>NZ_CP174199.1:0-502500 GCF_045344305.1 Pseudomonas sp. KnCO4
GTGTCAGTGGAACTTTGGCAGCAGTGCGTGGAGCTTCTGCGCGATGAACTGCCTGCCCAGCAATTCAACACCTGGATCCGTCCGCTACAGGTCGAAGCCGAAGGCGACGAGTTGCGCGTCTATGCGCCTAACCGTTTCGTTCTCGATTGGGTCAATGAAAAGTACCTGGGGCGCTTGCTCGAACTGTTGGGCGAAAACGGCAGCGGCATCGCGCCTGCCCTTTCCTTGTTGATCGGCAGCCGCCGCAGCTCGGCACCACGTGCTGCACCTAACGCGCCAGTGAGTGCTGCGGTGGCGGCATCGCTGGCCAATACTCAGGCACAGAGCCAGACCCAGAAGGCAGTGCCGGCAGCGGTCGAACCGGTTGCAGTGGCAGCGGCTGAGCCTGTGCTGGTCGATGAGCTGGCCGAACCGTCCTTGCGTGACAGCTTCGATTCCATGGCCGAACCGGCTTCGCAGTCAGCCGCCAGCGCTCGGACCGAACAACGTACCGTGCAGGTCGAAGGCGCGCTCAAGCACACCAGCTACCTGAATCGCACCTTTACCTTCGACACGTTCGTCGAAGGTAAGTCGAACCAGCTGGCGCGAGCTGCTGCCTGGCAGGTGGCCGACAACCCCAAGCATGGCTACAACCCGCTCTTCCTTTATGGGGGCGTGGGCCTGGGCAAGACCCACCTCATGCATGCTGTGGGTAACCACCTGTTGAAAAAGAACCCGAACGCCAAGGTCGTGTACCTGCATTCGGAGCGTTTCGTCGCGGATATGGTCAAGGCACTGCAGCTCAACGCCATCAACGAATTCAAGCGCTTCTACCGCTCGGTGGATGCGTTGCTGATCGACGATATCCAGTTCTTTGCCCGCAAGGAGCGCTCGCAGGAAGAGTTTTTCCACACCTTCAACGCCCTGCTTGAGGGTGGCCAGCAGGTCATTCTTACCTCTGACCGCTACCCCAAGGAGATCGAAGGCCTGGAAGAACGCCTGAAGTCGCGCTTCGGTTGGGGCCTGACGGTGGCAGTCGAGCCACCCGAGCTGGAAACCCGCGTGGCGATCCTGATGAAGAAAGCCGACCAGGCCAAGGTCGAGCTGCCGCATGACGCCGCATTCTTCATTGCCCAGCGTATTCGCTCCAACGTCCGTGAGCTGGAAGGCGCATTGAAACGGGTGATCGCTCACTCGCACTTCATGGGTCGCGACATCACCATCGAGTTGATTCGTGAGTCGCTCAAGGACCTGCTGGCGCTGCAAGACAAGCTGGTCAGTGTGGATAACATTCAGCGTACCGTCGCCGAGTACTACAAGATCAAGATCTCCGATCTGTTGTCCAAGCGGCGTTCGCGTTCTGTCGCGCGTCCGCGCCAGGTGGCCATGGCGCTGTCCAAGGAGCTGACCAACCACAGTCTGCCCGAAATCGGCGACATGTTCGGTGGTCGCGACCATACGACCGTGCTGCACGCCTGCCGCAAGATCAATGAACTGAAGGAATCCGACGCGGACATCCGCGAGGACTACAAGAACCTGCTGCGGACGCTGACGACCTGATGGCCGTCTGCGCAGCTAATTGAAGGCAAGGGACTAGACCATGCATTTCACCATTCAACGCGAAGCCCTGTTGAAACCCCTGCAACTGGTCGCCGGTGTCGTCGAGCGCCGTCAGACCTTGCCGGTGCTGTCCAACGTATTGCTGGTCGTTCAAGGCCAGCAACTGTCGTTGACCGGTACCGACCTGGAAGTCGAGCTGGTAGGCCGCGTGCAACTGGAAGAGCCAGCCGAGCCTGGCGAAATCACTGTTCCAGCTCGCAAGCTGATGGACATCTGCAAAAGCCTGCCGAACGACGCCCTGATCGATATCAAGGTTGACGAGCAGAAACTGTTGGTCAAGGCCGGCCGCAGCCGCTTTACCCTGTCGACTCTGCCTGCCAACGACTTCCCGACCGTCGAAGAAGGCCCGGGCTCGCTGACCTGCAACCTGGAACAAAGCAAACTGCGCCGCCTGATCGAGCGCACCAGCTTCGCCATGGCCCAGCAGGATGTGCGCTACTACCTCAACGGCATGCTGCTGGAAGTGTCCCGCAATACTCTGCGGGCGGTATCGACCGACGGCCACCGCCTGGCGCTGTGCTCCATGAGCGCGCCGATCGAGCAGGATGAGCGCCATCAGGTGATCGTGCCGCGTAAAGGTATCCTCGAGCTGGCACGCCTGCTCACCGATCCGGAAGGTATGGTCAGCATCGTCCTCGGCCAACACCACATCCGTGCCACCACCGGTGAATTCACCTTCACCTCCAAACTGGTGGACGGCAAGTTCCCGGACTACGAGCGGGTTTTGCCAAAAGGCGGTGACAAGCTTGTGGTCGGTGACCGCCAGGCGTTGCGCGAAGCGTTTAGCCGTACTGCGATTCTTTCCAACGAAAAGTACCGCGGTATTCGCCTGCAGCTGGCAGCTGGTCAATTGAAAATCCAGGCCAACAACCCTGAGCAGGAAGAAGCTGAAGAAGAAATCAGCGTGGACTACGACGGTAGCTCGCTGGAAATCGGCTTTAACGTCAGCTATCTGCTGGACGTGCTGGGCGTAATGACTACCGAGCAAGTTCGTCTGATCCTGTCCGACTCCAACAGCAGTGCGCTGCTGCAGGAAGCGGGTAACGACGATTCTTCCTACGTTGTCATGCCGATGCGCCTGTAACCCGTAGCAGGCGAAATGTCCCTTCGACGTATCATGGTCACCGCGGTGCGCAACTTGCACCCGGTGACACTCTTACCCTCTCCCCGCATCAACATCCTTTACGGCGCCAACGGCAGCGGCAAGACCAGTGTGCTCGAAGCGGTGCACCTGCTCGGGCTGGCGCGCTCTTTCCGCAGTACCCGCTTGAACCCGGTCATTCAGTACGAACAGCCTGCCTGTACCGTATTTGGTGAAGTGCAATTGGCCGAGGGCGGCAGCAGCAACCTGGGCGTATCCCGGGAGCGGCAAGGAGAGTTCACTATTCGTATCGATGGGCAGAACGCACGCAGCGCAGCACAGTTGGCTGAACTGCTGCCGCTTCAGCTCATTAATCCGGACAGCTTCCGCTTGCTGGAAGGTGCCCCGAAGATTCGCCGGCAGTTTCTGGATTGGGGAGTGTTCCACGTGGAACCTCGTTTCCTGCCAGCTTGGCAGCGGCTGCAGAAGGCGCTGCGGCAGCGGAACTCATGGTTGCGTCATGGTACACTTGACCCAGCTTCGCAAGCCGCCTGGGACCGGGAATTGTGCCTGGCCAGCGCGGAAATAGATGAATACCGTCGCAACTACATCAAGGCCTTGAAGCCCGTCTTCGAGCGAACCCTGAGCGAACTGGTCGAACTGGACGGGTTGACCCTGAGCTACTACCGAGGCTGGGATAAGGACCGGGAACTGCAAGAAGTACTCGCCTCCTCTCTCCTTCGCGATCAGCAGATGGGCCACACCCAGGCCGGTCCGCAGCGCGCTGATCTGCGTCTTCGTCTGGCTGCCAACAACGCAGCCGACATTCTGTCGCGTGGTCAGCAAAAGCTGGTGGTGTGTGCCTTGCGCATTGCCCAAGGCCACCTCGTTAGTCAGGCTCGCCGCGGTCACTGTATTTATCTCGTGGATGACTTGCCGTCCGAATTGGATGACCAGCATCGCCGCGCGCTGTGCCGCTTGCTTGAAGAATTACGCTGCCAGGTGTTCATCACCTGTGTAGATCACGAATTACTGAGGGAAGGCTGGCAGACGGAAACGCCAGTTGCTTTGTTCCACGTGGAACAAGGCCGTATCACCCAGACCCACGACCATCGGGAGTGAAGGCATGAGCGAAAATCAAACGTACGACTCCTCCAGCATCAAGGTGCTGAAAGGTTTGGATGCCGTACGCAAGCGTCCCGGCATGTACATTGGCGACACCGATGATGGTAGCGGCCTGCACCACATGGTCTTCGAGGTGGTCGACAACTCCATCGACGAAGCCCTCGCCGGTCACTGCGACGACATCACCGTCATTATCCACCCGGACGAATCCATCAGTGTGCGCGACAACGGTCGCGGCATTCCGGTCGACGTGCATAAAGAAGAAGGCGTTTCCGCAGCTGAAGTCATCATGACCGTACTGCACGCCGGCGGTAAGTTCGACGATAACTCCTACAAGGTATCCGGTGGCTTGCACGGCGTAGGTGTTTCCGTGGTGAACGCCCTGTCCGAGAAACTGGTACTGACTGTTCGCCGTAGCGGCAAGATCTGGGAGCAGACCTACGTCCATGGCGTTCCCCAGGCTCCGATGGCGGTGGTTGGCGACAGCGAAACCACGGGTACCCACATCCACTTCAAGCCGTCGGCCGAAACCTTCAAGAACATTCACTTCAGCTGGGACATCCTGGCCAAGCGTATCCGTGAGTTGTCGTTCCTCAACTCGGGCGTGGGCATCCTGCTGAAGGATGAGCGCAGCGGCAAGGAGGAGTTCTTCAAATACGAGGGCGGCCTGCGTGCGTTCGTCGAATACCTGAACACCAACAAGACCCCGGTGAACTCGCAGGTGTTCCACTTCAATGTCCAGCGCGATGATGGCGTAGGCGTGGAAGTTGCCCTGCAGTGGAATGACAGCTTCAACGAAAACCTGCTGTGCTTCACCAACAACATTCCTCAGCGTGACGGTGGTACGCACCTGGTGGGCTTCCGTTCCTCTCTGACTCGTAGCCTTAACAGCTACATCGAGCAGGAAGGCCTGGCCAAGAAGAACAAGGTGGCAACCACTGGCGATGACGCTCGTGAGGGCTTGACCGCGATCATCTCGGTGAAGGTACCGGACCCGAAGTTCAGCTCGCAGACCAAGGACAAGCTGGTCTCCTCGGAGGTTAAAACCGCCGTGGAACAGGAGATGAACAAGTACTTCGCCGACTTCCTCCTGGAAAACCCGAACGAGGCCAAGGCCGTCGTTGGCAAGATGATCGACGCGGCGCGTGCGCGCGAAGCTGCCCGTAAAGCCCGCGAAATGACTCGCCGCAAAGGGGCGCTGGATATCGCCGGCCTGCCGGGCAAACTGGCGGACTGCCAGGAGAAGGACCCTGCCCTTTCCGAACTGTACCTGGTGGAGGGTGACTCTGCGGGTGGTTCGGCCAAGCAGGGCCGCAACCGTCGTACCCAGGCGATCCTGCCTTTGAAGGGCAAGATCCTCAACGTCGAGAAAGCACGCTTCGACAAGATGATCTCGTCCCAGGAAGTTGGCACGCTGATCACTGCGCTGGGCTGTGGTATCGGCCGCGAAGAGTACAACATCGACAAGCTGCGCTATCACAACATCATCATCATGACCGATGCTGACGTTGACGGTTCGCACATCCGTACCCTGTTGCTGACCTTCTTCTTCCGTCAGTTGCCGGAGCTGGTCGAGCGTGGCTACATCTACATTGCCCAGCCGCCGCTGTACAAAGTGAAGAAGGGCAAGCAGGAGCAGTACATCAAGGACGACGAGGCCATGGAAGAATACATGACCCAGTCGGCCTTGGAAGATGCCAGCCTGCACCTCGACGAGTCGGCGCCGGCGGTTTCCGGTGTGCAACTGGAAGCGCTGGTCAACGAATTCCGTAGTGTCATGAAGACCCTCAAGCGTCTGTCGCGCCTGTACCCGGAAGAGCTGACCGAGCACTTCATCTACTTGCCGGAGGTAACCCTTGAGCAGTTGGGTGACCACGCGGTGATGCAAGCCTGGCTGGCCAAGTTCCAGGAGCGTCTGAGCAACAGCCAGAAGTCTGGCCTGGTCTACAAAGCCAGCCTGCGTGAGGACAAGGAACGCAATGTATGGCTGCCAGAGGTGGAAATCACCTCTCACGGCTTGGCCAGCTACGTCACCTTCAACCGTGACTTCTTCGGCAGCAATGACTACCGGACCGTGGTCAACATCGGTGCCAAGTTGTCCAGCCTGTTGGGTGAAGGCGCCTACGTGCAGCGTGGTGAGCGTCGCAAAGCGATCGTCGAATTCAAGGAAGGCCTGGACTGGCTGATGAACGAGACTACCAAGCGCCACACCATCCAGCGATACAAAGGGCTGGGTGAGATGAACCCGGACCAACTATGGGAAACCACCATGGATCCGGCTGTTCGTCGCATGCTCAAGGTGACCATCGAAGACGCCATCGCTGCCGACCAGATCTTCAACACCCTGATGGGTGATGCGGTCGAGCCGCGTCGTGACTTCATCGAAAGCAATGCGCTGTCGGTATCGAACCTGGATTTCTGATCAGGATGCCGGTTCACAGAATAGTTGCACGTTTCTCGAATAGTTGACCGGCCGGGCTCCAAGCCTGGTCCGCGTCGGCCCCAATCAAGCCCGCCTTTCGCGGGCTTTTTTTTGCCTTGGAGTTCTATCCGGAGTTGCCCGCCCTGCTCGATCGAGCATGGATGGAACCGGAAATGGGTTGCGGCAGGTTGTGGGCGAGCCGGAAAGGAACACCCGCGGATTACCCAGTACATCGCCTTTGCCAACCCTCGTTGGCAAATCGCAACTCTGGGTGAGTTGCGGATCAGTCGAGGATGAGGTGGGGAAGGAAACGGCTACTGTCTTTTGTCACGAGTGAGTCATCCTCGCGGATACCGATTCCTGCAGCGTTGTCGCCAATGACCCAGGATCCGATCAGGGTGTAGCTGTCGCCAAATTTCGGAAGCGGGGCACATTCCTGCAGAATGTATGGAGCATCTGTGTAAGGGCCATCCACTTTCACAAGCTGCTCGTCCGCAGTGCGAAGCTCGATGTTGGCTCCCTCCCTGGAGAAAAATGGTTTTCTGACCCACCCCTTGGGTACCGGTCGGCCAGGTTCACCATCAAAGAAGGTGGGGAGCAGGTTGGGATGCCCTTTGTTGAACTCCCAAAGCAGCGGCAGAGCCCCCTTGTTAGAGAGTACGGCCTTCCACATGGGCTCAAAGAATTGGGTATCCGAGCTGGCAACCAACGGCCCGAATTCCTCGTGCATGATGAACTCCCAGGCATGAAGCTTGAACAGGTGAGGAATCCAATTCTCTTGCTGGTCCACGAACCTCTGACCGTTGTACCCGATGTCCTCGAGGTAGATGTGGTGAGTCTGGATGCCTGCCTTCTCAGCGATCATGCGCAGGTAGTCGGTAGTTCCCTTGTCCTCTTCGGATCCTGTGATCGAGGCGAAGTAGAACGGGCGATCGATCTGAAGCTCACAGAACACTTGAGTGAGCTGATCCTCGATACTGTTGAACTGATCGGCATGACTCGGGAGCATACCCATCTGAATGCACTGATCCAGCCAGTCCCATTGTTGGGCTGAGCCCTCATACAAGCTGGTCGGGGTGTCGTAGTTTAGTTCCAGCAACTTGGCCGGACCCTTGCCGTTGTACGAGAAGTCCATGCGCCCATACAGGTGCGGATGACCCTCCTTCCAAGATTCGCGGATCGCATCAAAATACGCTGGAGGAATGCTCAGCCTAGACAGCAATTCTTCACTGTCCACGACACGAGATACCAAGTCCATACACATCTGGTGAAGCTCGGCAGTCGGGTCCTCAAGGTCCTTTTCGATCTGAGAGAGCGTGAACTGGTAGTAGGCGCTTTCGTCCCAATACCGCTCACCATCAATCGTGTGGAACTTGAACCCGAACGATTCTGCCCGCGACTGCCAGTTGGGTCGTTCATTGATCGCGATCCGTTTCATCTTGCTTCCTTAGCCGCCGAAACTGCCGCCCCAACCACTACGGGCCGAAGCTGATTTGCCGAAACCACCGCGGGAGGTGGTACTACTTACCGCGATCGGCTTGGTGTTGATGGATGGTTTGAGCCCGGATTTGCTGCTGGATACGTAGCTGGCGCCGCGCTTGACCTGGGTCGAATTACTGAAGTTGGTACCAGACTTGATCCGACTTGCAAGGGTCGAGGTCGAATAGCTGTCACGGTCAGAACGGTACCGGTACACCGGCTCCGAGTAGTAGCGCCCGTTATTGCTCGACAGCATGTTGCCGATCAGCATACCCAAGACAACATCGTTCAGCCCGCTGGTACCAGCGCCACCTGAACCTGCACTTGCATGCGCTGCGTTCAGTTGCGCCTCGGACACAGTGCCATCGGCAGTCAGCGCAAAGCCGGAAAGCGGAGGAGTGAACTTGCCGTCTGAATTGGCCTTGCAGTAGTTCTCGATGAAATCGGCGTCGCATTCAGCCTGGCTGTTGTATGTCGGCGCAATGCGCCGATGTTCGGCCATGGCCGCCATGTAGGCCTCAGAGCAGATATCCACCGGGACTTTCTGGTCGACGCACTGTTGGACCGTGTCAAATTTGAAGGTCTTGCTGACTTGATAGTTGGGTTCTTTTGGCTGGCACCCAGTGATGGCCACCGCCACAGCTGCAGAGAGCGACAGCTGTACGCACTTGCTTCGCTTCATGGATTCCCTCCAGCTCAGTTGGTAGAAGGAGTCATGCAGGCTGCGTTCAACAGACCCACACTGATCGCGATGGCTGCCACATAGATGCCTGCCGCAACTTCACCCTTGTGGATACGCTCCGAGAGCCCTTTGAGAATCAAGTGCACACCGTAGAATGCCAATAGCTGAACGAAGCCAGCGATAACAGCCCAGACCAGAAAGTCGAGGATGCTGACCGAGAAGGAGATCACACTGCTTACCGGCAGGGCGAAGCCGATCACAGCGCCGGCCAGCGCAATCGCGGCGGCAGTGTTCCCCTCTCGGATGAGCTGGAATTCTTTGTGCGGGGTAAGGCGTACGTAGATGAACTGGAACAGCGCCAGCAGGACCAAGGCCCCGATGATGTAGAGGACGAAGCCGATCACGGCTGGCGCATTCAAAGACATTTTCAGTGCTTCAAGCATGGAGTGTTCCTTACGTGCTTTGTAGGTCAGAAGAGAAAAGGTTTACGCCCAGCGAAGTTGTAACGCAGACAGCCCCCTGTTCGGACTCCTCAACCGAGAAGAGCAGCAGCTCCTTCCGATCAGTGAGGCCGATGTCACGCGAGTACAGCATCGAGCGATGCTGGACTTCGTAGGACTCATTTGGGTTGGCCACTCGCTCGACAAGGTCGACCAGCTCGGTCTGACCTTCGGAGCTGCCCCACTCCCGGTAATACGCATGACCATCGTGCATGTAGACCGGCATGCCGATTTTGCTTGCGGGCCCTGCAATGGCGGCTAACTCACTTTGGCTATGGATGAACTTGCAATCGATGTAGTTGAACAGCACCAGCGCATCGACTTGTCCATCGCGCTCGCCGGATGTCAGTACCTGGATCCAGAAGTCCTCATCGTCGAGGTAGATGCGGGTCAGCCAGCTGGATTGACCAAGGTCTATAACCCCCTCTGCGAAGGCGTTTTGCGCTGTCGGTAGCATCACCTTGGTGGCCCCCTCAAACAGCAAGCTCAGACCGGGATCAATTGAGACCATTGCGCCCTGCCCAAGGCCAAGTGGCCCCTTTGGCAAAGGCGCGGTGTTCGTACTAGGCGTTGGCGATTCGAGGCCGAGAAGCCGCTTGAAGAAGCTCATCAGATGTCACCGGCGATGCGTTTGTTGGCGATATAGAAGATCTCTCCTGCACACACCTGGGTATCGGAGGGAGGATTGATCAGCAGCCGGTCCTCGCCTTCAGCCTTGTAGGCAATGACGGTTGCGTTGTGACGATCTTTCATGGAAGCGAAAAGCTCGCCAAATGACCACTGGATGCCAGGTTTGAGAATTGCACGGTATTGGGTGGCGCCGCTTCCCACAGTGAGCAGTTCGGTGATGAGCTCGGAGGAGCCAGGGTCTTGGGAGGAGCGCACCAGCATTTCCACGGACATACTGGACGTGCACTCCAGACCGGGCGCATAGCTTCGAGCCAAGTCAGCTTTTTGAGAATCACTGAAGTGGGCCACAACGTGGCCTCGAGGTTGGAGTTTATGCACGGCCAAGACTACGGCCAGCGTCTGGTCATCAGTTTCTGTTCGGATCAGAACGCGCTCCGCCGTCGACACTCCGGCACGGGCCAGCAAGCAGGGCGAACTCAAATTCTCACCACGAACAAAGGACGCCCTCCCTCCCATTGGATTCTCGTCCAGGCCGGTTGCGCAGATGACTATCAGATGATCGTTGGATACATCGTCCTGATGCAGCAGGTTGATGATTTCTTCACTGCTCTGCCCAAGCCATCCGATCAGGACGGTGTGGCCGGACTGTTTTTCGAAACTGCCGTTTCCCTTCACTTGGCGCCTCCAGAGTTCGATTATGGAGTTGGTTGTTTTGCCAATGACGGCCGTCAGAAGGGCGATGCCGCCGACCATCATCCAGATAGCAACAAAGATCCTGCCAGCCGGACCTTGAGGGGAAAGATCCCCATAGCCCACCGTCATGGCAGTCGTGATGTAGAAGTAGAAGAAGGTCGTCGGATCTCCGACGAGGTGTTTCTCGCCTGCGTACCACAGGCCAATGTACGCAACGGCGAAGTGGACTAGAACTGCCAGCACGAGCGCCATCCACGTGAATCTGACGAGCACGGTAGCTGCAACCTGCCGAAGAAGCAGAAAGATCGACATAGGCCAATATCCGTAATTTGAATTTGGGTTTCGAGACGCCAGCACGGAACCTTGCAGATGCAATGAGATTCAGCGAGCTCTATCAGCGCCTCTTTCGGTACGGGTTTTGAGGACCAATGCTTCTACAGTTGCATAGCGTCCGATGCCATACCCGAGTGTCAACATCGACAGAACTGCATAGGGGATGGCGCTAGAAAGCAGATGCCCAAACGGGCCATGCAGGAAGGGAGACAGGAAAACTCCGGCTACACCTCCTGCGCTTCGCGGCTGTAGGCCAAACGCACCCAGAGGGAATCCGAGGAGAGCGTTACCGAGTTGTAACGCGAGCATAACCACGAGTAGCGCAGCGACGATGCGCAAGGCTTTTCCATTTGCCAAGGACGTTTCCTTCTAGCGAGATTCGCCGGCCGGGATAACCCGGCCGGCGCCCGATACCTGGTTACTGCTGAGCTGAGCCTTTCAAACGGGCCAGTACAGACTGGGCACTGTTCTCGTCGGCGATGATGTTGGCCTCCCGCAGACGCTTGTCCAGATCACTCCCATCGGCATGAGCAGCGAGCTCTTCATGCGCATTGAGGGTCGCCTCGCGCTCATCTTGACGCTGCTTGAGACGGTTGAGGGTCATGACTGCGGTTTCCAGTTTGCCATTTGCCTGGCCGCTGGACAGGGTAGCGCTGACCTGCGCCTTCTGCACGGTTTCGCGGGCCTTGGCCATGTCCACCTGCGTACGCAAACCATTGATCCGGGACTGCGCCTTCTCGATGTCAGAACGCATGCGGGCGATGCCACCCTGCAGCTGCTGGTGCGCTTCGCGCTTGAGCTGGAGCTTGCCCTCGATCTCGCCGATTCGGCCAGCGATTTCCAGGGCTAGGTCCTCACGATTCGCAGCCAGGGACTTCTTAGCTTTTTCTTCCAGGTCACCGATCGTGCACTGCAGCTCGGCGAGCTCTTTGGATGCCAGCTTCTCCTTACCCATCAGAGCCGCCAGTTCGTTCTGCGCACTGCGGATAGCTGAGTCTGCGTCACGGATCTCTTGATCCAGAATGGTAATGGCTTGCCTGTCGGCGATGGCCTCGCCGATTTCTGTACCCTTACCACGCAGTGCGGTCAGCAGCTTGCGCCAGAGCGATTGATTGTTATCCATGGTTGTCCCTGTCCGTTATTGGCTGAAGAAGGATTCGAAAGCGATGACCGCTCTCTGGACGTTCTCAGCCAGGGTCAATATTTCAGTGACGACGTTCGCCAGCGAGGAATCAGCGGTCAAGGCGCCGAACATGTTGTAGGCCGTCTCACCGTTTGGCATGGTTTCGATGCCGATGCTGGACAGCGGGAACATCTCCCGACTGCGCAGTACCGCGTCATTGAAGGCGCTCACATCAGTGACGTCTTCGGCTTCGATCAGCAACGTGTCGACGATGATCTGTTCACCAGCAACCACGATGAATACAGACAAACCTCCGAATTCATGCAGGTCGACCTTGATAGCTTGCTCAGCGCCCTCGATGAGTGCCAACGAGGCGCTACCCAGCACGGGGTCGCGCTCATTATTCATCAAGGTGCTGAGTGCATCGAAAAGGCGCTTGGTGTTCCAGGTGTTTCCTTCCGTCATGAATGACTCCATCTTGAACTTGCCAGCTATCAGCGGCTGGCGAAGACGCCGAACTGGAGGATTCGCTTTAGGCATAACCCCTCCGGTGTGATGCTTACATATACCACTGAATTGAAGTCAATATATCGCCTGCGAGAGTACCCTGTAGAACTCGCCATTTTTCAATTCAGGCCGAGCTCCTTCAAGCGGCGGTACAGCGTGCGTTCGCTCAAGCCGAGGTGACGGGCCAGTTCACTGCGCGACCCCTTGAAGTGTTCCAACGCCTGCGCCAGCTCACCCAGGTGATTGCGCCGGCCGCCGCCCAAGACTGCTGCAGTTGGCCCGATGTCCTCGGGTAAATGTTCCGGCTGGATCAGCCCGTCATCGGCAAACAACCGCGCCCGTTCAAGGATGTTGCGCAGCTCGCGGATATTGCCCGGGAACGGATGCAGCCGAAGCTGCTGCAAGGCATCGTCGCTCAGCGTGGGTGTCGGTTTGCCAGCCATGCGCTGAAGCAGGCTCTGCGCGAGCAGAGGCAGGTCCTCCACTCGCTCGCGCAAGGCCGGCAGGCGGATCGGGAAGCCGCTGATGCGGTAGTACAGGTCTTCGCGGAAGCTGCCGTCTGCAACCATTTGCCTGAGCGGTTTGTGGGTGGCCGACACCAGGCGGAAATCCGAATGCACCGTGCGCAGGCTACCCACCGGACGGAAACTGCCAGACTCGATCAGGCGCAGCAGCTTCACCTGCATCGCCAGCGGCACTTCACCAATTTCATCGAGGAACAGGGTTCCGCCATGGGCAGCTTCCGCAAGGCCGATCTTGCGCTGGTTGGCGCCGGTGAACGCCCCCTTCTCGTAGCCGAACAACTCGCTCTCGAACAGTGATTCAGTCAGGCCGGTACAGTCGACCACCACCAATGGCCCATTCGCCCTGGGGCTGCCCATGTGCACCGCGCGGGCAAACAGTTCCTTGCCGGTACCCGACTCACCTTGCAGCAACACCGGAATCTGCGCCGGCGCTGCCCGTTGCAGGCTGGCCAGGGCGGCCTTGAATGCAGGGGCGCGCCCCACCAGCCCTTGTTCCTGTGGCTGTGCCGACGCCAGGGTAATGCTGGTCAGGCGTTCGACGAAGGCCACTACCCTGCCCTGTTCATCCAGGATCGGACGTAACTCGACATCCACATGCTCGGGCCCGCGTGGCGTGTGATGAATGTGCAAGACCCGCTCTGGCTGCTTGCTGTGCCATGCCTTGCGCATCGGGCAATGCTCGCCGGCCTGGTCGCAAGGCACGGCATAGTGATGCGAGACCTTATGGCATTTTTCACCCAGCGGCGCCTGGTCGTGGTGGCCGAACTGGCGGCGATAGGCGGCATTGGCAGCGAGGATGTTGTAGTCGGTGTCCAGCACGATGGTTGGCAGGGCATCGTGCTCGAGATAGGAAACCAGGGCGAGGATGAGCGGGTGGGTTTCAGGCATGGGGACACCGGTAGGTTTACCGGCGCAGGGTAACAAGGACTGCCAAATACTGCCATTGGCTGACAGTCGACTGCCAGCCCGTGCTGCCAGTAGCAGTAAGCGCTGTCAGTAACAAGCCGATTTCATTGGTCTGCTCGCAGGAAAATGCCTGGCATGCATCTTGATAAAGCTCCTTTCACTGCCTACGCCTGTACAAGGCTGGGCGGAAAATTTGGAGAACGTGATGATCATCGGCAACAACCTGCACGTGGACGCCTTCTATGACCAGGCGACCTCGACCATCAGCTACCTGGTCATGGACCGTGAAACACGCCACTGCGCATTGATCGACAGTGTGCTGGACTACGACCCGAAGTCCGGACGCACCTGCACCGTTTCGGCAGACCGCCTGGTCCAGCGCGTGGCCGAGCTTGAAGCCCGCGTGCAATGGATACTGGAAACCCATGTACACGCCGACCACCTTTCGGCAGCGGCTTACCTGAAGGCGAAACTGGGTGGCCACACCGCCATTGGCGCACACATCACCCAGGTGCAGAAAGTGTTTGGTGCGTTGTTCAACGCCGAACCTGGCTTCGCTCGCGATGGCAGCCAGTTCGATGCGTTGTTCGAGGACGAAGAAGGCTTTCGCATCGGCAACCTGCATGCCCGTGCCTTGCACACCCCGGGACACACTCCCGCGTGCATGAGCTTCATGATCGAGGACGCAGGCGAGACCGCCGTGTTTGTCGGCGATACGCTGTTCATGCCCGACTACGGCACCGCTCGTTGTGACTTCCCTGGGGCCGATGCGCGCACCCTGTACCGCTCGATCCGCCGCCTGCTGGCCTTCCCTGACCAGACGCTGCTGTTCATGTGCCATGACTACCTGCCCGGTGGCCGCGACATGCAGTACGTCACCACGGTGGCCGAGCAACGCGCCAGCAATATCCATATCCACCAAGGGATCGACGAGGACAGCTTTGTCGCCATGCGCGAAGCCCGCGACAAGACCCTCGATATGCCTGTGCTGATCCTACCGTCGGTGCAGGTGAACATGCGCAGCGGCCAGTTGCCCGCGCCGGAAGAGAATGGTGTCAGCTACCTGAAGATTCCGCTGAACACGCTGTGACCACCCTGCCCCATAACCAGATTTCCAGGATTTACCGCCATGCCTGCCTTGTTGTCCCCTGCCAATAGCGACCATCACACCGTGGTCATCGTCGGTGCCGGTGCCGCCGGTATTGCCACCGCCTCCAGCCTGATCAGCCGTGACCCGTCGCTGGACGTGGCGTTGATCGACCCTGCCGAGGTGCATTACTACCAACCCGGCTGGACCATGGTCGGTGCCGGTGTGTTCACCGCACCGAGCACGGCCCGCACCATGGCCTCGACCATTCCGCGCGGTGTGCGCTGGATAAAGGCACGGGTGCAAGGGTTCGACCCGCACGGCCAACAGGTCATCCTCGACGATGGGCGCGCCATCGGTTACCAACAGCTGGTGGTTTGCCCTGGGCTCAAGCTGGACTGGGCTGCCATCGAGGGGCTCAGCGAAACCCTGGGGCGCAATGGCGTCACTTCCAACTATCGCTATGACCTGGCCCCCTATACCTGGGAGCTGGTGCAGAAGCTCAAGCAAGGCCGCGCCCTGTTCTGCCAGCCGCCGATGCCGATCAAATGCGCGGGCGCTCCGCAGAAGGCGCTTTACCTGTCTTGCGACCACTGGCTGCGCCATGGCCGGCTGGGTGCAGTGAAAGCCAGTTTCTTCAATGCCGGTGCGGTGTTGTTCGGCGTGCCGGACTACGTACCCGCGCTGATGAAGTACATCGAAAAGTACGCGGTGGACCTCAACTTTGCTCACCGCCTGGTCGCCGTGGACGGCGCCAACAAGCGCGCCACCTTTGTGCGGACCTTGGCTGATGGCAGCAGCGAAACCCGCACCGAGGCTTTCGACATGCTGCATGTGGTGCCGCCACAAGTGGCGCCGGATTTCATCCGCGAAAGCCCCTTGGCCGACGCTGCCGGTTGGGTTGATGTCGACCCGCACACCCTGCGCCATCGCCAGTTCGCCAATGTTCATGCCCTGGGTGACGTTGCCAACACCAGCAATGCCAAGACCGCTGCGGCTGCTCGCAAGCAGGCCCCGGTAGTGGCCAACAACGTGTTGGTGGCACTGGGCAGGCTGCCAACCCTGGCCCGCTACGACGGGTATGGCTCCTGCCCGCTTACCGTTGAGCGGGGCAAGATTGTCCTCGCGGAGTTCAGCTATGGCGGCAAGCTGGCGCCGAGTTTCCCCAGCTGGTTGCTGGATGGCCGCAAGCCGACGCGCCTGGCCTGGTTGCTCAAGGCGCAAGTGCTGCCCCCCTTGTACTGGCAAGGCATGCTCAAGGGACGCGAGTGGCTGGCGCGGCCGCAGCCGCTGGTAGCCGAGGGTGGCCAGTGATCGAACAGCAACTGTTGGGTGCAGGCCTGGGGGCAATCATTGGCGCCGTGCTGGCGTTGACCGGTGCAGGGGGTGGCATCCTGGCAGTGCCATTGCTGGTGTTCGGCCTCGGGCTGTCGATGGTCGAGGCGGCACCGGTTGGCCTGCTGGCCGTCGGCCTGGCGGCGGCTGTGGGGGCTGTGCTGGGCTTGCGCCAGGGCTTGGTGCGCTACCGGGCGGCATTGTTCATCGCCTTGGTGGGTGTGGCCACGGCGCCGTTCGGGCTGATGCTGGCGCACCGCGTGCCCAATTCACCCTTGCAATTGGTATTCGCCGGGGTACTGGTATACGCGTGCCTGCGTATCTGGCGCAAGGCGGCCAAGGAATTGCGTGGCGAAGCCAATGACGCCCATCGCTACATCGAACCCTGTGTGCTCAACCCGCTGCAGGGGCGTTTGCGCTGGACGCTGCCCTGCGCGCGCGCCCTGGCGTTCACCGGGGCATTGTCCGGCCTGCTGTCCGGGCTGCTGGGTGTGGGCGGTGGCTTTGTCATCATCCCGGCGCTGAACCGCTATACCAATTTGCGCATGGCCAGCATCGTCTCCACCTCATTGGCGGTGATTGCCCTGGTGTCTACCGGCAGTGTGGTCAGTGCCAGCCTGGCCGGGGTCATGCACTGGCAGGTCGGTGCGCCGTTTGCCGTTGGCGCGGTGCTCGGCTTGCTGCTGGCGCGGCCTTTGGCGGCCAGGCTGGCCGGGCCGCGTTTGCAGCAGATGTTCGCTATGGCGGGGTGGGTGGCGGCGGCGCTGCTTGCCGGCAAGGCATTACTGGGCTAGCAGTTCGCTCTGTTCAGCCGCACACAGCGCCAGCAGGTAGTCCCATACGACCCGCAGGCGCACCGACTTGTGCAGCTCGCGACGGGTGCAGATCCAGTAGCTGCGCTGGATGGTCTCGCCAGGCAGTACGCGCACCAGTGTCGGGTCGTGGCGGGCCATGTAGTTGGGCAGTACGGCGATGCCCAGCCCGGCGCGGGCGGCGGCCTGCTGAGCGATCACGCTAGTGCTGCGGAATACCACGTTGGGTGTGCGGCAGAAGCTGTTGAGAAACAACAGCTCCTGGCTGAACAGCAGGTCGTCGACGTAGCCGATCCAGCTGTGCCGGGCCAGGTCCTCGCGGTTGCGCAACGCAGGCGCACGGTCCAGGTAAGCCTGGCTGGCGTACAGGGCCAGGCGATAGTCGGTGAGCTTGCGGGTGATCAGCAAATCGGCGCTCGGACGCTCCAGGTGGATGCTGATCTCCGCTTCGCGGTTGAGAATGCTGACGAAGCGCGGCACTGCCACCAATTCCACTTCCAGGCCGGGGTAGCGTTCGAACAGGGCATTCATGCGCGGAGTGAAGAACATGATGCCGATGCCTTCGGTTACCCCAAGGCGAATCTTGCCCAGCGGGGTGATGGCCTGGGTGATTTCTTCCTGCGCCAGCAGGGCGACATTTTCCATGGCCTCGGCGTGTTTGAGCAGGGCCTGGCCCGAAGGGGTCAGCTCGTAACCTTGGGCGTGCTGCACGAAGAGCGCGGTGCCCAGGCTCTGCTCGATGTTTTCGATATGCCGGGCGACGGTGCTGTGGGTGGTGTTGAGGCGCTTGGCGGCGGTTAGCAGGCGGCCGCTGCGCTGCAACTCGAGGAAAAACCGCAGATCGTTCCAGTCGAACATGCTATTCCCTGTGCTCCAGGCGCGTACTTGTGTAGAAGCGGCCTTGTGTCGCGATGGGGCGCGCAGCGGCCCCGAGTACAGCAAACCCGGTCCATCTCAATGACCGAATGTGCTTTACCAGGGCCACTGCGCGCCCCATCGCGACACAAGGCCGCTCCTGCAGTGACGCACCGTTGCAGTGATGGTCGCTGTGCCAAAACGCACAGCGGCTGCGCGAAATCTCGTGTTTCCTCCACGAAATTACTCACTAAGATGGTTCGGGACAAGAATAAAAAACAGGCGCGAGGTTGCACATGCCATCAGCCGATTCTGTCTTCGACTACGTGGTTGTAGGTGCCGGCCCTGCCGGATGCCTGCTGGCCAATCGTTTATCCGCCGACCCGTCCTGCCGCGTCCTGCTGCTGGAAGCGGGTGGACGCGACAACTATCCGTGGATTCACATCCCTGTCGGTTACCTCTACTGCATTGGCAACCCGCGCACCGACTGGTGCTACAGGACCGAGGCACAGCCCGGCCTGGGCGGCCGCGCGTTGGGTTACCCGCGAGGCAAGGTGCTGGGCGGCTGTTCCTCGATCAACGGCATGATCTACATGCGCGGCCAGGCGGCGGACTATGACCGTTGGGCCGAGCAAGGCAATGACGGCTGGGCCTGGAAGGATGTACTGCCGCTGTTCAAGGCCAGCGAGAGCCACTTTGCCGGTGCCAGCGAATACCATGGCGGTGACGGCGAATGGCGGGTTGAACGCCAGCGCTACAGTTGGCCGATCCTCGACGCCTTCCGCGACGCTGCCGAGCAGAGTGGCATCGGCAAGGTCGATGACTTCAATACCGGTGATAACCAAGGCTGTGGATATTTTCAGGTCAACCAGCGCAGCGGTGTGCGTTGGAACGCCTCCAAGGCTTTCCTGCGGCCTATCAGTAACCGCCCCAACCTTACAGTGCTGACCGGTGTCGAGGTTGACCAGGTGCTTCTCAACAACACCCGTGCGCGTGCTGTGAAAGCGCTGTGGCAAGGTGCCTGGCACGAGTTTGCAGCACGCCGCGAGATCGTGCTGTGCGCGGGGGCGGTGGGATCGCCGGGTATCCTGCAGCGTTCCGGCATCGGCCCGCGCCCGCTGCTGGAACGCCTCGGTATCGGCGTGCGTCACGACATGCCAGGTGTGGGGGGTAACCTGCAGGACCACCTGCAACTGCGGTTGATCTATCAGGTCCGCAATACCCGCACCCTGAACCAGATGGCCAACAGCCTGTTGGGCAAGATGGGCATGGGCCTGCGCTATCTCTACGACCGCAGCGGTCCGCTGGCGATGGCCCCGAGCCAGCTGGGTGCGTTCGTACGCTCTGGCCCGGAGCAGACCACCGCCAACTTGCAGTATCACGTGCAGCCGCTGTCACTCGAGCGCTTCGGCGAGCCACTGCACGCGTTTCCGGCCTTTACCGCATCGGTGTGCAACCTGCGCCCGGCCAGCCGCGGGCGTGTCGATATCCGCAGTGCCGACATGAGCAGCACGCCGCTGATCGACCCCAACTACCTCAGCGCCGCCGAGGATCTGCGCGTTGCCGCCGATGCCATTCGCCTTACCCGGCGTATCGTCCAGGCGCCTGCCCTCGCCGCCTTCGAGCCCAGGGAATATCTGCCCGGCCCAGCCTTGCAAAGTGAGCAAGAGCTGTTCGAAGCCGCGGGCAAGATCGGCACGACCATCTTTCACCCGGTCGGCACCTGCCGCATGGGCAACGGCGCAATGGATGTTGTGGATAACCAGCTGCGGGTGCATGGCATCCCCGGCCTGCGCATCGCCGATGCCTCGATCATGCCGCAGATCACTTCCGGCAATACCTGTTCACCCACCCTGATGATCGCTGAAAAGGCGGCGCAACTGATCCTCAAAGGAGCGGCTACCCAGACCTGTCTGAACGAAGACGCAATACCGACGCCCTGACCCGGGTGCGTGCAAGTGAACGGCGGCTTGCGGTCAGAAGCCGTCGACAGTGGAACAACAACAATAATCACTGTGGCCTTAGGGCCGAGGACAGCAACGATGTCGGATTTCATCCAAGAGCAGAGTGCGGCGGCCAGCAGCCCCAGCCGTCGTGAAGAGCGCAAGATCATTTTCGCGTCATCCCTCGGGACGGTGTTCGAGTGGTATGACTTTTTTCTCTATGGCGCGCTGGCAGCGGTCATCAGCAAGCAGTTCTTTGCTGGTGTGAACGACACCACCGCGTTCATCTTTGCCCTGATGGCCTTCGCTGCCGGCTTCCTGGTGCGGCCATTCGGTGCATTGGTGTTCGGCCGCCTGGGGGACATGATCGGGCGCAAGTACACCTTCCTGGTCACCATCGTGCTGATGGGCCTGTCGACCTTCGCTGTCGGGCTGTTGCCCACTTACGCCAGCATTGGCATTGCCGCACCGATCATCCTGGTGGTGCTGCGCATGCTGCAGGGGCTGGCGCTGGGCGGTGAGTACGGCGGTGCCGCCACTTACGTGGCCGAACATGCACCGCCCGGCAAGCGCGGCTTCCATACCGGTTTCATCCAGTCCACCGCCACGCTCGGCCTGTTGCTGTCGCTGTTGGTCGTGCTGGGCAGCCGCTATATCAGTGGCGACCAGTTCGAGACGTGGGGCTGGCGCCTGCCGTTCCTGTTGTCGATCGTGCTGCTGGCCATTTCCACCTGGATCCGCATGAGCATGCATGAGTCGCCGGCCTTCGTGAAAATGAAGGCCCAGGGCAAGGTCAGCAAATCGCCGATTCGTGAGTCGTTCACCTCCTGGCCGAACCTCAAGGTAGTGCTTACCGCCTTGTTCAGCATCAACGCCGGGCAGGCTGTAACCTTCTACACCGCGCAGTTCTATGTGCTGTTCTTCATGACCCAGATGCTGAAGATGGACCCGGCCCAGGCCAACACCCTGTTGATCATCAGCGTGGTGATCGGGGCGCCGTTCTTCGTGTTCTTCGGCTGGTTGTCCGACCGTGTTGGCCGCAAGCCGATCCTGATGCTCGGGCTGCTGCTGGCCACCGTACTGTACTTCCCGCTGTTCAAGGCGCTGAGTCATTACGCCAACCCACAGATCGACGCCGCCAGCCGCCAGGCACCGATCGTGGTCACTGCCGATCCACAAGGCTGCACCTTCCAGTTCGACCCGGTGGGCAAGGCGCGTTTCGACAGCCCATGTGACAAGGTCAAGACCTTCCTGGTGAAGCAGGGCCTGCCCTACAGTTCGGTGGATGTAGCCGGCAGCGAAGTGGTGGTGAACATTGGTGACAAGACCATCAACGGCTTCGACGAAGCCGCCATGCGCGCGGCGGTGGAGCAGGCCGGCTACCCGGCCAAGGCTGACCCGTCACAGGTCAACCAGGTGATGGTGGTGGTGTTGATCGTGGCAATGATCCTGATCGCGACCATGACTTATGGCCCGCTGGCGGCGGTGATGGTCGAGCTGTTCCCGACCCGTATCCGCTACACCTCGATGTCGCTGCCCTACCACATCGGTAATGGCTGGTTCGGTGGCTTCCTGCCGACGGTGTCGTTCGCGCTGGTGGTGTATACCGGGGACATCTTCTATGGGCTGTGGTACCCGGTGCTGGTGACAGGGGTCAGCCTGGTGGTGGGATTCTTTTGCTTGAAAGAAACCAAGGATGTGGATATCGACAAGGTCTGACGGCTAACGCGGACCTGCTCTCGACACACATGATCCACCTATAAAAAAACCGGCTGTAAAAGCCGGTTTTTTTATGCCCAGAAAAAACTTATGCACGATTTTCAGAAAAAGGTCATACAGAAAAATAAGCAGCTAATTCAATGCCTTAGCGCTTACTTCGACCATTTCATCCAAAAATTGCACACAAGTTATCCACAGATGGTCAAGCCATTTGTTCCTGAGGGTTTTCCGCTGCCGGAGGCAGCGAACCCATGGCCCGCTGGGTCGCTTCATTCCATGCTGCGGCGCGGTCATTGAGTTCGGCGATTGCACGTGGCCCAGTGCCGTTGGCGTACATCGGTTCGCCAATGACCACCTCGATCGTGCCTGCGCGTTTGCCCCAACCGGTCTTTGGCCAGAACTTGCCAGCGTTGTGCGCGATCGGCAGCACCGGCAGCCCGGCATTTACCGCCAAGGCAGTACCGCCACGGGAGAACTTGCCGATGGTGCCGAACGGTACGCGGGTGCCTTCCGGGAAGATCAGCACCCAGATTTTCTGCTTGAGCAGTTCATCACCCTTGCTTGCTACCTGGCGCAGGGCTTCCTTGGGGTTGTCGCGGTTGATCGCGATCGGCCGCAGCATGGCCATGGCCCAACCGAAGAACGGCACGTACAACAGCTCGCGCTTGAGCACCTGGCTCAGCGGCGAAAAGTATTGGGAAAGGAAGAACGTTTCCCAGGTGCTCTGGTGGTTGGACAGGATCACGCAGGGCTCCTTCGGCACGTTTTCGGCACCGGTGATCTTGTAATCGATACCCAGGATGGTACGCACCAGGAACAAGGCACAACGGCACCAGTACACATTGATGAACGTATAGCGCTTGGGGAAAGACAGGAACGGCGCGACAAAGAAGCTCAGCGAGCACCACAGCAGCGAACTGGTGCCCAGCAGCAGGTAAAAAAGAAAGATTCTGATCGCCTGCAGGATCGACATAGTGGCTTGTACCATTGCGGGGCATGCCCGCCTGAGAAAAATGCGCCCGAAGGCGCACTGTTTAAATTAGTTCTCTGGCGATAGCTGCCAGATCGTCGAAAATCAGTGTAGTTTCCGGGACGCCTTTTTCCAGGGTCCGCTCGCCCTTGCCGGTTTTCACCAGCACCGGTTGTGCACCGACGGCCAAGGCGGCTTCCAGGTCACCCTTGCTGTCGCCGACGAACCAGACGCCTTCAAGGCTCACCTGGTAATGCTCGGCGATAGCCCGCAGCATGCCAGGCTTGGGCTTGCGGCAATCGCAGCCCTCGTCAGGCCCGTGCGGGCAATACACGATATGGCCCACTTCGCCGCCCTGCTCCGCCACCAGCGTGCGCAGGCGCGCATGCATGGCTTCGAGAGTGGCCAGGGGGTAGTAGCCACGCGCAATGCCGGACTGGTTGGTGGCGACAGCCACCGTCCAGCCCGCCTTGCTCAACTGCGCGATCGCTGCGACCGAGCCAGGGATCGGGACCCATTCTTCCAGCGTCTTGATGTAGGCGTCGGAGTCGTAGTTGATCACCCCGTCACGGTCGAGAATCAGCAGTTTCAAGGCTTACCCCAGCAGCGAGATGTCGGCCACGCCCAGGAACAGGCCGCGCAGGCGGCTGAGCAGGGCATAACGGTTGGCGCGTACCTTGGCGTCCTCGGCGTTGACCATCACCGCCTCGAAGAAGGCGTCGACCGGATCACGCAGGGCTGCCAGGCGAGCCAGCGATTCGCTGTACTGGCGTGCAGCGGCCATCGGTTGTACGGCCTGGTCGGCCTGTTGGATCGCCGAGTACAGCGAGAACTCGTTGGCGTTGTCGAAGTACTTCGGCTCGACCTGGTCGGCGATGGCGCCTTCGGCCTTGCTCAGCAGGTTGGACACGCGCTTGTTCACCGCAGCCAGGGCCTCGGCTTCCGGCAGCTTGCGGAACGCCTGCACGGCCTGCACGCGCTGGTCGAAGTCCAGCGCCGAGCGTGGCTGCAGGGCCCGTACCGACAGGTAGGTGGCAACGTCGATGCCTTCGTCTTCGTAGCGTGCACGCAGGCGGTCGAAGATGAACTCCAGCACCTGTTCGGCCAGCCCGGCGGCCTTGACCTTGGCGCCGTACTGCTTGACCGCGAAGTCGACCGCAGCGGTCAGGTCCAGGTCCAGCTGCTTCTCGATCAGGATGCGCAGCACGCCCAGGGCGGCGCGGCGCAGGGCGTACGGGTCCTTGCTACCGGTGGGCAGCATGCCGATACCGAAGATGCCGACCAGGGTATCGAGCTTGTCGGCGATGGCCACGGCAGCACCGGTGAGGGTCTGCGGCAGCTCGGCGCCAGCACCGCGCGGCATGTACTGCTCGTTCAGAGCCAGGGCGACGTCTTCCGGCTCGCCGTCGTTGAGCGCGTAGTAGTAACCGGCGACACCCTGCATTTCAGGGAATTCGCCAACCATCTCGGTGGCCAGGTCGCATTTCGACAACAGGCCGGCGCGGCCGGCGCGCTGGGCGTTGCCGCCGATCAGCGGGGCGATGAAGGCAGACAGCTTGGAAACGCGCTCGGCCTTGTCGTACACGGTACCCAGCTGAGCCTGGAAAACCACGTTCTTCAGGCGCTCGTTGAAGGTTTCCAGCGGCTGCTTCTTGTCCTGCTTGAAGAAGAACTCGGCGTCGGTCAGGCGTGGGCGCACGACCTTCTCGTTACCCTGCACGATCTGCTTCGGGTCACGGCTCTCGACGTTGGCCACGGTGATGAAGCGCGGCAGCAGCTTGCCGTCGCTGTCCAGCAGGCAGAAGTACTTCTGGTTGTCCTGCATGGTGGTGATCAGGGCTTCTTGCGGCACTTCGAGGAAACGCTCCTCGAACGAGCACACCAGCGGTACCGGCCACTCGACCAGGGCGGTCACTTCGTCCAGCAGCGCCGGTGGCACGATGGCGGTACCTTCCTGCTGCATGGCCAGCTCGGCGGTACGCTTGCTGATCAGCTCGCGGCGCTCGGCGAAGTCGGCCAGCACGTAGGCTTTGCGCAGGTCTTCGACGTAGTTGGCCGGGGTGGTGATGAGCACGTTCTCCGGGTGGTGGAAGCGGTGGCCACGGGATTCGCGGCCAGCCTTCTGCGACAGGATGGTGCAGTCGACCACCTGGTCGCCCAGCAGCATCACCAGCCATTGGGTCGGGCGCACGAACTCTTCACGGCTGGCTGCCCAGCGCATGCGCTTGGGAATCGGCAGGTCGTTCAGCGAGTCTTCGACGATGGTTGGCAGCAGGCCAGCGGTGGCCTTGCCTGGAATGTGCTGGGAGAAGCGCAGCTTGGGGCCGCTCTGGTCGATTTCGGCCAGCTCCACACCGCACTTCTTGGCAAAGCCCAGGGCCGCCTGGGTCGGCTCGCCTTCGGCGTTGAATGCCGCCTGCAGGGGCGGGCCGTCAATGTTGATGCTGCGGTCTGGCTGCTGCACGTCCAACTGGCGGATTAGCACGGCCAGGCGACGCGGCGCAGCATAGACGTGCTTGCCGGTGTAGTTCAGGCCGGCGGCCTGCAGGCCCTTCTCGATGCCGGCCAGGAAGGCTTCGCCGAGGCTGGCCAGGGCTTTCGGTGGCAGCTCTTCGGTGCCCAGTTCTACCAGGAAATCTTGAGCACTCATTGTGCAGCCTCCAGCTTAGCCAACACTTCGTCACGCAGTTCAGGGGTGGCCATCGGGAAGCCCAGGCGTGCACGGGCTTGCAGATAGCTTTGCGCCACGTCCCGGGCCAGGGTACGTACACGCAGGATGTAGCGCTGGCGCTCGGTTACCGAGATGGCGCGGCGGGCGTCCAGCAGGTTGAAGGTATGCGAGGCCTTCAGGACCATTTCATAGGTCGGCAGCGGCAGCTCCAGCTTGATCAGGCGGTTGGCTTCGCTTTCGTAGAAATCGAACAGTTCGAACAGCTTCTCGACGTTGGCGTGTTCGAAGTTATAGGTCGACTGCTCCACTTCGTTCTGGTGGAACACGTCGCCGTAGCTGACCTTGCCGAACGGGCCGTCGGCCCATACCAGGTCGTACACCGAGTCAACGCCCTGGATGTACATGGCCAGGCGCTCCAGGCCATAGGTGATTTCACCGGTGACCGGGTAGCACTCGATGCCGCCCACCTGCTGGAAGTAGGTGAACTGGGTGACTTCCATGCCGTTGAGCCAGATTTCCCAGCCCAGGCCCCAGGCGCCCAGGGTCGGCGATTCCCAGTTGTCCTCGACGAAGCGAATGTCGTGCACCAGCGGGTCCAGGCCGATGGCTTTCAGCGAGCCGAGGTACAGCTCCTGGAAGTTGGCCGGGTTCGGCTTCAGTACTACCTGGAACTGGTAGTAGTGCTGCAGGCGGTTGGGGTTTTCGCCATACCGCCCGTCGGCAGGGCGACGGCTAGGCTGCACATAGGCGGCGTTCCAGGTTTCTGGACCCACGGCGCGCAGGAATGTGGCGGTGTGGAATGTGCCGGCGCCTACTTCCATATCGTAGGGCTGAAGCACCACACAACCTTGCTCGGCCCAGTAGTTCTGCAGGGCGAGGATCAGGTCTTGGAAGGTACGCACGGCTGGCGTAGGCTGGCTCACGAAATTCACCTGTATCTGGGGATGCGGATGTAAAGAGCGGGAGTATAACCTGATTCGCCTCGCCCTCTACTCATTGGAGCCTTATGCCACGCTGCTTTTGGTGTACCGACGATCCGTTGTACCAGGCCTACCATGACCAGGAATGGGGTACGCCCCAGCGTGACCCGGCGTTGCTGTTCGAGATGCTTTTGCTCGAAGGGTTCCAGGCCGGGCTTTCCTGGATCACCGTTTTGCGCAAACGTGAGCGCTATCGCGAGGTGCTGCATGGCTTCGATCCCGTGCAACTGGCGGCCCTGAGCGATGAGCGGATCGAAGCGCTGATGCAGGACGCCGGCATCATCCGCAACCGCCTCAAGCTCAAGGCCGCCCGGCGCAATGCCCAGGCCTGGCTGGCTGTGGATAACCCGGCGCAATGGCTCTGGTCGTTCGTTGGTGGGGAACCGAAGATCAACCATTTCAGTAGCCGCAGCGAGGTGCCAGCGGTAACCGAGGAGGCCAAGGCCATGAGCAAGGCCCTGCAGAAGGCCGGCTTCACCTTCGTCGGCCCGACCATCTGCTATGCCTTCATGCAGGCCACTGGCATGGTCATGGACCACACCACCGATTGCGATCGCTACGCCGCCTTGTTGCGCTGAGGGGTTACAATGCGCGCCTTGCTGAAATAAGGAATTCGCCTGTGGAAAAGTTCAAGGGCGCCCTGATGGTCGGGGTGCTGCGCCTGTTTGCCAAGCTGCCCTGGGGCGCTGTGCAGCGCGTCGGCGCGGGTATCGGCTGGCTGATGTGGAAAATCCCCAATGGCTCGCGCAACGTCGTGCGCATCAACCTGGCCAAGTGTTTCCCGGAGATGGACCCGGCCGAGCGTGAGCAGCTGGTTGGCCGTGCGCTGAAAGATATCGGCAAATCCTTCGTCGAAAGTGCCTGTGCCTGGATCTGGCCGCCGCAACGCTCGCTGGCGCTGGTCAAGGAAGTGCATGGCCTGGAAGTGCTGGAGCAGGCCCTGGCCTCGGGCAAGGGCGTGGTCGGTATCACCAGCCACCTGGGCAACTGGGAGGTGCTGAACCACTTCTATTGCAACCAGTGCAAACCGATCATCTTCTACCGCCCGCCGAAGCTCAAGGCCGTGGATGACCTGCTGCGTGAGCAGCGGGTGCAGATGGGCAACCGCGTGGCGCCTTCGACCAAGGAAGGCATCCTCAGCGTCATCAAGGAAGTGCGCCGTGGTGGCCAGGTGGGCATTCCTGCCGACCCGGAGCCTGCAGAGTCGGCTGGTGTATTCGTGCCGTTCCTCGGGACCCAGGCGCTGACCAGCAAGTTCGTGCCGAACATGCTGGCCGGTGGCAAGGCGGTGGGGGTGTTCCTGCATGCACTGCGGTTGCCGGACGGCTCGGGCTTCAAGGTGTTCCTCGAGGCGGCGCCAGAAGAAATGTACAGCACCGATGTGACGGTATCGGCGGCGGCGATGAGCAAGGTGGTCGAGCGTTACGTGCGCGAGTACCCGAGCCAGTACATGTGGAGCATGAAGCGCTTCAAGAAGCGCCCGGCGGGCGAACCGCGCTGGTATTGAGATCTTGGGGGCGCTTCGCGCCCCTTTCGCGACGCAAGGCCGCTGCTACAAGCGAGTGAGCTGCGCCTCAGATGCTGGACAGGTGTCCAACATTAGCGGCGCAGCTCAGAGCGCGGATTTCTTGGGAGCGGCCCTGCGTCGCGATGGGCTGCGAGGCAGCCCCGGCGATCTCAAGCCTTGTTCAGCTTCTTGAGGAACACGGCCATCTCTTTCTCGGCCTGCTTGTCGCCATGCGCCTGCGCCGCCACGATTCCCTCCTCCCAGGCCTTGCGCGCCGCCGCCAGGTCACCCTGCAACTGGTACGCCTTGCCCAGCAGCTTCCACGCCGCCGAATATTTCGGGTCCAGCTCCACGCACCGCGCCAGGTGCACGGCCGCTTCAGCGCCATTGCCTTCGTCCAGCCAAGCCTTGCCCAGGCCAAACCTCAGCAACGGGTTATCCACACCCTTGGCGAGCATCTTCTCCAGTGATTCGCGCATGCCCTGTTTTCCTAGAAGAAACTCAAGCCAACGTGGAACAGTTTCTCCACATCCCGGATGTGCTTTTTATCCACAACGAACAGGATCACATGGTCGCCCGATTCGATCCGCGTGTCATCGTGGGCGATGATCACCTCTTCGTCGCGAATGATCGCGCCGATGGTGGTGCCCGGCGGCAGGCTGATGTCTTCGATGGCCTTGCCGACCACCTTGCTCGACTTCGCATCCCCGTGCGCGACCGCCTCGATGGCCTCGGCTGCACCGCGGCGCAGCGAGTGCACACTGACGATGTCGCCCCGGCGCACATGCGCCAGCAGGGTGCCGATGGTGGCCAGCTGCGGGCTGATGGCGATGTCGATCTCGCCGCCCTGCACCAGGTCGACGTAGGCCGGGTTGTTGATGATGGTCATCACCTTGCGCGCACCCAGGCGCTTGGCCAGCAGCGATGACATGATGTTGGCTTCGTCATCGTTGGTCAGGGCCAGGAAGATGTCGGCATCGGCGATGTTTTCCTCGAGCATCAGGTCCTTGTCCGAGGCACTGCCCTGCAGCACCACGGTGCTTTCCAGGGTGTCGGAAAGGTACCGGCAACGGGCCGGGCTCATCTCGATGATCTTTACCTGGTAACGGCTTTCGATGGCCTCGGCCAGGCGCTCGCCGATCTGCCCGCCACCGGCGATGACCACGCGCTTGTTGGTCTCGTCGATGCGGCGCAGTTCGCCCATTACCGCGCGGATGTCCTTCTTCGCGGCGATGAAGAACACTTCGTCATCGGCTTCGATCACCGTGTCACCGCGTGGCGTGATGGGGCGGTCGCGGCGGAAGATGGCTGCCACGCGGGTGTCGACATTCGGCATGTGGGCACGGATCTGGCGCAGTTGCTGGCCCACCAGCGGGCCGCCGTAGTAGGCTTTCACCGCCACCAGCTGGGCCTTGCCTTCGGCAAAGTCGATCACCTGCAGCGAGCCGGGTTGTTCGATCAGGCGCTTGATGTAGTTGGTCACCACCTGTTCCGGGCTGATCAGCACGTCGACCGGAATATGGTCGTTGTCGAACAGCTCTTCGCGGGTGAGGTAGGCCGATTCGCGAACTCGGGCGATCTTGGTCGGGGTGTGGAACAGCGAATAGGCCACTTGGCAGGCGACCATGTTGGTCTCGTCGCTGTTGGTCACTGCCACCAGCATGTCGGCATCGTCGGCACCGGCCTGGCGCAGCACCGTGGGCAGCGAGCCGCGGCCCTGCACCGTGCGGATGTCCAGGCGGTCGCCCAGGTCGCGCAGGCGGTCGCCGTCGGTGTCGACCACGGTAATGTCGTTGGCTTCGCTCGCCAGGTGCTCTGCCAGCGTACCGCCTACCTGACCTGCCCCGAGGATGATGATCTTCATCCGCTACTCCCTACCTTGTTTTCTTATCCGCGCGAAGCGGCGATCTTGATCAGCTTGGCATAGTAGAAGCCATCGTGGCCGCCTTGCTGGGCCAGCAACTGGCGGCCGTGGGGCTGGCGCAGGCCGGCCGCGGTGGCCAGGTCCAGCTCGCGGGCGCCAGGGGTGCGGGCGAGGAAGGCGTCGATCACTTCAGTGTTCTCCGTCGGCAGGCTGGAACAGGTGGCGTACAGCAGCATGCCGCCAACCTCCAGGGTTGGCCAAAGGGCATCGAGCAGTTCACCTTGCAGCGCGGCCAAGGCCGGGATGTCGTCGGCCTGGCGGGTCAGCTTGATATCCGGGTGACGGCGGATCACGCCGGTGGCCGAGCACGGCGCGTCGAGCAGGATGCGCTGGAACGGCTTGCCATCCCACCAGCTGGCGGTGTCGCGGGCATCGCAGGCGATCAGCTGGGCGTCAAGCTGGAGGCGGTCGAGGTTCTCGCGCACCCGGCTCAGGCGCTTGGCTTCGAGGTCGATGGCCACTACCTGGGCCAGGCCGGCTTCGGCCTCCAGCAGGTGGCAGGTCTTGCCGCCGGGTGCGCAGCAGGCATCCAGCACGCGCTGGCCCGGGGCCAGCTCCAGCAGGTCGGCGGACAGCTGCGCGGCTTCGTCCTGCACGCTCACCCAGCCTTCGGCAAAGCCGGGCAGGCCACGCACATCGCAGGCTTCGGCCAGCACGATGCCGTCACGGCTGTATTGGCAGGCGCTGGCGCCAACGCCCGCCTCGGCCAGTAGCGCCAGGTAGGCGTCGCGACTGTGGTGTCGGCGGTTGACCCGCAGGATCATGGGCGGGTGGGCATTGTTGGCGGCGCAGATGGCTTCCCACTGCTCCGGCCAGAAGGCTTTCAACGATTTTTGCAGCCAGCGTGGATGGGCGGTGCGCACCACCGGGTCGCGCTCCATGCCCGCAAGCAATGCCTCGCCTTCGCGCTGGGCGCGACGTAGCACGGCATTGAGCAGGCCCTTGGCCCAAGGCTTCTTCAGCTTGTCGGCACAGCCCACGGTTTCGCCGATGGCGGCGTGCTCCGGAATACGGGTGTAGAACAGCTGGTACAGGCCGACCAGCAACAGCGCCTGGACATCGGCGTCGGCGGCTTTGAACGGCTTTTGCAGCAACTGTGCGGCCAGCAGGTCGAGGCGCGGCTGCCAGCGTGCGGTGCCGAAAGCGAGATCCTGGGTCAAGCCACGGTCGCGTTCGTCGACCTTGTCCAGCTGCGCCGGCAGCGAGCTGTTCAGCGAGGCCTTGCCGCTGAGCACAGCGGCAAGGGCGCGGGCGGCGGCGAGGCGTGGGTTCATTGGCCCAGCACCTTGCCGCTGGCGAATTTCTCGCGGCGGCTGTTGAACAGGTCGCTGAAGTTCAGCGCCTTGCCGCCGGGCAGTTGCAGGCGGGTGAGGCTCAGCGCCTGGTCACCGCAGGCGACGACCAGGCCGTCCTTGCTAGCGGACAGGATTTCGCCGGGGGCGCCTTTTCCTGCGGACAAGTTGGCGGCCAGCACCTTCACGCTTTCGCCATCGAGGGTACTGTGGCACACCGGCCACGGGTTGAAGGCACGGATCAGGCGTTCCAACTCGGCGGCCGGTCGGCTCCAGTCGATACGGGCTTCGTCCTTGTTCAGCTTGTGCGCGTAGGTGGCCAGGGCATCGTCCTGCACTTCGCCCTGCAGCGAGCCGTCGGCCAGGCCGGCAATGGCCTGTACCACGGCGGGCGGGCCCATTTCGGCGAGGCGGTCATGCAGGCTGCCACCGGTGTCTTCGGCACTGATCGGGGTGACTACCTTGAGCAGCATCGGGCCGGTGTCGAGGCCTGCTTCCATGCGCATCACGGTCACACCGCTCTCGGCGTCGCCGGCTTCCACGGCGCGCTGGATCGGTGCAGCACCGCGCCAGCGTGGCAGCAGCGAGGCGTGGCTGTTGATACAGCCCAGGCGCGGGATATCCAGCACTGCCTGCGGCAGGATCAGGCCATAGGCCACCACCACCATCAGGTCTGGCTGCAGCGCAGCCAGTTCGGCCTGGGCTTCGGCGTTGCGCAGCGACGGCGGCTGGAACACCGGAATGTCATGGGCCACCGCCAGTGCCTTGACCGCGCTCGGCATGAGTTTCTGGCCACGGCCGGCGGGGCGGTCGGGCTGGGTGTAGACGGCCACGATCTCGTACGGGCTGTCGAGCAGGGCCTTGAGGTGTTCGGCGGCAAACTCTGGTGTGCCTGCAAAGACGATGCGCATGGAGTTCTCGCTTCAAAAAAGAAAAAGGCTTGCCGGAGCAAGCCTTCTGGAAGGTAGGGATCAGGCTTGCTGGCGGTGCTGCTTTTCCAGCTTCTTCTTGATCCGGTCACGCTTGAGCTGCGACAGGTAATCGACGAACAGCTTGCCATTGAGGTGATCGAATTCGTGCTGCACGCACACCGCCAGCAGGCCTTCGCATTCCAGCTCGTACGGCTTGCCGTCGCGGTCCTGGGCCTTTACCCGCACACGCAGCGGGCGGTCGACGTTCTCGTAGAAGCCCGGTACCGACAGGCAGCCTTCCTGGTACTGGCCCATGTCATGGGTCAGCTCTTCGACCGTCGGGTTGATGAACACGCGCGGCTCGCTGCGGTCTTCGCTGAGGTCCATGACCACGACCTGCTTGTGCACATTGACCTGGGTGGCGGCCAGGCCGATGCCGGGGGCTTCGTACATGGTTTCAAACATGTCGTCGATCAGCTGGCGCAGGGCGTCGTCGAACTCCGTCACCGGTTTGGCGATGGTGCGCAGGCGCGGGTCCGGGAATTCGAGAATGTTCAAGATGGCCATAAGGTCAGGCAGTCACTGTGCGTTCGGTTGAAAACTGAGCACACATAATAAAGGGAAACGGGGATTTCAGCACCTGGCAAAGCTCGGCTAGGGTTTTCAGGGCCAGCTTATAGCCTATTCGATGGACAGCTTGTCAAAGCGTTATCAACAAAGTTATCCACAGCTTGTGCCACGCTGATGGCCCCGTTTCGATCAAGGATGATCCTCATGAAAAATTACCATTCGTCGCCTCTTCCACCTGCAGAGCTGGAGGCGCGATTGCGCCTGCACCGCCTGCCGGAGACCGGATTGCGACGTTTTCGCAGCTTGCTCGAAGCGTTTGGCAGTGCCTCGTCGGCCCTGTGTGCCCCGGCCGGTGCCTGGCGTGCATTGGGCATACCGCAGGCCACCATCGATGCCAGGCGCAGTGCCGAAGTCCGTCAAGGCGCATTGGCCGCAATGGCCTGGCTAGAGCGCCCGGGCCAGCATTTATTGATGTGGGACGGCCCTGGCTACCCACCGCTACTGGCCGAGATCGACGATGCTCCGCCGCTGCTTTTCGTCGCCGGTGACCCGGCTCTGCTCGAACGTCCACAGCTTGCCATTGTGGGTAGCAGGCGTGCTTCACCGCCGGCGATCGACAATGCCGGTGCGTTTTCCCGTTATTTGGCACAAGCCGGTTTCACCATCACCAGCGGGCTGGCCGTGGGTATAGATGGCGCCGCTCATCGGGCCGCGTTGCAGGCTGGAGGGCGCACGATCGGGGTGCTGGGTACGGGGTTGCAAAAACTTTATCCACAGCGCCACCAGGCTCTAGCGCAGGCGATGGTCGACAATGGCAGCGCTCTGGTTTCCGAGTACCCGCTGGACGCCGGACCGCTGCCGGGCAACTTCCCACGGCGCAATCGCATCATCAGTGGCTTGGCGCTGGGTGTGCTGGTGGTCGAGGCAAGTCTGGCCAGTGGTTCGTTGATCACTGCACGTCTGGCGGCCGAGCAGGGTCGCGAGGTGTATGCCATCCCAGGGTCCATTCACCACCCAGGGGCCAAGGGTTGCCACCAGTTGATTCGTGACGGCGCGCTGTTGGTGGAAAGCGTGGAGCAGATCCTGGAAAGCCTGCAGGGTTGGCACAACCTGCCGCCGGCGGTTGTGGACAAGTTCGAGCATCCTTTGCTCGCGCTGCTGCATGCTGCACCACAGACCAGCGAAAGCCTGGCTCATTGCAGCGAGCAACCGCTGGCCGATGTGCTGGCGCAGCTTACCGAACTTGAGCTGCAAGGGCGGGTCAGCAATGAAGCCGGGCGTTGGTTTGCCCGCGCGGGCTAAGTACACTGCTCACAAGCAAGTTTCATAGGTGGAGTGACAGAAATGGTGAGCAGTTTTCGAGTGCAACAAGCCGCACGTGAGATCCGGGCGGGCGCGGTGATCGCCTACCCGACGGAAGCGGTCTGGGGCCTGGGCTGCGACCCGTGGAACGAGGACGCGGTGTATCGCCTGCTGGCGCTGAAGTCGCGGCCTGTGGATAAAGGGCTGATCCTGGTGGCCGACAACATCCGCCAGTTCGACTTCCTGTTCGAGGATTTTCCCGAAGACTGGATCGATCGCATGGGCAGCACCTGGCCGGGGCCGAATACCTGGCTGGTGCCGCATCAGGACCTGTTGCCCGAGTGGGTGACCGGGCAGCATGACACGGTGGCGCTGCGGGTCAGCGACCACCCGTTGGTGCGGGAGCTGTGTGCATTGGTGGGGCCATTGATTTCCACCTCGTGCAATCCTGGCGGGCGCCCAGCGGCGAAGACCCGGTTGCGGGTGGAACAGTACTTCCATGGCCAGCTGGACCTGGTGCTGGGTGGAGCGTTGGGTGGAAGGAAAAACCCGAGTGTGATTCGTAATCTGGCAACTGGCGAGGTTGTGCGTCCGGGCTGATAGAAGCAGCGCCTGGGAGATCGAGCGCCGCCCGCGCGGCGCTCGATCTCCCAGGCGTTGAAAACCTCAAGGCGTACACATCGTCGCCCTAACGCGTTTCCAACCATTCAAGGCAACAATACCGTAGACCCCACAGTCCTGCGTGCCGACAGCTCCGCCTGCGCCTTGGCCGCCTCGCCCAGCGGATATCGCTGCTGGATATCCACAACCAGCTTGCCACTGCCAATCATCGCAAACAGGTCATCGGCCATGGCCTGGGTGTTCTCGGCATTGTTGGCATAGCTCGCCAGCGTCGGCCGGGTCACGTACAGCGAACCCTTCTGCGCCAGAATGCCCAGGTTCACCCCGCTCACCGCGCCCGAGGCATTGCCGAAGCTCACCATCAGCCCACGCGGCTGCAGGCAGTCCAGCGAAGTCAGCCAAGTGTCGGCGCCCACCCCGTCATACACCACCGGGCATTTCTTGCCGTCGGTCAGCTCCAGCACCCGCTTGGCCACGTCCTCGTGGCTGTAGTCGATGGTCGCCCATGCGCCCAGCGCCTTGGCCCGTGCGGCCTTCTCGGCAGAACTGACGGTACCGATCAGCTTGGCCCCCAGTGCCTTGGCCCACTGGCACGCCAACGAACCCACGCCGCCCGCCGCTGCGTGGAACAGGATCACGTCGCCTGGCTTCACCGCATAGGTCTGCTTCAACAGGTACTGCACGGTCAGGCCCTTGAGCATCGCCGCCGCCGCCTGCTCGAAGCTGATGTTGTCGGGCAGTTTGACCAGGTTGGCCTCCGGCAGTGTATGCACTTCGCTGTACGCACCCAGCGGGCCACCGGCATGAGCCACGCGGTCGCCAACCTTCAGGCGGGTCACGCCCTCGCCCACCGCCTCGACCACACCCGCCGCCTCGGTACCCAGCCCCGAGGGCAGCGATGGCGGTGCATACAGCCCGCTGCGGAAGTAGGTGTCGATGAAGTTCAGGCCGATCGCATGGTTACGCACTCGTACCTGCTGCGGCCCGGGCGGAGCGGGTTCGAATTCCACAAACTGCAGCACTTCCGGGCCGCCATGCTGGCTGAACTGGATACGCTTGGCCATCTCGCACTCCTGTAGTCGGGATCGGGAAAGGCCTTCTATCGGACGCCTTTGCTTGATCGCCGTCAACTGCGGCGCGCGCGCTGGCGGTGGTATGCTACGCGGCGAATTATTCCCTGCCCGTTCCTGGTGACCCGATGACTAGCCGCACCGAGGCCGTGAAAGCCTATCTGCTCGACCTGCAAGACCGCATCTGCTCTGCCCTCGAAACAGAAGACGGCGGTGCCAGCTTCGTCGAGGACGCCTGGGTGCGCGAGGCCGGTGGTGGGGGCCGCACACGGGTGATCGGCGACGGCAAGGTGATAGAGAAAGGCGGGGTCAACTTTTCTCACGTATTCGGTGCCGGCCTGCCGCCGTCGGCCAGCGCCCATCGCCCCGAACTCGCGGGCCGTGGCTTCGAGGCTCTGGGCGTGTCGCTGGTGATCCACCCGCACAACCCGCATGTGCCTACCTCGCACGCCAACGTGCGCTTCTTCATTGCCGAAAAGCAAGGTGAAGAGGCCGTGTGGTGGTTCGGCGGTGGTTTCGACCTGACCCCCTACTACGGCAACGAGGAAGATTGTATTCACTGGCACCGCGTGGCCGAGCAGGCCTGCGCGCCGTTCGGCGCCGACGTGTACCCGCGCTACAAGGCCTGGTGCGACCGTTACTTCCACCTCAAGCACCGTGGCGAGCCACGCGGTATTGGCGGGCTGTTCTTCGATGACCTGAACGAGTGGGACTTCGACACCTGCTTCGCCTTCATGCGCGCCATTGGCGATGCCTACGTCAACGCCTACCTGCCGATCGTCCAGCGCCGCAAGAACACGCCGTACACCCCGCAACAGCGCGAGTTCCAGGAATACCGCCGTGGCCGTTACGTGGAGTTCAACCTGGTCTACGACCGTGGCACCCTGTTTGGCCTGCAATCGGGTGGGCGTACCGAGTCCATTCTCATGTCGCTGCCGCCGCAGGTGCGCTGGGGCTACGACTGGAAGGCCGCGCCCGGCAGCGAGGAAGCACGCCTGACCGAATACTTCCTGCAGGACCGCGACTGGCTCGGCCAGTAAGCCCGCGTACAACAGAGGAATCGCCATGGACCAGTACGTCGTTTTCGGTAACCCCATCGGCCACAGCAAGTCGCCGCTGATCCACCGTCTGTTCGCCGAACAGACCGGCGAGGACCTGGAATACGCTACCCTGCTGGCGCCGTTGGACGAGTTCAGCGATTGTGCACGCGGCTTTTTCAAGCAAGGCAGCGGCGCCAACGTCACCGTGCCGTTCAAGGAAGAAGCCTACCGCCTGTGCGACAGCCTGACCCCACGCGCCCAGCGCGCCGGCGCGGTGAATACGCTGAGCAAGCTGGCCGACGGTACGCTGCAGGGCGACAACACCGACGGCGCGGGCCTGGTGCGCGACCTGACGGTGAATGCCGGGGTCGAGCTGGCAGGCAAACGCATCCTCATCCTCGGCGCTGGCGGCGCCGTGCGTGGCGTGCTGGAGCCAATCCTGGCGCACAGGCCGCAGTCGCTGGTAATTGCCAACCGCACCGTGGAAAAGGCCGAACAGCTGGCGCGTGAATTCGATGAGCTGGGGCCGGTGGTGGCCAGTGGTTTTGCCTGGTTGCAGGAGCCGGTGGACGTGATCATCAATGCCACCTCGGCGAGCCTGGCCGGTGAATTGCCGCCAATTGCCGACAGCCTGGTCGAGGCGGGGCGTACGGTGTGCTACGACATGATGTATGGCAAGGAGCCGACGCCGTTTTGCCAGTGGGCTACCAGGCTCGGCGCGGCTCAGGTGCTGGATGGGCTGGGGATGCTGGCCGAGCAGGCGGCTGAGGCATTCCTGGTCTGGCGTGGCGTGCGTCCAGATACGGCGCCGGTGTTGGCTGAGCTGCGCCGACAGCTCGCTCGGGGCTGAATTTGTCGGGGCCGCTTTGCGGCCCATCGCGACGCAAGGCCGCTCCTACAACGAACGCGAAACGCCTGTAGCAGCGGCCTTGCGTCGCGATGGGCTGCGTAGCAGCCCCAAAATAGCAACCCAAGCTCATTCCTCGAACCGGATCGGGCATAGCTCCACCCCTTCCAGCTTCTGCAATTCCTCGATCACCTGGGGCCTGGCCCGGTGCAAGGTCAGGCTTCCCCCCGCCCGCCGCAACCGCCGCGCCTCGCGGTGCAACATATCCACACCGGAATAGTCGATAAAGTTCACCTGCCGCGCATCGATCACCACATGCGGCCCCTGGCAGCGCTGCAAGCGCACCTGCAGGTAAGGCGCCGCACCAAAGAAAATCGACCCGCCTACCCGCAGCACGTCCGCCTCCCCTTCACGGGTTTGCTGCACCCTCGGCCGTGACGTGCGCTTGAGGTAGAAGAACAGCGATGCCAACACCCCGGCATAGATCGCGGTTTGCAGCTCCAGCAACAACGTCGCCGCCGCTGTCAGTGCCATGACCAGGAATTCCGAACGGCTGACCCGGAACAGCGCGCGAATCGCGCGGTGGTCCACCAACCCCCAGCAGATCAACAGAATGCTGCCGGCCATGGCCGGTATCGGCAAATGCGCAATCAGCCCGGCCCCGGCAACGGCGAACAGCGCTACCCACAGTGCCGAGAACACCCCGGCCAGGGGCGAGCGGGCGCCAGCGTCACAGCTCAACCCGGAGCGGGTAAAGGAGCCGGAAGACAGGTAACCGGAGAAGAACGCCCCAGTGATGTTCGACAGGCCCTGGGCACGAATTTCCTGGTCAGCGTTGATCAACTGTTCCGAACGTGCCGACAACGAGCGGGCAATCGACAGGCTGGTGACCAGCCCGAGCATACCCACCGCCACGGCGCTGGGCAGTAGCCGCAGCACCAGTTCCACGTCCAGCAACGGCAGCGGGCTGAACGGTGGCAGTTGGCCGGTGAAGGCTGGCACTCGCGCTACATGGCCAAACCAGCCGGGCAGCAACCAGGCCAGCAGGCTGACCAATATCAGGCTGAGCAACAGGCTCGGCCAGCGTGGGCGCCAGAGCTTGAAGGCTACGCCGATGGCCACGGTGGCCAGGCCCAGCAGCAAGGAGGGCAGGTCTACCTCACCGGCGTGGCTGGCCAGGTCCTGCGCTGTCTTCAGCGCAGTGGCGTGGCTGGGCAGGTCCATGCCCAGCAGGTTGGGTAACTGGCCCAGGGCAATGACGATGGCAGCGCCCAGGGTGAAGCCAAGCACCACGGAATGTGAGACAAAGTTGACCAGCGCGCCGAAGCGCAAAAGCCCGAGCAGCAATTGGAACAGGCCGCCGAGGAAGGTCAGTAACAGCACCAGGGTTACGTAGTCGGCGCTGCCGGCCACGGCCAGCGGGCTGATGCTGGCATAGAGGACGATGGAAATGGCGGCGGTCGGGCCACAGATCAGGTGCCAGGACGAGCCCCACAGGCAGGCGATCAGCACCGGCACGATGGCGGCGTACAGGCCGTATTCGGCAGGCAGGCCGGCGATCAGGGCGTAGGCGATGGATTGTGGCAGGGCGAGGATGGCACCGCTCAGGCCCACCAGCAGGTCCTGGCGCAGGCTGCGGCCCGATTGGCGCGGTAGCCAGGTGAGGAAGGGCAGCAGGTGAGTGAGGCGATGCATGAGAGATCCAGATTTCCTAAAAGGCACTATCCCCTGCGGGGAGCGGGTTCACCCGCAAATGCAGTTAGGTAGCCTCACTGAATGCATTCGCGGGTGAACCTGCGTCCACAGGATCGCTTTAGAGCTTGGTTTTTACTGCTTTGCCAGCATCCTCGCCACTTTTGGTGCTCACCCCGGCCAACCACCCGTCCAGCACCTCGGGGTGCGCCTTCACCCAGGCCTTGGCCGCTTTGTCGAAGCTGATCTTCTTGTCCACTACCTCGGCCATGATGCTGTTTTCCATATCCAGCGTGAACTTCAGGTTTTCCAGCAGCTTCGCCGCATTGGGGCAGGCTTGCGGATAACCTTTGCGGGTCAGGGTATAGACGTCGCCCTTGCTGCCGAACCACTTTTCCCCGCCGGTCAGGTAATGCATTTTCAGCTTCACGTTCATCGGGTGCGGGGTCCAGCCGAGGAAGGTGATGAACTGCTGTTTTTTCACCGCCCGGTCAACCTGCGCCAGCATCGCCTGTTCGCTGGATTCCACCAGCTTCCATTGGCCAAGGTTGAACTCATTGTTGTCGATGATTTCCTTCAGCGACAGGTTGGCCGGGGCGCCGGAGCCAATCCCGTAAAGCTTCTTGTCGAACTGCTCGGCGTGTTTCTGCAGGTCGGCAAAGTCCCTGACTCCGGCATCCCACACATAATCGGGCACTGCCAGGGTGAACTCGGTTCCCTCCAGATTGCGTGACAGCTGCTTCACGTCGCCATTGGCGATGAACTTGTCATGAAAGCCCTGTTGCGCGGGCATCCAGTTGCCGAGGAAGGCATCTACGCGGCCATCCTTGAGGCCGCCATAGATGATCGGTACAGCCAGGCTGTCGATCTTTACCTGGTAACCCAGGCTTTCCAGCAGCAGACGGGCCACGGCGTTGGTCGAGGCAATGTCGCTCCAGCCGGGGTCGGCCAATTTCACGGTGGTGCATTGTGTGTCGCTGTCGGCGGCGTAAACGGTGCCCGTGCCCAGGCTGATGGCCAGGGCGAACACGGCGGCGGAGAACTTATGCATGGCGGCCTCTCTTTACTCATTCCAAGGGTGCGGGCTGTGGATAACGTGCCTTGCGCTCGAGGTCGTCGAGATCGATGTGGTTGCGCATGTACTGTTGGCTGGCGTCCACCCAGGGTTGGTGGTCCCAGCTTTTCAGTTTGCCGATGGCCAGCGCCTCGGCCACCAGCCGGCGGCGGCGCTGGCTGGCCAGCACCTGCTGGCGCAGGCTGGGGATATCCCAGCGTTGCTGTGCTTCATCGACAAATGCCTGCAGCAGCGCCTGGTGGTCCGGGCTGCTGGTGAGGTTCTCCCGCTCGTGCGGGTCGCGGCTCAGGTCATAGAGTAGGCACGGGTCGTCTTCGCTGTACACGAACTTGTAGGGCCCGCGGCGGATCATCATCAGCGGCCCGACCGTGCCTTCGGCCATGTACTCGCCGATCACCTCGTCGTGGCCGCCCTGCCCTTGCAGGTGGCCGAGCAGCGAGCGGCCATCCAGCGGCAGGTCTTTATCCAAAGCCCCGCCAGCCAGTTCGACCAGCGTCGGCAGCAAGTCACAGGTCGATACCGAGGCGCTCACGCGGCCTGCCGCGAAGCGCTTTGGCGCATGCACCAGCAGTGGTACCCGCGCCGACATCTCGAACCAGTGCATCTTGTACCAGAGGCCCCGCTCACCGAGCATGTCACCGTGGTCGCCGGAGAACACGATTATGGTGTTGTCGGCCAGGTTGCATTCCTCCAGGGTTTGCAGCAGCTGGCCGATGTTATCGTCGATGTAGCTGCAGGCGCCGAAGTAGGCGCGGCGGGCATCGCGAATCTTGTCCACAGGCAGCGGCTTGTTCCACAGGTCGTAGACCTTCAGCAGGCGCTGCGAGTGGGGGTCGAGTTCCGCCTGCGCGAGCTCGGCGCGCGGCATGGGGATATCCACACCCTCATATCGATCCCAGTAGCGCCTGGGGATGGTGTACGGGTCGTGCGGGTGGGTCATCGACACGGTCAGACAGAACGGCCGGCCATCGTTTTCGCGGACGTGGTCGTACAAATATTGGCGCGCCTTGAACAGCACTTCTTCGTCGAAATCCAGCTGGTTGGTACGCACGCACGGGCCGGCCTGCAGCACCGACGACATGTTGTGGTACCAGCTTGGGCGCACATCCGGTTCATCCCAGTTCACCGCCCAGCCGTAGTCTGCCGGGTAGATATCGCTGGTCAGACGTTCTTCGTAGCCATGCAACTGGTCCGGGCCACAGAAGTGCATCTTGCCTGACAGCGCAGTGCGGTAGCCCAGGCGGCGCAGGTAGTGGGCGTAGGTAGGTACATCGGCGGGGAAGTCGGCGGCGTTGTCGTAGGCGCCTATGCGGCTGGGCAACTGGCCGCTGACCAGGGTGAAACGAGACGGGGCGCAAAGCGGGCTGTTGCAGTAGGCGGCGTCGAACACCACTGCCTGCGCGGCCAGGCGGCTCAGGTGTGGCATCTGGATTGGCGAGGGGGCGTAGATCGGCAGCAAGGGCGCGGCCATCTGGTCGGCCATGATGAACAGGATATTCGGGCGCGTCATGGTGGCTTCCATCGTTGAGAGTTATGCGAACCGCTTGCCTATCAAGATGCGACTGTGGATAACATGGGTAAAGCCCATGGCCAACAATGACCAGGATTAGCCACGCTTATGTTTGACCACCTCGCCGATTTGTCGCTGGATACCTTGCGCGTGTTCGAGGCCGCTGCGCGGCTGCGTGGCTTCACTGCGGCGGCGCTGGAGCTGGGCACCACGCAGCCGGCGGTGAGCCAGCAGGTCAAACGGCTGGAGGCTCAGTTGGGCACGCGCTTGTTCGACCGCATTTATCGGGGCATCGAGCTGACCGAGGCTGGCCAGGTATTGTTCGAACAGGTGCATCAGGGCCTGCAGGCCATGGATGACGGCGTCGCTGAGGTCTGCGGGAGAGGCCAGCGCGAGGTGCTGCAGGTCGCGACCGACTTCGCTTTTGCGGCGTTCTGGCTGATGCCACGGTTGCAGCGCTTTCATCAGGCTTATCCACAGGTGGATGTGAGCCTGGTGACTGGTGAACGCAGCCAGGGCATGTTGCGCCCGGACATCGATGTGGCGGTGCTGTTTGGTGACGGGCGCTTCCACCAGGGCGAGAGCCGTTGGCTGTTCGATGAAGAAGTTTTCCCGGTCTGCAGCCCTCGGCTGGTTCATGGCAAACCCTTGTCAGCCGAGGCTTTGCAACGATTGCCGTTGCTGCACCTGAAGGGCGAGCAGGCCAGCCGCTGGTTCGACTGGGCGGGGGTGTTTCGCGGGTTTGGCGTGGCCAGCCCGCCGCCGCCGGGGCAGCTGCGGTTCGACAACTATACCTTGCTGATTCAGGCGGCGATCGCCGGCCAGGGCGTGGCGATTGGCTGGAGGCATCTGGTGGACGGGTTGGTGGAGCAAGGGTTGCTGTGCCGGCCGCTGGAGGGGAGTTTGCGTTCGGCGCGCGGGTATTACGCAGTGTTGCCGCCGCGCAAGCGGCGTGGGGCGTTGATCGAGCGGTTTGTGGATTGGCTGGAGCGGGAGCGCAGCCTTTGAGATTTTGGGGCCGCTTTGCGGCCCATCGCGACGCAAGGCCGCTCCTACAGGAATCGCGCCAGCCGAGGCTGCGCGGTCGAGGTAGGAGCAGCCTTGTGTCGCGATGGGCTGCGCAGCAGCCCCGGCCATCTAGACCACGAAGTTCAGATGCTCGCCCCGGTGCAAGTCCAGTTCCAGCATATCCACCATTCCTGCGGCGACCCCGGCCAGGTGCCGCAACGGCTCTGCCAACCCCGGCTCCAGCGTGCCCTCGGTATTGCGAAAATGCTCCATCCCCAACCCGGGCAGCTCCGGCGGCGTATTGATCAACGTCCAGTGCAAGGCACTGCGCTGCAAGCCATCGACCATCTGGTCCACGCAGTCCCGCTGCGCTTCACTGTACTTGGCCGGCTTGTCCAGCACATCGAAATCGCCCACCAGCAACAGCCGGCGTATAGTCGTGCGCTTGAGGCCCGCCACAAGCGCCTCGCTCATGCGCGCCTGGCCTGGCAGGTCGCCCGGCGCCAGTGTCGACAGCAGGGCAATCACCGCCGAACCGCCTGCCGCAGCCTGTTCCGCCTGGTCGGCATCGCCCAGCCCGCCTATCTTGAAATGCAGGCCGGGGCGTGGCGCATGGCGGTTGAGGTCATCCACCACGGCCGTGACTTCGTGCTGGCGCGACAGCAGTTCGACCATCAGGGCATTGCCCAAGCTGCTCTCAGGCCCGAACAGGACCAGCTTGAACACTGGCGTTTCGGCGTTTTTCACGGCATCACTCCCTTGCAGGTGGTGATGGTTGGACCGCAATCAGGAGTTATCGTGCAGAGGATCAAGGGGTATCACGCCCACGTGTATTACGACGCAGCGACCATGGCGCAGGCCCGTGAGCTGTGCGAGGAAGCTGCGCGACTGTTCCCGGTGACCATGGGGCGCATGCACCAGCAGCCGGTGGGGCCGCACCCGGACTGGAGCTGCCAGCTGGCGTTCGGGCCCGAGGTGGTGGGGGTGGTGTTGCCTTGGTTGGCGTTGTATCGCAAGGGGCTGGTGGTGTTCATGCACCCGTTGACTGGAGATGAACTGGCGGACCACCGCGACCATGCGATCTGGATGGGGGCTGTAAGGCCTTTGGATCTGTCTATTTTTGGGGGCTGAGGCTCTGTTGCTTACGAGGGCCTCTTCGCGGGCACGCCCGCTCCCACAGGGATATCACAGGGCCTGAGTACGGCGCTGTGCCTATGGGAGCCGGCTTGCCAGCGATGCAGGCGACGCGGATCAGCGGCGGGCGCAGCGCACCCCTTCAGCCAGTGCCGAGCACAAGCTCAGTACATCGTTTACCGCCTGCTCGCCGCTCTTGGCCTGGGCGATCTTGTCGACCAGTGCCGATCCCACAACCACACCATCCGCCAAGCGGGCAATGTTTGCAGCCTGCTCTGGGGTGCGAATGCCAAAGCCTACGCTGATCGGCAGGTCGGTATGCCGACGCAGGCGGGCAATGGCCTCGGTCACGTGTTCGGTGGTGGCCGAGCCGGCGCCGGTCACACCGGCCACCGACACGTAGTAGACGAACCCGGAGCTGCGCTCCAGCACGCGCGGCAGGCGCACATCGTCGGTGGTCGGGGTGGTCAGGCGGATGAAGTCGATGCCTGCGGCCTGGGCCGGGGTGGCCAGTTCGGCGTCGTGCTCCGGCGGCAGGTCGACGATGATCAGGCCATCGACGCCCGCTTGCCTGGCCTCGGCCACGAACTGTTCCACGCCAAAACGGTGGATCGGGTTGTAGTAGCCCATCAGCACGATCGGCGTGGCCTGGTCATCCACACGGAAATCGCGAACCATCTGCAGGGTCTTGGCCAGGGTCTGGCCGGCTTCCAGGGCACGCAGGGTGGCCAGCTGGATGGCCACGCCATCGGCCATCGGGTCGGTGAACGGCATGCCCAGTTCGATCACGTCGGCACCGGCTGCCGGCAGGCCCTTGAGAATCTGCAGCGAGGCGTCATAGCCCGGGTCGCCCGCAGTAATGAAGGTGACCAGTGCCGAGCGGCCTTCGGCCTTCAGCTCGGCGAAGCGTTGTTCAAGACGGCTCATGCCTGTTTCTCCTGGGCAGCCATGTGGTTCATGACGGTTTGCATGTCTTTGTCGCCGCGGCCCGACAGGCACACGACCATCAGGTGGTCCTTGGGCAGCTTCGGCGCGCGCTTGATTGCCTCGGCCAAGGCATGGGAGCTCTCCAGGGCCGGGATGATGCCTTCCAGGCGGCAGGTGGCGTGGAACGCATCCAACGCTTCGTCGTCGGTGATGCTGACGTACTCCACCCGTTTCACTTCGTGCAGGTAGGCATGCTCCGGGCCGATGCCCGGGTAGTCCAGGCCGGCGGAAATCGAGTGGGCGTCGGTAATCTGGCCGTCTGCATCCTGCAGCAGGTAGGTACGGTTGCCGTGCAGCACGCCTGGGACACCGCCATTGAGGCTGGCGGCATGTTTGTCGGTGTGCACGCCATGGCCACCGGCTTCGACGCCAATGATCTGCACGCTCGGCTCTTCGAGGAATTCATGGAACAGGCCCATGGCGTTGGAACCGCCACCGACGCAGGCGACCAGGCTGTCTGGCAGGCGGCCTTCCTTCTCTTGCAGCTGGGCGCGGGTTTCCTTGCCGATGATCGACTGGAAGTCGCGAACCATGGCCGGATAGGGGTGTGGGCCGGCCACGGTACCGATCAGGTAGAAGGTGTCTTCGACGTTGGTGACCCAGTCGCGCAGGGCCTCGTTCATGGCGTCTTTGAGGGTGCCGGTGCCGGCAGTGACCGGGACGATCTCGGCGCCCAGCAGCTTCATGCGGAATACGTTGGCCTGCTGGCGCTCGATGTCTGTGGCGCCCATGTAGATCACGCAAGGCAGGCCGAAGCGCGCGGCAACGGTAGCAGTGGCAACGCCGTGCATGCCGGCACCGGTTTCGGCGATCAGGCGCTTCTTGCCCATGCGCTTGGCCAGCAGCACCTGGCCGATGCAGTTGTTCACCTTGTGCGCGCCGGTGTGGTTGAGCTCTTCACGCTTGAAGAAGATCTTTGCCCCGCCGCAGTGCTCGGTCAGGCGCTCGGCGAAGTACAGCGGGTTCGGGCGGCCGATGTAGTCGCGCTGGAAATAGGCCAGCTCTTCGAGGAATTTCGGGTCTGCCTTGGCTGCTTCGTATTCGCGGGCCAAGTCCAGCACCAGTGGCATCAGGGTTTCGGCCACGTAGCGGCCGCCGAACGAGCCGAACAGGCCGTTGGCGTCGGGGCCGGGGCGGTATTGGGACTGGGTCATGGGGCGCTCCAGGGCGTAGTCGATGAGTGATGGGCTTTACTCTAACCACGACAGGCCTGGCTGAAAACCGATAAGATTGCGCAAACTTGTCAGGAAAACTCACAGGTAAAATGGCCCACGACCTCCCTCCCCTCAATGCCCTGCGGGCCTTCGAGGCCACCGCCCGGCTTAACAGCGTCAGCCAGGCGGCTGAAGCGCTGCACGTCACCCACGGCGCCGTCAGCCGGCAGCTCAAGGTGCTTGAAGAACACCTGGGGGTGGCGCTGTTCGTCAAGGACGGCCGTGGCATCAAACTCACAGATGCCGGTATGCGCCTGCGTGATGCCAGCGGCGAAGCGTTCGACCGGCTGCGCAGCGTATGTGCCGAACTCAGCCGAGACGTGAGTGAGGCACCGTTCGTCCTGGGCTGCTCGGGCAGCTTGTTGGCGCGCTGGTTCATACCGCGGCTGGGGCGGCTGAAGGCCGATTTGCCCGAGCTGCGCCTGCACCTGTCGGCAGGCGAAGGCGACCTCGACCCGCGCCGGCCGGGGCTGGATGCGCTGTTGGTATATGCCGAGCCACCATGGCCCGCGGACATGCAGGTACATGTGCTGGCCGAGGAACGCATCGGGCCGGTGCTCAGCCCGCATTTTGCCGGTTTCGAGCGCTTGCAGGGTGCACCTGCCAACGCCTTGCTCGACGAGGCCTTGCTGCACACCACCTCGCGCCCGCAGGCCTGGCCGAGCTGGGCGGCGGAACAGGGCTTGGACCCGAGGGCATTGCAGTATGGGCAGGCCTTCGAGCACTTGTACTACCTGCTGGAAGCTGCTGTAGCGGGCCTGGGCGTAGCCATTGCGCCGCAGCCGCTGGTCGCCGATGACCTGCGGGCGGGGCGTTTGCGTGCGCCTTGGGGCTTTTCCCCTACTTCGGCAGTGCTGGCGTTATGGGTGCCCCGGCGCGCCGCAGACGGGCGCGCCGAGCAGCTGGCGCGATGGCTACGCGCCGAACTGGCCGGTCAAGGCGCTTAGTTGCGTTTGCACAGCAGGTAAGCCGCCAGAAGGCCCAGTGCACCGATGGCAACACCTGCCGTGGTGTAAGGGTGCTGCTGTGCGTAGTCACGGGTAGCGATGCCGGTCTGGCGGGTGCGCTGCTTCATTTCCTCGTAGGCGTCGCTCAGCAGGCTACGAGAATGGCGAAGGGCGCTCTCGGCGCTGCTGCGGATGGCCTTGACCGACTTCTGGGATTCTTCCGAGGCGTCGTGTTTGAGACTCTCCAGGCTCTTCAGCAGGCTTTCGATCTCGGCTTCCATGCTTTCCAGGGATGCTTTTCGCAGCGAATTGCGGGGCATGTTGACTCTCCTTCGCGTTGTGGGCTGTAGAGGTTGCGACTGCCAAGCGAAGCGAAAGTGCGATCGAACTTTCCGCATTCGTATCGGCTCGCAGGTAAACCCTGCCTGCGCTGCTAGGCTCAATCACACCGTTATCCAAGGAGAGCGCTCATGACCGATCATCACACGTACAAGAAGATCGAGCTGGTAGGGTCTTCGACCACCAGCATAGAGGAGGCGATCAACAACGCCCTGGCCGAAGCTGGCAAGAGCATCAAGCACCTGGAGTGGTTCGAGGTGGTCGACACCCGTGGCCATATCCGCGACAACAAGGCGGCACACTTCCAGGTCACGCTGAAGGTTGGCTTCCGTATCGCCAACAGCTGAAATGTTACCGGGCTGGATGAGTCCGGCTGGATGGGATATTCAAGAAGCGGGCGCCTCGGCAGGCGCCCTTTTCTGATTTCATCTGCACAAGGAAAGCGAGCGATGAACAAACTGATTTTGGCGCTGGGCCTGATGAGCCTGGCCGGTGGGGCGTTGGCAGCAGGCAAGCCCTGCGAGGAACTGAAGGCGGAGATTGCAGCCAAGCTGGATGCCAAAGGTGTCCAGGGTTACACCTTGGAGGTGGTGAAGAAGGGCGAGCCGGCGGGCAAGGTGATTGGTAGCTGCGAGGCCGGCACCAAGGAGATCGTGTACCGCCGTGGCTGATGGCTTGGCATTTTCGCCGGCCCGATAGGCTTGAACGCGGCGCTGTCCCTGTAGGAGCGGCCTTGTGTCGCGAAGGGCTGCGAAGCAGCCCCGGCTATTTGTGCGCCTGCGCTGAAATCCTGGGGCTGCCTCGCAGCCCTTCGCGACACAAGGCCGCTCCTGCAGCTGACCGCGCCGGGTTTGCCGGCGCAGAAGGTCACTCGGCCCTGAGGGCCTGCGCCAGCAGCTCGTACGACCGCACCCGGTCGGCGTGCTCATACAGATCACAGGTAAAGATCAGCTCATCCGCCCCGGTCTGCTCCAGCAGCACTTCCACCTTGGCCCGTACTTTCTCCGGGCTGCCAATCATCGCCAGGCCCAGGAAGCTGCCCACCGCATCCCGTTCATGCGGCAGCCACAGGCCTTCCATGCTTGCCACCGGCGGCTTCTGCATCAGGCTCTGCCCACGGATCAGCGCCAGGATACGCTGGTACACCGAAGTGGCCAGGTATTCGGCCTTCTCGTCGGTTTCCGCCACGACCATTGGAATACCCAGCATCACGTACGGCTTGTCCAGCGTGGTCGACGGCTTGAAGTGGTTGCGGTACACGCGGATCGCCTCGTGCATGTAGCGCGGCGCGAAGTGTGAGGCGAAGGCATAGGGCATGCCGCGCATACCGGCCAGATGGGCACTGAACAGGCTGGAGCCAAGCAGCCACATCGGCACCTCGGTGTCGTGCCCTGGCACTGCAATCACCTTCTGGTCATCGGTGCGCGGGCCGAGGTAGCGCGACAACTCCTCGACGTCGTCCGGGAAATCGTCCGGGCCGCCAGCACGGTCGCGGCGCAGGGCGTAGGCGGTCATCTGGTCGGAGCCCGGTGCACGGCCCAGGCCCAGGTCGATGCGCCCTGGATACAGGCTGGCCAGGGTGCCGAACTGTTCGGCGATCACCAGCGGTGCATGGTTGGGCAGCATGACCCCGCCAGAGCCCACGCGAATGCTCGAAGTACCACCGGCCAGGTAACCGATCAGCACCGCAGTGGCGGAACTGGCAATGCCATCCATGTTGTGGTGCTCGGCTACCCAGAAACGGTGGTAGCCAAAGCGTTCGACGTGCTGCGCCAGGTCCAGCGAGTTACGTAGCGATTGGGCCGGGCCAGCATCGGCGCGCACGGGCACCAAGTCGAGGGTGGATATTTTCAGGTCACGCAGCTGGGTCATGGTGCCTCCGCAAGAATGGTTGGCCAGAGGCCTTTTTGACTCTGTATGGGCGCATTCGTTGGTTTCAATGCCTGCGGTCAGATTGCGCTGAACTTGCCAGGCGTGGCAGGCCTCTGAAGCGGTAGGTATGTACCCAGTGACCAGGAGGTAGCATGAAAAAGACAGCATCGGCGATCTGGCAAGGTGGCCTGAAGGACGGTAAAGGCCTGCTTTCCACGGAAAGCGGCGCGCTCAAGCAGAACCCCTACGGCTTCAATACCCGTTTCGAAGGCTCGCCCGGCACCAACCCGGAAGAGCTGATCGGAGCGGCACATGCCGGCTGCTTCTCGATGGCGCTGTCGATGATGCTGGGCGAAGCGGGGCTGACTGCCGAGCGGATCGACACTGCCGCCGAGGTGACCCTCGACAAGCAGCCTGATGGCTTTGCCATTACCGCCGTGCACCTGGTACTGCGGGCCAAGGTCCCCGGAGCAAGCGAGGCGCAGTTCCTGGATATCGCCAACAAGGCCAAGGCGGGCTGCCCGGTATCCAAGGTACTGAACGCCAGGATCAGCCTGGATGCGGCGCTGGTGGGCTGAAGCGGTGCAATGAGGGCGGTTTGCTATAGTCTAGACAGCGTCGGCAGCATGCTGCCCCTTTCAGGAGCCGTTTCATGATTCGCGTAGCAATCACCGTGTTGGCTTCCCTGGTCGCCACCTCTGCGCTGGCGGCGGTGAAGCCGTGCGAGGAGCTCAAGGCCGAGATCGAGACCAAGATACAGGCCAAGGGGGTTCCCTCCTACACCCTGGAAATCGTGCCCAACAGCGAAGTGAAGGACCCGAGCATGGTCGTCGGGAGCTGTGATGGCGGCAGCAAGAAGATCATCTACCAGAAGAACGACCAGTAGCGGCGAACCCCGGGGCCGTGCAGCAGCCGGTGATCACGGAATGCAGAACACTTCGCTAGGTTCGTTGACCACCACCTTGCGGTTGCCGTCATACAGCAGCACTTGCGGTTCCATTACGGGTGCCCGTGCCTCCAGGCGATAGCGTTCCCCGGCCTTGAAGTTGTCGAAGCGCACAGTCAGGTAGCAGGTTCGGTCCCTGGGGTCGGTGGTGATGCCGCCAGAGTAGATTTCGTAATCGAAACGCACGACCAGTTCGTGCCTGCCCGGCGTCACCTGGAAGTAACGGCCGTCATCCAGTCGCTTTCCATCGAGGCGGTCGGCCATGATTACCCTGCCTGGGGTGATGGTGTACAGGTCGACCCAGGCCTGCTTGGGGTCGACGGGCGGCAAGGGGCTGGCGCAGGCCCCCAGTGTACTGAGGGCGATCAGCATCATGGGCTGGCGCATGGCAAGACTCCCGCTTGCGAATTACACGCTACAAGCATAGCGCCATTCGTGCCTGTCAGCTGTGTTGGCAGCCAGCGGGCAGGCCCTGGCCAAGCAGTTTTTGCTGGTGGTCGTAGAGCTTGATCCAGGGCCGGAAACCGATGCTGCCAGCCTGCAGCTGGTAGCGCTGGCCGGCGCCGAAGTCCTTGAAGGTCAGTTTGACCTGGCAGTCGCGCCACAGCGGCTCGTCGACCGGGCCGATATTGCTGGGGGTAACCGGGAACTGGTAGCGCACGGTCAGCTCATGGCTGCCGGGCGGCACTTCGAAATAACGGCTGTCGGCCCAGTCTCGTTCGTCGACCTGCAGCGCATGCAGCGAGGTGTTGTCGTAGGGGGTGAGGTCGATCCAGGCCTGGTTCGGGTCCGGGTCCGGCAGGGTCGAGCAGGCGGATATCAACAACAGTGAGGCAGCGACCAACAGTGCGCGCATGGCGAAACTCCCCCTTGGCGAGATAGTCTTGAAGTGAAACGGCCTAGAGCGAGTCTGACCTACCGGATGCTTCGATTTTTTCTTGTTCAGCGCTCGGGCCCTGGGGCACTCGACCGCTTTTTCACCCGTTTGGTTCCCCCGCTTGCCGCGCTCCTGCTGAACGGTTGTGCCAGTACGGCCTATTACGGGCAGTTGGCCGAAGGCCAGTGGCAACTGCTGCGTGCCCGTCAGTCGGTGGAGCGAGTCGTGGCCGACCCTGCTACCTCGCCGCAGTTGCGTGAGCGCCTGACGCATGCCGAGCAGGCACGCGCGTTTGCCAGCCAGCAGCTGAAGCTGCCGGACAACCGTAGCTACCGGGTGTACGTGGAGCTTGGCCGGCCCTTTGTGGTGTGGAATGTGTTCGCCACTCCCGAGCTGTCACTGCAGCCGGTCACGCACTGCTTCCCGATCGCCGGCTGCGTGGCGTATCGCGGCTACTACCAGCTGGGGGCGGCACGCGGGGCTGCGGCGTTGATGCGGCAGGACGGCATGGACGTGTACGTGAGCGGCGTGGAAGCCTATTCGACCCTGGGCTGGTTCGATGACCCGATCCTGTCGTCGATGGTTGGCTGGGGCGATGAGCGCCTGGCCACGTTGATCTTCCATGAACTGGCCCACCAGCGCTTCTACGTGCAGGACGACACCGAGTTCAACGAGTCATTCGCCTCCTTCGTCGAGCAGGAGGGCACGCGGCAATGGCGCGTGGCGCGTGGGCTTGCAGCGGTTGACCAGGCCCAGGGGCCGCAGCGTGACCAGTTCATCCGGCTCGTACTGGCCTGCCGCGAGCGGTTGCAGGCCATCTATGCCGGGCCGTTGGACGATGCGCAAAAGCGCGTGGCCAAGCAGGCCGAGTTCGAGCGGTTGAGGCGGGAGTACCGGCTGCTGCGTGACGGCCAGTGGGGCGGCGACAAGCGTTACGACGCCTGGATGTATGGGCCGATGAACAATGCCAAGCTGTTGCCGTTCGGGCTGTATGACCAATGGGTACCAGCGTTCGCAGCGCTGTTCCGCGAGGTGGGTGGGGACTGGGCGCGGTTTTATCAGCGGGTGGAGCAGTTGGGACGGCTGCCGATCGAGGAGCGCAAAGCGGCGTTGCAGCGGTTGATGGTCAACCCATCAGATGTTGCAGCCCATCGCGCTACAAAGCCTACGCGGTCCTGGTAGGAGCGGCCTTGCGTCGCGATGGGCTGCAAAGCAGCCCCATGGCCCTCAAGCCTCGAGAAACGCTCGATGCATTTCGGCCAAGGTTGCAAAGTGATAGGCCGGCTGCTCCGCCATCAACTCCTCCCGGCTGCCAAACCCATACCCCACCGCCACCGCCTGCAAGCCGTTGCTGCGCGCACCGATCAGGTCATGCTTGCGGTCACCGATCATCAGCGTCTGCGCCGGGTCCAACCCCTCTTCGTCCAGCAGATGGCGGATCAGCTCGACCTTGTTGGTGCGTGTGCCATCCAGTTCACTGCCGTAGATCACCTTGAAATGCTGGTCGAAAGCGAAGTGACGAGCAATCTCACGGGCGAACTCCCACGGCTTGGAGGTGGCGATGTACAGGGTGCGGCCTTGGCCATTCAGGGCTGCGAGCAGTTCCGGCACGCCTTCGAACACCAGGTTTTCATACAGGCCGGTGACGCGGAAGCGTTCCCGGTAGAAGTTCACCGCCTCCCAGGCCTTGGCCTCGTCGAAGCCATAGAACTGCATGAACGCCTGCAGCAAGGGCGGGCCGATGAAGTGTTCGAGGCGGGCCAGGTCCGGCTCGTCGATGCCCAGCTTGGCCAGGGCGTACTGGATCGAGCGGGTGATGCCCTGGCGCGGGTCGGTCAGGGTGCCGTCGAGATCGAAGAGGATGTTCTGCTGGTGCATTTACATAGGTTCCACTTGAGTGCTGCGTGGCCTTCTTCGGGGCTCGCCCGCTCCCACAGGTACAGCGCTGGCCTTGAAGACTCCACCAGACCTGCGGGAGCGGGTAAGCCCGCGAATGCGGTCATTCAGGTTGATCGTAGCCTTCGGCCAGGTGCTGGTCCTTGAGCTTCACATAGTTGCCGGCGCTGTAGGAAAAGAATGCGCGCTCCTGGTCGTTCAGCAACCGGGCCTGTTTCACCGGGCTACCCATGTACAGGTAGCCACTGACCAGGCGCTTGCCCGGCGGTACCAGGCTGCCGGCACCAATGATCACTTCGTCCTCGACGATGGCGCCGTCCATGATGGTGCTGCCCATGCCGACCAGGATGCGGTTGCCCAGCGTGCAGCCATGCAGCATGACCTTGTGGCCGATGGTCACTTCGTCGCCGATGATCAGCGGGAAGCCGTCAGGGTTATACGTGCTGGCGTGGGTGATATGCAGCACGCTGCCGTCCTGCACGCTGGTGCGGGCGCCGATGCGGATACGGTGCATGTCGCCGCGCACCACGGTCAGCGGCCACACCGAGCTGTCCTCGCCGATTTCCACGTCGCCCAGCACGATCGCCGAACGGTCGACGAAGGCCCGTGGTCCAACTTTCGGAGTGTGTTGCTGGAAGCTTCGGATGGCCATGATAGCGTCTCTCATCTGTGCCGATAGGCAGGCTGCCTGCTGCGGTCGGCGTCGATTGTAATTAAGATGGGGCAGTGTTTCTTCTGCCAAGGTATCCAAACCGTGAGTGCGAACAACCCGCTTCTGCAGTCCTACGATCTGCCGCCCTTCTCGCAAATCCGTGCCGAACACGTGTTGCCGGCGATCGAAGCGATCCTGGCCGACAACCGTAAAGCCATTGCCGAGATCCTCGAAAAGCAGGGCAAGAACCCTTCCTGGGCTGGCCTGGTGCTGGCCATGGACGAACTGAACGACCGCCTGGGCGCCGCCTGGAGCCCGGTCAGCCACCTCAATGCGGTGTGCAACAGCCCCGAGCTGCGCGAGGCCTATGAGTCATGCCTGCCGGCGCTGAGCGCCTACTCTACCGAACTTGGGCAGAACCGAGCGCTGTTCGAAGCCTACCAGGCGCTGATCGACAGCCCGGAGGCTGCCGGCTTCGACGTGGCGCAGAAGACTATCCTCGAGCATGCCCTGCGTGACTTCCGCCTGTCGGGTATCGACCTGCCGGCGGACAAGCAGCAGCGCTACGCCGAAGTGCAGAGCAAGCTCAGCGAGCTGGGTAGCCGCTTCTCCAACCAGTTGCTCGACGCCACCCAAGCCTGGACCAAGCACATTACCGACGAAGCCGCACTGGCCGGCCTGACCGATTCGGCCAAGGCGCAGATGGCTGCCGCCGCCCAGGCCAAGGGGCTTGACGGCTGGCTGATCACCCTGGAGTTCCCCAGCTACTACGCGGTGATGACCTACGCCGACGACCGTGCCCTGCGCGAAGAACTGTATGCCGCCTACTGCACCCGGGCCTCGGATCAGGGCCCGAATGCCGGTCAGTTCGACAACGGCCCGGTGATGCAGGAGATCCTCGCCCTGCGCCAGGAGTTGGCCGAACTGCTGGGTTACCAGAACTACGCCGAACTGAGCCTGGCTACCAAGATGGCCGAGTCCAGCGACCAGGTGCTGAGCTTCCTGCGCGACCTGGCCAAGCGTTCCAAGCCGTTTGCCGCACAGGACCTGGCGCAGCTCAAGGCCTATGCTGCCGAGCAGGGCTGCCCCGAGCTGGCCAGCTGGGATGCCGGTTACTTCGGCGAGAAGCTGCGTGAACAGCGCTACAGCGTGTCGCAGGAAGCCCTGCGCGCCTACTTCCCGATCGACAAGGTGCTGGGTGGCCTGTTCAGCATCGTTCAGCGCCTGTACGGCATCGAAATTGCCGAACTCAAGGACTTCGACAGCTGGCACCCGGACGTGCGCCTGTTCGAGATCAAGGAAAACGGCCAGCACGTCGGCCGCTTCTTCTTCGACCTGTACGCTCGCGCCAACAAGCGTGGCGGTGCCTGGATGGACGGCGCCCGTGACCGGCGCCGCACGGCCGATGGCCGCCTGCAGAGCCCGGTGGCCAACCTGGTCTGCAACTTTACCCCGGCTGCGCCTGGCAAGCCGGCGTTGTTGACCCACGACGAAGTGACCACGCTGTTCCACGAGTTCGGTCACGGCCTGCACCACTTGCTCACCCGCATCGAGCATGCCGGTGTTTCCGGTATCAATGGCGTGGCCTGGGACGCTGTCGAGCTGCCCAGCCAGTTCATGGAAAACTGGTGCTGGGAGCCTGAAGGCCTGGCGCTGATTTCCGGTCACTTTGAAACCGGTGCGCCGCTGCCGCAAGACCTGCTGGACAAGATGCTGGCGGCGAAGAACTTCCAGTCGGGCATGATGATGGTGCGCCAGCTGGAGTTCTCGCTGTTCGACTTCGAACTGCACGCCAGCCATGGCGATGGTCGTAGTGTGCTGCAGGTGCTCGAGGGCGTACGCGATGAGGTTTCGGTGATGCGCCCGCCCGCGTACAACCGCTTCCCGAACAGCTTTGCGCACATCTTCGCGGGCGGTTATGCGGCCGGTTACTACAGTTACAAGTGGGCCGAAGTGCTGTCGGCCGATGCCTTCTCGCGCTTCGAGGAAGAGGGCGTGCTGAATGCCGAGACCGGTCGCGCCTTCCGCGAGGCGATTCTGGCTCGCGGCGGTTCGCGCGAGCCGATGGTGCTGTTCGTCGACTTCCGTGGCCGTGAACCTTCCATCGATGCCTTGCTGCGCCACAGTGGCCTGAGCGAGGACGCTGCAGCATGAGCGAGGTAGCCGTGAACAAGACCAAGAAGCGCTTCATTGCCGGGGCGGTGTGCCCGGCATGCAGCGAGACCGACAAGCTGATGATGTGGAACGAAGACGGCGTACCGCACCGCGAGTGCGTGGCCTGTGGCTTTACCGACACCCTCAACGAGCAGGGCCTGTCGGTGCCGAAGGAACTCGGTACGCGGGTCAACCAGCTGGCACCGAAAGCGGCGCCCGCCAAGGTGCAGACCGTGCAGTTCTTCCCCAACCCGAAGCTGAAGAAACCGGCTGACTGAAGCCGCCGTGCCGCCCGGGCGCCACGCCCGGGTGGTAGATAGTCAGGCCTCGTGCCGCGCAGCAAGCCTGCAAGCTCCCCTGCTCCCCCCTACGAGCAAGGTGTAGCGTCATGGACAACCCGCTTCTGCAAAATAGCCATATCCCCGTCGATTATTCGGCAATCACCCTGGAAAACATGGCTGCTGCCTTCGCGCATGTGCTGTTGGCGCACGAGCAAGGCATCGACCGCATCATCCGCGACCAGCAGGCGATGCCAACCTGGGACGACATGGTGCTGGCGGTGGATGGCCTGGATGCCCAGCTGCTATCGGTGCTATACGCCGCTTCACCACTGGTTGGCCGGGACGATGACTGGGCCGCTGCCATTATCGACTTCTACGGCAAGGCAACGGCACGCTTCGACCAGAAGTTTGCCAACTCAGCGCTGCAGGCCTTGTATGAGCGTCTGGCCAACAGCGACATCGGCAGGCAGCTGGATGCTCGCAAGCGCGAGACCTTGCGCTGGCATCTGGATAAGTTCAACGCCAATGGTGCGAAGCTCGATGCCGCCGGCAAGGCGCGCCTGGCCCAACTGCAGGTGCAAATCGGCACTGCACGCGAGGCGTTCCGCGCCAACATCAACCGGCCGGGGTTGCATATCATCGATGAAACCGAGCTGAACGGCATTCCACAGCGGATACGCGATGAATGGGCCGAACGCGCACGCGAAGCAGCGCTGTCGGGCTGGTTGCTCGCCTGTGAAAGCGTGGCCACTGATGACGCGCTCAGGTACGCCAGTAACCGCCCGTTACGTGAGCAGGTGTATCGCGCTTACCATGCTCGCGGGGTCAGTGACGAACCTGGGCAGGACAATCGCTTGCACTTGCAGCAACTGGCGACGTGGCTTGACGAAAAGGCGCGCTTGCTTGGCTTCGCCAGCCACCTGGAGCAGAGCCTGCTGGTGAAGAGTGCGGGCGCGGTGGACGAGGTACGAGGCTTCCTTCACCACCTGGCGGGCCAAGTCCGCCCTGGCATGTTGCAATGGCGCGCGGAGATCGAACGTCGGGCGGCGGCCCAAGGGCTGGCGCCGGTGCAGCCCTGGGACATTGCCTACCTCGAGGCAGCGCACACGGCTGTTCTCACCACCGAAACCCTGCGCGAATACTTCCCGCTCAATGCCGTCGTCACTGCGTTGCAGCAGTTGGCGGAGCAGCTGCTGGGCGTAGTGTTGCAGCCCAGGCCGCTGCCCACCTGGCATGACAGTGTGCAGCCGTTCGAAGTGTGGCAGGACAACGCCTTCATCGGGTTCCTCTACCTGGATGCCGTACAGCATGCTGGCAAGCAGCCCGACGCGGTGTTCACCACCTACATACGCAACCGTCGAGTCGATGCCGAAGGGATCTACCAGGCGGCCTCGGTGGTAGTCTTCAGTGACGTGCCGCAAGCGTTGCCGGGTGACCAGCCGTTGCTCGACCACCTGTCGCTTCGCAAGCTGTTCCATGAGTTCGGCCACGCCCTGCACCACTTGCTGGTGCGCACGACCAATCATGTGATGTCCAACGTTACCGAACTCGGTACCGATGGCGTGGAACTGGTCGGCAAGTTGTTCGAACGCTGGGTCTGGGATGCGGATTACCTGGTGGCGATCTCGGCGCACCAGCGGGATGGCAGCCCGCTTGACCGTGCGCGGGTCGGCGAATGTCTGTATCGCCTGCGCCAGCAAGGCGTGGAAGAGATTGCGCGTGATTTGAGCCTCGCGCTGTTCGATCTGGACCTGCATGCCACGCCAAACGATGGCAGGACGCTCGAGCAACGTCTGGAGCAGGCTCGCGAGCGTTGCGGTTATTGGCCCCTGGCAGGCTTCGAGCACCCGGCGCATGCCTTCGACCACCTGGTGAATGGCTACGACGCAGGCTATTACGCGTACCTGTGGTCGGATGTGCACGCCTTCGACCTGTTCACCCGCTTTGAAGCGGCAGGGCTGCTGGACCGGGCGACTGGCCGTGAACTGCAGGAGGCGCTGTTCGCGCCCGGAGCATCGCGGCCGTTGCGCGAAGGCATCGAGGCATTCCTTGGTCGACAGGCGAGCCCGGCGGCATACCTGCGCTGGCATGGTTTGGCGTGAAGGTGTGCTGACCAGAGGTGCTGGAAAGATCGTGGCATACCCTTTACTGTATATAAATACAGTATCGAGACAGAGCCATGATTCATCCAGCACCGCCAAAGGGCCGTGGTACGGCGCACAATCCGTATAACCGCTTCGCCCCGAGCCACTCGGTGGCGGAGGATGACGGCTGGTACCAGGAGGTGCCGCAAACCCAGGGCACCGAGGTGCGGGTCGAGATGGCCAAGTCGGTCATCAGCCGCAATACCTCGCCCGACCTGCCCTTCGACCGTTCGATCAATCCTTACCGAGGTTGCGAGCATGGCTGCATCTACTGCTACGCCCGTCCTTCGCATGCTTACTGGGACCTTTCCCCCGGCCTGGATTTCGAGACCAAGCTGATCGCCAAGACCAACGCTGCCGAGGTGCTGGCGCAACAACTGAGCAAGCCGGGTTATGTCTGCGCGCCGATCAACCTGGGCGCCAACACCGACCCCTACCAGCCAATCGAGCGGGAACAGATGTTGACCCGTCGCCTGCTCGAAGTGCTGCTGCGCTTTCGCCACCCGGTGACCATCGTCACCAAAGGCGCGCTGGTCTTGCGCGACCTCGACCTGCTGGCCGAAATGGCCAGCCAGCGCCTGGCACGGGTGATGATCAGCCTGACAACCCTGGACGATGGCCTCAAGCGGGTGCTCGAGCCGCGTGCGGCCTCGCCCAAGGCAAGGCTGCGCGCCATTCGCGTATTGCGCGAGGCCGGCGTGCCGGTAGGTGTGCTGTGTTCACCGATGATTCCGATGATCAACGACAGCGAGCTGGAGCGCCTGCTCGAAGCGGCCCGGGAGGCCGGCGCACAGAGTGCGGCCTACATGATGCTGCGGCTGCCGCTGGAGGTGGCGCCGCTGTTCGAGCAGTGGCTGCAGGACCATTACCCGCAACGGGCGGCACACGTCCTGAGCCTGGTCCGTCAGAGCCGCGGTGGTGAACTGTATGACAGCCGGTTTGGTGCGCGCATGCGCGGTGAAGGGGTGTTCGCCGATTTGCTGGCGCAGCGGTTCGCCAAGGCCATGAGACGGCTGGACTTCGAGGGACGGGAAGCGCAGGCGCTGGATTGCTCGGCGTTCTGCCCGCCGGGTGGGCAGATGGCACTGTTCTAGTAATGGGAAAAGGGCACGTTGCAAACCCCTCAGTGAGACTCATGCAAGCAAATAATTGTGCTAATGGCGCTTGGCAGTTGATGGTTTTTTGCTATTATTCAATTCCCGCCTCTTTGTTCTGGAACGCCCGTTCTAGAGCTGTCGAATTAAGTTTCAGTTAAGTTTTCCCCGCTAGCGTAGCAAATCAGTTTGCAGCGACTGTGATCTATGGCCCATGCGCGTCATCTAAAACCCTGCATAGCCAAAATCTTTCATCGGTAAAATGGATTTACCTACACACCGTCAAGAGGATGAATCATGCCCATCAAGGACCCATCCAAGGTTGTTCCGCAGGTCCCCGCGGAGAGCGCCGATGCCGCCCTTAAGCACATCGTCGACGGCTTCCTGCGTTTTCACCATGACGTTTTCCCTGAGCAGCAAGAGCTGTTCAAGAAGCTCGCCACCGCGCAAACCCCGCGTGCCATGTTCATTACCTGCGCCGACTCGCGCATCGTACCCGAGCTGATCACCCAGAGTTCGCCAGGCGACCTGTTCGTGACCCGTAACGTCGGTAACGTGGTACCGCCTTATGGCCAGATGAACGGCGGCGTTTCCAGCGCTATCGAGTACGCGGTGCTGGCGTTGAAAGTGCACCACATCATCGTCTGTGGCCACTCCGACTGCGGCGCAATGCGTGCAGTGCTCAACCCGCAATCGCTGACCAAGATGCCGACCGTTTCCGCCTGGCTGCGCCACGCCGAAGTGGCCCGCACCGTGGTCGAGAACAACTGCTCGTGCGGTAGCGAACACGAAACGATGCAAGTGCTGACCAAGGAAAACGTCATCGCTCAGTTGCATCACCTGCGCACTCACCCTTCGGTGGCTTCGCGCCTGGCAGCTGGTGAGCTGTTCATCCATGGCTGGGTCTACGACATCGAGACCAGCAAGATCGAAGCCTATGACGCTGCGAGCGACAGCTTCCTGCCGCTTGCCGCTGGCGAGCCGGTCCCCTGCGCTACTCCGAGAGGCCGCTACTAAGCGACCCATCCACCCGCTGGAACCTTGATAGCCGGCTGCACCCTGCTGGGGTGTGGCACGGCTTTCGGCTGCCCTGAATTCCCTGACTGCCCTGCCGGCATGCCTGCTGGCGGCCCGCGCCTGCGCGCTTGTCAGGGGCAAACGTGCCCATGGCCAGGGGAATGGCTGTGTGACAGAGAAAGGAGAAACAACGGTGAACATTACACAGTTGAAAGCGGCCCTGCCGCGTGAGTTGCTGGCGTCGGTGGTGGTCTTCCTGGTAGCCCTGCCGTTATGCATGGGTATAGCAATCGCTTCGGGGATGCCGCCGGCCAAAGGCCTGATCACCGGTATCATCGGCGGCATCGTCGTGGGTTTCCTCGCCGGCTCGCCGCTGCAGGTGAGTGGCCCGGCCGCTGGCCTGGCCGTGCTGGTGTTCGAACTGGTGCGCCAGCATGGCATGGCCATGCTTGGGCCAATCCTGTTGCTGGCTGGCCTGCTGCAATTGCTGGCCGGGCGCCTGCGCCTGGGGTGCTGGTTCCGTGTCACTGCCCCGGCGGTTGTTTACGGCATGCTCGCAGGTATCGGTGTGCTGATCGTGCTGTCCCAGGTGCATGTGATGTTCGACACGACACCGCAGCCTTCGGGCCTGCAGAACCTGGTGGAATTTCCTTCGACCGTGGCGGCTGCCCTGCCGGTGGAGAATGCGGGTTCTGGGTGGCAAGCCGGTGCCCTCGGGCTGGGTACCATCGCCATCATGTGGGGGTGGGAGCGCTTGCGGCCGCGCAAGCTGCGTTTCGTTCCCGGTGCCTTGTTGGGCGTGGCAGCGATGACGGTTATCGCCATGTGGCTGGCACTGCCGGTGAACCGGGTACAGGTGCCGACGGACCTGACCGAAGCCATCGACTGGATCCGCCCCGATGACCTCATGAAGCTGGCCGATCCGTCCTTGCTGGTGGCCGCTTTCGCATTGGCCTTCATCGCCAGCGCCGAAACCTTGTTGTCCGCCGCCGCGGTGGATCGCATGCATGGCGGGCAACGTTCAGACTTCGACCGTGAGCTCTCGGCACAAGGGATTGGCAACATGCTTTGCGGGTTGCTGGGCGTGCTGCCAATGACCGGCGTCATCGTACGCAGCTCGGCCAACGTGCAGGCAGGTGCACAAACACGGGCTTCGGCCATCCTGCATGGCGCCTGGTTGTTGGCGTTCGTCGTGGCGCTGGGCAGCGTACTGCAGCAGATTCCGGTGGCGAGCCTGGCGGGTGTGCTGGTGTACACCGGTGTGAAGCTGGTGGACTTCAAGGCCCTGCGCGGCCTGAGCCGCTACGGCAGGATGCCGATGTTCACCTACGTGGCAACAGCCGTGACGATCATCTTTACCGACCTGTTGACCGGGGTGTTGCTGGGCTTTGCCCTGACGCTGCTGAAGCTGGCCTTCAAGGCGGCACGCTTGAAGATCAGCCTCGTCCAGCTCGAGACCAGCGGCCATATGGAGTTACGCCTGAGTGGTGCGGCAACCTTCCTCAAGGTCCCTGCCCTGACCCAGGTGCTTGATAGCGTGCCTGCGGGGACTACGTTGCATGTGCCGCTGGCCAACCTGACCTACATCGACCACTCCTGCCTGGAGCTGCTGGAGGACTGGAGCAGAACCAGTGGCTCGAACCTGCGCATTGAGCAACGAGGGCTCAAGCGCAGGGTGGAGGGGCGTCTGCGAAGCGTGGCGGGTGCCTGAGGTCAGTTCTTCACCTCGGTCATCTCTGGTGCACCCGGCCAGGTACCGGTCAGGTTGACCGTACGGGTGCCACCCAGCCACTCGGTGGCGGGGGTGTTCCACTTCAGCGATTTGCGGGTATTGGCGCCGATGTTGACGAATTCCGCTGTCAGCACCATCTCGGTGGCTGTCAGCGGGATATCGCCAAAGCTCGCGGAGCTACCGCCGATTACGGTGCTGGAATGTTCCACAGGGCCAGAGGGCGTCTTGTAGGTGAGTGTGACTTTGGTGACGTAGGTAGTCAGAGACGAGGCCTTGCTGTCGACATGCAGGTTCAATACGCCGATCTTGCCGATCCAGCTCGGAATCAACACCCGGCTGCCTGCGAACGATGCGAAGTAATAGGCCACAGGTAGGGGGTCTGTTGCCACTTCACCGCTTTTGGCCGGCAGGGTGTGTGTCTCGACTTCACTTGAGTTGCTGGTGAACAGGTAACTCGCCTTGCCGTTGCCGGAAATCCCCTCTTCACCGAGCAACCGGTTCAGGCCTGTCGCGCTGCCAGCAACAGTGAAGCTTGCCTTGCTCTTCTTTGATACCGCGTTCAGGCCACTGCTGGCGTAGACCACCGAGGTCACGACGCCAAAACCTTCCGATATACCGGCGCTGGTTGCCATGTTCACCTTGCGTGCCTGGGCAAGCAGCCATTCGTACTGATCATCCAGCACGCAAAGGTTGCAGATGCTGTGCTCACCGGCGATGGCAAACTCGGAGGTGATGGCATTTTCCTTGTCGAAGGTCCACTCCAGTGCGGCATCCGGTTTGACCTCGGCCCCTGTGCTCGGATCGAGGATCACCCCCTGGCCTTTGGCGCTGACGCTTCTGCAGGTCACGCCACTGGACTTGAAGTCCCACTTGCGGCTCTGCAGGTTCTTGCTGACCTCGACGCCGGGCAGGGCATCGGCGACCAGCTTGAAGTCGCCGGTATCGGCATCGACGATGCCGACGGCGCCAGGCTTGATCGATGGGTTGAGGCCCCAGTTGCCCCATATCGTGCCATAGCTACCACGCAGCAGGTCCGTGAAAACTCGGTTTCTTTTGATCGTCATTGTCATCACCTTGAAATAGGAAAGCGCCGCCTTCAGACGGCGGGATGACAGTAGCGATGAGCCCAGATGGGCAGCAGAAGGACCGCTTTCCCCCGGACGGTCGTGCGGGTCAGGCGTCTGTCTGGCCGAACGCCACGTTCAACTGACGGGACAGGCACGGCCAGCGCTTCCAGGCCGCGCCTGTCTGCGGGCTGCTCAAGGCTGCGCGATAGGCTTCCACTGACTCGCTGGCGAAGCTCTCGTCGTCGAGCATCTGATCCACCGAATGATGTACCACCTCATCCAGCTGGTTGGCGAAGGTTTCACCAATCAACTGGTGGGCGACCAGGTTGGCCACGGTGGTATCCACAGGTATCAGCGGTTGCTTGAAATGGCGGATGTACAGGTCGTTGACCTCCTCCACCAGGCGGTGAGCCAGGTAGGCTTCATCCAGCAGGCAATCCAGCCCCACATGCCCTTGCACCATGCTGGGCGGTTGCAGGAAATAAGCCTCGGCAATCTTCAGTACAGGGGTGATCTGCGATTCGATACCGGCTTCACGGGCGACCTCGTGTGCGGCCTCCAGCAATTCCGGCACCTGGTCGATGTAGGCTCTGACGAAGCGCGCCAAAGTACCCTGGGCGTCCTGCTCAGGCAGTTGGATCGAGGGGTGCAGGTGGGGCAGTTGTATCTCGAGACGCTTTTTCAGCTGGCCGGTACGGCTTTCGTGATCGTGGGCTTGGCTAATCTGCTCGCGTACAGCAGCGATGTTCATGACAACTCCAGGGACGTTACGTTTCAAACGGAAGACACTAAATTAGCTCGGTATACAGAATACCTAAGACGCATTTGTTATAAGTGGCGCGACGCTGTGCATGCTCCGGCATATCGAAATGCCATTATCGCGCCATGCCCCGTCAAGTGCGCGGTTTTCCGAGGTGATCGGGCATTTCATGAAGTTCATTTCACGGGTGTCGTTGCGTGCCATTGGTCGCTGTCTATACTCCCGGTGAACGTGATTCGTTGATGAGGCCCAACTGCTTTTAGCAGGGGCTCGGTCGTCGAAGCCAGGCAGTCTTGACCGCCGTTCCCTCTTGCCGCAGGCCACGCCTCCGGGACAACAAGAACGAGAAGGGGAACCCGCAATGATGCGACATCCACATGTCTGGATGGGCCTCCTGTTGTGGTCGGTTTTTGGTCAGGCTAACGCCGCCTGGACCGTGAACATGCACCCAGGGGCGACGGAAGTCTCCAACGCCGTCTTCGACCTGCACATGACCATCTTCTGGATCTGCGTGATCATCGGCGTGGTCGTGTTTGGCGCGATGTTCTGGTCGATGGTCATCCACCGCCGCTCCACCGGCCAGCAGGCTGCGCATTTCCACGAGCATACCTGGGTGGAAATCCTCTGGACCGTAGTCCCTTTCCTGATTCTGGTGGCGATGGCCATACCGGCCACCAAGACTCTGATCAACATCTACGATGCCAGTGAGCCGGACATCGACATCCAGGTTACCGGCTACCAGTGGAAGTGGCACTACAAATACCTTGGCCAGGACGTCGAGTTCTTCAGCAACCTGGCCACCCCTGCCGACCAGATCCATAACCAGGCACCCAAGGACGAGCACTACCTGCTCGAAGTCGACCAGCCGCTGGTGCTGCCGGTCGGTGCCAAGGTGCGCTTCCTGGTTACCGCTGCCGACGTCATTCACTCCTGGTGGGTGCCGGCGTTCGCGGTCAAGCGTGATGCCATCCCAGGTTTCGTCAACGAAGCCTGGACTCGCATCGACAAGCCCGGCATCTACCGTGGCCAGTGCACCGAACTGTGCGGCAAGGACCACGGCTTCATGCCGGTGGTGGTCGAGGTCAAGTCCAAGGCCGATTACGACACCTGGCTCGGCGAGCGCAAGGCCGAAGCGGCCAAGCTCAAGGAACTGACCAGCAAGGAATGGACCCTGCAGGAGCTGGTGGAGCGCGGCGACAAGATCTACCACACCACCTGCGTAGCCTGTCACCAGGCCGAAGGCCAGGGCCTGCCGCCGATGTTCCCGGCGCTCAAGGGCTCGAAAGTCGCTACCGGGCCCAAGGAAGCCCACCTGGGCATCGTCTTCCATGGCAAGCCGGGTACTGCCATGGCGGCGTTCGGCAAGCAGCTGTCGGAAGTCGATATCGCCGCCGTGGTCACCTACGAGCGCAACGCCTGGGGCAACAACAAGGGCGACATGGTCACGCCGAAGGATGTGCTGGCGCTGAAGCAGGCAGAAGCGCAATGAACCGGGTTACTCGCGGCAATCAGCGGATTGCAGGAGGCAGGACATGAGTGCAGTGATCGACGACCACGCCCACGGCCATGAGCATGCACACGGCCCGGCCAAGGGCCTGATGCGCTGGGTGCTGACCACCAACCACAAGGACATCGGCACGATGTACCTGTGGTTCAGCTTCATCATGTTCCTGCTCGGTGGCTCGTTCGCCATGGTGATCCGCGCCGAGCTGTTCCAGCCCGGGTTGCAGATCGTGGAGCCGGCGTTCTTCAACCAGATGACCACCATGCACGGCCTGATCATGGTGTTCGGCGCGGTGATGCCGGCCTTCGTCGGCCTGGCCAACTGGATGATCCCGCTGATGATCGGCGCACCCGACATGGCCCTGCCGCGGATGAACAACTTCAGCTTCTGGCTGCTGCCGGCGGCCTTCCTGCTGCTGGTCTCGACCTTGTTCAGCCCGGGCGGCGGGCCGAATTTCGGCTGGACCTTCTATGCCCCGCTGTCCACCACCTACGCTCCGGCCAGCGTCACCTTCTTCATCTTCGCCATCCACCTGATGGGTATCAGCTCAATCATGGGCGCGATCAACGTGATCGCCACCATCCTCAACCTGCGTGCCCCGGGCATGACCCTGATGAAGATGCCACTGTTCGTCTGGACCTGGCTGATCACCGCGTTCCTGCTGATTGCAGTGATGCCGGTGCTGGCCGGCGTAGTGACCATGATGCTGATGGACATTCATTTCGGCACCAGCTTCTTCAGTGCCGCCGGTGGCGGTGACCCGGTGCTGTTCCAGCACGTGTTCTGGTTCTTCGGTCACCCCGAGGTGTACATCATGATCCTGCCGGCCTTCGGCGCGGTCAGTTCGATCATCCCGGCGTTCTCGCGCAAGCCGCTGTTCGGCTACACCTCCATGGTGTACGCCACCGGCGCGATCGCCTTCCTGTCGTTCATCGTCTGGGCCCACCACATGTTCGTGGTCGGTATCCCGGTGGTCGGCGAGCTGTTCTTCATGTACGCCACCATGCTGATCGCCGTACCCACCGGGGTAAAGGTGTTCAACTGGGTCAGCACCATGTGGGAGGGCTCGCTCACCTTCGAGACCCCGATGCTGTTCGCCATCGCCTTCGTCATCCTGTTCACCATCGGCGGCTTCAGTGGCTTGATGCTGGCCATCGCGCCGGCCGACTTCCAATACCACGACACCTACTTCGTGGTGGCGCACTTCCACTACGTGCTGGTGCCCGGGGCCATCTTCGGGATCTTCGCCTCGGCCTACTACTGGCTGCCGAAATGGACCGGCCACATGTACGACGAAACCCTCGGCAAGCTGCACTTCTGGCTGTCTTTCGTGGGCATGAACATGGCGTTCTTCCCCATGCACTTCGTCGGCTTGGCCGGCATGCCGCGGCGGATTCCCGACTACAACCTGCAGTTCGCCGACTTCAACATGGTGTCCTCGATCGGTGCCTTCATGTTCGGTGCCACGCAGGTGTTCTTCCTGTTCATCGTCATCAAGTGCATCCGCGGTGGTGCGCCAGCGCCGGCCAAGCCTTGGGATGGCGCCGAGGGCCTGGAATGGTCGATCCCCTCGCCTGCGCCCTACCACACCTTCCAGACACCACCGGAAGTGAAATAGGAACGCTGCCATGAACGGCCTTTCGCTCAGACGCCTGGTGCTGCGCCTGCTGATGCTGACGGTGGTGATGTTCGCCTTCGGCTTCGCCCTGGTGCCGATCTACGACGTGATGTGCAAGGCCTTCGGCATCAATGGCAAGACCGGCGGGCAGTATGAAGGCAGCCAGCTTGCCGACCCGACGCGTTCGGTGCGGGTGCAGTTCATGTCGACCAATGCCAGCGACATGGTCTGGGACTTCTACTCCACGGCTGATCAGCTGGAGGTCAACCCGGGCGCGGTGAACCAGATGATTTTCGTCGCCCACAACCCGACCGACCGGCCAATGAGTGCCCAGGCCATCCCTAGCATCACCCCGGCCGAGGCCGCAGCGTACTTCCACAAGACCGAGTGCTTCTGCTTTACCCAGCAGGTGCTGCAACCCGGCGAACGCATCGAGATGCCAGTGCGCTTCATCGTCGACCGCGACCTGCCGGCCAGCGTGAAGCACCTGACATTGGCCTACACCTTGTTCGACATCACCGCTCGCCACCCGCCGGTCGCGCACGTTGCGGCCCAGGACGTCCAGGGCGCCCGTTAAGGGAAGGAGAACAGCAATGGCAAGTCACCAGCACTACTACGTCCCGGCGCAGAGCAAATGGCCGATCATCGCCACCATCGGCATGTTCATCACGGTGTTCGGCCTGGGTACCTGGTTCAACGACATGAAGGCCGGCCACCCCGAGTCGCACGGGCCGCTGATCTTCTTCGTTGGTGCATTGTTCCTGGCCTACATGCTGTTTGGCTGGTTCGGCTCGGTGGTGCGGGAGAGCCGCGCGGGGCTGTACAGCCCACAGCTGGACCGTTCGTTCCGCTGGGGCATGAGCTGGTTCATCTTTTCCGAGGTGATGTTCTTCCTGGCGTTCTTCGGTGCGCTGTTCTACGTGCGCGTGCTGGCCGGGCCGTGGTTGGGGGGTGAAGGGGCCAAAGGGGTGGCGCACATGCTATGGCCGTCCTTCGAGTTCACCTGGCCGCTGCTGCACACGCCGGACCCGAAACTGTTCCCGCCGCCCAAGGAGGTGATCGACCCGTGGCACCTGCCGCTGATCAACACCATCCTGCTGGTGAGCTCCAGCGTGACCATCACCATTGCCCACCATGCGCTGCGCCGTGACCACCGCGGTGCGCTGAAATTGTGGATGGCGCTGACCATCGTCCTGGGGGCCAGCTTCATTGCGCTGCAGGCCTACGAGTACCACGAGGCCTACACCAAGCTGGGGCTGACGCTGGGCTCGGGGATCTATGGCGCGACGTTCTTCATGCTGACCGGTTTCCACGGGGCCCACGTGACACTTGGCACGATCATCCTGATCGTGATGTTCCTGCGCATCCTGCGCGGGCACTTCAACCCGGACAAACACTTTGGTTTCGAGGCCGCCAGCTGGTACTGGCACTTCGTCGACGTGGTCTGGGTGGGGCTGTTCATCTTTGTGTACGTGCTTTGAAAGACGGTGCGGTCCCTGTAGGAGCGGCCTTGCGTCGCGATGGGCCGCGTAGCGGCCCCAATCCTGCGACCGCCGATACCTCTGACAGGCCGCATTGGCTGCCTTTGGGGCCGCTACGCGGCCCATCGCGACGCAAGGCCGCTCCAACAAGGCGTCTCGTAGGATCAGAAGGGGGCGTGAGAAACCAGCTGGCCACTGATGAAGCCCCAGGCGACCAGGCCGATGGTCAGGGCTGCCAGGGTCACCCGCACGGTCAGCGCCTTCAACAAGCGGGTCGAGTTTTCGTCGTCCTTGACCAGAAACACCAGCCCACTGAACAGGCTGGCAATCGTGGCCAACAGCATCAGGACAATCGCGGCCTTGAGCATGGCGATACTCCGGGGGGGATGCGGTGATGTGGACAAGTATAGTGAGCGACCTGGCGAGGCACCGATGAGGCCGTTTCGCCCGGGCTGGGTACCCACCCTGGTAGTGCTTGCGCTACTGCCGGGGCTGATCGCGCTGGGTTGCTGGCAGCTCGGTCGCGCCACGGAAAAGCGCCTGCTGCTGGCAACTTATGCCGAGCGCCGGGCCGAGGCGCCCCTGGCCATGGCCCAGCTGAACGCGAACCAGGACAACGCCTTCCGCCGCGTGCACCTGTATGGCCGCTTCGATGGCGAACACAGCCTTTTGCTCGACAACCGCCTGCGCGATGGCCGCGCTGGTGTCGAGTTGTTGCAACCCTTCCATGACCAGGCCAGCGGCCTGTGGCTGCTGGTCAACCGCGGCTGGTTGCCATGGCCGGATCGCCGCGTGCCGGTGCTCTTCGATACGCCAGCCCAGGCGCTGGCGCTGGATGCTGCGGTGTATGTCGCGCCCGGCAGCACGTTCCAGTTGCACCCCGACCCGGCAGAGGGCCAATGGCCGCACTTGCTGACCGCTGTCGATGCCGCACAGCTATGGCAGCAACTCGACCGCGAGGGCTTCGCCCATGAACTGCGCCTGGAACCCGGCCCGGCAGCCTATCGCCTGGACTGGCCAGTTGTCGCCATGGGCCCGGAAAAACACCTGGGGTACGCCGTGCAGTGGTTCGCCCTCGCGGCTGCGCTGGTGCTGCTCTACCTCTACTTCGGCTGGCACCACAACAAGGAGAAACGCCATGGCCACCGCCACTCCACTGGACGTGCCTGAACGCAGCAAACCCAGAGCCCGTGGGCGTTTGCAGCTGATCCTGATCCTTCTGGTGGTGCTCGGGCCGATGATCCTCGCCACCAGCATGTACAAGCTCAAGTTCTGGGTACCGGAGGGTCGCAGCTACCACGGCGTGATGATTGGCAACGGTGAGAGCCGTGCCGATCTTGGCGTGGCGGGCCAGGACGAGCGCTGGCAGCTGTTGGTGAGTGCCCCCGCAGCCTGTGCCGACGATTGCCAGCGCCTGGTGTACCTGGCCCGGCAGATCCAGGTGGGCCTGGGCCGCGATGCCAGCCGTGCCAGCCATGCGCTGGCCAGCGCGCAGCCGCTGAGCGCCGACTACCAGGCGCTGCTTGGCCGCGAGTACCCGCAGTTGCAGCGTTACCCACTGGATGCGCAACGCTACCTGCAGAAGGTCGGCGAGGCCGGCCCGCAACTGTGGATCATCGACCCGCACGGCAACCTGGTGCTGCGCTACGACGCCAAGGTCAACGGCAAGCATGTGCTGGACGACCTGCGCCACCTGCTCAAGCTGTCCAATATTGGCTAGGAGCCTGCCATGGCCAGACCCGGATTCCGCCTTGCTGTGTTCGCCACCTTGCTGGCGCTGCTGGTCGTCCTGCTCGGTGCCTATACCCGCCTGACTCACGCCGGCCTCGGTTGCCCCGACTGGCCAGGCTGCTATGGCTTCATCAGCGTGCCCAAGAGCGAAGCGCAGCTGGCCCATGCCGAGCTGCATTTCCCCGATCACCCGGTGGAAGCTGCCAAGGGTTGGGCCGAGATGGTACATCGCTACTTCGCCGGTACGCTGGCGCTGGTAATCGCCCTGCTCGCGTTCCAGGCGGTGCGCCGTCATGCCCGCGATGGCCAGCCTTATCGTCTGCCCTTGCTGTTGCTGGGCGTGGTGCTGGCCCAGGCCGCTTTCGGCATGTGGACCGTTACCCTGCAACTCTGGCCGCAAGTGGTAACTGCCCACCTGTTGGGCGGCTTCACCACGCTGAGCTTGCTGTTCCTGTTATCCCTGCGTCTATCCCGGGCGTTTGCGCCTTTGCCAAAATTGCCGCTGAGTCTTCGCCGGGTCGCTGCGCTGGCGTTGCTGGTAGTGATTGGCCAGGTCGCCCTTGGCGGTTGGGTCAGCTCCAATTACGCCGCCGTGGCCTGCATCGACCTGCCGACCTGTCACGGTGAGTGGTGGCCGGCAGCCGACTTCAGCAATGGTTTCCACCTGACTCAGCAGGTCGGCCCGAATTATCTGGGCGGCCAGCTCGACAGCGATGCTCGTACCGCTATCCACATCAGCCACCGCCTGGGAGCGCTGGCAGTGACGCTTGTGCTGTTGCTGCTCAGCTGGAAGCTCCACCGCAACCAGCTCAATGGCCTGGCGCGCCTGGTGTTGCTGGCGTTGGCGCTACAGGTGAGCCTGGGCCTGGCCAATGTGGTGCTGCACCTGCCACTGGCCGTCGCCGTGGCTCACAACGCAGGCGGGGCGCTGCTGCTGCTGACCATGGTTTTCCTGAACTACCGCATCCGGGTGGCTGACCAAATTCATATCAGCCATGGCTGGCGCCTGACGCCGATGGCCGGCGCGGGCGTCGCCCCACACCCGAGGAATGCACTGTGGCGACGCTTCTGAAAGCACAGGGACAACGTGCCGGCTGGCGCGACTACCTGGAACTGACCAAGCCCAAGGTGGTGGTGCTGATGCTGATCACCTCGCTGGTGGGCATGTTGCTCGCCACCCGTGCCGGGGTGGCCTGGCAGGTGCTGGTGTTCGGCAACCTGGGCATCGGCTTGTGCGCGGGCGGGGCGGCGGTGGTCAATCACGTCGTGGACCGGCGTATCGATGCGCTGATGGCGCGCACCCACAAGCGCCCTCTGGCCCAAGGGCGCGTCGAGCCGCTGCCGGCGCTGCTGTTTGCCTTGGGCCTGGCGCTGGCGGGGATGGCCTTGTTGCTGGTGTTCACCAATCCCCTCACGGCCTGGCTGACCCTGGCTTCGCTGGTAGGTTATGCAGTGATCTACACCGGCTTTCTCAAGCGTGCCACGCCACAGAACATCGTCATCGGCGGCCTGGCCGGGGCCGCCCCGCCGCTGCTTGGCTGGGTCGCGGTAACCGGGCACGTCAGTGCCGAACCGCTGTTGCTGGTGCTGATCATCTTTGCCTGGACGCCACCGCATTTCTGGGCCCTGGCCATTCACCGCAAAGCGGAATACGCCAAGGCCGACATCCCGATGCTGCCGGTGACCCACGGCGAGCGCTACACCAAGCTGCATATCCTGTTGTACACCCTGGTGCTGCTGGCGATCACCCTGCTGCCCTATGTCATCCACATGAGTGGCCCGCTGTACCTGGCCTGTGCCGTCCTGCTGGGTGCGCGCTTCCTGCAATGGGCCTGGGTGTTGTACCGTGGCAGCCGGCCGCACGCGGCGATCGGCACCTTCAAGTACTCTATCGGCTACCTGTTCGCGCTGTTCATCGCGTTGCTCGTTGACCATTACCTGTCGTTGAACCTATGACCCGAACCCAGAAAACCGTCTTCATCCTCGTTGCCCTGGTCGCGCTGATCATGGGCCTGACCGTCAACAAGGTGCTCAATGGCCGCAGCCAACCCAATCCGGCCGAGCTGATCGATGCTGGCATCATCCTGCTACCGCAGAGCCGTGCCGTGGCCGACGTCACCATGACCAACCAGGATGGCCAGCCGGTGCGCCTGGATGACCTGAAAGGCAAATGGTCGCTGCTGTTCTTTGGCTACACGTATTGCCCGGATATCTGCCCGACCACCCTGGCACAGCTGCGCCAGGTCAAGAGCGAGCTGCCCAAGGAGGCGGTCGATCGGCTGCAGGTGGTGCTGGTGAGCGTGGACCCGAACCGTGACACACCGACCCAGCTGAAACAGTACCTGGGTTATTTCGACAAGGACTTCGTCGGCGTGGCGGGGTCGATCGAGGATACCCAGAAGCTGGCCAATGCCTTGAGCATTCCGTTCATTCCGGCGGATACCAGCAAGCCGGGCTATACCGTGGACCACAGCGGCAACCTGGCGGTTGTGGGGCCGGACGGGCGCCAGCGCGGGTTCATTCGGGCGCCGTTCAACAACCAGAAGCTGGTAGCGCAGTTGCCGGGGCTGGTGAAGCGGGACTGAGTGGGTCCCCTGAAAAGCTTCGCGGGCACGCCCGCTCCCACAGAGATATCACAAGGCCTGGGGCTAGCGATGTACCTGTGGGAGCGGGCGTGCCCGCGAAGAATCCAGCGCGATAGTTCGGATCAGAACGCCGGAACCACAGCGCCCTTGTACTTCTCGTTGATGAACTGCTTGACCTCAGGCGAGTGCAGCGCCGCGGCCAGCTTCTTCATCGCTTCCGAGTCCTTGTTGTCCGGGCGGGCGACCAGGATGTTCACGTATGGCGAATCGCTGCCTTCGATCACCAGCGCGTCTTTTTCCGGGTTCAGCTTGGCTTCCAGCGCATAGTTGGTGTTGATCAGGGCAGCATCGACCTGGGTCAGCACGCGGGGGATGGTGGCTGCTTCCAGCTCACGGAATTTCAGGCCTTTCGGGTTCTCGGCAACATCCTTCACGGTGGACAGGATGTTGTTGTTGTCCTTGAGCTTGATCACGCCGGCCTTGTCCAGCAACAGCAGGGCGCGGCCACCGTTGGTAGCGTCGTTGGGGATGACCACGGTGGCGCCGGAGGACAGCTGGTCCAGCTTCTTGATCTTGGCCGAGTACACGCCCAGTGGCTCGATGTGCACGCCAGTCACGCTTACCAGCTGGGTGCCCTTGGCCTTGTTGAACTCATCCAGGTACGGCTGGTGCTGGAAGAAGTTGGCATCCAGGCGCTTTTCCGCCACTTGCACGTTCGGTTGGATGTAGTCGGTGAATTCCTTGACCTTCAGCTCCACGCCCTCCTTCGCCAGCGCAGGTTTGACGAAGTTGAGGATTTCGGCGTGTGGCACCGGGGTGGCGGCGACGGTCAGGGACTCGGCGTGGGCCGAGAAGGCCGCGACAGCGGCGACAACAGCAAGCAGCTTCTTCATTGAGCACTCCTTGTGAGGGCCGCGACGGCCCCCGAACGGGTCGACCGCGCCGACCCCATTGGGGTTATTTACGGGAAAAATGCACGACCAGTTTGTCGCCGATCATTTGCAGCACCTGGACCAGGATCACCAGCAGCACCACCGTGACGATCATCACGTCGGTCTGGAAGCGTTGGTAGCCGAAGCGGATCGACAGGTCGCCCAAGCCACCGGCACCGACCACGCCAGCCATGGCGGTGTAGGACACCAGGGTGATGGCAGTCACGGTGATGGCGGCAATGATGCCCGGCATGGCCTCTGGCAGCATGGCCTTGAAGATGATCTGGCGGGTGGTGGCGCCCATCGACTGGGTGGCCTCGATGATACCGCGGTCGACCTCGCGCAGAGCGGTTTCCACCAGGCGCGCGAAGAACGGCGTGGTGCCCACCACCAACGGCGGTATGGCGCCTGCGACACCCAGCGAGGTGCCGGTGATCAGCACCGTGAGCGGGATCATCACGATCAGCAGGATGATGAACGGCACCGAGCGCACGATGTTCACGAGAGTCGCCAGCACCGCATAGAACTTGGTGTGCTCGAACATCTGCCGCGGGCTGAACAGGAACAGCACCACGCCCAAGGGCAGCCCCAGCAGCACGATGAACACCAGCGAGGTGAACATCATGACCAGAGTGTCATTGGTCGCCTGCCAGATCTCGACCCAGTCGACGTTGGCGAAGTAGTTCAGGATATCCATCAACGCAGTACCTCCATATGTACGTCAGCTGCGGTGAAGCGGGCGAACGCCGCCTCCATGTCGCCACCCATCAGGGCGAGGGTCAGCTGGCCATAGGGAATGTCCTTGATGCGGTCGATACGGCCGGCAAGGATGCTGTAGTCCACACCCGTCTCGCGGGCCACGGTGCCCAGCAGCGGCGCATAGGTGGCGTCGCCCTGGAAGGTCAGGCGCACGATGCGCCCCGGCACGTGGGCGAAGTCGTCGCGTTGCTCGTTCTCATCGACCTGCTCGTCTTCCTGGACAAAGCGCTTGGTGGTGGGGTGCTGCGGGTGCAGGAACACCTCGGCCACCGGGCCCTGCTCGACGATCTGGCCGGCATCCATCACCGCCACGCGGTCGCAGACCCGGCGGATCACGTCCATCTCGTGGGTGATCAGCACGATGGTCAGCTTCAGCTCACGGTTGATCTCGGCCAGCAATTGCAGGACCGAGGCCGTGGTTTGTGGATCAAGGGCGCTGGTGGCCTCGTCGCACAGCAGGATCTTCGGGTTGGTGGACAAGGCGCGGGCGATGCCGACGCGCTGCTTCTGGCCGCCGGACAACTGCGCCGGATATTTCCTGGCGTGGTCGGAAAGGCCGACCCGGGCCAGCAGCTCGGTGACACGCTTGTCGATCTCGCTGCGCGACAGTTCGCCGGCCAGGGTCAGCGGCAGGCCGACGTTGTCGGCGACGGTCTTGGAAGCCAGCAGGTTGAAGTGCTGGAAAATCATCCCGACCTGCTGGCGGAAGCCGCGCAACTGGCTGGCGTTGAACGCGGTGACATCTTCGCCGTCGACGATGATCTTGCCGCCGGAAGGTTCTTCCAGGCGGTTGATCAGGCGCAGCATGGTGCTCTTGCCGGCGCCGGAATGGCCGATCAGGCCGAACACCTGGCCATTCTCGATGGTCAGGGTGGTCGGATTCAGTGCGGGAATTTCCCTACCGGCAACGCGGTAGGTCTTGTGTACCTGTTGGAACTCGATCACGTAGCGAACCTTGTGGGGCGCATGGAAATTGGGGTCAGCGGTTGGCTGGGGTCGCGCATTTTAGCCTTTTCCAATAGCTGTTCTTAGCATTTATTTCGCATTGCACCAATCCTTCGGGCATATCGCGACAACCGGTAAAGTCAATTGAACGCAACCAAGCGGCCTTCAGTCACTACTTGAACATGCCCTGAAGGGCGGCCTGAAGACGGATGAGGAGAGCCACGATGCCCAGCAAGAAGACGGATTCGCCAAGACACAGCCAGCTCGCCGGCACCGACACGCCTGACCGTGCCAATACCAATGCCAAGCTGCAAAGCCTGGAAGACGTGCGCAGCGACGCCACCGGCCAGGCGCTGCGTACCAACCAGGGCGTGCGCATCGCCGACAACCAGAACACCCTCAAGGCCGGCGACCGTGGCCCCTCGCTGCTTGAAGACTTCATCATGCGCGAGAAGATCACCCACTTCGACCACGAGCGTATTCCGGAGCGCATCGTGCATGCCCGGGGCACTGGGGCGCATGGCTATTTCCAGAGCTATGGCGACCACGCAGCGCTGACCAAGGCAGGTTTTTTGCGCGATCCGGCAAAAATCACCCCCGTTTTCGTGCGCTTTTCCACGGTACAAGGCCCGCGCGGGTCGGCCGACACGGTGCGTGACGTGCGCGGTTTTGCAGTCAAGTTCTACACCGATGAAGGCAATTTTGACTTGGTAGGCAACAACATGCCGGTGTTCTTCATCCAGGATGCGATCAAGTTCCCGGATTTCGTCCACGCTGTGAAGCCGGAGCCGCACAACGAGATCCCTACCGGTGCCTCTGCCCACGACACTTTCTGGGATTTTGTCTCGCTGGTACCGGAGTCGGCCCATATGGTGATGTGGGCAATGTCGGACCGCGCGATCCCGCGCAGCCTGCGGATGATGGAAGGGTTCGGCGTGCACACCTTCCGCCTGGTCAACGACCAGGGCGTGGCCAGCTTCGTCAAGTTCCACTGGAAACCGCGTCAGGGCGTGCATTCGTTACTGTGGGACGAAGCGCAGAAGCTGGCCGGGAAAGACCCCGACTTCCAGCGCCGTGACCTGTGGGAAGCCATCGAGACGGGTGATTACCCGGAGTGGGAGCTGGGTGTGCAGATCGTGCCGGAAGCCGACGAGCACAAGTTCGACTTCGACTTGCTGGACCCGACCAAGATCATCCCGGAAGAGCTGGTCCCGGTTACGCCGCTGGGCAAGATGGTGCTGAACCGCAACCCGGACAACTTCTTTGCCGAAGTGGAACAGGTGGCGTTCTGCCCAGGCCATATCGTGCCTGGCATCGACTTCAGCAATGACCCGCTGCTTCAGGGCCGGCTGTTCTCCTACACCGACACCCAGCTTAGCCGCCTGGGCGGACCGAACTTCCACCAGATCCCGATCAACCGCCCGGTCGCCCCCAACCACAACAACCAACGCGATGCCCTGCATCAGCATGTGGTACACAAAGGGCGCGCCTCCTACGAGCCGAACTCCATCGATGGCGGCTGGCCGAAAGAAACCCCGCCGGCGGCGCAGGATGGCGGTTTCGAGAGCTACCAGGAGCGCATCGATGCATACAAGATCCGCCAGCGCAGCGAATCGTTCGGCGACCATTTTTCCCAGGCGCGGCTGTTCTTCCAGAGCATGAGCCCGACCGAGCAGCAGCACATCATCAAGGCCTACAGCTTCGAACTGGGCAAGGTCGAGCGTGAGGCGATCCGGGCGCGGGAAGTGAACGAAATCCTGGCCAACATCGACCTCAAGCTGGCGGCGGCGGTGGCGGCAAACCTCGGCCTGCCCGCACCAACGGCGGGTACCGTGCAGGTGAAGGGCAGCCAGTTGGCCCAGTCGCCTGCCCTGAGCCAGCTGAATCACCCGGGTGTGGTCGGTATCAAGGGGCGCAAGGTCGCAGTGCTGGTGGCGGATGGCGTGGACGCCGGCAGTGTCGACCGGCTGGTGAAGGCGCTGGAGGCGCACAGTGCCCGGCCGCTGCTGTTGGGGCCGACTTCAGCGCCGGTGAAAGCGGCGGATGGCACGCAGTTGCCGGTTGCTGCTTCCATGGAGGGCATGCCATCGATCATGTTCGACGGGATTGTCGTGCCGAGTGGCAAGGCCTCGACCGACGCGCTGGCGGCCAGCGGGCTGGCCAAGCATTTCCTGCTCGAGGGTTACAAGCATCTGAAGGCCATGGTGCTCACCAGAGAGTTGTCTGGCAGCCTGGGCCTCAAGGAAGACAAGGGCTTGCTGCTGGGGGATGACCAGAGCGCGGTGGATGCCTTCGTCAAAGCGGTTGAAGGGCATCGGGTGTGGGAGCGAGAGGCGGCTGCGGAGGCGGTACCGGCCTGAGGGGCTGCTGTGCAGCCCATTGCGACACAAGGCCGCTTCTACAGAGGATCGCATTGCCCTGTAGGAGCGGCCTCGTGTCGCGAAAGGGGGCGAAGCGCCCCCCCGCTTTTCAGCGCTGGCGTGGCACCAGCACGACCTGCGCCGGCAGCGCGCGCTGGATCTCATGCTTCTGCTTCAGCTCGAACCCGCTGTCGATCTTGCGTACGCGCTTCTCCAGCAGGGTTTTCAGCCAAGGCCCATCCTCGGTACGCGGCACCTGGAACACCACCTCGCACTGATAGCTGACCACGTCGGCGGCAATGTCATCCAGTTGGCGGCGCATGGCGCGGCTGTCGGTAGTTTTCAAGGCCACCACGGTGCTGGGCGCCGTCGGGTCGATGATGCGCGCCTTGGGCTTGGCTTCGGCGGCTTTCAACGCTGCCTCGGCTTTCTCCAGCTCGGCTTTGCGGGCCTGGGTCACGGCATCGCCACCGGTCACTGCCGGGGCCTGCGGCATCAACGCACGGGCGCGAGCCAGGGCGGTAGCCGCAGCATTTACATCGCCTTGTTGCAGGAACACCTGGCTGCGCTGCAGGTAGGCCTCGGCCAACTGGCGCTGGTATTGCTCCAGGCGCGCGTCAGCCGGCGACTGGGCCTGCAGAGCGGCCAGCTGGTCTTCGGCGGTTGCCAGCTCGTTGCTGGCGATGTTCTGTTGCAACTGCTGCCAGGCATCGGCTTGGGCAGGTACGGCGGCCTGTTCGACCGGCGCGCTGGAACAGGCAGCCAGGAACAGGGAAAACGCGGCAACAAGCAGATAACGGGAGGCGAACGGCTTCATTCCTGCGACTCTCTATTTGCGCAAAAAGCGAGCAAGTCTACACCCAGGTGCGCACGCTCGAAAACAAGTCTTACAGACCCTTTACGTGCGAAAAGGTTGCAGGGCGCGCCTTCACGCGCCCTGTTTTTTCAGCGTTTGGGCAGGGCCAGGCTCAGCAAGAATAGCACCGCCGCGCACACCACGATCGACGGGCCGGCGGGGGTGTCCTTGAACCAGGACATGGCCAGGCCGCCGCATACCGCAGTCACGCCTAGCAGGCTGGCGCCCAGGGCCATCTGCTCGGGAGAGCGGGCGTGGCGCTGTGCCGCAGCGGCGGGGATGATCAGCAGCGAGGTGATCAGCAGCACGCCGACGATCTTCATGGCCACGGCAATCACCACCGCGATCAGCAGCATCAGTGCCATGCGCAGGCCGGCTACGGGCAGGCCTTCGACCATGGCCAGTTCTTCGTGCACGGTAATGGCCAACAGCGGCCGCCACAGCATGCCGAGCAGCAGCAGGACCAGCACGCTGCCGCCGAGGATCCAGGCCAGGTCGGTGGTGCTGATGGCCAGCAGGTCGCCGAACAGGTAGGCCATCAGGTCGATACGCACGTCATGCATGAAACTCAGCACCACAAGGCCCAGCGACAAGGTGCTGGGGGCGAGGATGCCGAGCAGGGTGTCGGAGGCCAGCGGTTGGCGCTGCTGCAAGGTGACCAGCAGGATCGCCAGCAGCAGGCAGCCTACGGTTACTGCCAGCGCCGGGCTGACGTCCAGGGCAAAGCCGAGGGCTACACCGAGCAGGGCGGCGTGGGACAGGGTGTCGCCAAAATAGGCCATGCGCCGCCACACCACGAAGGAGCCCAGCGGGCCGGCCACCAGCGCCAGGGATAAACCGGCAAGCAGGGCGTAAAGAAGAAAATCAGCCATGCTTGCAGTGCGCTCCGTGAACATGGGTACCAGGGGCGACCACCGAGCCGTGCAGGTCGTGGCTGTGGTCGTGATGGTGATGATAGATGGCCAGGCTGGGTGCGGCGGCCTGGCCGAACAGCTCGACAAATGCCGGGTCGCCGCTGACTTGCTCGGGGTGGCCTGAGCAGCATACGTGGCGGTTCAGGCACACCACCTGGTCGGTGGCGCTCATGACCAGGTGCAGGTCGTGGGAAACCATCAGCACGCCACAGCCGTGGCGGTCGCGCAGGCGGGTAATGAGGTTGTACAGCTCGGCCTGGCCGACCACGTCGACGCCCTGCACCGGTTCGTCGAGCACCAGTAGCTGGGGTTCGCGCAGCAGGGCACGGGCCAGCAGCACGCGTTGCATCTCGCCACCGGAAATGGTCTGGATCGGGCTGTCGATAACCTGCTCGGCGCCCACTTCCTGCAGTGCCGACAAGGCTGCCGCGCGGTCTACTCCGGGCACCAGGCGCAGGAAGCGCAGCACCGACAGCGGCAGCGTGGCATCTACCTGGATCTTTTGCGGCATGTAGCCAATGCGCAGCTTCGGCTTGCGCCATACCTTGCCGTGGTGCGGCTTGAGCAGGCCGAGCACGGCGCGCACCAGGGTGGTCTTGCCCGCGCCGTTCGGGCCGATCAGGGTAACGATCTGGCCGGGTGCAACCGCCAGGTCAATGCTGTCGAGCACCGCCTCGCCGCCGAAGGTGACACCGACCTGCTCCAGGCGGATCAGTGCATCGCTCATGCCGCGCTCCGGCAGTTGCTGCACAGGCCGACCACCTCCACGGTCTGGCTCTCGACCGTGAAGCCTACGCCCTTGGCGCTGTTGATGATGGCTTGGCTGATGCTGTCCTGTTCCAGTTCGATGGCTACATGGCAGGCCTTGCAGATCAGGAACTGGCCCTGATGCACATGCTCTGGGTGGCTGCAGCCAATGAAGGCGTTGAGCGAGGCGATGCGGTGTACCAGGCCGTTCTCCAGCAGGAAATCCAGCGCGCGATACACCGTGGGTGGCGCAGCGCGGCGGCCATCCTGCTCGCTGAGCACGGCGAGGATGTCGTAGGCACCCAGCGGTTTGTGGCTTTGCCACACCAGTTCCAGTACCCGGCGGCGCAGCGCGGTCAGGCGCAGGCCCTGGCGCGTGCACAAGGCGTCGGCTTCAGCCAGTGCGCTATGTACGCAGTGGGAATGGTCGTGAGGACGGTTGGCCAGCGGGGTGATGGACATGGGCAGCGACGGTTCTTTGTGGAGACGTTATTATGTTACCTGTTTCTGACGACTCGAGTACTCACCGTGTCCCGATTCCTAGCTCTGTTTGTCGCTTTTATCGCATTTTCCGCCCAAGCCGACGTACGCGTGCTGACCACTATCAAACCCCTGCAGCAGATTGCCGCTGCCGTGCAGGATGGTGTCGGCAGCCCCGAGGTCTTGCTGCCGCCGGGCGCATCACCGCACCATTATGCGTTGCGACCGTCCGATGTACGGCGGGTGGCGGACGCCGATCTGCTGTACTGGATCGGCCCGGACATGGAAAACTTTCTGCCGCGGGTACTGGGCAATCGCAGCAAGCCGACGGTCGCCGTGCAGTCGCTGCCAGGCCTGAAATTGCGCCACTTTGGCGAGGACAGCCAGTCCCATGAAGAGGAAGACCATGACGACCATGACCACGATCACCGTCCAGGCAGCCTGGACGCGCACCTGTGGCTATCATCGGTCAATGCACGGGTAATCGCCGCGAAGATGGCCGCCGACCTGGCCCAGGTCGACCCGGCCAATGCGGCGCGCTACCAGAGCAACCTGAAGGCCTTCGAGGAACGCCTGGACGCATTGGACGGGCGGATCAAGGCGCGGGTGGCCGGTATTGCCGGCAAGCCGTACTTCGTGTTCCACGAAGCGTTCGATTATTTCGAAGCCGAGTACGGCCTGAAACATACCGGCGTGTTCACCGTGGCAGCCGAGGTGCAGCCCGGCGCGCAGCATGTGGCCGCCATGCGCAAGCGCCTGCAGGAAGTGGGCAAGACCTGTGTATTCAGCGAGCCGCCGTTGCGGCCGCGCCTGGCCGAGACGCTGACTGCCGGCCTGCCGGTGCGGCTGGCCGAGCTGGACGCCCTGGGCGGTAGCGACCCGGTGGATGGCCGGGGCTATGAGCGCTTGCTGGAAAAGCTGGGTGGCGACCTGGCCGGGTGCCTGGAACAGCTGTAAGCCTGTTCCGGCTTCTTCGCGGGCTTGCCCGCGAAGAAGCAGACGCGGTCTAGAGGGCGAACGGCAGGTGCAAGGCCACCTGCTGGCGCTGCGCCAGGCGCACTTCGAACTCGCTCGGGTCGTGGATCATCACGTCCATTCCGGCAAACGACTCTGCGGCGATCAGGCGCGATAGCCAGAAGCGGACGCACCCTACCCGCAACATTTCCGGCCACAGCTCGGCCTCGGCAGCGGTAAATGGTCGCAACGCCGCGTAAGCGGCCAGCAACGCCTGGGCACGCGGTACATCCACAGCGCCGTGCTCATCCAGGCACCAGTCATTCACGGTAATGGCGATGTCATACAGCATCGGCCCGGAACACGCATTGTAGAAGTCGATTACACCGGTCAGGTGGGTACCTTCGAACATCACGTTGTCGCGGAACAGGTCGGCGTGCAGATTGGCCCGTGGCAGGGCCAGGATCTGCGCCTTGTGCGCGCGGATTTCATCCAGCGCTGGTTGCAGCAGCGCGGCTTGCTCGGTGGTCAGGCGCGGCAGCAGCTCGGCACCGGAAGCCAGCATCCAGTCCAGGCCGCGGTCGGTACGGCGCTCGATGATGTGCTCGCGGGTGGCCAAGTGAATGTGCGCCAGCAATTCGCCAACTTGGGCACAGTGCTGGGCGTTCGGCGCCTTGATGTGCTTGCCCGACAGCCGTGGCTGCAGCAATGCCGGCTTGCCACACAGTTCACGCAGGCCGTTGCCGTCGCGGTCCCGTATTGCATAGGGCACTGGCATGTCGGCGGCGTGCAGGGTGTCGAGCAGCTCGATGAAGAACGGCATGTCCTCGCTGGGCCCGCGCTCGATCAGCGTCAGGACGAACTCCCCCTGTTCGAGGCTGACGAAGAAATTGCTGTTCTCGGTGCCGGCGGCAATGCCCTGGAAGTCGAGCAGACGGCCCAGCTCGTACGGTGCCAGAAAGGTTTCCAGCTCAGGCCGGGTCACGGGGGTGAAGACTGACATGATGAAAAGTTGCCCATACGGGCACTTCCGCCGGGAAGTGCCAGGTTGATGTGAACGGTGCGCGTCAGATTACCACTCGAAGATCTTCCAGGACGGAATCAGCATGTCCGGCTGGTCGGATCGAATGAAATTGCCATCAGAGCCATCGGCGCGTACCAGGAAATAAGGCTTGCCGTGTTTCGGCGTGATCTTGATCGCATACAGGAATCCGTTCTGCCGGTATTCCTGGATGGTTTTGTCGCCTTCCGTGCGAATGGTCACCTCGGGATCGGCCGAGGGGGCGTCGTCCGCCGCCAGGGTGACGACAGGCATGGTTGCCAACAGACCGAGCAGTAACAGGCGATTGAGTGTACGCATGATAACCTTGTCCCTTTGTCGTCAATGATTCTGGCTATTCTAGCGCCGGACCCGTCGAAAAGGTTGATTCTGCTCATGAGCCAAGCGCCCCTCGTCCTGGTGGACGGTTCCTCCTACCTGTACCGCGCCTTCCATGCGCTGCCGCCGTTGACCACCTCCAAGGGCATGCCGACCGGCGCGGTGAAGGGGGTGCTGAACATGCTCAAGAGCCTGCGCAAGCAATACCCCGACAGCCTCTTTGCGGTGGTGTTCGACGCCAAGGGCGGCACCTTCCGCGATGCCATGTTTGCCGAGTACAAGGCCAACCGCCCGAGCATGCCGGACGACCTGCGCCTGCAGATCGAGCCGCTGCACGCCAGCGTCAAGGCGCTGGGCTACCCGCTGCTGTGCGTCGAGGGTGTCGAGGCCGACGACGTGATCGGCACCCTGGCGCGCAGCAGTGCCGCCCTTGGCCGGCCGGTGATCATCTCGACCGGTGACAAGGACATGGCGCAGCTGGTGGACGGGCACATTACCTTGGTCAACACCATGACCGGAAGCGTGCTGGACGTTGCTGGCGTGCACGAGAAATTTGGCGTCGGCCCGGAACATATCATCGACTTCCTGGCCCTGATGGGCGACAAGGTCGACAACATCCCTGGCGTGCCGGGTGTCGGCGAAAAAACTGCAGTGGGCCTGCTGACCGGCATCGGCGGCGGCCTCAGCGACCTCTATGCCAACCTGGACAAGGTCCCGACGCTGCCCATTCGCGGCGCCAAGACCCTGCCGGCCAAGCTCGAAGAGCACCGCGACGCGGCGTTCCTGTCGTATGAGCTGGCCACCATCAAGGTTGATGTGCCGCTGGAAATCGAGGTCGACGCCCTGGTATGCGGGGAGCCGGATCGCGAAGCGCTGCTGGCGTTGTACACTGAAATGGAGTTCAAGAGCTGGGTCGCCGAAGTGCAGCGCGACGCGGCGAAGGCCGGTGATGACATCGCGCCGATCGCCGAACCTGTGGCCAAGGTCGAGCCCCGGTACGAAACCATTCTTGACCCGGCCCGTTTCCAAGTCTGGCTGGAGAAGCTGCGCCAGGCACCGCTGTTCGCGTTCGACACCGAGACCACCAGCCTGGATGCCCAGCAGGCGCAGCTGGTTGGCCTGTCGTTCGCCGTCGAGCCGCATGAAGCGGCCTACGTGCCGCTGGCCCATGATTATGAGGGTGCGCCAGCGCAGTTGGACCGTGACAGCGTGCTGCAGGCACTCAAGCCGTTGCTCGAAGACCCGGCCAAGGCCAAGGTCGGGCAGAACGCCAAATACGATATCAACATCCTCGCCAATGGCACGCCGGCCATCGAAATGCGCGGCGTAGCCTATGACACCATGCTCGAGTCGTATGTGTTGAACTCCACGGCCACCCGGCATGACATGGATAGCCTGGCGCAGAAGTACCTCGACCACACCACCATTGCCTTCGAGGACATCGCCGGCAAGGGCGCCAAGCAGCTGACCTTCAACCAGATCCACCTGGACAAGGCCGGCCCCTACGCCGCCGAAGATGCCGACATCACCCTGCGCCTGCACCACGCGTTGCAGGCGCGCCTGGCGCAGACACCGAGCGTGCAGCCGGTACTGATGGACATCGAGATGCCGCTGGTGCCGGTGCTGGCCAAGATCGAGCGCCAGGGGGCGCTGGTCGACGCTGCGTTGCTGCGGGTGCAGAGCGGCGAGCTGGGGGTGAAGATGGCCGAGCTGGAGCAGCGCGCCTATGAGCTGGCGGGTGAGGAATTCAACCTCGGCTCGCCCAAGCAGTTGGGCGCGATCCTCTATGACAAGCTGGGCATGCCAGTGCTGAGCAAGACCACCAAGGGCCAGCCATCCACTGCAGAAGCGGTGCTCGACGAACTGGCCGAGCAAGGCTATCCGCTGCCCGAGGTATTGATGCAGTACCGCAGCCTGAGCAAGCTCAAGAGCACCTACACGGACAAGCTGCCAGGGCAGATCAACCCACGCACCGGGCGTATCCACACCTCCTATCAGCAGGCGGTGGCGGCTACTGGCCGGTTGTCCTCGAGCGACCCGAACCTGCAGAACATCCCGATTCGTACGGCCGAAGGGCGGCGCATCCGCCAGGCCTTCGTCGCCAGCCCGGGCTACAAGTTGCTGGCGGCCGACTACTCGCAGATCGAGCTGCGCATCATGGCCCACCTGGCCAAGGACGAAGGCTTGCTGCATGCCTTCCGCAACAACCTGGACGTGCACCGTGCCACAGCGGCGGAAGTGTTCGGCGTGGCCCTGGAAGACGTCACCAACGACCAGCGCCGCAGCGCCAAGGCCATCAACTTCGGCCTGATCTATGGCATGAGCGCGTTTGGCCTGGCCAAGCAGATCGGTGTCGATCGCAAGCAGTCGCAGGACTATATCGACCGCTATTTCACTCGCTACCCTGGCGTATTGGCCTACATGGAGCGCACCCGTGCCCAGGCTGCCGCGCAAGGCTTTGTCGAAACCCTGTTTGGCCGGCGCCTGTACCTGCCGGACATCAATGCCAAGAACCCGGCCTTGCGCAAAGGCGCCGAGCGCACCGCGATCAACGCGCCGATGCAGGGCACCGCCGCCGACATCATCAAGCGTGCCATGGTCAATGTGGATAACTGGCTGAGCGAAAGCGGGCTGGATGCCCGGGTCATCCTCCAGGTCCACGACGAACTGGTGCTGGAGGTACGCGAAGACCTGGTAGACCAGGTCAAAGATGAAATTCGCCAGCACATGAGCCAGGCGGCGCAGCTGGATGTGCCGTTGCTGGTTGAAGCAGGAATTGGCGCGAATTGGGACGAAGCTCACTGATCGAGCAGGTAAAGCTGTGTAGGATCTGCGACGTAGGGACGCGGATCCTGGCACCGCCCAGTGCCATGGGTACTGACGCTTCATGAAACTATCGCAAATAGTTTCCAGGGCTTCGGAACTAAACCGGTGAAGCGGAACTCAGAGTATCTGAATGGCTGGTGAAGCCTTTCGATGCTCCTATGTTGTGTTAAGTGTTGGCAGATATCTGGACCCCGCCCTAGCGGTCCGGACTTGGACCCCGAACTTCCCCCTCCCCATACGAAGTCCGGGGTTTTTTTTGCCCGGAATTCCTTGGCGATGCGGTCTTTGTGTAGGCGCGGCCTTGTGTCGCGCCTACACAAAGACGCGCAGGCCTTCAGGCCACTGGCTTGTCTTCCAGCTCCATCCAGCCCGCCAGCACCCGGTAGGCCTCTTCCACGCCCAGGCGCTTGGGTGCCGAGAACAGCTGGATGGTCACGCCATCGCCCCAGCCCTTGCGGATTTCCGATTGCACCTTGAGCAGGGTGTTCTTGCCTGCGCCGTGGGTCAGCTTGTCGGCCTTGGTCAGCAGGATGTGCATTGGCATGCTGCTGGCCTTGGCCCAGTCGAGCATCATCTTGTCGAAGTCGGTCATCGGGTGGCGTACGTCCATCATCAGGATGACGCCACGCAGGCATTCCCGGCTGCCGAGGTAGGCTTCCAGGTGTTTCTGCCAATGTTGCTTCAGCGGAATCGGCACTTTTGCATAACCGTAGCCCGGCAGGTCGACCAAACGCCGTTCATCGTCCAGACTGAAGAAATTCAACAGCTGGGTGCGCCCGGGGGTTTTCGAGGTACGCGCCAGGCTGGCATGAGTCAGGGTGTTGAGGGCGCTGGATTTGCCGGCGTTGGAGCGGCCGGCGAAAGCCACCTCGTAACCCAGGTCGTCCGGGCATTGTTCGACCTTGGCAGCGCTGAGGGCGAATGTGGCTTTCTGGCAGAGGCCGAGGATGGGGTTCTTGACTTGCATGGGATATCCGATGTGGGTGTTGCCTGACTCTGTAGGCCCGAGCCTGGCAAGCGGTGTCGTTTCCGTTTGGATGGCGGAAGTATATAATGCCCCAGTTTTTGTGTGCTCATTCTCCCGGCAAAGGGGAACGAGCATGGGGTGTCGAACAATAGCTCGCGCAACAGAACGCAGCGCGGCCCCCAACCCTGAAGGTCGTTCCGCATGGCGAAATGGCTGCTTGCTGTCGGTATGTTCCTGCCGTTTTTCAGCGCACAGGCTACACAGGATCCCGAGGTGTTGTACAACCGCACGTGTGCGGCCTGTCACACCGGGCAGTTGCCACAGGCACCCAGGCAGGGTGATCGGGCAGCATGGGAGCCAAGGCTGGCGCAAGGCATGGAGGTACTGGTGAAGCACGTGACCCAGGGTTTCAAGGCTATGCCGCCGCGTGGATTGTGCATGGACTGCAGTGCCGAGGACTACCGTTTGGTCATCCTTTGGATGAGTGGCAGTCCCGATACATAACATTTCACCCTTAGCCGTGTTGGATTAGCTGATGAACAAACTAGTCGTGAGTCTGCTGTTGACCCTGGGTGTCGCAGGTGCGGCCACTGCTGCGCAACCTATCAAAGGCGATGCCGCCGCCGGCCAGGCCAAGACCGCCGTCTGTGGCGCCTGCCACAACCCCGACGGCAACAGCCTGGCACCGAACTTCCCGAAACTGGCCGGCCAAGGCCAGCGCTACCTCGAAAAGCAGTTGCACGATATCAAGTCGGGCAAGCGCACCGTGCTGGAAATGACCGGTATGCTGGCCAATTTCAATGACCAGGACCTGGCTGATATCGCCGCCTACTTCTCCAGCCAGAAAGGCAGCGTCGGCGCTGCCGATCCCAAGCTCGTCGAGCGTGGCCGTGCGCTGTTCAACGGCGGCGACCTGGAGAAAGGCATGCCAGCCTGCACCGGTTGCCACTCACCCAATGGCGCCGGCATCGCCTTGGCCGGTTTCCCGCACCTGGGCGGCCAGCACGCACAGTATGTGACCAAGCAGCTCACCGATTTCCGCGAAGGCAACCGCACCAATGATGGCGATGCCATGACCATGCGCACCATTGCCGGCAAGCTGAGCAACCACGATATCGAGGCGTTGGCCAGCTACATCCAGGGGCTGCACTGAGGCCTTCAACAGCCGGCAATGGCCCTGTCGCTGGCAAGCCTGCTGCCACAGGTACTCCATCGCCTGAGGTCGATGCGGTCGAGCTGGGAGCTGGCTTGCCGGCGATAGGGCCATTACAGGCGACGCATTAACTTTCAGTTAATGTTGTATGCCAATGATGAAAGGGCGGCCGGACCGCCCTTTTTTCAGTCCGCAGCCGTTACACTACAGAACTCGAGCCCTTCCCGGCCTGTCACAGTGCAGGTCGCGTCGGGGCGACCCAAGACTGCTCAGGAGTAAAGCATGCGTAAACTGATTCTCAGCGCTGCGCTGGTCGCCGCCAGCGTATTCGGTATGACTGCCGTCCAGGCCGCGGAGCCAGTGGCTGGCAAGGAATACATCGAGCTGAGCAACCCTGTTCCGGTTTCCGTGCCTGGCAAGATCGAAGTCGTCGAGCTGTTCTGGTACGGCTGCCCACACTGCTACCACTTCGAGCCTACCATCAACCCTTGGGTTGAAAAGCTGCCCAAGGACGTCAACTTCAAGCGCGTACCGGCCATGTTCGGTGGCCCATGGGATGCACACGGCCAGATGTTCCTGACCCTCGAGGCCATGGGCGTCGAGCACAAGGTACACGCGGCGGTGTTCGATGCCATTCAGAACCAGCACAAGCGCCTGACCGACAAGAATGACATGGCCGAATTCCTCGCCACCCAAGGCGTGGACAAGGACAAGTTCCTTGCCACCTACGACTCGTTCGCCATCAAGGGCCAGGTCAACCAGGCCAAGGAACTGGCGAAGAAGTACGAAATCACCGGCGTACCAAGCATGGTGGTCAACGGCAAGTACCGCTTCGACCTGGGTACCGCTGGCGGGCCGGAAGGTGTGCTGAATGTTGCCGACCAGCTGATCGACAAGGAGCGCGCCGCTAAGTAGGCGGCGCAGCCCCATGCCCCGCTTCAGGTCCACGCGTGGCATTGGCCTGCACCAGCCGCAGGTCAACGAGCATCACCTGCAGGCCCCTGGCCTGCCTGAGGATGGTCGCCTGCGGCTGCTCAGTTTCAACATTCAGGTGGGTATCAGCACCGAGCGTTATCGGCATTACCTCACCCGCAGCTGGCAGCACCTGCTGCCGCACAACGGGCGTGCCGGCAACCTGCAGAAGATCGGCAAACTGCTGGGTGACTTCGACTTGGTGGCCTTGCAGGAGGCCGATGGTGGCAGCCTGCGTTCGGGCTACGTCAACCAGGTCGAACACCTTGCCCACCTGGGTGCTTTCCCCTACTGGTACCAGCAGCTCAACCGCAACCTCGGGCGTTTTGCCCAGCACAGCAATGGGGTGCTCAGCCGCATCAAGCCACACGTGCTGGAAGATCATCCGTTACCCGGCCCGGCTGGGCGCGGAGCGATCCTGGTGCGTTTCGGCGAGGGTGACGATGCCCTGATCGTGGTCATGATGCACCTGGCCCTTGGCGCCAAGACCCGTGCGCTGCAGCTGGGCTACATTCGCGAGCTGATTGGCGGCTACCGTCACCAGGTGTTGATGGGCGACATGAACACCCATGCTACCGACCTGCTGGAGCACTCGCCGCTGCGCGACCTGGGCCTGATTGCCCCGCAAGTCGAGGCCACCTTCCCGAGCTGGCGGCCACAGCGTTGCCTGGACCACATCCTGCTCAGCCCAAGCCTCACGCTGGAGCGTGTCGAGGTGCTGGCTCAGCCAATTTCTGATCACCTTCCTGTTGCCGTCGAGATTCGATTGCCTGATGCATTGACTGTGGATACGCTGCCGGTCCCAAGCTAATTGCCATCACCGTTTGCGGACCCGGGCATGACTGAAGACGCTGAGCGCTGGAAAGAAAAATACCTTAAGAGCATCGAGCAGCAGGAACGGCTCGAGCGCCGTTGGGAGGCCCGTCTCGACTTGCTGCGCCGCGGCCTGGTCCGCAGCACGCTGGCTGCCGAAGGCAGTGACAAGGTGGTGGACCAGTGCATGAAGGAAATGCGCGAGGTCATCCGCAGCGACAACATGGACGCTGGCCTCGCCGGCCTGATTCCGCGCCTGGAGAAAGCGGTGCTGGATTCCGAGCAGCGCCGGGAAACCCGCATGAACCAGGTCGGCGACGCGTTGACCGCCCTGGTTGGCCAACTGCAAGGCCTGCCGCTGCCGAACGAAGTCTCGCGGCCGTTGAAAAAACTGGCGAAGAAGCTCGAAGGCGGCGTCGCCCAGTCACGCGATCTGCCGCCGCTGCTGGGTGAACTGAGCGGCTTGCAGGGCCGCGCGCTGTCAGCCTTGGGCAAGCGTGGGGAAGAGGCCCGGCCGGGTTTGTTGCAGCGCCTGTTCGGCAGCCGTGAAGAAGACACCCCAGGCGTGCCGACGCCTGTAGCGGTGGCGCTGCCTGCTGAAACGACGCAGCCCCAGGCGTTTGATGCCGTGCAGGCCGACGATGTGGATGCGTTGCAGCCGCTACCAGCTCCTCAAGCCATTGTTGACGAAGTACCCGTGGCCGCGGAGGCCGAGCTGGAAGTGCCTGGCCCGGCGTTGATCGAAACGGCCGAACTATCGCCAGCCCCGTTGCCGCCGCCAGCTGCGCACGACGAACCCCTACCGCCAGCCTCCGGTGGCGAGCCGCTGGCTGAAGCAGAGCCGCCACAAATACCTGAGGAAACCCCGGGCGAAGACGGCACCTATGCCCTGCCGGATGCGGTCGAGCCGCCCTACAGCCAGGTGGCTGCGCATATCGAGCAGACCCTGCTCGGCCTGCTCGATGATCTCAGCCTGCCCGAGCGGCACAAGGCCCAGGCGCTGGAGATGCGTGAACGGGTTGCCCGCGGCTTGAACTGGTATGAGCTGATCCCGGTGCTGGATGACCTGGCCGTGCTGATGCTGGCGATCACCGACAGCGGCCAGCATGAATTCGAAACCTACCTGCAGCAGCTCAATGAGCGCCTGGAAGGTTTCCAGAGCCACCTGCACGAGGCCAGTGTTGGCCATGCCGATAACAGTTCTGCTGCCCGCGAGCTGGATAACCAGCTGCGCGAGCACGTCGACGGGCTGCAAAGCAGCGTGCAAGGTGCTGCCGATGTGGACAGCCTCAAGCACATCCTGGACAACCGCCTGGAAGGCTTGCTGGTAACCATGGACCAGCACAAGCATGAGCGCGATCGCCGCGAGCAGGAGCTGGCAGGCCGCCTGCAAGGGTTGTCGGAGCGGGTGGCGAACATGGAGCAAGAGGCGCTCGGCTATCGCGAGCACCTGGAAGAACAGCGGCAGAAAGCCTTGCTCGACCCGCTTACCGGCCTGCCCAACCGTGCGGCATGGAGCGAGCGGGTCGAGCGCGAAATGATCGAGTGGCAGGATAAGGGTGGCCACCTGACGATGGCGATCCTCGACCTTGACCATTTCAAACGCATCAACGACAGCTACGGGCACCTGGCAGGGGACAAGGTATTGAAAATCGTCGCCGACCAGTTGCGTAAACGCTTGAACGGTCGCGGGTTCATCGCCCGGTTTGGTGGCGAAGAGTTTGTCCTGTTGCTGCCGCAGACCTCGCTGGCAGCGGCTGCCGAGGTGGCCGAGGCACTGCGCGCCGCGGTCGAGGCGTGCCCGTTCCACTTCAAGGGCGAGCGGGTGGTGATCACCACGTCCATCGGCTTGAGTGCGTTCCGTTCCGGCGAGCGTGGCGACCAGGTGCTCAAGCGCGCCGATGCGGCGCTGTACCGGGCCAAGGACCTGGGCCGCAATCGCGTCGAGCAGGCCTAATGGGTTGCTGCTGAATCGCGGCACGCACGGTACCGGGGAGCACGTTATACTGTAGCGCTCACACGCTGAGGCCACTGACGTGCTTTCCACGCTTAAAAGAACGCTGATTTCCTTCTTGCTGTTGTCTGTCGCCGGTTGCTCGACGGGCCTGCGCATCGACCGTAGTCATCCTTCGGCCAACCAGGACAACCGTATCCAGTTCGTTGTCCTCCATTACACCAATGCTTCGCTGGATCGGTCCCTGGCGTTGCTGACCCATGGCGAGGTCAGCAGCCACTACCTGATTGGCGATGGCCCGGGCACGGTGTACCAGCTGGTGGATGAGAGCCGTCGCGCCTGGCATGCCGGTGACAGCCAGTGGCAGGGGCGAACCTGGCTGAATTCTTCTTCCATTGGTATCGAAATCGTCAACCCCGGCTTTACCGATACGCCGAACGGCCGGGTCTGGCACCCTTACAGCGAAGCGCAGATCCAGTCGCTGATCGCGCTGCTCAAGGACATCGTGAAACGTAACCACATCGAGCCTCGCCATATCATCGGCCACAGCGACATCGCGCCGCTGCGCAAGCTGGATCCGGGGCCACTGTTCCCCTGGAAGCGGCTGGCCGATGCCGGGCTGGGGATCTGGCCGGATGCCAATGCAGTGGCGCGCCAGCAGGCCTATTTCAGCGTCAACCCACCCAGTGTCGGCTGGTATCAGCAGGAGTTGGCGCGGTTTGGCTATGCGATCGAGCAAACCGGAGTGCTGGATGTCGCCACCCGCCATGTGATCGCCGCCTTCCAGATGCGCTTCCGCCCACAGCGTTTCGACGGCATGCCGGATGCCCAGACGGCGGCGATGCTGCAGGTACTCAACCGCATGCGCTAAGCCTGTCGCAGCGGTCGGCAGAGGTTCAATCCAGGCGCCAGACGGCAAAGGTGATTCACGATCCAGTTGCTATACCTTAGTAATCAACTGGATGCCGTCGATGTCAGCGCTCATCGTGTTGCTGCGCCAAATTTTTTTCCATCCCTGGTTGCTGGCCACCATGGCAGCATTGGCCAGTGCCGCACTGTTGCTATCCGCCAGCCTCGGCATTGCCTTGCAGCAGATGAAGCAAAGCGAGAGCGAACAGATGAATGCCCAGGGTGAACGCTTTCTGGAGCGCCTGGAGCAGGTGTTCGGCCAGTTGCGTGAAGGGGTCGACCTGTTGCAGGCCCAGCCCTTGCGTGGTTGCAGCCCGGCAATGCTCACGACATTGCAGCAGGTAAGCCTGAGTTCGCGGTTCATTTATGAGGCGGCGTACGTGGATGGGAGCGTCGCCTGCTCCAGCCGTGGTGACGAGCGGGCCTTTGAACGCTTGCGTGCCCCTGACATTCAGGGACCGACCTACAGTTATTGGCTGAACACCACGACCGAGCCGAATGAGAACCTGGCCGCGCTGATGCTGGGGCGAGGCAAGTTCGTGGTGTCCACCTCCCGTGGCCACCTGACCGATGTGGTCGACCTGCCCCCAGGCGGTAGCCTGGTGGTGGTATTGGACAATGGCGCCCGGGCCATTCCGGTCCTGGGCCCTCCGCAGGTCTGGCCGCCACCCTCGGCCTGGTCGACCGGCCAGAAGTCGTTGCTTGAACTCAGCGACCGCTTGATCTACCGCATGCCGACCAAGTCACCGGATTACCAGCTGGTGCTGATCGCCCCGCGGGCGAAACTGCCGCTGAGGATGAACGGCATGCTGTGGCTACTGTTCCCCGGCAGCGTGCTGGCCGCCTGCTTCATCGGCTGGGTGGTGCTGCAATTGATCCTGCAAAAGCGCTCGATGAGTTCGGAATTGCAGAACGCCTTGCGTCGCGGTGAGCTGCAGGTGCTCTATCAGCCGATCTTCGAACTCGACAGCCGGCGCTGCGTAGGGGCCGAGGCCCTGGTGCGCTGGCGCCGCCCGGACGGGACGCTGACCAGCCCGGAGCTGTTCATTCCGCTGGCGGAAAACACCGGGCAGATTCGCCAGATCACCGACTTTGTCCTGCAGCGAGTGCTGGAGCAATTGGGCCAGCTGCTGCGCTCGCACCCCGACTTGTACATTTCGGTGAACCTCGCGGCTTGCGATGTGATGGTGCCGCGGATTGGCCGGGTGGCGGCACGCCTGCTGGCCTTGCACAAAGTGGCGGCCAGGCAGATTGCCTTCGAAGTGACCGAGCGTGGCCTGATCGATGTGGTGGTGGCGCGCGATAACCTGCAGGCGCTGCGGGCGGTGGGCCATCAGGTGTTGATCGATGATTTCGGCACGGGTTATTGCAGCCTGGCTTATCTGCAGACCCTGCCGGTGGATTGCCTGAAGATCGACAAGGCGTTCATCGATGCCTTGGGGCATGACGCCGCCAGCAGTGGGGTCGCCCCGCATATCATCCGCATGGCCCATGACCTGCATCTGCGGGTGATTGCCGAAGGCATCGAGAGCGAGGACCAGGCGCTACTGCTTAGTAGCGAAGGGGTTCATTATGGCCAGGGCTGGTTATTTGCCCGGCCGTTGAATGCCCGCCAGTTTGCCGAGTTGGTGACCCGCGGGCGTCAGGCCGGCAGCGCCATGTAGAACTGGGTGCCCTGCCCTGGCCGGGAGAAAACCCCCATGCGCCCGCCATGCAGCTGTACGATCTCCTTGCACAGCGCCAGCCCCAAGCCAGCCCCGCCCTTCTTGCGCCCTACCTGCACGAACGGTTCGAAGATGCGCCCCTGCTGCCCATAGGCGATGCCCTCGCCGTTATCCTCGACGCTGATGATCACCCGTTCCGCATGGCGCCGTGCATGCAGGCGAATCCGCCCGCCGCTGGCGGTATGGCGGATGGCGTTGTGCAACAGGTTGTCCAGGACCCGGTCGAGTTGGGCGACGTCGGCCTGGATGCGTGGCAACGGCGATTCCAGCTCTCGGATCAGCTCGATCTGCTTATGCGCTGCCTGTTCGGCAAAGCGCATTTGCGCGCGCTCCAGCAGCTCGTCGATGGCGCACGGGGCCAGCTCGAGCTTCTGCAGCCCGCTCTGGTAGCGACTGAAGTTGAGCAAGTCATTGATCAACTGGGTAAGGCGCTGCATTTCTTCGCCGATGGTTTCCAGCAGGTCCTGCTCGCGAGCCTCTGGTGGGAACTTGAGGCGCTCGCGCAGCAGCCCGAAGGCCATGTGCATGCCGGTTACCGGGGTGCGCAGCTCGTGAGAAGCGCGCAGCACGAACTCGCTGCGCACGCGCTCGAAAGCGCGTTGCTCGGTCACATCATGCAACACCATCACCGCACCGAGGATCGGCCCTTGTGGGTGGCTGACCGGGGTCAGGCTGTAGGTGAGCAGGCGGGTTTCTTCATCGACCTCGATGTTCAGGTCGTCCGGTGGGCGGTCGAGGTTGCCGCCGCGCAGCACCTGGCGAATCTGTTGTTCCAGTTCCGGGCGCTGCAAGGCGTCGGCCAGGCTGCTTCCCACGCGGCTGTCGGACCAGCCCAGCTGGCGCTGGGCCACAGGGTTGAGGTGTTCCAGGCGGCCTTGGCGGTCAATGATCAGCAAGCCGTCGTCGATGCTGTCGAGTACGGCCTGCAGGCGTTGCTGGCCGGCCAGCAGTTCATCGACATTGGTGGCCTGGTGCTTGCGCAGGGCTTCGGCCATCAGGCCGAAGCGGCGGGTCAGCTGGTTGAGCTCGGCGGCCTGGGTCACCGGCAGGGTGACATCGAAATTGCCTTCGCCAAGCTGGTCGGCCGCTTTGGCCAGTGCTTCGATCGGCTGGCCAAAGCGCCGCGCGATGTTGTGTGCAGTGACGAAGCCCAGCACCAGCACTACCAGGCCCATCAGGCCAAGCGCGCCGCTGATCAGCAAGGCGTGGTCGCGGGTGCGTTCCTCGCTGCGGGTAATATGCTCCAAAGCCTGTTTGTGGGAATCGATCAGGTCGCTGCGAACCTGATTGAAGGCGGCGCCCAGCGGCTGCTCTGCACCCATGCTGCGGGCGGGCGCGGCGCTCTCCCGGTAGGCCTGGAGAAATGCCTGGTAATTGCTGCTGGCCTTGCTGAAGCTGGGACGCTCGCCGCCCTGTTCCAGAGCCTGATTGAGCAGGGTCTGGAAATCTTCCTGCAGCAGCCGCAGGCTTTCCGGGGTGGTGTCCTCGTCAAGAATCAGGGTCATCTGTTCGCCGAGGTTCTGCCGCAGTTTCAGCCCAACCTCCAGGACATGGGTGGTATCGCGCACCAATCGCTGTTGCACTGCGGCCATCTGCAGAACACTGACCAACCCCAGCAACAGGCCAAGCAGCGCCACGGTAACCAGCGCCGAAATGCTGAGGAACAGCCGCGTGCGCAGCTTCATGGGTGGCCACTTCATAGGTTGTACTGCTTGCGCTTGCGGTACAGGGTGGAGGCATCGATGCCCAGGGTCTTGGCGGCTTGGTCCAGGGTGTCGCTGGCAGCCAGCACTGCGCCGATATGGGCGCGCTCCAGCTCATCCAGGCTCAGGGCCGCGCCAACGCGCGGGGTGTTGCCTGCGGGCTGCTCGCCCATGCCCAGGTGGCTGACTTCCACGCGCTCCTGCGGGCAGATGATGCTGGCCCGTTCCACCACGTTACGCAATTCACGGATGTTGCCGGGCCAGCGGTAGTTGAGCAGCGCTGTTCGGGCTTCGTCACTGAACCCGCGCGCGGGTCGGGAGTATTCCTTGACGAAGCGGGCGAGGAAGCGGTCGGCCAGGGTCAGGATATCTTCACTGCGCTCGCGCAGCGGCGGCAGGTGCAGGGTGATGACGTTCAGGCGGTACAGCAAGTCTTCACGGAAGCGGCTTTCGCGCACCATTTCTTCGAGGTTGAGGTTGGTGGCGGCGAGGATACGCACATCGGCACGGCGGGTGACTGGGTCGCCGACGCGCTCGTACTCCTTGTCCTGAATGAAGCGCAGCAGCTTTGGCTGCAAGGTCAGTGGGAAATCACCGATTTCGTCGAGGAACAGCGTGCCGCCGTCGGCCTGGTTGACCCGCCCCAAGGTGCTTTCGCTGGCGCCGGTAAAGGCGCCGCGGGTGTGGCCGAACAGCTCGCTTTCCATCAGTTCGGCGTTCAGCGACGGGCAGTTGATGGTCACGCAGGCTTTGCGCGCCCGCTTGCTCCAGCCATGGATGGCCCGGGCCAGTTCGCCTTTACCGGTACCGGACTCACCAAGGATGAGGATATTGGCGTCGGTGGTGGCAACCTGGCGGGCGGTTTCCAGCACCGCCATCATCGCCGGGCTGTGCGAGTCCAGGCCGTCCTTGGGCTTGCGCACTTCGCCTTCGAGGGCTTCCAGGCGTGCAGACAATTGGCGCACTTCCAGCTGCTTGGCAGTGGCCAGGCGCAGCTGGTCGGGGCTGCACGGCTTGACCAGGTAATCGGCCGCGCCGGCCTGGATCGCATCCACTGCCGTGTCGATCGCCGAGTGCGCAGTCACGATCACCACTCGCATCCAGGGGGCCTGGATACGCATTTGTGCCAGCACGTCGAGCCCGTTGTCTTCGCCCAGGCGCAAATCGAGGAAACACAGGTCGAATACCTGGCGCTGCAACAGGGTTTCGGCCTGCGCCGCGCTGTTGGCCGTGGCCACGCTATAGCCCTCGTCCTCCAGGCAGTAGCGGAAAGTGCGCAGGATCGCGGACTCGTCATCCACCAGCAGAATGCGGCCTTGAGTGTCCTGAGCTGATTCCATGTTCCTGCGCTCCTTAGGGGTAGGTGTTCAAATTAGTGTGGGAAAAATCGGGCAAGTTGCATGGTCAATTCTGAAGGAATCTGTCCTTTGCATGCTAGCCAATAGCCAATCAAAGCCCAGAGGCCGCGCTATTCCGATGATTTGCTTAGAGATGCCCAATGGCACATTGGTTGCGACGATTTTCAGTATTTGCCTACAGAAGGAGGCACCGCCATGACCTTTCACCTGCGTACTGCCTTGTTGGCGGCCGCCTTGCTGCCGGTGTTCACCCCGGCATTCGCCGACCCGGTACAGGACGCGCGCCTTGAAGGTGCGCTGCAAACAGCCCTGTCGCTCAACCGCATGCTCGACCTGTTCCGGATCGACGTCGAAGTAAACGGCAAGCAGGCGCGGCTTTCCGGTGAAGTGGAGAACGACGTCGAGCGCCAGTTGGCCGAGCAGGTAGCCCTGGCCACCCGCGGCATCGACAGGGTGGACAACCAGCTGCGGGTCAACGCCCAGCTGGTGGAGCGCCCGCTGGAATTACGCGCCTACGCCCAGCGTCTGGAAGACGCCACCCTGGCGGCAGTTATCCGCGCCCGGCTGCTGTGGAGCCGCACCACCGAGAACGCCCCTATAGATGTACAAAGCAGCGAGGGCGTGGTGACCCTGCGCGGCAAGGTCGACAGTGCCGAAGCCAAGGAACTTGCAGGCGTGGTGGCGCGTACCACCGATGGCGTGCAACTGGTGAACAACCTGGTCAGCCTTGATTCCGCTGCCATGGCCAAGGGCAGGGAAACCCCGGCGGGCGTGCCGACCGGGCCGCAACCGAGCGACAGCTGGATCATCGATAAAATCCAGAACAGCTACCGCTTCAGTCGCAACCTTGACGGCCTGAACCTGAAAGTGGCCAGTGAAGAAGGCCTGGTACGGTTGTCAGGCGAGGTGGTCAGCAGTGAACAGAAAACCATTGCCGTCGAGATCGCCCGGCAAATCGTCGGTGTGCGGGGCGTGGATGCCGACCTGCTCAAGGTGGCGACCAAGGTCGAGGGCTGAACGATCGTGCAATTCGCACGACGGCCAGGCGGGCATCGTGCAGGATACGAGCTACGCTGGGTTGGCCTGTATATATAACTCATTGAAATATAACGATTTAATCGAGCTTCCCAGACTGGCATGCAGGCTGCAATAACCTGTTCAGGATTGAACAAAAATTACAGCAGGAGGAGCCGGCATGAACCGTCAACCCGTCAACCGCTCGCAAGACGCCGCACTGCCTCTGCGCCAGATGCTTTCACTCGCCATGGCGCTGCTGCTGACCTTGGCCGCTGGCCTGTTCTACTACAGCTGGCAGACTGCGCGCCTGGCCGAGCAAGTGGCGGCGCAGACCGCCCTGTTGACCCAGATCCAGGCGACTCGTGCCAACACCCTGGTCAAGGCCACCGGGCCGATTTCAGACGGCCAGGCCAAGCCTTCGCCGGCCACTGTGGAAACTGTCGTGCCGCAGGATCGCTGGGTCTTCTGACCCGACGGCCAGATCGATTTCGATAAAGAAAGGAGAACCATCATGCTGAGCTGGGCTATCACTTTCCTCATCATCGCCATTGTCGCCGCGGTATTGGGCTTCGGTGGTATCGCAGGCGCTGCAACAGGTATCGCGAAGATTCTGTTCATTGTCTTCCTGGTGCTGTTCGTAGCCTCCTTCTTCTTTGGACGTGGACGAGGTTGAAGATGGGCAGGAAGCATTGGACAGCCCTGGCTGGCGCCCTGTTGATGGGCGGCAGTGCGGTGGCGATGGCGGCCAATGACGGCCAGGTCCGGGTCGACCAACTGCTCGGCTCGGACCCTGAATATCGGGAAACCTGGCAGGACGCAATCAAAGGCGAGGAACGCCTGCCCGATTGGGTGGTCAATCTGACCGGCAGTTCCCAGCAGCAGATGTCGGCCGTTACCGAAGATGGCGACAAGTATCTGGTTGGGCCGTTGTGTGAACGACAGGACAACTGCACCTACAAACGCCTGATCGTGGCGTTCAGCTGGGACAAGGACGATGCCTACGGGATGCTCGTGGAGGTACCCGAAGGCTTGCCCAAGGACAAATCGCCGACCCGCCACGCGCAGTATCGCTGGTTGGGTAAGCCGGACGACGGCATGAAGGCGATGCTGCAAGAGCAGCTCAAGCGTGACCCGAACTGGTACTGAGCGCCTGCGCGGTACGGGTGAAGAGTCACGCACTGTCACGTAATAGAAGCCGAACCTTTCTATAGTTCGGCCTTCTATGATGCGCCGCCCCGAGGAGGGGCAGCACATGACCAAGGGGCCGGGCCGTTCTGATTGCTACAGGATCGGAGTGGCCTAGGGGTACAGGGAGTGCCTCCAGTATTGGGCCGGGTCAGGAAAGGCGGAATCGGAAGCATCAGGTCGGCGGTGCCACAAGGGCACCTGGCCAGACCTGGCTTCCGAGGAGCCATACAGCAAGCTTCTACCCCCCTGCGCGAATTCCCTCCCGAGACACATTTTGTTTCGACCGTACATCATTTTTTTTTCCCACAGCCGACTCGTCAATCAAGCGGCATTTGCGCCATTCGGATAGTCGAACAAGCCATCCTCAGAGCCCTTTCCACTCCGCCAAATCTGCCGAAAATTGGCGCTTTGGTCTTGTTCGGGATTCCGAACGTTATAAATCAAGCACTTGCGAACTCATCCTGGGGGCCAAAAAACCTATGCCGGAACGGCATGGGGTATGCGCTTCCGGCATTAGATTTCCCCCTTTGCCATCGCAATAGTTGCGGCCTTTTTCGCCGGCCGAGCGTTCTGTCGTTCGCCTGCGGTGTCCTTACATGAACTCGTCGGACGCACCATCCGTTGCCCATCAACAGGGCAATGGCTCTGTTACAAGCGTTCCGCCGGGTGCCCATGACCACTAGAACAAAGGGTAAAGACATGAAGAAGGCAAAACTGAGCCTCGCCTGGCAGATCGTCATCGGTCTGATCCTGGGTGTTGCAATCGGCGCGCTACTGAATCATTTCAGTGCAGAAAAGGCATGGTGGATCAGCAACGTCCTCCAGCCAGCTGGTGACATCTTCATTCGCCTGATCAAGATGATCGTCGTCCCGATCGTGATTTCGTCGCTGATCGTGGGTATCGCCGGGGTTGGCGACGCGAAAAAACTCGGCAGCATCGGCCTGAAGACCATCATCTACTTCGAAGTGGTGACCACCGTCGCCATTGTCGTGGGTCTGGTGCTGGCAAACCTGTTCCACCCGGGCGCCGGTATCGACATGAGTACCCTGGGTACCGTGGACATCTCCAAGTACCAGGCTACTGCAGCCGAAGTGCAGCATGAGCATGCCTTCATCGAGACCCTGCTCAACCTGATCCCGTCGAACATCTTCGCAGCGCTGATGCGTGGCGAAATGCTGCCGATCATCTTCTTCTCGGTGATGTTCGGCCTGGGCCTGTCGAGCCTGCAGGCAGAGCTGCGTGACCCGCTGGTACGTACCTTCCAGGCGGTTTCCGAGACCATGTTCAAGGTCACCCACATGATCATGAACTACGCCCCGATCGGCGTGTTCGCCCTGATCGCCGTGACCGTTGCCAACTTCGGCTTCAGCTCGCTGCTGCCGCTGGCCAAGCTGGTGCTGCTGGTGTACTTCGCCATCGCCTTCTTCGCCTTCATGGTGCTGGGCCTGGTCGCTCGCCTGTTCGGCTTCTCGGTGATCAAGATCATGCGCATCATGAAAGATGAGCTGATCCTCGCCTACTCCACCTCCAGCTCGGAGACCGTGCTGCCGCGCGTGATCGAGAAAATGGAGAAGTACGGTGCGCCGAAGTCGATCTGCTCGTTCGTGGTACCGACCGGCTACTCTTTCAACCTTGACGGTTCGACCCTGTACCAGAGCATCGCGGCCATCTTCATCGCCCAGCTGTACGGTATCGACCTGTCGTGGAGCCAGCAGTTGCTGCTGGTCCTGACCCTGATGGTCACTTCCAAAGGTATCGCTGGCGTACCAGGCGTGTCCTTCGTGGTCCTGCTGGCTACCTTGGGCAGTGTGGGCATCCCGCTGGAAGGCCTGGCCTTCATCGCCGGTGTCGACCGCATCATGGACATGGCCCGTACCGCCTTGAACGTGGTGGGCAACGCCCTGGCAGCCCTGGTCATCGCCCGTTGGGAAGGCATGTACGACGCTGCCAAGGGCGAGAAGTACTACGCCTCGCTGATGGCCGACAAACAGGAAGCCGCGGTGGTTGGCGAAGCTGCCAAGCGCTAAGCCTCACTCACCTTTGACCAGAAGCCCCGACTTGTCGGGGCTTTTTGTTTTACGGGGTGTTCACGGCTTCCGGTAGGAGCGGTCGCGAGGGGCCCGATACGCTATCATTCGGGCATTTTTCAGGGGGAATACACGGATGCTCAACGGCCTTTGGCTTGGTTTTTTCCTGGTGGCGGCCGTCTCCGCCCTGGCGCAATGGCTGGTTGGCGGCAACGCCGGTATCTTCGCCGCCATGGTGGAGAGCATCTTTGCCATGGCCAAGCTGTCGGTCGAGGTCATGGTGCTGTTGTTCGGCACGCTGACCCTTTGGCTGGGCTTTCTCAAGATTGCCGAGAAGGCTGGCATTGTCGAGTGGCTGGCCAAGGTGCTTGGCCCGCTATTCGCCCGCCTGATGCCCGAGGTCCCGCCCGGCCACCCTGCCCTGGGCCTGATTACCATGAACTTTGCCGCCAACGGCCTGGGCCTGGACAATGCCGCCACGCCGATCGGCCTGAAGGCCATGCGCGCACTGCAGGAGCTGAACCCCAGCAGCACCACGGCGAGCAATGCGCAAATTCTGTTCCTGGTGCTCAACGCCTCGTCGCTGACCTTGTTGCCGGTGACCATCTTCATGTACCGGGCGCAGCAGGGCGCAGCGGACCCGACCATGGTGTTCCTGCCCATCCTGCTGGCTACCAGTGTCTCGACCGTGGTCGGCCTGCTGTCGGTGGCGGTGATGCAGCGCTTGCGCCTGTGGGATCCGGTGGTGCTCGCCTACCTGATCCCCGGTGCCTTGCTGCTGGGCGGCTTCATGGCGTTCCTCGGCACCCTGTCGGCGGCTGCGCTGGCCAGCCTGTCGTCGATCCTGGGCAATCTCACCCTGTTTGGCGTGATCATCCTGTTCCTGGTGATTGGTGCCCTGAGGCGGGTGCAGGTGTATGAAGCCTTTATCGAAGGCGCCAAGGAAGGTTTCGATGTAGCCAAGGGCCTGCTGCCTTATCTGGTGGCGATGTTGGTGGCGGTGGGCGTGCTGCGCGCGTCTGGCGCCCTGGAGATGGCTCTCGACGGTATTCGCCACCTGGTGACCTGGATGGGCCTGGACACCCGCTTCGTCGAGGGCCTGCCCACGGCGCTGGTCAAGCCGTTCTCCGGCAGTGCCGCGCGGGCGATGCTGATCGAGACCATGCAGACCCAGGGCGTCGACAGCTTCCCCGCCCTGGTGGCAGCGACCATCCAGGGCAGCACCGAAACCACCTTCTATGTGCTGGCGGTGTACTTCGGTGCCGTGGGTATCCAGCGGGTGCGCCATGCGGTTGGTTGCGCATTGCTGGCGGAGTTGAGCGGTGTGATTGCGGCGATCTTCGTCTGCTACTGGTTCTTCGCCTGAGTTAGCTGCGCGACGGGCTGTTGTAGGAGCGGCCTTGCGTCGCGATGGGGCGCGGAGCGGCCCCGGCGATTTCTGCGTTGACGCTGGCCTGGGTCGCTGCGCGCGTCATCGCGACGCAAGGCCGCTCCTACACAACGCGGCCAGGCTTTCAGGGCGCGGGAACGCTACCTGCCTGGGCAATGGTCCAGCCCACCACTTGCGCTGTCAGCTGGTCACAAGCCTGGCCAAAGCCTGCGACTACCGCTGACACCTGCCGTTCGGCCAATGGTTTGCGGATTTCGAAGCGTTTACTGGCCAGGATTCGCTGTGTGCGCCCCTGTACCAGCCGTGCGTCATAGCGAATCACCACTTCCACCACCCCGTCCGCGCGGTATTCGCTCTGGAACGCCTGCAGCTCGCCGGCCAGTTCGAAGTCGGCCTGCAGATTGCTGTCGTCGGCGCTCAGCCGCTGGACCTGGCCGTAACGCTGAAAGCCATCCAGCAGGCGATTGCGCAGCAGCACCGGCACCGCGTCGCTCCAGCGCGCACCCTTGTAGCTGCTGATCACATTGCCCTGGGGAATCACGGCAATCCGCGGACCGGCCAGCACCTCGCTGGCCAGCGGCTTGTTCAGGCGCAGTGACCAGTCCAGCGCTGGCACCGTGCGGCTGGGTTGGTTGACCGGCAGGCGGTAGAGGTCGACGGGCTCGCTCTGCGGCAGGATCGAGCAGGCATTGGCCAGGCTCAGCGTAGCCGCCAGGGCCAGCAGGCGCAGCGACGGTTTCATGGCTGGAACTCCTTGTTGTTGTCGCGGCCTAGCAGGTAGCCGCTGGGGTCGGCCTCCAGCTGCCGGGAAATACCCTTGAGTGCGTTGAGCGTTTCGCGCAGTTCGCGAATCGCCGGGCTGAGTTGGTTCAGGCCCTGGGCGCCGTCGCCAATCGCTTCGCGGTTGTCCTCGAGCAGGCGGTTGATGGTTGCGGTGCTTTCGGCCAACGACTGCATGGCCTGCTCGGCGCTGCCGATCGCCTGTTTGCCCTCGCTGCCCAGCAGGCCATTGGCATTACGCATCAGCGCCTGGGTTTCAGCCAGGGTGGCGCTGGCTTGCTTGCCCACCTCCACCAGTTGCTCGATGGCCTGGGTGATGCTGCCGTGCTGGCCGGCGAAGGCGCCAGTGGTCTTGTCGAGGTTGGCCAGGGTGTTGCTGAGGTGGCCAATGTTGTCGTCGGAGAACATCTCGTTGGCGTTGTGCAGCAGCAGGTTGATGTTGGTCACCAGGTCGCTGCTGTCATTGAGCAGCCGCGAGATCGGCGAGGGCGAAGCGATGATCACCGGTAGCTTGCCGTCCTTGCCTTTCAGTTCAGGGCTTTGCGGAGTGCCGCCGCTGAGCTGGATGAACGAGTTGCCGGTCACGCCGGCGAGGGTCAGCTTGGCCTGGGTGTCTTCCTTCACCGGGGTGTCCGCGCTCAGGCGCACCCGTGCCAGTACCCGGCGGGGGTCTTTCGGGTCCAGGCGCAGGGTCGACACGTCACCCACCTTGATCCCGTTGTACTGCACCGGGCTGCCGCGCGACAGGCCGGAGACGGCTTCGTTGAACACCACCTCGTAATCCTTGAAGGCGTCGTCGACACTGGATTTGGTCAGCCACAGGCCGAACAGCATGGCGCCGGCCACCACCAGGACGGTGACCAGGCCGATAAGGACGTGATGGGCTCGGGTTTCCATTGTTCAGCGCTCCTGCCCGGCACGGACGGCGGCCTGTTCGGCTGCGCGCCCGCGTGGGCCATGAAAATATTCTTGAATCCAGGCGTCGCTGGCCTGTTCGACCTCGGCCAGTGGGCCGGCGACCAGGACCTTCTTCTGCGACAGCACGGCGATGCGGTCGGTGATGGTGTACAAGGTGTCGAGGTCGTGGGTGATAAGGAATACCGACAGGCCCAGCGCGTCACGCAGGGTCAGGATCAGTTGGTCGAAGGCGGCGGCGCCAATCGGGTCCAGGCCGGCGGTGGGCTCGTCGAGGAACAGGATGTCAGGGTCCAGCGCCAGGGCACGGGCCAGTGCCGCGCGCTTGATCATGCCGCCGGACAGCGAGGCCGGGTACTTGTCAGCGGCTGAGATCGGCAAGCCGGCCAGGGCCAGCTTCACCCCGGCCAGATGCTCGGCATCGGCGCGGGACAGCCCGGCATGCTCGATCAGCGGCAAGGCCACGTTCTCGGTCACCGTCAGCGAGGAAAACAACGCGCCCTTCTGGAACAGCACGCCGAAGCGCCGCTCGACCAGTGAGCGCTGCTCTTCGCGCAGGCCGGCCAGATCCTGGCCGAACACCTTGATCTGCCCCTCATTGGGCCGTCGCAGGCCGATGATACTGCGCAGCAACACCGATTTGCCGCTGCCTGAGCCGCCGACCACGGCGAGGATCTCGCCGCGGTACAGGTCAAGGTCGAGGTTTTCATGCACGCTCTGGCGGCCAAAGCGGTTGCAGATGCCCCGCGCCTCGATCACGCGTTCCCGGCTACTCACCAGCCCATCTCCATGAAGAACAGGGCGGCCACCGCGTCCAGCACGATGACCACGAATATCGACTGCACCACTGCCGAGGTGGTATGCGCCCCTACCGATTCGGCGCTGCCGCTGACCTTGAAGCCTTCCAGGCAGCCAATGGCGGCAATCAGGAAGGCGAAGAACGGCGCCTTGGCCAGGCCCACCAGGAAATGTTGTACGCCGATGTCGCTTTGCAGCAGCGACAGGAACATGGCTGGCGAAATGTCCAGCGACAGCGCACATACCACCGCGCCGCCGACGATGCCGCAGATCATCGCGACAAAGGTGAGCAAGGGCAGCGAAATCAGCAGGGCCAGTACCCGCGGCACCACCAGCAGTTCCATGGGGTTCAGGCCCAGGGTGCGGATGGCGTCGATCTCCTCGTTGGCCTTCATCGAGCCGATCTGTGCGGTGAACGCACTGGCGGTGCGGCCGGCCATGAGGATGGCGGTCAGCAGTACGGCGAACTCGCGCAGGAACGAGAAGGCCACCAGGTCGACGGTGAAGATGGTCGCGCCGAAATCAGCCAGCACCGTGGCGCCGAGGAAGGCTACCACCGCGCCCACCAGGAAGGTCAGCAAGGCGACGATGGGCGCGGCATCCAGGCCGGTCTGTTCGATGTGCGCGACGACCGGGGTAAAGCGCCAGCGATGCGGTTGCAGGGCGCGGCGCATGAGGGTTTCGAGAATCACGCCAACGAAGCCGAGCAACTGCAGGCTGTCTTGCCACAAGGTGCCGACTGCGCAACCAATGCGTTCCAGCAGCAACAGCAGCACGTTGCGCTCGGGCTCCTTGACCGGAATGCAGTAGTCCTGCACAGAGCAATACACGTTCTTCAGCAGTGCGCGGCTGGCTTCGGGCAGTTGCTCGGTGCAGTGCGACAGGCGCTCGGCACCGAGCAGCTCGGCCAGCAGCGAGGCCCCGGCGGTATCCAGGCGCCCCAGTTGGCTGAGATCGGCAACGGTATCGGTGGCGTACTGTGCACGCAGGCGCTCGCTGTCACGCTTGAGGCTGGCGTAATGCGCCAGCGTCCAGTCGCCGGTAATGCGCAGGCAAGCCGGTTGGCTACTGGTGTCCAGGGTGGCGCTGGGTGGGGTCATCGGGCTCCATGCTCCTGACTCGGCAGTGAGGCTCAGGGGCTGATCATAGCGCAGCGGGCATGGGCTGTTTGGTGATTATGTGCTGTGTGGCGCACGGGGGCCGCTTTGCGGCCCATCGCGACGCAAGGCCACCCCTACAGCGGGCGCACAACGTCGCCCTCTCATCATTGCGCTGGCGTGTCGTCGACCACTTTGAAGCGCAGAACACCAATCACCTGCCCATCTTCGGTCAGCACCCTTACCTGCCACTTGCCCACCGGGTTCGGCGGGAAGTTCTGTTTGTGCGTCCAGGCGCGGTAGCCTTCCTTGCGGCCGCCATGGATGTCCAGGGCGATGCGGTCGACCTCCTGGCCATCCTTTTGCCAAACGTGGTAGATCCGCTCGTTCAGGCCGCGTGGCGCATTGATCGCGGTATAGGCATACAGCCCGTCGCTGCTGATGCGGCTGGCCGCGATTTCTTTCAGCGAAGCGCCTGGTTGGCGGTTCTGCACCTCGGTGCTGACCGCGACGTCGGCCATCCACAGGGTCGCCGGTGGCACCCATGAGCGCAGCAGCCAGCCGCCGCCGCCGACCGATAGGGTAACCAGCACCAGGGCGACGGCTCGCCGCCAGTTGTTGATCGGGAAGCTGCTGGCCAGGCTGGGGAAAGACAGTGCCATGGCGATGATCAGGGCCAGCTTGAAGCTTTGCGCGGTGGTCAGGTGCAGGATGATCGGCAGCGCAGTGAGCAATGCGGCGAACAGGGTCAGCGTATGCAGCGCCAGGAACAGCCAACGCCGGGGTGCCAGCCACTTGTAGTAGAGCGGGTCGATGATCGAGACCAAGCCGGCGGCGCCGAGCAGGCCGGTGAACACCAATTGGCTGCTGTTCCAGGTGGTGGTGACGAAGAAGAATGGCAGCACGAAGAACAGCGATTCCTGGTGAATCATCTGCGTCGCATAGCGCAACAGCGGTTGCGGAATTTCGCGGTTGAAGATCCGCGCGAACAGGCCGGTGAGGGTGTTTTCCAGCATCAGCCAGACCCAGCTGACCAGCATCAGCACGGCCACCCAGCTGGCCAGGCTGGCCTGACGGTCAACCAGGATGAAACTGCCGATGCCTGAAAGGAAACCGCCAAGCGCGATGATGCCGGGGTAGCGTTTGAGCAGATCAATGATGCGCTGGACGATGCGGGGTATGTGGGGCATTGGCTCTACAACAGAGAAGATGAGGTGACTGTGCCGGCCGCTTCGCGGGCATGCCCGCTCCCACAAGGTTCAGCGATAAAGCGCTTCTTGTGGGGCGGGCGTGCTCGCGAAGCGGCCGGTAATGGCAAAAGGATACCGCCGATTACACGCTAGCGTGTAGCGCCGCCCGGTTTTTCCGGGCCATGCCGACGCCAGCGCAACAGCCCTGCCGCAAGGATCAGCCCCAACAGCAAGGCCGCCAGGCCATACAGGTCATCATAGCCAAGCAACGGCTTCTCGACGCGTACGTAACCATCCTTCTTGAGCAATGCCTTGAGCGCTTCATTGGCCTGCTCCAGGCTTACCTGGCGCAGCTTGCGCGCAGGCTCGGTGAAGCGCCCGTCGTTGTAGTCGTTCAGGGCACCCCAGTAATAATCGGCCAAGGCACTGTTACCCTGGGTGCTCCAGCTTTCCTTGGCAACACTGGCGTCCTTGATGCGGGCAAAGGTGTCCGGGTCGAGACCTTCCTTGCGCAGGTGGTCGAACAACGCTTGCATCACCTTGACCGCCTGGTCGATGTCTTCGCGTTCAAGGTCGGCATTGAGGCTGAGCAGGCCGGTATCACCAAAGCTTTCACGTTGCGCCGAAGGGCCGTAGGACAGCCCGTTGCGCAGGCGCAGCTGGTCATACAGCGCCCATTCCAGGTAATGCGACAGCAGGTCAAGGGTGGCCTGGTGATCGTTGTCCAGCACCGGCTCGACGAACAGCCAGTGCAGCTTGACGTTGTCCCCCAGCCAGCCACGGGTCAGGTCGCGGCGCTGCTCGGCCTGCTGGCTGATGCTTTCCAGGGTGCGACGCTCTTCCGGCTCGGTGGCAGGCAGTTCGCCGAAGGTACGTTCCAGGTAGGCCGGCAGCAGGCGGTCGAGGCCGCCGACCATGATCAGGGTCATGTTGTTGGCCGCGTACCAGTGGTCACGCAAGGTTTGCACCTGCTCCAGGGTCATGTCGTCGAGGTTGGAGCGCTCCGGGCACTTCAGGCCCAGTTCGGTGGCCAGCTGGTCGCTGGCGGGGTGGCCGATGTCTTGGCGGTCGAGCCAGCGCTGCAGGTGGCCATAGTGGCCGCCATCCTCGCGCTCGATGATGCGCTTGGCGGTGGCCAGCGTTTTGGCATCGATCTGGGTGTCGCGGATAACCGCCAGCAGCAGGTCGAGGACCTTGCGCTGGTTACGCGCTGGCGCTTCGATGACGAACGTGGTGTCGGCGCTGCTGGTATAAGCGTTCCATTCGCCGCCCAGCGCCTGCAGGCGCTCTTCCAGGCCACCTTCGCCGGTTTCATCGATGCCGCTGAACAGCAAGTGTTCAAGCAGGTGTGGCAGTTCCTTCTGCTCGCAATTGAAGTCGTCCAGGCCTACGCCCACTACCAGGCGGATCGCCACATGGTCACGTTCGTAGCCGTTTTTCAGGATGACCTGCAGGCCATTGGGCAACAGGTAGCCTTCAACCCGCGAGCGGTCGAGGGCGAATGTGGGCAGGCTGCAGATCAGCAGGCAAACGAACATCAGGCAACGCATGGGCGAGCTTGGGTCCTCAGGTAGGCGGAAATCACGGCAGGCGGGCTTCGTCCGGCACGCTGTCGAGCATCAGCCCGCCCGTGTCCGAGCCGCCTAGTACCACATAGGCACTGCTACAGAACAAAGAGTTCAACCGCTTCATGTCGGCGATCAGCTCCAAGTGTAGCGAACTGGTCTCGATACTTTGCACTACCTTGCGCTGCAAGCGGCTGACGTGGGCGTGGGCCAGGCGCCGTTCCTGGGCGCGGAATCGGCGCTTTTCGCGCAACAGCAAGCGGGCGCTTTCCGGGTCGGCACTGAGGAACACCGACAGGCCCAGGCGCAGGTTGGCCAGCAGTTGTTCCTGCAGCCCGGTCAGCTCTTCCAGGCCCACCTGGGAAAATTCCCGGCGCTGGCTGGTTTTCTGTTGCTGGACCTTGCGCAGCATGCGTTCGATCAGGTCACAGGCCAGCTTGAGGTTGATCGCCAGCTCGATGATTTCCGCCCAGCGGCGGTTGTCCTGCTCACTGAGGTCTTCACGCGACATTTGCGCCAGGTACAGCTTGATCGCGTTGTACAAGGCGTCGGCGTCTTCGCCCAAGGCGCGAACCTGCTGCGGCAAGGCTGTCTGGGTGCCGCGCAGGGCACCGAGCATGGCTTCGAGCAGGCTGTCGACGATGTCGCCGAGGCGCAGGGTTTCGCGGGCAGCGTTGGCCAGGGCCAGGCTGGGGGTTTCCAGTGCCGAAGGATCGAGGTGGCGCGGGCGTACCTGGCCATTGCCGTTTTCCCGGTCGGGTAGCAAGTTGTTGCACAACCGGCCCATCGGTCTCACCGTGGGCAGCATGATCAGGCAGCGCAGGGTGTTGTAGAGCAGGTGAAAGCCGATGACCAGCTCCTGCGCGCTGAAGCTCAGTGAGTCCATCCAGGCCACCAGCGGGTGCAGCACAGGGATGATCAGCAACAGGCCAATCAGCTTGTACAACAGGCTGCCCAGGGCCACCCGACGGCCGGCGGCGTTCTGCATGCTGGTGCTGATGAAGGCCAGCAGGCCGCTGCCGATGTTGGCGCCGACCACCAGGCCGATGGCCACCGGCAGGCTGATCACTTCGGCGCCTGCCAGCGTTGCCGTGAGCAGCACGGCGGCCAGGCTGGAATAGGAAATCATGGCGAACAGCGCACCGACCAAGGCATCCAGCATGATGTCGCCGGTCAGCGAGGCGAATAGCACTTTCACACCCTGGGCGTGGGTAATCGGCGTAGCGGCCTGTACGATCAGCTCAAGTGCCAGGATGATCAGGCCGAGCCCGATGCCTACCCTGCCTAGCTGGCCGGCCCGCGTCTGCTTGCGCGAGAGGAAGAAGATCACGCCGAGGAAGATCAGCAGCGGCGATAGCCACGACAGGTCCAGGGTCAGCACCCTGGCCATCAGCGCGGTCCCCACGTCGGCTCCGAGCATGATCGCCAGGGCCGGGGTCATGGCCATCAGGCCCTGGCCGACGAACGAGGTGACCAGCATGGCGGTGGCGTTACTGCTTTGCACCATGGCGGTGACCAGAATACCGGCGACGAACGCCAACGGCCGCTTGTTCATGTTATGGCCGATGATGCGCCGCAGGCTCGAGCCGAATACCCGAAGGATGCCGGTACGTACGATGTGGGTGCCCCAGACCAGAAGTGTCACGGCCGAGAGCAGGTTGAGCAGGGTCAGCATGGCGACGGCCCCCTGATACATTGGCCCAGCGGGCCAAGAGATGAAGCGCGAGCGTTTGAAGAATTTTCAGTGCTCACTCAAAGCTTTAGTCGTTTTGCGTAGCTGTCGCCAGCTTCGCATGGCTGCCATTTATTTGAAACACGCTGGAAATGAATGATTGCCGTGTCTAGTCCTGAAATAGGTTTACACCTGCTCAGGTAGGCCGACAGGCCTCAAAACGCTCGATGCACCGCATCGGGCGTTTTGTTTTTCAGGGCCATATGGGGCCGTTCTGTGTTGTAGATCTGCACTGCCTCGTCAACCATCTGCCTCGCTTGCTCAAGATCTTCAGGGCTGCTCAACAGCAGTTCCATCTTGAGAATTCCGTTGATTCGCTCGGCCAGCGCGTTCTGGTAGCAGTCATACCCATCAGTCATGGAGCACTGAACATCGTGCCGTTGGTGCAGTGACTGGTATAGCGCCGAGCAATATTGGATGCCTCGATCCGAATGGTGGACTAATGGCTGGCGACGACGTCGCTTTCGTAGTGCCTGCTTGAAAGCTTGCGCCACTGACTCGGCATGCAGGCTTTCATGAACGTGGTGGCCAACAATTTTCCTGGAGTACGCATCCGTTACCAGGCTCAGGTACAGCGGGCCGTTACGTGCGGGCAGGTAAGTAATGTCGGCAACCCAGACGTGCTCCGGCCTTGTCGGAACGACTTGGCTTGGGCCGGGCTTGAGTAAGTTGGGGTGGCGGTAGAAGCGATGAAAGCTCTGTGTTGTCTTGTGGTATGCCCGCTTGGGCAGCACCAGCAAACGGCGCTCTCCCAAGACCTGGAACAGCCTATCTCGGCCGACCTGGAATCGTTTGTCAGGCTGGCAATGCAGCAGATAGTGCAGCTTGCGTGTACCCAGACGAGGCTGGCGCATCCGGACTTGCTGAACAAACTCAACCACCCGATCTGCCTGGCGCTCTTTGCCATCAGCAGCTCGGTTGCGCTTGTAGTAAGCCTGTCGACTGATGCCTAGAAACTGACAAGCCCTGGCAATGCTCAGTCCTGCGACTTGACCTTGCGAGAGGACTTGCCGGATCGCTTTTTTACGACCGAGACACCATAGTCATTTTTCAGAACATCAACGACCGTTTCAAAGAACTGGGCCTTCTGGCTCATCAGCTCAAGCTGCTGCTCAAGCTCTTTGATCCGCTGCTCTGGAGTAAGCGTTTTGGGGTCAGACATCGCGCAGCTCCTCTCGTCGCGGATCGAGGCCCCCTGGCTCCAATCCTGCCGACCGTGCTTACGCAACCATACCAGAACCGTCGACCGACCCTGGATGCCATACCGCACCTGGGCCTGCTTATAGGTCAATTCGCCTTTTTCAATCTGATCAACCACCGCCAATTTAAAAGACAGTGAGTAATCACGCTGTGTGCGCTTTACACCTTGCTCCATCTGACTCTCCGGAAATTCGGGATGGGAGGTGTAAACCTTATTCAGGACGGGACACCGGCATGAAAAAAAGGGCCCCGAAGGGCCCTTTTTGTACTGTGCTTCCTGATCTTATTGACCCGGAATGTCCTTGCGCAGTTTCACCGGTTCGTGCTCTTTGCCTTCCTTGCGGGCCAGGGCAGTGCGCATGCGAATGTTGATGGCCTCCACCGCCAGCGAAAATGCCATGGCAAAGTAGACGTAGCCCTTCGGCACGTGCACGTCGAAAGATTCGGCGATCAGCACGGTACCGACCACGATCAGGAACGACAATGCGAGCATCTTCAACGACGGGTGCTTGTCGATGAACTCGCTGATGGTGCCGGCGCACAGCATCATCACCAGCACCGCGACGACGATGGCGGCGATCATCACCGGTACGTGGGACACCATGCCCACTGCGGTAATGACCGAGTCCAGCGAGAACACGATGTCGATGATGGCGATCTGGATGATGGTATAGAAGAACTTGCCACCCGCGCCTTTCGGCTCTTCAGCGTTCTCGTCCTCGCCTTCCAGGCCGTGGTAGATCTCTTGCGAGCTTTTCCACAGCAGGAACAGGCCACCGAAGAACAGAATCAGGTCACGCCCGGAAATACCCTGGTCGAACACCACGAACAGGTCGGCGGTAAGGCGCATGACCCAGGTGATCGACAGCAACAGCATGATGCGGGTGACCATGGCCAGGGCGAGGCCGAAGATCCGGGTGCGCGGCTGCATGTGCTTGGGCATGCGGCTGACCAGGATCGAGATCATGATGATGTTGTCGATACCGAGGACGATCTCAAGCGTGGTAAGGGTGAAAAAGGCAACCCAGATTTCCGGGCTGGTCAGCCATTCCATGTGTTTTCCTTCGAGCGGTAAAGGCGACGTGCCCACACCAGGGCACGTCGCGTTAGGGTGATTCGCGTTTATTAAAGACTACTGAACAGCGGGAAAATCCCCATCAGCAGCGCGGCGAGCATTATGCACAGGCACACCAGCACTGCCCACTTCAAGGTGAAGCGCTGATGATCGCCGAACTCGATGCCGGCCAGGGCCACCAGCAGATAGGTGGAGGGTACCAGCGGGCTGAGCAGGTGTACCGGCTGCCCGACGATCGAGGCACGGGCCATTTCCACCGGGCTGATGCCGTAGTGGCTGGCGGCTTCGGCCAGCACGGGGAGCACGCCGTAGTAGAACGCGTCGTTGGACATGAAGAAGGTGAACGGCATGCTGACGATCGCGGTGATCACCGCCAGGTACGGGCCGAGCGCTTCCGGGATGACCGCCAGCAGGCTCTTGGACATGGCGTCGACCATGCCGGTACCCGACAGGATGCCGGTGAAGATGCCGGCGGCGAAGATCAGCCCGGTGACCGCCAGCACGCTGCCGGCGTGAGCGGCGATGCGGTCCTTCTGCTGCTGCAGGCAGGGGTAGTTGACGATCATGGCGATGCTGAAGGCGATCATGAACAACACCGGCAGCGGCAGCACCCCGGCGATCAGCGCCGCCATCAGCGCAGCGGTCAGGGCCCCGTTGAAGTACAGCAGTTTCGGCCGACGCGCATCGGGGAACTGCGAAACGGTGATTTCGCTATGGTCGATATCGTCGCTGGGCAGGTGCAGTTCGCCCAGGCGGGCACGCTCGCGCTTGCCGTACAGGTAGGCGATGGCCAGGATCGCCAGTACGCCGAACAGCATGGCCGGGATCATCGGCACGAAGATCTCCGACGGGTCCACGTGCAGGGCGCTGGCGGCGCGGGCAGTCGGGCCACCCCACGGAGTCATGTTCATCACCCCGCCAGCGAGAATGATCAGGCCGGCCATGATCCGCGGGCTCATGCCCAGGCGGCTGTACATGGGCAGCATGGCAGCACAGCAGATCATGTAGGTGGTGGCACCGTCACCGTCGAGCGAGACCACCAGGGCCAGCACGGCGGTGCCGACGGAGACTTTCAGCGGGTCGCCCTTGACCAGCTTGAGGATCTTGCGCACGGCCGGGTCGAACAGGCCGGAGTCGATCATCAGGGCGAAGTAGAGGATGGCGAACATCAGCATCACGCCGGTTGGCGCGAGCTTGCTGATGCCCTCGAGCATCATCGGGCCGATCTTGGCGGAAAAGCCGCCGAACAGGGCGAACAGGATCGGTACCAGGATCAGCGCGATCAACGCCGACAGGCGCTTGGTCATGATCAGGTACATGAAGGTGATGACCATGGCAAAGCCGAGGAAGGTCAGCATGGCAGTACTCCAGGTGTGGCGCGGCGAAAGGAAAGACGATTCGGGCGGGTCAGCGCGTCGGGCGCTGTACAGGGAGCATGCGCAGAGGGACTACGGAAAGGCGGGCACAAGCGTACATCGGGATCACCATTGTTGTTGTTGATTAGGCCGGGCGCGGGGTTTACCGACGCCTTGGCTGACCGGTCTGGTGCCGGTAGTGGTGGCTATCCTATGAGGGCAAGCTTTCAGCCAGCTTTCGCCGAAGCAAAGGCGACGAGAGGTAGCTGAATGCAGGTTGTGACCGAAAGTGCGGGCCGAGTGAGCCTGCACGCCCTGTGCGCCCTGTTCTGGCGCTTCCGTGGATGAGCCCGCTCGCACAGGTACGGCGTAGATCCCAGCTGCTGTATGGATCCTGGGGGAGCGGGTTCAGCGGTGAAGAGTTCGTTACTGCCAACCTTACAGCTGCAGGCCACCGGCGGCCTTGTGCAAGGCCCGCAAATGTTCGCCGATCTGCTTTACATTGGCCTCGACGGCAGCAATTTCCCTGGCCCGCGACGGCTCCAGCAGCGCCCTCACCTCTTTGTCCAGGTTGTTGCTCAAGCGCAACAGCTGCGCCTGCCGCTCACTGCTGACGCGCTCCAGGTGCTTGCGCTCCTGCGGTTGCGGCAGCCCGTAGCCCTTGGTGTCGAGCAACTCTGCCGGGCGGCTGAGGAAGCCGCTGTTGGCGAGCATCTGCCTGAGGGTGGCGTCGGCCTTGCTGACGCTGCCGTCATTCTGCGCGGCGGCATTCAGGTAGCGCTGTTTGACCTCGTCCTGTGCCAGCAGCAATTGCCGGCGCAAGCTGGCCTGTTCAAGCAGCAGCAAGGCGGCACTGGTGCGCAGGTCGGCCTTGGCGAACCAGGCCCGCCGTTGCTCGGCGTCCAGCCCCAGCCAGTCTTCGACCTTGTCCTGCTTGATCGGCAGCTGCTTCTTCAATACCTCGAACATGGCCTGATAGCGGTCGCGGTAGGAGTCGAAGCGGTAACCGAGGCGCAGCGCTTCGCGCGGGTCGTCAAGCACGCTGGTATCAGCCAGCCCCCTGCCCTTGAGCACCGCCAGCAAGCCGTTGGGCATGATGCTGTCAAGGTCGTTCAGGCGTGGGTTGGCAGTGCCGCTGCGCAGCAGTTTCAACGACTCCACCGCGCAGTTGTTGGACAGGAACCAGTAGTTGCCGTCGTAGCTCCAGTGCATTTCGGCGGCCTGGCGTACCAGGTTCTCTATCTCGTCGCGGCTGAGCCGCAGGGACACCGAGGCCAGGCTGCGCAGTTCGGTCTTGGTGTATTCGTCGATCACCTGGCCCAGCGGCAGCACGAACAGCCGTGAGGGATAGGCGCCGACCAGGCCGTCCCAGCTCGACAGCTGCACATCATTGACGAACGCGCGGTACGACAGCACCAGGCTCTGCTCGAGGTCGAGACGGCAGTCCGGCCCGCGTGGCCGGCCCGGCTTGCAGATCACCAGGCGCAGCATGCTGTGGCCCCAGCGGCTGACCAGGTTCTGGTTGGCTTCGGCCAGCAGATAGTCCACTTCATAGACCCGCTCAGGGTCGATTTCGCCGAGCGGCTGGCGGGCGAAATCGCTGCCGGCATTGATGAACGGCAGGCCTTTGGCGCAGGCGTCCTGTTGCGGTGCCCACCCGAAGTGCTCGCGCAGGTACTGGTTCAGTGCCGGGCGGCGGCAACCGTAGCTCGGGTCGAGGAGGAAATACTCCATGTTGACCGCGATGTATTCCTTGGGGCTGGTCAGCTCATAACTGTCCGGGCTGCGCACGAACTGGCCATTGTGCTGTTCGCGCTCGCCGCGCCGGCCCACGTATTGCTGCCAGCCGGCCAGATCGAGCAGGCGCGGGTCGTCGCTGAGGGTGAAGCGACGCTCTGCCTGGCCACGGCATGCCTCGGGCAGGCCGATCTTGCCAAGCGTGCCTTGCTGGCGCTTGCAGCGGGCGATCAGCGAGCTTTCGGCGCTAGGCCACAGCCGGGCGCGGTCGTAGATATGCGTGAGCTCGTGCAGCACGGTAGCCAGCAGTTCTTGACGCACCGTGCCATGTGGGCGGTTGGTACGTTCGCTGGCAGCACTGCCATCAGCGAGGCTGGGCAGCAGGCGACGGTTAAGCTCCAGGGTAGAGACCAGCGATGCCTGGCCATAGGCGTCGGCCGGCATGTTGTCGCTCCAGCTGACCCGCACACGGCGGTCCAGCTGTTGCTTGAAACGGGGTGGGAGCTTGCCCAGGGCTTCGTCGAGCAGGGCCTGGGTGGCTTGAGTTTGTTGCGAATCAAGGCCGGACGCCTGCAGCTCGAGCTGCAGGTCGGCCAGGGCGGGCGTGCCGAGCAGCGTCAGGGCGCAGCCGAGCAGCCAGGCGCGCACGCGGTTCACAGCGCGAGGATGGCTTCAGCCAGTACCTGGTCGCTGGCGCCGCGTGCTTCCGGCACGCGCTCGCGCAAGGTATTGAAGGCTGCCTCCAGCTGGGCGCCGCGGATATCACCGTTGCTTGCGACGAAGCTGGCAGCGTCGTCATGGGCTTCGCGCACCACTTTGGAGTCGCGGATCGAGGTGGTGGTGTCAGAAGTGAAATCGATCGAGCGGCCAAAGGCACGCACGATGATATTGCTGGTGGCCACCAGGGTCTGTGCCTGGGCCACGTCGGCCAGCAGGAGCATGCCGAGGGTAGCGGCAATCAGCGGTTTACGCATGGAACATCTCCGAAAATACAAGGAGCCAGATGAATTATTGGACGAGAATTGCTTGCGCCAGTTCCAGGTCGCCGACGGCCTGCCATGCGCAGTCGTGGCGTAACGACTGCAGTGCTGCCTCAAGCCGCACGCCACGGATCTGGCCGTCGCTGGCAACGAAGGCAGCCGCATCGTCGCGGGCCTGGCGGACCAGTTTACGGTCGAACGGTGCAGTGGTGACCTGGCTGGTGACATAGCCTGTGATGACCAGGCCTTGCGTGGTGGTATCCAGGGCATGGGCATTGGCCACGCCAACAACGGAGAACAACAGCGGCAGCAGATAACGCATGGGCTTTACGACAGCTGGAAACGTGGGAGCAACGGCCCGTGCCGGCGCTAACCGGCACAGCCGCACGAATCAGTCGGGGTCAGAGCGCCAGGATGGCCTGGGCCAGTTGCGCGTCGCTGGCCTGCAGCGCTGGCATCTGCGAACGGATGTGCAGGAACGCGCTCTCCAGCTTGGCACCGCGGATATCCCCTTGGCTGCCAACGAAGCTGGCGGCGTCGTCACGGGCAGCCTGGACAATCTTGTCGTCACGGAACGAGGAAGAAATGTCGGAAGTGGCATCGGTGGACGCAGCCACTGCGCCAACGACGGCGTCAGTGGTGACAACGAAGCTGGTGGCGCTTGCGGTGCCGGCCAGGCTCAGCATCAGGGCTGCGCCGATCAGGTATTTACGAGACATGATGGTGGACTCCTGGACTAGGGTCGGGTGGTTCTGCTTATCGGACGCTCGCACAGCTCGTCGCGGTACTTTTAACAGTGGGTTCTACCAGACTGTAAAGCCAAGCGTATCACGCGCCGGTGTTTCCAGATGTTAATGAACGGCGGGAGAGTAATTGTACCGGTTGATTTACAAGTTATAAGAACTGTACTGGTATCGCCTGCAAAGGCTCTAGCATGGGCTTTACAAACAAAAAACCCGCTGCAGTCTCCTGCAACGGGTTTTGAGAATTCGCGGTGCCGGCCGAAGCCGGCAAGCCGGAGCTTAGCGCCAGAAAGGCTTGCTCAGCTCTTCGTAACGCTGCGACTCGCTGATACCAGCATCGGCCAGCAGGCGGGCGTCCAGGCGAGCCAGTTGACGGCGGCTGGCCATACGGCGCTGCCACAGCAGCAGGGTGGACAGGGCGCGCAGCGGCAGCGAAGCGTTGGATTGTTGGGCGTTGCTTTCAAAAACCAGACCGGAACTGAGGGTACGTTCCATGATGTTTCATCCTTCCGCTTATGGCGGGATTAGGTAGTGATTTAACTGATGCCAATGATCCTCCTCTGCCGTCCATAACAGTAGATACAGTTCAGTGGAAAGACGATGGCTCAGTTAACTGTGTAACCCTACTGTTGCACCCGAAATAGGCGTAACTGTACTGGTCCGCACACATATGGTGCGTTTTTAGGTCTGTAGAGGGTTTGGTTCGGTTCGCAGCGGTAAGAATACAAGTACAGTAGAACAGTTTTTGCTGAACAGAATGATTGGCCTGTACAGCACAGTCTTGTAGGAGCGGCCTTGTGTCGCGATAGGGCCGCAAAGCGGCCCCAAGATCCGATGTTACAGCTGAGATTGCAGGGGCTGCTGCGCAGCCCATCGCGGCCCAAGGCCGCGCCTACAGATACAAGGACCGGAACAGCGGAAGCAGGGCCGCCATTCCGGGAACGGTGTGGTCAGCCAGCCAACATGCGCCCGGTTTCTTCCAGGTTTTCGTGCCAGCTCAGCGCTTCACGCAGGATATGCGGAGTATGGCCGCCCCGCTGGCAGGCGCGTTCGAAGTAATCGTTCAGCGCAGCGCGATAGTCCGGGTGCACACAGTTGTCGATGATCGCCCTTGCCCGTTCACGCGGCGCCAGGCCACGCAGGTCGGCCAGGCCTTGCTCGGTCACCAGGATGTCGACGTCGTGCTCGGTGTGGTCGACGTGGCTTACCATCGGTACCACGCTGGAGATCGCGCCACCTTTGGCAATCGACTTGGTGACGAATACCGCCAGGTGAGCGTTACGGGCGAAGTCCCCCGAGCCACCGATGCCGTTCATCATCCTGGTGCCGCACACATGGGTGGAGTTGACGTTGCCGTAGATATCGAACTCCAGCGCCGTGTTGATACCAATGATGCCCAGGCGCCGGACCACTTCCGGATGGTTGGAGATTTCCTGCGGGCGCAGCACCAACTTGTCCTTGTAGCGCTCCAGGTTACCGAACACGTCGGCGTTACGGCGGGTGGACAAGGTGATCGAGCTGCCCGAGGCGAAGCTCAGCTTGCCGGCATCGATCAGGTCGAAGGTGGAGTCCTGCAGTACTTCGGAGTACATGGTCAGGTCTTCGAACGGTGATTCGATCAGGCCGCACATCACCGCGTTGGCGATGCTGCCGATACCGGCCTGCAGCGGGCCGAGCTTGTTGGTCATGCGGCCAGCTTCCACTTCCTTCTTGAAGAAGTTGATCAGGTGGTCGGCGATGCCCTGGGTTTCGTCATCCGGCGGCAGGACGGTGGATGGCGAGTCCGGCTGGTCGCTGATGACGATACCGACGATCTTGGCCGGGTCGATCGGGATCGCGGTGCTGCCGATTCGGTCGTCTACCTTGACCAGCGGGATAGGCGTGCGGGTCGGGCGGTAGGTGGGGATATAAATGTCGTGCAGGCCTTCGAGGTTGGTGTTGTGCGAGAGGTTGATCTCGACAATCACCTGCTTGGCGAAGATCGCGAAGCTGGCCGAGTTGCCCACCGAGGTGGTTGGCACGATATGGCCTTGCTCGGTGATGGCCACGGCTTCGATGACCGCGATGTCCGGCAGCTTCAACTGCTGGTTGCGCAGTTGTTCGACGGTTTCCGACAGGTGCTGGTCGATGAACATCACCTTGCCGTCGTTGATGGCCTTGCGCAGTGTGCTGTCGACCTGGAACGGCATGCGACGAGCCAGCACGCCGGCCTCGGTCAGTTGCTTGTCCAGGTCGTTGCCCAGGCTGGCGCCGGTCATCAGGCTGATTTTCAGTGGCGACTGCTTGGCTCGCTCGGCCAGGGCATGCGGCACGGCCTTGGCTTCGCCAGCGCGGGTGAAACCGCTCATGCCGACGGTCATGCCGTCCTCGATCAGACCAGCGGCATCAGCCGCACTCATTACCTTGCTATGCAGGGAGGACAAGCGGATACGATCACGGTACATGGATTGTTATCTCGGGCTACTGAAACTACTGCAGCGCAGTCTAGAGACTTCGCCCCTTGCCGTCCCACGACCATGGTCGTATGAGAAGCCTTGAAGTAGAGCCGTTGATCCGGATCAATCAAAAAAGCCCCGGCAGATTCTGACCGGGGCTTTCTTTATATCAGCTGGTTTGCAGTAGCGGCTGTCACTCTACTGCCTTGACCATGTCCTCGATGACTTTCTTGGCATCGCCAAACACCATCATGGTCTTGTCGAGGTAGAACAGTTCGTTGTCCAGCCCGGCATAGCCGCTGGCCATGGAGCGCTTGTTGACGATGATGGTCTTGGCCTTGAAGGCTTCGAGGATCGGCATACCGGCAATCGGCGATTTGGGGTCGTTCTTCGCGGCCGGGTTGACCACGTCGTTGGCGCCCAGAACCAGTACCACGTCGGCCTGACCGAACTCGGCGTTGATATCTTCCATCTCGAACACCTGGTCGTAAGGCACTTCCGCCTCGGCCAGCAACACGTTCATGTGCCCGGGCATACGGCCGGCCACCGGGTGGATCGCGTACTTCACGGTCACACCGTTGTGGCTCAGCTTCTCGGTCAGTTCCTTCAGTGCGTGCTGTGCGCGGGCCACCGCCAAGCCGTAGCCCGGGACGATGATCACGCTGTCGGCGTTGCTGAGCAGGAAGGTGGCATCGTCAGCCGAGCCGGATTTCACCGGGCGCTGCTCTTTCGAGCCTTGCGCCGCGCCAGCATCGGTATCGCCGCCGAAACCGCCAAGGATGACGTTGAAGAACGAACGGTTCATTGCCTTGCACATGATGTACGAAAGGATGGCACCGGACGAACCGACCAGCGAGCCTGCAATGATCAGCATCGAGTTGTTCAGCGAGAAGCCGATGCCGGCCGCTGCCCAGCCCGAATAGCTGTTGAGCATCGACACCACCACCGGCATGTCGGCGCCGCCGATCGGAATAATGATCAGCACGCCCATGATGAAGGCCAATACCAGCATCAGGGTGAAGGCGCTGTAGTGCCCGGTGAAGGTAAACAGCAAGCCCAGCGCGATGGTGGTCAGGCCGAGGATCAGGTTCAGTTTGTGCTGGCCGGCGAACTGTACCGGTGCGCCCTGGAACAGGCGGAACTTGTACTTGCCCGAAAGCTTGCCGAAGGCAATCACCGAACCGGAGAAGGTAATGGCACCGATGGCCGCGCCGAGGAACAGCTCCAGGCGGTTACCGGTGGGGATTGGGTCGCTGATCGCGGCGACGATGCCCATCGATTGCGGCTCCAGCACGGCAGCGATGGCGATGAACACCGCGGCCAGGCCGATCATGCTGTGCATGAAGGCGACCAGCTCCGGCATCTTGGTCATCTCGACGCGCTTGGCCATGATCGAGCCAGCGCTACCGCCGACCAGCAGGCCAACCAGGACGTAGCCGATGCCGGCGGTAGCCAGCTCGGCACCAAGCTTGTAGATAAGGCCAACCGTGGTGAGGATGGCGATCCCCATGCCGATCATGCCGAACAGGTTGCCGCGCCGCGAGGTGGTCGGATGCGACAGGCCCTTGAGCGCCTGGATGAAGCAGACCGAGGCGACAAGGTAGAGGAGTGTTACCAGATTCATGCTCATGCTTACTTCTGCCCCTCGTTCTTGGCTTTCTTCTTGAACATCTCAAGCATGCGGCGGGTGACCAGGAAGCCACCGAACACATTGACCGCGGCCAGGGCCACGGCGAGGGTACCCATCAGCTTGCCGGCCGGGGTCACGGTCAGCGCGGCGGCCAGCATGGCGCCGACGATGACGATGGCGGAGATGGCGTTGGTGACGGCCATCAGCGGGGTGTGCAGCGCCGGGGTGACGTTCCAGACCACGTGGTAGCCCACATAGATGGCCAGCACGAAGATGATCAGGTTGTAGATGCCATGGGAAATCAGCATGTCTTCCATTGTCGTGCTCCTTAGCCGTTCTTGCGGACGACCTGGCCATCGCGGCACATCAGGCAGGCCGCGACGATGTCGTCTTCGAGGTTGATGACCAGCACGCCGTCCTTGTCGAACAGCAGCTTCATGAAGTCCAGCAGGTTGCGCGCATACAGCGCCGAAGCATCGGCAGCCACCTGGGCTGGCAGGTTGGTCGGGCCGACGATAGTCACGCCGTTGTGCTGCACCACCTGGTCGGCGATGGTCAGCGGGCAATTGCCGCCCTGGGCTGCTGCAAGGTCGATGACCACCGAGCCAGGCTTCATCTGCGCGACGGTTTCGGCGCTGAGCAGGGTTGGCGCCTTGCGCCCTGGGATAAGCGCGGTGGTGATGACGATATCCGCTTGCTTGGCGCGCTCGTGCACGGCCTGGGCCTGGCGTTGCATCCAGCTGGCTGGCATCGGCCGGGCGTACCCACCCACGCCTTCGGCGCACTCGCGTTCCTCATCGGTCTCGTACGGCACGTCGATGAACTTCGCACCCAGCGACTCGATCTGCTCCTTCACCGCCGGGCGTACATCCGAAGCCTCGATCACTGCGCCCAGGCGCTTGGCCGTGGCGATGGCCTGCAGGCCGGCAACGCCCGCCCCCAAAATCAGCACGCGCGCAGCCTTAACGGTACCGGCGGCGGTCATCAGCATGGGCATGAAACGTGGATAGTGATGGGCTGCCAGCAACACTGCCTTGTAACCGGCGATGTTGGCCTGCGACGACAGCACATCGAGGCTCTGGGCCCGCGAGGTGCGTGGCGCGGCTTCCAGGGCGAAGGCGGTAATGCCGCGTTCGGCCATCTTGCCGATCAGCTCGTTGTTGAAGGGATTGAGCATGCCCACCAGGAGGCTGCCGCTGTTGATAAGGGCCAGTTCCTGGTCGTCGGGGGCGACCACCTTGAGCACCAATTGGGCGCCGTAGGCATCGGCTGCACTCCCCAGGGAAGCGCCCACGGCCTCATAGGCACTGTCCGGAATGCTGGCATTGAGCCCTGCCCCCCGTTGGACGGTCACCTGATGGCCCTGGCCAATCAGTTTCTTGATGGTTTCGGGGGTCGCAGCGACCCTTGTCTCACCGGTCTGCGTCTCGAGAGGAACACCAATGTGCACGACTATTTCTCCTGCGGTGACCTTTTGTCTTTGTAAAAGCCAACACACTTCGGATGGTGCGCTGGGGCGGCTGTGGAGCGCCGGCCCGCCGAATCCTGGGCGGGCGAAGCATTTTGCAGACGAAGCCAGGGGCCTTCAACCGGTTCTGGAGCGAAACGAAGTCAAAACTACAAGTCACCCTGTGACCGTATGTCGCAACGGTCAGGCTGCAGCCCGTCAAGCAAGGGCTATTGGCAGACTAGGAGAAAAAATCAAAAATTTTCTGGCCAATTCGCTTACAGCTTGGTGAATGTCGCAAAATAACCCGCAAAGCCGCGCAGTAAGCCGGGTCAAACAGGATTTTTGCACTCGCATAACAGTTTATGTCTATGCGACAAATACATATATCTGTAGGTGTTTAAAATAATTGACTACGAAGTCAGGTTGTAGCGCTTCAACTAAGTTCTTGCTGTGTATGCCTGGGCCTGACCAACCAGCCAGTCGCGGAAAGCGCGCAGCGAAGCCGACTCCACCTTGCGCTCCGGAATCATCAGATAGTAGGCCTTGTCACTGCTGAGGGCATGCCTGTTAGCGACCACCAACCTACCCTCCTCCAACTCGCGCTGGATCAGGAATGGCGGAATCAGGGCAATGCCCATTTCATGCATGGCCGCCTGGGCGAGCATCGAGAATAGTTCATAGCGCGGGCCTGTCATGTCGCGTTCCACGTTCATGCCGATGCTGCTGAACCATTGGCGCCAGGCATAGGGGCGCGTGCTTTGCTGCAGCAACGGCAGTTCGGCAATCCGCTGTGGCTCGAGCGTACCCTGGCCGTGCAGCAGCGCCGGGCTGCATACCGGTACCGGGTTTTCTCCCATCAGCCGGTGCGACTGGGTGCCGGACCAGTCGCCATCGCCAAAGTAGATGGCTGCATCGAAGGTCGTGTCGGCAAACAGGAAAGGCCGGGTGCGATTGGTGAGGTTGACCGTGACCTCTGGGTGACGCTGCTGGAAATCCTTGAGCCGCGGGAGCAGCCACTGGGTGCCGAAGGTAGGCACCACGGCCAATTCGATCACATTGGCGCCCTGCTGGCGCATCACCGACAAGGTGTCGCGCTCGACCGCATCCAGCTGGGCGGCTACCTGGCGGCTGTAGGAAAGGCCGGCTTCGGTCAATTTCACTCCACGCCGCGAGCGGCGGAACAGTTCCACATTGAGGAAAGCTTCCAGGCCCGCTATCTGCCGACAAACAGCCCCCTGGGTCAGGGCGAGCTCCTGGGCGGCTTTGGTAAAGCTCTCGTTGCGCGCCGCCGCTTCGAAGCAAACCAGCGCAGCGGTACTGGGAATCTTGCGCCGCATGTACGTCAACCTCACTTGTCACGCTGTCAACAAGGCGTTTCGCCCCTTTACGAAGTGACAAATTATCACTAATTGGTGCGCAATCCTCGTTTGTCCCCGCAGCCGATCAGGCCTAGGCTCAAAGGCACAAGAAACTGCTCCCAATTTCGAGGATTTCACTCATGGCCGGTAAAGCAAGCTTCAACTGGATCGACCCGCTGCTGCTCGATCAGCAGCTCACTGAAGAAGAGCGCATGGTGCGTGACAGCGCTTATCAGTTCGCCCAGGACAAGCTCGCGCCGCGGGTGCTCGAGGCCTTCCGTCATGAGCAGACCGACCCTGCGATCTTCCGTGAAATGGGTGAGGTCGGGCTGCTGGGCGCCACCATTCCCGAGCAGTATGGTGGCAGTGGCCTGAACTACGTGTGCTACGGCCTCATCGCCCGCGAGGTGGAGCGTATCGACTCGGGTTACCGCTCGATGATGAGCGTACAGTCCTCGCTGGTGATGGTGCCGATCAACGAATTCGGTACCGAGGCGCAGAAGCAGAAGTACCTGCCCAAGCTGGCCAGCGGCGAATGGATCGGCTGCTTCGGCCTGACCGAGCCTAACCACGGCTCCGACCCGGGTTCGATGATTACCCGTGCACGCAAGGTCGACGGCGGCTACCGCCTGACCGGCAGCAAGATGTGGATCACCAACAGTCCGATCGCCGATGTGTTCGTAGTCTGGGCCAAGGATGACGAGGGGGATATCCGCGGCTTTGTCCTGGAAAAGGGCTGGGAAGGTCTCAGTGCGCCGGCGATCCACGGCAAGGTTGGCTTGCGCGCCTCGATCACCGGCGAAATTGTCATGGACAATGTGTTCGTGCCGGAAGAGAACATATTCCCTGACGTGCGCGGCCTCAAAGGTCCGTTCACCTGCCTGAACTCGGCGCGCTATGGCATCTCCTGGGGGGCGCTGGGTGCCGCCGAAGCCTGCTGGCACACCGCGCGTCAGTACACCCTGGACCGGCAGCAGTTCGGTCGCCCATTGGCGGCCAATCAGCTGATCCAGAAAAAGCTGGCCGACATGCAGACCGAAATCACCCTGGCGCTGCAGGGCTGCCTGCGCCTTGGGCGGATGAAGGACGAAGGCACGGCTGCAGTGGAAATCACCTCGATCATGAAGCGCAACTCCTGCGGCAAGGCACTGGATATCGCCCGCATGGCCCGTGACATGCTGGGTGGCAATGGCATTTCCGATGAATTCGGTGTGGCCCGTCACCTGGTCAACCTTGAGGTGGTCAACACCTATGAAGGTACCCATGACGTGCATGCGCTGATCCTGGGGCGTGCGCAAACCGGTATCCAGGCCTTCTATTGATAAGGAGCCAGCCCATGGGCGCGCTATCACATCTGCGGGTGTTGGACCTTTCGCGCGTGTTGGCCGGCCCATGGTCTGGCCAGATTCTCGCTGACCTCGGCGCTGATGTGATCAAGGTCGAGCGCCCTGGCAGTGGCGACGACACGCGCTCATGGGGGCCGCCCTTCCTCAAGGATGCCGAGGGGCAGAATACCAGCGAGGCTGCTTATTACCTGTCGGCCAACCGCAACAAGCGCTCGGTGACCATCGATTTCACCCAGCCCGAGGGGCAACGCCTGGTGCGTGAGTTGGCGGCAAAGTCCGATATCGTCATCGAGAACTTCAAGGTGGGTGGGTTGGCTGCCTATGGCCTGGACTACCCAAGCCTGAAAGCCATCAATCCGCGGCTTATCTACTGTTCCATCACCGGCTTCGGCCAGACCGGGCCTTATGCCAAGCGCGCCGGCTATGACTTCATGATCCAGGGGTTGGGTGGGCTGATGAGCCTGACCGGCCGCCCGGAGGGTGAGCTAGGCGCAGGGCCGGTGAAAGTGGGAGTGGCGCTGACCGACATCCTGACCGGGCTGTATTCCACCGTGGCGGTGCTCGCTGCCCTCGCCCACCGGGAGCAGACCGGAGTGGGCCAGCACGTCGACATGGCATTGCTCGATGTTCAAGTCGCCTGCCTGGCCAACCAGGCGATGAACTACCTGACCACAGGTGTACCGCCTCGTCGCCTGGGAAATGCGCATCCGAATATCGTGCCGTACCAGGACTTCCCGACGGCGGATGGCGATTTCATCCTTACCGTGGGTAACGACAGCCAGTTCCGCAAGTTTGCCGAGGTGGCCGGGCAACCACAATGGGCGGACGATCCGCGCTTCATTACCAATAAAATGCGAGTGGCCAACCGGGCGGAACTGATCCCTTTGATTCGTCAGGCCACGGTGTTCAAGACCACTGCCGAGTGGGTGAGCCAGCTGGAGGCCGCCGGGGTGCCGTGTGGGCCTATCAATGACCTGGCGCAGATGTTCCAGGACCCGCAGGTGCTCGCGCGTGGGTTGGCGGTGCACATTCCACACCCATTGGCGGGTAGCGTGCCGCAGGTGGCGAGCCCTATCCGCCTGTCGGAGACGCCGGTGGAATACCGACGGGCGCCGCCTCTGCTGGGTGAGCATACCGATGCGGTGCTGGTAGACGTGCTGGGGTTGGATGCAGATGAGGTGCGACGGCTTCGCGATACCGGCGTGCTATGAAGGCGTATGGCGTTGATCAAAAGCGGGGTGGCCGTCAGGCCACCCCGCTTTGCTTTTCAGCGATATTCAGCTTTCTTCGAATTCAAGGGTTGACGCGGTCTGGAATGCCCTTATAATGCGCCCCACTTCCGAGGTGGTCGAAACGCAAAACTCCTTGATAATCAAAGGGTTGAGTAATTCAGGTAGTATCGGAAGTGCTTCGATCGAATGATCGGCAGCGGTCGAGATGAAGGTTGACAGCGTTTCAAAACGCTGTATGATTCGCCTCCCGCTACGAGAGATCGCAGCGAGTCAAGTGTTTGAAGCTAAACGAGTTTCTCGCAAAAAACTTCAAAATAAACGCTTGACAGCAAATGAGGAAAGCGTAGAATGCGCGCCTCGGTTGAGACGAAACGCTCTTAACCAAACGCTCTTTAACAAATCGAATCAAGCAATTCGTGTGGGTGCTTGTGAGTACGGACTGATAGTCAAAAAGATTATCAGCATCACAGGTGGCCATGCGAGAAATCACATAGTCATTTGAGATTGCTGAGCCAAGTTTAGGGTTTCTTAAAAACCCAAGCAGTATTGAACTGAAGAGTTTGATCATGGCTCAGATTGAACGCTGGCGGCAGGCCTAACACATGCAAGTCGAGCGGATGACGGGAGCTTGCTCCTTGATTCAGCGGCGGACGGGTGAGTAATGCCTAGGAATCTGCCTGGTAGTGGGGGACAACGTTTCGAAAGGAACGCTAATACCGCATACGTCCTACGGGAGAAAGTGGGGGATCTTCGGACCTCACGCTATCAGATGAGCCTAGGTCGGATTAGCTAGTTGGTGAGGTAATGGCTCACCAAGGCGACGATCCGTAACTGGTCTGAGAGGATGATCAGTCACACTGGAACTGAGACACGGTCCAGACTCCTACGGGAGGCAGCAGTGGGGAATATTGGACAATGGGCGAAAGCCTGATCCAGCCATGCCGCGTGTGTGAAGAAGGTCTTCGGATTGTAAAGCACTTTAAGTTGGGAGGAAGGGCAGTAAGTTAATACCTTGCTGTTTTGACGTTACCGACAGAATAAGCACCGGCTAACTCTGTGCCAGCAGCCGCGGTAATACAGAGGGTGCAAGCGTTAATCGGAATTACTGGGCGTAAAGCGCGCGTAGGTGGTTCGTTAAGTTGGATGTGAAAGCCCCGGGCTCAACCTGGGAACTGCATCCAAAACTGGCGAGCTAGAGTACGGTAGAGGGTGGTGGAATTTCCTGTGTAGCGGTGAAATGCGTAGATATAGGAAGGAACACCAGTGGCGAAGGCGACCACCTGGACTGATACTGACACTGAGGTGCGAAAGCGTGGGGAGCAAACAGGATTAGATACCCTGGTAGTCCACGCCGTAAACGATGTCAACTAGCCGTTGGAATCCTTGAGATTTTAGTGGCGCAGCTAACGCATTAAGTTGACCGCCTGGGGAGTACGGCCGCAAGGTTAAAACTCAAATGAATTGACGGGGGCCCGCACAAGCGGTGGAGCATGTGGTTTAATTCGAAGCAACGCGAAGAACCTTACCAGGCCTTGACATGCAGAGAACTTTCCAGAGATGGATTGGTGCCTTCGGGAACTCTGACACAGGTGCTGCATGGCTGTCGTCAGCTCGTGTCGTGAGATGTTGGGTTAAGTCCCGTAACGAGCGCAACCCTTGTCCTTAGTTACCAGCACGTTATGGTGGGCACTCTAAGGAGACTGCCGGTGACAAACCGGAGGAAGGTGGGGATGACGTCAAGTCATCATGGCCCTTACGGCCTGGGCTACACACGTGCTACAATGGTCGGTACAGAGGGTTGCCAAGCCGCGAGGTGGAGCTAATCTCACAAAACCGATCGTAGTCCGGATCGCAGTCTGCAACTCGACTGCGTGAAGTCGGAATCGCTAGTAATCGCGAATCAGAATGTCGCGGTGAATACGTTCCCGGGCCTTGTACACACCGCCCGTCACACCATGGGAGTGGGTTGCACCAGAAGTAGCTAGTCTAACCTTCGGGAGGACGGTTACCACGGTGTGATTCATGACTGGGGTGAAGTCGTAACAAGGTAGCCGTAGGGGAACCTGCGGCTGGATCACCTCCTTAATCGACGACATCAGCCTGCTGATGAGCTCCCACACGAATTGCTTGATTCATGGTTGAAGACGATCAAGGCCCTGTCTGGGTCAAGTTTTGTTCCTGATCAAACTCAGAAATGAGCATTCGCTTCGAATGTTGATTTCTGGCTTTTGTCAGATCGTTCTTTAAAAATTCGGATATGTGATAGATATAGACTGATGGCCAGTTTCACTGCTGGTTAATCAGGCTAAGGTAAAATTTGTGAGTTCTGCTCGAAAGAGCAACATGCGAATTTTCGGCGAATGTCGTCTTCACAGTATAACCAGATTGCTTGGGGTTATATGGTCAAGTGAAGAAGCGCATACGGTGGATGCCTTGGCAGTCAGAGGCGATGAAAGACGTGGTAGCCTGCGATAAGCTTTGGGGAGTCGGCAAACAGACTGTGATCCAGAGATCTCTGAATGGGGGAACCCACTCAGCACAAGCTGAGTATCTTGTACTGAATACATAGGTGCAAGAGGCGAACCAGGGGAACTGAAACATCTAAGTACCCTGAGGAAAAGAAATCAACCGAGATTCCCTTAGTAGTGGCGAGCGAACGGGGACCAGCCCTTAAGTTGATTTGAGATTAGTGGAACGCTCTGGAAAGTGCGGCCATAGTGGGTGATAGCCCCGTACACGAAAATCTCTTGTCAATGAAATCGAGTAGGACGGAGCACGAGAAACTTTGTCTGAACATGGGGGGACCATCCTCCAAGGCTAAATACTACTGACTGACCGATAGTGAACCAGTACCGTGAGGGAAAGGCGAAAAGAACCCCGGAGAGGGGAGTGAAATAGAACCTGAAACCGTATGCGTACAAGCAGTGGGAGCCTACTTTGTTAGGTGACTGCGTACCTTTTGTATAATGGGTCAGCGACTTATATTCAGTGGCGAGCTTAACCGAATAGGGGAGGCGTAGCGAAAGCGAGTCTTAATAGGGCGTTTAGTCGCTGGGTATAGACCCGAAACCGGGCGATCTATCCATGGGCAGGTTGAAGGTTAGGTAACACTGACTGGAGGACCGAACCGACTACCGTTGAAAAGTTAGCGGATGACCTGTGGATCGGAGTGAAAGGCTAATCAAGCTCGGAGATAGCTGGTTCTCCTCGAAAGCTATTTAGGTAGCGCCTCATGTATCACTCCAGGGGGTAGAGCACTGTTTCGGCTAGGGGGTCATCCCGACTTACCAAACCGATGCAAACTCCGAATACCTGGAAGTGCCGAGCATGGGAGACACACGGCGGGTGCTAACGTCCGTCGTGAAAAGGGAAACAACCCAGACCGTCAGCTAAGGTCCCAAAGTCATGGTTAAGTGGGAAACGATGTGGGAAGGCTTAGACAGCTAGGAGGTTGGCTTAGAAGCAGCCACCCTTTAAAGAAAGCGTAATAGCTCACTAGTCGAGTCGGCCTGCGCGGAAGATGTAACGGGGCTCAAACCATGCACCGAAGCTACGGGTGTCATCTTTGATGACGCGGTAGAGGAGCGTTCTGTAAGCCTGTGAAGGTGAGTTGAGAAGCTTGCTGGAGGTATCAGAAGTGCGAATGCTGACATGAGTAACGACAATGCGAGTGAAAAACTCGCACGCCGAAAGACCAAGGTTTCCTGCGCAACGTTAATCGACGCAGGGTTAGTCGGTCCCTAAGGCGAGGCTGAAAAGCGTAGTCGATGGAAAACAGGTTAATATTCCTGTACTTCCAGTTATTGCGATGGAGGGACGGAGAAGGTTAGGCCAGCCTGGCGTTGGTTGTCCAGGTTTAAGGTGGTAGGCTGGAATCTTAGGCAAATCCGGGATTTCAAGGCCGAGAGCTGATGACGAGTTGCCTTTAGGCGACGAAGTGGTTGATACCATGCTTCCAAGAAAAGCTCCTAAGCTTCAGATAACTGGGAACCGTACCCCAAACCGACACAGGTGGTTAGGTAGAGAATACCAAGGCGCTTGAGAGAACTCGGGTGAAGGAACTAGGCAAAATGGCACCGTAACTTCGGGAGAAGGTGCGCCGGCGAGGGTGAAGGACTTGCTCCGTAAGCCCATGCCGGTCGAAGATACCAGGCCGCTGCGACTGTTTATTAAAAACACAGCACTCTGCAAACACGAAAGTGGACGTATAGGGTGTGACGCCTGCCCGGTGCCGGAAGGTTAATTGATGGGGTTAGCGCAAGCGAAGCTCTTGATCGAAGCCCCGGTAAACGGCGGCCGTAACTATAACGGTCCTAAGGTAGCGAAATTCCTTGTCGGGTAAGTTCCGACCTGCACGAATGGCGTAACGATGGCGGCGCTGTCTCCACCCGAGACTCAGTGAAATTGAAATCGCTGTGAAGATGCAGTGTATCCGCGGCTAGACGGAAAGACCCCGTGAACCTTTACTATAGCTTTGCACTGGACTTTGAATTTGCTTGTGTAGGATAGGTGGGAGGCTTTGAAGTGGGGACGCCAGTTCTCATGGAGCCATCCTTGAAATACCACCCTGGCAACTTTGAGGTTCTAACTCAGGTCCGTTATCCGGATCGAGGACAGTGTATGGTGGGTAGTTTGACTGGGGCGGTCTCCTCCCAAAGAGTAACGGAGGAGTACGAAGGTGCGCTCAGACCGGTCGGAAATCGGTCGTAGAGTATAAAGGCAAAAGCGCGCTTGACTGCGAGACAAACACGTCGAGCAGGTACGAAAGTAGGTCTTAGTGATCCGGTGGTTCTGTATGGAAGGGCCATCGCTCAACGGATAAAAGGTACTCCGGGGATAACAGGCTGATACCGCCCAAGAGTTCATATCGACGGCGGTGTTTGGCACCTCGATGTCGGCTCATCACATCCTGGGGCTGAAGCCGGTCCCAAGGGTATGGCTGTTCGCCATTTAAAGTGGTACGCGAGCTGGGTTTAGAACGTCGTGAGACAGTTCGGTCCCTATCTGCCGTGGACGTTTGAGATTTGAGAGGGGCTGCTCCTAGTACGAGAGGACCGGAGTGGACGAACCTCTGGTGTTCCGGTTGTCACGCCAGTGGCATTGCCGGGTAGCTATGTTCGGAAGAGATAACCGCTGAAAGCATCTAAGCGGGAAACTTGCCTCAAGATGAGATCTCACTGGAACCTTGAGTTCCCTGAAGGGCCGTCGAAGACTACGACGTTGATAGGTTGGGTGTGTAAGCGCTGTGAGGCGTTGAGCTAACCAATACTAATTGCCCGTGAGGCTTGACCATATAACACCCAAGCAATTTGCTGACGCAGATTGCGGTGGTGAAGATGATACGAACCGAAAGTTCGCAACGAACCACGAACATCACATATCCGAATTCGCTGGAGTGTCTAACAAGACCTTCTGGCAACAGAATTTCTTGACGACCATAGAGCATTGGAACCACCTGATCCCATCCCGAACTCAGTAGTGAAACGATGCATCGCCGATGGTAGTGTGGGGCTTCCCCATGTGAGAGTAGGTCATCGTCAAGATTCATTTCGCAAAACCCCTATCTGCGCACGCAGGTAGGGGTTTTGTCTTTAAGTAGAAGCTATCGCTTCTCCTGGTTGGCTGAATGGCCGGTCGGTGGCAAAAAAGGTGGTTGACAGCGTTTTTGAATGCTGTATTATTCACCTCCCGCGACGAGAGATCGAAGCGAGTTAAGTGTCTGAAGTTAAACGGGTTTTCCTAAAAAACTTCAAAATAAACGCTTGACAGCAAATGAGGAAAGCGTAGAATGCGCGCCTCGGTTGAGACGAAAAGCTCTTAACCAAACGCTCTTTAACAAATCGAATCAAGCAATTCGTGTGGGTGCTTGTGAGTACGGACTGATAGTCACAAAGATTATCAGCATCACAAGTGGCCATGCGAGAAATCACATAGTCATTTGAGATTGCTGAGCCAAGTTTAGGGTTTCTTAAAAACCCAAGCAGTATTGAACTGAAGAGTTTGATCATGGCTCAGATTGAACGCTGGCGGCAGGCCTAACACATGCAAGTCGAGCGGATGACAGGAGCTTGCTCCTTGATTCAGCGGCGGACGGGTGAGTAATGCCTAGGAATCTGCCTGGTAGTGGGGGACAACGTTTCGAAAGGAACGCTAATACCGCATACGTCCTACGGGAGAAAGTGGGGGATCTTCGGACCTCACGCTATCAGATGAGCCTAGGTCGGATTAGCTAGTTGGTGGGGTAATGGCTCACCAAGGCGACGATCCGTAACTGGTCTGAGAGGATGATCAGTCACACTGGAACTGAGACACGGTCCAGACTCCTACGGGAGGCAGCAGTGGGGAATATTGGACAATGGGCGAAAGCCTGATCCAGCCATGCCGCGTGTGTGAAGAAGGTCTTCGGATTGTAAAGCACTTTAAGTTGGGAGGAAGGGCAGTAAGTTAATACCTTGCTGTTTTGACGTTACCGACAGAATAAGCACCGGCTAACTCTGTGCCAGCAGCCGCGGTAATACAGAGGGTGCAAGCGTTAATCGGAATTACTGGGCGTAAAGCGCGCGTAGGTGGTTCGTTAAGTTGGATGTGAAAGCCCCGGGCTCAACCTGGGAACTGCATCCAAAACTGGCGAGCTAGAGTACGGTAGAGGGTGGTGGAATTTCCTGTGTAGCGGTGAAATGCGTAGATATAGGAAGGAACACCAGTGGCGAAGGCGACCACCTGGACTGATACTGACACTGAGGTGCGAAAGCGTGGGGAGCAAACAGGATTAGATACCCTGGTAGTCCACGCCGTAAACGATGTCAACTAGCCGTTGGAATCCTTGAGATTTTAGTGGCGCAGCTAACGCATTAAGTTGACCGCCTGGGGAGTACGGCCGCAAGGTTAAAACTCAAATGAATTGACGGGGGCCCGCACAAGCGGTGGAGCATGTGGTTTAATTCGAAGCAACGCGAAGAACCTTACCAGGCCTTGACATGCAGAGAACTTTCCAGAGATGGATTGGTGCCTTCGGGAACTCTGACACAGGTGCTGCATGGCTGTCGTCAGCTCGTGTCGTGAGATGTTGGGTTAAGTCCCGTAACGAGCGCAACCCTTGTCCTTAGTTACCAGCACGTTATGGTGGGCACTCTAAGGAGACTGCCGGTGACAAACCGGAGGAAGGTGGGGATGACGTCAAGTCATCATGGCCCTTACGGCCTGGGCTACACACGTGCTACAATGGTCGGTACAGAGGGTTGCCAAGCCGCGAGGTGGAGCTAATCTCACAAAACCGATCGTAGTCCGGATCGCAGTCTGCAACTCGACTGCGTGAAGTCGGAATCGCTAGTAATCGCGAATCAGAATGTCGCGGTGAATACGTTCCCGGGCCTTGTACACACCGCCCGTCACACCATGGGAGTGGGTTGCACCAGAAGTAGCTAGTCTAACCTTCGGGAGGACGGTTACCACGGTGTGATTCATGACTGGGGTGAAGTCGTAACAAGGTAGCCGTAGGGGAACCTGCGGCTGGATCACCTCCTTAATCGACGACATCAGCCTGCTGATGAGCTCCCACACGAATTGCTTGATTCATTGTAAAAGACGATGTTGTAACGCGACCCTGTTATAGGTCTGTAGCTCAGTTGGTTAGAGCGCACCCCTGATAAGGGTGAGGTCGGCAGTTCAAATCTGCCCAGACCTACCATTACATGGTTCAGCCGTAGAATACGGGGCCATAGCTCAGCTGGGAGAGCGCCTGCCTTGCACGCAGGAGGTCAGCGGTTCGATCCCGCTTGGCTCCACCACTTTCTGCTGTTGTGAAATGTTGCACTTGATCAAACTCAGAAATGAGCATTCGCTTCGAATGTTGATTTCTGACTTTTGTCAGATCGTTCTTTAAAAATTCGGATATGTGATAGATATAGACTGATGACCAGTTTCACTGCTGGTTAATCAGGCTAAGGTAAAATTTGTGAGTTCTGCTCGAAAGAGCAACATGCGAATTTTCGGCGAATGTCGTCTTCACAGTATAACCAGATTGCTTGGGGTTATATGGTCAAGTGAAGAAGCGCATACGGTGGATGCCTTGGCAGTCAGAGGCGATGAAAGACGTGGTAGCCTGCGATAAGCTTTGGGGAGTCGGCAAACAGACTGTGATCCAGAGATCTCTGAATGGGGGAACCCACTCAGCACAAGCTGAGTATCTTGTACTGAATACATAGGTGCAAGAGGCGAACCAGGGGAACTGAAACATCTAAGTACCCTGAGGAAAAGAAATCAACCGAGATTCCCTTAGTAGTGGCGAGCGAACGGGGACCAGCCCTTAAGTTGATTTGAGATTAGTGGAACGCTCTGGAAAGTGCGGCCATAGTGGGTGATAGCCCCGTACACGAAAATCTCTTGTCAATGAAATCGAGTAGGACGGAGCACGAGAAACTTTGTCTGAACATGGGGGGACCATCCTCCAAGGCTAAATACTACTGACTGACCGATAGTGAACCAGTACCGTGAGGGAAAGGCGAAAAGAACCCCGGAGAGGGGAGTGAAATAGAACCTGAAACCGTATGCGTACAAGCAGTGGGAGCCTACTTTGTTAGGTGACTGCGTACCTTTTGTATAATGGGTCAGCGACTTATATTCAGTGGCGAGCTTAACCGAATAGGGGAGGCGTAGCGAAAGCGAGTCTTAATAGGGCGTTTAGTCGCTGGGTATAGACCCGAAACCGGGCGATCTATCCATGGGCAGGTTGAAGGTTAGGTAACACTGACTGGAGGACCGAACCGACTACCGTTGAAAAGTTAGCGGATGACCTGTGGATCGGAGTGAAAGGCTAATCAAGCTCGGAGATAGCTGGTTCTCCTCGAAAGCTATTTAGGTAGCGCCTCATGTATCACTCCAGGGGGTAGAGCACTGTTTCGGCTAGGGGGTCATCCCGACTTACCAAACCGATGCAAACTCCGAATACCTGGAAGTGCCGAGCATGGGAGACACACGGCGGGTGCTAACGTCCGTCGTGAAAAGGGAAACAACCCAGACCGTCAGCTAAGGTCCCAAAGTCATGGTTAAGTGGGAAACGATGTGGGAAGGCTTAGACAGCTAGGAGGTTGGCTTAGAAGCAGCCACCCTTTAAAGAAAGCGTAATAGCTCACTAGTCGAGTCGGCCTGCGCGGAAGATGTAACGGGGCTCAAACCATGCACCGAAGCTACGGGTGTCATCTTTGATGACGCGGTAGAGGAGCGTTCTGTAAGCCTGTGAAGGTGAGTTGAGAAGCTTGCTGGAGGTATCAGAAGTGCGAATGCTGACATGAGTAACGACAATGCGAGTGAAAAACTCGCACGCCGAAAGACCAAGGTTTCCTGCGCAACGTTAATCGACGCAGGGTTAGTCGGTCCCTAAGGCGAGGCTGAAAAGCGTAGTCGATGGAAAACAGGTTAATATTCCTGTACTTCCAGTTATTGCGATGGAGGGACGGAGAAGGTTAGGCCAGCCTGGCGTTGGTTGTCCAGGTTTAAGGTGGTAGGCTGGAATCTTAGGCAAATCCGGGATTTCAAGGCCGAGAGCTGATGACGAGTTGCCTTTAGGCGACGAAGTGGTTGATACCATGCTTCCAAGAAAAGCTCCTAAGCTTCAGATAACTGGGAACCGTACCCCAAACCGACACAGGTGGTTAGGTAGAGAATACCAAGGCGCTTGAGAGAACTCGGGTGAAGGAACTAGGCAAAATGGCACCGTAACTTCGGGAGAAGGTGCGCCGGCGAGGGTGAAGGACTTGCTCCGTAAGCCCATGCCGGTCGAAGATACCAGGCCGCTGCGACTGTTTATTAAAAACACAGCACTCTGCAAACACGAAAGTGGACGTATAGGGTGTGACGCCTGCCCGGTGCCGGAAGGTTAATTGATGGGGTTAGCGCAAGCGAAGCTCTTGATCGAAGCCCCGGTAAACGGCGGCCGTAACTATAACGGTCCTAAGGTAGCGAAATTCCTTGTCGGGTAAGTTCCGACCTGCACGAATGGCGTAACGATGGCGGCGCTGTCTCCACCCGAGACTCAGTGAAATTGAAATCGCTGTGAAGATGCAGTGTATCCGCGGCTAGACGGAAAGACCCCGTGAACCTTTACTATAGCTTTGCACTGGACTTTGAATTTGCTTGTGTAGGATAGGTGGGAGGCTTTGAAGTGGGGACGCCAGTTCTCATGGAGCCATCCTTGAAATACCACCCTGGCAACTTTGAGGTTCTAACTCAGGTCCGTTATCCGGATCGAGGACAGTGTATGGTGGGTAGTTTGACTGGGGCGGTCTCCTCCCAAAGAGTAACGGAGGAGTACGAAGGTGCGCTCAGACCGGTCGGAAATCGGTCGTAGAGTATAAAGGCAAAAGCGCGCTTGACTGCGAGACAAACACGTCGAGCAGGTACGAAAGTAGGTCTTAGTGATCCGGTGGTTCTGTATGGAAGGGCCATCGCTCAACGGATAAAAGGTACTCCGGGGATAACAGGCTGATACCGCCCAAGAGTTCATATCGACGGCGGTGTTTGGCACCTCGATGTCGGCTCATCACATCCTGGGGCTGAAGCCGGTCCCAAGGGTATGGCTGTTCGCCATTTAAAGTGGTACGCGAGCTGGGTTTAGAACGTCGTGAGACAGTTCGGTCCCTATCTGCCGTGGACGTTTGAGATTTGAGAGGGGCTGCTCCTAGTACGAGAGGACCGGAGTGGACGAACCTCTGGTGTTCCGGTTGTCACGCCAGTGGCATTGCCGGGTAGCTATGTTCGGAAGAGATAACCGCTGAAAGCATCTAAGCGGGAAACTTGCCTCAAGATGAGATCTCACTGGAACCTTGAGTTCCCTGAAGGGCCGTCGAAGACTACGACGTTGATAGGTTGGGTGTGTAAGCGCTGTGAGGCGTTGAGCTAACCAATACTAATTGCCCGTGAGGCTTGACCATATAACACCCAAGCAATTTGCTGACGCAGATTGCGGTGGTGAAGATGATACGAACCGAAAGTTCGCAACGAACCACGAACATCACATATCCGAATTCGCTGGAGTGTCTACCAAGACCTTCTGGCAACAGAATTTCTTGACGACCATAGAGCATTGGAACCACCTGATCCCATCCCGAACTCAGTAGTGAAACGATGCATCGCCGATGGTAGTGTGGGGCTTCCCCATGTGAGAGTAGGTCATCGTCAAGATTCATTTCGCAAAACCCCTATCTGCGCATGCAGGTAGGGGTTTTGTCTTTAAGTAGGAACTACAGAGATTCGCAGGCACGTCCGAGGGACGGGCCAGCACACAGAATTTCTTGACGACCATAGAGCATTGGAACCACCTGATCCCATCCCGAACTCAGCAGTGAAACGATGCATCGCCGATGGTAGTGTGGGGCTTCCCCATGTGAGAGTAGGTCATCGTCAAGATTCAAATCCAAAGCCCCTGTCTGCGCTGCAGACAGGGGCTTTGTCTTTTCCGGGCCATGATTCCCAAGCCAGGGCGATAGCGGTATAGGAATGTGCAGCTACGGCTACCGCGGGTTCAGAACTGATAGCTGACGGTAGCACTCACGTTGCGTTCCTCTCCCATGTAACAGTAGTCCAAGCTGGCACAAGAGCTGATGTAGCTTTCATTGGTCAGGTTGTTGGCGTTCAGGCGGACATCCACACCCCGAAGGCCGATCTTGCCCAGGTCATAGCCGATCGAGGCGTCGAACAAGGTGTAGGCGGGCACTTTCATGCTGTTTTCCGCATCGACCCAGCTGTACCCCACATATCGCACGCCACCGCCCAGCCGCAGGCCATCCAGCGCCCCTTGCCGGAAGTTGTAATCCGCCCACAGGGAGAACATCTGTTTCGGCGCCTGGGTTGGTGAATTGCCCTTGTTGTCCAAGGTGGCCGACACCAGGCTGGGCATGGACTTGGCGTACTCGATATCGGTGAAGGTATAGCCGCCCAGCACCTTCAAGCTGTCGGTCAGCTGCACATGGGCCTCCAACTCGAGCCCTTGCGAGCGCACTTGACCTACAGGGCGATAGAAGTCTTCGTCAGGCTGCTTGGAGGCCAGGTTCTCCTGTTCTATTCGGAATAACGATGCAGTGAACAGGTTGTCGCTCCCGGGCGGTTGATACTTGATGCCGGCCTCCCATTGAGTGCCCTCGGTTGGTGCCAATGGGCGACCAGCCTGGTCGGAAACCGTATTGGGGTTGAATGACTCCGAGTAGCTGACATAAGGCGCAATGCCATTTTCGAACAGGTAGAGCACCCCAGCGCGGGTAGTAAACCTGGAGCGCTGATCATTGACCTTGGTGTTGCTATCGCGGTTCTCCTCGGACACCTTCACCCAATCCTGGCGCAGCCCCAAGGACAAACGCCACTGGTCCAGTTCCACAAGGTCCTGCAAGTACACGCCGGTTTGTTGTAAACGCCGCTGGTAGCGGTTTTCGCCCAGCACCTGCAGGTTGCCATTGCCGTACTGCGGGTTGCCGGCATCCAGCGGGTCGACTGTGCCATAACGCCATGCCACATCGGCCTTGCGTCGTTGATAATCGGTACCCAGCAGCAAGGTATGTTTGGCGGCCCCTGTGAAGAATTCCGCCTGCAGCATATTGTCGATGATGTACGAATGCAGGCGCTCGTCGCCGCCGGTGTAGGCGCGGTTGAGGATATTGCTGTCGGCATCCACCCAACCGGCGGAATACACCTGGTCCATCGACACGTCCGAATCCTGGTAGCGGAAGTTCTGTCGCGCGGTGAGTACATCGTTGAAGCGATGCTCGAACTGGTAGCTGAAGGACTGTTGGGTACGCTCGTAGTTGTCGATACCCGGCTCACCCTCGAAGAAATGGTCCGACAGGCGCAAGCCGTTGCGCTTGTGCAGCATGCCGTTTGCGGGGTTGCCGCCGTGGTACCCGCCGTTGGGGTCGTGTTGCAGGTAGGCCTGCAGGGTAAGCGAGGTGTCCTCGCTGAAGTCGATGCTGATGGCCGGCGCGATGGCGTAGCGTTCTTCCTTGTTGTGGTCGAACTGCGTGTCGGAAGCGTCCGCAAGGCCTGTCAGGCGGTACGCAATGCGCTTGTCGTCATCCACAGGGCCGCTGAAGTCGAAACCCATGCCTCGCTGGCCTTGGGTACCGGCCGTGGCCTGAACCTGGCGGTAGCGGGTGAACAACGGCTTCTTGGTGGTCAGTGCTACCAGGCCTCCTGGGGAGCTACGGCCATAGAGTACCGAAGAAGGCCCCTCGAGGATGTCTATTCGTTCCAGGAAGTAAGGGTCCACCTGCATTGTGCTGTAGGTACCGTTGTCCCCCATCGACTTGAGCCCGTCGACGTAGATGTTGTCGACCGAGCCGTCATTGAAACCACGCATGGCCACATAATCGTAGCGGTGGGTAGCACCGTAGGGGTTGGTCAGTACCCCGGGTGTGTAGCGCATGGCCTGGGCAACCGTCTGTGAGCCCTGGTCATCGATCTGCTGCCGGGTGACCACCGAGACCGATTGGGATGTCTCGACCAACGCCATACTGGTCTTGGTCGCCACCTGGCTGTGCGTGGCGTTGTACCCGTCCATGCTACCCAGCGCATTGCCTAGGGTGAAACCATGGATATCGGTGTCTGGCAGCGACAACGCCGCACCTTGCGGTTGGGCTTGCAGCACGTAGCTACGCCCGTCCTGGCTGACTGCTTCCAGGCCGCTGCCGTTAAGCAGCTGCCGCAGTGCCTTGTCGGTAGGGTATTGCCCCTGCAACCCGTTGGACTGCAGGCCTTGGGTGAGCTGCGGTGTGGCTGACAGAGTGATGCCGGCCTGGCGGGCGAACTGGTTGAGCACATCATCCAGTTGGCCGGCCGAAATTGCATAGTGTTGGCTAAGCTCGGCAGTTTCAGCTGCCATGGACATCGATGTGACAGCTGCCAGGCCTAATGCGGTGCCGAACAAGGCAGACCGGATCGCTTTGTGAAGTTTTGTTGAGTCTAAGACAGGTCGAAAATCATTCGCGTTGGATGGGTGCGCGTGCACGGAGGCGTTAGGCATGAAGGGTCCGTTAACGTGAGGGCAGGGGATGGTTTACTGTCCTAGCCGAACTGGCATTCGAAACCCGCCAAAAAAGCTGTTGGAGCGCTTCGCAGCGCCCAAGGCAAGCGTCGTCACCCGTCAGGCCAGCCCCTCGACACGCACCCACCAGCGGGTGACTTGCCGGAGCTTTACCGGCAGCGTCCGTGGCAGCACCAGCAACAATTGCTCCGGGTCTTCGAGGCGGAATACGCCCGACAGGCGCAAATCGGCGGTGTCATCGCTGCAGCCCAGATAACCGTGACGATAACGGCTGACCTGCGCGAGAAAGTCGACCAGGCGAATGTCCCGGGTGACGAGCAACCCTTCAGTCCAGGCCATCGCATCCATGTCCACCTGCTCAAGCCGATAGGCCCCTTGTGCATCCAGGCGCCAGTTCTGACCGCTCTCGATCCACTGCATCGCGCCTTTGCCGGGCCGGTGTATCGCTACCCTGCCATGGCTGACACTGACCCTGGTGCAGTCGCTGTCCTGCCGCGCCACGAAGCGTCCTTCGAGCCCTTCCAGCAGTGCGTCGCGTGTTTGTACAAGAATCGGCCGCTGCGGGCCGCAGGTAATCAGCATTTCCCCTTGCTTCAGGCGGATCAGGGTTTGCCCGTCTTTGAAAGCCAGGTCGACTGCGCTGCGCGTATTCAGTTGCATCGACGTTCCGTCGGGAAGCCGGAAGCTGCGTCGTTCTCCGGTCCCGGTGGCATAGCCCGATGTCCAGCTATTGATTCCATCAAGGCCTGTGCCCAGCCATGCCGCCGAGCCCACCATCGCAACCCCGCCAAGCAGTTTCAGGGCCTGCCGACGCTGCAAGCGGCGCTGGCTGCTTTCCAGGGTTTGCATGGCCAGCCCAGCTCCGGGGATTGCGCGCATGTCGAGTTCCTGGTGCAGGTGTACCAGCCGTTGCCAAGCCTGTTCGTGTTCGTGGCGGGCTTCCCGCCATTGCGCGCACTGTCGCTGCAGGGCAAGGTCGTGCCCGCTTTCGCGTAGCCTCAGCATCCACTGGATGGCCTGCTTGACCGACGTTGCATCAGGCGGTGCGGTGCTCATGGCATCAGTACTCGTCTGCGTAGCGCAGCAGGTAGCAGTGGTAGAGCGCATCGGCGATGTAGCGCTCCACGGTCCGCACCGAGATTCCCATCTGGTCGGCAATGGCCTGGTGCTTCAGCCCCTCGCATTGGGCCAGCAGGAAGGCGCGGCGTACCTTGGGTTTGAGGCCGTCGAGCATGCGCGCGATGCGCTCCAGCAACTCCAGCAGCAATTCCTGGGTTTCGGCCGAGGGGGTGTGTGCTTGCGGCAGGTGTGCCAGCGCCTCGAGATAGGCCCTGTGCAGTTCCTCGCGCCGCCAGTGATCGATTACCAGCCCACGCGCGACCGTCCGCAGGAAGGCACGTGGCGTATTCAGTTGCAGGTGTTCGCGACGCTGCAGCAAGCGCACGAAGGTATCCTGGGCCAGGTCTGCGGCATCGGCGGCATTGCCCAGCTTGCTGCGCAGCCAGGCATGCAACCAGCTGTGGTGGTCACTGTAGAGCGTTTGCAAGGAGTCGTTGCTGGACATGGATGAGGGCGCTGCCATCAATGGGCATGAATGATAATTAGTCTCATTGTTGGCGGAGGCCGATCGATTTGCAACCCATGCCTGATCCCTGCCCGGGTGTCATTGCACGGCTAGCGCCCCAACTGGCTATCGAGGTACCTGCGGATCACCCCTGCTGCGGTATTCAGGTGTTTTTCCAGCACCGTTATCGCTTCGTCTACCTGCTTGGCGCTGGCCGCATCGACCAGTGCGTTGTGATCGTCCTGGGTAAGCTTGCCCAGGCCCATGGATGAGAGATGAAAGCGCAGAAAGCGTTCTTCCTGGTTCAGCTCATCTTCGATCAGGCGCAGCAATTTCTTGTTGGGTGCCTTGTTGTACAACGACATGTGCAACAGGCGATTGAGACGGCCGATTTCGGCATGCCGGGTTTCGTTCTCCAGTTGCTGGATATATCCGCGAGCGCTGGCGATGTCGCTGGCATCGAGCAGCGGAATGGACTGCCGCAGCGCCTCGGTTTCGAGCAGCACGCGCAGGGCATAGGTATCCACTGCGTCCTCGCCAATCAACGGCGCAACCACTGCACCCTTGTGCATTTCCACCTTCAGCAACGATTGAGCCTCGAGCTGGCGCAGCGCCTCGCGCACGGGCATGCGGCTGACACCGAACAAGGTAGCGAGCTCCTGTTGCCGCACAGCAGTACCCGGAGGCAGGCGGCCATCCAGAATGGCACTGCGCAGGCGTTCTTCGATAACGCCACGGGCCTGGTGCGGCAACAGCTGTTCACTGGCCAGCACATAGCTCAATTTGAATTTCTGGGCCACGCGACGTCTGCCTCAACGATGACTAAAGTTGGATCCAATGACACTAGTAAAGCTCATGGGAGCGTCAAGCTTGCCCCCGCAGTGGAACGGGCGCCCCAAAAGCGCGGCTATGGTGGATGAAGTCGCCTGTCAAAGGAAGCGGCCCAACGAAGGTTATAAGCCTAAAGTGTAGGCCGGCTGACAAGCGGGTGCATGATTGCAGGGTGCCATTGTCTTTTGCCGCTGCAAGCCGCACCATCGCTGCTTTCGACAGGCCTGAACAGGGCTTCGCAGTGGCGCTAACCTGGATGCTCAAAACCGTTGTGCAACGTGTCGGCCTCGCTGCGCTGCTGGGCAGCCTGCTGCTGGGCGGCCTGCACGCGGATTGGGACTTTTCCCAGATCAGCCGCAAGTCGCAGGCGCTGTATGGCTCGTTGGGGAGCGGGCAGGGTCGCATCGATGCCTGGCAGAACCTCATGGCTACCCAGAAGCAGGGTACGGAGCTGGAGCGACTGCAGGCGGTCAACCGCTTCTTCAACCAGCAGCTGCGCTATGTCGAGGATATCGACCTGTGGCACGAGGTCGATTACTGGGCCACGCCGATCCAGGCGCTGATCAAGGGCGCAGGAGACTGTGAGGACTATGCCATCGCCAAGTATTTCAGCCTGCGGCGCATGGGTATCCCTAGCGAGAAGCTGCGTATCACCTACGTCAAGGCGCTGCGGCAGAACCGGGCGCACATGGTCCTGACCTATTATTCAAGCCCACAGGCACAGCCATTGGTGCTCGACAGCCTGATGGACGCCATCAAGCCGGCCAGCCAGCGCACCGACCTGCTGCCGGTTTACGCGTTCAATGGTGAAGGGCTGTGGCTGACGGGCGCCGCAGGCAACAAGAAAGTCGGCGATACCAAGCGGTTGTCCCGCTGGCAGGATCTGCTGAAGAAAATGCAGGCCGAAGGGTTCCCGGCCGAGCCGGTTTACTGAAGGAGCACAGATGTCACTGTTCAAACAATTGCTGTTGGCCATTTGCCTGTTCCTGGTGGTCGCCTTCAGTGGCAGTTTCATGGTCAGCCTGGAGAGTTCGCGCAGCCAATACGTCAACCAGTTGCGCTCGCACGCCCAGGATGCGGCGACTGCGCTGGCGCTGTCGCTGACACCGAATATCGACGACCCGGCGATGGTCGAACTGATGGTCAGTTCAATCTTCGACAGCGGCTACTATTCGAGCATCAAGGTCGTCGACCTGGGTTCCAATGCGGTGCTGGTGGAACGCCATGCCGAACCGGACCCTGGCGGTGTGCCGCGCTGGTTCGTACGCCTGATCGGCCTGGAAGCCGCCGGGGGCGATGCCATCGTCAGCCGCGGCTGGCAGCAGGCCGCGCGCGTTGAAGTGATCAGCCACCCGATGTTCGCCATCGCCAAGCTCTGGCGAAGCGCCCTGGGCAGCCTGGGCTGGTTGCTGCTGTGTGGCGCGGCCAGCGCGGTGCTCGGCGCGTTGCTGCTGCGCCGCCAATTGCGCCCGCTGGATTATATGGTCGAGCAGTCCCACGCTATCGCCCGCCGCGAATTCCTCAGCCTGCCAGAGTTGCCACGTACGCCGGAACTGCGCCGCGTGGTGCAGGCGATGAACCAGATGGTCGAGAAGCTCAAGGCCCTGTTCACCGAACAGGCCGAGCGTAGCGAACGGCTGCGGGCCGAGTCCTACCAGGACAGCCTGACCGGGTTGTCCAACCGGCGCTATTTCGAGATGCAACTGAACACCCGTGTGAGCAACCTGGAAGAAGCGCGCTCCGGCTACTTGCTGTTGCTGCGGGTCCAGGGGCTGGCGGGGTTGAACGCCCGCCTTGGTGGTCAGCGTACCGACCAGTTGCTGCAGGCTGTGGGCGAGCAGTTGCGCCGCACCTGTGCCAGCTACCCGGAAACCAACGACCTGATTTCCCGCAGCCGCGGTGGCGAGTTCGCCGTGCTTGCGCCAGGCATGGTGCATGAAGAGGCGGTGCAGCTTGCCCAAGCCCTGGAAGCGACCTTGCACAGCCTGCATGAGACTGGCGCCAGTGATATCGACCCGGTGGCGTGCATCGGCCTGGCGCCCTACAGCCCAGGCGACGCACCACAGGCGCTGCTGAAGCTTGCCGACGAGGCCTTGGCGCGTGCCGAGAACCAACCGACGCCGGGCTGGGTATGCCTTGAGCAGGGCGTGGCCGCCGTTGCCGCCGACAGCCAGCATGCCTGGCATGAGCGGCTGGACCAGGCGTTCAACAATGGGCATTTCGAGCTGTTCTTCCAACCGGTAGTGGATTGCGGCACTGCGCAACGAGTACTGCACCACAAGGTGATCTCACGTTTGCAGGATGGCCAGGGCGAGGCACTGCCGGCGGGCCGCTTCCTGCCCTGGCTGGAGCGTTTTGGCTGGATGCCACGGCTGGATGTGCTGGTGCTGGAAAAGGTGCTCGCACACCTGCGCGGGCATGACCAGGTGCTGGCGCTGAACCTCTCTGCAGCCACCTTGGCCGATGCCAAGGCCCTGCAGCGTATCTTCGAATTGCTGAGCCAGCATGTGGCGCTGGGGCCGCGTCTGATTTTCGAGATTGGCGAAGAGCAACTGCCCGAACAAGCTGCCCTGGAGCAGCTGACCCGGCGCCTGCATGCGCTTGGCTTCGGCCTGGCGCTGCAACGCTTTGGCGGGCGCTTCAGCATGATCGGCAACCTGGCGCATCTGGGCCTGGCGTACCTGAAGATCGACGGTAGCTACATCCGCAACATCGACCATGAACAGCACAAGCGGCTGTTCATCGAAGCGATCCAGCGCGCGGCACACAGCATCGACCTGCCGCTGATTGCCGAGCGGGTCGAGACGGAAGGGGAGCGGCTGGTGTTGCGCGAAATGGGCGTGGGCGGGATTCAGGGGCAGTTGGTCGGCGAGCCTGCGCCTTGGCGCTGACAGCCTACAGCTATCGCTGAGGGACAATGCAGTAACTTGTAGGAGCGGCCTTGTGTCGCGAAAGGGCTGCACAGCAGCCCCAGCGTTTTACGCATCGCTGCTGAATTCCGGGGCCGCTGTGCGGCCCTTTCGCGGCACAAGGCCGCTCCTGCAGCGATCAACGCTCGCGCAGCGCCTCCGAACGCGCCTTCATGATCGGCTTGAGCAGGTAGCTCATGATGGTCTTCTTGCCGGTCATGATGTCCACCGTTGCTACCATCCCCGGAATGATGAGCAACGGCTTCTCGTCAGTCCCCAGGTGGCTGCGATCGGTGCGCAGCTTGATCAGGTAATAGGTGGTCTTTTTGTCTTCATCGGTGATGGTGTCAGCGCCGATCTGTTCCAGTTTGGCCTTGAGCCCGCCATAGATGGTGTAGTCATACGCGGTGAACTTGACCGTCGCCTCCTGCCCCGGGTGCAGGAAGGCGATGTCCTTGGGCAGGATCTTCGCCTCGATGACCAGCGTATCGTCCAGGGGTACCACTTCGAGGATATCGCTGCCAGGCTGGATGACCCCACCAATGGTGTTGACCAGCAACTGTTTGACGATACCGCGTACCGGCGAGGTGACCATGGTGCGGTTGACCCGATCGTCCAGGGCCTTGCTGGTCGCAGTGGCCTTGTTCAACTCGGTGCGCGCTTCGTTCAGTTGGGTCAGCGCCTCGCTGCGGAATTTGCCGCGGGTCTCTTCGATCTTGCTTTGCACCTCACGGATCGCCGCTTCGGCCCGGGGGATGGCTAGCGCGGTGGAATCCAGCTGGCCGCGGTTTTCCACTTCGGCACGGCGCAGGCGCAGTACTTCGACCTGGGAAATCGCGCCAGTGGCCACCAACGGCTCGGACATGCTGATTTCTTTGCGCAGCAGTTCCAGGCTGTTGGCGTACTGGGCGCGTTTGGAGCTGTACTCGCGCAGCTCCTGCTGGCGCTGTACCAGCTGTTGTTGCAGGCCGCCAATCTCGTCCTGCAGCTGCTGGCGCCGGCTCTGGTACAGCGACTCTTCGCTGGCGGCCTGGCTTGGTGCAGCCTTGCGCAGCGCCTCGTCGATCTTCAGTGGGCGATCTTCCACTTCGGCACTCAGGCGCTCGACCCGCAGGGCCATGGACAGGCGGTCTGCCTCGGTTTCACCAACGTTGGAGGCGAAGCGGGTTTCATCCAGGCGCAACAACGGCTGGCCCACTTCGACGATCTGCCCTTCCTTGGCGAAGATTTCGGCAACGATGCCGCCTTCCAGGTTCTGGATCTTCTGTACCTTGGAGGACGGGATGGCCTTGCCTTCGCCGCGCGTGACTTCGTCGATGGGGGCAACGCTGGCCCATACGATAAGGAACACGAAGAACAGGATCACGCCCCAGATGGTCAGGCGCACGACCCGCGGCGCATCCTCGATCAGGGCCTTGTTGACCTCGGGCAGCGGCTGGCCACCCAGTGAGTCGGAACCTTTGAAATAGCGCCGCAGGCCATCCTTGAATTGCCCCATATCCAGCTTATGCAACACTGATCTGCCCCTTCTTCAACGCATCCATGACCGCGGCTTTCGGGCCGTCGGCGACAATCTGCCCGCGATCGATCACGATCAGCCGGTCCACCAGCGACAGCAGCGAGGCACGGTGCGTGACGAGCAGCACGGTCTTGCCTTCCACCACCGCTTGCAGGCGTTGCTTGAGGCGTTCTTCACCGGTGTTGTCCATGGCGCTGGTCGGCTCGTCCAGCAGAAGGATCTGCGGGTTGAGCAGCAGCGCACGGCCAAGGGCGACGTTCTGCCGCTGGCCGCCGGAGAGGTTCTGGCCACGTTCACCCACTTGCAGCTCGTAGCCGTCCGGGTGCAGCCGAGCGAACTCATGGACGCCCGCCAGTTCGGCGGCTTGCAGAATCAATTCGTCCTCGATGTAGCGCGCGCCGCTGACCAGGTTGTCGCGCAGAGTGCCCGCCAACAACTGGATGTCCTGCGGTACGTAGCCAATGTTGTGGCGCAGTTCGCTGACGTCGATCTGGCGAATGTCCACGCCATCGACCAGCAGCGACCCGGCATCGGCCTCGTAGAGGCCGACGATAAGCTTGGCCAGCGAGCTTTTCCCCGAGCCGCTGCGGCCGATGATGCCCACCTTTTCGCCAGGGCGGATGGTCAGGTTGATGTTCTTCAGCGCCTGGTTCTGCTGGTTCGGGTAGGTGAAATCGACCCCGCGGAACTCGACGCTGCCCTGCAACACCTTACGGCTTAGCGGGCGCTCTTCGAAGTTGCGCTCTTGCGGCAGCTCCATCATGTGGTCGGTGGAAACCATGGTCACCTTGGCCTGCTGGTAGCGGGCGAGCAGGCCGTTGAGCTGGCCCAGCGGGCCGAGGGCACGGCCGCTGAGCATGTAGCAGGCAACCAGGCCGCCCATGCTGAGGTTGCCGTCGATGATCAGGTACACGCCGACGCAGATCATCGCCACGCCCGCCAGTTGCTGAATCAGCAGGGTGATGTTCATCGCCAGGCTCGACAGTAGCTTGACCCGCAGTTCCAGGCGGCTGAGGGTGCCCAGGGTCTGCTCCCAGAGGTACTGGCGCTCACTTTCGGCATTGTTGACCTTGACCGCGTCCAGGCCAGCCAGTGTCTCGATCAGGCTGGACTGGCGCTCCGAGGCCAGGGCCATGGTCCGCTCCATGGTCGCCATCAGTGGCCGCTGCAGGGCATAACCGATGCCCAGTGCCAACGGGAAGGCGATGATCGGGATCCATACCAGGTGCCCGCCAATAACTGCGATGACGATCAGGATGAGAATGGTGAATGGCAGGTCGATCAGGCTGGTAAGGGTCAGCGAGGCGAGAAAATCGCGCAGGCCCTGGAACTCGTGAATGTTCTGGGCAAAGCTGCCGACCCTGGCCGGGCGGTACTTCATCGACATGCCGACGATACGTTCGAACAGGGTCGCCGAGATGATCAGGTCGGTCTTCTTGCCGGCCAGATCCAGGCACAAGCCACGCAGGCCCTTGAGAATAAGGTCGAAGATGTAGGCGCCGGCGATACCGATGGCCAGTACCCAGAGGGTCGAAGTGGCCTGGTTGGGCACTACCCGGTCATACACGTTCATCACGAACAAAGGGGCGGCCAGGGCGATCAGGTTGATCACCAGGCTGGCGGCGATGGCATCAATGTATAGCCACTTGCTGCGCAGCAAGGTGTCACGGAACCACGATTTCGCTCGCGGGATGAGGTTGCCGTGGTTGACGTCGAACTTGTGCTGCGGCTGTGCGAAGAACACCCGGCCGCTGTAATCGCTCTGCAGGGCTTCGCGGCTGACATGCACCTCGCCACCATCGCTCTCGCTTAGTAGCAGACGCGCAGTGTCTTCGTTTTCCCAGCCCAGCAGGACGGCGCTGCGGCCCTCCTTGAGCAGCAGCATGGCCGGCATGGCGATGCTCGGGATCTGCTCCAGCTTGCGCTGCAGCAGGCGCCCTTGCAGCCCGGCTCTGGCAGCTGCGCGCGGCAGCAGTTCGGGGCTCAGGCGCTGGGCAGGCAGCGGCAGGCCGGTGGTCAGCATGACCCGGCTGGCTGGTTTCTGGTGCAGGACACACAGGCTCAACAGACTATCCAGCAGAGGATCGTCATGCTGACTGCGTGGATCGTGGCTGAGTTGGACTCGACTGACTTCGGATTCCACGCGGCGCTCTCTTCATCCTTGTGGTGGGTGGGGTGGGTGAGCCGCCGTTCAAGTTGGGTAGCTCACCTTGGCGTTCAAATGCTGCTGCCAGGCAGTCCTGGGGGCTACGGCATCTGACGCTTGGGCAACCGGCCAATGGTCGCCTTGAATCGATATTGAGTAAACAATTCTTCGGTCTTCATTCTTACCAGACGATGCCTGGTTGTGGTTGCTTCAGTTTTGTACCAGTCGGCTTGCACGCCGAAGCTCATTTGCAGCATAGCCTGCCATCTCATTGCCGACAGGCTGCAATCAGTACCGATTTATCTGGTGTCAGGAATCAGGCGCTGGCGCGTTGACGGTTTTTGGCGGGTAATTAGTCAAAATTCATATATTGAAAAATGGGCTTCAGTCAGGTTTGGTTGCGCAGGTTTGCAATGCTTTTTGATTGGCGGTGTGACAAGTATTCGCGCAGTTCTTCGTTATCTCTTTGATCCAAGGCAAATCGTTCTCACGGGCTAGGCAGCGCTGCGAGCTGCTGCCAATCGGATTGGCTTGCAACCCCGCTCCGGCCGGCCTTTCGGGCGCTGCAGGCCGCGTGTTGGGCAAGGTTTGTGCTTGTAGTCATTGTGAGCGCCTGGGTGACGGAAATTAACCCTGAATATTGTTTCGGCCTCTATGCCAGCTGCCGATGGACGGTGGCGCTGACGTCAAATATGTGACTGTGACCGCATGGAAAATCGCACGTTATTCAAACCATGGACACGCTTTTGATGATGTGCGGCAGTTGTTCCCAGGAAACGTTTGGCTAGGGTTCAAATATCAATGTGACATTACATTGCCGATTGTTTAGGATGGCATGTATAAGGTCAATAGTTTGGCAGTTATACAATCCTCAATCGTTATAGACGGAATATTGACGCCAAAAAGCGTCAACAGATCATCGACATAGTTCCGCCTGAAGTGGCTTGCGAGTGCCGCTCTGGCAGGGAAGTACCCATCGGGTCACACGGAGAGTCCAATGAGCAGCGTTGTAGCCATCGTCAAAAGTATTGTCGGCCAGGTTATTGCGGTATCCCCAGAGGGCATCCGGCGTGTACTGATTGAAGGGGATCGGCTGTTGGCCGGTGAAGAAGTGCTTACCGGCCCGGGCGGCGCAGTTACGCTGGAGCTGGCCGATGGCCGTTTGCTTGACCTGGGTCGCGATAGCCAGTGGAGCGCTGATGCACCTGACAGCAGCGCCGATCTGAGCCAGGCGACTGCCCAGGCCGCACCGTCGGTGGAGGAACTGCAACAGGCGATCGCTGCCGGTGTCGACCCGACTACCGAGCTGGAAGCGACTGCGGCTGGTCCATCGGCGGCGGGCGGTGGTGGTGCGCTGGGCGGTGGCCACAGCTTTGTCATGCTCGAAGAAACGGCAGGCCGGGTTGATCCTACCGTCGGCTTCCAGACTGAAGGGCTGGGCTTTGCCGCGGCGCCTGGTGACGAAGAGGTTGGCGTGCTGGACACAACCAGCAACAACCTGGTGACCACGCCGCCGACGGAAAGCAATGTCATTACCGACCTGGTTTTGGGTGCTACACCTTCAATCAGCGAAGCGGGCGGCGTAATTGTCTATACCGCCACGGTTGGTCAGGCTCCGACCAGCAATCTGATCGTCACCCTGTCCAATGGTGCCGTCATCGTCATTCCCGCCGGGCAGACCAGCGGTAGCGTTAACGTGGTAGTCCCGGCGAACGACACCCCGTATATCGACGGTGGTCAGATTTCGACGACCGTGACGGGTACCAGCGGAGGCAATGGTTTGACGGTGACAGTGCCGCAAACGCCAGCGGTTACCCAGGTTACCGATACCATCGACACCACGACTGCGACCCTGACGGCTACCCCGTCGGTAACCGAAGGCGGCGTCATCACCTATACCGTGACCCTGAGCAATCCAGCCCAGACCCCGGTAACCGTGACCCTGTCCAACGGGCAGACCATCACCGTTGAAGCCGGCAAGACTCAGGGCAGCGTCGATTTCGAGACCCCGGCGAACGACGTCTACAACAACGGCTCGACCGTCAGCACCACGATTACCGGTGCGACCGGTGGCAACTTCGAGCAGTTGGTTCCGAACCCGACTCCGGCCCAGACCACGATCAATGACTCGGTCGACATTACTACCGCGACCCTGACGGCTACCCCGTCGGTGACTGAGGGTGGCGTCATCACCTACACCGTGACGCTGAGCAACCCTGCTCAGACTCCGGTGACCGTGACCCTGTCCAACGGGCAGACCATCACTGTTGAAGCGGGCAAGACCCAGGGCAGCGTCGACTTCGAGACCCCGGCGAACGATGTCTATAACAACGGCTCGACCGTCAGCACCACGATTACCGGCGCGACCGGCGGTAACTTCGAGCAGCTGACCCCGAACCCGACTCCGGCACAGACCACGATCAACGACTCGGTCGACACCACTACCGCGACTCTGACAGCCACGCCTTCGGTAACCGAAGGTGGCGTCATCACCTACACCGTGACGCTGAGCAACCCTGCTCAGACTCCGGTGACCGTGACCCTGTCCAACGGGCAGACCATCACCGTGGAAGCCGGCAAGACTCAGGGCAGCGTTGATTTCGCGACTCCTGCGAACGACGTCTACAACAACGGCTCGATCGTCAGCACCACGATTACCAGCGCGACCGGTGGTAACTTCGAGCAGCTGACCCCGAACCCGGCCCCGGCTCAGACCACAATCAACGATTCGGTCGACATTACCACTGCGACCCTGACAGCCACTCCTTCGGTAACCGAAGGTGGCGTCATCACTTACACCGTGACGCTGAGCAATCCAGCCCAGACCCCGGTAACCGTGACTCTGTCCAACGGCCAGACCATCACCGTTGAAGCCGGCAAGACCCAGGGCAGTGTCGATTTCGAGACCCCGGCGAACGACGTCTACAACAATGGCTCGACCGTCAGCACCACGATTACTGGTGCAACCGGCGGTAACTTCGAGCAGCTGGCTCCAAACCCGACTCCGGCCCAGACCACGATCAATGACTCGGTCGACATTACTACCGCGACCCTGACGGCCACTCCTTCGGTGACTGAGGGTGGCGTCATCACCTATACCGTGACCCTGAGCAATCCAGCCCAGACTCCGGTGACCGTGACCCTGTCCAACGGCCAGACCATCACCGTTGAAGCGGGCAAGACCCAAGGCAGCGTTGACTTCGCGACCCCAGCGAACGACGTCTACAACAACGGTTCGACCGTCAGCACCACGATTACCGGTGCGACCGGTGGCAACTTCGAGCAGCTGGCCCCGAACCCGGCTCCGGCTCAGACCACGATCAATGACTCGGTCGACATTACTACCGCGACTCTGACAGCCACTCCTTCGGTGACTGAAGGTGGCGTCATCACCTACACCGTGACCCTGAGCAACCCTGCTCAGACCCCGGTAACCGTGACCCTGTCCAACGGGCAGACCATCACCGTGGAAGCCGGCAAGACCCAGGGCAGCGTCGACTTCGAGACCCCGGCGAACGATGTCTACAGCAACGGCTCGACCGTCAGCACCACGATTACCGGCGCAACCGGTGGCAACTTCGAGCAGCTGACCCCGAACCCGGCTCCGGCTCAGACCACGATCAATGACTCGGTCGACACCACCACTGCGACCCTGACGGCTACCCCATCGGTGACCGAAGGTGGTGTTATCACTTACACCGTGACCCTGAGCAATCCGGCCCAGACTCCGGTGACCGTGACCTTGTCCAACGGTCAGACCATCACCGTTGAAGCCGGCAAGACCCAAGGCAGCGTTGACTTCGCGACCCCAGCGAACGACGTCTACAACAACGGTTCGACCGTCAGCACCACGATTACCGGCGCAACCGGTGGCAACTTCGAGCAGCTGACCCCCAACCCGGCCCCGGCCCAGACCACGATCAACGACTCGGTCGACACCACCACCGCGACCCTGACGGCTACCCCATCGGTAACCGAAGGCGGCGTCATCACCTACACCGTGACCCTGAGCAATCCGGCCCAGACTCCGGTGACTGTGACCCTGTCCAACGGGCAGACCATCACTGTGGAAGCCGGCAAGACTCAGGGCAGCGTCGATTTCGCGACTCCGGCGAACGACGTCTACAACAATGGCTCGACCGTCAGCACCACGATTACCGGCGCAACCGGTGGCAACTTCGAGCAGCTGGCCCCGAACCCGGCTCCGGCTCAGACCACGATCAATGACTCGGTCGACATTACTACCGCGACTCTGACAGCCACTCCTTCGGTGACTGAAGGTGGCGTCATCACCTACACCGTGACCCTGAGCAACCCTGCTCAGACCCCGGTAACCGTGACCCTGTCCAACGGGCAGACCATCACCGTGGAAGCCGGCAAGACCCAGGGCAGCGTCGACTTCGAGACCCCGGCGAACGATGTCTACAGCAACGGCTCGACCGTCAGCACCACGATTACCGGCGCAACCGGTGGCAACTTCGAGCAGCTGACCCCGAACCCGGCTCCGGCTCAGACCACGATCAATGACTCGGTCGACACCACCACTGCGACCCTGACGGCTACCCCATCGGTGACCGAAGGTGGTGTTATCACTTACACCGTGACCCTGAGCAATCCGGCCCAGACTCCGGTGACTGTGACCCTGTCCAACGGGCAGACCATCACTGTGGAAGCCGGCAAGACTCAGGGCAGCGTCGATTTCGCGACTCCGGCGAACGACGTCTACAACAATGGCTCGACCGTCAGCACCACGATTACCGGCGCAACCGGTGGCAACTTCGAGCAGCTGGCCCCGAACCCGGCTCCGGCTCAGACCACGATCAATGACTCGGTCGACATTACTACCGCGACTCTGACAGCCACTCCTTCGGTGACTGAAGGTGGCGTCATCACCTACACCGTGACCCTGAGCAACCCTGCTCAGACCCCGGTAACCGTGACCCTGTCCAACGGGCAGACCATCACCGTGGAAGCCGGCAAGACCCAGGGCAGCGTCGACTTCGAGACCCCGGCGAACGATGTCTACAGCAACGGCTCGACCGTCAGCACCACGATTACCGGCGCAACCGGTGGCAACTTCGAGCAGCTGACCCCGAACCCGGCTCCGGCTCAGACCACGATCAATGACTCGGTCGACACCACCACTGCGACCCTGACGGCTACCCCATCGGTGACCGAAGGTGGTGTTATCACTTACACCGTGACCCTGAGCAATCCGGCCCAGACTCCGGTGACCGTGACCTTGTCCAACGGTCAGACCATCACCGTTGAAGCCGGCAAGACCCAAGGCAGCGTTGACTTCGCGACCCCAGCGAACGACGTCTACAACAACGGTTCGACCGTCAGCACCACGATTACCGGCGCAACCGGTGGCAACTTCGAGCAGCTGACCCCCAACCCGGCCCCGGCCCAGACCACGATCAACGACTCGGTCGACACCACCACCGCGACCCTGACGGCTACCCCATCGGTAACCGAAGGCGGCGTCATCACCTACACCGTGACCCTGAGCAATCCGGCCCAGACTCCGGTGACTGTGACCCTGTCCAACGGGCAGACCATCACTGTGGAAGCCGGCAAGACTCAGGGCAGCGTCGATTTCGCGACTCCGGCGAACGACGTCTACAACAATGGCTCGACCGTCAGCACCACGATTACCGGCGCAACCGGTGGCAACTTCGAGCAGCTGACCCCGAACCCGGCTCCGGCTCAGACCACGATCAATGACTCGGTCGACACCACCACTGCGACCCTGACGGCTACCCCATCGGTGACCGAAGGTGGTGTTATCACTTACACCGTGACCCTGAGCAATCCGGCCCAGACTCCGGTGACCGTGACCCTGTCCAACGGTCAGACCATCACTGTGGAAGCGGGCAAGACCCAGGGCAGTGTCGATTTCGAGACCCCGGCCAACGACGTCTACAACAACGGCTCGATCGTCAGCACCACGATTACCAGCGCGACCGGTGGTAACTTCGAGCAGCTGGTTCCGAACCCGGCTCCGGCCCAGACCACGATCAATGACTCGGTCGACACCACCACTGCGACCCTGACAGCCACTCCTTCGGTAACCGAAGGCGGCGTCATCACCTACACCGTGACCCTGAGCAATCCGGCCCAGACTCCGGTGACGGTGACCCTGTCCAACGGCCAGACCATCACGGTCGAGGCCGGCAAGACCCAGGGCAGCGTCGATTTCGCGACTCCGGCGAACGATGTCTACAACAACGGCTCGACCGTCAGCACCACGATTACCGGCGCAACCGGTGGCAACTTCGAGCAGTTGGTCCCGAACCCGACTCCGGCTTCTACCGTCATCAATGACAGCATTGATACCGTCACGGTAAGTATCGTCAGCAATGGCAATGTGACTGAAGATCAGCAGCCGTCCTTTACCGTGAAGGTAAGCCAGGCGCTGGATCGACCATTGACCGTAACCCTGTCTAACGGCGAGACCGTGACCATCGAGGCAGGTAAAACCGAAGTCGAATACAAAACGCCAGCCCAGGGCGATGACGTCATCAAGGACGCCGGCTCTATTACCCTGAGCGTTACTGACGCCACTGTTCCAGGTGCCACTTTCGAGAAGCTGGCCTTGGGTGGCCCAGCTACCGTTGAGATCTCGGATACTATCAGTGAGGTCGTGGCCAAGCTGACCGCCACCCCTTCGGTTACCGAAGGTGGTCAAATCACCTATACCGTGACCTTGACCAACCAAGACGGCCTGCCAATCGACAAGCACGGTGCACTGACCTTCACGCTGAACGACGGCACTACCATTACCGTGCCGGCGAACAGCACTACCGGCAGCACCACTGTCACTGCGCCGGACAACGTCTACGTCGGTGCCAACGACCCTGTGATCAAGTCGATCGCCTCGGTCAGCGGCAACGATGTCGGCAAGTTCGAGCAACTGACCCTGGACAAGACCCCCGTCAGCACCACTGTCACTGACGAACCGGGTACTCCGGGCAACGAAGGCGACCTGGTCAAGGTCACCATCACCGCCGACCAGCCTTCGGTGGCCGAGAACGTCAAGCCGACCTTCACCGTGCATATCAACCAGGCCCTGGCCCACGACCTGGTCGTGACCCTGAGCAACAATGCCCAGGTCACCATCAAGGCGGGTGAAACCAGCGCAGCATACGAGCACGCGGCCCAAGGCGATGACGTCTACAAGGACTCGGGTGAACTCAGCCTGGGTATCAACTCCGCTGTTGATGTCGATGGTCGTACCTTCGAAAACCTGCAGCTGGGCGATGCCGCCAAGGTTCAGGTCACCGACACCACTGACGAAGTGGTGGCCAAGCTGACTGCGACTCCTTCGGTTACCGAAGGTGGTGACATCACCTACACCGTGACCCTGACCAATAAAGACGGCCTGCCGATCGACAAGCACGGTGCGCTGACCTTTACGCTGAACGATGGCACTACCATCACCGTTCCGGCGAACAGCACTACCGGCAGCATAAATGTCACTGCGCCAGACAATGTCTACGCAGGTGCCAATGATCCGGTTGTTAAGTCCATCGCCACCGTTGATGGCGTTGACGCCGGCAAGTTCGAGCAACTGACTCTGGACAAGACCCCGGTCAGCACCACGGTCACCGACGAGCCAGGTACGCCGGGCAACCCAGGCGGCAATAACGAAGGCGACCTGGTCATGGTCACTATCACTGCCGACCAGCCTTCGGTGGCCGAGAACGTCAAGCCGACCTTCACCGTGCACATCAATCAGGCCCTGGCCCACGACCTGGTCGTGACCCTGAGCAACAATGCCCAGGTCACCATCAAGGCGGGTGAAACCAGCGCAGCGTACGAGCACGCGGCCCAAGGCGATGATGTCTACAAGGACTCGGGCGAACTCAGCCTGGGCATCAAGTCCGCTGTGGATGTCGATGGCCGTACCTTCGAAAACCTGCAGCTGGGCGATGCCGCCAAGGTTCAGGTCACCGACACCACTGATGAAGTGGTGGCCAAACTGACCGCAACGCCGTCGGTTACCGAAGGCGGCGAGATTACCTACACCATCACGCTGACCAATAAAGACGGCTTGCCGATCAACAACCACTCGGAGCTGTACTTCAAGCTGACCGACGGTACTACCGTCGTCGTGGCAGCCAACAGCACCACCGGTTCGGCTACTGCAGCTGCGCCAGACAACGTTTACGTCGGTGCCAACCAACCGGTGGTCAATGCCATCGAGGCGGTCAGCGGCGCAGATGTCTGGAAGTTCGAAAATCTGAATCTGGACAAGACTCCGGTCAGCACTTCCGTCACCGACGAGCCGGGTACCCCGGGCAACGAAGGCGACCTGGTCAAAGTAACCATCACCGCCGACCAGCCTTCGGTGGCTGAAAACGTCAAACCGACCTTCACGGTGCACATCAACCAGGCTCTGGCCCATGACCTGGTCGTGACCCTGAGCAACAATGCCCAGGTCACCATCAAGGCGGGTGAGACCAGTGCAGCATACGAGCATGCTGCGCAGGGGGATGACGTCTACAAGGACTCGGGTGAACTCAGCCTGGGCATCAAGTCCGCGGTGGACGCCGATGGCCGTACCTTCGAAAACCTGCAGCTGGGCGATGCCGCCAAGGTTCAGATCACCGACACCACTGATGAAGTGGTGGCCAAACTGACCGCAACACCGTCGGTTACCGAAGGCGGCGAGATCACCTACACCATCACGCTGACCAATAAAGACGGTCTGCCGATCAACAACCACTCGGAGCTGTACTTCAAGTTGAGTGATGGCACCACAGTCGTCGTGGCAGCCAACAGCACTACCGGTTCGGCCACCGCAACCGCGCCGGATAACGTCTATGTCGGTGCCAACCAACCGGTGGTCAATGCCATCGAGGCGGTCAGCGGTGCAGATGTCTGGAAGTTCGAAAACCTCAATTTGGATAAAACTCCGGTCAGCACCACTGTCACCGATGAGCCGGGTACTCCGGGCAACGAAGGCGACCTGGTCAAGGTCACCATCACTGCCGACCAGACATCGGTGGCCGAGAACGTCAAGCCGACCTTCACCGTGCACATCAACCAAGCACTGGCTCACGATCTGGTCGTGACCCTGAGCAACAATGCCCAGGTCACCATCAAGGCGGGTGAAACCAGCGCAGCGTACGAGCACGCGGCCCAAGGCGATGACGTGTACAAGGATGCGGGCGAAGTCAGCCTGGGCATCAAGTCCGCGGTGGACGCCGATGGCCGTACCTTCGAAAACCTGCAACTGGGCGATGCGGCCAAGGTTCAGGTCACTGACACCACCGACGAAGTGGTGGCCAAGCTGACCGCCACCCCTTCGGTTACCGAAGGCGGCGTAATCACCTACACCGTGACCCTGACCAACAAAGACGGGCTGCCGATCGACAAGCACGGCGCGCTGACCTTCACGCTGAACGATGGCACCACCATCACCGTGCCAGCCAATGGCACGACCGGTTCGGCCACTGTCACCGCTCCGGACAACGTCTATGTCGGTACCAATGACCCTGTGATCAAATCGATCGCCTCGGTCAGCGGCACCGACGTCGGCAAGTTCGAGCAACTGACTCTGGACAAGACGCCCGTCAGCACCACTGTCACTGACGAGCCGGGTACTCCGGGCAACGAAGGCGATCTGGTCAAGGTCACCATCACCGCCGACCAGCCTTCGGTGGCCGAGAACGTCAAGCCGACCTTCACCGTGCACATCAACCAGGCACTTGCCCACGATCTGGTCGTGACCCTGAGCAACAATGCCCAGGTCACCATCAAGGCGGGTGAAACCAGCGCAGCGTACGAGCACGCGGCCCAAGGCGATGATGTCTACAAGGACTCGGGCGAACTCAGCCTGGGCATCAAGTCCGCGGTGGACGCCGATGGCCGTACCTTCGAAAACCTGCAGTTGGGCGATGCCGCCAAGGTTCAGGTCACCGACACCACTGACGAAGTGGTGGCCAAACTGACCGCCACCCCTTCGGTTACCGAAGGTGGTGACATCACCTACACCATCACCCTGACCAACAAAGACGGCCTGCCGATCGACAAGCACGGTGCGCTGACCTTCACCCTGAACGACGGCACGACCATCACCGTTCCGGCGAACAGCACCACTGGCAGCACCACTGTCACTGCGCCAGACAATGTCTACACCGGTGCCAACGATCCGGTTGTGAAGTCCATCGCTACCGTTGATGGGGTTGATGCCGGCAAGTTCGAACAGCTGACTCTGGACAAGACGCCTGTCAGCACCACTGTTACCGACGAGCCAGGTACTCCGGGCAACCCAGGCGGCAACAACGAAGGTGATCTGGTCAAAGTCACCATCACTGCCGACCAGCCTTCTGTGGCCGAGAACGTCAAGCCGACCTTCACCGTGCACATCAACCAGGCCCTGGCCCACGACTTGGTCGTGACTCTGAGCAACAATGCCCAGGTCACCATCAAGGCGGGTGAGACCAGCGCAGCGTACGAACACGCGGCCCAAGGCGATGACGTCTACAAGGACTCGGGTGAACTCAGCCTGGGCATCAAGTCCGCCGTGGACGCCGATGGCCGTACTTTCGAAAACCTGCAACTGGGCGATGCGGCCAAGGTTCAGGTCACCGACACCACTGACGAAGTGGTGGCCAAGCTGACCGCCACCCCTTCGGTTACCGAAGGCGGTGTAATCACCTATACCGTGACCCTGACCAACAAAGACGGCCTGCCGATCGACAAGCACGGTGCGCTGACCTTCACCCTGAACGACGGCACGACCATCACCGTTCCGGCGAACAGCACCACCGGCAGCACCACTGTCACTGCGCCAGACAACGTCTATGTCGGCGCTAACGATCCTGTGGTCAAATCGATCGCTTCGGTCAGCGGCACCGACGTCGGCAAGTTCGAGCAACTGACTCTGGACAAGACGCCGGTCAGCACCGCCGTTACCGACGAGCCGGGTACTCCGGGCAACCCTGGCGGCAACAACGAAGGTGACCTGGTCAAAGTCACCATCACTGCCGACCAGCCTTCGGTGGCCGAGAACGTCAAACCGACCTTCACCGTGCACATCAACCAGGCACTGGCTCACGACCTGGTCGTGACCCTGAGCAACAATGCCCAGGTCACCATCAAGGCGGGTGAGACCAGCGCAGCGTACGAACACGCGGCCCAAGGCGATGACGTCTACAAGGACTCGGGTGAACTCAGCCTGGGTATCAAGTCCGCTGCGGACGCCGATGGCCGTACCTTCGAAAACCTGCAACTGGGCGATGCGGCCAAGGTTCAGGTCACCGACACCACTGACGAAGTCGTGGCCAAGCTGACTGCGACGCCGTCGGTTACCGAAGGCGGCGTAATCACCTACACCGTGACCCTGACCAACAAAGACGGCCTGCCGATCGACAAGCACGGCGCGCTGACCTTCACGCTGAACGACGGCACCACCATCACCGTGCCAGCCAATGGCACGACCGGTTCGGCCACTGTCACCGCTCCGGACAACGTCTATGTCGGCGCTAACGACCCTGTGGTCAAATCGATTGCTTCGGTCAGCGGCAACGATGTCGGCAAGTTCGAGCAACTGACCCTGGACAAGACCCCCGTCAGCACCACCGTCACCGACGAGCCAGGTACTCCAGGCAACGAAGGCGATCTGGTCAAGGTGACCATCACTGCCGACCAGCCTTCGGTGGCCGAGAACGTCAAGCCGACCTTCACCGTGCACATCAACCAGGCCCTGGCCCACGATCTGGTCGTGACTCTGAGCAACAATGCCCAGGTCACCATCAAGGCGGGTGAGACCAGCGCAGCGTACGAACACGCGGCCCAAGGCGATGACGTCTACAAGGACTCGGGTGAACTCAGCCTGGGCATCAAGTCCGCCGTGGACGCCGATGGCCGTACTTTCGAAAACCTGCAACTGGGCGATGCGGCCAAGGTTCAGGTCACCGACACCACTGACGAAGTCGTGGCCAAGCTGACTGCGACGCCGTCGGTTACCGAAGGCGGCGTAATCACCTACACCGTGACCCTGACCAACAAAGACGGCCTGCCGATCGACAAGCACGGCGCGCTGACCTTCACGCTGAACGACGGCACCACCATCACCGTGCCAGCCAATGGCACGACCGGTTCGGCCACTGTCACCGCTCCGGACAACGTCTATGTCGGCGCTAACGACCCTGTGGTCAAATCGATTGCTTCGGTCAGCGGCAACGATGTCGGCAAGTTCGAGCAACTGACCCTGGACAAGACCCCCGTCAGCACCACCGTCACCGACGAGCCAGGTACTCCAGGCAACGAAGGCGATCTGGTCAAGGTGACCATCACTGCCGACCAGCCTTCGGTGGCCGAGAACGTCAAGCCGACCTTCACCGTGCACATCAACCAGGCCCTGGCCCACGATCTGGTCGTGACTCTGAGCAACAATGCCCAGGTCACCATCAAGGCGGGTGAGACCAGCGCAGCGTACGAACACGCGGCCCAAGGCGATGACGTCTACAAGGACTCGGGTGAACTCAGCCTGGGCATCAAGTCCGCCGTGGACGCCGATGGCCGTACTTTCGAAAACCTGCAACTGGGCGATGCGGCCAAGGTTCAGGTCACCGACACCACTGACGAAGTGGTGGCCAAGCTGACCGCCACCCCTTCGGTTACCGAAGGCGGCGTAATCACCTACACCGTGACCCTGACCAACAAAGACGGCCTGCCGATCGACAAGCACGGTGCGCTGACCTTCACCCTGAACGACGGCACGACCATCACCGTTCCGGCGAACAGCACCACCGGCAGCACCACTGTCACTGCGCCAGACAACGTCTATGTCGGCGCTAACGACCCTGTGGTCAAATCGATTGCTTCGGTCAGCGGCAACGATGTCGGCAAGTTCGAGCAACTGACCCTGGACAAGACCCCCGTCAGCACCACCGTCACCGACGAGCCAGGTACTCCAGGCAACGAAGGCGATCTGGTCAAGGTGACCATCACTGCCGACCAGCCTTCGGTGGCCGAGAACGTCAAACCGACCTTCACCGTTCACATCAACCAGGCCCTGGCCCACGATCTGGTCGTGACCCTGAGCAACAATGCCCAGGTCACCATCAAGGCGGGTGAGACCAGCGCAGCGTACGAACACGCGGCCCAAGGCGATGACGTCTACAAGGACTCGGGTGAACTCAGCCTGGGCATCAAGTCCGCGGTGGACGCCGATGGCCGTACCTTCGAAAACCTGCAACTGGGCGATGCGGCCAAGGTTCAGGTCACCGACACCACTGACGAAGTGGTGGCCAAGCTGACCGCCACCCCTTCGGTTACCGAAGGCGGCGTAATCACCTACACCGTGACCCTGACCAACAAAGACGGGCTGCCGATCGACAAGCACGGTGCGCTGACCTTCACCCTGAACGATGGCACCACCATCACCGTGCCAGCCAATAGCACGACCGGTTCGGCTACTGTCACCGCTCCGGACAACGTCTATGTCGGCACCAATGACCCTGTGATCAAATCGATCGCCTCGGTCAGCGGCACCGACGTCGGCAAGTTCGAACAGCTGACCCTGGACAAGACCCCGGTAAGCACCACCGTGACCGATGAGCCAGGCAGCGGCCAGGGCGATGTCACCACGGTTGGCATCAGCGGTAGTACGTCGCTGACCGAAGGCGAAACCGGCCACTACACGCTGGCCCTGAGCAACCCGTCGAAGTCTGAGGTAACCATTACCCTCAGCTACAGCGGCACTGCCAAGAATGGCGAGGACTTCACCGGTGTCACCACCGTGAAGATCCCGGCCAACAGCACCGGCACCACCTTCGACATCGCGACCATCGACGACAAGCTTGTCGAGGGCACCGAGAACTTCACCGTGAAGATCGAAAGTGCTACCGGTGGCAGCTTCGAAAACCTGAAGGTCGACAGCAGCAATGCCAGCGTGACCACGGCCATCCTCGACAATGACCACTTGCCGGTTTCGCCTGGCGGTGCAGTGTTTGGCGTGGAAGACACCGACTATGTGTTTGCCTGGGGCGATTTCAAAGTCACCGATGCCGATACCAACACCGGCTTGTCCGTGACCATTACCTCGCTCCCGGCCGCGGGTAGCCTGCAGTTCTTCAACGGTACAACGTGGGTGAACGTGACCGTTGGCCAAGTGGTCAGCCAGGCTGACATTACGGCCAACAACCTCAAGTTCGTTCCGGCTCCCAACCAGTCAGGTACGGACAACTACGGAGGGAATGGCGTAGGTAACCAGCAGGCCGACTACGCGCAGTTCAAGTTCAAGCCGAACGATGGCACCAACCTGGGCAGTGAAGTGACCATGAAGGTCGACATCAGCCCGGTTGCCGACAAGCCGACCCTGAGCTTCGGCAGCGCCGAGATCGAGTCCAAAGGCCTGACCAAGGAAGTGTGGACCAGCCTCAAAGGCCTGGGTACCGACGGTAGTGGCATCACCGGTGACGCCCTGAAGACGGTCTTTGCCAACTCCGGCAATGCCAACGCCAGCAGCACCACCACCAATGTGCAGTCCGACGGCAGCGTCAGTGCTGGTACCGGCTCGAAAACCTCCGGCCTGATCTATCTGGAAGCCGGCAAGACCTACAACTTCAGCGGCACTGCCGACGACAGCTTCGTGGTCACCATCGGTGGCAAGACCGTGGTCACCGCCACCTGGGGCGCGGGTGGCCAGGTTTCGGGCAGCTTCACGCCGAACACCAGTGGCTACTACCCGATCGAGGTCTACCATGCCAACCAGAGCGGGCCAGGCAGCTATGACCTGAACATCCAGGTCGGCTCGGGTGCTGTCACCGACCTGAGCAGCTCGAACATCAAGATGTACCAGAACGTGACCGAGATGGCCAACGCCGGCCTGGGCGTGTCCGACCTGCACACCGTCAATGGCCAGAGCTACTACGACGGCTACAAGCTCAATGAAGGGCCGGAAGGTGGTTCGGTGAAACTGGTCGGTATCTCGACGGCGCTGACCGATACCGACGGTTCCGAAAGCCTGAGCGTGTCCCTCAGTGGCATTCCGAAAGGCACCGTGCTGAGCGATGGCGCAGGCCACACTGTCACGGTCGGTACGGGCCCCGTAGACGTGACCGGCTGGAAGCTCAGCAGCCTGACGCTGACTCCACCGGCCTACTTCAAAGGTTCGTTCGACATCACGGTCACCTCGGTCGCGACCGAAAGCGTGGGCGGTTCGGCTGTCACCACCGGTAATATTCCGGTGACCGTATACGCTGCCACCTACAAAGCCAACGTTGGTACTTCGGGCAACGATGCGATGACCGGCAGCGAAGGCAACGACATCATGGTCGCCGACGTATCCGGCCTGAACGTGGTGCAAGGCAAGAACTACAACATTGCCTTTATCGTCGACAGCTCGGGCAGCATGAGCGACAAGTCGCTTTCCGATGCGAAGACCCAGCTCGCCTCGGTGTTCAATACGCTCAAGGCCAGCCTGGGTTCGGACACGTCGGGCACGGTCAACATCTTCCTGGTCGACTTCGACACCCAGGTCAAGCAGAACGTGGCGGTGAACCTTGCCGACCCGAATGCCCTGAGCAAACTGCAGTCCGTGTTGAACTCCATGGCGAGCGGTGGTGGTACCAACTACGAAGACGTGTTCAAGGCCACCGCCAACTTCTTCAAGAGCACCATGGCCAGCGGTAATGCCAATGCCGAGAACCTGACCTACTTCATCACCGATGGCAAGCCGACCTACTACCAGAGCGGGGAGAGCACCAACCCGCGGCTGTGGACCAACGGCAAATACCTGGATGACGTGGTCAACGTCAACAACTACAAGCTTGGCGACACCTTCAGCGTTTGGGCCGACGCCACTCACAAAGTCGAGATCAGCAGCAGTGGCTCGGTCAAGGTGCTGACCTACGGCGAGAACAAGCGCGGTGAATTGGTGCTGCAGTCCACCAGCACCGTCGGAACCCTGCATGCCCAGGGCGACGGCACCTACGAGTTCTCCAGCCTGGACGGTTCGGGCTACGGTGAGTACTGGAACTACCAGGAGTCGGCAGCAGGCACTACCGCCAGCTTCAACCTGCTCGGTGGCACCAATGGCGTGAGTAAAGTGCAGGCGATTGGCTTGAACAGCGATGTCACGCTGAACGATCTGAAACCGTACGACTCTGCTGGCAAGCCTCAAGCAGGCATCGATCCGTCCGACCTGGCCAAGGCGATTCTCGGCCATTCCGAGGCGACCTTGCCGGGCGCTGACAGCCTTGATGGCGGCAACGGCAACGACATCATCTTCGGTGACCTGATTACCCTCAACGGTGTCGTCAGCGAAGGCTACCAGGCGCTGCAGACCTATGTGGCACAGAAGAGCGGTGTCGAAGCCAGTGCCGTCACCACCAGCAATGTCCACCAGTACATTACCGAGCACTACAACGAGTTCGATATTTCTGGTGCCAACGACGGCCACGACTTCCTGTCGGGCGGCAATGGCAATGACATCCTCTTTGGCCAGGGGGGTAACGACACGCTGGATGGTGGCAAAGGTAACGACATCCTGCTGGGCGGTACCGGCAACGACACCCTCATCGGAGGCCAGGGTAACGATATCCTGATCGGCGGAAGCGGTGCCGACACCTTCGTGTGGAAGGCTGGTGACATCGGCAACGATGTGATCAAGGACTTCAAGGTGGCCGAGGGCGACCGGATCGACCTGAAGGACCTGCTCCAGGGCGAGAAGGGCAGCACCATCGACAACTACCTGAAGCTCACCACGGTGGAAGGCACGACGACGCTGCAGGTCAGCAGCGAAGGCAAGCTGAACGCCGAAGGTGGTATCGCCAATGCTGATGTGACCATCAAGCTGGAAGGGGTGAACTGGTCCAACACCACGATCAACTCGTTGATCAGCGGTGCCGACCCGACCATCATCATCCACAACAAGGACAGCTGATAGCCGACGAGCCGGCTGGCGCGCCCTGTAGGGCGGCCTTGTGTCGCGAAAGGGTTGCGGAGCGGCCCCGGGGTTTCGGCAACGATGCTGAAAATCGCTGGGGCCGCCTTGCGGCCTTTTCGCGACACAAGGCTGCCCTTACGGGCCTTTCCCGCGACCCCTGCGACAGCGCATACTCTGGCGCCATGCCTGCGTGCCCGGCAATCTTTGCCTATGCTGCTGCCTACCAACAAGGAACCAATGTGACGAGGGACGCCATGTTCTATGTGCAACGCGATGCTGCCGGCCAGTTGCGGCGGGTAGAGGCAGCCGCTTTCGACGAGTTCACAGAAATGCTCCCTGCCGACCATGCCGATATCCAGGCCTGGTTCGCCGACGACATTGTCGAAAACAGCCTCAACCAGCTCAAGCAAAGCGACCTCGACATGATCCGGGTGCTCGAGGACCTGATCGACGTGCTGACTGCCAAGGGGGTCTTCAAGATCACCGACCTGCCTCCCGGGGCGCAGGCCAAGCTGCTTAATCGTTCCACGGCGCGCAAGGCGCTCAGCAGCCTGAACAACCTTATCGAAGAAGAAGAGCAGGGCGGCCTGATCTGATCGGGGAACAGGCAAATGCCAGTGCTATGTTTATTCTTTAAAGTTATTTAAAATATAGCTTTTATGCATTTATAGTCACTTCCACTGCGTACCCGTCGACCAATCGGCGCGCCGCACGACTTGAACCCACACGGGAAATCCCCGTGCGTTTCTGATCGTTGCGCGCCATTGATGTCGCGCACTGCGTGGGAGTTAAAAATGTCAGCCGCCTCGAACGCCTTGTCGATCATCGACAGCGCCCAGCCGCAACGCTTCGAAATCCGCCCGTTCTCCGCTGCCACAGGCGCCGAGGTCATCGGCCTGGACCTGGCTCAACCGGTCAACGCCGAAGATTTCGCCCGTATCCACCGTGCCCACCTCGACCATCATGTGCTGGTGTTCCGCGACCAGCGCATCAGCCCCGATCAGCAGATCGCCTTCAGCCGCCGCTTCGGCGAGTTGCAGATCCACGTACTCAAGCAGTTCCTGCTCGCCGGCCACCCCGAGATCCTGATCGTATCCAACATCATCGAGGATGGCCGCAACATTGGCCTGGGGGATGCTGGCAAGTTCTGGCATTCGGACCTGTCGTACAAGGAACTGCCAAGCCTCGGTTCCATGCTGCATGCCCAGGAGCTGCCCAGCGAGGGCGGCGATACCCTGTTCGCCGATATGCACAAAGCCTGGGACGCCGTCCCCGAAGCCTTGCGCAAGGTGGTCGAGGGCCGCAGTGCCGCGCACTCCTACACGGCCCGTTATGCCGAGACCAAGTTCGAAGGCAACTGGCGCCCGACCCTGACCGTAGAGCAGCTGGCGCAGGTTCAGGAAGTCATCCACCCGGTCGTCCGTACCCACCCGGAAAACGGCCGCAAGGCGCTGTTCGTCAGTGAAGGCTTCACCACCCGCATCGTCGGCCTGCCAGACGACGAAAGCCGCGACGTGCTGCAACAGCTGTATGCCCTGAGCGTGCTGGAACAGAACATCTACCGCCACCAGTGGCAGCCCCACGACCTGGTGTTCTGGGATAACCGCTCGCTGATCCACCTGGCCACCGGCTGCCCCGCACACCTGCGTCGCAAGCTGTACCGCACCACTATCCAGGGCGATGCCCCGTTTTGACGACCGAGGAACCCAACATGCGCAAATCCATCAGCCGCCTGGCGGCAAGCATCGGCCTGGGCGCGAGCCTGGTTGTCGGCAGCCTGGCCGCCCCTGCTGCGGCGCAGGCAGAAGGCAAGATCCGCATCGCCGAGCAGTTCGGTATCGTCTACCTGCTGCTCAACGTCGTGCGGGACCAGCACCTGATTGAAAAACATGGCAAGGCGCAGGGCATCGACATCGAAGTCGACTGGGCCCAGCTATCCGGTGGTTCGGCCATCAATGACGCCTTGCTGTCCGGCTCGGTGGATATCGCCGGCGCCGGCGTCGGCCCGCTGCTGACGGTATGGGACCGTACCCTGGGCCGGCAGAACGTCAAGGCTGTGGCCTCGCTGGGCAACTTCCCGTATTACCTGGTCAGCAGCAACCCCAACGTCAAGACCATCGCCGACATCTCCGACAAGGACCGCATCGCCGTGCCGGCGGTAGGCGTTTCGGTGCAGTCGCGCTTCCTGCAATACGCTGCCGCCCAGCAATGGGGTGACAAGCAATACGACCGCCTCGACAAGTACACCCTGGCCGTGCCGCACCCGGATGCCACCGCCGCGTTGCTGGCCGGCGGCACCGAGCTCAACGGGCATTTCTCCAACCCGCCGTTCCAGGACCAGGTGCTGGCCAACAAGGCCGTGCACGTGGTGCTCAACAGCTACGACCTGCTCGGCCCCAACTCGCCGACCTTGCTGTTTGCCACCGAGAAATTCCGCAAGGACAACCCCAAGACCTACAAGGCCTTCGTCGATGCGCTGGCCGAGGCTGCCGACTTCGCCCAGAACGACAAGGCAGCGGCTGCCGACACCTATATCCGCGTGACCAAGGCCAAGATCGACCGCGACACGCTGATCAAGCTGATCGACAACCCGCAGTACGAATTCACCATCACGCCAAAAAACACCTACAAACTGGCCGACTTCCTCTATCGGGTGGGCGCCATCAAGCACAAGCCGGAATCGTGGAAGGACTATTTCTTCCAGGATGAACGCCCGCTGCAGGGGAGCTGACCGATCATGACCGCCCCTTTGCCAGGCCACACGGCCAGCAACCTGAGCCATGTCGCCACGCCGCCTTTGCTCAAGGTGGACAACCTCAGCCTCGAATACCGCACTGCGCAGCGCGTGGTGCGGGCCACCCACCAGGTCAGCTTCGAAGTCGACCGTGCCGACCGGTTCGTGCTGCTCGGCCCCTCTGGTTGTGGCAAGTCCACCTTGCTCAAGGCGGTGGCTGGCTTCATTTCGCCCCAGGAAGGGCAGATCCTGCTGCAGGGCCAGGCAGTCAGAGGCCCGGGCCCCGATCGCATCGTGGTGTTCCAGGAGTTCGACCAGTTGCCGCCCTGGAAGACAGTGAAGCAGAACATCATGTTCCCGCTGCTGGTATCGGGCCAACTCAAGCGCGCGGAGGCCGAGGAGCGGGCGCTGCATTATCTGGACAAGGTCGGCCTGGCGGCCTTCGCCGATGCCTACCCGCACACCCTGTCGGGCGGCATGAAGGCTCGCGTGGCCATTGCCCGGGCCTTGGCCACGCAGCCGAAGATCCTGCTGATGGATGAGCCGTTTGCCGCACTCGATGCGCTGACCCGACGCAAGATGCAGGAAGAACTGTTGCTGTTGTGGGAGGAGGTGCGCTTCACCTTGCTGTTCGTCACCCACTCCATCGAAGAAGCGCTGGTGGTCGGCAACCGCATCCTGCTGTTGTCGCCACACCCGGGGCGGGTACGGGCCGAAGTGCACAGCCACCAATACGACCTGGGCAGCCTGGGCGGCAGCGACTTCCAGGCCAGTGCCCGGCGCATCCACCGTTTGCTGTTTGACGAGGCGGACGCGCCGGAACCGGCTGGCGACCTTGGCTTCAACGATATCCGCATCGCCTACTGACAGGAGCTTCAGCCATGACCACTACCCCTGTACGCCAGGAATACGAGGTGCAACTGCAGCCCCTGCTCAGTGTGCCCGTGGAACGTCAACTGCCGTTGCTGCAGCGTCTGTGGCAGCAAGGCTGGTTGCGCAAGGCGGTCATTCTGCTGGTGATTGCCGTGCTCTGGGAGGCCGTGGCCCGCTACCAGGCCAACGACCTGTTGCTGCCGAGCTTTGTGCAAACCGCCGTCGCCTTGTGGGACGGCCTGTTCAGCGGTGAACTGCCAACCAAGGTCGGCGTCTCGCTGGTGATTTTGCTCAAGGGTTATGTGCTGGGCATCGTCCTGGCCTTTGGCCTGACCAGCCTGGCGGTGTCGACCCAGTTGGGACGTGACCTGCTGGGCACATTGACCTCGATGTTCAACCCGCTGCCGGCAATTGCCCTGCTGCCATTGGCCTTGCTCTGGTTCGGGTTGGGTGACAACAGCCTGATCTTCGTGCTGGTGCACTCGGTGCTATGGGCGTTGGCGCTCAATACCTATGCCGGCTTCCTCGGCGTGTCGGAGACGCTGCGCATGGCTGGTCGCAACTATGGCCTGAAAGGACTGCGGCTGGTGCTGCACATCCTGGTGCCGGCAGCGCTGCCGTCGATCCTGTCGGGGTTGAAGATCGGCTGGGCGTTTGCCTGGCGCACCTTGATCGCCGCCGAGCTGGTGTTCGGTGCCAGCAGCGGCAAAGGTGGGCTGGGCTGGTACATCTTCCAGAACCGCAACGAGCTTTACACCGACAAGGTATTCGCCGGGTTGGCGGTGGTGATCCTGATCGGCCTGCTGGTGGAAGGGCTGGTGTTCAATACCCTGGAGCGGCTGACCGTGCGGCGATGGGGGATGCAGCGCTAACAGCAAGCCTGTACCGGCCCTTCGCGGGTTCAGCCGCGAGAGGCCGGTACAGGCTATGAATTCTGGTACTGCGCAGCCGCATTGCTGAGTATCCTGCCAATCTCCTCCCGCAAGCCGGTAGGCTGCTCGACCACCACCCCATCGCCATGGCTCAACAGCCACCAGCGCAGCGGCCAGCCATCACTCACCGTGGCCCGCATCCGGTGCCCGTGTTCCAGCGCCGTCAGTTGCATGTCGCTACTCAGCGGCGCATCGCGCAATTGCCGCGCCAGTGCATCGCTGATGCGTGCCACCAACTCGACCCCCTCACCCCGTGCCGGTTGCAACGCGTCGCCGCGCAGGTGCGTCAGCAAATCGAAATTGCCGCGCAATTCGCCCACGGCGCTCGCCGACCAGTGCCAGCCAAACGGGATGCTCTTGTCATTGCGCTCCAGCGGGAATATCAGCGACAGCTCATTGAGGTCGCGTTCGACAGTACGTTTGCTGACAGTGAAGCCCACGTCACGCAGGCGCCAGACCAGCTCGGCGCTGGTGATGCCTGGAGAGCGGCTGGGCAGCTGGCGCAGCAGCGCCCACTGACGGCTGAGGGTGGCGCGGGTAGTGGCGAACGGCAAAAGGTAACGTCCTTGTCTAGGCTTGCCGCAATAGGATGGCGGCAGGCGTGGGGCATGGCAATTGGCCACAGCCTGCTCAGATCAAGGAAGTCGCATTTGGTTGCCAGGTGCCGATTCGTTCGCGACAGGTTTTGACGTGTCGTCACGCAGAATCACGCCTCATCACAGCCGAAGGTTGGGGTTGTGCGTCGTTCAATGAGGATGAACATGTCTGCTGCCAGCAATATCCATTCGCTGCTTGCCCGTCTCCTGCCCGAGCGGGTCATCGCCCCACCGATTGCTGTCGGGAGGCGACAGCGGTTGTTTGCCGGAGTAGGGCTGCCCAGCCAGCGCTCGCTACTGATCAGCCGCCTGGACGAGGCCAGCGACGTGCAGGCGGTATATGCCGACCTGCGCCGCCAGGCGCTGCAAGGCAACGTGGCGGCGCTCAATGACCTCGGCTGGATCTGGCTCAACGGCAAGTACTGGCGTGCCGATACCGTGCTGGCCGGCCACCTGTTGCGCATGGCCGCCCTGCAGGGCAGTGCTGCGGCCTGGTTCAACCTTGGCCAGCAGCATTATTTCGGCAAAGGCATCGAGCCCTCCTATGTGCAGGCGGCGGAGTGCTATCGCCAGGCCTTCGAGCGCGGCCTGCTGCACGCCGCCGCCGCGTTGGGCGACCTGTACGAGGAAGAGGTGTGCGACGGCGAGCTGCTGTGGCAGGTCGACCTGGTGCAGGCCTACCAGTGGTTCCTGCGGGGTGCCGAGCGGGGCGAGGCACGTTGCCGTTTCGAGGTGGGATACCGGTTGATGCACGGGCTGTACGTGGAAGCCGATATCAAGGCGGCGCTGTACTGGCTGGAGCTGGCGGCAGCGGCGGGCGTGGTGCAGGCTGCCGAGGAGCTGGCAGTGCACTTCAGCAGCCGTGACGAGGTGCGGTACCAGGAGTGGCGCGACCGGGCGGTACAGATGGGCAGCACCTTGGCCCTGACCATGAAGCTGGAAGACCAGATCCAGCCCTGAGTGGTTCTGCTCAGGCCGGTACTGACAAAAAGCATGAACAACATTTCACCCAGGCTATCCGTCACCACTGGTTGACGACAGGGGGAGGGCCAAGCGTATATTGATAGTTAGCAAACTATGAATATCCTTGGTTTCTTCAATGTCCCTTGATCTCCTGCGCCTGCAAGTCAGCAGCGGCATGGTGGTTGCCGCCCGGCATTGGCGGCGCATCTGCCATACCGCCCTGACCGGTTATGGCATCTCCGAGGCCTGCGCCACGCCCTTGTTGATGATCGTGCGCCTGGGCGACGGCGTGCACCAGGTTGCCGTGGCCCAGGCTGCGGGCCTGGAAAGCCCGTCGTTGGTGCGCCTGCTCGACCAGTTGTGCAAGGCTGGCCTGGTGTGCCGCAGCGAAGACCCGCTGGACCGCCGTGCAAAGGGCCTGAGCCTGACCGCCGAAGGCCGCGCCCTGGCCGAGTCCATCGAAGCCGAACTGGTGCGCCTGCGCCGTGAGGTGCTGCAGCATATCGACCAAGCCGACCTGGAGGCCGCCTTGCGCGTGTTGCGTGCCTTCGAAGCGGCTGGCCTGGGCAGCACAGGCGAGGCCGCATGAACGGCTTCTTCAGCTCGGTGCCACCGGCGCGCGACTGGTTCTATGGCGTGCGTACCTTCGCCGCCTCCATGATCGCCTTGTACATCGCCTTGCTCATGCAGCTGCCGCGCCCCTATTGGGCCATGGCCACGGTGTACATCGTCTCCAGCCCCTTCCTCGGGCCGACCAGCTCCAAGGCCCTGTACCGTGCCCTGGGCACGCTGCTTGGTGCCGGTGGCGCGATCTTCCTGGTGCCGCCGCTGGTACAGTCGCCATTGCTGCTGAGTATCGCCATCGCCTTGTGGACCGGCACCTTGCTGTTCCTTTCGCTGAATCTGCGCACCGCCAACAACTACGTGCTGATGCTGGCGGGCTACACCCTGCCGATGATCGCCCTGGCGGTGGTCGACAACCCATTGGCCGTGTTCGACGTGGCGTCTTCCCGTGCCCAGGAAATCTGCCTGGGTATCGTCTGCGCGGCAGTGGTCGGGGCCATCTTCTGGCCGCGTCGGCTGGCGCCAGTGGTGGTCGGTGCCACCACTACCTGGTTCAGCGAGGCGATCCGTTACAGCGATACCTACCTCGCCCGCCAAGCCAGCGCCGACCAGGTGGGTGGCCTGCGCGGCACGATGGTCACCACCTTCAACTCGCTGGAACTGATGATCGGCCAGCTCGGCCATGAAGGTGCCGGCCCGCACACCCTGAAGAATGCTCGCGAATTGCGCGGGCGCATGATCCACCTGCTGCCGGTGATCGACGCCCTCGACGACGCCCTGGTCGCCCTCGAAGGCCGTGCTCCGGAGAAATTCGCCCAGATGCGACCGCTGCTGGAGGCCGCCCGCGAATGGCTCAAGGGCACCGCCGACAGCGCTTCGCCCGCCCGCTGGGCCGCCCTGCACGAGCAGATCGAGCGCCTGCAGCCTGGCGCCGCAGCCCTTGACCAACGTGCCGAGCTGCTGCTGTCCAACGCCCTGTATCGCCTGACGGAATGGGCCGACCTCTGGCAGGACTGCTGCAGCCTGCAGCACGCCTTGCGCAGCGACGATGCCAAACCCTGGCGCGCGGTGTACCGCCACTGGCGGCTGGGCCGCCTGACAGCATTCTTCGATCGCGGGTTGATGCTGTATTCGGTAGCCTCGACCGTGCTGGCCATCGTTGTCGCCTGCGGCCTGTGGATCGGCCTGGGCTGGAACGACGGGGCCAGCGCGGTGATTCTCGCTGCCGTATCGTGCAGCTTTTTCGCCGCCATGGACGACCCGGCGCCGCAGATCTACAGATTCTTCTTCTGGACGCTGATGTCGGTGATCTTCTCCAGCCTGTACCTGTTCCTGGTGCTGCCCAACCTGCACGACTTCCCCATGCTGGTGCTGGCCTTTGCCGTGCCGTTCATCTGCGTCGGCACCCTGACCGTGCAACCGCGCTTCTACCTTGGCACCTTGCTGACCATCGTCAACACCTCGACCTTCATCAGCATCCAGGGTGCCTACGACGCGGATTTCTTCACCTTCCTCAACTCCAACCTGGCCGGCCCCGTCGGCTTGCTGTTCGCCTTCATCTGGACCCTGGTGATGCGCCCCTTCGGCGTGGAGTTGGCGGCCAAGCGCATGACCCGCTTCGCCTGGCGCGACATCGTCGAGATGACCGAGCCGGCCACCCTTGCCGAACACCGCCACGTGGGTGTGCAGATGCTCGACCGCCTGATGCAGCACCTGCCGCGCCTGTCGCAGACTGGCCAGGATAGCGGCGTGGCGCTGCGTGACCTGCGCGTAGGGCTTAACCTGCTGGACTTGCTGGCCTACATGCCGCGTGCCGGCCAGCAGGCCCGTGAGCGCCTGGGCACCGTGATCGAGGAAGTTGGCGCGCATTACGCCGCCTGCCTGCGCGCTGGTGAGCGCCTGCATGCGCCCGCCGCGTTGCTGCGCAACATGGAGCGCGCGCGCCTGGCGCTGAACCTCGATGAGCTGTACGAGCGCGGCGATGCCCGCACCCACCTGCTGCACGCCTTGAGCGGCCTGCGCCTGGCGCTGCTGCCGGGTGTCGAGGTGATGCTCGAACCCGCCGAACAGCCGCAATTGCCCCCCGGACTCGACGGAGCGCCCCTGTGATTGGTGAACTGGATATCAGCGGGGTATTCCTGCCCACGCTGCTGGTGATGATGTTTGGCACCTACCTGCTGTTCCTCGGGGTGCACGCGGTGCTGGTGCGCGTGCATTTCTACCGCCTGGTCTGGCACCGGGCATTGTTCAACGTTGCCTTGTATGCCGTGCTGCTTGGCGCGGTGGACCACTTTTGCCGAAACCTGATGCTGCCATGAAAAAACCTTTGCTGACCCTGGGCCGTGTGGTCCTGACCTTGCTGGTAGTGATCTTCGCCGCTGTGCTCGTGTGGCAGATGGTGGTGTACTACATGTTCGCCCCGTGGACCCGCGACGGCCACATCCGCGCCGACGTGATCCAGATCGCCCCGGACGTTTCCGGGCTGATCCAGAAGGTCGAGGTGCGCGACAACCAGACCGTCAAGCGTGGCGATGTGCTGTTCACCATCGATCAGGACCGCTTCACCCTGGCCCTGCGCCAGGCCAAGGCGACCCTGGCCGAGCGCCAGGAAACCCTGGCCCAGGCTACCCGCGAGGCGCAGCGCAACCGCAAGCTGGGCAATCTGGTCGCGGCCGAGCAGCTGGAAGAGAGCCAGTCTCGCGAAGCCCGTGCCCGCTCGGCGGTCAGCGAGGCGCAAGTGGCAGTCGACAGCGCCCAGCTCAACCTCGACCGTTCGGTGGTGCGCAGCCCGGTGGACGGCTACCTCAACGACCGTGCGCCACGTAACCATGAATTTGTCACTGCTGGCCGGCCGGTGTTGTCGGTGGTCGATAGTGCCTCGTACCACGTCGACGGTTACTTCGAAGAAACCAAGCTGGGCGGCATCCACATCGGCGATGCCGTGGATATCCGCGTCATGGGCGACAATACCCGCCTGAGCGGCCATGTGCAGAGCTTTGCTGCCGGTATCGAAGACCGCGACCGCAGCAGCGGGGCCAACCTGCTGCCCAACGTCAACCCAGCGTTCAGCTGGGTGCGCCTGGCCCAGCGTATTCCGGTACGCATCGCCTTCGACGAGGTACCAGAGGACTTCCGCATGATCGCCGGGCGAACCGCCACGGTGTCGATCATCGAGGGCCAGCGGCCATGAAACAGCTGATGTTGGCTGGCCTGTGCCTGTCGTTGGGCGCCTGCATGATGGTTGGCCCCGACTACCAGGTACCGAAGGATGCCGCGGTGCAGCGCAGCGACCTCAATGGCCCGTTGCGCCAGGATGCTGACAGCGTGGTGTCGGCGCCGGTGCCTGAGGACTGGTGGCAGTTGTATCAGGACCCGCGGTTGAACGAGCTGGTGCGCCAGGCCCTGAGTGCCAACAGCGAACTGCGCGTGGCCGCTGCCAACATCGCCAAGGCCCGTGCGCAGGTCGAAGTGGCCGAGTCGCAAGGCGGCTTCAACGGCGGCGTCAAACTGGGTGCCCAGCGCCTGCAGGAGTCTGGCGAAGCCTTCCTGCTGCCCGAGAAAGTACCGGTGGCGAATATTGGTGAGGCGATCATCAGCGCCTCGTACCAGTTCGACCTGTGGGGTACCTTCAAGCGCGGCACCGAGGCCGCCAAGGCCAATGCCGATGCTGTGCAGGCCGCTGCCGATACCGCCCGCATCACCTTGGTGGCAGACGTGGTCAAGGCCTATACCCAGGTTTGCTCGGCCAACGAGGAATACCATATCGCCCGCGAGTCGCTCGACCTGCAGGAACAAAGCGTCAAGCTCACCCAGCGCTTGCGTGATGCCGGCCGTGGCGATGAAACCCAGGTCACCCGCTCGCAGACCCAGTTCAAGTCCTTGCGCGCGGAGCTGCCACGCTTCAAGGCCGAGCGCGAGGCCGGCCTGTACACCCTGGCGGCCTTGATGGCCAAGCCGGTGGAGCAACTGCCCGCCGGCACTGCCGATTGTGCCGAACTGCCGCACCTGAGCCAGCTGCTGCCCGTCGGCGATGGCGCCGCCCTGCTCAAGCGTCGCCCCGACGTACGCCAGGCCGAACGCCAGTTGGCTGCGGCCACTGCCAACATCGGTGTCGCTACCGGTGCGCTGTACCCGGATATCAGCATCGGCGCCCAGGTCGGCACCATCGGCCTGCTTGAAAACCTTGGCGAGCCCTCGGCCAACCGCTGGGGTTTTGGCCCGCAGGTCAGCTGGACCATTCCCACCAACGGCACCCGTGCGCGCATCCGCATGGCCGAAGCCTCGGCCCAGGCGGCCTTGGCGAACTTCGATGGAGTGGTGCTGAACGCCATCCGCGAAACCCAGACCCGCCTGGCGCAGTACAGTGCCTTGCTGGATCGGCGCGATGCGCTGGCCGAGGCGGAGCAGTCGGCCAAGGACGCTGCCGACCAGACCCACCGCTATTACCAAGCGGGGCGTGAATCGTTCCTGGCGGACTTGCAGGCAACGCGGACTTATACCGACATGCGCTCGCAGTTGGCGGCGGCCAATAGCCAGGTGGCGTTGGGTCAGATTGGTGTGTTCCTGGCGTTGGGTGGGGGGTGGAAGGAGGCTGGGAAGCAGTGAAGTTACGGGGTGTTTGACGGGAGATTGAGGGAGGGCTGACAGGTGCCTGCCTTGGCATTTTCAGCGCCTGTCAGCCCCCACCCAATCTCTCCCCAGGCACCGGCATTGCCCAGCCCTCATACCTCCCACTTCGTCTGATTTGTAGCAAGATTTTTCATGAAATCCGCCCAGAACCCTTGAGAGAAGCAAAGTGGAAGTGAACAATGTTCTCTTTCGCATTCCCCTCGAGACTGGCCATGAATACCCGTTCCCGTCTGCTTGCCTGGCTGCCTGCATTGGTGCTGGGCCCGGTGCTGGCGCTGTGCAGTAGCCTGGCGCTGGCCGAAGCCCCCGCTGAGGCTACCAAGGCGCTGCACTTGCTCGACTACATTGGTGCCGACTACCCACCGACCGTGCACGACGGCAAGGTGATCGACAATGGCGAATACCGCGAGCAGCAGGAATTCAGTGCGGTGCTGGCCGACCTGGTCAAAGGCCTGCCGGCGCATGCTGAGCAAGCGGCCCTGGAGCAGGGCGTGCAGGCGCTGCGCCAAGCCATCGACCAACGCCAGGATGGTGCAGCGGTAGCCAAGCAGGCCCGTCAGCTGGGCGCACGTCTGGCGGTGGCCTACGAGGTCAGCCAGGCCCCGGTGATCACCCCGGACCCGGCCCGTGGCGCGGCGTTGTATGCGCAAAACTGCTCGATCTGCCACGGCGACACCGGTGCCGGCGACGGCCCGGCTGGCGTGGGCCTGGAGCCGGCACCCGCCAACCTGCGCGATGTCGCGCGCCTCGACCAGTTGAGTTTGTTCGACCTCTACAACACCTTGGCCCTGGGTATCGACGGTACCGAGATGCCGTCCTTCGCCGACCAGCTGGATGATCGCCAGCGCTGGGACGTGGCCGCCTATATCGCCAGCTTCACCGCCAAGCCGGAAGCCGGCAAAGGCGACAAGACCTGGAACATTGCCGACCTGGCCCGCCAGACCCCGGCCGAAGTCGCCGCCAAAGAGGGCAATGCCGTCGTCGAGGCGTTCCGCGCCCAGCGCGCGCAACCACCCCAGGTCAAGCGTGGCCCGGCGCAATTGCTCGAGTACACCGCCAGTACCTTGGACAAGAGCCTGGCAGCCTACCGCGCAGGCGACCATGACCAGGCCTATGACCTGTCGGTGGCGGCCTACCTGGAAGGCTTCGAACTGGTGGAAAGCTCACTGGACAACATCGACACCCTGGCGCGCAAGGACACCGAAAAATCCCTGATGGCCTACCGCCAGTCACTGCAGGACGGCTTGCCCGTCGCCCAGGCCGAGCAACGCCTGGGCGAAGCCAAGGCCAAGCTCGAGCAAGCCGCCAAGCTGCTGGGCAGCAATGGCTTGAGCTGGTCGTTGAGCTTTGTTTCCGGTTTGCTGATCCTGCTTCGCGAAGGCCTCGAGGCGATCCTGGTACTGGCGGCGATCCTGGCCTTCCTGCGCAACACCGGCCAGCAGTCGGCGGTGCGCAGCGTCAACCTGGGCTGGGGCCTGGCGCTGGTGGCCGGCTTCGCCACCTGGGCCTTGGCGGCCTATGTGATCGACGTGGGTGGCGCCCAGCGTGAGCTGCTGGAAGGCTGTACGGCGCTGTTCGCCGCGGTGATGGTGCTGTGGCTTGGTGTGTGGATGCACGATCGCCGCCACGCCGCCGCCTGGCAGGACTACATCAAGAGCAGCCTGGTCAGTGGCGGCGGGCGTTTCGGCTTCGCCGTGCTGGCGTTCTTCTCGGTGTACCGCGAACTGTTCGAAGTGATCCTGTTCTACGAGACCCTGTGGCTGCAGGCAGGCCCAGGCGGGCACCAGGCGGTGCTGGCGGGTGGTGCCACGGCGCTGGTGTTGCTGGTGGGGTTGGCCTGGGTGATCCTGCGGGGCTCGGCCAAACTGCCGTTGTCGCTGTTCTTCAGTATCAACGCCGGGTTGCTGTGCGCCTTGTCGGTGGTATTCGCCGGGCATGGCGTGAAGGCGCTGCAAGAGGCCGGGGTGCTCGGTACACGGCCAGTGGCGTTCTTCGAGTTCGATTGGCTGGGGATCCACGCCGATGCCTACTCGCTGTCGGCGCAGGCGGTGGCCTTGCTGGCCATCGTGTTCCTGTACGGGCGCTCACGCCTGGCGGAAAAGCGCCGGGCAGTAGCACACTAAAGGCATATACGGACCGCCTGTAGGAGCGGCCTTGTTTGGGGGGGGGGGGGGGGGGGGGGGCGGGCGCCCCCCCCCCCCCCCCCCCCCCCCCCCGGCCGCTCCTACAGGCATTGCGGCAATCTGTCAGGCCGGCTGTGGCGCCTTGAGGATGTTCTGCAGCAGCTGGACACTTTCGACGGCGTCATGACCCAGGCTGGTCAGGTAGCCGCCATCAGGTTGATCGGTCAGCCCCTTTTCATACAGGCGTTGCGCGGCGGCAACCAGGGCAGGCGAGGCGTTCTTGTGAATCTTGATGCCTTCCTGGCTGCTGTCGTGTTTGAACAGCGCGAGCACTTCCAGTTCAGCGATCAGATCGGGGGTGAAGGACATGGCGACTCCTGACTTCCAGACAAGGATGGCGGCACCAGTGGCGGTGCCTGATCCTGGAGTGTAGACGGGTTATTCGTCGTCGCCTTGATCCATCTCAGGCGGCAACTCCGGCAGCGCCCGCAGTGCGCTTTCATACCACTCGCTGTCGAACGCGCGGTCTTCCACCAGCATGTTGTCGATCTCGAAGGCCAGCACATGGGCCATCAGGTTGAGAATGTCTTCGCGCGCATAGCCGACCAGGGTCAGCTTGTTGAAGGTGGCCTTGGCCGCAGGCGGCTCGCCGCTTTCGATCTGGTTTTCGATGGCCTGGGTCAGCGTCGCCTCGGCGAAGGCTTCGTCGTCGTCATTGTCGATGTCGGTGGGCTCGCTCATGGCGGTACTCCTGTGATGGGATGCACAGTGTGCCACGCCTGCGGCGGCAATGCCCGGGCATTGACGGGGCGCATGACACTGGTCAAGAGGCTGGCGATCGGTCTATAAAAGCCAGGCCAACCCCTTACGGCCTGGAGGCTGTTACCTCATGCTCAAGCTTCACGGATTCGCGGTCAGCAACTACTACAACATGGTCAAGCTGGCCCTGCTGGAAAAAGGCCTGCCCTTCGAGGAGGTCACCTTCTATGGCGGCCAGGCGCCGCAGGCGCTGGAAGTGAGCCCACGAGGCAAGGTACCGGTGTTGCAGACCGAACATGGCTTCCTCAGCGAAACCAGCGTGATCCTCGACTATATCGAGCAAACCCAGGGCGGCAAGGCGCTGCTGCCGGCCGACCCGTTCGGGCAGGCCAAGGTGCGCGAGCTGCTCAAGGAAATCGAGCTGTACATCGAGCTGCCGGCGCGTACCTGCTACGCCGAATCGTTCTTTGGCATGGCGGTGGAGCCGCTGGTCAAGGAAAAAGCCCGTGCCGACCTGCTGGCCGGGTTTGCCACGCTCAAGCGCAACGGCCGCTTCGCACCCTATGTAGCGGGTGAGCAACTGACGCTGGCCGACCTGATGTTCTGCTTCTCGGTCGACCTGGCCTGTGCTGTGGGCAAGAAGGTGCTGAACATCGACTTCCTGGAAGATTTCCCCCAGGCCAAGGCGTTGCTCGGGCTGATGGGCGACAACCCGCACATGGCGCGGATCGTGGCGGACAAGGCGGCGGCGATGCCGGCCTTCATGGAGATGATTCGTAGCGGCAAGCGCTAGAAGCCAGAAGCTGCTTCACAGCCCGTAGCGACACAAGGCCGCGCCTGCAGAGGGTAGACGAACCCCTGTAGCAGCGGCCTTGTGTCGCGATGGGCCGCACAGCGGCCCCAAGTCCAGGGCTTAACGCGAAGCCAGCAGCGCCTTGCCGCGAGCCACTGCCGCACGCACCTGCGCCGGTGCGGTGCCGCCAATGTGGTTGCGGGCATTCACCGAGCCTTCCAGGGTCAGCACGGCAAACACGTCCTGCTCGATCTGGCCGCTGAACTGGCGCAGTTCATCCAGGCTCATCTCGGCCAGGTCCTTGCCGGTGTCCACACCATATTTCACCGCATGCCCGACGATCTCGTGGCAGTCACGGAACGGCAGGCCACGGCGTACCAGGTAGTCGGCCAGGTCGGTGGCGGTGGAGAAGCCGCGCAGGGCCGCTTCACGCATGATGGCGTGCTTGGGCTTGATTGCCGGAATCATGTCGGCAAAAGCCCGCAGCGAGTCGCGCAGGGTATCGGCGGCGTCGAACAGCGGCTCCTTGTCTTCCTGGTTGTCCTTGTTGTAGGCCAGCGGCTGGCCTTTCATCAGGGTCAGCAGGCCGGTCAGGGCGCCGAATACACGGCCGCTCTTGCCACGTACCAGTTCTGGCACGTCGGGGTTCTTTTTCTGCGGCATGATCGAGCTGCCAGTGCAGAAGCGGTCTGGCAGGTCGATGAACTGGAACTGCGCACTGGTCCACAGCACCAGCTCTTCGGAGAAGCGCGACAGGTGCATCATCGCCACGCTGGCTGCTGCGCAGAATTCGATGGCGAAGTCACGGTCCGACACGCCGTCCAGCGAGTTGCCGGCCACGGCTTCGAAGCCCAGCAGCTTGCAGGTCAGTTCACGGTCGATCGGGTAGGTGGTACCGGCCAGGGCGGCACTGCCCAACGGCATGCGGTTGGCACGCTTGCGGCAGTCGACCAGGCGCTCGTAGTCGCGGCTGAGCATTTCGAACCAGGCCAGCAGGTGGTGGCCGAAGGTAACCGGTTGCGCCGTCTGCAGGTGGGTGAAACCGGGCATGATGGTTTCGGCTTCACGCTCGGCCTGCTCCAGCAGGCCCTGCTGCAGGCGGGTGATCTCGGCCAGGATCAGGTCGATCTCGTCACGCAGCCACAGGCGGATGTCGGTGGCCACCTGGTCGTTGCGGCTACGGCCGGTGTGCAGCTTCTTGCCGGTGATGCCGATGCGGTCGGTCAGGCGTGCCTCGATGTTCATGTGCACGTCTTCGAGGTCGACGCGCCAGTCGAAGGTGCCGGCCTCGATCTCACCCTGGATGGTCTTCAGGCCATCGATGATGGTGTCACGCTCGGCATCGCTGAGCACGCCGACCTGCGCCAGCATGGTGGCGTGGGCGATCGAACCCATGATGTCGTGGCGGTACAGGCGCTTGTCGAAATCGACCGAGGCGGTGAAACGGGCGACGAAGGCGTCGACGGGCTCACTGAAGCGGCCGCCCCAGGACTGATTGGTCTTGTCGGTGCTCATGGATTCACTCATTGCAGGCGTGAACGAAAGAAGTGGCGCGGATGATAGCAGGGTTGTGGCGGGCGCCGCAGGGCGCTGGTCGAGAGAAATGCAAGGGAAAACGCCGCACAACGATTTCATGGAATGAACGGCAGTGTTCCACGGACCGTCTACAGTTGGACAGAGGACTGGCAGTGAATCTGCCTGCCGAGTGAATCTTTGGCCATCGCACCGGTCTAGAGCCTGACCGCAGTGTCGCTCGAACCATACCTGTCTACGCTATACCTGTGCGAGACTCATTCAGGAATCCAGCGCAATTATGAATGTCCTGATCGTTGATGACGAACCCCAAGGCCGTGAGCGCCTCAGCCGCCTGCTCGGCGAGCTGGAGGGATACACCGTGCTGGAGCCTAGCGCCACCAACGGCGAGGAGGCCCTGGCGCTGATCGAAAGCCTGAAGCCCGATGTGGTCCTGCTGGACATCGGCATGCCAGGCCTGGACGGCTTGCAGGTCGCCGCCCGCCTGTGCGAGCGCGAGGCGCCGCCGGCGGTGGTGTTTTGCACCGGGGACGATGAATATGGTGCCGAGGCGTTCAAGGACAGTGCCCTCAGCCATGTGACCAAGCCTTTCCAGGCGCAGGCCTTGCGCGATGCCTTGCGCAAGGCCGAAAAACCCAATCGCGCGCAGTTGGCCGCGCTCACCCGGCCGGGCAGTGAAGGTGGCGGCCCGCGCAGCCACATCAGTGCCCGCACCCGCAAAGGCATCGAGCTGATCCCTTTGCCCCAGGTGATCTATTTCATTGCCGACCACAAGTACGTGACCCTGCGCCACGAGGCCGGCGAAGTGCTGCTCGACGAACCGCTGAAGGCCCTGGAAGACGAGTTTGGTGAACGCTTCGTGCGTATCCACCGCAACGCACTGGTCGCCCGTGAACGTATCGAACGCCTGCAGCGCACCCCGCTGGGGCATTTCCAGCTGTACCTGAAGGGCCTGGAAGGCGATGCCCTGACCGTCAGCCGACGGCATGTCGCCGGCGTGCGCAAGATGATGCAGACCCTCTGATACGGCGCGCGCATGGCAAGGGCTGCGCCCTTGTTCGCGGCTAAAGCCGCGCCCACAGGTTCAGCATTGCCCTGGCGAGCGGCACTGTACCCGGTGGGCGGCTTCAGCCGCGAAGAGGCCCTTGACTGATCCACATCTGCTAGCGGTAGCGGCGATGCTGTTATCATCGGCAGCATTTCTCTGGATCGGGGCGTTTCATGTCCACTCGCGAAATCCGCATCGCCACCCGTAAAAGTGCCTTGGCCCTGTGGCAGGCCGAATACGTCAAAGCCCGCCTCGAGCAGGCCCACCCCGGTCTGCTGGTGACCCTGGTGCCCATGGTCAGCCGCGGTGACAAGCTGCTCGACGCGCCCCTGGCGAAAATCGGCGGCAAGGGCCTGTTCGTCAAGGAACTGGAAACCGCCCTGCTGGACAATGAAGCCGACATCGCCGTGCATTCGATGAAGGACGTGCCCATGGACTTCCCCGAAGGCCTGGGCCTGTACTGCATCTGCGAGCGCGAAGACCCGCGTGATGCCTTCGTCTCCAACCGCTTTGCCAGCCTCGAAGCACTGCCGGCCGGCAGCATCGTCGGCACCTCCAGCCTGCGCCGCCAGGCCCAGCTGCTGGCGCGCCGCCCCGACTTGCAGATCCGGTTCCTGCGCGGCAACGTCAACACCCGCCTGGCCAAGCTGGATGCCGGTGAGTACGACGCCATCATCCTCGCCGCTGCCGGCCTGATCCGCCTGGGCTTCGAAGACCGCATCACCTCCACCATCAGCGTCGACGACAGCCTGCCGGCGGGTGGCCAGGGGGCGGTGGGCATCGAATGCCGCAGCGCCGACCGCGAGATCCACGCATTGCTGGCACCGCTGCACCACGTCGATACCGCTGACCGGGTGGTGGCCGAGCGCGCCCTGAACAAACGCCTGAACGGCGGCTGCCAGGTGCCGATCGCCTGCTACGCGGTGCTGGAAGGTGACCAATTGTGGCTGCGCGGCCTGGTCGGCCAGCCCAGCGGCGGCACCCTGCTGGTGGCGGAAGCCCGCGCACCCCGTGGCCACGCCGAGACGCTTGGCGTGCAGGTTGCCGAAGAGCTGCTGGGGCAGGGCGCCGAGGCCATCCTCAAGGAAGTCTACGGCGAGGCCGGCCACCCGTGAGCCCCTGGCGCCTGTTGCTGACCCGGCCTGTCGAAGACTGCGCAGCGCTGGCGCAAAGCCTGGCGGCGGCGGGGGTGGGCAGTAGCTGCCTGCCGTTGCTGGCGATCGAACCGGTTGCCGTGGATAACCGCCAACGCCGATTGCTGGAAGGCCTGTCGGGCTTCCAGGCGATCATCGTGGTCAGCAAGCCGGCCGCCAGGTTATTGCTCGAACAACTGGCCCAGGCCGGCCTGCAGCCGCCACGGCAAGGCTGGTTCACCGTGGGCGAGGCGACCGCGGCGGTGTTGCAGGCGGCGGGCCTGGCAGTGAACGTTCCATCGGCCGGCGATGACAGCGAAGCCTTGCTGGCGCTGCCAGCCCTGCGCCAGGCTATAGCCGTGCCGACGCCGCGCATCTTGATCGTGCGCGGGGTCGGAGGTCGCGAACTGCTGGCAGAGCGTCTTGCAGAGCAAGGTGCTAGTGTCGATTATCTGGAACTGTATCGTCGTTGCCTGCCGGTTTACCCGCCGGGCACCTTGATGCGCCGCATCGAAGCGGAACGCCTCAATGGCCTGGTGGTCAGCAGTGGGCAGGGTTTTGAACACTTGCAGCAGATGGCCGGCGCCGATTGGCCGCAGCTGGCGCGCCTGCCGCTGTTCGTGCCCAGCCCGCGGGTCGCCGAACAGGCCAGGGCCGCCGGGGCCCAACAGGTTGTGGATTGCCGTGGCGCCAGTGCCACGGCCTTGCTGGCAGCCGTGCAGCGCAGCGCTGCACCTGCCTCCTAAGGCGCTAAGCTGAACGCGGTGCGCCCCCATGCAAAGGATGGATACGTGAGCGAGACTGTCTTGTCCAAAAACGATCAGCCGTCGGCACAGGCGCCGGCGGAACCCGTCACCCCCCCACCTGCCAAGCGCTCCGGCAGTGGCCTGGCAACCCTGGCCCTGCTGCTGGGGGCGGCCGGGGTCGCGGTAGGTGGCTGGGGTGCCTGGCAGGTGCGTCAACTGCAAGGCAGCGAATTCAACCAGGGCCAGCACATCGAGGCGCTGAACCAACGCGCCGAAGCCCTGCAGCAGCGCGAACAGCAGATCAGCGCGCAGCTGGCCAGCCTGCCGCCTGCCAGCGAGCTGGAAGACCGTCGCCGCCTGGTGGCGCAACTGCAAGGCGACCAGCAACGCCTCAGCCAGCGCCTGGAAACCGTGCTGGGCGAAAGCCGCAAGGAATGGCGCCTGGCCGAGGCCGAGCATTTGCTGCGCCTGGCCACCCTGCGCCTGTCGGCGCTGCAGGACATCACCAGTGCCAAGGCGCTGGTCGAGGGTGCCGACGAGATCCTGCGTGAACAGAGCGACCCGGGCGCCTTCGCCGCCCGCGAGCAGCTGGCGCGTAGCCTGGCCACGCTCAACAGCACGCAGCAACCGGACCGTACCGGCCTGTTTCTGAAACTGGCCGCGCAGCGCGAGCTGGTGCAGCAACTTAGCGCCCAGTCGCCAGAATTCGCCAGCAATGCCGATGCGCTCGGTGCCCTGACCTCCGACGGCGATGGCGCCAGCCGCCTGTCGCAGTGGTGGGCCGAGATCTCCAAGTATTTCCAGATCGACTTCAACGCCGATGACAACGTGCGCCCACTGCTGGCCGGGCAGCAACTGAACCAGCTGCGCCTGGCCCTGAGCCTGACCATCGAGCAGGCCCAGTGGGCGGCGCTCAATGGCGACGCCAAGGTCTACACCCAGGCCCTGGACGATGCCCGTAGCGTGCTGCTGGCCAATTTCAACGCCGACAACCCGCAGAGCAAGGCCATGCTCGACAGCCTCAATGCCTTGGCCGAGCAACCCGTCTCGGTGGTCACCCCCGACCTGAGCGAAAGCCTGGCCGCAGTACAGGCGTATATCCAGCGCCGTCACCTGCCGGCCGAGGCGGAAGGGGGCAAGCCATGAAGCGCGTCTACCTGCTGGCCGTGCTGGCGATCGTGATCGCCGCAGCGCTGGGTATCGCGGTCGCCAAGCACAGCGGCTATGTGCTGATTTCCTATGGCAGTTTCCGCTACCAGTCGGGGTTGTGGGCAGCCCTGGCCGGCTTGTTGGCCGTGATCGTGCTGCTGTGGCTGCTGCGCTACCTGGTCGGTTTGGTGCTGACTTCCAGCGGCGTAGTCAACCCATGGTCGCGACGCAACCGCAGCCGACGCATCCGCTTGTCCATCGAACAGGGCCAGCTGGACCTTGCCGAGGGCCGCTGGGCCAGCGCCCAACGCCACCTGCACCGGGCCGCCGAGGCCGAGCGCCAGCCGCTGCTGTTCTACCTCGGTGCGGCGCGCGCCGCCAACGAGCAAGGCCGCACTGAAGACAGCGACAACCTGCTGGAGCGTGCCCTGGAGCGTCAGCCGCAAGCGGAACTGGCCATCGCCCTGACCCATGCGCAGCTGCAGATGGACCGTGGCGAAAGCGACGGCGCCCTGGAAACCCTGCTGGCCATGCACGACCGCCACCCGCATAACAGCCAGGTGCTGCGCCTGCTGCAGCGCCTGTACCAGGCGCGCGGCGACTGGTCGGCGCTGATCCGCCTGCTGCCCGAGCTGCGCAAAGGCAAGGTGCTGCCGGCTGCCGAGCTGGCCGCCCTGGAGCAACGCGCGTGGGGCCAGAACCTGAGCCTGGCCTCGACCCGGGGCGAGGATGCGCAAAGTGCGCGCCAGGCCTTGGAGCGTGCTTGGCAGCAACTGACCGCGGCACAGCGCCAGGAACCACAGTTGGTGCTGGCCTACGCCGAACAGTTGCGCCAGGTCGGCGCCCAGAGCGAAGCCGAGCAAGTGCTGCGCACCGCCCTCAAGCGTGACTACGAAAGCCACCTGGCGCGCCTCTACGGCCTGGTGCGCGGCGAAGACCCGGCGCGCCAGCTGCAAACCGCCGAAGGCTGGCTCAAGGCACACCCGGACGACGCCAGCCTGCTGCTGACCCTGGGTCGCCTGAGCCTGCAGAACCGCCTGTGGGGCAAGGCGCGCGACTACCTGGAAAGCAGCCTGCGCATGGAACGCAACCCTGAGGCCTGCGCCGAGTTGGCCCGGCTGCTCGCCAGCCTTGGCGAGACCGAGCGCAGCAACCAGTTGTTCCAGGAGGGCCTCAGCCTGCTGGACGAGCGCCTGCTGGCCCTGCCATTGCCAGAAGGCGTACGCGCCTGACCTTACCCACGGCCCGCGCCAAGGTGCGGGCCATGGGGCCGGGTAACTTATCCGCCGATGCAAGCTGGATCTGCAGTCCCTGTCTTCAGACGTTTCCTACTCATCTGCTAGAAATTTCCTTCGCGATTCAGCGACTTGTCGCGGCTGTCGCGCCTTGAAACAAAGCGTGTCTTTCCTCTACCGTTTCAAGCCACTTCATCCTCTCGGGACCTTGACCGCCCATGCTGCCGGCCCGTTTACGCACCTTTTTCCTACCCGCCTGCCTGGCTGCACTGGCGGTGCTGGCAGCATCCTTCCAGCTGGAAGAGGTTCTGGGGTTGGTGCCGTGTCCATTGTGTTTCAGCCAGCGTGTGCTGCTTGGCCTATACGCGCTGCTGTGCCTCGCGGCCGTGCTGCAGGCACCGCGTTCGCAGGGTGTCCGCCGCTATGCGCGGGCGACGCTGGGTTGTGCGCTGGGGGGGGCGTTGCTGGCGGCACGGCACGTCTGGTTGCAGGGCGCGGACGATGCCCTGCCTCTCTGCCCGCTGCCGATCGCATGGGTATTGGAACAGTCCTGGAGCGAAGCGGCGCGGCAATTGTTGCTCGGCGGCCCTGACTGCAACTCGCTGACCTGGAGTTTTCTCGACCTGACGCTGCCCGAGTGGAGCCTGCTGGCCTTTCTGCTGCTGGCGGTACCGCCCGCGAGCTGCCTGCTGGCGTATCGTTTCCGCACCCTGGCCAGAAGTTGACCTGGCGCAAGGCTTGGCCAGTAGCGCGACCAATGGCGGTGTAACAGGGTATTAAACGCTTGTATGAACTTTGTCCGCTGCGTACCTTGATGGGCAGCACGTGCGGGAATAATCTCGCAACACGCATACCGAAAACACAACTGCTCGATGCCGTCCTGCTGATGTCACCTTTGTGCTGCACGGTCGTAGTGCGAGGTGCAGCGGCATCTACCCAGAAGGGAAGAGATCGCCATGCTCGATAGTTGTCAGAACGCTCAGGAACGCTGGGGTGGGGTTCACAAGCTGATCGATCGCTGGCTGGAGGAGCGCCAGGAACTGGTGCAGGCTTTCCGCGCATTGCGCGACGCCAAGCCGGCCTTTGCCGACAAGGAAAAAAACCGCGATTTCTGCGCGGTTCTGGTCGACTACGTTTCAGCGTGGCATTTCGAAGTCTGCGAGCAACTGGTCAGTGAGGCCAAGGCTTTCGACGACGAAAAGGCGCTGAAGCTGGCCGAAGAAATCAATCCCCGGATCAACGACATCACCCAGACCGCGCTGGCGTTCAATGACCATTGCGAAAAGGGTGAATGCAAGGACACCGAACGCTTCGCCGAGAAGCTGTCCAAGCTGGGAGCCCTGCTGCACGAACGCTTCGAACTGGAAGACTGCCTGATCGAGGTGCTGCACAACGCGCACAAGGAAGAGGGCGCGGTCGAGGCCTGACGGCCGAGATCAGTCAGCAACCGCCAGCAGTTCGATCTCGAACACCAGGGGGGTGTAGGGTGCGATCAGGTCACCCGCACCCTCGGCGCCATAGGCTTGTGCCGATGGAATCACCAGGCGCCATTTGGCGCCGGTGCGCATCTGCGGCAACGCCACCTGCCATCCTTCGATTACCGAATCCAGGCTGAACCACTGGGCCGTCTGGTTCTGATCGAATATCGAGCCGTCGGGCAGCCTGCCCACATAGCGCACCTGCACCTTGCCGCCGGCTTTGGGCTGCGCGCCCGTGCCTGCCTGCAGCTCGCTGTAGAGCAGGCCCCCGGGGAGTTCATGTACGCCATAACGACCGCGCTCGTTGGCCATGAAGCGTGTCTCGGCAGCCTGCTGTTTCTGCACGGCGGCATCGTCTTCCTGCGCTTCATGTTGCTGCAGCACGGCCTGCATGCGTGCCTTGTCGAGCTTCAGTGGTTGCCCTTGGTAAGACGCACGCAGGCCTTCGACCAATGTGTCCAGTTGCAGGCCCGGCATCTCCTGGCGCAGCCGCTCGCCCAGGCTGGCGCCAAGGCTGTAGGCCAGGTCGTGTTCGTCGCTGTTGGCCAGGGCGAGCGGGGCCAGCAGGCATAAACCTAAAACCAGATATCGAGGCATGATCAGTTCCTGCGCCAATGAGCGGGGAATTATGCCAGTGTTCAGTTTGGTATTGTGCGTGCTTGCAGGCCTTTGTTTTGTAGGAGCGGCCTTGTGTCGCGATGGGGTGCGAAGCAGCCCCGGCATTATCAACCCGATGCACAAATCCTGGGGCTGCTTCGCACCCCATCGCGACACAAGGCCGCTCCTACAAGGGCACCGCGCAGTTCAGATAGTTGCCGAATATCTGCAATCATTTATTCAGCAACTACACTTGCTCGGAGCTGCAAGATAACAACTTTGCCCAGGCATGCAACGCGGCGTAAACAATACTGTCAACATGCCCTAGCGGCGGTAGCAGCAGAAGCATAGTATGAGCCGCAATCTCATCAGCCAGGAGGTAAACCATGTCGGCCAAGAAGAAGCCAGTAAGTACGCCGTTACACCTGCTCCAGCAACTTTCGGGCAGCCTGCTCGAACACTTGGAGGATGCCTGCTCGCAAGCGCTGGCTGATGCGGAAAAACTGCTGGCCAAGTTGGAAAAGCAGCGTGTCAAGGCGCAGGAAAAACTGCACGGTGGGCGTCAGAAACTGCAAGACGCAGCCAAGGCAGGTAAAGCCAAGGCGCAGGCCAAGGCACATAAAGCCATTGGTGAACTGGAAGAATTGCTCGATTCTCTCAAGGAACGTCAAAGCCAGACCCGTTCTTATATTCAACAACTCAAGCGCGATGCACAGGACAGCCTCAAGCTGGCTCAAGGTGTAGGCAAGGTTCGAGAAGCAGCAGCCAAAGCCCTTGACCAACGCGCAGCTGCCAAGCCAGCAACCAAAGCCACTGCAACTGCCAAGCCGGCGGCCAAGCCAGCAGCCAAAACCACTGCAGCTGCCAAATCGGCGGCCAAGCCAGCAGCCAAGGCCACTGCAGCTGCCAAACCGGCGGCCAAGCCAGCAGCCAAAACTACCGCAGCTGCCAAACCGGCAGCCAAGCCAGCGGCCAAAGCTACCGCAGCTGCCAAACCGGCAGCCAAGCCAGCGGCCAAAGCCACCGCAGCTGCCAAACCGGCAGCCAAGCCAGCGGCCAAAGCTACCGCAGCTGCCAAACCGGCAGCCAAGCCAGCGGCCAAAGCTACCGCAGCTGCCAAACCGGCGGCCAAGCCAGCAGCCAAGACTACTGCTGCCGCCAAACCGGCAGGCAAGCCAGCGGCCAAGTCCACTGCAACTGCCAAACCAGCGGCCAAGCCAGCAGCCAAGGCTACCGCAGCTGCCAAACCAGCGGCCAAAACCACCGCTGCTGCCAAACCTGCGCCAGCCAAGGCCACTGCTGCCAAGCCGGCCGCGAAACCCGCCGCAGCCAAAGCACCAACCCGTGCAGCGACCAAGCCTGCTGCCGCCAAGCCTGCTGCCAGCAAGCCAGCCGAAACCAAACCGGCTACACCTGCCGCCAGCAGTACGGCCGCTGTGACCAACTCGGCCACGCCTGCCGCCCCTTCGGCACCTGCCAGTACCTCGGTTCAGGCGCCGTCGGCGTCCTGAAGCGCGGTCGCCGCGACGCGCAACTGGTCCAGCGCGTCGTGGTGGCGGGCCAGGTCCGGCGCCAGCCGGGCCAGCCAGTCGCCCGCGGACACGTCAGCGTCCGTGGGCCACTGTTGTGCACACGCTTGCAAGCGTTCCAGCAAGGCCTTCTCGGCCTGCAGTTCCAGCTGCTTGAGCTGATCACGCAACGCTGCCAGCCGCGCATCGCCCTGCGCTGCCGCGCGCCACTGTTGCCGCAGGCTGCGTAACGGCGCAACCACTTCACGCTGCCAGGGCTCGGCAACCTCGCGCAATGCCTGCACGCGCTCGTCCAGCACGGCCACGCCACGTGCTTGCAGCCAGGTTGCGCACAGCAACAGGCAGACATCGCCACCCAGCGCCTGCAAGGCGAGGCAGGCCGCTTCCACGCCGGGCCTGGCGTACAGGGCCAGGGCGTGATTCCACAGGTCGGTGTGCATGGTTCCACTCGCGCTATGGGCCGAGGAAGCTGGTAGACTCCGCGACCATCATGATCAGACTATCCAACCTCACTTTACAGCGTGGTCCGCAGCGCTTGCTAGAAGGCGCCGAGATGACCCTGCACGCCGGTCACAAGGCCGGCCTGATCGGCGCCAACGGTGCCGGAAAATCCAGCCTGTTCGCCTTGCTGCGTGGTGAGCTGTCGCCCGATGCCGGCGATTGCCAACTGCCCGGGGACTGGCGCATCGCCCACATGCGTCAAGAGGTCGACACGCTCGACCGCCTGGCCGTGGATTATGTGCTCGACGGCGACGCGCGCCTGCGCAAGGTTCAGGCCGAGCTGGCTGCGGCAGAGCAGGCCCACGATGGCACCGCCCTGGCACGCCTGCACAGTGAGCTGGAAAGCGCCGACGGTTATACCGCCGATGCCCGCGCCCGCAAGTTGCTGGCCGGCCTGGGCTTCACCAACGAGCAGATGGATCGCCGCGTCGGCGATTTCTCCGGGGGCTGGCGGATGCGCCTGAACCTGGCCCAGGCGCTGATGTGCCCGTCCGACCTGCTGCTGCTCGACGAGCCCACCAACCACCTGGACCTGGACGCGATCCTGTGGCTGGAGGACTGGCTCAAGGGCTACCCAGGCACGCTGTTGCTGATCTCCCACGACCGCGACTTCCTCGATGCCGTGGTCGACCATGTGCTGCACGTCGAGCAACGCAAGCTGAACCTGTACAAGGGCGGCTACACCGCCTTCGAGCGCACCCGTGCCGAGCGCCTGGCGCAGCAGCAGCAGGCCTACGAGAAGCAGCAGGCGCAGCGCGCGCACATGGAAAAGTACATTGCCCGCTTCAAGGCCCAGGCCACCAAGGCCCGCCAGGCCCAGAGCCGAATCAAGGCCCTGGAGCGCATGGAAGAGCTGTCGGCGGCGCACGTCGATTCGCCGTTCGACTTTGTCTTCCGCGAGTCGCAAAAAATTTCCAGCCCGCTGCTGAGCCTGTCCGAAGGCCGCCTGGGCTACGGTGACAAGGCCATCCTCGACAAGGTCAAGCTGCAGCTCACCCCGGGCGCACGGATTGGCCTGCTCGGCCCCAACGGTGCCGGCAAATCGACCTTGATCAAGAACCTGGCCGGCGAGCTTGAGCCGCTGTCGGGTCGCCTGGTACGTGGCGAGAACCTGGCCGTGGGTTACTTCGCCCAGCATCAGCTGGACTCGCTGGACGACAAGGCCAGCCCGCTGCTGCACTTGCAGCGCATCGCGCCTGCCGAGCGTGAGCAGACCCTGCGCGATTTCCTCGGTGGCTTCGACTTCCATGGCGACCGTGTCGACGAGCCGGTAGTGAACTTCTCCGGTGGCGAAAAGGCCCGCCTGGCGCTGGCGCTGATTGCCTGGGAGCGGCCGAACCTGCTGCTGCTTGACGAACCGACCAACCACCTCGACCTGGAAATGCGCCTGGCTCTGACCATGGCCCTGCAGGAGTTCGCCGGTGCTGTAGTGGTGGTGTCCCACGACCGTCACCTGCTCAAGAGCACCACCGACGACTTCCTGCTGGTGGCCGACGGCAAGGTCGATACCTTCGATGGCGACCTGGACGACTACAGCCGCTGGCTCGTCGAGTACCGCCAGCGCAGTGCGCCGGCCAGCAGCACCCCGGCCAACCCGGACAAGACCGACAAGAAGGCCCAGCGCCAGGCTGCCGCAGCCTTGCGCCAGCAACTGGCTCCGCACAAGAAGGCCGCCGACAAGCTCGAGACCGAGCTCAACCAGGTGCACGCGCAGCTGGCTGAAATCGAAACCGCGCTGGGTGACGGTGGCCTCTACGACGCGGCGCGCAAGGATGAACTGCGTGAGCTGCTGGCGCGCCAGACCAAGCTCAAGCAGCGCGAGGGCGAACTGGAGGAGGCCTGGATGGAAGCACTGGAAACCCTCGAAAGCATGCAGGCCGAACTCGAGGCGCTGTCCTGATGGAGGAACTGCGTTCGCTGCTGCCAGGGCAATGGATGGACACCTTCTGGCTGGGTTTGCAGATTCTGTTGATCCTGATCGTGGCGTTCGTCCTGCAACGCATCATTGCCCGTGGGCTGAGCCGCCTGGGCCAGCGTTATCCTCTGCCGCCGGAGTTGCTGGTGCCGGTACGCGGTGGCTTGCGCTGGCTGATCATGGGCAGCGCGCTGTTGTTCGTGCTGGAGCGCCTGGGTGTATCGGCAACCGTGCTGTGGACAGCATTGTCCGGTTTCGTCGCGGTAGCGGCGGTGGCCTTCTTTGCTATCTGGAGCGTGCTCTCCAACCTGCTGTGTGCGGTGCTGATCTTCACGGTCGGGCCGTTTCGCATCGGAGACGTGGTCGAACTGGTCGACACCCTCGACAAGCCGGGCGTAAAGGGCCGGGTCATCGCCATCAACCTGCTGTTCACCACCCTGCTGGAAATGCCCGAGGCGGGAGGGGCGCTGGTGCAGGTGCCGAACAGCCAGTTTTTCCAGAAGTCGGTGCGGCGCTGGCGCGGCGCTGAGGTGCAATCGCTGCAACAAGAGACGCCGGCCGAGGCTGACTGAACCTGTACCGGCCTCTGCGCGGGTACAGCCAGTGCAAACCCTGCAAAATCTGCTGGTTATTTTTTCATCAACGCCTTAGCTTAACGTTTTGCGACAAATGTTCGAGCGAGGTGTGTGATGTCGATGGAAGTATGGCTGGGCTTCTTTGCCGCCTGTTGGGTGATCAGCCTTTCACCCGGCGCCGGGGCAATTGCCTCGATGTCCAGCGGCCTGCAATACGGTTTCTGGCGTGGCTACTGGAACGCCCTGGGCCTGCAGCTGGGCCTGATTGTGCAAATCGCCATCATCGCCGCCGGCGTCGGCGCCATCCTGGCCGCTTCGGCCACGGCGTTCCACATCATCAAATGGTTCGGTGTCGGCTACCTCGTGTACCTCGCCTACAAGCAGTGGCGCGCACTGCCGATGGACATGAGCGATGAGTCCGGCGTGCGCCCGATCGGCAAGCCACTGAGCCTGGTATTCCGCGGTTTCCTGGTCAACGTCAGCAACCCCAAGGCGCTGGTGTTCATGCTGGCGGTGCTGCCACAGTTCATCAACCCGCATGCCCCCCTGCTGCCGCAGTACGTGGCCATCACCGTGACCATGGTCGCCGTCGACATGCTGGTGATGGCCGGCTACACCGGCCTGGCTGCACGGGTACTGCGGCTGCTGCGTACGCCCAGGCAGCAGAAACGCCTGAACCGGACCTTTGCCGGGTTGTTCATTGGTGCGGCTACCTTCCTGGCGACCCTGCGCCGCGCGCCAATCTGATCGGCCCAGGGCTCCTGCAGGCGTTAAACGACCCTTGTAGGAGCGGCCTTGCGTCGCGAAAGGGGCGCAAGGCGCCCTCCGCTATTCCTGCTTGCCCACCACCCCCTTGAGCAACTCCACCGGCAGCGGAAAGACGATGGTCGAGCTTTTGTCCCCGGCGATCGCCCCCAGTGTCTGCATATAGCGCAGCTGCATCGCTCCCGGCTCCTTGCTCAGCATCTGCGCCGCCTGCATCAGCTTCTCCGATGCCTGCAACTCACCTTCTGCATGGATCACCTTGGCGCGCCGTTCGCGCTCGGCCTCGGCCTGGCGGGCAATGGCGCGCACCATCGACTCGTTGAGGTCGACGTGCTTGATCTCGACGTTGGCCACCTTGATGCCCCAGGCATCGGTCTGCGCGTCCAGCACCTGGCGAATGTCCGCGTTCAGCTGTTCGCGTTCGGCCAGCAATTCATCCAGTTCGTGCTTGCCCAGCACCGCGCGCAACGTGGTCTGCGCCAGTTGGCTGGTCGCCACCAGGAAATCCTCGACCTGGATGATCGCCTTCTGCGGGTCAAGCACGCGAAAGTAGACCACGGCATTGACCTTGACCGAGACGTTGTCGCGGGTGATCACGTCCTGCGGCGGCACATCCAGCACCACCGTGCGCAGGTCGACCCGCACCATTTGTTGCACCACCGGAATCAACAGGATCAGCCCCGGCCCCTTCACCTGCCAGAAGCGCCCCAGCTGGAACACCACGGCGCGCTCGTATTCGCGCAGGATGCGGAACGCCGACAGCAACAGCATCAGCAGCACGACCAGCACCGCGCCGAAACCCAGTTGCATGAACATGGTCACTCTCCTTGCGCCGCAGGAGCGGCGGCGCTCACTTGCAGCATGACGCCATGGCGGGCTGTCACCCGCACGCTCTGGCCTGGTTGCAGCGGCGTTGCACACTGCACCTGCCATTGTTCGCCCTGGGCCAGGACCACGCCGCAGAACGGGTTGCCGGCCATTACCGCGGTGACCGTGACCAGGCTGCCGAGCAGGCCGGCATCGCCGCTGACCAACGCCCGTCGGCGGGCCTTGAGGGCCATGCCCATCACCCCACCGATCAGCACCGCCGAGAGCAGCGCCAGGGTGCCGATCAGGGCCAGTGGAATGCCGAAGCCGGGGGCGTCGGTGTCGATCAGGATCAACGCGCCGACCACGAAAGCGACGATGCCGCCAAAGCCGACCACGCCGAAACTGGGCAAAAACGCCTCACCGATCATGAAGGCGATGCCGAGCAGGATCAGCGCCACCCCGGCAAAGCTCACCGGCAACAGTTGCAGCGCATACAAGGCCAGCAGCAGGCAGATGCCGCCAACCACGCCACCGACCGTCGAGCCTGGGTTCATGAACTCGAACAGCAGGCCGTACACGCCGACCATGATCAGGATCAGCGCCACGCTGGGGTTGGTGATTACCGCCAGTACCCGTGTACGCCAGTCCGGCAGGTGCTCGACCAGGCTGGCGCCGGCGGTCTGCAACTGGCGGGTCTGGCCCGCGACGGTGAGGGTCTGGCCATCGAGCTTGCGCAGCAGCCCGGGCAGGTCATCGGCTACGTGGTCGATCACGTTCAGCCGCAAGGCCTCGCTGGCGGACAGGCTCACTGCCTCGCGCACGGCCTTCTCCGCCCAATCGGCATTGCGCCCGCGCAGCTGCGCCAGGCCACGCATGTAGGCCGCCGCATCATTGACCTGCTTGCGCGCGAGGGTTTCGTCATCGTTGCCTTTGACCTTGTCCTCCCTGGCAGGGCCGGGTGGGCCGCCGATCTGCACTGGCGTGGCGGCCCCCAGGTTGGTTCCTGGTGCCATGGCAGCAATGTGGCTGGCGTAGAGAATGTAGGTGCCGGCGCTGGCGGCGCGGGCCCCGCTTGGGGCAACGAAGGTGGCCACCGGCACCGGGCTGGCGAGAATCGCCTTGATCATCTGGCGCATGGCGCTGTCCAGCCCGCCCGGCGTATCCATGCGGATCACCACCAATTGCGCCCCCTGTAGCTGGGCCTGGCCAAGGCTACGCACCAGGTAGTCGGCGCTGGCCGGGCCGATGGCATCATCGATGCCCAGCACCCACACTGCTCCGGGCGCGGCTTGGCCGCCCGGCGTGATGCCAAGCAGCAACAGCAGCAACAGCAGCAACAGCCAGCGCCAGCAGCGGGCAATCACCTGTCGTCACCTCGTGTGTTCTATTGCACAAGTTTAGCCCTGCCAGGCGGTACCCGGCCTAGAATTGGACATTGGGGGGCGAAACCGGAGGTGCATCATGCGTATGGCAAAGACCCTGCAGGATCGCCTGAACAAGGCCAACTGCGACTACGACATCATTCCCCATCCCCATTCGGCCACCAGCCTGGAATCGGCCCGCACGGCCGGCGTACCCGCCGAGCGGGTCGCCAAGTCGGTGGTGCTCGATGATCGTCATGGCAACTACATCATGGCCGTGTTGCCGGCCAACCGGCACCTGGACATGAGCAAGGTGCGCATGTCCGGGGCCTGGCAACTGACCCGTGAGAGCGGCCTGCCGAGCCTGTTCGGCGACTGCGAGCGCGGAGCCGTACCGGCGCTTGGCGATGCCTACCAGATAAAGATGCTGCTTGATTCGAGTCTTACCCGCCAAGGCGATGTCTACCTGGAGGCGGGTGATCACGATCATCTGATTCACATGAGCATGGAGCAATATCTGAAGCTGGTGCCGCGCGCCGAAGTGTGCGAGCTCAGTTGATGCTCTCAACCCATGCCGGGCCGGCATCGTCGACGACCGGCCCGGCGCCGAGGAGGAACCATGGACAAGCCGATTCATCCGTTGTCGGAGATTTTCAAACAGCTGGGGTTGTCTGACGATCCGGTCGAAATCAACCGTTTCATCAGCACCCATTCGCCGCTGGACGATGATGTGAAGCTGGTTGATGCGCCTTTCTGGAATGATTCACAGCGCGATTTTCTGAAAGAGAAATACATCGCGGATGACGACTGGATTCCGATGATCGACCAACTCAACGAGGCGCTGCACCCACGCAAGAAATAAAGCGCCGAGTGGTGCCTGACGAGTGATTGGCCGTTGCTATGCTCAGGAAAACAACAAGGGGATAGCGCGATGAAAGATCCCTACGCACCGGGTTTCTGGTGCTCCGTGACGATCCTGGGCACCCTGACGGCCAGTTACTTCTATGGCATCAGGCAGACACAACAGATGAACCAGGCCGTGCATTTCCTGTATGCCGCTGCCGCGGTCACCGTGGCGGTGGCCCTGGTGGCGCTGGCCTGGATCGCCTGGCAGCAACTGCACCTGAACAAACGCGAAGTGGTGCAGGGCCGAACGTTGCTGACCATCTGGAACACCAAGGTCGCGCTACGCCGCGTCGAAACGGTGTTCGATCGCTATTTCTGGGGCAGCTACTGGCATTCCGGGCGCACGTTCGAAGAAGTCATGGGCGAGCTGAAGGGCACCCCGCTGGAGCAGAGCCTGGAGGCCCTGAAACGCCAGTGCCGGGCGCTCGACCGCGAAATTCATGACCATCATCACCACTGGCTGGCCAATGCCCGCGACCTGTCCAGTGTTGCCCAGGCGATGGCCCGTGAGCGCTACCAGCTGGACCTGGGTGAGCCCACCCGCAGCGGCCATGGCAACACCGCTGTGCTCAATCGTGACCTGGAGGTGCTGGTGTACACCTGGTCGGCACGCCTGCGCAGCTTCGACCATCAACTGGACGAGCTGGAGCGTGCCTACCATTGAGGCGGATCATTCGCCGCGGATGTACTGTTCCAGTTGCAGGATCAGGTGGGCCTGTTCGGCAATGGTTTCCTTGACCAGGTCACCGATCGACAGCAGGCCGAGCAACTCGCCATTGCTGACCACCGGCAGGTGGCGCAGGTGGCGGTTGGTCATCAGGTTCATGCAGTACTCGAGGTTCTGCTTCGGCTCCACGGTCACCACCGGCGCACTCATGATCTCGCGCACCGGCGTGGCGGCGGAAGAGCGGCCCTTGAGCACCAGTTTGCGCGCATAGTCCCGTTCACTGACGATGCCCACCACCTGGTTGCCCTCGACCACGGGCAGCGCACCGACGTTTTTTTCCGCCAGCAGTTTCAGGGCGTCGAGTACCGAGTCATCCGGGCCGATGGTGTAAACGGTGTGGTGCTGGGACTTGGTCTTGAGGATTTGTTCGACGGTCTTCATACGAGCCTCTGCGGGTGGAAAGCCATGTCTCGGAGTAAATAAAGCATCCGGCACGGCGCTCTGCACGGCAATGCAGGAAACGGCATCGAGTCGATTGAAAAACGTCATGAGTGGTCGCCTGTGCTGGCCTCTTCGCGGGCGCGCCCGCTCCCACTGGTATCGCACCGACTTTGATGGTTGCGCAATTCCTGTGGGAGCGGGCGTGCCCGCGAAGAGACCGGTACAGTCACTCAGAGTTTCGGCATCTGCCCGATCCGCGCCACCATCTCGCTCACCACCTGCAAGTCCAGCATGAACTGTTCCACGGTCTTGAACTCGTTGTCGTTGTGCCCGGTGTATTTCACGTCCGGCATGGCCAGGCCGAATTGCACGCCGTTGGGCAGGTCGTGCACCGAGGTCGCCCCTGCGGAGGTACCGAACTCGTGCTTCATGCCCAGGTTCTCGGTGGCGACGTCAAGCAGCGCCTTGACCCATTCGCCTTCGGGGTTGCGGTACATCGGCTCGTCCAGGCTGTAGTCGAAAGCCACCGAGGTGTGGCTTTGCCGGGTCCACTTGCCCAGTTTGTCGGCCAGTTCGTCCTTGATCGTGGCGATTGGCTTGCCTTTGGGGATGCGCAGGTTCACGGCCAGTTTCAGGCCTTTGTCATCAACCCCGACAAAGGTCAGCGATGCCGTCAGCGGGCCCATGAACGGGTCCTTGAAGGCCACGCCGAGCTTGTTGCCCAGGTAATCCAGGCCCCAGTTGTCGGCGGCGTAGCGGGCGGCATCGGTGAAGTGGTTGTGCTTGATCGGCACCTGCTGGCCGAGGCCATTGATGAAATCAAGCATGCGCGCCACCGGGTTGACCCCGGATTCCGGTTCCGAAGAGTGGGCGGAAACGCCGGTCACCGTCAGCAGCACGTTGTTGCCATCGGGCTTGGCATCGATGCTGAAATCGCCGCCATGCTGCTTCACGTACTTGGCGCCGGCTTGCTGCAGGCGCTTGGCAAGCGCCGCCGGGTTATCGGAGACCAGTGTCGCCACGGAAGTGGTCGGGATCTGGTTGGTGGCCAGGCCGCCGGTCAGGTTGACGATCTCCGCACCCTTGCCTGTGGCCGGGCGCTTGCTGAAGCTGGCCATGATCGTGCCGTAGCCTTTCTCGGCGATGACCACCGGGTAGCCGCCATCGAGCGCCAGGTTGTAGTCGGGCGTGGGGTTGCGCTCGAAGTAATACGGGATGGCATCACCGCTGGTTTCTTCGGTGGTATCGATCAGCAGCTTGAACTGCCGGGCCAGGGGCAGGTTCTCGTCCTTGGCCACTTTCAGTGCGTACATCGCCACGACAATGCCGTTCTTGTCGTCTTCGGTGCCGCGCCCATACATGCGGTCGCCGACCAGGGTCACCTTGAACGGGTCCAGGCGCGTGCCATCGGCCAGTTTCCAGTTGTCCGGGTTGACCGGCACCACGTCGGCGTGGGCGTGGATGCCGACCACTTCCTTGCCGCTGCCCAGCGAAATCTCGTACACCCGGTTGTCGATGTTGCGGAAGGCCAGGCCGAAGCTATCGGCAAGGGCCTTGATCTTGTCGGCGATCTTGAGGAACTCGGGGTTCTCGTGCTGCGGCGTGCCTTCGACGTTGAAGGTCGGGATAGCTACCAGTTCACGCAGGGTTTCGCTGGCGGCCTTGCCGTACTTGATGCGGGTGTACAGGCCGAGCAGACGGTTGATCTCGTTCTGTTGCTCGGCTGCCAGTGGCTTGCCGGCCAGGTAGGCATCGAGCGTTGCCTCGAGGTTGTCGGCCTTGGCCAGGTCGCTGCCTTTGAGCTTGCCGATGAATTGCTTGAAGTCGCTTGGGTCGCTGCCGTCGAAGGCCTTGACGATGGCGGCCGACTGCTGCTGGGTGAGGTTGGCCTGGGCCGGTTGGGTGAAAAGACCGATGCTGGCCAGCAGCAAGGTGGTGGCGGTAAGTTTTTTCAGGTGCATGGTTGTGCGCATTCCTTCGCCAATCATTGTGTGGGTTACCCGTCCGGAAACGGGAAGACGCCCACGCTAACACCAATGACCCTTGGCACGGGAGTGCCAGAAACGCGACATGTCGCACAAACGAAAAAGCCGCTGGCAGGTTGCCGGGCCCTGTTCAGTGCTTCTGTCCCGTTTCGAACAGGGTTTACACCACACCGCCCGGGGCGTAGGGCAGCGCGCTGGATTCGCGTGTACCCTGTGCCTGCGCTTTTTCAGAAGTGACCCCGTGAGAATGGAAGCAGACAACAACATCAAGTCCCACTACACCTACCAGGCCGTATACCGGTACCTGCTCGACTGGATCGAAGCCTCACCGTCGGATGTTGAACAGCGCCTGCCGTCGTTGCGCCAGCTGGCCCAGCGCCTGAACGTGTCGGTGTCCTCTACCAAGTACGCCTATTCGCTGCTCGAGGACGAGGGCCGGGTATACGCCAAGCCCAGGCACGGTTACTTCACCCGGGCCAGCAAGGCACCGTTGCACGGCGAATGTTCACCCAGCCTGCTCGACACGGTGTTCTCCAGCGCCCGCCAACCCGGCATGCTGGCCCTGAGCAGCGACGCGCCGGCCATGCTGCTGTCGCTGGAAAAACCGCTGCTGATGATCGAGCGTGAACTGGCGCGCCAGTACCCACGCTCCCATGCGCCGCTGTACCAGCCGTTCGGCGAGCCGGAGCTGCGCGGTGTACTGGCCGACCGCTACACGCGCTCGCCACAGCGCTACTGGCATGCCGAGCATGTGTTCATCGGCTCGGACCTGCGCAGCATCCTCGAACTGTCGCTGCGCGCCCTGAGCCTGGAAGGCCAGGTAGCGCTGGTCGAGTCGCCTTGTTCCTGGGCGGTGCTGCGCCAGTTGCTGGCTGCGCGCATGACCGTCGTCGAGGTGCCGTTGCGCGCCGACGGCCGTTTCGACCTGGAGCAGTTCCGCCAGTTGCTGCATGCCCAGCCCGTGCGCCTGGCGGTGCTGTCCTCGGCCACCAACGTGCCCCAGGGCGGGTTGATGCCGGCCACGGACAAGCAGCAGATCTGTCGCTGGCTGGCCGAGCGGGAGGTGTGGCTGTTCGAAAACGATGGCTATGGCGAGTTCTGCTTCGAGGCATCGCCGGCCCGCTATCGCGACTTCGCCGACCCCAACCGTTTGCTGGTGTTTTCCACCCTCGACAAGGTCATCGGTTCCGAGGCGCCCTATGGCTACCTGCTGTGCCGGCGCCATATCGAGCAGCTGCAGCAACTGTTTCTGGAGCGCGCCTTCCGCCTCTCGCCAATACGCCAGAAGGCCATCGCCAAGCTGTACGCCTCACGCCGGGTCGACCAGCACGTGCAGTTGCTGCGCGCCATGCTGCGCGAGCGCATGCAGCACATGCAGGGCCTGCTGGAGCTCCACGGCCAGGGTTACCTGCGCTGGGGCGAGGCCCAAGGCGGGGCGAGCCTGTGGCTGGAAGCGACCCGGCCGGTAGAAATGCGCCGGGTCTTCCAGCGCCTGTTGAGCCAGCGCATCGTCATCGCGCCCGGGGAAATCTTCAGTCAGCAAGGCCTGTGGCGTAGCCACCTGAGGCTGTGTTACACGCTGGACTGGAGCAAGGACATTCCCCAGGCGCTGCAGCGCCTGGTCAAGGCGATTCAGGACGAGGCTCAGACCCCATAGCAGTGGTCAAGCGTCGGGAAGGTGCCGTCACGCACTTCGTCGCCGAAGCGTGCGCAGGCCTCGCGAATCACCCCGGCGACATCGGCGTACTGCTTGACGAACCGTGGCACGTGCTCGCCCCCCAGGCCCAGCAGGTCCTCGGTGACCAGCACCTGGCCGTCGCACGCCGGGGACGCGCCGATACCGATGGTCGGCTTGTCGCTGGCCTCGGTGATGGCCCTGGCCACCGGCTCGGCGACGCCTTCGAGCAACAGGGCGAAAGCGCCGGCTTGCAGGTTGGCGCGGGCGTCGGCCAACAGTGCCGCGCCGCCTTCCGAGCTCAGGCCCTGGGCCTTGTAGCCGCCCATGACGTTGACGAACTGCGGCATCAGGCCAATGTGCGCCATCACCGGTACTCCGCGCTCAACCAGAAATGCCACGGTGCTGGCCAGCACCTGGTTGACTTCCAGTTTCACTGCGGCGCAGCCGGTGCGGGCCAGCACCTCGGCACAGTTGCGAAATGCCTGCTCAGGGCTTTCCTGGTAGCTGCCGAACGGCATGTCGGCGATCACGCAGGCCAGGCGCGTGCTGTCGACTACCGCGCGGGTATGGGCGATGGTCTCGTCCAGGCGCATGCCCAGGGTGGAACTGCGGCCGTAGCCGACCATTGCGGTGGAGTCACCGACCAGGATGAAGTCGACCAGAGGGTCGATTACCTGGGCAATCGCGCTGGAGTATGCCGTCAGTGAGACGATCTTCTGGCGGCCCTTCATGGCCACCAGTTGCGGGACAGTCATGCGTCCGTTACGGATTTGCGTGCTCATCAGTGTCTCCTTAGTGGTGAAACGGCCCCGGTAGGTGGGGCTCCCGGTTACAGCCAGTCTTGCTCCCACGTCCGCCAGGCAAGTTGGTCCTGGCGGATGCGGTCAGGTTGCGGGTGGACCATGAACACGGCCCCCGGCGAACTGTTGAGGTCGACGGTCGGCGCCAGGGCGCGGCCGTCGCTGAAACGCCAGCGGGCGCTGTGGTACGAGGCCAGCTGGTCGAGGTGCGAGGTTACCCGGCCCAGGTCGAAGCGACCCTGGCCACGGGCGATCAGGTTGAGGGTGCAGGCCGCCTGCAGCTGGCGATAGCGCCGTGGGCGCTGCAGCAGGCGCGTAGGGGTGAGGCAGGCCTCGACGGTCAGGCTGACCTGGTCGGCGCCGGTGGCAGCCTGCAGGGCGGGCGGGTTGGCCAGGCCGGACAGGCGTGCGCCGGTTTCCAGCAAGCGTGGCCCGGCGGCGGTGAGGATGACCTCGGTGTGCGCCGGCCCCTCGGCGATGGCCAGGGCGTCGAGCACCCCCTCGACATAGCCGACCAAGGTCTCCAGGCACGGGTCGTCGGGAGCCAGCAGGTATTCGCTGTCGTAGATCTTGCGGCCATCCTTGCTCAGGGTCTTGGTGCAGCGCCAGGCATCGCTGAGCCAGTGCTGGCCCTGATGGCTGACGGTATTGATCACGTATTCGTCGCCTTCGAGGTACTCCTGCACCAACACTTCATGGTTGTCGCGCATCATCAGGTTGGTGCCGCCGAGGATGGCATTGGCGGCATCGCGGACCTGGCTGGCGTCGCGACAGATGAACACCTGGTCGGAGCCGGCGCTGTCCAGCGGCTTGACCACCACCGGCCGTGGGCCCTGGGCCTGGAACCAGGCGCAGGCCTGTTCGGCACTGCCGGTGCGCAACTGTGCTGCCACCGGCAAGCCAGCCGCGGCGACTTGCTCGGCCATCAGCGCCTTGTCGCGGCGCGCTACCGACAGCGCCGGGTCGTTGCCTGGCAGGCCAAGGGCGGCGGCCAGGCGGTCGGCCAGCTCAACGCCGAACTCGCTGCCAGTCAGCACGGCCTCGGGGTGCTGGGCTGCCAGTACCTGGCACAGTGGCTCGAAGCCGACCTCGTGCAGTTGGTAGTGCTGGGTGAACAGGGCCTGCGGGCAGCTGGCGGCGAAGGCCGCCGGCATGTCGCGTCGCGAGCTTACATGCAGCAGCGGGCGGTGCTCGGCCAGCGCGCGAGCGAGAAAGGCGCCGGTGGAGTAGGCGTCGACCAGCACCAGCGGGCGCTGGCCGGGTTCAATGCAAGGGTTGGTCATAACGGTTCACCATGTAGTGCAGCATCTGGAACAGTTGGTCGGCGCGCACGCCGTGTTCGGCGTTGCCTGCCGCGTGGCTACGCGCCAGCGGCAGGCCGCCGAGGCTGGCCCAGCGCAGCGCCCCGTGGTCATCGATCAGGGTGGTGGCGCGGCCGGGGTTGTCCGAATGCAGGCAGTAGGGGATATCCAGCAAGCCCCGGGCGAAGGCCTGCAGCAGCGCGGTGCCCAGGTCGGCGTGCAGCTCGAGCACGGCGTCGACCAGTTGCCGGGTTTCCAGCAGGATCTCTTCGTAATAGCCCTGGCTGGCCGGGTCGAGCGCCGCCGGCGCTTGCGCCGCGCTGTTGCTGGCCATGTCCAGCGCCTGGAGGTTGTCGCGCACCGAGGGGATCTGCCGGGCCTCGGCCACGGTCTTGACGATCAGCCGTTCGCAACCGGTGGCCTGGGCCAGGCGGGCGCTGTCGACGATCAAGCGGCGGGCGCCATGCTCGGTGCAGGGGAACACGCCCATGTAGGTGTACACCACCACGTGCCAGTGGATATCGCTCAGGTAGTGCGCCGCCAGCTCGCGCAAGGCGCGCAGCGCGCCCTGGTCCTGGACCATGCTGGTGCCCTGGGCGTAGCTCAGCGACACGCTGCGGATGCCGTACTGGCGGAAGAACATGGCTTCGAGCAGGCCCACCGCCAGCAGCATCGAGGGTGGACATAACTGACCCAACAGGCAGCCGCCGAAGCTCTCGATGTGGCCATGTGCGGTGCCCTCGGCCAGCGCCCGGCAGCTTTGCCCCCAGGCATCCACCGCGTGCAGCAGCGGCAGGCGGCTGTAGGGCATGCAGTAGGACACTGGGCCGCCTTCGGTGGCGTCCAGGCCGACTGCGGCCATGCGCTTGAAGATGTTCTGTGGCTGGGCCGTGCCATGGCGTACCTGGATCGGGAAGTCCGCGCCGTAGAGGCCGTCGAGAATGCCGCGCAGGGCTTCCAGCGGATGACTGACGATGGGGAAGCCGTTGAGCGGGCTGCCGTCATTGAGGCAGCGCAGGGCGCTCTGGTAATCGCCGACACGGGTGTAACTGTCGAGCGTGATGGTACCCAGGGCGCCCGGCTGGCGGGCCACCGCCTCCAGGCCAGCACGCATGCTCGGGATGTCGGCGAAGCCCATGCGCGGTTGCACCACGAGCTGCCCGCGCTCGCGGGCACGTTCGATGAACCGCTGGAAGTGGCTGGTATCGGTGCTGGCCATGGTCAGCGCCCCGACACCAGTTCGACTACCTGTACGCCGGTGGCCGGGTCGTGGCGCACGATACGGCCCTTGTGCGGGTCGCCGGCGCGTACCCGGGCGATCAGCGAGGCATCACTGTCGAAGTCGATGGGCGCGTGCCGGTAAAGGCTGCGCAATGCCGCCAGCGGCAGGCCGCTGACCTCGCCGAGCCAGTGGCTGAGCACTTCGTCCTCGGCTTGGCCGCCGAGCAGCGCGTGCAGGTCTGGCAGGCGCCCGACCAGCTGCGGGTGACGCAGGCTCAGGTACAGCGCCAGGTCGCGGCCCTGGCTGACGAAGGGCGAGAACTGCATGCAGATCAGCTGCTCTTCGTCGAGGTCGAAGGCCGAGCGGGCGAAGCCGTCGGCCAGGGCGCGCCGGTTGGCCTTGCCGGCGGCGTCGGCGTAGGGCGCCAAGGCCAGCTCGATGAGGCGGTCTGGCATTTCTTTCTTGCGCATCAGCGCCTGGGCCAGCTCCAGGTATTCGGCCAGTCCTTGGTCATAACTGCGCCCCTGCACCTGTTCGGCCTTGAGCCCGCGCAGGTGCGCCATCAGCATCGGGTTGGCGCAGTCCGACTCGGTGAAGCTGAACGCCAGCTCCTCGAAGCGGAAGCCGAGAAATTCGGTAATCAGCTCCCAGTGGTCGTCGACGCGGTAGCTCACCAGGTCGTAGATGCTGATGAACGCAGGCTCGCCGCTGGCGTTACCGGTGCTGACCCGCCGTTCGTCGAGGGCAGCGTCGAAGCCTTCGCCGAGCAGTTCGATGAAGTAGGCCTGGGCAATACCGTCCAGCGCCTGCAGCAGCCCGCGAAAGCCCTGGCGGCGGCAGTCCTCGACGTCCAGCCCCAGGCGTTCGGCCAGGCGCATGATCCAGGTGAAGTAGTGCTTCTGTTCCTTGCGCGAGTCGCCGGTGACCACTGCGTCGACGCCACCCTGCCACCAGGCGGCGCGGCCGAAGAAGTCGGCAACTGCAAGGTTGCAGCTGTTGCAGAAGGTCGGGCGGCCGTCACCGGCGGTACGGTGGCCATTCATCAGCACGTCGAAGCGGTTCATCGCCTTCACCTCGCTGGGGAAGGGCAGGTGACGTTCGAATGGGCGGATCTGCCGGTGGTCGACCACCAGCATCTCGACCCGCGGGTCGCCGTACAACGCCAGGGCGCGGTAGGCCCGGTCGATGTTGGCCATCACCGCATCGGCCACCCCGGCATGGCGCATGTTGGCTATGCGCAGGTGGAAGGTGCAGCCATGGCTGATGGCCAGGTGCAGTTGGGTCGCGCGCAGCAGTGACACGGTGTAGGAGCTGTCCTTGCCGCCGCCGTAGGCGACCATCAGGCGGTAGTCGGCCAGGCCCGCCAGCCCGCCGGCGGCTTCAATCAGGCGTTCGCCGAACACGCGCACGGCGTGCTGGTCGTTGTCGCTCAGGTAAGGGGTGAGCCGAGCCAGCAGCACGGCGTCGTCGTGTTCGGTACGGGCGGCGTGGTTCATGCCGGTTGCGCCTCCAGGCGGTAGTGTTCAATGACGTGGCGGATGTCTCGCTCGATGCCAGCCTGGTCGCTGCCGGTGAAGATGAAACGCCCACCCTGCAATGCGTCATAGCCGCCGCCGGCCTCCAGCACCTCACCGGGCTTGGGCAGCAGTTCGCGCCACAGCGAGGCGACCCGGGTGCGCTGCGACGGCGCCTCAAGCACCCTGTACGGCAGTTGTTGCGGCTTGGGGATGATCAGCCAGCCGCCGCTGGGGTCGCCGTCCTGGTCGGGCAGGGCGGCGGGCTCGCCGAGCAGGTTCTTCAGCCAGTGCTCGTAGAGGTTGACGCCGAATACCCGGTTGATCAGGTGCGGCACCTCGCTGCCGCCGACCCGCGCGCCCACCTCCAGAAACACCAGGCTGCCGTCCTCGCGCACGAACAGTTCCAGGTGGAAGGCGGTATCGCGCAGCCCCAGCGCCTGCAGGCACTGGCGGCTGAAGTCGGCGATGCGTGTACGCAACGGCGAGGCCTGCAGCAACACCGAGCCCAACGGCTGGCGCCGGGCGAAGTCCAGGCAACTATTGAGGTAGCGCGACACGGCCTGGAACGGCACCTGGCCGGTGCCGTCGGTGTAGCCGTCGACGTGGTACACCTGGCCCTCGACGAAAGCCTCCACTTCGTGGCGCGCCAGGTCGACGCCGTCGAGGGCGGCCAGCAGCTGGCGCTCGTCGTCGACCCGCACCACACCGATGCTGGCGGCGCCGTCCACCGGCTTGACGATCAGCGGGTAGCCGGTTTCCGCGGCGAAGGCCAGGGTGTGCGCCAGGCTCTGGCAGCGGGTGAAGGCCGGTACGGCCAGGCCATGTTCCTGCAGCACCTGTTTCATCCGCGCCTTGTCGCGGTAAACGGCCACTTCGTCCGGCCCATGGCCTGGGATGTTCAGCGCCTGGCGCACCTGGGCGGCGATCTCGAGGGTGAATTCGGACAAGGCAATCAGCAGGTCCACCGGGCCGACCCGTTCAATCACCTCGGTCACCGCGGCCAGCAACTGCGAGTACTGGTTGACGTCCTCGACCTGCACCAGATGGGCGATCTGCTCGCGTGGCGCCAGCACGCCGAGCGCGCCGGGGCCGTCGACCACATAACTGATGCGGTGGGCCTGGTGGTCGAAGAAGGCTTCGTAGCGGGTCAGTTCGTTGTCCCAGCGCTGGCCATCGTGGAAGCGCGGCCAGCGGTTGACGATAACGATATGCATGGGTTCGTTCCTTGTTCGGGCAGCAGACGGGGCTCAGGTCCAGTGCGCCACGTCGCCGGTGCCGAGCACCAGCGAATAACGGGCCTGGGCCAGGCGTTCGAGGTGGTGCTGGAAGGCGTCGAGGGCGTCGGCCTCGGTGAACACCGCGTTGTATCCCGCGCCCAGCAGTTCTTCGCGCACCGCGCGGGTCTGTTCCTCGGAGGTGGTCAGCTTGCCGCCGATCACCACGTGCAGGTGCGGGTACTGCTGGCGCAGCGCGCGGATCAGTGCCAGGCCCTGGGAGTAACCGTGGCCGTTGACGCTGCTGATCACCAGCAGGCGCGCGTGGCGGTGCTGCTCGACGGCGTCGAGCACGGCCTGCACCGGTGTGCAGCTGCCCAGGTTCTTCACGTCCAGGCCGCGTTCGCTCAGCCACATCTGCAAATACACCAGGTTCCACATGTGCGAGTCGGATTCGACCGTGGCCAGCAGGCACAGGGGTTGGCTGTTCATCGGGATGCCTCCATGGCGGGGTTATCAGTGCCTAGTGCGGCGTTCAGGCGCCGCGTGGTCAGGTGAAACAGCAGGGCGCCCGGCACGCACAGCAGCAGGCTCAGGGCGAGAATCAGGCCCTGAATGCCGTAGCGCTGGCCGATGCTGGCGCTGAGCAGGCCACCCAGCGGGTAGGACGCCAGGTTGAGCAGGTAGAACGGGCCCATCACCTTGCCCAGGTGCTCGCGTGGGATCACCTTGATTCGCTGGGTACGGTTGAACACGTTGAACAGGGTGCAGCCAGCCATGGCCAGGACGAAGCTGGCACCGTAGGCGAGCACGCCGTTGGCCAGCCCCATGGCCAGGATCCCGCCGCACAGCACGGCGAAACCCAGCGCGCCCAGCTGGTGGATCGACAGCCGCTTCAGCAGCCACGGCACCAGCAGGAAGTTCAGCAGGCCCAGGGCGCCGGCGGCACTGTTGATCAGGCCGAAGGCACCGTCGGCGGCCTGGAATACGCCGCTTATGACGAACGCATTGGCGCTGAGCACGCAGGCGAAGGCCAGGTTGATACTGAAGTTCAGCAGCGCCAGGCTGACGATCGGCGGGTTGCCCAGCAGTAGCTGCCAGCCTTGGCGCAGGGCGCCTAGCACCGGTTGCCGAGCACTGTTGGCGTGGGCGTCGGGCAGGCCATGCCAGCACAGTGCTGCCAGCAACAGTGCGACGGCGGCCAGGCCCAGTAGCGCCAGCTTGCCGCTGTACAGCACCAGCGCGGCGGCGCAGGCGGGGCCCAGCACCTGTGCCAGCAGCTCCATGTTCTGCACCAGCGACTGGGTGTGCGCCAGGCGCTCGGCCGGCGCCACCTGCGGCACGGTGCGCTCGACGGCCATGCGCACCGGCGCCATCAGCAGCGACAGCAGCACGCCGTTGGCCGCCAGCGCCCAGACCGTCAGGGCCGGCGCCAGGCTGCAGCACAACACGGTCAGCGCCAGGCTGGCGGCGCGCAGCACGTTGGCCCACTGCAACAGGGTGCGCCCGCCAACACGGTCGGCCAGCACCCCGGCAAACGGGTAGGCGAGCAGCGCCGGCAGCCACTCCAGGGCGAACACCAGCCCCGAATAGCGCAGGCTACCGGTGGCCTGATAGACCATCAACGGCACGGCGAACAGCACCGTCTGTTCAGCCATCAGGCCCAGCAGCAGCCCAGCACCGAACCGGCGCAGCGGCGCATGCTCAACCATGCTGGCGGTCCAGGTCGGCTTCCAGCTCGCGCAGGCGCGGCAGCACGTGCTGGCAGAAGCGGCGCATCTCGTCGCGGGTTGGCCAGCCGGAGAAGATGAACTCGCTCACCCCGACCTTCTTGTATTCCAGCAGGTAGGCGGCCACTTCCTCGTAGCTGCCCACCACGCACAGCGCCGGGCCGCCTCGGTAGGCCACGGCGCCCGACCAGAGCATCGGCGACAACCAGTCGTGGCGGGCGCCCTCGGCCAGGCGGAACGAGGTTTTGACCGCCTCGGAGTCGCAGCGGGCGACAAACTGGCGTACCCATTCGCGGTGCTGCTGGTCGGGGTTTTCCATCATCGCCTCGACTTCGGCCAGGGCCTCTTCGCGGGTTTCCCGCGCCAGCACGTGCATGCGTATGCCTACCGAGCGGCCGGCTGCGAGTACCTCGCGCGCGGCCTCGGCGATGCCCTCGGGGGTGTCGCCGTAGCGCAGCCAGCAGTCGCTATGCGATACCGCCACCTGCTGGGCGATGCCCGAGGCGCCGCTCAGATACAGGCGTGGCCGCTCGTGGTCCTTGAACGGGAGGCCGAGCTGGGCCTTGTCCAACTGGTAGAAGTCGCCGTGGTGAGTGAGCGGGGTTTCCCCGGCCCAGAAGCGCTTGAGGATATCGATGAACTCGCAGGTGCGCGCGTAGCGGCCATCATGGGCGACGTAGTCACCGTAGTACGCCTGCTCGTCCGGCGAGATGCCGGCCACCAGGTTCAGCGCGATGCGCTTGTCGGACATCCACGACAGGGTGTTGACCACCTGGGTGAACAGGGTCGGGTGCAGCAGCCCGGGGCGGTAGGCGAGGATGAACTTTACGTTGCGGGTTTCGCGCACCAGCGCGCCGATCATCGGCAGCGGGTCGGGCATGTGGTAGCTGATACCCATCAGCAGCGAGTCGATGCCCAGTTCGTCGGCTTCCTGGGCGAAATCGATGATACCGGCGAAGTCCAGGCGTCCGGTGTCGTACTTGTCGGTGGCTTTCTGCTGGCCGCTGTCGAGCGGCGAGCACCAGTGAATGCGCAAGGGGTTCATGCGGATATCTCCGGAAAGGGCCTGCCGTCAGGGCAGGCCGAGCGAGGGCGGTGGGCTCAGAACAGGAAGTCGCTACCGACGCTGCGGTCGAACAGGGCGACATCGCGGATATGGCGCTTGCCGCAGATGAAACGCAGCAGCCGTTCGATGCCCAGCCCGCCACCGGCGCTGGGGTGCAGCAGGCCCTGGCGGGCGACTTCGAGGAAGTTGCCGAACGGGGTCAGGTCCATGTCCAGCTCGTTCATGCGATAGAGGATCTGGCCATGCTCGTACTCGCGTTCGGCGCCCGACAGGGCCTCGCCATAACCCTCGGGCCAGATCAGGTCATAGTTGTTGTAGTGGCCGCGCTGGCCAGGCGTCTCGCGGTCGTAGAACTCGCGGCGGTGGTTGGTGATGAAGAACGGCGTATGGGCCTTTTCCGACATCAGGCGCTCGAAGTCGTCGCCCAGTTCGGCCTGCAGTTCGTTGGTGCTGTACACCGGGAAGGCGGTTTCGTAGCGCGGTAGCTCACGGCCCAGCTGGGCCAGCTGCGCAGCGCAGTGCTCACGCACCTCGTCCAGGGTGTGCTTGACCATCTGCTCGATCAGTTGCATGGCTTGCTGCATGGTGCCGCCGCGGATTTCGAAGTCGAACTGGGAAAACTCCAGCAGGTGGCGCTGGGAGTCCTTGATCTCCGGCTTTTCCAGGCGGATGTTCGGCGCGACGATGAAGATGCGCTCATGGCCGCGGGCGGTCAGGGCCAACTGCTTGTGGAAGATCATGCTGGCGGTGAGTTTCAGGCGCCGCTGCTGGTACTGGATCTCGGCCGGGTACACCGCGTGGTTCAGTGGGTCGGTGATCGGCGACATCAGGATGGGCAGCAGCTGGCGGAAGTCACGCTCGAGCAAGAAGGTCTGCAAGGCGTGCAGCACACGGCCACGGATAATGGCCACAGCTTCGACGTCTGGGTGGTCAAATGCGGCGATCTGGCTTTGAACATCTTCCATGATGGGGTCATCTTGTGAGTAAAGGTGGCCCGATTATTGGCTTTCGCGATCAAAACTCAATGTACAGATTCAGGCGAAAAAGCGACCCAGATGCGCTTTTTGATTGTCCCGGCCGCCTGCCACGGTGACCATTCGCCCGACCGGTGCTGCCGGCGTCTCCGTTACCCGACTAAAGGACAGCCATGCCAATGACGGCCCACCCTCGACCCGTTCCCACGCGCTTCGGCCGCGCCGACTACAAGACCTTGGGCCTTGCCGCGCTGGGCGGTGCGTTGGAAATCTACGACTTCATCATCTTCGTGTTCTTTGCGCTGATCCTCAGCGAGCTGTTTTTCCCGCCGCAGATGCCTGAATGGCTGCGCCTGCTGCAGAGCTTCGGCATTTTCGTCACCGGTTACCTGGCGCGACCGCTGGGGGGCATCCTGCTGGCGCACTTTGCCGACCGCCTGGGGCGCAAGCGCGTGTTCAGCCTGAGCATTCTGATGATGGCCTTGCCGTGCCTGGTGATCGGCCTGATGCCGACCTACGCGCAGATCGGGTATTGGGCGCCATTGTTGTTGCTGGCCCTGCGCATCCTGCAGGGCGCCGCAGTGGGCGGCGAAGTGCCCAGCGCCTGGACGTTCGTCGCCGAGCACGCGCCGGCCGGGCACCGCGGCTTCGCCCTGGGCATGCTGCAGGCCGGGCTGACCTTCGGCTACCTGCTGGGCGCGGTTACCGCGGCGGTGCTGGCGCGGGTCTACACCCCACAAGAGATGCTCGATCACGGCTGGCGGCTGCCGTTCATTCTCGGCGGCGTGTTCGGCCTGATCGGTGTCTGGTTGCGCCGCTGGCTCAGCGAAACGCCGGTGTTCGTCGCCCTGCAGGCGCGCCGTGCCGCCGACCCGGAGCTACCGCTGCGCACCGTGCTGCGTGAACACCGGGCAGCCATCGCCCCTGCGCTGCTGTTGACTTGCCTGCTGACTTCGGCGGTGGTGGTGCTGGTAGTGATTACCCCGACGGTGATGCAGAAGCGTTTCGGGCTGCCGGCGGACCAGACCTTCGCCCTGAGCAGCGTGGGCATTGTCTTCCTGAATCTCGGCTGCGTGCTCGCCGGGCGCATGGCCGACCGCCTCGGCCCCTGGCGCGCCTTGGCGATTCACAGCGCACTGCTGCCGGCCGGCGTGGCGGCGTTGTACGCCAGCCTGATTTTCGAACTGCCGCTGGTCGGCGCGGCCTACGCGCTGGCCGGCCTGTGCTGCGGCGTGGTCGGGGTGGTGCCGTCGCTCATGGTCGAGCTGTTCCCGGCGGCGATTCGCGTGTCGGGAATTTCCGTCACTTACAACATCGCCTACGCCTTGTGGGCCAGCGTCACGCCGTTGTTGCTGATTGCCCTGATGCCCTGGAACCCGTGGGTGGCGGTGGGCTTCAGCGTGCTCATGGGTGCAGTGGGGCTGTGCTGCGTGCGCCTGTTCGGCCAGCGCGGGTCGGCCGCAGAAAATGCCGGTGTGCCGGCAGGTGTCAAATGAGCGGCGGGCCTCTACAGTGGCTGTCGGCGGGCGAACTGACGGCGCTTTATGCTCGCCGTGAGCTGTCACCCCTGGAGTACCACCAATACCTGATCGACCATGTGCAGCGCCGCGAGCCAGCCCTGAACGCGCTGTGCCAGTTCGCCCCGGAGCGAGTGCTGGAGCAGGCCGCCGCGTCCACTCAACGTTGGGCCAAAGGCGCGCCGCTCGGGCCGCTGGATGGCGTGCCGGTGACCTTGAAGTCGTTGATCGCTACCCATGGCCAGATGCTCGACCAGGGCTGCGCAGGCCTGGAGCCGCGCCTGGCTGAAGCTGACGCGCCACCGGCGGCACGCTTGCGCGAGGCGGGCGCGGTATTGCTGGGCAAGACCAGCGTGCCAGACTTCGGCATGTTGTCCTCGGGCTTGTCGAGCCTGCACGGTATCACCCGTAACCCGTGGAACACGGCGCTCAACCCCGGCGGTTCCAGCGCCGGGGCGGCTGCGGCTGCGGCGGCAGGCTACGGCCCCCTTCACGTAGGCACCGACATCGGTGGTTCGGTGCGCTTGCCGGCCGGTTGGTGCGCGCTGGTGGGCTTCAAGCCGAGCCTCGGGCGCATTCCTATCGACCCGTACTACACCGGCCGCTGCGCCGGGCCGATGACCCGCACGGTGGACGACTGCGCAGCGATGATGGCGGTGCTGGCGCGTCCGGATGTACGCGACGCCACCAGCCTGCCGCCAGCCGAGCTCGACTGGGGCCTGGCCCCGGTAAGTGTGCGTGGATTGCGGGTGGGGCTGCTACTTGAGCCCGGTTGCGGCCTGCAGCCCGACGCGCAGACCTGCGCCGCGGTACGCGCCGCCGCCGGGTTGTTCGAGGCGCAGGGTGCCAGGCTGGTGGAAGTGGCGCCCTTGATGGAGCGTCGCCTGCTCGATGGCCTCGACCGCTTCTGGCGTGCGCGCCAGTGGAGCGAACTCAGCCAGCTGGCGCCCGAGCGCCTGGCCCAGGTGCTTCCGTACATCCGCCAGTGGGCCGAACCGGCCCGCCACATGACGGCGGTAGAAGCGGTGGAAGGCTTCAACCAGACCTTCGAGATGCGCCGGCGCGCCGCGCGGTTGTTCGAGCAATGCGACCTGCTGCTGTCCCCAACCAACCAGGTGCAGGCCTATCCCGCCGAACTGGCCTCGCCCGGCAACGACCCGCAACGGCCATTCGAACACATTGTGTTCACCGTGCCATGGAACATGGGCGAGCAACCGGCGCTGTCGATCAACTGCGGCTTCAGCGACCAAGGCATGCCCATCGGCCTGCAGATGGTCGCCCCGCGTTTTGCCGACACCTGGCTGCTGCGCCTGGCCAAGGCCTTCGAGACCTGGCGCGGGCCGATCCGCCACTGGCCCGAGTGACTTCCACGCCGTGCCAGGCAGGCGCGGCCGCGACTTTGTTCACGGACAGGAACACACTTGCACATGCAACGACGCACGCTTCTGTGCTGCGCCCTGATCACGCCTTGCGTGGCTGCGGGCCAGCCCGGTTTCATCGACGGCAGCCGCCTGGACCTCAACTTGCGGCACTACTATTCAAACCAGCACACCCAGGGCGACACCTACCTGGCGATCCGCAAGGACGGCCGCCTGACCCCCACGCGCGTGCGCGAGACCTGGGTACAGGCGGCGATGCTCGACTATGCATCGGGCTACACCCAGGGCGTGCTCGGCATCGGTGTGGATGCCTCGTTGTACAGCGCGGTCAACCTGCAACGCGGCCACGGCCGGGTGGCCAATGGTGGCGACCGGGTGCTGGTGGACAGCGATGGCGACGCTATCCCAACCTGGAGCCGCCTGGCGGTCGGTGCGCTGCGCCTGCGCCTGGCCGGCAGTACCTTGCGGGTCGGCCGGCAACGCCTGGACAACCCGATTTTGCGCTACAAGGACAACCGGGCGTTGCCGTCGAGCTTCCAGGGCGTGGCGTTGAGCGATCAGAGCATCGCTGGCCTGCAGTTGGATGCCGGGCGCTTCGACCGGGCAATCCCGCGCACCGGCACCGGCAGCGAACGGCTGACCAGCACCTTCGGCGACCGGGCGGTCAAGGCCGATTCGATCAGCTATGCGGGCGCCCGCTACAGTGGTGCGCTGTCCGCCAGTTTGTACGGCTCGCAGCTGGCAGATACCTGGCAGCAGCTGTACCTGGGGCTGGGTAGCACGCTGGGTGATCGGGCCGAGCTGGCTGTGCGCCCGGCCTTTCATTACTACCGCACCCGCGACAGCGGCCAGCAGCAACTGGGCTACATCGACAACCAGGCCTGGAGCCTGGCCACCACGCTGACGCACCAGGCCCACGGGCTGACGCTGGCCTGGCAGCAGATCGAGGGCAACGAGTACTTCGACTATGTGTGGGAGTCGACCGGCAACTACATGGCCAACTCGCTGTATTCGGACTACAACGGCCCGAACGAACGTTCCTGGCAGTTGCGCTACGACTTTGACGCCAGCGCCTACGGCGTGCCGGGCCTGAGCCTGGGGTTGTGGCACGCCAAGGGCTGGGGCATCGATGGCAGTCACTACCAGGGCGATCGCAATGGCCGCCACGCCGGGTACAACGTGCGTGGTCTACGCGGCGCGCGGCATGAGGAGAACGGCCTGGTGCTCGGCTACGTGCTACAGGGCGGCCCCTGGCGCGACACCAACGTGCGCACCATCGTCTACAACCATCGCGCCCATGGCGGGCAAATCGATGGCAGCTACGACGAAGTGCGCTTGGTGGTCAACATGCCGTTGCGATTGTTCTGAAACGCCTTAACCCGGCATCGGTGGATGTCGCGTGCGAGCGTAGGTGCCCAGGCGTGGGGGTCGGCTTTGATTTCGGAGGGTTTGCGTAGGGCTGGATAGCCTTCGGCGAATTGGATCAGGACGGGTTTGTGTCAGAACCGCTAATCCTTCTGACACAAGGGAAGGAAGATGGCGCACTCGGCGGGATTCGAACCCACGACCCCTGCCTTCGGAGGGCAGTACTCTATCCAGCTGAGCTACGAGTGCAACGCGCACGCATGATACCTATCTGTGCCGATGGCGTCCATCGCCTTGATCTGTAGCTGTTTTTCCTTTCTTGAGCTGAAGGTGCCAAACAGGGCCGGCACAAGCCACTGCAAATCTTTCTAACCATATGCGATATCAGTATTTGCCTGCTGAGTCTTATACCCTCTAGGCTCTGGTCACAACTTGTTATAACAAGTCACTGACCAGCGAAGAGACCCATGGCCGAACTGCTTCCCCTATCCCCGGTACCGCTCTATACCCAGCTAAAGGAACTGCTGCGCGAGCGCATCCTTGATGGCACCTATCCGTCGCACAGCCGTATGCCCTCCGAAAGCGAGCTGGGCAAGGCATTCAATGTCAGCCGGATTACCGTGCGCCAGGCGCTCGGCGACCTGCAGAAAGAAGGGCTGATCTTCAAGATCCACGGTAAAGGTACCTTCGTCGCCAAGCCCAAGGCGTTCCAGAACGTCAGCACACTGCAGGGCTTGGGCGAGTCGTTGACGCAGATGGGTTACGAAGTGATCAACCGCCTGCGCAGCTTCCGTCATGTGCCCGCCAGTGCCCTGGTGGCGGCGCGCCTGCAGGTCGAGGAGGGCAGCCTGGTCACCGAGATCCACCGCGTGCGGCTGATCAACCGTGAGCCGGTGTCCCTGGAACTGACCTGGTTGCCCAAGGCCATTGGCGAAAAACTGGAAAAGGCCGATCTGGTCACCCGTGACATCTTCCTGCTGTTGGAAAACGACTGCGGCATCGCGCTCGGCCACGCCGACCTGGCGATCGATGCGGTGCTGGCCGACAGCGACCTGACCCAGGCGCTGGAGGTGGAAGAGGGTTCGCCAATCATGCGTATCGAGCGTCTGACCCACGCCGCCGATGGCACACCCCTGGACTTCGAACACCTGTATTACCGTGGCGATGCCTTCCAGTACCGCCTGCGTATCGACCGTCAGAAGGGGAGCAAGGCATGAGTATCCAGACCCAGGACTACGACATCATCGTCATCGGCGGTGGCACTGCCGGGCCGATGGCGGCGATCAAGGCCAAGGAGCACGACAAGCACTTGCGCGTGCTGCTGCTGGACAAAGCCAACGTCAAGCGCAGCGGTGCCATCAGCATGGGTATGGATGGCCTGAACAACGCCATCATTCCTGGCCACGCCACCCCCGAGCAATACACCAAGGAAATTACCGTGGCCAATGACGGCATCGTCAACCAGGCCACGGTCCATGCCTACGCGACCCACAGTTTCCAGACCATCGAGCAGCTCGACCGCTGGGGCGTGAAGTTCGAGAAGGACGAGACCGGTGACTACGCGGTGAAAAAGGTTCACCACATGGGCGCCTACGTGCTGCCGATGCCCGAGGGGCACGATATCAAGAAGGTACTGTACCGCCAGCTCAAGCGCGCCCGGGTGGAGATCAGCAACCGCATGGTCTGCACCCGTGTGTTGCTCGATGGGGAAGGGGCGGCGGCGGGTGTCCTCGGCTTCGACTGCCGCAGCGGCGAGTTCCGCGTGGTGCGGGCCAAGGCGGTGATTCTTGCCTGCGGCGCCGCCGGGCGCCTGGGGTTGCCGTCGTCCGGCTACCTGATGGGGACCTACGAAAACCCGACCAACGCGGGTGACGGCTACGCCATGGCCTACCATGCTGGGGCCGAGCTGGCCAACCTCGAGTGCTTCCAGATCAACCCATTGATCAAGGACTACAACGGCCCGGCCTGTGCCTATGTCACCGGCCCGCTGGGTGGCTATACCGCCAACAGCAAGGGCGAGCGCTTTATCGAGTGCGACTACTGGAGCGGGCAGATGATGTGGGAGTTCCACCAGGAACTCGAAGGTGGCAACGGCCCGGTGTTCCTCAAGCTCGACCACCTGGCCGAGGAGACCATCCAGACCATCGAAGACATCCTGCACAGCAACGAGCGCCCCAGCCGTGGTCAGTTCCATGCCGGGCGTGGCACTGACTACCGCCAGCACATGGTCGAAATGCACATCTCCGAGATCGGCTTCTGTTCCGGGCATTCGGCGTCGGGAGTGTGGGTCAACGAAAAGGCCGAGACCAGCGTCAAGGGGCTGTATGCCGCCGGCGACATGGCCGCAGTGCCGCATAACTACATGCTCGGTGCTTTCACCTATGGCTGGTTTGCCGGGGTGAATGCCGCGCGATACGTGGCCGGGCGGGAGCTGGCCGAGGTCGATGCCGGGCAGGTCGAGCGTGAACGCGCGCGGGTGTTCGCCCCGCTGCGGCGTGAGCATGGTCTGCCGCCGATGCAGGTGGAGTACAAGCTGCGACGCATGGTCAACGATTACCTGCAGCCGCCGAAGGTGACCAGGAAAATGGAAATCGGCCTGGCGCGCTTTGCCGAAATCGAGCGTGACCTTGAGCAGATGAAGGCCAGCAACCCGCATGAGCTGATGCGCGCCATGGAAGTCTCGGTAATCCGCGACTGTGCCGAGATGGCGGCGCGCGCTTCGTTGTTCCGCGAGGAAAGCCGCTGGGGCTTGTACCACCACCGGGTGGACTTTCCCGAGCGCAATGATGCCGAGTGGTTCTGCCATTGCCACCTGAAAAAAGGCGAAAACGGTGAAATGACCAGTTTCAAGAAAGCAGTCGAGCCGTACCTGATCGCATTGGATACCGAAGAGCAGACTGCCTATGACCGCTTGAGGGTCAGAACCGATGCCGCCTAAGCGACACCTCACCTTGCGGGAGCGGATTTATCGAGGCGTCGGCCCCGTCCCCACAGGTGAACCTGCAAGCCTCTAGATGAAAAGGTGCCCATGAAGGCCCCAAGGACCCCGTGAAATGGCCTACCAGCCCCAGGAAATCTTCTTTCGCAGCAGCGCCCCGGTGACCATCGACGAAGACAAATGCATCGCCGAAAAGGGCTGCACCGTCTGTGTCGAGGTCTGCCCAATGGACCTGCTGGCGATCAACCCGGCCACGCAAAAGGCTTACATGGCCTTCGACGAGTGCTGGTACTGCATGCCCTGCGAGAAAGACTGCCCCACTGGCGCGGTCAAGGTCGACATCCCGTACCTGCTGCGCTGATTCATTCCCGCCATCCGGTGAACCACCGGACGCGCTCCTGTAATGCCCCCTCGTTTCCCACCACCCAAGCCCGGTGGCGGAGACGATTACACAACTCAAAACGATTCGAGGGGAAACACCATGCGCCTTGTAGCAACCGTGGCCGGCTTCGCGCTGGCGCTCACCGGCCTGAATGCCAGCGGCGAAACCATCCGCATCGCCATCGGCACCCAGGACACCACCATCAACTGCGCTACTGGCGGCTTGCTGATTCGCGAACTGGGCCTGCTCGACAAGTACCTGCCGCACGATGGCAAGTACAAGGATGCCCGGTACCAGATCGAGTGGAAGAACTTCACCAGCGGTGCGCCGCTGACCAACGAGATGGTCGCCGGCAAGCTCGACTTCGGCGCCATGGCCGATTTCCCCGGCTCGTTCAACGGCGTCGCGCACCTGGATGCCGGCAAGCGCAGTCTGTTCATCAGCGTGCTGTCGGGCAGTGTGCATGGCAGCGGCAACGGTATTGTCGTACCGGCAGCGTCGAAGGTGCAGTCGCTGGCTGAACTCAAGGGCAAGACCATCTCCGTGCCGTTCGCCTCCACCGCCCACGGTATGCTGCTGCGCGCCGTCGCGGCCCAGGGCTGGGACCCGCAGAAGGACGTGCGAATCATCGCCCAGGCACCGGAGATCGCTGGTTCCGCCCTGCGCAGCAACCGCATCGAAGCCCATGCCGATTTCGTGCCGTTCGCCGAGCTGTTCCCCAACCGCGGCTTTGCCCGCAAGGTCTACGACGGTGCCCAGGCCAACGCGCCGACATTCCATGGCGCGCTGGTGGACGCCGACTATGCGAAGAAATACCCGGAAGTGGTCACCGCCTACCTGCGCGCCAGCCTGGAAGCCGACCGGCTGATCGCTGCAGAACCGGAAAAATACAGCGAACTGATCGAGAAGGTCACCGGCATCGAGGCCGAGGTCAATTACTTGTTCCACGGCCCGCTCGGTTTGCAGACCCGCGACCTGACCTGGAAGCCTGAATACCGCCAGGCGGTAACGACCTCCATCGACACGCTCAAGCTGCTGAAGAAGACCGACCGCGGCCTCGACACCGACCAGTTCATCGACGACCAGTACATTCGCGCGGCCTTCAAGCAGGCCGGCCTGGATTACGACGAGGCGCTGAAGCACTACGACCCGCTGCCGCTCACGGCCAACGATGCGCTCACGGGCAAGCCGATCACCGACTTCAGCCGCCTGGCGCAGATCTGGGTGCGCGGTGAAGACAAGGTGCGCCACTATGCCTCGCCGCAAGCTGCCCTTGGCGCGCTGGCCCAGCTGGAACAGGAAGGCAAGGACATCCGCGCGATCTACGCCCAGGCTGCCGACAGCGGCATCAAGCTGCTGGCCAACCAGGCCTGGTTCGTGCGCAATGCCCATGGCGAGCTGGCCGCCTTCCTGCTCAAGGACCAGGCTGAACAGTACGCCAAGGCGCATGGTGGCGAAGCGCTGGACTTCGTCAGTGCCAACCAGAAGCTGGTCGCCCAGCGCTGACCGGGAGGCACCGAGATGACCCGCGACCTCAAGCGCTGGCCCGTGCGCCTGGCTTCGCTGCTGGCCTGCCTGTTGTTCTGGCAGGTGGCCGCCCGCGTCAAGCTGGACCTCGGCCTGCTGACCTTCACCTACGTCCCCACGCCGCAAGCGGTGCTGGAGGCGGCCTGGCAGTTGCTGACCTCCAGCGCGCTGCTGGCGCACCTTGGCAGCAGCCTGTCGCGGGTGTTTGCCGGGTATGCCGCTGCGGCATTGCTGGGGGTGGCCATCGGCCTGCTGATCGGCCGCTCGAAATGGGCCGAGGACACCTTGCTGCCGCCACTTGAAGTTCTGCGGCCGATACCGGCTGTGGCCTGGATCCCGCTGGCGATCCTGATGTTCCCGTCGTCGGAGCTGTCGATGGTGTTCATCACCTTCACCGGTGCGCTGTTCCCGATCCTGCTCAACACAGTGCATGGCGCCGAAGCCGTCGACCCGCGCCTGGTGGCGTCGGCGCGCAGCCTCGGTGCCGGGCGCTGGGCGATCCTGCGCGAAGTGGTACTGCCTGGCGCGTTGCCGAGCATCGTCACGGGCCTTGCCATTGGCATGGGCACCTCGTGGTTCTGCCTGGTCACTGCCGAGATGATCGCCGGGCAGTTCGGCATCGGTTACTACACGTGGGAGTCGTACACCTTGCAGAACTACCCGGACATCATCGTCGGCATGCTGTTGATTGGCGTGTTGGGCATGGGCAGCAGCGCCCTGGTCAAGCGCCTGGGTGCACTGGCTACGCCCTGGTACCGCACACCGAGGGCCGCCTGATGAACCGTTACCAACAGGCGCCCGGGCGCATCGATGGGCATGGCCTGTCGATTCGACTGGGGCAGGGCCGTGAAGCCTTCGAGGCGGTGCAGCGCCTGGACTTTGCCGTGGAGCCAGGGGAGTTTGTCTGTATCCTCGGGCCGTCCGGCTGTGGCAAATCGACCTTGCTCGGCGCCCTGGCCGGGCACCTGGTGCCAAGCAGCGGCCAACTGAACGTGGATGGCCAGGCCATCGCCGGGCCGTCGCCGCAGCGCGGCATGGTGTTCCAGCACCACACCTTGCTGCCGTGGCGCAGCGTGCTCGACAACGTCGGCTTCGGCCTGAAGATGCAAGGCCTGGGCAAGACCGAGCGCCGCCAGCAGGCCCGGGAGATGCTGCAGCTGGTGGGCCTGGCCGACTTCGCCGAGCGTTGGCCCAGCCAGTTGTCCGGCGGCATGCAGCAGCGTGCCGAAATCGCCCGGGTGTTGATCAACCGCCCGCGCCTGCTGCTGATGGACGAGCCTTTCGGTGCCCTGGATGCGCAAACCCGCTCACGCATGCAGGAGCTGCTGCTGGATATCTGGGCGCGCATTCGCACCACCGTGGTGTTCGTCACCCACGATATCGACGAAGCCCTGTTCCTGGCCGACCGTATCCTGGTGATGAGCCCGCGCCCCGGTCGCTTCATCGAAGACCTGCGCCTGAACTTTGCCCGCCCGCGCCGCGCCAGCCTGCTGACCAGCCCTGAATTCACCCACCTCAAACGCCATTGCCTGGCCTTGCTGCGCCATGAAGAGGGCCGCGAACTGCCGCGCCTGACGCCGCTTGGCCTGCCCGCCACCGACCATCCGCCGCTCAGGATCGCGCTATGACTGTACGAAGCACCGACAACCCCGACATTCTCGCTCTGCAGCTACGTCTCGAAGCCGACGACGCCGGCGTGCGGCGCATTGCCTTGATCGAACTGGCCGACCTGGAGGACCCCGAGGCCTTGCCGTGGCTCACCGATGCCTTGTTGGTCGATGGCGCTGACGACGTGCGCGCCGAGGCCGCGCGCTTGCTGGAAGCCTGGGAGGAGCCGGAAGTGGTTCAGGCCTTGTGCGCCGCGCTGGCGGATGGTGCCGAAGCCGTACGCCTGGCTGCCGCGCAGAGCCTCAGCGAGCTGAAGACCCCGGAAGCCGGCCTGTTGATTCTGCCGTGGACGGCCCATGCCGATGGCTTCGTCCGCGCCAGTGCCTTGCGCGCCCTGCGTGAGTTGCGCCTGGACGACGCTGCCGGCCCTGCGCTGCGAGCGCTGAACGACCAGGACGCGGCAGTGCGTCGCGAAGCCGTGGGTATTCTGGGTTGGCTCAAGCATGCGCCGGCGCTGCCCGCCTTGGCGAAGCTGGCCGAGGATGAACCCGACACCGAGGTACGTCGCGCAGCGATTGGCGCCTTGGGGCTTGCGCGTGATCCCGCGGTGTTGCCGACGCTGGTTGGCGCCTTGCGCGATGCCGCCTGGCAAGTACGCGAAGAAGCCGCGACGACGCTGGGCAAGCTGGGCCATGCCCAGGCGGGAGCGGCACTGGTGGCGGCGCTGGACGATAGCTTCTGGCAAGTACGCCTGCGCGCTGCCCGCTCGTTGGGCCGCTTGCGTCATGGCGAGGCGCTGGATGCCTTGGCCGACTTGCTCGGCCATGGCATTGCCAACCTGCGCAAGGAAGCTGCGCTGGCGCTCGGTGAACTGGGGCAAGCCCGTGCCTTGCCGGCGTTGCAGGCGGCCGAAGCGGACAGCGATCCAGAAGTGCGCAAGGCCGTCCGCATCGCCTTGGCGCAGCTGCGCGGGGCGGCTTGATGAACAGCCCGAGTGCAATACGCAATCAACGCGAGGCAGGGCAACTGACCGTGCGCTGGCAGGATGGCGAGCAGGTCATCAGCCATGCACGCTTGCGCGGTGCCTGCCCGTGCTCGCAATGCCGCGCCGCCCAGTTGCGCGGTGCAATTGGCGTGGTGCAGGACGATGTACGGGTAGAGCACATCGAGCCGCAGGGGTACGGCGTGCAACTGTTGTTCAGCGATGGCCACCAACGGGGTATCTACCCCTGGGATTACTTGCGCGGGCTGGGGGTGGCATAGCTGCACCCCCTTGGCCATGTGGCTGCTGTATTGCTCGATCAGGTTGTTATCGAATGCACGCAGTACCACGTCCGCAGTCGAGCGTTTTTTCAGGTGTCGGAGCGGACCTAGAGGGCGATCAGTTCTGGCCGCAACCCTTCGACCCGGCGTGTTGGCGGCGGCAGGTAGCCGCCGTCACCGGTGATTTGCTGCAGTACCTTTTCGCGCAGCCCATGCAATGCCACACCAGAGCGCAGGCGCGGATGCGGCAGGTCGACTTCCACCACCGACTTGATGCGACCGGGGCGCGGCTCCAGCACCACCACCCGGTCGGCCAGGTAGGTGGCTTCTTCGGCATCGTGGGTCACCAGCAAGGTGGTGATGCCGGCGCGCTCGCGGATAGCCAGCAGTTCGTCCTGCAGCTGCTGGCGGGTCAGTGCATCGAGTGCGCCGAACGGCTCGTCGAGCAACAGGATGCGTGGGCTGGCCACCAGGCCACGGGCAATCGCCACGCGCTGGGCCATGCCGCCGGACAGCTGGTGCGGGTAGGCCGATTCGAAACCGACCAGGCCCACCAGTTGCACGAACTCGTGCACACGCCGGGCCCGCTCGCCCTGGGTCAGGTTTTCGTTGACCAGGCCCAGGCCGATGTTTTGCTCCACCGTCAGCCAAGGGAAAAGGCGATGCTCCTGAAACACGATGCCACGCTCGCCGCCGATGCCGCTGACCGCCTGGCCATCGACGCGGATGCTGCCGCTGTAGTCGGTGTCCAACCCGACCAGCAGGCGCAGCAGGGTCGACTTGCCGCAGCCCGAGGCACCAACGATGGCGATGAACTCGCCTTCGTTGATGGCCAGGTTGAAATTGCGGATGGCCTCGAACGGCTGGCCATCGACGCTGAAGGTTTTGCCGACGCCTTCGAAGCTGACCAGTGGTGGCGTGGTGTCGGCCTGGTTGGCCGCGGGCAGGTGTGATGCAGTGAAGGCGTTCATGCGGTTCTCCAGCGCGTGGCGCGCGATTCGAGGCGTTGACCGAGGGTGCCAAGCAGGGCGCCGACCAGCCCGATCAGGACCATCGCGGCCATCACCTGGTCCATGCGGAACAGTTGCTGGGCGCCGATCATCAGGCTGGCGATGCCGCCGTCCGAAGGCATGAAGTACTCGGCGCCGATGGTGCCGAGCCAGGCATAGATCAGCGATAGGCGCAGGCCGGCAAAGATCGCCGGTGCGGCACCCGGCAGCACCAGCAGGCGCAGGCGTTGCCACAGGTTCAGGCGCAGGGTGCGGGCGGCTTCGCCCAGTTGCGGCGAAAGGCTGGCGATACCGCGTTGGGTGGCGATCAGCAGCGGGAAGAATGCAGCCAAACCGACAAACACGTGCTTGGCCGCTTCGCCCAGGCCGAACCAGGCGGTCAGCAAGGGGACCCAGGCGAACAGCGCCACCTGGCGCAACGCCGACAGGCTAGGCCCGAAGATGCGCTCGGCAGGGCGGGACAGCCCCAGCAGCAAACCGGCCAGCAGGCCTGCGCTGCCACCCAGCAGCAGGCCGCTCACGGTGCGCTGCAGGCTCAGCAGCAAGGCTTGTGGCAGCGAACCATCGGCCAGGCCGGCCAGCAGGGTGTGCAATACCTCAAGCGGTGAAGTCAGGATGTTCGGATCGATCCAGCCAAGGCTGTTGCTGGCTTGCCACAGGACCAGCAGCGCCAGCGGCAGCAGCAGGCTTTGCCAGCCACGCGGCAGTGGCCCGCGCTGTTGTTCGCCAGTGGCCGTTTGCGGCCAATACAGCAGGCGTTTTTCCACGGCCGAGAAACCGTGTTCCAGCACGGCGCCAACCAGGCCGATCACCAGGATGCACAGCAGCACCAGGTCGAGCATGAACAGCTGTCGCCCCCATACCATGAGGTAGCCAATACCCTCGCTGGAAGCCAGCAGCTCGACCGCCAGCAGCGAAGTCCAGCCAGTGGCCAGGGCCAGGCGCACACCGGTGAGAAAAGCGGGCAGGGCGGCCGGCAACAACAAGCGCCGGAACAGGAGGTGGCGGGGCAGGCGCAGGGCAGCAGCGGCCTCGCGCAATTTGGGCTGGGCATCGCGCACACCGACCAGGGTGTGCAAGGTGACCGGGACCACCACGGCCTTCACCAGCACCACCAGCTTGAGCAACTCGCCGATGCCAAAGAACAGCATGAACAACGGAATCCAGGCCAGGGTAGGGATCTGTGCCAGCGCGACGAAGGTTGGCAGCACCAGTGCCTGCGCCTGCCGTGAAGCGCCCAGCCACACACCCAGCAGCAATCCGCCGCCAACACCGACAGCCAACCCCCAGAACAGCCGTTGCAGGCTTATCCACAGGTGGCCCCACAGTTCGCCGGAGCCAAACTCCAGCGCGCTCTGCCATACCAGCGTCGGCGCCGGCAGGATCTGCTCGCTCATCCAGTGTTGACGGGTAGCTAGCACCCACAGCAGGGCAATCACCGTAGGCACCAGGTAGGCGAGGCCTTTGCTGGAACGACCTAGTATCGCGACAGGGCCACGCAGCGGCCCCTGAAGCCCACCTCGGCCTTTGCTCAGAACTCCATTCATCGGCCATCCCTCGCAGTGTTGTTAGTTTATTCACTTATGGAATTAAAAAATCCAACAAGCGACTTTCAAGGGATAAGAACATGCGGCGCAGGTCTCCGGAAGCCCCAATCCCTTGCGTTTTCCTCATATTTTCCATGCGCTTTCCGCAAGCTACCGCCGGGGCCGCACAACGCCTGCTTTATGCAAATCAGTTACTTAAAAATGAAGTTTTGATCTTTGTAGCTTCTAACCAGACCTGCCTAGCTTCTGGCCAAAGCGCCGGCCATCGCCGGTGGCAGCCTGCCAAGGAGCCTTGCCATGAAAACCCTGTTACGCCACTTGGTCACCGCCCTTGGGCTGGCCTTCACCCTCGCCAGCCACGCGGCCGAGCCCGCCAAGCCCGAAAGCATTCGCATCGCCGTGCCCGACCTGAGCGCTGGTAGCAAGCCCAGCGCTGGCGGCGTGGTCGATGTGCTGCGTGACCAGCAGTTGCTGGAGAAGGAGTTTGCCAAGGACGGCATCCGCATCGACTGGCACTTCTTCAAAGGGGCCGGCCCTGTGATCAACGAAGCCTTGGCCAACGGCCAGGCCGATTTCGCCTACCTGGGCGACCTGGCCGCGATCGTCGGCAAGGCCAATGGCCTTGATACCCACGTACTGGCGGCGGGCGTGCGGGGCGTGAAAAGCTACCTGGGCGTGGTGCCCGGTTCCGGGATCAAGACCCTGCACGACCTCAAGGGCAAACGCGTGGCGGTATTCCGTGGTACCGCCAACCAGTTGTCGTTCGCCAGCGCGCTGGCCAGCCAGGGCCTGACCGAGCGCGACCTGAAAGTGATCAACCTGGACTTCAACGCCGCCAATGCGGCATTGGCCGCCAGGCAGGTCGACGCCACCTGGGGCCTTTCCAGCCTGCTGTCGTTACGTGAACGCGGGCTGGTCGAGCTGCCGATCAGCTCCCGGGACCTGCAAGGTGCCGGCAGTACCCAGGCGGTGCTGTTGGGCACGGGCGATTTCATCCGCAAATACCCGGAGCTGGTCCAACGCCTGGTCAACGCCCAGCAGCAGGCCAGCAACTGGCTGCGTGACGAGCACAACCGCGACGCCTATGTCGACCTGGTGGCCGCCAATGGCAACTGGCCGCGCAGCATCCTGCGCGATGATCTTGCCCAGGAAGACCTCGCCCATTACTTCGACCCACGGCTGGACGCCGGCTTCGTTGGCCAGTTGCAGCAAGGCGTTGACCTGGCCGCCAAGGAACGCCTGATCCGCCGTGGTTTCCAGGTAGCCGAATGGATCGAGCCACGCTTTCTCGATGCTGCCCTGAACCAGCAGCAGGCCGTGCAGGCCGCCCGCTGAATTCTCACCCCCGACCATGACTGCAAGGACCAAGACCATGAGCAACGCTGCACTGGCCACCGCGCCACAAACCCTCGAACTTGACATCCACCCGGTTGCCGGCCGCATCGGTGCCGAAATCCGTGGCGTGCAATTGTCTGCCGACCTCGATGCCGCCACTGTCGAGGCCATCCAGGCCGCCCTGGTGAAGCACAAGGTGATCTTCTTCCGTGGCCAGACCCAGCTGGATGACCAGAGCCAGGAAGCCTTTGCCAAGTTGCTCGGCGAGCCGGTCGCCCACCCCACCGTGCCGGTGGTCGACGGTACCAGCTACCTGTTGCAGCTCGATGGTGCCGAAGGCCAGCGGGCCAATTCCTGGCACACCGACGTGACCTTCGTCGACGCCTACCCCAAGGCCTCGATCCTGCGCAGCGTGGTGGCGCCGGCCTCGGGCGGTGACACGGTGTGGGCCAACACCGCCGCTGCCTACCAGGAACTGCCGGAGCCGCTGCGCGAACTCGCCGACAAGCTGTGGGCGGTGCACAGCAACGAATACGACTATGCCACGGTGAAGCCCGACGTGGACCCGGCCAAGCTCGAGCGTTATCGCAAGGTGTTCACTTCTACCGTGTACGAGACCGAGCACCCGGTGGTGCGCGTGCACCCGATCAGTGGCGAGCGAGCGTTGCAGCTGGGGCATTTCGTGAAGCGCATCAAAGGTTATTCGCTGGCCGATTCGCAGCACCTGTTTGCGTTGCTGCAGGGGCATGTGACGCGCCTGGAGAACACCGTCCGCTGGCGCTGGCAGGCGGGAGACGTGGCGATCTGGGATAACCGGGCAACGCAGCATTATGCAGTGGATGACTACGGGACCCAGCCGAGGGTGGTGCGCCGGGTCACTCTCGCCGGCGAGGTGCCGGTGGGGGTCGATGGCCAATTGAGTCGGACTACGCGTAAAGGCTGATATTGCCGGGGCCGCTTTGCGGCCCTTTCGCGACGCAAGGCCGCTCCCACATTGAATCCGCGTACGCCGTACTTTTCGCGAAACCGGGCCGAGGCACCCGCCCTCTACATCTCGGTATCACAGGCAATCAACTGCCTGACCAACCCTTGCGCCAAGGGTGACAAGCCATAGCCCACGCGGCTTACCACGCCATAGCGGGTATAGAAGGCCTCCTCCTGCTCCGGCTTGAGCCCGGCCAGCTGCAACGCCACCAACCCTCCCTCACGCTGGTACGGCCGCAGATTGGCATGGCAGGCGATGCCGATGGTGTCCGAATGCAACACCACATTCAGCAGCGCATAACCATGCTCGCACTCCACCGACGGCAGGAAATCCTGCCGCCCACTGAGGTCGCTGAGAATCTTGCGGATATTCGGCGGGCGGAAGGTGGTGGCCAGCGGGTAGTCGAACAGGTCCCGCGCCCGCACGCTATCGCGCTCGGTCAGCGGGTGCCCGTCGCGGCAGCAGAAGTGCCAGCGCTGTGGCGTCAGCTTGTGCACCTGGTAGTCCGGGTCGGACTCAAACTGGCGGGTGTCGGCAACGAAGAATTCGATCTCCTCGGCTACCAGCTTGCGGTTGAGCGCCTGCCAGTTATCCACCTGGAAACAGGTACGCGCCGCCGGGTACTCGGCGACGAAGCGCGCCACCGCACGCGGCACCAGGCCACCGGCTGGCGCCGGGCCGGAACCGAAACGCACCACGCCGGTGGTGGCGCCGTTGAACTGGTGAATCTCGTTGACCAGGTTGTGCGCGCCATGCACCAGCCGCCGTGAATGCTCCAGTACCAGCAGGCCCTGGCGGGTCGGCGCCAGTTCCTTGCTGGCCCGGTCGACCAGGCGGCAGCCGATGTTGTGTTCCAGGGTCTGGATACTGCGGCTGAACGCCGACTGCGACAGGTTAACCGCAGCCGCCGCAGCGACGAAGCTGCGGTGCTCGACGAGGGCAATGTAGTGGCGCAACTGACGGAGATCGATATGCATTTTTTACATTGAAACTTTCGGTCGAATGCAATTGCTGACAAGGGTTAGCCCCCTTATAAAGGGAACCACTTATTCCACAAAATATGAATTCAAAATATTTATATTTCCTAAAAGAATATAAGCCCAACTGACTGCGATTCGGTTCCGCCAACGGAAATGCTCGCCAGGGCCTCAGCCTCAAGGAGCATTTGCATGTCCGGATTTTCCCGCTGGCCGGTGCGCGCCTCGCGTTTCACTTTGCAACCCCTGGCCGCCGGCGTGCTGCTGGCAGCGTCCAGCGGCAGCTTCGCCGAAGAGCCAGTCACTGCCACCCCCGCGCTAGAGCAGGAAGCCAAGCTCGGCACTGTTACGGTCAATGCCCGCCGTCGCGAAGAAACCGCGCAAAGCGTACCCGCGCCGATCAGTGTGCTCGACAGCGAAACCCTGGAAACCCAGCGCATCTACCGCGTGCAAGATCTGCAACAGCTGGTGCCCAGTACCAACGTCGCCTATGTGCATGCGCGCCAGTCGAGCATCTCGATCCGCGGCCTGGGCAACAACCCGGCCAGCGACGGCCTGGAGGGCAGCGTCGGCATCTACCTCGACAACGTCTACCTCGGCCGCCCGGGCATGGCCGTGTTCGACCTGCTCGATGTCGAGCAACTGGAGGTGTTGCGTGGCCCGCAAGGCACGCTGTTCGGCAAGAACACCACGGCCGGCGTGCTCAACATCAGCACACGCAAGCCCACCTTCCATCGCGAGGGCAGCATCCAGCAATCGATTGGCGAAGACGGCTACCTGCAGACCCAGGGCAGCTTCTCGGGGCCGATCAGTGACACCCTGGCCGGGCGCATCAGCGCCTACCGGACTGAAGACGACGGCTATGTGAAGAACATCCACGACGGTGAAGACCTCAACGGCGGCAAGCGCCAGGGTTTTCGCACCCAGTTGCTGTTCCAGCCCAGCGACACTTTCAACCTGCGCTGGATTGGCGAATACAACGAAGAAGACTCGGACAACGGCATCCTCAGCCTGTACAGCACCGGGCCGACCATCAATGGCGTCAACCGCTACGAAAGCCTGGCCGCGCAGGCGGGCGCGACACTGGTGTCGGGCAAGGATCGCAAGGTCAATTTCGACGCCGACCAGCAGGTAACGGTGTTCCAGGGCGGTACCTCGGTCGAGGCCAACTGGACCCTGCCCAACGACTTCACCCTGACCTCGATCACTGCCTACCGTTGGTGGGACTTCACGCCGCGCAACGACGACGGCCTCAATGTGCCGGTGTTCTACAGTGCCGGGGTGTCGGTGCGGGACAAACAGTATTCCCAGGAAATCCGCCTGGCTTCGCCCACCGGTGGTGCCTTCGACTACGTACTGGGCGCCTACTACTTCAAGCAGGACCTGGACAACAAGTCCTTCACCTATTACGGCCCGCAGGCGGATATCTGGAACCTCACCCCGGCCGGCGCCCTGGCCAACGTCGACACCATCGGCAACGGCCACATCGATACCGACAGCTACGCCTTGTTCGCCCAAGGCACCTGGCACATCACCGAGCGCCTGGACTTCACGGCCGGCGTGCGCGGTACCTATGAGGAAAAGAGCGCCTGGGTGACCCGTGACGCACCGACCGGCGGCGCAGCCGTGACCGGTGCCGCTGCCGCTGCGCGCCAGGGCAGGGTCGGGGCCTATGACTCGGGTGACCTCAACCAGTACAGCTTCAGCCCCTCTGGCCTGCTTGGCCTGAGCTACCGCTTCAACGAGCAATTGCTGGGCTACGCGACCCTGACCCATGGCGAGAAATCCGGCGGCATCAACCTGACCGTTGGCGCTGCGCCACGGCTGGGCACCGACTCGCTGCTGGTTGGCACCGAGCGGGTCAACAACGCCGAAGTCGGCTTGAAAAGCACGCTGTTCGACGACCGCCTGCAACTCAACGCCAACCTGTTCTGGGCCGAAGTGCATGGCTACCAGGCCAACGTCTACGACCAGATCAACCGCGTGCAGTACCTGGCCAACGCCGGCAGCGTGCGCTCGCGAGGCCTGGAGTTCGAAGCCACGGCGTTGCCGGTCCGTGGCCTCACGGTCAACTTCAACGGCTCGTGGAACGACGTGCGCTACACCGAGTATGAGGATGCCCCATGCCCACCCGAGGTCAGCCTGGCCAATGCCACCGCCACCTGCGACCTGTCGGGCCACCAGGTGGTGGGCGCCTCCAAGTACATCGCCAACCTCAACACCCAGTACAAGTGGCGGGCCAGCGACCATGTCGAGCCTTACGTCACCGCCAGCTACGCCTTCCGCTCGAAGGCGGTCGGCACCATCGATGATTCCGATTTCGGCCAGATCCCCAGCTATGCGCTGGTCAACCTTTCCGCTGGTGTGCGCCTGGACCAGGGCGATGGCGTGGTCGACCTGTCGCTGTGGGTGAAAAACGCCGGTGACAAGACCTACTTCACCAGCCTGTGGAACTCCGCCAACGGTGGCTACGCCGGCGTACTCGGTACCCCGCGCACGTTCGGCGCCACCGCCCGTTATGACTTCTGAGCACAAGGAGCTTTGCCATGAATGCCAAGACCGAAACCCCTGCATTGCCTGAAGGCGCCTGCCTGACTGCCAAGGTCCCCGAACCTGACCAGGCGCTGCTCGGCGACGTGGTGGTCAACCCGTACCGCCTGGCGCCGCTGACCGCGATCATTCGCGACGGTGGGCGCAGCCTGAGTGCTGCCCATGTGCGCGTGCTGGGGCGCGGTGAACGGGGGGTGGACATCGCCTATGAGGTGTCCGACCGATCGTTATGGACCTATGGCGGCATCCCGGTATTCGGCCTGTACCCGGATCACGTCAACCAGGTGGAAGTGACCTACAAGCTCGATGGCGAGCGTATTCGCGAGCAGTACCAGATCTACGCCCCGGCAGTGCGCCTGCCGGTAGTGGCGAAACAGACCGCCGCACTGCCGGAGGTGCAGCCGATCAAGGTGGCGCCAGGGTTCGAAAAGCGCCTGTATCTATTTAACCACTTGCTCGGAGACATCCCGGGTGGACGCGCCTTCAAGTGGAATGCCCTGGGCGGCGCGGCGGAATGGGACCAGGTGGGCAACAACTGGATCGCCGACAGTAACGGTGACGTGCGCTGGTACCTGGACATCGAGCAGATCCACGACTCCAACCGCCGCGATGGCCTGGGCGGCACCATGGGCTTCCAGCAGACCCGCGACGGCAAGTTGATCTGGGGCCAGGGCCAGACCTATTCCAAGTACGACCTGCTGGGCCGGCGCATCTGGCAGCGCAGCCTGCCCGACAAGTTCGCCGACTTCTCGCACGAAATCCGCGAGACAGCCAACGGCACCTACCTGCTGCGGGTGGGCACCAGCGACTACCGTCGGCCTGACGGCAAGCGCGTGCGTTCGATCCGCGACCACATCATCGAAGTCAACGAGGCCGGTGATGTGCTGGACTTCTGGGACCTCAACCAGATTCTCGACCCGTACCGTGGCGACCTGCTGGAAACCCTGGGCAAGGCCGCGATCCAGCTGCCGCAAGGCGTGCACAAGCAGGACGAGCGGCTGGCCAACGAACTGGCCGAAGGCGATTTGCCATTTGGCGACACCCCCGGGGTGGGGACCGGGCGTAACTGGGCGCATGTCAATGCCATCGACTACGACGCCGATGACGACAGCATCATCGTTTCAGCGCGTCATCAGGGCGTGGTGAAAATTGGCCGCGACAAGCAGGTGAAGTGGATCCTCGCCTCGCCCCAGGGGTGGCCTGAGCGCCTGCGCGAAAAAGTACTCACCCCGGTCGCGGCCGAAGGCTTCGACTGGTCGTGGACCCAGCACACCGCCTGGCTGACTGGCAAAGGCACGCTGACCGTGTTCGACAATGGTTGGGGCCGGGATTTTGCGCCGACCCGGCTGACCGGCAATTACAGCCGGGCGGTGGAGTACCGCATCGACGAGGCCAAGGGCACCGTCGAGCAGGTATGGGAGTACGGCAAGGAACGCGGTGACGAGTGGTACAGCCCGGTGACCTCGGTGGTGGCTTACCGGCCGGACACCGACACCCAGTTCATCTACTCGGCTTCGGTGAATTTCCTCACGCCGGAAAAGCTCACCACTACCGTGTTGAACGAGGTACGGCGCGGCACACAGGAGGTGCTGGTGGAGCTGAAAGTGCACAGCCGGCAGCCGGGCAGCGTGGGTTACCGGGCCTTGGTGATCGACCTGGCCAAGGCGTTCTGATTCATCCCATTCGGGAGGGCCGTCGGTCCTCCCATCACAATTCCTTCAGCTCGTTCGTCTAACCTGTACTGGCCATTCGCGGCACGCCCGCTCCCACAGGTACTGCACCGAATTCAAAACTGGTGGGGTACCTGTAGGAGCGGGCGTGCCCGCGAAGAGGCCGGCTGCCACAGCACAGAATCATGAAATTTCCGCCAGGCTGTTCAACCATTCGTTCTTTTTTTCGAACAGCCTATTGTCCAACACCCCAGCAGCCGCTTAGCATTCGTTTGAGATTTCAAACGCTCGATGCCCTGCCTTGGGCGCTTTTCAACAATCAACAATTCGGGAAGCCGACATGCAGCTCAAAGACGCTCAGTTGTTCCGCCAGCAAGCCTACATCAACGGTGAGTGGCTGGATGCGGACAACGGCCAGACCATCAAGGTGACCAACCCGGCCACCGGTGAAGTCATCGGTACCGTGCCGAAGATGGGCACTGCGGAAACCCGCCGCGCCATCGAAGCCGCCGACAAGGCGCTGCCGGCCTGGCGTGCCCTGACCGCCAAAGAGCGCTCGGCCAAGCTGCGTCGCTGGTTCGAACTGATGATCGAGAACCAGGACGACCTGGCCCGCCTGATGACCACCGAACAAGGCAAGCCGCTGGCCGAAGCCAAGGGCGAGATCGCCTACGCTGCCTCGTTCATCGAGTGGTTCGCCGAAGAAGCCAAGCGCGTCTACGGCGACACCATCCCTGGCCACCAGCCAGACAAGCGCCTGATCGTCATCAAGCAGCCAATCGGTGTTACCGCGGCCATCACCCCGTGGAACTTCCCGGCCGCCATGATCACCCGTAAAGCCGGCCCGGCCCTGGCCGCTGGCTGCACCATGGTGCTCAAGCCTGCCTCGCAGACCCCTTACTCCGCCCTGGCCCTGGTCGAACTGGCCCACCGTGCCGGCATCCCGGCTGGCGTGCTGAGCGTGGTTACCGGCAGCGCCGGCGAAGTGGGTGGCGAGCTGACCAGCAACTCCCTGGTACGCAAGCTGTCCTTCACCGGTTCGACCGAAATCGGTCGCCAGCTGATGGAAGAATGCGCCAAGGACATCAAGAAGGTTTCCCTGGAGCTGGGTGGCAACGCCCCGTTCATCGTGTTTGACGACGCCGACCTGGACAAGGCGGTCGAGGGCGCGATCATCTCCAAGTACCGCAACAACGGCCAGACCTGCGTTTGCGCCAACCGTATCTACGTGCAGGACGGCGTCTACGACGCGTTCGCCCAGAAGCTGGCCGCCGCTGTTGCCAAGCTGAAGATCGGTAACGGCCTGGAAGAAGGCACCACCACTGGCCCGCTGATCGACGGCAAGGCTGTGGCCAAGGTCCAGGAACACATCGAAGACGCCGTTGGCAAAGGCGCCAAGGTGCTGGCCGGTGGCAAGATCATCGAAGGCAACTTCTTCGAGCCGACCATCCTGGTCGACGTGCCGAAGACCGCTGCCGTCGCCAAGGAAGAAACCTTCGGCCCGCTGGCGCCGCTGTTCCGCTTCAAGGACGAGGCAGAAGTCATCGCCATGTCCAACGACACCGAGTTCGGCCTGGCCTCGTACTTCTATGCGCGCGACATGAGCCGTGTGTTCCGTGTTGCCGAAGCGCTGGAATACGGCATGGTGGGTATCAACACCGGCCTGATCTCCAACGAAGTGGCACCGTTCGGTGGCATCAAGGCCTCCGGCCTGGGCCGCGAAGGTTCCAAATACGGTATCGAGGACTACCTCGAAATCAAATACCTGTGCATCAGCATCTGATCGCAAGGTAACGGTTTTACCTCTGCCAGCGGGGCGCGAGAGCGACGTCTCGCTGGCCTTTTTGACATCGCAGTACCTGGTGGCCCGGGTGTTCACGGCAGTCGATCAACGAATACTGTTCGCGAGCACATCCAGCCACCCCCGAATAAAAGCGCCATTCAGAACGGCGCAAATGAGGGCATTATGAGCAAGACCAACGAATCCTTGATGCAACGTCGTGTCGCCGCCGTCCCACGTGGTGTTGGCCAGATCCACCCGATCTTCGTCGATACCGCGAAGAACGCTACCGTAATCGACGTTGAAGGCCGCGAACTGATCGACTTCGCTGGCGGCATCGCAGTACTGAACACCGGCCACCTGCACCCGAAAGTGGTTGCGGCCGTGCAAGAGCAGCTGACCAAGGTCAGCCACACCTGCTTCCAGGTCCTGGCCTACGAACCTTATGTAGAGCTGTGCGAGAAGATCAACAAGCTGGTCCCGGGCGATTTCGCCAAGAAGACCCTGCTGGTCACCACTGGCTCCGAAGCCGTTGAAAACGCCGTCAAGATCGCCCGTGCCGCCACCGGCCGTGCTGGCGTCATCGCCTTCACCGGCGGCTACCACGGCCGTACCATGATGACCCTGGGCCTGACCGGCAAGGTCGTGCCGTACTCCGCTGGCATGGGCCTGATGCCAGGCGGCATCTTCCGCGCCCTGTTCCCGAGCGAACTGCACGGTATCAGCGTTGACGACGCCATCGCCTCGGTCGAGCGCATCTTCAAGAACGACGCCGAGCCGCGCGACATCGCCGCGATCATCCTCGAGCCGGTTCAAGGCGAAGGCGGTTTCCTGCCAGCGCCAAAAGAGCTGATGCAGCGCCTGCGCGCCCTGTGCGACCAGCACGGCATCCTGCTGATCGCCGACGAAGTACAGACCGGTGCTGGCCGTACTGGCACCTTCTTCGCCATGGAGCAGATGGGTGTTGCGCCTGACCTGACCACCTTTGCCAAATCCATCGCTGGCGGCTTCCCGCTGGCCGGTGTGTGCGGCAAGGCCGAGTACATGGACGCCATCGCCCCGGGCGGCCTGGGTGGTACCTACGCCGGTTCGCCGATCGCTTGTGCTGCGGCCCTGGCCGTCATCGAAGTGTTCGAAGAAGAGAAACTGCTGGACCGCAGCAAGGCTGTTGGTGAGCGCCTGACCACTGGCCTGCGCGAAATCCAGAAGAAGTACCCGATCATCGGCGACGTGCGTGGTCTGGGCTCGATGATCGCTGTGGAAGTCTTCGAAAAAGGCACTCACACCCCGAACGCTGCTGCTGTTGGCCAGGTTGTGGCCAAGGCGCGCGAGAAGGGCCTGATCCTGCTGTCCTGCGGCACCTACGGCAACGTCCTGCGGATTCTGGTTCCGCTGACCGCCGAAGACGCGCTGCTGGACAAGGGCCTGGCGATCATCGAAGAGTGCTTCGCTGAAATCGCCTGATGTGACCTGCTGCAGAAAAAACCCGCTTCGGCGGGTTTTTTTATGCCCATATGCCGCTGCCGGCGCTATCGTTGTGGCAGGACTCGCTTGGCAAGCTGCGACGGATTGTGTGTCAGGGATTTTCAGGAGTTTTGGCGATGAACGCTGCGCACCCCTCCCCACCCAGTGTACTGATCGTCGAAGGTGACCCTTGGGTCCGTGACATGCTCAGCGAAATGTTGCTCAGCGTGCGCTGCGATGCCCGCCTGCAGGTGTGCGCCGATGGCGAGCAGGCGCTGAGCGCGCTGTCCAGCCAGCCCGACCTGATCATCGCCGCGCGTGAACTGGCCGGTGTCGATGGCCTCGACCTGTTGCGCAAGGTCCGCGCCAGAGGGCCGGGGTTGCCGTTCATCCTCATGAGCAACCGCAGTGACAGTGCCAGTGTGCATGAGGTACTGCCCCTGCATCCCACCGCCTACCTGAGCAAACCGCTGAACCTGGACAACTTGCGCAAACGCCTGGAAGAGCTGCTGCTCTGCGTTGACGAAGAGATCACTTGCCCATCGCCAGCCTTGCAGGCGGGTGCCAGCCTGCCGGCCTACCTTGAGCAACGCCGCGCCAGCGCCGATGGCGGGCCGCTGATGGCCGATGTGCAGGCGGCGCTCAAGCGCGCGCTCAACCCGCAGGGCCTGAACCTGAAGGTGCTCGAAGAGGAGCTGCACGACGACCCGCAGATCACCGCCGTGCTGATCGCTGCGGCCAACAGCGCTGCGCTGCACCGGGAAGCACCGGTGCAGACGTTGCTGCAGGCCTTGAACAAGCTTGGCAGCACGCAGAGCATGAACCTGGTCCTGGGCATGACGCTGAAACGCAGTGCCCGCCTCAGCGACCCGTTGCTGAGCAAGCATGCAGCTCGTTACTGGGGCCTTTCGCTGCATGCTGCCGAGTATGGCCGTACCCTGGCACGCATGCTCGAACTGGACGAAGGGCGTTGCTACTGCGCCGGTTTGCTGCATTGCCTTGGCGACCTGGCAGTGCTGCGTTGCCTGCAGGAGTGGCGGCTGGCCGGCGGCGAGCTGGATGAGGGCCAGGTGCAGCGGTCGCTCGACGAGTTCGGTGCTGCGTTCGGCTCGGCGCTACGCACCCGCTGGCGGCTGCCGTTGGCATTGCGCGAGCTGATTGCGGCCATCTACCAGCTGGGTGGCGGGGTGTATTCCCGAGAGATACTGGCCATGAACCTGGCTGGGCAGTTGTCGCGGCTACCGGCCGGCCTGGAGCTGGGGCTGGAGCGGGTGGCCAGCAGCAAGACGGCGCGCTTGCTGAAGATTGGCCTGCCGGAGCTGAGCCGGCTGCGCAAGGTGCAGAGCCCGGAGGTAAAGCCGGAAGAAGAACCGCCAGTGGCTGAGGCTGAGGTTTCCGGCTGAGGTTCGGGGCCGCTTTGCGGCCCATCGCGACGCAAGGCCGCTCCTACACCGGGGGCGGCGCCTGTAGGGGCTTGGGGCGCGATCGGGGTGCGAAGCAGCCCCAGGCCTCAGCCGCAGACGATCTGGTTCTTGCCCTGGCGCTTGGCCCGGTACATGGCCGCGTCGGCTCGCGCATACAGGCTGTCCAGCGTCATATCGTCGTCGGTCAACGCGGTCACCCCCTGGCTCACCGTCACTCCATAGCTCTGCTCGCCATGGCTGAAACTCAGGCGCTGGATGTGCCGCTGCAAGCGTTCGGCAATCTGCTCGGCTACCTGGGCATTGCAGCCGGGGAACACCGCCGCGAATTCCTCACCACCAATGCGCCCGAACAGGTCACCACGGCGTAGCACGGCCTTGCCGCTGTCGGCGATGCGCTGCAGCACCTGGTCGCCTTCCTGGTGGCCGTAGCTGTCGTTGATGCGTTTGAAGTCGTCGATGTCCAGCAACAGGAAGGCCAGTGGCGTGCCGTCTTCGCGGGCGCTATCGAAGGCCTGCTGGGCGCATTCGAAGAAATGCCGGCGGTTGCTGCTCTGGGTCAGTACGTCGGTGGTGGCCAGCCGCTGCAGTTCGCCTTCGAGCTGTTTCTTTTCGGTAATGTCCTCGGCGATGCCGACGATGATCACCCGGTCGCTATCGCGTTGCTGGTTGATGTAGCACTTGTCACTGAGCCAGCGGACCTGGCCGTCGGCGTTGAGAATGCGGTACTCGCGGTCTTCCACCGAGCCCTTGAGCAACACCTGCGCCAGGCTGCGCTCGGCGAACTCCAGGTCGTCGGGGTAGATGCTGTCGCGCCACTCGTTGTAGTCGGCCAGCACCAGGCTGACGGGGCGGCCGAAGATGCGCTCGTAGGCAGGGCTGACGTACAGCACCTGACGGGTTTCCCAGTCGAAGGCCCAGAGCACGGCGTTGACGCTGTCGAGCAGGGAGCTGAACAGCTGCTCGCGCTCGCTCAGGCGGGCAACTTCGCCTTGCGCGTGAAGCAGGGCAAGCAAGGTCTGGGCGGCCTCGGGAGGTGGTGTGCCGGGCAATGTCGTTGGAATGTTCTTGGCCATGTGCACGAAGCAGGTCTCGACGTGAAAGCGTGCGGCCAGCATCCGGCCCGCCACGCGGGGCGATGTGCCAGATTCGAGTAGGAGCGATGGGGCGAAGTTCCGGGCGGCACGCCCTGCCAGAAGGGCGTGCCGATCAACGGTGGTCAGGCGCTGGTGGGGCGCAGGGAATAAGTCTTGAGTTGTTCCGCGAAGTCGCGCAGGGCGTGGATGCCGCTGCTTTCGGCCTCGTGTACCCAGTCCTTCATGGCGGCCAGCATGTCGTGGCCGTTGGCGCTGGTGCGCGCCCAGATCTGCTGCAGGGCCAGGCGCTTTTCGTAGATGGTCTTCAGCGCCTGGCTGTGTGCCAGCATCGATTCGATGCGCACATGGTGGCGGTCCTGCAGCAGGCTGGTTTCACGCGACAGCAGGCGTTTGGCCCGGCGGAAGTGGTGGCGCACCGAGGCATCGACGCGGGCCAGCTCCTGCTTGACCAGCGGGCCGATCACCAGCTTGCGGTACTGGGCCATGATCTGGAAGCGGTTGTTGAGGATCGCCATGGCGGTATCCATGTCCAGGCTGGCCTTGCCGGCCACCCGGTGGGCGATGGGCGCCACGCGTTGTACCTTGGCCAGGCGCAGCAGGCAGAACAGACGGATCCACGCCCAGCCCATGTCGAACTCCCAGCGCTTGACCGACAGCTTGGCCGAGTTGGGGTAGGTGTGGTGGTTGTTGTGCAGCTCCTCGCCCCCGATGACGATGCCCCACGGCACCAGGTTGGTGGCGGCGTCGCGGCATTCGAAGTTGCGGTAGCCAAGGGCATGGCCCAGGCCGTTGACCACACCCGCGGCCCAGAACGGGATCCACATCATCTGCACTGCCCAGATGGTGATGCCGATGGTGCCGAACAGCAGCAGGTCGATCACCGCCATCAGCGCGATGCCGCCCAGCTTGTAGCGCGAGTAGAGGTTGCGCTCGATCCAGTCGTCCGGGCAGTTCTTGCCATAGATGCGCAGGGTGTCGGGGTTGCGTGCTTCTTCCCGGTACAGCTCGGCGCCTTTGCGCAGCACCGTGCCCAGGCCCTTGTATACCGGGCTGTGCGGGTCTTCGGGGGTTTCACACTTGGCGTGGTGCTTGCGGTGCACGGCGGTCCATTCGCGGGTGTTCTGGGCGGTGGTCAACCACAGCCAGAAACGGAAGAAGTGCTTGAGCGCGCCATTGAGCTCCAGCGCCCGGTGCGCGGAGTAGCGGTGCAGGTAGACCGTGACGCTGACAATGGTCACATGGGTCATCAACAAGGTGATGCCGACCAGTTGCCAGGCCGACAAGTCGAGCAGGCCGTTGTACCACATAGGTGCAGATACCCTCGAAATGCAGGGGGAAGGGGTGATTATCCCTTTGTGGGGAAATAAAACCAGTCAACCGTTCAGATAGGAAGTCACGACATGTTTCAGCCTTTATAATGCCCCTTCCTTTCTGATGGGCTATCGCACCCGACATGTCTGTTTCCGTTCGCGACGCCTTGCGCATGGCTGCGCTGTATGTGGTGCTATCCGTCCTGTGGCTGATACTGGCCGAGGTGGTGCTGCAGAACATGACCGATGATCCCCTGGCACACACCGTGGGGCGGCAGATCAATGTAGTGGTCTGGGTACTGTTCAGTGCCTTGCTGATTTACGTGTCGCGGGTGCGCCTGCTCAATTTCATCGGCCGTGGCGCGCGCTTGCGCTGCGAAGACCGTGAGCGGCTGCGCATGGCCGCTGCCGTGTTCGACAGTACCCTCGAAGGCGTGCTGGTGACCGACCGCCAGGGCCTGATCGTGCACGTCAACCGGGCTTTCATGCGCATTACCGGCTACCAGCAGGACGAGGTCATTGGCCAGCGCCCGAACAAGTTCAAGTCGGGCCGCCATGGCCTGGCGTTCTACCAGCAGATTTTTACCACCCTGGCGGAGAAGGGCGAATGGAGCGGGGAAATCTGGAACCGACGCAAGAGCGGCGAAATCTACCCGCAATGGCAGACCATTTGCGCCATTCACGATGACGAAGGTGAACTCAGCCACTATGTGGCGGTGTTCAGCGATATCAGCGCGATCAAGCATTCGGAGCAGGAACTGGCCTACCTGGCCCACCATGACCCGCTGACCGGCCTGCCCAACCGCCTGCTGTTCACCGACCGGGTCGGGCAGGCCCTGACCGCAGCCCAGGCCAACAAGCGCGGCTGCGCGCTGCTGTTGCTGGACCTCGACCACTTCCAGAGCATCAACGACGGCCTTGGCCACACCATTGGCGACCAGCTGCTCAAGCTGGTGGGCGAGCGCCTCGGCGAGGTGGTGGGCAGCGGCGTGACTCTAGCGCGCCTGGGTGGCGACGAGTTCGGGGTGCTGGCAGAGAACTGCCAGCAGGTCGGCCAGGCGGGCAAGCTGGCGCAGGGCATCATCGAGCGCATGCGCGAGCCGTTCCAGTTCGATGGTCACCGCCTGTTCATCAGCGTGAGTGCGGGCATCAGCCTGTTCCCCAGCGACGCCTTGAGCGCCGAGCAGTTGCTGCGCAATGCCGACTCGGCCCTGTACAAGGCCAAGAGCAACGGGCGGGCCTGCTATGCCCTTTATACCGAGGAGCTGACCGCTCATGCCCAGCATCGGGTCGAAACCGCCGGCGAGCTGCGCCGGGCGCTGGAGCAGGATGAGCTACGGGTGTTCTACCAGCCGGTGCACGACCTGGCGACTGGTCGACCGGTCGGGGTCGAAGCGCTGGTGCGCTGGCAGCACCCGCAGCGCGGCCTGGTGCCGCCGGGCGAGTTCATCCCGATTGCCGAGCGCACCGGGCTGATTGCCGAGATCGACGCCTGGGTGCTGCGCCAGGCATGCCGGCAGATGGTGCAATGGCAAGCTCAGGGCCAACAGCTGGAATTCGTCGCGGTGAACATCTCCAGCCGCTTGTTTGGCCAGCATGAGTTGTATCAGCAAGTGGCCGAAGTGCTGCACGAAACCGGCCTGGCCCCGGCCTTGCTGGAGCTGGAGGTCACCGAGAGCGCGGTGATGGAAGACCCGGAAGTGGCGTTGGAGCAATTGCATCGCCTGCGTGAGCTGGGCGTGACCTTGGCCATCGACGACTTCGGCACCGGGTATTCATCATTGCTGCGGCTGAAGCGCTTGCCGGTGCAGAAGCTGAAGATCGACCAGGGCTTTGTCGCCGGGTTGCCGCTGGACGAGGACGATATCGCGATCGTCCGGGTGATCATCGCCCTGGCCCGCAGCATGGGGATGCAGGTGCAGGCCGAGGGTATCGAGCAGGCCGAGCAGGCCAGCTTCCTGCTGCAGGAGCTGTGTCAGTTGGGGCAGGGATACTGGTTCGGGCGGCCAGTACCACCTGCGGAGTTGCACTGGGGTTGAGGGCCTCTTCGCGGGCACGCCCGCTCCCACAGGGACTGCACAGGACCTGAGAGATGTGGGGACCTGTGGGAGCGGGCATGCCGGCGAAGAACTCAACGCTTGTTCAAGCCTTTCGCCAACCGGTCGCCACCCAGCTGGATCAACGCCACCAACGCCACCAGCATGGCAATCACGGTCAGCATGATCTGGCTGTCGAAGCGCTGGTAACCATAGCGGTAGGCGATGTCTCCCAGGCCTCCGGCGCCAATCGCCCCGGCCATGGCCGAAGAGTTGATCAGCGTTACCAGGGTAATGGTGAATCCCCCCACGATCCCCGGCAGCGCCTCGGGCAGCAGCACGTGCCAGACGATGTGCCAGCGCCGGCAACCCATGGCCTGTGCCGCTTCCACCAGGCCGTGGTCGACCTCGCGCAGGCTGACCTCGGCAATGCGCGCGAAGAACGGCGTGGCGGCAATGGTCAGCGGTACCACTGCCGCCCACACGCCGTAGGTGGTGCCTACCACCAGGCGGGTGAAAGGGATCAGTGCGACCATCAGGATCAGGAACGGGATCGAGCGGAACAGGTTGACGAAAGCGCCCAGCACCCGGTTCAGTACCGGGGCCTGGAAGATCCCGCCCTTGTCACTGGTGACCAGCAATACCGCCATCGGCACCCCCACCAGCAGGGCAATCAGCGACGACACGCCGACCATCAGCAACGTATCGAGCAAGCCTTCGAGCAGGCGATCAAACCACATGGCCTAGTACCTCCACGTCCTCGGCCCAGCGGCGGGCGCGCTCCAGCAAATGATGGGGGTCGTGCGGCGAGTGCTGCACCGACAGGATCAGCTGCCCCAGGGCATGCTCGCCAATGGTCTCCACGCCACCCTGCAGCAGGCGCACGCGACCGCCCAGGTCATTGAACAGGGCCGACAGCTCCGGCTCGCCGAGCACGGTCAGCTTCAGCACCACGGCACTGTCAGGGCCCGCCGGGGTCGCCTGCAGGCTGGCCTGCAGCGCGGCGGGCAACCTGGCCTGCAAAGGCGCGAGCAGGGTCCGGGTGACCTCGTGGCGTGGTGCGCCGAATACCCGCCACACTTCGCCCTGCTCGACCACTGCACCGCGTTCGAGCACAACCACCCGATGGCAGATATCGCGGATCACCGCCATTTCGTGCGTGATCAGCACGATGGTCAGGCCCAGGCGCCGGTTGATGTCGCGCAGCAGCTCGAGGATCGACGTGGTGGTTTCCGGGTCCAGCGCCGAGGTGGCCTCGTCGCACAGCAGGATCTCGGGGTCATGCACCAGTGCCCGGGCAATGCCGACCCGCTGCTTCTGCCCGCCGGACAGCTGCGCCGGGTACACCTGGTGTTTTTCCTGCAGGCCAACCAACTCCAGCAATTCGCGCACCTTGCGCTGGCGCTCGGCCTTGGCAACGCCGGCCACCTTCAGTGGCAGCTCGACGTTCTGCCACACGGTCTTGGCCGACATCAGGTTGAAATGCTGGAAGATCATGCCGATGCGCCGGCGCAGGGCTACCAGCTGGTCTTCGTCAAAGGCGGCGATGTCCACCTGGTCGATCAGCACCCGGCCCTGGCTGGGCTGCTCCAGGCGGTTGATGGTACGCAGCAGCGATGACTTGCCGGCGCCGCTGCGGCCAATGATGCCAAAGATCTCGCCATGGCGGACGTTCAGGTCGATGCCTTGCAGGGCCGGTTGCGCCTGGCCCGGGTAGGTCTTGCCCAGGCCGATGAAGCGCACATGGGCCTGGTTGACCTCCGGGCGCAGGGCCTGCTCCCTGGCCGTCGTTGGCAGTGGTTGTGCGGTGGGCGCCCGCAGCGCGCTGGCCTGGCTCATGTCAGCCCTCCCAGCCGACCTGGTAGAGCTTGCCATGGGCCTTGTCCAGCGCCGCGCGCACTGCTGGCGAATGCTGGTAGATATCGACGAACCTGGCCAGGCGCGGGTCGTCCTTGCTTTGCGGGCGAATGACGAACTGGATCACGTATTCCTTGTTCTCCAGGCCGTCGAACAGCAGCGCCGAGCCAGCGTCGAAGCTGTTGGCCAGGCGGATGTAGGCCGGGTAGCCCTGCACCAGGTCGGCATCATCATAGGCACGTACCAGTTGTACCGCCTCGACCTGGAGGATCTTGAGCTTTTTCGGGTTGGCGACAATGTCGGCCTCGGTGGCCTTGTAGCCGACCCCTGGCTTGAGGCTGATCAAGCCAGCCTTGGCCAGCAGCTGCAGGCCACGGCCGCTGTTGATCGGGTCGTTGGCGATGGCCACGCTGGCGCCTTCGGGCAGGTCGGCGAAGCTTTTGTATTTTTTCGAATACAGGCCGACATTGTTGATGATGCCGGGGGCGTAGGGCACCAGGTTGAAACCTGCAGCAGCCTTGGCGTTCTCCAGGAACGGGATGTGCTGGAAGTAGTTCACGTCGATGTCGCCGCTATTGAGGCTGACATTCGGCGCGATCCAGTCGCTGAACTCGATCAGCTTCACTTCCAGGCCTTGCTTGTGTGCTTCTTCCACAGCCGCTTCCAGCGGGATGGCGAAGGCCGCGGTGGTACCGATCTTCAGCGGTTCGGCAGCCAGGGCGCTGGCGCCCAGGCCGAGGGTAAGGGCAACGGCCGCGACGGGCCGGAACAGTTTTTCAAGCATGGTGCAGGGCTCCAGTCGGGGTAGGGGCAGAGGCAAAGCGGTAAGCCGAGCCAGGGTGGTCGGCGGGCAGGTATGGGTGGTCGGCCTGGAACAGCTTTTCGCGCAATGTGCCTTCGGCGTAGGCGGTCTTGTAGCGGCCACGCTGCTGCAGTTGCGGGATGACCAGCTCGATGAAGGCCTCGAAGCTTTCCGGGGTGACGGTGCGGGTCAGGTTGAAGCCGTCCAGGCCGGTTTCATCGATCCAGGCGATCAGCTGCTCGGCCACTTGCTCCGGCGCGCCGACCAGGGTCACGTAGCGGCCACCCAGGGCGTGTTGCTGCAACAGGCGACGACGCGTCCAGGCGTTGTCCTGCAACTGGCGCGTGGCGGACTGGATGGCATTGCCCTGGCGGAAGGCGATCGGTTCGTCCAGCTCGAAGGCGGCAAAGTCGATACCGGTGGAGGCCGCGAAATGCGCGACCCCGGCCTCGGCACTGGCATGTTGCAGGTACTCGGCGTGCCTGGCCTGGGCCTGTTGCTCGGTGGCCGCGACGATCACCGTGATGCCCATGAACACCTTGACCGCCTGCGCGTCGCGCCCAGCGGCCTGGGCGGCGGCCCGCACCTTGTCGACCTGGGCGCGGGTGGCGGCCTTGTCCTGGCCGCTGATGAACACGCATTCGGCATGGTTGCCGGCGAAGGCCAGGCCACGCGGTGAGCTGCCGGCCTGGAACAGCACCGGGGTGCGCTGCGGCGACGGTTCGCTCAGGTGGTAGCCCTCGACCTGGTAGAACTCACCTTGGTGGCGGACCTTGCGCACCTTGTCCGGCCGCGCGTAGATGCGCTGCTGGCGGTCGGCGACCACCGCATCGTCGGCCCAGCTACCCTCCAGCAGCTTGTACAGCACCTGCAGGTATTCGTCGGCCTGGTCGTAGCGGCGGTCATGTTCAGGTTGCTGCGCCAGGCCCATGGCCCGGGCGGCACTGTCGAGGTAGCCGGTGACGATGTTCCAGCCCACCCGGCCATTGCTCAGGTGGTCCAGGGTGGAAAGACGCCGGGCGAACAGGTACGGCGCCTCGTAGGTGAGGTTGGCGGTAAGGCCGAAGCCCAGGTGGCGGGTGACGGCAGCCATGGCCGAGACCAGCAGCAGCGGGTCGTTGACCGGCAGCTGGATCGACTCCTTGAGGGTGACGTCCAGCGACTGCCCATAGATATCGTAGGTGCCGACGATATCGGCAAGGAACAGCCCGTCGAACAGGCCGCGTTCCAGCAGCCGCGCCAGGTTGGTCCAGTAGTCCAGGGTCTTGTACTGGGTCGAGGTATCCCGCGGGTGAGTCCACAGGCCGTGGTTGATGTGCCCAATGCAGTTCATGTTGAAGGCATTGAGCAGGATCTGCTTGGCCATCAGATGGTCCCCCGGCGTGGCGGGTTGGCATCGTTGAGGTAGTAGTTGCCGATGGCGTGGTACTTCCAGCGCACCGGGTCATGCAGGGTGTGCACGCGGGCGTTGCGCCAGTGGCGATCGAGGTTGTGTTCGGCCAGGGTGGCCTGGCTACCGCTCAGCTCGAACAGCGTCGTGCCGGCTGCCAGGGATATCTCGGTGCTGATCGCGCGGGCTTCGGCCACGGCAATGGAGGCAGCGGCAACCTTGTCGGCGGTGCTGTCGTCACGGGCGCGGTCCAGGTATTCGCCGGCACGCTCCAGCAGGGCTTCGGCGGCATGCAGACGGATCGCCAGCTGGCCGAAGCTCTTCAGCGTCAACGGGTCGTCGGTGGCCTTGTCCAGGCCGGAGTCGACCCACGGGCGGCTACGGCTGCGCACGAAGTGCAAGGCGTCTTCATAGGCGGCGCGGGCGATGCCGGTGTCGATCGCGGCATGAAGAATCTGCGCCAGCGGGCCGACCGGGGTGGGGCGCTCGAAGGCGCTCTGGAACGGCACCACGTCGGCGGCGCTGACATAGACATTGTCGAATACCACCGAGCCGCTGCCGGTGGTGCGCTGGCCGAAACCGCTCCAGTCGTCGATCACCTGCAGGCCCTTGCTGTCGGCCGGGACGAACGCCAGGTGCTGCACGCCGTGCTCGTCAACCACCGAGGTGGGAATGCGCTGGGCGTAGATGGCCCCGGTGGCGTAGAACTTGCGGCCATTGATGCGAAAACCGTCGCCATCGCGGCTCAGGCGGGTGGTGCGGTCGTTGGCAGTCCTGGTGCCCAGTTCCGCCAGGGCGTTGCCGAAGCGGCGACCAGCCAGTACTTCGCCATACAGGCGCTGCTGCTGTTCGGGCGAGCCGTTCACCCGCAGCACTTCCAGGGCGTAGAAGTGGTTCTGCGGGATCTGCCCGAGCGAGCCGTCGGCCTGGGCGATGCGGGCGATGACCTTGGCCAGGGTGACATTGGATACCCCGGCACCGCCGAAGGCCTTGGGCACGCTGATCGCCCACAGGCCGGAGCGGGTGAACAGCTCCAGCTCGGCGTGCGGCAGGCGGCGTTCGCGGTCGCGCTGGGCGCTGTCGCGGCGCAGTTGCTGGGCGATGTCTTCGGCGACGGCCAGTGCTTGGGTGTCGTTGGTAATGATGGTTGTAGTCATGGTGTTCTCCAGGGGCCGCTGTGCGGCCCTTCGCGGGCTCGCCCGCTCCCACGGGTTAAAGTGATACCCGTCCAGGCGGTGGGAGTCCTGTGGGAGCGGGCGAGCCCGCGAAGGGCTGCGCAGCAGCCCCAAAGGCAGCAAATCAGATCCAGGAATGCCGCGCAGGCAGCGTGCCGTTGAGGTGGTAAGCGCCCACCGCGTGGTACTTCCAGCGCACCGGGTCATGCAGGGTGTGCACCCGGGCGTTGCGCCAGTGGCGGTCGAGGTTGAACTCGGCAAGGGTGGCGCGGCTGCCGGCCAGCTCGAACAGCTTCTCGCTGGCCTGCAGGGCGATTTCGGTGGTCAGCACCTTGGCCTCGGCCACCGCGATCGAGGCCCGCGCCGCGCTTGCGGCGTCGATCGGCGCGGCATTGACTTCGTCGAGGACCCGCGCAGCCTTGCGCAGCAACGCTTCGGCGGCATGCAGCTCGAGCTTCAGGCGGCCGACGTCGGCAATCACATACGGATCGTCACTGGCGCGCTCGACATTGGCATCGACCCATGGGCGCGACTTCTCGCGGACGAATGTGATTGCATCCTCGATCGCCGCTTCGGCAATACCGGCATCGATGGCCGCTTGAATCAGCTGCGAAGCTGCACCCTGGGTATTGGGAATGTCGCGCTGGCGCCAGTTGTCGATCACCAGCTCGGCCTCCACCGGCACCTGGTCGAGCAGCACGGTGCCGCTGGCGGTGGTGCGCTGGCCGAACCCGGACCAGTCATCGACGATGCGCAGCCCGGGGCTGCCACGGCGGACGAACGCCAGGCGCTGGCGGCCTTCGTCGTCCAGCGCCTTGACCGCCACCCAATGGGCGAACAGCGCACCCGTGGAATAGAACTTCTCGCCGCTGATGCGATAGCCGTCGCCGGCCCGGGTGAGCCTGGCCTTGAGCGTGAGGGTATCTTTGGTGCCGCGCTCAGGCCCGGCATTGCCGATGCGCCAGCCGTCGAGCACGCTGCGGTAGATCGCTGCCTGTTGCGCTTCGGTGCCGGTCAGGCGCAGCAGTTGCAGGATGCCAAACTGGTTCTGCGGGATCTGCCCCAGGGCCGGGTCGGCAGCGCTGATCAGGCGGAACACTTCGGCGATGGTCTCGAATGACACTTCGGGGCCGCCAAAGGCTTTGGGGACGCTGATGCTGCCCAGGCCGCTGCGGGTGAACAGCTCGATCTCGGCCCATGGCAGTTTGCGTTGCTGGTCGCGGCGGGCGGCCTGCTCGCGCGCGACCTCGGCCAGCTCGCGCGCCGCTTGCAAGGCTTCGGCGTCGTTGCGCAGCACCTTGGCTGGCAGCAGCACTGGCGAGCTGTCGAGATCGCTGTGGAATCGGGTATTGGCTTGGCTGGACATCAGTGCCGCTCCTCGGCTGCACTCAATGCCCTGGCGTTGCGCACTGGGGTGATTGTGATCCTGACCATTCCTGACCTCACAAATTGGTTATGTCGCTGTAGCGGGTCGCGACGGATGTGTGCTGGTCCGGTGGTCCGGTGGATATACCCTAATGCTTTATAAAAACTTTATGAACTAACTCTTTGGAATATGTATAGAAGGAGGGATTTGTTGCGGATGTACCGGCCTCTTCGCAGGCGCGCCCGCGAAGAGGCCGGCTAAGGCTTACTCGGAAGCCGCTGTCCCGAGGAACTTGCGCAGGAATTGCCGGGTACGTTCTTCCTTCGGTGCCGCGAACAGCGCCTTGGCCTCGCCTTGTTCCACGATCACCCCCTTGTCGAAGAAGATCACCCGGTTCGCCACGTCCCGGGCAAAGCTCATCTCGTGGGTGACGATGATCATGGTGCGTCGCTCCTCGGCCAGGCCGCGGATGGTCGCCAGCACTTCGCCCACCAGCTCCGGGTCGAGGGCCGAGGTCGGTTCGTCGAACAGGATCACCTCTGGTTCCATGGCCAGGGCCCGGGCGATGGCCACCCGTTGCTGCTGGCCACCGGACAGGCGCCGCGGGTAGGCATCTTCCTTGCCCGCCAGGCCGACCTTGGCCAACAGGCGCCGGCCCAGCTCGATGGCCTGCTCGCGAGGCGTCTTCTTGACGATCACCGGGCCCTCGATGACGTTCTCCAGGGCGGTGCGGTGCGGGAACAGGTTGAAGTTCTGGAAGACGAACCCGGCCTGCTGGCGCAGGCGGCGGATCGCGCTTTGCTGGCCACCCAACGGGCGGTTGGCGTCGATGCTGATGCCACCGATCTGGATCTGCCCGGCATCGGGGGTTTCCAGCAGGTTCAGGCAGCGTAGGAAGGTGGTTTTGCCAGAGCCGCTGGGGCCGATGATCGCCACCACTTCGCCCGGCTGCACGGTCAGGTCGATACCGTTGAGCACGGTCTGGCCCTTGAACCGCTTGGTCAGGCCTTTGACTTCAATCATGCTCAATGCTCCTGGTCATGCTGGTTGACGCGGGCTTCCATGCGGTTCTGGAAGTGCGCGAGGATGCTGCACAGCACCCAGTAGATGACCGCGACCGCCACGTACATGGTGAACACCTCGAAGGTGCGCGCGGTAATCAGCTGGGCCTGGCGGAACAGCTCGGGCACCTGGATGGTCGCCGCCAGGGCGGTGTCCTTGACCAGCGAGATGAAGCTGTTGCCCAACGGTGGCAGGGCGGTGCGCAAGGCTTGTGGGAGGATGGCCCGGCGCATGGCCTGGACACGGGTCATGCCGATGCTGGCGGCGGCTTCCCACTGGCCACGGTCGATCGAGGAGATCGCCGCGCGGAGGATTTCGCAGATGTAGGCGGCCATGTTCAGCGACAGGCCGATCAGCGAGGCCGGGATCGGGTCCAGCTCGATGCCGATCTGCGGCATGCCGAAATAGATCACGAACAGCTGCACCAGCAGCGGTGTGCCGCGGAAGAACGACACATAGACCCGGGCCAGCCAGTTCAGCGGCAGGATCTTCGACAGCCGCATCAGCGCCAGGGCAAACCCCAGCAGCAGGCCGAAGAACATGCCGCCAACGCTGAGCAGCACGGTATAACCCGCGCCCTTCAGCAGGAAGGGCGCAGAATCGACAACGAGTTGCAGGCTTTCAGCGATCATTTGGTGACATCGGCACCGAAGTATTTCTCGGACAGCTTGGCCAGCGTGCCGTCAGCCTTGAGCTTATCCAGTGCCTTGTTGATCGCGGCCAGCAGTTCCGGCTCGCCCTTGCGCAGGGCCACGCCGCTTTCCAGGCGCGAGAAGGCATCGCCGGCCAGCTGGGTGTCCTTGGCTTTCTGCGCATATTCCAGCGCGGCCAGGCGGTCGATCAGGATGGCATCGATACGGCCGTTGCGCAGGTCGGCAAACTTGCTCGGGTCGTCTTCATAGGTGCGCACATCGGCTTGCGGCACATCCTGTTTCACCCACTGCTCGTAGTTGGTGCCCAGGCCCACGCCAACCTTCTTGCCGGCCAGGTCGGCGGCCTTGTGGATGTTCAGCTGCTCGGCCTTCTTCTTCAGGATCAGCGCCTGGATCCCGGAGATGGTGTAGGGCTCGGAGAAGTCGTACTTCTTCTTGCGCTCTTCGGAAATGGTCACCTGGTTGATCACCACGTCCAGGCGCTTGGACTCCAGTGCGGCGAGGATGCCGTCCCACTTGGTCGGCTGCACCTTGGCCTTGACCCCGAGTTCCTTGGCCAGCAGTTCGGACAGCTCGACTTCGAAGCCGGTCAGCTTGCCGTTCTCGTCCTGGAAGCTGAACGGTGGGTAGGTGCCTTCCAGGCCGACGTTGATCACGCCTTTTTCCTGGATGGTCTTCAGCTGTTCGCCGGCAAAGGCCTGGCTGAGCAGGCCGGCACCCAGCAGGAGGGCCAGGCTGGCGTTGAGTAGCGGTTTGGCGAATTTCGACATGTGGAAGCCCCGCGCTTGTTGTGAGTGGTGGGTGGCGACTATAGGGTTGGCCGTTTAGGCCAGGAAATAATAAAAAATTATTTTATTATTCCCTTTCGTGTTTTGGTCAGTGCTGGCTGCATTGAGGGTAGGCGAGTATCTGCTCTCCGTCATCGCTGCTTATGCCCGACTTAGTGCAGGATGGAATAAAGCGTTGTTTTTTCCAAGGGATGGATTTGCCGTAGAGTGGATTGCATGTCTGCAGGCCTGGCCCTTTCGCGGGTCTGCCAATAAAAAATGAGTCTGGCCTACTCAGGCAGGAGAAAACCGTGAGCGAACAACCTTCATCCGGGCACTGGCAGTTGCAGAGCATCGTCGCCGGTCTGCGCGGCGCCCGTGAACAATGGCGTACGCGCAATGGCCGCAGCAGTGGCGAGCAAGGCGGGCGTGAGTTGCCTTCGCGCGAGGCGATGCGGCAGATTCTCGAGCAACTGTGCGGCGCGCTGTTCCCCATGCGCCTTGGCCCGGTCGACCTGCGCGAAGAAAGTGAAGACTTCTACGTAGGCCATACCCTGGATGCCGCGCTGACCGCCTTGCTGGCCCAGGCACGCCTGGAACTGCGCTACGCCGCGCGGCAAAACAAGGCCGAACTGGCCGGCGTCGACGCCCATGCGCTGCGCCTGGTCCAGGGCTTTGCCGCCGCCCTGCCGGGCCTGCGCGTGCTGCTCGATACCGACGTGCTGGCCGCCTACCACGGTGACCCGGCGGCGCGCAGCGTCGATGAAGTGCTGCTGTGCTACCCCGGCATCCTGGCGATCATCCACCACCGCCTGGCGCACCACCTGTACCAGGCCGGCTTGCCGCTGCTGGCGCGGATCAGCTCGGAGCTGGCGCATTCGGCCACGGGCATCGACATCCACCCCGGGGCACAGATCGGCCCAAGTTTCTTCATCGACCATGGTACCGGTGTGGTGATCGGCGAAACCGCGATCATCGGTGAGCGCGTGCGCATCTACCAGGCCGTGACCCTGGGGGCCAAGCGCTTCCCCAGCGATGAGTCGGGCACCCTGCACAAAGGCCTGCCGCGTCACCCGATCGTCGAAGACGATGTGGTCATCTATGCCGGCGCCACGGTCCTGGGGCGGATCACCATCGGCAAAGGCTCGACCATCGGCGGCAATGTGTGGCTGACCCGTAGCGTGCCGGCCGACAGCAACATTACCCAGGCCAACCTGCAGCTGGATTGCCAGGACAAGACTTGATCCAGCATCTGTTTAGCCTGCACTGGCCTCTTCGCGGGCTTGCCCGCTCCCACAGGGACCGCACAAATATTGAATTTTGTGCATTACCTGTGCCTCTTCGCGGGCTTGCCCGCTCTCACAGGGACCGCACAAGTATTGAATCTTGTGCATTACCTGTGGGAGCGGGCAAGCCCGCGAAGAGGTCAGTGCAGGAGGGCACCAACCAGCGCCCTGATTCGCATTGACATCCGATCCATGTTTAACTTGAACGCTTGTTCAATGAAAAACGCTGGTCCGCTGCCGGTGTTCAACAGGAGGATTCCTTTGCTGAACCCGTTCATTCCGAACCTTACGTCATTCGACGAGGTGCGCCGCCCATGAGTGCACCGATCCCATCCCTTGCCACTGGCAAGATCCGCATGAACCCCCCAGTGTTCTATTTCGCGGCGAGTTTCATCCTGCTCTTCGGCCTCGTGGTCATTGCCAACCCGCGCAGTGCCGGCGACTGGTTGCTGGCGGCGCAGAACTGGGCGGCCAACACGGTCGGCTGGTACTACATGCTGGCGATGACGCTGTACCTGGTCTTTGTGGTGGTCACCGCCTTGTCCGGCTACGGCAAGATCAAGCTAGGTGCCGACCACGACGAACCCGAGTTCAGCTACCTGTCGTGGGCTGGCATGCTGTTCGCCGCTGGTATCAGCATCACCCTGTTCTTCTTCTGCGTTTCCGAGCCGCTGACGCACATGCTGCAGCCGCCGCAGGGTGAGGCGGGCACGGCCGAGGCCGGGCGCCAGGCGATGCAGATCCTGTTCCTGCACTGGGGCCTGCACGGCTGGGGCGTGTTCGCCTTCGTCGGCATGGCCCTGGCCTACTTCGCCTACCGGCACAACCTGCCGCTGGCGTTGCGGTCGGCGCTGTACCCGCTGATCGGCAAGCGCATCAACGGGCCGATCGGCTACGCGGTGGACGGCTTTGGCATCATTGCCACGGTGTTCGGCCTGGGTGCCGACATGGGCTTTGGCGTGCTGCACCTGAATGCCGGCCTCGATTACCTGTTCGGCATCAGCCATAGCCAGTGGGTGCAAGTGCTGCTGATCGTCCTGATGATGGGCGCGGCGGTCGCCGTGGCCGTCGCCGGGGTGGAGAAGGGTGTGCGGGTGATGAGCGACATCAACCTGTTCCTGGCCTGCGCGTTGTTGCTGTTCGTGCTGTTCGCGGGGCCTACCCAGCACCTGTTCAACACCTTGATCCAGAACCTTGGCGATTATCTCGGGGCCCTGCCGCGCAAGAGCTTCGATGTGTATGCCTACGGCGAGAACAGCGGCTGGCTGGGCGGCTGGACAGTGTTCTACTGGGCCTGGTGGATTGCCTGGGCACCGTTCGTGGGGCTGTTCATTGCCCGGATCTCGCGCGGCCGCACCATTCGCGAGTTTGTCTTCGGCGTACTGCTGATTCCGCTGGGCTTCACCCTGGCGTGGATGTCGATCTTCGGCAACAGCGCCCTGGACCAGGTCATCAACCACGGCATGACCGCGCTGGGCCAGTCGGCGCTGGATAACCCGGCGATGAGCCTGTACCTGTTGCTGGAAACCTACCCCTGGAGCAAGACGGTGATCGCCGTGACGGTGTTCATCAGCTTCGTGTTCTTCGTCACTTCTGCCGACTCGGGCACCGTGGTGCTGTCGACCTTGTCGGCAACCGGGGGTGATGCCGACGAGGACGGGCCGAATTGGCTGCGTATCTTCTGGGGCGCGATGACGGCGCTGATCACCAGCGCGCTGCTGTTCGCCGGCAGCATCGATTCGCTGAAGTCGGCGGTGGTGCTGACCTCGCTGCCGTTCTCGCTGATCTTGCTGTGCATGATGTGGGGGCTGCACAAGGCGTTCTACCTGGAGTCGCAACGGCAGATCGCGCAGATGCATTCGCTGGCCCCGTTCGCGCAGTCTCGTCGCGGGCGCGGCGGCTGGCGTCAGCGCCTGAGCCAGGCGGTGCATTTCCCGTCGCGCGACGAGGTGTACCGCTTCATGGACGACGTGGTGCGCCCGGCAATTGCCGATGTGCGCGAGGTGTTCGAGCAGAAGGGCCTGGTGCTGATTACCCAGGACGACCCGAGCCATGACAACGTCAGCCTGAAGATTGGCCATGGCGAAGAACAGCCGTTCATCTACCAGGTGCAGATGCGTGGCTACTTCACGCCATCGTTCGCCCTCGGTGGGCTGGGCACGCAGGAGTTGAAGAACCGTCGTTACTACCGGGCAGAGGTGCACCTGAGCGAAGGCAGCCAGAACTATGACCTGGTGGGCTATAGCCGGGAGCAGATCATCAACGACATCCTCGACCAGTACGAACGGCACATGCAGTTCCTGCACCTGGTCAGGTAACCCGCTGGGGGCCGCTTTGCGGCCCATCGCGACACAAGGCCGCTCCTGCAGCAAATCGCGTTCCCGTGTAGGAGCGGCCTTGTGTCGCGAAAGGAGGCCGAAGGCCTCCCCAGGGCCCTGTCAGAAGGGCGCATCCCCCAGAATGGTCGCCCGATGCATGACCCGCCGGTTCGGCCGGTAATCATCCACGGCAAAATGCTGGGTCACGCGGTTGTCCCAGAACGCCACATCATGCTCCTGCCAGCGCCAGCGGATACTGAACTCCGGCCGCGTGGCATGGGCGAACAGCAGCTTCAGCAGCGCTTCGCTTTCCAGCTCGCTCAGTTCATTGATACGTGTGGTGAAGCCTTCATTGACGAACAACGCCTTGCGCCCGCTTACCGGATGCGTACGCACCACCGGGTGCGACAAAGGCGGGTTGTTGCGCCGCGTGGCTTCCCAGCGCGCCAGGTCCTCTGGCGTGGTACCAAAGCGCTCCAGCGGGAACGACTTGGTGAAGTCGTGGGTGGCAGTGAGCCCGTCGAGCATCTCGCGCAGGGGCGCCGACAACGCTTCGAAGGCCGCGATCCCGCTGGCCCACAGGGTATCGCCACCGTAGGCCGGCAGCTGCTTGGCGCTGAGTACCGCACCCAGTGCCGGGGTCGGCAGGAAGGTCACATCGGTGTGCCACACGGCATTGTCGCGCACATCGGTGACCGCCGTATCTAGGATCAGCACCTGCGGGGTTTCCGGCACGTTGGGGTAGATCGGGTGGATATGCAGGTCGCCGAAGCGGGCAGCAAAGCGTGCCTGCTGTTGTGGGGTTATCGGTTGGTCGCGGAAGAACAGCACCTGGTGCTGCAGCAACGCCTGTTCGATGGCGTCGCGCTGTTCGGTGCTGATGTCGCGGCTGAGGTCCACGCCGCTGATCTGGGCGCCGAGCGCCGGGCTGAGTGGGGTGATGGTCAGGCTCATGTCGGTCTCTTCAATCAGGCGCCAGGCTGCTGGCGTGGTCAACAGGGTTCAGTGGCTTTGCCCGTGCCACGGCACCAGTTTGCGTTGCAGGGCGCGCAGGCCCATCTCCAGGGCGAAGGCGATCAGGGCGATAAGCAGGATGCCCAGCACCACCACATCGGTTACCAGGAACTGCGCCGCCGACTGCACCATGAAGCCCAGGCCGCTGGTAGCCGCGATCAGCTCGGCGGCCACCAGGGTCGACCAGCCAACCCCCAGGCCGATACGCAGGCCGGTGAGGATGTCGGGCAAGGCGCTGGGCAGGATCACATGGCGGATCAGCTGGGCCCTGGTAGCGCCCAATGATTGCGCCGCACGCAGCTTGGCCGGGTCGACCGTGCGCACGCCGGTGGCTGTGGCAATGGCGATGGGCGCGAAGATCGCCAGGTAGATCAGCAGCACCTTCGACAGCTCGCCGATGCCGCACCAGATGACGATCAGTGGCAGGTAGGCCAGCGGTGGGATCGGCCGGTAGAACTCGATCAACGGGTCGAGAATGCCACGCGCTACGCGGTTGTAGCCGATGGCGATGCCCACCGGAATGGCAGTAAGGGTGGCGGCCAGCAGGGCTACGCCGATGCGTCCCAGGCTGGCACTCAGGTGCTGCCACAGGCTGGCATCCATGTAGCCCTGGGTCAGCAAGGTCCAGGCCTTGGCCACGATATCGGCCGGCGAGGGCAGGAACAGCGGCTCGATCCAGCCGGCTGCGGTCACCAGCCACCAGGCCAGCAGCAGGGCGGCCAGGGTCAGCGTGCTGATCCAGCGGGTGGCCAGGGGGGCGCGCAGCCTCGCGACTGGCCGGGGTTGGGTGTTGTGTTTGCCGGTAACCGGCAGGTCCAGGCTGCTCATGCGCGCTCCTGCAGGCTTTGCCGTTGCGAGAAAACCCGCGCCAGCACATGCTCGCGGGTTTCGATGAAGGCCGGGTCGGACTTGATCGCCCGGGCCGGTTCGCCGGCCGCATGGCGCTGGCCGAAGTCCAGTTGCAGGCGTTCCACTACGCGACCTGGGTTGGGTGCCAGCAGCACCAGCTCGCTGGCCAGGAACACCGCCTCTTCGATGTCATGGGTAATCAGGAACACCGGCTTGGCCGTGCGTTGCCACACCTGCAGCAACAGCTCCTGCATCTGCTCGCGGGTGAAGGCATCGAGCGCGCCGAACGGCTCGTCCATCAGCAGTACCCGAGGGTCGGCTGCCAGCGCCCGAGCCAGGCCCACGCGCTGCTTCTGGCCGCCGGACAATTGCCAGATACGTCGCTCGGCAAAACCGTCGAGGTCGACCAGGGCCAGCATTTCGCGAGCCTTGGCTTCGCGCTCGGCGCGGGGCATGCCGGCCAGCTCCAGGCCGAAGGCGACATTGGCCAGCACGTTCTGCCAGGGCAGCAGGGCATCGTCCTGGAACACCACGCCGCGCTCGGCTCCGGGGCCCTGGACGGGCACGCCGTCCAGCGTGATGCGCCCGCCGCTGGGGGCGACGAAGCCGGCGATCAGGTTGAGCAGCGAGGTCTTGCCGCTGCCGGAAGGCCCCAGGGCCACCAGCAATTGGCGCGGCCCCAGGCTCAGGTTGATGTCGGCCAGCACCGGGGTAGCGGCGCCGGGGTACTGTGCGCTGATGCGCTCCAGCTCGAGCAAGGCCATGGCAGGCTCCGGTCGGTTTCTACAGGCTTAGTTGGGCAGGTATTGGGCACTGACGTAGGGCGCGTAGTCCGGCAGTACCGCGTCGACCTTGCCTTGCTGCTTGAGGAAGGTGGCCGTGTCGGTCAGCGCCTGGGTGGTCGGCGCGCCCAGCGCACTGGCCTGGTCGGCTGCCAGCGGGTAGACGTTGCCCTGCAGCAGTACCGGGATATCGGTAGGCTTGGCACCGGACAGCTTGGCCAGCTTGGCGACGTTGTCGGGGTTGGCCAGCCAGGCTTTCGGGTCCTTGCGGTAGTCGGCGTAGGCGTCGAGGGTCACCTTGGCGAAGGCCTTGACCACGTCCGGGTGCTTGGCGGCGAAGTCCTTGCGCACGATCCACGCGTCGAAGGTCGGCGCGCCTTTTGCGGCCAGCTCGCCCGAGGTAATCAGCACCTTGCCGTTCTCCTTGGCCACGCCAAGGGCCGGGTCCCATACATAGGTAGCGTCGATGTCGCCACGCTTCCAGGCAGCAATGATTGCTGGCGGTGCGAGGTTGAGGATCTGCACTTTGGACGGGTCGATGTTCCAGCTTTTCAGCGCTGCCAGCAGGCTGTAGTGGCCGGTGGAGACGAACGGCACGGCAACTTTCTTGCCGACCAGGTCTTGCGATGTATTGATGCCATCGCGAGCGACCAGTGCCTCACCGGCGCCAATCTGCGTGGCGATGAGGAAGGTCTCGACCGGCAGCTTGCGGGTCGCGGCGGCGGCCAGCGGGCTTGAGCCCAGGTAGCCGATTTGCACGTCGCCGCTGGCCACGGCCGTGATCACGTCGGCGCCATTATCGAACTTGCGCCAGTCGATGCTGGCCTTGCTGGCCTTTTCGTAGGAGCCGTCGACCTGTGCGACTTTGGCGGGGTCGACGGTGGTCTGGTAGGCCACGGTCAGGTCGGCAGCCTGTGCCAGCCAGCTGGCGCTGGCGAGGGTCAGGGCGGCGAACAGGCGCAGCGGAGCGTGCGGGATCATGGTGAACCTCTCGTCAGCAATCGGTGTGATGGATGGCGAAAAGGCTAAATGATCTAAGAAAACTAAAATAAATAACTTTTTTGCATTAGCTTAGGAGCAATTGTCTGAATCCGCCGTCTGTCGCTACGCGATGCGTGTAGGAGCGGCCTTGCGTCGCGATGGGCCGCAAGGCGGCCCTCGCAATCTGTCGGTGCCAGCTGAGATTCTGGGGGCTGCTTCGCACCCCATCGCGACGCAAGGCCGCTCCTACACAGGGCACGTCAGCAAGGGTGATTTCACGCAATGGCGAAATGCGAGAGGGCTGCTAGGCTTTCCCGTCCTGATAGAACGATGTGGAATTAGGTTATGAGAAAACGTTTGCAAATAACCATAGGTTATGAACGAGCCTGTGGTTACTACGAATGGCTGTAACAGTTCCTAACATATTCCAGAAAAATCTTACCAATTCATAAAACGGTCATTTTGGATTTATAGGATTGTCATTATCCTGTAGCGCAGGGGGCGTCTTAGACCAAAGTCGCGAAACGTTTAGAAACGATTGACTTAATGGTCACGCTTTGGGACTAAATCGCCAATCCACGGTGAGCGGGGCAACAGATCCTGCCGCCAGAGATACACAAGAATTAGAACGTAGAGGAGCAAAATATGTACAAGTCCAGCCTGGCCCTGGCCGTGGCATTGGGGGTTCTCGCCCAGCAAGCAGGCGCTGCCGGTTTCGTTGAAGACAGCAAACTGTCGCTCAGCTCGCGCACCATGTACTTCAACAACGACAACCGTGAAGCCCACGCTACCGGCACTGCTGAGCGTCCGGACCAGCGTGAGTCGGGCCAAGGCTTCAAGCTCGACTACATCTCGGGCTTTACCCAAGGCACCGTAGGCTTTGGTGTTGATGCGCAGGCGCTGTGGGGTATTCACCTGGATGGCGGCGAGGGCTACCACAAGTCTGGCTTCTTCCCGGATGACGGCAAAGGTTCCGCTGCCCAGTGGGCCCGTTTCGGTGCCAATGCCAAGGCGCGCTTCTCCAAGACCGAAGCGCATTTCGGTAGCGCGCTCGCACCGAACCTGCCGATCCTGGTTTCCAACGATGGTCGTCTGCTGCCACAAACCTTCGAGGGTGGCACCATCCAGTCGAAGGAAATCGACAACCTGACCATCAACGCCGGTCAGCTGACCCACGCCATGGGCCGTGCTTCGAGCAACCGTACCGGCCTGTCTGTTGCCGGTTCCAATGCCGAGAGCAACAAGTTCCGCTACGGTGGCCTGGACTACAAGCTCACTCCAGACCTGACCCTGCAGTACTACTACTCGAACCTGGAAGACTTCTACAAGCAGCACTTCCTGGGCGCCACCCACGTGTTCAAGATCGCTGACGACCAGTCGTTCAAGACCGACCTGCGCTACTTCGACAGCAGCAGCGACGGCAAGAATGGCAACGACAGCGCTTACAACTTCAACAACAACGGTGGCTACGCCAAGAACACCGGCGAGATCGACAACAAGACCTGGTCGGCCATGTTCACCTATACCCTGGGTGGCCACGCGCTGATGGTCGGCCACCAGCAGGTGAGTGACGACGGCGGCTTCGTATGGTTGAACCAGGGCAGCCTGAGCAACGACAGCGGCACCTCCGAAGGCGCTGCAGGTTCCAGCTTCTACCTGTTCACCGACAGCATGATCAACTCGTTCGCCCGCGCTGGCGAAAACACCACCTTCGGTCAGTACTCCTATGACTTCGCGGCCCTGGGTGTACCAGGCCTGAAGGCATCGGTTGCGTACCTGCGCGGTGACGATATCCGCAACAAGTCGGGCAACGGCACCTACAACGAATGGGAGCGCGATGCGCGCATCGACTACACCCTTCAGGAAGGCACCTTCAAAGGCCTGGGCTTCAGCCTGCGCCAAGGCGTCTACCGTGGGTCCGGCGAGAGCAGCGCCGACCAGGATCAGGCTCGCTTCATCGTGAACTACACTTACAGCTTCCTGTAAGCCGTAGTCACAAAGAAAGCCTCGCCTAGTGCGAGGCTTTTTTTATGCCTGTCGTCGATAATTCCTTGGGGTTATAAATAAATCGTTATTTATTCTTTTTATTTCTCTCCGAGTACAGGCACATTCACTCCATGCCCTACAGAACACAGCACAGGAGCCGCAGCCCATGAGCCTCAAACTCGGTGATATCGCCCCCGATTTCGAACAGGATTCCAGCGCAGGCAAGATCCGCTTCCACGAATGGCTGGGCAATAGCTGGGGCGTGTTGTTCTCCCACCCGGCCGACTTCACCCCGGTGTGCACCACCGAGCTGGGCCTGACTGCCAAGCTCAAGGACGAATTCGCCAAGCGCGGGGTCAAGGGCATCGCCCTGTCGGTCGACCCGGTCGACTCGCACCAGCGCTGGATCGAGGACATCAACGAGACCCAGAACACCGTGGTCAACTTCCCGATCATCGCCGACGCCGACCGCAAGGTGTCCGACCTGTACGACCTGATCCATCCGAATGCCAGCGACACCCTGACCGTGCGCTCGCTGTTCGTCATCGACCCGAACAAGAAGGTGCGCCTGACCATCACCTACCCGGCCAGTACCGGGCGCAACTTCAACGAAATCCTGCGGGTGATCGACTCGCTGCAGCTGACTGACAACCACAAGGTGGCCACGCCTGCTAACTGGCAGGACGGTGACGACGTGGTGATCGTGCCTTCGCTGAAGGACGAAGAGGAAATCAGGCAGCGCTTCCCCAAAGGTTACCGGGCGGTCAAGCCTTACTTGCGTCTGACCCCACAGCCCAATCGCTAAAGAATTCCTCGTTGCATTGCTCTTAGCCATAGCAGGGATATTCGGGCCGTTTTGACGGCCCTTTTTTATGCCTGTGGAAATCGCATTGGCCTTTTCGCGGGCCTTCCAGATGAAAAACAGAATGGAATAAACAAATGAAAAAATATGATTTCTAGATATATGACTGCACTGGTAATGTCACTCCCAACCCAGACAAGGAAACGCTGCAATGTTGGTTGTCTCAATCGGTGGTAGCCCCAGTACCCGTTCACGCTCCGGCGTGCTGCTGGAGCGTTCGCGCCAGTGGCTGCAGGACCGTGGTGTCGAAGTGGTGACGTTCCAGGTACGCGACTTCCCCGCCGAAGACCTGCTGCATGCCCGTTTCGACAGCCCGCAGGTGCAGCATTTCCAGCAACTGGTAGCCCAGGCCGATGGCCTGATCGTTGCCACCCCGGTGTACAAGGCCTCTTTTGCCGGCGCCCTGAAAACCTTGCTCGACCTGCTGCCTGAACGGGCCCTGGCCCACAAGATCGTGTTGCCAATCGCCACCGGCGGCAGTATCGCCCACATGCTGGCGGTGGATTACGCACTGAAACCCGTGCTGTCGGCACTCAAGGCGCAGGAGACCCTGCAAGGGATCTTCGCCGACGACAGCCAGGTTGCCTACGCAGACGGCAGCAAACCCGCGCAGCTGGTACCGGCGCTGGAAGAACGCCTGCAGGATTCGCTGGAGACCTTCCACGTCGCCCTGGCCCGCCGGCCGCGCCCCGTGGCCCCCGGCGTGCTGGAAGAACGCCTGATCAGCGCTCGCTGGAGCATCTGACCGGCCTTTATTGCTTTACCACCTTACTCGCCCGACAACGAGGCAAGCAGGTGCAACCCGAACCCCATCGCACAGGAGAGCGCCATGCGCACAGTCTTCTTGCGTCGCGGTCTGGTCGCCCTGTTTGCGGCGGCTGTGTCCTTCGGCGCCATTACCCAAGCCCAGGCCGAGAGCCTGCGTATCGGTTATCAGAAATACGGCACCCTGGTGCTGCTCAAGGCCAAAGGTACGCTGGAGAAGCGCCTGGCCGAGCAGGGCGTGCAGGTGCAGTGGACCGAATTCCCCGGCGGCCCGCAGCTGCTTGAAGGGTTGAATGTCGGCTCCATCGATTTCGGCGTCACCGGCGAAACACCGCCGGTGTTCGCCCAGGCCGCCGGTGCCGACCTGCTGTACGTCGCCTATGAGCCGCCAGCGCCGCACAGCGAGGCGATCCTGGTGCCGAAGGGTTCGCCGGTACAGTCGGTCAAGGACCTCAAGGGCAAGAAAGTCGCCTTCAACAAGGGCTCCAACGTGCACTACCTGCTGGTTCGCGCGCTGGAAGATGCCGGCCTCAAGTACAGCGACATCCAGCCCGTGTACCTGCCACCGGCCGACGCCCGCGCCGCCTTCGAGCGCGGCAGTGTCGATGCCTGGGTGATCTGGGACCCCTACCAGGCGGCTGCCGAACAACAGCTGCAGGCACGTACCCTGCGTGATGGCAAAGGGCTGGTCGACAACCACCAGTTCTACCTCGCTACCCGCAACTATGCGACCCAGCACCCGGCGGTGATCAACACCCTGATCGAAGAAGTCCGTGCGGTGGGCCAGTGGTCCCAGGCCAACCCGCAGCAGGTGACCGAGCAAGTCGCACCGCTGCTCGGCTTGCCCGCCGACATCACCCTGACCTCGGTCAAGCGCCAGGGCTATGGCGCCGCAGCGCTCACCCCGGAAGTGGTGGCCGCGCAACAGAAGATCGCCGACACGTTCCAGGCACTGAAGCTGATTCCCAAGCCGCTGAGCATCAAGGACGTGATCTGGACACCCCCGGCCAAGGTCGCCAGTGCGCCTTGATTGACTTGCCGCGCCGGGGCCTTGCCCTGGCCGAGCCCCCTTGAGGAGACAACTCCAATGAGCCTGAACATTTTCTGGTTTCTGCCCACGCACGGTGACGGTAAGTACCTGGGCACCTCGGATGGCGCCCGCGCTGTCGATCACGGCTACCTGCAGCAGATCGCCCAGGCGGCCGACCGCCTCGGTTTTGGTGGCGTGCTGATCCCTACCGGGCGTTCCTGCGAGGACTCCTGGCTGGTCGCAGCGTCGCTGATCCCGGTGACCCAGCGGCTGAAATTCCTGGTTGCCCTGCGCCCCGGCATCATTTCGCCCACCGTCGCGGCACGGCAGGCGGCCACCCTCGACCGGCTGTCCAATGGCCGCGCGCTGTTCAACCTGGTGACCGGTGGTGACCCGGACGAACTGGCCGGCGACGGCCTGCACCTGAACCACCAGGAACGCTATGAAGCGTCTGTGGAGTTCACCCGTATCTGGCGCAAAGTGCTGGAAGGCGAGGTGGTCGACTACGACGGCAAGCATATCCAGGTGAAGGGCGCCAAGCTGTTGTACCCGCCGATCCAGCAACCACGCCCGCCCCTGTATTTCGGCGGCTCCTCCGAAGCAGCCCAGGACCTGGCTGCCGAGCAGGTGGAGCTGTACCTGACCTGGGGCGAGCCGCCGAGCGCGGTCGCGGAAAAAATCGCCCAGGTCCGAGAAAAAGCTGCTGCCCAGGGCCGCGAAGTGCGCTTTGGCATCCGCCTGCACGTGATCGTGCGGGAAACCAACGAAGAAGCCTGGGCCGCCGCCGACAAGCTGATTTCGCACCTGGATGACGACACCATCGCCCGTGCCCAGGCCTCGCTGGCGCGCTTCGACTCGGTCGGCCAGCAGCGCATGGCGGCGTTGCACAACGGCAGCCGCGACAAGCTGGAAGTCAGCCCCAACCTGTGGGCTGGCGTCGGCCTGGTGCGTGGCGGTGCCGGTACCGCGCTGGTCGGGGACGGCCCGACCGTTGCGGCGCGGGTCAAGGAATACGCCGCGCTGGGCATCGACACCTTCATCTTCTCCGGCTACCCGCACCTGGAAGAGTCGTACCGGGTGGCTGAGCTGCTGTTCCCGCACCTGGACGTGCAGCGCCCGGAGCAAGCCAAGGCCGGCGGCTACGTGAGCCCGTTCGGCGAGATGGTGGCCAACGACATCCTGCCCAAGTCCGTTGCGCAAAGTTGAGGGCCTGGCCATGAGTCGTGCAACTTCCAATAGCCTTGGCCAGCGCCTGGCGCCGTGGGCGCTGCCGGTCCTGCTGCTGGCTGCCTGGCAGCTGGCGGTCAGCGCCGGCTGGCTGTCGACGCGCATCCTGCCGGCGCCCAGCGCCGTGGTCAGTGCCGGCGTCGAACTGGTGCGCAGTGGCGAGATCTGGACCCACCTGGCGATCAGTGGCTGGCGCGCCGGGCTGGGCTTCGTCATTGGTGGCAGCATCGGCCTGGTGCTGGGCTTCATCACCGGCTTGTCGAACTGGGGCGAACGCGTGCTCGACAGTTCGGTGCAGATGATCCGCAACGTGCCGCACCTGGCGCTGATCCCGCTGGTGATCCTGTGGTTCGGTATCGACGAGTCGGCGAAGGTGTTCCTGGTCGCGCTGGGCACGCTGTTCCCGATCTACCTGAACACCTACCACGGCATCCGCAATGTCGACCCGGCGCTGGTGGAGATGGCGCGCAGCTATGGCCTGTCCGGCTTCAGCCTGTTCCGCCAGGTGATCCTGCCGGGTGCCCTGCCATCGATCCTGGTCGGCGTGCGTTTTGCCCTGGGCTTCATGTGGCTGACCCTGATCGTTGCCGAAACCATCTCGGCCAACGCTGGCATCGGCTACCTGGCAATGAACGCCCGCGAATTCCTGCAGACCGACGTGGTGGTACTGGCCATCGTCCTGTACGCCGTGCTCGGCAAGCTTGCCGACCTTGCTGCGCGGGGCCTGGAGCGCGTGTGGCTGCGCTGGCACCCGGCCTATCAAGTGGCGAAGAAGGAGGGCGCATGACTGTGCTCAAGGAACAGCCGCCACGCCTGTTGCGTGGTATCCCGCTGGCTGCCAGCGGCCTGCGCAAGACCTTCGGCCGGCGCGAAGTGCTCAAGGGCATCGAGCTGCATATCCCGGCTGGCCAGTTCGTCGCCATCGTCGGCCGCAGTGGCTGCGGCAAGAGCACCTTGCTGCGCCTGCTGGCCGGCCTCGACCAGCCTACGGCAGGCCAGCTGCTGGCTGGCGCCGCACCCTTGGAAGAGGCCCGCGAAGAAACCCGCCTGATGTTCCAGGATGCGCGCCTGCTGCCGTGGAAGAAGGTAATCGACAACGTCGGCCTGGGCCTGTCCGGCGACTGGCGCCCGCGTGCGCTGGAAGCCCTGGAGGCGGTTGGCCTGGCCGACCGTGGCAACGAATGGCCGGCAGCGCTCTCCGGTGGCCAGAAGCAGCGCGTGGCCCTGGCCCGGGCGTTGATCCACCAGCCGCGCCTGCTGCTGCTGGACGAGCCGCTCGGCGCACTGGATGCACTGACCCGGATCGAGATGCAGCAACTGATCGAACGCTTGTGGCGCCAGCACGGCTTCACCGTGCTGCTGGTCACCCACGACGTCAGCGAGGCGGTTGCCGTGGCTGACCGGGTGATCCTGATCGAGGACGGTGAGGTCGGGCTCGATCTCACCGTCGACCTGGCACGGCCCCGGGCGCGTGGTTCGCACCGCCTGGCCGCGCTGGAGAGCGAAGTGCTCAACCGTGTTCTGTCGGCCCCGGGCGCTGCGCCCGAGCCGGATCCTGTCGCCCCTTTGCCCACGCAATTGCGTTGGGCGCACTGAACCCCCGAAAGTCCCTAGAGAAGGAATGAAATCATGACCATCAAAGCCATCAACGTCCGCAATCAGTTCAAAGGCACCGTCAAGGAGATCCTCGAAGGCCCGGTCCTGTCGGAAATCGACGTGCAGACAGCCTCGGGCATCGTCACCTCGGTCATCACTACCCGCTCCGTGCGTGAGCTGGAGCTGCAGGTGGGCAGTGAAGTGATTGCCTTCGTGAAATCGACTGAAGTGTCCATCGCCAAGCTGTGATGGGTGTCGGCCATGGGGCTGCTTGGCAGCCCTTCGCGGGCACGCCCGCTCCCACAGGTCCTGCGCAGGTTTCAGTTTTTGCGCGGACCCTGTGGGAGCGGGCGTGCCCGCGAAGGGCCGCACAGCGGCCCCAATGATCTCAGCTGGAACGCCTGGCCAGAAATGGCGGCAGATACAACCCCAGATACGCCTCGAACACCCGCTTGCCTTCCTCGGCCATGCGCGGGGTGATTGCATCATGCAATTGCACCGAGCGCGCATACACCCGGTCGCTCAGCTCCATGGCCAGGGCGAACACATCCACATCCAGCGGCATCACCGGCAGATGGAAGTGCTGGTCGAACAACTTGTGCATCAAGTCGCCCAGCTCCATGTCGTGCTGCCGGTCAGCCTGCACCACCTCGCTCAACCCATGCTGAGCCAGAATCAGCTGCCGTGCTGCTGCATCCTCGTTGTAGATATCCAGCATGCGCTGCTCGATCAGCCGGGACAGCTCATGCCAGGTGGTGAATGCACGGCTGTCGATCGGTGCGCTCAGGGCTTCGCGAAAGGCACGGTGCACATCCGCGGTCAACGCTTCCAGCAAGGCCGGCACGCTGGCGAAAAAGTGGTACACCGACGATGGCGGTATCTGCGCGCGCTCGGCCACGCTGTAGATCGACAGAGCGGCCACCCCCTGTTCGGCCAGCAGCTCGCGTGCCGCCGCCAGGATCGCCGCGATCCTGGCCTGGCTGCTGGCGCGGGGCTTGCGCGGGGTGGCCGTGCGGGTCATCAGTTGCTGATCGCCAGGATACTGGCCTGGTAGGCGCCGACGAACAGGTCGAAATCGCCCACCTCCTGCTGCTCCAGGCGCGACTGCTCGGCGAGCGATTCGCGGGCGAGGGTCTCGAAGGCTTGCTGGCGCTCGACCGGTAGCGGCTGCTCACGGAAGGTTTCGGCGTGGATATGGCTTTGGCGCAGGGCGAACTTGACGAAGCTTTCGTCATGCTCGGTCATGCGCGCCAGCACCTGGGCCGATGGCGTCAGCGAGGCGTCGTCGACCTTGGCCTGCTGCGCATCCAGGGCTTTGGCGTGTTCGGCACCGCCATGCGCCTGGTCGAGCAGGTCGGCCAATTGGCGAATACGCCCGATCAGCTCGCCAGCCCAGTCCTTGAGGCCGATCGGCTGGCCATCGCGGCGCAGTTCCAGGCCCGGGCGACGGCCTTCCTTGACCACGGTCAGGAAGTTGCTGGTGCACTGGCCGCATTCGCCGTTATCCAGTTGCGGGCTGTCTTCCAGCGCGCAGAACAGCAGGAACGCATCGAGGAAGCGCGCCTCGGTCAGGTCGATGCCCACCGGCAGGAACGGGTTGATGTCCAGGCAGCGTACTTCCACATACTGCACGCCGCGCGAGGTCAGGGCCTGGATTGGCCGCTCGCCGGTGTAGGTGACGCGCTTGGGGCGGATGTTCGAGTAGTACTCGTTTTCAATCTGCAGGATGTTGGTGTTCAGTTGCACCCACTCGCCGTCCACGTGTGTGCCGATTTCAACGTAGGGCGGGTAGGGCGTGCCCACCGCCTTGCGCAGGCTGTCGGTGTAGCTGGCCAGGTTGTTGTAGCACGGCGTGAGGCCAGCCTGGGCGTTGCTCTGGTAGCCCAGGTCGCTCATGCGCAGGCTGGTGGCATAGGGCAGGTACAGGGTTTCGGCGTCGAGCTCTTCGAGCTGATGCGGGCGGCCACGCAGGAAGCCTTTGTCCAGGGCCGGCGAGGCGCCGAACAGGTACATCAACAGCCAGCTGTAACGGCGGAAATTGCGAATCAGCGCGATGTAGGCCGACGACTGGTAGTCGCGGTCGCTCTCGCTGCTGCCTTCGGCGCTGCGCAGCAGCGGCCACAGTGCCTCCGGCAAGGAGAAATTGTAATGGATACCGGCGATGCACTGCATGGTGCGGCCGTAGCGCAGGGCCAGGCCCTTGCGGTAGACGTGCTTGAGCTTGCCGATGTTGGAGCTGCCGTATTCGGCGATCGGGATGTCTTCCTCGGCCGGCAGCGTGCACGGCATCGAGGGGCTCCACAGGTATTCGTCGCCCAGCTTGCTGTAGACGAAACGGTGGGTTTCCTCGAGGCTTTCGAGCACCTTGGCCGGGTCGGGCAGGGCCGGGGTGATGAACTCCAGCAGCGACTCGGAATAATCGGTGGTGATCTGCTCGTTGGTCAGCGCCGATCCCAGGGCTTGCGGATGCGGCGTCTGGGCCAGGCGACCTTCGGCGGTCACACGCAGGCATTCGCGCTCAATACCGTGCAGGCACTGCTTGAGCAGGGGGAGATTGGCGCCGAGCAGGCTCAGGCGGCGGTTGAGGAGGTCGCTCAAGATGTATTCCTTCACGCGTCAGTCGCCCCAATATGGGGGTAGAACGGACGGTCTACAAGGGTAGTGGGAAAAGGAACTGGCGTTGTCGCCTGGTTTATGCGGTTCCGGCATTGCACAACGCCGACTCCGGAGGCCGCTTCGCAGCCCCCGGCTGTTGCCGAAAATACCGCACATGGCGGTTGGTGAGCTAGAGAACCGCGAAGGTTCCTTGCGCTTTCGCCACCAGTTTGTCGCCCTGGACTACGTCGGCGTCGACCACCAGGGTGCGCCGCCCGGCGTGCAGCACGCGAGCCGTACACAGCACCTCGCCGTCACTGACGGCGCGCATGTAGTTGATCTTGCACTCGATGGTCACGCTTTGCTGGTCAAAGCCATGGCTGGCCGAGCCAAGCCAGGCCCATGGCGATATCCACCAGGCTGAAGATCGCCCCGCCATGCAGTTTCTGGCCACGGTTGCGCAAGTGCGGCCCGAGCGCCAGGGCTACCTCGGCGACACCTGTCTCCAGGTGTTGCAGGCGGCAGCCGAGTAGCTGGCTGAAGGCGCTTTCGACGTATTCGCCGGGTACGTCCATCACTTCTTCTTCAACTGCTTGGCATTGGCGAACAGTGCGGCCATGGCATTGTTGGCCGGGGCGGCAGTGGCAGTTTCGCGCTGGCGCGGTGCCTGCTGCTGGCGGTTGCCGCCGGTGCCACGGTTGCCGCCGCGGTTGCCTTCGACCTTTTCGCCCGGAGTGTCACTCATGCGCATGGACAGGCCGACACGCTTGCGGGGGATGTCCACTTCCATGACCTTGACCTTGACCACGTCGCCGGCCTTGACCGCCTCACGCGGGTCCTTGACGAACTTCTCCGACAGCGCCGAGATGTGCACCAGGCCGTCCTGGTGCACACCGATGTCGACGAAGGCGCCGAAGTTGGTGACGTTGGTCACCACGCCCTCGAGGATCATGCCCGGCTCCAGGTCCTTGAGGTCTTCGACGCCGTCCTGGAAGGTGGCGGTCTTGAATTCCGGACGCGGGTCACGGCCAGGCTTGTCCAGTTCCTGCAGGATGTCGGTGACGGTCGGCAGGCCGAAGGTTTCATCGGTGAACTGCTTCGGGTCCAGGCGCTTGAGGAAGCTGCTGTCACCGATCAGCGAACGGATGTCGCGGCCGGTGTCGGCGGCAATGCGCTGCACCAGCGGGTAGGCTTCAGGGTGCACTGCCGAGGCGTCCAGCGGGTTGTCGCCGTTCATCACGCGGAGGAAGCCGGCGGCCTGTTCGAAGGTTTTCTCACCCAGGCGGCTGACTTTTTTCAGCGCCGCGCGGGTCGCGAACGGGCCGTTGGCATCGCGGTGGGCGACGATGTTCTGCGCCAGGGTGGCGTTGAGGCCGGAAATACGGGTCAGCAGCGCCACCGAGGCGGTGTTGACGTCGACCCCCACGGCGTTCACGCAGTCCTCGACCACGGCGTCCAGGCCACGCGCCAGCTTCACCTGGGAGACGTCGTGCTGGTACTGCCCGACGCCGATGGATTTCGGGTCGATCTTCACCAGCTCGGCCAGCGGGTCCTGCAGGCGGCGGGCGATGGAAACAGCGCCACGGATCGACACGTCCAGGTCCGGGAATTCGCGGGCAGCCAGTTCCGAGGCGGAGTACACCGAAGCACCGGCTTCCGAAACCATGACCTTGGTAATCTTCAGCGCTGGATACTTCTTGACCAGCTCGGTCACCAGCTTGTCGCTCTCGCGGCTGGCGGTGCCGTTGCCGATCGCGATCAGCTCCACCGAGTGCTTGGCACACAGCGCGGCCATGATGGAAATGGTGCGGTCCCAGTCGTTCTTCGGCGCGTGCGGGTAGACCGTGGTGTGGTCCAGCAGCTTGCCGGTGGCATCGACCACGGCGATCTTGCAGCCGGTGCGCAGGCCCGGGTCGAAGCCCAGGGTCGCGCGCGGGCCGGCCGGGGCGGCCAGCAGCAGGTCGTGCAGGTTGTGGGCGAAGACATTGATCGCCTCGCCTTCGGCGTTGTCGCGCAGTTCGCCGAACAGGTCGGTTTCCAGATGGGTGTACAGCTTGACCTTCCAGGTCCAGCGCACCACCTCGCCGAGCCACTTGTCGGCCGGGCGGTTGCGGTTGTCGATGCCGACGTGGTTGGCAATCATCAGCTCGCAGGGGTGCAGGGTGCCAGGCAGTTCTTCGCCAACCTTGAGCGAGGCGCTCAGCACACCCTCGTTGCGCCCGCGGAAAATCGCCAGGGCACGGTGCGATGGCGCGTTGCGCAGCAGTTCGTCATGGGCGAAGTAATCGCGGAACTTGGCGCCTTCCTCTTCCTTGCCGGGCACCACGCGGGCGCTGAGCACGGCTTCCTGCTTGAGGAAGCTGCGCAGCTTGTCGAGCAGCGCGGCGTCTTCGGCGAAGCGCTCCATGAGGATGTACTTGGCGCCTTCCAGCGCCGCCTTGACGTCGGCCACGCCTTTGTCGGCGTTGACGAACCGTGCGGCTTCGCTTTCCGGGGCCAGGTCAGGGTTGTTGAACAGGCCCTCGGCCAGCTCGCCGAGGCCGGCTTCGAGGGCGATCTGGCCCTTGGTGCGGCGCTTCTGCTTGTACGGCAGGTAGAGGTCTTCGAGGCGGGTCTTGGTGTCGGCCAGCTTGATCTCGCGGGCCAGTTCCGGGGTCAGCTTGCCCTGTTCCTCGATGCTGGCCAGGATGCTGGCGCGGCGTTCGTCGAGTTCGCGCAGGTAGCGCAGGCGCTCTTCCAGATGGCGCAGCTGGGTATCGTCCAGGCTACCGGTCACTTCCTTGCGGTAACGGGCGATGAAGGGCACGGTCGAGCCTTCGTCCAACAGGCCCACGGCCGCCTCGACCTGCTGGGGGCGTACGCCCAGTTCCTCGGCGATACGGCTGTTGATGCTGTCCATGTAAACCACCTGACATTGATGAATACGGAGGGCGCCTGTGGGCCTTTCGCCCGGCGGCGCTGGATGAAAGCCGCGCATTATACCCATCGCAACCGCCTTGCGGTGATGGCGCCCGGCCAGCCGGAACTGGCGCCCGGGGAAAAATCTGCTAACAATGCTCACGCAACGTGCAGCAATGGCTACGCCATAATGCGCGGCGATACCAGAGGAGTAATTCATGACCGGCACGCCAAACACCGCTGAAGGTGAAAAGATTCTCATCGTCGATGACGACCCGGGGCTGAGCAGCCTGCTGGAGCGTTTTTTCGCCAGCAAGGGCTACCGTGCCCGCGCAGTGCCCAACACCGAGCAGATGGACCGCCTGCTGCAGCGCGAGGTGTTCAACCTGGTGGTACTCGACCTGATGTTGCCCGGTGAAGACGGCCTGTCGGCATGCAAGCGCCTGCGCCAGCAGAACAACCAGATCCCGATCATCATGCTCACCGCCAAGGGCGACGAGCTCAGCCGCATCAAGGGCCTGGAACTGGGCGCCGACGACTACCTCGGCAAGCCGTTCAACCCGGACGAGCTGATGGCCCGGGTCAAGGCCGTGCTGCGCCGCCAGGCCCCGAGCGTGCCGGGTGCGCCGGGCAGTGAAGACGAGTCGGTCACCTTCGGCGATTACGAGCTGTCGCTGGCTACCCGCGAACTCAAGCGTGGCGACGAAGTGCACATGCTCACCACCGGTGAGTTCGCCGTGCTCAAGGCGCTGGTCATGCATGCACGCGAGCCGCTGACCCGCGACAAGCTGATGAACCTGGCCCGTGGCCGCGAATGGGATGCGCTGGAGCGCTCCATCGACGTGCAGATCTCGCGCCTGCGCCGCATGATCGAACCGGACCCGTCCAAGCCGCGGTATATCCAGACTGTCTGGGGCGTGGGCTACGTGTTCGTACCGGACGGAAACGCCGGCAAATGATGCCTCGTCATTGATGAAGACACCGCTGTGGTTTCCGCAAAGCTTCTTCGCCCGCACGTTGTGGCTGGTGTTGATCGTCGTCCTGTTCTCCAAGGCCTTGACCCTGGTCTACCTGTTGATGAACGAGGACGTGCTGGTCGACCGCCAGTACAGCCACGGCGTCGCGCTGACCTTGCGTGCCTACTGGGCTGCCGACGAAGAAAACCGCGACAAGATCGCCGAAGCGGCAGGCCTTATCCGGGTTACCGGCTCGGGAGTACCCGAGGGCGAACAGCACTGGCCCTACAGTGAAATCTATCAGCGGCAGATGCAGGCCGAGCTCGGCGATGACACCGAGGTGCGCCTGCGTATTCACGCGCCGCCGGCGTTGTGGGTCAACGCGCCCAGCCTGGGCCCCGGTTGGCTGAAAGTGCCGCTGTATCCGCACCCGCTGCGCGGGCAGAAGATCTGGAACGTGCTGGGCTGGTTCCTGGCCATTGGCCTGTTGTCCACTGCCTCGGCGTGGATCTTCGTGCGTCAGCTGAACCAGCCGCTCAAGCGCCTGGTATTCGCTGCTCGGCTGCTCGGCCAGGGGCGCAGCGTGCGCCTGCCGATCAGCGATACGCCCAGCGAGATGACCGAGGTGTACAAGGCCTTCAACCAGATGGCCGAGGATGTCGAGCAGGCCGGGCGCGAGCGCGAGCTGATGCTCGCCGGGGTGTCCCACGACCTGCGCACGCCGCTGACGCGCTTGCGCCTGTCGCTGTCGTTGTTGAACAGCGACAGCGAGCTGAGTGAAGACATGGTCCGTGATATCGAGGACATGGATGCGATCCTCGATCAGTTCCTGGCCTTCATTCGCGATGGCCGTGACGAACCGCTCGAAGAGGTCGACCTGGCCGACCTGGTGCGCGAAGTGGTGGCGCCGTACAACCAGCCGGAAGAGCGCGTGCGCCTGTGCCTGGAGCCGATTCCGCCGTTCCCGCTGCGCCGGGTTTCGCTCAAGCGCATGCTTGGCAACCTCATCGGCAACGCCTTGCACCATGCCGGCAAGGGTGTGGAGGTGGCCGCCTATGTGTCGGGCGACGAGAGTGCGCCGTACGTGGTGCTGAGTGTGCTGGACCGTGGCACAGGGATCGACGAGTCGGAGCTGGAAACCATCTTCAACCCGTTCATTCGCGGCGACCGGGCGCGTGGTGGCAAGGGCACCGGGTTGGGGTTGGCGATCGTCAAGCGGATCGCGGCGCAGCATGGCGGCAATGTGGAGCTGCGCAACCGCTCCGGGGGCGGGATCGAGGCGCGGGTAAGGCTGCCTTTGGGGCTGTTGCTGCCACGTAATGCCGTGTGATTACCGGGGCCGCTTTGCGGCCCTTTCGCGACGCAAGGCCGCTCCTACAAAAAGTGCGCGACCTGCTGTAGGAGCGGCCTTGTGTCGCGATGGGCTGCGCAGCAGCCCCAAAATCTCAGCCTTTACCCTTGGTCCGGGTCTGATTAGGCCCGCCATTCTTCTCCAGATGCTCGATGATCATCGCTGCCACGTTCTTGCCGGTGGTCACCTCGATGCCCTCCAGCCCCGGTGACGAGTTCACCTCCATCACCAGCGGCCCATGGTTGGAACGCAGGATATCCACACCCGCCACGCTCAAGCCCATCACCTTGGCCGCGCGAATGGCGGTCATGCGTTCTTCCGGCGTGATCTTGATCAGGCTGGCCACCCCGCCACGGTGCAGGTTGGAACGGAATTCGCCGGGTTTGGCCTGGCGTTTCATCGAGGCGATGACCTTGTCACCGACCACGAAGCAGCGGATGTCCGCGCCGCCAGCTTCCTTGATGTACTCCTGCACCATGATGTTCTGCTTCAGGCCCATGAACGCCTCGATCACCGACTCGGCCGCCTTGGTGGTTTCGCACAGCACTACGCCGATGCCCTGTGTACCTTCCAGCACCTTGATCACCAGCGGCGCGCCGTTGACCATCTGGATCAGGTCGGGGATATCGTCTGGCGAGTGGGCGAAGCCGGTAATCGGCAGGCCGATGCCACGCCGCGACAGCAGCTGCAGTGAGCGCAGCTTGTCCCGCGAGCGGGCAATCGCCACCGACTCGTTGAGCGGATATACGCCCATCATCTCGAACTGGCGCAGCACTGCGCAGCCATAGAAAGTCACCGAGGCGCCGATGCGCGGGATCACCGCATCGAAACCTTCCAGCGGTTTGCCGCGGTAATGGATTTGCGGCTTGTGGCTGGCAATGTTCATGTAGGCCCGCAGGGTATCGATCACTACCATTTCGTGGCCCCGCTGGGTTCCGGCTTCGACCAGGCGGCGGGTGGAATACAGACGCGGATTGCGCGACAGCACAGCGATCTTCATGCAGCACCTGTGACAGGGGGAAGGGTGGCCGGGAAGGCCGGTTTGTCTTGTACGTATTTCAGCCCGGGGTTGACCACCAGTTGGCCGTGGATCAGTGCCTTGGAACCCAGCAACAGGCGGTAACGCATGTTCTTGCGGCAGGCCAGGGTGAACTCCACCTCCCACACACCATCGCCCAATGCCAGTGACGTGCGGATGACATAGCGGGTCTGGGCCTGGCCGTTGGAGCTCTTGATGGTCTTCATGGTCACCAGCGGTGCTTCGCAGCGACGGTGGCGCAGTTGCACCACAGAACCCAGGTGGGCAGTGAAGCGGACCCAGGGTTGGCCGTCGCGCTCGAACGGTTCGATTTCGGTGGCATGCAGGCTGGAGGTGCTGGCACCGGTGTCGATCTTGGCGCGCAACCCGGCCACGCCAAGGTCGGGCAGGGCTACCCACTCGCGCAGGCCGATCACTGTCAAATGGTCAAATGTCTTCACGAAACGCACCCTGCTGATGAGGTGTTGAACTGTAAGCACGGCGGGGATTTTTTGCATCCGCTCGTTACGGTAGTACAGTTCGATGAAACACAGCGTTCGAGGTAATGGGATGGCACAAAAAGCCGAAGACGACGACAAGGTCCGCCTGGACAAATGGCTGTGGGCGGCTCGCTTCTACAAGACTCGCGCACTGGCCAAGGCGGCGATCGAGAGCGGCAAGGTGCATTGCCGGGGCGAGCGCTGCAAGCCGGGCAAGGAGCCGCGGGTGGGCGACGAGTTCGTGCTGCGCACCGGGTTCGACGAACGCACGGTGGTGGTAAAAGCACTGTCGGTGGTGCGGCGTGGGGCGCCGGAGGCGCAGGCGTTGTATGAGGAAACCGAAGAGAGCGTGCGCCGCCGTGAGCAGGCGGCAGAAATGCGCAAGGCGGGCGCCCTGGGGGTAACGACCGATGGCCGGCCGACCAAGAAGCAGCGGCGGCAGATTCACCAGTTGCATGGCAGTTTCGATTGAAAGGGGCCGCGTTGCGGCCCCATGGCCTCACCGGATGACGGCCATCCGTCCGACCAACGGTAATTTGCCCAGCAGGTTGAACAACGGCGCTGTCCAGCGCATCAGCGCCGCACTGCCCTTGGCCGCCAGTGGCGTGTAATAGCTCCAGCCCAATGCCAGCACGGCCATCAGCAACCCGCCGATGTAGTCATCCTGCCCCCAGTGCGCACCGGCCACCAGGCGCGGCAGCATGAACAGCAGCGCCAGCGCCCAGATCACCAGGTACTGCACCAGGCGCCGGCTGAACACGCTCATGAACAATGCCCAGATCAACAGCACCGAAGCGTGGTCGCCCGGGAAACTCTTGCTGGAACGGTCCTTGAGCTCCCAGGCAGCCTCCAGGTTCGGGTAGTAGTCGCTCAGGTGCACCACGTCGTCGAACACCATCGACGGGCTCTTGTGTTGCCAGCCGGCGGCATCCACCCACTTGGAAAACAGCGCGCGAATCACCACTAAGAGGACAAGCGTGACCAGAAAGCCGAAAAAGGCCTGGCGAACCTGTGCCGCCTTGAACACCCAGTCGCCGCGGATAAGCACTGCCAGCAGGATCAGGCCAACGACGATGTCGAACGGGCGCAGGCTACCGAGCGTCCAGATGTAGCGCCAGGTGGTGTTTTCCGCCAGCGGCGCATTCAGGCTGTGGAACAGCCATTCGTCGAAAGTCAGGCACAGGATCTGGCCAACGGGCCATAACCAGAAACACAGTAGAACGATGGGAAGCAGCGTACAGGCTGCCAATGGCCCGAAGGACCACCTTGCTTGGAACAGTGGTGGATTGTCCATAAAATACCTCTATTGCAAACAGGACGCGGAGCGCATCGTAAGCGCTCTATAACGGGGTTCTCGCTCGATTTTCGACAACCCTTGTAACCATTTTGTCATTATTCTCAGATAGCCAAAACCTATGAGCGACTTGCCTGATACCGATTTCACCCAACGTTTCATCTTCGACGAGCGCGATGTGCGCGGCGAGTGGGTGTCTCTCGATGACAGCTACGCCGCGGTGCTGGCGCGTCATGAGTACCCGCAGCCGGTGCAGACACTGCTCGGCGAACTGATGGCCGCTACTGCACTGCTGGTCGGGGCACTGAAGTTCGACGGCCTGCTGATTCTGCAGGCGCGTTCGGCCGGGCCGATCCCGCTGCTGATGGTCGAGTGTTCCGGTGACCGCGACATCCGCGGCATGGCCCGCTACGAAGCGGAGCAGATCCCGCCCCAGGCGACCCTGTCGGAGTTGATGCCCGATGGCCACCTGACCCTCACCATCGACCCGGTCAAGGGCCAGCGCTACCAGGGTACTGTCGACCTCAATGGCGACAACCTGGCAGAGTGCTTCACCAACTATTTCGTGCAGTCGCAACAGCTCAATACCCGTTTCTGGCTGCATGCCGAAGGCGGCAAGGCCCGTGGCCTGCTGCTGCAGCAACTGCCGCGCGATCGCCAGCCCGACGACGAAGAGCGCGAAGCAAGCTGGCAGCACGTGGTCGCCCTGGCCACCACGCTCAAGGCCGATGAATGGGCCTTGGGCAACGAAACCTTGCTGCACCGCCTGTACCACGAAGATGCCGTGCGCCTGTTCGACATCCAGCCGTTGCGCTTCAATTGCAGTTGCTCTCGTGAACGTTCCGGCAATGCGCTGGTCAGTCTGGGCGAGCAGGACGCCAAGGCGTTGGTGGAAGAGTGCGGCGGGCAGGTCGAGATCGATTGCCAGTTCTGCAACGAGCGCTATTTCTTCGACGCCAGTGACGTGGCGCAACTGTTTGCCGGTGGCGGCACGGACGTAGCCTCAGAAACTCGTCACTGAAACGTTTAACTACAGGATAATCTCCTGTCTAATTGCGCAAAAGCGCAGTTCTGACAGGAGGGGCCTACTTTTTTTGGGCGTTTCTGGCATAATCCGGCCACTTTTTTCGCTGTAGTAGTTTTTTCGAGACAACTACAAAACGTTTGGAGCACTCGGCCTCGGGCCGGATGGGGTATCTCATGACGCAAGCCAACAACACCGTGTACACCGACCTGAGCGTCGATGAGCTGGTAAAAGAAGCGCTGCAACGCGGTGAAGGCGTACTAGCCGATACTGGCGCACTGGTCGTGGAGACTGGTCACCGTACTGGCCGTTCGCCGGCTGACCGTTTCATCGTCGAAGAACCTTCCACCCAGGACGCCATTGCCTGGGGCCCGATCAACCGCAAGTTCCCGGCCGACAAGTTCGATGCCCTGTGGGACCGCGTCGAGGCGTTCAACAACGCCCAGGATCACTTCGTCTCCTACGTCCACGTAGGGGCGGCTGCCGAGCACTACCTGCCGGTGAAGATGACCACCCAGACTGCCTGGCAGAACCTGTTCGGTCGTTGCCTGTTCATCAACCCGGAGCAGTACAACCCGGCTGGCCGTGGCGAGTGGCAGATCCTCAACGTCGCCAACTTCGTCTGCGAGCCTGAGCGTGACGGTACCAACTCCGACGGTTGCGTGATCATCAACTTCGCCCAGAAGAAGGTGCTGATCGCTGGCATGCGCTACGCCGGCGAAATGAAGAAAGCCATGTTCTCGGTGCAGAACTTCCTGCTGCCGGCTGCCGACGTGCTGCCGATGCACTGCGCCGCCAACATCGGCGAAGCCGGCGACGTGACCCTGTTCTTCGGCCTGTCCGGCACCGGCAAGACCACCCTGTCGGCCGACGAAAGCCGTTACCTGATCGGTGACGACGAGCACGGCTGGGGCGAGGGCGTGGTGTTCAACATGGAAGGCGGCTGCTACGCCAAGTGCATCGACCTGTCCGAGAAGAACGAGCCGGTCATCTGGAAAGCCATCAAGCACGGTGCAGTGCTGGAAAACGTCGTTCTCGACGCCAACAAGCACGCCGACTACACCGACGTCAGCCTGACCCAGAACAGCCGTGCGGCCTACCCGCTGGAGCACGTGGCCAAGCGTTCCGAAGCGAACCTGGGCGGCGAGCCGAACGCAGTCATCTTCCTGACCTGCGACCTGACCGGTGTTCTGCCTCCGGTGTCGATCCTGAACAACGAGCAGGCGGCCTACCACTTCCTGTCCGGCTACACCGCGCTGGTCGGTTCCACCGAAATGGGTTCGGGCGGCGGCATCAAGTCGACCTTCTCGACTTGCTTCGGCGCTCCGTTCTTCCCGCGCCCGGCTGGCGAGTACGCTGAGCTGCTGATCAAGCGTATCAACGGCTTCAACTCCAAGGTCTACCTGGTCAACACCGGCTGGACCGGCGGTGGCTACGGCGTTGGCAAGCGCTTCAGCATCCCGACCACCCGTGCTGTGATCGCTGCGATCCAGAGCGGCGCGCTGGTCGGTGCCGAAACCGAGCACCTGGACATCATCAACCTGGACGTGCCAAAGGCTGTTCCGGGTGTTGAAACCGAACTGCTCAACCCGCGCACCAACTGGGCTGACAAGGCTGCCTACGACGAGGCTGCCAAAGGCCTGGCCAAGCTGTTCATCGAGAACTTCAAGAAGTTCGACGTGTCCGACGCCATCAAGGCCGCTGGCCCGCAGCTGTAAGCTGAAGCCGGTTGCAACGAAAGCCGCCCCTCGGGGCGGCTTTTTTGTTTCTTCCGGCCGACACGCGCCCCTTGTAGCAGCGGCCTTGTGTCGCGATGGGCTGCAGGCAGCCCCGCCAGTTCTGCATCCACGCTGAAATCCAGGGGCCGCTTGGCGGCCCATCGCGACACAAGGCCGCTGCTACGCAGAACCGGTGCAAGCAGCGGAAATCAGGTTTTTCTGTTTCACTGTCAGCATCCGTTGCGAAGACAAGAGCCAGCCAGATGACCGAATCCCCTCAACGCACTGCCTTCTGCCACTTCCACCCCATCCTTACCCGCCCGCAGGACAACGACCTGAATGGCCATATTGCCGGGGCTACCGTGCATGGCTTCTTCGAAACTGCAATCCAGGCATTTCTTGTCGAACAGGCCGCACTGGACCTGCGCGACGGCGAGCTGGCAGCGTTCGTGGTCAGCTCCGCAGCGGATTTCTATGCGTTGCCTGGCTTTCCCGACGTGCTGGAAGTCGGGCTGGGGGTGACGCGCCTGGCGGGCAGTACGGTGGAGTACCGCCTGGCGCTGTTCCGTCCGGGCGAGCCGGAGGCCTGTGCGGCAGGGACGGTGGTGCAGGTGTTCATCGGGCGCGCCAGCGGCCGGCCGGTTATGTTGCCAGAGACGCTGCAGAGGATCCTGTCCGGCGTCATGCTGGAACAGCCGGCATAAAAAAGCCCCGCTGGCAGGGGCGGGGCTTTTGTTGCCGGGGCAGGGCCCTCAGGCGTTAGTCGCGCCAGTGGCGTCTATGCTTGCGATGGCCGTAGTGGTGGCCATTGTCCCAGTGACGACGGTCGTCATCATAGCCACGACGGTAGCGGCGGCCATCGTGGTAATCATCTTCGTCGGCCTCCTTGCCCAGGTAGTTACCCAGTGCGCCACCGGCACCACCGCCGGCTGCCGCGCCAATGTAGCTACCGGTAGTGCCGCCTACCGAGCGACCGACCACGTTACCACCTGCAGCGCCCAGCGCGCCGCCGATTGCGGCCTCGCCACGCTGGCGTTTGTCGGCGCCCAGGGCGCCACCGGCTGCACCGCCCAGGCCCGCACCAATGGCGCCGCCTGTGCTACCACCGATGGAGTTGCCCACCACAGAGCCCAGTACCCCACCCAATGCGCCGCCAATGCCGGCCTCGGTGGTGCCGCCTGCCATGGCAACGCCGCTGAGCAAGCTGAAAGACAACAACAGTATCGAGGAGTACTTCTTCATCAAGAGAGCCTCATAGGGATGACGAGGCGAATTTGAGGCTAACAAGCGCGCCTTGCAATGGAAATCCGACGAGTAACACGAGTTGTACACAATTCTCTAAGTTACTGTATTTACAGTGAAACTTTATCTGTTTTTCGCTGTCTGAGACTTTTATGACGAAGCCCTGAACCGCACTGGAACAGGGCTTTTTTCGTTTTTGGCGTTGGGGCTGTTGGCCTCTTTGCGGCTAAAGCTGCTTCTACAGAAACACCACGTCTCAGGCCTTGTGATTTTCCCTGTAGGGGCTTCAGCCGCGATTACCGGTACAGCCAGTGCCATCCACCGCGTCGCCTGCATCGCGGATAAATCCGCTCATACACACGGCTTCGGCTTGACGCTGCACCTGTACATGCGGCTTTGGCCGCGAACAGGCCGGTACAACCTAGAGGATTCGGCCGTCGCCCTGCGCCCGCTCCAGCTTGATGGCAATGAACTTCGATGTCGGCGTGTAGCTGCCATCGCCAACGCTCTCCAGCGGCACCAGCGGGTTCACCTCTGGGTAATACGCCGCTGCCTGCCCAGCCGGGATGTCGAAGGCCAGCAGGGTGAAGCCCCGCACTCGGCGCACATGCCCGTCCCCCCACAACGACACGATGTCGACCTTCTGCCCTGGCTGGAAGCCCAGGCGAAGGATGTCGGCTTCGTTGACGAACAGCACTTCGCGCTGGCCGCGCACACCGCGATAGCGGTCGTCCAGACCGTAGACGGTGGTGTTGTACTGATCGTGCGAGCGCATCGACTGCATGATCAGGTCCGGCAGTTGGCCGCTGGCGCGTACACGCTCGTCGAGCAGCGTGTCCGGTAGCCGGTTGGCCTTGAAATTGGCCCGCCCGGTGTTGGTCTTCCATTCGCGGGCGGCGGCGCTGTTGCCCAGGTAGAAGCCGCCCGGCTGGCGCAGGCGCTGGTTGAAGCCGGCAAAGCCGGCGATGGTGTCGCCAATCAAGTCGCGAATACGGTCGTAGTCGGCCACCAGCCAACGCCAATCAACCGGGTTGTTGCCCAAGGTAGCGGCGGCGATACCGGCAATGACCGCGGGCTCCGAGCGCATCTGTGGCGATAGCGGTTGCAGCTGGCCATTGGATGCGTGGACCATGCTGAACGAGTCTTCCACCGTTACCGCCTGCGGCCCTTCGGCCTGCAGGTCGATATCGGTACGCCCCAGGCACGGCAGGATCAGCGCCTGCTTGCCATGCACCAGATGGCTGCGGTTGAGCTTGGTGCTGATGTGCACGGTCAGCTCGCAGTTGCGCAGCGCCTGGGCGGTACGTTCGGTATCCGGTGTCGCCTGGGCGAAGTTGCCACCGAGGCCGATGAACACCTTGGCGCGGCCCTCGAGCATGGCGTGAATCGCCTCGACGGTGTTGTGGCCCTGCTGCCGTGGTACGGGGAAGCCAAAGCGCTTTTCCAGGGCATCGAGCAATGCCACCGGCGGGCGCTCGTTGATGCCCATGGTGCGATCACCCTGCACGTTGCTGTGACCACGCACCGGGCACAGGCCTGCGCCAGGTACGCCGATATTGCCGCGCAACAGCTGCAGGTTGACGATTTCCTGGATGGTCGGCACCGAATGGCGGTGCTGGGTGATGCCCATGGCCCAGCACATGATCACCCGCTTGCCACGGCAATACATGCGCGCGGCCAGTTCGATGTCGGCCAGGGGCAGGCCGGACTGGGCCTGGATGTGTTCCCATGGGGTGGCATCCACCACCGCCAGGTAGTCGTCGACGCCATGGCCGTGCTCGGCGATGAAGGCATGGTCGAACACCGCCGGCTCGCCCTTGGCCTGGGCTTCGCGCTCCCACTGCAGCACGAACTTGGCCATGCCGCGCAGCATCGCCAGGTCGCCGCCCAGCGCCGGGCGGAAGAACGCCGTATTGGTCGGACGGTCGCTGTTGGTCAGCATTTCCAATGGGTGCTGCGGGTGCTGGAAGCGCTCCAGGCCACGCTCCTTGAGCGGGTTGACGCACACCACCTGGGCGCCACGCTTCACTGCATCGCGCAGCGGGTCGAGCATGCGCGGGTGGTTGGTGCCCGGGTTCTGGCCCCAGACGAAAATCGCATCGGCGTGTTCGAAGTCGTCGAAGGTGACGGTACCCTTGCCCACCCCGATGCTTTGCGCCAGGGCCACACCACTGGCTTCGTGGCACATGTTCGAACAGTCAGGGAAGTTGTTGGTGCCGTAGGCGCGCACGAACAGCTGGTACAGGTATGCCGCTTCGTTGCTGGCGCGGCCCGAAGTGTAGAACTCGGCCTGGTCGGGGCTGGCCAACTTGTTCAGTTCGCGCCCGATCATGGCGAAGGCGGCATCCCAGCTGATCGGCAGGTAGCGGTCGCTGGGGGCGTCGTAGACCATCGGTTCGGTCAGGCGCCCCTGGTATTCAAGCCAGTAGTCGCTCTGACCGAGCAGCGAAGTGACGCTGTAGCGGGCGAAGAAGGCCGCGTCGACGCGGCGCTTGGTCGCCTCCCAGTTCACCGCCTTGGCACCGTTCTCGCAAAACTTGACCATGCCGCTCTCGGGTGAGTCGCCCCAGGCGCAGCCTGGGCAGTCGAAACCGCCGTTCTGGTTGGTCTTGAGCAGCGCGCGAATGTTCTTCAGCGCGTTATCGCTGCCGACCCAGGCCTTGGCCACGCTGCGCAGTGCACCCCAGCCACCGGCGGGGCCGTGGTAGGGCTTGTAGCGAGGAGGGGAGGCTGGGGCGTTTTCCGGGAAGTGCTGGTACGAGGTCACGACTGTTACGACTCCGCCACGGGGCTATAGACCCGCGGTGCGCTGTGCTTGGGCAGATGGATGAGATTGAGGTTGTGTTTGCGCGCCCATTGCAGGGCAAGGCCGGTGGGCGCCGACAGGCTGACCAGGGTCTGGATACCGGCACGCAGCACCTTCTGGATCAGCTCCAGGCTGCAGCGGCTGGTGACGATGGCCAGGCCGCCCTGGCTGTCGATGCCCTGGCGCAGCAGTGCACCGATCAGCTTGTCGAGGGCGTTATGCCGGCCGATGTCTTCGCGGCCGAGCAACAGTTCACCGTTGCGGTCCATGAACAGTGCCGCGTGCACCGCGCCGCAATGCTGGCCAAGGGGTTGGAAAGCATCGATGCGTTCGCGCAGCCCGGCCAGCCATTGCGCAGGCGGCAAAGGGGCGCCAGGCAGCTTGGCCAGGTCCGGCAATGCCTGCTCCAGCGCTTCGACTCCGCACAGGCCGCAACCACTGGTGCCGGCCAACTGGCGGCGCTGGTTTTTCAGGTTCCAGAATGCGCGGCTGGAAATCTCCAGGTCGGCATACATCGCCGAGCCACTGCCGGAGAGTTTCAGGTCGTAGATTTCGGCAGTGCCATCGACAATGCCGCTGCCGACGCTGAAACCGACCGCGAAGTCCTCCAGGTCGGTGGGGCTGACCAGCATCACCGCCTGGTTCAGGCCGTTGTAGGCGATGGCCAGGGCCACTTCCTCGGCCAGCGGGGTGCTGTCGCGTCGGGCGTCGTTGAGCTGGACGTAATCGTAGGTGTTGCTTGCTGCGGGCATGGACAGGGGCGAGGCCGCGCAGAGCGGAGGCTTGCTTTTCATCGGGGCTGGCTGTTCACCGGGGCTATCGGCAGCTTTTTGATAGCACAAGCCTAGGCGTGCGGGCCGGCGGCGTCTAATCGCTAGGGTCTATGCCTTGATAGAGCGCGTCGATGGGAGGCAAGTGGGTCGGCGGAGTCTTCGCCTAGACTTCACTGTCCAACGGTTTCACGTCAACAAGGAGAGTGTCATGAGTCTGTTCAGTTTCGTGAAAGAAGCGGGCGAAAAGTTGATCGATCTGCTGACCCCCGGTAATGCCGATGCCGAAGAGCAGCTGAAGAAGCACGTGGAAAATGTCGGCCTGGGTAACCCGAACATCAAGGCCAAGGTAGAGGGTGACAAGATCATCCTCCAGGGCGAGGTGGCCAGCCAGGAGGAAAAGGAGAAGATCATCCTGGCGGCGGGCAACATCAGCGGTGTCGCCAGTGTGGATGACCAGATCACCGTAACCGGGCCGGTGGCGCAGGCGGCGCGGTTCGTGACCGTGGAGAAGGGCGACACGCTGAGTGCCATCTCGAAGAAGGTGTACGGCGACCCCAACAAGTATCAGAAGATCTTCGAGGCCAACAAACCGATGCTCAAGCACCCGGACAAGATCTACCCGGGGCAAGTGCTGCGTATTCCTGACTGATCTCTACAGCCGCTAGCGGCCTCTTCGCGGGCATACCCGCGAAGAGGCCCTCACAGGCCTGCCAATAGCTCCCGGTAGTCCTCGACCGCAGCAAATTCTTCGGTATCCCGCGGCCCTGCCTGGCTATCGGGCTGGCGCACCGCCAGCAAGTGCCCCACGCCGAACCGCCGCGCACTGCGCAGGATCGCCAGGGTGTCATCGATGAACAGGCTGCGCTCCGGCGCAAAGCCGATATCCGCCTGCAAGGCATCCCAGAACTGCGGGCTTTCCTTGGGGTAGCCGTAGTCGTGCGAGCTGATCAGCCGCTCGAAATACGGCGCCAGCTCCACCCGCTCCAGCTTCAGCGACAGGGAATCCCGGTGCGCATTGGTGATCATCACCACGCGCTTGCCGGCCTGGCGAATGGCCGCCAGGAACGTGTCGGCATCCGGGCGCAGGGCGATCAGGTCGGCGATTTCCCGTTTCAGCTCGCGAATCGGCAGGCGCAGCTCGCGGCTCCAGAAGTCCAGGCAATACCAGTTCAGCGTACCGGCGTTACGCTCGAAAAGTGGCTGCAGTTCCATTTCCGCCATGGCCCGGCTCACCCCGTGCAGCTCGGCATAGCGCTGGGGCAGGTGGTCCAGCCAGAAACGGTTGTCGTAATGCAGGTCGAGCAAGGTGCCGTCCATGTCCAGCAGGACAGTATCGATGGCAGACCAGGGAAGAACAGGCATGGGAAATTCTCGATCAGTCGGCAAGCCACGGTATAGTAACCCGTTCACGCCAAGGAGCCGCCCCATGCGCCAGAAACCCACCGTCCTCAGCCGCGAAATCGTCGCCAGCAGCCGCCTGTTTCGCGTCGAAGCCGTGCAACTGCGTTTCAGCAATGGCAATGAGCGCACCTACGAGCGCCTGGTGGGGCGCGGCAATGGCTACGGCGCGGTGATGATCGTGGCCATGCTCGACGCCGAGCACGCCGTGCTGGTGGAAGAATACTGCGGCGGCACCGATGAATATGAGCTGTCGCTGCCCAAGGGCCTGATCGAGCCGGGCGAGGACGTGCTGGCGGCAGCCGACCGGGAGCTCAAGGAAGAAGCCGGTTTTGGTGCGCGCCAACTGGAGCACCTGACCGAGCTGTCGCTGTCGCCCGGCTACATGAGCCAGAAGATCCAGGTGGTGCTGGCCAGCGACCTGTACGAAGAGCGCCTGGAGGGCGACGAGCCGGAGCCGATGCGGGTCGACAAGGTCAACCTGCGCGAGCTGTCGGCCTTGGCCATGCACCCGCAGTTCACCGAAGGTCGCGCCCTGGCGGCGCTGTACCTGGCGCGTGACCTGCTGATTCAGCGGGGGCTGCTGGAAGCATGAACGACCTGCAACTGATGCACGAAGTGGTCAAGCTGGCGCTGAAGGCCGGCGAGGCGATCCTGCCGTTCTGGCGCGATGATGTGGCCGTGACCAGCAAGGCTGACGATTCGCCGGTGACCGCCGCCGACCTGGCGGCGCACCGGGTGCTTGCCGACGGCCTGCTGGCCCTGGCGCCGCAGATTCCGCTGCTGTCGGAAGAAGACTGCAATATCCCGTTGGCCGAGCGCCAGCGCTGGCAGCGCTGGTGGCTGGTCGACCCGCTGGACGGCACCAAGGAGTTCATTGCCGGCAGCGAGGAATTCACCGTCAACATCGCCCTGGTGGAAAACGGCGAGGTGGTGTTTGGCGTGGTCTCGATGCCAACCAACGGGCGCTGCTACTTCGGTGGCCGTGGGCTGGGCGCCTGGCGTGCGCAAGCCGGTGAAGCCGCTGAGCCAATCCAGGTACGTAATGCACCGCCACTGGGAGAACGCTTTACCGTGGTGGCCAGCCGTCGGCATTCCAGCCCGGAGCAGGAAGCGTTGTTGGCCGGGCTGGGTGCTGCGCTGGGTGAACTGGAGCTGGCCAACATCGGCAGTTCGTTGAAGTTCTGCCTGTTGGCAGAGGGTAGCGCCGATTGCTATCCGCGCCTGGCGCCGACTTCGCAGTGGGATACGGCGGCGGCCCAGGGGGTGGTGGAAGGCGCCGGGGGCGAAGTGATCGGGCTGGACGGCCTGCCGTTCCGCTACCCGCCACGGGAGTCGTTGCTCAACCCGCACTTCCTGGCGTTGCCGGCCAATGCACAATGGCGCCAGGCCTTCCTGAGCCTGATCTGACCGCCGCACATGATCGTGTAGGAGCGGCCTTGTGTCGCGAAAGGGCCGCAAAGCGGCCCCGGCAATTCCGGCGGCGAAGCTGAAACCTTGGGGCCGCGTTGCGGCCCGATCGCGACACAAGGCCGCTCAGGGTTTCAGCGGTGCAGGACGTACTGCCCGCTGAACCTTACCGCCGGCTCATCACTACCGGCATTGCTCACCGTGGTTTCCAGCGTCAGCCGCGCCCGCCCGCGACGCTGGTACATGGTCACGAAGCGTTCCCAGGTGTTTTCGTCCGGCGCCGCGCAACGTGCCACCGCCGCCCCGGTCACCGGCAGCGGATAACTGATCTGCCCTTCCTGGATGACGATATGCCCGTCATCGATACCCAGCTCGCGCAGGCGCAGGTGCAGCCAGCCCCAGCCCACCAATACAGCCGCGCAGTACAGGCTGCCACCGAACATGGTGCTCTTGTGGTTGACGTTGGCCGCCAACGGCAGTTGCAGGCGCAGGGTGTGCTGCTGCCAGTCGAGCACCTCCAGGCCCATTTCGCGGGTCAGCGGGATGTCGCCGTGCAGCACGGCCTGGAGATACTGGCTATCGCTATTCATCAACGGTGGTCCTCATGATCGTCATGCCCGCCGCTGCCACCGTCAAAGCTCAAGCCATGCTTGCGCAACTTGTCGTGCAGGGTCTTGCGGGGGATGCCCAGCGCTTCGGCCAGGCTGCGCATGGAGCTGTGGGGCTGGGCCAGTTCGGCGGCGATCAGCGAGCGCTCGAACTGCTCGACCTGCTCGCTGAGGTTGCCGCCCAGCATGGGTGCCGCAGGCATCGCGGCAGGCGCTGCCTGGCCATCCAGGGCCAGTTCCAGGCCCAGGGCGAAACGTTCGGCGGCGTTCTGCAGCTCGCGCACATTACCCGGCCAGGCGTGGCGCAGCAGCATGGCGCGCTGGGCCGGCTGCAGGGTGTGCGGCGGCAGGCCGTGGCGCTGGCTGGCGGCGTCGGTGAAGTGCTGGAACAGTACCAGGATGTCATCGCCGCGTTCGCGCAGCGGGGGAATACGCAGCGGCGCCACGTTCAGGCGGTAATACAGGTCGGCGCGGAAGCGCCCCTGGTCGGCGGACTGGCGCAGGTCTTCCTTGGTCGCGGCGATGATGCGGATGTCCAGCGGGATCAGCTGGTTGCCGCCCAGGCGCTCGACCACCCGTTCCTGCAGCAGGCGCAGCAGTTTCACCTGCACGTCCAGGCTCATGCTCTCGATCTCGTCGAGGAACAGCGTGCCGCCGTTGGCAAACTCGAACTTGCCGATACGGCGCTTCTGCGCACCGGTGAAGGCACCGGGCTCATGGCCGAACAGCTCGCTTTCCACCACCGACTCGGCCAGGGCGCCGGCATTGATCGCCACGAACGGGCCGTCGCGGCGGCTGGACAGGTCGTGCAGGGCGCGGGCCACTACCTCCTTGCCCGCGCCGGTCTCGCCCAGGATCAGCACGTCGGCACGGGTGCCAGCCAGGGCGCCGATCTGCTCGCGCAGGCGCTGCATGGCCGGTGACTGGCCGACCAGGCGGGTAGCCAGTTGCTGGCGGTCGCTCAGGGCCAGGCGCAGGCTGCGGTTGTCCAGCACCAGGCGGCGCAAGGCCAGGGCGCGGCGTACGCTGTCGAGCAGCGCGTCACTGGCGAAGGGCTTTTCCAGGAAGTCGTAGGCGCCGGCGCGCATCGCCTGCACCGCCAGCGGCACATCGCCGTGGCCGGTAATCAGCAGCACCGGCAGCTCGGCGTCGCGGCCATGCAGCTGTTCCAGCAATTGCAGGCCATCGATACCGGGCATGCGAATGTCGCTGACCACAACCCCCGGCCAGTCGGCTTCGATGCGCTCGGCCAGGCCCTGGGCATCGGCCAGCGCGACCACCTTGAGCCCGGCCAGGTCCAGGGTCTGGCTCAGGGCCTGGCGCAGGTGCGGATCGTCGTCGACCAGGATCACCTGGGCTTGGCTGTCGATGAGTGTCTCGGTGGTCATGCCGAGGGGTCCTCCGAATTGGGCAAAGTAGCGCCAGGCGCGGCCACACGCAGCTGCAAGGTCAGCAGTGCGCCACCTTCCGGGTGGTTGGCCAGCAGCAGTTCACCGCCCAGGGCGCGCATCAGGCTTTCGCAGATGGCCAGGCCCAGGCCCAGGCCCTGGGTGCGGGTCTTGGTGGTGAAGAATGGCTCCTTGGCGTGCTCCAGGGCCTGGCGGCTGAAGCCGGGGCCGTTGTCGCGAATGTACAGGTAGACGCAGTCGTCGCGCTGCTCGGCACTCAGCCACAGGCGGCGGGGGTTGGCCTTTTCGGTCAGGGCATCGAGGGCATTGGCCAACAGGTTGCCGAGCACCTGGCGCAGGCGGGTCTCGCCAGCCTGGACCCACAAGGTGGCTTCCGGCAGGTCGCGAATCAGCTCCACGGCCATGGCGCGCCGACGCTTGGCCAGCAGCGCGAGGGCATCGTCCAGGGCCGGCTGCAGCGCCACGCTCTCCGGTGCATGGCGGTCACGGCGGGCGAAGGCGCGCAAGTGGGCGATGATCGAGGCCATGCGCCCGGTCAGCTCGCCGATCAGCTTGAGGTTGCCGCGGGCATCCTCGATGCGCTGGTGGTCGAGCAGGATTTCGGCGTTTTCCGCGTAGCTGCGGATGGCCGCCAGCGGTTGGTTGAGTTCGTGGCTGATGCTGGCCGACATGGTGCCGAGCACCGAGAGCTTGCCGGCCTGTACCAGCTCGTCCTGGGCGCGCACCGCCTCCTGCTGGGCGTTCTCGCGTTCCAGTACGGCACGCTTGAGGCGGGTGTTCAGGCCTTCCAGGTCGGCGGTGCGCTCGGCCACGCGTTGTTCCAGTTCCTGCCGGCCACGGGCCTCGAAGTCGATACGGTCGATGTAATGGCGGCGCCGTTGCATCACCAGGCCGGCCAGCAGCATCAGCACCAGCAAGGTGCCGGCACCGATGGCCATCACCGTTTGCACCGAGCGGTCGACCAGCATGCGCGGGGCAAGGATGCTGACCTGCCAGCCGGTTTCCGGGATGTCGCGGGTCTGGGCGATCCACGCTTGCGGGTTGAGCACCAGCGGTTGCGGGGCCTGGGTCGGGTAGGGCTGGATGGCGATGATGGCCTGGCGCTCGGCCTCGCTCAGCGGGCGGGTGGCACGGAAGCGCCAGTCCGGCCGTGAGGTGAGGATGACCACGCCATTGTGGTCGGTCAGCAGCAGTTGCTCGGGGGTACGGCCCCACAGGGTTTCGGTGTGGTCGAGGTCGACCTTGACCACCAGCACGCCAACGATGCGTTCACGGTCGCGTACCGCCGCGGCAAAGAAGTAGCCACGCTTGGCCGATGTGGTGCCCTGGCCGAAGAAGCGCCCCAGGCGGCCGGCCATGGCTTCGTTGAAGTAGGGGCGGAAGGCGAAGTTGCGGCCGACGAAGCTGTCGCGCTTGTCCCAGTTGGAGGCGGCCAGGGTGTTGCCGTTGATGTCCATCAGGTACATCACCTCGGCGCCGGTCTGCTCGACGATGCCTTTGAGCAGGCGGTTGGCGTTGGTCACCGCCTCCAGGCGCAACGGGTCGGCCAGCACGCTGCGCAGCGCCGGCAGGTCGCCGAGGATCTGTGGCAAGGTCTCGTAGCGGTGCAGGGTACCGAGCAGGTTGGCCACGTACAGGTCGAGGGTCTGGCGGTTCTGCGAGGCCAGCTCTTGCTGGTAATAACGTTCGGCCAGGTGATGCAGTGGCCACAGTAACGGGGCCAGGCACAGGGCCAGCAAGGCCAAGCTGCGCCAGCGGGGACGGCGTGGGGGCGTGGGTTTTGCAATCATCACGTAGGGGCGCCAGAAAAGTCTGACGCAATTATGCGCTAGTTACGGCAGCAGTTCCGCCTTTGCCCATGGACTGCCGACCTTGTCCTTGTCCGACAGCAACGGTGGTTGCTCAAGCCTCCAGTCGATGGCCAGGTCTGGGTCATCCCAGCGGATGCAGCGCTCGGCGACCGGGTTGTAGTAGTCGGTGGTCTTGTACAGAAACTCGGCGGCGTCGCTCAGCACTGCGAAACCATGGGCGAAACCGGGTGGAACCCATAGCTGGCGATGGTTGTCGGCCGATAGCTGCACCGCCACCCACTGGCCGAAGGTGGGCGAACTCTTGCGCACATCCACGGCAACGTCACGGATCTCGCCCTGCACCACGCGCACCAGCTTGCCCTGGGTGTTTTCCACCTGGTAGTGCAGGCCGCGCAGTACCCCCTTGATGGAACGCGAGTGGTTGTCCTGAACGAACGCCGCTGTCACCCCGGTCTGCCGGACGAACTCACGGGCGTTGAATGCCTCGAAGAAGAACCCACGGCTGTCAGCGAAGACCTTCGGCTCGATGATCAGGACGTCGGGGATTGCGCTAGGGATGATGTTCATGGCGGATTGCTGGCCGGTGTGCCCATGTACTGACCCTAGCCGTACTCGCCGGTTTTGTCCGCCCTGCGCTGCAGCGGATTCTCAAGGCCCGGCTATGGTATATGGCCCGGGGTAGCCGAACGTCTGTCGATTGTTATCGGCTTGTACACGCTAATTGGCGACTACTATTTCCCGTTTAGCGCTTTAAATGCCGATATATATCGGTTATAAATGGGCGGACGCCCCAGCACAGTCCGGCTCAGGGCCATCACAGAGGTCAACCATGAAAACCCTCAACTCCACCCCCCGTGCCGATGGTTTCCACATGCCCGCCGAGTGGGCCCCGCAAACCCAGGTATGGATGGTCTGGCCAGAGCGCCCGGACAACTGGCGCCTGGGCGGCAAACCGGCACAAGCTGCCCATGTGACCCTGGCCAAGGCCATTGCCCGCTTCGAGCCGGTTACCGTCGCGGTTTCTGCTGCGCAGTACGAAAATGCTCGTCGCCAACTCGACCAGCCGAACATCCGCGTGGTCGAGATCAGCAACGACGACGCCTGGGTGCGTGACACCGGCCCGACCTTCGTCATCAACGACCAGGGCGAAGTACGCGGCGTGGACTGGGGCTTCAACGCCTGGGGCGGCTTCGATGGCGGCCTGTATGCACCCTGGAACCGCGACGAGGAGCTGGCGGCCAAGGTGCTGGAAATGGAGCGCTGCCAGCGCTACCACACCGAAGGCTTCGTGCTCGAAGGCGGTTCCATCCATGTGGACGGTGAAGGCACCGTGATCACCACCGAAGAGTGCCTGCTCAACCGCAACCGCAACCCGCACCTGAGCCGCGAGCAGATCGAAGCAGTATTGCGTGACCACCTGGCGGTGGACACTGTGGTCTGGCTGCCGGATGGCCTGTACAACGACGAAACCGATGGCCACGTCGACAACTTCTGCTGTTACGTGCGCCCAGGCGAAGTGTTACTGGCCTGGACCGATGATTCCAACGACCCCAACTATGCACGCTGCCACGCTGCCATGGAGGTGCTCAAGCGCACCCGTGATGCCAAGGGCCGTGAATTCATCGTGCATAAAATGCCGATCCCGGGCCCGCTGTTCGCCACCGCTGAAGAATGTGCCGGTGTCGACCAGGTGGCCGGCAGCCAGGAGCGTGACCCGTCGGTGCGCCTGGCCGGCTCGTACGTCAACTTCCTGATCGTCAACGGCGGCATCATCGCGCCAAGCTTTGACGACCCGGCAGATACTGAGGCCAGAGCGATCCTGGAGAAGGTTTTCCCCGATCATGAAGTGGTGATGATCCCCGGCCGCGAGCTGTTGTTGGGCGGTGGCAATATCCACTGCCTGACCCAGCAGCAGCCAGCGCCGATCAAGCGTTGACCGCAGCGTGAAAGAAGAGGCCCGTCACCTGACGGGCCTTTTTCATTTCCGGGCGATGTCCGGTGGCTGTGCTGGCATATCTTTTGTATTGTTTTCAAGTGGATAGCCAGATCGGTGGCCCGGCGAGGCCGTGCTATCGATCTGTAACAATACATAAGTAGATTTGCCGTCCACGGGCCAAGGAGTACGTGTAGAGATGAATGCAGCAAGTGAGTCGGCTTTGCGCCCATCGGCAGTGAATCACCAATCGCTCAAGCTTGTGGCGAAGTGGTTGAAACACCATGGAAGCAACAGGGTCAGGACGACCGACCCACGACGTCTGCTTGCCGGACGATACCCCCAAGGCCTGATCAGCGAAGCAGAAATGCAGGCGCTGATGGCGGTGTGGCACTGATCGGTTGTCTTAACCTGCCGGCCCCTGTGGGAGCGGGCTTGCCCGCGAAGGGGCCGGCACAGGCAACAGGCATCTATCAAGGTACAACCTTCGGCCAGCCCCCACCCTGGCCACTTCTCGCTTCACCCTGCCGTCCCACTGCACACGCCCCTGCGTTTTCCCCTGCACCTAGGCCCTCGCCCCACAATCAGTCCGACTTTTCCTACTCAAGATAAATTGCCTGCTGATAGCGCAACGCTGGGCAGAAATGCACTCGGCTTGCCTACATTTTGGTTATAACAACCTTCATTTCACGATTTTTTGACATTTGTAAACGCGCACGGCTAGGATTCGGCCAACGCCTGCTGGCCATCATCGTGGCCACGCAGCTGCCAGAGCCGCCGTGTAACTACCGGCAGGCCTTCCAGTCTGGATCCGCATAGCGTCGAACCTACGAAGGGGCGTTGGTTCCTGGCGTCATTTGCAGAGCGTTTTTGATTAGGAACAAGGAAAACAACATGTTGAAAACCAGGATCAGCCTGGTCGCCCTGGCGATGATCGCCGCGACCCAGGCACAGGCCAATGACCAGGCCGATAGCAAGGGCTTCATCGAGGACAGCCACGCCAACGTCCTGCTGCGCAACGCCTACATCAATCGTGACAAGAAGCACGGCACCGACGACCAGATCGAATGGGGCCAGGGCGTCATCGCCAACTTCTCCTCCGGCTTCACCCAAGGCACCGTCGGTGTCGGCGTCGATGCATTCGGCCTGTACGCCGTGCGTCTGGACGGCGGCAAGGGCCACAACGGCGGCGCCGGTGTCGACTTCTTCAAGCCTTCGGACTTCAAGGACGAGAACAACAACGCCAACTCGCCGCACAACCTGGCCCGTGGTGGCGCTGCAGTGAAGTTCCGCATCTCCAACACCGTGCTCAAGTACGGTGACCAGATGCCGGCACTGCCAGTGCTGCAATACGACGACGCCCGCCTGTTGCCAGAAAGCTTCACCGGTACCCTGATTACCTCCAAGGAAATCCAGGGCCTGGAACTGAACGCCGGCCGCTTCACCCAGGAAGCGCGCAAGAGCGCCGAGCGCCGTGACGGTGGTGGCCTGAAGTCGATCAACGTGCTCGGTGGCAGCTACAAGTTCACCGACAACTTCACCGCTTCGCTGTACACCGCCGACAACGAAGACGTGATGAAGAAGCACTACCTGGGCCTGAACTACGTCTTCCCGATCGCCAGCGACCAGTCGCTGACCCTGGACTTCAACGGCTACAAGTCGGACATCGACAACAAGTTCGTCAAGAGCGCCGAACTGAACGGCGACTCCAACACCATCTGGAGCCTGGCCGCTACCTACGCCTACGGTGCGCACTCGTTCACCATCGCCCACCAGCGCAGCACCGGCAGCACCGGCTACAACTACGGCTGGTACCAGAACGCCGGTGGCGTGGGTGACGGTGGTTCGACCATCTACCTGGCCAACTCGTACTGGTCCGACTTCAACGCCGAAGACGAGCGTTCCTGGCAGCTGGGCTACGGCCTGGACTTCGGTGCCTACGGCATTCCGGGCCTGACCTACAAGCTGGCCTACGTGGTGGGTGACAACATCAATACCCGCAACCTCGACAACCCGCAGGGCTTCGGCGAAGGTAAAGAGCGCGAGATCTTCAACCAGATCCGCTACGTGGTGCAGGACGGCCCGGCCAAGGACCTGTCGATCAAGCTGCGTAGCTCGTTCGTGCGTACCAACAACGCCGTGCAGCAGAACGGTTACTTCGACGACGGCAACGAAGTCCGGGTATTCGTCGAGTACCCGATCAGCATCTTCTGATCCTGATCTGCAGCCTGTTGCCACACAAGTGCACGCTCCCCTTGTAGGAGCGGCCTTGTGTCGCGATGGGCCGCACAGCGGCCCCCGGCCTCACGCCAGCTCCACCTCCCTGCGCCGCCCCCCTGCAACCCTCACTTCTCCCTCGCCCGTCTCCGGCGCAAAACTGTCGCTACGCGCCATCCGCCACATCCGCGCATAGAACTCGCTTTCAATCGAGCCCCCCAGCAACTCGCCCGGCTTGAGGAACGTGTGCAGGTCCGAGAACAAGCCGATTTCGCTTGAGCTGATCCGCCGCGCCAGGTGCTTGGGTTTTAGCTGCGAAGGATGCTCCAGCCCCGCAGCGGCCAGCATTTCTGCCAACGCATGCAAGGTATTGCGGTGGAAGCTGGCAACCCGTTCAGCCTTGTCCGGCACTACCAATGCACGCTGGCGCAGTGGGTCTTGCGTGGCCACCCCGGTCGGGCACTTGTTGGTGTGGCAGCTCTGCGACTGGATGCAGCCGATGGCGAACATGAAGCCGCGCGCGGAGTTGACCCAGTCAGCGCCGATAGCCAGCACACTGGCGATATCGAAGGCGCTGACGATCTTGCCCGCCGCACCAATGCGGATGCTGGAGCGCAGGTTCAGGCCGACCAAGGTGTTGTGCACGAACATCAGGCCCTCGCGCATCGGTACGCCCATGTTGTCGCTGAACTCGCGCGGCGCCGCGCCGGTACCGCCTTCCTTGCCATCGACGACGATGAAGTCCGGGGTAATGCCGGTGGCCAGCATGGCCTTGGCGATGCCCATGAACTCCCACGGGTGGCCCAGGCAGAACTTGAAGCCCACCGGCTTGCCGCCCGACAGCTCGCGCAGGCTGGCAATGAACTGCAGCAACTCGACTGGCGTGCGGAAGGCACTGTGCGCCGCTGGCGAGATGCAGTCCTCACCCTCGCGTACGCCCCGCGTCTGGGCGATCTCGCGGCTTACCTTGTGCCCCGGCAGGATGCCGCCGTGGCCCGGCTTGGCGCCCTGGCTGAGCTTGACCTCGATCATCTTCACCTGCGGCGAGCGGGCCTGCTCGGCGAAGCGCTGCGGGTCGAAGCGACCGTCCTCGGTGCGGCAGCCGAAGTAGCCACTGCCGATTTCCCAGATCAGGTCACCGCCATGTTCGCGGTGGTACGGGCTGATACTGCCTTCGCCCGTGTCATGGGCAAAACGACCCATGCGTGCACCACGGTTGAGCGCCGCGATGGCGTTGGCGCTGAGCGCGCCGAAGCTCATCGCGGAAATGTTGAAGATCGACGCCGAGTAGGGCAGGCGGCATTGCGGCCCGCCGATGGCGATGCGAAACGAGGCAGGGTCCGGCGTGTTCACCGGCAACATGGAATGGCTGATGAACTCGAAGCCGGGCTTGTAGGCGTCGTTGAGCGTGCCAAAGGCCTTCTCGGCGCTTTCGTTCTTGGCCCGGGCGTAGACCAGCGAGCGCTGAGCGCGGGAAAACGGCAGCTTGTCGTCGTCGCCCTCGATCAGGTACTGGCGGATTTCCGGGCGGATGGTTTCGATCAGGTAGCGGATGTTGCCCAGGATCGGGTAGTTGCGGCGCACGGCGTGGTGGCTTTGGCGCAGGTCGTTGAGGCCGACCAGGCTGAGCAAGGTGGTGATCAGCGTGATGGGCCATAGCCAGGTGTGCGTGTGTAGCAACGGCAGGCTGGCGAGGGTGAACAGTAGGCAGAATGCGAGGCAGGCGTAGCGGCTGGGTAGGGAATGTTTCATGGGTCCATCACAGGCGGGATGACCCGGCCTAGGATAGGCAAAGGAGGGTTAGGGAAAACCTGGGGAATTGGTAAAAGACTGTTGCATGGTTGTCATGGCTCTGGCCTGGGCGGGCGCTGATTTGACGCACGGTTTGTCAGGGCTTGGGGGCTGTTCCCTGCTCGCGGTCGATCGGTTTTTCCAGTCGGTTATCGAAACTGTCCCAGTCTTCGCCGAACAGTTCTGCGGGATGCATGGTCCGGCTCGCGCCGTTGCCGCAGGCCAGTGCCTTGGCTGGGCAGTAGAGGTCGCAGCCCCAGCAGATGCGTTCGGGGTGGTTGGGGTTGGTGGGGAATTTCTTGGCCATGGTGAGCTGCCTCGATGGGGGCTGATCTCAGGCTAAGTCATCTGTCTGGAGCGGGCTTGATTGGGGTCAAGTCTGGGGAGGGAGCGAGCGGAGTGTACTTAAAACAAAAAAGGCCCACCTTTCGGTGAGCCTTCTTTGATACTGCGTATGGTGCCGGCACCAGGAATCGAACCCGGGACCTACTGATTACAAGTCAGTTGCTCTACCATCTGAGCTATACCGGCAGTGGGGCGTCATTATAACGATCGGTTGGCGCCTGTAAACCACTTCGTTGCGATTGTTCGCAAATGACCTAAGTTACCGGTCTGAAAGAAGAATTTTCCTACCAGCCGCGGTGGATCGTGGTGACGCTTGGCTCGGTTTTGCCCGGGTTGAAGAACAGCTTGTCGTTGTCGCAGCCACGCTTGCGGCACGGGCTTTCGGTGCGCAGGGGCAGGCCGTTGTCGCCGCCCAGCTGCATGCCGGGGTGGTTCCAGTCCAGGCTGCTGCGGGGTTGGGGCGGGGTGCTGCTGGCGCAGGCGGTCAGGGCCAGGGTGAGGCACAGCAGGGCGAGGGGCTTGGTCTGGGTCACGATGGTCGGGTCCGTTAGTCCATTGTCGGTTCTGGCGCAACGCCAGAAGGTCGCGGGGCTGGCGGGCAGCGCGCGACGTCACTTTTTAATGATTTGGGGGGCGGATGATACACCGTTGCGGTGGTCGAGTATTAGCCTTGTGTTGCCTGGTAGGGCCTCATCGCGGGTGAACCCGCTCCTACAGGAACCGCGCCTCTGTGAAGATAGGGGTCAGACAATTCTGAACTTGGGGGCAAACGCTTCAAGGTTTGGGGGCTTCGGACCTATCCTACGCGCGCCGCTGAAGTATCGCTGTTGTCGGGGAAATGGCTCACGGATACCGTTTTCGGGTCGCTCTGGCGACCGGGTGTGAGAACCCGACTCGAATAAGCGCTACCCATTTATGGTGGCCGTACGCGGGCAGACTTCGGTCTGGCCGGGCTTCCTTATTCGACCGGTTTCTCACCCCGCGTACGGCTGCCACCCAAATCCGTGAGAAAGATTTATGGCAGTGTCTTCCCCGAGTAAGGATTTATGCCATGAACAAAAACATCATCGAACCCATCACCACCGCAGGCGTGGAAACCTTCCTCGCAGCCGGTAACCCGTCCCTCAACCTGCTACGCGTCGAGCCCGGCGTCCCGGCCGATGCTGTCTACGAGCACGTCTCGATTCTGATGGGCTACATAAAGCACCTGGTGCGCGAGGGGGATATGGAGGATGACCATAAATTCCTCGGTGCGGCCGACTATTTATGCGACATGGCCAAGGCGCTGATGAACGATATCGAGATTGCCAGGAACAAGGCGCACTGAATCCTGACGCGGACGGGTGTGTGTAGGAGCGGCCTTGTGTCGCGATGGGCTGCGAAGCAGCCCCCAGCGGTGTGTGTAATTAGGCCAAAAGCGGGGCCGCTTTGCGGCCCATCGCGACACGAGGCCGCTCCTACAGGGATTGCGTTGGCAGCTGTGGTCGCTAACCACAACGAATGTTTATGCACAAGTGGCATTGACGGCTTGCGCGAAACGCATGCCGGATCGGCATTCCGCTGGTCTTTGCGCAAACGCCTGTTTTTACTGGGCTTGAAGTACCGGGCGGAATAAGCCAGACGCTTGAAATAGCGCTTGGATCCAACAGCTAATCAAAAGCTTGTACACAGAGTTATCCACAGGTTGTACTGCGGCTAACGGTCGCGTTCCGCGAGGATCAGCAGGTTGCGTGGGGTCAGTGGATAGTCACAGAACAGGCCCAGTTGCACGTTATAGCCGCGTTCTTCCAGAAACAGGGCGCGATCCAGTACCAGCCACAGCTCCAGCGGCCGACGGAACAGGTTGCGCACGCGCTCCAGGTTGCGGACCTCGGCCAGTCGTTGCCAGCCGGCTGCTTCCAAGGCCGCCCAGTCCGGGATGCCGGTCAGTTGCAGTTGCTTAAGCGCGGCCAAGTCGCGGCAGTATTGCTCGAAGGGCTTTTCCAGCCAGGCCACAGGCAACGAAGGCGTCGGCAGGTATTCGCCGCTCTGGCGCTGCTGGCGTTGCAGCAGGTCGAAGCCCAGGCGCCGGGCCATCGAGGTGTCGCGCTGGCGCCGCACGCGGGCGCCGGCGGTGACGGTTTCGCTCAGCGGCAGGCCCAGGTCATCCAGCGACAGCTGCAAGGCGGACGCCTGCGCGGCTGTGGATAACGGCTGGTACTGCTGCGCTGCAATGCGGTTGTAGCAGCAAGGGGCCACGGCCAGTTGGCGGCAGCCTTGCTGGCTGGCCAGCTGCATCAAGCGTACATGCAAGTCGCCACAGGCGTGCAGGGCGACCACGGTTTTGTCGTCGGCCAGGTGGCGGGCGCTGTCGTCGGCCATCACATCCTGGTGCAGGTGCTGCGCCGGCAGGTGGTGGTGCGCGCTCAGGGCCTGGCCGGCGGCGACCAGGTCGGCGTCGTATTCCAGGCAGGTCAGCTGCTGGCCGGGTTGCAACAGGCGGCGGCCGAGGTGGCCTTTGCCGGCGCACCAGTCCAGCCAGTGGCGGGGCTGCGCGCGGAAGCTCAGGTGGCTGGCGAAGGCTTCGATCTGCTGCCATTTGCGACCGGGGACGGCAACGTCGAGGCGGTGGGCGGCAGGGGGCAGGTCGGTGGCCGGGAGGTTGCCAAGGGTAGCGAGCTGTTGGGCTTGCCGGGCCAGTTGTGGGAATGGGGCGGGCAAGGCCGAGGCGGTGCCTTCGCTTTCGGCGTCTGCCAGGGAGCACTGGCGCAGGTGGGTGGCAAGGTCTGGATGCGCGGTTTCCCACTCCAGTTGCAGGGTAGTGAAGGGGCGGGGTTTCCACAGCTGCTGGTGCTCGATCAGGAACTGGTCGAGGGCCTGGAAGCGGGTGCTTAGGTGGTGGCTGTGGAGGTGGCTGGGCATGACAAGGATGTGTGGTGGTTTTGAGGGCCTCTTCGCGGGCACGCCCGCTCCCACAGGTATAGCGCCACATTCAAGGTTGGCGCTACACCTGTGGGAGCGGGCGTGCCCGCGAAGCAGTCAGTGAGGTTTCAGCGGCCCTGGCAGGCATCCACACGCAGCCAGCGCTCCAGCAGCTTGAAGCCCTGCACCAGCACGAACGAGATCAGCAGGTAGAACACCCCGGCGGCAAAGAAGATCTCTACCGGCAGGTAGGTGCGGGCAATGATGGTACGGGCCATGCCGGTCAGTTCCAGCAGGGTCACGGTGCTGGCCAGGGCGCTGGCCTTGAGCATCAGGATCACTTCGTTGCTGTACGCCGGCAGGCCGATGCGCGCGGCGCGCGGCAGCATGATGTAGAACAGCGTCTTGCCACGCGACATGCCCAGCGCCCGTGCCGCCTCGATCTCACCCTTGGGGATCGACTGCAGCGCGCCGCGCAGGATCTCGGCGATGTAGGCGGCGGTGTGCAGGGTCATGGTCAGCACCGTGCACCAGAACGGATCGCGCAGGTATGGCCACAGCGAACTCGAACGCACCACGTCGAATTGCGCCAGGCCGTAGTAGACCAGGAACAGCTGCACCAGCAGCGGCGTACCGCGGAAGAAGAAGATGTAGCTGAACGGCACGGCGCGCACATACCAGTGGCGCGAAGAGCGGGCGATGCCCAGCGGGATGGCCAGGATCAGCCCGGCCACCACGGCGATGGCTACCAGCTCCAGGGTCAGGGTGGCACCCTGGGCCAGGCGCGGCAGCCATTTGATGATCACTTCCCAGTTCATTACACGGCCCTCGCAAAGCCGCGAGCGGCGCGTTTTTCCATGAAGTGCATGCCGGTCATGGCGATGATGGTCAGGCTCAGGTAGATGCAGGCGGCGACCATGTAGAAGGTGAACGGCTCCTTGGTCACGGTCACGCCGATTTGCGCGTGGCGCATGATTTCTTCCAGGCCGATCACCGACACCAGGGCGGTGTCCTTCATCAGGATCATGAACAGGTTGCCGAGGCCCGGCAGGGCGATACGCCACATCTGTGGCAGGATGATCCGCGACAGGATGCGGCCCTTGGACAGGCCCAGCGCCAGGCCGGCTTCGCGGTGGCCCTTGGGGATCGCCAGGATCGCGCCACGGAACACTTCGGTGGCGTAGGCGCCAAAGCACAGGCCCAGGGCAATCACGCCCGCGGCGAAGGCGCTGAGCTCCAGGCCCGGCATGTTCAGGGCTTCACCGAGGGCATTCATCAAGCCGACGGTGCCGAAATAGATAAGCAGAACCCACAGCAGTTCGGGCACGCCGCGCACCAGGGTCGAATAGAAGCCGCCAAGCCATTGCAGAGGCTTGACCGAGGAAGTCTTGGCCAGGGCGCCGAGCAGGCCCAAAACCAGGCCCAGCAGCAAGGCGCAAAGCGCCAGTTTTACGGTCATCAGGGTGCCGGCCATCATGGCCGGACCGAATCCGTGCAGGTCAATATTCATGGGCAGGTCATTCTAGGGACTGGCGCGCCGCAAGGGCGCGCCAGTCTGGGCGGGTCATTCGATGCTGAACGGGAAGTACTTGTCGTTGATCTTCTTGTACGTACCGTCGGCCTTGATTTCTGCCAGGGCTTTGTTCAGGTCTTTGCGCAGCTTGTCGTCGCCCTTGCGCACGGCAATGCCGATCTTGTCGCTGTCCATCACCGGCTCGCCCTTGAACTCGAAGTTCGAGCCGTCCTTGCTCTTCAGCCACTCGTACTGCACGTACTTGTCGGCCAGGATGCCGTCGATGCGGCCGGAGACCAGGTCGAGGTAGGCGTTTTCCTGGGTGTCGTACAGCTTGATCTCTACGTCATCGCCGTAGTTGTCTTCCAGCCAGGTGCCGGCCAGGGTGGCGCGCTGGGTGCCGATCACCTTGCCCTTGAGCGAGGCCTTGTCGGTCTTGAAGTCGACGTTCTTCGGCGCGATGAACTGCAGCTTGTTGGAGTAGTACGGGTCGGTGAAGTCCACTGCCTGCTTGCGCTCGTCAGTGATCGACAGCGACGACACCAGGAAGTCGAACTTCTTGGCATTCAGCGCCGGGATGATGCCGTCCCAGTCCGAGGTGACGACCGAGCATTCGACTTTCATCTTGGCGCACAGGGCGTCGCCGATGTCCTTGTCGAAGCCGACCACGTTACCGCTGGCATCCTTGTTGTTGAACGGTGGGTAGGCGGCTTCGATACCCATGCGCAGTTTTTCTGCGGCCATGGCGTTGGCCGACATCACCAGCGTGGCAGCAGCTGCCAGGAGAAACTTCTTGTAAGTGTGCATGTATTGCTCCGTTAACGGTGGCTGGACATGAATTGCTTGCAACGCGCCGAGGTCGGGTTCTCGAACACCTGCTGCGGCGATCCCTGCTCTTCGACCAGGCCCTGGTGCAGGAAGACGACTTCACTGGACACATGCCGGGCAAAGCTCATCTCGTGCGTGACCAGCAGCATGGTACGGCCTTCTTCGGCCAATGCGCGGATAACGTTTAGCACTTCCTGGACCATTTCCGGGTCGAGCGCCGAAGTTGGCTCGTCGAACAGGATGACCTTGGGCTTCATGGCCAGGGTACGGGCAATGGCGGCACGCTGTTGCTGGCCACCGGAAAGCTGGGCGGGGTAACTGTGGCGCTTGTCGTAGATGCCGACCTTGTTCAGCAGTGCTTCGCCGGCTTCGATGGCCTCGGCCTTGCTCTGGCCAAGTACGCGGCGTGGCGCCTCGATGATGTTGTCGAGGATCGACATGTGCGGCCACAGGTTGAAGTTCTGGAAGACGAAGCCGATCTCGCTGCGCAGGCGGTTGATCTGGCGATTGTCGGCGGCGACCAGGTCGCCGTTCTTGGCGGCCTTGAGCTTGAGCGCTTCACCGGCGACGAGGATTTCGCCCTGGTGCGGGTTCTCGAGCAGGTTGATGCAGCGCAGCAGGGTGGACTTGCCGGAGCCGGACGACCCCAGGATGGAGATCACGTCACCGTCGCGTGCGGTCAGCGAAATGCCCTTGAGAATTTCCTGCTCGCCGTAGCGTTTGTGCAGGTTGCGGATTTCCAGCGCGGGCGTGGCCTGAGCCATGTGCGGTCCTCATTGTGTTCGGGTGCGTTCCCAGCTGTTGGCGGCCTTCCTGGCGAGCGCCAAGCTAGCATAGCGGTATCGCGGCGGCCAACAGGGGCGCCAGGTGCTCGGGGCGCTGGTGGGGCAGTTTGTCGCATCGCTGCAGCGCAACGTCGCGCGGATGTCCGCGAAGGTCTCGCCCAGCACCAGAGCCTTGATGAAAAAAGGCGCGATGGTGCCAGCTTTGGCCGGCTCAGGGAAGCGCTTTTAGACCATTCGCGGGTAGATCCGCGCCGCCAAGTAGCTGCGCCGGTGAAAACAGGTGCACCGGCAGGGGCCTCTATAAGGCGTTCGGTTGTACCTGTGGGTTGCACTTTTTTGCCTTGCAGCGGTGCAAAGGTGTTACCGAGGAGCACCTTTGGTGCGTTTGTAAGTGGGTATTTCAGTAATCCGAAGATTTGATGCCCTTTCGGTCAGCTGTTGGCCGAAAGCCCTCCGGACCGCGTGCTGAAAGGCCTGCCGGGCTTTCTGACGAACGCATTTCGTATATGGCGCGCTTATTGCCAGCAGGAAACCGCCGATTGCAGCGACGCCCAGGTCAACCCTTGGCGCGCTTCGTACCCGCAGTCGGGTGGTCCACTCCTTACAAAGGTAGTTTTATGAGCGGTAACAATTCCAATGACCTCGCTCAGGGGCTCAAACAACGGCATGTGACCATGCTGTCCATCGCTGGCGTGATCGGTGCCGGCCTTTTCGTTGGCTCCGGCCACGCCATTGCCGCTGCCGGCCCTGCCGTGCTGCTGGCTTACGCTGCCGCCGGTACGCTGGTGGTACTGGTCATGCGCATGTTGGGTGAAATGGCGGTCGCCTCGCCTGACACCGGTTCGTTCTCTACTTATGCCGACCGCGCCATCGGGCGCTGGGCCGGTTTCACCATCGGCTGGCTGTACTGGTGGTTCTGGGTGCTGGTGATTCCGCTGGAAGCCAACGCCGCCGCGGCCATCCTGCATGCCTGGTTCCCTGCGGTTGACCTGTGGGCGTTCTCCCTGGTCATTACCTTGGCGCTGACCCTGACCAACCTGTGCAGCGTGAAGAACTACGGTGAGTTCGAGTTCTGGTTTGCCCTGCTCAAGGTGCTGGCGATCATCGGCTTCATCGCCGTGGGTTGTGCTGCCTTGTTCGGCTTCGTGCCGAGCAGCCAGGTCAGCGGTGCCAGCCACCTGTTCGACACCCAGGGCTTCATGCCCAACGGCCTAGGCGCGGTGCTGGCAGCCATGCTGACCACCATGTTCTCGTTCATGGGTACCGAAATCGTCACCATCGCCGCGGCCGAGTCGAAGGACCCGGGCAAGCAGATCAGCCGTGCCACCAACTCGGTGATCTGGCGTATCTGCCTGTTCTACCTGGTGTCGATCTTCCTCGTTGTGGCCCTGGTGCCGTGGAACGACCCGGCGCTGGCCGAAACCGGTTCCTACCAGACTGTGCTGAGCCGTATCGGCGTGCCGAATGCCAAGCTGATCGTCGACATCGTCGTACTGATCGCGGTAACCAGCTGCCTGAACTCGGCGCTGTACACCTCGTCGCGCATGCTGTTCTCGCTGAGCAAGCGCGGTGACGCCCCAGCCATCGCCCAGCGCACCACCAAGTCGGCTACCCCGCATGTGGCTGTGCTGCTGTCTACCGCAGCGGCGTTCCTTTGCGTGTTCGCCAACTTCGTGGCCCCGGCCCAGGTGTTCGAGTTCCTGCTGGCCAGCTCCGGTGCCATTGCGCTGCTGGTGTACCTGGTGATTGCCGTGTCGCAGCTGCGCATGCGTGCCCAGCGTGAGGCCCGTGGCGAGAAGATCACCTTCAAGATGTGGCTGTTCCCGGGCCTGACCTGGGCGACCATCGCCTTCATCATTGCCATTCTGGTGGTGATGGCGCTGCGTGAAGACCACCGTGCCGAAATCATCGCGACCGCGCTGCTGAGCATTGGTGTGGTGGCGGCGGGCTTGCTGGTGCACCGCAAGCGTGAAGCTGCCGGGCGGGTAGCGCTGGATAACTGATCCACGCTGGCTGTAATGAAAAGGCCGCGTCCTGTGCAGGGCGCGGCCTTTTTTGTTGTCTGTTCCGGCCCTTTCGCGGGCTTGCCCGCTCCCACATGGGTGGCGTTGCCTTCAGGCTGGCGGTGAGCCTGTGGGAGCGGGCAAGCCCGCGAAGAGGCCGGAACAGGCTACATGGCCCTGTCAGCCAAATTGCTTCTGCTGCTGTTGCTGCTTGGCAACCAGCTCCGATGCCGCCACGTAAGCTGCCTGGAATTCGTCGCTTTCCAGCCAGGCCATGGTGGCCTCTTCATCTGCGCCGTCCAGCCATTTACGGTAGGCGTTGAACACCAGCACGATGTAGTCGGTGGCGTGTTCTTCCTTGTGCCCCTTGAGCACCAGGCCCAGCAGCGGGTCCACCAGGAACACCGAGATCATCGGTACCAGGCCGCCCTCCTGGGCTTCCTTCATCTTCTTGAACAGCGCGTCGTAGCTGCCCGACTCCATGGCCTTGTTGTACACCTGCTCGATGCTGGCGCTGTCGCCGGCACTGGCCTTGACCGCCTGGCCGCTGCGTACCATGCGGTTCTGCTTGGCCTTGCTGGCGGCGCGCTTGGCGCGTTTCTGTTGCTTGGTAGGGGTGGCCATGGGGCAATCCTTGGGTGTGTCTGAAAGTGCGCGTATTGAAGCGCAGTTGCCGGGTAAACCCAAGTGTTGCAGAAAGGGGCCGCTGCAAAGCAGCCCCGGCAACCTAACTGGCTACTGCCGCAGGTTCGTCTTCCTCGAACCCGCGCGATGCGCGCCCGACCAGCAGCGCATCCGGCGCATGCGCCACGCTGTGGTCCTTGCCCGGGTAGTCCAGCGAATGCAGGAAGTGCCGAATGCAGTTGATCCGCGCCCGTTTCTTGTCGTCGGACTTGATCACCGTCCATGGCGCATCGGCGGTATCGGTATGGAAGAACATCGCCTCCTTGGCGGCGGTATAGTCCTCCCACTTGTCCAGCGACTTGATGTCGATGGGTGACAGCTTCCAGTGCTTGAGCGGGTCGTCCCGGCGCGAGATGAAACGGCGCAGTTGCTCTTCGCGGTTCACCGAGAACCAGTACTTGAACAGCAGGATGCCGCTGTTGCACAGCATGCGCTCCAGCTCCGGCGCCTGGCGCATGAACTCCAGGTACTGCAGTGGCGTGCAGAAATCCATCACCTTCTCGACCCCGGCGCGGTTGTACCAGGAGCGGTCGAAGAACACCATTTCACCCGCCGTGGGCAGGTGCTGGATGTAGCGCTGGAAGTACCACTGGCCTTTTTCCTGCTCGGAAGGCTTCTCCAGGGCCACGATGCGCGCACCGCGCGGGTTGAGGTGCTCCATGAAGCGCTTGATGGTGCCGCCCTTGCCCGCCGCATCACGCCCTTCGAACAGGATTACCACGCGCTGGCCGGTTTCCTTCACCCAGCTTTGCACCTTCAGCAATTCGATCTGCAGCGCGTGCTTGGCCTTTTCATAGTCCTGGCGGCGCAGCCGGGTGCGGTAAGGGTAGCTTTCTGGCAGGCGGGCTGAGGTGCTGTCTTCGTTGCTGCCTTTGGGTGCCGTGGCCACTTCCAGGGCTGCGGGTTGCTGGCTGACACGGGTGATGCTCGGCTCCGGCTTGCGCTGGCGTGGGCGGCGGGTGCGGGCTGGGGCGGCAGCAGGTTCGCTGGGGGCGGGGAGCAGGAGGGGGGATTCTTCGCTCATGACGGTCCTTGCGGGTCGATTCGGATGGCCATCTGGCATTCTAGGATGAGCGATTAATGGCATTTTGATGCTGGTCAACAGCGTATGGATAAACAGTTTGAAACAGCTGCAAATTGAATGTAGTGTGAACTACGGTTTACATTTTTCTCATGCACACATTAATTCAAACCGAGACCTACCGAAGGTGGTTCGCTGCTCTGCGTGATCCACGGGCAAAGGCTCGTATCAACGTCAGGTTGCGTCGAGTGGAGCTCGGGATGATGGGGGACTGTAAGCCCGTTGCTGAGGGAGTATCCGAACTCAGGATCGATTATGGTCCGGGCTATCGGGTGTATTTCGTTCAACGAGGCTATGAGGTGATCATCCTCTTGGCGGGTGGCGATAAGGCCAGCCAGGCCAGAGATATCAAATCTGCCCTCAAGCTCGCACGCGACCTTTAGGAGGCCGCCATGACAGATATCAAGCTGAGCAAATGGGACGCTGTGGACCATTTGAAAACAGAGGAAGACATGGCCTTGTACCTTGAGGCCTGTCTGGAGGAAAACGACCCGGCATTGCTTGCTGCTGCCTTGGGCGATATCGCCCGTGCCCGAGGCATGGCTCAGTTGGCGCGTGACACCGGCCTGACACGGGAAGGGCTGTACAAGGCGTTGTCTGCGGAAGGTAACCCGAGCCTGGCAACCATCATGAAAGTGATGGCGGCGCTGGGGGTAAGGCTTCATGCCGAGCTGCTGCCGCGCGCTGCAGGCTAAGGTTCATGGGATGGTAGCAAGGCCGGTAGGCTGCCATGCCTTGCGCAAAAATCGCAGACAACAAAAAACCCGCACTAGGCGGGTTTCTTGTTGTCGCTTCGGGTAACTTTGCAACCACCAGAAGCTGAAGGTGGTGCCCAGAGACGGAGTCGAACCGCCGACACGAGGATTTTCAATCCTCTGCTCTACCGACTGAGCTATCTGGGCGACGAGGTGAATTAAATAGACTTTCAGACCGCTCGTCAACGACTTTTTGAAAAAATTTTAAATTAATTCCGTCGCTTACGTTCCGTGGGGTCATTCCGAGGGCGGCACGTAGCCTTCCGCCTGGGCGTATTCTTCGCCGGCGAAAAACTTGTCCATCTCGCCCTGGAGGAATTTGCGGTCCTCGGCGTTCATCATGTTCAGGCGCTTTTCGTTGATCAGCATGGTCTGGTGTTTCTGCCAGTCGGCCCAGGCCTTCTGCGAGATGTGTTCGAAGATGTCCTGGCCCTTGGTGCCGGGGTAGGGCGGGCGCTCCAGGCCTGGCAGTTCTTCTTTGTACTTGCGGCACATCACGGTGCGGGTCATCGGGCGTCTCCTGCAATCAGTTCGTCGGCCGCGCGTTTGAGCAGCTTTTTCACCGGGGCGGCAAGGCCCAGGCGCGGCGGGGTGGCGAGGTTATACCAGAGCCAGTCGGCCTCGGCCACGTGCTGGCCGAGCGGGTCGACGCGCACCAGCCAGGGCTCGATCGCCAGCTGGAAGTGGCTGAAGGTATGGGTCAGGCCGTCCATGGCGCGGCTTTCGGCCAGGCGCAGGCCGTGCTGGTAGGCCAGGTCGTCGAGCTGGGCGATGTCGTCCAGTTCCGGCAGGCTCCACAAGCCGCCCCACAACCCGCTGGACGGGCGGCGGTAAAGCAGGATGGCGCCTTCGTGGTTGGCCAGCAGCGGCATCAGCGTGCGCCGTTGTGGCAGCGCCTTGCGCGGCTTGGGTTCTGGGTAGCGGGTTTCTTCGCCGTGCAGGTGCGCTTGGCAGCCGCGCCGCAGCGGGCAAATCAGGCAACTGGGCTTGCTGCGGGTACACAGCGTGGCGCCCAGGTCCATCATCGCCTGGGTGTAGTGGTTGGCGCGCTGCTGCGGGGTAAAGCGCTCGGCCGTGGCCCACAGCTGGTTGGCCACCTTGGGCTCGCCAGGGTAGCCGGCCTGGGCGGTGTAGCGGGCCAGCACGCGTTTCACGTTGCCGTCGAGGATCGGTGCGCGGATGCCCATGCTGATGCTGGCGATGGCGCCTGCGGTGGAACGGCCGATGCCGGGCAGCTCGGTGAGCTGCTCGACACTGCGCGGGAATTCGCCACCATGCTGTTCGACCACGATCTTCGCGGCCTTCCGCAGGTTGCGCGCCCGGGTGTAGTAGCCCAGGCCGGTCCACAGGTGCAGCACCTCGTCCTCGGGCGCTTCGGCCAGGGCCTGCACGGTCGGCAGGGCCTGCATGAAGCGGTCGAAGTAGTTGAGCACGGTGCTGACCTGGGTCTGCTGCAACATGATTTCCGACACCCACACCCGGTACGGGGTGATGCCCTGCTGCCAGGGCAGGTCGTGCCGGCCGTGCTCGTCATACCAATCCAGCACAGCGCTGGAGAACTGCTCTGGGGTCATCGCTTGAACAGCCCCTTGAGCGCTTCTTTCACTTCCGGGCTCACTTTGTCTCCGAGTTTTTCATCGAGCTTTTCCTGCAGGCGGTTGCCGGCCAGCTTGGCGGCGACCTTGCCCATGCCATCCTGGTCCAGGCGGCAGGCCTTGGCGCCCAGCTCCAGCGGGCCACGGCAACGCAGCGGCACTTCCACGCCAACATAGCGTTCGTTGACCTGGCAGGCCGGGTCGGGCATGGCGCGCTGGTCGCCTTCGACAATCACGCCGACCTTGTAGTCCATGCCCAGCACGCGCAGGTCGAGGTCACCCTGGCCGTTGACGGTAAGGCCGGGGATGCGCGCCTTGAGGTCCGGGTTGCTGGCGACCCCATTGCGTACCACCAGGCTGCCGCGCAGCTCCTGGAACGGGGTGTCCTTGCCGCGTGGCTCGCCGTTCAGCGATTTGCGGTTGAGCGTGGCGATGGCCTGGCACAGTTGCTGTTCCAGGTTGGCATTGACCAGCACACCGTCGTTGATGACGAAATTGGCGTTGCCGTTGAGGGTATCCACCAGGGCCTTCTGGCTGTTGCCGGTGGCGGTCAGGTCGCTGTTCAGGGTCAGCAGGCCTTTGACCGGCGGCTGCTGTTCCTTGCCCTCGGTCTTGATGAAGTGCTCCACCGGTACCCGCTGGATGTTGGTGCTGACGCCCAGTTGCGGCACGGCAGGGCGAACATCGACGGTACCCTTGGCCTCGAACGTGCCGTTGTACAGCCCGCCACGCAGGGTTTGCAGGGTCAGCAGGCCGCCCTGGCCGACGGCCTTGAGCTGGGCATCGGTGATCGGCAGTTTATCCAGGGTCAGCGCGCCGAAGGCCAGGTCGGCCTGCAGGTCGAGGACGCGCAGGCGGTCGACTGGCAACAGCTTGTCGTCGCTCCAGGCCACCTGGGTCGGGGCGTTGGGCAGCGGCGTGGTGCCGGCGCCGGCGACCGCGCTGGCTTCCTGCTGCTTGACCTCGGCCTGGCGCGCGGCAGTGGCACCCTTGGCCTGCTCGCTCTTGGCCGGCAGGTAGCGGTCGGCGTCGAAGCTGTCGCCCTTGAGCTGCAGGCGCAGGGCTTGCTTGGCGAAATCCTCGACGGCCACGCGGCCGGTGAAGGTGCTGTCGTCCAGCTTCACGGCCAGGTCTTCCAGGGCCAGGCTGTTCGGCGTGCCTTGCAGGCGGGTGACCATTTCCAGCCTGGAGAAGGCTGCCGGGTCGTTGCTGGCCGGCAGCGGGCGGCCAATGCTGTCGAGGAACGCGCGCAGGTCGAACTGGGCGATGGACAGGCCGCCGCTGAGCTGGGGTGCCTTGTCCAGGTCACGCAGGTTCAGCTCGCCCAGGGCGCGCAGCTGGTTGGCCGAGACTTTCAGGCCGCTCCACGAGGCGACATTGGCGCCCAGGTCGACCAGCAGCTGGCCCTGCGCGGCGAAGGTTACAGTCTTGCCGCCGGTTGGCTCACCCGAGGTTTCGCCCGACAGGCGCATGTCTTCGAGGTTGTAGCGCTTGAGCTTGCGGTCGAAGCGCAACTCGCCGGCCAGCTCGGTGCGGGCCTTGATGTTCGGCTGGCTGGCGCTGAGGAAGGCGCTGGCCTTGAGCGGAATGTTCGCGCCTTCGTGGACCGGGCCGGTGCTCAGCTGGATGCTCTCGGCGCTATAGCTGTGGCCGGTCTTGGCATCGGTGTACTGCACGCGGGCGTTGTTCACGGTCAGGCTGTCGATATCCAGCTTGACCGCGCGGTCGTTGCTGGGGGCCGGTGCCGGCTGTTGTTCAGCGGGTGCCTGGGCCGGGGCATTGGCCTGCGCGCCGGCGTCCTGTGCAGGCAACGGCTTGCCGATGTCTTCCCAGTTGCCATGGCCCTGTTCGTCACGCGCCAGGGTCAGGTTCAGGCCCTCGACGCGCACGTCGCTCATCTGCACTTCGCGGCGCAGCAGTGGCAGCACACGCACCGACAAGCCCAGCATCTGCAGGTCGGCGAACGGTTCCTTGGGCTTGTTCAAGGTGGCGATGCTGGCTTCGTGCAGCTCCAGGCCCAGCCATGGGAACAGGCTCCAGCCAATGTCACCGTTGAGGGTGAGCTCGACGTGTGCCTTGTCGCGCGCCAGCTGGCGAATCTCGTCTTTGTAGTCGTTGGGATCGAACAGGTGGGTCAGGGCGAAGCCCAGCGCCACGATGATCAGCAGCAACCCGAGAAGCCCAAGTCCCAGGATTTTGCCGAACGCTTTCATGGGCGAGTCCTTGTAGTCGTTTGAAATTCAAGCGCCAGAGTATAGCGCCGCAGTGGTTGTCCCTGCGTATTCGACTAGAGATACAGGGCATTTCCTACGTGTGCATCAGAGGGTAAGGCTTTCGACAACCCTGATTTTGCCAGTTCCGCATGTTTCGCCTGCACTGGCCCAATCGCCGGCAAGCCAGCCCCCCACAGGTTGCACAAAACCCGTTGGCGGTTTCGTCGCTGTGGGCGCCGGCCTGCCGGCAGTAGGGTCGGAACAGGCAGCATGACCGTTTCAGCCGAGCGAAAATTTGCAATATCAGATTGCCTTCACGCTACTTGATGCTGCTACCCTTGCGCCGCTTTGCCTGCATTCTCCCTATAAGAAGGATCCTATCCCATGAGCAGTACCGTCGCGGCGGGGGCCCTGGTCAGTGCGCCAGGCTTCCTGTCGAAGGAGCGCATTATCGCCCGCCCGGGCTTCAACCGCTGGCTGGTTCCGCCGGCCGCCCTGGCCATTCACCTGTGCATCGGCATGGCCTATGGCTTCTCGGTGTTCTGGCTACCGCTGTCGCAAGCCCTCGGCATTACTGCCCCGGTCGCCTGCGCGGCGGACATGGGCTTCATCGCCCGCATGTTCAGCGCCGAATGTGACTGGCCGATCTCGATGCTGAGCTGGATCTACACCTTGTTCTTCGTCTTCCTCGGTTGCTCGGCAGCAGTGCTGGGCGGCTGGCTGGAACACGCCGGCCCGCGCAAGGCCGGGCTGGTGTCGGCGCTGTGCTGGTGTGGCGGCATGCTGATCTCGGCCATGGGGGTGAAAACCCACCAGCTGTGGCTGATGTGGCTGGGCTCCGGTGTAATCGGCGGTATCGGCCTGGGCCTGGGCTACATTTCGCCGGTGTCGACCCTGATCAAGTGGTTCCCGGACAAACGCGGCATGGCCACCGGCATGGCGATCATGGGCTTCGGTGGCGGCGCCATGGTCGGGGCACCGCTGGCCACGGCGCTGATGGGGCACTTCGGCAACGCGCAGGAAGTGGGGGTGTGGCAGAGCTTCGTGGCCATGGCGGCGATCTACTTCGTGTTCATGACTGTCGGCGCCCTGGCCTATCGCGTACCGCCAACCGGCTGGAAGCCCGAAGGCTGGACTGCGCCGGCGAAAAAGGCCGGCAACACCATGGTCACCGACCGCCACGTGCACGTCAGCGTGGCGTGGAAAACCCCGCAGTTCGCGCTGATCTGGCTGGTGCTGTGCCTGAACGTGTCGGCAGGTATCGGCATTCTCGGCATGGCCTCGCCGCTGCTGCAGGAAGTGTTCGCCGGCAAGCTGCTGGGCAACGGGCTGAGCTTCAGCGAGCTGAACAGCGCCCAGCTGGCGCAGATTGCCGCGATCGCCGCCGGCTTCACCGGCCTGCTGAGCCTGTTCAATATCGGTGGGCGGTTCTTCTGGGCTTCGTTCTCCGACTACATTGGTCGCAAGAACACCTACTTCGCCTTCTTCGCACTTGGGGTTGGCCTGTACAGCCTGGTGCCGAACATGGGCCACCTGGGTAACGTGGCCCTGTTCGTGGCGGCGTTCTGCATCATCCTGTCGATGTACGGCGGTGGTTTCTCCACCGTACCTGCCTACCTGGCCGACCTGTTCGGCACGCAGATGGTCGGTGCCATTCACGGTCGCCTGCTGACTGCCTGGGCGGCGGCGGGCGTGCTGGGGCCGGTACTGATCACCTACCTGCGCGAATATCAGTTGGCCGCCGGGGTGGAACGTGCCGCGGCTTATGACATGACGCTGTACATCCTGGCCGGCCTGCTGGTGCTGGGTTTTGTCTGCAACATGCTGGTGCGCCCGGTGGCCGACAAGTACTTCATGAGCGATGCCGAGCTGGCCGCCGAGCGGGCGCTGAGCCACGACAAGGGCGCCGATGGCGTGCAGTCGCTGGAGTGGAAAGCAGCGCCGGGTAGCCTGCCGCTGGTGCTGCTGGCCTGGGCGGTGGTGGTTGTACCGTTGGCCTGGGGGGTATGGATTACCCTGCAGAAGACGGCGGTGCTGTTCCATTGATGAAAGCATCCGGTACCCACGGGTAACGTGATGATGAGGAGCGGCCTTGCGTCGCGATGGGGCGCGAAGCGGCCCCAGGGTCTCGGCGCTGATGCAGAAATCGCCGGGGCCGCTTTGCGGCCCATCGCGACGCAAGGCCGCTCCTACAAACAGTCCTGTTTTAGCCGGTTGTATAGACCTGTAGCGGTAATCCGGCCCCGTAATTCCTTGCCATGCCATATGTCATCCGCGTTTCAAGCGGGCGCGTTCTGGGCCTATAATGAAGCCCTTTTCGCCCAATGATTTTGCGGAGCTGGTGATGGTTGAACGTAAGGCGTCCGTCGAGCGCAACACCCTGGAAACCCAGGTCAAGTGCTCGATCAACCTCGATGGCAGTGGCAAGGCCCGATTCGATATCGGTGTGCCTTTCCTTGAACACATGCTGGACCAGATCGCCCGCCATGGGCTGATCGATCTGGATATCGAGTGCAAGGGTGACACGCATATCGACGATCACCATACCGTCGAAGACGTCGGCATCACCCTGGGCATGGCATTCGCCCAGGCCATCGGTGACAAGAAGGGCATCTTCCGCTACGGCCATGCCTACGTGCCGCTGGACGAAGCGCTGTCGCGCGTGGTCATCGACTTTTCCGGTCGCCCGGGCCTGCAGATGCATGTGCCCTACACCCGCGCTAGCGTCGGTGGCTTCGATGTCGACCTGTTCCAGGAATTCTTCCAGGGCTTCGTCAACCACGCCCTGGTGACCCTGCACATCGACAACCTGCGTGGCCACAACACCCACCACCAGATCGAAACCGTGTTCAAGGCATTCGGCCGCGCGCTGCGCATGGCCATCACCCTCGACGAGCGCATGGCCGGGCAGATGCCTTCCACCAAAGGGTGCCTGTAAATGCAGACGGTAGCCGTAATCGACTATGGCATGGGCAACCTGCACTCGGTGGCCAAGGCGCTCGAGCATGTAGGTGCCGGCAAGGTACTGGTCACCAGCGACGCCGCGGTCATCCGTGAGGCCGACCGCGTGGTGTTCCCGGGGGTGGGTGCGATTCGCGACTGCATGGCTGAAATCCGCCGCCTGGGCTTCGACAGCCTGGTGCGCGAAGTCAGCCAGGACCGCCCGTTCCTGGGTATCTGCGTAGGCATGCAGGCACTGCTGGAGCACAGCGAAGAAAACGACGGTGTCGACTGCATTGGCCTGTTCCCCGGCCAGGTGCGCTTCTTCGGCAAGGACCTGAAGGAAGACGGCGAACACCTGAAGGTGCCGCACATGGGCTGGAACGAGGTCGGCCAGACCAACCACCACCCGCTGTGGCATGACATCCCCGACCGTGCGCGCTTCTATTTCGTGCACAGCTACTACATCGATGCCGGCAAGCCGGCGCAGGTGGTCGGTCGCGGCCATTACGGCGTCGACTTCGCTGCAGCGCTGGCCGATGGTTCGCGCTTTGCCGTGCAGTTCCACCCGGAGAAGAGCCATACCCATGGCCTGCAGCTGCTGCAGAACTTCGTCGCCTGGGACGGGCGCTGGTAAATGAGCAGATCGAAGACCAAGGCCCCAGTCATCACCCTGGCCCCCGAGCAGGAGCGCGCCGCGCTCGACACGCTCAAGCGCTTCCTCGAAGACCGTTTCGAGTTGACGCTGGGTTCGTTCGAGGTGGCCGAGGTCCTCGATGTGTTCAGCAAGGAAATTGCACCCCATTACTACAACAGGGCGATTGCCGATGTTCAGCTGCACCTCAAGGAGCGGTTCGACAGCATCGAAAGCGATCTGTGGGCGCTCGAGAAGCCCTGAAACCCCAAGAACAGACAGGTTCCCAAGATGCTGATTATCCCCGCTATCGATCTGAAGGACGGCGCCTGCGTGCGCCTGCGCCAGGGCCGCATGGAAGACTCCACGGTATTTTCCGATGACCCGGTGAGCATGGCCGCCAAGTGGGTCGAGGGTGGCTGCCGCCGCCTGCACCTGGTCGACCTCAACGGCGCCTTCGAAGGCCAGCCGGTCAACGGTGAAGTGGTTACCGCCATCGCCAAGCGCTACCCGACCCTGCCGATCCAGATCGGTGGTGGCATCCGCTCGCTGGAAACCATCGAGCACTACGTCAAGGCCGGTGTCAGCTACGTGATCATCGGCACCAAGGCGGTCAAGCAGCCAGAGTTCGTTGCCGAAGCGTGCAAGGCCTTCCCGGGCAAGGTCATCGTTGGCCTGGATGCCAAGGACGGCTTCGTCGCCACCGACGGCTGGGCCGAAGTCAGCTCGGTGCAGGTCATCGACCTGGCCAAGCGTTTCGAGGCCGATGGCGTCTCGGCGATCGTCTACACCGACATCGCCAAGGACGGCATGATGCAGGGCTGCAACGTGCCGTTCACCAAGGCGCTGGCAGAAGCCACCGCGATCCCGGTGATCGCCTCGGGCGGCATCCACAACCTGGGCGACATCAAGGCCCTGCTGGACGCCAAGGCCCCGGGCATCATCGGCGCCATCACCGGCCGTGCCATCTACGAAGGCACCCTCGATGTTGCCGAGGCCCAGGCCTTCTGCGACAACTACCAAGGCTGAGGACTGAACCATGGCACTGGCCAAGCGCATCATCCCTTGCCTGGACGTGGACAACGGCCGGGTGGTCAAGGGCGTCAAGTTCGAGAACATCCGTGATGCCGGCGACCCGGTGGAAATCGCCCGTCGCTACGACGAGCAAGGTGCCGACGAAATCACCTTCCTCGACATCACCGCCAGCGTCGATGGCCGCGACACCACCCTGCATACCGTCGAACGCATGGCCAGCCAGGTATTCATCCCGCTGACCGTGGGCGGTGGCGTGCGTACCGTGCAGGACATCCGCAACCTGCTCAATGCCGGTGCCGACAAGGTCTCGATCAACACCGCCGCGGTGTTCAACCCGGAGTTCGTCGGCGAGGCGGCGGACCGTTTCGGTTCGCAGTGCATCGTCGTGGCCATCGATGCCAAGAAGGTGTCCGCGCCGGGGGAAGCACCGCGCTGGGAAATCTTCACCCACGGCGGGCGCAAGCCGACCGGGCTGGACGCGGTGGAGTGGGCGAAGAAGATGGAAGGCCTGGGGGCTGGCGAGATCCTGCTGACCAGCATGGACCAGGACGGCATGAAGAGCGGCTTCGACCTGGGCGTCACCCGCGCCATCAGCGATGCGCTGGGTATTCCGGTCATTGCCTCGGGGGGCGTGGGTAACCTGCAGCACCTGGCTGACGGCATTCTGGAAGGGCATGCCAGTGCGGTACTGGCGGCCAGCATCTTCCACTTTGGTGAGTACACGGTGCCGGAAGCCAAGGCCTACATGGCTTCGCGCGGGATCGTGGTGCGCTGAAACAGTGATTGGGGCTGCTTTGCAGCCCATCGCGGCTGAAGCCGCTCCTACAGGGACCGCGCAAGCCTGGAAATTTGCGCGGTCCCTGTAGGAGCGGCTTCAGCCGCGATGGGCCGCAAGGCGGCCCCAATTGCATCAACCGTGGTTCTTGCCGAGCAAGGCGTGGTAAAGCTCGGTATCCCCAAGAATCCCAACCACCTTGTCGTTGTCCTGCAACACCAGCTTGTTGCCGGTCTGATAACGAATCTGCAGCGCCTCGCGCATTCCGATATCGGCATTGACCAACGTTGGGCGGCGGCCCAGCAGCTCCACATCCTGCCCGGGTGCCCAGTTCTGCAGGTCAAGCCCGTTCTGTCCTTGGCGTGCGCGCTTGATCGAGCCACCTTCGCCAAGGTCGAGCCACGAGTCGATGCCGGGATCAATGCACACCGAACCATTCACCCGCTTGCACTGGTCCAGGCTGCGCATCAGGCTGCGACCGCACAATACGTTCAGCGGGTTGGTATGGGCGACGAAGGTGCGTACATATTCGTCGGCCGGGTTCAGCACGATCTCTTCCGGCTTGCTGTACTGGATGATCCGCCCGTCCTTCATGATCGCGATGCGGCTGCCCAGCTTCAGTGCCTCGTCCAGGTCGTGGCTGACGAACACGATGGTCTTGCTCAGCTTCGCCTGCAGGCCCAGCAACTCATCTTGCAGGCCCTGGCGAATCAGTGGGTCGAGTGCCGAGAACGGTTCGTCCATCAGCAGGATGTCGGCATCCATCGCTAGCGCCCGGGCCAGGCCCACGCGCTGTTGCATGCCGCCAGACAATTCGTCCGGCTTCTTGTTGCGCCACTGGGTCAGGCCCACCAGCTCGAGCTTCTCGTCAACCAGCTTGCGCCGTTCCTTTTCAGGGCGGCCCTGCATTTCCAGGCCAAAGCTGATGTTCTCGCGCACCGTCAGCCAGGGCATCAGGGCAAACTTCTGGAACACCATGGCAATGCGCTTGGTGCGCATCATCTTCAGCTCGGCCGGGGTGCAGTGGGCAATGTCGATGTGCTTGCCTTCGTGCTCTACGAACAGCTTGCCGCGGCTGACGGTGTTGAGGCCGTTGATGCAGCGCAGCAGGCTCGACTTGCCGGAGCCGGACAAGCCCATCAGTACGCAGATCTCGCCCTTCTGGATGTCCAGGTTGGCCTTCTCGACACCCACCACCAGGCCGGTTTCCTTGAGGATCTGCTCGCGGGTCTTGCCCTGGTCGAGCAGCGCCAGCGCCTCGCGCGGCTTGCTGGAGAAGATGACGTCGACGTCTTCGAATCGAATGATGCTCATGCTTCACCCCTTACCGGCAGGTCCGGTTGCTTGCAGATACGGTCGAGCATGATCGCCAGCAGCACGATCGCCAGGCCCGCTTCGAAGCCCAGGGAGATATCAGCGGTGTTCAGTGCGTTGACCACAGGTTTGCCCAGGCCGTCAGCGCCGACCAGGGCGGCAATCACCACCATCGACAGCGACAGCATGATGCACTGGGTTACGCCGGCGGCGATGCTCGGCATCGCGTGCGGCAGTTCGATACGGGTGAGCAGCTGGCGGCGCGAGCAGCCGAACGCCTTGCCGGCGTCCATCAGCTCCTGCGGCACGTCGCAGATGCCCAGGTAGGTGAGGCGGATCGGCGCGGCGATGGCGAACACCACGGTCGAGATCAGCCCCGGTACCACACCCAGGCCGAACAGGGTCAGGGTGGGGATCAGGTAGACGAAGGTGGGGACCGTCTGCATCAGGTCGAGTACCGGGCGCATGGCGGTGTAGAACATCGGCTTGTGCGCGGCGACGATACCCAGCGGCACGCCGATGGCCACGCACACTACTGTGGCGAAGGTGACCTGCGCCAGGGTTTCCATGGTTTCCTGCCAGTAACCCAGGTTGAGGATCAGCAGGAACGACAGGGCGACGAATGCAGTCAGCGCCCATTTGCGCTGGATCAGGTGCGCCAGGGCGGCGAACAGGGCGATTAGGACGAACGGGTTGAACCAGGTCAGGGCACTGGTGACGCCATGGATCATGAATTCCAGGCCTTGCGCGATGGCGTCGAAATAACTCGCGCCGTTCTGGGTAAGCCATTCGACGAACGACGCGATGTACTGCCCCAGGGGTATTTTCTGATCGATAAGCATGATAGCGAGCTTCCACCTGCATAGATTGAACTCAACCCAGGGCAGACACGATCCTGCCCCGGGGTAGCGCTATTGCATATTGCGTTATTGCGTCAGTTTGGCCTTGGCCGCCTCGAGGCCGGGCTTGCCGTCCACGGTAGTCACGCCGGCCAGCCAGGCTTCCAGCTTGCCAGGGTTCTCCTTGAGCCACTTCCTGGCGGCCGCCTCGGGTTTCATCTTGTCGTCCAGGACATAGCCCATCATGGTGCTTTCATCCTTGAGCTCGAACGACAGGTTCTTCAACAGCTGGCCAACGTTGCTGCATTCCTGCACATAGCCCTTGCGGGTGTTGGTCAACACGGTCGCCTTGCCGAATTCGGGGCCGAAGAACTCGTCCCCGCCGGTCAGGTACTGCATCTTGAAGCGGGTGTTCATCGGGTGCGGTTCCCAGCCGAGGAACACGATGGCCTCGCCGCGCTTCTGTGCGCGGTCGACCTGCGACAGCATGCCGGCCTCGCTGGACTGCACGATCTTGAAACCAGCGTCCTTCAGGCCGAAGGCGTTCTTGTCGATCATGCTCTGGATGGTGCGGTTGCCATCGTTGCCGGGCTCGATGCCGTAGATCTTGCTGTCCAGTTCCTTCTTGAACTTGGGAATGTCGCTGAAATCCTTCAGCCCCTTGTCATACAGGGCCTGGGGCACAGCCAGGGTGTACTTGGCGTTTTCCAGGTTGGCGCGCACGGTTTCTACAGTGCCGGCGTCGCGATATTGCTTGATGTCGTTCTCCATGGTCGGCATCCAGTTGCCGAGAAACACATCCAGGTCCTTGCCGGTGGCCAGCGACTTGTAGGTCACCGGTACCGAGATCATGGTGGTGTGAGCCTTGTAGCCCAAGGCCTCGAGCACAACGCTGGTGGTCGCGGTGGTGACCGTGATATCGGTCCAGCCGACGTCCGAGAAGCGTACTGTCTGGCACTGCTCGGGCTCGGCGGCCTGGGCCAGCAAGGGTGCGGACAACAACGCAGCCAGCAACAGCGATGGTGAACCTTTCATGGATGGACTCCTGTGGATTTGTCTTCGGGTTCGCGTGGGTCGCCGGGCTTTCTCAGGGTCCGGTCGACCAGGCCTGCAGAGGGCAGGATGCGTGGCCGTGCTTTACGAGTCGCTTTCGATAATCCTCCAGCGCCGGGCAATCGCCTACTGGTAGGGTCGTAACCAGTACGGAACGGGTCGTATCCAGTACAGGCGATGTCGCTTATGGATTTTTCCATCCCCCTGGGCGCATTTTTGCGTCACCAGGGCGCCCTGAAACGGCATGGCAAGGTTGGCTCCCCATGCAAAAACAGCGCGGCGCTGCTGGACAAAAGTACGTCGGTTGCAGACGGCGAGGGGGACGCCAAAAGCCCGATGATGCGTGCATTCAAGGCGGCCCGCTGCTTCAGCCTAGCAGCTGCCGCGCCCTGCGCATGGCGCGCAGAGACAAGCCCATCAAGAGGTGATTCGACAATGGCCATCAGCGTGTTCGACCTGTTCAAGATCGGTGTCGGGCCTTCCAGCTCCCACACCGTCGGCCCCATGCGTGCCGGCGCCCTGTTCGTCCAGGGCCTGCGTGACCGCGGCGAGCTGGAGCGTGTGAAGCGGATCGAAGTGCGCCTGTATGGCTCGCTGTCGGCCACCGGCGTCGGCCACGGCACCGACAACGCCACCATCATGGGCCTGATGGGCGAATGGCCTGACGCCATTGACCCGACCCAGATCGCGCCGCGTATCGCCGACCTGCGGGAAACCCGCACGCTGCTGTTGGATAGCCGCCTGCCGATCGAATTCGTCTGGGCCCGCGACATGCTGTTGCTGGACGAGAACCTGCCGTACCACCCCAATGCCATGACCTTGATTGCCGAAGGCGAGCAGGGCGAGCTGCACCGCGACACCTATTACTCGGTGGGTGGCGGCTTCGTGGTCGATGCCGCCCAGGCCGCCAGCGGCGTGCTGGACGCCGACCAGACGGAGCTGCCGTACGACTTCAACAGCGCCGCCGAACTGCTGCGCCTGTGCAAGCAAAACGACCTCAGCGTGTCGCAATTGATGATGGCCAACGAGAAGGTCTGGCGCAGCGAGGAAGAGATTCGCGCTGGCCTGCACAAGCTGTGGGAGGCCATGCAGGAATGCGTAAACAATGGCCTGAAGTACGAAGGCACCTTGCCTGGCGGCCTTAATGTGCGCCGCCGCGCAGCCAAGCTGCACCGCAACCTGCAGGAAATCGGCAAGCCCAACGTGATTGGCTCGACCATGAGCGCCATGGAATGGGTCAACCTGTTCGCCCTGGCGGTCAACGAAGAGAACGCCGCCGGCGGGCGCATGGTCACGGCACCGACCAACGGCGCAGCCGGCATCATTCCGGCGGTACTGCATTACTACATGCGCTTCAGCGATGCGGTGAACGAGTCCAGTGTGGTCGACTTCTTCCTCGCCGCTGCGGCAGTCGGCATCCTGTGCAAGAAGAACGCGTCGATTTCCGGGGCCGAGGTTGGCTGCCAGGGTGAAGTCGGTTCGGCCTGTGCCATGGCCGCTGCCGGTTTGGCCGAAGTACTGGGGGCTACGCCGCCGCAGGTGGAGAACGCCGCTGAAATCGCCCTGGAACACAACCTCGGCCTGACCTGCGACCCGGTTGGCGGGTTGGTCCAGGTGCCGTGCATCGAGCGCAACGCAATCGCTGCGGTAAAAGCCATCAATGCAGTGCAGATGGCTTTGCGTGGTGACGGCGAGCACTTCATTTCCCTCGACCAGGTGATCCGCACCATGCGGGACACCGGGGCCGACATGCACGACAAATATAAAGAGACCTCGCGCGGTGGCCTGGCGGTCAGCGCCATTGAATGCTGAGTTCTTGAGCGCCCTCAAGGGCCTCGTCGCGGATGAATCCGCTCCTACAGGTTGAATACGCCCTGATGTTGGAGAAAAAATCCAACCTCAGGGTCATGCATTCCTTGTAGGAGCGGATTCATCCGCGATGAGGCCCTTGAACGTTTCAAGTGCGCCGTGCCCTGTTTCAGTGCTTGACCTGGGCTGACCAATCGTCGGCTGTCGCTATCAGTACGAGCATTGTCGGTGACACTCAAGAGTGTCGTTTCTGGGCAACCTGCACGTTGCGTGTCACCAAATTGCTCAGTTGCTGCATGCAAGGCGCTAGGACGGTGCTTTGCGAAGACCAGTCAAAGCGTTCGAAGTACCTGATTTGCCGAATGAAGGCGTCGTTTTCAGGTTTTTTTGGATGGCCGTTCAATTTCAGGCACGGCCTTTGCGTTGAGATTGGAAACAAGCCCCCGCACATGAACCAGGGGGCCATAACAAGAAAATCAGTGCCCGCCTGAGGCACACACCCTGCATTTGTGTGAGGAGAAATCGCGATGACGTCGTACACCTCCGGGAACCCAACCCAGAACCGCACAGCCCCTCAGTCCATCGGGTTTCTCCTTCTGGACAATTTCACCCTGATTTCGCTGGCCTCGGCGGTCGAGCCGCTGCGCATGGCCAACCAGCTGTCCGGCCGCGAGCTGTACCGCTGGCACACCCTGACCGTCGACGGCGGCCAGGTGTGGGCCAGCGACGGCCTGCAGATCACCCCGGACGCGGCCATGCACAGCGCCCCACCGATGGACACCGTCATCGTCTGTGGCGGCGTCGGCATCCAGCGCACCGTTACCCGTGAGCATGTCACCTGGCTGCAGGCCCAGGCCCGCCAGTCGCGCCGCCTGGGAGCGGTGTGCACCGGCAGCTGGGCGCTGGCCTGCGCCGGCCTGCTCGACGGTTTCGATTGCAGCGTGCATTGGGAATGTCTGGCGGCCATGCAGGAAGCCTACCCGCGGGTGAACATGAGTACCCGCCTGTTCACCCTGGACCGTAACCGCTTCACCAGCTCTGGCGGCACTGCGCCGCTGGACATGATGCTGCACCTGATCAGTCGCGACCATGGGCGCGAGCTCTCGGCGGCGATCTCGGAGATGTTCGTCTACGAGCGTATTCGCAACGAGCAGGACCACCAGCGCGTGCCGCTCAAGCACATGCTCGGCACCAACCAGCCGAAGCTGCAGGAGATCGTCGCGTTGATGGAGGCCAACCTCGAAGAGCCGATCGACCTCGACGAACTGGCGGTGTATGTGTCGGTGTCGCGTCGCCAGCTCGAGCGGCTGTTCCAGAAGTACCTGCACTGTTCGCCGTCGCGCTATTACCTGAAGCTGCGCCTGATCCGCGCCCGTCAGCTGCTGAAGCAGACGCCAATGTCGATCATCGAGGTGGCCTCGGTATGTGGCTTCGTGTCGACCCCGCACTTCTCCAAGTGCTACCGCGAGTATTTCGGCATTCCGCCGCGTGACGAGCGTGTGGGTTCCAACACCGCGCAGCAGGTGGCCATGATGCCGATCCCGCAGGCCATGATCCTGTCGCCGCACAGCGGGCCGATGGCGGCCCTGAGCCAGGCGCGCAACGAATCGACCTTTGCCAGTGTGAGGCTCTGAAACGGCACTGGCCCCTTCGCGGATAAACCCGCGCCCACAGGTACTGCACTGCTTTCACGTTCAGTGCAGTACCTGTGGGCGCGGGTTTATCTGCGAAGAGGCCAGTGCAGGAAAGCCAGTCAGGCGCGTTGGTTGAATTGCGCCAACGCGGGCAGCAGCTGCTTGTCGATGGCCTGGCGCACCGCCGGCAGGATCGTCGCGCTACCGGTATACATCTGCTCTACCATGCCCTTCAGCGCCCGCGCATTGGGCTCGGTCAGCCCGCGCACCACCGCCTCGCAGGCCTGCTCGGCGCTGGCACCGGCCGGAATGTCGAACCCGCGCGCGCGCAGGTGGCCTGCAAGGTCGTCCTGGTCAATCAAATCCGCATGCATCATGGCTGTTGTCCCTTTTATCGCTAAGAGAGTGCTGCTGTGATTTACGACCGATTCTGTGACGCTGGCGACATACCCGCAACCACAGAATGGCGGCATGGCTGCTTTGGCTAAGAACAGGTCGTTTCCGGCTAAATCGAGCTGCCGGGAACTGCGCACACTCAAGCCATCTACCGCAACGGAGGGTTTGGTCACCCTCGTTCGTGCAACGTGGATGCTGCTCGCTCTTGGCCCCGGTTGCTCACGGCTTCCCGGGGCTATTTTTTTGCCTGAATACATGACCTGTGGGAGCGGGCGTGCCCGCGAATGCAGCGGTGAATCCACCCTCGCATTCGCGGGCACGCCCGCTCCCACAGGTCATAGGTTGCTGCTCAGTTTGGCGTAGGCAGGGCTATCACCCGGCCGAGGAACTCAGCCGGGGGCACATTCTGCTGTTCATCCAGCAACCCCTTCAGCAACCCGACACTGCGCTCACTGAACGGCGCCGACTTCGGCCCGGCCAGGTCCACATGCAGCAGCATCTGCTCGCTGGCCGCCAGCGCCTCGTCGAACCCTGCCCGGTGCAGGCTGTGGTAGACGTGCAAGCGCTTGCGATCGAAGCCGATGATCTGGGTCTGCACCCACACCTCGCTGCCCAGCTTCACTTCGTGCAGGTAGTTGATGTGCGCTTCCAGGGTGAACAGCGAATTGCCGCTTTGCCCCCGGCTGTCGGCATCCAGGCCTATGCGCTCCATCAGCGCATCGGTGGCATAGCTGAAGATCAGCAGGTAGAAGGCATCGCGCAGATGCCCGTTGTAGTCGACCCAGTCCGCCTGGACCGGGGTGCGGTAGGTGATCAGTGCGGGCATTACAGGGTCCTCAATCGCCGAAGGCCATGCCGTGCTTGGCCTTGCTGGTTTTCACGGCGTCCAGCACAGCCAGCAGGGTGTCATCACGATAGCGCTCCAGCGCGGCGATGCTACGTTCGCCCAGCTGTTCCGACGTGCCTTCGACCACGTCGTCGATCAGTTTGTCGGTCAGCTCCGGTGCTGGCAGGTAGGTCCACGGCAGCTTCAGCGCCGGGCCGAACTGGGCCATGAAGTGGCGCATGCCGGCGTCGCCTCCGGCCAGGGTGTAGGTCAGGAACGTGCCCATGAACGACCAGCGCAGCCCGGCGCCGAAGCGGATCGCATCGTCGATTTCGCCAGTGCTGGCCACGCCGTCGTTGACCAGGTGCAGGGCTTCGCGCCACAGCGCTTCCAGCAGGCGGTCGGCGATGAAACCGGGGACTTCCTTGCGCACATGCAGCGGGCGCATGCCCAGCGCGGTGTAAATGGCCTTGGCCGCTTCGATGGCCTCGGGGGCGGTGCGCTTGCCGCCGACGATCTCTACCAGTGGCAGCAGGTACACCGGGTTGAACGGATGGCCGACCACGCAACGCTCGGGGTGGGTGGCCGATTCGTAGAACTCGCTGGGCAGCAGGCCCGAAGTGCTGCTGCCGATAATCGCGTCGGGTTTGGCCGCGGCGCTGATTTTCGCATGCAGGTCGAGCTTCAGGTCCAGCCGCTCCGGCGCGCTTTCCTGGATGAAGTCGGCATCACGTACACATTCCTCGATGGTGGCGACGAACTTCAGCCGGTCCGGGGAAGCACCCGGCGCCAGGCCTTGCTTCTGCAGGGCCGGCCAGGCATTGGCAACACGCTTGCGCAGCGCCTGTTCGGCGCCGGGCGCCGGGTCCCAGGCGACCACGTCCAGGCCGTGGGCCAGGGCGCGGGCGACCCAGCCGCTGCCGATCACGCCGCTACCCAGGGCAGCGAAGGTGTTGATCTGGGTGATGAAGGTCATGGTGTTCTCCTGAATGACTCAGCGGCGTTTGAGGTTCATCTTTTCCCGGCCTTCGGCCGGGGTAAGCACACGGGCACCAAGGCGCGAAATGATTTCTACCGCGCGCTCGACCAGCTGGCCGTTGCTGGCCAGCACGCCACGGTCCAGGTACAGGTTGTCTTCCAGGCCCACCCGCACGTTGCCACCCAGCAGCACCGCCTGGGCGGCCATCGGCATCTGCATGCGGCCGATGCCGAAGCCGGCCCAGGTGACATTGGCCGGCAGGTTGTCGACCATCGCCTTCATGGTGGTGGTATCGGCTGGTGCCCCCCAAGGAATGCCCAGGCACAGCTGGAACAGCGGGTCGTCGAGCAGGCCTTCCTTGATCATCTGCTTGGCGAACCACAGGTGGCCAGTGTCGAAGATTTCCAGCTCGGCCTTGACCCCCAGTTCGGTGATGCGCCGGGCGCCGGCCCGCAGTTGCGCCGGGGTGGAAACGTAGATCGAATTGCCGTCGCCAAAGTTGAGGGTGCCGCAGTCCAGGGTGCAGATCTCCGGCAGCAGCGCTTCGACATGGGCCAGGCGTTCCAACGGGCCGATCAGGTCGGTACCCGGGCCGAATTCCAGCGGCGTTTCGCCCGGGCCGATTTCCAGGTCGCCGCCCATGCCGGCGGTGAGGTTGACGATGATGTCCACGTCGGCTTCGCGGATGCGCTCCATGACTTCGCGGTACAGCGCCACGTCGCGGCTGAAGCGGCCGGTTTGTGGGTCGCGAACGTGGCAGTGGACCACGGTGGCGCCGGCTTTGGCGGCTTCCACGGCGGCTGCGGCGATCTGCTTGGGGGTGACCGGGACCAGGTGGCTTTTCGAGGCGGTGTCGCCGGCGCCGGTGAGGGCGCAGGTGATGATGACGTCGTGGTTCATGGTGGGTTCCTTGTGATAGCTGTGTTGGGCTTTTCGCGGGCGCGCCCGCTCCCACAGGATCTACGTGACCCTGAGTGTGTCGCTGTACCTGTGGGAGCGGGCATGCCCGCGAAGGGGCCGGATCAGTTGGCGGTGAGCTTGAGGTTGTCCGCCGCCGGCTGGCCGTCGAAGGTGGTCACCCCCTCAAGCCAGCGGGCCTTGTCCTGGGGATGGTCCTTGAGCCATTGGCGAGCCGATTCCAACGGGTCCTTGTGGTCGAGCAGCGGCTGCATCATGCGGCTCTCGTCTTCGGCGCTGAAGTTCAGGTTGGCCAGCAGGCGGTGGGCGTTGGGGCAGCGTTCGGCGTAGTCCGGCGCGGTCACGGTCCAGACCGTCGCGCGGCCTTCGTCAGGGCCCAGGGCGTCCTGGCTGTCGCCCAGGTAGACCATGTCGATATTCACGTTCATCGGGTGCGGCGCCCAACCGAAGAACACCACGGCCTCCTTGCGCCGTACCGCGCGGTCGACGGCGGCGAGCATGCCGGCCTCGCTGGACTCGACCAGCTGGAACTTGCCCAGGCCGAACTGGTTCTTGGCGATCATCGCCTTGATCTGGGTGTTGGCGCCGGAGCCTGGCTCGATGCCGTAGATTTTCCCGCCCAGCTCCTTTTCGAACTTGTGGATATCGGCGAAAGTCTTCAGGCCCTTGTCGGCCAGGTACTTCGGCACCGCCAGGGTGGCGCGGGCATCTTCCAGGCTGGGCTTGTCGAGCACCTTGACCTGCTTGGCGTCGACGAACGGGGTGATGGTCTGGGTCATGATCGGGTTCCAGTACCCGAGGAACATGTCCAGGCGTTTGTCGCGGATGCCGGCGAAGATGATCTGCTGCGACGCACTGGTCTGCTTGGTCTGGTAGCCCAGGCCGTCGAGCAGCACCTGGGCCATGGCACTGGTGGCGATGACGTCGGTCCAGTTGACCACGCCCAGGCGGACGTTCTTGCAGGCCGCGGGTTCGGCGGCATAAAGCGGGGAAGCGACGATAGTGCTCAGGGCTACGGACAACAGGCTGCGGCGGATCAAGCGTTGCATGGTGGCTCTCCATCGGCAGGGCGTTTTTTATAGGGGCCGGCCTCTCTGGGCCGTGTGAACACGCTACGCTGCTGCCAGGGTGGAAAATCGCACCCTGGCGACCAACAATTGCACGGAGGCGACCAACTTTGCCGTGGAGCATGCAATGCCGCAAATCATCCATTTCCTGCTGTTGCCCGGTTTCTCGGCGATGGGCTTCATCAGTGCCCTGGAGCCACTGCGGGTGGCAAACCGTTTCCAGGGCCCGTCGTACAGCTGGCAGGTGCTGAGCCTGGATGGCGGCGCGGTGCAGGCCAGCAATGGCATGTCGGTGAACGCCGATGCGGCGCTGACGGCGGCCGGGCCTGGCGGCGTCCTGTTGATCGTGGCCGGTTTCGACCCCCTGGCCTGCTACGGGCCGGCCTTGCAACACGCGCTGCGCCGCCTCGACCGCGACGGGGTGATACTGGGCGGCATCGACACCGGTGCGGTGGTGCTGGCCGAGGCCGGCCTGCTGGATGGCCACCGCGCCACCGTGCACTGGGAGGCGCTCGAAGCGTTCAAGGAGAACTACCCGAACCTGCAGGCGACCCAGGAACTGTTCGAGATCGACCGGCGGCGTATCACCTGCGCCGGCGGTACCGCGTCGATCGACCTGATGCTCGACCTGATTGCACAGGCCCACGGCAGCGAACTGGCGGTGCAGGTCTCGGAGCAGTTCGTGCTCGGGCGTATCCGCCAGCGCCAGGACCACCAGCGCATGCAGATCGCCAGCCGCTACGGCATCAGCAACAAGAAGCTGGTGAAGGTGATTGGCGAAATGGAGCGCAACACCGAGCAGCCGCTCAATACCCAGGTGCTGGCCGATGCGGTGCAGGTGACCCGGCGGCAGCTGGAGCGGCTGTTTCGCCTGCATCTGGGCGACACGCCCAGCGGTTTCTATTTGCGACTGCGGCTGGACAAGGCCCGGCAGCTGTTGCGCCAGACCGACATGAGCGTGCTGGAGGTAGGGGTAGCGTGCGGGTTCGAATCGGCTTCGTACTTTACCCGCTGCTATCGGGCGCGGTACCAGCGCTGCCCGCGGGAGGACCGTCTGGCCCGGGCGGTTTGATTTGCGCCTGTACCGGCCTCTTCGCGGGCACGCCCGCTCCCACAGGAACCCCGCCGCCCGTGAGCGTTGCGCAGTACCTGTGGGAGCGGGCGTGCCCGCGAGGAGGCCGGTACAGGCTTACTGCTGGCCGATGGACTGCAGGTACTCCGAGCGGTCATCGCTGCGCTGCGCCACACAGGTATCCCAGGCTGCCTGGAATGCCTTGCTGCCAGGCTTCTCGGCAAAGGTCTCAACCTTGCAGTCGGCGTCACGCAGCTGCGTCCACAGCTTTTCGGCAGCGTCCATGCGCGTGACCAGTGCGTTCGCCTGGTCGCCTTCGTCGGCATACTGGTCACGGATGCGCTGGATCAGGTCGTCGTACGCCGCTTTCAGCTCGCGCTCGGCAGTCTGCTTGTTGAATGCAGCGCAGGCGTAGGTCTGCTGGTCGGTCTCGACGTTGTCGCAGGGGGTAGTTTCTTCCTCGCCGGCCTGGGCGCCCGACACGACGGCCAGCAGTACCAGCCATGCCATTGATTTCATCCTTATTCTCCTCAACAGGCTGACGAATCGCTGGGATTCTCGCTCAGACGACGGCGCTGCGGTAGCTGCCTGAACAAATGTTCATAAAGCGCAGGAAAACGTCGTTATCGAGACTGTCTCTCATCCCCAAACGGCGTAGCCAAGGCGCTGGAACAGGCGCGTTGTCGCGCATTGACGCTTTCGGCAAACCCCCTGTCGTTTTTGCATCGGGGCGCCGTTGGGCACAGGCATATGCTGGCCCCAAAGCGCCGGCACAAGGTTTGGCGCCAACCTATTCAATAAAAGGGGACAGCCTGATGAGCCCAGCCGAACTTCACGCCGACAGCATCGTCATCGACGGCCTGATCATTGCCAAATGGAACCGCGAGCTGTTCGAAGACATGCGCAAAGGCGGGCTGACTGCGGCCAACTGCACGGTTTCGGTCTGGGAAGGCTTCAAGGCAACCGTCGACAACATCGCTGCCAGCCAGAAGCTGATCCGCGACAACAGCGACCTGGTCATGCCGGTGCGCACCACCGCCGACATCCGCAAGGCCAAGGAGTTGGGCAAGACCGGCATCCTCTTCGGCTTCCAGAACGCCCACGCGTTCGAAGACCAGATCGCCTACGTCGACGTGTTCAAGCAGCTGGGCGTGGGCATCGTGCAGATGTGCTACAACACCCAGAACCTGGTGGGCACCGGTTGCTACGAGCGTGACGGTGGCCTGTCGGGCTTCGGCCGCGAGATCGTCGCCGAAATGAACCGCGTCGGCATCATGTGCGACCTGTCCCACGTTGGCTCCAAGACTTCCGAAGAAGTCATCCTCGAATCGAAAAAGCCGGTGTGCTACTCGCACTGCCTGCCGTCGGGCCTGAAAGAACACCCGCGCAACAAGTCCGATGCAGAGCTGAAGTTCATCGCCGACCACGGTGGTTTCGTTGGCGTGACCATGTTCGCGCCGTTCCTGGCCAAGGGCATCGACTCGACCATCGACGACTACGCCGAAGCCATCGAGTACACCATGAACATCGTCGGTGAAGACGCTATCGGTATCGGTACCGACTTCACCCAGGGCCACGGCCAGGACTTCTTCGAGTACCTGACCCACGACAAGGGTTATGCCCGTCGCCTGACCAACTTCGGCAAGATCATCAACCCGCTGGGTATCCGTACCGTGGGCGAATTCCCCAACCTCACCGAAACCTTGCTCAAGCGCGGCCACTCCGAGCGCGTGGTGCGCAAGATCATGGGCGAGAACTGGGTCAACGTCCTCAAGGACGTGTGGGGCGAATAAGCCGCTCTCCAAGCCTGTAAGCCCTTGCCAGCAACGCCGGGGCACCCCAAACAAAATTTTTATGGAGTTGAGTTTCCATGGCCAAGATCGCCCCGCAATTGCCAATCGAAGTCGACAGCGAGACCGGTGTCTGGACCAGTGACGCCTTGCCGATGCTGTATGTGCCGCGCCATTTCTTCGTCAACAACCACATGGGTATCGAAGAAGTCCTCGGTGCCGACAAGTACGCCGAGATCCTCTACAAGGCCGGCTACAAGTCCGCCTGGCACTGGTGTGAAAAAGAAGCCGAATGCCATGGCCTGGAAGGCGTGGCGGTGTTCGAGCACTACATGAAGCGCCTGAGCCAGCGCGGCTGGGGCCTGTTCGAGATCCAGGACATCGACCTGGACAAGGGTACCTGCAGCGTCAAGCTCAAGCACTCGGCGTTCGTGTACGTCTATGGCAAGTGTGGCCGCAAGGTCGACTACATGTTCACCGGCTGGTTCGCCGGCGCCATGGACCAGATTCTCGCTGCCCGCGGCAGCTCGATCCGCACCGTGGCCGAACAGGTCTACGGCGGTTCGGAAGAAGGCCACGAAGATGGCCTGTTCGTCGTCAAGCCGTTGTAAGCCGGAGATAGCGTCATGGCATTCGAAGCAATGTTCCAGCCGATTCAGATCGGCAAACTGACCATCCGTAACCGCGTGCTCAGCACCGCGCACGCCGAGGTCTACGCCACTGACGGCGGCATGACGACCGACCGCTATGTGAAGTACTACGAAGAAAAGGCCAAGGGCGGTATCGGCCTGGCGATCTGCGGCGGCTCGTCTGTCGTCGCCATCGACAGCCCGCAGGAGTGGTGGTCGTCGGTCAACCTGTCGACCGACCGCATCATCCCGCACTTCCAGAACCTGGCCGATGCCATGCACAAGCATGGCGCCAAGATCATGATCCAGATTACCCACATGGGCCGTCGCTCGCGCTGGGACGGCTTCAACTGGCCGACCCTGATGTCGCCGTCGGGTATCCGTGAACCCGTGCACCGCGCCACCTGCAAGACCATCGAGGTGGAAGAGATCTGGCGCGTGATCGGCAACTACGCGCAAGCGGCACGCCGCGCCAAAGAGGGCGGCCTGGACGGCGTCGAGCTGTCGGCCGTGCACCAGCACATGATCGACCAGTTCTGGAGCCCGCGGGTCAACAAGCGTACCGACGAATGGGGCGGCACTTTCGAAGGCCGCATGAAGTTCGGCCTGGAAGTGCTCAAGGCCGTACGCGCCGAGGTCGGTGACGACTTCTGCGTGGGCATGCGCATTTGCGGTGACGAGTTCCATCCGGACGGCCTCAGCCATGAGGACATGAAGCAGATCGCCGCGTACTACGACGCCACTGGCATGATCGACTTCATCGGCGTGGTCGGCTCGGGTTGCGACACCCACAACACCCTGGCCAACGTCATCCCCAACATGAGCTACCCGCCGGAGCCGTTCCTGCACCTGGCGGCCGGCATCAAGGAAGTGGTCAAGGTCCCGGTACTGCACGCGCAGAACATCAAGGACCCGAACCAGGCCACGCGTATCCTCGAAGGCGGCTACGTGGACATGGTCGGCATGACCCGTGCGCACATCGCCGACCCGCACCTGATCGCCAAGATCAAGATGGGCCAGATCGACCAGATCAAGCAGTGCGTCGGTGCCAACTACTGCATCGACCGCCAGTACCAGGGCCTGGACGTGCTGTGCATCCAGAACGCCGCGACCTCCCGTGAATACATGGGCGTGCCGCACATCATCGAGAAGACCACCGGCGCCAAGCGCAAGGTGGTGGTAGTGGGCGCCGGCCCTGCCGGCATGGAAGCGGCCCGCGTGGCTGCCGAACGTGGCCACGACGTGACCCTGTTCGAGAAGAAGGACCAGATCGGCGGGCAGATCACCATCGCCGCCAAGGCGCCGCAACGCGACCAGATTGCCGGTATCACCCGCTGGTACCAGCTGGAGCTGGCGCGCCTGAAGGTCGACCTGCGCCTGGGCACCGCTGCCGACGTGGCGACCATCCAGGACCTGCGCCCGGACATCATCGTGCTGGCCGTGGGTGGGCATTCGTTCCTCGAGCAGAACGAGCACTGGGGCGCCGCCGAAGGGTTGGTGGTCAGCAGCTGGGATGTGCTCGATGGCAAGGTGGCACCGGGCAAGAACGTGCTGGTGTACGACACCATCTGTGAATTCACCGGTATGTCGGTGGCGGACTTCATCGCCGACAAGGGCAGCCAGGTGGAAATCGTCACCGACGACATCAAGCCGGGCGTGGCCATGGGCGGTACCAGCTTCCCGACCTACTACCGCAGCATCTACCCGAAAGAAGTGATCATGACCGGCGACATGATGCTGGAAAAGGTCTACCGCGAGGGTGACAAGCTGGTGGCGGTGCTGGAGAACGAATACACCGGCGCCAAGGAAGAGCGCGTGGTCGACCAGGTAGTGGTGGAGAACGGCGTGCGTCCTGACGAGCAGCTGTACTACGCGCTGAAGGAAGGTTCGCGCAACAAGGGCCAGATCGACGTGGAGGCGCTGTTCGCCATCAAGCCACAGCCGATCCTCAGCCAGCCGGGCGAAGGCTACCTGCTGTACCGCATCGGCGACTGCGTGGCCCAGCGCAACGTGCATGCGGCGATCTACGACGCCTTGCGCCTGTGCAAGGACTTCTGATCGCACCGGCATGAACACCGCCCCCGAGGGCGGGATTGGCCCCCTGTGGGAGCGGGTTTACCCGCGAATGCGTCAGCACTGACAACCTCGTTGCCTGATCGGACGCATTCGCGGGTGAACCCGCTCCCACAGGGTCCGCGCCGCCCTTGAGAGTGGCGCAAGAATCCAGCTGTTGTGGGAGCCTCCCATGTTGAACACCCTTCTACCCATCCTGCTGTTCGCTGCCCTTGGCCTGGCAGTGCTCGGCGCCCTGCGCCGGGTGCGCATGTGGCGGCGCGGCCGGCCATCCAAGGTCAACCTGATCGGCGGCCTGCTGGCCATGCCGCGCCGTTACCTGGTGGACCTGCACCACGTGGTCGAGCGCGACAAGTACATGTCCAAGACCCACGTGGCCACCGCAGGCGGCTTCGTGCTGTCTGCCGCATTGGCAATCCTGGTGCACGGTTTCGGCCTGCAGAGCAAGATCCTCGGCTACGCACTGCTGGTGGCCACGGTGATCATGTTCAGCGGCGCCATCTTCGTTTTCAAGCGCCGCCTCAACCCGCCAGCGCGGCTGTCCAAGGGGCCGTGGATGCGCCTGCCGAAGAGCCTGCTGGCGTTCGCCGCGAGCTTCTTCATCGCCACCCTGCCGGTCGCCGGCATCCTGCCTGCCAATACCGGCGGCTGGGTGATGGTCGCCATTCTCGGCCTGGGCGTGCTGTGGGGCGTGTCCGAGCTGTTCTTCGGCATGACCTGGGGCGGGCCGATGAAGCATGCCTTCGCCGGTGCCCTGCACCTGGCCTGGCACCGCCGTGCCGAGCGCTTTGGCGGCGGCCGCTCCACCGGCCTCAAGCCGCTGGACCTGGAAGACCCGAACGCGCCGCTGGGCGTGGAAAAACCGGTGGACTTCACCTGGAACCAGCTGCTGGGCTTCGATGCCTGCGTGCAGTGCGGCAAATGTGAAGCCATGTGCCCGGCGTTTGCCGCCGGCCAGCCGCTGAACCCGAAAAAACTCATCCAGGACATGGTCATCGGCTTGGCCGGTGGTACCGACGCCCAGTTCGCCGGCAGCCCGTACCCTGGCAAGCCGATCGGCGAGCATGGCGGCCACCCGCACCAGCCGATCGTCAATGGCCTGGTCGATGCCGAAACGCTGTGGTCGTGCACCACCTGCCGTGCCTGCGTCGAGGAATGCCCGATGATGATCGAGCACGTCGATGCCATCGTCGACATGCGTCGTCACCTGACCCTGGAAAAAGGCGCGACCCCGAACAAGGGCGCCGAGGTACTGGACAACCTGATCGCCACCGACAACCCGGGCGGTTTCGCCCCCGGTGGGCGCATGAACTGGGCCGCCGACCTCAACCTGCAACTGCTGTCGGAGGTGAAAACCACCGAGGTGCTGTTCTGGGTCGGTGATGGTGCCTTCGACATGCGCAACCAGCGGACCCTGCGTTCGTTCGTCAAGGTGCTCAAGGCCTCTGGCGTGGACTTTGCCGTGCTCGGCCTGGAAGAGCGCGACAGCGGCGACGTGGCGCGCCGCCTGGGCGACGAAGCGACCTTCCAGCAGCTGGCCAAGCGCAATATCCAGACCTTGGCCAAGTACAAGTTCCAGCGCATCGTCACCTGTGACCCACACAGCTTCCATGTGCTGAAGAACGAGTACGGCGCCCTGGGCGGCGAGTACCAGGTGCAGCACCACAGCACCTACATCGCCGAACTGATCGCGGCCAACAAGCTCAACCTTGGCCAGCACAAAGGTGGCAGCGTCACCTACCACGACCCGTGCTACCTGGGCCGCTACAACGGCGAGTACGAAGCCCCGCGGGCAGTGCTCAAGGCGTTGGGCATCGAGGTGCGCGAAATGGAACGCTCCGGCTTCCGCTCGCGCTGCTGTGGCGGTGGCGGCGGTGCGCCGATTACCGACATCCCCGGCAAGCAGCGGATCCCCGACATGCGCATGGACGATATCCGCCAGACCGAGGCCGAGCTGGTGGCCGTGGGTTGCCCACAGTGCACCGCGATGCTCGAAGGCGTGGTCGAACCGCGCCCACAGATCAAGGACCTGGCCGAGCTGGTCGCCGACGTGCTGATCGAAGAGGACGCGCCTGCTGCCGCCAAGGCGCAAACGGCCAAACGTGAACCTGCGGAGGTGCACTGATGAGCGACATTATCCGCCGCGACCCGCGCGCCGAGTGGATCGCCCGTAACCGTCTGCACCCGCTGCACGCAGCGATGCAGACCCAGCAAACCCGCTGGATGGGGCCGAACGGCCTGATCCGCAAGAACCCTCATGCGATTGCCGCAGGCTTCATCGGCCCAGCCGGCCTCAAGCGCATCGACCGCAGCGGCGCCCAGCAGGGCACCGGTGTGGGCGGGCGGCGCACGGCGGCGGCCGAGGTGCAGCTGCCGCTGCACCAGGTAACGGCGCCGGCGTTCTACATTGCCGTAGTGCCGGACATGGTCGGTGGCCGCCTGAGCAGCCACGACCGCGACCTGCTCGGCCTGGCCCACAGCCTGGCCGGCAGCGACGGCGCGGTATTGGCGGTGGTATTCGGTGAGCACAAGGAAAGCAACTTTTCCACAGCGGGCGTCGACCGCCTGCTGGTCATCGAGGGCGAGGCCTTCGAAGGTTATGCACCGGAGCAACTGGTGCAGGGCCTGCGCGCTGTGGATAACCAGTTCGCGCCGCGCCACTGGCTACTGCCCGACAGCCGCACCGGTGGCGGCGAACTCGGCCGACGCCTGGGCGCGGCGCTGGGCGAGCGCCCGGCGACGCGGGTATGGCAGGTCAAGGACGGCCAGTGCATTGGCCGTGCCGGTGCCGGCCAGCAAGACCTGCAACGCGCCGTGCCGCGCCTGATCCTGGCGGCAGCCGAATGCGCCGAGCCGGTCAGCGAAACCCGCCATGAAGCGCTGCCGGTAGAGTTGTCCACAAGCGTTCCGCGCAGCCTGTCGCGTATCGAGGACCTCGGCTCGGTGGCCGTCGACCCGGCCACCATTGCCATGGCCGAGGCCGAGTTCATCGTTTCCGGTGGCAACGGCGTCAAGGACTGGGACCTGTACCACCAGGCTACCGCAGCGCTGGGCGCCACCGAAGGTGCCTCGCGGGTAGCGGTGGACGACGGCTTCATGCCGCGCAACCGCCAGGTGGGCGCTACCGGTACCTGGGTTACCGCACGGGTCTACGTGGCGGTGGGTATCTCGGGTGCGATCCAGCACCTGCAGGGCATTGGCGCCTGCGACAAGGTGGTGGCCATCAACATGGACCCAGGCTGCGACATGATCAAACGGGCCGACCTGTCGGTGATTGGTGACAGCTCGGCAATTCTCAAGGCACTGATCGAGGCTGTGGATAACTACCGCAGCGGCGGCCAGCGCGACGCGGCATAAGGGCACGAGCATGAGTACGAAAGTGATCAGCCTGGTTTCCATCGGTGCCCACCCCAGCTCCGGCCGCGCGCGCCGCGCCGAGCAGGATGCCCGCGCGGTGGAACTGGGCTTGCAGCTGGCTGGGGATAACTTGCAGGTGGTGCATGCCGGTGACCCACGCGAAGAGGCGCTGCGCGCCTACCTGGGCATGGGCCTGGACCATCTGGATGTGCTGGAGCAACCGGCCGGTGCCGATGTGCTGGGCGTGCTGGGCGACTACCTGCGTGACGCCGGGGCACAGCTGGTGCTGACCGGCAGCCAGGCAGAGACCGGCGAAGGGTCGGGCATGCTGCCGTTCCTGCTGGCAGAGAAACTCGGCTGGCCATTGATCGTCGGCCTGGCCGAAGTGGAATCGATCGACAACGGCACCGCCCAGGTATTGCAGGCCCTGCCACGTGGCCAGCGGCGCCGGCTGAAGGTGCGCCTGCCGCTGCTGGCGACTGTGGATAACGCCGCGCCCAAGCCGCGCCAAAGTGCCTTCGGGCCGGCGCGCCGTGGTGTCCTGGCGGCGCGCAACGTGGCCATCGTCGAAGACCAGCTGCTGGCCGAGGCCGAGCTGCAGCCGGCGCGCCCACGGCCCAAGCGGCTGAAGGTGATCAAGGCCAAGAGTGGCGCCGACCGCATGAAGGCGGCGACTGCCAAGGCCAGTGGTGGCGGTGGCAAGGTGCTGAAAGACGTTACTCCGCAGGAAGGCGCCGAAGCCATCCTCAAGCTGCTGGTGGAAGAAGGCGTGCTGCGCTAGAGCCTCCCGCAGTCCCATGTAGGAGCGGCCTTGCGTCGCGATGGGCTGCGCAGCAGCCCCCAGATCTTGAGCCAGACTCAGGACTGTCGGGGCTGCTGCGCAGCCCATCGCGACGCAAGGCCGCTCCTACATTTGGGGCAAGGCATCGGCCGCGTACTTTGCCCACCAAATCTGTTCGCCAACATGTGGATAAAGTGTTGGCGCATGGCCGCAGGCCTCGTATCACGCTGCCTCCAATGATTTGATCAAAAAACAGTCAGGCTCTGTCGGGGCGCTTGCTTGCCTAGCACATCAGCCTCTCCTGTTTTTGCCCACAATCGCTGTTAGCCCATCTGTGGATAATATGTTCGGTATCGGCTGCGAGCCGCGTATTCAAAGGCGTTGACGGATTTGTTCGAAAAATGATCAAAGCCCTGTTTATAACCTTCCGAACTTGATAATCAGGGCTTTGCAGCGCTTATCCACAGTTCGGTTGCGAATACTCGCGTGGTTGCTCACAAACTCTGTTGGTGGCTTTGTGGATAAGGTGTATGAACACGGCTGCACCCGAGCGCGCATGCGGGTTTGACCGAGTTGGTCAAATACTGATCAGTGATTCGCTGGGGCGAGTGTTGCAGGGGGAAGGGTTACACAGCGGGTGTCAGGCGAGGAGTGTAGAAAGGGGAGTCCCCGCCACCAAACATCGTTCAGTGGCGGGGGTTGGGCTTACTGTGCCTGCACTTCTTTCAGGTAAGGTGCCGGCTCAGCCCCCAGGTTGTTGAGCAAGCGCTGGCTGTACCAGTCAATGAAGTTGACCACGCCAAACTCGTAGGTCTTCGAGTAAGGGCCCGGCTGGTATGCGGTGGAGTTGATCCCGCGCTGGTTCTCTTCGGCCAGGCGGCGGTCCTGGTCGTTGGTGGCGTCCCACACCTTGCGCATGCGCTCCGGATCGTAATCCACGCCTTCCACGGCATCCTTGTGCACCAGCCACTTGGTGGTGACCATGGTTTCCTGGGCGCTGATCGGCCACACGGTGAACACGATCATGTGATCACCCATGCAGTGGTTCCACGAGTGCGGCAGGTGCAGGATGCGCATCGAGCCCAGGTCCGGGTTCTTGATGCGGCCCATCAGCTTCTGGCAGGCCTGCTTGCCGTCCATGGTCATCGACACGGTGCCCTTGAGCAGCGGCATGCGCACGATGCGGTTACGCAGGCCATGGCTCTTGTGCAGGTACGGGATCTTCTCAGCTTCCCAGGCGGCAGCCGAGGCGGCCACGTGGTCCTTGAATTCCTGGCTGGCGCGCGGGTCGTTGGTGTCGTCCCATTCCAGCAGGGTTTGCAGCAGTTCCGGGTGCGAACCGTTGCAGTGGTAGCACTCGCGGTTGTTTTCCAGCACCAGCTTCCAGTTGGCCTTTTCCATCAAGGTGGTTTGCACCGCCACCTTGGTGTTCTCCATGTCGTACGGCTCCATGTAGTGGTCCAGGGTGGCCAGGAACTCGTCGATGGCAGGCGGGTTTTCCGCCAGGCTGATGAAGATGTAGCCGCCAGCGACTTTCACGTTCACCGGCTTCAGGCCGTACTGGTTCATGTCGAAGTCGGCACCCATTTCGGTGCCAGCGAACAGCAGTCGGCCGTCCAGTTCGTAGGTCCACTGGTGGTACGGGCAGACCAGCTTGGCCACCTTGCCCTTGTCGCTGACGCACAGGCGCGAGCCGCGATGGCGGCAGACGTTGTGGAAGGCATGCACCTTGCCTTCGGCGCCACGCACCACGATGATCGGGTTCTTGCCGATCTGCAGGGTGATGTAGTTGCCCTTGGCCGGGATCTCGCAGGTCATGCCGGCGATCAGCCACTCCTTGTGGAAGATCTCCTGCATGTCGATCTGGAACAGACGCTCGTCGTTGTAGAAAGGCTGGGGCAGCGAGAAGGTGCGCTCGCGGGTCTGCAGCATTTCGGCTGTCGCCTTGCGTGCAGGTTCCAGTGGATCGCCCAGGCTCAGGGTTGCGGTGACGTCCATCGTGTATTCCTCGGGGCCGTGTGCGGCCGGCAAAAGGTGGCTAATCGTTGTTGTGGTGCCGCAAGGCTGCTTATCAAGAAACAGCGGTTGTTTTGCCGTGGAGTGTGCGTCCGAAGACGTCGTGAACCGTATCCATGGGCGACATGGCCGAATTGAATTACGACTCCGCAGCCCTTGTGGTGCGGGGCTGGTCGCGATAAGCACGCCGATGTCGCTGGCAGGAATGTACGTCGTCTTCAGCTTGCGCATTATCCAAGCCATAAAAGGCCAATAGTCGGCTGCTGGAGATGAACATGTCCGATACCTTCCTCAATCCGGTCACCACCCAGACCTGGGCCAACGGCCGCCACATCGTGCGCTGCGTCAAGGTCATCCAGGAGACCTGGGACGTGCGCACCTTCTGCTTCATGGCCGACCAGCCGATCATGTTCTTCTTCAAGCCCGGGCAGTTCGTCACCCTGGAGCTGGAGATCGAAGGCAAGCCGGTGATGCGCTCCTACACCATCTCCAGCTCGCCTTCGGTGCCCTACAGCTTCTCGATCACGGTCAAGCGCGTACCGGGCGGCCTGGTGTCGAACTTCCTCCACGACACCATGCACGAAGGCGCCGAGTTGCCGGTGCACGGCCCGGTGGGGCTGTTCAACGCCATCGATTTCCCGGCGCAGAAGGTGCTGTACCTTTCCGGCGGTGTCGGTATCACCCCGGTGATGTCGATGGCGCGCTGGTTCTACGACACCAACGGCAATGTCGACATGGTGTTCGTGCACAGTGCCCGTTCGCCGAAGGACATCATCTACCATCGCGAGCTGGAGCAGATGGCCTCGCGCATCCCCAACTTCAGCCTGCACATCATTTGCGAAAAGCATGGCCTGGGTGAGCCGTGGGCGGGTTACCGCGGCTACCTGAACCAGCGCCTGATGGAGCTGATTGCGCCGGACTACATGGAGCGCGTGGTGTTCTGCTGCGGCCCGACGCCGTACATGAGCGCGGTCAAGCGCATGCTCGAAGCGGTGGGCTTCGACATGAAGAACTACCACGAGGAGTCGTTCGGTGCCACGCCTCCGGAAGCCAAGGCGGACGCGGTGGAGCATGCCGAACAGGCTGCCGATGCGCCGGAACTGGATGCCGCCGACCTCAACCTGGTGGAATTCATCGGCAGCGACAAGAGTATCCGCATCGCCCCGGGCGAGACCGTGCATGCAGCGGCGGCCAAGGTTGGCCTGATGATCCCCAAAGCTTGCGGCATGGGCATCTGCGGCACCTGCAAGGTGCTCAAGCTGGGCGGCGAAGTGGAGATGGAGCACAACGGTGGCATCACCGAAGAGGACGAAGCCGAGGGCTACATCCTGTCGTGCTGCAGTGTGCCGAAAGGGGACGTGCGGATCGATTACTGATCCGCGATTGCAGGGGCTGCTTTGCAGCCCATCGCGACGCAAGGCCGCTCCTACAGGGGATCGCGTACTTCCTGTAGGAGCGGCCTTGTGTCGCGATGGGCCGCAAAGCGGCCCCAGGGTTTTCAGGTACGGAACCGTGCTACCAACCCATTCAGGTCCACCGCCAACCGCGACAACTCGGCGCTCGCCGCACTGGTCTGATTCGCCCCAGTAGCGCTCTGCACCGACAGGTCGTTGATGTTCACCAGGTTGCGGTCCACTTCCCGCGCCACCTGCGCCTGCTCTTCCGCAGCGCTGGCAATTACCAGGTTACGCTCGTTGATCTGCGCCACCGCCCCGGCAATGGTATCCAGCGCCAAGCCTGCGCCACGGGCGATATTCAAGGTCGATTCGGCACGCTCGGTGCTGGTGCGCATCGAGTTCACGGCCTCTTCGGTACCGCCCTGAATGCTGCCGATCATCCGCTCGATCTCGCTGGTCGACTGCTGGGTACGGTGAGCCAGCGCCCGCACTTCATCGGCGACCACGGCAAAGCCACGGCCGGCCTCGCCGGCACGGGCCGCCTCGATCGCCGCGTTGAGTGCCAGCAGGTTGGTCTGGTCTGCCAGGCCGCGGATCACATCCAGCACCTTGCCGATATCGCGCGACTGTTCGGCCAGGTGGGTAACCAGCTTGGCGGTGGCTTGTACGTCACCGCTCATGCGCTCGATGGCACCCACGGTTTCCATGACCAGGTCGCGGCCATCGCCTGCCGAACGGCTGGCTTCGCTGGAGGCTTCCGAGGTGCTGACGGCATTGCGTGCCACCTCTTCGACGGCGCTGGTCATTTCGGTCACCGCCGTGGCGGCCTGTTCGATTTCGTTGTTCTGCTGTTGCAGGCCACGGGCGCTTTCGTCGGTGACGGCGTTCAGCTCCTCGGCAGCCGAGGCCAGCTGCGTGGCCGAGCCGGCGATCAGCTGCAAGGTGTCGCGCAGCTTGTCCTGCATGCGGGCCATGGCGCGCAGCAGGCGGGCAGCTTCGTCGGTACCCTCGGCATGGATGACGTGGGTCAGGTCGCCGTCGGCGATCTGTTCGGCGCATCTGAGCGCCTCGTCGATCGGTTTGGTGATGCTGCGGGTCAACAGCATGGCGCAGGCAAACGTCAGCACGGTGGCGGCAACCAGCAGGCCGATCACCAGAGAGAAAGCCGCGTCGTACTGGCTGGCGGCTTTCGCGTTGGTGTCACGGGTCTGCTCGGTATTGATGCGCACCAGGGTCTCCATGATCTTGTTGATCTGTTCGGAGGTGGCTATCACGTCACGGTTGAGAACCTCCCTCAGCTCATCGAGGCTGCCGGCCTGGCTCAGGCTGCGCATGCGGGCCTCCAGCTGGCGGTACTGGTTGAGCGATTGGACGTACTGATCGTATGCGGCCTGCTCGTCGGCGGCGGTGATCAGCGGCAGGTACACCTGGCGCGCGCGGTCGATCTCCTGGTTGCGCTGGTCCATCAGCTTGAGGATTTCCTGTTGGCTCTGCGGTTCGCGGTTCACCAGCAGGCGGTAGGCGAGACTGCGCATACGCAGGTTCAGTGCGTTGAGCTCATCCAGGGTCTTGATGGCGGGTACGCTGACCTCTTCGATGGCCAGGCCGGCCTGGCGGATGTTGCCCATCTGCATCAGGGAGAAAATACCGAGGCCGAGCATCAGCAGGCCGATAAGCGCAAAGCCCAGCAGTGCGCGTGGGGCAATATTGATGTTGCGTAATGACATGGAGGGCAGATCCAGGGAAGTGAAGGGGAGGCACCCAGTGCGACAGAATGTGTCTCTTTGAGTATCGGTCGTGACCGACCAGTCTTGAGTCTGCGCCTGACAAAATTCGGAGTTGGCCCAGGTGTTCCTGACCGGCGGTTGACCCAGGTCGGAACAAGGGGCCGGTTACCCTGTCAATCTGCGGGTTCGACACGTTGTGAATCCGATATTTAATGGCGACGGGCGGCACTTTTCTTTATCGTGTGCGCCCCCCGCAACAACCTGAGATAGACCCATGCTGGAAGCTTCCCTGAATCAAATCGAGCAACTGGTCAACGACCTGCTGCAGAAGAACGCCCAACTCACCGAGCAGAACGCCGCCCTCGGCCAGGAACTGGCCCAGGCCAAGGAAGAAAACGAGACCCTGCAGCTGTCGCTGATGGAGCAGGAAGAGAAGCACGGCAGCACCGCCGCGCGCCTGCAGGCGCTGGTCGAGCGCGCCACCGCTGGCGTTGTCGGCGCATGACACTACGGGCTCAGCCGATCAATGTCGTGTCGATCCTCGGTAACGACTATTCGATCAAGGCGCCTGAAGGCCAGGAGGCAACCCTGGCCCAGGCTGTACAAATGCTCAACACCGCCCTGGCCCAGACCAAGCGTCAGTACCCGACCCTGATCGGTGACAAGTTGCTGGTGCTGGCCGCGTTGAACCTGTGTTCGCGACAGATCGAACTGCAGGATGAGCACCGCAAGACGCTGGAGCGTACCCAGGCGCAGATAGATGCCACCGTGGACACCATCGTCCGGACTATCGCCGAACAATGACGGCCCGATACCGAGGTGCCTGTGAGAGCGAGCGTGTCGAGGCGTCGAAGCCCCGCAACCATCGGCGCAGCCGGTGCCAGACACAGTGATGAAGCAATCCTGGGCATCCCCGCTGGCACAGGCGGGAAGCTGTTGTTCTAGATCACTGGATTAACTGGATACGCAAGTGTATACACTTTCCGCAAAACAATAATTATGCGGGGAGCAGGGGCATGCGTATCTGGCGTAAAAGCATCCAGTGGCAATTGATCACCAGCATGGGCGCCGCCCTGCTGGTGAGCATTCTGGTCGTAGTCATCATTTTCACCGTGGCGCTCAATCGCCTCACCGAACGCTACCTGGTGGGCAGTGCCTTGCCGGCCAGCATCGAGGCCATCCGCAACGATATCGAACGCATGCTCGGCCAGCCGCTGGTAGCGGCGGCAGACATCGCTGGCAACACGCTGCTGCGCGACTGGCTTGCCGCAGGTGAGAACCCCGCGCAGGCCCCGCAGTTCATCGAATACCTCACCGCCGCCAAGCAGCGCAACCAGGCGTTCACCACCTTGTTTGTCTCCACCGAGACCGGCCACTACTACAACGAGAACGGGCTGGACCGTACCCTCAGCCGCAGCAACCCCAAGGACCAGTGGTTCTACGGCTACATCGACAGCGGTGCCGAGCGGTTCATCAATATCGATATTGATGGCGCCACGGGCGAGCTGGCCCTGTTCATCGACTACCGGGTGGAAAAGCATGGCCAACTGGTCGGCGTCGCCGGTATGGGCCTGCGCATGACCGAGCTGTCGCAGCTGATCCACGACTTCAGCTTTGGCGAACACGGCAAGGTGTTTCTGGTGCGTAACGATGGCCTGATCCAGGTGCACCCGGATAACGCCTTCAGCGGCAAGCGCCAGCTGGCCGAGCAGCTCGGTGCGGACGCCGCCAAGGCGGTGCTGAGCGGGGCGCAGGGCCTGCGCAGCAGCCGTTTCAGCCGAGACGGCGAAAGCTACCTGGCGCTCGGCTTGCCCTTGCGCGACCTGAACTGGACGTTGGTCGCCGAGGTGCCGGAGCAGGAGATCTACGCGCAAATGCACCAGGCAGTGTGGCTGACCAGCCTGATCGGTGGCGGCGTGGCGCTGGTCTCGCTGCTGCTGGTGGTGCTGTTGGCCCGCGGCCTGGTGCGGCCGATCCGTCGCGTCACCGCTGCGCTGGTGCAAATTGGCAGTGGTGCGGGTGATCTCAGCCAGCGCCTGGACGATTCACGCCTGGACGAACTGGGTGACCTGGCACGCGGTTTCAACCGCTTCCTCGACAGCCAGCGGCGGCTGATCGGTGAAGTACTGCAGACCTCCGAGCGGCTGCGCCAGGCGGTTGAACAGGTGACCGTGGTGGTGGACAACACGGCCGAACGTTCCGCTCGCCAGCAGGAAATGACCGAAATGGTGGCTACTGCCGTACACGAAATGGGCCTGACCGTGCAGGACATTGCCCGCAATGCCGGCGATGCGGCCCAGGCCTCGCAGGCGGCGCGCGATGAAGCCGTGCAGGCGCGCGAAGTGGTACGGCGCTCGGTCCAGGGTATCGAGGGCATGTCGGGCGATATTGGCAAGGCGGCCGAGGCTGTGGGCCAGTTGGCCGGTGAAGTCGCCTCGATCGATGAGGTATTGGCGGTGATCCGCAGCATTTCCGAACAGACCAACCTGCTGGCGCTGAATGCTGCCATCGAGGCCGCACGGGCAGGGGATATGGGGCGCGGGTTTGCCGTGGTGGCCGATGAAGTGCGCACCTTGGCGCGGCGCACGCAGCTGTCCACCGACGAGGTGCAGCAGATGATCCAGCGCCTGAAGCAGGGCGCGGGCGTGGCGGTGAGTTCGATGCAGGCGGGGCAGCAGGCTACCGGTAGTGGTGTCGAGTCGAGCCAGCGCACAGGCGCATCGTTGGGAGCCATTACCGACCGGATCGAGCACATCAGCGACATGAACCATCAGGTCGCGACGGCGACCGAAGAGCAGTCGGCGGTGACCGAGGAAATCAACCGCACGGTTCAAGGAATCTCCGACCTGGCGCGGGAGACGGCAACCGAGGTGCAAGGGTGTCGTGAGGAATGTAAGGCGCTACGTGGATTGGCGGATGACCTGGCCCAGCAGATGAAGGGATTCAAGCTCTAATCACGCTTTATCTTGAAAAAACCGCCCTTTCAAAACTAAAGGGCGGTTCTGTGGATAGCTATAAATCATTGCGATACGTCAGGTTGCTCTAGTTTGTTATGGGCTTGGTTAGAGCACAGTAGTATTGAATGTCCACCAGCATACATTAGGTATTTTCTCGATAAAAAGAAACTTTTCGTTAAGGTGTAGGCGTTTCCCATTCCATTCAAAGTCACTGTTGGCAGGGATATGTATTAGGAAGCTAATTACATTTTGATCGGTGATGACTTCCTGGGCTTTGCCATACATGTCCAAGACTAGGAATCGATTGACTTCTTTCGTGAGGCGGGTAGTAGCAATAGTTCTGGGTTTGCCCTGCCTACTCTGATTCTCGCTGAATTGAACTACAAGGTCTGAACCCTCAACAATGTGACTGACTTTCGGATATTCGTATGGAAAAGCCATCTCGTATACGACAATTCCATCTCCAGTTCTGATGTGAAGCAAGTCGCTGGTTATAATGTCGTTAAACGTGATCGGATCAGTGCCGAAGCGGAAAGTAACGTTCATTGCTTGTGCCCCTCAGAGGATTGGATTGCGGCTCGAGGGTACCCCGTAAATTGAGGATGAACGACTGACAAAAATGACAGTATCGCTGTGAATGAGTACGGCATTAGGATGAACGACGGGAGATCTGTAAGGACAAGGTGGAAAGCATGGCCGACTGGTCGGCGTCGCCGGCATTGCTGACCAGCCTGATCGGTGGCGCCGTCGCGTTGGTCTCGCTGCTGCTGGTGGTGCTGTTGGCCTGCGGCCTGGTGCGGCCGATCCGTCGCGTCACGGCTGCGCCGGTGCAAATTGGCTCCGACGCGGGTGACCTCAGCATTCGCAGCATTTCCGAACAGACCAACCTGCTGGCGCTGAATGCTGCCATCGAGGCCGCACGGACAGGGCGCGGGTTTGCCGTGGTGGCCGATGAAGTGCGCACCTTGGCGCGGCGCACGCAGCTGTCCACCGACGAGGTGCAGCAGATGATCCAGCGCCTGAAGCAGGGCGCGGGCGTGGCGGTGAGTTCGATGCAGGCGGGGCAGCAGGCTACCGGTAGTGGTGTCGAGTCGAGCCAGCGCACAGGCGCATCGTTGGGAGCCATTACCGACCGGGTCGAGCACATCAGCGACATGAACCATCAGGTCGCGACGGCGACCGAAGAGCAGTCGGCGGTGACCGAGGAAATCAACCGCACGGTGCAGGGGATTTCCGACCTGGCGCGGGAGACGGCGGCGGAGGTGCAGGGCTGTCGCGAGGAGTGCCGGGCATTGCGTGGGCTGGCCGATGACCTGGCGCGGCAGATGGGCGGGTTCAGGCTCTAGATCGGCGTTTGCTTCTTCGCGGGCTTGCCCGCTCCCACAGGTTCATCACGCGATCCCTGTGGGAGCGGGCGTGCCCGCGAATACGGCCTGTCAGGCGGTGATGATGCTACGGATATCCGCAGCCAGCTCGCGCACGCGCTCTTCCTCGGTATCCCACGAGCACATGAAGCGCGCCCCACCACTGCCAATGAAGGTGTAGAACCGCCAGCCTCTGCTACGCAGCGCTTCGATCGCATGCTCCGGCATCTGCAGGAACACCCCGTTGGCCTCCACCGGGAACATCAGCTCCACCCCAGGCAGGTCGCTGACCAGCGAGGCCAGCAACTGCGCGCAGCGGTTGGCATGCGCGCCATGACGCAGCCAGGCGCCGTCTTCCAGCAGGCCCACCCATGGCGCTGACAGGAAGCGCATCTTCGATGCCAGCTGGCCGGCCTGCTTGCAGCGGTAATCGAAGTCCTCGGCCAGCTGACGGTTGAAGAACAGGATCGCTTCGCCCACCGCCATGCCGTTCTTGGTGCCGCCAAAGCACAGCACGTCGACGCCGGCCTTCCAGGTCAGCTCGGCCGGGCTGCAGCCCAGGAACGAGCAGGCGTTGGAAAAGCGCGCGCCGTCCATGTGCAGGTTCAGGCCCAGCTCCTTGCAGGTGGCGCTGATCGCCTTCAGTTCTTCGGGGCGATACACCGTGCCCACTTCGGTGGCCTGGGTAATGGTCACCACGCGTGGCTTGGGGTAGTGGATGTCCTGTCGCTTCAAGGCCACATCACGGATCGACTGTGGGGTCAGCTTGCCGTGGACGCTGGCTGCGGTGAGCAGCTTGGAGCCGTTGGAGAAGAATTCCGGTGCACCGCATTCGTCGGTTTCGACGTGGGCGGTCTCGGAGCAGATCACGCTGTGGTAGCTCTGGCACAGCGAGGCCAGGGCCAGGGAGTTGGCGGCGGTACCGTTGAAGGCGAAGAACACTTCGCAATCGGTTTCGAACAGGTTGCGGAAGTATTCCGCGGCGCGCTCGGTCCATTGGTCGTCGCCGTAGGCGCGGTCGTGACCGTGGTTGGCCTTTTCCATCGCGGCCCAGGCTTCGGGGCAGATGCCGGAATAGTTGTCGCTGGCGAATTGTTGGCTCTTGTCTGTCATGGCACTTCTGTCCTGTGAACGACGCAGAGCAGCACTCTAAACCATCGATTCGGCGGTTGCCTATACAAGCTGTGCATGGGCTGATGGCTGTGTTGTCTGTGCCGGCCTCTTCGCGGGCACGCCCGCTCCCACAAGGACCGCGCAGGCCAGCAACCATGGGCCTGTGCAGATCCCTGTGGGAGAGGGCGTGCCCGCGAACAAGCCAGCACCGCAACGAATGTCGTAAACGCGCCATTGCAAGGCGTGCGCAGGCATCTGACCCGCCCCGGCCAGTCATAACATCGCCACAAAGGGCCACAGTGCCCCACGACAAAAAATGATCGCCGCCGGGAGATACACGATGTTCAGCAAGCAAGACCAGATCCAGGGTTACGATGATGCACTTCTGGCGGCGATGAATGCCGAAGAACAGCGCCAGGAAGACCACATCGAGCTGATTGCCTCGGAAAACTACACCTCCAAGCGCGTGATGCAGGCCCAAGGCAGCGGCCTGACCAACAAGTACGCCGAAGGCTACCCGGGCAAGCGCTACTACGGTGGCTGCGAGCATGTGGACAAAGTCGAGGCCCTGGCCATCGAGCGCGCCAAGCAGCTGTTCGGTGCCGACTACGCCAACGTCCAGCCGCACTCCGGCTCGTCGGCCAACGGCGCGGTCTACCTGGCCCTGCTGCAGCCTGGTGAAACCATCCTCGGCATGAGCCTGGCCCACGGTGGCCACCTGACCCACGGCGCCAAGGTGTCGTCCTCGGGCAAGCTGTACAACGCCGTGCAGTACGGCATCGACACCAACACCGGCCTGATCGACTACGACGAAGTCGAGCGCCTGGCGCTCGAGCACAAGCCGAAAATGATCGTTGCCGGCTTCTCGGCCTACTCCAAGACCCTCGACTTCCCGCGCTTCCGCGCCATTGCCGACAAGGTCGGGGCGCTGCTGTTCGTCGACATGGCCCACGTTGCCGGCCTGGTTGCCGCTGGCCTGTACCCGAACCCGATCCCGTTCGCCGACGTGGTGACCACCACCACCCACAAGACCCTGCGCGGGCCACGTGGCGGCCTGATCCTGGCCAAGGCCAACGAAGAGATCGAGAAGAAGCTCAACGCCGCGGTATTCCCCGGCGCCCAGGGCGGCCCGCTGATGCACGTGATCGCCGCCAAGGCGGTGTGCTTCAAGGAAGCGCTGGAACCTGAGTTCAAGGCCTACCAGAAACAAGTGATCGAGAACGCCCAGGCCATGGCCCAGGTGTTCATCGAGCGTGGCTACGACGTGGTCTCCGGTGGCACCGACAACCACCTGTTCCTGGTCAGCCTGATTCGCCAGGGCCTCACCGGCAAAGACGCCGACGCCGCCCTGGGCCGTGCGCACATCACCGTCAACAAGAACGCCGTGCCGAACGACCCGCAGTCGCCGTTCGTCACCTCGGGCCTGCGCATCGGCACCCCGGCCGTCACCACCCGCGGCTTCAAGGTCGCGCAATGTGTCGCCCTGGCCGGCTGGATCTGCGACATCCTCGACAACCTCGGTGACGCAGACGTCGAAGCCGATGTGGCGAAGAACGTCGCGGCGCTGTGCGCAGATTTCCCTGTTTACCGCTGAGTGGAGCCACACACCATGCAACGTTACTCGGGCTTCGGCCTTTTCAAGCACTCCCTCAGCCACCACGAGAACTGGCAGCGCATGTGGCGCACGCCAACCCCTAAAAAGGTCTACGACGTGGTTATCGTCGGCGGTGGCGGGCATGGCCTGGCCACGGCCTACTACCTGGCCAAGGAACACGGCATCACCAACGTCGCGGTGATCGAGAAGGGCTACCTGGGCGGCGGCAACACCGCCCGTAACACCACCATCGTGCGTTCCAACTACCTGTGGGACGAGTCGGCGCACCTGTACGAGCACGCCATGAAGCTGTGGGAGGGCCTGTCCCAGGACCTCAACTACAACGTGATGTTCTCCCAGCGCGGCGTCTACAACCTGTGCCACACCCTGCAGGACATGCGTGACTCCGAGCGCCGCGTCTCCGCCAACCGCCTGAATGGCGTGGACGGCGAGCTGCTGAACACTGCCCAGGTGGCGGCCGAGATCCCGTACCTGGACTGCTCGAAGAACACCCGCTACCCGATCCTTGGCGCCACCGTACAGCGTCGTGGCGGCGTGGCCCGTCACGACGCCGTGGCCTGGGGCTTCGCCCGTGCTGCCGACGCCCTGGGCGTGGACCTGATCCAACAGACCGAAGTGACCGGTTTCCGCAAGGAAAACGGCGCGGTCATCGGTGTGGAAACCAACAAGGGCTTCATCGGCGCCAAGCGCGTTGGTGTGGTCACCGCCGGTAACTCCGGGCACATGGCCAGGCTCGCCGGCTTCCGCCTGCCGCTGGAATCGCACCCGTTGCAGGCGCTGGTATCCGAGCCGATCAAGCCAATCATCGACAGCGTGATCATGTCCAACGCCGTACACGGCTACATCAGCCAGTCGGACAAGGGCGACCTGGTGATCGGTGCCGGCATCGACGGCTGGGTCGGCTACGGCCAGCGCGGTTCGTACCCGGTGATCGAGCACACCCTGCAGGCCATCGTCGAAATGTTCCCCAACCTCTCGCGCGTTCGCATGAACCGCCAGTGGGGCGGCATCGTCGATACCTCGCCGGACGCCTGCCCGATCATCACCAAGACCCCGGTGAAGAACCTGTTCTTCAACTGCGGTTGGGGTACCGGCGGCTTCAAGGCGACCCCGGGTTCGGGCAACGTCTTCGCCGCGAGCCTGGCCAAGGGCGAAATGCACCCACTGGCCGCGCCATTCTCCATGGACCGCTTCTACAGCGGCGCACTGATCGACGAACACGGCGCTGCCGCCGTCGCCCACTAACCGGAGACACCGTCATGTTGCATATTTTCTGTCCCCACTGCGGCGAGCTGCGCTCCGAAGAAGAGTTCCACGCCTCTGGCCAGGCGCACATCGCCCGCCCGCTGGACCCCAACGCCTGCTCCGACGAGGAGTGGGGTACCTACATGTTCTACCGTGACAACCCGCGCGGTATTCACCACGAACTGTGGGACCACGTTGCCGGCTGCCGCCAGTACTTCAACGTCACCCGCGACACCGTGACCTACGAAATTCTGGAAACCTACAAGATTGGCGAGAAGCCGCAAGTGACCGCCAACGGCAAGCAAAGCAGTGCACCGTCGACCGTCAAAGGCCAAGGGGAAAAAGTATGAGCCAGACCTATCGCCTCGCCAGCGGCGGCCGTATCGACCGCAGCAAGGTCCTTAACTTCAGCTTCAACGGCAAGACCTACCAGGGCTATGCCGGCGACACCCTGGCCGCCGCGTTGCTGGCCAACGGCGTCGACATCGTTGGCCGCAGCTTCAAGTACTCGCGCCCGCGCGGCATCATCGCTGCCGGTACCGAAGAGCCGAACGCCATCCTGCAGATCGGCTCCAGCGAAGCCACCCAGATCCCTAACGTGCGTGCCACCCAACAGGCCCTGTACGCAGGCCTGGTCGCCACCAGCACCAACGGCTGGCCGAACGTCAACAACGACGTCATGGGCATCCTCGGCAAGGTCGGTGGCAGCATGATGCCGCCGGGCTTCTACTACAAAACCTTCATGTACCCGAAATCGTTCTGGATGACTTACGAGAAGTACATCCGCAAAGCCGCCGGCCTTGGCCGCGCGCCGCTGCAGAACGACCCGGACAGCTACGACTACATGAACCAGCACTGCGACGTGCTGATCGTCGGTGCCGGCCCTGCTGGCCTGGCTGCGGCCCTGGCCGCTGCGCGCAGCGGTGCCCGGGTGATCCTGGCAGACGAGCAGGAAGAGTTCGGCGGCAGCCTGCTCGACACCCGCGAAACCCTCGACGGCAAGCCTGCCACCGACTGGGTCAACGCCGTGGTCAAAGAGCTGGAAAGCCTGCCGGAAGTGACCCTGCTGCCACGCGCCACGGTCAACGGCTACCACGACCATAACTTCCTGACCATCCACGAGCGCCTCACCGACCACCTCGGTGACCGTGCCCCGATCGGCCAGGTGCGCCACCGCGTGCACCGCGTCCGCGCCAAGCGCGTGGTGCTGGCCACTGGTGCCCACGAGCGCCCGCTGGTGTACGGCAACAACGATGTGCCGGGCAACATGCTGGCCGGTGCCGTTTCCACCTACGTGCGCCGTTACGGCGTGGCCCCAGGCCGCAAGCTGGTGCTGTCGACCAACAACGACCACGCCTACCGTGCCGCGCTGGACTGGCACGATGCCGGCCTGCAGGTGGTCGCGATCGCCGACGCTCGCCACAACCCGCGTGGTTCGCTGGTTGAAGAAGCACGTGCCAAGGGCATCCGCATTCTCACCTCCAGCGCCGTGATCGAGGCCAAGGGCAGCAAGCATGTCACTGGCGCCCGCGTGGCCGCCATCGACGTACAGGCGCACAAGGTCACCAGCCCTGGCGAAACCCTGGACTGCGACCTGATCGCCACCTCCGGCGGTTACAGCCCGGTCGTGCACCTGGCTTCGCACCTGGGCGGCCGCCCGATCTGGCGCGAAGACATCCTCGGCTTCGTACCGGGCGATGCGCCGCAGAAGCGTGAATGTGTCGGCGGTATCAATGGCGTATACCCGCTCGGCGACGCGATTGCCGATGGTTTCGAAGGCGGCGTGCGCGCAGCCACCGAAGCTGGCTTCAAGGCCACTGTCGGCAGCCTGCCGAAAACCGTGGCGCGCAAGGAAGAGGCCACCGTGGCGCTGTTCCAGGTGCCGCACGACAAGGGCACTGCCCGTGCGCCCAAGCAGTTCGTCGACCAGCAGAACGACGTTACCGCGGCCGCCATCGAACTGGCCACCCGCGAAGGCTTCGAGTCGGTCGAGCACGTCAAGCGCTACACCGCGCTGGGCTTCGGTACCGACCAGGGCAAGCTGGGCAACATCAACGGCCTGGCCATCGCCGCCCGTTCGATGGGCATCACCATCCCGGAAATGGGCACCACCATGTTCCGCCCCAACTACACGCCGGTAACCTTCGGTGCGGTAGCTGGCCGGCACTGTGGCCACCTGTTCGAGCCCGTGCGCTTCACTGCCCTGCATGCCTGGCACGTGAAGAACGGCGCCGAGTTCGAAGATGTCGGCCAGTGGAAACGCCCTTGGTACTTCCCCAAGGCCGGTGAAGACATCCATGCCGCCGTGGCCCGTGAATGCAAGGCCGTGCGCGACAGCGTGGGCCTGCTGGACGCCTCGACCCTGGGCAAGATCGACATCCAGGGCCCGGATGCGCGTGAGTTCCTCAACCGCATCTACACCAACGCCTGGACCAAGCTCGACGTGGGCAAGGCCCGTTACGGCCTGATGTGCAAGGAAGACGGCATGGTCTTCGACGACGGCGTGACCGCCTGCGTCGGCGACAACCACTTCATCATGACCACCACCACCGGCGGCGCTGCGCGCGTGCTGCAGTGGATGGAGCTGTACCACCAGACCGAATGGCCGGAGCTGAAGGTGTACTTCACCTCGGTCACCGACCACTGGGCCACCATGACCCTGTCCGGCCCCAACAGCCGCAAGCTGCTGAGCGAGCTGACCGACATCGACATGGACAAGGAAGCCTTCCCGTTCATGACCTGGAAGGAAGGCAACGTCGGCGGCGTGCCAGCCCGGGTGTTCCGTATCTCGTTCACCGGTGAGCTGTCGTACGAAGTCAACGTGCAGGCCAACTACGCCATGGGCGTGCTGGAGCAGATCATCGAGGCGGGCAAGAAGTACAACCTGACCCCGTATGGCACCGAGACCATGCACGTGCTGCGTGCCGAGAAGGGCTTCATCATCGTTGGCCAGGACACCGACGGCTCGATGACCCCGGATGACCTGAACATGAGCTGGTGCGTGGGCCGCAACAAGCCGTACTCGTGGATCGGCCTGCGTGGCATGAACCGCGAAGACTGCGTGCGCGAGAACCGCAAGCAGCTGGTGGGCCTGAAGCCGGTCGACCCGACCAAGTGGCTGCCGGAAGGTGCCCAGCTGGTGTTCGATCCGAAGCAACCGATCCCGATGGACATGGTTGGCCACGTCACCTCCAGCTACGCAGCCAACTCCCTGGGCTATTCGTTCGCCATGGGTGTGGTCAAGGGCGGCCTCAAGCGCATGGGCGAACGCGTGTACTCGCCGCAGGCCGATGGCAGCGTGATCGAGGCAGAGATCGTGTCTTCGGTGTTCTTCGATCCGAAGGGTGAGCGGCAGAACGTTTGAGGCTTCACCAGTAGCTCTGATTGGCATGCGGTCCTTGTGGGAGCGGGTTCACCCGCGAATGCGATGGTGGGTCCACCGCCCTCTTCGCGGGTAAACCCGCTCCCACACTGGATCTCCACAGACTTTGACTACAGGTTCTACCTCAGGTCTTCGCGATCAACAGAATTCAAGGCAGGTAAGAAATGAGCGCTATCAACGTCTTCCAGCAAAACCCCGGCGCCGAGGCCAAGGCCCAGTCGCCACTGCACCACGCCGACCTGGCCAGCCTGGTTGGCAAAGGCCGCAAGAACGCAGGCGTGACCCTGCGTGAACGCAAGTTCCTCGGCCACCTGACCATTCGTGGCGATGGCCACGACCCAGAGTTCGCCGCCGGCGTGCACAAGGCCCTGGGCCTGGAGCTGCCAGTGGCGCTGACCGTGGTCGCCAACAACGAAATGTCGCTGCAATGGATGGGCCCTGACGAGTGGTTGCTGATCGTCCCCGGCGGCCAGGAGTTTGCCGTCGAGCAAAAGCTGCGCGCCGCCCTCGAAGGCCAGCACATCCAGGTGGTCAACGTCAGCGGTGGGCAGAGCCTGCTGGAACTGCGCGGCCCGAACGTGCGCGAAGTGCTGATGAAGTCCACCAGCTATGATGTTCACCCGAACAACTTCCCGGTGGGCAAGGCCGTCGGTACCGTGTTCGCCAAGTCGCAACTGGTGATCCGCCGCACCGCCGAAGACACCTGGGAGCTGGTGATCCGCCGCAGCTTCGCCGACTACTGGTGGCTGTGGCTGCAGGACGCTTCGGCCGAGTACGGCCTGAGCATCGAAGCTTAAGGAGAGCGAACATGAGTCGGGCACCGGATACCTGGATTCTCACCGCCGACTGCCCGAGCATGCTCGGTACCGTCGACGTGGTGACGCGTTACCTCTTCGAGCAGCGCTGCTACGTGACGGAGCACCACTCCTTCGATGACCGGCTGTCGGGGCGTTTCTTCATTCGCGTGGAGTTTCGCCAGCCGGACGATTTCGACGAGGCAGGCTTCCGCGCCGGCCTTGCCGAGCGCAGCGAAGCGTTCGGCATGGCCTTCGAGCTGACCGCACCCAACCACCGCCCGAAGGTGGTGATCATGGTGTCCAAGGCCGACCACTGCCTCAATGATCTGCTGTACCGCCAGCGCATCGGCCAGCTGGCCATGGACGTGGTCGCAGTGGTGTCCAACCACCCCGACCTCGAGCCCCTGGCACAGTGGCACAAGATTCCCTACTACCACTTTGCCCTCGACCCCAAGGACAAGCCGGCGCAAGAGCGCAAGGTGATCCAGGTGATCGAGGAAACTGGCGCGGAGCTGGTGGTGCTTGCCCGTTACATGCAGGTGCTGTCGCCGGAGCTGTGCCGCCGCCTGGATGGCTGGGCGATAAACATCCATCACTCGCTGTTGCCCGGTTTCAAAGGCGCCAAGCCTTACCACCAGGCCTACAACAAGGGCGTGAAGATGGTGGGTGCCACGGCGCACTACATCAACAACGACCTGGACGAAGGGCCGATCATCGCCCAGGGCGTGGAGGTGGTGGACCACAGCCACTACCCGGAAGACCTGATCGCCAAGGGGCGCGACATCGAATGCCTGACCCTGGCGCGGGCGGTGGGCTATCACATCGAACGGCGAGTATTCCTCAACGCCAACCGGACGGTCGTTCTCTAACAACCTGCACCGGCCATTCGCGGGCAAGCCCGCTTCCACAGGTACAGCGTTGGCGTTGAGCCTTGCGTCAACCCCTGTGGGAGCGGCTTTAGCCGCGAAGAGGTCGGCACAGGCCACCACCTTTGTTCCCCATTTCTGTCAACGACAAACCTGCCGCTAAAAGGCATCTCCCTGTCGCTCCCAGTCAGTGCAAGTCGCTGTATCAGGCCCACAATTCCCTGCATTCCAGAAACACATGCCGCCCACGGATGGCGGCGCGTTCAACCACCGCTGCATAAATACAAATCAAGCGAGGTAAGAGCATGTCTGGCAATCGTGGAGTGGTATATCTCGGCGCCGGCAAGGTCGAGGTGCAGAAGATCGACTACCCGAAAATGCAGGACCCACGCGGCAACAAGATCGAGCACGGCGTGATCCTGAAGGTGGTCTCCACCAACATCTGCGGCTCCGACCAGCACATGGTCCGCGGTCGCACCACTGCCCAGGTCGGCCTGGTCCTGGGCCACGAAATCACCGGTGAAATCGTCGAGATGGGGCGTGATGTCGAACGCCTGAAAATCGGTGACCTGGTATCGGTACCGTTCAACGTTGCCTGCGGCCGCTGCCGCTCCTGCAAGGAAATGCACACCGGTGTCTGCCTCACCGTCAACCCGGCCCGCGCCGGTGGTGCCTACGGCTACGTCGACATGGGCGACTGGACCGGCGGCCAGGCCGAATACGTGCTGGTGCCGTACGCCGACTTCAACCTGCTGAAGCTGCCGGATCGCGACAAGGCCATGGAGAAGATCCGTGACCTGACCTGCCTGTCCGACATCCTGCCGACCGGCTACCACGGCGCTGTCACCGCTGGCGTAGGCCCAGGCAGCACCGTGTATGTTGCCGGTGCCGGCCCGGTCGGCCTGGCCGCTGCCGCCTCGGCGCGCCTGCTCGGCGCGGCCTGTGTCATCGTCGGTGACCTCAACCCGGCCCGCCTGGCCCACGCCAAGTCGCAGGGCTTCGAAGTGGTCGACCTGTCCAAGGACACCCCGCTGCACGAGCAGATCGTCGACATTCTCGGCGAGCCGGAAGTGGACTGCGCCGTCGACGCCGTTGGCTTCGAGGCTCGCGGCCACGGCCACGAAGGGGCCAAGCATGAAGCGCCGGCTACCGTGCTGAACTCGCTGATGCAAGTGACCCGTGTTGCCGGCAAGATCGGTATCCCGGGCCTGTACGTGACCGAAGACCCGGGTGCGGTGGATGCCGCGGCCAAGATCGGCGCGCTGAGCATCCGCTTTGGCCTGGGTTGGGCGAAGTCGCACAGCTTCCACACCGGCCAGACCCCGACCATGAAGTACAACCGCCAGCTGATGCAGGCGATCATGTGGGACCGCATCAACATTGCCGAAGTGGTAGGCGTGCAGGTCATCAACCTCGACCAGGCACCGGAAGGCTATGGCGAGTTCGATGCTGGCGTGCCGAAGAAATTCGTCATCGACCCGCACAAGATGTGGGGCGCAGCTTAACCTGATGGAGCAACGCCCCCGCCCCGGGGGCGTTGTGCTTACAGCAGGCCGATAACCGGCCAGGAACAAACGTCTGCCACTCCAGTCCAATGCCTCGTTTCCCCGGCCATCCCGGCCGACGAGGTCCCTCCCGATGAAAGCATTCACGCTGGCTACCCTGATGACCCTGGCCGCAAGCCCGGTGTTCGCCTATAACCTCAGCGATGCGGCCAATGCCGTTGCCGCCATGCAGCAACAGGGCCAGCAAGGCCAGGTGCAGGCACCGGCGGCGCAGGCCAACCTGCTCAACATCCTGGGCAGCCAGCTGAACATCACCCCGGAACAGGCGGTGGGTGGCGCAGGGGCCATGCTGGGGCTGGCGCGCAACAACCTCAGCAGCGACGACTACGGCCAGCTGACCAAGGCCGTGCCTGGCCTCGACCTGCTGTCGGGCGCCAATCTCCTGGGTGGGCTGAGTGGGTTGGGGCAGTTGCTGGGCAATGACAAGGATAGCCAGTCGGCCTTGGACAAGGCGCTGGGCAACGATGTGCAGAGCCGCACCGACTTGGACGCTGCATTCAAGGCGTTGGGCATGGATACCGGCATGATCGGGCAGTTCGCCCCGCTGCTGCTGCAGTACCTTGGGCAACAGGGTATTGCCGGGTCGTTGCTGCAGAATCTGGGCAGCCTGTGGTCGACGCCATTGTCCACACCTTCGGTATGACGCCATTGCCTATCGAGATTTAGGCCGGGCTGACGATAGACGTCCCGTTACTAGCAAGCGTTGGCCAGCGTTACATCTGACGGCTCTGCCAGGTATCCGTATTTCATGATCTCGCCAGGCTTGTCAAACCGCCAATCTCGCTGTGCGAGCCAGCCAGTATCGAACAGATGCTGGCTTTCAACAGCGCCGGACCTATCATTTTTACCAGTTACTCCGCAGCGCCGAATTCATTAGATTCACGACAGGCCAATCGAACCCGTATCGGTCGTGACTCGGGGACGGTACGCAAGCCAACTTGCCGCGGCCTGAACGTTTCTTGACTGATGGGAGGCCTGATCATGCCACGGGAAAACTACGTAGTCATAGATTTTCAAGATGTAGCTTTACAAGACAGGGTAAAAGAAGTTTCGACCCTGCATGGAATGTTCAGCTGGATAATCGAAGGCAGTGGATTTTTTGACGTTCGTGAGCGCACCTCATCGAATGGTAACCCCGATCACTACCTTTATGCCTACGAATTGAATACGCATAAGTTCGCAGTGCGATTAGCGCTGGCAAAACCTGCGAGCAGAATTTCTTACGCTCCGGAGTATCCAACCGAAGGAGCCGGCGGGCTGGCTAATGCGGCGGCACTCGTTCATTTGTCCGATGACTCGACAGCGACGGTAAGCACCGAAGCGGGTAATCTATACATTGACTACACCGCCCCTGCCGAGCTGAGTATCAAGAGTGTTGATTTTCTTATGTCGTCGCGTGGTACAGCACTGGATAATATCAAACTCTATGAATAACATTTGATCCAGTGAATATCTTCAATCCTTCAGGTCTGGCTGCTGATGATCAGCCTAGGGTCTAATCGCGTTGTTGTAGGCCTGTATTGACCTTTTCACGGACTTGCCCGGCTAAGAGACCGGTTCAGACAAGCGTCAGCCCCATCTACACCCGCAATTGCTCGATCCGCTGATGGACCGCACCCCTGAGGTTGGATAACACCGACCTCAGGGGTGTTATCAAAAGCAGGTACGCCAGATGGTTCAAGCTATCAGCCTTCCAGGCTTTTGTGTAGTGAGGCTTTGGCTACCGCTTCATTGCCGCCCGGTTTGAAATTCCCTCGGTATGATGTCATTACCTATCGAGATTTAGGCCGGGCCGACGATAGATGTCCCGTTACTAAAAGCGTTGGCCAGCGTTACATCTGGCGGTTCTGCCAGGTATCCGTATTTCATCATCTCGCCAGGCTCGTCAAATCGCCAATCGCGCTGTGCGAGCCAATCAGTATTGAACAGATGCACGCTTTCAGCAGCGCCGGACCTATCATTTTTACCAGTTACTTCGCAGCGCCGAACTCAGTAGATTAAAGGCAGGCCAGTGGAACCCGCATCGATCATGACTCGGGTACGGCGTAAAAACCACCTTGCCGCGGCCTTAACTTCTTTTGACTGATGAGTGCCTAATCATGAAAACGAATCCTCGTGTTATAGATTTCAGCAATTTACCAGAACAAGAAGAGAAACAAGAAATTAAGACGGAGCATGGTACCTTTCGCTGGATACCTGAATACGCAGGAACGATTTCGGTCAAAAAAGACCTTCCCCCACCGGCTGAAGGCACCCCTCCACCGATTGACATTGATGGTGAGCATTTATATGTCGTCACTACGGTACAGGGGAACTTCGTGCAGTTAGAGCCGACCAAACCTGCGAGCAGGATCTCTTACGATGCGTATTACCCAAGCAACGGCCTCGAAAATACGTCGGCTATGGTTCATCTGTCTGACAATAGCACAGTGCAAGTGGTCACGAAAGATCTGCACTTTGATTACACTGCCCCTGGCGAATTAACTATTAAAAGCCTTGATATTTTTGCCTACCGGGATGGTACTGCACTGGATAATTTCAGGCTCTATGACTAGTGCCTCGCTCATGTAATAGCTACTGTACTTCACTGTCTGGTTGCTGATGATCAGCCCGGTTCTGATCGGGTTGCTGTAATCTGTGCGGGCCTCTTCGCGCGCTTACCTGGCAAAGAGGCCGGCTCGTACAGCAGAAGCCTCAGCCCATCTCCGCCCGCAGCTCTTCGATCCGCTGATCCTTGGCCACCCACAACTGGTTCACCCATGCCTGCACCGTCTGCCGGAAGGCGGGATCATTCTCATAGTCCCCAGCCCACAGCACCGGGTCCAGGTCACGGACCTGAATGTCGATGATCACCCGGCTGATGCTGCCATTGAGCAGCTCCCAGAACCCTGGCGCCCGGTTGCCGGGGTAGACGATGGTCACGTCCAGCAATGCGTCCAGCTGCTCGCCCAGCGCCGCCAGCACGAAGGCCACGCCGCCGGCCTTGGGCTTGAGCAGGTGGCGATACGGTGATTGCTGCTCCAGGCGCTTGGCCTCGCTGAAGCGGGTGCCTTCGAGGTAGTTGACCACGGTCACCGGCTGGCGCTTGAACAGTTCACAGGCGGCCTTGGTGATTTCCAGATCCTTGCCCTTGAGTTCTGGGTGCTTCTGCAGAAACGCCTTGCTGTAGCGCTTCATGAACGGATAGTCCAGGCCCCACCAGGCCAGGCCCAGCAGCGGTACCCAGATCAGCTCCTTTTTCAGGAAGAACTTGAAGAATGGTGTGCGGCGATTAAGGCTTTCGATCAGCGCCGGGATGTCGACCCAGGTCTGGTGGTTGCTGACCGCCAGGTAGGAAGTGTCCCTGCGCAGGTTCTCGACACCGCGTATATCCCACCGGGTAGGAATGCACAGGGCGAAAATGGCCTTGTCGATCTCCGACCAGGTTTCAGCCACCCACATTACCGCCCACGAGGCATAGTCCCGCCCGCGGCCTGGCAATACCAGCTTGAGCAGGGCGAAGACCAGCAGTGGGCCGATCAGCACCAAGGTGTTGAGCAGCAGCAGGGTGGTGGTGAGGATGCCGGTCAGCAGGCGACGCATAAGGAGACTCTTGTTGTGGGATGAAAACGGTTGGCAATCATAAGCAGGGCCGTGGCCTACGCCAAATTTCCAATGCCCGGCGGCGGAGACAAATGTTTCACATTATGTTGGTTAGGCTTGTGACAGCGAACCTATCCTGCCAGTGCAGTCTAAGCACTGACACTTCTCAAGGAAGCCTGCCTGTGAAATATCTCTTTGCCATGTTGTCGCTGTTGGCCCTGCCGGTAATGGCTGCCGAGCCAACCCTTTACGGTCGTTACGAAAACATTGCCCTGCCCGAACTGGGCGAAACCCTGAAAGCCAAGATGGACACCGGTGCCTTCACCGCGTCGCTGTCGGCCAAGGACATCGAACTGTTCACCCGTGATGGCGACGAGTGGGTGCGCTTCCGCCTGGCGACCAAGGACTCGGACGGCAAGGTGTACGAGCACAAAGTCTCGCGTATCAGCAAGATCAAGGGGCGTGCCGACGAGGAAGACGAAGGCGACGGGCCGGAAATCTCCAAGCGCCCGGTGGTGGACCTAGAGCTGTGCCTGGGTGACGTGAAGCGCACCGTGGAAGTGAACCTGGTGGACCGCAGCAGCTTCAACTACCCGCTGCTGGTGGGTTCCAAGGCGCTGCGCGAATTCAAGGCTGCGGTCAACCCGGCGAAGAAGTTCACCGCTGGCAAGCCGGACTGCTGATGCTGTGCTGGCCTCATCGCGGATGAATCCGCTCCTACAAATACGTGTAGGAGCGGATTCATCCGCGATGGGTCTGTCAGGCTGTCGGGGCTGTAGCGACCATCGACGGCCGCTTGGCCACTTCGGCATACCACGCCGCCAGGCCAGGCTGGCGCTCGCGCCAACCGAACTCGGGTTGACGCAGATCCAGGTACCCCAGCGCACAGGCCACGCCGATCGCCGCGAGGTCGAAGCCGCTGGCCAACTCGGCCAGGTGCTCCTGCTCCAGGTTGGCCAGGCTGCGGCGAATCTTCTCGCCTTGTGCTTCCAGCCAGCCATCCCAGCGTTTGTCCTCCGGCCGCAGGAAGCTCTCATAGCGGCTCGAAACCGCCGCATCCATGATCGCATCCGCCTGCGAGGCCAGCGTCATGCGCCGCCAGCGTGCCGAACCCTCGCGCGGCAGTAGCGGCTGGCCGACATGCTGCAGGTCGAGGTACTCACAGATCACCCGGCTGTCGTGCAGCACGGTACCGTCGTCCAGGCGCAGGGCGGGGATCTTGCCGATCGGGTTGTCCTGGTTCAGCTGCGGGTCACCGCTCACCGGGCTGATGTTCACCGGCTGCAGCTTGACCCGCTGCAGCTGGCCGGTTTCGTGCAACACCACCATGACCTTGCGCACGAAAGGCGACAGCGGGGCATGGAACAGGGTCATCGTGCTCACGCTCAGTTACCTTGCAGGCTGGGTGGCAGGCACACGCCGGTACCGCCGATACCGCAGTAGCCGTCCGGGTTCTTCGCCAAGTATTGCTGATGGTAGGCCTCAGCGAAGTAGACGGTCGGTGCCTGGGCGATCTCGGTGGTGATTTCGCCGAAACCAGCTTTGTTCAGCTCGGCCTGGTAGGCGTCGCGGCTGGCCTTGGCCTGTTCCAGCTGTTCCGGGCTGGTGCAGTAGATGGCCGAGCGGTACTGGGTGCCGATGTCGTTGCCCTGGCGCATGCCCTGGGTCGGGTTGTGCAGTTCCCAGAACATTGCCAGCAGCTCGCGGTAGCTGACCTTGTCCTTGTCGAACACCACCAGCACCACTTCGGTATGGCCGGTCAGGCCCGAGCAGACTTCTTCGTAGGTGGGGTTCGGGGTGAAGCCGCCGGCGTAGCCGACCACGGTGCTGACCACGCCTTCACGCTGCCAGAAGCGGCGTTCGGCACCCCAGAAGCAGCCCAGGCCGAAGATGGCGAAGTCGACGTTCTGGAAGAACGGGCCGAGCAGCGGCGTGTCTTTGAACACGTAATGGAACTCGGGCAGGCTCATTGGCGTTTCGCGGCCAGGCAGGGCCTGTTCCGCGGTAGGCATGACGTTTTTGTTCACCAGGATTTCCGAACGCAGGACCATGGCCGTTCCTCTGTGTGTCAGTTGAATAGGTGTTGGGGCCTTCGCGGGCATGCCCGCTCCCACAGGATCACCACAGGGTCTGAATGTTGTGGGGTACCTGTGGGAGCGGGCGTGCCCGCGAAAGGGCCCGAATGGTTTCTATAGTGCCCGAGGTTTACGCCGCTGTCAGGCCAGCGGACCACGCGGATAGCGCTTCAGCCGTTCGGCCAGCTCGCGCCCCGGGATTGGCCGGTCGAACAGGTAACCCTGGCCGACGTCGCAGCGGTGCCGGCGCAGGAACGCCAGCTGCTCAGGCGTCTCGATGCCCTCGGCCACCACCTTCAGCTTGAGGTTATGGGCCATGGCCACCACCGCCGAGGTAATCTCCATGTCGTCCTGGTTGTCCGGGATTTCGTTGATGAAGCTGCGGTCGATCTTGAGGATGTCGATGGGAAACTTCTTCAGGTAGCTCAGCGACGAATAACCGGTACCAAAGTCGTCCATGGCCAGGGTCAGGCCCAAGGCCTTCAATTCCTCCAGCTGGCGGTGGGTGTCATCGGTGGCTTCCAGCAGCAGGCCTTCGGTCAGTTCCAGTTCGAGCAGATGCGGGGGCAGGGCTTCTTCCTTGAGGATGCTGCTGATCGAGGCCACCAAATCCGGGTCGGAGAACTGCTTGGGCGACAGGTTGATGGCCACATGCAGGTTGCCCATGCCGGCCTCGCGCAGCTGCTGGCTCATGCGGCACGACTGGCGTACCACCCATTTGCCGATGGGGATGATCAGGCCGGTTTCCTCGGCCACGCTGATGAACTGGTCCGGGCGGATCATGCCGCGCTCGGGGTGGTTCCAGCGCAGCAGCGCTTCCAGCCCCAGCAGGCGACCACTGCGCAGGCACAGCTTGGGCTGGTAGAACACCTCCAGCTCGTTCTGGGTCAGGGCGCGGCGCAGGTTGTTCTCGACGAACAGCTTGTAGCTGGCTTCGGCATTGAGCACTTCGGTAAACACCTGCACCTGGTGCTTGCCGTTGGCCTTGGCCTTGTGCAGCGCCAGGCCGGCGTTCTTCATCAGGCTGGCCGGGTCTGCACCGTGCAGTGGCGCGTAGGCGAGGCCTACCGAAGCGGTGACGTTGATCAGCTGGTTGTCGACGAACATCGGTTTGTCGAGGGTCCGCAGCAATTGCATGGCGATGCTCTGGCCATCTTCGAGACGCGTGTCGTCGAGCAGCACGGCGAACTCGTTACTGGCGAAGCGCGCCAGGATGCCACCGGCGTGCAGGCTGTTGCGCAGGCGCCGGGCCAGGCTGATCAACAACTTGTCGCCGGTTTGATGGCCCAGGCTGTCGTTGATGCGCTTGAAGTTATCGATGTCCACCAGCAGCAGGCACATGGCGTTCTCGCCGTCACGGGCGAAGCACTCGTCCAGGCTGCGGATGAACGCCGGGCGGTTGCCCAGGTTGGTCAGGTTGTCGGTGTAGGCCAGCCGTTCGATGCGCTGCTGGGCCAGCTTGGTCTGGGTGACGTCTTCGTAGATGCCGATGTAGTGGGTCAGCTCGCGGTTGTCGCCATATACCTTGGAGATCGACAACTGGCCCCAGTAGGGCTCGAGGTTCTTGCGCCGGCTTCTGAACTCGCCCTGCCAGCTGTTGCCCATGGCCAGGCTCGACGGCGAGTCGAACAACAGTTCGCTGAGGTTCTCCAGGGCGGGCAGCTCACCCAGGTGGCGGCCCTGGACTTCCTCGGTGCTGTACTGGGTGATGGCGGTGAAGCTGGGGTTGACGTACTCCACCACGCCGTCGCGGTTGACCAGCAGGAAGGCGCTGGCGCTCTGCTCGACCGCGCGCTGGAACAAGTGCAGGGCACTGGCCGCAGTGCGCCGGTTGTGGTTGGTGATGGCCTGGGCGAACTGGTCGGCCAACTCGCCGGCAAAGGCGATTTCGTCCGACTGCCAGGCCCGTGGCTGGCCGGTCTGCTCCAGGCACAGCACGCCGACTACCTGGCCATCGACGCGGATGCTGGCATCGAGCATGGCTTTGTTTGCCGGGCGCAGGCTTTGCGCGAGCGCGCGGGTGCGCGGGTCATGGCCGGCATTGTGGGCGTCGATGGCGCGGCTGGCATGCAGCGCGTCAAGGTAGTCGGGGAAGCGGCTGGCATCGATGGCTTCGGGCTGGCGATGCTCTTGTGTGTCCCGGTACCAGGCAGTGATCGGCACCAACTGCTGGCCGTCCAGGTGCCAGATGCTGGCGCAGTCGACCTTGTAGATTTCGCAAGCGCTCTGGGTGATCAGCTGGGCAGCTTCCAGCAGCGAGTTGCCGCCGCTGTAGCGTTGGCGCGCAAGGCGCAGGATCAGGTCCTGCTGGCCACGTACCCGCTCCAGGTGTTCGAGCTGTTCCTGCTGCGCACGCTGGTTCAGCTGCAGGGCCAGTTGCAGGCGGTTGTTGCGCGATTCCAGGTCGCTGGAGCCGGTATCGCCGCTGTCTTCGGGCTGGTCGTCGAGCACACTGAGGTAGCCGTGCAGCAGTTGGCGATTGTGCTGTTTGTAGGTTTCCCCTACTTCCAGCAGGCGTAGCGATGCGGTGGGCGTGTGCAAGGTGTAGCGCACGCGGTAGTAACCACGCTGGGCCAGTTGCAACTGGATCTCGTCGTGTAGCCGGTAGCGGACCTCGGGTTCCATCAGGCTGGCGTAAGGGGCGTCGATCAGCGCGCACAGGTCGCTGGCGTGCAGGCCGAACTGGCGTTCGCAAGCCGGGTCGAGGTAGAGCATGGCCCAAGTGGCTTCGTTGAGCCTTTCGAAACGCAGCATGCCGAGCCGCGAGGGCACGGGTAACTGCGTGACGACCTCGGCCGCCACACGGCTGGCGGCATCGGGTTGGCTTTTCATCGAAGACTCGCTTGAAGAGGGAACGCGGCCTTTGGGCGGCGGCAGATCTGGCAAGGTTGCATCATGTCCAGGGGGCTGGCAAGCCGCCATGTGTGATGCTGTGTACGGGTTATCGGCTTGTGGGCTGGATTCTGTAGTTCGCCTTGATTGTTTCGGCGCCTGTGCGGTCGAGCGCCGCACGGGCGGCGCTCGACCGCACAGGCGCCAAACGTTTATCGCCAGGCAAAAAAAAGCCCCGCCAATCGACGGGGTTGAGGTACGAGCGTGGCAGCTCGAAAAGGGTACTGCCCCTCGCTGGGAGGGGCAGTGTGCTGCCTTACAGCAGCATGGTGCGGATATCGCCCAGCACGTCGCCCAGGCGCTTGGTGAAGCGCGCGGCGGCAGCGCCGTTGATCACACGGTGATCGTAGGACAGCGACAGCGGCAGCATCAGCTTCGGCTGGAAGGCCTTGCCGTCCCAGACTGGCTGCGTGGTCGCCTTGGAGACGCCCAGGATAGCCACTTCCGGTGCGTTGACGATCGGCGTGAAGCCGGTGCCGCCAATGTGGCCGAGGCTGGAGATGGTGAAGCAGGCGCCCTGCATCTCGTCAGCCGACAGCTTCTTGGTGCGGGCTTTTTCAGCCAGCGCAGCCGCTTCGGCAGCCAGTTGCAGCAGGCTCTTCTGGTCGACGTTCTTGATCACCGGTACCAGCAGGCCGTCCGGGGTGTCCACGGCGAAGCCGATGTGCACGTACTTCTTGCGGATGATGGCCTTGCCGCTTGGTGCCAGCGAGCTGTTGAAGTCCGGCAGTTCCTTGAGCAGGAAGGCGCAGGCCTTGAGCAGCAGTGGCAGCACGGTCAGCTTCACGCCAGCCTTCTCGGCCACGGCCTTCTGCGCCACGCGGAAGGCTTCCAGCTCGGTGATGTCGGCGGAGTCGAACTGGGTGACGTGCGGCACGTTCAGCCAGCTGCGGTGCAGGTTGGCGGCACCGACCTGCATCAGGCGGGTCAGGGCCACTTCTTCCACTTCACCGAACTTGCTGAAGTCCACGGCCGGGATCGGCGGGATGCCGGCGCCGCCGGTCGCGCCGGCGGCTGCCGGGGCTTCCTTGGCCTTCTGCATCATCGCCTTGACGTAGACCTGCACGTCTTCCTTCAGGATGCGGCCGTGCGGACCGGTGGCAGCAACTGCGCCCAGGTCGACACCGAATTCACGGGCCAGCTGGCGAACTGCCGGGCCGGCGTGAACCTTGGCGTTGCTGCCGGCAGCCGGTGCGGTGGCGACCGGTGCAGGAGCAGCAGCCGGAGCGGCAGCGGCAGGTGCGGCGGCCGGAGCCGCCTCAGCCTTGGCCGGGGCAGCAGCGGCAGATGCCGGGGCGGCAGCCGGGGCAGCGCCGGCGACTTCCAGCTTGAGGATTAGGTCACCGGTGCCGACTTCGTCGTCCAGCTTGGCGATCACTTCTTTCACCACGCCAGCGGCTGGCGACGGGATCTCCATGGAGGCCTTGTCGGACTCCAGGGTGATCAGCGACTGGTCGGCTTCGACGGTGTCGCCGGCCTTGACCAGCACTTCGATGATCTTGGCCTTGCCCGACGAACCGATGTCCGGCACGTGGATGTCCTGCACGCTGGCGGCAGCCGGGACTGCGGCCGCAGCAGGAGCCGGGGCGGCTTCAGCGGCCGGAGCCGGTGCAGCAGCCTGCGCCGGAGCGGCGGCAGGTGCCTCGGGGGCCGCAGCTGCGGCGCCCTCGGCTTCCAGAACCAGCAGCTCGTCGCCTTCTTTCAGGCGGTCGCCCAGCTTGACCTTCAGTTCCTTGATGACGCCGGCCTTCGGCGCCGGGATTTCCATGGAGGCCTTGTCGGACTCCAGGGTCAGCAGGCTCTGGTCAGCCTCGATACGGTCACCGACCTTGACGAACAGCTCGATGATTTCACCTTCACCGCTGCCGATGTCAGGTACGCGAATGAGTTCGCTCACTTAAAAATACTCCTCAGCAGTCCAGTGGGTTGCGCTTGTCCGGGTCGATGCCGAACTTGACGATGGCGTCAGCCACAACCTTGGGTTCGATCTCGCCACGGTCAGCCAGGGCTTCCAGCGCAGCCAGCACCACGAAGTGGCGGTCGACTTCGAAGAAGTGACGCAGCTTCTTGCGGCTGTCGCTGCGACCGTAACCGTCGGTACCCAGGACCTTGAACTCTTTGCTCGGCACCCACTGGCGGATCTGCTCGGCGAACAGCTTCATGTAGTCGGTAGAGGCGATGACCGGGCCTTTGCGGCCGCTCAGGCACTGCTCGACGTAGGTCTGCTGTGGCTTCTGGCCAGGTTTCAGGCGGTTGGCGCGTTCCACTGCCAGGCCGTCGCGACGCAGTTCGTTGAAGCTGGTAACGCTCCACACGTCGGCACCGATGTTGAACTCGTCACGCAGGATCTTCGCCGCTTCGCGGACTTCGCGCAGGATGGTGCCGGAGCCCATCAGCTGTACGTGGTGCGCGGCTTCGCGAGTGTCTTCCTCGAGCAGGTACATGCCCTTGATGATGCCTTCCTCGACCCCGGCCGGCATGGCTGGCTGCTGGTACGACTCGTTCATCACGGTGATGTAGTAGAAGATGTCCTGTTGCTCTTCGGTCATCTTCTTCATGCCGTCCTGGATGATCACCGCCAGCTCGTAGCCGTAGGTCGGATCGTAGGTGCGGCAGTTCGGAATGGTGCCCGCCATCATGTGGCTGTGACCGTCTTCGTGCTGCAGGCCTTCACCGTTGAGGGTGGTACGGCCGGCGGTACCGCCGATCAGGAAGCCACGGGTACGGCTGTCGCCAGCGGCCCAGGCCAGGTCGCCAATGCGCTGGAAGCCGAACATCGAGTAGAAGATGTAGAACGGCAGCATCGGCTGGTTGTGGCAGCTGTACGAGGTACCGGCAGCGATGAACGACGACATGGCGCCGGCTTCGTTGATGCCTTCCTCGAGGATCTGGCCCTTCTTGTCTTCGCGGTAGAACATCACCTGGTCTTTATCGACCGGCTCGTAGAGCTGGCCAACCGACGAGTAGATGCCCAGCTGGCGGAACATGCCTTCCATACCGAAGGTACGGGCTTCGTCCGGGATGATCGGGACGATGCGCTGGCCGATTTCCTTGTCCTTGACCAGCTGCGCCAGAATACGCACGAAGGCCATGGTGGTAGAGATTTCGCGGTCGCCCGAGCCGTCCAGGATCGCTTTCAGCGTTTCCAGTGGCGGGGTCGGCACGCTGAAGCTCTTGGCGCGGCGCTGTGGCACGAAACCGCCCAGGGCAGCACGGCGCTCGGCCAGGTACTTGGCTTCGGCAGAACCTTCTTCCGGCTTGAAGAACGGCAGGTTCTCCAGGTCGGCATCCTTGACCGGGATGTCGAAGCGGTCACGGAAGTGGCGCAGGCTGTCGACGTCGACCTTCTTGGTGTTGTGCGCGGTGTTCTTGGCTTCGCCGGCACCGGTACCGTAACCCTTGATGGTCTTGGCCAGGATGACGGTAGGCTGGTCCTTGTGGTTGACCGCCTGGTGGTACGCTGCGTAGACCTTGTACGGGTCGTGGCCGCCACGGTTGAGCTTCCAGATCTCGTCGTCGGACAGGTCTTCGACCATGGCCTTGAGCTCTGGGGTGTTGAAGAAGTGCTCACGGACGTACGCACCGTCCTTGGCCTTGTAGTTCTGGTACTCGCCGTCGATGACTTCGTCCATGCGGCGCTGCAGGGCACCGTTGGTGTCCTTGGCGAACAGTGGGTCCCAGAAGCGGCCCCAGACGACCTTGTTGACGTTCCAGCCACCGCCACGGAACACGCCTTCGAGTTCCTGGATGATCTTGCCGTTGCCGCGAACCGGGCCGTCGAGGCGCTGCAGGTTGCAGTTGATGACGAAGATCAGGTTGTCCAGCTTCTCGCGGCCGGCCAGGGCGATCGCGCCCAGGGATTCCGGCTCGTCGCACTCGCCGTCGCCCATGAAGCACCAGACTTTCTGCTTGCCGGCCGGGATGAAGCCGCGCGCTTCCAGGTACTTCATGAAACGTGCCTGGTAGATGGCCTGGATCGGGCCCAGACCCATCGATACGGTCGGGAACTGCCAGAAGTCAGGCATCAGCCAAGGGTGCGGGTACGAAGACAGGCCGTTGCCGTCCACTTCCTGACGGAAGTTGTTCATCTGCTCTTCGCTGATGCGGCCTTCCATGAAGGCGCGGGCGTAGACGCCTGGCGAAGCGTGGCCCTGGAAGAAGATCAGGTCGCCGCCGTGTTCTTCGGTCGGGGCCTGGAAGAAGTAGTTGAAGCCGATGTCGTACAGGGTGGCGCTGGAGGCGAAGCTGGAGATGTGTCCGCCCAGGTCCGAGTCTTTCAGGTTGGTACGCATGACCATGGCCAGGGCGTTCCAACGCACCATCGAGCGAATGCGGCGTTCCATGAACAGGTCGCCAGGCATGCGTGCTTCGTGGGTGACAGGGATGGTGTTGCGGTATGGCGTGGTGATCGCGTATGGCAGCTGGGAGCCACTACGGGTGGCCAGCTCGCCCATACGGGTCATCAGGTAATGAGCGCGGTCTTCGCCTTCTTTGTCGAGGACCGACTCCAGGGCATCCAGCCATTCCTGGGTTTCGATTGGATCGAGGTCTTGCATGGCTTGCTCCAGGGCGGAAAGGCAACCAGAATCGATTGCCTGAGTTTGCGACTGGCCTTATGGGCAGACGTCGTGAATTCTTGGATTACCGGGGTGTCCTCCGGCGCCGTGTAGTTTTACTACATTTGCTTTCGCATTTCATGCTTTTACACGACAGGGGTAGTAGTAAAACTACATTTGTGCGACGTTTCGTCGCATGCTGGCTTGTGAGGAAAAACGTTCATGTTGGTTGGCATTGTGTCGCGAACGGGTAATTCTTGATGGTTGTTGCCAATTTTAAGGCTGTTTCAGCTATTTCCAACTTTTGTACGACAGTCCAACCGTGGTCCGGCTTCCCCTTGACCGCTTTTTCCCCTCCATTTCACGCCGATCAAGGATAGACCATGCGCCTGCCTTTGCCGTCCGATCTGCCCGCCACCCTGCAACCGCTGGTCGCTCGCAACCAGCAATTCCTTCGCGATGCCGTGGCTTTTCACCCGGAACTCGACCTGCAGGCCTGGAGCCCGGCGCACTGGCAACAGTTCGACCAGGTAGCCGCTGCCAGCGACTTCGTGCTTGGCCTGGCCCGACGCGAGCCGGCCATGGTGTTCGGCCTGCTGGCCAGTGGCGAGCTGGACCGGCCGTACGCCCTGGGCGAGCTGCGTGGGCACATTGCCGCTGCTGCCCAGGCAGCACAGAGCGAGGACGAGCTGGCGCGCAACCTGCGTCGCGAGCGCAACCGCCAGCAGTTGCGCATCATCTGGCGCGACATCACCCGCCAGGCCGCGCTGGGTGAAACCTGCCGCGACCTGTCCGACCTGGCCGATGCCGCCATCGATGAGGCCTATCAATGGCTGTACCCGCGCCATTGCCAGCAGTTCGGCACGCCAATCGGCAACCGCAGCGGCCAGCCACAGCACATGGTGGTGCTGGGCATGGGCAAGCTGGGTGCGGTGGAGCTGAACCTGTCATCGGACATCGACCTGATCTTCGCCTTCCCCGAAGGCGGCGAAACCGAAGGGGTGAAGCGCTCGCTGGATAACCAGGAGTTCTTCACCCGCCTGGGCCAGCGCCTGATCAAGGCCCTGGACCCGGTCACCGTGGACGGCTTCGTGTTCCGCGTCGACATGCGCCTGCGCCCCTACGGCTCGGCCGGCGCGCTGGTGCTCAGCTTCAATGCGCTGGAGCAGTATTACCAGGACCAGGGTCGCGACTGGGAACGCTATGCGATGATCAAGGCGCGCGTGGTGGCCGGTGACCAGGCCGCCGGCGCGCAGCTGCAGGAGATGCTGCGGCCGTTCGTGTATCGCCGTTACCTGGACTTTTCCGCGATCGAAGCGCTGCGCACCATGAAGCAGCTGATCCAGCAGGAAGTGCGGCGCAAGGGCATGGCCGACAACATCAAGCTGGGCGCTGGCGGCATTCGCGAGGTGGAATTCATCGCCCAGGCCTTCCAGCTGATCCATGGTGGGCGCGACCTCAGCCTGCAGCAGCGGCCATTGCTGAAAGTGCTGGCCACCCTCGAAGGCCAGGGCTACCTGCCACCGGCGGTGGTCACCGAGCTGCGCGAGGGCTACGAATTCCTGCGTTATACCGAGCACGCCATCCAGGCCATCGCCGATCGCCAGACGCAGATGCTGCCGGACAGCGAGCTTGACCAGGCACGGGTGGCCTACATGCTCGGTTTTGCCGACTGGCAGAGCTTCCAGGACCAGCTGGTGTACTGGCGCGGCCGTATCGACTGGCACTTCCGCCAGGTGATTGCCGACCCGGATGACGAAGACGGCGAAGGCGAGCTGGTGGTAGGCGGCGAGTGGTCGCCGCTATGGGAGCAGGCGCAGGATGAAGAGGCTGCGGGCCGCCAACTGGAAGAGGCCGGTTTCAAGCAGCCCGCCGACGCCCTGCGGCGCCTGGCTGCGCTGCGCTCGAGCCCGCAGCTGCGCTCGATGCAGCGCATTGGCCGTGAGCGCCTGGATGCCTTTATCCCACGGTTGCTGGCCCAGACGGTCGAACATGCCGACCCCGACTTGGTGCTGGAGCGCGTGCTGCCGCTGGTCGAAGCCGTGGCGCGACGTTCTGCCTACCTGGTGCTGCTGACCGAAAACCCCGGCGCCCTGGGCCGCCTGCTGACCCTTTGCGCCGCCAGCCCGTGGATCGCCGAGCAGATTGCCCGTTACCCGCTGCTGCTCGACGAACTGCTCAACGAAGGCCGCCTGTACAGCCCGCCGCTGGCGCCGGAGCTTGCCAGCGAGCTGCGCGAGCGCCTGACGCGCATCCCCGAGGACGACCTGGAGCAGCAAATGGAGGCGCTGCGCCATTTCAAGCTGGCCCACAGCCTGCGCGTGGCGGCCTCGGAAATCAGCGGCAACCTGCCCTTGATGAAAGTCAGCGACTACCTGACCTGGCTGGCCGAAGCCATCCTCGACCAGGTGCTGGCGCTGGCCTGGCGCCAGACCGTGGCCCGTCACGGCCAACCCAGGCGCAGCGACGGCAGCCTGTGCGACCCGGGCTTCATCATCATTGGCTATGGCAAGGTCGGCGGGCTGGAACTCGGCCACGGCTCGGACCTGGACCTGGTATTCATCCATGACGGCGACCCGCAGGCGGAAACCGACGGCGCCAAGCCGATCGACGGTGCGCAGTTCTTCACCCGGCTGGGCCAGCGCATCATCCACCTGCTGGCCACCCAGACCAACTCCGGCCAGCTGTATGATGTCGACATGCGCCTGCGCCCGTCCGGTGCCGCCGGGCTGCTGGTCAGCTCGCTGGGCGCGTTCGAGCGCTACCAGCAGAACGAAGCCTGGACCTGGGAACACCAGGCCCTGGTGCGGGCCCGTGTACTGGTGGGCTGCCCGCAGGTGGGGGCAGCGTTCGAAGGCGTGCGCGCCAAGGTGCTGGGCCAGCCGCGCGACCTGCAGAAACTGCGCAGCGAAGTGAGCGAAATGCGCGCCAAGATGCGCGACAACCTGGGCACCAAGGCCACCGCTGCCGGCACCGCGGCCAACGCCTTCGAACCCGGTGTGCCGTTCGATATCAAGCAGGATGCCGGCGGTATCGTCGATATCGAATTTATGGTGCAATACGCGGCTTTGGCCTGGTCGCATGACCATCCGGCCTTGCTGCGATGGACCGATAACATCCGCATTCTGGAAGAGCTGGAGCAGGCAGGTTTGATGCCGGCCAGCGACGCGGTGCTGTTGCGTGAAGTGTACAAGGCGTTCCGTTCTGCCTCGCACCGCCAGGCCCTGCAGAAGCAGGCCGGGGTGATCGATGCCGCGCAGTTTGCCGATGAACGCCGCGAGGTGCGGCGGATCTGGGGTGAGTTGGGCTTGACTTGATATCGAGCTGGCTTCGTTCGCGGGCATGCCCGCTCCCACAGGGAAAGCGCAGGGCCGGATGGCTGTGCAATACCTGTGGGAGCGGGCGTGCCCGCGAATGGGCCATGTGAGTGGTACACTGTCGGCCACATAGCCTGAATATAAAGAGGGGAGGCCAGGCTGTACTGCAGCCTGTTGCCTCCCCGAGTGTTTCTGGACCAAGCATGAGAATACTGATCATTGGCCCCAGCTGGGTCGGCGACATGGTGATGGCGCAGACCCTGTTCCAGTGCCTGAAACAGCAGCACCCCGACTGCGTGATCGATGTGCTCGCTCCCGAGTGGAGCCGGCCGATCCTCGAGCGCATGCCCGAGGTACGTCAGGCCCTGAGCTTCCCGCTCGGCCACGGTGCGCTGGAGTTGGCGACGCGGCGGCGCATCGGCAAGTCGCTGGCCGGCCAGTACGACCAGGCCATCCTGCTGCCCAACTCGCTGAAGTCGGCATTGGTGCCGTTTTTCGCCGGTATCCCCAAACGTACCGGCTGGCGCGGCGAAATGCGCTTTGGCCTGCTCAACGACGTGCGCAAGCTGGACAAGGCCCGCTACCCGCTGATGATCGAGCGCTTCATGGCCCTGGCCTACGCGCCTGGCGCCGAGTTGCCGCAGCCGTATCCGCGCCCCAGCCTGCAGATCGAAGCGCAAAGCCGCGACGCCGCCCTGGCCAAGTTCGGCCTGGAGCTGGACCGCCCGGTGTTGGCGCTGTGCCCCGGTGCCGAGTTCGGCGAGGCCAAGCGCTGGCCGGCCGAGCACTATGCCAGCGTCGCCGATGCGATGATCCGCCAAGGCTGGCAGGTGTGGCTGTTCGGCTCGAAGAACGATCACCCGGTCGGTGAGCAGATCCGCGAGCGGCTGATCCCGGGCCTGCGTGAAGAATCGGCCAACCTGGCCGGGGAAACCTCGCTGGCCGAGGCCATCGACCTGATGTCCTGCGCCGACGCCGTGGTTTCCAACGACTCTGGCCTGATGCACGTGGCTGCAGCGCTGAACCGCCCGCTGGTAGCGGTGTACGGCTCGACCTCGCCGGGCTTTACCCCGCCGCTGGCCGAGCATGTCGAAGTGGTGCGCACTGGTATCGAATGCAGCCCGTGTTTCGACCGTACCTGCCGCTTCGGCCACTACAACTGCCTGCGCCTGCTGGAACCGGGCAAAGTCATCGCCGCCCTGCACAGCCTGAGCGGGCCGGAGCTGATCGATACCGTGGCCGAGGTCGACTAAGTGCGGGTACTGATCATCAAGACCTCGTCGCTGGGTGATGTGATTCACACCCTGCCGGCGCTTACCGATGCCGCCCATGCCATTCCGGGTATCCGCTTCGACTGGGTGGTGGAAGAAGGCTTCGCCGAAATCCCCAGCTGGCACCCGGCGGTCGACCAGGTCATTCCGGTGGCCATCCGCCGCTGGCGCAAGAACCTTTGGCAAACCATCAAGAGTGGCGAGTGGAAAGCGTTCAAGCAACGCGTGCGCGAGCGCCAGTACGACCTGGTGATCGACGCTCAGGGCCTGGTCAAGTCGGCCTGGCTGACCCGCTACGTGAAGGCGCCGGTCGCCGGCCTGGATCGCTATTCGGCCCGCGAGGGCTGGGCCAGCCGCTTTTATGATCGACGCCTGTCGGTTGCCGTCGGCCAGCATGCGGTGGAGCGGGTACGCCAGCTGTTCGCCATGGCCCTGGCCTATGACCTGCCGGAGGGCATTGGCAACTACGGCCTCGACCTCGACCGCCTGCAGCTACCGCCGGCGGCCCCGTACGTGGTGTTCCTGCATGGCACCACCTGGGCGACCAAGCACTGGCCCGAAGCCTATTGGCGCGAACTGGCCGAACGCATGGGCCGGCGCAAGCTGGAGGTGCGCCTGCCGTGGGGCAACCCGGCCGAGAAGGCGCGGGCCGAGCGCATTGCCCAGGGCTTGAACAATTGCCAGGTGCTCCCCAAATTGAACCTGGCTGGCGTCGCCCGCGTACTGGCGGCGGCAAAGGCCTGTGTGGCCGTCGATACTGGCCTTGGCCACTTGGCGGCGGCACTCGATGTACCCACCATTTCGCTGTTCGGCCCGACCAACCCGGGGCTGACCGGCGCCTACGGACGGACCCAGATTCACCAGGCCAGTGACTGGCCATGCGCTCCCTGCCTGCAGAAGAAGTGCACTTACAAACCGAGCGCCGATGACCTGCGCCGGTACGATCTGAAACGCGAGTGGCCACTGTGCTTCACTCGCCTGAATCCCGAGCATGTGGCGAGCCGCTTGAGCGCGCTGCTGCTGGCTGAGGATGTCCGTTGATGCAACTGGCTTTCGTGCTGTACAAATATTTCCCCTTCGGCGGGCTGCAGCGCGACTTCATGCGCATTGCCCTGGAGTGCCAGAAGCGGGGCCACCAGATCCGTGTGTACACGCTGATCTGGGAGGGTGACATTCCGCCGGGTTTCGAAGTGCTGGTGGCGCCGGTCAAGGCAATCTTCAACCACCGCCGCAACGAGAAGCTCAGCGCCTGGATGGCTGCCGACCTGGCCAAGCGCCCGGTCGATCGCCTGATCGGCTTCAACAAGATGCCGGGGCTGGACGTGTACTACGCCGCCGACGGCTGCTTCGAGGACAAGGCGCAGACCCTGCGTGGCGGCCTGTACCGTCGCTGGGGCCGCTACCGGCACTTTGCCGAGTACGAGCGCGCGGTGTTCGCCAAGGACGCGCATACCGAAGTACTGATGATTTCCGAAGTGCAGCAGCCGCTGTTCATCAAGCACTATGGCACCCCGGTGGAACGCTTCCACCTGCTGCCGCCAGGCATTTCCCAGGACCGCCGCGCGCCGGCCAACGCTGCCGAGATCCGCGCCGAATTCCGCAAGGAGTTCAACCTCGGCGATGACGACCTGTTGCTGGTGCAGATCGGCTCTGGCTTCAAGACCAAGGGCGTGGACCGCAGCCTCAAGGCCCTGGCGGCACTGCCCTCGGCCCTGCGCAAGCGGACCAGGCTGATGGTGATCGGCCAGGACGACCCCAAGGTGTTCCAGCTGCAAAGCGCTACCCTGGGCCTGGGCGAGCAGGTGCAGTTCCTCAAGGGGCGCAGCGATATTCCGCGCTTCCTGCTGGGCGCCGACCTGCTGATCCACCCGGCGTACAACGAGAACACCGGCACGGTGCTGCTCGAAGCGCTGGTGGCCGGCCTGCCGGTGCTGGTGTCCAAGGTGTGTGGCTACGCCCACTACATTGCCGAGGCCGACAGCGGCCTGGTGCTGGACGAGCCGTTCGAACAAGAGCAGCTCAATACCTACCTGCAGCGCATGCTCGAAGACCAGCCGGCCCGTGCCAGCTGGGCGCGCAACGGCCTGGCGTTTGCTGAAACCGCCGACCTGTACAGCATGCCGCAGCATGCCGCCGACGTGATCCTGGGGCAGGAGTCCGCATGAAGCTGATACTGGCCGAGCCGTTCAAGCGCCTGTGGGCGGGGCGCGATGCCTTCGATGCGGTGGAAGCGCTGCAAGGCGAGGTCTACCGCGAGCTGGAAGGGCGCCGCACGCTGCGCACCGAGGTCGCTGGCGCCGGCTTTTTCGTCAAGATCCACCGCGGCATCGGCTGGGGCGAGATCTTCAAGAACCTGTTTACCGCCAAGCTGCCGGTGCTCGGTGCCGGCCAGGAATGGCAGGCGATCCAGCGCTTGCACCAGGCTGGCGTGCCGACCATGACCGCGGTGGCCTATGGCGAGCGTGGCAGCAACCCGGCCGCGCAGCACTCGTTTATCATTACCGAAGAGCTGGCGCCGACCGTCAGCCTGGAAGACTTCAGCATCGACTGGCTCAGGCAACCGCCCGAGCCACGCCTGAAGCGCGCACTCATCGCCGAGGTGGCCAGGATGACCGGCGGCATGCACCGCGCCGGGGTCAACCACCGCGACTGCTACATCTGCCACTTCCTGCTGCATACCGACCGCCCGGTGACGGCGGATGATTTCAAATTGTCGGTTATCGACCTGCACCGCGCGCAAACCCGGGCGAAAATAAGCCGCCGCTGGCGCGACAAGGACCTGGCCGCGCTGTACTTCTCGGCGCTGGACATCGGCCTCACCCAGCGCGACAAGCTGCGCTTCCTGCGGGGTTACTTCCAGCGCCCGCTGCGGCAGGTCCTCAAGGACGAGGCCGCGCTGCTCGCCTGGCTGGAGCGCAAGGCGCAGAAACTCTACGACCGCAAGCAACGCTATGGGGATGCACTCTGATGTCGGGTTGGACACTGGCGCCGGGCTATGAGCACCTGGCGGCGGACTTCGGCAGCCTCGAGGCGGTATTTGCCCTGCAAGGCGAACGCCTGACTCGCGACCCGCTCAGCGAAGTGGTGCGTATCACGCGTGATGGGGTCAATTACTACGTCAAGCGCTACACCGGGGCCGGCAAGCACATGCGCCGCTACCTGGGCCGGCCGCGGATCAAGGCGGAATGGCAGAACCTGAAGCTGTTCGCCAAGTGGGGCATCCCCACCGCCGATGTGGTGGCCTGGGGCCTGGAGCGCAATGGCCTGGCCTTTGCTCGGGGGGCCATGATCACACGCGAACTGCCGCGTACCGAAGACCTGTCGGCGCTGGCCGAGCGCAACGATGCGCGCCTGGCCGACCGCGCCTGGGTCGGGCATGTCAGCAGCCAGCTGGCGCGCCATACCCGGGTCATGCACAAGCATCACTTCGCCCATAACGACCTGAAATGGCGCAACCTGCTGGTCGATGACCAGGGCACGCTATTCTTCATCGATTGCCCCACCGGCGACTTCTGGCGCGGCTTCATGTGGCGGCACCGGATGATCAAGGACCTGGCGTGCCTGGACAAAGTGGCCAAGTACCAGCTGTCGGCAACCCAGCGCCTGCGGTTCTACCTGCAATACCGTGGCCGCGACCGGCTGAATGAGCGCGACAAGAAGCGCATTCGCCAGGTAGTGGGCTTTTTCGAGGGAAGGGAATGACCGATTACCTGGCCAGCGCGGACCTCGCGCTGCTCAAACGCCATGGCCTGGATGATTTCGAGGCGCTGTGGGCACTGCAGCTGGACGCCGTCGACGAGCCGAATACCGGCCGTGGCGGCTGGAGCAGCGTGTTTCGCCTGGAACTCGAAGGCAAGGGCTACTACCTCAAGCGCCAGAGCGACTACCTGACCCGTACCCTGCACCGGCCGTTCGGCGAGCCAACCTTCGCCCGTGAGTTCCGCAATATCAGCCGCTACCAGAAGCTGCGCATTCCGGCCTTGCAGGCGGTGTTCTATGGCGAGCGCAAGCAGGGCGGCCAGCACCGGGCCATCCTGATGACACGCGCCCTGGACGAATGGGCCGACCTCGACAGCCTGCTGGCGCGCTGGGCACAACTGGGCGATGGCGATCGCAATGGCATCCTGCAGGCCTGCGGCCAGCTGGCGCGTACCCTGCACAGCGCCGGGCAGGTGCATGGTTGCTTCTACCCCAAGCACATCTTCCTGCGCCAGCGCCGTGACGGCTGGGACGCGCAACTGATCGACCTGGAAAAGACCCGACCCCTGCTGTTCGGCATGCGTGACCGCCTCAAGGACCTGGAGCCGCTGCTGCGTCGCGCCCCGGCCTGGAGCGAGCACGATGTTCGTACATTGCTGGCCAGTTACCTGGCACAGCCGGCCGATGGCTCGCTGGTCGATACCTGGCTGCAACGCCTGACGCAACGCCGTCGTGAAAAAGAGGCCCGCTGATGCGCTTGTCCGAATTGAAAGAAGCCGGGCGCAACCCGTCGCTGCCCCTGAGCATTACCCTGGCCGACGCCGCCGGCAGCGCTGACTTGCAACTGCTCAGCCTGTTGCGCGTGCTGCCGGGCCAGCGCTATGTGGGCGCCGGGGTATGGCGCGGCACTCCGGTGCTGGCCAAACTGCTGGTCGGTAGTAACGCCGCGCGGCATTTCCAGCGCGAACTGCAGGGCGTGAAGCTGCTCGCCGAGCAAGGCCTGACCACGCCGAAGCTGCTGGCCGATGGCCTCAAGGAAGGCGAGGGCGGCTGGTTGCTGTTCGAGTTTCTCGACGGTGCCGAAAGCCTGGCCGATGCCTGGGCGGCCGTGCAAGACCTGCCGGTGCTGGCCGACGAGCAGCACCTGGTGCTGGGCGAGGCGCTCACTGCGGTGGCGCACATGCATGCCCAGGGCCTCTGGCAGGAGGACCTGCACCTGGACAACCTGTTGCGCCACGGCGGCAAGCTATACCTGATCGACGGCGCTGGCATCAAGGCCGAAACACCTGGCCAGCAGCTGTCGCGCCCACGTGTGCTGGAAAACCTCGGGGTGTTCTTCGCCCAGCTGCCCAAGCGCCTGGAACCGTTCATCGAAGAACTGCTGGTGCACTACCTGTTGGCCAACGCCGAACATGCGCTGCCGCTGGAAGCCTTGCAGAAGCAAGTGGACAAGGTGCGCAGCTGGCGGCAGAAGGACTACCTGGAAAAGGCCGGTCGCGAATGCAGCCTGTTCAGCGTCCAGCGCAGCCTGTCAGGCCTGCGCGCGATCCGCCGTGATGAGGTCGAGGCCATGCTGCCGGTGCTGGAGCAAGCCGACCAGTTGCTCGACCAGGGCCACCTGTACAAGACCGGCGGTGCCGCCAGCGTGGCGCGCATCGAGGTGAAGGGTCGCCAGCTGGTGCTCAAGCGATACAACATCAAGAACACTGCGCACTGGTTCAAGCGCTTCTGGCGCCCGAGCCGGGCCTGGCATTCATGGATCGAAGGGCACCGCCTGGCGTTCCTCGATATCGCCACGCCGCGCCCGTTGGCAGTGCTGGAGCAGCGCGTGCTTGGCCTGCGCAGCCGCGCCTACCTGGTCACCGAGTACATCAATGGCCCGGACCTGGCTGCTTGTTTCGCGCCTTATGTGGAAAATGGCGACGCCCCTGAAGAGCAGGTGGATGCCTTGGTCCAGGTCATGCAGCAGCTGATTCGGGAACGCATCAGCCATGGCGACTTCAAGGGCCACAACCTGTTCTGGGACAACGGCCGCTGGTCGCTGATCGACCTTGATGCAATGTGCCAGCACGCCACTCAGCTCAGCTTCGCCCCGGCCTACGCCCGTGACCGGGCGCGGTTGTTGCGCAACTGGCCTAGCGGCAGTGCCTTGCATCAGCGCCTGGACCGGCTGCTGCCCAAGCTGGCCGAATAGTCCTGCGGTAACGCCAGCCAATCGCTGCCACGGCCGACCTGGCGCACCCGGATGCGCCATTCGCCGTCCTGATGACGCAGCACCGCCCAGGCAGGTACTGCGCCAGACAAGGCGTCGGGGAGAACCAGGTGATAATGCCCGGCCAGCAGATGGCGCCGCACCGGCAGCTGCTGGTTATGCAGTTGCAGGTAGTACCTGCCGTTGTCATTGAACAGGTTGTTGTCCGTGCCATCGGCCGTGCCTTGCAGCGCTGTTTTCAGCCGGCACTGCTCGAGCAGGTGGGTGATATCGGGTAAGCCATCGTGCCAGAGCACTGGAGAATCAACGACCCAGCTGCCATCCTGGTTACGCCTGGTGGGCAGCTTCAGGTAGGCATAGGGCTGGTCGGGGTCGGTGGCGCGCCAGCGGGCGCCGTCAAAGCTGACGTTGAAGTAACGGCCCAGGTTATCGCGTACGAAGTACTGGCTCAGGCCGGGAGAACTCGACGGTAGTTCATAGACCGCCTCGCCATGCACCGAGTCGATCCGGTAACGCAGCCGGGCAGCGGCTGGCGTCGTTTCGTAGTGACCTGGCAGCGGCACTGGTGGTGGTTTGGGCAGCCCGCGCAACGCGCGGCGCATCAGGCTGGAACCCGCCATTTCGTTCAGCCCGGCGGTGGCATGGCCAAGGGCAGCCACGGCATGGTGCAGGGCGCTTGCATGGTCGTCTTGCTCGAATGCTTCGAAACCGTCCCATATGGAAATTGCCATGCGGCCGAACGCCAGGGCGATCAATGCCCGTTGCGGCAGTACCAAGGTGACGATGTCCAGCACGAGCCTGAGCACGTTGACCGAGAACTCGCCCAGCAGTTCTTCATTACTGCGGGTGACGGTATCGGTGTGGGCCATCAGGCTTTTCACCTCTGCGCGGTAAAGCGCCTGATACAGGTTGCCCGTAATCGTATGACGAGAGACCAACGCGCCCAGCCGGCCTTTGTGCAGGCGTTCCTTGAGTTTCTTTGCGCTGGCCTGGGGCAGGCGCTGGGCCAGGTAGTCCTGCAGGGGCTGGTCACTCCGCAAGGCCCGGATCAGTGCTTTGGTATCGGTGTACTCGCGCCAGTAGCGCCGGTCGGGAACGTCGGGGCAATAGACGACGATGCGCTTCGAACTTTCTGGCGAAACCAGCAGCACTACGCCCATCAGCGTGTCGCCCTGCACCAGCAGTTGTTGGGCCATGACCTGCTGCTCGTTGAAATGTGGCCGGGCAGCGCTGTCCGGGGCGCGGATGACCGTGCTGGCCCAACCATACCCCTGTTCGAATGTGTCGCTGAGAAAATGCCCGACGTAGCGTGCTTTCACGGCCTCGGCATTCATCCGTGCCTGGGCGACCTGCGCATAGGCTGCCTGGCGCCAGCGCCCTTCAGGTGAATCAAGCAGCTGGGTGCGCAGGTAAGCCTGATAACCACTGCCTGCATTCAGGCGCCTCACGATCTGTTTCACCCGCAGCGGTGTCAGCGCCGGCAGCGTTTCACCGTGCAGGTAGACATGCGCGGTCAGCCAGTAGTCCACGTCGAACCAGGCAATGTTCAGCAAGGCCAGCTCATCGAGCCGGTAGGTGTGCCTGACCAATTCGATGGTGTCGCCTGCCTGGCGCCGGCTGGCCACCGGAATGTAGCCCGTGGTACTGCCCAGGGGCAGCGGATTGACGATCGGCCCGACCTGTCGGGCCAGGGTGACACTGATGGTGACGTCACGGGGGTCGCAGTCCAGGCCCGGATCGCGTTGCAAGTATTCGCGCAGGCGCAGGTTGACCCAGTTCAGCAGGGAATGCCTGTGGTTGAACTGTTCCAGGCTGAGGATGCCGGGAGCGCTGGCCGCTTCGATGGCCACGATCAGTTCCTGCAGGGTCTGCATGATGTGGGCGACGCCCTGCTGCGAGGTGGCGCGTAGCCAGTTGGGTAGATGCTTTTCGAGCAGCAGGCCGTAGCGGTTGGCCAGCGGGCCGCGGCTACCAACGTAGCGTCGTATGTCGAGCGCTGTGGCCAGAGCCAGGTCCAGCTGCTCGATATCGCGTTGTTTGCCGAGCTTCCAGGCTTGTTGCCAGCTATGGCTCAGCTGCCTGGTCTGGGCATCGCGCAGGGTTGTCGCCAGGTAGTCGGCCAGGTCTTCTGTATACCAGTCGTAGCGCAGGCGCTCTGAACGACGGGCGCTTTGCTGGTCGTCGGGGTCAACCATCAGGTTCAGCAAGTGTTCGCTCTGCTGCGGGTCTTCCAGGCGCTCGCATACCTCCGTGTGCAGGTCGGCCAGGTTATCGAAGGCTTCGATGCCGTGTGCGGCACTGCACAGCAGTACCCGGCCAACCGGTTCAAGGTGATCGAGCATCCGTCCCTCGGCCCCGTGTTCGGTAAGCACCAGGAAACCTGGTACATGGCCGCGCCAGTTGGGCGCTGTACTGTCGAGCAACAGGCGATAGGCCTGGGGCCGGGCGGCGCTAGGCAGGTGGCGACGTTGCCAGGGCTGTGGCATCTCCAGGTAGGTTTTGAGTATTTGCGCATGCTCGGCAGACAGGGTCTGGTCGGTGTGGCGCAGGCGGATCTCTGCCTGCAGTTGCTCGCGATACAGCACGGCAAGGCGTACCGTACGGCTCAGGCCTTTGCTGTCCTGCTCGAGCCAGTACGCTGCCAGGCGGGCATGGAGCGTCTGCCGAATGGTTTTGCAAAAGCTGTCGATATGGCCGTTGAATGCCAGTGGCAGGCTAAGTGCCGGGTGATCGGCGTGCCTGGGCGGACTGCCTGCCGGCAGGCGGAAGGTACCGCCGTCGAACAGATGAAAACCCACTAGCTGCAACAGTGACTGGGGCCCGAAGTACAACGTGCGGGCATTGATGGAAGGGCCCGGGAACAGTCGCTTCAACGTCAGATCCAGGCTGTGCTCGACCCCATCGAGGGGTGGTAGCAATGCATCAAGCTGGTTATCCAGGGTCTGGAAATCGGGTGGGATTGTCATGGTCCGTCTCCTCTAGCGGGGCGGACCATGCTGCGCCAAGGCGCCAGGGCTGCTGTGTTAGCCGGTTACCTCAGCAGCGCCACAGCCCCCGCAGCGAGAACCACGCGGGCAGGCCCAGGCCTAGCCAGGAAAGCCTGTCCCACCAACCGTCACCGAGCAAGGCGGCGAACAGCCCCAGTGCGGCCAGCGCGGCGACCAGCGCAGGCCAGGCGAAGATGCGCGCGGTGGATTGAGATTTATGGCTCATGCGCGTGCCTCCCTGGCTTTGCGTTGTTTACCCCACCACAGGTACAGCCCGCTGCACAGCACCACAATGGTCAGTACATCGAGCACCGCCCAGAGGATCTGCATCGGCCTGCCGCCGTAATCACCGAAATGCAGCGGTTGCGACAAGCCCATGGCGTCCATGTACCAGGGGCGCTCGCCAACTGCGGTCAGCTCAAGGGTGCGGGCGTCGATCAGCACTGGTGTGAACAGGTGCGAACTCAGGTGCGTGGCGCCGTTCATGAATACGGCGTAGTGATGTTCGCTGGAGAAGCGCGTACCAGGGAACGCGATGAAATCCGGCCGCATGCCAGGCGCGGCCTGCGCGGCGATTTCCAGCAGGCGGCTGGCCGGGGCGCGCTCGCTGAGCGCTGGTGCGTCGCGGTACGGCGCGACCATGGCGGCCAGGCTGTCGTTGCGCCAGGCGGCGATGACCAGGTCGGACAGGGCGCTGATCACTCCGGTTACCCCTACCGTCAAGGCCCAGGTCAGGGTGACCACGCCGATCAGGTTGTGCAGATCGAGCCAGCGCAGGCGCCGCGACCTGTCGTGGCGGACTGTGGCGAACGCCAGGCGGCGCATGAACGGCGCATACAGCACGGTGCCGGAAACGATCGCGACGACGAACAGCAAGCCCATCAACGCCAGCAACAGTTTGCCCGGCAGCCCGGCGAACATGTCTACATGCAGGCGCAGCATGAGCATCATGAAGCCGCCGTTGGCCGCCGGCATGGCGACTGCTTCGCCGGTGCGTGCATCGAGCATGAAGGTGTGCGACGAGTTGGGTTCGGTGCCGGCAGTGGCCGCGGTGATGGCGACCACGCCGTTGGGTTCGTCTTCGTCATAGCCGAAGTACTGCACGACCTCGCCGGGGCGGTGCTGCTCGGCCTTGATCACCAGCTGTTGCAGGTCGAGGTGCGGGGTACCGGCCGGCATGTCGCGCAGCTTCGGCGCGTCGCCGAGCAGCTGTTCGAGCTCGTGGTGAAAGATCAGCGGCAGGCCGGTGAGCGCCAGCAACAGCAGGAACAGGGTGCAGACCAGGCTGCTCCAGGTGTGGATCGTGGACCAGCGGCGGATGGTTGGGCTTTTCATCACGGTACCGATATCTGCCGAATGGGGCATGGGGCTGCGCAGCAGCCCCGGCTCACTCAGAACTTGTAGGTGGCACTGGCCACGACGCTACGTTCGTCGCCGTAGTAGCAGTAGTAGGAATCACAGGTCGACAGGTAGTCCTTGTTCCGCAGGTTGGTTGCGTTGATCGCCACCGACGCGCCCTTGAGGCTGTTGTCCAGGCGCCCCAGGTCGTAATGCACCGCTGCATCGAATACCGTGTAGGCGTTGGCCTTGCCCAGGTAGGTATTGGCCTGGTCGCCATAGGTATTGCCGGTATAGCGCGCACCCAGGCCGATGCCGAAGCCATCGAGTACGCCTGCATGCCAGGTGTAGTCGCCCCACACCGACGCCTGCTGGTTGGGCATCAGTTGCAGGCGGTTGCCTTTGAAATCGCCGTCCTGCACTTCCGACTTGGCCAGGGTGTAGGCAGCAATCACCTTGAGGTTCTCGGTCACATCGGAAACCGCTTCAAGTTCCAGGCCACGCACCTTCACTTCGCCGGTCTGGCTGGTGATGGTCACGCCACCGACGCTGTCGGTCACCGCAACGTTTTTCTGGGTCAGGTCGTACACGGCTGCCGACAGCAGGGTGCTGGAGCCCGGCGGCTGGTACTTCACGCCCAGTTCCCACTGCTTGCCTTCGGTGGGCTTGAACGAGTCGGTTGCCGAGGCACTGGCATTGCTGGATGGCTGGAACGACTCGGCATACGACAGGTAGGGGACGAAGCCCGAGTCGAACACGTAGCTGATGGCTGCGTTGCCGCTGAACTGCTGGTCGCGCTGGGTATTGGTGGCATCGCCCTTGTTGAAGAACTTGGTGCCGGTATGCACCCAGTCTTCGCGCCCGCCCAGGGTCAGGCGCCAGTTGCCGAGTGCCATCTGGTCCTGAACATACACGCCGGTCTGGCGGGTTTTCTGGTTGTAGTCATAGAACGCAGTGGCGCGGTCCGGACGAGTGATCGGCAGCCCGTAGACCGGGTTGTTGACGTTGCTGTCCGGCACGAAGCCGAATATCGACAGGTAGTTGGTGTTGATGCGCTGGTGGTCCAGGCCGAGCAGCAAGGTGTGGCTGATATCACCGGTGGCAAAGTCGGCCTGGAAGTTGTTGTCCACCGCGAACTGGCTGATGTCTTCGTCGGTGTTGGTGGACATGCGGCTGACCGTGCCGTCGTCCTTCACCGGCGGATTGTCCTTGTTGTAGCTGCCGGGCGTGATGGTCTGGAAGGCCAGATCCGACTTGGTGTAGCGCAGGTTCTGACGGAACTGCCACACATCGTTGATGCGGTGCTCGAAGGCGTAGCCCAGCGCGTAGTAGGTACGGTCGTAGAACTCGTAGTCAGGGTCGCCCAGGTTCTTGTGGTGGGAGATCTTGCCGAACGGCATGTCGATCTTGGTGCCCTGGATCGGCCGGAACTGGCTGGTGGCACCGGTATCGTCGCGGGTGAACTGGGTGAGCAAGGTCAGCGAGGTGTCTTCGTCGATGTTCCAGGTCAGGCTCGGGGCGATGTTGTAGCGCTTGTCGTCGATATGGTCGATCTGCGTGCCACCGTCGCGGATGACCCCGCTGACGCCATACAGAAAGCGGCCTTGGTCATCGATCCTGCCGGTGCTGGCGAAGTTGATCTGGCGATGGTTGTCGCTGCCATATTGCAGCTCGATCTCATGCGCGCTGTCGGCCTGCGGGCGCCGGCTGACCATGTCCAGCAGGCCGCCGGGCGGGGTCTGGCCATAGATCGACGAAGCCGGCCCGCGCAGCAGGGCAAGGCGGTCGAGGTTCCAGGTTTCGGCTTTAGGGTTGGCGTATACGCCACGTGGCAACGGCAGGCCATCGAGAAACTGGGTCGGCTCGAAGCCCCGCACGCGCATCCAGTCATAGCGCGTGTCGCTGCCGAAGCTGGCCGACACGATACCCGGCATGTAGCGCACGGCATCGTCGAGGCTATGCACGCCACGGTCTTTCATCTGTTCGCGGGTGGCGACGGAGACCGAACGCGGCAGCTCGACCAGTGCGGTATCGGTCTTGGTGCCGGCGGCGCTGCGCTTGGCCACGTAGCCTTCGACCGGGCCCCACGCGCTTTCGCTGATGCTGGCCGCCTCCACGGTGGTTGCCGGCAGCGCCAAGGCACCTTCCGCGACTGCCACCAGGCTGTAGCTGCCTGAATTGCTCTGTTGCAGTTGTAACCCCGTGCCGCGCAAGGCCGCCTGCAGCGCGCCCAGGCCGTCATACTGCCCATGCACCGGCGCCGAGCTGCGGCCGCTGACCAACGCCGGGTCGATGGCCAGGGCGATGCCGGCCTGGCTGGCGATCTGGTTGAGGGTAGCGGCCAGCGGGGCGCTCGGCAGGTCGTAGCCGCGTGGGGCGGATTGCTCGGCGGCGCACAGGGCAGGGCTGGCCAATGGCGCGGCTACCGCGATGGCCAGGGCCACCAGGCTGGGGCGCAGGATACGTTCAACAGCACGGGACATGCAGCGGCTCCTCGACGGGTAAGTGCTTACTGCTTCCTTGCCGAGCGAGATTGGAAAAGTGACAGGGCGAATCTGAAAAATATCGAGAATTATTTGAAATTGGCTGTTGCTGTCATGGCCTTTTCGTGGGGACCCATGCCCACGGTTACTCCACGAAGCTCACAACCTGCATGACTACCGTGGGAGCTAGCCTTTGCTTACTTGGGTACCACGTTCACCCACCACTGGGTATGCCGCTCGATCTGCACCGGCAGTACCGGCAGCAACGACGCCAGGGCCAGGTCGGTGTTGGTCAGCGGGAAGCTGCCGGTCACCCGCAGGTCGGCGACCTTGTCGTCCACCCCGAGGTAACCGCTGCGGTACTGGCCCAGCGCCGCCAGCAGGTCAGCCAGGCGCACGTTGTCCACCACCAGCATGCCGCGGGTCCAGGCGTCGGCACCGGCGGCTACCGCGCCGACCTGGCCAAGGCCGTTGGCGTGCATCAGCACTTGCTGGCCTTCGCGCAGCACCTGTTCCTCGCTGCTGGCCAACGGCTGGGCGGCTACCGCGGCCTGCAGCACCTCCAGGCGTGTACCGTCGGCTTCACGGCGTACCAGGAAGCGCGTGCCCAATGGGCGCAGGCGCCCGTCGGCGGTGCTGATCAGCAGCGGGCGGGGGTCCTGATGGCCGGTCTGTACCGAGATTTCGCCTTGATGCAGCACGATGACCCGTTGTTCGCCCGCATAGTCGATATCGACGGCGGTATGGCTGTTCAGGCTCAGCAATGTGCCGTCTTCCAGGCGCAAGGTACGCAGTTCGCCGGTAGCGGTGCGTTGGTCAGCCAGCCAGTAGCTGGGCGCGAGCGACGGTGCGCCAACCCAGGCCAGCAACGCGCCGAGCAGGAACATGCCAGCCAGCCCGCTGCCAACCTTGCCGATCCGTCGGCGCAGGCCGACGCGCGACTGCAGCAGGGCCTGGCGTGCCGGGCCAACGGCGCTGCCGACACGCTGGTCCATCGCGCCCAGCTGGCGCCAGGCGCGGGCATGCTCTTCGCTGGCAGCATGCCAGCGCATGAATTCACTGCGCTCATCGGCCGTACTGCTGCCACTGTCGAGGCTGAGTTTCCAGGCAATCGCGGCTTCCAGCACGCGGGACGAAACCGGGGCACTGCTCACGTCGGCTCCCCATACAGGGCTGTGTAGCACTGGCGCAGGCCCTGGGCGATGTACTGGCGCACGCGCGACACCGAAACGCCCAGGCGCTCGGCAATTTCGGCATGGCCCATGCCATCCAGGCGGTTGTACAGGAAGGCTGCGCGGGCCTTGCTCGACAGCTTGCCCAGCAGGCGGTCGATGGCCTTGAGGTCTTCGAGGATCAGGTGTTGCAGTTCCGCAGAAGGTTGCTCGGCTTGCGGCATCAGGGCCAGCTCGGCCAGGTAGGCCTGCTCCAGCGCGGCGCGGCGGAAGTGATCGAACAGCAGCCCCTTGGCCACCGCGGCGAGGAAGGCGCGTGGCTCACGTGGGGTGTCCAGTCGCTCGCGGCCGAGCAGGCGCACGAAGGTGTCCTGGCTCAGGTCTTCGGCACGCTGGCGGCAGGCCATGCTGCGCTGCAGCCAGGCGAGCAGCCAGCCGCGATGGTCGCGGTACAGTGCACCGACCAGATCGGCGTGTGGGCTCTGTGCAGAAGACAAGCAGCGTCCCCCCGGAACGTATGCATTAACTAACGATAATTATTCGCGATTGTTGCAGAGGCAAGGGGAGGGTGCAATGGGCGCTTATCGGATGGCCAGTATGGCTGGGGCTCGCAGGGGCTGGGCGTGAGTGGTGCAGCGCCTGTGTGATCGCGCGCGGGCGGCGCGCGATCTCACAGGCGCCGCACTACTCAAACCTCACAAGCCGTGACTCTGCACCTTGCGCCGCCGCCATCCGCGCAGCCGCTGTTCCAGCTGCAACGGGCTATCCAGCTGCTGGCGCCGGGCCTGGCTGAACAGGATCAGCGCCAGTTCGGCGGTCACCAGCGCATCGGCACTGGCATGATGGCGCTCTTCCACCTGCAGGCCGAAGCGCGCTACCCAGTCATCGAGACCGGCTTCGCGCAGTACCGTGTCGGGGTTGAGCATGGGGGCCAGTTCGGCGATGTCGAGGAACGGCGACTGCAGGCGATAGCCCAGGCTGTCCTTCAATGCGCGGGCCAGCATGCGCTGGTCGAAGGGGGCGTGGAATGCCAGCACCGGGCTATTGCCGATGAAGTCGAGCAGATCGAGCAAGGCTTCGGCCGGGTCGCAACCGGCAGCCAAGGCACTTGGGCCCAGGCCGTGGATCAGCACGCTGGCGTTGGTCTTCTGCGTTGGCCGGTGCAGGGTGCGTTCGAACTGCTGGGCAAAGTCGATGGCGCCGTCTTCGATCGCCACGGCGCCGATCGACAGCACCTGATCACGGTTGAGGTTGAGGCCGCTGGTCTCCAGGTCCAGCACCACCCAGCGCTGCTCACGCAGGGTACACACCCCCAATGGTGCGGGTTTGGGCAGCCGGGCCAGGCGCTGGCGGCTGGCCGCATCCAGCTCGGGCGCGCTGGGGCGCAGCCAGGCGAACAGGCTCATAACTGGTACCGCAGCGCCAGGCTGCTCTGCAGGCGCTGGGCCTGGCGCAGGGATTCGCGCAGGATGCGCCGGTCAAGGTGGTTGAGGCTGTCCGGGTCGAGCCGGTTGGAGTAGGGCAGGTTATCGCGGGTCTGGCGCTGGTGCTGCTGCATGCGGGTTTGCTGGATGAAGTGGTAGGCCTCCTCATACGCGGCGCCGTCCTGCGCCTCGATGATGCCCATGGCCACCAGCTGGCGCAGGCGCTCCAGGGTATTGCAGGCAGCAATGCCATTGGCCAGGGCCAGTAGCCGGGCACCATCGACGAAGGGCGTCAGGCCCTGCACCTTGAGGTCGAGGGTGGCGGCCTTGTCGTTACCCTGGCGGGTCAGCACGAACTCGCGCAGGCGGCCAACCGGCGGGCGCTGGCGCAGCGCGTTGTCAGCCATCATGCGTTGGAACAGGCGGTTGTCGGCCACTTGTTCGAGCAAGCCCTGGCGCAGTTGCTCGCAACCCTGTTCGTCGCCCCACACCACCCGCAGGTCGAAGTAGATGCTCGAACCCAGCAGGTTTTCCGGGCTGGCTTCGCGGACGAAAGCGGCGAAGCGCCGTGCCCATTCGCTGCGTGACAGGCAGAGCTCGGGGTTGCCGGCCATGACATTGCCCTTGCACAGGGTGAAGCCGCATTGGGCCAGGCACTGATTGATGTACTGCGCCAGCGGCAGCAGGCGGGTGCGGATGGCGTCGGCTTCGGCGCTGTCGGCTGCCTCGAAGAGGATGCCGTTGTCCTGGTCGGTGTGCAGGGTTTGCTCGCGGCGTCCTTCACTGCCAAAGCACAGCCAGCTGAACGGCACGCCGGGGTCGCCGCGCTCGGCCAGCGCCAGCTCGATTACCCGGCACACGGTGTGGTCGTTGAGCAGGGTGATGATCTGGGTTATCTGCGTGGATGACGCGCCATGCGCCAGCATGCGTTCGACCAGCTGGCTGATTTCGCCGCGCAGCGAGACCAGGGTCTCCAGCCGTGGCGCATGGCGGATGGTGCGCGCCAGGTGTACCAGGTCGACCCGCTGCAGGGAAAACAGGTCGCGCTCCGAAACCACTCCGCACAGGCGGCGGTTTTCCACCAGGCACACATGGGCAATATGCCGCTCGGTCATTGCCATGGCCGCGTCGAAGGCGCTGGCCTGGGGGCTGAGGTAGAACGGCTGGGCGGTCATGTGTCGTTCGATCGGTGCGCCCAGCTCGGCATCGGCGGCGGCCACCACCTGGCGCAAGTCGCGCAGGGTGAAGATGCCGGTCGGGTAGCGCTGCGCATCGACCACCACGATGCTGCCGACCTGCTGCTCGTGCATCAGCCGCACGGCATCGCGCAGCGGGGTGTCGGCGCTGCACACCACCGGGTGGCGCATGGCCAGTTCACCCAAGGGTGTGTTCAATGAGTACTGGGTGCCGAGGGTTTCCACCGCACGCTGGCGCACCTGCTGGTTGACCTGGTCGAGCAGGCTGCTGACGCCGCGCAGGGCAAAATCGCGAAACACTTCCGACATCGAGAACACGCGGATGAACGCTGCCTTGTTCAATTGCAGGCAGAAGGTGTCCTCACCGGCCAGGTGCTCCGTGCGGGTCGCCCGCTCGCCGAGCAATGCCGCCAGCGGGAAGCACTCGCCGCTGGTGATCTCGAATGTGGTCTCGACGCCGGGCTTGACCAGGTGCTGGCGCTCGCCAACCACCCGGCCCTGCTTGACGATGTAGAAGTGCTCCACCGGCCCGTCGGCCGGTTTGACGATGCTTTCGCCGCTGGCATAGAAGCGCAGCTGGCACTGTTCGACCAGGTAGGCCAGGTGGCTGTGTTCCATCTGGTTGAACGGCGGAAAGCGCTGCAGGAACTGCAGGGTGCCCTGGATGTTCTGCAGCACCGCTGTCCTGCCCGCCTGGCTGTAGGCGTCCTTTTTACTCATGAAACTGACCGTATCGCTATGCCGATCTATATATATCTATATATAGGTGCCGGCCATGTTGTTCTCTGCCTCCATGGTCGGCTTGCAGCGGGGTGGTGCCCATTGGACGTAAGTCTATGAGCCGCCCCGTCAAAGACCCGACGAAAGGCGAACCGGGTTAGGCAAGTTCTGTGGTCCTAATGCTGAAGCGGAGTTTTTTTTGACGAGATGACCATGGTTGAGCCACACGACATCCTGAGCGACGCCGAGCGCGAGGCATTGGCCCTGACCAATGCGCCGGTGGCCGCCAAGCCACTGGTGCTGGTGGTGGATGACAATGCGGCGAACCGCTATGCACTGATCTACTACCTGAAAAGCCGGGGCATCGACTGCGTAGGGGCGGACGGCGCCGAGGAAGCCAGGCTGTACCTGCATTACCAGCCGCGGATAGGCTTGATGATCACCGATTTGCGAATGCAGCCCGAGGACGGCCTGACGCTGATCCGGCAGGTTCGCGAATCGGAGCGGGCGGCGTTGTCGATCATCGTCGTGTCGGGTGACACCGATGTCGAAGAGGCGGTGGACGTGATGCACCTGGGGGTGGTGGATTTCCTGTTGAAGCCGGTAGACCTGCACAGGCTGCTGCAGCTGGTGAGGAAAGAGTTGCAGATTTTGTGACGCAGGTCAGGGGCTGCTTTGCAGCCCACTCGCGACACAAGGCCGCTGCTTCGGGAACGCCGCACATTCGGTGCGTGCGTTGTTCCCGTAGCAGCGGCCTTGAGCTGCGACAGGGCCGCAAGGCAGCCCCTTTGGCGGATGCTACTTACAGCCCGTTACGCGCCTTGAACTCACGGCGACGGCGGTGCAGTACCGGCTCGGTGTAGCCGTTCGGCTGCTTGCCACCTTCCAGCACCAGCTCCACAGCTGCCTGGAATGCGATGTTGTCGTCGAAGTTCGGCGCCATCGGCCGGTACAGGGCGTCGCCCGCGTTCTGCTGATCGACCACCACGGCCATGCGCTTGAGGCTTTCCAGCACCTGCTCCTGGCTGACCACGCCGTGGCGCAGCCAGTTGGCCAGCAGCTGGGCCGAGATGCGCAGGGTAGCGCGGTCTTCCATCAGGCCGACGTTGTTGATGTCCGGCACTTTCGAGCAACCCACGCCCTGGTCGATCCAGCGCACCACGTAGCCAAGGATGCCCTGGGCATTGTTGTCCAGCTCGTTGCGGATCTCTTCGGCCGACCAGTTGGTGTCGGCCGCCAGCGGGATGGTCAGGATGTCGTCCACCGATGCCGGGGCGCGCGAGGCCAGCTCACGCTGGCGCGCCTGCACGTCAACCTTGTGGTAGTGCAGGGCATGCAAGGTGGCGGCGGTCGGTGACGGCACCCAGGCGGTGTTGGCCCCGGCCAACGGGTGGGCGATCTTCTGTTCGAGCATGGCCGCCATCAGGTCCGGCATGGCCCACATGCCTTTGCCGATCTGGGCGCGGCCTTGCAGGCCGGTGGCCAGGCCAACGTCGACGTTGTTGTTCTCGTAGGCGCCGATCCACTTCTCGTTCTTCATGGCGCCCTTGCGCACCACGGCGCCGGCTTCCATCGAGGTGTGGATTTCGTCGCCGGTGCGGTCGAGGAAACCGGTGTTGATGAACACCACGCGCTCGGCGGCCGCCTTGATACAGGACTTGAGGTTGACCGTGGTACGGCGTTCCTCGTCCATGATGCCGACCTTGACGGTGTTGCGTTTCATACCGAGCAGGTCTTCGACGCGGCTGAAGATCTCGGCGGCGAAGGCGACTTCTTCCGGCCCGTGCATCTTCGGCTTGACGATGTACACGCTGCCGCTGCGGGTGTTCTTGCGGCTGGTGTTGCCGTTGAGGTTGTGCAGCGCGATCAGGTTGGTGAACAGGCCGTCCTGGATGCCCTCGGGAATTTCGTTGCCCTGGGCGTCGAGGATCGCCGGGTTGGTCATCAGGTGGCCAACGTTGCGCACGAACAACAGCGAGCGACCGTGCAGGGTCACGCTGCCACCGTTGGGTGCGGCGTACTCGCGGTCCGGGTTCATGGTGCGGGTGAAGGTCTTGCCACCCTTGGTCACGCTTTCGGCCAGGTCGCCTTTCATCAGGCCCAGCCAATTGCGGTAGACGACCACCTTGTCGTCGGCGTCGACGGCGGCAACCGAGTCTTCGCAGTCCATGATGGTGGTCAGCGCCGATTCCATCAGGATGTCCTTCACGCCGGCGGCGTCGGTGCTGCCGACCGGGGTGCTGGCATCGATCTGGATTTCGAAGTGCAGGCCGTTGTGCTTGAGCAGCACGGCAGTCGGTGCGCCGGCATCGCCGTGGAAGCCGATCAGCTGGGCGTCGTCACGCAGGCCGCTGTTGCTGCCGCCCTTCAGGGCAACGATCAGCTTGCCGCCTTCGATGCGGTAGCCGGTGGAATCGACATGCGAGCCAGCCGCCAATGGCGCGGCTTCATCGAGGAAAGCGCGGGCGAAGGCAATCACCTTGTCGCCACGCACCTTGTTGTAGCCCTGGCCTTTTTCGGCGCCGCCTTCGTCGCTGATGGCATCGGTGCCGTACAGCGCGTCATACAGCGAGCCCCAGCGGGCGTTGGCAGCGTTCAGGGCGAAACGGGCGTTCATCACCGGTACGACCAGCTGTGGGCCGGCCATGTGGGCGATTTCTTCGTCCACGTTCTGGGTGGTGGCCTGGAAATCGTCAGCTTGTGGCAGCAGGTAGCCGATTTCCTGGAGGAATGCTTTGTAGGCTGCGGCGTCGTGGGCCTGGCCTTTGCGTGCCTGGTGCCAGGCGTCGATCTTGGCTTGCAGCTCGTCGCGCTTGGCGAGCAGGGCTTTGTTCTTTGGAGCGAGGTCATTGATGATCTTCTCTGCACCGGCCCAGAACTGCTCGGCGACGATGCCGGTCCCGGGGATGGCTTCGTTGTTCACGAAGTCGTACAGGACCTTGGCGACCTGAAGGCCACCGACTTGAACGTATCCAGTCATTGCTTGCCTCACTCTGCTCAGCTATTTCGCTCTTCTGTATTAAGCCTGTAGCGCTTCTCTAAACACGGCACCAGTGCATGCACCCGGGCAAAGCCCGAGCGCGGCTGGGTGCGGCCTGCCAGACTGGCTGGCAGACAGTGTGCGTATTTTCACAGGCGCCTTGGCAGACATCCAAACAGCGTTTTGTAGTCCGCGCCACGGGATACTACATGAAGCAGTAGGCGGGGCAAAATCAGACTAAAAGCGCCGTTATGCGACCCGTTGGTCGCGTATGGTCACGCTGGGAGTGAGTATGTTCGCAAAAAACAGGTGGATTGTTCCAGATAAATCTTGAAACAGTACACGATTCGTTATGCAAATTGCCCTGCGGCAGGTTGCCGCGCCTTGCCTATACTGAGTCGATCCCCTGATTTCCTGCCGCCCGGCGCGGTCCGACACGAGGAACGGCTTGTGGATCATCTTGTACTGACTGTGATTGCCCCGGACAAGGCCGGGCAGGTCGAACGCATCGCCCAGTGCATTGCCGACCACAGTGGCAACTGGCTGGAAAGCCGCATGTCGCGCATGGCCGGGCAGTTTGCCGGGATCCTGCGGGTGGCGGTGCCGGCAGAAAACTACGCCGAACTGGTGGCGTCGTTACAGGGGCTGGCGCGGTATGACATTCGCGTGTTGATCGCCGAGAGCGGCATCGAGCCGTCATGCACGTGGAAACCGATTGCCATGGAGCTGGTGGGTAACGACCGGCCAGGGATCGTGCGTGACATTACCCGCTTGCTGGCGGACCTGGGCGTGAACCTCGAACGCTTCACCACTGAAGTGACTCCGGCGCCGATGAGCAGCGAGCCGCTGTTTCATGCCGATGCCTTGCTGGCCATGCCGTTGACGTTGTCGCTGGATGAGTTGCAACAGAAGCTGGAGAGCCTGGCGGATGACTTGATGGTGGAGTTGAAACTGCGGCCGCAGGAATGACCAGAGGATGCCGGGGCCGCTTTGCGGCCTTTCGCGACACAAGGCCGCTCCTGCAGCAAACCGGTTTACCCACAGCTTTCGCGGGCCCAGGTAGGAGCGGCCTCGTGTCGCGAAGGGCTGCAAGGCAGCCCCCTGCGGTTATCCCGATATCACGGGGAAGGCCCTGTGGATAACCTGGGGGTGCACCTCTCCAGCCCACAAGATCCGCGCGCTGCACAGCTTTGCTCAAAAAACATCCAAAAATCAGCGGCTTGTGCACAAAGCGCGGGGACGAGGGTGTGGATAACCTTTGGAGATGTCGCTGCAGGCCCCGAGCTGCGGGGCCTGCAGCATTATGGTTGTTTTTTGATCAGCTACGCTTGCGCAAGCTCAACCACGCATCGACGCTATACACCGCCAGCCCCGCCCAGATGAACATGAACGCCACCAGCGTGCTCGGCGACAGATGCTCATCGAACAGCAACACTGCCTGCAGCAGCACCAAGGTTGGCGCCAGGTACTGCAGGAAGCCCAACGTGGTGTATGGCAGGTGCCGCGCGGCAGCGTTGAAGCACACCAGAGGTATCAGCGTCACCGGCCCTGCGGCCATCAGCCATAACGCCTCGCTGCTGGTGTAGAACGCGCCCTGGGCACTCATTGCCGCCGGGTGCAGCAGCAACCAGCCAAGCGCCAGGGGTACCAGCATCCAGGTTTCCACCACCAGGCCTGGCAGCGCCGCTACCGGCGCCTGTTTGCGGATCAACCCGTAAAAACCGAAGCTCAGTGCCAGCGCCAGCGATACCCATGGCAGGCTACCCACCTGCCATACCTGCTGGGCCACGCCCACGGCAGCCATGGCCACTGCCAGCCATTGCAGGCGGCGCAGGCGCTCGCCAAGAATCAGCATCCCCAGCAGCACATTGATCAGCGGGTTGATGTAGTAGCCCAGGCTGGCCTCGAGCATGCGGCCGTTGTTCACCGACCACACGTAGGTCAGCCAGTTGCCGGCGATCAGCGCCCCGCTCAGGGCCAGGATGCCCAGCCGGCGCGGGTTGTCACGCAATTCACGCCACCAGCCGGGGTGTTTCCACACCAACAGCAGCAGCGAGCCGAAGAGTGCCGACCACAACACCCGGTGGACGATGATCTCTACCGCCGGGACGCTCTGGATCGCTTTGAAGTACAGGGGAAACAGCCCCCAGATGATGTAGGCGCTCAGGCCCAGTAGGTACCCGCGACGCGGGTTTGCGGCGTGCATGCAGAATCCTTGCTTAGGTAGCTAAATAACGCGACGCCTATTGTAGACAGAGACGGGCTCGCTTCTAGAACAATTTCAATGGTGCTTCATCCAGAGCCGCCAACTGCTCGCGTAATGCCAGGATCTGGTCGCCCCAATAGCGTGGCTGGCCGAACCAGGGGAAGCTGGGCGGGAAGGCCGGGTCGTCCCAGCGCCGCGCCAGCCAGGCGCTGTAGTGCAATTGGCGCAGGGCGCGCAGCGGTTCGATCAAAGCCAGTTCGCGCGGGTCGAAATCGTGAAACTCGTTGTAGCCATCGATCAGCTCGGCGAGTTGCCCCAGGCGCTCCTCACGGCTGCCAGCCAGCATCATCCACAGGTCTTGCACGGCCGGGCCCATGCGACAGTCGTCAAGGTCGACCACGTGATAGACCTCGTCGCGATGCATCAGGTTGCCGGGGTGCAGGTCGCCGTGCAGGCGGATGAGCCGGTGCGGCGTGCGGGCGTAGATGGCTTCCACACGCTTGAGCAGGTCTCGGGCCACCGACTCGAAGGCCGGTAGCAGGTCTGGGGGCACAAAGCCACCTTCCAGCAGGGTGTTCAGCGAGGCGTGGCCGAAGTTGTCCACAGCCAGCGCCTCGCGGTGCTCGAACGGTTTGCTGGCGCCCACGGCATGCAGGCGGCCAAGCAACTGGCCAAGGCGGTAGAGCTGGTCGAGGTTGCCCGGCTCCGGGGCGTGGCCGCCACGGCGGGGAAACAGCGCGAAGCGGAAACCCTGGTGTTCGAACAAGCTGCGGCCATGGTGCTGCAGGGGGGCAACCACCGGCACTTCGCAGTCGGCCAGTTCGGCGGTGAAGCTATGCTCTTCGAGGATGGCCGCATCGCTCCAGCGGCCTGGGCGGTAGAACTTGGCCACCAGCGGCTGCGCGCCCTCGATACCCACCTGGTAGACGCGGTTCTCGTAGCTGTTCAGCGCCAGCACCCGGGCATCGCTGAGAAAGCCCAGGCTTTCCACGGCGTCCAGGACCAGGTCGGGGGTGAGGGTGTCGAAGGGGTGGGACATGAGGGCTCCGGGGGTGGGCGGCATGGGGGCCATGGTACCGCGTTCTGCCTGTCTCGGCCTCTTCACGGGCACACCCGCGCACCGCGCAACCAGCCTAGGCGGGAACCCCGATCAACACATAAGAAGGATGAAACTGCGCCCGTACCGTACTGCCATCCGCCACCCGGTGCTCAGCCAGCCAGTGCGCCTCGGCAAACGCACACAGCGTCTGCCCGTTGCCCAGCGCCAGCCGCACCTCGCTCGGCCCATCAGGCTCCGCCAGCACTTGCTCCACCGTCGCCTTCAGGCAATTGCTACCCGTTTCGGCCTCTTCCACTGGCGCCAGCAACCGCACCCACCCGGCCTTGAGCAGCGCCACCACCATTGTTCCCGGAGTCAGCTCCAGCCGCGCAGTGCTGTCATGCGTGATCAGCGCCTCGATCTCCAGCCCGCCGCCCAAGGCCAGGCTGACGCGATCATGCCGTCCCTCACGGCGAAGGCCGCTGACCTGCCCCTGCAACTGGTTGCGCGCGCTGGTGCGCAGCATCAGGCGACCAAGCAGGTCGAGGTCACTGGATTGTTCGGCCGCTTCGAGGATTTGCGCCTGCAGGGCCTGCAGGCGCTGATACAGGCGCAGTACCCGCTCGCCTTCCAGCGACAAGCGGGCACCACCGCCGCCACGCCCGCCGGTGCTGCGCTCGACCAGCGGCTGGCTGGCCAGGTTGTTGAGTTCGTCGATGGCGTCCCAGGCGGCCTTGTAGCTGATCCCCGCTGCCTTGGCGGCGCGGGTGATAGAGCCTTGCTCGGCAATGTGATGCAGCAGGGCGATGCGCTGGGGGCGGCGGGCGATATGCTGGGTGAGGAGGGCGGGCAGGGACATAGGTAATGAAGTCGTCAACGGATGAAGGGACGGTGCCTCTCCTGTTCGAGCCAGTCAAGTGAGCCGGGGCCGTTTCGCGCCCAATCGCCGACAAGCGAGTTCCCGCAGGGGCAACGTTGACCTCCAGGGTAACGCTCTCCCTGTGGGGGCCGGCTTGCCAGCGATGGGGCCCCTGAGATCACACATGGCCCGGCTTGGGCGTGCGTGCCAGGCAATACACATCGACCTGCCGCGCCCCGGCCTTGCGTAGCACTTCGGCAACCGCCTGCGCGGTGGCGCCGGTGGTCAGCACGTCATCGACGATGGCGACATGCCTGCCCGTCAACTCGCCTGCCACGGCGAACGCCTGGCGCAAATTGCGCCGCCTTGCCGACGCATCCAGTTGCTGTTGTGCAGGCGTGTCGCGGGTGCGTGCCAGCAACCGTTCGTCGCAACGTATGCCGAGTTGTGCTGACAACCAGTGCGCCAACATGCCTGCCTGGTTGAAGCCGCGCGCGCGCAGTCGACGCCTGGCCAGGGGCACCGGCAACAGCAGGTCGGGCCGGGCCAGCCCTTCGGCGAAGCGATGCAGCAAGCCATGCCCGAGCATTTGCGCCATCAGCCGCCCCAGAGGCCACTGGCGCTTGTGCTTGAAGCGGCTGACCAGCGTGTCCACCGGAAAGCCGAAATGCCACAGCGCAACCACCCGCTCGAAAGCCGGCGCACGGCGGCTGCATTGCGCGCAAGTCAGGCCAGCCATTGGCATGGGCAGGGCGCAACGCAGGCATTGATCAACCAGCCAGGGCAGCTCCTGTTCGCAGGCGACGCACAACGGGTAGGCCTGCTCGGCACGTTCGTCGCACAATAAACACGTTTGGCTAATAATTAACCACTTGTAAACCAGCGTTTTCCACTGCGGTTGACAGTTCATAGGCCTTCCATGACTATGCGAGCTATCCGTGATGCGCTGGCGGGCTTTCCTGTCCCGGCGCCAGCTACAGCCTAAACAAGGAAACACCGATGAGCGCCAGCACAACTGCAACAACACGTCACGACTGGTCCCTGGCCGAGGTCAAGGCGCTGTTCCAGCAACCGTTCAATGACTTGCTGTTCCAGGCACAGACCGTGCACCGCGCGCACTTCGACCCGAACCGTGTGCAGGTTTCCACCTTGCTGTCGATCAAGACCGGCGCCTGCCCGGAAGATTGCAAATATTGTCCGCAGTCCGGCCACTACAACACCGGGCTGGAAAAACAGAAGCTGATGGAAGTGCAGAAGGTGCTGGAAGAAGCCGCACGCGCCAAGGCCATCGGCTCCACCCGCTTCTGCATGGGCGCGGCCTGGAAGCACCCGTCGGCCAAAGACATGCCCTACGTGCTGGAAATGGTCAAAGGCGTGAAGGCCATGGGCCTGGAAACCTGCATGACCCTCGGCAAGCTCGACCAGGAGCAGACCAAGGCCCTGGCCCAGGCCGGCCTGGATTACTACAACCACAACCTCGATACCTCGCCGGAGTTCTACGGCAGCATCATCACCACCCGCACCTACAGCGAGCGCCTGCAGACCCTGGCCTACGTACGTGATGCCGGGATGAAGATCTGTTCCGGCGGCATCCTCGGCATGGGCGAGTCGCTGGACGACCGCGCCGGCCTGCTGATCCAGCTGGCCAACCTGCCCGAGCACCCGGAGTCGGTACCGATCAACATGCTGGTCAAGGTCGCCGGCACGCCGTTGGCCGAGGAAGAGGACGTCGACCCGTTCGACTTCATCCGCATGCTGGCGGTGGCGCGTATCCTCATGCCCAAGTCGCACGTGCGCCTGTCCGCCGGCCGTGAGCAGATGAACGAACAGATGCAGGCCCTGGCCTTCATGGCCGGCGCCAACTCGATCTTCTACGGTGAAAAACTGCTGACCACTGCCAACCCGCAGGCCGACAAGGACATGCAACTGTTCGCACGCCTGGGCATCCAGCCCGAAGCACGTGAGGAACATGCCGACGAAGTGCACCAGGCAGCCATCGAGCAGGCGCTGGTCGAGCAGCGCAGCAGCGAGATGTTCTACAACGCCGCGTCTGCCTGAGATGGCCTTCGACCTGGCCGCGCGCCTGGCCGAACGGCGCGCCGCAGACCTGTATCGGCAGCGGCCACTGCTGCACAGCCCGCAAGGGCCGGAAGTGGTGGTCGACGGCCAGCCTTTGCTGGCCTTCTGCAGCAATGATTACCTGGGCCTGGCCAACCACCCGCAGGTGATTGCCGCCTGGCAGGCCGGCGCCGAGCGCTGGGGTGTCGGTGGTGGCGCCTCGCACCTGGTGGTCGGCCACAGCACCCCGCATCACCAGGTGGAAGAGGCCTTGGCCGAACTCACCGAGCGCCCGCGCGCGCTGCTGTTCTCCACCGGCTACATGGCCAACCTGGGCGCCATCACTGCGCTGGTGGGGCAGGGTGACACGGTACTGCAGGACCGTTTGAACCACGCTTCGCTGCTGGATGGCGGGCTGCTCAGCGGGGCCCGTTTCAGCCGCTACCTGCACAACGACCCGGCCAGCCTGGCCAGCCGCCTGGACAAGGCGGTCGGCAACACCCTGGTGGTGACCGATGGCGTGTTCAGCATGGACGGTGACCTGGCCGACCTGCCGGCACTGGCCGCTGTCGCCAAGGCGCGCGGCGCGTGGCTGATGGTCGACGATGCCCATGGCCTGGGCACCCTCGGCAACCAGGGCGGCGGTATCGTCGAGCACTTCGGCCTGGGCGTGGATGAGGTTCCGGTGTTGATTGGCACGCTGGGCAAGGCGTGCGGTACCGCCGGTGCCTTTGTCGCTGGCAGCGAAGAACTGATCGAGGCGCTGGTGCAATTCGCCCGCCCCTACATCTACACCACCAGCCAGCCACCGGCGCTGGCCTGCGCCACGCTGAAAAGCCTGGAACTGCTGCGCCGCGAAACCTGGCGCCGCGAGCACCTGGCGGCGTTGATTCGCCAGTTCCGCGAAGGCGTACGGCAGATCGGGCTGCAATTGATGGACAGCCCGACGCCGATTCAGCCGATCGTCATCGGCGACAGCGCGCAGGCCCTGCGCCTGTCGCGCATGCTGCGCGAGCGCGGCCTGCTGGTGACGGCCATCCGCCCGCCTACTGTACCGGCGGGTAGCGCACGCCTGCGGGTGACCTTGAGCGCCGCCCACAGTGAGGCGCAGGTGCAGCTATTGTTGAATGCATTGGCCGAGTGTTATCCACAGTTGGAGAACGCTGATGCGTAATCGCCTTGTTCTGTTGCCCGGCTGGGGCCTGGGCACTGCCTCCCTGGAGCCGCTGGCCGCCAGCCTGCGCGGCCAGGACGCCCGCCTGCAGGTAGAGCTGATGCCCCTGCCGGAGCTGCCTCACAGCGATGTCCAGGCTTGGATCGAGCACCTCGATCGCAAGCTGCCGAACGATGTCTGGCTGGGCGGCTGGTCGTTCGGCGGGATGCTGGCCAGCGCCCTGGCGCACAAGCGCGGCGACCACTGCTGTGGCCTGCTGACCCTGGCCAGCAACCCTAGTTTCGTCGTGCGCCCGGGCTGGCCCCACGGCATGGCCGAAGATACCTTCGGCACCTTCCTCGACGGCTGCCGTAGCCATCCCCAGGTCACCCTCAAGCGGTTCCGTACGCTATGCAGCGACGGTGCCCAGCAACCCCGTACCCTGCTGCGCCAGTTGGGTATCGGCGTGCCGGACACCGACCCGTTGTACCTGGCCACTGGCCTGGAAGTGCTGGCCAAGCTGGATACCCGCGAAGCCCTGCAGGCCTACGCCGGCCCGCAGCTGCACCTGTTCGCCGGCAGCGACGCACTGGTGCCGGCAGAAGCGGCTAAAGCCCTGAGTGAGCTGTTGCCTGATGTGGAAGTGGGCCTGGTCGAAGACAGTTCCCACGCGTTCCTGCTGGAGTACCCGCAGGAGCTGGCGGCGGGCATCAAGAGTTTCCTGCATGAGAGTGGCGATGACTGACCTTTCCCGTCCGACCCTGCCTGGCGCACTGCCCGACAAGCGCCAGGTGGCGGCTTCGTTCTCCCGCGCGGCGGCCAGCTATGACAGCGTGGCGGCGCTGCAGCGTGCCGTGGGCCTGAACCTGCTGGCGCAGTTGCCGCAAGGCCTGCAGCCGTCGCGCTGGCTGGACCTGGGCAGCGGCACCGGTCACTTCAGCCGGGCGCTGGCCGAGCGTTTCGCCGCCGCCAGCGGCGTGGCGGTGGATATCGCCGAAGGCATGCTGCGCCATGCGCGCAATGAGCAAGGTGGGGCGCACTATCACGTCGCTGGCGATGCCGAGCGCTTGCCGTTGCGGGATGCCAGCGTCGACCTGGTGTTTTCCAGCCTGGCGGTGCAATGGTGCGACCAGTTTGCCAGCGTGCTGGCAGAAGCGCGGCGGGTATTGCGACCGGGCGGTGTGCTGGCCTTCAGTAGCCTGTGCGTGGGTACCCTGGATGAACTGCGCGCCAGTTGGCAGGCGGTGGATGGCCTGGTGCATGTGAACCGCTTCCGTCGCTTCGAAGACTACCAGCGGCTGTGTGCGGCCAGCGGCCTCGAGCAACTTGAACTGCAGCGTTGCCCACATGTGCTGCACTACCCTGATGTGCGCAGCCTGACCCACGAACTGAAGGCCCTGGGTGCGCACAACCTGAACCCGGGGCGGCCGTCCGGGTTGACGGGCCGGGCGCGCATGCAGGGCTTGCTGCAGGCCTACGAGGCGTTTCGCCAGCCTCAAGGGCTGCCAGCCACTTATCAAGTGGTCTATGGTGTGTTGCGCAAGACACAGGCGTGAGGGGAGCGAGATGAGCCAGGCCTATTTCATAGCCGGTACCGATACCGACGTTGGCAAGACCACCATCGCTGCCGGGCTGTTGCATGCGGCGCGCCTGCAAGGCTTGAGTACGCTGGGGGCCAAACCGGTGGCGTCGGGTTGCACGATGACGGCGAAAGGGCTGCGCAACAGCGATGCCCAGGCGCTGATCGACGAAAGCTCGATCAAGCTGCCCTACGAGCAGGTCAACCCGTTTGCCTTCGAACCGGCTATCGCACCCCATGTGGCAGCGCGTGAGGCGCGGGTAACCCTTGCGGTACCGGAGCTGCTCGCGGCGATGCGCAATGTGCTGCAACAGAATGCCGATTTCACCCTGATCGAAGGGGCCGGTGGCTGGCGCGTGCCGTTGTCGGGGCAGGCCAACCTGTCCGACCTGGCCATTGCCCTCAAGCTGCCGGTGATCCTCGTAGTGGGGGTGCGGCTGGGGTGCATCAGCCATGCCCTGCTCAGCGCCGAGGCGATCGCCCGCGACGGGCTACAACTGGTGGGATGGGTGGCGAACATCATCGAACCCCGTACTTCGCGGCTGGAAGAGAACCTGGCCAGCCTGGCTGAGCGTTTGCCGGCGCCTTGCCTGGGGCGGGTGCCCAAGCTCAAGCAGGCCAGCGCTGATATGGTGGCCGAGCATCTGCAGCTGGATCTGCTGGATTAGGCGGTTTCAGGCCAGGCCCCTTCGCGGGCACGCCCGCTCCGGCAGGTACTGCGCTGGGTTCAGGTAATTGGGCTACCAGATATACCCAAGGCCTATCGAATGGCACCAGGCCATTAGGGATTTAAACGGGCCTTTTTGTGCCCGGCCTGCTTTAATTGGGCCTGTTCTTCATCCAGCGTCAATGGAGTCCTGACATGGAAATCACCGGTAGCTCCGCCTTCTACGCGGGCCTGAGCGCAATCCAGACCGGCCAGAACCGCGTCGATCAGGCCGCCAGCCAGATTGCCAATACCACCGCCGAACGTTCTGCCACCAGCCAGTCCAGCGACTTCCAGGCTGAACGCTTGCGCGCGGTCGACCGCAGCCAGCAGATGGACCTCGCCACCAGCACCGTGCAATTGGCCGTGGGCAAACATGAGGTCGAGCTTGGCGTGAAGATCGCCAAGGCATCCGACGAAATGCTCGGCCGGTTCATCGATACCTACGCCTGATCGCCGCCACCCACCCCCGAATCAACGCCTGCATCCCGGTGGGAGCGGGTTTGCCCGCGTTTGCTTCAGCCCAGACATCTGTTTTCTAGGCCGGCTTTTTCGCGGGTAAGCCCATTCCTGCAGGAGTCATGGCATGCGATGGCGTATTTGCCATTTTTCGTGGCGTAAATGGCACCATAGTCCATTCTTGACATACGACGGAGCTAAACGTAAGTTTCAAACAACTGTTTGATCGACGCCGGTTGGCGCGCGTCACCCCACAGAACTCACCTAGAGGTTCATCGCAATGCCTGACTACAAAGCCCCCTTGCGTGATATCCGCTTCGTTCGCGACGAACTGCTCGGCTATGAGGCGCACTATCAGAGCCTGCCGGGTTGCCAGGACGCCACGCCCGACATGGTCGACGCGATCCTTGAAGAAGGCGCGAAGTTCTGTGAGCAGGTGCTGTCGCCGCTGAACCGTGTGGGTGACCAGGAAGGCTGCACCTGGAGCGAATCGGGCGTGAAAACCCCGACTGGCTTCAAAGAGGCCTACCAGCAGTTCGTCGAAGGCGGCTGGCCGAGCCTGGCGCATGATGTCGAGCATGGCGGCCAGGGCCTGCCGGAGTCGCTGGGCCTGGCCCTGAGCGAAATGGTCGGTGGCGCGAACTGGTCGTGGGGCATGTATCCTGGCCTGTCCCATGGCGCGATGAACACCATTTCCGCGCACGGTACCCCTGAGCAGCAGCACACCTACCTGACCAAGCTGGTCTCCGGCGAGTGGACCGGCACCATGTGCCTGACCGAACCGCACTGCGGTACCGACCTGGGCATGCTGCGCACCAAGGCCGAGCCCCAGGCCGACGGCAGCTACAAGGTGTCGGGTACCAAGATCTTCATCTCCGCCGGTGAGCACGACATGGCCGACAACATCGTCCATATCGTCCTGGCCCGCCTGCCGGATGCACCGGCCGGCACCAAGGGTATCTCGCTGTTCATCGTGCCGAAGTTCCTGCCTGACGCCGAAGGCGGCGTGGGTGAGCGCAACGGCGTCAGCTGCGGCTCGATCGAGCACAAGATGGGCATCCACGGCAACGCTACCTGCGTGATGAACTTCGACGGCGCCACCGGCTTCCTGATCGGCCCGGCCAACAAAGGCCTGAACTGCATGTTCACCTTCATGAACACCGCCCGGCTGGGTACCGCACTGCAAGGCCTGGCGCATGCCGAAGTGGCCTTCCAGGGCGGCCTGAAGTACGCCCGTGAGCGCCTGCAGATGCGTTCGCTGACTGGCCCGAAAGCACCGGACAAGGCGGCTGACCCGATCATCGTCCACCCCGACGTGCGGCGCATGCTGCTGACCATGAAGGCCTTCGCCGAAGGCAACCGTGCAATGGTGTACTTCACCGCCAAGCAAGTGGATATCGTCAAGTACAGCCAGGATGAAGAGGAGCGCAAGAAGGCCGACGCCCTGCTGGCCTTCCTCACCCCGATCGCCAAGGCGTTCATGACCGAAGTCGGCTTCGAGGCCGCCAACCACGGCGTGCAAATCTACGGCGGCCACGGTTTCATCGCCGAGTGGGGCATGGAGCAGAACGTGCGCGACAGCCGTATCTCCATGCTGTACGAAGGCACCACCGGCATCCAGGCCCTGGACCTGCTTGGGCGCAAGGTGCTGATGACCCAGGGCGAAGCGCTGAAGGGCTTCACCAAGATCGTGCACAAGTTCTGCCAGGCGCAGGAAGGCAACGATGCGGTGAAGGAGTTCGTCGAACCGCTGGCGGCGCTGAACAAGGAATGGGGCGAGCTGACCATGAAAGTGGGCATGGCCGCCATGAAGGACCGTGAAGAGGTGGGCGCGGCCTCGGTCGACTACCTGATGTATTCCGGTTATGCCTGCCTGGCCTACTTCTGGGCTGACATCGCCCGCCTGGCCGCCGAGAAGCTGGCTGCCGGCACCAGCGAAGAGGCGTTCTACACCGCCAAGCTGCAGACCGCGCGCTTCTACTTCCAGCGTATCCTGCCGCGTACCCGCACCCATGTGGCAGCGATGCTGTCGGGTGCCGACAACCTGATGGCGATGGACGAAGAAAGCTTCGGCCTGTCCTACTGATCCGGCGGTTGTAACTGAAACCCGCCTGCCCTCACCGGCAGGCGGGTTTTTTTGTATCTCAGGCCCCGGCGCGGTGCCTTTGCAGGAGCGGCCTGGTGTCGCGGTCGAGTGGCAAGGCAGCCCCGCTGATCGTTGCTTGGCGGGAATCGTGGGGCCGCTTCGCGCCCCGATCGCGACACACGGCCGCTCCTGCAAGGGCGGTATCCGATTTGAAATTCAACTGTTCATGTGCACTGCCGATGAAGTATGGGCACAATGCCACCATTGATCTGCCGGGTTGGAGATTACCCTTGCTTCGTCTTAATGCTGTTCGCGCGAGCCACTTCCTGCCTTCGCTGATTCTGTTGCTGGCTGGCCTCGCCGCGGCTTATGTGAGAGACCTCAGTGTCTTTTTCACATCGCTGTTCAATGTCCTGCCCACCTTGGTCCTGCTGCTGGGCGGCGCCTATTGCGCGGTATACCGTCGTCAACGCGAGCTGTTCCTGATGCTCACGGTCTATATCGCCTACTTCCTGCTCGACACCCAGACCGACTTCTACCGTGACCATGGCCGCGTACGCGAGGATGCGGCGTTGGTCTTCCACCTGGTGTGCCTGTTGTTGCCTGCCCTGTTCGGGCTGTATGGCGCCTGGCAGGAGCGCACCCACCTGCTGCAGGACCTGGTCGCCCGTGGCGCCGTGCTGTTTGCCGTGGGCAGCGTGGCCCTGGCCCTTGAGCAAAGCTACCCCGAAGCGCTGCTGACCTGGTTGGCGGAAATCCGTTGGCCATCCCTGCATGGCCAGTGGATGAGCCTGATCCAGATGGTCTACCCACTGTTCCTTTGCGTGTTGATCCTGCTGGTGGTGCAGTACCTGCGCGCTCCGCGACCGCTGCACGCCGCGTTGATCTCGGGCCTGCTGGGTATTTTCTGGATGCTGCCGCAAACCTTCATCCTGCCGTTCACCCTGAACATCATGTGCAGCCAGGTGATGCTGATGATCGCCGCGGCGGTGGCCCACGAGGCCTACCAGATGGCCTTCCGCGACGAGCTGACCGGGCTGCCGGGGCGCCGCGCGCTGAACGAGCGCATGCAACGCCTGGGGCGCAACTACGTGATCGCCATGACCGATGTGGACCACTTCAAGAAGTTCAACGACACCCACGGTCACGATGTCGGCGACCAGGTGCTGCGCCTGGTCGCCAGCCGCCTGTCCAAGGTGACCGGTGGTGGCCGGGCCTACCGTTATGGTGGCGAGGAGTTCGCCCTGGTGTTCGCTGGCAAGACCGCCGAAGAATGCGTGCCGCACGTTGAGGCGGTGCGCGAGGTGATCGCCAATTACGTGATGCACCTGCGCGACCAGCATAGCCGCCCGCAGGACGATACCGCCGGGCGCCAACGGCGTGCAGGCAGCAGCGGTGGGACGGTGTCGGTCACCATCAGCATCGGCGTCGCCGAGCGCCAGGCCGAGCATCGCAACCCCGAGGCTGTGCTGAAATCTGCCGACCAGGCGCTGTATAGCGCAAAGAGCGCAGGGCGCAATTGTGTCATGGTGCACGGGCAGCAATCGCAGCGTGGCGCGGTGCGCATGGCGTGACCGAAACTGACTATGTGGTCTAGTGATGACCCTATGTGTCGTAAAAGTTGTTCGGTTACACTGCTCGTTACCCAGTGTCGCGGTTCCCCGAGACCGCCCCGACCGACTAGCGAGAGGTTGTCATGGCTGAATATAAAGCGCCCGTGCGCGACATGCGCTTCGTACTGAATGAAGTCTTCAACGTGGCCGAGCAGTGGGCGCAGTTGCCCGGGTTGGCCGAGGTTGTCGATGCCGACACCGCCATGGCGGTGCTCGAAGAAGCCGGCAAGGTCACCGCCAGGTCCATCGCGCCGCTCAGCCGCGCCGCCGATGAAGAGGGCTGCCACTGGGACAATGGTGCCGTACGCACCCCGGCCGGTTTCATCGACGCCTACAACACCTACGCCGAAGGTGGCTGGGTGGGCGTGGGCGGCGACCCGTTGTTCGGCGGCATGGGCATGCCCAAGGCCATTTCGGCCCAGGTCGAAGAAATGGTCAACGCCTCCAGCCTGGCGTTCGGCCTTTACCCGATGCTGACCGCTGGTGCCTGCCTGTCGATCAATGCCCACGCCAGTGAAGCACTGAAGGAAAAGTACCTGCCGAACATGTACGCCGGTGTGTGGGCGGGCTCCATGTGCCTGACCGAGCCGCACGCCGGTACCGACCTGGGCATCATCCGCACCAAGGCCGAGCCACAGGCCGACGGCAGCTATAAAGTCAGCGGCACCAAGATCTTCATCACCGGTGGCGAGCACGACCTGACCGAGAACATCATCCACCTGGTACTGGCCAAGCTGCCAGATGCACCGGCGGGGCCGAAAGGCATTTCGCTGTTCCTGGTGCCGAAGTTCCTGGTCAATGAAGACGGCAGCCTCGGCGCGCGCAACCCAGCCACCTGCGGCTCCATCGAGCACAAGATGGGCATCCAGGCTTCTGCCACCTGCGTGATGAACTTCGACGAAGCCGTCGGTTACCTGGTCGGCGAGCCGAACAAGGGCCTGGCGGCGATGTTCACCATGATGAACTACGAGCGCCTGGGCGTGGGTATCCAGGGCCTGGCCTCGGCCGAACGCTCCTACCAGAACGCCGTGGAATACGCCCGCGAGCGCCTGCAGAGCCGCGCCCCGACCGGGCCGCAAGCCAAGGACAAGGCCGCCGACCCGATCATCGTCCACCCCGATGTGCGCCGCATGTTGCTGACCATGAAGGCACTGATCGAAGGTGGCCGAGCCTTCTCCACCTACGTGGCCATGCAGCTGGACAGTGCCAAGTACAGCGAGGACGCCGGCGTGCGCAAGCGCAGCGAGGAACTGGTGGCATTGCTGACGCCGGTAGCCAAGGCCTTCCTTACCGACCTTGGCCTGGAGTGCGCGGTGCACGGCCAGCAGGTGTTCGGCGGGCATGGCTACATTCGCGAATGGGGGCAGGAGCAGTTGGTGCGCGATGTGCGTATCACGCAGATCTACGAAGGCACCAATGGCATCCAGGCCCTGGACCTGATGGGGCGCAAGGTGGTGGCCAGTGGTGGGGCGTACTACCGCCTGTTCTCCGACGAGATTCGCCAGTTCATTGCCAGTGCAGGTAACCAGCTGGAGGAATTCGCCAAGCCGTTGGCAGCCAGCCTCGACCAGCTCGACGGGCTGACCGAATGGGTACTGGAACAGGCCAAGGGCAACCCGAATGAAATCGGCGCGGCTTCGGTCGAGTACCTGCACGCCTTTGGCTACGTGGCCTACGCCTACATGTGGGCGTTGATGGCGCGGGCGGCGCAGGCCGGGGACGGGGATGAGGCGTTCTACGCCGGTAAGCTGGGTACGGCGCGGTTCTACTTTGCGCGGTTGTTGCCACGGGTGGATTCGCTGGTGGCTGCGGTGAAGGCGGGCAGTGAATCGCTGTACCTGCTGGATGCCGAGCAGTTCTGACAGGTCATGGGGCCGCGCAGCGGCCTCAATTCCCAACCAGCATGCGAAAAAACTGCTTGTGTAAGCCTTTTCCTACATGACGTGGTGACTTTTCACCACTGTTCTCACATTGGATCCACGGTTAATCTTTCCCACATGGACGTTGCGCAGGAAGCGCAAAGTACAGATCACGGAAGACAACGAAGGAACACCTGCCAGGATGGCGGGGCGATACGGATGTCACAGGGAAACAGTCTGGAAAACCCCGCTTAGGCGGGGTTTTCTTTGTGCGCGCGTTTTTTCAGGCGAGCACATCCAGTGGCGATGTCCCCAACAGGCGGGCGTCGGTTTCTTCCTCCAGCAGCGTGCGCAGCAGTTCCACTGAGGCCTGCTGGCGCTGGGCATCGCGAAACACCAAGCCCACCTTCAGCGGCACGCGCGGCTCGCTCAAAGGCTTCCACAACAACGCCTGGTCATCCTCGGCGGCCTCCTTGGCCCGGCCCGGCAGGATGGTCGCCAACGCCGTGTGCGCCAGGCTGTCGAGTATCCCGGCCATGTTGTTCATTTCCGCCTGTACCTGCGGCCGACGCCCCTGGCTGGCCAGCTGCGCCTGCCAGATCTGGCGGATCTGGAATTCTTCGCCCAGCATCAGCATGGGCAGCTCGGCGGCCTGGCGGATGGATACCTTCTTGAAGTCCTTCAGCGGGTGCGTCGCGGGGATGACCAACTGCAGCTCATCTTCATACAGCAACAGGCCATGCAGCCCCGGCTGGCGTGGCGGCAGGTAACTGATGCCGATGTCCAGGCTGCCGTTGAGCAGGCGCCGCTCGATTTCCAGCCCCGACAATTCGTAGATCTGCACCACAAGGTGCGGCTGTGCCCTGCGCAGGCGTTCGAGCAGTTGTGGTACGAGGCTGGGGCGCACGGTCTGCAGCACGCCGATGGCCAGGGTGCGCAACGACTGGCCCTTGAAGTTGCGCATGGCCTCGTGGGCGCGCTGCAGGCCGTCGAGCAGCGGCAGGGCATGGTTGTACAGGGTATGCGCAGCCAGGGTCGGCAGCAGGCGCTTGTTGCTGCGCTCGAACAGGCTCAGGTCGAGGCTGTGCTCCAGCTGGCGGATCTGTTGCGACAGCGCCGGCTGGGACAGTGACAGGCGCTCGGCGGCGCGGCCCACGTGACCCTCTTCATACACCGCGACGAAATAACGCAGTTGGCGGAAATCCATAAGTGATACTTATCGAAAATGCTGAAAAAACGAAATGGCCGAAACCCCCTGCGAGGCCTAGTCTATCGCTGTATTCCAAAGGGTTACAGCGATGAATGAATCGATTGTTACCCTGGATGAAAAACACTTTTGATAGGAAAGGCAAAATATCGAGTGACGGCATCCAGGCCGCACCGACAACGCCTTCTTCCGTGACTGGTTGGAGCCCTGATGAACCTGTTCAAGCTGCGCCGCCCGGCCCTTTCCGCCGTCGCCGAGCCCAAGCGTGCGCCGGTGAGCGTAGCGGAAGCGGCGCAGCTGTCGCATGAACGGCTGATGCCTGGCAGCGAACGCGCAGCGCAGGTTTTCGTACGTGGCCAGGGTTCCTGGCTGTGGGACAACGATGGGCATGCCTACCTGGACTTCACCCAGGGCGGCGCGGTCAACAGCTTGGGGCACAGCCCCAGCGTGCTGGTCAAGGCGCTGGGCAACCAGGCCCAGGCGCTGATCAACCCGGGTTCGGGTTTCTACAGCCGTGGCTTGCTGGAGTTGGCCGACCGCCTGTGCCAGAGCACCGGCAGCGACCAGGCCTACCTGCTCAACAGTGGTGCTGAAGCGTGCGAGGGCGCGATCAAGCTGGCGCGCAAGTGGGGCCAGCGGCACCGCAACGGCGCCTATCACATCATCACCGCCAGCCAGGCGTGCCACGGCCGTAGCCTGGGTGCGCTGTCGGCATCCGACCCACTGCCGTGCAATCGTTGCGAGCCCGGCCTCCCCGGCTTCAGCAAGGTGCCGTTCAACGACCTGGCGGCGCTGCACGCCGAGGTCAACTCACGCACCGTGGCGATCATGCTGGAGCCGATCCAGGGCGAGGCGGGTGTCATCCCGGCGACGCAGGAATACCTCAAGGGGGTGGAAACCCTGTGCCGCGAGCTGGGCATCCTGCTGATCCTCGACGAAGTGCAGACCGGCATCGGCCGCTGTGGTGCGCTGCTGGCCGAAGAAACCTACGGCGTGCGTGCCGACATCGTCACCTTGGGCAAAGGCCTGGGGGGTGGTGTGCCCCTGGCAGCGTTGCTGGCCCGGGGCACGGCGTGCTGCGCCGAACCTGGCGAACTGCAGGGCAGCCACCATGGCAATGCGCTGGTGTGCGCGGCAGGCCTGGCCGTGCTGAATGCAGTGCTGGAGCCTGGCTTCTTTGCCCAGGTGCAGGACAACGGCCGTCACCTGCGCGAAGGCCTGAGCCGCCTGGCCGGGCGTTACGGCCAAGGGGAAGTGCGCGGGCAGGGCCTGCTGTGGGCACTGCAGCTGAAAGAGAGCCTGGCCCAGGAGCTGGTGAGTGCGGCCCTGCACGAAGGCCTGCTGCTCAGCGCGCCACAGGCGGATGTGGTGCGCTTCTCGCCGGCCCTGACCGTGAGCAAGGGCAACATCGACGAAATGTTGCTACGCCTGGCTCGCGCCTTTGCCCGCCTGCACGCCCGCCAGCAGGCGCGTCGGGAAATGCCTGCATAGCGGGTTGGCGAAACCGAGAATTCTACGAACCGTCTGGCGTTCCTGCGCATCGCCCCTGGCCTGTTTCATTCGGCCCGGGGCGTTTTTTTTGCGCGTGGAACCTCTGTGGCGGGTGGCTAGTCTGTGAGGTAACCCCTTCAGGAGAGACTCGCATGGATTTCATACGCATCATCATCGCCATCATCCTGCCGCCGCTGGGGGTGTTCCTGCAGGTGGGGTTCGGCGGGGCGTTCTGGCTGAACATTCTGCTGACCCTGCTGGGTTACATTCCGGGGATCGTGCATGCGGTGTATATCATCGCCAAGCGCTGAGGCCTTCTGGGGCTGCTTTGCAGCCCATCGCGACGCAAGGCCGCTCCTACAGGTGCAGTGCCATATTTGGATTTACGCGATCCCTGTAGGAGCGGCCTTGTGTCGCGATGGGCCGCAAAGCGGCCCCCGAATCTCAACCCCCCAACACCCGACAATAGAACTTCCACTCTTCTTCCAGCGCGTGCGCCAGGTTCTCGGCCTTGCGGAAGCCATGCCGCTCGCCAGCATAGAAGTGCCCTTCGGCCTCGATCCCGTTGGCTTGTAACGCCGCCAGCATCGAGCGCGTCTGCTCCGGCACCACCACCGCATCCAGTTCGCCCTGGAAGAAAATCACCGGCACCCGGATCTGCCCGGCATGCAGCAGCGGCGTGCGCTGGCGATAACGCTCGGCGTCTTGTTGCGGGTCACCGATCAGCCAGTCCAGGTAGTCGCCCTCGAACTTGTGCGTGGCGCGGCCAAGCGCCAGCGGGTCGCTGACCCCGTACAGGCTGGCGCCGGCGCGGAATACATCATGAAACGCCAAGGCGCACAGCGTGGTATAGCCACCGGCGCTGCCGCCGCGGATGAACGCCTTGCTGCGGTCGATAAAGCCCCGTGCCGCCAGGTGCTCGACGGCCGCACAGGCATCGGCCACATCGCTTTCTCCCCAGCGCAGGTGCAAGGCCTGGCGGTATTCCCGACCGTAGCCGGAGCTGCCCCGGTAGTTGAGGTCGGCCACGGCGAAGCCACGCTGGGTCCAGTACTGCACGCGCGGGTCGAGCACCGGATAACACGCCGAGGTCGGCCCGCCATGGATGAACACCACCAGTGGCGTGGCCCCTTGCGAGCGGGCTGCCGGATAGAAAAAAACGTGCGCCTGGTGGCCGTCACCGCCATAGTGGATCGGCTGTGGCAGGCTGATATGCGTGGCCGCAAGCACTTGTGCACCACCGGCCAGAACGCTGACTTGGTGGTTGCTGCGGTCGATGCTGATGACGGCCGGCGGACTTATCGGCGAAGCAGCGATGGCGTACAGGTGGTCGGCGTCCATGGCCAGGCTGCGAAAGCGCGTATAGGCACTGGCGAATCGCTCCAGGCCATCGGCGGTGCGTAGCCCCAGTTGCCCAAAGCCGTCTTCGAACCAGCTGGCCAGGTAACTCTGCTGCCCCAATGGCAACCAGGTGCTCGCACCCAATTGCCAGGGGGCGGCAGCATGGTCTGCCGGCTCGGCAGGCAGCGCCTGCCAACCACCATCAAGCTCACCCCAAGGCTGCCAGAAGCCGTTACGGTCGGACAGGCAGTAAAGCCGGCCTTGGGCATCGAAGCGTGGTTGCTGCAGCGACTCGTCGGCACCGGCCACACACTGCGCGGGCCCCCAGTGGCCGCTGTTGTCACGCGTGCGGCACATCAGCCGGGTGACCGTCCAGGGCTGCGCCGGGCGGTCCCATTCGATCCACGCCAGGCGCTGGCCATCGGCACTCACGGTGGGCGAGGCGTAGAAGTCGGCGCCTTCCGCAAGCACCTGCCGGCTTCGTTCTGCCAGGGCAACCAGTCGATGCTCGACCCGTTCGCCATGCCGCTCTTCGACCGCCAGCACCAGGCCGGCGTGCCACTGCAGGTCGCCGTAGCGGCAATTCACATCGTGGCTCAGGGCCCGTGGCGCTGCTGCTGCCAGGCCTTGGGTGTAGACCTGCTGGTCCTTTTCGTTGACGAACAGCAACCCGTCACCGCCCAGGCAGAAACTCCCCCCACCGTACTCATAGACCCGGCTGCGCACGCTGAAACCATCAGGTGTCACGCAGCGGGCCTGCTGGTGCTGCCAATGCCAGATGCGGCACGCGCCATCGGCGGGGCGGAACTCGTTCCAGAACAGCCCGGCAGCGCTGACCTTGAGTTCGGCGAAGTCGGTGCCGGCCGCGACTGCCTGGGCCGCACTGAATTCAGCCGCGGGCGATGACACGGGAGTTTCGCTCATTGCGGAAGGTCATCTGTTCAATCGTGAGCTGGGCGCTTTCCGCCTCCTCGCGGGCCTTGAGGATGACGCCGTGGTCGGCCGACTTGGCGCACACCGGGTCGGCGTTGCTGGCATCGCCGGTGAGCATGAAGGCCTGGCAGCGGCAGCCGCCGAAGTCCTTTTCCTTCTCGTCGCAGGAACGGCAGGGTTCGCGCATCCATTCATAGCCACGGAAGCGGTTGAAACCGAACGAGTCGTACCAGATATGGCGCAGGTCGTGGTCGCGCACGTTGGGGAACTGCACCGGCAACTGGCGCGCGCCGTGGCACGGCAGCGCGGTGCCGTCCGGGGTGATGGTAAGGAACAGGCTACCCCAGCCGTTCATGCAGGCCTTGGGGCGTTCTTCGTAGTAGTCCGGGGTGACGAAGATCAGCTTGCACGGGTTGCCTTCGGCCTTGAGCTTGTCGCGGTACTCGTTGGTGATGCGTTCGGCCCGTTCGAGCTGCGCACGGGTCGGCAGCAGGCCCAGGCGGTTGAGGTGGGCCCAGCCGTAGAACTGGCAGGTGGCGAGTTCGACGAAGTCCGCTTCCAGGGCGATGCACAGCTCGATGATGCGGTCGATCTTGTCGATATTGTGCCGGTGGGTGACGAAGTTGAGCACCATCGGGTAGCCGTGGGCCTTCACCGCACGGGCCATTTCCAGCTTCTGCGCAAAGGCTTTCTTCGAGCCGGCCAACAGGTTGTTCACCTGCTCGTCACTGGCCTGGAAGCTGATCTGGATGTGGTCCAGGCCAGCCTTCTTGAAGTCGGCGATGCGCGCCTCGGTCAAGCCGATGCCCGAGGTGATCAGGTTGGTGTAGTAACCCAGCCGGCGCGCCTCGCCGATCAGCTCGGCGAGGTCCTGGCGCACCAGCGGCTCGCCGCCGGAAAAGCCGATTTGCGCGGCGCCCATTTCCCGCGCTTCGGCCATCACCTTGAACCACTGCGCGGTGCTCAGCTCCTGGCCCTGGGCGGCGAAGTCCAGCGGGTTGGAGCAGTACGGGCATTGCAGCGGGCAGCGGTAGGTCAGCTCGGCCAACAGCCACAGCGGCAGGCCGACTGCGGGCGTGGGTGGTAACTCAGGCGAGGACGATCCAGTGTTCGGCACGGGCCACCTCCATGAACTGCTCGATGTCGTCGGCCACTTGCGGGACACCGGGGAACTGTTGTTCGAGTTCGGCAATGATCGCGGCGACGTCGCGCTGGCCGTCGATCAGGTCTCCGATCAGGGCTGCGCTGTCGTTGAGCTTGATCATGCCCTCGGGGTAAAGCAACACATGGCCCTTTTGCGCCGGTTCGTACTGGAAGCGGTAGCCGGGGCGCCAGTTCGGCACTTGATTACGATCGAAACTCATAGGGTGATCCCTTTGTGCCACACCCGGTCCTGGGTGACGGAGTGATAGGGCGGGCGGTTCAGCTCGTAGGCCATGCTCATGGCGTCGAGCATGCTCCAGAGGATGTCCAGCTTGAACTGCAGGATCTCCAGCATACGCTCCTGGCCTGCGCGGGTGGTGTAGTGCTGCAGGGTAATCGCCAAGCCGTGCTCCACGTCACGCCGCGCCTGGCCCAGGCGGGTGCGGAAGTATTCGTAGCCGGCCGGGTCGATCCACGGGTAGTGCTGCGGCCAGCTGTCCAGGCGCGACTGGTGGATTTGCGGGGCGAACAGCTCGGTCAGCGAGCTGCTGGCCGCTTCCTGCCAGCTGGCTCGCCGGGCAAAGTTGACGTAGGCGTCCACGGCAAAACGTACGCCGGGCAGCACCAGCTCCTGCGAGCGCAGTTGGTCCGGGTCCAGGCCCACGGCCTGGCCCAGGCGCAGCCAGGCTTCGATACCGCCGTCTTCGCCGGGTGCGCCATCATGGTCGAGCAGGCGCTGGATCCACTCGCGGCGTACTTCGCGGTCCGGGCAGTTGGCCAGGATCGCGGCGTCCTTCATCGGGATGTTGACCTGGTAGTAGAAGCGGTTGGCCACCCAGCCCTGGATCTGTTCGCGGCTGGCGCGGCCCTGGTACATCGCCACGTGGTACGGGTGATGGATGTGGTAGTAGGCGCCCTTGGCGCGCAGGGCCTGCTCGAATTCGGCAGGGGACATTGGCAGTGCGTCGCTCATTCGGCTGGCTCCTGTATAGCTGAGTCTCGGCTCACCTCGCCCCCTGTGGGAGCGGGCATGCCCGCGAACACCGGCGAAGCCGGTGCCATACACCGTGTCGGATTTTTCGCGGGCATGCCCGCTCCCACAGGGTTTGTGTCACCTCAAGGGCTGTGCTTACAACTCGATACTCATGCCGTCGAAGGCCACTTCCACACCCCGGCGCAGCACTTCGGCACGCTCGGGCGAGTCTTCGTCGAGGATCGGGTTGGTGTTGTTGATGTGGATAAGTACCTTGCGCTGGCGCGGGAAGGCCTCGAGCACCTCCAGCATGCCGCCAGGGCCATTCTGCGCCAGGTGGCCCATTTCACGCCCGGTACGGGTGCCTACGCCACGGCGCTGCATTTCGTCATCTTCCCACAGGGTGCCGTCGACCAGCAGGCAGTCGGCGCCGTCCATCATCTTCAGCAGCGTGTCGTCCACCTGGCCCAGGCCGGGGGCATAGAACAGCTTGCCGCCGGTGCGGGTGTCCTCGACCAGCAAGCCAAGGTTGTCTCCCGGGTGCGGGTCGAAGCGGTGTGGCGAGTAGGGCGGTGCGGCGCTGCGCAGGGGGAACGGGGTGAAGCGCAGGTTGGGGCAGGCGTCGATCACGAAGCTGCCTTGCAGTTCGATGCGCTTCCATTGCAGGCCGCCGTTCCAGTGGCTGAGCATGTTGAACAGCGGAAAACCGGTGGTCAGGTCCTGGTGGACCATGTCGGTGCACCATACCTGGTGCGGGCAGCCTTCGCGCAGGCTGAGCAGGCCGGTGGTATGGTCGATCTGGCTGTCCAGCAGCACGATGGCGTTGATGCCGGTGTCACGCAGGGCGCGGGCCGGTTGCATCGGCGCAAAGGCCTGGAGCTGGGCGCGGATATCGGGCGAGGCATTGCACAGTACCCAGTGCACGCCGTCGTCCGACAGGGCAATGGACGACTGGGTGCGCGCCGTGGCCCGCAAGGTGCCGTCACGGTAGCCCTTGCAATTGACGCAGTTGCAGTTCCACTGAGGGAACCCGCCACCGGCGGCGGAACCGAGAACCTGGATATACATGGCCACTCTCTATGCAGAAAACCGTAGCGAATAAACGAAAACGCCCCGGCAGGCCGAGGCGTTGAACCGTAAGCCAGGCTTAGCGGTTGGCGAAGTACATGGTGACTTCGAAGCCGATGCGAAGATCAGTGTAAGCAGGTTTGGTCCACATGGAATTACTCCTTCCGGATGAGGGTTGGGTTTGTCAGCTAATACTAGGGTACCGCCATGGGCTGGAGGTTCCCTTGGATCGAGATTGCGCTATCTTACAAGAAATACGTGTACCGAAAGGTTAATTATTAGCAAAGTGTCCTTGCAGCTGGCGTAATAATCACGCGGTCGCGGTCAACCAGGCGCCATCTGGCGCGGCGGCGTTGGCCAGGCACAGCCACCTGCTGTTGCTGCCGAGCAGGTAGGCCAGCAGGCCATCCAGATCCGCCTGCTGGGTGCCCATAATCGCCCTGCGCAGCGCATCCAGCCCCCCAGCTTGCGTGGCCAGGCATGTCTGCCATGCCCATTCGGCAACTTCCTCGTTGGCCATGGCAGGTTCCGCGAATTGCCCGGCCAGTGCCTGGCGAGCGGCCGGATCGAAGGTAACGCCCTGGCGTAGCAAGGTGAGCAGATGTTCGAGTATCTGCGCCTGGCTGGTATGCGGCGACTGCACGCCGAACAGCAGGCCGCCGACCCCTTCGACCTGACGAAAGGCACTGAATACCGCATAGCCGAGCTGCAGTTCTACCCGCAGCCGTTGATAGACCGGCCCCTGCAGCGCTTGGGCGAGCAAGCGGCCAGCGGCTTCCATCGCCGCCGGCAAGGGGCAGAACAGCAGCAGGGCATGTTCACTGCCGGGGGCGTCGACCTGTTGCCAGCGGTGGTTGGCCCAGGCCGGTAGTGGACCCGGTGCCGAACCTTGGCCGGGGCAATGCAGCAGCGCCGTCGCCAACGCATTCAGGGCGGTTTTGTCGAAGCCGACCGCCAGGCCATGCCAGCACGCCTGCTGCCACAGGCTGTCGAGCTGGGCTTGTGCCAGCGCGCCGGGCGCACCCGGCGCCGGCACCACCCCCAGCACCGCGTCGGGTAGTTGCTTGAGCAGGGCCCTGAGCGGGATCAGCGCCGCAGGCGGCGGCGCGGACGACTGCCAGCTGTCGGCCGGTGGCGATACCAGCAGCGTCAAGGCCTGCTGCACGGTGCGTAGTACCGCTGCCGGCAACCCGGCGCAGCGCAGTTGCCAGTATTCGCCAGCGGCACTGAACTGCAGCTGCACTGCCACACGGGCGCAGCGCTCCTGCAGCGGCTGCAAGGTGCGTTCGAGGACCGGATACAACTGTTGGCGTGCGGCTGAGGGGACCTGCCAGCGCAGGTACAGCGCCGCGTATTGGCGGGCACCGGGGAGCTGGTCGCTGACCTGCAGTGCCGCTGGCAGCGGTTGCGGCCTGGCAGCAGGCAGTTCGGCCTGGAGCAAGGGCTCGCCAGCGGGTAACTGCCAGTGCCCATGCACGCGACTCGGCAGGCCTGCCAGCAGGGCACGGAAGGCCTGCAGGGCTTGCCCAGGCAAACCGGCGAACGCTTGGCCGGCACTGTCCCGACGGGCCAGCTCAATGGCGCTGGCACTGCGTTCGCGGCTCTGCTGCAGCAACTCGAACTCGGCATTCAATGGCTCTGCTGCGGCCTGGCGGAGGAAGCCGAACCAACCCTGCAACAGGGCATCGACCTCTTCCCGGCAGGCGTCCTCGGTAAGCTGCAGATCGATATGCCACAATAATTGCCCGGCGTATGCATACAACGCCTCGGCCTTGAAACCTTGCAGCCAGCCGCGTTGGCGAAGCGCAGCCAGCCAGGTGCCCGGGCGGCTGTCGCCCAGGCAGCTGATCAGCAGTTCCAGGGCTTGCTCGGCGCCCGCCGGCAGTTGTGTGTGGCTGAATACTCGCGGCATGGTCGCCGCGGCCAGCGGCGGTGGCAGGGCCTGAAGTACCCGTTCCCCCGCTGTGAACTGCGCAGCATGCTGCCGGCCGAGCCTTTCCAGTTCATCCAGCGGCTGCGGGCCGCACAGGCTCAAGGTAATCTGGCCGCCCTGGTAAAAGCGTCGATGAAAGCCCTGCAGCGCTTGCTGGAAGGCCGGGTCGTGCAAGGCCAGGGTGTAGCGGTTGCCGGCCTGAAAGGCACCCAGTGGATGCTCGGGGGCCACCGCCTGCAGCAAGGCAAACTGCTGCTGGGCTTGTGGGTTGCGTGACCAGGCAATGAACTCGGCATGGATCACTTCACGTTCGCGACGTTGGCGCTCGATGCCCAGGTCCGGTTCGGCGAGCATCTGGCACAAGCGCTCGAGCCCGCCTGCCAGGGCACTGGGCGGCACCTCGAAGAAAAAGTCGGTGGTGCGTTCCCGGGTGCTGGCGTTGACCTGGCCGCCCAGTGCCTGCACGTAGCGCATCAGGCCGTCTTCAAGCGGGAAGCGTGGGGTGCCGAGAAAGAACAGGTGTTCCAGAAAGTGCGCAAGCCCGGGCCATTTGCCCGGGGCATCGTGGCTGCCCGCGTGCACCCGCAGGGCCGCGGCCGACCGCTTCAGGCGCGGGGCGTGGCGCAGGGTCAGCTGCAGGCCGTTGGCGAGGCTCAGGTGGCGGGTGGCGTCAGGCATGGGGGCTCCGGTTGTTGCATGCCATGCTAACCCATTTGCTGGCAGGCTCGGCCTCTTCGCGGGATCACCCGCGAAAAGGCCATCAGCCTTTACGCAGGTGCAACTCCTGACGCAGATCGGTCAGGTAGGGGAATGCCGCCCGTCCCTGCATCACCCGCTCATGCTCGAGTTCGGCCAGCAACTGGCACTCGTCATGCCCGGCCATCGCCAGCAGGCTGCCATCGGGGCCGATGATGCTGCTCTGCCCGCAATACTGGATCTCGCCTTCCGCACCGCAGTAGTTGGCATACACCAGGTAGCACTGGTTTTCCTGTGCCCGCGCCCGCACGGTCACCTGGCAGACAAAGTCGTACGGCGCCATGTTCGCCGTCGGCACCAGGATCAGCTCGGCACCGTCCAGCGCCAGGCGGCGGGCATTCTCCGGGAACTCGATGTCGTAACAGATCAGCAGGCCGACCTTCCAGCCCTCCAGCTCCACCACGGGGAAGTGGTCGGGGCCTGCGCTGAACATCGAGCGGTCCAGTTCGCCGAACAGGTGGGTCTTGCGATAGTTGCCCAGGCTGCGACCCTGCGCATCGATCAACTGCACGCTGTTGTAGATCGCGCCGTCATCGCCGCGCTCCGGGTAGCCATAGACGATGGCGATGCGGTGCGCCTGGGCGATCTCCACCACCGCCATGGCTGCCGGGCCATCGTCGGCCTCGGCCAGGCGCTCGACCTGGGCCAGGCCGATGTTGTAGCCGGTCAGGAACATTTCCGGGCATACCAGCAACCGGGCGCCGCGTTCGGCCGCCAGTTGCGCCTGGTGGCGCAAGCGTTGCAGGTTGCCGGGCACGTCCAGTGGCTTGGGCGCGCCCTGGAACAGAGCGATGCGCATGCTGCCTCCTTGTCTCAGTCCGCCAGGGCGATCGGGCCGATTTCGTTGAACACGTCGCCTGGGCCAGGGTTTTCCGGGTGGGTGCGACCACCGAAGTGGTTCATGATACCCCACACCGCATTCAGCGAGGTCTGCACAGCGCCTTCGACCCAGGCGGGGGTCCAGGACACGTCGTCACCGGCGATGAAGATGCCACGCTGCTCGGCAGGCATGTCTTGCTGCATGAAATGGGCATACATGCGCTGGTTGTAGCGGTAGTGGCCAGGCAGCGCGCCCTTGAAGGCGCCGAGGAAGTACGGGTCGGCTTCCCAGGAAACGGTGATCGGGTCGCCGATGATATGCCCGGCGATGTCGGTCTTCGGGTAGATCTTCTTCAGCGCGTCCAGGGCCAGTTGCACGCGTTTTTCCACCGGGTGCGGGAGCATTTTCAGGGCGTCGCTCATCCAGGCGTAGGACAGGCAGATCACCCCCGGCTTGTCGTCGCCGTTGTCGAACAGGTAGGTGCCGCGGGTGAGGCGGTCGGTGAGGGTCATGCTCATCAGGTCGCGGCCGGTTTCCGGGTCCTTGTCCTTCCAGAATGGCCGGTCGACCATGACGAAGGTCTTCGACGATTGCATGTAGCGAGTGCGGTCCAGGGCCATCCACATCTTTTGCGAGAACAGCGATTCCTCGCAGTCGATCTGGGTGGTCAGCAGCCAGGTCTGGCAGGTGGCGAGCACGGCGCTGTAGTGCCGCGTGTCGCCCCAATTGTCGGTGACCGCCAGACGGCCGTCGGCAGCGCGGGCGATGCGCTTGACCCCGGTCCGTGGCGCGCCGCCATGCAGCGTGCTCAGGCTGGTGCCTTCGGGCCAGTGCACGCAACGCTCCGGCACATGGCGCCAGATGCCTTGCGGCACCTGCTCCACCCCGCCGACCACCAGATGCTGGTGGTCGTCGCAATTGGTCATGACCACGCGGAAGATTTCCAGCATCGAGTTGGGGAAGTCCGAGTCCCAGCCGCCGGTGCCGAAGCCGACCTGGCCGAACACTTCACGGTGCTGGAAGCTCAGCTTGGCGAACGAGCGTGAGGTGGCCACGAAGTCGTAGAAGGTGCGGTCGTCCCACAGCGGTACCAGCTTGTTCCACAGCTCTTTCAGGCGCGGCACGTCACGGTCGCGGATGGCCTGCTGAATGTCGGCGAACTGGGCGCCGCTTTCCAGCGCGTCGGCCCAGGCGTCGGCCACTTCCTGGAACAGCTGGGGCAGGTCGCTGGGTTTTTCGGCGTAGTAGGTCTGGCCTTCCAGGTCGATCACGGTGCTGCCCGAGGCCGGGGTCAGCGGGTTGGGGAAGGGCTTGGTTTCCAGGCCCAGCTTGTCCACATAGTGGTAGAAGGCGGTGGACGACACCGGGAAACGCATGCCGCCCAGTTCGGCGATGACCCCGTCGGTACCGTTGAAGGCTTGCGAGCGCAGCCGGCCACCCAGTTTGGAGGCCTCGTACACCACCGGTTTCAGGCCCAGCTTCATCAGCTCGTAGGCCGCCACCAGCCCGGCGATGCCGGCCCCGACGATGGCCACTTCCTCACCATGGCGCTCGGCCGGGATGCTGCCCAGGCCTGCGGGGTGTTCCAGCCAGTCGTCGAAGGCGAAGGGGAAGTCCGGGCCGAAAATGGTGATGGGCTTTTTGCCGTCGGCGGGGTGGCGGTTTTTCTTGTTCATGGAGTGACCTTGCCAGAGGGCTGCGCGGGGAGCGGAGCCTGAGTATAGGAGATGCCTGGGGTCATTTTAGGGAGTGGGGTGTTCGTTATTAAGGCTTATTGTGTTGTCTGAATGTAGGTTTTTTCGTCGAAATGATTATCTGATTGTTCTTTTTGACGGGTTTTCGTCTTAAGGTTTGTAGTGCCAGTGCGATCGAGCGCCGCCCGCGCGGCGCTCGATCGCACTGGCCCTGCAAATCGCAAGGCCAGCCCCTAGTGGCGCGTTTTGAAAGGCGCTGATCAGCCAATTCCTACACCCATCCTTAGATTCAAAGAATTACCCTACGCCAGCTATAGCCTCGGTCTGGCTGCGTGGGAAACGCCTCATCGTTAACTTCACTGGGTCGCCGCTGTTCGGGCGAGCGGGTGTGAGAACCCATCCTCCAACTTCGCACCAAGGCTTGTGTCATGGCAGCTGTGCGCGGGCAGGCTTCGGCCTGGCCGGATTTCCAAGTTGGCCGGTTTCTCACCCCGTGCATGGCTGCCGCCCATATCCCGTGAGAAGGAGTTGGCCGGCAGTTTCCTCAAGGCTCAATTTGGAAATTGCATCGTGAAGAAATCTGATTCAGGCCAACCCGAAAAACTGCAACCCACCGCCGAAAAAACCTTCTGCAACTGCGAATCCAGCCACCCGCCGCTGTTCGCCATCCGCCCCGGCATCGACGCCGCAGACGCTCTGGTGCACGCCTGCCTTCTGGCCCGTGGCCTCGATCAGATCGTCACCGACTACGCCAGCACCATGCGCCCGAGCGCAGCCGCGACCTGGTCTGGGCGATGCAGCATTGCGCCGAAAGCCTTTCGGCGATCCTCGACAGCCTGCTCGACGCCCAGGAGGCCTGAGTGCCGGCCCGCTCAGAGCGGCTGCCCGCGGTCCACCTTGCTGCTGAGGATGATCGATGTGGTGGTCTTCTCCACCCCGTCGAGACTGCCGATCTGGTCGAGCAACTGGTCCAGCTGTTCGGGCGAGTCGGTACGCAACCAGGCCACATAGTCGAACTCGCCGCTTACCGCACACAACTGCTGCACCTGCCCCATGGCACTCAAGCGCCGCACCACCTCCTTGCCCGAGCGCGGTTGCACCTTGATCCCCACATACGCTTGCAGGCCGCCGCCCAAGACCCGCTGGCCCAGGCGTACGCCATAGCCGGAGATGACCTTGTTCTTCTCCAGCCGCTCCAGGCGCGAGTTGACGGTAGTGCGGGCGATACCCAGCTGGCGGGCGAGGGTGGCGACGCTTTCGCGGGCGTTGATCTGCAGCAGGGCGATCAGCTGGCGATCGATTTCATCCAGCGTGATGGAACGGGAATCCGACATGGCAAGTCTCTACGGTTGGCCCGCTAGCCTAGCCAGCCCGTGCCGAGCAGAGCAAGCGTGGCCGTGGCGAGCGTGCCGACACGGCCACGCTGGCCCAGCGGCTGTGCCTTCGGGAGAAGCAGCACAAACCCAACAGGAATCTGATTGTGAACCTCGACCATCTACTCGAATGCTGGCGACAGGAAGTCTCCAACAAGAAAAAGGCCGGACGCCGCATCAGTCTACTGTTCAACGTGCTGCGTCGCGCACGCAAGGACAACAAACTACGGTTTCTCTTCGCCTTCCGCCTGGCCCAGTATTTCAGTGCCCGTGGCGGCGTGTTCCGGCGTCACGCGCGGCGCATGCAGCAACGGCTCAATCTCAAGTACGCCGTGGACATCGACATCGGCGCGCAGATCGCCCCCGGCCTGCGCATCGGGCACCTGCCCGGCGTGGTCATCACCCGGCACGTTAGCATCGGGCGGAATTTTTTCATTCGGCAGAACTGCTCGATCGGCATCAAGACCCTGGGCTTGCAGGAATACGCGCTGCGCATTGGCGACAACGTGAGCATGGGGGCCAACAGCTGTATCGTTGCTGACCACATCGACATCGGGGACGACGTGGTCATCGGGGCAATGTCGCTGGTTACGCGGGATATTCCGGGCGGAATGACGTTCTACAATCCGCGACAGGTTGAGATGCGGCCGAGTGGGGGATAAACCAAGGCTGGTGTTTTGTGGCTTGCAAGCGGCTTATCCGAGCGCGACTGCCTGCTTCGATCATGGCATCAAGTAAATCAGCGCCATGAAGAGTCATGTGTCGGGCGCTTGGCTATTCGCACTTGCAGAGACCGAGGCGACGGCTTTCTCTAGAAACGTCAACAAACGAGGATGGAGCCAGCTGCCAACCCGCAGTTCCTCTTCGGACGCCTCGGCGTGACGCATGGCTTGAAGCGCAGCGTCATCCAGCGCGAGTCTGCGTCGCATATCAATCCACAATTTGGCCACGCGCTGCACCTCGGCGTTCTTGGCTGGACAACGAGCGTTGCGCAGGACGTCCAACCTATCGAGCAGGTGCGGCCACTCCCGCATTACATCGATGTAGGTGCGTCGCAGGTGCTTATAGGCATTGGGGGCGAGATGCCTGCGATAAATCAGCAGGCGGTGCTCACAGAACGCTTTCAAGATGTACTCGCCAAGTTGAGGAGTAAAACCCGTATTCGGCAGGTTCTGGCCCTGGGAAGTAAGCAGATTGTCCACGCGTACGAACGTCCCGGCGTTTGATCGCGTGTCTTTTTCCAACAGTGCTATCCAGTCGCGTGCCGCATGGCGAGCCGCCGACGCGCGTGGTGGCACTCCCTTTTCAAACAATGCCCTGAGACCGTCCACATGCTCCTGCCAAGCAGCCGCAAACTTTCCGTTGCTTCCCAGCAAAGGCAAACTTAAGTCATCCTCTCTGAGATGTTGACGATAGAACGCCATGGCTTCCAGCGTACTGAGGCAAGCCGCCTCAGACGGATCTTCTTCAAGTAACGCTCGTTGAAGACGTTCCAGGCCGGCACGAAGTTTCTGTTGACGTGATATTTCAGCGTCGACACGGGCCAGCTGGGCAGACAGAACAGCTGGGGTTGAAAGCAATCCTCCATCGAGGAGCTGGCGGATTTCGTCAAGAGCAATGCCCAGCTCGCGAAGCGCCAGTATTTTGCTGAGCCTTTGGATATCTGCCGCTCCATAAAGCCGATAGCCAGCATCGGAGCGAACGGACGGTTTAAGTAGCCCGAGGCTGTCATAGTGGTGCAACGTGCGTACCGAAAGCCCTGACCGCTTGGAAAGTTCGCCGACTTTTAGCCGCACAACAATGTCTCCTCACCCAACCTGTATCGAATGCTCGTTAACCTACGGTAGCCCGGTACAGGCGCAAGCCGCCATCTACAGTCTGCAGGCCATCTCGCCGACGCATGAAATAGCGTGCGTTGATAGCTTCAGCATCCAGGCATTCCACCTCGCAGAACCCGCTGCAAAGGAGCATCGCTTTCAGTTCGGCGGGGTCAAACGCGCTTAGCCAAGGCTCGCCTGCGGCTGCGAATGAGCGTGCAGCCATATCGTCCATCCACTGCTCGACCGGTGACAGCAAGCCGCGTGCAACACGCGCATCGAACACAATCTCGCTCTGGGGCGGATAAAGCGAAACCTGGCGGAGCACCGCCGAAGCGACAGGGATTTCCAGGTAGGGAAGTACGCCCAGGCAGCTGAAAAAGGTCGGGCGTTCCGGGTCGATTCCATGTTTATCGAGCACTGCTGGCAAAGAAACTTCCGCAAGGTCTGCGGCAACGAAGGCGACGTTGGAAGGGATCGTGACATCGCTCTCCTGCAAACGCTCCAGTTTCCATTGCTGGGTCTCTGCCTGATCCAGCTCAACGCATCTGACGCTCTCGGGAAGGCGAAGGGACAGCGTGTCCAGGCCTGCTCCGAGGATCACGACCTGACGCAGCCCAGCGCTTATGGCAAGAGCCACTCGCTCTTCCACCAGTTTGCTGCGTGCGACCACTGCCGCGCGCAGCGTACGCAGCATTGGCGCATTGTAGGCATAGGGGTCGATGACTGTTTGCCGTGCCAGGTTGCCGCCCAGTACGTCGAACGCGTGCCTGTCCTGCAATAGCCTAGGTTCATCGAGAAGATGGTGGGCCGCACGCGCTAAGGCCATGGTAAGCGCTGACCGGCGGCGCGGAATACCCTCGAGAAGGGCTTGCTGTTTCATCATTGCCGTTACATCCCATCACGTTTGGTTGACCATACGCATGGTCAAGCCTCCCGTAGCGTGAGGGTCAAGTTCGCCTCCGCGTTCTTTTGGTGCGGGCGTAGCCATTGGCCTACGACGATGAAGCAGCGCGACAGGTGAGGGCGATTTATCTGCTCAGCGTGCTATTTGATAGCGTGTGCTGCGCCCGCCACCGGGCAATCGTTCGATACAACCCTTTTCCAGCAAATCGCTCAGGTGACGGGTCGCGGTGGCTTTGGATACCTTGACCACCGCTTGGTACTGAGCAGCGCTGATGACATCTTCAAAACCACGCTCTCCACCGTCCAGCAGGCGATTGAGCACGTTGACCTGCTCCACCGACAGCGTCTGGCTGCGATGCGCCTGCCAGAAGCGTGCCTTGGCCAGCACGCGATCGATACGGGCAAGGGCCTGTTCCAGGCTTTTGAACAACGTCGCGAGGAACCATTGCAGCCAGGCGGTGATGTCCAGGGAGCCTTTCTGGCTGGCCTCGAGGATGCGGTAGTAACCGGTGCGGTCATCGAGGATGCTTGCGGACATGGCGTAAAAGCGGATGGCCTGCTGCTCGCCTTGAGCCAATACCAGGTCGGTGATGGCGCGTGTGAGGCGACCGTTGCCGTCATCGAAAGGGTGCAGGGTAACGAACCAGAAATGAGCGATGCCGGCGCGTACAAAGGGGTCAAGGCTAGCCTCGCTGCGGCTGCGCTCGAACCAGGCGAGAAATTCTGCCAGTTGCGCTTCCAGCCTTTCGCGAGGAGGAGCTTCGAAATGTACGGTAGGGCGGTCGATCCGGCCTGATACGACCTGCATCGGCTCATCGCCACGCAGTGCGCCGATGTGTAACGGTCGCGCCAGCAGTTGTTCAGCGCTGGGGAATAGCCAACGGTGCCAGGTGAACAGTCGCTGTTCGTCCAGCGGTTGTTGGTGGGCACGGGTGGCATCGAGCAGGAGTTCTGCCAGGCCTTCGGAGCGTGAGGTGGTGCGACCTTCTTCGTTCAGCCCCAAGCGCCGTGCCAGTGATGAGCGTACCGAACCGACATTCAGCTGCTCACCCTCGATGGCTGAAGAAGTGATGATGTTCTGCAGCATGGCGTCCAGGCTGCTCTGCACTTCGGTGTCCTTCCCCACCGCGCCGAGCATGCCCAACAAACGTCCCTCGGCCTGACCGCAAGCGCGCAGCAGCGGTGCAAGCGCTTCGGCTTGCCAGCTGAAGTGTGGCCAATCAGGCTGCTGCCAGATCCAGAGCGGGTCGTTCATAAGGTTCGCTGAGCCGATTAACGAGCCTATTCGGCTCACATAATGAGCCGATAATGCCGGCTATTCGGCTCACTGTCTATTTTCGAGGTAGGTGGTTTGGTCATGGTGTGTTGTGGACGACATCAAAGTCACCGTGCGCTTTTACAGGGGCCAGAAACACGAAAGCCGCGCAATTGCGCGGCTTCGTCGTAGCTGGTGGGCCCACACGGACTCGAACCGTGGACCAAAGGATTATGAGTTGCTGGGCGTGCAGGTATGACTGTAGAAGACGTCCGAAACTGAACGTAACCTGGCATAGCTGAAGGCCCCATCAACCGTGGTGTTAAGCGTAATTGCGCGTAATTTGGAAAATATGAAGTGTGTACTCAGATTGTACCTTTTTCTGGCTATAGGCGTATGCTCGAGTGTGGCTTCCTCAGGCTCGCTGTGCTGAGGTCGGATGACAGGGTACGTGCCACCTGAACGGTGGACACGTGGTTGCGCTCGGAGGTAGCATCAAATTGCCATCTGGCGCCCACAGATTCGTGAATTGGTATGCCATCGCTCAACGCTGCGGTCTTATAGGACCATCCACTCAGGATGAACGGAATTGCGAACGAAGGACCTCCTTGCTTGCACCCTGCTTTCTACTTGCATCGCCTTAGTGTTTGTGCTGGCGCTTCTGCACTTCGCACCGATTACCGATATTCTGATCAGCCATTTCAAATACGTACCTGTTCGAAATATCTCGGAGCTAGACTCCTATGAGCAAATTGTAATTGAGCGGATGATTAGAGAGAAATCTCTAATAACAGTGGACTCGCTGTGGTCTATGCAGGTTTCATTCTATCAGACCATGATTAGCGTGCTTATCGCACTAAACGCGGCTATTGTTGGTGGGGCCTTCGTTGTTATCAGAAGCTCGTCAAAGGCTGAAGTGGTAAGAGAGTCGAAGATTCATTTTGAAGAGTTTTCCAAAGCTGGCGAGTTCACTCGAATAATTGAGAGGAAAGCCAAAAAAGAAATACAGAAATTAGATGCGACCTATGGAGATATGTTTGATGGGCTTTCAGCTCAGTCTAATATAGTTTCAGATCATGAAGGTAGAATAAAGCGGTCCGAAGATGCTATAATGCAGGTGAGTAACCGCCTTGCAGAACTTGATAAAACTGAAAGCTGTGTTGAAGGTGGCGCTAAGATTTCTGAATAGGTTCATATATGGCTTTTATCCGGAAAAGCGTTAAACCAAAAATCCCTGAGCGTTTCGAGCAGGGCCAAGCTGTCTCGGGAGACGGACGGTTTAACGTTGCCCAGGTTCTAGATATTGCAAAGCAAGGTGGGGTTCAAACCTCCCCTTTAGATGTTAAGGCTTTGCTTGGCGTACTGGGTATTAGTTTGATAAGTATCCCAATGGAAGATGATGTTTCCGGGATGCTATCTCTATCGGATAACGGTAAGGACTGGGTTGTAAAGGTTAATGCGCTACACCATCCCAATAGGCAGCGTTTCACAATCGCGCATGAAATAGCACATTTTTGTAGGCATAGGTTTTTGCAGGCTAAGTTTGAGGATCTTAACTTTTTTAGGAATGGTGAGAGTAATCAAATGGAGATAGAAGCTAACCGGTTTGCAAGTGAGCTTTTGATGCCGGAGTCGATTTTTAGGGATAAAGTAAGGGCGCTTTCTGGTAGCATTGAGGATATCGCAAGCTTTTTCAAAGTTTCAACTTTGGCGGTGCGAGTCCGTGCAAAGAATTTAGGAATGAAAGGACATGGATTGGACTAGCTTTATTTATTTCCCCGTTCTCAAAACCAAAGATGCGGAGCTTAGGGCGATTTCCGCTATTGATGTGTCTTACAGAGAATTCATGCTTCCTATTTATGAGATCACTAAGTCTCGAATTACGAAAAATGACTCGCTCGGCGATATTCTGAAACGGCTCAACCAGATCAAAGCTATCCAAGGTGATCTCCCTTATATTTTGGATGTCACTACTGACTTGAAGCAGAAGAACTCTCAGATAGAGAGCTTATTGTCACCTGTAAATGGGTACGAGTGCTGGAATCATTGGTTGGATTTGAACTGTAATCATCAAATTGTGCCCATGATTCACGTGAACTTTGAGTTGGATGAGGATCTTTCTGAATCTAAGGCTTTTGTAGCTGCCGTAACTCATAAATACAAGAAAATGGCTTTGCGTTTGCCAGCAGACTTAGAGCGTGAAGAGTATGAAGAAATAGTGGGAGCTATCACTTCGCAGCTTGACGATACGCGGTTGTACGTATTGTTAGACGAAGGGTGTATTCGCGATAGGGTGAAAGTTTCTGGATTGGCTCCAATTACTGGCCTTTATCAGCAAGCTTTTGATATTATTTCTGCCTTGCCGAATGCTAGCGATTGGTTAGAGCGAGTGATCTGTATATCCGGGTCTTTTCCCTATCTCGTATCTGCTGAAGGGAAAGATGATGTTGGCGAATTCCCCATATATGAACATTCGCTTTATATGTCTTTAAGACATAATCGCCCTGGCTTACAGTTCGGTGATTATGCGTCCATTAATGTAAAACAGATTGAAATGCGTGGGGGCACCTTTGTCCCTAGGGTGGATTTTTGTTCGTCTGCTAAGTTTTATTACTACCGAAAAAGACGTGATGCGGGATCTTATGTTTGGTGTGCTGGGAAAGTTTTAGCTGATCCGAATTATGTATCAAATAGTAGCTGGGGCGATGGTGAAATTATCAGTGCCGCCGCGGGCATACCTTCCGGAATAAATCCATCCTTCTGGATCTCTGTTCGCGCCTGTAATTATATGATTCGTCGAGTAAAGGAGCTAAGAGTCTAGTCTGTTAGGCGCTAAGCTTAAAGAATATACATCATCCAGGGTTAGGAGATCGCTAGTTTCATTCTTTAAGTGAGCGGTCTGGGCTCCGTATTTATGGAATATGAATTTCCTGTATGTTTCCTTGATGTGTTCTCGCTTATAACCCTGAGCAATACTTTTGCAGATTTCCAATTTTGACTTTCCGGTAGATTTGAATTCTTTTCGGAGAGCTTCGATAGGCATGGCATCCAAAGTTACAACGCTGTCAAAATTTTTTATCTGCTTCGCCTTACGAATTTTGCTGAGACCTGAGTCGGCACATAAGTAAATTCCAACTCTGTTTGGGATAATTTTTCGGATGGCTGAAAGATGCTTGCTGTCGCAGACTACATATACATAGTCGAAAAGCAAAGTGTACGAGTCTAATTGTTCGCTCAATCTGTCGATGCGGTCGTTAACAGATTTTATCTCGTACCCGGTTATCATCCCGTGATCAGATGAAATAATATCTGCACGGCGACGGCCGAAGTGGAATGGGTATTCAAAAAAAACAACGTCTGTAGTGCCTTGCTTCAGAAGGTAATGGGACAGAGTTCGTTTTATATCAATTTCTTTCATTTTTCCCACAAGTAAATAATTGATCGAGGCTAGCACTAGCGCCATACGCCGATGGCTGATTCTACAACAGCAACGGTCGAGTAGTCAGCATTAGTATTGCTAAATTATTAAAAGCGCTCAGCATTCAAAGGCTCGTGGTGAGCGTTCCTAATATCGCGGGTCTCAATTACGCTGCAGTTCTACAGTAAGCCTCTGGATTAGCCAATTTTCGATATCGGGCGTCAAGGCTGATGGCGTACAATTTTCGTGGTAAATTTCTGAAATGGTTATGGGTTTTCTGAGGGGTTTGTTGGGCGTAACCTGAAAAAGCGCCTCTCGAAGAGGCGCTAATTCAAATGGTGAATATATATTGAGTAAGATATTTAGGGCTGCTGCTTTTGTGCTAGCTCAGAATCCCGCTCAAAGTGTTTGAAAAACGTGAACTCTTCCTGGCGTTCGATTTTTTCTATATGCGACAAGGTTCTCTTGTAGAAGGAACCGTCGTATAGCGCTGGCTTTTCGCTGCGAGTGAGTTTGAATAGCATTATCTGTTTGTTGTGATAGCTAAAGGAAACAATAGAAGACTTTATCTTCTGCTTGATTTCATGTTCTACGGGCTCTTTTTCTAGCTGTTGGACAATTTTCTGTTCAAGGTCAGCAACGGAGTTGTGGTATTTGGTAGCCTCTTCATCTATACCTGTAATGTAGAAGTCACGATATTTGATGCATTGTGAACCGTAGTGGACATCGTGAGCCTTAGCATCCGATTCACTATCAGCGACACCGACAACGACATAGCAGTCACCAGGCTTCGAGTTTGTCATGGCAGTAAGCGTTTTTATAATTTTACTAACCATTCGTTGCAAAATTGATCCGCCGACACCCGATATTTGAGCGAACCCTAATTTGAAATCATAACAAACCTGTTCTGTTTTAGATTCATTCAATATGTTTTCTAGACTTGTGACCCACCCTCCGAGATGTGGGTCGCTACCAACTTTAGGTGTGAAGTTTTTGCTGATCACGCCATAAATCGATCTTGAAAGATCTCGCCGGTCCGCAGTGCTCCACTTCTCGTCTGAGTTCAAAGCAGTAAGATGAGCGTCAAAGACTCCTTCTAATGATTTGTTCAGGTTTTGATAGTTTGAAATCTTTAAGTTTCTAAGGATTAGCGCTTCGTATATTGCTAGGAAGATTACTTGGTAGACACGTGTTACTTTGTTGGGCTTGTTTCTGAATACAAGGTCCTTGAATTTTGTGCCATTGCATTCAATTGTTCGTTGTAATTCGTCAAATACAAAGCAAAATTGTTTTACCAATGTGTCTTTATTATATTTGTTTATTTGAGCTCCTAGGTTCTCCGATTCTGGAGTGTCTGGAGTGTATATTTTGTCCAGGTAGTGTGCAGTGGTCTGGGCGAGGTCAGGGCTTGCCATGCACGAAATCAAATGGGCGATTAGTTCTTCGTCACGAGACATTCGAAGATTTTCATAAGTTATCACGCCATGCTTGGCCCAAAAAACTTCGTGCAAATTTATGCCGTAGTTTAGGCCTCGGTTGCTTAGGCTGATATTGCTCATGTTTTGCAAATCGACAAAATTCGAGTGTGAGCTATCCTTGCGAATATACATTGCTGCGGAGTTAATGGTCTCAGGTATGAGGCCTAGAGCTCCGGCTTGACGAACGTCTTGTTTGGATAAAGTGCGACCCCCTGTATTTATACGTCTAAAGCTTTCGTCGAGTTTAGAGGCCTCGCTCTCATCAAATATTGAAAATGGAACTGGGTAGTCGAGTATTTTTGCGCACTCTTCAGTCGCCATTAATGACGTCTTCTGCACTAGCTTACCGGAATCTTTTTGCGACTTTGTAAGCGCAATAACTTCTAGGTCAAAGTACTTTTCAGATACCGGGAACTCACCCTCGATAAAGGATACGATGGCATTCAATCGCTGCATGCCGTCCAGAACTTCTATGGCGTTACTTCCATCAGACTTTTTGTAATTTGCGCCTAGAATCATCGGGATTGGATAGCCGTTTAGTATAGAGTCAATAAATTTTGCTTTCTCGTCGACGCTCCAAACCAGTTTTCTTTGGTATCTGCGATTGATTAGATAGTAGCCGGAAACATACTGCGTATATATGTTTTGAACAGTAATTCCCTTGATGCTCAAATTAGCTTGCATAATATCCCTATTTCGGGTTGTCGGCGAAGTTAAGATGCATGAAGCATTAACGCCACTGAATAGTAGCGTAATGATGGCTCGCCAGCAATTACTGTTTGTGACGCCATAGGGAAATTTATAATCAACAATGGTTATGCCTGGCTACATCGTCGCTGCGGTCAGCTCCTAGTGCGCAAAGGCCAGCGTGATGTCTTTTTCCTGCTGCTGAGCTGGTGCGGCATGTGGGTTGGAACTCTTTAATTGGCTTGTATATTAGTCTGAGATCAACTCTGAGCTGAGAGTATGTAGTGCTTATGTCTAGGGAGCTGAAGCGGTCAAATCTTAATACTTCTGATTGCTTCGTTTTTAATCCTATATTAACGTATAAGTGCAAGCACGTATTTGACTCAGGTTGATGCTTTGGATTGGTGCTGCGATATGGTGTTTAGTTTAACAAGCGTGTGGTTGGGGCAGTAAAATTGACCAACAGTATGTGCCTGTTCTCCTGCATATCTGAGCGTAGGTATTCGCTGCTACTCATGTTAGATGTTCAGTCTAGCGAGTGATGCTCCAACGCTCAAGGCTTGCGCCAATAGCCGCTGAAACCACATCCGTGTGCTTGTCGATCAAACGACTTAGTGCCTCTATTCGCTCTACGGTGATCGGCTCGTAATGGCCTTCGTTCAAGCGCCGGGCAATTTGATTGAGGTTTCTGCCCAAAGCAAGCAACTGATAGTTGGATTCACCCAACGCGTCGATTTCTGACATGCCGAACTGCGGTTCATGAGTAAGCCCTATTCGGATCGCATCGACAATCCAGCGGCGCATTGAACAGCGCTCAACGTGCGCCCGCTCTTTGACGGCAGCTTTTTCGGAGACGGTTAGAAGGATTTCGAAACGCGCTTTCGGCTCCTTGGCAGTTTCCGTTTGACGGTAGGTCTTGGGAGTCGGGAGGGCCTCGGCGGCTTTCAGCTGTTGCTCGATAGCCTCTTTGATGGCCGAGCTGGGGGCACGCCCTAAGCCTTTGCAATAGGTATCCCAACGCTCTTTAAGGTCAGGCCCTAGCCTGACACTAAGAATCGGTGACTTCTTCTCACTACCCATAACGCGAATCCTATTTAGGTCCGATGGGCCAAGTGGCATACAGAATGTATGACACTTTACCGGCGATTAGCCTATCCTGCAGTAGTCATTCGTTGCAATGAGGATTTAGTCATGACGAAGAAATGGGATGTATGGCACTTCTAGATAAGGAGTCAAAATGAGATAATGCATTTCGCCAAAATGTAGTGTTTTGGTTTGTTAGATGAACACTGTAACCACCTCGCTGATGCTTAACGCATTATCGGCGCGGCCCTTAAAAGACGGGGCCTACACCGGGTAAGACTGGCGCATAGTCACCCCAAGAACGGTATAACCGTGCCGGGTGCGATTCCTAAGCAGATCGACAGGCCGGACAGACGGCCCAGTGTTCACCATTGTTCAATGGAGAGATGACTATGGATCTGTTTATGCGTCCAGCATGGAAAGGTGTCCGACCATTTGGTTTCGCGACAATATTTGCGTCACTGATGTGTTCACAGCAGAGTTTCGCGCAAATTCCCGTAACCGTTACTACTCAAGTTACGGATTCTCCTATGACTGTTGCCGAGTTCGCGTCTAACACGACTCGCTGGGCCCAACAGGTTCAGCAGATGGCGTCCCAGATTGACCAGATGAAACAGCAGTACGGTGCGCTCACGGGGGCCCGTGGGCTCGGTCGAGTATTTGATGATCCGCAGCTGCGAGAGTATCTGCCTCAAGACTGGCAGGCGGTGTATGACGCAGTGAAGCATGGCGGCTATTCAGGCCTGAATGGTCGTGCTGGTTCGATCTATGCGGATAACAAGGTCTTCGATGCCTGCGAAAGCCTGGTTCAGGATCAGCAGCGCGATGCTTGCCGGGCACAGGCGGTGAAGCCATCGCAAGATAAAGCGTTTGCTCTGGAGGCCTATGACCAGGCCGAAGCCCGACTGCGCCAGATTGACCAACTCATGGGGCAGATCAATCAAACGCAAGATCCCAAAGGGATCGCAGAGCTGCAGGGTCGCATCGCTGCTGAGCAAGCGATGATCCAGAACGAGCAGACCAAATTGCAGATGTTCCAAATGGTCGCTGAGGCCGAGGGCAAGATTCAGGAGCAGCGGCAACGGGAACTGAATGCCCAGGTGCTCGACAAGAGAGGCTACAAGAATCGCGAATTGCTGAACCTGGGGAGCAACTGAAATGATCTCGTACGCTCATATCCTCCCCTTGGTCGTGTGCTTCTTCATCCTCACTTCCTTACGGCGATTCTGGATTTGCATTGGCCGGTTCGGGGCTTTGAAAGAGGTGTCACGACGTGCACCTGAGTTGATCCAGAGCGATCTCCTGGCGGCATCGGCCGCGATCATGCCTTTTGTATTGGCGCTTGCCGATTGGCTGCAGGTAGTGCCACCCCGAGCAGCTGGGCCAATCTCCCCAGCGCTCGCCGTTTTGATCTCGTTCGCATGTGCACTGGGTTCGTCGCTATTGATTTCGAGGTCCGAATATCGCATCGCGGGTAGTTGGGCAGGGACAAGGGAAAGCGCGTTGAGAACGCTTGCAGCACTTCAGATTATCAACGCTGCTGAGCTGGCCTATTCGCTGAAATTTGCTGGGGAATTTCGCTCGGAGGCGGAGCATGTGCTGCCTTGTGATGTGAATGGGGCGGATCAGAATCGGGAGGGCCGGAAATGACAGCCTCTCGTTTCTCAATTGTCGTTTTGTTTCTGCTCACGGGCTGCGGGGCGGATGAACCGGTCCATTCTGTCGATTGGTACAAAGCCCACAGCTCGGAAAGGGATATCCATATATCGGAGTGCGAGCGACATGCCGGGACTCTGGCTCTTACGCCGAACTGCGTTAATGCCAAGCAAGCCAGGAATGAGCAGCAGCTTGATCAGCGCGGCTATCGAAAGCGTGAAATGCTGAATCTGGAGGGGCAATGACCATGCAGTCCAATTTTTACGAATGGGTAGGTGGCTCAATCGACTCGGTATTAAACGGCTACGTGCAACTCATGGCACATGGTGTCATTGATAATTCCTCGGGCTTGTTCGTTGCTGGCGGCGGCCTTTTCTTCATGATCCTGGGCCTTTTGTCAGTCGGTGGCTTCATCGAGCATCCTCTCCCGCATGTCTTCAAGCTCATGTTGAAATGGGTATTCATCGGCGCCTTGGCACTCAATGCCGATACGTACCTTGGTTGGGTCGTGGAAGCGATTCGCGGCCTGGAGGTTGGCTTGGCAGATGCGTTCTCGCCAAACGGCAAAGGTGTAGCTGCAACGTCGGTGTATCAGGTGATTGATAGAGCCATGACCGATGGATTTGATATCGCTTCCGATCTGATTGCTCGCGCAGGACGTCGTGGCATGACCGAGATAGGCATGATTCTTTATGACTGGCTTATCGCTGGAACGATGCTCATCGCAACATTCCTGATTACGCTACCCGCTGGAGCGATGATCATCACAGCCAAGGTGCTGTTGGCATTTTTGCTGGGGTGCGGCCCGCTATTCATCGCACTACTGCTGTTCGGTCAAATGACCAGCAAATTGTTCGATCAATGGTTCGCCCAAGTGATGACCTACATCATTCAGTGCGCCGCGATCACTTCAGTGCTTACGCTGGGGATGAAGTTCTTCTCGACAATGCTGGCTGATGTGCAGCCCACTGCTGGAAACGGTCCAACGACCGACATGCTGGAGATCCTCGCGTTGAGTGGGATCGTGCTCTACATGGTTTATCAGGCTTACTCATTGGGAGGTCAGCTTGCAGGTGGTCTGTCGTCCAGTGCGATCACATTGCGGCAGATGACTCAGGCTGCGTTAAACCCAGCCAAGGCGGTCTTCAACACCGTTAACCCGATGTCAACGCGCCGAGACCTGCAGTCGGGCATGATGACCACTGCAAGAGGTTTGAATCATGTGATCGCAGGAAACAGCGTTTGGAACCCAGCCTACCGGCAGCATGTCATGCAGAACCTAGGCAAGAACTGGGGTAGGGCGAGAGGAGGGAAGGTCGGTAGTTAGCGGCCGGTTATCAGTATTGTGGACCCTGCTGCGCGCCCTGGCGGGCTTGCCCAAAGGGGCTCTGCCCCTCTGGACTTCCCGACCTCGCCGGTAGCAGGGGCCGCTGGGAAAGGCATCCAGCAGCCCCCGCATATAGGATTGGAGGTGCACAGCGTCAAGGGTTCGCTTCGCCGTCATCCTCGCCCGGTCCCGTTTCACGGGCTGCGGCCTCCGGTGACGCCCTTGACCCTCGTTTATCTGTTCAGCGCTGAAATTGTCTTGTTTTAGTCACCGACACGAGGGGAAAGCCCGTGAATACTTCGGAGAGCATCATCACGAATGCTGAGAGGGAGCGGCGTCGGAAGGCTGTCGAGTATGCTTGCGTGTCAATCGGGCTCGAGGGCTTTGTATTGAGCGCTGAAGAAAAGCGACGCGCTCAAGCTTTTGTGGACGGGAAGCTCACCTTGACCGAATTTGTTTCAGCCAGCATCCATGAATAGCTGGAAGCTGGGTCAAGGGCATCACCGCAAGCCGCAGCGGAGCGCAGCCCGGAGGGCGAGCACCGAACGGGTGAGGATGATGGGCGTAGCCGTACCCTTGATGCGGCTGTAAGCGACCAAGCCTAGCGACAGGGGGAGGAACAAGGCGAAGCCGCCGGACCTGCCCCTGCCGCCCGTCCGGCAAGGATAGGACGCGGGATGCAACCGAAGGGGTTGCCCAAGCGAAGCGCGGAGATGAACGGCGAATGAAGGCGAGGTTTCACAGCGCTCCGCTCCTACGCTTGTGGCTGCTGATATTTTCTATTCAGAACTGCGGCTATGTGCTTTGGCATGCCGGAGATGTTTGCATCCGCAACCGATCTCGTCTTAATTACCCGCTTCGTTTTGGGGGGCTGGTCCGGCAATGACGAACTCTGCTTATTTGCCATGGCGCGTGCAATCGTGGGTGAGAACTTACCTTCCCTGTAGCGTTTGAGAACTGCTTTAAACCATCTGTTAGGTGCCTTAACTCTACCTGCTTCCAGGTTGCCTGCTAGCTCATCAAGAAGCATCTGAGCGGCTTGTTGGTCCACATCTATCAATAATGGCTCAATGAGGCTCCGCTCTGTGGCGGCCAGTGTTGGCCATGTGAGCGTATGCTTCGGTGAAATCTCGCTGGTGTTAGGTTTTGTTCTAGTTTCTTTTATATTGGTATGGTTTGTATTGTTTTCTCTTTTTATTGGTATATCCCCCTTGGGGCCAGGGGATGGTTTCCCGGGCAGTGGGTCACCATGGCATGATCGACCATCCCCTGGTTTTTGGGGGGATGGTTCACTGGGGGTATACGTGACAAAATTCTCCCAGATGATCTTCCCTGATTCATTCTGGAATCGCTCCTGCTTGAAGTAGCCTAGCGCCCGTAGCTCCTTGCTTGTAGCGCTCCATTGCTGCTCGCTGAGGCCAAATTTTCCACGTATGTGGCCGACTCTAAGCTCCCAGCCTTCGTTCTGACCCAGCATCCAGGACAAGACCACGCGCGCGCGCCAGCTCAGCCTGCTCTCGGTTAGGACGCTTGCTGGAACAATGCAGTAGGGCGGCCTTTTGACTTTGAAGGTTTGATCCGTGCTCATGGGATTGCACTTCCACGCTCTCCGTCGAGCGACAATACCTCCTTGACTTGGAGGGTGCGGAAATAAACTCGCCGGCCGATCTTGAGCATCGTAGGTTTGAGTCTTTTAGAAATTTCGGTGTTTGAGTAAAGGGCCACTCTAACGCCTTCTGGAGATCGGTCTAATATCGCGGCAATGTCTACGATGCTCATTAGTGGGCCAAAGCGCTCAAGCAAATATTGTTCGGTCGTCATTGTCAATCAACCATAGTTGCTAATAGTTAGGCGTATCTTTGGGTAATGATGCGCAATCGTCAAATGGCTACGCCTCGGTTTTCAACCAAGGCGTATTAGTTTGGATTAAAGGTTTTGTTAGTCTGTGATTGCCAAAACATATAGTTTTGGTTAGTTGGCAGGTGTGGAAAGGCTAATGTGTATAGGGGTTTTCCTGAAATCTATTATCGGAGAATCTTTAATAGAATTATTTTTTAGCTTTCAAGCTGTCGAGCCTCACCACCAGGTCCTCCGCGCGAAGATGCGTATATCGTTTCAACATCTGCATTGACTTGTGGCCGCTGATGGTAGAAACCTCTTGGTCTGAAAGCCCACCTTCAACTAATCGGCTGACTGCCTCATGGCGGAGGTCGTGGAAGCGGAAATCTGGCATGCCCAGCTTAGATTTGAGCAATCCCCAGATTTTCGTGAAGGCATAAGGGCGCCGCTTTCCGTCCTTTCCAGGTTCACCAAAAAAGATCAAATCGCAATCGATGGGACGCACAGGGTTTTGAAGCGCTGCTTGGAATGTTGCTGCAGCGAGCTTGCTAAGTGGCACAGTCCGGGCGCTGTCGTTCTTCGTTACCAGAAGGCGTACTACGCGCTTTTTGACATCGACCTGATGCCGACGTAACCCTGTGATTTCAGACGACCGCATACCCGTTTCCAAGGCGATCCTGACGATCCATCCCAGCATAGGGTTGCTGTGCTTGTTTACCTCTTTCAGCAAGCGACGTTCCTCGTCTGCTGTAAGCCGACGATTTCGACCTTCACCTGGGCTCGGTTTCCGAATGTTGAGCACAGGGTTGTATGTGAGTCCGAGGCCCCATTCCTGAATTGCGACAGTGAATAGGTGGCTGAGGAGGGCAAGCTCTAGCCGCACGGTGTTATTGCTGGTGGGTTGGCCGCGGTTGGTCAGGGAGCCCAGGCGTGTATCGCGATAGTTGGCAATAACCTCGGATGACAGAGCCGCCAGCGAGTATTTGCCCAGGTGCTTTATCAACTGCTGAGCCTTGGTCGCCTCGGCCTTCTGCGTGGTGGGCTTTTTGGTAGGGCTGACTTCGCGCAGATATCGCTGCAGCGCATTTTCGAGTGTCAGTCGCTCGGACCCGCTGCGCTGGATATAGACACCCCGCACCATTTCATCTTCGGTGCGCCGCGACCAATCCTCGGCGTCGCGTTTGGTGCGGAAGGTTTTGGCGTTGGTCGGCCATCCGGTCTTGCGGATAACGGCCTTCCAGGTGCCGGCAGGGGTTTTGACGATTGTGGCCATCTGAAGGACTCCAAAGGCGTGCAAGCGAAGCCGCACTGTACCTAATTTGTACCTTCGGACCATAGGACTGATCCGGCTGCCACAAACCCAAAAAGCCGAAAGCCGCGTAATACGCGGCTTCAAGGTTGGTGGGCCCACACGGACTCGAACCGTGGACCAAAGGATTATGAGTCCTCTGCTCTAACCGACTGAGCTATAGGCCCTCAGTAAGTGGCCGGATTATAACGAGGGTTTCACACCTGTGCCATCTGAAAGATCCGATAGTGCTATGCGAAGGAACCCCGCCGCGAACTCCTCCGGTGGCAGCGGCAGGCTGACGATGTAGCCCTGGATCTGCTCGCACCCTTCAGCTGCCAGAAAACGCTGCTGGGCTTGGTTTTCCACGCCTTCGGCAATGATGGTCAGCTGCATGCTGCGGCCCAGGGCGATGATTGCCCGGGCTATGGCTGCATCGTGCGGGTCATCGGGCAGGCCGCGGATGAACGACTTGTCGATCTTGAGAATGTCCAGCGGCAGGCGCTTGAGATAGCTCAGTGAGGAATACCCGGTGCCAAAGTCGTCAATGGCCAGTTGCACGCCCAGTTTCTTCAACTGGTACAGCACGGCCAGGGCTTCTTCTGCCTGGCTCATGATGAAGTTCTCGGTGATTTCCAACTGCAGGTCGCCAGCCTGCAGCTGGTATTGCCTGAGCAACTGTTCGATACGCCGGGCCAGGTGCGGGTGGCGCAGCTGCGCGCCAGCGAGGTTGATCGACAGCGGGCCGAAGGGCTCGTAGTGCTGTTTCCAGGCCTGTATCTGGCGGCAGGCCTGCTCCAGTACCCAGTCGCCAAGCTGCAGAATGGTGCCGTTTTCTTCCGCCAGGTGGATGAAATGTTCCGGCGGCACTTCACCAAAGGTCGGGTGGCTCCAGCGGATCAATGCTTCGGCACCCACCAGGCTCTGGGTCCTGAGGCTGAGCTTGGGCTGGAAGCACAGGCTCATTTCGTTACGCTCGATGGCGCGGCGCAGCTCGTGCTCCAGGGCAATGCGTTCACTGGCTTGGGCAGTAAGGTCGAGGGTATAGGCTTCGACGCGGTTGCGGCCTTTGGCCTTGGAACGGTACATCGCCGCGTCGGCGTTGCGAATCAATGTGGAAACGTCGGTGCCGTCCTGTGGATAAAGGCTGATGCCGATGCTGGCGCTGGTGAAGAACTCATGCTCGCCGGCCTGGAACGGCGCGTTGAAGCAGGCCAGCAGCTTGTTGGCGATGGTGCTGGCGTCGCTGGGTTTGTGCAGGCCCGGCAGCAGGATGATGAATTCGTCACCGCCCAGGCGGGCCACGGTGTCGACGTCGCGTACCTGCTCCTTCAGGCGTTGGGCGATGCCCTTGAGCAGCAGGTCGCCGACCGGGTGACCGAGGCTGTCGTTGATGTGCTTGAAGCGGTCGAGGTCGAGGAACAATACCGCGCCCTGGCGGTTGGACTCCTGTTCACTGGTGAGCACGGCCTGCAGGCGGCTTTCGAACAGGGTGCGGTTTGGCAGCCCGGTGAGCGGGTCGTGGTGGGCCTGGTAGTCCAGCTTGGCCTGGGCGTGCTTGAGGCTGGAGATGTCGGCGAACACCGCGACGAAGTGGGTGATCTCGTGTTCGCTGTTGCGCACGGCGCTGATGGTCAGCCAGCCGGGGTACAGCTCGCCGTTCTTGCGCTTGTTGTAAATCTCGCCTTGCCAGTGGCCTTCGTCGGTCAGCTGGTGCCACATGGCGGCATAGAAGGCGCTGTCGTGCTGGCCGGAGGCGAGCAGGCGCGGGGTCTGGCCAAGCGCCTCGCTCTCGCTGTAACCGGTGATTTCGGTGAAGGCGCGGTTGACCGCACTGATGCGCTGGTCGATGTCGGTGATCAGCACCCCTTCGGCAGTGTTCTCGAACACGGTGGCAGCCAGTTGCAGCTTTTCCTGCATCAGGTGGCGCTCGGTGATATCGCGGGCGATGGTCAGCATGCAGTCTACGCCGGCAATCGGCAGAGGCCGGGCGGACAGTTCGCAAAGGCGGATCTGCCCGTCGCTGCGGCGAATGTGGCAGGTGAAGTCACGCACGAAACCGTCGCGGTTGAGCTGCTCGACCAGGCGCTTGCGTTCGTTGAGGTCGACCCAGATGCCCAGGTCCAGCGAGGTCTGGTCGAGGGTCGGGTGGAGGTCGTAGCCGGTGAGGCGGCAGAAGCCCTCGTTCACTTCCAGCAGCAAACCGTCGGTCTGGCGCGACAGCAGCAGGCCGTCGGGGGAGGCGTGGAAGGCCTTGGCGAATTTTTCTTCCGAGGTTTGCAGCTGCTCCTGGGTTTCCTTGAGCTGGCTGATGTCGCGCACCGCCACCACCAGCGCCGGGGTGCCGTCGAGCTCGAAGGTTTCCGCCGAGGTCAGGCCGGTGAACAGTTGGCCATTACTGCGCCGGAAGCTCATCTCCAGGTTGCGGATACCGCCCTGGTGCAGGCGTTCGAGCAGGCGCGGGCCGGTACCTTCGACGCCCCACAGGTTCAGGTCGGTGGCCGTACGGCCAATGACCTGGTCCGGGGCCAGGCCGATCTGCTCTGCGAAGGCTTCGTTCACCTCCAGCAGGCAGCCGTCGCTGTGGCGGGCGATCAGCAGGATGTCCGGGCACTGCTGGAACACCGAGGCGAACTTCTGTTCCGACAGGCGCAGGGCGTTTTCGGTGCGCTTGGTCTCGCTGATGTCGATCATCAGCCCGCGCATCACCGGTTTGTGGCCGTGCTCGATCATGCTGACGATGTTGCGCACCCACAGCGGCTGGCCATCGGCGCGGATCACCCGATAATCCAGGCTGTGGTCACGCCCAGCCGCCGTTTCGCTGTCGCAATAGGCCTGCGCCCAGAGGGCGTCATCCGGGTGCAGGATGCTGCGCCAGAAGCCGGGCTTGAGCCATTCGCTGAGGGGATAGCCCAGCAGGTCCTCGGCGTGCGGCGAAACGTAGCTGTAGATGAAGTCGTTGGCGTCGGCCTCCCAGGCAATGGCGGACAGGCTCTCGACCAGGCTGCGGTAGCGGTATTCGCTGCTGCGCAGCTCCTGTTCGAGGGCGATGCGCCGGGAAATTTCCGAGCTCAGGCGGCGGTTGATGCGGATGACCACCGCCAGTACCGCCATCAATACCAGAACTGCCGGCAGGCCATACATCAGCATGTCAGACCAGAACATCCGTTGGTCGACCACATTGCCCACCCAGCGTTGCTGGATCTGGCTGACTTCGCCGCTGCTCATGTCGGCGATCACCTTGTCCAGAATGCCGACCAGTACCTGCTTGTCACGGGGCACGGCCATGGCCAGCTGGTAGCGGTAGGGAGTTTCGCCACTGACGTAGAGGCCATCGAGCTTCAGCTGGCGCAGGCTCCAGATACTCGAGGCAAGGTCACCGACCACGGCGTCCACCTGGTCGGTGGCCAGGGCCTGCAACGTCGAGCTGACATTGGGCAGGGCCACCAGGTTGAGGTCTGGGTGGTGCGTGCGCAGCAATTCGTGCGGGGCGTAGTTCTCCACCACGGCAACCTTCAGGCCGTACAGCTCGTCGAGGTTGCGCGGCTGTGCAGCGCCTTTATGGGCGAGAATGACGATGGGGAAATCGAGGTACGGGCGGGTGAAGGCCAGGTAGCCTTGGCGTTCGGGGGTGGACATGATGCCGGGCAGCAGGTCGATGCGGTTTTCCCGCGCCATCGCCAACACTTCGGTCCAACTACGCGGTTCGACCGGTTTGAGCGTCACCTCCAGGCGTTGCTGGATGGTGGCGATGTAATCGGCGGCCAATCCCTGGTACCGGCCCTCCTGGTCGCGAAACTCGAACGGTGGCCAAGAGGCGTCTACACCCAGGCTCAACTGCGGATGGGCAGCCAACCAGGCTTTTTCCTCATCTGTCAGGGTCAGGGCGCCGGCCGCTGTGTTCCACAAAAGCAGGAACATCAACAGGATGGCCGGCAACAAAGACATAGCGGCCTCGCTTTCAGGGGGACTGAAGTCGAGTGTAGACGGGCATTGCTGCTGGTGTTGGGTGGAAGGTGGAGTCTTTCGTACAGGCCTGCCCGATCCATGCGGGAGTGGCAGGTTGCACAGGGCGGAAAGAAAAACCCCGGCCTGGGCCGGGGTTTGTCATCACTCGTCGAGGAAGGAGCGCAGGTGCTCGCTGCGAGTCGGGTGGCGCAGTTTGCGCAACGCCTTCGCTTCGATCTGACGGATCCGCTCACGGGTCACGTCGAACTGCTTGCCTACCTCTTCAAGGGTATGGTCGGTGTTCATGTCGATACCGAAGCGCATGCGCAGTACCTTGGCTTCACGCGCGGTGAGGCCGGAGAGCACGTCGCGGGTGGCTTCCTTGAGGCTTTCGACCGTGGCCACATCGATCGGGGACTGCATGGTCGAGTCCTCGATGAAGTCGCCCAGGTGCGAATCTTCGTCGTCACCGATCGGGGTTTCCATGGAGATCGGCTCTTTGGCGATCTTCAGTACCTTGCGGATCTTGTCCTCAGGCATTTCCATGCGCTCGCCAAGTTCTTCCGGGGTCGGTTCGCGACCCATTTCCTGCAGCATCTGGCGGGAAATACGGTTGAGCTTGTTGATCGTCTCGATCATGTGCACCGGAATACGGATGGTGCGTGCCTGGTCGGCGATCGAACGGGTAATCGCCTGACGGATCCACCAGGTGGCGTAGGTCGAGAACTTGTAGCCGCGACGGTATTCGAACTTGTCCACCGCTTTCATCAAGCCGATGTTGCCTTCCTGGATCAGGTCGAGGAACTGCAGGCCACGGTTGGTGTACTTCTTGGCGATGGAGATCACCAGACGCAGGTTCGCCTCGACCATTTCTTTCTTGGCGCGGCGGGCCTTGGCTTCACCGATCGACATGCGACGGTTGATTTCCTTGATCTCGGCAACGGTCAGGCCGCTTTCGTTCTCAAGGTCGATCAGCTTCTGCTGGCAAGCGACAATGGCAGCGTCCTTTTCACCCAGGGCGGCAGCCCACTTGGTGTTGCGCTTGGCCAGGTCACCGCTCCAGGTCTGGTCGGTTTCGTTGCCCGGGAACATGCGCAGGAAGTCGGCGCGCGGCATGCGCGCATCACGTACGCACAGCTGCATGATGGCGCGTTCTTGCTGGCGCAGACGGTTCAGGGCGTCACGGACACGCTCTACCAGTACCTCGAACTGCTTGGGTACCAGCTTGATCGGCATGAACAGGTCGGCCAGGGCCTGCAGGGCCTCGATGCTTTCCTTGTGGGCGCGACCGTTTTTCTTCAGGACCTTGTTGGTGGCCTGCAGCTGATCGGCGACGGCACCGAAACGCTGGCGGGCGACTTCCGGGTCCGGGCCGCTCTCGGCCTCTTCCTCGTCGTCACCGCTTTCGGATTCTTCCTCGTCGTCGTCGGACTCTTCCTTCGCGGTCGCGGCCTTGGCGCCCGGGATCGGCACTTCTTCGGTCGGTGCAGCGATGTTGTCGTCAGGGTCGATGTAACCGCTGAGAACGTCGGACAGCCGGCCACCTTCGCTGGTGACCCGGTCATATTCGCCGAGAATGTAGTCGACAGTGCCCGGGAAGTGGGCGATGGCGCCCATGACTTCACGGATGCCTTCCTCGATACGCTTGGCGATTTCGATCTCGCCTTCGCGGGTCAGCAGCTCGACGGTACCCATTTCGCGCATGTACATGCGCACCGGGTCGGTCGTGCGGCCGATATCGGTTTCAACTGCCGCCAACGCAGCAGCGGCTTCTTCGGCCGCAGCTTCGTCGGTGTCGGCTTCCGCCAACAGAAGGGCATCCGCATCCGGAGCACTCTCGAATACGTTGATCCCCATGTCGTTGATCATGCGGATGATGTCTTCCACCTGTTCCGGATCTGAAATATCCTCAGGCAGGTGGTCGTTGACCTCCGCGTAAGTCAGGTAGCCCTGCTCACGACCGCGGGTGATCAACTCTTTGATACGAGACTGCTGTTGCGCTTTTCCGGACATAACACCCTATCCACTGAAGGTCTTGGCGGGCAAAAAACAAGCCGAGGATTATACCCGAGCATGGGCCTCACGCGCCAGATGAGGTCGGCGTTTGTGCGGGAACATTCCGGCTCAGCAGGGCGAGGAGCTGGGATTTCTCCTCGCTGGTCAATTCGCTTTGACGTGATTTCCTGAGCAGTTGTTCCAGGCTGCGCTCGCGTTGGCGGGCGGACAAGCTAGTTATAGTGTCGAAAAACTGTTGTTCAAGGTTGTCGGCCACGATCAGCCATTCCTTTTCCGCCAGCGCCCGTAGCAGGCGGCCCTGTTCGGTGCCGTGCCAACGTGCGATCAACTGCATTGAGCTTAGCCCAGGATTTTTCTGCGCGGCTTCGATCAGGGCCACCAGCAGCTGGCTGTACAGGTGCTCTTCGTCGGCAAAATGGCTGGCATCTTCCACCTTGCCGGCCAGCAGCGGGTGGTGCAGCAGCGTGCGCAGGGCGGCCAGGGTTGGCGGCTCGACCGGGGCCGGCACGCGCGGTGGCGCTTCGTCACGTTGTTGCCAGGGTTTGCCGCCCTTGCGGTTCTTGTCCCAGGGCTTGTCGCCCCATTGCTTCTTGCCGGCGCCCTTGTTCGGCTTCCACGCCTGTTCCTGCTGGGCAGGGGCGTAGTCGTGCTGCGGCATGTCGCCGTAGTCGGGGGTGTAGCTGGCCATGGCGTCGTAATCGTAGCCAGGGTCGTAGTCCGGCACGTTGCCGGGGGCCGGGGCGTGTTGCGCCAGTTGCTCGACCTGCTGCGGGTCGAGGCCGGTAATTTCGCGCAGGCGGTTGCGCATCAGCTGGCGCAGGTTGGCGCCGGGGATCTTTTCGATCAGCGGTGCTGCCAGGGTCGCCATATGCGCCTTGCCTTCCAGCGAGCGCGGGTCGGCTTCCACGCCCAGTTGCTCGAAGAAGTAGTCGGCCAGCGGCTGGGCGTGCTGGTTGATGCGGGCCATGAAGGCATCGGTGCCTTCGGCGCGCACCAGGCTGTCCGGGTCCTCGCCTTCGGGCAGGAACAGGAAGCGCGCACGGCGGCCGTCCTGCAGGTTCGGCAGGGTCGACTCCAGGGCGCGCCAGGCGGCCTTGCGCCCGGCCTGGTCGCCGTCGAAGCAGAACAGCACGCTGGGCACCACGCGGAACAGGCGCTTGAGGTGCTCTTCGCTGGTGGCGGTGCCAAGGGTGGCCACGGCGTTGCGCAAGCCCTGCTGGGCCAGGGCGATGACGTCCATGTAGCCCTCGACGACGATGATCTCGTCGAGGTTGCGGTTGTGCTTGCGTGCCTCGTACAGGCCGTACAGTTCCTGGCCCTTGTGAAACACCGGGGTTTCCGGGGAGTTCAGGTACTTTGGCTTGTCGTCGCCGAGCACCCGGCCACCGAAGGCGATGATGCGCCCACGGCTGTCACGGATCGGGAACATCACCCGGTCGCGGAAGCGGTCGTAGCGTTTGCCGCTTTCGGCGTTCTCGATCAGCAGTCCGGCGTCGATCATCACCTTCTGCTGCAGGCTGTCGGCACCCAGGTGCTTGAGCAGGTTGTCCCAGCCTGGCGGGGCGAAGCCCAGGCCGAAGTCGCGGGCGATTTCCCCGGACAGGCCGCGGCCCTTGAGGTAATCCACCGCCGCCTTGCGGGTCGGGTGGCTGCGCAGGGCCTGGCGGTAGAACTCCGAAGCGGCGTCCAGCAACGGGTACAGCGGCGAATCGGTGGGCTGGCGCGGTTTGTGGTCGCGGCGGCCTTGCTCGCGGGGTACTTCCATGCCAGCGGCGCGGGCCAGTTCCTCGACCGCCTGGGGGAAGTCCAGGTTGTCGTGGTCCATGACGAAGCCCAGCGCGTTGCCACCGGCACCGCAGCCGAAGCAGTAGTAGAACTGCTTGTCGGGGCTGACCGTGAAGGAAGGGGTCTTTTCCTTGTGAAACGGGCAGCAGGCGGAGTAGTTCTTGCCGGTCTTTTTCAGCTGGACGCGCGAACTCACCACGTCGACGATGTCGAGGCGGTTGATCAGGTCGTCAATGAAACTCTGGGGAATCAGCCCGGCCATGGCAGTCTCGTCATCTGGCAACTGGCAAGTCTAATCGCTCACACGCCGAATGGGGCGGGTGCCGCTTGGAGAAGTACGAGGGAAAATGTGCTCGTCGCCAGCCCGGTGGGGCCCGTCAGTCGGACGTGCACGTCTGGTCATACAACAAGGAGGACCAGCTCTGACGTTTCAGGCAGGTTGCCCATGTGCAGTTCGCAAGAAGCTTGTGCAGGGCCTTGAGCTAGCTGCTCAAGTTTGAAGCGACCACTGCCATCGCCCGGCGGTTAGCCGGGCAGGGCAGAAGCTTTGCGTAGAACGCCTGTATTAGTACAGGCGAACGGCGCGGCGCTGTTCGCGCTGAACTTTCTTGGCGTGACGCTTAACAGCAGCAGCTGCTTTGCGCTTACGCTCGGCGGTCGGCTTCTCGTAAAACTCGCGGCTACGAACTTCAGCCAGTACACCGGCTTTTTCGCAGGAGCGCTTGAAACGACGCAGAGCTACGTCGAAGGGTTCGTTCTCTTTAACTTTGACGGCTGGCATCCAGGGCTACCTTAATTCATTACCGGGGTAGACGTGCTCCTGGCAAAACAAAGGTGTGCTGGAGAACGTCGGTTTTCAAGGGTTGCGGATGTTAACCCTTAGCAAGCCGGAATGCAAAGCCTCTGATCGAAAACCGCTGGTCGGCATCCGACACGAGGACTATCATGCGCGGCTTCGAATTCAGCCCCCACAAGGGACGAGCCCATGCTAGTACTGGGATTGGAAACATCCTGCGACGAAACTGGCGTCGCATTATATGACAGCGAGCGTGGTTTGTTGGCCGACGCACTGTTCAGCCAGATCGACCTGCACCGCGTGTTTGGCGGTGTGGTGCCAGAGCTTGCCTCGCGTGACCACGTCAAGCGCATGCTGCCGCTCATCCGCCAGGTGCTGGACGAGGCCGGCTGCGTCGCCACCGAGATCGACGCCATCGCCTACACCGCCGGCCCCGGCCTGGTCGGTGCCTTGCTGGTGGGCGCGTCCTGTGCGCAGGCGCTGGCCTTTGCCTGGGATATCCCGGCGATTGGCGTGCACCATATGGAAGGCCACCTGCTGGCACCGATGCTGGAGCAGAACCCGCCGGAGTTTCCGTTCGTCGCCTTGTTGGTTTCGGGTGGCCACACCCAGCTGGTGCGCGTCGATGGCATCGGCCACTACGAGCTGTTGGGCGAGAGCCTGGACGACGCCGCTGGCGAAGCGTTCGACAAGACCGCCAAGCTGATCGGCCTGAACTACCCCGGTGGCCCGGAAATCGCTCGCCTGGCCGAGCGCGGTGTGCCGGGGCGCTTCGTCTTCCCGCGGCCAATGACCGACCGCCCGGGCCTGGAGTTCAGCTTCAGCGGCCTGAAAACCTTCGCCCTGAACACCTGGCAGCAGTGCCGCGATGCTGGTGACGACAACGAACAAACCCGTTGCGACCTGTCCCTGGCGTTCCAGCAGGCGGTGGTGGAGACTCTGACCATCAAGTGCAAGCGGGCGCTGAAGCAGACCGGCCTCAAGCGCCTGGTCATCGCCGGTGGCGTCAGCGCCAACAAGGCCTTGCGTGCGTCCCTCGAAGACATGCTCGCCAGCATCAAGGGCAACGTGTACTACGCGCGCCCGCAGTTCTGCACCGACAACGGCGCGATGATCGCCTACGCTGGCTGCCAGCGGTTGTTGGCCGGGCAGCAGCAGGACCTGGCCATCAGCGTGCAGGCACGCTGGCCGATGGAGCAGTTGCCGCCGGTCTGATGGCTAGAAATGCCGTTCCCGCCCGGCGAACAGGTCGCGCAGGTTGTTGCGGTGGCGCCAGACGATCATCAGCGTGAGCACGCTGATCGGCAGCAGCGCCTCTGGTTCGCGCCAGGCGAGCAGGGGCAAGGTCAGCGGCGTGGCGATCAGCGCCGCCAGCGAACTGGTGCGGGTAAGGTAGAAGGTCAGCAGCCAGGCGCCGATGGCCAGCAGTGCGGCCGGGAAGTACAGGGCCATGAGCATGCCGGCGGCAGTCGCCACGCCCTTGCCGCCACGGAAGCGGAAGTACAGCGGAAACAGATGGCCCAGCACCGCGCACACGCCAACCCAGGCCTGCGCGTGCAGGTCCAGCCCGGCAAGGCGGGCGAGCCATACCGGCAACAGGCCCTTGCACAGGTCGCCAAGCAAGGTCAGGATCGCCAGCTTGCGGCCTGCCAGGCGTAGCATGTTGGTGGCGCCGGCATTGCCTGAACCGCTGGAACGCGGGTCCGGGCTGCCCGCAAGGCGGCTTAGGACGATGGCGAAGGACAGCGAGCCGAGCAGGTAGGCGAGCAGCGCCAGTAACCAAAACATGCTAACTATTCCGGGCGAGGACGCCCTGATTCTAACGGCGCCAGTCGCCCTTGTCGTGCTGTGGAGAGAAGTGCTTGGACAGAGTGTTCATCGAAGGCCTGGAAGTCGATACCGTCATCGGTGCCTATGACTGGGAGCGGGATATTCGCCAGTGCTTGCGCCTGGACCTGAGCTTCGCCTGGGACAACCGCCCGGCTGCGGCCGGTGACGACCTGGGCCTGGCGCTGGATTACGCCAGTGTGTCGGCGCGTATCCAGGCGTTTGCCGAGCAGGCCCGTTTCGAACTGGTGGAAACCTTTGCCGAGCGCCTGGTGGCAACGCTGATGGCGGAGTTCCACATCCCATGGGTGCGGTTGAAGCTCACCAAGCCGGGTGCGGTGCCTGCGGCCCGTGGTGGTGTTGGCGTGGAGATCGAGCGCGGATGTCTCTGAGCACGGTGTACCTGGGCCTTGGCAGCAACATCGACCGCGAGGCGCACCTGTGTGCCGGGCTCGATGCACTGGCTGGCATCCTGACCGGCATGCGTTGTTCGCCGGCGTTCGAAAGCCAGGCGGTGGGTATCAAGAGCGGGCCGTTCATCAACTTCGTGGTGACTGGGCAGACGGCGCTGCCGCTGATCGAGCTGGACCGCCGGCTGAAGTTCATCGAGGCCGACAACGGCCGCTATGCACCGGACCGCAAGGGGCTGCCGCTGGATATCGATGTGCTGATGTATGACGACTTGCTGGGCACGTTCGATGGGCTGGTGCTGCCCCGTGCCGAGATCCTGAAGAATGCCTTCGTGCTGTGGCCGCTGGCGCTGCTGGCGCCCGACCTGGTGCATCCGGGGGTGGGCAAGCGCATGGCGCAGTTATGGCAGGAAGCGCGGATTGACCAGGTGCTGGCGCCGGTTGCCTTTGAATGGCGTGGGTTGCAGCTGACGCCGGCTTGAGCCTGTACCGGCCTCATCGCGGGCACGCCCGCTCCCACAGGTAAAGCACTGTTCTGTGGGAGCGGGCGTGCCCGCGATGAGGCCGGTGAGATCAACCGAGCTGGTAAGTCTCAAGCGCTTTCAGCCGCTCACCTTTGAGCGCTTCGCCCAGTGCCTGCCCAGTCAGCCCAGCCTGCACCAGCGGTTTCACATCCACCGCCCGCGCTGCGGCCGCTGCCCCCCGCAGATAATCGGCCTGTGGATAACCTACTTTGCTCTCGCCCAGTGCGATCATCTGGCAAGCGATCAGGAAGTCCTCGAACCGCTGCGGCCGCCGGTACACATCGAACTTCTGTAACAGCTCCAGCAACGCCGTCGCTGGCAACGCCAGCGCCTGGTTGCCTTGCGCCAGGCACTCCCCGGTCAGCAAAGCCAGCTCCTGGCATTCCCGTGGCGCCTTGAGGCGCTGGTTGACGGCTTTGATCGAGGCGGGGGCCAGCCTGTGCAGCAGGCAGGCCCAGCGTACGTGCAGGGGGTGCTCATGCAGTGCAGCCTGCTCCAGCGCCTTCAATGCCTGGGTATGCTCTTCCAGCTCGGGCAGCAGCTCCGCCAGGGCGCCACAGGCCTGCAGGACCTGGAAGAACACCTGCGGCTGCGCTTCCATCAGTGCCCGCTCGATTTCCTTCCAGCTGCGTTCGGCCGTCAGCGCCTGCAGCTCGCCGGAAGCACTGATCTGGCGCATCAGCTCCAAGGTTTCTTCGGCCACCCGAAAACCCAGCGGTGCATAACGGGCAGCGAAGCGCGCGACGCGCAGCACGCGCAAAGGATCTTCGGCAAATGCCGGGGAAACGTGACGTAACAGGCGCTGATCGAGATCGTTCTTGCCGTGATAAGGGTCGTACAAGACGCCCGCTTCGTCCTCGGCCATCGCATTGATGGTCAGGTCGCGGCGTATAAGGTCTTCTTCCAGCGTCACTTCGGGGCTGGCGTAGAAGGTGAAGCCACCGTAGCCACGCCCGCTCTTGCGCTCGGTGCGTGCGAGGGCGTATTCCTCGCCGGTGGTCGGGTGCAGGAACACCGGGAAGTCGGCGCCGACCGGGCGGTAGCCCTTGGCGTGCATTTCCTCGACCGTGGCGCCGACCACCAGCCAGTCGATATCGCTGACCGGGCGGCCGAGCAGGCGGTCGCGCACGGCGCCGCCGACTTTGTAGATGTGCATGTGCAACTCTCCATAACTGCCGACAGGATAACCTGTCGACAGCCATGGCGTTGCATCAGAGGTGGTGGATGACGGCCAGGTCCATGCGCCCGTAGTCGGCGTTTTCGCCGTGCTCGCCGCGCGGTGGCATGTGGTGGGTCTTCATCACCTGGTCGCCCTGCACGGTCTCCAGGTGGATGTCGAAGCCCCACAGGCGATGCAGGTGCTTGAGCACTTCATCGGTGGAATCGCCCAGCGGTTTACGGTTGTGTTGTTGGTGGCGCAGGGTCAGCGAGCGGTCGCCGCGGCGATCGACGCTCCAGATCTGCACGTTCGGTTCGCGGTTGCCCAGGTTGTACTGCGCCGCCAGTTGCTCGCGAATGATTCGGTAGCCGGCCTCGTCATGAATGGCGGGCACCAGCAGGTCGTCGCGCTGGTCATCATCGAGAATGCTGAACAGCTTGAGGTCACGCATCACCTTGGGTGACAGGTACTGCAGGATGAAGCTCTCGTCCTTGAAGCTGCTCATGGCGAACTTGATGGTAGAAAGCCAGTCACTGCCGGCAATGTCGGGGAACCAGCGGCGATCTTCTTCGGTCGGGTTTTCGCACATGCGGCGGATGTCGGTATACATCGCAAAGCCCAGTGCGTACGGGTTGATGCCGTTGTAGTACGGGCTGTCGAAGCCAGGCTGGAACACCACGCTGGTGTGCGACTGCAGGAACTCCATCATGAAGCCTTCGGTGATCAGGCCCTCGTCGTACAGGTCGTTCATCAAGGTGTAATGCCAGAACGTCGCCCAGCCTTCGTTCATCACCTGAGTCTGGCGCTGCGGGTAGAAGTACTGGGCAATCTTGCGCACGATGCGCACCACTTCACGCTGCCAGGGCTCCAGTAGCGGGGCGTTCTTCTCGATGAAATACAGGATGTTCTCCTGCGGTTCGGCGGGGAAGCGCGCGTCATCGCGCTCGTTGCCCTTGTCAGCGCTTTTCGGGATGGTCCGCCACAGGTCGTTGATCTGCCGTTGCAGGTGCTCTTCGCGTTCTTTCTGCCGGCGCCGTTCCTCTTCGGCGGAAATCGGGTAAGGGCGCTTGTAGCGGTCGACGCCATAGTTCATCAGCGCATGGCAGGAGTCGATCAGGTCCTCCACGGCATCAATGCCGTGGCGTTCCTCGCACTGGGCGATGTACTGCTTGGCGAACACCAGGTAGTCGATGATCGAGCTGGCGTCGGTCCAGGTGCGGAACAGGTAGTTGCCCTTGAAGAAACTGTTATGGCCGTAGCAGGCATGGGCGATCACCAGTGCCTGCATGCACATGGTGTTCTCTTCCATCAGGTAGGCGATGCACGGGTCGGAGTTGATCACGATTTCGTAGGCCAGGCCCATCTGGCCCCGGCTGTAGGACTTTTCCGTGCTGAGGAACTGTTTGCCATAGGACCAGTGGTGATAGCCCAGCGGCATGCCTACCGAGGCGTAGGCGTCCATCATCTGCTCGGCAGTAATCACCTCGATCTGGTTGGGGTAGGTGTCCAGAGCGTAACGCTCGGCCAGGCGGCTGATTTCCCGGTCGTAGGTCTGGATCAGTTCGAACGTCCACTCGGACCCGGTGGAAATGGGTTGGCGTCTCTGTGCTCTGGCGGTCATGTGGCTAACCTGCGCTGGAAGAGTTCACGGAAGACCGGGTAGATGTCGCCGGCCGATACCAACTGCTGCTGGGCGAACGTGTCGGGGAAGGCTTCGCCGATGCGCTCGTATTCGTACCACAGCGCCTGGTGCTCACGTGGGGTGATTTCGACGTAAGTGTAGTACTGCACATGCGGCATGATCTGCTTGGACAGGATGTCGCGGCAGATCGGCGAGTCGTCGTTCCAGTTGTCGCCGTCCGAGGCCTGGGCGGCGTAGATGTTCCAGTCGCTGGCCGGGTAGCGCTCGGCCATGATTTCCTGCATCAGCTTGAGCGCGCTGGAAACGATGGTGCCGCCGGTTTCCCGCGAATAGAAGAATTCTTCTTCGTCGACTTCACGGGCGCTGGTGTGGTGGCGGATGAATACCACTTCGATGCGGTCGTAGTTGCGCTTGAGGAACAGGTACAGGAGGATGAAGAAGCGTTTGGCAATGTCCTTGGTGGCCTGGGTCATCGACCCGGACACGTCCATCAGGCAGAACATGACCGCCTTGGAGCTGGGGTTGGGCTGCTTGACCAGCAGGTTGTACTTGAGGTCGAAGGTGTCGAGGAAGGGCAGGCGGTTGATCCGTGCCTTCAGGCGCTCGATTTCCTGTTCGACTTCCTGGATATCGCTGAAGTTGTCCGGCTCCTCGATCTTCAGGCGGGCCAGTTCCTTCTGCGCTTCGCGTAGCAGGGCACGGCTGCTGCCGGTCAGGGCGATGCGCCGGGCATGGGCCGAGCGCAGGGTGCGCACGATGTTGATGCGTGACGGGTTGCCTTCGTTGGCGATACCGGCGCGCACGGTCTTGAAGGTGTCGGCACCGGTCAGGTGGCGTTTGACCAGGTTGGGCAATTCGAGGTCCTCGAACATGAATTCGAGGAACTCTTCCTGGGTAATCTGGAAGACGAAGTCGTCCATGCCCTCGCCGGAATTGCCGGCCTTGCCACGCCCGCTACCACCCCCGCCTCCTTGTGGCCTGGGGATGTGTTCGCCGGCGGTGAATTCCTTGTTGCCCGGGTGCACGATGGTCTGCTTGCCGCCGCGGCCATGGTGCAGCACCGGTTCGTCGATGTCGCGCCCCGGTATGCTGATCTGCTCGCCATGTTCCATGTCCATGATGGAACGGCGGCTCACCGCCTCTTCGACGGCTTTCTTGATATGTTCGCGGTACCGCCGCAAAAAGCGCTGGCGGTTGACCGTGCTCTTGTTCTTGCCGTTCAGGCGTCGGTCTATAACGTAGCTCATGGTCCCTCCGGTAGCTGGAGCAGCTGCAAGCCACAAGCTTCAGGCTGCAGGAAAGAGCAGCCACCGCTGCTGCAGGCTGCAGCGCCGGGCTTGCGCTCGGCGCCGTGCAGCCTGGAGCTTGCGGCTTGTAGCTTGCCGCTTTATTGCGATTTCCTGACCCGCAGGTACCATTCCGACAGCAGGCGAACCTGTTTGTCGGTGTAGCCACGCTCCACCATGCGCGTGACGAAGTCGTTGTGTTTCTGTTGGTCCTCCTTGCTGGCCTTGGCGTTGAAGCTGATGACCGGCAGCAGGTCCTCGGTGTTGGAGAACATTTTCTTCTCGATCACCACCCGCAGCTTCTCATAGCTCAGCCAGCTCGGGTTCTTGCCGTTGTTGTTGGCCCGCGCACGCAGCACGAAGTTGACGATTTCGTTGCGGAAATCTTTCGGGTTGCTGATGCCGGCTGGCTTCTCGATCTTCTCCAGCTCTTCGTTGAGGGCGATACGGTTGAGGATTTCGCCGGTTTCCGGGTCGCGGTATTCCTGGTCCTGGATCCAGAAGTCGGCGTACAGCACGTAGCGGTCGAAGATGTTTTGCCCGTATTCGCTGTAGGACTCCAGGTACGCAGTCTGGATTTCCTTGCCGATGAACTCGATGTAGCGCGGTGCCAGGTACTCCTTGAGGTAGCGCAGGTAGCGTTCGCGCACTTCGGCAGGGAACTGTTCCTGCTCGATCTGCTGCTCCAGCACATACAGCAGGTGTACCGGGTTGGCGGCCACTTCATGCGGGTCGAAGTTGAACACCTTGGACAGGATCTTGAAGGCGAAGCGGGTCGACAGGCCGTTCATGCCCTCGTCGACGCCTGCGGCATCGCGGTATTCCTGGATCGACTTGGCCTTTGGATCGGTGTCCTTGAGGTTTTCCCCGTCGTACACCCGCATCTTCGAGTAGATGTTGGAGTTTTCCGGTTCCTTCAGGCGCGACAGCACGGTGAACTGGGCCAGCATCTTCAGCGTGTCCGGGGCGCAGTGGGCCTTGGCCAGCGAGCTGTTGACCAGCAACTTGTCGTAGATCTTGATCTCATCGCTGACGCGCAGGCAATACGGCACCTTGACGATGTAGATCCGGTCGATGAACGCCTCGTTGTTCTTGTTGTTGCGGAAGGTGTGCCACTCCGATTCGTTGGAGTGGGCCAGGAGGATCCCGGAATAGGGGATGGCGCCGAGGCCTTCGGTACTGTTGTAGTTGCCTTCCTGCGTGGCAGTGAGCAACGGGTGCAGGACCTTGATCGGTGCCTTGAACATTTCCACGAATTCCATCAGGCCCTGGTTGGCCCGGCACAGCGCGCCCGAATAGCTGTAGGCGTCGGCGTCGTTCTGCGGGAATTCCTCGAGCTTGCGGATATCCACCTTGCCGACCAGGGCCGAGATGTCCTGGTTGTTCTCGTCACCCGGTTCGGTCTTGGCAATGGCGATCTGGTTGAGGATCGAGGGGTACAGCTTGACCACCTTGAACTTGCTGATGTCACCGCCGAACTCCTGCAGGCGCTTGGTGGCCCAGGGCGACATGATGGTGTTCAGGTAGCGCCGCGGGATGCCGAATTCCTCCTCGAGAATCGCCCCGTCTTCGCTGGCATTGAACAGCCCCAAGGGCGACTCGAACACCGGCGAGCCCTTGATGGCGTAGAACGGTACCTTTTCCATCAGCTGCTTGAGTTTTTCCGCCAGCGACGATTTACCGCCGCCCACCGGGCCCAGCAGGTAGAGGATCTGCTTCTTCTCTTCCAGGCCTTGGGCGGCATGGCGGAAGTACGACACGATCTGGTCGATGCACTCTTCCATGCCATGGAAGTCGGCAAACGCCGGATAGCGGCGGATGACCTTGTTGGAGAAGATACGCGACAGCCTGGAGTTGGTAGAGGTGTCGATCAGCTCTGGCTCACCGATGGCCAGCAACAGCCGTTCGGCCGCCGATGCGTAGGCACTGCGATCCTCTTTGCACAGCTCGAGGTACTCCTGCAGCGTTAATTCTTCCTGACGCGTTGACTCGAAACGTTGTTGGAAGTGGCTAAAAATACTCATGACGTCACCTCGCTCGATACGTTGAGACGACGCCGGATCAGTCAGCTGATGCTGGCACGCAACCGGGGTTGCCGATTGCTGTATACCCCCCAAACACCCTGTAACGCTACCGATGACCCGCACGCCGGTGTACCGGCTCTCCCCTTTTTCTGGATGGCCTGCGCTTAAGAATAGTTGGTTATCCGCAAGGTCAAGGGCGAGGGATGGAGAAGTTGCGAACGACCGTTCGTCAGATAAGGCGCGAGCCCGCACAGGGCGCGGGCTGCAGTGTAGATGAAAAAATTATTCGGCAGCGCCTTGGGCGGTCTCGGCCGGGTAGGTGGCGCGCCACAGTTCGAAGCCGCCATCGACGCTGTAAACGTCGGAAAACCCTTGGTTGACCAGGTAGGCTGCGGCGCTCTGGCTGGAGTTGCCGTGGTAGCACACCACCAGGGTCGGGGCATCGAGGTCGGCGTTGCGAATGAACTCGGCGACCGAATGGTTATCCAGATGCTTGGCACCGGTAATGTGGCCGGCGGCAAAAGCCTGGGGGTCGCGAATGTCGACCACCACCGCACCTGGTTGCTTGCGAAGCTCCAAGGCCTGCTCGGGGGGGATGCGCTTGAATTCGCTCATGGGTACTGCTTCCTTCAGGTGTGGTCGTTGAGTGTAGTGGGTGTTGCCGGTTGGCGCAGGGTGCCGTCGTCGGCACAGTCACAGCGGTGGTATTCGCCGCTGTCGACGTTGTACAGGGTCATGGCGCCACCCCATACGCAGCCGGTGTCCAGGGCAATGATGCCGGGTTCGTCAACCTGGCCCAGCAGGGCCGCCCAGTGGCCGAAGATGATCTTCACATGGCGTGAACGGCGCTCCTTGTGGGCAAACCAGGGCTTGTAGCCTTTGGGGGCGGTGTCCAGGCCTTCCTTGCTCTTGAGGTCGAGCTTGCCCTCGGCAGTGCAGAAGCGCATGCGCGTGAGGTAGTTGGTGATCACCCGCAGGCGTTCGACGCCGCAGAGGTTCTTGCTCCACTTGTTCGGCTCGTTGCCGTACATGCCGTCCAGGTACTGCTTCAGGCGGCTGTCGTCGCGCAGCACCTCTTCGACTTCGCCGGCCAAGGCCAAGGCCTTGCCCAAGGTCCATTGCGGTGGAATACCGGCGTGGACCAGGGCAATACCGCGGGGCTCGTCGTAGTGCAGCAGCTTTTGCTGGCGCAGCCAGTCGAACAGCTGGTCGGCGTCGGGCGCTTCGATGATTTCGCGCAGGGTGTCGCTTTTCTTCAGGCGCTCGACGTTATGCCAGACGGCCAACAGGTGCAGGTCATGGTTGCCCAGCACGCAGACCAGCGACTGGCGGATCGAATACAGGAAACGCAGGGTTTCCAGCGACTCGGGGCCACGGTTGACCAGGTCGCCGACCAGCCACAGGCGGTCGACGGCGGGGTCGAAACTGACGCGTTCGAGCAGGCACTTGAGTGGCTGCAGGCAGCCCTGCAGATCTCCGACAGCGTAGGTAGCCATCAGTGCAGCGCCCCGGGCACCGCCAGGCGGAAGGGGGCGATCTGGGCATCGAAGCGCTTGCCGTCTTCGGCGAACATCTGGTAGCTGCCCTGCATGGTGCCTACGCGGGTGCTGATGACGGCGCCGCTGCTGTAGGTGTGGCTCTGGCCGGGGGCGATGTTGGGCTGCTGGCCGATAACGCCGGCACCGCGTACTTCCTCGACCTCGCCGTCACCGTTGGTGATAAGCCAGTGGCGCGACAGCAGCTTGGCATTGAGCGAGCCGTTGTTCTGCACGGTGATGGTGTAGGCGAAAGCGAAACGACTGTTTTCGGGGTCGGATTGTTCTTTGAGGTAGCGGGTCACGACGCTGACGTCGATCTGATAGCGGGGGTCGGACATGCAAGGGCCTTGGGAAAACTGACGCAGTAATGCAGTCTAGGCCATTGAGCGGGGGGAGGGCCAGCGGTGTGGCGGCTTGGGGATATCCATAGTCGGTACCGGCCTCTTCGCGGGCATGCCCGCGAAAAGGCTGATCCAGGCTGTCAGGCCTGCTGGTCGGCCAGTTGGTCAGCCAGGCGCACGAAGGCCGCCAGGTCCAGCTGTTCAGGGCGCAGGCTGCCGTCCACGCCCGCAGCCTCGATGGCTGCGCTGTCGAGCAGGCCTTTCATGGTATTGCGCAGGGTCTTGCGGCGCTGGTTGAACGCCTCGCGTACCACGCGCTCCAGCAGTTGTGCATCCTTGGCCGGATGTGGCAACACCTCGTGCGGCACCAGGCGAACGATGGCCGAGTCCACTTTCGGCGGTGGGTTGAAGGCGCCCGGGCCAACGTTGAACAGGTGTTCGACGCGGCAGTGGTACTGCACCATGATCGACAAACGCCCCCAGTCGCCACCGCCAGGGCCGGCGGCCATGCGCTCGACCACTTCCTTCTGCAACATGAAATGCATGTCGCGGATCAGCCCGGCGTGGCTGAGCAGGTGGAAGATCAGCGGGGTGGAAATGTTGTAGGGCAGGTTGCCTACTACCTTCAGGCTGCGCGCTGGCACGCCCAGCTGGTTGAAGTCGAACTTCAGGGCGTCGCCCTGGTGCAGGCGGAAGTTGCTGCGGTTGGCGAACTTGTGTTGCAGGATCGGCACCAGGTCCTTGTCCAGCTCCACCACGTCCAGCTGGGCGCCGCTGCCCAGCAGGCCTTCGGTCAGGGCGCCCTGGCCAGGGCCGATTTCCAGCAGGTGTTCACCGGCCTTGGCGTTGATGGCACGCAGGATGCGGTCGATGATGCCGGCGTCGTGCAGGAAGTTCTGGCCGAAGCGCTTGCGCGCCCGGTGTTGGTATTGCTCGTTCATGGTCGGTTCTCGGCCATCTGGTAGGCGGTGTCCAGCGCGACGCGCAGGCTGCCGGTGTCGACCTTGCCAGTGCCGGCAAGGTCCAGGGCGGTGCCGTGGTCAACCGACGTGCGGATGATCGGCAGGCCCAGGGTAACGTTCACGGCTGCGCCAAAGCCTTTGTACTTGAGTACCGGCAGGCCCTGGTCGTGATACATCGCCAGCACCGCGTCGCAGTGCTCCAGATATTTGGGGGTAAACAAAGTATCGGCCGGCAGCGGCCCGCGCAGGTCCATGCCCTCGGTGCGCAGGCGGGCCAGGGTCGGCTCGATGATGTCGATTTCCTCGCGGCCCAGGTGGCCACCTTCACCCGCATGCGGGTTGAGGCCGCACACCAGGATGCGCGGGTTGGCAATGCCGAACTTGTCACGCATGTCTGCATGCAGGATGCGGGTCACGCGTTCGACGCGTTCGGCAGTGATGGCGTCGGCAATGTCGCGCAGCGGCAGGTGCGTGGTCACCAGGGCGACGCGCAGGCCGTGGGTGGCCAGCATCATCACCACTTGTGCGGTTTGGGTCAGTTCGGCGAGGAACTCGGTATGCCCGGAAAAGGCGATGCCGCTTTCGTTGATGACACCCTTGTGCACCGGGGCGGTGATCATCCCGGCGAAGTGCCCGTCCAGGCAGCCTTGCCCGGCGCGGGTCAGGGTTTGCAGCACGAACGCGGCATTGGCCTTGTCGAGCTGGCCCGGGATTACCGGGGCCGCCAGGGGCGTGTCCCATACGTACAGGCTACCCGCCGGTGCCGGCTGCTCGGGCCATTGGCCCGGCGCTACCGGCAACAGCTTGACGGCCAGCCCCAGCTGCGTGGCCCGCTCGGCGAGCAGGTCACGGCTGGTAATGGCGATCAGGGGGTGGGGCTGGGCGTCTGCAGCGAGCAGCAGGCACAGGTCGGGGCCTATGCCGGCTGGCTCGCCGGGGGTGACGGCGAAGCGCAGGGGCTTCACGGGGCGGCCTGGTCAGCGCCAGGCAGCTTGATTTCGACGTAGGCTTCGTCGCGAATCTGGCGCAGCCAGGTTTGCAGCTCTTCGTCGTACTTGCGGTTGCGCAGCACGTTCATGGCTTGCTGCTCCCGCGCCTGCTCGGTGCTGTCGGTGGCGCGGCGGCCCAGCACTTCGAGGACATGCCAGCCGTACTGGGTCTTGAACGGACGGGTGACTTCGCCTTGGGTGGCGTTGGCCATCTGCTCGCGGAACTCCGGTACCAGGCTGTTCGGGTCGACCCAGTTGAGGTCGCCACCGTTGAGCGCGGAACCCGGGTCTTCCGAGAAGCTCTTCGCCAGCTCGCCGAAGTCCTCGCCGTTCTTGATGCGCTCGTACAGGCGCTCGGCCAGTTGTTCGGTGGCCGCTTCGCTGCGGATTTCGCTCGGCTTGATCAGGATATGGCGTACGTGCACTTCGTCACGCAGCACGTTCTCGCTGCCGCCGCGCTTCTCCTCGAGCTTGAGGATGATGAAGCCGTTGGGGATGCGGATCGGCTGGGTGATTTCACCAACCGGCATGCTGCTGAGCATCTTGGCGAAGTCCGGTGGCAGCTGGCCAGCTTTGCGCCAACCCATCTCACCGCCTTCCAGGGCGTTTTCGCTGGCCGAGTGGGCAATCGCCATCTGGCCGAAATCGGCGCCCTGGCGCAGTTGCTGGTACAGGTCACCGACCTTGCGTGCAGCCTTCTGGATATCGTCCGAGCTGGCCGCTTCCGGCGTTGGGATCAGGATGTTGGCCAGGCGGTACTCTTCCGACATCTGCATCTTGCCCAGGTCGGAGTTGAGGAAGTTCTTCACTTCCTGCTCGGACACCTGGATGCGTTCGGCCACACGACGCTGGCGCACGCGGCTGATGATCATCTCGCGCTTGACCTGCTCGCGGGCGTCGTCGAACGACAGGCCGTCGCGGGCCAGGGCGGCACGGAACTGGTCCAGCGACATGCCATTGCGCTGGGCAATGGTGCCGATCGCCTGGTTCAGCTCTTCGTCGGTGATGCGGATGCCGGAGCGTTCGCCGATCTGCAATTGCAGGTTCTCGACGATCAGGCGCTCCAGTACCTGCTGGTCCAGCGCGCCGGCAGGCGGCATGCCGCCACCGCGCTTGGCGATGGTTTGCTGAACTTCGCGGACGCGCTGGTCGAGCTGGCTTTGCATGACCACGTCGTTGTCGACGATGGCCACCACGCGATCAAGAGGTTGTACCGCGGCATGCACCGCGCCACTCAGCAATGCGACGCCCAGCAACGCTGGGCGCAGTCGATCAATAAGCTTGGTCTTCACGTTCACGGTAACCTTGAATGCCTTCGTCGAGGAAAGACTCGACCTTGTTGCCGACTACACCACCGAGGCCCTTCAGGACGATCTGAAGGAAGATGCCGTGGTCGCCTTTCTCGTTCTGCGGAAGCGCCTGGCTGAAGTCGTCGTAGTCGATCCAGTAACGGTTGATCAGGCGCAGCTTCCAGCAGCAGTTGTCGTACTCGAAACCACCCATGGCTTCCAGGGTGCGGTTGCGGTTGTAGTCATGCTGCCAGCGTGCGATGACGCTCCACTGCGGAACGATCGGCCAGATGACCGAGAAGTCATGCTGCTGGATCTTGTAGTAGTCCTTCACGTAGTTAGCACTGCCCGGGGTGCCATAGTCGCCACCACCCACTTTCCAGGTACCGGTCGTGGAGTCGTAGGCGATGGTGTCGTTACGGTAGCGATAACCGAGGTTGACCACCTTGTTCGGGTTGTCTTCAGGCTGGTAGTGGAACATCGCGCTACCCGAGCGTGGGCTGCGGGTGTCCGGGTCCCAGTTGTAGGTCGAATTGAAGCGCCAGTCGCGGTTGAAGTAGTAGTTATACAGCAGCGCGTAAGGCGACACGTCGGACTGCGAGTCGGCGCGGGTGCGGTAGTCGATACCCGGCAGCTGGACTTTGCGATCCTTGAAATAATACGCCTGGCCGATGCTGAAGTTCTGGCGCTCGAAACCGTTCTCTTCGATCCAGCGGGTGGTCACGCCCAGCGACAGCTTGTTCTCGTCACCGATGCGGTCGGTACCGCTGAAGCGGTTTTCACGGAACAGCGACTCGTAGCTGAACAGCGATTCACCGCTGTCGAACAGCGGGATGTCCACCTGGTCCTTGTACGGGACGTAGAGGTAGAACAGGCGCGGTTCAAGGGTATTGCGATAGTTGGTGCCGAACAGCGAGGTGTCGCGGTCAAAGTACAAGCCGCTGTCAACGCTGAAGATCGGGATGTCACGGTTCTGGGTGCTCGAGAAGTCACCACGAAGGTCACGGGTGGTTTGCGAGGCGCCAGCCAGGTCGGCTTTACCTTCGCTGTCCAGATCCAGGTCGTACTTGGTGTACATGTAGGTCAGCTTCGGCTTGATGTAGCCGTAGCTGGCGTCCAACGGCAGGCTGATCGACGGCGCGAGGTTCAGGCGAGTGCCGTTGGCCCTGGCGAGGCCGAAGATGTTTTCATCAAGACGTCGCCCGTCGGCGCCGGCCGTGGTGTCCAGCTGCCCGTCTTCGTTGAACACAGGGCCGGTCTTCAGATCGCGATCGAAGCGCACGGCTTCGGTCTTGTAGCTGAAATCGAAACCGCCCGGGTGATACGGCAACATGCCGTTAAGAGTTATCTGCGGCAGGCGATCGTACGGCGTGATCTTCGAAATGGTAGCCATTTCGTAGGCGTGCACGTTCAGGCGCGCCTGGTAATTATCGCCACGGTAGGTCAGTGCACCGCGCTGATTGAGCAGGTCCTTGGACTCTACGCCAATCTGGTCGGACTCCAGGTCCTGGAAGTAGAACGGATCGCTGATGTCGGTGTAGTCCACCTCGGTCATCAGGCGCTCGTCCAGCCCGCCCTTGTGCTGCCAGTTGACCATCCAGCGCTGTTCTTTGTAGTCAGTCTGGTCTTTACGGTCATCGTTCTTGTCGTTGAGGTACGCACCACCGAACTGGCCTTCGCTGGAAGGCGTCAGGTAGCGGAACTCGCCTTCCATCAGCAGGCCGCGCTTGGTCATGTAACGCGGGTACAACGTGGCGTCGTAGTTTGGCGCCAGGTTGAAGTAGTACGGCGTGACCAGCATGAAGCCGGTGTCGCTGGTGCTGCTGAACGATGGCGGCAGGAAGCCGGACTGGCGACGGTCGTCGATCGGGAAGTAGATGTACGGTGTGTAGAACACCGGGAAATCCTTGACCCGCAGCGTGACGTTGGTCGCGGTACCGAAGCCGGTGGCCGGGTTAAGGGTGATGTTGTTGCCCTTCAGCTGCCAGGCGTTGCTGCCCGGTTCGCAAGTGGTGTACGTACCGTCCTTGAGGCGGATGATGGCGTTTTCGCCACGCTTGGCGTACAGGGCGCTGCCGCGGATGTGCGACTTGTGCATCACGTATTCGGCGTTGTCGACCTGGGCTTCGCCAGTGTCGAGCTGGATCTGCGCCTCGTCACCGACTACCAGCGAACCGTTGTCACGGATCTTGACGTTGCCCTTGAGCTCGCCACGGTTTTCGGTCTGATAGAGGTTGGCCTCGTCGGCCTCGGCCTGCATGCTGCCCTGGCGCATCACCACGTCACCGGCGAGGGTAGCGATCTGCTGCTCCTGCTGGTACTTGGATACCTTGGCGTTGATGTAGGTCGGCGACTCGTCCTTCGGCGTGGTGTCGGCCATGCCCGGGCGGGTTGGCTCGATGTACGCGCCACCACAGTACGGGCCGGTTTCGGCCAGCTGCGCGGCAGTGAGCTTTTCTCGCGGTACCCAGTCCAGGTGGCTGTAGTCTTCGCTGCGCGACTTCAGGGCGCGGCCCTTGGCCTCGGTGACCAGCATCGGCCGGTCCGCAGTTTCGCCTTCGTTCGCGGCTTCGGTGCCGGCGCTGACGGCAGCACCCTCATGCACCGGGCGCGGCGGCAGGTTGTTGACTGGGGTCTTGGGCTTGCAGTCCCAACCACCGGAGGCGGACACTTGGCAGTCGAACTGTTCGGCTGCCACCACGTACGACGTGGCCAGAGGTTGCAGGGCCAGCAGACCGCCGGTTACCAGCAACGGAAACTTTCTACGAAACGCGGGGGATTTCAATGCCATCTTATTAGTCCGGGCTTCCTGCGTGCCATCTGCCCGCGTGTGGGGCCGCACGCCTCTCGATGGTCTGAAAAAGATGCTGGATAATAAAGCATGACCCGCTTGACGGCTAGGGCCGTCGGAGACCCTTGTAATGCCTGAACACGATGTACGCCTGCAACAACTGACGGTCTGGCTCGCTGAGCAGCTCAATGATCTTTTCCACAGAAACGCCTGGGGCGAAGTGCCCGCAGGCAGCCTGACCGCGGCCAGCAGCGACGCCAGCTTCCGTCGGTATTTCCGCTGGCAGGGCGCTGGGCACAGCTTCGTGATCATGGATGCGCCCCCGCCGCAGGAGAATTGCCGACCGTTCGTCGCCATTGACCACCTGCTGGCCAGCGCCGACGTGCACGTGCCGCTGATTCACGCCCAGGACCTGGAGCGCGGCTTCCTGCTGCTGGGCGACCTGGGCCACCAGACCTACCTCGACATCATCGATGCCGACAACGCCGACAGCCTGTTCGCCGACGCCATCGACGCCTTGCTGGCCTTCCAGCGCCTGCCGATGGACGCGCCGCTGCCCAGCTACGACGACGCCTTGCTGCGCCGCGAAGTGGAGCTGTTCCCCGAATGGTACGTGGGGCGTGAGCTTGGCCTGGCCTTCAATGATGCCCAGCAAGCCACCTGGCAGCGGGTCAGCCAGCTGCTGATCGACAGTGCCCTGGCCCAGCCCAAGGTGCTGGTGCACCGCGACTACATGCCGCGCAACCTGATGCAGAGCACGCCCAACCCCGGCGTGCTGGACTTCCAGGACGCGGTGTATGGCCCGGTCACCTACGACATCACCTGCCTGTTCAAGGACGCCTTCATCAGCTGGCCGCAGGCGCGGGTCGAGGGCTGGCTGCGTGATTACTGGCAGCAGGCACGGGCTGTCGGCATTCCAGTGCAGGCTGACTTCGAGGCATTCCAGCGCGCCAGCGACCTGATGGGTGTGCAGCGCCACCTGAAGGTGATCGGCATCTTTGCCCGTATCTGCCACCGCGACGGCAAACCCCGCTACCTGGGCGACGTGCCGCGTTTCTTCGCCTATATAGAAGAAGTAATCGGTCGCCGGCCCGAATTGGCGGAGCTGGGCGAACTGATTGCCGAGTTGCAGGCCGGAGCGCGTGCATGAAGGCAATGATCCTGGCGGCAGGGAAAGGCGAGCGCATGCGCCCGCTGACCCTGCATACCCCCAAACCGTTGGTCCCGGTCGCCGGTCAGCCCCTGATCGAGTATCACTTGCGCGCCCTGGCGGCGGCGGGCGTCAACGAGGTGGTGATCAACCATGCCTGGCTTGGCCAGCAGATCGAAGACCACCTCGGTGATGGCAGTCGCTTCGGCCTGCGCATCCGCTATTCGCCGGAGGGCGAGCCGCTGGAAACCGGCGGTGGCATCTTCAAGGCCTTGCCACTGCTGGGCGACGCGCCGTTCCTGCTGGTCAACGGCGATGTCTGGACCGACTATGACTTCAAGCACCTGCAGGCTCCCGTGCAAGGCCTGGCTCACCTGGTGCTGGTCGACAACCCGGGCCACCATGGCCGTGGCGATTTCCGCCTGGTGGGCGGCCAGGTGGTGGATGGTGATGACGCCCCTGGCACGCTGACGTTCAGCGGCCTCTCGGTGTTGCACCCGGCGCTGTTCGCGGGTTGCCAAGCGGGGGCCTTCAAGCTCGCGCCGCTGCTGCGCCAGGCCATGGCAGCAGAGCAGGTGAGTGGCGAACACTACCGCGGGCACTGGGTGGATGTCGGTACCCTCGAGCGCCTGGCCGAAGCCGAGCGCCTGATCGGCGAGCGTGCCTGACATGTGGTGGCCAAGCACGGTGATTGGCGCCGGTGCCGGCTTTGCCGTTGCCAGCATCCCCGGTGCCCTGCTCGGCGCATTGCTCGGTCAGTTGATTGACCGCCGCCTGCGTTTGCGGGGCTGGGAAGACCTGCGCGAACGCCTGGGCGGGCGCCCGGCCTTGCAGGATGACGAATTGCTGTTCGTGATGCTCGGTCGCCTGGCCAAGTGCGATGGCCGGGTGGCCGAGCAGCATATCCAGCAGGCGCGTCAGGAAATGGTGCGCCTGGACCTGGCCGAAGAAGCCCGGCTGCGTGCGATTGCCGCATTCAATCGCGGCAAGGCGGGCAAGGACCGGCTGGGTGGGCACTTGCGGCGTATCCGCCAGCAGCCACATGCGGCGGAAGGCACCCTGCGGGCCTGTTGGCGCATGGTCTGGGCCGACGGCAAGATGGGTAACAAGGAGCGCGAACTGCTGCTGGAATGGGGGCACAAGCTGGGCCTGAGCCGGCGCCAGGTCCAGGCCATGTCGCTGGAATACGAGCCGCGCAGGGCTGCTGGTGCCCGCGAGGTACCCATGACCTACGCGGCTGCCCTGAGGCTGCTGGCGGTCGAGGCGGACACCGAAGGCGACAAGATCAAGCAGGCCTATCGGCGGCTGGTCAGCCGCCACCATCCGGACAAGCTGGCGGGCACGGGGGCGAGCGAGGCACAGCTGCGTGAGGCGACCGAGCGTACGCGGGAGTTGCACCAGGCCTATGCCATGATCCGCAAGCGGCGCGGCCTGTAAAAGCCTGCGCGGCACTTGTAGGAGCGGCCTTGTGTCGCGATGGGGCGCGTAGCGGCCCCAAGTGGTCAGCTTCGCAACAGCTACCGCTGGGGGGCCGCTTTGCGGCCCTTTCGCGACACGAGGCCGCTCCTACAGACTCATCCACCCCCGCACCCGGCGGAACAGTTGCTCTTGTTCCGCTGCCTTGTTCCCCGGCATGGCAATCAGCGACAACTGCCGGTATTGGCTGTCCTTCTGCCGCTTGCTGGCCTGCAGGCGCTGCGCGGCCGCGCTGCGGTCGGCGCTGCGGGTGGCGTAGTAGATGTCGGCAGTGGGCACTCTCAAGGTGGGAACCAGGCTTTCCAGGCCATGCTCCACCCGCGCCGGTGTCTGCGCAGCCACCAGCACCAGCTTTTGCACCTGCGGTGGCTGCTGTTCGCTCAGGTAGCGGGCCGCCCAATACGCGCCGCTGCCATGGCCAATCAACACGATGCTGCGGGCGTTATGCTGCTGGGCAAAGGCCACTGCAGCATCCAGGCGGGCGAAGATGCGCGCGGCATCGGCCGGGTCGGTTTGCTCGCTGGCCTGTGCGGCATCAGTGCTTTCTGCAGTGTCGGCATCGGCCGCAGTGGCTTGGGCGACATTGGCGTTGGCATCGGCTGGCAAGTCCTTGGCCGGGGCGCTTTCGCCCTGTTCTGGCGCTGGCTGGGCCGCCGGCTTGGCTTCGACCCGCGCCTGCGGGCTGTCGGCCAGCAGGTCGGGCAGGCTGATGCTCAGGCTGTGCCAGCCGACATCGGGGAACTTGCGCCGCAGCGGACCGACCGCGTTTGGCCAATCGGCTGTTTCACCGGCGCCGGGCACGATGATCACGGCCCCTTGCGGGTCGCTGTCGTTGGCCGGTTTCCACAGTGCCAGGAAGCTGTCGGCACCGCCTTGCAGCGTCTGTTGCTCGGCCTTGGGCACCAGCCGTTCGAGCGCCTGGGCGTCCTCCTGGCTACGCTCCAGCAACGGCGGGCGCGGGGCTGGAGCAGCCGGGGCCTCGTTGGTGACAGGTGGTTGTTCGGCATCGGCGGCCAAGGCGCCGAGTGGAAGGAGCGAGGCCAGGCAGCACATTGCCAGCGTCGTGCGATAAAGTGTGGACATGAGTCAACCCAAGGCCAGAATGATACCGGCAGCCTAATAGTATTTGCCCGTGACGGCCATGCTGCATGGCCGCCTTTGCCAAGACGAGCGTGTAGATGAAGCGAGTGCGTCGCCTGTTGGTTATCGGCTGTTTATGGCTGCCCTTGATTGCATTGGCCAGGCCTGAGGCGCTGCCCTCGGTAGTGCTGGAGCCTGCCCAGCAGCAATGGCTGGACACGCATCGCAGCCTGCGCGTGGGCTTGGTGCTGCAGGCACCGTACGCGCAGTTCGACCGGCGTCTGCAGCAACTGTATGGGGCCAATGTCGAGTTGGTCAGCAGCCTGGCGCAAGCGCTGCAGCTGGACCTGACCTGGCGCAATTTCGCTGACCAGGCCAGCCTTGAACACGCCCTGCAGGCGGGGGAGATCGACTTTGCCCCGGGCCTGACCCAGACCCCGGCCAGCTTGCGCCTGTGGCTGTTCAGCGACCCGTACATGCGTGTGCCGCAACTGGTGGTCGGGCCACGCACCGGGGCGATGGCCGTGGAGCTGGAAAAACTCGAAGCCGAGCAGCGTGTGGCGGTACGCATGCCCAGCCAGCTGGCGGATTACCTGCGCGCCAACTACAACAACCTCAACCTGCAAGGGGTGCCCAACGAGCGCGAGGCGTTGCAGCTGGTGGTGGGCGGCCAGGCCAGTTTCGCGGTGCTGGATGAAGCCCAGCTCAGCCGCCTGTCCCGCGAGAGCGAGTTCGGCGAGCTGGCAGTGGTTGGCGACATCGGTTTGCCGCAGTTGCTGCGCATCGGTTCGCGGCGCGACTGGCCACTGCTGGCCGATGTGCTCGAGCGAGGCCTGCAGGCGCTGCCGGCCAAGGAGCTGGAGCAACTGCACCAGCGTTGGTTGCAACCGAAGTACCCACGCCTGAGCGAGTCGACCGGCTTCTGGCAGAACCTGGCCTTGCTGTCCGCCATGCTGTTGCTGTGCGCGCTGGCCACCCTGGTATGGCAGCGCCGACAGCAGCGCCAGCTGGAGCGCAGCCTGCTGGCCACGCGGGAAACCCTGGCAGAGCGACAAGTCCGCGAAGAAGCGCTGCGCCTGAGCCAGTTCGCCATTGACCAGAGCACCGTGGGCATCCTCTGGGTCAACTGGGACAGCCATGTACGCTATGCCAACCATGCCGCCGAACGCATGCTCGGCTATGGCGAAGGCGAGCTGCTGGAACGGCCGCTGAGCACCTTCGAGCCCAACCTGACCATGGATCGCTGGCTCGAGCTGTGGAAGGGCGCGCGCGCCGGGGAGGTGGGTGTCGGCCAGTTTGAAACGCAGTGCCGGCGGGCCGACCGGAGCCTGCTGCCGGTGGAGTTGTCGCTGAGCTTCCTGCGCTTTCGTGATTCCGAATACCTGGTGGTCTACCTCGCCGATGTCACCGAGCGCCACCGCGCCCTGGCGGCGCTGCGCGAAAGCGAGGCGCGGCTCAAGGGGATTGCCGGCAACGTGCCGGGGCTGGTGTTCCGCCTCGAACGCGACCCGGCCGAGGGTGACCTGGAGTTCCCCTACATCAGCGAGGGCAGCGAGGCGCTGGTGGGCTATGCGCCCAGCGAGATCCAGCACCCGCAGATGGGCCTGCGCAACCTGGTGCACCCCGACGACCGTGCCGATTACCACCGGGTGCAGGACCTGGCCTTGGCCAGCGACCAGGACTGGTCCTGGCAGGGGCGTATCCTCACCCGTCAGGGCGAACAGCGCTGGGCCGACATCAAGGCCAGTACCCGGCGCCTGGCCGATGGCCGGGTGGTTTGGGATGGCGTGGTGTGGGACATCACCCAGGGCAAGCGGGCCGAGTTGGCGCTAGCCAAGTCCCAGGAGCAACTGCGCGAATTGTCGGCCCACCTGGAGAGCGTGCGCGAGGAAGAAAAGGCCCGCATCGCCCGCGAAGTGCACGATGAGCTGGGGCAGATGCTGACCGTGCTCAAGCTGGAAGTGTCGATGTGCGAACTGGCCTTCGCCGAACTGGACCCGGGCCTGCACGAGCGCCTGGACAGCATGAAGCGCCTGATCGCCCAGCTGTTCCAGCTGGTGCGCGACGTGGCCACCGCCTTGCGCCCACCGATCCTCGATGCCGGCATTGCCTCGGCCATCGAGTGGCAAGCGCGGCGCTTCGAGGCGCGCACGCAAATCCCCTGCCTGGTACAAGTACCGGATAATCTGCCAGCATTGAGCGATGCCAAGGCCACTGGGCTGTTCCGTATCCTGCAGGAGGCGCTGACCAACGTGATGCGCCACGCCCAGGCGCACAGCGTGGAGATCGAACTGGTGCATGAGCACGGGCAATTGCGCATGACCGTCAGCGATGATGGGCAAGGGTTTTGCCGCGACCAGCCCCGGCCTGCGTCGTTTGGCCTGGTAGGCGTGCGTGAACGGGTGCTGATGCTGGGCGGCAGCATGGCGCTGGACAGTGAACCGGGCGAAGGCACCAGCCTGAGCGTGGCCATTCCGTTGGAGTAGGAGAGCGATCGTGATTCGAGTGCTGGTGGCCGAAGACCACACCATTGTCCGTGAAGGCATCAAGCAGTTGATTGGCCTGGCCAAGGACATGCAGGTGGCGGGCGAGGCAGCTAACGGCGAGCAACTGCTGGAAACCCTGCGCCATACGCCGTGCGAGGTCGTGTTGCTGGACATCTCGATGCCCGGCGTGAATGGCCTGGAGGCGATCCCGCGGATCCGTGCCCTGCATGACGCGCCGGCGATCCTGATGTTGTCGATGCACGATGAGGCGCAGATGGCGGCGCGCGCGCTGAAGGCCGGGGCGGCGGGCTATGCGACCAAGGACAGCGACCCGGCGTTGTTGCTGACCGCCATTCGCCGGGTGGCTGCAGGCGGGCGCTATATCGACCCGGCGCTGGCCGACCGCATGGTATTCGAAGTGGGCCTGACCGAGTCACGGCCGTTGCACACACTGTTGTCGGAGCGCGAGTTTTCGGTGTTCGAGCGCCTGGCCCAGGGCGCCAACGTCAATGACATCGCCCAGCAGCTGGCGCTGTCGAGCAAGACCATCAGCACGCACAAGGCGCGCTTGATGCAGAAGCTGAAGGTGAACTCGCTGGCAGAGTTGGTGAAGTACGCCATGGAGCACAAGCTGGTCTGATTGCGACATGCCTGTTCTCGGAACTTGCCGAGGCCCCTGTGGGAGCGGGCGTGCCCGCGAAAGGGCCTGACCTGCGGATCTCTATGGCTGAACCTGCCCTTTCGCGGGCTTGCCCGCTCCCACAGGTTTGGCGGGTGGCTCGGATGAGCATTCCAAACCCGCCATCCTTGTAGGGGAATCCCTACAACAAATCTTCCAACCGGATGATGGCATTCTCTCAGCACCCCCGATTTCCGGGCGCATGCGCCTTGTCTAATCTTTTGCCTACGCAGTCATCCAACAAGAAGGTGCAGGCATGAGCGAGGCGAAGTCGAACGCTGCAACCAGCGAAACGCTGGTCAGCTTCCGTGGTGTGCAGAAGAGCTACGACGGCGAGTCGCTGATCGTCAAGGACCTCAACCTCGATATCCGCAAGGGCGAATTCCTCACCCTGCTCGGCCCGTCCGGCTCGGGCAAGACCACCAGCCTGATGATGCTGGCCGGCTTCGAGACCCCAACCGCCGGTGAAATCCAGCTGGCCGGGCGTTCGATCAACAACGTGCCACCGCACAAGCGCGACATCGGCATGGTGTTCCAGAACTACGCGCTGTTCCCGCACATGACCGTGGCCGAGAACCTGGCGTTCCCGCTGACCGTGCGCAACCTGAGCAAGACCGACATCAGCGAGCGGGTCAAGCGCGTGCTGAACATGGTCCAGCTCGACGCCTTCGCCAAGCGCTACCCCGGCCAGCTGTCCGGCGGCCAACAGCAGCGCGTAGCCCTGGCCCGGGCCCTGGTGTTCGAGCCCCAGCTGGTGCTGATGGACGAACCGCTGGGTGCCCTCGACAAGCAGTTGCGTGAGCACATGCAGATGGAGATCAAGCACATCCACCAGCGCCTGGGCGTGACCGTGGTCTACGTGACCCACGACCAGGGCGAAGCGCTGACCATGTCTGACCGTGTGGCGGTGTTCCACCAGGGCGAGATCCAGCAGATTGCCGACCCGCGTACCTTGTACGAAGAGCCCTGCAACACCTTCGTCGCCAACTTCATCGGTGAGAACAACCGCATCAACGGCACCTTGCTGGCCAGCGATGGCAAACGCTGCCAGGTGCAGCTGGCGCGTGGCGAGCGGGTCGAGGCGCTGGCGGTGAATGTCGGCCAGGCCGGCGAGCCAGTGACCCTGTCGATCCGCCCGGAGCGTGTGCGCCTCAACGGCCACAGCGAGCGCTGCGTAAACCGCTTCTCGGGGCGGGTGGCCGAGTTCATCTACCTGGGCGACCACGTCCGGGTGCGCCTGGAAGTTTGCGGCAAGGGCGACTTCTTCGTGAAGCAGCCCATTGCCGAGCTCGACCCGGCCCTGGCCGTGGGCGATGTAGTACCCCTGGGCTGGGAGGTGGAGCACGCCCGCGCGCTCGATCCGATTGCCGAAGCCCATTGATGGATTGCTTCACCAACCCTGTACTGTGGAGAGAATAATAATGCGCAAGCAGTTGAAACTGACCGCCCTGGCCCTGGGGCTGTTCGCCGCTGGCCAGGCCATGGCCGCAGACCTGACCGTGGTGTCGTTCGGTGGTGCCAACAAGGCGGCCCAGGTCAAGGCGTTCTATGAGCCATGGGAGAAGGCCGGCAAGGGCAAGATCGTCGCTGGCGAGTACAACGGCGAAATGGCCAAGGTCAAAGCCATGGTCGACACCAAGAGCGTGTCGTGGAACCTGGTGGAGGTGGAGTCGCCAGAGCTGGCCCGTGGCTGTGACGAGGGTATGTTCGAAGAACTCGACCCGGCGCTGTTCGGCAACCAGGCCGACTATGTGCCAGGTGCCATCCAGCCTTGCGGCGTAGGCTTCTTCGTGTGGTCGACGGTGCTGGCCTACAACGCCGACAAGCTCAAGACCGCACCTACCAGCTGGGCGGATTTCTGGGACACCAAGAAATTCCCGGGCAAGCGCGGCCTGCGCAAGGGTGCCAAGTACACCCTGGAATTCGCCCTGATGGCCGACGGTGTGGCGCCGAAGGACGTGTACCAGGTGCTGGGCACCAAAGAGGGCGTGGACCGCGCGTTCAAGAAGCTCGACGAACTCAAGCCAAGCATCCAGTGGTGGGAAGCCGGTGCCCAGCCGCCGCAGTACCTGGCTTCGGGTGACGTGGTCATGAGCTCGGCCTACAACGGCCGCATCGCCGCAGTACAGAAAGAGAGCAACCTCAAGGTGGTGTGGAACGGCGGCATCTACGACTTCGACGCCTGGGCCATCCCGAAAGGCGCCAAGGATGCCGACGAGGCGAAGAAATTCATCGCCTTCAGCGTGCAGCCCGAGCAGCAGAAGACCTATTCCGAGAACATCGCCTACGGCCCGGCCAACTCGAAAGCCGTGAGCCTGCTGTCGGACGAGGTGAAGAAAGACATGCCGACCACGCCTGAGAACATTGCCAACCAGGTGCAGATCGACGTGGCCTTCTGGGCCGACAACAGCGAGCAACTGGAGCAACGCTTCAACGCCTGGGCGGCGAAGAAGTAACAGCCCGGTGTGTGGGGCCGCATGGCGGCCCCTATTTCAGCCTGTATTGCGGAGTTCGCCATGGCCATTGCAGTGCCCCTCAACGAAGGCGCAGGTCCAAGTCTCAAGCAGCGCCTCAAGCACGCCGAGCGGGTTAACCGCTGGAAGGCGCAGGCGTTGATCGCGCCGCTGGCGCTGTTTCTCTTGCTGGTGTTCCTGGTGCCGATCGCGGCACTGCTGTACAAGAGCGTCGGCAACCCGGAAGTGGTTGGCGGCCTGCCGCGTACGGTGGATGTCATCACCCAGTGGGACGGCAAGAGCCTGCCGGGCGAGGACGTGTACAAGGCGCTGAGCCAGGACCTGGCCGAATCGCGCAAGAACCAGACCCTGGGCGACCTGTCCAAGCGCCTGAACATGGAGCTGGCCGGCTATCGCAGCCTGTTGGCCAAGACCGCGCGGGCGCTGCCATTCAAGAGCGAACCCGCTTCCTATAAAGATGCCTTGCAGGCGCTCGACGAGCGTTGGGGTGACCCGGCCTACTGGCAGGCGATCCGCCGCAACACCAGCACGGTGACCTCGTTCTACCTGCTGGCTTCGCTCGACCACCGTATCGACGACCTTGGCGAACTGGCCAAGGCGACCCCTGACCAGGCCATCTACCTGGATATCTTCGCCCGCACCCTGTGGATGGGGTTGGTGATTACTGCCATCTGCCTGGTGCTGGCCTACCCGTTGGCCTACCTGCTGGCCAACCTGCCGACCCGGCAGAGCAACCTGCTGATGATCCTGGTGCTGCTGCCGTTCTGGACTTCGATCCTGGTGCGAGTGGCCGCGTGGATCGTGCTGCTGCAATCAGGCGGCCTGATCAACAGCGCGCTGATGGCCATGGGCATCATCGACCAGCCACTGGAACTGGTGTTCAACCGCACCGGCGTGTACATCTCGATGGTGCACATCCTACTGCCGTTCATGATCCTGCCGCTGTACAGCGTGATGAAGGGCATTTCGCCCAGCTACATGCGCGCGGCGATCTCGCTGGGCTGCCACCCGTTCGCCAGCTTCTGGCGGGTGTACTTCCCGCAGACCTACGCCGGTGTAGGCGCGGGTTGCCTGCTGGTGTTCATTCTGGCCATCGGCTACTACATCACCCCGGCCTTGCTGGGCAGCCCGAACGACCAGATGGTCAGCTACTTCGTCGCCTTCTACACCAACACCAGCATCAACTGGGGCATGGCCACTGCGCTGGGCGGGCTGTTGCTGCTGGCGACCGTGCTGTTGTACCTGATCTATAGCTGGCTGGTCGGCGCCAGCCGCCTGCGCCTGAGCTGAGGAGCCTTGTCATGCTGAGCCCTTACATGTCGCCCGTGGAGCGGGTGTGGTTCTACAGCCTGCGTATTCTTTGCGGTCTGGTCCTGCTGTTCCTCATTCTGCCGGTGCTGGTGATCGTGCCGCTGTCGTTCAACAGTGGCAGCTTCCTGGTGTACCCGTTGCAGGGCTTCTCGCTGCACTGGTACCAGGACTTCTTCGGCTCGGCCGAATGGATGCGCGCCTTGAAGAACAGCATCATCGTCGCCCCGGCGGCCACGGTGCTGGCCATGGTGTTCGGTACCTTGGCGGCGATCGGCCTCACCCGTGGCGATTTCCCGGGCAAGTCGCTGGTGATGGCGCTGGTGATTTCGCCGATGGTGGTGCCGGTGGTGATCATCGGTGTGGCCAGCTACCTGTTCTTCGCCCCGCTTGGCATGGGCAACAGCTTCACTTCGCTGATCCTGGTGCACGCGGTGCTGGGTGTACCGTTCGTCATCATTACCGTGTCGGCGACCCTGCAAGGCTTCAATTACAACCTGGTGCGCGCGGCGGCCAGCCTGGGCGCCTCGCCGCTGCTGACCTTCCGCCGGGTGACCCTGCCGCTGATCGCGCCCGGGGTCATCTCGGGGGCGTTGTTCGCCTTTGCCACGTCGTTCGACGAGGTGGTGGTAACGCTGTTCCTCGCCGGCCCGGAACAGGCGACCCTGCCTCGGCAGATGTTCAGCGGCATCCGCGAAAACCTGAGCCCGACCATTGCCGCCGCGGCGACCTTGCTGATTGCCTTCTCGGTAGTGTTGCTGCTGACACTTGAGTGGTTGCGTGGGCGTAGCGAGAAGCTGAGAACCCAGCAGCCTGGTTGAAGTTATGTTGCCTGTGCTGGCCTCTTCGCGGCTAAAGCCGCTCCCACAGGATTTGTGCAGCTTTCGATGCCTGCGCGGTCCCTGTGGGAGCGGCTTTAGCCGCGAAGAGGCCGGTACAGGTTGATGCTAATCAGCCCTCATCCGCTTGCCTGGGTTACAATGCGCGCCACCGTGATTCTGCCAACAGGTGCGCCATGCAGCCCTACGCTATTGCCCCCTCCATTCTCTCCGCCGATTTCGCCCGCCTGGGCGAGGACGTCGACAAGGTATTGGCGGCGGGTGCCGACATCGTCCATTTCGATGTCATGGACAACCATTACGTCCCCAACCTGACCATTGGTCCGATGGTCTGCAGCGCCCTGCGCAAGTATGGCGTCACCGCCCCGATCGACGTGCACCTGATGGTCAGCCCGGTCGACCGCATCATCGGCGACTTCATCGAAGCTGGCGCCACCTACATCACCTTCCATCCGGAAGCCTCGCAACACATCGACCGCTCCTTGCAACTGATCAAGGACGGCGGCTGCAAGGCCGGCCTGGTGTTCAACCCGGCCACCAGCCTGGATGCCCTGAAGTACGTGATGGACAAGATCGACATGGTGCTGCTGATGAGCGTCAACCCGGGCTTTGGCGGGCAGAAGTTCATCCCCGGCACCCTCGACAAGCTGCGTGAGGCGCGTGCGCTGATCGATGCCAGTGGCCGTGATATCCGCCTGGAAATCGACGGTGGCGTCAACGTCAACAACATCCGCGAGATCGCTGCCGCTGGCGCCGACACCTTCGTGGCCGGTTCGGCGATCTTCAACGCCCCGGACTACCAGGAAGTCATCGCCAGGATGCGCGCCGAACTGGCTCAGGCGCGCCCATGAGCGGCTTCGAGCAGCTGTTCCCGGGGACGCTGCCCAGGCTGGTGATGTTCGATCTGGACGGTACCCTGATCGACTCCGTGCCAGACCTGGCTGCCGCCGTGGACCGCATGCTGCTCGAACTGGGGCGCCCGCCCGCTGGCCTTGCGGCGGTGCGCCACTGGGTGGGTAACGGCGCCCAGGTGCTGGTGCGCCGGGCGCTGGCTGGCGACATCGAACACGCCGCCGTGGACGACGCGTTGGCCGAAAAGGCGCTGGCGCTGTTCATGGACGCCTATGCCGAAAGCCACGAACTGACCGTGGTCTACCCCGGCGTGCAGGACACCCTGCGCTGGCTGCACAAGCGGGGCGTGGAGATGGCCCTGATCACCAACAAGCCCGAGCGCTTCGTCGGCCCGCTGCTGGACCAGATGAAGATCGGCAAGTACTTCCGCTGGATCATCGGCGGCGACACCCTGCCACAAAAAAAACCGGACCCGGCGGCGCTGCTGTTCGTCATGCAGATGGCCGGCGTCACCCCGCAGCAGTCGCTGTTCGTCGGCGACTCGCGCAGTGATGTGCTGGCCGCCAAGGCAGCTGGTGTGCAATGCGTGGGCCTGAGCTACGGCTACAACCATGGCCGGCCGATCCACGACGAATGCCCCAGCCTGGTGATCGATGACCTGCGTGCACTGCTGCCTGGTTGCGCAGACCTGGCCACTGGGATAACGTTGGCGGACCTTCAAGCCTCACAAGACAGAGAGTCCACCGTGGCGGTTACTGGCAAGTTCTGGATGAAAGTCATCAAGGCTCTGGCCCGTTGGCGTTGGCGCGCCTGACTTCTGCCTGCCGGCGCGTGCCGGCCCGTCCGTTTGCCTGACTTATTGCTGCTTGCCACGAGGCTACCCATGACCCGCGAAGAATTCCTGCGCCTGGCCGCTGCCGGCTATAACCGCATTCCCCTGGCCTGCGAAACCCTGGCCGACTTCGACACACCGCTGTCGATCTACCTGAAACTGGCCGACCAGCCCAACTCGTACCTGCTCGAATCGGTGCAGGGCGGCGAGAAGTGGGGCCGCTACTCGATGATCGGCCTGCCGTCGCGCACGGTGCTGCGTGTACACGGTTACCACGTCAGCATCCTGCAAGATGGCGTGGAGGTAGAAAGCCACGACGTCGAAGACCCGCTGGCCTTCGTCGAAACCTTCAAGGACCGTTACAAGGTCGCCGACATCCCTGGCCTGCCGCGCTTCAACGGCGGCCTGGTCGGTTACTTCGGCTATGACTGCGTGCGCTATGTGGAAAAACGCCTGGGAGCCAGCCCCAACCCAGACCCGTTGGGTGTGCCGGATATCCTGTTGATGGTGTCGGACGCGGTGGTGGTGTTCGACAACCTGGCGGGCAAGATGCACGCCATCGTGCTGGTCGACCCGGCTGAAGAGCAGGCATTCGAACGCGGCCAGGCGCGGCTGCAAGGGCTGCTGGAAACCCTGCGCCAGCCGATCACGCCACGCCGTGGCCTGGACCTGAGCGGCCCGCAGGCCGCCGAGCCGGCATTCCGCTCCAGCTATACCCGCGAGGACTACGAGAACGCCGTTGGCCGTATCAAGGAATACATCCTGGCCGGCGACTGCATGCAGGTGGTGCCATCGCAGCGCATGTCGATCGACTTCAAGGCTGCGCCCATCGACCTCTATCGCGCACTGCGTTGCTTCAACCCCACGCCGTATATGTACTTCTTCAACTTTGGCGACTTCCACGTGGTCGGCAGTTCGCCTGAAGTGCTGGTGCGGGTAGAGGACAACCTGGTCACCGTTCGCCCGATTGCCGGTACCCGCCCGCGTGGTGCCACCGAAGAGGCCGACCGCGCGTTGGAAGACGATCTGCTGTCGGATGACAAGGAGATCGCCGAGCACCTGATGCTGATCGACCTGGGCCGCAACGATGTCGGCCGGGTGTCTTCCACCGGTAGCGTGCGCCTGACCGAGAAGATGGTGATCGAGCGCTATTCCAATGTGATGCACATCGTGTCCAACGTCACCGGCCAGCTGCGTGAAGGGCTGACGGCGATGGACGCACTGCGGGCGATCCTGCCGGCCGGTACGCTTTCCGGGGCGCCGAAGATTCGCGCGATGGAGATCATCGACGAACTGGAGCCGGTCAAGCGCGGGGTGTACGGTGGGGCGGTCGGCTACTTTGCCTGGAATGGCAACATGGATACCGCGATTGCCATCCGTACCGCTGTGATCAAGGATGGCGAGCTGCATGTGCAGGCTGGTGGCGGCATCGTTGCCGACTCGGTGCCGGCGCTGGAGTGGGAAGAAACCATCAACAAGCGCCGGGCGATGTTCCGCGCGGTGGCGCTGGCTGAGCAGACTTCGGCCAAATAAATGTTGATCGGGGCTGCTTTGCAGCCCTTCGCGGGCATGCCCGCTCCCACAGGGTGATCACATGCTGCAAGGCCTGTGCAGTACCTGTGGGAGCGGGCGAGCCCGCGAAGGGCCGCAAAGCGGCCCCATCAATTCAAAAGTCGACGCTGACGCCCAAACTCACTCCCTGCTGCGTCAGCTCATCACTCTTGCGCCAGTTGTAGTTACCGCGCAAATGCACCCCCGCCACCACTTCATGGTTGACCCCCAGGCTCGCCCGGGTCAGGTCGCTGTGCGGCGTATACCCAGTCAGGGTGAAGTCATTCGCCGGCAGACTGGCCAGGTGCATCGTCACATCCTGCTGGTCATCTTCAAACTCATGCTCCTGTGCCACCTCGGCGAACAGCCGGGTGCCTGATGCAACCTGCACGCTGCCCAGCAACCCCACGCCCAGCCGACGTGACGTGCGCTCCTGATCATCGAAGCCCAGCGCCGTCGAGCGCCCGCTCTTCTCGTCATAGCCATCCACCTTTACCCGCGCATAGTCGGCGCTGACGAACGGCGCCAGTTGCCAGCCACTGCTTTCGGCCGCCAGGTTATAGCCAAGCCGCGCCGACATCGCCCACGCCTCGCCGTCGGTATCACCCTTTTCGCTGCGGTCGTTCACGCCAAGGGCGAAGGTACGCTTCAGATCGCTGTAGTCCAGGTGCCCGGCAGTCAGCGCAGCATCGGCCCACCAGCGGTCCTGGCGGTATTGGGCGAAGGCGCTGGCCAGGTAGCTGTCCAGCCGGTAGTCCGAGTCCTGTTCGCCGGCTTCCAGCTTCTGCCGATACACGCCGCCGGCCAGGCCCAGGCGCCAGGCGTCGTTCAGCCGATAGCTGCCGCCCAGGGTCAGGTTGTAGCCGCGGCCGTCACCGCTGGCCGCGCTGCGTTGCTCATCGAAGTCCAGGTCCTGGGCGCCGGTGGAGACGAAGGCCTGCCATTGGCCAACCGCCTGCCAGGGCGTCTGCCACTGGTTGCGCAGTTCGTCCTGGTGGGCGCGCAGGCTGGCGTGGGCCATTTCCGGTAGCAGGGTCAGCTCCCAGGGGGCTGCGAGGATCGAATAGGCGTAGTCGGCAATCAGTTGCTGACCGGCGATGGTCGGGTGCACCGAGTCGTTGAACAGCAGCTTGGTAGGGTCTGGCGCGCTGCCATTGATGCCATACACCGGGTTCTCCACGCAGCCTTCGCCGCTGTAGCAGGTGCCGACCAGGTCCTGGCCACTGGCCAGGCCATACTGGCTGGGATCAGCCAATGCTTCGCTCAGCAGCACGGGAATGTTGAGCGGAATGATTTCGGCATCGATCTGCCCCAGCTGGCCGAGCAACGCCTGGTTGAACGCGCCAGACAGCAGCGATAGCTGGTTTTGCTCGGGCGTACCGCTGAAGTTGGGGGTCTGGCCGAGGTCGGGTAGCAGCCAGACCATGATGTAGCGGGCGCCACCTTGTTGCAGGGCCTGGGCGCTGGCGGCCAGGCGGGCACCGGCGGCCACCGCGTCGGCGGGGCTGCTGATCAACCCTTGCAGGAAGTCATTGCCGCCGCCGGTCAGGTAGTACAGCGCGTTGGGGTCGGCGCGCAGGCCATTGGCCAGGTAGCCCGGTTTGTCACGCAGCACCAGCCCGGCACCGGGGCGCCCGGGCGGGATGATGACCTCAGACGTGGTGGTGATCGAATCCAGGATCTGTTGGGTGGTGTAGCCGCCTACCGCCCAGTTGTTGCCGTCAGGCAGCCCGAAGACCAGGTTGACCGGCGAAGTGGAGGGGCCAAGCTCTGCCGGGTTAACGCCCAGGCGCCCACCCAGGATCATGGGGGAAACGGGCGCATAGTTGCCGTTGGCATCGCGGTTGGTGAAGCGTATGCCACCGAACTGCCCGGAATCACTCAGGCTGTCGCCAAACACGAGCATGGACGAGTAGGGCGAAGGTGCAGCGAAAGCCTGGCTGCAGGCCAATGCCAGTGAGGCGACGGTAAAACGTACGAACGCAGCTTTTCGCATCAGAGAACATCCTTTTCTTTGTTTTTATCTGGACAACCCGATCGACCTTAGCAAATCGCAGGGCATCCCTCCCAAGTCCATTCGTTTCCCCGTGTTTACGGGCATATTGCGCCCGTCGCCCCGGTAGGCTACTGTGCCGTGACGTATGAGCGAGACCTATCCTGTGTTGATCGTCAGCAAACTCTTGATGCGCGTAATCAAGGCCCACGCCCGTTGGCGTTGGCGCGCCTGACTTTATCTCCTGCCGGCCCGCCCGGCCCGTCCCCGTTTGCCTTCCCGTCTACCGCCCCTTGTGGCAAAGCTGCGCCTGTTGGCTGGCGCAGGAAGGTTCGAATTCTGAAGTCAGTAGATTCAAGAGGTTTAACCCGATGTTACTGATGATCGACAATTACGACTCATTCACTTACAACGTTGTTCAATACCTTGGCGAGCTGGGTGCCGAGGTCAAGGTCATTCGCAACGACGAAATGACCATCGCCCAGATCGAAGCCCTGAACCCCGAACGCATTGTCGTTTCCCCTGGGCCATGCACGCCGAGCGAGGCGGGTGTGTCGATCGAGGCCATCCTGCACTTTGCCGGCAAGCTGCCGATTCTCGGGGTATGCCTGGGCCACCAGTCGATCGGCCAGGCGTTTGGCGGTGACGTGGTGCGTGCGCGCCAGGTGATGCATGGCAAGACCAGCCCGGTCCACCACCGTGACCTTGGCGTGTTCGCCGGCCTCAACAACCCGCTGACCGTGACCCGCTACCACTCCCTGGTGGTCAAGCGCGAAACCCTGCCCGAGTGCCTCGAAGTGACGGCCTGGACCGCCCACGCTGATGGTTCGGTCGACGAAATCATGGGCCTGCGCCACAAGACCTTGAATATCGAAGGGGTGCAGTTCCACCCTGAATCGATCCTTACCGAACAGGGCCACGAGCTGTTCGCCAACTTCCTCAAGCAGACCGGCGGCCGCCGCTAAGGATCGACCATGGATATCAAGAGCGCGTTAAGCCGTATCGTCGGCCACCTGGACCTTTCCACCGAAGAAATGCGCGACGTCATGCGCCAGATCATGACTGGCCAGTGCAGCGAAGCGCAGATCGGTGCCTTCCTGATGGGCATGCGCATGAAAAGCGAAAGCATCGACGAAATCGTCGGTGCGGTATCGGTGATGCGTGAACTGGCCGACAAGGTCGAGCTGCAAAGCCTCGATGGCGTGGTCGATATCGTCGGCACCGGCGGCGATGGCGCCAACATCTTCAACGTCTCCACTGCCTCGTCGTTCGTTCTGGCGGCGGCGGGTTGCACCGTGGCCAAGCATGGCAACCGCGCGGTATCGGGCAAGAGCGGCAGTGCCGACCTGCTGGAAGCGGCAGGCATCTATCTGAACCTCACACCCATCCAGGTGGCTCGCTGCATCGACAGCCTGGGCATCGGCTTCATGTTTGCACAAAGCCACCACAGTGCCATGAAGCATGCCGCTGGCCCGCGTCGCGACCTGGGGCTGCGTACCCTGTTCAACATGCTCGGCCCGCTTACGAATCCGGCCGGAGTGAAGCACCAGGTCGTGGGGGTGTTCACCCAGGCCCTGTGCCGGCCATTGGCCGAGGTGCTGCAGCGCCTGGGCAGCAAGCATGTATTGGTCGTGCACTCCAAGGACGGCCTGGACGAGTTCAGCCTGGCCGCGCCCACCTTCGTTGCCGAACTGAAAAATGGCGAGATCACTGAGTACTGGGTCGAGCCGGAAGACCTTGGCATGAAGAGCCAGAGCCTGCATGGCCTGGCGGTCGAGAACCCGCAGGCGTCGCTGGAGTTGATCCGTGACGCGCTGGGGCGGCGCAAGACCGAGAACGGCCAGAAGGCCGCCGAGATGATCGTGCTCAATGCTGGCGCAGCGCTGTATGCCGCTGACCATGCCATGAGCCTGAAAGCCGGTGTGGAACTGGCCCACGACGTACTGCACACCGGGCTGGCCTGGGAGAAGCTGCAGGAACTGGGTGCCTTTACTGCAGTATTCAAGGTGGAGAACGAAGCATGAGTGTGCCGACGGTGCTGGAAAAGATCATTGCCCGCAAGTTCCAGGAAGTGGCCGAGCGCAGTGCGCGCGTCGGTCTGGCCGAACTGGAAGCGCTGGCCAAGGTTGCCGACGCCCCGCGTGGCTTTGCCAAGGCCTTGATCGAGCAGGCCGGGCGCAAGCAGCCGGCTGTGATTGCCGAAATCAAGAAGGCCTCGCCGAGCAAGGGTGTGATCCGCGAGCATTTCGTGCCGGCGGAAATCGCCATCAGCTACGAGAAAGGCGGGGCGACCTGCCTGTCGGTGCTGACCGATGTGGATTTTTTCCAGGGTGCCGATGAATATCTGCAGCAGGCCCGCGCGGCAGTTTCGCTGCCGGTGATCCGCAAGGATTTCATGGTCGACCCGTACCAGATCGTCGAAGCCCGGGCCTTGGGCGCAGACTGCGTGCTGCTGATCGTGGCGGCACTGGATGACGTGAAGATGGCCGAGCTGGCGGCCACGGCGAAAGATGTCGGCCTTGATGTGTTGGTGGAAGTGCACGACGGCGATGAGCTGGAGCGTGCGCTGAAAACCCTGGATACACCGCTGGTGGGGGTCAACAACCGCAACCTGCACACCTTTGAGGTCAGCCTGGAAACCACCCTTGACCTGCTGCCGCGCATTCCGCGTGATCGCCTGGCTGTTACCGAGAGCGGTATCCTGAACCGCGCCGATGTGGAGCTGATGGAAATCAACGAGGTCTATTCGTTCCTGGTCGGTGAGGCGTTCATGCGTGCCGAACAGCCTGGGCTGGAGCTGCAGCGGTTGTTCTTCCCGGAACAAGTGAAGAAGACTGTTCAGCAACTGGACTGATCGAAACCAAGCCGGCGTCAATGCCGGCTTTTTTGTATGCCTGCAATGGGCTCTTCGCGGGCGTGTCGAGCCGCCCCGAAGAGGCCCTGGAAAACAACATCAAAGGTGGATCAATGACCGATCAACCCCTGGCCCTGACCGTCGAACAAGGCCTGCACGCCGAACAGGAGCTGTTGGCCGCCGTGTGCCGCGGCGAGCGCGACAGTGGCGTACTGTTCTGGCGCCCTACCGACCACGCCCTGGTCATGCCGCGGCGCATGAGCCGCCTGGACAATTTCGAAGCCGCCTGTGCGGAGCTGGCGATTGCCGGCTGGCCGGTGCTGCTGCGCGAAACCGGCGGCGAGCCCGTGCCGCAGTCGCATGCGACGGTAAACGTTGCACTGGTCTATGTCGCCCCACGCAGCGAAGGTGACCATGGCCGTATCGAAAACGCATACGAGCGCCTGTGCCTGCCGCTATGCGACGTGCTGCGCGAGTGGGGCGGCGTGGCCTCGGTGGGGGAGATCGACGGGGCCTTCTGCGACGGCCGCTACAACGTCAACCTCAATGGCCGCAAACTGGTGGGCACCGCACAACGCTGGCGCCAGGGCCTGGGCGGCAAGCGCCCGGTGGTGCTGGTGCATGGTGCGCTGCTGCTGGACAACGAGCGCGAGTCGATGGTGGCAGCGGTGAACCGCTTCAACGAGTGCTGCGAACTGGATCAGCGCTGCCGTGCCGAGGCACACATCGCGTTGCATGAAGTGGCGCCCGAGGCGCCCTGGTTCGAGCGCCTGTCGCAGGCCTATGCCAAGGTGCTGGCGGACCTGCCCAGCGATTAGCGTGTGCCGTAGACCACCATGGTCTTGCCTTTGACCTGCACCAGGCTGCGTTCTTCCAGGTCCTTGAGGACGCGGCCGACCATTTCCCGCGAGCAGCCGACGATGCGGCCGATCTCCTGGCGGGTGATCTTTATCTGCATGCCGTCGGGGTGGGTCATGGCGTCAGGTTGCTTGCACAGGTCGAGCAGGCAACGGGCAACCCGCCCGGTGACGTCGAAGAACGCCAGGTCGCCGACCTTGCGGGTGGTGTTGCGCAGGCGCTGGGCCATCTGGCTGCCCAGCGCGTAGAGAATCTCCGGGTCCTGGCGTGCCAGTTCGCGAAATTTCTCGTAACTGATTTCGGCCACTTCGCATTCGCTTTTCGCGCGCACCCAGGCACTGCGGTGCTGCTCGCTATTGGCGGGTTCGAACAGGCCCAGTTCGCCAAAGAAATCGCCGCTATTCAGGTAGGCGATGATCATTTCATGGCCTTCGTCGTCCTCGATGAGGATGGTCACCGAGCCTTTGATGATGAATGACAGTGTTTCAGCGCGGTCGCCGGCGCAGATGATGTTGCTCTTGGCGGGATAGCGGCGGCGCTGGCAGTGCACCAGCAGTCTGTCGATGTTCTTTATCTTGGCGGGTAAGGCAGAGGCAACCATCACGAAATCCTGTTCGATGCGACGCATTGGCTTTTTCAAAGGGCAGCTGGCGACAGGCGCCAGTCAATTGGCGCCAGCTTATCAGACACTACAGAATGTTTCGGTAATAAACCGACAGGACACGTACTTTTCCCACAGCCATACAAGGTCTAAGCTGACACCCTTTTCCCAAAATCAGGAGTCCGGGTAGATGAAGGCACGTATCCAGTGGGCCGGTGAGGCAATGTTCCTCGGCGAATCGGGGAGCGGCCACGTCGTCGTGATGGACGGCCCGCCCGAGGCCGGCGGCCGCAACCTGGGTGTGCGACCGATGGAGATGCTGTTGCTGGGCCTGGGTGGCTGCAGCAGCTTCGACGTGGTGAGCATTCTGAAAAAGTCGCGGCAGGCGGTGGAAAGCTGCGAGGCGTTCCTCGAGGCCGAGCGTGCAGGCGAAGACCCGAAGGTGTTCACCAAGATTCATATGAACTTCGTAGTGAAAGGGCGCGGGCTGAAAGAGGCGCAGGTCAAGCGTGCGGTGGAGCTGTCGGCAGAGAAGTACTGCTCGGCTTCGATCATGCTGGAGCGTGCCGGGGTCGAGATCAGCCACGGCTATGAAATCGTAGAGCTGGGTTGAAGCCACGGTTCCTGGGGCTGCTGCGCAGCCCATCGCCGACAGGCCTGCTCGCAAAAATACGGCAGGCTCAAGGCCCGCGCAGCACCTGCGGGAGCTGGCTTGCCGGCGATGGGGCGCCAAGCGGCGCCAACACTATCAGCTGCGAAGCGCAGGCAATGCAGCCCGCACCCATTCAGGCAGCCAACCCCGCATCACCTGGCTCAGTTGCTCCCGCCGTTTCTGGTAAGCCAGGCCCAGCCCGATCACCCCGAGCCCGATCAAGGTGACCACCACCGGGAACAGGAGTGACTCGGCAAACACCTCATACGACAGGTAGCCGAGGTAAGCCGCTACCCCTAATGCGCCAAATACCATGAACACCGGCCGGCGCAGCAGTACCGCCATGCCCATGAGCGCGATATTGACCAGGCAGTACATGGCCTTGCCCAGCTCGCTGCCGCTGTCCATCAGCGTCATCCCGCCCCAGAACGCCGCCAGCCCGGCCAGATAGCCCCAATGCGCGTAGTCCTCGCGTGTGCGACCGTCGACCACGATGAATACAGCCAGCAAGCCCAGCCCGAACCACAACGACACTTCGCGGCGTTGCTCCCAGCTGAACGGCGAGCCGAAGAACCATTCGCTCAGGTCCATCGACATGAACCACAGGGCCACGGCAACCGGCATGACGATGAACGGGTAGGGGATCAGCCTCAGCATCAGCAGCCCGGCGACTACCGTTGCCGCTTCCATTGCCAGCCAGCCGCCCTGCACATAGGTGTAGTACTGGTGATAGTCGGCCTGCACATCATCCAGTGGCCACCAGCCGGCCAGGCGTTCGACGGCGAAGACCGCCAGCGGCACGATGCTGACCGCGACCGCCGCCAGCACCCCGGCAGCGACCGCTTGGGCGCGATGTTGCAGGTTAACGGCGAACAACGTGAGCAACAGGATATAAAGGCTGGCGATGGCCAGCAGTGCCCAGTCGCCAATGCTCATCCAGGCTTCGGTGAGCAGCCAGCCCATGGCCGCCATGATCAGCATGGCGCCGAAGTAGAAGGCGACGTGAGCCAGCTGGAAACTGCCGCGTGGTGCCGACTGCTGGCGCAGGAAGGCCACGAGGGCCTGGTCCTGGCCAGGCTGGAGAATGCCGGCGTGCACGGCGCGCGCCAGGTCCTTGGCGTCGAAACGATCCGTCATGGTAATGCCTTCAGATACGGTAGGTGCTCTTGGTCATGACCTTGGCCAACAGGCTCATGCCAAAGCGGACCGGGGCGGGGAAGCGATAGCCACCGGCGGCCAGTGCGGAGTCGGCGTGCTGTTCCTCATCGATACGCATCTGTTCGAGGATGGCCCGGGACTTTTCGTCTTCCTGCGGGAGCTGTTCCAGGTGTTCGTCGAGGTGCTTGCACACCTGGTGCTCGGTGGCAGCGACGAAGCCCAGGCTGACCTTGTCGCTGACCAGCCCGGCGAGTGCGCCGATACCGAACGACATGCCGTAGAACAGTGGGTTGAGCACGCTGGGGTGGCTGTTCAGCTGGCGGATACGCTGTTCGCACCAGGCCAGGTGGTCCACTTCTTCCTCGGCGGCGTGCTCCATGGCCTTGCGCACTTCGGGCAGCTTGGCGGTCAGGGCTTGGCCCTGATACAGCGCCTGGGCACAGACTTCACCGGTGTGGTTGATGCGCATCAGCCCGGCAACGTGGCGGGCCTGCTGCTCGTCCAGGTCGATGTCCGGCTGCACGATAGCCGGCGAGGGGCGGGCGGGTTGGCCGCTGAAGGGCAGCAAGGTGCGCATGGCGGTATCGGCCTGCAGCAACAAGCGGTCGAGCGGCGAGTAGTGACGTTCGGTAGCCATCGGGCACCTCCGCAAGAATGTGCCCGACAGTTTACCGCAATAGTGGCAGGGTGGCTTGCCGTGGATCAGCCCGGTGGCCAGTGCATCTGGCGCTGGCCAAGCACGTGCATGTGGATGTGGTAGACGGTCTGGCCGCCTTGCTCGTTGCAGTTCATGACCACGCGGAAGCCGTCCTCGCAGCCAAGCTCCCTGGCCAGGCGCTGGGCGGTGAACAGGATGTGGCCGGCCAGGCCCTTGTCCTCTTCGGTCAGGTCATTGAGGGTGCGGATGTGCTTTTTCGGGATGACCAGAAAATGCACGGGCGCCTGAGGGGCGATATCGTGGAACGCCAGAACCTGGTCGTCCTCGTAGATGATCTTCGCCGGGATTTCCCGGTTGATGATCTTGATGAATAAATCGTCCACAGCACTTGCTCCATGGTGAGGGTCGGGCCGAGTGTACTCAGCCGGGCGCCACTCGCCCAGTGGCTATTCCATGCCGAGCGGGCAGTAGCGGCGATGGATCACCCCGGCCAGCTTGCGCACCAGCCAGCGGGGCAGCAGGCGCGGGGCGAACGCCAGCCAGCGGTTGCGTCGGCCGGGCATGATCAACGCGCGGTTCTTATCGAGCGCGCGCACGGTGTACAGCGCCACTTCCTCCGGGCTGAGGCAGCGTGGCTTGCCATCGAGCCGTGGGATGCGCCGACGCGCAGAGCGCACCGGGCCCGGGCACAGCACCGACACCTTGATACCGGTACGCTTGAGTTCTTCGCGCAGGGCCTGCGAGAAGCTCAATACATAGGCCTTGCTGGCGGCATAGGCGGCCATCCACGGGCCCGGCGCCACGCCGGCCAGGCCGGCGACGTTGAGGATCTGCCCGCCGCCCTGTACCGCCATCAGGTTGCCGATGGCGTGGCACAGGCGGCTCAGCGCCAACACGTTGACTTCCAGCAGGTCCTGCTCGTCGGCCCATTCATGAGCCAGGAATGGGCCGTAGGTTCGCAGGCCGGCACAATTGACCAGCAGGTCGATACGTCGCTCGCCTTCTTCCAGTTCCAGCACAAAGCCCGACAGGCGCAGAGGCTGGCTGAGGTCGCAGGCGCGGAACAGCACTTCCACGCCAAAGCGCTGGGTAAGCTCGATGGCCACTGGTTCCAGCGTTTCACGCTGGCGTGCCACCAGGATCAGGTTGCGCCCGCGCCGTGCCAGCGCTTCCGCCAGGGCCAGGCCCAGGCCGCTGGAAGCACCAGTGATCATGGCGTAACGGGTCATGCAAGGCTCCTGGGGGCTGAAGAGGCGCCTAGTGTACAGCTTGGCCGGGCCAGGTGTTGCCTTTTGCTACGAGCCGCGATGGCCCAGGGCCTGACAGCGCTGCACGGCATCCCGGTATTCGTTGTAGAGCCGTTCGACCAGTGCACCGGCATCCGGCAGGTCGTCGATACCGCCGACACCCTGGCCCGCCGACCACACGGTCTTCCAGGCCTTGGCTTCGTCGTGTAGCGGCTTGAGCTTGCCGTGTTCGTGGCCGCGCTTGAGTGCGTCCAGGTCGTAGCCAGCCTGCTCCAGGCTCGCGCGCAGAAAGCTGGCAGGCACGCCGGACACTGCCGGAGTGTGGATGATGTCGGCGGCATGGGCATCGAGCAGCATCTGCTTGTAGGCATCCTGGGCCTGGCTTTCGGCCGTGGCGATGAAGCGGGTGCCCATGTAGGCCAGGTCAGCGCCGAGCATCTGTGCCGCCAGGATCTCGTGGCCATGGTTGAGGCAGCCGGCCAGCAGCAAGGTCTTGTCGAAGAACTGGCGAATTTCCGCGACCAGGGCGAACGGGCTCCAGGTGCCGGCATGGCCGCCTGCGCCTGCGGCCACCGCGATCAGCCCATCGACTCCGGCCTCGGCGGCCTTTTCGGCATGGCGGCGGGTGGTGACATCGTGGAATACCAGGCCGCCGTAGCCGTGCACGGCATCGACCACTTCCTTCACCGCGCCCAGGCTGGTAATGACGATCGGCACGCGGTGTTTCACGCACAACGCCAGGTCGGCCTGCAAGCGCGGGTTGGTCGAATGAACGATCAGGTTCACGGCATACGGGGCTGGCGCCGGCAGTTGCCCCAGGCCGTTCTCGATCTCCTCCAGCCAGGCCTTGAAACCGGCGCTGTCGCGCTGGTTCAGGGCCGGGAAGCTGCCGACTATGCCAGCGGCGCAGCACGCCAGCACCAGCCTGGGGTTGGAGATGAGGAACATCGGTGCGGCAACCACTGGCAGGCGCAGGCGTTGTTCGAGCGAGGCGGGTAGCGCCATGGCGAAGCTCCTTGAGCGGCGGGCGGTGTCAGAACGGCTTGACCACCACCAGGATCACGATGCCCAGCAGGAACAGCACGGGCACTTCGTTGAACCAGCGATAGTAGACGTGGCTGCGGGTATTGCTGCCGCTGGCGAAGCGTTTGCGCTGGGCGCCGCACATGTGATGGTAGACGGTCAGCAGGATGACCAGGGTCAGCTTGGCATGCAGCCAGCCCTGGCTGAGCCAGCCCGGGGTGAGGTACAGCATCCATCCGCCGAACACGTAGGTGGCGATCATCGCCGGGTTCATGATGCCGCGGAACAGCTTGCGTTCCATGGTCACGAAGCGCTCCTGGCTGATGCTGTCCTGGCTCTGGGCATGGTAGACGAACAGCCGCGGCAGGTAGAACAGGCCGGCGAACCAGCAGACCACGCTGACGATGTGCAGCGCTTTGATCCATAGGTAAAGCATGGGGGAGTTCCTTCAGGTATTCACGGTCGTCAGATAGTAGTGGTCAAGCGCCCGAAGGGTCATCCGAAGAGTTGTTACAGGCGCCTTGCGCCCCTATTATCGTGCGCTTTCCAGACGGCTCGTTGATAAGGGGCAAGCGTTATGATCAAGGTCGGTATCGTCGGCGGCACGGGTTACACCGGCGTCGAACTGTTGCGTCTGCTGGCACAGCATCCACAGGCCGAAGTGGCGGTCATCACTTCGCGCTCCGAGGCGGGCGTGGCGGTGGCGGACATGTACCCGAACCTGCGCGGCCATTATGACGGGCTGGCGTTCAGCGTGCCGGACAGCAAGACCCTGGCGGCCTGTGACGTGGTGTTCTTCGCCACACCGCACGGCGTCGCCCATGCCCTGGCCGGTGAACTGCTGGCGGCCGGTACCAAGGTGATCGACCTGTCGGCCGACTTCCGTTTGCAGGACGCCGCCGAGTGGGGCAAGTGGTACGGCCAGCCGCACGGCGCACCGGAGCTGCTCAAGGACGCGGTTTACGGCCTGCCTGAAGTCAACCGTGAGAAGATCCGCCAGGCGCGCCTGATCGCCGTGCCGGGTTGCTACCCGACTGCCACCCAGCTGGGCTTCCTGCCACTGCTGGAGGCCGGCCTGGCCGACCCGTCGCGCCTGATCGCCGACTGCAAGTCCGGGGTCAGCGGTGCTGGCCGTGGTGCGGCGGTGGGCTCGCTGTTCTGCGAAGCCGGCGAGAGCATGAAGGCCTATGCGGTCAAGGGCCATCGCCACCTCCCGGAAATCAGCCAAGGCCTGCGCCTGGCGGCTGGCAAAGACATCGGCCTGACCTTCGTGCCGCACCTGACGCCGATGATCCGTGGCATCCACGCTACCCTGTACGCAACCGTTGCCGACACTTCGGTCGACTTGCAGGCGCTGTTCGAGAAACGCTATGCCGACGAGCCGTTCGTCGACGTGATGCCGGCTGGCAGCCACCCGGAAACCCGCAGTGTGCGCGGCGCCAACGTCTGCCGCATTGCCGTTCATCGTCCACAGGGCGGCGACCTGGTGGTGGTGCTTTCGGTGATCGACAACCTGGTCAAGGGCGCATCCGGCCAGGCGGTGCAGAACCTCAACATCCTGTTTGGCCTGGACGAGCGCATGGGCCTGTCCCATGCTGGCCTGTTGCCGTAAGCCGCCATCGGTGGAAAGGCCCGCGTCGTGCGGGCCTTTTTGTTTGTCGCGACTAAAGCCGCACAATTCTTGACCGATTTTCTCGGGAAAGCGGATAATGCGCGTCATCGAGTTTTATGGCGGCTACCGCGCCGGGAGAATCAACATGAGCGTCGAAACCTTCACCCCCACGGCTTTGGAATTCACCCACGGCGCTGCGCAGAAGGTGAAGAACCTGGTGTCCGAAGAAGGCAACGATCGTCTGAAGCTGCGCGTGTTCGTCACCGGTGGCGGTTGCTCGGGCTTCCAGTATGGCTTCACCTTCGATGAAGACGTGGCCGAAGATGACACCATCGTCGAGCGCGAAGGGGTGTCCCTGGTGGTCGACCCGATGAGCTTCCAGTACCTGGTCGGCGCCGAAGTGGACTATCAGGAAGGCCTGGAAGGCTCGCGCTTCGTGATCAAGAACCCGAATGCCACCACCACCTGTGGTTGCGGCTCGTCCTTCTCGATCTGAGCCCTGCTCATACGAAAACGCCGCGCAATTGCGCGGCGTTTTACGTTGTGGCGTAGTGTTCAGGCCGGGTAGATCGCACCCAGTACACGCAGGCCCTTGGCCGCTGTCACGCTAGGGCGATTGGCGGCGATACCTTCCAGGCAGCAATGGGCCAGCCAGGCGAACGCCATGGCCTCGACCCAGTCTGGGTCAACACCATGGATGCCGGTACTGGCGACCCGGGCTGCGGGTAGCAGTTGGCCGAGGCGCGTCATCAGGGCGCCGTTGCGCGCGCCGCCACCGCACACCAGCAGCGCTTCGGTGCCTTGCTGGGCATTGCTCAGCGAGTCGATGATGCTGCGTGCGGTCAGCTCCAGCAGCGTCGCCTGCACATCCTCGTCGCGATAAGCGGGGAGGCGAGCGAGGTGGCCATCCAGCCAGGCCAGGTTGAACACTTCGCGGCCTGTACTCTTCGGGCCGCTGCCTGCGAAGAACGGGTCGGCCAGCAGGGTGTCGAGCAAGTCCGCCTGTACCCTGCCGGTAGCTGCCCAGGCACCATCGGCATCATAGGCCTGGCCGCGCTTGCGCTCGATCCAGGCATCCAGCAATACGTTACCTGGGCCACAATCGAAGCCATGCACCGGCTTGTCATGTTCGATCAGGCTGAGGTTGCTGAAACCGCCGACGTTGAGCACGGCCAGGCGCTGCCCGAGATGGCTGAACAGGGTCTCGTGGAAGGCCGGGACCAGCGGTGCACCTTGGCCACCGGCTGCCACATCGCGGCGGCGGAAATCAGCGACCACACTGATGCCGGTAAGCTCGGCCAGCAGCGCCGGGTTGCCGATCTGTACGGTAAAGCCGCGCGCGGGCTCGTGGCGGATGGTCTGGCCATGGCTGCCAATGGCGCGGATGGCGTCGGCCTGCAGCCCCTGGTTGGCCAGCAGCTGGCGGATGCCTTCGCCGGCAAGCGTGGCCCAGCGGTTTTCCGCCAGGGCGGCGCGCGCGATCTCGTCCGCGCCGCTGCTGCACAAGGCAAGCAGCTCCTGGCGCAGGTCGCCGGGCATGGGCAGGTAGTGGGTGGCGAGCAGCTCAGGCTGCTCGCCTTGTGCGATCAGGGCAATGTCCAGGCCATCGAGGCTGGTACCGGACATCACCCCCAGGTAGAGCGCCATGGCTCAGCGCTTGTTCGCGGCGAGCAGGGTGGCCTTTTCCTGATCCATGCGGGCAATCAGGGGCTGGCTCTGCTGCAGGAAGCGCTGGCGCTCGTTGCGGGCGATCGGGTCGGCCATTGGCACTTTCTGGCTCAGCGGGTCGACGTGCACACCGTTGACCTGGAACTCGTAGTGCAGGTGCGGGCCGGTGGACAGGCCGGTGGTACCGATATAGCCGATGATCTGGCCTTGCTTGACCATGCTGCCGGTCTTGATGCCCTTGGCGAAGCCCTGCATGTGGCCATACAGCGTCTTGTAGCGGTTGCCGTGCTGGATGATCACGGTGTTGCCGTAACCGCCACGGCGCCCGGCCAGCTCGATGCGGCCATCACCGGCTGCCTTGATCGGGGTACCGCGAGGGGCGGCGTAGTCGACACCCTTGTGCGCGCGGATCTTGTTCAGGATCGGGTGCTTGCGGCCTGCGGAGAAACGCGAGCTGATGCGGGCGAAGTCCACCGGGGTACGGATGAACGCCTTGCGCAGGCTGTTGCCGTCGGCGGTGTAGTAGCTGGTGTTGCCCTGCTTGTTGGTGTAGCGCACGGCGGTGTAGGTCTTGCCGCGGTTGGTGAACCGCGCAGAGAGGATATTGCCGGTGCCGACGACTTTGCCGTCCATCACCTTCTGCTCGTAGACCACGTCGAATTCGTCGCCCGGGCGAATGTCCTGGGCGAAATCGATGTCATAGCCGAGCACCCGAGCCATGTCCATGGTCATGCTGTGGGACAGGCCGGCGCGCTGTGCCGAAGCCGACAGTGAGCTTTTGATCACGCCATGGGCATAGGCGGTCCGCACGACCGGCTTGCTGATCTCGCGATTGAAGGTATAGCCCTTGTCGGTCTTGGTCAGGCGAATGGTTTCAAGATTGCTGACCTTGCTGTGCAGGCTGGCCAGCTGGCCGTCCTTGTCGAGTTCGAACTGCAGCACCTGGCCGTGCTTGAGCTGGCTGAACTGCTTGGCCTGCTTGTTGCTGGCCAACAGGTCGTGCACTGCATTGCTCGGCAGGCCGACCTTGGCGAACAGGGTGGACAGCGTGTCGCCGCGGGCCACAGTGACTTCGCGGTGGCCGGGCTCCTTGGCAGTTTCGGCGACCGGTTCTGCGGCAGGGGCGTCTTCCTGCTTGGCGTTCTGGGTTTCGGGGGCGGCGTCCTCGATCTGGGCGAATGGCGAGCCTTGCTCACCTTCTGCCTGTACCAGGGGCGCAGCGCGGGATTCGTCCTTCAACTGCTCGGCAGGGCTCTCCAGCTCGAGGTTGAGGGTGGTTTTCTTGGCTTCCACTTCGCTGGAGGGAAACACCAGCAGGGCCAGGCTGAGCAGGGCGGCGATGCCGCTGGCGGCCAACAGATGGCTTTTCGGATAAAGCGGGGGCGCTTTAGGCGGTTCGTTGGTCATGGGCACGGTGACTTTGAAAAAGGTGAAATGGAAAAGATGAATGACATGATGAAGATGAAATAACTGTATAAAATATAACCAAAACCATTTTCACGCAAGGGCGCGTAGACGCCGCAAGCCTGTGCCCGGGTCACATTCCTTTGCGAAACTTGTAATTGACGGCCGATCTTGTATGGTTGGCTCCCCCTGAATCTGAGCCTTGCGGGTTTGTCTATGAAGTCGGTTGAAGAGCAGCTGGCGCTTATCAAGCGCGGTGCGGAAGAAGTACTGGTCGAGTCGGAACTGGTGGAGAAGCTCAAGCGCGGCCAGCCTCTGCGCATCAAGGCCGGCTTCGACCCGACCGCGCCGGACCTGCACCTTGGGCACACGGTGCTGATCAACAAGCTGCGTCAGTTCCAGGACCTCGGGCACCAGGTCATCTTCCTGATCGGTGACTTCACCGGCATGATCGGCGACCCGAGCGGCAAGAGTGCCACCCGCCCGCCGCTGACGCGCGAGCAGGTGCTGGAGAACGCCGAGACCTACAAGCAGCAGGTGTTCAAGATCCTCGACCCGGCCAAGACCGAGGTCGCGTTCAACTCCACCTGGATGGACAAGCTGACCCCGGCTGACTTCATTCGCCTGGCTTCGCAGTACACCGTGGCGCGCATGCTCGAGCGTGACGACTTCCACAAGCGCTACACCACCAGCCAGCCGATCGCCATCCACGAGTTCCTGTACCCGCTGGTGCAAGGCTACGACTCGGTGGCGCTGAAGGCCGATGTCGAGCTGGGTGGTACCGACCAGAAATTCAACCTGCTGATGGGGCGCGAGTTGCAGCGTGCCTATGGCCAGGAAGCGCAGAACATCGTGACCATGCCGTTGCTCGAAGGGCTCGACGGTGTGAAGAAGATGTCCAAGTCGCTGGGCAACTACGTAGGTATCCAGGAAGCACCGGGGGTGATGTACAGCAAGCTGGTATCGATCCCGGATACCTTGATGTGGCGTTACTTCGAGCTGCTGAGCTTCCGCTCGATGGAGGAGATCGAGCAGTTCCGTGCCGACGTCGCCAATGGTGCCAACCCGCGCGACATCAAGATCAAGCTGGCGGAAGAGATCGTGGCGCGCTTCCATGGCGAAGAGGCTGCGGCCAATGCCCACCGTGCAGCAGGTAACCGCATGAAGGATGGCGAGTTGCCAGAAGACCTGCCGGAGGTCGAAGTAGCTGCGGCGGAAAGCCTGCCGATTGCTGCGGTGCTGAACCGGGCTGGCCTGGTGAAGAACTCGGCGCAGGCTCGGGACCTGCTGAGTGGGG
>NZ_CP174199.1:507500-4745000 GCF_045344305.1 Pseudomonas sp. KnCO4
GAGTTCATATCGACGGCGGTGTTTGGCACCTCGATGTCGGCTCATCACATCCTGGGGCTGAAGCCGGTCCCAAGGGTATGGCTGTTCGCCATTTAAAGTGGTACGCGAGCTGGGTTTAGAACGTCGTGAGACAGTTCGGTCCCTATCTGCCGTGGACGTTTGAGATTTGAGAGGGGCTGCTCCTAGTACGAGAGGACCGGAGTGGACGAACCTCTGGTGTTCCGGTTGTCACGCCAGTGGCATTGCCGGGTAGCTATGTTCGGAAGAGATAACCGCTGAAAGCATCTAAGCGGGAAACTTGCCTCAAGATGAGATCTCACTGGAACCTTGAGTTCCCTGAAGGGCCGTCGAAGACTACGACGTTGATAGGTTGGGTGTGTAAGCGCTGTGAGGCGTTGAGCTAACCAATACTAATTGCCCGTGAGGCTTGACCATATAACACCCAAGCAATTTGCTGACGCAGATTGCGGTGGTGAAGATGATACGAACCGAAAGTTCGCAACGAACCACGAACATCACATATCCGAATTCGCTGGAGTGTCTAACAAGACCTTCTGGCAACAGAATTTCTTGACGACCATAGAGCATTGGAACCACCTGATCCCATCCCGAACTCAGTAGTGAAACGATGCATCGCCGATGGTAGTGTGGGGCTTCCCCATGTGAGAGTAGGTCATCGTCAAGATTCATTTCGCAAAACCCCTATCTGCACATGCAGGTAGGGGTTTTGTCTTTGCGCCGGCAAAACAAGCGTGGTCCCTGCAATCCCGATCGACCTGGCAAACCACGCCGCCTGCGTCGCGACTGAAAACAGTCCCGCGCCGGCCGCCCCAAAAGGCCAGAACCAAGCCCGCCCGCTCCTGTCGACAGGCCCTTTTCCTATGCAAGCCAACAACCCATAGCTATCATGCCTGCCTTATTCCAAGTCGAGACTGGCATGCTGAAGTTGTTGAATCTTCTCAAGGATGGCAGGTTCCATTCCGGAGAAGCTCTGGGGGCAGCCCTCGGGGTGAGTCGCAGCGCCGTTTGGAAGCAGCTGCAGCACCTGGAGAGCGAGCTGAACCTCACCATTCACAAGGTTCGTGGGCGCGGCTATCAGTTGGCTGCGCCACTGGCTTTGCTCGATGCGCAGGCAATCGCCAGTTTTGCTGCGGGCGAGCAGTGGCCGGTTTTCATTCATGAGACGATCGACTCGACCAATGCCGAAGGTCTGCGGCTGGCAGGTCAAGGGCAGGCGGCTCCGTTTCTGATTCTTGCCGAACGGCAGAGCGCCGGCCGTGGTCGGCGTGGTCGACAATGGGTCAGCCCGTTTGCCGAAAACCTCTATTACAGCCTGGTGCTTCGTGTGGACGGCGGCATGCGCCAGCTCGAAGGCCTCAGTCTGGTAGTTGGGTTGGCGGTAATGCGTACCCTGCAGGCGTTCGGGGTGAAGGATGTGGGGCTCAAGTGGCCCAACGATGTCCTTGTTCGCGGGCAGAAGATTACCGGCATTCTCCTGGAGCTGGTCGGCGACCCGGCAGATGTCTGTCATGTGGTGCTGGGTATCGGTATCAATGTGAACATGCAGGCCAACGATCAAGTCGACCAGGAATGGACTTCGATGCGTCGCGAGGTGGGGGCGGCAATTGACCGTAACCGCCTGGTCGCGTTGCTTAGCCAACAGTTGCAGCATGAATTGGCCCGGCATCGTCGTTATGGTTTTGCCGCGTTCCAGGAAGAATGGGAGCAGGCGCACCTCTGGCAGGGGCGTAACGTTTCACTGATCGCCGGTAGCACGCGTATTGATGGCGTGGTTCTAGGCGTCGACGGGCAAGGCGGCTTGCGCCTTGAGGTGGACGGGGTGGAAAAGAGCTTCAGTGGTGGTGAGCTCAGTTTGAGGTTGCGTGATGATTCTTGAGCTCGATTGCGGTAACAGCTTTATCAAGTGGCGGGTAATCCATGTCGCTGATGCAGCGATCGAGAGCGGCGGTATCGTCGACTCCGATCAGGCCTTGGTGGCTGAAGTGGCTGCGCTGGCTTCGGTGCGTTTGACCGGTTGCCGTATTGTCAGTGTGCGCAGTGAGGATGAAACCGACGCGCTTTGCGCATTGATTGCCCAGGCATTTGCCGTGCAGGCGCTCGTGGCCCACCCAGCCCGGGAAATGGCCGGGGTGCGCAATGGCTATGACGACTATCAGCGCCTGGGCATGGATCGCTGGTTGGCAGCGCTGGGTGCGTTCCACCTGGCCAAAGGTGCTTGCCTGGTCATTGACCTGGGGACGGCTGCAAAAGCGGATTTCGTTGCCGCGGACGGCGAGCACCTGGGTGGCTACATCTGTCCGGGCATGCCGTTGATGCGCAGCCAGTTGCGTACGCACACACGACGTATTCGTTATGACGATGCTTCCGCTGAGCGTGCTTTGACCAGCCTGGCGCCTGGGCGCTCGACTGTCGAAGCGGTCGAACGCGGCTGCGTACTGATGCTCCAGGGTTTTGCACGTACCCAGCTCGATCAGGCGCGTGCCTTGTGGGGGGAAGATTTCGCAGTGTTCCTTACCGGAGGCGACGCGCCGCTGGTGAGGGAGGCTGTGCCACAGGCGCGGGTCGTGCCTGACCTGGTTTTCGTTGGCCTGGCCATGGCCTGCCCATTGGATTGAGGTGCCTATGCGTTGGTTGTTTCTGTTGTTGCTGGTGCTCAACGTCTTTTATTACGTATGGCATCAGCAGGAAGCCCCGCTGAAGGTCAAGGAAGTCGCCCCGCTGTCGCTGTACAAGGGGAATCAGCAGGAAATCCGCCTGTTACGTGAAACAGGCGTGTCGACGCCGCCCAAGCGCCGGGATGAGTGCCTGGTAGTCGGTGGTGTGATGGGGCAGGGCGAGCTCGAGGCGCTGCGTCAGCGTCTGATGAGCCTGGATATCGCCACGCTCCCGGTGGTGGGGCAGTTGCCTGGTGCGGAGGGGCGCTGGCTCAAGGTTGCCCCGGAAAGCGAGCGTTTGTTGGACCAAACGGTCCTCGCCGCTCTTTCCAATGATTTCAAAGACTTAAAGCACAAAATTATTTTCTGCCAGGGTATTGCAACTGGCGAATAGCTTGATAGAATGGCGCCCGCTTCACAGGGAACACCACTCAGGTGGTAGAACTGGAAGCGGTGTCAAAGCAGCTAAGTTTCAGATTTGATTGAAAAAATTTGAAAAAACGCTTGACACTGGGACGGCAGACAAATAGAATGCCGGCCACATCTGGAGGGATTCCCGAGCGGTCAAAGGGGACGGACTGTAAATCCGTTGCGAGAGCTTCGAAGGTTCGAATCCTTCTCCCTCCACCAGTTTTAGCGAGAGCCGCAAGCTCCGCGGGTATAGTTTAGTGGTAGAACCTCAGCCTTCCAAGCTGATGATGCGGGTTCGATTCCCGCTACCCGCTCCAAGTTTGCTGGATTTTGCACAAAGTGTTTCGCTCTTGTAGCTCAGTTGGTAGAGCACACCCTTGGTAAGGGTGAGGTCAGCGGTTCAAGTCCGCTCAAGAGCTCCATATAAACAAGGCAGATATGAAAATATCTGCCTTTGTTTTATCAGCGCAAGACTATTTCTTCTGCGGAGGATTGTATCGATGGCTAAGGAAAAGTTTGATCGTTCCCTTCCCCACGTTAACGTCGGCACTATCGGCCACGTTGACCACGGTAAGACCACTCTGACCGCAGCTCTGACTCGCGTCTGCTCCGAAGTATTCGGTTCGGCAGTCGTTGAGTTCGACAAGATCGACTCGGCTCCGGAAGAAAAAGCGCGCGGTATCACCATCAACACCGCTCACGTCGAGTACAACTCGAACATTCGTCACTACGCTCACGTTGACTGCCCAGGTCACGCTGACTACGTGAAGAACATGATCACCGGTGCTGCCCAGATGGACGGCGCGATCCTGGTTTGCTCGGCCGCCGATGGTCCGATGCCACAAACCCGTGAGCACATCCTGCTGTCCCGTCAGGTAGGCGTTCCGTACATCGTGGTCTTCCTGAACAAGGCTGACCTGGTAGACGACGCTGAACTGCTGGAACTGGTCGAGATGGAAGTTCGCGACCTGCTGTCCACCTACGACTTCCCAGGCGACGACACCCCGATCATCATCGGTTCGGCTCGTATGGCGCTGGAAGGCAAAGACGACAACGAAATGGGTACTACCGCTGTCAAGAAGCTGGTAGAAACTCTGGATGCCTACATCCCTGAGCCGATCCGTGCCGTTGACCAGCCGTTCCTGATGCCGATCGAAGACGTATTCTCGATCTCGGGTCGTGGTACCGTTGTTACCGGTCGTATCGAGCGTGGTATCGTCCGCGTTCAGGATCCGCTGGAAATCGTTGGCCTGCGCCCAACCACCAACACCACCTGCACCGGTGTTGAAATGTTCCGCAAGCTGCTGGACGAAGGCCGCGCTGGCGAGAACTGCGGCGTTCTGCTGCGTGGTACCAAGCGTGACGAAGTTGAGCGTGGTCAGGTTCTGGTCAAGCCGGGTTCGGTCAAGCCGCACACCAAGTTCACCGCAGAAGTCTACGTTCTGTCGAAGGAAGAAGGCGGTCGTCACACTCCGTTCTTCAAAGGCTACCGTCCTCAGTTCTACTTCCGTACCACTGACGTGACCGGTAACTGCGAACTGCCGGAAGGCGTTGAAATGGTAATGCCAGGTGACAACATCCAGATGACTGTCACCCTGATCAAGACCATCGCAATGGAAGACGGTCTGCGCTTCGCTATCCGTGAAGGCGGTCGTACCGTCGGCGCCGGCGTCGTAGCAAAAATTATTGAATAAGTAGTTGATTTACTTGATCAGGCCGGTATAATGGCCGGCCTGATACAGCGTTACAGGTCAGTAGCTCAATTGGCAGAGCGACGGTCTCCAAAACCGTAGGTTGGGGGTTCGATTCCCTCCTGACCTGCCATTTCACCTCGGTGTGATGGCTTTCTTCTCACAGGATCCTCCTCGATGACTCCCAAAACTGAAGCCCAAGAATCGCGTTTTGATCTGTTCAAGTGGCTGGCTGTAGTGGCTTTGGTGGTTGTCGGCGTAGTGGGTAATCAGTATTACTCCGCCTCCCCGATCCTGTATCGCGTCCTTGCACTTCTCGTCCTGGCTGCTGTCGCGGGCTTTGTAGCTCTGCAGACTGCGAAGGGCAAGTCGTTCTTTGCGCTGGCGAAGGAAGCTCGTACCGAGATTCGTAAAGTCGTGTGGCCGACCCGCCAGGAAACCACCCAGACCACGCTGATTGTCGTGGCTGTCGTGCTGGTTATGGCACTGCTGCTGTGGGGTCTTGATTCCCTGCTCGGCTGGGCGGTCTCCTTGATCGTTGGCTAAAGGTGTCCCGTGGCTAAGCGTTGGTATGTTGTGCATGCTTACTCGGGTTACGAGAAGCATGTAATGCGCTCTCTGATCGAGCGCGTCAAGCTGGCTGGCATGGAAGACGGTTTCGGCGAGATCCTGGTCCCGACCGAAGAAGTCGTCGAAATGCGCAATGGCCAGAAGCGCAAGAGCGAGCGTAAATTCTTCCCTGGCTATGTTCTGGTCCAGATGGAGATGAACGAAGGGACTTGGCACTTGGTCAAGGATACCCCTCGCGTGATGGGCTTTATTGGTGGTACCGCAGACAAGCCTGCGCCAATCACCGATAAGGAAGCCGAGGCTATCCTGCGTCGCGTTGCCGACGGTAGTGACAAGCCGAAGCCGAAGACGCTGTTCGAGCCAGGTGAAGTGGTTCGAGTCATTGACGGTCCGTTTGCAGACTTCAATGGTAGCGTCGAAGAGGTCAACTACGAGAAGAGCCGCCTGCAGGTTGCAGTGCTCATTTTCGGTCGCTCTACTCCGGTGGAGCTCGAGTTCAGCCAGGTCGAAAAGGTCTAGGCGAACGCAGCATCCCATACCCCGCAGCCCTGTGTGCTGCGGGGTTTTGTCGTCACTGGGATAAAACGCAAGTCATCCGGGGAGCCATCAGGCGTTCGTACCCGATTTTGGAGTAGCTCATGGCTAAGAAGATTCAGGCTTACATCAAGCTGCAAGTTAAGGCCGGCCAGGCCAACCCAAGCCCACCCGTTGGTCCAGCACTGGGTCAACACGGTGTGAACATCATGGAATTCTGCAAGGCCTTCAACGCCCGTACCCAGGGTCAAGAAGCCGGCCTGCCGACTCCTGTGATCATCACTGTCTACAGCGACCGTAGCTTCACCTTCGAGACCAAGAGCACCCCTGCCTCGGTTCTGCTGAAGAAAGCTGCTGGCCTGACCAGTGGTTCGGCTCGCCCGAACACCGTTAAAGTCGGTACCGTTACCCGCGCTCAGCTGGAAGACATCGCCAAAGCCAAACAGGCTGACCTGACTGCCGCTGACCTGGACGCTGCTGTACGCACCATCGCTGGCTCTGCCCGCAGCATGGGCCTGAACGTGGAGGGTGTGTAATGGCTAAGCTGACCAAACGCCAAAAGGCAATCGCCGAGAAAATCGAAGCAGGCAAAGCCTACAACTTCGAAGAAGCGGCCAATCTGCTGGCCTCGCTGCCGGCTGCCAAGTTCGTAGAGTCCTACGACATCGCCGTTAACCTCGGTGTTGACCCGCGTAAATCCGACCAGGTCGTACGTAGCGCTACCGTGCTGCCGCACGGCACTGGCAAGACCGTTCGCGTTGCCGTCTTCACCCAGGGTCCAGCTGCTGAAGCCGCTCTGGCTGCCGGCGCTGACCGCGTAGGTATGGACGATCTGGCTGCCGAAATGAAAGGCGGCGACCTGAACTATGACGTCGTCATCGCATCGCCTGATGCCATGCGCGTTGTAGGTCAGCTGGGTCAGGTTCTGGGTCCTCGCGGCCTGATGCCTAACCCGAAAGTGGGTACCGTGACCCCAGACGTAGCCGGCGCCGTCAAGAACGCCAAGGCTGGTCAGGTTCGCTACCGTACCGACAAGAACGGTATCATCCACACCTCCGTTGGCAAGGTCGGCTTCGAAGCCGGCAAGCTGAAGGAAAACGTTGAAGCCCTGATCGCTGATCTAAAGCGTATCAAGCCAGCTTCCTCGAAAGGTATCTACGTCAAGCGCGTTACCCTGAGCACCACCATGGGCCCAGGTCTGGTCATCGATCAGAGCTCGCTGAACGTGTAAGAACATGGTGGCGCGACCTGTCGCGCCACCAGCAAAAATTGGGGTCCCTGCCTGGCGGGGGCTATCCAAGACCGTAGGCGGCGCAAGCCTTAAAAAACCAGCCCACGCAGATGGTGCTCCCGATTCGTTACCGAATCAGACACCAAAACGACATCCGGCTTCGGCCAGATGAAACGGTAAAAACCAGGAGTAAACCCGTGGCAATTAAACTCGAAGACAAGAAGGCCATCGTCGCTGAAGTCAACGAGGCTGCCAAAGTCGCTCTGTCCGCTGTCGTGGCTGATGCCCGTGGTGTGACTGTAGGCGCAATGACCGGACTCCGTAAAGAGGCCCGCGAAGCTGGCGTTTACGTACGTGTCGTACGTAACACCCTGCTGAAGCGCGCTGTTGAAGGCACCGAATTCTCGATCCTCAACGACGCGTTCAAAGGCCCGACCCTGATTGCCTTCTCCAACGAACACCCGGGCGCTGCTGCCCGTCTGTTCAAAGAGTTCGCCAAGGGTCAGGACAAGTTCGAGATCAAGGCAGCTGCGTTCGACGGCAAGTTCCTTGCCGCTAACCAGATCGACGTGCTGGCAACCCTGCCAACTCGCGACGAGGCTATCGCACAGCTGATGAGCGTAATCCAAGGTGCAACCAGCAAGCTGGCTCGTACCCTGGCAGCTCTGCGCGACCAGAAAGAAGCTGCTGCTGCCTAAGGCACACGCAACTCTTTCAAAATCATACGTTTAATTTGATGGCTGCGTAGGCTGTCACCCCAATACAGGATTTAAGTCATGTCTCTGACTAACGAACAAATCATCGAAGCGATCGGCCAGAAAACTGTTCTGGAAATTGTTGAACTGATCAAAGCGATGGAAGAAACCTTCGGCGTTACCGCTGCTGCTGCTGTTGCCGCTGGCCCAGCTACCGCTGCTGCCGCTGTTGAAGAGCAGACCGAGTTCAACGTCGTTCTGACCGAAGCTGGCGACAAGAAAGTAAACGTGATCAAGGCCGTTCGTGAACTGACCGGTCTGGGCCTGAAAGAAGCCAAAGAGAAAGTCGACGGCGCTCCTCAGGTTATCGCTGAAGGCGTTTCGAAAGAAGCCGCTGAAGACGCGAAGAAGAAGCTGGAAGAAGCTGGCGCTAAAGTCGAGCTGAAGTAATCTCGACCTTGCGACTCCAGTCCGAGCGTTGAGCGAAGGGCTGATGGCTGGTGGCTTATGCCACCGGCCTTTTTCCGTTATTGGTGGTCGGTCAGGCCGGCCCCGATAACAAGCTGCAAGACACCCATGTGGGTGCGCAAACCAAGGGGTTTGCACGATTTTCTGGCTGCTCCCGCCGGGAGAAGCCAAACAAGCAGGTGACCAAGCTGGGGAACGCTGATGGCTTACTCATACACTGAGAAAAAACGTATCCGCAAGGACTTTAGCAAGTTGCCGGACGTCATGGATGTGCCTTACCTCCTGGCCATCCAGCTGGATTCGTATCGCGAATTCCTGCAAGCGGGAGCATCCAAGGATCAGTTCCGCGACGTCGGCCTGCACGCGGCCTTCAAATCGGTATTTCCGATCATCAGCTACTCCGGCAATGCTGCCCTGGAGTACGTAGGCTATCGCCTGGGCGAACCCGCCTTCGATGTGAAGGAATGTGTCCTGCGTGGCGTGACCTTCGCGGTCCCACTGCGGGTCAAGGTGCGCCTGATCATTTTCGACAAGGAATCGTCGAACAAAGCGATCAAGGACATCAAAGAGCAAGAAGTCTACATGGGTGAAATCCCCCTGATGACTGAAAACGGTACCTTCGTAATCAACGGTACCGAGCGTGTGATCGTTTCCCAGCTGCACCGTTCGCCTGGTGTGTTCTTCGACCACGACCGTGGCAAGACGCACAGCTCCGGCAAGCTGCTGTACTCCGCTCGCATCATCCCTTACCGCGGTTCCTGGCTGGACTTCGAGTTCGATCCGAAGGACTGCGTGTTCGTGCGTATCGACCGTCGCCGCAAACTGCCGGCCTCGGTGCTGCTGCGTGCCCTGGGCTACAGCACTGAAGAAGTGCTGAACACCTTCTACACCACCAACGTCTTCCACATTTCCGGTGAGAAACTCAGCCTGGAACTGGTGCCGCAGCGTCTGCGTGGTGAAGTTGCCGTCATGGACATCCATGACGAAACCGGCAAGGTCATTGTCGAGCAGGGCCGCCGTATTACCGCGCGCCACATCAACCAGCTCGAGAAGGCTGGCGTCAAGCAGCTGGACGTTCCAATGGAATACGTCCTGGGCCGTACGACTGCCAAGGCCATCGTGCATCCGGCTACTGGCGAGATCCTGGCCGAATGCAACACCGAGATGACCACCGAGCTGCTGATCAAGGTCGCCAAGGCACAGGTCGTTCGTATCGAAACCCTGTACACCAACGACATCGATTGCGGTCCGTTCATCTCCGACACCCTGAAGATCGACACCACCAGCAACCAGCTGGAAGCCCTGGTCGAGATCTACCGCATGATGCGTCCAGGCGAGCCGCCAACCAAGGATGCCGCCGAGACCCTGTTCAACAACCTGTTCTTCAGTGCCGAGCGTTACGACCTGTCTGCCGTTGGCCGCATGAAGTTCAACCGCCGTATCGGTCGTACCGAGATCGAAGGTTCGGGCGTGCTGAGCAAGGAAGATATCGTCGAGGTCCTGAAGACCCTGGTCGACATCCGTAACGGCAAAGGCATCGTCGACGACATCGACCACCTGGGTAACCGTCGCGTGCGTTGCGTCGGCGAAATGGCCGAAAACCAGTTCCGCGTTGGCCTGGTGCGTGTCGAGCGCGCGGTCAAGGAACGCCTGTCGATGGCAGAGAGCGAAGGCCTGATGCCGCAAGACCTGATCAACGCCAAGCCGGTTGCGGCGGCGGTGAAAGAGTTCTTCGGTTCCAGCCAGCTGTCGCAGTTCATGGACCAGAACAACCCGCTCTCCGAGATCACCCACAAGCGCCGCGTCTCCGCACTCGGCCCAGGTGGTCTGACCCGTGAGCGCGCCGGCTTCGAAGTCCGTGACGTACACCCGACCCACTACGGTCGCGTGTGCCCGATCGAGACCCCTGAAGGTCCGAACATCGGTCTGATCAACTCCCTGGCAGCCTATGCCCGCACCAACCAGTACGGCTTCCTGGAAAGCCCGTACCGCGTGGTGAAGGAAGGTGTGGTCAGCGACGACATCGTGTTCCTGTCGGCCATTGAAGAAGCGGATCACGTCATCGCCCAGGCTTCGGCCGCGATGAACGAGAAGAAGCAACTGATCGATGAGCTGGTAGCGGTTCGTCACCTGAACGAATTCACCGTCAAGGCGCCGGAAGACGTCACCTTGATGGACGTTTCGCCGAAGCAGGTTGTTTCGGTCGCTGCGTCGCTGATTCCGTTCCTCGAGCACGACGACGCCAACCGTGCGTTGATGGGTTCGAACATGCAGCGTCAGGCTGTACCGACCCTGCGCGCCGACAAGCCGCTGGTAGGTACCGGCATGGAGCGCAACGTTGCCCGTGACTCCGGTGTCTGCGTGGTTGCTCGCCGCGGTGGTGTGATCGACTCGGTCGACGCCAGCCGTATCGTTGTCCGCGTTGCCGACGACGAAGTGGAAACCGGCGAAGCCGGTGTAGACATCTACAACCTGACCAAATACACCCGTTCGAACCAGAACACCTGCATCAACCAGCGTCCGCTGGTGAGCAAGGGTGACAAGGTTCAGCGTGGCGACATCATGGCCGACGGTCCGTCCACCGACATGGGTGAACTGGCACTGGGTCAGAACATGCGCATCGCGTTCATGGCGTGGAACGGCTTCAACTTCGAAGACTCCATCTGCCTTTCCGAGCGTGTGGTTCAGGAAGACCGCTTCACCACTATCCACATCCAGGAACTGACCTGTGTGGCGCGTGACACCAAGCTTGGCCCAGAGGAAATCACTGCGGACATCCCGAACGTGGGTGAGGCCGCACTGAACAAGCTGGACGAAGCCGGTATCGTCTACGTGGGTGCCGAAGTCGGCGCTGGCGACATCCTGGTCGGCAAGGTCACGCCAAAAGGCGAAACCCAGCTGACTCCGGAAGAAAAACTGCTGCGCGCAATCTTCGGCGAGAAAGCCAGCGACGTTAAGGACACCTCCCTGCGCGTGCCAACCGGCACCAAAGGTACTGTCATTGACGTACAGGTCTTCACCCGTGATGGCGTCGAGCGCGACAGCCGCGCCCTGGCCATCGAGAAGATGCAGCTGGACGAGATCCGCAAGGACCTCAACGAAGAGTTCCGCATCGTCGAAGGTGCAACCTTCGAGCGTCTGCGTTCTGCCCTGAACGGCCAGGTGGTCGACGGTGGTGCGGGCCTGAAGAAAGGCACCGTGATCACTGACGAAGTGCTGGACGGTCTGGAGCACGGCCAGTGGTTCAAACTGCGCATGGCTGAGGATGCACTGAACGAGCAGCTGGAAAAGGCTCAGCAGTACATCGTCGACCGTCGCCGTCTGCTGGACGACAAGTTCGAAGACAAGAAGCGCAAGCTGCAGCAGGGCGATGACCTGGCACCGGGCGTACTGAAGATCGTCAAGGTTTACCTGGCAATCCGCCGTCGCATCCAGCCGGGTGACAAGATGGCCGGTCGTCACGGTAACAAGGGTGTTGTCTCGGTGATCATGCCGGTCGAAGACATGCCACACGACGCCAACGGTACTCCGGTCGACGTCGTACTGAACCCGCTGGGCGTACCTTCGCGTATGAACGTCGGTCAGATCCTCGAAACCCACCTGGGCCTGGCGGCCAAGGGTCTGGGCGAGAAGATCGACCGCATGATCGAAGAACAGCGCAAGGCCGCTGAACTGCGCGTGTTCCTGACCGAGGTCTACAACGAGATCGGTGGTCGCCAGGAAAACCTGGACGAGTTCACCGACGAAGAGATCATGGCCCTGGCCAACAACCTGAAGAAGGGCGTGCCGATGGCTACCCCGGTCTTCGATGGTGCCAAGGAGCGCGAGATCAAGGCCATGCTGAAGCTGGCCGACCTGCCAGAGAGCGGCCAGATGGTGCTGTTCGATGGCCGTACCGGCAACAAGTTCGAGCGTCCTGTGACCGTTGGTTACATGTACATGCTCAAGCTGAACCACTTGGTGGACGACAAGATGCACGCGCGTTCCACTGGTTCCTATAGCCTGGTTACCCAGCAGCCGCTGGGTGGTAAGGCGCAGTTCGGTGGTCAGCGTTTCGGGGAGATGGAAGTGTGGGCGCTGGAAGCATACGGCGCGGCATACACCCTGCAAGAAATGCTCACAGTGAAGTCGGACGACGTGAACGGCCGTACCAAGATGTACAAGAACATCGTGGATGGCGATCACCGTATGGAGCCGGGCATGCCCGAGTCCTTCAACGTGTTGATCAAAGAGATCCGTTCGCTCGGTATCGATATCGATCTGGAAACCGAATAACACGTGACGCGAAGGGGAGTGGGGCAGGTAATGCCCGCTCCCTGCTCCGCCAGGAGGAAAGGCCTTGAAAGACCTACTGAATTTGCTGAAAAACCAGGGTCAAGTCGAAGAGTTCGACGCCATCCGCATCGGTCTGGCGTCGCCTGAAATGATCCGTTCGTGGTCGTTCGGTGAAGTTAAGAAGCCGGAAACCATCAACTACCGTACGTTCAAGCCTGAGCGTGACGGCCTGTTCTGCGCCAAGATCTTTGGCCCAGTCAAGGACTACGAGTGCCTGTGCGGCAAGTACAAGCGCCTCAAGCACCGCGGCGTGATCTGCGAGAAGTGCGGCGTTGAAGTTGCCCTGGCCAAGGTTCGTCGTGAGCGCATGGCGCACATCGAACTGGCCTCGCCGGTTGCCCACATCTGGTTCCTGAAGTCGCTGCCGTCCCGTATCGGCCTGCTGATGGACATGACCCTGCGTGATATCGAGCGCGTGCTCTACTTCGAGAGCTACGTGGTTATCGACCCGGGCATGACCACCCTGGAAAAGGGCCAGCTGCTGAACGACGAGCAGTATTTCGAAGCGCTGGAAGAGTTCGGTGACGACTTCGACGCCCGCATGGGTGCCGAGGCTGTCCGCGAGCTGCTGCACGCTATCGACCTGGAGCACGAGATCGGCCGCCTGCGTGAAGAGATTCCGCAGACCAACTCGGAAACCAAGATCAAGAAGCTGTCCAAGCGCCTGAAGCTGATGGAAGCGTTCCAGGGCTCGGGCAACCTGCCTGAGTGGATGGTACTGACCGTCCTGCCAGTGCTGCCGCCGGACCTGCGTCCGCTGGTGCCGCTGGATGGTGGCCGCTTCGCGACTTCCGACCTGAACGACCTGTATCGTCGGGTGATCAACCGTAACAACCGTCTGAAGCGCCTGCTCGATCTGTCGGCGCCGGACATCATCGTGCGCAACGAAAAGCGCATGCTGCAGGAAGCGGTCGACGCCCTGCTGGACAACGGCCGTCGCGGTCGCGCCATCACTGGCTCGAACAAGCGCCCGCTGAAGTCCCTGGCCGACATGATCAAGGGTAAGCAAGGTCGCTTCCGTCAGAACCTGCTCGGTAAGCGTGTGGACTACTCTGGCCGTTCGGTAATTACCGTAGGCCCGACCCTGCGTCTGCACCAGTGCGGTCTGCCGAAGAAGATGGCCCTCGAGCTGTTCAAGCCGTTCATTTTCGGCAAGCTGGAGATGCGTGGTCTGGCGACCACCATCAAGGCTGCCAAGAAGATGGTCGAGCGCGAGCTGCCAGAGGTTTGGGACGTGCTCGCCGAGGTAATCCGCGAACACCCCGTACTGCTCAACCGTGCACCAACCCTGCACCGTCTGGGTATCCAGGCCTTCGAGCCGGTTCTGATCGAAGGCAAGGCTATCCAGCTGCACCCGCTGGTCTGTGCTGCGTACAACGCCGACTTCGACGGTGACCAGATGGCCGTTCACGTGCCGCTGACCCTGGAAGCCCAGCTCGAAGCGCGCGCGCTGATGATGTCGACCAACAACATCCTGTCGCCAGCCAACGGTGAGCCAATCATCGTTCCGTCGCAGGACGTTGTACTGGGTCTGTACTACATGACCCGCGAAGCCATCAACGCCAAGGGCGAAGGTCGCGTATTCGCCGACCTGCAGGAAGTCGACCGCGTATTCCGCGCCGGCGAGGCTGCGCTGCACGCGAAAATCAAGGTTCGTATCAACGAAACCGTGAAAGAGCGTGACGGTTCCGTGGTCAAGAACACCCGCATCGTCGACACCACTGTCGGCCGTGCGCTGCTGTTCCAGGTTGTACCGGCAGGCCTGCCGTACGACGTGGTCAACCAGCCGATGAAGAAGAAGGCGATCTCCAAGCTGATCAACCAGTGCTACCGCGTGGTTGGTCTGAAAGAGACCGTTATCTTCGCTGACCAGCTGATGTACACCGGTTTCGCTTACTCGACCATTTCCGGCGTTTCCATCGGTGTTAACGACTTCGTTATCCCGGACGAGAAAGCCCGCATCATCGGTACCGCTACCGAAGAAGTGAAGGAAATCGAGAGCCAGTACGCCTCCGGCCTGGTAACCCAGGGCGAGAAGTACAACAAGGTCATCGACTTGTGGTCGAAGGCGAACGACGAAGTGTCCAAGGCGATGATGGCCAACCTCTCGAAAGAGAAGGTCATCGACCGCGAAGGCAACGAAGTCGAGCAAGAGTCCTTCAACTCGATGTACATGATGGCTGACTCCGGTGCGCGGGGTTCCGCGGCCCAGATCCGTCAGCTGGCCGGTATGCGTGGCCTGATGGCCAAGCCGGACGGCTCGATCATCGAGACGCCGATCACGGCGAACTTCCGTGAAGGCCTGAGCGTTCTGCAGTACTTCATTTCGACCCACGGTGCTCGTAAGGGTCTGGCGGATACCGCACTGAAGACTGCGAACTCCGGTTACCTGACTCGCCGTCTGGTAGACGTTGCCCAGGATCTGGTGGTTACCGAGATCGATTGCGGCACCGACCAGGGCCTGCTGATGACCCCGCACATCGAAGGTGGCGACGTTGTAGAGCCGCTGGGTGAGCGTGTATTGGGTCGTGTCATCGCCCGTGACGTGTTCAAGCCAGGCACCGAGGACGTCATCGTTCCGGCCGGTACCCTGGTCGACGAGAAGTGGGTCGAGTTCATCGAGCTGAACAGCATCGACGAAGTGGTCGTGCGTTCGCCGATCAACTGTGAAACCCGCTACGGCATCTGCGCCAAGTGCTACGGTCGTGACCTGGCTCGCGGTCACCAGGTGAACATCGGTGAAGCTGTCGGCGTTATCGCTGCCCAGTCGATCGGTGAGCCGGGTACCCAGCTGACCATGCGTACGTTCCACATCGGTGGTGCTGCAAGCCGTACTTCGGCTGCCGACAGCGTCCAGGTGAAGAACGGCGGTATGGTCCGTCTGCACAACCTCAAGCAGGTAGAGCGTGCCGATGGCAACCTGGTTGCCGTATCGCGTTCGGGCGAACTGGCCATTGCCGACGAATTCGGCCGTGAGCGTGAGCGCTACAAGCTGCCTTACGGTGCGGTGATTTCGGTCAAGGAAGGTGAAAAGGTCGAAGCTGGCGCCATCGTCGCCAAGTGGGACCCGCACACCCACCCGATCGTTACCGAGCTGAAAGGTACCGTGACCTTCGTGGGCATGGAAGAAGGCATCACCATCAAGCGTCAGACCGACGAACTGACCGGTTTGACCAACATTGAAGTCCTGGACGTCAAGGATCGCCCTGCCGCTGGTAAGGAAATCCGTCCGGCAATCAAGATGGTCGACGCTTCTGGCAAGGACCTGTACCTGCCAGGTACCGACGTACCTGCCCAGTACTTCCTGCCGGCCAACGCCCTTGTCGGTGTGGCTGACGGTGCGCAGATCGGTGTTGGTGACGTTATCGCGCGTATCCCGCAAGAAACGTCGAAGACCCGTGACATCACCGGTGGTCTGCCGCGCGTTGCCGACCTGTTCGAAGCGCGCCGTCCGAAAGAAGCCTCGATTCTGGCTGAAGTCAGCGGCACCATCGCATTCGGTAAAGAGACCAAGGGCAAGCGTCGCCTGGTCATTACCCCGACCGATGGCAGCGAGCCGTACGAAGAGCTGATTCCGAAGTGGCGCCACCTGAACGTCTTCGAAGGCGAACAGGTAAACCGCGGCGAAGTTATCTCCGACGGCCCGAGCGATCCGCACGACATCCTGCGTCTGCTGGGTGTGAGCGCGCTGGCGAAGTACATCGTCAACGAGATCCAGGACGTTTACCGTCTGCAGGGCGTGAAGATCAACGACAAGCACATCGAGACCATCCTGCGTCAGATGCTGCGTAAGGTCGAGATCACCGAGTCGGGCGATTCCAGCTTCATCAAGGGCGACCAGATGGAACTGACCCAGGTGCTGGTAGAGAACGAGCGTCTCGCCGCCGAGGACAAGTTCGTCTCCAAGTTCACCCGCGTGCTGCTGGGTATCACCAAGGCCTCGCTGTCGACCGAGTCGTTCATCTCCGCGGCTTCCTTCCAGGAAACCACCCGCGTACTGACCGAAGCGGCGGTAACCGGCAAGCGCGACTACCTGCGCGGCCTGAAAGAGAACGTGGTCGTGGGTCGTCTGATCCCGGCCGGTACTGGTCTGGCCTACCACAGCGAGCGCAAGCGCCGCCGTGACGCCGACAAGCCGCTGCGTGTGAGCGCCAGTGAGGTGGAAGCCGCACTGACCGAAGCGCTGAACTCCAGCGGTAACTAAGTACAGGGCAGGGCCCCGGCGCATCTCGCAAGGCCATCGGTGACATCAATTGTTGCCGATGACCGGGCGGGGAGGGCCGGGGCCTCGTCTTGACTGGGTGCAAGATCCTCTTTAGACTTTTGTACCCTTAAATTTGGTGAGGCTCCGTCTCGCCAATTTTTGGCTTTCTTGCAAGACAATAGCGTCGCAAGACAATCAGTGGAGCTAGTAGATGGCAACTATCAACCAGCTGGTACGTCAGCCGCGTAAGCGTACCGTCGAGAAATCCGACGTACCTGCGCTGCAGAACTGCCCGCAGCGTCGTGGCGTGTGCACCCGCGTGTACACCACCACGCCGAAAAAACCTAACTCGGCACTGCGTAAAGTATGCCGTGTGCGTCTGACCAACGGTTTCGAGGTTTCCTCGTACATCGGTGGTGAAGGCCACAACCTGCAAGAGCACAGCGTCGTCCTGATCCGTGGCGGCCGTGTAAAAGACTTGCCAGGTGTTCGTTACCACACCGTTCGCGGCTCTCTGGATACTTCGGGCGTCAAAGGCCGTAACCAGGGTCGTTCGAAGTACGGTACCAAGCGTCCGAAGTAATCGGTCGTTTGCAGACATCCATTTATTTGAGTCGATAAGAGTAAGGTCGGGCAGGGGTCGAGAGACCTGGTCCCGGGCTAACCTGAAGACCGTTTGAGGGCTTATCATGCCAAGACGTCGTGTAGCAGCAAAACGTGAGATCCTTGACGATCCGAAGTACGGATCCCAGATTCTCGCCAAGTTCATGAACCACGTGATGGAAAGCGGCAAGAAGGCCGTAGCCGAGCGCATCGTTTACGGTGCCCTGGATACCGTCAAAGCTCGCAAGAACAGCGACCCCCTGGAAATCTTCGAGAAAGCTCTCGACGCCATCGCTCCGCTGGTCGAAGTTAAGTCCCGCCGTGTCGGCGGTGCCACTTACCAGGTTCCGGTTGAAGTTCGTCCATCCCGTCGTAACGCTCTGGCAATGCGCTGGCTCGTAGACTACGCCCGCAAGCGCGGCGAGAAGTCGATGGCCCTGCGCCTGGCCGGCGAACTGCTGGATGCTGCTGAAGGCAAGGGTGCTGCAGTCAAGAAGCGTGAAGACGTGCACCGTATGGCCGAAGCCAACAAAGCGTTCTCGCACTACCGCTTCTAATTCAAGCATCAATCATTTTGCGAGGGCTTTATGGCTCGTACTACAGCAATTAACCGCTACCGTAACATCGGTATTTGCGCCCACGTTGACGCGGGCAAGACTACCACTACCGAGCGGATCCTGTTCTACACAGGTCTGAGCCACAAGATGGGCGAGGTGCACGACGGCGCCGCGACCACCGACTGGATGGTGCAGGAGCAGGAGCGCGGTATCACCATTACCTCCGCTGCCGTTACCACCTTCTGGAAAGGTTCCCGTGGTCAGTATGACAACTACCGCGTAAACGTCATCGATACCCCCGGCCACGTTGACTTCACCATTGAAGTAGAGCGTTCGCTGCGTGTACTCGACGGCGCGGTCGTTGTGTTCTGCGGTACCTCCGGCGTTGAGCCGCAGTCCGAAACCGTATGGCGTCAGGCCAACAAGTACGGCGTTCCACGTGTTGTCTACGTGAACAAGATGGACCGTGCCGGTGCCAACTTCCTGCGCGTTGTCGGCCAGATCAAGAACCGCCTGGGTCACACCCCGGTTCCGGTCCAGCTGGCTATCGGTGCAGAAGACGACTTCCAGGGTCAGGTCGACCTGATCAAGATGAAAGCCATCTACTGGAACGAAGACGACAAGGGCACCACCTACCGCGAGGAAGAAATTCCTGCCGAGCTGGTTGACCTGGCCAACGAATGGCGCAGCAACATGGTCGAGGCAGCTGCCGAAGCCAACGAAGAGCTGATGAACAAGTACCTTGAAGAAGGTGACCTGTCCGTCGAAGACATCAAGGCTGGTCTGCGCGCCCGTACTCTGGCGAGCGAGATCGTTCCTGCTGTCTGCGGTTCCTCGTTCAAGAACAAGGGCGTGCCCCTGGTTCTCGACGCCGTTATCGACTACCTGCCGGCTCCGACCGAGATCCCTGCAATCAAGGGTATCAATCCGGACGACGCCGACCTGGCCAAGGACGACCCGGCTGTTCGCCAAGACGAGCGTCACGCCGACGACAACGAGCCGTTCTCGGCTCTGGCGTTCAAGATCGCTACCGACCCGTTCGTAGGTACCCTGACCTTCGTTCGCGTCTACTCGGGCGTTCTGAGCTCCGGTGACTCGGTCATCAACTCGGTAAAAGGCAAGAAAGAGCGCGTTGGTCGTATGGTGCAGATGCACGCCAACCAGCGTGAAGAGATCAAGGAAGTACGCGCTGGCGACATCGCGGCCCTGATCGGCATGAAGGACGTTACCACTGGTGAAACCCTGTGCGACGCCGACAAGCCAATCATCCTTGAGCGTATGGACTTCCCTGAGCCGGTAATTTCTCTGTCGGTTGAGCCGAAGACCAAGCAAGACCAGGAAAAGATGGGTATCGCTCTGGGCAAACTGGCCCAGGAAGACCCGTCGTTCCGCGTCAAGACCGACGAAGAAACCGGCCAGACCATCATCTCCGGTATGGGTGAGCTGCACCTGGACATCATCGTTGACCGCATGAAGCGCGAGTTCAACGTTGAGGCCAACATCGGCAAGCCGCAGGTTTCGTACCGCGAGAAGATCACCAAGTCTGGTGTCGAGATCGAAGGTAAGTTCGTTCGTCAGTCCGGTGGTCGTGGTCAGTTCGGTCACTGCTGGATCCGCTTCTCCGAGCCGGATCAGGACGAAAAAGGCAACATCACCGAAGGCCTGGTCTTCACCAACGAAGTCGTTGGCGGTGTGGTTCCTAAGGAATACATCCCAGCGATCCAGAAGGGTATCGAAGAGCAGATGAAGAACGGCGTTGTTGCCGGCTATCCTCTGATCGGTCTGAAGGCTACCGTGTTCGACGGTTCGTACCACGACGTCGACTCCAACGAGATGGCGTTCAAGATCGCGGCCTCCATGGCGACCAAGCAGCTGGCCCAGAAGGGCGGCGGTGTTGTGCTTGAGCCGATCATGAAGGTTGAGGTAGTAACCCCTGAGGACTACATGGGTGACGTGATGGGTGACCTGAACCGTCGTCGTGGTCTGATCCAGGGTATGGATGACTCGGTTTCCGGCAAGGTTATCCGTGCAGAAGTCCCGCTGGGAGAGATGTTCGGTTATGCGACCGACGTTCGTTCCATGTCTCAGGGTCGCGCAAGCTACTCCATGGAATTCTCCAAGTACTCCGAAGCTCCGTCGAACATCGTCGAAGCACTCGTTAAAAAACAAGGCTAATCCAGCCCTTTAGGCAAGAGGTTCACTGTCGTGGCTAAAGAAAAATTTGATCGTTCCCTTCCCCACGTTAACGTCGGCACCATCGGCCACGTTGACCACGGTAAGACCACTCTGACCGCAGCTCTGACTCGCGTCTGCTCCGAAGTATTCGGTTCGGCAGTCGTTGAGTTCGACAAGATCGACTCGGCTCCGGAAGAAAAAGCGCGCGGTATCACCATCAACACCGCTCACGTCGAGTACAACTCGAACATTCGTCACTACGCTCACGTTGACTGCCCAGGTCACGCTGACTACGTGAAGAACATGATCACCGGTGCTGCCCAGATGGACGGCGCGATCCTGGTTTGCTCGGCCGCCGATGGTCCGATGCCACAAACCCGTGAGCACATCCTGCTGTCCCGTCAGGTAGGCGTTCCGTACATCGTGGTCTTCCTGAACAAGGCTGACCTGGTAGACGACGCTGAACTGCTGGAACTGGTCGAGATGGAAGTTCGCGACCTGCTGTCCACCTACGACTTCCCAGGCGACGATACCCCGATCATCATCGGTTCGGCTCGTATGGCGCTGGAAGGCAAAGACGACAACGAAATGGGTACTACCGCTGTCAAGAAGCTGGTAGAAACTCTGGATGCCTACATCCCTGAGCCGATCCGTGCCGTTGACCAGCCGTTCCTGATGCCGATCGAAGACGTATTCTCGATCTCGGGTCGTGGTACCGTTGTTACCGGTCGTATCGAGCGTGGTATCGTCCGCGTTCAGGATCCGCTGGAAATCGTTGGCCTGCGCCCAACCACCAACACCACCTGCACCGGTGTTGAAATGTTCCGCAAGCTGCTGGACGAAGGCCGCGCTGGCGAGAACTGCGGCGTTCTGCTGCGTGGTACCAAGCGTGACGAAGTTGAGCGTGGTCAGGTTCTGGTCAAGCCGGGTTCGGTCAAGCCGCACACCAAGTTCACCGCAGAAGTCTACGTTCTGTCGAAGGAAGAAGGCGGTCGTCACACTCCGTTCTTCAAAGGCTACCGTCCTCAGTTCTACTTCCGTACCACTGACGTGACCGGTAACTGCGAACTGCCGGAAGGCGTTGAAATGGTAATGCCAGGTGACAACATCCAGATGACTGTCACCCTGATCAAGACCATCGCAATGGAAGACGGTCTGCGCTTCGCTATCCGTGAAGGCGGTCGTACCGTCGGCGCCGGCGTCGTAGCCAAAATCATCGAGTAATCACTCGACCGATTGAAAAAACCCCCGCTCAGCGGGGGTTTTTTTTATTGGGTTGACACTAAATGGGGGCGTCTATAGAATCACGCCTCCTTTTAGCGGGCGTAGTGCGCCCGTTGGGAACAGCCTGGAGTCTGAAATCCAATGCAAAATCAGCAAATCCGTATCAGGTTGAAGGCTTTCGACCATCGCCTGATCGACCAATCCACCCAGGAAATCGTGGAAACCGCGAAACGTACTGGTGCACAAGTGCGTGGTCCAATTCCACTGCCTACCCGCAAAGAGCGTTTCACCGTTCTGGTTTCCCCGCACGTCAACAAAGACGCGCGTGACCAGTACGAGATCCGCACTCATAAGCGTGTTCTGGACATCGTCCAGCCAACGGATAAAACCGTTGACGCGCTGATGAAGCTCGATCTGGCGGCAGGTGTGGAAGTACAGATCAGCCTCGGCTAAGACTTCGGTCTGGTCGTGTAACGCTCTGAAATGGGCGGCCATAGCGGGTGAAAGCCCCGTACACTCATGAGGTTTACAACATGACTATTGGTGTAATCGGTCGCAAGTGCGGTATGACCCGCATTTTCACCGAAGAAGGTGTCTCCATTCCGGTCACGGTCATCGAGATCGAGCCGAATCGCGTCACCCAGTTCAAAACTGAAGAAACCGATGGCTACCGTGCAGTGCAAGTCACTGTCGGCGAGCGTCGTGCTTCGCGTGTGACTGCCGCTCAGGCAGGCCACTTCGCCAAGGCCAACGTTGCCGCTGGTCGCGGTGTCTGGGAGTTCCGTCTTGAAGAAGGCGATTTCCAGGCTGGCGATCTGATCAAAGCTGAACTCTTCACTGCAGGCCAGCTGGTAGACGTTACTGGTCAGTCCAAAGGTAAAGGCTTCGCCGGTACCATCAAGCGCTGGAACTTCCGTGGCCAGGACAACACCCACGGTAACTCCGTGTCGCACCGTGTCCCAGGTTCCATCGGCCAGTGCCAGACTCCTGGTCGTGTGTTCAAGGGCAAGAAAATGTCCGGTCACATGGGCGCCGAGCGCGTGACTGTTCAGTCCCTGGAAGTAGTTCGCGTAGACGCTGAACGCAACCTGCTGCTGGTCAAGGGTGCCGTTCCAGGCGCTACTGGCGGCGACGTGGTTGTACGTCCAGCTGTCAAGGCTCGCGGTTAAGGGGAAACTGACATGCAACTCAATGTAAATGACGCTCAGGCGATCGAAGTTTCCGAACTGACTTTCGGTGGCGAATTCAACGAGACGCTGGTACACCAAGCAGTCGTGGCCTACATGGCCGGCGGCCGTCAGGGCACCAAACAGCAAAAGACCCGTTCCGACGTGGCTGGTGGCGGTAAGCGCCCATGGCGTCAGAAGGGTACTGGCCGTGCTCGTGCTGGTACCACTCGTGGTCCGATCTGGCGTGGCGGTGGTGTTACCTTCGCAGCTCGCCCTCAAGATCACTCGCAAAAGCTCAACAAGAAGATGTACCGCGCAGCCCTGCGCTCCATCCTCGCTGAGCTGGTGCGTAGCGACCGTCTGGTCGTGGTTCAGGACTTCGCTGTCGAAGCACCGAAAACCAAAGATCTGCTGAACAAGCTGAACGGCATGGGTCTGAACGACGTACTGATCGTTTCCGACGCTGTTGATCAGAACCTGTACCTGGCTGCTCGCAACCTGCCGCACGTCGATGTACGTGACGTACAAGGTTCCGACCCGGTCAGTCTGATCGCATACGAGAAAGTGTTGATCACTGTCTCGGCCGTGAAGAAATTCGAGGAGCTGCTGGGATGAACCAGGAACGCGTATTTAAAGTCCTCCTTGGCCCGCACGTTTCCGAGAAGGCTACCGTTCTGGCTGAGAAAAAAGGCCAGTTCGTATTCAAGGTTGCTACCGATGCAACCAAGCTGGAAATCAAGAAAGCTGTCGAAGGCCTGTTCAACGTAAAAGTTGAAAACGTGTCGACTGTTAACGTTCTGGGTAAAACCAAGCGTACCGCACGTGGTCTGGGCAAGCGTAATGACTGGAAGAAGGCGATCGTCTCCCTTCAGCCAGGCCAAGATCTCGATTTCAGCAGCAGTGCTGAGTAAGGAAGGGGTGCATCATGGCAATCGTTAAATGCAAACCGACTTCCCCTGGCCGCCGTTTCGTGGTCAAGGTGGTCAACCAGGAGCTGCACAAAGGCGCTCCTCACGCACCGCTGATCGAGAAGAAATCGAAGTCTGGTGGTCGTAACAACAATGGCCGCATCACCACTCGTCACGTTGGTGGTGGTCATAAGCAGCATTACCGTCTGGTCGACTTCCGTCGCAACGACAAAGATGGCATTCCAGCCACTGTCGAGCGTATCGAATACGACCCGAACCGTACTGCTCACATCGCCCTGCTGTGCTACGCAGACGGTGAGCGTCGCTACATCATCGCCCCTAAAGGCGTGAGCGCTGGCGACCAGCTGATCGCAGGTGCCCTGGCCCCAATCAAGGCCGGTAACTCCCTGCAGCTGCGCAACATTCCAGTAGGTAGCACCGTTCACGGCATCGAACTGAAGCCGGGCAAAGGTGCTCAGATCGCTCGTTCCGCTGGTGCTTCGGCTCAGCTGATCGCTCGCGAAGGTGTCTACGTGACCCTGCGTCTGCGCTCTGGTGAAATGCGTAAAGTCCTGGCTGAGTGCCGTGCGACCCTGGGCGAAGTCTCGAACTCCGAGCACAGCCTGCGTTCGCTGGGTAAAGCTGGTGCCAAACGCTGGCGCGGCGTTCGCCCAACCGTTCGTGGTGTTGCCATGAACCCGGTTGACCACCCACACGGTGGTGGTGAAGGTCGTACCTCCGGTGGTCGTCATCCGGTATCGCCATGGGGCTTCCCAACCAAGGGTGCGAAGACCCGTGGTAATAAGCGTACCGACAACATGATCGTCCGTCGTCGCAAGTAACTAGAGGGATACGACAGTGCCACGTTCTCTGAAAAAAGGTCCTTTTATCGATCTTCACCTGCTGAAGAAGGTCGAAGTGGCGGTGGAGAAGAACGATCGCAAGCCAGTTAAAACCTGGTCGCGCCGTTCGATGATCCTGCCACAAATGGTCGGTCTGACCATCGCGGTACACAACGGTCGTCAACATGTCCCAGTTCTGGTGAACGAAGACATGGTCGGCCACAAACTGGGCGAGTTCGCCGGTACCCGCACCTACCGCGGGCACGTGGCTGACAAGAAAGCCAAGCGTTAAGGGGTAAGGAAATGGAAGTAGCCGCTAAGTTGTCGGGCGCTCGCATCTCCGCCCAGAAAGCCCGCTTGGTCGCCGACCAGATCCGCGGGAAGAAGGTGGGCGAAGCGCTCAACCTGTTGGCCTTCAGCAGCAAAAAAGCCGCTGAAATCATGAAGAAAGTCCTCGAGTCGGCCGTAGCCAACGCCGAACACAACGAAGGCGCAGACGTTGATGACCTGAAGGTCTCCACCGTCTTCGTCAACGAAGGGCGTTCGCTGAAGCGCATCATGCCACGTGCCAAGGGCCGTGCTGATCGCATCGTCAAGCGGTCTTGCCATATCACTGTCAAGGTTGCGGACAAGTAACGGAGTCGATCAGATGGGTCAGAAAGTACATCCCACTGGCATTCGCCTGGGAATCGTCAAGGAGCACACCTCCGTCTGGTACGCAGACGGTGCTACTTACGCAGATTACCTGTTGAAGGATCTGAAAACGCGTGAGTACCTCCAGGACAAACTAAAAAGCGCGTCCGTAAGCCGTATCGATATTCATCGTCCGGCTCAAACTGCACGCATCACCATCCACACCGCTCGTCCCGGTATCGTTATCGGTAAGAAAGGTGAAGATGTCGAGAAGCTGCGTCAGGACCTGACCAAGCAGATGGGTGTGCCTGTGCACATCAACATCGAAGAGATCCGCAAGCCGGAACTCGACGCCATGCTGGTTGCGCAGAGCGTAGCTCAGCAGCTGGAACGCCGCGTAATGTTCCGTCGCGCCATGAAGCGCGCCGTACAGAACGCCATGCGTATTGGTGCCAAGGGCATCAAGATCCAGGTGAGCGGTCGTCTCGGCGGTGCTGAGATTGCTCGTACCGAGTGGTATCGCGAAGGTCGTGTGCCTCTGCACACCCTGCGTGCCGATATCGACTACAACACCTACGAAGCTCACACCACCTACGGTGTGATCGGTGTGAAGGTTTGGATCTTCAAAGGCGAAGTGATTGGTGGTCGCCAAGAAGAACTGAAACCACAAGCACCAGCGCCTCGTAAAAAAGCTGCTAAGTAAGGGGTACGCCAAATGTTGCAACCAAAGCGTACAAAATTCCGCAAGCAGATGACTGGCCACAACCGTGGTCTGGCACTGCGCGGTAGCAAAGTCAGCTTCGGCGAATTCGCCCTGAAAGCTGTTGCTCGCGGTCGCCTCACCGCTCGCCAGATCGAGTCCGCACGTCGTGCGCTGACCCGTCACGTTAAACGTGGCGGCAAGATCTGGATCCGTGTGTTCCCGGACAAGCCGATCTCCAAGAAGCCTCTCGAGGTTCGTATGGGTAAAGGTAAGGGCTCCGTGGAATACTGGGTTGCCCAGATTCAGCCAGGCAAAGTCCTGTATGAAATCGAAGGTGTTTCTGAAGAGCTGGCGCGCGAAGCTTTCGCCCTGGCTGCTGCAAAGCTGCCTCTCGCCACCTCCTTTGTTAAGCGGACGGTGATGTGATGAAAGCGAATGAACTTCGTGAAAAATCGGCACAGCAACTGAATGAGCAACTGCTCGGCTTGCTGCGCGACCAGTTCAATCTGCGTATGCAGAAAGCAACTGGCCAGTTGGGGCAGTCGCACCTGCTCTCGCAAGTTAAGCGTGACATCGCTCGCGTGAAAACTGTGCTCAACCAGCAGGCAGGTAAGTGATCATGGCTGAAGCTGAAAAAACCGTCCGTACGCTGACTGGCCGTGTCGTCAGCGACAAAATGGACAAGACCATCACCGTTCTGATCGAGCGTCGCGTCAAGCACCCGATCTACGGTAAATACGTTAAGCGTTCGACTAAGCTGCACGCGCACGACGAATCCAACCAGTGCAAAATCGGCGACAAGGTTTCCATCCGTGAAACCCGTCCGCTGGCCAAGACCAAGTCCTGGGCACTGGTTGAAGTCCTCGAACGCGCTGTTGAAGTCTAAGGGCTAAGGGTCGGAGAAATTTTATGATTCAGACTCAATCCATGCTCGATGTGGCCGATAACAGCGGCGCTCGTCGCGTCATGTGCATCAAGGTACTCGGCGGTTCGCACCGCCGTTACGCCGGCATCGGTGACATCATCAAAGTAACCGTCAAGGAAGCAATTCCGCGCGGCAAGGTCAAGAAAGGCCAGGTGATGACCGCTGTTGTCGTCCGCACCCGTCACGGTGTTCGTCGCGCCGACGGTTCCATCATTCGTTTCGACGGCAACGCTGCTGTTCTGCTGAACAACAAGCAAGAGCCGATCGGCACTCGCATCTTCGGGCCAGTGACCCGTGAGCTTCGTTCCGAGAAGTTCATGAAGATCGTCTCGCTCGCCCCTGAAGTGCTGTAAGGAGATCCGACATGCAAAAGATTCGTCGTGACGACGAGATCATCGTGATCGCCGGCAAAGACAAGGGTAAGCGCGGTAAGGTGCTGAAGGTTCTGGCTGACAACCGTCTGGTTGTTGGTGGTGTGAACCTGGTCAAGCGTCATACCAAGCCTAACCCGATGGCGGGCGTACAGGGCGGTATCGTCGAGAAAGAAGCGCCTCTGCACGCTTCCAACGTTGCCATCTTCAACGGTGAAACCAACAAGGCTGACCGCGTTGGTTTCAAAGTAGAAGACGGTAAAAAAATTCGTGTCTTCAAGTCGACCCAAAAAGCGGTTGATGCTTGAACACTGCTAGGTAGAAGACCATGGCACGACTGAAAGAGATTTACCGGAACGAAATCGCTCCTAAGCTTAAGGAAGAACTTAAGCTGTCGAACGTGATGGAAGTTCCGCGCGTTACCAAGATCACCCTGAACATGGGTCTGGGCGAAGCGATCGGCGACAAGAAAGTCATTGAGCACGCTGTTGCCGACCTGGAAAAGATCACCGGTCAGAAGCCGGTCGTGACTTTCGCTCGTAAATCCATCGCGGGCTTCAAAGTCCGTGAGGGCTGGCCGATCGGCGTCAAGGTGACCCTGCGTCGCGACAAGATGTACGAATTCCTGGACCGCCTGCTGGCGATCTCCCTGCCTCGGGTACGCGACTTCCGCGGCCTGAATGCCAAGTCCTTCGATGGCCGTGGCAACTACAGCATGGGCGTGAAAGAGCAGATCATCTTCCCGGAAATCGACTACGACAAGATCGATGCTCTGCGCGGTTTGGACATCACCCTGACCACCACTGCTCGTTCGGACGACGAAGGCCGCGCTCTGCTGCGTGCTTTCAAGTTCCCGTTCCGCAACTGATTGGAGTAGGAAAATGGCCAAGAAGAGCATGAAGAACCGCGAGCTGAAGCGTCAGCTCACGGTAGCCAAGTTCGCTAAGAAGCGTGCTGAGCTGAAAGCGACCATCGTCAACCTGAACGCTTCTCCTGAAGAGCGTTTCGCTGCCGTTGTCGCTCTGCAGAAGCAGCCACGTGACGCTAGCGCCTCGCGCCTGCGCAACCGTTGCCGCCTGACCGGTCGTCCTCACGGTGTATACCGTAAGTTCGGCCTGGGCCGTAACATGCTGCGTCAAGCTGCAATGCGCGGTGACGTACCGGGTCTGGTCAAGGCCTCCTGGTAATCGCTGCCGGTGTGATCCCGGTGGAAGGGGAGTAATCTTCCGACCGCCGGTGACCTCGCCAACAAACAAGCCCCTATATGGGGCTTGTTTCGTTTCTGCCTTGTGTCTAGAATGACCGGCTCACCTGAGCCTGGGTTTTTTGCCCTGCCTGCTCGGGTGGTTGTGATAGCCGCAAGGCTAATAATTCTTGTATCAGGAGCATCTAGCCCATGAGTATGCAGGACCCGTTAGCGGACATGCTAACTCGCATCCGTAATGCCCAGATGGCTGAAAAGTCCGTCGTAAGCATGCCTTCCTCCACCCTGAAGGTCGCGGTTGCCAAAGTTCTGAAGGACGAAGGTTACATCGCTGGCTACCAGGTAACTGGTGAGGCCAAGCCTTCCCTGTCGATCGAACTGAAGTACTTCGAAGGCCGTCCGGTCATCGAGGAACTGAAGCGCTCCAGCCGTCCAGGCCTGCGCCAGTACAAGTCCGTCGCAGAGCTGCCGAAAGTACGTGGCGGCCTGGGCGTGTCTATCGTCTCCACCAACAAAGGTGTGATGACTGATCGCGCTGCGCGCGCTGCCGGTGTCGGCGGCGAAGTTCTGTGCACAGTGTTCTAAGGGGAGATAGGCATGTCTCGCGTCGCTAAGAACCCCGTTAAGCTGCCAGCAGGCGTCGAAGTCAAATTCGCCGGCCAGCAGCTTTCGGTGAAGGGTGCCAAAGGCACTCTCGAACTGAACGTTCACTCGTCTGTTGAAGTTACCGAAGAAGCTGGTGAGCTGCGTTTCGCTGCTCGCAACGGTGACCAGCAAGCTCGCGCCATGGCCGGTACCACCCGCGCTCTGGTGAACAACATGGTCCAGGGCGTAAGCCAAGGCTTCGAGCGCAAGCTCCAGCTGATCGGTGTTGGTTACAAGGCACAGGCCAAGGGCACCGTCCTGAACCTGGCTCTGGGCTTCTCGCACCCAGTGGACTACGAACTGCCAGCCGGTATCACCGCTGAAACCCCAAGCCAGACCGACATCCTGATCAAGGGTATCGACAAGCAGCTGGTGGGTCAGGTGGCCGCTGAAATCCGCGACTTCCGTCCGCCAGAGCCTTACAAAGGCAAGGGTGTGCGTTACGCGGACGAAGTAGTCCGTCGTAAAGAAGCCAAGAAGAAGTAGGGCCTAGCAAATGACCGACAAAAAAGTTACTCGACTGCGTCGCGCTCGCAAAGCACGCCTCAAGATGCACGAACTCGAAGTCGTGCGCCTGTGCGTGTTCCGCTCCTCGCAGCACATCTACGCCCAGGTCATTTCGGCCGACGGCAGCAAGGTTCTGGCAAGCGCCTCGACCTTGGACAAAGAACTGCGTGATGGCGCCACTGGCAACATCGACGCGGCCACTAAGGTTGGCAAGCTGGTAGCTGAGCGTGCGAAAGCCGCCGGTGTATCTCAAGTTGCCTTTGACCGTTCCGGCTTCAAGTACCACGGCCGCGTCAAGGCGCTGGCTGATGCTGCTCGTGAAGGCGGGCTGGAGTTCTAAGTTATGGCAAATAACGATCAAAAGCGCGACGAAGGCTACATCGAGAAGCTGGTTCAAGTTAACCGCGTTGCCAAAACCGTAAAAGGCGGCCGTATCTTCACCTTCACCGCGCTGACCGTGGTAGGTGATGGCAAAGGCCGTGTTGGCTTCGGCCGTGGCAAGTCGCGCGAAGTACCTGCCGCGATCCAGAAGGCTATGGAAGCTGCTCGCCGCAACATGATCCAGGTTGACCTGAAGGGCACCACCCTGCAGTACGCCACCAAGGCTGCCCACGGCGCCTCGAAGGTTTACATGCAGCCTGCCTCGGAAGGTACCGGTATCATCGCCGGTGGCGCAATGCGTGCTGTCCTGGAAGTTGCTGGTGTTCAGAACGTTCTGGCCAAGTGCTACGGTTCGACCAACCCAGTGAACGTGGTTTACGCCACCTTCAAGGGTCTGAAAGCCATGCAATCTCCTGAATCCATTGCTGCCAAGCGCGGCAAGAGCGTTGAGGAGATCTTCTGATCATGGCAACCGTAAAAGTAACGCTGATCAAGAGCACTGCCGGCCGTCTGCCTAACCACAAACTGTGCGTTAAAGGCCTGGGTCTGCGTCGCATCGGTCACACTGTAGAAGTCCAGGATACTCCCGAGAACCGCGGGATGATCAACAAGGCTTACTACATGCTGAAGGTCGAGGGTTAATCGATGAAACTCAATGATCTGAGTCCAGCGCCGGGTTCCCGTCGCGAGAAGCATCGTCCGGGTCGTGGTATCGGTAGCGGTTTGGGCAAGACTGGTGGCCGTGGTCACAAAGGTCAGACCTCCCGTTCCGGTGGCACCATCGCTCCGGGCTTCGAAGGCGGTCAACAGCCGCTGCACCGTCGTCTGCCGAAATTCGGCTTCGTTTCCCTGAAAGCCATGGACCGCGCCGAAGTGCGTCTGTCCGAGCTGGCCAAGGTGGAAGGCGACGTGATCTCCGTGCAATCCCTGAAGGATGCCAACGTGATCGGCCAGAACGTACAGCGCGTGAAAATCATGCTGTCTGGCGAAGTCACTCGCGCAGTCACCATCAAGGGTATCGCAGCCACCAAGGGTGCGCGTGCGGCTATCGAAGCAGCTGGCGGCAAGTTCGAGGAATAAATGGCTAAGCAAGGTGCTCTCTCTTCGCTCGGTAAGGGCGGGATGTCGGAACTCTGGGCTCGTCTGCGCTTTCTGTTCATGGCGATCATCGTCTATCGGATAGGTGCGCATATCCCGGTTCCTGGCATCAATCCAGACCGTCTGGCGGATCTGTTTCGGCAGAATGAGGGGACCATTCTTAGCTTGTTCAACATGTTTTCCGGTGGCGCGCTCGAGCGCATGAGCATCTTTGCACTGGGGATCATGCCGTACATCTCGGCATCGATCATCATGCAGCTGATGACGGCGGTCAGCCCGCAACTGGAGCAGTTGAAGAAGGAAGGTGAAGCTGGCCGTCGCAAGATCAGCCAGTACACCCGCTACGGCACCGTTATCCTGGCACTGGTCCAAGCCATTGGCATGTCCATTGGCCTGGCCAACCAGGGCGTGGCGTTTTCTGTAGGTCTGGGCTTCCATGTCGTCGCCGTCTCCACCTTCGTGGCAGGCGCGATGTTCATGATGTGGCTGGGCGAGCAGATCACCGAGCGCGGTGTGGGCAACGGTATCTCGATGTTGATCTTCGCAGGTATCGTTGCCGGTCTTCCGAGAGCAATCGGGCAGTCTTTCGAGTCTGCACGCACAGGCGATATCAACATTTTCGCCTTGGTCGCTATCGGTTTGCTGGCAGTAGCGATTATCGGCTTCGTGGTGTTCATTGAGCGTGGTCAGCGTCGTATCGCCGTTCACTACGCCAAGCGTCAGCAGGGCCGCAAGGTCTTCGCTGCGCAGACTAGCCACCTGCCGCTGAAGGTGAACATGGCGGGGGTTATCCCGGCCATTTTCGCGAGCAGCATTCTGCTGTTCCCGGCTTCGCTGGGTGCCTGGTTCGGTCAGTCCGAAGGTATGGGCTGGCTGCAGGACATCTCGCAATCGATCGCTCCTGGTCAGCCGTTGAACATTCTGCTGTTTAGTGCAGGGATCATTTTCTTCTGCTTCTTCTACACAGCGCTGATGTTCAACCCGAAAGACGTAGCGGAAAACCTGAAGAAGTCCGGTGCCTTTATTCCGGGTATCCGTCCTGGTGAGCAGTCGGCACGCTACATTGATGGCGTTCTGACCCGTCTGACCATGTTCGGTGCTCTTTACATGATGGCCGTCTGCCTTCTGCCCCAGTTCCTGGTGGTGGCAGCAAATGTGCCGTTCTACCTTGGCGGGACCTCGTTGCTGATTGTGGTAGTGGTTGTGATGGACTTCATGTCCCAAGTACAATCGCACCTCGTTTCGCACCAGTACGAATCCCTGATGAAGAAAGCCAACCTGAAAGGCTACGGTGGCAGCGGTCTGCTGCGCTGATACGCCCCTAAGGTTCGAGGAGTCGGTAATGAAAGTTCGTGCATCGGTGAAAAAGCTGTGCCGTAACTGCAAGATCATCCGTCGCGAAGGCGTCGTACGAGTGATCTGCAGCGCGGAACCGCGTCACAAACAGCGCCAAGGCTGAGTGTGATCTGCGCTTCAAACCCAGCAGCTAGTGTGCTGCTGGGTTGATTATTCGTTTCTACAGCGATATTATCTCGCGCCCTATTTCTTGGCTTCCGGGGCGTAGGTAGCTGTCAATTGGAGTCCCACTGAATGGCCCGTATTGCAGGCGTCAACATTCCAGATAACAAGCATGCTGTTATCTCGCTGACCTACATCTATGGTGTCGGTCGCACTACTGCACAGAAGATCTGTGCAGACGCTGGTGTAAACCCAGCCGCTAAGATCAAGGATCTGAGCGACGAGCAAATCGAAACCCTGCGTGGCGAAGTCGCGAAGTTCACCACCGAAGGTGACCTGCGTCGTGACATCAACATGAAGATCAAGCGCTTGATGGACCTGGGTTGCTACCGCGGCCTGCGTCATCGTAAAGGTCTGCCGGTTCGCGGTCAGCGCACCAAGACCAACGCACGCACCCGTAAGGGCCCGCGTAAGCCGATCCGCAAGTAATCGCCCAGGAATATAGACATGGCAAAACCTGCTGCTCGTCCTCGTAAGAAAGTCAAAAAGACAGTGGTTGATGGCATCGCCCACATCCATGCCTCTTTCAACAACACCATCGTGACCATCACCGACCGTCAGGGCAACGCTTTGTCCTGGGCGACCTCCGGTGGTTCGGGTTTCCGTGGTTCGCGCAAATCCACCCCGTTCGCAGCCCAGATCGCTGCTGAGCGTGCTGGTCAAGCTGCGCTGGAATACGGTCTGAAGAACCTCGACGTGAACGTCAAGGGTCCAGGTCCAGGTCGTGAGTCCGCCGTTCGTGCACTGAACAGCTGCGGCTACAAGATCGCCAGCATCACCGACGTGACGCCAATCCCGCACAACGGGTGCCGTCCGCCGAAGAAGCGTCGCGTGTAATCAGGAGACAGATAAATGGCACGTTACATTGGTCCAAAATGCAAACTGTCTCGCCGTGAAGGCACTGACCTGTTCCTGAAGAGCGGCGTTCGCGCTCTGGAATCGAAGTGCAACATCGAAGCAGCCCCAGGTATCCACGGCCAGCGCCGTGGCCGTCAGTCCGACTACGGTACCCAGCTGCGCGAGAAGCAAAAAGTTCGTCGTATCTACGGTGTTCTGGAGCGTCAGTTCCGCGGTTACTACCAGGCTGCTGCCTCGAAAAAAGGCGCAACCGGTGAGAACCTGCTGCAACTGCTCGAGTGCCGTCTGGATAACGTCGTCTACCGTATGGGCTTCGGTTCGACTCGCGCCGAATCCCGTCAGCTGGTTTCGCACAAAGCGATCAGCGTCAACGGTAAGACTGTGAACATTCCATCCTACCAAGTTCGTCCGGGTGACGTGGTCGCGGTTCGCGAGAAGTCGTCGAACCAGCTGCGCATTGTTCAAGCCCTTGAACTGTGCGCCCAGCGTGGCCGCGTTGAGTGGGTTGATGTGGATGCTGCTAAAAAGTCGGGCGTTTTCAAGAACGTTCCTGCTCGCAGCGACCTGTCTGCCGACATCAACGAGAACCTGATTGTCGAGCTCTACTCCAAGTAAGGGCTAGAAAATAGGTGCATCCATGCAGATTTCGGTAAATGAGTTCCTGACTCCCCGCCACATTGATGTGCAGGTAGTCAGTCCGACCCGCGCCAAGATCACGCTCGAGCCTCTCGAGCGTGGTTTCGGCCATACCCTGGGCAACGCGCTGCGCCGCATCCTGTTGTCCTCCATGCCTGGCTGTGCAGTAGTCGAGGCCGAGATCGATGGCGTACTCCACGAGTACTCCGCGATCGAAGGTGTACAGGAAGACGTCATTGAAATCCTGTTGAACCTGAAAGGCCTGGCTATCAAGCTGCACGGTCGTGACGAAGTTACGCTGACCTTGTCGAAAAAGGGTTCGGGGGTGGTTACCGCTGCCGATATTCAGCTGGATCACGATGTCGAGATCGTCAACCCCGATCACGTAATCGCGAACCTGGCGTCGAACGGCGCCCTGAACATGAAGCTCACCGTAGCTCGTGGTCGTGGTTACGAGCCGGCCGACTCCCGTCAAACCGACGAAGACGAAAGCCGTAGCATTGGCCGTCTGCAGCTGGACGCTTCGTTCAGCCCGGTGCGTCGTATCGCCTATGTGGTCGAGAACGCCCGTGTTGAACAGCGTACCAACCTGGACAAGCTGGTCATTGATCTGGAAACCAACGGCACCCTGGACCCTGAAGAGGCTATTCGCCGCGCTGCGACCATCCTGCAACAGCAGCTGGCCGCGTTCGTCGACCTCAAGGGTGACAGCGAGCCTGTCGTAGTCGAGCAGGAAGACGAGATCGATCCGATCCTGCTGCGTCCGGTTGACGACCTGGAACTGACTGTACGTTCGGCCAACTGCCTCAAGGCGGAGAACATCTACTACATCGGCGACCTGATTCAGCGTACCGAAGTAGAGCTGTTGAAGACTCCTAACCTGGGCAAGAAGTCCCTGACTGAAATCAAGGACGTGCTGGCCTCTCGTGGTCTGTCTCTCGGCATGCGCCTCGACAACTGGCCGCCTGCAAGTCTTAAGAAAGACGACAAGGCGACCGCCTGATCGTCGTAATCACCGAACGTAGTGTTTGGTAAGGAATGAATCATGCGTCATCGTAAAAGTGGACGTCACCTGAGCCGTACCAGCTCTCACCGCAAGGCTATGTTCCAGAACATGGCAGTGTCGCTGATCGAGCACGAGCTGATCAAAACCACCCTGCCGAAAGCCAAGGAACTGCGCCGCGTTGCCGAGCCGCTGATCACCCTGGCCAAGGAAGACAGCGTAGCTAACCGTCGTCTGGCCTTCGACCGTACCCGTTCGAAGTCCGCTGTTGGCAAGCTGTTCAATGACCTGGGCAAGCGTTACGCCACCCGTCAGGGCGGCTACCTGCGCATCCTGAAGTGCGGTTTCCGCGCTGGCGACAACGCTCCTATGGCGTATGTCGAGCTGGTTGATCGTCCGGTCGGCGGTGCTGTAGAAGCTGCTGAGTAAGACGTTCTGTCTGCTACAAAGAACCGGGCCTAGTGCCCGGTTTTTTGTTTCTGGATGTATTGTTTATTTCTATTGATACAAGTCATGTAATGAATTTGTTCTTGTAACCTTGCTCGTCAATACTCTCTCCACAGCCGATCAGCCGGCGCTTGTAGACCGATAAGGAGAGCCCATGAGCAAGATTCTCACCACCGCCAGCGGTGCCCCTGTAGCCGATAACCAGAATTCCCGTTCCGCCGGCCCACGCGGCCCGTTGCTGCTCGACGACTTCCACCTGATCGAGAAGCTTGCCCATTTCAACCGCGAGAATATCCCCGAGCGCCGCGTCCATGCCAAGGGCTCGGGTGCCTACGGTACCTTTACCGTCACGCGCGATATCACGGCTTACACCAGTGCCAAGCTGTTTGAGCAGATCGGCAAGCAAACCGAGACGTTCCTGCGTTTTTCCACCGTGGGTGGCGAGCGTGGTTCGGCCGACACCGAACGCGATCCGCGCGGCTTTGCCGTGAAGTTCTATACCGAGGAAGGCAACTGGGACATTGTTGGCAACAACACGCCGGTGTTTTTCATCCGCGACCCGCTGAAGTTCCCTGACTTCATCCACACGCAGAAGCGTCACCCGCAAACCAACCTGAAAAATGCGCAAATGATGTGGGACTTCTGGTCGCACTCCCCCGAGGCGCTGCATCAGGTCACTATCCTGTTCTCCGACCGCGGCATTCCGGACGGCTACCGCCACATGCACGGCTTCGGCAGCCATACCTACAGCCTGATCAATGCCGAGGGGCAACGTACCTGGGTCAAATGGCACTTCAAGACTCAGCAAGGCATCAAGAACCTCGCCCCGGCGGAGGCTGCACGCCTGGCCGGTACCGATCCGGACTACGCTCAGCGCGATCTCTTCGAAGCGATCGAGCGCGGCGACTATCCACGCTGGACCGTATGCATCCAGGTAATGAGTGAAGCCGAGGCAGCCAACCGCGACGAGAACCCCTTCGACGTCACCAAGACCTGGTCGCAGAAGGACTACCCGCTGATCGAGGTCGGTGTGCTTGAACTCAACCGCAACCCGCTGAACTACTTCGCTGAGGTCGAGCAAGCTGCATTTGGTCCAAGCAACATGGTGCCAGGTGTCGGTTTGTCGCCGGACCGCATGCTGCAAGGTCGGGTGTTCGCCTACGCTGATGCGCACCGCTACCGGGTGGGTACCAACCACCAGCAGTTGCCGGTTAACGCGCCACGTTGCCCGGTTAACAGCTACCAGCGCGATGGTTCCATGGCCAGCGGCACGTACGGTAGCGCGCCCAACTATGAGCCCAACAGCTATGGCGACGCGCCGAAGCAGTCACCACGTCATGCTGAGCCCGCGCTAACGTTGGAGGGGGCGGCGGACCGTTACAATCATCGCGAAGACAGCGATTACTACAGCCATGCCGGTGCGCTGTTCCGCTTGATGAATGATGAGCAGAAAGCCCTGTTGATCAACAACATCGCGGGAGCCATGGCAGGTGTAAGCCAAGACGTGGTCCAGCGCCAACTGCAGTACTTCTTCAAGGCCGATCCCGCCTACGGCGAAGGGGTTGCCAAGGCTTTGCGCATCGATCTCGCCTAAGTCGAAGTGATAAGAAGAACCGCCCTCATTTGGGCGGTTTTTCAATGAATATCACTACTGTTCAGGGCTTTTTTTGCTTCTTATTGCGCATTTTTCAGTGACCGCAAGTAAAAGCTGGTTCACACTATGGGCAATAGACGTTTTCACATGGAGAAGCAGGGCGATGCAAGGCCACCCGGACGTAATCAACTACCTCGTCACGCTGTTGAAGGGCGAACTGGCTGCGCGCGACCAGTACTTCATTCACTCGCGTATGTATGAAGATTGGGGCCTGTCCAAGCTCTATGAGCGCATCAACCACGAGATGGAAGAGGAGACGCAGCACGCCGATGCCCTGATGCGTCGTATCCTCATGCTCGAAGGCACACCTGACATGCGCGCGGATGACCTGGAAGTGGGCAGCACCGTGCCGGAAATGATCGAAGCTGATCTCAAGCTCGAGTACAAGGTGCGTGCCGCGTTATGCAAAGGTATCGAACTGTGTGAGCTGCACAAGGATTACGTCAGCCGTGACATCTTGCGCGCGCAGCTGGCTGACACCGAAGAAGACCACACCTATTGGCTGGAGAAGCAGCAGGGGCTGATCAAGGCCATTGGCCTCGAGAACTACTTGCAGTCGCAGATGTAAATAGATGCTGGGGGCTGCTTTGCAGCCCTTCGCGACACAAGGCCGCTCCTGCAGCCGACCGCATTTATCCGAGGATAATGCGGTCGGCTGCAGGAGCGGCCTCGTGTTGATAGGGGCGCAAAGCGCCCCATTTGCCTCAAGCGCGATCCCGCTCCAGAAGCGGTTTCAGGTAATGCCCGGTATAGGACTGCTTCATCTCGCTGAGTTCTTCCGGTGTGCCACAGGCAATGATCTGTCCACCTTTCGAGCCACCCTCCGGCCCAAGGTCCACCAGCCAGTCCGCAGTCTTGATCACATCCAGGTTGTGCTCGATCACCACCACGGTATTGCCGTGGTCGCGCAGGCGATGCAGCACGTCCAGCAACTGCTGGATATCGGCAAAGTGCAGGCCTGTGGTCGGCTCGTCGAGAATGTAGAGGGTCTTGCCGGTATCACGCTTGGACAGCTCGCGCGACAGTTTCACCCGCTGTGCCTCGCCACCCGACAACGTGGTCGCCGACTGCCCCAGCTTGATGTAGGACAGCCCGACGTCCATCAACGTCTGTAGCTTGCGCGCGAGCGCTGGTACCGCGTCGAAGAACTCGCGGGCATCCTCGATGGTCATTTCCAGCACTTCGTGGATGTTCTTGCCCTTGTACTTGATCTCCAGCGTTTCGCGGTTGTAGCGCTTGCTCTTGCACACGTCGCACGGCACGTAGATGTCCGGCAGGAAGTGCATCTCCACCTTGATCAGGCCATCGCCCTGGCAGGCCTCGCAACGGCCGCCCTTGACGTTGAACGAGAACCGCCCGGGGCCATAACCGCGCGAGCGCGATTCCGGAACGCCGGAGAACAGCTCGCGGATGGGCGTGAAGATGCCGGTATAGGTTGCCGGGTTCGAACGAGGAGTGCGGCCGATCGGGCTCTGATCGATATCCACCACCTTGTCCAGGTGCTGCAGGCCATCCATGCTGCTGTGCGGCGCAGCCTCCAGGCTGCTTGCGCCATTCAGGGCGGTGGCGGCCAGCGGGAACAGCGTGTTGTTGATGAGCGTCGACTTGCCCGAACCGGACACCCCGGTCACGCAGGTCAGCAGGCCGATCGGGATTTCCAGGTCGACGTTTTGCAGGTTGTTGCCACGCGCGCCCTTGAGCTTGAGTTGCAGCTTCTTGTTGCGCGGCGTGCGCTTGGCCGGCACGACGATCTTCTTGCGCCCGGACAGGTACTTGCCGGTCAGCGAGTCGGGGTGGGCCATGACTTCCTGTGGCGTGCCCTCGGCGACGATCTTGCCGCCATGTACGCCGGCACCGGGGCCGATGTCCACGACGTAGTCGGCCAGGCGGATGGCGTCCTCGTCGTGTTCCACCACGATCACTGTATTGCCCAGGTCGCGCAGGTGATTGAGGGTGGCCAGCAGGCGGTCGTTGTCGCGTTGGTGAAGGCCGATGGACGGCTCGTCGAGGATGTACATCACCCCCACCAGGCCGGCGCCGATCTGGCTGGCCAGGCGGATTCGCTGTGCCTCGCCACCGGACAGGGTATCGGCGCTGCGGTCGAGGGTGAGGTAGTCGAGGCCGACGTTGACCAGGAATTGCAGGCGCTCGCAGATTTCCTTGAGGATCTTCGCGGCGATTTCGCCACGGCGACCGGTCAGGGTCAGGGCGCCGAAATAGTTGCTGGCTTCACCGATCGGCAGGTTGGTCACCGCTGGCAGGGTCTTCTCACCCACCCACACATGGCGCGCTTCGCGGCGCAGGCGAGTACCGCGGCAATCCGGGCAGGGCTGGGTGCCGAGGTACTTGGCCAGCTCTTCACGCACGGTGGCCGACTCGGTTTCGCGATAGCGCCGTTCCAGGTTCGGCACGATGCCTTCGAACGGGTGCGAGCGCTTGACGATGTCGCCCCGGTCGTTGAGGTACTTGAAGTCGACACTCTGCTTGCCGCTGCCCTGCAGGATCACCTTCTGGTGTTCTGCCGAGAGCTCGCCGAACGGCTCTTCCAGGCTGAAGCCATAATGCGCAGCCAGCGAACCGAGCATCTGGAAGTAGTACACGTTGCGCCGGTCCCAGCCGCGGATCGCACCTTCGGCCAGGGTGAGCTCGGCATTGACCAGGCGCTTGGTGTCGAAGAACTGCTTGACCCCCAGGCCATCGCAAGTCGGGCAGGCACCGGCAGGGTTGTTGAAGGAGAACAGCTTCGGCTCCAGCTCGCTGATGGCGTGGCCACAGACCGGGCAGGCGAAGCGTGCGGAGAAGATCGTCTCTTCGCCCGGTTCATCGTCCATCGGCGCCACCAGGGCGATGCCGTCGGCCAGTTTCAGCGCGGTTTCGAACGACTCGGCCAGGCGCTGTTGCAGGTCGGCACGTACCTTGAAGCGGTCGACTACCACATCGATGCTGTGCTTTTTCTGCTTGTCCAGCTTGGGTAGCTCATCGAGTTCGTAGAGCTTGCCGTTGACGCGTGCGCGGACAAAGCCTTGCGCACGCAGCTCGTCGAATACTGCCAGGTGTTCGCCCTTGCGCTCGCGAACCACCGGGGCCAGCAGCATCAGCTTGCTGCCTTCCGGGCGCTCCAGCACCAGGTCGACCATCTGGCTGATCGTTTGCGCCTCCAGCGGAATATCGTGGTCCGGGCAACGCGGGGTACCGACGCGGGCATACAACAGGCGCAGGTAGTCGTAGATTTCGGTGATGGTGCCGACCGTGGAACGGGGGTTGTGCGAGGTCGACTTCTGCTCGATGGAAATGGCCGGCGACAGGCCTTCGATGGTGTCGACGTCGGGCTTTTCCATCATCGACAGGAACTGCCGGGCATAGGCCGAGAGCGATTCCACGTAGCGCCGCTGGCCTTCGGCGTAGAGGGTGTCGAACGCCAGGGATGACTTGCCCGAACCGGACAGGCCGGTGATCACGATCAGCTTGTCCCGGGGCAGGGTCAGGTCGATGTTTTTCAGGTTGTGGGTGCGTGCCCCACGAATCAGGATCTTGTCCACTGCGGCCTCGCTCGGCGGGCATAAACAAGGAAGTATACGGCGCGCTGCCAGTACGCGGCAAAGCGTCGCGTAGATGCCGTCAAGCTGTCGGACTGATAGAATCGCCGCCGGTTCACACGAGATTAATCCATGCACGACACCCACAACGAGCGCATGAGTGGCGGCGAAACCCGCGCCGCTGGCGGCCTGGCCCTGGTCTTTGCCTTTCGTATGCTGGGCATGTTCATGGTCTTGCCGGTGCTGGCCACCTACGGCATGGACCTGGCCGGTGCCACCCCTGCACTGATCGGCCTGGCCATTGGTGCCTATGGCCTCACCCAGGCCATATTGCAGATCCCGTTCGGGATGATTTCCGACCGCATCGGCCGTCGGCCGGTGATTTACCTGGGTTTGGTGATCTTTGCCCTGGGCAGTGTCCTGGCGGCCCAGGCCGACTCCATCTGGGGGGTGATCGCCGGGCGTATCCTGCAGGGGGCCGGGGCGATTTCCGCTGCGGTCATGGCGCTGCTGTCCGACCTTACCCGCGAGCAACACCGGACCAAGGCCATGGCCATGATCGGCATGAGCATTGGCCTTTCGTTTGCCGTCGCCATGGTCGTTGGCCCGTTACTGACAAGTGCCTTTGGCTTGTCAGGATTGTTCCTGGCCACGGCAGGACTTGCCCTGGTGGGTATCCTGCTGATCGCCTTTGTCGTGCCCAATACCCATAGCATCCTGCAGCACCGCGAGTCGGGCGTGGCCCGCCAGGCGATCGGCCCGACCCTGCGCCATCCGGACCTTCTGCGCCTGGATGCGGGCATTTTCATCCTGCATGCCATTCTCATGGCCAGCTTCGTCGCGCTGCCACTGGCCTTTGTCGAGCGCGGCGGCCTGCCCAAGGAGCAACACTGGTGGGTATACCTGACCGCGCTGTTCATCTCATTTTTTGCAATGGTCCCGTTCATCATCTACGGCGAAAAGAAGCGCAAGATGAAACGCGTGTTGGCCGGCGCGGTGAGTGTCCTGCTGCTGACGGAGATATACTTCTGGGAGTGGGCTGACGGTTTGCGCGGACTGGTGGTTGGCACCGTGGTATTCTTTACTGCATTCAACCTGCTGGAGGCATCGCTGCCTTCGCTGGTGAGCAAGGTGTCGCCTGCAGGTGGCAAGGGAACGGCGATGGGGGTCTACTCCACCAGCCAGTTCCTCGGCGCTGCCCTGGGAGGAATCCTCGGTGGCTGGTTGTTCCAGCACGGCGGGCTGAACATGGTGTTCCTCGGTTGTGCGGTGCTGTGTGCCATCTGGTTGGTCGTCGCCTTGCGCATGAACGAGCCGCCCTATGTGACCAGCCTGCGCATGCCGCTGACGCCAGAGGCAGTCCGGGAAGCCGGCCTGACCGAGCGCCTGATGGCCGTGCCGGGTGTGACCGACGCCGTTGTGGTGGCAGATGAAGCCGCCATCTATATCAAACTGGATACGAAAATTTTGGACCGTACGACCCTCGAGCGCCTGGTGAACCCGGCCTCTTCGGCGTGCGAAGCCTAGGAGAACGTTATGGCCCGTGGGGTTAACAAAGTCATTCTGGTCGGTACCTGTGGCCAGGATCCCGAAGTCCGCTACCTGCCCAACGGTAACGCCGTGACCAACCTGAGCCTGGCTACCAGCGAGCAGTGGACCGACAAGCAGTCGGGCCAGAAGGTCGAGCGTACCGAATGGCACCGTGTGTCGCTGTTCGGCAAGGTTGCCGAAATCGCCGGCGAGTACCTGCGCAAGGGTTCGCAGTGCTACATCGAAGGCAAGCTGCAGACCCGTGAATGGGAAAAAGACGGTATCAAGCGCTACACCACCGAGATCATCGTCGACATCAACGGCACCATGCAGCTGCTCGGCGGTCGTCCGCAGGGCCAGCAGCAGGGCGGTGACCCGTACAATCAAGCTGGCGGCAACTATGGCGGTGGCCAGCAGCAGTACAACCAGGCCCCACGCCAGCAGGCCCCGCGCCCGCAACAGGCTCCGCAGCGCCCGGCGCCGCAGCAGCCAGCGCCGCAACCGGCAGCTGACTTCGACAGCTTCGATGACGATATTCCGTTCTAATCAGAGCGGTTAAGCCTCTTGCAAGACCAAAACCCAGGGCAAATGCTCTGGGTTTTTTTTAGGAGAAAACCCAGGTACTGCTGTGTGGGCTTCCCGGAAAAAGAAAGCGGCGCAGTATAGGCGCAGCTTCGCCGATGTTGCGGAAAACCCCAATTCCATTACGACAGTCGACTGAGTCGGAAAAGTGCCTGGTAGAAGTTACGTGTTGCATATGGTTCTAGGAAGTTCTTACCTTGGCTGTAAGCGGTTTCTGAACTTCTACTGGAGGACACTTTTTCTGCCTGGATCGCTTAATATCCACCACTTTCGGCGGGGTGGAACGAGCAAAGCACCTGGGGATATCTAATGCGGCCGCTTTACTGATCCTGCCCTGATCCAACTTAAGCTCGGTCTGATTGCAATAACCGGAAGGTTGATGATGGCCTGGGCGAGAAGCAGCGCGATGAACGCTCTATTCGTCGGAAAGATTTCTTGTTTCCTGTTACAAATTTGTAACGGAAGGCGGGCGAGGTATTAGTCGAATGAGTACGTCCGGCCTTTGCAAGATATCAAGTTTTCACTGATTAGTTCGTGCGCGCTTACTTGCTGGTCTGCCGCATTTTCCAGGTGTCTAAAGGAGTCTAAGCATGGACGTCATCATGGGTTTGGTAGCAGCTGTATTGTGGGGCTCAGCGGATTTCCTGATAGGAATAAACGCCCGGGCTGTTGGAATCCGCCGTGCTGTTTTTTTTGGACAGCTATTAGGACTGCTATTGATGGGCCTGATCGTCTCTATAGCGGCCGGTCAGTTGGAGAAGGTACTAGTGGCGCCTGCCAGCGCGTTGCTACTCGGTGGCGCTGCGGCGCTTTGCACAGTATTGGGTGCTCTTTCACTATCCAAGGCTTTTGCCACTGGTAACACAGCACTCGTGGCCCCGATAGTGACCTCCTATGGAATTTTTACCACGTTACTGGCCTGGCTGGGCGGTGATGAATTGTCACCTTGGCAGTTTGTAGGCTTGCTGACCTGTTTCCTTGGTGTGCTGTTAGCCAGTAGCGCTAGCAAGGCAAGCGAGCAGGGGCGCTTCATGAGCCGCTTGCCGATAGGTTTCGCTTTGTTGGCGGCGGCGCTCTACGGCTTTAGTTTCTGGCTTCAAGGGAAGTTTGTACTACCATCGCTTGGCCCAGTGAACATGTTGGCGTTGGGGTACGCAGTTGGAGTGGTCTTCCTCATTCGGGAGGCACTAAAGTTGCTGAGGAGCTGGTCGAAAATCAGCGCGGGGACTTGTGCATCATTGTGCGGCGCCAGCCTGTGTAACCTAGGTGGCTTTTCTGCCTTTTCCTGGGGAGCACTCAATGGTTCGATTTCCATTGTCACTGTGATCAGTACGCTGTCGGGTGGTATCGCTGCGATACTTGGCTTTCTCTTCTATCGGGAGCGTTTGTCTTGTCTTCAGATGGTGGGCGTGAGCATGGTTCTTGCGGGTGCCGTTCTGCTCCACCTTTTTGGGTGACACTGGCCGAGTTCGTCTGTGACTGCTGCAGTGAGTTCACCGACGCATTGGCGGTAAGTGGGCTTTTGTGCTGCAGCATTATCCCGAAGGCAGTGCAGCACTTGTAATTAAATGGACTCAGCCACCTGTTGCGAGTGAACGCCAAGCGCCCCCAAAGAATGGGAATCCCATTCCGTTACAAGGACTGCTCAATAGAACAACCGCGGTTCCGGCGAGTCCAGCAAGCTGACCAACTTGGTCAGGGCAAACCCCAGTTCTTCGCGCTTGGGCGCCATCAAGGCGATACGCACCCCGCAGGTGGCACGGCTGCGTTCTGGCAGGAACTGGCTGCCGCTGACGACCGTCACGCCGTTGTTGCGCGCCAGGTTGGCAAATTCGTCGCTGGTCCACGGTTCCGGTAGTTCCAGCCAGATGTGGAAGCTGTTCGGCTGGCTGCGGATCTTGTACCTGCCAAGAATTTCCCGCGCCATTTGCTGGCGCGCCGCTGCCTCGTCCTGCTGAACCCGCACCAGTTGGTCGGCCATGCCGCTGTTGATCAGGTTGCTGGCCAGTTGCGCCATCAGTGGCGATGGCATCCAGACGCTGCTGCGGACCATCGACGATAACCGCGAAAGGGTTTGCGGCGGGGCGTACAGATAACCGATGCGCAGTGCCGGCAGCACACTCTTGGACAGGCTCGTGAGATAGACCGAGCGCTCGGGTGCATACGCAGCCAATGGCTGGTAGTCCGCAGCAGGCTCGAGGAAACCATAGATATCGTCATCGACGATGAAAAGGTCGAACTCACGGGCGATCTCGGCGATGGCCTGGCGCCGGGCATGGGGCATGATCGAGTTGGTCGGGTTCTGGTGGGTGGTCACGCACACCAGCAGCGACGGGCGGTGCTCCAGGCAGGCTGCGCGCAATGCCTCGGGAATCAGGCCGTGCTCGTCCATGGCCACGCCGCGCAGGCGACGGCCCATGCTGTGGGCCAGGGAGATGATGCCCGGGTAGCAGAACGACTCGCACAGCACCACATCGTCGCTTTTCGACAGGCTGCTGATGGCCACCAGCAAGCCGTGCTGGGCTCCTGAAGTCAGCACCACCTGTTGCCAGCGTGCCTCTGGCAGCCAGCGCTGGATCCAGCTTGCACCGGCTTGCTTGTGGGTGGCGTGGCCGCCCTCGGTGACGTAGTCGAGCACCTGTGCCAGGCCGGGCGACGCGGCCAGTTCGTTGATGGCGCCGCGCAGCCAGTCGGTCATGTGGGCATCGTTGGGCTTGATGATCGAAAGGTCGATCTGGCCACTTTGACGCTCCGCAGGTGCTGGCTGCGGTGCAACGCTTGGTGCAGGGGCAGCGCTCTGTACCGGCCGCTGCGGCAGCACGAAGGTGCCGCGCCCCACTTCGCCTACCACCAGGCCACGCTTGGCGGCTTCGTCGTAGGCTCGGCCGATGGTGCCTGGGGTGACATTCAGGGTTTCGGCCAAGTCCTTGAGTGTCGGCAGGCGCTCGCCGGGCATAAGCCTGCCGCTGCCGATGTCTTGCTCCAACGCGTCGGCGATCATCAGGTAGACCGGCTGTGCCAGGTCGCTGTAGTGAGGAACCCACATAGAAATGGCACCCAGAAAATGCGATAGCGCGGAAGCCTAGCACGAAAGCCCCAATGGGAGTAATTCTGTTTTTGTGTAGGTAAATTGCACCGATTGCGTTGCAGGGAGAAGGCACGCCCCAAGCAAGCCCGTTCCAGGTCCATCCCAGGCAAAAATAGAAATCTTTTGAAATCAATAACTTGATTAAATCGATTCAATCGGTCATTTGGTTCTGAAAGAAATAAATTGAATCGACGATATTTTTGAAATTACAATGATTGAGTCGATGCAATGTGCAGGCGCCATGATGGCTCGCCTGCTTGGCCATCGCACAGCTGTGAACGGTTTAACAAAACAACGTCTGAAGCCGCTTCTGCCCGGCTTGGAACGACACCGAACGGCTTCGCGCCTGCTCAATGGAATACCAGTTCGAAATGGAAAGCGCACATCTGCAACAAGGGGCCGAGCCTCAGACCTCCCTCGAGATCCGCCTGCCCTGGGTCATCTCCAGTGCCTGGCAAACCCTGCTGAACAATACCCCGCTCGATTTCGAGACGAGCAAGGAACTCTATCCGCAACTCAAGGACCAGGCCGAGGACGTGCTGGGCAACGCGCTTTGCCAACAAATCCGCAGTTTCGTCGAAACACCGCACCTCACCAGCATGATCGTGCGCAACTGCCCACGGGACCGTGATATTCCGCCCACGCCCTATTCGGGGGTGCTCAGTCCGCGCAGCACACCTATCGCCTGCCTGGTCAGCCTGACCATGCAGAGCCTGATGGGGATCCACCCGGTCGTCTACGAGGGAGAGAATGACGGCCGTCTGTTTCGCCATGTCATTCCATCGCGCAGCTCGTCCAGCCACAAGAGTTCACATGGCTCGCGCCTGCGCTTTTCCTACCATGTGGACAACCCGGACCTGCCGCTCTCCAGCGAACCTCTCGGTGCCGCGTCCTGCTGCCCGGAGTACCTGTCCTTCTTCGGCATGCGCTGCGACCCGCGCATCAGCACCACCCTGGTCAACCTCGATGCGGTGATCGCCGCGCTGTCGCCATCGACGGTGCGTGAGCTTTGCCTGCCGCAGTTCGAAATCCGCCGCCCGGACTCATTTGCCAGCAACCGTCGTCGTACGGCCGAACTGCCGGTGCTGGCGCGTGGCCACACAGGGGAGTGGTTGTGCCGCTTCGACAGCGAGAACACCCACGGCCTCAACCTGCGCGCCGAGCAAGCCTTGGGCAACCTGCGCAGTGTGCTGGAAAGCCGCCGCTTCGATGAGCCGCACCTGCTGCTGCCAGGCGATTTCATGGTGTTCAAGAACCAACGCGTGCTGCACGCCCGCGATGGCTTCGAGCCGCAGAACGACGGTGCCGACCGCTGGTTGTTGCGCGTGTTCGCGGTCAACGACCTGAGCCGCGTGCATTTCGCCCGGGCCGACCATCTCTACGAAGTTCTCTCCTGATCCCTTTTACTGACTCGATGGAAGTATTGCTATGGAACTGTTAGGCGCTTTCTGGGCGGAACACTGGTTACTCGCCATCCTCATGCTCGGCGCAATCGCCTTTGTCGCGGGCTTCGTCGACAGTATCGCCGGGGGCGGCGGGTTGTTCCTGGTGCCGGGCTTCCTGCTGGTCGGCATGCCACCGCAAGTGGCCCTCGGCCAGGAAAAACTGGTGAGCACCCTCGGCACATTGGCTGCTATCCGCAACTTCCTGGCCAACAGCAGGATGGTCTGGCAGGTGGCGCTGGTCGGCGTGCCGTTCTCGCTGCTCGGAGCCTACCTGGGGGCGCACCTGATCGTGTCGATCTCCCAGGAGACCGTAGGCAAGATCATCCTGGCGCTGATTCCGTTCGGCATCCTCATCTTCCTCACACCGAAGGATCGCCCAGTCGAGGAGCGCGAGCTGTCGTCGCGCATGCTGTTCACCGTGGTCCCGCTGACCTGCCTGGCCATCGGTTTCTATGACGGCTTCTTCGGCCCTGGTACCGGCAGCATGTTCATCATCGCCTTCCACTACCTGCTGCGCATGGACCTGGTTTCCAGTTCGGCCAACTCCAAGACCTTCAACTTCGCGTCCAACATCGGTGCTCTGGTGGCCTTTGTCATGGCCGGCAAGGTCGTGTACCTGCTGGCGCTGCCACTGGTGGCCTGCAACATCCTGGGTAACCACCTGGGTAGCGCACTGGCCCTGCGCAAGGGCAACGAAGTGGTGCGCAAGGCGCTGGTGTTCTCGATGCTCTGCCTGTTCACCAGCCTCGGCGTGAAGTACCTGGCCTGACCCATCCCATTAGGAGACAACTGATGAAAACCGCATTCGTAACCGGCGCTTCCGCAGGCTTTGGCCGTGCCATCTGCCGCACGCTGGTCGGCAAGGGCTATCGCGTGATCGGCGGTGCCCGGCGCATGGATAAACTGCAGTCGCTGGAAGCCGAACTGGGGGTCAACTTCATCCCGCTGGCGCTGGACGTCACCGACCCTGCCTCGATCGCGGCCGCGATGGCGCAGATTCAGGACGCATCGCTGCACATCGACCTGCTGGTCAACAACGCCGGGCTGGCGCTGGGCGTAGACCGTGCCCAGGCCAGCAGTGCGGAAAACTGGCAGCGCATGATCGACACCAACATCACCGGCCTGGCCATGGTCACGCACAAGATCCTGCCGCAGATGGTCGAGGCCGACAGTGGCATGATCATCAACATCGGTTCCATCGCCGGCACCTATCCCTACCCAGGCGGTAACGTCTATGGCGCCAGCAAGGCCTTCGTCCGCCAGTTCAGCCTCAACCTGCGTGCCGACCTGGCCGGTACCCGGGTGCGGGTGAGCAACATCGAGCCGGGGCTGTGCTCGGGCACTGATTTCTCGGTGGTGCGCCTCAATGGTGACCTGGAGGCCGTGCAGGCCCTGTACCGTGATGTACAGGCCATTCTGCCCGAGGACATTGCCGCCACGGTGGCATGGATTGCAGAGCAACCGGGGCATGTGAACATCAATACCGTCGAGATCATGCCGGTGGCGCAGAGCAGCGCCGCGCTGAATGTGGTGCGCAACCTGCCGCGTTGTTGATCAGCCGGTGGGGGATGGCACCGGCCAGGTCAGCAAACAAGGCGGCAGCTGACCCAGGTCATCGCACCTTCTCGATTCTTGGCTAGTCTTACCTGTTGGCGGCCATCAATTGGCCGCCACCGTGACTACCAAGAGGCGCCGGCCATGTTCCGTGCGTCCACCACCTGATCAGGAGTGCACGATGGACCTGAACCGTCGGCAATTCTTCAAGGTCGCCGCCGTCGGCCTTGGAGGCTCGAGCCTTGCGGCGTTGGGCATGGCCCCGACACCGGCATTCGCCGAGCAGGTGCGCCACTTCAAGTTGGCGCACACCAAAGAAACCCGCAACACCTGCCCCTACTGCTCGGTCGGCTGCGGCCTGATCATGTACAGCCAGGGTGATGCGGGCAAGAACGTCAAACAGAACATCATCCATATCGAAGGTGACGCCGACCACCCGGTCAACCGCGGCACCCTGTGCCCGAAAGGCGCCGGCCTGCTGGACTTCATCCACAGCCCGAGCCGCCTGCAGTACCCCGAGGTACGCAAGCCGGGCAGCAAGGAGTGGGTGCGGGTCAGCTGGGACGAGGCGCTCGACCGCGTCGCCGAGCTGATGAAGCAGGACCGCGATGCCAACTTCATCGAGAAGAACGCCCAGGGGCAAACGGTAAACCGCTGGCTCACCACCGGTTTTCTCGCTGCTTCTGCCGCCTCCAGCGAGGCGGGCTACCTGACCCACAAGGTCATCCGCGCAACAGGCATGCTGGGGTTCGATAACCAGGCACGTGTCTGACATGGCCCGACGGTGGCAAGTCTTGCCCCGACGTACGGCCGTGGCGCCATGACCAACCACTGGTCCGATATCGCCAACGCGAATCTGGTCCTGGTGATGGGTGGCAACGCAGCAGAAGCGCATCCGTGCGGCTTCAAATGGGTGACCGAGGCCAAGGCCCACAACAAGGCGCGGCTGATCGTGGTCGACCCACGCTTTACCCGTACCGCTTCGGTGGCGGACTACTACGCGCCAATTCGCACCGGCACCGACATCGCCTTCATGGGCGGGCTGATCAACTACCTGCTGAGCAACGACAAGATCCAGCACGAATACGTGCGCAACTACACCGACGTGTCGTTCATCGTCAAGCAAACCTATGGCTTCGAGGACGGGCTGTTCAGCGGCTACGACGAAGCCAAGCGCGTGTATGCCGACAAGTCCGGCTGGGGCTACGAGCTGGGTGAGGACGGTTTTGCCAAGGTCGACCCGACCCTGCAGCACCCGCGTTGCGTGTTCCAGCTGATGAAGCAGCACTACAGCCGCTACACCCCGGAACTGGCCAGCATGACCTGTGGCATGCCGCAGGACGCCATGCTGAAGATCTGGGAAGAGATCGCCACCTGCTCGGTACCGGGCAAGACCATGACGATCCTCTACGCCCTCGGCTGGACGCAGCATTCGATCGGCGCGCAGATCATTCGCAGTGCGGCGATGGTCCAGCTGCTGCTGGGCAACGTCGGCATGCCGGGTGGTGGGGTCAACGCCTTGCGCGGGCACTCCAACATCCAGGGCCTGACCGACCTCGGCCTGCTGTCCAACTCGCTGCCGGGTTACCTGACCCTGCCCGGCGATGCCGAGCAGGACTACGCCGCCTACATCGACAAGCGCGCCTCCAAGCCACTGCGCCCAGGCCAGCTGTCGTACTGGCAGAACTACGGCAAGTTCCACGTCAGCCTGATGAAGGCCTGGTACGGCGCCAATGCCACGGCAGAAAACAACTGGGGCTACGACTGGCTGCCCAAGCTCGACGTGCCAGCCTACGACGTGCTGCGCATGTTCGAGATGATGGGCCAGGGCAAGGTCAACGGCTACATGTGCCAGGGCTTCAACCCGATTGCCGCGCTGCCGGACAAGAACCGTGTCACCGCGGCCCTGGGCAAGCTCAAGTGGCTGGTGATCATGGACCCGCTGGCCACCGAAACATCGGAGTTCTGGCGCAATGCCGGGCCGTTCAACGACGTCGATACGGCCAATATCCAGACCGAAGTGATCCGCCTGCCCACCACCTGCTTCGCCGAGGAAGACGGCTCGCTGGTCAACAGCAGCCGCTGGCTGCAGTGGCACTGGAAGGGCGCCGACGGCCCGGGTGAGACCCGCACCGACGTGCACATCATGAGCGAGCTGTTCCTGCGCCTGCGCCAACGCTACCAGGCCGAGGGCGGCGCCTACCCAGACGCGCTGATGAACATCAGCTGGCCATACAAGATTCCCGCAGAGCCGTCCCCGGAGGAGCTGGCCAGGGAAATGAACGGCTGGGCAGTGACCGACGTCACCGACCCGACCGGCGCAGTGATCAAGGCCGGCCAGCAGCTGGCCGGCTTCGGCCAGTTGAAGGACGACGGCAGCACCGCGTCCGGCTGCTGGATCTTCGCCGGCTGCTGGACCGAGCAGGGCAACCAGATGGCTCGCCGCGACAACAGCGACCCGTACGGCATGCACCAGGTGCAGAACTGGGCCTGGGCCTGGCCGGCCAACCGCCGCATCCTCTACAACCGTGCCTCCAGCGACCCGCAAGGCAAGCCGTGGGACGCCGAGAAGAAGCGCCTGGTATGGTGGAACGGCAAGGCCTGGACCGGCACCGACGTGCCCGATTTCAAGGTCGACTCGCCACCCGAGGCGGGGATGAACCCGTTCATCATGAACCCCGAGGGCGTGGCCCGGTTCTTCGCCATCGACAAGATGGCCGAAGGGCCGTTCCCCGAGCACTACGAGCCGTTCGAGACGCCGATTGGTATCAACCCGCTGCACCCGCAGAACAAGAAGGCCACCAGCAACCCGGCCGGGCGGATCTTCGATTCTGTATGGGACACCCTCGGCAAGCACGAGGAGTTCCCGTATGCGGCGACCACCTACCGGTTGACCGAGCACTTCCACTTCTGGAGCAAGCACTGCCGGCTCAACGCCATCGCCCAGCCCGAGCAGTTCGTCGAGATCGGCGAGGTGCTGGCCAACGAGAAGGGCATCAAGGCCGGCGACCGGGTGCGGGTGTCGAGCAAGCGCGGGCATATCGAGGCGGTGGCGGTGGTGACCAAGCGGATCCGCCCGCTCCAGGTCAACAACCAGACCGTGCACCAGATCGGCATCCCGTTGCATTGGGGCTTCACCGGTACCACCCGGCACGGCTACCTGACCAACACCCTGGTGCCGTTCCTCGGTGACGGCAACACGCAGACGCCGGAGTCCAAGTCGTTCCTCGTAAAAGTGGAGAAACTCTGATGGCCAGCCAAGACATCATCGCCCGCTCGGCCACCACCACCGTACCGCCTTCGGTACGCCAGCAGCAGGAAGTCGCCAAGCTGATCGACACCACCAAGTGCATCGGCTGCAAGGCCTGCCAGGTGGCGTGTTCGGAGTGGAACGAACTGCGTGACGAGGTCGGCCACAACCACGGCACCTACGACAACCCCCAGGACCTCACTGCCGAGACCTGGACCCTGATGCGCTTCACCGAGCACGAGCGCGACGACGGCAACCTGGAGTGGCTGATCCGCAAGGACGGCTGCATGCATTGCGCCGAGCCAGGGTGCCTGAAGGCCTGCCCGAGCCCGGGCGCGATCATCAAGCACGCCAACGGCATCGTCGATTTCAACCAGGACCACTGCATCGGCTGCGGCTACTGCATCACTGGCTGCCCGTTCAATATCCCGCGGATCTCGCAGAAGGACCACAAGGCCTACAAGTGCACCCTGTGTTCCGACCGGGTAACCGTGGGCCTGGAGCCGGCCTGTGTGAAAACCTGCCCGACCGGGGCGATCGTGTTCGGCAGCAAGGACGAGATGAAGGTGCATGCCGCCGAGCGCATCATCGACCTGCAGTCGCGGGGCTACGACAAGGCCGGGTTGTATGACCCGGACGGCGTCGGCGGTACCCACGTTATGTATGTGCTGCACCATGCCGACACGCCGAAGCTGTACGCCGGCCTGCCGGACCAGCCGGTGATCAGCCCGCTGGTAGGGCTGTGGAAGGGCATCACCAAGCCGCTGGCGCTGCTGGCCATGGGCGCGGCGGTGCTGGCCGGGTTCTTCCACTATGTACGGGTCGGGCCACAGCGCGTGGAAGACGACGAGCACCCGGCGGCGCCCGACGAAAGCGTGCATCAGGTGGACCCGTCGGTGCATGTCTATGACCCGACCCGGCCCGGTGGCCAGGAGGAGCAGCGACCATGAACGACCACAAACCCATCCTGCGCTACAACGCCAACGAACGCAGCAACCACTGGGTCGTCGCGATCCTGTTCGTCCTCGCCGGGTTGTCCGGGCTGGCGCTGTTCCATCCGGCACTGTTCTGGCTCAGCCATTTGTTCGGTGGCGGGCCATGGACGCGTATCCTCCACCCGTTCCTGGGCGTGGCCATGTTCGTGTTCTTCCTTGGCCTGGTGCTGCGGTTCTGGCGGGCGAACTTCATCAGCGCCAACGATCGCCTATGGCTGCGTCGGATCGATCGGGTCATGCTGAACCAGGAGGAGGGCGTACCGCCGATCGGCAAGTACAACGCCGGCCAGAAGCTGCTGTTCTGGACCTTGCTGGTGTGCATGCTGATCCTGCTGCTCAGCGGCGTAGTGATCTGGCGTGCCTGGTTCAGCCAGTACTTCGACATAGGCGCCATTCGCCTGGCCACCTTGCTGCATGCCCTGGCGGCGTTCGTGCTGATCCTCAGTATCATCGTGCACATCTACGCCGGCATCTGGATCAAGGGCTCGGTCGGCGCCATGCTGCATGGCCGGGTCAGCCGCGCCTGGGCGCGCAAGCACCATGAATTGTGGTACCGCGAAGTGACCGGCGACAAGACCCCGGGCAGCCACGGACGGAAAGAAGGATGAGCGCTTGAGCACGATACTCGAACCCGGGCAGATCGAAGCATCGGCGGTGATGCCGCCGTTTCTGCACCTGCCCCCGGCCAACCTGTTCGAGCTGCGCGCCGCGCGCCTGGAACAGCTGGCCGAAGGCAATGCCCTTGGCGATTACCTGAAACTAGCGGCCCGCTTGTGCCGCATCCAGCAGCAGCTTGTGGATAACCCACCCGGTGATATGCCGGTGGCCGAGCAGCGTCAGTGCCTGTGTATAAGTCATGGCTTGCCGCCGCTGGCGGCAGACAGCCTGGTACGCGAAGGGCCGTGGCTGGCCTGGTTGCACGCCTTGCTTGGGTACCTCGACGCTGACACCAGCGGTCCGTTGGGGGAGGCGCTGCAAGCCCTGCGTGGCAGTGGCGACGATCAACGCAAGGGCTGGGGCATCGCCTTGCTTGCCGGCCAGTACGATGCCGTGCCAGCGGCGTTGGTGCCATTTCTCGGCGCCGCGTTGCAGGCGGCCTGGGCCAGCTGGCTGCTGGCACTGCCCGCGCCTGAACTCAAGCCGGCCGGCAGCCTGGCGCAGTGCCCGGCCTGTGGTTCACCGGCCATGGCCGGGGTGGTGCGCAACCGTGGCAAGCACAATGGCCTGCGCTACCTGGCCTGTTCGCTGTGTGCCTGTGAATGGCATGTGGTGCGGGTCAAGTGCGTGTATTGCGAGTCGAGCAAGGACTTGCGCTACACCAGCCTCGACGACGATCGCCATGCCCCGGGCAAGGCGCCGTTGCGGGCCGAGTGCTGCCCCGCGTGCAAAAGCTACCTGAAGCACAACTACCTGGAAAACGATGCGGCTGCCGAGCCCCTGGCCGACGACCTGGCCAGCCTGGCGCTGGATATCCGCCTGGACGAGGAGGGCTTTCATCGCCTGGCACCGAACCTGATGCTCGCGCCCGGATAGTGGCTGAGTGTCTACACTGTAAGACCGAGTCGCCCTCTTCGCGGGTACGCCCGCTCCCACATAGGCCTGCGCAGAACCTTTGTGGGAGCGGCCACACCCGCGAAGAGGCCAGAACAGACAACGGAATAGTCCAAGGTAGTACCGCATGCCCTCCAGCCTCGCCAGCGACACCCCACGCCTGCCCTCCATCGATACCCTGCTGCGCCACCCGGCCTGCCTGCCGCTGATCGACCGGCACGGCCGCGACGCCGTGCTGGCCACCCTGCGGCAACTGCTCGACGACCTGCGCGACCCCGCCCGCAACGGCCAGCTCTGCACCGCCGAACTCGCCGCCGAGGTCCTGCTGGGCCGCGCCGGCGAACGCCTGGCCCATCAGCAGCGCAGCCAGGTCCGGCGCGTCTTCAACCTCACCGGCACCGTGCTGCACACCAACCTTGGCCGCGCCTTGCTGCCAGAGGAAGCCATCGAGGCCATGCAGACCGCCGCCCGTTACCCGCTCAACCTCGAATTCGACCTGGCCACCGGCAAGCGCGGCGACCGCGACGACCTGATCGAAGGGCTGATCCGCGAGCTGACTGGCGCCGAAGCCGTCACCGTGGTCAACAACAATGCCGCCGCCGTGCTGCTGGCGCTCAACAGCCTGGGCGCGCGCAAGGAGGGCATCATCTCCCGTGGCGAACTGATCGAGATCGGCGGTGCTTTCCGTATTCCCGACATCATGGCCCGCGCCGGCGTGAAGCTGCATGAGGTCGGCACCACCAACCGCACCCACGCCCGCGACTACGAGGCCGCCATCAATCCGCGCACCGGTTTGCTGATGCGGGTGCATTGCAGCAACTACAGCATCCAGGGATTCACCACCCAGGTCGCCACCGCCGAGCTGGCGCGCATCGCCCACCAACATGACTTGCCGTTGCTTGAAGACCTGGGCAGCGGCAGCCTGCTCGACCTGACCCGCTGGGGCCTGCCTGCCGAGCCGACCGTGCGCCAGGCCCTCGCCGATGGCGCCGATATCGTCACCTTCAGTGGCGACAAGCTGCTGGGCGGGCCGCAAGCCGGGATCATCGTCGGTCGCAAGGCGCTGATCGCCAGGATCAAGAAGAACCCGCTCAAGCGCGCGCTGCGTGTCGACAAGATCACCCTCGCGGCCCTCGAAGCGGTGCTGGCGCTGTACCGCAACCCCGACCGCCTGGCCGAACGCCTGCCCAGCCTGCGCCTGCTGACCCGCAACCAGGCCGAAATCCAGGCCCAGGCCGAGCGCCTGGCGCCTGAGCTGAAGGCCTGCCTCGGTGAGCAATGGCAGGTCAGCGTGGCGCCGGCACTGGGCATGATCGGCAGCGGCAGCCAGCCGGTAGCGCGCCTGCCGAGCGTAGCGCTGTGCCTGCGCCCACAGGTGTCGAAGAAGCTGCGTGGGCGCAGCCTGCATGTGCTGGAGCGGGCCCTGCGTGACCTGCCGGTGCCGGTGCTCGGCCGTATCGATGACGACGCCTTGTGGCTGGACCTGCGCCAGCTGGATGACGAAGCCCAGTGGCTGGCGCAGTTGCCTGCCCTGCAACTGGGGCCGGTGCAGTGATCGTAGGAACCGCCGGCCACATCGACCATGGCAAGACCGCATTGCTGCAGGCCCTGACCGGCCAGGCCGGGGACCAGCGCCAGGAAGAGCGCGCCCGTGGCATGACCATCGATCTTGGCTACCGCTATGCGGCGCTGTCCGAAGGGGCCGCGCTGACCGGCTTCATCGACGTGCCGGGCCATGAGCGCTTCATTCACAACATGCTGGCCGGCGCCCATGGCATCGACCTGGTGCTGCTGGTGGTGGCTGCCGACGATGGGGTGATGCCGCAAACCCGCGAGCACCTGGCCATCATCGAACTGCTGGGCATTCCCCAGGCCCTGGTGGCGATCAGCAAATGCGACCGGGTTGAACCGGCGCGCCTGGCCGAAGTGCAGGCGCAGGTCGATGCATTGCTGGCGCCGGGGCCCTATGCCGGGGCGCGGCAATTTCCGTTGTCGAGCGTCACCGGCGAAGGCGTCGATGCCCTGCGCCAGGCCCTGCTGGCGGCGCAACAGCAAGTGCGCCAGCGCAGTACCCGCGGCGGTTTTCGCCTGGCCGTCGACCGTGCCTTCGCCGTTACCGGCGCGGGTGTGGTGGTGACCGGCACCGCGCTGGCCGGGCGAGTCAGTGCCGGCGAAACCTTGCTGCTGGGCAAGGCTGGCAAGCCGGTGCGGGTGCGCGGCCTGCATGCACAGAACCAGGCCGCACTGGTCGCCGAAGCGGGCCAGCGGGTGGCACTGAACATTGCTGCCGAACGCCTGGCGGTAGAGCAACTGCATCGAGGTGACTGGCTGGTGCCCGAGTGGCTGCATGCGCCCAGCATGCGGGTCGATATCGAGCTAAATCTGTTGCCGGGCGAAACCCGCACTTTTGAACATTTCAGCGCCGTGCACGTGCACCTCGGTACCCAGGATGTTACCGCCCGGGTGGCATTGCTCGAAGGGGAAACCCTGCTGGCGGGCCAGCGCATGTTCGCCCAGTTGCTGCTCAACGCGCCGCTGCAAGCGGTGCACGGCGACCGCCTGGTACTGCGTGACCAGCGCGCCCAGCGTACCTTGGGCGGTGGCAGGGTACTCGACCCGTTTGCGCCAAGCCGTCAGCGCCGCAGCGAACAGCGCCTGCGCCAGTTACAGGTGCTGCGCGATGCCGAGGACCTGGAGCAGGCCCTGCCGGCTCTGCTCGCCAGCGCCCCGGGAGGCATCGACCCGCAGCGCCTGGAGCGGCAGTTCAACCGCCTGCGCGATACCTGGCAGTTGCCGGATAATACGCGGGTGGTAGCCACCCGGCAGGGTCAATTGCTGTTTGCCAGCGACCAGTGGCAGGCGCTCAAGCGCCTGGTGCTGGGGCAGTTGGCGCTGTTCCACGAGCAGGAGCCCGACCAGCTGGGCCCGGACCGTGATCGCCTGCGCCGTTTTGCCGCGTTGCCGCTGGAACGGCCCGCTTTCGTCAGCCTGGTGGAAGAGCTGCTCGATGAGGGCGCCATCGCCAGCAGCGGCCCCTGGCTGCACCTGCCGGCGCACAAGGTGCAGCTGAGCGAAGCCGACAGTGCATTGTGGGCCCGCTTGCAGCCCAGGTTGCTGGCGGGGCAATACGATCCGCCGTGGGTCAGGACACTGGCGAGCGAGGAAAATTGTGCCGAAGCCGATGTACGCCTGTTGCTGCGCAAGCTGGCCCGGCTGGGGCTGGTGCACCAGGTGGTGCGCGACCTGTTCTACCCCGAGGCGACGCTACGGCGCATGGCAGAGCTGCTGCTGGGGCAGGCCAGGGAAACGCCGATAGTGCAGGTTGCCGCGTTTCGCGATATGTTGGGCATCGGTCGTAAACGCAGTGTGCAGATTCTGGAGTATTTCGACCGCATTGGCCTGACCCGGAGGGTGGCCGATCAGCGTCACATTCGCGCCGACAGCGCCCTGGCCCAACAGCAGGCCAGGCACTGAGTTCAAGGAAGGCAATCGCGCCCGGTGGCGCGGCCGGGCTTCAAACCCGGTTGGGGACGGCAGCCGTTCCCGGGCAGGTTCGACTCCCGCTGCCTTCCGCCATTTTCCGTTGCCTGTCAGGGCCCTTTAACGGCTAAGCCCGCATCCACAAAGGCTACATAGCCCTGAGGCGGTACCGTCCTGTTACCCATACCCACAAAAGGGTCGCGGCCCGCTGAGGCTTGTCCAGCCCCTGTAGGAGCGGATTTATCCGCGAAGCGGCAGCGAAGGAAGAACCCTAAGCCCGCTCCCCACACAGATCCAGCGCGAACCACTGTTCGGCTGCATCCACGTCCAACCCCGCGCCCAGCAGCGCCAGCATCTTGCCCAGGGCTGCCTCGCGTGTCATGCCGCCACCGCTGACCAGCCCGGCCCCGCGCAAGCGGTTACCGGCCGCATAGGTATCGAACACCACCGAGCCCTCTGGGCACTGGCTGATCGCCGCCAGCAACACGCCGCGCTGGCGCGCCGCGCTCAGCACATCCAGCAGTGCCTGGTCGTCCGACGGCCCGGTACCACTGCCATAGCACTCCAGCAGCAAGCCTTGCACGCCACTGTCCAGCACAGCTTGCAGATGGCAGGCCTGCAGGCCTGGGAACACCGGCATTACGGCCAGGTTGACCGCCTGGCGCGGGTGGCGGTAACCCAGCTCGGCGGGAATCGCCGCCGCCCGCTCGCCGTCGCGATGACGCGGCAGCGCGGCAAAGGCATCGAAGGCCTCGCTGCGCAGCTTCGATGCGCGGCAGCCATGCAACAACTGGCCGTGGAAGTACAACTGCACGCCGTCCCGCAGGCCGTGTTCGAACTGGCGCAGCGCGCCACACAGGTTATCCCAGGCATCGCTGCCAGCCGCACCAGCCGGCAGCATCGAGCCGGTCAGCAGCACCGGCACCGGCAGGCCCAGCAACAGGAACGACAAGGCAGCAGCACTGTAGGCCAGGCTGTCGGTGCCGTGCAGTACCAGCACAGCGTCGTGGCCAGCGTCCACTGCTGCGACGATGGCATCGCGCATCGCCAGCCAGTTGTGCTGTTGCATGTTGGCGCTGTCGAGCAGCGGGTTCATTTCCTGCAGGGCCCAATTTACCTTCGGTGCATCGGCCATCAAGGCGAAATGCTCGCGCATCCGCGCTTCGAAACCACCTGCCGGCGCCAGGCCTTCAGGGGTTTCGAGCATGCCGATGGTGCCCCCGGTATAAAGTACGAGGAGATTCTTTACTGCACGCATGGAAAGCATCCGTAGCGGTGAGCGGAAAAAGAAAAGCCGCCCGCGGATGGGGCGGCTTGGCAGGCCAGGATATCAGCGCTGGGTTTGCGCTTGGCCAACTGCTTTGTCAGTGGCGCTTTCCACCTGCGGATTGGCAGGCCAGGCGTTGCGGTCCAGGTCGAGGTCGGCGAATTTGGCCGAATCGAACACCGGCTGGTCGATACCCGCCTTGCGCTGGTCGTCGTAGTCGCGCATCACTCGCAGGCCGACCTTGAACAGCAGGGCCAGGGCCACCAGGTTGACGAATGCCAGGCAGGTCATGGTGATGTCGGCGAAAGCGAACACGGTCGACAGGTCTTGCAGCGAACCCCATACCACCAGCGCCAGCACCAGGCCGCGGAACACCATCAGCACCACGCGGTTGCGGCTGAGGAACTGCAGGCTGTTCTCGCCCAGGTAGTAGTTGTAGAGGATGCAGGTGAAGACGAACAGCGACAGCGCAACGCTGACGAACACGCGGCCCCAGTCACCGACCACGGCGGCCAGCGAGTTCTGGGTCAGGACGATGCCGTCACCTTCGAAGCCTGGGGTGTAGAAGCCCGACAGCAGGATCAGCAGGGCGGTGCAGGTGCAGATCACGAAGGTGTCGAGGAACACGCTGAAGGCCTGGACCACGCCCTGGGCACCCGGGTGCTTCACGGCAGCCACGGCGGCGACGTTCGGCGCACTGCCCAGGCCCGCTTCGTTGGCGAACACACCACGTTTCACGCCCATGACGATGGCGCTGCCGAGCAGGCCGCCAAACGCAGGGTCGAGGCCGAAGGCGCTCTTGAAGATGGTTTCCAGCATGGCTGGCACGTGCTCGATCTGGGTGCCGATCACGTACAGGGTCACGCCGATGTAGGCCAAGGTCTTGATCGGGACCAGCAGGTCCGAGACTGCAGCAATGCGCTTGATGCCGCCGATGAAGGTGATGGCCAGCAGCACGGCGAGGACGATGCCGGTGTGCTTGGGGTCGAAGGCGAAGGCGTTCTGCAGCGAGTGGGTCACGGTGTACGACTGCAGGCCGATGAAGGCGAAGCCGTAGGTGACCAGCAGCAGCAGCGAGAACACGATGGCCATGCTTTTCAGCTTCAGGCCGTGCTCGATGTAGTAGGCCGGGCCGCCACGGTACAGGCCGTCGCCGTCGGCGCGCTTGTAGACCTGGGCCAGGGTGCATTCGAAGAAGCTGCTGGACATGCCTACCAGTGCGGTAACCCACATCCAGAACACCGCGCCTGGGCCACCCAGGGTCACGGCAATACCGACACCGGCGATGTTACCGGCGCCAACACGGCCGGCCAGGCTCAGCATCAGGGCCTGGAACGAGCTCAGCTGGCCTGCCTGGCCACGCAGCGATTCTTTGAACACACTGAACATGTGAGCGAAGTGACGGAACTGGACGAACCGGGAACGGATGGTGAAGTAGCTACCCAGCCCCACGATCAGCACGATGAGCAGTTTCCCCGAGAGGAAATCGTTGAGTACTTCGAGCATTGGAAAATGACCTCGATTCTTATTGTTCGTGTGGAATGACCAGCGGATGGCAGGCACACCGCTATTCGTTGGCGCGCATGGTTGGCTATGACAAGAGCGGTTACAATTTCGCGGGTTGCTCCAATTTGGTGCGAATTGCTGCTACACTGGCGTCATTCGCGTCACCTGGGTTCCGTGTCATGAGCGATAATTTCGCTACCAACCTCAAATTTGCCTGCAGTCATTACCGCTCTATCTCCGAAGTTTGCCGCCAGCTCACGATCAATCGCGCCCAGTTCAACAAGTACCTGAGCGGGCAGAGCCGTCCGACGGCTTTCAACCTCAAGCGCATCAGCGATTTCTTCGGCGTTGAAGAATACGAGCTGAATTTGCCGCCCGAGCAGTTCAGCCGGCTGATCGGAGCCCGCGCACCTGCGTTGGTGGAACAACCTGGCGACCCAATCAGCGAGCTGTTCCGCCCGTTGCACGATCACGGCGGCAACCTGTCGCGCTATTGCGGTTATTACCTGGAGTATTCCAACTGCCTGTCGGTGCCGGGCACTGTCCTGGTGTCGCTGGTACACCTGTGGGAAGAGCGTGGGCGCTTTCTGTTCGAGCGTGAGGAGCGTCAGGAGCGCTCCAGCACCATCGACCACCATGCCGAGGTGCGTTGCCGTTACCTGGGCGCGGCGTTCCAGCTGCAGGACCGGATGTTCCTGGTCGACTACGAGTCGCTGACCTTCAATGAGATGAGCCACACCATCCTCATTCCCAGTTTCAAAAGCCGCATCACTCGCCTTAACGGCTTGAAGGCGGGCGTATCCAGCGGTGACCGGCGCAACCCGGCGTGCACCCGGGTGGTGTGGGAGTACCTGGGCGAGCAGATCAATCGCGCCAGCGTCTTCCGCCAGGTGAAACTGTACCAGCCGGATGATCCGCGTATAGATGACGATATACGTGAGCGGCTGAGTGAGCGGCCGTTGCGGAACAGCCTGTTCGAGATCGAGTAACGCTCAACGCCTCAAGCAGTGTCGAGGATGAACGTGCCTACCGCATCGGCCACCTGGTCTGCGATGGCCGGTGTACTGCGCAGATGTGCCGCGATGCCATGGTCGCAGTCTGTGAGAAACAGGCATTGCAAACGCGACGGTGAAACGGCCCTGATCAAGGCGAGGGTAACTTCTTCCGGGATCGGGCTGTAGCGTTCAGTGCCGGCAAGCCACAGGTTGCCAGCGCTGGTCCCGGGTGCTTTGCCGAATTTCTGCGAATTGAGGCCGTCATACTCGCCGATCACCAACATCACCTTTCCTTGAAACTGGTTGAGGAAGGCATAGCTGTCGCTCAGCAGAAAACCAAAAGGCTGGCTGATGGCTGCTGTAAATGCCGGGCCGAACGGCGCATGGTGGGCTTGGTCTGGATAGACTGCCGGGCAGATCAGTACGATTTTGTCCACTTGAGGCAACTTTGCTGCAAGCTTGAGCGTGATTGCCGCGCCAAGACTATGGCCTATGAGCGTTCGACATCGCGGTGCAATATGCGCGTGGAAGCGCAGTGCTTCATCAAGGTTGGTCGCCAATGATGGCGATACTGCGCCTGGCTCGGCGGCGAGGCTATGGCCTGACAGATTACCGGTAAGTGAACCAATGCCTGCGGCTTGCAGGCGGTAGAGCAGGGGGTTGAGCCGGGTAAAGTCGGAGCGCGCGCCCCCCAGGACGAATGCTGGGGCTGCGCGCTCGACATCAGGTACCAGCAACCGCGCCTGTTGCTGGTAGTTTCCAAAAACTTCATCGATGAATAATTCTGTACCCGGTGCGGGCTCGTCGAACTGCCATTGCAGCCGTTGAGAAGAACTCTTTTGGAAGTGCATGGTAATTTTCTGAAAGAGCCAATGATCGGTGCCACGGTCACGCAAAACAGGCTAGTCGATAGCGTTACCTTGCGCGATTGTCCTTTGCTTTTGGATTGAAGGCAAAGTGTGAAACGCCCTGGCTGGCAAGTGGCGAGCCTATTATTCAATGCAGTTGTGCTGTGGCATGGAAGTCAGCTCTTCCTGCAACGTTATAGGGGGATTTCAGCGTGTGGCGGTTTTTGACTGGAATTACCCACGCTGTGGCAGCGAACGGGGCCGGTGTTGGACTTCCCCGCCGGGAAACCGCAAAATGACCCCTTTCCCTTGATCAACCTCTCCGGATCTGCTGATTCTATGCGTATGCGCCTAATGCTGTTGGGTGGTGGCAATGCCCTCGGGCAAGCGCTGATTCGTCTTGGGGCCGAGGAGGACATCGCTTTCCTGGCGCCGCGCCCGCCGGAAAACGGCTGGACCCCGGCCAGCCTTACCCAGTTGCTTGATGACCATCGCCCCGACGCGCTGGTCAACCTGGCCTACTACTTCGACTGGTTCCAGGCCGAGACGGTCAGCGAGCAACGCCTGGCCCTGCAGGAGCGGGCGGTGGAGCGCCTGGCAGAACTGTGCCAGCACCACCAGATCACCCTGGTGCAGCCTTCCAGCTACCGGGTATTCGATGGTTCGCGGGCCACGGCCTACAGCGAAAAGGACGAACCGGTGCCGCTGGGCCTGCGCGGCCAGGCACTGTGGCGCATCGAACAGAGCGTGCGTGCGGCTTGCCCGCAACATGTGCTGCTGCGCTTTGGCTGGTTGCTCGATGAAAGCATCGACGGCGCCCTGGGCCGCTTCCTGACCCGCGCCGAGCAACCGCAGGAATTGCTGCTGGCCGATGACCGGCGCGGCAACCCGACACCGGTCGACGATGCCGCCCGGGTCATCCTGTCGGTGCTCAAGCAGCTGGACTGCAATGCGCCGCTGTGGGGCACCTACCATTACGCCGGCAACGAGGCGACCACGCCGCTGGCGCTGGGCCAGGCGATCCTCGCCGAGGCCGGCCATTATCGCCAGCTGGCGGTACAGGCGCCGACGCCGCAGGCACATGCCGCGCGGCCGGATGCCAGCGAAGAGCCGCAGCACGCGGTGCTGGCCTGCAAGAAAATCCTTCACACCTTCGGCATCAAGCCGCGTGCCTGGCGCGCTGGCTTGCCGCCCCTACTGGACCGGTTCTACCGCCATGGCTGACGCCCCCATCCTGATCACCGGCGGTGCCGGCTTCATTGGCTCCCACCTGTGCGATGCGTTGTTGGACAAAGGTTACGGCGTACGCATTCTCGACGACTTCTCCACCGGCCGGCGCGACAACCTGCAGGTCGATCACCCACGGCTGCAGCTGATCGAAGGCGATGTTGCCGATGCCGCGCTGGTGACCCAGGCGGCGGCTGGCTGCGGTGCCGTGGTGCACCTGGCAGCGGTGGCCTCGGTGCAGGCCTCGGTCGAGGACCCGGTGCGGACCCACCAGAGCAATTTCATCGGCACCCTCAACGTCTGCGAAGCCATGCGCGTGCACGGCCTGCGCCGGGTGTTGTTCGCCTCCAGCGCAGCGGTATATGGTAACAATGGCGAAGGCGAATCGATTGCCGAAGACACCCCCAAGGCGCCGCTGACGCCCTATGCCGTGGACAAGCTGGCCAGTGAGCAGTACCTGGACTTCTACCGTCGCCAGCATGGCCTGGAGCCGGTGGTGTTCCGCTTCTTCAATATCTTCGGGCCGCGTCAGGACCCGTCCTCGCCTTACTCCGGAGTGATCAGCATCTTTTCCGAGCGCGCGGTGCAGGGCTTGCCGATCACGGTGTTCGGCGACGGCGAGCAGACGCGGGACTTCCTCTACGTGGGTGACCTGGTACAGGTGATGGTGCAGGCGCTGGAGCAGGCCCAGGTCGAGGAGGGCGCGGTGAACATCGGCCTCAACCAGGCCACCTCGCTGAACCAGTTGCTGGCGGCGCTGAAGACGGTGGTCGGAAGCTTGCCGCCGATCAGCTACGCGGCGGCGCGTTCGGGTGACATTCGCCATTCGCGGGCGGATAACCAACGCTTGCTGGCGCGGTTCGATTTCCCGCAGGCGACGCCGATCGTCGAGGGCTTGGCGCGGCTTCTGGGTAAAGGCTGAACATTCCCAGGGGCGCTATGCGCCCCTATCGCGACCGCGAAACCTCGGCTTGCGCGCCTCTCGGCCCCGCACGCCCCTGTAGGAGCGGCCTTGCGTCGCGATGGGCTGCGCAGCAGGCCCCGATAATCACGGATGCTGCACCACTTTGCGCTGACAATCCTCGGCCGCCAGCACTCGCCCATCGCGGCTTCGAACCTGCAATATCTCCAGCGCCTGCCCGGTAGCACCCTCCACCAACGCCGAACGCGCCTCACCGGGTTCGAACAGAAACCGCTCGCCCCATTGCCTCAAGCCGACCACCACCGGAAACACTGATCGGCCTTTCTCGGTCAGCACGTACTCCTTGTAGGCACTGCCATCCGATGCCGGTTGCAGTGTCAGCAGCCCGCTCTCCACCAGCAGCTTCAGGCGTGACGCAAGGATGTTCTTCGCCAACCCCAGGTTTTTCTGGAATTCACTGAAGCGCCGCAGGCCATCGAAGGCATCGCGCAGAATCATCAGCGCCCAGCGATCACCCAGCACCTCCAGGGCCCGTGCCACCGGGCAGCGTGCGTTGTTTTCATCGAGCATTGCGGCCAACCTGTTTTGATCATGTGGTTGCAGATTAAAACCACATTTGCTAGAAAGCCAGCAGGTGGTTTCAAATCGAAACCAGATTGGCGAGGCCCATCCTATGCCCCCTGTGCTGACACGCTGGCCAACACTGCTGCTCGCCATTACCAGCGCCATGGCCGTGGCGACCGTGTATTTCGCCCAGCCGTTGCTCGAATCGATGGCCAACGACCTGGGCGTGGCGCAGCAGCGAATCGGTTGGGTCGTTGGCGCAACGCAGGCGGGCTACGCGCTGGGGCTGCTGATGATCGTGCCATTGGCCGACCTGATCGAGCGCAAGCGCTTGTTGCTTGGGCAGCTACTGTTTTCGGCCCTGGCATTGGTCGGTGTAAGCCTGGCTCCCAACTGGCCGCTGCTGTTGCTGGCGCTGGCCATTACCGGGCTGATGGCGGTCATGGTGCAGGTCATGGTGGCGCATGCCGCGAGCCTTGCCGCAGCCGGCCAGCAAGGGCAAGCCGTGGGCATGGTCACCAGCGGGGTGGTGCTGGGGATATTGCTGGCGCGGTTGGCCTCGGGCGGGCTTGCCGACCTGGCCGGGTGGCGCAGTGTGTACCTGATAGCCGCAGGGCTGCTGCTGGTGCTGGCCCTGGTGCTGTGGCGGAGCTTGCCTGCGGCGCCGCCGGTGGCGCTGCGGTCTGGCTACCGCGCGCTGATCATGGCCCAGTTCAGCTTGTACCGGCATGACCGGCTGCTACGCCAGCGTGGAATGTTCGGTGTGTTGATCTTCGCCGCGTTCAGTGTGCTGTGGAGCGCCATGGTGATGCCCCTGAGTGCCGCGCCATTGGCATTGAGCCACACCGAGATCGGCCTGTTCGGCATTGCCGGTGTGGCCGGCACGCTGGCGGCAGCGCGCGCCGGCCGACTGGCCGACCAGGGGCTGGGGGAGCGCACCACCGGGGTGGCGCTGGCCCTGCTGACACTGTCGTGGCTGCCAACGGCCTTGGTCGGGCAGTCGCTGACGCTGTTCGTGTTGGGTGTGCTGATGCTGGATGTTGCCGTACAGGCAGTGCATGTCACCAACCAGAGCCTGTTGCTGGCCGGGCGCGGCGCTATGGCCAGCCGCTTGATCGGCGCCTACATGGGTTGCTATTCGCTGGGCAGTGGGCTGGGGGCGGTGCTGGCGAGCTGGGTGTTTGCCCATTGGGGGTGGGCTGCGGTGTGTGGCCTGGGCATGGCCATCAGCACGCTCGCGCTGGGGTATTGGCTGTGGCTACGACGGGCGAGGGCGGCCGAAGCCGCCCTGCAGTGTGCAAGTCAGAACTTGTAGCCAAGGCCGACCATGTACACCCATGGGTCGACTTCGACGTCGACCTTGGTCTTGCTGAAGCCCAGGGCGGATGGGCCGTCGACGGTGGCTTTGGTGTCGATGTCGACGTACCAGACCGCGGCGTTGACCAGCAGGTTGTCGGTGAGCATGTAGTCCATGCCCAGCTGGCCGGCGATACCGACCGAGTCCTGCAGTTTCAGGTTGCTGAAGCCCTGCTGCTTGCGAGCGCTGCTGAGGTCTTCATCGAAGAACAGGGTGTAGTTGATGCCCACGCCAGCATACGGCTGGAATTTGGAGCTGGGCTCCATCGGGTAGTACTGCAGCGACAGGGTCGGTGGCAGTTGCTTGATGTCTGCCAGCTTGCCATCCAGGCCGCCGCCCAGGCCCTTGACGCCGACGGTGTGCTTGAACGGGGTGGCAGCCAGCAGTTCCAGGCCGACGTGGTCGGTGAGCATGTAGGCGAAGGTCAGGCCCAGCTGGGTGTCGCTGTCCAGGGTAGCCTTGGTACCCGAAACCTTGTTGCCATCGAACTTGAGGTCGCCACTGCTTTCGTTGGGAGCGGTGGTGATGGCGCCGGCGCGCAGGATCATATCGCCCGCCTGATAGGCGTGGGCGGCGGGTGCGGCGAGCGCAAGGGCCACGAGTGAGGCGCCGAGCAAGGTCTTGTTCATGGAAGCTCCCAGAGGACGTGAGTAATCGAGTGGCCCAATGGTACGGATGCGTTTGAACAGAAAGTTTGACCCAGCTCAAAGAAGCGTCGTCACGAATTCGAAACAGTTCTCACTTCAGCTCATAAGCGTATATTTTCTCGGCTTCCATCTGGTAGCCGGCATCCGCCAGTTCGCTGCTGGAGGCTCTAACCTGAAGCTTTCCCTCGATCCAGTAAGGCTGGTAGAGGTCCTCGATGCGCACGCCCATTTCGCTGAAGATGTGCACGATCTGGTTCGACGGCGGCGGCGGCACATGAATGCACGCGCCGTAGTAGGGGACCAGCAGGAACTCGGTGGTGCGGCCTTCTTCGCTCACCTCCAGCGGCACGATGTAGCCGGGCAGCTTGATCTGCTGGCCGTCGAGGCTTTTTACCACCGGCGCATCGGGGGCCTGCTGGCGCGCCGCTGGTGCCGATTCGGCGGACAGGGCGTTGCCGAGCTGCGACATGTCGTGCAGCGGCGCGAGTTGCGGCGGGATGACCGGGGCGCCCTCGGGGATCAGCGATGGCCAGTCCAGTTCGCGCGGTTCGGCGGCCCACAGCGGCATTGCGACTGTCAGCAGCAGCATCAGCAGTGTGTGCAGTGCCGGCTTCTTCGCGGGCGTGCCCGCGAACAAGGCCGTGAGGTTTCGGATCATTACGGCTCTCACAAATGTATCGACAGGCCATCGGCCAGCGACTGCCGATAGGCCCGCCACGCCGGCACGCTGCCCATCAGCAGCGCAGCCCCCAGGATGATAGCCAGCAATGTCCACTCATGGGCACTGGGCAGGGCCAGCGGCAGGTATAAACCATAGTTGGCCTGCACATAGCCCTGCGCCAGGGCGATACCGGCATACAGCAAGCCAAGCCCGGCGACGATCCCGACCGCGGCCAGCGACAGCGCCTCCAGCACCAGCAGCCCGGCGATGTGCCACGGCCTGGCACCAACCGAGCGCAAGATCGCCATTTCCCGCCGACGCTCGTTCAGGCTGGTGAGGATCGCCGTGAGCATGCCGATCAAACCGGTCAGCACGACGAACAGCGACACCACGAACAACGCCTGCTCGGCAGTCCCCATCAGGCTCCACAATTCCTGCAGGGCCACGCCGGGCAGGATCGCCAGCAATGGCTCGTTGCGGTATTCGTTGATCTCCCGCTGCAGGCTGAAGGTGGCGATCTTGTTGTTCAGGCCAAGCATGAATGCAGTGATGGCGGCAGGTTGCAGGTCCATCGTGCGCGCTTGCTCGGCGCTGATGCGCCCGGCACCACGGGCTGGTACGCCGTTGTGCCAGTCGATGTGGATGGCTTCCATGCCGCCCAGGCTGATATGCAGGGTACGGTCAACCGGCGTGCCGGTGCGCTTGAGCACGCCGACCACGGTGAACGGTTTGTCGTCGTGCTTGACCAGGCTGACCGCGGCCACGCCATGGGCCAGTACCAGCTTGTCGCCCAGCTTGTAGTGCAACGCATCAGCCACTTCGGCACCCAGTACCACTTCGAACGGGTCATCGGCAAACGCGCGGCCCTGGCTGAGCTCCAGGTGCTGGCGCCGGCCGTACTGGTAATGGCTGAAGTAGTCAGCGGTGGTGCCCATTACCCGATAGCCCCGGTGCGAGTCGCCCAGCGAGATGGGGATGGCCCATTTCACCCGTGGGTCCTTGGCGTAGTGCTGGTAGCTGTCCCAGCGGATGTTGTTGGTGGCGTTGCCGATGCGAAACACCGAGTACAGCAGCAGGTTCACCGAGCCGGAGCGGGCACCGACGATCAGGTCGGTGCCGCTGATGGTGCTGGCGAAGCTGGCGCGGGCCTCGGTACGCACCCGCTCCACGGCCAGCAACAGGCATACCGAGAGGGCGATGGCAAAGGCGGTGAGCAACGCGGTGAAGCGGCGGTTGGCCAGGCTGGCCAAGGCAAGGCGAAGCAGGTACATCAGGCCTCCCGGGGCTTGGCGGCACGGTTGAGTTCGGCCAGCGACAGGTGGCGGTCGAACAGTGGCGCCAGGCTCTGGTCATGGCTGACGAACAGCAGGCTGGCACCGGCGGCGCGGCATTCATCGAACAGCAGGCGGATGAAGGCTTCGCGGGTGTCGGCGTCCAGCGCCGAGGTCGGTTCGTCGGCGATCACCAGCTCGGGCTGGCCGATCAGCGCGCGGGCGGCGGCCACCCGTTGCTGCTGGCCGATCGACAGGCTGTCGGCGCGGCGGGCGAGCAGCATCGGGTCGCCCAGGCCAAGATGGGCCAGCAACGTGCTGGCCGCCTGGTCGACACTGCCATGGCGCTGCTCGGCACGGGCCTTGCGGCTGCGCGAGAAGCGGCAGGGCAGCTCGACGTTCTCACGTACCGAGAGGAATGGCAGCAGGTTGAATTGCTGGAAGATATAGCCGGTGTGGTCAACCCGGAAGCGGTCACGGGCGCCTTGGCCCAGGCTGCCGAGGTCCTGGCCGAGCAACTGGATGCGGCCCCCGGCTGGCACATTCACCCCACCCAGCAAACCGAGCAAGGTGGTTTTGCCGCTGCCGCTGGGGCCCTTGAGGAACAGGGCCTCGCCAGCTTCCAGTTGGAACGCCGGTATGTCCAGCAGCGCCGGCTGGCCTGGCCAGGCGAACACCAGGTCATGCAGTTCGATCAACGGCTGGCGCATTCAGAACGCGACCGCTGCCTTGGCCGGCGTGGCTTCCACGCCCTTCTGGCCGTTGCGGCCGATCAGCTGCACGTTGATTTTCTGCGTGGCCGGGAAGGCCTTGAACAGCGGCGCGAGGTCCAGTTGCGCCAGTTTGTCCGGGCTGGCGCAGGTCAGCTGGTAATGGGCGCCGATGTCGCTGTGCGAGTGCTCGTGGTCATGTTCATCGCCTTCGTCGTCGGCTTTCGAGGCGTCACCGAACAGCGGGCTTTCCAGCTCTTGCTGGTCTTCCTTGCAACCGGCGGCAGCCGCCAGGCCGAACAGTTTCAGCGGTTGCTCGAGTTGCTGACGCACTGCCGCGACCTTGGCTTTGTCGGCATCGCTGCTGGCGGCGTGTTCGAAGCCGACCAGGTTCATGGCCGGGCTGTCCAGCTCCAGTTCAAGGGTGTTTCCATCGAGCACGGCATTGAGCCTGGCCACGCCATGCTCGTGGGCCCCAAGGGTACCGTGGGCGTGGTCATGATCGTGGTCATCGTCGTGGGCTTGGGCCACGGCCAGTGGCAACAAGGCGAAGGGCAGGGCGAGCAGCAGGCGGCGCATGGACGACTCCGGGACGGCTGGAAGATGTGGTTATGTTATAACAACTTTTCTGCGCGCTGCCAGCCTGCGTGGCGCAGGTTTCATGTTCGGGTAGCATGGTTGCATTGACCTGGGTTCAAGGAATGCATCATGAGAATTCGTGGACAGATCGGTGACTGGCCGGTGGACCTGACCATCGAGCTGACGCCAGAAGAGTGGGCGCAACTGCGGCGGCAAGAGGCGCCGGCGCTGGCGCAGACGGCTGCGGCGGCAACGGTGGCAGCGCCGCGTCAGGATGACGGGCAATGGACGGCGGCGCGCGACGTGTTGCGCCTGGCAGGGCAGATGAGCGGGCCGGAGTTGCTCGACCGCCTGGAAGGGTTGGCCGGGAGTACGGCAGCAGGTAAACGGCTGCTGGTGCGCTTGCGGCACAGCAGCGAGGTGAGGGTGGAAAGCGGCGTGGATGCGCCGGTTTATCACTGGGTGGGGTGAGGTTTTTCGGGCATTCGGAGCTCTTTGCAGCCCATCGCGACCACCCCCTGCAAGGGCGCAGGTCACGCCCCTGTAGGAGCGGCCTTGTGTCGCGATGGGCCGCAAAGCGGCCCCAACATGCTCAGAACATTGCCGCCGAAAGCTTGCGACGGTACACGCTGACCAACGGGTGATCGCCACCGAGCAACTCGAATACCTGCAGCATCGCCTTCTGTGGCAAGCCGTTTTCATAACCACGGTTGCGCTGGAACAGCTTCAGCAACCCCTCCAGCGCCGCCTCATACTGCTGGCGCGCCAGCTGCTGCACGCTCAGCTGGTAGGCCGCCTCGTCATCTTGCGGGTTCTGCGCCAGGCGGCTCTTCAGGTCAGCCACTTCCGGCAGGCTGGCGGCCTGGCGCAGGAAAGTCAGCTGGGCCTTGGCACCGGCCAATGCAGCCTTGTGCTCGTCAGTCTTGACCGCGTCCAACACCACCTGGGCCTCACCCAGCTCACCGCGTTCGGCCAGGCAGCGGGCGTACAGGATCAACGCCTCGGCATTGCTGTTGTCCTCTCCAAGCAACGCCTGCAGCAATGCCTCGGCCTCGGCAAAGCGGCTTTCGGCGAACAGCGCCTTGGCCTGCTCCAGCGGCGAGGCGGTAGGTGCGGCAGGCAGCTGCACATGCGGTTCGAGCATGGCGCGGATCGCCGACTCCGGCTGGGCACCGGCAAAACCGTCCACCGGCTGGCCATCCTTGAACAGCACCACGGTCGGCAGGCTGCGGATGCCGAACTGGGCAACCACCTGTTGCTCCACGTCGCAGTTGATCTTGGCCAGCAGCAGCTCGCCCTGGTAGCCCTCGGCGATCTTCGCCAGCAGCGGCATCAGCGCCTTGCAGGGCGCGCACCACTCGGCCCAGAAGTCGACCAGTACCGGCTTGTGGAAGGAGTTCTCGATCACCAGTTGCTGGAAGGTGGCATCGGTGGCGTCGAAAATGTACGGCGTGTCTTGGCTCATCGCGACTCTCGCAAACTCATCAATGGCATCACTATAAGGTGTCGCGGCTGGCGTGGTACAGGCTGACCCGGCGGAATTCGTGCGGCTCGGCCAGGTCCGGCAGGGTCAGGGCTTCGAGCACCCCCAGCTGCTGGTAGAGCGGGTGGCTGAAGTCGCGCACCCGCGAGTCGGCCACCAGCGCCTGACGGCCGCGGTCGAGGAAGGCGTCCAGCAGCGGCAGGTTGGCGCGGTCATACAGCACATCGGCGACCAGAATCAGGTCGAAGCGGTCGTGTTCGGCGAAGAAATCGCTGCTGTAACCCAGCTCCACCCCGTTCAGCGCGGCATTCGCCCGGCAGGCATCGAGGGCCAGCGGGTCGAGGTCGCAGGCCACCACCTCCAGCGCACCGGCGCGGGCGGCGGCAATGCCGGCGATACCGGAGCCGGCGCCAAAGTCCAGCACGCGCTTGCCAGCTACCCACTGCGGGCGCTCGGCCAGGTAACGGGCCATGGCCAGGCCGCTGGCCCAGCAGAAGCTCCAGTAGGGCGGGTCTTCGAGAATACGCCGGGTCTCTTCGCTGCTGAAGGCGCGGTCCATGTTCTGATCATCGACCAGCCACAGCTTCAGCTCGCAGCCGGGCAGCTCGCTGACGACCAGGCGCGCCTCGCCGATCAGGCTGCTGAGCGCCTGTTGCAGGGCAAGCGGCGCCACCTATGGCGCCTTCTCGAAACGCAGCGGGCCGGTGGCCTGGGTCTGGGCCTGGGTAATACGCACGGGCGGCAGGTGCAGGATCAGTTGCCCGGAGCGGCTGGCGCGGCCGCGCAGTTCGACCCGGGCACCGGCGGGGAAGGCCTCGGGGTTGAAGCGCAGCTGGTAGGGCAGGGCCTGGCCGGTGCCGGTCAGGTTGCTGCTGGCCAGCAGGCGTTGTGGGCGGTCGCGTTCGTCGATGACCAGCAAGGCCAGTTCGACCTCGGCCCCGGCCGGGATTTCCAGCAAGGTGCCGCTCAGCTCGCGCTGGTAGGCTGGCAGCGGGCCCGGTACGTTGGCCGGTTTGGCCACCCGGGCCGGCGTGGGCGCCGCAGGGGTATCGGGCTTCGGCCTGTCGCTGCCACAGGCGGCGAGCAAGGCGGCGGCGCACAGCACGACGAGCGCTCGGTAGTGCATGGGGTTGTCCTTCACGGGCAGATTTCCCATGGATGTTAACCCCTTTGGCTTGTCTTGCCAGTGGGATGCGCTACCATGGCCCTCCCTTTTTTTGTTGCCTGCCACCATGCACTGTCCCTTTTGCGGTGCCAACGACACCAAGGTCATCGACTCTCGCCTCGTTGCCGAGGGCGAGCAGGTGCGCCGCCGCCGCGAATGCGTGGCCTGTGGCGAGCGCTTCACCACCTTCGAAACGGCCGAACTGGTGCTGCCCCGGCTGATCAAGCAGGACGGCACACGCCAGCCTTTCGACGAAGAAAAACTGCGCGCCGGCATGCAACGGGCACTGGAAAAGCGCCCGGTCAGCGTCGAGCGCCTGGAAGCCGCGCTGGCCCACATCAAGAGCCGCCTGCGCGCCACCGGCGAGCGTGAAGTCAAGTCGCTGGTGGTGGGTGAAATGGTCATGGCCGAGCTGCGCAAGCTCGACGAAGTGGCCTATATCCGTTTTGCCTCGGTTTACCGGCGCTTCCAGGACCTTGACGAGTTCCGTGAAGAAATCGACCGTCTGGCGCGTGAGCCGGCCAAAGAGTGACCATGCCCAGCCAGACTGCCATCCTTGATGCCCACTACATGGCCCGCGCGCTGCAGCTGGCGCGCAAGGGCCTGTACAGCACTCATCCAAACCCGCGTGTCGGCTGCGTGATCGTGCGCGATGGCGAAGTGGTCGGCGAGGGCTGGCACGTGCGTGCCGGCGAGCCGCACGCCGAAGTGCATGCCCTGCGCCAGGCCGGTGAACGGGCCCGGGGTGCCTGTGCCTACGTCACCCTGGAGCCGTGCAGCCACCATGGGCGCACGCCGCCGTGCGCCGAAGCGTTGGTCAAGGCCGGCGTGGCGCGGGTGGTCGCCGCCATGCAGGACCCTAACCCGCAAGTGGCAGGGCAAGGCCTGCGACGCCTGGCCGAGGCCGGCATCGAAGTGGCCAGCGGGGTGCTCGAGGGCGAAGCCCGCGCGCTCAACCCGGGCTTTCTCAAGCGCATGGAGCACGGCCTGCCGTTCGTTCGCGCCAAACTGGCCATGAGCCTGGACGGGCGCACGGCCATGGCCAGCGGTGAAAGCCAGTGGATCACCGGCCCAGCCGCCCGTTCTGCCGTGCAGCGCCTGCGCGCGCGCTCCAGCGTGGTACTGACCAGCGCCGCCAGCGTACTGGCCGACCATGCGCGCATGACCGTACGCGGCGCCGAGCTGGGCCTGGATGCCGAAACCACCGCCCTGGCGCTCAGCCGTGCACCGCTGCGCGTGCTGGTCGATGGCCGCCTGCGCCTGCCGCTGGACGCACCGTTCTTCCAGGCCGGCCCGGCCCTGGTGGTGTGCGCTGTCGCGGATGACCCGCGCTATGCCGCTGCCGGCCACGAACTGCTCAGCCTGCCGGGCAATAATGGCCAGGTCGACCTGCCAGCGCTGCTGCAGGCCCTGGCCGCCCGTGGCGTCAACGAAATCCTGCTGGAAGCCGGGGCCGGCCTGGTCGGTGCCTTTGCCCGGCAGGGCCTGATCGACGAGTACCAGTTGTTCGTCGCCGGCACCTTCCTCGGCTGCCATGCCCGCCCGCTGCTGGACTGGCCACTGGACAAGATGAGCGAAGCGCCGCGGCTGAAAATTACCGGAATGCGCGCAGTGGGCGATGACTGGCGGGTCACGGCCGTACCCCTGCCGGCGCCCGGCGTATAATGCCCGGCTTGCCCTGCGCAAACCGTTTTTGAGGAAGACCCAATGTTCACCGGCATCATCGAATCCATCGGCACCATCCGCAGCCTGACCCCCAAGGGGGGGGACGTGCGTGTCTACGTCGAAACCGGCAAGCTCGACCTGGCTGACGTCAAGCTCGGCGACAGCATCGCCGTCAATGGCGTGTGCCTGACGGCCGTCGAATTGCCGGGCGACGGCTTCTGGGCCGACGTCAGCGTCGAAACCCTCAAGCGCACCGCTTTCATCGACCTCAAGAGCGGCAGCAAGGTCAACCTGGAAAAGGCCCTGACTCCCACCACCCGCCTGGGCGGGCACCTGGTCAGCGGCCACGTCGACGGGGTTGGCGAAATCATCTCGCGCAGCGATAACGCCCGCGCCATCCAGTTCCGTGTGCGTGCACCGAAGGAACTGGCCAAGTACATCGCCCACAAGGGTTCGATCACCGTCGACGGCACCAGCCTGACGGTCAATGAGGTCAATGGCGCCGAGTTCGAGCTGACCATTGTCCCGCACACCCTGTCCGAAACCATCATGGCCGACTACCGTGCAGGGCGTCGGGTAAACCTTGAGGTCGACTTGCTGGCCCGTTACCTGGAGCGTTTGCTGCTGGGTGACAAGGCCGCCGAACCGAGCAAGGGCAGTGGCATTACCGAAAGCTTCCTGGCCGCCAACGGCTTCTTGAAATCCTGATTGAGAAGGGGGTGCCGCGTGGCGCTCAACAGCATCGAAGAACTGGTCGAAGACATCCGCCAGGGCAAAATGGTCATCCTCATGGATGACGAAGATCGTGAAAACGAAGGCGACATCATCATGGCCGCCGAGTGCTGCCAGCCCGAGCACATCAACTTCATGGCCAAGCACGCCCGCGGCCTGATCTGCATGCCGATGACCCGCGAGCGTTGCGAAACGCTGAAGCTGCCGCTGATGGCGCCGCGCAACGGCTCCGGCTTCGGCACCAAGTTCACCGTGTCGATCGAAGCCGCCGAAGGCGTCACCACCGGCATTTCCGCCGCCGACCGGGCACGTACCGTGCAGGCCGCCGCGGCCAAGGATGCCAAGGCCGAAGACATCGTCAGCCCTGGCCACATCTTCCCGCTGATGGCCCAGCCCGGCGGCACCCTGGCCCGCGCCGGCCATACCGAAGCGGCCTGCGACCTGGCGCGCATGGCCGGTTTCGAGCCGAGCGGGGTGATCTGCGAAGTGATGAACGACGACGGCACCATGTCGCGCCGCGCCGAGCTGGAAGTATTCGCCGCCGAACATGGCCTGAAGATCGGCACCATCGCCGACCTGATCCACTACCGCATGATCCACGAGCGCACCGTGCAGCGCGTTTCCGAGCAACTGATCGAGAGCGAGCTGGGCGAATTCAACCTGGTCACCTACCGTGACGCGGTCGAAGGCGACGTGCACATGGCGCTGACCCTGGGCAAGATCTGCGCCGAAGAGCCGACCCTGGTGCGCGTGCACAACATGGACCCGCTGCGCGACCTGCTGCTGGTCAAGCAGCCGGGCCGCTGGAGCCTGCGCGCCGCCATGGCCGCGGTGGCCGAGGCCGGCAGCGGCGTGGTACTGCTGCTGGGCCACCCGCTGGACGGCGACGTACTGCTGGCGCACATCCGCGAAAGTGCCGGCGAAGCGCCGGTCAAGGCGCCGACCACCTACAGCACCGTGGGTGCCGGTTCGCAGATCCTGCGTGACCTGGGTGTGCGCAAGATGCGCCTGATGAGTTCGCCGATGAAGTTCAACGCGATATCCGGATTCGATCTGGAAGTTGTAGAATACGTGCCCTCCGAGTGACTTGAGGCGGCATTTGCGCCCTCCAGCTCGAGTCCATACCCCTGTCGAGGCCGCCAGCAAGCGGCCTCGCTCTTGAAGATGAGAATATCGGAATGACCCTGAAGACCATCGAAGGTACCTTCATCGCCCCCAAAGGTCGCTATGCTTTGGTGGTTGGCCGCTTCAACAGCTTCGTTGTCGAAAGCCTGGTAAGCGGTGCCGTTGATGCCCTGGTACGCCACGGTGTCAGCGAAAGCGACATCACCATCATCCGTGCCCCGGGCGCGTTCGAAATCCCGCTGGTGGCACAGAAAGTCGCCCAGCAAGGTGCCTATGACGCGATCATCGCCCTGGGTGCAGTGATCCGTGGCGGTACCCCGCACTTCGAATACGTAGCGGGCGAATGCACCAAGGGCCTGGCCCAGGTGTCCATGGAGTTCGGTGTTCCGGTGGCCTTCGGCGTGCTGACCGTCGACTCCATCGAGCAAGCCATCGAGCGTTCCGGCACCAAGGCCGGTAACAAAGGTGCTGAAGCTGCCCTGTCCGCTCTGGAAATGGTCAGCCTGCTGGCGCAGTTGGAGGCCAAGTGATTAGCGACGAAAGCGATCGTTTCAACCCGCGCGATCCAAAACCTGCGGATGCCGGCAAGCCGTCGAAGAGCGCCAAGCGCCGCGAAGCCCGCAAGCTCGCGACCCAGGCGCTGTACCAGTGGCACATGGCGCAGCATTCGCTGAACGAGATCGAAGCGCAATTCCGGGTCGATAACGATTTTTCCGATGTCGATGGCGCCTATTTCCGCGAGATCCTGCATGGGGTCCCGGCGATCAAGAGCGAAATCGACAACGCCCTGAAGCCATGCCTCGACCTGCCGCTGGAGGAGCTCGACCCGGTCGAGCTGGCCGTGCTGCGCCTGTCCACCTGGGAGTTCATCAAGCGCGTCGACGTACCGTACCGCGTGGTGATCAACGAGGGTGTCGAGCTGGCCAAGGTGTTCGGTGCCACCGACGGCCACAAGTTCGTCAACGGTGTGCTGGACAAGCTGGCGCCGAACCTGCGCGAAGCAGAAGTCAAGGCGAACAAGCGCTGATCCTGGCGCCGCTAGCCCATGGGTGAGTTCGAACTGATCAACCATTACTTCGCCGCCGCGCCTTGTGCGCAAGGTGGCGAGGGCGTGGCGCTGGGTATCGGCGACGACTGTGCCCTGCTGGACCTTCCCCCTGGCGAGCAACTGGCGGTGTCGACCGACACCCTGGTCGCCGGCGTGCATTTCCCTGCGGTGTGCGATCCGCTGCTGCTGGGCCAGCGCTCGTTGGCCGTGGCGGCCAGTGACCTGGCGGCCATGGGCGCGACGGCCATAGGCTTTACCCTTGCGCTGACCTTGCCCGAGGTCGGCCCCGACTGGCTCGAGGCATACGCCAACGGCCTCAGCCGCATGGCCCATCGCTGCCGCATGAGCCTGATCGGCGGTGACACCACCCGTGGCCCGTTGAGCATCACCGTGACCGTATTCGGCCGTGTGCCCGTCGGCCAGGCCTTGCGCCGCAGCGGCGCAAGGCCTGGCGACCTGCTGTGCGTGGGCGGTTCGCTGGGCAAGGCTGCCGGCGCGTTGCCGCTGGTGCTGGGTGAGCGACAGGCGCCTGCCGAGCAGGCCAAGCCGCTGCTGCGCCATTATTGGGCGCCGATGCCGCAGTTGATCCTCGGCACCTGGCTACGAGGCCGCGCTACGGCTGCGCTGGATATCTCCGACGGCTTGCTCGCCGATTGTGGCCATATCGCCAAGGCATCCGGGGTCGCCCTCGAGGTGAACCTGGCCCAGGTACCAGTGTCTGCTGAGGTGGAGGCGCTTCTGGGGCGCGAGGCCGCAGTGCAGGCCGCGCTCAGCGGAGGTGATGACTACGTGCTGGCCTTTACCCTGCCGCGTGAAGCACTTGCACCCCTGACAGGCCTGGGTTTCATCGAAGTGCATGTCATCGGCTGCGTAGTCGAAGGGCAGGGCGTGACCTTGCGCGATGCGCAGGGCCGGGACATCACCCCCGCACAACGCGGCTACCAACATTTCAGGGAGACACCGTGACCGATCACCCCAACCAGGTGCCTGCGGAGTTCGTTCCGCCCTCGGTCTGGCGCAACCCATGGCACTTCATTGCCTTTGGTTTCGGCTCCGGCACCTTGCCCAAGGCCCCGGGTACCTGGGGCTCGCTGGTCGCCATCCCGTTCATCCCGCTGTGGCAGATGCTGCCCGACTGGGGCTACTGGCTGCTGCTCGGCGTGAGCATGCTGTTCGGTTTCTGGCTGTGCGGCAAGGTCGCCACTGACCTGCGTGTGCATGACCATGAAGGCATCGTCTGGGACGAAATCGTCGGCATGTGGATAACCCTCTGGCTGGTGCCGGAAGGCTGGCAATGGCTGCTGGCAGGGTTCCTGATGTTCCGCTTCTTCGACATCCTCAAGCCGTGGCCGATCCGCTGGGTCGACCGCCACGTACATGGGGGTGTCGGGATCATGCTCGACGATATCCTGGCCGGTGTGTTCGCCTGGCTGGGCATGCAGGTGCTGGTGTGGGCGGTTGCCTGATTCGCCGGCGGTTGCCGACGCTGCTGCTGGCCATGCTGCTCAGCTTTGCGCCGTGGGTAGCGGCTGCCGAGCGCGTACCCGCTCAAATCCACCTGGTCAGCGAGCAGTGGCTCGACTACACCAACGCCGACGGTACCGGGGTGGCCTGGGATGTGCTGCGCAAGGTGTTCGAGCCGGCCGGGGTCAAGGTGCTAGCCCAGAGCGTGCCCTATAGCCGGGCGGTCGGGCTGGTCAAACGCGGCGAGGCGGATGCCTGGGTGGGGTCTTACAAGGAAGAGAACGCCGACGACCTGTATCCGCGTTGGCACTTCGACATGGACCACATCTACGCCCTGGGCCTGGCCAGCAAGCCCGTACCTACCCTGGAGACCATAGGCCAGTACCGTCTGGCCTGGGTGCGTGGCTACGACTTCGGCAGCTACCTGCCCAATATCCAGGATTCCCGCGAAGTGCAGCGCCGCGAGAGCGTTCTGCCGATGCTCGAACATGACCGGGTGGACTTCTACATCGATGCGGCGGCCGAAATCGATAACGTGCTCGGCCAGGCTTCCCAGCCCGAGCGTTTCCGCCGCACCCACATCGCCGAACTGCCGCTGTACCTGGCTTTTGCCCGCAACGACCAGGCCAAGGCCCTGCGTGACCTGTTCGACAAGCGCATGGCCGAGCTGGTGCGCAGCGGCGAACTGAAACCGATTTTCGAACGCTGGCAGCAGCCGTATCCGTTCGGTCCGGGCAGCAGGCCGCAATAGCGCCGAGGCAGAGCGGCTCAGCATCACGGCTGCTCCCTGCTAAGCATCGAACTTTTCGATCTTACCCCACGGTATTCAGCCAGCGCACAGCCCTCAACCTGCTGATACAATCGGCCCACGAGAAATTTCCTACTTATTCCAGGAGCACAACGTGCCCGTCGTCTTTGTTGCCGCCTCTAAACTCCCGACTCCCTTCGCGACCTTCACCATGCATGGTTTCCTCGACGAAGCCACGGGCCGTGAGCATGTGGTGCTCAGCCTGGGTGATATCGCGGACGGCCAGCCGGTGCTGGGGCGCCTGCACTCCGAGTGCCTGACCGGCGATGCCCTGTTCAGCCAGCGCTGTGACTGTGGCTCGCAACTGGAAGCGGCGCTGCAGGCCATCGCCCGCGAGGGCCGCGGCGTGCTGCTGTACCTGCGCCAGGAAGGCCGTGGCATTGGCCTGCTGAACAAGATCCGCGCCTATGAACTGCAGGATGGCGGCGCCGATACCGTCGAGGCCAACGAGCGCCTGGGCTTCGCCGCCGACCAGCGTGACTACGCCATGTGCCTGCCGATGCTGGAGCACCTGGGCGTGAAGTCGCTGCGCCTGATGACCAACAACCCGCGCAAGGTCAAAGCCCTGACCGACATGAACATCGTCGTCGCCGAGCGCGTGCCGCTGCACACCGGGCACAACCCGCACAACCGCTATTACCTGGCAACCAAGGCCGGCAAGCTCGGTCACATGCTGGGTAACGAGCACCAGGGCGAGGTGCCCCAGGCGTGACCCGCGCCGAGGTCAAGCGGCGTCTGGCGCTGGCGTGGTGGCAATACCTGGCGGTGGGCCTGGTGCCGCTGCCGGTCATGGCCTGGGCCTTTGGCGGTGGTGATGCGCTGGTGCCGGTGCTGGCCATGCCGCTGTTCATTGGCGGCGCGGCGACCATGTTCCTCAGCCTGCCGCGCTTCGCGGCCTACAAGCGCGCGTTGATTGCCACCTCGCAGGTGCTGGGCACTGGCGAAGAGCCCGCCGCCTGGATCGAGCTGGCGCGGGTACGGCGCCTGGCCATGCTGTATGCCTGCTTCCCGGCCTGGGTCGCTGCGCTGTCGGTGTTGGTCGGCCTTGAGGCGGTGCCGCAGATCCTGCTGGCGTTGTCCACCGTGGTGGTGCTTTACCTCTACCGCATTCCGCGCCAGCTCGGCTGACGCCTGCTGCCTGGCCCGCTGGGCAGATGCTCGAAGCGATGGTGCGCCGGTGTGCTAGCGCGTCGGCGCCCAGGTGAGATTCGGCGAGGGCTGCGCCCTCGATCGCGACACAAGGCCGCTCCTACAGGAAGGTGCGGCCCTTGGTCGCGACGCAAGGCGCATTCCTGGAGCGGCCTTGCGTCGCGATGGGCCGCAAGGCGGCCCCAGGGGATTACAGCCCGAGCCTGGCCATCCGAGCCTTCACCGAAGCCTCGATCCCGGCCGCATCCAGCCCACACTCAGCCAGCATCTGCGCCGGCTTGGCATGCTCGACGTAGATGTCCGGCAGCCCCAGGTGCAGCAGCGGTTTCACGATTGCCTGGCTGGCCAGGAACTCGCCGACGGCAGCCCCCGCACCGCCCATGATGGCGTTTTCTTCGATGGTCACCAGCAGTTCATGGCTAGCAGCCAGCTCCAGCACCAGCGCCTCGTCCAGCGGTTTGACGAAGCGCATGTCGACCACCGTGGCGTTGATCTGCTCAGCCACCTGCATGGCCTCGGCCAGTTGCACGCCGAACACCAGCACGGCGACTTTCTCGCCCTGGCGCCGCACGATGCCCTTGCCGATCTCCAGCGGTTCCAGGTCGCCGCTGATCGGCGCGTTGGGGCCGGTGCCGCGCGGGTAGCGTACGGCTGCCGGGCCGTTGTACAGGTGGCCGGTGCTGAGCATCTTGCGCAGCTCGTTCTCGTCGCTCGGGGTCATCACCAGCATGCCCGGGATGCAGCGCAGGTACGACAGGTCGTAGCTGCCCGCGTGGGTCGGGCCGTCTTCGCCGACCAGGCCGGCGCGGTCGATGGCGAACAGCACGTCGAGGTTCTGCACCGCCACGTCGTGGATCAGCTGGTCATAGGCACGCTGCAGGAAGGTGGAATAAATCGCCACCACCGGCTTGCTGCCCTCGCAGGCCATGCCCGCGGCCAGGGTCACGGCATGCTGCTCGGCAATCGCCACGTCGAAGTAGCGCTCCGGGTAGCGTTCGCTGAAAGCGACCAGGTCGGAACCTTCCTTCATCGCCGGGGTAATACCCACCAGGCGCTTGTCGGCAGCGGCCATGTCGCATAGCCACTGGCCGAACACGGCGGAATACTTGGGCCCGCTGGCTTTTTTCGGCGCGGCGGGCTTGTCTGCCGGTTCCAGCTTGGTAATGGCGTGATAGCCGATCGGGTCGAGCTCGGCGGGGGCGAAGCCCTTGCCCTTCTTGGTGACCACGTGCAGGAACTGCGGGCCCTTGAGGTCTCGCATGTTGCGCAGGGTGGCGATCATGGTTGGCAGGTCATGACCGTCGATCGGGCCGATGTAGTTCCAGCCCAGCTCTTCGAACAGCGTACCCGGCACCAGCATGCCTTTGGCGTATTCCTCGGTGCGGCGGGCGATTTCCCAGGCGCCTGGCAGGCGTGACAGCACTTTCTTGCTGCCTTCGCGCATGCTCGCGTAGGTGCGGCTGGAGAGGATCTTGGCCAGGTAGTTGGACAGGCCGCCGACGTTGCGCGAAATCGACATGTCGTTGTCGTTGAGGATCACCAGCATGTCGGCGTTGACTTCCTGGGCGTGGTTCAACGCCTCGAAGGCCATGCCGGCGGTCAGCGCGCCGTCACCAATCACCGCGATCGACTTGCGCGCGCTGTTTTGCAGACGGGCGGCAATGGCCATGCCCAGCGCGGCGCTGATCGAGGTGCTGGAGTGGCCGACGCCAAAGGTGTCGTACTCGCTCTCGCTGCGGCGCGGGAAGGCGGCGATGCCGTCTTTCTGGCGCAGGCTGAGCATGCGCTTACGGCGCCCGGTGAGGATCTTGTGCGGGTAGGCCTGGTGGCCGACGTCCCACACCAGCCGGTCGTCCGGGGTGTCGAAGACGTAGTGCAGGGCGATGGTCAGCTCGATGACGCCCAGGCCGGCACCAAAATGCCCACCGGTCTGGCCCACGGTGTAGAGCAGTTCCTGGCGCAGTTCGTCGGCCAGGGTCTCCAGGTCGGCTTCGGCCAGCCGGCGCAGGCCGGCAGGCGTGTCAGCGCGGTCGAGCAACGGCGTGACCGGGCGTTCGCGGGGGATCTCTTGAAACGTCGTGGGCATCAGGCGAGTCGTTATAGGTGTGTAAGACGCGGCAGTTTACCCCATTGTAGGAAATACTGCCCATTCAGACGGGTGTCGCATGGGCCTGCTTTGCAGCCCATCGCCGGCAAGCCAGCACGCACAGGGTATTCAGTTTTCTAGCCACTGAGGCGTCTGTGGCCGCTGGCTTGCCGGCGATGGGCCGCACCGCGGCCCCAATCAAATCAGTTGCGGCGCTCGACGATATAGCGCGCCAAGGCTCGCAGCGGCTCGGCTTTTTCGCCAAAACCATCCAGTGCGAGCAGTGCCTGGTCGCGCAGTTCGATGGCATAGGCCTTGGCCGCCTCCAGGCCCAGCAGCGCCGGGTAGGTCGGCTTGTCGCGGGCGATGTCGGCGCCCTGACGCTTGCCAAGGGTGGCGGTGTCGCTTTCCACATCGAGGATGTCGTCCTGCACCTGGAACGCCAGGCCGATGGCCTGGGCATAGGCCTGCAAGGCATCCAGTTGCGCCTGTTCGGCGCGGGCGCTGGCCAGGGCGCCCAGGCGCACGCTGGCTTCGATCAGCGCGCCGGTCTTGTGCCGGTGCATGAACTCCAGCGCCTGCTGGTCCAGCTTCAGGCCCACCGAGCCGAGGTCGATGGCCTGGCCGCCGACCATGCCGGCCGGGCCGGCGGCCTTGGCCAGCGCCTGGACCATGGCCAGGCGGATGCTGTCGGCCTGCGGGCTCAGGCGTGGGTCGAGCAGGGCGCTGAAGGCCAGGCTCTGCAAACCATCGCCAGCGAGGATGGCGCAGGCTTCGTCGAAGGCCTTGTGAGTGGTTGGCTGGCCCCGACGCAGGTCGTCGTCGTCCATGGCCGGCAGGTCGTCATGCACCAGCGAGTAGGCGTGGATGAGTTCCACCGCGCAGGCCGCGCCGTTGGCCTGTTCGGCCGGGGCGCCCAGGGCTTCGCAGGCCGCATAGGCCAGCAACGGGCGCACGCGCTTGCCGCCGTTCATCACGCTGTAGCGCATGGCGGCGTAGAGCCGCTCGAGTTCACGGGTGGGGGCGACGAACAGCGGCTCGAGTGCGGCGTCGACCCGCGCCTGGCAGTTGGCCTGGTAGGTGCCGATCATGCTTCCGGCTCCGCGTCGAACGGCTGCGCGGCGAGCTCGCCGTCGCGTTCCAGCAGGATCTGCACCTTCTGCTCGGCCTGGGCCAGGGCACCCTGGCAATCACGGGTCAGGGCGATGCCTTGCTCGAAGGCGGCCAGCGACTCTTCCAGCGACAATTCGCCGTTCTCCAGGCGCTCGACCAGGGCTTGCAGGTCTGCGAGGGATTGCTCGAAATCGAGGGAGGCTTTTTTGCGGGCCATGGCGACTGTCTCGGTGGCATTCAGAACGGCGCGACACTAGCAGAGCGGGGCGGGGGGAGCAAACTTCCGGCCACCCGATCGGCTAACGCAGCCAATTGTGTAGGAGCGGCCTTGTGTCGCGAAAGGGCCGCACAGCGGCCCCAGGATGTCAGCGCAGATGCACAAATTGCTGGGGCTGCTGTGCAGCCCTTTCGCGACACAAGGCCGCTCCTACAGGCACTGTGCCAGTTCTGGACCCCGGTGCGGTGTCAGGCTGGCTCTGCTTCCAGCTCCAGCATGGCCTCACGGTAGCGCGCCAGTTCCTCGATGGTCAGCACCGGCAAATTGTACTGCCGTGCATACACCGCCACCTGCTCGCCGCGGGCCATGCTGCCATCGGGGTTCATCAGCTCGCACAGCACCGCCGCCGGGCGCAGGCCGGCCAGGCGCGCCAGGTCCACCGAACCTTCGGTGTGGCCACGGCGGGTCAGTACCCCGCCATTGCGCGCGCGCAGCGGGAATACATGGCCCGGGCTGACGATATGGCGCTGCTCGGCAGTAGAGCGCAGCGCCGCGCCGATGGTGGTGATGCGGTCCTGGGCGGAAACCCCGGTGCTGATCCCTTCGGCCGCCTCGATGGTGACGGTGAAGCCGGTGCCATGGCGAGCCTGGTTGTTCTGCACCATCGGTGCCAGCTGCAGCTCGTCGACAGTGGCTTCGTCCAGGCACAGGCAGACGATGCCGCTGCAATCGCGAATCATCATGGCCATGGTCTGCAGCGAAATGTTCTCGGCGGCGGCAATGATGTCCGCTTCGTCCTCGCGGTCGTCATCGTCGAGCAGCAGTACCGGGCGCCCGGCCTGGAAGGCGGCGATGGCGGCGGCAACATTGGGGAATTGCAGGTGGTGCTGGATGGACATGAAACGCTCCTCGTGAATGATCGATGAACGTCTCGGGGCGAACAAAATGCGCGCGCAGGGGCGCCCGGATGGCCCCTGCCTGACGCCTTCTTTCATCCGGACTATGACCGTCGGCCCTGGAATTGCACCAGATCTGCTGACCCCCGGCATGGCCGGGGCGCTCGCGGGCTCATCTTTCGATTTACCGCCGGTGGGGACTTTCACCCCGCCCTGAAGACCGGCCAAGCATACCGCACCTCGCCACCCCGCTGGCAACCCACGGCGCTACGACCTTTGGCGGTATCATGCCGGCATGGCCTTTCAGGAATAGCCCCATGGACATTCTCCAGGTTGCCGGCGGCAAGCCGGTCAAGTTATGGACCGATGGCGTGCCGGTCGAAGACGACGCCCGCCGGCAATTGCTCAATACCGCCAGGATGCCGTTCATCTTCAAGCACCTGGCGGTGATGCCGGACGTGCATCTGGGCAAAGGCTCGACCATCGGCAGCGTGATCCCGACCGTTGGCGCGATCATCCCCGCGGCGGTAGGGGTAGACATCGGCTGCGGCATGATCGCCGCGCGCACCTCGTTGCATGCCCGCGACCTGCCGGACCATCTGCATGGCCTGCGCAGCGCCATCGAGCAGGCGGTGCCGCATGGCAAGACGTTCGGCAAACATGACCAGGGCGCCTGGGCCGATGTGCCGGCCCAGGCCGACCAGGCCTGGGGGCGGTTGGCCGGGCGCTTCAAGGCCATTACCGACAAGTACCCGCGCCTGGCGAAGACCAACAACCGCCAGCACCTGGGCACGCTGGGTGGTGGCAACCACTTCATCGAGGTGTGCCTGGACGAGGCCGACCGTGTCTGGTTCATGTTGCACAGCGGCTCGCGGGGGGTGGGCAATGCGATTGGCAACCTGTTCATCGAACTGGCCCAGGCCGACATGCGCCAGCACCTGGCCAACCTGCCAGACAAGGACCTGGCGTACTTCGAGGAAGGCAGCCGCCATTTCGCCGACTACGTCGAAGCGGTGGAATGGGCGCAGGACTATGCCCGGCAGAACCGCGAGCTGATGATGCTGGCGGTGGTCGGGGCAGCCCGCAAGGTGCTGGGCAAGCCGTTCGAGGCCAGCCTGGAAGCGGTGAACTGCCACCACAACTATGTGCAGCGCGAGCAGCATTTTGGCCGCGAAGTGCTGGTAACGCGCAAGGGCGCGGTGTCGGCGCAGAAAGGGCAGCTAGGCATCATTCCTGGGTCGATGGGGGCCAGGAGCTTCATCGTGCGGGGGCTGGGTAACGAGGAATCGTTCTGTTCCTGCAGCCATGGCGCCGGCCGGGTGATGAGCCGGACCAAGGCCAAGAGCCGCTTCACCGTGGAGGACCAGCGACGGGCCACGGCGCATGTGGAATGCCGCAAGGACAAGGAGGTGATCGACGAGATCCCGATGGCCTACAAGGACATCGATGCGGTGATGCGCGCGCAGCAGGAATTGGTGGAGGTGGTGCACACCCTGCGCCAGGTGGTGTGTGTGAAGGGCTGACTGATGGGGGTATTGCCTGCCCTGGCCTCTTCGCGGCTAAACCGGCGAAGAGGCCAGTGCAGGGTTATCGGGACATCCCTTCAATCACCTGCTTCAGCGAGGCCGGTAACATCGGCCCATGCCCCAACCCGTCAAACCGCTCGAACCGTACCTGCAACCCCGGCACCTTGGCCAGGTCTGCCAGCAGCTTCCGCGCCGCCCGTTCGCCATCACCTTGCACCGGCATGCGCGGGTTGGCCGGCTCCTCACTTCCGCGCATCAGCAACAACCGAGGTCGGCTGCTGCCCAAGCGCTGACCAAGCCCCTGCGCTTCATGCACGATCGCACCGTCATGCCACCATAGCGATGGGCTGGCCGCCACATAGTCACTGAAAGCCCCAGGCCGGGTGAACAGTGCATGCAGCACAGCCAAGCCACCGTAGGAATGCCCCCACAGCGTCTGCCGCTGCGGGTCGATCGGTGCCACACCCGCCACCAGCGGCCGCATGCGCTCGCTCAGCAGATCGAGGAACGCATCCACGCCACCGCTCGGTTGCCCGGTCAGCGGGTCCAACTGCTCAGCCTGCCCAGGCAACGCCGGGGTGTAGTCATAGGTGCGCCCGACCCGCTCGATCCGCTGATCGGTCTGGTACCCCACGGCTACCAGCAATGGCGCCTGGCCGGCGGCAAGCTTGCCCAGCAGCCGGCTGTCCAGCGCCCCCAGCGCGGCGTTGCCATCGAGCATCCACAGCACCGGGTAACCCGCCGCTGGCGTTGGGCCGTCTGGTTTGCCGACCCACAAGCGGTAATGGCGCTGGCCATCGGCCGAGTCCAGGTCGAGCTGGCTGAAGCGGTAGGCCAGGTCCTGTCGCTGCAGCAGCGAGGTATCCATCCTCTGTTGAGGCTCGGGCTGCGCCAGGGCAGCCGGGGCCGCAAGGGCCAGCGCCAAAGCCAGCATCAAGGTCATCTTGCTCATCAGGTGTCTCGTCAGGGCTTTGCAAGGAGCGCAATGCTGGAACGCCCAGATGATAATCAGTCCTGATTGAGCGTAAAGCGCATTAACTTTCTAAACAGTCCTGGCCGATCGGCAAGGTCATGTGCAGGCACAGGCCCGGGTGACCATTGCTGGCCCACAAGCGACCGCCTTGCAGTTCGATGGCACGGCGGGCGATGGCCAGGCCCAGGCCGAAGCCCGCGCCGCTGTCGGTTAGCCGCTGGTAGGGCTTGAAGATGCGTTCGAGCTCGGCATGCGGCACCCCGGGCCCCTGGTCACTCAGGCGCAGGTGCCAGCAGTCGCCCTCGAGCCAGCCATCCAGGCTGACCCGTCCGTCGGCCGGCGAGTGGCGGATGGCATTGCGCATCAGGTTTTCCAGGGCTTGGGCCAGGCTGTCCAGGTGGGCTTGCACCACGCAGTCGGTGCCGAGCGAGCAGGGCAGGCGGGCGCGGTCCCAGCCGCTTTCGAAGCAGATGTCCTGGCACAAGGCTTCCCACACCGAAACCATCAACACCGGTTCGGTCGGCAAGCTGGGCTGTTCGGTGTCCATCCAGGCCAGGTCCAGCGTGTCCTCCAGCAGCTTCTGCATGTCGGTCACCTCGCGGTCCAGGCGCTCGCGCAACTGGGCCGGCGGCAAGCTGCTGTCATGGGCGATGCGCAGCCGCGCCAGCGGCGTGCGCAGTTCGTGAGACAGCGTGCGCAGCAACAGGCGCTGCTGCTCCAGGCTCTGGCGCAGGCGCCCGGCCATGTGCTCGAAGGCCTGCGCCAGCTCCCCAAGCTCATCGCGCCGCGCCTGCAGGGGCAGGGCCGGGCTGTCGAGGTCGTCGGCACGCAGAGCGTCGGCGCGGTCGCGCAGGCGGTTCAGTGGCACCACAAGGTGGCGGTACAGCGCCACCACCAGCAGCAGGGCGAGCAGCGTGGGGGCAACGCCATGGGTGACCACATGGGTCCATGGGGTAAGCCCGGTGGGCAACAGGCGCTCAGGCAGTTGCATTACCAGGCGGCCGTGCTCAGGGTGTTGCGGAAACTCGATGCTGACGTAGGGCAGTTCATCCTGCAGGCGCCGGCTCATCGGCCAGTCGAGCTTGCGCATGAAGGTCAGGTGGCTGGCTTCCTCAGCGCTCAGTGGGGTGCTGCCAAGGCTCTGCAGGTGCGGCCCGACCAGCGCCACCCAAGTGCCCTCGGCCTGTTCCAGTTGCCTGCGCCAGGCCTCGGCAGCCTCCGCGCCGCCTTGCTCCCAGGCCTGTTCGGCTTGCTGTGCAAAGCGCGCCAGGTAGTCCTGGTCGGCTTGGGACAGGAAGTAGGTACTGCGCTCCACCGACAGGCCCCAGGTCCAGATCAGCCAAGTCAGCAACAGGCAGAAGCCGACCTGCAGTACGGCCAGTTTCCATAGCAAGGGATGACGGCGCATCAGGCGTGTTCCGTATTGACCAGCATGTACCCCTGGCCGCGTACGGCCTGGATCTGCAGGTGCTGAGCAGCGATGTCGGCCAGCTTGCGGCGCAGGTTGCACACATGTACATCCAGGCCGCGGTCTAGTCGGGTGTAGGCCCGGTGCAGCACGGTCTGGTAGAGAAATGGTTTGCTCAAGGCTTCGCCGGGGTGGGCCCGCAGGGTGGCCAGCAAGCGGAATTCGGATGCGGTCAGACCGGCAGCCTTGCCGTTGTGGACAACGTCCTGGCGGTCCTGGTCGAGCATCACCCTGCCGACGTCGGCACGCAGCGCCGTACCGCGATCGAACGCCACACGCCGCAGCAATGCATCGACCCGGGCGTCCAGCTCGGCCAGGCTGAAGGGCTTGGGCAGGTAATCGTCCGCGCCACGGGTAAAGCCAGTGATGCGATCCTGCTCGGCCCCCAGCGCCGACATCAGCATGACCGGCACCGCCTGCTGCCGGCGCAACGCGTCGAGCAGACTGAGGCCGTCGATGCCCGGCAGCATGATGTCCAGCAGCACCAGCTCGAACCGTGACTGTTGAATGGCATCCAGGGCCTGGGCGCCAGTGGCACAGGCGTGCACCGAAAAACCGCGGTTGAGGAAATGCCTTTCCAGGTCCTGACGCAGGCGTTGGTCGTCTTCGGCGAGGAGGAGTGAGGTGGGCACGGCGAGCCTTGAATGAGAATTCGTATCAGTTGCGAATCATCCCATTGCCGGCAGGGCGAGAGCAACGCCTGGATGTGTTAAGAAGGTTAATCCTGCTGCACCCCTGGGTTCCCTTCGGTATCGTTCGCAAAAAGCAACTTGTTTCGTTTGCGAATTACTACCATTTGGGGGAAGGGTGTGTCATGAGCAGTTTCAAAAAGTTGGGGGACCCGCGACGGGTTCGGGGCTGGCTGGTGCTGGGGCTACTGGCGCCGTTTTCATTGTCGGCACTGGCCGAGACGGTGGCGACCCAGGCGGCTGCCGAGGACAGCGCGCTTGACCTGCCGGCATTGACCATCGAAGGCAACCGCCTGTACGACATGCTGCCGTCGGAAGAAACCGGTGGCTACAGCGTGGATGCCGCCACTGTGGGCACCAAGACCCCCGCAGCGCTCAAGGACATTCCGCAATCGATCACGGTCTACACCCAGGACTACGTCAAGGACCGTCGGTTCGTGCACCTCGATGACCTGGCCAAGTACACCGCCGGCCTGCGTACCCTGACCAACGACAGTGGCCGCTCATCGATCTACGCCCGTGGCTACGAGTACAGCGAGTTCAATATCGACGGCCTGCCGGCGCCCATGGCCAGCATCTTCGGTACGGTACCGTCGCTGGCGGCGTTCGACCGTGTCGAGATCATGCGTGGCCCGGCCGGGCTGTTCAGCAGCACCAGCGAACTGGGCGGCATCGTCAACATGGTGCGCAAGCGCCCGACTGCCGAGTTCCAGGGCCACGTCGAAGGCAGCTATGGCACCTGGGACACCAACCACGAGGAAATCGACCTGAGCGGGCCGCTGGATGATGCCGGCCGCGTGCGCGGGCGCTTCATCGCCTCGCGTGACGACACCAATGGCGAGGTCGACTACAACGCCAACACCAGCAACAGCTACTACGGTGCACTGGACGTCGACCTGGACGACGCCACCACCCTGTCGTTCGGCCTGATTCATGAAGTGAAGAACCTAACCCCGCACAACGGCTATCCGGCAACGCTGTCCGGCGAAGTGCCCGACTTCAGCCACTCGAAGTTCCTGGGGGCCGACTGGAACTACTTCGACGGCAAGACCACTGATCTGGTCGCCGAGCTGACCCACCGCTTCGACAATGGCGGCTATGGCCGTGTCGCTGCCCGTGGCTCGCACCGCGACACGAATTACCTGTATGCCTTCACCGCGACCAACGCCACCACTGGCGCCAACTCCGAGCGCGCCAGCGCCCGCGATTTCACCCAGGACACCTACTCGCTGGACGCCAGCTACAGCCAGCCGTTCGAAACCTTCGGCCAGGTCAGCGAGTTCGTGGTCGGCAGCGACTACAAGAACTACGACACCGAGTACCTCAACGGCACAACCAACCTGGGCGCCATCAACGTCAACACCTACTCGCCGAAGCAGTTCGCCAAGCCAGCGCCGAACTACAGCACCGAGACCGGTACGCAGGAAGAGGAATACGGCCTGTATTCCAAGGTCACCTTCCGCCCGGTCGAGCGCCTGGCGCTGATCGCCGGGGGGCGCTTCAGCTGGTATCGCGGGGATTTCTACACCACCACCCTCAGTAGTGGCGCCACCACCAACGACAGCAAGCGCGTGGATGGCCACTTCACCCCGTATGGCGGACTGGTCTATGACCTGACCGACAACCATGCGCTGTACGCCAGCTATTCGCAGGTGTTCAAGCCGCAGTCCGACACCGACAGCAATGGCCGGGTGCTCAAGCCGCGTGAGGGCGAGCAGTACGAGTTCGGTCTCAAGAGCAGCTACTTCGGCGGCGACCTGAATACGCGCCTCTCGGTGTTCCGCCTGACCGACAAGAACCGCGCGACCACCGTGTATGACGCCGACGGTGTGGCTACCACTGACTCTGTTGCATCCGGCAAGACCCGTGTGAAGGGCGCCGAAGTGGAAGTGAGCGGCAAGCTGACGCCGAACTGGGAAGTGCTGGCCGGCTACACCTGGATGGAAACCGAAACCCTCAAGGGCGATGCCGAAACCACCTTTTTCATCATGCCGCGCAACCAGGCATCGCTGTGGAGCAAGTACACCATCGGCCAAGGGCCACTGAACGGCCTGGCCATTGGTGGCGGCATTTCGGCGATGAGCAACTTCCATTCCGAGAACGGCGGTGTGCGCATCGACGCGCCAGGCTATGCGACCGTGGATGCAATGCTGTCTTATCCGGTTACCTCGAAGCTGACGGCCACCTTCAACATCAACAACCTGTTCGACCGGGACTACCTGTCGCGGGTGGGGTCGACCTCGACGTTCAATTTCTACGGGCCGTCGCGAAGCATGATGGTTGGGGCGCGGTATGACTTCTGATAATCAGATTTTTCCCGTTGCGCGTAGGCCATTTCTGAAATAGCTTCCTACCGCCTTTGCGCCATTGCGGTGGTGTTCTCAGCGGCCTAGTCTGGCCCCGTCGTTGCCAAATCAGCGACCGGGCCTGCAAGCCTGCAGACGATTCAGTACCGCTTTCCAAGTTGCCGCGTGCCGGCGATTTCGGTCAATGGTGGCTGCGTGCGGGAGATCTTCGGATCTGCCGGTTTATCGTCTGTCCGGTCTTGCAGACCCGTACGTAGCCGCCACCCATCAACTGCAAGTGATGTCGTGGCTGTCCCTTCGGAACAGACGAGATTACACCATGCTCAAGATTGTCCCCGATCCACCCCACGATATTCATGCCCTTGAAGACACCCTGATCCAGGCCACGGATTATGCGCTGTGCGCTGCGACCGTCGTGCGCCAGGCAATGCTGCTGCAGCCCAAGTCACCGGCATCGATCCTGATGATGACCTCGATGCATGAGCTGGAGACGCTGCGGGCTTTGCTTGAGTCGGCACTGGTTCAGGTGCAGATGCCCGCTGAGCCTCGGACTTTGCACTGAGGTTTGAGTGTTGCTTTGTCTGGGCTGGCCTCTTCGCGGGTAAACCCGCTCCCACAGGATCTCCACAGGCCTTGAGGTAGATGCAGTACCTGTGGGAGCGGGTTCACCCGCGAAAGGGCCCGTCCAGGCAGTCGAGAACTTTCAGGGGATTCAAAAATGACCACAGAAGACACCCAATTCACTGTCGGTAAAACCACCTTCTACCAAGGCGAGAACGGCACCCACCCACTGTTCCGCATCGAGCCCGGCATCCCGTGCGAGGATGCCCGCGAGCAGGCCTCGGAACTGATGGGCTATGTCCGCGAGTTGACCATCACCGGCCTGATGGATGAAAAACCGATGATGATCTGGGCGGCGCACTACCTGAGTGCGATGGCCAAGGCGCTGATGGATGATGCTGAGCTAGGCATGAAGCACTGAGACGGGAGGCCTGCTTCGGACCGAGCGGCCTTCAGTTCCCATGGGCGTGCGCTTTGCCATCACGGTGCATATGTGTCTTCGGAACTGGGCTGTCGGGTGCCGGATGATGCGCTTCTGAATTGCTCATTGCGTGGTGGCCCGCGCGCTCAGACGCGTGGCCGCCGTGCTGGCCTTCATGGTTGTGCATTTGGCTTTCGCCACCGCCATGCTGGTGGCCGCTGCTGCTTGCTACCAGCGCGTTGTACTGCTGGGTGTCGAGCTTGGGCAATTGGTCGAGGAAGGCCACGATGCCCCAGATGTATTCGTCACCCATGCTTTTGCCCCAGGCCGGCATGCCAGTGGCCTTGATGCCGTGCTTGATGATCCAGAACGCTGCGGCAGGGTCGCCGCCGATGCCACGGGTGGCCAGGTTGGGCGGCGAGGGGTACAGCGCCTGGCTGAGCTCGGTTTGCTCCACGCCTGGGGCCAGGTGGCAACCGATGCACATGGCATTGTAGTTACCCGCGCCAGTACGGATCAGGGCTTCGTCTTGCAGGTCGGGCACTTCGATGTCGTTGGCACGTACCGCAATGGAACGGTCCCGGGCCATGGCCAGAAAGGCATGCACGGCGGGGAAGTGCGGGTCGTCGGCGCCGACGTTGACCAGGCCGGAGTAGGCGGCACCCAGCACTGCCGCGCTGGTCAGCGCGCCGGCCATGACAAGCGTTGTTATTGTTTTCTTCATGTCAGGGTCTCAAAACCACATGCGGATACCGGCGACGAAACGCGCTTCATCCACATCGCCACCCTCATCCCGGACGAAATCGGCAGTTTTGCCATAGGAACGTTTCCAGGTGATGCCGATGTAGGGAGCGAACTGGCGGACAATCTCGTAGCGCAGGCGCAGCCCGACCTCGGTATTGGCCAGGCCGGAACCTACGCCGCGCTCAGGGTCGTTCTTGCCGTAGAAGTTGGCTTCAGCGGTTGGCTGCAGGATCAGGCGGTTGGTCAGCAGGATGTCGTAGTCGCCTTCCAGGCGAGCAGCAGCCTGGCCGTTCTCGCCAATGAATGCGGTGGCTTCGGTCTCGAAGTCGTACAGCGCCATGCCCTGGATACCGAATGCCGCCCAGGTCTGGGGCGATTCGGGCTTGAAGTCCTGGCGCACCCCGGCAACCACATCCCACCAAGGGCTGACCGAGCGGCCGTATAGCAACTGCAATTCGGCATCTTCGCTGACGCCGTTGGTGCGTTCGCCTTCGGAGCGGATCCACAACCGGTTGATATCGCCACCTATCCAGCCTGATGCATCCCAGGCCAGCGTGCTGCCTTCGTCCGCATCCTGGTACTCCAGCTGATCCAGCAGCAGGAAGCTGTTGATTGCGCTGTCGTGCATCTGGTGCCCACCCAACGGGGGGAAGGCTGCCTCGCGGTCCGCATCCGTCAACACCGGGATCGGGGTACGGCTGGTCGTCGTCGGTGCCTCTGCCGAGCCGTGATTCATCGTCGAGTGGTCCATGTCCTGCATGCTGCCGTGGTTCATCTTGCCATGGTCCATGCCCTGCATGCTGCCGTGGTTCATCTTGCCATGGTCCATGCCCTGCATGCTGCCGTGGTCCATCTTGCCGTGGTCCATGCCCTGCATGCTGCCGTGGTCCATCTTGCTGTGGTCCATGCCCGGCATCGAATCGTGCGACGAGCCGCTATCCATCGGCATGGCATCGTGCCCCATGGCCGAATGGTCCATTGCCCCGGCGGCGAAGCTGGGCGCAGTGCCCAGCATGCCCAGGGCAACGCCCCATGCCAGCAGCGATGGTCGTGCCAGGCTATTGAGCATCGTTCCCTGCCTTAGCTTTATCGCTGCCATGCGATTCCATCATCTTGCCATGGTCCATGCCTTGCATCGCGCCATGGTCCATTCCCTTCATGGTGCTGTGGTCCATGCCTTTCATGGCGTCATGGTTCATGCCCTGCATGTTGCCGTGGTCCATGCCTTTCATGGCGCCGTGGTCCATGCCCTGTGCGCCTTTGGCGTTTGCAGCATTGGCCGGTTGTTTGCTGGTGTCATCGGACCACGAGGAGGGTGCATGGATAGCAAGCAGGCCCGCCATCGCGGCAGAGAGGAAAAACGCGCTTCGTTTCATGGCTTTGCTCATCTCGGATCTCCAGTTCATTCGTCCACACGGACTTCTCGGAACATGCCCATTTCCATATGGAACAGCAGGTGACAGTGATAGGCCCAACGCCCCAGGGCATCTGCAGTGACGCGATAGCTGCGTTTCGAGCCCGGCGGCATGTCGATGGTGTGCTTGCGCACCATGAAGTTGCCGTGCTCATCCTCCAGGTCGCTCCACATGCCATGCAGGTGGATGGGGTGAGTCATCATGGTGTCGTTGACCAGGGTGATACGCAGGCGCTCGCCATACTTCAGGCGCAGTGGCTCGGCATCGGAAAACTTGATGCCGTCGAAGGACCAGGCGAATTTTTCCATGTGCCCGGTGAGGTGCAGTTCGATTGTGCGCCCCGGCGCGCGGCCGTCCGGGTCAGGGAAGGTGCTGCGCAGGTCGGCATAGGTGAGCACGCGGCGGCCATTGTTGCGTAGCCCAATCCCGGGATCGCTCAGCTTTGGCGCCGGCGACATGGTCTGCATGTCGACCAGCGGGTTGTTGGTCTCGGAGGCCGGGTGACGTTGCATGGCCGAGCTTGTGCCGGTCATGGCGCCGTGGTCCATGCCGGCCATGCTGTTGTGGTCCATGCCGGCCATGCTGTCATGGTCCATACCGCCCATGTCGCCATGGTCCATGCCCATATCGTTCATCGAGATGATGGGGCGTGGATCCACGGTTGGCACAGGCGCCTGCAAGCCCTCGCGAACAGCCAGGGTGCCCCTGGAATACCCGGTACGGTCCATGGACTGGGCGAAAATGGTGTATGCCTGCTCGCTTTCAGGTTCGACGATGACGTCGTAGGTTTCGGCAACGGCGATGCGCAACTCGTCGACCGAAACGGGCTTGACGTGCTGCCCGTCTGCCGCGACAACGGTCATCTTCAGGCCGGGAATGCGCACGTCGAAATAGGTCATGGCAGAGCCGTTGATGAAGCGCAGGCGGATTTTCTCGCCCGGCTTGAACACGCCCGTCCAGTTACCGTCCGGCGCCTGGCCATTCATCAGGTAGGTGTAGGTGTAGCCACTCACGTCGGCGAGGTCGGTGGGGCTCATCTTCATCTCGGCCCACATCTTCCGGTCGGCTAGCGCAGCCGCCCAGCCCATTTCGCTGACATCGTTGACGAAGTCACCCACCGTGCGCTTGTGGTAGTTGTAATAGTCCGACTGCTTCTTGAGCTTGGACAGCACCCGGGCAGGGTCTTCGTCTGTCCAGTCGCTGAGCATCACCACGTAGTCCCGGTCGTAGCTGAACGGCTCGGGCTCTTTCGCATCGATGACCAGGGCGCCGTACACCCCAACTTGTTCCTGGAACCCGGAGTGGCTGTGGTACCAGTAGGTACCATTCTGCTGGACCTTGAACCGGTACTCGTACATGCCGTCGGGGGCGATGCCGTGGAAGCTCAGGCCCGGCACGCCGTCCATGTTGGCCGGCAGGATGATGCCGTGCCAGTGAATGGAGGTGTCCTGCTGCAAACGGTTACGCACACGCAGGGTGACGGTGTCGCCTTCGCGCCAGCGCAGGATGGGCCCAGGCACGGAGCCGTTGATGGCCATCGCCGTGCGCTTGGCGCCGGTAAAATTCACCGGCAGTTCGCCGATGTACAGGTCAAAATCGGTGCCCGTCAGTACATGCGGTTGGCCAGGGCTGGTCACCGCCCAGACCGGCGCGCGCCACATGCCCAACCCGCCAAGCAGTCCGGTAGCGGCCAGGCCTTTGACGAAGGAGCGTCTCGTGGTTTTGCTTTGCATGCCGTTGCGTCCAGTCAGTCGATAATTTTTCGATAAGCATCAACAGACTGCAGGCTAGCCGGCGCGCGCTGTCAACTGGCTGAGCGCTACATTACTTTTTAGTCAGCTTGGGCAGGCGAGGCGTGTACGCGCAGCCCGGAAGGCGGGGAAGGAATTTCAGGAGGGCATTAAAAAGCCGGCTTGTGGCCGGCTTCTCGGGGACGCTTCCGACTAATTTTTGGTAAGCCGCAATCGCCTTAACTGTGTGGCCATCAAGGCCTGAAAGAATTGGCAGATGCCCGTGTGGGATATCGCCGAGCCCTCTGGACCGCGGCATGCGCCGGTCGGGGCTGAATGTGCGGCGTAGCATACAAGGGCGCGCGCGGGATGCCCAGCAAAAAATGGCACAGGTTGTTTCAGCCAGGCCGTTGCTGGCGAAAATGCGACCAGTGGAAGACCCAGCCGAGGATTTCCAGCCCCTGCGCCTGGCGCTGCACGGTGGTGTAGCGTTCGACCGCGTAGCTGCGCCGGTCAAGGCTGTGCAGGTACAGCGTGCCGTGCTGGCCGAGGCTGAGGTTGTTCACCCGGAGCGTGCCATTGTGCAGCAGGGCATAGGTTTCGCCCTCAACCACCTGGGTCATGCCCAGGTCGATGGCAAGGGTGGCCTGCTGCGGCATCAGTGGGGCCATGTTGCCGGCGGGCATGGCCAGGCAGATGGCGTTTTCGGCTTGCACGCCGAGGCTTCTCAGCGCTTTTGCGGGCAGGCACAGGTGCCTGCCGGGCACGGGCGACAGCAGGCCGCTGTGCAATTCGTAAAAGGGCAGCTTCAACACCCGGCCCCCTCGCGCCGACAGCGGCGTGGGCAGGTTGCCGGGCGCTGGCGCCGGGGAATGGTTGCGCGGGATCGGGTTGAGGTGCTTGGGCCCTTCACCGGTGCGCAACCAGCGACGATGTACACAGAACAGGTCGGCCAGTTCGTCCAGCCGGGCCAACGGCACACCGCGCTTGAACCAGTTGTTGACGTGCTGGGGTGTCACGCTGCGCTGGGCGGCGAAATCGGACGGGGTAAGGCCACATTCGTGGAGGAGAGCTTTGAGGCGGTCACCGGATGTGTTCATGGCGGCGAGTGTAGCGGCGCGGTGCCGGCAAGGATATCAACCGGATGTTGATGAGGTCTGTGTGAAAACAGCGATTTGTAGGGCGTTGGAGTAGGACGGTGTAGGATTTTTTACTAAGCGTCGCAGCTGCCACAGGCCGCCTCCACAGCCCCCTGGGCCAGCCTCCAAGCATAAAAAAACCCCGCCGAGGCGGGGTTCTTCGTGCAACCGGTATCAGCCCTTGTAGGCAGCCACCGACTTGGTGATCGCAGCACGGGCGGCGTCGGCGCCTTCCCAGCCTTCGATCTTGACCCACTTGCCCTTCTCGAGATCTTTGTAGTTGGCAAAGAAGTGCTCGATCTGCTGGATCAGCAGGGCTGGCAGGTCGGTGTATTCCTTCACGTCGACGTACAGCTGCGACAGCTTGTCGTGAGGAACAGCGATGACCTTGGCGTCGCCGCCGCCGTCGTCGGTCATGTTCAGAACGCCAACCGGACGGGCGCGGATGACCGAACCTGGGGCCACCGGGTACGGAGTAACAACCAGCACGTCCAGCGGGTCACCGTCGTCAGCCAGGGTGTTCGGGATGAAACCGTAGTTGGCTGGGTAGAACATCGGGGTAGCCATGAAACGGTCGACGAACAGGGTGTCGCTGTCCTTGTCGATCTCGTATTTGATCGGCGCGTGGTTGGCCGGGATCTCGATGGCGACGTAGATGTCGTTCGGCAGGTCTTTGCCCGCCGGAATCTTGCTGTAGCTCATTGGGCAGTGCCCCCGTGTTTGACCAAAAAAGTGGCGGCGATTATAGGCACATTCTGCCGGGGCATGCCACGCCTGGCCTGATGTGCGGCCCCGTCAGGCGTGGCTTGCGCGGTAGTCCGGGTGTTCGGCCTGCAGCCGGCACAGGCGCGCCAGCGGGTCCTGGCGGTAGAACTGCGACAACTGGTGGTAGACCTTTGGATAAGCCTGCTGCAGCAGGTCGGGGGCACTAAAGAAGTATTCGCTGGTGACGGCGAAGAACTCGGCTGGGTTTTCCGCGGCATAAGGGTCGATGGCGGTTTCGGCGTCGGGGTCGTTGTCCAGCTGGCGGTTGAGGTCGTCGTAGGCCTGTTGCATGGCGCTGGCCCATTCCTCTACCGGCATGCCGTTGTGCAGTGGCGGCAGGCCGTTGGCATCGCCGTTGAGCATGTCGAGCTTGTGCGCCAGTTCATGGATGACCAGGTTGTAGGCCTCCCAGCCGCCACTGGCCAGCACGCCATTCCAGGCCAGGATGACCGGGCCCTGCTGCCAGGCCTCGCCGCTGTGTTCGCCATCCCAGACGTGTTCCACGCCACTGGCATCACGGTGGCGCTGGGGGCTCTTGAAGTCGTCGGGGTAGAGGATGATCTCGTGGAACCCCTGGTACCAGTTCAGCTCGCCCAGGTGCAACAGGGGCAACTGGGCCTGGGCCGCCAGCAACAGGCGCTGCTCGTCGTCCAGTTCGACGCCGGGCAGGCAGGTGAGGTGTTTGTCCAGCAGGAACAGGATGCAGGCTTCTCGCAGCCAGCGGTCTTCTGCTTCAGTGATGCCGTCCAGCATCGGCAGGCGCGCGCGCACGGCCTGCCATTGCTGGGGGGCGATGGGGTAGCGCGCCAGGGTGCGCTTGCGCCGCCAGGCGCTGAACGACCACATCGGCCAGCTTCAGTGAGCCTTGGCCGTACGGCCCAGGCGGCCACGCAGCAGGCCCAGGATCATCGGCACCAGCGACAGGAGGATGATACCCACCACCATCAGCGACAGGTGCTGCTTGATGAATGGCACGTTGCCGAAGAAGTAACCCAAGGTTACCAGGCCTCCGACCCACAGCAGCGAACCGGCGACGCTGAAGCCGAGGAAGCGCGGGTAATGCATGTGGGCGATGCCGGCGACGAATGGCGCGAAGGTGCGCAGGATCGGCAGGAAGCGCGCCATGGTCACGGTCTTGCCGCCGTGGCGCTCATAGAAATCGTGGGTGCGCTGCAGGTAGTCGCGGCGGAAGATCTTCGAGTTGGGCTTGTTGAACAGGCGTTCGCCAACCGTGCGGCCGATCACGTAGTTGGTGCTGTCGCCGAGGATCGCCGCAGCCATCAGCAGGCCGGCCAGCAGCAACGGGTCCATGCCGCCACCGGCGGCCACGGCGCCGGCGATGAACAGCAGCGAATCGCCTGGCAGGAAGGGCATCACCACCAGCCCGGTTTCGCAGAAGATCACGGTGAAGAGGATGGCGTAGATCCAGGGACCGTAATTGGTGACCAGCAGATCGAGGTAGGCATCGAGATGCAGGATAAGGTCCAGCGGGTTGAAATCCATGTACAGCACCTGTGTTCTTGGGGCGTAGGCTCGGTTACCTGGCGATGGGTAAAATTTCACACATGACAGGTGGGCCATTATACGGCTAAGTCAGGATCATGCCCGGGGAGTTTGTAGCGGGGGGTTACGGCAGGGGTAGTCCCATTCCGGCTTCTTCGCGGGCACGCCCGCTCCCACAGGTACGGCACAGCCTTGGAAAGCGGTGATATCCCTGTGGGAGCGGGCGCGCCCGCGAAAGGGCCAGCACAGTCAATCCTGGTTGATCGGCAGGATATAGCTCTTGAACTCGTTATCCTCACGAAACCCGATGGACTCGTAAGTCTTGTGCGCTACTTCATTGTCCGCGCTGGTTGATACCCGCATGCGCACGGCGTTGGTTTCCTTGGCCATCTTCTTCGCCTCGCGCATCAGGTGGTCGGCCACCAGCATGCGCCGCGAATCCTCGGCCACATAGATGTCGTTGAGAATCCACACCCGCTTCAGCGACAGCGACGAATAGCTCGGGTAGAGCTGGCAGAAACCCAGCAGCTTGCTGTCGTCGTCATCCGGCAAGGCCAGGTAGATCACCGACTCATCCCGCTTCAGGCGTTTTTCCAGGAAGCTGCGCGAGCTGTCGGGGTAGGGAAGCTGCCCGTAGAACTCACGGTATTTGACGAACATCGGCGTGAGCAGGTCGAGGTGTTCCAGGGTTGCCTTGATGATGCGCATGTGCGGCCCTCAGAGTCCATTAGGGGAAACAGCGGATTGCCAGCAGCTTTCCTGGGCATGCTGCCCAATGCGCGGCGCAAGTGCAATCCGCCTTCCGTTACAGGTTTTTTACCCTTTGCCGAGCAGGAAGTTGCCCTTCTGGCCGGCGCCATGTTCACTCTCAAGGCTATGGACTTCGGCTTCGTCCTTCAGATTCACTCCGGAAAGCTGACGCCGGCAGGCTTCGCGCATCAGGTACAGCAAGCGGTGCGCGGCCATGCCGTAGCTCAGCCCCTCCAGGCGGATGTTGGAAATGCAGTTGCGGTAGGCATCGGTCAGGCCGACCTTCGGCGCATAGGTAAAGTACAGGCCGAGGCTGTCGGGCGAGCTGAGCCCCGGGCGTTCGCCAATCAGCATCACCGTCATGCGCGCACCCAGCAGTTCACCGACCTCGTCGGCCACGGCCACGCGGCCCTGCTGCACCAGCACCACCGGCGCGCTGGTCCAGCCGTCGGCGGCGGCCTGCTCCTCGAAGCGAGCCAGGAACGGCAGGGTGTGACGGTGCACGGCCAGGGCCGACAGGCCGTCCGCCACGACGATGGCCAGGTCGACCCCGCCGGGGTTGGCCTGGGCGTGCTGGCGCAGCGCCGCTACCGAATCTTCGTTCAGGCGGCGCCCAAGGTCCGGGCGTTGCAGGTATTGGTTGCGGTCGCTGGCAGCGCTGTGCAGCACCAGGCTGTCGCGGCCACGTTCAGCCAGCTGCGCAGCCAGGCTGGCGTGATCGAACGCCAGGTGCACGGCGTCGCGCGCCTGGGCATGGGCGAACTGGAAGTCCAGCTGCGCGCCGGTTGGCAGGCTGGTGCCGGCACGGCCCAGGGCGATGCGCGCCGGGGTGAGGTTGCGCAAGGCCAGCCAGGGGTTGTCGGGGGTAGGCGTGCGATGGTCCATGGTCATCCCTATGCAAGCTGTGCCAAGGCCTGGCGGAAAGCCGGCGGCAGGTTGTCACCAAAGCGTACCCGGCCATCGGCCTGGGTGAAGATGCCGGTGCGGGCCAGCCAGGCCTCGAATTCCGGCCCGGGTTTCAGGCCCAGGGTCTGGCGCGCGTACAGCGCATCGTGGAACGAGGTGGTCTGGTAGTTGAGCATGATGTCGTCGGAACCGGGGATGCCCATGATGAAGTTGATCCCGGCCACGCCCAGCAAGGTCAGCAGGGTGTCCATGTCGTCCTGGTCGGCTTCGGCGTGGTTGGTGTAGCAGATGTCGCAACCCATCGGCACACCCAGCAGCTTGCCACAGAAGTGGTCCTCGAGGCCGGCGCGGATGATCTGCTTGCCGTTGTACAGGTACTCCGGGCCGATGAAGCCGACCACGGTGTTGACCAGGAACGGCTTGAAATGGCGGGCCACGGCATAGGCGCGGGTTTCGCAGGTTTGCTGGTCGACGCCGTGGTGGGCGTTGGCCGACAGCGCGCTGCCCTGGCCGGTTTCGAAGTACATCAGGTTCTGCCCGAGGGTGCCGCGCTTCAGCGAAAGGCCCGCTTCGTAGCCTTCCTGCAGCACATTGAGGTTGATGCCGAAGCCGGCGTTGGCCGCTTCGGTGCCGGCAATGGACTGGAACACCAGGTCCAGCGGCACGCCACGGTTGATCGCCTCGATCGACGTGGTCACGTGGGTCAGTACGCAAGCCTGGGTGGGGATGTCGTAGCGCTGGATGATGGCGTCGAGCATTTCCAGCAGCGCGCAGATCGAAGCGATGCTGTCGGTGGCCGGGTTGATGCCGATCATGGCGTCGCCGTTGCCGTACAGCAGGCCGTCGAGGATGCTGGCGGCGATGCCGGCCGGTTCGTCGGTCGGGTGGTTGGGCTGCAGCCGGGTCGACAGCCGCCCGCGCAGGCCCATGGTGCCACGGAAGCGCGTGACCACGCGGATCTTCTGCGCCACCAGCACCAGGTCCTGCACGCGCATGATCTTCGACACCGCTGCGGCCATTTCCGGGGTCAGCCCGGGCGCCAGGGCGCGTAGGCTGTCCTCGTTGGCTGCATCACTGAGCAGCCAGTCGCGCAGGCCACCCACGGTCAGGTGGCTGACGCTGGCAAATGCCTGGGCATCGTGGCTGTCGATGATCAGCCGGGTGACTTCGTCTTCTTCGTAAGGGATCAGTGCTTCATTGAGGAAATGCGTCAGCGGGATATTGGCCAGGGCCATCTGCGCGGCGACCCGTTCGCCGTCGTTGCTGGCGGCGACGCCCGCCAGGTAGTCCCCCGAGCGGGCGGGGCTGGCCTTGGCCATCACTTCCTTGAGGCTGTCGAAGCGGTAGACCAGGTGGCCCACCGTGTGTACGAAACTTGCCATACAGACTCTCCAGAGCCGCGGGTCGCCCCGCGGCGGGTGGCGGCGATCAGTGCAGGGCCTCTTCGGCTTTCTGGATCGCGGCGAATTCCTCTTCCGGTGTGCCCGCTACCAGGTGGTGGCGGCTGTACAAAGCAAAGTAGGCAATTAATACCGCATAGATCACTGCGGCGCCAATCACCACCCGTGGGTCGACCAGGAAACCGGCGACCACGGCGATGCAGGCCAGTACCAGGGCCACGCCCGAGGTGACGATGCCACCGGGGGTACGGTACGGGCGCTCCATCTTCGGCCGGCGAATACGCAGGGTGATGTGCGCGGCCATCATCAGCACATAGGACAGTGTGGCACCGAACACCGCCACCAGGATCAGCAGGTCGCCCTGGCCGGTCAGCGACAGGGCGAAGCCGATGATGCCAGGGATCACCAGGGCCATGACCGGGGCCTTGCTCTTGTTGGTTTCCGACAGCTTGCGTGGCAGGTAGCCGGCGCGCGACAGGGCGAAGATCTGCCGTGAATAGGCGTAGATGATCGAGAAGAAGCTGGCGATCAGCCCGGCCAGCCCGACCAGGTTGACGAAGCCGCCCATCCAGGTAGAGCCGCCGTAGGCCTTGGACAAGGCTTCTACCAGCGGGTTGCCGGAGGCCTTCAGCGCCTCGGAGCCTGCGCCGCCGGGGCCGACCACCAGGATCAGCAGGGCGAAGGCGAGCAGGACCAGCATGGCCCCGATCAGCCCGCGTGGCAGGTCGCGCTTGGGGTTCTTGGTTTCTTCCGCGGCCAGCGGCACGCCTTCGACAGCCAGGAAGAACCAGATGGCGTAGGGGATGGCTGCCCACACGCCGACGTAGCCGAACGGCAGGAAGCTGCTGGCGCCCACGGCATCTGTCTTGGCGATGTCGAACAGGTTGGCTGCATCAAAATGGGGCACCATGCCCACCAAAAACACAGCCAGGGCAATGGCGGCGATGGCGGTGATGATGAACATCAGCTTCAGTGCCTCACCCACGCCGAAGATGTGGATGCCGATGAACACGATGTAGAACGCCAGGTAGATCATCCAGCCGCCGATACCGAACAGCGACTGGCAATAGGCGCCGATGAACACCGCGATGGCGGCGGGGGCGATGGCGTATTCGATGAGGATTGCCGTGCCGGTGAGGAAGCCGCCCCACGGGCCGAAGGCGCTGCGGGCAAAACCGTAGCCGCCGCCTGCGGTGGGGATCATCGACGACAGTTCGGCCAGCGAGAAGCACATGCACAGGTACATGGTGGCCATCAGCAGGGTGGCGAGGAACATCCCGCCCCAGCCACCCTGGGCCAGGCCGAAGTTCCAGCCGGCGTAGTCGCCGGAGATGACATAGGCCACGCCCAGGCCGACCAGCAGTACCCAGCCGGCGGCGCCTTTTTTCAGTTCACGTTGCTGGAAATAGTCCGAGCCGACCTTTTCGAAGTCGACGGAAGAGCCTGCCGGAGAGCCGGCGGAATGATCGCTTGGCATAGATTCACCTGTTGTTTTTCTTGGTGGCCGGAAGGGTTCCGGGCCGATGGTGATAGGCATTGCAGGAAGCGAGCCAGAGCGGTTGGTGCACGGTTGCCGCTCTGGGTTTGGTATATGCAGGCCTGCCTCTTCGCGGGCTTGCCCGCTCCCACAGGGACTGCAGCAGTTTCAAGACCAGTGCAATACCTGTGGGAGCGGGCGTGCCCGCGAAGGCCGCGACGCGGTTTAGAAGAAGCCCAACGGATTGATGTCGTAGCTCACCAGCAGGTTCTTGGTCTGCTGATAGTGGTCCAGCATCATCTTGTGCGTCTCACGCCCGACGCCCGACTTCTTGTACCCGCCAAACGCCGCATGCGCCGGGTACAGGTGGTAGCAGTTGGTCCACACCCGGCCTGCCTTGATCCCACGGCCCACGCGGTAGGCACGGTTGATGTCACGGGTCCACACGCCGGCGCCCAGGCCGAACTCGGTGTCGTTGGCGATCGCCAGCGCTTCGGCTTCGTCCTTGAACGTGGTGACGCTGACCACCGGCCCGAAGATTTCCTCCTGGAACACGCGCATGCGGTTGTTGCCCTTGAGCAGGGTCGGCTGGATGTAGTAACCGGTGGCCAGCGAGCCTTCGAGTTTTTCCACCTTGCCGCCGGTCAGCAGCTCGGCGCCTTCCTCCTGGGCAATGTCGAGGTACGACAGGATCTTCTCGAACTGCTGTTGCGAGGCCTGGGCGCCGACCATGGTGTCGGTGTCCAGCGGGTCGCCGCGCTTGATCTGCTGCACCTTCTTCATCACCGCTTCCATGAACTGCGGGTAGATCGACTCCTGGACCAGGGCGCGCGACGGGCAGGTGCACACCTCGCCCTGGTTGAAGAACGCCAGCACCATGCCTTCGGCGGCCTTCTCGATGAAGCTCGGCTCGGCCTGCATGATGTCTTCGAAGTAGATGTTCGGCGACTTGCCGCCCAGTTCCACGGTGGACGGGATGATGTTCTCGGCGGCGCACTTCATGATGTGCGAACCCACCGGGGTCGAGCCGGTGAAGGCGATCTTGGCGATGCGCTTGCTGGTGGCCAGGGCTTCACCGGCTTCGCGGCCATAGCCTTGCACCACGTTGAGCACGCCTTTTGGCAACAGGTCGCCGATCAGCTCCAGCAGCACGGTGATGCCCAGTGGGGTCTGCTCGGCCGGCTTGAGCACCACGCAGTTGCCGGCGGCCAGGGCCGGGGCGAGCTTCCAGGCGGCCATCAGGATCGGGAAGTTCCACGGGATGATCTGCCCGACCACGCCCAGTGGCTCATGGATGTGGTAGGCCACGGTGCCTTCGTTGATTTCGGCGGCGCCGCCTTCCTGGGCACGGATGCAACCAGCGAAGTAGCGGAAGTGGTCGACCGCCAGCGGGATGTCGGCATTCAGGGTTTCACGCACCGGCTTGCCGTTGTCCCAGGTTTCAGTGATGGCCAGCAGTTCGAGGTTCTGTTCGATACGGTCGGCGATCTTCAGCAGGACGTTGGAGCGGTCCTGCACCGAGGTACGGCCCCAGGCGTCGGCAGCCGCATGGGCGGCATCCAGGGCTTTTTCGATGTCTTCGGCAGTGGAGCGGGGGAATTCGGCGATCGGCTGGCCGTTCACCGGCGAGGTGTTGGTGAAGTACTCACCCTTTACCGGAGGAACGAACTCACCACCGATGTAGTTGCCGTAGCGGCTCTTGAAGGAAACCTTCGCGCCTTCGGTACCGGGATGTGCGTAACGCATGGTGTGTCTCCTGGCTATTGTGCTTGTTAGGGAGTTGAAAAGCGTAGAGCAAAGGTTGGGCCAGCGTTGCCAGTGCCAGGCAAATCAATGGCTTGGCCTGCTTTCCAGGGCCTGGCCAGGCGCCGTTGTGCCAGCGCCGGTACGCGCCGGGGTGACACTTTGTGCCATTTGCGACACGTCACCCGGGGATGCATTGCAAAGGTCACCCGGGTGGAGGATGCTGGCGGGACGCTCCATCTGCGGAGAACTACAACAATGCAGAGCAATCATTTCAGTCGTCATGCCCAGCAAGTCCACACCGTCGCCCATGGCGGGGCCGGGGCGGGCGCTAGCGACCCGTCCATCGCCCGCTCCTGGCTACGCTGCCTGGAGGACTACCACCTCGACCCAGCGGTGATCGAGGCGCCAGTAGTGCTTGAGCACGGGCGCCTGCTGGAAAGCCGCGAGCGCCTGCGCCAGGTGCTGCAGATTGCCGATCATGAGATGAACAGCCTGCACCAGCAGCTATCCGGGGCCGGCCATGCGGTGCTGCTGACCGATGCGCGCGGGGTCATCCTCAACTGTGTCAGCGCCCCGAGCGAGCGGCGCAGCTTCGAGCGCGCCGGCCTGTGGCTGGGCGCCGACTGGAGTGAAGCGCGCGAAGGCACCAACGGCATCGGCACGTGCCTGGTCGAGCGCCAGGCCCTGACCATTCACCAGAACGAGCACTTCCGCGGCCGCCACACCGGCCTGACCTGCTCGGCCAGCCCGGTGTTCGACCCGCATGGCGAGTTGCTGGCGGTGCTGGACGTGTCTTCGGCACGGCCTGATGTTTCCCGGCAGAGCCAGTTCCACACCATGGCCCTGGTCAACCTGTCGGCGAAGATGATCGAAAGCTGTTATTTCCTGCGTCATTTCGAGCAGCAATGGCTGCTGCGTTTTCACCTGCAGGCGGAATCGGTCGGCCTGTTCAGCGAAGGCCTGCTGGCCTTCGACGGTGACGGGCGCATCTGCGCGGCCAACCAGAGCGCACTCAACCTGCTGGGCACGGTGCGTGGCGGTGTGCTGGGCAAACCGCTGGAGCGCTTCTTTGCCTGCAGCCACGACGAACTGTTCAGCCGGGCCACGCCCTCCGGCAGCACAGCCTGGCCGCTGCATACCCTGGACGGGCGCCAGGTGTTCGCCAGCCTGCGTGGCCAGGCCCGTGCGCCGGTATGGTCGGTGCCTGCCGCGCAGCCGCGGCCGGCGCGGGAGGTCGAGCCGCTTGTCTGCCTGCTCGACCCGGCCTTGCAGAACGACTTCCGGCGCAGCGTGCGCGTATTCGATCGCGACGTGCCGTTGTTGTTGCGCGGCGAGACCGGGTGCGGCAAGGAGGCGTTCGCCCAGGCCGTGCACCAGGCCAGCGAGCGGCGCGGCAAACCGTTCGTCGCCATCAACTGTGCGTCGATCCCGGAGAGCCTGATCGAGAGCGAGCTGTTCGGCTATCGCGGCGGCAGTTTCACCGGCGCGCGCAAGGAAGGCATGCGTGGCAAGCTGCTGCAGGCCGACGGTGGCACCTTGCTGCTGGACGAGATCGGCGACATGCCGCTGGCCCTGCAAACCCGCTTGCTGCGGGTACTTGAAGAGCGCCAGGTGGTGCCGATCGGTGGCGAGCCGCAGGCGGTCGACGTGCGCATCGTCAGTGCTACCCACCGCGACCTGCTGGAGCGGGTGGAGCAGGGCAGTTTCCGTGAAGACCTGTATTACCGCCTCAATGGCCTGGAAGTGGCGTTGCCAGCGGTGCGCGAGCGCAGTGACAAGGCGCAGTTGCTGGACTTTCTGCTGCGCCAGGAAGCGCAGGGGCAATTGATCGACATCGAACCCAGGGCGCGCCAGGCGCTGCTCGACTTTGCCTGGCCGGGCAACGTGCGGCAGATGCGCAACGTGCTGCGCACGCTGGTGGCGCTTTGCGAAGATAGCCGGATTACCTTGCCGGATCTCCCCGCCATGGTCCGCAACACACCGGCCCTTGCAGGAGCGGCCTCGTGTCGCGAAAGGGCCGCAGCGCGGCCCCAGGATGTCAACCCCGCAGCGCAAGCCGCCAGTGCTGCTGCGCAGCCCGATCGCGACCCAAGGCCGCTCCTGCAAGATGCGGAACGGCAAGCACTCATGGAAACCCTGGAGGCAAAACACTGGCACCTCACCCGGGTTGCCGAGCACTTGGGCATCAGCCGCAATACCTTGTATCGAAAACTGCGCAAGCACGGGATCACCAGGGCCGATTGAGCGAAACATCGTGTGCGATTTTTCTCGCCCTACGCTACCCTGCCTCGATGTTTTGCGAGGTCGACCATGCATATTCACATTCTCGGTATTTGCGGCACTTTCATGGGCTCGCTGGCGGTGCTGGCCAAGGAACTTGGCCACCGTGTCACCGGCTCTGACGCCAACGTCTATCCCCCGATGAGCACCCAGCTCGAAGCCCAGGGCATCGAGCTGACCCAAGGCTATGACCCGGCCCAGCTGGAGCCGGCACCGGACCTGGTGGTGATCGGCAATGCCATGTCGCGTGGCAACCCGGCGGTGGAGTACGTGCTGAACAAGGGCCTGCCGTATGTTTCCGGCCCGCAGTGGCTGGCCGACCACGTGCTGCAAGGCCGCTGGGTACTGGCCGTTGCCGGTACCCATGGCAAGACCACCACCAGCAGCATGCTGGCCTGGGTGCTGGAGCACGCCGGCATGAGCCCGGGCTTCCTGATCGGTGGTGTACCGCAGAACTTCTCGGTATCGGCGCGCCTGGGCAATACCCCGTTCTTCGTGGTCGAGGCCGATGAGTACGACAGCGCCTTCTTCGACAAGCGCTCGAAATTCGTCCACTACCACCCGCGCACCGCGATCCTCAACAACCTCGAATTCGACCACGCGGACATCTTCCCCGACCTGGCGTCGATCGAGCGGCAGTTCCACCACCTGGTACGCACCATCCCCAGCGAAGGCCTGGTGATTCACCCGACCACCGAGCAGGCGCTGGAACGCGTGATCGGCATGGGCTGCTGGACCCCGGTGCAAACCACCGGTGAAGGTGGCCAGTGGCAGGCCCGCCTGCTGAGCCCGGACGGTTCGCGCTTCGAAGTGTTGTTCGAAGGCGAAGTGCAGGGCGTGGTGGACTGGGCGCTGACCGGCCAGCACAACGTCGCCAATGCCCTGGCAACCCTGGCAGCCGCCCGCCACGTTGGCGTGGTGCCGGCCATGGGCATCGAAGGCCTGAGTGCGTTCAAGAGCGTCAAGCGGCGCATGGAGAAGGTCGCCGAGGTGCAAGGCGTGACCATCTACGATGATTTCGCCCACCACCCGACCGCCATCGCCACCACCCTCGACGGCCTGCGCAAGCGCGTTGGCGAGGCCCCGGTCATTGCCGTGATCGAGCCGCGCTCCAATTCGATGAAGCTCGGTGCCCACCGTGACGGCCTGCCGGAAAGCGTCAACGATGCCGACCAGGTGATCTGGTACGCCCCGGCCAACCTCGGCTGGGACCTGGCCGCGACTGCCGCGCAGTGCAAGGTGCCGAGCGTGGTGGCCGACAGCCTCGAGGCGATCATCGAGCGGGTCAAGGGCCAGGCGCGCCCGGGCACCCACGTGGTGATCATGAGCAACGGCGGCTTTGGTGGCCTGCACGGCAAGCTGGCCGAGGCATTGCAGTGAACGGGCCGGAACGCATCACACTGGCGATGACCGGGGCGTCGGGCGTGCAGTATGGCCTGCGCCTGCTCGATTGCCTGGTGCGCGAGGACCGCGAGGTACACTTCCTGATCTCCAAGGCCGCGCAACTGGTGGTGGCCACCGAGACCGACGTGGTGCTGCCGGCCAAACCCCAGGCTCTGCAGGCCTTCCTTACCGAATACACGGGTGCTGCCGACGGGCAGATCCGGGTGTATGGCAAGGAAGACTGGATGTCGCCGGTAGCCTCGGGCTCTGGCGCGCCGGCGGCGATGGTGGTGGTGCCCTGTTCCACCGGCACCCTCTCGGCGATTGCCACCGGTGCCTGCAACAACCTGATCGAGCGTGCTGCCGACGTTACCCTCAAGGAGCGTCGCCAGCTGATCCTGGTGCCGCGCGAGGCGCCGTTCTCCACCATTCACCTGGAGAACATGCTCAAGCTGTCACAGATGGGCGCAATCATCCTGCCGGCATCGCCAGGCTTCTATCACCAGCCGCAGACCATCGACGACCTGGTCGACTTTGTCGTGGCGCGCATTCTCAATCTGCTGAACATTCCCCAGGACATGTTGCCGCGTTGGGGCGAGCACCACTACGGGGTGGATGATTGAGGCGCGCATTGTGCGGCTTGCTGGCGCTGGGGCTACTGAGTGGTTGCGCCACGGTGCGTACGCTGGACGCCAACAAGCCCGGGGCGCCGGTGGTGTATGCCGGCACCCGGTTGGACTTGTATGTCATGAATGGCGGCTGTTGCCCACGGGATCATTACGGGGCTGATGCGCCGGCGTATCCGGGGCTGGATTTGCCTGGGAGCATGCTGCTCGACACCCTGTTGCTGCCGTTGTCGTTGCTGACCGCAGCAGGTGTGGGCTTCCAGGCCACCGGCGGCCTCTAGGCAGTACACCGGCCCCTGTAGGAGCGGCCTTGTGTCGCGATGGGCTGCAAAACAGCCCCGGGGTTTCAGCGCAGTTGCACAAATTGCCGGGGCCGCTTCGCGCCCCATCGCGACACAAGGCCGCTCCTACAGCAGCTGCAGGGCTATTACTTCTTGCCCAACCTGCGCAATTCATCCGACTCCACAATCCGCACCCCGTCCTCTTCCTCCAGCGCCAGGCGCCACAACGCCCGGGCCAACGTGCAAGCCTCGATGCCCCGGTACTTCCCGGGTATCAGCTTGGAGAACGGCGAAATCAGCTGCTCGCCCAGCCGCGGCTCGATCCGTTCGCCCAGCAGCAATGACGGCCGCACGATGGTCAACTGCGGCCAGTCCTGGACCTTGAGCGCCTCTTCCATCTCGCCTTTGACCCGGTTGTAGAAAATCGACGATTTCGGGTCGGCGCCCAGCGCACTGACTACCAGCAGATGCCGCGCGCCCATTTCCCGGGCACGCTTGCTGAACGCCACCACCATGTCCAGGTCCACCGCACGGAAGGCCGATTCGGAGCCGGCCTGCTTCAACGTGGTGCCCAGGCAGCAAAAAGCGATATCAACGCGCCCGGCCAGTTGCGGAAGAAACATCGCCGGGTCACCCACCGGGTTTTCCAGGTGCGGGTGCTCGGCCAACGGCCGCCGGGTAGGCGCGAGTACGCGAGTGATGGTGGGCTCGTTGAGCAGGCGGTCGAGCAGGTGTTCACCTGTCAGACCCGTGGCACCGGCAAGCAGGACATGCTGAGGCGTCAAATACATGATGTCTCTCCCTCGTTACTCACAAGCTTAGTGGCTGCCGGGCGTTTTCGCCTGCGCCTCCACGTTGGCCCGTGCGGCATTACGTAATGCTTCTTCGGCCTGCTGTCGCCGCAGGTGCTGCCAATGCTCGAGCACCGACGGCGGCGCCCACAGCTGCGGTTCGGAGGCCTCGAAACCTTCCCTTTGTTCTCTTTCGGCAACACTGGCGCGCGCCAGTTCGAACGCTTGTTTCAAGTCATCGGTCTGGTTCAGCGCCTCGGCGAACAGGGCATCGCCGAAATAGGTGAAATCAGCTTCTTCCGAGCAGCCGAAGGAAACCCGATCGGCTCGCGCGGCGGTCATGATGACCGTGCGTTGATCCTTGAGCGGGGCGATGTAGCCCCCTGAATAGCAGGCGGATATGACGATTACCTTGTCGCGGTCTTTCAGCGGTGCCAGGGCGCTGGCCAGTTCGTCAGCGGACAGGTCGGCCAGCTGCAGGCGTGGCTGGTCGAGCACCAGCTGGTGGTCCTGGCTGCCGTGGCTGGTGAGGTAGATGAACACCAGGTCTTCGGGGCCGCTGCGCTCGGCCAGGGTGCGGGCGGCGCGGGTGAGGTTCTCGCGGGTGGCCATGGGGCGGCTGGCCATGTGGTCGCGGTGGTTGACCAGGGTTACCTGGCCCCAGGCACCAAAGCGCACCTTGAGCATGTTGCTGACGTAGTCGGCTTCGCGCAGGAACACGCTCTGTTGGCCATCGCCAGCGACCACCAGGCTGTACAGCTGGATGGGTGGCGCCGAGCGGGGCACCTGCGCCAGCGCCTGGTCCAGCAGCCGGCCCTGGTTGAGCAAGGCCAGGTCCAGCGGGTCGGGCAGCAGCTTGCCGTTCTGGTCGCGCACGCGCACGCCGTTGGCCCAGGTACCGCTTTCCACCTTGCCGCTGGGCAGAATCAGCCGGCCCTGACCGTGGTAGGCATCGTCGAGGAAGCCGCCGATGTACTTGCTGCCATCGGCCAGTTGCAGGCTCCCCTGGCCCGACATGCGCCAGTCGACGAAGGTGCCCTTGTAGTGGCTGCCGTCGCTGCCCAGCAGTTCGCCGTCACCGACCAGGGCGCCATCCTTGAACTGGCCGATCCACACATCGCCGTCGGCGTTTTCATAGCGGCCACGGCCTTCCAGGCGGTTGTCCTTGAACTCGCCGATGTACTGCTCGCCGTCGACGCTGTCATAGGTGCCGCTGCCTTGCAGTTGGCCATTGACGAAGCGGCCGCTGAACTGGTTGCCGCTGGCATCGCTGCGCACCCCGGCGCCATTGGGCTTGCCTTTGGCGAACAGGCCCTGGTAGCGGCTGCCATCGGCCAGTTCCAGTTCGCCGGCGCCTTCGTACAGGTCGTCCTTGAACTGGCCACGGTAGGTCTGGTCGGCCTGCTTGAGGGTGCCTTCACCGTCGCGCCGGCCATGGCGGAAGGTGCCGGCATAGTGGCTGCCCGGGGTGGTCAGTTCACCCAGCCCCTGAAACAGCCCGGCGGCGAACTGACCGCGATACACCTCGCCATTCTGGCCGTGCCATTCGCCCTGGCCGTGCCATTGGCCGTCCTTGAAGCCGCCGGCGTACCAGCTGCCGTTGGGGTAGTCGATACGGCCCTCGCCTTGCAGCAGCCCATCGACTACCTGCCCCCGGTAGCGTCCGCCGTCAGGCAAGCGCGCGTCGGGCGGCAGCAGCGATTCACCATCGCCACAGGCGGCGAGTAGCAGGACCAGGGAGAAGGGGAGCAGTAGACGCATGGCGAGGACCGGGCAATAGGTCTGCCGAGTATGCCGCAGAATGGGATCCTGAAACAGCGAGCGCGATCCCTGTGGGAGCGGGCATGCCCGCGAACACCGGCGAAGCCGGTGTCATCCACCGAGTCGCTTGATTCGCGGGCACGCCCGCTCCCACAGGTTCCGCAGGGACTTCAGCTTTGCGCGATACCTGTGGGAGCGGCTTTAGCCGCGAACACCGGCGAAGCCGGTGCCATGCACCGAGTCGCCTGCTTCGCGGGCGCGCCCGCTCCCACAGGGTTGTGAGCTGCCAGTGCGGCTCAGCGCAGGCCCGGCGAAACGATGATCTTCACGTTCTCCTCCTTGTTGTTCACCAACTCCTCGAAGCCCAGCTCGACGATCTGCTCCAGCCCGATTCGCCCGGTTACCAGCGGGCGGATGTCCAGCCTGCCGTCGGCGATGAAGGCAATCACATCAGCGAATTCGCCGTTGTAGGCCAGCGCCCCCAGCACCTGCTTCTCGGTGGACACCAGCTCGAAGAAGTTGAACTCGCTAGGCTCCTCGAAGATGCCCACCATCACGCATTTGCCGGCCTTGCGGATGGTGTCGATGGCCAGCTTGGCGGTGTGCTTGTTGCCAATGCACTCGAAACTCACATCCGCACCCAGCCCGGCGGTAAGCGCGCGGATCTCCGCCAGCGCGTCGCACTGGCTGGGGTCGAGCACCACGCTGGCGCCGACTTCCTTGGCCTTGGCCTTGCGCGCCGAAGACATTTCCAGGGCGATCACCTGCGCCGCACCGGCAGCCCTGGCGCACATGATGGTGCACAGGCCGATGGTACCGGCGCCGACCACCACTACAGTCTGGCCCAGCAGGCTGCCGGCCTTTTTCACCGCATGCATGCCCACCGCCAGCGGCTCGATCAGCGCCCCGGCTTCGGCCGGGAAACCCGGCGGTAGCCGGTACAGCAAGTTGGCCGGCACGTTGACCAGCTCGGCAAACGCGCCGTTGTTCATCAGGCCGGTGAAGGCCAGGCGTTCGCAGATGTTGTACAGGCCGTGGGTGCAGTAGTAGCAGGTACCGCAATGCTGGCAGGCGTCCGCCGCTACCGGGTCACCGACGGCAAAGCCTTGCACGCCTTCGCCCAGCTTGGCGATCTGGCCGCAGAACTCGTGGCCGAGGATGCACTGGCCCTGGATGCCGGTCAGCGGGTGCGGTGCCTCGACCGGGATGAACACCGGGCCGGCGACGTACTCATGCAGGTCGGAGCCGCAGATGCCGCACCAGTCCACCTTGATCTGCACCCAACCGGGTGCGGGGTCGGCTGGCAGGGGTACCTGTTCGACGCGGATGTCGTTGCGGCCATGCCAGACGGCCGCGCGCATGTGGGTGTGGCTCAGGTCGTTCATTGTGTTTTTCTCCAGGCTCACGGAAAGGGCTCAGTGCTTGCGCAGGAAGGCGAGCAGCTGCTGGTTGACCTGTTCGGCCGCTTCCATCTGCACCATGTGGCCGGCCTCCGGCAGCACCAGCACTTCGGCTTCCAGCCCTTCGGCATGGCTGGCCGGGATGATCGCGTCCTTGCCACCCCACACCACCAGGGCCGGGTGTTGCCCCAGCACCCCGCGCAGGTCGTGGCGCTGCCGGTCACCGTCAGCGAGTGCCGCCGCCAGCTGCTGCAGGGCCTGCTCGACCCCTTCCAGGCGCTTGAACTTGAGCATGTCTTCGAGCATCTGACGGGTGACCAGCGCCGGGTCGGCAAACAGTTGCACCATCTGTGGCTTGAGCGCGTTGCGGTTGGCCGCCGCGACGAAGCCTTGCAGGTACTGGCCGTTGATCGCTTCGCCCAGGCCGGCACTCGCCACCAGGCTCAGGCTGGCGACCCGCTGCGGCGCCAGGCGCGCGACGTTCAGGCTGACCGCGCCGCCCATGGAATGGCCGGCCAGGTGGGCCTTGGCGATGTTCAGGTGGTCGAGCAGGGCCAGCACGGTTTCGCTCAGCTCATCCAGGTCGCCGCGCTGCAGCGCCTTGGCCGACTCGCCATGCCCTGGCAGGTCGAGGGCGATCACCCGGCGCTCGGCCGCCAGCGCCGGGTGGTTGAACAGCCAGTTGTTGAGATCGCCGCCGAAGCCGTGCACCAGCACCAGCGGTGTGCCGCCTTCACCCAGCTCGAACCAGCGCAGCTGCCGGCCAGCCACTTCAGCCTTCTGCGGTGCCGGGCCCTGAGCCTGCTCGGCGCCACCGTCGGCGACGAACTCGGCCTGGAAGCGTTGCACCACCGCATCGATCTCGGCTTCCTCGGCTTCGCCTTCCACCACCACTGCCAGCAGGGCGCCGACCGGCAGGGTTTCATCGGGCTTGGCCACCTGGCGACGCAGCACGCCGCTGAACGGGGCTTCGACGCTGCTGCTGATCTTGTCGGTCTCGACGTCCAGCACCTCGTCACCCTTGTTGATCGCGTCGCCTTCCTGCTTGAGCCAGGTGTCGACCCGGCCTTCGGTCATCGACAGGCCCCACTTGGGCATGGTCAGGGTATGGATCTGGCTCATGCGGCACTCCTTGCAGCTTCGATAACCTTGCGCACGGCGGCCTCGATCTTCGCCGCGTCTGGGATGTACAGGTCTTCCAGGGCGTCGGAGAACGGCACTGGGGTGTGCGGTGCGGTGACCATTTCGATCGGCCCCTTGAGCGCGCCGAAGGCCTTCTGCGCGACCAGGGCGCTGATGTCGGTGGCCATGGAGCAGCGCGGGTTGGCTTCGTCGATCACTACCAGGCGGCCGGTCTTCTCCACGCTTTCCAGAATGCTGTCTTCGTCCAGCGGGCTGGTAGTGCGCAGGTCCAGCACTTCGCAGTCGATACCCTGGCGGGCCAGGTTGTTGGCGGCTTCCAGCGCCACGTGCACCATGCGGCCATAGGTGACCAGGGTCACGTCGTCGCCATCGCGCAGGAAGTTGGCCTCGCCGAACGGCACGGTGTACACCTCTTCCGGCACCTCGCCCTGCATGCTGTAGAGCAGCTTGTGCTCACAGAAGATCACCGGGTCGTTGTCGCGGATCGCCTGGATCAGCAGGCCCTTGGCATCGTATGGCGAGGACGGGCACACCACTTTCAGGCCAGGGATGTGGGTCCACAGCGAGGTGAGCATCTGCGAGTGCTGGGCCGCCGCGCGCAGGCCGGCACCGTACATGGTGCGCATCACCAATGGGGTGACCGCCTTGCCACCGAACATGTAGCGAAACTTGGCTGCCTGGTTGAGGATCTGGTCCAGGCAGCAGCCGGCGAAGTCGACGAACATCAGTTCGCACACCGGGCGCAGGCCTTGGGTGGCCGCGCCGACGGCGGCACCGACGTAGCCGATTTCGGACAGCGGGGCGTCGAGCACGCGCCCCGGGAACTGGTGATACAGGCCCTTGGTCACGCCCAGCACGCCACCCCAGGCGTCGTCCTCGCCCGGTGCACCGGCACCGCCGGCGACGTCTTCGCCAATGATGAACACGCTGTCGTCGCGGCGCATTTCCTGGGCCAGGGCTTCGTTGATGGCCTGCTGGTAACTGATCTTTCTTGCCATGGTGGTTCTCCTGTTGTTCTTGTAATCCGCAGCTCAGGGGTAGGCGACGTAGACGTCGCTGAGCAGATCGGCGGGCTGTGGCTTGGGATCGGACTTGGCGCGGCGCACGGCGTCTTCGATCAGGTCCTCGACGCGGGCGTCGATGGCATCCAGCTGGGCGGCTGTGAGCAGGCCGGCGCGGGTGGTCTTGTTGCGGAACTGCAGCAGGCAGTCGCGGGACTCGCGCAGGTTCTTCACCTCATCGGGGGCACGGTAGGTTTGCGCATCGCCCTCGAAGTGGCCGTAGTAGCGGCTGAGCTTGACCTCGATCAGTGATGGGCCTTGCCCGGCACGGGCACGTTCGATGGCGGCACCGGCAGCCTCGTACACGGCAAAGAAATCGAAACCGTCGATGGTGACGCCGGGCATGCCGAAGCCGGCAGCGCGGTCGGCGATGTGGTCGCACGCCACCGACCAGGTCGAGGCGGTGGCTTCGGCGTAGCCGTTGTTCTCGGCGACGAAAATGCACGGCAGGTTCATGATCGACGCCAGGTTCATGGCCTCGAACACTGCGCCTTCGTTGGAAGCGCCGTCGCCGAAGAAGGCCACCGACACATCGTCGCGGCCCTTGATCTTGGCTGCCAGCGCCGCCCCGGCCACCAACGGTGCGCCGGCACCGACGATGCCGTTGGCACCGAGCATGCCTTTTTCCAGGTCGGCGATGTGCATCGAGCCGCCCTTGCCGCCGCAGACGCCGGTCTTCTTGCCGTAGATCTCGGCCATCATGCCGTACACGTCCACGCCCTTGGCGATGCAGTGGCCGTGGCCGCGGTGGGTCGAGGCGATGCAATCGCTGTCGCGCAGGTGGGCCATGACCCCGGCGGCGGAAGCTTCTTCGCCGGCATACAGGTGCACGAAGCCAGGAATCTCGCCGGTGGCGAACTCGACGTGCAGGCGTTCTTCGAAGGCACGGATGGTGCGCATCACTTCATAGGCATGCAGCAGTTGTTCGGTACTGAGTTGATTGGACATCTTGTTGTTCTCCGGGGTTGTCTCAACACGGGTTTGCAGGGTGCAGCCGGTGGCCACGGGGCACGGCCAGCAGGTGATGGCGGGCGGCGTGCGCCAGTACGGCCTCGACGTCCACGCTCAATGGGCCTTGGTGGTCGAGGGTGATGGTGGGGCTGTCGTGCTCGGCGAATTCGATCTCGCGCTCGCCGTCCAGGGCCAGGGTGCCGCTGGCCAGGCTCAGGCGATGGGCGACACCGGGGTTCAGGGGGCCACTGGCGGTGATGCCACAGCCTTGCAGCAGGCCGGGCGCCAACGGTGCCAGCAGGGCCTGGTCGGCAGCGGGGTTGAGGCGGACCCAGGCACCGTGCGGGTCCTGGCGGGAAACCGGGCACCACAGGCCACACAGGGCCGAGAGGCCGATGGCATGTGGCTCGGCGAAACAGGCGAACACTTCGCTCAGGTCTTCGCTGCGGCTGAGCGCACGGGCACCGATGAAACGCTGGGGCGACACCGCCACCTCCACCAGGGCCCATTCGGCAAGCCGTTGTTCGGGCACTTTCACCAGCAGCCGCTTGTTGCGGCGCAGGCCGATGCTGGCGGGCACCCGGCCGCTGGCGAGCAGGCCACCGGCCAGGCCGGCACTGGTGGCTTCGCGCAGCTCGGGGAAGGCATTGTTGGTGCCGGTGGACAAGGTCAGCAGCGGCACGTCGCCGGCTTCGGCGGCGACCGCCTTGTGCGTGCCATCGCCGCCGAGCACGGCGATCATCGCCACGCCGCGTTCGACCATGCGTCGGGTGGCCAGGCGGGTATCGGCAACGGTCTGGGTCAGTGGCAGGTCGAGGATCTCGATGGCCGGCCAGTGCTGGTCGCGGGCGACCGGGCCCTGGCTGGCCTTGAGCACGGCAGCGGCGATGCCGGTCATGTCGCTGGGCAGCAGCACCTGGCCGATACCGGTGGCACCGAAGGCGGCGAGCAGGCGCTGGATCGCCGAGGCCTTGTCGGTGCTCGAATAGAGCCCGGCATTGGCCGTCAGGCGGCGCAGGTCGCGGCCAGAGGCAGGGTTGGCAATGATCCCGACAGTCGGGGCGGGTAGCGGCATGGCGCACCTCGTTTCTTGTTTGCCAGTGCCGGAGCAAGCGCGGTGCCAGTTTTGTTCAAGTTTGCTGGAATGGCCGGGCCAGAGCGGTTTCGTTGCGCCAAGGCGGGCGTGCATGGTCAGGCCGGCGAGACGCCGGGTGCCAGCCGCGCAATGGCCTGGCCGAGACGCTGAGACGCTGCGTCTCAGGCCGGCCGGTAATCACTCAGTGCTTGTCGGGGCATGCCTGGAGGCGCTTAATGGCCGGACAACGATAAAAACAGCAACGAGAACCGGAGGGCCTGAATGCTTGCCGCGAACTCCCGAGCCCATGTCGATTGCGTCAGCCGGGTGCTGAAGAATGCCGATCGCCTGCCGCAGGCGCCGGTGCCACCGCTGATTCTCGATTCATGGCGCCGTTCCATGGAGCTGTACCGTCTCGACCCCGCTTCCCAGCAGGGGCCGCGTATTCTTTCCCAGAGCCTGCTCAACGAATGCCGCGAACGGGCCGAGCTGTTCCTGCGCATCGCCAGCGATGCCGTTGCGCGCCTGCATGAGCGGGTGCGCGGGGCCGATTATTGCGTACTGCTCACCGACGCCCAGGGGCGCACCATCGACTACCGGGTCGAGTCGGCCATCCGCAACGACTGCCGCAAGGCCGGGCTGTACCTGGGCACTTGCTGGTCCGAGGGTGAGGAGGGCACTTGCGGGGTGGCCGCGGTGCTCACCAGCAAGGCGCCGGTCACGGTGCACAAGCGTGACCATTTCCGCGCTGCGTTCATCGGCCTCACCTGCACCGCGGCGCCGGTGTTCGACCCGCTGGGCGAGCTGCTGGGCGTGGTCGATGTGTCGGCCTTGCAATCACCGGACGACCGCCGCAGCCAGCACCTGATCCGCCAGTTGGTCGAGCAGACCGCGCGCGAGATCGAAAACGCCTTCTTCATGCACAGTGCCCAGGGCCATTGGGTGATGCGTGCCCATGGCACGCCGGGCTATGTGGAAAGCCAGCCCGACTACCTGCTGGCCTGGGATGCCGATGGCCGCCTGCAGGCCATCAACAGCCTGGCTCGGCAGCGCCTGGTGGAGCGCCTGGGGCGGTTGCCCGAGCACATTGGCGAGTTGTTCGACATCGACCAGTTGCGCCGGGTCAATGGCGCATCGGCCCAGCGCCTGCCGGGGCTGGGCGGGCTGTATGGGCGGGTCAGCGCGCCACAGCAGCGCCAGCGCGCGCAGCCGTTGCGCCAGGCCCAGGACGCCCGCATCGAGCAGCACCTGCGGCTGGCCACGCGGGTCAAGGACTGCAACCTGGCGGTGTTGGTGCAGGGCGAGACCGGGGCCGGCAAAGAGGTGTTCGCCCGCCAGTTGCACCAGCAGAGCCTGCGCCGTGACGGCCCGTTCGTCACCCTCAACTGCGCGGCCATTCCGGAAAGCCTGATCGAGAGCGAACTGTTCGGTTATGTCGCCGGGGCGTTCACCGGGGCCTCCAGCAAAGGCATGCAGGGCCTGTTGCAGCAGGCCGACGGCGGCACGTTGTTCCTCGACGAGATTGGCGACATGCCAGTGAACCTGCAGACCCGCCTGTTGCGCGTGCTGGCCGAAGGCGAAGTGGCACCGCTGGGCGCTGCGCGGCGCGAGCGGGTGGATATCCAGGTGATCTGCGCGACCCATCGCGACCTGGCGGCGATGGTAAAAGAGGGGCGTTTCCGTGAGGACCTCTACTTCCGCCTGGCCAACGCCCGCTTCGAATTGCCACCGTTGCGCGAGCGCGAGGACCGGCTGGGGTTGATCCACCAGCTGCTGGCCGAGGAGGCCGAGGCTTGCGGGGTCGAGGGGGTACTGGCGGATGATGCGCTGCAGGCGCTGTTGCTGTACCGCTGGCCGGGTAACCTGCGCCAGCTGCGGCAGGTGCTGCGTTATGCCTGTGCAGTGAGCGAAGGCGGGCAGGTGCAACTGCAGGACTTGCCGCAAGAGGTGCGCGGCGATGCGGTCGCTTGCGCTGACAGCGTGGTGTCCTGCCCGGCTCGGCAGCTGTTGCTGGATGCGCTGATCCGTCATCGCTGGAAGCCGGCCGATGCGGCGCGGGCTTTGGGGATTTCGCGGGCGACCTTGTACCGGCGTGTGCATGAACATCACATCGAGATGCCGCGAATGAAAGGCTAAGCCTCGTCGCGGCCCCTGTAGGAGCGGCCTTGTGTCGCGATGGGCCGCGCAGCGGCCCCAGGACTTCAGCTTCGCCGCAGATATTGCCGGGGCCGCTTCGCGCCCCATCGCGACACAAGGCCGCTCCTACAAGGACCGCGACCAAGCCTTGCAGGCAATAAAAAACCCCGGAACAAGTCCGGGGTTTCGGTACATCACACTACACGATCACTCCTGGTTGGCCAGTTTGTGCTCGAGGTAGTGAATGTTGACGCCGCCTTTGCAGAAACCTTCATCACGCACCAGGTCGCGGTGCAGCGGGATGTTGGTCTTGATGCCGTCGACGACGATCTCGTCCAGGGCATTGCGCATGCGCGCCATGGCTTCGTCGCGGTCCTTGCCGTAGGTGATCAGCTTGCCGATCAGCGAGTCGTAGTTCGGCGGAACCGAATAACCGCTGTACAGGTGCGAATCGACGCGCACGCCGTTGCCACCCGGGGCGTGGAAGTGCTTCACCTTGCCAGGGCTCGGGATGAACTTCTTCGGGTCTTCGGCGTTGATACGGCATTCCAGCGCGTGGCCACGAATAACCACGTCTTCCTGGCGGAACGACAGCTTGTTGCCAGCGGCGATGCTCAGCATCTCCTTGACGATGTCGATACCGGTCACCATCTCCGACACCGGGTGCTCAACCTGCACACGGGTGTTCATCTCGATGAAGTAGAAGCGGCCGTTCTCGTACAGGAACTCGAAGGTACCGGCACCACGGTAGCCGATCTCGATGCACGCATCGACGCAGCGCTTGAACACTTCCTGACGGGCTTTCTCATCGATGCCCGGGGCTGGCGCTTCTTCCAGTACCTTCTGGTGACGGCGCTGCAGCGAGCAGTCACGGTCGCCCAGGTGCACGGCATTACCCTGGCCGTCGGACAGTACCTGCACTTCCACGTGGCGTGGGTTGGTCAGGAACTTCTCCAGGTAGACCATCGGGTTGCCGAAGGCAGCACCAGCTTCGGTACGGGTGAGCTTGGCCGAGGCGATCAGGTCCTCTTCCTTGTGCACCACACGCATGCCGCGACCACCACCGCCACCGGCGGCCTTGATGATCACCGGGTAGCCGACGTCACGGGCAATCGCCAGGGCGACTTCTTCGTCTTCCGGCAGCGGGCCATCGGAGCCCGGTACGGTCGGTACGCCCGACTTGATCATCGCGTCCTTGGCCGAAACCTTGTCGCCCATCAGGCGAATGGTGTCGGCTTTCGGGCCGATGAAGGCGAAACCGGATTTTTCCACCTGCTCGGCGAAGTCGGCGTTTTCCGCCAGGAAGCCGTAGCCCGGGTGGATCGCGGTGGCGCCGGTGACTTCGGCGGCAGCGATGATCGCCGGGATATGCAGGTAGGAATCCTTGGACGATGCAGGGCCGATGCAGACCGACTCGTCTGCCAGGCCCAGGTGCATCAGTTCACGGTCGGCAGTGGAGTGCACGGCGACGGTCTTGATACCCAGCTCTTTGCAGGCACGCAGGATCCGCAGGGCAATTTCCCCGCGGTTGGCGATCAGGACTTTTTCGAGCTTCCCAGACATCGTTGGCTCTCCGCGATTCAAACGATGGTGAACAGCGGCTGGTCGAACTCAACCGGCTGGCCGTCTTCTACCAGGATGGCGTCGATGACACCGCCAACATCGGCTTCGATGTGGTTCATCATCTTCATGGCTTCGACGATGCACAGGGTGTCGCCTTTCTTCACGCTCTGGCCCACTTCAGCGAAGTTCGGCGAGGTTGGCGAAGGCTTGCGGTAGAAAGTACCGACCATCGGCGAGCGGATCACGGTGCCTTTCAGGGCTGGCGCGGCGGCAGCGGCTTCGGCGGCCGGGGCAGCAGCAGCGGCAACCGGGGCGGCGGCCGGCGCAGCGGCTACCGGGGCCGGTGCGAAGTACTGTTGGGCAGCAGGGGTCTTGCTGTGGCGGCTGATACGGACCGACTCTTCGCCTTCCTTGATCTCCAGCTCGTCGATGCCAGACTCTTCCAGCAGCTCGATCAGTTTCTTGACTTTACGGATATCCATTAATCATCAACTCCCAAAGGTTCGGTCAGGGGGCGAAATTACAAAAAACGTATCTGAACGTTTCTCTCGAACCCTGGCCCACCGAGGCCAGGGTTTTCATCATTTGGGCTGTGCGTTGGCAGCCAGTTGTTCCAGCGCGGACTCCAGGGCCAGGCGATAACCGCTGGCGCCCAGGCCGCAGATCACCCCTACGGCAACATCGGAAAAGTAGGAGTGATGGCGGAACGGTTCGCGTTTGTGCACGTTGGACAGGTGCACTTCGATGAATGGGATGCTCACCGCAAGCAACGCGTCACGTAATGCGACGCTTGTGTGCGTGAAAGCAGCCGGATTGATCAGGATGAAGTCCACACCCTCGTTGCGTGCGGCGTGAATACGGTCGATCAGTTCGTACTCGGCGTTGCTCTGCAGGTATTGCAGATGGTGGCCTGCGGCGCGGGCACGTTGCTCCAGGTCCTGGTTGATCTGGGCCAGGGTCACGGCGCCGTAATGGCCAGGCTCGCGGGTACCGAGCAGGTTGAGGTTGGGGCCGTGGAGCACCAGTAGCGTTGCCATCTGCGATTCCTTGGATTTGTAGGGCAATTCGACACAGCGCGGCGAGTGTGCCGTAAAGCGACAGCGAGTGTCCAGTTCCCGGCAATAGGCAGCACGATGTCCGAGATTCGCGCGAGATATGTGACCAGATAACTAAATCCAGTCACTGATTTTCGGTTTTTTCACCGCGCGCGGGAAGTTATAGACCGACTTTGCCGCGTACGCGTGTAAGAATTTGCGCAAATTCACTGGCGTTTAGCTCGCCAATGACCCGATCAGCGTTGATTTCGCTGCCGTTCGCGGCGAAGAACAACAGGGCAGGGGGGCCGAACAGTTGGTAGCGGTCGAGCAGCGCGCGTTGTTCGGCATTGCTGGCGGTTATGTCGAAACGCAGCAACTTGAAGCCGGCCAGTTGGGCTTGTACCTGCGGCGCGGTCAGCACTTCGCGCTCGATTACCTTGCAACTGATGCACCAGTCGGCATACCAGTCCAGCAGTACCGGTTGGCCGACGGTCTTGGCCTGGGCCAGGGCGGCGTCCAGTGCAGCCGGGGTGGTCACGGTGTGCCAGTTATCCGCAGCTGCCGCCGGTTGGCCGCCAGCACTGGCAGTGGCCGGCGGTGGCAGCGGGCGCAGCGGGTCGCCCTGGCCACTGAGCGCGCCATACCAGCAGGCCACGGCATACACCAGCAACGCCAGGCCGAGCAGTTGCGCCAGGCGCTGGCGGGGGGGCTTGACCACGAACTCCAGGGCGCCCAGGAACAGCGCCACCCCGGCGGCCAGGAAACCGACCAGCAGCAAGGTCAGCGGGCCCGGCAGCACTCGGCTGAGCAGGCCGATGGCCAGGCCCAGCAGCAGCACGCCGATGGCGTTTTTCACCGTGTTCAGCCAGGGGCCGCTTTTCGGCAGCCAGGCCGCGCCGCCGGTGGCCACCAGCAGCAGCGGTGCGCCCATGCCCAGGCCCAGAGCGAACAGCTTGAGCGCACCGCCCAGGGCATCACCGCTGGCGCTGATGTACAGCAACGCACCGGCCAGCGGGGCTGAAACACACGGCGAAACCAGCAGGCTGGAAAGCACGCCCAGTATCGCCGCGCCCAGCAGCGAGCCACCTCGGGTGTGGCTGGCGACATTATTCAGGCGCTGATTGAGGGCCTGCGGCAGCTTCAGTTCGAACAGGCCAAACATGGCCAGGGCGAACACCACGAAGAACAGTGCGAAGGGCACCAGCACCCAGGCCGATTGCAGGCGTGCCTGCAGGTTCAGGCCGGCGCCGAACAGGCCCATCAGGGCGCCGAGGACGGCAAAGCTGGCCGCCATCGGCAGCACGTAGGCCAGTGACAGGGCCAGGCCGCGCAGGCCACCGGCCTGGCCGCGCAGCACCACGCCGGAGAGGATCGGCAGCATTGGCAGCACGCAGGGGGTGAAGGTGAGGCCGACCCCGGCAAGGAAGAACAGCAGCAGCGACTTCCAGCTCCAGCCGTGCTCGGTGCTGGCCGGAGTGTTCGCGCCGGCTTCGCCATCGATGCTCAGGCGTGCGGTTTCCGGTGGGTAGCACAGGCCTTTGTCGGCACAACCCTGGTAGCCCACCAGCAAGGTGAAGGCGCGCGGGTCGTTGCGCGGTAGTTCGATGTCGAGCACGCCATGGTATACCTCGACATCGCCGAAGAATTCATCGTGCTTGGCCTCGCCCTTGGGGATATTCGGCGTGCCGAGGGCGACGTCGGCCGGTTCCGTACGGAACTGGAAGCGGTGGCGGTAGAGGTAATAGCCATCGGTGGCGACGAAGCGCAGCTTGATGGTTTGCGCATCGGCCTGGATCAGGTTGAGCTTGAACGCTTCGTGTACCGGCAGGAAGTCGGCGTTGTTGGACAACGAAGCGGCGCCGAGGGTGGCGCTGGGGCGGTTGTCGAGCAGGCCCGTGGCGAAGGCGGGGCTGGCCAGCAGCAGGAACAGCAGGAAAAACAGGCGGCGCATGGCGGACTCGCGAGGTCGAACGTGCCGGGCATGATAGCGGAGTTGGTGCAGGTTGGGGCCATGCTGACGGCGGGGGCGACACATGGCCGCTGGCTGATTTGCTGCCTGTGCCGGCCTCTTCGCGGGTAAACCCGCTCCCACCTCGAGCGCATGGACCTCAAGCCATACGCTATCCCTGTGGGAGCGGGTTTACCCGCGAAGAGGCCAGTACAGGCCAACCTAGACTCTGAAGGCCCGCACCGCCCGGTTCAGTTCACCACCAAGACTCAGCAGCTGCTCGCCTTGCTCGCGCCCCTCGCCAATGCGCTGCAGGTTGTCCTCACCCAGCTCATGAATCCGCTCGCTGTGGTCGCGAATCTCGCTCACGGCACCACTCTGCTGCGCCGTGACATCGGCAATCCGCACCGCTGTGTCCGAAATGGTGCGAATGGCGCAGACGATCTCGTCCAGCGCGCCGTCCGCGGCCTGGGCCTGGCTGGCGGTGGCCTCGGCATGTTCGAGCTGCGCACGCATGCCGGCCACCGAGCTTCTGGCGGCCTGCTGCAGGCGGTCGATCAGGGCCTGGATTTCGCCGGTTGCCCCGGTGGTGCGCTGCGCCAGCGAACGCACCTCATCGGCCACCACGGCAAAACCGCGGCCCATCTCGCCGGCACGCGCCGCCTCGATTGCGGCGTTCAGCGCCAGCAGGTTGGTCTGCTCGGCAATCGAGCGAATCACCGTCAGTACGCCACCGATCGTGGCCGACTCTTCTGCCAGTTGCTCGATCATGCGGGCGTTGCCCTGTACTTCATCGACCAGTTCGCGCAAGCCCGAAAGGCTCTGGCCGATCACCGCCTGCCCCTGTTCCACCGCGCGACCGGCATCGCGGCTGGCGTCGGCGGCGGCGCTGGCGTCACCGGCCACCTGCTGGATGGTCGCTTCCAGTTCACCCAGGGCATCACGAATCTGCCCGGTGTCACCTGCCTGGCGTTCGGCACCGTCATGCAACGCGGCACTCATGCCGGCAAGGGCATGGCTGCTGCCGGCCACCTGTTCGGCGTTGTTGCGGATGGTGCCGACCAGCTCCACCAGGTACTGGCGCAGGCGGTTGAGCGAATCCTGGATGTCGTGCAGTTCGCGGTTGGTCTTGCCCAGGCTGATGGGCTTGGCGAAGTCGCCTTCGGCCCAGCGCGACAGGGCCGGGGCCAGGCCGGTCAGGGTGCGTGCCAGGCGCCGTTGCAAGGTGTCGACCAGCAGGGCGATGAGCAGGATCAGGGCGATCATCAGGCCTTGGATGATGCGCACTTCGGCGGCGATCTTCGCGTGCTGGCTGCGTACCTCTGGCTCCAGCGCGGCGATGGCCTGCTGCACCGCTTGCAGACGCTGGCCGGTGCTGGCGGCCAGGGCTGCTCGGCGCTCGATCTGGTCGCGGGTGCGCTGCAGCTCGGCCGGGTAGCGGCTGAGCAGGCTTTGCAGCTCACGTTTCAGGCCAATTGCGATGTCTTCCTGCTGGGCGCTGGCCTGGGTCTCCAGGCCCATCATGGCCGCAAAGTCGTCGGCGCCGGATTCGGCAGCACGGGTTACCCCAAGCAGTGGCAGGCTGTCGATGATCTGGGCCTGGGCGCGAATCCGCTGCAGCTCGCGCTCGACTTCGTCGGCCAGTTCCGGGCGACTGCTGCTGACCAGCTTGTCCCGTGCCAGCGAAAGGCGACCGAGGTGCACGGTGGCCTCCAGCAGCGGCTGCAGGTAGCGGTTGGCGTCGGCGCTGGCACTGTCACGCGCGTAGCCGGCCAGTTGTTCTAGGTTGGCCCCCAACTCCCGCTCGGCCTGCAGCAGCAGCGCCTGCGGGTCGCCGGCCAGCTTGCCGGCAGCCAGCAGTTCCTCGGCGGTGAAGGCCTGCAGGCTGTCCAGGCTGGGGCGCAGCTGATCGGCCAGTTCAGCAGGCCATTCGGCCAACGCCGCTTGCAGTTGCTGGTTGGCCTCCATGGCCGCTGCGTGGCGCAGGGCATCGCCGCTGGCCAGGTAGGCCTGGATGTTGCCTGCAGCCTGATGCTGGAACTGCTGGGACAGGCCAAGGTAGTGCTCCATCAATTGATAGGGGCGCTCCAGGGCGCGCTGCGACCACCACAGGGTGGCGCCCAGGGCGATACACACGGTTACCAGCAACAGGGTGTTGAAATTGGTCAGCCATTTCAGGCGCATAGCCGCGAGCTTCCTGCGGAGGGGAGAGTCGGTGGCTGAAGTTATGGCGGTTGTGTGACGGAGTGATGACGAAAGGGGTTGGTGTCGGATAAAAAGTGGCACTGTGCCTGTATCTGTATTGCCTGTACTGGCCTCTTCGCGGGCTCGCCCGCTCCCACAGGATATCTACCAGTCCTGAATGCAGCGTAATCCCTGTGGGAGCGGGCGAGCCCGCGAAGAGGCCAGTACAGGCGATGCACAATTCAGGGCTCTACCCGCACCATGCAATTACGCCCGGCATGCTTGGCCCGGTACAGCGCCTCGTCTGCCGCACTGGCCATGGTCAGTGCATCCAGCCCTTCATCCAGTTGCACCACCCCGGCACTGAAGGTGCACCGTAGATCCTGCGGCTGGGCCGGGTAGAGGATTTCGGCAAAGCGCCGGCGGATTTCGTCCAGCACCTTGTGCGCCGCGTGCAGCGCGGTATTGGGCATGACGATGGCGAACTCTTCGCCACCATAGCGGCCAATGAAGTCGGTCTTGCGCAAGCGCTGCTTGAGAAACAGCGCCAGGCTCTTGATCACGCGGTCGCCCATCGGGTGGCCGTGGCGATCGTTGATCTTCTTGAAGTGGTCGATGTCGAGCATGGCGAAGCTCAACGGTTGCTGCTCACGCCGGGCGCGGAAGCTGCAGTCTTCAAGCAGTTGCAGGATATGCGTGTGGTTGTACAGCCCGGTCAGGCTGTCGCGCACCATGCGCGCCTTCAGGTGCCTGGCCCGCGCGGCCCGGTTGCGCACCGTGGTGATCAGCTGGCGTGAGCGAAACGGCTTGGTCAGGAAATCATCACCGCCTTCACTCATGGCATCCAGCTGCTTGTCCAGGTCATCCTCGGCAGACAGGTAGATGATCGGCACGCTCACGTAGCGGTCGCTGTGGCGGATGACCTTGGCCAGCTCGGGGCCGGTGCAGGCGGGCATGTACAGGTCGAGGATGATCAGGTCGGGCTGGAAGTCGGCCAGTTCGGCCATGGTGCGGATGGGGTCGGTCAGGCTGCGGGTGAGCATGCCAGCACTGTTCAGCACCTTCTCGGTGTGCAATGCCTGGGTGCGCGAATCGTCGATGATCAGCACGCGCAACGGGTCGTGCGGGGTGGCGTTGGTCAGCCGTTCGACCTTTTCCAGCAGGCTGGAGGCTTCCAGGGTACCGGTGAGAAAGTCCTGCGCCCCGGCGCGCACGGCGGCCAGGCGGGTCGGGGTATCAGTTTCGTGGTGGCTGAAGAACAGCAGCGGAATGTGGCGGGCCAGCCCCTGCTGGACCTGGGCCGCCAGCAGCAGGCCTTGGCCGGCGCCGTTGAAGTCGACATCCATGATGATGGCCGAGGGAGGGTATTCGGCGATCGAAGCGTGGAATGCCGGCGCGCTGGCCAATGCCTGCACCACCAGGCCAAAGAATTCCAGTTGCTGGGCCAGGCGCTGGGCACGTTCGTGGTCCTGCAGCAGGATGTACACCGGCTTGCGGATGGGCGATGGCAGCATCTGGCCGAGCGGGTCGTCCTTGCGCAGGCCGCTACGCGTCAGCTGTTGGGCGGGGCACTGCGGGCTCGGCTCGACTGCTTGGCTCATGTCCTGGCTACTTTGTAGGGGTGGGAGGTGCAGAGGCGATGATGGCTCTATGCTAGCAGTTCTTTGCCGGTGCGTGAGTGCTCTGTATCAACAAAGCGGGCAGAACGAATATTCAGTTGCCGACCGATTGGTCGCTTATGCGTAAGGCGGTGTCTGCTTTATAGTGCAGCCATGCGGGCTTGCCGTGGCACCCTGGCACAGGCCTGTGGTCCAAGCCCCTGAACCGTCGTGACTGATTAAGGACAAAGCCATGCTGGACTGGAAAAACCGCGAGGCCCAAGCCGAGCCCCGCGAGCGCGTCGATGGCCGTGGCGCCGCCGCCCGTAGCTACCTTGGCGGCCTCTGGAGCCGTGCACTGGGCACCCTCATCGGGTTGTACCTGCTGGTGTGTATCGGCCTGGGCTGGTACTGGAGCCAGGAGCCGGCCCTGTTCCCGGTGCAGCAGAACGCCCAGGCTGCAGCCGAGCGCGCTGGCCAGCAGATGGTGGTCGGCTACACCACCGTCGAAACCCTCAAGACCGTGGCTGGCACCTTGTTGAACAAGCCGGGTGGCTACATTTCCAACGACCGCTTCCCGCCAGGGTTGTGGATGGACAACATGCCCAGCTGGGAGTACGGCGTGCTGGTCCAGGTGCGCGATCTGTCCCGTGCCCTGCGCAAGGACTTCGCCCGCTCGCAATCGCAGTCTACCGAAGACGCCGACCTGGCCAAGGCCGAGCCGCGCTTCAACTTCGACAACAAGAGCTGGATCCTGCCGTCGAGCGAATCGGAGTTCGAAGAGGGCATCAAGTCGCTGAGCCGCTACCAGACCCGCCTGGCGGCTGGCGACAAGGGCGCGATCTTCTATACCCGCGCCGACAACCTGAACAACTGGCTGGGTGACGTGGCCACCCGCCTGGGCTCGCTGTCGCAGCGCCTGTCGGCCAGCGTTGGCCGGGTCAAGCTCAACACTACGCTGAAGACCGAGTCGGTGGTCGCCGGCCAGGCGCCGCAGGTGGATGAAGAGCTGGTGGAAACCCCGTGGTTGCAGATCGACAACGTGTTCTACGAAGCCCGTGGCCAGGCCTGGGCGCTGTCGCACCTGCTGCGCGCGATCGAGGTGGACTTCGCCGACGTGCTGGCGAAGAAGAACGCCACGGTCAGCGTGCGGCAGATCATCCGTGAGCTGGAAGCCTCGCAGGAAGCCTTGTGGAGCCCGATGGTGCTCAATGGCAGCGGCTTTGGCATGTGGGCCAACCACTCGCTGGTCATGGCCAACTACATTTCCCGGGCCAACGCCGCAGTGATCGACCTGCGTCAGCTGCTGTCGCAGGGTTGAAGATGGCCATCAGCCCTGACGAGGCCGCCCACCGGGCGGCTTCCGACCGCGAGCTGGTCACCTGGGTGGACGAAGCCGACCAGGTCCTGGGGGCCTTGCCACGCGCCGAGCTGCGCCAGCGCGGCCTGATCGGGCGGTGCACGTTCATTCTGCTGTTCAACAGCGCCGGTGAGCTGTGCGTGCACCGGCGCACCCTGAGCAAGGCGCTGTACCCGGGTTACTGGGATGTGGCGGCAGGCGGCATGGTCACGGCTGGGGAGGCCTATGCCGATTCGGCGGCGCGCGAGCTGGCCGAGGAGCTGGGCATCGACGGTGTCGAGTTGCGCTTCCACGAGCGCTTCTACTTCGATCAGCCGGATAACCGCTTGTGGTGTGCGGTGTATTCGGCGGTGTCGGATGCGCCGTTGCGGCTGCAGCCGGAGGAAGTGAGCGAGGCGCGCTTCATTGGCCTGGAGCAGGCTGAGCGAGAAAGCCTGATCAAACCGTATTGCCCGGATTCGTTGGCGGCGTTGCAGCGCTATAAAGCCAGCCTCAAATAGATGCGTGGCCGATGCCGGCCCCTTCGCGGGTAAACCCGCTGCCACAGGGATTTCACAGGTCGGGAAACCTGCGCGGTACCTGTGGGAGCGGGTTTACCCGCGAAGGGGTCGCAAAACTTTCGCAAAATGGCGCAATCCGGTACTTAGCAACGGCCGCATTTATCGTTAAACTGCGCGCCCTTTTCGGGCTGCCGCAGGTCTTGCGGCAGTAGCGCCGCCCCTGCCAGAGTGGGGCTTCGCGGTCGGGCTCAACCCCCTGGGGCCGACCAGTTTTTGTCCTCAGCCCAGAGGAACAAAAGTGGCCAAGAAAGCTTCGTCCTTCGCCGCCCTTGGCGGTCTTGTTTACTCCACCGACGCTGGTCGGCACTGTCCCGACTGCAGCCAGCCGGTGGATGCCTGTACCTGCAAGCAGCAAACCATTCCCGAAGGTGATGGCATTGCCCGTGTGCGCCGCGAAAGCAAGGGCCGCGGCGGCAAGACCGTGACCACCGTCAGCGGTGTGCCGCTGCCGCTCGAACAGCTCAAGGAGCTGGCCTCCACCCTCAAGCGCCGCTGCGGTACCGGTGGCGCCCTGAAGGATGGGGTCATTGAAATCCAGGGCGACCATGTCGAGCTGTTGATCGGCGAGCTGATCAAGCAGGGTTTCAAGGCGAAAAAGTCCGGCGGCTGATGCGGCCACGCGATTTTTTGCCCAGTGCTTTCTAAACTCGTTGCCGTGACCAGGGTCTACCTTGGGCACGGACGAATCGTCATTTTTGGCTTTTACACTGCGCCCGCCTCCTTGCGGGGCAGTGTCTTCGACTTATCTATAGGGGACTTGAATGTCCGTACGACGCACACGCAAAGACGATGGTAGCCAATGGACCGTGGCCGACAGCCGCAGTGTTTATGGCATCCGCCATTGGGGCGCTGGTTATTTCGCCATCAATGAAGCCGGGCGCGTCGAAGTGCGCCCCAACGGCCCGCAAAGCGCACCGATCGACCTGTTCGAACAGGTCGACGAACTGCGCCAGAGCGGCCTGTCGCTGCCATTGCTGGTGCGCTTCCCCGACATTCTGCAGGACCGCGTGCGCCAGCTGACCGGCGCCTTCGATGCCAACATCGCGCGCCTGGAATACCAGAGCCAGTACACCGCGCTGTACCCGATCAAGGTCAACCAGCAGGAAGCGGTGGTGGAAAACATCATCGCCACGCAAAACGTTTCCATCGGCCTGGAAGCCGGCTCCAAGCCCGAGCTGCTGGCGGTGCTGGCGCTGGCGCCGAAGGGCGGCACCATCGTCTGCAACGGCTACAAGGACCGCGAGTTCATCCGCCTGGCACTGATGGGCCAGAAGCTCGGCCACAATGTGTTCATCGTCATCGAGAAAGAGTCGGAAGTGGCCCTGGTAATCGATGAAGCCGCCGAGCTCAAGGTCAAGCCGCAGGTAGGCCTGCGCGTGCGCCTGTCGTCGCTGGCCTCGAGCAAGTGGGCCGACACCGGTGGCGAGAAGTCCAAGTTCGGTTTGTCGGCTGCCCAGCTGATTTCGGTGGTGCAGCGCTTCCGCGATGCCGGCCTGGACCAGGGCATTCGCCTGCTGCATTTCCACATGGGTTCGCAGATCGCCAACCTGGCCGACTACCAGCATGGTTTCAAGGAAGCCATCCGGTACTACGGCGAGCTGCGCGCGCTGGGCCTGCCGGTGGACCATATCGACGTCGGTGGTGGCCTGGGCGTGGACTACGACGGTACCCACTCGCGCAATGCCAGCTCGATCAACTACGACATGGACGACTATGCCGGCGTGGTCGTCGGCATGCTCAAGGAATTCTGCGATGCGCAGGGCCTGCCGCACCCGCACATCTTCTCGGAGAGTGGCCGCTCGCTGACCGCGCATCACGCCATGCTGGTCATCCAGGTAACGGATGTCGAGAAACACAACGACGACGTGCCGGCCATCGAAAACAAGGAATCGCTGCCCGAGACCGTGCAGTGGCTGGTCGACCTGCTCGGCCCGACCGACATCGAGATGGTCACCGAGACTTACTGGCGCGCCACCCATTACATGGGTGACGTGGCCGCGCAGTACGCCGACGGCAAGATCAGCCTGGCCGAAAAGGCCCTGGCCGAGCAGTGCTATTTTGCCGTGTGCCGGCGCCTGCACAACTCGCTGAAAGCCCGCCAGCGCTCGCACCGCCAGGTGCTGGACGAGCTCAACGACAAGCTGGCCGACAAGTACATCTGCAACTTCTCGGTGTTCCAGAGCCTACCGGACACCTGGGCCATCGGCCAGGTACTGCCGATCATCCCGCTGCATCGCCTGGACGAAGAGCCGATGCGCCGCGCCGTGCTGCAAGACCTTACCTGCGACTCCGACGGCAAGATCAACCAGTACGTCGACGAGCAGAGCATCGAGACCAGCATGCCAGTGCATGCGGTGAAGGAAGGTGAGGACTACCTGCTGGGCGTGTTCCTGGTCGGCGCCTACCAGGAAATCCTCGGTGACATGCACAACCTGTTCGGTGACACCGACTCGGTGAACATCTACCAGAACGCCGACGGCAGCGTGTACCACGCCGGTATCGAGACCCATGACACCATCGAGGACATGCTGCGCTACGTGCACCTGTCGCCGGAGGAGCTGATGACTCACTACCGCGACAAAGTGGCCAGTGCCAGGATCAGCGCGCGTGAGCGGACCCAGTACCTGGATGCGTTGCGTCTGGGGTTGACCCGGTCTTCGTACCTTTCCTCTTGATCGCAGGGTGCCCGCCGGGGAAGCTTCAGCGCCTATGAGACCGAGCGCCGCCCGCGTGGCGCTCGATTTACGCGCCCCCGCAAAACCCAAGGCATGCACCCTCAACCAACCCACAAACCTCGCTGCTTCAACCGCCACCCCAGGCTGGTGATCAACAACCAACCACAGGCCACCACCAGCGAGCGGCGCAAGGTATCTCGATCCCGAATGGCATGCCCGCACAGGGCCCCCACGGCGCGGGCCAGGCCATCTTCTTGACTGAAAGTGGGGCCACTATACGGCCCCTTCTTTTTCTACTTCGGGTGAACTGTTGCCGTGAGCTCGATAGTGATTGGCACAACAGCGCCATTCTCTTTGAGAATCGATGTGCTCGAATAGCTGTACACCGTTTCCTGAGTTCGGGCCGCTATTTTCAAACCCTCCACATGCTCTATCGCGCCGGATTGCCGTGTCACCAGAAAAGGTGTAAGTCTCTTTAGATTCTGTAGTACCTGCTCATCTCGCTGGGCTTGTTCAGCCACAAAGTACAAATAAACCAGCGGCATCGTCGCCCCACCGTCATTGCTTAGCACCTCATAGACTGCGCTGTGTTTGCCTATAGGAGTGACAGAAACAACCTTGGTCAATACAGGTTTGGAGCCTGAGGTGAGAATCCATAGGGCTTGTCCGAGGGCGAGCAGAAGCAGGGCGGCTATCAGCCATTTAGTAGCCGAACGTCTTCGCATATCTGATACCTGCCTTGATCCATTCCTGATCTTCGGGATCGTCACCATAAGGCGGGTCCCCCCACCACGAGCCAAATGTAGAGTTACTGGTGCCAGCACGGCTTTGCGCCCACCCGGTGCCCCTCAACAAGAATTCTTCCGAGAGACCTGCAGCAGTTCCGGTTGCGCCGTAATTGAAATTACCCAAGGCTTCATACTTCCTTCCTTGTTGCTTGTAATCCCACTTACCTCCATTTCGAACCATGGAATAGAACCACGATATTAAGAATCCGGTGCCGCCATTTTTGAAGTAATCGCGCTCTCGGCTGGCAGCATGCATGTTGCTCATTACACAGACGCCAGCAGGTGCAGGTGGTGGGTACATAATGGCTCCTTGCTCATGGCATGGCTAAGATGACGACCCCTCCGTGGGCAGCGCTCTTTTTTTGCCTTGAGCCATCTAATGCAGTCAACTGAGCAATTCTTTCATATTGTGTTCTGCTGCTCCCCCACCCACTTGCCTTGCAGGTTCAATTTCCACCCAAACCACCCCAGCGTCACCGCCCGCAACCCCATGAACCCGAGGAACGCCAACCACAATCCATGATTGCCAAACCCTCCCATGAGGACACCCAGGGGTAGCGCAATCAGCACCGACAGCAACATCGCATTACGCATCTCTCGCGCCCGGGTTGCACCAATGAACAACCCGTCCAGCAGATAACTCCACACCGCAATCAACGGCAGCAATGCCAGGTATGGCAGGTACGGATAAGCCGCCGCCCGCACGCTTTCGATATCGGTCTGCAAGTCGATGAACAGGTGCCCGCCGAGCAGGAACACACCGGCAAACCCCAGGCTGATGATCAACGACCAACCACAGGCCACGACCAGCGAGCGGCGCAAGGTATCCCGGTCCCGCGCACCGATGGCATGCCCGCACAGCGCCTCCACGGCGTGCGCCAGGCCATCGAGGGCGTAAGCGGTGAGCAGCAGCCCGTTGAGCAGCAGGGCATTGGCCGCCACCGTGGCTTCACCCAGGCGCGCACCCTGCACGGTGATCAGCAGGAACACCAGCTGCAGCGCCAGGCTGCGCAGAAAGATGTCGCGGTTCACCGCCAGCAGCGGGCGCCAGGCCTGCCAGCGTTTGAGCGTTGACCACACGATCTGCCCCGGGTAGGCGCGCAGGGCCGGGCGGGTCAGGGCAAGGCCGAGCAACGCGGCGCTCCATTCGGCGATCACCGAGGCCCGTGCCGAGCCCAGCACGCCCCAGTTCAGGCCCAGCACGAACCACAGGTTGAGAGCGATGTTCAGCAGGTTGGTGGTCAGCAGAATCGCCAGCGGCGCCCGCGCGTTCTGTGTGCCGAGGAACCAGCCGACCAGCGCATAACTGGCCAGCGCTGCCGGCAGGCCGAGCAAGCGGGTGTGGAAGAAGTCTTCGGTGGATTGCTGCAACGCCTCGCTTGGCTGCATGGCGTGCAGCGCCAGCTGGCTGAAGGGCAGGGCGAGCAGGCCGATCAGCAGGGCAAAGGCCACCGCCAGTAGCAGGCCCTGCACCAGCACCTGGCGCAGCGCCGCGCCGTCGGCACGCCCGGCGGCCTGGGCGGCGAAGCCGGTGGAACCCATGCGCAGGAATCCCATCAGGCCGACCATGAAGGTGAACAGCGTGGCGCCTACGGCCACGGCGCCGAGCTGGTGAGCATGGGGCAGGTGGCCGATGACCGTGCTGTCGACCAGCGCTACCAGCGGGACAGAGACATTGGACAGGATCATCGGCGCAGCCAGCGCCCAGACCTTGTTGTGTGTAGGACGATGCTGCCAGTCGGTGGCCAGTTGCGACATTGGAATCCTTGCTCAATCAGGGTCCGCTTCAACGATGGCCACAGTGTAACGGCCGTACCACCCATTCGCGCGCCCCGTCACACCTCGCGCGCAACATAGGGTACTGCGCTTGCGTTTGCGCTATAGTTGCTGCCCTCACGTACACCCTGCCAAAGAGTTTCTACTCCATGTTCAACAAAGGATTGTTGCTGGCCTGTGCGCTGGCCTTGCTCAGTGCCTGTGACTCTTCGACACCGGACAAACCTGCACCGGCCGAAAAACCGGCAGCCAGCGCACCCGCCGCGGCCCCGGCAGCCCAGCGCGAAGACCCAGCCATGCTCGCCAAGCGCTACGAGGGCCGCGAGCTCACGGTGCTGGATGTTTCCGAAGTGCAGCTCGATGGCGCTGCCACCTTGTCGATCAGTTTCTCCGCGCCGCTGGACGCCAAGCAGGACTTGGCCACCAAGGTGCACCTGGTCGATACCGTCAAAGGCAAGCTCGACGGCGCCTGGGAACTCTCCGACAACCAGATGGAGCTGCGCCTGCGTCACCTCGAGCCGCAGCGCAAGCTGGTGCTGACCGTCGACAAGGGCCTGCTGGCCGTCAACGGCAAGCAACTGGAAGAAGAGTCGATCACCCGCCTGGAAACCCGCGACATGCAGCCGACCATCGGCTTCGCCAGCCGCGGTTCGCTGCTGCCGACCCGCCTGGCCGAGGGCCTGCCGGTGATCGCCCTGAATGTCGACAAGGTCGATGTCGAGTTCTTCCGGGTAAAACCGGAAATGCTCTCGACCTTCCTCGCCAACTGGGGACGCAACAGCAGCCTGTACTACTACCAGTCCAAGGAAACCCTGGACATGGCCGAACTGGTCTACAGCGGCCGCTTCGACCTCAACCCCGCGCGTAACACCCGCGAGACCGTGCTGCTGCCGATCGCCGGCATCAAGCCGCTGCAGGAGCCAGGCGTGTACCTGGCGGTGATGCGTGCCTCGGGGACCTACGACTACTCGCAACCGGCGACGTTGTTCACCCTCAGCGACATCGGCGTATCCGCGCACCGTTACCGCGACCGCCTCGATGTATTCGCCCAGGCCCTGGAAGGCGGCAAGGCGATGAGCGGGGTCAACCTGGAAATCCACGACGACAAGGGCAAGCTGCTGGCCCAGGCCAGCACCGATGGCGATGGCCATGCCCAACTGCCGATCACGCCCAAGGCCGATACCCTGATCGCCACCCAGGGCGTGCACACCACCCTGTTGCGCCTGAGCAGCGCAGCGCTGGACCTGGCCGAGTTCGATATTACCGGGCCCCAGGCCAACCCGTTGCAGTTCTTCATCTTCGGCCCGCGCGACCTGTACCGCCCAGGCGAAACCGTGCTGCTCAACGGCCTGCTGCGCGACCAGGACGGCAAGCCGGTCAAAGCCCAGCCAGTCAGCGTGGAAGTGCGCCGACCCGATGAACAGGTCAGCCGCAAGTTCGTCTGGGAGGCCGACAGCAATGGCCTTTACCAGTACCAGCTGCAACTGGCTACCGAGGCCCCGACCGGCCGCTGGCAACTGCTGCTGGACCTCGGCGGCGGGCGCAAGCAGGTGTATGAATTCCTGGTCGAAGACTTCCTGCCCGAGCGCCTGGCGCTGGAACTCAAGGGCAGCAGCACACCGCTGTCGCCTGACGAGAATGCGCGCATCAGGGTCAATGGCCGTTACCTCTACGGCGCCCCGGCAGCCGGCAATCGCCTGAGCGGCCAGGCCTATGTCCGCCCGCTGCGCGAGGCAGTACCTGCGTTGCCCGGCTACCAGTTCGGCTCGGTCACCGAAACCGAGCTGAACCAGGACCTGGAGCTGGACGAAGTGACCCTCGACCAGGCCGGCAAGGCCGTGGTCGAAATCGAAAGCCGTTGGGCTGAAGCCCGTTCGCCGCTGCAACTGACCGTGCAGGCCAGCCTGCAGGAATCCGGCGGCCGACCAATCACCCGGCGCCTGGAACAACCCATCTGGCCGGCCGAGCGCCTGCCGGGCCTGCGCGGCCTGTTCGACGGTGAGGAAACCGACAGCGACGCGCCGGTGGAATTCGAGTTCCTGGTGGCCGACCGCGATGGCAACAAGCTGGCCGCCGAGGACCTCAAGGTGCGCTTGATCCGCGAGCGCCGCGACTATTACTGGAACTACTCGCAGAGCGATGGCTGGAGCTACGCCTACAACGAGAAGTTCCTCACCCAGAGCGAGGAGACTATCAGCGTCAAGGCCGGCTCCACCGCCAAGCTGAGCTTCCCGGTTGAATGGGGCCCGTACCGCGTCGAGGTGGAAGACCCGCAGACCGGCCTGGTGTCCAGCGAGCGCTTCTGGGCCGGCTACCGTGCCCAGTACAACGCCGAAGGCGGCGCGGTGCGCCCGGACCAGGTCAAGCTGGCGCTGGACAAACCATCCTATGCCGACGGCGCTACCGCCAAGGTTACCGTTACCCCACCGGCGGCCGGCAGCGGCTACCTGATGATCGAATCCAGCGACGGCCCGCTGTGGTGGCAGGAGATCGACGTGCCCGCCGAAGGCAAGACCTTCGACGTGGAGCTGGACGAGAAGTGGGCCCGCCATGACCTGTACATCAGCGCACTGGTGATCCGCCCCGGTGAGCGCAAGGCCAATGCCACGCCGAAACGCGCGGTGGGCGTGCTGCACCTGCCGCTGGACCGTGCCGAGCGCAAGCTGGCGGTGAGCCTGCAGGCACCGGAAAAGATGCGCCCGAAACAGCCGCTGACGGTCAAGGTCAAGGCCGCCAATGCCGATGGCAGTATCCCCAAGCAGGTGCATGTGCTGTTGTCGGCGGTGGACGTCGGTATCCTCAACATCACCGACTTCAAGACCCCCGACCCGTTCGCCAGCCTGTTCGGGCGCAAGGCCTATGGTGCCGACCAGCTGGATATCTACGGCCAGTTGATCGAAGCCGGCCAGGGCCGCCTGGCCAGCCTGGCATTCGGCGGTGACGCGGCGATGGCCAAGGGTGGCAAGCGCCCCAACACCACCGTGACCATCGTTGCCCAGCAGAGCCTGCCGGTGACCCTGGACGCCAAGGGCGAGGGCCAGGCCACGGTCGATATCCCCGATTTCAACGGCGAACTGCGGTTGATGGCCCAGGCCTGGACCGATGAGCACTTCGGCATGGCCGAAGGCAAGACGGTAGTCGCCGCGCCACTGATTGCCGAGCTGTCGGCGCCGCGCTTCCTCGCCGGTGGCGACCGCACCAGCCTGGCGCTGGACCTGGCCAACCTGTCCGGCCGCGCCCAGCAGCTGAACATTGAAATCAGCACCGAAGGCCAGCTGAGCCTGGCGGCCAGCGCCCAGCAGAACGTCAACCTGGCCGAGGGCCAGCGTTCGACGCTGATGATCCCGGTACAGGCCCAGGGTGGCCTGGGCCAGGGCAAGGTGCATGTGCGGGTCACCGGCCTGCAGCTACCGAACGAGCCGAGCAGAGCGTTCGAACGTGAGTGGACGCTGGGCGTGCGCCCGGCCTACCCGGCAATGCTCAAGCATTACCGTGTGGCCTTGAAGGATCAGCCGTGGACCCTGCCTGAAGCAGACCTGGCCGCCTTCGAACCTGCCGGCCTGGAAGCCACCCTGGCCTTGTCGAGCCGGCCGCCGCTGAACCTGGGCGAGCAGATCCGCGCCCTGGAAGCCTACCCCTACGGGTGCCTGGAGCAGACCACCAGTGGCCTGTACCCGTCGCTGTACGCGGATGCCGACAGCCTCAAGCGCCTGGGCATCAAGGGCGAACCGGCGGATGTGCGCAAGCGCAAGATCGAAATGGGCATCGAGCACCTGCTGGGCATGCAGCGCTACAACGGCAGCTTCGGCCTGTGGAGCTCGGACAGCGAAGAAGAGTACTGGCTGACCGCCTATGTCACCGACTTCCTGCTGCGGGCCCGTGACCAGGGCTACGGCGTGCCGGCCGAAGCACTGAAGAAGGCCAGCGAGCGCCTGCTGCGTTATGTGCAGGAGCGCAACCTGATCGAAGTCGACTACAGCGACAACGCCGAGCACACCCGCTTTGCCGTGCAGGCCTACGCCGCATTGGTGTTGGCGCGCAGCCAGCAGGCACCGTTGGGTGCCCTGCGTGGCCTGTTCGAACGCCGCGCCGACGCCCGTTCCGGCCTGCCACTGGTGCAGCTGGCGGTGGCACTGGACAAGATGGGTGACAAGCCACGCGCCAACCAAGCCCTGCAGGCTGGCCTGGCCATCAGCCGCAGCAAGGGCTGGATGGCTGATTACGGCAGTTCGCTGCGAGACCAGGCGCTGATCCTGGCACTGCTGCAGGAGAACGACATGGCCAGCAGCAAGGTCGACCAGCGCCTGTTCGCCTTGTCGGACGAGCTGGCAGCCAACCGCTGGTTGTCGACCCAGGAACGCAATGCGCTGTTCCTGGCTGGCCGTGGCCTGCTGGGCAAGCCGGAAGGCCAGTGGCAGGCACGCCTGGACAGCGCCGGTGAGGTGCGTGAGTTCAACAATGCCGAGTCCGGCATGAAGCTGGAGGGCCCACTGCTGGCCTCGCCGCTGAGTGTGCAGAACCAGGGCAGCGAGACGCTGTACCAGCAGCTGACCTTGTCGGGTTACCCACGCCAGGCACAGCCAGCGGGTGGCAACGGCATGCAGATCCGCCGTGAGTACCTGGGCATGAATGGCCAGCCGCTGGACCTGCACAGCCTGCGCAGTGGCGACCTGGTGCTGGTGCACCTGGCGCTCAAGGCGGAAAACCCGGTGCCGGACGCGTTGGTAGTGGATCTGCTGCCGGCGGGCCTGGAGCTGGAAAACCAGAACCTGGCACAAAGTGCCGCCAGCCTGGACAACGCCAGCAGCGCGGTCAAGGAATGGCGCGATTCCATGCAGAACGCCAGCCTGGTGCACCAGGAGTACCGTGACGACCGTTACGTCGCCGCGCTCAAGCTCGACGGCTACGGCACCACCCACCTGCTGTACCTGGCGCGGGCGGTAACCCCGGGCACCTACCGTGTGCCAGCGCCGCAGGTCGAGTCGATGTACCGGCCCAACCTGCAGGCCGTGGGCGATGGGCAAGGGGAAATGACCGTCAGAGCCCGCTAGGGCGATGCGCTCTGGTGCAGGAGCGGCCTTGTGTCGCGAAAGGGCCGCAACGCGGCCCCATTGCCTGTGTACGCGGAACGGCGGGTAGACCGCGTCGCCAGGTTGTGCGGCCGCTGCGCGCCCGATCGCGACGCAAGGCCGCTCCTACACGAGCGCTGCATCAGTCAGTGAATTACCCAGCTCATCACCCACAACCCCAGCATCAGCCAGATGATCCCGAGGATGATCGAGGCGCGCATGAACGCACGGATGGCCGAGTACAGCAGCATCAGCCCGATGATCAGGGCCAGGATGCTGAGCAATGAGGTGTCCATGCCCAAGGTGCGTGCCAGGCCATCGATGAAATTGCCACCGGCGTTGGCCAGCAGATTGAACAACCCGCTGAATATGTCGACGATGAAGCGGATCAACGAGCCCAGTGCCTGGCCCAGCCACTCGAAAAAACCTTCTACATGCATAGTTGCTTCCTGATGAACGAATCGGCGAGGTTACCGTTCCCCAGCCTTTGGCCATCACCTGGCCAGGTCGGTTCCCGATGCCAAGCTTAACGCGGCTGCGTAGCCGTGCGCGCCGGCTGTTGCGCATTGCCGTGCCAGGCATGCTGATGGTGCTCGGCCTGTTGTGGCTGGCCGACCGCCTGTGGCCGCTGCTCATGCCTGGCGATGACCTGGCGCGGGTGGTGCTGGCCGAGGACGGCACGCCGTTGTGGCGCTTTGCCGATGCCGATGGCGTGTGGCGGTACCCGGTCAGCCCCGACGAGGTTTCACCGTTGTACCTGCAGGCACTGCTGACCTACGAGGACCGCTGGTTCTATAGCCACCCGGGGGTCAACCCGCTGGCCCTGGCCCGCGCCGCCTGGCTCAACCTGCGCGGCGGGCGGGTGGTGTCGGGCGGCAGTACGCTGTCGATGCAGGTGGCACGCCTGCTCGACCCACATGACCGCACCCTGGCCGGCAAGCTGCGCCAGTTGTGGCGTACCGCGCAGCTGGAGTGGCATCTGTCGAAACGCGAGATCCTGCAGATCTACCTGGACCGGGCGCCCTTCGGTGGCACCCTGCAGGGCGTTGCCGCTGCCAGCTGGGCCTACCTGGGCAAGTCGCCCATGCACCTGACCCCGGCCGAAGCGGCGCTGCTGGCGGTGCTGCCGCAGGCACCCAGCCGGCTGCGCCCCGACCGCCACCCCGAACGCGCCCAGCGCGCCCGTGACAAGGTGCTGCAACGCCTGGCCGAATACCAGGTATGGCCGGAGCGGCAAATCCGCGAGGCAACTGAAGAGCCGCTGGTGCTGGCGCCACGCCAGGAGCCGGCCCTGGCGCCGCTGCTGGCGCGGCGCCTGAACAGCGCCGACAGCCCGCCGCTGATCCGCACCACGCTCGACGCCGCCTTGCAGCGGCGCCTCGAAGACCTGCTGCTGGGTTGGCGCGCACGGCTGCCGGAGCGGACCTCCGCCGCCATCCTGGTGGTCGAGGCGCAGACCATGGCGGTGCGCGCCTACCTGGGCTCGATCGACCTCGCCGACGAGCGCCGCTTCGGGCATGTCGACATGGTGCGCTCGCTGCGCTCGCCAGGTTCCACGCTCAAGCCGTTTCTCTACGGCATGGCCTTGGACGACGGCCTGATCCATTCCGAGTCGCTGCTGCAGGACGTACCGCGGCGCTATGGCGACTACCGCCCCGGCAACTTCTCCATGGGCTTCAGCGGGCCGGTGTCGGCCAGTTCGGCTTTGGCGCTTTCGCTCAACCTGCCGGCAGTGCAGTTGCTGGAAGCCTACGGCCCGAAACGCTTTGCCGCGCAGTTGCGCATGGCTGGCATGCCGCTGACCTTGCCGCCCCTGGCCGAGCCCAACCTGTCGTTGATCCTGGGCGGCGCGGGCAGCCGCCTGGAAGACCTGGTGGGTGGCTATGCGGCGCTGGCACGGGGTGGCAACAGTGCACGGGTGCGCCTGCAACCGCAGGACCCGTTGCTGGAACGCCGCCTGCTGTCGCCCGGGGCAGCCTGGATCATCCGGCGTATCCTCAGCGGGCAGGCGCGCCCCGACCGCGACCCGCATGCCGAGTTGGTGCAACGCCCGCAACTGGCCTGGAAGACTGGCACCAGTTACGGCTTTCGTGACGCCTGGTCGATTGGCGTGGGGCCACGCTATCTGATCGGTGTGTGGATCGGCCGCCCCGACGGTACGCCGGTGCCCGGGCAGTTCGGCCTGGCTTCGGCGGCGCCGCTGATGCTGCAGGTGCACGACCTGTTGAGCAACCGTGACAGCCAACGTGGCATCAGTGTGCCGGTCGAACGGGTACCGGCGAATGTCGGCGTGGCCGCGATCTGTTGGCCGCTGGGCCAGCCGTTGCACAAGCAGGACCCGAATTGCCGGCGTCAGCGTTTCGCCTGGACGTTGGACGGCACTACACCGCCGACCCTGCAGGCGGCCGACCAGCCGCTCGGCCTGGGCCTGCGTGAAAGCGTGTGGGTCAACGACCAAGGGCTACGCGTCGATGGTAGCTGCCCGGGCGCCAAAGCCCGCGACATCGCGTTGTGGCCTGCCCCGCTGGAGCCTTGGCTGCCTCGCGTCGAGCGGCGGGCGGCGCGCCTGCCAGCCATCGACCCGGCCTGCCCGCCGCAAGTGCCGGCCAGTGCGCCGCCGCTATCGATCGTGGGCGTGCGCCCGGGCGACAACCTGCGTCGTCCGGCGACCAGCAGCGAGCCGTTGCAGCTGCATGTGTCAGCGCTGGGTGGCGGCGGCCGGCGTTGGTGGTTCCTCAACGGCCAGCCGTTGGGCGAGACCCAGGGGCAGGACAGCCTGCTGGTCCGCTTCCAGCAGGTCGGTCAGGCCGAAATCAGCGCGCTGGATGAAAGCGGCGAGACGGCGCGGGTGGCGTTCCAGATCAGCGAATAACGGTTGCTTCAATGGCGGGTGAAGCGCTGCTGTATCGGTGATGAACTGGGCGTCAGCGCCAAGGCCAGTTGGGTGCGGTTGTGCATGTGGGTCAGGCGCAATACCTGTGACACATACAGTTTCACGGTGTTTTCGGTAATGCCCAGTTCGCAGGCGATCTGGTAATTGGTCTTGCCGGTGCTCACCAGCCGCGCCACTTCCAGCTGGCGCGGTGATAGCTTCTCGAACGCCGCAGGCAGCTCGCTTTCAGCGTCTTCGGCATCGTTGGCACGCCGATGCACACCTTGGCCGCGGGCTTTTTCCAGGTCACGATACAGCTCGTCCACGGACTCGGCCAACTCCTGCAAACGTTGGTTCAGCCCGCCCAGGTCGCGGATATTGCGTTGGCGCTCCAGTACCACCTGTTCCTGCCGACGTACCCCTTCCAGCAGTTCATCGAGGTCCATGGGCTTCTGGTAGTAATCGGCAAAGCCTTCACGCAGTGCGCGAATAACGTCCTGCTTCTCGGCACGCCCCGTCAGCAGGATGGCCTCGAAAATACGCTGGTCACCCAGTGCCTTCAGCGCGCGGACCAGCTCGATACCATCTCGCCCGGGCATGCTCAGGTCACAGATGACCAGGCCGATGGCCTCGTCGGCCTGGTAACGGTCGATGGCTTCGTCAGTGCAATGGGCTGGCAGGCATTGATAACCCTGGGCCCCGAGGAACTCACAGAGTTGCTCGACGATTACGGCTTGGTCATCCACCACCAGGATTTTCACTTGGCTGAATGCTTTGGACACGATCGACTCCCTGTTCTTATGCGGTCCTGCTCCCGAGCCAGACGCTGTGGCAAGTAAAAATAGTCGCGGGGAGCGGTTTTGTACAAGTTATGTACAGGTATCGGACCAAGGGATCGTTCATTGGATCCATACAGCGGTCAAAAGAAAACCGCTGAGCACATAGGGGACGAATGCCTGCTTGTCGCCCATTTCCTCGGTAAGGGCCTGCAAACGCTTTTTCACCTTGGGGTTGAGCAAGGTCCACAGGCGGCGGCGGGTAAGCAGCCAGACCAGCACGCTGACGCCGGCGCCGATGAAGGTGCCGAGCACGTAGTGCGGGCTGGTGGCCAGGGCCAGGGCGCCCATCAGCTTGACGTCATCGGCGCCGAAACGGCCGAGCATGTAGCCGGGCAGGGTGAGCAACATGACGATGGCCAGTGCCCAGCCGGCATCGCTGGCATCGGCGCCGATCCAGCTGCGCCCGGTGGCGAACAGCCAGACCAGGGCGCAGGTTGCCACGCCCAGGGTCAGCAGGTTGGAGATCTGGCGTTGACGCACGTCCTGTTCGGAGCACAAGGCAAGCCACAGCAGGAGAACAATGCTTTGCATGGGCGGGGCGCCTTCCAAAGGTTGAACACATCTACCCGGTCAGTCAGGTTTCCTTAAGTGAAGATAGACCTGCAGGAACAGGCTTGCCCGCTCCCGCAGGAGATCACTTCCGGCTGCCAGGCGGATAATTGCCCAGCACCTTGGCCACGGTGTTCTGGATTGCGCTGTTGCGTTCTTCCGGGCTTGGCGGGTAGTTGTTCATGATCTGCTCGGCACTGCCGCGCCATACCAGCTTGCCATCACGCCCGTCGAACAGGTCGATCTGAATGGTCGCGACCTTGTAGTCGACACTGCGGGTTTCGTTGTACATCGGGCCGCCCCAGTAGCCACCCCAGTAGCCGCCCCAGCCACCGCCGTAGTTGGTGGTGATCTGTTGCTGGCGCTGCTCGACGATCAGGTAGGTGCGCACGGTCAGGTCCGGCCGTGCGCCGCCCTGGGCGGGGCGCAGGCCACGCTGGTCGAGCTGGTCGGCGACCGCCTGGCGAATGCGCTGTTCGGTCAGGTCGCTCTTGATCCGTGGGTCGTCCGGGCGGTATTGCAGGCCCGGTTCCTGCCAGGCCCAGCTGCGGTAGGCGGCAAAATCGCGGCTGGCGTCGAAATCCTGCTGGACGTTGTTGCTGGCGCAGGCGGCCAGCAACAACGCGAATGACAGTAGAACGAGGCGGCGCAACATGATGGTTCTCCGTTAGGCACTAACTGGGAGGATAGCCGCTGAGCGCCTTGTATACCGAGTCGCGCACGGCACTTTCGCGTTCTCGCGGCGAGTCCCTGTCGCTGCCGCTTTCGGCGCTGGCGCTCCACACCGGCTGGCCGCTGCGGGCGTCGTACAGGTCGATGCGGACCACCATCACCTGCACTTCGTAGGTACGTACGACAGGCACATTGGCATAGCCCCCATAACCATTGCGGTAGCCGCCATAGCCGATACCGCCGTAGGGGTAGGGGCCGTAATAGGGGTCGTAGGTGTCGTAGTCACGCACTTGGCGCAAGCGCTTTTCCAGGCGTATGTCGGCGCTCACCAGCAGGTCGCCGGGGCCACTGTGGGCCGGGCGCAGACCATGCTGGTCGAGGGCACCGCTGACGGCATCGGCCAGTTGCGCCGGGTCGGTATTCGCCGAGCCGCTGGGCAACTGGCCGTTGCGCCAGCTCCAGCTGCGGTAGTGCCCGTAGTCTCGCGTGGGCGCCGGGTAGGCACTGGCATCGAAGGTAGTGGCCGCCTGGGCAGGGGCGGGGGGCAACGGGCGGCTGCTGGCCACGTACGGGTTGCTGCCCTGGCAGCCAGCCAGGGCAAGCGGCAGCAGCGCCAGGCACAACAGACGGTACGGCATGTAGTCCTCCGACGGGTGAGTCAGCGCGGGCGGCAGACCCAGTGCAGGTAGCGGCCGAGCCCGGCAAAACTGGGGTGGCGACGGTAGGCCAGTTCCATCTCCAGCAGGTCGAGCAGCTCGGCCTTGCCTTGGAATTCCTTGGGCATGTAGTCGTGGAACACGCGCACGCCACTTTCGCTTTCAACCTGCCACATAGGCTCAAGTTGCGCCCTGAGTTGGCGCGGATCAAGTGGTTTTTGTGGCGTGAGGCTCTGCTTTTCGCCTTCCAGCCGGTTGCTGCGCAACTTGCGGAAATGGCCTTTGAGCAGGTTGCGATAGACCAGTGCGTCACGGTTGTAGAAAGCCAGCGACAACCACCCGGAGGGGGCGGTGAGCTGGTGCAGCACGGGCAGGATGCTTTCCGGTTCGGCCAGCCATTCGAGCACGGCATGGCACAGCACCAGGTCGTAGGGTTCGGTGAGCTGGCCAAGCAGGTCTTGCCAGGGGGCCTGGATGAAGGTGGCCGGCTGGCCCGCTTCGGCAAAGCGTGCCCGGGCGCCATCGAGCATCGGCGCGGCGGGCTCGGCCAGGGTCAGCTGGTGGCCGCGTTGTGCCAGCCACAAGGCCATGTGGCCCAACCCGGCGCCAATGTCGAGGATGCGCAGGGGGCGGTCGGGCAAGGCTTCGGCCAGGTCGGCCTGGAGCACGGCCAGGCGGATCGCGCCCTTGGCGCCGCCATAGATCTTCTCGGCAAAGCGGGTGGCCAGCTCATCGAAATGACGGTCGTTCATCGGGCGAAGCGCCTCTCGCTGTCGGCCAGCTTGGCCCGCACCACCTGGTCCATGTCCAGGCCAAGCTCGCTGCACAACAGCAGCAGGTAGAGCACCACGTCACCGATTTCCTGGCCGGCATGGGCCAGCTTGTCGGCGGGCAGCTGGCGCGATTGGTCTTCGCTCAGCCACTGGAAGATTTCCACCAGCTCGGCCATTTCGACGCTGGCGGCCATGGCCAGGTTCTTCGGGCTATGAAAGCCGCGCCAGTCGTTGTTGTCGCGGATTTGGTGCAGGCGTTGGGTGAGTTCTTGCAGGTTCATCGGGGTCTCCTAATGCTGCATAGCTTCAGCGCAGGCCCGATGCAAAGCAAGCGTGTTCCGCCAAGGCAGACGGGGTTGAGCGGCCAACTTTAGCGGCGCAGCTCAGGTTCGTGTAGGAGCGGCCTTGTGTCGCGATGGGGCGCGAAGCGGCCCTGGCAATTCTTGCATGGGGCCAGGTCTGGGGCCGCTTCGCGCCCCATCGCGACACAAGGCCGCTCCTACAAGGGCTCCCAGTGCCCGACCATATGCAGCACGCCGCCATGCCCGTCCAGCCGCAGCGTTCCCTGCGGCCCTGCCTCACTGGCACTGAGCAGCACCTCCGATGGCAACCGCACCGGCTTGCGGAAACCCACCTCGAAGGCATAACCGCTGGGCGGCAGGTGGCCACGCAACGCTGCCAGGGCCATGGCCTGGCTCCACATGCCATGGGCGATGGCGGTGGGAAAGCCGAACAGCCGGGCACTGGCGGCGCTGAGGTGGATCGGGTTGTAATCCCCGCAGACCTTGGCATAACGCCGGCCGATATCGCTGTCGGCGTACCAGCGGGTCGCCTCCGGCAACGCCGCCGGTTGGTCTTCGGCAGGCTCGTCCGCCGCGCCATCGAGCTTGAGCCCGCGCACCAGCATGCGGCTGGTCTCGCGCCAGAGCAGGCCGATGCCGTCTTCGGCTTCGCTGACCAGGTCGAAGGTGCCGCCCTTGGCGTGCGCTTGCAGGTTGTCCGTATACACCGCAAAGCGCAGCCCTTCGACAGCGCCGAGCGGGCGTAGCACTTCGATGCGGTTGTGCAGGTGCACCAGGCCCAGCAGGGGGAAGGGGAAATCGGCGGCGGTCATCAATTGCAACTGCAAGGTGAACGCCATCACGTGCGGGTAAGTTGCCGGCAGGCGGCCATCGTCGGGGAAATGGCACAGCCGCCGATAGGCTGCCAGGTTGTCCGGCTGGACGCCGATGAAGCAGCGCAGGCCATCGCCCGGCAAGCGGTCACCGCTGATCTTGCGCTTGCTGGCTGCGCGCAGGTACAGGCTGGCGCGCGAAGCCGGGCTGTGCAGGTCGTGCCAGTGGCGGCTCATGTTCACGCTCCCATCAAGGCCTGGCCGCAAACGCGCAGCACCTGGCCGTTGATCGCCCCGGAGCCGGGCTGGCTGAGCCAGGCGATGGCTTCGGCGACGTCCTGCGGGCGCCCGCCCTGGCCCAGCGAGCTCAAGCGTCGCCCGGCCTCGCGCAGGCCCATGGGCATCACCGCGGTCATGTGGGTTTCGATGAACCCGGGGGCCACCGCATTAATGCTGCCGCCACGCTCGGCAAGGCGCGGCGCCCAGGCCTGGGCCAGGCCGATCAAACCAGCCTTGCTGGCGGCATAGTTGGCCTGCCCGCGGTTGCCGGCGATGCCGCTGACCGAGGCCAGCAGGGTGATCCGCGCGTTGTCACTTAGGGCGCCGTGGTCATGCAGCGCCTGGGTCAGCACCTGCGGCGCCTTGAGGTTCACCGCCAGCACCGCATCCCAGTATTCCGGGGTCATGTTGGCCAAGGTCTTGTCGCGGGTGATGCCGGCATTGTGCACCACGATGTCGATGCCCTCCGGCAGCGCTGCGAGCAAGCGGCTGGCCGCGTCGCCCGCGCAGATGTCCAGCGCCAGCGCCTTGCCACCCAGGCGCGCGGCGAGGGCGTCGAGGTCCTGGCTGGCCTGCGGCACGTCCAGCAGCAGCACGTCGGCGCCATCCCGCGCCAGGGTTTCGGCAATGGCAGCGCCGATGCCGCGTGCGGCGCCGGTCACCAGGGCGCGGCGGCCCGCCAGTGGCCGGGTCCAATCCTCGACCTGGCTGGCGCAGGCTTCCAGGCGCAGCACCTGGCCGGAAACGAAGGCGCTTTTCGGCGACAGGAAGAAACGCAGTGCGCCTTCCAGCTGGCTGTCTGCGCCGGGGGCGACATACAGCAGCTGCGCGGTCGAGCCATTGCGCAGTTCCTTGGCCAGCGAGCGGCTGAAGCCCTCCAGGGCCCGTTGCGCAATGCTCGCCAACGGGTCAGCGAGGCTTTCCGGGGCGCGCCCCAGCAGCACCACGTGGGCGCACGGCGCCAGGCTGCGCAGCAACGGCTGGAAAAATTCGCGCAACTGCTTCAACGCGTCGCTGTCGGACAAATGCGTGGCATCGAACACCACGGCCTTGATTTTCGGCCCCAGGCCGGCCACCCACGGCTCGGCCTGGAGGTTGTCGGTATTGAAGCGGTAAAGCGTGTCGGTCAGGCGCGGGGCCAGGGCTTCGACCTGGCTTGCCAGCGGCCCGCCACCCAGCACCAAGGCCCCCTCCACCGGGCGCAGGCGGCCGGCCTGCCAGCGCTCCAGCGGAGCCGGGTGTGGCAGGCCGAGGGCATCCACAAGCCGGCGGCCGAGGGTGGAGTTGGCAAAGCCGAGGTAGCGATCGCTCATGAGTGGTCTCCCGGAAGGCAAGCTTGAAAGTGTGGACCAAGTTTGTAGCAAGGTCGTTCGAATGCGCTAAAAACACCTAGGCTGTACGGATCAAATTGTTTCAGGAGGAACCAACGCATGCGTTCACCTCGCCGGGTCGCGATCCTGGGCGGCAACCGAATTCCCTTCGCCCGCTCCAATGGTGCCTATGCCACCGCCAGCAACCAGGCAATGCTCACTGCCACACTGGAGGGACTGATCGAACGTTATCGCCTGCATGGTTTGCGCATGGGCGAAGTGGTCGCCGGTACGGTGCTCAAGCACTCGCGTGACATGAACCTGACCCGTGAATGCGTGCTGGGTTCGCGCCTGTCGCCGCAAACCCCGGCCTATGACATCCAGCAAGCCTGTGGCACCGGGCTGGAGGCGGCGCTGCTGGTGGCCAACAAGATTGCCCTGGGGCAGATCGACTGCGGCATCGCCGGTGGCGTGGACACCACCTCCGATGCACCGATTGCGGTAAATGAAGGTTTGCGCCACATCCTGCTGCAGGCCAACCGTGGCAAAAGCCTGGGCGAACGGCTCAAGCCGCTGCTGAAGCTGCGCCCCCACCACCTGAAACCCGAGTTACCGCGCAATGGCGAGCCGCGTACTGGCTTGTCGATGGGCGAGCACTGCGAACGCATGGCCCAGGCCTGGCACATCGAGCGTGCCGAGCAGGACCAGCTGGCACTGCTCAGCCACCAGCGCCTGGCCGCTGCATACGCCGAGGGCTGGCAGGATGACCTGCTGACGCCGTTCCTGGCGCTGACCCGCGACAACAACCTGCGCCCTGACCTGACCCTGGAGCAACTGGCCCGGCTCAAGCCGGCCTTCGACCGCAGCGGCCAGGGCACGCTGACAGCCGGTAACTCCACGCCGCTCACCGACGGTGCTTCGCTGGTGCTGTTGGGCACTGAGGAGTGGGCGGCGCAGCAAGGGCTGTCGGTGCTGGCGTATCTGGTCGATGGTGAAACGGCGGCGGTGGATTTCGTCACTGGCCGCGAAGGGCTGTTGATGGCGCCGGTGTATGCGGTACCGCGGCTGCTGGCGCGTAATGGGTTGAGCTTGCAGGATTTTGACTACTACGAGATTCACGAAGCCTTTGCCGCCCAGGTGCTGTGTACGCTCAAGGCCTGGGAGGATGCCGACTACTGTCGCCAGCGGCTGGGGCTGGAGGCGCCGCTTGGGGCAATCGACCGCAGCAAGCTCAACGTCAAGGGCAGTTCGCTGGCGGCCGGGCACCCGTTCGCGGCGACCGGGGGGCGGATCCTGGCCAACCTGGCGAAGCTGTTGGCTCAGGCCGGGCGGGGGCGTGGGTTGATTTCGATCTGCGCGGCGGGTGGGCAGGGGGTGACTGTCATCGTCGAGCGCTGAAGCCAAGCCTTGTAGGAGCGGCCTTGTGTCGCGATAGGGCTGCAAAGCAGCCCCAGGGTTTCAGCACAGACGCAAAAATTGCTGGGGCTGCCTTGCAGCCCTATCGCGACACAAGGCCGCTCCTACACGTTGACCGATCAGCTGTCTCAGCTGTTAGGCTTGTCTGCTCAGAACTACAAGAAGCCGCCATGCCGACCATCGGACAACCCCGCGCCCTCCCGGCGCTGGCCCGCCTGCCCAGGCCTTTGTATGCCCGCGCCGAAAGCCTTGACGCCGGCTCCTGGACCACTCGTCACCAGCACGACTGGGTGCAATTTTCCTACGCCATCAGCGGTGTACTAGGCGTCTATACCCAAGAAGGCAGCTACTTCGCCCCGCCGCAGTGGGGGGTGTGGATACCTGCCGATGCCGAACATGCAGTGGTCACCTCGATGCAGGCCGAAATGCGCAGCCTGTACGTGCGCCGTGACGCCTGCGCGTGGGCGCCGGAGCGATGCCGGGTGCTGGAGGTGACACCGTTGGCGCGCGAACTGATCAAGCAGTTCTGCCTGTTCCCGGCAGATTACCCGCAAGGCGACAGCGCCGAAGCGCGGCTGGTGGCGGTGCTGCTCGACCAGTTGCGCACGCTACCCGAGGTCGGCTTCTCGCTGCCGTTACCGCGCCATCCGGGATTGCTGGCATTGTGCAACCGCCTGATCGCTGCCCCGGAACAGCCGCAGACCTTGCAGCAATGGGCGCGCCAGCTGGGCTGTTCGGAAAAGACCCTGATGCGGCTGTTCCAGCGGGAAACCGGCTTGAGTTTTCGTAACTGGCGCCAGCGCATGCGGTTGCTGTCGTCGCTGGCGTTGCTGGAGGCGGGGGAGAATGTGACCGAGGCGGCATTGGGCTGTGGCTATGAGTCCACGTCAGCCTACATTGCGGCGTTCAAGCAGCTGTTCGGAGCGACGCCGGGGGAGTTGAAACTCTGATGGTAGGTCGCCGGTACTGGCTGCTTCACGGGTGATCCCGCAGAGCAGCCAGTACCGGCAAGGCATCAGGTACGGAACCTGCGCACCAGCGCATCCAGTTCGTTGGACAAGCCGGCCAGGCTCTCCGAATCCACCCGCGCGGCCTGGGCCAGTTCGGCAACCAGCTGCGCATCCCCGTGAATCTGGCTGATGTGCCGGTTGATATCCTCGGCCACCTGATGTTGCTCCTCGGCCGCCGTGGCGATCTGGGTGTTCATGTCACGGATCACGTCCACCGACTCGCGAATCTGCCCGAAGCTGTCACGGGCCATGCCGATGCGGCTTACCGATTGCTGGGAAACTTCCAGGCTGGCATGCATCTGCGCGGCCACTTCGGCGGTGCGGCTGGCCAGGTTGCCGAGCAGGCCGTCGATCTCGGCGGTGGAGTCGGCGGTGCGCTTGGCCAGCGCCCGCACTTCGTCGGCGACCACGGCAAAGCCGCGGCCCTGCTCACCGGCGCGGGCCGCCTCGATGGCGGCATTGAGCGCCAGCAGGTTGGTCTGTTCGGCAATCGAGCGGATGGTGCCCAGGATCGACTGGATAGCGTTGCTGTCGCGCTCCAGCTGCTGGATCGACTGCGCCGATTGCTCGATCTCCTGGCTCAGGCGGTCGACACTGTGCACCGCTGCGTCGATCTGCTGCTGGCCTTCCCGGGCCTGCTGCTGGCCGCTGTCAGCCGATTGCGCCGCCTGGCTGCAGGAACGCGCTACTTCGTTGGCAGTGGCGACCATTTCGTGGAAAGCGGTAGAAACCATGTCCACGGCTTCGCGCTGGCGGCCCGCCGCTTCGGCCATGTCGCTGGAGACGCGGGTGGAGCTGGTCGAGGTGCTGAGAATCTTGCCGGCTGCTGCCCCGATGTGCTGGATGAGGCTGCGAATGGCACCGAGGAACTGGTTGAACCAGTTGGCCAGTTGTGCGGTTTCGTCGCGGCCGCGAATTTCCAGGTTGCGGGTCAGGTCGCCTTCGCCCTGGGCGATGTCTTCCAGGCCGCTGGTGACGCTGTTGATCGGCCGCACGATCAGCTTGGCGAAGGTTGCACCGACCACGGCGAACAGTGCCGCCAGCACCACGGCCACGATACCGATCAGCCAGGTCAGGCGGGTGGTGGTCTGCATCACTTCGCTTTGTTCGATCAGGCCGATCAAGGTCCAGCCCAGCTGTTCATCCGGGTAGATGTTGGCCATGTAGCGCACGCCGCCAAGCTCGACTTCAGCCAACCCTTTGCCATGCTTGGCCAGTTCGGCGTAGCCGTCGCCAAAACTCGCCAGTGGCTTGAAGTTGTGCTTGGCGTCACGCGGGTCGACCAGCACGTTGCCGTTGTTTTCCACCAGCAGCACGTAGCCGCTCTCGCCCAGCTTGATCTGCTGCACGATCTCGGTCAGGCCTTTGAGCGAGACGTCGACGTTGACCACGCCGCCGGGGTTGCCCAGCTGGTTGGCGACGGTGCGCACGGTGCTGACCAGCACGGCGTCGTCGGGCGCCCAGTAGTAGGCTTCGGTGCGCAGGGTCTTGCCAGGGTTGGCCATGGCCAACTGGTACCAGGGGCGGGTGCGCGGGTCGTAGTTGACGAACTTCTGCCCGGCCGGCCAGCCGACGTAACCACCGTCACTCACCCCGTAGGACAGGTAGGCATAGGCGGGGTGCGAGGTGGCCAGGCGGGTCATGAACTCCAGCACTTTGCTGGCCTGCTCGCCCAGTTCGTAGGACGGCGTCGCGCTCATGTACTTGTTCAGTTCGCTGCCGGTGGCGGCGACCAGGGGCTGCGCTGCCATGTACTCGACGTTCTGGTTGATGCCCTGGAAGAAGATGTTCATCGCGTTGCTGACCTGGCGGATTTCCCGGCTGCTGCCGTCCAGGAAGCCGTCGCGTGCTTCGCCACGCAGATTGAGGACCACCAAGGTGGCCACCAGGACGATGGGCAAGCCGGCAATGACCGCGAATGCCCAGGTCAGTTTCTGTTTGATGCTCATCGATGCCCCCGGATTGTTATTGTCGCTACTCGAAGCAGGTAACAATTACATCGGCAGCATCTGGGTTTAATGTAGGAAAAGTCCCCGTATTTATTGGATCAAGTCGCGGGCGAGTGACTAGCGGTCGTGTTTGAACCGATGGGGCCTGCTGCAAGCACGGGGCGCCTCAGTGACAGCAGCCGCCCGCAGCGCCATTTGCCAGGTCTTTGAGGATCGGGCAATCCGGGCGGTCGTCCCCCTGGCAGTGGGAAACCAGCTCCCCGAGGGTGTCGCGCAGGCTCACCAGTTCCTCGATGCGGCGGTTCAGTTCATCGATGTGCTGCAGGGCCAGTGCCTTGACATCGGCGCTGGCACGCTGGCGGTCTTGCCACAAGGTCAGCAGCTTGCCAACTTCCTCGAGGGAGAAGCCCAGGTCGCGGGAGCGCTTGATGAATGCCAGGCTGTGCAGGTCTTCGGCCTGGTACAGGCGGTAGCCGCTGTCGCTGCGTGTGGCGGGCTTGAGCAGGCCGATGGACTCGTAGTACCGGATCATCTTGGTGCTGAGCCCGCTGCGGCGGGCGGCCTGGCCGATGTTCATGGAGCCTCCTGGGTATCGCTGGTGGGTTTCCAGGCCTTGAGCCACAACGCGTTGCTCACCACGCTGACGCTGGACAGGGCCATGGCGGCGCCCGCCAGTACCGGGTTGAGGTAACCCAGCGCGGCCAGCGGGATGCCGATGAGGTTATAGATGAACGCCCAGAACAGGTTCTGGCGGATCTTTGCGTAGGTCTTGCGGCTGATCTCCAACGCAGCCGGCACCAGGCGCGGGTCGCCGCGCATCAGGGTGATGCCGGCGGCCTGCATGGCCACGTCGGTGCCGCCGCCCATGGCAATGCCGATATCGGCGGCGGCCAGCGCCGGCGCATCGTTGATACCGTCGCCAACCATGGCGACCACGCCATCGCGCTTCAGTGCGGCCACGGTTGCCGCCTTGTCGGCCGGCAGCACTTCGGCATGCACGTCATCGATGCCCAGGGCATCGGCTACCACCTTGGCGCTGCCCCGGTTGTCGCCGGTCAGCAGGTGGCTGCTGATGGCTTGTGCATGCAGGGCCTCGATCGCCGGCAGGGCGCCCGGCTTGAGGCTGTCGCCAAAGGCGAACAGGCCCAGCACCCGGGGCTGCGTGCCGCGTTCGATCAACCACGACAGGGTGCGCCCTTCGGCTTCCCAGGCTTGGGCCAGGGCGGCCAGGTCTCCGGCTGGCAGGGCGCTTTCGTCGAGCAGGCGACGGTTGCCCAGGGCCAGCTCGCGGCCTTCCACCCAGCCGGCGATGCCGCGCCCGGTCAGCGCCTGGCTGCCGGTGACGGCGGGGACATCCAGCCCTTGTTCGGCACAGGCAGCCAGCACCGCCTTGGCCAGCGGGTGTTCGCTGCCGCGCTGCAGGGCGCCGGCCAGGCGGTGCAGGTCGGCGCTGCTGCCTACTTGCGCCTGGCTGTGCACTACCCGCGGGCTGCCGGAGGTGAGGGTGCCGGTCTTGTCGAATACCACGCGGTTGACTGCATGTGCACGTTCCAGGGCTTCGGCATCCTTGATCAGGATGCCGTGGCGGGCGGCGACCCCGGTGCCGGCCATGATCGCGGCAGGGGTGGCCAGGCCGAGAGCGCAGGGGCAGGCGATGACCAGCACGGCAACGGCATTGATCAATGCGCTCTCCAGTGGCGCGCCGGCCAGCCACCAGCCGACCAGGGTAATCAGCGCCAGCACCAGCACGGCCGGGACGAACACCTGGCTGACCCGGTCGACCAGTTTCTGGATCGGGGCCTTGGCGGCCTGCGCGTCCTCGACCAGGCGGATGATGCGTGCCAGCACGGTTTCGGTGCCCAGCGCCTGGGTGCGTACCAGCAGCCGGCCTTCGCCATTGATGGCGCCGCCGGTGACGTTGTCGCCAGGTCGCTTGGGCACCGGCAGGCTTTCGCCACTGATGAGCGCTTCATCGGCATGGCTGCTGCCGTCCTCGACCTTGCCATCGACCGGGAAGCGCTCGCCAGGCTTGACCAGCACCAGGTCGCCGAGGCGCAGCTGGGCGATGGCAACGTCTTCTTCGCGGCCATCGACTACGCGCACGGCGCGTTCCGGGCGCAGGGCTTCGAGGGCGCGGATGGCGCTGGCAGTCTGGCGTTTGGCGCGGCTTTCCAGGTACTTGCCCAGCAGCACCAGGGCAATCACCACGGCCGAGGCTTCGAAATACAGGTGCGGCGCCATGCCCGCCGAAGCCTGCGCCCATTGGTACAGGCTCAGGCCGTAACCGGCGCTGGTACCCAGGGCCACCAGCAGGTCCATGTTGCCGGCGCCGGCACGCACGGCCTTCCAGGCCGCTACGTAGAAGCGGGCCCCGAGCACGAACTGCACCGGCGTGGCCAGCGCGAACTGCACCCAGGCGGGCAACATCCAGTGCACCCCGAACGGTTGCAGCAGCATGGGCAGCACCAGTGGCAAGGCCAGCACCAGGGCCGCGCCGACGGCCAGGCGTTCGTGGCGCAGGCGCCGCTGGGCGGCAGCTTGGTCGCCCCTGGGCGTTTGCGGCAGGCTGGCGCTGTAGCCGGCTTTTTGCACCGCGTCGATCAGTAGGTTGTCGTCGACGCTCGGCAGCACTGTGAGGTGGGCCCGTTCGCTGGCCAGGTTGACACTTACCTGCTCCACACCGGGCAGCTTGGCAAGGGCACGCTCCACGCGCCCGACGCAGCTGGCGCAGGTCATGCCGCCGATCTGCAGCTCGACGGTGCGGGTGGGCACGCTGTAGCCGGCTTCGCGTACGGCATCGACCAGCGCGGGCAGGCTGTTGGCCGGGGCCTGGATGCGGGCCTGTTCGGTGGCGAGGTTGACACTGACCTGCTCGGCGCCGGTGACCTTGCGCAGGGCGCGTTCGACCCGGCCGGCACAGCTGGCGCAGGTCATGCCGGCGATCGGCAGGTCATAAGTGGTAGATGCGGGCATGGGCTCTCCTCCTTGGGCATGCCGTCAGCATCAACCTTGCCACGCGGGTAAGGTCAATAGCCCAGGCCGGCTCGTTGCAACTCCAGCCCATGTTGCCCCATGGCGATGCGGTATTTGTTGATCTGGCCCGCCTGCAGGTTCAATCGTGTGCTGCGTTGGTCCTCGATGCCCGGCGCGCAGCCCGGCATCTGCCCGGGCAACACGCGCAGGCGCACATCCACGGGGCCTGCCGGCAGGTTTAACGAGGTGGACTGCTCCTGGAACACGCGCCCGGAGAGCTGGTCGTTGAGGTAGATGCCGATTTCACAACTGGTGGCCACTTCCAGGCGTTCGCGGGAAATGATCAGTACGCTGTAGTCCGAGTTGCCCTCGGCGCTGGCCGGTGGCACCGCAGCCAGCGTGCTCAATAGCCCGACGGCGCCCAATACTGCCCTGAACATGAAGAATCTCCTGCTTGCCTGTTCGTCAAAGGCGCAGCTTGGCCGACGCGCGCGCGGATTTCCACCCCGGCAGTTGTTGGCAAGACTTGACCTTGACCCGGTGGCAAGCTTGAGACTGGCCAAAACTGAAGGAGTTAACCCCATGCAAGTGTTCAATGTACAAGGCATGACCTGTGGCCACTGTGTGAAGGCCGTGACCCAGGCGGTGCAGGCGCAGGATGCGGCGGCCAAGGTGGAAGTCGACCTGGCGGCCAGGCAGGTACGGGTGCAGAGCGAGCTGGCCCAAGAGCAGATCCTCAGCGCCATTCGGGAAGAAGGCTATCAAGCCGAAGTGGCATGACCGGCCAATGCTGACGTCGTAGCGGCGTTGTGTCGCGATGGGCCGCAACGCGGCCCCCGTTACTGGATCTATGCACACGTTGTCGGGGCCGCGTTGCGGCCCATCGCGACACAAGGCCGCTCCTGCACGGGCCGCGGTGAACAGGCCAGATTGTTGCAAATGTTTTCGTACTGACGGGGTGCATAGCAGGTAGAATCAAATACTTGCTTAGCCTGCTATGGATTCCTGATGAACCTGCGAATGGTGCTCATCCTGGGCGCACTCAGTGCGTTCGGGCCCTTGGCGATCGACTTCTACCTGCCAGCCTTCCCGGCCATGGCGCAGGCGTTCGCCACCGATGAAAAACACGTCCAGACCACCTTGGCGGCCTATTTCCTCGGTTTGTCCATCGGCCAACTGGCCTATGGCCCGGTGGCTGACCGCTTTGGCCGGCGCAAACCGCTGATGTTCGGCGTGACCCTGTTCACCCTGGCGTCGCTGGCCTGTGCCTATGCTCCCAACCTCGACACCCTGGTGCTGGCGCGGTTTGTCCAGGCACTGGGCGGTTGCGCCGGTATGGTGCTGTCGCGCGCCATCGTCAGCGACAAGTGCGACCCGGTGGCATCGGCCAAGGTGTTTTCGCAATTGATGCTGGTCATGGGTCTGGCGCCGATCCTGGCGCCGATGCTCGGTGGGGTGCTGGTGAACCTGGCCGGCTGGCAATCGATCTTCCTCGCCCTGAGCCTGTTCAGTGCCGGCTGCCTGCTGGCCATCAGCCTCGGCCTGCCGGAAAGCCTGCCCGCGCACATGCCGCGCCAGCCACTGTCTGGCGCCTTGCGTCAATACCTGCGGCTGTTCGCTGACCGGGTGTTCCTCGGCCATGCCTTGACCGGCGGCATCGCGATTGCCGGGATGTTCGCCTACATTGCCGGCTCACCGTTCGTCTTCATCAAGCTTTACGGTGTGCCGGCCGAGCATTACGGCTGGTTGTTCGGCACCAATGCTGCCGGTTTCATCCTCGTGGCGCAGGTGAATGCCCGTTTGTTGGCCAAGCGTGGCCCGGCGTTCCTGCTGGCCCGGGCGGTCTGGCTATACCTGACTGCAGGGCTGGTGCTGCTGGGCGTGGCGGCGTTGCGGCCGGCGCAGTTGTGGCCACTGTTGGTGCCATTGTTCGTCTGCATCGCCAGCCTCGGCTGCATCATCCCCAATGCTTCGGCTTGTGCCATGAGCGGGCAGGGTGCCCGGGCTGGCAGTGCCTCGGCGCTGATGGGCTGCCTGCAGTTCAGTGTCGCTGCCGGTGCGGCGGCGCTGGTCGGGCTGCTGCATGACGGTAGTGCGATACCGATGGCGCTGGTAATCAGTTTGTGCGGTGCGCTGGTGGTCAGTGTCGCGCTGCTGACCCGACGCTTGCTGGCCAAGGCTCCCGCATAAGCGGGTGAGGGGCCTGCAGGCGGTTTTCCAGCGTGGCGACGAAGGCACGTGCTTCGGCCTCGCTGCGGAAACTGACCACGTGTTGATCGAGTTGCACCTGCCACGGGCAGGCAGGGTTTCGGCTAGACGTGCTGACAACAATTTTCATCGCGGCATACCTCCACAAGGAAACAGCCGCTGTAGTGTAGCGCCACCCCTCCTGCCTGCCATGGCCTGCAACTGGGTTCTGACTGACGGTCGGGCAGGCTGGTCCGCCAGTGCTTTTTCACCGCGGGGCGCAACGCCCATGAGCGCGTGGAACCTTCGCTTTGGTTTGCGTTATTTGTGGAAGGCAACTGTCGGGCACATCCGAAGTTGCGCCTGGTGTTTCTACCGTGCGACGTCGCTGCCCGGCAGGCTGTGCGACCCGGCTGCTTCAGCGCGCGGCTTGGGGTGGGTTTGCAGGTTTGTTCCCAGCTCACCATGGGTACCCCTACCCAGTTGTTTCCGTGGGCAGGTGCCGCCGCGCCAGGGCTGCCTGAGTGGCGTTTTTTGCGGCTTATACTGGCGAACCAGGCCAGTGCCAGCGAGAGGCGCTTCCCTGCCAGGGTTGGCCATCGCATCCACACAGTGAACTTGCAGGGAGTTACAGGGACATGAACGCAGCCAGCAGTATCAGCCAGATCGCCAGCCTGATGGCCGACCCCAAGCGCAGTGCCATGCTGTGGGCGTTGATCGATGGCACACCCCGCTTGGCCAAGGAGCTTGCGGTGATGACCGGCCTGACCTCGTCATCGGCCTGCGCTCACCTTTCCTTGTTGTCGTCCGCCGGCTTGCTTCGGCATGAAGCGCGGGGCCGCAAGCGTTATTTCTGCCTGGCGACTCCGCAGGTCGGGGCCGCAGTGGAGGCGCTGGCCAGTGTCCAGCTGGAAAGTGCCAAGGGGGCGCAGGCCAAGGCACCGGTGGCACCCTTGCCCATGTCGGTACGCCGGGCGCGCCGCTGTGGTGATCACCTGGGCGGGGAGTTGGCCAGTGAGCTGTATCACCGCCTGGTGGTCGCCGGCTGGCTGGAGGGCAGTGGTCGGCAGCTGATGGTCAGTGATGAAGGGCGGGCGCAGTTGGCGCTGGTCGGGGTCTATATCGATGCGCTGGCGCCTCGCCAGCAACGTGGCTGTGTGATCTGCCACTGCACCGAGCGCAACGACCAGGGGCCGCATCTGGGCGGCGTGCTGGGGCAGGCCTTGTTCAGGCTGTTCCTTCAGTCTGGCTGGATGCGCGAGGCCGAAGATACCAGGGCTTTGCATATCTCGGCGTTGGGCATCCAGCAGATCAATCGCATTGCCCGCGTGCCGACGTTGCAGGTTGGCTGACCGCAACGCCGTCATTCATTCAGACCAAGCGCGCATCCAGGCTGTTCTGGGCCAGGCGACGGGCCTGGGCTTCGCTCATGCCCAGGTGGGTGTGCAGGGCGTGGAAGTTTTCGGTGACGTAGCCACCGAAGTAGGCCGGGTCATCCGAGTTGACTGTCACCTTCACGCCACGCTCGAGCATGTCGAGGATGTTGTGCTGGCTCATGTGGTCGAACACACAGAGCTTGGTGTTCGACAGCGGGCACACCGTGAGCGGGATCTGCTCGTCGATGATGCGCTGCATCAGGCGCTCGTCCTCGATAGCGCGCACGCCGTGGTCGATGCGCTTGACCTTCAGCAGGTCCAGGGCCTCCCAGATGTACTCGGGTGGGCCTTCTTCACCGGCATGGGCGACGGCGACGAAGCCTTCGCTGCGAGCGCGATCGAACACACGCTGGAACTTGCTGGGCGGGTGGCCCATTTCCGAGCTGTCCAGGCCAACGGCAATGAACGCGTCGCGGAACGGCAGCGCCTGGTCGAGGGTTTTCTGCGCTTCTTCTTCGCTGAGGTGGCGCAGGAAGCTGAGGATCAAACCGCTGCTGATGCCCAGTTGCTTGCGGCCATCCTTGAGCGCCTGGTCGATGCCATTGAGCACCACTTCGAAGGGGATACCGCGGTCGGTGTGGGTTTGCGGGTCGAAGAACGGTTCGGTGTGGATAACGTTCTGTGCCTTGCAGCGTTGCAGGTAGGCCCAGGTCAGGTCGTAGAAGTCCTGCTCGGTGCGCAGCACGTCGGCACCTTGGTAATACAGGTCGAGAAACTCCTGCAGGTTGTTGAAGGCATAGGCAGCACGCAAGGTTTCCACGTCGGCCCACGGCAAGGCGATCTTGTTGCGCTCGGCCAGGGCGAACAGCAACTCGGGCTCCAGCGAGCCTTCCAGGTGCAGGTGCAGTTCGGCCTTGGGCAGGGCGTTCAACCAATCATACATAGTGGGTCATCTCGATCAGGTACGGTTGTCGCCATTCTACAGGGCCTGGCCGGGCAATGCGCCCGGCCAGGCTGCAACCCGCTGAATCACCAGACCAGGGGCTCGCCTTTGTAGTTGATGAAACGCAGGCCGCCGTGGCCGCTTTGCGCCTTGATCTGTTCGAGCATGCCGCGGGTACTGGTCAGCACGTCGATATCGGCGTTCTCGCCGCCCATGTCGGTCTTTACCCAGCCTGGGTGCATGGCCAGCACGCACAGGTCGGGGCGTTGCTGTTCCACGACGAAGCTGTTGATCATCGAGTTGAGCGCTGCCTTGCTGGCCTTGTACAGGCAAACCTCGCCACCGTCGGGGATGGTCACGCTGCCCAGGATCGAACTCATGAACGCCAGCACCCCGCTACCTTCACGTACCTGGCCGACCAGGCGGCGGGCCACGCGGATCGGTGCCACGGCGTTGGTCATGAACAGCTCCCCGATGTCCTTGTTCTGCACGGCTTCCAGGTCCTGGGGCAGGGGCCCCATGACGCCGGCGTTGACGAAGACCAGGTCGAACACCAGGCCTTGCAGGCGCTGCTTGAGCGCATCCAGCTGGGCCGTGTCGTTCATTTCCAGCTGCTCGATACGCACGTCGGGCACATCGGCCAGCGCCCCGGGCTGCTGCGGGTTGCGCACGGTGGCGGTAATGTTCCAGCCGTCCTCATGCAGGCGTTGCACCAGGCCAAGGCCCAATCCGCGCGAGGCGCCGATGATGAGGGCCGATCTTGAAGAAGCCATAGGATCATTCCTTTATCGGTGTATGAAAAGGTAATGAGCATACGTCACCGTGGGTACTGGTGCCTGTTCTCTGAGTGGATAAAAATTGATCAGTGACCTACGGTCCTGCGTGGCCGGGCGCCTGGCCTGTTGGCGCACGGGTTATCCACAAGCTGTTCCACAGTTATTGTGTGCAAGTTCAGAGCGAGGGCTGGGATTTTTGCCATCGCATTGGGGATAACTCGTGAGGTTTCAGCTGTTCGAAGCTGTCCCAACGCGCTGGTTAAAAAATGAACAATGCTTTGCGGGCCTTGAAAACATTGGCCTGCAAGCGAGTGCCCCAAGCTTATCCACAGGCCGGCCCACAGTTGTTGTGGGCAATGTTCAGCGCGCTTCGAGCAGAATGCGTCCGCGGCTCAGGTCGGCCAGTTGCTGCTGCAATGACGCCAGGTGGGCATCGCCGAGGGCTATCAGCAGATCAACACCATTGGCAGTGAACTGCTCGTCGAGCACCAACCCGTCAACCTCCGCCAGGCGCAACTTCACCAGCGCCAGTTCGCTGAAGCCGCAGCTACAGGTGAATTCGCTGCGTTGCACCAGCAGCCGCTTGGGGGCCTGTTGCAGGCACTTGTTGGCACCGCCGCCATAGGCCCTGGCCAGGCCACCGGTGCCCAGCTGGATGCCGCCGTACCAGCGGATCACCAGCACCACCACCTGGTCGCAGTCCTGCGCTTCGATGGCTGCCAGGATCGGTCGCCCGGCGGTGCCCCCGGGTTCGCCGTCATCACTGCTGCGGTACTGGGCGCCAAGCTTCCAGGCCCAGCAGTTGTGGGTAGCGGCCAGGTCGCTGTGGCGTTCGATGAAACTCATCGCTTCAGCGGCACTGCTGATGGGCCCGGCGAGGGTGATGAAGCGGCTTTTGCGGATTTCCTCGCGGTATTCGCACAGGTCGAGCAGGGTAGAAGGCATAAATGACGGTCAGGCAGCCGGCTTGATGCCGCAGCCTTTCAGGATGATGTGGATAAGGTTGTTGCTTGCGTCTTCCATGTCCTGCTTGGTCAGGCGGCTACGACCGGTAACCTGGCAGATCTGGGTGGCGAAGTCGGCGTAATGCTGGGTGCTGCCCCAGAGCAGGAAGATCAGGTGCACCGGGTCGACCGGGTCCATCTTGCCGGCCTCGATCCAGGCCTGGAACACCGCGGCCCGGCCGCGGAACCATTCGCGGTAGTCGGCACTGAAGTACTCGGTCAGGCAGGTGCCACCGCTGATCACTTCCATGGCGAAAATCCGCGAGGCTTGCGGGTTGCGCCGGGAGAATTCCATCTTGGTGCGGATGTACTGGCTCAGGGCTTCGGCGGGGTCGTCGTCGACGCTCAAGGCGTTGAAGGTGCTGTCCCACAACTCGATGATGTTGCTGAGTACGGCAATGTACAGGCCCAGCTTGTTGGTGAAGTAGTAGTGCAGGTTGGCCTTGGGCAAGCCTGCCTTGAGGGCGATGGTGTTCATGCTGGTGCCCTTGAAACCATGGCGGGCGAACTCGTCTTCGGCGGCCTGGATGATGGCCTGTTCGTTCTTCTGGCGAATGCGGCCCGCGGGCTTGCCCGAGGTGGCGAGGCGATGCGCAGGGACTTCTAGGGTCATGGACGATTCCGTACGGGTCAGTGGCTGCGGCTGTCGGACAAGATTACCTGCCTGCGCCGAAGTGACAAGCGTTAGCGGCAAAGACTGGCATCAGCGTGTCGCAGCCAGGCTCTCGAGGAAGCTTTCCAGCACCAGGTTTGGCCGCCGGCCCTTGCGTGTTACCCAGCTGAGGCTCAGGTCATAGAAGCGTTGCCGGGGTTTGAGCGCGCGCAGGCGGCCTTGCTGGACCCAGAACGTGGCGTAGTGGTCCGGCAGGTAGCCGATGTAGCGCCCGGTAAGGATCAGAAACGCCATGCCCTCGCGGTCCGAAGCACTGGCCGTGCAGTTCAGGGCCTGGTAATGGGCCTGGATCTCGGCCGGCAGGCGGAAGGTAGGGGCGATGGCTTCCTGGCTGTTGAGGCGGTCGTCATCTATCTGTTGGTCATCGGCGTAGAACAGCGGGTGGCCGACGGCGCAGTACAGCAGCGAGCGCTCGCTGTACAACGGCTGGTACTCCAGACCCGACAGCGGGCTGGTCTGCGGCACCACGCCGACGTGCAGGCTGCCGTCGAGCACGCCGTGTTCGACCTGGCTGGGGGCGATCATGCGGATCTGGATGCGTACATCGGGGCCGCGGTCCTTGAGTTCGGCCAGGGCATGAGTGATGCGCATGTGCGGCAAGGTGACCAGGTTGTCGGTCAGGCCGATGTTCAGCTCGCCACGCAAATGCTGGTGCAGGCCGTTGACTTCGGTGCGGAAGCTTTCCAGGGCGCTGAGCAATTGCAGGGCCGAATGGTAGACCTCGCGGCCTTCCTCGGTCAGCGAGAACCCGGCGCGACCGCGCTGGCACAGGCGCAGGCCCAGGCGTTGTTCCAGGTCGTTCATTTGCTGGCTGATGGCCGAGCGACCTATGCCCAGCACGTTCTCGGCAGCCGAAAAGCCCCCGCACTCGACGACGCTGCGGTAGATCTTCAGCAGGCGGATGTCGAAATCGCTGACTTGGGCGAGTGGATCGGGGCGTCGGCTCATCAGTTTAGTCAGGGCCTGTCTGAAGATTAGAAATGTTGGCTTTTTCAGACTTTATCGCCGTGCCACCTTAGCTGCAACAACATCCATCGTTGCCTAATCGTCTTCCGAGGAACCGCAATGAACATGCCCGAAACCGCCAGCGCCGGTATCGCCAGCCAGCTCAAGCTGGATGCCCACTGGATGCCCTACACCGCCAACCGCAACTTCCAGCGCGACCCGCGCCTGATCGTGGCGGCAGAAGGCAACTACCTGGTCGATGACAAGGGGCGCAAGATCTTCGACGCGCTGTCCGGCCTGTGGACCTGTGGCGCCGGGCACACCCGCAAGGAGATCACCGAGGCGGTAGCCCGCCAGGTCGGTACCCTGGATTACTCTCCGGCCTTCCAGTTCGGCCACCCGCTGTCGTTCCAGCTGGCCGAGAAGATTACCGAGCTGACCCCGGGCGACCTGAACCATGTGTTCTATACCAACTCCGGTTCCGAGTGTGCCGACACCGCCCTGAAGATGGTGCGCGCCTACTGGCGCCTGAAGGGCCAGGCGACCAAGACCAAGATCATCGGCCGTGCCCGCGGTTACCACGGTGTGAATATCGCCGGCACCAGCCTGGGGGGTGTCAACGGCAACCGCAAGCTGTTCGGCCAGTTGCTGGATGTCGATCACCTGCCTCACACTGTGCTGCCGGTGAACGCCTTCTCCAAGGGCCTGCCGGAAGAGGGCGGCATCGCCCTGGCCGACGAGATGCTCAAGCTTATCGAGCTGCACGATGCGTCCAATATCGCGGCGGTGATCGTCGAACCGCTGGCGGGTTCGGCGGGCGTACTGCCGCCGCCAAAGGGTTATCTGAAACGTCTGCGTGAAATCTGCAGCCAGCACAACATCCTGCTGATCTTCGACGAAGTGATCACCGGTTTCGGCCGCATGGGTGCAATGACGGGTGCCGAAGCCTTCGGCGTGACCCCGGACCTGATGTGCATCGCCAAGCAGGTGACCAACGGCGCCATCCCGATGGGCGCGGTCATTGCCAGCAGCGAGATCTACCAGACCTTCATGAACCAGCCGACCCCGGAATACGCCGTGGAATTCCCACATGGCTACACCTACTCGGCCCATCCGGTCGCTTGCGCTGCCGGTATCGCGGCACTGGACCTGCTGCAGAAGGAAAACCTGGTGCAATCGGCTGCCGAGCTGGCGCCGCACTTCGAGAAGCTGCTGCACGGCGTGAAGGGCACGAAAAACATCGTCGACATCCGCAACTACGGCCTGGCCGGCGCGATCCAGATCGCGGCCCGTGACGGTGATGCCATTGTGCGTCCGTACGAAGCGGCGATGAAGCTGTGGAAGGCTGGTTTCTATGTGCGCTTTGGTGGCGACACCCTGCAGTTCGGCCCAACCTTCAACACCACGCCGCAGCAACTGGACCGCCTGTTCGACGCCGTGGGCGAGACCCTGAACCTGATCGACTGATCTGTCCGATTTGAGGTCAGGTGCGCGAGGAGATCGCGCGCCTGGCCCAACCTTATTTATCTGGAGTTTTGCATGAGCATTGTTCAGCACCTGATCAACGGCGAGCTGGTTACCAAGGGTGAGCGCAGCGCCGATGTCTTCAACCCATCCACTGGCCAGGCTGTACGCAAGGTCGAGCTGGCCAGCCGCGCGACTGTGCAACAGGCGATCGACTCGGCCAAGGCCGCCTTCCCGGCGTGGCGCAACACCCCACCGGCCAAGCGTGCCCAGGTGATGTTCCGCTTCAAGCAGCTGCTGGAGCAGAACGAAGCACGCATTGCGCAGATGATCAGCGAAGAACACGGCAAGACCTTGGAAGACGCTGCCGGCGAACTGAAGCGTGGCATCGAGAACGTCGAGTTCGCCTGTGCAGCGCCAGAAGTGCTGAAAGGCGAATACAGCCGCAACGTCGGCCCCAACATCGACGCCTGGTCCGACTTCCAGCCGCTGGGCGTGGTTGCCGGTATCACTCCGTTCAACTTCCCGGCCATGGTGCCGCTGTGGATGTACCCGCTGGCCATCGCCTGCGGTAACGCGTTCATCCTCAAGCCATCCGAGCGTGACCCGAGCTCGACCCTGTACATCGCCCAGCTGCTGCACGAAGCCGGCCTGCCGAACGGCATCCTCAACGTGGTGCATGGTGACAAGGAAGCGGTGGATGCGCTGATCGAAGCGCCGGAGGTGAAGGCCCTGAGCTTCGTCGGTTCGACCCCGATCGCCGAGTACATCTATGCCGAAGGCACCAAGCGTGGCAAACGCGTGCAAGCCCTGGGTGGTGCCAAGAACCACGCAGTGCTGATGCCCGATGCCGACCTGGACAATGCGGTCAGCGCACTGATGGGCGCGGCCTATGGTTCCTGCGGCGAGCGTTGCATGGCCATTTCGGTAGCGGTGTGCGTGGGTGATCAGGTGGCGGATGCACTGATTGCCAAGCTCGAACCGCAGATCAAGGCGCTGAAGATTGGTGCTGGCACTTCGTGCGGCCTGGACATGGGCCCGTTGGTGACTGCTGCAGCCCGTGACAAGGTGGTGGGCTACATCGACGAGGGTGTTGCTGCTGGCGCCAAGCTGGTGGTGGATGGTCGTGGCTACCGTGTAGCCGGCAATGAGGATGGCTACTTCGTGGGTGGCACCCTGTTTGACAAGGTGACACCGGAGATGCGCATCTATAAGGAAGAGATCTTCGGCCCGGTGCTGTGCGTGGTGCGTGTGAACAGCCTGGAGCAGGCCATGCAGCTGATCAATGATCACGAATACGGCAATGGCACCTGCATCTTCACCCGTGATGGTGAAGCGGCGCGGCTGTTCTGCGACGAGATCGAAGTGGGCATGGTCGGTGTGAACGTACCGTTGCCTGTGCCTGTGGCATACCACAGCTTTGGTGGCTGGAAGCGTTCGCTGTTCGGTGACCTGCATGCCTATGGCCCGGACGGGGTGCGTTTCTATACCCGTCGCAAGGCGATCACCCAGCGCTGGCCGCAACGCGCCAGCCATGAGGCTTCGCAGTTTGCCTTCCCTAGTTTGTAAGGGATAGTGAAGAAGCGGGGAGGCCGGTAGGCCTCCCCGCTTTGTTTTTGGGGTGCAGGGTGGTTTGCCTTGGTTTTTGGGGTGGGGCGCTCGATCTCATGAGCGCCGAAGGTGTTGAGGCGAGCACTTGCAGGCCTTGCTAGGGGCATCGGCTGGAATATTTCAGATTAATGAAATTAAAGGTTGACGGGTTTTCGAATCCCCTTATAATGCGCCCCACTTCCAGCGACATCGGAACGAAAAACTCCTTGTTCATCAATGAGTTAAGTAGTGAAGATAAAGCTGAAAGGGCTACGATCGAATGATCGGCAGCGGTCGAGATGAAGGTTGACAGCGTTTCAAAACGCTGTATGATTCGCCTCCCGCTACGAGAGATCGCAGCGAGTCAAGTGTTTGAAGCTAAACGAGTTTCTCGCAAAAAACTTCAAAATAAACGCTTGACAGCAAATGAGGAAAGCGTAGAATGCGCGCCTCGGTTGAGACGAAACGCTCTTAACCAAACGCTCTTTAACAAATCGAATCAAGCAATTCGTGTGGGTGCTTGTGAGTACGGACTGATAGTCACAAAGATTATCAGCATCACAAGTGACCATGCGAGAAATCACATAGTCATTTGAGATTGCTGAGCCAAGTTTAGGGTTTCTTAAAAACCCAAGCAGTATTGAACTGAAGAGTTTGATCATGGCTCAGATTGAACGCTGGCGGCAGGCCTAACACATGCAAGTCGAGCGGATGACGGGAGCTTGCTCCTTGATTCAGCGGCGGACGGGTGAGTAATGCCTAGGAATCTGCCTGGTAGTGGGGGACAACGTTTCGAAAGGAACGCTAATACCGCATACGTCCTACGGGAGAAAGTGGGGGATCTTCGGACCTCACGCTATCAGATGAGCCTAGGTCGGATTAGCTAGTTGGTGAGGTAATGGCTCACCAAGGCGACGATCCGTAACTGGTCTGAGAGGATGATCAGTCACACTGGAACTGAGACACGGTCCAGACTCCTACGGGAGGCAGCAGTGGGGAATATTGGACAATGGGCGAAAGCCTGATCCAGCCATGCCGCGTGTGTGAAGAAGGTCTTCGGATTGTAAAGCACTTTAAGTTGGGAGGAAGGGCAGTAAGTTAATACCTTGCTGTTTTGACGTTACCGACAGAATAAGCACCGGCTAACTCTGTGCCAGCAGCCGCGGTAATACAGAGGGTGCAAGCGTTAATCGGAATTACTGGGCGTAAAGCGCGCGTAGGTGGTTCGTTAAGTTGGATGTGAAAGCCCCGGGCTCAACCTGGGAACTGCATCCAAAACTGGCGAGCTAGAGTACGGTAGAGGGTGGTGGAATTTCCTGTGTAGCGGTGAAATGCGTAGATATAGGAAGGAACACCAGTGGCGAAGGCGACCACCTGGACTGATACTGACACTGAGGTGCGAAAGCGTGGGGAGCAAACAGGATTAGATACCCTGGTAGTCCACGCCGTAAACGATGTCAACTAGCCGTTGGAATCCTTGAGATTTTAGTGGCGCAGCTAACGCATTAAGTTGACCGCCTGGGGAGTACGGCCGCAAGGTTAAAACTCAAATGAATTGACGGGGGCCCGCACAAGCGGTGGAGCATGTGGTTTAATTCGAAGCAACGCGAAGAACCTTACCAGGCCTTGACATGCAGAGAACTTTCCAGAGATGGATTGGTGCCTTCGGGAACTCTGACACAGGTGCTGCATGGCTGTCGTCAGCTCGTGTCGTGAGATGTTGGGTTAAGTCCCGTAACGAGCGCAACCCTTGTCCTTAGTTACCAGCACGTTATGGTGGGCACTCTAAGGAGACTGCCGGTGACAAACCGGAGGAAGGTGGGGATGACGTCAAGTCATCATGGCCCTTACGGCCTGGGCTACACACGTGCTACAATGGTCGGTACAGAGGGTTGCCAAGCCGCGAGGTGGAGCTAATCTCACAAAACCGATCGTAGTCCGGATCGCAGTCTGCAACTCGACTGCGTGAAGTCGGAATCGCTAGTAATCGCGAATCAGAATGTCGCGGTGAATACGTTCCCGGGCCTTGTACACACCGCCCGTCACACCATGGGAGTGGGTTGCACCAGAAGTAGCTAGTCTAACCTTCGGGAGGACGGTTACCACGGTGTGATTCATGACTGGGGTGAAGTCGTAACAAGGTAGCCGTAGGGGAACCTGCGGCTGGATCACCTCCTTAATCGACGACATCAGCCTGCTGATGAGCTCCCACACGAATTGCTTGATTCATGGTTGAAGACGATCAAGGCCCTGTCTGGGTCAAGTTTTGTTCCTGATCAAACTCAGAAATGAGCATTCGCTTCGAATGTTGATTTCTGGCTTTTGTCAGATCGTTCTTTAAAAATTCGGATATGTGATAGATATAGACTGATGGCCAGTTTCACTGCTGGTTAATCAGGCTAAGGTAAAATTTGTGAGTTCTGCTCGAAAGAGCAACATGCGAATTTTCGGCGAATGTCGTCTTCACAGTATAACCAGATTGCTTGGGGTTATATGGTCAAGTGAAGAAGCGCATACGGTGGATGCCTTGGCAGTCAGAGGCGATGAAAGACGTGGTAGCCTGCGATAAGCTTTGGGGAGTCGGCAAACAGACTGTGATCCAGAGATCTCTGAATGGGGGAACCCACTCAGCACAAGCTGAGTATCTTGTACTGAATACATAGGTGCAAGAGGCGAACCAGGGGAACTGAAACATCTAAGTACCCTGAGGAAAAGAAATCAACCGAGATTCCCTTAGTAGTGGCGAGCGAACGGGGACCAGCCCTTAAGTTGATTTGAGATTAGTGGAACGCTCTGGAAAGTGCGGCCATAGTGGGTGATAGCCCCGTACACGAAAATCTCTTGTCAATGAAATCGAGTAGGACGGAGCACGAGAAACTTTGTCTGAACATGGGGGGACCATCCTCCAAGGCTAAATACTACTGACTGACCGATAGTGAACCAGTACCGTGAGGGAAAGGCGAAAAGAACCCCGGAGAGGGGAGTGAAATAGAACCTGAAACCGTATGCGTACAAGCAGTGGGAGCCTACTTTGTTAGGTGACTGCGTACCTTTTGTATAATGGGTCAGCGACTTATATTCAGTGGCGAGCTTAACCGAATAGGGGAGGCGTAGCGAAAGCGAGTCTTAATAGGGCGTTTAGTCGCTGGGTATAGACCCGAAACCGGGCGATCTATCCATGGGCAGGTTGAAGGTTAGGTAACACTGACTGGAGGACCGAACCGACTACCGTTGAAAAGTTAGCGGATGACCTGTGGATCGGAGTGAAAGGCTAATCAAGCTCGGAGATAGCTGGTTCTCCTCGAAAGCTATTTAGGTAGCGCCTCATGTATCACTCCAGGGGGTAGAGCACTGTTTCGGCTAGGGGGTCATCCCGACTTACCAAACCGATGCAAACTCCGAATACCTGGAAGTGCCGAGCATGGGAGACACACGGCGGGTGCTAACGTCCGTCGTGAAAAGGGAAACAACCCAGACCGTCAGCTAAGGTCCCAAAGTCATGGTTAAGTGGGAAACGATGTGGGAAGGCTTAGACAGCTAGGAGGTTGGCTTAGAAGCAGCCACCCTTTAAAGAAAGCGTAATAGCTCACTAGTCGAGTCGGCCTGCGCGGAAGATGTAACGGGGCTCAAACCATGCACCGAAGCTACGGGTGTCATCTTTGATGACGCGGTAGAGGAGCGTTCTGTAAGCCTGTGAAGGTGAGTTGAGAAGCTTGCTGGAGGTATCAGAAGTGCGAATGCTGACATGAGTAACGACAATGCGAGTGAAAAACTCGCACGCCGAAAGACCAAGGTTTCCTGCGCAACGTTAATCGACGCAGGGTTAGTCGGTCCCTAAGGCGAGGCTGAAAAGCGTAGTCGATGGAAAACAGGTTAATATTCCTGTACTTCCAGTTATTGCGATGGAGGGACGGAGAAGGTTAGGCCAGCCTGGCGTTGGTTGTCCAGGTTTAAGGTGGTAGGCTGGAATCTTAGGCAAATCCGGGATTTCAAGGCCGAGAGCTGATGACGAGTTGCCTTTAGGCGACGAAGTGGTTGATACCATGCTTCCAAGAAAAGCTCCTAAGCTTCAGATAACTGGGAACCGTACCCCAAACCGACACAGGTGGTTAGGTAGAGAATACCAAGGCGCTTGAGAGAACTCGGGTGAAGGAACTAGGCAAAATGGCACCGTAACTTCGGGAGAAGGTGCGCCGGCGAGGGTGAAGGACTTGCTCCGTAAGCCCATGCCGGTCGAAGATACCAGGCCGCTGCGACTGTTTATTAAAAACACAGCACTCTGCAAACACGAAAGTGGACGTATAGGGTGTGACGCCTGCCCGGTGCCGGAAGGTTAATTGATGGGGTTAGCGCAAGCGAAGCTCTTGATCGAAGCCCCGGTAAACGGCGGCCGTAACTATAACGGTCCTAAGGTAGCGAAATTCCTTGTCGGGTAAGTTCCGACCTGCACGAATGGCGTAACGATGGCGGCGCTGTCTCCACCCGAGACTCAGTGAAATTGAAATCGCTGTGAAGATGCAGTGTATCCGCGGCTAGACGGAAAGACCCCGTGAACCTTTACTATAGCTTTGCACTGGACTTTGAATTTGCTTGTGTAGGATAGGTGGGAGGCTTTGAAGTGGGGACGCCAGTTCTCATGGAGCCATCCTTGAAATACCACCCTGGCAACTTTGAGGTTCTAACTCAGGTCCGTTATCCGGATCGAGGACAGTGTATGGTGGGTAGTTTGACTGGGGCGGTCTCCTCCCAAAGAGTAACGGAGGAGTACGAAGGTGCGCTCAGACCGGTCGGAAATCGGTCGTAGAGTATAAAGGCAAAAGCGCGCTTGACTGCGAGACAAACACGTCGAGCAGGTACGAAAGTAGGTCTTAGTGATCCGGTGGTTCTGTATGGAAGGGCCATCGCTCAACGGATAAAAGGTACTCCGGGGATAACAGGCTGATACCGCCCAAGAGTTCATATCGACGGCGGTGTTTGGCACCTCGATGTCGGCTCATCACATCCTGGGGCTGAAGCCGGTCCCAAGGGTATGGCTGTTCGCCATTTAAAGTGGTACGCGAGCTGGGTTTAGAACGTCGTGAGACAGTTCGGTCCCTATCTGCCGTGGACGTTTGAGATTTGAGAGGGGCTGCTCCTAGTACGAGAGGACCGGAGTGGACGAACCTCTGGTGTTCCGGTTGTCACGCCAGTGGCATTGCCGGGTAGCTATGTTCGGAAGAGATAACCGCTGAAAGCATCTAAGCGGGAAACTTGCCTCAAGATGAGATCTCACTGGAACCTTGAGTTCCCTGAAGGGCCGTCGAAGACTACGACGTTGATAGGTTGGGTGTGTAAGCGCTGTGAGGCGTTGAGCTAACCAATACTAATTGCCCGTGAGGCTTGACCATATAACACCCAAGCAATTTGCTGACGCAGATTGCGGTGGTGAAGACGATACGAACCGAAAGTTCGCAACGAACCACGAACATCACATATCCGAATTCGCTGGAGTGTCTACCAAGACCTTCTGGCAACAGAATTTCTTGACGACCATAGAGCATTGGAACCACCTGATCCCATCCCGAACTCAGCAGTGAAACGATGCATCGCCGATGGTAGTGTGGGGCTTCCCCATGTGAGAGTAGGTCATCGTCAAGATTCATTTCGCAAAACCCCTATCTGCGCATGCAGGTAGGGGTTTTGTCTTTGCGCCGGCAAAACAAGCGCGCTCCCTGTAGGCGCGGCGTTGCGTCGCGATCGGCCGCACAGCGGCCGCCACCCTGCAACCCCAAGCTACCCGGCAAACCGCGTCGCCAGTTTCGCGGCTGAAGCCGTTCCTACACCGATCGCCACGAAAGGCCCGCTCCCACTATCCAGGCAAGAACACTAGAATAGCCCCACGCACCTATTCAGAAGCGCTATATGCCCAACCCTGTCGAACCCGAATCATTGGCCCGCTTGCCGTTGGACGAGCTGGTTGCCTGCCATGAGTGCGACCTGCTGCTGCGCAAGCCCGTACTCCAGCACGACGAAAAGGCCCTGTGCCCGCGCTGCGGTTACGAGCTCTATGCCCACCGGCACAATGTGGTCAATCGTAGCCTGGCGTTGGTACTCACCGCTCTGCTGCTGTTCGTACCGGCCAATTTCCTGCCGATCATGCAGCTGCATCTGCTCGGCCAGACCTCGGACGATACCGTGTGGAGCGGCGTGCTGGGCCTGTACAACTCGGGCATGCGCGGCGTGGCCGTGGTGGTGTTTCTCTGCAGCATGGCCATACCGCTGGCGAAACTCCTGTGCCAACTGGCCGTGTTATTGAGCATCCGGCTGAACATCGGCCGTGATTACGGCCTGCTGTTCTACCGCATCTATCACCATTTGCGTGACTGGGGCATGCTCGAGGTCTATTTCATGGGCGTGCTGGTGGCCATCGTCAAGCTGGTGGACCTGGCTGAACTGACCGTTGGCCTGGGGCTGTTCTGCTTCATCAGCCTGCTGTTGATCCAGGTATGGCTCGAGGTGGTGATGTCGCCGCACCAGATCTGGAGAGCGCTTTCGGGGGAGGACGTGCATGCGGGCGATTGATGCAGGCATTCTGGTCTGCAATGAATGTCACGAGCTGAACCGGCAAGCGCCGGGCAGCACTTCACAGACCTGCACACGCTGCGGCGCCATCGTGCATGCCCGCCGGCCGAACAGCATCGTGCGTACCTGGGCGCTGCTGATCGCTGCATCGATCTTGTACATCCCGGCCAACATGCTGCCGATCATGACCGTCAGTACGCTCGGCCAAGGCAGCCCTGACACGATCATGTCCGGTGTCATCACCTTGCTCAAGCACGGCATGCTGCCCATTGCTGCGGTGGTGTTCATTGCCAGTATTCTGGTGCCCACCTTCAAGCTGGTGGGCATTGGCCTGCTGTTGTATTCCGTTCAGCGGCGGCAGCCGCTTTCGGCGCGGCAACGGATATTGATGTACCGCTTCATCGAATTCATCGGGCGCTGGTCCATGCTTGATATCTTCGTTATCGCCATCCTGGTGGCGGTGGTGAATTTTGGCCGAATCGCCAGTGTCGAAGCCAACCTGGGCGCTGTCGCCTTTGCAACTGTGGTGATCCTGACAATGCTTGCTGCTTTAACTTTCGATCCCCGACTGATTTGGGATAACACGGAGTCGGATGACGACCATGAGTGACCTGCCAACGGCTAAAACCCGCCCAGCTTCGAACTGGTCGGCCATCTGGATACTGCCTCTGATTGCCTTGATGATCGGTGGCTGGCTGGCCTGGCAGGCTTACCGTGATGCCGGGGTGGAAATTGAAGTGCGCTTCGAATCGGGTGAGGGGATCGTCGCCAACAAGACCGAGGTTATCTACAAGGGCATGCCGGTTGGCAAGGTGACCCGCCTGGTGCTGGACGCCAAGGGCGAGAACCAGGGGGTGATCGCCACCATCGAGATGAACAAGGCTGCCGAGCCCCACCTGACCAAAGGCACGCGCTTCTGGCTGGTAAAACCAAGTGTCAGCCTGGCGGGTATTTCCGGCCTTGAGACACTGGTGTCAGGCAACTACATCGCGGTCAGCCCGGGGGAGGGCGAGCGTACCAAGCGTTTCACCGCGTTGAAGGTGGCGCCGCCGCTGTCGGACACCGAGCCGGGCCTGCACCTGACCCTGAAGGCCGAGCGGCTGGGCTCGCTCAACCGTGACAGCCCGGTGTTCTACAAGCAGATCCAGGTCGGCCGAGTGAAGAGCTATCGCCTTTCCGATGACCAAAGCACCGTCGAGATCAAGGTCTTCATCGAGCCGGCATACGCCAGCCTGGTGCGCAAGCACACACGTTTCTGGAACGCCAGCGGCGTCAGCATCGATGCGTCGCTGTCGGGGGTGAAGGTGCGCAGCGAGTCGCTGTCCAGCATTGTCGCCGGTGGTATCGCCTTTGCCACGCCGGAACACCGTAAGGACAGCCCGCCCACCGACTCCAGCCTGCCGTTCCGCCTGTATGAAGATTTCGATGCGGCCCAGGCCGGTATCCGGGTAAAGCTGAAGTTGAGCGACTATGAAGGCCTGCAGGCGGGGCGTACCCCCGTCATGTACAAAGGTATCCAGGTCGGCTCGCTGAAAACCCTGAAGATGGAAGACAACCTGGCCAGCGCATCGGCCGAATTGACGCTGGACCCATTGACCGAGGACTACCTGGTCGAGGGCACGCAGTTCTGGGTGGTCAAACCATCGATTTCGCTGGCGGGTATCACAGGCCTGGAAGCCTTGGTCAAAGGCAACTACATCGCTATTCGTCCCGGCGAGAAGGGCGCGCGCCCCGAGCGTGAGTTCGAGGCCCGTGCCAAGGCGCCGCCACTCGACCTGAAGGCGCCTGGCCTGCACATGGTGTTGTTCGCCGACACCCTGGGCTCGCTGGAGATCGGTAGCCCGGTGATGTACCGCCAGGTAAAGGTGGGTAGCGTGCAAAGCTACCAGTTTGCGCGTAACAGCAACCGCATCCTGATCGGCGTGCATATCGAGAAGGAATACGAAAAACTGGTCAACGGCTCGTCGCGCTTCTGGAACGTCAGTGGTATCACCCTGACCGGTGGCCTGTCCGGCATCAAGATCAAGAGTGAGTCGCTGCAAACGCTGATGGCCGGTGGTATTGCCTTCGACACGCCGCGCCCCGATGTGGCGCTCAAACGCCATATTCCGCGCTTCCGCCTGCATGACAGCCAAGAGGCGGCCAACCGCGCCGGTACGTTGGTCACCATCCGCGTCGACCGTGCCGATGGTTTGAAACCGGGTACGGCTATCCGCTTCCGTGGCCTGGATGTAGGCAGTATCGAGAGCGTCGACCTCACGGATGACCTGCAAGCGGTATTGCTGCGGGCACGTATTACCGAAGCTGCAGACCGTATTGCCCGGGTCGGCACGCAGTTCTGGGTGGTCAAGCCGGCTTTTGGCCTGGTGCGCACCCAGAACCTCGACACCCTGGTCGGCGGGCAATACCTGGAAGTGCAGCCGGCAGCCAAGGACCGTGGCCCGCAGCGTGACTTCATCGCGCTGGCCGAGGCGCCGCAAGTGGCAGGGCCGGAAGTCGGCCTGCCGTTGACGCTCAGCGCGGCGCGCCGTGGCTCGATCAAGCCGGGCGTGCCGGTGACCTACCGCGAGGTCGCAGTGGGCAAGGTGACAGGCTTCGAGTTGGGCCAGAGTGCTGACCGTGTGCTGATCCATATCCTGATCGAGCCGCGCTATGCGGCACTGGTGCGCAGCGGCAGTCGCTTCTGGAACAGCAGTGGCTTCGGTCTCGACTGGGGGCTGTTCAAAGGGGCTACGGTGCGTACCGAGTCGGTGGAGACCCTGATCGACGGCGGTATCGCCTTCGCCACGCCGGATGGTGACCAGATGGGCACCCCGGCACGGCCGCAGCAGACGTTTGCCTTGTTTGACCAGGCCGAAGAAGACTGGCTGAAGTGGGCGCCGAAGATTCAGATAGCCAAGTAATACCAGGCCACCTCAGGCTCGCCTCTTTGTAGGAGCGGCCTTGTGCCGCGATCGGGCTGCAAGGCAGCCCCAGCGGTATCTGCGTTGCAGCTGCAATCGAGGGGCTGCTACGCACCCCGATCGCGACACAAGGCCGCTCCTACAAAAAGCGGTGCGGCGTGGGGTAGTGCTGAAGCACAAATCGCAGGCAATAAAAAACCGACCCTGAGGTCGGTTTTTCGACTAGCGCGTCGCTTAGGCAGCTGCAGCTTCTTTCAGCGCCTTGATGTGGCCATTCAGACGGCCTTTGTGACGAGCAGCCTTGTTCTTGTGGATGATGCCCTTGTCGGCCATACGGTCGATTACAGGCACAGCCAGAACGTAAGCGGCTTGCGCTTTTTCGGCGTCTTTTGCGTCGATGGCTTTAACTACATTCTTGATGTAGGTGCGGACCATGGAACGCAGGCTGGCGTTGTGGCTGCGACGCTTCTCAGCCTGTTTTGCACGTTTCTTGGCGGAAGGTGTGTTGGCCACCGTCGAGCTCCTCGAAAGACTTTAGGTAAATAGCAAACAAAATAGGCCGCGAATCATGCCGATCAGTCGAGCGGATGTCAAGGCCACCTGCAAGGTTCCGCCGAGCGGTGCGCCAACAGGAGGGAAAGATTCCTTTCTGCTGCGCGACCTGTAAACTCGGGAATTTTTGGCTCCCCTGCGAAGGCGCGGGAGTATCGCACATTCGGACGCTGTCTGGCAGCGTCCTCTGCCCTTGGCGTGAATCTTTTCGATGAACCTGCTCAAATCCCTGGCTGCGGTAAGCTCGATCACCATGATTTCGCGGGTGCTGGGCTTTGTCCGCGACACCATCCTGGCGCGTATCTTTGGCGCCGGCATCGCCACCGATGCCTTCTTCATCGCTTTCAAGCTGCCCAACCTGCTGCGGCGCATCTTCGCCGAAGGTGCGTTTTCCCAGGCCTTCGTGCCGATCCTGGCCGAATACAAGACCCAGCAAGGCGAGGAGGCCACCCGTACCTTCGTCGCCTATGTCAGCGGCCTGCTGACCCTGGTCCTGGCGCTGGTGACCGCCATCGGCATCCTGGCCGCGCCATGGGTGGTCTGGGCTACCGCGCCAGGCTTTGTCGACAGTGCCGAAAAGTACCAGCTGACCACCGCCCTGTTGCGGGTGACATTTCCTTATATATTGCTGATCTCGCTGTCTTCGCTGGCCGGGGCCATCCTCAATACCTGGAACCGCTTCTCGGTACCGGCCTTCACCCCGACCCTGTTGAACGTGGCGATGATCGCCTTCGCCGTACTGCTGACGCCGTACTTCGACCCGCCGATCATGGCCCTGGCCTGGGGTGTGCTGGCCGGCGGCCTGGCGCAGCTGCTGTACCAGCTGCCCGCGCTGAAGCGGATCGGCATGCTCGTGCTGCCGCGCCTGAACCTGCGCGACACCGGGGTATGGCGGGTGCTCAAGCAGATGCTGCCGGCGATCCTCGGGGTGTCGGTGAGCCAGATCTCGCTGATCATCAACACCATCTTCGCCTCGTTCCTGGTGGCTGGCTCGGTGTCGTGGATGTACTACGCCGACCGCCTCATGGAACTGCCTTCAGGCGTGCTGGGCGTGGCCTTGGGCACCATCCTCCTGCCGACCTTGGCCAAGACCTACGCCAACAAGGACCGCGAAGAGTACTCGCGGATCCTCGACTGGGGCCTGCGCCTGTGCTTCCTGCTGGTGCTGCCTTGCACCCTGGCCCTGGCCATCCTCGCCGAGCCGCTGACCGTGGCGCTGTTCCAGTACGGCAAGTTCAGCGCCACCGACGCAGCCATGACCCAGCGGGCGCTGATTGCCTATTCGGTGGGCTTGCTGGCGATCATTCTGGTCAAAGTACTGGCCCCGGGCTTCTATGCGCAGCAGAATATCCGCACGCCAGTGAAGATCGCGGTGTTCACCCTGGTCTGCACGCAGCTGTTCAACCTGGCCCTGATCGGCCCGCTGGCACACGCCGGGCTGGCACTGGCAATCAGCCTGGGCGCCTGCCTGAATGCCGGCCTGCTGTTCTGGAAGCTGCGCAGCCAGCAACTGTTCCAGCCGCAGCCAGGCTGGGCGATGTTCCTGCTCAAGCTGCTGCTGGCCGTCGGGCTGATGTCGGCAGTGTTGCTGGCTGGCATGCACTTCCTGCCGGCCTGGGAGCAGGGCAACATGCTCGAGCGCCTGCTACGCCTGGCAGCGCTGGTACTGGCTGGCGTCGTGAGCTATTTCGGCTGCCTGTACCTGTGCGGCTTCCGCCCACGGCATTTCGCCCGCAAGGCCTTGCACTGAGGCAGCGGGTGGGTCAGGCGTCGGTTTTTCGCATTCCACGCCGCCCTTGGGCGCTGCTGCCTGTCACCGGCGCCCGGGTGTGGTTATAATCGGCCACTTTATGAGCAAGAAGCGCGTTATGCAGCTGGTTCGAGGTCTTCACAACCTGCGCCCCGAGCACCGGGGCTGTGTCGCCACCATTGGCAACTTCGACGGGGTTCACCGCGGCCACCAGGCGATCCTGGCGCGCCTGCGCGAGCGCGGCCAGGCCTTGGGCCTGCCGACCTGCGTGGTAATCTTCGAACCCCAGCCACGCGAATATTTCGCCCCCGATAGCGCGCCGGCGCGCCTGGCCCGCCTGCGCGACAAGATCGAGCTGCTGGCAGCCGAAGGCATCGACCAGGTCCTGTGCCTGGCATTCAACCAGCGCCTGAGCCAGCTCGGTGCCGATGCCTTCGTCAAGACCATCCTTGTCGACGGCCTGGGGGTACGCCACCTCGAAGTGGGTGATGACTTCCGCTTTGGTTGCGATCGCGCCGGTGACTTTGCCTTCCTGGTCGATGCCGGCAAGCAGTACGGCTTCTCTGTCGAGGCCGCCAACACAGTGATCCAGGACGGCCTGCGGGTCAGCAGCACCGAAGTGCGCAAGGCGCTGTCCGAAGGCAACTTCGAACTCGCCGAGCACCTGCTGGGCCGCCCGTACCGCATCAGCGGCCGCGTGCTGCACGGCCAGAAGCTGGCCCGCCAGCTCGGTACACCCACCGCCAACATCCAGCTCAAGCGCCGCCGGGTGCCGTTGTCCGGGGTCTACCTGGCCAGCATCGAGATCGACGGCAAGGCCTGGCCGGGTGTCGGCAATATCGGCGTGCGCCCCACCGTTGCCGGTGACGGGCGCCCGCACCTGGAGATTCATCTGCTGGACTATGCCGGCGACCTGTATGGCCGGCGCCTGACGGTGGAGTTCCACCACAAGCTGCGTGAAGAGCAGCGTTTCGCCTCCCTGGAGGCGCTGAAGTCGGCGATCGATGCGGATATCGCCGCCGCACGTGCACATTGGCACGCTCAACCGTTAACGAAGAGCCTGAAATGACCGACTACAAAGCCACGCTAAACCTTCCGGACACCGCCTTCCCCATGAAGGCCGGCCTGCCTCAGCGCGAACCGCAGATCCTGCAGCGCTGGGACAGCATTGGCCTGTACCAGAAGCTGCGCGAAATTGGCAAGGATCGTCCCAAGTTCGTCCTGCACGACGGCCCGCCCTATGCCAACGGCAAGATTCACATCGGTCATGCGCTGAACAAGATCCTCAAGGACATGATCGTCCGTTCCAAGACCCTGGCCGGCTTCGATGCGCCGTACGTGCCGGGCTGGGACTGCCATGGCCTGCCGATCGAGCACAAGGTCGAGGTCACCCACGGCAAACACCTGTCCGCCGACCGCACCCGCGAGCTGTGCCGCGAGTATGCCGCCGAGCAGATCGAAGGGCAGAAGACCGAGTTCATCCGCCTGGGCGTGCTGGGTGACTGGGACAACCCGTACAAGACCATGAACTTTGCCAACGAGGCCGGTGAAATCCGCGCCCTGGCCGAGATGGTCAAGCAGGGCTTCGTGTTCAAGGGCCTGAAGCCGGTGAACTGGTGCTTCGATTGTGGCTCGGCGCTGGCCGAAGCCGAAGTCGAGTACGCCGACAAGAAATCGCAGACCATCGACGTGGCCTTCCCGGTTGCCGATGAGGCCAAGCTGGCCGCCGCGTTCGGCCTTGATGCGCTGGCCAAGCCGGCCGCCATCGTGATCTGGACCACCACCCCGTGGACCATCCCGGCCAACCAGGCGCTGAACATCCACCCCGAGTTCAAGTACGCCCTGGTCGATACCGGCGCGCGCCTGCTGGTGCTGGCCGAAGAACTGGTCGAAGCGTGCCTGAAGCGCTACAACCTGGAAGGCTCGGTGATCGCCACCGCCCAGGGTTCGGCACTGGAGCTGATCAACTTCCGTCACCCGTTCTACGATCGCCTGTCGCCGGTGTACCTGGCCGACTACGTCGAGCTGGGCGCCGGTACCGGCGTGGTGCACTCCTCGCCAGCCTACGGTGAAGACGACTTCGTCACCTGCAAGCGCTACGGCATGGTCAACGACGACATCCTCACCCCGGTGCAGAGCAACGGCGTGTATGTGGATTCGCTGCCATTCTTCGGCGGCCAGTTCATCTGGAAGGCCAACCCGGCCATCGTCGACAAGCTGAGCGAAGTCGGTGCGCTGATGCACACCGAAACCATCAGCCACAGCTACATGCACTGCTGGCGCCACAAGACCCCGCTGATCTACCGCGCCACCGCGCAGTGGTTCGTGGGCATGGACAAGCAGCCGTCCACTGGCGAGCCGCTGCGTGAGCGCGCGCTGAAAGCCATCGAGGACACCAAGTTCGTACCCGCCTGGGGCCAGGCGCGCCTGCACGCGATGATCGCCAACCGCCCGGACTGGTGCATCTCGCGTCAGCGCAACTGGGGCGTGCCGATCCCGTTCTTCCTGCACAAGCAGACCGGCGAACTGCACCCGCGCACCGTCGAGCTGATGGAAGAAGTGGCCAAGCGCGTCGAGCAGCAGGGCATCGAGGCCTGGTTCAAGCTGGACGCTGCCGAACTGCTGGGCGCCGAAGCCGAGCAGTACGACAAGATCGCCGACACCCTCGACGTCTGGTTCGACTCGGGGACCACCCACTGGCATGTGCTGCGTGGTTCGCACGACATTGGCCACGCCACCGGCCCGCGTGCCGACCTGTACCTGGAAGGTTCCGACCAGCACCGCGGCTGGTTCCACTCTTCGCTGCTGACCGGCTGCGCCATCGACGGCCATGCGCCGTATCGCGAGCTGCTGACCCACGGCTTCACCGTGGACGAGAACGGCCGCAAGATGTCCAAGTCGCTGGGTAACACCATCGAGCCGGAAAAGGTCAACAACACCCTGGGTGCCGACATCCTGCGCCTGTGGGTCGCCGCCACCGACTACTCCGGTGAGATGGCCGTTTCCGAGCAGATCCTGCAGCGTAGCGCCGACGCCTACCGCCGCATCCGCAATACCGCACGCTTCCTGCTGTCCAACCTGTCCGGCTTCGACCCGGCGCGCGACCTGCTGGCCCCGCAAGACATGCTGGCGCTGGACCGCTGGGCAGTCGACCGCACCCTGCTGCTGCAGCGCGAGCTGGAAGAGCACTACAGCGAGTACCGTTTCTGGAACGTCTACTCCAAGGTGCACAACTTCTGCGTGCAGGAACTGGGAGGCTTCTACCTCGACATCATCAAGGACCGCCAGTACACCACCGGCGCCAACAGTGTCGCCCGCCGTTCCTGCCAGACCGCGCTGTACCACATCAGCGAGGCGCTGGTGCGCTGGATCGCCCCGATCCTGGCGTTCACCGCCGACGAAATCTGGCAGTACCTGCCGGGCGAGCGCAACGAGTCGGTGATGCTCAATGGCTGGTACCAGGGCCTGAGCGAGCTGCCGGAAGGCACCGAGCTGGACCGCGCCTACTGGGACCGCGTGATGGCGGTGAAGGCCTCGGTCAACAAGGAGCTGGAGAACCAGCGTACCGCCAAGGTCATCGGCGGCAACCTGCAGGCCGAAGTCACCCTGTATGCCGACGAAGGCCTGAGCGCCGACCTGGGCAAGCTGGGTGACGAGCTGCGCTTCGTGCTGATCACCTCGGCCGCCAGCGTGGTGCCGTTCGCCCAGGCGCCGGCCGAAGCCGTGGCCACCGAAGTCGAAGGCCTGAAGTTGAAGGTGGTCAAGTCCGGCCACGCCAAGTGCGGCCGTTGCTGGCACTTCCGCGCCGACGTCGGCAGCCATCCGGAGCATCCGGAAATCTGCGGCCGTTGCGTCGACAACCTGAGCGGCTCGGGTGAGGTGCGCCACTATGCCTAACCCTGCAGCGGGGCGCTTCGGGCGCCTTGCATGGCTTTGGCTGAGCCTGTTGGTCCTGGTCCTCGACCAGGCCACCAAGCTGTATTTCAACAATGCCCTGACCATGTACCAGCAGATCGTCGTGATTCCCGGCTACTTCAGCTGGACCCTGGCCTACAACACCGGCGCGGCCTTCAGCTTCCTGGCGGAAAGCTCCGGCTGGCAGCGCTGGCTGTTCGCCCTGATCGCCGTGGTGGTCAGTGCCGTGCTGGTGGTATGGCTCAAGCGCCTGGGGCGCAACGAGACCTGGCTGGCCGTGGCGCTGGCGCTGGTGCTGGGTGGTGCGATCGGCAACCTGTACGACCGCGTCGTGCTCGGCCATGTGGTCGACTTCATCCTGGTGCACTGGCAGAACCGCCATTACTTCCCGGCCTTCAACCTGGCCGACAGCGCCATCACCGTTGGTGCGGTGATGCTGGCGCTGGATATGTTCAAGAGCAAGAAGTCCGAGGATCCGGTCCATGACTGACACCCGTATCGGCCAGAACACCGAAGTCACCCTGCACTTCGCGCTGCACCTGGAAAACGGCGATACCGTCGACAGCACCTTCGACAAGGCCCCGGCCACCTTCAAGGTGGGCGATGGCAACCTGCTGCCAGGTTTCGAGAACGCCCTGTTCGGCTTCAAGGCCGGTGACAAGCGCAACGTGGTGGTGGCCCCGGAGAACGCCTTCGGCCAGCCTAACCCACAGAACGTGCAAGTCATGCCGCGGTCCCAGTTCGAGGGCATGGAGCTGTCCGAGGGATTGCTGATCATCTTCAACGATGCCGCCAATACCGAGCTGCCGGGTGTGGTCAAGGCGTTCGATGACGACCAGGTGACCATCGACTTCAATCACCCACTGGCTGGCAAGACCCTGACCTTCGAGGTGGAGATCCTCGAGGTCAAGGCCCTGTAAGCCTGGAGCTGAACATGCAAATCAAACTCGCCAACCCTCGCGGCTTTTGCGCGGGGGTCGACCGGGCGATCGAGATCGTCAACCGCGCGCTGGAAGTCTTCGGCCCGCCGATCTATGTGCGTCACGAAGTGGTGCACAACAAGTTCGTGGTCGAAGACCTGCGCAACCGTGGCGCCATCTTCGTCGAGGAGCTGGACCAGGTGCCGGATGACGTCATCGTCATCTTCAGCGCCCACGGGGTTTCCCAGGCCGTGCGCCAGGAAGCCGCTGGCCGTGGCCTGAAAGTGTTCGACGCCACCTGCCCGTTGGTGACCAAGGTGCACATCGAAGTGGCCAAGTACAGCCGCGATGGCCGTGAGTGCATCCTCATCGGCCACGAAGGGCACCCGGAAGTCGAAGGCACCATGGGCCAGTACGACGCCAGCAACGGTGGCGCCATCTATCTCGTCGAGGACGAGGAGGATGTCGCCAACCTGCAGGTGAAAGACCCGGACCACCTGGCCTTCGTCACCCAGACCACGCTGTCGATGGACGACACCAGCCGCGTCATCGACGCCCTGCGCGCACGTTTCCCGAACATCGGCGGCCCGCGCAAGGATGACATCTGCTACGCCACCCAGAATCGCCAGGATGCGGTGAAGCAACTGGCGGACGAGTGCGACGTGGTACTGGTGGTCGGCAGCCCGAACAGCTCCAACTCCAACCGCCTGCGCGAGCTGGCCGAGCGCATGGGCACGCCGGCCTACCTGATCGATGGCGCCGAAGACCTGCAACGTGGCTGGTTCGAGCAGAAGGCGCGAATCGGTATTACTGCGGGCGCTTCGGCCCCCGAGGTGCTGGTGCGTGGCGTGATCGAGCAGCTCAAGGCCTGGGGCGCTACCGGCGCTGAAGAACTGGATGGGCGTGAAGAGAACATCACCTTCTCCATGCCCAAAGAGCTGCGGGTTCGTTCGCTGATTTGAAGTGACCCTATCCCGGCCCCATCGCTGGCTTGCCGGCGATAGGTGGCTACGGCTGGTTCAGGGCTGGGCGGCCGGACACTGGGTGCCTGGGCCGGCCTCTGTATCCAGCCTGACCCTGCCGGTGGATGCCAGCACCACCTTGTAGCGGCTGTCGCCTGACGACCGCTCACAAACACGCAGCGTGGTAGCCAGCAACTGGTTGCCCAGCCCCAGTGGAACCCCCTGCGCACTGAATTTCACCTGCCCGCCACGATTGCCAGCAATCTCCAGAGGCCGTGAAAGACGCTGTTCACGCAGCACTTGCTGGTTATGTTCCAGCAGTACCCGCCAACCGTTCCCCCACTTGCCGTCCAGGGCCTGCACCAGCACCGGCTGGCCTTGCAGCATGGCATGGCTGCGCGCAGTGCGCAGGGCCTGCGCCAGGTCGCGGGCGGCAGCTGCCCTGTGCAAGTCGTCGCTCAACCGGGCATAGGCGGGCATGCCGAGCTGGGTCAGCAACACCGCCACTGCCAAAGCCGACAACATTTGAATCAGTGTTACGCCTCGTTGCTTCACCGTGCATTCCTCCCTGGAAGTGCTTGGCTATAGCTTCTCGGTCGTTGGACAGGAGCACCAGTCGCCCGAGTTCAAGGCAATTGCAGGAAAAGTCTCAGGAGGTGCAGGGATGCAGGCAGTTCAACGAGGCATGACACTGCTGGAAGTGCTCTTGGCGCTGGTGGTGGTGGCGGTCGGCCTGTTTGCAGCGGCAGGCCTGCAATTGCAGGCATTGCAGGCCGTGGAGGGCGCGCGCCGCGATGGGCAGGCAGCAATGGCGGCGCACAGCGAGCAAGAACGGAGGCTGCAGTGAAACGCAGGCAACGCGGGTTTGGTTTGCATAAGGTGATGATCGCCCTGGCGCTTGGCCTGATGCTGCTGGCGGCGGCTAGCCAGGTCTTTGTTGCGGCGCACCAGAGCTGGCAACTACTGAGTACGGCAGCACACATGCAGGACGAGGCCCGCCTGGTATTGCTGCGCATGGCGCAGGATATCCGCATGGCAGGCATGTTCGGCTGCCTGCGCCTGCAGCCTGGCGATTTCGCCGAAGTGCCAGCACGGCAGGCGTTCGGCCGCCCGTTGCAAGTCGAAGGCACCAGGCTCAGCCTGGTGGTGGCAGAGTTGCCCGGGCAGGCCGGGGCGCCAGACTGGTTCTTGCACACCGACTGTCTCGAAACCGTACGGGTGAGCAAGCAACGACAGACGGGCTACCCAGTGGTACAGCCGGTCAGCCGGTATACCTATCAGCTGCAAGGCACCAAGCTGACGTTCAAGCGCGCTGATAGCAAGGCTCAACCGCTGCTCGAGAACGTGCGGGCGATGCGTCTCGAGCGCGTGCAAATGGCGCAGGGCGAGCGCATAGACATTGCCCTGACGCTGTACGAACCGATGCTCAGGCTCGAACAGCAGCATGAGCTGAGCGTGACAATCCGCAACCCGGTGCCTGCCTCATGAACCGCCAGCGTGGCCTGGTGCTGTTGCTGGCATTGCTCTTGAGCATGTTGCTCGGCCTGCTGGCAGCATCCTCCCTGCGCGCTGCGCTGGTGGAAACACGAATGGCTGGCTACCTGCGCGACGGCCTGCTGGCGCTGGAACAAGCCGAGGAAGCCTTGCTGGCGGGGGAGGGCGAGGTGCATCGGGCACCGCCTGCCCCTTGCAATGCCTGCCCGCCCCCAGCCCGCCCGCACGATCTGGCCGGGCAATGGCAGCGCACGCGCATGGGCTATTTCCAGTTGCAGAACCTGGGGTCGAGCAGCCGTGCCGCGCACATGCCGGAAGGGCAGCAGGTTGCCCTGTTCAGGATTACCGCCGTCAGCCTGCAGGCCCAGCCCCGCCATGTACTTGAGGCGGTCTATGCCGTGGCCGACGACGGTGCGCGGCGCATTGCCTGGCGGCAAAGATTGCAAGGAGACTGACATGCAGCAAGGCTTGAGCCTGATTGAGTTGTTGATTGTGCTGGCGGTCACCGGCATTCTGGCAGCCATTGCCTACCCCAGTTACAACGACCAGCTCCGGCGCGCTGCACGCAGCGAGGCGGTCGGCCTGCTGCACGATGCTGCCCTGCGCCTGGAGCGCCACCGCGTGCTCACCGGCCAGTACGCCGAGGGCGAGCCGGCCTTGCCCGCGGGTAACCGCTACTACCGCCTGCAGGCCCAGCGCGACAGGGATACCTTCACGCTGCGTGCCCGGCGGCTGCCGGGCGCACTGATGGCGCAGGATCGCTGTGGTGATTTCCAGCTCGACCAGGCCGGTGTACGGAGCAATCCGGGCGCCGTTGGTGGCAGCGAACACTGCTGGGGAAGCTGAAGGTTGAATGATGCCGGGTGCATCGCGAATTTACTTCAGGTGTTGGATCGACAGATGAGCAAGCGAGTAGTGGTGGTCGGCGGCGGGGTGATCGGCCTGCTGACGGCGTTCAACCTGGCGGCGAAAGTCGGGCAGGTGGTGGTGTGTGACCAGGGCGAGGTCGGCCGCGAGTCGTCCTGGGCCGGCGGTGGCATCGTTTCGCCGCTGTACCCGTGGCGCTACAGCCCGGCAGTGACGGCCCTGGCGCACTGGTCGCAGGACTTTTATCCACAGCTGGGCGAGCGTTTGTTCGCCAGCACTGGCGTCGACCCCGAAGTGCACACCACCGGCCTGTACTGGCTCGACCTGGACGACGAGGCCGAAGCGCTGGCCTGGGCCGAGCGTGAGCAGCGGCCGCTGAGTGCCGTGGATATCTCGGCGGCCTATGACGCAGTGCCGGTGCTGGGCCCGGGCTTCAAGCGTGCCATCTACCTGGCCGGCGTGGCCAACGTGCGCAACCCGCGCCTGGTGAAGTCGCTCAAGGCGGCGTTGCTGGCGTTGCCCAACGTGACCTTGCGTGAGCACTGCCAGATTACCGGCTTCGTCGGGCAAGGCGGCCGCGTGACCGGTGTGCAGACGGCAGACGGTGTGCTGGCGGCGGATGAAGTGGTGCTCAGCGCCGGGGCCTGGAGTGGCGACCTGCTGGGTACGCTTGGCCTGGCGCTGCCGGTGGAGCCGGTGAAAGGGCAGATGATCCTGTTCAAGTGTGCCGAAGATTTCCTGCCAAGCATGGTGCTGGCGAAAGGGCGGTATGCGATCCCGCGGCGCGACGGCCACATTCTGGTAGGCAGTACGCTGGAGCATGCCGGGTTTGACAAGACGCCCACGGTGGATGCGCTGGAGAGCCTGAAGGCGTCGGCGGTGGAGTTGCTGCCAGGGCTCGAAGGGGCCGAGGTGATGGCGCATTGGGCCGGCCTGCGGCCTGGCTCGCCGGAAGGCATTCCCTACATCGGGCCGGTGCCGGGGCATGAAGGGTTGTGGTTGAACTGCGGGCATTACCGCAACGGGCTGGTACTGGCGCCTGCCTCCTGCCAGCTGTTTACCGATTTGCTGACCGGGGCCGAGCCGATCATCGACCCGGCGCCGTATGCACCGGCTGGGCGGTTGGGCTGAGATCATCGGGGCCGCTTTGCGGCCCATCGCGACACAAGGCCGCTCATACACGGTGATCTGCCCCTGGCGTCGCACAAACAAATCAAATTCAGCGCGTTTGCGCTCCCCCTGTAGGGGCGGCCTTGTGTCGCGATGGGCTGCAAAGCAGCCCCCGGGGCCTAACGGGATTGCCCCGGCCCCTGCTGCAGGTGCGCCTGGCTGCAATACCACTCGTTGCCCTGCTGCAACGCCCGGTCATTGGGCAGGTGCACACCACAATGGGCGCAGCGCACCATCTTCAGCGGCGCATCCAGCTTGGCCTCGGGGCGTGACTGCTGGCTGACTTTGAATTTGCGCCACAGCCAGAACGCGGCGGCGATCAGGGCGATCCAGAAAAGTAGGCGAACCATGGTGTCCAGCTTGTCGGTTGAAGAAGCCGACAGTCTAGGACGCGGCCAATAAAAAAGGGAGGCCCCGGGCCTCCCTTTCACCTGCCGCAGCAGATCAGTCGAACAGACCAAAGGTCATGTAGCTGAACCAGGAACGGTCCTGCTCGGCTTCCTTCGGCCCTTCCGGCACGATCGGGTCGCCGTTCTCGTCCTTCGGCAGCAGCTCTTCCGGCATCTCGTCGCGCGCGTCCTGGAACTGCTTGACCACGTCCTGGTTGGCGCGGGTTTCGCCCGGCGGCAGCGGGGTGTCGGTTTCGATCAGGCCCAGGGTGGCCTTGGACAGCCAGCCGCGGCCGTCAGACTCGGTCTGCTTGGGCTGGAATTCACCGTCCACCAGGCTCGGGTGGTCCGGGTAGTTCAGCTTGAGGGTTTCCAGGCTGGTGGCCGCCAGTTCGTCCAGGTGCATCTTCTGGTACGACTCGACCATCACTGCCAGGCCATCACCGACCGACGGGGTTTCCTGGAAGTTTTCCACCACGTAGCGGCCACGGTTGGCTGCGGCCACATAGGCCTGGCGGCTCAGGTAGTAGTCGGCGACATGGATTTCGTACGCGGCCAGCAGGTTGCGCAGGTAGATCATGCGCTGCTTGGCGTCAGGCGCGTAGCGGCTGTTGGGGAAACGGCTGGTCAGCTGGGCGAACTCGTTGTACGAGTCGCGCGCGGCACCCGGGTCACGCTTGGTCATGTCCAGCGGCAGGAAGCGCGCTAGCAGGCCACGGTCCTGGTCGAACGAGGTCAGGCCCTTGAGGTAGTAGGCATAGTCGACGTTCGGGTGCTGCGGGTGCAGGCGGATGAAGCGCTCGGCGGCCGACTTGGCAGCCTCGGGCTCCGAGTTCTTGTAGTTGGCGTAGATCAGCTCGAGCTGCGCCTGGTCGGCATAACGGCCGAACGGGTAGCGCGACTCCAGGGCCTTGAGCTTGTTCACGGCGCTGGTGTAGCTGGAGTTGTCCAGGTCAGCCTGCGCCTGCTGGTACAGCTCGGCCTCGCTGAGGTTCTCGTCGATGACTTCCTTATTCGAGGAACAGGCCGCGGTGAGCCCGAGGATGGCGATCAGCAGCAGGTGTTTCACTTGCATGGCGGCTTGCGTCCCTTTGACGGCCGCTGTCTTGGGCGGTGCCGTCCTGTTATGATGAGCGCCCCGGCCAACCCCGGGACAAAAGAAGCCGTATTTAACCACAAGCTCGCAGCCGAAACCAAAGGCTGTGCGCCCGCCGAATCGAGCATGTCCGAGATCATTCAACTTAGCGCAGAGGTGCCGTCCGAACTGGGCGGTCAACGCCTCGACCAGGTCGCCGCCCAATTGTTCGCCGAGTACTCGCGTTCGCGGCTAACTTCGTGGATCAAAGAAGGCCGCCTGACGGTCGATGGCGCGGTAGTGCGCCCTCGCGACCTCGTCCATGGTGGCTCGCAGCTTATCCTGGAGGCCGAGCAAGAGGCCCAGGGTGAGTGGGTCGCAGAGGATATCGAACTGGATATCGTCTACGAGGACGACCACATCATGGTGATCAACAAGCCTGCCGGGCTGGTTGTGCACCCAGCCGCCGGGCATGCCAGTGGCACCCTGCTCAATGCCTTGCTGCACCACGTGCCGGACATCGTCAACGTACCGCGCGCCGGTATCGTTCACCGCCTGGACAAGGACACCACCGGCCTGATGGTGGTGGCCAAGACCTTGCAGGCGCAGACCCGGCTGGTCGAGCAGATGCAGGCGCGCAAGGTCAGCCGCATCTACGAGTGCATCGTGATTGGCGTGGTGACAGCTGGCGGCAAGATCGATGCCCCGATCGGTCGCCATGGCGGCATGCGCCAGCGCATGGCGGTCACCGACGGCGGCAAGCCGGCGGTCAGCCACTACCGTGTGCTCAAGCGCTTCCGCTCGCACACCCACGTGCGGGTCAAGCTGGAAACCGGCCGTACCCACCAGATTCGCGTGCACATGGCGCATGTCGGTTTCCCGCTGGTCGGCGACCAGACCTACGGTGGCCGCTTCCGGATTCCGCCGGCGGCCAGCCCGACCATGGTCGAGGCGGTGAAAACCTTCCCGCGTCAGGCACTGCATGCGCGCTTCCTCGCGTTGGCCCACCCGATTACCGGTGAAGTCATGAAATGGGAATCGCCACTGCCGGACGACTTCGTCTGGTTGCTGTCGCTGCTGAACCAGGACCGCGAGAGCTTTATCGGATGAGTGGCCTGACGCAGACGCTGCTATACCCCGACTGGCCGGCCCCGGCCTCGGTGCGCGCCTGCGTCACCACTCGACAGGGCGGCGTCAGCCTGGCGCCCTATGCAACCTTCAACCTTGGCGACCACGTTGGCGACGACCCGGCAGCGGTGGCCGAGAACCGTCGCCGCCTGAGCGACGAATTCGCCATTCAGCCGGCCTGGCTCAAGCAGGTGCATGGCCTGGTGGTGGCCGATGCCGACCCGGCCGTGGTCGCCGAGGCCGATGCCAGCTGGACCGACCAGCCAGGCATTGCCTGCGCGGTGATGACTGCCGATTGCCTGCCGGCGCTGTTCTGTGACCGTGCCGGTACCCGCGTGGCGGCGGCGCATGCCGGCTGGCGCGGGCTCGCCGGTGGCGTGCTGGAAGCCACGCTCGAGCGCCTGGCATTGCCGCCTGAAGAGGTGCTGGTGTGGTTGGGGCCGGCGATCGGGCCGCAGGCTTTCGAAGTCGGCCTGGAAGTGCGCGATGCCTTTACCGCGGTGCACCCCGAAGCGGCGCGGGCCTTTGTCGCTGGCGAGCGGCCGGGCAAGCTGATGGCCGACATCTATGAGCTGGCACGTATTCGTCTGGCGGCACGTGGGGTAACGGCCGTTTATGGCGGCGGCTGGTGCACGGTCAGTGACGAGCGGTTCTTCTCCTATCGCCGTACTCCGCAGGGTGGGCGGTTTGCTTCCCTGGTGTGGCTGGAGCCGCGCTAGCCTGCACGGGCCTCTTCGCGGGCACGCCCGCTCCCACAAGTAATTCACAACCGTTGAAACCTGGTGTACCTGTGGGAGCGGGCATGCCCGCGAATGCCCCACCGCCAATCCAACAGGTTGACTTTGGTCAACCCCGCTACGCTTGAATCTTCCACAATCAGCCTTATCTATAAGGTCATCTCAGGCAGGTTTCTTCATCAACAGGCGCTGTCCATCGCTCCGACCTGCCCTTTAAAGGAAGGTATCCCATGCGAATAGACCGTTTGACCAGCAAGCTGCAGCTTGCCATATCCGATGCCCAGTCCCTGGCCGTTGGCATGGACCACCCAGCCATCGAGCCCGTGCACCTGCTGCAGGCACTGCTCGAGCAGCAGGGCGGTTCGATCAAGCCGCTGCTGATGCAGGTAGGTTTCGACATCAATAGCCTGCGCCAGGCGCTGGTGAAAGAACTTGACCATCTGCCGAAAATCCAGAACCCGACCGGCGACGTGAACATGTCGCAGGACCTGGCGCGCCTGCTCAACCAGGCCGACCGCCTGGCCCAGCAGAAAGGTGACCAGTTCATTTCCAGTGAGCTGGTGTTGCTCGCCGCCATGGACGAGAACAGCAAGCTCGGCAAGTTGCTGCTCGGCCAGGGCGTCAGCAAGAAGGCCCTGGAAAACGCCATCAACAACCTGCGCGGCGGTGCGGCAGTCAACGACGCCAACGCCGAGGAATCGCGCCAGGCGCTGGACAAGTACACCGTCGACCTGACCAAGCGTGCCGAGGAAGGCAAGCTCGACCCGGTGATTGGCCGTGACGACGAAATCCGCCGTACCGTGCAGGTATTGCAACGCCGGACCAAGAACAACCCGGTGCTGATCGGCGAACCTGGGGTCGGCAAGACCGCCATCGCCGAAGGCCTGGCGCAGCGCATCATCAACGGTGAAGTGCCTGACGGCCTCAAGGGCAAGCGCCTGCTGGCGCTGGACATGGGCGCGCTGATCGCCGGTGCCAAGTACCGCGGCGAGTTCGAAGAGCGCCTCAAAGGCCTGCTCAATGAACTGTCCAAGCAGGAAGGCCAGATCATCCTGTTCATCGACGAGCTGCACACCATGGTCGGTGCCGGCAAGGGCGAGGGCGCCATGGACGCCGGCAACATGCTCAAGCCGGCCCTGGCCCGTGGCGAACTGCACTGTGTGGGCGCGACTACGCTCAACGAATACCGCCAGTTCATCGAGAAGGACGCGGCCCTGGAACGGCGCTTCCAGAAGGTGCTGGTCGAGGAGCCGAGCGAGGAAGACACCATCGCCATCCTGCGTGGCCTGAAGGAGCGCTATGAAGTGCACCACAAGGTGGCCATCACCGACGGTGCCATCATCGCCGCGGCCAAGCTCAGCCACCGCTACATCACCGACCGCCAGCTGCCGGACAAGGCCATCGACCTGATCGACGAAGCGGCCAGCCGCATCCGCATGGAGATCGACTCCAAGCCGGAAGTGCTCGACCGCCTCGATCGTCGCCTGATCCAGCTCAAGGTGGAATCGCAGGCGCTGAAGAAGGAAGAAGACGAAGCCGCGAAGAAACGCCTGGAGAAGCTCACCGAGGAAATTACCCGGCTGGAGCGTGAATACGCCGACCTGGAAGAAATCTGGGCGTCGGAAAAGGCCGAAGTGCAGGGCTCGGCGCAGATCCAGCAAAAGATCGAGCAGGCCCGCCAGGAACTGGAGGCCGCCCGGCGCAAAGGCGACCTGAGCCGCATGGCCGAGCTGCAGTACGGGGTGATCCCGGACCTGGAGCGCAGCCTGCAGATGGTCGACCAGCACGGCAAGGCCGACAACCAGCTGCTGCGCAACAAGGTGACCGAGGAAGAAATTGCCGAAGTGGTGTCCAAGTGGACCGGCATCCCGGTGGCCAAGATGCTCGAAGGCGAGCGCGAGAAGCTGTTGAAGATGGAAGAGCTGCTGCACCAGCGCGTGATCGGCCAGGGCGAGGCGGTAACCGCCGTGTCCAACGCCGTGCGCCGCTCGCGTGCCGGGCTGTCCGACCCGAACCGGCCCAGTGGCTCGTTCCTGTTCCTCGGCCCGACCGGGGTTGGCAAGACCGAGCTGTGCAAGGCGCTGGCCGAGTTCCTGTTCGACACCGAAGAGGCCATGGTGCGTATCGACATGTCCGAGTTCATGGAGAAGCACTCCGTGGCGCGGCTGATCGGCGCCCCGCCAGGCTATGTCGGCTATGAAGAGGGCGGTTACCTGACCGAGGCGGTACGCCGCAAGCCTTATTCAGTGGTGTTGCTGGACGAGGTGGAAAAGGCTCACCCGGATGTGTTCAACGTGCTGCTGCAGGTGCTGGAAGACGGCCGCCTGACCGACAGCCACGGGCGCACCGTGGACTTCCGCAACACGGTGATCGTGATGACCTCCAACCTGGGCTCGGCGCAGATCCAGGAACTGGTGGGGGACCGCGAGGCACAGCGGGCAGCGGTGATGGATGCGGTGGGTTCGCACTTCCGCCCGGAATTCATCAACCGTATCGACGAAGTGGTGGTGTTCGAGCCGTTGGGCCGCGAGCAGATTGCCGGGATTACCGAAATCCAGCTGGGCCGCCTGCGCAGCCGTCTGCAGGAGCGCGAGCTGTCGCTGAGCCTGAGCCCGGAAGCCCTGGACAAGCTGATTGCCGTGGGTTACGACCCGGTGTATGGCGCACGGCCGCTGAAGCGCGCCATCCAGCGCTGGATCGAGAACCCGCTGGCGCAGCTGATCCTGGCAGGCAAGTTCATGCCGGGGACGGCGATTACCGCCAAGGTGGAAGGCGAAGAAATCGTCTTTGCCTGAATAGCAGCACCCTGAGCCCCGCATCTGCGGGGCTTTTTCTTGCCTGTTTTCCTGTGCTGGCCTCTTCGCGGGCATGCCCGCTCCCACAGGAATTGCATAGATTTCGAGGGCTGCGCCGTCCCTGTGGGAGCGGGCGAGCCCGCGAAGAGGCCGGCGCGGCCCCAGCAAATCCGGGGGGTTTAGAATTTCCTGGATAACTTGCTGAAATTTTTGAAATTTTTGCTTGCATCTAAAATCGAGTGCCCCTAATATACGCCGCGTTGTCAGGCACTAAGCGAATCACCAGCAACATCGGTGATCGCAAAACAACTTACAAATCAGTAAGTTGAACGAAAAAAAGTGGTTGACAAGCAAAACGAAGAATGTAGAATAGCCGGCCTCAGCAGCGACAACGCGAAAGCGGATAGCCAAAGAGACCGAAGCTAACACAAGCTTCGAAGTAGTAAAGGTTGTACCGAAGTTCAGTTCCGCGATAGCTCAGTCGGTAGAGCAAATGACTGTTAATCATTGGGTCCCTGGTTCGAGTCCAGGTCGCGGAGCCAATCTCGGGGTGTAGCGCAGTCCGGTAGCGCGCCTGCTTTGGGAGCAGGATGTCAGGAGTTCGAATCCCCTCACCCCGACCATTTTTCGGGTCGTTAGCTCAGTTGGTAGAGCAGTTGGCTTTTAACCAATTGGTCGTAGGTTCGAATCCTACACGACCCACCATGTAAAAAGGGCATCTCGAATGAGATGCCCTTTTTCTTTTGCCTCGATTTTTTCCAGAGCGCCGGCCGTCCGGTGCATCTCGACGCTAGCCTTGCAAGAGGGCTACCAGCCCTGTCGCCGACAAGCCAGCTCCCACAGGTACAGCACAGAACTTGAGGTCTGTGAGCATCGTGGGGAGCCGGCTTGCCGGCGATGGGGCCAGTACAGGCAACCGCTACGGCGTGCCTGTCAGTGCAACTTCAGGCGTGGCTCGGTACCGCGGCCAATCTTGCTGCCCAGCATCATCAGCGCAGTGCGGAAGAAACCGTACAACGCCATCTGGTGCATGCGGTACAACGACACATAGAACATGCGCGCCAGCCAGCCCTCCAGCTTCACGCTGCCCATCAGGTTACCCATCAGGTTGCCCACCGCCGAGAAGCGCGACAACGACACCAGCGAACCGTAGTCCTTGTACGCGTAGGTCGGCAGCGCCTTGTTCTCCAGCCGTGCCTTCAGGCTCTGCGCCAGCATCGAGGCCTGCTGGTGCGCGGCCTGTGCCCGTGGCGGCACGTTGCGGTCGCTGCCGGGTTGCGGGCAGGCGGCGCAGTCGCCGAAGGCAAAGATGTTGTCGTCGCGCGTGGTCTGCAGGGTCGGGCGCACCACCAGCTGGTTGATGCGGTTGGTTTCCAGGCCATCGATGTCCTTGAGGAAGGCTGGCGCACGGATACCCGCCGCCCACACCTTCAGGCTGGCCTGGATCACTTCGCCATCCTTGGTCTTCAGGCCATCTTCGGTCACTTCACTGACGGCGGCGTTGGTCATCACCTTGACCCCGAGTTTTTCCAGGGTCTTGTGCACCGGCACGCTGATGCGCTCGGGCAGTGCCGGCAGCACGCGCGGGCCGGCTTCGATCAGGGTGATGTGCATGTCCTTGGGCTGGATACGGTCCAGGCCATAGGCCGCCAGTTCGTGGGCCGCATGGTGCAGCTCGGCGGCCAGTTCCACACCAGTGGCACCCGCGCCGACGATGGCCACGCTGATTTTCTCGCTGGCCACGTCACCGGCATGGGCGCGCAGGTAATGGTTGAGCAGTTGCTGATGGAAACGCTCGGCCTGCTTGCGGGTGTCGAGGAACAGGCAGTGCTGCGCCGCGCCCAGGGTGCCGAAGTCGTTGGTATTGGAACCCACGGCAATCACCAGGGTGTCGTAGCCCAGGGTACGCGCAGGCAACAACTCGCGGCCCTCTTCGTCGAGGGTGGCGGCCAGCTGGATCTGCTTGCCCTCGCGGTCCAGGCCGCTCATGCGTCCCAGCTGGAAGTTGAAGTGGTTCCACTTGGCCTGGGCCACGTAGTTCAGTTCGTCTTCCGAGGAGTTCAGCGAGCCGGCGGCCACTTCGTGCAGCAGCGGTTTCCAGATGTGCGTGAGGTTGGCGTCGACCAGGGTGATCTCGGCCTGCTTGCGCTTGCCCAGGCTTTTACCCAGGCGGGTCGCCAGTTCCAGGCCGCCGGCGCCGCCGCCGACAATCACGATGCGATGAGTCATGGGAATATCTCATAAGGTTTACGGAATTCGTGGCCCAGGGGGCCGGTGGCACACTGCGCGAGGGGAGGGCGAGCGCGAAGCAGCTCATAGCACCAACCCACTCAGCAGGCGACTGATGAGACCCAACCCGATGGTCACGGCCAGCACCAGCACAAGGAGCAGCCACGGCCGAAAGGGCCTGCGCTCGACTTGGTGCTGGGGGGCTCGCAGATACTCATCGACACGACGCTGATCTTCCGGATTCAGACGGCTGGTCATGGTGGGGCCTCGTCAGGTAGATGTTTGTGACTGCGCAAACGCTACAGCGTTCACGCAGGGGCTTGAAACAAATGATAATGCTTTCTATCTCTGGCGCCGAGTGTACGCCATCGCAAACACTCGCTGCACTGGATCAAAGACTGATGCCCACGTCGAACACGATGCTGCGCCCCAGGTTGCCGCGCAGGAAGTCCGGCGCATCCGGGTGGGCGAACAGCACCCGGGCAAAGGTCGGCCCGACCAGCGACAGCGAGCGCCAGCCTTGGCGCAAGTATTCAGTGGGGGGCGGGAAGTGCGTGTTGAGGTCGAGCACCTCGCGCTTGAGGCTGGCGAAGGCGATGATGTCCAGCTCGTTCAGCTCCAGCCCGCGCTCACGGTAGTTGTGCGCCTTCTTGCGCAAGGTCGGCGCCAGGCGCCCCAGCAGTTCGGTGGCACTGATGCGCCGCGGGCGCGCTTCGCGGCGCACCAGTTGCGCCAGGGAAAACGCACTGCGCCGGCGCTGCAGCTCTTCGCGCCATTCATCGTTCAGCCGGCGGCCCTCGTCGAGCACGAAGAACACCTCGAAGGCGGCGTCGCGGAACAGCACGTCTGGCGGCTCCTGGCCGGCCGGGGTGAAGTCCTCGCTGCGGTAGGGGATGTTAAGCCCCTGCAACAGGCGTTGGCACACCCAACGCTCCCGCTCCCACTTGCGGGCGTTGGAGAGAAAGGCATTGGCTTGTTCGGCCTGGATAGTAAGCAGGCGCAGGTAGTCTGAGTCATCCATGGTGCAAGCTTAGACGCTAATCGATGACGGTAAGATGCTGTTTGTGCGTATAAATCAGCGCCGCCCTTGCTGCCGGCCCTGCGTATTCACCGGGCCAAAGCCCGCCACGGCGCTGCTGCCCACAGCCGAATGAAGCGGAGAATAGGTGTAGACTCGGCCTTGTCCACAGGAATGCAGGGGGCATTGTCCAAGTGATCAGCGCGCAGGTGTTGTCCGGTACCACCCTTACCCTTGGCTGGCTGGGTTACGTACCGTTGCTGATCTGGGCAATCAGCCAGGTGCGCTGGGTAGAGCTGTTCACCGACCGGCGCCGCCAGCACCTGCTGTTCGGCACGGTGTTCTGCCTGTTCGCCCTGTGGCTGGTGAGGCGCGATTTCGATACCGGGGTGTCGTACCACTTTATCGGCATGACGGCGGTGACGCTGTTGCTGGACTGGCCGTTGGCCGTGCTTGGCGGTTTCATGGCGCAGCTCGGCTTGCTGGTGCTCGGGCGCCAGGACCTGGCCGCGCTGGGGATCAATGGCTTGTTGCTGGTTGGCTTGCCGGTGTTGATTGCCGAGGCGTGCGCGATAGGGGTCGAGCGCGCTCAACCCAGAAACCTGTTCGTGTATATCTTCTGTTCCGGCTTCTTCCCCGCAGCGCTGACGGTGCTGGCCTGCCTGTCGGTCGGGTTGGGCTTGCTGTGGCTGAACGGGCGCTTCGCCATGCCGGAGTGGCTCAGCGACTTTGTCGGCTACTTGTGGCTGATGATGTTCCCCGAGGCGTTCATCAATGGCACGGTGATCAGCGCGCTGGTGGTGTTTTGCCCGGAGTGGCTGGAAACCTTCAACCGCACGCGGTATTTGCAGGCGCCGTGGAAGGAGGATGAGCGATAGCTGTGCAGCCACATGCCCCCTGTGGGGCGGGCTTGTGTCGCGAAAGGGCAGCGAAGCAGACCCGGCGATAGTGGCCATGACGCCATTGAAGGGGGCCGCTTTGCGGCCCATCGCGACGCGAGGCCGCTCCTACAGGGGCGGAATGCGGCAGCAGGTTGCCAGCGAAGGCCGGCATGGCAGGTGTGGTGGACTTAGTGGCGCGGTTCCAGGTCGCCCGAATACAGCTCATCCTCGGACTCGTCCGAACCCGGGATCTTGTGCTCCTCCGCCGCCCAGGCGCCCAGGTCGATCAGTTTGCAACGGTCCGAGCAAAACGGCCGGAACGGGCTTTTCTCGTTCCATTCCACAGGTGCGCCACAGGTCGGGCAATCGACGGTCAATGGCTGGCTCATGGCTGGCCTCCTCGTAAAGTCAGGTAAAAGTGGTGCAGGCGGTCAATCTGTTCATGCAACGCGGCGAGGTCGCCGTCATTGGCCACCACATCGTCGGCATGGCGCAGGCGCTCCTCACGCGCCAGTTGGGCCTTGAGTATGGCCTGCACCTGCTCGGTACTGGTGTTGTCCCGCGCCAGGGTGCGCGCCATCTGCAGTTCTTGTGGCGCATCGATCACCAGCACCCGTTGGGTTTTCTGGTATTGCCCCGACTCGATCAACAGCGGCGAGACATACACCGCATACGGCGACTCGGCCTTGGCCAGGTAGCTGAAGATCTCCTGGCCGATCAGCGGATGCAGCAATTGCTCCAGCCATTTGCGTTGCGCCGGGTCGGCGAAGATCAGCTGGCGCAGGGCCGTGCGGTCGAGCTGGCCGTCCGCTTGCAGCACGCCAGGGCCGAAGCGCTCGACGATGCTGGCCAGCGCCGGTCGGCCAGGTTCGACCACCCAGCGCGCCGCCTGGTCGGCATCGACCAGGTGCACGCCAAGCTCGACGAAGCGCTCGGCAGCGGCGCTCTTGCCGCTGCCGATGCCGCCGGTCAGGCCGAGAATCCAGGGGGTAAAGGCCGCAGTGGTCATCAGAATCCAAGCAGTTGCAGGTATGAGGCGTATATTTCATCACCCCAGAGCACGGCAATCCACCCCGCAATCGCCAGATAAGGCCCAAACGGCATCGTCGTGCCCAAGGCATGCCGGCGCAGGCGCAGCAGGCACAGCCCCACCAGCGCCCCGACCAGCGACGACAGCAGCAGCGTCAACGGCAATACCTGCCAGCCCCCCCAGGCGCCGATCAGTGCCATCAGCTTGAAGTCGCCGTAGCCCATGCCCTCCTTGCCGGTGACCAGCTTGAACAGCCAGTACACCGTCCACAGGCTGAGGTAGCCGATCACCGCCCCCCACAGCGCACTGGCCAGGGGCACATAGAGGCCGAAGGCGTTGACGATCAGCCCCAGCCACAGCATCGGCAGCACCAGCACATCCGGCAACAGCTGGTGCCTGGCATCGATCAGGCTCAGGGCCAGCAGGCACCAGGTCAGCGGCAGTGCCAGCACGGCCTCGAGCGAAACACCAAAGTGCCAGGCCACCACCAGCGAAAGCAGCGCGCTGGCCACCTCCACCAGCGGATAGCGCGGGCTGATGCGGGTCTTGCAGGCTGAACAACGCCCGCGCAAGGCCAGGTAGCTGATCAGCGGAATGTTCTCCCACGCGCGGATTCGATGACCGCAATGCGGGCAACGCGAGGCTGGCAGCCACAGGTCGAAGCGTTCCTGCGCCGTTGTCGGCAGCCCCAACACCTCCTGCGCCTCACGCTGCCATTGCTGCTCCAGCATGATCGGCAGGCGGTACACCAGCACATTGAGGAAACTGCCCACCAGCAGGCCGAGCAGCGTGGCCAGGGTGAGGAAGTACGCTGGCTGCTCCGCCAGCAAAGTCCATGAAGTCATGTTCAGATCAAGCTACCCAACTGGAAGATCGGCAGGTACATCGCCACCACCAGGCCGCCTACCAGCACGCCCAGGATCAGCACGATGGCTGGCTCCAGCAGGCTGGTCAACTGGTCCAGCGCCTGGCTGACCTGTTCCTCGTAATGGCTGGCGGCTTTCTCCAGCATCTGGTCCAGCGTACCGCTGGTTTCACCGATGGCCGTCAGTTGCACCAGCAACGGCGGAAACAGCGGCTCGGCGGCCATCGCCTGGTTCAGCCCCTGCCCATTGGCCATGCCTTGGCGCAGCCGCAAAACCGCCTGTTCGTGCAAGTCGCCACCACTCACCCGTGCTACCGTGCCCAACGCATCCAGCAACGGCACCCCGGCGGCATAGGCCGTTGCCAGGCTACGGGCAAAGCGCGCCAGCGCCGCCTGCGCCAGCAACTTGCCGAACACCGGCAAGCCCAGCACCTGCCGCGATAGCCACAGGCGCGTCGGTGCATGCTGCCGGTAGAGCCGGCGCATGGCGAAACCGAGCGCAGCGCCCAGTACCACCAGCAGCGGCGCAAACCGGCTCAGCATCGCGGACAAGTCGATGACCCATTGGGTGTACGCGGGCAGCGCCGCGCCCATGCCTGAAAACAGGTTCTCGAATTCGGGAATCACCTCCAGCAGCAGAATCGCCGATACCCCCAACCCGGTCAGCAACAGCAATAGCGGGTAGATCATCGCCTTGCGCACTTTCCTGTGCAGCGCATGGCGTTGTTCCAGCATGCTTGCCAGCTGTTCCAGCTGGCGGTCGAGCGTGCCGGATTGCTCACCCACCCGCACCAGGTTGCAGTACAGCGCATCGAACCAGCCTGGGTGGCGCTGCAACGCGTCCGCCAGCCCCAGGCCCGACGCCACATCCTGTTTCAATTTGCCCAGCAAAGCTGCCTGCCCCGCATCGCAGCCACTGCGCCCCATAACCTCGAACGCCTGCAGCAGCGGTACCCCGGCCTTGAGCAAGGTCGCCAATTGCCGGCTGAACCCTGCCGGGTCGGCTTTCGCCTGGCGTTTCGGCAAGCTGAAGGTCAGCCCGCCAGCAGGCCGCAAACCTGCCACTTTTATGCCCTGACGAATCAGCCCGGCGCGCACATGTGCCGGGCTACGCCCGGGCGTCTGGCCGCTGACCGGCTGGCCGTTGGCGTCGGTGCCGTGCCAGGTGTAGAGAGGAGTCGATGGGTTCATGCCAAGGTCCTTTTTCCTGCCCGTGCGACAAGCTTCGAAACAGCTTGCCGCGTCCATGCCAGGGCGCGCGTCCATGATGCTCACTAGAGTAGTTCAGCGAAGATGACGCCCAAGCGGGCAGGGGTGACAAAAGGTGTCTGTTCAGGCCTACTGCGCCGCTGCCGGTTGGGGCGAGACAGACCTCAACGAGTACGCGTATCAAAAAGGAAACTGTTCATGAAAGGGCAACGCGGTATCACCCTGATCGAACTGATGATCGTTGTCGCGATCATCGGCATTCTGGCGACCATCGCCTTACCGATGTACACCAACCACCAGTCCCGCTCCAAGGCTGCGGCCGGGTTGCTGGAAATCAGCGCGCTGAAGACGGCGATGGACCTGCGCCTGAATGATGGCAAGGACGTGGCGACGGTGGCCGAGCTGGGTGGGCAGCCGGCCACGGCGCATTGTGCGATCACGGCCACCGGCAAGGCGGCGGACGGCACCGGGAGCATCGTTTGTACCCTGGTGGACGCGCCGGCTACCGTGCTCGGCAAGGCCATTACCCTGACGCGCGCGGCGGCTGGCTGGGCGTGTACGACCGACATTGAAGAAGACTTGGCACCGAAGGGGTGCAAGGCGCCTTGAGGGTAGGGTAATAAGGTAGGCGAAACAGGGGTTTGCGTAACGGGTGCGAGCAGTGGTACGTTGCGCTACACGCCGGTGTAGCTCAGTCGGTAGAGCAGCGCACTCGTAACGCGAAGGTCGCAGGTTCGATTCCTGTCTCCGGCACCAGTTCAGGTTCCAGTGAAGGCTACCAAAATCTCTGGAACCCCCGTAAACCCGCCTTCTGGCGGGTTTTTTCGTTATGGCGTTTCGTTGGGTTCCGACAGCTGCTAGCCGATTGAGGGGTAACGTTTGGGATAAAGTCGATTCGATAAAGGGTTTACCCTTATCGCTCGTACTACGGCTTCCCTGACTGACACTGCATGCCGCTCGGCCAAATCTACTGACCGCCCATACAAGCTTTTCGACGGTGACGGTCTTTACCTCCTTGTTTACCCCAATGGCATATAGCTTCTAGGCCCGTCAAGAAAGTGTATTTTTCGAATGGTATGACTAAGATTAGGGGTAGTTTATTTTGATCGGTGACCTCTAGCTCTCGCAGCTCTCTCCCGCACTTGAAAGATATACCGAGGCCCATATGGCCTTCATGTCGCCCCGTATAATCTATATATTTCAACTGGATGCCAGCAGCCTCGCATCGCGCCGCGAGAGCTTTTTAAGGGCTTCAAAGTCCCCTGCAGACAACTTCAAAATCTATAAAAATTAGACACCTTCAATCCTTTATTAGCGGCCAAGCTTCGTACGATATCACAACGCCGTCCTGGATAAACGGTACGGGCAGTTTCCCGGCATCTGTCACTGTGGGGCCGCACATGCGAGCGATCCAGCGAATCCATAAACGCGTCATTTCTATTTATGTGGCTGCCAATGGTTCACCTCACCGCTCGCCGCACCTCGCGTACACCGATTTCATAGAGACGAGGTGTGTAGCCGATTTCTGCCAGCCTCACAGACCGCTATGGATCGTTAGCTTTCGTTCGCGAGGGACCGCTGTCGACCGTTAAGCCGCCATTCCAGGTGACTACGAGACCCTGGACGATTCAGGCTTCACTCTAGAATCTGGGAGAGGCGCCTCGGGTCGTGGGTCGCTCATCGTCATCATCAGGATCTGGGTCTTGATTGAGAGCAAGAGAATCATCAGGATCAGACAGCATCGGGCCCGTTTGTGGAGCATTTGGACTTACAGGCCGAAACCAACTGCTGAAGGCTAACGCTTCCTCTTGAAGAAAATGCTCAATCCGCTTTTGCTGAATAGAATTCAAGTAGCCCCCAGCAACGCCTCGTCCCAGGGAGTGGAGTAGTAAGTCGAGCTTCTTGGAATCCGGTTCATCGAAGATTTTCACGCTCTTGGTACCGTAAATCAGCATCATCAATCCATTGCTTAGGATTGCCTCAGCACGAATCGCAGCGAAAATTCGCGCGAATCGTGTGGTTTTATCGCCACCAGCGGGGATGCTTTTCAACCAGTCCAAAAGTGTTGTGTGCTTCGGATAGTCTGGGTACCTATCCGGAAGCAGCGAGGGCACGGAGCGCTTTACCGCCTGAAGCGTAAGCGTTGGGAAATTACTCGGTTGCGGTTTTTGGTAATAGGCCAAGGTATCTACGGTGTTATAAACGTAAGTAATTGGAAAGCCGGCACTTTCAAATTCCAGATACTCAATTAATTGTTGGTCGTCGAATGAGAGCAGTTCACCTCTGGCGTGGACTTTCGTCTCAGCGAGCAATAGCGTCGAATCATCCAAGGTAGCTAAAAAATCCGCGCAGACTTTTCGCAGGGAGCCACCTTGCTGATTTGCGTAATACTCCAAGGCTGAACAGCGGATACCATTGTCCCGGCAGTAGGCTTGGAGAGATGCCACTATAGCCGTCTGGACCTCGTTTTCTTTGGGCGTACGGCTTCTCTTCATCCTCATTGATCCCTCGGCTTTATTTCCTCAAGCCATGGATAGTGCGATAGTGGCCCTGAGCCGTCAATCTGGCAGCAATAGGCGTGGGTCCAGTCGACGCTCCTGACTTCAGCCTTAGCGACGACAGTGTCCTCACCGCATGGACTTGAGCAAGCATGACTTTGCGTGCAGCCCTAGGACTCACCAGCGCTTCCGTCACGCCAGCAGGGTCGATAGCTGTCTCTCGCAGCTCAGCCCCTGAGCTAACGAGCACTCATGGTTACCCAAAGGCGGACTCAAAGACACTGAGCGCCTGGTTTACCTTGTATCGAAGCATCAGCGATGCAGAAAGTTTCACCATCGCTTCGAACAAGACATGCCCTGATTCGATCTCACATTGACCAACGCAACGCCCGCCATACTCACCAGGCTCGTACGCGTAGACTGTGTAGAAAACCCTGCCAGACTTGCGGTTCAATCCCGCAGTGATATGTGTGACGGTCCCAGCCATCACAGTTGAGTAAGGTTGTGAAAACTCCAAGACGTCGTCAAACGGAATAAACATAGCCGAAGCGGACATCACAAAGAGACTCGCGATATCTAATGCTTCTTCAACTTTTCCAAGCTCAGGTGTTGCGTACTCATGCTCAAGAATATTTCTCATATCGACGACTTTGCGCAACAAGCTTGGTGCCATTAGCCCGAGTGCCCTGACACGTTCGGTTTTTTTGGGCACGTTCCATCTAAGTGGCTGGTAGCCAAAAGAGATCAACAACTGATCGAGCTGGCTGACAATGGCACGTTTCGCATTGGTCGTTGCGTTGATAAGAGCCGCCAAGCCGCCCCGTTCAAAATCGTCCTCCGCCAATGATAGGAACTCGGCTGGTGAAGTCTTCAATTCAGCCATTCCAAAACTGCCACCGCCCAACGCGATCTCACACTTGCTCATATCAAATTTATGAGCGACGCAAAATTCTTTGATATCCATCTCACTTCAGCCTATTGCCAGGTAAAAGAAACAGTCTATCAGCGCCGACGTACGTTTAACTCAGTCGATGGTAGCGGACAATATGAGAAAGGGCGCGCCATGCGAAATCCAGGTGGCAAGGGCCTTCGGAGGTGCCCGCAATGCTGCGCCGGCAGCTATCAGCTAAGGGAAATAACTTGGAAGGTAGACTAAGGGCCGAGCTGACCGCAATAAGCCCTGGCATCGGCGTTCATCTGCTGCCTGAGGCTACCATTCCCGGGGTATGGCCGCCTGCAGATGTGTTGGTCACCTTGCCTGTGAACACCGATGGAACAGGCGTGGATCTAGAGAGTGGCTGGGCAGCCTGGCGCGCTCTCGTTGATGACGGGCGCAAGATTTGCGTCCTGCCGGTCATGAACAAGCTCGGATTGACGAATCTCGCTACATCTGGCTTCGACAGTCTGTTCCCTGTCCTACCAAATGAACTGGCGCAACCCTGGTGTGCCGCCGCAGGACTCCAGGCAGCTCCGCTGGATTCGCTAAACGTATTTACTCGTCTCACCAATCCGTTGGCAGAGCTCCAAGGTATTGATGCGTATTGGAGCAGCAAGGGAACCAGGATGCCCGAGGAGGAACGCATCTATCGGGCGATCTTCGAGACTCTCGACGAAGCGAGGGAGGCTTGGAGCAACTTGGCACTCACGGATGACATCAAGGAGGCTGGCCTGCAACTTGTGGATGCCGCTCTTCAAGGCGAGCTCTCGATTGCGAATGCCGCTGCAAGGCTGCTGCACGGCGAGCGGACCCAGACTATCGAAGCCATCGAGTCATTCGTCCTAGGACTTACCGTGTTCGACTGTCAGCGCAGTGCATAAGCTCGGCAATGAAAGCTATTGATGACCACCCTCCTGCTGAATGTGGGTGGTGGCTCGGCGTAGCACTTTGAATTCCTTCCAGACTGGTCTGCCTCAAGTCAGGGCTTTTTTCACGATGGTTCGCCACCTGGAAATAGGCTGAGGATAGTTTTAGAGATAATGAGTCATTCCCTGAAGAACAATACCCATTGAATTCAGCCTCTTTCGTGTTGATACGATTCCTGTCTCCGCACCAGACAGTTTGGCCGATAGTGTTTCTTTGCTATAGGCCCATCGATGTAAGCCCGCCCAGTGCGGGCTTTCTTGCGCCTGTTTTTCTCAACAGGCCTGCGAGCCTCGGACGTAACCGTTCAACCCCTGTGGTTAGCGCCATAACGCGACCCATTTCTACAGGCAGCTCCCGCCCTGCAGGAGCAGGCTTACCCGCGATCCCGGGCGAAGCTCGTACTATCCAACACCTGACCAGCGCAAATAACTGGATCCTATAAACCATAGGCCGAATCACAGGCAGCTTCTGCTTGCCAGGCGCAGCGACCTCCAGCACCTCCAGCGCGCGGTGAATACGTAATCGGTAGTGTGGTGCCGATTTTGCCTGTTTCAAAGCTCTTAATCAGCAAAATATTGCCGGTTTATGCCGCGCGCTCTATGATAACCAGCATTCAATTACTGATTAATGGTGTGGCGATGCCGCTCAGAATCACGATCCAGGCCTTCTCCGATGGTGCATGGAGCGATGCAGCGACACTCACGGTTGCAAACCCCGAGCGTGTTGCTGATGGGAGGTGTCTTGTCGCATATGACCACGACTACATCATCGCGAACATTGATCGCATGGAAGATCGTTGCGAACTGGCCCTAAGCGTTAACCTGCCGTTGAACTGGGACCACCATGACGTCAAAGGGTATCCAGCATTCCTCTACGACATCATTCCCTCTGGGGCTGCCAAGGACTCTCTTGAATCCCGCTACGGGCGTCTTAAGCCCGAGGGCGTGGAAATGGGGCTGTACCTTCTGGAGCGCTTCACCCCGGCCCCTATTGGGCATCTGCGCATCAAGGAGTCGGTGGAAGGCCTCCAGCCAGATCGGCACGAGGCTTTCGCGCATGCCGAGGTCGTGGACAGGACGAACGAATTTCTTGAGTACGCCTACGAAACCGGCGCGGCGTTGGGCGGTGCTACCGGGGCCAACGGGCAAGCCCCCAAGCTGGTCATGACCGAAGCCCACGACGGTGCTCTCTACGCTGATGCGATGCTCCCCGATGACCAGGCGTGCCGTCACTGGCTGATCAAGTTCGCGCGTAATCGAGGCGGCGAGCGCGACAAAGACATCCTGCGAACAGAGTTCCACTACTACAAGGCGGTTGCTGCCCTCGGTCTCGATACGGTTCCGACTGATGGTTTGGCCCTTGAAGAAGCAGTGAAGCCAAGCCTCTGGATGCCACGATTTGATCGCCGAGTAGTAGATGGCGTGGTGGAGCGGATACCGCTGGAGTCGGTGTACTCGATCTGCGGCATTACCGGCTACGCGCAACCGATGGCGCATGCCGAAGTGGTTCACCGGCTGGTAGGTCTATGGATCGACAACGGCCAGCAGGATGAGGTGGACGACCTGGTGTTCGAGTACGTGCGGCGCGATCTGCTGAACCGCATTCTAGGCAACACCGATAACCACGGCCGCAACACCTCCATCATGCGTGTGGGTGGGAAGTTTCGTTTGGCGCCAATCTATGACCTCGCGCCAATGATCCTGGATGAAGAGGGCATCACACGGACGACGAAGTGGGCGGCGGAGCGCAAGGGGTCTTCTGATTGGAGCGACAACTGCGCTGAGCTGGCTGGTTGCACTGATCCCGATGCTCTGCTGCAACGGTTGATGAAGGCAGCTGAGGAATTCAGGGCGTTGCCCGACCTACTGACCGATGCTCCAGAATCGATGCGCAATGCAGCCTCCATACCCGTGAATAACCTGGACAAGCGACTCGTGGAGTGGGGACTGCGATGAAAAAACTACACCCTGAAGAGCGCGCTCAGCTCGTAGAGGATATCGTCAAGCGCAACGCGGCGGGGCTCGATCCAATTGGGGCATCCATCCGCCGTTTGCGGCTCGAAGTCACCGGGCTTGACCAAGAGACTTTCGCAGCCATGTGCAAGATATCCACGAAAAGCCTGTACGAACTGGAAAGCGGCAAGTCGAATCCGAAGCTCAGCACTTTGGAGGCCGTGTTGCGTCTGTTTGGCGTGCGGATGGGTATGGTGATGACGGCCAAAGATAAGCCCACTGCAACGGTCGTCGGCAACAATATCGGCCAGTTGAAGGCTGGTGGGCCAATCGCTGTGGCCGCGCTGCAGGCCAGTTCCTCCGTGGTCGCCGGACCGAAACGAGGGAAAAGCCCTGCGGCAGCCAAAGCGAAGAAGGCAGTATCGAGGCCGGCGTCGCCACGGGCCCGTAAAAGCAGTCAGGAAAATTGACTGACAGTCGCTGCGTTCAACCGGCTCGGGATCTTCAGGCGCTGGTCTCATCAGTCAGTGCTGCCTCCACCGGCCCAGGTAACGATGCTCAGGAGGCCCAATCGTGAGATGCCCGTGCTCCCGGTCGAACTGAGCCGCTAATCCCGCGTAGCGGAAAATCCCCACAGGTCGCAGAGATCTTGATCCCGGCCGGTTTTTGTTTCTCCTACCCCCGCCCGGCACATCAAAGTCGCGCGGGCCGCTCAAGCGCACGGGGTGGAATCGGGGTCGACATCACAATGGACGTCCGCGTCTCCCCATAGCGGTTGATCTTTTCAATCAACCGTTCCAAATCACCCATGCTCGCCGCCACCACCCGAAAGATGTAAGAGTCCGCCCCCGTTATGTGATGGCACTCCAAAACCTCCGGTATCCCCTCCAGCACCTTGAGAAACTTCGCCTTGGCCGGCTGGGGCACGGTCATCGCCAACATAGCGCCAACCAGGTAGCCAGCAGCTATCGGGTTGACCCGAGCCGCATAGCCCTCGATCACCCCCTCTTCTTCAAGGCGCCTGACGCGCTCGGTTACAGCGGGTACCGATAGATGCACATGCCGCGCAAGCTCGGTATAGGTCATGCGGCCATTGCCTTGAAGGCGCTCGAGGATTTTCCAGTCAATATCATCCATGTGCCTTAATTCCTTAGGTAGATTTGTTTTTTTCCTTGGAAAACCCATTCTGCACAATCGCCGGTATACCTACCATTCTCCCGAGCCCCTGCCTATCGTCTGGAGAAACCCATGCTGCTGGCTAAATCATTCGTTATCGGCTTTTCGATTGCTGCACCTGTGGGCCCGATTGGACTGCTGTGCGTTCAGCGAAGCCTGAAGAACGGCTTCCGTTCGGGACTTGCGACCGGGCTGGGTGCTGCCAGCGCCGATACGGTCTATGGGTTGATCGGCGCGCTGGGCATTACCGGGATTTTCCTGTCTGCCCCTTCGCTGGCCACCGTGCTCAAAGTGTTGGGTGGTGCATTTCTGCTGTGGTTGGCCTGGAGCATTGCCCGAGATGCGCTTAAACCCAGGCAGGCTGCGGAGGCGGCCGCTTCTGCGTCGGTGACGCGCGACTTTCTCACAGCGTTTGGGCTAACCCTGTCAAACCCGATGACCATATTGGCCTTCATTGCCATTTTTGCAGCGCTCGATCCCTTGGCCAGCCAGCGACAGCAGGGCGACAGCGCAATGTGGTTCGCCACCTTCCTGATGCTCGCCGGGGTGTTTCTAGGGTCGGCTGCCTGGTGGCTCTGCCTGAGCGGGTTTACCGCAGCACTGCGCAAGAAAATGCCTGTTGCCTTCATGCGCGTCATCTCTGCCGTTTCCGCAGTCGCCATCGGCACTTTCGGGTTCGTCCAGGTGTTCTCCGAGTTGTGGCAGGTCGTTCCTCGTTGAGCAGGGGCTGTGAATCGCCCCTGGTTTCAAGCCCGCAGCAAATGTACCACCAGGCCAAGCACGGCACAGCCAAACAGCACCTGAATCACCCCGCGTTTGAAGCGGAACAAGGCGACCGCCGCGGCAACCGCAATCACCGCCGAAGGCCAGTCGAACGCGCCAGCAAACCCCTTCGGCCAAAGCACGTGATAACCGAAGAACATCGCCAGGTTCAGAATCACCCCCACTACCGCCGCCGTAATCCCGGTCAGCGGCGCAGTGAACTTCACCTCGTTATGCGTCGACTCCACCAACGGCCCACCGCCGAGAATGAACAGGAACGACGGCAGGAAGGTGAACCAGGTGACCAGGCTGGCCGCGACCGCGCCAGCGAGGAACGGGTGTTCCGCGCCAAACATCGGGTGCAGGTAACCTCCAACGAAGCCGACAAAGGCCACCACCATGATCAGCGGCCCTGGCGTGGTTTCGCCCAGGGCGAGCCCGTCGATCATCTGCGCCGGTGACAGCCAGCCGTAATGGCCGACAGCGCCCTGGTAGACGTAGGGCAACACGGCGTAGGCCCCGCCAAAGGTCAACAACGCGGCCTTGGTGAAGAACCAGCCCATCTGGGTCAGGGTCGCACCCCAGCCAAACGTCAGGGTCAGCAGCGCCATGGGCATACACCACAGCGCAGCACCGACCAGCAGCAGGCGCAGCAGGTGTCCGCAGCTGAAACGGGCATGTTCGGGCGTCGGCGTGTCGTCATCGATCAGCGCCGGGCCATAGCTGTTCTTCGCAGCCCCATGGCCACCACCGATCACGAACTTGTCCGGGGCGAAGCGGCCGCCCGCATAGCCGATCAGCGCGGCGGTCAGCACGATCAGCGGGAACGGCACGTTGAGCGCGAAGATGGCCACGAACGAGGCCGCGGCCATGGCCCACAGCCAGCCGTTCTTCAGGGCCCGCGAGCCGATCCGGTGGGCCGCATGAACGACGATGGCGGTGACCGCCGGCTTGATGCCATAGAAGATGCCGGCGACCACCGGCACCTCGCCGAAGGCGATGTAGACCCAGGACAAGCCGATCAGGATGAACAGCGAAGGCAGCACGAACAGCGCGCCGGCAATCACGCCGCCCCAGGAGCGGTGCATCAGCCAACCGATGTACGTGGCGAGCTGCTGGGCCTCGGGGCCGGGCAGCAGCATGCAGTAGTTCAGTGCATGCAGGAAGCGCTTTTCGCTGATCCACCGGCGGCGCTCGACCAGCTCCTGGTGCATGATGGAAATCTGCCCGGCAGGCCCGCCAAAGCTGATGAAACCCAGCTTGAGCCAGAACAGGAAGGCCTCGAACAGGCCGACCGGCCGCAAGGCAGCGTGCGGCTTTGACTGTTCGCTCACGGCGGAGGGGGTATCAACCATTTTCGATTTCCTCACTTGCGAAAGCCGTCAGCAGCCCATCGAAGATGCCCCCGGCAACGGTGGTCAGTTGGTCGTCATCGCTGATGCTTGCTCGCAAGCCGGCGAGGACACGCTCGATACCGGGTGCTTCGGAGGGTTGGTAGCCCCCCACATCCAGGTAGTGAATCACACGCGCCAGGCGTGCCAGGCCTGGCTGCTGAACATCAAAACTGTCGATAAGCGTTTCGAACGACACCCGCTGCCCGACATGGCTGAACCTGGCGCCATCGAAGTCGAAGCCCAGCGCATCCTCTGGGCAGTCGCCGGGGCTGTCCAGCCAGATGAACCGGGCCTTGGGATCAATGAAGCGGCGGATGAGCCAGGCACAGGCCAGGCGATCGACCCACGGGCGTTTGCGGGTCGCCCAGCGGCGGCCTTGGTAATCGCCGCGCGCCAGGCGGGTGATGGCCTGGTCATGGGCACGCGGCTCATCGGCAGATAATGCGCGGCTGATGTCGGTCTCGAGCGCCTGCAAAGCCGAGTCGGTCTGGGCTTTCAGTGCGCCCGGGAAGAAATCGATGGCTGCCAGCTGAGCGAACATCTTCCTCAGCTTGCGCGCCTGCCGGGCTGTCTGCAGGGCATTGTCCGGCGACAGGTCCGCCCGGCAGCCGGCAATTTCGGCGAGCAGCCTGGTGTACTCGTCACTGCGGTTGAACAGCCCGCTGAAGCGCTCTTCACGTTCTTCCAGCGTAAGCAGAAATGCCGTGCCGTTGATGGCCAGCACGTCTCGCTCCACGGCTTCGAACGTTTCACGCCCCGCACTGTGTTCCGGCAGCAGGTATACGCCATCTCGAAGTACTGCGGCACCGCAGGCTTTCAGGGTTCTCCAGGCGCGCATACGCTCGGTGGCATTGGCAGTCGGCAGCCCGAGGATCAATAGCGACCAATTGATCACGTAGAATACTCAACATAAAAGCTATCTATCTCTACAGTAAATCAGCTCAGTTCAAAAGTAACGGATCTTTGAATATCAGTCGCCGTGTTGCCGTTTCTGCTCGGGGGCTGTCGTCATGATGATTTCGTTTCGGCAGCCATGCCGCAGGTTTGACGCGACCCTGCGGGGTGAATAGCATCGCCAGCATGGGCGAGGGCGAGCGTCAGGCCCTCGGCGAATTCAAGCAAATCACCAGGAACCTGTAGCGCCGTGTTCGAACTCACCAGCTACCTCGGGCTGTTCCTGGCCGCGTTTGCAGCGGCAACCTTGTTACCCATGCAATCGGAAGCGGCGCTGGTCGCGATGCTTGTGTCCGGGCACTACCTGCCGGTGCTACTGGTCACGGTGGCCACCGCCGGCAACGTGCTTGGCTCTGTGGCGAACTGGGTGCTTGGCCGGGGCATCGAACATTTCCGCCACAAGCGCTGGTTCCCGGTCAGCGAGGCCAAGCTGGAAAAAGCGCAGGTCATGTACCGGCGCTACGGATACTGGTCACTGCTGCTGAGCTGGGTGCCGCTGATCGGCGATCCGATCACCCTGGTGGCCGGGGTCATGCGCGAACCGTTCTGGCGGTTCCTGTTGCTGGTCACCCTGGCCAAGGGTGGGCGTTACCTGGTGCTGACGCTGGTGGTGCTCGGGAGCATGCCATGACGCCAGCCCCGGTCTGCCCGCTGGCAGCGCGGCACACCGGCCAGGACCTGATCAAGTGGATCGCCCTGATCAGCATGGTGCTCGACCACACGCGGTTGGCCTGGCCAGCGAGTGCTGACCTGTTCGTGCTTGGCCGGCTGTCCTTTCCCTTGTTCTGCCTGGCAGTGGCGATCAATGTCTCGCGAAACCCGCGAGGTGAGTTGTTCACCTGCAACAACGCTCGCTACCTCGCACTTCTGCTGCTGTTCGCTGCGCTTTCCGAAGTGCCTTACCGGCTGCTCGGCACTTCGGCAACCTTCAACGTGCTGGTTACCCTGGCGCTGGGCCTCATGGTCGCCTGGGGAGTACAACACCGGACCCTCGCCAGCCTGATAGTGGCTGGCGCTGCACTGGTGGCGGGCTATCTGTTGAGCGAACCGTTGATGTACGGTTTTTACGGGGTGTTGCTCCCCGCAGGGCTGCTGCTTGCACTCAAGCGGCCCGAGCGGTTCTTGCTGGTCCCGGTCGCCCTGTGCGTTGCCAGCAACACGCGAAGCGACCTGTTCGAACGGGCCGCACAGCTTGAGCCATTCGCGATCCTGGCGCTTTCGACCGCAGCCCTGGCGCCGCTGCTCGGGTTGGCCCTGTTCTGGGCGCGCCTGCCGTTCAAGGTCTTGCCCGTCACGCAGTGGGGCTACTGGTTCTACCCTGGGCACCTGCTGGCGTTGGTGGGCATCCGCCAGCTGTTGTAACGCTCATCACGTCATGCCTTGAGATGGGCCCGGGCCCACTGCTCGGCAGTCGTCACCTGGATCGAATGCCGCTCATTGAACGTGCCGGCTTTCGGCCAGGCCACGCCTCGGCCTTGGGCAAACACCGCGCGGTACTTCTTGATGTGATGCGTAGGGTCTTTTTCCAGCTCCTGCAGCAGGTACGGGACCGTCCACACGTTGCGTTCGAATGGCCGTCCCAGCACCCGCTCAAGCAGTTCGGCAACCTCGCCATAGGTCACCGTGTCGCCCGCGAGGTAGACGATCTCGTTACGCAAGCGTGGTTCGAAGAACACGATCTCCGCTGTCAGAACACCAATGTCGTCCGGGGTGGTGAGGGTAACGCTGGTTTCAAGGCTGCCAAGCGCATTGACAGTATCGTTTTCGAAATCGACAACTTCAAAGACCGGTTCGAACAGGAAGCTGGTGAACATGCCAGTCGAGATAATGACCCACTCGGTCCGGTCCTGCGCCCGCAGCAGCTCGCGCACATCAAGCTGGGCATCGAAAAGGTCCTGTGGGCTGCCGCGCCCGATTACCTCGAAGTCCACGCCGAACTGCCAGGGGAAATAGCGTTTGACGCCGGACTTGAGTGCTGCGGTTGCCAGTTTCATCGGGGTTTCACGGCCCGCGACCATCCCTGCACAGCCGATCACGGTGTCGAACTGGGCGAAGACGTCTGCCAGCTGATCGATGGAGTCGTTTACCAGGTCGGCAGCGACCATCTGGATGCCCAAGCTACGCAACTCATCAATTTCGGCCTTTTTCTCAGGCACCTGGGTATGGATGCTCGAGTGCCTGAGCAGGACGCTGACCGTGGCGCCGGGAACGCGTTTCGCGACCCGGGCAAGGTTGCGCAAGACCGGCAAGCCGAGTTCTCCTGCGCCTAGTACGAGGATCGATTGAGGGGCGGGGTGGGTTGATCGGGTCATGATTTGTCCTGAATAGCGTTGCGATAAGATGGACAAATGCTTGCACGACCGAGCCGCGCTCGTAAGAAGGCACACGCGTGATACCAGGGGAAACATATGACCGATCATGAGGCCCTGAAACAGGCCGAAACCATCTGCCAGACCCTCAGGGAGGATGACGACGGGGTTCGGCGGGAGGTGCTCGCGCATGCGGGTAGTCGCTGGTCGTTGGGGATCCTGCATGCGTTAGGGGTGTACGGCACGATGCGCCACGCCGACATCAAGCGGCAGATGAAAGGCATCACCCAGCGCATGTTGACCAAGACCCTGCGCTCGCTGGAGCGCGATGGGCTGGTCAGCCGTCATGAATTCGAGGAAATTCCGCCGCGTGTCGAATATGCACTGACACCGCTGGGGATGGGGCTGCTGGTGCGCATGTCGCCGGTCTGGACATGGGTGGTTGAAAACGCCGGGCACATCCGCGAGGCGCGTGCGCAGTTCGACAGTCAGGATGGCAGGTTACCGTTCTGGCAGCAGCCGGTTTCGATGCCTGTGGATTGAAATGGCTGTCCTCCGGGGATACTTGCTGTACCTGTGGCAGTGAGGGTAGGTGAGGGGGTGGATGGCAAGGGCTTGGTCCATGTTCGCGATACAGACGGACCGCGCGGCGTCCTCGAGCGTATCGGCGGTAGGCGCATGGCTACCGTGCATCGACCTGCGGCTGGTCATTCAGCCCCGGCAGACAATACTTCATCTCTATAAGCAGGCGTGTTTCTGGTGGCGCGCGCCGCTGGGAGGTGTCAGATGAACAAACTGTCAATCGTAGGCGCCGGCATCGTCGGCGAGGCGGCGGCGCAGATCATTGCCCGGGACGAGCTGTGCCGTGAACTGGTGCTGATGGACGTGCAGGGTGAAATGGCCAAGGGCAAGGCGCTGGACGTGTGGCAAGCGGCAGTCGAATCAGGTTCCGATACCCGCGTGCATGGCGGTGGCAATGCCGAGCTGCTGCAGGGCTCCGAGCTGGTGGTGATCACCGCAGGCGTGCCGCGCAAGCCGGGCCAGTCGCGTCAGGATGTACTCGCTACCAACCTGCCCATCCTCGACGGCATCATGGCGGACATCAAGCAGCATGCGCCGGCGGCGACCGTGCTGGTGGTGTCCAACCCGGTCGATGTGCTCACCTACCGCGCCTGGAGCCTCAGCGGGCAGGGGCGCAGCAAGGTGTTCGGCCAGGCAGGGGTGCTGGATACCGCGCGAATGAAGTGCTTCATCGCCGAACAGACCGGTTTCTCCGCCCGTGACATCACTGCGCTGGTGCTCGGCGGGCATGGCGACAGCATGGTGCCGCTGATGCGCTACTGCCAGATCGGCTCGGTGCCGTTGTCGCACTTCCTGTCCAGTGCGCAGATCGAGCAGATCGTCGAGCGCACGCGCAAAGGTGGCGGCGAGATCCTTGGCTTGAAGAAGCTGGGCAGCGCCTGCGATGCGCCGGGCGTGGCCATCGCGCAGATGGTGGACGCGATCGCCAACGGGCGGAACCGCATCCTGCCGGCGGTGGCGATTCTAGAGGGCGAGTATGGGCGCAGGGATATCGCCATGGGCGTGCCTTGCGTACTGGCCGAGGAGGGGCTGGCGCGGGTGATCGAGCTGCCGCTGGATGCACAGGAACAGGCGATGTTCGACCAGTCGGCCGACCAGGTGGCGCGGGATATCGCCGAAATGAAAGCGCTGTGACTCTCTGTGCTGTGGGAGCGGGCACACCCGCTCCCACAGAAAGCTGCCTACCGCTTCCGGCCCTCAGCGCTGGTAGGCCCGGCCAAAGTGCCGCTCCAGCCGCGCCTGCACCAGCTCCAGCAGAATCGACAGCACCCAGTAGATCACCGCTGCCGTGGTCAGCATCTCCAGGTAGCGATAGCTCGAACGCCCGTACGACTGCGCCAGGAACATCACCTCCCAGACGCCCATCACCGAGATCAGCGACGAGTCCTTGAGCATCGAGATGAACTGGTTGGCTGTCGGCGGAATGATCACGCGCATGGCCTGGGGCAGGACGATGTGCCAGAAGATCTGCGGCGTGCGCATGCCCAGCGCCAGCGCCGCTTCACGCTGCCCGCGGGCGACACCGAGGATGCCGGCACGGAAGATCTCGCTCAGGTAGGCGCCGTAGTTCAGCGACAGGGCGATGATGCCGGCACTGATGGCGCCCGGTACCAGGCCCAGCTGTGGCAGCCCCAGGTAGATCAGCAGGATCTGGATCAGCAGCGGCGTGCCGCGGAAGAACGAGGTGTAGAAGCTGGCGATGCCCACCAGCACCGCACTGTTCGACAGGCGCGCCAAGGCGGCGGCAAAACCGAAAAGCACCGACACCAGCATCGAACACAGGCACAGGAACAGGGTCAGCGCTGCGCCCTGCAGAAAGCCGTTGGGCCCCAGCTTGAAGCCGGCAAGGTTGGGGAACTTCTCCAGGATGATCGAGAACTTCAGGTCGAAGCTGAGGAAAAACGCCACGAACAGGCCGAACAGCGCCAGCCAGGTCAGCAGCAAGCGGGTACGAAAGCCGAACAGGCTGGCACCCGTGGCTTTTGCCACGGGCTTGAGGGACGGGGGGAACGTGCTCATTTGCTGATATCGGCGCCGATCCATTTCTGCGACAGCTTGGCCAGGGTGCCGTCAGCCTTCAGCTCGGCAAATACCTGGCGCACCTTGGCATCCCACTCGGGGTCGCCTTTCTCGATGGCCACCGAGTTCGGCTCCTCGTACAGCGGGGCGCCGGCCAGCTTGAAGCGCTTGTCCTGGTCCAGGCGCGGCTGCGCGGTCACCAGGTTGGTGAGGATCGCGTCCAGGCGTACGCCGGCGCCCAGGCCCAGGTCCTGGAAGGCGACGTTGTCGGTGTCGTACGGCGCGATCTGCACGAAGTCGAAGGGGTAGTCGATCTTCTGCTCTTCCTTGCCTTCGATCACCAGGTTCTTGTTCAGGTAGCTCTCGTAGCTCGATGCGCTGGTCAGGCCGACCTTGCGGCCGTCCAGGTCCTTCGCGCCATGGATGCGCTCATCCTTGGCGTTGACCACGATCACCGCAGGCGAGGCGTAGTACTCCACCGGGAAGTCGAACACTTCGGCGCGGGCCTTGCTCGGGGTCATCGAGCAGATGCAGATGTCGTAGCGGCCACTCCAGCGGCCGGCGGCGATCACGTCCCACGATGGGGTTTCCAGGCGCAGCTTGACGCCCAGCTTGTCTGCCACGGCCTTGGCCACATCCACGTCGAAACCGGCCAGTTGGTTCTGCTCGTTGACGAAGGAGAACGGCGGGTAGCTTTCCATCAGCACGTTGACCAGTTCCTTGCGCGATTCAACCCGCTCGAGCGTGGCGCCAGCAAAGGCCTGGGAAGCAGTCGCGAGCAGCACGAGGCCCGCACCGAGCACAGTAGAAAATCGCATGTACATACCTGAAATGTTGGCCAATGGGGAGAAAGTGTATTTAATAGTTATAAACGAAACTCACATAATGAATTTAATTCATAAGAACCTGCAGAGTAGTTATATGAAACAGCGAGCGATGGTGATTCTCGACGGTGGCATGGGCCGTGAACTGCAGCGCAGTGGGGCGCCGTTTCGCCAGCCCGAATGGTCGGCCCTGGCGCTGAGCGAGGCGCCCGAAGCGGTGGTTGGCGTACACGCTGCGTTCATCGCCGCCGGTGCCCAGGTCATCACCAGCAACAGTTATGCGGTGGTGCCCTTCCACATTGGCGAAGAGCGTTTTGCCAAGGAAGGCCGCCAACTGGCCAATATCGCAGGGCAGCTGGCGCGGCACGCGGCCGATGTTGGTGCACACCCGGTCAAGGTTGCGGGCTCGTTGCCGCCGCTGTTCGGCTCCTACCGCCCGGACCTGTTCCAGCCAGAGCGCGTCGAGGAAGTGCTGTCGCCGCTGTTGCAGGGCCTGGCTCCGCATGTCGACCTGTGGCTGGCCGAAACCCAGAGCTCGGTTGCCGAAGTACGGGCCATCCACGCCCACCTGCCGGAAGACGGCAAGCCGTTCTGGGTGTCGTTCACCTTGCAGGACGAAGACGTGGACGACACCCCACGCCTGCGTTCCGGCGAGCCGGTGGCCGATGCCATCGAGGCGGTGGTCGGCCTGGGTGTGGCGGCGGTGCTGTTCAACTGCAGCCAGCCCGAGGTCATTGGCGCTGCGGTGGATGTGGCGCGCTCGGTGATCGAGCGACACAACGCTGACGTGGCCATCGGTGCCTATGCCAACGCCTTCCCGCCGCAGCCGAAGGAAGCCACCGCCAATGATGGCCTGGATGAGCTGCGCGAAGATCTTGACCCGCCGGGTTACCTGGCCTGGGCCGCTGACTGGCGCAAGCGTGGCGCCAGCATGATCGGCGGCTGCTGTGGCATTGGCCCGGAGCACATTGCCGAGCTGAAGCGCAACCTGGCGTGAAGCCATGAGGGGGTCGGGCGGCGGCTGCAGCCGCCCAGCCCCCAGCCATTAAAAAAAACGCCACTCAGACCCGGATTCCATCGTTTTTCAGTCCCCCGCCATGTCCCTATAGTCCGCTGAAAGCCGATGCTCGATCGGCATACACAACTCAGCCGTGCGGGAACCGGATATGAACAACAACGAAAAATTCGAGGGCAATGCAGCGGCCGGTGTCGGTACGCGCGTGGTGTGGGGCGGCGAGCAGGTGCAGCACCCGTACAACGCCACCCAGACCCCGATCGTGGTCAGCGCCGCCTACGGTTACAACGATATCGACGCCTGGTACGACGTGGCCCAGGGCAAACTGCCGGGATACATCTACAGCCGCATGAGCAACCCGACGGTCGCCACCCTGGAAGCCAAGCTGTGCGAGCTGGAGCAGGCCGAGTCGGCCGTGGCCTTCAGCAGCGGCATGGCGGCCATCAGCGCGGTGCTGCATACCTTCCTGTGCACCGGCAAGCGCGTGGTATCGACCCGCGACAGCTACGGTGGCACCAACAAGATCTTCGAAGAGTTCCTGCCGCGCATGGGCGTGCAGGTGTGCCTGTGCGACACCCTCGACACCGAGGCGCTGGAGCGCGAAATCGCCGCCGGCTGCGACCTGCTGTACCTGGAAACCCCGACCAACCCGACCTTGAAGGTACTGGACATCCAGCGCCTGTGTGCCGCTGCCCGGCGGGTGGGTGCCGTGGTGGTGGCCGACAACACCTTCGCCACCCCGCTGAACCAGAACCCGCTGGCCCTGGGCGTGGACGTGGTGGTACACAGCGCCACCAAGTTCCTGTCCGGGCACGGTGACGTGCTGGGCGGGGTGGTTTGCGGTGCCGAGCCGCTGATGGCGCAGGTGCGGCACTACCGTGAAATCAACGGTGCGGCGCTGGACCCGTTTTCCGCCTACCTGATCATCCGCGGGATCAAGACCCTGGCTTTGCGCCTGCGTCAGCAACAGGCCAGCGCCCAGGCCCTGGCCCAGTACCTGAGCAGCGAACCGCTGGTCGAAGCGGTCAACTACCCAGGGTTGCCGGAGCACCCGGGCCATGCGATCGCCAAGGCGCAGATGCGCGGCTTCGGTGCCATTGTCAGCTTCGTGCTCAAGGGCGGCATGCCCACCGTGGCGCAGCTGCTGCCGCGCCTGAAGTACGCCCACCGGGCAGGCAACCTGGGCGCGGTGGAAACCATCTATGGCCCGGCGCGGACCACCAGCCATGTGGAAAACACCCTCGAAGAACGCCTGGCCCTGGGTATTTCCGAAGGGCTGGTGCGCATCTCGGTGGGTATCGAAGACACCGAGGACCTGCTGGCAGACCTGGCACAGGCGTGTGCAGCGGTCCGCCAGGAGTTGGCCGCAGCAAAGGACTTGCACGGTGACGCGTACGCCGGCCTGGCCGCAGTACAGGCCTGAGGCAGGCGCGTGGCACCCGTTCCTTGCGGTGGGTGCCAGTTCATGAAGTCGAACAAAAACAATATGCAAGGCAATTCGCTTCGCTCTGCCAAGACGAGGTCGTTGCAACGTCCTTGCCCGCCAACTTTCATGAGAAAACCACAATGTCCCTGCAGACAACTACAACGACAAATGCTTCTGCGCATGGCTTCAAGCAGGATATGCAAACCCGCCATATCGTCATGCTGGCGCTGGGCGGTGTCATCGGTACCGGCCTGTTCCTGACATCGGGCTACACGGTCAACCAGGCCGGGCCCCTGGGTGCGGTCATCGCCTATATCCTCGGCGCGATCATGGTCTACCTGGTGATGATGTGCCTGGGCGAACTGGCCGTGCACATGCCCGAGGTCGGCTCGTTCAGCAGTTACGCCACGCGCTACATCGGGCCGGGTACCGGCTACATGGTGGCGTGGATGTACTGGCTGACCTGGACCGTGGCCATCGGCTCGGAATTCACCGCCGCCGGCATCCTCATGGTGCGCTGGTTCCCCGATACGCCGGTGTGGCTATGGAGTGCCCTGTTCGGCCTGGCGGTGTTCATCAGCAATATCATTTCGGTGCGCTCGTTTGCCGAGACCGAGTTCTGGCTGTCACTGATCAAGGTGCTGGCGGTGGTGGCTTTCCTGGTAGTGGGCGGTGGCGCGATCCTCGGCGTGTTCGAGATTACCCAGGCGCACAGTGTCGGGCTGGGCAACTTCACCCGCGAAGGGCTGTTCCCCACCGGCTTCTGGTCGATTGCCATGACCCTGCTGGCGGTGGCCTTCGCCTTCTCCGGCACCGAGCTGATCGGCATTGCCGCCGGCGAAACCCGCGACCCGGAAAAGAACGTACCCAAGGCCATCCGCACCACGGTGCTGCGCCTGGCGCTGTTCTTCGTCGGCACCATTTTCGTCCTCGCCACCTTGTTGCCGCGTGAGCAGGCCGGCGTGGTGGAAAGCCCGTTCGTGATGGCCTTTGAAATGATCGGCATCCCGTACGCGGCAGACATCATGAACTTCGTCATCATCACTGCGCTGCTGTCTGCCGCCAACTCCGGGCTGTATGCCGCTGCGCGCATGCTCTGGACCCTCAGCGACCAAGGCAACATGCCACGCCGCTATGCCGCGCTGTCTCGCCGTGGCACGCCGTTCAATGCCATCGTCCTGAGCATGGCCGGCGGCATGGCCTCGCTGCTCAGCAGCGTGTTCGCGCCGGACACCATCTACCTGGCGCTGGTGTCGATTTCCGGGCTGGCGGTGGTGGTGGTGTGGATCAGCATCGCGGCCAGCCAGATGGCCTTCCGTCGCCATTACCTGGCCAATGGCGGCAAGCTCGAAGACCTCAAGTTCCGCGTGCGCGGCTACCCGTTCGTACCACTGGCAGCGATCTTCTGCTGCGTCCTGGCCTGCGTCGGCATCGCCTTCGACCCGGCCCAGCGCGTGGCCCTGTACTTTGGCCTGCCGTTCATTGCCTGGTGCTACCTGGCGTACTGGCTGACCCGCAGGTTCCGCGCGCAGCGTCCGCTGCCGCTGCAAACCGTGACGCCAGGTTCCGAGCCTGCCTGAGCAGAGTGATACTAGGCCACCGGAACGTTGCCACGAGAAACCGCCGATGACCCAGAAAACCCTGCCCCCCTTGAACTGGCTGAGAGCCTTCGAAGTGTCGGCGCGTTACCTGAACTTCACCCATGCCGCGGAAGAGCTGCACCTCACCCAGGGCGCCGTGAGCCAGCAGATTCGCCACCTGGAGAGCCAGTTGGGGGTGGCGCTGTTCAAGCGCCTGCCCCGGGGGCTGGGCTTGACCGAAGAAGGGCAGTCCTACCTGCCGGTGGTGCAGGATGCGATCAGCCGCCTGGCAGTGGGCACCAACGAGATCTTCGGGCAGCGCCAGCGGCGGCCGCTGAAGGTGCGCGGCAGCCTGTCGTTCCTGCACTTCTGGCTGGCCCCCCGGCTGGCCGATTTCCGCCGTGCCCAGCCACAGGTGGACATCCGCTACATCAGCAACCTGTGGGTCAAGGAACTGGATGCCGAGGACGACCTGGAAATCCGCTGGGGCAGCGGCCAGTGGCCGGGGGTGGAGGCGCAGCGGCTGACCCGCGACCTGTTGGTGCCGGTCTGCTCGCCTGCGCTGATCGCAGGCACGCCGTTACGCGAGCCGCGCGACCTGGCCGGTGTGCCGTTGCTGCATGTGCTGGGTTACGAGGAGGGCTGGGGCTACTGGCTGGAGCGGGTTGGCGCCGATCAGGTCGATTCCTCCAGCGGCCTGCAGTTCGACACCCTGGTGTCGACCTTGCGCATGGCGGAGTTGGGGCTTGGGGTGGCGCTGGCGCGTTCGTCGCTGGTCGAGGACTTGCTGCAGGAAGGGCGGCTGGTAGCGCCTTTTACCCAGCGTATCGAGGCGAGCGAATCGTTCTACCTGGTACGCGGCCTGGGCGAGGCGCTGTCCAGCGATGCCCAGGCCTTCAGCCACTGGTTGGTGGCGATGGCTCACCGTTAATCAATACATACCTGGAGCACCGATGCAGTACACATCCACGCGTGGCAACGAGATACGGGTCGATTTCCGCACGGCGCTGCTTTCCGGCCTGGCCGACGATGGCGGGCTGTACGTGCCGACTGCGGTGCCAACCTTCAGCCAGCAGGAAATCGCCAGCTGGTCCTGGCTGCCGTTCGATGAACTGGCCTGGCGGGTGATGGCGCCGTTTGTCGGCGATACCCTCGACGAGCCGACCCTCAGGGCGCTGGTCAGCGACAGCTACCGTGGCTTCAGGCACCGTGGCATCGCGCCGTTGCAGCAGATTGGCCATAACGAATGGATCCTGCAGCTGTTTCACGGGCCGACCCGCTCCTCCAAGGACTTTGCCGCGCAGTTGCAGGCGCGGCTCATCCGCCATTTCCTCGGCGCCGATTGCGAGCGGGTGATGCTGGTCGGTGCCAGCAACGGCGACACCGCGGTGGCGGCCATCGACGCCTTGCGCCATTGCCCGACGGCACGCCTGCTGGCGCTGTACCCCAACGCCGGGACGCCACCCGATCGGGCCGCAGTGATGCGCAGTGCCGCAGGCGAAAGCGTCAGCTGCGTGGCCGTGGCTGGCAGCTTCGATGACTGCCAGTCGCTGGTGTCGGCGCTGCTGCGCGCATGGCCGTGCCCGGAGCTGATTCCGGTCAGCTTCAATTCGACCAACTGGGTCGGCGTGCTGGCGCAGATCGTGTTCTATTTCCACGCGGCGCTGCAGTTGGGCGGGGGCATCCGGCCGGTCGGCTTCAGCATTCCCACGGCCAGTTTTGCCGAGATCTACGCGGGCTTCATCGCCCAGAAGATGGGCCTGCCGATCAACCAGATCATTGTCTCCACCAACCGCAACGATGCCTTGCACCGGTTCATCCACTGCAACCGATACAGCCGTGGTTCAACCAGCCAGACCTTGTCGCCGGTCATGGACTTCTCGCTGTTCTCCAACCTGGAGCGCTTCGTCTGGGAGCTGTATGAGCGCGACGGCGCGGCAACCAGGGCGCTGATGGAGCACTTCGAGGATTGCGGTGAGCTGAGCATCGGCAACCGCCAGTGGTTGCACGCGCGCATGCTGTTCGACTCGTATGCCGTGGACGATGCGCTGATCCGCGAGGAAATCGTCACGCTGTTCCAGGAGACCGGCACGGCGGTAGACCCGCATGCGGCAACCGGGGCGTTCGCCGGGCGCCTGCACCGGCGCAATATCGGCGCGCCGATCGTCACGCTGGGGCAATTCGCCCCGGAAAAGTCCGCCGCGCTGCTGGCGGAACTGGGGGCCTGGCACGGCGAGGTGCCAGCCAATGTCGCTGGCACCGCAGGCAGTGGGCCGCTGCTGGCACCCGAGGACCTGGCGGGGGTTCATGAATTGTTGGCGCAGTTGCAGGCACGGCGATGAAGCGCATCCTTGACCCCCTGGACGAGCGCATTCTCGCCGAGCTCACCGCCAATGCGCGCATTGCCCATGCCGAGCTGGGGCTGAAAGTGAACCTGTCGCGCAATGCGGTTCGCCAGCGCATCGAACGCCTGGAGCGGGACGGCGCCATCCAGGGCTACACCTTGCGCATTGGCGAGGGGCGACGGCCGACCTCGTTGATCAACGCGGTGATCTTCGTCTACCGCTACGACCGCATGCGCGGTGAAGCGGTGCTCGATGCCCTGCGCCAGATCCCCGAGGTGATCCAGTGCGAGGTACTCAGCGGCGAATTCGACCTGCTGCTACGTGTCGAAGCCTCCAGCCCGGAGCGGGTGCATCATGTGTGGAAGGAAATTGCCGCCATGCCCGGGGTCGAGAACACGGTGACGTCGTTCGTCCTGGCCGCGGTGATCTGAACCGCCCCGTTGCTCCCCAACCCTCGATACCACAACGCCGCCTGGGCTTGCGCCTCGGCGGCGTTGTGCATTCCGGGGCCGCTCGGATGCGGTTCGGGCATTGGCCAGATTGGCCAATAAATACAGCGGATTGCCATATTCAACTGGCATTGCCCGGCTCATAGGCTTGTCCTCATCGACCCATCGCCTGGAAAGGACAGCAAACCATGACCGAATACAAGATCGCACTCGTTGGCTTTGGCGGCGTGAACCGTGCCCTGGCCCAACTGATCGCCGAACGCAACGCGCGCTGGCAGCAAGAACTGGGCTTTGCCCTGAAGATCGTCGGCGTCACCGACCTGTTCCTCGGCTCGGTGATCGACCGCGATGGCCTGGATGCGGCCAGGCTGGCCGCCTTGCCCGCTGAGAAGGGCGCCCTGGCGCAGTTCCCGCAGGGTTCGGCCGAGGCATTCAACGAGGCGGTGATCAAGCAGTCCGGTGCCGACATCATCGCCGAAGCCACCTTCACCAACCCCAAGGATGGTGAGCCGGCAGCTACCTTCTGCCGCTGGGCGCTGGAAGCGGGCAAGCACGTGGTCACCACCAACAAGGGGCCGATCGCCTTGCATGCCCAGGCGCTGAAAACCCTGGCCAAGGCCAACGGCGTGTCGTTCGAATACGAAGGTGCAGTGATGAGCGGTACACCCGTACTGCGCATGGCCCGGCAGACCTTGGCCGGCGCAGGCCTGGTCGGCTTCGAGGGCATCCTCAACGGTACTTCTAACTACGTACTGACGCGCATGGAGCAAGGGCTTGGCTTTGCCGATGCGGTGGCGCAGGCACAAGCGCTTGGCTACGCCGAGGCAGACCCGACCGCCGATGTGGAAGGGCATGACGTGCGCCTGAAAGTGGTCATCCTTGCCAACGAGCTGCTCGGTGCCTGCCTGCAGGTGAGCGATGTCACCTGCAGCGGTATCAGTGGCATCGACAGCGCGGCGATCCAGCAGGCGCAGGCAGCGGGCGAGCGCTGGAAGCTGATCGGCAGCGCCAGCCGGCAGGCCGATGGATCGGTGCGCGCCAGTGTCGAAGCGCGCCTGTTGCCGGGTAACCACCCCCTGGCCGGTATCACCGGCGCAACCAACGCGGTGGCGTTCGACACCGAGTTGCTGGGCGCGGTGACCGTGTCCGGCCCGGGTGCGGGGCGTGTCGAAACGGCCTTTGCCCTGCTGTCGGATATCGTCGCCATCCACACCGCTGGCCGTTCGGCCTGAGGAGCTACGTTCATGAGCCTGACTTCCGTGTCCCGGGTAGCCTTCCAGCAACCCGCCCTGATCGATGTGTACAGCCCTTACGACGGCAGCCTGGTCGGCAGCGTCGCCAACCTCACGGCCGACGCGGTGCCGGGCCTGCTGGCGCGTGCTCGCCAGGGTGTAGGCGAAAGTGCCGCGCTGCCCCGGCACCGGCGCGCCAGCATTCTTGAACAGGCCGCCCGCCTCATCGAACGCGACGCCGCTGATTTTGCCGGGCTGATTGTCGATGAAGCGGGCAAGACCCTGCGCCAGGCCGAAAAGGAGGTAAAGCGCTGCATCAACACGCTCAAGCTGTCTGCCGAGGAAGCGCGGCGCAACGCCGGCGAAGTGGTGCCGTTCGATGCCTATGAAGGCTCCGAGTCGCGCCAGGGCTGGTTTACCCGCGAGCCGCTGGGGCTGATCCTGGCCATCACCCCGTACAACGACCCGCTCAACCTGGTGGCACACAAGCTGGGCCCGGCCATCGCCGGCGGCAATGCCGTTATCCTCAAGCCCTCGGAGCTGGCCCCGTTGTCGGCGCTCAAGCTGGTGCAGTACCTCACCGATGCCGGGCTGCCGGAGGCCGTTGTCAGCGTTGCTACCGGTGGCGCCGAACTGGGCAAGGCGCTGGTGGCCGTGCGTGATGTGCGCATGGTTTCCTTTACCGGCGGCTTCGCCACGGGCGAGCAGATTGCTCGGGGCGCGGGCTTGAAAAAGCTCGCCATGGACCTGGGCGGCAACGCCCCGGTGCTGGTGCTCAAGGACTGCGACCTCGAAGCCACTGTCGAGTCGTGCGTATCGGGCGCGTTCTGGGCCGCCGGGCAGAACTGCATCGGCACCCAGCGCATCCTGGTCGACGCCTCGATCTACGACGCGTTTCGCCAGCGCTTCGTCGCCCTGACCCAGGCCATGGTGCTGGGCGACCCGGGGCGGCGTGAAACCGACATGGGGCCGATGATCAGCGAAGCCGCTGCACGGCACATCGAAGAGCGCGTCAACCAGGCCCTGCAGGGCGGCGCCCGCCTGCTCTGTGGCCACCAGCGCCAGGGCGCCAACTATGCGCCGACGGTGCTGGAGGGTGTCGACCACAGCAGCCGGCTGTGGCGTGAAGAGGTGTTCGCCCCGGTGGTGATGCTGGCGCCTTTCGAGGACATCGAGCAGGCCGTCGCCCTGGCCAATGCCCCTGAGTACAGCTTGCATGCCGGGGTGTTTACCCGCGACTTGTCCTTGGCGCTGAGCCTGGCGAAGCGCATCGAGGCAGGCGGCGTGATGGTCAACGACTCGTCCGACTACCGCTTCGACGCCATGCCATTCGGTGGTTCCAAGTATGGAAGCCTGGGCCGCGAGGGGGTGCGCTTCGCCTACGAGGACATGACCCAGCCCAAGGTCGTGTGCATCAACCAGATGGGCTGAGAGGGAAGCTTATGATCGAGCGATACGGGGTTGGCCAGCGGATGTCGTTGGCGGTCAGCTACAGGGGCCTGTTCGAAACCGCTGGCGTGGTCGCCGACGACCTGCAGCTGGACGTGCAGGGGCAGTTGCGCCAGGCGCTGAATACGATCGACAGGCTGATGGCTGAGGCCAGGGTGGCCAAGGAGCAGTTGACCCGAGTCCAGCTGTGGATCGCCGACTACCGCCACTTCGACCTGGTGAACGAGGTGTATGACGCCTGGTTGCAGGGTTGTGCCAAACCGGCACGGGCCTGTGTCGGTGCCGACCTGGGGGAAGGCTACCTGGTCGAGGTGCAGGTGTTTGCCGTGTGTGGCGAGCGCCCGTGACCGGCAGTGGCATATGCCCGCAGGTCAGCGCACCAGCCGTGGTACCAGCCGTACGTAGACGAGCTCGCTCACCAGCTCGACCAATGTCTGGGTAATCACGGCTGCTGCCGCCAACCCGCGCACCTCGTCCGGCAACGCCAGCGCCAGCGGCAGCACTACCAGCGAGTTGCGCGTGGCGGCGCTGAAGGTCACTGCGCGTGCTTCGCTGGCCGGCAGGCGCAACAGGTGCGCCGCGAGCCTGCCGAGCAGCGGTGCCGCAAGCATGAAGCCCAGGTATACCGGGATCACCGGCAGTAACTGCTCGAAGTCACCCTGCACCATGGCGATCTGCGAGGCGATCACTACCAGCAGTACCAAAGCCATCGCCGGTACCGGCAGCCATGCCCAGGCGCTGTTCCACATTGCGACCCTGCATGAGCGACGGGCGCCGGCGCTGGTGAGTACAGCCAGGGCCAGCGGCAGCACGATCAGCAGCACGAAGGCTTCCACGAACGGGGTGAGCGCGAGCGGCACGTTGTCACCCAGCATCAGCGCCAGGTACAGCGGCAACAGCGCCAGTTGCGCCAGCAGCAGCACAGGTGTGGCGGCCAGGGTCAGGCGCGCATCGCCTTTGCCGATATGGGTGAACACCACCACGTAGTCGATGCACGGGGTCAGCAGCACCAGCAGCGCACCGACGAGGAGTGCCGGCTGGTCGCCCAGACCACGAGTGATGGCCCAGACCAGCAATGGCACAAGGATGAAGTTGGCCAGCAGCAAGGCCGCCATGAAACGGCGGTTACCCAGGCCTTGGCGCAGGTCGAGGAAGGGAATCTGCAGGAACATCGCGTACATCAGCACGGCGATGGCGGGCGTGATCAGGGTTTGCAACAAGCGTGCGGTATCGCTGGCCAGCAGGCCGAAGGCGACGGCGGCGAGTACGACGGCGAAATAGATCGGGATCTGCCGGGTTTCGAGTTGCTCTCTGGTCAAGGTGCGGCCTGTGTCTGCTGGCTGAAAGGCACACAGGGTAATACGCACTATCAGCAGCGTGTCGCGCTTTTTTGTAGGAGCGGCCTTGTGTCGCGAAAGGACCGCAACGCGGTCCCGGCTAGCCCGGCGGCGAAGCTAGGGTTGTGGGGCCGCTGCGCGCCCCTTTCGCGACACAAGGCCGCTCCTACAGGAGGCGACAGGGCCGAAAACGAAAAAGCCCGGCACTAGGCCGGGCTTTTTCCTGTCAGGCAATCGCCAATCAGTTGCCGTAGACCGGCAGCTTCTTGCAGATAGCCTTGACTTTCTCACGTACGGCGTCGATGACCGCTTCGTTGTTCAGGTCAGCCAGGATGTCGCAGATCCAGCCAGCCAGCTCGCGGCACTCGGCTTCCTTGAAACCACGGGTGGTCACGGCCGGGGTGCCGAAACGCAGACCCGAGGTGACGAACGGGGAACGTGGGTCGTTCGGTACCGAGTTCTTGTTGACGGTGATGAAGGCTTTGCCCAGTGCGGCGTCAGCATCCTTGCCGGAGATTTCCTGCTTGATCAGCGACAGCAGGAACAGGTGGTTCTGGGTGCCACCGGAAACCACGTCGAAACCACGCTCGATGAACACGGCGGCCATGGCCTGGGCGTTCTTCACCACCTGCTGCTGGTAAGCCTTGAACTCAGGCTGCAGGGCTTCCTTGAAGCAGATGGCCTTGGCGGCGATGACGTGCTCCAGCGGGCCGCCCTGGGCGCCCGGGAAGACGGCGGAGTTCAGCTTCTTCTCGATCTCTTCGTTCTTGCGAGCGAGGATCAGGCCACCGCGCGGGCCGCGCAGGGTCTTGTGGGTGGTGGTGGTGACCACGTCGGCGAACGGCACCGGGTTCGGGTACACGCCAGCGGCAACCAGGCCGGCAACGTGGGCCATGTCGACGAACAGGTAGGCACCGACCTTGTCGGCGATGGCGCGGAAGCGGGCGAAGTCCAGAACCTGCGAGTAGGCCGAGAAGCCGGCAACGATCATCTTCGGCTTGTGCTCGACAGCCAGGCGCTCGACTTCGTCGTAGTCGATCAGGCCGTTGGCATCGATGCCGTACTGGATGGCGTTGTACAGCTTGCCCGAGGAGCTTACCGAAGCACCGTGGGTCAGGTGGCCACCGTGGGCCAGGCTCATGCCCAGGATGGTGTCACCGGCCGACAGCAGGGCCAGGTAGACAGCGGCGTTGGCCTGGGAGCCGGCGTGCGGCTGAACGTTGGCGTAGTCGGCACCGAACAGCTGCTTGGCACGGTCGATGGCCAGTTGCTCGACGACGTCGACGTACTCGCAACCACCGTAGTAGCGCTTGCCCGGGTAGCCTTCGGCGTACTTGTTGGTCAGGACCGAGCCCTGGGCTTCCATGACTGCCGGGCTGGTGTAGTTTTCCGAAGCGATCAGCTCGATATGCTCTTCCTGGCGCAGAGCTTCTTGCTGCATGGCTTCGAAGAGCTCGGCGTCGTACTTGGCAATGGTCAAATCACGGCTGAACATGGCGGTCCTCAAGGATCGGGGTGAATTGGGGGGGCATTCTAACCGATTGATTCGCCGCTGGCATATGAAGTGGCATCAAGTCGCGGACCAATGGGCTTCATGTTGCATCCCGCGCCGTGTCTGGGCTGGGCGGGGATCGGAGTTGACTTTCAGGTCCGTTTTTCAGGCGTGGGGCGCGGGCCTTACATGGGCTTCTGCAGGAGCGGCTTCAGCCGCGATCACCGGCAAGGGCGTTGCCAGCCACCGCGTCGCCTGCATCGCGGATAAATCCGCTCTACATGCGTGAACCGCGCCGGCCCCGGGCTGACGCCGTACCTGTAGGAGCGGCCTTGCGTCGCGAAAGGAGCGCAAAGCGGTCCCGGCCATTTTGCCGGCAAGCTGCAATCGTGGGGCCGCTGTGCGCCCCTTTCGCGACACAAGGCCGCTCCTACAAGTGCCCGCGTATGCCAGAAGAGCAGAAGAGGGCCGGCTCAATTGAACATGAACAACGTCTCGTTGGCGAACTGCGCCTCGAACTGATGCGCCGGCATCGGCCGCCCGAACAGGTAGCCCTGCACTTCGTCACAGCCATGCTCGCGAAGGAATTCCAGTTGCTCGTGGGTTTCCACGCCTTCGGCGATCACCGCCAGGTTGAGGCTGTGGGCCATGGCGATGATGGCCCGGGCAATCTGCGCATCCTGCTCGCCTTCCGGCAGGCCGTCGACGAAGGTACGGTCGATCTTCAGCACGTCGATAGGGAACTGCTTGAGGTAGTTCAGCGACGAATAACCGGTGCCGAAGTCGTCTACCGCGATGCTCAGGCCAAGGTTCTTCAGGCCGGCGAGAATCTGCAGCGCTTCGTTCACCTCGCGCATCAGGATGCTTTCGGTCAGCTCCAGCTCCAGGCACGCCGGCGGCAGGCCGCTCTCTTCCAGGACCCTGGCGATGCGCGTGCCCAGCTGGCCATCGGAGAACTGCCGCGCAGAAATGTTCACCGATACCTTCGGCACACGCACCTTGGCCTTGTGCCAGGCCTTGAGCTGGCGGCTGGCTTCGCGCAGCACCCAGTCGCCCACGTCCACCACCAGGCCCAGCTCCTCGATCACCGGGATGAAGTCGCCCGGTGGCACCAGGCCGCGGGTCGGGTGGCGCCAGCGCAGCAGGGCTTCGGCACCGGTCAGGCGCTTGCCATCGCCGCTGAACTGCGGCTGGTAGTAGAGGATGAACTCGTTCTGCTCCATGGCATGGCGCAGGTCGCTTTCCAGCTCCAGGCGCTCCAGGGCACTGGCGTTCATCTCGGCCTGGTAGAACTGGAAGTTGTTCTTGCCGCGTTCCTTGGCGTGGTACATGGCGGTGTCGGCGTTCTTCATCAGCTGGCTCAGTTCGCTGCCGTCCTGCGGGCTGAGGGCAATGCCGATACTGGCGGTGACGAAGAACTCGCGGTTTTCCAGCACGAACGGCCGCACCAGGCTGGCGAGAATGTTCTCGGCCACGTGAATCGCGCGGTTGAGGGCGATCTCGCGGGTAGCGCGTGGTTGCAGCAGCAGGGTGAACTCGTCGCCACCCATGCGCGCCACGGTATCGTCGTCGTCCACGCAGGCCAGCAGGCGCTGGGCCATGTCCTTGAGCATGCGGTCGCCAGCAGCGTGGCCGAGGGAGTCGTTGATCGGTTTGAAACGGTCCAGGTCGAGGAACATCAGCACTACCCAGGCCTTGTGCCGCTCGGCCTGTTGCAGGGCGTTGTACAGGCGGTCCTGGAACAGCGTGCGGTTGGGCAGGTGGGTGAGGGCGTCGTAGTACGCCAGACGGTGGATGCGCTGTTCGCTGGCCTTGCGCTCGCTGATGTCGGTGAAGAAGCACACGTAGCTGGCCAGGTCGCCCTCGTCGTCCAGCACCGCGGTAATGCCGACCCAGGCCGGGTAGTGGTCACCGTCACGGCGCTTGAGCCACACTTCACCTTCCCAGCTGCCGCGCTGGTGCAGCTGCTTGACCACATAGCGCAGGTGGCCTTCCTGCTGTTCGTCGACGGTGAGCATGCCTGGCAACTGGTCGAGCACCTCGCTGACGGCGTAACCACTGACGCGGCTGAACGCCTCGTTGGCCTGCACGATATAGCCGGCCGGGTCGGTGATGAGAATCGCCGATGTCGAGTGCTCGAACACCGTGGCAGCCATGCGCAGGTCTTTTTCGGCACGGCGTTGCTGGCTGATGTCGCGGCCCACCCCGAGCACGCCTTCGAAGTGCTGGTCATCGTCCCATACCAGTACCAGTCGCAGTTCGATGGGGATCTTGCGGCCATCGGCGCGCAGGCAGTCGAACAGGAACAGCTGGGTCGGCAGCTGGCTGCGCAACTGGGCCAGCAGCGCCGGGTCGCCCATGGCCTTGCTGACGCGTTCCATCAAGCTGTAGATGCCGGTGAGTTGCGCCGGGTTGGCGATTATCGACTGCCAGCCATTGGTGAAGATCCAGTCGGCCTGGTAGCCCAGCACGCTCTGTACCGAGGGGCTGACATAGTTGAGCTGGAGCCGGCTGTCGGTGGAGAAGATCACGTCGCTGATGCTCTCGGCGAGCATGCGGTAGCGCTGCTCGCTGTCGCGCAGCGACTGGCTGGCCTCGATCTGTACCGTCACGTCCTTGCCCACGCCGATGATGCGCGTGACCAGGCCATCGGCGTCACGGGTCAGTACCTGTTCGCGAATGTCGTAGCAGCGCCAGCCGCCATCGCGGTGGCGGAAGCGCAGCTGGCAGTGCAGCGGCTGGTCATGGCCGCTGTCGCGCTGTTGCTGGCGCAGGGCCTGGTAGTGCGTGGCGTCCTCGGGGTGCAGCAGCAGCTCCCAGAAACGGTCGCCCATCTGCGCCAGCTCGGTACGGTCGTAGCCCAGGGTCTGGCCGAGATGGCGGTTGCTGAAGATCATCCGCTGGCTGAGCACGTCCTGCACGTACAGCTGGTCGGGTACGGTGCGCACGACGTCCGACCAGAAGCTTTCGCGCTCCAGCAGCGACAGCTCCACCTGCTTGCGGCTGGTGATATCGCTGATGCTGAGGATCACAGCCTGGTAGTCACGACGCTGTTGCGGCAGGCGCGCCATCAGCCACAGGTGCAGCTCGCCACCCAGCGGGGCCGGCAGGCGCACTTCCAGTTCCAGCAACGGACGTTGTTCGATCAATGCATCGATCAGTTGCATGCCCACGCTGTCGCGGCCATCGCCGGTGCCGTCGATCAGGCGCTGCCAGGCACCTTCATGGCACTCGATGTTCAACAACTGGCGTGCCACCTGGTTGATCTCGGTGATCTTCAGTTCCAGCAGCAGCGAGCGGCGCAGGTTCGGGTCGAGGGCCAGGCTGTGCTTGAGCGCGGCGCGGTTGCGCAGGTGATAGCGGTCGAGCTGGCCGGGCAGGCTGGACAGGTCGAGCACGCACAAGGCCACGCCGGTGCCTTCGAAAATTTCCTGGTAGCGCCGGCGGTCTTCCTGCAACGCCCGTTGCCGGCGGCGCATGTTGATCAGCGCGACAACCGGCAGCATGGCGCAGAACAGCACCAGCAGGCATTTGCCCAGCAGTGCGGGCAGCAGCGTCTGGCGCGCCAGCTTGGCGTCGAACAGGCCGCGCAGTTGCCAGGTGCTGTTATCGATGAAGGCCAGCATCACGCTCTGCAGCGGCGCGTTGCTGCCAGGGGTTGGCGCATGGCGCTGCAGCACTTCGCCGCTGCGGCTGTTTTCCAGCAGCCACAGCGGACGGCCAGGGCCATCCAGGTAGGTGATCAGCGGGCGGTAGTACGCCGGCGCCAGGCGCAACAGCCAATAGCCGCTGTGCTCATCGGAGCCTTGACGCAGTAACAGGTAGACGGAGCTGTTGTCGGCCGAATTGGTGAAGAAATACGGGCTGCCCTGGCTCAGCTTGAGCAATTCGTCAATCGACTGGCGGTCGGGGCTGCCGGCAAGGCTGTCGGCCAACAGCTTCCCGGCTGCATCCAGCCAGGCCAGGCTCTGCAGGTCCGGCAACTGCTCGCGCAAACCGGCCAGCACGGCGGGCAGGGCGGAGGGCGTCGGTACATTGGCGTAGGGCTGCAGCACATTCGTGGCCTGTTGAGCCTTGAACGCCAGGTTCAGGCTGAGGTGGTCGGCCAGCTCGGCGGTGCCTTCCAGGGTTTTCTTGCGCAGGTCGGCCTGGGTGTGGTTGAACTGGGCGAACAACTGCCACAGCAGCAAACCCAGCAGGATCAGGGCCAGCAGCGCCAACGCACCCTTGATCGACCCGCGCAGGGAGGCAGCGGGCGCCTGGGGCGCGGAACGCAATGACGGCGGATGAGTGAGATTGGTCAAGCGTTGATCCTGCGATTGGGCTGGCGATGGCAGGGGTTGATGATGCACGGTACGTGCCGGTATCTGGTTGCCAGACTGCGGTGGCGCACTATAAGGCCGGACACCCGAAACGGGCTAGCATGCCTAGGATTATGGCAAAGTGCCAGCCAATGTGACCGGTGGTGCCTGCCGTGTGGTTCGGCAAGCCCCTGCGACCTGTGCGAGAATAGCGCCCGCTTCACATGACAACGCATCGGAGATGTTCGGTTTTGGTTACTCACTTTTCCTCCAATGGCCTCGATTCCGCCTGCGGGCGCAGCAGTCAGACCCTTGTCAGCACTGCCGTGACCGAGGACGTATCCTGCAAGTCCTGCCAGCGTTCGCTGAGCAAACCCGAGGCGGCCACTGCCGCCAAGAGCAAGAGCCCGTCGCTGGCTGAACTGCGCAAGACCGCCAAGGCGGCAGCAGAGCCGGCAGTTGCGGTGACCGAGGACAAGCCGGCGGCCAAGGTCGTCAGCCGTGCGCCTGCGGCCACCAGGCCGGCCACAGCTGCCGAGCAGCAACCTGCCCGCGCAGGCGGCTTCAGTGTGAAAGCGGCATGGGCCGCGCGCCTGGCCGAGCAGGGCGACCGCTGCCGCTTGCCGCGGGGCAAAGCCAGGCAGCGTCACGTCTGAGCCATCGTTGGCTGCTGTGCCGGCCCTTTCGCGGCTAAAGCCGCTCCCACAGGGATATCACTGCCTTTAAATATTGTGCAGTACCTGTGGGAGCGGCTTTAGCCGCGAAAGGGCCGGTACAGGCAAGAGATTCCCCCTGATCCCACCCCCACCATCGGCCCCTCCTGTGCAACGCTGCGCGTTGGCGTAGAATGGTCGACTTTGTTCAATGACACCCCGTAAACACATCCCCCTGGCCAGCGCGCCGGGGCGATCGTCGATGTCTTTACCTATCTGATTAGAGGGCTTGGTTTTGGCTCAATACGTCTACACCATGCATCGGCTGAGCAAGGTCGTGCCGCCGAAGCGGGAAATTCTCAAGAATATTTCCCTGTCGTTCTTCCCGGGCGCCAAGATTGGCGTGCTCGGCCTGAACGGCGCCGGTAAATCGACCCTGCTGCGGATCATGGCGGGCGTCGACAAGGAATTCGACGGCGAAGCCCGTCCGATGCCCGACATCAACGTTGGCTACCTGCCGCAGGAACCGCAACTGGACCCGAACAAGTCGGTGCGTGAAGTGGTCGAGGAAGCGGTCAGCGTGATCAAGGACGCCCAGGCACGCCTGGACGAGGTCTACGCTGCCTATGCCGAACCGGATGCCGACTTCGACAAGCTGGCCGCCGAGCAGGCCAAGCTCGAAGCCATCCTGCAGGCCGCCGACGGCCACAACCTGGAGCGCCAGCTGGACGTTGCCGCCGACGCCCTGCGCCTGCCGGCCTGGGACGCCCGCATCGAGCACCTGTCCGGTGGTGAGAAGCGCCGTGTGGCCCTGTGCCGCCTGTTGTTGTCGGCCCCCGACATGCTGCTGCTGGACGAACCGACCAACCACCTGGATGCCGACTCGGTGGCTTGGCTGGAGCGTTTCCTGCACGACTTCCCGGGCACCGTGGTAGCGATTACCCACGACCGCTACTTCCTCGACAACGTCGCCGGCTGGATCCTGGAACTGGACCGCGGCGCCGGCATTCCGTACGAAGGCAACTACTCGGGCTGGCTGGAAGCCAAGTCCGAGCGCCTGGCGCAGGAATCGAAGCAGCAGAGCGCCCATGAAAAGGCCATGAAAGAGGAACTGGAGTGGGTGCGCAAAGGCGCCAAGGCCCGCCAGTCCAAGTCCAAGGCCCGCCTGCAGCGCTTCGAGGAAATGCAATCGCAGGAATTCCAGAAGCGCAGCGAAACCAACGAGATCTACATCCCGGCCGGTCCGCGCCTGGGTGACAAGGTGATCGAGTTCAAGAACGTCACCAAGGGCTACGGCGACCGCGTGCTGATCGACAACCTGTCGTTCTCCATGCCGAAAGGCGCCATCGTCGGCGTGATCGGTGGTAACGGTGCCGGTAAGTCGACCCTGTTCCGCATGCTGATGGGCAAGGAGCAGCCGGACTCGGGCAGCATCGAGATAGGTGAAACCGTGCAGCTGGCCTGCGTCGACCAGAGCCGGGAAGACCTGGACGGCAGCAAGACCGTGTTCCAGCAGATTTCCGACGGTTCCGATGTGATCCGCATCGGCAACTACGAGATCCCGTCGCGTACCTATGTGGGCCGCTTCAACTTCAAGGGTGGCGACCAGCAGAAGTTCGTCAAGGACCTGTCCGGTGGTGAGCGTGGCCGCCTGCACCTGGCCCTGACCCTGAAGGAGGGCGGTAACGTCCTGCTGCTCGACGAACCGTCCAACGACCTCGACGTCGAAACCCTGCGTTCGCTGGAAGAAGCCCTGCTGGACTTCCCGGGCGCCGCGATCGTGATTTCCCACGACCGTTGGTTCCTGGACCGTGTGGCCACCCACATCCTGGCGTACGAAGACGACTCGAACGTGGTGTTCTTCGAAGGCAACTACACCGAGTACGAAGCCGACCGCAAGAAGCGCCTGGGCGATGCCGCTGCCCAGCCGCACCGTGTACGGCACAAGAAGCTGGCCCAGTAAGCCGGTATTCTGATGCACAGGAATGGGGCCTTCTTAGGCCCCATTTTTGTGCCTGGCTGGAAATTGGTGTTGGCTTCATTCGCGGGCATGCCCGCTCCCTAGCACCCTTGGAACCTCGGGCTTGTAATGAGCCTGTGGGAGCGGGCGAGCCCGCGAAGAAGCCGCCGCCGACATTTGGCTTTGTATACACTTATAGAAAACGCACCAAATAATTTCAAAAAAACGACATTTTGCCCTGTTCCGGTGCGATTGCTTCTTGGTACATTCGGGAAAAAACCAATAAGTCCAATCCTCGGTGAGATGTCTACCATGATCGAATCTGTCGACAATTTCCTCGCGCGCCTGAAGCAACGCGATCCGGCCCAGCCCGAATTCCACCAGGCAGTGGAAGAAGTGCTGCGCAGCCTGTGGCCGTTCCTCGAAGCCAACCCACATTACCTGCAGGCCGGCATTCTGGAGCGCATGGTCGAGCCTGAGCGCGCCGTGCTGTTCCGCGTGTCCTGGGTCGATGACCAGGGCAAGGTGCAGGTCAACCGCGGCTACCGCATCCAGATGAGCAGCGCCATCGGCCCGTACAAGGGCGGCCTGCGCTTCCACCCGTCGGTCAACCTCGGCGTGCTCAAGTTCCTGGCATTCGAGCAGGTGTTCAAGAACTCCCTCACCTCGCTACCCATGGGCGGCGGCAAAGGTGGCTCGGACTTCGATCCGAAAGGCAAGAGCGACGCCGAGGTGATGCGCTTCTGCCAGGCGTTCATGAGCGAGCTGTACCGCCACATCGGCGCCGACCTGGACGTGCCGGCCGGTGACATTGGCGTGGGAGCGCGCGAAATCGGCTTCATGTTCGGCCAGTACAAGCGCCTGGCCAACCAGTTCACTTCCGTGCTGACGGGCAAGGGCATGACCTATGGCGGCAGCCTGATCCGCCCGGAGGCCACTGGCTACGGTTGCGTGTACTTCGCCGAGGAAATGCTCAAGCGCCAGGACAAGCGCATCGATGGTTGCCGCGTGGCGATTTCCGGCTCGGGCAATGTGGCCCAGTATGCAGCGCGCAAGGTCATGGACCTGGGCGGCAAGGTCATCTCGCTGTCCGATTCCGAAGGTACCCTGTACGCCGAGGCCGGCCTGACCGACGCCCAGTGGGATGCGGTCATGCAGTTGAAGAACGTCAAGCGTGGCCGCATCAGCGAACTGGCCGCCCAGTTCGGCCTGGAGTTCCGCCAGGGCCAGACCCCATGGAACCTGCCGTGCGACATCGCCTTGCCGTGCGCCACGCAGAACGAGCTGGACGCCGAAGACGCCCGCACCCTGCTGCGTAATGGCTGCATCTGCGTGGCGGAGGGCGCCAACATGCCGACCACCCTCGCGGCTGTGGATATCTTCCTGGACGCCGGCATTCTTTACGCGCCTGGCAAGGCCTCCAACGCTGGCGGCGTGGCTGTGTCGGGGCTGGAGATGTCGCAGAATGCCATGCGCTTGCTGTGGACCGCCGGTGAAGTGGACAGCAAGCTGCACAACATCATGCAGTCGATTCACCATGCGTGCGTGCACTACGGTGAAGAGGCCGATGGCCGGATCAACTATGTGAAGGGTGCGAACATCGCCGGCTTCGTGAAAGTGGCGGATGCGATGCTGGCGCAAGGCGTGGTCTGATTCGAGCGTGCCGGGGCCGCTTTGCGGCCCTTTCGCGACGCAAGGCCGCTCCTACAAGCGCCGCGGTCACCCAGGTTGTCGGGGTTTGCTGGAGGAGCGGCCTTGCGTCGCGATGGGCTGCAGAGCAGCCCCCTGGCCTTCAATCCTCACCCTCGATATCGACTACTTCGATCATCTGCTCTCCCGCCGGCCGTCGCCACAGCACTTCATCTCCAGGCCCGGCCCCGAGCAATGCCCGCCCCAGCGGCGAGCCCCAGTTGATCAGCCCGCGCCCCGCATCCGCCTCGTCCTCACCCACCAGCCGCACCACATGCTCCTGGTCCTGGGCATCGACAAAGCGCACCCGGCTACCGATCTGCACCTTGCTCCGCGACGTGGCCGCCGCGACCACCTGGGCGCTCTGCAGCCGCGCGTTGAAATAGCGCAAATCTCGTTCGGTATCGGCCAGGCGCTGCTTGTCGCCACGCTCGCCTTGTGCCTGCAGCTCGCTGCGCAGGGCATTCAGCTCGGCCACGCGGTCTTGCAGCTGGCGCAGGCCACTGGCGGTCACGTAGTTGGGTTGTTCGCTGACTCGCCGCTCGACCGGCTGGTCGGCCTGGGCGGCGGCCTGGTCTTCGTTGACGAATGCTCGGCTCATGCATACCTCCTTGTGCAGGAGACCATCATGGCTGGCTGCCGGTTTCAAGGGATGTCCGATTGCGACTCAGTCGTGCCGATAAGCCTTGGCGGCGCCGCGATCCTTTTCCTGTTGCCATTCGCGTTCACGCTCGTCCCAGAAACGCTCGTGGTATTGGCGCTGTTGTTCACTGTTCTGCATGGCCTGGCACTGGCGGAAGCCGTCGTCCCAGCCCGATTCGTACTGCCGGTCGTGCAGGTAGCGCGGTACATCCTTGCGGAAGTCGCCGACCATCAGCCCGGCCGCCTGGCGGCCACTGCTGCAGCCATCCTCATAGCCGTCGGCGAATGCGGGGGGATAACCCCGGTCGACCAGCTGTTCGTGGGTCGTTTCGCAACCCGCCAGCAACAAGGCAATGCACAAGCCCGACCAATACCGCGACATGACCACCTGGACCTTCGGAGAGATACCGGAAAGTCTAGGTGGCGATTTGTCGGCGAGCTGTCAAAACAGTGTCAAAGAGTCGGTTGGTTCACACTCAGTAGTGGTACCACTTCAGTTCCAGCATCACCTCGTTCTGCGCCGTTGCCAGGTGGCTGAACTCGCGCGAGGCGCTCAGGCGCAGCCCCAGGTTCTGGCTGATTTCCCACTGCTGGTTCAGGCTCACGCTGCGTCGCACTTCGCCATTGGTGAAGTAATCACCCTTGGCCTCGAGCGTCATGTTGCCCAGCCCGTTGCGCCACAGCAGCCCGCTGTTGAACCCCGCCGCCGGGGCGATGAACTGGGCAAAGTCGTTGTGGTGCTCGACCCGCAGCGTGCCCAGGGCAAAGCCCAGCAGCCCGTCCGCCAGCTGCCAGGTGCCACCGGCTCCGCCATTCACATGGCTCACCAGCACTTCGTCATCATGCTTGCCCGGTACCCGTTCCAGCCCGCCGGCCACTTGCCACGACCACGGCTTGAGCAACGCGTTGCGCGGGGTCAGCGAGCGGATGGTGGCCAGGTCCAGGCGCTGCACCTGCCAGTCGTTGCCTTCGTACTGGCGCACTTTCAGCTGCAGAATCTCGATCTGCGCCCCCAACGGGAAGCCGTAGGCGTTGTCGTTCAGGTCGTGGTAGGCCATGCGCAGGCCATACTCGGCGTAGGCACGGTCCTCGCGGGTGCCTGCGCCCAGCTGCCAGGTGCGTGAATCATGGCCGTCCTCGGGCAGCCCCGGGCGTTCGATGTCCAGCGCCGGTGGCGGGTTGCGGTTGATCGCCTGCAACAGCTCGAAGCTGCGCCGGGCCTGGTCGGCGTCGCGCTGCTGGCCGTTGGCGCGGTAACGCTCCAGGCGATACGCGGCATCCTGCACCAGTGCCTGGCGTGGGCGGGGCAGGGCGGTAAAGTCAGGGTTCTGCAGCTGTGCGGTATCGGCGCTGATGGCCAGCACCTGCTGCTTTTCATGGTGGTCCAGCGGTTCGGCCCGGGCCAGCAACTCGCGCTCGCGCGAAGGGCGGTATTTCACGCTGGAAACCAGGCCGGACTGGCGCACCGCCTTCACCGTGTCGGTGGGGATGGCCGTGAGCGGGAACTGTGAGGTCAGGTCCAGGCTCGGCCGGGCGACCTGCAGCAACTCCAGCAGGCGATACGAGCAGTTTTCGTCGAAGAAGAAGTAGTCGAACTGGATCTGCTTCAGCTCCCACACATGCTCGACCATGCGCCCGGTCTCGGCTGGCGTCAGGTCCAGCTGGTATTCCCACAGGTCGCGGTTTTCCAGGCTGCGGTACTCGGAGAGTTTTTCCTGGTAGGGCATCAGTGCGAACAGCCCCGGGTAGCCGCCCATCAGGCCTTTCCAGGCATACAGGATGCTGTTGTCGCTGCCTTCGATATAGGCGCCGAAGTTGATCGCGTAGCTCAGCAGCGTGGTGTCGTCGCTGCGGGTTTTCGACTGGTCGATGCGCAGCAAGGTATGGCCGAACATCGAGGACGGGCTGTTCAGGTACGCCGCTGGAAAGATCAGCGCCGCGCTGTGCGGGTCGATCGACTGGTACCAGGTGGTGAACTCCTGGCAGGCTGGCTGTGGCAAGCCTTGCAGGTCGAGCTGTTCGCGCAGCCAGCGGGTACGCGCCGGGAACCGGCACTGGGCGTGCTGGTCGCCGAGGCTGGCCGGGGCGTACAGCGCTTCGACGGTGGCTTGCAGCTCCTGGTCGGGGTGGTGCGCGCCGTCCTCGGCGAGGAAGAACGCGTCATCGTCCACATAGCTGCGCCAGCCACCGAGCTTGGCGGTTTCGTAGTGGCCCAGGGCAATCCAGTAGGGGGTGTTGGCCAGTTGCTGGAGACGGCCTTGGTCCAGCAACGGTGCGGCATGTACAGGGGCGCAGGCACACAGCGCCAGGGAAACGAGGCGTTTGAGCATGTCGGGCAACTACTTCTCAACGATGCCGAAAAAAGGCGAAACCCGCCCCGTAGCCGGGGCGGGAGCAGCTGCGCTTAGGCCTCGGTAGCGTATTTGGCCAGGCGTGGATCGTTCTTCAGCACGGCCAGGGTGTTGCTGTGGACCGTTTCGGCAGTGACGTCGGCACTGCTGAAGATCTGGTTGAAGTGCTGGTGGGTGACTGCTGCGAAGTAGCCGCGGTCTTCCGGGGCTACGCCGAGTACCACGGCATAGGTGGTCAGTGCTTCGCCCTGGCCCATGGCCATGTCTTCGGACAGCTCGTTCATCATGCCGTTCATGGCGAACCAGGACTTGCCGCCGTAAGTCAGCGAAGCCTTGGTCGAGCAACCGTTGGTGCCGGACGTCATGCCGAAGGTAGCGTTACCGGAGGTGCCGTTGGTGGTAGAAGCCAGGAAGTGTGCCGGAGTGCCGCGCTGGCCTTCGAACAGCATGTTGCCCCAGCCGCAGTTCGGGCCACCTGGCGCTTCGGCCATGGCGTTGAGAGAAACTACGGTGAACAGAGTACCCAGAAGAATCCGTTTCATAGCATTTGTTCTCTATTTGACTTAACCAAGGGTCAGGGTTTCTGGCAACTCGGTTGCCAGGTCGGGAAAGCTTTTCACCCACCCGCGCAGCTTGGAGTTTAGGCACGATCTAAAGGTTGCGTTGCTGATTGCGAAAAATTTGCTCTCAGATGACCCGCTGCGCCTGGAGATAAAGTCCCGCGGAGCCTTGCAAGGCGCGCGCGGGCAGCGCCAGAATGCTGCGTATCTGCCCCGCCGAAGTAAGGAAACCCAATGCCCGATCCTGTCGCTGCGCGCCTGCGTCTCGCGCCTGAAGCCCTGACCCGGCGTTTCTCCCCCGAGCAGTTTGCCTTTACCAACACCGACGATCTGGAGCCGTTTCGCGGAGTCCTGGGCCAGGAACGTGCTGTCGAGGCCCTGCAGTTCGGCGTGGCCATGCCGCGCCCCGGTTACAACGTGTATGTGATGGGCGAGCCCGGCACCGGCCGTTTCTCGTTCGTCAAGCGCTACCTCAAGGCCGAGGGCAAGCGCCAGCAGACCCCGGCCGACTGGGTCTACGTCAATCACTTCGATGACACCCGCGAACCGCGCGCGCTGGAATTGCCCTCCGGCAGCGCCGGGGCGTTCATCGCCGACATGAACGGGCTGATCGACAACCTGTTGGCGACCTTCCCGGCGGTGTTCGAGCACCCGTCCTACCAGCAGAAGAAAGGCGCCATCGACCGCGCCTTCAACCAGCGCTACGACCGCGCCCTGGATGTGATCGAGCGTGCCTCGCTGGAAAAGGACGTGGCCCTGTACCGCGACGCCAGCAACGTCGCCTTCACCCCGATGGCCGACGGCAAGGCCCTGGATGAAGCCGAATTCGCCCAGCTGCCGGAAGAAGTGCGCGAGCAGTTCCACGAAGACATCGCCCTGCTCGAGGAGCGCCTGAACGAAGAACTGGCCAGCCTGCCGCAATGGAAGCGCGAGTCGAACAACCAGCTGCGCCAGCTCAACGAAGAAACCATCACCCTGGCCCTGCAGCCGCTGCTGGCGCCGTTGTCGGAAAAATACGCGGAAAACGCGGCGGTCTGTGCCTACCTGCAGTCGGTGCAGTTGAACCTGCTGCGGACCGTGGTCGAGCAACTGGTCGACGACAGCAAGAGTGACGCCGCCGCGCGCAAGCTGCTCGAAGAGCAGTATGCCCCCAGCCTGGTGGTCGGCCACCACGCCGACGGCGGTGCGCCGGTGGTGTTCGAGCCCCACCCGACCTACGACAACCTGTTCGGCCGCATCGAGTACAGCACCGACCAGGGCGCCCTGTATACCTCGTACCGCCAGCTGCGCCCGGGCGCACTGCACCGCGCCAACGGCGGGTTCCTGATCCTCGAAGCCGAGAAGATGCTCGGCGAGCCGTTCGTCTGGGACGCACTCAAGCGTGCCCTGCAGTCGCGCAAGCTGAAGATGGAGTCGCCGTTGGGCGAGCTGGGCCGCGTCGCCACCGTCAGCCTGACGCCGCAGATGATCCCGCTGAACGTCAAGCTGATCATCATCGGTTCGCGCCAGCTGTATTACGCGCTGCAAGACCACGACCCGGACTTCCAGGAGATGTTCCGGGTGCTGGTCGACTTCGACGAAGACATGCCCATGGTCGACGAGAACCTGGAGCAGCTCGCCCAGTTGCTGCGCACCCGCACCAACGAAGAAGGCATGGCACCGCTGACCAGTGATGCGGTGGCGCGCCTGGCCACCTACAGCGCCCGCTTGGCAGAGAACCAGTCGCGCCTTTCGGCGCGTATCGGCGACCTGTTCCAGCTGGTCAGCGAAGCCGATTTCATTCGCCAGCTGGCCAGTGACGAAATGACCGACGCCGGCCATATCGAACGCGCGCTCAAGGCCAAGGCCACCCGTACCGGGCGTGTTTCGCAGCGGGTGCTGGACGACATGTTGGCCGGCATCATCCTGATCGACACCGAAGGCGCAGCCATCGGCAAGTGCAACGGCCTGACCGTGCTGGAAGTGGGCGACTCGGCGTTCGGCATGCCGGCACGTATCTCCGCCACCGTGTACCCGGGCGGCAGCGGCATCGTCGACATCGAGCGCGAGGTCAACCTCGGCCAGCCAATCCACTCCAAGGGCGTGATGATCCTTACCGGTTACCTGGGCAGCCGTTATGCCCAGGAATTCCCGCTGGCGATCTCGGCGAGCATTGCCCTGGAACAATCCTACGGCTACGTCGACGGTGACAGCGCCTCGCTGGGCGAGGCCTGCACGCTGATCTCGGCCTTGTCGCGCACGCCGCTCAAGCAGTGCTTCGCCATCACTGGCTCGATCAACCAGTTTGGTGAAGTGCAGGCGGTGGGTGGGGTCAACGAGAAGATCGAAGGCTTCTTCCGTTTGTGCGAGGCACGTGGCCTGACCGGCGAACAGGGGGTGATCATCCCGCGGGCCAACGTCGCCACGCTGATGCTCGACGAGCGCGTGCTGCAGGCGGTGGAGAACGGCATGTTCCACGTCTATGCGGTCAGCCAGGCCGACGAGGCGCTGAGCCTGCTGGTGGGCGAGGAGGCCGGCGTGCTGGATGACAAGGGCCAGTTCACCGAAGGCAGCGTCAACGCCCGCGTAGTAGAGCGCCTGCGCGAGATCGCCGAGATGATCGGCGAGGAAGAAATCGAGAAGGCGGAGAAAGAGCGCCTGGAAGAGGTGATTGCCCAGGCCAAGCCAGCCTGAGTCAATAAACCGGCGCTGGCGGCGATGTGCTACCGTTCAGCGCCGGTTTTCCATCTTTGCGTGCTGTTCTTCTATGCTGGAACTTAAGGACGTTATCAGCGTTCAGGATGGAAACAGCCTGACTCCAGGCTGAACAGGGCTCTTTGGAGGGGACGCGGCCATGCGCAACCTCAGCCTCACACGCCAGTGCCTGGGCCTGGTGACCCGTATCGAATGCTGCATCCGACCACTGGCCGGGGACAACGGTATGTGGACGCTGCTGTTCGCTGCCGGAATGGCCGGTGAACAGCCGTCCGCGATCAAGGCCCAGGGGCCGTTCCATGGGCCGCTGGTGGCCGAATCGGTACTGAATGCCATCGTCGACAGCCTGACCTTGCATGGCTACCAGGTGGCCGAGGATCCACAGATCTGGTGCTTGCACCTGCAGGCGCAGTTGCGGCGGATCAATGGCGATCGCTGCCGTAACCTCGGGGATTTCCAGTTTCATCCTGAAACCTGAACCATTGCCGGGGCTGCAGCGCAGCCCCGTTTCAGCGGGCTTTTGCTGCAACCGGTGGCTGGCTATACTCGCCGTCGCTTTTTAGTCACCTGATGAGTCCCAACCCTCCATGGAACGTATCCTCGAAAACGCGATGTATGCCTCGCGCTGGCTGCTCGCACCGATCTACTTCGGCCTGTCCCTTGGCTTGCTGGCCCTGGCGCTGAAATTCTTCCAGGAAGTGATCCACGTCCTGCCCAATGTCTTCGCCCTGAGCGAAGCCGACCTGATCCTGGTGATCCTGTCGTTGATCGACATGTCGCTGGTCGGTGGCCTGCTGGTGATGGTGATGATCTCCGGCTACGAAAACTTCGTCTCGCAGCTGGACATCGATGAGAGCAAGGAAAAGCTCAACTGGCTGGGCAAGATGGATTCTTCATCGCTGAAGATGAAAGTCGCGGCATCGATCGTGGCCATTTCCTCCATCCACCTGCTGCGGGTGTTCATGGATGCGCAGAACATCTCCACCGACTATCTGATGTGGTATGTGATCATCCACATGACCTTCGTGGTCTCGGCGTTCTGCATGGGCTACCTGGACAAGCTCACCAAGCACTGAACCCTTCGCCTGACGCGGCCCGTGTAGGAGCGGCCTGGTGTCGCGATGGGGCGCGCAGCGGCCCCGGCCATAGTCGGGCGAAACTGCAAATTCGCGGCGAAGCTGCAATCGTCAGGGCCGCTGCGCGCCCCATCGCGACACAAGGCCGCTCCTACAGCGATGGCGCAGCTTGGCGCTGCCAACTGACGAGCGGCGTCAGTCGTGCCTTGTGTATTCTCTGTTTCTGTACAAAAAATGAGCTTTCATGCGTGGTTCCCGTCCCGAGGTGCTCTCATGAACCTGCATCAGCTCAACACCGAGGCCAGGTCTGGCCATGTCGACGAACTGAACCTGATCGCCATCGAAGGCGGTGACTACCTGCTCGAGGCCCGGGTCAAGGGCCACGCCCATCCGCTGTCCGACGCCCGTGGGCAACGCCTGCGCGTGCACTCGGTAGAGGATGCGCGCAAGCTGCTGCAAACCATCCCCATGGTTTCGATGAACCTGGTGCACTGGTCGGTGCAGGATGAAATGTGTGGCATGGGCACGCACCCGGAAGAAGACTTGAAGGTGCCGATTTCCCAGCGCTCGGCCTGGTAGCTGCTCGCGGCGCCCCAGTGTGCTAGGCTGCTCGCCCTTTTCATCAAGGGCGCGGCTTCACTGCGCCCTGCAGTGGAGCACGACAATGTCCGAACTCAACCTGTCCACCGACGAAACTCGCGTCAGCTACGGCATCGGCCGTCAGCTGGGCGGCCAGCTGCGTGACAACCCGCCACCAGGCGTGAGCCTGGAAGCCATCCTGGCCGGCCTGACCGACGCCTTCAACGGTGCCGACAGCCGCGTCAGCGAAGCCGACCTGTCGGCCAGCTTCAAGGTCATCCGCGAAGTGATGCAAGCCGAAGCGGCCGCCAAGGCCGAAGCTGCTGCTGCCGCAGGCAAGGAATTCCTGGCTGAAAACGCCAAGCGCGAAGGCATCACCACCCTGGCCTCGGGCCTGCAGTTCGAAGTGCTGACCGCAGGTGAAGGCGCCAAGCCGACCCGCGAAAGCAACGTTCGCACCCACTACCACGGCACCCTGATCGACGGCACTGTGTTCGACAGCTCCTACGATCGTGGCCAGCCGGCCGAATTCCCGGTGGGTGGCGTGATCGCTGGCTGGACCGAAGCCCTGCAACTGATGAACGCCGGCAGCAAATGGCGCCTGTACGTACCGAGCGAGCTGGCTTACGGCGCCCAGGGCGTTGGTAGCATCCCGCCGCACAGCGTGCTGGTGTTCGACGTCGAGCTGCTCGACGTTCTGTAATACCGCTGGGGCCGCTTTGTGGCCCATTCGCGACACAAGGCCGCTGCTACAGGATGAACTGCGCCCCTGATGTTGGACAAAAAATCCAACCTCTGGGGCGTGGCTCAGGGATATGCGTTCTTCTGTAGGAGCGGCCTTGCGTCGCGATCGAGGGCAAAGCCCTCGCCAGATTCGTCAGTTCCAGTCTGTTCCCCCAGGGCGCAACGCCCGTGCATAGCAGAACAGAAACAGGTTGCGCACCAGCTCCTTGAGCACCCCCGGTTCACTCGAGTTCAGCCCGCTCATGTCCAGGTCGCCCTGGTCACGCAGTTCGTCGAGCGCTTCTTGTTCAAGCACCGCGCACACTTCGCCGGTTTCCCGATGAAGGATGCGCAGGTAGGGGTGAGGGCGGTCCAGCCAGGCGTCGATCAGATAAGTCATGGCTATTCTCCTTGGATAGCGGCCCCAATGAGAATAATTCTTATTATCTAAATAGCAAGCGCCAATTGGCGGTTTTTGCGTTATCAGACTTTACGCACGAACTCGGACTTCAGCTTCATGGCGCCGATGCCGTCGATCTTGCAATCGATGTCGTGGTCGCCATCGCACAGGCGGATGTTCTTGACCTTGGTACCGACCTTGACCACCAGGGACGAACCCTTGACCTTGAGGTCCTTGATCACGGTGACGGTATCGCCGTCCTGCAGGATGTTGCCGACCGAGTCCTTCTTCACCACCTCGTCGCTGGCTGCCTCGGCATCGCCGCTGGCCGACCATTCGTGGGCGCATTCAGGGCAGATCAGCTGGGTGCCATCCTCGTAGGTGTATTCGGAGTTGCATTTTGGGCAGGGTGGCAGAGTGCTCACTTCGGTTCCTCAAACAGACAGGCGGTAAAAGCCCGACATTGTAAGAGGTATTGTTGCAGAAGGGATTATGTCCGGACAAAAGCATTCGCGGGCTTGCCCGCTCCCCCCGGGATAGCACCACCTCGAGGGCTGTACTTATCCTGTGGGAGCGGGCGAGCCCGCGAATGGAGTTGACGTGATCTATCAGTGAGTACGCGCGACCGCAAACTCGCTTAGCTCAACCAGCGCATCCCGGTACTCGCTGGCCGGCAGCACCTCGAGGCATGCGATGGCGCGCTTCACATAGTCACGTGCCAGCTCGGCGGTGTAGTTCAGCGCACCGGATGCCTCGACCGCCACGCGAATCTGCTCGAGGTCTTCCAGGCCGCCCTTCTGGATCGCCTGGCGCACCAGCGCAGCCTGTTCGGCGGTGCCTTCGCGCATGGTGTAGATCAGCGGCAGGGTAGGCTTGCCTTCGGCCAGGTCGTCGCCGACGTTCTTGCCCAGGGTCTGCGAGTCGCCCTTGTAGTCCAGCAGGTCGTCGACCAGCTGGAAGGCCACGCCCAGGTGGTCGCCGAAGGTGCGCAGGGCTTCGCGCTGCTCGTCGCTGGCGTCGGCCAGCGCGGCGGCGCTGTGGGTCGAGGCCTCGAACAGCATCGCGGTCTTGCCGCGAATGACCTCCATGTAGACTTCCTCGGTGGTGCTGGCGTCGCGTACCCGCGACAGCTGCAGCACTTCACCCTCGGCAATCACCCGGGTGGCCTTGGACAGGATCTGCATGACCGGCATCGAGCCGAGCTCGACCATCATCTCGAACGAGCGCGAATAGAGGAAGTCGCCCACCAGCACGCTCGGCGCATTGCCCCACAGGGCATTGGCGGTGGAGCGGCCACGGCGCATGCCGGACATGTCGACCACGTCGTCGTGCAGCAGGGTGGCGGTGTGCAGGAACTCGATGGTCGCGGCCAGCAGGCGCAGGTCGTCGCCTTCGCGGCCCAGGGCCTTGCCACACAGCAGGACCAGCAGCGGACGCAGGCGCTTGCCGCCGGCCGACGTGATATAGTCGCCGATCTTCGATACCAGCGGCACGCGCGAGGTCAGCTGCTTCTTGATGATCTCGTCGACGGCGCTGAAATCATCAGCCACCGCTCGGTAGAAGGATTGGGGTTGCATCGGCTGCTCCAGTGAGGTTGCGCGGCATGCTAGGTCGCGGGTCCCGGTGTGTCAAGGCACGGTGCCGCCTGCCCGGGGGCGGTACTTGCAAGCAAAACCGCGGTTGCGTACAATCGCGCACCCTAACTTCCTGGGCAGCACCTGCCTTACGCAATTGCACCGGGCCGTTCCAGCCCTGTGCAGCCATGCCAGCCAATACTCATCATATAAAGCGCTGGGTGAGCAGGATTATCGGAGAAATACCATGTCTTACGCAGTAATCGTTACCGGCGGCAAGCAGTACAAAGTCGCTGAAGGTGAATTCCTCAAGATCGAAAAACTGGAAGTCGCCACTGGCGAATCCGTGACCTTCGATCGCGTTCTGCTGGTCGCCAACGGTGAAGAAGTCACCATCGGTGCTCCAGTTGTTGCTGGCGCTAAAGTAGTGGCCGAAGTCGTTTCGCAAGGCCGCCACGACAAGGTTCGCATCATCAAGTTCCGTCGTCGTAAGCACCACATGAAGCGCATGGGCCACCGCCAGTGGTTCACCGAGATCAAAATCACCGGCATCCAGGCTTAATCCCCTAGATCCCCTGAATTTATTTGGAGAATTGAACCATGGCTCACAAGAAGGCTGGTGGTAGTACTCGTAACGGTCGCGACTCAGAATCGAAACGCCTTGGCGTGAAGATGTATGGCGGCCAGGTTATCAAGCCAGGCAACATCATCGTCCGCCAGCGCGGCACCGAATTCCACGCCGGCTACGGTGTTGGTATGGGCAAGGATCACACCCTGTTCGCCAAGATCGAAGGCGTGATCAAGTTCGAGAAGAAAGGCGAGTTCAACCGCCGTTACGTGAGCATCGTCGCAGCTTAATCGCGACGTCGCTCCAGAAGCCCCGTCATGCGACGGGGCTTTTTCGTTTGTGGTGAGCCTCTTGCAAAGCTGTTTGTATGGGCTGCCGGCGTGGGTTTCTACGGTCGTACGGGGCCGCCGCGCTCATTTTTGCAAGAGCCTCAGGTTTATCAGTATTCAGCTCGTCGGAAGGCGAGAGGCGGTTTTGAATGAAGTTTGTTGACGAAGTATCCATTCGGGTCAAGGCCGGTGACGGTGGCAACGGTTGCATGAGCTTCCGTCGCGAGAAGTTCATCGAGAACGGTGGTCCCAACGGCGGTGACGGTGGCGACGGCGGCTCGGTGTACATGGTCGCCGACGAAAACCTCAACACCCTGGTCGACTATCGCTACACCCGTCACCACGAGGCCCAGCGTGGCGCCAACGGCGGCAGCACCGACTGCACCGGCAAGAAGGGTGACGACCTGTTCCTGCGCGTACCGGTCGGCACCACCGTGATCGACGCTTCCACCCAGGAAGTGATCGGTGACCTGGTTACCCCGGGGCAGAAGTTGATGGTCGCCCAGGGCGGCTGGCATGGCCTGGGCAACACCCGTTTCAAGTCCAGCACCAACCGTGCGCCGCGCCAGACCACCCCAGGCAAGCCGGGTGAGCAGCGCGACCTGAAGATGGAAATGAAAGTGCTGGCCGACGTCGGCCTGCTGGGCCTGCCGAACGCCGGCAAGAGCACCTTCATCCGCTCGGTTTCGGCGGCCAAGCCGAAAGTGGCCGACTACCCGTTCACCACCCTGGTGCCAAACCTGGGCGTGGTCAGCGTCGACCGCTGGAAGAGCTTCGTCATCGCCGACATTCCCGGCCTGATCGAAGGCGCTTCCGAAGGTGCCGGCCTGGGTATCCGCTTCCTCAAGCACCTGGCGCGTACCCGCGTGCTGCTGCACCTGGTGGACATGGCGCCGCTGGACGGCAGCAGCCCGGCCGATGCTGCCGAAGTCATCATCAACGAGCTGACCCAGTTCAGCCCGTCGCTGGCCGAGCGTGAGCGTTGGCTGGTGCTGAACAAGGCCGACATGGTCATGGATGACGAGCGCGACGAGCGCGTCAAGGAAGTGGTCGAGCGCCTGCAGTGGGAAGGCCCGGTCTACGTGATTTCGGCCATCGCCAAGCAGGGCACCGAGAAGCTCAGCCACGACCTGATGCGCTACCTCGAAGACCGCGCCGACCGCCTGGCCAATGACCCGGCCTACGCCGAAGAGCTGGCCGACCTCGACCAGCGCATCGAAGACGAGGCGCGTGCCCAGCTGCAGGCCCTGGACGACGCTCGTACCCTGCGTCGTACCGGTGTCAAGAGCGTGCACGACATCGGCGACGATGACGGTTGGGACGATGATTTCGAGGACGACGAAGACGGCCCGGAAATCATTTACGTGCGCGACTGACCGGTTGCAGTACACTAAACGCCGCTCTCGGGAGCGGCGTTTTTGTATCCACGGTATCTACAGATTCGACATAGGTTGGAAGAAGATGCGAAGCAAGGTGACGGGCGCCAAGCGCTGGGTCGTGAAGATTGGCAGTGCTCTGCTGACCGCCGATGGCAAGGGCCTCGATCGCGGTGCCATGGCCGTTTGGGTCGAGCAGATGGTCGCGCTGCGTGAGGCAGGCGTGGAGTTGGTTCTGGTCTCCTCCGGGGCCGTGGCTGCCGGCATGAGCCAGCTGGGCTGGACTTCGCGACCGAGTGCGATGAACGAGCTGCAGGCGGCCGCCTCGATTGGCCAGATGCGCCTGGTGCAGGCCTGGGAATCGAGCTTCGGCGAGCACGGCAAGCACACTGCGCAGATTCTCCTGACCCATGACGACCTGTCCGACCGCAAGCGCTACCTGAATGCCCGCAGCACCCTGCGTACGCTGGTCGACCTGGGCGTGGTGCCAGTGATCAACGAAAACGACACCGTGGTCACCGACGAGATCCGCTTCGGCGACAACGACACCCTGGCGGCGCTGGTGGCCAACCTGGTCGAAGCCGACCTGCTGGTGATCCTCACCGACCGCGATGGCATGTTCGACGCCGACCCGCGCAACAACCCCGAAGCCCAGCTGATCTACGAAGCCCGCGCCGACGACCCGGCGCTGGATGCGGTGGCCGGCGGCACCGGTGGTGCCCTGGGCCGTGGCGGCATGCAGACCAAGCTGCGCGCCGCACGCCTGGCGGCCCGTTCCGGTGCCCATACCATCATCATCGGTGGCCGCATCGAGCGCGTGCTGGACCGGCTCAAGGCCGGTGAGCGCCTGGGTACCCTGCTGTCGCCAGAGCGCGGCATGCTCGCGGCGCGCAAGCAGTGGCTGGCCGGCCACCTGCAGACCCGTGGCACCCTGGTGCTGGATGCCGGTGCGGTGCAGGCCCTGCGCCAGGCCAACAAGAGCTTGCTGCCGGTTGGCGTGAAGACCGTGCAAGGCAGCTTCCGCCGCGGCGAAATGGTGGTGTGCGTCGGCCCGGACGGCCATGAAGTGGCGCGCGGCCTGGCCAACTACAGTGCCCTGGAGGCGCAGAAGATCATCGGCCAGCCGTCGGATGCCATCGAAGGTATCCTCGGCTACATCGCGGAGCCCGAGCTGGTGCACCGCGACAACCTGGTTCTGGTCTGAGGGTAGGTACGTGCTGAAAAGGATGATTGCCGTGGCGGCACTGGCCTTGCCGATGCTGGCCGGGGCCGAGGAAATCGGCCAGGTGTCCACCGTGTTCAAGTTCCTCGGGCCGAACGACCGGATTGTCGTCGAGGCGTTCGACGACCCCAAGGTCGAGGGCGTGACCTGCTACCTGTCGCGGGCCAAGACCGGCGGCGTGAAGGGCGGGCTGGGGCTGGCGGAAGACCGGGCCGAGGCATCGATCGCCTGCCGGCAGGTGGGGCCGATCAACTTCAAGGGTGAGCTCAAGGATGGCGAGGAAGTGTTCAAGGAACGCACCTCGCTGGTGTTCAAGACCATGCAGGTGGTGCGCTTCCTCGACAAGAAGCGCAATACCCTGGTGTACCTGGTGTACAGCGACCGCATGATCGAAGGCAGCCCGCAGAATGCGGTGACGGCGATACCGATCCTGCCTTGGGCGCATTGATCGCCGGGTAGATCCTGGGAGGCCTTTGGCCTCCATCGCGACACAAGGCCGCTCCTACAGGGATTCGCGTATTCTGGTGATACGCGAACCCCTGTAGGAGCGGCCTTGTGTCGCGAAAGGGCCGCAAAGCGGCCCCACGCTCTCTGTCAGGCCAACTCCTCGGCCTGGTCTTCACGCACTACCGCCTTCACCTCATCCCGACGGCTGATGTACTTCCAGTCCGCCTCGTCGATGTAGATGCCGTTCGGCCCGCTGCCACCTTCCAGGTCGATTGCCACGCGTGCCGACACCTGCGGCTTCACGCTCGCCAGAATCGGCACGAAGCCCAGCTGCAGGCTGGTCTCCAGCAGCGCGGCCTGGTTGCGTTCGTCGATGTCCGCCGCTTCGTCCAGGTAGTACGGCAGGCGGATGCGCCCGGCCAGGTCACGGTCCATCAGGTGCAGCAACAGGTACATGTTGGTCAGCGCCTTGATGGTCATGGTGGTGCCGTTGGATGCCGCGCCGTCGATGTCGGCGTGGATCACCGGCTGGCCGTTGACCTTGGTGATCTCGAACGCCAGTTCGAACAGGTCCTTGAGGCCCAGCTGGTTGTGGTTGGCCGCCACCAGGCGTGCCAGGTACTCCTTGGCCTCTTCGTTCTTGTTGTCCTGCTCGGCGCTCTGGGTCAGGTCGAACACCGACAGGGTCTCGCCCTCTTCGTACTGGCCGGCGCTGTGGATGATCTGGTCGATGTGCTTGAGCGCTTCCTTGTTCGGCGCCAGCACCACGCGGAAGCTCTCCAGGTTGGACACCTGGCGCCGGTTGATCTCGCGGTTGAACAGGGCCAGCTGGTGCTCGAGGCTGTCGTAGTCGCTACGGATGTTGCGCAAGGTCCGGGCGATGTCGGTGACCGCGGCGCGGCGGGCCTTGGCCAGGGTCAGGGCCTCGTCGGTGCGGTGCGCGTAGGCGTTCACCAGCAGCTGCAGGCGGCGTTCCATGTCGTCTTCGCTGTCGAACTTGGCCACGCCTTTGAGGCGCACCTGGGCGTACAGCGCCTCGATCTGGTTGTCCACCCGCTGCAGGCTCTGCCAGCTGTCCTGGTAGTCGTTGAGCAGCGGCAGCAGGTTGTCCATCGAGTCGTCGATGGCCTCCATGTACGGCGTGCCGAAGGGCAGGTCGGCGGGCAGCAGCTGGCGACGGCGCAGGGCGTCTTCCAGGGTGCGCTGCTTGGCCTCGAGGTCACCGATCTGGCGGCCAACCAGCTGCAGCTTGGCCGACAGCTGCTGGACGCGCTCGGTGAAGGCATCGCTGGAGCGCTTGAGTTCGTCCTGGGCGGCTTCCAGCTGCGCCAGCTGCTCCAGTTTCTCGGGCTCTTCGGCGGCCAGGGTTTCGCTGCGGCGGAAGTCTTCCAGCGCTTTCTGCGCGTCCAGCACCTGCTGGTACAGGGCTTCGGTCTGGGCCTTGGACGCGGAGCGGTCGGCGGCAACAGCCTGCTGGGTCTTGAGCTGCTTCAGCTCTTTTTCCAGGCGCTCCTTCTGGTCGCGCAGGGCGGCGCGGTCGGCCAGGGCCTGCAGCGCCGGCGGGTCGATGTGCGACAGGTCGATGGACAGGCCGGGCGCCTCGAAACGCTCGCCCTTGAAGCCGTCGAGCACCGCTTCCAGCGATTTTACCCACAGCTCGCTGTCATCCAGCTCGATCCCCCGGTCGCCCAGCGGCAGGCTGAACAGGGCCCCGTTGAACAGGCGCATCAGGCGGTCGACGTCCTGTTGCGAGAACTCTTCGCGCAGGCGCGCGTAGCTGTTGTTGTCGGCGTGGTCGAGCTGCTGGCGTACCTGCTTCAGGCGTTTTTCCAGGTCGCGCACGCGTTCGTCCAGGTCTTCGGCACTGAACTGCCGCGACTGGGCCAGGGCGCCGGCCAGTTCGTCGTGGGCGTCCTTGGCCGCCAGCAGTTGCTGCTCCAGGACCTTGACGTCATCGACCAGGGCAAAGCGGTGCTTGAGCACCGACAGCTCGCCCAGCCAGCGCTGGATGCCGGTGATTTCCCGCTCCAGGCGCATCAGCTCCTGGGTGCCGCCACGCTGGTCGTTCTGCAGGCGGTCCTGCTCGCCACGGTAGTGCTCGGCCTGGATCACCAGCTCTTCCTTGCGCGCCATGGCGTATTCCTGCCAGGTCGCCAGCAAGGTGTCGAGCACCGGTGAAATGCGGTGCAGCTTGCCGCGCAGGATATCGCGCTGCGCCACGCCACCGGCCAGGGCCTCGACCAGCGGGCCGGCGGCGACCAGGGCGTTGTAGTCCTGTTCCATGCGGCGGACGTCGCGGAAGGCCTCTTCGCACGCGGCGATGTAGTCGACACTGCCGGAGCGCAGGCTGTGCTCGAAGGCATCGAGGAACAGCTGCTTGAGCTTGGCGGCGGTGATCTCGCGCATGTGCAGCAGGTTGATGAACAGCGCGCGGAAGGTTTTCAGGCTTTGCTCGCTGGTCGAGCGCAGCGGGATCATGGTCAGGTCCAGCGGCACCGAGGTATGGCCGCCGACCAGCAGCCGGCGCAGCTCGTCCGGCTTCACTTCATAGGCCTTGATGCCCAGGCGCTCGAGGTTGGTGAACAGCTCTTTCTGGCGCAGGCAGGTGTCGTTCTTCTGGTAGTGGGCCAGGTCCAGCTCGCCCTTGTAGGCGAAGAACTGGTGGCCGAAACCGCCGCCCGGGCCACGCCCGACCACGCCGATCACGTGCGGGCCGTGGGGCAGGCTCAGCTCGCAGAGGATGTACGAGGTGTCGCTGGCGAAGTAGAAGCGGCGCGACTGCTCCAGGCTGTACTTGCCGAAGCTCATGTCCGACATGCGTGCCAGGATCGGGAACTGCAGGGCGTTGATCGACGCCGATTTACCCAGGTTGTTGGCACCGTAGACCGACAGCGGCTGTTCCAGCGGGAACAGGCCAAGGCTGTAGCCAGCGGTGTTGAGCAGTGCGAAGCGGCGGATGCCGTAGCGTTCCTGGCTCATGCGTCAATCTCCTGTTGCTCTTCGCGGATCGCCCGGGCCAGGGCTTCCTCTTCGCTTTCCTCGCCCTCGAAGGGGCTGAGGTCGAGCGGGTCGTCGGTGCGGTTGAGTTCTTCGGGGCTTTCTTCCTCGACCAGCACCGGGGTCGGCAGTGGCAGGTCGCTGTGCAGCGTGGCCGCCAGGTCGCGGTCCTGCTGCACCGCCAGGCACACGTCGAGGAAACGGTGCATCGGCGGCAGGAAACGGTAGATACCGCCTTCCTCGAAGGCGAAACCGAGCTGGGTCATACGCCGCAGGATTTTTTCTTCCAGCTCGTCCACGGTCTGCACTTCGGCCTGCAGGAACAGGTCGCGGTACTTGTCCAGCAGCGATGGCAGTTCGTCGCGGCCGATGCTGCCGCCATCGAGCACGGCCATCGGGTCGCGGCCCTGGTCGGCCAGGTGCTCGACCAGGATGAAGGTGAACAGCGACAGGCGCTGCGCGGTCTTGTTGACCTGCGCGGCGCTCAGGTCCGGCACGAAGTAGTAGAAGCCACGGGTGTCGCATACCAGTTCGAAGCCCAGGGCCTTGAACAGGGTGCGGTACTGGTCCTGGAAGTTGGACAGCTGGGCGTACAGCTCGGGGTCGCGGCGGCTGACGTGGAAGCCTTTGAACAGCTCGCGGAAGATCGGCGCGAGCTGGGACAGTTCGGAAAGATCAAGATGCATGGGCTGGGCTCGCGTTGGTTTCGGTAGACGCAGTGGCGTCTTCGCGGCTGGAGGTCAGGGCGAACGAGCGCAGGCTGACCAGGTGTTCCTGGGTGGTGTACTCGCGGCGGTCGAGGCGTTCGCGCTTGAAGCGCTTTTCCCGCGACAGGCGCGAGAACCAGTACAGCAGCTCGTCGGTGGCGCTTTCCGGTTCCTGCTCCAGCAGCCAGACCATCAGGTCGGGCAGCGGCAGGGCCTGTTCGCAGCGTTCGGCCATTTCCTTGACCGTGCGCGGTGCACGGGGCAGGGCGCCGGACTGGGTCTTGTGGGCCTTGGGGAAGCGCGCCGGCTTGGGCTCGAAGCGGGCCAGGGCGTAGACGTAGGCTTCCACCTGGCTGGCACTGCCGAGGAAGGTGCTTTGCGGGCGGGTGAACAGCGGCATGGCGGCCTGCGGCACGGCGTCGATGCCCTTGCGCCGGATGACCGACAGGGCCAGCGCGGCACCGCGGGTCACGGCGTTGTGCCGGCGGGCTTCTTCCCGCAGCGGCAGCAGCAGTTCGCGGGCATGGCGCAGGGTCAGCTGGGCGCTGGTCTGCATTTCCAGGATGCGCGCATGGGTGCGCAGCAGCATGTCGTCGTCGACCAGGTGGCCCAGGCGCGCCTGTTCGCCGAGCAGTTTCAACAGCACCGTCTCGACCTTGCGCACGCCCTGCTCGAAGGCACCGTCGGCGTTGACCAGCTGGATCATCGGCTCGACGTATTCGTCCCAGGTGGCGAGCACTTCGGCATAACGCTGGCGCAGCGGGATCTGGCGGTTGCTGGTCTTGGCCCGTTCGGCCACGGCCACCAGGGCCTGCTCGTCATTGTCGAGTTTCTTCAGCACATCGCGCACGCGCATGTCGAGCAGGCGCAACTGGCGCGCCAGGTCGTCGCTGTCGCGGTTGTCGAAGGCATCCTGGATATGCCCGGCCAGGCGCTCCAGGTGGCGCAGGTAGGCTTCGATCTCCAGGCACAGGCCCAGCCGGTGTTCGCGGCGCAGGTAGGCGAGGAAGTCGTGGATCTGCGCGTTGAGCTCGAAACGGTTCGGGCTCTTGGCCACCGGGACCAGGATGTCCAGGCGGATCCACACGTCGAGCAGCTGGGTGATGTCCTGTGGGGTGCTCTCGACCTGCTGGCGGGCGACGTGCTGGCGCAGTTCGACCAGGCTCAGGGTGCCCTGGTCGAAACGCTCGCACAGCGGCTCGATCAGGGCCCAGTGTTCGGCTAGGGCGCGCAGGACGCGCTTGGGTTCGATCATTGGCTTCGACTCGTTGCCAAGAAAAAGGGGGCGATTGTACTGCATCCGGGGGGGAGGTTTTCACCCCTTGGTCTGTAATGCGAGATAACCTTTGCTTCTATAAGGGATTCACTGGCCTCTTCGCAGGCTCGCCCGCTGCCACAGGTCCTCCATGCACCTCAAACTGGGTGATACCTGTGAGAGCGGGCGCGCCCGCGAATGCGCCGGCACAGGCATCAAAAATCCGCCGACCAGTTGCGGCACTCGCATGCCAACAGCGTTAGAATGCGCAATTGTCTTCACCCCTCGGGACCCCGCACCTTGCTCACCGAACCCCGTCGCCGCGCCTACCTTTCCGCCATGCAAGTGGTGCACTGGCTGCCGCGCGCCGAACTGCCGTTCGCCGCACCGTCGCGGCCCGAGCTGCTGCTGCCGGTGGCGCCGGTCGAGAACCTCGATTTCGAAACCCGGCCCACACCAGCCGCCAACGAAACGCCCGCTGCCCCACAGGCGCGCGCCGGCGAGCGGCCGAAAATCGAGATACCGCGCCCGGCCAGTGTGCCCAAGCCGGCCGCCAAGGCCGCCGAGGCCGAGGAGCCGGTCGCCGCTACCCGCCCGGCACCGGTGCCACCCCCGCGCTTCTCGCTGCAGCTGCTGCGCGCCGGCAGTTGCCTGCTGTTGGTGGAATTGGCCACCGGCCAGCCGTTCCAGAGCCGCGACCCGTCCTACCTGCTGCTCAAGGACATGCTGCGCGCCGCCGGCCTGCCCGATGCCCCGCAGATCATCGGCGAACCGGTGCGCTGGCCGCTGCTGGTGCGCGGCAACCTGGACCAGGGCCCGGAAGCCGCGCGCGACTTTGTCCAGGGCTTTGTCCAGGCACGCCTGGAAGACGCCCCGTGCGCCTGCCTGTGGCTGGTCGGCCTGCCGGCGCTGCGCTTTGCCGCCAATGCCGACAGCGACGCCTATTACCAAACCCTGACGCTCGACGGCCTGGGCGACGCCTGGGCCTTGCCGGGCCTTGAACTGTTGATGGACGAGCCGCAGCGCAAGGCGGACGTCTGGAAAGCCATGCGCCAGCTGATGGCGCGCTGGAAGAGCGTTGAATGAGTGACTCGATCAGCTTCCGCCGGATGACCGAGGCGGATCTGGATGCCGTACTTAAAATCGAATATGCCGCGTTCAGTCATCCCTGGACCCGTGGGATCTTCCAGGATGCGCTCAAATCCTACGAAGTCTGGCTGATGTTCGACGGCCAACAGCAGGTGGGGCATGGCGTGATCAACGTGATCATCGACGAGGCGCACCTGCTCAATATCACGGTCAAGCCGGAAAACCAGGGCCGCGGCCTGGGCCTGCGCCTGCTCGAACACCTGATGGCGCGGGCTTACCAGCTCAATGGCCGTGAGTGCTTCCTGGAAGTGCGTGCCAGCAACCAGTCGGCCTATCGCCTGTACGAGCGCTATGGTTTCAACGAAATCGGTCGCCGGCGCGACTATTACCCGATCGCCGGTGGCCGCGAGGATGCGCTGGTGATGGCCTGTACCCTGCTCGAAGACTGAGCGGGCCTGCACGGGCCCCTTCGCGGGCATGCCCGCTCCCACAGATGCAATGCAAGGCCTGAGGCCTGTGGTTCAGCTGTGGGAGCGAGCGTTTTCGCGAATAGACGGTATGCCGGTCACAAGCCCTGCGGCTGAGCCTCGACCGGCTTGTCCAGCTCGCGCAGGCTGCGGGTCACGCTGGCGGTGTTGCATTTTGCTGCCGCCTGCTCCGGCGTGTACTTGCGCACCGTACGGAAGAACAGTTCACAGGTCTGCTTTTTCTGCGTTACCTGCCACTTGGTCGCGCAGGCATCCAGCGTCAGCTTGGCATCGGCGCGTTGATTGCGCCCCATCCCCGCCTGCCAGCAAGCCGCTGTCAGGTCCTGGCCCATCATCTTCAGCCCGGCGGCATCGGCCGCATCCTGATCGCCACCGTGGCTGTCCTTGTCCGCTGCATACCAGATGGCACTGGGGTGGTTGGCGCCCAGCACCGGCACCTTGGCGCCGGCTTGCGGGCTGATGGTGACCAGGCCCAGCACATTCAACTGCGGGCCATATTGCTGCTGGATCCAGCTGCGCACCGGCGCGCCGAAGGCAACCATCGGTAGTGGTTTGGCGGGGTTCTGCAGGGTCATCTCGCTGACCATGCGCACCTGGTAGTCCTTGAAGTAGCTGTAGGTGTCCTTCAGCGTTTCACCGGCGCTGGCCGGCGCGGCGATGGGGGCGATGTCGATGATGGTCTGGTAGGCCGGGGTCTGGCTGGCGTCGACACCGTTGAAGGTCAGCAGCTCGGCCCAGCGGTCGGTGGTGTTGGAGCGCAGGTAGTCCTGGGCCTGGGTCAGCGAGTAATCCGGCGGGAAGTGCAGCAGCTCGATGCTGCGGCGGTTCTGCAGGGCCATGCCCAGCGGCAGGAACAGGTACCAGTCGTAGGACCATTTGCCGTCCTTGTTCAGCTGGGTGGCGCCCTGGTAGGCCAGCTCACCGGTGTCGAGCAGCTTGCGCAGGGGCTTGGCGTAGCTGGCGGGCACGCCGCTGATGGTCGCCTGCAGGCGGTCGTTGTCGCGGCTCACCTTTACCTGGGCATCGGCATGGCCATCGCGTCGTACGCTCTGGGTCAGGTAGTGCTCGACGGTCTGTTCCAGGGTCCAGTCGCGATAGCAGATGACGTGGCAGTTGTTGGGGAAGGCGAACAGGCGGGTAACGCGCTGGGTGTCGCCCAGGTCGATACGCGCATCGGCCGCGGCCAGGCCGCTGAAGGCGAGGGCGATGAGGCCCGGTAAGGCAATCTTGTGCATGCTTAACTCCTTGTCGTGCGCCGCCGTGTTTGGCAGCGTTGCACATACTGGGGCAGGGAGAGCAGGGATGAAAAGGGCTAGATGGTTGCTGCTGGCGCTGGGCATGCTGGGGGCTGCGCTGCGGGCCGATGAGCGTGACCTGTGGATGTTCGCGCAATGGGCCGGGGACCATCAGACCCGGCCATTCCGCCAGATGCTGGTGGACGCCCGGCTATATGGCGTGGTGCCCATCCACCAGTTGCTGCGTTCGGCTTCGGACTGGCGGCTGTGCCGGGCTTCACCTTTTGCGCTGCCGCCTGCCAGCAACTGGCCGGCAGTGCGGGCCACGCTGTCGCTGCTCAAGGTGCTTGAGCAACAAGGCATCCTGCGCCAGTTCGAAGTGGTGTCGGCCTACCGTGACCCAGGCCTCAACCGCTGCGCGGGTGGTGCCGTGGGTAGCGCTCATACGCGCGCCTTTGCGGTGGATATCCTGCTGCCGGCGTGGGCCGACCCCAACCCGCTATGCCGTTTCTGGCAGCAATCCGGGCAGGCCTGGAACATGGGGCTTGGGCGTTACCCGAGCGGGCGCATCCACATCGATACCGCAGGCTATCGCACCTGGGGCGGTGACGGCCGTTCGGGTTCGTCGTTCTGCGCCAGGCCCAGCTGAGCCAGGCAGTTGCGGCATTCTTCCGTCACCCAGGCGGCGAAGCGCTGGCGCTTGTCGCCGTCGTGCCAAGGTTGCGGGCTGAGCAGGTGGTAGGCCGAGCCGTCGCGCACGAAGCCGAAGGGGGCTTGCAACTGCCCGTTGTCGAGTTCGTCGCGCACCATCAGGGCGGAGGCCATGGCCAGGCCCAGGCCAGCGCTGGCGGCCTGGATCGACAGGTAGAAGTGCTCGTAGTCGCTGCGCTCGGCATGCCGGGCCTGTTGCCCGTTCAGGCGCAGCCAGGTGGGCCAGGCAGCGGGGCGGGTGCTGCTGTGCAGCAGGCGCTGGCCGTCGAGACTTGCGCTGGCGCTGGGGTGGCACACCGGGCCGATCCATTCGTCACAGATCTTCACGCTGTGCAACTGGTTACCCCAATGGAAGTCGTCGCGGCGGATTGCCAGGTCAATGCCGCTGCGGCTGAAGTCCAGCGGCCCGCCTGCAGCCACCAGGTGCAACTGCAGGTCGGGATGGGCGGCATGGAAGCGCGGCAGGCGCGGAATCAGCCAGCGCATGGCGATGGTGGGCTCGCAGGACAGCACCAGCACGTTGTCGCGGCCCTGTTGTTGCAGGCGCTGCACTGCGCCTTCGAGCTGCTCGAAAATCGCCTGGGTGGTGCTGTGCAAGGCACGCCCGGCCGGGGTAAGGAAAATGGCCCGATTACGGCGCTCGAACAGTTCCACGCCAAGGCTTTCTTCTAGCAGGCGCACCTGGCGGCTGACCGCACCATGGGTGACATGCAGGTGTTCGGCGGCGCGCACGAAGCTCTCGGTGCGGGCGGCGATGTCGAAGTAGCGGAAGGCGTTCAGCAGCGGCAGTTTCATGGTGTCCCTGTTTGCCTGCACCCGCGAAGACGCCGGCACAGGTTCTTATCATCAGTGAGAAAAACTAGCAGATTTACCTCACGATAAATCGATTTTGCCGTGTTCAGAAGCTCTCGATAATCAGCGTATCCGTGCATTTCCATCGCCTATCGAGAGCCCCGTCATGACCGAACTCATTGCCATCGCCCTGTTCACCCTGCTGGCTGTCATCAGCCCCGGCGCGGATTTCGCCATGGTCACCCGCAGCAGTTATGCACAGGGCCGCAAGGCCGGGCTGGCTGTTGCCGTGGGCATTGCGCTGGGCGTGCAGGTGCATGTGCTGTACACGGTGCTGGGGATTGCCCTGATCATCAGCCATAGCCCGACGTTGTTCCTGGCCATGAAAGTGCTCGGTGCGGGTTACCTGGTCTACCTGGGCTACCGGCTGCTGACCCGCAACAGCCAGGCAAGTGTGGGCGGGGAGGTGGGCCAGGCGGGCTTGCTGGTTGCACTGCGTACCGGTTTCCTGACCAATGCCCTCAACCCCAAGACCATGCTGTTCGTGATCAGCGCCTATACCCAGGTGGTTCAGCCAGGCAGCTCGCTGGCACTCGACTTTGCCTATGGCGGGTTCATGTCATTTGCCCACTGGGCCTGGTTCAGCCTGGTGGCGGTGTTCTTTTCCAATGCGGGATTGCGCCAAGCGATGCTGGCAAGGCAGCAGCTGGTCGACCGGATGATCGGCGTCGCGTTGATCGGCCTGGGCCTGGCCGTGGCGTTCGCCGGGGTGAAGTGAGGGAGTGGGAGTTTTCTGCAGGCAAAGAAAAAGGGCTTACCTTGCGGTAAGCCCTTCGTCTTTGTTTGGTGGCTACACAGGGACTTGAACCCCGGACCCCAGCATTATGAATGCTATGCTCTAACCAACTGAGCTATGTAGCCGATGGCGCGCATTATTCTCTTGAACGGCCCCCCTGTCAACACTCATTTCAAAAAAAATTTGCACGCTTTCAAAAACTTAGCGGCCAGGCACGGTTTCTAGCGGTGCTGATGGGATCGGTCTGCCGGCGACAGGGGCCGTTTCACCCCGCAATGACGGGGATGAGCCGAGGGGCGGCTATTCGGTGTCCGTCCATTTCCAGGAAATGCACGACAGCGCGCTAAAAAAGGTAGCTAGGTAGCTATCTATTTCCTGATAATCGGATTCCAGACAACGGACGGAGACCAGGCACATGGCTATCGGTAGCGCCTCCACGGCATCCACCAGTGCGGCGGCGAGCCACGCCACGCCGCTGGTGATGCGCATCATCGGTTTCTGCGCGCTGGCGCACCTGATCAATGACCTGATCCAGTCGGTTTTGCCGGCGATCTACCCGATGCTCAAGGCCAACTACGACCTGAGTTTCGCCCAGATCGGCATGATTACCCTGACCTTCCAGATCACCGCCTCGCTGCTGCAACCCTGGGTCGGCTTCTTCACCGACCGCCGGCCAGCACCCAACCTGTTACCGCTCGGCACCCTGTGCACCTTGGTGGGCATCGTGATGCTGGCTTTCGTCGGCAGCTTCCCGATGATCTTGCTGGCTTCGGCGCTGGTAGGGATTGGCTCTTCGACCTTCCACCCCGAGACCTCGCGCATTGCCCGCCTGGCTTCGGGTGGCCGTTTCGGCCTGGCCCAGTCGACCTTCCAGGTCGGTGGCAACAGCGGTTCGGCGCTGGGCCCGCTGCTGGCAGCGGCGATCGTCATTCCGTTCGGCCAGAGCCACGTGGCCTGGTTCGGCCTGGCCGCGTTGTTCTTCCTCGGCGTCACCCTGATGCTGCGCAGCTGGTACAAGGAACACCTCAACCAGGCCAAGGCGCGCAAGGCAGCCCAGGCAACCCATGGCATTTCCCGCACGCGGGTGGTCGCGGCGCTGATCGTGCTGGGCCTGCTGGTGTTCTCCAAGTACTTCTACATGGCCAGCTTCACCAGCTACTTCACCTTCTACCTGATCGAGAAGTTCCAGGTGTCGGTGGCCAGCTCGCAGCTGCACCTGTTCCTGTTCCTCGGTGCGGTGGCGGCGGGTACGTTCTTTGGTGGGCCGATCGGTGACCGCATCGGGCGCAAGGCGGTGATCTGGTTCTCGATCCTTGGCGCGGCGCCGTTCACCCTGGCACTGCCGTATGCCGATTTGTTCTGGACCACGGTGCTGAGCGTGGTGATCGGTTTCATCCTGGCTTCGGCATTTTCCGCCATCGTGGTGTATGCGCAGGAGCTGGTACCGGGTAGCGTCGGCATGATCGCCGGCATTTTCTTCGGGCTGATGTTTGGCTTCGGTGGCATTGGCGCGGCACTGCTGGGGTATGTGGCGGACTTGCGCGGCATCGAATATGTCTATGGGCTGTGCTCGTTCCTGCCACTGTTCGGATTGTTGGCGGTGTTCTTGCCGAGTACCGGTAAGCGCTGATATTGGCGGGGCGCGCAGCCGCCCCGACGATTGACGACCTAGCCCCCTTGGCCTAGAGTGCCGCCTCTTTTTCCCAATCACCTGCGTAGTAGCCACCGCAATGCGCCGTACCCAGTCCCTGCCACACGCCCGCCAGCCTGCCCTGCAGGCCCTGCGTCGTGCGTGGCCGAGCGACACCGTGCTCAAGCGCCGCCGCAGCGTGCTGTTTGCCTTCACCTTTTCGCCACACCTCGCCTGACCTGATCTGCGCTTTCGCGTCGCGCGCCGCCCTGGCGTGCGCGCCTGTGTCTGCACGTCTTTTCGGTTTGCAAGGAGTGGTACATGAACATGCGTTTGCTGGCGGGCCTGTTGTTCGCCGTCTCGGTGGTGGGCTTCAGCCTGGGGGCCAGCCTGCCGCTGGTGTCGTTGCGCCTGCATGAAGCGGGGGCGAGCACGCTGGAGATCGGCGTCCTCTCGGCCATTCCGGCTGCGGGCATGATGCTCTCGGCATTCCTGGTCGATTTCTGCTGCCGCCATTTCACCCGGCGCACCCTTTATCTGCTGTGCTTCAGCCTGTGCGCGGTCAGCATCGCCCTGCTCGAATCGGCGTTCGGTTCCCTGTGGCTGCTGGGCTTGCTCCGCCTGGGCCTGGGGTTGGGCATGGGTATCGCCATCATTCTCGGCGAATCCTGGGTCAACGAACTGTGCCCGGAACATAACCGCGGCAAGATCATGGCCCTGTACGCCACCAGTTTTACCGGCTTCCAAGTGCTCGGCCCGGCCATGCTGGCCGTGCTGGGGGCCGACAGCCCATGGATCACCGCCGTGGTCACGGCCTGCTATGGCCTGGCATTGCTGTGCATCGTGCTGACCGTGCCGAACGACTATGTTGAACACGAAGAGGGCGACAAGAGCTTCGGCCTGGCCGGTTTCTTCCGCGTGGCGCCAGCGTTGTGCGTAGCGGTGCTGTTCTTCTCGTTCTTCGATGCGGTGGTGCTGTCGTTGCTGCCGGTCTATGCCAGCAGCCATGGCTTCGCCATCGGCGTGGCGGCGCTGATGGTGACGGTGGTGTTTGCCGGCGACATGCTGTTCCAGCTACCGCTGGGCTGGTTGGCCGACCGGGTCGAGCGTACCGGCCTGCACCTGGCCTGCGGGCTGGTGGCGATGGCGATCGGTATTGGCTTGCCTTGGCTGCTGAACATGCCCTGGCTGCTCTGGCCGCTGCTGGTGCTGCTGGGGGCCGTGGCCGGTGGCATCTATACCTTGGCGCTGGTGCTGATCGGGCAGCGCTTCAAGGGCCAGGACCTGGTTACCGCCAACGCCAGCGTGGGCTTGCTGTGGGGTGTCGGCAGCCTGGCCGGGCCGCTGCTGAGCGGTGCGGCGATGGACGTAGCGCCGCATGGCCTGCCGATGGCGCTGGCCCTGATGGCCGGCTTGTTCGTGTGCTTTGCCCGGCAGTCGTATCGGCGCGCTGGGCGTTTGCGGGCATTGGCGGACTGAGGTCGTTCAGGCCGCATCGACGCTCACCCAATAGCGTGTGTGGTAATCGACCCGCACCGGCAGGCTGCGGGTGAGTAGCTGCAGGATCTGCCCGGTGTCGTTCAGCTGGTAGGTACCGGACACCGCCAGCCCGGCCACCTCAGGGGCGCAGCGCAGCAGGCCCGGGCGGTAGCGGGCCAGTTCGGCGATGAACTCGCCCAACGGCATCTGTTGCACGCTGAGTACGCCGTCGGTCCAGCCCCACGGGTCGCTGCGCAGGGTCACCGCCTGGAAGCTGCCGCTGGCCCACACCTGCAAGGTTTCGCCAGGCAGCACCCGACGTGGCGAAGCAGAGGCGGGGAACAGCGTGACATCGCCCCGACGCACCGCCAGCAACAGGCCGTGGTCGTTCTCGCGCAGCAGCAGCTGGCCATCGAGGGTGGTCATCGGGCCGACGCGAGTGTCGATGCGGAATGGGCGCTTGTCGTTGGGGTTGCTGTCCAGGCTTATCTCGCCGCGCAGCAGTTGCAGCCGGCGTTGCCCGGCGTCGTAATGCAGGTCGATGGCGCTGGCGGTGTTGAGCTGGATGTGGCTGCCATCGCTGCCTTGCAGTTGGCGGCGCTCGCCGGTGGCGGTACGGCTGTCGGCCAGTAGCTGAGGCAGGCCCAGCGGTTCACGCGCGGCCCAGCCCAGGCTGCCGCCCACGGCCAGCACGGCCAATAGCTTGAGGTGGTCGCGACGGCTGCTGCGCTGCCGCTGGCTGGTATCCAGGGTGCGCCGGCTCAGGTCGCTGGGCAGCCCGGCGAGCTCATCGCCGAGGCGGCTGACCCGCTGCCAGGCCAGGGGGTTATGCGGATGGCTGGCCAGCCATTGCTGGAACTGCTGCTGCAGACGCGGGCTGGGGCGGTCGAAGCGCAACTTCACCAGCCAATCGATCGCCTGGTCGACATGCGCCTGCGCGGGCGTGCTGTCAGGCGTCGGCATAGCGCAACCGGTAGCAGGCGCCCAGGGCCTTGGCCAGGTCGCGCTCGACCGTGGCCCGCGACACGTTCAGCCGTTGGGCAATCCGCACGATGCTCAACCCGTCGAGCTGGGCCAGCAGGAATGCCTGCCGGGCGCGCGGCTTCAATTGCTGCAAGGCTTGGTCGAGGCGTGCCAGGGTATCGAGTATGAGCAGGCGATCTTCTTCGCTGGGCACGTCGGCTTCCGGCAGATGGGCCAGGCTTTCCTGGAACGCCCGCTCCAGCGCGCGACGACGGAACTGGTCGATCATCAGGCCCCGGGCGATGCTGCTGAGGTAGGCGCGCGGCTCCTTCAGCGGCGACACCTGGCGCGCCCGGAGCAGCCGCACGAAGGTATCCTGGGCCAGGTCGGCGGCATGCTCGCTGCACCCGACCCGGCTGCGTAGCCAGCCGCGAAGCCAGCCGTGGTGGGCCTGATAGAGCAGAGCGACCTCGGCCGGCTTGAGCATGTCGTTGGTCTGCATCTTGGTGAAGGCCCGGTCCCGTGTGCATGCGATTGTGAATTGTTCTCAATTCTATGCGGGGATGATGCCGCTGGGCAACGGCACGCGCGCAATTAACGCGCAAGAACCGGCGTTTGTCTGGTGCACGGCTGCGCTAAGCTGGACCTGCAATCGACCTGATGGAGGTGCCATGATCCTCGCCGACCTTTCGCCTGACGCCTACCGGGAGGCCACCGAATACCTGGCGGCGCTCGACCCGGACTGGGCGCGGCACATCGCCGCGACCGGGCCTTGCCTGCACCAGGCCACGCCGGGGCGTGAACCCTATGAAGTGCTGGTGCGGGCGATTGCCTACCAGCAGCTGCATGCGCGTGCCGCCGAAGCGATTATCGGGCGGTTGCTGGCACTGTTCCCGGACACCGCGTTCCCAGAGCCGGAGCAGTTGTTGGCGGTGCCCGCGGAAACGATGCGCGCCTGTGGCTTTTCGGCAAGCAAGATGGCGACTGTTCAGGGCATCGCCCGGGGCCGGCTGGAAGGCTTGGTGCCGACCCGGGAAGAAGCCATGGCCATGGCCGACGAGGCGTTGATCGAGCGGCTGGTGGCGCTGCGCGGGGTGGGGCGGTGGACCGTGGAAATGTTGCTGATCTACAGCCTGGCGCGTGCGGATGTGCTGCCGGTGGACGATTTCGGCGTGCGTGAGGGATACCGGCGTCTGAAGGGGCTGGACAAGGCGCCGACACCGGCGCAGATGCGCTCTTTAGGGGGCGGCTGGCGGCCGTACCGTACCGTGGCGGCCTGGTACCTGTGGCGGGCCTGAAGCAGCGCCTGCGCAGGCAACAACCTAATCTGGACACTGACCCATGAACCTCTACACCACCCCCGAGCAACGCTGGCAAGCCGTAGAATCCCGTGACCGCGCCGCCAGTGGCCACTTCGTCTACGCCGTACGCACCACCGGCATCTATTGCCAGCCCGGCTGCAAGTCACGCCTGGCCAAGCGCAGCAATGTCGCGTTCTATGACACCCCGGCCGCCGCCGAAGCGGCCGGTTACCGCGCCTGCAAACGTTGCACCGCGACCACCAGCCCTACTCGCCACAGCCAACTGGTCACCCGCGCCTGCCGCCTGATCGAAGCCTGCGACCCCGCGCCCAGCCTGGACCAGCTCAGCGCCGAGCTGGCCATCAGCCCGTTCCACCTGCACCGGCTGTTCAAGGCCGAAACCGGCCTTACCCCCAAGGCCTACGCCACTGCCTTCCGCGCCCGGCGCCTGCGTGCGCACCTGGTGGATGGCCAGCGTTCGGTCACCGAGGCCATCTACGACGCCGGCTACAACTCCAACAGCCGGTTCTACGAAAGCGCCGAGCAGCGCCTGGGCATGCGCCCGCGGCAATACCGCGCCGGTGGTGCCGGGGCGACCATTCACTTCGCCCTTGGCCAATGTTCCCTGGGCGCGATCCTGGTGGCGCAGAGCGAGAAGGGCATCTGCGCGATCCTGCTGGGCGACGACCCCGAGGCCTTGTTGCGCGAGCTGCAGGACCAGTTCCCCAAGGCCCGGCTGATCGGCGGCGATAGCGCCTACGAACAACTGGTCGCCCAAGTGGTGGGCTTCGTCGAAGCGCCATCATTGGGCCTGGCCCTGCCGCTGGATGTGCAGGGCACCGCCTTCCAGGAGCGGGTGTGGCAGGCCTTGCGCGAGGTGCCGGCCGGTAGCCGGGTGAGCTACACCGAGATCGCCGAGCGCATCGGTGCGCCCAAGGCGGTACGTGCGGTGGCGATGGCCTGCGCGGCCAACCACATTGCCGTGGCGATCCCTTGCCATCGGGTGGTGCGCCGTGACGGCGACCTCAGCGGCTACCGCTGGGGCGTAGCGCGCAAAGCGCAACTGCTCAAGCGAGAAACGGCACTCTCCTGAATGCCTGAAGCCGCGTAGAATTCCCCGCCAAATCGAATTGCAAGAGGAATATTCGATGAGGCGTGTCAGCCTTGCCCGTTATTGCCCAGGCCTGATGGTCCTGATGGCCTTTCTGCTGGTTATTGCCAGCCCTGCCTGGTCGGCCAACGCCACGCCGTTATCCAACCTGGCGGTCGCCGAAGCGCCCGTGCTGGATGAAAATGCCAGCATCGAGCAACTGAGCGAGCGCCTGGACCAGATCCGCCAAGGCGTTACCAGCGAGGCCAACGACGACCTGCTGTCGCAACTGCGCCTCGGCGCCGTGCAGGTGCAACGCCAGGCCGATGCGTTGAGTGCCCTGCGCACTGCCGATGTGGAAAAACTCGACGACAAGCTCAAGGTCATCGGCCCGCGCCAGCCGGACGAGGCTGCCACCCTGACCCAGCAGCGCAAGGAACTGGAAGCTGAGAAAAAGGCGCTGGTGGCGCAGCAGGACCAGGCCATCAAGCTGACCCAGTCGGCCCGCGACCTGTCCACACAAATCGTCAACCTGCGCCGCAGCCTGTTCAACTCGCAGATCACCAGCCGCGCCGCCTCGCCGCTCAGCCCGGCGTTCTGGCAGAGCATCATTCGCCCGACCCAGGACGATGTGGCGCGCTTGCGCGACCTGCGTGGCGAGACAGCCGATGCCATTGGCAGCGCCTTCAGCGCCGAACACCGCTGGTTGTTCATCACCAGCCTGGTGGCAGCCATCCTGGTCTGGACCTTGGTCCGCCGTGTGCTCGAGCGCCTGCTGGCCAGCGCCATGGTCCGCTGGCTGCCGGAAGGCCGCCTGCGCCGCAGTTCGTTGGCGCTGAGTGTGAGCCTGGCAACCCTGGGGACCATCGCCGGCTCGGTTTCGCTGCTGCGTTGGGGGCTGGAGAGCAGCGCCGAACTGGGCTCCGATATCGCCAGCCTGGCCAACCATGTGCTCGCCCTGGTGGTGTTCAGCGCCTTCATTACTGGCCTGGGCCGCGCCATGCTGATGCTGCAGCGGCCGTCCTGGCGTCTGCCGCCGATCCATGACGAAGTGGCCAGCGCGCTGGGCTGGTTCCCCAAGGTCCTGGCGCTGGCGCTGATGGTCATGATGACCATGGAACGCATCAACAGTGTGATTGGTGCCAGCCTGGCGTTGACCGTGGCGGTCAACGGCCTGACCGCGCTGGTGGTGGCGTTTACCTTCACCGGTGCGCTGCTGCGTTACCGCCGCACCCTGCGCAAGCATGACCTGGAGCGCCCCACGGGCCTGGCCGGGTTGATTCCGTTCGTGATGGTGATCTGGCTGACGCTGATCCTGCTGGCGCTGCTTGCCGGCTACCTGACGCTCGCCTACTTCCTCACTGGCAAGTTGCTGTGGGTCAGCCTGGTCATCACCTGTGCCTACCTGCTCACCACCTTCCTTGGCGACCTGTGCGAAACCCTGTTGTCGCCGCGCCAGCCGGGTGGCCTGGCGCTGGCCTCGACCCTGGGCCTGGCGCCTCGTCACCAGGCGCAGGCCAGCACCATCCTGGCCGGTATCGGCCGTACCGTGGTGCTGTTCCTGGCACTATTGCTGGCGCTGATGCCGTCGGGCACCAGCCCCAGCGAGCTGCTGCTGAGCCTGGCCGACTGGGACGGCACCGGCGGCAAGCTGCTCGGCAACCTGAACATCGTGCCCCAGGATATCCTGCTGGCGTTGGCAATTTTCTTCGGCGGGCTGTTCGCCATCCGCGTGGTCAAGCGCTGGCTGAGTGAGCGCCTGCTGCCGGAAACCGACATGGACGCCGGCATGCGCGCCTCGTTGGTCACCCTGGTGGGTTACCTGGGCTTCATCTTCCTGGCCATGCTGGTGATGTCGACCTTGCGCATCAACCTCACCAGCCTGACCTGGGTGGTCAGTGCCCTGTCGGTGGGTATTGGTTTCGGCCTGCAGCAGATCGTGCAGAACTTCATCTCCGGCCTGATCCTGCTGACCGAGCGCCCGGTGAAGGTGGGTGACTGGGTCAGCCTGGCCGGTGTCGAAGGTGACATTCGCCGCATCAACGTGCGTGCTACCGAGATCCAGATGTCCGACCGTTCGACGGTGATCGTGCCCAACTCGCAGTTCATTTCCCAGAACGTGCGCAACGTGACCATGGGCAATGCGCTGGGTGTGGTCGGCATCACCCTGACCTTGCCGCTGGAGACCGATGCCAACCGCGTGCGCGAACTGCTGTTGGCGGCGTATCAGGAGCATGAGGCGATTCTGGATGCGCCGGCCACTTCCGTGTCGTTCAAGGACCTGACCAGCAGTGGCATGGTGATCGGCGTGAGTGGTTACGTGGCGGGGCCGCGGCAGGTGTCGGGTACTCGCAGCGATCTGCTGTTCACCATCCTTGGGCGCTTGCGTGCCGAAGGTATTGCCCTGTCTTCGCCGCAGAGCATGGTACTGCTGCAAGAAAGCGCGCGGTCGGCTGACGAGACGGTGTGAATGCCGGGGGCTGCTGTGCAGCCCATCGCGACGCAAGGCCGCTCCACACAGGTATCGCGCCAGCACATGGACTGCGCATTCCTTGTAGGAGCGGCCTTGTGTCGCGAGCGGGCCGCAGAGCGGCCCCAGAAATCTAGCCCAAACACCGCGTCACATGCTTGACCGACTGATACGCCGACAACCCCCACGGCCCCAGTTCGCGGCCGATCCCGCTGCCCTTGGTGCCGCCCCACGAAGTCTCGACGAACACCGCCTGCACCGAGTTGATCCACACATGGCCCACCTCAAGTGCATCGGCCACCCGCTCGGCGCGCGCCAGGTCGGCAGAGCACACCGTCGCCACCAGCCCGAACCGGCTGTCGTTGGCTTCGGCAATCGCCTGTTCCTCGGTAGCGAAGCGACGCGCGCACAGCACCGGGCCAAAAATCTCCTCGGTCCACAAGCGGCTGTCGTTCGGCACATCGGCATACAACGTCGGGCTGACGAACCAGCCGTCCCGGTCCAGCGCCTTGCCACCGGCCAGGCACTGCAAACCTTCTTCCCGCGCCGTGGCAAAGTAGCTGGCCACCTTCAGCCATTGCGCCTGGCTGGTCAGCGGGCCCATGTCGACCTCTCCGGTCAGCGGGTTGCCCACCCGCAGCTTTTCCAGTGTCGCCTGCAGGCGTGGCAACAGCGCATCGGCAATGCTGTCCTGCACCAGCAACCGCGACGTGGCAGAACACATCTGCCCGGCGTTCCAGGTGATGCCAGCGACGATCCATTCCACTGCCTGGTCGACATCGCAATCATCGAACACCACGATCGCCGACTTGCCGCCCAGCTCCAGCGTCACTGGCCGGCATTGCGCCGACGCGCTGCGCATCACCTGGCTACCGACGTTGTTGCTGCCGGTGAAGGACAGCTTGTCCAGGCCAGTGTGGTTGCTCAGTGCGGCGCCGGTCTCGGCCTTGCCGTTGACGATATTCAGCACCCCGGCGGGCAGGCTCAGGGCATCGGCGATCTGGCCGTAGGCCTGTTCGACCAGCGGGGTGACTTCCGAGGGCTTGAGTACCACCGTGCAGCCTGCTGCCAAAGCCGGGGCGAGCTTCCAGGCGCTGGTCACCAGCGGGAAGTTCCACGGCACGATCAGGCCGACCACACCCACCGGCTCCAGGCGAGTGCGCGCGGTGAAGCCAGGGGCGGCCAAGGGCACCTCACGGTTTTTCGACGGCAGTTGCTCGGCCAGCTCGGCGTAGTAGTTGAACGTGGCAATGGCATCATCCAGGTCGATTTCCGCTTCGTGGCGCGGCTTGCCGTTGTTGCGCATCTGCACGCCGATCAGCGCTTCGCGGCGCTGGCCCAGTTGCTCGGCAAAGCCGCGCAGGTAGCCTGCGCGCTCGCTGGCGCTGGTGGCTTTCCAGACGGGCAGGGCACCACGGGCGGCAGCCACGGCCTGGTCGACCTGGGCTGCGCTGGCTGCCATCAGTTCGGCGAACGGTTGCCCCAGCGCAGGGTCGTTGACGCTGATGCAGTCGCTGCCCTGGCCTTCGACCCAGCGGCCGGCGATATAGTGGGAAGTGGTCATGGTCGGTTTCCAGTCAGGCCATTTCGGCAGTGGTTACCGGCGTATGCGCGGCGCTTTTGCAACGCACCCAACGCGGGCCCTGGGGGCCATACACGCCAGCAGGTTCGGGGAACAGGTTGAGCAGTACCAGGTACAGCACGCCGGCCAGGCCCAGGGTGACCGGCAGGCTCAGGTCGATGCCGCCCGCCAGGTCACCCAGCGGGCCGACGAACTGCCCCGGCAGGTTGACGAAGCACAGGCCGACTGCCGCGCTGGGGATCCACGCCCCCATGCCGCGCCAGTTCCAGCCATGCAGGAACCAGTAGTGGCCGCCGCGCTGGCCACGGGTGAACACTTGCAGGTCGTCGGCATGGTAGAAGCCGCGGCGGGTGACCAGGCCAAGGATCATGATCACCATCCACGGGCTGGTGCAGGTGATGATCAGCACGGCAAAGGTCGACACGCTCTGCACCAGGTTGAAGGTGAAGCGGCCGATGAAGATGAAGCCGATCGCCAGCACCCCGATCAGCAGGGTGGCGCCGGCGCGGCTGAGCAGGCGCGGGAACACGCTGGACATGTCCAGGCCGGTGCCATACAGCGCGGTGGTGCCGGTGGACATGCCGCCGATCACGGCAATCAGGCACACCGGCAGGAAGAACCAGCTGGGCGCCACTGCCAGCAGGCCACCGACGTAGTTGTTGGCGGCGATGTAGTCGGGGGCCTGGGTCGCCACCAGCGTGGCCGTGCACAGGCCGAACAGGAACGGGATCAGCGTTGCGCCCTGGGCCGCGATCACCGCCAGCATGATGCGTGCCTTGGGCGTTTCTCGCGGGATGTAGCGCGACCAGTCGCCGAGGAACGCACCGAACGACACCGGGTTGCTCATGGCCAGGATCGCCGCGCCGACGAATGCCGCCCAGAAGCCCGTCTGGCCGAGGTTGACGCTGCCGGCATAACCGGCATCGAACGGCCCGGCGAAGGCGACGATACCGAGCAGGAACAGCAGGCTCGAAGCCCACACGGCCACCTTGTTGACCCACAGCATGAAGCGGAAGCCGAAGATGCACACCACCAGCACCAGGACCGCGAACAGGCCATAGGCCAGGCCCAGGGTCAGGTCGGTTTCCGGCAGGCCGGCCAGGCGCTTGGCACCGCCCACCAGGGCATCGCCCGAACTCCATACCGACAGCGAGAAGAACGCCACCGCCGTGAGCAGCGACAGGAACGAGCCGACGATGCGCCCGTGCACGCCAAAATGCGCGCCCGACGACACCGCATTGTTGGTGCCGTTGAGTGCGCCGAACAGGCCCATCGGTGCAAGGATCAGGGCGCCCACGCCGACGCCAAGCAGGATCGCCCATACCCCGGCCTGGAATGACAGCCCGAACAGTACCGGGAAGCTGCCCAGCACCGCCGTGGCAAAGGTATTGGCACCGCCGAAGATCAGGCGGAACAGGTCCAGCGGGGAGGCGTCGCGTTGATCGTCAGGGATCTGTTCGACGCCGTTGGTCTCGATACCGGTCGAGTGGCTCATGGTGATGCTCCAGCGCGGTTGTTGTGGGCCGGCGCGGTGCGCGGGCCTTCTTGTGGGTGCGATGGCAGGGCGGCAAGGTCGCAGGAAAAATGCAGATCAGCCCGGGGACACGACCGACAGGTGCTCGTGGCAGGCCAGCCATTGGTCACCGTGGCGGCGGAAGACGATGGTCTCGCGTTCGCTCAGTTGGTGCTCTTCACCGGCACTGCGGATGTGCGTGGCCACGTCATGCATGAAGATCGCCACATCGCCTTGCAGGCTGACCTGGGCGTTGCCTGATTCGCAGGCAAGCACGGCAAAGCCGTCGGCCTGCCACTGCGCCCACAGTTCTTCGTAGGCACGGCGTGACAGCAGGGGCTGTGGCAAGGTGTGGAACAGGAAGGTGGCGTCTTCGCTGAAGCAGGCGAAATAACGGGCGGTGTCGTTGCTGGCGAACGCGGCAACGAGCTCGGCGGCGGCTTGGCGTACCTGGAGTGTCTGGTCCACGGAAGTGGCCTCACGGTTCTTGTGATTATGGTGAAGCGATTCTGGTGGCGCTCGGCGGGCGGAAAAATCGCTATCGGCAAATAATCAGTTCAGGAATTCATGAAGTGATGGCTGCGTTTTCTTTACCCTCGCGCGCGCAGTGGATTAAGGTGACGGCTGATTCCAACGGGCTGCAGGCAATGAGCGATTACCAACCACCGCTGACGGTGACACCCCGTATTTTGGCGCTGGTTGCCGAGATCAGTGAGCAGGTGGGGTTTCTGGCGGCCTACCGCGATGCCTCGCTCACGCCGCAACTGCGCCGGGGTAATCGTATTCGTACCATCCAGGCATCGCTTGCCATAGAGAACAACACCCTGAGCGTGGAGCAGGTGACTGCCTTGCTGGAGGGCAAGCGGGTTTTGGGTTTACCACGCGAAATCCAGGAGGTTCGTAACGCGTTCGCCACCTACGACGCGATGTCTGGCTGGCGCGCGGAATCCCAGCACGATCTCCTCGCTGCGCACGGCATGCTGATGCACGGTCTGATAGATGATGCTGGCTGCTACCGGCGCGGTGGTATGGGCATTTATCGGGAGGGCCGTCTGTTGCATATGGCACCACCGGCCAGCCGGGTGGCAACGTTGGTGCAGGACCTGTTGCGTTGGCTGGCGGATAGCGATTGGCATCCGCTGATTGTCAGCTGTGTATTCCATTACGAATTTGAATTCATCCACCCGTTTGCTGACGGCAATGGGCGGATGGGGCGACTGTGGCAGACGATGCTGCTTAGCCAATGGCGGCCGGTGTTGGCCTATCTGCCAGTAGAAACCGTTATTCGTGAGCAGCAGGATGCCTACTACGCTGCGTTGGCCGCAGCCGACCAGGCTGCTGATGCAACCCCGTTTGTTGAGTACATGCTTGAAGCTTTGTTACAGGCGCTTGTCGAAGCAGCCGGGAGCGACCAAGTAACCGACCAAGTAACCGACCAAGTAACCGACCAAGTAGCGAGCCTCTTGAAGGTGCTGCCTGCGGGTGTCGCTTTGAAGAGCAGCGAGTTGATGCACCAGTTGGGTCTTTCCCACCGCGCCACCTTCCGCGAAAGCTATTTGCATCCAGCCCTTGCCGCCGGGTTGGTGGAAATGACCGACCCTGAATCTCCTCGCAGTCCCAGACAGCGGTATCGGCGGGTTGCGAAATAGGTTGCTTGCCCCGCTCCTGAACCCACTTCAGTCATCCATTCGTCACTCGACAGGCTTGGGGGCGCTGGTCGTTTCGCAAGCAGTGTGCGCAGCGCCCCGTGCTCAGTTCGCCTCCCGCACGGCGCTGAGAAACGCCCGGGTACGTTCCTGTTGCGGGTTCTCGTAGATCTGCGTCGGCGTCCCCTGTTCATGGATCTGCCCCTTGTAGAAGAAGCACACCCGGTCGGCGAACTCGCGGGCGAAGCCCATCTGGTGCGTGACCATCAGCATGGTCAGGTTGTGCTCGCTGCCCAACCGACGGATCACGTTCAGTACCTCGCCGCACAGTTCCGGGTCCAGCGCCGAGGTGACTTCGTCGAACAGCATCACCTTGGGCCGCATCGCCAACGCCCGGGCAATCGCCACGCGCTGTTGCTGGCCGCCGGACAACTGCGAGGGGTAGTGCTCGAACTTGTTGCCCAGGCCAACCATCTCCAACAGCTCGGCAGCCCGCTCGCGTGCTTCGGCCGGCTTGACCCCGAGCACCTGGACCGGGGCCTCGATCACGTTCTGCAAGGCGCTCATGTGCGGGAACAGGTTGAAACTCTGAAACACCATGCCGATCTTCGCCCGCACCTTGCGCACATGGCGCTCGCTGGCGGTGACCAGCGCGCCGTTGCGCCCGGGCATGTGGGTGAGCGATTCGCCATCGACTTCGATCATGCCCTGGTCGATGCCCTCCAGCGTCATCAGCACGCGCAGCAAGGTCGACTTGCCCGAGCCGCTGGGGCCGATGATCGCCACCTTCTCGCCGGGGGCGACATCCAGGTTGAGGCCATCGAGCACGGTGAAGTTGCCGTAGCGCTTGGTCACGTCCTTGAAGCTGACGATGGGTTGGGCGATGGCCGGTGCGGGCATGGCGGTGTCCAACGGCAGGGTGGTAGTTGCGGTTGCGAGGTGGGTCACAGGCGCGATCATCAGCGGAGCTCCAGGCGCACTTCAAGGCGCCGCACGAGGTAGGCCAGAGCGACGCTCAAGGCCAGGAAGAACAGGCCGACCAGGGTGATCGGCTCGAGGTAGCGAAAGCTTTCCGAGCCGACGTTCTTGGCCTGCTGCATGATTTCCACCACGGTAATGGCCGACAGCACCGGGGTGTCCTTGAGCATGGCGATCAGGTAATTGCCCAGCGGCGGCAGGATCGGCCGGATCGCCTGGGGCAGGATGACCACCCGGTAGGCGGTCCACGGTGCGAAGTTCAACGCGACCACCGCCTCCCACTGGCTGCGTGCGACCGAATCCAGGCCGCCACGGTATACCTCGGCCAGGTAGCAGGCGTAGTGCAGGCCGATACCGATGATGCCGGCCTGCATGGCGGTCATGTTGACGCCGTAGTTGGGCAGCACGTAGTAGAGGAAGTACACCTGGATCAGCAACGGCGTGCTGCGGATGAACTCGATCAGCACTGCCACCGGCCATGACAGCCAGGCCTGGCGGCTGCGCCGGGCGATCGCCAGGAACAGGCCGAGCACGACCGCGATGAGGAAGCCGGCAACGGTGATGCCCAGGGTTTTCAGCGATGCCTGCAGCAGGTCGGGCAGGATCTGCGCGACATAGTTCCAGTCCCAGACATTCATGACAGGCTCCCCCGCAGGTGACCACGCCCCAGGCGCCGTTCGACCCGGCGCATGAGCAGGTTGATGATTTGCGCCAGGATGAAATACAGCAGCAGGGTAAGGCTGAAGATCTCCAGGGTCTGGAACGTCGCCTGGTCCAGCTGGCGGGCGCGGAAGCTCAGGTCCGACAGGGTGATCAGCGACACCAGCGAGGTGTTCTTCAGCAGTTCGATCAGCAGGTTGGTACCCGGCGCGATGGCCGCCAGCAAAGCCTGCGGCAGGATGATGCGCCGAAAGCGGATGGCGGCGGGCATGTTCAATGCCGTGCAGGCTTCGTACTGCCCCTTGGCCACCGAGCTGATCGCCCCGCGCATCACTTCGGCGCCGTAGGCACCGATATGCAGCCCGAGGCCGACGATGGCCACGGTATAGGCGCTGAGTTCCAGGTTGAACGGTGGCAATGGCAACACGAAGAACAGCCAGAACAACTGCACCAGCAACGAGGTGCCGCGGAACACTTCGATATAGGCCACGCACAGCCAGCTCAGTGGCCGCCACGACGAGCGTAGGCCAAGCGCGGCGAGGATCGCGGCGACGATGGCCAGCAGCGAGCCGAAGAAGGTGACCTGGACGGTGATCCAGGCGCCTTGCAACAACAACGGTATCAATTCACCCATGGTTCGACCTGAATAAGCGGATTACACAGGGAATGGCACGGCAAGCGCCATGCCACCTCGATTCACTGCTGGGCACACAGCTCGGCGGCGGTCTTGTCCGTCACGTTGTTGCGGTCGAAGCCGAACGGCGCGACGGTCTGCAGGTGCTCCTCGCTGCCCAACCACTTTTTCAGCTCGGCGTTCACTGCATCGCGCAGGGCTTTGTCTTCCGGGCGGAAGGCCAGCGCGCCGTAACCGGTATGGGCCGGGTCGTCGCTGAAATCGCTGATCGCCTCGACCTTGTCGCCGCCTTTTTTCGCCAGGCCCTTCATGGTCAGCTGGGTACCGACGGCAGCATCGGCGCGGCCGGCGCGCACGGCCTGCAGCTGGGCGGTGGTGTCCGGCACCTGGAGAATCTGCGCGTCCTTGACCCCGGAGTCGCGGGCATAGGCGAGGTTGACCGTGCCAGCCATGATCGCCAGCTTCACCTCCGGGTTCTTGGCGATGTCGGCGTAGCTGTGCAGGTTCTTCGGATTACCCTGGGCCACCAACAGGGTGTCGGGCAGGGCGTATTGCGGGTCGGTGAAGATCACTTGCTTGCAGCGCGCCGGGGTGATGTACATGCCGGCGGCAATCACATCGAAGCGCCCGGCACGCAAGCCGGGAATCAGCGAGCCCCACTCGGTGAGCACGCCATCGACCTGTTGGATGCCCATCCTGGCGAAGATGACCTTGGCGATTTCCGGCGATTCCCCGGTTACCCGGCCATCGGTCTCGGTGAAGGCGAACGGGGTTTCGTTGGCGTAGCCGATGCGGATGTGGCTGCTCGCCTTGATCTCGTCCAGGCTGGCGGCCTGGGCGCTGGTAAGCACGGCGCAGGCGGCGCAGGCCATCAGCAGGCGTTGGAACGGGCGTGGGATGTTGAACGGCTGGCTCATCAATGAATCTCCTGTTTGTTATAAAAACCGTCGCCGACGGCTCTGTGTTAGGAGGCAGTGGAGCAAAACAGCGAACGCAGGCTCGGTCGTTTGTTCGAGGCTGCCAGGCAGCGGGTGGTCGACCTTGGGCCGAGCATACAAAAGCTGAAACGGCGGTGGCATTGCACTAGGACAATTGCCCGGGGCGCTTGTCCGGGAGATGCTGTGTCCTGGCCCGGCAAGCGAAGCGAAGATCATGATGCACAGTTGGAAGGCAGCCCTGGATGCCGCGCGCATCGGCGAGTCCAAGTACAAGATTCTGGTGCAGGCGGTTACCGGCGAGATCGAGCGTGGCGTGCTGGTGCACGACCAGCGCCTGCCACCGCAGCGCCAGGTGGCCGACGCCTTGGGTATCAGCGTGCAGACGGTGACCAACGCCTACAAGGAGCTGGAGCGTCAAGGGCTGGTGCGCTGCGAGATCGGCCGTGGCAGTTTCGTCAGCCGACGCATGAGTGATCGTGTGTCGGATGACATCATCGACCTGCCCGAGCGCACCTTGGTCGACTTCTCCATCACCCGCATCCTCCATACCCAGGTGCATGAGCGCATCTGGCGCGACACCTGCGCCGAGCTGGCCGTGGAGGAGGAGCAGCCGTGGATCCACGCCTACCGGCCGATCGCCGGTTTCGAGAGCCACCGCGAGGCGGCGGTGCGCTGGCTCGACGGCCTGGGCATGCAGGTGGAGCGCGACGATGTGCTGGTCACCAACGGTGCCGCCCACGCTATTTTCCTGGCCCTGGCGTCACTGGCCGGGCCGGATGACGTGGTGCTTTGCGAAGGGCTGACCGACCACGGCGTGATCGGCAATTCCCAGGTGCTCGGGTTTACCCTGAAAGGCCTGGAAATGGACCGCGAAGGTATCAACCCGGAACATTTCGAGGACATCTGCAGCAACGAGCGGGTCACCGCGCTGGTGTGCACCCCCAACCTCAACAACCCCACCGTCAGCCTGATGCCCGACAGCCGGCGCCAGGAGATTGCTGCAATTGCCCGGCGTTTCGGCGTACACATCATCGAGGATGATGTGTACGGGCCGCTGCTCGGCGGGCGCCATGCACGGCCGCTCAGTGCCTATGCACCGGAGCTGTCGTTCTATTGCACCAGCATGACCAAGTCGGTGTTGACCGGCCTGCGCGTGGGCTACCTGGTGATGCCCAAGCGCCTGGCTTTGCGCACCGAGAGCATCCTGCGGGTGAACAGCTGGATGGCCACGCCGCTGGTGGCGGAAATCGCTGCGCGCTGGATCAACGACGGGCGCGCCCTGCAGCTGGTGGAATTGCAGCGTGAGTTGCTCGGCAAGCGCCAGGCATTGCTGCGTGAGTATCTGGGCGAGTACCTGCGCGGTCAGCATGCCCATGCCCTGGGGGCATGGCTGAACATTCCCGAGCGCTGGGAGGTGGACAGCCTGGTACGCGCCTTGCGCCGCCGGCAGATTGCGGTGACGCCACCAGAGCCGTTCCTCGTGCGTGGCACGCCGCGGCCGCGGGCCGTGCGCCTGTGCGTAGGCGCCGAGTGTTCCGAGGCCAAGCTGCGCCAGGCGCTGGGCGACATGCGCGAGCTGTTCGGGCAGTATCCGCAGATTCACGAACTGTAACTGTCCTGCTGCGGCCTCTTCGCGGGCATGCCCGCTCCCACAGGTTTGGCGCAGGTTTCAGGAAATGCGCGTTTCCTGTGGGAGCGGGCGTGCCCGCGAAGAGGCCAGTGCAGGCAAAAACAAATTCCCCGGCAAATTGCCCTAGTACATTCATCGCGACAATTTTCGCCTCATACACTCGGCCCAACATCAGCTCACTGGTTGGGTCCCGGTCATGTCAGCGCTCTCGCTCCACGATATCTACCTTGCTCGCCAGCGCATCCACGGTCTGGTGCGCAACACGCCGCTGGAGCTTTCACCCAGCCTGTCACGCCACCTGGGCGCGCCGGTGTACCTGAAACTCGAAGCGCTGCAGACCACCGGCAGCTTCAAGCTGCGCGGGGCCAGCAATGCCATTGCTGCGCTCACTGCCGAACAACGCGCCTGCGGCGTGGTTACCGCCTCCACTGGTAATCACGGCCGGGCAGTGGCCCATGCGGCAGCTCAACTGGGCGTGAAGGCGACCGTATTTCTTTCGCAACGGGTACCGGGCAACAAGGTCCAGGCCATCCGCGACCTGGGGGCCGAAGTGTGTATCGTCGGCCATTCCCAGGACGACGCCCAGCACGCCGCGCAACAGTATGCCGAGCAACAGGGCGCAACCCTGGTTCCACCCTTCGACCACCCCCAGGTCATCGCCGGCCAAGGCACCTTGGGCGTGGAAATCATCGAGCAGTTGCCCGAGGTGGCGCAGGTGCTGGTGCCGCTCTCCGGTGGCGGCCTGTTCGCCGGTGTGGCGCTGGCCCTGAAAAGCATCAACCCGGCAATTACCACCCACGGCATCAGCATGCAGCGCGGCGCCGCGATGCACGCCAGCCTGCAAGCCGGCCGGCCGGTCGAGATCGAGGAGTTGCCGACCCTGGCCGACTCGCTCGGCGGCGGCATCGGCCTGGGCAACCAGCACACCCTGAGCATGACCCAACGGCTGCTCGACCAGCTGCACCTGTTGCCGGAAGGGGCAATCGCCAATGCCATGCGCCACGCCTACCAGCACGAACGCCTGGTACTCGAAGGCGCCGGCGCGGTGGGTATCGCGGCGCTGCTCGACGGCCTGGTGCCGGCCCGTGGCCCGGTGGTGGTGGTGCTCAGCGGGCGCAACGTCGACAGCGCACAACACCTGCGCGTGCTCAATGGCGGCGACGCCTGAAACCCACGTTTCCCTGCCCTGGAGGTATTCGAATGCCGGCCATCACCTTGCTCAGCGAAGCCGACCTGCGTAGCTGCATCACCCTCGATCGCGCCGCGGTCGATGCCATCGAACAGGCCTTTGCCCTGCTCGCCACGGCCAAGGTGGCAATGCCGCCGATCCTGCGCCTCGATATACCCGAGCACAATGGCGAAGTGGACGTGAAGACCGCCTACCTGCCGGGGCTGGAGCGCTTCGCGATCAAGGTCAGCCCGGGTTTCTTCGACAACCCCAGGCTTGGCCTGCCCAGCCTCAACGGCATGATGATGCTGTTGTCGGCGCGCACGGGCCTGCTCGATGCCTTGCTGCTCGACAACGGCTACCTCACCGCCGTGCGCACTGCTGCAGCCGGTGCGGTGGCCGCTCGCTGGCTGTCGCGGCCAGACAGCCGCAGCGTGGCCCTGATCGGCAGTGGCGAACAGGCCCGGCTGCAATTGCAGGCACTGCGCCTGGTGCGGCCGATCGCGCAGGTCAGGGTGTGGGGCCGCGATGTGCAGAAAACCGCAGCCTTGTGTGATGACCTGGGGCGCGACGGGCAGTTGCAAGTGCAGGCCTGCGCCAGTGTCGACCAGGCCATGCAAGCGGTGGACATCGCCATTACCTGCACGCCCAGCCGCGAGCCGCTGATCCAGCCGCAGCACCTGCAACCGGGGCTGCACATCACCGCCATGGGCTCGGATGCCGAGCACAAGAACGAAATCGCGCCAAGCGCACTGGCCCTGGTCGATCGCTACGTCGCCGACCGCCTGAGCCAGACCCGCGTCCTGGGCGAGCTGCACCACGCCTTGCGCGCCGGCACGCTCGACGACCAGGCCGTGCTTGCCGAACTGGGCCAGGTCATCGCCGGCCTGCAACCGGGCCGCGTGCACGCCGAAGAGGTCACCCTGTGCGACCTGACCGGCACCGGGGCCCAGGACACCGCCATCGCCAACCTTGCCTTCGAGCGCGCAGTCGCTGCCAACAAAGGCCTGGCGTTTCACAGCTGACACCTTTCGCAACCCACTCACAAGAAGGGCACCCGTATGTCACAGACAGTGGTCAACCTGCCGTTCAGCCGGCAGGAGTACGCCCAGCGCCTGGCCAGGACCCGCAGCGCCATGCAGGCGCAGGGCCTGGAGCTGTTGCTGGTCACCGATCCCTCGAACATGGCCTGGCTTACCGGCTATGACGGCTGGTCGTTCTACGTGCACCAGTGCGTGCTGCTGGCGCTCGACGGCGAGCCGATCTGGTTCGGCCGCGGGCAGGACGCCAACGGTGCCAAGCGCACGGTGTTCATGCAGCACGACAACATCGTTGGCTACCCGGACATCTACGTGCAGTCACGCGAGCGCCACCCGATGGACTACCTGTGCCAGGAAGTGATTCTGGCCAAGGGCTGGGGCGGCCTGAGCATTGGCGTGGAAATGGACAACTACTACTTCAGCGCGGCGGCCTACCAGGCCCTGTGCAAGCACTTGCCGCAGGCGCGTTTCAGCGATGCCGCCGGGTTGGTCAACTGGCAACGGGCGGTCAAGTCGCCGCAGGAAATCCAGTACATGCGCATTGCCGCGCGCATCGTCGAGAAGATGCACGGGTGCATCCTCGAACGTATCGAGCCCGGCATGCGCAAGAACGAGCTGGTGGCCGAGATCTACCGCAGCGGCATCCTCGGTGTCGATGGCTACGGCGGCGACTACCCGGCGATCGTGCCGCTGTTGCCGACCGGCGCGGACGCCAGTGCGCCGCACCTGACCTGGGACGATTCACCGTTTGCCCGGGGCGCCGGTACCTTCTTCGAGATCGCCGGCTGCTACAAGCGCTACCACTGCCCGCTGTCGCGCACGGTTTACCTGGGCAAGCCGCCGCAGCATTTCCTCGACGGCGAAAAAGCGGTGGTCGAAGGCATTGCGGCCGGCCTCGATGCCGCGCGGCCGGGCAACACCACCGGTGACATCGCCCGGGCGTTCTTCGGCGTGCTGGAGAAGTTCGGCATCCACAAGGACAGCCGCTGTGGCTACCCGATCGGTATCAGCTATCCGCCAGACTGGGGCGAGCGGACCATGAGCCTGCGCCCGAGCGACACCAGCGTGTTGCAACCGGGCATGACCTTCCACTTCATGCCGGGGCTGTGGATGGACGACTGGGGCCTGGAAATCACCGAAAGCATCCTCATCACCGAGACCGGGGTCGAGACCCTGTGCAACGTGCCGCGCCAGCTGTTCGTGAAGGACTGACCCATGAATGCGATCGCACAGGCCGCCACCTCGGTGGCCAATCCCATCAGCTGTAACCTGGACTTCGAGCAGGACGGCGTGCAGCACGGTTTTCTCAAGCTGCCGTACTCGCGTGACGACTCGGCCTGGGGCGCGGTGATGATCCCGCTGACGGTGGTCCGCAATGGCAACGGCCCGACCGCCTTGCTTACCGGCGGCAACCACGGCGACGAATACGAGGGCCCGGTAGCGCTGAGCAAGCTGGCCCAGCAGCTGCAGCCCGGGCAGGTGCGCGGGCGGGTGATCATCGTGCCGTTCATGAACACGCCGGCGTTCCACGCCGGTACCCGCACCTCACCGATCGACCGCGGCAATCTCAACCGCAGCTTCCCGGGCCGCGCGGATGGCAGCGTGACGGAAAAGATCGCCGATTACTTCCGCCGCACCTTGCTGCCGTTGGCCGATATCGTGCTGGACATCCATTCCGGTGGCCGCACCCTCGACTTCCTGCCGTTCGCCGCTTGCCATGTACTGGCCGACAAGGCCCAGCAGGCCCGCTGTGAAGCCGCCATGCTGGCCTTCGCCGCGCCCTACAGCATGCGCATGCTCGAGCTGGATGCGCAGGCCATGTACGACACCGCGGCGGAGGAGCAGGGCAAGGTGTTCGTCACCACCGAGTTGGGCGGTGGCGGCACCTCCACGGCAAAAAGCGTGGCCCTGGCCGAACGCGGTGTGCGCAACCTGCTGATTCACGCCGGCATCCTCGCGGGCGAAAGAGAGCAGGGCGAGACCACCCTGCTCGACATGCCCGATGGCGACTGTTTCATCGCCAGCGAACACGACGGCCTGCTGGAGATGTGTCGCGACCTGGGCGAGACGGTCAGCCAGGGCGAAGTGATCGCGCGAATCCATGACATCCGCCGCACCGGCAGCGCCCCGGTCGAATATCGCGCCAGGCGAACGGGCCTGCTCGCCGCCCGGCACTTCCCCGGGCTGGTGCAGTGTGGCGACACCCTGGCGGTGATCGCCGACGTACTGGCCTGAAGCGGGCGCCACGACAACGAGGTATGGAGAACAGTCATGTCACACCACTACCCATTCAACAGCCTGTGCTACGTCGATGGCCAATGGCTGCACAGCAATAGCGGCAACAGCATCGCCGTGCATGACCCGGCCAGCCGCCAGGTCATCGGCCATGTGCCGCTGCTCGAGCACGAGCAGATCGTCGCTGCGGTGGATGCCGCCCAGCAGGCCTTTGCCGCCTGGCGCCAGCAGAGCCTGGATAGCCGCGCCGCGTTGTTGCGGCGCTGGGCCGAGCTGATGCTGGAGCATCAGGAAGCGCTGGCGCGCATCCTCAGTACCGAGCAGGGCAAGCCGCTGGCCGAAGCACGCGGCGAGATCGCCTATGCGGCAAGCTTCATCCCCTGGTTTGCCGAAGAGGCCCGGCGCCTCAACGGGCAGACCATCCCCAGCCATATTCCTGGCGCGCAGCTGAGCACGCTGAAGGAGCCTGTCGGCGTCTGCGCACTGCTCACTCCCTGGAACTTCCCCAGCGCCATGATCACTCGCAAGGCGGCTGCAGCGTTGGCTGCCGGCTGCAGCGTGGTGGTCAAGCCGGCCCATGAGACGCCGTTTTCGGCGCTGGCCCTGGCCCAGCTGGCGGAGGACGCCGGCTTGCCGCCGGGGGTGTTCAACGTGGTCATCGGCGAGCCGCAGATGGTCATGGAAACCCTGGTCCGCGACAGCCGGGTGCGGGCGGTCAGCTTCACCGGCTCGACCCGGGTCGGCAAGCTGGTGCTGCAGGCCGCGGCGCAGGATGTGAAGAAAGTGGCGCTGGAACTGGGCGGCAATGCACCGTTCATCGTCTGCGCCGATGCCGACCTCGAACTGGCCGTGCGGGTGGCCGTGGCGGCCAAGTTCCAGACCTCTGGCCAGGACTGCTGCGCTGCCAACCGGATCATGGTGCAACGGCCGCTGTACGAAGCCTTCCTGGCGCGCTTCGCCGAAGCGGTACGGGCGCTGAAGGTTGGCCCGGCCATGGTCGATGGCGAGGCAACGACGGCAGAGGTCGGCCCGCTGATGCACCAGGCCGCCTTCGATGCCACCCAGGCCCGGGTCGAGGACGCCCTGCAGCGTGGCGCGCGGCGGCTGGTCGGCGGCGAAGGGCATGCGCTGGGAGGCTGGTTCTTCCAGCCGACGGTGTTGGCCGATGTGACCCCGGCGATGCGCATCTACCAGGAAGAAAACTTCGCGCCGATTGCCGGGGTCATGCCGTTCGACACGCTGGAGCAGGCCATCACCCTGGCCAACGACACCGAGTACGGCCTGGCGGCCTACATCGTCGGCAATCGCCTCGATGTGGTGCACCCGCTGAAACGCCGCCTCGACCACGCGATGGTGGCGATCAACGGCGTCAAGTTCACCGGCCACCCCATCCCGTTCGGCGGCATGAAGGCTTCCGGCCTGGGCCGCGAGGGCGGTAGCGAGGGCTTCGAGCCCTTTGTCGAGACCAAATACGTTTGCCTGCACCACCACGGTCAGTTCTAAGGAGTGTTTGCCATGAGCCAAGATTTCAGCCAGCTGTTCGCACAGGACCGCGCCCACTTCATGCACCCTTCGACCCACGCCCACGATCACGCCAGCGGTGCGCTCAAGGGCCGGATCATCACCGGTGCCGAGGGCATCCGCCTGCGTGACCATGAAGGCCGCGAATTGATCGACGCCTTTGCCGGCCTGTATTGCGTGAACATCGGCTACGGGCGTACCGAGGTCGCCGACGCCATCCACCGCCAGGCCACGGAGCTGGCGTACTACCACACCTATGTCGGCCACTCGACCGAGGCAATCATCGAGCTCTCCAGGCGCATCATCGACTGGGCGCCGGCAGGCATGAAGAAGGTCTACTACGGCCTGTCGGGGTCCGATGCCAACGAGACCCAGGTCAAGCTGGTGCGCTACTACAACAACATCCTCGGCCGCCCAGGCAAGAAGAAGATCATCTCCCGCGACCGCGGCTACCACGGCTCGGGGATCATGACCGGCAGCCTCACCGGCCTGCCCAGCTTCCACCAGCATTTCGACCTGCCGGTGGAGGGCGTGCGGCACACGGTGTGCCCGCACTGGTACCGCAAGGCGCCAGCGGGCATGGACGAGCAGGCGTTCGTGCAGTACTGCGCCGATCAGCTGGAGCAGTTGATCCTTGCCGAAGGCCCCGACACCGTCGCCGCGTTCATTGGCGAGCCGCTGATGGGTACCGGTGGCATCATCGTGCCGCCCAAGGGTTACTGGAAGGCGATCCAGGCCGTGCTCGATCGCTACGATGTGCTGCTGATCGCCGACGAAGTGGTCTGCGCCTTCGGCCGCCTGGGGTCGAAGATGGGCAGCCAGCGTTACGACATCCACCCGGACCTGATCACCACCGCCAAGGGCCTGACCAGCGCCTATGCGCCGCTGTCGGCGGTGATCGTTGGCGAGAAGGTGTGGAACGTGATCGACGAGGGCTCGCAGAAGGCCGGCCCGATGGGCCACGGCTGGACCTACTCGGGGCACCCGATCTGCGCGGCGGCGGCGCTGGCCAACCTGGATATTCTCGAGCGCGAGAACCTGACCGGGAATGCCGAAGTGGTGGGGGCGTACCTCAACCGGCGCATGCGCGAAACCTTCGAAGGCCACCCGCTGGTCGGTGAAGTGCGCGGTGACGGCATGCTCTGCGCGGTCGAGTTCATGGCTGACCGCGATGCCCGCACTGCATTCGACCCGGCGCTGAAAGTCGGGCCGCAGGTGTCGGCAGCATGCCTTGAACGCGGCATGATCGCGCGGGCCATGCCACATGGCGACATCCTCGGTTTTGCCCCACCGTTGGTGCTGACCCAGGCGGATGCCGAGCAGATCGTTGCCATTACCAAGGCGGCGGTCGACGAGGTGGCTGCCAAGGTGCTTGGCTGAAGCCTTGCCGGGGCCGCGCGCTGCGGCCCCGTTGACGGCCCCCCCGGCGAACCGACTGGCGGTACTCCCTGCGGCTGAACCTTGCCTACGCTGATATTCCCAACCTGCCGAAGCAAGGAGATCCGTCATGGCCTTCCAATACAAGCGTCTGGACAAGAACAACGCCGCCGTGCTGCTGGTCGATCACCAGACCGGCCTGCTCTCGCTGGTGAGGGACATCGACCCCGACCGCTTCAAGAACAATGTGCTGGCCCTGTCGGACCTGGCCAAGTACTTCAAGCTACCGACCATCCTCACCACCAGTTTCGAAACCGGCCCCAACGGCCCGCTGGTGCCGGAACTGAAAGAACAGTTCCCCGACGCCCCGTACATCGCCCGGCCGGGCAACATCAATGCCTGGGACAACGAGGACTTCGTCAAGGCAGTCAAGGCCACCGGCAAGAAGCAGTTGCTGATCGCCGGTGTGGTCACCGAAGTGTGCGTGGCCTTCCCGGCACTGTCGGCGCTGGAGGAGGGCTTCGAGGTGTTCGTCGTCACCGATGCCTCCGGGACCTTCAACGAACTGACCCGTGACTCGGCCTGGCGGCGCATGGAGGCGGCCGGAGCGCAATTGATGACCTGGTTCGGCGTGGCCTGCGAGCTGCATCGCGACTGGCGCAACGACATCGAAGGGCTGGGCACGCTGTTCTCCAACCATATCCCGGACTACCGCAACCTGATGACCAGCTACAACAAGCTGGCCAAGTAAACCGACCTCGAGGCCACATCCTACCCTGTGAGAGCGGCTAAACCCGCTCTCACAGCCAGCCGAACATCCATCCAATCAACCGGCTAGACGCAAAACCTGGGAAAACAACAAGCGAAGCGGCAAATCGCCATGGATCGACCATACTGACTCCTCAATCGCCTCAGGAGAGCGCCATGTCGAAGCCGTCCAGGAATAAAGCCAGCCTCGAACAACCGGAAAAACTGGGCAGCAAGGCATACGAGAAGGAACTCAAGCGCCTGCATGTGGAGCTGGTGAAACTGCAGGAGTGGGTGGTGGCCAAGGGCCTGAAGGTCTGCATTGTCTTCGAAGGCCGCGACGGCGCTGGCAAGGGCGGCACCATCAAGGCCATCACCGAGCGCGTCAGCCCGCGGGTATTCCGTGTGGTGGCGCTGCCGGCGCCGACCGAGCGGGAAAAGACCCAGATGTACCTGCAGCGCTATGTCGGCCATCTGCCGGCCGCAGGTGAAGTGGTGATCTTCGACCGCAGCTGGTACAACCGTGCCGGGGTCGAACGGGTGATGGGCTTCTGCTCGAACGAACAGGCCGAGCGGTTCCTCGCTGGCGTGCCGCTGTTCGAAAAGGTCATGGTCGAGTCGGGCATCATCCTCATCAAGTACTGGCTTGAGGTCAGCGCCGAAGAGCAGACCCGGCGCCTGCAGGACCGCATCAATGACGGCCGCAAGCTGTGGAAGCTGTCGCCCATGGACCTCAAGTCCTACACCCGCTGGGATGACTACACCCAGGCCCGTGACGAAATGTTTGCCGCGTCGGATACCGCCTGGGCGCCCTGGTTCATGGCCCACTCCAACGACAAGCGGCGTGCCCGGCTGAACATCATCAGCCACATGCTCGGCCGCATCCCCTACAAGGACATCACCCAGGAGCAGGCGGTGAAGCTGCCCAAGCGCGGCAAGATCGGCAAGTACAAGGCCGTTGCCTACCCGTTCAAAGTGGTGGAAGAGCGTTTCTGATCCATCCCTGCGGGGAGCAGCGAGGGGGCAAACCTATGCCACATGACGGCAGCCTGCTACAGGCGACGGTGGTGTTCCTGCTGGCCGTGGTGCTTCTGGTACCGCTGGCGCAGCGTCTGAAAATGGGGGCGGTGCCGGGCTATCTGCTGGCCGGCATCCTCATCGGCCCCTCCGTGCTCGGGCTGCTCGACAACCCCGAAAACGTGGCGCGGCTATCGGAAATGGGCGTGGTCATGCTGCTGTTCGTCATTGGCCTGGAGCTGTCACCGCAGCGTCTGTGGACCATGCGCCGGGCGCTGTTTGGCGTCGGTTCGCTGCAGGTTGGGCTGACCGCCGTCGTGCTGGGCCTGCTGGCGTATTTCGCGTTCGGCCAGTCGAAGGCCGCAGCGATCGTGCTGGGCCTGGGCCTGGCGTTGTCTTCGACAGCGTTCGGCCTGCAAGTCCTGGCCGAGCGCAAGGACCTCGGCAAGCCACACGGGCGGCTGGCCGTGGCCATCCTGCTGTTCCAGGACATCGCTGCCATTCCCTTGATCGCCGTGGTGCCCCTGCTCGGTGGCAATGTCAGCACCGCCGACGAAGGCACCTGGCCGCTGTTGGCGGTGGCGCTCGGACTTGGCACGTTGATCGTGTTTGGCCGCTATCTGTTGAGCCCGGTGTTCAAGTGGACGGTCGGTTCCGGCTTGCCGGAGCTGTCGACCGCTACTGCCTTGCTGGTGGTGCTGGGCACGGCCTGGGTGATGGAGCATGTGGGTGTGTCGATGGCCCTGGGGGCCTTTCTCGCCGGTGTGCTGATGGCCGAGTCGCCTTTCCGGCATGAACTGGAGACCCAGATCGAGCCGCTCAAAGGCTTGCTGCTGGGGCTGTTCTTCGTCGGCGTCGGCATGAGCGCCGACCTGCGCCTGCTGTTCGATCTGCCGTTGCTGGTGCTGGGGCTGACGCTGTTGCTGGTGGCCATAAAGCTGCCGCTGCTGTACGGCCTGGGGCGTACGGCCGGTGGTCTCGACCAGGCGCAGGCGCTGTGCCTGGGCGTGGTGCTGGCCTCTGGCGGCGAGTTTGCCTTCGTGGTGTTCAAGCTGGCGCTGGAGCATCAGGTACTGGCGCAGCAGGTGCACGACCTGTTGGTACTAGCCATCACCCTGTCGATGGCAGTGGTGCCTCTGATAATGATGGCCCTGGCGCGGCAGCTGCGTGACCACAGCCCCGCCCAGGCAAGCCCTGAAACGGGCCACTGATCGCGCCACACGGCGCAGCTGAAGTTCGGAGGTGAAGCATGCAACCGGGTGTCAAGCTGGACAGCAGCCTGTCGCGGGGCTTGCTCGATGTGCTCATCAAGGCTGGCCTGATAGCTGCCCTGGTGATGTTTGCCTTCCAGACGTTCCAGCCGTTCCTGGAACTGATGCTGTGGTCGGTGATCCTGGCAGTGACCCTGTATCCGCTGTATTGCCGTGTCCAGCGCCGCACCGGGCTCAAGGACGGGCTCTCGGCAACCCTGGTCGTGGTGCTGGTACTGGTCGTGCTGCTGGTGCCGATCTACCTGGTGGTGATGTCGATCGGCGAATCGGTGGACAGCCTGGTGACCTTGCTCAAGAGCGGCGCCTGGAGCGTGCCGCCACCCCCTGAGTCGGTGGCGACCTGGCCGCTGATCGGGCCGAAAGTCCATGCCCTGTGGCTGGCGGCTTCGGAAAACATGGCCGGTGTGCTGAACCAGTGGATGCCGCAACTCAAGGGCGCCGGGCGCACGGTGCTGGGGGCTGCTGCCAGCGCCGGGGGCGCGTTCCTGCTGTTCATCGCGGCGATCATCGTCTCGGGCATCATCATGGCCTTCGGTGAGCGTGGCGAGATCGCCGCGCAGCGCATCGCCATGCGGGTATCGGGCGAGGAGCGCGGCAAGCCGCTGGCCAGACTGTGCACCGCTACCATTCGTGCCGTGGCCCAGGGGGTTATCGGCATTGCCTTCATCCAGATGTTGCTGATCGGGGTCGGCTTCGTCATCAAAGGCGTGCCAGGTGCCGGGATGCTGGCCATCGTCATCCTCATGCTGGGAATTGCCCAGGCACCCGCCACGCTGGTCACCGTGCCGGTGATCATCTACGTCTTCAATGCCGAAGGCTTCACCGTGGCCACCATCGTGTTCGCCATCTACACCTTCGTCGCCGGGCTGGCCGACAACGTGCTCAAGCCGTTGCTGCTGGGGCGCGGGGTGGATGTGCCGATGCCGGTGGTACTGATCGGCGCGCTCGGTGGCATGGTGGTCAAAGGCATCATTGGCCTGTTCATCGGCCCGGTGATCCTTGGCGTCACCTATGTGCTGTTCTGGCAGTGGGTGGCGCTGCAGGTGCCGGAAAACCCCGCCGAGCCGACCGCCTGAGCCAAGGATTGCCATGCCCGGACGCGTCCATGGTTGTGCGCTGAGCCTGGTTGCCATGTTGGCCGGCTGCACCCAGGTCGGCCCCGACTTCCAGCCGCTGCAGGACCCCTGGCTGCAGACGTGGGATAGTCCTTCGTTGAAGCAGGCCGGCCAGCAGGCCAGCGCGCCCGACCTGCGCCAGTGGTGGGCGGTGTTCGCCGACCCAGCACTGAATGCCCTGATTGCCGAGGCGGATGCCAACAACACCAACCTGCGCGTGGCCGGCTTGCGCATCGCTGAAGCCCGTGCCCAGCTGGCTATTGTGCAGACCGGGCGTTATCCACAGCTGCAGCAACTGCGTGCCCAGAGCCTGTACCTGAAGCAGGACCAGTCCGGCAGCGCCAACGCCCGCGACTCGGTGTTCTGGCAATCCAGCGCAGGCTTCGACATCGGCTGGGAAATCGACTTCTGGGGGCGCTTCAGCCGCGCCATCGAAAGTGCCGATGCTGCCTACTTCGCCTCCCAGGCCAATTACGCCGATGCCATGCTGCTGTTGCGGGCGCAAGTGGCTGACACCTACTTTGCCCTGCGTACTGCCGAGGCGCGGCTGGATATCGCCGAAGAAAACGCCCGGCGCCAGGCGCGCAGCCTGGACATTACCGAACGGCTGTTCCGCCACGGTGAAAACGACGAACTCGACTGGCAACAGGCGCGTACGCAATACCTGGCCACCCAAGCCACCATCCCCGAGTTCCACAACCAGCTCAATGCCCTGCGCAACGTGCTGTGTGCGCTGCTCGGCCGGCCACCCGGGCCGTTGCCGCAGCTGGACGCAGGCCACGGCCAGCTGCCGTTGCCAGACCGTGCCGTACTGCAGGACGTACCCGCCAACCTGCTGCTGCGCCGCCCGGACATCCGCGCTGCCGAGCAGGCAGTGGCCGCGCAATCGGCATTGGTCGGGGTGGCCGAGGCCGATCTCTATCCCCAACTGAGCCTGCTGGGCAGCATTGGTTGGAGCTTCGTCACGGCCAGTCACCTGCCCGACACGTTTGATCTTGCCGCCGGCCCCAGCCTGATCTGGAACCCGTTCGACTACGGCCGGCGCAAGAACGCCGTGCGCGTGGAGGATGCTCGCTTGCAGCAGCTGATCGAGCTGTACCACCAGGGTGTGCGCGAAGCCGCGCGCGAGGCGGACGATGCCGCCAGCGGGCTGGTGCGCTCGCTGCAGAGCGCGCGCATTCGCGAGCAGGCCTCGCAGGCCGCGCAACGCTCGTTGAGCCTGGCCAGTTCGCAGTACCGCGAAGGTTTCGCCGACTTCCAGCGGGTGCTTGACGCCCAGCAACTGCTGTTGCAGCAACAGGACGGTTACCTGGTCAGCCGCGGCAACGCGGTGAGCAGCCTGGTGACCTTGTACAAGGCCCTGGGTGGCGGCTGGGACGCCAGCCGCGCGCCGATCGACCCGGCTACGCGCCAGCAGATGCAGCAACGGACCGACTGGGGCGAGCTGCTCGACGAGCCAGCCGCCAGCACACATGCACAAGGTGAAACGAAATGAGTGACGCCGCTCCGACGCCGCCCCCAGCCGCCCCCGATCGCGGCATGCGCTGGGTGTTGCTGCTGATTGCCGTGAGCCTGCTCTGGTACCTGCTGGCCGACCGCTTCACGCCCTATACCCAGCAGGCCCGACTGCAGGCCTATGTGATACCGGTCAGTGCCGAGGTGGCTGGCCAGGTCAAGCGCGTGGCGGTGGGCAACAACCAGGAAGTGCGCAGGGGCGACGTGCTGTTCGAGCTGGACCAGGAGCAATACCGCATTGCCCTGGCGCGTGCCGAGGCCGACCTGGACGCAGTGCGTCGGCAAATCGGCGCGCACACGGCTGGCATCGATTCGGCTCAGGCGGCGTTGCTCGCGGCGCAGGCCAACGAGCGCAAGGCGCGGCAGGACGCCGAACGGCTCAAGCGCCTGATCGACGAAGACCCGGGCACGGTGTCGGTGCGCCGCCTGGAAAGCGCCCAGGCCACTCGCGACCAGGCTGTCAGCCAGGTGGCGGCAGCCCGTGCCGAAGTGGAGCGGGCGCGGGAGCAGCAGGGTGGGGCGCAGGACGACAACGCCCAGTTGCGCAGTGCCGCGGCGAATGTGGAAAAGGCCCGCCTGGACCTCGCACGCACCGTGGTGCGTGCCGATGCGAACGGCCTGATCACTGACCTGCGTACCGACGTCGGCCACTATGTCGGCGCCGGCAGCCCGATGATGACCCTGATCGCCATCCATGACGTGTGGATAAGTGCCGACATGACCGAGAACAACCTCGGCCGCCTGCGCCCCGACACCCCGGTGCTGGTGGTGCTCGACGCGCTGCCCGGCACGCTGTTGAAGGGGCGCATTCGCAGCATCGGCTACGGGGTCAGCGTGGGCCAGAGTACCCCGCCGGGTACGCTGCCGAGCGTGCAGAACAGCCGCGAGTGGCTGCGTTCGGCGCAACGCTTCCCGGTCATCGTCGAACTTGAGCGTGACCAGTTACGGGACAAGAGCGGGCTGCGGGTTGGCGGGCAGGCCGAGGTCATGGCCCTGCCCAGCGAAGGTAACCCGTTGAACCTGCTGGGCCGGCTGTTCATGTGGCTGATGAGCTGGTTGTCGTATGCCTATTGAATTGCGCCGCCTGCGCGCCCTGCGCCTGGCCTGGGGCGTGGCGCTGTGCCTGGCGGTGAGTTTCGGCATCGGCCTGCCGGTGCCGATCCTGGCGCCGGTGTTCGCGGTACTGTTGCTGGCCATGCGCAGCCAGCCCTTGCCGCTGCGTGCGGCACCGGTTTTGGCGTTGCTGGTGCTGCTCAGTTGCGGCAGCGGGCTGTTGCTGATTCCGCTGCTGCGCCATGCGCCGTTGAGCGGGGTGTTGCTGGTGGGCGTGGGGGTTTTCCTGACCTTGCGCTACGCCCTGAAGGGCGGCAACGGCTTGCTGGCGAACCTGCTGGTGATCGGCCTGACCATGATCGCTGCCGCCGGTACCAGCGACTTCACCCTGGCACTCTCGGTGGTCGAAGCGTTGGCCAAGGGTATGCTGCTGGCGGTTATAGGCACAGCCTTGGCCCATGTGCTGTTTCCCGAACCTGCCGATGCGCCGGTGCAACCAGCGCCGCCGTTGCTCGACAGTGGCGAAGTGAGCTGGGTTGCACTGCGTGCCACGTTGATCGTGATGCCGGCGTTTCTCCTAGCCCTGATCGCCCCGGACCAGTACATGCCACTGATTATGAAGGCGGTAAGCCTGGGGCAACAGGCTGGCGAGACCCGCGCACGGCATGCCAGCCGGGAGCTGATCGGCTCGACCGTGCTGGCCGGTTTGCTGGCGATCCTGATGTGGGGAGCGCTGAGCCTGTTCGTGCACCTGTGGATGTTTTTCCTGTGGGTGCTGCTGTTCGCACTTTGGCAGGGGCGGCGGATGTACCAGGCCGTGCTCAACCGGCAGGGCCCGGCCTATTGGCTGAGCTGCCTGACGACCATGCTGATCCTGCTGGGGCAGTCGGTGCAGGACAGTGCTGGTGGGCAGGATGTCTATCGCGCCTTTGCCGTGCGCATGGCGCTGTTCCTGGCGGTGTCGGTATATGCCAGTGCCATGCTCATCTGGATCGACCGGCTTCGGCTACGGCGTGGCCTGCTTCGCGGGTAAACCCGCTCCCACAGGTATGGCGTTGTCCATGGGATCACGCAATCCTTGTGGGAGCGGGTTTACCCGCGAAGAGGCCAGCCCAGGAAAACTTAAGGCTTCCATTCAACCCCACTCTGTTCCAGGTAGGCATCCACCGCCGCCCCCACCGTGGGATGAAACGCGGTCTCCCCCATGTGCTCGAACAACTCGAACCGCCGCATCTTGTCCTTCACCGGGTCCTTCATCTCGGCAAACTGCAACTCCACCCCGCGCGCCTCCAGCGCCCGGTCCAGCTCGGCGAGCATGTCTGCCGAGGTAACATCGATACTGGTCACCGGTTCTGCCGCGATCACCAGCCGTTGCACCGGCGTAGGCGATGCCTCCAGCGCCGCCATCACCGTGCTCTGGAACTGCTCGGCATTGGCGAAGAACAACGGCGCATCCCAACGCAGCAGCACCAGCCCCGGAATGCGCCGGGCCTGTGGATAACGCTGCACGTCATGGTAACCGCGAGTGCCATCCACCCGGCCCAGCACTGCATGGTGCGGCCGCCAGCCGTCCCACAGGAACTCGATCACCGAAATCACCACGGCAATGCCGATACCAGGGATCGCACCGAACACCGCCACCCCGACAAAGCAGGTGACGGACAACCAGAACTCCCACTGCTGCATGCGGAAGATGCGCTTGAGGTCGGCGAACTCGAACAGCCCCAGTGCGGCTGCTATCACCACCGCTGCCAGGGCGCTGTTGGGCAGGTATTGCAGCAGGTTGGGCGCCACCAGCAGCAACAGGGTCACTGCCAGTGCACCGATGATGCCGGTGAGCTGGGTCTGCGAGCCGGCGGCTTCGGCCACGGGGGTACGTGACGAACTGCTGCTGATGGGGATGCCCTGGAACAGCCCGGCGGCCAGGTTGGCCACGCCCAGGCCGAACATTTCCTGGTTCGGGTTGACCGGCATCTTCATGCGCGCGGCATAGGAGCGCGACAGCACGCTGGTATCGGCGAACGACACCAGCGCCACGGCAATGCCGCCCAGTACCACTTCGACCAGGTCGATGTCGGAGACCCAGGGGAACACGAAACTGGGCAGGCCCTGGGGCAGTTGGCCGAGGACCTTGACACCCATCTGTTCGAGGTCGAGCAGGCTCACTGCCAGCGTTGCCAGGACCACGGCGATCAGGATCCCTGGCAGGCGCTTGAAGGGTTTGAGCAGCAGGATCAGCAGCAGGCTGCCGCCACCGACGATGAAGCTGGGCCAGTGCCCTTGGCCGGCAAGCAGTGCTTCGCCCAGTTGCCAAAGGTCGCGCAGCGGCCCCTGGCTATCGACCTTGATGCCGAACAGCTTGGGCAACTGGCTGATCAGTACGGTTAGGGCAATGCCGTTCATGTAGCCATAGCGGATCGGCTTGGACAGCAGTTCGGTGATGAAGCCTAGGCGCAACAGCCCGGCGATCACGCAGAAGGCCCCGGCGACCAGGGCCATCAGGCTGGCGATGGCGATCGCCCGCTGCGGGTCGCCGGCGGCGTATTGCACCACCACCGCCAGGATCGGTGCGGCCAGCGCCGAGTCCGGGCCCAGCACCAGGATGCGGCTGGGGCCGAACAGGGCATAGGCCAGCAGCGGGATAATGGTGGCGTACAGGCCATAGATGCCGGGTACCCCGGAGGCCTCGGCGTAGGCGATGCCCACCGGTACCAGCATGGTGGTGAGCACCAGGCCGGCAGCGATGTCCTTGGGCAGCCAGGCGGGTTGGTAATGGAGCAGGGTGACCAGGCCGGGTAACCAGCGTTGCCAGTCGAAGCGGTTCTTTTCCGCCATGGTGCGCTCCGCGGGAACAGTGCTGAATCACAGCTTAGATGCTGTTTTTTCTACCCGCTGGCAAACGCTGCCATGTCGAGAAGCAGCACGAGGCTGTTTCTTGCCTATCGTCATTCGCTGCTAGCTCGGATGGCGCCCTCGGTGTTCAACACCAGCCGAATTTCCAGCGTTGGCTATCCCTGAGTTCTCGCCAGTCGAGCAATTGCTTGCGCCGGCTGTGGACCGCCTCCAGCTCAATCTGCACAGGCGTGCCGTCTTCGTCGCAAATAAGCTCGGTCACCATGAAGTGCTTTTCCCGGTTTACAGGCTGACACGCCGTCCATTTGGACGACCCCAGCTTGCGCGGATTGAATCTGTTCATCATGTGGATCCCTGATCACCTGCACGTTGAGGTTCATGACGCTCTCCGCTCGACCGGGTCCGGGCCAGCAAAAGCTGCTGGTGACATTTCGTGCTGGGAGCCGGAGCGGGTATTGCTTATTGCTGGCTTTCGGCTAAATTGTACAAAACCTATACAAAAACTCAATCTTGTACATATTTCCGGTCACCGCCTTAGCGGTGAGGAGTCCAAATGTCCCATTCGTTAGCTGAAAACTATCGCGAGATTCTGCTCGAAGTAGGCGAAGACCCACAGCGGGAAGGACTGTTGGACACGCCCCAGCGCGCGGCCAAGGCCATGCAGTACTTGTGCAACGGCTACAAGCTGAACATCGAAGAGGTCATCAACGGCGCGCTGTTCGAGTCCCAGAACGACGAGATGATCGTCGTGCGCGATATCGAGCTTTATTCATTGTGCGAGCACCACATGCTGCCCTTCATCGGCAAGGCTCATGTTGCCTACCTGCCCACCGGCAGGGTGCTGGGGTTGTCCAAGGTCGCGCGCGTGGTCGATGTCTTTGCCCGCCGTCTGCAGATTCAGGAAAACCTGACCCGGCAAATTGCCTGTGCCATACAAGACATCACCGATGCGGCAGGGGTCGCTGTGGTCATCGAAGCAAAGCATATGTGCATGATGATGCGAGGTGTCGAAAAGCAGAACTCGGTGATGGTTTCATCGGTGATGCTGGGGGTGTTCCGCGAATCGGCGACGACGCGCCAGGAGTTTCTGCAACTGATTGGTCGAAACAAATGACAGGCGTACAGATGAGCGGGTCTACCGCGGTATGCCAAGGCGCTTTGCCATCCTCGGTTATGGCGGCTTGCTGCCATTTGTTGGCTTGATGCTGCTGGTCGTCTTCGTTCCCGAATACCGAGCATTGTGGGCGATGATGCTGGTGAACTATGGCGCCGTCATTTTGAGTTTCGTCGGCGCCTTGCACTGGGGCTTCGCGATGGCCCTGCCGAAGCTACCCGCCGAGCAGCGTCGCAAACGGCTGATGTGGAGCGTCGTGCCGGCGTTGCTCGGTTGGGTCAGCACTTTGCTGCCTGTTTCCCTGGGTTGCCTGATGTTGCTTGGCGGCTTTGCCCTTCATTATTGGCAAGATCGGAAGTTGCTGCAGGTCGTGCCAGGCTGGTACCTGCCGATGCGATTGCAGCTGACCACCGTGGCGAGCATTTGCCTGCTGCTTGGCGCGATGGCCGCGACCAGCGATTTTTGAATCTACGTGCCATCGCGACACCAAGCCATGCCTGCGAAGGGGGCATTCTAAGCCAGCGTCACCAGCGCCTCGCACTCGACCGGGAAATTGACCGAATTGGCAATGAAGCACTCATGGTGCGCCTCCTCATGCAAACGCAAGGCAAGCTCACGGTTCGAGCCGGCGCTGATGGTCACCTGCGGGCGCAGCAGCACATGGGTGAAGCGGCCTTTGCCCTGAGCGTCACCTTCCACCATGCGTCCCAGGGGCTGGTCGACATAGGCCAGCACATTCACGCCATTTACCGCGCACAAGTGCAGGTACCAGAGCTTATGGCACGCCGACAGTGAGGCCACCAGCAGGTCTTCCGGGTTCCAGCGCAGGGGGTTGCCACGAAAAGCCGGGTCGGCCGAACCTTCCAGGGTCGCCTTGCCAGGGGCTTCGACACTGAAGTCGCGGGCGTAAGCGGTGTAGCTGGACGTGCCATTGCCATTGTTGCCGGTCCAGGTCACCTGGACCTCGTACTGGTGTTCTTTCATGGTTCTTCCTTGAATCGATCTTTCAACAACGGACAGCGCTGACCAGAGCGCTTTTCAACGGTTGTTGCATGGAGTCGCTCAGCACTGTGGGCTTCGCTGCCATGCAAGGAACAGGTCCTGGGCGCGCATTTTGTCAAAGTGACAACGACAACCTTGAAACCATAGAATATATCGATAGGCGAAACCAAGGACGTTTCTAAAAATTGTCGATTCTGAGTGCCGCTCAGGTTTCCTTGAACTGTAGGCGGCGCACACTTCGTGCGCCTTTATTGGCGCCATATTCAAACGATGATCCTAGCGAGGGACTGCAATGAAAATGTATCGAGCTTTAGCGCTTCTGCCTTTTTTGTGACGGGTTGTTCGTCAACAGAAATGCAGGGAGCGTTGAACTCGCTCAATGGTGTAGGGCAATCGATCAGTGCCAATCTGAAGCAGGTATCCCCCGCATCGGCTGGCACAACCAGCAAGAACAGCTTGCTGCGTACACCGCTTTACAACGCTTTGCGGCAGAATATCTCTACGGACGGGCGCGCACCTGAGTGGCCAAAGGTAGTTATCACGAACCTCGACATTCCGGCCGATCAACGTAGCCTGTCCCGCAGTCTAACTCTCAAGGCAAACGACTGCGTTCATTTCGACGCAGTGCTTTGGCACGATGCCAGACGCTCCGAACATTTCGAGAACCTTTCCCTGTGCGCGCCGGACCTGCCCAAGCAGTCCAACAACTTTGTGTTGACCTGGAAGAGCTTTTCCGTATCAGGAAAGACGACAGGCCAAGCCCGTACGGATGGACCAACGCCTCCGTACAGCAAGTTGCCCAGTGATGCGGTCATGGACAGTTGGGTGATGAACCAGTTTGGCCTTTACTATGTGGGCTCGATGCTGACACTGGTTGGCTACGATCCCAACTTCAGCGTTGATGATCGACGTTTCTGGATCAAGAACATCAAGTGAGCTAATAGAAACGAAAGAGCCGCGCTATTGCGCGGCTTTTTCGTATCGAGCTGTTTGGGGTGGCTAATCATACGGAATGGAAGGCGTTGGCTGACGCATACGTTGAAGCGCACGAACAAAACAAAACCCCTTGAAGCCATGGGCCTCAAGGGGTTTTTCAGTACTGCAAACTGCCGCTTAGACGTTGAAGCGGAAGTGCATCACGTCGCCATCCTTGACGATGTAGTCCTTGCCTTCCAGGCGCCATTTACCGGCTTCCTTGGCACCGCTTTCACCCTTGAACTGGATGAAGTCGTCATAGGCCACCACTTCAGCGCGGATGAAGCCTTTTTCGAAGTCGGTGTGGATAACCCCGGCCGCCTGCGGTGCGGTGGCACCGACGCGCACGGTCCAGGCGCGTACTTCCTGCACGCCGGCAGTGAAGTAGGTCTGCAGGTTCAGCAGTTCGTAACCGGCGCGGATCACACGGTTCAGGCCAGGCTCTTCCAGGCCCAGGGCCTCAAGGAACATGTCCTTCTCTTCACCGTCTTCCAGCTCGGCGATTTCCGCTTCGATCTTGTTGCACACCGGCACCACGACCGCGCCTTCTTCCTCGGCGATGGCCTTGACCACGTCCAGGTGCGGGTTGTTCTCGAAGCCGTCTTCGGCCACGTTGGCGATGTACATCACCGGCTTGCTGGTCAGCAGATGGAAGCCGCGAATGACCGCCTTGTCTTCGGCGCTCATGTTCTTCATCAGGCTGCGCGCTGGCTTGCCTTCGGTGAAGTGCGGGATCAGTTGCTCGAGAATCGCCTTCTGCGCCAGGGCATCCTTGTCGCCACCCTTGGCGTTGCGGGCAACCTTCTGCAGCTGCTTCTCGCAGCTGTCGAGGTCGGCGAAGATCAGCTCGAGGTCGATGATCTCGATGTCACGCTTGGGGTCGACGCTGTTGGAAACGTGGATCACGTTCTCGTCTTCAAAGCAGCGCACCACGTGGGCAATGGCGTCGGTCTCGCGGATGTTGGCGAGGAACTTGTTGCCCAGGCCTTCGCCCTTCGACGCACCGGCCACCAGGCCGGCGATGTCGACGAATTCCATGGTGGTTGGCAGGATGCGGTTGGGCTTGACGATTTCAGCCAGCGCATTCAGGCGCGCATCGGGCATCGGCACGATGCCGCTGTTGGGCTCGATGGTGCAGAAAGGGAAGTTCTCCGCCGCGATGCCAGACTTGGTCAGGGCGTTGAACAGGGTGGACTTGCCGACGTTGGGCAGGCCGACGATGCCGCAATTGAAACCCATGGGTATTCCCCTCTCTAAAGGAAATCAGGCCTTCTGGCTGTGCAGCTCGCGCATCGCCTTGGCGAAGTCGCCGGCAAGCACGTCCGGCAGCACGCCGAGGGCAAAATCGATGCTGGCGTCGAGCTTCTCCTGCTCGGCGCGCGGCGCGCGGCCCAGGACGAAGTTGGAGACCAGTTTGGCGTCACCCGGGTGGCCGATGCCAAGCCGCAGGCGGTGGAAGTCGTTCTGGTTGCCGAGCTGCGCGATGATGTCGCGCAGGCCGTTGTGCCCACCATGGCCACCGCCGCGCTTGAGCTTGGCGACGCCCGGAGGCAGGTCGAGTTCGTCATGCGCCACCAGGATCGCTTCCGGCTTGATGCGGAAGAAATTGGCCAAGGCCGCCACGGCCTGGCCGCTGCGGTTCATGTAGGTGGTGGGGATGAGCAAGCGAACGTCGTTGCCCTGATGGCTGAACTTAGCCGTCAGGCCGAAATATTTGCGGTCAGCGGTCAACGAGACGCGCTGGGCGCTGGCAATGCGTTCAACGAAAAGAGCCCCTGCGTTATGCCGGGTCTGTTCGTATTCGGGGCCGGGGTTACCCAGGCCGACGATCAACTGGATGGCGGTCACGTCAGGGGCTCTTCCTTGGAGTTGGTGGGTTACAGCGCGCGCGGCACTGTAACCCGATCAACGCCGGCGCGCGAGTGGATTACTCGGCAGCGCCTTCTGCTTCTGGAGCAACGCGTGGAGCGTGAACGTTGGCAACAGCTTTGTCATCACCGTGGGCCAGAGCTACGAACTCTACGCCTTTCGGAGCTTTCAGGTCCGACAGGTGGATGATGGTGCCGATTTCAGCGTTGGCCAGGTCGACTTCGATGAACTCAGGCAGGTCCTTGGCTTCGCAGGAAACTTCGATCTCGGCTTCTACGTGGGAGATCTCGCCGCCTTTCTTGACCGGGGCTTCTTCGTTGATGAAGTGAACCGGTACCTTGGCGGTCAGTTTCTGGCCAGCAACGACGCGAACGAAGTCGGCGTGCATGATGAAGCCTTTGGCCGGGTGACGCTGCAGGGCCTTGACCACGACGTTCTGCTTGGCGCCGTCGACGTTCAGTTCCAGAACGTGGCTGAAGGCAGCCTCGTTTTCGAACAGCTTGGTGATTTCCTTGGCCAGGATGGTCAGGGACTGAGCGTCCTGGTTACCACCGTAGACAACGGCTGGGATGTTCGCGGAGTGACGCAGGCGGCGGCTCGCACCTTTCCCCAGGTCAGTACGCGCTTGGGCGTTCAGGGTGAATTCGGTCATTTTGTTTCTCCAAAATAGCCCCCCGAGGGCGTTTGCGACCAGCGCCAACGGGGATGGCAAAAAAGCCCCGCCCCAACAACCAGTGTTGGGGCGGGGCGCTTTTCGTCAGCGTGTGTTCCGCTTAGCGGAACATCGCGCTGATCGATTCTTCGTTGCTGATGCGGCGTACCGCTTCAGCCACAACCGGTGCGATATCCAGCTGGCGGATACGGTCACAGGCTTGAGCAGCGGCGGACAGCGGAACGGTGTTGGTCACCACCAGCTCGTCCAGTACCGACTTCTCGATGTTCTCGATCGCGCGGCCCGACAGGACAGGGTGCGTGCAGTAGGCGTAAACCTTGGCAGCGCCGTGTTCTTTCAGGGCTTTGGCCGCGTGGCACAGGGTGCCGGCGGTGTCGACCATGTCGTCTACCAGGATGCAGGTGCGCCCTTCGACGTCGCCGATGATGTGCATCACCTCGGAGTGGTTAGCCTTCTCGCGGCGTTTGTCGATGATACCCAGGTCGACACCCAGGGACTTGGCGACGGCACGTGCGCGCACGACGCCACCGATGTCCGGGGAGACGATCATCAGGTTCTCGAAACGCTGGTCCTCGATATCGTCGACCAGTACGGGCGAGCCGTAGATGTTGTCGACCGGGATATCGAAGAAACCCTGGATCTGGTCAGCGTGCAGGTCGACGGTGAGTACACGGTCGATACCGACGACAGTGAGCATGTCAGCGACGACTTTGGCGCTGATGGCTACACGTGCCGAACGCGGACGGCGGTCCTGGCGGGCGTATCCGAAGTAAGGAATCACGGCGGTGATTCGGGATGCTGAGGAGCGGCGGAAGGCGTCGGCCATCACTACCAGTTCCATCAGGTTATCGTTGGTCGGGGCACAGGTCGGCTGAATAATGAAGACGTCTTTACCGCGAACGTTTTCATTGATCTCGGCACTGATCTCGCCGTCGGAGAATTTACCGACAGAGACGTCACCGAGAGGGATATGCAGCTGACGTACTACACGCCGAGCCAGATCGGGGTTGGCATTCCCCGTAAAGACCATCATCTTGGACACGCGCAGTACCTGGAGGCTGAGGGTAACCTGGATGAGTATAAGGAAAATGGCAGGGGCGGCTGGATTCGAACCAACGCATGGCAGGATCAAAACCTGCTGCCTTACCGCTTGGCGACGCCCCTGTATCTGTTGCTGCGAACGCTTATGCGCTCGACTTCTTGATCAGACTTTGCAGCTTGCGATGCAACATCGAAATATTGCTTCCTTTCGCCACAAACCCTGTTTGGGTCGCTGAAAGAAGGGCCAGAACTTTATCAGCTTCGGCTTTGCTTGGGAAGGCCCCAAACACACAACTTCCAGTTCCGGTTAGCCGAGCTTCAGTGAATTTGCCCAAAGAATTCAACGCATTGCGAACTTCCGGGTAACTCTGCTCTACCACCGGTTGGCAGTCATTTCGACTGTTTCCCTCGGGAACGGGGCGCATCTTAAGGGGCAGTGAATCACGTGTCAACTGCGGATGTGAAAAAATTTCTGCTGTGCTGACAGACACTTGCGGCACCAGCACGACATACCACGGCTCGACCGGGTCGACCGGGGTCAGTTGTTCGCCCACGCCCTGGGCGAAGGCGGCATGGCCGCGGACGAACACCGGTACATCGGCACCCAGGCTCAGGCCCAGGGCCGCCAGGCGGTCTTCGTCCCAGTCCAGTTGCCACAGGTGGGCGAGGGCCAGCAGGGTGGTGGCGGCATCCGAGCTGCCACCGCCGATGCCGCCGCCCATGGGCAATACCTTGGTCAGCCAGATGTCGGCGCCCAGCGTTGTGCCGGATTGCGCCTGCAGCATGCGCGCGGCGCGCACGATCAGGTTGCTGTCGTGCGGTACCGCCGCGATCTCGGTGTGCAGGTGGATCACGCCGTCGTCACGCACGGCGAAACTCAGCTCGTCGGCGTGGTCGAGGAACTGGAACACGGTTTCCAGCTCGTGATAGCCGTCGGCACGGCGGCCGATGATATGCAGCCACAGGTTGAGCTTGGCCGGGGCGGGCAGGGTGAGCGTGCGCATGGATCAGTGCCCCAGCTGGCGCGGCTGCCAGTCCTTGACCACCAGGGTGACGTCGAGGTCCTTGCCGTGCAGCTTCAGGCGCTCGGGCAGCCAATAGCCGTTCTGCTCGGTGTAGCTCAGGTACTGTACCTGCCAGCCATCCTGGTCGAGGCTGGCCAGGCGGCTGTCGCCGTCCAGGGTCAGTTTGCTCTTGCTGTCGGGGGCGGGCAGGCCGCGGACCCACCAGACCAGGTGCGAGACCGGCAGTTGCCAGCCCAGCTGCTCTTCCAGCAGTGCCTCGGGGCTGCTGGCCTCGTAGCGGCCCTGGTTGGCCACCTCCAGTACCACGCCGCCGGGGCGGCCGGTCAGGCGTGCGGCACCACGGCCCAGCGGGCCGGCCAGGCGGATGTCGTAGTAGTCCTGGCGTTGCAGCCAGAACAGCGTACCGCTGCCGGAATCACGCGGGGCGCGGATGCCGACCTTGCCGTTGATTTGCCAGCCATCGAGGCTGCTCAACTGCTCTTTATGGGCGCGCCACTGCTGCGGGTTGCCGTGGCCCTCCAGGGCCTCGCGGCTACCGAAGCCGGCGCAGCCGGCCAGCAGGGCGATCAGGGTGAAGGTGATGCAATGGCGCAGGAACATGGCGTTAAAGGGTCTCGGATCCGGTCAGGCGCAGGAGGGTCTTGCGCAGGATGGGGCTGTCGGCCTGGGCGTCGAAGCCCTTGGCCCAGACCTGGCGGGCTTCGCGGCGCTTGCCGTTGGCCCATAGCACTTCGCCCAGGTGGGCGGCCACTTCATGGTCGGGGAAGCTGGCGAAGGCCCGGCGCAGGTACGACTCAGCTTCGTCGAGGTTGCCCAGGCGGTAATTGACCCAGCCCAGGCTGTCGAGTATCGCCGGGTCGTCCGGGGTCAGCTGGTGGGCCTTGTCGATCAGCGCCTTGGCTTCGCTGTAGCGGGTGGTGCGGTCGGCCAGGGTATAACCCAGGGCGTTCAGGGCCATGGCGTTTTCTGGTTCGCGGGCGATGATCGCGCGCAGGTCCTTTTCCATCTGCGGCAGGTCATCGCGCTTTTCCGCCAGCATGGCGCGGGTGTACAGCAGGTTGAGGTCGTCCGGGTAGCGCTGGATGGCTTGCTGCAGGACCTGGCTGGCCTGGGCGTCCTTGTTGTTGTTGCTGTAGCTTTCCGACTCGATCAGGTACAGCTGGATGGCGTAGTCCGGCTGGGCTTCGCGGGCCTCGGCGAGCAGGCGCGAGGCTTCGCTGCCGCGGCCGTTGGCAACCAGGATGTCGGCCTGGCGCAACTGCGCCGGCAGGTAATCGGGGCCTGGGCCGACCAGGGCGTATTCACGCAGGGCGCCGGCGGGGTCGTGGCGTTCCTCACGGATGCGGCCCAGGTTCAGGTGTGCGGCGTCGACATTGCTGTCGCGCTCGATCAGCTCCTGCAGGTAGCCCTCGGCTTCATCCCAGTCTTTGTTTTCCAGGCATACCAGGGCCAGCGAATAGCGCAGTTCGTCGTCGTCGGGGTATTGCTGGACCAGGCTGAGGAACTCGCCCTTGGCATCGGCGATGCGGTCCTGTTCGACCAGGGTGCGCGCGTAGGTCAGGCGCAGGCGTTTGTCATCCGGGTTGTCGCGGATCGCCCCGCGCAGCAGTGGCAGGGCTTCCGGGCCGCGGTCCAGGGCCTGGAGCAGGCGGGCGCGAAGCAGGATGGGGGCGACTTCGCCGTTTTGCGGCGGGTGCGACTCGAGCAGCTCGAGGGCTTCTTCGGCCTTGCCGTCCTGGTTCAGCAGCAGGGCCTTGCCGAACACCAGCTGGCTGTTTTGCGGGTACTTGGCCAGCAAGCGTTCGAAACTGTGCAGCAGGCCGTCGCGGGTGCTCTGGTCGGTTTCTGCCGCAGACAGGGCAAGGAAGTCGAAATGGGTGTCACCCTGGCCTTGCAGGACCTTTTCCATGTACGCCATGGATTCGTCATAGCGGCCGGCGCGGGCCAGCTGGATGGCGGCGGCGCGTTGGGCGTCGAGGTTCTGCGGGTCGTTGCGGGCCCAGACCAGCGCATTGTCCAGGGCCGGTTCGTCGGCGCCGAGGTATTCGGCAATGCGGTAGGCGCGCTCGGAAATTGCGGGGTCCTGGGTTTTCGCGGCCTGGTCGGTGTAGTTGGCCAGGGCGATGTCGAAACGGTTGCGCTGGCCGGCCAGTTCCGCCACCAGCAGACTATAGAGCGTTTCCTGCTTGAACGAGCCATACACCACGGGCTTTTCCGCCTCGCGCTTGGCGGCCTCGGCAGTGGGAGGCTCGGCCTTTTGTGGGGCCAGGCTCTGGCAGCCCTGGAGCAGGGCGAAGGCAAGCAGCAATGCGTATGGTTTGTTCATAAAAGGCTTTAGAAAGACTCACCGGCGGTCGGAGCATGATGACACAAGCGCGGTGGCAAACCCACCTGCGAAGGTATGAAGCTATCGCTTCGCTCATGAAGACCGCGCCATGCCCGGGTGGTTCGTCCCAGAGCAGTCACGATGGTACCTGGACTGTTGTTTTTGCTCTTGCTTCGGCTCTTGCTCTTGCTCTTGCTTCTAAGCGCGCAGTAGTCCAGGCGCCGCCGAATGCGACTTCAGGAGGCCGAGCGAAGGCCTTGCTCCCGGGAGGACGCGCTGCAGGCCCCATCCATGGGGCCTCAGCGCTTGACGGGCATCCATGCCCGTCACCTCCCTCCGCAAGGCCTGCGTTCGGCCTCCTGAAGTCGCGAAGATCAAGATCAAGATCAAGATCAAGATCAAGATCAAAAGCAGAGCAGAGCAGAGCAGAGCAGAGCAGAGCAAGAGCGGAGCATGCCTGAAATCGCTGCTTGTGCAGGCCTGGAGGCGGCGATAGCCGCAGCGCTACCAGCGCAATAGCGAACGGTGGTTGTCCTGAAACCTGCGAAAGAGGACAATTATCGGCTTCCCGTCACAACCAGCGACCTTGCATGGCCTTTCTTGCACTTGGTATCAACCATAAGACTGCCTCGGTAGACGTACGCGAGCGCGTGGCGTTTACCCCAGAGCAGCTGGTAGACGCCCTGCAGCAGCTCTGCCAGCTGACATCCAGCCGCGAAGCGGCGATCCTGTCGACCTGCAACCGCAGCGAGCTTTATATAGAGCAGGATCACCTGTCCGCCGATGCCGTGCTGCAATGGCTGGCCGACTATCACCGGCTCAGCCTGGACGAACTGCGCGCCAGCGCCTACGTGCACGAAGAACACGAGGCGGTGAAGCACATGATGCGCGTGGCCTCGGGCCTGGATTCGCTGGTGCTCGGCGAGCCGCAGATCCTCGGCCAGATGAAGTCCGCCTATGCCGTGGCGCGTGAAGCCGGGACCGTCGGCCCGCTGCTCGGGCGCCTGTTCCAGGCCACCTTCAGCGCCGCCAAGCAGGTACGCACCGACACCGCCATCGGCGAAAACCCGGTGTCGGTGGCGTTCGCCGCAGTCAGCCTGGCCAAGCAGATCTTCAGCGACCTGGGCCGCAGCCAGGCCCTGCTGATCGGTGCCGGTGAAACCATCACCCTGGTCGCCCGCCACCTGCACGAGCAGGGCGTGCGCCGCATCGTCGTCGCCAACCGGACCCTGGAGCGGGCCAGCATCCTCGCCGAACAGTTCGGCGCACATGCCGTGCTGCTGGCCGATATCCCCCAGGAACTGGCCAACAGCGACATCGTCATCAGCTCCACCGCCAGCCAACTGCCGATCCTCGGCAAGGGCGCGGTGGAAAGCGCACTGAAGCAGCGCCGGCACAAGCCCATCTTCATGGTCGACATCGCCGTGCCACGCGACATCGAAACCGAAGTCGGTGAGCTGGACGATGTCTACCTGTACACTGTCGATGACCTGCACGATGTAGTGGCGGAAAACCTCAAGAGCCGTCAGGGCGCAGCCCAGGCCGCCGAAGAGCTGGTGGCAGTCGGGGCGGAAGATTTCATGCTGCGCCTGCGCGAGCTGGCCGCAGTGGACGTGCTCAAGGCCTATCGCCAGCAAAGCGAGCGCCTGCGCGACGAAGAACTGCAAAAAGCCTTGCGCCTGCTGGCCAACGGCGGCAACCCCGAAGACGTGCTGGCCCAGCTGGCCCGGGGGCTGACCAACAAACTCCTGCATGCGCCCAGCGTGCAACTGAAAAGGCTCTCGGCCGAGGGCCGCCTCGATGCGCTGGCCATGGCCCAGGAACTCTTTGCCCTCAACGAGGGCTCGACGGACAAATCCCCGCAATGAAAGCGTCGCTGCTGAACAAACTGGAAATCCTCCAGGACCGCTTCGAAGAACTCACCGCGCTGCTCGGTGATGCCGAGGTCATTTCCGACCAGACGCGCTTCCGCGCCTATTCCCGTGAATACGCCGAAGTCGAGCCGGTCTACGCTGCATATAAAGAGTGGCGCAAAGTCCAGGACGACCTCGAAGGCGCCCAGGCGCTGCTCAAGGACAGTGACCCGGACCTGCGCGAAATGGCCGTGGAAGAAGTGCGTGAAGCCAAGGAACAACTGCTGACGCTGGAGGCGCAGCTGCAACGCATGCTGCTGCCCAAAGACCCCAACGACGGCCGCAACGTGTTCCTCGAAATCCGTGCCGGTACCGGTGGCGACGAGGCGGCGATTTTCTCCGGCGACCTGTTCCGCATGTATTCGCGCTACGCCGAAAAGCGCGGCTGGCGCCTGGAAATCCTCTCCGAGAACGAAGGCGAGCACGGCGGCTACAAGGAAATCATCGCCCGCGTCGAGGGTGACAACGTGTACGGCAAGCTCAAGTTCGAGTCCGGCGCGCACCGTGTACAGCGCGTACCCGAGACCGAGTCCCAGGGCCGTATCCACACGTCGGCATGCACCGTGGCGGTACTGCCCGAACCGGACGAACAGGCCGCCATCGAGATCAACCCGGCCGACCTGCGTGTGGACACCTACCGCGCATCCGGTGCCGGCGGCCAGCACGTCAACAAGACCGACTCGGCGATCCGCATCACTCACTTGCCGACCGGCATCGTGGTCGAGTGCCAGGAAGAGCGTTCGCAGCACAAGAACCGTGCCCGCGCCATGTCCTGGCTGTCGGCCAAGCTCAACGACATGCAGACCAGCGCCGCGCAGAACGCCATCGCCAGCGAGCGCAAGCTGCTGGTGGGGTCGGGCGACCGCTCCGAGCGCATCCGTACCTACAACTACCCACAGGGGCGGGTGACCGACCACCGTATCAACCTGACCCTGTATTCGCTGGACGACATCCTCGCCGGTGGCGTGGAGGCCGTCATCGAACCGCTGTTGGCTGAATACCAGGCCGATCAGCTGGCCGCGCTGGGGGACTGATGACCATCATCGCCAGCCTGCTGCGCAATGCGCAGTTGCCAGAATCGCCCACCGAGCGGCTGGATGCCGAGCTGTTGCTGGCTGCGGCCATCGGCAAGTCGCGCAGCTACCTGCACACCTGGCCCGAGCGGATCGTCAGCAGCGAAGATGCCGAGACCTATGCCAGCTACCTGCAGCGCCGCCGCGACGGCGAGCCGGTCGCCTACATTCTCGGCCAGCAGGGCTTCTGGACGCTCGACCTGGAAGTGGCCCCGCATACCCTGATCCCGCGGCCGGATACCGAGCTGCTGGTGGAAACCGCCCTTGAACTGCAGCCCGCCACGCCGGCCAAGGTCCTTGACCTGGGCACCGGCAGCGGCGCGATTGCCCTGGCCCTGGCCAGCGATCGCCCGGCTTGGCAGGTAACCGCAGTGGACCGGGTGGAGGAGGCTGCCGCCCTGGCCGAGCGCAACCGCCAGCGCCTGGGCCTGGCAAACGCCCAGGTGCGGGTCAGCCACTGGTTCGACAGCCTGGCCGGCGAGCGTTTCGACCTGATTGTCAGCAACCCGCCCTATATCGCCGCCGCCGACCCGCACCTGGCCGTCGGCGATGTACGTTTCGAGCCCAGCAGCGCCCTGGTGGCCGGCGCCGATGGCCTGGACGACCTGCGCGTCATCGCCGCCCAGGCCCCGGCGCACCTGGTAGCGGGCGGCTGGCTGCTGCTGGAACACGGCTACGATCAGGCAGCGGCAGTACGCGCCTTGCTGGCTGAACAAGGCTTCATCGAGGTCGCCAGCCGCACCGACCTGGGTGGCCATGAACGCATTACCCTGGGACGCCTGCCATGCTGAGTGATCAGGAACTGCTGCGTTACAGCCGGCAGGTATTGCTGGCCCAGATAGACATTGACGGCCAGTTGCGCCTCAAGCGGAGCAAGGCGCTGATCGTCGGGCTCGGTGGCCTTGGTTCACCGGTCGCCTTGTACCTGGCTGCCGCCGGAGTGGGCGAGCTGCACCTGGCCGACTTCGACACCGTCGACCTGACCAACCTGCAACGCCAGGTCATTCACGACAGTGCCAGCGTCGGCATGAGCAAGGTCGATTCGGCCTTGCAGCGTTTGCAGGCGATCAACCCGGAAATCAGCCTGGTCGCCCATCGCCAGGCACTGGACGAGGACTCATTGGCCGCAGCAGTGGCGGCAGTCGACCTGGTGCTGGATTGCTCCGACAACTTCAGCACCCGCGAGGCCGTCAATGCCGCCTGTGTCGCTGCGGTCAAACCGCTGGTCAGCGGTGCGGCGATCCGCCTGGAAGGGCAGCTGTCGGTATTCGATCCACGGCGCGACTATAGCCCTTGCTACCACTGCCTGTACGGCCATGGCAGCGAAGCCGAACTGACCTGCAGCGAAGCCGGGGTGATTGGCCCTCTGGTCGGCCTGGTAGGCAGCCTGCAGGCCCTGGAGGCCATGAAGCTGCTGGCCGGGTTTGGCGAACCGCTGGTCGGGCGCCTGCTGCTGATCGATGCCCTTGGCACCCGCATGCGCGAATTGCGGGTCAAACGCGACCCGGCCTGTGCGGTCTGCGGTAAGCGCGATGGCTGAGCGCTCGGCGCCGATCGGCGTGATGGACTCCGGGGTAGGCGGCTTGTCGGTACTCGCCGAGATCCAGCGTTTGCTGCCCCACGAGACGCTGCTGTACGTGGCCGATTGCGGTCACGTGCCGTATGGCGAGAAGACCCCGGACTATATCCGTGAACGGTGCCGGCGCATTGCCGGGTTCTTCCATGAACAAGGCGCCAAGGCCATGGTGCTGGCCTGCAACACCGCAACGGTGGCAGCGGTGACCGACTTGCGTGAGTTATATCCGAGCTGGCCACTGGTTGGCATGGAGCCGGCGGTAAAGCCCGCTGCGGCCGCCACGCGTTCCGGCGTGGTGGGTGTGCTGGCGACCACTGGTACCCTGCAGAGCGCCAAGTTCGCCGCCTTGCTCGACCGTTTCGCCAGCGACGTACAGGTCATCACTCAGCCTTGCCCGGGCCTGGTCGAGCGCATCGAGGCGGGCGACCTGGCCAGCCCGGCGCTGCACCAGTTGCTGTCGGGTTATGTGCAGCCTTTGCTGGCTGCAGGCTGCGATACCCTGATCCTCGGCTGCACCCATTACCCCTTCCTGCGCCCGCTGCTGGCCGACATGGTGCCTGCCGACGTGGCGATCATCGACACTGGCGCTGCGGTGGCACGCCAGCTGCAGCGCTTGCTGGCCGCACATGGGCTGCTGGCCACTGGGCCTGCCGGCGATACCCGCTTCTGGACCAGCGCCGATCCGCAAGCGTTGAGAAAAATCCTACCTTTGCTGTGGCATAAATCCGACAGTGTGCAAAGCTTTGCGTTGTGAAAAAAACGTGAAATCAAGCTGAACTATCGTACTACTGCCGCTTTCTACCGTTTACCTGCCATGAGGCAGACACTCATAACAGCATCAGGAAGAAGGATGTTTCTCATGAAGAAACTGCTGTGCTTGGCGGCGGCTGCCGTCGTAACCCTGGGGCAAGCATTGTCGGCGCAGGCTGCCGACGTTTCGTTTTCGGTGGGGCAGACCGGCGACTCGACCATGGTCTATCGGCTGGGGCTGCAATCGAACTGGGACGCGAGCTGGTGGCAAACCAGTGTCGGCCGCCTGACCGGTTACTGGGATGGGGCCTACAGCTATTGGGATGGGGATGAGACTGCCAGCAACCACAGCCTCTCGTTCGCACCGGTATTCGTCTATGAGTTTGCTGGCGACTCGGTGAAGCCGTACGTCGAAGCGGGTATTGGCGTGGCAGCGTTCTCCAGTACCGAGCTGGAAGACAACGACCTGGGCTCGTCATTCCAGTTCGAAGACCGCATCGGCTTTGGCCTGCGCTTTGCCGGTGGGCATGAGATCGGGGTACGGGCGATCCACTATTCCAACGCTGGCCTGAAACAGCCCAACGATGGGGTAGAAAGCTACAGCCTGCATTACCGCATGGCGCTCTGAGCCCGCCTGGCAGGCGGGCCCTGCAGGCGCCATGCCGGCTAGCGTGGCAAAGGCCACAAATCGCTTGGGTCCAGGGTTTCCAGGACCAGCTCCGGCTCCCGCTGCGGCCACCGCCGCAGCAGCTCTTCTGCCGCGCTTTGCGCTGTCCAGGCCTCCGGTATCGCCTGCACCGGGGTCACCGGTGCCTTGAGCGACTGTGGTCCCACCACAGTCAGCTCAATCCCTTCAGCCTGCAATGCCTGGCGCTGCTTGCGCATCCACTGCGGCATGTTGTTCCAGTCTGCGCTGGGCTGCGTCGGCGCGTACAACTGCAACGCCGAATAACGGTTGAAAACCGCCATCACCTGCGGCGAGTCACCTCGCGCCAGCAATGGCAGCGCATTGGCCAGGCAATGTTCGCCGGCCAACTGGTTGCTGGTGGCAATTGCCTCGAACAGTTCGCCGCCTGGCACATTGTCCGCCAGGTAATCGCTGGTCCCGGCATTCAGGATCAGGCCATCCAGCGAGCACCAGGCATGGCAGATCTGCTGGCTGGCCTGTGCCGCCTGCTGTTCTTCATGCAACTGCCAGGGCAAACGCAACAGCTGGCGACCATAGCGCGCCGCCAAGGCGTCCAGCGCCTCGTCATCCTTGCCACTCGCGGCTACCCGGTGCCCTTGCCCGAGTAGCGCCTCCACCAACGCCAAGCCTAGTCCATTGGCCGCGCCCGTCACCCAGATACGACGAACATTCACGATATTGCCCTCTGATTCTGCCGACGCGGGAGGTTCTTGAAAGCTTCCAGCGCACGTTGGCGACTACTGTCGAGATCGACAATGGGACTGTGATAGCAATGTGTAGCAAAAAGATCGGCTGTCTTCACCGGTAAATGAATAGTTTTTTCATTCAGCCCCTGCAATTCAGGCAGCCAGTGCCGAATGAACTGCCCCTGGGGGTCGAAACGCTGCGATTGCGAAACCGGGTTGAACAGGCGGAAATAGGGTACGGCGTCGGTGCCGGTGGACGCGCTCCACTGCCAGCCGCCGTTGTTGGCAGCGAGGTCGCCATCGATCAGGTGGCGCATGAAGTGCCGTTCGCCCTTGCGCCAGTCGATCAGCAGGTTCTTGCTGAGGAACATGGCCACGATCATGCGCAGGCGGTTGTGCATCCAGCCGGTGTGCAGCAGCTGGCGCATTGCCGCGTCGATGATTGGAAAGCCGGTGCGGCCCTGTTCCCAGGCTGCGAGGTCGGCCGGTGCGTCGCGCCAGGGCAACGCTTCGATATGCGCGCGGAAGGCGCGGTGGCGCGAGACCTGTGGATAACCGGTCAGGATGTGTTTGTAGAATTCGCGCCAGAGCAGTTCGTTGATCCAGGTCTGCACGCCGCTGCTGCCGCTGTCGAACTCGCCTCGGTTGCTGGCCAAGGCGGCGTGCAGGCACTGGCGCGGCGAGATCACGCCGGCGGCCAGATAGGGGGACAGCTGGCTGGTGCCAGGCTTGGCCGGCAAGTCACGCAGCTGGTGGTAATCGTCGATGGTTTCGTCGACAAAGCGGGCCAGCCGCGCCTGTGCCTCGGCTTCACCGGCAGGCCAATGTTCGCGCAGGGAGCGCCCTGGCTGTTCGAAGCCTTTCACCTGCTCGGGTATGGAGTCGCTGGCGACCTGTAGCGGTGCCTGACGCTGCACCTGCCGGGCCAGGGCCGGCAGGTTGCGGTGCAGGTGCTCCAGGCAGCTCTTCTTGAACTGGCTGAACACCTGAAAGTAGTCACCACTGCGGGTGAGGATGCTGCCCGGACGGAACAACAGCTGGTCGAGATGGCTGTGAACCTGGATGGCCGAGCGTTCCAGCAAGGCCCGTGTGGCGTCGTCACGGCGCTGCTCGTTGAGGCCGTACTCTTCGTTCCAGTGCACACCTTGCACCCGATGCTGGCGGCACACCTCGAGCACGGCCTGTGGCGCCTGCTCCCAGCTGTCGACCGTGCGAATCAGCAGGGGGATGTTCAAGTGCGCCAGTGACTGGCTCAGGTCGCGCAGGTTACGCAGCCAGAAGTCGACTTTGCAGGCTGCATCGTCATGTGCCAGCCACTGCCCAGGGCTGATCAGCCACAGGGCGATGGTCGGGCCGCGTTCAGTGGCGGCACTGAGTGCGGTGTTGTCATCGATGCGCAGGTCGCTGCGCAGCCAGGTCAATTGCATGGTGAGTCCAGTCCTGCAGCCGGCCGCTCGTTGCCCTGAAGCAACCGCAGGGCGGCCTGGGGGGTGTCGAACAAGCAGAGGTAGGGGTGGTCGAGGTTACCGAGCTGCGCTTCGTGCATGGCCATTGTCGGTCCGCCCAGCAAGGCGGGCGTTGGCAGATTGCGCAGCATGCGTTGCAGCGCCTTGGCATCGATGCGCGGGCCAAGGTACAAGATGACGGCGCGCACTTTCAGGGTGGCGGCGGCATGGCTGAGTTGAGCCCCTGCGATGGGGTGTTCCAGCACTTCCACGGCGATACCGTTATTGGTCAGCAGCCAGGCGCATAACCACAGTTCAGGGTTGAAGCCGCGCTCGTGATCATCGGCCAACAGCACCGCAGGGCCTTGCAGCAACTGGTTGTCGTGATAGATCCGGGCACCGAGCTTGCTGCGCAGCCATGTGCTGAAAAAGATCTGCTCCAGCCCCGCATTGAAGTAGGTGCGCCAGCGCAGCTCGAGTATGTCGAGCAGCGGCAGCAGCAATTGCTCGCACAGGGTCACTGCCGGGTACAGCGCCATGGCCTGGTTGAGCTGTTGGTCGAGCGCACGTTGGGACAGATTGGCGATGGCTTCAATCAACTGGAACTGCCTGGCCTGCCAGTCGCCTTTGGGCGGCGTGGCAGTGGGCTTGTCGAGTAGCTCGCCTACCTGGCTGACCGATGCACCGCGCTGCAGCCAGGCGAGGATCGTCTGTACCCGCTCCACCTGGTCCAGCGGATACAAGCGATGGCCCTTGGCTGTGCGCTGAGGCTTGAGCAAGCCGTAGCGCCGCTCCCACGCCCGTAGGGTAACCGGGTTGACGCCGGTGCGACGGGCCAGCTCGCCGATGGGCAGCAAAATCTCAGACAGCATTGCGCAACCCCAGGCGCTCGGGATGCGGCTGCAGGTAGGCCTGTTGCAACAGGTACGGGTCGGGGTGCTTGCGCAAGTGGTGCTTGAGCAAGGTCAGCGGCACCACCAGTGGCACCACGCCTTGCCGGTACTGGCTGATGATGCTCTGCAGCTCGGCCTTGTCCTGCTGCGTCAGGGCATCCTTGAAGTAGCCGCTCAGGTGCTGCAGAACATTGCCATGGGTGCCGCGGCTGGCGCAGCGGCGCAGCGCCTGCATCAGCTGGCTGAAATAGCGCGGGCCGATGCTTTGCGGGTCGTCATCACGGCGCATGCTGCCGAGCATGCGCCCCAGGGTGCGGTAGGCCTGGGGGTTGTTGGCCATCAGCAGGTACTTGTAGCGCGCATGGAAATGCACCAGCGCCCCACGGCTCAGGCCCTCGGCCAGCAGGCGCTGCCAGTCGGCATAGGCGTATACCCGGCTGATGAAGTTCTCGCGCAGCACGGCATCGTGCAGGCGGCCTTCTTCTTCCACCGGCAGGTCCGGGCGCTGTGCGCAGAACGCCTGGGCGTACACACCGCGCCCGCTGTGGAAGGCCGGGCGGCCGTTGTCCTGGTAGACCTTGACCCGCTCCAGCCCGCAGGACGGCGACTTCTGCATGAAGATGTAGCCGCAGATGTCATCGAGTTCCGCGGCCATCTGCTGGCCATAACTGCGCAGCGGGCCGGTCAGGTCGATGTCGGGATTGCGTGTGCCGACCACTGCCGGTTGCTCGGGGTCGCCGACCAGGCGAATCGGGTCGCGCGGTACACCCAGGCCGATCGCCACTTCAGGGCATACCGGCAACCAGTCGAAATGTTCCTCGAGCTGCGTTCGACACAGGTCGGAGGCCTTGTGGCCGCCGTTGTAGCGCACGCTGTGACCGGTCAGGCAGGCACTGATGGCAATGCGCGGCTTGCGATGCGTGGAGGGGTCGTGCATGGCTGTCTCCATAAACCTGTACATGGTCAAAAACTTGTACAGGTCAATTCCAGCACAGCCAAGAAATTATGCAAACTAGTTTTTTTGTATAACTCTGTCACTCAAGGTGTTCGAGCAGCCGCCGCGCTGCTTCCTGGCCGCTCAGCCAGGCTCCCTCGACACGCCCGGACAGGCACCAGTCGCCGCAGGCGTACAAGCCTTGGTCGGCATCGGCCAGCGCGCCCCATTCATGGTTGCTGGTCGGGCGGGCATACAGCCAGCGGTGGGCCAAGGCAAAGGTCGGTGCCGGTACCACGCAGCCGACCAGCTCGGCGAATTCACCCCACAGCTGTTCGATCACCTCTTCCTTGGCCAGGTCGATGTGCTGCCGGCTCCAGGTTGAGGTGGCGTGCAGCACCCAGGTGTCGAGATGCTCGTCACGGCCCGGTTTGCTGCGGTTGCGCGCCAGCCAGTCGAGTGGGTTGTCCTGCACGAAGCAGCCTTGCATCGGGGTGTCCAGCGGGGCCTGGAAGGCCAGGGCGACGGCCCAGGTAGGCTCCATCTGCACGCCAGCGGCAACGGCAGCCAGCTTCGGGGTAGCGGCCAGCAGCGGTGTGGCCTGTGGCGCCGGCACGGCGATCACCACGCGGCTGTACGGGCCGTGGCTGCAGCCTTCGGTATCCTGCAGGTGCCAGTACTGCTTGCCACGGAACACCTCGGCGATGCGGCAGCCGAAATTGACGGTCACATCCTTGAGCAGGCCGCGGGTGATGGCGCTCATGCGCGGTACACCCACCCAGCGCGTCTGCTCGTCGGGCGAGGGGCTGAGTTCACCATCGCGGTAGTTGTACAGCTGCGGCGTCCATTGTTCGGCCCAGCCGGCGGCGACCCACTGCTGCACCTGCTCGACAAAGCGCCGGTCGCGGGCGGTGAAGTACTGGGCGCCGAGATCCAGCGCGCCAGCCTCGCTGCGCTTGCTGGCCATGCGCCCGCCACTGCCATGGCCTTTGTCGAACAAATGCACGGATTGCCCGGCCTTCTGCAAAGCCTGGGCGGCAGACAGGCCGGCGATACCGGCCCCGATGATGGCGATTGGTACTGTCATGATGGCCTCTTTAAACCTTGCTGTAAGCAGACTACGCTGTCAGGCAAACCTGTACAATGCACAATTTTTGTATAAGGTTATACCGCTTTGGCGGGCAGGTTGGCCTATGTTTATCCGAGAGCGTCGGGTCAAAAAAGTGCCTTGTCGTTAAAAATAGACCACCGCCGCAATCTGCGAGGACACTGCCATGCATATATTACTGACAGGCGGCACTGGGTTGATTGGCCGGCACCTGTGCCGCTACTGGCTTGGCCAGGGACATCGGCTGACGGTGTGGAGCCGGCGACCCGAGCAGGTGCCGACGATCTGCGGGGCGGGCGTGCGTGGCATCGCCCGCCTGGAACAACTGGAGCCGGACGATCAGCTCGATGCGGTGGTCAACCTGGCCGGTGCACCGATCGCCGACCGCCCCTGGACGGCGACTCGGCGCAACCTGCTGTGGGCCAGCCGCATCGCCCTCACCGAACAATTGCTGAGCTGGCTGGGCAGCCGTGAGCAGCGCCCGCAAGTGCTGATTTCCGGTTCGGCGGTGGGCTGGTACGGGGACGGCGGCGAACGCGAGCTGAGCGAGGCTTCACCCCCGGTGCGAGAGGATTTCGCCAGCCAGTTGTGCATTGCCTGGGAAGAAACCGCCCTGCGCTCGCAGGCCCAGGGCATCCGCGTGGTGCTGGTGCGGACCGGGTTGGTGCTGGCCAGCGATGGCGGCTTTTTGTCGCGCCTGCGCCTGCCCTTCAAGCTGGGACTGGGCGGGCCTCTGGGCCATGGGCGGCAATGGATGCCCTGGATCCATATAGACGACCAGGTGGCCCTGATTGATTTTCTCTTGCAGCACAAGGACGCCAGCGGTCCCTATAATGCCTGCGCCCCAGAGCCGGTGCGCAACCGCGAGTTCGCCAGGCGCCTGGGCCGCACCTTGCATCGCCCGGCGCTGCTGCCGGTGCCGGCGGTGCTGCTCAAGGCCCTTCTGGGCGAGCTGTCGATCCTGCTGCTCGGCGGCCAGCGCGCGCGCCCGGTACGCTTGCTGGCGGCAGGCTTTACCTTCCGCTTCAACGATCTGCAATCGGCCCTGGACAACCTGTCCAGCCAACTTTGACATAGGACGCTGCATGACCGATCACGCTCTGCTGCTGGTCAACCTGGGTTCCCCTGCCTCCACTTCGGTGGCCGATGTGCGCCGCTACCTCGACCAGTTCCTCATGGACCCGTATGTGGTCGACCTGCCCTGGCCGCTGCGGCGCCTGCTGGTGTCGCTGATCCTGATCAAGCGACCGGAGCAGTCGGCGCATGCCTATGGCTCGATCTGGTGGGACGAGGGCTCGCCGCTGGTGGTGCTGACCCGGCGCCTGCAGGCGGCGATGGCCGCACACTGGCCTCACGGCCCGGTGGAAATCGCCATGCGCTACGGCCAGCCGGCCTTGCCTGAAGCGCTGGAACGGCTTGCCCGACAAGGCGTGCGCAAGGTGACCCTGGCGCCGCTTTACCCACAGTTCGCCGACAGCACGGTGACCACCGTGGTAGAGCAGGCCAGGCGGACCATCGAAGAGCAGCAGTTGCCGCTGCAGATGCGCGTGCTGCAACCGTTCTACCAACACCCGGCGTACATCGAGGCGCTGGCCGCCAGCGCCCGTCCTTACCTGGAACAGCCGTATGACCACGTACTGCTCAGCTTCCATGGCCTGCCGGAGCGACACCTGAAGAAGCTGTTCCCGAAAGGCACCCGGCACGACCTGCGGGCTGTCGATTGTTGCCATGATGCGTCCGCCGAGGTGCGGGCGGTTTGCTACCGTGGGCAGTGCCTGGCCACGGCCAAGGCGTTTGCGCAGAAAATGGGCATTGCCGAGGGGAAATGGTCGGTATCGTTCCAGTCGCGGCTGGGCCGGGACAAGTGGATCGAGCCCTACACCGAGACGCGGCTGGATGAGCTGGCCAAGGCCGGGGTGAAGAAGTTGCTGGTGATGTGCCCGGCATTCGTCGCCGATTGCATCGAGACGCTGGAAGAAATCGGCATGCGTGGCAGCGAGCAGTTTGTCGAGGCGGGTGGGCAGGAGCTGGTGCTGGTGCCGTGCCTGAATGACCACCCGGAGTGGGCCAGGGTGCTGGCTGACCTGTGCGAAAAGGCTTGAACAGCTGGGGCTGCATTGCAGCCCTGTTGCGACACAAGGCTGCTTCTACAGGGGCCGGAATTCCGGGCAGGGGCGGCCTGGTGACCCGACCGGGCTGCAAGGCCGCCCCAGACCTCAAGGCATCTGATCATCCAGCTTCTTGTGCTTCCAACCATCATTGCCCGGCAGGATCAGGTTCAGGGCGATCGCCACGATGGCGCACAGGGCAATGCCTTTCAGGCCCCAGTCATCCGGGCCATCGCCGCTGCCGATGAGCACGCCGCCGATACCGAACACCAGGGTGACCGAGACGATCACCAGGTTGCGCGCTTCGGCCAGGTCGATCTTGTGGCGGATCATGGTGTTCATGCCCACCGCTGCGATCGAGCCGAACAGCAGGCACAGGATGCCGCCCATCACCGGCACTGGAATGCTCTGCAGCAGCGCGCCGAACTTGCCGATGAAGGCCAGGGTGATGGCAAAGATCGCCGCCCAGGTCATGATCTTCGGGTTGTAGTTCTTGGTCAGCATCACCGCGCCGGTCACTTCGGCGTAGGTGGTGTTGGGCGGGCCGCCGAACAGGCCGGCTGCGGTGGTGGCCAGGCCGTCACCGAGCAGGGTGCGGTGCAGGCCGGGTTTCTTCAGGTAGTCACGGCCGGTCACGCTGCCGACGGCGATCACCCCACCGATGTGCTCGATCGCCGGTGCCAGGGCAACCGGGACGATGAACAGGATGGCCTGCCAGTTGAACGCCGGCGCGGTGAAGTTGGGCAGTTCCAGCCACGGTGCGGCGGCGATTTTGGCCGTGTCGACCACGCCAAAGGCGAACGACAGGGCAAAGCCGACCAGCACGCCGGCAATGATCGGCACCAGGCGGAAGATACCTTTGCCGAACACGGCGACGATCAGTGTGGTCAGCAGGGCGGGCATGGAGATCATCATCGCCGTCTTGTACGGCAGCAGCACGCTGCCGTCCCCGGCCTTGCCCATGGCCATGTTCGCCGCGATCGGTGCCATGGCCAGGCCGATGGAAATGATCACCGGGCCGATCACTACCGGCGGCAGCATGCGGTCGATGAAACCGGTGCCTTTGATCTTTACCATCAGGCCCATGAAGGTGTAGACGAAGCCTGCGGCCATCACCCCGCCCATGGTCTCGGCCAGGCCGAACTGGCCCTTGGCGAGGATGATCGGGGTGATGAAGGCAAAGCTCGAGGCCAGGAACACCGGTACCTGGCGGCCGGTGACCAGCTGGAACAGCAGGGTGCCGATGCCGGCGGTGAACAGCGCGACGTTCGGGTCGAGGCCGGTGATCAGTGGCATCAGCACCAGCGCGCCGAATGCCACGAAGAGCATCTGCGCGCCCGAAACGACCTGGCGCCAGAGCGGGTCGTTGAAGCCGTCCTGCATGGTCAGGCGTCCTTTTGCTTGGTGCCGAAGATCTTGTCACCGGCATCGCCCAGGCCAGGCACGATATAGCCGTGCTCGTTCAGGTGCTGGTCGATCGACGCGGTGTAGATCTGCACGTCCGGGTGGGCTTTTTCCACCACTTCGATGCCTTCCGGCGCGGCCACCAGGACCATGGCACGGATTTCCTTGCAGCCTGCCTTCTTCAACAGGTCGATGGTGGCGACCATCGAACTGCCGGTGGCCAGCATCGGGTCGATGATCAGGGCCAGGCGCTGGTTGATGTCTGGCGCGAGCTTTTCCAGGTAGGTGTGGGCTTCGAGGGTTTCTTCGTTGCGGGCAACGCCGACCGCGCTGACCTTGGCCCCGGGGATCAGGCTGAGCACGCCGTCGAGCATGCCGATGCCGGCGCGCAGGATCGGCACCACGGTAATCTTCTTGCCAGCGATCTTTTCAACCTGCACCTTGCCGCACCAGCCGTCGATCTCGTAGGTTTCCAGCGGCAGGTCCTGGGTCGCTTCGTAGGTCAGGAGCGCGCCGACTTCCTGGGCGAGTTCGCGAAAATTCTTGGTGCTGATATCGGCACGGCGCATCAGGCCGAGCTTGTGGCGGATCAGCGGATGGCGGATCTCACGAGTGGGCATAGGGGGCTCCGAAAGGCGGGCAAAAAAACCGGGCTAGATTAATCTATTCAGCCTGTGCTGTCGTCTGGTCATTTTGGACGTTAGTCCATAAATGCTTGATCTGTGACGAGCGGATGCGTACCTTTGCCCGCTTTTCCAAAGTGCCACCCGGAGAGCGCCATGTCCGCCGATCTCGAGCATATCCGTCAAGTCATGCGTGAAGCTGACTGCCTGTACACCGAAGCCGAAGTCGAAGCGGCCATCGCCAAAGTCGGCGAGCAGATCTGCAAGGACCTGCACGACAAGAACCCGGTGGTGTTCTGCGTAATGAACGGCGGCCTGATCTTTTCCGGCAAATTGCTGACCCACCTGCAGTTCCCGCTGGAGGCCAGCTACCTGCACGCCACCCGCTATCGCAACCAGACCAGCGGCGGCGAGTTGTTCTGGAAGGCCAAGCCGGAAGTGTCGTTCATCGACCGTGACGTGCTGATCGTCGACGACATCCTGGATGAAGGCCATACCCTCAGCGCCATCATCGAGTTCTGCAAGCATGCCGGCGCACGCTCGGTGCACACTGCAGTACTGATCGACAAGGACCACGACCGCAAGGCCAGCCCGGACCTCAAGGCCGACTACGTGGGCCTGCCCTGCGTCGACCGCTACATCTTCGGCTACGGCATGGACTACAAAGGCTACTGGCGCAACGCCAACGGCATCTTCGCGGTCAAGGGGCTGTAACCATGCGCCAGCCTGCGTTCATCGACCAAGCGTTGTTCGCCGGGCTGGCCGCGCAGGCTGCCGCCAACCCACGCGGGCGCCAGCACCATAATTTCCACGAGATGGACGAACCCTGCCACCGCATGGCAGTCGGCCTGCAGCCGGGTACCTACATCCCGCCGCACCGCCACCTCAGCGCCGACAAGGCGGAAACGCTGCTTGCCCTCAAGGGGCGCTTCGGCCTGCTGTTGTTCGATGAGCAGGGCGCGGTGACCGGCAAGCGGATATTGCAGGCAGGCGGTGACTGCCTTGGCGTGGACCTGGCGCCCGGCACCTACCACGGGTTGGTGGTACTGGAGCCGGACAGCATCCTGTTCGAGTGCAAGGCCGGGCCGTACCGGCCAGTGGGCGAGGGCGAGCACGCGCACTGGGCGCCGCGCGAAGGTGACGAGGGCGTTGCCGGGTACCAGGCCTGGATGCTTGCGCAGTTCGATTGACGCCAGGCCGGCGCACTCAGCCGTAGGGGCGGCCTTGTGTCGCGATGGGGCGCAAGGCGGCCCCGGCCATTTTGGTGGCGAAGCTTCAATCGAGGAGCTGCGGCGCAGCCCGATCGCGACGCTAGGCCGCTCCTACAAGAGGTTGTGCACGCCGTGCTAGAGTGCCCCTTCATACAAGGAGCCTCACATGCGTGCGTTTCTTCCCCTTCTGCTGGCGGTCAGCCTGCCGCTTGCCGCCGCACCGCTGCACAGCCAGTTCCTGCCACCCGACGACCAGTCCCTGCGCCAGGAAGCGCCGACCGGCCAGCAATTGCTGCAAGTAACCGATTATTCGGTGGTCGTCGGGGCCCAGCGTCAGTCCGACCAGCAGCCGATCCCGATCACCTCGTCATTGCAGGTGCGCCTCAAGGGCAAGCCACTGAGCAAGGGCGCCACCATCACCCAGGTGCTGCTGACCTTCGACGGCGAAGCGGCCAAGAGCCTGAAAAAGCCTGTGTATGACGACAAGACCCGCACCCTGAGCCTGAATTACCCGGTCAGCGACTACCGGGTGATCATGGACCTGCTGCGTAATGAAACGCTGTACGTGCAGTTCCTCACCTACGCCAACGGCCACATCTGGGCCGACCTGCACACCGGCACCGTACGTACGCGTTGAGGCGCGCGGCCTGCGGGGGGTACACTGCCGGCCTTCGAAATCCCGTGATGGTCCAGTTGGAGTCGGCAATGCGTAAAGACAAGAAACAGGTAATCGGCGACGAGATCAGCGACGACTACATCAAGACGTTCCTGCAATTCGAGCCGGCCGATGGGGTGACCTCGCCTTCGCTGCACAAGCTGGTCAAGGCCTACCGCGGCCTGCGCGTCGACGACTTCGCACGCTTTGTCGGCTTCTTCGTCGAAGCGGGCCTGGACCTGGATGGCAAGGACGAGCATGGCAAGACCTTCGTCGAGCTGATTGCCGACCAGCGCAATGCGGCGGAGTACATTGAGATCATCGCCAGCGCCCGTGGTTGATCGTTAGCCTGCACCGGCCTCTTCGCGGGCGCGCCTGCTCCCACAGGGATAGTACACAGCCTGAGGGTGGCGCCGAACCTGTGGGAGCGGGCATGCCCGCGAAGAGGCCGGCACAGGTTGGTGAGTAACCAGGCACAAAAAAACGCCCCGAGGGGCGTTTTTTCGTTACCAGCCGAATCAGGCGTAATGCTTGGCCGCCGGGCTGCTTTCCACCAGGTCCAGCGCCGCGTCGTTGTCGGCACTGATCTTGTGGTACAGGGCAGCGTCGGTCGCCAGGGTCTTCTCGCGCGCCGGGAAGATTTCCTTGAGCTTGGCAGCCCAGGCACCCTTGGCCTGCTCGGGGAAGCAGCGCTCGATCAGTTCCAGCATGATCGACACGGTCACCGAAGCACCCGGCGATGCGCCGAGCAGTGCGGCCAGGCTGCCGTCCTGGGCCGAGACCAGCTCGGTACCAAACTGCAGCACACCGCCTTTCTTCGGGTCTTTCTTGATGATCTGCACACGCTGGCCAGCCACTTCCAGGCGCCAGTCTTCGGCCTTGGCCTGCGGGTAGAAGCGACGCAGGGCTTCCAGGCGCTGTTCCATCGACTGCATCACTTCACTGACCAGGTACTTGGTCAGGTCCATGTTGTCGCGGGCCACGGCCAGCATCGGGCCGATGTTGCCCATGCGCACCGACAGCGGCAGGTCCATCAGCGAACCGTGCTTGAGGAACTTGGTGGTGAAGCCGGCGTAGGGGCCGAACAGCAGCGATTTCTTGCCGTCGACCACGCGGGTGTCCAGGTGCGGTACCGACATCGGCGGGGCGCCGACCGCAGCCTGGCTGTAGACCTTGGCCTGGTGCTGCTTGACGATTTCCGGGTTGTCGCAACGCAGCCACTGGCCGCTGACCGGGAAGCCACCGAAGCCTTTGCTTTCCGGAATGCCGGACATCTGCAGCAACGGCAGGGCCGCGCCACCGGCACCGAGGAAGACGAAGCGGGCGTCCACTTCGCGGCTGCCGCCGCTGTTGACGTCCTTGATGCTCACGGTCCAGCCGCTGCCGTTACGGCGCAGGCCAACGACCTTCTTGCTGTACTTGACCTGTGCATGCTCGGCGTCGCCCAGCAGCTTGAGCAGCTTGTTGGTCAGCGCGCCGAAGTTGACGTCGGTGCCCTTGAGTACGCGGGTGGCGGCGATGCGCTGGTCGGCCGGGCGGCCTGGCATCATCAGCGGCATCCACTCATTCATCAGCGCCTTGTCTTCGGTGTATTCCATCTCGGCGAAGGCGTGGTGCTGCTTGAGCAGCTCGAAGCGCTTCTTGAGGAAGGCAATACCCTTGTCACCCTCGACGTAGCTCAGGTGTGGGACAGGGTTGATGAAGGCACGCGCCGAGCCGAAGTTGCCCTTCTTGCTCAGGTAGGCCCAGAACTGGCGCGAGACCTCGAACTGGGTGTTGATGTGCACGGCCTTCTTAATGTCGATGCTGCCATCGGCGGCCTGCGGCGTGTAGTTAAGCTCGCACAGGCCGGCGTGGCCGGTACCTGCGTTGTTCCAGGGGTTGGAGCTTTCCGCGGCTCCGGAGTCCATCGCCTCGACGACCTCGAGTTTCAGGGTCGGGTCGAGCTCCTTGAGCAGTACGGCCAGGGTGGCACTCATGATGCCCGCGCCTACCAGTACCACATCAACCGATTCGTTCTGCGCCATTTAACGCGTCTCCACAATCTACAGCTACCTAATTGACAGCATAGGACCTGGGGTCGCCAGGATCGCCATGTCCGACTTATCGCAGTTCTTGCAACTTCCGCGGGCACCGCCAATCAGTCTTCGGGTTCGCTATTGAACGCCGTTTGCCACGGGTGCGGCAATTCGACTTATGGTCAAGGTGTCGTGCGTGCGTTATGGAACGGCTCAGATACTCATCCGCGATGAGCGCATTTGCCGCCTGTTCAGGGCTGTTCGGGACACATCTGCCGCTTTTGCACATGCCAGACTGTTCATTTGCTCGCCACACTCTTGTGAAGTTGTGAAAACCGTTTTTTCACGCTCTTTTGGAGACGTGAACCTCAAAAGGGGACTGCGCGATGGCAACCCGCAGGTTCATGCAGTGTGAAGGGCCGGAAAGCAGGCACGACAGCCGATGCAAGACCTGAGTGGAAGGCTCTCTGTGGGCGAAGCGGTGAAGTTGCCGGGGTCAAGCGGCGATGCGGGGCCCGATCAGGAGACGTCCTTATAATCGGGGGGAGATTATAGCGATGTCGCGCGCAGAAATGTCGCCATTCGTGGTTTTTATTGCAGCGTTTGTCAGGCCGTGAGGATGCGCTGGTGCCAGCGGCGGCTTGCGCGTGCGCAAACCCGGGCGCTGGCGGGCAGCTCGCGGCCCAGCCAGGCGAGCTGGATTTCCCCGACCCGGACCCAGCCGCTGCCGTTGGGGGCCTGGCGGCATTGCTTGAAGGCCAGGCATTTGCCGTCGGCGTCGAGGCGGGCATAGGCGTTGTGGCGCGGGCGTCGGAAGAGCAGGGTCCAGAGCGAGGCCATGGCAGCAGGTCCTGTGCGTTGGGGCTTGGCGCAAGGATAAGGGCGCGGCGATGAAACCATTGTGACAACCGGGCCAGGCCGATGACTGGTCGATGTGTGGCTGGGTATACTGTGGGCCTTCGCCGCATTTTCTGGAGTAACGCGCATGTTGCAACGTCTGTTGTTCGGTTTGATCGCCGTGGCCAGCCTCAGCCTGGTTGGTTGTGCCCACAGCCCGCAACAACTCAACCCGCAACCCACGCTCAAGGCCCAGCTCGCCCCGGTCGGCCATGGCCAGCCGGTGGTGGTCCGGGTGGTTGACGGCCGGGCGTCGCAGTCCCTGGGCACTCGTGGTGGCATGTACCCCGAAACCAGCACCATCAGCGTCAGCGGTAACGACATCGTGCCCAAGCTGCAGGCCCAGGCCGAAGCCGCCGTGCGTCTGCTCGGCTTCACCCCGACGCCCAACGCCTATAACGCGCCGCAGCTGACCGTGACCCTGGCCGAATTGAAGTACCAGTCGCCGAAAGACAACCTGTACGTCACCGAGGCGACCATCGGCGCTACCTTCCGTGCCGACGTCGCCAACGGCGGCCGTACCTACAGTGGCCGTTACGGCGCCTCGCTGGACCAGCGTTTCGGCATGGCGCCGAACCAGGAAACCAACAACCAGTTGGTGGGTGATGTACTGAGCGATGCCCTGACCCGCCTGTTCAAGGACCCGAGCATCGGCCAGGTGCTGGGGCAGTAAGCCTTCAGCCGCATGAAGAAAACCCGCTGCCTGGTTCAGACAGCGGGTTTTTTGTTATCTGGAGTCTTTGCCGGCGTGCCCGCGAACCGGCCAACCCAGGGTTACGCAGCTTCTATCTGGAAATCCAGCACGCTGAGGCCGGTATGGGGATCGATATCCGGCAGGCTTTCATGCGCGTGCCCACCCAATGCGCAATACACCAGCCATTGGCGGTCCTGCACGTTGATGGCAAAACCATCGATCAGCGCCTGCTGGTCATCGCTCTGGGCGACCAGATAGAGGCGGTCCTGGTTTTCGGCATGCAGCATGAACAAGCTCCGGGTCATGGAAAGGCCGACAGGGTGGCCTGTTCAGATGACGAGCTCATGACAGATGAAATTTAATTACGCTTTGTCGCCTGGCCCGGGCGTCAGGGCTCGACTTGGGTAGAATGCGTGCCTTTGCCGTCGCTCACACCGAGGTTGCGTGATGTCCTTGCAAGTGCTCTGGGGGTTCCTGGCCGCCCATCCGACCAAGCTGATCAATCTGCTGGCGCTGTTGCTGACCTGCCCGGGCGGGTTGCTGCTGCACAGTGCACGGCGCCGCGAGGCGGAAACCCGCGAGATGCTGGCGCTGGAGGATGTGCTGGTCGACGCGTTCGACCTGCGGGTACCGCGATACTTCTACATCCTGGGTTTTTCGTGCCTGGCGATGGCGTTGCTGCTGTCCTGGCTCAGTACCTGGGTCTGATTTCGGCGCCGCCTCGCGCCCATCGCAGGCAAGCTCGGCCGCTGTGGCAGCTGGCTTGCCTGCGATGGGCTGCAACGCAGCCCCGGCGTTCCTTCAGGCTATCGATGCCTGCTGCCTGACCTGATACTGGTTACGCACCGGCGTTGCGTATTGCAGCACCAGATATGGCCGCTGCTCCTCAGGGCAGGCCTCCAGGCGGCGTTGCCATTCCTCCCTGGCCCGGGCCAGCTCATCAGCCGGGAATATCTTTTCCGCACTCGGCACCTGCAAGGACTCATCCTTGCCGTCCCACATCGCATACGCCAGGTAATGGACCGGGAACAGCCGGTAGCCACCGAGGATCTGACGGTCGATTTCGGCAGCCAGTTGCTTGGTGTCCTCGTAGTACTCGGTCACCGGTGGGGCGAAGTTGATATGTACCCGGCCTTTGTAGCCGGTAATGCCCTTGGCGATGCTGTTGTCGTCCTCGCCCGGCGCCTTCTTGTAGGTACCGGTGGTAGCGCGGATATATAGCTCGCGGGCCTTGGCCTGGTCGCATGGGTCGTATTCGTAGCTGATCGACACCGGCGTCAGGTTCAGGCTCTGGATCACCGCGCCGAACGGTTCGTCCTTGCGGCTCATGTGGAACATCTTGAGGATCGCCGAATCGGTGCGATCGTCACCATCCTTGGCGCGGCCTTCGGCCTGGGCGATCCAGATCGAGGTAACGTCGTTGCGGATCGAATGGTTGATGTACGCCGAAAGCAACTGGTAGGCGGCCAGCTTCTCGCGCCGCCCACTGATCGAGCGGTGCACGATGAAGCTCTTGTTCAGGCGCATCATGTCGCTGACAAAGGGTTTTTGCAGCAGGTTGTCACCGATGGCGATGCGCGGCGTGGGCAGGCCGGCGTGGTACACCGCATAGTTGACGAAGGCCGGGTCCATGACGATGTCACGGTGGTTGGCCAGGAACAGGTAGGCCGTGCCGGCCTTGAGCTGCTCGACACCAGAATAGGTAACGCCGTCGGTGGCACGATCGATGGTCTGGTCGACGTAGTACTCGACTTTGTCCTGCAAGGTCGAGACACAGGTAACGCCGGCGAATTCCTTGCGCAGGCGGCGGGCGATCAGCGGCTTGAGCAACCAGCCCAGGGCGCCGGCCGCACGCGGGAAGCGGAAGTGGGTGAGGATATCGAGGAATGCCGGGTCGCTGAGCAGGCGTGCCAGAACGGCAGGGACCTCAGCGTCGTCGTACGGTCGGATGGCATCGAATTCGCCCATCATGCTCTCTTGTTGGAAACGGCTAGGGTAATAAGGTAGGGACGGGCTCCGAAAAACGGCTCGGACGCACGCAGGCCCTGTAAACAGACCGGCAATTATACGCATAAGTCACTGCGGAGACCGCGATGCTGGAAACCGACTTCTACGATTGCCCTTATTGTGGCGAACGGGTGGAAACTACCGTCGATCTGTCTGCTGGCGACCAGGTCTATACCGAGGATTGCCAGGTGTGTTGCCAGCCTGTGGTGTGCATTCTGCAGGTGCATGGTGACGAATGGCTGCTCGAAGTCCGCCGTGAGGATGACACCTGATGCAGCGCATCTACGAACCGGAAAGCCTGCTCGAGGCGGAAATGCTGGCGGGTATGCTTGCCAGCGAAGGGATCGTGGTACACGTGGTTGGCCGTGACCTGGTCGGTGCCGCCGGCGAGCTGCCGCTGCAAGGCCTGCTGGGGCTGGCCGTGGCTGATGAGCAGGCGGAATACGCACGACAGCTGATCGATGCGTACAATGACGCCCAGCCACTGGTTGGCGACGAACCGGAGAGTTTCCCCGGTACCTTGATCTGTTAGGTTCTGAATTCGCCCATGTGTGGACGTTACGCGCTGTTTCGCTGGCCCCAGGCGCTGGTCTGCCTACCGGGCTTTCCTGCCGGGCAACCGGCCCAATGGAACATCTCGCCCGGGGCTTCGGTGCTGATCCAGCGCCAGCTGGACGGCCAGTTGCAACTGGCCAAGGCGCGCTGGGGGCTGACCCCGGCCTGGCTCACCGACCTGTCCCGCACCCCCGCCCATGCCCGCGCCGAAACCCTGGCCGAACAGCCGATGTTTCGTGATGCGTTCCGCCAGCGGCGTTGCCTGATGCCGGCCAACGGTTTCTACGAATGGCGTGGCAGTGTGCGCAAGCGCCCGTATTGGTTGACCCCAGGGGAGGGCGCATCGCTATACTTCGCCGCCGTGTGGGAGGCCTACCCCGTGCAGGACCAGGTGTGGCTGAGTTGTGCGGTAGTGACCCAGGCGGCGATGAACCAACGCCGGCCGCTGATCCTGGACGAAGCAGGGCAGGCGGCCTGGCTTGACCCGGACACGCCACTGACGCGCCTGCACGAGCTGCTGGCCAGCCCGTCGGCACAGTTGCGTGAACGGGCGTTGGCCAACTTTGTCAATGACCCGAAGCTGGACGCCCCGGAGTGCCTGACCCCGGCCTGATGGCCGGTCTGCACCCGGTTGTCCGGCTCCAGTGTGAAATCTTATCTACGGCTATGGCGGCCCACGGGCCAGTCAGCCTAGGATACGGCGCATGTAGTAAAGGGAGTGTTTTCATGCGTAAGTCTTTTGTTGTCAGCCTGTTGAGTGCTGGCATCCTGCTAGCTGGCTGCCAGGCGGTGAATACCACCAGCGGCGGTGCTGTCGGCGTCGAACGCCAGCAATACATGTTCAGCATGCTTTCGGCCGATGAGGTCAACCAGATGTACGCCCAGTCGTACCAGCAGACCCTCGGCGAGGCGTCCAGCAAAGGCGTGCTCGACAAGTCCAGCAGCGATGCCAAGCGCGTGCAGGCCATCGCCGACCGCCTGATCGCCCAGGCCCCCAAGTTCCGCCCGGATGCCGCGCAGTGGGACTGGCAGGTCAACGTGATCAAGAGCGACGAGCTCAACGCCAACTGCGGCCCAGGTGGCAAGATCATCGTCTATACCGGCCTGATCGACCAGCTCAAGCTCACCGATGCGGAAATCGCCGCAGTGGTCGGCCACGAGATCGCCCACGCCTTGCGTGAGCACAGCCGCGAGGCGATGTCCAAGGCGTACGGCGTGGAAATGGCCCGCCAGGGTGCCGGTGCCATCTTCGGCCTGGGCCAGAGCAGCATGGCCCTGGCCGACACGGTGGTGAACTATGCCATGACCCTGCCCAACAGCCGGGCCAACGAGAACGAGGCCGACCTGATTGGCCTGGAACTCTCGGCACGTGCCGGTTACGACCCGAATGCCGCGATCACCCTGTGGAACAAGATGACCAAGGCTTCCGAAGGTGCGCCGCCTGAGTTCATGAGCACCCACCCGGCGTCGTCGAGCCGTATCGCTTCGTTGCAGGCAGCGATTCCGAAAGTAATGCCGCTGTATCAGGCGGCCAAGAAGTAATGGCTGCTCATGGGGCCGCTTAGCGGCCCTTTCGCGACACAAGGCCGCTCGTACAGCAGGCGCGTACTGCTTGTAGGCGCAGCCTTGTGTCGCGATGGGCTGCGCAGCAGCCCCGCCTTGCGAGTTACCCGACCCAGCCACTGGCCTTCATCGCCGAATAGACGGCCACGATTGCCAGGACGAAGAACGCTGTCGCTGCCAGGCGACGAATCAGCGTCAGCGGCAGTTTGTCTGCTGCGAAGTTGCCTGCCAGGACCACCGGCACGTTGGCAATCAGCATGCCCAGGGTAGTGCCGATGATGACCATGATCAGGTGCGGATACTGAGCCGCCAGCATCACCGTGGCGACCTGGGTCTTGTCACCGATTTCCGCCAGGAAGAACGCGATCAGCGTGGTCAGGAACGGCCCGAAGCGGCGCGCCGGGCTCTCGTCGTCATCCATCTTGTCCGGCACCAGGGTCCACAGCGCCGTGGCGGTAAAGCTCGCGGCCAGCACCCAGTGCAACGCCGCAGCGCTGAAGAAACTGCCGACCCATGCCCCCACGGCACCGGCCGCGGCATGGTTGGCCAGGGTCGCCGCGATGATGCCCGCGATGATCGGCCATGGCTTGCGGAAGCGGGCAGCGAGAATGAGCGCGAGCAGCTGCGTCTTGTCGCCAATTTCGGCGAGCGCAACGATTGCGGTGGGGACCAACAGAGATTCCAGCATCAGGATTCCTACGGGGGCGGGTCGACACGGCTATGACACGTACAGCCTCCCCGCCCCGGGTAAGGTGTGCGTGTCATAGGTCTTGTCAAACCCTGGACCCGTCTATGCGGATCTCGCCATGCAGCCTGCATGGTGGGTCGCACGCGCCATGGCCTGTGGGCCAAGTATGTTGACGCGTACCGGGCGAGCTGGGCGCTCGCGGGAGACTACTCCCCTAGGACGGTGCGGATTCTGCCTAGGCAAAACGCTTTCGGCAAGCGCTGTTTTTATTCGTGTGTTGCCTGGTAGATGCGGAAGCCATCGGCTTCGTCGCGCACCCGGCAGTTGCCCAGCGCGCCTTCGATCAGCGGCTGGTAGCGCAGGAAGCTGTTGGCCACCAGGCGCATTTCGCCACCTTTTCGCAGATGAATCGCCGATTTTTTCAGCAAGTTTTCCGAGGCCTGGTAGTTGGTGTGGACCCCGGTGTGGAATGGCGGGTTGCTCAGGATCAGGCTCAGCTCGGTAGGCGCCGCGTCGATGCCGTCGCCGCTGATCACTTCGCCTTCCAGGCCATTGGCGGCCAAGGTCAGGCGGCTGGCAGCCACGGCGAAGGCATCCACGTCGAGCAGGGTCACGCGGCTTTGCGGATAACGGCGTTTCACCGTGGCACCGAGCACCCCGGCGCCGCAGCCGAAGTCCAGCACATGCCCGCTTGGCAGGCCATCGAGGTGCTTGAGCAGCAGCGCCGTACCGCGATCGAGGCGACCATGGCTGAACACCCCGGGCAGGCTGACCACCTGCAACGGGCCGTCTTCCAGGGCGAGTTCGAAGCGTTCGGCCAGGCTTGCCAGGGGTTTGGCTTCTGGTGCCTGGTCAATGCTCACTTGCCACAGCTGGCAATGGCGCGCGCTGTCGAGTTTGCGTGGTTTGCCGAACGCCTGCAGCTGCCTGGCTGCGCCTTCGATGCCGCCACGTTTCTCGCCGACCAGGTACAGCTCGCGGCCGCCCAGGCGCGCGGCCAGGGTATTGAGCAGGTAGGCTGCCAGCTCGCGGGACTTGGGCAGGAACAGCACGGCACTGTCGAACGCCACCTGCGGCGGCTCGACCCCGTAGTGGCTGCGGCCGGCGTAACGGCTTTCGAGGATACCCTGATCGCCGGCATGCCAGGTCCAGGCCTGGGCCTGGGGCAACTGGCCGAGCAGGCCGTCGGCGGGGGCACCGGCGAGCAGCAGCGGCCCCTGGAACAGCTCTGCCTGGCGGAGCAACACTTCACTGCGCGGGTCCATGGACGACGCCTCCTGAAAAAGTGGCGCAGTGTAGCAGAGCCGGGCGCCGCGCTCAGCTGACCACGCGGCGCGGCTGCCCGGCGAAGAAGGCCTGGGCGTTCTCGCTCAGCTGGCCGACGATGCGCTGGCGCGACTCCACTGCGCCCCAGGCGCTGTGCGGGGTGATGATCAGGCGCGGAATGCCGGGTTCAAGCAACGGGTTGCCGTTGATCGGCGGCTCCACGCTCAGCACGTCGGTGGCGACGCCACCGAGGTGGCCGCTGCGCAGGGCGTCGGCCAGCGCCTGCTCGTCGATCAGGCCACCGCGAGCGGTGTTGACCACCAGTGCATTGGGCTTGAGCATCGCCAGTTCGCGGGCGCCGAGCATGTGCCGGGTGTGCTCGTTCAGCGGGCAGTGCAGGCTCAGGGCGTCGACCTGTGGCAGCAGCTCGTCCAGCGGCAGCCGGTCGGGGCGTTCCGGGCGGCCGGGGATCTGCCCGCTCAGCACGCGCATGCCAAAGGCTTCGGCCAGCCGCGCCACCGCGCCGCCCAGCTCGCCGTGGCCGAGCAGGCCGAGGGTCTTGCCTTCCAGTTCGACGATAGGGAAGTCCAGCAGGCAGAACTGGCTGGCCTCGGCCCAGCGGCCGTCGGCTACTGCCTGGTTGTAGTCGCACAGGCGGGTGGCCAGGGCCAGCAGCAGGGCGAGGGTGTGCTGGGCCACAGACGGTGTGCCGTAGCCCTGGCAGTTGCAGACGGTGATGCCCTGGGCACGGGCCGCCGCCAGGTCGACATTGTTGGTGCCGGTGGCGGCAATCAGGATCAGCTTCAATTGCGGATTGGCGACTAGCGTCGCGGCGTCGAGCACGACCTTGTTGCTGATTACCGCCACCGCGCCCTGCAGGCGTTCGGCGACCTGGTCCGGGCGGGTTGCGGCGTAGAGCTCGAATTCGTCGAACTGCTGCTTAAGGGGCGAGAGGTCGAGATCGCCCAGGTCCAGGGACTGGTGATCGAGAAACACGGCGCGACGCGGGCTGGGCATGGGGCTCTCCGGTGCAGGGCAGGGGTATCGGTGTTCTGGCCCGCGAAAGGGCCTGCAGATCCAGCACAAATCCTGAAGCTGTCAGCGCAGTGTCTAGCCCGCGGTTACCGCCCGTCAACGCCCGTCACTCATACCTTTAGCGCACAAATCATTCCTTCGGCTGATTTGGCCGTCACATTGGCGGACTACAGTAGTTGCCAGAGTTGTCCGGCCCGCCTTTTCCAGAAAGGGATACCCATGTTGCAGACCCGCATCATCAAGCCCGCCGAGGGCGCCTACGCCTACCCGCTGCTGATCAAACGCCTGCTGATGTCTGGCAGCCGCTATGAAAAGACCCGCGAAATCGTCTACCGCGACCAGTTGCGGCTGACCTACCCGCAGCTCAACGAGCGCATTGCGCGCCTGGCCAACGTGCTGACCGAGGCGGGCGTGAAGGCGGGTGACACCGTGGCGGTGATGGACTGGGACAGCCACCGCTACCTGGAATGCATGTTCGCCATCCCGATGATCGGTGCGGTGGTGCACACCATCAACGTGCGCCTGTCGCCCGAGCAGATCCTCTACACCATGAACCACGCCGAAGACCGCGTGGTGCTGGTCAACAGCGACTTCGTCGGCCTGTACCAGGCCATTGCCGGGCAATTGACCACTGTCGACAAGACCCTGCTGCTGACCGATGGCCCGGACAAGACCGCCGAGCTGCCCGGGCTGGTCGGCGAATACGAGCAATTGCTGGCCGCCGCCAGCCCGCACTACGCTTTCCCGGATTTCGACGAAAATTCGGTGGCCACCACCTTCTACACCACCGGCACCACCGGTAACCCCAAGGGTGTGTACTTCACTCACCGGCAACTGGTGCTGCATACCCTGGCCGAAGCTTCGGTGACCGGCAGCATCGACAGCGTGCGGCTGATGGGCAGCGACGACGTGTACATGCCGATCACCCCGATGTTCCACGTGCACGCCTGGGGCATCCCCTACGTTGCCACCATGCTCGGCATGAAGCAGGTGTACCCGGGGCGCTACGAGCCGGAGATGCTGGTCAAGCTGTGGCGCGAGGAAAAGGTCACGTTCTCCCATTGCGTGCCGACCATCCTGCAGATGCTGCTCAACTGCCCGACCGCCCAAGGGCAGGGCTTTGGCGGCTGGAAGATCATCATCGGCGGCAGCGCGCTCAACCGTTCGCTGTACCAGGCCGCCCTGGCGCGTGGCATCCAGCTGACCGCGGCGTATGGCATGTCGGAAACCTGCCCGCTGATTTCCGCCGCCCACCTGAACGACGAGCTGCAGGCCGGCAGCGACGATGAGCGCGTCACCTACCGCATCAAGGCCGGCGTGCCGGTACCGTTGGTGGAAGCGGCGATCGTCGACGGTGACGGCAACTTCTTGCCTGCCGACGGCGAAACCCAGGGCGAGCTGGTGTTGCGTGCACCTTGGCTGACCCTGGGCTATTTCAAGGAGCCGGAGAAGAGCGAGGAGCTGTGGCAGGGGGGCTGGCTGCACACCGGTGATGTCGCGACCCTGGACGGCATGGGCTACATCGACATTCGCGACCGCATCAAGGATGTGATCAAGACCGGTGGCGAGTGGATTTCCTCGCTTGATCTGGAGGACCTGGTCAGCCGCCACCCGGCGGTGCGCGAAGTGGCCGTGGTGGGGGTGGCCGACCCGCAATGGGGCGAGCGCCCGTTTGCCCTGCTGGTGGTGCGCGAAGGCCAGGCCATCGACGCCAAGGCACTCAAGGAGCACCTCAAGCCCTTTGTCGAGCAAGGGCATATCAACAAGTGGGCGATTCCAAGCCAGATCGCCATTGTTACTGAAATTCCCAAGACCAGCGTCGGCAAGCTCGACAAGAAACGCATCCGCCAGGACATCGTCCAGTGGCAGGCCAGTAACAGCGCCTTCCTTTCCACCCTGTAACCGCCCTGCGGGTCGCCTTGCACCGCATGCGACCCGCATTCTAGAGCGCCCCAGCCTTGCCAAACGGCGAAAATACGCCATCCTTTAGCACCGCCAGCGCGCCACCGACAGCACACGGCAGCGCGTTGGCAGCACGGAGCGCAAATCACACTTTAGAGGGATCAAGCGCCTGTGCCTTGCTGGCTATAGTCGGGGCCAGGGGATTTTCAGGAATGGGGATGCGACATGCGCAAGCCATGTCGTCGCGGGCGCAAGCCTGCAAACCGGTCGCTCGGGCCGTTCTTGAAAGGACTCACTGCCATAACAAAAAAAGTACATGGAGTAGCGTCGATGAAATCTGCAAACCCGTTCTGGCGCCGGGCCAAGTTGCCCCTGGCCGTCAGCCTTGCTTCCACGCTCGCAAGTCCTGCTTTCGCTGTCAGTTTCAACATTGGTGAAATCGAAGGCCAGTTCGACTCGTCGCTCTCCATCGGCGCCAGCTGGTCGACGGCCAACCCCAACAAGAACCTGATCGGGGTGAACAACGGCGGCAAGGGCCTGTCGCAGACATCGGACGATGGCCACCTGAACTTCAAGAAGGGCGAAACCTTCTCCAAGATCTTCAAGGGCATCCATGACCTGGAGCTCAAGTACGGCGACACTGGCGTATTCGTGCGGGGCAAGTACTGGTACGACTTCGAACTGAAAGACGAAGGCCGCGAATTCAAGGACATCAGCGACTCCAACCGCAAGGAGGGAGCCAAGTCGTCTGGTGCCGAGCTGCTCGATGCCTTCGTCTACCACAACTATTCCATCGGCGATCAGCCAGGCTCGGTACGCCTGGGCAAGCAGGTGGTGAGCTGGGGTGAAAGTACCTTCATCGGTGGCGGCATCAACTCGATCAACCCGATCGACGTGTCGGCGTTCCGCCGCCCGGGGGCCGAGATCAAGGAAGGCCTGATTCCGGTCAACATGTTCTACGTTTCGCAGAGCCTGACCGACAACCTGTCGGCCGAGGCCTTCTACCAGATCGAGTGGGACCAGACGGTCGTCGACAACTGCGGCACGTTCTTCTCCCAGCCGGACATCATTGCCGACGGCTGTACCGACAACCTGCGCGTGCTGGCCAGCGGCCGTGTCCTAGGCCAGCAGCCACCTCTCGTCCAGGGCTTGCTCGCGTCCAGTGGTGTCGACTACAACGATGAGGGCGTGCTGGTGCGCCGCGGCGCAGACCGTGATGCGCGCGACAGTGGCCAGTTCGGCTTCGCGTTCCGCTATATGTTCGAGCCGCTGGACACCGAGTTCGGTGCCTACTTCATGAACTATCACAGCCGCGCACCGATCTTCAGTGCCACCGGCGCTTCAAAGGCGGTGTTCGATCGCGTCGCTGCGCTGCCAGCCGCATTGCGCCCCCTTATCGTGGCGGGTAATTCGCAGTATTTCGTCGAATATCCAGAAGACATTCGCCTCTATGGCTTGAGCTTCTCCACCACGCTACCGACCGGTACTGCGTGGAGTGGCGAACTCAGCTACCGCCCCAACGCACCGGTGCAGCTCAACACCACCGACATCCTGTTTGCTGGCGTGACGCCGCTGCCCGGTTACGGAGATGCCTCCGTTTTGCAAGGTACAGCAGGGCAGGACCTGCACGGCTATCGTCGCAAGGAAGTTACCCAATTCCAGACAACCTTCACCCACTTCTTCGACCAGGTGATGGGCGCGAGCCGTCTGACGCTGGTAGGCGAAGTCGGCGTAACCCATGTCGGGGGGCTGGAGAGCACCAGCAAGGCGCGTTATGGCCGCGACCCGGTATATGGGCCTGGGGAACTGCCTGGCGGCATGTGTACAGCGCTCAATGGTACTACCATCGGCGGTTCTGGCCTGGGGAGTTCCACTGCCAATCTGTCGCGCAACTGCAACAGTGATGGTTTCACCACCAGCACCTCCTGGGGATACCGGGCCCGAGCCATCTGGGACTACAACGATGTATTCGCTGGGGTGAACCTCAAGCCGAGCGTAGCCTGGTCGCACGACGTCGATGGCTATTCGCCAGGCCCTGGCGCCAACTTCGAGGAAGGCCGCAAGGCGGTCAGCCTGGGCCTCGACGCCGAGTACCAGAACACCTACACGGCAAGCCTGTCGTACACCAACTTCTTCGATGGCAAGTACACCACCGTGGATGACCGTGACTTCGTCGCGCTCAGCTTCGGCGTGAACTTCTAAGCACACAGATCCAGGACGACACGACATGAACAAGACCAGAAGTCTGCTGCAGGCCGGTGTACTGGGCCTGTCCCTGCTGGCCACCAGCGTCATGGCTGCGGTATCCGCCGACGAGGCAGCCAAGCTGGGCAGTACCCTGACCCCGATGGGGGCCGAAAAGGCCGGTAACGCCGATGGCTCGATCGGCCCATGGGAGCCGCTGGCGAAGAGCGCCGGCAGCGCCGACGGCAAGGGCTTCCTGTCCGACCCGTACGGCAGTGAAAAGCCGCTGTTCACCATCACCGCGCAGAATGCCGAGCAGTACAAGGACAAGCTCTCGCCGGGCCAGCTGGCGATGCTCAAGCGCTACCCGGACACCTTCAAGCTTCCGGTATACAAGACCCATCGCGGCGCCACGGTACCGGCCGATGTGTTCGCCGCCATCAAGGAAAACGCCACCAAGACCACCCTGGTCGAAGGCGGCAACGGCCTGAGCAACTTCCGCACCGCCGTGCCATTCCCGATTCCGAAAAGCGGCCTGGAAGTGATCTGGAACCATATCACCCGTTACCGCGGCGGCAGCGTCAGCCGCCTGGTGACCCAGGCCACGCCGCAGCAGAACGGGTCATTCAACCCTGTGTACTTTTCCGACCAGTTCGTCTTCCGCGACAAGATGAAGGACTACGACCCGAACAACCCGGGCAACATCCTGTTCTACTTCAAGCAGGAAGTGACCGCGCCTGCGCGCCTGGCCGGCACCGTGCTGCTGGTACACGAAACCCTCGACCAGGTGAAGGAGCCGCGCAAGGCGTGGATCTACAACGCTGGCCAGCGCCGCGTGCGCCAGGCCCCGCAAGTGTCGTATGACGGCCCGGGTACCGCCGCCGACGGCCTGCGCACCTCGGACAACCTGGACATGTTCAACGGCGCCCCGGACCGCTATGACTGGAAGCTCGAAGGCAAGAAGGAGCTGTACATCGCTTCCAACGCCTTCAAGCTCGACGACCCCGAGCTCAAGTACACCGACATCATCAAGGCCGGCCACATCAACCAGGACCTGACCCGTTACGAGCTGCGCCGCGTGTGGCACGTGGTCGCCACCTTGAAGCCAGGCCAGCGGCACATCTACGCCAAGCGTGACTTCTACATCGACGAAGACACCTGGCAGGCAGCGGTGATCGACCAGTATGACGGCCGTGGCCAGCTGTGGCGGGTGTCCGAGGCACATGCCCAGCCGTACTACAACGTGGAAGTGCCGTGGTACACCCTGGAGGCGATCTACGACCTGCAGTCGGGCCGTTACCTGGCCCTGGGCATGAAGAACGAAGAGAAGCGCGCCTACGACTTCGGCTTCAGCGCCAGCAAGGCGGATTTCCAGCCTGCGGCACTGCGCCAGTCAGGCATTCGCTAGGTTGTGCAGCCCCAGAACGCCCCGGCTTGCCGGGGCGTTTCCATCTGCCTGTTCCGGGCGCTTCGGATTGGTAAGCCCGCTTCTACCGGCATAGCCCAGTTCAGCTGGCGGCGGGTTTACCCGCGAAGCGCCCGGAACCACCGATAAACCTGCTGAATATCCCGCCAAACCCCCGCCCCAGCTCCTGTCCATCCGCCTTGTTGCTTTTTGTCGTAGTCTTTTCCGGCGCTGTGGCGCCCATCATCTTCAAATACGCAGCGTTACCCGCTAGTCTCGCAGGCATCCATCTCGCCGTAGTCTTCCAACCAGAACGAGCCGGCCATGACAGATCTGTCCCGTACGCATGGGTTCACCAGCCAGGCCCTGGGCCTGCTGGACGGGCGTTTCTTCCGTCCGCCCTTGCCGGACGGCCATGTCCCGCGCCTGCGCCTGTGCCAGCGGCTGCAGGCCGGCCTCGGCGGGCGGCTGCTGCTGGTCAACGCCCCCGCAGGGTTCGGCAAAAGCTCGCTGGCCATCGAATTCTGCGAAGCGCTACCGGAACACTGGCGCAGCCTGTGGCTGGGCCTGAGTCAGCGCGATGCCGACCCTGGCCGCTTCCTCGAGCGCCTGCTCGAAGGCCTGCAGCAATATTGCCCGGCGCTGGGCGGCCAGGCCATGGGCCTGCTGAAAATGCGCCAGCGCCACCAGCCGTTCGCCTTCGAGGAATGGCTCGATGGCCTGCTCGACGAGCTGGCGCTGTACCTGCAAACCGATACGCCGCTGTTGCTGGTGCTGGATGACTATCACCTGGCCCAAGGGCCGGTGCTCGACCGCTGCCTGCAGTTCTTCCTCAATCACCTGCCGCCCGGCCTGGTGCTGCTGGTCACCAGCCGCCAGCGCCCGGACTGGCACCTGGCGCGCCTGCGCCTGTCGCGGCAGCTGGTCGAGCTCAATGAGCAGGACCTGCGGCTGACCGCCGAAGAGTCACTGGCGGTGATCGGCCGCCAACCCACCGGCCTGCGTGGCCAGGCGCTGGACAACCTGATCCAGCGCAGCGACGGCTGGGTGGCCGGGTTGCGCTTCTGGCAACTGGCGGCCAGCGAGTCCGCTGACGAGCAGGCCTTGCCCCAGGCTTTGCATGGCGGCGAAGGCTTGATCCGCGATTACCTGCTGGAAGAAGTCATCGACAGGCTACCGGCCGACGTGCAGGCCTTCCTCTACGACACGGCCTGCCAGGAACGCTTCTGCGCCCCGCTGTGCGATGCCGTGCGTGGTCGCCACGACAGTGCCGCGATCCTGCGCTTCCTGCAGGCGCACCAGGTGTTCCTGGTACCGCTGGACGAGCATGGCCACTGGTTTCGCTACCACCACCTGTTCTCCGACCTGTTGCGCAGCCGCCAGGCCAGCCAGCCGCTGGCAGCGCTGCAGTTGCGCGCCTGCCGCTGGTTCGAAAGCCAGGGCCTGCTGGACGAGGCGGTGGAACAAGCCCTGCGTGCCGGCCACCTGGATGTCGCCGCCAACCTGGTGCAGAGCTTGTCCGAGGAGCAATTGCTGGCCGAACAGAACGTCGGCATGTTGCTGCGCTGGAAGATGGACCTGCCCGACAGCCTGCTGATCAGCACGCCGCGGCTGATCGTGCTGTACAGCTGGGCGTTGGGCCTGGCCTGCCAGCTGGACGCGGCCGAGGAGCTGGCAGGCTACCTCAGCCGCTTTCTGCCGGCACCTTCGGCGACCGCGCAAAAGTCCATGCTGGCGCAGTGGCTGGCGCTCAGCGGTGTGATCGCCCGTGGCCGTGGCGACCGCGAACGCACCCTGGCCTATTGCAGTGAAGCGCTGCAAAGCCTGCCGAACAAGCGTTATGGCCAGCGCCTGGTGTGCCTGTCGACATTGTCCAACCTGGCGATTGCCGATGGCGACTTCTGGCGCGCGCGTGGCTGGAACCGCGAGGCCCTGGAGCTGGCGCAGCGGGTCGGCAACCCGTTGTTCGAGGCCCTGGCCCATTACGACCGCGCACGCGTCCTGCACGCACGTGGCGAGGTGCTGCGGGCACTGGACGAAGTGCGCCAGGGGCTGCAACGCCTGCAAGGGCTCTCGGCGCAGCGCCTGTATGCCGTGCGCGCGCGCCTGACCTTGTACGAAGGCTACCTGCTGGTCTCGCGCCTGCAACCGGCCCAGGGCCGTGCCCGCTTGCGTGCGGGGCTGGGCGAGGCACGGGCGTGCCGTGACATCAGCGTGCTCATCGGCCACTGCGTGATCGCCACCCTGGATGGCCGCGAAGGGCATTTTGCCGAGGCCTTTGCCGAACTGGCCGAGGCCGAGCGGCTGATGCACATCTGGGACGTCCCGCCGGTCTATTACCTGGCCATGATCACCCTGGTCAAATGCGAGTTGTGGCTGGCCCAGGGGCGCATGGACCTGGCCGAGTCCTGGCTGCTGCGCCTGGGCCAGACCTACGGCGGTGAACACCCGGCAGCAGCGCCGGAATTCCACCCGTTGCTGCCGCTGCACATCGCCTTGCAGCAGGCGTTGCTGGAACGCACCCAGGCGCGTGGCGAGGCTGCGGAGCAACGCCTGGCCGGCCTGGTCGAGCGCGGCCAGGCCAGTGGCGGCATGCTGCTGGCCGTCAACGCCCTGTGCCAGTGGCTTGCCTTGTTGTTGGGCGAAGGTCGGGAAGGGCAGGCTGCCCAATTGCTGCCCAGGCTGCTGGAAGCTGCCCGTGGCGGCGTGCTGCAACCGTTTCAGCCGTTGCTGGAGCAGCACCCGCAGTGGCTTCACGAGCACTTGCAGGCAGGTGCCGCTTGCCCGGTGCAGGCCGAGCTGCTCAAGCGCTTGCCGCAGATGCCCAGCAGCGGCAGCGGCGAAGCGCTGAGCGGCCGTGAGCTGGCAGTGCTGGAGCTGATTGCCCAAGGCTGTTCCAACCAGCAGATCAGCGAGCGGCTGTTCATTTCCCTGCACACGGTAAAAACCCACGCCAGCCATATCAACAGCAAGCTGGGGGTAGAGCGGCGTACCCAGGCGGTGGCCAAGGCCAAAACCCTGGGGCTGCTGGCCTGAAGCTGGCTGCGCAGGGCATTGCCCGCTAGCGTCATGACCGAGGCCAGGGCTGCTGGCCGCCAACGCGCTGCCCTCATCTTTCCCGAGCCGCTGCCGATACAGCTAGCGGTGGCATCGCTTCGCGCGATTTTTCAATTATTCCAAGGCAGGCCGTGTTGATGCTGCAGTACGGGCAAAAGAGCTTTCTGATCGTCGACGACTTTACCGACTTTCGCACGTCGACCCGGTCCATGCTGCGCGAGCTGGGTGTGCGTGACGTCGACACCGCCGACAGCGGCGAGCAGGCGCTGCGCATGTGCGCGCAGAAGCGTTATGACGTGATCCTGCAGGACTTCCACCTGGGCGACGGCAAGAAGAATGGCCAGCAGGTGCTCGAGGACCTGATCCTCGACAAGCACATCAGCCATGAGTGCATATTCATCATGGTCACCGCCGAGAGCAGCCAGGCCATTGTCCTCAGCGCCATCGAGCACGAGCCCGATGCCTACCTGACCAAGCCGTTCAACCGGGTTGGCCTGGCCCAGCGTGTCGAGAAGCTGTACCAGCGCAAGAACCTGCTGAAGCCGATCCTGCAGGCCCTGGACCGCGATCGCCCGGCCGAAGTGCTGGCTGCCTGCGCCGAGCTGTGCAAGCGCGACCCGCGCCTGGCGCCGCTGTGCCTGCGCTATCGGGCCGATGCCCTGCGCAATCTCAATCGCTTCGAGGAACTGGAGAAATTCCTCAAGGCCATCCTCGCCAGCCGCCCGCAGCCGTGGGTGTACGCGGCCCTGGGCAGCCTGATGCACAAGCGTGGCCAGAATGCCCAGGCCCAGGGGGTGTACGAGCAGGCGCTCAAGGCCTTCCCGATCATGCCGAGCCTGTACGATGGCATGGCCGAGGTGCTGGTGGCCCAGGGCGAAACCAGGCGTGCGCAGAGCATGCTCGAAGAAGCCGTGCGGCTGTCACCGTTGTCGGTGCGCCGGCAGTCGACGCTGGGCAAGCTGGCATTGGAGAACGACGACTTCGAGAGCGCCTCGAAGGCGTTTCGCCATGCGGTGAACCAGGGCCAGAGCTCGCGCTACAAGGACCCCGAGAACAACCTTGGCCTGGTGCAGTCGCTGATGAACAAGAATTCCGGTTTTGGCCTGGATGCACGCACCCGGGTCGAGATCAACGCCACGCTCAGCGAGGTGGCCAAGGACAACCCCGAGGACCAGGGCTTGCAGGTGCGCGCGCGCATGATGAAGGCCGCCAGCCTGCAGCAGGCCGGCGACCCGGAAACCGCGGCCAAACTGACCGAGCAGGCTATCCAGCGCCTGGACAAGATGAACCAGTTCTTCTCGGTCGATTCGGCCCTGACCGTCGCCGCACAGTTGCAGGCCATGGGCCAGGAAGCCGCCGCTGCCGGCGTGCTGAAGGGCTGTGTGGAAAGCTACGGTGATGACCCCAAGGTCATGGAAAAGGTGGGCAAGCTGACCAGCGACCCGGGCGTGCTCAATGCCATTACCGAAGCCGTCAGCCTCAATCGCCAAGGCGTGCGCAGTTACCAGGAGGGGCAGCTTGGCGAGGCGTTGCAGCTGTTCCGCAAGGCGTTGGGCTTGCAGCCGAAAAACATCAGTATCGCCCTGAACACTGCCCAGGCGCTGCTGCGCATCGGCGGTGAGAACCCCCAGCCAGCGATCATGCAGGAATGCCGCGACGCGCTGACCAGCGTGGCCGGCATTCCCGCCAGCGACAACCGTTACGACCGTTACCGCAAATTGCACATTCGGGTGTTCGGCGCATGAATCAAGACAATCAAGGGCTGGATTTTTCCACGGTGATCGCCTCCACCGTGCATGACCTGAAGAATTCCCTGTCGGCGCTGATCCAGGCCCACAACCAGTGGATGGAGCGCTTGCCCGAAGCACTGCGCGGTGGTACCGAGCAGGGGGTGATGGAACATGAGTTTCGTCACCTCAACGGCATGCTGGTGCAGTTGTTGGGGTTGTACAAACTGGGCGTCAACCAGCTGCCGGTGTGCCCGGACTACCACGAGCTGGACGACTTCATCGAAGCCCAATTGGCCGCCCACGAGGAAGTGCTCAGGCACAAGGACATCCTCGCCACCTGGCGCGTCGACACCGACAACCCACTGGGCTTCTTCGACCGCGAGCTGGTGGCCTCGGTGGTCGCCAACGTCATCACCAACGCCACTCGCTTTGCCGCGCATGCCTTGCTGATCACCATCGAGGAAGCGGACAACCAGCTGGCCATCTGCGTCAACGATGACGGGCCAGGTTATCCACAGCGCATGCTCGAACGCCAGGAAGAATTCATCCAGGGCATTGACTCGAACACCGGCAGCACGGGCCTTGGCCTTTACTTTGCCGCACGCATCGCGGCGTTACATGAAAGCGGCGGGGTGCGCGGGCGCATCGAGATCGCCAATGGCGGGGCGCTCGGCGGGGGGCTGTTCAAACTGTTCTTGCCTTGAAACTGGCAGGGTTTGCATTTCGGACGGGCACGCATGCAAACTCTTCCGATCAACCAGCTCCCGTATTCCCCATGCATAATCCATCGCCAGCGCTTATCCGCGAAACCTTCCCCGTAGGCCCCTTGCAATGCAATTGCACCCTGATTGGCGACCCGCTGAGCAAGAAGGCCATCGTCGTCGACCCGGGCGGTGACCCGGAGAAGATCCTGGCCCGCCTGCAGGCCCATGGCCTGACGCTGGTGAGCATCATCCATACCCACGCGCACTTCGATCACTTCCTGGCCTCCGGCAAGCTCAAGGCGCTGACCGGTGCCACCCTGCACCTGCACAAGGACGACCAGGCGCTGTGGGATAACCTGGAGATGCAGTGCCAGATGTTCGGCGTGCCGTATACCCCGGTACCTGCGCCAGACCGCTGGCTGAATGACGACGAAGAGCTGGCCTGCGGCTGCGGCGTGGCCCTGCATACCCCAGGCCACACGCCGGGCTCGATGAGTTTCTGGTTTGCCGATGCCAAGCTGCTGATCGCCGGCGACACCCTGTTCCGTCGCGGTATTGGCCGCACCGATTTGTGGGGCGGCGACCAGCGGGCTATCGTCCGTTCTATCAGGGAGCGGCTGTACCGGCTGGATGAAGAGGCCATTGTGGTGACCGGCCATGGGCCTGATACCCGGCTGGGTGACGAGATGCGCGAAAACCCCTTCGTGCGGGCCTGATGGCACATGAAGGCACTTTCACGGAATTTTTCGTTGCCTACGCAATCCAAGGCTGGCATAGATCCGTTTGCGATTCTCGCATTCATGAATTCAGTAGGAGCTTGTCCATGTTCACCATGCGTCGTCTGATTATCGTCGCAACCGCCGCAGCCCTGATGACCGGCTGTGCCGGCCAGAACCCGTATGACAGCCAGGGTCAGGCGCAGGGCTCCACAGGGATGAGCAAGACCGCCAAATACGGTGGCCTGGGCGCGCTGGCCGGCGCTATTGCCGGTGCCGCCATCGACCACAACAACCGCGGCAAGGGTGCGCTGATCGGCGCCGCTGCCGTGGGTGCCGCCGCCGCCGGTTATGGCTACTACGCCGACAAGCAGGAAGCCGAGCTGCGCGCGCAGATGGCCAACACCGGTGTGGAAGTGCAGCGCCAGGGTGACCAGATCAAGCTGATCATGCCGGGCAACATCACCTTCGCCACCGACTCCGCGAATATCGCGCCAAGCTTCTATTCGCCGCTGAACAACCTGGCCAGCTCGTTCAAGCAGTTCAACCAGAACACCATCGAGGTGGTCGGCTTCACCGACAGCACCGGCAGCCGCCAGCACAACATGGACCTGTCCCAGCGTCGCGCGCAGGCAGTCAGCACCTACCTGACTTCGCAGGGTGTCGACGCCTCGCGGATCTCGGTACGTGGCATGGGCCCGGATCAGCCGATCGCCAGCAACGCCGATGCCAATGGCCGTGCGCAGAACCGTCGGGTGGAGGTGAACCTGAAGCCGATTCCGGGTCAGCAGTATGACCAGCAAGGCCAGGTTCAGCAGTATCCCTGACTGACCCTTGGGGCGCTTTGCGGCCCATCACGACACAAGGCCGCTGCTGCAGGTAACCCCTGCAGCAGCGGCCTTGTGTCGTGATGGGCTGCAAAGCAGCCCCGGTTTCTAGCCCGTCACGCTGGCCTGAATGGCGGTAAGGGCGATGGTATGCACGATATCGTCCACCTGGGCCCCACGCGGCAAGTCGTTCACTGGCTTGCGCAGCCCCTGCAGCATGGGCCCCAGGCTGACCCCGTCGGTGCTGCGCTGCACCGCCTTGTGCGTGGTGTTGCCAGTATTCAGGTCGGGGAACACGAACACCGTGGCCCGCCCGGCCACCGGGCTGCCCGGGGCCAGCTCACGGGCAATCGCCGGGTTGGCCGCTGCGTCATATTGCAACGGCCCGTCGATCAGCAGCTCGTGTGCCGCGCCCTGCGCCAGGCGGGTCGCTTCGCGCACTTTCTCGACTTCTTCGTCGCTGGCCGAATCGCTTGAATAACTGATCATCGCCACCCGCGGCGCGATACCGAAGGCCTGCGCCGATTCGGCGCTCTGCCGGGCGATTTCGGCCAGTTCGGCAGCGCTCGGGTGCGGGTTCATCACGCAATCGCCGTATACCAGCACCTGTTCGGGGAACAACATGAAGAACACCGACGACACCAGGCTCGAGCCCGGTGCAGTCTTGATCAGTTGCAGGGCCGGGCGGATGGTGTTGGCGGTCGAGTGCACCAGGCCCGATACCAGGCCATCCACTTCATCCAGCGCCAGCATCATGGTACCGATCACTACCGGGTCTTCCAGCTGCTGCTCGGCCATTGGCGCGTTGAGGTTCTTGCTCTTGCGCAGCTCGACCATCGGCTCCACGTAGCGCCCGCGAATCAGCTCCGGGTCAAGAACTTCCAGGCCCGGTGGCAGGGTGATGCCCTGCGCGCGGGCCACCGCGTCGACATCCTCGGGCTTGGCCAGCAGCACGCAGCGGGCGATGCCACGGGCCTGGCAGATGGCCGCAGCCTGTACCAGCAGTGGCTCGGCGCCTTCCGGCAGGACGATGCGCTTGTTGGCCTGCTGCGCCCGCTGGATCAGCTGGTAGCGGAACACCGCCGGCGACAGGCGCAGTTCGCGCGGGGTACCGCAACGCTGGTGCAACCAGGCGGCGTCGAGGTGGCTGGCGACGAAGTCGGTGATGAATTCGGCGCGCTCGCGGTCGTCCACCGGGATTTCCCGGTTCAGCGAATTGAGCTGGTTGGCGGTGTCGTACGAGCCGGTACTGACCGACAGGATCGGCAGGCCGGCCTGCAGGGCGCCACGGCACAAGCCGAGAATGCGCGCGTCAGGCTTGCTGTCGCTGGTCAGCAGCAGGCCGGCCAGCGGTACGCCGTTGATCGCCGCGAGGCTGACGGCGAGGATGATGTCGTCGCGGTCGCCCGGGGTGACTACCAGGGTGCCCGAGGTCAGCAGCGGCACCGTGTTGGCCACCGTGCGGGCGCAGATGATGATCTTGCTCATGCGCCGCTGCTCATAGTCGCCGGCGTTGAGCACCTGGGCGCCGAGCAATTCGGCCACGTCGCGGGTACGCGGGGCGTTCAGTTCCGGCTGGTAGGGGATGCAGCCGAGCAGGCGGAAGTCATTGCCGCGCAGCAGCGGCGAGTGCTCACGCAGGCGGGCGGAGAATTCCGCCATGCTCTCGTCGGTGCGCACTTTGTTGAGGATCACCCCGAGCACTTTCGGGTCGCGCGGGCCACCGAACAGCTGCGCCTGCAGTTCGACCCGGCCAGACAGCTCGCTGAGTACCTCGTTTTCCGGCGCCGAGACCAGGATCACCTCGGCATCCAGGCTCTTGGCCAGGTGCAGGTTGACCCGCGCCGCATAGCTGGCGTGGCGGGTAGGCACCATGCCCTCGACCACCACCACGTCGTTGCCGATGCAGGCCTGCTGGTACAGGCGGATGATTTCTTCGAGCAGTTCGTCCAGCTGGCCTTCGCCGAGCATGCGCTCGACGTGGGCCAGGCTGAGCGGAACCGGGGGCTTGATGCCATGGGTGCGGGCGACCAGTTCGGTGGAGCGCTCGGGGCCGGTGTCGCCCGGGTGCGGCTGGGCGATCGGCTTGAAGAAGCCGACCTTCAGGCCGGCGCGCTCCAGGGTGCGCACCAGGCCCAGGCTGATGGAGGTCAGGCCGACACCGAAGTCGGTCGGCGCAATGAAAAATGTCTGCATGCGTGCTTCTCGAAATAAGCGGTGCAAGAAATTAGCCGCCAAGGGTAGCGCTATCGGCCCCCTGTGCGCACCAGCCGCAAGCGAAAGGCTGGCCGATACGCTGCGCACGCTGGGCTGGGTCCAGCACCCACGGGCGCGCCTGCCACGGCGGCTGGTGGCGCAGATGCTGGGTATGGCCGCAGGACAGTTCGACCACCCAGTGGCCTTGTTCGTCCTGGTGAAAGCCGATGATCCGACTGATGGGCCGCTGCTCATCCGCAGTGCGGTCGCAATCGGACGATGGCTTGGTTACACTTGTCCGCTCTACATTCTTTTGCAAAAGGTCTTGCCCCATGCTGATCGCCGCCAACAAGGCTGTCTCCATCGACTATACCCTGACCAACGACGCCGGGGAGACCATCGACAGCTCCGCCGGTGGCGCGCCGCTGGTTTACCTGCACGGTGCCGGCAACATCATCCCGGGCCTGGAAAAAGCCCTGGAAGGCAAGCAGGCCGGTGACGAGCTGAACGTTTCCGTCGAGCCGGAAGACGCCTACGGTGAATACCTGGCCGAGCTGGTCAGCACCCTGAACCGCAGCCTGTTCGAAGGCGTCGACGAGCTGGAAGTGGGCATGCAGTTCCACGCTTCGGCGCCGGACGGCCAGATGCAGATCGTCACCATCCGCGACATCGACGGCGATGACATCACTGTCGACGGCAACCACCCGCTGGCCGGCCAGCGCCTGACCTTCCAGGTCAAGGTAGTCAACGTGCGTGACGCCAGCGACGAAGAAATCGCTCACCGTCACATCCACGGTGAAGGCGGCCATCACCACTGATTTTCTGCGCTAAGCTCAGAAAGTCGCCAGGCGCTCGGGCAAGCCGACTTGCCTTCCTTCGGGAGGTGGACGGCTTGGCCGGGCGCCTTTTTAGTGGGTGGAATTCGCCTGCGCGGCAACCGGCAACCTGAGAGGGATTCATCATGAGTGCATTTCACGACCTGAAACTGGAGGGGCTGGACGGCAAGGAGCTGCCTCTCGCACCCTTCAAGGGCCAAGTGGTGCTGGTGGTCAACGTAGCCTCCAAGTGTGGCCTGACGCCGCAGTACAAGGCCCTGGAAAACCTCTATCAGGACTACAAGGACAAGGGCTTCAATGTGCTTGGCCTGCCGTGCAACCAGTTTGCCGGCCAGGAGCCGGGCAGTGAAAAGGAAATCCAGGCGTTCTGCAGCCTCAATTACGGGGTGAGCTTCCCGCTGGGCGCCAAGCTGGAAGTCAATGGGCCACATCGTCATTCGCTGTATCGCCTGCTGGCGGGCGAGGGCGCCGAATTCCCCGGCGACATCACCTGGAACTTCGAGAAGTTCCTGGTCGGCAAGGACGGGCGGGTGCTGGCGCGCTTCTCGCCGCGCACGGCGCCGGATGATCCGGCGGTGGTGCAGGCAATCGAGAAAGCCTTGGCCTGAAGCGCCTGACGCGATGCAGGGCGGCTTGTGTCGTGACCGGGCCGCAAGGTGGCACCGGATATCAGCATTGCCACACTATCGAGGGGCTGCTCTGCAGCCCGGTCGCGACACCAGGCCGCTCCTACACAGATCGCGTGGAACCCAGCCTCGAAGCTGGTGCATTCGCAGCCTGGTTCCGGGCTGCATGGAGATGCCCCTCGAACTGCTCGACAATCGCTGGCCAGCCCTGGCGGCTGGCGTGCTGCCGTGCATTCAGGCGCACCCGGCGCAAGGTTTCCGCTTCTTCCAGCAGCCAGCAGGCGGCATCGATAAATGCCGCCTGGTCGCCCGGCATGGCCAGCGCACCGCTGTGCCCATGGCGAATATGCTGCGCTGCGGCTGCCTCGTCATAGGCGACCACCGCCAACCCCGCAGCCATGGCTTCGAGCACCACATTGCCAAAGGTCTCGGTCAGGCTCGGGAACAGGAACAGGTCACCGCTGGCATAGTGCTCGGCCAGCACCTCGCCGCGTTGGGCGCCGCAGAACACGGCATCGGGCAACTGCTGGGCGAGGGTGCTGCGCTGCGGGCCATCGCCTACCACGATCAGGCGCAGGCGCTTGTGCGGATAAGCCTTGTGCAATGCATCAAGGCATGGGCGCAGTAAGCTCAGGTTCTTTTCCACCGCCAGCCTGCCGACGTGCAGTACGGCGATATCGTCCGCGCCAAGCCCCCAGCTGTCGCGCAATGCCTGGCTGCGGCGTGCCGGATTGAACAGGCCGGCATCGACCCCCCGTGCCAGCAGTGCCAGGCGTTCGAAACCTCGGCGTTCAAGTTCCAGGCGCTGGCTGAGGCTGGGTACCAGGGTGGTGGCCGTGCGCCGATGGAACCAGCGCAGGTAATGGGTGAGCAAGCGCGTCAGCAGGCCCAGCCCGTACTGGCCGGAATACTGCGGGAAATTGGTGTGAAACCCGCTGACCACGGCCACCCCAAGGCGCCGCGCGGCGCGCAGGGCGCTGAGCCCCAGCGGCCCCTCGGTGGCGATGTACAACACATCCGGGCGCTGCCGACGCCAGCGGCGCAACAGCTTGTGCATCGACACCTCGCCCCACTGCAAACCCGGGTAGCCGGGCAGTGGCCAGCCACGGCACAGGACCAAGGCCGGGTCGTTGTGCAGTGGCTCTTCACCGGCCTGGCGCGGGCGCACCACCTCGACCATGTGGCCGCGTTGGCGCAAGCCTTCGCTAAGCCGGCCAAGGGTGTTGGCCACGCCATTGATTTCGGGTGGGAAGGTTTCGCTGACCAGCGTGATACGTAGCGCAGGTGTATTCATGACAAAAAGTTTCCGCCCCCTGGGTTGCGCCAATGTGACGGCACTGTGACAGATGCATGACGCCTGATCGCTGACGTTTCGGCGGTTGTGAAATTTTCCTTGCAAGGCCACTCAAGAAGCGATGACCGGCAGCCGATGCAGAAGCATTCGACGACCTGATGCGCTCCAGGAGAGCGGTGATGTTCAACAACAAGCTCAAGCAAGAAATCCGGCAACTGCGCGAAGACCTGATGTCCATCGAACAGGTCAAGAGCAGCCTCGACAGCGAGATGTTGGTACTGCAACTGGACCCTCAGGGGCGGATCGAGATGGTCAACGGCAACTTCGAGAGCGAGATGCTCTACCGTGCCGAACAACTGCTTGGCCGCAACATCGAGGAAATCGTCCCTGCGCACGTGAAGTCACTGGACTTCTACCAGCGCATGAAGGGCGCGATCAGCCGCGGTGAGCACCTGAACGGCGCCTTCCGCCTGCTGCGTGGCAATGGCCAGGAAGCCTGGCTGCGGTCGATCCTGCAGCCGGTCAAGGACAGCCAGGGGCGCATCAAGTATTTCACCCTGCACTCCAGCGACCTGACGCGTACCATCGAGACCTCTCGGGAGCACGAAAGCCTGATCAAGGCATTGATGCGTTCTACCGCCGTGATCGAATTCGCCCTCGACGGCACCATTCTCACCGCCAATGACCGGTTTTTGTCCGCGCTCGGCTATCGCCTGGAACAGATCCGTGGCAAGCATCACCGCATGTTCTGCGAGCCGGAGGAGGTCAATTCGGCGGGCTACCAGGCGTTCTGGGACAAGCTGCGCCGTGGCGAATACGTTGCCGACCGCTTCAAGCGTATCGATGCCCACGGCCGGGTGGTGTGGCTGGAGGCTTCGTACAACCCGATCTTCGACGCCCATGACGTACTGTACAAGGTGGTCAAGTTCGCCACCGTCATCACCGACCAGGTGAACCAGGAGCAGGCCGTGGCCGAGGCGGCAGACGTGGCGTTCAATACCTCGCTGGGCACCGATGCCAGTGCCCGCAAGGCGACCGATGTGGTGACCCAGACGGTCAGCGTGATGCGTGGGCTGGAAGCCTCCATGCAAGAAGCCGCCGAGGGCATCCAGGCGCTGGACACCCAGTCGCGGGTGATCGGCTCGATCATCAAGACCATCAGCGACATCGCCGGGCAGACCAACTTGCTGGCGCTCAACGCGGCCATCGAAGCGGCCCGCGCTGGCGAGCAGGGCCGTGGCTTTGCCGTAGTGGCTGATGAAGTGCGGCAACTGGCCTCGCGCACCAGCACCGCCACCGAGGAAATCGCCCGGGTGGTGCAGCAGAACGAGCAGCTGGCCCAGGCGGCGGTGGCCATCATCGACACCAGCAAGCGCCAGGCCGAGCAGGGCCTGGCCCTTGCCGATGAGACGGGCGGGGTGATTGTCGAGATCCAGGACGGGGCGAAGCGGGTAGTGGATGTGGTGGGGCAGTTTTCCAGCCGGTTGGGGCAGTGAAACCCAAGCCGGACCTGGTTTCTGTAGAAGCGGTGCGGTATCGCGACAGGGCGCAGCACGGCCCCGGCATCGCAGCGCTGAGGCACACAATCGACTGGGGCCGCTGTGCGGCCCTATCGCGACACAAGGCCGCTCCTGGCGGGAATGCGGACAGGCTTGGCGTCAGTTGCGCTCCCGCACCCAGAACAACGTGGCGCCGGCCACCGCTGCCGGCATCATCAGCACGTTCACCAGCGGTATCATCAGCGCCAGGTAGGTGATGCCGCCAAAGCCCAGCGACTGCCAGCGCTTCTGGCGCAGCCAGGCGAGCATGTCCTGCCAGCTCATCTTGTTGTTGTCCGCCGGGTAGTCGATGTACTGGATCGCCATCATCCAGACCCCGAAGACCAGCCACAGCGGCGCCGCCACCACGTTGACCACCGGGACCAGCGACAGGATGAACAGGCCGATGGCCCGTGGCAGGAAGTAGCCCAGCTTGCGCATTTCGCGGCCGAAGGTACGTGGCACCATGGCCACCAGCTCCGCCCAGCTGAAAGCCGGGAAGGTGTCTTCGCCACGCAGCACCACCTCGACCTTTTCCGCCAGGAAGCCATTGAACGGCGCGGCAATGATGTTGGCCACCAGGGTGAAGGTAAAGAACACCATCAGCACTACCAGGGCGACGAACAGCGGCCAGAGGATGTAGGTGAGGAAGCTCAGCCAGCTCGGCAGGGTGGGCATCAGGGCATCCACCCACAGGCTGAACTGGTGGCCGGCGAAGTAGATCAGGCCTCCGAACAGCAGCAGGTTGACCGCCAGCGGCAGCAGCACGAACAACCGCAGGTTGGGGCTCAGCACCAGTTTCAGGCCTTCGCGCAGGTACTGGGGGCCAGACAGGACAGGGGCTTGCATCGGGAGACTCCGCAGAGAAGGTAAACGCGCTGACCTTACCGAGTTTGCCGCGCCGACGAAAGGCAGGCAGCGGCAGGGAAACGGGGTGTAACAAAAGCGCCAGCCCATGGCTATCCGAACAAATCGATGGATAGGCGATGCCTATGAGGTGGATTGTCTAAGGATATTTCCTTAATCTTTGCCACCTCGCTACAGTGCGTTCAACTTTCCGCTTTTCGGGCCTGCGCGTTGTAGCCTTCCCCAAGTGCTGCGTGGGTCCCTTTTAAATTCCAGCTGGCGCAGCCGGTGCACACGATGCCGGCCCGTGCGGCCCGCTCGACAGGAGTTCGACATGTCTGAAGTACGTCATTCGCGCGTCATCATTCTCGGTTCCGGCCCTGCCGGTTACAGTGCCGCGGTATACGCCGCCCGCGCCAACCTCAAGCCGCTGCTGATCACCGGCATGCAGGCCGGCGGCCAGCTGACCACCACCACCGAAGTCGACAACTGGCCGGGCGACCCCCATGGCCTGACCGGCCCGGCGCTGATGCAGCGCATGCAGGAGCACGCCGAGCGTTTCGAAACCGAAATCGTCTTCGACCACATCAGTGCCGTCGACCTGGCCAACAAGCCTTTCACCCTGCAGGGTGACAGCGGCAATTACACCTGCGATGCACTGATCATCGCTACCGGCGCCAGCGCCCGCTACCTGGGCCTGCCGTCCGAAGAAGCGTTCATGGGCAAAGGTGTCTCGGCCTGCGCCACCTGCGACGGCTTCTTCTACCGCAACAAGCCGGTTGCCGTGGTCGGCGGCGGCAACACTGCCGTTGAAGAGGCACTGTACCTGGCCAACATCGCCAGCAAGGTCACCCTGGTGCACCGTCGCGATAGCTTCCGCGCCGAGAAGATCCTGGTCGACAAGCTGCACGCCCGTGTCGCCGAAGGCAAGATCGAGCTCAAGCTCAACGCCACCCTGGATGAAGTCCTGGGTGACAACATGGGCGTGACCGGTGCGCGCCTGAAGAACAACGACGGCAGCAGCGACGAAATCAAGGTCGATGGCGTGTTCATCGCCATCGGCCACACTCCGAACACCTCGCTGTTCGAAGGCCAGCTGACCCTGAAGGACGGCTACCTGGTGGTCAACGGTGGCCGTGAAGGCAACGCCACCGCCACCAACGTCGAGGGCGTGTTTGCCGCCGGTGACGTGGCTGACCACGTTTACCGTCAGGCCATCACCTCGGCCGGTGCCGGTTGCATGGCGGCGCTGGACGTCGAGCGTTACCTGGACGGTCTGGCCAACGCCTCGTTCTGATCCGGGAGTGCCAGGGCCGCTTTGCGGCCCATCGCGACGCAAGGCCATTCCTACAAGGTGGCTACGCCCCGGATGTCGCATGAAAAAACCGGCCAGGGGCCGGTTTTTTCATGCCTGCAATTCGATTACAGGCTCAGTCGCATCGACAGGTCCACTGCCTTCACATCCTTGGTCATGGCACCAATCGAGATGTAGTCCACCCCGGTCTCGGCAATCACGCGCAAGGTCTGCTCGTTGACCCCGCCGCTGGCCTCGAGCTTGGCCTTGCCAGCGGTAATGCGCACTGCTTCGCGCATTTCCTCCAGGTTCAGCTCGTCGAGCATGATGATATCCGCACCGGCGGCCAGCGCCTGGCGCAGTTCGTCCAGGCTTTCCACTTCGATTTCCACCGGTTTGCCCGGTGCAATACGGTGCGCGGCTGCCACTGCCTCGGCCACGCCGCCACTGGCGGCAATGTGGTTTTCCTTGATCAGGAAGGCATCGTACAAGCCAATGCGGTGGTTGTCGCAGCCGCCACAGGTCACTGCGTACTTCTGCGCCAGGCGCAGGCCAGGCAAGGTCTTGCGGGTGTCCAGCAGGCGTACCTGGGTGCCTTGCACCAGGTCGGCGAGAAAGCGTGCACGGGTGGCCACACCCGACAGCAACTGCAGGAAGTTCAGCGCACTGCGTTCACCGCTGAGCAGCGAGCGTGCCGGGCCTTCCAGGTGGAACAACGCCTGGTTGGCCGTGGCGCGTTCGCCGTCGGCCACCTGCCAGTGCACCGCCACCCGCGGGTCGAGTTGGCGAAACACCGCATCGACCCAGGCGGTGCCGGCAATCACGCAGTCTTCGCGGGTGATGATGGTCGCCTTGGCCAGGCGCTCGGCCGGGATCAACTGCGCGGTTATATCGCCACTGCCGATGTCCTCCAACAGTGCGCGGCGCACGTTGGCTTCGATTTCAGCGGTCAGGTCGGCAAGGCGTAGGTTCGGCATGGTCGGCTCCACAAGCTAGATGCCCGCGATTATAGGGCAGGGGGCCGGTGTGTACAGCCGCCTTGGCAGTGACCTTCGGTCGGTCGCATTGAGCAACCGGGGCAAATCGGGGTCACTAGCCAGCGAGTGAAACGACGCTGGTAGCGGTATGGTTTTTTGCCGATAATAACGACCAGTATTTGGCGTCATAGCTTTGACGATCTTCAGCCCCTTCGGGCGAGACACCCTGCAAGGAGTCCAGGATGCAAAAAGAAGGCAAGGTGGTGCCCTTGGCGGCCGCCATCGACCGAGGGGGGCGTACGCCCCTGCCTTGCCTTCCGGTATTGCTCCTGCAAGTGCGCGACAAAGCCGCCTTGCAGTTGCGCCAGGGCTTGCAAGGCTTGTTCGACAACGCCGACGACACCCTCTTCGAAATGGCCGACAAGGCGTTCGACCGCGGTGACCAGAACCTCTACTTCGAGGCCATGCGCGACCTGCGCCTGAAGCGCAAGAGCATCGAACGGGGCTTTCTCGACACCTTCTACGACGCCTTTTCCCGGATGGGCCAGGTCGACCTGCTGGCCCACCTGGGCGATCCTCGCGACTTGCGCAGCAAGGCCCAGGCCGAGCGGGCCGCCGCGATCGAAGGCATGGTCGCGCGGGTGCTGTCGCGTGACGGCATTGCCCTGCAGCAACTGGGCCTGCGCTTGCAGGCACTGCTCGATCGCCCGCTGCACGAGCAGCACAACCCATTGGGGCCGGCTGCACTGTGTGGCTACTTCCTCGATGCCGGGCGTAGCCTGGGGGTTGGCCTGCGGGTAAAGCTGGTGCTGCTGAAACTGTTCGAGCGCTATGTGCTGCGCGATGTCGACGTCATCTATGGCGAAGCCAACCAGTTGCTGGCTGCTGCAGGCGTGCTCCCCGAGTTGCCGCCGGCACCGCGCCGGCGTGCCGAAGACCGGCGTATGGGCGCTCGACGTGGCACGGCGAACCTGGCCCAGGAGGTTGGCGCCGACGCGGCAGGGCAGGCCTTCTTTGCCTCGCTGCAGACCCTGCTGGCGCCGTTGCGCGGGCAGTTCGCGCCGCGTCTGCAAGCGGTAGCCGCTGCCCAGCCGATCAGCACCGCCGACCTGCTGCGGCTGCTCTCCCATTTGCAGCACTACGTGCCTGCTACCCACGAAGAAGACGAGGACTTCGAACTCGGCCAGCAGCTTGAACAGTTGCTCTTGCGGGTCAGCGTGCGCAGCGGCACACGCCGGCGCATCGAGGTGGCCGACGAGGACATGATCAACCTGGTTGGCCTGTTGTTCGGCTACATCCGCAACGACGACAATTTGCCGGGCAGCCTGCGCGCGTTGATCGTGCGTCTGCATATCCCGCTGTTGAAAGTCGCCCTGCTGGACAAGGGGCTGTTCAGCCGGGCCAGCCACCCGGCCAGGCGGCTGCTCAACGAGATCGCCGGTGCCGCCATTGGCTGGGAATGTGCCGGCGATGTCCTGCGCGACAGCCTGCACCTGCGCGTGGAGCGGACCATCCAGCGCCTGCTCAACGATTTTGCCGAAAATACCAGCCTGTTCGCTGAACTGCTGGAAGACTTCCTCGCTTTCAACCAGGACGAGCGGCGCCGCAACGACCTGCTCGAACAACGCACCCGCGATGCCGAAGAAGGGCGTGCCCGCGCCCAGCAGGCCAGGCAACAGGTGCAGCATGCGCTGAACCAGCGCCTGCGCGGCCGGGTATGGCCGCAGGTGGTGGTGCAGATGCTGGTGCAGTCGTGGAGCCAGGTCATGCTGCTGGCCTGGCTCAAGCAGGGCGAGGCTTCCCAGGCCTGGCGGGATGCAGTGCAGACCATGGACGCGCTGCTGGCCAGCATCACCCCACCGCATGAAACACAAGCCTTGTTGCAGCAGGTGCCTGGCCTGCTCAAGGCACTGCGCGATGGCCTCGCCAGTGTGGCCCTGGACTCGGCCGCGACTCGCGAATTCTTCCTGCAACTGGAGCAGTTGCACTTGCGCGCCTGCGCCGGCACCGAGCTACCGCCTGGCGCAGAAGGCCAACGCCTGGGCGACGTGCTGGTGGCCGAGGATATCGTGTTGGCCATTGCCGAAGAGCCCGCCTGCGCGCCGTTGCATGTCGCCCATGGCCAGGCTGCTGCGCTGCGTCAGGTACAGCGCCTGCGTATCGGTACCTGGGTCGAGGTGCTCGACGAGGACGAGCCGCTGCGCTGCAAGCTGGTGGCGCGCATCGACAGTAGCGACAGGCTGGTGTTTGCCAACCGCACCGGCATGAAAGTGCGCGAGTGGAACGGCGCCAGCCTGGCCCAGGCCCTGCACCGGGGCGAGGCGCGGGTGCTGGACGACGGCCTGCTGTTCGAGCGGGCGCTGGACGCGGTGCTCCAGGCGCTGCGACAGTAACCAAGGCCTGTAGGCGAAAACATTACCATCATTCACATGCAAACGGCCTTGGCCACAGGGCATACTGATGCCCTGTTCACGGCGCTTTCAGGATCTGCCCCCATGCAATTGGACCGTGCCACTGGCTGGTTCCACGGAATCGGAATCACCCACTGCCCCTCGCCGAACTTCAATGCCCGCCCCCAGGGCGAATCGATTTCCCTGCTGGTGATCCATAACATCAGCCTGCCTCCGGCCTGTTTCGGCACCGGCAAGGTCCAGCAATTCTTCCAGAACCGCCTGGACCCTGACGAGCATCCGTATTTCGCCAGCATCAGCCACCTGACCGTGTCGGCGCACCTGTTCATCGAGCGCGACGGCGCGGTGACCCAGTTCGTGTCATTGCTCGACCGTGCCTGGCATGCCGGTGTGTCATGCTTCGACGGGCGCGAGGGTTGCAACGACTTCTCCATCGGTATCGAGCTCGAAGGCACTGACGAGCTGCCCTATACCGATATCCAGTACGCAGTGCTGGAGCAACTTACCCGGCATATCCGCAACGCCTGGCCGGCCATCGACCTCAGCCGTATCCAAGGCCACAGCGACATTGCCCCGCAGCGCAAGAGCGACCCTGGCCCGGCCTTCGACTGGCTGCGCTACCGCAAGGCGCTGCTGAACAACGAGGACAAGGCATGAGTTTTCTGGTGTTGTTGCTGGCGCTGTGGGTCGAGAAGTTCTCGGCGTTGCGCCATCAGGTGCAGCGTGACGGGTTCTTCCTTGGCGAACTGGTGCGCCTGGAGCGCAGCGGCAAGGTGCACCCGTGGTGGACGCTGGCCATTCTGGTGTTGGCGCCGGTCGCGTTGCTGGTGTTGCTGCTGCATGTGCTGGACCCCGTGGTGTATGGCCTGCTGGCCTTGCCGGTGCATCTGCTGGTGCTGATCTACAGCCTGGGCCGCGGCGATGCCAAGGCATCGCTGGGGCCGTTCCGCGACGCCTGGCGCCGAGGCGATGACCAAGCCGCGCTGCACGTGGCAGAGCGTGACCTGGGGCTGGCCGCCGACGATTCACGCAGCCTGCTGGTGAGCGTTCAGGGCAACCTGTTGTGGCAGGTATACCAAGGCTTTTTCGCGGTGATCTTCTGGTACTTCGTGCTCGGCCCGAGTGCAGCGCTGGCCTACCGCCTGTTGGCGCTGTGTGGCGAGCACAGCAAGCAGCCAGCGCTCAAGGCCCGTGCCGAGCAGCTACGGCATGTGATGGACTGGCTGCCGGTGCGGGTACTGGCATTGAGCTTTGCCTTGGTGGGCAATTTTGTCGCGGTCACGCGGGTGATGCTGCATGAATTGCTGAACTGGCACATCAGCGCCGCGCACCTGGTGGCTCGAGTCGGGCGCATTGCCGATGACATTCCAGAGGAAGAAGACGACCAGCGTGGGCTGGGGCGGCTGGACAGCCTGTGGGAATTGCTGCTGCGCTGTGCGGTGCTGTGGTATGCCGGGTTTGCGCTGTGGACGGTGCTGGCCTGAAGCCAGACGCGTCCCTTTGTAGGAGCGGCCTTGTGTCGCGATGGGCTGTGCAGCAGCCCCGGGGGTGCAGATTCGCCACCTGATGGTCGGGCCGCGTTGCGGCCCTTCGCGACCCAAGGCCGCTCCTGCAAGGACCGTGAAATCCTGGGCCGAAGCGATCCAGCGGCTACCAGCCAAACACCTCGCAAGCATTGCGGCTGCTGGCTTCGGCCAGCTCCCCGACGTCCACCCCCATCACCTCTGCCAGCACCTTGGCGATCTCCGGCAGGTGCTCCGGGCTGTTCCGTTCCCCCGGGTACATCACCGGTGCCATGTCCGGCGCATCGGTCTCCAGCACCACGCTGTCCAGCGGCAACCGTGCCAGGGTCTTGCGCAGCCGCAGTGCCTGAGGCCAGGTACCTGCTCCGCCCAGCCCAAGCCGGAAGCCCAGCTTGATGTACTCCCGGGCTTCTTCGTAACTGCCAGCGAAGGCATGAATCACCCCCGCCCGCGCCGGCTTGTAGCACTTGAGCGTGGCGATCACCTGGGCGTGGCTGCGGCGCACATGCAGCAGGGCCGGCAGCTCGAAGTCGCAGGCCATTTGCAGTTGCGCTTCGAACAGGTCCTGCTGGCGCGCCTTGTCCAGGTTTTCGAGGTAATAGTCCAGGCCGAACTCGCCAACGGCACATAACCGAGGGTGGCCACGCAGGCGCTCCAGCCACTCGCGCAATTGCGCCAGATGCTCCGGGCGATGTTGGTCGAGGTAGACCGGGTGCAGGCCGAGCGCGGCGAACAGGCGCTGATCGCTGCAAGCCAGGTCCCACACGCGTTGGAAATTGGTCTGATAAACGCCCAGCACCACCATTCGTTCCACCCCGCGCGCCGCCGCATTGGCCAGCAGGCGCGGGCGGTCGGCGTCGAAATCGGGGAAGTCGAGGTGGGTGTGGGTGTCGATCAGGCGCATGTTCAGGCCGCTGCGATGCGTTGCTTGAAGGTTCGACCGACCGCATGCACGCCAGGTTCGTAACGTTTCTCCTCGATCGCGGCCAGTGCCAGTTCCAGCGCGGTGGCGGCAATCAGGCCATGCTGCTGGGCCATGGCGTTGACCGGCAGCGGCAGGAAATCGAGCAACTGATTGTCGCCGAAGGTGCCCAACTGCAGTTGGCGGGAGTCGGTCGGGCGCGCCTGAAGGGTGTCGAACACCCCTTGCAGCAGCACGTAGGAGGTGGTCACCAGGGCGTCCGGCAGGCCGCCGAGGTCGTCGATCAGCTGCTGCATCAGGCGCTGCCCGCATTCACGGCTGAAGGCTTCGCCCTGGTAGCGGCGAACTTCGCCGGCATAACCTTGCAGGGCTTCGTCGAAACCGCCAGCACGGGCCTGGCTGACCGACAGTTCCGGGCGTGCGCCGATCAGGGCGATGCTGCGCGGGGCCGCGCTGAGCAGGCTGGCGGCCAGTTGGCGGCTGGCATCACGGTCGTCGCTGATGACCGAACAGAAGTGCGCCGGGTCCAGGCGGCGGTCGATGGCGATCACCGGCAGGCCCTTGTCCTGCAATTCGCGGTAGCTGTCGTCTTGCGGTGGCAGGCAGCTGGCGACGAACAGCGCATCGCAACGGCGCGCGCGGAACAGCTGCTGCAACTGGCGCTCGCTGTCGGGCTGGTCGTCGCTGCTGGCGATCAGCAGCTGGTAGCCACGGGCTCGGGCGCCTTGTTCGAGCTGCTTGGCGATGCGCGCGTAGCTGGGGTTCTCCAGATCGGGGAGAATGAAGCCCAAGGTACGCGTATGCCGGCTGCGCAAGCCAGCAGCCTGCGGGTTGGGGGTGAAGCCATGGGCTTCGACCACCGCACGCACCCGCTCGACGGTGCTGTTGCTGATGCGCTGTTGTTCGGCCTTGCCATTGATGACGTAACTGGCAGTGGTCACGGACACACCGGCCAGACGGGCGATATCGCTGAGTTTCACCGAATTTTCCTTGTTATTACCGGGGCTGGCTGTGAAGCCTGACCGGGTAGTTTGACCCGGCAGCGGCGCCACGCGCAGACGACCATTGTCGCAATTGTCCGACAGGATGGGGCTTTTTCCCTGGCAGATTATCGAGTAACGTGGCCGCCTGGTCAGATTAAACGTTTCAGCTGCCGATTTTTCTGCCTCGGTTGCCATCGTGCAAGGCTGTCGAACTGGCCGTTCATGTGAATTCCACAACAATACTCCAGTACCCGACCGGGAACTGCAAAAGGAGAAGGTCATGCTCGAGCTCGCCAAGGAGCAGATAGCCATGGGCCAGAAGGCCGCCAACAAGGCCGAGGCCCTGTGCCTGCTGGCCGACCGGTTGGTCGCCGACGGCCTGGTCGCCGAAGGGTACCTGCAAGGGCTGCAGGCCCGCGAGGCGCAGGGCTCCACCTTCCTTGGCCAGGGCATCGCCATTCCCCACGGCACCCCGCAGACGCGCGACCTGGTGTACGCCACCGGCGTGCGTCTGCTGCAGTTTCCCGAGGGTGTGGACTGGGGCGATGGGCAAATGGTCTACCTGGCCATTGGCATCGCTGCCCGTTCCGACGAACACCTGCGCCTGTTGCAGCTGCTGACCCGCGCCCTGGGCGAGACCGACCTGGCCGAAGCGCTGCGCCGCGCCGGTTCCGCCGAGGCCTTGCTGAAGCTGTTGCAAGGCGCGCCCCAGGAACTGGCCCTGGATGCGCAACTGGTCGGCCTCAACCTGCCCGCTGAAGACTTCGACGAACTGGCCTGGCGCGGCGCCCGCCTGTTGCAGCGGGCCGAGTGTGTCGACAGCGGGTTCGCTGCCGTGCTGCAGCAGGCCGAACCGTTACCGCTGGGCGAGGGCCTGTGGTGGCTGCACAGCGAACGCCAGGTGCGTCAGCCGGGGCTGGCCTTCATCACTCCGCAACAGCCATTGCGCTATCGCGACCAGCCGCTCAACGGCCTGTTCTGCCTGGCCAGCCTCGGCGCAGCCCACCAGGCCTTGCTCGAACGCCTGTGTGAAGTGTTGATCGAAGGGCGCGGGCAGATGCTCTACCAGGCCACCAGCAGCCGCGCAGTCCTGGAAGTGCTGGGCGGGGAGGCACCGGCGGACTGGCCCAGCGCGCGTATCGTGCTGGCCAACCCGCATGGCTTGCATGCCCGCCCGGCCAAGGTGCTGGCGCAACTGGCCAAAGGTTTCGAGGGGGAAATCCGCGTGCGCCTGGTCGACAGCGCGCAGCCAGCGGTATCGGTGAAGAGCCTGAGCAAGTTGCTCAGCCTCGGCGCCCGTCGTGGCCAGGCGCTGGAACTGGTGGCTGAACCCACTATTGCCGCCGATGCCTTGCCGGTGCTGTTGGCTGCCATCGAACAAGGTTTGGGCGAGGAGGTGGAACCGTTGCCGCAGGGCAGCGCGGCTGCCGCCAGTGCCGCCGCCGAAGTGCTGCAGGCACCGCCGGCCGGTAGCCGTGTCCAGGGCGTCGGCGCCGCCCCGGGTATTGCCAGTGGCCCGGCCCATGTGTGTGTCGAGCGCGAGTTCGACTACCCCCTGCGCGGCGAGTCGTACGCCCAGGAGCGGCAGAAGCTGCGTGAGGCCGTGGCGACTGTGAACAGCGAATTGCAAGCCTTGGTCCAGCGCAGTGACAAGGCCATTGGCGAGATCTTCGTGACCCACCAGGAAATGCTCGCCGACCCGGCCCTGAGCGACGATGTCGAGCAGCGCCTGAGCCAGGGCGAGAGCGCCGCGGCGGCGTGGATGGCGGTGATCGAGGCGGCGGCACGCCAGCAGGAGTCGCTGCACGATGCCTTGCTCGCCGAACGTGCCGCCGACCTGCGCGACATCGGCCGCCGGGTGCTGGCGCAACTGTGTGGCGTGCAGGCGCAAGCCGAACCGCAACAACCGTATGTCCTGGTGATGACTGAAGTCGGCCCGTCCGATGTCGCCCGGCTGGACCCGAGCCGTGTTGCCGGTATCGTCACTGCCCAGGGCGGCGCCACCGCCCACAGCGCGATTGTCGCCCGTGCCCTGGGCATCCCGGCGGTGGTCGGCGCTGGCGCCGCGATCCTGCTGCTGGAGGCGGGCACGCCGTTGCTGCTCGATGGCCAGCGCGGCGTGGTCAGCGTGGCGCCACCGGCAGATGAACTGCAACGTGCCCTGGCCGAGCGGGACCTGCGCGAGCAACGCCTGCAGGCGGCCTGGGCCAACCGCTTCGAGCCGGCAGTCACCCGCGATGGGCATGCCATCGAGGTGTTCGCCAACATCGGCGAAAGCAGCGGTATCGCCAAGGTGGTGGAGCAGGGCGCCGAAGGCGTGGGCTTGCTGCGCACCGAGCTGATTTTCATGGCCCACCCCCAGGTCCCGGACGTAGCCACCCAGGAGGCGGAATACCGCCGCGTGCTCGATGGCCTCGACGGTCGCCCGCTGGTGGTGCGTACCCTCGATGTCGGCGGCGACAAACCGCTGCCGTACTGGCCGATCGCTGCCGAAGAAAACCCGTTCCTCGGCGTGCGCGGGGTACGCCTGACCTTGCAGCGCCCGCAGGTGATGGAGGACCAGCTGCGCGCCTTGCTGCGGGCCGCCGACCAGCGCCCGCTGCGCATCATGTTCCCGATGGTGGGCCAGGTGCACGAGTGGCGCGAAGCGCGGGCCATGGTCGAGCGCCTGCGGGCGGAGATCCCGGTGGCCGACCTGCAACTGGGCATCATGGTCGAAGTGCCGTCGGCGGCCCTGCTGGCCGCGCAACTGGCGCGCGAAGTCGACTTCTTCAGCATCGGCACCAATGACCTGACCCAGTACACCCTGGCCATCGACCGTGGCCACCCGAGCCTTTCGGCCCAGGCCGATGGCCTGCATCCGGCGGTGCTCAGCCTGATCGACATGACCGTGCGCGCCGCGCATGCGCATGGCAAGTGGGTGGGCGTGTGCGGCGAACTGGCGGCCGACCCGCAGGCGGTGGCGGTGCTGCTCGGCCTGGACGTGGACGAGCTCAGCGTTGCCGCGCGCAGCATTGCCGAAGTCAAGGCCCTGGTCCGCCAGGCCGATCACCAGACGGCCCGCGCCCTGGCGCGCGAGGCCCTGCAACAGGACAGCGCCGCAGCGGTTCGCGCGCTGGTGGAGCGTTACTGAATGGCCAAGATCCTCACCCTCACCCTGAACCCGGCGCTGGATATCACCATCGGCCTGGGGACCCTGCGCCCGGGGCAGGTCAACCGCAGCCAGACGCAGCACAGCCACGCTGCGGGCAAAGGGCTGAACGTTGCCCAGGTGCTGGCCGACCTCGGGCACAGTGTCACGGTTGGCGGCTTCCTTGGCCGCGATAACCTGCAGCCGTTCGAAGCGCTGATTCAGTGGCGTGGCTTTGCCGACTGCTTTGTCCGTGTGCCCGGCGAGACCCGCAGCAACATCAAGCTGGTCGAGGCCGATGGCCGTGTCACCGACGTCAACGGCCAGGGCCCGGAGGTCGACGAGGCGGCCCGCAGCGCCTTGTTGCGCCTGCTGGAGCAGGTTGCGCCGGGGCATGACGCGGTGGTGGTGGCGGGCAGCCTGCCGCGTGGCATCAGTGCCGAGTGGTTCTGCCAGTTGCTCGAACGATTGAAAGCCATGGGGCTGAAGGTTGCCCTGGACAGCAGTGGCGAAGCCCTGCGTGCCGGCTTGCAGAGCGTTCCCTGGCTGGTCAAGCCGAATACCGAAGAGCTGGGCGAAGTGCTGGGCCTGGCTGTGGATAACCCGCAACAGCAGCGTGCCGCCGCTGCCCGCCTGGTGGCCAGTGGCATCGAACACGTGGTGGTGTCGGCGGGCGAGCAGGGCGTCAGCTGGTTCAGCCGCGACCTCGCCGTGCATGCCCGCCCGCCCAAGGTGCAAGTAGCCAGCACGGTAGGGGCGGGGGATTCGCTGGTGGCCGGCATGGTCCATGGCCTGCTGCAGGGCGAAGCCCCGGCACAGACCTTGGCCCGCGCCACCGCCATCGCCGCCCAGGCCGTTACCCAGGTGGGGTTCGGCATCTGTGACCGGGAGCAACTGGCGCGCCTGCAAGCCGCCGTGCAACTGACAGAACAACAAGAGGGTTGCCGATGAACATTGCCATTGTCACCGCCTGCCCCAACGGCCAGGTGTCGAGCGTGCTGAGCGCGCGTTTGCTGTCCGCCGCGGCCCAGCGGCGCGGCTGGAGTACCAGTGTCGAGGTACAGGACGCCGAGCACCCCGAGCGGCAACTGAGCGCCGCGCAGATCGCCGAGGCCGACTGGGTGCTGGTGATCAGTACCGGGCCGGTGGACCTCGCCCGCTTCGTCGGCAAGCGGGTCTACCAGAGCACGCCGTCCCAGGCCTTGACCGATCGTGAGGGCTTTCTCGATGAAGCCGCGGCCAATGCCGAGCTGCTCACTTCAGTGGCAGCCGGCCCGGCCGAGGTGGCCAGTGCCGGTGCACGCATCGTCGCGGTCACCGCCTGCCCGACCGGCGTCGCGCACACGTTCATGGCCGCAGAAGCCCTGCAGCAGGCCGCGCAGCAGCAGGGCTACCAGCTCACCGTCGAGACCCAGGGTTCGGTCGGTGCGCGCAACCCCTTGTCTGCCGAAGCCATCGCCGCCGCCGACGTGGTCCTGCTGGCTGCCGACATCGAAGTGCCCACCGCGCGTTTCGCCGGCAAGCGCATCTACCGTTGCGGCACCGGCATCGCCCTCAAGCAGGCCCGTGCCACCCTGGACAAGGCCCTGGCCGAAGCCAAGGTGGAAAGCGGCGCCGATGCCTCGGCAGCGGCTACGCCAACCAAGGGCGAGAAGACCGGGGTGTACAAGCACCTGCTCACCGGTGTGTCGTTCATGCTGCCCATGGTGGTGGCGGGCGGGCTGCTGATCGCCCTGTCGTTCGTGTTCGGTATCGAGGCCTACAAACAGCCGGGGACCCTGCCAGCGGCGTTGATGCAGATTGGTGGCGAGGCGGCATTCAAGCTGATGGTGCCATTGCTGGCGGGCTACATCGCCTGGTCGATCGCCGACCGCCCAGGGCTGGCCCCCGGCATGATCGGCGGGCTGCTGGCCAGCACCCTGGGTGCGGGCTTCATCGGCGGCATCGTCGCCGGTTTTCTCGCCGGTTACAGCGCCAAGGCCATTGCCCGCTGGGCACGCTTGCCCAGTAGCCTGGAGGCGCTCAAGCCGATCCTGATCATCCCGTTGCTGGCCAGCCTGTTCACCGGCCTGGTGATGATCTACGTGGTTGGCCAGCCGGTGGCGGCGATGCTCGACGGCCTTACCCACTTCCTCGACAGCATGGGCACCACCAACGCCATCCTGCTGGGGCTGTTGCTGGGCGGCATGATGTGCGTCGACCTGGGCGGGCCGATCAACAAGGCCGCCTATGCCTTTTCGGTGGGGCTGCTGGCCTCGTCGAGCTACGCGCCGATGGCGGCGACCATGGCCGCGGGCATGGTGCCGCCGATCGGCCTGGGTATTGCCACCTTCCTGGCCCGTCGCAAGTTCGCCCAGAGCGAGCGCGAGGCGGGCAAGGCAGCCCTGGCGCTGGGGTTGTGCTTCATTTCCGAAGGGGCGATACCGTTTGCCGCCAAGGACCCGCTGCGGGTCATCCCCGCCAGCATCGCCGGCGGCGCGCTGACCGGGGCCTTGTCGATGTACTTCGGCTGCAAGCTGATGGCACCGCATGGCGGCCTGTTCGTGCTGCTGATCCCGAATGCGATCAACCATGCGGCGCTGTACCTGCTGGCGATCGTGGCCGGCAGCTTGCTGACGGCGGTGGTGTATGCGCTGATCAAGAAGAGCGAAGGGGTAGAGCTGGCGGTAGCACCGGCGAAAGGCTAGAGCCCTGGGTTGGCCGCACTGGCCGCTTCGCGGATTCCTCCGCGAGGAGGCCGCTGCCGGCTAGCGCCGATGCTTCTGCCGCAACGGCACCAGCAAGTCGCCCAACCCGTTATGGTCGATCTCGTGCATCAACGCCAACAACCCACCCAGTTCCCCCGCCGGGAAGCCCTTGCGGGCAAACCATGCCAGGTAGTCCCCCGGCAGGTCGGCTATCAGCCGGCCCTGATACTTGCCAAACGGCATGCTGCGGGTCACCAGCAATTCTAGGGTTTCCGGCTTCATCATCGGCGCACCTGGCAGTAGAGAGCGCCGACCATACTGCAAAGTGCACGAACGCCCAAGCGGCAATCATGCAGAACGCCGCTAGCCGGGGTTGTGGCCGTCAGGCTAAGTAATTGATATTAGGCGTCTTTTGTTTTTGAAACGGGTTGGCACGATCACTGCTCCTGTCTAGTGGACTATCACCTGCCAAGGAGTATTGCCATGAGCAACCCGAACAAAGATGTGATCGATGTACTGAACGACCTGATCGAGTACAGCAAGGACGGCGAAAAGGGTTTTCGTGAATCGGCCGATGATGTCAAGAACCCGGAGCTGAAAGCCTTCTTCGTGCAACGTGCCGGCGAGTGCGCCAATGCTGCTGGCGAGCTGCAAAGCGAGGTGCGGCGCCTGGGCGGTGATCCGGAAACCTCGACCAGCCTGAGCGGCGACTTGCACCGTGGCTGGGTCAACTTCAAGTCCATGCTTACTGGCAAAAGCGAAGAGGCCGTGTTGAACGAAGTCGAGCGTGGTGAAGACTACGCGCTCAAGGCCTACAAGGACGCCCGGGAAAAACTGGTCAAGCTGGGCCGCACCGCCAGCGACCAGACCTACAACCTGGTGGAAAAGCAGCTGCAGGGCGTGCAGCGCAATCATGACCAGGTCAAGGCACTGCGCAACGCTGCACGCGCCAGTTCCTAATCGGCCGGCCCTTCTACCCGGTTGCGGCCCTTGGCCTTGGCCCGGTAGAGCGCTTCATCCGCAGCACCCAGCACCCTTGCCAGGTCGTGCTGGGTGCCGGAAACGCCGATGCCGATGCTCACCGTGACCGAGTGGGCATCATCGGCGAACGGCGTCAGCGCCTCGACACTGGCGCGGATTCGTTCGGCCAGCCAGTGTGCGCCTGCCAGGTCGGTTTCCGGCAGCACCACCTGGAATTCCTCCCCACCATAGCGCGCCGCCAGGTCGGCAGGGCGGCGGAGACACGCCTCGATGGTCTTGGCCACTTCCCGCAGGGCATGGTCGCCTCCCGCGTGGCCATGGCGCTGATTGAACGCCTTGAAATGGTCCACATCCACCATCAATACCGCCAACGGCTTGCGGTTGCGTTGCGCGCGGGCCCACTCCTGGCGCAACACCTGGTCCAGGCGACGGCGGTTGGCCAGCCCGGTCAGGCTGTCGGTGGAGGCCAGTGTTTCCAGGCCTTGTTCGGCCTCGTGCCGGCGGCGTAATTCGCGGCCCAGCAGCAGGGTCAGCCAGAGTATGCCCACGCACAGTACGCCGGTGGCGACGCTGACCATGATCGCGGTGCGGCGCCAGGACTGGAACACTTCGTCGGCCGAATGCGCCACCAGTACGATCAGCGGCAGCTGTGGGACCCGGGCAAAGGTATAGATGCGCAGTTTTGCACTACTGCCGGAGCGGGCGGTGAAGCTGCCGCTCTGTTCGTTGAGGATGCGTTTGAAATTGGGGCGGTCGGCGTAGTTGCTGCCAATCAGTGGGTCCTGTGCACGCGATGGCTGGCGTGCGAGCAGTTGGCCGTCAGTGTTGATCAGGTTGATGCTGCTGTCATCGCCAATGTCCAGGCGCCGAAACAGTTCGCTGAAGTACGACAGGCGCAGTGCGCCAGCTGCCACCCCGGCAAACTCGCCATCCGCGCCGGAAATGCGTCGGCTGAAACTGATGCACCAGTCCAGGTCGCCGAGCTGCGCCTTGAACGGTGGGCCGACCAGCAGGCCGAGGTTGGCATCGCGCTGGTGCGCCTGAAACACCCCGGTAGCGCCGAAGTTGGCTGTACGCGGTACGCTGCTGGTGGAGTCGCCTACCACATTGCCCTGTTTGTCCAGCCACAGCACGTCACCGCGCTTGCGGTCGACGAAGGCTTCGTTGAACAGCAGGCGCTGGCGCAGCGGGCCGGGTATGTTTGGCAGCTCCTGGCGCCCGACTGCCCAGATCAGGCCCTTCAGCGACTGGTCGTAGAGTTCGACATTGCGCAGGATATCGCTTTCGATCAGCTGGACGATATTGTTGGACGAGCGGATCGCCGACAGCTCGACGCTATCGCGCTCACGGGCCAGCAGGTAGCTGACGATGGCCACAATGGCGAGCACGGCAAGGCAACTGCCCAGATTGAGGAACAGCTCGGGGTGTGACCTGTAGAGTGCGAAACGCGGGGGTCGGGGGGTCATGCTCGCTACTGCGTGGGCAGGGCCATTCGCGGCGGCCACATTCTAGGGAAGTGGGGATTGTCGAACAAGATTTGTCCGACGGAATTACGCAGGCGGTTTTGCGCCGCCCATCGCCGGCAAGCTCCCACAGCTACCGCGTCGCCTGCTTCGCGGATGAATCCGCTCCTACAGATGTGAACTGCCCTGTAGGAGCGGATTCAGCCGCGATCACCGGCAAAGCCGGTGCCATCCACCGTCTTAGCGAACCGGGGCCAAAGCCTTCGCTGGCGGTTTCGAATCAGAACACGTTCAACGGGTAATCGACGATTACCCGCAATTCATCGTTGTCGCTGTTGCTGTCGATCGAGGCATAACCCTGGCTGCCACGGTGCACGGCATAGCGCAGCAGCACCGACAAGTCCTTCAGGTCACCTTGCTGGAATACGTACTTCAGGTCCAGGTCGCGCTCCCAGTGCATGGCGTTCTTGCCATCGGCACGGTAGTAGTCGTAGTGGCTGGTGTCCTGAGTGGCCTTGGTCAGGTCGGCCTCACCGCGCGAGTACGACAGCACGCTGGTCAGGCCCGGGACGCCCCAGCCAGCGAAGTCATAGTTGTACTGCAGCTTCCACGAACGCTCGTTCGGCGCATTGAAATCGGAGTACATGCGCGAGTTGTCCAGGTAGATGCTGTCGCCAAGGTTGATGTAGTCGAACGGCGTGTTGCCGTTGACCCGCTGGTAGGCGGCAGTGACGCTGTGGTACCCGGCGTTGACGGTGAAGTGCACGCTGTAGGTATTGTTGTCGATCTTGCCCAGCAGCGCCTGGCCGGTGTCCTGGGTGTGATAGAAATGCACGCCCGGGTTCAGGCTGACCAGGTCGTTGACCACGTAGGTGTAGTCGAAGTCGGCGTAGTACTGGTTCCAGATGTCCTTCAGCTCGGCGGCATACAGGTTGGCCGTAATGTTCGGGGTACCGCTCCACGACGCGCCGGCCCAGTTCAGGTGCTTGCTCTTGTCGTGCTCGTCCAGCGCGCCGTAGTAGGTGTCGATACGGCGGTGGCCGCTCTGGTTGTAGGGCTTGGTGAAGCTTGCCTGGCCGCCTTCGAGCAGCAACCCGTCGATGCTGGTGTTGGTCAGGCTCACGCCACGGAAGGTCTGCGGCAGCATGCGGCTTTCGCCGCCGGCGATCACCGGGTTGGTGAGGAACAGGTCACCGGCTTTGAGCTCGGTGTCGAATGCCTTGAACTTGATCGCGGCCCCGGCAGTGGAGAACGAATGCGGCGCGGCACCCAGCTCGCCATCGTCCTTGATGTGCTCGGGCAGGATGCTGGTGCCGGCGTGGCCGCCACCGCCATCGAGCTTCAAGCCCAGCATGGCATGGGCATCCAGGCCAACGCCAAGCACCCCTGGGGTGTAGCCCGATTCGAAGCGCGCAACCGCGCCCTGGCCCCACTCGCGGGTGTCACGCACGCCAGCGTTGTGGTTGTCGCGGTTGAAATAGGCATTACGCAAATGCAGGTTGAGGGACGACCCTTCGATGAAGCCATCAGCCTTGTCTTCATCTGCCTGGGCGGCGAAAGGGATCGTTGCAGTCAACGCAATGAACAGCGGGGTAAAACGAAACGCGGAAGGCACCGGTACTCGCTCCTTTGGTCTGGCGGTGGGGCAGTTTTTATTTTCGAATGTGCGTCTTTTTATTGAGGTACGTTACAGCCGGGCTGATAGTTGAAGCACATAAAAAAAGCCGCTGATCGGCAGCGGCTTTAAAAGGCTAACATATCGGCACCGGTGGTGCCCATGGCGTAGCCAAGGGAAAACGGGAGCAGCGACAGCGCTTGCTCAACTGTCGGCATTGGCATCGACGTCAGCTTTCGAAGCTGTCTGGTTTGCGCCTTTGGCGGCATCTGCCTTCTGTGCGGCTACGGCTTCGCGGGCCTCTTGATGAATGGCGGCAAGCTCAGCGTTACGGGTGATGAAAGCCTGGGATTCTTCGGCCATGGCCAGCGGCGACAACAACAGGGAAGACAGGACGAAGAGACTGGCAATACCCTTACTGTTGGACATTTGAAACTACCTTCTTGCAGTGCAAGTGCTAATGAGGACAGGGCTAAAGTTAGTCCTTTCAATGCATTTGAAACAGAGCGAAGCGCGATAAGCACTGTTGCGCAAAAGGTAATGATTGGGCAAAAAGCAATTGGACTTTCGCCGGAAAGCCCCGTGCTAGACAGGTTCATGCACGGGGGCGCGTACGGCCTGGTCAGAAGCCGATGAAGGCGTAGTACACCGGGGGCTTGCTGGTGGTGCGCAAGCCGTGCTGTCGCAAGTCCGCCAGCAGCGCTTCATCCTCCACGTGCAGGGCCCACTGCGCGCCGGCATCGTCCGGCATTTGCGCCAGCGCCGTGGCAAATGCACGCATGTCGGGCAGGTAAGCAGTAAAACCATTGCCCTTGAGCGCACTGGTGGTCATGCCCAGCGCCTGGCATAGCGCCACCTTGGCCGCGATGTCATCCCGGTCAGCCTGACGCGAGGCTTGCACCAGCGCCTGCAGCTCGGGGTCGACCAGTCGCGTGCCGTGAATCAGCACAGGCCCCTGCTGCCAGGCTTGCGGCGGGCAGCCCTTGCTGCCGGGGCGCAGCGGGATATGCGGGTTGATCTCTACCGGGTAAATGCGGCAGACCAGCGGGCGCTGGTCATAGATGGTGCAGCGGTCGTTGGCGTCGAGGTTGCGGCAGCGGCCAGGGTTGAACGCGGCAAAGGTCACCGCGACGCGTATTTCGCCTTCGCCGCAGCGCACGGGATGGGAGCGGGGTAGTACGTGCTCGCGCTGCTCCTGCGGCATGCCCGGGCCGTCGGTCACGAACGCTTCGAGCAACACGATCACCTGGCCGTTGTCTGCTGCCCAGCGACGGGTTTCGGCCAGGGTCAGTGGCACGTGCTGGCCGGTGCAGCACTTGCCGCAGCCAGTGCAGGCGAAACGCAAGCTGCCGGTCACCTGGCCTCGGGGCTCCATTCGCTGACGAAGGCGCGCTGCTGACGGCGGTCGTACAGGCACAGTTCGCTGCCGGTACGCTGCTGCATGTGCTGCTGTGGGTAGACGCCTTCGATCAGCAGGGCGCTCATGCCGACCTGGTCATCGAACTCGGCGGGCTTGCCGCGGGCGTGGGCATCCTTGAACTGGCTGGCGGCCAGGCAGGCTTTGAGCATCTGCTGGCGCTGCTCGTTCCAGGCCTGGCTGGTCGAGGCCTGGGCGGCTGCGCTGAACAGGGCGTAGACGACCAGGATGGAGCTGAAGTATTTCATGGCGATACCGGCAAATTGCATGCGTAGGGCGCGATTATGCCTGGCTCGGCCCCGGCGGCAAGCCGGTGAATTTGTCGCTGAATTTATCAGCGCTCGGCGAACACCACGGTACGCGCCGCCACCACCAGGCAATCGGTCAGCTCCGGCGAGGAGAACTTGGTGAGGATGGCATTGGCTCCGGCCAGCCTGGCCTTCTCGGCGCTCATGGTGCTGTCCAGCGAAGTATGCAGCAGAATGTACAGGTGCTGGAAATCCGGGGTCTCGCGCAGGGTGCGGGTGAATGCGTAGCCGTCCATCTCGGACATTTCGATGTCGGATACGATGATGTTGATTTCCTGCGCGGTGCCCTGCAGGTCCAGCAGCATGTTGATGGCGTCCTTGGCGCTGCGCGCGGTGTGGCATTCGATGCCGAGATTGCGCAAGGTATGCACCGACTGCTGCAGAGCCACCTGGCTGTCGTCCACCACCAGGATGTTGGCGGCGGCCAGCAGGCTGATGTCTTCTTCACTCAAGGTTTTCTGCGGCGGCTCAGGCAGCGGCGGGGCAATGGCGTGGATGACCTTTTCAATGTCCAGCACCTGCACCAGGGTGTTGTCGACCCGGGTCACGCCGGTAATGAACGAGCGGTTGCCCGAGCCGTAGGGCGGCGGTTTGATGTCGGTGCTCAGGCAATGCACGATACGGCTGACCGCCTGCACATGCAGGCCCTGGCGCGAGCGGCTGATCTCGGTGACGATCAGGCAGCCGCCGTCCGGGTCGGTCAAAGGCTGTTCACCGATGGCGCGGGACAGGTCGATGACCGACAGCGAATGGCCGCGCAGGGTCGCCACGCCTTTCACGTGGGGGTGCGATTCGGGCAGCTTGGTCAGCGGCGGGCAGGGGATGATCTCGCTGACCTTGAGCAGGTTGATTGCCATCAACTTGCCGCTGCGCAGCGTGAACAGCAGCAGGGACAGCGAGTCCGCGCGGGCATTTTGCGTGGCCATGGTGACCTTCGTCGGGAACAGGGGTAACCGGTTATCGGCCTGATCTGTTCGGGCTTTAGGCCCTGTAAGAAAAGCCTTGATACTTGTTCATACTGCGTTGAAAACAGCCTCGCCTGACCTGCGTCTCAAGACTTTTCATACAGAGCCTGGGGGCAACCCTTCAGCGTAATCCCAGGCGGTGCGCCAAACGGCTGAGATTGGCCCGATCCAGGCCCAGCTCTCGGGCTGCGGCCGCCCAGTTGTGCTGGTGCCGCTGCAGGCAGGCTTCGATCAGCTGGCGCTGGTAGACGTCGACGGCTGCGCGCAGTCCACCGTCGGCCAGGGCCGCCGTCTGTATGGGGGCAGCGGGGGAGGGCGGGGTGCCGGGCGCGGCGTTTGCGCGCAGGTCGAGGTCGATGGCTTCCAGGGTGAGGATGCGTGGCCGGTCTGTGTGCTGGCCCAGCGCCTTGAGCGCCGAGCGGCCGATCAGGTGTTCCAGTTCCCGCACGTTGCCTGGCCAGTCGTAGGCCAGCAATGCCGCCTGGGCGCCGCTGCTCAGGCGCAGGCTGTTCAGGCCCAGGCGCGAACGGTTCTGTTCGAGGAAGTAGCCAGCCAGCAGCAGCACGTCGCGCCCGCGTTCGCGCAACGGCGGCACGTGCAGCGGGTAGACACTGAGGCGGTGGTAGAAATCGGCGCGGAAGTTGCCGCTGCGCACCTCCGCCGCCAGGTCGCGGTTGGTGGCGGCGATCAGGCGCACATCCACCCGGTGCTCGCGGTCCGAGCCAAGGCGCTGCAACTGGCCGCTCTGCAGGACACGCAGCAACTTGGCCTGCACCGTCAGCGGCAGCTCACCCACTTCGTCGAGGAACAGCGTGCCGCCATTGGCCAGCTCGAACTTGCCGCGGCGCTCGCCATGGGCGCCGGTGAAAGCGCCGCGGACATGGCCGAACAGTTCGCTTTCCACCAGCGTGTCGGGCAAGGCGGCGCAGTTGAGGCTGACCAGCGGTTTGTCGGCGCGGTTGCTGGCCTGGTGCAAGGCCTGCGCCACCAGTTCCTTGCCAACCCCGGTTTCACCGGTGATCAGCACGGTCAGGTCGCTGCCACCGACCAGGCGGATTTCCTCCACCAGGCGCTTGTGCGCCGGGCTCTGGCCGATCAGTTCTCTATCCTGGCCGCTGGCCTGGCGGTAGATCTCGGCGCGGCGGTGCTCGTCTTCGGCACGCAGGGCCAGGTGCTCGATTCGTTCGGCCACGGTGACCGTGGCGGCAGCCAGGCTGGCGAAGGCCTGCAGGGCATCCAGCTCCAGGCTCTGGAACTGCCCGGGGGTGAGGGCGTCGAGGGTGACCAGGCCCCAGGGGCGCTCATCGACCATCAGTGGGCAGCCCATGCAGTCATGCACTTCCAGGTTGGCATGGGCGGCGTTGACCAGGCCATCGTAAGGGTCGGGCAGCTCGGAGTCGCTGGCGAAGCGGGTGGGCTCAGGGCGGCTGAGCAGGATCTGGAAGCGCGGGTGCTCGCTGACCCGGAAGCGCCGGCCAAGGGTATCCGGGCTCAGGCCGTCCACCGCCAGCGGCACCAGCCACTCACCGTCCAGGCGCAGCAGCGCGGCGGCATCGCAGGGCAGCAGCCCGCGCATGGCCTGTAACAGGCGGCGGTATCGTTCCTGGTCCGGCAAGTCGCGGGACAGGTCACTGACCAGGGGCAGCAGGGCGGTGAGCAGCGGCTTTGTAGTCATATGGACTCCTATGGGTCGATATGACTATACGCGCGCACGGGTCGTTTTGACATGATGCCGGTCAAGGCCCTGATTTTGCTGGAAATAAAAGTTGGCACGATTGCTGTAATAACCGTGGCAGTCATTCGAAGCCACAGGCTCAGGAGTTGTCGCAATGCTCAATGCCGAACAACGTGCAATCATCAAGGCCACTGTCCCCCTGCTGGAAAGCGGCGGCGAAGCGCTGACCACCCACTTCTACAAGATGATGCTCAGCGAGTACCCGCAGGTACGCCCGCTGTTCAACCAGGCCCACCAGGCCAGCGGTGACCAGCCGCGTGCCCTGGCCAACGGCGTGCTGATGTATGCCCGCCACATCGATCAACTGGAGCAGCTGGGCGGCCTGGTCGGTCAGATCATCAACAAGCATGTCGCCTTGCAGATTCTGCCGGAGCACTACCCGATCGTCGGCAGCTGCCTGCTGCGCGCCATCGAAGAGGTGCTGGGCAAGGACATCGCCACCCCCGCCGTCATCGAGGCCTGGGGCGCGGCCTATGGCCAACTGGCCGACATTCTGATCGGCGCTGAAGAAAACCTCTACAAACAGAAGGAAGAAGCCGCAGGCGGCTGGCGCGGCACCCGTGAATTCCGCCTGGTCCGCCGCGAGCAGGAAAGCAGCGAGATCGTTTCGTTCTACTTTGCCCCGGTGGATGGCAAGCCGGTGCTCAAGGCCGAGCCTGGCCAGTACATCGGCCTGAAACTGGACATCGACGGTGCCGAGCAGCGCCGCAACTATTCCCTGTCGGCGCTGTGCGATGGCAAGGAATATCGCATCAGCGTCAAGCGTGAGCAGGGCGGCAAGGTTTCCAACTACCTGCATGACCAGTTGGCGCTGGGCGATACCCTGCAGCTGTTCCCGCCGGCAGGTGATTTCACCCTGGCCGCGGGCGACAAGCCGCTGGTACTGATCAGTGGTGGCGTGGGCATCACCCCGACCTTGGCGATGCTGCAGGCGGCCCTGCAAACCCGGCGCGAGGTGCATTTCATTCACTGTGCGCGTAACGGCGCCGTGCATGCCTTCCGTGACTGGGTCGATGGCCTGGCCGAGCGTTATCCACAACTCAAGCGCTTCTATTGCTATGCCGAGCCGGAAGGTGCTGCTGCAGCCGATGCGGTGGGCTTGCTGAGTGAAGACCTGCTGGCCGAGTGGCTGCCGCAGGAGCGCGATGTGGATGCCTACTTCCTGGGGCCGAAGGGCTTCATGGCGGCGGTCAAGCGCCAGCTGAAAGGCCTGGGCGTGCCGGAGCAGCAGAGCCGCTACGAGTTCTTCGGGCCGGCGGCGGCGCTGGAGTGATGCAGCCCCGGTAGCGGCTTTCTTCGCGGGTGAACCCGCTCCCAGCAGGGCAGCGCCGCATTTACGATTGGCGCGGTCCCTGTAGGGCGGGTGCATCCGCGAAATGGCCGCTACAGGCTTATGGAAACTTTCATCCCAGCCGCTGGCAAGCCAGCTCCCTTGCAGCCTTGCTCCCGCCCGTGGGTAATCGAGAACGAAACGGTCGACAGCATTCGCCGCCTGGGGGCTGGCTTGCCAGCGGCTGGGCTACCCCACCTTGTGCCTATATATAAAGAAGGATTAAAACCGTAGCGTAGGTTTGATCTTTAATTCTCCTTTAATCACGGTATCCTTCACTCCCGGGTGTCGAGGGGCTTGGCCCTGCGCGGCACCCGGGCAGCCGCTTTTTCGCCGCCCGACGTTGAACCGACGTCGCTGCGGCCGGTCTCAGCCACACCGGATAGCCCTGCGCCGCGCTATCGCGCCGCTTCCTCGGCACGCTCAAAGGCCCTGCCCAGCGTGTAGACTTGCGCCCAGGCAGGCGGACCACGCTGCCACTATCCATCGAAGGAATCGGCAATGAACGAACAAACATCGCGCCTGAATCGGGAACGGCGCTTTCTGGTGCTGTTGGGCCTGATCTGCATTTCGCTGATCGGCGGCGCCCTTTACATGCAGATCGTGCTCGGCGAGGCGCCGTGCCCTCTGTGCATCCTGCAGCGTTATGCGTTGCTGTTCATTGCCCTGTTCGCCTTCATCGCGGCGGCGATGCCCGGGCGCCGCAGCCTGACCTTCTTCGAGGCATTGGTAGTACTCAGCGCCATTGGCGGAATCGTTGCGGCCGGCAACCATGTGTATATACTCGCCAACCCCATGGTCAGTTGTGGCATCGATACCCTGCAGCCAATCGTGGACGACCTGCCCCTGGCCAAGCTGTGGCCGCTGGTGTTCCAGGTCGATGGTTTCTGCAGCACGCCGTATCCGCCGATCCTCGGCCTGTCCCTGGCGCAGTGGGCGTTGCTGGCGTTTGTCCTGACGGCTGTGCTGGTTCCACTCGGGATCTACCGCAACCGACGCCAGGCTTAGACAAAAGTACCGAATTGCGTGGGGGCTTTTGCGCCCCATGAGAAGACTGAAAAGTTGCTCCCCGCTTGATCCAGATCAACCCGTAGGCCTTGCAGAATGCGGCTTTGAGGGCTAGCAAGCGGGGTGCGACAAACTGTCGCGAAGTTGAATTTTTGAGCAGTATTGTTGCGGAATCTGTAAAAGACTGTTGCTCAATAAGTCATAGTCAAGGGTTGGCGACCTATCTACAATCGCCCCCAATTTCCGTTCGGCACTGCTTGCGAGTCGCAGGATTGAAGGAAGCCCCAGCGCTCCTTTTTGCTGACTTCGTCAAGTTTCGCCCAACGGCGATACCGGGCGGACCCCCCTCCGCGTTTTCCCGCACCAAATGGACTTGGTCTGAAGTACAGGCCTGTTGCCTACGAAACCATAAGCACCGCTAACCCGCTTGACGCCAAGGCCCTGCAGTCGGACCCGGGCAGGAGCGAGTACGGGCGCGAAATGCCGCACTTGGCAGGACGAAGTGTTGGCTACCAAAACACAAATTGCATTGAAGCAAGCTGATCTAGAGGTCGTGAGATGAGTAAAAAGCGTTACCCCAGACTGTTTGGCATATTGCCCTTTTTAGGCATGCTTTTACTCAGTGGGTGCAACTGGACCCTGCTCGACCCGAAGGGTCAGGTCGGCATTGAGCAAAAGAACCTGATCCTCATCGCTACCGGCCTGATGCTGCTGGTGGTGATCCCGGTCATCATCATGACCGTGGTTTTCGCCTGGAAGTACCGTGCTTCCAACAAGGCCGCCACCTATACCCCTGACTGGTCGCACTCGACCAAGATCGAAGCTGCGGTGTGGATCATCCCGATCCTGATCATCATCGCCCTGGGTTACTTCACCTACCACTCCACCCACAAGCTGGACCCGTATCGTCCGCTGGATTCCGATGTGAAGCCGGTGCAGATCGACGTGGTCGCGCTGGACTGGAAATGGCTGTTCATCTACCCGGAGCAGGGCATTGCCACGGTCAACAAGATCGTCTTCCCGGCTAATACCCCGGTCAACTTCCGCGTCACTTCCGACGCCGTGATGAACTCGTTCTTCATCCCGGGCCTGGGCGGCCAGATCTACGCCATGGCCGGCATGACCACCAAGCTGCACCTGATCGCCAACGAAAACGGCGAGTTCGACGGTATCAGCGCCAACTATAGCGGTGCTGGCTTCACCGGCATGAAATTCAAGGCTACTGCCACCTCCCAGGAAGACTTCGACAAGTGGGTCGCCGAGGTCAAGCAGTCGCCGAAGAAGCTGGACAAGGCCGAATACGACGCCTTGGCCAAACCAAGCGAAAACAACCCGGTCGCGCTGTACAGCGAGGCTTCGCCTGACCAGTTCCAGCTGATCGTCGACAAGTACGAAGGCATGAACCGCGGTCGTCCGAGCCACGAAGAAGCAGGCAGCAAAGATCTGGCCACTACCAAGGGTGTGGAATCGAGTATGCAACCAGCTGCCGGTGCAGAGGAGTAAGAGATGTTCGGTAAACTAAGCCTGGAGGCGATACCCTATCACGAGCCGATAGTCATGGTGACACTTGCCATGATCGCGCTCGGTGGTATCGCTGTCGTCGGTGCTATCACCTACTTCCGCAAGTGGACCTACTTGTGGACCGAGTGGTTGACGACTGTCGACCACAAGAAAATCGGGGTGATGTATATCATCGTCGCGATGGTCATGCTGCTGCGCGGCTTTGCCGACGCCATCATGATGCGTACCCAGCTGGCTGCCGCTACCGGTGGCTCCGAAGGCTACCTGCCGCCTGAACACTATGACCAGATCTTCACCGCTCACGGTGTGATCATGATCATCTTCATGGCGATGCCGTTCTTCACCGGCCTGATGAACCTGGCGGTTCCGCTGCAGATCGGTGCACGTGACGTGGCCTTCCCGTTCCTGAACTCGCTGAGCTTCTACCTGCTGCTGGCAGGCGTGCTGCTGGTCAACATCTCGCTGGGCGTTGGTGAATTCGCCAAGACCGGCTGGGTTGCCTATCCGCCGCTCGCGGGCATTCAGTACAGCCCTGGGGTGGGTGTCGACTACTACATCTGGGCGCTACAGCTGTCCGGCCTGGGTACGACGCTTACCGGTGTGAACTTCCTCGTCACCGTGATGAAGATGCGCGCACCTGGCATGAAGCTGATGGACATGCCGATCTTCACCTGGACCTGCACCTGGGCCAACGTGCTGATCGTGGCTTCCTTCCCGATCCTGACCGCTGCACTCGCTCTGCTGACTGTTGACCGTTATCTGGACTTCCACATCTTCACCAACGAGCTTGGTGGGAACCCGATGATGTACGTCAACCTGTTCTGGGCGTGGGGTCACCCTGAGGTTTACATCCTGATCCTGCCGGCCTTCGGTGTGTTCTCGGAAGTTACCTCGACCTTCTCCGGCAAGCGTCTGTTCGGCCACCACTCGATGATCTATGCATCGGGCGCGATCGCCGTGCTGGGCTTCGCTGTATGGCTGCACCACTTCTTCACCATGGGTGCCGGCGCCAGCGTCAACACCTTCTTCGGCCTGGCGACGATGCTGATCTCCATTCCGACCGGTGTGAAGCTGTTCAACTGGCTGTTCACCATCTACCAGGGCCGTCTGCGCTTCACCGCGCCGATCATGTGGACCCTGGGCTTCATGATCACCTTCTCCATCGGTGGCATGACTGGCGTTCTGCTGGCTGTTCCGGGTGCTGACTTCGTCCTGCACAACAGCCTGTTCGTAATTGCTCACTTCCACAACGTGATCATCGGTGGTGCGGTATTCGGCTACATCGCCGGCTTCGCCTACTGGTTCCCGAAAGCCTTCGGTTTCACCCTGAACGAGAAGTGGGGCAAAGCTGCCTTCTGGTTCTGGATCTCGGGCTTCTACGTAGCGTTCATGCCGCTGTACGCCCTGGGCTTCATGGGCATGACCCGTCGTCTGAACCACTCCGACAACCCGCTGTGGGAACCCTACCTGTACGTAGCCGTTGTCGGCGCCGTGCTGATCCTGTTCGGTATCGCCTGCCAGCTGATCCAGCTGTACGTATCGGTTCGCGACCGCAACCAGAACCTGGACGTGACCGGCGACCCATGGGGCGGCCGTACCCTGGAATGGTCGACTTCGTCGCCACCTCCGTTCTACAACTTCGCCCACATGCCTGAGAAGGTTGGCCTGGACGCCTGGCACGAAGCCAAGGAAGCCGGTGTTGCCTACAAGCCAGCGGCCAAGTACGAAGCGATCCACATGCCGAGCAACACCTCCACTGGTTTGTTCATGGGCCTGTTCCTGACCGTCTTCGGCTTCGCCTTCATCTGGCACATCTGGTGGCTGGTTGGCGCGAGCCTGGTTGCAACCATCGCTGTCTTCGTTCGCCACGCTGCGCGTGACGACCAGGGCTACATGGTTCCGGCCGAAGAAGTGGCGCGCATCGAAGGCGAGCGCATGAAAGCGTTGGCCAAAGCAGGTGCTCTGCCTGCCGGCGCACGTGTCGAATCGTTTGAGCGGGTGTAATCAATGTCCAGTCAAGTAATGCACGGTGCTGCTCATGGTCACGACCATGGGCATGACGACCACCACCACCACGACTCGGGCCAGATGACCGTACTGGGTTTCTGGCTGTACCTGATGACCGACTGCATCCTGTTTGCGTCGCTCTTCGCCACGTACGCGGTGCTGTCCGGCAGTTTTGCCGGCGGCCCGTCGGGTCATGACATCTTCCAGCTCGATTTCGTAGCTGTTGAAACGCTGTTCCTGCTGCTGTCCTCGATCACCTTCGGCTTCGCCATGCTGAAGATGTTCGATGGCAAGAAAGCTGGCGTACTGGGCTGGTTGGCTGTGACCTTCCTGTTCGGTGCAGGCTTCATCGCGATGGAAATCTATGAATTCCATCACCTGATCGGCGAAGGCTTCGGCCCGAACCGCAGTGGCTTCCTGTCGGGCTTCTTCGCCCTGGTAGGTACCCACGGTCTGCACGTGACCGCCGGCCTGATCTGGATGGCAGTCATGATGTACCAGATCAACAAGCACGGCATCACGCCGACCGCCAAGACCCGCATGAGCTGCCTGAGCCTGTTCTGGCACTTCCTGGACGTGGTCTGGATCTGCGTATTCACCGTCGTCTACCTGCTGGGAGTTCTGTAATGGCTAACGCACACGACACTCATCACGAAGGTAACCACGGCAGCGTCAAGTCGTACATGATCGGCTTCATCCTGTCGATCATCCTGACGGCGATCCCGTTCGGCCTGGCGATGTCGCCAAGCCTGCCGAAGAACCTGACCGTTCTGATCATTGTTGCCATGGCCGTGATCCAGGTAGTCGTACACCTCGTGTACTTCCTGCACATGGACCGCTCGAAAGAGCAACGCAACAACGTTTCGACGTTCCTGTTCACCACCTTGGTGATCGCGCTGCTGGTCGGCCTGTCGCTGTGGATCATGTTCAGCATCCACTTCGAAATGTTGGCCAAGTGAGGTAAGACTGCATGTCCGTTAAGCACTTTATCCAAATCACCAAACCGGGGATCATTTTCGGTAACGTGCTTTCCGTGGCAGGCGGTTTCTTCCTTGCCGCGAAGGGCCATGTGGATTTCGCCCTGTTCCTGGCGGTGGTAGTGGGTACTTCGCTGGTAGTCGCGTCCGGTTGCGTGTTCAACAACTGCATCGACCGCGACATCGACCAGAAGATGGAACGCACCAAGAACCGCGTCATGGTCCAGGGCGGCATGCCGCTGCCCCTCGCGCTGATCTACGCCACCCTGCTCGGGGTGGCGGGTTTCAGCCTGCTGTATGTCCAGGCCAACCCGCTGTCGGCGTTCTGTGCGCTGATCGGCTTCATCGTCTACGTCGGTTTCTACAGCCTGTGGCTGAAGCGTAAATCGGTGCATGGCACCCTGGTCGGCAGCCTGTCCGGTGCCATGCCTCCGGTGATCGGCTACTGCGCCGTGAGCAACAGCTTCGACCTGGCTGCGGTCACCCTGCTGGTGATGTTCAGCCTGTGGCAGATGCCGCACAGCTTTGCCATCGCGATCTTCCGCTTCAAGGACTACAGCGCTGCCAACATCCCGGTACTGCCGGTGGCGCGCGGTGTCCTCGCGGCGAAGAAGCAGATCGTGCTGTACGTGCTGGCCTTCGTGCTCGCCACCCTGATGCTTACCCTCGGCGGTTACGCCGGCCTCGGCTACCTGGCCGTGGCCGCTGCCATGGGCCTGTACTGGCTGTACATGGCCTGGGGTGGCTACAAGGCCGAGGACGACAGCAAATGGGCACGCAAGGTGTTCGGCTTCTCCATCCTCACCGTCACTGCGCTCAGCGTGATGATGGGTGTGGACAGCCAGACCGCTGCGGACGTGCTGATGACCTACGCGCGCTGAGACTGCTGCCTGTTTCACGAAAACCCCGGCCATGTGCCGGGGTTTTTTTATGGGCGTTTTCCTGTGCCGGCCTCTTCGCGGGCTCGCCCGCTCCCACAGGGTTACTCTCGGCCTGAGGCTGCGCCGTACCTGTGGGAGCGGGCGAGCCCGCGAAGAGGCCGGTCCTGAAAACACAAAGTTCAGATTTTCAAAAAATACGTCTGAAAAGTTCTATAAAAACAGGAAATTATCCTTTACAGAATTCCTGTTTCGGCACTATCTTCTGATCCAGGCCGCCACATCGGCCAACGTCGCTCGGACGGTTCCGGGCGCTTACGTACTCAGAGGAAGCCATGGCCAACCCAGGTTCGCCGCGCCGCTTTGCGCGCATCGATCGTCTCCCCCCCTACGTCTTCAATATCACTGCCGAGCTCAAGATGGCTGCCCGCCGCCGTGGCGAGGACATCATCGACCTGAGCATGGGCAACCCCGATGGCGCCACGCCGCCGCACATCGTCGAAAAGCTGGTGCAGGTCGCCCAGCGTGAAGACACCCACGGCTATTCCACCTCTCGCGGTATTCCGCGCCTGCGCCGGGCCATCGCCAACTGGTACAAGGAACGCTACGAGGTCGACATCGATCCGGAAAGCGAAGCCATCGTCACCATTGGTTCGAAGGAAGGCCTGGCACACCTGATGCTGGCCACGCTCGACCAGGGCGATACGGTGCTGGTGCCCAACCCCAGCTACCCGATCCATATCTACGGTGCGGTGATCGCCGGTGCCCAGGTGCGTTCGGTGCCGCTGGTGCCGGGGGTGGACTTCTTCAACGAGCTGGAGCGGGCCATACGCGAGTCGATCCCCAAGCCGAAGATGATGATCCTTGGCTTCCCGTCCAACCCCACCGCGCAGTGCGTGGAGCTGGATTTCTTCGAGCGCGTGGTGGCCCTGGCCAAGCAGTATGGGGTTCTGGTGGTGCATGACCTGGCGTATGCCGACATCGTCTACGACGGCTGGAAAGCGCCGTCGATCATGCAGGTGCCGGGAGCCAAGGATATCGCCGTGGAATTCTTTACCCTGTCCAAGAGCTACAACATGGCCGGCTGGCGGATCGGCTTCATGGTTGGCAACCCCGAGCTGGTCAGCGCCCTGGCGCGGATCAAGAGCTACCATGACTACGGCACCTTCACCCCGCTGCAGGTAGCTGCCATCGCTGCGCTGGAAGGTGACCAACAGTGCGTTCGCGACATTGCCGAACAGTACCGCCAGCGCCGCAACTTGCTGGTGAAAGGGCTGCACGAACTGGGCTGGATGGTCGAGAACCCCAAGGCCTCGATGTACGTGTGGGCGAAGATCCCGCCAGAGTATGCGCACCTGGGTTCGCTGGAGTTTTCCAAGAAACTGCTGGCCGAGGCCAAGGTGTGCGTGTCGCCGGGGATCGGCTTTGGTGACTACGGTGATGACCACGTGCGCTTTGCCCTGATCGAGAACCAGGACCGCATTCGCCAGGCGATTCGCGGGATCCGGCAGATGTTCCGGGCCGATGGTTTGATCCGCAAGTAAGCCATTCGGGCCGCTTTGCGGCCCATCGTCCCACACGTAGCTCAAGCCCTGGGGGCTGTGATATCCCTGGGGTAAACCGGCGATGGGCTGGAAGCAGCCCCCCTGTACCAAGAGGTAAAGGGATCGGCCTTCCGCCTGCGTTCGCAATATTCATCCCCCTACCTTGCGCACTCATTTCTCACCAAAGAGACCCACAAATGAGTGTATTCACCGCCTACTTCTGCGGCACCGGCTCCCACCGCTTCGACCACGCCAACCCCAATTTCTGGAACGGCGAGCTGGTATCTACCCTGGCCAACAACGATCTAGGCCGCGAGTTCGCCCATTGGATCGCCGTGGATGGCCCCGGCAGCGGCAACCTGCAGGATGACAACCTGTTCGTCGAGCCCGGTGGCTATTTCAACTGGACCGGCCAGCTGTTCGGGCGTGGCTGGGAAGAGAACGTCAGGCATGTGTTGCAGGTGATAAAAGGCGAAAGCAGCTGGCAGCGTACCGAGCTGAGCGAGCAAGAATACCTGCGCCTGAAAGGCGCCGGCGTACCGGTTCCGGACCCATCTTCCACGGCCTCCTGGTTCTGGCGTACCTATGCCTATGGTCACCGCCATCCGACACCCCAGCAGTTGCAAGAACGCATTATCAGCATCTTCCGCAAGCCGCGCATTCCGGCCCAGGTCAACCTGATCGGCTGGAGCCGGGGAGGGATCAGCTGCCACATGCTGGCCAATGCCATGGCCCAGGACCCGGTGTTGCGCCACATACCCGTGAACATCTTTGCCATCGACCCGGTGCCAGGCGTCGGCAACGTGCAGAGCGAGCGTGTGACACTGGCGGAGAACGTCAAAGAGTACGTGGGCTTCTACTCGCGGGATGAGCGTTCCAAAGGGTTTGCCTGTGTGATCCCGTCGGTCGCGAGCGGGACGCGGATATGCATTTACCCCATGCCAGGCCGCCATGCCACGCTGGTCGGCAACGCCTCGGCGGATGGCGCCGGTGCTGGCAAGGTGCTGGTGGAGCCGGGGCTGATCGTGCGCCATTTCGCCGAGGTTTGCCTGACCCGCTGGGGTGTGCAGCTCGACAAGCGCCTGGCGCTGGACGACAGCCAGCTGATGAAGCATCACCAGGCCATGGCGACAGCCGATAGCCAATATCAGGCCATGCGCAGCGAGTCCTACACGGTACTCACCGAGGGTGAAAAGAACGACCGCCTGGTGCACTGTGGTGAAGCGCGTACCTACTTCAGCAAGGTGCAAGGCAGCCATTATGAGCCCGACGCCGGGCTTGCTCTGCAGCGCGCGGATGCCTCGACGTACAAGGCTATCTGCTAACGGAAACGGGCGGTCGGCGCAGGTGTTGGCCGCCCTCGGCCGGCCGCCGGATCAGCGGCAGATATTTTTGCATTGCCCCCCTATCCAGCAGCCCCGGCTTGGATTGAAAATGGCGCCGCGGGCCAGCCCCGATAACAACAACCTTCCCTCCGTGCCATCATGTCCGAATATAACCCTTGCCTTGACTGCGGCGCCTGCTGCGGGTACTTCCGTGTGTCCTTCTTCTGGGGCGAATGCCAGTCATCCGGCGGCCTGGTACCGGATGACCTGGTGGTACAGATCAACCCCACCCGTGTCGCCATGATCGGCACCGACGCCAAGCCATGCCGCTGCATCAGCCTGCAGGGCGAGATTGGCCAGCAGGTGGCGTGCACCATCTACGCCAACCGCTCCAGCCCCTGCCGCGAGTTCGAGGCGTCGTGGGTGGGTGGGGTACACAACCCCAGCTGTGACGATGCGCGGGCGGCATATGGGCTGCCACCGCTGACGCCACCAGGGGCCAATGAGCCGCATTGGCCGGATGACGGCGCCGAGGTGGCCTGAGCGCCAGCCTGCGCGGGCCACCCGGATGCCTGAACCGTGCGCTTGACGTTAAACTGTCATTTCCCCAGCCATGGACAGGAGATCCGGCGTGACCCCACCCCGCAGTTTCCCCAGTGACCTCTGCCTTGACAGCCCGCGCCTGCAATTGCGCCCCATGCGCCATGCCGATGCAGCACAGTGGTTGGCAATCATGGCCGACCCCGAGGTCATGCGCTATTGGCACCATGCCCCCTGGCAAGACCTGGCCGAAGCCGAAAGCGCCCTGGCCGCCGATCGTGAAGCCTATGCCAACGGTGACCAGCTCAAGCTGGGCATGTACCGGCGCGACAACGGTGAACTGATCGGCATGGTCCAGCTGTTCAACATCGACGATGTCTCTCGCCGTGGCGAGATCGGTTATTGCCTGGCCAGCGCCATGCAGGGCCGAGGCTACATGGACGAGGCGCTGACCTGCTTCATCGACTACCTCGCCCACACCCTGCACATGCGCCGCCTGGAGGGCGAGATCGACCCACGTAACCAAGGCTCGGCACGTACCCTCGAACGCCAGGGCTTCGTGCTCGAAGGTACTTTGCGCGCGCGCTGGTGTGTGGCTGGCGAACTGTCCGACTCCGGTATCTATGGCCTGCTGCTGGAGCCGCCGGTTGCCTGACCGCATGCCATCCCATCGAAGGTTTGGAAGCGGGGCAGGGGCTGGGTTATGGTCACAGCCTGTTCCTTTCCCCAGGTATGCCCCTTGCCCGTTTTCTACCTGAGCGCCAGCTTGCTGCTGTACCTGCTTGCCCTGTGCTTCGATGGCGCGCTGATGAGTGGCGACCGTCACATGCCGGCCTTGCAGATGCTGTTGTATGGCCCATGGGGCCTGCCTTTCGGGATGTATCAATGGTTCGCCAACCCGTTGCTGGCGCTGGCCGTCCTGGCGCATCGGCGGTTCCGCCGGCTGGCACTCCTGGCCGGCTTGGTGGCGCTGTACCTGGCTGCCAGCAGTTTCGGAATTGACCGCTTGCCGGACAACCAGAGCTACGCGTTTCATGAGCGTACCGGCTTTGGGGCCGGGTTCTACCTGTGGCTGGCGGCGATGATGGTGTTCTGCCTGGGGCAGGCCTGGTATTGCTGGAAGGCGCGCAGTGCCGCCGATATGCCGGGTTGGAGCTGGCTGGACGTAGTGCTGGTTGCGGCGCTGGGCGTGGCGTTCTATGCCGCGACGCAGATGCCGACGTTGCGCTTTGAGCCGGGCAGGGTGCTGATGCCGCAAGAGCAGCCGCAGACGCTTTGAAATCCACAAGGAGAGTTTGCATGATCAAGCATTACCTGACCGGCCTGGCATTGGCCTGCTCGCTGCCATCGGCAATGGCCGATGACAACACCGCGGCCTACGGGCAGTGCATGGACAAGGCGTCCAGCACCGTGGCCATGAGTGAATGCATCAAGGCCGAAACGCAGGTGCAGGACCAGCGCCTGAACCGGGTGTACAAGCAGCTGATGGGCAAGCTCGATGCCGGGCAGCAGAAGCGCCTGCGGGATGTGCAGCGCACGTGGCTGGCTTACCGCGATGGCAATTGCCAGTTCCATGGGCAGGCCAGTGGCGGGACCATGGCGGTACTGGAAGGTGGTACATGCCTGATGGACATGACCCGTGACCGCGCAGCGGAGCTGGAGCGGGTGCTCAGCCCGGGGCAATGAGGTCGTGTCCGGGATGACTGGCCCCGTTGTAGGAGCGGCCTTGTGTCGCGAAAGGGCCGCAAAGCGGCCCCCCGGTTCAACATGGCGAAAACGGCGGGGGCCGCTGCGCAGCCCTTTCGCGACACAAGGCCGCTCCTACAGGTATTTGCCGTGCCCTTGGCAGCAGCTTTAGCTGCGCGGTGCGCGTAGCGCCCGGGCCTTGAGGTACTCGCGTATTTCCACGGCATCCCCGGCAAACTCGATACGCTCTGCCTTGGCTGCGCGCTGGTAGGCGTACATCGGGTCGTAGTACTCGTTCAGCAAGCCTTCGATCCAGCCTCGATGCAAGTCCACCGCACCGCTGCGCTGCTGCTCCTCGAGGGCCAGGCGGAGGATGTCCGACAGGCGCTGATAGCGTTCGCCGCCCAAGCGCTTGTAGATGTTGGCCATGCTCTGCAGCAGACGCTCGGCGAACAGCCGGCTGCCGGCTTCTTCGCCATGCACGCTGACGAACTCGGCGCTCAGGTTGATCACATAATCGCGCAGGATGCGCTCCACGCGGTTGGCGAACGTGTCTTCCAGCCACACCAGTGGGTACTGCTGCATGCCCTGGTAGAGCTCCAGCGGCACCGTGCAGCTGCCGACAATGCGGCCTTCATCTTCCAGTACGAACTGCTCGATGCCGCGGGCACGTTTCTTCAGTACATCGATGGCCAGCTGGTTCTCGAAGTCGATCTGCGCCGGCTGTGCGGTGGCGCGCTTGCCGAAGCTGGAGCCGCGATGGTTGGCGTGGCCTTCCAGGTCGAGCACGTTGTCCAGCTGGTGCAGCACGTCGGTCTTGCCGGTGCCGGTCAGGCCGCCAACCAGCACGAAATCACATTGCTCCACTGCCTGCTGAGTGGTTTCCAGCAGGAAGGTACGCATGGCCTTGTAGCCACCTTTGACCCGCGGGTAATGGATACCCGCTTCATCACGCAGCCAGCCCTGCACGATCTGCGAGCGCAAGCCACCACGGAAGCAGTACAAGTAACCCTCAGGGTGAGCCTGGGCAAATGCCGCCCAGGCCTCCAGGCGGGCCTGTTTGCTGGCGCCACTGACCAGCTGGTGGCCGAGGGCGATGGCGGCGGCCTGGCCCTGCTGCTTGTAGCAGGTACCGACCTTCTGCCGTTCCTGATCGGTCATCAGCGGCAGGTTGACAGCGCCGGGGAAGGCGCCCTTGGCAAATTCGATGGGGGCGCGCATGTCCATCATCGGCACGTCATCGAGGAACAGCTGGCGGAAGTCGGTGCAGTCGGGGCGCATCAGATCACCTCGACCGCGTGGCTCTGTCGCTCGACCAACTGGCCGATCGCTGCCAATTGCAGGCCCAGCGCGGCGGCTTCGGCGAGGAACTCCGCTTCCCCGTCCGGGGTGACCGCCACCAGCAGGCCGCCGCTGGTTTGCGGGTCGCACAGCAGGTGCTTCTGGTCGTCAGTGAGGGCGCCGATCTTGTGCCCGTAGCTGTCGAAGTTGCGCAGGGTACCGCCGGGGATGCAGCCCTCGGCCAGGTAATGTTCGACACTCGGCAGCCGCGGCACAGAGGCGTAGTCCAGGTGCGCGGTGAGGCCACTGCCTTCGGCCAGTTCCACCAGGTGGCCGAGCAGGCCAAAGCCGGTGACGTCGGTCATCGCCTTGACCCCGTCGAGCTTGCCGAAGCGGCTGCCGGGGGTGTTGAGGGTGCACATCCAGTCGCGGGCCAGGCCCTGGTCCTGTGGGCGCAGCTTGGCCTTTTTCTCGGCGGTGGTGAGGATGCCGATGCCCAGCGGCTTGGTCAGGTACAGGCGGCAACCCGCGCTGGCGGTGTCGTTGCGCTTGAGGTGGCGCCTGTTCACCACGCCGGTGACAGCAAGGCCGAAGATCGGTTCTGGGGCATCGATGGAGTGGCCGCCGGCCAGCGGGATGCCGGCTTCGGCGCACACCGCACGGCCACCGCGGATCACTTCGCGGGCTACTTCGGGGGGCAGCACATTGACTGGCCAACCGAGGATGGCGATGGCCATCAGCGGGTCGCCGCCCATGGCATAGATGTCGCTGATGGCGTTGGTGGCGGCGATGCGGCCGAAGTCGTAGGGGTCATCGACGATCGGCATGAAGAAGTCGGTGGTCGAAACCACACCACGCTCGTCGTCCAGCGCATACACGGCAGCGTCGTCGCGCGAGGCGTTGCCGACCCACAGTTTCGGGTCCAGGGCCTGGGCGCCGCTTTCGGCGAGGATCACATCCAGCACCTTGGGGGAGATCTTGCAGCCACAGCCGGCACCATGGCTGTACTGGGTCAGGCGAATCGGCTCGCTCATGTGTACCTCGGCAGGTCAAATTATTGCGCGATTGTAGCAAAGCTGGCCTTTGCGCCCGCGCCTCTTATAATTCCCGTGGTCGGCCTGACGGCTGGCCTTTCCCCGCTATTGAACCGGAGAACACCCATGCTCAAACGCCCCCTGGCGCTCGCCGCCGGCCTCGTGCTGTCCTGCTGTGCCGTTGTCGTCCAGGCTGCTGAAACCCTGCGGGTCAGCGCCATTCCCGACGAAGCGCCGACCGAACTGCAGCGCAAGTTCAAGCCGTTGGGCGAATACCTGGCCAGGCAGTTGGGCATGGAAGTGAAGTTCGTGCCGGTCGCCGACTACCCGGCAGTGGTCGAGTCGCTGGCCTCCGGTCGCCTGGACCTGGCCTGGCTGGGGGGTTTCACCTTCGTCCAGGTACACCTGAAGGACCCGACCGCCACGCCGCTGGTACAGCGTGAGCAGGATGCCCAGTTCACCTCCAAGTTCATCACCGCCAACCCCGATGTGAAGAGCCTGGACGACCTCAAGGGCAAGTCGTTTGCCTTCGGCTCCATCTCGTCCACCTCGGGCAGCCTGATGCCGCGTTACTTCATGCTCAAGCAGGACAAGATCAAGCCTGAGGACTACTTCAGCCGAGTGGCCTATTCCGGCGCCCACGATGCCACCGTGGCCTGGGTGCAAGCCGGCAAGGTCGATGGCGGCGTGCTCAACGCCAGTGTCTGGCAGAAGCTGGTCGATGCCGGCAAGGTCGATACCGCCAAGGTGAAGGTGTTCGCCACCACCCCGACCTACTTCGACTACAACTGGACCGTGCGCGGCAACATGGACCCGGCGCTGAAGGAAAAGATCAAGAAGGCATTCCTCGACCTCGACCCGGCCAACCCGCAGCACAAGGCCATCCTCGACCTGCAGGCGGCCAGCCGTTTCATCGAGACCAAGCCTGAGAACTACGTTGGCACCGAGCAGGCTGCACGCGAGGCCGGCCTGCTCAAGTGACAGTCTCTTGCGAAGTGGCTATTCAGCTGCACGGCGCCGGCCTGCGCCATGGCCAGGTGCGTGCGCTTGATGCGGTGAACCTGCGCATCTGCCAGGGCGAGCGCGTCGCCATCATCGGGCCGTCGGGGGCAGGCAAGTCCAGCTTGCTGCACCTGATGGCCACGGCGATCCAGCCCAGCAGCGGGCGCCTGGAGTTGCTGGGCGAACAGCCCTGGGCCTTGTCCAGCAGGGCGCGGCAGCGCCTGCGTGCGCGGGTCGGCCTGGTGCATCAGGCCCCGCCATTGCCGCCGCGCCAGCGGGTGGTGACGGCGGTGCTGGCCGGCCGCCTGGGGCAGTGGGGTGTGCTGCGCGGCTTGCTCAACCTGTTGTACCCCAGCGATGTGCCTGGCGCGCGCCAGGTGCTGGCCGAGTTGGGCCTGGCCGACAAACTGTTCGTGCAGTGCGGGCAATTGTCCGGCGGCCAGTTGCAGCGCGTTGGCATTGCCCGGGCGTTGTACCAGCAGCCGCAGCTGTTGTTGACCGATGAGCCGGTGTCGGCCATGGACCCGGTACTGGCTGACCACAGCCTGGCCTTGCTCAACCGTCACGCCCAGGCCCATGGCATAACCCTGGTGGCCAGCCTGCACGCGGTGGAGCTGGCGCTGGCGCACTTTCCGCGGGTGGTGGGGATCCGCGAAGGGCAGGTGGTATTCGATTGCCCGGCGCAAGCGGTGACCGAGCAGTTGCTCGATGCGCTGTACGCCAACGAACAGCTGGTGCCGGCGCCGCCTCAGGGGCCGACGCTGACTGTGCAGATTCCGCGATGCTGAAGGCTGACGCGCGCGACCCGGCCTTGCTGCCGAGGTTGCTGCTGGCTCTGCTGGCGGTACTGCTGCTGTGGCCGGGCGTGCAATTGAGCGAGCTGAACCCGGGGGTGCTGCTACAAGCGCAGAATCGCCAGCAGATCGCCAGTTTTACCAGCGCCTTCTGGCCGCCGGCTCACACCGCAGATTTCCTGGCGCTGCTGTATGAAGCCACCTTGCAGACCCTGGCTGTGGCCACCGCCGGGATGGCGTTGGCCTTGTTGCTGGCGATCCCTGCCGGGCTGCTGGCCAGCCGGGCCCTGTCGTTGCGCGCAGCCTCGCGTGGCGGCCGTGCCGGGCTAAGGTCACGTGTGCTGCGCCTGCCGGTGCGCTGGCTGCTGATATTCCTGCGCAGCGTGCCGGAAATCGTCTGGGCGTTGCTGTTCGTGCGAGCTGTCGGGCTGGGGCCGACGCCCGGTGTGCTGGCTATCGCCATTACTTACAGCGGCATGCTCGGCAAGGTCTACGCCGAAATCTTCGAATCGGTCGACCAGCGCCCGGCCCATGCGCTGCTGCAGGCGGGCAGTGGCAGGTTGGCGGCGTTTTTCTACGGCATCCTGCCCAGCGCTGCGTCGGAAGTGGTGTCGTATACCGTGTATCGCTGGGAATGTGCGGTGCGGGCCTCGGTGGTGATGGGCTTCGTCGGTGCCGGTGGGCTAGGGCAGCAGATCGACCTGTCGATGCGCATGTTCGCCGGTGCGGAAGTGGCGAGCATGCTGCTGACGTTCCTGGTGCTGGTGATGCTGGCCGACCTGCTCAGCCGCTTGCTGCGCTGGAGGCTGGCATGAATCGGGCGATCAACCTGCTGTTGCTCGGGGCGATTATCGTCGCGGTGGCGGCCTCGTTCGCGTACCTCGAGCTGGACTGGCAAGCGCTGTTCGGCAATGGCGGGCTGGGGCAGATGGCGGAATATGCCGGGCGTTTTCTGCACCCGGACCTGTCTGCCGGGCACCTGCGCGCGGTCGCGCATGGCGCGTTGGAAACCTTGGCCATGTCCGGGCTGGGCACTTTGTTGGCCATGCTGTTGGGCCTGGTGCTGGCGCTACCGGCTGCGGGCCGCTTTGGTTGGCCGCTGCAGGGCTGTGCACGGTTGCTGCTCAATGCCCTGCGAGCCATTCCGGAACTGGTGTGGGCCGCGCTGACGGTGCTGGCGGCCGGGCTGGGGCCCAATGCCGGTACCCTGGCCCTGGCGCTGCACACCGCCGGCGTGCTCGGGCGGCTGTTTGCCGAGGCCCTGGAGAACGCGCCGCCGGAGCCAGCGGCGGCCATCCGCCTGCAGGGTGGCAGCCAGCTGGCGGCGTTCTGCTTCGGTACCTTGCCCAACCTGTGGCCGCAATTGCTGGCCTACAGCTTGTACCGCTGGGAGAACAACATCCGCATGGCCAGCGTGCTGGGGTTTGTTGGCGCTGGTGGTTTGGGGCAGATGCTGTACACCACCTTGAGCCTGTTCCAGGAGGCCCAGGCCAGCACGGTGATCATGGGCATGCTGGTGCTGGTGTTGCTGGTGGATGCCTTGAGCGATGTATTGCGCCAGCGCTACGTGCGCGCCTGATCGCTAGCCGGGGGCTGCTCTGCAGGCTGGCGCTGTAGGAGCGGATTTATCCGCGAAGCAGGCGACGCGGTGGCTGGCACCGGCTGTGCCGGTGATCGCGGCTGAAGCCGCTCCTACAAGGATCGCGCAAAGGTTTTGGACGAGCAAGGCAGATACTTGCGTGGTATCGGAATCGTTCATGCACCAACCACTTCGGCACATTGCGCTTCCCGCTGCATCGACTCCAGGTTGCGCTCGATCGTCTCGCAAATGCTGTCCATCTGGATCTGGTGCTCACTGAAGCGGAACGGGCTCTGCAAGTCCGTTCCGATCCGCTCGATCGCCAGCAGCATGAACCCCACCACCGTCGACGCCAGCGGCGTGAACCAGCCCAGCGACTCCACCAGCCCCACCGGCACGATCAGGCAGAACAGGGTAATGAACAGCCGCGGGAAATACACATAGGGGTAGGGCAGCGGGGTGTTGGCGATCCGCTCCATGCCACCCTGGGCATTGGACAGGTCTACCAGCGTCGACTCCAGGCGCGCCAGGCGAATGCTGTCCAGCCGTCCGGCCTGGTACTCCCGCGCCAGCAGGGCCGCCGAGCCGCTGAGGATGTCGTTGGCGAAGTTGTTCGAGCGGTTGCGCCGTTCGAACTCTGCGGGCGGGATGAAGGCCATCAGCTCGTCCGGGCAGCTTTCGCCCTTCAGGTGCGCCGCCAGGCAGTTCACATAGGCGATATGCCGGCGCAGCAGGGTGGCCTTGACCGGGTTGAGCGCATCATCCGGGTCGTCGATCAAGGTCAGGGTCTGCCGCGCGAAGCTGCGCGAACTGTTGACCAGCGCCCCCCACAACGTGCGCGCCTCCCACCAACGGTTGTAGGCGCTGCTGTTGCGAAAACTCACCAGCACCACCAGCGCAGAACCCAGCAAGGTCAACGGGATCAGCGGCAGGGTGAACTTGCTGTTGAAGAACAGCATGAAGTCGATGGTGACCAGCACATCCCAGATCAGCAGCCAGAACAGCGACCAGCCGATATAACCGATGGTCTTCACGGCCAGGCGGTACTTGCGGACGATGATGTCTTTCACGCGGGGTACCTCGAGAATGGGCAGATGCAGGATCCGACGTCGAGGTAGGGCGAAGGTTCGGCGGGGGATTGTTGCAAGGGATTTTGTAGCTGTATCGCTGAGAAAAGTCTGACCAGGTCAAGAGATGCATCTGATTTTCCGTTCAACTGGTAAGCGACAGAGTGGATCGCTTCAACGCTTGAATGGGCGTATCCATACGGATACGATGAGTGACCTACTGATGTTTCTCGTTGAACAGACAGAAAGCTTTGCAGCTTGGCTATCCAGCTTGAAAGATCTGCGGGCGCAGCTTGCGATAGGTCGTCGGCTGGAGCGTGCGGCGATGGGAAATTTTGGTGACTTCAAGTGGCTCGGGGGCGGCATTGGTGAGCTGCGCGTTGATGTAGCTGCCGGGTATCGCGTCTATTTCACGCAAAAGGGGCATAGGCTGGTTCTGTTGCTGGTCGGCGGAGACAAGTCCACCCAGCCCGCCGATATTCTTAAAGCCAGAAAGCTGCTGAAGGAGATGACATGAGTGAAAAACTGGTTCCGTTTGACATGGCAGCCTTGCTGGGCAGTGACGAGGCGATCAGTGAGTACCTTAGCCAGGTGTTATCGGATGGAGACACTGAGGAAATCATCCGAGCGCTTGGCCATATCGCTCGGGCACGAGGGATGACACAGATCGCAACCCAGAGCGGGTTGGGCAGAGAAAGCCTGTACAAGGCGCTGAGCCCAGGCGCAAAGCCTCGCTTTGACACTGTGCTGAAAGTCATTCGTGCCTTGGGTGTGGATCTTCTCGTCCAGCCCCACGCATTGCCACGCTGATTCAGCCGGGCTGAATCAACAGCTGTTTCATCTGCACCAACGCCACGCGCGAACCCTCCCACGCCTGCCGCTCCTCGATACCGAACGGCACGAAGCCCAGCTGTGGATAAAGCAGCAGGCCCGCAGTGTTGTGGTTGAAGCACGACACCCACACCTCTCGGGCTGCGAACTGTTGGCGGGCCAGTTCGATCATGGCGTTTACCAGGTAGCGCGCCACGCCGTGGCCGCGTGCAGCGGGGGCCACGACCACGTTGCCCAGGGCGCACACGCCGCCGTGTTCGGCCTTGTAGAAGTTGGCGAAGGCCAGCACCGTGCCGTTGCCTTCCACCACCGTGGAACCGCTGCGTTGGGCGATGGCATCGCTCAATTGCGCGGGGGTGAGGGGATAGGTGGCTTTGGGGAACATATAGAACAATTCGGCCGGGCTTTGCGGGAAGCTGCAGATTGCAGGGATGTCGTCGGGCCGTACCGGGCGGTGGGTCAGGTGCATGGCGAGTCCTTGTGTGCTGGCTGATCGGGCCTCTTCGCGGGCAAGCCCGCTCCCACAGGGTTGGGGCAGTATCGGTGTGGGCGGCTATGCGCGCGAAGGCACATTCTGCCCCACGACAGGTCAATGCTCACTGTTTGTGAAGCTATTTCCCCGCTTGGTTCGGGTTGGCGTTTCGCAGCAGCTCTTTGCGCAATTTGCCGGGGGACATGCCGAACAGGTTCTGGAAATGCCGAATGAAATGAGGCGCATCGGCAAAGCCGCATTCAAAAGCGATCTCACCGATATGGCGATCCGAGCTGATGAGCAGCCAGCGGCCAAACCTGAGGCGAACCTGGCGATAGAACTGGGCCGGAGTGCTACTGGTTTCAGCAACGAACAGCCGCTCCAGCTGCCGTTTGCTGGTCCCGACCAGGTTGGCGATGGCGTCGATAGCCAAAGGCTCGGTCATGTGCTTTTCCATCAGCATCACGGCTTCGTGCAGGCGCCGGTTCGAAGAGCTGGCGTAGCCCAGCGCCTTGCGCCGGTCGACGAAACTGCCAGAGCTGCTTTTCGCGACGGTCATCTGGTGAACGACCTTGCCGGCCCGATCCGGGCCGCAATGCAACCCGACAAGATGGATGGCCAACTCGATCACCGAGATTCCCCCGGCGCAGGTGATGCGGTCCTTGTCGATGAGGAAGTCACTGTTGCTGACAAAGCGCAATCGGGGGAACAGGCGTTTCCAGTCGTCGCAATGGTAGGCATGCACGCAAGCGGTACGCCCCTCCATCAGGCCATGGCGTGCGAGCACGAAGCTGCCCGTGCACAGGCCGATCAATGGCACGCCAGCGGCAGCCGCCTGATGCAGGAATGCCGGATAAGTCTTCGGCGCTGTCTCCAGGTAGTCCAGTAACCCACCTATCACCACGATGTAGTCGAATTGATGAGGGTCGCTGAGTTCACTGTCGATGGGTACATCCAGCCCGCAACTGGAAACGACCCTTTGCCCGGGGCTACCGAGGACATTCCATCGGCAGCGTATCGGGCGGCTCTGATCGCCGGTGTCGGCAGCATGTCGCAACGCATCGGTCAGCCCCGAGAGAGACAGCAAGGGGAAGCGCGGCCATAGCACGATCCCGATGGACAACTCGGTGGTGCCGCGCCGGCTTGGCGGATGCCGTGCCTGGCCCTTGTCGAGTGCTTCCACGAGGCTTGTGCTGGAGGCGTTGGGCAGCACATCTCCGAAATGTCGCAAATGTTCAATCATTCCTGCAAACCATCCAACCAGTTATGCCGCTGATCACCATACGATGAGCGCCTGCCTAACACCATGCTGTTCATAGAAAAATAATCAAGGAGCACGTGATGCAGAAGCCCATTGTTCGACGGTTGGCCGGTATCTACGCGGGTTTGCTGGTATCCATGCTGGCCTCGCTACCGGCATTCGCACTGGAAACGGTAGAGCCGGGAAGCCTGACTATCGCCTTCACCGGGGACATGCCAGGGACCGGTTATCAAGACAGCCGGATGGTCGGCTACGACGGTGAAATCCTTCAACAAATATCCGAGAAGCTGGGTTTGAAGGTCAAACCTGCCTTGATGGACTGGGCCAGCACCATTGCCTCGGTACAAGCCAACCGCGTGGACGTCATGGCCGGCACCATGGGTTGGACCGAGCAGCGCGCGAAGATCATGACCGTGAGCGACCCGATTCACTATTTCAAGAACGGCATCACCCAGACCGACAAGACCAACTGGAGCAGCCTCACGGATCTGCAGGGCAAGAAAGTCGGCACCATCACGGGTTTTTCGTTCATCCCGGAGATGCGCAAGATCGAAGGGTTGCAAGTGGCGCTGTACGACACCTCCGATGCTGCGGTGCGTGACCTGCTCGCCGGGCGCATCGATGCAGTGATTGGCGACCCTCCAGTCATGCAGTACGCCATTTTCCGCAATCCGCAATGGCACCTGCGCTTCAACGCGTTCACCGACAACGATCCGAAGTTCCCCCTGCTGACGGGCCTGGGGCAGGTGGTGTACGGCTTCAACAAAGAGGCCAGCCCGCAGCTGGTGGCCGCCGTCAACGAGCAGATCCAGACCCTCTGGAAAAGCTGTGAAATGCGCAAGATCGGTGCCCGCTACGGCCTGACCCAGGATGTCTGGTATGTGCCGCAAGGCAGCAACCTGAGGCTGGGTGTCGACCGCCCGGCGGACTGGCAACTGCCGGGCTGCAAGTAAGCGCTTGAGCAGATGAATCGGCGCCGCGCCGGTTCATCGCCATACCTATAACAATAAAGAGGTTAACCAAGATGTCGACCCCGTCCGAACCTGCGTTGCTGCGCGTGCATGACCTGCACAAGAGTTATGGTGATCTGGAGGTGCTCAAGGGCATCAACCTGGAGTTGAAAGCCGGGGAAACGCTGTCGTTGATCGGCCCCAGCGGGTCGGGCAAGTCCACTTGCCTGCGCTGCATCAATTACCTGGAAAAACCCACCCGGGGCGATATCTGGCTGGGTGACGAGCTGATCGGTCAGGTCAAGGACGGCAAGCGCATACGCCTGATGAGTGACCGGGAAATGGCCCCGCAGCGTCGCGAGATCGCGATGGTGTTCCAGCTGTTCTACCTCTGGCCACATTTGACCGTGCGCGACAACGTCGCGCTGGGGCCGATCAAGGCGCAGGGCATGCCGCGCAAGCAGGCCTACGAGCTGGCTGATGCCATGCTGGAAAAGGTCCACCTGCGGCACAAGGCCGAGGTCTATCCCGAGCAATTGTCCGGCGGCCAGCAACAGCGGGTGGCGATCGCCCGCGCGTTGGCCCAGCAACCCAAAGTCATCCTGTTCGACGAGCCGACCTCGGCACTGGACCCGGAGCTGGTGGGCGAAGTACTCGCCGTGATTCGTGAGCTGGCGCAAGAGGGCCGCACCATGATCATGGTGACCCATGAAGTGCGCTTTGCCCGGGACGTGGCGGACCGGGTGATCTTCATGGACGGTGGCCACATTGTCGAGCAAGGGCCTTCGGCGCAGGTAATCGACAGCCCGCGTCATGAACGTACCCGCAGTTTTCTTGGGCGCATGGCCATGGAGGGTGCTTGATGGCGAACTTCGAGGTGTTTCTCGGGCTGTTGCCCCTGTTGTTGAAAGGCGCGCTCACCGCCCTGGAAATCGCACTATGCACCTTGCTGCTGGCGAGCGCCGGCGGCGTGGTATTGGCTGTGTTATTGACGTTCAGTCGGTCACGGCTGCTGCATGGGGTGATTGGCTGCTTCATCGAGTGGATGCGCAATGTGCCAGCGCTGGCGCACCTGTTCCTGATCTATTTCGGTCTTTCCTACCTTGGCATCAACCTGCCCGCATGGCTGGCCGCCATCGTTGGCCTGAGCCTGGTCGGCAGTGCGGTGTTGGCCGATATCTTCCGTAGCGGCTTGCAGTCGCTGCATGTCGGCCAGCATGAAGCGGGGTTGGCTGTCGGCCTGAGCCGGATGCAGATTCTGCGGTGCATTCTGTTGCCCCAGGCCCTGCGCGTGACCTTGCCAGCGTTCGCCAACTACGTCACCCAATTGATCAAGGACACCTCCATTGCCTCGGCCATCGCCGTGCCGGAGATCATGTTCCTGGCGCGCAATCTGGTGACCTCAACCTTCCAGACGTCACTGATCTACCTGGCGGTGATGTGCATCTACGCCGCGATGATCCTGCCGATCGGTGTGGGGTTCATTCGCCTCGAACGTCATTTGGGGAGCGCGCGATGATCGGTTTCTTCCAGCAATATCCTGAGTACTGGAGCGACTGGAGCGCTCGCCTGTTGCTTGGTGCACGGATCACTGCCGAACTGTCGCTGATCGGCTTCGCCCTGGCGCTCGTCCTGGGCGCGTTGTTGGTCTGGGCGCTACGAAGCCCCAACGGCATTCTCAGGCGCCTGGCCGCGTTGTTCATCCAGAGCATGCGCGCAGTACCGCTTCTGGCGTTGCTGCTGGCCCTGTATTTCGCGCTGCCCAGCCTGGGGTTGACCTTGTCCGGCTATTGGGCCGGGGCCATCGGCCTGGGCTTGCAGGGCGCCGCGTACGTTGCGGAAATCCTCCGTGGTGGCCTGGATGCGCTGCATCGCGGCCAGCGCGAAGCCGCTATCGCCATCGGCCTGACGCCGCTGAAAGCGTTTACCGCAGTCATCCTGCCGCAAGTGTTTCGGGTCATCTTGCCGCCCCTGCTCAACGCCTACGTGTCGATCCTCAAGGACAGCTCGTTGTGCGCCCTGATTGCCACCGATGAATTGATGCTGGCAGCGCGGGCCATCGCTTCGGAAACCTTCCTGCCAATGCATGTGTTCCTGCTGGTGGGGCTGTTCTATTTCGTTATCGCCTTCCCTCTTTCAATGCTGTCGCGGGTGCTTGAAAAGCACGTTTCACGCGGCCGCAAAACCGTGCGAGGTTGAACCTATGAACACCATGGATCAGGTAGCTTTCCACAGCATCGGCCAGTTGCAGCAGGCGCTGCAGGCCGGCTCGCTGACCAGCGAAGCGCTGGTGCGCGCGCAACTGGCGCGCATCGAGCGCTTTGACGAGCAACTGAATGCCTATGTCGAAGCCTATCCCTCGCGTGCGTTGAACGCGGCCATCGCCGCAGATCGCCAGCGTGCATCCGGCGTTCACCTGGGGCCGCTGCATGGCATTCCGCTGGCAATCAAGGATTTGTTCGAGATCCGAGGCCAGGCCATCACCGGTGGCTCATTGGCGCAGCAACCGCGTGTTTCCACGTTGACCGCCACTGCAGTGCAACGCCTGGAGCGGGCCGGTGCGATCATTCTCGGCAAGACCCACACCGTCGAATTCGCTTTTGGTGGCTGGGGCACCAACGCGGTCATGGGCACGCCGTGGAACCCGTGGGACCGTAACGTACATCACGCTCCGGGTGGTTCCAGCAGTGGTTCGGCAGTGGCCGTGGCCAGCGGCCTGGCGAGTGCGGCGTTGGGTACCGATACCGGCGGTTCGGTGCGGATTCCGGCGGGGATGTGCGGCCTGGTCGGGCTGAAAACCACGCGTGGCCTGGTCAGCCGCCATGGCTTGATCGAGCTGTGCCCTTCGCTGGACTCGGTAGGGCCTATCACGCACACGGTGGAAGATGCGGCGTGGATGCTGGATGCCCTGCTGGGGCCAGACCCGCTGGACCCGGTTGCGGTCCGCGCACCGGTGTTCAGCGCCGCTGCCGGCCTCGAGCGGCCGGTCGCCGGCTTGCGCATCTGGGTGTTGCCGGAGGCTGAACGCGCGCATATCGCTCCCGGCGTACTGAAGGCATACGACCAGGGGCTCAAGCAGTTGGCCGCGCTGGGCATGCAATTGATCGAGCAACCGCTGCCCACGTCGCTGGAGCAGTGCATGCGCATCGCTGGCGGGCTGATGAGCGCCGAGGGTTACGCCAACCTCGGGCGCTTGTTCGAGCGCGACGACCTGCGTTTCGACCCCCATGTGCAACGGCGCATACTCAGTGGCCGCGCCATCGACGCGGCGGCGTATATCCAGTTGCACCAGCAGCGCCGCGCCGCCCGGCAAGCCATGCAGGAGGCGATGAGCAACATCGACGCCTGCGTTTTCCCGACCAACGCCATTGGCAGTGTGCCGCTGGAAGAGGTCGACGAATATGGCACGCCATTGGCGTTGCTGGGGCGCTTCGCCAACCTGTTGAACCTGTGCTCGGTGGCGCTGCCCATCGGCTTCGATGAAAAGCGTATGCCTGTCTCGATGCAGATCGTGGGGCCGGCCTTCGCCGAAGCGCTGGTTCTGCGCATCGGCCATGCCTATCAGCAAGTCAGCGACTGGCACACGCTACGGCCTGAGGGTTGGGCGCTGGCGGACCACGCGCTGGCGTGATGGAGGGGAAACGCTGGCTCGGCAAGGACTTCCTGGCAGTGACCTTCGCAGGCCACTGCCGTTTGCCGGAATGGAGGCGGCTGAAGCTACTGCACCGGATCGCTCACTGGCTTGGCAAAGATGGCCTTGAGTTCGCTGGTCATCGGGAACTCCAGGTTCAAGCCTTTAGGCGGAATCGGCTGCTGGAACCAGCGTTGGTAGATCCCGTTGATTTCCCCTGAGCTGTACAGCTCGCCCAGCGACGCGTTCACCAGGGCGAGGAACTGCGGGTCATCCTTGCGTACCATGCAGCTGTAGATTTCCCGTGACTGCTCTTCCCCGACCACCACCCAGTTGTGCGGGTCGCGCGCCTTGGCGCGTTCGCCGTAGAGCAGCGCATCGTCCATGTAGAACGCCGCCGCCCGACCGGACTGCAACATCTGGAAGGCTTCGCCATGGTCCTTGGCGCTGATCACGAACATGTCCATCTTGTTATCGACGTTATAGCTTTTCAGGTAGCGTTCGTTGGTGGTGCCGGCGGTGGTTACCACATTCTTGCCGCGCAGGTCGGCGAAGCTCTTGATCCCGCTGTCCTTGGCCGTCAGCAGCTGGCCCTTGACGTAGATGAAGCCATAGGAAAACGCCACCTGTTTCTGCCGCTCTGCGGTGACGCCGGTCGAGCCGCATTCCAGGTCCACGGTACCGTTCTGCACCAGCGGAATACGGCTCTGCGAGGTCACCAGGTTGTACTTCACCTTGAGTTCGGGCAACGCCAGCTTCTGCCGCACCCGCTCGACGATCTTGTTCGCCAGGTCGACCGAGTAGCCCATGGGTTGGCCCGAGTGATCGCCCACGTAGGAGAACGGCACTGAAGCATCGCGATAGCCCAGGGTGATGCTGTTGGCTTTGGCAATCTTGCTTAACGTGGGCCCCAGCGCTGCTTCCTCGGCATGGGCCTGGGCACCGAGCAACACGGCAAGGGTGCAGCCGAGCAACGTGATTTTTTGCATTGTTATTCTCCGTTGTGGGTAAGGGGTGGTCAGCGGCGTGCCGCGATCACGGATATTTCCACCAGCACCTGCGGGCGTGCCAGTTCGGCCTGCAAGGTGGTGCGGCTGGGAGCCTGGCCGGGCGACAACCAGGCGGACCAGACGTCATTCATCGCGGCGAAATCCCTGCCGATGTCCTTCAGGTAGATGGTCGCGCTGAGCAGATGGTCTTTGTCGCTGCCAGCCTCGGCCAGCAATGCGTCGATTTTTTCCAGTACCTGGGCAGTCTGGCCGGTGGCATCGCTGGCGTCACCCGGCACCTGGCCGGAGAGAAACACCAGGTCGCCATAGGTGACGGCGGCGGACAAGCGTGGGTTGGGCTGGATGCGCTCAATGGTCATTGCGGTGGTCCTTCAGAGGGTTGGGGTTCAGGCCGCACGGGGCGTAAAGCCGTGCAGGTCGATGGCGGGCCGGCGCTGGCCGATCAGTTCGCTGAGCAGGCGTGCGCTGGCGCAGGCCAGGGTGAAGCCCAGCGCACCATGGCCAAGGTTCAGCCACAGGTTGCGATACGCCGTTGCGCCCAGCAGCGGTACGCCGCTAGGGGTCGCCGGACGCATGCCGGCCCATTCGATGGCGTGGTCGTAGTCGCCGGCATTGGCGAAGGTTTCGCGGGCCTGGCGTTTGAGCAGGGCCAGGCGCTTGGGGTCCAGCGACGGGTCGAAACCAACGATGTCGACCATCGCCGCCACTCGCAACTGCTCGCCGATCCGCGCGTAGACGATCTTGCGGTCGTAATCGGTGATGCTCAGGTCCGGCGCCCGGTGCTGGTTGCCGATCGGTACGGTCAGGCTGTAACCCTTGAGCGGGTACAGCGGCAGGTCGACACCCGGCAGTGCCAGCAACGCGCTGCGATGGCCGGCAGCAACCACCAGGTGCTCCACCGGCAGCACTTCGTCACCCAGTTCGATCGCACTCACCGCGCCATGTGCGTGGCGAATGCCGGAGACGGCCTGGCCCAGGCGGAACTGGCAACGTCCCGACGCCCGCAAGCGCGCCGCCAGTTGCTGGCAGAACGCGTGGCAATCACCGACTTCTTCATCCGGGGTATAGACGGCGCCGACAAAGGGCGCCTCTGCCAGCGCCGGGTCCAGGCGGGCGCAGTCGGCGTGCGACAGCACCTGTTGTTGCTGGGGCGCGGCAAGGTTGTTGCGTGCGTGTGCGAAACTGCTGGCCTGGCGGAAGGTGACCAGCTTGCCGTTGCGCCGCCAGTTGAAATCACTCAGGCCATCCTCTTCACGCCAGGCCTGCAAGGTCGACTGGCTCAACAGCGCCAGGCGCAACAGATGGCCGGCGTTGGCGCGATTGACCGAGGCGCGGCAAGCCCCGAGGAATGAGGCCATCCAACGCCACTGTGCCGGATCGAAGCGCGGTCGCAGCCTGAGCGGGGAGTCGCCGCGCAGCATCCAGCCAATGGCTTGCAATGGCACGCCGGCATCGGCCAGCGGCGCCACGTAGCGATAGGACAACTGGCCGCCGTTGGCGAAGCTGGTTTCACTGCCCAGCGAATCGCGAGCCTCGATCAGCGTCACCTCAACGCCGTCGCGTACCAGTGCGTAAGCCGTCGCCAGGCCGATCACGCCGCCGCCGATGATGCATACATGCTTTGCCATGTCAGTCCTTGTTCGTGGTTGGAACAAGCCTGAGGTTAGGGCCAGGTGACAGGCGGCGAAAAATGAATAAAGATCGCTGAGCCATAAACAAGGGTTATAGGCTTGCCATGCGCCTTCGCCATATCGAGATTTTCCAGGCCATCCGCCAGACCGGCTCGATCAGCGGTGCCGCGCATTTGCTGCACGTGTCCCAGCCTGCCGTGACCAAGGTGCTGCAACACGCCGAGCAGCAGTTGGGCTTCCCGTTGTTTCTGCGGGTGCGCGGCAAGCTGCAGCCGACGCCTGAAGCGCTGGAGCTGGAGCGTGAGGTCGACAAGGTCACGGAGAGCTTGCAAGGGGTGCGCCGCCTGGCGCAAAGCCTGCGTCGAGAGCCGGGCCACAGCCTGCGCATCGGTGCCACCCCGGCGCTGGCGCTGGCGCTGTTGCCGCCGGCGATTCACGAGTGGACCCAGCGTTATCCGGACATCGCCTGTGAACTGTCCAGCGCCCACAGCCGCGAACTGGTGCAGAACCTGCTGATGCGCGAGATCGATGTCGCCTTGACCCTGCAACAGCCCGATCACCCTGCGCTGAAGGCCCAGGCATTGGCCAGCGGGGTGCTGGTGGCGTTGGCACCGGCCGGCTATTGGCCGCCTGCGGATGAAGGCAAGCCGCTGCCATTGACGGCCCTGGCCGATGCGCCGTTGATCGGCCTGAGCAGCGCCGACCCGCTGTCGGCCCGCCTCGACAGCTACCTGAAGGCAGTCGAGCCACCGCCGCGGGTGAGCATCGCGGTGCAGACCTATTCGCTGGCCAGGGCGATGGTCGAGTCCGGCGCCGGGCTGGCGGTCATCGACCCGTTCACCGCACTTGGCGCAGCGCCTGGGGCGACCACGATTCGTCCGCTGGCCCCGGCATTGCCGATCACCTTGTATGCGGTGACCCGCGCTGCCGAGCCGTCAGCGCATACCTTGAGCGAGCTGCTGGCCATCTTCAGCAGCCGTGCCCAGGGGCAGCTGGACCGTTGGCGCTGATGGAAAACCGGGCGAGTGAAAATCGATAGACACAAAAAAACCGGCTCAGTGGCCGGTTTCTCTGCTGTTCCGGGTCCGCTAGGGACCGCTTGGAACGATGTGATGGTGCCCCGAGGGAGACTCGAACTCCCACTCCTTTCGAAAACGGATTTTGAATCCGCCGCGTCTACCAATTCCGCCATCAGGGCTTGTGGCGCGCAGTATAGAGAGGCTCCGCTGGTCGGTCAATCGGCTTTCATGGTCAATTTTCACACATTGGGCTAAACTTCCCGGCCCTGCCGAACCGAACATCATCATGCGCGTCGCCGATTTTTCCTTCGAACTCCCTGATTCCCTGATCGCCCGCCACCCGTTGGCCGAGCGCCATGGCAGCCGTCTGCTGGTGCTCGATGGGCCAACCGGCGCGCTGGCGCACCGGCAATTCCCCGACCTGCTCGAGTACCTGCGCCCGGGCGACCTGATGGTGTTCAACAACACCCGGGTGATCCCGGCGCGCCTGTTCGGCCAGAAGGCTTCCGGCGGCAAGCTGGAAGTGCTGGTCGAGCGCGTGCTCGACAGCCACCGGGTGCTGGCCCACGTGCGTGCCAGCAAGGCGCCCAAGGAGGGTGCGGTCATCCTCATCGACGGTGGTGGCGAGGCGGAAATGGTCGCGCGCCATGACACCTTGTTCGAGCTGCGCTTCAGCGAAGAGGTGCTGCCGCTGCTCGACCGCGTCGGCCACATGCCGCTGCCGCCCTATATCGACCGCCCGGACGAGGGCGCCGACCGCGAGCGCTACCAGACCGTGTACGCCGAACGCGCCGGTGCGGTCGCCGCGCCGACGGCGGGCCTGCACTTCGACGAGGCGCTGCTGGAGAAGATCGCCGCCAAGGGCGTCGAGCGCGCCTTCGTCACCCTGCACGTGGGCGCAGGTACCTTCCAGCCGGTGCGGGTCGACAAGATCGAAGACCACCACATGCATAAAGAGTGGCTTGAAGTGAGCCAGGATGTGGTGGATGCCATCGACGCCTGCCGCGCCCGTGGCGGCCGGGTGATCGCGGTTGGCACCACCAGCGTGCGTTCGCTGGAAAGCGCGGCGCGCGACGGCGTGCTCAAGGCCTTCAGCGGCGACACCGACATCTTCATCTACCCGGGCCGGCCGTTCCATGTGGTCGACGCCCTGGTCACCAACTTCCACCTGCCGGAGTCCACGCTGCTGATGCTGGTCTCGGCCTTCGCCGGCTACCCCGAGACCATGGCCGCCTATGCGGCGGCGGTGGCGCAGGGGTACCGCTTCTTCAGTTACGGTGATGCCATGTTCATCACCCGCAATCCGGCGCCACGCGGGCCCAAGGATCAAGCATGAGTCGCACCTGTCGAATGTCCTTCGAACTGCTGGCCACCGACGGCAAGGCCCGTCGTGGCCGCATCACCTTCCCACGTGGCACCGTGGAAACCCCGGCCTTCATGCCGGTCGGTACCTATGGCACGGTCAAGGGCATGCTGCCGCGCGATATCGAGGCCATCGGCGCCGAGATGATCCTGGGCAACACCTTCCACCTGTGGCTGCGCCCGGGCACCGAGGTGATCAAGAAGCACAACGGCCTGCACGACTTCATGCAGTGGAAAGGCCCGATCCTCACCGACTCCGGTGGCTTCCAGGTGTTCAGCCTGGGCGCCATGCGCAAGATCAAGGAAGAGGGCGTGACCTTCGCCTCGCCGGTCGATGGCGCCAAGGTGTTCATGGGCCCGGAAGAGTCGATGCAGGTGCAGCGCGACCTGGGCTCGGATGTGGTGATGATCTTCGACGAGTGCACCCCGTACCCGGCCGAGCACGATGTGGCGCGCGCCTCCATGGAGCTGTCGCTGCGCTGGGCCCAGCGCTCGAAGAACGCGCATGCCGACAACACCGCGGCGCTGTTCGGTATCGTCCAGGGCGGCATGTACCAGGACCTGCGCATGCGCTCGCTGGAAGGCCTGGAAAATATCGGTTTCGACGGCCTGGCCATCGGTGGCCTGTCGGTTGGCGAACCCAAGCACGAAATGATCAAGGTGCTGGATTACCTGCCGGGCCAGATGCCTGCTGACAAACCTCGTTACCTTATGGGGGTAGGCAAACCGGAGGATCTCGTTGAGGGTGTGCGCCGCGGCGTCGACATGTTCGACTGCGTGATGCCAACGCGTAACGCGCGCAATGGCCATCTGTTCGTCGATACCGGGGTGATCAAGATCCGCAACGCGTTCCATCGCCACGATGATTCGCCGCTGGATCCGACCTGTGATTGCTATACCTGCAGCAACTTCTCCCGCGCCTATCTCCACCACCTGGACAAGTGCGGCGAAATGCTGAGCAGCATGCTGAATACCATCCACAACTTGCGCCATTACCAGCGCTTGATGGCCGGTTTACGCGAGGCTATTCAACAGGGTAAATTGGCCGCCTTTGTCGACGCCTTCTACGCCAAGCGCGGGCTTCCGGTACCGCCCTTGGACTGACTGTCCGCATCCATTATTAGAAAATTACATTAGGAGTGCCCAATGAGCTTCTTGATCCCCGCCGCATACGCGGACGCCGCAGCACCCGCCGCCGGCCCAGCCGGTACCGGCTTCGAGTGGATTTTCCTGGTCGGTTTCCTGGTCATCTTCTACCTGATGATCTGGCGCCCGCAGGCCAAGCGCGCCAAAGAGCAGAAGAACCTGCTGAGCAACTTGCAAAAGGGTGACGAAGTTGTCACCAACGGCGGCATCGCCGGCAAGATCATCAAGGTTTCCGATGATTTCGTGGTCCTGGAAGTTTCCGACAACGTCGAGCTGAAGTTCCAGAAGGGTGCCATTGCGGCCACCCTGCCAAAAGGTACGCTCAAGGCTATCTGAGTTACCAGTTTCATTTTTCCAGTCGGGGCGCGCAAAGCGCCCCGCGTCTTGAACGGGCGGCGTGATGCTGAACAAATACCCTCTGTGGAAATACGCACTGATCGTGCTGGTACTGGCGATCGGTTTTATTTATTCCGCTCCCAACCTCTACCCGGATGATCCGGCGGTACAGATCAGCGGTGCCAGCTCGGCGCTGCACGTGAGCCAGGCCGACCTCGATCGCGTCAGCAAGGCGCTGGTCGATGCCAAGATCGCCGTCAAGGGCGCGAGCCTGGGTGAAAAGGGCAGCGGGCTGATCCGCCTGACCAGTCAGGAAGACCAGCTGCCAGCCAAGGATGTCGTGCGCAAGGCACTCGGCGATGACTATGTCGTGGCCCTGAACCTGGCCCAGACCACCCCGCAATGGCTGCGCAACCTGGGCGCCAGCCCGATGAAGCTGGGCCTGGACCTGTCCGGTGGTGTGCACTTCCTGCTGGAAGTGGACATGGACAAGGCCATGAGCGCGCGCATGAAAGTCTACGAAGGCGAGGTCAAGACCTTGCTGCGCAAAGAGCGCGTCCGCTACCGCAGCCTGCCTCAGCAGGATGGCGGCATCATGCTGGGCTTCGCCGACGATGCCACCCGCGAGCAGGCACGTGCCCTGATCCGCAAGAATTTCAATGATTTCGACCTGACCACCACCGAGCGCAACGAGCTCGCCGTGCTGCGTCTGGCGCTGACCCAGGCGAAAGTCGCCGAGATCCGCGAATACTCGATCAAGCAGAACCTCACCACCGTGCGCAACCGGGTCAACGAGCTGGGCGTGGCCGAGCCGCTGGTACAGCGCCAGGGCGCCAACCGCATCGTGGTCGAGCTGCCAGGCGTGCAGGATACTGCCGAAGCCAAGCGCATCCTCGGCAAGACCGCCAACCTGGAGTTCCGCTTCGGTGCCGAGCCGGGTGCATCCAAGGCTACCACCGAAGTGTTCGAGTTCCGTGAAGGCGGCCGCTCCGCCGCGGTCGAACGCGGCCTGATCATTACCGGTGACCAGGTGACCGATGCCCAGGCCAGCTTCGACGAGCACGGCCGCCCGCAGGTGAACATCCGCCTCGATGGCCACGGTGGCGAGCTCATGAGCCGTGCTACCCGCAGCAATGTCGGCCGCAGCATGGCGGTGATCTTCATCGAGCAGAAGCCGATCACCCGCTACGTCAAGCAGACTGTCGACGGCGTCGAGAAGGACGTTGCCGTACAGAGCTTCCAGGAAGAGAAGAAGATCATCAGCCTGGCGACCATCCAGTCGCCGCTGGGCAGCCAGTTCCGCATCACCGGCCTGAACGGCCAGGGCGAATCGTCCGAGCTGGCCCTGCTGCTGCGTGCCGGGGGCCTGGCCGCGCCGATGTACTTCGCTGAAGAACGTACCATCGGCCCAAGCCTGGGTGCCGACAACATCACCAAGGGTATCGATGCGTCGCTGTGGGGCATGCTGTTCGTCTCGCTGTTCATCATCGCCATCTACCGCGGCTTCGGCGTGATCGCCACCGTCGCCCTGGCGGGCAACATGGTCCTGCTGCTGGCGCTGATGTCGCTGCTGGGTGCCACCCTGACCCTGCCAGGTATCGCCGGTATCGTGCTGACCATGGGTATGGCGGTGGATGCCAACGTGCTGATCTTCTCGCGTATCCGCGAAGAGCTGAACGCTGGCATGTCGGTGCAACGCGCCATCCATGAAGGCTTCAACCGCGCCTACACCGCGATCATCGACGCCAACCTGACCAGCCTGCTGGTCGGCGGCATCCTGTTCGCCATGGGTACCGGCCCGGTGAAGGGCTTTGCGGTCACCATGTCCCTCGGGATTTTCACCTCGATGTTCACCGCCGTCATGGTGACCCGCGCAATGGTCAACCTGACCTGTGGCGGGCGTGACATCAAGAAGCTGTGGGTTTGAGGGAGCTGCGATGAAAACCATCAATTTCATGGGCGTACGCAATGTCGCGTTCGCCATCACCGTGCTCCTCACCGTGCTGGCGCTGTTCAGCTGGTGGCAGAAGGGCCTGAACTTCGGCCTCGACTTCACCGGCGGTACGCTGATCGAGCTGACCTACGAACGCCCCGCCGACCTCCAGGCGGTGCGTAGCGAGCTGGTCAGCTCCGGCTTCCACGAGGCGGTGGTGCAGAGCTTCGGCGCCACCACCGACCTGCTGGTGCGCATGCCGGGCGATGACCCACAGTTGGGCAACAAAGTGGCCGAAGCCTTGCAGAAGGCTGGCGGCGACAACCCTGCCACGGTCAAGCGGGTCGAGTTCGTTGGCCCGCAAGTGGGTGAAGAGCTGCGCGACCAGGGTGGCATGGGCATGCTCCTGGCTCTGGGCGGCATCCTCATCTACCTGGCCTTCCGCTTCCAGTGGAAGTTCGCCGTGGGCGCGATCGTCTCGCTGATCCACGACGTGGTGGTGACCCTGGGTATCCTGTCGTTCTTCCAGATCACCTTCGACCTGACCGTACTGGCTGCGGTGCTGGCGATCATCGGTTACTCGTTGAACGACACCATCGTCGTGTTCGACCGGGTGCGCGAGAACTTCCGGGTCATGCGCAAGGCCTCGCTGATCGAGAATATCAACGTCTCCACCACGCAGACCCTGCTGCGAACCATCGCCACCTCGGTTTCGACCCTGCTGGCCATCGCCGCACTGCTGTTCTTCGGCGGTGACAACCTGTTCGGCTTCTCGCTGGCGCTGTTCATTGGCGTCATGGCCGGTACCTACTCGTCGATCTACATCGCCAACGTGGTGCTGATCTGGCTGAACCTGAACAGTGAAGACCTGATCCCGCCGGCCAAGACCGACGGTGTCGACGACCGCCCATAAGGCATGCTGCATGCCGCCTGGCGGCCGAAAAGGCGCAAGTGTTGAACTTGCGCCTTTTTTTTCGCTCCAAGGCTGGGAGAAGGCGGGTCGGACCCGCGGGTATGATCAGGAGGTTCGTGTGAACAAATCAATGCTGGTGGGTGCGGTACTGGGTGCTGTCGGTGTGACTGCCGGAGGTGCTGTCGCGACCTACAGCTTGGTCAACAAGGGGCCTGAGTATGCGCAGGTCACCGACGTGCAACCGATCAAACAACAGGTAAAAACCCCGCGTGAGGTCTGCAAGGACGTCACCGTGACGCGGCAGGCGCCGGTCAAGGACCAGCACCAGATCGCCGGTACCGTGGTGGGCGCGATTGCCGGTGGCCTGCTGGGTAACCAGATCGGCGGTGGTACCGGCAAGAAGATTGCCACCGTGGCCGGTGCGGTCGGTGGCGGTTATGCCGGTAACAAGGTGCAGGAAGGCATGCAGGAGCGTGACACCTACACGACCACGCAAACCCGCTGCAACACGGTCAATGACATCAGCGAGAAGGTGGTGGGCTACAACGTGAAGTACACCATTGGCGACCAGGTAGGGCAGGTGAAGATGGATCATGAGCCTGGTTCGACCATTCCGGTGGACAAGAATGGCAAGCTGATCCTCAGCGAAGCCGGGCAATAAGTCCCGGCGCGGTCTGCTCTTTGTAGGAGCGGCCTTGTGTCGCGAACGGGGTGCGAAGCAGCCCCGACAATCTGATATGGCACAGATCGTGGGGGCGCTTCGCACCCCTTTCGCGACACAAGGCCGCTCCTACACGGATCGCGAGAGCCCTGGGAAACAGGCACAAAAAAAGCACCCCGTGGGGTGCTTTTTCGTATCTGCAATCCGCGCTTAGCGCTTCATGCTTTCCGGCAGGTGCGGCTGGATGGCGGTCAGCACCGCCTTGAAGCACTTGATGTTGCCAGCAACGATATGGCCTTTCTCGAGGAAGTCATGGCCACCGTTGAAGTCGCTGACCAGGCCGCCCGCTTCCTGGATCAGCAGCACGCCGGCCGCCATGTCCCACTCGGACAGGCCCGACTCCCAGAAGGCGTCGAAACGGCCAGCGGCAACGTAGGCCAGGTCCAGGCTGGCGGAGCCGGCGCGGCGGATGCCGGCGGTCTGGCCGGTCAGCGCGCGGAACATACCCAGGTAGTTGTCCAGCTCGGCCATCTGGCTGTCACGGAACGGGAAGCCGGTGCCCAGCAGGGCGCCTTCGAGGCTGGTGCGCGAGCTGACGCGCAGGCGGCGGCCATTGAGCTGGGCGCCACGGCCACGGCTGGCGGTGAATTCTTCCTGGCGAACCGGGTCGACGATCACGGCGTGCTCAAGGCGGCCACGGTATTTGCAGGCGATGCTGACCGCGAAGTGCGGGATGCCACGCAGGAAGTTGGTGGTGCCGTCCAGCGGGTCGATGATCCACAGGTAGTCCTTGCCTTCTTCGCCGCTACCCGCGTGCAGGCCGGTTTCCTCGCCCTGGATGGAGTGGTTCGGGTAGGCCTTGCGCAGGGCGTTGACGATGCTCTGCTCGGCGGCGCGATCGACTTCGGAAACGTAGTCCTTGGCCTCTTTCTCATCGACCTTGATGCTATCCAGGCGTTCGATGGAGCGGAAAATCAGTTCACTGGCGCTGCGAGCGGCGCGCAGGGCGATATTCAGCATAGGCTGCATGGGCGGGTCACCTGGAGATGTTAAAGAAGAAAGCCGATCATTCTAGCAGAAAACTTTGGCGGCAGAAGTGTCACATTTGCTTTCGTGGCGTTACGTCTGTCGGTTCTGTAAGATCGAAAGCCCTGATTCCTGCATCTGTGAGCACAACACCTTGCTGCAAAATATTCGTGTTGTTCTGGTCAATACCAGCCACCCCGGCAACATCGGCGGCGCTGCACGAGCCATGAAAAACATGGGCTTGTCGCGTCTGGTGCTGGTGCAGCCGAAAGAATTTCCCGCCGTGGATGCAAGCGCCCGAGCCTCGGGAGCCGACGATGTGCTGGACAGCGCCCAGGTGGTCGACAGCCTGGAGCAGGCGCTGGTTGGCTGCAACCTGGTGATGGGCACCAGCGCCCGCGAGCGGAGCATCCCCTGGCCGCTGATCGGCCCGCGTGAATGCGGAGCCAAGGCGGTGGAGCATGCCAATCGCGGCGAGGAGATCGCCCTGGTGTTCGGGCGCGAGCACGCCGGCCTGACCAACGAAGAACTGCAGCGATGTCACTTCCACGTGCACATTCCCTCCAACCCCGACTTCAGCTCGCTGAACCTGGCTGCGGCTGTCCAGGTGCTCGCCTACGAGGTGCGCATGGCCTGGCTGGCGGCCGGTGAAGCCCCGGGCAAGGTCGACAAGGTTGACGCCAGCGAACTGGCGACCATGGACGAAATGGAGCTGTTCTACGACCACCTGGAAAAGACCCTGGTCGGTATTGGCTTCCTCGACCCCGAAAAGCCCAAGCACCTGATGCCGCGCCTGCGCCGGCTGTATGGGCGGGTCGCGGTCGAGCGTTCGGAAATGAGCATTTTGCGCGGCATCCTCACCGAGACCCAGAAAGTGGTCCGGGGCGAGCCGCATAAACGGAAGGACTGACAGATGTTCGAACGCCTGCGTGAAGATATTCAAAGCGTATTCCACCGCGACCCGGCCGCGCGCAATGCCTTCGAGGTGCTCACCTGCTACCCCGGCATGCACGCCATCTGGCTGCACCGCCTGGGCCATGCCCTGTGGAAGCGTGATTTCAAATGGCTGGCCCGCCTGGTGTCGAACTTCGGGCGCTGGCTGACTGGCATCGAGATCCACCCCGGCGCCACCATCGGCCGGCGCTTCTTCATTGACCATGGCATGGGCATCGTCATTGGTGAAACTGCCGAGATCGGCGACGATGTCACCCTGTACCAGGGGGTGACCCTGGGCGGCACCAGCTGGAACAAAGGCAAGCGCCACCCGACCCTGGAAAACGGCGTGGTGGTAGGGGCGGGGGCCAAGGTGCTGGGCCCGTTCACCGTCGGCGCCGGGGCCAAGATCGGCTCCAATGCGGTGGTGACCAAGGCGGTGCCGGCGGGCGCCACGGCGGTGGGTATTCCGGGGCGAATCATCGTCAAGAGCGAAGACACTGAAGTCGAGGCCAAGCGCAAGGCCATGGCCGAGAAGATCGGCTTCGATGCCTACGGGGTCAGCGGCGACATGCCCGATCCGGTGGCGCGGGCCATCGGCCAGATGCTCGATCACCTGCAAGCGGTCGACGAGCGGCTCGAGGGGATGTGCGGCGCCCTGACCAAGATGGGCAGCGACTATTGCGCCAAGGAGCTGCCGGCCCTGCCGGAAGATGACTTCAAGGATGTCGCCGAGGTGGCCCAGCGCGACACTCAGCCGCATTGATTGCGCCGTGCCCGCGGTGCCGTGACATACGGGGCGTGTGCTCACGCCCCTGGTCTGCTACAATCGCGCCCGCCTCCCCGATGCAAACCCGACTAAAGCACTAGGTCTAATAGTTGACTTAAATGCTCGGGAATCGCATACTCGCACCCATCCCGAAACTCCCGTGGTACCCAATAGCCATGCGACTGACTACCAAAGGCCGATACGCCGTGACCGCCATGCTCGACCTGGCGTTGCACGCGCAGCATGGGCCGGTGTCTTTGGCCGACATTTCCGAGCGCCAGGGCATTTCCCTCTCTTATCTGGAGCAGCTGTTCGCCAAGCTGCGCCGCAGCAGCCTGGTTTCCAGCGTGCGCGGTCCAGGCGGTGGCTACCAGCTGTCGCGGGGCATGGAAACCATCCAGGTGGCCCAGGTCATCGATGCGGTCAACGAATCGGTCGATGCCACCCGCTGCCAGGGCCTCGGGGACTGCCATGCCGGTGATACCTGCCTGACCCACCACCTGTGGTGCGACCTCAGCCAGCAGATCCATGAATTCCTCAGCGGCATCAGCCTGGCCGACCTCGTCATGCGCCGTGAGGTGCAGGAAGTCGCCCAGCGCCAGGACCTGCGGCGTGTCGCAGGCCGAGCCGCCCAGCTGGACAAGATTGAGACGTCCGCCGTCGATTGATCCCCCTGGGACGACGAGCGACGCCACCGCCTGATAGGAGAGACAAATGAAGTTGCCGATCTACCTCGATTACTCCGCGACCACCCCGGTCGACCCACGTGTGGCCCAGAAGATGGCCGAGTGCCTGCTGGTCGACGGGAACTTCGGTAACCCGGCTTCGCGCTCCCATGTCTTCGGCTGGAAGGCCGAGGAAGCGGTCGAGAACGGTCGCCGTCAGGTTGCCGAACTGATCAATGCCGATCCGCGCGAAATCGTCTGGACCAGCGGTGCCACCGAGTCCGACAACCTCGCACTGAAAGGTGTTGCGCACTTCTATCAGACCAAGGGCAAGCACATCATCACCTCCAAGATCGAGCACAAGGCGGTGCTGGACACTGCTCGCCAGCTGGAGCGTGAAGGGTTCGAAGTCACCTACCTGGAGCCGGGCGAAGACGGCATCGTCACCCCGGCCATGGTCGAGGCGGCGCTGCGTGACGACACCATCCTGGTCTCGCTGATGCACGTGAACAACGAAGTCGGCTCGATCAACGACATCGCCGCCATCGGTGAACTGACCCGCTCGCGCGGCGTGCTGTTCCACGTCGATGCCGCGCAGTCGGCCGGCAAGGTCGAAATCGACCTGCAGAAGCTGAAGGTCGACCTGATGTCGTTCTCGGCGCACAAGGTCTACGGCCCCAAGGGTATCGGCGCGCTGTACGTCAGCCGCAAGCCGCGTGTGCGCCTGGAAGCCATCATCCACGGCGGTGGCCATGAGCGCGGCATGCGTTCGGGCACCCTGCCGACCCACCAGATCGTCGGCATGGGCGAGGCCTTCGCCATCGCCAAGCAGGAAATGGCCGCTGAAAACGCGCGCATCAAGGGCCTGAGCGAGCGCTTCTTCAAGCAGGTTTCCAACCTTGAAGAACTGTACGTCAACGGCAGCCAGACCGCCCGCGTACCGCACAACCTGAACCTGAGCTTCAACTACGTCGAAGGCGAATCGCTGCTGATGTCGCTGAAGGACATCGCCGTATCGTCCGGTTCGGCATGCACCTCCGCGTCGCTCGAGCCGTCGTACGTACTGCGCGCCCTGGGCCGCAACGACGAGCTGGCGCACAGCTCGATCCGCTTCTCCTTCGGCCGTTTCACCACCGAAGAAGAAGTCGACTACGCCGCGCAGAAGGTCTGCGAGGCAGTGAACAAACTGCGTGAGCTGTCGCCGCTGTGGGACATGTACAAAGACGGCGTTGACATCTCCAAGATCGAGTGGGCCGCCCACTAAGCAGTCGCCGGCAAGAGCGGCTCCCTGATGAGGAAGGAATTGCACCATGGCATACAGTGAAAAGGTCATCGACCACTACGAAAACCCGCGCAACGTCGGCAAGATGAATGCCGAAGACCCGGACGTCGGCACCGGCATGGTCGGCGCCCCGGCCTGCGGTGACGTGATGCGCCTGCAGATCAAGGTCAACGAACAGGGCGTGATCGAAGACGCCAAGTTCAAGACCTACGGCTGCGGTTCGGCCATCGCGTCCAGCTCCCTCGCCACCGAGTGGATGAAGGGCAAGACCCTGGACGAAGCCGAAACCATCAAGAACACCCAGCTGGCCGAAGAACTGGCGTTGCCGCCGGTCAAGATCCACTGCTCGGTACTCGCCGAAGATGCCATCAAGGCAGCGGTACGCGATTACAAGCAGAAGAAAGGCTTGATCTAAGTCGCCTGTTGCGAGGTAAGGAGTGCAGATGGCTATCAGCATGACAGAAGCCGCCGCCAACCACGTGCGGCGTTCCCTGGAAGGGCGCGGCAAGGGTGAAGGCATTCGCCTGGGCGTGCGCACCACCGGTTGCTCGGGCCTGGCCTACGTGCTGGAGTTCGTCGACGAACTGGCGGAGGAAGACCAGGTGTTCGAGAACCATGGCGTCAAGGTGATCATCGATCCCAAGAGCCTGGTCTACCTCGACGGCACCGAACTGGACTTCGTCAAGGAAGGGTTGAACGAAGGCTTCAAGTTCAACAACCCCAACGTGCGCGGTGAGTGTGGCTGCGGCGAAAGCTTCAACGTTTGAGGCTGGCTGTGGGTACTCCTTGTCATTTCGCATTGTTTGACCTCCAGCCAAGCTTCCGTCTGGATCTCGACAAGCTGGCCACTCGCTATCGCGAGTTGGCCCGCGAAGTCCATCCCGACCGCTTTGCCGATGCCTCCGAGCGCGAGCAACGCGTAGCCCTGGAAAAGTCCGCAGCGCTCAACGACGCCTACCAGACCCTGCGCAGTGCGCCGCGTCGCGCCCGCTACCTGCTGGCCATCAGCGGCCACGAAGTGCCCCAGGAAGTCACGGTCCACGACCCGGACTTCCTGTTGCAGCAGATGCAGTGGCGCGAGGAGCTCGAAGAGCTGCAGGACGAAGCCGACCTTGACGGTGTCGGTGTGTTCAAGAAGCGCCTGAAGGTCGCCCAGGACACGCTGAACGAGGATTTCGCCGCTTGCTGGGACGCCCCGGGCGAGCGCGACAAGGCCGAGCGCCTGATGCGCCGCATGCAATTCCTCGACAAGCTCGCCCAAGAAGTGCGCCAACTGGAAGAGCGCCTCGACGACTAACCCGGTGCTGCCCGTGATGGCACCTAAGGTATTCAGATAAGCATGGCCCTACTGCAGATTGCCGAACCCGGTCAAAGCCCTCAGCCGCATCAGCGCCGCCTGGCGGTGGGGATCGACCTGGGTACCACCAACTCCCTGGTCGCCGCACTGCGCAGCGGCCGTAGCGAGCCCCTGCCCGACGCGCAGGGCAACGTCATTCTGCCGTCCGCGGTGCGCTACCTCGAAGGGCGCAACGAAGTGGGGCAGGCTGCGCGTGACGCTGCCTCCAGCGACCCGCTGAACACCGTGCTGTCGGTCAAGCGCCTGATGGGGCGCGGCCTGGCCGACGTCAAGCAATTGGGCGAGCAGCTGCCGTACCGCTTCGTTGGCGGTGAATCGCACATGCCGTTCATCGATACCGTACAGGGGCCGAAGAGCCCGGTTGAAGTGTCCGCCGACATCCTCAAGGTGCTGCGCGAGCGTGCCGAAGCCACCCTGGGCGGTGAACTGGTAGGCGCGGTGATCACCGTGCCGGCCTATTTCGACGACGCCCAGCGCCAGGCCACCAAGGACGCTGCACGCCTGGCCGGCCTCAATGTGCTGCGCCTGCTCAACGAGCCGACCGCGGCCGCCGTGGCCTATGGCCTGGACCAGAACGCCGAGGGCGTGGTGGCCATCTATGACCTGGGTGGCGGCACCTTCGACATTTCCATTCTGCGCCTGACTGCCGGCGTGTTCGAAGTGCTGGCCACCGGTGGCGATACCGCCCTGGGTGGTGACGACTTCGACCACGCGATAGCCGGCTGGATCATCGAGCAGGCCGGCCTGTCGTCCGACCTCGACCCGGCCACCCAGCGCGCATTGCTGCAAACCGCCTGTGCCGCCAAGGAAGCCCTGACCGACGCTGACGTGGTCGGCGTCAGCCATGGTGCCTGGCAGGGCGAGCTCAGCCGTGCCGCTTTCGAAGCCATGATCGAACCGCTGGTCGCCCGTAGCCTCAAGGCCTGCCGCCGCGCTGTGCGTGACAGCGGCATCGAGCTGGAGGAAGTCAGCGCCGTGGTCATGGTCGGTGGCTCGACCCGCGTGCCGCGTGTGCGCGAAGCGGTGGGCGCGTTGTTCGGGCGCACCCCGCTGACCTCGATCGACCCTGACCAGGTAGTGGCCATCGGTGCCGCGATCCAGGCCGATACCCTGGCCGGCAACCGCCGTGAGGGTGGCGAGTTGCTGCTGCTCGATGTCATCCCGCTGTCGCTTGGCCTCGAGACCATGGGCGGGCTGATGGAGAAGGTGATCCCACGCAATACCACCATTCCGGTAGCGCGTGCGCAGGAGTTCACCACCTACAAGGATGGCCAGACGGCCATGATGATCCACGTGCTGCAAGGTGAACGCGAGCTGATCAGCGACTGCCGCTCGCTGGCGCGTTTCGAGCTGCGCGGCATTCCGGCCATGGTCGCCGGTGCGGCAAAGATCCGCGTCACCTTCCAGGTCGACGCCGACGGCCTGCTCAGTGTCGCTGCCCGCGAGCTGGGTTCGGGCGTGGAGGCCAGCATCCAGGTCAAGCCGTCCTACGGCCTGACCGACGGCGAAATCGCGCGCATGCTCAAGGACTCCTTCGAACACGCAGGTTCCGACAAGCAGGCCCGCCAGTTGCGCGAGCACCAGGTGGACGGCGAGCGCCTGCTCGAAGCGGTACAGGGCGCCCTGGACGCCGATGGCGAACGCCTGCTCAGCAGTGACGAGCGCGAAGCCATCGAATTCCAGATGCAAGAACTACGTGATTTGCTGGCCGGCACCGATGGCGCTGCCATCGAGCAACAGACCAAGCGTCTGTCGCAGGTGACCGACGCATTTGCCGCCCGTCGCCTTGATTCGACGGTCAAAGCCGCACTGGCCGGGCGCAACCTGAATGAGATCGAGGAGTAACCGATGCCGCTGGTGACATTCCTGCCGCACGAGAAATTCTGCCCGGAAGGGCTGACTGTGGAGGTTGAGTCCGGGACCAACATCCTGGAGCTGGCCCACGACCATCACATCGAGATGGAAAGCGCCTGCGGCGGCGTCAAGGCCTGCACCACCTGCCATTGCATCGTGCGCAAGGGCTTCGACTCGCTGGAAGAAGCCGACGAGCTGGAAGAGGACATGCTGGACAAGGCCTGGGGCCTGGAGGCTCAATCGCGCCTCGGCTGCCAGGTGGTCGTCGCTGACCAGGACCTGGTCATCGAGATCCCCAAGTATTCGCTCAACCACGCCGCCGAAGCGCCGCACTGAGGTTTGTTCCATGAGCCTGAAATGGATTGATGTACTTGAGATCGCCATCCAGCTTGCAGAAAGCAAGCCGGACGTCGATCCTCGTTATGTGAATTTCGTCGATCTGCACCGCTGGGTGCTGGCCTTGCCAGAATTCAGCGACGATCCGTCACGCGGCGGTGAGAAAGTGCTCGAGGCCATCCAGGCGGCCTGGATCGAAGAAGCCGACTGAACGCGTCCTGCAGGTTAGGCAATCCCCTGGAACCCGCGTATAATTCGCGGGTTTAATTTTTCGCAACACTCATTTTTCTGGAGTTTTCCATGGCTGTTCAACGTACTTTCTCCATCATCAAGCCTGACGCCGTCGCCAAGAACGTCATCGGCGAGATCACCACTCGTTTCGAGAAAGCCGGCCTGCGCGTCGTCGCTTCGAAAATGAAGCAACTGTCCAAAGCCGAAGCCGAAGGCTTCTACGCCGAGCACAAAGAGCGCGGCTTCTTCGCTGACCTGGTTGCCTTCATGACTTCCGGCCCGGTCATCGTTCAGGTTCTGGAAGGCGAAAACGCCGTTCTGGCCAACCGCGAGCTGATGGGCGCCACCAACCCGAAAGAAGCTGCTGCCGGCACCATCCGTGCTGACTTCGCCGTTTCCATCGACGAGAACGCCGTTCACGGTTCCGACTCGGAAGCTTCGGCTGCCCGCGAAATCGCTTACTTCTTCTCCGCTACCGAGCTGTGCGACCGCATTCGCTAAGCGAAGCAGGTCTTGGGTGATTCCATGAGTGACATGACTGGCAAGATCAACCTGTTGGGCCTGACCCTGCAGGAAATGGAAAAATTCTTCGAGTCGATCGGAGAGAAGCGTTTTCGTGCCGGTCAGGTCATGAAATGGATTCACCACTATGGCGTCGACGATTTCGCCGCCATGACCAATGTCGGCAAGGCCTTGCGCGAAAAGCTCGAGGCCGTTGCCGAGATTCGGGGCCCGGAAGTGGTCAGTGAAGACATTTCCGCCGACGGCACCCGCAAGTGGGTGGTGCGCGTTGCTTCCGGCAGCTGCGTCGAAACCGTCTACATCCCCACCGACGACCGTGGCACCCTGTGTGTCTCGTCGCAAGCCGGCTGTGCCCTGGACTGCAGCTTCTGCTCCACCGGCAAGCAAGGCTTCAACAGCAACCTCACCGCCGCCGAAGTGATCGGCCAGGTGTGGCTTGCCAACAAATCCTTCGGGACCGTTCCGGCCAAGATCGACCGCGCCATTACCAACGTGGTCATGATGGGCATGGGCGAACCCCTGCTCAATTTCGACAATGTCATCGCCGCCATGAAGATCATGATGGAAGATCTCGGCTATGGCATTTCCAAGCGTCGCGTCACCCTCTCGACATCAGGCGTGGTGCCGATGATCGATGAGCTGGCGAAGCACATCGACGTGTCGCTGGCGCTGTCGCTGCACGCGCCGAACGACGAACTGCGCAACAAGCTGGTACCGATCAACAAGAAGTACCCGCTCAAGATGCTGCTGGAATCGTGCATGGGCTACATGTCCACCCTGGGTGGCAAGCGTGTGCTGACCATCGAGTACACCCTGCTCAAGGACGTCAACGACCAGCCCGAGCACGCTGCGCAAATGATCGAGCTGCTGCGCGACGTGCCGTGCAAGATCAACCTGATCCCGTTCAACCCGTTCCCGCATTCGGGTTACGAGCGGCCGAGCAACAACGCCATCCGCCGCTTCCAGGACCTGTTGCACCACGGTGGCTTCAACGTCACCACCCGTACTACCCGTGGTGATGACATCGACGCCGCCTGCGGCCAGCTGGTTGGCCAGGTCAACGACCGCACCCGCCGCAGCGAGCGCTATATCGCTGTGCGCCAGCTTTCTGCGGACGCCGACCTGCAAGACAGCGCTGCGCAGCACTGACCGGGACCTTGCCCATGAGCCTGCGCGCCGCGCTGTCGATCCTTGCGCTTTCGCTGCTGGCCGGCTGCGTGTCGGGCGGCGCGGGCGACCCCCTGGCCAGCCGCCAGGGCCGGGCAGAGGCAGGGCGGGCTTATGTGCAGCTTGGCCTGGGCTATTTGCAACAAGGTTTGACCGAGCAGGCCAAGGCCCCGCTGGGCAAGGCCTTGGCCCTGGACAACGACGACGCCGATGCGCACGCCGCCCTGGCGCTGGTGCTGCAGGCCGAAGGCGAGGCCGAAATGGCCGAAAGCCACTTTCGCAAGGCACTGCAGGTGCGCCCTGGCGACACGCGAATTCGCAACAATTACGGCAGTTTCCTTTATGCTCAGGGGCGATTTGCCGAGGCCGAGCAGATGTTTCGCCTGGCCAGCGCCGATACCCTGTATCCTGAGCGTTCACGCGTTTACGAGAACCTGGGCCTGACTGCCCTGAAGCTCGAGCGCCGCGACCAGGCGCATGCCTATTTGCTGAAAGCTTTGCAACTCAACCAGCGGCAACCGAAAGCGTTGCTGGAAATGGCTGAGTTGTCCTTCGAAAACAGGCATTATGTGCCGGCCCGGGACTACTACGATCGTTTCAGCCAGCTGAGCGAACACGATGCCCGTAGCCTGCTGCTGGGCAGCCGCCTTGCCAGGGTGTTCGACGAGCAGGGCAAACTGGCCGAGCTGGGTCAGCAATTACAACGACTTTATCCCGGTACGCCGGAATATCAGCAATACCTGTCGGAGCAACGATGAAAGCCGCGCATCCCGAAGTAGCCGTAGCGCCTGGCCAGAACCCCGGTGAGCTTTTGCGTCAGGCCCGTGAGAACCGGGACTGGTCACAAGCCGAGGTGGCCCGCAAGCTCAACCTCACTGTCAGTTCGTTGAACCACGTGGAAACCGGCGCCTTCGACAAGCTGCCCGGGCATACGTTCGCCCGTGGCTACATCCGTGCCTATGCCAAGCTGATGGACCTGGACCAGGCCGCCCTGGTAGATGCCTTCGACCGCTATACCGGTACCCACGCCAAAGGCAGCGACGTGCACTCGCTGGGCCGTATCGAAGAGCCGGTGCGCCTGTCGCACAACATCCTGCGTGGGGTCAGCCTGCTGTTGCTGGTGGCCGTGGTCGGTGGCGGCTTCGTCTGGTGGCAGGACCAGGGCAGCCTGCGTGGCAAGGACCTGGCCAAGATCGCCCTGGAGCACGTCGAAGTCGAGAGCGCCGACGGTACCACCCAGATTCACCCGCTCGATGAGCCTGAAGACCAGGCCGTTTCGGCTGGCCAGCAGCCCGAGAGCGCGCCGCTGCCGCTGGAGCAAGGCGCCAACGGGCAGCCTGCTGCTGTCACCGAACAGGCCCCGGCAAGCGCCGCCGCCGTTGCCGCAGCACCTGCCCCGGCGCCCGCGCAGCAGGCTCCGGCGCAGCCAGCGGTCAATGCACCGGTGGTGGCGCCTGCGCCGGCAGCGCCGGCAGCGCCGGTCGCTCCGGCCCCGGCGCCGGCTCCGATCGCCCCAGCGGCGACCGTAGCCGCCGCCGAGCCTGCCACGCCCGCCGTGCCTGCCGAAGTGCCGGCCGGCAGCGGCAAGGTGGCCATCCAGTTCAGCGCCGATTGCTGGACCCAGGTCAGCGACGGCAATGGCAAGGTGCTGTTCAGCGCCATCAAGCGCAAGGGGGACAACCTCGAGCTGACCGGCAAGCCGCCGTTCGCGGTACGCCTGGGCTTTGCCCGTGGCGCCCAGGTCAGCTACAACGGCCAGGCCGTCGATGTTGCCCCGTTCACCAGTGGCGAAACCGCTCGCCTGAAGTTGGGACAGTAAGTCATGCACGGCGAATCTCCGATCAAACGTCGCGAATCCCGCAAAATCTGGGTCGGCAATGTGCCTGTGGGTGGTGATGCGCCCATCGCGGTGCAGAGCATGACCAATACCGACACTAACGATGTGGCCGCCACCGTGGCGCAGATCCAGCGCCTGGTCGATGCCGGCGTGGACATCGTGCGGGTCTCGGTGCCGGACATGGACGCCGCCGAGGCGTTCGGCCGCATCAAGCAGCAGGTCAGCGTGCCGCTGGTTGCCGACATTCACTTCGACTACAAGATCGCCCTGCGCGTGGCCGAACTGGGCGTCGACTGCCTGCGTATCAACCCGGGCAACATCGGCCGTGAAGACCGCGTGCGCGCGGTGGTCGATGCGGCCCGCGACCGTGGCATCCCGATCCGGATCGGCGTCAACGCCGGCTCCCTGGAGAAGGACCTGCAGAAGAAGTATGGCGAACCGACCCCGGCTGCGCTGGTCGAGTCGGCGCTGCGCCACGTCGAGCACCTCGACCGCCTGGACTTCCAGGACTTCAAGGTCAGCGTCAAGGCCTCCGACGTGTTCATGGCCGTCGAAGCCTACCGCCTGTTGGCCAAGCAGATCGTGCAGCCGCTGCACCTGGGCATCACCGAAGCCGGTGGCCTGCGTTCCGGCACGGTGAAATCCGCTGTCGGCCTCGGTATGCTGCTGGCCGAAGGCATTGGCGATACCATCCGTATCTCGCTGGCGGCCGACCCGGTCGAAGAAGTGAAGGTCGGCTACGACATCCTCAAGTCGCTGCACCTGCGCTCGCGTGGCATCAACTTCATCGCCTGCCCGAGCTGCTCGCGGCAGAACTTCGATGTGGTCAAGACCATGAACGAGCTGGAAGGGCGCCTGGAAGACCTGCTGGTACCGCTGGATGTGGCGGTGATCGGTTGCGTGGTCAACGGCCCGGGCGAAGCCAAGGAGTCCCATGTGGGGCTGACCGGCGGTACGCCGAACCTGGTCTACATCGACGGCAAGCCGGCGCAGAAGCTGACCAACGACAACCTGGTCGACGAGCTGGAAAAGCTCATCCGCCAGAAAGCGGCCGAAAAGGCCGAAGCTGACGCGGCGCTGATCGTCCGTGGCTGACACCCGAATTCGTAAGGACTTTTCGTGAGCAAATCGCTGCAAGCCATCCGTGGCATGAACGACATCCTGCCTGAACAGTCGCCGCTGTGGCGCTACTTCGAAGGCACCGTGGCCGGCCTGCTGGATACCTACGGGTACAGCCAGATCCGCACGCCGATCGTCGAGTTCACCGAGCTGTTCAAGCGCTCCATCGGTGAAGTGACCGACATCGTCGAAAAAGAGATGTACACCTTCGAGGACCGCAACGGCGATTCGCTGACCCTGCGCCCGGAAGGCACTGCCGCCTGTGTACGTGCGGTGCTCGAGCATGGCATCACCGGCAACGGCCAGGTACAGAAACTGTGGTACATCGGCCAGATGTTCCGCCACGAGCGCCCGCAGAAAGGCCGCTACCGCCAGTTCCACCAGATTGGCGTGGAAGTGTTCAACCTGGACGGCCCGGACATCGACGCCGAGCTGATCATGCTGACCTGGCGCCTGTGGGGCCTGCTGGGCATCCAGGACGCGGTCAAGCTGGAGCTCAACAGCCTGGGCACCAGCGAAGCCCGTGCGCGCTATCGCGATGCGCTGGTCGAGTTCCTCTCGGCACGCCTGGAGCAGCTGGATGAAGACAGCCAGCGCCGGCTCAAGAGCAACCCGCTGCGCATCCTCGACAGCAAGGACCAGAACACCCAGGCGGTGCTGGTCGGTGCGCCGAAGCTGGAAGACTACCTGGACGAAGAATCGCGCGTGCACTTCGAGGGCCTCAAGGCCCGCCTGGACGCTGCCGGTATCCCGTTCGTGATCAACACCAAGCTGGTGCGTGGTCTGGACTACTACAGCAAGACCGTGTTCGAGTGGGTGACCGACAAGCTCGGCGCCCAAGGCACGGTCTGCGCGGGTGGCCGCTACGACGGCCTGGTCGAGCAGATGGGCGGCAAACCGACCCCGGGCGTCGGTTTCGCCATGGGCATCGAGCGCCTGATCCTGCTGCTGGAAACCCTGGGCAAGGTGCCCGAGTCCATCAGCCGGCAGATCGACGTCTACCTCTGTGCCTTCGGCGAACAGGCCGAACTGGCTGGCCTGCGCTTGTCCGAAGGCCTGCGCGACCGTCTGCCGGGCCTGCGCCTGGCCGTCAACGCCGGGGGCGGCAGCTTCAAGAGCCAGTTCAAGAAAGCCGACAAGAGCGGCGCGCTGTTCGCGCTGATCCTCGGTGATGACGAGCTGGCCAAGCAAGAGATCGGCTTCAAGCCCCTGCGTGGTCAGGGCGAACAACAGAACATTGCCTGGGATGCTCTGGCTGAGCACCTGGAAACCGCGATCGCGCAGGCGTAACGCGGTTCAACAAGCGAATAGGCGAAAAGGAGTATTGGGGTGTCGAGTACCGATGATGAACTGGCAGGGGTCAAGGACTGGTGGAACCGCAACGGCAAGCCGCTGCTGACCGGTGCCCTGCTGGCTGGCGTGGTGGTGTTGGGCTGGAATACCTGGCACAAGTACCAGAACAATCAGTCGCAAGGTGCCTCGCAGCTGTACCAGGCCTTGCTGGAAACCAGCCTGACGCCCACTGGCCAGCCTGACGCGACCAAGGTTGCGGAGCTGGCCGGCAAGCTCAAGAGCGAGTTCGGCGGTACCGCCTACGCCCAGTACGGCAGCCTGTTCGTGGCCAAGGTCGCGGTCGAGAGCGGCAAGCTCGACGACGCCGCTGCCGAGCTGAAAAGCGTGCTGGACAAGCCGGCCGATGCCACCCTGGGCGAAATTGCGCGGCAGCGCCTGGCTCGCGTACTGGCCGCCCAGAACAAGGCCGAGGACGCCCTCAAGCTGCTCGACGGGGACGCCGACCAGGCCTTCCTGGCCAGCCGTGAAGAGTTGAAGGGTGACCTGCTGGTGCAACTGGGTCGTGCCGATGACGCGCACAGTGCTTACGAGAAAGCCAAGGCTGCGTTGTCCGATGAGGCGGCGGTCGGTGGCCTGCAATTGAAGCTGGATGACTTGGCCAAAGGGGACGCGTAAGTGATCGGTTGGAAACATGCAGCAGTGTTGACCCTGGCCGTACTGGCCGCGGGTTGCAGCAGCAACAGCAAGAAGGAACTGCCCCCGGCCGAGCTGACCAAGTTCACCGAGGAAGTGGTGCTGAAGAAGCAGTGGAGCCGCTCGATCGGTGACGGCCAGGGCGAAACCTACAACACCCTGGTGCCGGCCATCGAAAACGACCGCATCTACGCCTCCGACGTCAATGGCGAGGTCTTTGCCCTCGACCGCATCACCGGTGACGTGGTGTGGAAGAAGGACCTCGAGCTGCCGGTTTCCGGTGCTGTCGGCGTCGGCTATGGCCTGGTCATGCTGGGTACCCTCAAGGGTGAAGTGATTGCCCTGGACTCCAGCACTGGCGAGGAGCGCTGGCGCTCTCGGGTGACCAGCGAAGTGCTGGCCCCGCCTGCCAACAATGGTGATGTGGTGGTCGTGCAGACCCAGGACGATCGCCTGATCGGCCTGGATGCCGCTACCGGTGACCGCCGCTGGATCTACGAGAACAGCCCGGCCGTGCTGACCCTGCGGGGCACCGGTGCGCCGATCGTCACCAACCGCCTGGCCGTTGCCGGCCTGTCCACCGGCAAAGTGGTGGCGGTAGACATCAACAACGGTGTGCCGGTGTGGGAAAGCCGTGTGGCGATTCCGCAAGGCCGTTCCGAGCTGGACCGTGTGGTCGATATCGACGGCGGCCTGCTGCTGTCGGGTGGTACCCTGTACGTCAGCACCTACCAGGGCCGCGTCGCGGGCCTGGACCTGGAAAGCGGCCGGGTGCTGTGGCAGCGTGATGCCTCCAGCTACGTGGGTGTCGCCCAGGGCTTCGGCAACGTCTACGTCAGCGAAGCTTCCGGCACTGTCGAAAGCGTCGATGAACGCTCTTCCAGCGCGCTGTGGAGCAACGACACCATGGCGCGTCGCCAGCTGACCGCGCCGGAAGTGTTCTCCAGCTACGTGGCAGTGGGTGACTTCGAAGGTTACCTGCACCTGCTGAGCCAAGTCGATGGCCGCTTCGTCGGCCGTGAGCGTATCGACAGCGATGGCTTGCGTGCCCGCCCACTTGTGGTTGGCGACACCATCTACGTCTTCGGCAACAGCGGCAAGCTCGAGGCACTGACCATCCGCTGAAGCTATGCTTGAAGCCTTGGCGGGCTTCAAGCCGCGGCGCTGGACGCGCCGCCCGAACTCCGGCCGCTGCCTTGCAGCGGCCTTTGCATTTTCAAGAATTCAAGAGTGGAGAGCCGAATGGTTCCCGTAATCGCCCTGGTGGGCCGCCCGAACGTCGGCAAATCCACCATGTTCAACCGCCTGACCAAGACCCGCGATGCCATCGTCGGGGACCTCTCGGGCCTGACTCGTGACCGCCAGTATGGTGATGCCACCTGGCAGGGTCGTTCCTTCATCCTGATCGACACCGGCGGTATTACCGGTGACGAAGTGGGCATGGACGAGAAAATGGCCGAGCAGTCGCTGATGGCCATCGAAGAAGCCGACTATGTGCTGTTCCTGGTCGATGCCCGTGCTGGCATGACCGCCGCTGACCAGATGATCGCCGAGCACCTGCGCAAGCGGAACAAGGAAGCGATCCTGGTTGCCAACAAGATCGACAACATCGATGCCGACGTCGCCCGCGCCGAGTTCTCGCCGCTGGGCATGGGCAATGCCATTCCGGTGGCGGGCTCCCAGGGCCGTGGTATCAATGCGTTGATGGAGGCCGTGCTCGGCCACCTGCCACGCGACCAGGTCGAGGAAGCGTTGGACGCCGAAGTCGCCGAAGGCGAAGAAGCGGTGCGCATCCCTGGCCCGAGCGAGAAGGACGGCATCAAGATCGCCATCATCGGCCGCCCCAACGTGGGCAAGTCGACCCTGGTCAACCGCATGCTCGGCGAAGAGCGCGTGGTGGTGTACGACCAGCCGGGCACCACCCGTGACAGCATCTACATCCCGTTCGAGCGCGATGACGAGAAGTACACCTTCATCGACACCGCCGGCGTGCGCAAGCGCGGCAAGATCCACGAGGAAGTCGAGAAGTTCTCGGTGGTGAAGACGCTGCAGGCGATCAAGGACGCCAACGTGGTGATCTTCGTCATGGACGCCCGCGAAGGCGTGGTGGACCATGACCTGAACCTGCTGGGCTTCGCCCTGGAAGCCGGCCGCGCCATTGTCATCGCCCTGAACAAGTGGGACGGCATGGAGCCGGGCGAACGCGACTACGTGAAGACCGAGCTGGAGCGCCGGCTGTTCTTCGTCGACTTCGCCGACATTCACTTCATCTCCGCCCTGCACGGCACCGGCGTAGGCCACCTGTACAAGTCGGTGCAGGCCGCGTTCAAGTCGGCCGTGACCCGTTGGCCGACCAGCCGCCTGACGCAGATCCTCGAAGATGCCGTGAGCGAGCACCAGCCGCCGCTGGTGAATGGCCGCCGCATCAAGCTGCGCTATGCCCACCTCGGTGGTGCCAATCCGCCGCTGATCGTGATCCACGGTAACCAGACCGACAAGATCCCGAAGTCGTACTCGCGCTACCTGGAAAACACCTACCGCCGCGTGCTGAAACTGGTCGGTACGCCGATTCGCATCGAATACAAAGGCGGTGAGAACCCGTACGAGGGCAAGAAGAACACCCTCACCGATCGTCAGGTCAACAAGAAACGCCGCCTGATGTCGCACCACAAGAAGGCCGAGAAGAAGCGTCGCGACAAGAAACGCTGATTTCGCGTCAGCTTCTTCGCGGGCTTGCCCGCTCCTACAGATACGGTACGACCCTTGAGCTACGTGCAGTACCTGTGGGAGCGGGCAAGCCAGCGATTCGCCCTTTGACCCAGCGCAATGCCCCCAGCGTTTCAACCTTTTTCCTGACCGCTCGATCCGCTATGCTCGGACTCCAACCCGTGCCGGATACACCCCAGGAAAGAGGGCTTCATGATCCGCAGCAAACTGCCGAACGTCGGCACGACCATCTTCACCAGCATGTCCCAGCTCGCCGCGCAGACCGGTGCGCTCAACCTGTCGCAAGGCTTCCCCGACTTCAACGGCCCGCAGGCGCTGCTCGATGCAGTGGGCCGGCATGTGGCTGCCGGACATAACCAGTATTCACCAATGACCGGCCTGCCGGCCTTGCGCCAGCAGGTGGCGGCCAAGGTCGCGCGGCTATACGGCGCACAGGTGGATGCCGACCAGGAAGTGACCATCACACCCGGTGCCACCGAGGCGATTTTCTGTGCCATCCAGGCGCTGGTCCACGCTGGCGACGAAGTGATCGTCTTCGACCCGTGCTATGACAGCTACGAACCATCCGTGGAATTGGCCGGTGGCCGTTGCGTGCATGTGCGCCTGAGCGCTGGCGACTTCCGTATCGACTGGCAGCAGTTCGCCGATGCGCTCAGCCCGTGCACGCGCCTGGTCATCCTCAACTCGCCGCACAACCCCAGCGGTGCGCTGATCAGCCGCGCAGACCTGGACCAGCTGGCGCAGCTGATCGCTGATCGTGATATCTACCTGGTCAGCGATGAAGTGTACGAACATCTGCTCTATGACGGTGTGCGCCATGCCAGCGTACTGGCCCATGAGCAGCTGTACTCGCGCGCTTTCGTGGTCAGCTCGTTCGGCAAGACCTATCACGTTACCGGCTGGAAGACCGGTTATGTGATCGCGCCGCCGGCGCTGAGTGCCGAGCTGCGCAAGGTGCACCAGTACGTCAACTTCTGCGGGGTGACGCCGCTGCAGTGCGCCTTGGCCGAGTTCATGGTCGAGCACCCCGAGCATATCGACCAGTTGCCGGCCTTCTACCAGGCCAAGCGCGACCTGTTCTGCGGTTTGCTGGACAGCTCGCGGTTTCGTTTCACCCGCACGGCGGGTACCTATTTCCAGCTGGTGGACTATTCGCATATCCGCCCGGACCTGAACGATGTCGACATGGCACTGTGGCTGACCCGTGAGCACGGTGTGGCGAGCATCCCGGTGTCGGTGTTCTACCAGCAGCCCATCCCCGAGCAACGCCTGGTCCGCCTGTGCTTTGCCAAACGAGAGGAGACGCTGCGTCAGGCAGCGGAAAGACTATGCGCGATCTGAGCACACTGCCCAACCTGAAAGTCGCCCTGGTGCAAACCACCCTGGCCTGGCACGACCGCGAGGCCAACCATGCGCACTTCGAGGAGCTGCTGGCGCAGGTCGGCGAGGTGGACCTGGTGATTCTGCCGGAAATGTTCACCACCGGTTTCTCGATGCAGTCGGAGAGCCTGTGCGAGCCTGAGAATGGCCCCACCTACAAATGGTTGAAGGCCCAGGCGAAGAAGTGCAACGCGGTTGTCACCGGCAGCGTGATCATCCAGGCCGCCGATGGCAGCCACCGTAACCGCCTGTTGTGGGCACGGCCGGATGGCGAGATCCTGCACTACGACAAGCGCCACCTGTTCCGCATGGCCGGTGAGCACAAGCACTACACCCCAGGCGAGCGCCAGGTGCAGTTCGAGCTCAAAGGCTGGCGGATTCGCCCGCTGATCTGCTACGACCTGCGCTTCCCGGTGTGGAGCCGCGATGCCCAGGACACCGACCTGCTGCTATATACCGCCAACTGGCCGGCTGCGCGCCGCCAGCACTGGAACCGCCTGCTGCCGGCCCGGGGCATCGAGAACCTGTGCTATGTGGCGGCGGTAAACCGGGTGGGCACCGATGGCAAGGGCTTCGCCTATTCCGGCGACAGCCAGGTGCTGGACTTCCAGGGCGAGAGCCTGCTCAGTGCCGGGGAGGCGGACGGGGTGTTCACCGCCGTGTTGAGCGCGGCGGAACTGGCGGCGTACCGGGCCAAGTTCCCGGCCAACCTGGATGCCGATACCTTCGAACTGCACTGACCCCGATGAGGCGCTGCACTGGCGACTGCGGTCCTGGAACAACTTCGCCGTGCCCGACAAGCCTGCCGTTGATCATGCTGCCTGGACATTCTTCAGTACATGATCAGGGGGCTTCATGTTTCACCGGAATTTCACCGCAGAGTTACATTGCAGCAAGGCTCCCTATGTAGGGCGAGTGGGCGTTACCGCCGCGTTGCCGGGTTCGTTATTGAGCGCCGAGGAAGATGGCTGGCTGGTCATCGATCGACGCTACAAATCCCATCACGTCCAGCCCATTCGCTTCAAGTTCGAATACCAGGCGCACACTGAGGATCGTGTGCACTACATGATCGCGTCCTCAACGCGTTTCCGTGGGCTGGCCGATGGAACCTTGGGTTTTAGCATCAATGGCTATGTCGGGTTCTACGGTATTACCACCACCCATGAGGTACTCAATCACGTTTCGCCGCTGTATTGGGCGCTTGCCAAGCAAGCCACTGTTTCTTACTGGAAGGTTGAGGTGCTCGGTGCCTGGGATGGCACGGTGGAGGGTGCCGAACGGCTGGATATTCATTTGCGTGACAGCACAGGACGTCGGATTGCCGTAAATCGAGCCTCGATCAATGGTGATGAATACCTGAACGTAGAAAGCGGAGAAGTACTGACTTTTCAACTGCGCAATGTGAGCCTGATTTGAACGTACAGCCTGGCGCCCTGCTCGCAGGGCCCGGATCGCTCGGGCGGATCGGCATCAGTACACATCACGACGATACCGCCCAGCTTCGATCAACTGCTGCACGGCCGCTTCCCCAAGGATGCCATGGAGCGCCGCGTCTACTCCGGCAGCCATGCCTTGCAGGCTGCCGCAAACATACAGGCAGGCCCCGTCAGCGACCCAGCGCTTGAACTCATCGGCCTGTTGCCACAACACATCCTGCACATACACCTTCTCGGCCTGGTCCCGCGAAAACGCCAGGTCCAGGCGCGCCAGGTCGCCGCTGGCCAGCCAGCCTTGCAGTTCGTCGCCACACAACAGGTCGTGCGCCCGGTTGCGCTCACCAAACAGCAGCCAGTTGCGCTGCTCACCTGCATTTACCCGCGCGCGGATCAGGCTGCGCAGGCCGGCCAGGCCGGTGCCGTTACCGATCAGTACCAGCGGTGCCGCCGTTTCCGGCAGGTGGAAGCTGCTGTTACGCCGCACCCGCAGGCTCAGCGTGCCGTTCAGCGGCAGGTACTCGGTCAGCCAGCCGGAGCCCAGGCCCAGCTGGCCATCGGCGTGGCGTTCCTGGCGCACGAGCAGTTCCAGCACGCCATCGCTGGCGAGCGAGGCGATCGAGTACTCGCGGCTGCCGATCGGCACCAGTGCATCGACCAGCGCTTGCGGCTGCAAGCCGACCAGATGCTCGCGATGCACCGGCAACTGACGGCCGGCCAAGGCCTGGGCGAGGGTTTCAGCCAGGCCGTTCACCTGCACCTTGGCCCCGGCATCCAGCGCCATGCCAGCGAGGAAGGCGTCGATCCGCGGCTGGCCATTGAGTGGCAGGATCTCGACGAGGTCGCCGGCTTCCCAGCTGGCGGGCTGTTGCGGTTGCAGGCCGAGCAGGTACACCGGTTGGCCCTGACTGCCCGGGTTGAGCAGTACGCGGTGCACCAATGACCAGTTGCCGAAGCTCGGCGGCTGCCAGGCAGCCACTGGCTGGGCGCCAGTCAGTTGCGCCAGTTCCTGCTGCCACTGCTGCAGGGCGGCCTGGTCGGCGTTGTCCACTTCCACCGGGCTGAACGCGCTGCTGGCACCGCGCTCACCCAGCCACCCCTGCAGGCGCCGGGCGAAGCCGCAGAAGTGCGGGTACTGGCGGTCGCCGAGGGCGAGCAGGGCATAGCTGAGGTTGTTCAGCGCCCAAGGCTGGCCGAGCACCTTGCGCTCGAACACGCGGGCGCTGTCCGGGGCTTCGCCGTCGCCGAAGGTGCTGACCACGAACAGCGCACGGCGGGCCTGGCGCAGGTCACTTTCCCCCAGCTCGGCCAGGGCGCGTACCTGTACCGCCAGGCCGGCAGCCTGCAACTGACCGGCGCTCTGCCAGGCAAGCTGTTCGGCCAGGCCGCTCTGGCTGGCAAAGCCGATCAGCCAGCTGTCGCCGCTGCCATGGCTGTCGGCGACCTTGCCCCGCGCGGCGCGCACCTGGCGCTTCTTGCGGCGGCGGTCGAGGTACAGCAGCCAGCCGGTGACGAAGAACAGCGGCATGCTCAGGCTGGCGAGGGTGACGATGATGCGCCCCGGCAGGCCGAAGTATTCGCCGACATGCAGGGCGTAGACGCTCTGCAGCAGTTGCGCCTTGAAGGATTTTTCGCTGTAGCGGTCATGTTTTTTTACCTGGCCGGTGGCCGGGTCCAGTACCAGGGTGTTGAAGGCACGCGGATGGTCGGCGTTTTCCAGCAGGTAGAACAGGTTGGCCGGTTGGCCGCCCACCGGTGGCAGGCGCAGGTTGTACATGGCCAGGCCCGGGCCCGCAGCGTCCTTGAGGTTGGCCCAGATCGCGTCATAGTCGACCACCAGCGGCGGGGCGTTCTTGTCGCTGTGCTGCGGCCCGTGGCGGCCACGGCCTTCGCCACGTTGCTGCTGCTGGCCGCTGGCTGGCGCGTCGGCCAACAGCCGGTTCAGGCCTTCGCGGTACCACTCGTAGGACCAGAACAGCCCCGTCAGGGCGAACAGCAGGTAGAACAGCAGGCACCAGGTGCCGGCCACGGCGTGCAGGTCCCAGTTGAACGCACGGCCCGTCTTGGCCCAGTCGAAGGTCAGCCAGGCGCGCCAGTCCAGCGCCTTGCGCGGCCAGCGCAGGTACAGGCCGGACAGGCAGAAGAACACCAGCATCAAGGTGCAGGCACCGGTAATCTGCCGGCCAGTGTCGCCCATGGCCAGAAAACGGTGCAGGTTGAGCATGAGGTTGAAGAAGCCTTGGCCGGCGGCTTCACCCTTGAGTTCTCCGGTGTAGGGATCGGCATAGCGCAGTTGGCCACGGCGCTCGCCCGGTGGCGGCGTGAAGAAGACACGTGCGGCATTGCCGGCGCGCACGTCAACCCACAGCATCGCCACCTTGTCGTGTTGCTGGGCCTCGACCCGCCGTACCAGCTCGGCCGGCGGCAGCACGCCTTCGGCGCGCACTTCTACCTTGAGGACATCGGCATTGAAGGCACGCAGCAGTTCATCCTGAAACGAATACAAGGCCCCGGTAATGCCCATCAAGGCCAGCACCAGGCCGGCGCTGATGCCGAACAACCAGTGCAACTGGAACAGCGTCTTTTTCACGTAATGCGGTCCTTGGAAACGGTTCGGCCTGTGGGCAGGGCGGCGAGCGACAGTAAATTGAGGGCGCCTTTCCTTTCAATCTCGGGATAGACCAATGTCACACATGTTATCCAGGAGCTTTACCGCGCACATTTCCGTACTTGGCGAAGAACACCATAAACGTTTGGGCGTAACACTTTCATCTGTGCCTGCCCAGAGCGGTTGGCTCACCACAGTTGAGGGCGACGAACGTAGCCTGCCGATTGATTTCAGGTTTGATTTCATCCACCGCGAGTCTGAAGCGCGCCTGCTTTACATGATTACCAGTGTCACGCGCGAAGGAGGTTACTGGCAAACGCAGCTCAATCTCAGCCGCAATGGTTATGCTGGGTTGTATCGGGTGGACGCCGAAGACACCCGCTGGAAAGTCGAGCCGCTCAATGCCTGGAACGATGAGTCCGATCTGCAATTTCACCTGCGCACGGCCAGTGGTGAACGCCTGGGTAGAACCCACGACGGATTGCTCAATGCGTGCGAGGGAAATATCGTCGTATTCAAAGCCAAGGTTATAGGTTACTGAGCTGCCACATCACTCCTGGGCCAGGGCCCAGGAGTTTCTCACGATCAGAAGTGCACGCTGGTGGTCAACAGCGCAGTCCGCCCGGCCGCCTGGTTGGCGAAGTGGGTGGAGAACGCCTTGTCGTAGTACACCTCGTTGGTCAGGTTCTGCACGTTCAGTTGCAGGTCGACATTCTTGGTCAGCTTGTAGGCGGCCATGGCGTCGTAGCGCACGTAGCTGTCGACCATGGTGGTGTTGGCCACGTTGCCATACACGTCATCCACGTAGAACGCGCCACCGCCGACGGTCAGCTTCGGTGTAATGGCGTAAGTGGTCCACACGCTGGCGCTGTTGTTCGGCGTGTTCGGCAGCTGGTTGCCATCGTTGGCCTTGCCCATTGGCCCGCCGTCGATCTGGCGGGCTTGCAGGTAGGTGTAGCCGGCGAACACCTGCCACTTGTCGGTCAGCTTGCCGCTGGCCGACAGCTCGATGCCTTGGACCCGGGTTTCGCCGACGTTTTCGTAACTGGTGGTGTCCACCTGCACACGGGCGTTTTCCTTCTCGGTGCGGAAAATCGCGGCTGCCAGCGACAGGCGTTCGTCCAGCAAGTCCCACTTGGTACCGATTTCGTAGTTGCTGGTTTCTTCCGGTTCCAGGTCGCTGCTGAGAATGTTGCCGCCGCGGTCAGTGGTGCCTGACTGTGGGTTGGTCTCGGTACCTTCGCCGAGCATGGCGCCAGGCGGAGTCGCGGATGTGGCGTAGGAAACATAGATGCTGCCGTTCTCGGCCGGCTTCCAGACCAGGCCCAGCTGGCCGGTGAAGAATTCACTCTTGTCGCGGCCTTTGAGAGGGACGCCATTCTTGTTCACGCTGGTTGCGCCATTGGCGTTGTAGGTGCGGAAGCGGGTATCGAAATGGTCGTAGCGCAGGCCCATGTTCAGCAGCCACTGGGGCGTCAGCTCCAATGTGTCGAAAGCATAGATCGCCCGGGTCTTGCCGCTGGTCTTGGTACCGGCGTAGTTGCGCGTGACGGTGCCGTCCCAGGCGTCATCCGGGTTCGGGTCGCTCAGCGAGGTGCAGCTACCGCCATTGCCGGGCCCGCTGCAGGTGAGCTTGCTGTTGGGCGTGACGGTGTAGCTCTGACGGTCGGAGTCTTCCTTGCTGAGCTCGATACCGGTGGAAAAACTGTTCTTGAAACCTGCCACGAAGAACTCGCCGAACAGGTCGGTCTGGTTGGTGGTGGTAGCGGTATTGCCCACACGGCTGTTGGCGCGACGCCATACACCGTTGTTGTTCACGTTGCCGGCACTGTCGTCAGGCTGGGTCAGCACATAGTCCTGCATGCTGTTGCCGTGACGCAGGGTGTTCTTGATGGTCAGCGCATCGCTGAGGTCGTGCTCGATGGCGATGGTCGCGATATCGGTGCGGGTCTTGCGGAAGTCGCGGCCGGTCAGGCCGTAGAAGTTGTCGCTGTCACCGCCATCGATCGGCTTGCTCGGATGGGCCGAGGTACGCGCGTTGCTGCCGCCAGCCGGGATGCTGTAGGGGATGCCGGAGTCCGGCAGGTCGTCGCTTTCCAGGTGGTAGTAGTCGAGGTTGACGCGGGTCGGCGTGCCCAGGCCGAAGGCCAGCGATGGGGCGATACCCCAACGGTCGTAGTTGACCTTGTCGCGGCCGGCGACGTTGCTTTCGTGGGTCATCAGGTTCAGGCGCCCGGCCGCGCTGTCGCTGAACTGGTAGTTGCCATCGAAGGTGTAGCGCTGGGTCTGGTCGCTGCCCCAGGTCCAGGCGCCGTCCAGCGAGTTGCCCAGGTGCGCGCGCTTGCTCACCAGGTTGATGGTGCCACCCGCGGCGCCGCGGCCACCGATGGCCGAGTTCGGGCCCTTGGCCACTTCCACCGATTCGATGGCGAAGATCTCGCGGGTTTGCGCGCCGGTATCACGTACACCGTCCAGGTAGGTGTCGCCCTGGGCATCGAAGCCGCGGATGAACGGGCGGTCGCCTTGCGGGTTGCCACCTTCGCCAGCACCGAAGGTGATGCCCGGCACGGTGCGCAGGGCGTCCTGCAGGGTCAGGGCGCTGGTGTCCTTGATCACCTGCTGCGGGATGACGGTGACCGAGCGCGGGGTGTCCACCAATGGTGCGGTGTACTTCTGCGAGGAAGCCTTCTCGACCTTGTAGTCGGTGCTGGCCTGTTCGGCCTTGCCCTGGACGCTGGTGGCATCCAGGGTGATCGCGTTGCTGGCGGCCGGGTCGGCGGCGTAGGCCGTCGAGGCGCTGAGGGCAACGCCGATGGCGGACGCGATCAGGCGTGGTGAACTCACTGCAGTTGGTACGGATTGGCGCATTGCTCAGGACCTTCCCCAAGGTTTCAAGGCCGCGGATCTTAATGTAAGCAATTAGGAGTCTCAATTGAGATCGGTTACCATTCGCGAATAATTTACAAACTTTACAATTTGCCTTTACGGTTTCATCCGGTTGTAGCGTCCTGCCGGATGGATAGGGCTTGTGAAGCGCAAAAGGGAATCAATATCATTGGGCCCTCTTTCTGTTGCCAATGGTGCTGACGCCATGCTGCTTCACATCCCCGGCCTGTTCGACGCCGATGAACTGGCCCGTATCCGCGAGGCGCTGGAGCAGGCCGACTGGGCTGATGGCAAGCTCACGGCCGGTTACCAGTCGGCCAAGGCCAAGCACAACCTGCAGCTGCCCGAAGGCCACCCGCTGGCCAAGGAGATCGGCAATGCGCTGATCGAGCGCCTGTGGAAAACCCCGCGGTTCATGTCGGCGGCCTTGCCGCACAAGGTGTTCCCGCCACTGATCAACTGTTACCGCGAGGGCGGGAACTTCGGTTTCCACATCGATAATGCCCTGCGCCAGCCCAAGGGCAGCCCGGAGCGGGTGCGTACCGACCTGTCCTCGACGTTGTTCCTCAGCGAACCGGAAAGCTACGACGGCGGCGAACTGGTGATTCAGGACACCTATGGCGAGCAGCAGGTCAAGCTGGCCGCCGGTGACCTGGTGCTGTACCCGGGCACCAGCCTGCACAAGGTCAACCCGGTTACTCGTGGCCAGCGTTACGCCGCGTTTTTCTGGACCCAGAGCCTGGTCCGCGAGGACAGCCAGCGCGCCTTGCTGTTCGAGATGGACAATGCCATCCAGCAATTGACTGCCGATGTGCCGGACCATCCTGCGTTGCTGCAGCTGACCGGCACCTACCACAACCTGCTGCGCCGCTGGGCGGAGGTCTGAGACGTGTCCTACCCGTTGCGACGTGAGGAAGTGCTGGATGTGGCCGGGTTGCAGGCCATGCTCGAAGAACGTCCTGGCAAGGCCGCCCAGGCGATCCTGGCGGCGGCGGGGCAGGGCGTGGTCGAGGCCCAGTTGCTGTTGGGGCAGATCCTGCTCGACGGGCGGGGTATCGAAGCGGATGCCGGTGTGGCCCGGCGCTGGTTTGGCATTGCTGCCCAAGGCGGCAGCGCCATGGCGCATAACATGCTGGGGCGGTGCCTGGAGCATGGCTGGGGTGGCAGCATAGACCTTGCGCAGGCTGCCATCCACTATGCCCGGGCAGCCGATGCAGGGCTGGACTGGGGGCTCTACAACCTGGGCAACCTGTTGGCCACCGGCCGTGGCATACCGGCCAACCAGGCGCAGGCGCTGCTGTGTTACGAGAAGGCCGCGCACATGGGGCATGCCAAGTCGATGAACCTGTATGGTCGCTACCTTGAACAGGGCATTGCCACCGCGCCCAGCCCGGCGCGGGCGGTACGCTGGTATCGGCGGGCGGCCGAGGCGGGGGATTTCCGCGGCATGTTCAGCCTGGGCCTGGTGCTGGTCGAACGCGGGCAGATGGTCGAGGCCGGGCGTTGGCTGGAGCAGGCTCGGGTCGAGGGCAACATGAACTTCCTGCGCAGTGCGCTGGCGACCTTGCAGGAGGCGGGGCCGGTGCTGATGGCTGTTGCGGCGCGCTATGCCGAAGAGATCGAACGGCGCGGGGCGTGAGGTTGCGTGTGCCTGTGACCGGGCCGGTGTTCCATATTATGCCCAATATGTATGCCCGCCATGCTTGCCAGCCCACAAACTGAGGGCATGACAATGTCATTCATTCAAGAGCGGTCTTTTATTGCCACACTCAACTCCACTACGCCTGGCTACGAGGGCATTCTTGACTCCGTCGAGTGCAAAACGGTCCCTGCTTCGCGCTGTAACAGCTGGCTCACTGTGAGCTCAGAGCTCTCCGTTGCTACGCAGCAGCGGTTCTGGTTTGGTTACTACGAAGGTTCCAACCCCGGTTACAGGATCATGACCGTGGAATCGGAGGAGGGTGCGTCCCATAAAGATACCTGGGATCTGGGCAGCGGAAATTGCGTGGGCTACTACCCGAAAGTATCCAAGCCGTTGTTGTGGCGCATCTGGGTGGATGGCCGGGCGCTGGCGATGCCAGAGGTCACTGATTATTCGGGAGTGACGATGGCTGCAGTAGGTAGTGTGCCGATAGGGGTGAGTAATTGTTCCTCCGTGGAGGACCGCTATGTAAGCGCAGGTGCCGTGAACAAACTGATCATGCTTATGCGCGTCTCCGAGGTGAATGTGCCAAGCTTCGATAGTTTTTCGATGTTCCGTCGCCGCTAAGCGATAGACAGGAAAAGAGCCAGGCGCTGTGAGAACCGCGTGTCGGCATGGCCCTTCGAAAAAATGCTCCCTATCGCGAAATAGGGAGCATTTTTCATTTTTGCCTGCCACCCCGGAAAATCTCCCAGGGGGTGGGCAGCATTACAGGTAGTAAGCCTTCAGCGGCGGGAAGCCGTTGAATTCCACCGCGCTGTAGCTGGTGGTGTAGGCGCCGGTCGACAGCCAGTACAGGCGGTCACCGATTGCCAGGTTCAGCGGCAGGCCGTACTTGTAGTGCTCGTACATGATGTCGGCGCTGTCGCAGGTCGGGCCGGCGATGACCACTTCTTCGGTTTCGCCTTTCTTCTCGGTCCAGATCGGGAACTTGATGGACTCGTCCATGGTTTCGATCAGGCCGGAGAACTTGCCCACGTCGGTGTAGATCCAGCGCTCGACAGCGGTGCGCGACTTGCGCGCCACCAGCACTACTTCGCTGACCAGGATCCCGGCGTTGGCAATCAGCGAACGGCCCGGCTCGAGGATGATTTCCGGCAGGTCGTCACCGAAGTCTTCCTTGAGGAAGCGGATGATTTCTTCGGCGTAGGTTTCCAGGCTGTTGGTACGGGTGATGTAGTTGGCCGGGAACCCGCCACCCATGTTGATCAGCTTCAGCTCGATGCCGTCTTCGTCCTTCAGGCGTTCGAAGATCACCTTGACCTTGGCGATGGCGGCATCCCACACGCTGATGTCGCGCTGCTGCGAGCCCACGTGGAAGGATATGCCGTACGGCACCAGGCCCAGGTCGCGGGCGAGGATCAGCAGGTCCATGGCCATGTCGGTCTGGCAGCCGAACTTGCGCGACAGCGGCCAGTCGGCAGTGGTGGAGCCTTCGGTAAGGATGCGCACGTACACTTTCGAACCCGGTGCGGCCTTGGCGATGTTGCGCAGGTCGGCTTCCGAGTCGGTGGCATACAGGCGCACGCCCTTCTCGTAGAAGTAGCGGATGTCCTTGGACTTCTTGATGGTGTTGCCGTAGCTGATGCGGTCGGCGCTGACACCGCGGCCCATTACCTTGTCCAGCTCGTAGATCGAGGCGATGTCGAAGCTCGAGCCTTTATCCTTGAGCAGGTCGATGATCTCGACGGCCGGGTTGGCCTTGACCGCGTAGTACACCTTGGCGAACTCGAAGCCGGCGCGCAGGTCGTCATAGGCCTGGCTGATCATCTGGGTATCGATGAGTACGAACGGGGTTTCCTGCTTGTCGGCGAACGCCTTCATCTTCTGGAAGGTGTCACGCGCGAAATAGTCTTCGACCTGGATCGACATGCTCAGGGACTCCATGGGCAAACTGAAAGATTAAGTGGCTGCAAACTGAACGTCCTCCGTATCCCCACTTTGGTTCGCCTACTCAGTACTTGAGCCGGATGGATCGTTTCCAGCATGGACGTTCGGCGCGCACTTTAGGGCGTGAAGAATGCAGAATCAACAGGCAATCCGGGCGTGATCGACGCGGATCGACGACCAGCCATTTGAATAACCGACTGGTGTGACCGGCTGATGTTCCCCAGCGTGTTTCAAGCGTAAAAAATAGTGGAATAGGCTGGGTTGGCCCCTTCGCGGCCGTGCCCGCTGTCACAGGCATCGAGCGCTTCAGGCAGCAACGGGTGTGCCTGCCATGAGCCTCAGGTGTTCATATTTATGGCCACATGTCCCTGGCACGTCCGTACCGGAAAAAGACGATAAATTTTTTGTTACCGACTGGCGGAATTGCCGGTTTTGATGAGAAACATTACTATTCGCACCCTCATCCGCCTCCCTGACGACCACCGACCGTGTCCGGACCCAAAGGCTTCCTCGACCACTACCAAGAGCTGATCGGCACCTGGACGCGCAAGCTGCGCAGTCGCCAGCAGGCCGAGGACCTCGCCCACGATGCCTTCGTCCGGGTCCTGGAAAGCCCGGGCGAGCAGGTCGAGCAGCCGCGTGCCTACTTGCACCAGACCGCACGCAACATTGCCGTGGATGGTTTTCGTCGCGAGGACCGGCGCCAGGCCCTGGAGCTGCAGGCCTGCGACGAAAGCCCGGCCGCCAGCGGCGACCCCGAGGCCTACGTGCACGCCCTGGAGCTGGCCGACAGTGTCGAGCGGGCGCTGGCCGAGCTGCCGCTCAACTGCCGCCAGGTGTTCATCTGGCAGAAGCTCGAAGGCCGCACCCAGGCGGAGATCGCCGCGCGCATGGGGTTGAGCAAGAACATGGTCGAAAAGTATATGATCCGCACGCTCCGGCATCTGCGTGAGCACCTGGATGTGTCGGCATGATGAGTCAGGAGACCTTTTCGATGGGACAGCACGGTAGCGAAACCGTCCGCGAGCAGGCGGCCGCATGGTTCGCCCGCGTGCAGGATGCGCCGCGGGATGCCGGGCTGCAGGCGCAGTTGCAGGCCTGGCTGGAGGCTGACAGGCAACACCGTGACGAGTACGAGCAACTCGCCCGCCTGTGGCAGGCCGCCGATTTCATCCCCCGCCAGCGCCTGGAAGCGCTGGCCCGGCCAGCCTCGGTACCCCAATTGCCACGGCGGCGCCTGGTGCGCATGGCGTTGGCCGCCACGCTGGGCGCCGTGGCGGTGGGGCTGGGCTGGGGCGGCTGGCAGTACCAGCAGTTGAATCACCAAGGCAGCCTGCAGACTGCCTTCAACGAACGCCGCCAGGTCGAATTGCCGGATGGTTCCTACCTTGAACTCAACGGCAGCAGCCATGTGCAGGTCGCGTTCAGCGCCGGCCAGCGTCATGTCCGGCTGATGGCGGGCGAGGTGATGTTCACCGTCGCCCACGACAGCGGCAGGCCGTTCGTGGTCGACACTGCCCAAGGCCGCGTGACGGTCACCGGTACCCGTTTCGACGTCCGTCAGGACTCGGCCAGCACCCGCGTGGCGGTGGAGCAGGGTTCGGTGCGCGTGCAGGGCAAGGGCGCTTCGCTGGCACAGCTTACCGCTGGCCAGGGCTCGCACATCGACGCCCAGGGCCAGGTGGCTGCACCCTATGCGGTGAATGCCGCCGCGCTCACGGCCTGGCGCCAGGGCAAGCTGGTGTTCGACAACGCCACCTTGGCCGAGGTGGTGGCGGAAGTTTCCCGCTACCGCAGCCAGCCGCTGCGGGTCGCCCCCGGCAAGGTTGCCCAGCTGCGCCTGTCCAGCACGTTCCGCACCGACGACAGTGACGCCTTGCTGCGCGCCTTGCCGAGCATCCTGCCGGTGGCCATCAAGGCCCATGCCGACGGCTCCAGCGAAATAATCGCGAAATAGATTCAGGTTTTTTTCCGCTCGTTCGTCTTCCCCGCCAGCTGCAACTGCCAAGCATTTCCATTTGCATGCAGTTGGCGTTTATTCGGTATTCCAGGAAGTTTCGACGACGTGAACAACAACAAGCCCTTCCCACGCTTGCGCGCCTTGGCCTTGACCCTGGCAGTCAGTGCCGTGGCCGCCGGCAGCCAGGCCGCAGAAACTGGCAACACCCTCCAGATCCAGGCACAACCGTTGGCTTCGGCACTGAACCAGCTGGGTCAGCAGAGCAACCTGCAGCTGTTCTTCAGCCCCGAGCTGGTGGCCGGCAAGCAGGCCCCGGCGGTGTCCGGCCAGCTGGCGCCCGAGCAGGCGCTGCAACAGTTGTTGCAAGGCAGCGGCCTGACCTACGAAATGTCCCAGGGCACCGTGGTGCTCAAGGCGGCCCAGGCCGATGGCACTGCCACACCTGGCAGCCTGGAGCTGGCGCCCACCGACATCAAGGTGGTGGGTGACTGGCTGGGCGATGCCCAGCAGAGCGTGGTGCAGAACCACCCCGGGGCGCGGACCGTGGTGCGCCGCGAAGCGATGGTGGAGAAGGGCGCGATGAACGTGCGCGATGTGCTGCGCGGCATCCCGGGGGTACAGGTGCAGGACTCCAATGGCACCGGCGGCAGCGACCTGTCGCTGAACGTTGGCGTGCGTGGCCTGACTTCCCGCCTGTCGCCGCGCTCCACGGTACTGATCGATGGCATCCCGGCCGCGTTTGCGCCGTACGGCCAGCCGCAGCTGTCGATGGCCCCGATTTCCTCGGGCAACCTCGACAGTATCGACGTGGTACGTGGTGCCGGCTCGGTGCGTTATGGCCCGCAGAACGTCGGCGGGGTGATCAACTTCGTGACCCGGGCGATCCCGGAAAAACCTTCGGCAGAGCTGGCCACCACCCTGGAAACCTCCCAGCATGGCGGCTGGAAGCACACCGAGTCGGCGTTCGTCGGCGGTACGGCGGACAACGGCATGGGCGTGGCGCTGCTGTACACCGGGGTAAATGGCAATGGCTACCGGGAAAGCAACAATGGCAATGACATCGATGACGTCATCCTCAAGACGCACTGGGCGCCCACCGAGGTCGACGAGTTCTGGCTCAATTTCCATTACTACGACGGCCGTGCCGACATGCCGGGCGGCCTGACCCAGGCCCAGTACGACAGTAACCCGTACCAGTCGCTGCGCGACTACGACTACTTCACTGGCCGACGCAAGGATGTCTCGTTCAAGTGGCAACGCCAGCTCGACGAGGCCACTCAGTTCGAAGTGCTGACCTACTACACCGACAGCTTCCGCGGCAGCGCCATCGCCTCGCGGGACATGAAGACCCTGTCGACCTACCCGCGCAACTACCATACCTTCGCCATCGAGCCGCGGCTGTCGCGCATCTTCTTCGCCGGGCCGACCACCCAGGAAGTCAGCGTGGGTTACCGTTACCTGAAGGAAGCGATGCGCGAACAGTCGACCCGCCTGGGCCTGGTCGACAACGTGCCGACCCCCGTGCCGGGCTCCGACGGCCATGTGTTCCAGGACCGCAGCGGCGGCACCGAGGCCAGCGCCTACTACATCGACGACAAGATCGACGTGGGGAACTGGACCATCACCCCTGGCCTGCGCTTCGAGCACATCAATACCGACTGGCGCGACCGCCCGGTGCTCGGTGCCAACGGCAAGCCGGTGGCGGAGAAGAACCGCAGCATCACCAGCAACGAGCCGCTGCCGGCACTGAGCGTGATGTATCACCTCTCCGATGCGTGGAAGCTGTTCGCCAACTACGAGACCTCGTTCGGCAGCCTGCAGTACTTCCAGCTGGGCCAGGGCGGTACCGGCAACAGCACGGCCAATGGCCTGGAGCCGGAAAAGGCCAAGACCTACGAAATCGGTACGCGCTATGACAATGGCGGTTTCGCCGGTGAGCTGACAGCGTTCTACATCGACTTCGACGATGAGCTGCAGTACATCAGCAACGACGTGGGCTGGACCAACCTGGGCGCGACCAAGCACCAGGGTATCGAGGCCTCGGTGCGCTATGACCTGGCCGGGCTGGACCCGCGCCTGGACGGGTTGTCGGTGAGCGGTGGCTACACCTATACCCGCGCGACTTATGAAGGGGACATTCCCGGCTTCAAAGGCCGTGACCTGCCGTTCTATTCACGCCAGGTGGCCACGGCCGGGGTGCGCTATGCCGTCAACCGCTGGACCTGGAACCTGGATGCCTATGCGCAATCCAGGCAGCGCGCGCCGGGGACCGGGATCAATGCCGATGGCAGCTTCAATGGTGACTACATCACCGAGCCGAGTGCCGATGGGCAGTATGGCGACATTCCCGGCTATGTGACCTGGCATGCTCGTGGCGGGTATGAGTTCGGACCGGAAATATCCAACCTGAAGTTGGCGGCGGGGGTGAAGAACCTGTTCGACAAGCAGTATTTCACCCGCTCCAGTGACAACAATGCCGGTATCTATGTAGGTGAACCGCGCACCTTCTATGTGCAGGCCAGTGTAGGGTTCTGAGCCGAGATCGCCGGGGCCGCTTTGCGGCCCATCGCGACACAAGGCCGCTCCAGGGGAACGCGATCTCCTGTAGGAGCGGCCTTGTGTCGCGATGGGGCGCAAAGCGCCCCCAGCAATCTAGGAGGCCACCGCCTCAGCCGGCGAAACGATGCTGGTCTTCGCCCCCCGCGAGCGCCCCGAGCTCAGGTAAGCCGCAATCGACTCCTGCGTCACCTCGCCCAGGAACACCTGCCCGGCATCCAGCACCGGCAGCCACGCCCGGTTGAACTCGTACATCCGCGACAGCAGGATGCGCAAATGCTCATCATGCGAAGCCGTGGCGTTGAACGGCCGCAGGAAGTCGCCACAGGTCCCTTGCTGGCGATGCATGTCGCGCCGGCGCACGTAGCCCAGCGCCTTGTTCTGCCCGTCGGTCACCACCACGTAGCGGCGGTCGTGCTCGTCCAGCAGCTCCAGCGCATCGCTCACCGGCGTCTGTGGGCTCACCGATGGCGCGTTGTCCGCCGCATCCTCCGCACGCACCAGTAGCAGGCGCTTGAGGGTACTGTCCTGGCCCACGAAGTTGCTGACGAACTCGTCCGCCGGGTGCGCCAGCAGGGTATCCGGATGGTCCAGCTGCAATAGCTTGCCGGCACGGAAGATGGCGATCTTGTCGCCCAGCTTGATCGCTTCGTCGATATCGTGGCTGACCATGATCACGGTCTTGTTCAGGGCCCGCTGCATCTCGAAGAATTCGTTCTGGATCAGCTCGCGGTTGATCGGGTCGACCGCCCCGAACGGCTCGTCCATCAGCAACACCGGCGCTTCGGCAGCCAAGGCACGGATCACGCCGATACGCTGCTGCTGGCCGCCGGACAGCTCGCGCGGGTAGCGCTGCAGGTACTGCTTGGGCTCCAGCTTGATCATGTGCATCAGCTCGCGGGCGCGTTCGTGGCACTTTTGCCGGTCCCAGCCGAGCAGGCGCGGGACCACGGTGATGTTCTCCTCGATGGTCATGTTCGGGAACAGGCCGATCTGCTGGATCACGTAGCCGATGTGCCGGCGCAGGGTCACTTCGTCGAGCCCGGTGGTGTCCTCGCCATTGATGAACACCTGGCCAGAGGTGGGCGTGATCAGCCGGTTGATCATTTTCAGCGTGGTACTTTTGCCGCAGCCCGAGGGGCCGAGGAACACGCAGATCTCGCCTTCGTTGACGGTAAGGCTTACCGAGTCGACGGCTTTGACGTCCTTGCCGTTGACGTTGAAGGTTTTGCTGAGGTTCTTCAGTTCGATCATGGGCGCAGTCCTTCTGGAGTCAGGGCACGTTGCAGGGTTTGCAGGAGCAGGTCGGCGACGATCGCCAGCAGGCTGACCAATACCGCACCGACCAGCAGCATCGACATGTCGCTGCGGCTGATGGAGGTGAGGATGAGCACGCCCAGGCCGCCAGCGCCGATGGTGGCGGCAATGGTCATGACGCCGATGTTCATCACCACTGCGGTGCGCACGCCGGCGAGGATCACCGGCACCGCGATGGGCAGCTCGACCATGCGCAGGCGCTGGACGAAGGTCATGCCGATACCGCGCGCGGCCTCGCGAATGCCGGGTTCGACGTTGGTCAGGGCGAGATAGGTGTTGCGCAGGATGGGCAGCAGCGAATAGAGGAACACGGCGGTGATTGCCGGCAGCGGCCCCAGGCCCTGGCCGAACTTCGAGTAGAACGGCAGCAGCAGGCCGAACAGGGCGATCGAGGGGATGGTCAGCAGCACCGTGGCGCTGGCTTGCAACGGCCCGGCGACGGCGGGGAAGCGGGTCATCAGGATGCCCAGCGGCACGCCGACGAGGATGGCCAGGCCGACGGCGACGCCCACCAGCATGATGTGCTGCCAGGTGAGTTGCAGCACCTGGGCCCAGTCCAGGTGGCTGAAGGTATCGATCAGGTTCATGGCTGGCCCTCGCTGTTCAGTGGGTGCTCGCGCAGAAAGGCTGCCGCTACGGCGGTCGGGTTCTGGTGCTCGACATCGACCTTGGCGTTGAGCTGGCGCATGGTTTCGTCGTCCAGCTGCTCGGCCAGTGGCTTGAGCAGGCTGGCCAGTTGCGGGTTGGCGTCGAGCACGGCCTTGCGCACCACGGGCGCGGCGGTGTAGTCGGGGAAGTAGTGCTTGTCGTCTTCCAGCAGCTTGAGCTTGAACGCGTTCAGGCGGCCGTCGGTGGTGTACACCAGGCCGGCGAACACCTGGTTGTTGTGCATGGCGGTGTAGACCAGGCCAGCGTCCATCTGGCGGATGTTGGCGCGATCCACTTGCAGGTCGTACATCGCCTTCAGGCCGACCAGGCCATCCGGGCGGTTGGCGAACTCGGTGTCCAGGGCCACCAGGTGGTGGCTGTCGCGCTCGCTGCGCAGCACCTGGTTGAGGTCGCTGATCGAATTGACCTGCGGGTAGGCCTCGGCAACCTGCCTGGGCAGGCCAAGCGCGTAGGTGTTGCTGAACTTCGACGGGGTCAGCCAGACCAGGCCCTTCTGCGCATCCAGCTGCTTGACCTTGGCATAGGTGGCGGCCGCGCTGGGCATGCGTTGCTCGACATGGTTGTACGACACCAGCGACACGCCGGTGTACTCCCACATCAGGTCGAGCTGGCCGGTCTCCTGGGCCTGGCGCGCGATATTGCTGCCAAGGCCACTGGTGACACGCACGTCAAAGCCGTTGGCGCGCAGGTATTGCGCGGTGATTTCGGCGAGTACGGTCTGTTCGGTGAACACCCGCGCGCCGATGCGAATCAGCGGTTTTTCCGCTGCCTGGGCAAATCCTGCGAACAGCAGGGCCGCGCCCAGCAGCAAGGCGATTTTCTTGTTCATCGGTTCCCTCTCGTTATCCGGCCAGGCCGCGTTCCAGCCAGCGCTTGCTGGCGAAGCTCACCGCGGCATCCAGCGCCAGTGCCAGCAACGCGGTGCAGGCGGCACCCAGCAGCAGCTGTGGCTGGTTGTTCAGGGCGATGCCGGGGAAGATCAGGCTGCCCAGGCTGTTGGCGCCGATCAGGAAGGCCAGCGGTGCGGTGCCCACGTTCAACGCCAGCGCCACGCGCACACCGCCGACGATGATCGGTACGGCATTGGGCAGTTCCACCTGCCAGAGTTGCTGGCGCGGGGTCATGCCGATGCCGGTGGCGGCTTCCTTGAGTGCGGCGGGGACGTTTTTCAGGCCCTCGTAGGTGTTGCGCACGATGGGCAGGAGCGAGGCGAGGAACAGGGCGAAGATCGCAGGCCCGGCGCCGATGCCCAGGATACTGAGCGCGATGGCCAGGACGGCCAGGGGAGGGATGGTGTTGCCAACGTTGAACAACTGCATGAAGCGTTCGGCTTTGTCGACCCGTTGCGGTCGACTCAAGGCAATGCCGGCGGGGATGCCCACGGCCAGCGCCGCCGCCATCGAAGCCAGCACCAGTACCAGGTGCGCTTGCAGGTAGAACCCGAGATCGTCGCGATAACGGGCGATCGTGTCGATGCCGATCCAGTGGACCAGCAGGGCCAGGATGACGAGCACGGCGGCCCATCCCAACAGCCCTTTTCCGTAGCGTTCAGCCACAGGCGGACTCCTTGTGTAGTCGGCGAGCACACTTCTAGGTTGCCGGCCAGTCCTGGCGGCGGGTGGTGTGTTCGCGAGTAGCAGCGTGAGGCAACCGCAGGCTGCGCTCAGGCCATGAGCCGAACCCCGTCGGGCTCGAAAATGCTGATGAAATCAACCCCTCAACCGAAGCGGGTTGCAGAGGCATGGACGTCTCCGTGGCGGTAAAGGTTCCCATCTGGGGCGGCATTTGGCCAGCGGTAATCACTGCCCCTGCGGAAATTTGACGAGAAAAAAACAGTGGGTTGATGCGCTGTAGGCGTTGAAGCAACTGCCCTGTGGCCATTTGTCGTGATAAAGCGATTGCCTGGCGAACTTGTGCTGTCTGGACGGGCCCTTTCGCGGGTAAACCCGCTCCCACCATGACCGCACCGCATTCGATACCTGTGCAGTACCTGTGGGAGCGGGTTTACCCGCGAAAGGGCCGGTACAGGCACCACGCATTCCTCAGGTTTTGGTCCCGGCCCAACTTCGGGTATGATATCGCCCCTTTTTAATCCCCCAGTCAGGCGATTTCCCATGACCAACCAGGCCGCCGAAGTCGCGAAGCGCCGCACTTTCGCAATCATTTCCCACCCCGACGCCGGTAAGACCACCATCACCGAGAAGCTGCTGCTGATGGGCAAGGCCATTGCCGTCGCCGGTACCGTGAAGTCGCGCAAGTCCGACCGCCACGCCACTTCCGACTGGATGGAGATGGAGAAGCAGCGCGGCATCTCCATCACCACCTCGGTGATGCAGTTCCCCTACCGCGAGCACATGATCAACCTGCTCGACACCCCCGGCCACGAAGACTTCTCGGAAGACACCTACCGCACCCTGACCGCGGTGGACTCGGCGTTGATGGTGCTCGACGGCGGTAAGGGTGTAGAGCCGCGTACCATCGCCCTGATGGACGTGTGCCGCCTGCGCGACACGCCGATCGTCAGCTTCATCAACAAGCTCGACCGTGACATCCGTGACCCGATCGAACTGCTCGACGAGATCGAAGCCGTACTGAAGATCAAGGCCGCGCCGATCACCTGGCCGATCGGTTGCTACCGCGACTTCAAGGGCGTGTACCACCTGACCGGCGACTACATCGTGGTCTACACCCCGGGCCACGGCCACGAGCGTACCGAGGCCAAGATCATCCAGAAGCTGGACTCGGACGAAGCTCGCGCCCACCTCGGCGACCAGTACGACGCGTTCGTCGAGCAGCTGGAGCTGGTGCAGGGTGCCTGCCACGAGTTCAACCAGGACGAGTTCATCAATGGCCAGCTGACCCCGGTGTTCTTCGGTACCGCGCTGGGCAACTTCGGTGTCGACCATGTGCTCGACGCGGTGGTCGACTGGGCGCCGCGCCCGCTGAGCCGGGTCGCCCACGAGCGCACCGTGGAGCCTGTGGAAGAGAAGTTCAGCGGCTTTGTGTTCAAGATCCAGGCGAACATGGACCCGAAACACCGCGACCGCATCGCCTTCATGCGCATCTGCTCCGGCAAGTACGAGAAGGGCATGAAGATGCGCCACGTGCGTATCAACAAGGACCTGCGCATCGGCGATGCGCTGACCTTCTTCTCCTCCGAGCGTGAGCAGCTGGAAGAGGCCTACGCCGGCGACATCATCGGCCTGCACAACCACGGCACCATCCAGATCGGCGACACCTTCACCGAAGGCGAGGCGCTGGGCTTCACCGGTATCCCGCACTTCGCCCCGGAACTGTTCCGCCGGGTGCGCCTGAAGGACCCGCTGAAATCCAAGCAGCTGCGCCAGGGCCTGCAGCAGCTGGCCGAAGAGGGGGCGACCCAGGTGTTCTTCCCCGAGCGCAGCAACGACATCATTCTCGGTGCGGTCGGTGTGCTGCAGTTCGACGTGGTCGCCAGCCGGCTGAAGGAAGAGTACAAGGTCGAGTGCGCCTACGAGCCGATCACCGTGTGGTCGGCCCGCTGGATCACCTGCGACGACAAGAAGAAGCTCGAGGAATTCCAGAACAAGGCCATGGAAAACCTGGCCATCGACGGAGGCGGGCACCTGACCTACCTGGCACCGACCCGGGTCAACCTGTCGCTGATGGAAGAGCGCTGGCCGGACATCAAGTTCCGCGCTACCCGCGAGCATCACTGATTTCGAGAGCTTGCTCCTGATTTTCAGGGCCTGCTCCTGCCCCTTGTGGGAGCGGGTTTACCCGCGAATGCGTCGGTAAACTCACCATCGCATTCGCGGGTGAACCCGCTCCCACAGGGACCGTGTTAAGGCCGAAATCAATTCCCGGCCTTGATACTGGTCCAGATCCGCGTGCGAATACGGTCGATCTTGGCCGGCATCGCCTCCAGCGCATACAGCTTGCCCATTACTTCCTCGCTCGGGTAAATCATCGTATTACCCTTCATCGCCGGATCCACCAGCCCGTCCGCCTTGAGGTTGCCGTTGGCGTACTGCACATGGTCGCTGATGTTGGCCATCACCTCTGGCTGCAGCAGGTAGTTCATGTAGGCATACGCAGCCTTCTCGTCCGGTGCATCGGCCGGCATGGCGACCATGTCGAACCACATCGGCGCGCCTTCCCTGGGGATCGAATAGCCCACTTTCACCCCGTTTTGTGCTTCTTCGGCACGGTTCTTCGCCTGCAGCACATCCCCCGAGAAGCCCACCACCACGCAGATGTCGCCGTTGGCCAGGTCACCGGTGTATTTCGAGGAGTGGAAATAGCTGATGTACGGGCGCACCTGCATCAGCAGCGCCTTGGCCTTGTCGTAGTCCGCCGGGTCCTGGCTGTGGTGCGGCAGGCCGAGGTAGTGCAGGGCGATCGGCAGCAGTTCGGGGCCGTTGTCCAGCACCGCGACGCCGCAGCTTTTCAGCTTGCTCATGTTTTCGGGCTTGAAGATCAGGTCCCAGGAATCCACCGGCGCATTGTCGCCAAGCACGGCCTTGACCTTGTCGATGTTGTAGCCGATGCCGGTACTGCCCCACAGGTAGGGGAAGCCGTACTGGTTGCCCGGGTCGTTGACTTGCAGTGCCTTCAGCAGCACCGGGTTGAGGTTGTGCCAGCCGGGCAGTTGCGCCTTGTCCAGGCGCTTGAGGGCCTTGCCCTGGATCTGCCGGGCCATGAAGTGGTTGGAAGGGAACACCACGTCGTAGCCGGAGTTGCCGGTCATCAGCTTGCCATCGAGGGTTTCGTTGCTGTCGTACACGTCATAGGTGGGTACGATGCCGCTGGCCTGCTGGAAGTTCTTCAGCGTGTCGGGGGCAACATAGCTGGACCAGTTGTAGATCTTCACCGTTTCGGCGGCGCTGGCCACGCTGGCAGCCAGCATCAGGGGGGCGAGAAGGTGCGTGCGCATGTCGGGTTTACCTTGCTTTGTCTGTTGTTATCGAAGGCAGGCGATCAGCGGATCAGAAGATAAGGACGTAGGTCTTGCGCACCGTCTCCTGGATGTCCCAGGTGCCGGTGCTGTTGGCCGGTAGCATCAGTGCGTCTCCGGCTTCTATATGCAGCGGCTCGCCGTCGTCGGGGGTGAAGGTGCAGCGGCCCTTGATGAAATGGCAGAACTCCTGCTGCACGATCTGCCGACGCCAGCGCCCGGGGGAGCACTCCCAGATGCCGGTCTCGACGCCGTCGCTGCGGGCCACACAGGTGACCGAAGTGACTGCCACGGGGTCGCCGAGGGGGACCGCGACCGGGCTGGAGCTGTCGAGCACGGCGATGTCGGTGTTCTTGAACTGGGTGATGCTCATGACCGGTTGATCCTGTGTCGGGTGATGGGAAATCAGTGCATGAAGCCTTCCATGAAGTCCGCCAGTGCGCCGGCCAGACGCCGCCGCCAGGGCGCGCTGGCGGGGTTGGCGAGGGTGCGGTCCTCGTGGACGAAGCTCTGGATGATCGCGTTGTAGCCCAGCCAGCGGCAGGGCTCGGCGGGCCAGCTGGCCAGGCTCGACAGCGGGCGGTTGTCGAGCACCCAGGGTTGCCCGGTCAGTTCGTTGTGCTGGTTGAGGATCAGCGCCGCCAGGGTGCGCCCGCCGAGGTTGCTGGCGCCGACGCCTTCGCCCCCGTAGCCACCGGCCAGGGCGATGCCACGCTGGCGGTCGCAGAGCATGTGCGGACGAAAACGCCGGGCCATGCCCAGGTTGCCGCCCCAGGTGTGGGTGATGCGCACATGCTTCAGCTGCGGGAACAGCTCGCTGAACAGGTAGCGGCGCAGTTCGACTTCGTGTTCGCCAAGGGTGAAATTTTCTCGCAGGCGGCCACCGAAGCGGTAGCCGCCACGCGCACCGAACACCAGGCGGTTGTCGGCCGTGCGTTGGCCGTAGGTGACCTGGCGGCTGCTCTCGCTGAAGGCCTGGCCCTGGCTCAGGCCGATCTGTGCCCAGGTGGCCTCCGGCAGTGGTTCGGTAGCCACCAGCAGGCTTTGCACCGGTAACTGGTGTTTGCCCAGCGGCGGCAGGGTGACGGCATAGCCTTCCACGGCAGGTACGGTCCATTGGCAGCGGATACGTGCCAGCGGGGTACGCACCTCACCGGGCTGCCAGTCGATGGCCGGGGTATTCTCGTAAAGCGGTACGCCCAGCGCTTCCACCGCCCGAGCCAGGCCACGCGCCAGCTTGGCCGGCTGGATGGTGGCGGTGTGCGGGCTGTAGATGGCGCCATAGGCGTTGCTGACCCGCAGCTGGGTGTCCAGTTGCTCGGGGCGCAGCCAGCGGTAGTCGTCTTCGGTCATGCCCTGGCGGTACAGGTCGTCCAGGTAAGCGCGCAGGCTGCGTTCCTGTTCCGGGTAACGCGCGGCGCAATACAGCACGCCGCCCTTGCGGTAGTTGCAGTCGATGCCTTCGCGTTGCAATACGCTGTGCACTTCATCGGGGATGCCGTGCAGCAGGTCGATGCTGGCCCGGCGCTGCTGCGGCGACAGGCTGGCCAGCAGGCGGTCTTCACCGAGCAGGTTGCCCATCAACCAGCCGCCATTGCGCCCCGAGGCGCCGAAGCCGGCGATGTTGGCCTCGATCACCGCGATGTTCAACTGCGGTGCCTGGCGCTTGAGGTAGTAGGCAGTCCACAGCCCGGTGTAGCCGGCGCCGAGGATGCACACATCGACTTCGAGGTCCTGGCGCAGGGCCGGGCGCGCGCACAGTGGCTCGTCGAGCTGGTCCATCCACAGGCTGAGCGTGCGCAGGGGTTGCATCGGTATTGCTCCACATCCGTCGAGGTCTGTGGGCGATGCTAGTCGTGTCGGTCGGCGCCTGTCTTACGTGCGTGCACGCAGGGAATTTTGCTTCAGATAGGCCTTGGGAGTCAGGCCGGTGTGTTTGCGGAAGCACTTGTAGAACGCCGAGAGCGAGTTGAAGCCGGCGTTGAACGCCAGGTCGTCGATCGTTGCTTCGACGCTGTTGTCGCCCAGGCTGGCCATCAGGTGTTGCAGGCGTGCCTGGTTGACGTAGCGGTAGAAGCTTTGCCCGAGCACCTGGTTGAGCAGGTAGGAAATCTGGTTGCGGCTATAGCCACTCGCGTCCGCCACCTGTTGCAGGTCCAGTTCCGGGTCGAGGTAGGGGCGCTGGCGCTGGAAGTAGTGCTCCAGGTCCTGGGCCATGGTCGACAGCTGCCGCGGCGACAGGCCCAGGCGGCTGGTGGCCGGGCGCGGGCCGGAGCGGATCTGGCCTGTGCCGTTCTGGCGGACCAGGGTGGCATACTCGTTGACCTGCCAGATCAGGCCGTCCTTGACGGTGATCGCTTCGCTGGACTGGAACGCTACCAGGCCGTCGCCGCCCTGCACCGTGACCTGGTACTGGATGAACGCCGTGTTGCCGTCGACGCGGATGCGGTCGCTGTGGACGATGTCTTCGCCGGCTTCATGAGGCAGGCAGGCGCGCACGTAGTCGCGCAGTTCCTGGTAGCGGAGCACACGGTTCTGGAAGAAGTCGTGGTACTGGATGTCGGGGTGGTAGAGCGCGATCACGCCGTCGAGGTCGCGGTGCTTCCAGCACAGGTGGTAGCGCAGCACGGTGTCGGCGGTGAGCGGGGTCTGCTCGGGGCCGTCGGGGAGGGTGGTGGCGGTCATGGCGCCGATAGTGCATTGCAGAACACCCAGGTGCAAGGGTGGGGATCCGGCATATTGCATGGTTCTGGCAAGCGGCTCGGGGAGTAAGCCATTGATTCGGTTGGGCGTGATTCTTTGACAAGGATGGCATGGCGAGTGCACCGGTCTGTTCAACATCGAACAAGGAGAAAGGCCATGCGCTCGATATTGCTGTGGATGATTGGGGTGCCGATTCCGGTAATTATCCTCATCTGGTTGTTCATGCATTGAGAATTCAGGGGGCCGCTTTGCGGCCCTTTCGCGACACACGGCCGCTCCTACAGGATGAGGTGCGCCCCTTTTTTTCGGAAAAAAACCTCAGGGGCGCAATTCAGGAGATCGCGCTCCTTTGTAGGAGCGGCCTTGTGTCGCGAAAGGGCTGCAAAGCAGCCCCGGCTATCCAAAGGCTAAAGAAACTGCTCGGCATAGTGACAAGCCACCTGCCGCGTGCCCACCTGCCGGAACGCCGGCACTTCCTTGGCACAGCGTTCGGTCGCATACGGGCAGCGCTTGTGGAACGCGCATCCAGGCGGGGGATTGAGCGGGTTGGGCAACTCCCCGGCAATGCGGATCTTCGGCTTCAGCGGATCAGGATGGATCGCCGGTGTCGCCGACAGCAGCGCCTGGGTATACGGATGCAGCGGCTTTTCGTAGATATCCTCCTTCGGCCCCATCTCCGCTGGCCGACCCAGGTACATCACCAGCACCTGATCGGCCACATGCTGCACCACCGCCAGGTTGTGCGAGATGAACACATAGGCGGTGTTGAACTCCTTCTGCAAGTCCATGAACAAGTTCAGCACCTGGGCCTGGATCGATACGTCCAGCGCCGAGGTCGGTTCGTCGGCAACCAGCACCTTGGGTTGCAGCATCATCGCCCGGGCCAGGGCGATACGCTGGCGCTGGCCACCCGAGAACATGTGCGGGTAGCGCTGGTAATGCTCGGGGCGCAGGCCGACCTGTTCCATCATCTTCTGCACTTTTTCACGCCGTTCGGCCTTGCTCAGCGAAGTGTTGATCAGCAGTGGCTCGGCCAGCTGGTCGCCGATCTTCTGCCGCGGGTTGAGCGAGGCGTAGGGGCTCTGGAACACCATCTGCACGTCGCGGCGCAGTTGCTTGCGTTCGGTTTTGCTGGCGCCTTTCACCTCGGTGCCGGCAATTTGCAGCGAGCCGGACGATGGCTCTTCGATCAGGGTCAGGGCGCGGGCCAGGGTCGACTTGCCACAGCCGGACTCGCCGACCACGGCCAGGGTCTTGCCCGCCTCCAGCTCGAACGACACGCCATTCAGCGCACGCACCAGGGCATGGCCCTTGAACAGCCCGCGGGAGACTTCGTAATGCCGGGTGAGCTCCCGGGCGGAGAGAACGACGGCCATCACGCCACCTCCTGGTTCAGTGGGTAGAAGCAACGTGCCAGGCTTTGTGCCTTGGCGTCGAGCGGCGGACGATCACGCCGGCAGTTGTCCTGTACGTATGGGCAGCGGGGGGACAGCAGGCAGCCCTGCGGGCGGTCATAGCGGCCCGGGACGATACCGGGCAGCGTGGCTAGGCGCTCAGCCCCTGCGCTGTGTTCGGGAATCGCCGCCAGCAAGGCTTCGGTGTACGGGTGGGCTGGAATGTCGAACAGTTCCGGCACCTGGCCGACCTCCACCGCTTCGCCTGCGTACATCACGCACACCCGCCTGGCGGTTTCGGCTACCACGGCGAGGTCATGGGTGATCAGGATGAGCGCCATGTTGCGCTCTTTCTGCAGGTTGACCAGCAGTTCCATGATCTGCGCCTGGATGGTCACGTCCAGCGCCGTAGTCGGTTCGTCGGCGATCAGCAGCTTGGGTTCGCCAGCGATGGCCATGGCGATCGCCACACGCTGGCTCATGCCGCCGGACAATTGATGCGGGTAGGCATCCAGGCGGCTTTCCGCCGCCGGGATCTCGACCTTCTTCAACAGCTCCAGGGCCCGCTGGCGCGCGGCCTTGCCCTTCAGGCCCAGGTGCTGGCGCAGCACTTCCTCGATCTGGTAGCCCACGGTGTAGCTGGGGTTGAGCGCGGTCATCGGGTCCTGGAAGACCATGGCGATGTCCTTGCCCACCACCTTGCGCCGCTGGCGCCCGCTGAGCTTGAGCATGTCGGTGCCATCGAAGGTCAGCGCGTCGGCGGTGATGCGCCCGGGGGCGTCGACCAGGCCCATCAGGGCCATCATGGTGACCGACTTGCCCGAGCCGGACTCACCGACGATGGCCAGGATTTCGCCGGCTTCCACCGTCAGGTCCAGGCCATCGACCACTGGTACGGCATTGGCGTCGCCGAAGCGCACGTTCAGGTTGTTGATCTGCAACAGTGACATGGCGTTCTCCTCAGGCGGCGTTCTTGAGTTTCGGGTCCAGCGCATCGCGCAGGCCGTCGCCCATCAGGTTGATTGCCAGCACACTGAGTAGAATGGTCAGGCCGGGCAGGCTCACCACCCACCAGGCGCGCTCGATGTAGTCACGGGCCGATGCCAGCATGGTGCCCCACTCGGGGGTCGGTGGTTGTACACCGAGGCCGAGGAAGCCCAGGGCGGCGGCGTCGAGAATGGCCGAAGAGAAACTCAGGGTGGCCTGCACGATCAGCGGTGCCATGCAGTTGGGCAGCACCGTGACGAACATCAGCCGTGGCAGGCCGGCACCGGCCAGGCGCGCAGCGGTGACATAGTCGCGGTTCAGCTCGCCCATCACGGCGGCGCGGGTCAGGCGCACATAGGAGGGCAATGAAACGATGGCGATGGCGATCACCGTGTTGATCAGGCCTGGGCCGAGGATGGCGACGATGGCCACTGCCAGCAGCAGCGAGGGCAGGGCCAGCATCACGTCCATCAGGCGCATGATCGACGGGCCTAGCAGTTGCGGGAAGAACCCTGCCAGCAGGCCCAGCAGGATGCCCGGGATCAGCGACATCACCACCGACGACAGGCCGATCAGCAGCGACAGCCGCGCGCCCTGGATCAGCCGCGAAAGCAGGTCGCGGCCCAGCTCGTCGGTGCCGAGGATGAACTGCCAGCTGCCGCCTTCCAGCCATACCGGCGGGGTCAGCAGGAAGTCGCGGTACTGCTCGCTCGGGTCGTGCGGGGCGACCCACGGCGCGAACAGCGCGCAGAACACCACCAGGCACATGAAGGCCAGGCCCATCACCGCGCCTTTGTTGCGCGCGAAGGCCTGCCAGAATTCTTTGTACGGCGAAGGGTAGAGCAGGCTCTGGTCCACCGGGCTGGCCGGTGTGACGGATTTCGGAATCGGGCTAGTCATGGCGAGGGCCTCAGCGCTGATGACGGATGCGTGGGTTGGCCAGGCCGTAGAGGATGTCCACGACGAAGTTGACCAGGATCACCAGGCAGGCGATCAACAGGATGCCGTTCTGGACCACGGGGTAGTCACGGGCACCGATGGCTTCGATCAGCCATTTGCCGATGCCCGGCCAGGAAAAGATGGTTTCGGTCAGCACCGCACCGGCCAGCAGCGTGCCGACCTGCAGGCCGAACACGGTCAGCACCGGGATCAAGGCATTGCGCAGGCCGTGCACGAACACCACGCGGGCGGGCGACAGGCCTTTGGCGCGGGCGGTACGGATGTAGTCCTCGCGCAGCACTTCGAGCATCGACGAGCGGGTCATGCGGGCGATCACCGCCAACGGGATGGTGCCGAGCACGATGGCGGGCAGGATCAGGTGCATCAGTGCGTCCTTGAACGCGCCTTCTTCATCGCTGAGCAGGGTGTCGATGAGCATGAAGCCGGTTTTCGGCTCGATGTCGTAGAGCAGGTCGATGCGCCCGGATACCGGGGTCCAGCCCAGGCTTACCGAGAAGAACATGATCAGGATCAGGCCCCACCAGAAGATCGGCATGGAGTAGCCCGCCAGGGAAATCCCCATCACTCCATGGTCGAACAGCGAACCGCGCTTGAGCGCGGCGATCACCCCGGCCAGCAGGCCGACGATGCCGGCGAACAGCAGGGCGGCGAAGGCCAGTTCGAGGGTGGCCGGGAACAGGGTGAGAAACTCGTGCCAGACACTCTCGCGGGTGCGCAACGATTCACCCAGGTCGCCCTGGGCCAGCTTGCCAACGTAGTCCAGGTACTGGACCGGCAGCGGCTTGTTCAGCCCCAGACGCTCCATGGCCTGGGCATGCATTTCGGGGTCGACCCTGCGCTCGCCCATCATCACTTCCACCGGGTCGCCGGGGATCAGGCGTATGAGCGCGAAGGTCAGCAAGGTGATGCCGAAGAACGTCGGTATCAACAGGCCAAGGCGCCGGGCAATAAAACTCAACATTGTCGGGGTTACCTCATCAGGCCGTGGGGCGATCAGCCCGTTACGGCGGGGCCGCCGGGCCCCGTGTGGGCGGCCGGCGGTCGTTGTTGTTCTACTTCACCTTGGTAGTGGCGAAGTTGTTGTTGGTCAGAGGGTTGATCACGTAGCCCTCCACGTTGTCACGCATGGCGGTGAACATCTTCGGATGGGCCATGCTGATCCAGGGTTGTTCGTCATCGTACACTTTCAATGCCTCGTTATAGAGCCTTGCACGCTCGTCGTTGTCGATCACTTCGCGGGCGCGGCTGATCAGCTCCTGGAACTTAGGGTTGCACCAGCGCGCATAGTTCTCGCCGCTCTTGACGGCATCACAACTGAGCAGCGGGCTGAGGAAATTGTCCGGGTCGCCGTTGTCGCCGGCCCAGCCGGTGGATACCAGGTCGGCTTCGCCCTTCTTGGCCCGGCGCAGCATCTCGGCCCACTCCATGACGCGGATATCCAGCTTGAGGCCGATCTGTTTGAGGTCGGCCTGCAGCATCTCGGCGGACAGCCGCGGGTTGGGGTTGGTCGGGCCACCACCGTTGCGGGTGAACAGGGTGAGCGTCGTGCCCGGCGGTACGCCAGCTTCGTTGAGCAGTTGGCGTGCCTTGGCCAGGTCGCGGGGCGGGTTCCTGTTCTCGTTGTTGTAGCCGATCATGGTCGGCGGATAAGGGTTCACGCCCACCAGTGCATTGCCCTTGCCGAACAGCTGGTCGACGTGGGTCTGGCGGTCGAAGGCCATGTTGATGGCTTTGCGTACGCGCACGTCGCTCAGGTATTTGTGTTCGGTGTTCATCGAGATGTAACCGGTGACCAAGGCCTCGATTTCATCGACCTTGAGTTTCGGGTCCTGCTTGATCGACGGCACATCATCGGGCTTGGGATAGAGCGCCACCTGGCACTCGTTGGCGCGCAGTTTCTGCAGGCGCACGTTGCTGTCGGTGGCGATGGCGAACACCAGCGCATCGGCCGGTGGCTTGCCACGGAAATAGTCCGGGTTGGGCTTGAAGCGAACCTGGGCGTCCTTGTTGTAACGCTGGAAGATGAACGGGCCGGTGCCGATCGGCTTGCTGTTCAGCTCGGCGGTCTTGCCAGCCTTGAGCAACTGGTCGCCGTACTCGGCGGAGTAGATCGAGGTAAAGGCCATGGCCATGTCACGCAAGAATGGCGCTTCCGGTCGGGTGAGGGTAATCACCACGGTGTGCTGGTCAGCCTTGCTGACCGACTTGAGCAGGTCCTTGAACCCCATGCTCTCGAAATACGGGTAGCCAACGCTGGTCTTGTCATGCCAGGGATGGTTCGGGTCGAGCTGGCGATTGAGGCTCCACAGCACGTCATCGGCGTTGAAGTCGCGGGTCGGCTTGAAGTAGTCAGTGGTGTGGAACTTCACCCCTTGGCGCAGGTGGAAGGTGTAGGTCATGCCGTCGTCGGAAATGTCCCAGCGCTCGGCCAGGGCCGGCTGGATTTCGGTAGTACCGGGCTTGAAGTCGACCAGGCGGTTGAACACTGTCTCGGCCGAGGCATCGGCGGTGACCGCAGTGGTGTACTGGACGATGTCGAACCCTTCCGGGCTGGCTTCGGTGCACACCACCAGCGGTTTGGCCGCCAGTTGCGTGGCGCCGCCCAGAAGCAGCGCGGCCAGGGCCAGGCGCAGTGGTCGCGATTTGGTGAACGTTCTGTGCATGGGGTGAAACTCCCTGCTTGCATTGGTTCCAGCGTAGCCGCCCCGGCCCGCAGCGAAGCAGGTCGGGGCGCCGACGGTCAGAGGATGTTGAACGGAATGGTGGTGACCACCCGGAACTCGTCCAGGCTGCCATCGCCCTGGGCCTTGCTGGCGCGGTGCGCGGTGTAGGTGGCGCGGATGCTGGTGTCCTTCAGCGGCCCGCTCTGCACCGCGTAGCTGGTGCCGATGCCCCACTCGTAGTGGGTTTCGCCATCCAGGCCGTTGACGTCATAGGCGGTACCACGGTAATGGGTGCCGTCGATGCCCCAGCCGCGGGCGTTGTACAGGTTGAATTTCAGCCCCGGCACGCCATACGGCGCCATGTTCAGCACGTAGGAAAGCTGCAGCGATTTCTCGTTGGGGCCGTTGAAGTCCGACAGCAGCGAGTTGGCCAGGTAGATGCCGTTGGTTTCGTGCAGGTAGTCGAAGTACTCGTTGCCGTTGACCTGCTGCCACGAGGCGCTGACGGTGTGGGCCTGGTGGGTCAGGCCGAATGACAGGCTGTAGGTGTCGTTGTCGATTTCGCCCATTTTCTGGCTGCCGGCGTCGACGGTCTTGTAGTAGTTCAGGCCGGTGCTCAGGCTCAGCACTGCGCTATCGCCGAGCACGTGGTTGGCGCCGAAATAGTACTGGTTCCAGAAGTCGTCGACCTTGGTGGCGTACAGGCTGGTGGTCAGGCTCTTGAACGGCTGGTAGTTGATGCCGGCGGTGCTGGCGCGGTCGGTTTCAACGCCAGTGGCGCTGTACTCGCTGCGGAACTTGCTGAGGCTCTGCTCGGTGCGTGGCGAGACGCGGTCGAAGGTGCCCAGGTCGAAACTCAGGTTGTCGAATTCGGCGCTGTGCAGGAATGCCCCCTGGAAGCTCGAGGGCAGGGCGCGGTTGCCGATGTAGGCGATCATCGGAGTGTCCACCGATTGGCGGCCGACGGTCAGGGTGGTGTTGGACACGCGTGCCTTGACGTTGGCCAGGCCCATCTTGCTCCACTGGCCGACCGGGTCGCCGTCGCTGTGGGTCAGGGTGCGGTTGTTGGGGCCGGCGACCGCCTCGCGGCTTTGCTGCAGGGCGATGGCATTGTAGCCAGCGGCTTCGACGGCGAAGCCGACGGTGCCCTGGGTGAAGCCGGAACTGTAGTTGAGGATGGTGCCCTGCACCCAGTTCTCGCGGCTGTGGGTGTCGTGACGGGTGCCGTCGCTCTTGTAGTACTTCCACAGCGGTGCGCGGGCGGCACGTTCGTGGGCATACCAGTTGCGGGTGCTGCCCGACAGGCTCTGGCCGTCGATGAAGCCGCTGGCCTGCTCCTGCTCGCTGCTGCCTTTGAGGGTGACGGGCACATAGTCCTGGCTCTGCGGGTCGGCCTGGGTCACGGTGGATAAGGCACTGATGGATAACGCCAGTGCGGTCAAGGTGAATAGTCTCAAGGTTAAAGCTCCCTTTCTGTTCTTCTAGTTATTCCCTGGCCTTGTGGGCCGGGGCTCTTGCTGCGGTGTTGCCAGGGTTGCCCGGGGTCACCGGGCTGAATCGGGGCGGTGTGCTGCTGGCCCTATCGCCGGCAAGCCAGCTTCCACAGGTACGACGCAAACTGCGAAACCTTGCTGACCCTGTGGAAGCGGGCGGGCGCGCGCGCGAGCGCTGCAGGCTGGAAATCAATCAACACTCACACCGGAAAAATCATTGCGCCCGAACGGGCTGACCTTGAACTCGGAAACCTTGACACTGAGCGGCTGGTTCACCGTGGAATGCGCCACCGGGGTAATCGGCACCTGTTGCTTGAGGCGTTGCTGGGCCTGCTGGTACAGCGCCGTGCGTTGGTTGCGGTCGGTGACCTGCTTGGCCTGCTTGACCAGGCGGTCGTATTGCGGGTCGCACCACAGCGAATAGTTGTTGCTGCCGATCGCGTCGCAGTTGTAGAGGGTGCCCAACCAGTTGTCCGGGTCGCCGTTGTCGCCGGTCCAGCCGATCAGGGCGATGTCGTGTTCGCCGCTTTTCATGCGTTTGAGGTATTCGCCCCATTCGTAGCTGACGATGCGCACCTTGAAGCCGAGCTTGCTCCAGTCGGCCTGGAGCATTTCTGCCATCAGCTTGGCGTTGGGGTTGTACGGGCGCTGGACCGGCATGGCCCACAGGGTGATTTCGCTGCCGGGCTTCACGCCGGCCTGCTGCAGCAGCTGGCGGGCCTTTTCCGGGTCATAGGGCGCGTCCTTGATGCTGCTGTCATAGGACCACTGGGTCGGCGGCATGGCGTTGACCGCCAGCTGCCCGGAGTCCTGGTACACCGCCTGGAGGATCGCCTGTTTGTTCACCGCCATGTCCATCGCCTGGCGTACTTCCAGGCGGTCGAATGGCGGGTGCTGGGTGTTGTAGGCGATGTAGCCGAGGTTGAAGCCCGGTTGCTGCAGCACCTGCAGCTTGCTGTCGGCCTTCAGCGCCGGCAGGTCGGCCGGGCGCGGATGCAGGGTGACCTGGCATTCGTTGCGGCGCAGCTTCTGGATACGCACCGACGGGTCGGTGTTGATCGAGAACACCAGATTGTCGATCTTCACCTCGTCTGCTGCCCAGTAAGCCTGGTTGCCCTTGTAGCGAATCTGTGAATCCTTCTGGTAGCGCTGGAACACGAACGGCCCGGTACCGATCGGTTGCTGGTTGATGTCGCTGGGGCGCCCGCTGGCCAGCAACTGCCCGGCGTATTCGGCAGAGAGAATGGAGGCGAAGCTCATGGCCAGGTTCTGGATGAAGGCGGCATCGACCGCGTTCAAGGTGAACACCACGGTCATCGGGCCGGTTTTCTCGACACGGGCGATGTTCTTGTCCAGGCCCATGCTGACGAAATAGGGGAACTCGGTCGGGTAGGCCTGACGGAACGGGTGGCCCTTGTCGAGCATGCGGTTGAAGGTGAACAGCACGTCGTCGGCGTTGAACTCGCGGCTGGGTGTAAAGGCCTTGTTGCTGTGGAACTTCACCCCCTCGCGCAGGTGAAAGGTGTAGCGCAGGCCATCGTCAGATACTTCCCAGCGGGTTGCCAGCGCAGGCTGCACGGCGGTGCCACCGCGCTCGAACTCGACCAGGCGGTTGTAGATGGGCTCGGCGGCATCGTTGTCGGTGGCGCTGGTGTATTGCGCGGTGTCGAAGCCGGCCGGGCTGCCTTCGGAGCAGAACACCAGGTTGTTGGCCAGCACGGCCGGGGTCTGGCTGACCAGGCCGAGGGCCAGCAGGGCGGAAAGGCGGGTGGTGTAGCGCATGAAAAAGTCCTTTTACGTCTGTTTGCGCCGCCGCATGCAAAAAATGCCGGCAACAGCGCGCCGCCCCCGCAGTGCTGGCAGCGGGGCGACATGAAGGGGGAGGCGAGGTTGGCAGGGGCACCCGCACTTCAGCGGGTGCCACAGCTAGCCTATTTGTCCACGCTGACGCCGTAGAAGGAGTTCAGGCCGAACGGGCTGATCTTGAAGTCCTTCACCTTGGCGCTCATCGGCTGGTACACGGTGGAGTGGGCGATCGGGGTGATCGGCACCTGCTCCTTGAGGATGTGCTGTGCCTGCTTGTACAGCTCGGTGCGCTTGGCCTGGTCGGGAGTGGCCTTGGCCTGCTTGATCAGGTCGTCGTAGGGTTTGTAGCACCACTTGGAGAAGTTGTTGCCGTTCATGGCATCGCAGCCGTACAAGGTGCCCAGCCAGTTGTCCGGGTCACCATTGTCACCGCTCCAGCCGATCAGCATGGCGCCCTGTTCGCCACCCTTGGAACGTTTGATGTATTCACCCCATTCATAGCTGACGATCTTCGCCTTGATGCCCACCTTGGCCCAGTCCGATTGCAGCATTTCGGCCATCAGCTTGGCATTGGGGTTGTACGGGCGCTGCACCGGCATGGCCCACAGGGAGATCTCGGTGCCTTCCTTGATGCCGGCTTCCTTGAGCAGCTGCCGGGCTTTCTCCGGGTCGTACGGGGCGTCCTTGATGCTGTCGTCGTAGGACCACTGGGTGGGCGGCATGCCATTGACCGCCAGCTGGCCGGCGCCCTGGTAGACCGACTCGATGATCTTCTTCTTGTCCACGGCCATGTCCAGCGCCTGGCGGACTTTCAGCTGGGCCAGCGGGTTGGCTTCGTTGCTGCCCTTGACCTTGTCCATCACGTTGTAGGCGATGTAGCCGAGGTTGAAGCCGGCCTGGTCAGGCATCTGCAGCTTGGGATCCTGCTTCAGCGGCTGGATGTCGGCCGGGCGCGGGAACAGGGTGACCTGGCATTCGTTTTTCTTCAGTTTCTGCATGCGCACCGAGGCGTCGGTGGTGATGGCGAAGATCAGGTTGTCGATCTTCACGTCATCCGGTTGCCAGTAGTCCTTGTTGCCCTTGAAGCGGATCTGCGCGTCCTTCTGGTACTTGCTGAACACGAACGGGCCGGTGCCGATCGGCTTCTGGTTGATATCGGCAGCCTTGCCCTCCTTGAGCAACTGGTCGGCGTATTCGGCGGACTGGATCGAGGCAAAGCTCATGGCCAGGTTCTGGATGAAGGCGGCGTCGACCTCGTTGAGGGTGAACCTCACCGTGTGGTCGTCGAGCTTCTCCACCTTGGCGATGTTCTTGTCCATGCCCATGTCGGTGAAGTACGGGAACTCGGTGGGGTAGGCCTTGCGGAACGGGTGGTCCTTGTCGAGCATGCGGTCGAAGGTGAACAGCACGTCGTCGGCGTTGAATGCCCGGCTGGGCTTGAAGTAGTCGGTGCTGTGGAACTTGACCCCGTCGCGCAGGTGGAAGGTGTAGGTCTTGCCGTCGTCGGACACTTCCCACTTGGTCGCCAGGCCCGGGATCACGGCGGTACCGCCGCGTTCGAACTGGGTCAGGCGGTTGAACACGGTCTCGGCCGAGGCGTCGAAATCGGTCCCCGTGGTGTATTGCCCCGGGTCGAAGCCGGCCGGGCTGCCTTCGGAGCAGAACACCAGGTTGGACGCGGCGAGGGCCGACGGTGCGCCGGAGAGCAAGCCTGCGCCTAGCAGGAACGGAATGACTGCGTGTTTGAGCATGGTGGCCTCATTGTTGTCATTTTTCGATTTGAGGTGGCCTCGTGAGCCGACCTGCGGATACTTATGCAGGGGGTGTACCCAATGCAATACGGGAAGGGTTCCTTGGCGCCAGAAAAGTGGTACGGCCGTACATGGATGTCGCATTGGTGTAACTTTTCGCGAAGTTGAACGTTTGCGAGGGCAGAATGATGGCTTTTTGCGGGATATTTCGGGGCGGGGAAAGCTGTAGGAAGCACCTGAATGGTGCGTAGGAGTGTTCTGAAAAGCTTGAGGTTGACGCGCTCTTCAAGGAGCGGGCTCGCCCGCTCCCATGGGTTGGATCAGGGCATTTGCACTTCGATCAGGCCATCGGCATTCATGCTGACTTCGCTGGTGCCAGCCTCGATATCCGGTGCCGGCGCCGCTTCATCGGCTGCCATCGCCTTCATCGGCATTGGCGCGCTGCGCATGTAGGGGTGGGGGTAACCACTGCTGTTGAGGTTCAGGCTGACTACCTTGTAGCCCTTGCCGCCCAGCGCCTCGGTGGCCAGTTGCGCGCGTGCCTTGAAGGCATCCACCGCATCCTTGAGCAGCGCATCCTCACTGGCCTTGCGCGTGGCCGGGGCAATGGAGAAGTCCATGCCGCCCATCTTCAGTTCCTGCAGCAGGTCGGCGGTCAATTGCGACAGGGCCGGGAAGTTGGCGCTTTCCAGGCGCAGCTCGGCGCGCTCGCGCCAGCCGGTGATCTTCTGCCCCTTGCTGTCATACACCGGGTAGCTGTTGCGGCTGCCCTGGCTGATCTTCACGTCCTTGACCTGGCGCGCCTGCTTGACGGCCTTGTTCATGGTTTCGGTGATCTGCTGGGCGAGCTTGCCCGGGTCGGTGTTCTGCGCTTCGCTGTAGAGGGTCACCACCATCAGGTCGCGCGCCACTTCCTTGCTGACTTCAGCACGCAGCGATACCTGGTTGTAGCGCGGTTCATCGGCAGCCAGCGCCGGCAGGCTGGCGAGCAGGCCGCAGGACAGGATCAGCGCGGCGCCGCGACGAGGGTTTTGCATGTGGGATACTCCTTGGCAATAAAAGGCGTGGGCTTTGGCCATCCATTCCACGCATGGGCCATCAGACCGGCAACAGTGTAGTGGGTTCAAAAGTGCCATCATGGACTTGTGACAAAGTGTGGCGCTTTGCCGCATCACTGCAGCGCGGCGCCAGGCTTCGGTATACTCCAGCCGATTTTCTGGAGCACTCATCAGGAGAGCTCATGCTCGCCGCCGTACAACCGCTGTCCGCTACCCGCCAGAACCTCTGGCGCCTGACCGTCATTCGGGTCCTGGTCCTGGCTGCCCAGGCCGGCTCCGTAGGCGTCGCCTACTGGACCGAACTGCTGCCGCTGCCCTGGCTGTCGCTGGCGGGCACCTTGGCCTTGTCATCGCTGCTGTGTGCTTTCACGGCCCTGCGCCTGCGCCTGTCGTTGCCGGTCACCGAGCTGGAATACGCCCTGCAGCTGGCCTGTGACCTGCTGATCCACAGTGCCTTGCTGTACTACTCCGGCGGTTCGACCAACCCGTTCGTGTCGTATTACCTGGTGCCGCTGGCGATTGCTGCGGTGACCTTGCCGTGGCTGTATTCGCTGATCCTTTCCGGCATCGCGCTGACCGCCTACAGCTTGCTGCTGGTGCAGTTCTACCCGCTCGAAGGCTTGCCGATGGCGCGGGACAAGATGCAGGTCTATGGCATGTGGCTGAGCATCGCCCTGGCCGCTGCCGTGATCACCTTCTTTGCCGCACGCATGGCCGAAGAGCTGCGTCGCCAGGAGCAGTTGCGCTCCGAGCGGCGCGAAGAAAGCCTGCGCGACGAGCAGCTGCTGGCCGTGGCCACCCAGGCTGCCGGCGCCGCCCATGAGCTGGGCACGCCGTTGGCGACCATGAGCGTGTTGCTCAACGAAATGCGCCAGGACCACGCCGACCCGCTGCTACAGGAAGACCTGCAGATCCTCCAGGACCAGGTGAAGCTGTGCAAGGAGACCCTGCAGCAACTGGTGCGCGCCGCCGAGGCCAATCGCCGCCTGGCGGTGGTGGAGCAGGACGTGACGGCCTGGCTCGACGAAGCGCTCAACCGCTGGCACCTGATGCGTCCGGAGGCCAGCTACCGCTTCCAGCGCCTGCGCGACGGCCAGGTACCGCGCCTGACCCCGCCACCCGACCTGACCCAGGCGCTGCTGAACCTGTTGAACAATGCTGCCGATGCCTGCCCCGATGACCTTGAAGTGCGCCTGGACTGGGATGCCCAGGACATCGTCATCAGTATCCGCGACCATGGCCCCGGCGTGCCGCCGGCCATTGCCGAAGCCATCGGCAAGCCCTTCATTACCACCAAAGGCAAAGGCTTCGGCCTGGGCCTGTTCTTGAGCAAGGCCAGCGTGACCCGTGCGGGCGGTTCGGTGAAACTCTATAGTCATGAACAGGGTGGCACCCTGACCGAACTGCGCCTGCCCCATGGCAAGCGAGGAGATGAATGATGAGCGAAGAAAACCAGGTCGAAAGCGAAGAGCTTCCGCACCTGCTGCTGGTGGATGACGATGCCACCTTCACCCGGGTCATGGCCCGTGCCATGAGCCGCCGCGGGTTCCGCGTAAGCACTGCCAGCTCGGCCGAGGAAGGCTTGCTGCTGGCCCAGCAGGACCTGCCGGACTACGCCACGCTGGACCTCAAGATGGACGGCGACTCTGGCCTGGTGCTGCTGCCCAAGCTGCTGGAACTGGACCCGGAAATGCGCGTGGTGATCCTGACTGGCTACTCGAGCATTGCCACCGCCGTGGAGGCGGTCAAGCGTGGCGCCTGCAACTACCTGTGCAAACCGGCCGATGCCGATGACGTGCTGGCGGCGCTGCTGTCGGAACACACCGACCTGGATACCCTGGTGCCGGAAAACCCGATGTCGGTCGACCGCCTGCAGTGGGAGCACATCCAGCGTGTGCTGAACGAGCACGAAGGCAATATCTCGGCCACTGCGCGGGCGCTCGGCATGCACCGCCGGACCTTGCAGCGCAAACTGCAGAAGCGCCCGGTGCGGCGCTGATTCCTGCCGGGCTTGTACCGGCCCTTTCGCGGGCGCGCCGCTCCCACAGGTACTGCACAGGTCTTGGGCTTGTGGAATACCTGTGGGAGCGGGCAAGCCCGCGAAGAGGCTGGTACTGAAAGAGATTTCTCTGTATTACCCCGCGATCCCCGCAAGTCCCGGCCGTTGGCGTATCATTAGCCGCCTAACGGCAACTCCTCCAGGATCGCTTGCGCATGCTCGCCCTTCTTATCCAGACGCTGAACATCACGGCACCGGTCTTCGCCATGCTGTTCATGGGTGTGCTGCTCAAACGCATCCGTCTGATCGATGACAATTTCAACCGCGTCGCCTCGCAGCTGGTATTCAACGTATGCATGCCGGCGCTGCTGTTTCTCGGCATCTACCACGCCGACCTGGGCGCTGCGGTCAAGCCCGGGGTCCTGCTGTATTTCATCGCCGCCACCCTGGTCGGCTTCGCCATCGCCTGGGGGCTGGCCATCTGGCGCTGCCCCGAAGCGGACCGGGGCATCTACACCCAAGGCGCATTCCGTGGCAACAACGGTGTGATCGGCCTGGCCCTGGCCGCCAGCCTGTACGGTGACTACGGTATTTCCCTGGGCGCGGTGCTCGCCGGCCTGGTGATCCTGCTGTACAACTCGCTGTCGGCGGTGGTGCTGGCGGTGTACAGCCCGGACCTGAAGTCCGACCCATGGAGCATCTGCAAGAGCATCTTCAGCAACCCGTTGATCATCAGCGTACTGGTGGCCACGCCGATGGCCTACGGCCAGGTGCCGCTGCCCAACTGGCTGCTCACTTCGGGCGACTATCTGGCGCAGATGACCCTGCCGCTGGCATTGATCTGCATCGGTGGCACCCTGTCGCTGGCGGCGTTGCGCGACAGCGGCAGGCTGGCCATCGACGCCAGCCTGGTGAAGATGGTCTGGCTGCCGCTGGTCGGCACCTTGGGCGCCTGGCTGTGCGGCTTTCGCGGTGCCGAACTGGGCATCCTGTTCCTCTACATCGGCAGCCCGACCGCAGCAGCCAGCTACGTGATGGCGCGGGCAGCCAACGGTAACCATGAGCTGGCGGCGTCAATCATCGTGGTTACCACGCTGATGGCGGCAATTACCACCAATATTGGTATTTTCATCTTGCAGTGGGGCGGATGGATCTAGATCCTTCACTGCAAATAACACAACAACACTGCCTCACTGAGCTAAAGGACACTTCATGCAAGACCAGAGCACGCCCGAGCGGTTGCAGCGCGGGCTGAAGAATCGCCATATCCAGCTGATTGCGCTGGGTGGGGCTATCGGCACCGGTTTGTTCCTGGGTATCGCCCAAACCATCCAGCTGGCCGGCCCCTCCGTGCTGCTGGGCTATGCCATCGCCGGTCTGATGGCCTTCCTGATCATGCGCCAACTTGGCGAAATGGTGGTGGAGGAGCCGGTGGCCGGCAGCTTCAGCCACTTCGCGCACCAGTACTGGAGCGAGTTCGCCGGTTTCGTCTCGGGCTGGAACTACTGGGTGGTGTACGTGCTGGTCGGCATGGCCGAACTCACCGCGGTGGGTATCTATGTGCAGTACTGGTGGCCGGGCTTCCCCACCTGGGCGACGGCAGCGATCTTCTTCGTGGTGATCAACCTGATCAACCTGACCCAGGTGAAGGTCTATGGCGAGATGGAATTCTGGTTCGCCCTGGTCAAGGTGGTGGCCATCGTCAGCATGATCGGTTTCGGCGCCTGGTTGCTGGCCAGCGGCCATGGCGGCCCGGATGCCAGCGTGGCCAACCTGTGGCAGTACGGCGGCTTCTTCCCCAACGGTGTCACCGGCCTGGTGATGGCATTGGCGGTGATCATGTTCTCGTTCGGCGGCCTGGAACTGGTGGGTATCACTGCCGCCGAGGCCGACAACCCGCGCCAGAGCATCCCCAAGGCCACCAACCAGGTGGTGTACCGCATCCTCATCTTCTACATCGGTGCCCTGGCGGTGCTGCTGTCGCTGTACCCGTGGCAGAAGGTGGTGCAGGGCGGCAGTCCGTTCGTGATGATCTTCCACGAACTGGACAGTGACCTGGTGGCGACCATCCTCAACATCGTGGTGCTGACGGCCGCGCTGTCGGTGTACAACAGCTGTGTATACGCCAACAGCCGCATGCTGTTCGGCCTGGCCAGCCAGGGCGACGCGCCGCGGCAGTTGCTGAAGGTCAGCCGCAGCGGCGTGCCGCTGACCGCGCTGGGCGTGTCGGCGCTGGCGACCGGGCTGTGTGTGCTGATCAACTACCTGATGCCAGGTGAAGCGTTCGGGTTGCTGATGGCGCTGGCGGTCTCGGCGCTGGTGATCAACTGGGCGAGCATCAGCATTACCCACCTGAAATTCCGCAAGGCCAAGCTGGCGGCCGGGATCATGCCGTTCTACAAGAGCTGGGGGCACCCGTTGACCAACTACCTGTGCCTGGCGTTTATCGTGTTGATCCTGGTGGTGATGTACCTGACCCCGCCGATTCGCATTTCGGTGATGCTGATTCCAGCGTGGATTGCTGCGCTGTGGGTGGCCTTCAAGCTGAAGAAGGCGCGCCAGGCCAAGTAGGCAAGGCAGGTCTGGCCTCTTCGCGGGCACGCCCGCTCCCACAGGTACTGCACAGGTTTCGGAGCCTGTGGGGTCCCTGTGGGAGCGGGCGCGCCCGCGAAGAGGCCGGGCCTGAAAAAGGCTGAATCAGCCCTGATAGCTGTCAATCACTTCCTGCGCGGCCCGGAACGCATCGATCGCCGCCGGCACCCCGGCGTACACCGCGCAATGCAGCAGCGCTTCACGAATCTACTCCACCGTACAGCCATTGTTCAACGCCCCGCGTACATGCCCCTTGAGTTCCTGCGGGCACTTGAGTGCCGTCAGCGTCGCCAGGGTAATCAGGCTGCGGGTTTTCAACGGCAGGCCGTCGCGCGCCCACACGCTGCCCCAGGCATGTTCGTTGACGAAATCCTGCAGCGGCTGGGTAAAGTCGGTGGCATTGCCCAGGGCGCGGTCGACGAACGCGTCGCCCATTACCTGGCGGCGAATCTGCTCGCCGCTCTTGTTGCTATCAGCCATGTTGTTTTCCTTAGTGTTGGCGGCGCCAGGCACGCACGGTGGTGTACAGCAACACCACGGCGAGCACTGGCAGTACGTAGAACAGCATCAGCCGCTCCAGGCGGCCGGCCAGCGGCAGGCCCATGGTGAACGCCGCCACGTGCAGCCCATAGGCCAGATACAGGCAGAGGAACACCAGGCCTTCGGCGCGGGTGATGCGGTAGCCGGAATAGAACACTGGCAGGCTCAGCGCGGCAACGCCAAGCATCACTGGCAGGTCGAAGGCCAGGGCGTTGGGTGAAATCGACAGCGGTTGCGGGGTGACCAGTGCAGTCAGGCCCAGTACGGCCAGCAGGTTGAACAGGTTGCTGCCGATCACCGTACCCACGGCAATTTCCCGCTCCCCGCGCAGTGCGGCGATCAGCGCGGCGGCCAGTTCCGGCAGGGAGGTGCAGATGGCGACCACGGTCAGGCCGATGATGCGCTCGGACAGGCCGAGGTCGGTGGCCACTTCCACCGCGGCTTCCAGCAGCAGATGGCCGGCCAGGCTCAGCAGGCCCAGCCCGGCCAGCACCTGCAACAGCGTGCCCGACCAGAAGCGCCCGGCGCTGGTGACGAGCGTGGTCGGTGCAGGGTAGGTGCGTGCATAGTGGCGGGACTGATGCCACAGCGTGGCCAGGTAGCCGGCCAGGCCAAGTAGCAGCAATGCCCCTTCGATGCGGCCCAGGTGGCCGTTGGCGGCTAGCCCGAAGACCAGCCCGCTGGCGGCGATCATCAGTGGAATGTCCAGGCGCACCAGTTGCCGTGACACGCGCAGCGGAATGATCAGCGCGGCCAGGCCGAGGATGACCAGCACATTGAAGATGTTGCTGCCGACCACGCTGCCCACTGCCACGTCCGGTGCCCCCTGGTAGGCGGCTTGCAGGCTCACCGTCAGTTGCGGCGCGGTGCTGCCGAAGGCCACCAGGCTCAGGCCGATGATCAGCGGGCGTACATGCAGGCGCTGGGCCAGGCGCAAGGCTGCGCGTACCAGCAGTTCGGCGCCAGCCACCAGCAACAGCAGGGCGATGCCCAGTTGCAGAAGGCTGAAGGTAGGAAGGGTGGCCAGGTCGAAAATGGTCGGACTCCTGTCGCGTCAGTCGCTAAGCCCTTGTACTCGCACCTGCGCGGTTCCGCTACGGATCATGCCGATTTTTTCCGCCGCGGCACGTGACAGGTCGATGAGGCGGCCACGCGTATGTGGCCCACGGTCGTTGATGCGCACTACCACGCTGCGCTGGTTGGCGGTGTTGGTGACCCGTACCCGGGTGCCGAAGGGCAGGCTGCGGTGGGCGGCGGTGAGGCCGTTCTGGTTGAACGGTTCGCCGCTGGCGGTGCGTTTGCCGTGGTGGCGCGAGCCGTAGTAGGAGGCGGTGCCCGTCTGGTCGTAGCCGCGCGGGTCGATGTCATGGCTGGCGCAGCCGGCCAGCAGGGAATAGAGGGCGAGGGCGCTCAGGGATCGTTTTAGCAATTCAGATGCTCCGATACTGCAGTTGGGGCCGCTGTGCGGCCCATCGCCGGCAGGCCGGCTCGCACAGGGAGCCACAGCCCTTGAGAGCGCTGCTGTACCTGTGCAGCTGGCTTGCCGGCGATCGAGGGCGGGGCCCTCGCCGCATTTTCAAATCACCCTTCGAGCTTGGCCTTGAGCAATTGGTTCACCTGCCCGGGGTTGGCCTTGCCTTTGGAAGCCTTCATCGCCTGGCCGACGAAGAAGCCGAACATCTTGCCGCGCTTGGCCTCGTCGGCTGCGCGGTACTGTTCGACCTGCTCGGCGTTGGCCGCCAGCACTTCGTCGAGCATCTTGTCGATCGCGCCGGTATCGGTGACCTGCTTGAGGCCTTTGCTGTCGATGATGCTGTCGGCGTCACCTTCACCGGCGGCCATGGCTTCGAACACGGTCTTGGCGATCTTGCCGCTGATGGTGTTGTCGCGAATACGCAGCAACATGCCACCCAGTTGCGCGGCGCTGACCGGCGCCTGGTCGATCTCGATGCCCAGCTTGTTCAGCAGGCTGCCCAGCTCGACCATGACCCAGTTGGCGGCCAGCTTGGCATCGCCACCGATCTTCACCACTTCTTCGAAGTAATCTGCCTGTTCGCGGCTGGATGCCAGCACGTTGGCATCGTAGGCCGACAGGCCGTACTGCTGCTGGAAGCGCTCGACCTTTTGTGTCGGCAGCTCGGGCAGGCTGGCGCGGACGGTTTCCAGGAAGCTGTCCTCGATCACCACCGGCAGCAGGTCCGGGTCGGGGAAGTAACGGTAGTCGTTGGCTTCCTCCTTGCTGCGCATGGAACGGGTCTCGTCCTTGTTCGGGTCGTACAGGCGGGTTTCCTGCACCACCTTGCCGCCGTCTTCGATCAGGTCGATCTGGCGCTGGATCTCGCTGTTGATCGCGCGCTCGATGAAGCGGAACGAGTTGACGTTCTTGATCTCGCAGCGGGTGCCGAACTCGGCCTGGCCTTTTGGCCGGATCGATACGTTGCAGTCGCAACGCAGCGAGCCTTCGGCCATGTTGCCGTCGCAGATGCCCAGGTAACGCACCAGCGCGTGGATTGCCTTGACGTAGGCCACGGCTTCCTTGGCGCTGCGCATGTCCGGCTCGGAAACGATCTCCAGCAGCGGGGTGCCGGCACGGTTGAGGTCGATGCCGGTGGAGCCGCTGAAGTCTTCGTGCAGGCTCTTGCCGGCATCTTCTTCGAGGTGCGCGCGGGTTACCCCGATGCGCTTGATGGTGCCGTCTTCCAGGGCGATGTCGAGGTGGCCCTTGCCGACGATCGGCAGGTCCATTTGGCTGATCTGGTAGCCCTTGGGCAGGTCGGGGTAGAAGTAGTTCTTGCGCGCGAACACGTTGCGCTTGCCGATTTCGGCGTCGATGGCCAGGCCGAACATGCACGCCATGCGCACGGCTTCCTGGTTCAGCACCGGTAGAACGCCGGGCATGCCCAGGTCAATCAGGCTGGCCTGGGTGTTCGGCTCGGAACCGAAGGTGGTGGCGCTGCCGGAGAAGATCTTCGACTGGGTGGCGAGCTGAGTGTGGATTTCCAGCCCGATCACAACTTCCCATTGCATGTGTGAATTCCTCAGAAGCCGTTGGGGGCGCGGGTGTGCCAGTCGGTCACTTGCTGGTAGCGGTGCGCGACATTGAGCAGGCGGCCTTCCTGGAAGTACGGCGCCAGCAGTTGCACGCCGACCGGCAGGCCATCGACGAAGCCGGCTGGCATCGACAGGCCCGGCAGGCCTGCCAGGTTGGCAGTGATGGTGTAGACGTCTTCCAGGTACGCGGCGACCGGGTCGCTGCCCTTGGCGCCGAGTTTCCAGGCCGGGTTCGGCGTGGTCGGGCCGAGGATCAGGTCGACGTCGTTGAACGCGGCCATGAAGTCGTTCTTGATCAACCGGCGGATCTGCTGCGCCTTCACGTAGTAGGCGTCGTAGTAGCCAGCCGACAGGGCATAGGTACCGACCATGATGCGCCGCTGCACTTCGATGCCGAAGCCTTCGCCACGGGAACGCTTGTACAGGTCGGTCAGGTCTTTCGGGTTTTCGCAGCGGTAGCCGAAGCGCACGCCGTCGAAACGCGACAGGTTGGACGAGGCTTCAGCCGGGGCGATCACGTAGTAGGCCGGAATGGCGTGCTGCATGTTCGGCAGGCTGATTTCCTTGACCACCGCGCCGAGCTTTTCCAGCTCCTTGACGCTGGCCTGGACCAGGTCGGCAATGCGCGGGTCGAGGCCGGCACCGAAGTACTCCTTCGGCAGGCCGATGCGCAGGCCCTGCAGCGGGGCATTCAGGCTGGCGCTGTAGTCCGGTACCGGTTCCTCGATGCTGGTGGAATCCTTGGCGTCGAAGCCGGCCATGCCTTGCAGCAGCAGGGCGCAGTCTTCGGCGGTGCGTGCCAGCGGGCCGCCCTGGTCGAGGCTGGAGGCGTAGGCGATCATGCCCCAGCGCGATACGCGACCGTAGGTAGGCTTGAGGCCGGTGAGGTTGGTCAGCGCCGCCGGCTGGCGGATCGAACCGCCGGTGTCGGTGCCGGTGGTGGCCGGCAGCAGGCGCGCGGCCACGGCTGCGGCCGAACCGCCCGACGAGCCGCCCGGAACGTGCTCGAGGTTCCACGGGTTCTTCACCGCGCCGTAGTGGCTGGACTCGTTGGCCGAACCCATGGCGAATTCGTCCATGTTGGTCTTGCCCAGGGTGACCATGCCGGCTTCGGCCAGCTTGGTCACCACGGTGGCGTCATACGGCGCCTTGAAGTTGTCGAGCATCTTCGAGCCGCAACTGGTGCGTACGCCGTTGGTGCAGAACAGGTCCTTGTGGGCGATCGGGGCACCCAGCAGCGCACCGGTCTCGCCAGCGGCGCGACGGGCGTCGGCCGCCCGCGCCTGGCCCAGGGCCAGGTCTTCGGTGACGCTGATGAAGCTGTTGATCTGCGGGTCGAGCTGCTTGATGCGCGCCAGCAGGGCGCCGGTCAGCTCTTCGGAGGAAAACGACTTGTCGGCGAGTCCGCGGGCGATCTCGGCCAGGGTCAGTTGATGCATGGCAGGCTCTATCCCTTACTCGATGACTTTGGGTACCAGGTACAGACCGCTTTCGGTCGATGGCGCGATGGCCTGGTAGGCGTCGCGCTGGTTGCTTTCGGTGACCTGGTCGGGGCGCAGGCGCTGGCTGGCCTCCAGGGGGTGGGCGAGGGGCTCGATGCCCGTGGTATCGACCGCTTGCATCTGGTCGACCAGCCCGAGAATGCTGTTGAGGGCGTCGGTAATTCGTGGCAGTTCGCCATCATTCAGCCCCAGACGGGCCAGATGGGCGATCTTTTCCACGTCGCAGCGTTCAAGCGCCATGGGGATCTCCAGGGGAAACAAAGAACGGAATTTGGGTCCGCAGTGAGGAACATGTCAGCTTTCTGACGGTCTAACGGCCGCGATCATCTGCTGGCTTGCTCGGAAAAACAGCCAATTTAACATATTGGCTCCTTGCCCAAAATCCCTGCCATTGTTAGAGTTTGCCGCACTTTTTTACCCACGCTTTCCCCAGGGTCACTTTCCCATGTTCAAGAAACTGCGTGGCATGTTTTCCAGCGATCTGTCCATCGACCTGGGTACTGCCAACACCCTTATTTACGTGCGTGAGCGCGGTATCGTCCTGAATGAGCCCTCGGTTGTTGCCATCCGTACCCATGGCAACCAGAAAAGCGTCGTCGCCGTCGGTACCGAAGCCAAGCGCATGCTGGGCCGCACGCCTGGCAACATCGCTGCCATTCGTCCGATGAAGGACGGCGTGATCGCCGACTTCAGCGTTTGCGAAAAAATGTTGCAGTATTTCATCAACAAGGTTCACGAGAACAGCTTCCTGCAGCCGAGCCCGCGTGTGCTGATCTGCGTGCCGTGCAAGTCGACCCAGGTAGAGCGCCGCGCCATCCGCGAGTCGGCCCTGGGTGCCGGTGCCCGTGAAGTGTTCCTGATCGAAGAGCCGATGGCCGCTGCCATCGGTGCCGGGCTGCCGGTTGAAGAAGCCCGCGGCTCGATGGTCGTCGATATCGGTGGCGGTACCACCGAAATCGCGCTGATCTCGCTGAATGGCGTGGTCTATGCCGAATCCGTGCGCGTTGGCGGCGACCGCTTCGACGAAGCCATCGTCACCTACGTGCGCCGCAACTACGGCAGCCTGATCGGCGAATCCACCGCCGAGCGCATCAAGCAGGAAATCGGTACCGCCTACCCGGGCGGCGAAGTACGCGAAGTCGATGTCCGTGGCCGCAACCTGGCCGAAGGCGTCCCGCGTGCCTTCACCCTGAATTCCAACGAAGTGCTCGAAGCGCTGCAGGAATCCCTGGCGACCATCGTCCAGGCAGTCAAGAGCGCCCTGGAGCAGTCGCCGCCCGAGCTGGCCTCGGACATCGCCGAGCGTGGCCTGGTGCTGACCGGTGGTGGCGCGCTGCTGCGCGACCTGGACAAGCTGCTGGCCCAGGAAACCGGCCTGCCGGTGATCGTCGCCGAGGACCCGCTGACCTGTGTTGCCCGTGGCGGCGGTCGCGCCCTGGAAATGATGGACAAGCACGCGATGGACCTGCTCTCCAGCGAGTGATTTAGCTCGCTGTTCAAGAGCGCCCGGTTTACAGGTAGCACGCACAGTGCTACCTGTATGTGCTGGGCTGGCGCCTGTTCGCGGCGCCGTATCCATCAACCCGCAACCAGGCTGGTGCGTTGTCCCATGTCCAATGACCTCCTGAGTCGTCCACGAGGAACGGCCCATTAAACCGCTTTTCTCCAAGGGCCCTTCGCTGGGCGTTCGCCTGCTCGTTCTGGTAGTGCTGTCGGTCGCGTTGATGGTGGTCGACGCGCGCTTCGACGTGCTCAAGCCGGTACGCAGCCAGATGGGCCTAGTACTCATGGAGTCGTACTGGATCACCGACCTGCCGCAGCGTGCCTGGCAAGGTGTGGCCGGCCAGTTCGGCAGCCGCACCGAACTGATCGCGGAAAACGAAAAGCTCAAGACCGAAGCCCTGCTGCTGCAGGGGCGCCTGCAGAAGCTGGCGGCCCTGACCGAGCAGAACGTGCGCCTGCGCGAGTTGCTCAACTCGTCGGCGCTGGTCAACGAAAAGGTCGAAGTGGCCGAGCTGATCGGGGTCGACCCCAATCCCTTCACTCATCGCATCCTGATCAACAAGGGCGAGCGTGATGGCGTGTTCCTTGGCCAGCCGGTGCTCGATGCGCGCGGCCTGATGGGCCAGGTGGTCGAATTGATGCCCTACACCTCGCGGGTGCTGTTGCTGACCGATACCACCCACAGCATCCCGGTGCAGGTCAACCGCAACGGCCTGCGTGCGATCGCCAGTGGTACGGGCAATCCTGAGCGCCTGGAGCTGCGCCATGTGGCCGACACCGCCGACATCAAGGAAGGCGACCTGCTGGTCAGTTCCGGCATGGGCCAACGGTTCCCCGCGGGCTACCCGGTCGCCACGGTCAACGAAGTGATCCACGATTCTGGCCAGCCGTTCGCCATCGTGCGTGCCATTCCCACTGCCGCGCTCAACCGCAGCCGCTACATGCTGCTGGTGTTCAGTGACCGGCGCAGCCCGGAGCAGCGTGCCACCGAAGCTGCCATCGCCCAGGAAGAAGCCGACCGCAAGGGCTCTGCGGCGCCTGGCCAGCCGGCCAGCGCGGGTGCGCCGGGGGCAGCCGCCGGTAGCGTGCCGGCCAACCCGGCCAACCCGGCCAACCCGGCAACCCCGGCGGCCCCGGCAGCGCAGCCTGCAGCACCGGCGGCCGCCGCACCTGCCACGCCTGCCGCACCTGCCCACAACCGGAGGCAATGATGGCTGTATCGCGCCGCAACAATGGCTGGGTCATCTGGCTGACTTTCGCCCTCGGCCTGCTGCTCAGCGTCTCGCCCATGCCTCAGTTCATGGAAGTGTTCCGGCCCATGTGGCTGGCCTTGCTGGTGTCGTTCTGGACCCTCGCCGTACCGGGCAAGGTCGGCATGACCACGGCGTTCGTACTGGGCCTGGCCGAGGACGTGCTGTATGGCACCCTGCTCGGGCAGAATGCGCTGATCCTCACCCTCATTACCTTCCTGGTGCTGTCTTTGCAGCAGCGCCTGCGCATGTTCCCGATGTGGCAACAGAGCCTGGTGATCCTGGTGATCTTTGGTATCGCCCAGTTGATCCAGCTGTGGCTCAGCGCGCTGACCGGCAATCGCCTGCCCACCCTGGCACTGGTCTGGTCGGCGGTGATCAGTGCCTTGCTCTGGCCGTGGATCAGCTTCGCCCTGCGCGACCTGCGCCGACGCCTGCATATCAATTGACGGCTGCCACGCCTGACAGGGAGATGTCTGCATGACCCCGCTATTCCTGGCCTCCGGCTCGCCCCGTCGTCGTGAACTGCTGACCCAGATCGGCGTGCCGTTCAGCGTCGTCAATGCCCCGATCGATGAAACCCCGCTACCCGCCGAAGGCGCCCCGGCCTATGTCGAGCGCCTGGCCAGGGCCAAGGCTGGCGCCGGCCTGGCCAGCATCGCAGGCCCGGCCGTGGTGCTCGGGGCGGACACCGCCGTGGTGCTCGATGGTCGCATCCTCGGCAAGCCAGAAGATCGCGAACAGGCCCTGGCCATGCTCGCCGGCCTGTCGGGCCGCGAGCACCAGGTACTGACCGCAGTCGCTGTTGGCGATGGCCAGCACATGCACAGCGTGTGCGTTACCAGCACGGTGCGTTTCCGCCCGATCAGCGCCGATGAAGCGCAACGCTACTGGGCCAGCGGCGAACCCTTGGACAAGGCTGGCGGCTATGCCATCCAGGGCCTGGGTGCGGTATTCGTCACCGGCCTTTCCGGCAGCTACTCGGCGGTGGTCGGCCTGCCGCTCAGTGAAACGGCCCAACTGCTTGGCTTGTTCGGCATCGCCTGTTGGCAATCTCCCGCGCATACGCCAGAGGTAACAAACCAGCGGTAGCCAGCACTGCATACGCCGTCCATCATTACCAGAGACCTTTGACGAGAGCCTGCCATGAGTGAAGAGATCCTGATCAACATCACCCCGATGGAGTCACGCGTGGCGGTGGTGGAAAACGGGGTACTGCAGGAAGTACACGTCGAGCGCACCCAGCGCCGGGGCATCGTCGGCAATATCTACAAGGGCAAGGTGGTGCGCGTGCTGCCAGGCATGCAGGCGGCGTTCGTCGACATTGGCCTGGAACGTGCGGCGTTCATCCACGCTTCGGAAATTTCCCAGCGCGAAGGCTCGGCGGTGGAGAACATCACCGCCCTGGTGCACGAAGGCCAGGCGCTGGTGGTGCAGGTTACCAAGGATCCGATCGGTACCAAGGGCGCGCGCCTGACCACCCAGCTGTCGATCCCGTCGCGCTACCTGGTGTACATGCCGCGCAGCAGCCATGTCGGTATTTCGCTGAAGATCGAAGACGAAGCCGAGCGTGAGCGCCTCAAGCAGGTGGTCAGCGACTGCATGGAAAGCGAAAACATCAAGGATGCCGGCGGCTTCATCCTGCGCACCGCTGCCGAAGGTGCGCGCGCTGAAGAGATCCTGCAGGACATCCGCTACCTGCGGCGCCTGTGGGAGCAGATCGGTACGCAGATCAAGACCTGCGGCGCGCCCATGGTCATCTACGAGGACCTGGGCCTGGCCCTGCGGACCTTGCGCGACCTGGTCAACCCGAAGATCGAGAAGATCCGCATCGACTCGCGGGAAACGTTCCAGAAGACCACGCAGTTCGTTGGCGAGCTGATGCCGGAAATCGCCGACCGCCTCGAACACTACCCGGGCGAGCGGCCGATCTTCGACCTGTACGGCGTCGAGGATGAAATCCAGCGCGCCCTGGAACGCAAGGTGCCACTGAAGTCCGGCGGTTACCTGGTGGTCGACCCGGCCGAAGCGATGACCACCATCGACGTCAACACCGGTGCCTTCGTTGGCCATCGCAACCTTGAAGAGACCATCTTCAAGACCAACCTCGAGGCTGCCACCGCCATCGCCCGGCAGCTGCGCCTGCGCAATATCGGCGGCATCATCATCATCGACTTCATCGACATGGAGGACGAGGAGCACCAGCGCCAGGTGCTGCGCACCCTGGAAAAGCAGCTCGAGCGCGACCATGCCAAGACCAACATCATCGGTATCACCGAGCTGGGCCTGGTGCAGATGACCCGCAAGCGTACCCGCGAGAGCCTGGAGCAGGTGCTGTGCGAGCCCTGCCTGGCTTGCCAGGGCCGCGGCAAGCTGAAGACCGCCGAAACCATCTGCTACGAGATTTTCCGCGAGATCCTGCGCGAGGCCCGGGCCTACCAGGCCGAAGGCTACCGGGTGCTGGCCAACCAGAAGGTGGTCGACCGGTTGCTGGACGAAGAATCCGGTAACGTGGCCGAGCTGGAGGCTTTCATCGGCCGAACCATTCGCTTCCAGGTCGAGTCGATGTATTCGCAGGAACAATACGATGTGGTGCTGCTCTGACTCCTTCTGATATGCACTGCGGGTGGGCCGGGCTGGCGGAACCGGTGCCACCGTCGATCATGGATAAACGACCTGGAGGGCCATGGCCATGGGACGTCTGAACCGCGTTCTGGTCGCCTTGACCCGCTGGGGGGTGGGTATTTGCGCCCTGCTGGCAGTGCTGGTGGCGCTGTATGTCAGCCTCGGCCGCGAGCTGGTGCCGTTGGTGGCCGAGTACCGTGCCGATGTGCAAAGCAAGGCCGAAAAAGCCCTGGGCTTGCCCGTGCACGTCGGTGCCCTCGAGGGCCGCTGGAGCGGCCTGGCGCCGGTGTTGCAGGTGCGCGACCTGCAACTGGGCGAGGGCGCCACGGCCCTGCGCCTGGATGACGTCAAGGTGGTGCCTGACATCTGGGCCAGCCTGACGACAGGCGAAGTACGCCTGGCCCGCATACAACTGGGCGGCCTGCAACTGATCCTGCGTGAAAACGAGCAAGGCAACTGGGCCCTCGAAGGCCTGCCGAAGAAGGACGATGCGCCGCTCGACCCCGCCGAGCTGCTGCAGCGCCTGCGTCAGCTGGGCCGCATTGATGTGTTCGACAGCCAAGTCACCTTGCACCCCTGGCAGCGCGACCCATTGACCCTCACCTATGTCAGTGCCGGCCTGCAGGCCGGTGCTTCGCGGCAGTCACTGGAGCTGCGTGCGACCTTGCCTGATGGCCAGCCCCTGGCGCTGAACCTGCGCAGCCGCGCCTCGGCCAGTGCCTGGCGCGACGGCCAGGCCGAAGCCTACCTCAGCTTGCCGCAGAGCGACTGGGCACGTTGGCTGCCGCCACGCCTGCTCGGCCAATGGCATGCCGACAGCTTGCGGGCGGGTGGCGAGTTCTGGGTCGACTGGCAGCAAGGGCAGTTGCAGCAGGCCGTGGTGCGCCTCAATGCCCCCGAGCTGCAGGGCGCCTATGCCGGGCGCAAGGCGGTCAAACTGCACAACCTTGCCCTGGGGGCCTGGTTCCAGCGGCGCGAACAAGGCTTCGACGTGGTGCTCGATTCGCTGGCCATGGATATCGGCAAGACCCGTTGGGAGTCGCACCTGCAGTTGCAGCAGCGTCCTGGCGAGAGCGCTGCCGATGAGCGCTGGCAGTTGCAGGCCGACCGCCTCGACCTGACGCCGCTGACTCCCTTGATCGACGCCCTGGCGCCGTTGCCGGACAAGCTCATGGCGGTGGTCGATGGCCTCAAGGTGACTGGCGCATTGCGCAACGTGCGGCTGGAAGCCAGGCCCAAGGCCGAGGGCGACCAGCGCCTGCAGTTCGCAGCCAACCTGGAGAAGGTCGGCTTCGACGCCTATCACAATGCGCCGGCGGCCGGTAACGTCAGCGGCAGCATCAGCGGTGACCTCGGCCATGGCGAACTGCGCCTGGACACCGACGCGTTCATGCTGCATCTGTACCCGATCTTCGCCAAACCCTGGCATTACCAGAAGGCCAATGCACGCCTGACCTGGACCCTGGACCAGCAAGGTTTCACCCTGGTCGCGCCGTACCTCAAGGTACTGGGCGAGGAAGGCAAGATCGCCGGCGACTTCCTGATCCGCCTGCTGTTCGAAGAGGGGCGTGAGGACTACATGGACCTGCGTGTCGGCCTGACCGAAGGCGATGGCCGCTATACCGCCAAGTACCTGCCCGAGGTGCTCAGCCCGGCCCTCGATGAATGGTTGCGCAGTGCAATCGTCAAAGGCACGGTGGACGAAGGCTATTTCCAGTACCAGGGTTCGCTGAACCATGGCGCGGCGCCAGAAGCGCGCAGCATCAGCCTGTTCTTCAAGGTGCGTGATGCGGCGCTGGACTTCCAGCCCGGCTGGCCGCAGGTGCAGCACGTGGATGGCGATGTGCTGATCGAGGACAGCGGGGTACGGATCAAGGCCCAGCGTGGCGTACTGCTCGATACCAAAGTCAGTGATGTCAGCGTCGATATACCGCATGCCGAGGCGGGCCAGCCCAGCCACCTGTACCTCGATGGTGCCTTCGACGGCAGCCTCGGCGATGGGCTGAAGATTCTCAAGGAAGCGCCTATCGGCACGGGCGAGATTTTCGCCGGCTGGGAGGGCGAGGGGCCACTCCAGGGCAAGGTCAGGCTCGACATCCCGCTGGCTCATGGGCAGCGGCCAAAAGTGCAGGTGGACTTCGCCACCCACGATGCACAGCTGAAAGTGGCGCCACCAACCTTGGAGCTGAGCAACCTGAAGGGCGACTTCAGCTTCGATTTCGACAAGGGCCTCAGTGGCAAGGACATCAGCCTGCAGGCTTTCGGCAAACCGGTGACGGCGCAGATCACCGCCGAAGGCCAGCCAGGGCAGATACAGTCGCGCATCAATGCCAGTGGCCGGGTGTCGCTCAAGGCGCTGACCGACTGGCTGCAGTTCAAGCAGGCCTTGCCGGCCTCCGGCGAGTTGCCGTACCGCTTGCAGCTTAGCCTGGGGGGGCGCGACAACCGGCTGAGCGTCAACTCCAGCCTCAAGGGCCTCGCCATCGACCTGCCGGCACCGTTCGGCAAGGCAGCTGCCGAAACCCGTGACGGCCGGTTCAGCATGACACTGCAAGGGCCGGAGCGGCGCTTCGATGCGGCGTACGCCGACCTTGCCCGCTTTGCCTATGCGGCGCCGGCCGACAAGCTGGCCCAGGGGCGTGGCGAGCTTGTGCTGGGCGGCGGCGATGCGCAGCTGCCTGGCGGCCAAGGCCTGCGTGTGCGCGGTCGCCTGGACACGCTGGACCTGGCGCCATGGCAAGATCAGGCTGCACGTCTGGGCGGCGACGACCCAGGCGGCAGCGCGCGGCAGAATCTGCAGGGTGTCGACTTGAGCATCGGCCAGTTGAAGGCGTTCGGCATGGACCTCAATCAGGCCGTGGTGCGCCTGGCCCGCGGCGGTCCGGCCTGGGACCTGCGTGTGGACAGCAAGGAAGTCATCGGCAACGCCCGGCTTGCGGATGCCAAGGGTGCGCCGCTGGTGGTGCGCCTGCAAACCTTGCGCCTGCCGGCTGCCAGCGCTGCCGAGCAGCAGGCCGAAGACGGCGTGGACCCGCTGGCTGCATTCGACCCACGCAAGGTCCCGGCGCTGGACCTGAACATCGACAAGCTGTACCGCGGTGACGACCTGTTCGGCAGCGCATCGCTCAAGTTGCGGCCGACCGCGCGTGGCGTGACCGCCAGTGATATCGACCTGGCCTTCAAAGGCCTGCATATCAACGGTGGTGGCGGCTGGGAAGGCGAACCGGGCAGCACCGGCAGCTGGTACAAGGGGCGTCTGGACGGCAAGAACCTGGCAGACGTGCTCAAGGCCTGGGGCTTTGCCCCTACCGTGACCAGCCGCGAATTCCGCCTGGATGTGGATGGCCGCTGGCCAGGTTCGCCGGCAGCCGTCGGTCTCAAGCGCTTCTCCGGCAGCATGGACGCGGCGCTGCGCACCGGCCAGTTCGTCGAGGTCGAAGGCAGCGCCCAGGCGCTGCGGGTATTCGGCCTGCTCAATTTCAACTCGATCGGCCGACGCCTGCGCCTGGACTTCTCCGACCTGTTCGACAAGGGCCTGGCCTACGACCGGGTCAAAGGCCTGCTGGTGGCCAGCGATGGTGTCTACGTGACCCGCGAGCCGATCGCGGTAACCGGCCCGTCGAGCAATTTCGAGCTGGATGGCACGCTGGACATGGTGAACGACCGGGTCGATGCCAACCTGCAAGTGAGCCTGCCAGTGACCAACAACCTGCCCCTGGCGGCGCTGATCGTCGGCGCGCCAGCGGTAGGCGGGGCGCTGTTCCTGGTCGACCGGCTGATTGGTGACCGGGTGTCGCGTTTTGCCAGTGTCCACTACCGTGTCGAAGGGCCATGGAAAGAGCCTAGAATCACATTTGTGAAACCTTTCGAGAAATCCCGCCAGGAGTAGCCATGAAGGCAGCGGTAATCCAGATGGTCAGCCAGGACGATGTGCTGGCCAACCTGCAACGCGCCGGTGCCCTGCTGGAGCAGGCAGCATTCGGCGGTGCGCGTCTGGCCGTGCTGCCAGAAAACTTCGCCGCCATGGGGCGCAAGGATGCCGCTGCCATCGGCCGCGCCGAAGCATTGGGCGAAGGGCCCATCCTGCCATGGTTGAAACGCACCGCCCGCGACCTCAGGTTATGGATTGTCGCCGGTACCTTGCCATTGCCGCCGGTCGGGCAGCCCGACGCCAAGGCCCATGCCTGCTCGCTGCTGATCGACGAACACGGCGAGGTGGCGGCACGCTATGACAAGCTGCACCTGTTCGATGTGGACGTCGCCGACAACCGTGGCCGTTATCGGGAGTCTGACGACTACGCCCATGGCGCCCAGGTGGTGGTGGCCGATACGCCGGTAGGGCGACTGGGGCTGAGCGTGTGCTACGACCTGCGCTTTCCCGAGCTTTACAGTGCACTGCGTGCCGCAGGTGCCGAGCTGATCACGGCGCCGGCCGCCTTCACCGCGGTAACCGGGGCGGCGCACTGGGAAGTGCTGGTGCGCGCCCGTGCCATTGAAACCCAGTGCTACCTGCTGGCCGCAGCGCAGGGCGGGACCCACCCGGGGCCACGGGAAACCCATGGCCATGCGGCGATCGTCGACCCCTGGGGGCGCATCGTCGCGGAACAGGCGCGAGGCGAAGCAGTACTGCTGGCCGAGCGCGACATCGACGAACAAGCGTCCATCCGGACGCGCATGCCGGTGCTGTCGCACCGGCGCTTCTTCCCGCAGGACGCATTGCGGCCTGCGCACACCTCGGAGTGACTATGAGCCAGATGTTATCCACCGTCAGCGAACATCTCCTGGCCCCAGGCGGCTTGACCGTGGACAGCCTGCAGAGCGTGCTGGGCGAGTTGGCCGGCCCCGGCATCGATGCCGCCGACCTGTATTTCCAGGGGCAGATCTCGGAAACCTGGGCGCTGGAAGACGGCATCGTCAAAGAAGGCAGCTTCAACCTGGACCAGGGCGTGGGCGTGCGTGCCCAGTCCGGCGAAAAGACTGGCTTTGCCTATAGCAACGCGATCAACCTCGAGGCACTGACCTCGGCGGCCCGTGCCGCCCGTTCGATTTCGCGCGCCGGGCAGAACGGCAAGGTGCAGGTGTTCCGTAGCCAGGATGTGGCCGCCCTGTACCCGGCGGACAACCCGCTGGATGTACTGAGCCGCGCCGAGAAGGTCGAGCTGCTCAAGCGTGTCGACGCCGCCACCCGCGCCCTCGATCCGCGCATTCAGCAGGTCAGTGTGAGCATGGCCGGGGTCTGGGAGCGCATCCTGATCGCCGCCGCCGATGGCAGCCTTGCCGCTGACGTGCGCCCGCTGGTGCGTTTCAACGTCAGCGTCATCGTCGAGCAGAATGGCCGCCGCGAGCGTGGCGGGCAGGGCGGTGGCGGGCGTACCGACTACCGCTTCTTCACCGAAGAACGGGTCATGGGCTATGCCCGCGAAGCGCTGCGCCAGGCCCTGGTCAACCTGGAGGCGATTCCGGCGCCGGCCGGTACCCTGCCGGTGGTGCTCGGGTCGGGTTGGTCGGGCGTGCTGCTGCACGAGGCTGTCGGCCATGGCCTGGAAGGTGACTTCAACCGCAAGGGCAGTTCGGCGTTCAGTGGCCGCATCGGCGAAAAAGTGGCCTCGAGCCTGTGCACCATCGTCGACGACGGCACCCTGGAAGGCCGCCGTGGTTCGCTGAGCGTGGATGATGAAGGTACACCGACCGCATGCACCACGCTGATCGAAAACGGTGTGCTCAAAGGCTACATGCAGGACAAGCTGAACGCCCGCCTGATGGGCATGGCAGTGACCGGCAACGGCCGCCGCGAATCCTACGCGCACCTGCCGATGCCACGCATGACCAATACCTACATGCGCGCTGGCGACAGCGACCCGGAGGAAATCATCGCCTCGGTGAAGAAGGGCATCTACTGCGCCAACCTGGGCGGTGGCCAGGTGGATATCACCAGCGGCAAGTTCGTGTTCTCGACCAGCGAGGCCTACCTGATCGAGGACGGCAAGATCACCGCGCCGGTAAAAGGGGCGACCCTGATCGGCAATGGCCCGGAGGCGATGAGCCGGGTGTCGATGGTTGGTAACGACCTGGCGCTGGACAGCGGGGTAGGGACCTGCGGCAAGGACGGGCAGTCGGTGCCGGTCGGGGTCGGTCAGCCGACCTTGAAGCTGGATGCGATTACCGTGGGCGGTACCGGGGCGTGATGGCTTCGGGGACCGTTGTGGGAGCGGGCGTGCCCGCTCCCACAGGAGCCCGGGCTGTCAGCGCAAGCCGCGCTGCAGTTCGTCGAGGTCGCGGATGTACTTGAACACCTTGCGCGCAGCGGCAGGCGGCTTGTTCCGCGCTTTTTCGTGCTGGGCATGGCGCACCAGCGAGCGCAACTGCTGGCGGTCGGTATCGGGGTACTCGTTGACGAAGCGTTCGAGGTCTTCGTCGTTACCGTCGATCAGCCGGTCGCGCCAGCGCTCCAGGCTGTGGAAACGCTCGTTGTACTGGCGCGTGGAGCTGTCCATCTGTTCGAGCAAGGCGTGGATGGCATCCAGGTCCTGCACACGCATCAGCTTGCCGACGAACGACATGTGCCGTTTGCGCGCGCCGTGAGCAGTGTGCTTGCTGGCCTCGGCCAGGGCCTTGCGCAACTCGTCGGTCAACGGCAGGCGGGCCAGGGTATCGGCCTTGAGCGTGGTAAGGCGCTCGCCGAGTTCCACCAGCGCATGCAGTTCACGCTTGATCTGGGTTTTGCTTTTTTCGCCGTCGAAGGCGTCGTCGTTTGAATCAACCATGGTGGCAGTCCGCTAGAAATCGCCGCCATGATAACCAGTCGGGGGCCGCTTGTCCGGCCCGGTCGTAGAATGATCCTTGCCGAACGCAGAATTTGAGTGGAGAGAACCATGAGTGCAGTCCAGAGCGTAGGTCCGAAGGACCTGCCAGCATTGCAGGAGCAGGTCGAGGCGATCATCGCCGAGGCGCGCCGCCAGGGGGCCAGTGCCTGCGAGGTGGCGGTGTCGCTGGAGCAGGGCCTGTCCACCACGGTACGCCAGCGCGAGGTCGAAACGGTCGAGTTCAACCGCGACCAGGGCTTTGGCATCACCCTGTATGTCGGCCAGCGCAAAGGCTCGGCCAGCACCTCGGCCAGTGGCCCGGAGGCGATTCGCGAAACCGTTGCCGCTGCCCTGGCGATTGCCAGGCATACTTCCGAGGATACCTGTGCCGGCCTGGCCGACGCGGCCCTGATGGCCCGTGAGATCCCGGACCTTGACCTGTACCATGACTGGGATCTGGAGCCCGAGAAGGCCATCGAGATGGCGCTGGCCTGCGAGGCGGCGGCATTCGACGCCGACCCACGCATCCTCAACGCTGACGGCACCACCCTCAATACCCACCAGGGGTGCCGCGTGTATGGCAACAGCCATGGCTTCATCGGTGGCTACGCCTCGACCCGGCACAGCCTGAGCTGTGTGATGATCGCCGAGGGCGACGGGCAGATGCAGCGCGACTACTGGTACGACGTGAACCGCCAGGGCCAGCTGCTGGCCGACCCGCGTAGCATTGGTGCGCGCGCTGCCCAGCGTGCCGCCAGCCGCCTGGGCGCGCGGCCAGTGCCGACCTGTGAAGTGCCAGTGCTGTTTTCTGCCGAGCTGGCGGGTGGCCTGTTCGGCAGCTTCCTGTCGGCCATTTCCGGCGGCAACCTGTACCGTAAATCGTCGTTCCTCGAGGGAACCATCGGCCAGCGCCTGTTCCCCACCTGGTTGACCCTCGACGAGCGCCCGCACATTCCGCGTGCGCTGGGCAGCGCAGCGTTCGATGGCGACGGCCTGGCAACCTATGCCAAGCCGTTCGTCGACAAGGGCGAGCTGGTCTCCTACCTGCTGGGTACCTATTCCGGGCGCAAGTTGGGGCTGCCGAGCACGGCCAATGCCGGCGGCGTGCACAACCTGTTCGTCAGCCATGGCATCGAAGACCAGGCGGCGCTGATCCGGCGCATGGGCCGCGGGCTGCTGGTGACCGAACTGATGGGGCACGGCCTGAACATGGTAACGGGCGATTATTCGCGTGGTGCGGCGGGCTTCTGGGTCGAGAATGGCGAGATCCAGCATGCGGTGCAGGAAGTGACTATCGCCGGCAACATGAAAGACATGTTCCAGCAGATTGTTGCGATTGGCAGCGATCTGGAAACCCGCAGCAATATCCACACCGGTTCGGTGCTGATCGAGCGGATGACTGTGGCGGGTAGCTGATTCGCTGCTTGGCGCGGCTTCTGCGCGGTGAACCTGCAAAGAGGCCCAGTCCAGAAGGAAGACAATCCAATCCCGGCGCTCACGCCGGGATTTTTGTTTCCGCACCTTTCCCTTGAAGTGATACAGATTCTCAATTAATAATGAATGTCATTATCTGGCAACCCGGCGATGATGTTCATGAAACCCGCTCTCCGCGAACTGCCCTACCTGGACAACTGGCGCTGGCTCAGTCGACGCATACGCTGCGCGCTCGACCCTGACGAGCCGCGCCTGATCGAGCATTACCTGGCCGAAGGCCGCTACCTGGTGTGCTGCACCGAAACCTCGCCATGGACCGTGGCCCTGACCTCGTTCCGCCTGCTGCTGGATACCGCCTGCGATCGCATGTTGCCCTGGCACTGGCGCTGCCAGTGCCTGGACCAGGCCTGGCGCCCGCTGCTGGACCTGCGCAACCTCGATCGCCAGGCGCACAACCAGCGCTGGCAACCCTATGCCCTGCAGTTGGCCAATTGCCGCCTGCTGCCGTCGCTTTCTCCCGATGAACTGATGCAAGGATTGTGAACATGAGTGATACCCGTATCGAGCGCGACAGCATGGGCGAACTGCAGGTGCCGGCTCAGGCCCTGTACGGTGCCCAGACCCAGCGCGCGGTCGACAATTTCCCGATCAGCGGCCAGCGCATGCCGGCCCAGTTCATTCGGGCGCTGTTGTTGGCCAAGGCTGCGGCGGCCAAGACCAATGTCGAGCTGCAACAGCTGTCTGCAGCGCAGGGCCAGGCGATCGTCACGGCAGTCGAACAGCTGTTGGCGGGGGAGTTCATCCAGCATTTCCCGGTGGATGTGTTCCAGACCGGCTCTGGTACCAGCTCGAACATGAACGCCAACGAGGTGATTGCCACCTTGGCCAGCCGTATCCTGGGTGATGCTGTCAGCGCCAACGACCACGTCAACTGCGGCCAGAGCAGCAACGACATCATCCCTACCACCATCCATGTCAGTGCGGCGTTGGCCCTGCATGAGCAACTGCTGCCGGCCCTGGCGCATCTGGTCGAGGTCATCCAGGCCAAGTCGCAGCAAGTGCATCAGTACGTCAAGACCGGCCGTACCCACCTGATGGATGCCATGCCGGTGCGCATGAGCCAGGTGCTGGATGGCTGGGCCGCGCAGCTCAACGGCGCCAAGGCGCATATCGAAGCTACCCTGCCGAGCCTGCAGGCGTTGGCCCAGGGCGGCACTGCGGTGGGTACCGGCATCAACGCCCACCCGCAATTCGCTGTCGGCTTCGCCCGTCAACTCAGCAGCCTGACCCCGGTCGAGTTCACCCCCGGGCAGAATCTGTTCGCCTTGATCGGCTCGCAGGACACCGCCGTGGCCCTGTCCGGCCAGCTCAAGACCACTGCGGTGGCGCTGATGAAAATCGCCAACGACCTGCGCTGGATGAATTCCGGGCCATTGGCCGGCCTGGGTGAGATCGAGCTGCAAGGCCTGCAACCGGGCTCTTCGATCATGCCCGGCAAGGTCAACCCGGTCATTCCGGAAGCCACCGCCATGGTTGCCGCCCAGGTGATCGGCAATGACGCCACCATCGCCATTGCTGGCCAGTCCGGTAACTTCGAGCTGAACGTGATGCTGCCGGTGATCGCCCGCAACCTGCTGGAAAGCATCGAGCTGATGGCCAACGCCAGCCGCCTGCTGGCTGACAAGGCCATCGCCAGCTTCAAGGTCAACCAGAGCAAGCTCAAGGAAGCCTTGGCGCGCAACCCGATCCTGGTCACGGCGCTGAACCCGATCATCGGTTACCTGAAGGCCGCTGAAATTGCCAAGACCGCCTATAAGCAGGGGCGACCGATCATCGACGTGGCCCTGGAGCACACCGACCTGTCACGTGAGCAGCTGGAGGCGCTGCTGGACCCGGAGAAGCTCACCGCTGGCGGTATCTGATCCTGGGTCACCGCCCAAGGTTGGCCGACGGCGAGCGGCTACCCTGGGCGGGTATACCGTACATCGAGGTCACGCTGCGCGGGCCTATTCGCCTTCGTCGAAGTAGTTGTTGATCAGTTCGACCAGCGCATCCATGGCTTCGTTGTCCTGGTCGCCTTCGGTATGCAGGTGCACCTGGGTGCCTTTGCCAGCCGCCAGCATCATCACCGCCATGATGCTTTTGCCATCCACCAGTTTGTCTGGCGCGCGGCCCACCCTGACCTGGCAGGGGAAGCGGCCGGCCACGCCAACGAACTTGGCTGCCGCCCGGGCGTGCAGCCCCAGCTTGTTGATGATGGTGATTTCACGGGCGGGCATCGTGGGGCGGATCCTTGGGCTAGAGGTCGCGGTGGCGAACCTGGACGTTTTTCAGGGATTGCTGCAGCAATTGGCCGAGGCGCTCGGTGATGTATACCGAACGGTGATGGCCACCGGTGCAGCCGATGGCGATGGTGACGTAGGCACGGTTGCTGGCGGCGAAGCGGGGCAGCCACTTCAGCAGGTAGCTGGAGATGTCGTTGAACATTTCTTCGACGTCAGGCTGTGCGGCCAGGTAGTCGATAACCGGTTGCTCGAGGCCGGAGTGTTCACGCAACTCGGGCTTCCAGTAGGGGTTGGGCAGGCAGCGTACGTCGAACACCAGGTCGGCATCGACCGGCATGCCGCGCTTGAAACCGAACGACTCGACCAGAAACGCAGTGCCAGGCTCGGGCTGGTTGAGCAGGCGCAACTTGATGGAGTCGCGCAGCTGGTACAGGTTCAGGCTGGTGGTGTCGATCTTCAGGTCGGCCAGGTCGGAAATCGGCCCCAGCAGCTCGCTCTCAACGCGGATTGCCTCGGCCAGCGAACGGTCGGCATTGGTCAGCGGGTGGCGCCGGCGGGTTTCCGAAAAGCGCTTGAGCAGCGTGTCCTCGTCGGCATCCAGGAACAGTACGTCGCACTGGATGTGTCGGGCACGGGCTTCTTCGAGCAATTGAGGGAAACGGCTCAGGTGGCTGGGCAGGTTGCGTGCGTCGATCGACACGGCAACCTTGGGTTGCAGCAGCTCGGTGTTGATCAGCGCGTTTTCCGCCAGTTGCGGCAGCAGCCCGGCGGGCAGGTTGTCAATGCAGTAGAAACCGTTGTCTTCCAGGACATCGAGGGCGGTGCTCTTGCCGGAGCCGGACCGGCCGCTGACGATGATCAGGCGCATGTTCAGTGCTCGTTCTGTACGTCCAGGACAACCTGGAACAGGGCCTCGCTGCTGGTGGCCGCACGCAGGCGGTCACGCACTTCCTTGCGATCAAGCATGCTGGCAATCTGCCGCAGTAATTCCAGGTGAGCATCGGTCGCGGCTTCTGGCACCAGCAGGACGAACAGCAGGTCCACCGGAGCGCCATCGATCGCGTCGTAGTCGATGGGGGCTTCCAGGTGCAGCAGGGCGCTGACCGGAGCGGAGCATCCTGGGAGCCGGCAGTGCGGGATGGCAATGCCATTACCGAAACCGGTCGAGCCGAGTTTCTCCCGGGCGACCAGTTTTTCGAAGACGACCTGCATCTCCAGTTCTGGTACTTGTTCGGCGATGACGGTGGCGACCTTTTCCAGGGCGCGCTTCTTACTGCCGCCCGGCACGTTCACCAGGGAACGGCCGGGGGTCAGGATGGTTTCAAGTCGGATCATGGATGAGGGGGATCAGCGGGCAGCTGCACCTTGCAGCAGGCTTTGCTGTTTTTCCTTGTGTTTTTTCAGTTGGCGGTCGAGCTTGTCGGCCAAGGCATCGATCGCTGCATACATGTCTTCGTGTTCGGCGTTGGCAACCACTTCGCCGCCGGGAATCTGCAGGGTCGCCTCGACCTTCTGTTGCAGCTTCTCGACCTTCATGATGACCTGCACGTTGGTGATCTTGTCGAAGTGACTTTCCACCCGAGCGAGTTTTTCAAGCACGTAATCGCGCAGTGGCTGGGTGACTTCTACATGCTGTCCACTGATATTGACTTGCATACAGCTTCTCCTTTGTTGCCCGTGCATAAAGAGGCAGGTCTTGCACCTGCCCCACAAACGCTGTGGCGCATCTCAGGGGCTACATCAGTCGCTTGCGTTCGCTCGACGGTGCGATGCCGAGAGACTCGCGGTACTTGGCGACGGTGCGACGGGCTACCTGGATGCCTTGTGCCTCCAGTAAACCAGCGATCTTGCTGTCACTCAATGGCTTTTTCTGATTTTCCGCCGCAACCAGTTTCTTGATGATCGCGCGGATCGCCGTGGACGAGCATTCTCCGCCTTCGGAGGTGCTGACGTGGCTGGAGAAAAAGTATTTCAGTTCGTAGATGCCACGTGGCGTGTGCATGTATTTCTGCGTGGTAACCCGCGAAATGGTCGATTCGTGCATGCCGACCGCCTCGGCGATGTCATGCAGTACCAGGGGTTTCATCGCTTCGTCGCCGTGGTCGAGGAAGCCGCGCTGGTGCTCGACGATCTGCGTGGCCACCTTCATCAGCGTCTCGTTGCGGCTTTGCAGGCTCTTGATGAACCAGCGCGCTTCCTGCAGCTGGTTGCGCATGAAGGTGTTGTCGGCACTGGTATCGGCCCGGCGCACGAAGCCGGCGTACTGCGGGTTGACGCGCAGGCGCGGGATGGCTTCCTGGTTCAGCTCCACCAGCCAGCGGTCATTGTCCTTGCGCACGATGACGTCGGGCACCACGTATTCAGGTTCGCTGGACTCGATCTGCGAACCGGGGCGCGGGTTGAGGCTCTGCACCAGCTCGATGACCTGGCGCAGCTCGTCTTCCTTGATTTTCATGCGCCGCATCAGCTGGCTGTAGTCGCGGCTGCCGAGCAGGTCGATGAAATCGGTGACCAGGCGCTTGGCTTCGGTCATCCACGGCGTGTTGGCCGGCAGTTGGCGCAGTTGCAGCAGCAGGCATTCGCCGAGGTTGCGAGCGCCGACGCCGGCCGGTTCGAACTGCTGGATGCGGTGCAGCACCGCTTCGACCTCGTCCAGCTCGATATCCAGCTCAGGATCGAAACCGGCGCAGATTTCCTCGAGGGTGTCTTCCAGGTAGCCCTGGCCATTGATGCTGTCGATCAGGGTGACGGCGATCAGGCGGTCGGTATCCGACATCGGTGCCAGGTTCAACTGCCACAGCAGGTGGCTTTGCAGGCTTTCGCCGGCCGATGTCCGCGTGGTGAAGTCCCATTCGTCATCGTCGTTGCTGGGCAGGCTGCTGGCGCTGGTCTGGTAGATGTCTTCCCAGGCGGTGTCCACGGGCAGCTCGTTGGGAATGCGCTCGCTCCACTCGCCGTCTTCAAGGTTGTCGGCACTGGTGGTGCTTTCCTGGAAACTGTTGTCCTGGACTTCGGCGGCCGGTTTGTTCTCGGCGTTGTCCGCCATCGGGTCGCTGTTGTCGAAGTCGTCGCCGTCTTCCTGACGTTCGAGCATCGGGTTCGACTCCAGCGCTTCCTGGATTTCCTGTTGGAGGTCCAGGGTGGAGAGCTGGAGCAGGCGGATGGCCTGTTGCAACTGCGGCGTCATCGTCAGTTGCTGGCCCATTTTTAGGACGAGCGATGGTTTCATGGCTGGGGCTTAATACCTTGTTCGCCGGCGCGCATGCGCCATCCACTACACGAGGGCGCCGGGGCGCCAGATCAAGCAAGTTTTATGCCTTAAATTGTAGCGTTTGCCTAGAGTACCGTAACAACTTTACCCGCGATTGCAGGGCGAATTGCCGGCACTCCAGGCGCGCACTGGGTTCAGAGCCGGAACTCGTGGCCCAGGTAAACCTCTTTGACCAGGTCGTTGGCCAGGATGGTCTCGGCGTCGCCTTCGGCGATGAGCCGGCCATCATTGACGATATAGGCGGTTTCGCAGATATCCAGGGTCTCGCGGACGTTGTGGTCGGTGATCAGTACACCGATGCCCTTGGCCTTGAGGTGGTGGATGATCTGCTTGATGTCGCCGACGGAAATCGGGTCGACACCGGCAAACGGTTCGTCCAGCAGGATGAACTTGGGGGCGGTCGCCAGCGCACGGGCGATCTCGACGCGACGGCGCTCGCCACCGGACAGGCTCATGCCGAGGTTGTCGCGAATGTGGCTGATGTGGAATTCCTGCAGCAGGCTTTCCAGTTCCTTGCGGCGGCCTTCGCGGTCGAGGTCCTTGCGGGTCTCGAGAATGGCCATGATGTTGTCGGCCACCGACAATTTGCGGAAGATCGAGGCTTCCTGCGGCAGGTAGCCGATACCGGCACGGGCGCGACCGTGCATGGGCTGGTGGCTGACATCGAGGTTGTCGATCAGCACGCGGCCCTGCTCGGCCTGGACCAGGCCGACGATCATGTAGAAGCAGGTGGTCTTGCCGGCGCCGTTGGGGCCGAGCAGGCCGACGATCTGGCCGCTGTCGATCGACAGGCTGACATCACGTACGACTTGCCGCCCCTTGTAGCTCTTGGCCAGGTGCTGGGCTTTGAGGGTTGCCATTTACTCGGCCTTCTTCTTGGGCTGGATCACCATGTCGATACGCTGACGCGGCGAAGTCACGTTGCCACCACGACCGGCGGTCGCCACCTGGGTCTTGGTGTTGTAGACGATCTTCTCGCCTTCGGTGGTGTTGCCTTCGTTCTCGACCTTGGCGCGATCGGTGAGGACCACCATGTCCTTCTGCGCCTGGTACTGGATGGTGACTGCCCAGCCTTTCATCTTGTCCGGCTTGGCTGCGCTCTGCTGCTGCTCGAAGTAGGCCAGGTTGCCCACCGAGGTCACCACGTCGATGTCGCCGGAGGCGGAACGGGTGATGGTCACGGTGTTGCCTTTGATCATCATCGAACCCTGGGTGATGATCACGTCGCCGGTGTAGGTGGCCACGCCCTGCTTGTCGTCCAGGTGGGCGTTGTCGGCCTGGATGCGGATAGGCTGGTCACGGTCATTCGGCAGGGCGAGGGCGCTCGCGCTTCCCAGTGCTGCGCTCAGGCTGAGCAAAAGGGGGAGGGTTTTAACGAGCCTCATACTGTCCTCTTACGTTAGAGAGCAAGTCCATCTTGCCTTCTTTCAAATACGCTTTCATTCCTTTGCCCGTAGTCGTGCCACCGGCGCCGTCGATTCTAACGGCTTGCTCGGTCTGCGCATATTGCTTCTGCGGGAACACGGTCATGCGTGAGCTGGTAATGATGGTTTCGCGCTGTTTTTCGTCGGTGCGGGCAACCCGCACGTTGTCGATCAGTTCAACCTCGCTGCCGTCCGGGTTGACCTCGGCGCGGGTGCTCTGCACGTGCCAGGGGAACGCGGTGCCGCGGTACAGGTGCAGGTCCGGCGTGGTCAGCAGGGTGATTTCGCTGGCCTTGAGGTGCTCGACCTTGTCGGCGGTCATTTCGTACTGCAGCTTGCCGTCGGGCAGGAACTGCACGCTGTGGGCGTTGACGGCGTAGTAGTCGATGGCGCTCTTGTCGACCTGCGCTACCGGTTTGTCGAGGAAGCTTTCCGGGCTGACATTCCAGTAGCCGATCGCCACCAGCAGGGCGGCGATCACCGCGAGCAGCGCAATGTTGCGGGCTTTCTTGCTGAACATGGGCAGCCTTACAGGTAGTTGGCGTTGGCAGCGTCCAGGGTGCCCTGGGCCTGCATGATCAGTTCGCAGAATTCACGGGCCGCGCCTTCGCCGCCACGTGCCTGGGTCACGCCATGGGCGTGCTGGCGAACGAAGGGGGCGGCGTTGGCCACCGCCATGCCCAGGGCGACCCGGCGAATCACCGGCAGGTCCGGCAGGTCGTCGCCGAGGTAGGCCACTTGAGCATAGCTCAGGCCCAGTTCGGCGAGCAGGCCGTCAAGCACCACCAGCTTGTCCTCGCGGCCCTGATAAAGGTGCGGGATGCCGAGGTTCTTCGCCCGCCGCTCGACCACCGGGGTCTTGCGCCCGCTGATGATCGCGGTGGTCACGCCCGAGGCCATGAGCATCTTGATGCCCTGGCCGTCGAGGGTATTGAAGGTCTTGAATTCGCTGCCGTCCTCGAGGAAGTACAGGCGCCCGTCGGTGAGCACGCCGTCCACGTCGAACACTGCCAGCTTGATGTGCTTGCCGCGTTGCATGAGGTCCTGGTTCATTCCATCGCTCCTTTACATTACGCCGGCGCGCAGCAGGTCGTGCATGTTCAGGGCGCCGGTCGGGCGGTCCTCACGGTCTACCACCACCAGGGCGCCGATCTTGTGGTCTTCCATGATTTTCAGGGCCTCGGCCGCGAGCATGTCGGCGCGGGCCGTCTTGCCGTGCACGGTCATGACCTGCTCGATCAGGGTGGTGTGGACGTCGATGTTGCGGTCCAGGCTGCGGCGCAGGTCGCCGTCGGTGAAGATCCCGGCCAGCTTGCCGTCGGCTTCGACGATCACGGTCATGCCCAGGCCCTTGCGGGACATTTCCAGGAGGGCGTCCTTGAGCAGGGTGCCGCGCGGTACCTGGGGCAGGTCGTCACCGGCGTGCATCACGTTCTCGACCTTCAGCAGCAGGCGGCGGCCCAGCGCCCCACCCGGGTGCGAGAAGGCGAAGTCCTCGGCGGTGAAGCCACGCGCCTCGAGCAGGGCGATGGCCAGGGCGTCGCCAAGTACCAGCGAAGCGGTGGTGGAAGAGGTGGGGGCCAGGTTGAGCGGGCAGGCCTCTTGCTCGACGCGCGCGTCGAGGTTGACCTCGGCAGCCTGGGCCAGGGGCGAATCCGGATTGCCGGTCAGGCTGATCAGCTTGATGCCCAGGCGCTTGATCAGCGGCAGCAGGGTGACGATTTCGGCGGTGCTGCCGGAATTCGACAGGGCCAGGATGACATCATCGCGGGTAATCATGCCCATGTCGCCATGGCTGGCTTCGGCAGGGTGCACGAAAAACGCCGGCGTACCGGTGCTGGCGAGGGTGGCGGCGATCTTGTTGCCGATGTGCCCGGACTTGCCCATGCCGACCACGACGACCCGGCCCTTGCTGGCCAGGATCAGTTCGCAGGCCTTGACGAAATTGTCGTCGATGCGCGCCAGCAGGGCCTCTACGGCCTCGACTTCCAGGCGCAGGGTGCGTTGGGCGGATTGGATCAGCTCGCTGGATTGGCTCATGTCGAAAAAGCAATGCCTGATGAAAAGGCGGCGATTATAGCTGCAATGAAAGAAACCCTCACGCTTTCGATTGCCCTGGCGAATCTCGCGGCAGCCTGTCACCGGGCTGAACGACTCGTTAGCCGACCTTGGGGCGGCGCTGTCAGCGGTGCTATAGTTCGCCGCTATTCGGCCTGCCAGGGGCGTGTGTGCCTTCCAGGTGGAGGCCGGCGTCCATTAGGACGAGGCTGCATCAGCAAGGAGTCTAGATGAGTGTGGATAGCGCCTACGCGGTCGAGTTGAAGGGGGTTACCTTCAAACGCGGTTCGCGCAGCATTTTCAGCAACGTCGACATTCGCATCCCGCGCGGCAAGGTCACCGGTATCATGGGGCCATCGGGGTGCGGCAAGACCACGTTGCTCCGTCTGATGGGCGCGCAGTTGCGCCCTTCCAGCGGTGAGGTCTGGGTTGCCGGGCAGAACCTGCCGACGCTGTCGCGCAGCGACCTGTTCGACGCCCGCAAGCAAATGGGGGTGCTGTTCCAGAGCGGCGCGCTGTTCACCGACCTCGATGTGTTCGAGAACGTCGCGTTCCCGCTGCGCGTGCACACCCAGCTGTCGGATGAAATGATCCGTGACATCGTGCTGATGAAACTGCAGGCCGTGGGCCTGCGTGGTGCCATCGACCTGATGCCGGACGAACTGTCCGGCGGCATGAAGCGCCGCGTGGCGCTGGCCCGGGCGATTGCCCTGGACCCGCAGATCCTCATGTACGACGAGCCGTTCGTCGGCCAGGACCCGATCGCCATGGGGGTGCTGGTGCGCCTGATCCGCCTGCTCAACGATGCGCTGGGTATCACCAGCATCGTGGTCTCCCATGACCTGGCGGAAACCGCCAGCATCGCCGACTACATCTATGTGGTGGGTGACGGCCAGGTACTTGGCCAGGGCACCCCTGACGAGCTGATGGGGTCGGACAACCCGCGCATTCGCCAGTTCATGAAAGGCGACCCGGACGGTCCGGTACCTTTCCATTTTCCCGCGCCTGACTACCGCGCCGACCTGCTGGGGGCGCGTTGATGCGCAGAAAATCCTTACTCGAACGTGTGCGCCTGCTCGGGCGTTCGGCAATCGACGTGCTGGCGGTGCTGGGGCGTTCCTGCCTGTTCCTGTGCCATGCCCTGATCGGCCGTGGCGGTATCGGTGGCGGATTCCAGCTGCTGACCAAGCAGCTGTACTCGGTGGGTGTGCTGTCGCTGGCGATCATCGTCGTGTCCGGGGTGTTCATCGGCATGGTGCTGGCGCTGCAGGGCTACAGCATCCTGACCAAGTACGGCTCGGAGCAGGCCGTGGGGCAGATGGTGGCCCTGACCTTGCTGCGTGAGCTGGGCCCGGTGGTGACCGCCTTGCTGTTCGCCGGCCGCGCCGGCTCGGCGCTGACCGCTGAAATCGGCAACATGAAGTCCACCGAGCAGCTGTCGAGCCTCGAAATGATCGGCGTCGACCCGCTCAAGTACATTGTCGCCCCGCGCCTGTGGGCCGGTTTCATCTCGCTGCCGTTGCTGGCGCTGATCTTCAGCGTGGTGGGCATCTGGGGTGGCTCGTGGGTCGCCGTGGACTGGCTGGGCGTCTACGAGGGCTCGTTCTGGGCCAACATGCAGAACAGTGTTTCGTTCACCGACGACGTGCTCAACGGGCTGGTCAAGAGCCTGGTATTCGCCTTCGTCACGACCTGGATCGCCGTATTCCAGGGGTACGACTGTGAGCCCACCTCAGAAGGGATCAGCCGTGCCACCACCAAGACCGTGGTCTACGCCTCGTTGGCAGTGCTGGGTCTGGACTTTATTCTGACCGCCTTGATGTTTGGAGATTTCTGATGCAAAACCGCACCCTGGAAATCGGTGTCGGCCTGTTCCTCCTGGCCGGGATCCTGGCGCTGCTGCTGCTGGCCCTGCGTGTCAGCGGCCTGTCGGCCAGCCCGAGCAGCGATACCTATAAAGTTTATGCGTACTTCGACAATATCGCCGGTTTGACGGTCAGAGCTAAAGTGACCATGGCTGGTGTGACCATCGGCAAGGTTACCGCCATCGACCTGGACCGTGATTCCTATACCGGTCGGGTGACGCTGCAGCTGGACAAGTCGGTGGATAACCTGCCGGTCGACTCCACTGCCTCGATCCTGACCGCTGGGTTGCTGGGCGAGAAATACATCGGCATCAGCGTGGGCGGTGAAGAGCAGGTGCTCAAGGATGGCGCGACCATCCATGACACTCAGTCGGCCCTGGTGCTGGAAGATCTGATTGGCAAGTTCCTGCTCAACTCCGTTGGCAAGGAACCGAAAGAAGCGCAACCGGCTAATTAAGGAGTTTCCATGATTTCGATCCTGCGACGTGGCCTGCTGGTCCTGCTGGCGGCCTTCCCCCTGATGGCAATGGCCGCGCAGTCGCCGCACGACGTGGTGCAGAGCACCACCACCGAGCTGCTGGGTGAGCTCAAGGCCAACAAGGAGCAGTACAAGACCAACCCGCAAGCTTTCTACGACACCCTTGACCGGATCCTCGCGCCCGTGGTCGATGCCGACGGCATTTCCAGAAGCATCATGACCGTCAAGTACTCGCGCAAGGCCACGCCCGAGCAGATGCAGCGCTTTCAGGAAAACTTCAAGCGCAGCCTGTTCCAGTTCTACGGTAACGCGCTGCTGGAGTACAACAACCAGGGCATCGTCGTGGACCCGGCCAAGGCCGATGACGGCAAGCGCGCCAGCGTCGGCATGAAGGTCACCGGCAACAACGGTGCCGTGTACCCGGTGCAGTACACCCTGGAAAACCTCGGTGGCGAGTGGAAAGTGCGTAACGTGATCGTCAACGGCATCAACATCGGCAAGCTGTTCCGCGACCAGTTCGCCGACGCCATGCAGCGCAACGGTGGCGACCTGGACAAGACCATCGACGGCTGGGCCGGTGAAGTGGCCAAGGCCAAGCAGGCCGCCGACAACTCCCCGGAGAAGACCGTCAAATGAGTGAGGCTGCCGTAAGCATGGCCGAGCCGGGCGTGCTGCGCCTGGCCGGCGTGCTGGACTACCGCAGCGGGCCGCTCCTGCGCAAGCAGGGCAAGGCGCTGATCGGCGCCTGCGGCGAGGCGCAGGTGGTGCTCGATTGCGCGGCGGTGCAGCGCTCCACCAGTGTCGGCCTGTCATTGCTGCTGGCCTTCATGCGTGATGCCCAGGCCGCTGGCAAGGGTTGTCAGGTGCGCAACATGCCCGACGACATGCGCGAAATTGCCGAGGTCTATGACCTCGATGAAGTGCTGGCAACCTGATGGCGTGACAGCAATGATGGCCCCTCGGTCAGTGAAGCCCTCGTTGGGCTTCGCAGGCGAGGGGCTTTTTTGTATGATGGCCGACCCGTGCGCATCGGGCGCCGATTGAGGTTGAGCATGCAGGCCGTAGAAGTTAAAAGCTTCCTTGAAGAGAAATTGCCGGGTTCCCGGGTCGAAGTTGAAGGCGAAGGCTGCAACTTCCAGTTGAACGTGATCAGCGACGAGTTGGCTGGCCTGAGCCCGGTCAAACGCCAGCAGGCGATCTATGCTCACCTGAATCCGTGGATCGCCAATGGCAGCATCCATGCGGTAACCATGAAATTTTTCAGCAGCGCAGCCTGGGCTGAGCGCACCTGAGCCAACGTGGCGGCGAGATTCCAATGGACAAACTGATTATTACTGGCGGCGCTCGCCTTGATGGCGAGATCCGCATTTCGGGCGCGAAGAACGCAGCCCTGCCGATCCTGGCGGCGACCCTGTTGGCCGACGGCCCGGTCACCGTAGGCAACCTGCCGCACCTGCACGACATCACCACCATGATCGAGCTGTTCGGGCGCATGGGCATCGAGCCTGTGATCGACGAAAAGCTGGCGGTGGAGATCGACCCGCGCACCATCAAGACCCTGGTCGCGCCGTACGAGCTGGTGAAGACCATGCGCGCCTCGATCCTGGTCCTGGGCCCGATGGTCGCCCGCTTCGGCGAGGCCGAAGTGGCCCTGCCTGGCGGTTGCGCCATTGGCTCGCGTCCGGTCGACCTGCACATCCGTGGCCTCGAAGCCATGGGCGCGAAGATCGAAGTCGAGGGCGGCTACATCAAGGCCAAGGCGCCTGAAGGTGGCCTGCGCGGTGCGCACTTCTTCTTCGACACCGTCAGCGTGACCGGTACCGAGAACATCATGATGGCCGCAGCCCTGGCCAAGGGCCGCAGTGTGCTGCAGAACGCCGCGCGCGAGCCGGAAGTGGTCGACCTGGCCAACTTCATCAACGCCATGGGCGGCAAGATCCAGGGCGCGGGTACCGACACCATCGTCATCGATGGCGTCGAGCGCCTGGCCTCGGCCAACTACCGCGTGATGCCAGACCGTATCGAGACCGGTACCTACCTGGTTGCCGCTGCCGTGACCGGTGGCCGCGTCAAGGTCAAGGACACCGACCCGACCATCCTTGAAGCTGTTTTGGAAAAACTCAAGGAAGCCGGCGCCGACATCAACACCGGCGCAGACTGGATCGAGCTGGACATGCACGGCAAGCGGCCGAAAGCCGTCAACCTGCGTACCGCCCCGTACCCGGCATTCCCGACCGACATGCAGGCGCAGTTCATCTCGCTCAACGCCATTGCCGAAGGCACCGGTGCCGTGATCGAGACGATCTTCGAAAACCGCTTCATGCACGTCTACGAAATGCACCGCATGGGCGCGCAGATCCAGGTCGAAGGCAACACCGCAATCGTCACCGGCGTGAATACGCTCAAGGGCGCCCCGGTGATGGCCACCGACCTGCGTGCGTCGGCCAGCCTGGTGCTGTCGGCACTGGTTGCCGAAGGCGATACCCTGATCGATCGCATCTACCACATCGACCGTGGTTACGAGTGCATCGAAGAGAAACTGCAGATGCTGGGCGCGAAAATCCGTCGCGTACCGGGCTAGTTATCTGCCTGGCACATCCTGTGGGAGCGGGCATGCCCGCGAAGAAGCTTCCGCGGTGCATGGCACCGGCTATGCCGGTGTTCGCGGGCTAGCCCGCTCCCACAGGGTGAGCCTGATGAATTGAATGCGGTCGGGCCCGTGGCCCGGCCGGCAGTAGCCGCTTGAGGACCGACGTTCCAATGTTGACCATCGCGCTTTCCAAAGGCCGTATTCTCGACGATACCCTGCCGCTGCTGGCGGAAGCCGGTATCGTGCCGACCGAGAACCCGGACAAGAGCCGCAAACTGATCATCCCCACCACGCAGGACGATGTGCGCCTGCTGATCGTGCGTGCCACCGACGTGCCGACCTATGTCGAGCATGGTGCCGCCGACCTGGGTGTGGCCGGCAAGGACGTGCTGATGGAGTATGGCGGCCAGGGCCTGTACGAGCCCCTGGACCTGCAGATTGCCCGTTGCAAGCTGATGACTGCCGGCGTGGTCGGTGCAGCCGAGCCCAAGGGCCGTCTGCGCGTGGCTACCAAGTTCGTCAACGTAGCCAAGCGCTATTACGCCGAACAGGGCCGTCAGGTCGACATCATCAAGCTGTACGGCTCGATGGAGCTGGCACCGCTGATCAACCTCGCCGACAAGATCATCGACGTGGTCGACACCGGCAATACCCTGCGTGCCAACGGCCTGGAGCCCCAGGAACTGATCGCCACGATCAGCTCGCGCCTGGTGGTCAACAAGGCCTCCATGAAAATGCAGCACGCCCGTATCCAGAGCCTGATCGACACGCTGCGCCAAGCAGTCGAGTCGCGACACCGCGGTTGACTCCTGCGCGCGACCTTCGCTGTCGCGCCCGTCTATCCGCGTCATAGCCTTTTTTCTCGGGTGCCCGCGCGGATCGACTGGTAGCCTAGGGCGCCTGAGCATTCGCCAATAATCGAGGCCCTCGCCATGACCGTGTCCACTGCAATTGCCCGTCTCAACGCTGCTGATCCGGATTTCGCCCGACATCTGGATCATCTGCTGAGCTGGGAAAGTGTGTCCGATGACGCGGTCAACCAACGCGTGCTCGACATCATCAAGGCTGTGCGCGAGCGCGGCGATGCGGCGCTGGTGGAGTTCACCCAGCGTTTCGATGGTGTTGATGCCAAGTCGATCGACGACCTGATCCTCAAGCGCGACCGCCTGGAACTGGCCCTGACCCGCATTACCCCAGCCCAGCGCGAAGCCCTGGAAAAAGCCGCCAACCGTGTGCGCCTGTACCACGAGCGGCAGAAGCAGGACTCCTGGCAGTACACCGAAGCCGACGGCACCGTGCTCGGCCAGAAGGTCACCCCGCTGGACCGCGCCGGCCTGTATGTACCGGGCGGCAAGGCGTCGTACCCGTCGTCGGTGCTGATGAATGCCATCCCGGCCAAGGTTGCCGGCGTGGCCGAAGTGGTCATGGTGGTGCCGACCCCGCGTGGCGAGGTCAACGAGCTGGTGCTGGCGGCGGCCTGCATCGCCGGTGTCGACCGGGTGTTCACCGTCGGCGGCGCCCAGGCCGTTGCCGCGCTGGCCTACGGTACCGAGAGCGTGCCGCAGGTGGACAAGATCGTCGGCCCGGGCAACATCTACGTCGCCACGGCCAAGCGCCACGTGTTCGGCCAGGTCGGCATCGACATGATCGCCGGCCCGTCGGAAATCCTCGTGGTGTGTGACGGCCAGACCGACCCGGACTGGATCGCCATGGACCTGTTCTCCCAGGCCGAGCACGACGAAGACGCCCAGGCGATCCTGGTCAGCCCGGACGCCGCTTTCCTTGACCGCGTTGCCGCCAGCATCGACAAGTTGCTGCCGACCATGGAACGTGCCGCGATCATCGAGAAATCGATCAATGGCCGTGGCGCGTTGATCCAGGTGCGTGACATGCAGCAGGCCATTGAAGTGGCCAACCGTATCGCTCCGGAGCACCTCGAACTGTCGGTCGCCGACCCACAGGCCTGGCTGCCGCACATCCGCCACGCGGGCGCGATCTTCATGGGTCGCCACACCAGCGAAGCGCTCGGCGACTACTGCGCCGGCCCCAACCACGTGCTGCCCACTTCCGGTACCGCGCGGTTTTCCTCGCCGCTGGGGGTGTATGACTTCCAGAAGCGTTCGTCGATCATCTTCTGCTCCGAACAGGGCGCGTCCGAACTGGGCCATACCGCTTCGGTCCTGGCCCGTGGCGAGTCGCTGACCGCCCACGCCCGCAGCGCTGAATACCGTATCCTGACCCAACAGAAGGGGAACTGAGCATGAGTCGATTCTGGAGCCCCTTCGTCAAGGACCTGGTGCCTTACGTGCCGGGCGAGCAACCCAAGCTGGCCCGCCTGGTCAAGCTGAACACCAACGAGAACCCCTATGGCCCATCGCCGAAGGCGCTGGAGGCCATGCGTGGCGAGCTGAACGACAACCTGCGGCTGTACCCGGACCCGAACAGCGACCGCCTGAAGCAGGCGGTGGCCGAGTATTACGGCGTGACCCCGGCGCAGGTGTTCGTCGGCAACGGCTCCGACGAGGTGCTGGCACACATCTTCCACGGCCTGTTCCAGCACGCTCGCGGCCCGTTGCTGTTCCCCGACGTCAGCTACAGCTTCTACCCGGTGTACTGCGGCTTGTATGGCATTGCGTTCGAGCAGGTGGCGCTGGATGAGCAGTTCCAGATCCGCATTGCTGACTACGACAAACCCAACGCCGGGATCATTTTCCCCAACCCTAACGCGCCGACCGGCTGCCTGCTGCCGTTGCAGGCGATCGAGCAGTTGCTGCAGGCCAACCGCGACTCGGTGGTGGTGGTGGACGAAGCCTACATCGACTTCGGCGGTGAGACAGCCATCAGCCTGGTGGATCGCTACGACAACCTGCTGGTGACCCAGACCCTGTCGAAGTCCCGCTCGCTCGCCGGTTTGCGTGTGGGCCTGGCAGTCGGCCACCCGGACCTCATCGAGGCGCTGGAGCGGATCAAGAACAGCTTCAACTCCTACCCGCTTGACCGCATGGCGATCGTGGGCGCCGCGGCTGCCTTCGAGGACAAGGCCTACTTCCAGGCCACCTGCCGCAAGGTGATCGACAGCCGTGAAGCGTTGGTCGAGCAGCTGGTCGGCAAGGGCTTCGAGGTGTTGCCATCGGCGGCCAACTTCATCTTCGCCCGCCACCCCCAGCAGGATGCTGCGCAGCTGTCGGCGCGCCTGCGTGAGCAGGGCGTGATCGTGCGTCACTTCAAGCAGGAGCGCATTGCCCAGTTCCTGCGTATCACCATTGGCACGCCGGAGATGAACCAGGCGCTGCTCGATGCCTTGAACTGAGCCGGGCACTGCAGGAGCGGGGACATCCGCTCCTGCAGTGCCGGCCCGCTCAGTACCTGATTTCCTCGATATTCAATTGCGTGCTGGCTGGCCGGGTACGCACTGCGACCGGCGTGCCATCGAGTTCGAGTACGTAGTCGTTGGCCTGGCGCATGCCTTCGGGATCGGTCCACTGCTGCAGGTAAGCCTGTGCATTGGCGACGACCTGGCCATTTTTGTGAATGATCACGGTCCCTGGCGAGTCGCTGTTCCACAACAATTTGCCTTCGGCTTCGATGGCCCTTGCCTTGCGTACGCCAGTAGCGCCCAGCAGCGGCGTACCGTCGAGCAGCCATTGCGGCAGCAGGTCGAGCCCCATGTGCCTGAGCACGGTCGGGGCCACCGATGTCTGCGCTGCGTAGCCATACAAGTTGTTGGGGCCCGGGTTGTCTTCGGGGATGCTGGGTTGGTTCAGCTCTTCATTCAACGGCTTGTTGCTGGCAATGAACACCGTCTTTTCCTGCTCGGTCACGCCGCCATGGCCAGTGCCCCAGTAATCCCGACCGTGGTCGGTGCAGACTATCACCAGCCAATCCTCCTGCGGGTGCTGGGTGATTCGCTGTTCCACCTTGTCCAGCAGGCGCCCCAGGCGCGCGTCAGCTTCGCGCAGGGCTGCCTGGTAGGCCGGCCCGAAGCCACTGGCGTGGCCGACCTGATCGGGTTCGTCGAGTTGGATGAAGGTGAAGTCGGCAGAGGTTGCGCCAAGTATTTCCAGGGTTTGCGCGATGACCTCGTCATCACTCAGGCCGTCCTTGTTCAGGCTGTTGCCCTGCGCGTCCACCAGCAGATAGGCGGTGTTGATTGGCGACCAGTTGACGATGCTGGCAATGTGGGCACTCGGCAAAGCATCCCGTAGGCGCTTGAACAGGCTGGGGAACTCGGGAGCGATCCGCAACGCTTCGGAATTGGAAACCACCTTGTGTTTGTTGGCCCATACACCTGACAACAGGGTGATCCACCCCGGGCCACTGACCGTGGCCTGCTCGCTGGCCCGCCCGGTTATGCCGCCGGCATAGGCTTTGCCATAGAACAGGCGCTTGTGCAGGTTGGTATCGGCGCCCAGCTGTTCGTAGTGCTGAAGCTGGACGCCGTCCATGCCGATGATCAGCGTCTTCGGTTGCGTTTGCAGCGGTTTGACGTCGCAGCCATTGACCAGCAGCGCAGCCAGCAGCAGGGCGGTCCAGCGTAGGGTTCTACTGATCGACATAAGCCATGCCTCGATGAGGTGGGGCTCAAGCGTTGCAACAACCTCGCGTGCCGGCAACTGGTAGAACTGCCAGTTGAATTGCCGTGCGCAAGGGTATCCATTAAGCTCCACAAATTCGTCGGATGATTGGTTGAGTGAAATGAGCAGCGAACTGACCAGGCGCTCACTGGTCGAACTTGCCGTCGAACGCATGCGCGAACGCATCCTCCAGGGCGACTGGCAAATCGGCCAACGTCTGCCCACCGAACCGGTGCTGGCCGTAGAGCTGGGCATCAGCCGTAATACCGTGCGTGAGGCCATGCGGGTGCTGGCCTTCAGTGGCCTGGTGGAAATTCGCCAGGGCGATGGCAGTTACCTGCGCACCGCCCAGGATCCGCTGCAGGCGGTGCAGGCGATGTCACGCTGCTCACCTGAACATGCCCGTGAAACCCGGCACATTCTGGAAGCCGAAGCTATCGGCCTGGCCGCGCTGCGGCGTACCGATGCCGACCTGCAGGCGTTGCGTGATGCCCTGGCGGTCAGTGCCGGGCATTTTCATGGCGATGTTGCAGCCTACGTGGCCTGCGACCTGGTGTTTCACCAACGGCTGGTGGATGCCGCCCACAACCCGGCACTCAGCGAGTTGTACCGCTACTTTTCCGGGGTGGTGGCTGCCGCGCTGCAGCACAACATGACCACCGTTCCGCGCTGCCAGGCCACGTTCGACCTGCACGGGCAGATTCTCGAGGCCATCGAGCAACGCGACGCGGAGCGGGCCAAACGCCTAAGCCGTACCCTTATCGAATCCTGACTCGAGAACGCCCATGGCTGAATCCATCACCCGTAATACCCCGCCACCTGAGCGGGATCTCGATGAGCTGCTGATCGATGCCGAGGCTGACGACGAGCAGGTCCAGCAGCAGCCCGTGCTGCTGCGGCGGCCGTGGCTGCTGTTGCTCGGCCTGGTGCTGGTGGCGCTGAACCTGCGCCCAGCGTTGTCGAGCATGGCGCCGGTGCTTGGCCAGGTGTCCGCCGGCCTGGGGCTGAACGCCTCGCTGGCTGGGCTGCTGACCACCTTGCCAGTGTTGTGCCTGGGTTTGTTCGCCCCGTTGGCGCCAGTGCTGGCGCGTCGTTTCGGCAGTGAGCGGGTGATCCTCGGCATCCTCGCCAGCCTGGCACTGGGCACCGTGCTGCGCAGTAGCTTCGGTGCTATCGGCGTGTTCCTCGGCAGCCTGATGGCCGGGGCCAGTATCGGCATCATCGGCGTGCTGTTGCCGGGTATCGTCAAGCGCGACTTCCCGCAGCACGCCGGCACGCTGACCGGCGTGTACACCATGGCGCTATGCCTGGGTGCGGCCATGGCAGCGGGGGCGACCGTCCCTCTGGCACAGCACTTCGACGGCAGCTGGGCGTTGGGGCTGGGCTTCTGGGCGCTACCGGCACTGCTGGCCATGCTGGTCTGGCTGCCCCAGGCCCGCCAGGGGCATGGCTTGCACAAGGTGGCCTATCGTGTGCGTGGGCTGTGGCGTGATCCCTTGGCCTGGCAGGTGACCTTGTACATGGGCCTGCAATCGTCGCTGGCCTACATCGTGTTCGGTTGGTTGCCGTCAATCCTGATCGGTCGCGGCCTGAGCCCGACCGAGGCGGGGTTGGTGCTGTCGGGGTCGGTGATCGTGCAGTTGGTCAGTTCGCTCAGTGCGCCGTGGTTGGCCACGCGCGGCAAGGACCAGCGGCTGGCGATCGTGCTGGTCATGCTGACCACCCTGGGCGGCTTGTTCGGTTGCCTGTATGCGCCGCTTGCCGGGCTGTGGGGCTGGGCGGTACTGCTGGGCCTGGGGCAGGGCGGTACCTTCGCCCTGGCGCTGACCTTGATCGTGCTGCGTTCGAAAGATGCCCATGTCGCGGCCAACCTGTCGAGCATGGCCCAAGGCGTGGGCTACACCTTGGCGTCGATGGGGCCGTTTGCGGTGGGCCTGGTGCATGACCTGAGCGGGGGCTGGGCCGCCGTGGGCTGGATTTTTGCCGTGTTGGGGGTTGGTGCCATCGTGTTCGGGCTGGGGGCTGGGCGGGCATTGCATGTGCAGGTGAGCAGCGAGAAGGTTTGAGGGTGAACCTTGCCAGCACTGGCCTCTTTGCGGGTACTGGTATAAGCCTGTGAGGCAGATTATCGTGCTGCTTTCCACCCCAGGACGGACCAGCCCTCATGAGCGACGCCAACCGCGAACTCATCACCCGCTTCTACCAGGCCTTCCAGCGCCTTGACGCCGAGGCCATGGTGGCCTGCTACAGCGACGATATCGTCTTCAGCGACCCGGTATTCGGTACCTTGCGCGGCAAGGACGTGGGCGACATGTGGCGCATGCTCACCACCCGGGCGAAGGATTTCACCCTGACGTTCGACGGCGTACGCGCCGATGAGCGCAGCGGTGGCGCACACTGGGTCGCCACCTACCTGTTCAGCCAGACTGGCCGCACCGTGGTCAACGATATCCAGGCGCGTTTCGTGATCCGCGATGGGCTGATCTGCCAGCATGACGACACCTTCGACCTGTGGCGCTGGTCGCGGCAGGCGCTGGGTGTTCCAGGGCTGCTGCTTGGCTGGTCGCCGCTGCTGCAGAACAAGGTACGCCAGCAAGCGTTCAACGGCTTGCGGGCGTATCAGCATGCTCAGGGCAGCGCCACGGCCTGATCACTGTCGTGGTAGCTGAAGGTGGCACGCCCGTTGGCCGTGTCCGGTAGCCGAATACGAATCACCGGGATGAAACTGCCATACGTCTGGTGCCAGTCCTTTTGGTCGGCCTGAGCCTGCTGCAGCGCACCATACTCGCCCTCGATGTGGAAAAACGACTGGATCGGCAGGCGATTGGCGCTCGCCTCGTCCCAGGCGCCAATCACCACTTCGTTCCAGGGAAACGGCAGCTCACGGGCGAACAGTTGTTTGGCGCGCAGGCTTTGATGGAAGGCCTCGGCCCGTTCCGGCACCCGCGCGCGACGGATGTCGAAGGCGCATTGGCGTTTATAATCCTCGCTCTGCCTGAAGCGCGCCATCCATTGCTCGGCAGTGAACACCCCCTGTTCGTGGCAGGCTGCCTCGGTTTCGGCCGTTTGCCGGTTATCGCCGCAGCCGCGATTATCGCGTTCCCAGGTGTCGCCGTCGGTGGGCCAGGCGCACAGCATCTCGTAGCGTAGCGAGCCTTGCGGGCGTTGCAGCATCGGGTACAGGGTGAAGCCACTGCGGCCATCGGCAGCCAGTCGGGTGGTGGGGATATCGCTGCGCAGGTAGGAGAACGATACGCCGCCCTTGTCCTTGCTGTTCTGGCTATGATGCCAGGTGTGGTAATGCGGTGACGGCTTGGTCGAGCGAAGCAGCACGCCCGAGCAGGCGTGGGCAGGTACGGCTCTGCCCTCGCACTGGGCAGGGGTGGCGTCGTAGTTGTCTTGCATCTGTCTGGCGGTTTCCTCGCCAGTCGATGCCTGTGTGGCGAATGCAACCACAAGCAGTGCTGCACCCAAGCCGATGTGGGGAAGCGAATCAAGCATGATGAAGCCCTCGATGAGTGGGCCCACCAAACTAATGATGAAAAGAGCAGGCGTCGTGAGTGAACAAGTGCCGGATCAGGCAACGAAACCCTGGTATGTCTACCTGGTACGGGCTGCCAATGGTTCGTTGTATTGCGGCATCAGCGATGATCCGCAGCGGCGCTTTCTGGCTCACCAGAAAGGGCAGGGTGCACGTTATTTCAAGACCAGCCCGGCCCAGGCGCTGGTGTATATGGAGCGATGGCCGGACAAGGGCGAGGCGTTGCGCCAGGAACGGCTGGTGAAGCGCCTGCGCAAATCGGCCAAGGAGGCGTTGGTGGCCGGCTATGACAGCGCTTCCTCGCCCTAGGCTCTGTACGAAAAGCCTTGATACTTGTTCATGCTGCGTTGAAAACAGCCTCGGAATGCTCATGTACTCCAGTGCACTCCGCTTCCTCGGCTGTTTTCGCCTCGCCTGACCTGCGTCTCAAGACTTTTCGTACAGAGCCTAGGGTCGCTTCGCGATGGGGCTGCGCAGCAGCCCCTCGGGCCATCAGTCCTTGCGCCGCTTCAGCTGGTCCACCAGGGTGGTCGGCAGCCCCTTGATGATCAAGGTCCCGGCCGCTTCGTCATATTCCACCCTGTCCCCCAGCAGATGCGCTTCGAAGCTGATCGACAGCCCCTCGGCACGCCCGGTGAAGCGACGGAACTGGTTGAGGGTGCGTTTGTCTGCGGGGATTTCCGGTGACAGGCCGTAATCCTTGTTACGGATGTGGTCGTAGAACGCCTTCGGTCGGTCCTCGTCGATCAGGCTGGACAGCTCTTCCAGGGTCACTGGCTCGCCCAGCTTGGTCTGGGTGGTGGCGTAGTCCACCAGGGTCTGGGTTTTTTCGCGGGCGGACTCCTCCGGCAGGTCTTCGCTCTCGACGAAGTCGCTGAAGGCCTTGAGCAGGGTGCGGGTTTCGCCCGGGCCGTCGACCCCTTCCTGGCAGCCGATGAAATCGCGGAAGTAGTCGGAAACCTTCTTGCCGTTCTTGCCCTTGATGAACGAGATGTACTGCTTGGAGTTCTGGTTGTTCTTCCATTCCGACAGGTTGATGCGCGCCGCCAGGTGCAACTGCCCGAGGTCAAGGTGGCGCGAAGGCGTCACATCGAGTTCGGCGTTCACCGCCACGCCTTCGCTATGGTGCAGCAGGGCGATCGCCAGGTACTCGGTCATGCCTTGCTGGTAATGGGCAAACAGGATGTGGCCGCCGGTGGACAGGTTGGACTCTTCCATCAGCTTCTGCAGGTGCTCCACGGCTACGCGGCTGAAGGCGGTGAAATCCTTTTCCTGGTCCAGGTACTGCTTCAGCCAGCCGCTCAGCGGGTAGGCGCCGGACTCACCGTGAAAGAACCCCCAGGCCTTGCCTTGCTTGGCGTTGTAGCTGTCATTGAGGTCGGCCAGCAGGTTTTCGATGGCATCGGAGGCGGCCAGTTCGGAATCGCGGGCATGCAGCACGGCGGGGCTGCCATCGGGCTTTTTGTCGATCAGGTGAACGATGCAATGACGGATTGGCATGGAATTCTCGGCGGGCTGCAAAAGGTGCCAAGTTTACCCCAGACGCCAGGTGATGCAGTGGCCGGATGTTGGCAGAAATGCCGGTTGTTCGTTTTTTGTGCAAATTCGTGCGTCCCAGGCTAAAACCCCCGAAAAACCTGCATTTAATCGAAGTGCGCAGCGGATATTTATCCGTTCCTGTGGTAGCTTTGCGCGGTCTTGCGCCCAGCACGTGGCGCATTGCTGGCAACGTGCTGCCGGCGTGTCGAACCAAACGTCGATTTGCGTATCTACATACGCGATTGGCGCGGCCCTCCACTTTCAGGGGCTGGCCCGATAACGTCGTTAGCCCGCTGCATAACCATCGAATTTGATAGGGAAGGAACACCACCATGGCATTGACCAAAGACCAACTGATTGCCGACATCGCCGAATCGATCGCCGCGCCAAAAGCCACCGCCAAGAACGCTCTGGAGCAACTGGGCCAGATCGTTGCCGACCAGCTGGAAAACGGCGCTGAAATCACTCTGCCAGGCATCGGCAAGCTGAAAGTCACCGAGCGTCCTGCCCGTACCGGCCGCAACCCTTCGACTGGCGCTGCCATCGAAATCGCTGCCAAGAAAGTCGTCAAGTTCGTTCCAGCCAAAGTGCTGACCGACGCCATCAACAAGTAATTGTTGACGCTTTGACGAAACCGCGCCCGGCTTGCCCGGGCGCGGTTTTTTCATGCCTGTTGTCTACGCCGGGCGTGCCAGGCCTGGCGCGCTGCCTCGTCGAGGAAGCTCCAGGCGACCATGCGGCTCTGTTTCTGCCCCTGGCCCATTTCGGCGACGCGCACGGCCTTGGCGCCGGCCTTCTTCAGCGCGGCCTCGATCCCCGGCAGGTTGCTGGCCTTGGACACCAGGCTGGTGAACCACAGCACCCGTTCTGCGTACTGCACGCTTTCGCCAACCAGCTGGGTGACGAAACGGATCTCGCCGCCCTCGCACCACAGTTCATTGTTCTGGCCACCGAAGTTCAGCACCGGCAACTTGCGCTTGGGGTCCTGCTTGCCGAGGTTCTTCCACTTGCGCTGGCTGCCGCGGGTGGCTTCGTCGCGCGAGGCGTGGAAGGGCGGGTTGCACAGGGTCAGGTCAAAGTGTTCGTCCTCCTGCAGCAGGCCGCCGAGGATGTGGGCACGGTTGGCCTGCTGGCGCAGGGTGATGGCCTTGTCCAGGCGGTTGGCCTGGACGATGGCCTTGGCCGAGGCCAGGGCCACCGGGTCGATGTCCGAACCGAGGAAGCGCCAGCGGTAGTCGCTGTGGCCGAGCAGCGGGTAGATGCAGTTGGCGCCGACGCCGATGTCCAGTACGCGAACCTGCGCGCCCTTGGGGATCTCGCCGGCATTGTCGTCGGCCAACAGGTCGGCAGCCACATGGAGGTAGTCGGCGCGACCGGGGATCGGCGGGCACAGGTAGTCGGCCGGGATGTCCCAGTGCTGGATGCCGTATTGGGCCTTGAGCAGGGCGCGGTTGAATACCCGTACGGCTTCGGGGTTGGCGAAGTCGATGCTGGGCTTGCCGTGAGGGTTGGTGATGGTGAAGCGCGCCAGCTCGGGGAGGGCCTTGATCAGGCTGGGGAAGTCGTAGCGGCCCTGGTGGCGGTTGCGCGGGTGCAGGGTGGGTTTGTTCGGGGTCATGGCAGTGTCCAGCCCTATACGAGCGGTGGCTGATAGAGCCTGGGGCTGCTATGCAGCCCTTTCGCGACACAAGGCCGCTCCTGCAGGATAGCGGCGCCCTTCAAACCGGCGCCGTCCCTGCAGGAGCGGCCTTGTGTCGCGAAAGGGCCGCACAGCGGCCCCAGCTGTTTCTCTGGTGATTAAAGCGCCGCAATCCGCGCGTGCTGCTCGGTGAAGTTGGCCAGGGCCTGTTCGGACTCGGCCAGCTTGGCGCGTTCCTTCTCGATCACCGCAGGTGGGGCCTTGTCGACGAAGGCAGCGTTGGACAGCTTGCCGCCCACGCGCGCCACTTCACCTTGCAGGCGCTGGATCTCCTTGTTCAGGCGCGCCAGCTCGGCATCCTTGTCGATCAGGCCGGCCATCGGCACCAGCACCTGCAGGTCACCGACCAGGGCGGTGGCCGACAGCGGGGCTTCGTCGGCATCGCTCAGCACGGTGAACGATTCGACCTTGGCCAGCTTCTTCAGCAGCGCTTCGTTTTCCTGCAGGCGACGCTGGTCGTCGGCGTTGGCGTTCTTCAGGAACAGCGGCAGCGGCTTGCCCGGGCCGATGTTCATCTCGGCGCGGATATTGCGCAGGCCAACCATCAGCTCCTTGAGCCATTCGATGTCGCCTTCGGCGGCCGGGTCGATGCGGCTTTCATTGGCCACCGGCCATGGCTGCAGCATGATGGTCTTGCCGCTGATGCCGGCCAGCGGCGCGATGCGCTGCCAGATTTCTTCAGTGATGAACGGCATGAACGGATGCGCCAGGCGCAGTGCCACTTCCAGCACGCGCACCAGGGTGCGACGGGTGCCACGGGCGCGCTCGACCGGTGCGTTCTCGTCCCATAATACCGGCTTGGACAGTTCCAGGTACCAGTCGCAGTACTGGTTCCAGATGAACTCGTACAGTGCCTGGCTGGCCAGGTCGAAGCGGAACTGCTCCAGCTGGCGGGTCACTTCGGCTTCGGTGCGTTGCAGCTGCGAGATGATCCAGCGGTCGGCCAGCGACAGTTCGACGGCCTCGCCGTTCTGGCCGCAGTCCTCGCCTTTGTCCAGCACGTAGCGGGCGGCGTTCCAGATCTTGTTGCAGAAGTTGCGGTAGCCTTCGACGCGGCCCATGTCGAACTTGATGTCGCGGCCGGTGGAGGCCAGCGAGCAGAAGGTGAAGCGCAGGGCATCGGTGCCGTAGCTGGCAATACCTTCAGGGAACTCGGCCTTGGTCTGCTTGGCGATCTTCTCGGCCAGCTTCGGCTGCATCATGCCGCTGGTGCGTTTTTCCAGCAGGGCATCGAGGGTGATGCCGTCGACGATATCCAGCGGGTCCAGCACGTTGCCTTTGGACTTGGACATCTTCTGGCCCTGGCCGTCCCGCACCAGGCCGTGCACGTACACGGTCTTGAACGGTACCTGCGGGGTGCCGTCTTCGTTCTTGATCAGGTGCATGGTCAGCATGATCATGCGCGCAACCCAGAAGAAGATGATGTCGAAGCCGGTCACCAGCACATCGGTGGAGTGGAACTTCTTGAGGAATTCGGTCTGCTCCGGCCAGCCCAGGGTGGAGAAAGTCCACAGCCCGGAACTGAACCAGGTGTCGAGCACGTCGTCGTCCTGGCGCAGGGCAACGTCGGCGCCCAGGTTGTGCTTGGCGCGCACTTCTGCCTCGTTGCGGCCGACATAGACCTGGCCGGCCTCGTCGTACCACGCCGGGATACGGTGGCCCCACCACAGCTGGCGGCTGATGCACCAGTCCTGGATGTCGCGCATCCAGGAGAAATACATGTTCTCGTACTGCTTGGGCACGAACTGGATGCGGCCGTCTTCCACGGCAGCGATGGCAGGTTCTGCCAACGGCTTGGTGGAGACGTACCACTGGTCGGTCAGCCACGGCTCGATGACGGTGCCCGAACGGTCGCCTTTCGGCACCTTCAGGGCGTGGTCGTCGATGCTCACCAGCAGGCCCTGGGCGTCCAGGTCGGCGACGATCTGCTTGCGCGCGACGAAGCGGTCGAGGTTGGCGTACTGGGCCGGCAGGCGGGTGTCGACCTGCTCGTTGACGCTGCCGTCGAGGTTGAAGGCCTGGGCGCTGGCCAGCACGAAGGCGTTCTTGTCGAAGATGTTCAGCAGCGGCAGGTTGTGGCGCTTGCCGACTTCGTAGTCGTTGAAATCGTGGGCCGGGGTGATCTTCACGCAACCGGTACCGAACTCGGGATCGCAATAGTCGTCGGCGATGATCGGGATGCGACGGCCGACCAGCGGCAGTTCGACGAACTTGCCGATCAGCGCCTGGTAGCGCTCGTCGTTCGGGTTGACCGCTACCGCGGCGTCACCCAGCAGGGTTTCCGGGCGGGTGGTGGCGACGACCAGGTAATCCTTGCCTTCGGCGGTCTTGGCGCCATCGGCCAGCGGGTAGCGCAGGTTCCACAGGTGGCCCTTCTCGTCGTGGTTTTCCACTTCGAGGTCGGAGATGGCCGTGTGCAGCTTGGTGTCCCAGTTGACCAGGCGCTTGCCGCGGTAGATCAGGCCGTCCTCGTGCAGGCGCACGAAGGCTTCCTTGACCGCTTCGGACAGGCCGTCGTCCATGGTGAAGCGCTCGCGGCTCCAGTCCACCGACGAGCCCAGGCGGCGGATCTGGCGGCTGATGTTGCCGCCGGACTGGTCCTTCCATTCCCAGACCTTTTCCAGGAACTTTTCGCGGCCCAGGTCATGGCGGTTCTGGCCCTTGGCCTCGAGCTGGCGCTCGACCAGCATCTGGGTGGCGATACCGGCGTGGTCGGTGCCGGGCTGCCACAGGGTGTCGCGGCCTTGCATGCGGCGGAAACGGATCAGGGCATCCATGATCGCGTTGTTGAAGCCGTGGCCCATGTGCAGGCTGCCGGTCACGTTCGGCGGCGGGATCATGATGGTGTAGGACTCGCCTGCACCTTGTGGGGCGAAATAATTCTCGGACTCCCAGGTGTTGTACCAGGAAGTTTCGATGGCGTGCGGCTGGTAGGTCTTATCCATGCGCGGCGGGACCCTGTGCATTTATTCGGGAAAGCCGGGAAGTATAACCAAGCTGGGGGCCGCAGGCGACAAGCTGCTGACAACTGACGGAACCGTGGCGCCTGCTTCGCGGGCACGCCCGCTGCCGCAGGTACGGTGCATGTCTCGAAGCTTGCACCGTACCTGTGGCAGCGGGCGTGCCCGCGAAGCAGGCGCCGCTGATACCCGGTTTACTCGGAACGCTTGATCAACCGCTCGATCCGCGCATCCAGCCGGCGTTTGATCTCGTTCTCGATATGCGGGGTAAAGTCGTTGATCACGTCCTGCATGATCATCTGCGCCGCCGCGCGCAGTTCGCTTTCCAGGTGCAGCAGGGTGTCCTGGCGCCGCGTCTGCGGGTCGTCCACGGCCTCGGGTTCGGCCGCTGCGGCAGCCGCTGCGGTGGTGTCGGGCGCTGCTTCCAGCAGCAAGGGGATCTGTTCGACCGTCTCGGTCAGCAGTGGCGGTTGCAGGTCGGCATCGCCAAGCAACTGGCGGATCGACTCGAGGTCATCGAGCAGATGGGCGGAATCGGGTAGCGGGGAGGGTTTGTCCATCGTCGTCAAAGTCGCTGTAAGCGGTGGTCTTGCAGAGCATAGCCCTGTTCACGGTAGAAACGGAATCGCTCACGTGCCGACTGGCGGATGCCAGGTTCTTCGACGACGATCTCGGCGATGCGCTCGAACTGGCCGGCAAAGCCCGGCACGCCGGCGCCCAGGTTGATCAGCAGGTCGCGATGGTCGCCGGCGTCGTCGGCCAGGCCCAGGGCCACGCGCGCGTCGGCGTGCAGCTCTGCCAGGTCGTGGGGCACGAAAGCTTCGCCCTTGAAGCGCCACAGGCGTTGGTCCAGCTGGTCGCGCTGCTCGGCATCCTGGCAATGCAGGTAGACCCGGTGGCCAAGGCGCCAGGCCTTTTCACACAGCTTGCAGGCGAAGTCCAGGCGCGCCGACAGCGCGTCGGTGGGCAGGATGTAGAAATCGACTTTGCTCATGGTGATATCGCCGGCCGATGGCGCACGAGGCGCCACCGGCTGCACGGCGTCAGGCGCCAGCGCGGTCCAGCAGGTACTGGGTCAGCAGCGGTACCGGGCGGCCGGTGGCGCCTTTGTCCTTGCCACCGCTGACCCAGGCCGTGCCGGCGATGTCCAGGTGCGCCCAGTCGTAGGCCTTGGCGAAGCGCGACAGGAAGCAGCCGGCGGTGATGGTGCCGGCTTTCGGCCCACCGATGTTGCCCATGTCGGCGAACGGGCTGTCCAGCTGCTCCTGGTATTCATCGAACAGCGGCAGCTGCCAGGCGCGGTCGTCGGCGCGCTTGCCGGCGTCGAGCAACTGGCCGACCAGGTCGTCATTGTTGCCCATCAGGCCGGAGGTGTGGCTGCCCAGGGCGACGATGCAGGCGCCGGTGAGGGTGGCGATGTCGATCACCGCCTGCGGCTTGAAGCGTTCGGCGTAGGTCAGGGTGTCGCACAGCACCAGGCGGCCTTCGGCGTCGGTGTTGAGGATTTCCACGGTCTGGCCGCTCATGGTGGTGACGATGTCACCCGGGCGGGTGGCGCCGCCGCTCGGCATGTTTTCGGCACAGGCCAGCAGGCACACCAGGTTGATCGGCAGTTGCAGCTCGAGCACCGCACGCAGGGTGCCGAGCACGCTGGCCGCGCCGCACATGTCGTATTTCATCTCATCCATGCCGGCACCTGGCTTGAGGCTGATGCCGCCGGTGTCGAAGGTAATGCCCTTGCCCACCAGCACGAACGGCTTCTCGGCTTTCTTGCCGCCCTGGTAGTTGAGCACGATCAGGCGTGGCGGCTGGTCGCTGCCCTGGCCGACGGCGTAGAACGCGCCCATGCCCAGGTCCTTGATCTTCTTCTCGTCCAGTACCTCGACCTTCAGCGCCTTGTGCGCCTTGCCCAGGTCCTTGGCCTGCTCGGCAAGGAAGCTTGGGTGGCACAGGTTGGGCGGCAGGTTGCCGAGGTCGCGGGTGAAGGCCATGCCGGTGGCGATGGCACTGGCGTGCTTGACCGCGCGCTCGACGTCGGCCTGGCCGGCCTTGTCGGCCAGCAGGGTGACCTTTTTCAGGGCGCGCGGCTCGGCCTTCTGGCTCTTGAAGCGGTCGAACGCGTACTCGCCATCAAGCAGGGTTTCGGCCAGCAGGCGGTATTTGCCGTAATGGGCATCGCGGTTGCTGACCGCAATGTCGTCCAGGGCCAGCACGGCATCGCTGCCGTTCAGGCCCTTGAGCACGCCGGCGACGCTGTTGACCAGTTTGCGCCAGGCGCGGTCGCCCAGGGCGTCGTCCTTGCCGCTGCCCACCAACAGCACGCGTTCGGCCTTCAGGCCGGCGACGCTCTGCAGCAGCAGGGTCTGGCCCGGCTTGCCAGCCAGGTCGCCACGCTTGAGCACGGCACTGATAGCGCCTTCGCTGGCCTGGTCGACGGCCTTGGCCACGGCGCCGAGCTTGCGGTTTTCACCTACCGGAATGACCAGGGTGGCGGTTTTTACGGATGCAGCAGCTACGCTTTTTACAACCAGTTCCATGTCAGGATCCCCGAATGATCGATGCAGTCGGCGCTGTGTGCTCCAGCGCTCTGGACGGGCCTGGCTGCGTTATCGCGCGCCAGCGGAAAAGCTGCCAGTTTGAGCCTGCGGCAAGCGTGCTGACAACCCCGTTGTACGCCTTCATGCGCGGCGAAGTGACAGGGGCGTTCAATCACAGGATAATGCGCGCACTTTACATGGAGGTTCGCCTTTGGCGAACCGGCATTGGTCTTGGATGTACTAAGTCATTGTCTGGCGCCATTGCTTGGCAGTCCGCCCTGACAACCCAGGAGTGTCTGGTTTGATCGTCTTTCGTTATCTGTCCCGCGAGGTCCTGGTGACCTTGAGCGCCGTCAGCGCCGTGCTGCTGGTGATCATCATGAGCGGGCGCTTCATCAAGTACCTGGCCCAGGCTGCCCAGGGTGTGCTCGACCCGAGCGTGCTGTTCCTGATCATGGGCTTCCGCCTGCCGGGTTTCCTGCAGCTGATCCTGCCTTTGGGGCTGTTCCTCGGCATTCTCCTGGCGTACGGGCGCTTGTACCTGGAAAGCGAGATGACCGTGCTGTCGGCCACTGGCATGAGCCAGCAGCGCTTGCTCGGCCTGACCATGGCGCCGGCCGCCCTGGTTGCCCTGCTGGTGGCCTGGCTGAGCCTGAGCCTGGCGCCGCAGGGCGTTGCCCAGGTACAGAAGATCATCAGCCAGCAGGATGCCCTGACCGAGTTCGACACTCTGGTGCCGGGCCGCTTCCAGACCCTGCGCGATGGTTCGCGGGTAACCTACACCGAACAGTTGTCTGACGATCGCATCAACCTGGCCGGGGTGTTCATCTCGGAAAAACGCTTCAACCAGGACAAGACCAAGGACCGCGCGCCGTCGGTGCTGGTCGCGGAAAAAGGCCACCAGGAAATCCAGGCCGACGGCAACCGCTACCTGGTGCTGGAAAACGGCTACCGTTACGACGGCAACCCCGGCCAGGCCGACTACCGCGCCATCAAGTACGACACCTACGGCGTGCTGCTGCCCAAGCCGGAGGTCAGCGAGGAAGTGACCGAGCGCGAAGCCATCCCCACCTCCGAGCTGATCGGCAAGCCGGGCCTGCGTGAGCGTGCCGAGCTGCAATGGCGCCTGTCGCTGCCCATCCTGGTGTTCGTCGTCACCCTGCTGGCGGTACCGCTGTCCCGAGTCAACCCGCGCCAGGGGCGCTTCCTCAAGCTGCTGCCGGCAATTCTTCTGTACATGGCCTACCTGACAATGCTGATTTCCGCACGCGGCGCGCTCGAGAAGGGCAAGTTGCCGATCGCCCTGGGCATGTGGTGGGTCCACGGCCTGTTCCTGCTGATCGGCCTGGGCCTGATGTACTGGGAGCCGCTGCGCCTCAAGCGCGCCGCCCGCCGTGCGGAGGTGGCCCATGGCTAAACTCGACCGTTACATCGGCCAGAGCGTGCTGCTGGCCATTCTCGCCGTACTGGGCATCATCCTTGGCCTGGCTTCGCTGTTCGCCTTCATTGATGAAATGAGCGACCTCAGCGATACCTACACGGTGATGGAGGCGGGTAACTTCGTTTTGCTCACCGCCCCACGGCGCCTGTACGAAATGCTGCCGATGGCCGCCTTGATCGGTTGCCTGATCGGCCTGGGCAGCCTGGCCAGCAGCAGCGAACTGACCATCATGCGCGCTGCCGGGGTATCGATCGGCCGCATCGTCTGGGCGGTGATGAAGCCGATGCTGGTGCTGATGCTGGTCGGCCTGCTGATCGGCGAATACGTGGCACCGGTGACCGAGAACAAGGCCCAGGCCGACCGTTCGCTGGCCCAGGGTGGGGGTGAGGCACAAAGCTCCAAGCGTGGCATGTGGCACCGCCAGGGTGACGAGTTCGTGCACATCAACGCCGTGCAGCCCAACGGCCTGCTGCTGGGCGTGACCCGCTACCGCTTCGACAGCGAACGCAAGATCGTCACTTCGAGTTTCGCTCGTCGCGCCCAATACCAGGACGATCACTGGCTGCTTGCCGACGTGCGCACCACCTTCTTCCGTGGTGACCATACCGAAGTGGTGAACACGCCGCAGGAGCGCTGGGACGTTTCGCTCACCCCGCAGCTGCTCAATACCGTGATCCTGGCGCCTGAGTCGCTATCGATTACTGGCTTGTGGGACTACATCCACTACCTGTCCGACCAGGGCCTGAACAACGCCCGTTACTGGCTGGCGTTCTGGACCAAGGTGTTGCAACCGATGGTGACCGCGGCGCTGGTGCTGATGGCGATCTCGTTCATTTTCGGCCCGTTGCGTTCGGTGACCCTTGGCCAGCGCGTGTTCACCGGTGTGCTGGTGGGCTTCGTGTTCCGCATTGCTCAGGACCTGCTGGGGCCATCGAGCCAGGTGTTCGGCTTCCCGCCGCTGTTGGCGGTGGTGATCCCGGCCGGCATCTGTGCGCTGGCAGGGATGTGGCTGTTGCGCCGGGCGGGGTAATGGCCTGAACTGTACAAAAAAGCCGACCTCAGGGTCGGCTTTTTGCTGGCATTTGTGTTGGCTTCTTCGCGGGCGTGCCCGCTCCCACAGGTTCATCACAGCCCCTGTGGGAGCGGGCACGCCCGCGAATAGGCCGGAAGCAGGCAATACAGGTCTCAGCTCATTTCTTCTGCTTCGGTACCCGCACCAGCTGGCTTTCCGAGTAGATGTCATGCCAGCCGCGCTTGCGCTTGTCGATCAGCGCCCAGAAGAAACCCAGCCCCAGGCACAGCCACGAGGCGATCGATACCACGAAGCGCAACAGCGCCTGCCACAGGCTGATGGCCGTGCCATCGGCGTTCTGCACCCGCACCCCCCACACCTGCATGCCCAGGGTCTGCCCGCCATGGGTCCAGAACTTGGCAAAAAAGCCGAACAGGGCAAACAGCAGTAGCGTCGACAGCAGCGGGTCGCCATCCAGCGCACCGGCCTCGGTCAGCTCGCGCATGCGTGCTTCGCCGATGATCGCCATCTGGATCATCTTGTAGGCGCCAGCGGTCACGATCAGCAGCGCCGTGCACAGCAAAAAGTCGTAGAACATCGCCGCCAGGCGCCGGCCCAGGCCGACCGGCGGGAAATCACCCTGGGGTGTAAGCAGAGGCTTGGACATGCAGAACGGCTCCAGAAGACGAAGCCGATATTCTACGGGCAAAAAAAAGCCCCTGCACTTGGCAGGGGCTTTTTCGAAGTCGGGCTCGGCTTAGCCGATGACCTGAACTTTGTCAGCTTGCAGGCCTTTCTGGCCTTGCACTGCTTCGAAGGAGACCTTCTGGCCTTCTTTCAGGCTCTTGAAGCCGTTGCCTTCAATAGCGCGGAAGTGCACGAACAGATCAGCACCGCTTTCTGGGGTGATGAAACCGTAACCTTTTTCGTCATTGAACCACTTGACGGTACCGTTCTGACGCTCAGCCATTGTCTTATTTCCTATGAAGCTTGAATTTTGATGACAGTTTCTTTTGCAATAAATAGTAAGCAAAAGATTACTGGGCTGGGTTGCAGGAAAGTAAGAGACGTCAAACGGGTTGTAGCAGATTGCGGCTACTGGCCCAGGTCACGAACTGTTGCGACCCATGCAAACACAGTGCAGTGACTCTACGCCAACTCCCGAGCGAAAAACAAGCCCTTGCTCGTCTGGAAAATCGGCCGTTTGCCGATAACCGACCAGTTTGTCGGAAACGGCATGGCGCCTGGCCTGGCGCCATGTTCAAAAGTTATTAGGCAGGTTCGGAAACGAATAAGCCGAACCTGCCCGCACGCTTCACAAAACGGCTTCAGCCTCGGTAGTAACGTTGCGCCACGAAAGGCATTTTACTGACTTTCAAAGCCACCTTCTTGCCACGCACCACAGCAAACAGTGGCGTGTCGATTGCTGCATGTTCGCTATCGATATAACCCATTGCGACCGGTGCGCCGAGTGTCGGGCCAAAGCCGCCACTGCAAACTTTGCCTACCGGGTGATCGTTGGCATCGACAATGTCAGCGCCTTCGCGCACTGGCGTACGTTCCTGCGGCAACAGGCCCACGCGTTTGCGCGGCACGCCATCGCGCTGCTGGGCGAAGATGTGCTCGGCCCCAGGGAAGCCGCCGGCACGCGCGCCATCGGCCCGGCGTACCTTGGAAATGGCCCACAGCAGGCTGGCTTCGACCGGGGAGGTTTCGCTGTTCATGTCGTGGCCGTACAGGCACAGGCCGGCTTCCAGGCGCAGCGAGTCGCGCGCGCCCAGGCCGATCGGCTGCACTTGCGGCTCGGCCAGCAGGCGACGGGCCAGGGCTTCGGCGGCGTGTGCCGGTACCGAAATCTCGTAGCCGTCTTCGCCGGTATACCCCGAGCGGCTGACGTAGCAGTCTTCACCCAGCAACTTTACTGCGCGGAACTGCATGAAGGTCATGCTGGCTACTTCCGGGGCCAGGCGCGCCAGCACCTCGGCTGCGGCCGGGCCTTGCAGGGCCAGCAGGGCACGCTCCTCGAACAGCGCTTGCACCTCGCAGCGGCCACCGATATGCGCTCGCAGGTGGGCCAGGTCCTGGTCCTTGCAGGCGGCGTTGACTACCAGGAACAGGGTGTCGTTGCCCAGGTTGGCGACCATCAGGTCGTCGAGGATACCGCCTTGCTCATTGGTGAACATGGCATAGCGCTGCATGCCTACCGGCAGGTCGAGGATATCCACCGGCACCAGGCTTTCCAGGGCCTTGGCGGCGTCGCTGCCGTGCAGCTTGATCTGGCCCATGTGCGAGACATCGAACAGGCCGGCCTGCTCGCGGGTGTGCAGGTGCTCCTTGAGCACGCCCAGCGGGTACTGCACTGGCATGTCGTAGCCGGCGAACGGCACCATGCGCGCACCCAGTTCCAGGTGCAGGGCGTGCAGCGGGGTCTTGAGCAGTGTTTCGGACATCGGTGACTCCTTGCTGTAGTTGTCGGGTCAACATTCGATGATGTTGACGGCCAGGCCGCCGCGGGCGGTCTCTTTGTATTTGCTTTTCATGTCGGCGCCGGTCTGGCGCATGGTGCGGATCACCTTGTCGAGCGACACGTAGTGCTGCCCGTCGCCGCGCAAGGCCATGCGCACCGCATTGATCGCCTTCACCGAGCCCATGGCGTTGCGCTCGATGCAAGGCACCTGGACCAGCCCGCCAATCGGGTCGCAGGTCAGGCCCAGGTTGTGTTCCATGCCGATTTCGGCGGCGTTTTCCACTTGTTGCACGCTGCCGCCCATCACCTCGCACAGCGCCCCGGCGGCCATCGAGCAGGCCACGCCGACCTCACCCTGGCAGCCCACCTCGGCGCCGGAGATGGAGGCGTTCTCCTTGTACAAGATGCCGATGGCCGCGGCGGTGAGCAGGAAGCGCACCACCCCGTCTTCGCTGGCGCCAGGCACAAAGCGCATGTAGTAGTGCAATACCGCCGGCACGATGCCTGCCGCGCCATTGGTGGGCGCGGTGACCACCCGCCCGCCGTTGGCGTTTTCCTCGTTCACCGCCAGGGCGTAGAGGTTGACCCAGTCGAGTACCGACAGGGCATCGCGCAGGCTGGCTTCCGGGTGGCCGCTCAGCTGGCGGTACAGCGCCGGTGCCCGGCGCTTGACCTTCAGCCCGCCCGGCAGGATGCCTTCATGCCGGCAGCCGGCGTCCACGCAGCCCTGCATCACCTGCCAGATGCGCAGCAGGCCGGCACGGGTTTGCGCCTCCGGGCGCCAGGCCGCTTCGTTGGCCAGCATCACCTGGCTTATCGACAGGTTTTGCGCGGTGCAATGGCCGAGCAGCTCTTTGGCGGTCTTGAACGGGTAGGGCAGTGGCGTGCTGTCCTCGACGATACGGTCGTGGCCGGCGGCATCCTCGTCGACCACGAAACCACCGCCCACCGAGTAGTACTCACGGCTACGGATCTGCAGGCCGGCCTCGTCGAAGGCGCGGAAGATCATGCCGTTGGGGTGGTAGTCCAGTGGCTTGCGGATCATCGCCAGGTGCTGTTTTTCGACGAACGCGATGCTGTGCTCGCCGAGCAGGCTGATGCGGCCGCTGTCGCGGATCGCCTGCAGGCGAGCGGGGATGGTGTCGGTATCGACGCTGTCGGGGTGTTCGCCTTCAAGGCCCAGCAGTACGGCCTTGTCGCTGCCGTGGCCCTTGCCGGTGGCGCCCAGCGAGCCATACAGCTCGGCTTTGACGCTGCGGGTACGGGCGAGCAGGCCATCACGGCGCAGCCCCTCGGCGAACCGTGCGGCTGCGCGCATGGGGCCGACCGTGTGGGAGCTGGAGGGGCCGATGCCGATCTTGAACAGGTCGAAGACGCTCAGTGACATGGGAGACCTCCAGCCAGGAATATTGGGCGGATTTGGTGAACCCTGTGGGAGCGGGCATGCCCGCTCCCACAGAGGCCCACACCTCAAGCAAGGTAGCGGGCGCGGGGGCTATCAGGCGTCCTGATAGCTCTCGATCGACGGGCAGGCGCAAACCAGGTTGCGGTCGCCGAACACGTTGTCGACCCGACCGACCGGCGGCCAGTACTTGCCTTCCACCAGGCTCGGCAGCGGGTACACCGCCTGCTCGCGGCTGTAGCCGTGGGCCCATTCGCCAACCAGCTCGGCCGCGGTGTGCGGCGCGTTCTTCAGCGGGTTGTCGTCCTTGTCCAGGCTGCCGTTCTCGACCGCGCGGATTTCTTCGCGGATCTGGATCATCGCGTCGCAGAAGCGGTCCAGTTCTTCCTTGGACTCGCTTTCGGTCGGTTCGATCATCAACGTACCGGCCACCGGGAAGGACATGGTCGGGGCGTGGAAACCGAAGTCGATCAGGCGCTTGGCCACGTCGTCGACGCTGATGCCGCTGGTGTCCTTCAGCGGGCGCAGGTCGAGGATGCACTCGTGGGCCACCAGGCCATTGCCGCCGGTGTACAGAACAGGATAGTGCTCTTCCAGGCGGCGAGCGATGTAGTTGGCGTTGAGGATCGCCATCTGCGAGGCACGCTTGAGGCCGGCACCGCCCATCATGCGAATGTACATCCAGGTGATCGGCAGGATGCTGGCGCTGCCGAACGGCGCGGCACATACCGCGCCTGCGGTGTTGTCCAGCTGCGCGTGGCCGGGCAGGAACGGTGCCAGGTGCGACTTGACGCCGATCGGGCCGACGCCTGGGCCGCCACCACCGTGCGGGATGCAGAAGGTCTTGTGCAGGTTCAGGTGGGAAACATCGCCACCGAACTTGCCCGGCGCGCACAGGCCGACCATGGCGTTCATGTTGGCGCCGTCGATGTACACCTGGCCGCCGTTGTCGTGGATGATCGCGCAGATTTCGCCGATCGCTTCCTCGAACACGCCGTGGGTCGACGGGTAGGTGATCATGATCGCGGCCAGGCGCTCGCGGTGTTCGATGGCTTTGGCGCGCAGGTCCTCGACATCGACGTTGCCGCGGGCGTCACAGGCGGTGACCACCACGCGCATACCGGCCATGTGCGCGGTGGCCGGGTTGGTGCCGTGGGCCGACGACGGGATCAGGCAGATGTCGCGGTGGCCTTCGCCACGGCTGCGGTGGTAGGCGCGGATGGCCAGCAGGCCGGCATACTCGCCCTGCGAACCGGCGTTGGGCTGCAGCGACACGGCGTCATAGCCGGTGGCAGCGCAGAGCATGGCCTCCAGCTCGGTGGTCAACTGCAGGTAGCCCTGGCTCTGCTCGGCCGGGGCGAACGGGTGCAGGTTGCCGAACTCGGCCCAGGTGACCGGGATCATTTCGCTGGCGGCGTTGAGCTTCATGGTGCACGAGCCCAGCGGGATCATGCTGCGGTCCAGCGCCAGGTCCTTGTCGGCCAGGCGGCGCAGGTAGCGCATCAGCTCGGTTTCGCTGTGGTAGCGGTTGAACACCGGGTGCTGGAGGATGGCCGACTGACGCAGCAGCGCCGCAGGCAGCAGCGAGCCGGTGCGGCTGGCCAGGGCGTTGAAGTCTGGCTGCGCCTGGTCGCCACCGAGCAACTGCCACAGGGCTTCGACATCGGCCTGGCTGCTGGTTTCGTCGAGCGACAGGCCGAGGTGGTCGGCGTCGATCTGGCGCAGGTTGATACCCTGGGCGCGGGCCTTTTCATGCAGGCTCGCGGTGGCATTGCCGGTGGCCAGGGTCAGGGTGTCGAAAGCGCTGCTGCCGACTACCTGGAGGCCCAGTGCCTTCAGGCCGGCGGCCAGGATCGCGGTCAGCGCATGGGTGCGTTCGGCGATGCGCTTGAGGCCGGCCGGGCCGTGGTATACGGCGAACATGCTGGCGATGTTGGCCAGCAGCACCTGGGCGGTGCAGATGTTGCTGGTGGCCTTCTCGCGGCGGATGTGCTGTTCGCGGGTTTGCATGGCCAGGCGCAGGGCGGTCTTGCCGAAGCGGTCGATCGACACGCCGACCAGGCGGCCCGGCATGTCGCGCTTGAACGCATCGCGGGTGGCGAAGTAGGCCGCGTGCGGGCCGCCGAAGCCCAGTGGCACGCCGAAGCGCTGGGCGCTGCCGATGGCCACGTCGGCGTCGAATTCACCCGGTGGGGTCAGCAGGGTCAGGGCCAGCAGGTCAGCGGCCACGGCCACCAGGGCATTGGCCGCGTGGAAGCGCTGCACCACCTCGCGGTAGTCGAACACTTCACCGTTGCTGGCGGGGTATTGCAGCAGGGCGCCGAAGAACCCGCTGACATCATCCAGCTCGCGCTCGTCAGCCACCACGATCTCGATACCCAGCGGCTCGGCACGGGTGCGCAGCACGTCGAGGGTTTGCGGGTGGCAGTGTACCGAGGCGAAGAAGGCATGGCTGGCCTTGTTCTTCGACAAGCGCTTGCAGAAGGTCATGGCCTCGGCCGCGGCGGTGGCTTCGTCGAGCAGCGAGGCGTTGGCGATCGGCAGGCCGGTCAGGTCGCTGATCAGGGTCTGGAAGTTCAGCAGCGCTTCCAGGCGGCCCTGGGAGATTTCTGGCTGGTAGGGGGTGTAGGCGGTGTACCAGGCGGGGTTTTCCAGCAGGTTGCGCAGGATCGGTGCCGGGGTGTGGGTGTTGTAGTAGCCCTGGCCGATGTAGCTCTTGAACAGCTGGTTCTTGCCGGCAATGGCCTTGAGCGCAGCGAGCGCGTCGGCTTCGCTCTGGCCGTCGTGCGCACCCAGCACGCTGGTGCCCTTGATGCTGTCGGGGATGACCGCGTCGGTCATGGCCTCCAGCGAGTCGAAGCCGAGGGCGGCCAGCATGGCTTGTTCGTCAGCGGCACGCGGGCCGATGTGACGGGCGATGAATTCGTTGGCGGTGCCGAGGTTGATGGTCATGGCGCAGGTCCTCAGGCGTCGTCGTTGGCTTTGATCAGGCGGTTGTAGGCCTCCTGGTCGAGCAGGTCGGCTACGGCGCTGGCATCGGCGGGAATGAAGCGGAAGAACCAGCCTTCACCCAGCGGGTCTTCGTTGACCAGTTCCGGGCTGTCTTCGAGCTGGTCGTTGACCTGCACCACTTCACCGGTCAGCGGCATGTACACGCCGCTGGCCGCCTTGACCGACTCGACGGTGGACGCTTCGCTGCCTTTCTCATACTGCTGCAACTCTGGCAGTTGCACGAAAACCACGTCGCCAAGGGCGTTCTGGGCGTAGGCGGTAATGCCCACGGTAACGCTGCCATCGGCTTCGACGCGCAGCCATTCGTGATCTTCAGTGAAACGCAACTCGCTCATGGGGAATCCTCGGGAAGCAGGGGCGTTGGGCGCGGTGGTTCCGCGCTCTTGGGTTGGGATTCCCTTAGCAAAAATGCGGCCAATCGTTAAAAGGTCTTTTAAATCAACTAGTTATGTTTTAGGCCAGCGCTTGACGTGTTCACAGTGGAATGAAAACGCTACAAGCAACCGCTGCAGAAAAAGCGTAGGAGGATCAAACCCTTGCCCAGGGCCTCCCAGGCAAGCCTGTATCGAATTAAATACGGTGTAATGAAATAGCTACAGTGATGCCGCCAGCACCACAGGCCGTCGCCTATGGAAGTGCCTTGCAGGCGCGCCTCAGTTCTGCCTAGAAGCGCCAGAATGCGGGGGCAACCAGAACCAGCACGGTAAGAATTTCGAGCCGGCCCAGCAGCATGCCGATCGTCAGCAACCACTTCGCCGCATCGGGCAGCGAAGCAAAATTGCCGGCCGGTCCAATCAGATTGCCCAATCCGGGCCCGACATTGCACACGGCGGTGGCGGCACCGCTCAAGGCCGTGGTCCAGTCGAGGCCGATCAGGGTCAGCAGCAGGGCGATCACCGCAATGGTGATGAAGAAGAAGAACGAGAAGGTCAGCAGCGAGCGTACGATATCTTCGTCGATGGGGTGGCCATTGTACTTCTTCGAAATCGTCGCGCGCGGATGGATCAACTGCTTCAGGCTGCTGACCAGCAACGATGCCGCCACCTGGAAGCGGAAGATTTTCAGGCCCCCGGCCGTCGACCCTGAACAGCCCCCGACGAAGGTCAGGTAGAAGAACAACAGCACCGCAAAGCTGCCCCACAGCGTGTAGTCACCGACCGCAATCCCCGTCGTGGTGACCACCGAGGTGACATTGACCGCCACGATCCGCAACGCGTCCCACCACGACAAGTCGCTGTGCCAGCAGAGCCACGTGCCCACCGTGACCGACACGAAAGCCAGAAAGCCGAGGAAGCCGCGTACCTGATGATCCTTGATCAAGGCCCGGCGGTGGCCGCGCAAGGTCGCCACATACAAGGTGAAGGGCAGGCTGCCGAGGATCATGATGACCACCGCCACCCAGTGCACTGCGGGCTGGGTCCAGTGCCCGAGCGATGCATCGGAGGTCGAGAAGCCACCGGTCGAGATCAGTGACATTGCATGGTTGATGGCTTCGAACGGGGTCATCCCGGCGGCCCACAGCGCCAGCGTGCCGACTGCGGTGAGCCCCAGGTACACCGCCAGAATCATCTTCGCCGCGACGTGCGAGCGCGGTGTGACTTTGTCCGACCAGTCCGAAGATTCGGTCTGGAACAGGCGCATGCCACCGACGCGCAACAGTGGCAAGACCGCGACGGCCATGCCAATGAAGCCGATGCCGCCGAGCCAGTGCAGCATCGAGCGCCAGATCAACAGCCCGGGCGAGGCGCTGTCGAGGCCGGTCAGGACCGTGGAGCCGGTGGTGGTGATGCCCGACATGGTTTCGAAGAATGCATCGGTGTAGCTGATGTGGCGGATCAGCACCATGGGCAAGGCGGCGAACGCGCAGACCACGATCCAGCTTGCGGTGGTCAGGAAATACATGTCCCTGGCGCGGATCTGCGGCGCTTCAGGTACGCCGCGGGCTACCAGCACCAGGCCAGCGCACAGCGCGATCAGGCTCGACCAGAGAAACGCGCCAAGATCGTCGCTGCGGCTGTACAGGATCAACGTGGCCATGGGTACGACCATGCTGAGGGACAACGTGATCAGGAACACACCGATGATGAAGGCGATGAAGCGCAGCGCGGGGAGAGGCATCGAACAGGCTCGCTTGGAATATCCCGGGCAGTATTTACAGCGCCACCGCATTGTCGAGTAAAAAAACCGTAAAGGTCATGACCCGGCCGGCGCATCGTAAGGGGCTGTTCGACAGTTTATCAGCGCTGCGTTCGTGTCATCGGGCTTCCCCTGTTCGGGTCGGGCTATCAATGCGCTTGGCAAGCACGACTGCGCTCCAGTAGTGGCTGCCGTTGTGGCTCCGGCGAGTCCACCCGTGTGCCATCAGTTGCCTGGCAATCATCCGGTTCATCAAGCCATGACCCAGCAGCAGTACCGGCCCCTCGCTGGCAAGTGACAGTAACCGTTGCGCTGCCATGCTGGCACGGAGCCTGGCAGCGCTGACGGTTTCGACATCGCGCGAGTAACCGCACAACCACAGCAGGCGAAGGATGAATGCCCAGGTCGACGGTGAAAGTCGAGGTAACCTCCATTGGCCATACGGCAGCTGCGCTTCACAAAAAAGTGCATCGACGTGGCTGGGCTCAAGGCCAAGCGCCTGTAGCGAGCTCAATGCACGTGGCGCTGTGCTCGACACGATCACCCGTGCCCGCGTGGCAAGCTGCAGGCTGGCGGCCGGGACGGGCTGGTCGATGATTCCGGCGCGGTTGTAGCCGTTGATCCAGCCCTGCATATCGAGTGCGGACACTTTTTTTTTGCCGGCAACCAGCGCCGGCTGGCCGTGGCGCATCAGGATTATTTCCCTGTCCATGGGCTAGTGGCTTTCCTGTTTCGTGAACGAGCCGTGTCGTGCAAACCAGCCGTGGTCTCGATACCACGCCACGGTATCGGCGACAGTCAGTTCCAGCGCCCTGAAACTCAGCCCGAGCGCGTGTTCGCTTTTGCTGTGGTTGAAGCGTGTACGGTCCTTTTCCCGCACCAGCAGGCGCAGCGTGGCCAAGCTTAGCAGGATGGGCTTGCCGGTGAGCCGCGCATACATTTCCTGGATTGCGGCCAGGCAGAACAGCAACGGCAACGGCAAATGCCGTGTGGGCGTGCGTACGCCGGCCAGACGGCCCACTATCGGTACCAGTTCGGCCATGGTCATATGCCGCCCAGCGGCCAGGTAGCGTTCACCGCTGCGTCCTTGGGTGGCCGCGGCAATCTGCGCCAAAGCCACATCGCGGGCATCCACCACTGAAAAGCTACCCGGGATCAAGCCCGGCAGTTTGCCCTGCACCACATCGTTGACCAGTTGCCCGGCCGACGTCGGGCCGATGTCGCCAGGGCCCCACATCCAGCCTGGGAGTACCATGCAGGCGTACATGTCGGGGTGGGCCTGGAGAAACGCAGCCACCACACGGTCAGCGAGGATCTTGCTGCGGTAGTAGTCATCGGCATCTGCTTCGGCCCGCAGGCATGTCTCATCGATGGCTGTGCCAGGTGCGCCGTCGAGCACCGCAATGGACGAGGTGTGAATGAACCGGCGGATGCCGGCCTGGTAGGCCTGTTCCAGCAGGCGGCGGGTACCGCTCACATTGATCTGCTCAAGTGCCTGCCAATGGCTGCCGCCCTTGTAGTTGTCGCGAAAGAACGCCGCCGTATGGAATACCGTATCGCAGCCGTGCAACGCCGCCGCGAAGGCGTCGACATTGGCCATGTCGCCTTCCACCAGCTCCACTTCGGGCAGATCGGCAAACTGCTGTCGGCCCTTTGCGCTCGACCGCACCAGCCCTTTGACCGTGTAGCCACGTGCGACCAGTTCACGCACCAGGTTGTTGCCCAGCAAGCCGGTTGCACCGGTCACGAACACATTGCGCATGGCTCACCCCTCGCCCTGTTCGGCAGATGGCCGCAACGTGGCACTGTCGAAAAACACCGTTTCGCGAACCGCCAGGCCGTTTCTGAAGGTGAAGTGGGCCGCATATTGCAGGCAGACCCGGCGCCCATGGGCCGGAACGATCACCCCTGCCGGGAGCCACAGCGGCGAGCTGAAGGTGCCGGTCAGGACGGCGCTCATGGCCAGCCGATCGTCCGCGACCATGAACGGGGTCAGGGCCACCTGGGCATCAGGGAAAGCGCTGAACAACGCCAACTCGCGGGCGCGCATGGCTTCGCGCCCGGTTTGCCTGGTCATGCCATCCAGGTACACGAAGTCTTCGTCAACCAATGCCAGCAGCCCTTGCACATCACGCTGGTTGAAGGCGTTGGCGGCACGCTGGGCATAGTCCTTGGGGCCAGTCATCATGCATTGCATTCCATTCGTTCAGGGAGGGCCCAAGGTACTCCCGGGCTTGCTGTCGAAAAACAGCGGCTACTGCATAATCGCTTTGCATATTCGCAAAGCGTGGAGAGGCCGGCACAGATGGCGTTGCAGGAAAACTGGGATGATCTTCGGCTGCTGCTGGCGGTAGCGCGGCGGGGCAGCTTTCTTCGCGCTGGCGAGTTGCTGGGCATCGCGGCGTCGACCGTGTCGCGTCGCCTGACCCAGCTTGAGGCCGCACTGGCCGAGCCGCTGGTCGAGCGGGGCGTAGAAGGTTGCAGGCTGACTTCGCGCGGCCAAGCGCTGGTAGAGGTGGCCCTGGCAGCAGAAGCTGGCCTGCGCCGGCAAACGCGAGGCGGCGACGACGATCTGCCTTGTGCACTCTCTGGCACTGTCCAGGTGAGCGCAGGGGACGGCTTCTCGACGAGCGTGCTGGAGGCGGCCGATCGCTTTACCAGCCTGCACCCGGGTTGTTCGGTGGAGCTGACCGTGGCCGCCGACTTTCACAAGATTGCCCGCGGCGTGGCGGACATTGCCGTGCGCACGGTCCACCTGGGCGAACCCTCACTGATCTATCGGCCCATAGGCCGGCTTGGCTATGGCGTGTTCGCCACTGCTGGTTACCTGCAGCGCTACCCGGGCGTTACCCCGGCCACGGCGGTCAATATCGGCCTGCTGCCGCCGCTGGATGCGTTACCGCAACTGCGTGCGGCCAAGGCAGCGGGGCTGGATCGGGCGCCCATACGCGTGAGTTCGTTCACCGCACAGCTCGAATCGGTGAGGCGGGGCATGGGCGTTGCCGCACTGCCGAGGATACTGGCGAACGATCTGATCGAGCTGTTCCCGGACCTGCGCCTGCCAGACATGGAGGTCTATATGGTTACTCGGCCGCAGGCCTTGAAGCAGGCCCACATAAGGGCGTATTTCGTAATCCTCGAGCAGGTGCTGCAGGAAGCCCTGGGAACCGGCTGAACAACATCCGATCAAGCCTTGCCGGGTATGCCATATTTACGCAGGCGCTGGGCAATGGCGGTGTGCGAGGTTTGCAAGCGCCCGGCCAGTTGCCGTGTCGATGGGTAGCTGGTGTACAGGCGTTGCAGCAGCTCGCGCTCGAAATCGGCCACCGCCTGCTCCAAGCTGGCCACTTCGCCGTCCTGGCCACGCGCCACCGAGGTGCCGGCGATGTCCAGGTCGCCGATATCCACCAGGTTGCCATCGCAGATGGCCGCAGCGCGAAAGATCACGTTCTGCAACTGGCGCACATTGCCTGGCCAAGGGTTGGCCAGCAGTGCGCAATGGGTGGCCGGGGCCAGCCGGCAGGGCGGGCGCTGGATCTGCGTGCAGGCCTGTTGCATGAAGAAATGCGCCAGCATCAGGATGTCCTGGCCTCGGTCGCGTAGCGGCGGTACCTGCAGGTTGAGCACGTTGAGGCGGTAGAACAGGTCTTCACGGAAGCTACCGTCGGCGACCATGCGTTCCAGGTCACGGTGGGTGGCGCTGATGATGCGTACATCCACCTTCACTTCACGGTCGCCACCTACCCGGCGGAAACTGCCATCGCTGAGAAAGCGCAGCAGCTTGGCCTGCAGGTACGGCGACATTTCGCCGATTTCATCGAGAAACACCGTGCCCTGGTTGGCCAGCTCCATCAGCCCGGGCTTGCCGCCTCGTTGCGCGCCGGTGAAGGCGCCCGGGGCGTAGCCGAACAGTTCGCTTTCGGCCAGGCTCTCGGGCAGCGCAGCGCAGTTCAGCGCCAGGAAGGGCGCCGCGTGGCGGCTGCTGATGGCGTGGCAGGCGCGGGCTACCAGCTCTTTGCCGGTGCCGGTTTCGCCGTGCACCAGCAGCGGCGCATCGAGCGTCGCCACACGCAGGGCGCGGGCCTTGAGGGTGCGGATGGCCGGCGACTCGCCGAGCAAGGCATCGAAGCCCTCGGCATGGTCATGATGCAGGGCCGACAGGCGTTCGCCCATGCGTGTGGGCGGGTACAGTGTCAGCAGGCCACCGGCGTTGGTGATTGGCGTGGCGTCCAGCAGCAGGCTCTGGCCGTTGAGCTGCATCTCGCGCATGGGCAGGTGGAAGTTGTTGTCCAGCAATGCCTGCAGCAGCGCCGGGTCGCCGAACAACTCGCCCACCGAGCGCCCTGCGGATTCGCGGCCGCACAGTTCGATCAGTGCCGGGTTGGCCAGCAGCACCTTGCCGGCACTGTCCACCGCCAGTACCGGGTCGCTCATCGCCGCCAGCAGGGCGTCGAGCTGCAGGTGGCGGCGTTGGCCGGGAAGGATGTCGACCACTTCCACCGATTGCACGCCCTGTACCTCGAACAGCGCGTCGTGGAGTTCTTCGAGTACGGCGGGGCTGAGGGTGGGGGCGTCGATGTAGACGTTCGGCGGGACCATCTCCACTGCGTCCAGGTTGAGGTTGCGGGCACCGAGCAGGGCGAGGACTTCCTGGGTGATGCCGACGCGGTCGATGAAGCTGACGTGGATGCGCATGGGGACGGTGAGGTGGTGGCCGGGGACGGCGGTAGTATGCCTCAACAACGCCGGGGCCGCTTTGCGGCCCATCGCGACGCAAGGCCGCTCCTACAGGGAATGAGCTGCGCCCCAATGGGCCACAGCCCAGAATACATCACCGTTGTAGGAGCGGCCTTGCGTCGCGATGGGCTGCACAGCAGCCCCACAAGGGTGGCATCACTCCAGATGTTCAGGCTTGATCGGGTCGCCCGACTTCACATCGAGTTTTTCACGGATGTCCGAGAACATATGGTCGTAGAGTTTGTGCGGCGAACCCAGGCTCTCGAATTTCTTGGGCGGCGCCAGGTATGACTGGGCCTTGCGGCTGAGGACCATGAGAAAACTGGGTAGCACCTGGTCCTTGGCCAGGAAGAACTTTTCTTCCACTGGCTTGCCCTCGATGCTGCCATGCATACGAAACTGGATACCTCTGCCTTCCTTGGGGTCCGACGCAGCCTCGTATTCGATGTTCAGGTCATAGCTGTGGTCGTTCTTGTTCAGCGCGGTGCGCTCGATGTGTACATGACCGGGGTGGTACTGGGCCATGGCAAGCTCCTCTGGAAGGTCGAAAATGGCGGGCAGCAAGCGCCCGCCCACTGCATTCAACGGTAGCTGATACCCGGCTTCGCGGTGGAAACACGTGTACCGGCGGTGCCTTTGACGATGTCCTCGATGTTTTCCAGCGAACTGATCACCGCCACCTTGCCGGTATGGCGGGCAAAGTCGCAGGCCGCTTGCACCTTGGGCCCCATGGAGCCGGCGGCGAAACCCAGGCGTTCGAGTTCGTCGGGGTGGGCCTGGGCGATGGCTTTCTGCGTGGGTTTGCCCCAGTCAATATAGGCGGCATCGACGTCCGTGGCGATGATCAGCAGGTCGGCATCCAGCTGCTCGGCCAGCAGGGCCGAGCACAGGTCTTTGTCGATCACCGCCTCGATACCCTTGAGCTTGCGGTTTTCGTCGTACATGGTGGGGATGCCGCCACCACCGGCGCAAATCACGATGCTGTTCTTTTCCAGCAGCCACTTGATCGGGCGGATCTCGAAGATGCGCTTGGGTTTCGGGCTGGCCACCACGCGGCGGTACTTGTCGCCGTCGGCCTTGACCACCCAGCCTTTTTCCTTGGCCAGGCGCTCGGCCTCATCCTTGGCATACACCGGGCCGATGAACTTGGTCGGGTCCTTGAAGGCGGGGTCGTTGGCGTCCACCTCCACCTGGGTCAGCAGGGTGGCGAACGGCACTTCGAAGGCCAGCAGGTTGCCCAGCTCCTGCTCGATCATGTAGCCGATCATGCCCTCGGTCTCGGCACCGAGCACGTCCAGCGGGTAGGCCTCGTCGGGCTTGTAGGAAAGCCCTTGCAGCGACAGCAGGCCGACTTGCGGGCCGTTGCCGTGGGCGATGACCAGTTCGTTGCCAGGGTGGATCTTGGCGATCTGCTCGGTGGCGGTGCGGATATTGGCGCGCTGGTTGTCAGCGGTCATGGGCTCGCCGCGACGCAGCAGGGCGTTGCCGCCCAATGCAACAACGATACGCATGGGGAATGTCCTTTAACGAAAAGAATGAGCTGCCGCTACACGGAGGTTGCAGGGTTCCCTGTGGGAGCGGGCGTGCCCGCGAAGAGGCCAGGCCAGGCACCATCACTGGTGCGGCTGACGCATTCGCGGGCATGCCCGCTCCCACAAGTACAACGCAGTCCCCCGGTAGGCGGACAAGGCTTACAGGTCAGCCAGGGTCGACACCAGGATCGCCTTGATCGTGTGCATGCGGTTTTCCGCCTGCTCGAAGGCGATGCAGGCTGGCGACTCGAACACGTCGTCAGTCACTTCGATACCGTTGGCCAGGTCCGGGTACTGTTCGGCGATCTGCTTGCCCACCTTGGTTTCGGAGTTGTGGAACGCCGGCAGGCAGTGCATGAACTTGGTCCGCGGGTTGCCGGTGGACTTCATCAGCTGCGTGTTGACCTGGTACGGCTTGAGCAGCTTGATGCGCTCGCCCCAGGCCTCGATCGGCTCGCCCATCGATACCCAGACGTCGGTGTGCACGAAGTCCACGCCTTTGACTGCGGCAATCGGGTCTTCGGTGAGGGTGATGCGCGCGCCGCTTTCCTCGGCGTACTTGCGGCAACGCTCGACCAGGTCGTCATGTGGCCACAGCGCCTTGGGCGCAGCGATGCGCACATCCATGCCGAGCTTGGCACCGATCAGCAGCAGCGAGTTGCCCATGTTGTTGCGGGCGTCGCCCAGGTAGGCGTAGCTGATGTCGTGCAGCGGCTTGTCGCTGTGCTCGCGCATGGTCAGCACGTCGGCGATCATCTGGGTCGGGTGGTATTCGTCGGTCAGGCCGTTGAACACCGGCACGCCGGCGAACTTGGCCAGCTCCTCGACGATTTCCTGCTTGAAGCCACGGTACTCGATGGCGTCGTACATGCGCCCGAGCACGCGGGCGGTATCCTTCATGCTTTCCTTGTGGCCGATCTGCGAGGAGGTCGGGTCGATGTAGGTGACGTTGGCGCCCTGGTCATAGGCGGCCACTTCGAAGGCGCAGCGGGTACGGGTGGAAGTCTTTTCGAAGATCAGGGCGATGTTGTTGCCCTTCAGGTGCTGTTGCTCGGTGCCGGTGTACTTGGCGCGCTTGAGGTCGCGGGACAGGTCCAGCAGGTAGCGCAGCTCGCGGGTGGTGTGGTGTTCCAGGCTGAGCAGGTTGCGGTTGTGAATGTTGAACGCCATGACTTATCTCCTTGAGTTTGGTGAACGCACCGGCCGCCGCTGGGTTTGGGCGGCCGGGGGTATGGTCGTTAGTAGTCGATCGGGTCGCGTACGATCGGGCAGGTCATGCAGTGGCCGCCGCCACGGCCGCGGCCCAGTTCACCGGCGCTGATGGTGATGACTTCGATCCCGGCTTTGCGCAGCAGGGTATTGGTGTAGGTGTTGCGGTCGTAGCCAATGACCACGCCCGGCTCGATGGCCACCACGTTGTTGCCGTCATCCCACTGCTCGCGTTCGGCGGCGAAGCTGTTGCCGCCGGTTTCGACCACGCGCAGCTTGACCCCCAGTTGCTCGCCCACCACCTCGATGAACGACTTGTGTTCGCGGCGCACGTCCATGCCGTATGGCTTGCTCTCGTCCGGGCGGATGATGAACGGCACGATCTCCTTGACCACTTCCGGGAAGACCGTGACCAGGTCGCGGTCGCAGAAGCTGAACACGGTATCCAGGTGCATGGCGGCACGCGATTTGGGCAGGCCGGCAACAATGACCTTTTCCACCGCACCCTTGGCGAACAGGTTCTGTGCCAGCTGGCCGATGGCCTGGCGCGAGGTGCGCTCGCCCATGCCGATCAGCACGATGCCCTTGCCGATCGGCATGACATCGCCGCCTTCGAGGGTGGACTGGCCGTGTTCCTTGTCCGGGTCGCCGTACCAGATCTGGAAGTCGGCATTGGTGAACTGCGGGTGGAACTTGTAGATGGCGGTGGTCAGCAGGGTTTCCTGACGTCGCGCCGGCCAGTACATCGGGTTCAGCGTCACGCCGCCGTAGATCCAGCAGGTGGTGTCACGGGTGAACTGGGTGTTGGGCAGCGGTGGCAGGATGAAGCTGGAGTGGCCCAGGTAGTCGTTGTACATCTTGACCACTTCGGCACCTTCGCTCTGCGGCAGGTCCTGGCCAGCCACGCCGCCAATCAGGAACTCGGCCAGGTGGCGCGGTTCGAGGCCTTCGAGCCAGCTGCGCACTTCGTTGGTCAGGCCGACACCGACAGTGTCAGGGGTGATCTTGCGATCGAGAATCCACTTCAGCGCTTCGGGTTGCTGGACGATGTCGGTCAGCAGGTTGTGCATCTCCAGCACATCCACGCCACGTTCGCGCATCTTGGTGACGAAGTCGAAATGGTCACGCTTGGCCTGGTCGACCCAGATCACATCGTCGAACAGCAGCTCGTCACAGTTGCTCGGCGTCAGGCGCTTGTGCGCCAGGCCCGGCGAGCAAACCATCACTTTGCGCAGTTTGCCGGCTTCGGAGTGGACACCGTACTTCTGTTTTTCAGCGGACATGGTTCATTCCTCCAATTGAACGAAGACGTGGATCACAGGGTCAGGAAGCCGTCGTACAGGCCGAAGGCTGCCACCAGGGCACCGATGACCACGGCTGCGAAGATCAGTTTTTCCACGTTGGTGAAGACAGGTTGGCCAACCTCACGCTTGGCCTTGGCGAACAGGATCGCGCCAGGTGCGTAGAGCAGGGCCGAGAGCAGCAGGTATTTCACGCCGCCGGCGTACAGCAGCCAGATCGCGTACACCAGGGCGATGCCACCGATGATCAGATCTTTGCGCCGTTCGGCCAGGGCCTGTTCGTAGGTTTCGCTGCGCACTGCCAGCAGCACGGCATAGGCGGCCGACCACAGGTAGGGCACCAGGATCATCGACGTGGCCAGGTAGATCAGCGACAGGTAGGTGCTTTCGGAGAACAGCGTGATCACCAGGAAGATCTGCACCATGGCGTTGGTCAGCCACAGGGCGTTGGCCGGTACCTGCTTGGCGTTCTCGCGGCGCAGGAACTCCGGCATGGTGTGGTCCTTGGCGGCGGCGAACATGATCTCGGCGCACAGCAGCACCCACGACAGCAGGGCCCCGAGCAGCGAGATGACCAGGCCGACGCTGATCAGCACCGCGCCCCAGTGGCCGACTACATGTTCCAGCACGGCGGCCATCGACGGGTTCTGCAGCTTGGCCAGTTCCGGTTGGGTCATGATGCCCAGCGACAGCACGTTGACCAGTACCAGGAACAGCAGCACGGTCACGAAGCCGATCACTGTTGCCTTGCCCACGTCGGAGCGTTTTTCCGCCCGCGCCGAGAAGATGCTCGCGCCTTCGATGCCGATGAACACCCACACGGTGACCAGCATCATGTTGCGCACCTGGTTCATCACGCTGCCCAGCTCTGGCGTGCCCAGGCCCCAGATATCGGCGGTGAAGATGTCGAGTTTGAAGGCGAACAGGCAGATCAGGGCGAACAGCACCAGTGGCACCACTTTGGCGATGGTGGTGACCAGGTTGATGAATGCCGCTTCCTTGATACCGCGCAGTACCAGGAAGTGCACGGCCCACAGCAGCACCGAGGCGCCGATGATGGCGGCCGGGGTGTTGCCTTCGCCAAAGATCGGGAAGAAGTAGCCCAGGGTGCTGAACAGCAGCACGAAGTAGCCGACGTTGCCCAGCCAGGCGCTGATCCAGTAGCCCCAGGCCGAGGAGAAGCCCATGTAGTCACCGAAACCGGCCTTGGCGTAGGCATACACCCCGCCATCCAGGTCAGGCTTGCGGTTGGCCAGGGTCTGGAACACGAACGCCAGGGTCAGCATGCCGACCGCGGTGATGGCCCAGCCGATCAGCACTGCGCCGACCCCGGCGCTGGCCGCCATGTTTTGCGGCAGCGAGAAGATCCCGCCGCCAATCATCGAACCGACGACAAGTGCAACTAACGCGCCGAGCTTTAGTTTTCCGGATGAATCAGACATTTAACAACTCCTGCCAGGAGAAAGTTGACGACAGAGTAAATCCGACGCCGCTGCCATACGCTGACTTAGGTCAGTTCATGGCGACGTGAAGTGGGAAAATTCCTTCACGATACTCCTGGAGAGTGCCGACAGCTTCTGCTGCAGGCCTTGCGCGCTGGCACCTCCATGTCCTTCTAGAGCAAACGCTCTGTTCCACCTGCGATGCTTGAAGCTAGTCGCTTTTGCCGCTTTCGCAAATTTTTGACAAGAATTTTGAGTTTTATCAGGCGCTTTCCTAGTTGCCCGGCAGGTGCTAGTTTTCCCGTAGCTGCGTTATAGACACAGCTGTTATGAGTGGCATAGCTTCACCGCGCACTAACATTATAAGTAACAATATTTATATAGCCCGCATGGCTGTTTCAAAGCTGTGACAGCGGGCGAAAAAACAGGAGGCACATGAGCGAACCGGGACAGAAGCTGCGCCTCGGCGCGCTGATCGCGCTGGTGGTCGGCTCGATGATTGGTGGCGGGATCTTCTCGCTGCCGCAAAACATGGCGGCGCGTGCCGAGGTGGGGGCAGTGCTGATCGGCTGGGCCATTACCGCGGTCGGCATGCTGGCGCTGGCGTTTGTGTTCCAGACCTTGGCCAACCGCAAGCCGGCGCTGGATTCTGGGGTATACGCCTACGCCAAGGCCGGCTTTGGTGACTACATGGGCTTCTCCTCGGCCTGGGGTTACTGGATCAGCGCCTGGCTGGGCAACGTCGGCTACTTCGTGCTGTTGTTCAGCACCCTGGGGTTCTACTTCCCTGTGTTTGGCGAAGGCAATACGCCGATCGCCATCGGCTGTGCCTCGCTGCTGCTGTGGGCGGTGCATTTCCTGGTGCTGCGCGGCATCAAGGAAGCGGCGTTCATCAACCAGGTGACCACCGTGGCCAAGGTCGTGCCGTTGCTGATTTTCGTGGTGATTGCGGTGTTCGCCTTCCGTGCCGATATCTTCACCCGAGATATCTGGGGCCTGGGCAACCCGCAGTTCGGCAGCGTGCTGGAGCAGGTGCGCAACATGATGCTGGTGACCGTATTCGTGTTCATCGGCATCGAAGGTGCCAGTGTGTATTCCGGGCGTGCCCAGCGCCGTTCGGATGTGGGCAAGGCCACGGTGATCGGCTTTCTCGGGGTGCTGGCGCTGCTGGTACTGGTGAATGTGCTGTCGCTGGGGGTAATGACCCAGCCGGAGCTGGCCGGCTTGCAGAACCCGTCGCTGGCCTCGGTGCTGGAGCATATCGTCGGGCCCTGGGGCGCCCTGCTGATCAGCCTCGGCCTGGCGGTCTCGCTGCTCGGCGCGCTGTTGTCGTGGGCGCTGCTGTGTGCCGAGATCCTCTACGCCACCGCGCGCGACAAGACCATGCCGCGTTTCCTGGCCAAGGAAAACGCCAACCATGTGCCGGCCAACGCCCTGTGGCTGACCAACTGCATGATCCAGGGGTTTCTGCTGATCACGCTGGTTTCCGCCGGTACCTACACCAGCCTGATCTACCTGGCCTCGTCGATGATCCTGGTGCCTTACCTGTGGTCGGCGGCCTACGCCGTGCTGCTGGCGATACGTGGAGAAACCTACGCCGGGCAGCCAGCGCTGCGCCGCAAGGACTTGCTGGTGGCGCTGGTTGCCTTGCTGTATGCCATTTGGCTGCTCTACGCCGGCGGCCTCAAATACCTGCTGTTGTCGGCGTTGCTCTACGCTCCGGGGGTGATCTTGTTCGCCAGGGCCAAGCGTGAACAGGGCCAGACCCTGTTCAGCCACTGGGAAAAGCTGATATTTGCCGCCGTGCTGGCAGGTGCCGCATTGGCTGCCTATGCGCTGTACTCAGGGCTGCTGAGCCTGTGAAGGGGCAGGGCCAGGATGTTCCGGGCGTGACCAGATCCACAGGTTGCCCAGGGTCATGCCGGCAATGGCCAGGTACACCGGCCAGTGGTGTTGCAGCAGCGTCAGCATCAGCCCTGCGCACAGCAGCATGCTGAGCGTCGCGCTCACTTTCGCCCGCCGCTGGATCACCTTGCCATTACGCCAGTTGTACAGGATCGGCCCGAACAGCCGGTGGCTTTCCAGCCAGGCCGACAGCCGTGGCGAACTGCGGGTAGCCGCCCAGGCCGCCAGCAGGATGAATTCGGTGGTCGGCAGGCCGGGAATGACAATCGCCACCAGGCCCACGCCCAGGCTGACATAAGCCAGGATCGCATACAGCAGGCGGGCGAGTTTCGAGCGGGCGGGTCGGGTCATGGTCTCACTGCATAAAAAGCGGTCGGCCACCGACAGGGTGGCCGGGTATGGCCTGTCAAGCCAGCGCGGCATGCGTAGCATAGGCGTGCCTGAGCAGCTCGGTGAAGCGCTCGAAGGCAGCCACTGCGCCGCGTTCGGCAGCAGCCTCATCGTCGGCCGACAACGCCAGGCCATCAAGAATACGGGTGAACTGTTTCCAGCCTTCGGCGCGGCCCCCGGCCGGCTCGCCGAGGTGGCGGGCACCGAAGCTGTCGGACAAGCCCAGGGCCATGGCGCGCTTGATCAGAAACGCCGCGCCCAGTTTGGAGCCTTCGGAGACGAAGATCCAGCCCATTGCCTCGCCCAGGCCTGGATTGCGCAGGGCACCTGGCAGGGCGGGTGGCACTTCGGTGTCGAGGTCGGCGAGGTCCAGGCGGGCCTGTTCGGCGCGGCAGCGCTCGGCCAGGTCGGGGACGATGGCGATCAGTTGCGGGTCGTTGTACAGGGCCTGCAATTCGGCCTGGAACAGGTACTGGGCGACCACGAAGCGGGCGAAGCTTTCGCGGCTGTCGAAGGGGGCGTGGGCTTTGACCAGGGCATCCAGTTCGGCATGGGGGGCGTGGGTGATCTGGTTGAGGCGCTGGGAGCGCAGGGCTGGGCGGTCGGTCATGGGGCAGTCCTTGGAAAGGGGGGCATCTAGAGACAAGACGAAACAGCGGGGACGGAACAGTAAAAAAATCGGGTTTTCGTGTTGCCTGTACTGGCCTCTTCGCGGGCATGCCCGCTCCCACAGGTCCAGCGCAGGCCCAAGGCTTGCGCAGTACCTGTGGGAGCGGGCGAGCCCGCGAAGAGGCCGTTACAGGTGCAAAGGGTCAGATATCCCAGACCACATTGATGCCGAAGTTGCGCCCCGGCATGCTCAGGCGGTCGATGTTGGCTGGCTGGGTCACTGCCGCTTCACCCTGGCCGTCGTAGCTGCGCACCGAATCCCACTGCCAGTACTTCTTGTCGGTGAGGTTGTACAGGCCGGCATTGATGGTGACGTCGTCGCTGACCCGGTAGTAGCCGGTCAGGTCCAGCACGCCGTAGCCCGGGGTGCGGAACTTGCTGGCGGAGCCGTCGGGCGAATGGAAGCTGCTGTTGTCGATGCGGGTCTTGCGCTTGACCAGTGTCCAGCTCAGCAGGCCACCGTATTGCTGTTGCTCGTAACCCAGGCCGAACACACCCTTGAGCGGGTTGACGCTGTTCAGCGGCGCGCCGCTGTCATCGTTGCGGCCGTAGGTGTAGGCAAGCGAGCCCTGGCCATACAGGCCCTGCGGCGCGCCGAAGCGGTCGAGGTTCAGGCGGCCCTTGAACTCGGCGCCCTTGATCGTGGCGTGCTTGATATTGCTGGCGCGGAAAGTCTGCTCCAGGTTGGCGCTCTGCACGGCGTCTTCATCGATGAAGTCGCGGTACTTGTTGTAGAACACCGCCACATCGAAGCTGCCGGCGTCGAAGTTGCCGCGCAGGCCGGTTTCATAGCTTTTGCTCTTCTCCGGCTCCAGGCCTGGGTTGCCTTCCACGCGGTAGCCCTGGTCGAGGTTCTGGAATTTGCCGAACATGGCTTTGGCGGTCGGCGTGCGGAAGCCTTCGGCGTACTGGCCGTACCAGGTGTAGCTATCGTTGAAGGCATAGGTGAGGCCGAACTTGGGCGAGACACGGTGCCACTTCCTGGTGGAGTCGTCGAGGGAGGTGGGCGCCGCACCGGTGGATTCCAGGCCGCGCAGGTATTCCTCGGTGAACCTTGGCTCCATGCGCGTGTAGTCGTAGCGTGCGCCGGGCAGGAAGGTCCAGTCGTTCCAGCGGATTTCATCCTGCACGAACAGGCTGTAGGTGTTCACGGTCGGGTCGGGGAAGTCGCTGACCAGGGCCTGGCCATCGGCCGGGCGGTCAGCACCGGCGGCCGGGCAGCCTGCACCAACGGCCAGGCAGGTACCGGTGCCGCTGCGCGAACCGGTAACCTTCTCGTGCCTGAGGGTGGTGCCGTAGGTCAGCAGATGGTCGCTGGCGCCAATGCTGAAGGCCTTGTCCAGCTGCGCGTCGAACACCCACTGGCGGTCCTTGTAGAGGGTATCGCGGGTGCGTAACACCTGGCGGGTAAACGGGGCGTAGATTTCCTCGGTGTGCTGGTCGGTCTTGGCGATCTGGTAGTTGAGACTCCACTTCAGGTGGTCGGCAACCGGCGATGCCAGGCCCAACTCATGGCTGATGCCGAAGCGCTCACGGGTGATGACGTCGTTGCCGCTACGCGCCTTGTAGAACCCCATGCCCTTGCCGCCGCCGGTGAACGGCCCGCCCACCGCGCTGAGGATATTCTGCTCGCGGTCATCCTTGTAGTGTTCGTAGGTAAAGCCCAGGCGAGCATCCTCGGCGTAGTCCCAGCCCAGCTTGGCCAGCACGTTGGTGGTGCGTGCGTCCATCGGGTTGGCTTCGCTACGCGACAGCCCGGCGCCGCTGTGGCTGCCGTGGGTCTCGGTCTCATGGCCGTTGCGCTGGCTCAGGTGCAGCAAGCCGTCGACGTCACCTTGGCGAGCGGCGACAGTGGCGGAGGTCAGCCAGCTTTCGTCGGCCGAGCTGTAGCCGCTCTTCAGGCGGGCGCCGGCGTCCTTGCCGGGCTTGATGATGTCGTCCGGGTCGAGGGTGAAATAGCTGACCGCGCCGCCGATGGCGTTGCTGCCGTACAGCACCGAGGCCGGGCCGCGAAGGATTTCCACGCGTTTGACGATTTCCGGGTCGACGTAGTTGCGCTGGGTCTGGGCGTAGGGGCCGTAGAAGAAACTGTCGGGGATCGACACGCCGTCGACCTGGGTGAGGATTCGCTCGCCGTCGATGCCACGGATGTTGTAGCCGTTCAGGCCGCTGCGCTGGCCGGTGCCGGCTACTGACACCCCTGGCTCATAGCGCACCAGGTCGTGGATAGTGTTGACGTTCTGCCGGTCCAGTTGTTCGCGGGTCTGCACGCTGACGGTGCTCGGCACCTGGCTGACGTCCTGGGCGCTGCGGGTGGCGCTGACGGTGACCTGCTGCAGGGCGACCACGTTGTTGCCGGCCTGGCGTTCGAGCACCACATTGCCGTTGCCGATCTTGCGCACGCCCAGGCCGGTGCCGTGCAGCAGGCGCTTGAGAGCGGCTTCCGGCAGTAGCGCGCCGTGCACGCCTGGCGAGACTACGCCGTCGGCCAGCTCGGCACTCAAGCCGACCTGCCAGCCGGTAACCTGGCTGAAGGCATTGATAGCCGTCACCAGCGGTTGCTGGCCGATGTTGAAGCGGTATTCACCCATGCGCGGGGTGCTGGCCTGGGCCGGCTCGGCGGCCAGCGTCGGCAGGCTGCAGGTGCCGCTGGCGAGCAGGGCCAGGGTCAGCAGGGACAGTGGCCCTGTACGGCGGGGAAGGGTGGAGGGGCGGGTAGGACCTGTGGACATCGAAAGCGCTCCCTGACGCGCGGTCTGTTATAGGTGTTGGCTGTTCCTGTCTTGAAACAAGAATCAGTCGCATTGGCTATAACGAGACGGGCGAGGTAGCGCGACCGCGTAAAAATAAATACAGGACCGTGCGCCCTATCGCCGGCAAGCCAGCGCGTTACCTGTAGGAGCGGATTTATCCGCGATGCAGGCGGCGCGGCGTGTGCGGGGGCGCCAGCGATCGGGCCGGCATAGGCAAAAGATCAGTTCAGGATGACCAGCGCCGGGTATTCATGCAGCCGGGCCGAGGTGATGTGGGCCAGCGCGCGCAGGGTCTCCAGGGGCTGGTCGAGGCGGTAGTTGCCAGTCACCGTCACGTTTTCCAGCTGCGTATTGCGGTTGATGATCCAGCCTGGGTAGTAGCGCCGCAGCTCTGCCAGCACCTGGCTGAGCGGGCAGTTTTCAAACACCAGGCGGCCATCCACCCAGGCCAGGTCCCTGCGCATGTCGGGGCGCTGGCGCTGGCCAAAGCCATGGGGGCCGATGCTGATGCTTTCGCCGGCACTCAGGCGGATACGCTGGTCACGGGCGCCCTGCAAGTCGACATCGCCGCGCTGCACCCGCACTTGTGCCTCGCCGCCAAGGTAGCGCACGGCAAAGTCGGTATCGCCCACCTGCGCGCGCAGCGGCCCGGCCTGTACTTCCAGTGGCAACCGTGCTCCCCCGGCAACCTGGAAATAGGCCTCGCCTTGCAGCAGGCGGGCGACCTGGCGGCCGTCACGGTACTCGCTGGCGAATGCCGAATCGGTGTTGAGCAACACTTTCGCCCCGTTGTCCAGTTGCAGGCGCTGGCGTTCACCGACCAGCGTCAGGTGATCGGCCTGCAGGCGCAGGGGCAGGTCGCCATAGGTGCACAGCCCGACCAGCAGCAGCGCGGCGGTAGCCAGCGGTTTCCAGTGGCTGCGCAGGCGCCCACGCCACGACCGGCGCTGGTGCAGATGCATCTGCACGGCCACCTGGCGCAGCGGCGCGCCGTGCCACAGGGCTTCGGCCTCGACATAGGCTTCGGCGTTCTCCGCTGCTGCGCTCAGCCAGGCTTCGAAGGCCAGGGTGTCCGCGGCGTCGGCGCATTGCAGGCGTACCAGCCAGTCCAGCGCTTCGTCCATGGCACGAGCACGGGCGTCTGGTCCGGCGGGTGACGGGCGGGGGGCGGGGCTGTCGGTCACGGTGAATCCCTGGATGGTCTTTTCTGCGAATGATCAAGGCTGGGGCGGGTGGTAGCAAGGGCTTTGCGTTGCCTCACTTGAGGCGGTCGGCAACACCCATGCAGATCGCCATGATCAGTTTCAGTTCCTTCTGGACCGTGCTGGGCGAAACCTTAAGTTGTTCGGCAATTTCCAGGTAGGTGGCGCCATGCAGGCGGCTGAGGATGAAAATGCGCTGCTGGCGTTCGCTCAGCTGGCCGAGGCTGACGCTCAACTGCTTGAGCAACTGTTCGGCATGCGCGGCATCTTCGCTGCTGGTGGCCGGCGCGGCCACGCTGTGCAGCACCTCGTCGGGCACATCGTCGACCAGCATGCGCGATTGCACCAGGCGTGCGCGCAGGTGGTCGAGGGCCAGGTTGCGCGCGGTCTGGAACACGAACGGTTCGATGTGTTCGACGCGCCGCTCAGCGAGGGCGCGGGATACCCGCAGGTAGGTCTCCTGCAACAGGTCCTCGGCCGTGTTCGGGTTGCCAACCATGCGCTGCAGGGTGCGCAGCAGGCTCTGGCGCTGGACGAGGAAGACGGAATTGAACCGGGACTGACTCACGAGGGGACCTGGGCGACAAGGAGTTAATGATAATGCTTATCATCCCTGTCGAAGGTCAAGCTTGGAAATGTTAGGAAAAAGTAAAGATTGTGAGTGGGGCGCCTTGCGCGATCCCTGTGTAGGAGCGGCCTTGCGTCGCGATGGGGCACGAAGCGGCCCCTGGATCGCGACCCCAGCACATTTGCTCGGGGCCGCTTAGCGGCCCATCGCGACGCAAGGCCGCTCCCACCCGACACTCAGCCGGCCCGGCACAGCGCCAGGCAGTTATCCAGCATGCGGTTGGAGAAGCCCCACTCGTTGTCATACCAGGCCAGCACCTTGAGCATGCGCCCGTTGGCCCGGGTATGGTTGGCATCGAAGATCGACGACAGCGGGTTGTGGTTGAAATCGCAGGAAACCAGCGGCAAGGCGTTGTAGCCCAGCACCCGCGAATGCTTGCTGGCTTCGAGGAACAGCTGGTTGACCTGCTCGGCCGTGGCCTCGCGCCGAAGGTTGACGGTGAGATCCACCAGCGACACGTTGATCACCGGCACGCGCACCGCCATGCCGGTCAGCTTGCCGGCCAGTTCCGGCAGCACCAGGCCTACCGCTTCGGCGGCCCCGGTCTTGCTGGGGATCATCGACTGGGTCGCCGAGCGTGCGCGGTACGGGTCGCCGTGATACACGTCGGTCAGCACCTGGTCGTTGGTATAGGCATGGATGGTGGTCATCAGGCCCTGCTCGATACCGAACTCGCGGTGCAGCACCTGGGCAATCGGCGCCAGGCAGTTGGTGGTGCAGGAGGCGTTGGAAATGACCTGGTGCGAGGCCCGCAGCACATCATGGTTGACACCGTATACCACGGTGGCATCGGCGCCTTTGGCGGGGGCCGAGACGATCACCTTGCGCGCTCCCGCAGCCAGGTGCGCGGCGGCCTTGGCGCGCTCGGTGAACAGCCCGGTGCATTCGAACACCACGTCGATCGCCTCGGCCTTCCACGGCAGTTCGGCCGGGTTGCGGATGGCGCTGACGGCGATACGGTCACCATTGACCGTCAGGCTTTCGTGGTCGGCCTCGACGTTGGCGTCAAAGGTGCCATGCACGCTGTCGTATTTGAGCAGATGGGCGTTCATGGCGCTGTCGCCCAGATCGTTGATGGCGACGACCTGCAGGTCCTGGCGGTAGCCTTGGGTATACAGTGCGCGCAGGACGTTGCGCCCGATGCGGCCGAATCCATTGATGGCGATGCGTAAAGTCATGGCAGTACCTCTGGCAGTCCGAGTGAAACCTGTGGCACAAAGGAGCTTCACTGAAACGGTTTTGTTGTTGGAATTACAAGATTATTCACTGGCTGATAGAAAACAAGCCTTTTTAGTGGCAATATTTTGTTTAAACATACAACGAGTGGTCGGGCGACCTGCCTCCACCGATGCAGCGGGCTCCTCTACCTTGAGCCTAGGCCGCAATCGTTTGGAGGGGAAATGCCTGGTAAACCGCCCTTACAATTAGCCTGGAGTCCAGTACATGCATCCGCGCATCCTTGAGGTCACCCAGCGGCTGGTCGAGCGCAGCCGTGCCACCCGCGAACGCTACCTGCAGCTGATTCGCGGCGCGGCCAGTGAAGGCCCCATGCGTGCCAGCCTGCAATGCGCCAACTTCGCCCACGGCGTGGCCGGTTGCGGCAGCGAGGACAAGCAGACCCTGCGCCTGATGAACGCGGCCAACGTGGCCATCGTCTCGGCCTACAACGACATGCTCTCGGCGCACCAGCCGTACCTGCACTTCCCCGAGCAGATCAAGCAGGCCTTGCGCGAGGTCGGTTCGGTCGGCCAGTTTGCCGGTGGCGTGCCGGCCATGTGCGACGGCGTGACCCAGGGCGAGCCGGGCATGGAGCTGGCGATTGCCAGCCGTGAAGTGATCGCCATGTCCACCGCCGTGGCGCTGTCGCACAACATGTTCGACGCTGCGCTGATGCTGGGCATCTGCGACAAGATCGTCCCCGGGCTGATGATGGGCGCACTGCGCTTCGGCCACCTGCCGACCATTTTCGTCCCGGGCGGGCCGATGGTGTCCGGCATTTCCAACAAGCAGAAGGCCGACGTGCGCCAGCGCTACGCCGAGGGCAAGGCCAGCCGCGAGGAGCTGCTGGAGTCGGAGATGAAGTCCTACCACAGCCCGGGTACTTGCACCTTCTACGGCACGGCCAACACCAACCAGCTGGTGATGGAAGTGATGGGCCTGCACCTGCCCGGCGCCTCCTTCGTCAACCCGTACACGTCGCTGCGCGACGCGCTCACTGCCGAGGCCGCGCAACAGGTCACGCGCATGACCAAGGCCAGCGGCAACTTCATGCCGCTGGGCGAAATTGTCGATGAGAAGGCGCTGGTCAACTCCATCGTTGCCCTGCATGCCACTGGCGGTTCCACCAACCACACCTTGCATATCCCGGCAATTGCCCAGGCGGCGGGGATCCAGCTGACTTGGCAGGACATGGCCGACCTGTCCGAAGTGGTGCCGACCCTGTCCCACGTCTACCCCAACGGCAAGGCCGACATCAACCACTTCCAGGCCGCTGGCGGCATGGCCTTCCTGATCCGCGAGCTGCTCGATGCCGGGTTGCTGCACGAGGACGTCAACACCGTGGCCGGCCATGGCCTGCGTCGCTACACCCAGGAACCGTTCCTCGACGACGGCAAGCTGGTGTGGCGCGAAGGGCCGCAGCACAGCCTGGACGAAAGCATCCTGCGCCCGGTAGCCCGACCGTTCTCGGCCGAAGGCGGCCTGCGGGTGATGGAAGGCAACCTTGGCCGCGGCGTGATGAAGGTGTCGGCGGTCGCCCCGGAGCACCAGGTGGTCGAAGCCCCGGCACGGGTGTTCCACGACCAGCAGTCGCTGGCCGATGCCTTCAAGGCCGGCGAGCTGGAGCGTGATTTCGTTGCCGTGGTGCGCTTCCAGGGCCCGCGCTGCAACGGTATGCCGGAGCTGCACAAGCTCACGCCGTTCCTCGGTGTGCTGCAGGATCGCGGCTACAAGGTGGCGCTGGTCACCGACGGGCGCATGTCCGGTGCCTCCGGCAAGATCCCGGCGGCTATCCACGTCTGCCCGGAGGCGTATGACGGTGGCCCGCTGGCGCGGGTGCGCGACGGTGATATCGTGCGCGTCGATGGTGTCGAGGGCACGCTGCGGGTAATGGTGTCGGCCGAAGAACTGGCCAGCCGCGACCTGCCGCCCGCCCCCCAGGGCAACGACCTGGGCTGCGGGCGCGAGCTGTTCGGCTTCATGCGCATGGCGTTCAGCCCGGCAGAGCAGGGCGCCAGCGCCTTCACCGCGGCCCTGGAGAACCTCAAATGAAAGACCTGCTGGTTGGCGACATCGGCGGCACCAATGCCCGTTTCGCGTTGTGGCGTGACAACCAGCTACAGGCGGTGAAGGTCTTCGCCACCGAGGACTACACCAGCCCGGAACAGGCCATCGAGGCTTACCTGGAAGGCCTTGGCATCGCTCGCGGCGGCGTGACTGCTGCCTGCCTGGCGGTGGCCGGGCCGGTCAATGGCGACGAGTTCCGCTTCACCAACAACCATTGGCGCCTGAGCCGTCAGGCGTTCTGCCAGCGGCTGCAGATCGAGCAGTTGCTGCTGATCAATGACTTCACCGCCATGGCGCTGGGCATGACCCGCCTGCGCGATGGCGAGTTCCGCGAGGTGTGCCCGGGCCAGGCCGACCTTTCGCGCCCGGCGTTGGTCATCGGCCCGGGTACCGGTCTGGGTGTCGGCTCCCTGTTGCGAGTGGGTGAGCGTTGGTGCGCCTTGCCGGGTGAGGGCGGGCACGTCGACCTGCCGGTGGGCAATGCCCGCGAAGCGGCAATCCACCAACAGATTCACGCCCAGATCGGCCATGTCAGCGCCGAAACCGTGCTCAGTGGCGGTGGCCTGCTGCGCCTGTACCAGGCCATCTGTGCACTGGACGGCGACACACCCCGACACAACACCCCGGCGCAGATCACCGATGCTGCGCTGGGCGGCGAACCACGGGCGCTGGCGGTGATCGAGCAGTTCTGCCGGTTCCTCGGCCGGGTGGCGGGTAACAATGTGCTGACGCTGGGCGCGCGCGGTGGGGTCTATATTGTCGGCGGTGTGATCCCACGGTTTGCCGAGCTGTTCCTGCGCAGCGGGTTCGCCACCAGCTTTGCCGACAAGGGCTGCATGAGCGGTTATTTCGCCGGGGTGCCGGTATGGCTGGTGACGGCGGAGTTTTCCGGGTTGCTGGGGGCTGGAGTGGCCTTGCAACAGGCGCTGGATCACGGCTAGGTGATTGAGGGCCGCTGCGCGGCCATCGCGACCCAACGCCGCTGCTGCACCGGGGCCTGGGATTTCCGGCCCGGCGCGGTCGCTGCAGGAGCGGCCTTGGGCCGCGGTGGGCTGCGCAGCGGGCCCGATAGCAGGCAACGAAGACCTGTAACCAGACAAAAGGAAGACCACCTTGAGCACTGCCGGTAAATCGATCCTGATGGTCGACGACGACCAGGAAATCCGCGAACTGCTGCAAACCTACCTGAGCCGTTCCGGCTTCCAGGTGCAGGCCGAAGCCGACGGCAAGGGCTTTCGCCGCGCCCTGGAAACCACCCCTTGCGATCTGGTCATCCTCGACGTCATGTTGCCCGACGAAGACGGCTTCAGCCTGTGCCGTTGGGTACGCCAGCACCCGCGCCAGGCACGGGTACCGATCATCATGCTCACCGCCAGCTCGGACGAAGCCGACCGGGTCATCGGCCTGGAACTGGGCGCCGACGACTACCTGGGCAAACCGTTCAGCCCGCGCGAATTGCAAGCACGGATCAAGGCCCTGCTGCGCCGTGCCGAGTTCGGCCAGGCGGCGCCGGGCAGTGCCGTGCTGGCCTTCGACGACTGGCGCCTGGACACTGTCAGCCATCGCCTGTTTCATCGCGACGGCGAGGAGGTGATGCTCTCCGGCGCCGACTTTGCCCTGCTCAAGCTGTTTCTCGACCACCCCCAGCAGATCCTCGACCGCGACACCATCGGCAACGCCACCCGCGGCCGCGAGCCGATGCCGCTGGACCGCATCGTCGACATGGCGGTGAGCCGCCTGCGCCAGCGCCTGCGCGATACCGACAAACCGCCCCGGCTGATCCGCACCGTGCGCGGCAGTGGCTACCTGCTGGCTGCCCATGTCTGCAGTGGCTCCTGAGCGGCGCTGGCGGTTGCTGCCGCGCTCGTTGCTGGGGCGCATGCTGCTGCTGACCCTGCTGGTGGTGCTGCTGGCCCAGGGCTTGTCCAGCATCATCTGGGTTGCCCAGTTGCGCGCCAGCCAACTGCAGGGCCTGCGTGCCAGCGCCAGCAGCCTGGCCCACTCGATGAGCGCCAGCGTCAGCTACTTTCGTTCGTTGCCGATGGGCTATCGGCCCATGGTGCTCGACCAGTTGCGCAGCATGGGCGGCACGCGCTTCTTCGTGTCGCTCAACGCCAAGCCACTGGACATGCCGGTACTGCCGGTCACCCCGCGCAAGCAGGTGGTGATCGACGTGTTCCAGCAAGTGCTGCATGAGCGCCTGGGTTCGCAGATGGAAATTTCCGTGGCGTTCGTCAGCCCCGACGACCTGCGCATCTTCAACAGCGGCCTCAAGCTCGACGAGCTGCCGCGCTCGTGGGCGCACTACTCGTTGACCCTGGAACCGCTCAACCCGCCGGTGCTGGTGACGCAAATTCGCCTGGGCGAGGGCGAGTGGTTGTACATCGCCTCGCTGCTGCCCGAGCCCTATACCAGCCTGGAAGCCGAACGCCTGCCACGCCAGCAGATCGGCTTCATCGTGCTGACCACCGTGTTGCTGCTGCTGTTCATCGGCCTGCTGGTGCACTGGCAGAGCTGGCCGCTCAAGCGCCTGGCACGGGCGGCGCGCGAAATGTCGCTGGGGGCCGATGTGCCGCCGGTGGCCGAAGGTGGTGGCAGTGAGGTGGTGGAAGTGGGGCGGGCGTTCAACAGCATGCGCGAACGTATCAGCCGCTACCTGACCGAACGTAGCCAGCTGTTCAGCGCTATCTCGCACGACCTGCGCACACCGATCACCCGCCTGCGGCTACGGGTCGAGCTGCTGGAGGACGAACGCCTGCAGGCCAAGTTCAGCCAGGACCTGGATGAGCTGGAGTTGCTGGTCAAAGGGGCCCTGCAGTGCGTGAAGGACACCGACATTCATGAAAACATCGAGCCAGTCGACCTCAACCAGGTGCTGGAAATCCTCGCCGAGCCCTACCTGGGCGATGGCCGCATCACCCTCGAAGGCCGGGCGCTGGCGCCGTATCCGGGCAAGCCGCTGGCGTTGCGACGGTGCATCGGCAACCTGATCGACAATGCCATCAAGTACGGCGAGCGCGCACGGTTACGTATCATCGACAGTGCCGAGGGCTTCGTGCTGCAGGTCGATGACCAGGGGCCGGGGGTGCCTGAGCAGCAGCTGGAGCAGGTGTTCGAGCCGCACTTCCGCCTGGCGGGGCAGCAGCAGGGTTATGGGCTGGGGTTGGGCATCGCGCGCAACATCGCCCATAGCCATGGCGGCGAGGTGAGTCTGCTCAACCTGCGCGAGGGCGGGTTGCGGGTGACCTTGTACCTGCCGCGGGGCATGGACTGAGAGCCGGGCGCCGGCAAGCGAAATGTAACCGTATGGTGACAAACCCCCGGCCCTTCGTGACATCCCGCCCGATCGCGCTGACTAGAATTCGCCCACGACTGGCAAGGATCAAGCTGGCCCATGAATACGCATAACCTGCCTGCCACCCGCTGGCTCGACAGCCCGGCCCACACCGCCTGGCGCCTGGCCGAAGCACAGCGCCTGCTGGCGTTCGCCAAGGCTGCGAAACTGCCCGATGGCTTCGGCAGCCTGGATGCCAAGGGGCAGCTTGCCCCCGGTGCCCGTGCCGATACCCTGAACACCGCCCGCATGACCCACTGCTTCGCCCTGGCCCACCTGCAGGGCTTGCCCGGATACCTGGCCGATGTCGAACACGGCGTGGCCGCCCTGCGCGGCGCCATGCAGGACGCCACCCATGGCGGCTGGTTCGCCCACCCCGATGGCGCTACCGACAGCGGCAAGGCCGCCTACCTGCATGCCTTCGTCGCCCTGGCCGCCAGCTCGGCGGTGCTGGCCGGCGCTGTCGACGCCCCCGGCCTGCTGGAAGACGCGGTGCAGATGCTCGACGCGCATTTCTGGAGCGAAGAGGAGGGTGCCCTCAGGGAATCCTTCTCCCGTGCCTGGCAGCTGCCCGAGCCGTACCGTGGCGCCAACAGCAACATGCACGCGGTCGAAGCCTTCCTGGCCCTGGCCGACGTCACGGGCCAGCACCTGTGGCTGCAACGCGCCCTGCGCATCGCCGAACGCGTCATTCATGAGCATGCCGCCGCCAACGGCCATCGCGTCATCGAGCACTTCGATGCCTTGTGGCAGCCACTGCCGCATTACAACCTGGAGCGTCCGGCTGATCCTTTCCGGCCGTATGGCACCACCCCCGGGCATGCGCTGGAGTGGGCGCGGTTGCTGTTGCACCTGGAGGCCAGCCTCGAACGGGCCGGCCTGCCTGCGCCGGGCTGGCTGGGGGATGACGCGCGCGCGTTGTTCGACGCGGCCTGCCTGCACGCATGGCACGTCGATGGCGCGCCGGGCTTTGTCTATACCCTGGACTGGGCCAATCGGCCGATGGTGCACGCGCGCCTGCATTGGGTGCACGCCGAGGCCTGCGCCGCTGCAGCAGCGCTGTTGCAGCGTACTGGCGAGGCACGCTACGAGCAGTGGTACCAGCGCTGCTGGGACTTCATTGCCAGGCATTTCATCGACCTGGTTGCGGGCAGCTGGCACCACGAGCTCGATGCGCATAACCAGCCAGCCGGGACGCTGTGGCCGGGCAAGCCCGACCTCTACCACGCCTACCAGGCATTGCTGCTGCCGGGCTTGCCGCTGGCGCCGAGCCTGGCCAGCAGCCTGGCCGCCAATGTAACCAGATGATGACATTCACGCGTCGCTTCGTTACCTGCCGAAGCGCGCACGCTGTTTAGACTCAATGCAACGCAAGCGACCGACTTGCACGGCATAACAACAAGAAAGGTGCTTCGATGAACTCTACGCTTCGTCTCGCTGCCGCAATCTCCATTGCCTCGCTAGGGGCCTCCCTGTTCCCGCTCACTGCCCTGGCTGCCGATTCCAAAGGCAGTATCGAGGTGGTGCACTGGTGGACATCCGGTGGTGAAAAAGCGGCAGTCGATGTGCTCAAGGCCCAGGTCGAGAAAGATGGCTTCACCTGGAAGGACGGCGCAGTCGCTGGCGGCGGTGGGGCCACGGCCATGACCGTGCTCAAGAGCCGCGCCGTGGCGGGCAACCCGCCGGGTGTCGCACAGATCAAGGGCCCGGACATCCAGGACTGGGCAGCCACCGGCCTGCTCGACGCCGATGTGCTCAAGGATGTGGCCAAGGAAGAGAAGTGGGACACGCTGCTCGACAAGAAGGTCGCCGATACCGTGAAGTATGACGGTGACTACGTCGCCGTACCGGTGAACATCCACCGCATCAACTGGCTGTGGATCAATCCCGAAGTGTTCAAGAAGGCCGGCATCGACAAGGCGCCGACCACCCTCGACGAATTCTACGCCGCCGCCGACAAGCTCAAGGCCGCCGGCTTCATCCCGCTCGCCCATGGCGGCCAGCCGTGGCAGGACAGCACCGTATTCGAAAGCGTGGTGCTGGCCGTGATGGGTGTAAATGGCTACAAGAAGGCCCTGGTCGACCTCGACAGCCAGGCGCTGACCGGCCCGCAGATGGTCAAGGCGCTGACCGAGCTGAAGAAGGTCGCCACCTACATGGACCCGGATGGCAAGGGCCAGGACTGGAACCTCGAAGCGGCCAAGGTCATCAACGGCAAGGCCGGCATGCAGATCATGGGCGACTGGGCCAAGAGCGAATGGACCCTGGCGAAGAAAACCGCCGGCAAGGACTACCAGTGCGTGCCATTCCCTGGCACGGACAAGGCGTTCCTCTACAACATCGATTCGCTGGTAGTGTTCAAGCAGAACGACGAAGGCACCGCCGCCGGCCAGCAGGACATCGCGCGCAAGGTGCTGGGCCAGGACTTCCAGAAGGTGTTCAGCATCAACAAGGGCTCCATCCCGGTACGCAACGACATGCTCGCCGACATGGGCAAGTACGGCTTCGATGCCTGCGCGCAAACCTCCGCCAAGGACTTCCTCGCCGATGCCAAGAGCGGCGGCCTGCAGCCGAGCATGGCGCACAACATGGCCACCACGCTGGCCGTGCAGGGCGCGTTCTTCGATGTGGTGACCAACTACATCAACGACCCGAAGGCCGACCCGGCCGATGCGGCGAAGAAGCTGGCGGCGGCGATCAAGGCTGCCCAGTAAAGCCATTCGCGGGCAAGCCCGCTCCCACAGGTTCGGCGTCCTGCCAAGGACCTGTGGTGAGCAGGCCCCCTGTGGGAGCGGGCGTGCCCGCGAAGCGGTGCAAAGCATCGCCTTTACCTCGAGATCCACGACATGACCACAACAACCGCCCAACTGCGGGCCTCACCCCTGGACGCGCTTCAGCGCTGGCTGCCCAAGCTGGTACTGGCGCCGAGCATGTTCATCGTCCTGGTGGGCTTCTACGGCTACATCCTCTGGACCTTTGTCCTGTCCTTCACCACGTCGACCTTCCTGCCGACCTACAAGTGGGCCGGCCTGGCCCAGTACGCCCGGCTGTTCGACAACGACCGCTGGTGGGTGGCGAGCAAGAACCTGCTGCTGTTCGGCGGCCTGTTCATTGCCATCAGCCTGGTCATCGGTGTGCTGCTGGCGGTCCTGCTGGACCAGCGTATCCGCCGCGAAGGCTTCATCCGCACCATCTACCTGTACCCCATGGCGCTGTCGATGATCGTCACCGGCACTGCCTGGAAGTGGCTGCTCAACCCCGGCATGGGCCTGGACAAGCTGCTGCGTGACTGGGGCTGGGAAGGTTTCCGCCTGGACTGGCTGATCGACCCGGACCGGGTGGTGTATTGCCTGGTGATTGCCGCGGTCTGGCAGGCATCGGGTTTCATCATGGCGATGTTCCTCGCCGGCCTGCGCGGTGTCGACCCGTCGATCATCCGCGCCGCGCAGATCGACGGCGCCAGCCTGCCGCGCATCTACTGGCGTGTGGTGCTGCCCAGCCTGCGCCCGGTGTTCTTCAGCTCGCTGATGATTCTCGCGCACATTGCCATCAAGAGCTTCGACCTGGTGGCGGCGATGACCGCCGGCGGCCCGGGCTATTCATCCGACCTGCCAGCGATGTTCATGTATTCGTTCACCTTCAGCCGCGGGCAGATGGGCATGGGCTCGGCCAGCGCCATCCTCATGCTCGGGGCGATCCTGGCGATCCTCGTGCCTTACCTGTATTCGGAGCTGCGGAGCAAACGCCATGCATAGCCCTGTCGACAAACCGCTGCTGAGCCTCAGCCGCATCGCCATCCACGCGGTGCTGTTGCTGGCCGTGTTGCTGTACCTGGTGCCGCTGGTGGTGATGCTGCTGACCAGCTTCAAGACCCCGGACGATATCAGCACCGGCAACCTGCTGAGCTGGCCGGCGGTGTTCAGCGGTATTGGTTGGGTCAAGGCCTGGGCCACGGTCAGCGGGTACTTCTGGAACTCGATCATGATCACCGTGCCGGCGGTACTGATCTCCACTGCCATCGGCGCGCTGAACGGCTACGTGCTGTCGATGTGGCGCTTCTGTGGTTCGCAGCTGTTCTTCGGCCTGCTGCTGTTCGGCTGCTTCCTGCCGTTCCAGACCGTGCTGCTGCCGGCCTCGTTCACCCTCGGCAAGCTCGGCCTGGCCAGTACCACCAGCGGCCTGGTGCTGGTGCACGTGGTCTATGGCCTGGCCTTTACCACGCTGTTCTTCCGCAACTTCTACGTGAGCGTCCCCGATGCGCTGGTCAAGGCTGCGCGGCTGGATGGCGCCGGGTTCTTCACCATCTTCCGCCGCATCATCCTGCCGATGTCCACGCCGATCATCATGGTCTGCCTGATCTGGCAGTTCACCCAGATCTGGAACGACTTCCTGTTTGGCGTGGTGTTCTCGAGCGGCGACTCGCAACCGATCACCGTGGCCTTGAACAACCTGGTCAACACCAGTACCGGGGCCAAGGAATACAACGTCGACATGGCAGCGGCGATGATTGCCGGCCTGCCAACCCTGCTGGTCTACGTGGTGGCAGGCAAATATTTCGTCCGCGGCCTGACGGCTGGCGCGGTAAAGGGGTAAGTCATGGCAACGCTCGAACTTCGCAATGTGAACAAGACCTACGGCAGCGGCTTGCCGGACACCCTCAAGGACATCCAGCTGTCGATCAAGGATGGCGAGTTCCTGATCCTGGTCGGCCCGTCGGGCTGCGGCAAGTCGACCTTGATGAACTGCATTGCCGGCCTGGAGCAGATCACCGGCGGGGCGATCCTCATCGACCAGCAGGATGTCAGTGGCATGAGCCCCAAGGATCGTGACATCGCCATGGTGTTCCAGTCCTACGCGCTGTACCCGACCATGAGCGTGCGCGAGAACATCGAGTTCGGCCTGAAGATCCGCAAGCTGCCCCAGGCTGCCATCGACGAGGAGGTGGCGCGGGTGGCCAAGCTGCTGCAGATCGAGCACCTGCTGGCGCGCAAGCCGGCGCAGCTGTCCGGCGGCCAGCAACAGCGCGTGGCCATGGGCCGGGCGCTGGCGCGGCGGCCGAAGATCTACCTGTTCGATGAACCGCTGTCCAACCTCGATGCCAAGCTGCGCGTCGAGATGCGCACCGAAATGAAGCTGATGCACCAGCGCCTGAAGACCACCACCGTGTACGTCACCCATGACCAGATCGAGGCCATGACCCTGGGCGACAAGGTGGCGGTGATGAAGGACGGCATCATCCAGCAGTTCGGCACCCCGCAACAGATCTACAACGACCCGGCCAACCAGTTTGTCGCCAGCTTCATCGGTTCGCCGCCGATGAACTTCATCCCGGTACGCCTGACCAAACAGGATGGCCGCCTGCTGGCGCTGCTCGACAGCGGCCAGGCGCGTTGCGAACTGCCTTTGGGCTTGGCTACCGACGAACTCGAGGGGCGCGAGGTGATTCTGGGCATCCGCCCCGAGCAGATCGCGCTGGGCACCGGGGAGGGCAACGGCTTGCCGGGCATCCGCGCCGAGGTGCAGGTGACCGAGCCTACCGGGCCGGACCTGCTGGTGTTCGTCACCCTCAACCAGACCAAGGTCTGCTGCCGCCTGGCGCCGGATGTGGCGTGCCAGGTAGGTGACAACCTGAACCTGCAGTTCGACCCGGCCCGGGTGCTGCTGTTCGACGCCGAAAGCGGCGAGCGCCTGCACCTGGCCAGCTCCGCCGCCGCAGTAAAGGACAACGTGGCTCACTTCAAGGGCCGTTGATTCGTCTACACCATCAATAAGAAAAAAGAGGACGCAAAGGGATGGAACAGCGCAAACGCATCAGGACATTGGGCTCGCTGGCCTTGCTTGCCATCGTTGGCAGCAGCGGCGCGCAGGCTGCCGAGGCCTTTTCCAGCGAATCGAAGTGGATGACCGGCGACTGGGGCGGCACCCGCACCGAACTGCTGGAAAAAGGTTACGACTTCACCCTGGATTATGTCGGTGAGGTAGCCGGCAACCTGCACGGCGGCTACAACGACGACAAGACCGCGCGCTACAGCGACCAGTTCGCCCTGGGCGCACACCTGGACCTGCAGAAAATCCTCGGCTGGCACGATGCCGAGTTCAAGCTGGCGATCACCGAGCGCAGTGGCCGCAACCTGTCCAACGACCGCATCAGCGACCCGCGCGCCGGGCAGTTCAGCTCGGTGCAGGAAGTGTGGGGCCGTGGCCAGACCTGGCGCCTGACCCAGATGTGGGTCAAGCAGAAGTACTTCGACGGTGCGCTGGACGTGAAATTCGGCCGCTTCGGCGAAGGCGAGGACTTCAACAGCTTCCCTTGCGACTTCCAGAACCTGGCCTTCTGCGGCTCGCAAGTGGGCAACTGGGTCGGTGGCATCTGGTACAACTGGCCGGTGAGCCAGTGGGCACTGCGGGTCAAGTACAACATCACCCCGGAATTCTTCGTCCAGGTCGGTGCCTTCGAGCAGAACCCTTCCAACCTGGAAACCGGCAACGGCTTCAAGCTCAGCGGCAGTGGCACCAAGGGCGCGATACTGCCGGTGGAAGCGGTGTGGTCACCCAAGGTCAATGGCCTGCCGGGCGAGTACCGCCTGGGTTACTACTACAGCACGGCCAAGGCCGATGATGTATTCGACGATGTCAACGGCAACCCGCAGGCGCTGACAGGCGAAGCCTTCAAGTCGCACTCCAGCAAGCACGGCTGGTGGGTCGTGGCGCAACAGCAAGTCACCGCGCATGCTGGCGATGTCAACCGTGGCCTGAGCCTGTTCGCCAACTTCACCGTGCACGACAAGGCCACCAACGTGGTCGACAACTACCAGCAGGTCGGCCTGGTCTACAAGGGTGCCTTCGACGCCCGGCCCAAGGACGATATCGGCTTCGGTGTGGCACGCATTCATGTGAATGACGACGTCAAGAAACGCGCCGAGCTGCTCAATGCCCAGAGCGGTATCGACGATTACGACAATCCCGGCTTCGTGCCGCTGCAACGCACCGAATACAATGCCGAGCTCTATTACGGCTTCCACGTCACCAACTGGCTGACCGTGCGGCCCAACCTGCAGTACATCAAGAGCCCCGGCGGGGTCGATGAGGTGGACAATGCGCTGGTCGCAGGCTTGAAGATTCAGTCGTCATTCTAAGGGCAATTGTTGTAAATTTACGCCAATCCAATTTCGGCTCCCGGCACCCACTGGTCTGCAGTGGGTGCCAGGGATAGGCCGAGACAGCGCTATCTCAAACAACAAGAGCCCTGAACATGCCCGAACATCCGCTTCATCGCTTCTTTACCTCGCAGCGGCCCCGGCCGACATTCGAGTGGGAGCGTTACCAGCAGCGCGATGTGCTGATCATCGACCACCCATGCTGCCAGGCGGTGTTCAGCCGCCAGGGCGCGCAACTGCTGCATTTCCAGCCGGCCGGCGAACGGCCCTGGCTGTGGTGTGCCGAGCAGTGGCCGCAGGTTGGGGCGATCCGCGGTGGCGTGCCGGTGTGCTGGCCCTGGTATGGCCGTCACCCCAGCGAAGACCTGTGGCCAGCCCATGGCTGGGCGCGCCTGCTGGACTGGAAGCTGGTCGACAGCCGCGAGGACGAGGAGGGCGTTACCCTGAAGTGGCGGCTGGACCTGTGCGACTGGCAGGTCGACCTGCATGCGCGGCTGGGCAGCCGCATGGAGCTGAGCCTGAGCACCGAGCACCAGGACAGCGAACCCTGCCAGCTGAGCCATGCCCTGCTGGCCTACTGGTGTATCAGTGACGTGTCCGAGATAGCGCTGTCCGGGCTCGAGGACATCGAAGGCTATGACCGCCTCAACCGCCAGGCCTGCCGTGAGGATGGCGCGCTGAAGCTCAAGGGCGGCTGCCAGAAGGTCTACCCCGGTACGCCACGGGTGCAGCTGCAGGACCCGGCCTGGCAGCGTGAGCTGTGCATCGATACCGGCGACAGTGACGACACCGTGGTCTGGCACCCGGGCAATCGCCCGCTGATGGGGGTGACTGGCCGCGAATGCCAGCGCTTCGTCTGCGTCGAGGCCGCCAGCGGCAGTGGCGAAGGCCTGAGCCTGGCGCCGGGGCAGCGGGCGCACCTGCGTTTGCAGGCGCACCGGCTCAGTTGAGTTCGTCGTCCTCGATCGGGTAGCGGCTGGCGTTGAGGCTTTCCTTGATCTTGCGCAGGTGCGGCTGGAAGTCCACGCCACGGCGCAGGGTCATGCCGGTGGCCAGCACATCGAGCACGGTCAGCTGGATGATCCGCGAGGTCATTGGCATGTAGATGTCGGTGTCTTCCGGCAACGGAATATGCAGGCTCAGGCTGCAGGCATTGGCCAATGGCGAACCGGCGGCCGTCAGGCCCAGCACCGAGGCGCCATTTTCCCGGGCAAGGCGCGCCACTTCGACCAGTTCTCGGGTGCGTCCGGTGTAGGAAATGATCACGAACAGGTCGCCGGTGTGGGCGACCGAGGCCAGCATGCGTTGCATCAGTACGTCGGCGTGGGCCGACACCGCCAGGTTGAAGCGGAAGAACTTGTGCTGGGCATCCAGCGCCACCGGGGCAGAGGCGCCCAGGCCGAAGAAGTGGATCTGCCGCGCCTGGATCATCATGTCCACGGCACGGCTGACCTGCTGCGGGTCGAGTTGCTGGCAGGCGCTGTCGAGCGAGGCGATGGCGCTGGCGAAGATCTTCTGGGTATAGGCGGCCGGATCATCGTCTGCCTCTACCGCGCGGCTGACATAGGCGGCGCCGCTGGCCAGGCTCTGCGCCAGCTGCAGCTTGAGTTCGGGGTAGCCGCTGACGCCGAACGAGCGGCAGAAGCGGTTGACGGTCGGCTCGCTGACCTTGGCCGCCTGGGCCAGCGCAGCGATGCTGAAACGGGTGGCTTGTTGCGGGTTGAGCAGGATGACTTCGGCGACTTTGCGTTCGGCCTTGTTCAGCTCGTCGAGGCGTCCCTGGATCTGTTCCAGGAGGTTTCGCACGCGGTCCATGGGTGTGTCCTTGGGTCGGGAAGACAGCCGGCTGTGGGAGCAGCAGGCTTTTTGCACGGTCGTCTATCGTACTGTCGGCGCGGTTGGCGTACCACTTGTCTGTAACACTTGTGTCGAATGTTGTGGTTTTTACTACATTATCCCTTGAAAACCGTATGTGAAAGCGGTATTCCTAGACCAACTTTAGGAAAGAACCAACATCATGGCTGCGATCAGTGTCGAACCTTGCACCTTTGCCCTATTTGGCGCCCTCGGCGACCTGGCATTGCGCAAGCTGTTTCCTGCGCTTTATCAGCTCGACCGGGCCAACCTGTTGCACCCGGATACCCGCCTGCTGGCCCTGGCCCGCGAGGCCGGTACTGCACAGCAACACCTGAACAGTATCGAAGCGCACCTGCGCCGGCATGTGCCCGAGGCTGACATAGAGCCTGCAGCGCTGGGCCGCTTCCTTGCCCGGCTGAGCTACCAGCACCTCGACTTCCTCCAGCCCGAGGGCTATCAGGCCCTGGCCGAACAGATGCAAGGCGAGCAGCCGCTGATTGCCTATTTCGCCACGGCGGCGGCGGTGTACGGCGCCATCTGCGAAAACCTCGACAAGGCCGGCTTGGCTGCGCACACCCGGGTGGTGCTGGAGAAGCCCATCGGCCATGACCTGGAGTCGTCGCGCCGGGTCAACGACGCCGTGGCACGGTTCTTCCCCGAGAACCGGGTCTACCGCATCGACCATTATCTGGGCAAGGAGACGGTGCAGAACCTGATTGCCCTGCGCTTTGCCAACAGCCTGTTCGAAACCCAGTGGAACCAGAATTCCATCTCCCACGTGGAGATTACCGTTGCCGAGAAGGTCGGTATCGAAGGCCGCTGGGGCTATTTCGACAAGGCCGGCCAGCTGCGCGACATGATCCAGAACCACCTGTTGCAGCTGTTGTGCCTGATCGCCATGGACCCGCCCAGCGAACTGTCCGCCGATGCCATCCGTGACGAGAAGGTCAAGGTGCTCAAGGCCCTGGCACCGATCACTGGCGAAGGCCTGAGCACCCGTGTGGTGCGTGGCCAGTACATTGCCGGCTACAGCGATGGCAAGCCGGTGCCTGGCTACCTCGAAGAAGACAACGCCAACGCCCAGAGCGATACCGAAACCTTCGTCGCCCTGCGTGCCGACATCCGCAACTGGCGCTGGTCGGGCGTGCCGTTCTACCTGCGTACCGGCAAGCGCATGCCGCAGAAACTGTCGCAGATCGTCATTCATTTCAAGGAAACGCCGCACTACATCTTTGCCCCGGAACAGCGTTTGCAAATCGGTAACAAGCTGATCATTCGCCTGCAACCGGACGAAGGCATTTCCTTGCGGGTGATGACCAAGGAGCAGGGCCTGGACAAGGGCATGCAACTGCGCAGCGGCCCGTTGCAGCTGAATTTTTCCGACACCTGGCGCAGCGCGAGGATTCCGGATGCCTACGAGCGGCTGTTGCTCGAGGTGATGCGCGGCAACCAGAACCTGTTCGTGCGCAAGGACGAAATCGAATATGCCTGGAAGTGGTGCGACCAGTTGATCGCCGGCTGGCGTAACGCGGGCGATGCACCGAAACCTTATGCGGCCGGTTCCTGGGGGCCGATGAGCTCGATTGCTCTGATCACACGCGACGGGAGGGCGTGGTATGGGGATATCTGAACTGAAACTGCCCGGCTCGGTGAACGTGCACGAGCTGGCCAACGCCAAGGCCCTGGCCGTGCGCCAGGCACATGACGTGGCTGTACGCCTGCGTGAGGCGATCGCCAGCAAGGGCCAGGCCTGCCTGGTGCTGTCTGGCGGTCGCAGCCCGGTGCCGTTCCTCGAACAGCTGGCCAGCGAAGACCTCGACTGGGCCAGGGTCACCGTCAGCCTCGCCGATGAGCGTTGGGTGCCGGTGGAGCACGCCGACAGCAACGCTGGCCTGCTGGCTCGCCACCTGTTCAAGGGCGCCGCGGCCAAGGCGCGTTTCGTTGGCTTGTACCAGCAGGCGCAGAACCTCGACGCCGCTGCCGTCAAGGCCGACCAGGCGCTGGCCGAGCTGCCGCCAATCGATGTGCTGGTGCTGGGCATGGGTGACGATGGCCATACCGCCTCGCTGTTCCCCGCCAGCCCCAACCTGAATGCCGCCCTCGACCTGGCCAGCCCACGCCGCTGCCTGCCCTTGCTGGCACCGAGCGTACCGCGCCAGCGCCTGTCGATGACCCGCTCGCTGCTGGCCAGTGCAGCTTTCACCGCGCTGTCCGTGCAAGGGCAGGGCAAACTCGCTACCCTGCGCGCCGCGCTGGCTGGCACCGACCTTACGGAAATGCCGATTCGCGCTTTTCTTCACGCCCCCCTGGACATCTACTGGTGCCCATGAGCCAAGGATCCACAGTCATGACCACCCTCGAACGCCCACAGCCCAAGCTCTCGATGGCCGACAAAGCCGCACGGATCGATGCCATTTGCGAACAGGCGCGCATCCTGCCGGTGATCACCATCGCCCGCGAGGACGACATCCTGCCCTTGGCTGATGCCCTGGCCGCTGGCGGTATCCGTACCCTGGAAGTGACCTTGCGCTCCCAGCATGGCCTGAAGGCCATCCAGGTACTGCGCGAGCAGCGCCCGGAGCTTTGTGTCGGTGCCGGCACCGTGCTCGATCGCCGCATGTTCGCGGCAGTCGAAGCTGCCGGAGCGCAGTTCGTTGTCACCCCCGGCATTACCCAGGACATCCTCGAAGCGGGTGTAGACAGCGAGATTCCGCTGTTGCCGGGTATCAGCACGGCCTCCGAAATCATGATGGGCTATGCCCTGGGTTATCGCCGTTTCAAGCTGTTTCCGGCGGAAATTTGCGGCGGCGTGGCGGCGATCAAGGCCTTTGGCGGCCCGTTCGGCGACATTCGCTTCTGCCCGACCGGCGGGGTCAACCCGGCTAACGTGCGCAACTACATGGCGCTGCCGAATGTGATGTGCGTGGGCGGGACCTGGATGCTCGACAGCAGCTGGATCAAGAATGGCGATTGGGCGCGGATCGAGGCATGCAGTGCGGAGGCGATTGCGCTGCTGGACGCCAACTGAATTTGTTGTGTGCTTTACGGCTTGTGGGGCGCTTGGTCAGCGCCCCTTTTTTTGCCTGGAATTCCTCTGCTGTCTGTACCGGCTCTTTCGCGGGCTTGCCCGCTCCCACAAGTATCGCGCTGCTCTCAGGTGCCGTGCAGTACCTGTGGGAGCGGGCGAGCCCGCGAAAGGGCCGGCACAGGCCAACAAAAAAAGCCCGCATCAAAGGATGCGGGCTTTCTTGTCTATCAGGGCAAGCCTCAGGCGGCCTTGGCTTCCTGCTGGCTCAGCGAGCGGTTCAGTGCGCTGAACAGCGCCTTGAAGCTGGCGGTGGTGATGTTTTCATCGATACCCACGCCATGCACCGGACGACCGCCGGCTACGCGCAGCTCGATGTAGGCGGCAGCCTTGGCATTGGTGCCTGCGCCAATCGCGTGTTCGTTGTAGTCCATGATCTCGACGGCAATCGGCAGGCCGGCCACCAGGGCTTCCAGCGCGCCGTTACCCTTGCCGCGCCAGTGCAGGGTGGTCTCGCCTTCGCCGGCGACTTCCACTTCCACGGCGCTGTGGCCGTTTTCTTCCTGCAGGCGGTGGCTGACCAGCGCGTACGGCGCGTTGGCCTGGAGGTATTCCTTGTGCAGCAGGTTGTAGATCTGCTGGGCAGTCATTTCCAGGCCCAGGCGGTCGGTTTCACCCTGCACCACCTGGCTGAACTCGATCTGCATGCGGCGCGGCAGGCTGATGCCGTATTCCTGCTCGAGCAGGTAGGTGATGCCGCCTTTGCCCGACTGGCTGTTGACGCGGATCACCGCTTCATAGCTGCGGCCGATGTCGGCCGGGTCGATCGGCAGGTACGGTACTTCCCACAGCGCGCCTTCCTGTTGCTTGGCGAAGCCCTTGCGGATGGCATCCTGGTGCGAGCCGGAGAAGGCGGTGTGAACCAGGTCGCCCACGTACGGGTGACGCGGGTGCACCGGCAACTGGTTGCACTCTTCGACCACCTTGCGCACGCCATCGATGTCGGAGAAGTCCAGCAGCGGGTCGATGCCCTGGGTATAGAGGTTCAACGCCAGGGTCACCAGGTCCACGTTGCCGGTACGTTCGCCGTTGCCGAACAGGCAGCCTTCGGCGCGGTCGGCGCCGGCCATCAGGCCCAGCTCGGTGGCGGCGATGCCGGTGCCACGGTCGTTGTGGCAGTGCAGGCTGATGATCACGCTGTCGCGGCGGTTGATGTTGCGGCAGAACCACTCGATCTGGTCGGCGTACACGTTCGGTGTGGAGACTTCCACGGTGGCCGGCAGGTTGAGGATGATCTTGTGCTCAGGCGTGGGGTTCCAGACCTCGATGACCGCGTCGCAGACTTCCTTGGCGAACTCCATTTCGGTGGCGCTGAAGGTTTCTGGCGAGTACTGGAAGGTCCACTGGGTTTCTGGCTGCTGCGCGGCGTATTTGACGAACAGCTTGGCCGCGTTCACCGCGATGTCCTTGACGCCTTGCTTGTCCTGGTTGAAGACGATGCGGCGGAACGAAGGGCTGGTGGCGTTGTACAGGTGGACGATGGCCTTCTTCGCGCCGCGCAGCGACTCGAAGGTGCGGGCGATCAGGTCCTCACGGGCCTGGGTGAGCACCTGGATGGTGGTGTCGTCCGGAATGTGGCCGTCTTCGATCAGCGTGCGTACGAAGTCGAAATCGGTTTGCGAGGCAGACGGGAACGAGGCTTCGATTTCCTTCACGCCTACCTGCACCAGGGTCTTCCAGAAGCGCAGTTTCTTCTCCGAATCCATCGGCTCGATCAGCGACTGGTTGCCATCACGCAGGTCGGAGCTGCACCAGATCGGCGCGGCGGTGATGGTCTTCGACGGCCAGGTACGGTCAGGCAGGTCGATGGTCGGGAAAGCACGGTATTTCTTCGAAGGGTCTTTGAGCATGGTCATGGAAGCAATCCTTTTGTGTGCGGCCGAGATCGGGCCTGCCGAGCGATAACGAGATGAATAGGCGAGGCGACGCGATTCAGCCTGGTAGTCGGGCGCTGACCAGGCAGAGGCTGCGATGTTGTCGGAGCAGGATGAGGGTGCTGAAGGTTTTCATGCCTTCAACCCTAACCAGTGGGGTGGGGGATGGCAAGCGTTCAGCAAAAATTGAGAGGAATGCTTAAAAAAAGCTGTTGGGCGAGATTTTATAGCGTGATTTGGCTGAGTGCTTATTTATCTTTGCGTGGTATTTTTCGATGGCGCAACACGGGTGAACTGATGTCGACTGTGTTGGCCTCTTCGCGGGCGCGCCCGCTCCCATAGGTACGATGCAGCCTCAAGATGCAGCGCAATACCTGTGGGAGCGGGCATGCCCGCGAAGCAGACACCGCGGTCTCAGGGCTGGAACGCGCCAATGAAAATGGCTGGATCCACCCGCGCATCGTTCAGGCTGACATTCCAGTGCATGTGCGGCCCGGTAGCCCGCCCGGTCGAGCCCACCCGGCCGACCACGTCACCCCGGCGCAGCTGCTGGCCCACCTGCACATCGATCTTGGACATGTGGCAGAACATGCTGATGAAGCCCTGCCCGTGGTCGACGAACACCGTGCGGCCATTGAAGAAGTAATCGCCCACCAGGATCACCTTGCCATTGGCCGGGGTCTTGATCGGCGTGCCGGCCGGCACCGCGAAGTCCAGCCCGGCATGCGGGTTGCGTTCTTCGCCATTGAAGAAGCGCCGCACGCCGAACTTGCTCGACAGTGGGCCATTGACCGGTTTGTCGAGGATCAGGTTGCTCGGCAGGGCTGGACTGAAGCTGCGGTAGGCCGCGATCTGCTCGGCCAGTTCGCGGTCGATGCGCTTGAGGTCGGCCGGGTTCGGGTTGACCTGGCGGGTGTTCTTCAAGGTGATGCGCTGTTCAGGGTATTTCTTCGCGGCGACGGTGAACGGCAGGGTGCGGTCGCCCTGGCTCAGCAGCGCAGTACCCGGCTTCTGGGTCAGCGGGATACCGACGATGGCCAGCCAGTTGTCCTGCTCCTTCACCACCAGCACCGGCTTGCCGTCGAAGCGGGCGCTCGGCGCACTGGCGGCGGGGCCGAGGTCGACCACTGCAACGCCGCCGGGTACCGGCTTGTTCAGCGTGCGGGTGATATAGCTGGCCTGGGCGCCGCCGGCCAGCAGCAGGAGGGAAAGGGCAAGCAGGGGCGCGAGCAGGCGAGGCATGTGTCAGTCCAGGAGTGAGAGGGTGACCGGGGTCAGGTGGTTGTCTTCGACCCGCACCAACAGCTCGCCTTCGTTCAGGCGCGCGGTCAGGCGCTGGCCATTGCGGGTTTGTGCGGCGCTGCGGATAGCCTGGCCCTGCTCGTCCAGCAGAATGCTGTAGCCGCGGGCAAGCGTGGCCAAGGGGCTGACCACCTGCAGCGTCTGCAGTTGGGCCTGGAAGCGCTGACGACGATCCTTGAGCACCTCGCGCATGGCCCGTGGCAGGCGTTCGGCCAGGCTGTCCAGGCGCTGGCCCAGCAGTTTCAGGGTGCGCCCGGGGTGCTGCGCAGCCAGGCGGGTATCCAGCCGTGCCAGGCGTTCGTGGCACTTGTTGAGGCTGAGCATGAATGCCCGGCGCAGACGCATGTCCAGGTCATCCAGGCGCTGCGCCTGCTGGCGCAGGCGCTCGCCCGGGTGACGCAAGCGCCGGGTCAGCGATTCGAGGCGCAGGCGGTCGTGGCTCAAGCGATTCTGCATGCGCAGTAACAGGCGCCGTTGCAGGCCATCCAGGCGTTGCTGCAGGCCGCTGCTGTCGGGCGCCAGCAGCTCGGCGGCGGCCGACGGCGTGGGCGCGCGCACGTCGGCGACGAAATCGCTGATCGAGACATCGGTTTCATGGCCCACGGCGCTGACGATCGGCGTGACGCAGGCCGCCACGGCGCGCGCCACGGCTTCTTCGTTGAAGCACCACAAGTCTTCCAGCGAGCCGCCACCCCGGGCCAGGATCAGCGCATCGAAACCGAGGCTGTCGGCCAGGCGGATGGCGCGCACGATCTGGACAATCGCTTCGCGACCCTGCACGGCGGTGGGGATCAGGTTCAGTTCCACTTGCGGGGCGCGGCGGCCGAACACGCTGATGATGTCGCGGATCACTGCGCCGGTGGGCGAGGTGATGATGCCGATGCGCTGCGGGTGGGCGGGCAGCGGTCGCTTGCGTTCGGCGCTGAACAGCCCTTCGGCGCCGAGCTTTTCCTTCAGCGCCTCGAAGGCCAGGCGCAAGGCGCCGTCACCGGCCGGCTCGACGGTATCGAGGATCAGTTGGTAATCGCCACGCCCCTCCAACAACGACACCTTGCCACGTACCCGCACCGCCAGCCCATCGCGCAGGGCCTGGCGCACCCGCGTGGCGTTTTGCCGGAACAGCGCGCAGCGCACTTGCGCGCCGCTGTCCTTGAGGGTGAAGTACATGTGGCCGGACGCCGGGCGGGCGAGGTTGGAAATCTCGCCTTCCACCCACACGCTGCGGAACACGTCTTCCAGCAGCACGCGAGCGCGGCCGTTGAGTTGGCTGACGGTGAGGACCTCGCGGTCCAGACCGAGTCGTTCGAAAGGGTCTCTGATCATGCCGGGCATCATAAAGGACATCGGCCCCGGTTGTCTGTCCCGGCCCTATCGCCGGCAAGCCGGCTCCTACCGCTATCGCGCTGGCTTGGGCGCCATGCTGTCGCTGTGGCGGCCGGCTTGCCGGCGATGGGGCCGTTCAGGCTTGCATCGCCGTCACGAACTGGCACACCAGCGGCCCTGCATCACGCCGGCAGGCCAGCGCCACGGTACTCTCACATTCCCCCGCCAGGGCCACGAAACTGACCGAAGCCGGTGCAATCTCACGCATGCATTCCGGCAACAACGCCACGCCGAAACCCGCCTGTATCAGCTGCAACTGCGTGGTCTTGCGCGACAGCACCTGCGCCGCCTGCGGAAAGAAACCTGCCGCCATGCACAACGAGGCCGCCAGGTAGCTCAGCCCGCCACGGTCCCGATGCGGGATGGAAATGAAGCGCTCCTCGCGCAACTGCTCCAGCTGCACCTGTGCTGCGCCGGCCAGCGGATGCCCGGCAGCGACCGCCAGCAGCAGCGGCTCACTGAACAGCTCCTGCAGCATTACCCCTTCATGCTGGCGCAGTACTGGCAAGCGCAGCAGGCCAACGTCCAGCCGCCCCGCGGCGATATCCTCCAGCTGCGCCTCCGACGATTGCTGGGCGATCTCCAGCGAAATGCCCGGGTTGCCGCTCAGGTAGCTGCCCAGGCGAGCCAGCAGCAGGCCGCTCAGCGGCACGGTACTGGAGTGATTCAGGCGCAGGCTGCCTTGCCGCCCTTCGCCAATGTCGCGGGTTACCCGTTCGGCCTGCGCCAGTTCCGCCAGCAGCCGGCGCGCCCGTTCCAGGAACGCCTGGCCAGCCAATGTCAGGCGTGGCAGGCGTGCCGTGCGCTCGAACAGCGGAGTGCCCAGTTGCTGTTCCAGCTCCTTGATCTGCCGGCTCAGTGCCGACTGGGCGATGTACAGCCGCTCGGCCGCGGCGCTGAAGCTGCCGCATTCGGCGATTTCCACGAAGTAACGCAACTGGCGGATTGACGTCATGTCATGCCTTTTCGAGATGGCTGTGGTGATAAAGGCATATTAGTCGGCATGGCTCCTGGCTGACTAATCTTTGCCTGTCTTCTCTGGAACCGCTGCCATGCTCGCGCAACTGTCGTTTTCCGGCCTCGACTGGCTACCCATCCTGCTGGGTGTAGGCGCCGCCTACATCGTGTTCGGCATTGCCGGGTTCGGCACCGCGCTGGTGGCTGGGCCGATCCTCATTCACTTCATGCCGTTGTCGCGGATCATCCCGTTGCTGGTGCTGCTCGACTTCGTCGCGGCCTTCGGCAACCTGCTGCCCTCGCGCCGCGACGTGGTGCGCGGCGAGCTGCTGCGGTTGCTGCCGTTCATGGCCCTCGGTTGCACGCTGGGCGTGGTGTTCCTGTTGCAGTTGAAGTCCGACCTGCTACTGCTGCTGATGGGGCTGTTCGTGACCGCCTACGCGCTGTACGGGCTGGCAGTGAAGGTGCGACCGGCCAGCCTGTCCGGCCTGTGGGCGGCACCGATGGGCACGGCGGGCGGAATGTTCGGCGCCTTGTTCGGCAGCGGCGGCTTCCTTTACGCGCTGTACCTGAGTGCGCGGCTGGAAGCGAAGGAACAGGTCCGCGCCACCCAGAGCGCGCTGATCAGCTGTAGTACGGTGGTGCGCCTGACGCTGTTCCTGGTCGCCGGCGTGTATGCCGACCAGAGCCTGTTGCTGCTTGCTGCCTGCCTGCTGCCGGTGATGGGCGCCGGGCTCTGGGCCGGGCGCAGGTTGACCCACCGCCTGTCCCGTGAAGCCTTCGTGCGCCTGGTCACCTGGCTGGTGCTGGCCAGCGGCCTGGCGTTGATCGGTCGCTACCTGAGTACCTGAGCAGGCGGTAGAATTGCAGCACAACCGCAGTTTTCAGGCTTGCCCCGTTCATGAACACCCAGAGCATCATCGTTCCCAAGTTGTCCACGGTCCCGGTGCACGAAGCCCGGGCTCGCGCCATCCTGCGCTGGCTGGTGCGCGAAAAGGTCGTCGAGGAGCAACTGACCACCTGTGGTCGCACCGGCAACCGCATGGGCCATGCCTTGGCCGAAGGTGCCCGCAAAGTGGCCCTGCACCCGGAGCGACTGCCCTTCGGCGAGCCGGTCAACGGCCTGGAAGTGATGCTCAAGCGCTGCATCTATACGCCCACCGAAGGTTTCCTCGAAGAAGCCGGTTGCCCGGAGTGCCGCCGCGAGGTGGGTGAGCCGCTGTTCGAAAGCCTGGAGGAATGGATGCCGGCGGTGAGCGACAACTTCACCTGCCCGCTGTGCGGCTTCGAAGACGACATCAACGGCTTCATTTTTTTGCAGCCATGTGCCTTTTCCAACCTGGGGTTCATCTTCAACAACTGGGGCGAGGCCGGGTTCACCCCGGCCTTTCTCGACAGCTTCGCCGACTGGCTCGACCAGCCGGTGGCGGTGGTACAGGTAAAACTGCCACAAGGCTGACCGAAGGCCCTTATTTTGCATTGAGCGGCGCGCCGTGCATGAGTATAATGGCGCGCTTCCATTTTTCCCGCCCGGGAGCCCCCGCGATGCTGCGTATCAGCCAAGAAGCCCTGACCTTCGACGATATTCTCCTTGTACCTGGCTATTCCGAGGTACTGCCCAATGAAGTCAGTCTCAAGACCCGTTTGACCCGTGGCATCGAGCTGAACATTCCGCTGGTTTCCGCCGCCATGGATACCGTGACCGAAGCGCGCCTGGCCATTGCCATGGCCCAGGAAGGCGGTATCGGCATCATCCACAAGAACATGACCATCGAACAGCAGGCCAGCGAAGTGCGCAAGGTCAAGAAGTTCGAGGCTGGCGTGGTCAAGGACCCGATCACCATCGACGCCGACGCCACCGTGCGCGACCTGTTCGACCTCACCCGCCTGAACAACATCTCTGGTGTTCCGGTGCTGGCCAATGGCGACCTGGTCGGTATCGTCACCTCCCGTGACGTGCGCTTCGAAAGCCGCCTGGACGCCAAGGTGCGCGACGTGATGACCCCGAAAGAGCGTCTGGTCACTGTCCGCGAAGGCGCCGACAAGAACGAAGTCCGCGAGCTGCTGCACAAGCACCGCCTGGAAAAAGTCCTGATCGTCGACGACAAGTTCAACCTCAAGGGCATGATGACCGTCAAGGACATCGAAAAGGCCAAGGCCTACCCGCTGGCCAGCAAGGACGACCAGGGTCGCCTGCGCGTCGGCGCCGCCGTCGGTACCGGCAAGGACACCGGCGAGCGCGTTGCCGCCCTGGTTGCCGCTGGCGTTGACGTGGTGGTTGTCGACACCGCCCACGGTCACTCCAAAGGCGTTATCGACCGCGTTCGCTGGGTGAAGGAGAACTACCCGCAAGTGCAGGTGATCGGCGGCAACATCGCCACCGGCGCTGCGGCCAAGGCCCTGGCCGAAGCCGGCGCCGATGCCGTCAAGGTCGGTATCGGCCCAGGCTCGATCTGCACCACCCGTATCGTTGCCGGTGTCGGCGTGCCGCAAATCAGCGCCATCGCCAACGTTGCCGCAGCACTGGAAGGCACTGGCGTGCCGCTGATCGCCGATGGTGGCATCCGTTTCTCCGGTGACCTCTCCAAGGCCATCGTCGCCGGTGCTTCCTGCGTGATGATGGGTTCGATGTTCGCCGGTACCGAAGAGGCCCCGGGTGAAGTCGAACTGTTCCAGGGCCGTTCCTACAAGGCCTATCGCGGCATGGGCTCGCTGGGTGCCATGGCACAGGCGCAAGGCTCGTCCGACCGCTACTTCCAGGACTCCTCGGCCGGTGCCGAGAAGCTGGTACCGGAAGGCATCGAAGGCCGCGTTCCCTACAAGGGCGCGCTGGCAGCGATCATCCACCAGCTGATGGGCGGCCTGCGTTCGTCCATGGGCTACACCGGCAGCGCGACCATCGAAGAGATGCGCACCAAGCCGGAGTTCGTGCGTATCACCGGTGCCGGCATGGCCGAGTCCCACGTGCATGACGTGCAGATCACCAAAGAAGCCCCTAACTACCGCGTAGGCTGAGGCTTCCGGCAATACCTGTTAGCGGGGCTGTCACGACAGCCCCGCGTCGTTTCCGATTTCCACTGACGAGATTGAGTCATGGCCCTCGACATTCACGCTCACCGCATCCTGATCCTCGATTTCGGTTCCCAGTACACCCAGCTGATCGCCCGCCGCGTGCGCGAGATCGGCGTGTACTGCGAACTGCACCCGTTCGACATGGACGATGAAGCGATCCGTGCATTCAACCCGCGCGGCATCATCCTCGCCGGCGGCCCCGAGTCGGTCCACGAAGCCAACAGCCCACGTGCCCCGCAGGCCGTGTTCGACCTCAACGTCCCGGTGCTGGGCATCTGCTACGGCATGCAGACCATGGCCGAGCAGATGGGCGGCAAGGTCGAAGGTTCCGACCTGCGTGAATTCGGTTATGCCCGCGTGGATGTGGTCGGCAAGAGCCGCCTGCTCGATGGCATCGAAGACCACATCGACGCCGACGGCCTGCTGGGCCTGGACGTGTGGATGAGCCACGGCGACAAGGTCACCCAGATGCCGAGCGACTTCCACGTGCTGGCCAGCACCCCGAGCTGCCCGATCGCCGGCATGTTCGACGACGCGCGTGGCTACTACGGCGTGCAGTTCCACCCGGAAGTGACCCACACCAAGCAGGGCGGTCGCATCCTGTCCCGTTTCGTGCAGGACATCTGCGGCTGCGAAGCCCTGTGGACGCCTTCCAACATCGTCGAAGACGCCATTGCCCAGGTACGTGAGCAAGTCGGTTCGGCCAACGTCCTGCTGGGCCTGTCCGGCGGTGTCGACAGCTCGGTGGTTGCCGCACTGCTGCACCGTGCCATCGGCGACCAGCTGACCTGCGTATTCGTCGACAACGGCCTGCTGCGCCTGCACGAAGGCGACCAGGTAATGGCCATGTTCAAGGAGAACATGGGCGTCAAGGTGATCCGCGCCGACGCTGAAAAGCAGTTCCTCGACAACCTGGCCGGCGAAGCCGACCCGGAGAAGAAGCGCAAGATCATCGGCCGCACCTTCATCGACGTGTTCGACGCCGAAGCCAGCAAGCTGGAAAACATCCAGTTCCTGGCCCAGGGCACCATCTACCCGGACGTGATCGAGTCGGCTGGCGCCAAGAGCGGCAAGGCCCACGTGATCAAGTCGCACCACAACGTGGGTGGCCTGCCGGAGGAAATGAACCTCAAGCTGGTCGAGCCACTGCGTGAACTGTTTAAGGACGAAGTGCGCAAGATCGGCCTGGAGCTGGGCCTGCCGTACGACATGGTCTACCGCCACCCGTTCCCGGGCCCGGGCCTGGGCGTGCGTATCCTCGGTGAAGTGAAGAAGGAATACGCCGACCTGCTGCGTCGCGCTGACCACATCTTCATCGAAGAGCTGCGCAAGGCTGACTGGTACCACAAGACCAGCCAGGCCTTCGTGGTGTTCCAGCCGGTCAAGTCGGTGGGTGTGGTCGGCGATGGCCGTCGCTACGCCTGGGTCGTGGCCCTGCGTGCCGTCGAAACCGTGGACTTCATGACCGCGCGCTGGGCGCACCTGCCATACGAGCTGCTGGAAACCGTCAGCGGCCGTATCATCAACGAAATCGAAGGGATCTCGCGCGTTACCTACGACGTGTCGAGCAAGCCGCCAGCGACCATCGAGTGGGAGTGATCCCGCGACTGGTATAAGCCGGTAGCAAGTGGCAGGAAACACCCGAAAGCCCGCATAATCGCGGGCTTTCGGCTTTTTCAACGTGTCGGGGCCATCCTCAGCAAAACGGCCCCGGCAATAGTCGCTCAGGAAGCCGCCTCGGGCACGTTGGTACCCATGCCCTCGGGCAGCAGCGGTGCGATCTCAGCCAACTCTTCTGCGCTCAGCCGCAAGTCCGCCGCGCCAAGCAGCCCGTCGACCTGCGCTGGCCGACGCGCTCCGACAATGGCACCAGTGACCATTGGCTGCCGCAGCACCCAGGCGATCGCCACCGCCGCAGGCGTCAGCCCGTGGCGTGCGCCGATGCGGCGCAAGCCTTCCACCAGCGCAAGGTTGCTGGTCAGGCGCGGCTCCTGAAAGTCTGGGCTGCGGGTCTTGCGCCAGTCGTCATCCGCCAGGCGGGCGATGCGTTCACGGGTCATCGCGCCGGTCAGCAGGCCCGATTGCAAAGTGGAATAGGCGATGACGCCGATGCCCGCTTGCCCGCAGAATGGCAGGATTTCTGCCTCGACCTCGCGCATCAACGCCGAATAAGGTGGTTGTAACGCGGCGATCGCTGTTATCGCCTGGGCGCGCTTGAGCTGGGGCACATCGAAATTGGATACGCCGATGGCGCGAATTTTCCCTTGTTCGCGCGCCTTGGCCAGCACCGTCAGCGCCTCCTCGATACCAGTGTCCGGGCCGCCCGGCGGAAAGGCCGGCCAGTGAAGCTGGTACAGGTCGATGGTTTCAACCTGCAGGCGGCGCAGGCTGTCCTCGATCTCCCGGGCCAGCGAATCCGTAGCTAGCGAGTGCGAAATCTGCCGCGTGGCAGGGTCCCATACCAGGCTGCCTTTGGTGAATACCAGGGGGCGGCGCGAAGCCGGCACGCGGCGCAGCAACTGGCCGACGAGTTCTTCGGCGTGGCCCAGGCCGTAGACGGCGGCGGTGTCGATCCAGTTCACGCCTCGGTCCACTGCGTATTCCAGCGCCGCCAGGCTATCGCTATCGTCCTGCGCGCCCCAGCCGAATTCCCACCCCGGCCCGGCGATGGCCCAGGTACCCAGGCCGATGGGCGAAATCGTGAAGTCAGCATTACCGAGTCGTCGTTGCTGCATGGTCGAACCTTTCGATCAGTGAGAAAGCGCCAGTGTCTCGCCGCAGACAGTCGCTGATAAGCCGAGTTATGCTTGATGAACTACTGAGCAGAATTCATCTATATGGCCTTCGATCTGCACGAACTGGACGCCTTCGCTGCGGTGGCGCGGCATCGCAGCTTTCGCAAGGCTGCCGCCGAGCGCGGGGTATCCGCCTCGACCCTTAGCCACGCCCTGCGAGGGCTGGAAGAACGCTTGGGCGTGCGCCTGCTGCACCGCACCACGCGCAGCGTGACGCCGACCGAAGCGGGCCAGCGCTTGCTGGCACGGTTGGTCCCGGCCTTGCATGAAGTGGTCGACGCGTTGGCTGATGTGACTGCGCTGCAGGCCGAGCCCGCCGGCACGCTGCGGCTGAACGTGCCGCGCCCGGCGGCGCGGTTGGTACTGGCGCCACTGCTGAGCGGCTTCGTGAGCAAATACCCGCGGGTGCAGGTGGAAGTCGTGACGGATGATGCCCTGGCCGATATCGTCGGCGATGGCTTCGATGCGGGTGTCCGCTTCGGCGAGAGTCTGGCCGGTGACATGGTTGCGGTACCCATCGGCCCGCCGCAGCGCTTCGTCTGTGTAGCCGCGCCGTGCTACCTGGCCGCTCGCGGCGTGCCGCAAACGCCACGTGAATTGCCCGGCCACGCCTGTATCGGCCGGCGCTTTCCCAGTGGCCAGCGCTACGCCTGGGAGTTCCTCGCCGATGGTGAACCATTGGCCATCGAAGTCAGCGGCCCGCTGGTGTTTGACGACGACATACCGATGCTCCAGGCTGCGCGCGATGGCGTGGGCATTGCCTACGTGTATGAGGCGATGGTGCACGATGACCTGAGCGCAGGCCAGCTGGTGACGGTGCTCGATGCCTGGGCTGCGCCGCCGGGCCGGTTCTTCCTCTATTACTCCGGCAGGCGACACCTGCCGGCGGCGCTGCGCACGCTGGTGGATTTTACTCGGGCATGACCGGGCCGCCGGCTTTTCGCCTGTGCTACCCCATGGTCATTCAAACCCTACTCGGCCCCGGGCGTATGCCCGAAATACGCCTTGTAGGCATGGCAGAAGTTGGCCGGGTTGGCATAACCGACGTGATAGGCAATTTGCGAGACCTGCCAGCGACGTTCCAGCAGCAGGGCACGGGCCAGTTCCAGGCGCTGTTGCCGCACGTATTGCAGGATCGAGCGGCCATATTCCTGGCTGAACGCGCGGCGCAAGGTGGTCTCGCTCACGCCCAGCTGGCGGGCAAGGGTTGCAGCTGTAGGCGTGGCGCTCAGGTTGGCATCGAGCTGGCGGCGCGCTTCGATGGCCAGGTCGCGCCACCCCCGGTCCCGGGGTTTTCCGCTGAACCGGTGGCCGATGAGCTGGTTGGCCAGCTCCAGCACGATGGCCAGGCTCAGGCTTTCGCAATGCAGGCGCCGGAGTCCGCCCGTGTAGGGTGACAGGTACAGCTGCTGAAACAGGCGGCTCACCGTTGGCCACTGCGGCAACTGGTCGAAGCGCATGCCATCGGCGAACAGCGCCAGCAGCGGCTTCAACTGCACGTCGTCGCGGACCAGTTCGAGCAGGTAATCACCAGCAAGACGGACCCCGGCCATGCGGGCGTGGCTGTGGGCGGGTAGCTGGTCCTGCGCTTCCAGGCTTTCACCCAGGCCCAGCATGTGCAACCGGCCAGGGGCATAGCTGTTGAGCTGGCCGTCGATCCTGTGCTGCCACGCGCCGTCGAATACCTGCACGAAACACAGGCTTTGTGGCAGCACCTTGTCGATCCTCAGCGGTTCGGGGAACTGCAGGTTGCAGTCGAAGTACTGCAACCCGCCGTGCACCGTCTGCGCCTGATAATGGCCGGTCGCACTGCCCATCACCCGCGCGCTGCGCGCATCCAGCACCCCGGCCTCGGCAAGTGAGCCGGGGCTGTCGAAGGAAAAGGCGGTGTCGAGGTAAGGGCTGATCGATCGCATGTGCGCTTCGCATCCTTGGCTGAGGGCGGCATGGCCGCAAATGGTAACGCGTGCACATATTCAGCAACAGCCATTGTGCGCAAGGCGTTGTCTGTTGTGCGAACCGGTCAGCGGGGTTGGCAGCGCGGACAGGGCTTATTTCAATGTGCGTTTGTTTCAATTCAGGATGAAAAAACATGCTCGCTTATCGCAAATTTGCAGCCCTGCTGGTGGCTTCGCTCACCCTGTGGCTGGGCCAGGCTCACGCTGAACAACGGCCGCAAGTGGCCGACCAGGTGGTGGCTTACACGGGCGCGCAAGGGGCCAAGGTATGGACGCTGCGCATTGGTGAACGCGCCGCCAACGAGGCGCTGGTGCAGGTTGAAGGCGTCGACCACGACTGGAACATGCGCATTCAGAAAATGCAGGTGGAGAAGACCAGCCGGGATACCCGTTATTCCACCACCGTGGATGGCAAGAAATTCGTCGTGCTGATCGTCCAGGGCAGCTGGGGTGGCGAACTCTACCTGCCGGGCGAGGCGCAAGCGCTGCAAGTCGGCTATTCGCAAGAGCTGTCGCAGCAGGGTAATGCGCAGGCCTTTCTTACCGATTACCTGGCGGCACAGAACCAGGAGGGGCAATGACCATGGGCGAATTCACCGACCCGATGTCTGACCTGTCCGGTTCGCTCGGCCAGGACTACGAGCATAGCCGTGCCGCCCAGCGCGACCGGGTGATCGCCGAGCTCAAGCAAGTGATCGAGCGCGTGCCCGAGCAGAGCGAGTTCACCAACTCCCGACGTTACCGGGTGTGGGGGCCGATACTGTTGCTGGGGGCCCTGATTATCACGGCGGTCACCTTCAACCCGGAGCGCTTGGGGGCGGTGGCAGCGGGGGTCTTCATCACCCTGATTGCTGCAGCGGTAACCTGGCAACACCGCAATGCCGGTACTCAGGTATTCATGCGCCTGACCCGCCGCCAGTTGTTCGTCGATACGCTGGATGCGCCGGTAGACCTGGCGGAAGTGGAAGATGTTTCGGTCAAGGATGAAGGGCTGGTCACGGTGCAGACGCTGGAGATGAGCAGCGAAGCCGCCCTGCCGAAGCATCATGTGGTGAAACTGCAGTTCTTCGGCAACCAGGCCATGGTGCTGAAAAAACCGCGACCGCAGATCCGCATCATGTCTGCAGGCCTGGCCAGCAACGGGCGCAAGCTGGACAACGAGGAAGTGCTTGCGGTGCTGGCGGCCTATCGCGATGCGGCACATGCACAACGGCAACTGGAGCTGCTGCAGGCTGATGGATAACGACGAACGCGAAGCTCACCTGGCGTACCTACAGGCGCAGGCCGACGGCCCCAGCGACAGCTTCGAACTGCTGGAACACTCGCTCGGCAAGGCGCTGGCCTGTGCGGTGATTGGCCTGTTGCTCGGCGGACTGGGGGCCTGGCTGATGGCCCTGGCGGTGCAGTTCAGTGCCAATGCCAGCCGCGCTGCCATCTGGCTGCTGGCTGGTTTCGGCCTCGCCCTGGCCGGCGCCGCAGTGGCGGCGCTGGCCTGTGCCGCCGTGCTACACCGTCGGCACGGCAAGCGGGTGCTGAGCGTGACGCCCGATACGCTGTGCTTTGCCAACGCACAGGCACCGACGCCCCTGCATGACTTTGACGGCTTCGAGGTCGAGCAGGGTTATTTCACCACCCGCCTGATCTTTACCGTGTCGGCGTTCAGCCACGCGCCAGCCCTGGCGCCGGCCTGTTTCAAGGCACTGGCCTCGCCTGACGCAGTGACCTTCGCAGGCGGCTTGCGGGTCAGGCTGTGGCTGTGCACGCCCGTGGTGGGCGGGCGTCGCCTGAGCCTGCAGGAACTGGTGGATCTGCTTTACGCCTATGTGCAGGCGGCCCAGGCCAGGCGGAGCTTGGCGCAGCTGTTTCCGGGCGTGGCGCGCCTGGGCGAAACGGCCCGATGAGCCGGGTCGGGACTAGCGGCGTGTGCTGGCGATGAGGCGCCTGGGTTGGGGCCTGGCCCTGCTGTTGCTGCCACTGGCGCTGTTCGGCTGGGGGCAGCTGCAACATTGGCGCGCCGACACGGCGCAGGAGCAGGCACGGATCATCCGCCAATGGCTGGCTGCACCCAGCGATGCCTTGCTGCAAAGCCTGCCTTGGGCCGCGCGCAAGCAGCTCAACGGGCGCCTCGACAAGCGCGAAGCGCTGCAGGCACAGTTGGCCGTGCTCGACGCCGACCGTCACTGGCTGGGCCTGCGCAAATGGATGGCCAGCCTCAGCGGCTGGTTGGCACTGGGAGCTTTGCTCACCGGAGTTGGCGCCTGGCTCAGGCTGAGGATCGACGCCTGGCGAGCGCTGCGCTCGGCGCAGTACCTGCACGGCCGCATGAGCGCCAACTGGCTGGTGCTGGGCCGTTGGCTGAGTGCCTACCTGGGCCTGCTCGCGGGCTCGCTGAGCCTGGCATTGCTCTATGAGACCAGCCTCGGGCTGAGCCATGCCGCGCAGGGCGGCCTGACCGTTCTGATCGTGGTGCTGCCGCTGACGTCTGTGCTCTTCGTCTGCATGCGCACCCTCTGGCGCTTGCGCCAACAGTGGCCGGGCATGGGCGCGCCGAGTGCGAGCTTTCTGGGCCGGCAGCTCCACAGGCAGGCGGCGCCGGCGCTGTGGCGCTGGGTCGAGGGCCTGGCTGCGCAACTGCATGCGCCTGTGCCCGACCATATCGTGGTCGGGCTTGACCAAGGCTTTTTCGTTACCAGCGTGCCTGTCGTGCTGCAGCCCAGCGGCAGCCAGCTCAGCGGGCGGACCCTGTATCTGCCGCTGCCTTGCCTGGCGGCCATGAGCCAGGTCGAGGCGGCAGCGCTGATCGGCCATGAGCTGGGCCATTTCCGTCGCCGTGACACCGAGCGAGGCAGTGAGATCAGCGCGCGTTTCAGCCTGATGTGCGCGCATTATCAGGCCATGCTTGGCGCCGACAGCACCCCGCCTTGGGCGGTGCGCCCGATCCTGTGGATGGCCGGGCAGTTCCTGCATCACTTCCAGGTCGCGGTGCACCATTGGGGGCGGGCGCAGGAATTGCTGGCCGACCGGGCGGGTGCCGAGGTCGCTGGGCCGAAGCTGTTCATCCAGGCGCTGCTGCGGGCGATTGCCCTGGGCAGGGTGATCGATGGGTTACTGCATGTTCGCGGTGGCGAAGGCCTGCCGCAGGCGTTGGCGTTGCACTTGCAACGCACCCCGCTGCAACTGGGTGAAGAGGCGCTGGCGCTGACCATTACCCATCCGTTCGATACCCACCCCGACACCGCCACGCGCTTGCAGAACCTGAACGTCCTGCTCGACCCGCAATTGCTGCAGGCGGCCTTGCGCACGCCGTCCAGCGATGACCAGCGGTGGTTCAACGAGCTTTGCCTGGCCCCTGACGGCAGTGCCGATGGCAAGGCTGCGGGCGGTGTTGCCAGAGACTTCACTTAATCTTTCCCATTTGCAGGTGTATCGTATTCGCCCTTCATCGCCAGCCATGCTGGCAGCTTGATTGCGCAGAACATGAGGTACCCGCACCGATGTCCTTCACCCGTCGACAAATGCTCAAAGGCCTGACCGGCCTGGTTGTGGTTGGCCTGGGCGCCGGTGGCGCGGCGCGTTACTGGCTGGGCCGGGTCGAGGACGACAATGCCGGGCATGATTACGAATTGATCGCCGCGCCGCTGGATGTCGAGCTGGTACCGGGGTTCAAGACCGAGGCCTGGGCGTTTGGCCCCTCGGCCCCGGGCACCGAGCTGCGCGTGCGCCAGGGTACCTGGCTGCGGGTGCGCTTCATCAACCACCTGCCGGTGGAAACCACCATCCATTGGCACGGCATTCGCCTGCCGCTGGAAATGGACGGCGTGCCTTATGTGTCGCAGCTGCCAGTCAAGCCGGGCGAGTACTTCGACTACAAGTTCCGCGTGCCGGATGCCGGCAGCTACTGGTACCACCCGCATGTCAGCAGCTCCGAGGAGCTGGGGCGCGGCCTGGTCGGCCCGCTGATCGTCGAGGAACGCGAACCCACCGGGTTCCGCCATGAGCGCACCCTGAGCCTGAAGAACTGGCATGTGGACGAGCAGGGCGCCTGGCTGCCGTTCAGCATCCCCCGCGAGGCCGCGCGCAACGGCACCGCCGGGCGCTTGATCACCATCAATGGCCAGGCCGATTCAGTCACCGAGCTGCCAGCCGGGCAAGTGGTCCGTGTGCGCCTGTTGAACCTGGACAACACCTGGACCTACCGCATCAACCTCAAGGGCAATTGCGAGGCAATGATCTATGCCCTGGACGGCAACCCGGTGACGCCACGGCCGCTGGACGACGACTACTGGCTTGGCCCAGGCATGCGAATCTGCCTGGCCATCCGCATTCCCCAGGCAGGCGAGGAGATCTCCCTGCGTGACGGCTTTGTCCGCCTGGGCACGCTGCGTTCGCTGCCCAGCAGCGATGCGCCAAGCGACTGGCCGCCGGCGCTGCCGCCCAACCCGATTGCCGAACCGGATCTGGAGAACGCCGAAAAGCTCAACTTCAATTTCGAATGGGCGGCCAAGGTTTCTGTCAGCACAGACCAGGACAAACCCTCGAGCATGTGGCAGATCAACGGCCAGGCCTGGGACATCACCGACAAGACGTGCGCCGACCGGCCGATCGCCACGTTGAAGAAGGGCAAGAGCTACATCTTCGAGCTGAAGAACATGACCCAGTACCAGCACCCGATCCACCTGCATGGCATGAGTTTCAAGGTGATTGCCTCGAACCGCCACGACATCAAGGAGCCGTGGTTCACCGACACCTACCTGCTGGGCCGTAACGAGCGCGCGCAGGTGGCGCTGGTGGCGGATAACCCGGGCACCTGGATGTTCCACTGCCACGTCATCGACCACATGGAAACCGGCCTGATGGCCGCGATCGCGGTGGTCTGATGCGCCCGCAGATCATCGACCGCAGTCGCGATCAGGAATTCATGCGCCTGGCCCTGGCCCTGGCCGCCGAGGGCGCGGCCCTGGGCGAAGTGCCGGTGGGCGCGGTACTGGTACAGCATGGCCAGGTGATCGGCCAGGGTTTCAACCGGCCGATCATCGACAGTGACCCCAGCGCGCATGCCGAGATGGTGGCGATCCGGGCGGCGGCCAGGTCGGCGAGCAATTACCGCCTGCCTGGCAGCACCCTGTACGTGACCCTGGAACCCTGCAGCATGTGTGCAGGACTGATCGTGCATTCGCGGGTCATGCGTGTGGTGTATGGTGCGCTGGAACCCAAGGCGGGGATCGTGCAGAGCCAGGGGCAGTTCTTCGGGCAGGGTTTTCTCAACCACCGGGTGATGGTGGAGGGCGGGGTGCTGGCCGAGGAGTGCGGGCAGATCCTGACGGAGTTCTTCAGGGCGCGCCGGGCCAAGGGCTGACTTGCACCGGCCGCTACAGGAATACCACTTCGTTGAGGCCTGTGGCTGCACCTGTGGGAGCGGGCACGCCCGCGAAAAGACCAGTACAGGCCTACATCGGCGGTGACTGTTCCGCCGGCTTGTCCTTGTTCACCCCCGGCACATGCAGGTTGCCCTCGGCCATCTGGCCTTCGAGCTGCGGCTGGGTCACCCAGGTGAGAATGTCGTAGTAACGGCGGATGTTGGCCACGAAATGCACCGGTTCGCCGCCCCGGGCATAGCCGTACTTGGTCTGCCGATACCACTGCTTCTGCGACAGGCGTGGCAGCATCTTCTTCACGTCCAGCCACTTGTTCGGGTTGAGCTTCTCGCGCTTGGCCAGGGTGCGCGCGTCTTCCAGGTGGCCGGTGCCGACGTTGTAGGCGGCCAGGGCGAACCAGGTGCGGTCCGGCTCCTGGATGCTGTCGTCGAGCTCTTCCTTGATCTTCATGAAGTACTTGGCGCCACCCTGGATGCTCTGCTTCGGGTCCAGGCGGTTGGACACACCCATCGCCTGGGCGGTGCGCTGGGTCAGCATCATCAGGCCGCGTACGCCGGTCTTGGAGGTGACTTCCGGCTGCCACATCGACTCCTGGTAGCCGATGGCCGCGAGCAGGCGCCAGTCAACCTGCTCGACCTTGGCGTAGCTCTTGAAATGCTTCTCATACTTGGGCAGGCGCTGCTGCAGGTGCTGGGCGAAGGTGTAGGCGCCGACATAGCCCAGTACGTCGACATGGCCGTAGTAGCGGTCCTTCAGGCGCTGCAGGGTGCCGTTCTTCTGCGCCTTGTCGAGGAATTCGTTGATTTCGTTGAGCAGGCTGTTGTCTTCGCCGGCGGCGACTGCCCAGCGCTGGTCGCGGGTATCGCCCAGGTCGAAGGCCACCCGCACGTTGGGGAAGTACACCTGGTTCATCGCCAGCTCGTTGGAGTCGACCAGGGTCAGATCGATTTGCCCTTCGTCGACCATGCGCAGCAGGTCGACCACCTCGACGGCGTCGGACTCTTCGTATTCCAGGGCCGGATACTGCTTTTTCAGCTCGGCCAGCTGGTCGGCATGGCTGCTGCCCTTGAGCACCATGATTTTCTTGCCGATCAGGCCGTTGGCGTCGGTAGGGCGGGGGCGGCCGTTGCGGTAGATGACCTGGGGCGTCACTTCCAGGTAAGGGTGGGAATACTTGACCTGGGCCTTGCGCCGTTCGCTGCTGACCAGGCCGGCCGCCGCCAGCACCGGGCCGGAGGGCTTGCCGAGGGCGTCGTACAGCTCGTCGAGGTTGTCGGCGGTCTCGATCTGCAGCTTCACGCCGAGATCGTCGGCGAAGTGCTGGACCAGCTCGTACTCGAAGCCGGTTTCGCCGTTGCGGTCCTGGAAGTAGGTGGCCGGGCTGTTGCGGGTGATCACGCGCAGCACGCCATCCTCCTTCACGCGCTCGAGGGTGCTGGGTTTTTCAACGCAGGCACCGAGCAGCAGAAAGAGTCCGGTTGCGAAAAGCCATCTGGCGCAACGCTGGCGCAAAGCAGTGTGGGCGAACATAGGTTGCAGTATACGCAAAGGACTGGCCCAACCATATCTCGACAACTGTTAGCTTGTCTGGTAGCGGGTTGTGTGGTTGGGGGGATTGCGTCAAGGCCGCCAGGCGCTCGGTCTCACAGGCACGGAATGCGTTGAGGCGAATACCCTCCCCCAGAAATCTGACCCCGAAGTCCGGTTCCACCGCCCGGCAGTCGTGGCTTAGAGCGGGTGCCGAAACCCTTCGAATTAGGCTAGAATGCACGGCCTCTAAGCACACCCCTTCCTGAGGCTGTCCCGACGATGTTGATCCTGCGCGGCGCTCCTGCCCTTTCTGCCTTTCGCCACGGTAAATTACTCGAGCAACTGAGCCAGAAAGTCCCCGCTGTTACTGGTTTGTATGCCGAATTCGCCCACTTCGCCGATGTCGACGGCGAGCTGACCGCCGACCAGCAGCAGGTGCTGGGCCGTCTGCTCAAGTACGGCCCGAGCGTGCCGGTACAGGAGCCGAGCGGCCGCCTGTTCCTGGTCGTGCCGCGCCTGGGCACCATTTCGCCGTGGGCCAGCAAGGCCAGCGACATCGCCCACAACTGCGGCCTGCAGGCCATCCAGCGCCTGGAGCGCGGTATTGCCTACTACGTCGCCGGCGACCTGAGCGCCACCGATGCCGAGCTGATCGCTGCCGAACTGCACGACCGCATGACCCAGCGCGTGCTCGGCCAGCTGGAGCAGGCCGCGGATATGTTCAGCCACGCCCAGCCCAAGCCGATGACCTCGGTGGATATCCTGGCCGGCGGCCGTGACGCCCTGGCCAAGGCCAACATCGACCTGGGCCTGGCCCTGGCCGAAGACGAGATCGACTACCTGGTCAACGCCTTCCAGGGCCTCAAGCGCAACCCGAACGACATCGAACTGATGATGTTCGCCCAGGCCAACTCCGAGCACTGCCGCCACAAGATCTTCAACGCCAGTTGGGACATCGACGGCCAGGCCCAGGAAAAAAGCCTGTTCGGCATGATCAAGAACACCTACCAGATGCACAGCGAAGGCGTGCTGTCTGCGTACAAGGACAACGCCTCGGTGATCGTCGGCAACGTGGCCGGCCGTTTCTTCCCGAACCCTGAAACCCGCCAGTACGGCGCGGTGCAGGAGCCGGTGCACATCCTGATGAAGGTGGAAACCCACAACCACCCGACCGCCATCGCGCCGTTCTCCGGTGCGTCCACCGGCTCGGGCGGCGAAATCCGCGACGAAGGCGCCACCGGCCGTGGTGCCAAGCCCAAGGCTGGCCTCACCGGTTTCACCGTGTCCAACCTGCGCATCCCGGGCTTCGAACAGCCGTGGGAGCAGAACTACGGCAAGCCCGGCCGCATTGTCGATGCCCTCGACATCATGGTCGAAGGCCCGCTGGGTGGCGCCGCGTTCAACAACGAATTCGGTCGCCCGGCCCTGACCGGCTACTTCCGTACCTTCGAGCAGGCCATCAACACCCCGCGCGGTGAAGAAGTACGCGGCTACCACAAGCCGATCATGCTCGCCGGCGGCATGGGCAACATTCGTGAAGACCACGTACAGAAGGGCGAGATCACCGTCGGCGCCAAGCTGATCGTGCTCGGTGGCCCGGCCATGCTGATCGGCCTGGGCGGCGGTGCCGCTTCGTCGGTGGCCACCGGTGCCAGCTCGGCCGATCTGGACTTCGCTTCGGTACAGCGCGAAAACCCTGAAATGGAACGCCGCTGCCAGGAGGTCATCGACCGTTGCTGGCAGCTGGGCGACAAGAACCCGATCGCCTTCATCCATGACGTTGGCGCTGGCGGTATCTCCAACGCCTTCCCCGAGCTGGTCAACGACGGTGGCCGTGGTGGCCGCTTCGAACTGCGCAACGTGCCCAATGACGAGCCGGGCATGGCCCCGCACGAAATCTGGAGCAACGAGTCGCAGGAACGTTACGTGCTGGCCGTCAGCGCCGAGGACTTCGAGCGCTTCCAGGCCATCTGCGAGCGCGAGCGCTGCCCGTTCGCGGTAGTCGGCGAAGCCACTGCAGAGCCGCACCTGACCGTTACCGACAGCCACTTCGGCAACACCCCGGTGGACATGCCGCTGGACGTGCTGCTGGGCAAGCCGCCGCGCATGCACCGTTCGGTTACCCGCGAAGCCGAGCTGGGCGATGATTTCGACCCGAGCCAGCTGGACCTGGACAATGCCGTACAGCGCGTGCTCAGCCACCCGGCCGTGGCCAGCAAGAGCTTCCTGATCACCATCGGCGACCGCACCATCACCGGCCTGGTGGCCCGCGACCAGATGGTCGGCCCGTGGCAGGTACCGGTGGCCGACTGCGCCGTCACCGCCACCAGCTTCGACGTCTACACCGGTGAAGCCATGGCCATGGGCGAACGTACCCCGCTGGCCCTGCTGGACGCCCCGGCGTCGGGCCGCATGGCCATCGGCGAGGTGCTGACCAACCTGGCCGGCGCGCGTATCGAAAAACTCTCCGACATCAAGCTGTCGGCCAACTGGATGTCCGCTGCCGGCCACCCTGGTGAAGATGCCCGCCTGTACGACACCGTCAAGGCTGTCGGCATGGAGCTGTGCCCGGAGCTGGGCCTGACCATTCCGGTCGGCAAGGACTCCATGTCGATGAAGACCAAGTGGAGCGAGGACGGTGTCGAGAAGAGCGTCACCGCGCCGATGTCGCTGATCGTCAGCGGCTTCGCCCCGGTGGTCGACATCCGCAGCACCCTGACCCCGCAACTGCGCATGGACAAGGGCGAGACCGACCTGATCCTGATCGACCTGGGCCGCGGCAAGAACCGCATGGGCGCCTCGATCCTGGCCCAGACCTACGGCAAGCTCGGCGCCGAGGCTCCGGACGTCGACGATGCCGAAGACCTGAAGGCGTTCTTCGCCGTGATCCAGGGCCTGAACGCCGACGGTCACCTGCTGGCCTACCACGACCGTTCCGATGGTGGCCTGATCACCACCGTGCTGGAAATGGCCTTCGCCGGCCACTGCGGCCTCGACCTGCACCTGGACCCGCTGACCGACAGCAAGGCCGACGTGGCGGCCATCCTCTTCAACGAAGAGCTGGGCGCGGTCATCCAGGTTCGCCAGGATGCCACCCCGGACGTGCTGGCACAGTTCAGCGCCGCTGGCCTGGGCGAAGAATGCGTTGCCGTGATCGGCAAGCCGGTGAACAACGGTGAAGTGTCCATCAGCCTGAACGGCGAAGTGCTGTTCGACGACGACCGCCGCATGCTGCAGCGCCAGTGGGCTGAAACCAGCTACCAGATCCAGCGCCTGCGCGACAACGCCGACTGCGCCGACCAGGAATTCGACCTGCTGCTCGAGGAAGACAACCCGGGCCTGTCGGTGAAACTGGGCTTCGACGTCAACGAAGACATCGCCGCACCGTACATCAAGAAAGGCATTCGCCCGCAAGTGGCGATCCTGCGCGAGCAGGGCGTCAACGGCCAGGTCGAGATGGCTGCCGCCTTCGACCGCGCCGGTTTCGCTGCCATCGACGTGCACATGAGCGACATCCTCGCTGGCCGTGTCGACTTCGAAGCGTTCAAGGGCCTGGTCGCCTGCGGCGGCTTCTCCTACGGCGACGTGCTGGGTGCCGGTGAAGGCTGGGCCAAGTCGGCGCTGTTCAACAGCCGCGCCCGCGACGCCTTCCAGGCCTTCTTCGCGCGCACCGACAGCTTCGCCCTGGGCGTGTGCAACGGTTGCCAGATGATGTCCAACCTGCACGAGCTGATCCCGGGCACCGAGCACTGGCCGCACTTCGTGCGCAACCGCTCGGAGCAGTTCGAGGCGCGCGTGGCCATGGTCGAGGTGCAGAAGTCCAACTCGATCTTCCTGCAGGGCATGGCCGGTTCGCGCATGCCGATCGCCATCGCCCACGGTGAAGGCCATGCCGAATTCGCCAGCGAAGAGGCATTGCTGGCTGCGGACCTGTCCGGCTGCGTGGCCCTGCGCTACGTCGACAACCACGGCAAGGTCACCGAAGCCTACCCGGCCAACCCGAACGGCTCGCCGCGAGGTATCACCGGCCTGACCAGCCGCGACGGCCGCGTGACCATCATGATGCCGCACCCGGAGCGGGTGTTCCGCGCCGTGCAGAACTCCTGGCGCCCGGACGAGTGGCAGGAAGATGCCGCGCTGATGCGCATGTTCCGTAATGCCCGGGTGTGGGTGAACTAAGGCGTGTACAAGCTCGCCTTCTTCGTCCCCGCCAGCCACGTCGAAGTGGTCAAGGCTGCTGTGTTCGCCGCAGGTGGCGGGCGCATCGGCGACTATGACCACTGTGCCTGGCAGACCCTGGGCCAGGGCCAGTTCCGCCCGTTGGACGGCAGCCAGCCGTACCTCGGGCAAACCGGTCAGGTCGAGGTGGTGGAGGAGTGGAAGGTGGAGCTGGTGGTGGCCGACGAGCTGATTGCCCTGGTCGTCGCTGCGCTCAGGCAGAGCCACCCGTACGAGACGCCAGCCTACGAGGTCTGGCGGCTCGCCGAGTTCTAGATCGCATCAAGGCCGTTCGCGGGCAAGCCCGCTCCCACAGGGATATCACGGGTTCTGAAGACTGTGATATCCCTGTGGGAGCGGGCTTGCCCGCGCAAGGGCCCTACAGTTCAGTCACACTCTCCTTGCCTGGCTCAGGCCGCTGCAACCAGGCACAAGCCAGCAACCCCACCTCGAACAGCAGCCACATCGGCACCGCCAGCATCGTCTGCGAAAACACATCCGGCGGCGTCAGGATCATCCCCACCACAAAGCAGCCGACGATCACGTAGGGCCTGCTACGGCGCAACGTGGCCACATCGGCCAACCCCACCCAGACCACGATGAAGGTCGCCACCGGGATCTCGAACGCCAGCCCGAACGCCAGGAACAGCGCCAGGATGAAGTCCAGGTACTGGCTGATGTCGGTCATCATCGCTACGCCTTCGGGCGTCACGCTGGCAAAGAAGCCGAACATCATCGGGAACACCAGGAAGAACGCGAAGGCCATGCCGGCATAGAACAGCACGATACTCGACACCAGCAACGGCAGGGCAATGCGCCGTTCGCGGCGATACAGCCCGGGTGCCATGAAACCCCAGGCCTGGTGCAGCAACAGCGGCATGGCAACGAACAGCGCGCACATCGCGGTCAGCTTGAACGGCGTCAGAAACGGCGAGGTGACACTGGTGGCAATCATGCTGGCGCCTTCCGGCAGAAAGCGCCGCAGCGGTTCGGAAACCAGGGTGTATAGCGTCTGGGCGAAGGGGAACAGGCCGGCGAACAGCAGCGCGACCAGCCCCAGGCAGCGCACCAGGCGTTTGCGCAGGTCGCGCAGGTGCTCGGTCAGCGGCATGCCGGCAAGCGGTTCCGTGGCCATGCTCATCAGGCATTCTCCCTGGGCTGCGTTACCGTGGTCGCGCCTTGGCTGGGGGCCGAACTCAGGCGCACGCCTTGGCGAATTTCCTGTTCCAGGCGCTGCAACGGGGCGTGGTCGAAGCCAGGCAGTTCGATCTCCCGTTCCACCTGCGTGCGCAAGGCCTGCATGGCCCGGCGCGCCTGGCCCAGGCCACGCCCGAGCGTGCGTGCCGCCTGCGGCAGGCGCTCTGGGCCCAGCACCAACAATGCGACGATGCCGACCAGCAGCAGCTCGCTGAAGCCTACCTCGAACATCAGGCCTGGCGTTCCGCTTGTTGCTGCTTTGCCGCCTGGCCAGTCAGCGGGCATTGCTGCTGCACCTGCGGGTGGCCTGCGACGTTGGCGCCATTGTCGCCGCCCATGGACTTGCGAAAGCCCTGGATCGCTTCGCCGACGTCGCTGCCCAGGCCCTTGAGGCGCTTGGTACCAAACAGCAGGAATACGATCAGCAGTACGATTACCAGTTGCCAGATTCCAATGCTACCCATTGCGACCACTCCTGTAAGGCCATGAAAAGGAAGGGCAATCGTGCCTTGTGTAGATGACGGGCACATGACGGATGGTGGCTGCCATCTCGCTGCAACACCCAAGGTGTTGACTGGCGTTTTCATTCGCGGGTGAGGTGCGCACGGATGGGTGGCAGACGACAGCAGGGGGCGGCCCTGCTGATGGTGATGGTGGTGCTGGCGATGTTGGCGGCGGGCATGGCCTGGCTGGTGGAAGATGGCCGGCGTCAGGTGGATGAGGTGCGCCTGTTGCATCAACGGGTGCAGGCACGGGCCATGGAACAGGCCGGCCTGGCCTATGCCGAGCAGGCCCTGCTTGATCCCGCCTGGCGGCTCAGCCCGTTGTTCTGGCAGGCCTTGCGCGGGCAGCCATTGAACTATGACTTTGGTGCCGGCCAGGCACAGCTGCAGGTGCGCGACCAGCACACCTGCTTCAATGTCAACGCGCTGCTCGGGGCGGATGGTGAGCGCGCCGAACGCCAGTTGCGCTACCTGCTGGGCGATGACATGGCGGCCGAACGCCTGGTCGATGCCTTGGCCGACTGGCTCGATGCGGATAGCGATGCCCGCCTGCTGGGCGCCGAGAGCGGCCAGTACCTGCGCCAGCAACCCGCGCGGTTGGCGGCCAACCAACCGATGCTGGACACCAGCGAGCTGAACCTGTTGCTGGAGCCGGATGCCAGCCGTGAGGGGCGCTACCCGATGCTGTGCGCCTTGCCGCAGACCACGGGCTGGCGGCTGAATGCCAATGCCCTGGGGTTGCAGCATCTGCCTTTGCTGGAGGCGCTGTACGAAGGGCGTTATCCGCGTTCGCTGCTCAGCCGCATCATCAGCGGCCGACCGGCGTCTGGCTATGCGGATGCGGCGGCGCTGCGCCAGGCACTGGGGGCGGTGGATGACGAAACCTTCGAGCGGCTGAGCGAAGGGCTGCTGCTGAACAGCGGGTATTTCCTGTTGCAGCTGTCGTTCGCCGAGGAAGGGCGGGTGATACGCAGCGAGTTCCAGGTGGAGGCGCTGGGTGTGGTGCAATGGCATGCCCGGGTGCCGGCACAGCAGGTGCGGGTGCGTAGCCGCGAGCCGATTGTCTGGTGATATTCGCCGGGCTCTTCGCGGGTAAACCCGCTCCCACAGGGAACGCACAGTTTTTGAACCCTGTGCAGTACCTGTGGGAGCGGGTTCACCCGCGAAGAGGCCGGTACAGCCAGCACAAGGCTGACTGACCGGCGCCCTTTCAGGCGGTGCCGATCTCGCCGCCATCGATACGCTGGATCACCACCGTCGCCGCTCGCGGCCTTACCGTGGTCCCCGCCGGGGTGGCATCGGTGGCCTTGTCGGTATACGGCCAGTTGTCCGGGTGCTGGATGTTGACGAACAGCGTCTTGTTGTCGGGGGTGAAGGTAATCCCGGTCACCTCGCAACCATTCGGGCCGACGAAGAAGCGGCGCAGGTCCACCTGGTTCTGCGCATTCACCGGCACCTGCTTGCCGCTGGCATCGACCAGGTTGGTCGGGATCACTGCCAACAGCTGGTCGTTGGTGTAGTCGGTCACCGTGCTCTCGCCGTTGTCGGTCTCGAACCACAGCACGCCACGGCTATCGAAGCTCATGCCGTCAGGGCTGGCGAACTGGTTCAGTTCGGTCAGGCCCGAGCGGTTGATGTCGGCGCTGCCGGCCGCGTTGGCGCCGAACACGAAGATGTCCCAGGTGAAGCTCAGCTGGTCGTCGCTGTCGTGCCAGCGAATGATATGGCCGTGACGGTTCGGGCCGCGCGGGTTGGCAGCATCGACCTTGTCCGGGGTGCGTGCGCTGTTGTTGGTCAGGGTCAGGTACACGTCGCCGTTCAGCGGGTTGACCGTGGTCCATTCCGGGCGGTCCATCGGCGTTGCGCCTACGGCATCGGCGGCACCGCGGGTGTTGAGGATGATCCCCGGCAGGTCGCCATACAGGGCGCCCAGGGTACTGCCGGCAGTGGTCGTGGTGGCGACGTCCAGCAGCAGCCATACCCCGCTGCCATCGGCATTGAAGCGCGCCACGTAGAGCTTGCCCTGGTCGAGGTACTTGGCGCCGGTGGCCAGGCGGTCGGCCGGGTTGGCGTCGGCGGCATCCCACACGGCGTCGGACACCCACTTGTACAGGTACTCGTTGTTCGAATCGTCACCCATGTACCACACCAGCGGCTTGCCGGCGACCGCCAGGCCCGGCGCGCAGCCCTCGTGACGGAAACGGCCCAGCGCGGTGCGCTTGGTGGCCAGGGTGGCGCTGTTGTACGGGTCGATCTCGACGATGTAGCCGTAGGTGCTGGCTTCGTTGCGATAGTCGTCGGTGGCGCTGGCAGCTTTGATGGTGACGTCGAAACGGGCGAATTCGTCGGCTACCTCGCTGCTGTCACCCGCCGCGGTTTCCCATTTGTACTGGCCGTTGGAAGTGCTCACGCCAATACGGCGCTGGTCTTCTGGGCGGGTACCTTTGTTGACGAAAATGCCTGGCCAGTTCTCTTCACAGGTCAGGTAGGTGCCCCACGGGGTGTAGCCGTTGCCGCAGTTGTTGTTGGTGCCGCGGCAGTGGGTGCCGTCCGGCGAATACTTGGTCTTCACGTGATCGGTGCCGCGCAGGGGGCCGGTGATTTCCATGCGCGAGGCCGTGGTGAAGCGGCGGTTGAGCGGGTCGTTGTCGACCACCTGCCAGCGCCCGCTGACCTTCTGCAGGCGCACTACGCCGGCGCCGTGGGCGTTGATTTCCTTGCGCACTTCCTCGGCCGGGCGTTTGCCGTTGATATCGGTGGTCGGGCCGGCCGGGTGCAGGGCGGCGGTGTCGATGTACTCGAAGTTGATTGCCAGCAGGCCGTCTTCCGAGCTGCCGTTGATAGGGAAGAAGTGCATGCCGTCGTGGTGCATGCCCATGGCGTTGGCCTGGTCGGTCGAGGTATTGCTGCCGTCGGCCTTCCACGGGTTGCCGTTGCTGTTGATCGGCGTGCCCCAGGGCGCCAGCACGTAGGCGCTGTAGCCAGCGGCAACCACGCAGGCATCGGTGCGCGAGCCGGGGATGGACTGGAAGCCCAACGCCAGTTCTGGCACTTCCGGCTCGGTGACCGGATCATCATGATCCGAACCGCCACTGTCGAAGCAGCCTGTCAGGCCGGTACCGGCAATCATGGCGATGGCAGCGCCCAGGCTGCCGCGCATCACGCTGCGACGGCTCAGGTAGGCGTCCATGACGCGGGCCATCGGCAGGTTGCCGCTGTGGTTCCGGTCCAGGTTGTCGCCGGTATCTCGACTCATCAGGGTGTCCTTATGTTGGCTGAGTTGGAGGAAACCGCGACTTTAGTGGGCAAATATGATGATTCATTGGCAGAAATGTGAACGCGCCTTTAAAACACCGGGCGCTTAAAAACAGGATCGACAGATCAGTTTGGAATGGTTGTCGGATTTCTGCCATCAAACTGTAATGCCAACGCCGCAACATCCGGTGCCCTGAATGAACATGGAAAAGGATGGCGGGTTCGATGGCAAGCAGTATGCACAGGCGCGAAGTGATCGGCTGGATGGGTGTCGGTGCCTTGGCGCCGTTGCTCGGCGCCTGCTCCGCCTTTCCTGGGCAACCGCGCGGTGATGCCAGCCTCGACCTGCTGTACGTGGCCGATACCCTCGATGCCCGCCAGCCTGGCCTGGCGGTGGTGCCGGCCACGCGCCTGGGGCCGGTCAGCCATCTGGGCCGCGCGCCATGGATGACCGGCAGCAACGCCAGCGTCGCCCACCCGCAACTGGCGTCACTGCTCGACGCCGGCCAGGCGGCGTCTGCCCAGCTGGGCGGCTATGCAGTGCTGGCGGCGTTGCTGGAGCAGTTGCGCGGCGAGGCCGGGGCGGGCAACAGCCTGACCCTGGAGAATGGCCAGGGTTGGAATGGCAGTGGCCTGGCCTACCTGACCCAGGGCGAAAGCGGCGTGCAGGGCAGCCAGCTGCTGGGAATCGAAGCGCGGGTCAGCAGCGACGAGCGCGTGCTGTGGCCACAACGTTGCCCAGGCCTGTATCGCCAGGCTGGCGCCATCACCCTGGGGGCCGGGCTGGCTGAAGGGCAACGCCAGGCCCTGGGCCTGGACAACTTGCATATCTTCGAGCGGGGTGGGGCACGGGTCGCCGTGGTCGGTGTCACCGACCCCTACGCCCAGGACCAGAAAGCGTCGCTCAAGCAGTGGTACCAGGCGCTCCAGCCGGTGTTCGAGCAGGCCCGGCGCGACGCCGACCTGGTGGTGGCCCTGGCCGATGCGGGCACTGGCCCCGGGCTGTGGCTGGCCGAGCGGGTAGCGCAGATCGACGTGCTGCTATCTGCCCGTGGCCAGGACTTGTGGCCGGCACCGGTTGAGGTGACCCAGGCCAGCGGCCGCCGGGTACCGGTGCTGTTCGCCGGTTGCCGGGGTAGCGGCGCCTTCCGTCTGCGCTGTCGGCGGGTGGCCGGGGCGTGGCAGTTCGACGGGCGTTTCTTCCCGGCCTTTGAACACCAGCTGGCCGCCGCGGCGCAGCTGCGTGTCGCGCCATTGCAAGCCGAACTGCGGCAACAGCGCGCCGGCCATGCGGCCTGGCTCGATCAACCGTTGGCCCGCGCGCCCCAGGCCCTGTGGCGCCGCGATACTCGGGGCGGCAGCTGGGACCGCCTGCTGCATCAGGCCCTGGCTGGCGACAGCGACATGCCGGTGCTGCTGCCTGGCCTGCGTTATGACTACCCGCTGCCAGCAGGGGCGGCCATTACCCGCGAACACTTGATCAGCCTCACCGGTGGCTACCCGGCCCCGGTGGTCGAAGCGCCAGCGCGGCAGGTCGAGCAGGTGCTGGAGAACGCTGCAGAGCAACTGTTCGGCGATCCGTTGCTGCTGGACAACAGCCAGGACCTGCCGCGCTGGCAGGGCCAGCCCTGGCGGGTCAGCTACAGCCCGCAAGGCAAGCGCATCAGCGACCTGGCACCGCTACCGGGCCTGTGCCGCACCTTCGGCCTGCAATTCCAGGCCCAGGCGGGTGAGCCCCTGTGGCAACGCGTTGAGGCCTGGCTCGCCCGCCAGCCTGCGGACTGGCAATTGGCGCCGCTGCAATTGCCCGAAGTGCGCTACGTACAGGGGCACCCGGGTTGGCACCCACGGCAGTTGGCCTCGTGATGCTCATCTCGCGCCTGCTCACTGGCGCTGGCCTGACCTTGGCCGGCTGGCTGGCCGCCCAGTGCGTGCTGCAACTGAGCCGCCAGCCGCAACCAGCGACTGCACCCGGCATGGCCGACACGCCGCTGCCCGGGTTGATGGTCGGCCATTGGCAGCAGCCCGTCGACGACGGCGCCATTGCCCTTACCCGTCTGCCGCTGCACTACCTCGGCGGCCTCAAGGCCCAGCCGTTGGCCGCCAGCGTGGTAGTGCTGCGCTATGGCGAGCAGGTGCGCACCCTGGCCCGTGGCCAGCGCCTGGCACCCGGGATCGTGCTGCAGGACATCGACAGCGATGGCCTGATTTTCAACAACCAGGGGCGGCGTGAACGCCTGCCCTGGCCGCCACGCCCCGTCGTGGCCGGCTTCAAGCGGCAAGGATGAACGATGCCTGTCAGATATTGCCTAGCGGCCGCCTTGAGCCTGGCCTTGTCCATGGGCCTGCCCGCCGCCAATGCCGAAGAGCCGGTATTCGACGACAACGGTACGCCCCTGTATGAGGTGAACTTCGTCGACACCGATCTGGGCGAGTTCATCGACAGCGTGTCGCGCATTACCGGCACCACCTTCATCGTCGACCCCCGGGTCAAAGGCAAGGTCACCGTGCGCACCGTCGACATGCACGACGCCGATGCGATCTACGACATCTTCCTGGCGCAGCTGCGTGCCCAGGGCTATGCCGCTGTCGACCTGCCCAACGGCAGCGTGAAGATCGTCCCCGACCAGGCGGCGCGCCTGGAACCGGTGCCGGTGGAGCCGGCCGGGCAGCAGGGGCAGGGCAGCGACAGCGTGGCTACCCGGGTTTTCAATGTGCGCAATGCTGCCAGCGAACAAGTGCTCGGCATTCTCAAGCCGCTGATCGATCCACGGGTGGGCGTGATCACCCCTTACCCCGCAGCGCAGCAACTGGTGGTGACCGACTGGCGCAGCAACCTGGATCGTATCGCCAGCTTGCTGCAGCACCTCGACCGCCCAGGCGAAGTGGCGGACAACACCGGCACCCAGGTGATCTACCTGCGCCACGCCAGTGCCAGCGAAGTGGTCAAGGTGCTGCGCGGCCTCAGCCAGGAGGGCATGGTGGCGGCGGAAGGCGCTGCTGGAGCCGAGGCCAAGGACCGGCCGGTGATGGCTGCCGGTGGTGGCAGTGCTATCCGCCTGGAGTACGAGGAAGGCACCAACGCCGTGGTCATGGTTGGCCCCGACAGCGAGCTGGCGGCCTACCGCAGCATCGTCGAGCAACTGGACATCCGCCGCGCCCAGGTGGTGGTGGAGGCGATCATCGCCGAGGTCTCCGACAGCAGTGCCCAGGAGCTGGGCGTGCAGTGGCTGTTCGCCGATGAGAAGTTCGGTGCTGGCATCGTCAATTTCGGCAGCAACGGGGTCAACATCGCCAGTATCGCCGGGGCGGCCGCCAGCGGTGACAGCGAGGCGCTGGGCGAGCTGCTGTCGTCGACCAGCGGCGCCACGGCCGGCATCGGCCATTTCGGCGGCGGCTTCAACTTTGCCATGCTGGTCAATGCGCTGAAGGGCAAAAGTGGCTTCAACCTGCTGTCCACGCCCACCCTGCTGACCCTGGACAATGCCGAAGCGTCGATCCTGGTCGGCCAGGAAGTGCCCTTCGTCACCGGTTCGGTGACCCAGAACAACGCCAACCCGTACCAGACCATCGAGCGCAAGGAAGTTGGGGTGAAGCTGCGCATCAAGCCGCAGATCAACATCGACAACAGCGTGCGCCTGGACATCGTCCAGGAAGTGTCGTCGATCGCCGACTCCAGCGCGGCCAGCGACGTGATCACCAACAAGCGCGAGATCAAGACCAAGGTGATGGTCGAGGACAACGGCCTGGTCATTCTCGGCGGCCTGATCTCCGACGAGCTGAGCACCAGCAACCAGCGTGTGCCGCTGCTGGGCGACATCCCGTACCTGGGCCGGCTGTTCCGCTCCGATGCCAGCAAGAACACCAAGCAGAACCTGATGGTGTTCATTCGCCCGCGTATCCTGCGTGACGAGCCGAGCCTGGCCGGGCTCAGCGAGGGCAAGTACCGCACCTTGCAGCAGACCACGCCGCTGCAACTGCCGGACCTGGCAGCCGGCAGCCCGCAGTTGCTGCAGGTGTTCCCTGCCAGCCGCGCGCGCCTGGAAGGCGGTGACTGGTGATGCTGCCATATCGCCAGGCGCGCCAGAGCGGGGTAGCCATGGCCCCGGCCGAGCAAGGCTGGCAATTGTGGCTGCGGCCCGACGCCGACAGTGCGCAACTGCAGGAACTGTTGCGCGTGCATGGCCAGCCCAGCCTGCTCGAATACCTGGAGCCCGCGCTGTTCGACGAGCGCCTGGGCCAGCTGTACCAGGCAGGCGCCAACGCCACCGAGGCACTGATCGAAGGCATTGGCGAGCAGGTGGACCTGGATAGCCTGATGAACGAGATGCCGCGCATCGAGGACTTGCTGGAAAGCGACGACGAGGCCCCGGTGATCCGCCTGATCAACGGCCTGTTCGGCCAGGCCCTGCGCCTGCGTGCCTCGGATATCCACATCGAAACCTTCGAGCAGAGCCTGGTGGTGCGCCTGCGGGTCGATGGCTACCTGCGCGAGGTGTTGCGCCCACCGCGTGCCCTGTCAGCCATGCTGGTGTCGCGGATCAAGGTGATGGCGCGCCTGGACATCGCCGAAAAGCGCCAGCCCCAGGATGGCCGGATCACCTTGCGTGCGGCCGGGCGCGAAGTGGACGTGCGGGTCTCGACCCTGCCTGGCATCCATGGCGAACGGGTGGTGATGCGCGTCCTCGACAAGCAGGCCAGCCTGCTGGCGCTGGGCAACCTGGGCATGCCGCCGGCGGTACTGCAGGGCCTGCGTGGCTGCCTGGCGCGGCCCAACGGCATCGTCCTGTCCACCGGCCCGACCGGTTCCGGCAAGACCACCACCCTGTACGCCAGCCTCAACAGCCTCAACGATGGCAGCCGCAATATCCTCACCGTCGAGGACCCGGTGGAGTACGCCATTGCCGGCATCGGCCAGACTGCCATCAACCCGCGCGCCGGGTTGACCTTCGCCAGCGGCCTGCGCGCGATCCTGCGCCAGGACCCGGACGTGATCATGCTCGGCGAAATCCGCGACCAGGAAACCGCGCAGATCGCCGTTCAGGCCAGCCTCACCGGCCACCTGGTGCTGTCCACCCTGCACACCAACAGTGCGCTGGGCGCGGTGACCCGCCTGCGCGACATGGGCATCGAACCGTTCCTGATCGCCTCGTGCCTGCGTGGTGTACTGGCCCAGCGCCTGGTGCGGCGCCTGTGCAGTTGCGCCGTGGCGCACCCGCTGCAGGCGGCTGAACGTGAGCTGTGGCCCGAGCTGGCGGCACTCGGCAGCAGTTACCACGCGGTGGGCTGCGAGCAGTGCCAGGGCAGCGGTTACCGCGGGCGCCTGGGCCTGTACGAATTCATCGAGCTGGACCCCGGGCTGGTCGGCCTGTTGTACGACGGCGCCAGCGAACTGGCCATGCACGACTACCTGGCCGAACGCCGGCAGAGCCTGGTGGCGATGGCCAGCGAGTGCCTGGCGCGTGGCGAGACCAGCCTGGCCGAAGTGCTGCGCGTGGTGCAGGGCTGAGCATGCCGACCTACCGCTACCAGGCCGTCGACCTCGCCGGCAAGACCCGCAAGGCCAGCCTGCAAGCCGACAGCGAACGCCACGCGCGCCAGTTGTTGCGCGAGCAGGGGCTGTTCGCCCGCCAGTTGCAGCGCCACGAGGCCGGTGCCCGGCAACCCCGGCGCCAGCGCCTGAGCCGCGGCCAGCTGTGCGAACTGACTCGTCAGCTGGCCACCCTGACCGGTGCCGGCATCCCCCTGGTCGACGCCCTGGCCACCCTTGAACGTCAATTGCGCCAGCCCGCCCTGCACAGTGTGCTGGTGGCCTTGCGCGGCTCGCTTGCCGAAGGCCTGGGCCTGGCCCGCAGCCTGGCGCGCCAAGGCGCACCGTTCAGCGGCCTGTACTGCGCGCTGGTCGAGGCCGGCGAGCGCTCCGGGCGCCTGGCCCAGGTCCTGGCCCGCCTGGCCGATCACCTGGAACAGGTACAACGGCAACAGCACAAGGCGCGCACTGCGCTGATCTACCCCACGGTGCTGATGGGCGTGTCGCTGGCGGTGGTCATCGGCCTGATGACCTTCGTCGTGCCCAAGCTCACCGAGCAATTCGCCCATGCCGGGCAGAGCCTGCCGCTGATCACCTCGCTGTTGATCGGCCTGAGCCAAGGGTTGGTCCAGGCCGGGCCTTGGCTATTGGGGCTGGCCGTGGTGCTCGCGGCGCTCGGTGGCTGGTTGCTGCGCAAGCCGCAATGGTGCCTGCGCCGCGATCAGCTGCTGTTGCGCCTGCCACGTATCGGCAACCTGCTGCAGGTGCTGGAAAGCGCGCGCCTGGCACGCAGCCTGGCCATTCTCACTGGCAGCGGCGTGGCCCTGCTCGAAGCCCTGCACGTGGCCACCGAAACCGTCGGCAACCGGCGTATCCGCCAGGCCATGGAACAGGTGCGCCTGCAGGTGCAGGGCGGTACCAGCCTGCACCGCGCGCTGGATGCCAGCCAGCAGTTCCCGCCACTGCTGGTGAACATGGTCGGCAGTGGCGAGGCCAGCGGCACCCTGGCCGACATGCTCGAGCGGGTGGCCGACGACCAGGAGCGCGGCTTCGCCCGCCAGGTCGACACCGCCATGGCGCTGTTCGAACCCCTGATGATCCTGGTGATGGGCGCCGTGGTGCTGTTCATCGTGCTGGCCGTGCTGCTACCGATCATGCAACTCAACCAGGGCCTGCAACTGTGAACGCAAGGAGTATTGCCATGCAGCATCGACGCCACCGCCAGCGCGGTTTCACCCTCATGGAAATCATGGTGGTGATCTTCATCATCGGCCTGCTCATCGCCGTGGTCGCGCCCAGCGTGCTCGGCAACCAGGACAAGGCCATGAAACAGAAAGTCATGGCCGACCTGGCCACCCTGGAGCAGGCGCTGGACATGTACCGCCTGGACAACCTGCGCTTTCCCAGTAACGAGCAGGGCCTGGCCGCGCTGGTGAAAAAGCCGGCCCAGGAACCGCTGCCGCGGGCCTGGCGCAGTGACGGCTACGTGCGCCGCCTGCCTGAAGACCCCTGGGGCACCCCGTATCAGTACCGCATGCCCGGCGAGCACGGCCGGGTCGATGTGTACTCGCTGGGCGCCGACGGCCTGCCGGGAGGCGAAGGCCAGGATGCCGACCTGGGCAACTGGGAGCTGTAACCCGTGCGTCGGCAGCGGGGTTTCAGCCTCATCGAGTTGCTGGTGGTGCTGGCCATCGCCGGGCTGATGACCGGGCTGGCGGTGGCCAGTCTCGGCAACGGCCAGGCCGCGGTCGACCAGGCCTTGCAGCGGCTGGCGGCAGAGGCCCGCAGCCAGGCCGTGCTGGCCCGGCACGCCGGGCAACTGCGCGGCCTGCGCTGGAACGGCCAGCGCCCGGAGTTCGTGCGCCGCCAGGGCGATGCCTGGGCGCTCGAGACGGTGGCCCTGGGCGACTGGCCCAAAGGCCTGCATCCGGATTGGCCAGCCAGCTCGCAACCTCAGCTGCTGTTCACCCCGCACGGCTGGGCACAGCCGGGCAGCGTGCACTGGCGCTGGGCCGATGGTAGCCAACGCTGGGCCTGGAGCCGTGATGGCCGCTTGCGCATAGCGGTGGCGCCATGAAGCGGCATCAACGCGGTTTCACCTTGCTCGAGGTTACCGTGGCCCTGGCGATCGCTGCCGTGCTGGCGGTAATCACCAGCCAGGTGTTGCGCCAGCGCCTGGCCGTGCAGGGCAACCTGCAGCAACACCGCCTCGGCCTGCTGTGCGCGCGCGAGTTGCAAACCCGCTTTGCCGTCGAGCAGTACTGGCCTGCCAACAACCAGGTGAGCGGTGAGCTGAGCCAGGGTGGCCAGGCGTGCCACTGGCAGTTGCAGCTGCGCCGCACTGGCGTGCGTGACTTGCGTCGCGGGGAACTACTGCTGTTCGCCGATCGCGACCAGCGCCTGCCGCTGGGCCAGTACACCGTATTCCTGGAGCGCCCATGAGCCGGCCGCCAATTTCAAAGGCGTGCCTGCCCCCTGTAGCAGCGGGGGACACCGGTCACCCGGGCGGCAAACCGGTAAAGCGCCGCCAGGCTGGCCTGACCCTGATCGAGCTGATGGTCGCCCTGGCCCTGACCGCCGTGCTCGGCATTCTGCTCGCCGCCCTGGTCAATGGCTGGCTCAAGGTGCGCGAACGCTTGCAGGACACCACCCAGGAAACCTCGGTACTGGAATTTTGCCTGGCCTTGGAACGGCGCTTCGACAGCCCGGTGATGCGCCGCATCTACGAGCAGCGCCTGCCCCTGGCCAGCCGCTGGCTCGACTGGCAGCCAGCCAGCAACCAGCTGCTGTGGGTCGCCACTACCGGCCTGCCGCCCGCCGAAGGTGGCTCGCGCCTGCAACGCCAGCGCCTGCGCTTCGAGGCCCGCGAGCAGCGCCTGCTGCTGGAAAGCTCGGCCGACCTGTACGCCGCTGCCGCGCCGCGCTGGCTCGAGCGTGAACGGCTCGAGCGGGTCAGCGCCCTGAATGTTCTGTATTACCAGGGCGGCCGCTGGCTGGCCTGGCCTTCTGACCAACCCGCGCACCCCGGCCGTGGCGTGCGCCTGGAATTGCAGCGTGACGGAGCCCCCTATGTCTGCACCTTCGCGCTCCCGTGGGGGCGCTCATGAACGTTGAATGGCGGCGGCGTACACCAGCCCGGCCCTGGTTGTTGCTGCGACCGGGTGCAACCTGGCACTGGGCGCTGGTCGATGGCGGCCGTGTGCAAAGCCAGGGGCAGGGCCAGCCGCCGCTGAACCTGCAGGCGCGTGTCGCACTGATTCTGCCTGCCGAAGCCTGCAGCCATTTCCGCGTGCCGGCACCACCGGGGCTCAAACGAGAGGAATGGCCACTGTTGCTCGAAGATCGCTTGCTGCAGGCCGCGGACGAAGTGACCTGTGCCTGCCTGGCGCGTGGGCCCGGTTACCTTCGCTTGCTGGTGGTGGCGCGCCAGCAACTGGACAGCTGGCACCGGCAGTGTGCCGAGTGGGGTTTGCCAGTGCAGCGTTGCTGGGCGGAGCTGCAGCTACTGCCGACACCCGAGGCCGGCACTGCCTGGCATTGGCAGCGCTCAGCCGATCTGCGCTTGTGCAAAGGGCTGGAAGAAGATGGCCAGGAGCATTGGCTGGCCTGGCCGGATGCATTGGGTGATGCGCCTCGCCAACCGTGGGCGGGGCTGCACAGGGTGCCGCTGAGCGGTGACTGGCCAACGGCGTTGCCGCCGCTCGATAAACTGCCCGGCCTGTTCGAGCATGCCCGCAACAGGCGTGCGCTGGCGACGGTATCCCGGCCGCAGCAACGCCTGCTGGCCGCCTGCCTGGCATTGGCTGTGGCCTGGGCTGGGCTGTGGATGACCCAGCAATGGCGCCAGGCGCAACTCTGGCGCAGCCAGGTCATTGCCGTGACCGGTGCCCAGGCCAGCCCGCGTCACGCCGCGCAGGCGCTCAAGCGGCTGCGCGAAGGTGAGTTGCAACAGCAACTGCGCATGCGCCAGCTCGACGACCTGCAAGCGGCATTGCAGGCCTGGCTGCGTGACCACCCCGGCTGGCACCTGGGCGCGGTGCGCTTCGATGGCCAGCGTTGGCAGGTGCGCCTGGTCGGTGAGGGCAGTGCACCGCCATGGCAGGACATGGCCACCGCTGCCGGTGCGACTGTTCAGGTTCAAGCTGACCAGGTGCTGTTCGACCTGGGAGCGGCCTCATGAACCGGGACTGGATACAGCGTCATCGTTTCACCTTCGCCGGGGCACTGATTGCCCTGTTGCTGGCCGTGCTGGCCCTGCGCGCCGGCCTGGCGCAATGGCGCGAACTCAGCCAGTGGCGCGGGCTGGCCGAACAAGCCGCCAGCCTGCACGGCGGCCCGGGGTTGAACCTGGAACGGCTACGCCAGTCAGCCCAGGCCCGGCGCATCGAACTGGCCGAAGTCGATGCGCAAGGTGAGGTCTGGCAGTTGCGTGGCCAGGTACCCGACGAGCTTCTGTTGCAGGGCTGGCTGCACAGCCTGCGGGCCGAAGGCGCGCAGCTACGGCAATGGGGGCTGGAACGCGACGGCAAGGGGCTGCGCTTCGAGCTGGTGGTGCAGCCATGAGCCGAACAAGTGCGGCGTGGGTGCTGCTGGTTTTTGTCCTCACGCTATTGCTGGAGCTGCCGGCCAGCTGGGTGGCGCATGTATTCAAGCTGCCCCTGCGCGAGGCCAGTGGCAGCCTCTGGCAAGGCCAGGCACAGCAGCTGGGGCCGCTCGGGCCGCTGCGCTGGGCGCTACAGCCGTGGCGCTTGCAGGCGAGCGCGCAGGTTGGCTGGCAGGGCCAGGCCTGGCAACTGCGTGCTGAAGGCTGGCCCTGGCAGTGGCAGCTGACGGCGACGGCCCTGGGGCCGCAGTTGACGCCAACGACGGATTACCGCCTGGCTGGGCAATGGCAGGGTGGATTGCGGGTCGAGGGCGCTGGGCGCCGATGCCAGGGCAGCGACGGCCGCCTGCAGGTGACCGACCTCGCCTTGAGCGAGCCGTGGTCGCTGGGCCTGGGGCAGGGCTGGCTGGAAATCGACTGCGGCAACGGCTGGCACCTGCGCGGGCAACTGGCACAACAGGGGCAGCATCACCTGACAATGGACGCAGACCTGCCTGGGCGCCGGGCCCGGTTGGTGTACGAATTGCAGCCCGAAGCGGCGTTGACACCTTTATTGCGTGGGGCGCAGTGGCTCGGGCCGCAGGCGCTGGCAGGGCAGCGGGAGTTTCGCTGGTAGGGGCACCTGGAGAGCGCCGAGCCCCTCTACAGGCTGCTGCAAGCCGCTGATATCGCCGCTCATATCAAGGGCGGATCTCGATCAGCGTGCCATCGCGCACCAGGTCCCAGACTTCCTGCATGTCGCGGTTACGCATGGCAATGCAGCCATCGGTCCAGTCCAGGGTGTGGAAGTACCACTCCGGGTATTCGTCGTTGATCGGCGTGCCATGAATCATGATCATGCTGCCGGCACTCACCCCTTCACGGCTCGCGCGGGCGGCATCGCTGACGTTCGGGTAGTTGATGTGGATGGCCAGGTTGAAGCGGTCGCTTTGCTTGCGCCAGTCCAGCCAGTAAAGGCCCTCGGGGGTTTTCTTGTCACCCTCGCGTTCCTTGGGGCCCTTGGGCTGCTTGCCCAGGGAGATGCGGTAGGTTTTCAGGGGTTCGCCACGGCTGATCAATTGCAGGCGCCGCTCGGACTTGATCACCAGCACCTTGTCGATCAGCGGCTGCATGGCCTGTTGCGAAGGCGACTGAGTTTGCGCTGCCGGCTGGGGTTTGCGGATGATCGTCTCGGTGAACGCCGCCTGGGACACCGAGGTAACGCAAAGGCAGAAAAGGGCAAGCAACCAGCGCATGTAACGGTTTCCCTGAAGGCTTCTAGGTAGTGGTCGAGACATGCATCGGCGGCAGGTATTCATGGCCTATGGGGTACTGCTGCCCAATGCGGTCGCGATAGTAGCATTCTAGTGTGCGTGTGACAGTGCGGAAAGCCAGCTCGCCCCACGGTATCTCGTGTTCCTCGAACAGCCGCACCTCCAGGCTTTCCACACCGATAGCGAAATCAAGGTCCGCCAGCTCGGCGCGGAAGAACACATGCACCTGGTTGATGTGCGGCAGGTCGAACAGCTGGTACAGGGTCATGCTGCCGAGGCGGGCGCAGGCTTCCTCGACGGTTTCACGACGGGCGGCCTGGTCGAGGGTTTCGCCATTTTCCATGAACCCGGCAGGCAGGGTCCAGAAGCCCCGGCGCGGCTCGATGGCGCGCCGGCACAGCAATACCTGGCTGCCCCAGGTCGGCAGTACGCCGGCGACGATATTGGGGTTCTGGTAGTGGATGGTCTGGCAGGATTCGCAGACATACCGCAAGCGGCTGTCGCCTGCAGGAATCCGCTGGGTGACCAGCTGGCCGCACGTGCTGCAGAATTTCATGTCGGTTCCCTTTTTGCTCTGGCTTATCTTGGCGCGACGGCCGGGCCGCCGCAAGCGCACGGGGCTTGGGTGCTGCGCGGCTTTGGTGCATCATGCAAGGCAGGCCTTGAACATGAGTGTGCGCGATGCTGGACGAGCTACTTCGCCGAATGAGCAACCACCAACCCGCCTCGATGGAAACCGACCGGCGGTTCCCTGAAGCGGCGGTCCTCTTGCCCATTACCCGTAGCGAAGCGCCCGAGCTGGTCCTCACCCTGCGTGCCCAGGGCTTGTCCACACATGGCGGTGAAGTGGCCTTTCCCGGCGGCCGCCGCGACCCGGAAGACCCGGACCTGGTGTTCACCGCATTGCGCGAGGCCGAAGAGGAAATCGGCCTGCCGCCTGGCCTGGTGGAAGTGATCGGCCCGCTCAGCCCGCTGATTTCGCTGCATGGCCTGAAAGTAACGCCATTCGTCGGGCTTATTCCGGATTTTGTCGAATACCGCGCCAATGATGCCGAGATCGCAGCAGTATTCACCGTGCCGCTGGAATTCTTCCGCCAGGACCCGCGCGACCATACCCACCGTATCGATTACCAGGGGCGCAGCTGGTACGTGCCCAGCTATCGCTACGGCGAATACAAGATCTGGGGTTTGTCGGCGATCATGATCGTCGAACTGGTCAACCTGCTGTTCGATGCCGGCATCAGCCTGCACCAGCCACCTGAGCGTTACATCGAAAACTGAGCGGGGCCTACCCCGCCGTCTGCGTCCAGCCTGAGGAGCAAGCATGAAATACCGCCTGGGCGACCTGCGGGTCGAGAGCCACCCCACCAGTTGGGCCGCACCCACTGCCACCCTGATCGGCAAGGTACGCCTGCAGGCCAATGCCAGCGTGTGGTTTGGCGCGGTGTTGCGCGGCGACAACGAGCTGATCGACATTGGCGAGGGCAGCAACGTGCAGGATGGCACGGTGATGCACACCGACATGGGCTCGCCGCTGACCCTGGGCAAGGGCGTGACCATCGGCCACAACGCCATGCTGCATGGCTGCACGGTGGGCGACTACAGCCTGGTGGGCATCAACGCGGTCATCCTCAACGGCGCGCGGATCGGCAAGCACTGCATCATTGGCGCCAATGCGCTGATTGCCGAGGGCAAGGAGATTCCCGACGGCTCCCTGGTGATGGGCTCGCCGGGCAAGGTCGTGCGCGAGCTGACCGAGCAGCAGAAGCGCATGCTCGAAGCCAGTGCCGCTCATTACGTGGCCAATGCCCAGCGTTATGCGCGGGAGTTGGTGGTAGACGATGAGTGATGCCGTGGAACGGCCGGTGGCCTCGCCGTGCGTGAGCATTTGTGCGCTGGACGAGCAGGATATCTGCACCGGTTGCCAGCGCAGCGTGGCGGAAATCAGCCGCTGGGGGCGGATGGACAATGACGAGCGTCGTGCGGTGCTGAAGCTGTGTCATGAACGGGCGAAAGAGGCCGGCCTGGTGTTCCACAACTGAATGCCCTGCAGGCTGGCGTCGCTTGTAGGAGCGGCCTTGCGTCGCGATGGGCTGCGAAGCAGCCCCAATTTCGGTGCAGACGCTAACGTTGCTGGGGCTGCTTTCGCAGCCCATCGCGACGCAAGGCCGCTCCTACACGGAGTACCGTTGCCTGCTCGGGCAGCCAGCGGTAATCTGTGCGGCTTGCCCACAGACCACTCGCCATGTTCTATCTGCTTGCCTACATCAGCAGCGTAGTGCTGATCAACTACGCCTTCTCCAGCGCGCCGCACCTGGACATCATCTGGTCTGCCTGGGGCGGCCTGGTGTTCATCCTGCGCGACATGGTGCAGACCCGCTTCGGCCACGGCGCGCTGGTCGCCATGCTGGTGGCGCTGGTGTTGTCCTATGTCACCTCGGAGCCGGCCATTGCGCTGGCCAGCGCCACCGCATTCTTCATCTCCGAGCTGATCGACTGGCTGGTATTCAGCATCACCCGCCGGCCATTGCGCGATCGCCTGTGGCTGAGCTCGGCGTTGAGCATCCCGGTGGACACGTTCATCTTCTTCGGCATGATCGGTGCCCTGGCCCCGGCCGTGATCGGCACGGCCATGGCCTCGAAGTTCGCCGGGGTCACCGCCGTGTGGCTGGCCATGGCATTTCGCGCGCGGCGCGCTGCCGCCGTCGGTTGATGGTGTAGAATAGCGGTCCTTTTTCAGCGGGCGGCGCCAAGCCTGGTGCGGCCCCGGACGCCTTCGAGGACCTGAAATGACCCGTATCGGAACCCCCTTGTCGCCCACCGCGACCCGTGTACTGCTGTGCGGCTGTGGCGAACTGGGCAAGGAAGTGGTGATCGAGCTGCAGCGCCTGGGCGTCGAAGTGATCGCCGTCGACCGCTACGCCAATGCCCCGGCGATGCAGGTGGCGCACCGCAGCCACGTGGTCAACATGCTCGATGGCGTTGCCCTGCGCGCCGTGATCGAGGCCGAGAAGCCGCACTACATCGTTCCCGAAATCGAAGCCATCGCCACCGCCACCCTGGTCGAGCTGGAAAACGAAGGTTTCAACGTGGTGCCGACGGCCCGCGCCACCCAGCTGACCATGAACCGCGAAGGCATCCGCCGCCTGGCCGCCGAGGAGCTGGACCTGCCGACCTCGCCGTACCACTTCGCCGACACCTATGAAGACTATGCCAAGGCCGTGGCCGACGTCGGTTACCCGTGCGTGGTCAAGCCGGTGATGAGTTCGTCGGGCAAGGGCCAGAGCCTGTTGCGCAGCGATGCCGACCTGCAGCCGTCGTGGGCCTACGCCCAGGAGGGCGGCCGCGCCGGCAAGGGCCGGGTGATCGTCGAAGGCTTCATCGACTTCGAATACGAGATTACCCTGCTGACCGTGCGCCACGTGGGCGGCACCACCTTCCTCGAGCCGGTCGGCCATCGTCAGGAAAAAGGCGACTACCAGGAGTCGTGGCAGCCGCAGGCCATGAGCCCGAAAGCGCTGGCCGAGTCGCAGCGGGTGGCCAAGGCGGTCACCGATGCCCTGGGCGGCCGCGGCCTGTTCGGCGTGGAGCTGTTCGTGAAGGGCGACCAGGTGTGGTTCAGCGAAGTGTCACCACGCCCGCATGACACTGGCCTGGTCACCCTGATTTCCCAGGACCTCTCGCAGTTTGCCCTGCATGCCCGGGCGATTCTTGGCCTGCCGATTCCGGCCGTGCGCCAGTTCGGCCCGTCGGCCTCGGCGGTGATCCTGCCGCAAGGCCAGTCGCAGCAGACCAGCTTCGCCAACCTGGGCGCAGCGCTGAGCGAGCCGGATACCGCCATTCGCCTGTTCGGCAAGCCGGAAATCAACGGGACTCGGCGCATGGGCGTGTGCCTGGCGCGGGACGAGTCGGTCGAGTTGGCGCGGGCCAAGGCGACCCGTGCTGCGCAGGCGGTCAAGGTCGAGTTCTGATCCAGACCGCATGGGGCCGCTTTGCGGCCCTTTCGCGACACAAGGCCGCTCCAGGCAATCGCGCAAGCTGAATCGGGTGCGATCTCCTGCAGGCGCGGCCTTGTGGCGCGATAGGGCTGCAAAGCAGCCCCAATCATTCAAAGCGCAGTATTGCGGGTCTCTTTCAGGCACAGCACCGCAAGCAGGCTGATCACCGCGGCCGCCGACACATAGCCACCGACCCAGCTCAAGCCACCCATGCTCACCAGTTTCTGGGCAAAGAACGGTGCCGCCGAAGCCCCGACGATCCCACCCAGGTTATACCCGGCCGACGCCCCGGTGTAACGCACATGGGTCGGGAACAGTTCCGGCAGCAATGCCCCCATCGGCGCAAAGGTCACGCCCATCAGGAACAATTCGATGGCCAGGAACAGCGCCACGCCTGCGGTCGACCCCGAGGTCAGCAGCGGTTCCATGGTAAAGCCCGAGAGCACCGCCAGCAGGCCGCCGACGACCAGCACCGGCTTGCGTCCGTAACGGTCGCTGAGCCAGGCCGACAGGGGTGTGGCCAGGGCCATGAACACCACTGCGAAGCACAGCAGGCCGAGGAACGTTTCGCGGCTGTAGCCCAGCGTCGTCACGCCGTAGCTCAGCGAGAACACCGTCGAGATGTAGAACAGTGCGTAGCACACCACCATGGCCGCCGCGCCCAGCAGGGTAGGCCGCCAGTGTTTGGCAAACAGGTCGACTACTGGCATTTTCACCCGTTCCTGGCGCGCCACTGCCTTGGCGAACACCGGGCTTTCCTCGAGTTTCAGCCGCACATACAGGCCGACCAGCACCAGCGCCGCGCTGAGCAGGAACGGAATGCGCCAGCCCCAGGCACGGAACTGCTCGTCGCTGAGCACCAGCGCCAGGGTCAGGAACAGGCCGTTGGCGGCGAGGAAGCCGATCGACGGCCCCAACTGCGGGAACATGCCGAACCAGGCGCGTTTGCCTTGCGGCGCGTTCTCGGTGGCCAGCAATGCCGCGCCACCCCATTCGCCACCCAGGCCCAGGCCTTGGCCGAAGCGCAACAGGCACAGGATGATTGGCGCCCACACGCCAATGCTGTCATAGCCCGGCAACACACCGATGGCGGTGGTGGACACGCCCATCAGCAACAGTGAGGCGACCAGGGTCGATTTGCGGCCGATGCGGTCGCCAAAATGGCCGAACAGTGCCGAACCCAGCGGGCGCGCCAGGAAAGCGATGCCGAAGGTGAGGAAGGCCGCCAGCATCTGCGCGGTGCCCGACCCGGAAGGGAAGAACACCGGGCCGATCACCAGGGCGGCGGCAGTGGCGTAGACGTAGAAATCATAGAACTCGATGGCGGTGCCGATGAAGCTGGCAGTGGCGACCCGCGCGGGCGAATTGACCGGCGCGGCAGGCGCTTCGGCATAGGTGCTGCTGGTTGTCATTTGGAAGGTCCCTGACAGTCTGATCCGGCTCCATGGGCGCGGCCAACGACGGCGTGCGAAGCGAAAAAGCCAGGCACGGCCATGCGGGCGCCGGAGCGTTTTGTTGTTGTGCGCGCCAGACTGACGATAGCCCAAGGGGGATAGGGGCGGGGGCGGGCACTGTTCGGGGTGTGAAGCAGGACCGCAGGGCGTGTCAGTGAGGCGGACTGGCCGTGGAGCGCCGAATGCGGATAGCAGGCGGGACGGCGAGGCTGGGTAAGCGTGGCCCGAGTATAGCTATCGGGTCACCGTCCATACCAGTACCTTGCTGGCACAATTGTCCTCTGTTTCGAGGATTTCCAGGCGATAGCGGCCGATCTTCAGGCAAACGGCGCTTTCCGGGATGCTTTCCAGCGCTTCGGTGACCAGCCCGTTGAGGGTTTTCGGCCCGCCGTCGCAGGGCAGGTGCCAGCCCAGGGTGCGATTGATTTCGCGCAGCGAAGCGGTGCCGTCGATGACGAAGGTACCATCGGGCTGCGGGTGGACGTGGGGGTTGTCCAGGGTGTGCTCGTCCTCGAATTCGCCAACGATTTCTTCGAGGATGTCTTCCAGGGTGACGATGCCCAGTACTTCTCCGTACTCGTCCACCACCACGCCGAGGCGGCGTTGCTGTTTGTGGAAGTTCAGCAGCTGCATCTGCAGGGGCGTGCTTTCCGGCACGAAATAGGGCTCGTAGCAGGCGCTGTGGAGTTTCTCCAGGGTCAGCTCGGCCTTGGGCAGCAGGTGGCTGATCAGCTTGGTGTTGAGGATCGCTTCAACCTGGTTGATGTCGCTGTGGTACACCGGCAGGCGGGTGTGGCGGCTGACGATCAGTTGCTCGATGATGCGCTCGATCGGATCGTCGAGGTTGATGCCGTCCACTTCGTTGCGTGGCACCAGGATGTCGTTGACGGTGATCTTGTCCAGTGATTGCAGGCCGTCGAGCAGGCCATGGCGCGGCGCTTCGTGCTCGTCGTCCTCATCGAAGTCATCCGCTTCCGGCGGGTGCACGGCCACAGCCGTGGGTTGCACGCGGAATGGGCGCAAGATCAACCTGGCAATGCCATCCAGCAGGCAGGCCAGTGGTTGCAGCAGGGTCAGCGGCACTTTCAGCAGGCTGACACCGAGGCTGAAGAACGCCTGCGGGTTGCGCCGCGCCAGGCGTCGTGGCAGGTACTCGGCGAACACCAGCAGGGTGAGGGTGGCGGCCAGGCCGGCCAGCCAGAAACCGTGCTCGCCACTGTGGCGTTGGCCGATCAGGCAGGCCAGGCCCAGCACCAGCAACTTGCCCAGGCTGGCACACAGCACCAGGGCCTGGGCGGGCAGCGTGGGGCTGTCCTCGCCGGTGCGTGCACCATTGAGCAGCTGGCGGGCGGCATCCACGGCGGTGAACAGTGCCGACCACAACAGCGCCAGTGCCAGGGTGCCGAATAGCGGTGCGTACGGCAGGGTATCCATGGGCGGCCGTCAGATATGCAGGATGAATTCGCGAACCAGCTTGCTGCCGAAATAGGCCAGCATCAGCAGGCAGAAACCGGCCAGCGTCCAGCGGATGGCCTTGTGGCCGCGCCAGCCCAGGCGGGTGCGGCCCCACAGCAGCACGCTGAACACCACCCAGGCGACACAGGCCAGCAAGGTCTTGTGCACCAGGTGCTGGGCGAACAGGTTGTCGAGGAACAGCCAGCCGGAGATCAGCGACAGCGACAGCAGGCACCAGCCGGCCCAGAGGAAGCCGAACAGCAGGCTTTCCATGGTTTGCAGCGGCGGGAAGTTGCGGATCAGCCCGGATGGGTGCTTGTTTTTCAGCTGGCGGTCCTGCAGCAACAGCAGCAGCGCCTGGAACACTGCGATGGTGAACAGGCCGTAGGCCAGGATCGACAGCAGGATATGCGCGAGGATGCCCGGTTCCTCGTTGATCAGCGGCACCGTGCCGGGTGGCGCGAACTGCGCCAGCAGCGCGGTCACCGCGCCCAGCGGGAACAGCAGCACCAGCAGGTTTTCCACCGGTATGCGCAGGCAGGCCAGCAGGGTCAGGGCGATGACTGCCACGGCGATCAGGCTGGCGGCGCTGAAGAAGTCCAGGCTCAGGCCCAGCGGAGTGATCAGCTGGAAGAACAGCGCGCCGCCCTGGGCGAGCACCGCGAAGGCGCCCAGCAGGGCGAGCAGGCGCTTGTCGGCCTTGCGGTTGCGGGCCAGGAACGAGCCCTGGTAGATGGCCGCAGCTATATAGAGGACGGCGGCGATCAGGTTGGGGATGAGGCTGGGTGAGGAGACCATAAGTCCTGGTTGGCGAGCCTTGAAAGAGACGGAGTTTGGCATAGATTCCGTTGATCAAGGAAGACTGAAGGGGGGGGGCAGGCCATTCGCGGGCACGCCCGCTCCCACAGGTATGGCGCAGGCCTGCAAGCAGTGAGGAACCTGTGGGAGCGGGCATGCCCGCGAAGAGGCCGGCACAGCCACCGAATATCTACCAGGCCGCCAGCAAGGTGTGCGCCGCCGCCGCACTTCGCTATAATCGCCGCCTTGCTGTGCCCGGCGGGTGTGCATTCCCCCCCTGGGCGCCTGACAAACCTCGGCTTTTACTGGGCCTGAAAGGATCACCATGTTCGAAAACCTGACCGACCGCCTGTCACAGACGCTGCGCCATGTCACCGGCAAGGCCAAGCTGACCGAAGACAACATCAAGGACACGCTGCGCGAAGTGCGCATGGCCCTGCTCGAGGCCGACGTTGCCCTGCCGGTGGTCAAGGATTTCGTCAACAGCGTCAAGGAGCGTGCAGTCGGCACCGAAGTGTCGCGCAGCCTGACCCCGGGCCAGGCCTTCGTGAAGATTGTCCAGGCCGAGCTGGAAAGCCTGATGGGCGCGGCCAACGAAGACCTCGCGCTGAACGCTGCGCCACCTGCCGTGGTGCTGATGGCCGGCCTGCAGGGCGCGGGCAAGACCACCACCGCCGGCAAGCTGGCGCGCTTCCTCAAGGAGCGCAAGAAGAAGAGCGTGATGGTGGTGTCTGCCGACGTCTACCGCCCGGCGGCGATCAAGCAGCTGGAAACCCTGGCCAACGACATCGGTGTCACCTTCTTCCCCTCCGACATCAGCCAGAAGCCCGTGGCCATCGCCGAAGCGGCCATTCGTGAAGCCAAGCTGAAGTTCATCGACGTGGTCATCGTCGATACCGCCGGCCGTCTGCACATCGATGCCGACATGATGGACGAGATCAAGGCGTTGCACGCTGCGGTCAAGCCGATCGAGACCCTGTTCGTGGTCGACGCCATGACCGGCCAGGACGCCGCCAACACCGCCAAGGCGTTTGGCGAGGCGCTGCCGTTGACCGGCGTGGTGCTGACCAAGGTCGACGGTGACGCGCGTGGCGGTGCCGCCCTGTCTGTGCGGGCCATCACCGGCAAGCCGATCAAGTTCATCGGTATGGGCGAGAAGACCGAAGCGCTCGAGCCGTTCCACCCCGACCGCGTCGCCTCGCGCATTCTCGGCATGGGTGACGTGCTCAGCCTGATCGAGCAGGCCGAGCAGAACATCGACAAGGCCAAGGCCGACAAGCTGGCCAAGAAGCTGAAGAAGGGCAAGGGCTTCGACCTCGAAGACTTCCGCGACCAGTTGCAGCAGATGAAGAACATGGGTGGCCTGGGCGGGCTGATGGACAAGCTGCCGAGCATCGGCGGGGTCAACCTGTCGCAGATGGGCAATGCCCAGGGCGCGGCCGAAAAGCAGTTCAAGCAGATGGAAGCGATCATCAACTCCATGACCCCGGCCGAGCGCCGTGATCCGGAGCTGATCAGCGGCTCGCGCAAGCGCCGTATCGCCATCGGTTCCGGCACCCAGGTACAGGACGTCGGCCGCCTGATCAAGCAGCACAAGCAGATGCAGAAGATGATGAAGAAGTTTTCCGCCAAGGGCGGCATGGCCAAGATGATGCGTGGCCTGGGCGGGATGCTGCCAGGTGGCGGCATGCCCAAGCTGTAACCCCTATTCCGGGTGCCTGCCGTTTGTCCGGCCGGCGCCCTGAACCCCCGCCTTGGTGGGGCAACGGCCGCGAATTTTGCGGCGCAACCGGCGAATCTGGACGGCAGGGCGGGGCCTTGCCGAAAAAGTCATTTGCAAATGTCCGTGTATTCCCCGAGAATATGCGGCCTTTTGGGCACCCGTGTGCCTATTTGGCATTCAGATTTGCAGTACCAGCTGCTGTATCAACTGCAGCACCGACTATAGGAACGATGTTCACATGGTAACCATTCGTCTGGCCCGTGGCGGCTCGAAAAAGCGCCCATTCTACCACCTGACCGTGACCAACTCGCGTAACGCCCGTGACGGCCGTTTCGTTGAGCGCGTAGGTTTCTTCAACCCGATCGCTGCTGGCGCCGAAGTCAAGCTGTCGGTCAACCAAGAGCGCGTCAACTACTGGCTGAGCCAGGGTGCACAGCCGTCTGAGCGCGTTGCTCAGCTGCTGAAGGACGCTGCCAAGGCTGCTGCCTGAGCAGTATGAACGCGACGCCAGAAAAGGCTGACGACCTCATCGTCGTTGGCAAGATTTTTTCGGTTCACGGCGTTCGCGGCGAGGTGAAGGTGTATTCCTTTACCGATCCGATTGAAAACCTGTTGGATTATCCGCGCTGGACGCTTCGGCACGAAGGCAAGGTAAAGCAGGTCGAGCTGGTTAACGGTCGTGGCTCCCAAAAGGGCCTGGTCGTGAAACTGAAAGGCCTCGATGACCGTGATGAAGCCCGTCTTCTGAGTGGTTACGAAATCTGCATTCCGCGGAGCCTTTTGCCCAGCCTGGCGGCCGACGAGTACTACTGGTACCAGTTGGTAGGCCTGAAGGTCATCAACCAGGACGAACAGCTGTTCGGCAAGGTCGATCACCTGCTGGAGACCGGTGCGAACGATGTCATGGTGGTCAAGCCCTGCGCAGGCAGCCTGGATGATCGCGAGCGTCTGTTGCCCTATACGGCGCAATGCGTGCTCGATATCGACCTGGAAGCAGGCGTGATGCGGGTTGAGTGGGACGCGGACTTCTAGACGATGGGTAACCTTCGCGTAGACGTCATCACGTTGTTCCCCGAGATGTTCTCGGCCATCACGGAGTACGGCATTACCAGCCGCGCGGTGAAACAGGGGTTGCTTCAGGTGACTTGCTGGAACCCGCGGGACTACACCACAGATCGTCACCACACGGTGGATGATCGGCCGTTTGGCGGTGGTCCGGGCATGGTGATGAAAATCAAGCCTCTGGAAGACGCCCTGGTTAGCGCCAGGCAGGCGACCGGAGCAGCGGCGAAGGTGATCTACCTTTCGCCACAAGGCCGCAAGCTGACCCAGCAGGCGGTCAAAGGCCTGGCCGAACAGGAGTCGTTGATCCTGATCGCCGGTCGTTATGAAGGCATCGACGAGCGCTTTATCGAGGCTCATGTCGATGAGGAGTGGTCGATTGGCGACTATGTGCTTTCCGGTGGCGAGCTGCCGGCCATGGTACTGATCGATGCGGTTACACGGCTGCTGCCCGGAGCTTTAGGGCATGTGGACTCGGCGGAAGAAGATTCCTTCACCGACGGTCTGCTCGATTGCCCGCACTACACCCGACCTGAGGTGTATGCGGATCAGCGTGTTCCCGACGTGTTGCTAAGTGGCAACCATGCACACATCCGGCGTTGGAGAATGAAGCAGTCCCTTGGTAGGACCTTCGAACGACGCGCCGATCTTCTGGAAAGTCGCTCGCTTTCTGGAGAAGAGAAGAAGCTGCTCGAGGAATATCTCCGCGAGCGGGACGATAGTTAAACGTATCGATGGTGGATCGCGTATCCATCTTAGGAGCACAGCATGACCAACAAGATCATCCAGCAGCTCGAAGCCGAGCAGATGAGCAAGGAAATCCCGACCTTCGCACCAGGCGACACCGTTGTCGTCCAGGTTAAAGTGAAGGAAGGTGAGCGTTCCCGTCTGCAGGCGTTCGAAGGCGTCGTTATCGCCAAGCGTAACCGCGGTCTGAACAGCGCCTTCACCGTGCGCAAGATCTCCAGCGGCGTTGGCGTAGAGCGTACCTTCCAGACCTACAGCCCGCAGATCGACAGCCTGGCCGTGAAACGTCGTGGTGACGTGCGTAAAGCCAAGCTGTACTACCTGCGCGACCTGTCCGGCAAAGCCGCTCGCATCAAGGAAAAACTGTCCTGAGTGCAGTTTGCCCGGTGGCCGCGGCCGCCTAGCGAGAAAAAAGCAGCCTTCGGGCTGCTTTTTTGCGTTTTGAAACCCGTAGATGTGATTGTCATGACCCCCCGAGACCAGGAAATCCAGCGCCGCACCGAACTGTCGGTGACCCGCGTAACCAAGGCGGTGTTCCCCAACACCACCAACCACCACAACACCTTGTTCGGCGGCACTGCCCTGGCGTGGATGGACGAAGTGTCGTTCATCGCCGCCACGCGCTTCTGCCGTTTGCCACTGGTGACCGTGTCCACCGACCGTATCGACTTCAAGCACCCGATCCCGGCAGGTTCGATCGTCGAACTGGTGGGTTCGGTGATCAAGGTCGGCAATACCAGCTTGCAGGTGCAGGTGGATGTGTTCGTCGAGAACATGTACCTGGACGGACGCGAGCGGGCGATTCATGGGGTATTCAGCTTCGTCGCCATCGACGAGGACAAGCGCCCGGTGCCGGTCTTGCCTCAGGTTTGAGCCCGTCCTGGGCCTGACCTGAACCTTGTAGAGCGGCGGCCTTGTGTCGCGATGGGCTGCGCAGCATCCCCCAGGATTTTCCGCAGCGTTGTACCATCTGGGGGCCGCTGCGCAGCCCATCGCGACACAAGGCCGCTCCGACAAGCCCGCGACAACGGGCCGGATGCTGTGAAACACTAGCCCTATCTCAAGCATCCAGCAGCTTCGAATGCCCGCCCTAGACCATCCTCTGATCGACCAGTTCCTTGATGCCTTGTGGCTTGAAAAAGGCCTGTCCGACAACACCCGCGTGTCCTACCGCAGCGACCTGGCCCTGTTCAACGGCTGGCTGCAGGAACGTTCGGTCAGCCTGCCCGACGCCGGCCGCGAGCTGATTCTCGACCACCTGGCCTGGCGCCTCGACCAGGGCTACAAGCCACGTTCCACGGCACGCTTCCTGTCCGGCCTGCGTGGCTTTTTCCGCTACCTGCTACGGGAAAAGCTGGTGGCCATCGACCCGACCCTGCAAGTGGACATGCCGCAACTGGGCAAGCCCCTGCCCAAGTCGCTGTCCGAAGCCGACGTCGAAGCCTTGCTGCAGGCCCCGGAGCTGGGCGAAGCCATCGGCCAGCGTGACCGCGCCATGCTCGAAGTGCTCTACGCCTGCGGCCTGCGCGTTACCGAACTGGTCAGCCTGACCCTCGACCAGGTCAACCTGCGCCAGGGCGTATTGCGGGTAATGGGCAAGGGCAGCAAGGAGCGCCTGGTGCCCATGGGCGAAGAAGCGGTGGTGTGGCTGCAGCGCTACCTGCGCGATGGCCGCGCCGAACTGCTCAATGGCCGCCCCAGCGACGTGCTGTTCCCCAGCCAGCGTGGCGAGCAGATGACCCGCCAGACGTTCTGGCACCGCATCAAGCACCACGCCAGGGTAGCTGGCATCGACAAGCCGTTGTCGCCGCACACCCTGCGCCATGCCTTCGCCACTCACTTGCTCAACCACGGCGCCGACCTGCGGGTGGTGCAGATGCTGTTGGGCCACAGCGATCTGTCGACCACGCAGATCTACACCCATGTCGCCAAGGCCCGCCTGCAGCAGTTGCACGCCCAGCATCACCCGCGTGGATGAATGTTTTTCATGTTCCGCCGACCGGTCCTAGCAGGGCCCTTCATTGGCAGTGTGATGTGGTAGGCTTGAGCGGTTTGCACCAAGGGCCGCATTGTCAGCGCGCATTTTGCGCAGCTGACGCCCTCCGGCCCCTGTCCGCCTTCAGGAGTTCCCATGCGCGTGACCCAGTTTTTCGCCGCCGCCGCGTTGGCGCTGGCCAGTACCTTTGCCGTTGCCGCGGCAACCGATAGCCCTGCCGGCGCCGAGCAGGCCATCCGTAAATCGTTGCAGAACCTCGAGCTGGAAGTGCCGGTAGAAAGCGTGGCCAGCAGCCCGGTCAGCGGCCTGTATGAAGTCAAGCTGCAGGGTGGCCGCGTGCTGTATGCCAGCGCTGACGGGCAGTTCGTGATGCAGGGCTACCTGTTCCAGATCCAGGACGGCAAGCCGGTCAACCTGACCGAGAAGGCCGAGCGCCTGGGTATCGCCAAGCTCATCAACGGCATTCCAGCCGCCGAGATGGTGGTTTATCCTGCCAAGGGCGAGACCAAATCGCACATCACCGTGTTTACCGACACCACCTGCCCGTACTGCCACAAGCTGCACGCCGAAGTGCCCGAGCTCAACCGCCGTGGTATCGAAGTGCGTTATGTCGCCTTCCCGCGCCAGGGCCTCGGCTCGCCGGGTGACCAGCAGTTGCAGGCCGTGTGGTGCTCCAGCGACCGCCGTGCAGCGATGGACAAGATGGTCGAGGGTGAGGAAATCAAGGCTGCCAAGTGCGCCAACCCGGTCAGCAAGCAGTTCCAGCTGGGCCAGTCGATCGGTGTCAACGGCACGCCGGCGATCGTGCTTGAAAGTGGCCAGGTCATTCCGGGCTACCAGCCGGCACCGCAGGTGGCCAAGCTGGCACTGGCCAGGTAATCCAATTCAGTGCGCCGTCGTCATGGGGTGACGGCATGTTTCACGGCCGGCAAAGGTGTCGGCCGTTCAATGGGGAGTTCACAGTGAAACCGGTCAAAGTAGGCATCTGTGGGTTGGGGACCGTCGGTGGCGGTACCTTCAATGTACTTCAGCGCAACGCCGAGGAGATTGCCCGCCGTGCCGGGCGCGGTATTGAAGTGGCACAGATCGCCATGCGCTCGCAGAACCCGAACTGCCAGATTACCGGTACCCCCATTACCGCTGACGTGTTCGAAGTTGCCAGCAACCCGGAGATCGACATTGTCATCGAGCTGATCGGTGGCTACACCGTGGCCCGCGACCTGGTGCTCAAGGCCATCGAAAACGGCAAGCACGTGGTCACCGCCAACAAGGCGCTGATTGCCGTGCACGGCAACGAAATCTTTGCCAAGGCGCGCGAGAAGGGCGTCATCGTCGCCTTCGAAGCCGCCGTGGCCGGTGGCATTCCGGTGATCAAGGCGATCCGCGAAGGGCTGTCGGCCAACCGTATCAACTGGCTGGCCGGCATCATCAACGGTACCGGCAACTTCATCCTTACCGAAATGCGTGAGAAGGGCCGGGCCTTCCCTGACGTTCTGGCCGAAGCCCAGGCGCTGGGTTACGCCGAAGCCGACCCGACCTTCGACGTCGAAGGCATCGATGCCGCACACAAGCTGACCATTCTCGCCTCGATCGCGTTCGGCATCCCGCTGCAGTTCGACAAGGCCTACACCGAGGGCATCACCCAGCTGACCACTGCTGACGTGAACTACGCCGAGGCCCTGGGCTACCGCATCAAGCACCTTGGTGTGGCGCGCCGCACCGCCGACGGCATCGAGCTGCGGGTACACCCGACGCTGATCCCGGCCGACCGCCTGATCGCCAACGTCAATGGCGTGATGAACGCGGTCATGGTCAATGGTGACGCTGCCGGCTCCACCCTGTACTACGGCGCCGGTGCCGGCATGGAGCCTACCGCTTCGTCGGTGGTCGCTGACCTGGTCGACGTGGTGCGGGCGATGACTTCCGACCCGGAAAACCGCGTACCGCACCTGGCCTTCCAGCCGGACTCGCTGTCGGCCCACCCGATCCTGCCGATCGAAGCCTGCAAAAGCGCCTACTACCTGCGCATCCAGGCCAAGGACCACCCGGGCGTACTGGCCCAGGTGGCCAGCATCCTCTCGGCGCGCGGCATCAACATCGAGTCGATCATGCAGAAGGAAGCCGAGGAACAGGACGGCCTGGTGCCGATGATCCTGCTCACCCATGGCGTGGTCGAGCAGCACATCAACGATGCCATCGTCGCCCTGGAAGCCCTGCAGGACGTGGTCGGCAAGGTCGTGCGCATTCGCGTCGAACAGCTCAATTAATTTTGCCGTCGGGCCGCCTGCGCGGCCCGGCCCCAGTATCGAAGGTTTGCACCCATGCGCTATATCAGCACCCGCGGCCAGGCACCGGCCCTGAATTTCGAAGACGTCCTGCTGGCCGGCCTGGCCAGTGACGGCGGCCTGTACGTGCCAGAGAACCTGCCACGCTTCACCCAGGAAGAAATTGCCTCGTGGGCCGGCCTGCCGTACCACGAGCTGGCCTTCCGGGTCATGCGCCCGTTCGTCGAAGGCAGCATCGCCGATGCCGACTTCAAGAAGATCCTCGAAGAAACCTATGGTGAGTTCGCCCATGCCGCCGTGGCGCCGCTGCGCCAGCTGAACAGCAACGAGTGGGTGCTCGAGCTGTTCCACGGCCCGACCCTGGCGTTCAAGGACTTCGCCCTGCAACTGCTGGGGCGCCTGCTCGACCACGTACTGGCCAAGCGCAACGAGCGCGTGGTGATCATCGGTGCCACCAGCGGTGACACTGGCTCCGCCGCCATCGAAGGGTGCCGCCGTTGCGACAACGTCGACATCTTCATCCTGCACCCGCACCAGCGCGTGTCGGAAGTGCAGCGTCGGCAGATGACCACCATCTTCGGCGACAACATCCACAACATCGCCATCGAAGGCAACTTCGATGACTGCCAGGAAATGGTCAAGGCCAGCTTCGCCGACCAGTCGTTCCTCAAGGGCACCCGCCTGGTTGCGGTGAACTCGATCAACTGGGCGCGGATCATGGCCCAGATCGTCTACTACTTCCACGCCGCCCTGCAGCTGGGTGGCCCGGCCCGTTCGGTCGCGTTCTCGGTACCGACCGGCAACTTCGGCGACATTTTTGCCGGCTACCTGGCGCGCAACATGGGCCTGCCGGTCAGCCAGCTGATCGTCGCCACCAACCGCAACGACATCCTGCACCGCTTCATGAGCGGCAACCAGTACGTCAAGGAAACCCTGCACGCGACCTTGTCGCCGTCGATGGACATCATGGTGTCGTCCAACTTCGAGCGCCTGCTGTTCGACCTGCACGGCCGCAATGGTGGCGCGATTGCCGAGCTGATGGCGAACTTCAAGCAGGGCGGTGGTTTCAGCGTCGAACAGGACCGCTGGACCGAAGCTCGCAAATTGTTCGACTCGCTGGCCGTGACTGACGAGCAGACCTGCGAAACCATCGCCGAGGTATTCGCTGCCACCGGCGAGGTGCTCGACCCGCACACCGCGATTGGCGTCAAGGCCGCGCGCGAATGCCGGCGCAGCCTCGACACGCCGATGGTGGTCCTGGGTACCGCGCACCCGGTGAAGTTCCCGGAAGCGGTGGAGAAGGCCGGTGTGGGCAAGGCGCTGGAACTGCCGGCGCACCTCAGCGACCTGTTCAGCCGTGAAGAACGCTGCACGGTGCTGGCCAACGACCTGAAAGCTGTGCAGGGCTTTGTCAGCCAGCACGGGAACCGTGGCAAGCCGCTGTAATCGCGTTACTTGCTGGGGCCGCAAGCGGCCCCAGCATCTCAGCCTTTTCCTTCGCCCCTCTCAGAAAAATCCTATTCAGGTCGACCTTCACAACGCCTAGATTAGCCGGCTCTCCCCCCAGGAGCGGCTCATGCACCAGCCCTACGTGTTGATCCACCAGGCTCGCCCATCGCACCAGATTCTTCTGCACCAGGCTCTCAACGCCCAGGGTGTGTTCGACGTGCGGGTCAGCGCAACCAGCACTGAACTCGCTGCTTGCCTGGCTGTGGAGCGTCGCCCCGACCTGCTGATCCTCGACCACGCCATGCCCCCTCAGGCCGGCCTGGCCTTGCTCGAACAGCAGCGTGCACGCGCCTTGTTGTTTGTCGGCCACGCTAGCGACGAGCAGCAAAACCTTGCCCAGGAAGCGAGAAGCCGCGGCCTGTGGGTGCTCGCCGAATTACCTTGGCCGCTCTCGATGCCACGCTTGCAGCATGCCTTGAAGGCACTGCAGGTACGCCCCTGGCGACGTATTCAAACTGTCACGTGCACCCCGCATGCTCATTGATGCAGGCGCGATGTGACGAACTTTCCGCTGCGTCTGTTGGTCAGTTCCTTTATATCCCACCACGCAGCGAGTGATCCGGATGGAAAGAATCTGCAGACTGCTCAACGAAGCCCTGACCCCCTACCAGGCCGACCTTGGCGCCGCCGATGCCCAGGGTAATCGCCAGTTGACCGTGCGCGACCCGTTGGCCGACACGATCTTGCGGCGTACGGTCAGCGAACGCCAATTGCAGGAACATCGCCTGTTGATAGACCTGGTGGATGGCTTGCACCGTGACTTGCAGATCGCCGAGGGGCGTTTGCAGCCTTGTGTCATCGCAGCACTGCAGCAGCGCCAGCAACCCCCAGGAACCTTTGCCTGACTGGCTGCTCAGATATGGTAGGGCAGCCAGCCAATGCTTTGCTCCGGCGTTGGCAGGGTTGCCGCAGGAAGTCCCCAAGGACTTTCGCTTGGCCCCGGACGTGCTCCCCAGCGTCCGGGGTTTCTTTTGTGTGGGCTGGTCGTTTCTATACAGTCGGTGTGTTTTTTTTCGCCTTCCGTGTTTGTTTGTCTGGACGCCTGCCGGGTTTGAGCTGCCAACGATCGGCATTGGCGAGCAGGCGCTCCTGGATCGCTGGCGGGTAATCGGCAAGGGTTGTCACAGGCGGGACGGGTTTACCGGGCCTGCCGGCCTCGCGGATCACCTTTGGCCAACGTGGTCGCCAGCACAGCAGCAGGCTGAGCCAGTGGCCGGTACCAATGATGACGAAGGCGGGCCAGACCATGAGCAGCACGACTTTGAACAGCCAGCTGCTCTTTCGGAAGAAGCGGCCGAGCCCTTCGAACTGGGCGCTGAATGCTTGGACGGGCGAGGGCAACTGCGTGCTCAGGCGGGGGCGGGGGACGGCGTCCGGACCTTCTTCCATATAGCGGCGGATGAACTCCCACTCGTCACGTAGTTCGCTCCCGCCTTGGCCTTGCTTGCCGAGCAGGGCCATTTCCATATGCGGGAGACCGGTAAGGCTGGGGTGCCAGACCAGGCCAAGTCTCATGCCGAGGCTGAGAGAGTCATCTTCGGGGTAAAGAGCCGTGCTCCCGGTGGTTTTCCATGGAAATGTTACGATACCACCGCAGTAGCTTGGTCTATGGAGGTGGACTTTCTGGGTTTTTCGATTGAAGCGAATTAAAAGATGGCGGCTGGTTAGCATTTCCAGTCGAGTATAGGTTACGCCATATTTCGTGTATATATATAGCACCGCCCCAGCGGCTGAAGTCATAATCACTGTGAGCAACACCATTAAAAGCGAGCGCGTCTCGTGATCTGTTATGTCTGTCCAAAGAAAATTTAAGGCGGTGATCGTCAAGACGCTTATTGTGGGTAAGACACCACCAAGTGTTGCAAGCGTAAGAAGGCCACGCTTTTCTTCTGATCCACCGCATCGCATGTCCATGAAAGTATCGTTAAATGCGAATACTGGTCCGCGCGCATGGGGCTTTTCGCTGACAGGCTGAAAGTGAATGTCTTCTAGATCACTTTCATAAAAATCTTCAGCAGCTTTTTTCTCTTCGGGCGACATCTCAGCTTCATGTGCTTTTCGCTTGGCTTCCGACTCGGTCGCCATTTGCCATAGACCCCATTCAATCAAATACATTTAAAAGGACTCGCTGGGGAAGCTAATTCTTCCCGCTGTTCTTGGGAGTGAAGTTTCGTTCAGTTTGGGTAAACTCCTGATGCAAGGGGGGATGTGACTCAATCGATCTCCTTGGGCCTGGTACGTGGTTTGCGCGGCTTCTTTTCAGGCCGTTTGCCGGGTTTGAGCTGCCAACGATCGGCATTGGCGAGCAGGCGCTCCTGAATCGCTGGCGGGTAATCGGCAAGGGTTGTCACAGGCGGGACGGGTTTACCGGGCCTGCCGGCCTCGCGGATCACCTTTGGCCAACGTGGTCGCCAGCACAGCAGCAGGCTGAGCCAGTGGCCGGTACCAATGATGACGAAGGCGGGCCAGACCATGAGAAGCACGACTTTGAACAGCCAGCTGCTCTTGCGGAAGAAACGGCCTAGGCCCTCGAACTGGGCACTGAATGCCTGAATGGGCGAAGGTAACTGCGTGCTCAGGCGGGGGCGGGGGACGGCGTCCGGACCTTCTTCCATGTAGCGGCGGATGAACTCCCACTCGTCACGCAATTCGCTGCCGCCTTGGCCTTGCTTGCCGAGGAGGGCCATTTCCATATGCGGGAGGCCGGTATGGCTGGGATGCCAAACTAGCCCAAGTCTCATCCCCACGCTGAGTGAATCATCTTCTGGATATATCGCGGTGCTTCCGGTTGTTTTCCATGGAAATGTCACGATGCCGCCGCAACTTCTAGGCCGATGCAGATAGACTTGCTGGGTTTTTCGATTGAAACGAATGAGCAGATGACGGGTGGTAAGCATCTCTAGTCGTGTAAATTGCAGTCCGTATTTTAGATAAAAATAGATGATTGCGGCGTCCATTGTGAGCATCAGTATTGTTATTATAATATTAACCAAAGAAGTTGAGTGGGGGGAGAAAAGGTCAAGGTATAGGGAGCAGAGAGTTATTGTGAATCCAGTATATAAAATTGGGCCTAATCCACCCAATGTCATAATTGTAATTAGCCCGCGTTTTTCCTCTGAGCCTCCGCAGCGTACTTCTAGGAAGGTTTCATTGAAAGCGAAGACAGGCCCGTGTACGCGAGGTTTTTCACTGACTTGTTGAAAATGTAACTCTTCTGTCAAGTCGCCTTGATAAAAATCCTGCGTTGCGCGTCTCTCTGCTGGCGTCATCTCTTCTTCATGCGCATTTCGTGCGGCTTCCGACTCGATTGCCATTTGCCAGAAGCCCCATTCAATTAAATACATTATATGACCTCGCCGAAAGCTAAATGAAGATTATGTAACTCTTCATGTTCTTCAAAAAGTCGTGAAGTTTTTTGGATGCGGAAGCAGCTGCGTTTGCACCATTTTTCTAATGCATCGTCTTCAAGGAGATAAATGACGGCCGTCAGGATTAGACCAATCCAAAAAGCTCCGATTACCAAGCGTAAGAGTAAGAGTCGAGCCGAGCTAGTACCTAATTTTCGGGCGAGTGATCCTAGCGAAGTGGCTAGGTTTCTTCCATACTTGGTCCTGGCGTTATGAGATAGGTAGTCAAATAAAGGTTTTGCACTTGCTACAGCTGTTCCTGTTTCTGCTAGTCCAAGTACTATCGTTGCCACCCCTCGAGCACGATAGGCATTAGCCAGACTTTTGACTCGAGCATTCCCGTGTGCTTCATGAAAATACCGTTCAGCATCCACAAAGTCCCACCATGCCAAGACTAGCCCTCCTGTACCTGCCAGACCTGCAGCCCACAGCTTAAGCCTTCCTAAGGTTGTCGCCGCACCTTTCCCCGTTACGCTATTCGCACCATAACGAGTCACCACTTGATCTACATAACTGGCTCCAATTTCAAAGCCCGCCGCAGCCGTGGTCATGGCAGCCGCCATCAATTCAGTCTTAACCCTTGCATCGCTATCAGGCAGTTCCCGTGCCTTGAAGGCCATCAACATCCCTTCAATCAGGCAGACCACGCCAGCAGCGCGAACCTTATAGAAGTCGCTTTTTTTGCTGTCAGCCTGTATCAATCCTTCAGCCCAAGCCTGATCCAGATATCTCGATACCTGGCCAGCGCTTCGCTGTGGGCTTATGACCTCTCCGTTGCGAGCGGCTTCGCCCAGCCGGATGTCAAGCGCTGCTTCGTGGACCGAAGCAAACAGGGTCAGGCGCAAACCTTGGTGCAGGGCGCGATCCACGCTGTTCGGTGCAGCGGTACGCAGCACCTGACGCCCGAGCGCGACGTACCAGGCGTACAAGCCGATGCTGGCGGTGCTGTTTCCCTTTTGCAGTTCTTCGTACAGTGCGTTGATGCGATTGAAGGCATTGGCAGCAGCGTGCGCCCGTTTGGCAAGGCCTTCAGCCAGCGTGAAGCTGGTTTCTGACGACACAGGTGCTGCCTTCGCCGCCTCCAAAAGCGCTGCAAGCTCTTCTCGCAGGTCTTCCTGATTGTATGTAATGCCGCGTATCGCCAGGTTGGCCCGGTCCGCCACGTCACTGCGCCACCAGTGGTCCAGGACGGTCGAGCCCCATTCACTGAGTTCCATGCCAATCACACACTGGCCAGTCTGTTCGGCAAAGGCCAGGCCATTGATCAGGTCGGCATTGTCGTAACGGTCCAACGCCTGTAGCAGTCGCTCGCTGATTACCCAGCGGGCATGATCCTTGGCCCGATCTTCCGCAGCCTGCTGGGCCTGTTGCATGGCCTGTTCGAAGCTTTCGAGCTGATCGTGCATGGCCTGGCGGTCGACCAGGTGCCCGTATTTCTCGTCGAATTTCTTGCTGAACTCGCCGGCATCCTGACGGGCTTGAACCCTGGCACGGACGTCGCGCTCGAATTGCGCGAGATGCGGTTTCATCTGCTCGTCATGCGCGTCAGCCTGCTGATTGGCCCGTTCGGAAAAAGCGTAGATTTCTGGGTGAATGAACGGCTGGTTGCGAATGGTTTCGGCCATGACCTCGCGTTGGACGATTCGGTCTGCCACCATCTGCGGGTAGAGTTTTTCGATCTCCAGGAACGACTGCGCGACCAACAACCTGCGTTCGTTGTCCACGCCGGGCTCAACGGTGCGTTGCAGCCATTTCACCTTTACATCCTCGACCGCCGCGTTGCGCCAGGCGTTGAGCTCCTGGGTGATACCGATGGCGTCTTCGATGACGATGGCGGCGCCGCGGGGCTTGGTTTGATCGATGAGCGGCGCCAAGGCTTGACGGGACGCGTGTGGCGAGACGATCTGGTTGCTATTGAACGGCTGCAGGTTCAGCAGCGCTTGCAGCTGTGGATCGTCCTGGGCTTTGAAATCAGCGACCCAGCCAAGCTGGTCATGCTTGAGTACGTGAGGCTGTTGTGGCGCGTCGGAAGGCTGGATGAAGCGAGCGATATCGATGGCTGGCAAGCTGCTGCGGTACTCATCTTCAAGCAGGCGATAGTTGTCGAGCATGCGCGACGTGAGCGGGGAAGGGCTGAACAACGGTCGCAATTCCTCGAGGTCATCCAGGTCATAAAGGGTGATGGTCCAGCCAAAACCCCGCACGACTTCGTCCAGGTTGCCTGCGCTGGGCGCCGGTTCCCACGGGGCATCGGCACTGATGTACAGCAGCGAGCCGTTGGGCGCCACGCGGTACTGGCTGTGCCATTCATGGGCTGCTGCGCTGTGACGCTTGATCAGCAGGTAGAGAAAACCCTCGCGCAACGGGCGGATGGCATAACTGGAGTGGGTAAGTTCGCCGACCTCCTGGAACGGGTTGAGATAGCCTGGCAACTTGGGCAAGCGGGCGCGTTGCGCCGGGTTGCCACCGACGGCGGCGTAGCGCAGCGGCAGCAGCTCGAAGCGGCGGGTGCAGTCGGCGACGGGGCTGTTGCGCAGAGCAGGGCGATAGCCGCTGGTAACGCGCCTGCACAGTTCCAGGGTTTCGGTGAGCGAGTCCATGTGGTGTGCCTCAATCCTTTTTGTGCAAGCGTTGCTGCACGTTTTCCAGAAGGGGAGTCGACTGCTCCCGCGTAGCAGTGATAGCGTCCTGCCAAGCCGCTGATTGCCTGAGTTGTTCGCCCTCACGCGCCATCATGAGTACATAGCTGAGGAGGTCTTCCTCACGAGCCAAGCCCTGTTCGCGTGCCTGGTTCAGGTAAAACTGGATCAGGCCAAGCCGTGTACCGTGGCAATCGGCAGACAAGGTCGGGCACGATTGTTCATCCTTGAGCAACTCGGCCAGCTGATGGCTCAGCGGGTCACCCGCCAGTGCCGCCCAGCAGTCTTCAGTCAAAGTGATGGGCGTGGCTTGTATGCTTTGCGGTTGGTCGCCACCGCTGATTTGCAGCCACAACCGCTTGTCGGGGTGTGCTACGGGCACCCACCAGTGACAGACAGGGGCCAGCCACTCGCTGACGCCAGGTAAGTCGCGGTGGTTGTCGAACATTTGCAAGGCTGCTGCAGTGTGGTAACGCAGCAGGTAGGAATGCCCGTCTGCGCCCGTGACAATGTTGGCCTGGCTCAAGTGCTGGGCGAGTCGGACTGGGGGCAGCGCGCTGACGATCCAGCCACACACCGCACCCGGTGCGCCTTGTTCGAGCTGCCATTGGAAGTCGTACTGGGCCGACACATCGGAGCCGGGCCTTGAACCGAACAGCCAAGGGCCGGCTGTTCGCAGGTTGCTGAACTGGGCTTGTTGCAACAGGGGCCAACAGCGGCCTGAGTAATGCTGGGTCAGTGTTTGCCGTATTTCAGGTGACAGTTTGGCCATCTCTACCACGGCGCTCAGACGATAGCGGTCGGATGTGCGCAGTGCTTCTACCATTGCTCTGACAAATGGACTGGGCATCAGCTTGCTCCTTCCATGCGAACCAGGTTCTGGTCGTCCGCGATCGCTTTGAGCAAGCAACTGAGGCAAATGGGGTCGCCGGGTTCGGGTATGCCAGAGGTTGCAGTGGTGCGCTGGCTGCCTTCTGCCTGTTGGCTGACGGGCCCTTTGAAGGCCAGTGCCAGGCCATCCAGCGTAATACCTGCCCCATCGATGCGCAGCAGACCAGCCGGGCTCCTGATTGTCAGGCTCTCGCTGACCTCGATGTCATAGACCTTGGTGGTTTGCCGGATTGCCTCGCCGGTTTGCAGAGTGCTGTGACCGGCCACGACCTGCTCGTGGTGGCCACCGATTTCCACGGTGTGGTTGGCTTTGGTGATGTCCTGGCGATGGTTGCCGACCTGTTCGATGCGGTCCTGGCCAGTGATGATGGTATGGGTCCGGCCGATGGTCAGGCTGTCGTCGCTGCCGATTGCCTGTACCCGGTTCTGGCCAATACTGACGGCCTCATCCCGCGCAACTTCTTCCCGACGGTCCTGCCCGATCGAAATCGTCTCGTCCCGTGCGACACGTTCGAGGCGATCGTTACCGATTTGTGTGGTTTCGTCATGTTTGACGACGTTGTTCTGGTCCCTTTCTGCGTGGATGAAAACTTCCTGTCGACCCAGTTCGTCCTCGAAACGCAGCTCGTTGAAGCCTTTGCCCTTGTGGGTCTGGCTCTTGATGGTCATGCGCGTCTTGTGCTTGGGCAAGTCATAGGGCGGCAACTGATCGCCACAGTAGGTCCGCCCGATGATCAGCGGCTGGTCGGGGTCGGCGTTGACGTACTGGATGATCACGTCCTGGCCGATGCGCGGGATGGCCATCGAGCCCCAGCTGCCACCGGCCCAGCCTTGCGACACGCGCACCCAGCAGGAACTGAACTCGTTGTCCCGGCTCTCGCGGTCCCAAGGGAAGCTGACCTTGACCCGCCCCCATTCATCGCAATAGATCTCCTCGCCGGGCGGGCCGACAACGGTGGCCATGTGCGGGCCGTCGATACGCGGTTTGGCCAACGGTGCCGGGCGCCATTCACTTCTTCCCGGCACCAGCACCGCCGCCTGCTGGTAACGCGTGCCTTGCTCGTTGCCAGCAGCCTCCTCCTGCAGGCTGGTGAACTGAATGCCCTCGTGATGCACGCTGATGGTGCGCCAATGCCCATTGAGGTCCTCGCGAGGATGTTCGACCAGGGTGAAGCTCAACCCCGGTTGCAGGCGCACATCGTCACCCTCCACCTCGGCAAGGCGGGCGTCATGGCGCAGGGCCGTGAGGCGGGTGGCGGTGAAGGGGACACCGACCGCATCGCGCTTGTAGCGGCCTGGGTAGTCGAAACGCTCGTAGTCCAGCGACTGATGGGCGATGCCGCTGTCACTCGCGCGATGTTCCTGGCGGTACTGTGGGTTGGTGAAGGTGTAGTCCCGCTGCACCTGCTTTGCGGTACGCACCTGCTCGCTGTAGCGCAGGCTCCACAAGCAGGGTCGAGCCTGATCGCCACCGTTATTGGCACGGTAAAGCACCTGGTCGGTGCCGATGTTTCCCTCTTCATGGAAGCCTTCATCATCATCGTCGCGCTGGATGGCACCACGACTGAGCTGACCCAGCGCCAGCAGCCGATCGCTGATGACCAGCTGGTGATATTTCGGCGTGTGTTCGAAGCGGTAGACGAAACCCTCCTCGGCGGCCAGGCGGGCCATGAAGTCGAGGTCGGTTTCACCGGCCTGTACGCAGAATTCGCGCACCTGGTGCGCATCGATACTGCTGATTTCAAAACGGCTGATGCCCTGGCGCTGCAGCATCAGTTCGAGAATCTGCGGCACGCTCTTCTGCTGGAAGATGCGCCAGTTCGAACGCAGCCCGGCCCGCGCCAGCACGGGTTCGACCAGCGCGCGGTAACGGGTGCGGAAGTGGCCCGTCTCGCCCTGGCTGAAGCGGCTGACCAGGCCGTGCACGTAACGTAGCGGACGTTGCCCACGCCAAAGGGTGAACAGTGCCGGTTTGTCGAGCACCGCGCCGAAGTCGACGTCGCTGTCGAAACTGATCAGCTCCAGGCTCAGCTGGAACGGTGAGCTGAGCGCTTCGTCGAGTTCGAACGAAACCACTTCGAACTCAAGCCGGCTCGCCAGCGGCTGAAAGGTAAAGCGCAACTCGGATTGGCTAGGCATGCAGGTTACCCCCGGCTACGGCTGCAGGATGAGGCTATCGAGTGACTCCAGGACTTCGCTGGTGATCAGGCTCAGGCGATAGCTGTAGTAGCAGTAGGCGCACGCCATGGCGATGGCAGACACCACCAGCGGGCTCCACCAGGGCCAGGTCCAGCGCTGCCGGCGATAGGGACGATCGACAATGTTGGTGTAGGGGTCGCAAATGCTTTCGGGAGTGGGACCACGCAGTTCGCGAAGTACCTTGTGCATGCGTGAAATCAGCGCATTGATGATGTCATCGCCCTTGGGGTCGAGCGCGTACTTGCCCTTCAGGCCCAGGCAGAAACAGAAGTACAGGAACTCCAGCACATCCTGGAATTCCGCAGGCGACTGCATCATCCGCTCCAGCAGCACGAAGATTTTCTCGCCGCCGTGGGTTTCGTGGTGGAACACACTCAATAACGGTTCATGGCTCCAGCACGAATTGCAGCCCCAGGGGCGGCTCATTACCGCCTCGTCCAGGTACAGGCACAGCGCGTAGGAGTACGCTTCGAGATGCGCGGCGGGATAGCCGTGCTGCTGGATTTCCTCGCGGATGGCGCTGACCTGCGTTTGCAGGGTCTTGTGCACGTATTCGATGTTTGGCAGGTCATCCAGGGTGCGCAGGCGAATGACCAGGCCGAACAACGGGTTTGCCGCGTCGAGCATCAGGTTGTCGAAGCCGCCACGTAGCTGGAACTCGGGGTCGGCCGAGTAACCGGGTAGATCTGCTGGGTGTTGAGGACCGGCGCCAGTGCGAGGTAGCTGGCCATCTTTCAGATCCTCAAGCAGTATCGTCTTTTTCTTGGTGGGCACTGGTTGTTCAGTACCCTTGGACTCGTTGGACATCCTTAATCCTCGTCTCTTACCGGGGCGACTTCACGCAACGGCTGCGGACTTTCCAAGCAGTCGGACGCAAGCAATCTGCGGAACGCGAAGAGTAACGAGGAATCAATTCACATGGGAGATTGAAACTTTCTAACGCTTTGTAGGAATTTTCTTTTTGGCTATGTTTTTATTCTTTAACGCCAACTAAAAGAATACGAGTCACGTGTGGTTTTAGCTTAATCAAAGTTGGCAGTAAGTTGCCAAAGAAACATGCAGGAGACTTGCTCGGCGCTCACTGGTGTTGGAAAAAACCTTTGCTCTCTTCCAGGTAGCCGCCTTGCAACGCCGGGTCCAGCCAGCGCGCGTATTGCGCGGGCAACAGTGCCTGACGCAGAGGCGGTAGCAACTGGTCGATATGCGCAATGGCTGCACGCCCCAGCTCGGTGTCCGAGCACCCTACATGCAGAAACTGGTAGCGGGGCACTCCCTGCACCGGATAGAACCGATAGTCAGCCAGTGACCCGCCTTGCTGCTGGACCAGGTAGCGCACTTCGTGCCAATAGCCAAGCACCAGCTGCAAGCGCCCCAGTTGCTGCATCTGCAGCAGGTTGGCAGTGGCGTCGTTGCCGTAGTGGCGGCTGAGGGCGCTGTCGGGCAGTTGGCGCAGGATAGCGTCGATCTGCGTGCCGTAGCTGCGTTCGGCAACCACGCCCAGCTGCAGCGTGGTCTTGCTCAACAGGCCATGCAGGTCCACCTGCTGGCCATCGAGGTAGGGCGCCACCAGCGCCTGGCTGTCCTTGCGCAGCACCAGGCCGCCGCTGAGCACGCCCAGAGCAGGCATGGAAAAGCGTACATACCCGGCGCGCTCCGGTGTCCACAGCAAGGTCGGATCGCAGGTGAAGCTGTTGGGGTCTTGCAGCATCTGGATACCGCGGGCGCGGTTGACCCGCACGATGCTGTGGTCGTATTCGGGCATCTGGCCGATGAGCAGTGGCAACAGCTGGTCGATCACCCCCTGGCCTTTTTCCGGCCCTTCGAAAATGGTGAACGGGGGCAGGTCGCGCACCAGCCAGAACAGGCGCTCCTTGGCGCTGGCAGGTTGCCACAGCATGGCCGGCAGCAGCCCGCACAGCAGGACCAGGTGACGTAGGCGGCGGGCAGCACGCATGGGGGGCAGGGCCAGGTCAGACCGTGCCGGCTGCGCGCAGGCTGGCGATGGCGGCTGCGTCGTAGCCCAGGGCGCCAAGCAGTGCCTCGGTGTGTTCGCCCAGCGCCGGGCCAACCCACTCGGCCGAGCCGGGGGTATCCGACAGTTTGGGGACAATACCGGGCATGCGGAACGGCTTGCCGTCCGGCAGCCTGGCGTGCAGGAACATTTCCCGCGCCAGGTACTGCGGGTCGTTGAACATGTCTTCGGCCGAATAGATGCGGCTGGCCGGCACTTGGGCGGTGGTCAGCACCTGCATCAGTTGCTCCAGCGGCAGGCTGTTGGCCCAGCGGTCGATCACCCCGTACAGCTCGTCGCGGCGCAGGTCGCGGCCATCATTGGTGGCCAGGCTCGGGTCATCGGCCAGGTCGGTGCGGCCAATGGCCTGCATGAAACGCTTGAAGATGGCATCGCCATTGGCGCCGATCTGCACATGCTTGCCGTCGGCGCTGGTATGGATGGAGGAGGGCGTGATGCCCGGCATGATGTTGCCGGTACGTTCGCGGATGAAGCCGAACACATCGAATTCCGGGACCATGCTTTCCATCATGGCGAAGATCGCCTCGTACAGCGCCACATCCACCACCTGGCCGTCACCGCCGTTGACCTCTCGGTGGCGCAGGGCCATCAGCGCGCCGATCACGCCCCACAAGGCAGCAATCGAGTCCCCGATGGAAATACCGGTGCGCACCGGTGGGCGGTCGTCGAAACCGGTTATATAGCGCAGGCCGCCCATCGACTCGCCGACGGCGCCGAAGCCTGGCTGGTCCTTCATCGGCCCGGTCTGGCCAAAACCCGACAGGCGCACCATCACCAGGCGTGGGTTGAGGGCATGCAGCACGTCCCAGCCCAGGCCGAGTTTTTCCAGCACGCCCGGGCGGAAGTTCTCGATCAGGATGTCAGCCTCGGCCAGCAGCCGCTTGAGAATCTCGCGGCCCTCGGGGTGCTTGAGGTTGAGGGTGAGCGACTGCTTGTTGCGGGCCTGTACGAACCACCACAGCGAGGTGCCCTCGTACAACTTGCGCCATTTGCGCAGCGGGTCGCCGCCATCGGGCGATTCGACCTTGATCACCTCGGCGCCGAATTCGGCGCAGATGCGCGAGGCGAATGGCCCGGCGATCAGGGTGCCAAGTTCGATGACTTTGAGGCCGGCGAGGGGTTTGCTGGGCGTAAGCATGGGGCATCCGTGGCAACTGGGCAGAGCCGTGGTTTTATCATAGGTCGCAAGCGGCAGATACTGCCGCGGCGCAACCAAGGGCAGGATCGGTTAGACTGTGCGACTTTTCTTGCGCAAGAAGCCCGTCGACCATGGCCCAGCCGTCTACCACCTACAAATTCGAACTGAACCTGACCGACCTCGATCGTGGCGTATACGAGAACGTCCGCCAGACCATCGCCCGCCACCCTTCGGAAACCGAAGAGCGCATGGCCGTGCGCCTGCTGGCCTATGCGTTGTGGTACAACGAGAATCTGGCCTTCGGCCGCGGCCTGTCCGACGTCGACGAAGCAGCCCTGTGGGAAAAGAGCCTGGACGATCGCATCCTGCACTGGATCGAAGTGGGCCAGCCGGATGCCGAGCGCCTGACCTGGTGCTCGCGCCGCACCGAGCGTACCAGCCTGCTGGCCTACGGCAGCCTGCGGGTGTGGCAGAACAAGGTGGTGGACGCGGTCAAGGGCTTGAAGAACCTGAGCATCGCCGCCGTTCCGCAGGAGGTGTTGGCCACCCTCGCTACCGACATGCCGCGCACCATCAAGTGGGACGTGATGATCAGCGAGGGCACGGTGTTCGTCACCGATGACCGCGGCCAGCACGAAGTGCAGCTGGAGTGGCTGCTGGGTGAGCGTGGCTGAAGCACTCCATGCGTATCGAACCTCGCCCGCTGCCGCCGAGCCTGCCATTTCTCGGTAACCTGCCACCCTTGCTGACCCGCCTGTACGCCGCCCGTGGTGTGCAGAGCGAGGCCGAACTGGACAAAAGCCTGGCGCGCCTGCTGCCGTTCCAGCAGCTCAAGGGTATCGAAGCCGGTGTCGACCTGCTGGTCGAGGCCATCGACCAGCGCCAGCGCATCCTGATCGTTGGCGACTTCGATGCCGATGGCGCCACCGCCAGTACGGTCGGCGTGCTGGGCCTGCGCCTGCTGGGCGCGGCGCATGTCGATTACCTGGTACCCAACCGCTTCGAGTATGGCTACGGGCTGACCCCGGAAATCGTCGCGGTGGCGCTGCAACGCCAGCCGCAACTGCTGATTACCGTGGACAACGGCATTTCCAGTGTCGACGGAGTAGCGGCGGCCAAGGCGGCGGGGCTCAAGGTGCTGGTCACCGACCACCACCTGCCGGGCGAGCAATTGCCGGCGGCCGACGCCATCATCAATCCCAACCAGCCGGGCTGCAGCTTCCCGAGCAAGGCGCTGGCCGGGGTCGGGGTGATCTTCTATGTGCTGATGGCCCTGCGTGCACGCCTGCGCAGCCTTGGGCGCTACGAGACGCAGCCACAGCCGAACATCGGCGAACTGCTCGACCTGGTCGCCCTGGGCAGCGTCGCCGACGTGGTACCGCTGGACGCCAACAACCGCATCCTGGTGCACCAGGGCCTCGAGCGTATCCGCGCCGGCCGTGCCCGCCCGGGGCTCAAGGCCATTCTCGAAGTGGCCCGCCGCGACCACCGGCGTATCACCTCGACCGACCTCGGCTTCATCCTCGGCCCACGGCTCAACGCTGCCGGGCGCCTCGACGACATGAGCCTGGGCATCGAATGCCTGCTGTGCGAGGACGCCGCCTTGGCCAAGGACATGGCCCAGCAGCTGGACGACCTGAACCAGGACCGCAAGTCCATCGAGCAGGGTATGCAGCGCGAGGCCCTGGCCCAGCTCAAGGACCTGCCGGTCGAGTCGATGCCCTACGGTTTGTGCCTGTTCGATGCGGACTGGCACCAGGGGGTGATCGGTATCCTGGCCTCGCGCCTGAAGGAACGTTATCACCGCCCGACCATTGCCTTCGCCGATGCCGGTGAAGGCATGCTCAAGGGCTCGGCGCGTTCGGTGCCGGGCTTCCATATTCGTGATGCGCTGGATGCCGTGGCCGCGCGCCATCCGCAATTGATCAGCAAGTTCGGCGGCCACGCCATGGCCGCCGGGTTGTCGCTGCCCGAGGCTAATTTCCCGGCATTTGCCCAGGCGTTCGACGAAGAAGTGCGGCGTCACCTGGCTGAAGACGACCTGACCGGCCGCCTGTTGTCGGACGGCAGCCTGGCGGTGGAGGAATTTCACCTCGACCTGGCCAAGGCCCTGCGCCATGCCGGCCCCTGGGGCCAGCATTTCCCCGAGCCGCTGTTCCATGGCGTGTTCCAGCTGGTGGAGCAGCGCGTGGTGGGCGAACGGCACCTGAAGGTGGTGCTCAAGAGCGAGTGCGGCTCGGTGCGGCTGGATGGCATCGCCTTTGGTATCGACCGCGAAGTGTGGCCGAACCCGACGGTGCGTTGGGTGGAGCTGGCTTACAAGCTGGACGTGAACGAGTTTCGTGGGAATGAGAGTGTGCAGTTGATGATTGCCCACATGGAGCCGCGCTGAGTCTGTCGCAGGTGCCCGCCTCGGTTTTTGTGGTGGGGCACAAATCGAGCGCCGCCCGCGCGGCGCATCGCGGATAAATCCGCTCCTACAGTTTGTTTCGGGCCAGTCACTGCTGTGAGGTCACCGCGGTTCGCCTTGTTTGTTCCCTTTGATATCGAGGTTATTGGCGGCACAGGAGAGATTGGCCCTGGACAAACTGTAGGAGCGGATTTATCCGCGATGCGCCGCGCGGGCGGCGCTCGATCTCACAGGCGCTGCAAACCTTTCGGCAAACACCTCGCCATCCCACTGAACCTTCCCCCCCACCAATCTGGTCTAGTCTGATTAATGACCGGCACCGGGCCAGGGACGTGCACTTGAGTGTCCGGGCCGGATCACCATTGGAGTCCTTGGGAGGTGCCCTCATGAGCCTGCTGCTCGAGCCTTACACCCTGCGTCAGCTGACCCTGCCCAACCGCATCGCCGTTTCGCCGATGTGCCAGTATTCCGCTGTCGATGGCCTGGCCAACGATTGGCACCTTGTTCATCTTGGCAGCCGCGCCGTGGGTGGCGCGGGCCTGGTCATCACCGAAGCGGTGGCGGTAACCGCCGATGGCCGTATCACCGCCGAAGACCTCGGCCTGTGGGACGATGCACAGATCGCCCCGTTGCAGCGCATCACCCGCTTCATCACGGCCCAGGGCGTGGTGCCCGGCATCCAGCTGGCCCATGCCGGGCGCAAGGCCAGTACCTATCGGCCATGGCTGGGCAAGCAAGGCAGCGTCAAGCCGGAAGAGGGTGGCTGGCAGCCGGTGGGGCCTTCGAGGATCGCCTTCGACCCGCAGCACACCACGCCTCGCGAGTTGAACCAGGACGAAATCCAGGGGCTGATCGAAGCTTTCGTCGCCTCGACCGAACGTGCCCTGAAAGCCGGATTCAAGGTCGTGGAAATCCACGCCGCGCATGGCTACCTGCTGCATCAGTTCCTGTCACCACTGAGCAACCAGCGCCGTGACGAGTACGGCAGCTGCTTCGAAAACCGCATCCGCCTGACCTTGCAGGTGGTCGAGGCCGTGCGCAAGGTGTGGCCGGCCGAGCTGCCGCTGTTCGTGCGGGTGTCGGCGACCGATTGGGTCGAGGATGGCTGGAACCCGGATGAAACCGTCGAACTGGCGCGCCGTCTGCGTGGCCTGGGTGTCGACCTGATCGACGTGTCCTCCGGCGGCACCTCGGTCAATGCCGAGATCCCTACCGGCCCCGGCTACCAGACCCGTTTCGCCGAGCGTGTGCGCAAGGAGTCGGAAATCGCCACCGGCACCGTGGGCATGATCACCGAACCGGCCCAGGCCGAGCACATTCTGCGCACTGGCCAGGCCGATATCATCTTCCTTGCCCGCGAACTGCTGCGCGACCCGTACTGGCCGTTGCATGCCGATGATGACCTGGGCGGCAACAAGGCCACCTGGCCCGCGCAATATCAGCGCGCGACCAGCCGGGCCAACCCGATTCACGAGTCGGATTTACGGGATTAGCATCGTCGGAGTGTGGTGGGCGGAAATAATCGGTAGGGCTGATATCGAGCGCCGCCCGCGCGGCGCTCGATCTCGCAGGCGCCAAGAATCCAGCGACCTACCCCAAACTTCCCTCAATGCTTGATCATCACATGCCGCACGCAGGTGTAGTCTTCCAGCCCATACATCGACATGTCCTTGCCATACCCCGAATGCTTCTGCCCGCCATGGGGCATTTCGCTGACGAGCATGAAGTGGGTGTTCACCCAGGTGCAGCCATACTGCAGGCGCGCCGCCAGGCGGTGGGCGCGGCCGGTGTCGCGGGTCCATACCGATGAGGCCAGGCCGTAGTCGGAGTCGTTGGCCCATTCCAGCGCCTGCGCTTCGTCGCTGAAGCGGGTGACCGAGACCACCGGGCCGAACACTTCGTTACGCACGATCTCGTCGTCCTGCAGGGCATCGGCCAACACCGTCGGCGCGAAGAAGAAACCGTCACCCTCGATCGCCTTGCCGCCGGTCACCAGGCGAATATGCGGCTGGGCGATGGCGCGCTGTACCAGGCCAGCGACCTTGTCGCGGTGCTGGGCGCTGATCAGTGGCCCCAGCTCGGTGTCTTCGGCTTCCTGCAGGCCGGGCTTGAGGCTGGCCACCGCTTCACCCAGGCGTTCGACGAAGCGCTCGTAGATGCCGTCCTGCACATACAACCGGCACGCGGCGGTGCAGTCCTGGCCGGCGTTGTAGAAGCCGAAGGTGCGGATGCCGTCGATGGCCGCGTCGAGGTCGGCATCGTCGAACACCAGCACCGGCGCCTTGCCGCCCAGTTCCATGTGCATGCGTTTCACGCTGTCGGCGGTGGCGCTGATGATGCGCGCGCCGGTGGGAATCGAGCCGGTCAGCGATACCATGCGCACCTTGGGGTGGGTGACCAACGGGGTGCCGACGGTCTGGCCGCGGCCGAAGAGGATGTTCAACACCCCCGGCGGCAACAGGTCCCGGGCCAGTTCGCCCAGGCGCAGCGCGGTCAGCGGGGTCATCTCGGAGGGCTTGATCACTACCGTGTTGCCCGCGGCCAGGGCCGGGGCGATCTTCCATGCCAGCATCATCAACGGGTAGTTCCACGGCGCGATCGAGGCGACCACGCCCAGTGGGTCACGGCGGATCATCGAGGTGTGCCCCGGCAGGTATTCGCCAGCTGCCGAACCGCCCAGGCAACGCGCGGCACCGGCGAAATAGCGGAACACATCGGCGATTGCCGGGATCTCGTCGTTCAGCGCCGCGCTCAACGGCTTGCCGCAGTTCTGCGATTCCAGCCGGGCCAGTTCATCGCCATGCGCTTCGATCGCGTCGGCCAGCGCCAGCAACGCCTGCGAACGCTCCTTGGGGCTGGTTTGCGACCAGCTGTCAAAGGCCTGGTCGGCGGCGCGTACGGCGCTGTCCACCTGCGCCTCGGTGGCTTCGTTGATCTGCGCCAGGGCGCTGCCCAGCGCCGGGTTGAGTACGGTCCAGGCCGGGCCTTCGCCAGCCACCAGCTGGCCATTGATCAGCATCTGCGTTTGCATCGGGGACTCCTCCAGGGTCATTTGCCGCTGCCCGCGACGCTTTCGCCGCCACGGGTCAGGTAATAGGCGCCAAGGATTGGCAGCATGGTCACCAGCATCACCAGCATGGCGACCACGTTGGTCACCGGCACGTCACGCGGGCGGCTGAGCTGGTTGAGCAGCCAGATCGGCAGGGTGCGTTCGTGGCCGGCGGTAAAGGTGGTGACGATGATCTCGTCGAACGACAGGGCAAAGGCCAGCATGCCGCCGGCCAACAGCGCCGAGCCGAGGTTGGGCAGGATGATGTAGCGGAAGGTCTGCCAACCATCGGCGCCCAGGTCCATCGAGGCTTCGATCAGGCTCTGCGAAGTGCGCCGCAGGCGGGCGATGACGTTGTTGTAGACGATCACCACGCAAAAGGTGGCGTGGCCGACCACGATGGTGAATACCCCGGGTTCCATGCCCAGGCTCTTGAACGCCGAGAGCAGGGCGATACCGGTGATGATGCCGGGCAGGGCGATGGGCAGGATCAGCAGCAGCGAAATGCTCTCCTTGCCGAAAAAGCTGCGCCGATACAGCGCCGCCGAGGCCAACGTGCCCAGCACCAGGGCGATCAGCGTGGCCAGGCAGGCCACCTGCAGCGACAGCTGGATCGCCTCCAGCACATCGGGGCGGGCGAACGCCACGGCGAACCACTTCAGGGTAAAGCCCTTGGGCGGAAAGCTGAACGCCGCATCCTCGGTGTTGAAGGCATAGAGGAAGATGATCAGGATCGGAAAGTGCAGGAACAGCAGGCCGCCCCAGGCGGCCAGGCGCAGCCCGATCGAAGCTTTTTCAGAGTGCATCGAAGGCTCCCAGGCGCTTGACCAAGGACAGGTATACCGCGATCAGCACGATCGGCACCAGGGTGAAGGCGGCGGCCATTGGCATGTTGCCGATCGCCCCTTGCTGGGCATAGACCATGCTGCCGATGAAATAGCCAGGCGGGCCGACCAGCTGCGGCACGATGAAGTCGCCCAGGGTCAGCGAAAAGGTGAAGATCGAGCCGGCAGCAATGCCCGGGATCGACAGCGGCAGGATCACCTGCACGAAGGTTTGCCGAGGCCGCGCGCCGAGGTCTGCCGAGGCCTGCAGCAGGGAAGGTGGCAAGCGTTCCAGCGAGGCCTGGATGGGCAGGATCATGAATGGCAGCCAGATATAGACGAACACCATGAAGCGCCCCAGGTGTGATGTCGACAGGGTACTGCCACCCACCCCCGGCATCGCCAGCACGGTTTGCAACAGGGCATCCAGGTGCAGCTGCTGGACGAACCACTGGGCCACGCCACCCTTGGCCAGCAGCAGGGTCCAGGCGTAGGTCTTGACGATGTAGCTGGCCCACATCGGCATCATTACCGCGATGTAGAAAAATGCCTTGGTCTTGCCGCTGGTGTAGCGCGCCATGTAATAGGCGATGGGGAAGGCCAGCACCGCGCTGGCCAGCGACACCGCCAGCGCCATGCCCAGGGTGCGCAGGATGATGTCGAAGTTCGACGGGTTGAACAGCGCGGCGAAATTGCCCAGGGTCAGCTCCGGGCTCACCGCCATGGTGAAGTCGTCGAAGGTATAGAAACCCTGCCACAGCAGGTTGAGCAGCGAGCCCAGGTAGATCGCGCCGAACCAGGTCAGTGGCGGCACCAGCAGCAACGCCAGGTACAGGTTGGGGCGCCGGTACAGCAGGTTGGACAGCTCGCGTAGCGTACCCATGTCAGCGGCTCCCGCTTTCCTGCAGCACGGTCATGGCTTGCCGTGGCCAGTGCGCCTGTAGCCGTTGCCCGGGTTGCCAGGCCTGTGCCTGCACCTGCCAGCGGTCATTGGCCTGGCTGACCGCCAACAGCTGGCCACTGTCGAGCTGCAGTTCGTAACGGGTGGCGCTGCCCTGGTACTGGATATCGCGCAGCACGCCACTGACCTGCACCGCCTGCTCGCCTGCAACCGGGTCACCCAGGCGGATGTGCTCGGGGCGGATGGAGAACGGCGCCGGGCTGCCGTTGAGCGCCATCGCCAGTTCGCCGCGCAGCACATTGGAGGAACCGACGAATTCGGCAACGAAGGGCGTGGCCGGTTGCATGTAAAGGTTGCGCGGTGTGTCGACCTGCTCGATACGGCCGCGGTTGAATACCGCCACCCGGTCGGACATCGACAGTGCCTCGGTCTGGTCGTGGGTGACGAAGATGAAGGTGATACCCAGCTGGCGCTGCAGCTTTTTCAGTTCGCCCTGCATCTGCTCGCGCAGTTTCAGGTCCAGCGCACCCAGTGGTTCGTCCAGCAGCAACACCCGTGGCCGGTTGACCAGCGCGCGGGCCAGGGCCACGCGCTGGCGTTGCCCGCCGGACAGTTGTGCCGGCTTGCGTGCGCCGTAGCCGGCCAGGGCTACCATCGCCAGCGCTTCTTCGGCGCGAGCGTGGCGTTCGGCCTTGGCCATGCCTTTCACCTTCAGGCCGTAGGCGACGTTGTCCAGTACGTCCATGTGCGGGAACAGTGCGTAGTCCTGGAACACCGTGTTGACATCACGCAGGTACGGCGGCACGCCAGCGGCCTCGACGCCATGGATGCGGATCGAGCCGCTGCTGGGTTGCTCGAAGCCGGCGATCAGGCGCAGGCAGGTGGTCTTGCCCGAGCCAGATGGGCCAAGCATGGAGAAGAACTCGCCATCGAGGATGTCGATGCTGACCTGGTCGACGGCGGTGACCTCGCCGAAAGTACGGGAAACCTGGGTGAACTGGACGGCTAGGGGCATGCGTGGGCTCCAGGCATCAAAGTTTCTCCTGTGCCGGCCTCTTCGCGGGCACGCCCGCTCCCACAGGTATTACACAGCCTTCAAGGCCGGTGCCCTACCTGGGGGAGCGGGCATGCCCGCGAAGAGGTCGGCCCTGGCATTAGGCAACCTCAGCGCCCACCCATGATCGCAATGTAATCCTGGGTCCAGCGGCTGTAAGGCACGAACTTGCCGCCCTGGGCCTGCGGGGTTTTCCAGAAGGCGATCTTGTCGAAGTTGTCGAAGCCGTTGGTCTTGCAGCCATCCGCCCCCAGCAGTTCGTTGCCACTGCAGGCGGCTGGTACCGCCGGCAACGAGCCGAACCAGGCCGCCACGTCACCCTGCACCTTCGGTTGCAGCGACCAGTCCATCCACTTGTAGGCACAATTGGGGTGCTTGGCCTCGCTGTGCAGCATGGTGGTATCCGCCCAGCCGGTCGCCCCTTCCTTGGGAATGGTCGAAGCCACTGGCTGTTTCTCGGCCTTCAGGCCATTGACCATGTAGCCCCAGGAGCTGGTCGCGACCACGCCTTCGTTCTTCACATCGCTCATCTGCACCGTTGCGTCATGCCAGTAGCGGTGTACTAACGGTTGCTGCTGGCGCAGCAGCTCGAGCACGGCCTTGTACTGGGCTTCGTTCAGTTCGTACGGGTCGTGGATGCCCAGCTCCGGCTTGGCGGTTTTCAGGTACAGCGCCGCATCGGCGATGTAGATCGGCCCGTCGTAGGCCTGCACGCGCCCCTTGTTCGGCTTGCCGTCGGGCAGGTTCTGCGGCTCGAACAGCACCCCCCAGCTGGTGGGCGCCTGCTTGAACACCTCGGTGTTGTACAGCAGCACGTTCGGCCCCCACTGGTACGGGGTGCCGTAGACCTGCTTGTCGACCACGTACCAGCCACCGTTCTGCAAGCGCGGGTCGATCTGCTTCCAATTGGGGATCAACGCGGTATTGATCGGCTGTACCCGCTTGCCTGCGATCAGCCGGAGCGAGGCATCACCGGAAGCGGTGACCAGGTCATAGCCGCCCTTGGTCATCAGGCTGACCATCTCGTCCGACGTAGCGGCGGTCTTGACGCTGACCTTGCAGCCGGTTTCCTTCTCGAAACCGCTGACCCAGTCGTAGGCCTTGTCGCTTTCACCGCGCTCGATGTAGCCCGGCCAGGCGACGATGTCCAGGCGCCCTTCGCCAGGGCCCAGGGCCTTGGGCGGTTCGGCAGCCTGCAGGCTGGCGCTGGCGAGCACGGCACCGGTGATGGCGCCGAGCAATGCGGTCTTGTGCACTGACATGGTGTTCCCTCTTCTTGGAGATCTTGTTCGGGGCAGTCATCAAGCAAGCCGTGAAGCATTTGTTATAAGCGTAGTGCGCGTGCGCGGGGTATTGGCGATATCGAGTCTAGTTGGCTTTTTGCCAGCCAATGCAACATCCGGAAGCAAATCCACGGTGGCGTACGTTTGCCCAAGCCTTACTCTGGCGTATGAATTTTCTTGCGTGGAGAGCCGCGAATGAACACCCGCAACCTGCTCGATCAGCTCCTCAAGTCCGGCCAGCAACTGCTCGACAAGCAGGGCGCTACCGCTAAGCCCGGCAGCGCTGCCGGTGGGCTTGGCGGGCTGTTGTCCGGTGCCGGTGGTGGCTTGTTGGGCGGCGGCGCCCTGGGGCTGTTGCTGGGCAGCAAGAAGGCCCGCAAGTACGGCGGCAAGGCGCTGACCTATGGTGGCCTGGCCGCGCTGGGCGTGCTGGCCTACAAAGCCTATGGCAACTGGCAGGCCAACCAGCGGCTGGCCGCCAGCGAGCCCCGTACCGTCGACCGCCTGCCGCCGGCCCAGGCCGAACAGCACAGCCAGGCCGTGCTGCGGGCGCTGGTGGCGGCGGCCAAGTCCGATGGCCATATCGACGAGCGTGAGCGGGCCCTGATCGAGGGCGAGTTCAGCCGCCTGGACAGCGACCGCGAACTGCAGCACTGGCTGCACGATGAATTGAACAAGCCGCTGGACCCGGCCGAAGTGGCCCGAGCCGCGCAAACGCCGGAAATGGCGGCCGAGATGTACCTGGCCAGCGTGATGATGGTCGACCAGGAAAACTTCATGGAGCGCGCCTACCTGGACGAGCTGGCCCGCCAGCTGCGCCTGGACCCGGGCCTGCGTCAGGAACTGGAAAGCCAGGCAAGGCTTGCAGCAGGCTGATATCGAGCGGATGGGGCTGCATGCACGCCCCGCCAACGGCCTGTCTACCGCAGCCTTCCATTCAGCCGCAAAAGCGTCGGACGCCTGAGCTATACTTCGGCGATTTTTCCCGCTCGTTGCGAATTCCTGAGGGCTGAATGTGAAGAACTGGACCTTGCGCCAACGGATCCTGGCAAGTTTCGCCGTGATCATCGCCATCATGCTGCTGATGATCGTGGCCGCCTACTCGCGGTTGGTGGCCATCGAAACCGCCGAAGAGGCGGTGGGCAGCGACAGCATTCCAGGGGTTTACTACAGCTCGATGATCCGCAGCGCCTGGGTCGACAGCTATGTCACCAGCCAGCAACTGGTGGGCCTCTCCAACCACCGCGAGATCACCTCGGCCGACATGGAGCTGTTCAAAGGTTTCGAGCAACGTCTGAAGCAGCACATGGCGAGTTACCAGGCCACGATCCGGGCCAAGGACGACCAGACTCGCTTCGATTCCTTCGTGCAGCTCGAAGAAAACTACATGAAGATCGTCGGCCAGGTGCTGGACGCCTACCGCCAGCATGACTATGACGGTGCCCAGCGGCTGATCAACGAGGTGCTCACCCCGACCTGGGTGGATGGGCGCGAGCATCTGACCGAGGTCATCGAGGATAATCGGGCTTCCGCCGATGCTGCCACCAACGACATCGTCAACGCCGTGAGCACGGCCAAGGGCAGCATGGTGGTTTCGCTGTTGCTGGCCATCATCGCCGCGGGCGTGTGCGGCTTGCTGCTGATGCGTGCCATCTCGGCGCCCATGCAGCGTATTGTGCATGCCCTGGACAAGCTGCGCTCAGGCGACCTGAGCATGCGCCTGAGCCTGGAGCGCAAGGACGAATTCGGCGCCATCGAAAGCGGCTTCAACGAAATGGCCGAGGCCCTGGCCAACCTGGTGGCACAGGCGCAGCGCTCGTCGGTACAGGTGACCACTTCGGTGACCGAAATTGCCGCCACCTCCAAGCAACAACAGGCCACTGCCACCGAAACGGCCGCCACCACCACCGAAATCGGTGCCACTTCGCGGGAAATCGCCGCCACCTCGCGTGACCTGGTGCGCACCATGACCGAGGTGACTTCGGCGGCCGACCAGGCCTCCAGCCTGGCCGGTTCCGGTCAGCAGGGCCTGGCGCGGATGGAAGAAACCATGCACCAGGTAATGGGCGCCGCCGACCTGGTCAACGCCAAGCTGGCCATCCTCAACGAAAAGGCCAGCAACATCACCCAGATGGTGGTGACCATCGTCAAGGTCGCCGACCAGACCAACCTGCTGTCGCTGAACGCGGCCATCGAGGCGGAAAAGGCCGGTGAATACGGCCGTGGCTTCGCCGTGGTTGCCACCGAGGTGCGCCGCCTGGCCGACCAGACCGCCGTGGCCACCTACGACATCGAGCAGATGGTGCGCGAGATCCAGTCGGCCGTGTCGGCCGGGGTCATGGGCATGGACAAGTTCTCCGAAGAAGTGCGCCGCGGCATGTTCGAGGTGCAGCAGGTGGGCGAGCAGCTGAGCCAGATCATCCACCAGGTGCAGGCCCTGGCGCCGCGCGTGCTGATGGTCAACGAAGGCATGCAGGCCCAGGCCACCGGTGCCGAGCAGATCAACCAGGCGTTGGCCCAGCTCAGCGATGCCAGCACCCAGACGGTCGAGTCGCTGCGCCAGGCCAGTTTCGCCATCGATGAGCTGAGCCAGGTGGCCGCTGGCCTGCGTGGCGGCGTGTCGCGCTTCAAAGTCTGACGGCGATGATCGACATGCAACCGCGCGCGGCGCGGGAGGACAACGCCAAGGGGGTGTTGTACCTGCAGTTTCGCATTCAGGAACAGCGCTTTGCCCTGAGCGTGCACGAGGTGATCGAAGTGCTGCCGCGCCAGCCGCTGAAGCCGATAGCCCAGGCGCCTGGCTGGGTCGCGGGCGTGCTTGCCCACCGTGGCCAGCTGGTGCCGGTGGTCGACCTGGCGGCGTTGAGCTTTGGCCAGCCGGCGGCGCAACGCACCAGTACCCGGCTGGTGCTGGTGCACTATCGCGGCGACCTGCAGCTTGGCCTGGTCCTGGAGCAGGCGACCGAAACCCTGCGTTGCCACCCCGACGAGTTCCAGCCCTATGGCGTGGACCGCGGCGAAGCGCCGTACCTGGGGCCGGTACGCCAGGATGAGCAGGGCTTGCTGCAGCGCATCGAGGTCAACGAGCTGCTGCCCGACGTCGTACACCAGTTGTTGTACCCGGGCGAGCCGACAGGGATGCCGACATGAACGAACAGCATTTCTTCCGTTTCCTGCGCGAACGTATCGGCCTGGATGTGGAGTCGGTAGGGGCGTCCATGGTCGAGCGTGCGCTGCGCCAGCGTTGCGTGGCCGTGAACGCCACCGACCTGGACGACTACTGGCTGCGCCTGCAGCAATCGATGGACGAGCAGCAGGCACTGATCGAGGCCGTCATCGTCCCGGAAACCTGGTTCTTCCGTTATCCCGAGTCCTTCAGCGCCTTGGCCAGCCTGGCGCACAAGCGCCTGGCCGAGCTTGCCGGGGCGCGCCCACTGCGCTTGCTCAGCCTGCCATGCTCGACCGGCGAGGAACCCTATTCGCTGGCCATGGCCTTGCTCGACGCCGGTATCGCACCCGCTGCGTTCCTGATCGACGGCATGGACATCAGCCCCAGTTCGGTGGCCAAGGCCGGGCAGGCGGTGTATGGGCGCAATGCCTTCCGTGGCAGCGACCTGGGCTTTCGCGAGCGTTACTTCGATGCCGTCGATGAAGGCCACCAGCTGCATCAACGGGTGCGTGAGCAGGTCAGCCTGCAGGTGGGCAACGTGCTCGACCCGGCGCTGAGCAGCCGCGATGGCCTCTATGACTTCGTGTTTTGCCGCAACCTGCTGATCTATTTCGACCTGGCCACCCAGCAGCGGGTGTTCGAGGTGCTCAAGCGCCTGCTGCACCCGCAGGGCGTGTTGTTCATCGGCCCGGCCGAAGGCAGCCTGCTGGCGCGCCTGGGTATGCGCCCCCTGGGCATTGCCCAGTCATTCGCCTATGTGCGCCAGGACGGCGCTGACAGCGCACCGGTTGCCGCTCCGCCGCCGCCACCGCGCCGCCGGTTGCCAGCGCAGCCGACGCCAGGCTATTCGCTGCCGAGTGCCGCGCTGCCACGGCCCGTGCGCGTGCTGCCCGCAGCAGCCAGGCCCGCGCCGGTGCGCGAGCACCAGGGCGAGCAGGCCAGTGAAGTGCTGGCCAACATTGCCCGCCTGGCCAATGCCGGCGCCAGCGAGCAGGCCCGCGCCGAATGCCAGCGTTACCTTGCCCAGTTCGCGCCGTCGGCGCAGGTTTACTACTGGCTGGGGCTGCTCAGCGATACCGAGGGCGATGCGCAGCAGGCTCTGAGCCACTATCGCAAAGCGCTGTACCTGGAGCCGCAGCACCCCGAGGCGCTGGTGCATCTGGCGGCCTTGCTGGCGGCCCAGGGCGACCTGGCCGGTGCCCGACGCCTGCAGGAGCGGGCCGCGCGAGCGGGACGGGAGTCTGAACGATGAAAGGTGAGTCCGCGATGCAACTGCTCGCCGAACAGGATGCGCACATCGACGACTGCTGGAACCGCATAGGGGTGCATGGCGACAAGCAATGCCCGCTGCTGGCGCGGCACGTGCACTGCCGAAATTGTGAGGTGTATGCCGCCGCCGCCACGCGCCTGCTCGACCGCTACGCGTTGATGGATGAGCAGCATGCCGTGCAGGCAGCGCCAGCCGAGGAAACCTCGGGTTGTTCGATGCTGCTGTTCCGCCTGGGGGAGGAGTGGCTGGCGCTGGCCACTGCCTGCCTGGCCGAGATCGCCCCGTTGCAGGCAGTGCATTCGCTGCCGCACCAGCGCTCGCGAGTGCTGCAGGGCGTAGCCAACGTGCGCGGTGCGCTGGTGCCCTGCCTGTCGCTGGCCGACCTGCTGGGCGTGCAGCCCGGCAGCACCGAGCAACGCAGCGGCCGGGCGATGCCACGCATGCTGATCCTGGCCGCCGATGGCGGGCCGGTGGTGATGGCGGTCGAGGAAATCGACGGTATTCACCGGCTCGACCCGCAGCTGCTCGGCAGCGGCCAGGATGCCACCCGCTTCACCGCTGCGGTCCTGCAATGGCGGGGGCGCAGCGTGCGGGTGCTGGACGATCAACATTTACTGTCTGCCGTGCAGCGGAGCCTGTCATGACCCCAGAGCAAATGCGCGACGCATCGTTGCTCGAACTGTTCAGCCTGGAAGCCGAGGCGCAGACCCAGATACTCAGTGCCGGCCTGATGGCGCTGGAGCGCAACCCTACGCAGGCCGACCAGCTCGAGGCATGCATGCGTGCGGCCCATTCGCTGAAGGGGGCGGCGCGGATCGTTGGGGTGGATGCGGGCGTCAGCGTCGCCCATGTCATGGAAGACTGCCTGGTGGCCGCGCAGGAGGGCCGCCTGCAGCTGAGCGCCGAGCATATCGATGCCTTGCTGCAAGGCACCGACCTGCTGATGCGCATCGCCACGCCTGGGGATACCGGGGCGCAGGCGATCCTGCCGGTGTTCCTGGCGCAAATGGCTTGCCTGCTCGACCCGGGGGGCGCGGCCATGCCTGCCGTAGCGCCCGCCGCCCCGGCACTGCCGCAGGCGCCTGTGCCTGCCCAGCAGAGCGAGCCGCTGCCGCGGCCCGCCGCGCCCCTCGAGCCGGACCACGAGGCCGAGCCCGAACCGTTGGCGCGGCGCAAGGCGGGCAAGCGTGCCGGCGAAGGTGCGGAGCGGGTGTTGCGGGTAACTGCCGACCGCCTCAACAGCCTGCTCGACCTGTCCAGCAAGTCGCTGGTCGAAACCCAGCGGCTCAAGCCGTACCTGGCTACCCTGCAGCGCCTCAAACGCATGCACGGCCAAGGCATGCAGGCGCTCGACGGCCTGCGCATGCAACTGGAGGACAGTGGCCAGAGCAGCGAGGTGCTCGAAGCCTTGGCGCAGACCCAGCGCCTGCTGGCGGAAACCCAGCAGATCCTGCAGCAGCAGGCGGCCGACCTGGATGAGTTCGGCTGGCAGGCCAGCCAGCGCGCACAACTGTTGTACGACACGGCGCTGGCGTGCCGGATGCGGCCGTTTGCCGATGTATTGGCCGGCCAGAGCCGCATGGTCCGCGACCTTGGACGGTCGTTGGGCAAGCCGGTGCGGTTGCTGGTGGAAGGGGAAAAGACCCAGGTCGACCGTGATGTGCTGGAAAAGCTCGAAGCACCGCTGACCCACCTGTTGCGCAACGCCGTCGACCATGGCATCGAACTGCCCGAGCGGCGCCAGCTGGCGGGCAAGCCGGAGGAGGGCGTGATCCGCCTGCGCGCCTCGCACCAGGCCGGCATGCTCAGCCTGGAGCTGATCGACGATGGCGCCGGCATCGACCTCGAACGCCTGCGCAGCAGCATCGTCGAGCGCGCCCTGTCACCCGCCGACACCGTGGCGCGGATGAGCGAGGCGGAGTTGCTGACGTTCCTGTTCCTGCCCGGGTTCAGCCTGCGCGACACGGTCACCGAGGTGTCCGGGCGCGGGGTCGGCCTGGATGCGGTGCAGCACATGATCCGTGAGCTGCGCGGCTCGATCGAACTGACCCAGACAGCCGGGCAGGGCTGCCGTTTCCACCTGCAGGTACCGTTGACCCTGTCGGTGGTGCGCAGCCTGGTGGTCGAGGTGGGCGGCGAGGCCTACGCCTTCCCGCTCGCCCACATCGAACGCACGCTGGACGTGGCCGCCAACGAGATCGTGCAGATCGAAGGGCGCCAGCACTTTTGGCACGAAGGCCGGCACATCGGCCTGGTCGCAGCCAGCCAGTTGCTCAACCGCCCGGCCGGGCAGGCCGAGGAAAGCCGGCTGCGGGTGGTGGTGATTCGTGAGCGCGAGCAACTGTACGGTGTGGCCGTGGAGCGGCTGGTGGGCGAACGCGTGCTGGTGGTGATGCCACTCGATCCGCGGCTGGGCAAGGTGCAGGACATTTCTTCCGGCGCGCTGCTCGACGATGGTTCGGTGGTGCTGATCATCGATGTCGAGGACTTGTTGCGCTCACTGGACAAACTGCTCAGCACCGGCAGCCTGGAACGCATCGCGCGCGGCAGCGGCAGCGCCCGCGGCGTGGTGCGCAAGCGCATCCTGGTGGTCGACGACTCGCTGACCGTGCGTGAACTGCAGCGCAAATTGCTCGGCAACCGTGGCTACGACGTGGCCGTTGCGGTGGACGGCATGGACGGCTGGAACGCCCTGCGTGCGGAGGACTTCGACCTGCTGATCACCGACATCGACATGCCGCGCATGGACGGCATCGAGCTGGTCACCCTGGTGCGCCGCGACCAGCGCCTGCAGTCGTTGCCGGTGATGGTGGTGTCCTACAAGGACCGCGAGGAAGACCGGCGGCGTGGCCTGGACGCCGGCGCCGACTACTATTTGGCAAAGGCCAGTTTCCACGACGATGCGTTGCTGGATGCTGTGGTGGAGCTGATCGGGGGGGCGCAGGGATGAAGATCGCCATCGTCAACGACATGCCCATGGCGGTCGAGGCACTGCGCCGGGCGGTCGCCTTCGAACCGGCGCACCAGGTGATATGGGTGGCCGGCAATGGTGCCGAGGCGGTGCGGCTGTGCGCTGAAGCATTGCCAGACCTGATCCTCATGGACCTGATCATGCCGGTGATGGACGGCGTCGAGGCCACCCGCAGGATCATGGCCGAAACCCCTTGCGCCATCGTCATCGTCACGGTCGACCGCAAGCAGAACATGCACCGGGTGTTCGAGGCCATGGGCCATGGCGCGCTCGACGTGGTCGACACGCCGGCGCTGGGGGCGGGCGACCCGCGCGAAGCGGCAGCGCCACTGTTGCGCAAGATCCTCAACATAAGCTGGCTGATCGGCCAGCAGAATGCCCCGGCCGCACGTCCGGTCGCCGCACCTGTCCGAGCGCTGTCGCAGCATCGCGGGCTGGTGGCGATCGGCTCGTCCGCAGGCGGCCCGGCGGCCCTCGAGGTGTTGCTGAAGGGCCTGCCGGCGGCGTTTCCGGCGGCCATCGTGCTGGTCCAACATGTGGACCAGGTGTTTGCCGCAGGCATGGCCGAATGGCTCAGCAGCGCAGCCGGCCTGCCGGTGCGCCTGGCCCGCGAAGGTGAACCACCGCAGCCCGGCCAAGTGTTGCTGGCCGGCACCAACCACCACATCCGCCTGCTACAGAACGGCCAACTGGCCTACACTGCCGAACCGGTCAATGAGATTTACCGGCCCTCGATCGATGTGTTCTTCGAAAGCGTGGCGCGCTACTGGAGCGGCGATGCAGTCGGTGTGCTGCTCACCGGCATGGGCCGCGATGGTGCCCAGGGCCTGAAACTGATGCGCCAGCAGGGCTTCCTGACCATTGCCCAGGACCAGGCCAGCAGCGCGGTGTATGGAATGCCCAAAGCTGCCGTGGCCATCGATGCCGCGGTGGAGGTCCGCCCGCTGGAACGCATTGCCGGGCGCTTGATGGAAATTTTTGCAAAATGACGAAGTGTATTGAATCACGCCGCCAGGTCGGTAGTGATCGGGTGAACAGCCATGAATGACTTACCGATCGAAGGTTTCACCACCACCAACGAAAACGCGGCGATGGTACTGCTGGTCGACGACCAGGCCATGATCGGCGAGGCGGTGCGGCGTGGCCTGGCCAACGAGGACAACATCGACTTCCATTTCTGCGCCGACCCGCACCAGGCGGTGGCCCAGGCGGTGCGCATCAAGCCTACGGTGATTCTCCAGGACCTGATCATGCCTGGCCTGGACGGGCTGACCCTGGTACGCGAGTACCGCAACAACCCGGCGACCCAGGACATCCCGATCATCGTCCTGTCGACCAAGGAAGACCCGCTGGTCAAGAGCGCGGCCTTTGCGGCCGGGGCCAACGACTACCTGGTCAAGCTGCCGGACACCATCGAGCTGGTGGCGCGCATTCGCTACCACTCACGTTCCTACCTGACCCTGCTGCAGCGCGACGAGGCCTACCGTGCCTTGCGCGTCAGCCAGCAGCAATTGCTCGACTCCAACCTGATGCTGCAGCGGCTGATGAACTCCGATGGCCTGACCGGGTTGTCCAACCGCCGCCACTTCGACGAATACCTCGAGCTGGAATGGCGCCGCGCCATGCGTGAGCAGCAGCAGTTGTCGCTGCTGATGATCGACGTGGACTTCTTCAAGGCCTACAACGACAGCTTCGGCCACCTGGCCGGGGACGAGGCCTTGCGCCAGGTGGCCGAGGCGATCCGCGGCGTGTGCTCGCGGCCGACCGACCTGCCAGCGCGCTATGGCGGCGAGGAGTTCGTCCTGGTGTTGCCCAGCACCTCGCAGGGTGGAGCGCGCCTGGTGGCCGAAAAGCTGCGCCAGACCATATTGGGCCTGGGTATCCCGCACACCGCGCCGACGGCGGACTCGTACCTGACCGTGAGCATCGGCCTGGCAACCCAGACCCCGGCCATCGGCAGCCATAGCCGGCAGCTGATCTCTGCCGCCGACAAGGGCCTGTACCAGGCGAAGAACAATGGGCGCAACCAGGTCGGGATTGCTTGAAACACTTAAGTGCCGCGGCCCGTACACAGGGCTGCGGTAGGTCTCACTCGAACGTTACTTTATAGAGTCTGTCAGCTGATCGTGCGCTAAGGGTTTCGCTCCCGCTGACCCAAACGTGCACGCTAGCGAAAACCCTTAGAGTCTTGGGCACGCGGCCGCCGAACGCGATTGTTTGGACATCAGTTTTCAGTGTCTGTGGCGTCAGTGCTTCCTCGGCTGTCAACTCAAATACCACGCCTATCTGTTCAACAAAGAACCACACGTTTACACGGTTTACGTCAGGGATATCTTTGGAGATTCCGGGGTACTCCAATTCAAATGGAACTGTCTTTTCTCTGCCCTCAGGCACCTTGATAGTGTCATCCGTTGAGCCGGTATGAACGGGGGGGAAGAATTTCGAAGTTTTCGAATGCATCTAAATGCTTGTCGGTAAAAGTTGTCATGTGGTTTTGCCTTTGCTGATTGGGAAGGGCCTGCCGGATCAATGTTCTGCGCGATGACGCGTTCCAACAACTGGCAAAAATACTAGTTTCGATGGCATGATTACTGCCACGCGAGGGCTGCCGGGGATCCAATACAAGCTGCTCAGCGGGTCTGCCGTGACGCCCCAGGCTAGCTTATACCCGCGGGCTTTTCACCGAACTCGCACGAGGGCCACCCATCCATGGAAATCCAACCGATCCTGAACAGCATCAAGGACCTCACCGAGCGTTCCCTGTCCATTCGGGGTTATCTTTGACTACGATCACAAGCATGACCGCCTGATCGAAGTCAGCCGCGAGCTGGAAGACCCAACGTCTGGAACAAGCCCGAGTACGCCCAGGCCCTGTACAAGCTGTCCGACGGCCTGGCCGACTGCCAGGACCTGCTCGACATGGCCGTCGCGTAAAAATGATGAAGGCGCCCGGCGACGTCGTGACCGAGCTGGAAGGCTTGGAAGAAAAACTGGCCCAGTTTGAGTTCCGTCGCATGTTCAGCGGCGAGATGGACATGAACAACGCCACCTGGACATCCAGGCCGGCTCCGGTGGTACCTAGGCTCATGAAAAGTCTTGAGACGCAGGTCAGGCAAGGCGAAAACAGCCGAGGAAGCGGAGTGTACTGGAGTACATGAGCATTCCGAGGCTGTTTTCAACGCAGCGTGAACAAGTATCAAGGCTTTTCGTACAGAGCCTAGGCGCAGGACTGGGCCAACATCCTGCTGCGCATGTACCTGCGCGGGGCCGACAAGCGTGGTTTCGGTATTCGTGTCGCCCGAGATCGACGACAAGGTCGAGATCGAGATCAATCCGGCCGACCTGCACATCGACACCTACCGCTCCTCCGGTGCCCGCGCCGACGGCCGGCTCGTACCTGACCGTGAGCATCGGCCTGGCAACCCTGCCCCCGGCCATCTGCAGCCATAGCCGGCCGCTGATTTTGGCGGCGGACAAGGGCTTGTACATCGCCAAGAGCAATGGCCGCAACCAGGTCGGTATCGCCTGAAGCTTTGCACTGTCGCTGGTAGTTCGTCGACAGCGCAGAAGTTGCCCGAGGACGCTTGCTATCTCAATTCATAGTCGCGACGCGGCCCGACTATAATGATGGGCTCCTCACGGTCACTGTACCAAATAACGATTTTGAAAAAAGTATAAAATTTGAAGCCTGGTGAGGGATTTTGCACATTCCATTTAATACTTCCATCCCATGTTTCTGGGTCTACGCTGACAAGTCTAATTGTCGTTGATCCGTCTATGGAGGCGCTGATTGATATCCGTACCAAGCCCTCTTGGTCGAGGCACTCCAATCCGGGGTAATCATAGGTAAAATCTAACCAGTTGGAGTTTTCTTTTATTGTTTCTATGTCAATATAATGCTTGCCATCAATAGAGTATCCATCTCGCAGTATAAGCTCGGTCAGGGGTTTCAAGGGCTTGCATTCTTCATTGCTGGGATGTCCGGAGAGGTGACCTTTATTAAGGCGCTCGAACGTTTCTTTGACCTTTTGTTTAGATGCTTCGTCAGGAAAGTTTATGAATTCAAAGTGCTCTTGAGTGTTCATAGATACCTCTATCGGTCGAAGAAGCAGAATACCGTGCATTAGGGGTGGCGTGGCTACCAGGGTGACGGATCTTGATATGCCTTCAATATTCTGTGACAAGTATTCTATGACGGCGCTTGAACGCAGTATTCATCCGTCGTGTTCATGATTATTTGAACAAGGGTAGGCGTCTACTGGTAAGTCTGTTAGTTGCAGTGCAAGTGGGGGTGTGATAGACGCTGCGTGTCTGGCGTGTGAACGTTTAAAGCCGTGTTCAATGGCGCGGTTTTGTGTGGTCAGGGGATGCCTGGAATGCAATACAAGCTGCTCAGCGGGTCTGCCGTGACGGCCCTGACTGGGTTATACTCGCGGGCTTTTCACCGAATTCGCACGAGGGCCGCCCATCCATGGAAATCCAACCGATCCTGAACACCATCAAGGACCTCACCGAGCGTTCCCAGTCCATTCGGGGGTATCTTTGACTACGATCACAAGCATGACCGCCTGATCGAAGTCAACCGCGAGCTGGAAGACCCCAACGTCTGGAACAAGCCCGAGTACGCCCAGGCCCTGGGCCGCGAACGGGCCATGCTGGCCCAGGTCGTCGAGACCCTGGACAAGCTGTCCGGCGGCCTGGCCGACTGCCAGGACCTGCTCGACATGGCCGTCGAGGAAAATGACGAAGGCGCCGTCGGCGACGTCGTGACCGAGCTGGAAGGCCTGGAAGAAAAACTGGCCCAGCTTGAGTTCCGTCGCATGTTCAGCGGCGAGATGGACATGAACAACGCCTACCTGGACATCCAGGCCGGCTCCGGTGGTACCGAGGCGCAGGACTGGGCCAACATCCTGCTGCGCATGTACCTGCGCTGGGCCGACAAGCGTGGTTTCGACGCCACCATCATCGAGCTTTCCGAAGGTGAAGTCGCCGGGATCAAGGGCGCCACCGTGCACATCAAGGGCGAGTACGCCTTCGGCTGGCTGCGTACCGAAATCGGTGTGCACCGCCTGGTGCGCAAGAGCCCGTTCGACTCCGGTGCCCGTCGCCACACCTCGTTCTCGGCGGTATTCGTGTCGCCCGAGATCGACGACAAGGTCGAGATCGAGATCAACCCGGCCGACCTGCGCATCGATACCTACCGCTCCTCCGGTGCCGGTGGCCAGCACGTGAACACCACCGACTCGGCGGTACGTATCACCCACGTGCCGACCAACACCGTGGTGGCGTGCCAGAACGAACGCAGCCAGCACGCCAACAAGGACACCGCCATGAAGATGCTGCGGGCCAAGTTGTACGAGCTGGAAATGCAAAAGCGCAACGCCGCCTCGCAGGCGCTGGAAGACAGCAAGTCGGACATCGGCTGGGGCCACCAGATCCGCTCCTACGTGCTGGACGACTCGCGTATCAAGGACCTGCGCACCGGTGTCGAGCGCAGCGACTGCCAGAAGGTCCTGGACGGCGACCTCGACCAGTACCTGGAAGCGAGCCTCAAGCAGGGGCTGTAAACCGCACACAACTGCCGCGGTACCCGGCCTGGGGCCAGTACCGCGTGCCCTGCCCGACAGGGGCACCGAACACCTGATGGAAAGAATGACGAAATGAGCGACCTCAAGACCGACGTGCAAGACCTGCAACAGGAAGAAAACGCCCTGATCGCCCTGCGCAAGGAAAAGCTTGCCGCCGAGCGCGCCAAGGGCAATGCCTTCCCCAATGACTTCCGTCGCGACAGCTACTGCAACGACCTGCAGAAACAGTACGCGGACAAGACCAAGGAAGAACTGGAAGCTGCAGCGATTCCGGTCAAGGTCGCTGGTCGCATCATGCTCAACCGTGGCTCGTTCATGGTCATCCAGGACATGACCGGGCGCATCCAGGTCTATGTCAACCGCAAGACCCTGCCCGAAGAAACCCTGGCCGCGGTCAAGACCTGGGACCTGGGCGATATCATCAGCGCCGAAGGCACCCTGGCCCGTTCCGGCAAGGGCGACCTGTACGTCGAAATGACCAACGTGCGCCTGCTGACCAAGTCGCTGCGCCCGCTGCCCGACAAGCACCACGGCCTGACCGACACCGAGCAGCGCTACCGCCAGCGTTACGTCGACCTGATGGTCAACGAAGAAACCCGCCACACCTTCCGTGTGCGTTCGCAGGTGATCTCGCACATCCGCAAGTTCCTCAGCGAGCGCGACTTCCTCGAAGTCGAGACGCCGATGCTGCAGACCATCCCTGGCGGTGCCGCGGCCAAGCCGTTCGAAACCCACCACAACGCCCTGGACATGGCCATGTTCCTGCGTATCGCGCCGGAGCTGTACCTCAAGCGGCTGGTGGTTGGTGGCTTCGAAAAAGTCTTCGAAATCAACCGCAACTTCCGTAACGAAGGCGTTTCCACCCGGCACAACCCTGAGTTCACCATGCTCGAGTTCTACCAGGCCTACGCCGACTACCGCGACAACATGGACCTCACCGAGGAACTGTTCCGCGAACTGGCCCAGCTGGTACTGGGCAGCACCGACGTGCCGTACGGCGACAAGGTGTTCCACTTCGGCGAGCCGTTCGCCCGCCTGTCGGTGTTCGACTCCATCCTCAAGTACAACCCGGAACTGACCGCTGCCGACCTGCAGGACGTCGACCGTGCCCGCGAGATTGCCAAGAAGGCCGGCGCCAAGGTGCTGGGCCACGAAGGCCTGGGCAAGCTGCAGGTGATGATTTTCGAAGAGCTGGTCGAGCACAAGCTGGAGCAGCCGCACTTCATCACCGAGTACCCGTTCGAAGTGTCGCCGCTGGCCCGTCGCAACGACGACAACCCGGCGGTCACTGACCGTTTCGAGCTGTTCATCGGTGGCCGCGAGATCGCCAACGCCTACTCCGAGCTGAACGATGCCGAAGACCAGGCCGAGCGCTTCCTGGCCCAGGTGGCCGAGAAGGACGCCGGTGACGACGAAGCCATGCACTACGACGCCGATTTCGTACGTGCCCTGGAATACGGCATGCCGCCGACCGCAGGTGAAGGCATTGGTATCGACCGTCTGGTGATGCTGCTGACCAACTCGCCCTCGATCCGCGACGTGATCCTGTTCCCGCACATGCGTCCGCAAGCCTGAGCCGTTTGAATCAGCCGCCTTTCGAGGCGGCTTTTTCTTGCCTGAAGCTTTATGTTGTCTGTACCGGCCTCTTCGCGGGCGCGCCCGCTCCCACAGCTCCTGACTGTTGTGGGGCCCCTGTGGGAGCGGGCGCGCCCGCGAAGAGGCCGGCACAGACGAAACACTGTCCATGAGGTACCCCCGTGACACCCGCAATGCCTCACCAGGGCGCCGCCGGCATCGCCACCGCCGTCGCCGAAAGCGTGCAATACCAGGGCCGCAAGACTGCCCGCCAAGGCAGCGAACAGCGCCGCCAGCTGATCCTCGACGCCGCCATGCGCATCGTCGTGCGCGACGGCGTGCGCGGGGTGCGCCACCGCGCGGTGGCCGCCGAGGCTGGCGTGCCATTGTCGGCCACCACCTATTACTTCAAGGATATCGAGGACCTGCTCACCGATACCTTCGCCCAATACGTCGAGCGCAGCGCCGCCTACATGGCCAAGCTGTGGGCCAACACCGAGGTGGTGTTGCGCCAGTTGCTCGCCCAGGGCGACGGCAGCCCGCAGGCGCGGGCACGGCTGGCCGACGAAGTGGCGCGCATGACCGCCGACTACGTGCAACGCCAGCTGTTGAATCGCCGCGACTACCTGATCGCCGAGCAGGCCTTCCGCCAGGAGGCGCTGCTGTGCCCGCGCCTGGCCGAACTGGTGTGCGCCCACGACCAGATCCTGTTGCATGGCACCCGGCAATTGCTGCAAGTGGTCGGCTCTCGGCAACCGGAACAGGACGCCCAAATGTTGACGGCGATTATCGAGCAGATGGAATATCAGGGCCTGCTCAAGGACGCCAACGCGCAAGCCGATGGGCAGATGCTCGCTATGCTTACCCGATACCTGCAGCTGGTGCTGGCATCGGCCTGAGCCGAGACTGACTTTTCAAGGAGAACCGGATGAAAGCCTGGCGTGTGGTGCTGTTGACTCTGTCATTCCTGCTGCTGGGCGGTTGTCTGGTGACCTTCCACGAGCCGTTGCCCAGCAACCAGGCGGCGCCCAAGGCGCTGCTCGGCAAGTGGAGCAGCAAGGATGCCTGGGGCGAGCCGCTGAAGCTGGTGATCAGCCGCAGTAGCGGCGATGCCTACAAGGCGGTGGCCACGGCCAAGGGCAAGGCCCCCGAGGAATACGTGTTCACCGTGTCGCGCCACGGCAACCGCTGGTACCTGTCGGCTGGCGTGCCCAAGCGCCTGGGTGGCAACTTCCTGATCGGCGGTTTCGATATCGTCGATGGCAAGGAACTGGTCATCTACAACCTGGATGTCGAGCAGGTGCAGCAGGCGGTGGACAACAAGGAGCTGCTCGGGCGCAGTACCGAAGTGCCGGAAGACAACGGTGACGGCGTGCTGATCGACAGCCCGGCGGCGCGGGTGCTGGCGTACCTGGACGACCCGGCCAACTCCGACCTGTTCGTCGAAGTGGCGCGGTTCCAGCGTTCGGGCAAGTAATTACCTGTGCCGGCCTCTTCGCGGGCTTGCCCGCTCCCACAGGTACAGCGCTGCTCTCGACTGTGGCGCCGTTCCCGTGGGAGCGGGCAAGCCCGCGAAGAGGCCGGCACAGGTTTCTTGTACTAGAAAGGAGTCCCCGGTGGACGAATACCAGCAAACCATCCGTGCCCTGTCCGACCGCATCGTCGCGGCGCAGACCCCGATCCGGGTCCTGGACGCGGTGAAGTGGGACGACAACATTCGCCAGGGCTTCCTCAAGGCCAAGGGCAAGGAGCCGCCGGCGGTCGACCATGCCTACTACCAGTCGCGCCCGCTGTCGTTCGATTCCAGTGCGGTCAAGGCCGAGTTCCAGGGCATCGAGCGCGACATCATCCGCCAGCTTGGCCAGTTCAACCCGGTCGGGCAGATCATGAAGCGCATGTGCCGCGAGTACCGCATGGTGATCCGCATGCTCGAGGCGCGCGGCACCGAGGACTTCGGCCTGATTTCCCAGGAGCTGTACGGCGCGGCCTCGGATGCCTTCCACGCCGGTGACCCGACCCTGGCCGACCTGGGCCTGATGCTGTCGGACTACCTGAACAACATCGATGGCCGTGGCGACCTCAAGGACGAACCGAAGAACCTCACTGCCAAGGAGGCCGTGGCCATCCTCCAGCGCCGGCTGAACAAAGTGTTCGGCGAAGCGGAGGAAACCATCCGCGTGTTCGAGTCCGACGGTATCGTCGCGGACGCCGCGGCCGGGGCGGACTACATCAAGGTGCGCGCCGACGCCATGTTCAACGCCCGTGACGTACGCGCCCTGGAGGTGCACGAAGGGCTGGTGCACGTGGGCACCACGCTCAATGGCCTGAACCAGCCGATCTGCACCTTCCTGGCCAAGGGCCCACCCTCGTCGACGGTGACCCAGGAAGGCCTGGCCATCCTCATGGAAGTAATCGCCTTCGCTTCGTACCCCAGCCGCCTGCGCAAGCTCACCAACCGCACCCGCGCCATCCACATGGTCGAGGAGGGCGCCGACTTCATGCAGGTGTACGGCTTCTTCCGCGAGCAGGGCTTCGAAATGGCGCAAAGCTACAGCAACGCCAGCCGGGTGTTCCGTGGCTCGGTGCCCAATGGCCTGCCATTCACCAAGGACTTGTCCTACCTCAAGGGCTTCATCATGGTTTACAACTACATTCAGTTGGCCGTGAAGAAGGGCAAGCTCGAACAGATCCCGCTGCTGTTCTGCGGCAAGACCACCCTGGAAGACATGCGCACCCTGCGCCAGCTGGTCGAGGAGGGCCTGGTCGAGCCGCCCAAGTATCTGCCTGAGCAGTTCCGTGACCTCAACGCGCTGTCAGCCTGGATGTGTTTCTCCAACTTCCTCAACCACCTGAGCCTGGACCGTATTGAAGCCGACTACGCGAACATTCTCTGAGCGCTGCCGCCTGCTGGCCCTGGGCTTGGCCGCACTGGCCGTGGCCGGTTGCAGCAGCTTGCTGTTCTATCCCGAGCGTGGCCAGCCGTTCACGCCGGAGCGGGCCAGGCTCGAGTACCGCGATGTCACCCTGACCACGGCCGACGGTATCCGCTTGCATGGCTGGTGGTTGCCGGCCAAGGCCGGGGTCGCGGTCAAGGGCACGGTGCTGCACCTGCATGGCAACGGTGGCAACCTGCCGGGGCACCTGGGCGGCAGCTACTGGCTGCCGGAGCAGGGCTACCAGGTATTGATGATCGACTATCGCGGCTATGGCCTGTCCCAGGGCGAGCCGAGCCTGCCTGAGGTGTACCAGGACATTGCGGCGGCCATGGCCTGGCTGGACCAGGCGCCCGAGGTCAAGGGCAAGCCGCTGGTGCTGCTGGGGCAGAGCCTGGGCGGGGCCATGGCCATCCACTACCTGGCGGCGCACCCCGAGCAGCGCCAGCGCTTCAGCGCCCTGGTGTTCGACGGGGTGCCGGCCAGCTATCGAGCGGTGGGGCGCTTTGCCCTCAGCACTTCCTGGATGACCTGGCCGTTGCAGGTGCCGCTGTCATGGCTGGTGCCGGATGGCGACAGCGCGATCCACTCGGTCGAGCAACTGAGCAGCCCGCCCAAGCTGTTCTTCCACAGTATCGACGACACCCTGGTACCGATGGACAACGGCATTCGCCTGTACCAGCACGCGCCACCGCCGCGGGTGCTGCAACTGACCCGCGGGGGCCACGTGCAGACCTTCGCCGACCCGACCTGGCGCCAGGTGATGCTGCGTTTCCTCGACGACCCTGCCCATTTCAACGGCCTGCGGCGGCTGGCCGAAGTGCCCAACTACCCTGACGAGAAAAACAAGCAATGAGTGAAGAACGCAACGCCATCCCGCTGATCCTGACCGGCATCGGCAGCATCATCGTGACGGTGGGGGCCCTGTGGTATTACGGTTACCTGCATTTCGCCAAGCCCGAAGATGCCTTGTTGTTGCAGGACTTCACCATGCTCAAGACCGTCCCCGGCGAGGACTACAAGGTTTCGCTGGACCCGGCAGCGCAGGTGGCACAGTGCGTGGACGGCGTGCTGGTGCTGTTCGATACCCAGCAGAAAGGCCTGACAGGGGTGCTGGTGGACAACCGCAAGCGCGCGGTGCGTTGCATGGGCGAGGAAACCCCGCAGCAGGTGCAGTGATCCTCGGTCTTCATTGCCTGTGCTGGCCTGTTCGCGGGCACGCCCGCTCCCACAGGGATCGCGCAAAGCTCGAAACTGGCGCCGTACTTGTGGGAGCGGGCGTGCCCGCGAACAGGCCAGTTCAGGCAAAAGAAAGCCCCGCTTCGCTCGCGGGGCTTGTCAGTTCAGCTAGCCAGCCTTACTGCTGCACCTGGCTTACCGAACGCGGGGCCACCGGCTGGTTATCGTTGGAGATGGTCACCTCCACCCGACGGTTCTGCGCACGTCCCGAGTTGCTCGAGTTGTCCGCTACCGGGTACTCCTTGCCATAACCCTGGGAAACGATGCGCGCCGGGTCGACGCCGGCACGCACCAGCGCCATGCGCACGCTGTTGGCGCGGCGTTCGGACAGGCTCTGGTTATAGCTGGCCGAGCCAACGCTGTCGGTATAGCCCTCGACAATCACCTTGCGCTCCGGGTTTTCCTGGAGGAACTGCGCCAGCTTGGTGATGTTCGGATAGGCGTTGCTCTTGAGTTCGGCCTTGTTGAAGTCGAACAGCACGTCGCCGAAGGTGACCAGGGTGCCGCGATCGGTCTGCTTGGCGTTGAGGCTTTCCTGCAGCTTGGCGATCTGCGCATCGCGGGCATCCAGCTTGGCCTGGGCACGCTGCGCCGAGGCGTTCTTCAGCTCCCCTTCGGCAGTACGCAGGGCGATGGTCTGCTTGGCCACCTCGACGCGCTGGTTGGTCAGGTAGGCCAGCTGGTCGACCTTCTGCTCGTCTTCACGCTCCATGTAGGCCTTGTCGGCCTTGTTCAGCCAATCCTGGGCGTCCTTGGTTTCCAGCGCCGCGACCTTGCTCGACTGTGGGTCGCTCTGCAGCGCGGAGAAGTTGCTGCGGGCCGCTTCCAGGTTGGCATTCGGGTCGTGCGAGCAGGCAGCGAGGCCGACGCTCAGGGCCAGCAGGGCGGGAATCATGACGTGGTTGCGCATAGTGTTCATCCTTTGATCGTGTGCGAAGGCAGAGGTTGGCGGGGCAGGGCTCACTGAGCGCTGCGCAGGCCTTCCTCACGTACGTCCTGAACGCCCTGGCGGGCATCCTGCACGGCCTTCTGGGCCTTGGCCGCCTGTGCCTTGCGTTCGGCGAGGCGGGCGTCCCACTCGGCCTGCTCGGCCAGGCGCCTGGCTTCGTCGTACTTCTTGTCGTGCATGGCGATTTCGGCCTGCTTGAACTTGTCCTGGGCCGCCTTCATTTCCACGGCGGCGAACTCGGTGCCGCCAGCGCTGACGGCAGAGTTCACGGCAGACTGGGTCACCGCATACTGCTCGGTCGGCGGGTTGCCTGCACAGCCGGCCAGGACCAGGCTACTGCCCAGGGCCAGCGCGGCCAGCCTGAACCCGCGCACCTGCGTGGATGACGGTTTGCTGATGCGGGTTTTCTTGATGGTCAGTTCCATTGGATCACTCCTGTTTACGACGTTGTCCGTAGCAGTCCATCGCTATTCCCTGACATCCGCGCGCTTCAGCTCAACGGTGCACAACGCCGGGGTGCAGGGTTTTAGCGTGATCGCTATTGGCTGTGACTGGGTCGTTTTTCGGATAGTTCAGAAAAAAGTGCCGTTTTCAGGCAACTATTTCTGACTGATCGGTCAGCGCTGGGGTGACCGGAACTTTCTCTTGCGGCTGCAGTATTCCGGGCCTGAGCAGGCCCGGAACAGGCCGCAGAAGTTATTTGCCACTGTCATCCGCAGGGTTGCTCAGGTCGTGCAGGTGCTGCCGTGACAGGGAAAGGAAACGCGGGGTAGGGCCGATGTCTTCGTACAACGGGTCGCCTTCTTCGTCGGTGGCGATGACCTGGCGGCCTTGCACGTAGGGGAAGCTGGCTTCCAGCTCTTCGAGCGCGGCAGCGACCAGTTCACCGAGCAGTTCCTCTGCGGTGCGCTTGGGGTACATGTCGATCAGCGCGGCCAGGCGCGCTTCGGATTCCAGGTCCAGGTGCAGGACATGGCCGGTGCGGCTGAGAGGGCCGGCGGCGTTCTGTTCCCAGTGCTGGGCAAGTTCACGGATTTTCATGATGGCCTCTGTTTGCGCCTGCTGGTGTGCATGGCATGGGAGTGCTGTGCTTTCACTTTAGTTTGCTTTGCCCGACCATGGCTTGCCATTGCCGCCCGGCTGTGGGCACTCTTCGGCAGAGGTGCCCACAGCTGCGGCGGAGAAAGGCCAATGACCGATATCGATGTGCGTTTGCGAGAAGATGTCCATGTGCTGGGTGAGCTGCTTGGCGAAACCATTCGCCAGCAGCATGGCGAGGCGTTCCTGCAGAAGATCGAGGACATCCGCCACAGTGCCAAGGCCGACCGCCGCGGCGCTGCCGAACAACTGAGTTCGACCCTGGCCGACCTGGCCGAAGAAGACCTGTTGCCGGTGGCCAGGGCCTTCAACCAGTTCCTCAACCTGGCCAACATGGCCGAACAGTACCAGCTGATCCGCCGCCGTGATGCCGATCAACCCGAGCCGTTCGAAGCCCGGGTGCTGCCGGAGTTGCTGGCGCGCCTGAAACAGGCGGGCCACAGTGACGATGCCCTGGCCCGGCAGTTGGCCAAGCTCGATATCCAGCTGGTGCTCACCGCGCACCCCACCGAAGTGGCGCGCCGTACCCTGATCCAGAAGTACGACGCCATTGCCGGCCAGTTGGCCGCCCAGGACCACCGCGACCTGACCGCAGGCGAACGCCAGCAGGTGCGCGAGCGCCTGCGCCGGCTGATCGCCGAAGCCTGGCACACCGAGGAGATCCGCCGCACCCGGCCGACCCCGGTGGACGAGGCCAAGTGGGGCTTTGCGGTCATCGAGCATTCACTCTGGCACGCCATCCCCAGCCACCTGCGCAAGGTCGACAAGGCCCTGCTGGAGGCCACCGGCCTGCGTCTGCCGCTGGAAGCCGCACCGATCCGCTTCGCCTCGTGGATGGGCGGCGACCGCGATGGCAACCCCAACGTGACCGCAGCGGTCACCCGCGAGGTGCTGTTGCTGGCGCGCTGGATGGCTGCCGACCTGTTCCTGCGCGACATCGATGCATTGGCCTCGGAGTTGTCCATGCAGCAGGCCAATGCGGCGCTGCGCGAGCGGGTCGGCGACAGCGCCGAACCCTACCGGGCGGTGCTCAAGCAACTGCGCGAGCGCCTGCGGGCAACCCGGGCCTGGGCGCATGCGGCGTTGGCCGGCGGTCAACCGGCCGGTGCCGATGTGCTGGTGGACAACCGCGAGCTGATCGCACCGCTGGAGCTGTGCTACCAGTCCCTGCACGAATGCGGCATGGGCGTGATTGCCGAAGGCCCGCTGCTCGACTGCCTGCGCCGCGCGGTCACCTTCGGCCTGTTCCTCGGCCGCCTGGACGTGCGCCAGGACGCCGCCCGCCACCGTGATGCGCTGAGCGAAATAACCGACTACCTGGGCCTGGGCCGCTATGCCGACTGGGATGAAGAGCAGCGCATCGCGTTTCTCCAGGCCGAGCTGAACAACCGCCGGCCACTGTTGCCCGCACATTTCCGGCCACAGGCGGACACTGCCGAGGTGTTGGCCACTTGCCGGGAGATCGCCGCTGCGCCAGCGGCCTCGCTGGGCTCCTACGTCATCTCGATGGCGGGTGCCGCTTCGGATGTGCTGGCGGTGCAACTGCTGCTCAAGGAAGCCGGGCTGACCCGGCCCATGCGCGTGGTGCCGTTGTTCGAGACCCTGGCCGACCTCGACAACGCCGGCCCGGTGATGCAACGCCTGCTAGGCCTGCCGGGCTATCGCGCCGGGTTGCGCGGGCCCCAGGAAGTGATGATCGGCTATTCCGACTCGGCCAAGGACGCCGGTACCACCGCCGCGGCCTGGGCGCAGTACCGGGCCCAGGAAGAGCTGGTGCGCATCTGTACCGAGCACCAGGTCGAGCTGTTGCTGTTCCATGGCCGCGGCGGCACGGTTGGCCGCGGCGGTGGCCCGGCCCATGCGGCCATCCTGTCGCAGCCGCCGGGGTCGGTGGCGGGGCGTTTCCGCACCACCGAGCAGGGCGAGATGATCCGCTTCAAGTTCGGTTTGCCGGGCATTGCCGAGCAGAACCTCAACCTGTACCTGGCCGCCGTGCTCGAAGCCACCTTGTTGCCACCGCCGCCGCCGCAGCCGGCCTGGCGCGAGGTGATGGACCAGCTGGCCGCCGATGGCGTCAAGGCCTACCGCAGCGTGGTGCGTGACAACCCCGACTTCGTCGAATACTTCCGCCAGGCGACGCCGGAGCAGGAACTCGGGCGCCTGCCGCTGGGTAGCCGCCCGGCCAAGCGTCGCGCCGGAGGCATCGAAAGCCTGCGGGCGATCCCGTGGATCTTCGGCTGGACCCAGACCCGCCTGATGCTGCCGGCCTGGCTGGGCTGGGAAACGGCGCTGAGCAACGCCCTGGCCCGCGGGCAGGGCGAACTGCTGGCGCAGATGCGCGAGCAATGGCCGTTCTTCCGCACCCGCATCGACATGCTCGAGATGGTCCTGGCCAAGGCCGATGCGCAGATCGCCGAAGCCTACGACGAACGTCTAGTGCAACCGCACTTGCTGCCGTTGGGCGCGCACCTGCGCGACCTATTGTCGCAGTCGTGCCAGGTGGTGCTCGGCCTGACGGGGCAGCCGGTGCTACTGGCGCACAGCCCCGAGACGCTGGAATTCATCCGCCTGCGCAACACCTACCTGGACCCGCTGCACCGCCTGCAGGCCGAGTTGCTGGCCCGCTCGCGCAGCCGCGAAGCCGCTCTGGACAGCCCGTTGGAGCAGGCCTTGCTGGTCACGGTGGCGGGTATCGCGGCGGGCCTGCGCAATACCGGCTGAGGGCCGGCGCAGGGTAACCCGGATGCAGGCCAGGCATGCCCTGCAGCTGTACGAGGAGGGCGGTTGCGCCGGGCGCAACCGCCAGCCAGGCAAGCCGTAGGTGGCGCATTCCTGCAACTTTGGGACGCTTGTCTGGCTGCCGGGCGCTGTGTATCTTGAGCAGCCTTCTGACCGATTTATGGTCATACCCGATTTTCCGGACTTGGCCCTGGTCGCCGAATCCATTGAATTTCATAAAAAAATTTGAGGAGCACGAGATGCGCGTAATTCTGCTGGGAGCTCCCGGGGCCGGTAAAGGTACTCAGGCAAAGTTCATCACCGAAAAGTTCGGTATCCCCCAGATTTCCACCGGTGACATGCTGCGTGCCGCCGTCAAGGCCGGTACCCCGCTGGGCCTGGAACTGAAGAAAGTCATGGATGCCGGCCAGCTGGTCTCCGACGAGTTGATCATCAGCCTGGTCAAGGAGCGCATCGCCCAGCCTGATTGCGCCAAGGGCTGCCTGTTCGACGGCTTCCCACGTACCATCCCGCAGGCCGAAGCCATGGTCGCTGCCGGTGTCGACATCGACGCCGTGGTCGAAATCGCCGTGGACGACGAGGAAATCGTCGGCCGCATGGCTGGCCGTCGCGTGCACCTGGCCTCGGGCCGCACCTACCACATCCAGTACAACCCGCCGAAGGTGGAAGGCAAGGACGACGAGACTGGCGAAGAGCTGATCCAGCGCGACGACGACAAGGAAGAAACCGTTCGCCATCGCCTGTCGGTCTACCACAGCCAGACCAAGCCGCTGGTGGACTTCTACCAGAAGCTGTCGGCTGCCAATGGCGGCAAGCCGAAGTACAGCCACATCGAAGGCGTCGGTTCGGTCGAAGCCATCACCGCCAAGGTCCTGGCAGCCCTGAGCTGATCAGCGCCTGTCGCACCCGACCACGGCCCGCTTGCGGGCCGTGGTCGTTTTCGGCTGAGGCCGCACGGCGGCCCTTTAGGGACACGACGCCGCCACTGTTCTATACTGCCGCTCTTTTTTCTTCGCACCTGGATACCTGTTCGATGACCACCCTGCTGGCCCTGGATACCGCCACCGAAGCCTGTTCCGTCGCGCTGCTGCATGACGGCAAGGTAACCAGCCATTACGAGGTGATCCCGCGCATGCATGCGCAGAAGCTGCTGCCGATGATCAAGCAGTTGCTGGCTGACGCTGGCGTGGCCCTGAATGCGCTGGATGCCATTGCCTTTGGCCGCGGCCCGGGTGCGTTTACCGGTGTGCGTATCGCCATTGGCGTGGTCCAGGGCCTGGCCTTCGCCCTGCAGCGCCCGGTGTTGCCGGTGTCCAACCTGGCCGCGCTGGCCCAGGGCGCCTTGCGCGAGCAAGGCGTGCAGCAGGTGGCTGCCGCCATCGATGCGCGCATGGACGAGGTGTACTGGGGTTGCTACCAGGCTACGGCGGGCGAAATGCGCCTGGTCGGCCACGAAGCGGTGTTGCCACCCGAGCAGGTGGCGCTGCCGGTGGGCAGCACTGGCGAGTGGTTCGGTGCCGGTACCGGCTGGGGCTATGCCGAGCGCCTGGCAGCGCAAGTGGCGGCGAGCAATGCCGTTGCCTTGCCCAATGCCGTGGATATTCTCAGCCTGGCCAGCTTCGCCTGGGCGCGCGGGGAGGCGATTGCCGCCGACCAGGCGCAACCGGTGTACCTGCGCGACAACGTGGCGACGCCGAAAAAATTCTGAGTGCTGTTCGTCGGTTAGCGCCGACAGCCGAAAACCTTTTGCGCGATCTGTGGTCCAGTTATCACTCGAGCATTAGCGATGGATTCCTGATGCTGCTAAATTGCCATCATCGATCCTGAGTGCTGATGCCATGCGTATCGACGGTTTTACCCCGCAGTCCTACCCGCTCAAGCGCACGCCACGCAAGGCTGCAGTGCGTGACGAGGCCATCGAAGATGCCGAGCTGGTCGAGGAGGCAGAAGCCACCCCGCAGGAAGCCACTGCACGCCGCCGTAGCGGTGGCCTGCCGGCCCGCCAGCAGGACATGATCTTCCCCCGTGCCCGCGACCGTCGCACCGCCACGGCGCTGGCCAGCTACCTGAGTACTGCCGGTTTTACCGACTGGGACATGGATGTACTGGGGCTGGACCTGTACATTTGAGGGATGACGCCATCCCCCCTGCCTTATTTTCTCGGTTGTCCGTCCTGGAGCGAAAACGCCTGGCGTGACTACCTGTACCCCGCCGATGCCAACAGCAATGAAATGCTTGGCTTGTACAGCCAGGTGTTCAACGCGGTCGAGGGCAATACCACCTTCTATGCACGCCCGGCCCCCGGCACCATCGCCCGCTGGGCGCAGGTCATGCCCGCACATTTTCGCTTCACCGCCAAGTTTCCCCGGGATATCAGCCACGCCAGCGACCTGCGTGAGCAGCTGGAGCCTGCCTGCGACTTCACCCGCCTGATGGCCCCGTTGGGCCAGCGTGTATCGCCGTACTGGCTGCAGTTGCCAGCGCAGTTTGGCCCCGCACGGCTGGGTGAGCTTTGCCAGTTTCTCGATCAAGCTGGGGTGCCGGTGGCGGTGGAAGTGCGCCATCAGGCTTTCTTTGCCAAAGGTGAAGAAGAGCGGCTACTCAACCGCCTGCTGCACGAGCGTGGCGTGGAGCGCATTTGCCTGGACCCGCGTGCGCTGTTCAGTTGCACCTCGCGCGACCCGGCGGTACTGCACGCGCAGGCGAAAAAGCCCAAGGTACCGCCACGCCCCGCAGCGTTCAGCCAGCACCCCCAGGTGCGCTTCATCGGCCATCCGCAGCTGGAGGCCAACGAGGCGTTTCTCACCCCCTGGGTGGCCAAGGTGGCCAGCTGGATCGAGGAGGGCCGCAGCCCCTACGTGTTCCTGCACACTTCGGACAACCGCCTGGCTGCTGCCCTGGCCCAGCATTTTCACCAGCGCCTGATGCGCCGCCTGCCAGGCCTTGCCGCGCTACCGGAATTGCCGCGTGCGCCCGAGGTCGAACAACTGGGGCTACTATGAGCACTCCCTGACTGCCGGAGGTTGAACCATGGATGTGCAAACCCTGCGAGCCGAAGCCTTCAAGGCTTTGCATGAGCGTGACAGCGCTTTCGTCATCCCCAACCCCTGGGATGCCGGCGCTGCCAAGCTGCTGGCCAGCCTGGGCTTCGAAGCGCTGGCGACCACCAGTGCCGGCCTGGCTTTCAGCCTGGGCCGGCCCGATGCCGAAGGCGCCTTGAGCCTGGACGATACGCTGAGCAATGCCGGCGAAATCGTCGACGCCACGGCATTGCCAGTGGCGGCGGACCTTGAAAACGGCTTCGGCGACCTGCCGGAAGATTGCGCCCAGGCCATTCTGCGCGCTGCCGAAGTGGGCCTGGTGGGCGGTTCCATCGAAGATGCCAGTGGCCGTAGCGATATGCCGATCTATGACCTCGGGCTGGCAGTAGAACGTGTGCGCGCAGCCGTGCAAGCCGCGCGTAGCCTGCCGTTCCCGTTCACCCTGTGCGCCCGCGCCGAGAACCTGTTGCACGGCCGCCTGGACCTGGACGACACCATCCAACGCCTGCAGGCTTATGCCGAAGCCGGCGCCGATGTGCTCTATGCGCCCGGGCTGCGCACTGTCGAGGAAATCCGTGCGGTGGTACAAGCCGTTGCGCCACGGCCGGTGAACGTGCTGATGGGCATGGCAGGCGTGCCGCTGAGCGTCAACCAGCTGCAGGACCTCGGTGTGCGCCGTATCAGTGTCGGCTCGTCGCTGGCCCGCGCCGCGCTGGGGGCTTTCCACCGGGCCGCGCTGGAAATTCGCGAAGAGGGCACGTTCGCCTACGCTGAGCAGGCCTTGCCGTTCGCCCAGCTCAACGAGCTGTTCCGCCGCTGATGAGGGCAGCGCTGGCGCTGCTGGTCGGCCTGCTGGCGCTGGCCGGCCTGGCCTGGCAGTTGGGCTGGCGGCTACCGTCGGTGTGGAACCCCTGGGCTCCGCTGGACGTGCGCCAGCCGCCCAACCTGCTGACGCCGTACAAGCTGTCACGCCTGCGGGATGACCCGCTGCTGTGTCGCCAGGCGCTGGCAACCAGCCGCCTGCGCTACCGCGCGCAAGCCGACAGCCCAGCGTCGGCCGACTGCCCGCTGCACAACGTATGGCGCATCGAAGGCGGCCAGGCGCGGCTGAGTAGCAGCTTCCTCGCCAGTTGCCCGCTGGCAGTGGCCTACGCGCTGTTCGAGCAGCACGGCTTGCAGCCGGTGGCGCAGCGGGTGTTGGGCCAGCCGGTGACGCAGGTCGATCACCTGGGCAGTTTCGCCTGCCGCAACCTGTATCATCGCAAGCAGGGCAGCCTGAGCCAGCACGCCACGGCCAACGCCCTGGATATCAGCGGTTTTCGCCTGCAGGATGGTCAGCGTATCGTGCTGGCGCGTAACTGGCAGGCGGGCGGGCGCAAGGCGGACTTCCTGCGCGAGCTACAGCAGGCGGCCTGCGACAGTTTCAGCACGGTATTGGGGCCAGACTACAACGCGGCGCATCGTGACCACTTTCACCTGGACATGGGGCGCTGGCAGGTGTGCCGTTAGCCTCGGGCGCTCAGGCGTGTACGCGCACGTTGTTCAGCACCACCGGGCGCGCCCAGTGCAGGTCGAACGCCAGATCGGTCTGCTGTTTGGCCAGGGTGCTGTCGTCGAACGGTTCAGGCGCCGGGTCCAGCAGGTCGGTCTCGAATTCGGCGATGGGCAGGAACAACGGCCGCGGGGCAGGGCCCGGGCCTGGTTCGGCAAGCGGCTGGCCCTGGCTCATCACCACCGGGCGTAGCCAGCTGTTGCTGATATCCAGCTGACGCTGCTGCTCGATCAGTTCGACCGCGCTGAATGGCTCGGGAGCGGGCGGCAGCAGGTTGGCTTCGAGTTCGGCCTTGGGCAGGAACAACGGCTCGGGCGGTGCCACCACGGTGTCATGCACCGGGCAGGCCCGCTGGGCGTCGATCAGCGCCAGGGCGCGGGCGCCACCGATGGGTTCGCCGCTGTCCTGGTCGTAGCGGACGAACGACTGGCTGACGCTATCCGCTGGCTCATCCTGCTGCTCGGCCATGGCCCGGGCAAAAAAATCCTGCCACAGGTGGCTGACGCCCCCGAGTGCCTGGGTATTGTGCTGACTGTAGTTGCCGACAGGCGACAGGTAGGTCAGGCCGATGGGAAGAGTATCTGTCATGGCAGTCGCGCGCGTTGTGCTCTGGCAGAATAGCGGAATATTGCCTGTATCGGCCGTGATGGCCGATACCTTAATGGCTGGGTTCAATTTTCAGGTGTGAATGATGGAAGAGCAGGGCACAGGTATCCGGGTCGAGGCACTGTCGGCGGAATTCGAGGCGCAAGCTGCGGTGTGGGCCGAACGCCTCGGCTTGCCGCTGCACGACGAGGCCGCCGGCTTTGCCGTGCAGGTCGGCGTCGATGGCCTGCAGATCCAGCAGTTGGGCCCGCAGGCCCCGGGCCCGGTACGGGTGGACTTCGTCGAGGGCCAGGCTGCGCACCGGCGCCAGTTTGGCGGTGGCACCGGGCAGATGATCGCCAAGGCCGTGGGTATTGCCCAGGGGGTACGGCCGCAGGTACTCGATGCCACCGCCGGTCTGGGCAAGGACGCCTTCGTGCTGGCCAGCCTGGGTTGCCAGATGACCCTGATCGAACGCCAGCCACTGATTGCCGCGCTGCTGGAGGACGGCCTGGCGCGGGCCCGGGCCGATGAAGAGGTGGCGCCGATCGTCGGCCGTATGCGCCTGCTGACCGGTAATGCCATCGAGCGCATGCGTGCCTGGGAAGGGGAGGCGCCGCAGGTGATCTACCTCGACCCGATGTTCCCGCACCGCGACAAGAGCGCCTTGGTGAAGAAGGAAATGCGCGTGTTCCGGCCACTGGTGGGCGACGACCTGGACGCCCCGGCCCTGCTCGAAGCGGCACTGGCGCTGGCCAGCCACCGGGTGGTGGTGAAGCGCCCGCGCAAGGCGCCGATCATCGACGGGCCGAAGCCGAGCCACAGCCTGGAGGGTAAGTCGAGCCGGTACGACATTTACCCGAAGAAGGCGCTGAAGGCCTGAACCCAAGGGCTGCAATACCCCTGTAAGAGCGGCCTTGCGTCGCGATGGGGCGCGCAGCGGCCCCCGGTCTACAGCTTCGCCACAAACACAGCCGGGGCTGCTTAGCAGCCCTTCGCGACCAGGCCGCTGCGCTGGGTATCAGGGGCGAAACGCCCGCAAGAACACCCCGACCACCTCGCGCACATGAGCCTCGGCCTCGTCGCCCTCCAGCGGCCCCGCACAGCCCAGCAGCAAGCGGTAGTCCGGCGCGCCCTTGACCAGGCAGAAGAAATGCTCCGCCGCGCGCCGCGGGTTGTCGACACGTAGCAGCCCGCGCTCATGCGCCCCGCGCAGCAGCGCTTCCATCCCGGCCAGTACGCGCTTGGGCCCGGCCTCATAGAAATACTCGCCGAAGCTGGGGTCCAGGCTGCCCTGGGCCATGATCAGGCGGCACAGCTTCACGGCTTCATCGCTGCTGACCAGCGCCTGGAAACCGCGGGCGATAGTCAACAACACCTCTTCCACCGCTGCCCCCTCGGGGTATTCGAACAGCAGGTCGGGCAGCTGCAACTGACAAGTGGCCATGACCGCCGAGCAGAACAAGGTCTGCTTGTCGGTGAAGTGGCTGTACACGGTGAGTTTTGAAACACCTGCCGCCGCAGCGACCGCATCCATGCTGGTGTTGGCATAACCAAGGCTGAGGAACAGCGCCTTGGCTGCCTCGAGAATCGCCTCGCGCTTGGCCAGGTCCTTGGGCCGGCCCGGGCCTATGGGTGCGTCGTGGGACATGGGAACCCGCATTTTTTCAAAAGGTTGCTCATCTTACCGGCTCGAACGGCTTGCGGCTGCAGGTAAAACCCTGGAACAGGAAAGTCATGCCATGCGTCGATGTCTGGTTGATATCAGATTGCAAGCCTAATAGCATCATCGGCCGTTTTTGCCCTACCGCTTTGCTTTCGAAGGATCGAACATGCTTTCCCCCTCCCTGCGCCCGTGTGCCGTTGGCCGGCTCGCATGCGCCCTGTTGGCCATTTTCGTGGGTGCCGCCAGTGCAGCGCCGATGGGCACACCCGGCGACCAGGACCTGATTCGTGAGCGCCAGAACCGCCTGCTGGAAGAGCAGCAACGGCGTCTGGAACAGTTGAAGGAGCTGCCTGGCAAAGGCGCCGAAACGGCCGCGCCGGCCAAGCCCGTCGACAGCCGATGTTTTCCGATCAGCGATATCGTGCTGGACGGCGCCGATGCGCTGTCTTCCTCGGAGCGCGAGCGCCTGCTCAAACCCTATCTCGGCCAGTGCCTGGGTGTCGCGCAGCTGAACGCGCTGCTCAAGGACATCACCGACCTCTACCTTGGCAAAGGCCTGGTCACCAGCCGCGCCTACCTGCCCCAGCAGGACCTGTCCAGCGGCCACCTGAGAGTCATCGTGGTGGAGGGCCGCCTGGAAGGCCTGAAACCGGCAGCAGGCAGCAAGCTGTCGGCGCGCGAACTGGGCATGAGCTTTCCTGGCCGGGCTGGCGACCTGCTGGACCTGCGCCAGATCGAGCAAATGGTCGATCAGCTCAACCGCCTGCCTTCCAACCAGGCGCAAATGGAGTTGACCCCGGGCAAAGCGGTGGGTGGCAGCGAGGTGGTCGTGCGCAATAGCCCACAAAAGCCTTGGCGCGTGGGCCTGTCGCGCAGCAACGACGGCCAGCGCAGTACCGGTGAGCAGCAGTGGGGCAGCAGCCTGGAATGGGACAGCCCGTTGGGCCTGGCCGACCAGCTGATGCTGCGTGGCAGTCACGATGCCATCAGCGACCACCAGAAAACCTCGCACAGCGCCATGCTCTACTACAACCTGCCGTTCGGCTGGTGGAACCTCAGCTACAGCTATAGCCAGAGCGAGTACCGCTCGCTGGGCGAGGCTTCGGGGTTCAATTTCAAGCAGACCGGTGACAGCCAGAACCACCAGCTGCGCCTGGAACGGGTGATCCACCGCGATGCCCAAAGCAAGACCTCGCTCAACACCGGCCTGAGTTACCTGCGCACCAACAACTTCATCGAAGACAGCAAGCTGGACACCAGCAGCAACCGCCTGAGTGAAGCGCAGTTCGGCATCAACCACGGGCGGCGTCTCGGCAACGCCTTCGTCAACTTCGACCTGGGCATGCAGGACGGCATCGGCGCCTTCGATGCCCAGCGCGAAGACCAGCGCAGCACCACCGGCAAGCGCCAGCCCAACGCCCGCTACCGCAAGTACACCGCCACGGTCAGCTACCTGCAGCCGTTCACGCTATGGGGTGAGCAGCTGGTGTTCAGCAGCCTGGTCACCGGCCAACGCAGCGAAGACCTGCTGTTCAGCCCGCAACGCATGAGCCTGGGCAGCCAGTCGTCGATCCGTGGTTACAAGGACCAGAGCCTCAATGGCGACAGTGGCTACTACTGGCGCAACGATGTGCGCTGGAGCCGGCCGGTGGCCTGGGACTGGTTGCGGCCGGTGCTGACCGAGTATGGCCTGGGCCTGGCCTACGACGTCGGTGCCATTCGCCATGATCGCTACAACAGCGGGCAAAGCGGCCGGCTGTCCAGCGATGCAGTCGAGCTGTTCGCCCGCGGCAAGCACCTGTCCGCCAGCGTGACCTTCGCCCACTCGCTCGAGCGCCCCGCCGCCATCGAGGCGCGGGAAACGCCGGTCTACTTCCGCCTGGACTTCTTCCTTTAACACCGTTTTTCCCGAGTACCGACATGGACGTTCGTCAATTCGCCTTCCTGGCCCGCCAGCCTTCGGCTGCCCTGCAACCACGCCAGACCTTCTGGGGCTTGTCCAAGCGTGGGCTGGCTTTCATGCTGGCCAACATGATGTTCTGGCAGCCGCTGGTGGCCATGGCCGACGGCATCGTGGTCAACGGCAGCGGCACCCAACTCGGCCAGGCCGGCAATGGCGTGCCCATCGTCAATATCGCTGCGCCCAGCGCTGCCGGCCTGTCGCACAACAAGTTCAGTGACTACAACGTCGGCCAGCAAGGCGTCATCCTCAACAACGCCACCGGCCGCACCCAAGCCACCCAGCTGGGCGGGATCATTCTCGGCAACAGCAACCTCGGCGGCCGTGCGGCGAGCACCATCCTCAACGAGGTCAATGGTGGCAACCCGAGCCAGCTCAAGGGCTACACCGAGGTGGCCGGGCGCTCGGCCCATGTCATCGTCGCCAACCCTTATGGCGTCACCTGCAACGGCTGCGGTTTCATCAACACGCCGAAGGCCACGCTGACCACCGGCAAGCCGGTGATCGAGAACGGGCAACTGCAGCGCTACCAGGTGGAACAGGGCAGTGTCGCCATCGAAGGTGCCGGGCTCAACGCCAGCAACGTCGACCAATTCGAAATCATTACCCGCAGCGCCAGGATCAATGCCGAGATCCAGGCCCGCCAGCTGGCGCTGGTGGCCGGCAGCAACGACGTGGATGCACACAGCCTGGCCGCCACTGCCCGTAGCGCCGACCCGGCTCAGGCCCCGCAGTTGGCCATTGACTCCTCGGCATTGGGCGGCATGTACGCCAACACCATCAAGCTGGTGGGCACCGAGGCCGGCGTGGGGGTGAAGCTGGACGGCAAGCTGATTGCCAGCGGCGGCGACATCCAGCTCGATGCCAACGGCCAGCTGCGCCTGGCCGAGGCCACTGCAGCCAACGGCTCGGTGGCGATCAAGGCCGGCCAGCTCGATGCTCAGGGCACGGTGTATGCCGGCAATGCACTGCAGGTGCGCACCCAGGGCGACCTGAACAACCGCCAGGCCCTTGCTGCCGGGCAGCGCATCAGCCTCGACAGCGGTGGCCGCCTGAGCAACCAGGGCATCATCGAAGCGGGCGTCAACGCCGACAATAGCCGCAATACCACCGGCGACGTGCGCCTGAACGCCGCGCAGGTGGACAACCATGGTCACACCGTGGTGGCCAGCCGCGACCTGAATGTCACGGCGCGGCAAAGCCTGAACAACCAGGGTGGCACCCTCGCTGCCCAGCGGCAGCTGAGCGCCAGCGCCGCCACCCTCGACAATCGCAATGCCGGCAGGCTGGTGGCCGGCGGCCAGGCCGACCTCACCGCTACCGGCCTGCTCAATGGTCAGGGCGGGCTGATCGACGGCGTGACCGTGAACGCCAAGGTCGGCCAGCTGGACAATACCGCCGGCACGTTGCGCGCTGGCCAGCACCTTGGCCTGACGGCCAATGCTGCGGTGGATAACCGTGGCGGCCAGCTCACCAGCCTGCAGACCCTCAGCCTCGAGGCTGGCCAGGTGAACAACAGTGATGGCGGACGCATCGCCAGCAACCAGGCGCTGCGCGCCAGTGTCACCGGGCTCGACCAGCGCAATGGCGGCCGCCTGACCAGTGCCAGCGAACTGAGCCTGGACCTGAACAAGGGCCAGCTGAACAACCAGGGCGGCCTGATCAATGCGCCGCGCCTGACCCTGGCGAATCTCGGCAGCGTGGATAACCGCCAGGGCGAGATTTCCAGCGCCCAGGCCTTTGCACTGGTGGCCCGCAGCCTCGACAACAGCCTCGGCAAACTGCTCGGCAACCAGAACCTGACCGTGCAGCTGGAACAGGCGCTGAACAATACAGGCGGCCTGGTTTCTGCAAGCGGCGTCGAGGTACGTGCGGCCAGCCTGGACAACCATCAAGGTACCCTGACCAGTCGTGCCAACCTGGTACTGCAGGTGGCAGGTGCCAGCAACAACCAGGCCGGCGAGATTTCCAGCGTCGGCACCACCAGCCTCAAGGGCGGCAGCCTGGACAACCAGGCTGGGCAGGTGAGTGCTGATGGCGCGCTGCAGGTGGCCCTGGACAACGCCTTGGACAATCGCCAGGGCTTGCTCGGCTCTGGCGGGGCGATCGACCTGCAGGCCGGCAGCCTCGACAACCGCCAGGGTGGCAGCCTGGTTGGCGATGCTGGCCTGGCTGCGCGGGTCGCCGGGCTGCTGGACAACCAGCAAGGCGAGATCAACGTCAAGGGTGGCCTCGACCTGCACGCCGGTAAACTCGACAACCGCACCGGCAAGCTGCGCGCCGGCCAGGAGGCGCGGCTGGAGGTCGACCAGCTGGACAATCGCCAGCAAGGGCTGCTGAACAGCCTGGCGGCGTTCAGCTACAAGGGCACGCAGCTGGACAACCGTGGCGGCCTGCTCAGCGCCGCCGGGCCGCTTCGCCTGGAGGGCGCCAGCCTGGACAACAGCGGCGGCAGGGTTTCCAGCCAGCGCGCGCTGGTGGCCCAGCTTGGTCGCATCATCAACCAGGGTGGCGAACTGGTCGCGCAGGGCGACCTGCTGCTCACCGGCACCAGCCTCGACAACCGCAGCAACGGCCTGGTCGGTGGTACCAGCACGTTGCAGCTGAATGTTGCCGACATCGACAACCGTGGCGGGGAGATCTCCACCAGCAAAGGCGTGACGCTGCAAGGCAGCCGTCTGGACAACAGCGACAGTGGCAAGGTCCTTGCCGGTAGCAATCTGCAACTGCAGATGGCCGAGCTGATCAACCGTAACCTGGGCCTGCTGTCTGCTGCGGGCCCGCTGACCCTCGTTGGCCAGCAACTGGACAACAGCCTCGGGCGCCTGGTCAGTGGCGGCGACCTGGACATTGGCTTGGCGGGCGGGCTGGCCAACCAGCAGGGGCTGATCACTGCCGAAGGGCGCCTGGGCGCCACGGTCGGTAGCCTGGACAACAGCAGTGGCAAGCTCTCCAGCGCAGCCGACCTGACCCTGGCCAGCGCAGGCGCACTGCGCAACCGCAGCGGCTCGATCACCACCGATGCCGGGTTGGCCCTCACCAGCGGCAGTCTCGATAACGGCGCGGCCGGCCTGCTCAGCAGCAAGGGCGCGGCCAGGCTCGACACCGGGGCCTTCGACAACGGCCAAGGCGCACAGCTGCTCAGCGGTGATCGCCTCGACCTGAAAACCGGCCAGCTCAACAACGGCCAGGGCAGCCGCATCGCCAGTGAAAAGGCCCTGGTCGCCAGCGTTACCGGGCTGGCCCAGGACGGTGGCCAGCTGTTCAGCAAAAGCGCCTTGACCCTCGACCTGAACCACGGCCAGCTGCGCAACCGCCAGGGCCTGATCAACGCCCCTCTGCTGGTGCTGAACAACCTTGCCGAGGTGGATAATCAACAGGGCGAGATCTCCAGCGCCCAGGCCTTCACCGTGGCCGCGCGCAGCCTGGACAACAGCCATGGCCGGTTGATCGCCGAGCAGGGCCTGACCCTGCGCATCGAGCAGTTGCTGAACAACCTCAAGGGCCTGGTATCGGCCGATGGCCTGGGCCTGCACAGCGGCAGCCTGGACAACAGCCAAGGCCTGATCAGCAGCCGTGCCGGCCAGGTCGTGGCGGTGGACGGTGAGCTGCTCAACGAGGGCGGTACGTTGATCGCCGACCAGCAGCTGGAGCTGCAGGCCGCCAGCCTGGTCAACCAGCAGGGGCAGGTGTCGGCAGGTGGCGCGTTGCAGGCCCGGGTCGGCAAGCTCGACAACCAGGCGGGCGTGCTGGTTGCCGCCACCACCCTCAAGCTCGGCGGTGAGGTACTGGACAACCGCCAGGCTGGCCTGGTGGGCGCGAGCCAAGGCCTCGAAGTGCAGGTCAAGGCCGTGGACAACCGCGGCGGCGAGCTGTCCAGCAAGGCAAACGTGACCCTGGGCGGCGAACGCCTGGACAACAGTGAGGGCGGCAAGGTGCTGGCCGACGGCAAGCTGCAGATGGCCGTCGCGCAAGTGATCAACCGCAGCAAGGGTGTGCTCTCGGGCAAGGCCGGCCTGGGCTTGACCGGCAACAGCCTGGACAACGCCGGCGGCCTGCTGCTCAGCCACAAGGCCCTCGATGCAACGCTGCAAGGCACGCTGGACAACCGCCAGGGCCTGATCAGCGCCGAGGGCACCCTTGGCCTGGCGAGCCACCAGCTCGACAACCGCGCCGGGAGTGTTACCAGTGCCGGTGACTTGACCCTCAAGCACACCGGCAACGTGCTCAACCAGGCTGGCGAACTGGTCACCGATGCCGCGCTGCACCTCAGCGCGGCCCAGGTTGGCAACAGCGACCAGGGCACCATCAGTGCCAAAGGGCCAGCCACCCTTCGCGCCAACAGCCTCGATAACAGCCGCCAAGGCCGTATCGACAGCGCCGCCAGCCTGGGCCTGGTCACCGGGCAGTTGGACAACCGCGACGCCGGGCGCATCGCCAGTGACGGCGCGCTCGACATCAACGCCAGCGGCCTTGATCAGCAAGGCGGCCAGTTGTTCAGCAACAGCGCGCTGACCCTCGACCTCAACCATGGCCTGCTGGACAACCGCCAGGGCCTGCTCAACGCACCGTTGCTGGTGCTCAAGAACCTTGACGGGGTGAACAACCAGGGCGGCGAAATCTCCTCGGCGCAGGCCTTCACCCTGGCGGCCCGCAGCCTGGACAACAGCAACGGCAAGGTACTGAGCAACCAGTCGCTGATGCTGCGCATCGACCAGGCCCTGGGCAACATCAAGGGCCTGATCGCCGCCGCGTCGCTCGATGCCCGCGCTGCCAGCCTGGACAACAGCGGCGGCACGCTGACCAGCCGTGGCGACCTCGGCCTGCAACTGGCCGATGGCCTGAGCAATGGACAGCAAGGCCTGATCAGCGCCGCCGGCCTGCTGGCTATCGCCGCCCGTTCCGTAAATAACCAGGCGGGCTCGCTGCTGGGCAACGCCATTCGTGTCGACTTCGGCAGTGCCACGGGCGACCTGAACAACGACAGTGGCCTGATCACCACCGCCGGTGCGCTGACCCTCGATCACCTGCGCGACCTGAGCAACCGCAGTGGTGAGATTTCCACCCGGCAAGACCTCGGCCTGGCCGGCCGCAACCTGGACAACAGCGCCGGCAAACTGATCAGCAGTGGCCAACTGAATGTTACCGCCCGGCACCTGAACAACCAGGGCGGGCTGGTTTCGGGCTGGCAGGGCCTGGGTGTCAACCTGGGTAGCCTGGACAATCGCCAGCAGGGCACCTTGTCCAGCCGCAACGGCGCGCTGGACGCCCAAGTCAGCGGCGACTTGCTGAACAGCGCCGGTGGCGCCTTGGTCAGCCAGCAAGCCTTGAACGTGACAGCGGCGAGCCTGGACAACAGTGGCGCCGGCATCCTTTCCAGTGCGGGTGGGCAGCGCCTGACCGTCAGCGGCCTGCTGAACAACGCCCAGGGTGGCTTGATCGACAGCGCCGCGGCCCTGACCCTGAATGCCATGGCCCTGGGCAATGGCAGCGGCAGCATCAGTGCCGGGCAGGCGCTCGAAGTGAATGCCGGCAGCCTGGACAACAGCGCCGGCAGCCTGATCGGCAACGCCGCCGTTACCCTCAAGCTGCTCGGTGCCCTTGGCAACAACCACGGCAAGCTCGCCAGCGCCGGCCCCCTGCGCATCGACAACGCCACGCAGATCGACAACCAGGCTGGGCAGATCGCCAGCCAGGGCCTGCTGAGCCTGTTCGCCGCCAGCCTGGACAACCGCAACCGTGGCACCCTGGCCGCCAACCAGCAGTTGACCCTGGCCGTTGACGGCCAACTGCTGAACAGCGCCGATGGCCTGATCTACAGCCAGAACGGCGGTGCCGATGTGCGCGCCGCCAGCCTGGACAATGCCAAGGGCACCCTGCAGAGCCAGGGCGCCTTGCGCCTGGCCAGCGGTGATATCGACAACCAGAGTGGCCGCATCCTCGCCGACGCTGGCGACCTCGATGTCAGCGCCGGCAACCTGAACAACCGTGGCGGCGTGCTGTCCAGCCTGCACGGCACGTTGGCCGCCGACCTGCGCGGTGTGCTGAGCAACGGTTACGACCAGGCCAACAACCGCCAGGGTGGCATCACCCAGGCCCAGGCCCTCGACCTCAAGGTGCAGGGGGGCATCGACAACTATGGCGGGCGGATTGCGGCACAGGCCGGCGACGCCCTGGTCACCACCGGCGATTTCGACAATCGCAACGGTGGCCTCTACGCCCAGGGGCTGGTCAAGGTCAGCGGTGGCAATTTCGACAACAGCGGCGACAACGATGGGCAGATCGCCGGCCGACGCATCGACCTCGACCTCAGCGGGGCACTGAACAACCGCCTGGGCATCATCGAAAGTGACAGCACCCTGGCGATCAAGGCGGCCAGCCTCGACAACCAGACCGGCCAGCTGCGCGCCCTGGGCAGCGGCGGTGCTACCCGCCTGCAGCTTGGTGGGCAATTCGACAACCGCAACGGCAGCTTGGAAACCGCAAACAGTGACCTCGGCCTCGACATTGGCAGTTTCCTCAATGCCGGCGGCAGCCTGCTGCACGTCGGCAGTGGCAACTTCGACATCAGCACCGCTAACGTCACCGGCGCCGGCGGCAGTATCGTCACCCGCGGCGGCCTGACCCTCAACGCTGGCAGCTGGAGCAATAGCAACGTCATCCAGGCCGGGCGCCTGACGCTCAATGTCGGCAACTTCAGCCAGACCGCCAACGGCCAGTTGCTGGCCAGCGAAGCGCTGGTCGGCAGCGGCAGCGACTGGAGCAACGACGGCCTGATCGCCAGTGACGGCAGCCTCAGCCTCAACCTTGGCGGCACCTATGCCGGCAATGGCCGCCTGAGCAGCCGTGGCACCCTCGGCCTCAGCGCCGCACAGGTGAACCTGGGCAGCGCCGGCAGCATTGCCGGCGGTGGCGCCACCAGCGTCTCGGTAGCCGGGCAGCTGAACAATGCCGGGCGCCTGACCTCTGCTGGCGGGCTCAACCTCGGCGCGGGCGGCGTCAACAACCAGGGTACCCTGGGGGCTGGCGAAGCGCTGAGCGTGACCACTGGCGCCCTGGTCAACAGCGACCACGGCCTGATCTTCAGCGGCAAGGACATGGGCCTGCGGGTCGCCAGCCTGAGCAACAGCTATGCCGACGTCTACAGCCTGGGCAGCCTGACCATCGACCGCGACGGCCAGGGTGGCCTGGCCAGCAGCATCGTCAACCGTTCCGGCTCGCTGCAGAGCGACCTGTCGATGAGCCTGGCGGCGAGCACCATTCACAACGTACGGGCGGTGCTGCAGACCGAGGACAAGGGCATCTACACGGCCCGCGTCGGCGAGGTGGCCTGCATCGAGGGCTATAACGCCGGCGACTGCGGTGGCAAGCGCAACCACGTGTGGGAAATCGTCCAGCGTGACAAGTTCGAGGTGCTCGACGCCAGCGCCGCCTCCAGCATCACCACCGGCGGCAACCTGACCATCCACGGCGGCGACTTGCTCAACAGCAGCAGCACCATCGGCGCTGCTGGCAACCTGGTAGCCACGGTCGGCAACCTGACCAACAGCGGTGTGGAAACCGGCGAGACCGAAACCACGCGCATTTTCCGTTCCGAGCGCACCCGCAACGCCGGTGCCTGGTACCAGCTCGCCAGCTCGATCACCAGCAAATACTGGTATGAAAGCCCCGGTTACAACCCTGACAACCTGGGCGGCCTGCAAGCCGACCTGGCCAGGTTCATCGGCATGACCGAAGCGGAGCTGGTGAGCCTGGGCAGCACCCGCAAACTGGCGGCTGGCGACCAGAGCTACGCCGCCGTGATGCAGGCCAATGGCGCAGTGAGCATCAGCGCCGGCAATGGCATCGACAACAGCGTCGTGCGCCCAGGCTACGCCTACATCGGCAGCGGTGCGCGTACCGATACCACGGCACCTGGCACGGCATTCTCCACCCGCATCACCCTCAACCAGCAGTTGCCGCCAGACCTGGCCCAGCAGCAGGTCAACCCGCTGGCGCTGCCCGGTTTCAGCCTGCCCAGCGGGCAGAACGGCCTGTTCCGCCTGAGCAGCGAGGCGGGCAGCACACCCGCCAGCGGCCCGCAAAGCTGGAGCATGGGCGGCGCGAGCCTGAGTGTGGCGCAGCGCCAGCAGCCGTTGCCGCTGGCCCAGGGGCGTACGCTCAGCATCGGTGCTGCCGAACAGGCAACCGCTAGCGGCACCACCCTGAACACTGCCGACCGCACGCAGGCGAACGTCGCCGGCAATGCCAGCGTCGTCGACACCAGCCTGCCTGGCAACGTGGGCGGCCCCGCGCTGCCAGGTCGCTCGGCCGTGGACGACGGCATCAGCCAGGCCTCCACGCTCAATGGCCAGGGCCCGCTCACCCTCGAGCGCGTACAAGGCCTGCCCGACAGCAGCGTGCGCAGCAACCCGCACAAGTACCTGATCGAAACCAACCCGGTGCTCACCGACCTCAAGCAGTTCATGAGTTCCGACTACCTGCTGGCGAACCTTGGCTACAACCCGGACGAAAGCGCCAAGCGCCTGGGCGATGGCTTCTACGAGCAGAAACTGATCCAGCAGGCCGTGCTCGCCCGTACCGGGCAACGCTACATCGATGGCCAGAACACTGACGAACAGCTGTTCAAGTACCTGATGGACAATGCCATCCAGAGCAAGCAACAGCTCAACCTGGCAGTGGGCGTGAGCCTCACCTCCGAACAGGTGGCGGCGCTGACCCATGACATCGTCTGGCTGGAAAGCGCCGAGGTGAACGGCGAGCAGGTGCTGGTGCCGGTGCTCTACCTGGCGCACGGCAACAATCGCCTGGCCCCCAACGGCGCGCTGATCGCCGGCAACGATGTCAACCTGATCGCCGGCCAGAACCTCGACAACGTCGGCACCCTGCGCGCCAGCAACAACCTCTCGGCCAAGGCCGGCAACAACCTGGTCAACAGCGGCCTGGTCGAGGCTGGCAACCGCCTCGACCTGCTGGCTGGCAACAACCTGGTGAACAAGGCCGGTGGCATCATCGCCGGGCGGGACGTCAGCCTGTCCGCCGTACAGGACGTGATCAACGAACGCACCCTGACCTCGCACCAGAGCAGCAACGGCAGCTACGCCCAGCAGCGCGACTTCGTCGATAACGCCGCCCGCGTGGAGGCCGCGAACAACCTGGCGATCAACGCCGGGCGCGACCTGAGCAACCACGGCGGCGTGCTCAGCAGCGCTGCCGACACCAGCCTGAAGGCTGGTCGCGATGTGAAGCTGACCTCGGTCGAGCAGGTCGTGGTCAACGACCGCGGCGTACGCCACACCGACAGCAGCGTGACCCAGAACGGCTCGAGCGTGCAGGCCGGGCGTGACCTGATTGTCAGCGCCGGGCGCGATATCAGCGCAGTGGCCAGTGCAATCGAGGCCAAGCGGGATGTGGCGATGGCGGCGACGGGCGATCTGCAACTGGCAGCGGCCACCAACGAGCAGCACTCGGCGAGCAAGACCCGGAAAGTCACCAGCCAGGAGGACCATGTCCAGCAGGTGGGCAGCACCGTGGTGGCTGGCGGCAATGTGGCATTGAAGGCCGGAGACGACCTTGCCCTGAGCGCCAGCCGCGTGACTGCAGGCGATGAGGCATACCTTTACGCTGGCGGCGATGTGCAGCTGGTCGCGCAGGAGAACAGCGACTACAGCTACTACCGCAAGACCAAGACCAGCCACTCCGGGCTATCCAGCAGCCAGAAGACCCGCATCGACAGTTCGACGGCCATCACTCAGCAAGGCTCATCGGTCAGTGGTGACACGGTGGTCGTTCGCGCCGGGCAGGATATCGGCGTGTCGGGCAGCAGCATCGTGTCGACCAACGACACCAGCCTGCTGGCGGGCCGCAACGTGCAGATCGATAGCGCGACCGAAACGTTCGAGCAGAGCCACGCGAGTTCGAAGAAGAAGTCGGGCCTGCTCAGCAGCGGTGGCATCGGCTTCACGTTGGGCTCGACCAGCCTGGAAAAGACCTCGACCAGCACCAGTGAGAATGCCAAGGCCAGCACCATTGGCAGTGTACTGGGCAATGTCACCATCGAGGCGGGCAAGGACCTCGGTATCAAGGGGTCGGAGGTTATCGCCGGCAAGGACATCACCCTGGTCGGGCAGAACGTCGAGATCGTTGCTGCCGAAAACCACAACACCAGCGAGCAGACCTCCAAGAGCAAGAGCAGCGGCTTGACCCTGGCGTTGTCCGGTACGGTTGGCAGTGCCATCGACACCGCTTACCAGATTACCAGGCAAGCGACCCAGGAAGAGGACAGCCGGCTTTCTGCCCTTCAGGGTATCAAGGCCGGCCTGACCGGTGTCCAGGCCTGGCAGGCTGCCCAGCAGAACGGCGGCATGACGGCGGCCAATGCTGGCCAGTTCGTGGGCATCGCCGTATCGCTGGGCGGGCAAAAGTCGAGCTCACGGCAGACCCAGGAACAGACCGTCAGCCAGGGCAGCAGCCTGACCAGTGGCAACAACCTGAGCATTGTGGCCACCGGCAACGGGGCCGGCAGCGGCGGCGACATCCGGGTCCAAGGCAGTCAACTGAAGGCCGGCAACGACCTGCTGTTGTCCGCTGAACGCGACATCCATCTTGAGGCTGCGGCCAATACGCAAAAGCTCGATGGCAAGAACAGCAGCAGCGGCGGCGCTGTTGGCGCCAGCATCGGTGTTGGTCCCAAAGGTGGTGGCCTCAGCATCTTTGCCAACGCCAACAAGGGCGCCGGCAACGAGAAAGGCAACGGCACGACCTGGACCGAAACCACCCTGGACGCCGGTAATGAGGCGACCCTGCGCAGCGGGCGGGATACCGCGCTCAAAGGCGCGCAGGTCAACGCCGCGAAGATCACCGCCGACGTGGGGCGTGACCTGACGCTGCAGAGCCTGCAGGACACCGACAACTACAAGTCCAAGCAGACCAATGTCAGCGGCGGGCTGAGCGTCACCATCATCGGTACTGGCGGGGCGAGCGGCAGTCTCAGCGTCAGCAAGACCAAGCTCGACTCCAAGTACCAGAGCGTGCAGGAGCAGACCGGTCTGTTCGCCGGCAAGGGCGGTTATCAGGTCGATGTCGGCAAGCACACCCAGCTCGACGGCAGCGTCATTGCCAGTACCGCCGATGCCGACAAGAACCGCCTGAGCACCGGCACCTTGGGCTGGAGCGCTATCGCCAACAAGGCGGAGTTCAAGAGCCAGATGGTCAGTGCCAGCATCAGCGGTGGCAATGGTGGTACTGACAGGTTCACCAGCAACATGCCCAGCGGCACGTTGATCGCCTACAACCACAGCGGCAGTGCCAGCGGCACCACGGCTTCGGCCATTTCCGAGGGCACGCTGGAAATCCGAGACCCGGGCCGGCAGCAGCAGGATGTGGCCAGCCTTAGTCACGACGTCGAGCATGCCAACGACAGCATCAGCCCGATCTTCGACAAGGAGAAGGAACAGCGGCGGCTGCAGCAGGTGCAGCTGATTGGTGAAATCGGCACACAGGTATCGGACATCGTCCGTACCGAGGGGCAGCTGAAGGCCGACAAGGAGGCGCGTGCGGAACTTGATGCACGCGGCATCCCGGCGCCGGGTAAAGGGGCAAGCGATGAGGCGGTCAAGGCGTACCAGGAACAACTGGTCGCCACCGAGGCTTACCAGCGCATCATGGGTAAGTACGGCACCAGTGGTGATTATCAAAAGGTCACCCAAGCCGTTACGGCTGCCTTGCAGGGGCTGGCGGGCGGCGACCTCGGTGGTGCGCTTGCCGGTGCGTCGGCACCTTACCTGGCCGGGGTTATCAAGAAAGTAGCGGGTAATAACGAAAACGTCCGAGTCATGGCCCATGCCGTGTTGGGCGCTGTGGTGGCGCAGGCCCAGGGTAACTCGGCGGCTGCGGGTGCGGCCGGTGCAGCTACGGGTGAGTTGATCGCCGCTCGGATCTACCCTGACAAGAGTCGGGATCAACTGAGTGAGGAAGAGAAACAGACCATCTCTGCGTTGGCAACGCTTGCATCAGGGTTGGCAGGTGCTGCAACGGGCGGAGGCTTGGCAGATGCTGTCGCAGCGGGCCAGGCGGGAAGGAACGCCGCGGAAAACAACGCGCTGAGCGATATTGCTGAGGCATTGGCGGCAGGCAAGACACCGGAGATGGTGGCCGAAGAGCATGTCAAGGCAGAAAACGAACGCTACAAGCAGCAGAACTGCGCCGGGTTAAGCTCGGATGCCTGCTCGGTCAAGATGTACAAGGAGCGGCGGGAACACCTAAAAGGTACTCTGTCGACGGGGGCTGATTTTGTACCCGTAATTGGTGATATAAAGAGCTATGCGGAAGCGGAGAGCGCGCTGGATTATCTCGCCGCAACCATAGGTGTCGTCCCGGGTGTAGGGGATGCTGCGGGCAAGGCGATTAAAGCGGCTGAAACAGCGCTGAAGAAAGGGAACCTTGCTGAAGCGTCTCGGCTGATTAATGAAAGCAGTCGGCACATTGCGTCTGGTGCGAGAGTAGTTGATAACTCAGTCATCGGAAGGCCAAGAGTTGGGAGCGCAAATAAACTTCCTGATGGACAGCACGGGTTTAATGACATAATTGATAACTATGCTGGTGATGCAGCTAGATTTGAGATACCAACCAAAGGACCAGGTGGCGAGGTGGTTAGGGTGTCAGAGTTACGACAAATTGAAGGCAGCAATAACGGAATTGGTGGGGTTTTTGAATGGATTGTTGATCAAGGTAATGTGACTCATCGACGCTTTATTCCTGGTGGCAAAGTAACTGGTCTGCCTAACCAAGTTCCTAAAAAATAAGGGGAGGGGTGATGACTCCACTTGGTGTATTGATTAGTTTGGGTTTGGTTTGTTGGTCAACCATTTATTGGGGATTTAGGAAGCGCTGGGTAGGTCGAGAAGATATTTTTGAATTTGCCATGAATCAGCTTTTAAATGGTTGTGAAAGCGAGCAGGTTGCTATCATTGCTGGTGGTGAATATTTAAGCGATGAAGAAATTCTTGAGATTGTCTCAAGACAAATGGAGATGACGAATTGTGCTGCCGAAATGGATAAGTGGCGCTTAGCTTTTCTACTTTGTATTGATGTGTCGAATGATAGTGACGAAAATAAAATAAATAGGCTTCAAGAGGTCTATGCAGACTTTGATTATCCGGAAGATATGGCTTCTTGTAGTATTTACTCTCAAGATGGTATTGACCCGCTTGTGGCAATGAATCAAGTTTTGGCAGCACTAAGCGAGAGGTTTTGCTCCAGTAATTTGATGGTGCAAAAGCAACTGGCGAAGTAGTGCCAGTCGCGCCTGTTGTTTCTTCCGGTAAGTCCCGGACAGGTGTTGTATGGGCAAGCAAGGCGACGATCATGTCCTATCAGGACAAACTGGTTGTTAGCGACGCTTGCAGCGAATCATGGGCAAGCACGGCACCAGCGGTGACTACCAGCGCGTGACCCTTGTCGTGACAGCGGCACTGCAAGGGTTGGCGGGCAGTGATATCGGTTCTGCGCTGGCAGGCGCATCAACACCATACCTCGCGCAAGTGATCAAGAAATCCACTGGCGACAATAAAGCACTCAACGTCATGGCCCATGCGGTTTTGGGTGCCGTTGTCGCCCAGGCGCAGGGCAACTCGGCGGCGGCCGGTGCAGCGGGTGCGGCCGGCGGCGAGCTGGTTGCCCGCCTGATCACTCAGCAGTTGTATGGCACCAGCGACAGCAACTCGCTCAGCGAAGAACAGAAACAGACCGTTTCTGCGCTGTCGACGCTGGCAGCCGGGCTTTCGGGTGGCCTGGTGGAAGGTAATAGCGCTGGGGCGGTCGCAGGTGCTGGTGCGGGGCGTAACGCGGTTGAAAACAACCTGCTGGCGAACAAGTACGGCGTTGAACGGCTGGATGCAGCCAGCCGGGCGTTGTACGAGAAGCTCAAGGCTGCTGGTATTGGCAGCATTGATGAGTTGCACGAGCGGTATAAAGCCTGTGGAGGAAATGGCAACTGCGAGGTTGGTATTCGTGATGAATACCGGCAGCAGGAGAAACAGGCTGGGGAAAAGCTTGTTGAGCTGTACCAGAGCGGCAGGCTGAGCAAAGCGGAATACGACCTTCTGGTAACGGATTACGCCATTGCGATGATGAGGGGGGTAGTGGACGCGCAGAAGAGCGACGCCGACGCGAGCTTCCTTGATGTCTATGCGCTGTCGGGCAGCGACTGGTCGCCTATGGGCGTTGTTGCCAATCGGTATGTGAAGGCGATCAGAAAGAGTGAGCTGTTTGCGGAGTGGATAGGGCAAGGGTTAAGTGAGGAGGCAATCATTGAGCGGGCACGTCAGGATGACTTGCTCGGCTCGACTTTGTCGCCGGTGGATGTGCCAGGGATCATCAGCCTTGTCGATAAAGGTGCTTCGCGGGATGATGTAGTAAAATTTGCGGCGGTGCTGATACTAGGCAAAGCTACCAGCGGTGCAAAAGCTAGCGTGGATGCGCCTAAGGGGGGGGGTGGGCCTACTTATCGGCCGGCAGATAGCGACCAATTCGAAAAGATTCTGACTTCGTATTACGGTGCGGATAAAACTGGCAGCAGGGTCGGAAACGGTGGATTGGCTGACGCTGTGCGTTATGAGAAAGCTACAGGTGACATGTTGTCTCCTGCTGGGTATGAGCAAAAAGCCATCGAGGTCAGGAATAGACTAAGCGATCTAGTTCGTAATGCTGACAATCAACCACCCGGCAAATACCCTTACAGTCAGCGGGATATTGATTTTGCTAAACAGCTAATAAAGGATATCGACAATGCTCTTGGCCGATGAGTACTTCAGAAAATTTGTTCTGTGGTTGGCTTCTTTACCCTTCTGTTCCGCTGAAGCTCTGGAGGCTTCATTAGAAGAGTTGGGCGGGGTGGGTGGCATCGTTGAGAACTCATACTATATATCTGCGTACGAGTTTTTAGGTTGCACTCTGGTGCAGAAAAATTCATTTGAATGCATACTGGAGTTTCTTCGGGGTTTTGAGTTGGAGTTAAGTGAAAATCCTGAGTATCTGTACTATTTTGTTGAGTCTATAGTCGACCATTCTCTGGTTCGTGGTGATGATCTCGAGACGTTAATAAGTGCGGCGCCTGACAACTACAAAACATTCTTGCGTAGACGGTTTTTGCCGAGGTCCTCGATCAGTTGAAAAGTTGGCTCGACAAGACGCACTCGCAAATCACGCCGCAAAGCGTACTGGGTAAGGCGGTGCATTACCTGGCAAACAACTGGAACCGCCTGGAACGGTATGTCGAGGCGGGCCATCTGCCGATCGACAACAACCTGGCGGAGCGGGCGATAAAGCCATTTTTCATCGGGCGCAAGGCGTAGCTTTTCAGTGATACGGCCATGGGCGCGACGGCCAGTGCGCAGATCTACAGCCTTGTCGAGACTGCGAAGGTCAACGGCCAAGAGCCCTATACGTGGCTGCGCCACGTACTGGAGCGGTTGCCGCAGGCCTCATTGGTAGAAGACTTCGAGGCGTTGCTGCCGTGGAACTGCTCACCAGAGATGCCACGGTAAACCTGAGGCCCATCTGGCGGTAGGTGGGGTTCATGGATCGCTTACGATGGCTGGGCACAGCGAAGTTTTTGATGTCGGCAAAGGGCTTATTGGCTCTGGAAGTCAAAATTTTGTGGCTACCGTTCTGCTAAGCTAGGGCAGGTTGCCGAGTCGCTGATGAAGCGAGAAAGCGCGGCGCGAGCGGCTGCACAAGGGGCAGGGACAGGAAAGGCGCCATACACCTCGACTGTCTCGACGGATGCTGAAACTGGCATGCCGTATACCCACCCGGAGAAGGATGCTGGCGCAAAGGCAACAGGTGTGGCTGGAGACAGTGCTGGTGCTATGCGCCGGCTGGACTACGAAGCAGCGCCCTATAAAGGGAAAGTTGATAATGCCGTTAAGAGTCGTGCCCCGATTAATGGGCAGGATGCACTGGATAGTTCAATCCAAGTTAAGACTACGTCCCCTCGCCGAGTCGTAATTGATTACGAGTCGAAAGAGTTTGTGGTTTTTGATAAGACTTTGGATACGACTTATCACGGCCATGTCCGCTCTTGGAAAGACTTGCATCCAGATATGCAAAAAGCCTTGCAACAGACTGGAATGGCTGATCGCAAAGGCAACATTTTTGTTGGCGGAAAGCAATGATGAACTATCAGGACTCCCAACGAATGAGTAAGCAAGCTGCTGAGAAAGCCTTTGCCTCGACTGAGGTTAAGCGTATTTGTGAGGCATTGGTGTCCATTGCGTTTTATGAGTCAGATTGGAAGTGGGTGCAGAGCAAATGCTTAGAGTTTCTCAGCAACGAAAATCCCGAAATTAGAGGGCTTGCGGCAACTTGCCTTGGGCATATAGCAAGAATTCATCGCCAGCTTGTGAAAGAGAAGGTGCTCAATGCCCTTCTGGTCATCTAGATGAGCCTGCTATCTCAGGGCAGGTTGAGGATGCTCTGGATGACATTGATATGTTCTTGCAGTGACCAGCTATGCATTGCCCCATGATTGGGGAAATGCCGTCCTAACTGGTCCCACTCGGCCGGCAGCAGCCGATTTGCATCATCGACGCATCATGTCTGCCTCACGCCGGTGAACTGCTTCTTTTGTGCTATCGGGCTGCCGAGTTATCAGCCATCTGTTACTGTCTCTCAGCTATTGGGCGGCTATCTTTGTTCTACTTCTCGGCTACCGCTGCCAGCGGTCGGGCCGCTGGCAAAGGGTTTGATCCTCTGGCCGATGCTTGCTCTTAAATCGGTGCGGTTTTCGCGGTGTTTGGCTGCCCTTAAACCCCAGTCTGTTGGCGATATACCATACGCACCTTGCCGGTGCGGCCAAAGTCCCGAATCCACTGGGGTGCAGCGTGTAGTTAGAGGCGACTAAAGACTGCCCTGCAGACCGCGTATTTATTGGGCAGGCGGGAAGGAACGCCGCGGAAAACAACGCGCTTAGCGATATTGCTGAGGCATTGGCGGCAGGCAAGACACCGGAGGTGGTGGCCGAGAGCATGTCAAGGCAGAAAACGAACGCTACAAGCAGCAGAACTGCGCTGGGTTAAGCTCGGATGCCTGCTCGGTCAAGATGTACAAGGAGCGGCGGGAACAGCTAAAGGATACACTTTCGACGGGGGCCGACTTTATACCCGTAATTGGTGATATAAAGAGCTATGCGGAAGCGGAGAGCGCGCTGGATTATCTCGCCGCAACCATAGGCGTCGTCCCGGGTGTAGGGGATGCTGCGGGCAAGGCGATTAAAGCGGCTGAAACAGCGCTGAAGAAAGGGAACCTTGCTGAAGCGTCTCGGCTGATTAATGAGACCAGTCAGTACGTAGCGTCTGGTGCAAAAGGGGCGGGGACAGGGAAGGCACCGTATACTTCGACTGTGTCGACGGATGCTGAAGCTGGCATGCCCCACCCGGAGAAGGACGCTGGTGTAAAAGGTGGAGCTGTTCGCTCCGGCGCCGAAAATGGGGCCTTGTATCCAAAGCTGAAGGATCAACTAATACAAGAAAGCCTGAGCAATATCGCCGCTCAGGACTCAAGATTAGCTGTTGCTGTGAACGGCAATGGAACGAAGGATCTGAACTTTTCTATAGGTCAAGGTACATCTTCCGAAGCTAATCAGTTAGGTAAAACCTGGGTTGGAGATGGCGCGACAAAAACAAGTGATGGGCTTGGTTTGATTAGCGCAGACGGTACTCGTGTATATAGGCCGCCAACTCCTAAAAATTCATCGTTCGCAACGACAGGCGTACAGGCAAATTTTGAAATGTACAGCATCAATCCTGTAACAGGTCAGCGCGTAAAAGTAAGTAATGGTCATCTGGATGTGGCTGATTAGGAGGAATGATGCGTGCTGTTATAAAAGGTATTTCTAATGATGTTTTTGATGTTGAGACTTACTGCCCTAAGAGCCTAGACAATTTTTCTTTGAGTCTTCGCATTCGGATTGGGCTTGATTGCACGCAAGGGGCAGATGATTTTGAGCTTTTTATCTGCACACCAAAGTGGCTAGAAGAGTCAGTATGGGAGGCTCGTTGGGGGAGAGGTCTATTAATAGTTAGAGAATATGACTTTTCGACTATTAAGGAGTTGATTCATGATTATGTGAGTCGCTGTGAGGGAGACAGCTGGGAATCTATCGCGATACAGCTAGGAAAGGTATTTTGTTGGGAGTTTGATGATTACCAAACCTAGTCAATAGGAGTATTATTTAACACCGGCCTCGCGCCGGTGTTGTCTTTTCCGCTTACTGCAAAACTTCCCTTCCTTCACTGCTCGCTTTAGTCGTGGCCTGAGCGATCAGGGCCTCCCAGATCTGCCCAACAAATTTCTGCTGGCTCTTGGGCAGTTGGTCGATGGTTTCCAGCTGCTGTTGCCATTTCCACATCACCCAAACACTGTCAGGACCTATTGGAGAAATGACCCCAGATCGTTCACTAGTTCAACAACGCAACTATCACACTAATCCTAATACAGTTCTCTCTGGTATTGTTGCCGGGGGTGTCACCTTTAGGGTGTATTTGGATAAGGCCACAGGAACGGTGACAAACTTTCACCCAAAGTAATGGTGAGGCACTTATGAAAGAGCTGTTTGGTCAGCCATATAGCGAGTCAGACCCTTATTGGATCGTTAAAGGGTATTTTGATAGGATGTATGACGATGGCTACTTTATTGACGCGGTTGGTTGTATCGTGAAGCGCTGGGGATTCAGTACAGACGGGGCGTACTGTAACTTCCCTGATGAAAATAGTCCGTTTGATGAAGAGCACTTTGAGGGGGTTGAATTTGCTTATGGCTATCCCCCTAAGGATGAAGACGCAGTTGTTGTGAGCGAAACGGTTTGTTCTGAATACATTCGGTTGGCTTGTGAAAGATATCTTCAACGCCATCCTGAAGATACTGCGAAAGTAAAAGAACTTTTGGATAAGCTCTCTTTTTAATCCCGCATAAAAGTAGCCCCGGGCACTGCTGTAATGCTGTTCACTTAAGCGGAGCAGCCTTACGATCCACTGGATACCGGGTTTTGGAAATGTTCACCGTCCTTGGTCTTCCCGGCCTTGGACGGTGATCCAGAAACATCCCTCCGATAGCTCCCCTTAGCTCAGCCAACCTTCTGCCTGTTGCCGATAACGGATCGGCAGCTGCCATGACGATCAGTTGCACCCCAATGTACTGTCAGGCGGGTTTAAAGCGTATGTGAAGGCGTTCGGCCAAAGGCTACTGCGGCCTGACTGGCCTCTCGAAGCATGATGTTGTAAGCTAGTAAAAAGCCCCAGCGCTCCAGGTACGGCTCGGCGACGGCCTCTGCGCTATAGCGCTCTGCAGGCAGTGAAGTGAGCAGCGACCTTATGTGCCCATGGCTTTCATAGCTGAATTCGCGTACTTCCCAGTGGGAGGGCAAATTCGGATTTCGCTTGCGTGCCCGGGGCGAAACCTTCATCCGCCCCCGGCGATCATGCTCGCCTTCCTCCAGCACCAGGTTCTTGCAAGCTGGCGTGAGTCAGTGCCGATTGTTTCGCTCATCGGCAACGCTCAGTAGCAAATCACCCCCCCGAAGCCTTTGTCGAACAACGTGATCGAATTGCCCTGAATCTGGCCCAAGAAGGTTTCGGGCAGAAAATGCTGCTGATGAGTTTTCTGCTGGTCTTCCAAACTATGCAACACATTCAACAGCGAAGAGCTATCAGTCAACGGCGCCCCGAGATCTGAATGAGCAGACGTTGTGGAACCGAGTGATAGAAAATCCCTCTGCTGGCCGTGATACAAAACTAGCGGGCGATAAAGACTTTCCGAGGAGTGAGGGATGGAGGAAGATGGAGGTAAGCCACCGTCTACCTAGCGGAGAAAGTATAACAGTTCACTACCAGTACAACTCCGTTACCGGTAAGGCATATGATATGAAAATCACCACGCCGCAACAGGTGCCGCCTGTGCTGCAGCCCGGAAGGACGATTGAGTGATGTGGATATGATTGTTCGAGAAATTGGGCGAGAAGACCCTGTGCAGGTGCTTGGGATTTACTGGGTAGATAACGAGCGCTTTTACTGGGTCATTCCTTATGATGGTTACGGTGGCTTAATGGCGCTCAGTGAAAGAGAGGTCGATATGGTTGACTCTTCTTTGTCAAATGATTTTATCCTCTGCAAGGATGGGGATGGGGGTGACATGATTTTGCACTGGGCCGCAGAGGATTTGATTGAAGAACTTGTTGAGCGTGATCCACTTGCAATGGCCGAGTTCTTAGGGCGCATAAAAGACTGACGGTGCAAAAGGCGCAGGCAATGCAGCAACTTATGCTGCTGATGACATTCGCTTCTCGCAGAATTCTGTTTCGTTCAACAAGACAGATCGGGTCTCTGGCACGAATTACACCTACGACGATTTAGTCCAGAGCGTGAAAACCAATGGCTGGAAAGGTGATCCGGTTGATGTGGTGAAAATGCCTGATGGCAAGCTGACTAGTATGGATAACACTCGAATGCTGCTGCCAAAGAAGCGGGGATCGACGTTAATGCTAGCGTTCGTGGATTTGATGAACCACTGACGCCAGCTGTCCAAGAGGCGAGAGGGTGGCAAAATTTTAATACTTGGGGAGAGGCGATAACTGGTCGTATAAACAAGCAGTCAGGAGGGTTTCTACTTCCAATCCTTACGGTTCAACAGAGCCACCACGTATTTCTGGAGGCAGGAGGTGATAAAGCCTTTCTTGTACGAACTTCCAATTTTGCCAGAAGGTTTTCAATTTCCTATTGATTATCTAAATATAGTTTTGGCGGGTGATGTAGATATATCGCCTTGGCGATTTTTAACTAAAGATGTGGCGCTCTCTCTGTTTTACTATGGCTCTATGCTTTTAAAGTTTCCAGAGAGTGCTCTGGTTCCATTTGCAATTATTCAAGATGAGTCTGGGTTGTATAATGATGGCTGGGTGGTTCTTGCTTGTTTTGATGGAGGCAAGGGGGGAGGTTTAGCTGTTCGGATTTATGATTACTCAAGGCCAAAGTCAAGCCCTTTTGATAACTTTCATTACTCTAGCTTCTCTGAGTGGTTTAGTGCTGCCCAAGAAGAATCTGCTCGCTATAAAGCTGGTCGGGTCGAAGACGAAGGCTATTCTTGAGATCCCGCCATGGAAGAGGCGCTGTACGAGATTACTTCGATGCGCCAGTTTGCTCGTCTGACGCTCAGCGCTCCGATCCCCGAAGACACGACGATCATGAACTTCCGGCACCTGCTGGAGAAGCATCAGTTGGCGGCGGGCATTTTGGAAACCATCAACAATTACCTGCAAGACAGGGCCTGTCGTTGCGCCAGGGCACCATTGTCGACGCCACTATCATCCACGCACCCAGTTCGACCAAGAACAAGGAAGGCAAACGCGATCCTGAAATGCACCAGACGAAGAAAGGCAACCAGTACTTCTTCGGCATGAAAGCGCATATCGGAGCCGACGCAGAATCGGGCCTGGTACATCATGTCCATGGCACCGCCGCGAACGTGGCTGACGTGACGGAAGTTGCCCATCTGTTGCACGGTGGCGAGAACGTTGTCTGTGCTGACGCCGGTTACACCGGCGTAGAGAAACGGCCCGAGCACGACGGTCGGCAAGTGATCTGGCAGATCGCTGCGCGACGCAGCACCTACAAGCATTTGAGCAAACGCAGTGCGCTGTACAAGGCCAGGCGCAAGATCGAGAAGGCCAAAGCTCAGGTACGTGCGAAGGTCGGACATCCGTTTCGGATGATCAAGCGTCAGTTCGGTTATGTGAAGACCCGCTTCCGTGGCCTGGCCAAGAATACGGCGCAATTAACCACACTGTTCGCGCTGTCGAATCTATGGATGGTGCGCCGGCAATTATTGCCTGCTGCGGGAGAGGTGCGCCCGTGAGGGCAGAAAACCAAGGCTATGCCTTGGTTTTCCAATAATCAGCGGCTGAAAATCGGGGTTTTCGGCATCTCCAAGCCGTCCATTTGCGGCTGGTGGGTAACTTGTTCGGAGAATCCCTAAAGTGCGAGGACCTCGTTGGCTATGGCAATAAATTGACGAAACTTTTTTGACGCATGCAGATATGCACCACTCGTCGATTATTTGACATTTCGTCAGGTCCAATAACGCGCTAACGCTGCCGTCGAAACCATCTAATCCCTTGATCTTAAAAGACAACCAGTCATGATCGGGACAGCGCTGCGTATGTACCACAATACGGCGCAAGCCCCAGGCAGTACGCCGCGCTGGCCTAGACTCCGCTGAAGGGCCTGTAGGAGCACTGCAGCATGCGCCAGCAACCAACCGTTGTTTTCATTTCAACGACTCCGCCCCATTGCGGAACCCGTCCGCAACCCCCGCCGCTTGCGCCACCGCCCGTGGCCCAGCGCCATGCAACCTCGTGCGGCACCGTCTGACGCATTGTCGGGTGCCATCGTTCATTGATCCTCGGCCAGTTCAGTCAGTGGCCGATAAGGATGGCTAAGAAAGCTAACAAGTGGAGGACAGGGACCGTTTTTCATGGGAGGCACGAAGAAATGCCAGACCATAAAAAAACGATACGCGTGATGCTGATCGATTGTCGCCCGCTGGTGCTCCTGGGCCTTCACGATCTGATCAATGCCAGAAAGCCCCGCATGGAAGTGAGTGGCCAGGCCACTACCTATGCCCATGCGCTGGACCTTGCCGATCAGTCGCGGCCCGATGTCATTTTCTTCAGTTTTTTTCCTGATGCACTGGACCCGGTCGAGGTGGTTGCCGGCCTTGCGCGCACGGGCGACATGAAAGTGCTGGTGCTCAAGGGGTTGTACGAGACGGTCCCCGTTGCACATGCCATCGAGGCGGGCGCACGTGGCATCGTGCTGGCGGAAGACTCGACCGAGTCGATCATCCGCGCCATCGTCAAAGCCCATCATTGCGACACCGGGCTGGAGCGGGCCTGGGTCAGTGGCCTTTCCGGTTATGCCTCGGCCAGGCATGTGCCGCTGCAATGCAACCTGGCACACGCGAAACATGCCCGGCTGACGTTGCGCGAGCAGGAGCTGGTCCGTGCCATCGTTGGCGACCCGTCCGCCAAGTACATGTGCATCGCCGGGCGCTTGGGCATCAGCGAACACACCGTGCACAATCACCTCAGCAGCATCTATCAGAAGCTCAACCTCACCAACCGCATCGACTTGCTGATGTATGCGGTCAAGCACGGGCTCACCAGTGGCGAAGAGCCGCCTGCATCCACAGGCGGGGAGTACGACTGAGGCCCAGGCACAACGCAGCAGGCTGATGGCGGCTGGCGGGCGCCCGGCCTGTCGTTGTGTGGTGGTCTGTTGGCGTTGAACGGCGAAGTTCGTTGGTGGCCTGCAGAAGCGCTGCGAGGGTGGTTTTTCAGGCCACCCTCGCAGGTTTCAACTCATGGTTCAGACGCTCCCGTTGAAGATGTCGGTGTTGAGGATGTCGACCCCGACCAGGGTGATGGTCGTCGTCTGCCCGCCGGATTCGGCAATGGTCACGATGCTGTCTGCACCGCTGTTGTCGATCGACTGCACGACGGCATTCGGATCGCCGTTGAGCACCAGCTTGTCGCGTTGCCCCGCACCGGCATCGAACCCGCTGACCTGGTACAGCTGCTCATCAGCCGACAGGTCGACGTTGAACGCATCGCGCTGGCCGGTGGTGCCAACCAGCGAGAAGTCGAACGCTGCGTTGTCCGCTTCGTTGGCGAACAGGTTGGCGTCGAACGTACTGCTCGCGGAGTCGCCATCCTTGTCCGTCAGCGTTGCACTGAACTGCAGTTTGATGTCGCTGGCCAGGTTCTCGGTTTCCTTGATGAACTCGATCACCGGGATCTTGATTTCGCCCCGCCCCATCGTCAGTTGCACGGCATCGATCAGCGACGAACCTGCCTTCTGGATCAGGAACGACACCTGGCCGCCAGCCTCTGGGGTGAGGGTGTTCACCTCGGTCAGGTTCGACGTCGTTCCATCGGCGTAGTAGATGCGGTAGTACAGGTCCTCGGTGGCGGTGTCGTAGCCCCCTACGGAGTTGTCGATGTAGACCTTCATGCCCGTCAGCAAGGTTTCCGGGTTGACCACGAAGCTTTCGTCGGCGGAGCTGATCGCCGCCAGGTTGTCACCCTGGAACAGGTTGTTGGCGACGCCGATACCGGACGTGCTGACGTTCATCGACGCGGGGTCGATGTACGACGGCAGGGGACTGGTCTGCAGCTGGGCTTCGGTCGGGTCGGTAGCCCCGATGCCTATGCCGGTGAAGATGTCTGCCGTCGAGGCGAGCGCCTTGGCGGAGAAGAACACGATCTCCTCGGATGCCGATGGAATGCTTGGGTCACTGGTTTTAGGGATCAGCAAGGTACGCACTGGGTCCGGGCCGCCGGCATCCAGCGAGCCGTTGGCACTGCTGAGCGTGGTGACCGAATGGAAGCCTTGCACCAGGTCCAGGGTGTAACTGCCATTGGCATAGGCCGTCAGCGTGTAGTCGATCGTGGTGTTGGCCGTTGCGGCGTTGTTGTCGAAGTCCCCGGTCAAGGTGCCAGTGAAGTGGAACGCGCCATTGGCATCGGGCGACGGTGACGTCTCGGTGAGGGTGCCAGTACCGGTCGTGGTGGTGTTGTCGGGCCGGACCAGGGTGAACTGGCCACCCACCAGCGAAATGTCCAGGCCGGTCGCACCCAGGCCGTCGGCACCGATCGTATTGTTCCAGAAACCGTATTGCGGCAGGATGCTGCCGGTTCCGATCAGGTTGCCGAAGGCCAGGGATGGCCCATCATCGTGGAACACCAGGTTCTGCCCGATGTTGAGGGTGGCCTGGGCGCTGTCGCCGTCCTTGTCGGTCTTGATCGCGGTCAAGGTCACCAGATTGTCGGCGGTCAGGGTCTTCACGTCATCGGGGTTGGTCGGGTCGGGGTGGACGATGGCGCGGAGCTGGTCGAGGGTGACGGTGCCATTACTGGCGACGCTGACCGTGAACACCAGCGCGTTGGTAGTGGCCGTGCGGCCCTCCACCACGGTGCCATTGAGCGACAGGTTGACCGCCTCGCCGGTGGCCGTGTCCGTCAGGCCCGACGCGCCTGCCACCACGCCGAGGGCGTAGGTGAGCGTGCCGGCACCATCGGCGCCGAAGGCCGAGGTGAAGTTGGCGGCGAAGCTCTGGCTGGCGTTGATTGCCAGGTTGGTTTCATCAACGGTCAGGGTCGGCTCGGTGCCAGTGGTGCTGATGCTTGGGCCGTCATCCTTGAATACCAGGTTCTGCCCGATGTTCAGCGTGGCCTGGGCGCTGTCGCCGTCCTTGTCGGTCTTGGTTGCGGTCAGGGTCACCAGGTTGTCGGCGCTCAGGGTCTTCGAGTCATCCGGGTTAGTGGCGTCGGGATGGACGATGGCGCGGAGCTGGTCGAGGGTGACGGTACCGTTGCTAGCAACGCTGACCGTGAACACCAGCAGGTTGGTAGTGGCCGTGCGGCCTTCCACTACAGTGCCATTGAGCGACAGGTTGACCGCCTCGCCGGTGGCCGTGTCCGTCAAGCCCGAAGCGCCTGCCACCACGCCGAGGGCGTAGGTGAGCGTGCCAGCGCCATCGGCACCGAAGGCCGAGGTGAAGTTGGCGGCGAAGCTCTGGCTGGCGTTGATCGCCAGGTTGGTTTCATCGACGGTCAGGGTCGGCTCGGTGCCAGTGGTGCTGATGCTCGGGCCGTCATCCTTGAACACCAGGTTCTGCCCGATGTTCAGCGTGGCCTGGGCGCTGTCACCGTCCTTGTCGGTCTTGGTCGCGGTCAAGGTCACCAGGTTGTCGGCGCTCAGGGTCTTCGAGTCATCCGGGTTGGTGGTGTCGGGGTGGACGATGGCGCGGAGCTGATCGAGGGTGACCTCACCGTTGCTGGCCACACTGACCGTGAACACCAGCAGGTTGGTAGTGGCCGTGCGGCCTTCCACCACGGTGCCATTGAGCGACAGGTTGACTGCTTCCCCAGTGGCCGTGTCCGTCAGGCCGGAGGCGCCTGCCACCACTCCCAGGGCGTAGGTGAGCGTGCCTGCACCATCGGCACCGAAGGCCGAGGTGAAGTTGGCGGCGAAGCTCTGGGTGGCGTTGATCGCCAGGTTGGTTTCATCGACGGTCAGGGTCGGCTCGGTGCCGGTAGTGCTGATGCTTGGGCCGTCATCCTTGAATACCAGGTTTTGCCCGATGTTGAGCGTAGCCTGGGCGCTGTCGCCGTCCTTGTCGGTCTTGGTTGCGGTCAGGGTCACCAGGTTGTCGGCGCTCAGGGTCTTCGAGTCATCTGGGTTAGTGGTGTCGGGGTGGACGATGGCGCGGATCTGGTCGAGGGTGACGGTGCCGTTACTGGCAACGCTGACCGTGAACACCAGCAGGTTGGTGGTGGCCGTGCGGCCTTCCACTACAGTGCCATTGAGCGACAGGTTGACCGCCTCACCGGTGGCCGTGTCCGTCAGGCCCGAAGCGCCTGCCACCACGCCCAGGGCGTAGGTGAGCGTGCCAGCGCCATCGGCGCCGAAGGCCGAGGTGAAGTTGGCAGCGAAGCTCTGGCTGGCGTTGATCGCCAGGTTGGTTTCATCGACGGTCAGGGTCGGTTCCGTACCGGTGGTGCTGATGCTCGGGCCGTCATCCTTGAATACCAGGTTCTGCCCGATATTCAGCGTGGCCTGGGCGCTGTCGCCGTCCTTGTCGGTCTTGGTCGCGGTCAGGGTCACCAGGTTGTCGGCGCTCAGTGTTTTCGAGTCATCCGGGTTAGTGGTGTCGGGGTGGACGATGGCGCGGATCTGGTCGAGGGTGACGGTGCCGTTACTGGCAACGCTGACGGTGAACACCAGCAGGTTGGTGGTGGCCGTGCGGCCTTCCACTACAGTGCCATTGAGCGACAAGTTGACCGCCTCACCGGTGGCCGTGTCCGTCAGGCCCGAAGCGCCTGCCACCACGCCTAGGGCGTAGGTGAGCGTGCCGGCACCATCGGCACCGAAGGCCGAGGTGAAGTTGGCGGCGAAGCTCTGGCTGGCGTTGATCGCCAGGTTGGTTTCATCGACGGTCAGGGTCGGCTCGGTGCCGGTGGTGCTGATGCTCGGGCCGTCATCCTTGAATACCAGGTTCTGCCCAATATTCAGCGTGGCCTGGGCGCTGTCGCCGTCCTTGTCGGTCTTGGTCGCGGTCAAGGTCACCAGGTTGTCGGCGCTCAGGGTCTTCGAGTCATCTGGGTTAGTGGTGTCGGGGTGGACGATGGCGCGGATCTGGTCGAGGGTGACGGTGCCGTTACTGGCAACGCTGACCGTGAACACCAGCAGGTTGGTGGTGGCCGTGCGGCCTTCCACTACAGTGCCATTGAGCGACAGGTTGACCGCCTCACCGGTGGCCGTGTCCGTCAGGCCCGAAGCGCCTGCCACCACGCCCAGGGCGTAGGTGAGCGTGCCAGCGCCATCGGCGCCGAAGGCCGAGGTGAAGTTTGCGGCGAAGCTCTGGCTGGCGTTGATCGCCAGGTTGGTTTCATCGACGGTCAGGGTCGGTTCCGTGCCGGTAGTGCTGATGCTTGGGCCGTCATCCTTGAATACCAGGTTCTGCCCGATGTTCAGCGTAGCCTGGGCGCTGTCGCCGTCCTTGTCGGTCTTGGTCGCGGTCAAGGTCACCAGGTTGTCGGCGCTCAGGGTCTTCGAGTCATCCGGGTTGGTGGTGTCGGGGTGGACGATGGCGCGGATCTGGTCGAGGGTGACGGTGCCGTTACTGGCAACGCTGACCGTGAATACCAGCAGGTTGGTAGTGGCCGTGCGGCCTTCCACCACGGTGCCATTAAGCGACAGGTTGACCGCCTCACCGGTGGCCGTGTCCGTCAGGCCCGAAGCGCCTGCCACCACGCCCAGGGCGTAGGTGAGCGTGCCGGCACCATCGGCGCCGAAGGCCGAGGTGAAGTTGGCAGCGAAGCTCTGGCTGGCGTTGATCGCCAGGTTGGTTTCATCGACGGTCAGGGTCGGCTCGGTGCCAGTGGTACTGATGCTCGGGCCGTCGTCTTCGAAGACCATCTTGGAGCCGATTTCAGCGGTAGCGGTAGTGACCTGAAGTAGCTTCAGGCCGCCGATATCGAAATCGGCATGGGTATCGCCCTTGGCGTCCACGGCAGCGCCATTCTGGATGAGCACACGATTGTGATCCTGTGTGGTGGTGTACTCGATTCGCTGGCCGGCGGTAATGCCAGTGAGGGTAGCGACCCCCGAGGCAAAGGTGATGACGATGTTCGGGTCATTCACTGACCCATTGGAGTTCTCGACTACCTGCCCTGTGGCGATATTGATGACGCGAACGTTGGTGATCGCCACTGCGGCATCGTTGTTGTACCCATTGATGAAGTTCACCCCAGGCTCAGCGGCCGTGCTGTAGGTGCTGACCGTGACCACGGCGCTCTTGCCGCTTTGCAGTTGCACCACATCGAAACTGGCCGACTTCACATTGAACACCGCGGTGTAGTCGATGTTGGCTTCAATATCCGCTTCGTTCTGGTCCAGGTTGGGAATGGTCACATTCTGCCGGGCGCCGGTGACGAAGGAGAAACGGATACCTTCCTGCTCCACGATCATCTGGTTGTTGGTGCCGAAGGTGGTCGGGCCGCCTGCCTGGCTGGTATTGATCGTATCGCCCGTGGTGATGCTGGCGCCGCTCGACTGGTCGGCCGGGTCTTTGCCGGTGGCGATGATGGTCGGGTCGCTGATACGCAGGATGCCGCCGTCATTGACCACGGTCGGGTTCGCGGTGGTGAACATGAGGAACAGGTTCTGCCCGGAAGGCGCATTGGCCAGGCTGAACTGCAGGTCCTGGTTGGTGCCGATGAACACCTTGTTCAGCAGGTTGACGGCATCGTCCGGGTTGCTGGTGTTCGGGTGCAGCAGCGGTTGGTATTCCACCGTCCAGATCTTGCCGCCGCTGACGGGCGATCCGGTTTCTTCGATGTAACCGGCAAACACGATCGCGCCTGCTGGCCCGCCCGCACGGCCCAGCACGATGTTGTTGTTGCTGGTATCGGTGTAGAGCAGGATGCTGACGCCATCGAGCGTATCCAGCCCACTGTCCAGGCCATTGAGCGGCGCGCCAGCGCTGTTGGTGAAGCTGACGTCGGTGATGGTGCCGCCCGGTGCCGGGGTGATGGTGAATGCATTGCTGCCGGTGTTGCCCACGGCCCCGGTATAGCCACTCAAGGCAGCACCTGCCGGGGTACCGGCGCCCAGTGCGGTGAGGCGGGTCGAGAACGCGGAGGGCAGGGAGGCCACCAGGATGTCGTTGTCGTCGGCATCCGAGGCCGGGCTTGGTGTGGCTGTGCCATTTTGCAACCCGGCCGTTTCGTCCAGCGTCACGTTCACACCGGTCGCGGTGACTACTGCGCTGTCGGTGAACGACGTCGTCGCCACCACGTCGTCAGCCGTGCCGAACACCTGGTCGGCACCCGCGCCGGTCGCGCTGAGCAGGAAAGTGGCGCCCGCCGAGTCGTCGGGGTTGACGTACCACGAGGTGGTAATGCTGCCGTTGACCTTGCCGTCCAGGTCGCCAGCGCCGCCGTCGGTCACGTACCACGGGTCGTGGCCTTCGCCGGCGTCGGTGGCGAGCACATCGTCGGGGGAGCCCCACAGGTTATCCGCACCAGCGCCGGTGGCATGGTCCACCTCGAAAGCGACCGTGCTGCCAGCCGCAAAGCCGCTGGCCGTGACGGTGGCGGTGCTGCCAGGGCTATAGTCGCTGAGGTCGGTGGTGACGGTAGGTGGGGAGACGGCGGGTAGGTCATCGGTGGGGCTATTGTGTTTGTCCGTTGGCGATGCGTTCTTCTTGTTCATGGTCATGGCTCTCTCGCAAGCGCTGCCAGTTGTCGAGGCCTGGCTGCAGACCTCCGCTACAGGCCTCAACTATGGATAAGCGCCACCGGCGGCGCATCGGCGGATACTCCCAGGCGGCCTGGGAGTATTGGACTACCTGGCGCTGCCGGTGGGTGAGCGAAGGCGTACGCGCCTATGCTGTCGGACCCGCTCTGGTGTGCGGCCCAGCGCCCAGGTCGTTGCGCTGAAGGTGATGCCGGAGGTGGGAGCAGCGCTGCGCATCCCGGTGAAAAAAACCTGAAGACGGTGAAAACGTGGCGTGATTTTTTCTGCCGGCGCTGGCTTCCCGGCTCCGGTTCGCTGATTTAATATACTTGCCAGTATAAATATTCAGACGTGCACCTCGCGAAAGGATTCATCATGTTGCGCCATGCCTTGTCCATCGCCCTGTCCACCGCCGCCGTGCTGTTGCTGGCAGCGTGCGGCCAGGAAGCCGTCCCACCCGCCGCGCCACGCCCGGCGCTGGTGGTGCAACCGCAGCCGGCCGAGGCCGCTGCCGACAGTTACCCCGGCGAAGTGCGGGCGCGCTTCGAGCCGGAGCTGGCCTTCCGCATTGCCGGCAAGGTCAGCAAGCGCCTGGTCGAGGAAGGGCAGCGGGTCAAGGCCGACCAGCCGCTGGCCCAACTCGACCCGCAGGATGTGCGCCTGCAGCTGGAAGCCAATCGTGCCCAGCTGGCGGCCGCCGAGGCCAACCTGTCGTTGGTGCGTGCCGAGCGCGATCGCTACCAGAAGCTGCTGGACCGGCAGATGGTCAGCCGTTCGCAGTACGACAACGCCGAAAACCTCTACCGCGCCGGGCTGGCCCGCCTCAAGCAGGCCAAGGCCGAGTTCGACGTCGCCGGCAACCAGGCCGAATATGCCGTGCTGCGTGCACCGCAGGCCGGGGTGATCGCCAAGCGCCAGGTAGAAGTGGGCCAGGTGGTCGCGGCCGGGCAGACCGTGTTCACCCTCGCTGCCGATGGCGAGCGGGAAGTGCTCATCGGCCTGCCGGAGCAGCAGTTCGCCCGCTTCGCCGTAGGCCAGGCGGTGAGCGTGGAACTGTGGTCGCACCCGCAGGAGCGCTTCCAGGGGCGCATCCGCGAGCTGTCACCGGCCGCCGACCCGCGCTCGCGTACCTTTGCCGCACGCATTGCCTTCACCTCCGCTGCCACGCCGGCGGAGCTGGGCCAGAGCGCCCGGGTCTACATCGCCCACGAAGGCTTGATCCCGTTGGCCGTGCCGTTGTCGGCGGTTACTGCAGAGAACGGCCAGGCCTACGTCTGGCGGGTCAACAAGGACAGCCGCCTGGAGCGGGCGCAGGTGCGCCTGGGGGCCTATGGTGCCGACAGTGTGCCGGTGCTGGAGGGCCTTGCCGTGGGTGACTGGATAGTCGCCGCCGGTGGCCACGTGTTGCGCGAGGGCCAGGAGATACGCCCGGTAGACCGCACCAACCGTGTAGTGAACCTGACGGCCAAGGAGTAAGTCCCGATGGGTTTCAACCTTTCTGCCTGGGCGCTGCGCAACCGCCAGATCGTCCTGTTTCTGATGATCCTGCTGGCGGTCATTGGCGCGATGTCCTACACCAAGCTCGGCCAGAGCGAAGACCCGCCGTTCACCTTCAAGGCCATGGTCATCCGCACCCTGTGGCCGGGTGCCAGCGCCGAGGAAATGTCGCGCCAGATCACCGAACGCATCGAGAAGAAACTGATGGAAACCGGCGAATACGAGCGGATTGTCTCGTTTTCCCGGCCCGGTGAATCGCAGGTCACCTTCATGGCCCGTGACTCGCTGCATTCCCGGGATATCCCCGAGCTGTGGTACCAGATCCGCAAGAAGGTCGCGGACATCCGCCACACCCTGCCGCCGGAAATCCAGGGCCCGTTCTTCAACGACGAGTTCGGCACCACCTTCGGCAATATCTATGCGCTGACCGGCAAGGGCTTCGACTATGCCGTGCTCAAGGACTATGCCGACCGTATCCAGATCCAGCTGCAGCGGGTCAAGGACGTGGGCAAGGTCGAGCTGGTCGGCCTGCAGGACGAAAAAATCTGGATCGAGCTGTCCAACCTCAAGCTGGCCACCCTCGGTGTGCCCTTGGCGGCCGTGCAGCAGGCTCTGCAGGAGCAGAACGCGGTCAGCACCGCCGGCTTTTTCGAAACCCCCAGTGAGCGCCTGCAGTTGCGGGTCAGCGGGCGTTTCGGCAGCGTCGAGCAGATTCGCCAGTTCCCCATTCGCGTGGGCGACCGTACCTTCCGGATCGGCGATGTCGCCGAGGTGCACCGGGGCTTCAACGACCCACCGGCACCGCGCATGCGCTTCATGGGCGAAGATGCCATCGGCCTGGCCGTGTCGATGAAGGACGGCGGTGACATCCTGGTGCTGGGCAAGGCCCTGGAAGGCGAGTTCGAGCGCCTGGCGCGCAGCCTGCCGGCCGGCATGGAGCTGCGCAAGGTGTCCGACCAGCCAGCGGCGGTCAAGGCTGGCGTGGGCGAATTCATCCAGGTGCTGGTCGAGGCACTGGTCATCGTGCTGCTGGTGAGCTTCTTCTCGCTGGGCTTGCGCACCGGCCTGGTGGTGGCGCTGGCGATTCCGCTGGTGCTGGCCATGACCTTCGCCGCCATGCACTACTTTGGCATCGGCCTGCACAAGATCTCCCTTGGCGCACTGGTGCTGGCGCTGGGCCTGCTGGTGGATGACGCGATCATTGCGGTGGAAATGATGGCGATCAAGATGGAGCAGGGCTACGACCGGCTCAAGGCAGCCAGCCATGCCTGGAGCAGCACCGCCTTCCCGATGCTCACCGGCACCCTGATCACCGCGGCCGGCTTCCTGCCGATTGCCACGGCGGCCTCCGGCACCGGCGAGTACACCCGTTCGATCTTCCAGGTAGTGACCATCGCCTTGCTCACCTCCTGGGTGGCCGCCGTGGTCTTCGTGCCTTACCTGGGCGAGCGCCTGCTGCCCGACCTGGCCAGCCTGCATGCCGCGCGCCATGGCAAGGATGGCCACGCGCCAGACCCGTACGCCACCCCGTTCTACCAGCGCGTGCGGCGGCTGGTGGAGTGGTGCGTGCGGCGGCGCAAGACCGTCATCCTGCTGACCATTGCCGCCTTTGTCGGCAGCATCCTGCTGTTCCGCTTCGTGCCCCAGCAGTTCTTCCCGGCCTCCGGGCGCCCGGAGCTGCTGGTCGACCTGAAGCTGGCCGAAGGCAGCTCGCTGGCCAACACTGCCGAGCGGGTCAAGCAGTTGGAGGCGCTGCTCAGGCAGCAGGACGGCATCGACAACTATGTGGCCTACGTGGGTACCGGCTCGCCGCGTTTCTACCTGCCGCTGGACCAGCAACTGCCGGCGGCCAGCTTCGCCCAGTTCGTGGTGCTGGCCAAGTCGATGGAAGACCGCGAGCGCCTGCGCGGCTGGCTGATCAGCACCATGGACCAGCAGTTCCCCGACCTGCGCGCCCGCGTCACCCGCCTGGAGAACGGCCCGCCCGTGGGTTATCCGGTGCAGTTCCGCGTCACCGGCGAGCACATCGAGAAAGTCCGAGCACTGGCCCGCGAAGTGGCCGACAAGATCCGCGAGAACCCGCATGTGGTGAACGTGCACCTGGACTGGGAAGAACCGAGCAAGGCGGTATTCCTTGAAATCGACCAGGACCGCGCACGTGCCCTGGGCGTCAGTACCGCGCACCTGTCGAGCTTCCTGCAAAGCTCGCTGACCGGGACCACGGTCAGCCAGTACCGCGAGGACAACGAGCTGATCGAGATCCTGCTGCGCGGTACCCACCAGGAACGCCACGAGCTGGGCAACCTCGGCAGCCTGGCGTTGCCGACCGACAATGGCCAGAGCGTGGCCTTGTCGCAGGTGGCAACCTTGGCCTACGGCTTCGAGGAGGGCATCATCTGGCACCGCAACCGCTTGCCGACGGTGACGGTGCGCGCCGACATCTACGACCAGCAGCAGCCGGTGACGCTGGTCAAGCAGATCGAGCCGACCCTGAAGGAGATTCGCGCCAGGCTGCCCGATGGCTACCTGCTGGAGGTAGGTGGCACGGTGGAGGATTCCGAGCGCGGGCAGAAGTCGGTGAACGCCGGCATGCCGCTGTTCGTGGTGGTGGTGCTGAGCTTGCTGATGATCCAGCTGCGCAGCTTCTCGCGCACGGTGATGGTGTTCCTCACCGCACCGCTGGGGCTGATCGGCGTGACCTTGTTCCTGCTGGTGTTCCGCCAACCGTTCGGCTTCGTCGCCATGCTCGGCACCATTGCCCTGGCGGGGATGATCATGCGCAACTCGGTGATCCTAGTGGACCAGATCGAGCAGGACATCGCCGCCGGCCAGGAACGTTGGCAGGCGATCATCGAAGCCACGGTGCGGCGCTTCCGGCCGATCGTGCTGACCGCGCTGGCGGCGGTGCTGGCGATGATCCCGTTGTCGCGCAGCGTGTTCTACGGGCCGATGGCCGTGGCGATCATGGGCGGATTGATCGTGGCCACGGTGCTGACCCTGCTGTTCCTGCCGGCGTTGTATGCGGCGTGGTTCAGGGTGAAGAAGGGCTGAAGTTCATAGCGCAGGGCTTCGCCCTCCTTTCGCGATACATGGCCGCCCCTACAGGCCCTTGCAAGCTGTGTAGGAGCGGCCTGGTGTCGCGATGGGCTGCCAGGCAGCCCCACCGCCATCACAGCGCGCCAAAGACCTTCTTGGCCAGGCTGGTAGCCGCTTGAGCCGGGTTCTGGCGAATGCTCTGCTCTTGCTTGGCGATCATCTCGAACAGGCCATCCAGCGCCTTCTCGGTCACGTAGTTCTCGATATTGGCGTCGTCCTTGACCAGCCCCAGGCCTTTGGCCTGGGCGGCGAAGGCATTGTACTGCTGGGCCACGCCTACCTTGTCGGTGGCTTGCTTGACGATCGGCAGGAACTTGGCACGGATCTGCTCGCGGCTGCTCTTGTTCAGGTACTGGGTCGCCGAATCGTCGCCACCGCTGAGGATGCCCTTGGCATCGGTCACGCTCATGTTCTTCACGGCATCCACCAGAATCGCCTGGGCCTGCGGCACGGCAGCCTCGGCGGCCTTGTTCATGCTGGTTTCCAGGGCTTCGACCTGGTCACCCTTGCCGAACATCTTCATCGCCTTGGCGGCCTTGCCCAGGTTGCCCGGCAGCTCGATGCGCACGTCCGGGTTGTTGCTGAAGCCGCCCGGGGCGCTCAGTTGCTTGACGGCCAGTTGCGCGCCCTGGGTCAGGGCATCTTTCAGGCCGCCGGTGGCGTCTTTCTGGCTCAGGTCGCCCAGCGACAGGGCCAATGCGCTGGCCGACAGCAGCAGGCCGGCGCACAGGGTGGTGAAACGCAGGGAGGTGCGGATCATGAAGCTTTCCTTGTAAACAGATGAATACGGGTTTCAGCGGACCGGATCGACCTTGATCCGCAGCGGTTGCGGGTCGTGGCCATCCAGCCGGACAGCATGCTGTTCGGTGTTGATGAACAGCAACTTGCCATCCAGTTCGATGCGCGCGCTGAGCGCATAGCGGTGGCCGGGCTTGACCTGGGCCGGGTCGTAGGCGAGGTGGAAGGGCAGCGGTACGTTGCCTTTGACCGGGCCGGCCTGGCGCGCCAGGACCACGGCCGGGGCATCCATCAGCGACACGTCCTGCAGCTCGACGCTGAGCGTGGCGGTTGGTGGCAGGGCGCTGCGCTGCAGGTAGAACACCTCGCCATCCAGGCTGGCCTGGCTGGACGGGGTGTGGCTGGAACAGGCTGCGAGCAGGGATGCGCAACACAGCATAAAGAGCTTTTTCATGGCGTCTCCGTTTTCCTTGGAGCTGGCTTGTGGCCAACCCCAGGGACTTTAGCGGATTTTCCCGGCTGCCGAACCCTTTACAGGGTCGAACTCTCCAGCCCGTCGTCGCGGTGCAACGCGACCTGGCGGATCGACAGGCGCAGCTCGGCCGACAGTACGCGCTTGGCCACGCCTTCGGCCACCTCGCCAAGCTTGTCGTGATAGCCCAGCTTGCCTTGGCTGTCGGCCTGCAGCACGCCCTGCTCGAGCAAGGTCTGGATGAAGTGGCGGAACAGCGTCTTGTCGAAGAATTCCGGGGCGTTCAGGCCATGCAGGATCGACAGGCGCTGGGCCATCATCACGCACAGGTCTTCCAGCGCTTCGGCGCTGAGGCTGTGTTGCCCGCTGTTGAGCAACAGCGAGGTGGCCATATAGAAGCGCTGCAGGGTCTGGGTGATGGTGCGGGCGAGCAGGGTCAGCAAGACGAACTGCCGTGAACTCGGCGCGGGGCGGATGTACACGTCGTTGTCCTGGCGCAGCAGGCCCTGTTCGACCAGCGCGGCCAGCCACTGGTCGATCACCTCGTCCAGCTGCTGAGGTGTCCAGCGCAGGAACAGTTCGGCCTGCAGATACGGGTACAGCGCGTGCACGTAGCGGCCCAGCAATTCCCGGCTCAGGCGTGAGCTGCTGAGGAAGAAGCTGGCCAGCAGGGCTGGCAGGGCGAAGATGTGCAGCACGTTGTTGCGGTAATAGGTCATCAGCACCGCGTTGGCTTCATCCAGGTACAAGATGCGGCCCAGGGCGTCCTTCTGCTCGGCCACCAGGTTCATGCTGCGCACATGTTCGATCAACGCCTGGCCGTCGCCCTCGGGCAGGGTGGTATGCGGCGAGTAGGGCACCTGACGCAGCAAGGCCAGGTACAGCTCGAGCACGCGGGTCAGGGCCCGTTCGTCCAGGGCCAGGCGGCTGGTGGAGAGCAGCGCCAGGGCCACCAGGTTGACCGGGTTGATCGCCGCCGCCTCGTTGAGGTGGCGTGCCACGGTTTCGCCCAGGCGGGTGGTGGTGGCGTTGAGCCAGGCCGGGCGATACTGCGGGCCGTGGTCCTGGTCGCGCCAGCCAGGCTGTTGCTGGTCGAGGAAGCCGGCCAGGCGGATCGGTTCGCCGAAGTTGACGTACACCTGGCCAAAGCGCTGCTTGAGCGCGCCGAATACCTTGAAGATGTCGAGGATCGACTCCTTCTTCTTGCTGGCCCCGCGCAGCTCGCCCAGGTAGGTACGGCCTTCGAGCACGCGCTCGTAGCCGATGTACACCGGCACGAAGACGATCGGTGTACGCGACGAGCGCAGGAAGCTGCGCAAGGTGATGGCCAGCATCCCGGTGCGTGGCTGCAGCATGCGCCCGGTGCGCGAGCGGCCGCCTTCGACGAAGTACTCCACCGGGAAACCTTTGGTGTACAGGGTGTGCAGGTATTCGTTGAACACTGCGGTGTACAGCGGGTTGCCCTTGAACGTGCGGCGCATGAAGAAGGCACCGCCACGGCGCAGCAGGTTACCCACCAGCGGCATGTTGAGGTTGATGCCTGCGGCCACGTGCGGCGGGGTGAGGCCGTTGCGGAACAGCAAATACGAGAGCAGCAGGTAATCGATGTGGCTGCGGTGGCAGGGCACGTAGATCACTTCGTTGCCGGGGGCGATGCCTTGCACCTGCTCGATGTGGTTGACCTTGATGCCGTCGTAGATCTTGTTCCAGAACCAGCTGAGCACCACTTCGAGGAAGCGGATGGCGGTGTAGGTGTAGTCCGAGGCGATCTCGTTGCCATAACGTAGCGCCTGGGCTTCGGCCTTGGCCAGCGGCAGGTTTTCGCGTTGTGCCTCGTCGAGGATGGCCTGACGCACCTGCGGCGCATGGATCAGGCCCTTGACCAGGGTGCGCCGGTGCGAGATGTCCGGGCCGATGACGGCGGTCTTGAGGTTGCGAAAGTGCACGCGCATCAGGCGCTGGGCCATGCGCACGGTGCGCTCCTGGCCCTTGTTGTGCTGCACCAGTTCGCGCAGGTGGATCGGCGCCGAGAACTGCACGCGGGTCTTGCGCCCCAGCACCAGTACGGTCAGCAGCCGGCGCAGGCGCCCGGTAACCGCCCAGCTGTCGGCGAACAGCAGTTTCCACGGGCTGGATTCACTGGCCGGGGTCTGGCCCCAGAACACGCTGACCGGGATGATCTGGGCGTCCTCTTCGGCATGCTGGCCCACGGTCGCGACCAGGCGCTCCAGGGTCGGTGGCGCGCCACGTTTGTCGTGGCGGCCGAGCCAGTCCGGGTCCGGGGTCAGGTAGAAGAACGCGGCCGGCTCCTGCAGTGGGCCCACCGCCACCGGCAGCACCGGGCGCGGCAGCCCCGCCTTGGTGCATTCATGGTCAAGCACGACCAGGTCGCTGAGCGCCGGCGAGGGCAGGGCATAGAACACCGGGCGGCTGCGGTCGAGCTTGAGGGTGAGGGAGGACTGGTTGATGGTCTCGGAGCGCACCCACAGGTACAACAGGCGACGCAGGGCGCCGAAGATCAGGCGGCGCAGGGGGGAACGGGTCATGGGGTGTGTGCCCTGGGTGTGAAGTTCAGTGGGTATCTGGCCAATTAGTCTGCCGTATCCGCGCAAGTTCAGCAAAAATCGCCGAACGGCGCGACGGTCATCAAATTTTTTTGTTCTGTGTCATATACTCGGCCTGCCACTTGCAGGATATTTGCGCAAGCGGCGTCGACACGTGGCGGAGGCTTCGTGTCTACAAGGCGATCTTCACAATAAAAATCCGGAGTAGTTCAGATGTCGTCTCGTGAGACTGGGAATGTAAAGTGGTTCAACGATGCCAAGGGTTATGGCTTCATTCAGCGCGAAGGTGGTGCGGATGTGTTCGTCCACTATCGGGCGATTCGCGGTGAGGGGCATCGTACCCTGGTCGAAGGGCAGCGGGTGGAATATGCCTGCGTGCAGGGCCAGAAAGGCCTGCAAGCCGAAGACGTAGTAGGGCTCTGAGCTCCGCTGTAGAGGCCGATTGACGCGGTCAGTGTAGGAGCGGCCTCGTGTCGCGAAAGGGCTGCAAGGCAGCCCCTGCGGTGTGGCGAGCAACGCTGACAACCGGGGGCGCCATGTGGCCCTTTCGCGACCCAAGGCCGCTCCTGCAGTAGAAGCGCAGGGCTGTCTCAGGTACGCCAGGTGATCTCCTCTTCACCGTCGGCACTGATGCGGACCCAGCGGTCGGCATCCTCTTCCCCGTCTTCTTCCACCCAGCCACCCGGCGCGCAGCGCACTTCCACACCCAGTGCGGCGAAAGCGGCGCGGGCGCAGGCAACGTCATCGGCCCAGGGCGTCTGGTCGCTTTCCAGGTAAAGGCTGTTCCATTTCCCTACAGCTTTGGGTAACCAGGTGACCGGAATGTTACCGGCCTGGCATTTGAAGGTCTGGCCTTTCTGCTGCCATTCGCTGCACGGGCCGATCGCCTGGGCAAGCCACTCGGCAATCTGCTTGTGGTCGACGTCGGCGTCCTTCAGGTAGATCTCGATATCAGGTTGGCGCATAAGGGCTCCGGTGTGCTCAGTCTTGGCGCAGGAAATAGTCATAACGCATGGAAACCGTGACTTCGAACGGCTCGGCCTGGTCGATCACCCGGGTACGCCTTGCGGCACTGGCGCGCCAGCCATGCGGGGTCATGGCCAGCAGGTCGGCGCGGGCCTTGGGCGCAACCAGGCTCAGGCGGAACTCGAGGGTTTCGCTGTGGGCATGGGCCATGCCTTCGGGGACCAGTGCGAGGTGCTTGTCGTCGGCGTAAGGGCGTACTTCATCGTAGAGCACTTCGCGCAGTTCCATCAGGTGGCCGCTGGTGGGGCCGACCCGCATCAGGCCGCCGCCGGGGCTGAGCAGGCGCTTGGCCTCGGCCCAGTCGAGCGGGCTGAACACGCTGGCGATGAATTGGCAGCTGGCGTCGGCCAGCGGCACCCGGGCCATGCTGGCGACCATCCAGGTGACCTCGGGCGCGCGGCGGCAGGCGCGCTTGACCGCCTCGCGGGAGATGTCCAGGGCATAGCCCTCGGCGGCTGGCAGCGCCTGGGCGAGCTGCGCGGTGTAGTAGCCCTCGCCGCAACCGATGTCCAGCCAGGCAGAGGGCTGGCGCTCGGCGGCCAGTTCGGCCAGGCGACGCGCCACCGGGGCGTAGTGGCCGGCCTCGAGGAAATCGCGGCGGGCCTCGACCATGGCCTGGTTGTCACCCGGGTCGCGGCTGTTCTTGTGCTGCACCGGCAACAGGTTCAGGTAACCCTGGCGGGCGCGGTCGAAGCGGTGGCCGGCCGGGCACACCACACCGTTGTCGAGCCGGCTCAGCGGCGCTTGGCAAAGGGGGCAGGCGAGCATCAGGCGAGCAACCGGACCAGGGTCTGGTAGTAGATTTCGGTCAGCAGGTCGAGGTCGCTGGCCAGGATCCGCTCGTCGACCTGGTGGATGGTGGCGTTGACCGGGCCAAGCTCGACCACCTGGGTACCCATGGTGGCGATGAAGCGGCCATCGGAGGTACCACCGCTGGTGGACGGCTGGGTGTCGCGACCGGTGACGCCCTTGATGCTGGCCGATACCGCGTCCAGCAGCTCGCCCGGCTCGGTGAGGAACGGCAGGCCCGACAGTGCCCAGTCGATCGACCAGTCCAGTTCATGCTTGTCGAGAATGGCCGACACCCGCGCCTGCAGGCCTTCGACGGTGGACTCGGTGGAGAAGCGGAAGTTGAACAACGCGCTCAGCTCGCCCGGGACCACATTGGTAGCGCCGGTGCCAGCATTGAGGTTGGAGATCTGGAAGCTGGTCGGTGGGAAGAACGCATTGCCTTCGTCCCAGTGCTCGGCGGCCAGTTCGGCCAGGGCCGGGGCGGCCAGGTGGATCGGGTTGCGTGCCAGGTGTGGGTAGGCCACGTGGCCCTGCTTGCCGCGCACGGTCAGCTTGGCGCCCAGCGAGCCACGGCGGCCATTCTTGACCACGTCACCCAGCAGGGTGGTGCTGGACGGCTCGCCGACGATGCACCAGTCCAGGCGCTCGTTGCGCGCTTTCAGGCGCTCGACCACGGCCTTGGTGCCGTGATGGGCCGGGCCTTCCTCGTCGCTGGTGATGAGGAAGGCGACCTTGCCACGGTGGTCCGGGTAGTCCCGCACGAAGCGCTCGCTGGCCACCACCATGGACGCCAGGCTGCCTTTCATGTCGGCGGCGCCACGGCCGCAGAGCATGCCGTCGGCGTCGATCAGCGCTTCGAAGGGTTCATGCTGCCATTGCTGCACCGGGCCGGTGGGCACCACGTCGGTGTGGCCGGCGAAGCACAGCACTGGGCCGTCCTGGCTACCGTGGGTGGCCCAGAAGTTGTCGACGTCCTCGATGCGCATCGGTTCCAGCTGGAAGCCCACGGCGCCCAGGCGGTTCATCATCTGCGCCTGGCAGTCGGCATCGACGGGGGTGACCGAGGGGCGACGGATCAGGTCGCAGGCCAGTTGGAGGGTGGGCGAAAGCTCGGCTGGGGCCGTCATGGGGGACTCCGGGGCAAGGCAAGGCGGGAGAAATCTGAGGGGCGTTATCTTATATCAAACCGTCAGGCCAATGGGGCCGCTTTGCGGCCCTTTCGCGACACAAGGCCGTTCCTACAGGCGATCTAGCCATATCTGACGGTTGCAATCCCCTGTAGGAGCGGCCTTGTGTCGCGAAAGGGGCGCAAAGCGCCCCCAAAGAACTCAAGCCTGTTGCACTTCGGCGGCCTTTTCCCCAGGTTTGGGCAACGACGACAGAAACGCCATCACCAGCGCAGCCACATAAGGCAACGATTGCACCAGCAACATCGCCACCCAGAAGCGCATGTCCGAACTCGGCAGCCCCTGCACCAGATAGATGCCCAGTGCCGCACCCCACAGCAGCAACATGATGAACAACTCTTCCCGGGCCTCGGAAATCGCCACCAGCAAGCCATGGCTGTCGGCGTTCTTCGGCGTGCGGAAGAACGGCATGCTGCTGGTGAAGAAACCGTACAGCACGGCCTTGGCAATGGTATGCGACAACGCCAGCCCGGCCAGTGCCGCGGCAAAGGCGTCCTTCAGGTTCACCCCCACTGCGCGCCGGTAGAGGAAGATGATCTTGCCGACCTTGAAGAAGAACAGCGCCAGCGGCGGGATGGCGAAGATCATCAGCGGCGGGTCGACCCGGTGTGGCACGATGATCATCGCCGCCGACCACAGCAGCGCGCCGACGGTGAAGAAGATGTTCATGCCATCGGCGATCCAGGGCAGCCAGCCGGCCAGGAAGTGGTAGCGCTGGCCACGGGTCAGCTCGCTGCCCTTGCCGCGCAACAGCGCGCTGGCGTGGTGCTTGATGATCTGGATGGCGCCATAGGCCCAGCGGAAACGCTGCTTCTTGAAGTCGATGAAGGTGTCGGGCATCAGGCCCTTGCCGTAGCTGTTGTGGGCGTAGGCCGCCGACAGGCCCTTCTCGAATACGCGCAGGCCCAGCTCGGCGTCCTCGCAGATGCACCACTCGGCCCAGCCCAACTCTTCCAGCACGCTGCGCCGGGTCATGGTCATGGTGCCGTGCTGGATGATCGCGTCACGGTCGTTGCGGGTGACCATGCCGATGTGGAAGAAGCCCTTGTACTCGCTGTAGCAGAGCTTCTTGAAGGCGCTTTCATGCTGGTCGCGATAATCCTGCGGCGACTGCACCACGGCGATTTTCGGGTCGGCGAAGTGCGGCACCATGTGCTTGAGCCAGTTGCGGTCGACGCAGTAGTCCGAGTCGATCACCGCGATCACTTCGGCATCCTTGGCGGTGTGCGGGATCAGGTAGTTCAGTGCGCCGCCCTTGAAGCCGGCCAATGGCGCGACGTGGAAGAACCTGAAGCGCTCGCCGAGCTTCTCGCAGTGGGCCTTGAGCGGCTCCCATACGGCCGGGTCCTTGGTGTTGTTGTCGATCACCAGCACTTCGTAGTCGGGGTAGTCCAGTGCGGCCAGGGCGTCGAGGGTCTGCTTCACCATCTCTGGCGGCTCGTTGTAGCACGGCACATGCACCGACACCTTGGGCCGATAGGCGCTGTCGGCCTGCACCGGCAGGAATTCGCGGCGGCGCTTGTGGATCCATACCGCCTCGGCCAGTTCGTGGGCCTCGGTGAGCAGGACGATGAACACCCCCAGCGCGCCAAGGGCCAGCAGCACGCCCACGGTCAGGCTGAACCAGGTGCTGTATTGCTGGCTGTAGTCGTAGGCGATCCACACCAGGACCGAGCCGCACAGGAACGTGATGAAGGTCAGGAAGGTGCGGCCACGCTGGCGCAGGGCAGAGCCGTCGATGAACAGCACGGTCAGCGCAATCAGGGCCAGGACCACCGAGGCCACTGCCAGGGCACGCCATTGCGGGATCGCCACCACCGGGCCGTCGAAATTGAATTTCTGCTGGCGCTCGGCGTTGTACACGCCCCAGTAGGCGCCCACCGAACCTTCGTCACTGGCTTTCCAGGGCTGGTCATAGGCTTCGATGACGAAGTAGTTGTACCCACGGCGGTTGAGGGTGTTGACCAGGGTGCGCAGGTAGATGGCCTGGTCGGCCTGGGTGGCATCGGCACCCCCGCGCATGCGGCCGTTGCTCGGCCAGCCGACTTCCGACAGCAGCAGCGGCTTGCGCGGGAACTGGTGTTTCAGTTCGCGGGCGCGGTCGAGGACAAATGCGACCGAATCCTTCATCGGCACGAACTCCCAGTACGGCAGGATGTGCGCGGCGATCAGGTCGACGTGCTTGGCCAGTTGCGGGTTTTCTTTCCAGATGTGCCACTGCTCACTGGTGGTCACCGGTACCTTGACCGCTGCCCGTACCCGGTCGAGGTACTTGATCAGGTTTTCCGGGGTGACCTCCTCGCGGAACAGCGCCTCGTTGCCGACCACTACCCGGACGACGCTGCGCGAGGTGTTGGCCAACTGGATGGCGGTGGCGATCTCACGCTCGTTGCGCTCCAGGTCCGGGCTGATCCAGATACCCAGCGTGACCCGCAGGCCGAACTCCTCGGCCAGCCGCGGGATATCGGCCTGGGTGCCTTCCACGGTGTAGGTACGGATGCTGTCGGTCAGTTTGCTCAACTGCTCCAGGTCCTGGCGCATCTCGTCGTCAGTCGGGTACTGGCCCTTTTGCGGGCTTTCCCCCAGGCGGAATGGCGAATACGAGAAGCCGGAGATCTGCTCGGGCCAGGCAGGGGCGGAAACCGGGCGATTGATCAGCGCCCAGAACCCGGTGAACAACGCGGCGATGGCCAGCACCACAACCAGGTTCAGGCCGAATTTACGTGAAGACATTGTGGACCATTTGTGTCGAAGTGATACGACATTAAAGCAGGGTTGGTAGGCTCTTTCCTAACGATGCAGGCAATGGGGCCGCTGGCATATAATGCGCGCCGGTTTTTTGGGGTATGAGCATGAGCACAGAAGATCCACGCTTCGCCGGCGTTGCCCGGTTGTATGGCGACCAGGGGTTGCAGCGCCTGGGCCAGGCCCATGTGGCCGTGGTCGGTATTGGCGGGGTAGGCTCGTGGGCGGCCGAAGCACTGGCCCGCAGTGGCGTGGGCGAGATCACCCTGTTCGACCTCGACGACGTCTGCGTCAGCAACACCAACCGCCAGGCCCATGCCCTGGAAGGGCAGGTGGGGCGGCCCAAGGTCGAGGTCATGGCCGAGCGCCTGCGGGCGATCAACCCGGCTTGCAGGGTGCATGCGGTAGCCGACTTCGTCACCCGTGACAGCATGGCCGAGTACATCAGCGAAAACCTCGACTGTGTGATCGACTGCATCGACAGCGTCATGGCCAAGGCCGCGCTGATCGCCTGGTGCCGCCGGCGCAAGATCGCCATTGTCACCACTGGTGGCGCCGGTGGGCAGATCGACCCGACGCAGATCCAGATCGCCGACCTGAACAAGACCTTCAACGACCCGCTGGCTTCGCGGGTGCGTTCCACCCTGCGCCGCGACTACAACTTCTCGCGCAACGTCAGCCGCAATTATGGCGTGCCGTGCGTGTTCTCCAGCGAGCAGCTGCGCTATCCCAAGGGAGATGGCAGTGTCTGCCTGCAGAAGAGTTTTGTCGGTGAAGGTGTGCGCCTGGACTGCTCGGGTGGCTTCGGCGCGGTGATGATGGTGACCGCGACCTTCGCCATGGTGGCAGCGAGCAAGGCGGTGGAAAAGCTGGTGGCGGGGGCGCGACGGCCTTCGGAGCGGGTCAAGCCTGAATAGACCGAGTGGGCTTCTTCGCGGGCTTGCCCGCTCCCACAGGTACTGCATCTCTCTCAAGAACGATGAGGACCCTGTGGGAGCGGGCAAGCCCGCGAAGAAGCCAGCACCGATTCAACGGTTGGACGCCAGCTCCGTCATCCGCTGCAATACCGCATGCAACCCATTGCTGCGCGACGGCGAAAGCTGGCGCTCCAGGCCCAGTTGGGTAAACCACTCACGCAGATCAAGCGCGGCCAGCTCTCCACTGGGCAACCCCTGCACCCGTACCAGCAGCAATGCCAGCAGCCCGCGCAGCAAACGTGCATCGCTGCTGGCCTTGAACCGCCACACCCCGTCGTTCTGCTCGGCCACCAGCCACACCAGGCTTTCACAGCCATGCACCCGGTTGGCCTCGGTCTTTTCAGCCTCAGCCAAGGGTTCCAGGCGGTCGCCCCACTGCATCAGCAAGCGCGCACGCTGTTCCCAGCCCTTGCTTTGCTCAAACGCTTCCAGCGCCTGGCAGGCCTGTGCTGGCAGGTTCATCGCAACAGCTCCAGGCCCTGGTCCAGCGCGTCGAAGAAACGCTGCAAGTCATCGCTGTCGTTGTACAGCCCCAGCGACACGCGAATGGCGCCCTCCAGCCCCAACCCCTTGAGAAGCGGCATGGCGCAGTGGTGCCCGGCACGCACGGCAATACCTTGCTCGGTCAGCAGGTGGGCGATATCAGCGTTGTGCACGCCTTCAATGACGAAACTGGCCAGGGCTGCCTGTGGTGCGCCAAGGATGCGCACACCATCGCGGTCTGCCAGGCCACGCAGCAAGTGCTGGTGCAGACTGGCTTCATGGCGTTCGACCGCCTGGGCATCGAGGCTGGCCAGGTAATCCAGGGTCGCGCCCAGGCCGATCACGCCGGCAATCGGCGGGGTACCGGCCTCGAAGCCCAGCGGCGCCGGGCGGAAGCTGGCGCTATGGTACTCGGCCAGTTGCACCATCTCGCCGCCGAACTGCCAGTGGCGCAGCAATTCCAGCGCCTGGCTGCGGCCGTACAGCACGCCGACGCCTTCCGGGCCGTACAGCTTGTGGCTGGAGAACACATAGAAGTCGCAACCCAGTTGCTGCACATCATGCCGCCCATGCACCACCCCTTGGGCACCGTCGACCACGGTCAGCGCACCCTGCGCGCGAGCATGGGCCAACAGTGCCGGCAGCGGCTGCCAGGTACCCAGCACGTTGGACAGCTGGCTTACCGCCAGTACTCGGGTACGTGGCCCGATCAGTTGCAGTGCCTGGTCGAGGTCGATGCAGCCCTGGCCATCCAGCGGCAGCACCACCAGGCGCAGGTTGCGCCGCTGCGCCAGTTGTTGCCAGGGCAGCAGGTTGGCGTGGTGCTCCAGGGCGCTGACGGCAATTTCATCACCGGCCTCGAAGCGCTGTTCCAGGCCGTACGCCAGCAGGTTCAGCGCCGACGTGGCACCGTGGGTGAACACGATCTGCCGCGAATCCGCCGCATTGAGCCAGGCGGCAACCTTGTCGCGACTGGTTTCGAAAGCCTGGGTCGCGAGTGCGCCGGGCAAATGCTGGGCCCGGTGCACGTTGGCTGCGCCATGGCCGTAGTAATGGCTCAGGGCATCGAGCAGGGCTTGCGGCTTCTGGGTGGTGGCGGCGCTGTCCAGGTAGGTCTGGTGCTGCCGTTGCAGGGCGGCGATCGCGGGGAAATCGGCACGCCAGGGGGAGGGCTGGAACATGGTCGCGGGGCCTGGAAGGAAAATCGGGTCTGGCGAGGGGCCAGACCCGATCTTAACATTTCAAGCGCTGAGAATCCGCTGCTGCAGGGTTCTCAGTTGTGCGCGTGCAGCGCCTCGTTCAGCTCGATGGCCGACTTGTGGGTCTTGCACTCCACTGCACCGTTCAGCGAGTTGCGGCGGAACAGCAGGTCGGTCTGGCCGGCCAGGTCGCGGGCCTTGACCACTTTCACCAGTTGGTTGTTCTCGTCCAGCAGGTTCACCTTGGTACCGGCGGTGATGTACAGGCCGGCCTCGACGGTGTTGCGGTCGCCCAGCGGAATACCGATACCGGCGTTGGCGCCGATCAGGCAGCCTTCGCCAACCTTGATGACGATGTTGCCGCCGCCGGACAGGGTGCCCATGGTCGAGCAGCCGCCGCCCAGGTCGGAACCCTTGCCGACGAACACGCCAGCGGAAACGCGGCCTTCGATCATGCCTGGGCCTTCGGTGCCGGCGTTAAAGTTGACGAAGCCTTCGTGCATGATGGTGGTGCCTTCGCCGATGTAGGCGCCCAGGCGCACACGGGCGGTGTCGGCGATGCGTACGCCGGCCGGGACCACGTAGTCGGTCATTTTCGGGAACTTGTCCACCGAGAACACTTCCAGCAGCTCGCCCTTCAGGCGCGCTTCCAGTTGCAACTCTGCCAGTTCGGCCAGGTCGACTGCGCCCTGGTTGGTCCAGGCCACGTTCGGCAGCAGCGGGAAGATGCCGGCCAGGCTCACACCGTGCGGCTTGACCAGGCGGTGCGACAGCAGGTGCAGCTTGAGGTAGGCCTCTGGGGTCGAGCTCAGTGCGGCGTCTTCGGCCAGCAGGGTGGCGACCAGTGGCTTGTGGCTCTCGGCCAGGCGGGTCAGCAGGGCTGCCTGGGCGGCGTCGACGCCTTTCACGGCTTCGGCCAGTTGTGCAGCCTGGGCAGTGCTGAAGGCGATGGCCTGGTTGCCGCCTTGGTAGCCGAGGATCGGCGCTACCGCTGCAACCAGCTCTGCGCTCGGGTTGAGCAGTGGTTGTGCGTAGAATACTTCCAGCCAGGCGCCCTGGCGGTTCTGGGAGCCGACACCGAAGGCCAGGCTGAACAGGGTATTGGACATGTGATTACCTCGTGCGAAATAGGGTAGGGGCTCAGGCCAGGGCAGTGGCGTAAAGGTCGGGCTTGAAGCCGACCAGGGTGCGCGTGCCAAGGTCGAGCACCGGGCGCTTGATCATTGACGGCTGGGCCAGCATCAATTCGACGGCCTTGGCCTGGTCGAGGTCGGCCTTGCTGGCGTCGTCCAGCTTGCGGAACGTGGTGCCGGCACGGTTGAGGATGGTTTCCCAGCCGTGTTCGTTGCACCAGCGGTTCAGGCTGTCACGGTCGATGCCTTGGGTCTTGTAATCGTGAAATTCGTAGGCGATGGCTTTTTCGTCGAGCCAGGTACGCGCTTTTTTCATCGTGTCGCAGGCTTTGATGCCGTAGAGCGTGTAGGTCATTGTGTGCATTGAGGCCACAGGCTGCCTCAATTTCTCCGTATTCGAATGTCAGTCGCGGGATTATGCGGGAACCATCCTTTGAGCGCCACGGGGGCGGCGCTCGATCTCACAGGCGCTACAAGACCCAAGGCATGTGCCCCAGCCTCACGTCTCATCATGTTACATATTCATCCCTCACCTGCGACTATCGTGCAGCGGCCTCGCCTCACGTTACCCCGCTAACATATTGTTTCAATGGCGCTCTCTCGCCCCGCTGTCGATTCTGGTCATAAAGGAAGCCCTACCGGATGCAGTCCGCCTATACCGTCCTCATCCTGCTGACGCTGGTCAGCGTGTCGAAGCTGGTCGGCCGCATGATCCCGCTGCCCTTGCCGCTGGTGCAGATTGCCGCTGGTGCCTTGCTGGCCTGGCCGACGCTGGGCCTGCATGTGGCCCTGGATCCCGAACTGTTCCTGTTCCTGTTCCTGCCCCCCTTGCTGTTCGCCGACGGTTGGCGCATTCCCAAGCGCGAGCTGTGGCGCATCCGTGGGCCAGTCGTGGCGCTGGCCGTGGGGCTGGTGTTGTTCACCGTGGTCGGGGCCGGTTACTTCATCCACTGGTTGCTGCCTGGCATTCCGCTGCCGGTGGCTTTCGCCCTGGCGGCAGTCTTGTCGCCGACCGACGCCGTGGCAGTGTCGGCCATTGCCCAGGACCGCCTGCCCACCCCGCTGATGCACATGCTGCAAGGCGAGGCCCTGATGAACGATGCGTCCGGCCTGGTGACCTTCAAGTTCGCCCTGGCGGCAGCGATCACCGGGGTGTTCTCGTTGACCGATGCCAGCTTCAGCTTCGTCCTGGTCGCCCTCGGCGGGCTTGCCGTGGGTGTCGCCCTGAGCTGGCTGATCGGCCGCCTGCGGGCGTGGATGATCGCCCGCGGCTGGGACGACCCGGCCACCCACGTGGTGTTCATGTTGCTGCTGCCGTTCGCCGCCTACGTGCTGGCCGAGCGCCTCGGCGTGTCGGGCATCCTCTCGGCGGTGGCGGCCGGCATGATGCAGAGCTGGCTCGACCTGCTGCCCCGGCAGACCAGTACGCGCCTGCTCAACCGCAGTGTCTGGTCGTTGCTGGAGTTCGCTTTCAATGGCCTGATCTTTCTCCTGCTGGGCCTGCAATTGCCCGACATCATCAAGGCCGTGGTCAGCCACGAAGCCACCGTATGGCCGACCCTGGCCTGGCGTTGCCTGGATGTGGTGGCAATCTTTGCCGCGTTGATCCTGCTGCGCTTCATCTGGGTGCAGAGCATCTGGCGCTCGATCGGCGTGGTGCGGCGCTGGCGCGGCAAGCCGGCGCTGGTACTGATGCCCACGGCGCGCTCCTGTTGGCTGCTGACCCTGGGCGGCGTACGCGGTGCGGTCACCCTGGCCGGTGTGATGTCGATCCCGCTGTTGATCGAAGCGGGCAAGGCGTTTCCCGAGCGTGACCTGCTGATCTTCATCGCGGCCGGGGTGATCCTGCTGTCGCTGATCACCGCCTGTATCAGCCTGCCGCTGCTGCTGCGCGGGGTGACCAAGAGCCCGGACGAGCGCTTGCACCAGGAAGTGCAGGAGGCCTGGCGGCGTACTGCCGAGGCGGCGATCCACGCCCTGGAGGCGGAGGAGGTGATCGACAGCACTGCGCCGCAGGATGCCGCCCAGGCGACCTTGGCGACCGAACTCAAGGCGCGCCTGATGGCGGAATACCGCGATGAACTGGACAGCTACAACGACAGCGCCGAAGCCAAGGCCCTGGCGCAACAGATGGACCTGCTGGAGCGACGGCTGCGCCTGCGCGCGCTGCGGGCGCAGCGGCTGGAGCTGTACAACCTGCATCGTCAGCACCTGGTGGGTGACGAGGTGGTGCGGCAGGTGCTGGGCGAGCTGGACTTGAGCGAGGCGAACCTGGGATCAGTCAAGTAGACCGCAGCAGGCGTTCCTTCCGCGATACAAGGCCGCTGCCAGAGGTATCTTGCGTCCCCCTGTAGCAGCGGCCTGGTCTCGCCAGAGGGGCGCAAAGCGCCCCAGGCCGGTCAACGGTTCTGCAGGAACTCGCGAATCCGCTCCGCTGCCTCGATGCACTCGGCCAGCGGCGCGACCAGCGCCATGCGCACGCGCCCGGCGCCCGGGTTCACCCCATCCACTTCGCGCGACAGGTAAGAGCCCGGCACCACCGTTACATGCTGCGCCTCGAACAGGTCACGGGTGAATTCGGCATCGCCACCCGGTACCTTGGCCCACAGGTAGAAGCTGCCATCCGGGCGCTGCACGTCCAGCACCGGCTGCAGGATATCCAACACGGCATCGTACTTGGCGCGGTACTGGTCGCGGTTCTCGCGCACATGTGCCTCGTCCTGCCAGGCGGCAATGCTGGCCAGCTGGGTTTGTACCGGCATGGCGCAGCCATGGTAGGTGCGGTACAGCAAAAATGGCTTGATGATCTCGGCATCCCCGGCGACGAAGCCCGAACGCAGGCCCGGCAGGTTGGAGCGCTTGGACAGGCTGTGGAACACCACGCAGCGCTTGAAATCGCTGCGGCCGAGTTCCGCACAGGCAGTCAGCAGGCCCGGTGGCGGGGCGTCTTCGTCGAAATACAGCTCGCTGTAGCACTCGTCGGCGGCGATCACGAAGTCGTGCTGGTCGGCCAGGGCAATCAGCTTCTTCAGGGTGGCCATCGGCACCAGCGCGCCGGTGGGGTTGCCCGGCGAGCACAGGAACAGGATCTGGCAACGCTGCCACACCTCGGCCGGCACGGCGTCGAAATCGGGGTTGAAACCGTTGCTCTCCAGGCACGGCAGGTAGTGCGGGGTGGCACCGGCCAGCAGTGCTGCGCCTTCGTAGATCTGGTAGAACGGGTTGGGGCTGACCACCAGGCCGTCATCGGCGCGGTTGACCACGGCCTGGGTGAAGGCAAACAGCGCCTCGCGGGTGCCGTTGACCGGCAGGATGTGCCGCTCGGCGTCCAGCCAGCCGGCCGGTACGCCGAAGCGGCGCTCGCACCACTGGCCGATCGCCTGGCGCAAGGCGGGCAGGCCGATGGTGCTGGGGTAGACCGCCAGCTTGTCGAGGTTGTCGGCCATGGCCTGGGCGACGAACGCCGGCGATTCGTGCTTCGGCTCACCGATCGACAGGGCGATGGCGCGTTTGTCCGCCGCCGGCTTCACGCTGCCCAGCAGGGCGCGGAGTTTCTCGAACGGGTAGGGCTGAAGCTGGGTCAGGGCTTGGTTCATCGGCGCAAGGTCTCGTCAATCGTCTAGTCGTTAAAAAGTCACGCGGGTAGGGCTGGTATCGCTGGCCTGGCCGGCCTGCAGCTGCTGGACGATGGCCTCCTGCAGGCGGCTGCACAGCTGTGGGTCGGACAGCGGCTGGTTGTCGGCGTCGGTGATGAAGAACACGTCCTCCACCCGCTCGCCAAGGGTGGCGATCTTGGCATTCTGCAGCGACAGGTCGAACTCCAGGAAGATCCGCCCGAGCCGCGCCAGCAGGCCTGGGCGGTCGGGCGCGGTGATCTCGAGTATGGTTACCGGCCGCTGGGCATCGTTGAGGATGGTCACCTGCGGTGGGAAGTCGAAGTGCTTGAGCTGGCGTGGCACCCGGCGCTGGATGATGGTCGGGTAGTCCTCGGGGTTGCGCAGCGCTTCGGTCAGGCCGTCGCGAATCTGCTTGACCCGCTGCGGGTTGTCGCCGATCGAGCCGCCATCGTTGTCCAGCACAATGTAGGTGTCGAGGGTGAACTGGCTGCTCGAGGTGATGATCCGCGCGTCGTGGATGTTCAGGTTCAGCTGCGACATGGCGGCCACCGTCACGGCGAAGAAGTCGTGCTGGTCGGGGGCGTAGATGAAGATCTGCGTGCCGCCTTCGAATTCGCGCTGGGTGGTTTCCTTGATCAGCACCAGTGGCCCGCCGTCGGCCGGCTGCTGCAGGATCGCGTCGCTGTGCCAGGCCACGTCGGCGGCGGTGTGCTTGAGGAAGTAGTCATCGCCCAGTTGTGCCCACAATTGCTCGACGTCGTCCGGGTCGGTGCCCTCGCGCACCAGGATGTCCAGCGCTGCGGACTGGGTCTGGCGGATCTGCTCTTCGCGGTCCAGCGGGTTTTCCAGGCCGCGGCGCAGCGCGCGCTTGGTCTCGGTGTACAGCTGGCGCAGCAGGCTGGCACGCCACGAGTTCCACAGGCTGGGGTTGGTGGCGTTGATGTCGGCCACGGTCAGCACGTACAGGTAGTCCAGGCGTGTTTCATCGCCCACGTGCAGGGCAAAGTCGTTGATCACCTGCGGGTCGGACAGGTCCTTGCGCTGGGCGGTGGTCGACATTACCAGGTGGTTCTGTACCAGCCAGACGATCAGGCGGCTGTCCCAGGCCGGCAACTGGTGACGTTCGCAGAACTTCTGCGCATCCACCGCGCCCAGCTCGGAGTGGTCGCCCTGGCGGCCCTTGCCGATGTCGTGGTACAGCCCGGCCAGGTAGATCAGCTCGGGCTTGGGCAGGCGCCCCATGAGCTTGCTGGCCAGCGGGAATTTCTCGGACACCGGCGTGTACTGCAGCTTGCGCAGGTGCTTGATGAGGTTGAGGGTGTGCGCATCGACCGTGTAGATGTGGAACAGGTCGTGTTGCATCTGCCCGACGATCAGGCCGAATTCCGGCAGGTAGCGGCCGAGGATGCCATAGCGGTTCATCCGCCGCAGGTTGCGGTGGATGCCGATTTCGCACTTGAACAGCTCGATGAACAGGCTGGTATTGCGGATATCGGTGCGGAAGGTGTCGTCGATCAGGTGCCGGTGTTCGCGCAGCAGGCGCACGGTATCGGCGCGCACGCCCTTGATCTCGGGGTGCTGGGCCATCAGCACGAAGATTTCCAGCATGGCGAACGGGGTGCGCTTGAACACGTTCGGCCGGGTGGCCTCTATATAGCCATCATGCAGGCGGAAGCGTGCATTCAGCGGCTGGGTAGTGCCGCTGCCGTCATCGGCGAGGATCACTTCTTCAAAGTGCTGGATGATCAGGTCGCACAACTGGCTGATGCTCATCACCACCCGGTAGTACTGCTGCATGAACTGCTCGATTGCCCGCTTGGGGTTGTCGTCGCTGTAGCCCAGCAGCGCGGCGATGCTGCGCTGATGGTCGAACAGCAGGCGGTCCTCGGCGCGCCCGGCCAGCATGTGCAAGGCGTAGCGCACCTTCCACAGGAAGTCCTGGGAAGAGGCCAGCAGCTCGTTCTCGCTTTCCAGCAAAAAGCCTTCGCCGGCCAGCGCATGCAGGTTTAGGGTGCCGTACTGGCGGCGGGCCACCCAGAGCACGGTCTGGATGTCGCGCAGGCCACCGGGCGAGCCTTTCACGTTGGGTTCGAGGTTGTACTCGGTGTCGTTGTACTTGTGGTGGCGGGCCTTGAGCTCGGCGCGCTTGGCCAGGAAGAAGTCCTTGCTCGGCCACATGTGCGTGGTGTCGGTCACCTCCAGCATGCGCTGGCGCAAGGCCTCGGGGCCGGCGATGGTGCGGCTTTCCATCAGGTTGGTGATGACCGTCAGGTCGGCGCGGGCCTGCTCGGCACACTCGTCGACGGTGCGCACGCTCTGGCCCACTTCCAGGCCGATGTCCCACAGCAGGGTAAGAAAGCGTTCGATGGCGTCGCGGTATTGCTCGTGTTCGGCGGCGCCCAGCAGGATCAGCAGGTCGATGTCCGAATGCGGGTGCAGCTCGCCGCGCCCGTAGCCGCCCACCGCGACCAGGGCGATGCCGCTGTGGTCGCCCCAGTCGAACTGGTTCCATGCCTGCTGCAGGATATTGTCGACGAGCCAGGCGCGGGCCTCGATCAGCGGGCGGATTTCGCCGCCGCTGCGAAAACGCCTGTCGAGCACCTCGCCGGCCTGGCGGATGGCCTTCTTGAAGGCGGCGATGGGGCTCGCCTTGAGGGCCAGTTCCGCCTGGAACTGGCCGCGGTCGAACAGCTCGGGATCCACCTGGGGCATCGCGTCAGGTTCCTGTCGAGGGGTGGCCGTTGGCTGAGTACGCTCAGGCCGATGTGCGCGGGATGGTGTCGTCCTTGCGCAGGGTGAAGATCTCGTAGCCGGTGGCGGTCACCAGCAGGGTATGTTCCCACTGGGCCGAGAGCTTGCGGTCCTTGGTGATGGCGGTCCAGCCGTCGCCCAGCACCTTGGTGTCGGCCTTGCCCTGGTTGATCATCGGCTCGATGGTGAAGGTCATGCCTTCCTTCAGTTCCATGCCGGTGCCGGCGCGGCCGTAGTGGAGGATCTGTGGCTCTTCGTGGAACACCTTACCGATACCGTGGCCGCAGAACTCGCGGACCACCGAGAAACCGTTCTTTTCCGCGTGCTTCTGGATCACTTCACCGATGTCGCCCAGGCGGCAGCCCGGCTTGACCAGCTCGATGGCCTTGTACATGCACTCCTGGGTGACCTTGGACAGGCGCTCGGCCCATACCGGCACGGTGCCGACATGGAACATGCGGCTGGTGTCGCCGTGGTAGCCGTCCTTGATCACGGTGACGTCGATGTTCAGCGTGTCACCGTCCTTGAGCGGCTTGTCGTTGGGGATGCCGTGGCAGACCACATGGTTGATCGAGGTGCAGATCGACTTCGGGTAGCCCTTGTAGTTGAGCGGTGCCGGGATGGCCTGCTGGACGTTGACGATGTAGTCGTGGCACAGGCGATCCAGCTCTTCGGTGGTGACACCGGGCTTGACGTGTTCTTCGATCATTTCCAGCACTTCGGCGGCCAGGCGGCCGGCGATGCGCATCTTCTCGATGTCTTCTGCGGTCTTGATGGTGACGGTCATTACAGGCTCTCTACAGCGCCGCATGCGGCGCGAACAAACGGGAAAGGCCGGATTCTAGCAGAGCAGGGCGCCGATCGGTCGGGATAACATCGCAGAATTGGGCTGCCGTGCAGCCCATCGCCGGCAACCCAGCGCCCAGGGGAACTGCGTTACCCTGGCGGACGCTGCCATCTCTCCATGGGGCCATTCTGGCCTGTTTGGCGGGGGGCTGCAAAAGCCGCTGACGGACGCAACAGTATCCGGGTTCCGTTCGGCCGCTGTCTGTGGTATAAAATGCGCCGCTTTCGGGGACGACCCCGTCAGTACTTAACCCACACACGTGTCGACACGATGACCTGGGTGCCCCGAGTTGCAGAATTCGCGGGTTGGTCATTGGGATACGTGGAGGCCCAACCCGACTTATCAAGGAACTATCATGTCCCAAGTCAACATGCGCGATATGCTGAAGGCCGGTGTGCACTTCGGCCACCAGACCCGTTACTGGAACCCGAAAATGGGCAAGTACATTTTCGGCGCGCGCAACAAGATCCACATCGTCAACCTGGAAAAAACCCTGCCGATGTTCAACGACGCCCTGGCGTTCGTAGAGCGCCTGGCCCAGGGCAAGAACAAGATCCTGTTCGTCGGCACCAAGCGTTCCGCTGGCAAGATCGTCGCCGAGCAAGCTGCTCGTTGCGGTTCGCCATACGTTGACCACCGTTGGTTGGGCGGCATGCTGACCAACTACAAGACCATCCGCGCTTCGATCAAGCGTCTGCGCGACCTGGAAACCCAGGCCGAAGACGGCACTTTCGCCAAGCTGACCAAGAAAGAAGCCCTGATGCGCTCCCGCGACCTGGAAAAACTGGATCGCAGCCTGGGCGGTATCAAGGACATGGGCGGTCTGCCTGACGCTCTGTTCGTTATCGACGTTGATCACGAGCGCATCGCGATCACCGAAGCCAACAAACTGGGCATCCCGGTTATCGGCGTTGTCGATACCAACAGCAGCCCGGAAGGTGTTGACTACATCATCCCAGGTAACGATGACGCCATCCGCGCTATCGAGCTGTACATGACTTCGATGGCTGACGCAGTCATCCGTGGCCGCAACAACGTTGCCGGCGGCACCGAAGTTTACGCTGAAGAAGCGGCTGCACCTGCTGCCGAGTAATTAGACGCTAGCGTCGACTTGGCACGCAAAAAGGGGGCTCTGCCCCCTTTTTGCCACCTTGAAATCCTGCTGTCAGCATCGGCCCCGCATCATGGGCCCTGCTGAGATAGACACAGTGGATTTGCAGAATTGAACGCCCGTGAGCAACGGGTGGAATGGTTGAAAAACTTTCCAAGAGGATTTTGAAATGGCAGCAATTACTGCAGCGCTGGTCAAAGAACTGCGCGAGCGTACCGGCGAAGGCATGATGGATTGCAAGAAGGCCCTGGAAAAGGCCGGCGGCGACATCGAGAAAGCCATTGACGACATGCGTGCCTCGGGCGCCATCAAGGCCGCCAAGAAGGCTGGCAACGTCGCTGCTGAAGGCGCTATCGCCGTCAAGACCGACGGTAAATCCGCCGTCCTGCTGGAAGTGAACTCGCAGACCGACTTCCTGGCCCTGCAAGACGACTTCAAGGCTTTCGTAGCCGACAGCCTCGAAGAAGCCTTCGCCCAGAAGCTGACCGACGCCGCTCCGCTGATCGCTTCGCGTGAAGCTGCGCGTGAAGCGCTGGTCGCCAAGTGCGGCGAAAACGTCAACATCCGTCGCCTGGTGCGCGTTGAAGGTGACGTGGTCGGTGCCTACCTGCACGGCAACAAGATCGGCGCTGCCGTTGTCCTGAAAGGCGGCGACGTCGAGCTGGCCAAGAACATCGCCATGCACGTTGCAGCTTCGAACCCTGAGTTCCTGCTGCCGTCGGAAGTTTCGGCCGAAGCCATCGAGCGCGAGAAGGGCGTATTCCTGCAGCTGAATGCTGACAAGATCGCCGGCAAGCCGGAAAACATCGTCGAGAACATGATCAAGGGTCGTATCTCGAAGTTCCTGGCCGAAGCCTCGCTGGTCGAACAGGCCTTCGTCATGAACCCGGAAGTCAAGGTTGGCGAGCTGGCCAAGAAAGCCGGTGCTGAAATCGTTTCCTTCACCTACTTCAAGGTCGGCGAAGGCATCGAGAAGCCAGTCGACAACTTCGCTGAAGAAGTTGCCGCTCAGGTTGCTGCTGCCAAGCAGTAAGACAGCCCCGTCTGTCGCCCCAAAGAGGCTGCCCGCTCACGCGCGCAGCCTCTTTGTCAAAACGGAGAGGGGTTTATCCGACTTCCTCTTCGCTGGCACCGAAGCGGTGCCACGCTACAGTTAGCAGGCTGAAAACAGCCCGCACGAATTTTCTAAAAGTACGCCGCAGGAGAGACTCGCAATGGCTCAGCAGGTGAGTGGTCGCCAACCTCGCTATAAACGCATTTTGCTCAAACTTAGCGGCGAGGCCCTGATGGGCTCGGAAGACTTCGGGATCGACCCGAAGGTGCTGGATCGCATGGCCCTCGAAGTTGGCCAGCTGGTAGGCATCGGTGTCCAGGTTGGCCTGGTGATCGGCGGTGGCAACCTGTTCCGCGGTGCCGCGCTCAGCGCAGCCGGCATGGACCGTGTCACCGGTGACCACATGGGCATGCTGGCCACCGTGATGAACGGCCTGGCCATGCGCGACGCGCTGGAGCGCTCGAACATCCCGGCCCTGGTCATGTCGGCCATTTCCATGGTCGGCGTCACCGATCATTACGATCGTCGCAAAGCTATTCGCCACCTCAACTCCGGGGATGTGGTAATTTTCTCCGCCGGTACCGGCAACCCGTTCTTCACCACCGACTCCGCGGCCTGCCTGCGCGCCATCGAAATCGATGCCGACGTGGTGCTGAAGGCGACCAAGGTCGATGGTGTGTACACTGCCGATCCATTCAAGGACCCGCACGCCGAGAAATTCGATCACCTGACCTACGACGAGGTGCTGGATCGCAAGCTGGGTGTAATGGACCTGACCGCAATCTGCCTGTGCCGTGACCACAAGATGCCATTGCGGGTATTCAACATGAACAAGCCTGGCGCCCTGCTGAACATCGTGGTGGGTGGCGCTGAAGGTACTCTGATCGAGGAAGGCCAAGCATGATCAACGACATCAAGAAAGACGCGCAGGAGCGCATGACCAAGTCCCTCGAGGCCCTGGGTCGCAACCTGGCGGCAATCCGCACCGGTCGCGCTCACCCAAGCATCCTGGATAGCGTCAAGGTCCCGGCCTGGGGCAGCGAGATGCCGCTGAACCAGGTGGCCGCGATCACCGTCGAAGATGCCCGCACCCTGAAGATCGTCGCCCACGACAAGAACCTCAGCGCTGCCATCGAGAAGGCCATCCTCACCTCCGACCTGGGCCTGAACCCGTCCAGCGCCGGTACCACCATTCGTGTGCCGATGCCGGCCCTGACCGAGGAAACCCGCAAGGGCTACACCAAGCAGGCCAGCGGCGTTGCCGAGGATGCCAAGGTTGCTGTGCGCAACGTGCGCCGCGATGCCCTGGCCGACCTGAAAAAGCTGACCAAGGACAAGGAAATCAGCGAAGACGAAGAGCGTCGCGCCGCTGACGAGATCCAGAAGCTGACCGACAAGTTCGTTGCCGAAGTCGATGCCGCCTTCAAAGCCAAGGAAAAGGACCTGATGGCCGTCTAAGGCCGGGGTTTTTTAATGGAAAAGACCAAGCCAGCGGTGCCGTCCACGGTGCCGCGTCATGTCGCGATCATCATGGATGGCAACAACCGCTGGGCGAAAAAACGCCTGCTGCCCGGCGTTGCCGGGCACAAGGCGGGTGTCGACGCCGTTCGCGCGGTCATCGAAGTGTGTGCCGAATCCGGGGTCGAGGTGCTGACCCTGTTCGCGTTCTCCAGCGAGAACTGGCAGCGCCCCGCCGAAGAGGTCGGTGCGCTGATGGAGCTGTTCTTCTCGGCCCTGCGTCGCGAGGCCAGGCGGCTGAACGAGAACAACATCAGCCTGCGTATCATCGGTGACCGTTCACGTTTCCACCCGGAGCTGCAGGCTGCCATGCGCGAGGCCGAGGCACTGACCGCCGGCAACAACCGTTTCATCCTGCAGATCGCGGCCAATTATGGTGGCCAGTGGGACATCGCCCAGGCCGCCCAGCGGCTGGCGCGGGAAGTGCAAGCCGGGCACCTGCGCCCGGAGGACATCACCCCAGGCCTGCTGCAGGCCTGCCTGGCAACCGGCGAGCTGCCGCTGCCGGACCTGTGCATCCGCACCGGTGGTGAGCACCGCATCAGCAACTTCCTGCTGTGGCAGCTGGCCTACGCCGAGTTGTATTTCTCCGACCTGTACTGGCCGGACTTCAAACACGAGGCCATGCGCAACGCCCTGGCCGATTTCGCTTCGCGCCAGCGCCGCTTCGGTAAGACCAGCGAGCAGGTCGAGGCTGGAGCTCGTGCTTAATGCTTAAACAACGCATCATTACCGCGCTGATCCTGCTTCCGATCGCGCTGGGTGGCTTCTTCCTGCTCAATGGCGGGGATTTCGCCCTGTTCATCGGCTTTGTGGTAACCCTCGGCGCCTGGGAGTGGGCACGCCTGGCCGGGCTGATGGCCCAGCCGCTGCGCATCGCCTATGCGGTGGTAGTCGCCGGGGCGCTGATGCTGCTGTATATCCTCCCCGAGCTGGCGCCCTGGGTGCTCGGCGCGGCGGTGATCTGGTGGGGGCTGGCCACCTGGCTGGTGCTGACCTACCCGCGCAGCAGCGAGTTGTGGGCCAGTGCCGCCTGCCGGCTGCTGATCGGCCTGCTGGTGCTGCTGCCGGCCTGGCAGGGCCTGGTGCTGCTCAAGCACTGGTCGCTGGGTAACTGGCTGATCCTGTCGGTCATGGTGCTGGTATGGGCCGCCGATATTGGTGCGTATTTCTCTGGTCGTGCCTTTGGCAAGCGCAAGCTGGCCCCGCAGGTCAGCCCGGGCAAGAGCTGGGAAGGCGTGTATGGCGGCCTGGCGGTCAGCCTGGCGATCACGGCGGTGGTCGGCATCAGCCGCGACTGGAGCGTTGGGCAGATCCTGCTGGGCCTGCTGGGTGCCGCGCTGGTGGTCATGTCGTCGGTGGTCGGTGACCTGACCGAAAGCATGTTCAAGCGCCGCTCCGGCATCAAGGACAGCAGCAACCTGCTGCCCGGCCATGGCGGGGTGCTGGACCGCATCGACAGCCTGACGGCGGCCATCCCGATTTTCGCCGTGCTGTTGTGGGCTGCGGAATGGGGTGTGATGTGAGCCGTCCGCAGCGCATTACCGTGCTCGGCGCCACTGGCTCCATCGGCCTGAGCACGCTGGATGTCATCGCGCGCCATCCTGACCGCTATCAGGTGTTCGCCCTGAGCGGCTATTCGCGTATCGACGAGTTGCTGGCCCTGTGTTTGCACCATCGCCCGGCGTTTGCCGTGGTGCCGGTGGCGGAGGCTGCCGTGCGTCTGCGCGAAGGCCTGGCTGCGGCAGGTTGCGCCACCGAAGTGCTGGAAGGCGAGGCCGGGCTGTGCCAGGTGGCTTGCGCGGCGGAAGTCGACGCCGTAATGGCGGCCATCGTCGGTGCTGCCGGCTTGCGTCCCACCCTGGCCGCGGTCGAGGCGGGCAAGAAGGTGTTGCTGGCCAACAAGGAGGCGCTGGTGATGTCCGGCGCGCTGTTCATGGACGCGGTGCGCCGCAGTGGCGCTGTGCTGCTGCCGATCGACAGCGAGCACAACGCGATCTTCCAGTGCATGCCTGGTGACTACGCGCGTGGCCTGAATGCCGTCGGCGTGCGCCGGATCCTGCTGACCGCCTCGGGTGGCCCGTTCCGCGAAACGCCCGTCGAGGCGCTGCTGGATGTCACCCCGGAGCAGGCCTGCGCGCACCCCAACTGGTCCATGGGGCGCAAGATTTCGGTGGACTCCGCCAGCATGATGAACAAGGGCCTGGAGCTGATCGAGGCCTGCTGGCTGTTCGATGCGGCGCCGGCCAAGGTCGAGGTGGTGGTGCATCCGCAAAGCGTGATCCACTCCCTGGTGGACTACGTGGACGGCTCGGTACTGGCGCAGCTGGGTAACCCGGACATGCGCACGCCGATTGCCAACGCCCTGGCCTGGCCGGAGCGGATCGACTCCGGGGTGGCCCCGCTGGACCTGTTCGCCATCGCCCGTCTGGATTTCCAGGCGCCCGACGAACAGCGCTTCCCTTGCCTGCGCCTGGCGCGGCAGGCTGCCGAGGCCGGCAACAGCGCGCCAGCCGTGCTCAATGCCGCCAACGAAGTTGCGGTCGAGGCATTTCTCCAGCGGCGTATCCGCTTCCCGGAGATCGCGCGTATGATCGAACAGGTGCTCGATCAGGAGCCCGTCGTGCCGCTGCCGTCGCTGGACGCGGTGTTCGCCGCCGACCAGCGCGCCCGGGAGCTTTCCCGTGAATGGCTGAGGCGCCACGCTCGCTGATGCAGGCCCACCACGGTTCATGAGGGGGCTGGGCATGACGCCGGCCCGCTGAACATCATTCGGAGATGGATATGACAGCGCTCTACATGATTATCGGCACCCTCGTGGCCTTGGGGGTGCTGGTCACCTTCCATGAATTTGGCCACTTCTGGGTGGCACGTCGCTGCGGGGTCAAGGTGCTGCGCTTCTCGGTGGGCTTCGGCACGCCGTTGCTGCGCTGGCATGATCGCCATGGCACCGAGTTCGTGGTCGCGGCGATTCCGCTGGGTGGCTACGTCAAGATGCTCGACGAACGCGAGGGCGAGGTGCCGCCGGCGCTGCTCGACCAGGCGTTCAACCGCAAGTCCGTGCGCCAGCGCATCGCCATCGTCGCGGCCGGCCCGGTGGCCAACTTCCTGCTGGCCATCCTGTTCTTCTGGGTGCTGGCGATGCTGGGTACCCAGCAGGTCCGTCCGGTGATCGGCGCCGTCGAAGCGGGCAGCCTGGCAGCATCGGCAGGCCTGACCGCAGGTCAGGAAATCGTCTCCATCGACGGCAAGCCGACCAATGGCTGGTCGGCGGTCAACCTGCAGCTGGTCCGGCGCCTGGGCGAGAGCGGCACGTTGCAGGTGGGGGTGCGTGACGAGGGCGCCACTGCCGAGCGCCAGCTGCAGGTGAAACTGGACAGCTGGCTCAAGGGGGCCGACGAACCGGACCCGATCCAGTCCCTCGGCCTGCAGCCCTGGCGCCCGGCGATCGTGCCGGTGCTGGCTGAAATCGACGCGAAGGGGCCGGCTGCCGCTGCCGGGCTGAAAACCGGTGACAAGCTGCTGGCCCTCGACGGTATTGCCGTGAACGAGTGGCAGCAGGTGGTCGATGCCGTGCGCGCCCGCCCGCAAGCCCAGGTTGTGGTGCGTGTCGAGCGTGACGGCGCTGCCCTGGAGCTGCCGGTGACCCTGGCACGCAAGGGCGAGGGCAAGGCTGCTGGTGGCTATCTTGGTGCCGGGGTAAAAGGTGGCGAGTGGCCTGCCAGCATGCTCCGCGAAGTCAGCTATGGCCCGCTGGACGCGGTGGGTGAGGGCTTGTCGCGAACCTGGAACATGAGCGTCCTGACCCTTGAATCGCTGAAGAAAATGCTGTTCGGGGAGCTCTCGGTAAAAAACTTGAGCGGACCGATAACCATTGCTAAAGTGGCGGGCGCTTCAGCCCAGTCCGGCGTGGGGGATTTCCTGAATTTCCTGGCCTACCTGAGCATAAGCCTGGGGGTTCTTAACCTGCTGCCCATCCCGGTTCTGGATGGGGGGCATTTGCTGTTTTACCTGGTCGAGTGGGCGCGCGGTCGTCCGCTGTCGGATCGGGTGCAAGGTTGGGGGGTCCAGATCGGTATCAGTTTGGTCATAGGGGTGATGTTGCTCGCCCTGATCAACGATCTGGGTCGACTATAAAGCTTCGCTCAATTGCGAACCCGTCGTTTTGTCGCGGCGGGTTGTTTATTGCCAGTTGGAATAAAAGGACTTCATGAAACGTCTGCTGCTAACTGCGGTCATGTCCGCACTGATGATCGCTGAAGTTCACGCCGAGTCCTTCACCATCTCCGATATCCGCGTCAACGGCCTGCAGCGGGTTTCCGCCGGCAGTGTGTTCGGTGCGCTGCCGCTGAACGTCGGTGACCAGGCCGATGACCGCCGCCTGGTGGAATCGACCCGTTCCCTGTTCAAGACCGGCTTCTTCCAGGACATCCAGCTGAACCGCGATGGCAATGTCCTGATCATCAACGTGGTTGAGCGCCCGTCGGTATCGAGCATCGAGATCGAAGGCAACAAGGCGATCAGCACCGACGACCTGATGAAGGGCCTGAAGCAGTCCGGCCTGGCCGAAGGCGAAATCTTCCAGCGCGCCACCCTCGAAGGCGTGCGTAACGAGCTGCAGCGCCAGTATGTGGCGCAGGGCCGCTACTCGGCCGAAGTCGACGCCGAGGTGGTGCCGCAGCCGCGCAACCGTGTGGCGCTGAAGATCAAGATCAACGAAGGTACCGTCGCCGCCATCCAGCACATCAACATCGTTGGCAACAACGTGTTCGACGACGAGACCCTGGCGCAGCTGTTCGAGCTGAAGACCACCAACTGGCTGTCGTTCTTCAAGAACGACGACAAGTATGCCCGCGAAAAACTCTCCGGTGACCTGGAGCGCCTGCGTTCCTACTACCTGGACCGCGGCTACATCAACATGGACATCGCCTCCACCCAGGTGTCCATCACCCCGGACAAGAAGCACGTCTACATCACCGTCAACATCAACGAGGGCGAGAAGTACACCGTTCGCGACGTGAAGTTGTCGGGTGACCTGAAGGTGCCGGAAGACCAGGTCAAGTCGCTGCTGCTGGTGCAGCCAGGCCAGGTATTCTCGCGCAAGGTGATGACCACCACTTCCGACCTGATTACCCGTCGCCTGGGTAACGAAGGCTATACCTTCGCCAACGTCAACGGCGTGCCGAAGCCGAACGATGAAGATCACACCGTCGACATCATGTTCGTGGTCGACCCGGGCAAGCGTGCCTACGTCAACCGCATCAACTATCGCGGCAACACCAAGACCGAAGACGAAGTACTGCGCCGCGAAATGCGCCAGATGGAAGGTGGCTGGGCCTCGACCTACCTGATCGACCAGTCCAAGACCCGCCTGGAGCGCCTGGGCTTCTTCAAGGAAGTCAACGTCGAGACCCCACCGGTGCCGGGCACCGATGACCAGGTCGACGTCAACTACAGCGTGGAAGAGCAGGCTTCCGGCTCGATCACCGCCAGCGTCGGTTTCGCCCAGAGCGCCGGCCTGATCCTCGGTGGTTCGATCAGCCAGAGCAACTTCCTCGGTACCGGTAACAAGGTGTCGATCGGCCTGACCCGTTCGGAATACCAGACCCGCTACAACTTCGGCTTCGTCGACCCCTACTTCACTGCCGATGGCGTGAGCCTGGGCTACAACGCCTTCTACCGCAGCACCGACTACGATGACCTCGACGTCGACGTGGCCAGCTATGCGGTGGACAGCTACGGTGCCGGCGTCAGCCTGGGCTACCCGATCAGCGAAACCTCGCGTCTGACCTATGGCCTGAGCGTGCAGCAGGACAAGATCAAGACCGGCAAGTACACCGTTGACGAGATCTTCGACTTCCTCGAAGAGGAGGGCGACAACTTCCTCAACTTCAAGGCCTCGATCGGCTGGTCGGAATCGACCCTGAACAAAGGCGTGCTGGCGACCCGTGGTCACTCGCAAAGCCTGACCCTGGAATCCACCATTCCGGGCAGCGACCTGTCGTTCTTCAAGCTCGACTACCGTGGCCAGCTGTTCAAGCCGATCACCAACGACTACACCCTGCGCCTGCACACCGAGCTGGGTTATGGTGACGGTTATGGCAGCACCTCGGGCCTGCCGTTCTACGAGAACTACTTCGCCGGTGGCTTCAACTCCGTGCGTGGCTTCAAGGACAGCAGCCTGGGCCCGCGCAGTACCCCGAGCGACGGTACGCGGCCTGGCACCATCAAGGACCCGGACCAGGATCCGTTGCCGTTCGGTGGTAACGTGCTGGTGCAAGGCGGTGTCGAGCTGCTGTTCCCGCTGCCGTTCGTCAAGGACCAGCGTTCGCTGCGCACCTCCGTGTTCTGGGACGTGGGTAACGTGTTCGACACCAATTGCGGCAACCAGCCTGATTGCGAGAAGGTCGGGTTCTCGGGCATGGCCAGTTCGGTCGGCCTGGGCGTGACCTGGATTACTGCACTGGGCCCGTTGAGCTTCAGCCTGGCGATGCCGGTCAAGAAGCCGGACGATGCCGACACGCAGGTGTTCCAATTCTCTCTGGGCCAGACCTTCTGAGGTCGGCCCTCGCTTAATGACAACGGTTTATCCAGGAGTGCATCGTGCGTAAGTTGACTCAACTGGCCGTAGTGGCCGCGGCGCTGGTCGCCACCCCGGCTTTCGCCGAAATGAAGGTTGCCGTCCTGAACTATCAGATGGCCCTGCTGGAATCGGACGCCGCCAAGAAATACGCGGTGGATGCCGAGAAGAAGTTCGGCCCGCAACTGACCAAGCTGAAAAGCCTGGAAAGCAGTGCCAAGGGCATCCAGGACCGCCTGATCAAAGGTGGCGACAAGATGCAGCAGCAGGAGCGTGAGCGCCTGGAGCTCGAATTCAAGCAGAAGGCCCGTGACTTCCAGTTCCAGTCCAAGGAACTGAACGAAGCCAAGGCCGTTGCCGACCGCGACATGCTCAAGCAGCTGAAGCCGAAGCTGGATGGCGCTGTCGAGGAAGTGATCAAGAAAGGTGGTTACGACCTGGTCCTCGAGCGTGGTGCGGTCATCGATGTCAAACCTCAGTACGACATCACCCGCCAAGTCATCGAGCGCATGAACCAAGCCCGTTGATATGACCGTGACCATGACGCTAGGCCAGCTGGCCGAGGCCCTCGGCGCTACCCTCAAGGGGCCCGAGGCGCTGCAGATTACCGGGCTGGCCACCTTGCAGGAGGCTGGCCCCGGTCAGTTGAGCTTCCTCGCCAACCCGCAGTACCGCAAATACCTGGACGACAGCCAGGCGGCCGCGGTGCTGCTCAAGGCGGCGGACGCCGAAGGCTTTGCCGGCAATGCACTGATCGTCGCCGATCCGTACCTCGCCTACGCGCGCATTTCCCACCTGTTCGACCCCAAACCCAAGGCTGTGGCGGGTATTCATCCCAGCGCCGTGGTGGCTGAGGACGCGCAGGTGGATGCCAGCGCCAGCATCGGGCCGTTCGCGGTCATCGAGAGCGGCGCGCGCATCGGCGCCAATGTCAGCGTGGGTGCACACTGCGTGGTCGGTGCCCGTTGCGTGATCGGCGAAGGTGGATGGCTGGCGCCACGGGTCACCTTGTACCATGACGTGACCATCGGCAAGCGCGTGGTCATCCAGTCGGGCGCGGTGATCGGCGGCGAAGGCTTCGGCTTTGCCAACGAGAAGGGCGTGTGGCGCAAGATCGCCCAGATTGGCGGCGTGACCATCGGTGATGATGTGGAAATCGGCGTCAACACTGCGGTCGATCGTGGTGCGTTGTCGGACACGCGCATCGCTGACGGGGTCAAGCTCGACAACCAGATCCAGATCGCCCACAACGTGCAGATCGGTGAGCATACGGCCATGGCCGCCTGCGTCGGCATTTCCGGCAGTACCCGCATCGGCAAGCATTGCACCATTGCCGGCGGTGTCGGCATGGTGGGGCATATCGATGTCTGTGATAACGTTTTCGTGTCTGGAATGACCATGGTGACCCGTTCAATCACCGAACCGGGTGCCTATTCTTCCGGCACTGCCATGCAGCCATTGGCTGAATGGCGCAAGAGCGCCGCGCGTATCCGCCACCTGGACGACATGGCCAAGCGTCTCCAGCAGCTGGAAAAACGCGTCGATACCGTGACCTCAGGTGGCCAGCCGACATCAGAAGGCTGATACCATTCCCTGAGCAAGAGTGAACAGTCGCTAGCTGGCTCCTCTTTGGATTGCAAAAGGAGCGTGTGGTCAGCACCTGCGCTCCCTATTCTTATTACAGGCTTCCCCCCCGAAATGATGGACATCAACGAGATTCGCGAATACCTGCCTCACCGTTACCCGTTCCTGCTGGTGGACCGCGTGACGGATCTGGACTACGAGGCCCAGAGCATTCGTGCCTACAAGAATGTCAGCATCAACGAGCCGTTCTTCAATGGCCATTTCCCGGCGCACCCGATCATGCCGGGCGTCCTGATCATCGAAGCCATGGCCCAGGCAGCCGGCATCCTCGGCTTCAAGATGCTGGATGCCAAGCCTGCCGACGGCACCCTGTACTACTTCGTCGGTTCCGACAAACTGCGTTTCCGTCAGCCGGTACTGCCGGGTGACCAGCTTGTGCTGGAGGCGAAGTTCCTCAGCCGCAAGAGCATGATCTGGAAGTTCGAGTGCCGTGCGCTGGTCGACGGCAAGCCGGTTTGCTCGGCCGAGATCACCTGCGCGGAACGCTCCCTATGAATTCGATTGATCCTCGGGCCATTATCGATCCCTCGGCCAAGCTGGCCGATGGCGTCGAGGTCGGCCCCTGGTCGATCGTTGGCCCCGATGTGGAAATCGGGGAGGGCACTGTTATCGGCCCGCATGTTGTGCTCAAAGGGCCGACCCGCATCGGCAAGCACAACCGTATCTTTCAGTTTTCCTCGATCGGCGAAGACACACCCGACCTCAAGTACAAGGGTGAGCCGACGCGCCTGGTGATCGGTGACCACAACGTCATCCGCGAAGGGGTGACCATCCACCGCGGCACCATCCAGGACCGCGCGGAAACCACCGTGGGTGACCACAACCTGATCATGGCCTATGCCCACATCGGCCACGACAGCGTCATCGGCAACCATTGCATCCTGGTCAACAACACGGCGCTGGCCGGCCATGTGCACGTGGGCGACTGGGCGATTCTGTCCGGCTACACCCTGGTGCACCAGTACTGCCATATCGGCGCCCACGCGTTTTCCGGCATGGGCACGGCGATCGGCAAGGATGTACCGGCCTTCGTCACCGTGTTCGGCAGCCCGGCGGAAGCGCGCAGCATGAACTTCGAAGGCATGCGCCGGCGCGGTTTCAGCGACGAGGTGATCCATGTGCTGCGCCGTTGCTACAAGATCGTTTATCGCCAGGGCCTGACCGTCGAAGACGCGCTCAAGGAACTGCACGATCTGGCTGCCCAGCACCCTGAGGTCGAGCTGTTCCGTCAGTCGATCGTGACCTCTGCCCGCGGCATCACCCGCTGACATGGCCCAGCTTTGCGTAGCCTTGGTCGCAGGTGAGGCCAGCGGCGACATCCTTGGTTCAGGCTTGATGCGTGCCCTCAAGGCACGCCACCCTGACGTGCGGTTCATCGGCGTTGGCGGCCCGCTGATGGAGGCCGAAGGGCTGCAATCCTATTTCCCCATGGAGCGCCTGGCGGTCATGGGCCTGGTCGAAGTGCTGGGGCGCTTGCGTGAGCTGCTCAAGCGCCGCAAGCTGCTGATCGAGACCCTGATAGGTGAAAGGCCCGATGTGTTCATCGGCATCGATGCGCCGGACTTCACCCTGAATATCGAGCTGAAGCTGCGCCAGGCCGGTATCAAGACCGTGCACTACGTCAGCCCCTCGGTGTGGGCCTGGCGGCAGAAGCGTGTGCTGAAGATTCGCCAAGGCTGCGACCTGATGCTTACGCTGTTGCCGTTCGAGGCGCGCTTCTATGAGGAAAAGGGTGTGCCGGTGCGCTTCGTTGGCCACCCCTTGGCCGACACCATCCCGCTCGCGGCCGACCGCCCGGCGGCGCGCGCCGAGCTGGGCCTGGGCGAGGGGCCGGTAGTGGCGCTGATGCCTGGCAGCCGCGGCGGCGAAGTCGGGCGCCTGGGGGCATTGTTCCTCGATGCGGCCGAACGGCTGCGCCAGCAGGTTCCGGGCGTGCGTTTCGTGTTGCCCTGTGCCAATGCCGCACGACGCGCCCAGATCGAGCAGATGCTTGAGGGGCGCCAGCTACCGTTGACCCTGCTCGATGGCCAGTCGCACCAGGCCCTGGCCGCCTGCGACGCCGTGCTGATCGCCTCGGGTACCGCTACACTCGAAGCGTTGCTGTACAAGCGCCCGATGGTGGTGGCCTACCGCCTGGCGCCGTTGACCTACTGGATTCTCAAGCGTCTGGTAAAAAGCCCTTATGTGTCGCTGCCAAACCTGCTCGCCCAGCGTGCGCTGGTGCCCGAGCTGTTGCAGGACGACGCCACCAGCGAAGCGCTGGCCAATACCCTGGCGCCACTGGTAGCCGATGGCAGCCAGCAGACCGAGCGCTTCGACGAAATTCACCGCACCTTGCGCCGCGACGCCTCCAACCAGGCGGCCGAGGCGGTACTGGCCCTGCTCAAGGACCGTTGACATGCAGATTGGATTGGACTTCAACCTGGTCGAAGACCTTGTCGCCGGCGTCGACGAGGTGGGCCGTGGCCCGCTGTGCGGCGCGGTGGTGACCGCGGCGGTAATCCTCGACCCGGCGCGCCCGATCCTCGGCCTGAACGATTCGAAGAAACTCACCGAAGCCAGGCGCGAGGCGCTGTTCGATGAGATCTGCGAAAAGGCCTTGAGTTTCTGCATCGCCCGCGCCGAGGTCGAGGAAATCGACCGGCTGAACATCCTCCACGCCACCATGCTGGCCATGCAGCGCGCGGTCGAAGGGTTGCACGTGACGCCGAAACTGGCGCTTATCGATGGCAATCGCTGCCCGAAACTGGCGGTGCCTTCGGCGCCGGTCGTACAGGGTGATGCCAAGGTGCCGGCCATCGCTGCAGCCTCGATCCTGGCCAAGGTCACCCGCGACCGCGAAATGAGCGCATTCGAGCTGATCTATCCGGGTTACGGCATTGGCGGGCACAAGGGCTATCCGACACCGGTGCACCTCGAGGCCCTGGCGCGGCTGGGGCCGACGCCGATTCACCGGCGTTCCTTTGCCCCGGTGCGGGCGGCCTGGGATGCGCGCGAAGGCGTCACGGCTTCGCTGATCTGACCCCAGGGCCCGCTTCGCGGCCAAGGTTGCCCCCAGAGGTAGTGCGCCGGCTCGTACGAGCGGCTTCAGCCGCGATCACCGGCACAGCCGGTGCCAGCCACCGCGTAGCCTGCTTCGCAGGTATATCCGCTCCCACAGATACAACACCGGCGCTGCAGCGCCTTGTGTCGCGATAGGCTGCAAAGCAACCGAAAATCTCGCCTCATTTACGCTACAATCCCGCCCTTGTCGTTCAGCACTGCTACAGGATCTTCCATGTCGGTTCCCTTCGTTCACCTGCGCGTCCATTCCGAATTCTCGCTGGTCGACGGCCTGGTGCGGATCAAACCGCTGGCCAAGGCACTGGCCGGGATGAACATGCCGGCAGTGGCAATCACCGACCAGAGCAACATGTGCTCGCTGGTGAAGTTCTACAAGACCGCCATGGGCGCCGGCATCAAGCCGATCTGCGGTGCCGACCTGTGGCTGGCCGGCAACGACCCGGAAGCACCGCTGTCGCGTATCTGCTTCCTGGCCATGAACCCCAAGGGCTATCGCAACCTCACCGAACTCATTTCGCGCGGCTGGACCGACGGCCAGCGCAATGGCCTGGTAGTCCTCCAGCGTGACTGGATCGCCCCGGCCAGCGAGGGCCTGATCGCCCTGTCCGCAGGTAAGGAAGGCGACATCGGCATGGCCCTGCTGGCTGGCAGGGAGGAAGAAGCCGAGGCCCTGCTGCAAGACTGGATGGGCATGTTCCCCGAGCGCTTCTACGTTGAAGTGCAGCGCACCAACCGCGCCCGCGACGAAGAGTACGTGCATGCCGCCGTGGCCCTGGCCGACAAGTTCGCGGCCCCGCTGGTGGCAACCAACGACGTGCGCTTCATCAAGCAGTCGGACTTCGACGCCCATGAAACGCGGGTATGCATCGGCGAGGGCTGGACCCTCGACGACCCACGCCGCCCAAGGATGTACAGCGACCAGCAGTACCTGAAATCGGCCGAGGAAATGGCCGAGCTGTTCAGCGACCTGCCCGACGCCATCGCCAACACCGTCGAGATCGCCAAGCGCTGCAATATCCAGGTACAGCTGGGCAAGTATTTCCTGCCCGACTTCCCCACGCCCAATGGCATGGGTATCGATGACTACCTGCGTCACGTTTCCCACGAAGGCCTGGAAGAGCGCCTGGCGGTACTGTGGCCGAAGGAAACCACGCCCAACTACGAAGAAAAGCGCCAGGTCTATCTGGACCGCCTGAAGTTCGAGCTGGACATCATCATCCAGATGGGTTTCCCCGGTTACTTCCTGATCGTGATGGACTTCATCAAGTGGGCCAAGAACAACGGCGTGCCGGTCGGCCCGGGCCGTGGTTCGGGTGCCGGCTCGCTGGTGGCCTACGTGCTGAAGATCACCGACCTCGACCCGCTGGCCTACGACCTGCTGTTCGAGCGCTTCCTCAACCCTGAACGTATTTCCATGCCCGACTTCGACGTCGACTTCTGCATGGATGGCCGCGACCGGGTGATCGACTACGTGGCCGAAACCTATGGCCGCAACGCGGTCAGCCAGATCATCACCTTCGGCACCATGGCTGCCAAGGCGGTGGTGCGCGACGTGGCGCGGGTGCAAGGCAAGTCGTACGGGCTGGCCGACCGGCTGTCGAAGATGATCCCGTTCGAAGTCGGCATGACCCTGGAAAAGGCCTACGAGCAGGAAGAAATCCTGCGCGACTTCCTCAAGGGCGACGAAGACGCCCGCGAGATCTGGGACATGGCCCTGAAGCTCGAGGGTGTGACGCGGGGCACCGGCAAGCACGCCGGTGGCGTGGTGATCGCCCCGACCAAGCTCACCGACTTCTCGCCGATCGCCTGTGACGAGGAGGGCGGCGGCCTGGTAACCCAGTTCGACAAGGACGACGTCGAGGCCGCGGGCCTGGTGAAGTTCGACTTCCTCGGCCTGCGTACCTTGACCATCATCAAGTGGGCCATGGAGATCATCAACCGCGAGCAGGCCAAGAAGAACCTGCCCGAGGTCAACATCGACTTCATCCCGCTGGACGACCGCAAGACCTACGAGCTGTTGCAGAAGGCCGAAACCACGGCGGTGTTCCAGCTTGAATCGCGCGGCATGAAGGAGCTGATCAAGAAGCTCAAGCCCGACTGCCTGGAAGACCTGATCGCACTGGTGGCGCTGTTCCGTCCCGGCCCGCTGCAGTCGGGCATGGTGGACGACTTCATCAACCGCAAGCACGGCCGCGCCGAGCTGGCCTACCCGCACCCGGACTACCAGTACGAAGGCCTGCAGCCGGTACTGGCGCCAACCTACGGCATCATCCTGTACCAGGAACAGGTGATGCAGATCGCCCAGGTAATGGCCGGCTACACCCTTGGCGGCGCCGACATGCTGCGCCGGGCCATGGGTAAGAAAAAGCCCGAGGAAATGGCCAAGCAGCGCGGCGGCTTCATCGAAGGTTGCGCCAACAACAATATCGATGCGGACCTTGCCGGTAACATCTTCGACCTGGTAGAGAAATTTGCCGGTTACGGCTTCAACAAATCCCACTCCGCCGCCTATGGCCTGGTGTCCTACCAGACCGCCTGGCTGAAGACCCACTACCCGGCGCCGTTCATGGCGGCGGTGCTGTCGGCGGATATGCACAACACCGACAAGGTGGTGGTGCTGGTAGAAGAAGTGCGCAGCATGAAGCTGCGCCTCGACGCCCCGGACGTGAACTTCTCCGACTTCAAGTTCACCGTCAACGATGACGGGCGCATCGTCTATGGCCTGGGTGCCATCAAGGGCGTGGGCGAGGGCCCGGTGGAGGCGATCGTCGAGGCGCGTGCGCAGGGCGGCCCGTTCAAGGACCTGTTCGATTTCTGCCAGCGTATCGACCTCAAGCGGGTCAACAAGCGCACCCTCGATGCGCTGATCCGCAGTGGCGCGCTGGACCGCCTCGGGCCGCACTTCCATGACGAGATCAAGGCCTACCACGCCCACATCGACATCAACCGTGCCACCTTGCTCTCGGCGCTGGGCGAGGCCATCAAGGCCGCCGAGCAGGCTGCCCATACCGCGGACAGTGGCCACGTCGACCTGTTCGGCGGCATGTTCGACGCTGCGGATGCCGACGTCTACGCCAACCACCGCAAGGTGCGCGAGCTGACCCTCAAGGAACGCCTGAAAGGCGAGAAGGACACCCTTGGCCTGTACCTCACCGGCCACCCGATCGACGAGTACGAGGCCGAGATCCGCCGCTTCGCCCGCCAGCGCATCATCGACCTCAAGCCGTCGCGCGATACCCAGACCATCGCCGGCATGATCATCGCCCTGCGGGTGATGAAGAACAAGAAAGGCGACAAGATGGGCTTCGTCACCCTGGATGACCGCTCCGGGCGCATCGAGGCATCGCTGTTTGCCGATGCCTTCATGGCGGCACAGTCCTTGCTGCAGACCGACGCCATGGTGGTGGTCGAAGGCGAGGTCAGCAACGACGACTTTTCCGGTGGCCTGCGCCTGCGGGTGAAGCAGGTGATGACCATGGAAGATGCGCGCACCAAGCTGGCCGAGAGCCTGCGCCTGAAGGTGGCGCACGAAGCGCTCAAGGGCGACCGGCTGAAATGGCTGGGCGAGCTGATTACCCGTCATCGCGGCGCGTGCCCGATCACCCTGGAATACACCGGCAGCGACGCCAAGGCCATGCTGCAGTTCGGCGAGCAGTGGGCGATCGACCCGGCCGATGGGCTGATTCAGGCGCTGCGTGACCAGTTCGGACGTGAGAACGTCTTCCTGCAATATCGTTGAACCGACAAAAATTTAATCTCGACCTGAATGCGCCTGATCCCTTAAGGTAGGGCGCCAAACGGATCAACCGGCCGGCCGCCTGGCCGTAGACCCAAGACGGATGACTATGAACCCGAATTTTCTCGATTTCGAACAGCCGATTGCCGACCTGCAAGCCAAGATCGAAGGCCTGCGCCTGGTAGGCAACGACAACTCGCTGAACATCAGCGATGAAATTGCCCGTCTGCAAGACAAGAGCAACACCCTGACCGAAAGCATCTTCGGCAACCTGACCAGCTGGCAGATCGCCCGCCTGGCCCGTCATCCACGTCGTCCTTACACCCTGGACTACCTGGAGCACATCTTCACCGAGTTCGAAGAACTGCACGGCGACCGCCACTTCTCCGACGACGCCGCCATCGTTGGTGGTACCGCCCGCCTGGACGGCAAGCCGGTCATGGTCATCGGTCACCAGAAAGGCCGTGAAGTCCGCGAGAAGGTGCGCCGCAACTTCGGCATGCCACGCCCTGAAGGCTATCGCAAGGCCTGCCGCCTGATGGAAATGGCCGAGCGCTTCAAGATGCCGATCCTGACCTTCATCGACACCCCGGGCGCCTACCCGGGCATCGATGCCGAGGAGCGCAACCAGAGCGAGGCCATCGCCTGGAACCTGCGCGTGATGGCGCGCCTGAAGACGCCAATCATCGCCACCGTGATCGGTGAGGGTGGTTCCGGCGGCGCGCTGGCCATCGGCGTGTGCGACCAGCTGAACATGCTGCAGTACTCCACCTACTCGGTGATTTCGCCGGAAGGCTGTGCCTCGATCCTGTGGAAGACCGCCGATAAGGCAGCTGACGCGGCCGAGGCCATGGGCATCACCGCCGAGCGCCTGAAGAGCCTGAACATCGTCGACAAGGTCATCCAGGAGCCGCTGGGCGGCGCCCACCGTGACCCGGCCAAGATGTCGGAAAGCATCCGTGCCGACCTGGTGCAGCAGCTGGACATGCTCGGCAAGCTCGACCACGACGCGCTGCTGGCCCGTCGTTACGAGCGCCTGATGAGCTACGGCGTCTGATAGATCCCCGGGGCCGCTCTGCGGCCCTTGTGGGAGCGGGTTCACCCGCGAAGAAGGCGACGCGGTGCTTGGCACCGGCTGCGCCGGTGTTCGCGGGTAAACCCGCTCCCACAGGGTTCTCGGTTTTCCCAAGCCATGTGAGGCCCCAATGATCAACCTCACCCCCTGGCTCAACGCCCGCACCTGGTACGTCGCCTTCTCCGGCGGCCTCGACTCCACCGTCCTCCTGCACCTGCTGGCCGACCACGCCCGCAACCACGCCGCGCCCGCGCTGCGCGCCATCCACATTCACCACGGCCTGCAGCCTGCCGCTGACGCCTGGCCTGCACACTGCCAATCGGTCTGCGACACGCTCGCTATCCCGCTTCAGGTCATTCACGTCCAGGTCAGCCCTGGCGCCAGCCTCGAGCAGGCCGCCCGCGCCGCCCGCTATGCCGCCTTCCGCCAGCTGCTGGGCCCGGGCGATGTCCTGTTCACCGGCCAGCACCGCGACGACCAGGCGGAAACCTTGCTGTTCCGCCTGTTGCGCGGTGCCGGCCTGCGTGGCCTGGCGGCGATGCCGGGGCAGCGCGGACTAGGGCAGGGCAGCCTGGCCAGGCCTTTGCTCGGGCGCTCCCGGCAACAGTTGCACGATTACGCCCAGGCCCATCAGTTGGCCTGGATCGAAGACCCCTCCAACGCCGATACGCGATTCGCCCGTAACTACCTGCGCGGCGAGGTGTTCCCGCACTTGCAGCAACGCTGGCCGCAGGCCAGCCAGAACCTCGCCCGCGCCGCCGAGCACCTCGGCGAAGCGCTGGGCCTGCTGGACGAGCTGGCTCAGGGCGACCTGGTGCTTGCACAGGAGGGCACTCCGCTGGCCTGGCCCGGGCTCGACTCCCTCGACCTGGCCGCCCTGGTTGCGCTGTCGCCAGCCCGCCAACGCAATGCCTTGCAGTACTGGCTGAGCCGGCGTACCCGTTTGCCCGACAGCCGACACTGGGCCGGTTGGGCCGACCTGCGCGATGCCGCCGCCGATGCCCAGCCGGTGTGGCGGCTGGGCGATGGACAACTGCTGCGCAGCCATGGGCGCATCTGGTGGTTGAGCGGCGACTGGCTGCGACTGCCTGGCGCAGGGGCGGCGTGGCCCGACCCCAGCGAGCCCCTGCGGCTAGCGGGTAACGGCAGTGTGCGGCTGCTCGGCGCAGCACCGGCGACGGGCTTGCGCATTGCCTACCGCCAGGGCGGCGAAGTGCTGGACATTCCCGGCCGCGGCCGACGCGAGCTCAAGCGCCTGCTCAACGAGCTGCAGGTGCCGCACTTCCTGCGCCCGCGCCTGCCATTGCTGTACCACGGCGAGCGCCTGTTGGCGCTGGCCAACCTGCCCGGGCTGGTACAGGCGGATTGCCAGCTGGACTGGCAGTTGCCGACGAACGCGCAAGGTTTGAGCTGAAGGGTACATTCGGGTAGACTACCCTCCCTTCTTGATACAGCTTCTGTGGGTTCCGCGAAAACACAGGAGTTGCCGATTACCAAGCAGTTTTTTGCTGGGCTGATTCTGAAAATGACGAGCGAGCTCCATGCCGGGGATACCCCTGGTCTGTACAGACGCGGCAGTTTTTCGAGATGCACTGTGATTGACGCAGGTGATCGGGGGCTTCGGCCTTCCTTCGCTTTCTCCGGCGGCGCTGGCCGCCTTAACGCAGACTTCTAGGGTTTTTCATGACGCGCTACATATTCGTCACGGGCGGTGTTGTTTCTTCATTGGGGAAAGGCATTGCCTCGGCTTCCCTGGCGGCCATCCTGGAAGCGCGGGGCCTGAAGGTCACCATGCTCAAGCTGGATCCGTACATCAACGTCGATCCGGGCACCATGAGCCCGTTCCAGCATGGTGAAGTGTTCGTCACCCACGATGGCGCCGAAACCGACCTCGACCTGGGCCACTACGAGCGGTTCATCCGCACCACCATGACCCAGAACAACAACTTCACCACCGGCCGCATCTACGAGCACGTGCTGCGCAAGGAGCGTCGTGGTGACTACCTGGGCGCGACCATCCAGGTCATTCCGCACATCACCGACGAAATCAAGCGTCGCATCATCAAGGGCGCCGGCGATGCCGACGTGGCCCTGGTGGAGATCGGCGGTACCGTGGGCGACATCGAATCGCAACCGTTCCTCGAGGCCATCCGCCAGCTGCGCGTCGAAGTGGGCTCCAAGCGCGCCATGCTGATGCACCTGACCCTGGTCCCGTACATCGCCACCGCTGGCGAGACCAAGACCAAGCCGACCCAGCACTCGGTCAAGGAGCTGCGCTCCATCGGCCTGCAGCCTGACGTGCTGATCTGCCGTTCCGACCACCCGGTCGATGCCTCGTCGCGTCGCAAGATCGCGCTGTTCACCAACGTTGAAGAGCGTGCGGTGATTTCGCTGGAAGACGTCGACACCATCTACAAGATCCCGGGCGTACTGCATGCACAGGGCCTGGACGACTTCGTCGTCGAGCGCTTCGGCCTGCAGTGCAACGGCGCCGACCTGTCCGAGTGGGACAAGGTGGTCGATGCCAAGCTCAACCCCGAGCACGAAGTGACCATCGCCATGGTCGGCAAGTACATGGAGCTGCTGGATGCCTACAAGTCGCTGATCGAAGCGATGAGCCACGCCGGCATCACCAACCGCACCAAGGTCAACCTGCGCTACATCGACTCGGAAGACATCGAGAACCAGGGCACCAGCTTGCTCGAAGGTGCCGATGCCATCCTGGTGCCGGGCGGTTTCGGCCTGCGCGGCGTGGAAGGCAAGATCACCGCGGTGCAGTACGCCCGTGAGAACAAGGTGCCGTACCTGGGTATCTGCCTGGGCATGCAGGTCGCCGTGATCGAATTCGCCCGCAACGTGATGGGCTGGAAAGACGCCAACTCCACCGAGTTCGACCGCAACAGCGGCCACCCGGTGGTCGGCCTGATCACCGAGTGGGCCGATGCCACCGGTGCCGTCGAGACCCGCAGCGAAGCCTCCGACCTGGGCGGCACCATGCGCCTGGGCGCACAGGACTGCCAGCTGGTTGCCGGTTCCAAGGTGCACGACTGCTACGGCAAGGACGTGATCACCGAGCGTCACCGTCACCGCTACGAAGTGAACAACAACCTGCTGCCGCAACTGGTCGACGCCGGCCTGGTGGTGTCCGGCCGTTCCGAAGACGGTGCGCTGGTGGAAGTGGTCGAGTCCAAGGATCACCCATGGTTCGTCGCCTGCCAGTTCCACCCGGAATTCACCTCGACCCCGCGTGACGGCCACCCGCTGTTCAGCGGTTTCGTCAAGGCAGCCCTGGCTCAGAAGAACAAGGCCTGATCAATGACCCAGAAGATCATTCGCGTCGGTAACATCGAGATCGCCAACGACAAGCCGTTCGTCCTGTTCGGCGGCATGAACGTCCTGGAGTCCCGTGACCTGGCAATGAAGGTCTGCGAAGAGTACGTGCGGGTTACCGAGAAGCTCGGTATCCCCTACGTGTTCAAGGCCAGCTTCGACAAGGCCAACCGTTCGTCGGTAACCTCCTACCGCGGCCCGGGCATGGAAGAAGGCTTGAAGATCTTCGAAGAGATCAAGCGCACCTTCAACGTGCCGGTCATCACCGACGTGCACGAGCCCTACCAGGCCGAGCCGGTGGCCAAGGTGTGCGACATCATCCAGCTGCCGGCCTTCCTGTCGCGGCAGACCGACCTGGTTGTGGCCATGGCCCGCACCGGCGCGGTCATCAACATCAAGAAGGCGCAGTTCCTCGCCCCCCAGGAAATGAAACACATCCTGACCAAGTGCGAAGAAGCCGGTAACGACCAGCTGATCCTCTGCGAGCGTGGTTCGAGCTTCGGCTACAACAACCTGGTGGTGGACATGCTCGGCTTCGGCATCATGAAGCAGTTCGAGTACCCGGTGTTCTTCGATGTGACCCACGCCCTGCAGATGCCCGGCGGTCGTGCCGACTCCGCCGGTGGCCGTCGCGCCCAGGTCACCGACCTGGCCAAGGCCGGCATGAGCCAGGGCCTGGCCGGGCTGTTCCTCGAAGCCCACCCCGATCCGGACAACGCCAAGTGCGATGGTCCTTGCGCCCTGCGCCTGGACAAACTGGAGCCGTTCCTGGCCCAGCTCAAGCAACTGGATGACCTGGTGAAAAGTTTTCCGACGGTAGAAACCGCGTAAAGCTCGATTCTCGGGTAAAGTACCGTCCGATCCACCCCTGACCACTCGGTCAGGGGTTCCCTTCACGGGGCCTGCCCACTGCAAGACCGCCCGGTGAACGGCAAGATTTCCCAAGCTAAGTTGTTTTCGTCAATTCTGGAGTGCTTACAACAATGGCAAAAATCGTCGACATCAAAGGTCGTGAAGTTCTCGATTCGCGTGGCAACCCCACCGTAGAAGCCGATGTACTGCTCGACAACGGCATCATCGGTAGCGCTTGCGCGCCGTCCGGTGCTTCCACTGGCTCGCGCGAAGCGCTGGAGCTGCGTGATGGCGACAAGAGCCGTTACCTGGGCAAGGGCGTGCTGAAGGCCGTCGCCAACATCAACGGCCCGATCCGTGACCTGCTGCTGGGCAAGGACCCTGCCGACCAGAAGGCCCTGGACCGCGCCATGATCGAACTGGACGGTACCGAGAACAAGGCCAAGCTGGGCGCCAACGCCATCCTGGCCGTTTCCCTGGCTGCCGCCAAGGCTGCTGCCCAGGACCTGGACCTGCCGCTGTACGCGCACATCGCCAACCTGAACGGCACCCCAGGCCAGTACTCGATGCCGGTACCGATGATGAACATCATCAACGGCGGCGAGCACGCCGACAACAACGTCGACATCCAGGAGTTCATGGTTCAGCCGGTTGGCGCCAAGACCTTCTCCGACGGCCTGCGCATGGGTACCGAGATCTTCCACCACCTCAAAGCCGTGCTGAAGGCCCGTGGCCTGAACACCGCCGTGGGTGACGAAGGTGGTTTCGCGCCTAACCTGGCTTCCAACGAAGACGCCCTGGGCGCCATCGCCGAAGCAGTCGAGAAAGCCGGCTACAAGCTCGGTACCGACGTGACCCTGGCCCTGGACTGCGCGGCTTCGGAATTCTACGAAGACGGCAAGTACAACCTGTCCGGCGAAGGCAAGTCGTTCGACGCCGAAGGCTTCGCCGAGTACCTGAAAGGCCTGACCGAGCGCTTCCCGATCATCTCGATCGAAGACGGCCTGGACGAGTCCGACTGGGCTGGCTGGAAGATCCTCACCGACAAGATCGGCGCCAAGGTGCAACTGGTGGGCGACGACCTGTTCGTGACCAACACCAAGATCCTCAAGGAAGGCATCGAGAAGGGCATCGGTAACTCGATCCTGATCAAGTTCAACCAGATCGGCTCGCTGACCGAAACCCTGGAAGCCATCCAGATGGCCAAGGCTGCTGGCTACACCGCGGTGATTTCGCACCGTTCCGGTGAAACCGAAGACTCGACCATCGCCGACCTGGCGGTTGGTACTGCTGCTGGCCAGATCAAGACCGGCTCGCTGTGCCGTTCCGACCGCGTTTCCAAGTACAACCAGCTGCTGCGTATCGAAGAGCAACTGGGTGCCAAGGCGGTTTACCGTGGTCGTGCCGAGTTTCGCGGCTAAGCAAGAGATGGTAAAAAGACAGCAGCCGGAGTTGTAGGGGCTTTCATACTGAAATTCCTACGTTCCAACGGGTTTCTGTCGACGAAGCCTGGCCTCGGCCAGGCTTCGTGCTATTCGAGACCCCGAGTTGAACATTCTGCGACGGTCTTTTTTAACCTGGATACCTAGATGCGCAGTCCTTATTGGTTGTTTCTTGTCCTGCTCCTGCTGCTGGGTGGCCTGCAGTACCGCCTGTGGGTGGGTAATGGCAGCCTGGCGCAAGTGACCGAGCTGAAGCAGCAGATCGCCGAGCAGCATGCCGAGAACGAGCGCCTGCTTGAGCGAAACCGCGTGCTCGACGCCGAAGTGCTGGAGCTGAAAAAAGGCATGGAGACCGTTGAAGAACGGGCTCGCCACGAATTGGGAATGGTCAAAGAGGGCGAAACCCTCTTCCAGTTGCCACAGAAATGATCGATACGTTACCGGCCTTCTGGGCCGTTATTCCTGCTGCGGGCGTCGGTGCCCGCATGGCTGCCGACCGCCCCAAGCAATACCTGGAGCTGGCCGGGCAGACCCTCCTCGAGCACAGCCTCGACTGTTTTCTTGGCCACCCAACGCTCACCGGCGTGGTGGTCAGTATTGCCGAACACGACCCCTACTGGCCGACCCTGCGCTGCGCCAGCGACCCGCGTATCCGTCGCGCGGCGGGTGGCCGTGAGCGTGCCGACTCGGTACTCAATGCCTTGCTGATGCTGCATGCCGAGGGGGCTGCGGACAGCGACTGGGTGCTGGTGCACGATGCTGCTCGGCCGAACCTGGCGCGCAGCGACCTCGACAAACTGCTGGCGGAACTGGCGGACGACCCGGTGGGCGGCCTGCTGGCGGTGCCGGCGCGCGATACCCTCAAGCGGGCCGATGCCAACGGGCGGGTCAGTGCCACGGTTGACCGCAGTACCATCTGGCAGGCCTACACGCCACAGATGTTCCGCCTGGGCGCGCTGCACCGGGCGCTGGCCGAGTGCCTGGTGTCGGATGTGCTGGTGACCGACGAGGCCTCGGCCATCGAATGGTCCGGCCAGGCGCCAAGGCTGGTGGAAGGGCGCAGTGACAACATCAAGGTGACCCGCCCGGAAGACCTCGAGTGGTTGCGCCAGCGTTGGGCCGGGCGGCGTTGAAGCTTTAATCCAGCACGGTCTCTTCGCGGGCTTGCCCGCTCCCACAGGTACTGCGCATACCTTCAGGCTGGCGCTGTACCTGTGGGAGCGGGCAAGCCCGCGAAGAGGCCAGTACAGGCAGCGCATTCCTTCAGCCGAGACGATACTCCGGCAACCCCGCCAAGCCTTCCTTCAGGTAGTCCACCAACCGCCGCACCTTCGGCGACAGGTGCCGCTGCTGCGGATACAGCGCCCATACTGCCGTGTTCGGCGGCTGGTGCGCTTCCAGCAATGACACCAGGGCACCACTGTTCAGGTGCTCCAGCACGTAGTAATCCGGCAGCTGGCACAAGCCCATGCCCTGCAACGCCGCATCCAGCACGGCCTGCCCGCTGTTGCAGCGCCAGTTGCCCTGCACCCTCTGGCTGATTTCGCGGCCATCCTGCTGCAGCGCCCACAGGTCCGAACTGCCCACCAGGCAGTTGTGCCGTGCCAGCTCCGACAGGCTGTGAGGCCGCCCATAACGTTCCAGGTAGGCCGGCGAGGCGCACAGGTACATGCGCCGTGGCGCCAGGCGGGTGGCCACCAGCCGTGAGTCGGCCAGCCGGCCCAGGCGGATGGCCAGGTCCATGCCTTCGTGGACCAGGTCGAGGGTGTGGTTGCTCAGTTCCACGTCCACCCGCAATTGCGGGTACTGCGCCATGAACCGGGTCACCAGCGGCACGATGAAGCGCTCGCCATAGGCCACCGCGCAGGTCATGCGCAACAAGCCCTTGGGCTCGCTGGCCAGGTCACCCATGGCGCGCAGGGCTTCCTCGCGGCCATCCTGCAGGCGCTGGCAGTGCTGCAGAAAGGTCTGCCCGGCTTCGCTCAGGGTCACCCGCCGGGTACTGCGGTACAGCAAGCGGGTCTGCAGGCGTTCTTCCAGCCGGGCAATCTGCCGGCTGACATGCGACGAAGAAACCCCCAGGCGTTCGGCGGCCGCCGTGAACTGGCCGGTTTCTGCCACGGCGACGAATTCGTCGATGCCTTCCCAGCGGCTGCTCATGGATTATCCCTGTACGGCAATAATGTTTTGTCTTTGCCCGGATTATTCCTCAAATGGCTGTGAATTACACTGCCAGACTGAATCGACCCTCTGTCTGGAGACCTTTGATGATCAAGTCCCGTGCTGCCGTAGCCTTCGAAGCCAAGAAACCCCTGGAAATCGTCGAAGTCGACGTGGCCATGCCCAAGGCCGGCGAAGTGCTGCTGCGGGTAGTCGCCAGCGGTGTCTGCCACACCGATGCCTACACCCTGTCCGGTGCTGATCCAGAAGGTATCTTCCCGTCGATCCTGGGCCACGAAGGTGGCGCGATCGTCGAGGCGGTAGGCGAAGGCGTGACTTCGGTCGCCGTCGGTGACCACGTCATCCCGCTGTACACCCCGGAATGCGGCAAGTGCAAGTTCTGCCTCTCGGGCAAGACCAACTTGTGCCAGGCCATTCGCGCCACTCAGGGCAAGGGCCTGATGCCGGATGGCACCACGCGCTTCTCCTACAAAGGCCAGCAGCTGTTCCACTACATGGGTACCTCGACCTTCTCCGAGTACACCGTGCTGCCAGAAATTTCCGTGGCCAAGATCCAGAAAGAAGCGCCACTGGAAAAGGTCTGCCTGCTCGGTTGCGGCGTCACCACCGGTATCGGCGCGGTGCTCAATACCGCCAAGGTCAAGCCAGGTGACACCGTGGCCATCTTCGGCCTGGGCGGTATCGGCCTGTCGGCCGTGATCGGCGCGGTGAAGGCCAAGGCCTCGCGGATCATCGCCATCGACATCAACCCGGCCAAGTTCGAGATCGCCCGCCAGCTGGGGGCCACCGACTGCATCAACCCGAAAGACTACGACCGCCCGATCCAGGAAGTGATTGTCGACCTCACCGACGGCGGCGTGGACTTCTCCTTCGAGTGCATCGGCAACGTGCAGCTCATGCGTGCGGCACTGGAGTGCTGCCACAAGGGCTGGGGCGAGTCGGTGATCATCGGTGTGGCCGGTGCCGGCCAGGAAATCGCCACCCGTCCGTTCCAGCTGGTCACCGGTCGCGTCTGGCGCGGTTCGGCGTTCGGTGGCGTACGTGGCCGCAGCGAACTGCCAAGCTACGTGGAGATGTCCGAGAAGGGCGAGATCCCGCTGGACACCTTCATCACCCACACCATGGGCCTGGAAGACATCAACAAGGCCTTCGACCTGATGCACGAAGGCAAGAGCATCCGCAGCGTGATCCACTTCTGAGGTACGCCATGAGCCTGGATAACATCTCCTGCCAGAAGAGCTTCGGCGGCTGGCACAAGCGTTACCGGCATCACTCCAAGGTGCTGGGCTGTGACATGGTGTTCGCCGTGTACCTGCCACCGCAGGCCGAGCAGGGCGAGAAGCTGCCGGTGCTGTATTGGCTCAGTGGCCTCACCTGCACCGACGAGAACTTCATGCAGAAGGCCGGCGCCCAGCGCCTGGCCGCCGAGCTGGGGTTGATCATCGTCGCGCCGGATACCAGCCCGCGTGGCGAGCAGGTGCCGGGCGATCCTGACGGCGCCTGGGATTTCGGCCTGGGGGCCGGCTTCTACCTCAACGCCACCCAGCAACCCTGGGCGCAGCACTACCGCATGCACGACTACGTGGTAGAGGAGCTGCCGGCACTGATCGAGGCACACTTCCCGGCATCGGCCGAGCGCAGCATCAGTGGCCATTCAATGGGCGGGCATGGCGCGCTGGTGTGCGCCTTGCGCAACCCGGGGCGGTACCGCTCGGTGTCGGCGTTCTCGCCGATCAGCAACCCGATGGATTGCCCATGGGGCGAGAAGGCTTTCAGCCGTTACCTGGGTGAAGACCGCGCGCGCTGGCGCGAATGGGACGCCAGCGTGCTGCTGGCCGAAACCCCGGCGGGCGAGTGCCCACCGCTGTTGGTCGACCAGGGTGACCGGGACGACTTCCTCGACAAGCAGCTCAAGCCTGAGGCGCTGGAGCAGGCGGCACGCAAAGGCGGGCATGAACTGACCCTGCGCCTGCAGCCGGGTTATGACCATAGCTACTACTTCATTGCCAGCTTTATCGAGGAGCACCTGCGCCATCATGCGGTGGCGCTGGGGCGGGTATAGCCGTCGCTGGGGCCGCGCCTACATGGCGGCCCCAATAACGGCTAAAGCAGGTAGAATCACGCCCTGACTCATTCAGGGCGTTTTTCTATGCGTATTGGCCACGGCTTCGATGTGCACCGTTTCTGCGACGGTGATTTCATTACCCTGGGCGGGGTGCGTATCCCCCACAAATACGGCCTCCTGGCCCACTCCGATGGCGACGTGCTGCTGCATGCCCTGAGCGATGCCTTGCTGGGCGCGGCAGCGCTGGGTGACATCGGCAAACACTTCCCCGACACCGACCCGCAGTACAAGGGCGCCGATAGCCGCGCGCTGCTGCGCCATGTGGTCGGCATCGTCCTGGCCAAAGGCTGGAAGGTCGGCAATATCGACGCGACCATCGTCGCCCAGGCGCCAAAGATGGCCCCACACATCGAGACCATGCGCCAGCGCATCGCCGAAGACCTGCAGGTCGAACTCGACCAGGTCAACGTCAAGGCCACCACCACGGAAAAACTGGGCTTCACCGGCCGCGAGGAGGGTATCGCCGTGCATGCGGTTGCCCTGCTGCTGCCAGCATGACCGAACTGCAACTGCTGGGCCCGCGTGCATCGGGCGAACCCTTGGGCAGCGCTGTACTCAAGGCGGTGGCCGAAGATTTCCAGGTCGACGAAGTGCTGGATATTCCGTTGTCGGGGCAGGGCGAGCACTTGTGGTTGTGGGTCGAAAAGCGTGACCTCAACACCGAAGAAGCCGCCCGCCGCCTGGCGCGCGCTGCCGGCGTGCCGGTGCGCAGCATCAGCTATGCCGGGCTCAAGGACCGCCAGGCGCTGACCCGCCAGTGGTTCAGCCTGCACCTGCCGGGCAAGGCCGACCCGGACCTGTCGCGTGCCGAGGATGCCAGCCTGCGTGTGCTCAAGCAGGTGCGCCACCAGCGCAAGCTGCAGCGTGGCGCGCATTCGGCCAACGGCTTCACCCTGCGCCTGACCGCCCTTGCTGCCGACCACCAGGCGGTGGACGCGCGCCTGGAACAGCTCAAGCAGCACGGGGTGCCCAATTATTTCGGCAGCCAGCGCTTTGGCCACGCCGGCGGCAATGTCTACGACGCCCTCGACTGGGCCGCGCGCAAGGCCCTGCCCGAACAGCGCAACGTACGTTCGCGGCTACTGTCGGCCGGGCGCAGCTACCTGTTCAACCAGCTGTTGGCCGCCCGTGTCGCCGATGGCAGCTGGGCACGGGCGCAGGTGGGCGACCTGCTGGCTTTCACCGACAGCCGCAGTTTCTTCCCGGCGGGGGAGGCCGAATGTGCCGACCCGCGCCTGGCGATCCTGGACCTGCACCCGACCGGCCCGCTGTGGGGCGCGGGCGATTCGCCAGCCGGCGCAGCCACCGGGCAGCTGGAAAACGCCATCGGCGCACGCCAGCCGGCACTGTGCCAGTGGTTGGCCCAGGCGGGCATGGATCACGAACGGCGCATTCTGCGGCTCCCTATTGGCGGCCTGACGTGGCATTATCCCGAGCCTGATATCCTGCAACTGGAATTCGTCCTTCCGGCCGGATGCTTCGCCACCGTGGTGGTGCGCGAAGTCGTGGATCTGGTGTCGGCAGGGCAGACGGACAGCCCATGCGTATTCTGATTTCGAACGACGACGGTGTTACCGCACCCGGCATCGCCGCGCTGCACGCTGCGCTGGCGGATTACGCCGAGTGCACGGTGATCGCCCCGGATCAAGACAAGAGCGGCGCCAGCAGTTCGCTGACGCTGGACCGGCCACTGCACCCGCAGACCTTGGCCAATGGCTTCATCAGCCTCAACGGCACGCCGACCGACTGCGTGCACCTGGGGCTCAACGGGCTGTTGCCGCAGGCGCCGGACATGGTCGTGTCGGGGATCAACCTGGGTGCCAACCTGGGTGACGACGTGCTCTATTCGGGCACGGTTGCCGCTGCCCTGGAAGGCCGCTTCCTCGGCGGGACCTCGCTGGCATTCTCGCTGCTGTCGCGCCAGCCGGACAACCTGCCGACCGCCGCCCATATCGCCCGCCGCCTGGTCGAGGCGCAGTCGCGCCTGGCCTTGCCGCCGCGCACCGTGCTCAACGTCAACATCCCCAACCTGCCGCTGGAACACATTCGTGGCATCCAGCTCACCCGCCTCGGTCACCGGGCGCGGGCGGCGGCGCCGACCAAGGTGGTCAACCCGCGCGGCAAGGAAGGCTACTGGATCGCTGTGGCCGGGGATGCCGAGGACGGTGGCCCGGGCACCGATTTCCACGCCGTGATGCAAGGCTACGTGTCGATCACCCCGCTGCAGCTCGATCGCACCTTCAGTGATGCCTTCGAGCAGCTCGATGGTTGGCTGGAGGGCCTGCTCTGATGCGCGAGGACGATATGCTGCGGCGTGGCATCGGCATGACTTCCCAGCGGACCCGGGAGCGCTTGATCCAGCGCCTGTGCGAAGAGGGCGTCTCCAACAGCAAGGTGCTCGACGTGATTCGTCGCACCCCGCGCCACCTGTTCGTCGACGAGGCACTGGCGCATCGGGCCTACGAAGACACCGCACTGCCGATCGGCCATAACCAGACCATTTCCCAGCCGTTCATGGTCGCCCACATGAGCGAACTGCTGCTCGAGGCCGGGCCACTGGACAAGGTGCTGGAGATCGGCACTGGCTCGGGCTACCAGACCGCGATCCTGGCCCAGCTGGTCGAGCGGGTGTTCTCGGTGGAGCGCATCAAGGTCTTGCAGGACCGGGCCAAGGAGCGCCTGGTGGAACTGAACCTGCGCAACGTGGTTTTCCGCTGGGGCGACGGTTGCGAGGGCTGGCCGGCGCTGGCACCGTACAACGGCATCATCGTCACTGCCGTGGCGCCGGAAGTCCCGCAGGCACTGCTCGACCAGCTGGCACCGGGCGGGCGCATGGTCATCCCGGTGGGGCCAGCCGGCGAAACGCAGCAACTGATGCTGATCGTGCGCGAGGAGCATGGCTTCTCCCGCCGCGTGCTGGGGGCCGTGCGCTTCGTGCCGCTGCTCAACGGCCCGCTGGCCTGAGCGCTGCGGGCACGCGCCAGCGGTATTTTTGCGCTGCTGGCGAATTCCTGTTGCTTCACCCTGTCTATCTGGCGGGGTGAAGCGCTGGCGCACAGTTTGCGCCGTAGCGTTGCAGCAGCCATACGGCCTGCCTGCCAAGAGCGGCCGGCTTGGTTATAATTGCAACATTATTGCATTTCTTGTCTTCATATCGTTTTCGGCACCATGAGGGGAGCGCGGGTGGGTCACACAGTCATTCGGCAGCGCAAGGACGGGTCGGGTTTCACGCTTCTGGTGATTGCACTGGCCATGAGTACGCTACTGGTGGGTTGTTCGAGCACCAGCAGCAACAGCGCGCGGGTGGTCGACCGCAACAACACCGTAGCCAAGCGCCCTGCGGTTACCTCCGGGCAGTACATCGTCAAGCCGGGCGATACGCTGTTCTCCATCGCCTTCCGCTATGGTTGGGACTACAAGGAGCTGGCCGCACGTAACGGCATCGCGGCGCCTTACACCATTCGCCCGGGGCAAGCGATTCGTTTCAGCAGCGGTGCGTCCGGCAGTACCACGGTGGTATCCAGCCCCTCGTCGTCAAGCAAGACCACGGTCATCCGGCGGCCTGCCGGCAGCACCGCCACGGCACCTGCCAGCCCTGGCAAACCGGCCGCGCCGGCAGCCTCCAGCAGCGCCCCGGTGGTCGCCAGCGTGCCCGCTGCGGAGCGTGCGGTGGGCGGTTGGACCTGGCCAGCCAATGGTGTGCTGATTGGAAAATTCGCTTCAAACGGTAGTTTGAATAAAGGCATTGATATCGCCGGTGATTTGGGACAGCCTGTTTTTGCTGCGTCTGATGGTGCAGTGGTCTACGCCGGGAGTGGGCTGCGGGGCTACGGCGAGCTGATCATCATCAAGCACAGCGACACCTACGTCAGTGCCTACGGTCATAACCGCAGGCTGTTGGTTCGGGAGGGGCAGCAGGTCAAGGCAGGGCAGTCGATTGCTGAAATGGGGTCCACGGGCACAGATCGGGTGAAGCTGCATTTCGAGATTCGCCGCCAGGGCAAACCCGTCGATCCGCTCCAGTTCCTGCCACGTCGTTGACTGTTGTACCTAGCCTGTTCCGCTGATGTAGAGGGGACAGGCTCCAGCGCTGCCAGGGAGAAAGGTGCCGCTCGAGTCTGAGTTCGAACTCAGCAAAGGACTATAACAATGGCTCTCAGTAAAGAAGTGCCGGAGTTTGACATCGACGATGACGTCCTCCTGATGGAGACGGGCATCGTTTTGGAAACGGATGTGGTGTCAGACGAACCTGCTGTATCTTCGGTTCGGACGAGGGCCAAATCGGGCTCTTCGCTCAAGCAACACAAGTACATCGATTACAGCCGGGCGCTCGATGCTACCCAGCTGTATCTCAACGAGATCGGATTCTCGCCTCTGCTTTCGCCGGAAGAGGAAGTGCACTTTGCGCGCCTGTCGCAAAAGGGCGACCCTGCCGGCCGCAAGCGCATGATCGAAAGCAACCTGCGCCTGGTTGTGAAAATCGCTCGTCGTTACGTGAACCGCGGCCTGTCGCTGCTCGACCTGATCGAGGAGGGCAACCTTGGGCTGATTCGTGCGGTCGAGAAGTTCGACCCGGAACGCGGTTTCCGTTTCTCGACCTATGCGACCTGGTGGATTCGCCAGACCATCGAACGGGCGATCATGAACCAGACCCGCACCATTCGCCTGCCGATCCACGTGGTCAAGGAACTGAACGTTTACCTGCGCGCTGCCCGCGAACTGACGCAGAAACTCGACCACGAGCCGTCGCCGGAAGAAATCGCCACGCTGCTGGAAAAGCCGGTCGGCGAGGTCAAGCGCATGCTGGGCCTGAACGAGCGGGTGTCTTCGGTGGATGTGTCGCTTGGCCCGGACTCGGACAAGACCCTGCTCGATACCCTGACCGACGACCGCCCGACCGACCCCTGCGAGCTGTTGCAGGATGACGACCTGTCGCAGAGCATCGACCAGTGGCTGGGCGAGCTGACTGACAAGCAGCGTGAGGTGGTCGTGCGGCGCTTTGGCCTGCGCGGGCATGAAAGCAGCACGCTCGAGGATGTCGGCCTGGAAATCGGCCTGACCCGTGAACGGGTGCGGCAGATCCAGGTAGAAGGGCTCAAGCGCCTGCGCGAGATCCTTGAGAAGAACGGGCTGTCCAGCGAGTCGCTATTCCAATAGTAGCGAAGGCCTGCAGCATGAAACGCCCCGATGACCTCGGGGCGTTTTTGTTTGTTTGCGCTGGGGCGCCAGGTGCGGGGACCAGTAACATTATGTACAGCGCTACCCTGATAACAGTGCGTGTAAGCCTTTGCTTACTTCTTTTGTAAGCCTTCTACGCAGCCGCCGGTAAATCATTGCCGCTCCCAAAAAACGTAAATTCCCAACTCATTGAAACTGCTGATTTATTTGGGCGTTAGGAATTGTGTCCTTGGCAACACTCTGTGAGATTTCGCAGTTGCCGGCCCGGCTCAAGCCGCTAGTATTCGAACTGTGCACAGGGACATGCACAGGCTTTCAGGATGAAGGCCAAGGACATCGCAAGAAGCGATTTCATCAGGATGATGTCAGGGACAAGCAGGGACTACGGAAAAAAATGTGGGCGGGTCAAACCGCCCCTTTTTTTTGCCTGCGGAAAAGCAAAAAAGGCCCCGAGGGGCCTTTTTCGTATCGGCGCCATCAGCGCTCGAGGTGTTCGATCTTGCCGGGCTTGCCATCCCACTCTTCAGCGTCTGGCAGAGCGTCCTTACGCTCGGTGATGTTCGGCCAGATTTCCGCCAGTTCGGCGTTCAGCTCGATGAAGTTTTCCATGCCCGCTGGCACTTCGTCTTCCGAGAAAATGGCTTGTGCCGGGCATTCCGGTTCGCACAGGGCGCAGTCGATGCACTCGTCCGGGTGAATGACCAGGAAGTTCGGGCCTTCGTAGAAGCAGTCCACCGGACAGACTTCCACGCAGTCGGTGTATTTGCATTTGATGCAGTTGTCGGTGACGACGAAGGTCATTTCTAGTTCTCTCCTCAGGCGACGGCGGCGGCCCTTCCTCTCAGGGCCGCGCGGTTTACAGGCATGTGGCTGCAGGCCAGGCTAATAACCTGCAGCACCAGCAAACCGCGGCGGATTCTACCAGCTTGTAGTGGGCGCCGTTATAACAGGTTCTTTAGTTGATATAGCGTTTCGATAGCTTGACGCGGGGTCATGTCGTCCAGTTGCAGCTTGCCCAGCTTCTCGATGGCCGGGTGTGGCAGGCTGGCGAACAGGTCGCTCTGGTGCGGTACCTGTGGCACATCCTTGGCCTTGTGGGCCGGCGGTTGTTCATGCGGCAGGCTGGTGGTTTCCAGGCGTGCCAGGTGTTCGCGGGCCCGCTGGATGACGGCCGTCGGTACGCCTGCCAGCTGGGCCACGGCCAGGCCGTAGCTTTGGCTGGCCGGGCCGGGCAGCACATGGTGCAGGAACACGATGCGTTCATTGTGCTCGGTGGCGTTCAGGTGCACGTTGGCCACCAGCGGCTCGCTTTCGGGCAGCACGGTGAGCTCGAAGTAGTGCGTGGCGAACAGCGTGTAGGCGCGCAGCTGGGCCAGCCGCTCGGCGGCAGCCCAGGCCAGCGACAGGCCGTCGAAGGTACTGGTGCCGCGGCCCACTTCGTCCATCAGCACCAGGCTGCGGTCGGTAGCGTTGTGCAGGATGTTGGCGGTTTCGCTCATTTCGACCATGAAGGTCGAGCGCCCGCCGGCCAAGTCGTCGCTGGAGCCGATACGGGTGAAGATGCGGTCGACCAGCGACAGTTCGCAACTGGCTGCCGGCACGAAGCTGCCAATATGCGCCAGCAGCACGATCAGGGCGGTCTGGCGCATGTAGGTGGACTTACCGCCCATGTTCGGGCCGGTGATGATCAGCATGCGCGTGTTGTCGTCCAGGCCCAGGTCGTTGGCCACGAACGGCGTGGTCAGTACCTGTTCCACCACCGGGTGGCGGCCTTGCTCGATGCGCAGGCACGGCTCGTCGACGAAGCGCGGGCAATTCAGGTCGAGGTTCAGCGCACGTTCGGCCAGGTTGCTGAGCACGTCCAGTTCAGCCAGTGCGGCGGCGCTGTCCTGCAGCGGCGCCAGGTGGCTGATCAGGGTTTCCAGCAAGCTGTCGTAGAGCATCTTCTCGCGGGCCAGCGCGCGGCTTTTGGCCGACAGCGCCTTGTCCTCGAACGCCTTCAGCTCCGGGGTGATGAAGCGCTCGGCACCCTTGAGGGTCTGCCGGCGGATATAGTCGCCTGGCGCCTGCTCCGCCTGTTTGGTCGGCAGCTCGATGAAATAGCCATGCACGCGGTTGTAGCCGACCTTGAGGTTGGCCAGGCCGGTGCGGGCCTTTTCCCGGGCTTCCAGGTCGATCAGGAACTGGCCGGCGTTCTCGCTGATCGCCAGCAACTCGTCCAGCTCGTTGTCATAGCCGGGCTTGAGCACGCCGCCGTCGCGGATCACCGCCGGCGGGTTGTCGATGATCGCCCGCTCCAGCAGGCTGGCCAGCTCCGGGTAGGTACCGGTAATGGCGGCCAGGCGCGCCAGGTGCGGCGCCTCCAGCTCGGCCATGGCGTTTTGCAGCTCGGGCAGTGCACCCAGCGCATCGCGCAGGCGTGCCAGGTCGCGTGGGCGGGCGTTGCGCAGGCCGATACGGGCGAGGATCCGCTCGATATCGCCAATTTCCTTGAGTTGCGGCTGCAGCTTCTCGAAGCGGTAGCCGTCGAGCAGGCAGCGGATCGAGTCCTGGCGCGCCTGCAGCACCTTGAGGTCGCGCAACGGGCGGTTCAGCCAGCGGCTCAGCAGGCGGCTGGCCATGGCGGTCTGGCAGCGGTCGATGACCGACTGCAGGGTGTTGTCACGCCCGCCGGCGAGGTTGATGTCCAGCTCCAGGTTGCGGCGGCTGGCGCCGTCGAGGATGACCGTGTCGTCCAGCCGTTCGTGGCGCAGGCTGCGCAGGTGTGGCAGGGCAGTGCGCTGGGTTTCCTTGGCGTAGATCAACAGACAGCCGGCGGCGCCGATGGCCAGGGTCAGCTTGTCGCAGCCAAAGCCCTTGAGGTCCTTGGTCGCGAACTGCTGGCACAGGGCCTTGCGCGCCGAGTCGCGGTCGAAGTCCCACGGTGCACGGCGACGGGCACCTGGGCGCTTTTCCGCCGGCAGGTCGCGCGGCCAGTCGTCAGGGATCAGCAGCTCGACCGGGTTGAGGCGCTCGAGTTCGGCCAGCAGGTTTTCCCAGCCCTTGATCTCCTGCACGCTGAAGTTGCCGCTGGTGATGTCCAGCACTGCCAGGCCGAACAGGCGTTCGTCGCCCAGCAGCGCGGCGATCAGGTTGTCGCGGCGCTCGTCGAGCAGGGCCTCGTCGCTGACCGTACCGGGGGTGATGATACGCACCACCTGGCGCTCCACCGGGCCCTTGCTGGTGGCCGGGTCGCCAATCTGCTCGCAGATCACCACCGATTCGCCGAGCTTGACCAGCTTGGCCAGGTAGCCCTCCAGCGAATGGAACGGAATCCCGCACATGGGAATCGACTGGCCGGCCGACTGACCGCGCGCGGTCAGGGTGATGTCCAGCAGTTTCGCGGCCTTTTTCGCGTCTTCGTAGAAGATTTCGTAGAAGTCGCCCATACGGTAGAACATCAGCTGGTCCGGGTGCTGGTTCTTCAGCTTCCAGTACTGCTGCATCATCGGGGTGTGTGCGGAAAGATCGGACATTCAGGGCCTTACAGCGGGTGATCTGGTTGGCGTTGGTGAAACCGGCAATGGTACAGGCTTTTTCGCGCAGATGCAGGCGCGGCGCTGCAGGTCTGATCACGCTGCGGTGTGCATTGCATTTCCTCGCGCATGCCTGCATTATGCATGCTATGCAAAAACGCAACGTAGCCTCCGTACTCAGAGAACTGCTCGACCGCCACGGCCTGTCCCCGACGGAGCTGTACCGGCGCACGGGTGTTCCTCAATCCACCTTGTCGCGGATTCTCGGCGGCAAGATCGTCGACCCCTCCGACAAGCATGTGTCGAAGATCGCCGAGTATTTCGGCGTGAGCACCGAGCAATTGCGTGGCCGCGCCGCGCTTGGCGAGTCTCGCGAGGCCGCGCTGCCGGCTCACGGCCATGCCGACCTCAGCGACATCAGCCTGTGGGACGATGAAACCCCCGTCGAGGATGACGAGGTGTCGGTACCTTTCCTTCGCGAGGTCGAATTGGCAGCAGGATCAGGAAGATTCGTCATTGAAGAAAGCGAGCACGCGCGCCTGCGCTTCGGCAAGCGCAGCCTGCGCCACAATGGCGTGCAGTTCGACCAGGCCAAGTGCGTGACCGTGCGCGGCAACAGCATGTTGCCGGTGCTGCGTGACGGTGCGACGGTCGGGGTGAATACCGGCAAGTGCTCGATCGGCGACATCATCGATGGCGACCTCTATGCCATCAATCACAACGGCCAGTTGCGGGTGAAGCAGGTCTATCGCCTGCCTACCGGTATCCGCCTGCGCAGTTTCAACCGCGACGAACACCCGGACGAGGACTACAGCTTCCAGCAGATGCAGGACGAGCAGATCAGCTTGCTCGGGCATGTATTCTGGTGGGGCATGTACGCTCGCTGACAACCCCGCTTTACCAAAACCCGCTTCGGCGGGTTTTTTTTCGCCTTTGGAAAAGTCCTACAAGCCAGGACGTGCATGGCTTGCATGCATTTCAGCAAAAACCTCCGCATAGAAATTTTCAGAAATGCATTGACTGCATATGCACAAATGCATAGCCTGTGTCTCAAGCCGGATGTAAACCGGTTGTTACACAGGCAGCGATGGACAGGCCTCAACTGTCCAGAGGGTTGGCAACTGGCCCGGGTGTGCAGCGTAAAGCACCACGATCAGTTATCCGGCGGGCAGGTGGCCGCGGTCGGAGTCATCAATCAGCAGCGGAACCGCGCGGCGTCACCAGTCGTGGCCGGCGGTTCGCCAACGCATTACTGAAAAGCCTGGCGAGCCGGGCTTTTTGGAATGCCGAGGTGTTCAAGGCAAAGCATCCATAACCGACCTGTTGGCCTGCGCCAACAGGCATTACACAGGAGACAGGACAGTGACGAACGAGCAACAGGCGTTACTCGAGATGCCGCTCTGGCTGGTAATCGTCCTGGCATTGCTGGGCGGTCTGAGCGGCGAAATGTGGCGGGCCGACAAGGCCGGCGCCACGGGTTGGTCGCTGCTGCGACGGCTGTTGTTGCGCTCCGGGGCCTGCATGGCCTGCGGGGTGTCGACGGTGATGCTGTTGTATGCCGGCGGCCTGTCGATCTGGGCGGCCAGTGCATTGGGTTGCATGACAGCGGTAGGCGGCGCCGATGTTGCCATGCGTCTTTATGAACGCTGGGCAACCCGGCGTCTGGGCCTGCGCGACAGCACACAGCGTGACGAGCGTTAAGGAGGAATACGCATGAGCGAACTGGCCACTTTACATGGCGCAGTGACGGCAACCATCCGTGAGGCAATGCCGGAGTTGGCATCGGTAGATGCCTATACCGCAGTAGGAAATGTCCCCGAACGGCCTTCGCTGCGCCACGGCATCGTCCGCATGACGGCGGATGCGGCCCCGCGGGACGGCCGCTCGGTGTTGATTGCCACGTTCGAGGCGGATATCACCGCCGACAGCGCCAACCCAGAAGCGCGGCTGCAGGGCAGCCTGCTGGCCGCGCAACTGATGGACCTGCTGCGCCAGCAGCATTGGGCACTGGATTTCGTCGAAGCCAGCCGCAACCTGCAGGCGCAGTTCCAGGGCAACGCCTGGACCGTGCGCTGGGACCAGCCGGTGCTGCTCGGCGAGCCGCGCTGGAACTGGCCGGACCAGCCGCCCGGGAGCCTGGCATTGGGCTTCGCACCCGATATCGGCCTGGGTAACGAAGCGCACTATGTGGCCCCGGAGGATCTCTCATGAGCTACGTCAGCGCCATGCATGACCGCATGCTGGCGTGCATGGTGATTCCCTGCCGGGTGGTCGCCCTGGACCTTGCCGCGGCGCGGGTCCGGGTGTCCGACGGCAGCGGCTGGACCAGCGCCTGGCTGCGCTGGCACGCCCAGGCGGCCGGCCAGGCCAGGCACTGGCGGGCACCCAGCCTGGGCGAGCAGGGCGTGCTGCTCAGCCCCAGTGGCGAGCCGGCCCAGGGCACCTTCCTGCCCGGCCTGTATGGCAATGCCGGTGGCGCAGCGGACAACCGCGGGCACACCGAGGTCTGGCGTTTCGCCGACGGCGGTTCGCTCAGCTACGACTGGCAGGCCAGCCACTACGACATCCAGCTACCGGCTGGCAGCGCGACCATCAAGGTCGGCGCCGCCACGCTGCAGGTCAGTGACGGTGCGATCAGCCTGCAGGCCGCCGCGATCAACCTTTCCGGCAACGTCACGGTCGATGGCCCGCTGCAGGTCAGCGGCGATATCAACGGCGGCGGGCGGATCATCGACACCGCCGGCAACACGGCCAACCACAAACACTGAACCAAGCCCGCCCATGCGGGCTTTTTCATACCAGGAGAATGCCATGCATACCCATGAACAGGGCGGTGCACCATGATCGGCATGGACCGCCGCACCGGCCAGCCACTGGCCGGCATCGATCATCTGCGCCAGTCCATCGAAGACATCCTCGGCACACCGCTGGGCAGCCGGCGCATGCGCCCGGAATACGGCAGCCAGCTGCGGCGTTTCGTCGACCTGCCGGTCAACGAGGGCTGGAAGAGCGCCGTGCAGGCCGAAGTGGCGCGCGCGCTGGGCCGCTGGGAGCCGCGCCTGCAGCTGCAGCGGGTCCGGGTGGTCGCCGTGCTCGACGGCCAGGTCAGCCTGGCGCTCAGCGGCCGCTACCTGGGCGACGAAGCGCTGCTGGAGGTGAACGTATGAGCCAGGTCGACCTGTCGAAACTGCCCACCCCGCAGCTGCTGGAGGACCTGGACTACGAAGCGCTCTACCAGGCCGATCTGGACACCTTCCGGGATTACCTGGGCGACGCCTGGACCGCCAGCCTGGAAAGCGACCCGGTCACCAAGCTGCTCGAGGTCGGCGCCTACCGCAAGCTGCTCAACCGGGCGCGCATCAACGATGCCGCCAAGGCACTGCTGCTGGCCTATGCCCAGGGCAGCGACCTTGACCAGCTGGCGGCCAATGTCGGCCTGCAGCGCCTGGTGATCCAGGCCGAGGACCTGGCCAGCGTCCCGCCGGTCGAGGCGCTGCTGGAGGCGGACGATGCCCTGCGTGAGCGGGTGCAACTGGTTTATGAAGGCCTGACCACGGCCGGCCCGCGCAACAGCTACATCCTGCATGCCCGCAACGCTTCGGGCCAGGTGGCTGACGCCACCGCCGAAAGCCCGTCGCCGGCCGTGGTGGATGTCACCGTGCTGAGCCTGGAGGGTAACGGCGAAGCCAGTGCCGAGCTGCTGGCGCAGGTAGCGGCTTACCTCAACGACGACGATATCCGCCCGGTTGCCGACCGGGTCAACGTACGCAGCGCCGAAGTACTGCCATACCGCATCGATGCCGTGCTGTACCTGGCCGACAGCGGCCCCGAGTACGAAGCGATTCTCGCCGAGTGCCAACGCCGCCTGCAGGCCTGGATCAACCCGCGCCGACGCCTGGGGGTGGAAGTGGCACGCTCTGGCATCGATGCGCAACTGCACATCGATGGGGTCAGCCGGGTCGAGTTGAATGGCTGGGCCGACATCCGCCCGAGCAAGGCGCAGGCGGCCTGGTGCAGCGGCTTCACCCTGAAGCGGGGGAACTGACATGCACAGCCTGTTGCCGCTCAACCGCACTGCGCTGGAGCGGGCCATCGAAGTGGCTGCCGACGAGGACCTCAAGGTCAGCCTGCGCCAACTCTACAACCCCGATAGCTGCCCGGCGCACCTTCTGTACCAACTGGCCTGGGCCTGGTCGGTGGACCGTTGGGAGGACAGCTGGAGCGATGAAATCAAACGCTCGGTGATCCGCTCGGCGTTCTTCGTCCATGCCCACAAAGGCACCTTGGGTGCACTGCGGCGGGTAGTGGAGCCGTTCGGCTACCTGATCGAGGTAGAGGAATGGTGGCAGACCACACCGCCGGCCCCGGCGGGCACCTTTGCGCTGAAGATCGGCGTTTCCGATTCCGGCATCAGCGAAGGCACCTACCAGGAGCTGTCTGCGCTGATCGACGACGCCCGCCCGGTCAGCCGCCACCTGACCGGGCTGGTGATCAGCCTCGAAAGCCGTGGCGCCCTTCATTTCGGCTGCGCGATCCAGGACGGCGACGAACTGGACATCTACCCGCTGGCGCCCCGTGACATCGAAGTCAGCGGCGTGGTGGGGCGTGGCGGCCGTGAACACACAATCGATACCTTGGACATTGCACATGGTTGACCAGACTTCTCAGTTCTACGCCATCCTCACCAACGTGGGCGCGGCGAAACAGGCCAATGCTGATGCCTTGGGCATTGCCTGGAAAATCACCCAGATGGGTGTCGGCGATGCCAACGGCAGCGACCCCACCCCGAATGCCACCCAGACCAGCCTGATCAACGAATGGCGCCGCGCGCCGTTGAACCAGCTGAAGGTGGATGACAAGAACAGCGCGATCATCATTGCCGAACAGGTCATCCCGGCTGACGTCGGCGGCAAGTGGATTCGCGAGATCGCGCTTTACGATGCCGATGGCGACATGGTTGCCGTGGCCAACTGCGCGCCCACCTACAAGCCGCTGTTGAGCCAGGGCTCGGGACGGACCCAGGTGGTGCGGATGAACCTGGTGGTCAGCAGTGCCAGCAATGTGCAGCTGAAGATCGATCCGGCGGTGGTACTGGCGACTCGGGAGTGGGTTACCGAGGAACTGGCCAGGCAGGATTTCAAGCATTCGGTGCTGGCGGCGACTACGGCGAACATTGCCTTGACGGGGTTGCAGACGGTTGATGGCGTGGCGCTGACTGCCGGGGCGCGGGTGTTGGTGAAGAACCAGACCGCAGCCAAGGATAATGGCCTGTATCTGGTGGCCGGCGGCGCCTGGACCCGTTGTTCCGATGCGGACAGCAGCGCCAAGGTGACCCCTGGCATGCTGGTGCTGGTCGAGCGTGGCACGGTCAACGCAGAAAGCGCCTGGCAGCTGGTGACCGATGCGCCGATTACCCTGGGGGTTACTGCCCTGGCGTATGAAATGGCGTTTGGACGCACTGGTGTGGCTAGCGGTACCTACCGCAGCGTCACCGTGGATACTTACGGCCGCGTCATCGCTGCGACCAACCCGACTACAGTGGCGGGGTATGGGCTGACTGACGTCTACACCAAGGCCCAAGTCGACACGGCACTGGCGCTTAAGGCGAACCTGGCTAGTCCGGCCCTGACTGGCACACCGACGGCCCCGACTGCAGCACTTGGCACCACCGATACCCAGTTGGCGAATACGGCCTTTGTAATGGCTGCGCTGTCGGCTGCAGGACCACTGTTCACTGGCACCGACGCGGTCGCAGACTGGGACTCGCTGGTCACACCTGGTTGGTACTCCAAGATCCTGGCGGCTACCAACCCCCATAGCCCTGGTACGGAAGTTCCCTATTGGTACTGCCTGGTCTTGAGCTACAACGGTGGCAGCATTACCCAAGTGGCATTTCCGTACGCCACCGGAACCACTTATGGTTCCACCAAAACACGGAGCCGTTATCAGGGCACTTGGAACGAGTGGACAACACCCTACACCAACAACAGTGTTTCGGCGGTTATCAAAAGTTTACTGACGGCGACAACTTCGGCTGCAGCGCTTTCAGCTATTGGCGCTGCACCCTTGGCTAGTCCGCAATTTATCGGGTCCCCAGCAGCGCCCACGCCTGATCAGTTCGATGCGACCACGAAGTTGGCTACAACAGAATTCGTGCAACGGGCTATGGGGGGCTTGAATGGGTGGAGTTCGTATCTCACCGCAGGCCAAGTCATCCCATCTAGCAAGGCTAATTCGTTTATTAGCCTTAGTGGTACCGCTTCGAGTATCACGCTTCCTCTAGCAGCCAGTATGCCGGTTGGTACAATGCTGAAAATCAGGAGCAGCATAGGGTCAACAATCAATCGCCAAGGCACTGAAGTCATTTATAAAAGCATTTCGGAGACGGCTGAAACTTCGTTCTTTATTGGTCAAAACAGTAGCGCTGAATTTATCGCGGTAGGTACGCAATGGTTCGCACTAGGTAACGCATCCTTAGCCCATGATACGACATTGTTTGGCTTTCTTAGGGGAAGTAACGGATATCAGATGCTGCCAAGCGGGTTTATTATTCAATGGTGTAACGGGCAGATTGCAGCTAACCAGAGTTCAGCTCGTATTACATTGGCAAAAGCCTTCCCTACAGCGCTGGTCGGTTACTCATTGAACACGGCAAGCGCTGGCCATTGGGTAACAGGTCAGAACGCAAGCGAAACGGGTATTGATATTATCCCTCGCACCGTAAGTGCAGGAAATATCATCGTTCCAACTGGTTTGGTGGGCTACACCTCTATATTTGTCGGGTATTGATATATGGAAATCCAGATCTTTGCGTCGAAATCCACGCGTGGCTTTTACGAGGTAGATGAGAGTTCGAATATTCCCAGCGATGCTGTAGAGGTATCGGCAGAATTGCGCACCGAGTTGCTAGAAGGGGAGCGATCAGGAAAGGTTATCGCCTGGGGGGAGGACGGTATTCCTTTTCTAGTTGAGCCACCATTGCCGACTTCTGAGGAGCTTGCGGTGATCGAGCGCCGTTGGCGCGACGAGCGACTGCTGGCTTCTGACGGGCTTGTGACTCGTCACCGCGACGAGCGTGATATCGGTGTTGTTACAACGCTGAGCGAAAAGCAATTTTCCGAGCTTCTGGAATACCGGCAAAGCCTGCGCAATTGGCCCCAGGCTGATGCGTTTCCCACCTTTACGCAGAGTCGCCCGTCGGCACCCGACTGGCTCGTCCAGTTTACCCAATAACGCCCCGCACCGCCGGGGCGTTTTCTTTTCTGGCAACACCCTTCAGGCCCTGCACCCGCAGGGCCTTTTCGTACCCCAATCCGGAGTAAAACTACATGAGTGGATTCTTCCACGGCGTCACCGTAACAAACGTCGACACCGGCGCCCGCAGCATCGCGCTGCCTTCTTCCTCGATCATCGGCCTGGTCGACACCTTCACCGAGGGCGCCGGCGCCACGGCCAAGGCCAACGACCTGGTGCTGATCACCAGCGAGCGTGAAGCCGCCGCCGCCTTCGGCGAAAACGCTGCCATCACCAAGGCCTGCCGCGCCATCTACACCCGCGCCAAGGCGGTCATCGTCGCCTGCGGCGTGGCCAAGCTGGACGATGCAGCGGAGCAGACCGCCGCGATCATCGGCGCGGTGCAGGCCGACGGCAAACGCACCGGCCTGCAGGCGCTGCTGGACGGCAAGAGCCGTTTCAACGCCCAGCCACGCCTGCTGGCAGCGCCGCGCCACAGCGCCACCCAGGCGGTGGGCACGGCACTGGTGGCGCTGGCCGACAAGCTGCGTGGCATCGCCATCATCGACGGCCCCAACAGCACCGACCAGGCGGCCATCGACTACGCGAAGAACTTCGGCGCCAAACGCGCCTTCCTGGTCGACCCGGGCGTGCAGTACTGGGATAACGGCGAGCAAGCCACCGTCGATGCACCCGGTTCGGCCTGGGTCGCCGGCCTGTTCGCCTGGACCGACCGCGAATACGGGTTCTGGGCCTCGCCCTCGAACAAGGAGTTCGTCGGCATCACCGGTACCACCCGCCCGGTGGAGTTCCTCGATGGCGATGACAGCTGCCGCGCCAACCTGCTGAACAACGCCAACATCGCCACCATCATCCGCGACGACGGCTTCCGCCTGTGGGGCAACCGTACCCTGTCGAGCGACCCGAAATGGGCGTTCGTCACCCGCGTACGGACCATGGACATCGTCATGGACGCGATCCTCTACGGCCACAAGTGGGCCGTCGACCGCGCCATCACCGCCACCTACGTCAAGGACGTCACCGAAGGCCTGCAGGCCTTCATGCGCGACCTGAAGAACCAGGGCGCAATCATCAACTTCGAGGTCTTCGCCGACCCGGAGCTGAACACCGCCAGCCAGCTCGAGCAGGGCAAGGTGTACTGGAACATCCGCTTCACCGATGTGCCACCTGCCGAAAACCCCAATTTCCGCGTCGAAGTCACCAACCAGTGGCTGACCGAAGTCCTCGATTCCGCCGCTTAAGGAGCGCATCCACATGGCAATGATTCCCGAAACCCTGGCCAACCTGAACCTGTTCGTCGATGGCGTCAGCTTCCAGGGCGATGTACCCAGCCTGACCCTGCCCAAACTCACCCTGAAGATGGAAGAGCACCGCCCTGGCGGCATGGACATGCCGGTCGAGATGGACCTGGGCATGGAGAAGCAGGAGGCGGCCTTCACCACCACCGGCGTGCGCCGCGAAGCGCTGAAATTCTTCGGCCTGGCCGACGGCAACGGCTTCAACGGCACGTTCCGCGGTGCCTTCAAGGGCCTCAAGGGCAAGATCAACCCGGTAGTGGTCACCCTGCGTGGCACGCTCAAGGAAATCGACATGGGCGACTGGAAGTCCGGTGACAAGGCCGAGATCAAGCACAGCGTCGGCCTGACCTACTACAAACTCGAAGTCGATGGCCGCCTGGTCTACGAGATCGACGCGCTGGGCATGAAGCGTGTGATCGATGGTGTCGACCAACTGGCCGCCCAGCGCGCCGCGCTTGGCTTGTAAGGAGGTGACCATGGCTCACGCGAACAAGCAGCCCCAATGGCTGACCCTGAGCGCCGACCGCGTCACCGTGCGCCTGTCACGCCCCAGCGAAGCCAATGGCGTCCAGGTCGACAGCCTGTCGCTGCGGGCGCCGACCGTGCGTGATATCCGCAATGCCCAGGCTGGCGGCGTGGACGATGACGAGCAGCGCGAACTGAACCTGTTCGCGTCGCTGGCCGAAGTCGGCATCAAGGACCTCGAGGGCCTCACCCTGAAGGACTATAGCCGCTTGCAGAGCGGTTATTTTCGCCTGGTGCAGGACGACGAGCTTTGACCCGGCCCGGCAAAAGGCCGCCGCCCTGCGGCTGGCCAAGGAGCTGAATTTTTCCGCGAGCGAAATCATGACCATGTCGTACAGCGACATGGTCTGGTGGCTCGCCCCGTGACAAGGAGGAACCTATGGCGAACACACAGCTGTTCTCGCTCGGGCTCGGCGTCACCGCCATCAACCCCTTGGGCCAGGCCATCGAGCTGCTGCGCCGGGATGTCGAACGCCTGCGCAGGCAGGCTGACGGCACCCGGCTTGGCCGGCTCGTCGGCGAAGTGATCCGGCTGGGGTTGGAGCTCGGCAAGCTACGCCAGGTCGAGCGCCAGCTGGCGCTGGACCAGGCACAGCAAGAGCAACAGGCGATCGCCGGGCTGCTGGATGAAGCCGATGCCGTTGAGCGTTTGCGCCGGCATTACCTGATGCTGGACCGGGTGATTGCCGGGCTGGCGCAGCTCAAGCCGCTGCCGGGGCAGATGACGGTCAATGTCTTTCAACAATGGCACTCGGTGGTGCAGGGGCAAGGCGCAGCCGCACCAGGCAAGGCGCCAGTGCCTGCGCCGGCCGCCAGGCAGGCTCCCGGCGCGGATGCCGGCGACGACACGGGCAACCTTGTCCGGGGCCTTGCGATGGTCGCTGGCGGTAGCGGGGCTGCTATCGCTGGCGTCGTGCGCAAACTGCCCCCGGAAAGACAGCGCGCGATACGCCAGCGTGTGGCCAAGGAGTGGCAGGACAACCGTGTCGAAACCTTCGGCAAGGTCGCCAAGGCGGTCATCACCGCCGAGGATGGCGAAGAAAGGGCACGTGGCGTCGGCGCTGCCGTCGGTGAAATCGGCGGGCGCATGCTGGGTGCCATGGCACCGCTGCTGTTCAAAGGTAAAGGCAAAGCGCTGGGCAAAGCCTCGAGCAGCGGCATGAGCAGGGGGAGTCGCCAGCGCAGGCGTCAGAGCAAGCGCAAAGCTGAATTCAAGGCGCAAAAAGACCCGGCCCGTAAGCAGGCGGCTGGCAAGGCAGCCGAGAAAACGCAGGAGGAGGCCGCGCAGGAGCAATGGGCCAAATTCGGCGGCCAGGTGGGCGAGGCTGCGGGAGGGGAGGCCGGCGGTGCGCTGTTCAACTGGATCACCCAGGAGGAAAAGCCAGCGCCGCAAAGCAGCGAGGCGCCTTTGCTGGCGGAGGCGCAAGCCATTGCCCAGGGCGTCTCTTCCCTACCTTCGCTCGGCACAGGCAAACAGCTGCCATTGGCAGGAGCACTGTTCAAGCGCGTGCCACTGACGGCCGTGCTGGATACCTCGCTGCAGGTGGCCGAGATCTACCAGAGTGACGCCACTGCCGCGGAAAAGCTGCAAGGCTATGGCGAGGTTTTCGGCGGCTTGGGTGGCAACCTGGCCGGCACCTCGGCCGGGTGGCTCGGTGGCGCGGCAGCAGGTGCCATGCTTGGCTCGGTGGTACCGGGTGTCGGAACCGTGATCGGTGGCGCGGTCGGTGGCCTGCTGGGCAGCCTGGGTGGCGGTTATCTGGGCGGCATCGGCGGTGAATGGGTCGGGGGCGCGTTGGGCAAGGCCGTGGCAGCCGTCGTCGGCTCCGATGCGCCAGCGGCGAGCCAGGATATTGCCGCTTCCCCGGAACAACCAAGCCGCTTGCAGAAAGGCGTCAGCACACCTGCACCGTTGCCTGCCACTGCGACAGCGCAGTTGGTTGGCAGCCTGGCCGGTTCATCGGCCGGTGGGCTCGGTGGTGCGGCCGCCGGTGCGATGATCGGCTCGGTGGTACCGGGTATCGGAACCGTGATCGGCGCCGCGGTCGGTGGCCTGCTGGGCAGCCTGGGTGGCAGTTACCTGGGCGGCATGGGCGCCAAGCTCATTGGCGACGCGTCGGGCAAGGCCGGGCAATCCATCGCCAGCTCGGCTATGCCGCGGGCGAACCAGGAAGTTGCCGGTTTTTCCGAGCAGGCGACCCGATTGCCGAAAAGCGTCGGCCCGCCCACGCCGTCTGCAGCGGTTTCGATACCGCCGTCCCCGGCTATGGCTCCACCCGCCATCAACCAGCAATTCACCTTCACCGCCAATATGCCGGTGACCTTGCACAACAGCTTCGATGACCCGACCACCCTGCAACAACTGGAAACCATCGCTCGCCGCGTGCTCGACGACCTGATGCGTCAGGCGCGTGCGGTGCAGATGGTCGATCAACCACAGCCATGAGGAGCACCCATGACCTACCTGGAACAGTTGCAAGGCGGCTTGCATGCACTGGTCAAGGCGGGCGAGGCGGGGCGTCGGCGTGCCGACGCCATGCTCGACCCGATGAACCAGGCGGTCGGCCATGCCAGGGAGGCGGCCGCCGAGCTCGAAGCCCTGCCATGGATCGGCCCGCAAATCGGCAAACGCCTGCAGCGCACCCTGCGCGCCATCGACTCGGCCAGGCAGCGCGTCGACAAGGTGATTGCCAAGTACGACCAGGCCCTCGATGTGGTGCGCAAGGTGCGCGCCCGCGTCGAGGCCTTCACCGAGCACCTGGGCAAGGCCGGCGCGGCTGTGCGGCGGGTGATCGGGGATGTGCGCGCGGTCGCCAACGGTGTGTTGTCGACCTTCGGCTTCGCCCCGGACGCGACACCGACGGCGCAAGCGATCAAGCCGTTCCCGCACCTGCTGGTACTGCAGCCGCTGCAGGCCAACAGCGCGCCGTATTACTTCAACCTCGACACCGCCGCCTTCGACCAACTGCGCCGGCAAACGCGCTTTCGCTGGGCCGGGCAAGAGCGCCTGGGCCGCGAGAATGCCCAGCAGGCGGTGAGCCAGGGTGAAGAGAGCATCACCATCCGTGGCGCGATCTACCCGGGCTTCAAGGGCGGGCTGGGCCAGCTGCAGGCCCTGCGTGGCATCGGCCGCCAACTGCTGCCGCTGTCGTTGACCACCGGCTATGGCGAAGTGCTCGGCACCTGGTGCCTGACCCGCATCGAGGAAGAGCAGGGCACCTTGCTGGCTGGCGGCATTCCACGCAAACAAGGTTTCTCACTGGAGTTCGTCAGTTATGGACAAGACCTGCAAAACGTCTGAGGGCGACCTGCTCGACACCCTCTGCCAGCAGTATTACGGGCATCTCGATGGCAGCGTCGAAGCGGTGTTGCAAGCCAACCAGGGCTTGGCCGATGAGCCGCAGCCATTTCGCAGCGGCGTGACCTTCCGCTTGCCGGCACTGGCGCTGGCAGCGGCTGACGTCGTGCTGCTGTGGAGCTGACGCCATGCAGCCACAATTTCGCATCCAGGCCGATGGCAAGGACATTACTGCACTGATCAACGATCGCCTGTTGCTGCTGCGGACCACCGACAAACCAGGCATGGAAGCGGATGACTTCGAGCTGCGCATCGATGCCCGGGACGGGACCGTGGCCGTACCGCCTCGCGGTGCACTGATCGAGCTGCATCTGGGTTACGCCGGCCAGCCGCTGACCCGGCTGGGGCGCTACACCGTCGATGAAGTCGAGGTGTCCGGCCCGCCCGATACCTTGGTGATTCGCGGCAAGGCCAGCGACCTGCGCGGCAGTGGCCGGAGCGTCCGCAGCGGCAGCTGGGAGGCCGTGCCCTTGCAGCGCATCGTCGCCGAAATCGGCGCGCGCAATGGCTGGCAGGCGATCTGCCCGGTGTTCATACAGGTACCTCGGGTCGACCAGGTCAACGAATCGGACTTCAACTTCATCACCCGCCTGGCGCGCCAGTACGACAGCACTGCCAAGCTTGCCAATGGCCAACTGCTGGTATTGCCGCGCCAGGCCGGGCAGAGCGCCAGCGGCAAGCCCCTGGGCGTGGTCGGCATTTCCCGTGGCGAGGTCAGCCAGTGGCACTTTCGCCTTGACGACAAGGCCGCGCGCAAGGCCGTGCGCACCCGTCATTTCGATGCAGCCAGTGGCGTGGCCAGGACCATCGAGCTGGGCAACGATGGCGCCGCCGAGGGGCAGCGGCCGGTGCATACCGACCGCCACCTCTACCCCAACCGCGCTGCCGCCGAGCAGGCGGCCAGGGCCCGCCTGGCCAGCTTCAACCGCGCTACCGCCCAGGTGCGCCTGGACATGCCGGGGCGTACCGACCTGTTCGCCGAACGCAGCATCGACCTGCACGGTTTTGTCGATGGCCTCGACGGGCAATACCAGATCGACTCGGTGGAGCAGGTGTTCACCAGCTCGGGCTGGCGCACCACCGTGCAGGGCAACGCTGGCAAGGCGGGCAAGGTACAGGCCAAGGGCGCGGCACCGCGTCGCCAGGCCGCGATCAAGGCTTGAGCAGCGATACAGGGAGAAAAGTCATCTATGCTCACTGAAACACAATTGCTACAGATCTTGCCGAACGCCCGCCCGGTAGCGGGCGTTTTTCTTTCGGCACTGAACCTCAGCCTGCCGCGCTGGGAAATCGACAACCCCAAGCGCGTGGCGGCGTTCATCGCCCAGGTTGGCCATGAGTCCGGGCAGTTCCGGTATGTGAAGGAACTCGGCAACGACCAATACCTGGCGCGCTACGACACTGGCAGCCTGGCCTTGCGCCTGGGCAATACGCCACAGGCCGATGGCGATGGCCAGCGGTACTGCGGGCGCGGCCTGATCCAGGTAACCGGGCGCAACAATTACCAGGCCTGCAGCCGCGCGTTGTTCGGCGACGAGCGTTTGCTGGCGCAGCCGCAACTGCTCGAACAGCCACGCTGGGCCTGTGAGTCGGCGGCGTGGTTCTGGCATTCGCGTGGGCTCAATGCCCTGGCTGACCGCGGCGAGTTCAACCGCATCACGCGTCATATCAATGGTGGGCTCAATGGCCTGGAGGACCGGCTCAAGCTCTGGGCGCGGGCGCGCGAGGTGTTGTGTTGAGCCGGTGGCAGCTGGCGCTCGCTGGCTGCCTGCTGATGCTGTCCATGGCCCTGGCCTGGCAGGTTCAGGGCTGGCGCTATGGCCGGCAGCTGGCGCAACTGGCGCAAGCCCAGGCGCAAGCCGAGGCTGCCCGGCTGCTGGCCGAACGTGAACGGCGTCAGCGGCTCGAACGACGCCTGGAAGAAAGTGAAACCCGTCATTTCAAGGAACTTGCCGATGTCCAGCAGTCTCAGGCTCGCCTGCGTGATCGTCTTGCTACTGCCGATCTGCGCCTGTCGGTCCTGGTCGAACGCGACACCCTCCCTGGCGCAGTGCCCGCCACCACCACCAGCGCCACCCGCCTGGATCATGCAACCGTACGTGCCGGACTTGAGCCGGCGCATGCTCGACGAATTGTCGCCATCACCGATGAAGGCGACCGGGGGTTGATTGCGTTACGGGCTTGCCAGGCTTACGTGCGGGAGGTGCGTGGCGGGCCTTGAGGCAGGCCCGGACGCATCTGGCGCCTGCGAGCCATGCACGCGACAGGCGCAAAAATGTTACGTTGTGTGCATGCCCTTCAAGGAACCCGACATGGACCCGATCACCGTCCTCGCCAGCCGTCTCGGCGAACATCTGCGCCGCTTCAACGCCCAGGTCACCACTGCTGAATCGTGCACCGGCGGCGGTATCGCCGAAGCCATCACCCGGGTACCCGGCAGCTCTGCGTGGTTCGAGGCCGGCTACGTGACCTACTCCAATGCGCAGAAAACCCGCCAGTTGAACGTGCCGGCGGCGTTGTTCGCCGAGGTTGGCGCAGTCAGCCAGGAGGTGGTCGAGGCCATGGCCCGTGGTGCCCAGGCCGCCAGTGGTGCGCGCTTCGCCGTGGCAGTCAGTGGCGTGGCCGGGCCCGACGGCGGGTCGCCGGCCAAACCGGTGGGCACCGTGTGGCTGGCCTGGGCCGATGGCAGCCATGTCACCAGCGAACGCCGGCACTTCGAGGGCGACCGCGAAGCCGTGCGCCGACAGACGGTGATCGCCGCGTTAGACGGCTTGTTACAGCTTGGTGCCGAGTAAATCGACAACAGGGGTTTGCTCGCGCGCTTGCCTGTGGAATAATACTGGCTACTTATACAGGTATTCCGGCCGTCAGGGCCAAGTCGAACACGTGAGGATTTCAATGGACGACAATAAGAAGCGCGCCTTGGCTGCGGCCCTGGGTCAAATCGAACGCCAATTCGGCAAGGGTGCGGTCATGCGCATGGGCGACCATGAGCGCCAGGCGATCCCTGCCATCTCCACCGGCTCCCTGGGCCTGGACATCGCCCTCGGCATCGGCGGCCTGCCGAAAGGCCGTATCGTCGAAATCTACGGCCCGGAGTCGTCGGGTAAGACCACGCTGACCCTGTCGGTCATCGCCGAAGCCCAGAAGAACGGCGCCACCTGTGCCTTCGTCGACGCCGAACACGCGCTCGACCCGGAATATGCCGGCAAGCTGGGTGTCAATGTCGATGACCTGCTGGTTTCCCAGCCGGACACCGGCGAACAGGCGCTGGAAATCACCGACATGCTGGTGCGCTCCAATGCCGTTGACGTGATCATCGTCGACTCCGTGGCCGCCCTGGTACCCAAGGCCGAGATCGAAGGCGAGATGGGTGACATGCACGTGGGCCTGCAGGCTCGCCTGATGTCCCAGGCGCTGCGCAAGATCACCGGTAACATCAAGAACGCCAACTGCCTGGTCATCTTCATCAACCAGATCCGTATGAAGATCGGCGTGATGTTCGGCAGCCCGGAAACCACCACTGGTGGTAACGCCCTGAAGTTCTACGCCTCGGTGCGTCTGGACATCCGTCGTACCGGTGCAGTCAAGGAAGGCGACGAGGTGGTCGGCAGCGAAACCCGCGTCAAGATCGTCAAGAACAAGGTGTCGCCACCGTTCCGTCAGGCCGAGTTCCAGATCCTCTACGGCAAGGGCATCTACCGGAATGGCGAGATCATCGACCTGGGTGTGGCCCAGGGGCTGGTCGAGAAGTCCGGTGCCTGGTATGCCTACCAGGGCAACAAAATCGGTCAAGGCAAGGCAAACGCTGCCAAGTACCTGGCTGAGAACCCGGCCATCGGCGCCGAGATCGAGAAGCAGATCCGCGAGAAGCTGCTGACCGCTGGTGCTGTTGCGGCTGCCGGGAAGGCTGCTGCGGCCGAAGCTGATGCTGATGACATGGCCGACGCTGACGCCGGTTATTGATTGCACGGATAGCCGAACATGTCCGCCGAACTCGACACCCCCGTCGCTATCCGGCGGACAGCCATGGACTTGCTCGCGCGACGTGAGCACGGTCGCGTCGAGCTGACGCGCAAATTGCGTCAGCGCGGCGCTTCGGATGAGCTGATCGAGCCCGAGCTCGATCGGCTTGCCGAAGAAGGGCTGCTCAGTGAAGCCCGCTACCTCGAAAGCTTCATCCGTTATCGTTCCGGCTCCGGCTATGGCCCTGCGCGAATTCGCGAGGAGCTGAGCCAGCGCGGTTTGGCGCGGGCGGACATCGAGCAGGCGCTGCGCGACAGCGGGGTAGAGTGGAGCGAGCGCATGCGTGAGGTTTGGCAGCGCAAGTTTGCTGGCCGGCGCCCCCACGATCCGCGTAGCCGTGCCCAGCAAACCCGGTTTCTTGCTTACCGGGGTTTCCCGATGGACATGATCAGCCGCCTGCTCAGTGGGCGTGATCTCGACGACTACTAAATACAACACAAGGCCGCTCCTGCAGGAATGGCGCTGGCCGTAGGGCTTGCGCAGTTCCTGCAGGAGCGGCCTTGTGTCGCGCCAGGGGGGCAGAGCGCCGCCAAGGCAAGCAACACGGTATCAACTGGCTTTCAACGCCTCCCGGGCCCGCTGCGTGGTATGCATGGGCTGCGGCTTGGCCCAGTTTTCCGGCAGGTTGATAAAGTCCACCAGCTCGCGCAAGCGGCCCTGATCGCGGCCATTGAAGGCAAATGACAAACGGGTCAGGTGGCTGAAATTGCCCACTTCATGCTCGGCACTGCTGTCAGGCTGCTGGTGGTATTTGCCGCTCAGGCGCAAGTCGGCGAAACCTTCCTGGATGTCATACAGCGCGGCTTCGCTGAGCGGGTGGTGCATGCGGATCACGAACTGGCTCTTCAACCAGCGGCTGGAATGGTAGTTGCTGTAGAACTGGTTGATTTCCTCGACCGCTTCGTCGGCGCTGTGCACCAGGCGTAACAGCTTCAGGTCGCTGGGCAGGATGTAGCGGTTTTCTTCCAGCTGGCGGCTGACGAAGTCCAGGCAGTCGCGCCAGAAGCTGCCACCCGGTGAGTCCAGCAGCACCACTGGCACCAGTGGGCTTTTGCCGGTCTGGATCAGGGTCAGCACCTCCAGCGCTTCATCCAGGGTGCCGAACCCGCCAGGGCATAGCACCAGGGCATCGGCTTCCTTGACGAAGAACAGTTTGCGGATGAAGAAAAAGTGGAACGGCAGCAACTTGTCGGTGCCGTCCACCGTGGGGTTGGCGTGTTGCTCGAAGGGCAGGGTGATATTGAAGCCAAGGCTGTGATCGCTGCCAGCGCCTTCGTGGGCTGCCGCCATGATGCCGCCGCCGGCGCCAGTGATGACCATCAGGTCGGAGCGCGCCAACGTCGCGCCCAGTTCGCGGGCCAAGGCGTACATCGGGTGTTCCAGTGGGGTGCGTGCCGAGCCGAACACGGTTACCTTGCGCCGGCCCTTGTAGCGTTCCAGGGCGCGAAACGAGTGGTCCAGTTCCCGCAGGGCCTGCAGGGTGATCTTGGCACTCCAGCGGTCGGTGTCGTCATGGGCCATGCGCAGGATGGTCAGCATCATGTCGCGGTACAGCGGTAGGTTGGGGCTGTCCGGTGCCACCAGTTGCAATTGTGCGTCGATGTTGCTCAGGTCGATGTTGTTGTCGCGGAAATGGCTGAACAGCAGTTCATTCGATTGGTAAGGCATGCAACGTCTCCTTCTGCACCAATACCTCTGACCTCAATCTAGACCCTTGCGATCGATTGTGCCGGGGTCTTCGATGCGCCCGCCCGTCGGCACGCAGCCACTGGCGATGCGGGTTTGGTTAACTGGTAAAGCGAAACGTGTCGATGCAGGAGGTGGCGGTATGCATCGCTTGATCATCGAGGTGGACCGGCAGCTGTATCAGCGGCTGGAAAAGGCGGCCCAGGTACACCACCTGAGCCTGGAGGCCGAGTGCCGACGCAGGCTGTCGGGGCTGGAGTGCCAGTCGCAGTATTTGCAGGCGCTGCTGGCAGAAATGCGCGCCGATGCCGCTGAAGGCCATTGGCGCGCCCGTGAAGACGAAAAGGCGTAGCGATTGCAGCTTGTCGTTACTTCTTCTTGTTGCCAGCCACACAGCTGGCATTGTCGAAGGCCTGGTCCATGATTGGCTGGTTGGTCTTGTAGACCGTGAAGCGGTAGACCATGACCGCGCCTTTGGACATCAGGTTGCGGAAACCGGTGTTGCGGCACACGCTGTCACCCAGCTGGCTACGAACCTGTTCCGGGTTGGCCTGCATGCGCTCGGCGTGGCTCTGGCGCACGCTCAGGTGGTTGATCAGCGCCTTGCCTTCCACGGTGTAACCCTGGTCGAGGATGTCCTCGTTGATGGCCCGCGGGGTACCGACACTGCTCTCCTTGGCCACCTTCTGCAGCATGTTGTTCAAGTCGTAATCCTGCTTGGAGGCAGCCTGGGCGGCCAGGGGCAGGGCGAGCATCAGGCTCAGGACGGGGGCGATACGGCGCAGCATGAATCTCTCCTGGTTCGATGACTGGCGCTTTGACATGCGCGGGTCGACGGCGTTCCGTGAATATCGCGAAGGTGCGAGGTCAGGGCACGGTAAAACGCCGATTATAAGGACCGCCTTGCCAACTGCACAGCAATTGCCCCCTGTTCTGGTAGACTGGCGGCCTTGTTTTCACCGAGCAACCCTTGTGTCCATTCCCAACCTGTCCAGAGGCCTGCCGGCATGAGCCATGCGGTAGCGCGTCTGCGCGCCGAACGCCTGGCGCGCAGCAACAAGCCCTTCATCGCCCGTGGCTCGCGTGCCGAACGTTGCCCGGGTTGCCGAGTCATCGCCAGCCATTGCCTGTGCGCCTGGAAGCCACGGGTGCAGGCCGAATCCGGCGTGTGCCTGCTGATGCATGACACCGAACCGCTGAAACCCACCAATACCGGATGGCTGATCGCCGACCTGATCGAAGACACCTCGGCCTTCGGCTGGCTGCGCACTTCGGTCGACGAACGCTTGCTGGCCCTGTTGGACGACCCGCGCTGGCAACCCTACATCGTCTTTCCTGGCGAATTCGTTGCCCAGGAGCGCGTGGTCAGCGAGGTAGTGCGTGAGCCGGGCAAGCGCCCGTTGTTCATCCTGCTGGATGCCACCTGGACCGAAGCCCGCAAGATGTTCCGCAAAAGCCCGTATCTTGATCGCTTCCCGGTGTTGAGCCTGGCCGCCGAGCAGATGTCCCGCTACCGCCTGCGCCGCTCGCGGCGCGATGATCACTTCTGCACGGCGGAAGTGGCTGCCATGTGCCTCGACCTGGCCGGCGATAGCCAGGCCTCGCAGGCGCTGGACGCCTACCTGGACGTGTTCAGCCTGCATTACCTGAGTGGCAAGCGGCGCCTGCCGCTGGACGAGCAGGACGACACCCATCAGCGTTTGCATACCTTCCTATAGTCCAAGGGGCACAAGCCCTGCTTTGGTTCATAATGAGCCTACCCGAGTGCCCGACACAGAACAGGATCCCTAGATCGATGGCCACTTATGAAATCCTGATTGCCGATGACCACCCGCTGTTCCGTGGTGCCCTGCGCCAGGCCGTTACCCTCGGCCTGGGCCCGGATGTGCGCCTGGTGGAGGTTGCCAGCATCGCCGAACTGGAAACCCGCCTGAGCGAAAAAGCCGACTGGGACCTGGTGCTGCTGGACCTGAACATGCCGGGTGCCTACGGTTTTTCCGGGCTGGTGCTGCTGCGTGGGCAATACCCGCAGATCCCGGTGGTGATGGTTTCGGCGCAGGAAGAGGCCGCCGTGGTGGTCAAGTCCCGCGAGTTTGGTGCCAGCGGCTTCATTCCCAAGTCGAGCACCCTGGAAGTGATCCAGGATGCGGTACGCAAGGTGCTCGACGGCGAAGTCTGGTGGCCGCCGCAGGCGTTCGAAAAGGTCGACGTCTCGGCCGAGGCCAAGGCCGCCAGCGAAGGCCTGGCCAGCCTCACGCCGCAGCAGTTCCGCGTGCTGACCATGGTCTGCGAAGGCTTGCTGAACAAGCAGATCGCCTATGAGCTGAATGTCTCGGAAGCAACCATCAAGGCCCATGTGACCGCAATCTTCCGCAAGCTTGGCGTGCGCACCCGCACCCAGGCCGCGTTGCTGCTGCAACAACTTGAATCGGTTGCCAGCAACTGACTGCGCATCGATTCACGCTTTTTTGACCCTTGCCGCTCTAGGCTGCTGGCCTTTCGGTTGTGAAGTGACTCACATGACATCGCCATTCAAGGGCCAGACCGGCCTCAAACGCATCTTCAACGCCGCTGGCTACTCGCTGGACGGCCTGCGCGCCGCCTTCAAGGGCGAGGCCGCGTTCCGCCAGCTGGTGCTGCTCAACGTGCTGCTGGTGCCGATTGCCTTCTGGCTGCCGGTCAGCCGTGCGGAGCGGGCGATCATGATTGCCGTATGCCTGTTGGGCTTGATCGTCGAGTTGTTCAACTCGGCAGTCGAGGCGGCCATCGACCGCATTTCGCTGGAGCGCCACCCACTGTCGAAAAACGCCAAGGACATGGGCAGCGCCGCACAACTGGTGGCATTGACCATGGTGGCGCTGGTGTGGGGTGTGATCCTGCTTTAAGCGATCGGCGGCAGGACGATCTCGTCACTGCGGGTAAAGCCCGCGGTGAAGTTGCGGCACAGTTGGAGAAATTCGCGCATGGCTGAAGTCTGGTACTTCTGTTTGTGCCAGATGAAGTAGAACTGGCGGCTCAGGTCCAGCTCTGGGGTCTCCACCGCAACCAGGCTGCCGCGGCGGAAGGCGTCACGCAGGGCCAGGCGCGAAATGCAGCCGATACCCAGGCCTGACTCCACCGCGCGCTTGATGGCTTCGGTGTGTTCCAGTTCCAGGCGGATGTTGAGGCTGGTGCGCTGGTGGCGCATGGCCTGGTCGAAGGTCAGGCGCGTGCCGGAGCCCTGTTCGCGCAGGATCCAGGCCTCCTGGGACAAGGTCTGCACATCGGCGCGGCCCAGTTTGGCCAGCGGATGTTGCGGTGCGCAGAACACCACCAGTTCGTCCTCGACCCAAGGTTGAACCTCCAGGTCGGGGTGGTTGCAGTCGCCTTCGATCAGACCTAGATCAATTTCGTAGTGCGCAACCTGTTGCACGATATGTGCGGTGTTCTGCACATGCAGCTTTACCTGGCTTTCCGGGTGCACCTGCATGAAGCTGCCGATCAGCAAGGTGGCCAGGTAGTTGCCGATGGTCAGCGTGGCGCCGACCGCCAGCGAGCCGAAACCGGACTTGCCATTGAGCAGGTCTTCGATTTCCTTGGCCTGGTCGAGCAGGGCGACGGCCTGCGGCAACAGTTGCTGGCCCAGGGCATTGAGGCTCAGGCGCTTGCCGGCGCGGTCGAACAGCTGGCAGCTGGACTGGCGCTCAAGTTCGGTGATCGAGGTGCTCGCGGCCGATTGCGACAACGCCAGCACACTGGCGGCCCGCGAGACGCTCTGGTGCTGGGCCACGGCAACGAAGACCTGCAGTTGACGAAGTGTGAATCGCATATCGATATAACCGATAACACATATCTTGATAATCCAGTTAACAGATATTGTCGCTGCCCCTAAACTATCGCGCAACTGCGCGTATGCGCGCGCCGCGTCTTTCTTCAGGAGCCCCATTCGATGAGCAACATGAACCACGAACGTGTCCTCAGTGTGCACCACTGGAACGACACCCTGTTCAGCTTCAAGTGCACCCGCGACCCGGGCCTGCGCTTCGAGAACGGTCAGTTCGTGATGATTGGCCTGCAGCAGGACAACGGTCGTCCGCTCATGCGCGCCTATTCCATCGCTTCGCCGAACTGGGAAGAGCACCTGGAGTTCTTCAGCATCAAGGTGCCGGATGGCCCGCTGACCTCGCAGCTGCAGCACCTGAAGGAAGGCGACGAGATCATCATCAGCAAGAAGCCCACCGGCACCCTGGTCCTCGACGACCTGAACCCCGGCAAGCACCTGTACCTGCTGAGCACCGGCACTGGCCTGGCGCCGTTCATGAGCGTCATCCAGGACCCGGAAACCTACGAGCGCTTCGAGAAAGTGATCCTGGTGCACGGCGTGCGCTACGTGAACGAAGTGGCCTACCGCGAATTCATCACCGAGCACCTGCCGCAGAACGAGTTCTTCGGTGAGGCGGTCCGCGACAAGCTGATCTACTACCCGACCGTGACCCGTGAGCCGTTCGAGAACCAGGGGCGCCTGACCGACCTGATGCGCAGCGGCAAGCTGTTCAGCGACATCGGCCTGCCACCGATCAATCCGCAGGACGACCGCGCGATGATCTGCGGCAGCCCGAGCATGCTCGACGAGACCAGCGAAGTGCTGGACAGCTTCGGCCTGAAGATCTCCCCGCGCATGCGCGAGCCGGGTGATTACCTGATCGAGCGCGCCTTCGTCGAGAAGTAAGGCGTAGCCAGGTACAAAGAAGGCGACCGATGGGTCGCCTTTCTTATGCCTGGAATTCCTGTGCGTTCTGCTCCGGCGCTATCCACCCTATTCGACGCGCGTCTCGCCGCTGTAGACCAGTATTCCCCGACACTGCTTGCACAGGTAGCGTCGCCCCTGGCGCACCAGCTTGTGCCGCTGCGCGGTGAACGGGAAATCGCTTTGCGGGCACGGGCAGCGGTAGATATAGCGGGTAGCCACGCGGCGCTGCACTTCATAGTTGTGGCAACGGTTGGGCGGCAATTCATACACGCCACGCATGATCAGCTGCCACTCCTCGCCATGGGCCTGGATGCGGTCACCGAACAGCTGGTGGGCCACCAGGTGTGCCACTTCATGGGCCACGGTCTGGCGCAGGAAGTCTTCCTGGTTCTCCCGATACAGTTGCAGGTTGAAGCGCAGCAGGTTTTCGTGCAGGTGGGCGACCCCGGCTTTTTGCCCGCGCAGCTTGAAGCTGACTTCCGGGCGCGGGAAGGTACGTTTGAAGAAGGTTTCGGCTTGCTGGTAACAGGTTTCGACGCGTTGTCTGAGCAGCTCGGGCATGGCGGGATGGTTCTCCTGGCCGAGCATTATGCCGCAACCCCGGGCCGCCTGCCGAGCCACCGGTCAGCGCACAGCCAGAGGCCGCCTTGCGGCGGCCCCTGGCGATGCCCAGTGTTGGTCAAGTTCTAGTTGGTGTATACGGGCCCCACGCCCAGGCCCCAGATGATGACCGTGGCCGCCATGATGGCCACCAGCACCACAAGGCCTACCGCCAGCACCGAGCTGGAGAACAGGAAGCCCTCGTCGGACGGTATGTTCATGAACGTGGGCAAACCCACATACAACAGATATACCGTGTAGCAGATGGCTGCGGTGCCGATCAGCATGCCCAGCCACAGGTGCGGATACAGCGCCGCCAGGCCACCGATGAACAACGGCGTGGCGGTGTAGGTGGCAAAGGCGATGCACTGTGCCATGGATGGGTTGGCATCGTAGGTGCGGGCCATCCAGTGGATGAATGCACCCATTACCGCCACCCCGGCGAGCATTGCCAGGTACGACATGATGCTCATCCAGATGGCGCTTTCCATGGTCAGCATCACCGCTGGTCGATCACCGATCACCCAGCCGACCTGGGTGGTACCGATGAATGCCGAAACGGCGGGGATCGCAGCCAGGATCAGGGTGTGCGTCAGGTACATGTGGCTGATGGTTTCTTCTTCGCCACGAATCTCCCGCCATTCCTGGTCGGGATGGGTAAACAGCCCCACAACGTGATGAATCATGCCGATCACTCCTCTCAATGTTGCCAGACGCCCCCCAGATGGAGCGCTGCGGCCCCAGGCCCGAACACCGAAGCAAGCGGTAATGTGGCCCTATTTCGCAGTATAGGAAGCCGTTACCCACATAAATCGTGCTTTTTAGAGCAAATCGCGCTGTAGGGGAGACTGCTGATTACCTTGAAGTCTTTATCGGGAATGCCTACAGCCCCGTCGCGTTTGTGCGTAAAATAGCCGGCTTTTGTCACACCTCGCGGATCCAAGCGCTATGGGCACCCTCTCGGTCAACCAGAACAAACTGCAAAAACGCCTGCGTCGTCTCGCCGGCGAAGCCATCACCGACTACAACATGATCGAGGATGGCGACAAGGTCATGGTCTGCCTGTCCGGCGGCAAGGACAGCTACACCATGCTCGACGTTCTGTTGCACCTGCAGAAGGTGGCACCGATCAAGTTCGAGATCGTCGCGGTGAACATGGACCAGAAGCAGCCGGGCTTCCCCGAGCATGTGCTGCCGGCCTACCTCAAGGCGCTGGGCGTCGAGTACCACATCGTCGAGAAGGACACCTACTCGGTGGTCAAGGAGCTGGTACCCGAGGGCAAGACCACCTGCTCGCTGTGCTCGCGCCTGCGCCGTGGCACCCTGTACACCTTCGCCGACGAAATCGGCGCGACCAAGATGGCGCTGGGGCACCATCGCGACGACATCGTCGAAACCTTCTTCCTCAACATGTTCTTCAACGGCGCGCTCAAGGGCATGCCGCCGAAGCTGCGCGCCGACGATGGCCGCAACGTGGTGATCCGCCCGCTGGCCTACTGCAGCGAGAAGGACATCCAGGCCTATTCGGACATGAAGGAATTCCCGATCATCCCGTGCAACCTGTGCGGCTCGCAGGAAAACCTGCAACGCCAGGTGGTCAAGGACATGCTGGTGGAGTGGGAACGCAAGCACCCGGGCCGTACCGAGAGCATCTTCCGCGCCCTGCAGAACGTGGCACCGTCGCAGTTGGCCGACCGCAACCTGTTCGACTTCACCAGCCTGAAGATCGACGAAAACGCCACGCCGCGTTTCCTTGACGTGCTGAACATCTGAGCCCATGCGCGATTACCAGTGGCTGCACGCATACTGCCTGAACCGCTTCGGCTCGGCCCAGGCCCTGGAGGCCTTCCTGCCGCAGCCGCGCACGCCGGCGCAACTGCGCGACATAAGCGACGACCGCTACCTGTCGACCCTGGCCCTGCGCGTGTTCCGCGCCGGGCTCAAGCACAGCCTGGTGGATGCCAAGTGGCCGGCATTCGAGCAGGTGTTCTTCGGCTTCGACCCGGAGAAGGTGGTGCTGATGGGCGCCGAACACCTGGAGCGGCTGATGCAGGACGAGCGCATCATTCGCCACCTGGGCAAGCTCAAGAGCGTGCCGCGCAATGCGCAGATGGTCCTTGATATCAGCAAGGCGCACGGCAGCTTTGGCGCGTTCATCGCCGACTGGCCGGTGACCGATATCGTCGGGCTGTGGAAGTACCTGGCCAAGCACGGCAACCAGCTGGGCGGGTTATCGGCGCCGCGCTTCCTGCGCATGGTCGGCAAGGATACCTTCATCCCTACCGATGACATGGCGGCGGCATTGATTGCGCAGAAGGTGATCGACAAGCCGCCGACCAGCCAGCGTGACCTGGCCCTGGTGCAGCAGGCGTTCAACCAGTGGCAGGCCGAGAGTGGCCGGCCGCTGTGTCAGTTGTCGGTGATGCTGGCGCATACTGTCAATCATTGAGATCCCGGTGCTGCTTTGCAGCCCTTCGCGACACAAGGCCGCTCCTACAGGAACATGCGATCCGCTGTAGGGTTGGCCTTGTGTCGTGAAAGGGCTGCAAAGCAGCCCTGAAATCAGCCGCCTTCGCCCGCCAGGCGCCGCTCGTGCTGGAACTTCCAGCGCACATACAGCAACGCGGCGATGAACAACCCCAGGCTCACCAGAACCTCGAGCCAGCCAAACACCGCCCGCGCCGGGTCGAACGCCGCCAGCACGCCCTTGATGAAGTAGATGTTCACCACGAAGCAGGTCCAGGCATGCGCCCGGGCGCTGCCTGTCAGCATGCCCGGCAGCAACAGCAGCAGCGGCACCAGTTCGATCGCCAGAATGACCTCGACCCGTGCCCCATGCAGGTTGGCGAAGCCCAGGTTGTTCACCAGCAGCAGGACGATCAGGCCGAAGAAGAACGCCAGGCTCAATGCCCGCGTCAGGCGCAGGCGCGGGGCCAGCCAGTCCAGCGCTGGCAATACCTTGGGCTTTCTAGCCACGTGCGGCCTCCAGGGCCTTGGCGGTGCTCGCCAGGCGTTGGCCAAGGGCGCGGCACAGGGCGATCTCGTGGGCGTCCAGTTCGCGCTTGCCATCGGCCCCGGCGTGGTGGCTGGCGCCATACGGCGTGCCGCCACCGCGAGTCTCGAGCAATGCCGATTCGCTGTATGGCAGGCCCATGACCAGCATGCCGTGGTGCATCAGCGGCAGCATCATCGACAGCAGGGTGGTTTCCTGGCCACCATGCAGGCTGGCGGTGGAGGTGAACACGCCCGCCGGCTTGCCGACCAGCTCACCGCCCAGCCACAGGCTGCTGGTACCATCCAGGAAATACTTGAGCGGCGCCGCCATGTTGCCGAAGCGGGTCGGGCTACCCAGTACCAGCCCGGCGCAGTGGCGCAGGTCGTCCAGGGTGGCGTACAGCGCGCCACTGGGCGGAATGTCCGGGGCGACCGCTTCGCATTCGGTGGAAATCGCCGGCACCGTGCGCAGGCGAGCCTCCAGGCCGGCCAGCTCGATGCCGCGGGCGATGTGCCTGGCCATCTCGCTGGTCGAGCCGTGGCGGCTGTAATACAGCACCAGGATATAGGGCGTGGTCACGGCAGGATCTCCAGCACTTTTTCCGGCGGGCGGCCGACCACGGCCTTGTCACCGGCGACCAGGATCGGCCGCTCGATCAGCTTGGGATGGCGGACCATGGCCTCGATCAGTTGCGCATCGGTCAGCCCCGGGTCGGCCAGGTTCAGCTCCTTGTATTCGTCTTCGCCGGTACGCAGCAACTGGCGCGGGCCGATGCCCAGCTTGCCGAGCAAGGCCGCGAGGGTGGCCGCGTCAGGCGGGGTCTCGAGGTAGCGCACGATGGTCGGTGCCAGGCCGCGTGCTTCGAGCAGTTCCAGCGCGCCGCGGGATTTCGAGCAGCGCGGGTTATGATAGAGCGTCAGGTCGGTCATGTCGGGTCGCATCCAGCAGGGTGTGACGGCTATTCTAACCGCAGCGACTGACACATTTGCTTGAAAACTCGAGAAGGATTGACCCATGGCAAGGCGTCTGGCAGCAGTACTGGCCATCACCGCGAGCCTGTTGCTCGGTGGTTGCGGTGCCGATTATGGCGTGGACCAACACGGTAATACGGTTAAGGCCGAACAGCTCGACGGGCACTGGCTGGTGCTCAACTACTGGGCCGAGTGGTGCGGGCCGTGCCGTACCGAAATCCCTCAACTGAACGCGGCAGCCAAGCAATGGGCAGGCGACGGCATCAGGGTGGTGGGGGTGAATTTCGATGGCTTGCAGGGGCAGGACCTGAAGCAGGCGAGCGAAACCCTGGGCATCGATTTCACCGTGTTGGCCCAGGACCCGGCCGAGCGCTATGACCTGCCGCGCAGCGAGGCACTGCCGGTGACCTACATCATCGATGACAAGGGCAAGGTGCGTGAGCAGTTGCTGGGCGAGCAGACCCTTGAAGGGCTGCAGGCCAGGATCAAGGCCCTGAAGGGCGCCTGATGCATTTTGCGGCTACGTTGCAGCCCATCGCGACACAAGGCCGCTCCTACAGGAGATTGAGCTGCGCCCCAGATGTCGGACATCTGCCACCATTGGGGCGCAGCTCAGATCGCATCCCCTGTAGGAGCGGCCTTGTGTCGCGATGGGCCGCAAAGCGGCCCCGGCATTTTCAGCCTTCCTCAGGCCAGAAGCGCAGCGGCTTGCCCTCGGCCGGCCAGAAGCGTATCTGCTCGATCGGCGACACGTCCCAGCGTTGCACGGTTTCCAGCGCCTGCAAGTAGCGTTTTTCCTGCTCCATCACGGCCGGCGCGCACAGCTTGCGGGTCTTGCCGACCTTGCCGAAGCTCAGCTGCTGGCCTTCCAGCGTGTACGGTGCAAACCAATGGTTGCAACCGCCGTTGCCATAGGCACGGCCATCGCTGGCCAGGGTCAGGGTCAGGTGGCTGTAATCGATCAGCGGCCGTTCGCCAATCCACTCCAGTACGTAGCTGCGCTCCTGCTGCAGCCTGGCAGGTTCAGCGGCGCAGCCCAGCAGGCCGGAGGCAATCAGCACGCCGGTCAGCAGATTCTTCACTCGGCGCTCTCCTGGCAACGCGGGCACAGGTGTTTCTCGCCACGGCTGGCCCAGCCCAGCTCGGCAATACGTGCACTGGCGGCAGGTTGGCGGGCTTTCTTGCCCAGCTTGGCATCCACTGCAAACTCGAAGTCGAGCACGGCGTCGCAGCTGTCGCAGGCGACCTGCCAGGTGAGGATTTCCAGCTCGTTGAATACCGGGCCACTGGCGACGGCAACCCACTGACCGCGAGGGTTGATCAGGTGGCGCACACTCTCCACGGTCAGTCGCATCGACAGGTCCTTGCTGCCCTTGAGGGTGACCAGCAGGGTATCGCCTTTATGCATCGAGCCGCCGTTGCCGGTGACCTGGTAACGGCCCGGCACCAGCGCGCGGCACTCGATCAAGGTGTGTTGCGGGTTGAAAAGGGTGTAGCGGAAATCGTGCTCGACCATGGGTCCTCCAGAAATGCCGCGTATCCTAGCACTAACCCATGACCAGATTCTGTGGTTTGCCTGCCGCCCAGCGGTTGATGTTGTCCAGCGTGGTCACAGCGATGGCGTCCAGTGCCTCACGGGTGAGGAAGGCCTGGTGGGCGGTGACGATCACGTTGGGGAAGGTCAGCAGGCGGGCCAGCACGTCGTCCTGCAGCGGCAGGTCGGAACGGTCCTCGAAGAACAGCTGGGCCTCTTCTTCATAAACATCCAGGCCCAGGTAGCCGAGCTGGCCGCTCTTGAGTGCGTCGATCAGCGCCGGGGTGTCGACCAGCGCGCCGCGGCCGGTGTTGATCAGCATGGCACCGGGTTGCAGCTGGGCCAGGCTATGCGCATTGATCAGGTGCCGGGTGTGCTCGTTCAGCGGACAGTGCAAGCTGATGATACGGGCTTCGCGCAGCAGCTCGGGCAACGGCAGGTAGCGGGCGCCCAGGGCCAGCAGCTCCGGGTTGGGGTGGGGGTCGTAGGCCAGCAGCTGGCAGCCGAAACCGGCCATGATGCGAGCGAACGCAGCGCCGATCTGGCCGGTACCGACCACGCCGACGGTCTTGCCGTGCAGGTCGAAGCCGGTCAGCCCGTGCAAGGTGAAATCACCTTCGCGGGTGCGGTTGTAGGCCCGGTGCAGGCGCCGGTTGAGCGCCAGGATCAGCGCGACGGCGTGTTCCGCCACGGCATGCGGCGAATAGGCCGGCACCCGCACCACGGTCAGGCCCAGGCGCTGGGCGCTGGCCAGGTCGACATGGTTGTAGCCGGCCGAGCGCAAGGCGATCAGGCGCGTGCCGCCGGTGGCCAGGCGCTGCAGCACCGGGGCGTCGAGTTCGTCGTTGATGAAGGCGCAGACCACCTCGTAGCCATCGGCCAGCGCAGCAGTGTCGAGGGTCAGGCGGGCGGGCTGGAAATGCAGGTCCAGGGTGGTGCCGCTGGCGGCCCGGGTGAAGCTTTCCTGGTCGTAGTGCTGGCTGCTGAACAACAGGGCGCGCATGGGGGCTTCCTTTGTGGTGAATGTCTTGGGTTAGCGGTTGCCTGTGAGATCGAGCGCTGCGCGGGCGGCGCTCGATCTCACCCACATCGCCTATCTCAACCCAGCCCGGAGGCGCTCAGGCGCTCAATCGGGCTTGAGCGGCAAGACGGTTGATTGCTGCATCCAGCTCGTCCAGTGCCTGCTGCGCCTGCGGGTGCTCCTGCTTGAGCAGGGTCTCGCTGCGTTGGCAGGCGGCACGCAGCTGCGGTACACCGCAATAGCGCGAGGCGCCGTTCAGGCGGTGCACCTGCTCGATCAGCGTGGTGCGGTCGTCGGCCTCGCGGGCGGCACGTATGGCTTCGCGGTCGGTGTCCAGCGAGGCCAGCAGCATGCTCAGCATGTCCGCCGCCAGGTCTGCCTTGCCGGCCGCCAGGCGCAAGCCTTCCTCGGGGTCGAGCACTTGCAGTTCGTCGCCGCCGGCCAGTTGTTCGACCAGGCGCTCCTGCTGAGGCACGCCCAGGCTCAGCCCGGTCCATTTCATCACCACCTGGGCCAGCTGTCGTTCGCTGATCGGTTTGGTCAGGTAGTCGTCCATCCCACCGTGCAGCAGCGCGCGTTTCTCGTTGGCCATGGCGTGGGCGGTGAGGGCGACGATCGGTAGCGGGTTGCCGCTCTGGGTGTTTTCCCACAGGCGGATCTGTTCGGTGCAGGCGCGGCCGTCCATGCCGGGCATCTGCACGTCCATCAGCACCAGGTCGAAGGGCTCGCTCTGCACCGCCTGCAGCGCGGCATAGCCGTTGTCGACGGCCAGCACCTCGGCCCCCAGGTCTTCGAGCAGGGTCTGCACCAGAAGCAGGTTGGCCGGATTGTCGTCGACACACAGGATCTTCGGCTGGCGCTGGCCGTTGACGCTGGTTGCCTCGCCGTGCGTGCGGCGCGGTTGCACCAGCTCCAGCAACAGGCGCCGCAGCTTGCGGGTACAGGTCGGCTTGGACAGCAGCTGGCCATGGCCATTGGGCAGGTAGGGATGGTACAGCGCCTGCTCGGTAGTCGGGCACAGCACCACGCACTGGCAATGGTAACGTTCCAGCTGCTGGTGGTAATGGCCCAGTTGTTCGGGCGACAGGTTGCCCAGGTTGGCCCCGAGCACGGCGAACTCGAACGGCTGGCCGGCCTGGCTGGCGGCCTGCACAGCCTGCAGCAACTGGTCGTAGGAGGTGAACGGGCTGACGCTGAGGCCGCAGTCTTCCAGCTGATGTTCCAGCGCCTGGCGAGCCAGTTCGTGGCCATCGACAATGGCCGCGCGGCGGCCCAGCAGCGGTTGCAGTGGCTGCTCCTGGAGGTCGTCGTGGGCCTTGGGCAGGTTGAGGCTGATCCAGAACTGCGAACCCTCGCCCGGGGTACTGTCAACGCCGATTTCGCCGCCCATCTGCTCGATCAGGCGCTTGGAAATCACCAGGCCCAGGCCGGTGCCGCCGGGCTGGCGCGCCAGCGAGTTGTCGGCCTGGCTGAACGCCTGGAATAGCGTGCGTACATCCTGCGGCGACAGGCCGATACCGGTGTCCTGCACGCTGATGCGCAACTGCGCGCTGTCTTCATGTTCGTCGTCGAGCATGGCGCGCACGACGATGGTGCCTTCGCGGGTGAACTTGATGGCGTTGCTGACCAGGTTGGTGAGGATCTGCTTGAGCCGTAGCGGGTCGCCGATCAGCGACGACGGCGTGTCGCGGTAGATCAGGCTGAGCAGCTCCAGCTGCTTGGCGTGGGCGGCCGGGGCGAGGATGGTCAGGGTATCCTGGATCAGGTCCCGCAGGTTGAACGGGATGCTGTCGAGCACCAGCTTGCCCGCCTCGATCTTCGAGAAGTCGAGGATCTCGTTGATGATCCCCAGCAGGTTGTCGGCGGACTTCTCGATGGTGCTGAGGTAGTCCAGCTGGCGCGGCGTCATTTCGCTTTTCTGCAGCAGGTGGGTAAAACCGAGGATGCCGTTGAGCGGGGTGCGGATTTCATGGCTCATGTTGGCCAGGAATTCCGACTTGATGCGGCTGGCCTCCAGGGCCTCCTTGCGCGCCATGTCCAGCTCGATGTTCTGGATCTCGATGGTTTCCAGGTTCTGGCGCACGTCCTCGGTCGCCTGGTCGATGCTGTGCTGCAGTTCTTCGTGGGCGTTGTGCAGGGTTTCGGCCATGCGGTTGATACCGCGCGCCAGTTCGTCCAGCTCATGGCTGCCGAGGGCCGGCAGGCGCTCTTCCAGGTGGCCGTCCTTGAGCTGGTTGACCGCGTGCTTGATCCGCTCGATGGGGTCGTTGATGGTGCGGCTCATGCGCAAGGCCAGCAAGCCGCTGAGCACCAGGCAGGCGAGGATCAGCAACAGGCTGGTGAACAGGTTGCGGTAGCCGCGCAGCAGCGTGCCGTCGTGGGATAGCTCGATCTCGACCCAGCCCAGCAGGCGTTCGGCTTCGGCCGGCACGGCTTCGGTGGCCAGGTCACGGTGGTGGCCAAACACCGGCATCAGGTAGCGCGTGGCGTCATTGCCGCTGCGCTGCAGCAGCTGCATGCCGGTACCGCCGCTCGGCGGCTGGTTGAGCATGCTCGGGCCAGCGTGGGCCAGCCGTGTGCGGTCCGGGGCGAGGAAGGTGACGGCGCGCACATCGGCCTGCTCCAGGGTTTGCGCGGCAATGCGCTCCAGTTGCGCCGGTGCCAGCTTGGCCATGGCGGGCGCGGCCAGTGGCGCCAGCTGCTCGGCAATCATCTTGCCGCGTTGCAGCAACTGGGTGCGCAGGTCATTTTGCTGCAGCCAGGTGAAATAACTGCCCAGCACCAGGGCCATCAGGCCGGCCGGCAACAACGCCAGCAGCAGGACCCGGCTGCGAATTCCCAAGCGATCGAGCACACTCGCCTCCTGTCATGTGCCTGGACGCCGTCAAGCGAGGACGGCCAAGGCGGGAAGTTACTCCGCCCGCCGTGCTATTGCACCTGTTTAGTACGTGTTTTGCACCCGTGGCGGCGTATTGCGGGCGGGGCGGTTGCCCGGCAGGCGCAGGATGCCCAATAATTGCGCAATTGAGAATGCATGACAGTTGCCAATGAATCCTGAAGTTGTTCACAACTCCAATATCCTCGCCATCGAGGATGACCCGGTCCTGGGTGCCTATCTGCACGAACAGCTGCAGCGCGGCGGCTACCAGGTCACCTGGTGCCGCAATGGCCTGGAGGGCCTGGAAACAGCAGGGCGCCGCGCCTTCGATGTGGTGCTGATGGACATCCTGCTGCCCGGGCTCAACGGCCTGGATGCCCTGGCGCAGTTGCGCCAACGCAGCGCCACGCCGGTGATCCTGATGTCGGCACTGGGTGCCGAGGCCGACCGCATCAACGGTTTCCAGCGTGGCGCCGATGATTACCTGCCCAAGCCGTTCAGCATCGCCGAACTGCGCGTGCGCATCGAGGCGATCCTGCGCCGGGTCGCCCTCGAGCGTCGCCACAGCGCTCCGCAGGCGCAGCTCGCCAGCGGTGGATTGCACTTTGACGAGGGCCTGTGCGATGTACGCCTGCACGGCCGCCTGGCCGGCCTCACCCCCAGCGAATATCGCCTGCTCGATATCCTCAACCGCAACCGCGACGAGGTGCTGAGCAAGCCGTTCCTGTACCAGCAGGTATTGCAACGGGGCTATTCACGGCATGACCGCAGCCTGGACATGCATGTCAGCCAGATCCGCCGCAAGCTCAAGGCCATCGGTTATCACGCCCGGCAGGTGCGTACCGTGTGGGGCAAGGGCTACGTGCTCAGCGCCAGCGAGCTGGAGTGACCCATGCTCGACCGCCACTCGTTGTTCTGGAAGCTGGCCATCCTGCTGGTGGGCTTCTGCCTGCTGATGATCGGCCTCAGCTACACCTGGGGCCGGCACATGGAAACCCAGGACGCCTTTCTTTCGGAGCCGGCGCGGCAGGTGTTGCAGGGCTATGCCAGCGAGGCCGAGCAGGCCTGGCGCAGTGGCGGGCGGGCAGGGCTGGACCGCTGGGTGGCGGCGATGCGCCAGCGCGAACGCGGTTGGGTTGGCGTATTCGACCTCAACCTGCGGCCACTCGACAGCGCCAGCCTCGACCCGCAGACCATGCAACGCTTGACCCGCCTGCGCGGTGTCGACTGGCCGATGAGCCAGCGCACCGTGGGGCAGCCATGGCTGCGCATACCGTTTCCGGGGGCAGCGGACCAGGGCCTGCTGGTGATCGAACTGCCGCAGCGCTTCAACCCCGGCCAGCACCGGCTGTTATGGCGGGTCGTCACCAACGGCATCATCCCTGGCCTGTTCACCCTGCTGCTGTGCGTGGGGCTTTACCGCATGCTGATCGTGCCGTTGAACCAGTTGCGCGAGCAGGCCAACGCCTGGCGCGCCGACCAGCTGTCGGCGCGCCTCGACTCACGTACCATCGCCCGCCACGACGAACTGGGCGAACTGGCCCGCGCCTTCGACCAGATGGCCGAGCGCTTGCAAGGGACGGTGGCGATGCAACAGCAGTTGCTACGCGACCTGTCCCACGAAATGCGTACGCCGCTCAGCCGGCTGCGCGTGGCCTGCGAGAGCGAAACCGACCTGCCACGCCTGCGTGAACGCTTGTCACGGGAGCTGGGCTGCATGCAGCAACTGGTCGAAGATACCCTGCAACTGGCCTGGCAGGATGCCGAGCGCGCGCCGATGAACCTGGAGCCGATCGAGGTCCATGCCCTGTGGGAATTGCTCGCCGAGAACGCCAGTTACGAGAGCGGCTGGTCGCTGGCGCGGTTGCGCTGCGAGGTGCCGGCCGACTGCTGGGTGCTGGGTAACCTCAATCATCTGGCCCAGGCGCTGGAGAACCTGTTGCGCAATGCCATTCGGCATTCACCGGCCGAGGGCGTGGTGCGCTTGGGCGGGCAGCGTGACGGCAGTTATTGGCGGCTGTGGCTGGAGGATGAAGGTGGCGGCGTAGGTGAAGACGACCTGGAGCGAATCTTTGCGCCGTTCTCCCGGCTGGACGGCTCACGGCCTGGGGATGGGGGCTTCGGCCTGGGGTTGAGCATCGCCCGCAGTGCCATTCAGCGCCAGGGCGGGACCTTGTGGGCGGAGAATGGCAAACGCGGGCTGCGGTTGTGGATGCGCTTGCCCTTACATGCAGCGCTGGCCCCACAGCCCGCGCGTTCCCTGTAGGAGCGGCCTTGTGTCGCGATGGGGCGCGCAGCGGCCCCGGCAATTCTAGCGGCGAAGCGGCACCTAGGGCCGCTGCGCGCCCCAATCGCGACACAAGGCCGCCCCTGCAGGCGGCACAACAGGCGCATATAGCCTGTAGCTATATTCATCACAGATTGCGTGATATGGCCGCGAAGGGTTTGCCGGTATGATAGGCGCCCCTGCCGTCCGGATTGTGAAATACGCCATGACCTTGCAGTACCCAACCATCGCCGATTGCGTCGGCAATACGCCTCTGGTTCGCCTGCAGCGCATCGCTGGCGAAACCAGCAATACCCTCCTGCTCAAGCTCGAAGGTAACAATCCTGCCGGCTCGGTGAAGGACCGCCCGGCACTGTCGATGATCACCCGCGCCGAACTGCGCGGCCAGATCAAGCCCGGCGACACCCTGATCGAAGCCACCTCCGGCAACACCGGCATCGCCCTGGCGATGGCGGCGGCGATCAAGGGCTACAAGATGATCCTGATCATGCCTGACAACTCCACCGCCGAACGCAAGGCCGCCATGACCGCCTACGGCGCCGAGCTGATCCTGGTGACCAAGGAAGAGGGCATGGAAGGTGCCCGTGACCTGGCCGAGAAGCTGCAGGCCGAAGGCCGTGGCCTGGTGCTGGACCAGTTCGCCAACGGCGACAACCCGATCGCCCACTACACCAGCACCGGCCCGGAGATCTGGCGGCAGACCCAGGGCAGCATCACCCATTTCATCAGCTCCATGGGCACCACCGGTACCATCATGGGCTGCTCGCAGTACCTCAAGGAACAGAACCCGGCGGTGCAGATCATCGGCCTGCAGCCGATGGAAGGTTCGGCCATCCCGGGTATCCGCCGCTGGCCCGAGGAGTACCTGCCGAAGATCTTCGACGCCACCCGCGTCGACCGTGTGGTCGACATGTCGCAGCAGGAAGCCGAAGACACCACCCGCCGCCTTGCCCGTGAAGAGGGCATTTTCTGCGGCGTGTCTTCCGGTGGTGCGGTCGCGGCCATGCTGCGCCTGTCCCGCGAGGTGGAAAACGCCACGATGGTCGCGATCATCTGCGACCGTGGCGACCGTTACCTGTCCACCGGCCTGTTCGACCTGAGCTAAATGTCCAAGAAAAAAAGCAACAGCGGCCTGCGTTTCCAGCCGGCCGGTGGTAACCGTACCGCCCAGGTACCCGTGGGCAAGAAGCAGCGGCTGGACATCGAGCGGCTGGCGGGTGACGGCCGGGGTATCGCCTTTTTCGAGGGGCGCACCTGGTTCGTCAGTGGCGCCCTGGCCGGCGAAGCCGTGGAGGCGCGGGTGCTCAATGCCCGTGGCAAAGTGGTCGAGGCCCGCCTGGAGCGGCTGCTGCAGGCCAGCCCGGAGCGCCGTGAGGCGCCTTGCCGGCATTACGATCGTTGTGGTGGCTGCAACCTGCAGCACCTGCCGCACGAGGCGCAACTGGCGCTCAAGCAGCGCACCCTGGCCGAGCAACTGCAGCGGGTCGCCGGCGTGCAACCCGAAGAGTGGGCGCCGCCGCTGAGCGGGCCGCAATTCGGCTACCGTCGCCGCGCCCGCGTGGCGGTGCGCTGGGATGCCAAGGCACGCCAACTGCAGGTGGGCTTCCGCGCCGAAGCCAGCCAGGACATCATTGCCATCGACGATTGCGCAGTGCTGGTACAGCCCTTGCAATCGATTCTGCGTCATCTGCCGACTGTGCTGCGTTCCTTGAGCAAGCCGCAGGCGCTGGGCCATGTCGAATTGTTCAGCGGCACTGCCGAGGCGTTGCTGGTGCGCCATGTCGCGCCGTTGCCAGCAGAAGACCTGGCCAGGCTGCAAGCGTTCTGCGAGCAGGCCAAGGCGCAACTGTGGCTGCAAGGCGAAGGTGAGCCGGCAGCGCTGCAGCCGGCTGCGCAACTGGGCTTCGCCCTGGCGCCATGGCAGCTGGAACTGGCCTGGCGCCCGGGTGACTTCGTGCAGGTGAATGCCCAGGTCAACACGGCGATGATCGAGCAGGCCCTGGCCTGGCTGGCACCGCAGGCCGACGAGCGTGTGCTGGACCTGTTCTGCGGCCTGGGCAACTTCGCCTTGCCGCTGGCGCGCCAGGCGCGCGAGGTGGTGGCAGTGGAAGGCGTGCAGGCCATGGTCGATCGGGCCGCAGCCAATGCCCGGAACAACAATGTGCATAACGCACGGTTTTTTCAGGCCGATTTATCGCAGCCTTTGGCAGGCACCGGATGGGCCGCCGAGGGCTTTTCTGCGGTACTCTTGGATCCACCGCGCGACGGTGCTTTCGAGGTGGTGCAAGGCATCGCCCGCCTCAAGGCCAGAAGGCTGGTCTACGTATCGTGCAATCCGGCCACGCTGGCGCGAGACGCCCAGGTGCTGGTCGGCCAGGGGTACCGGTTAAAAAGGGCCGGGATTCTCGACATGTTTCCTCAAACGGCGCATGTCGAGGCCATGGCGTTATTCGAAGCGGGCTAGCTGACTGGCCCCTTGGTGCGGCTTTCAGGGAATGGCAGCCGCACGGTGATCGCCAGCGCGCCCGCGTGGTGCGCTGTATGGAAAGGTAAAACAAAGATGGTACAGGTGAGAGTGCACCAGCCGGTCAACACTGACGGCAGTATCAATCTCGAAGCATGGTTGGACCATGTGGTGAGCGTCGATTCGGCACTGGATCGCGCAGCGCTGAAAGAGGCCTGCGAGTTCGCCCATGAAGTCGAGAAAAAAGGCAATCCGGCCAAGCATTCCTGGGCGGACGGGACGTCCAGCTTCCAGGCAGGCCTGGAAATCGCCGAAATCCTCGCCGACCTCAAGCTCGACCAGGATTCCCTGGTAGCGGCGGTCATCTACCGCTCGGTGCGCGAGGGCAAGGTGACCCTGGCCGAGGTCAGCCAGCGTTTCGGCCCGGTAGTGTCCAAGCTGATCGACGGCGTGCTGCGCATGGCGGCCATCAGCGCCAGCCTCAGCCCGCGGCAGTCGCTGGTGCTGGGTTCGCAGGCGCAGGTCGAGAACCTGCGCAAGATGCTCGTGGCCATGGTCGATGATGTGCGCGTGGCGCTGATCAAGCTGGCCGAGCGCACCTGCGCGATCCGTGCCGTCAAGGCCGCCGACGACGAGAAACGCCTGCGGGTTGCTCGCGAGGTGTTCGACATTTATGCGCCGCTGGCGCACCGCCTGGGCATCGGCCACATCAAGTGGGAGCTGGAAGACCTGTCCTTCCGCTACCTCGAGCCCGACCAGTACAAACAGATCGCCAAGCTGCTGCACGAGCGGCGGCTGGACCGCGAGCGTTTCATCAGCGACGTGATGAACCAGCTGCAGAACGAGCTGTTGGCCACCGGCGTGAAGGCCGACATCAGCGGCCGGGCAAAACACATCTATTCGATCTGGCGCAAGATGCAGCGCAAGGGCCTGGAGTTCAGCCAGATCTACGACGTGCGCGCAGTGCGCGTGCTGGTGCCGGAAATTCGCGACTGCTACACCGCACTGGGTATCGTGCACACGCTGTGGCGACACATTCCCAAGGAGTTCGACGACTACATCGCCAACCCCAAGGAAAACGGCTACCGCTCGCTGCACACCGCGGTGATCGGCCCCGAGGGCAAGGTGCTGGAAGTGCAGATCCGTACCCACGGCATGCACGAGGAAGCCGAGCTCGGGGTTTGCGCCCACTGGCGCTACAAGGGTACCGACGTCAAGTCCAGCTCCAACCATTACGAAGAGAAGATCTCCTGGCTGCGCCAGGTGCTGGAATGGCACGAAGAACTGGGCGACATCGGTGGCCTGGCCGAGCAGTTGCGGGTCGATATCGAGCCGGACCGGGTCTACGTGTTCACCCCTGACGGCCACGCCATCGACCTGCCCAAGGGCGCCACCCCGCTGGACTTCGCCTACCGCGTGCACACCGAAATCGGTCACAACTGCCGCGGCGCCAAGATCAACGGGCGCATCGTGCCGCTCAACTACAGCCTGCAGACCGGCGAACAGGTCGAGATCATCACCAGCAAGCACGGCAACCCCAGCCGTGACTGGTTGAACTCCAACCTGGGCTACGTCACCACCTCGCGTGCACGGGCCAAGATCGTGCACTGGTTCAAGCTGCAGGCTCGCGACCAGAACGTCGCTGCCGGCAAGACCTTGCTCGAGCGTGAACTCAGCCGCCTGGGCCTGCCGCAAGTGGACTTCGAGCGCCTGGCCGAGAAGACCAACGTCAAGACCGCCGAAGATATGTTCGCCTCGCTCGGCGCCGGCGACCTGCGCCTGGCCCACCTGGTCAACGCGGCCCAGCAGTTGCTTGAGCCTGAGCGCATCGAGCAGATCGAACTGGTGCCGCGCAAGCCTACCGGGCCGCGCACCGGCAAGCGTGGCGACATCCAGATCCAGGGGGTCGGCAACCTGTTGACGCAGATGGCCGGCTGCTGCCAGCCGCTGCCGGGCGACGCCATCGTCGGCTACATCACCCAGGGCCGTGGCGTGAGCATTCACCGCCAGGACTGCGCCTCGGTGCTGCAGTTGGCGGGCAAGGAGCCCGAGCGCATGATCCAGGTCAGCTGGGGGCCGATCCCGGTGCAGACCTACCCGGTGGATATCGTCATACGAGCCTACGACCGCCCGGGCCTGCTGCGCGACGTGTCGCAAGTGCTGCTGAACGAGAAAATCAACGTGCTGGCGGTGAACACCCGCTCGAACAAGGAAGACAACACCGCGTTGATGTCGCTGACCATCGAGATTCCCGGCCTGGACGCGCTGGGGCGCCTGTTGGGGCGGATCTCGCAGTTGCCGAACATCATCGAGACGCGGCGCAATCGTACGCCTTGAGACTGCGGCGCCTGCTTCGCGGTGCGGGTTGATCCGCGAAGCAGCCACCACCGAAGGACCTGCTTGGATGACCTATACCCTTGACGACCTGCTGCACCTCATGGCCCGCCTGCGCGACCCGCAGTACGGCTGCCCATGGGACCTGCAGCAGAACTACGCGAGCATCGTCGCGCACACCATCGAAGAGGCCTACGAAGTCGCCGATACCATCGAGCGCGGCGATTTCGAGCACCTGCAAGGCGAGCTGGGCGACCTGCTGTTCCAAGTGGTCTACTACAGCCAGCTGGCCCGCGAAGAGGGGCGCTTCGAGTTCGCTGGCGTGGTCGACAGCATCACCCGCAAGCTCATTCGCCGCCACCCGCATGTGTTCCCCACCGGTGAGCTGTATGCGCCGGTAGACACCCCCAGCTTGAGCGAGGCCCAGGTCAAGTCACGCTGGGAAGAAATCAAGGCCGAAGAGCGTGCGGAAAAGAGCCAGCCCGAACAGTTGTCGCTGCTCGACGACGTACCGGCGGCATTGCCGGCGTTGTCGCGTGCCGCCAAACTGCAAAAGCGCGCGGCCACCGTCGGTTTCGACTGGCCTGAGGCATTACCGGTGCTGGACAAGGTCCGCGAGGAACTGGACGAAGTGCTGCAGGCCATGGCTGACGGCGATAGCGATGCGCTCGAAGATGAAATCGGCGACCTGCTGTTCGCCACCGTCAACCTGGCCCGCCACCTCAAGCATGACCCGGAACATGCCCTGCGCCGCGCCAACCGCAAGTTCGAGCGGCGTTTTCGCTTCATCGAACAGGTATTGCGCGACAGCGGGCGCCCCATCGAAGATTGTAGCCTTGACGAGCTGGACGCCCTCTGGGGTGAAGCCAAACGTCAGGAAAAGAACCTGCCCAGCTGCGGCTGAGCTGTTGCATAAGTGAGTGAACATTCATGAGCCTTTCCCTTCGCGACCAATTGCTCAAAGCCGGTCTGGTCAACCAGAAACAGGTTTCCCAGGCCAACAAGGCCGAGAAGAAACAGAAACGCCTGGAGCATAAAGGCCAGGTCGAGGTGGACGACAGCCAGCAGCGCATGGCCAAGGAAGCCATGGCCGAGAAGGCCAAGCGGGACCAGGAGCTGAACCGCCAGCAGCAGGAAAAAGCCGAGCAGAAGGCCCGGGCGGCGCAGATCAAGCAACTGATCGAAGCCACCCGCCTGCCCAAACTGAACACCGAGGATTACTACAACTTCGTCGACGACAAGAAGGTCAAGCGTATTGCCGTCAACGCCCTGATGCGCACCAAGCTGAGCAACGGTGCGCTGGCCGTGGTGTCGTTTGGCGGTGGTTACGAGGTCATCCCGCGGGAAGCGGCGGTGAAGATCCAGGAGCGTGACCCCAGCCGTGTCCTGCTGCTCAACACCCATGTCGAAGAAGCGGACGAGGACGACCCGTATGCGGCCTACAAGATCCCGGACGACCTGATGTGGTAAACAGCAAAAACCCCGCCTTGGCGGGGTTTTTCATGGGTAGCGGGTTCACTGCGTGGTGCGCTGGTTTTCCAGGTTTTCCAGCTCGACCCGGTACTGGTGCGCTTCGTGCTCGTTGTGGAACATGCCCACCAGCTGGCCTTGTTGGTGCACATCCCAGATCCGCACGCCAGCGGCCAGGCCTTCGTGGGACATTTTCGATTCGTCGCGTTCGGTTACTTGGACTGTCATCGGTAAACTCCACTGCTTGAGTTGGCTGCGACACTCTGTCGCACACCCTCTTTATAGAGTTTGTTAGCAGGCTAAGTAAATAAAACCGCCATGAAACAAGTTTCATCAACAGTCCCTGGGCCTGCTGGTGCGCTTTTGTAGGAGCGGCCTTGTGTCGCGATGGGGCGCGCAGCGGCCCCAGGATCTTTGCCTTGACGCAAGATTGCCGGGGCCGCCCTGCGGCCCATCGCGACACAAGGCCGCTCCTACAGAAGTTGGTGCAAGCCAGGCAGAAAAAAGCCCCGCTCAAGGCGAGGCTTCGGGTGCTTCAGGCAGTGCGGCTCAGTTGCCCTTGACCGGCTTGCCATCGACCGTGCCATCCTGCAGCACGATCACGTACTCCTTGCCATCGGTTTCGACCTGGCGCAGTTGCACCAGCAGGTAATCCCAGTTCTTGGCGAACCACAGCTCGGTGATGCGCTTGCTCTGGCTAGGGTCACGGACACGCTCGACCTTCACTGCATCGACCTGGCCGGTCTTGGTGGTGACCTTTTCGGTGCCCAGGACGCGGAAATCGTAGGTGTCGATCTCGTCACCGTCGACCACCTGGTAGGTCATGCTCTTCTTGCCAGCGGCCACGTCATGCTGCAGGGCCAACTGGTAGGACGACTTGTCCAGCACACCACGGTTCAGCGGCAGGTTGATGGCATCGCCACGATCGCTGCCGGTGACCTTCTTGGCGTTCCAGTCGAAGTTCAGGTCGACCTTCTTGGCCTTGCCCAGGCCGCCGCGCTCGAAGTGATACTGCTGCGGCAGCAGGGTATCGTTGTCCATGCGCAGGGTGCTTTGCTCGGTCAGGCTGGCGATCATCATGGAAGCCTTGAAGTTAAGGTCCCAGGTACCGTTGGCATTCTTGACCAGGCTGCGTTCGGCGGTGCCGCTCATGGGCAGCTGCTTCCAGTCGGCGGTGTAGCTGGCCGAGAAAGGCTTCAGATCAGCTGCCTGGAGGGGCAGGGCGAGCACGGCGAGAGCCAAGAGCAGGGCGCGACGCATAAATTCTCCTAGGATCGAATCAGGTGACCGCTGGCCGCCAGGGGTTGGCCATCCAGTAATGCGCCGTGTTCGCCAAGACGCAAGCGCCCTTCAGCGTACCAGCGCACCGCCAGCGGGTAGATCAGATGTTCCTGGCGGTGTACCCGCTGGGCCAGGCTTTCGACGGTGTCGTCAGACGCCACCGGCACTACAGCCTGTACGACCAATGGGCCGCCATCGAGTTCCTCAGTCACGAAGTGTACGCTGCAGCCGTGCTCGGCGTCGCCTGCCTCCAGCGCCCGCCGATGGGTATGCAGGCCCTTGTACTTGGGCAGCAGCGACGGGTGGATATTGAGCAGGCGGCCTTGGTAGTGACGCACGAAGTCACCACTGAGGATGCGCATGAAACCGGCCAGCACCACCAGGTCCGGGGCAAAGCCGTCGATGCGCGCCATCAGCGCGGCATCGAAGGCTTCACGGCTGTCGAACTGGGTGTGCTCGAGCACGACGCTGTCGATGCCGGCTGCCGCGGCGCGTTGCAGGCCGTAGGCGTCGGCGCGGTTGGAAACCACCGCGCGGATGCACACCGGGCTGTCCTGGCCTTGGCAGCTGTCGATCAGCGCTTGCAGGTTGCTGCCGGAACCCGACAGCAGTACCACTACATTGCAGGTCTTGCTTGGCATCAGTGTGCCTTGAGGTTCTGCAGCTCGACCTGGGCAGCGCCCTCGGCGGCTTCGGCGATGTGGCCGATCACCCATGGCTGCTCACCGGCGGCGCGCAGTTCGTTCAGTGCAGCTTCTACCTGGTCCTGGGCGACACAGATGACCATGCCGACGCCGCAGTTCAGCACGCGGTGCATTTCGTGCTCGTCGACGTTGCCTTTTTCCTGCAGGAAGTCGAACACCGCCGGGCGCTGCCAGCTGGCCACGTCGATCACCGCCTGGGCGTTGGCCGGCAGTACGCGCGGGATGTTGTCCAGCAGGCCACCACCGGTGATGTGGGCCATGGCCTTGACCGCGCCGGTGTTCTTGATCAGCTGCAGCAGCGGCTTGACGTAGATGCGGGTCGGCGCCATCAGCAGGTCGGCCAGCGGCTTGCCGTCCAGCTGGGTGTTCTCGATGTCGGTGGCGGACACTTCGAGGATCTTGCGGATCAGCGAATAGCCGTTGGAGTGCGGGCCCGAGGAGGGCAGGGCGATCAGCGCGTCGCCGGTGGTGACCTTGGAACCGTCGATAATCTCGGCCCTCTCCACCACGCCGACGCAGAAGCCGGCCAGGTCGTAGTCTTCGCCTTCGTACATGCCCGGCATCTCGGCGGTTTCACCGCCGACCAGCGAGCAGCCAGCCAGTTCGCAACCGGCGCCAATGCCGGTGACCACGGTGGCAGCGACATCGACGTTGAGCTTGCCGGTGGCATAGTAGTCGAGGAAGAACAGCGGCTCGGCACCGCACACCACCAGGTCGTTGACGCACATGGCGACCAGGTCCTGGCCGATGCTGTCGTGCTTGTTCAGGTTCAGCGCCAGGCGCAGCTTGGTGCCGACGCCATCGGTGCCGGAGACCAGCACCGGTTGCTTGTAGCCGGCCGGGATCTCGCAGAGGGCGCCGAAGCCGCCCAGGCCACCCATGACTTCAGGGCGTGCGGTGCGTTTTGCCACGCCCTTGATGCGTTCGACCAGTGCTTCGCCGGCGTCGATGTCTACACCGGCGTCCTTGTAGCTCAGGGAGGGTTGCTTGCTCATTGATCCAGGCCTTTAGGAGGGAGGGATTCTAAAAAAACGACCGTGACGGCCAAGGCCGGCTGGTAGGCGGCGGCTGCCTGAAACGTCAGTGGTCTGTGAAGGCGCGCGATTTTATCAGGGTTGCCGGGCAGCGGCCATCCTCAGGCCGACGGGCAGGGCGGTAATTGTTGAAAAAAGCCTGAGGGTGGTTGATGCGGTTGCATATGTATAAGCTGCAAGCAACGGGCTTCACGCTGCGCGACACGCCAGCCTGGCGCTCGGCCTGCTTTTTCTTGCAGCGTCAGGCTTGCGGCCTGATGCTCGACTGGACAGGAATCCTCCATGCGTTTGTTCAATATTCTGGCAGCCGGTTGCCTGGCCCTGTTCGCGGCCACCGTCCAGGCTGAAAATGTCGCTGGCCTTTACCAGGTACGCGAACCGGTCACCGGGCCGGGCGCCGAAGCCCGCGCAGCGGCTACCGCCAAGGCGCTCGACACCCTGGTGCTGCGCCTGACCGGCGACCCCAAGGCGGCACAGAACCCGGCACTGGCCGAGCTGCGCAAGGACCCGCAGCAAATCATCAACCAGGTCGCCAGCGAAGCCGGGCCACCCGAGGCGGTGCTGGTCGAGTTCGACCCCGGCAGTACCGAGCGGGCCCTGCGCAAGGCCGGCCTGGCCTTGTGGGGCAGCAACCGGCCATCGATCCTTGGCTGGTGGCTGAGCGACAGTGCCGAAGGCAGCAGCCTGGTTGGCGACGGCCAGGCCAGCGCCGAACCGCTGCGCCGCGCCGCCCAGCACCGTGGCTTGCCGCTGCGCCTGCCGCTGGCCGACCTGCAGGAGCAACTGGTGGCCAACGCCGAGCATATCGAAGGCGGCGACCCGGCGCCGCTGCGCGAAGCATCCGAGCGCTACGGCGCCGATGCCTTGCTGGCGGTGCATGCCCGCGAAGCCGACGGCAAGTGGCAAGGCAAATGGCAGTTGTGGCTGGGCGACCAACGCGAGCAAGGCACCGCCGAGGGCGCCGACCCGGCCGCCTTGGCCGACGCCGTGATGCAGGCGGTCAGCGTCCGCCTGGCGCCGCGCTACGTCACCCGCCCCGGTGCCAGCAGCCAGCTGCAGGTGCAGGTGCAGGGGATGAACCTGCAGCGCTACGCCGAGCTGGCACGTGTGCTCGAGCCCTACGGCCCCCGCCTGCAGATGGCCGAGGGCAGTACCCTGACCTATGCGGTGACGGCCAACCGCGAACAGCTGCGGGCCCAGCTTGGCCTGGCCAGGTTGCAGGAGCTACCGGCCGAACAGGCGCCGGCGTTGCCAACCCCGCCAGCTGCGGCGGCGGGCGTGCCAGCCGCCGCGCCGGCCCAGCCTGCGCTGGCGCCGTTCGACGGCCTGCGTTTTCGCTGGTAAGGGGATGCACATACCATGACCGACGTACGTCGTTGGATCTGGCTGGGCGTTGCCTTGCTGGTCGCCGTGCTGCTTTATAGCCTGCACAACATCCTCACCCCATTCCTGATCGGTATCCTCCTGGCTTACCTGGCCGACCCGCTGGTCGATCGCCTCGAACGCCTGGGGCTGTCACGCACCTGGGGCGTGATCGTGGTGTTCGGCTTGTTCACCTTGCTGTTGCTGGCCTTGCTGCTGGTGCTGGTGCCGCTGCTGGCCAAGCAGCTGGTGCGCCTCTACGAGCTGGCGCCACAGATGCTCGACTGGCTCGAACACGTGGCCCTGCCCTGGGTGCAGAGCCGCCTGGGCCTGGCTGACGGTTTCTGGAAATTCGACCGGATCAAGGCCGCCATCGGCAGCCATATGGGCCAGACCACCGATATGGTCGGCATGCTGCTGTCGCATGCCACTGCTTCAGGCCTGGCGCTGATGGCCTGGCTGGCCAACATGGTGCTGGTTCCGGTAGTGGGCTTCTATCTGCTGCGCGACTGGGACCTGATGATGGCCAAGCTGCGTGGCCTGCTGCCGCGCCAGCGCGAGCCGCAAGTGATGGGCCTGGCGGGCGAATGCCATGAAGTGCTGGGGGCGTTCGTGCGCGGGCAATTGATGGTGATGGTGGCCCTGGGGGTCATCTATTCGGCCGGGCTGATGCTGGTGGGGCTGGAGCTGGGGCTGCTGATCGGCATGCTCGCCGGGCTGGCGGCCATCGTACCGTACATGGGCTTCGTCATCGGCATCGGCGCGGCCCTGGTGGCGGGCCTGTTCCAGTTCGGTGGCGACTGGTACCCGCTGCTGGGCATCGTTGCGGTGTTCATGGTCGGCCAGGCACTGGAAGGCATGGTGCTGACGCCGTTGCTGGTGGGTGACCGCATCGGCCTGCACCCGGTGGCGGTGATCTTCGCCATCCTGGCCGGCGGTGAACTGTTCGGCTTCACCGGCGTGCTGCTGGCGCTGCCGGTGGCGGCGGTGATCATGGTGTTGCTGCGGCATGTGCATGACCTGTACAAGGAATCGGAGATGTACGCCGGGGGCGTCGACCCGGAGCTTTGATGCCAGGCCTTTGTAGGAGCGGCCTCGCGTCGCGATGGGCTGCGCAGCAGCCCCAGGATCTTCGCTCAAGCACACATAGCCGGGGCTGCGGCGCAGCCCATCGCGACACAAGGCCGCTCCTACACGGCGCGCAGGCCCTATTTGGTACGCAACTCCTTGATTTTGCTTGTGCTATCGGTTGCCGCGATTGTGCACCCCGCGTTGCGGGTATAGACTTTGCAGATTGTTCACCAAAGGCCCCCTGCGGTCCTGCGACCGCCCGCGAGCATGAAACCACCGATCCAGTTGCCCCTGGGTGTGCGCCTGCGCGATGACGCCACCTTCATCAACTACTATCCGGGCGCCAATGCTGCGGCATTGGGTTACGTCGAGCGGCTATGCGAAGCCGACGCCGGCTGGACCGAGAGCCTTATCTACCTGTGGGGCAAGCAGGGTGTTGGCCGTAGCCACCTGCTGCAGGCCGCCACCCACCGCTTCCAGCAACGCGGCGAGCCTGCCGTGTACCTGCCCCTGGCACAATTGCTCGACCGCGGCGTCGAGTTGCTTGACTACCTGGCCCAGTACGAACTGGTGTGCATCGACGACTTGCATGTAATCGCCGGCAAGGCCGACTGGGAAGAGGCCATGTTCCACCTGTTCAACCGCCTGCGTGACAGCGGTCGGCGGCTGCTGCTGGCGGCCTCGGCGTCGCCGCGCGAGCTGCCGATCAAGCTGCCCGACCTGAAGTCGCGGCTGACCCTGGCCCTGGTGTTCCAGATGCGTGGCCTGTCCGACGAAGACAAGCTGCGCGCCCTGCAATTGCGTGCTTCGCGCCGTGGTCTGCACCTTACCGACGAAGTCGGCCACTTCATCCTTACCCGTGGCGCACGCAGCATGAGTGCCCTGTTCGACCTGCTCGAACGCCTCGACCAGGCCTCGTTGCAGGCGCAACGCAAGCTGACCATCCCGTTCCTCAAGGAAACCCTCGGCTGGTAAGTGCCGAAAACGCTGGGCCAGAGCGGCAAAACAAAAAAGTCACATCTTTTTCGATAAAATTTGCAAATGGCCATGATAGAGGGCATAGTTTCACCCTTCTAAAGGATTACAGACACGGTCGTGCCCATGCTGAAGCGCTTCGCACCCCTCGTGCCACTCGCACTCGTGACCCTGCTTTTTGGCTGTGCGGCCCATGGCCCGGCTTCTCATTCCGAGCAGCAGCCCCAGGATCACACACCGATCGCCGCAGAATCGGCGTTCAAGGCCAAAGCCTCGTCCTCGTCGGTATTCGGCGAGCCGGAAGAGCTGGCCACCGAAGATGATCTGGAGGCGTTCTCCAGCAGCAAGCCTTACCAGTTGCCAGTCTTGGCTGACAGCATTCTCGAGCGTGGCATGTCGCTGATCGGCACCCGCTACCGCTTCGGCGGCACCTCGGAGAAATCTGGCTTCGACTGCAGTGGTTTCATCGGCTACTTGTTCCGCGAAGAGGCGGGCGTGACCCTGCCGCGTTCGACTCGGGAAATGATCAACGTCGATGCCCCGAAAGTGGCGCGCAACAAGCTCAAGCCAGGTGACCTGCTGTTCTTCAGCACCAACGGCCGCGGTCGCGTCAGCCATGCCGGCATCTACCTGGGTGACAACCAGTTCATCCACTCCAGCAGCCGCCGCAGCGGTGGCGTGCGCATCGACAGCCTCGGTGACAGCTACTGGAGCAAGACCTTCATCGAAGCCAAGCGTGCCTTGGCCATGGCGCCGACCAATATCGCGCGCAACTGATAGCAAAATGATGTACCCTGCCGCGGCGGCGATGCTTTGAAAAAAGCTCGCCGCCGTGCGCATTTATAGAAAGCGTCTAATCTAAATTCTCAACTCTTTTCGGCTGCGGCCCCGCGACCTCAGACAGGATGTTCTGGCCATGGTAAAAATGGCGCGCTTCGCATTGATCTCCCTGGCAGCCTTGCTGGCTGCCTGCTCCAGCCGCGCGCCTGCGCCGGCCCCTGTGGTACAACCACAGGTCACCTACAGTCAGCCCAGCCCATCGCCAATCGCCGACGACGTGTTGATGCGGGCCATCGGCCTGGTGGGCACGCCCTATCGCTGGGGCGGCAATACCCCGGATTCCGGCTTCGACTGCAGTGGCTTGATCAAGTATGTCTACCGGGATGCGGCTGGTATCAGCTTGCCGCGTTCGACGCGAGAGATGATTGTCATGCGGGCGCCGACAGTCGATGCCGGGTCGCTGCAGTCCGGTGACCTGGTATTCTTTGCCACCGGCGGTGGTTCGCAGGTCAGCCATGCCGGCATCTATGTCGGGGAGGGGCGCTTCGTGCATGCACCTTCCACAGGCGGCACGGTGCGCCTGGACTACCTGTCCAACAGCTACTGGGCCAAGGCCTACCTGCAGGCCAAGCGGGTGATCCCTTCGGGCCACCTGGCGCAGAATCCGTGAATGCCAGCCTGGCGCGCTCCTTGTAGGGGCGCCCCAGGTGCCGGCGCTGGTTCACACCTGGCAGGGCTCATCGGGCCTTGCTCACCCGCCAGATCACGTTGCCGACATCATCGGCTACCAGCACTCCGCCGCGCCCGTCATTGATCACCCCCACCGGGCGCCCCATGGCCTCGCCACGGGCGTTGAGAAACCCGGTGAGCAGGTCTACCGGTTGCCCCGAGGGTGTTCCCGATGCGTCGAACGGCACGAAAATCACCTTGTAGCCGCTGTGCGGCTTGCGGTTCCACGAGCCGTGCTGACCAACGAATGCGCCTTGTTCGAAGGGCGCTGGTAGCCCACCTGGCTCGGCGAACGCCAGCCCCAGCGATGCCGTGTGTGGACCCACGGCATAGTCTGGTACCAGCGCCCGGGCCACTTTATCGGGATCAGGTGGTTGCACACGCTCGTCAATGTGCTGGCCGTAGTAGCTGTAGGGCCAGCCGTAGAAGCCACCTTTCTTCACCGAAGTGATGTAGTCCGGTACCAGGTCGCTGCCGATCTCGTCGCGCTCATTGACCGCCGTCCACAGCACGCCGCTGTGTGGTTCCCAGGCCAACCCGTTGGGGTTGCGCAGGCCGGTGGCGAACAGGCGGTGCTGGCCACTGGCAGGGTCTACTTCCCAGATCGCGGCACGGTCTTGCTCCTTGTCCAGGCCGTTTTCACCTACGTTGCTGTTGGAGCCCACCGTGACATAGAGCTTCTTGCCGTCGGGGCTGGCGATCACATTCTTGGTCCAGTGATGGTTCAGTGGGCCGCCGGGCAACTCCGTCACCACATGGCCCTCGCCGGTGATCTGCATTGCCCCTGGCTCATAATGGAAACGTAGCAACTTGTCGGTATCGGCCACGTAGAAGTCCTTGCCCACCAATGCCATGCCGAACGGTGAATTCAGGCCTTCGATGAAAGTACTGCGGATCTCTGCGATACCGTCATGATTGGCATCACGCAGCAGGGTAATGCGGTTGGCGCTGGGCACGCCTGCGCCTGCGCGTTTCATCACCTTCTGCATCACCCAGCCACGCAGGCCCTTGGCGTCTTCGGGCTTGGGAGGAGCGTTGGTTTCGGCTACCAGGACATCGCCGTCGGGCAGTAGATAAAGCCAGCGGGGGTGGTCCAAACCGCTGGCGAACGCTTTTACCTGAGTGCCTGGTGCTGCTTCAGGCTTGATATCGTTGGGCCATCCCACTGCTGGGGCGATGTTTACGGTGGGCAGGATCGTCTTGGTTGGAGCAGGCAGCTGAGGGGTAGGGCCACTGCCATCATGTACATCCAACAGGGCGGTTTCGCCGCAGGCGGTCAGGCTGGCGACGAACAGCCAAGGCATCAGGTGTTTCATGGACGGCAAATCCTCCGGAGAAGGCCTATGGAACTGAGAAATCGGCGAAGTGCCTCGGGTTCCGGCAACCATTCAACTAATGTTGCTGCTGATGCTGATGCTGATGCTGATGCTGATGCTGATGCTGATGCTGCCTTTGCCTTTGCCTTTGCCTTTGCCTTTGCCTTTGCCTTTGCCTTTGCTTTTAAGCGCGCGATAGTTCAGGCGCCGCCGAATGCGACTTCGTTCGGCCTCCTGAAGTCGCGAAGATCAAGATCAAGATCAAGATCAAGATCAAGATCAAGATCAAGATCAAGATCAAGATCAAGATCAAGATCAAGATCAAGATCAAGATCAAGATCAAGAGCAAGAGCAAGAGCAAGAGCAAGAGCAAGAGCAAGAGCAAGAGCAAGAGCAAGAGCAAGAGCAAGAGCAAGAGCAAGAGCAAGAGCATGTCTTTGAACTGAACGGCTGACAGGTACCTCGTGGCGCAGGGCGTACCCACAGAACTCGGTTACCGGACGCAGCTCCACTCCCTGCGTTGGGCCGAATGCTGCTCTCCGGCTGAGATCAGTACAGATCAAACCTGCTTGATCAGCAGCGCTACACCCGGAAAATACTGCCCCAGATCGTTATGCAGCTTGCGCAAGGCATACGGGAAGTACCAGGCAATCGCGCAAGCGGTGTGTTTCTGCAAGTCGTCGACCAAGTCCTGCAGTTCCTCCGGGCTGGCATGCTGGCCAGCCTTCCATGGGCTGACGAAGAGCGCCCCAGCCCTCAACTGACTGGGCCCGGCTACCTGCTGGGCAACAGCGGCGGTCTGCTGCAGGGGCCCCGCCATGTCCAGCCGGGCAATCTTTGGCCAGCGCTGGCTGACATTGAGGTACAACGCTTCGTCGGCACCGCGGATCAACAGGTCGCAGCGCCCTTCGAATTCCCCTTCATCACGCTGCTTCTTCCCCGCAAACTGCTGCAGCGCCGCCAGCTCGGCCTGCCAAGCCGCCGCGGCCAACAACCCGGCATTGGCCGCTGCGCCATGCCAGTGCGGCGCTTCGGCATCACCGGCAAACTGGTTGAAACGGTCAATGCAGTCAACCCAGCGCTCCAGCACAGGGCTTAGAAACTCAAGGCGCGGGTTTCTGATGATCTGGCCTCGCATGCGGCACTCTCCTGTTGTTGTTGTAATCGCATTTGGTTAAAAATGATGGCCATGTGATATCACTCCGCGCAGTACAGCACAACCCGATGAATTGGCCATTACCCGGGCAGTGCCTGTTCGCCTGCAAAGCAGCCCGCTTCGATTGACGCTCCTGATGCAACCCACTAACCTTCGCGCGTGTTTCAGGTGTCCTGCCAGCGCTGTCTGGGCAGGGTGAAACTGGGAAGCCGGTGAGCGCCAGCCAGGTGCGAGTCCGGCGCTGCCCCCGCAACGGTAGGTGAGACGCGGCCGCGCAGGGCCACTGGGTGCCAGCACCCGGGAAGGCGCGCAGGCCCGGGCCGAGGCCCGCTCACAAGCCCGGAGACCGGCCTGATACTGCCAACGGCATCACGGAGGGTGATGCGCGGTGCACCGTGGCTGAGGGCCATGGCCCCTGCGCGTTCTCCGTTTGCCCGCCTATTACCTGTCGCCGCGCGTTGCCGGGGCGCCAGCCAGCGGAGAACCCTGATGAGCGAGACTACCGAACGCGACGAACGCCACCTGGCGCGCATGCAGCGCAAGAAAGCGATCATCGACGAACGTATCGCCAATTCCCCCAACGAATGCGGCCTGCTGCTGGTGCTGACCGGCAACGGCAAGGGCAAGAGCAGCTCGGCCTTCGGTATGCTCGCGCGCGCCCTGGGCCATGGCATGCAGTGCGGTGTGGTGCAGTTCATCAAGGGCCGCAACAGCACCGGCGAAGAGCTGTTCTTCCGCCGCTTTCCGGAGCAGGTGCGTTACCACGTGATGGGCGAGGGCTTTACCTGGGAAACCCAGGACCGCCAACGCGACATTGCCGCCGCCGAAGCAGCCTGGGCCGTGTCGCGTCAGTTCCTGCAGGACCCGGGCGTACAGTTCGTGGTGCTGGATGAGCTGAACATCGCCCTCAAGCATGGCTACCTCGACCTTGACCAGGTGCTGGCCGACATCCAGGCGCGCCCGCCGATGCAGCATGTGATCGTCACTGGCCGCGCCGCCAAGCCGGAAATGATCGAACTGGCCGACACCGTGACCGAGATGGGCATGCTCAAGCACGCGTTCCAGGCCGGTATCCGCGCACAGAAGGGCGTCGAACTGTGAGCCAGCCGCGTCATTGCCCTGCCGTATTGATCGCGGCACCGGCCTCCGGCCAGGGCAAGACCACCGTCACCGCCGCCCTGGCCCGCCTGCACCGCAACCTCGGGCGCAAGGTGCGGGTGTTCAAGTGCGGGCCCGATTTCCTCGACCCGATGATCCTCGAACGGGCCAGCGGTGCGCCGGTCTACCAGCTGGATCTGTGGATGATCGGTGCCGAGGAAAGTCGCCGTTTGTTGTGGGAGGCAGCCGCCGAGGCCGACCTGATCCTCATCGAAGGGGTGATGGGGCTGTTCGACGGTACCCCGTCCAGCGCCGACCTGGCCCGTCACTTCGGTGTCCCGGTGCTGGCGGTGATCGACGGCACGGCCATGGCCCAGACCTTCGGTGCCCTGGCCCTGGGCCTGGCACGCTACCAGGCCGATCTGCCATTCGCGGGCGTGCTGGCCAACCGGGTGGGCAGCACGCGCCACGCCCAATTGCTCGAAGGTAGCCTGACCGAAGGCTTGCGCTGGTATGGCGGTTTGTCCCGCGAGCGCGGCATCGAACTGCCCAGCCGCCACCTGGGGCTGGTCCAGGCCAGTGAACTGAACGACCTGGATGCCCGTCTCGACGCCGCTGCCGAAGCACTCGGCGCAAGCTGCGACGCTGCCTTGCCACCGCCGGTGGCGTTTGCCGAGCCCACGCCGTGCGCCGGCACCGCCTCGCTGGCTGGCGTACGTATCGGCGTGGCGCGGGACGAAGCGTTTGCCTTCATCTATGGCGCCAATCTCGATCTGCTGCGCAACCTTGGCGCACAACTCGAGTTCTTCTCGCCGTTGCATGACCGCGAACTGCCGACGGTGGACAGCCTGTACCTGCCGGGTGGTTATCCGGAGCTGCACCACCACGCCCTCGCCGCCAATGTGCCGATGAGCGCGGCGATCCGGGCTCATCACGCCCAGGGCAAACCGTTGCTGGCCGAGTGCGGCGGCATGCTGTACCTGCTCGATGCCCTGACCGACGTGGCTGGCGAGCGTGCCGAGTTGCTCGGCCTGCTGCCCGGCGAAGCGACCATGCAGAAGCGCCTGGCGGCGCTCGCGCTGCAGGCGGTGGAACTTCCCGAAGGCACCTTGCGCGGGCACACCTATCACCATTCGCTGACCCGTACCGCGCTGGAGCCGATCGCCCGTGGCCTGAGCCCCAACGGTGGGCGCGGCAATGAGGCGGTTTACCGCCTGGGGCGGTTGACGGCTTCCTACGTGCATTTCTACTTCCCCTCCAACCCAGGCGCGGTGGCGGCGCTGTTGCAACCATGAATGAACACGCTTACAGCGACGCCGAGCGCGCCGCGATCTACCGCGCCATTGGCGAGCGCCGCGACATGCGCCATTTCGCCGGTGGCGAGGTAGCCCCGGAGCTGCTCGGGCGGTTGTTGGCGGCTGCGCACCAGGCACCCAGCGTAGGCCTGATGCAACCCTGGCGATTCATCCGCATCAGCCGGCGTGACCTGCGCGCGGATATCCAGGCGCTGGTGGAGGCCGAACGGGTGCGGACCGCCGAGGCCCTGGGCGAACGTTCCGATGCCTTCATGCAGCTGAAGGTGGAAGGCATCAACGACTGCGCCGAATTGCTGGTGGCGGCGCTGATGGACAACCGTGAACCGCATATCTTCGGCCGCCGCACCCTGCCGGAAATGGACCTGGCCTCGCTGGCCTGCGCCATCCAGAACCTGTGGCTGGCGGCTCGTGGCGAAGGGTTGGGCATGGGCTGGGTGTCGCTGTTCGACCCCCAGGCGTTGGCCGCGCTGTTGGGCATGCCGGCCGGGGCCAAGCCGGTCGCGGTGCTGTGCCTGGGCCCGGTGACCGAGTTCTACCCGGCACCGATGCTGGTGCTGGAAAACTGGGCAGAAGAACGGCCCTTGAGCGAAATGCTGTTCGAGAACCAATGGGGAGAGCGTCCATGAGCGTGGCCTTGCTGACCGTGGCCGGAGTGGCCCTGGATGCCTTGCTGGGCGAGCCGCAGCGGCGCCACCCGCTGGTGGCTTTTGGCAACATGGCCGGCAGCCTCGAGCGTCGCCTGAATGCCGGTGGGCGCGGCTGGCGCAGCCACGGGGTGAGCGCATGGTTCCTGGCGGTGGTCCCGTTGACCCTGGTGGCCCTGATCCTGTCCTGGTTGCCGTATATCGGCTGGCTGGTCGACGTGCTGGCACTGTACTGCGCCGTCGGCCTGCGCAGCCTGGGCGAGCACGTACTGCCGGTAGCCAATGCCTTGCGCCAGGGTGATCTGGAAGAAGCGCGGCGCCGCGTGGGTTTTCTGGTCAGCCGCGAAACCCGTGAGCTGGACGAGCCCGCCGTGGCCCGCGCGGCTACCGAGTCGGTGCTGGAAAACGGCAGCGATGCGGTGTTCGCCGCACTGTTCTGGTTCGTCGTGGCCGGCGCGCCGGGTGTGGTGCTGTATCGCCTGAGCAACACGCTCGACGCCATGTGGGGCTATCGCAACGAACGTTTCGAACGCTTCGGCTGGTGCGCGGCGCGTGTCGACGACGTGCTCAACTATATTCCCGCCAGGTTGGTGGCGCTGACCTATGCACTGCTGGGCAAGACCCGCCTGGCCCTGGCCTGCTGGCGCCAGCAGGGCCCGCTGTGGGACAGCCCCAACGCCGGGCCGGTGATGGCCGCCGGTGCGGGCGCGCTGGGCGTGGAACTGGGTGGGCCGGCGGTGTACCACGGTGAGCTGCACGAGCGACCGCGCCTGGGTGACGGGCCAGTGGCCGATGCCGAGGCCATCGAGCGTGGCTGGGGCCTGGTGCAGCGCGGGGTGTGGCTGTGGCTGCTGGTGATCTGCCTGGGGGCTTACATCAATGCTTGAACATGGTGGCCGCCTGCTCCGTGCGGTGCGGCAATATGGCATCGCCCGGGAACACTGGCTGGACCTCTCCAGCGGCATTGCGCCGTGGTCTTTCCCGATCCCGCCGATTCCGCTGCAGGCCTGGGCTCGCCTGCCAGAAACCGAGGATGGCCTGGAACAGGCGGCGCGCGCCTATTACGGCGCCGGCCAGTTGCTACCGGTCGCCGGCTCCCAGGCCGCGATCCAGGCCTTGCCGTTGCTACGCAGCGCTTGCCGGGTAGGGGTGCTTGCCCCGTGCTATGCCGAGCACCCGTACGCCTGGCAGCGGGCGGGCCACCAGTTGCTGGAGCTGGACGAAGCCAAGGTCGAGGCGGCGCTCGACAGCCTCGACGTGCTGGTGCTGGTCAACCCGAACAACCCAACCGGCCACCGCGTGCCAGCAGAACGCCTGCTGGCCTGGCACGCGCGCCTGGCGGCCCGCAATGGCTGGCTGCTGGTCGACGAAGCGTTCATCGACAACACCCCGGCCGACAGCGTGATTGGCCATGCCGAGCGCCCGGGCCTTATCGTGCTGCGCTCGTTCGGCAAGTTCTTCGGCCTGGCAGGCGTGCGCCTGGGCTTTGTCGCCGCCGAACGCAGCCTGCTGCTGCGCCTGGCCGAGTTGCTTGGCCCATGGACTGTCAATGGCCCGACCCGGGTGCTGGCCCAGGCCAGCCTGGCTGATCACGCCAGCCAGCGCCTGCAGGTTGAACGCTGTGCCGCCGCGAGCCAGCGCCTGGCAGCGATGCTGGAGCACGCCGGGCTGGCGCCCAGCGGCGCTTGCGACCTGTTCCAGTACGTGCGCTGCGAGCGCGCTGCGCAACTGCATGATTTTCTTGCCCGCCGTGGCATCCTGGTACGCCTGTTCGAGCAGCCACCGGCGATACGCCTGGGGCTACCTGCCTGTGAAGCAGATGAACTGCGCCTGGCCCAGGCCCTGGCGGCCTATCAGAAGGAAACGGCATGACCACTCTCATGGTGCAAGGCACCACCTCCGACGCGGGCAAGAGCACGCTGGTGACTGCGCTGTGCCGCTGGCTGTTGCGCCAGGGTGTCGGCGTGGTGCCGTTCAAGCCGCAGAACATGGCGCTGAACAGCGCGGTGACTGCGGACGGCGGTGAAATCGGCCGGGCCCAGGCAGTGCAGGCCCAGGCCTGCCGGCTGGAGCCGCACACCGACATGAACCCGGTACTGCTCAAACCCAACAGCGACAGCGGCGCCCAGGTCATCATCCATGGTCGTGCCGTCGCCAGCATGAACGCAGTGGCCTATCACGACTACAAGGCCATCGCCATGCAGGCGGTGCTGGCCTCGCACCAACGCCTGAGCGCTGGCTGGCCGGTGGTCATGGTCGAAGGCGCGGGTTCGCCAGCGGAGATCAACCTGCGTGCCGGCGACATTGCCAACATGGGCTTTGCCGAAGCGGTGGACTGCCCGGTGATCCTGGTCGCCGACATCAACCGCGGCGGCGTGTTCGCCCACCTGGTGGGTACGCTGGAGTTGCTGTCGCCCAGCGAACAGGCGCGGGTCAAGGGCTTCGTCATCAACCGCTTCCGCGGTGACATCGCCTTGCTGCAGCCGGGGCTGGACTGGCTGCAGCAGCGCACCGGCAAGCCGGTGCTGGGTGTGCTGCCGTATGTCAGCGACCTGCACCTGGAAGCCGAGGATGGCATCGATGCACGCCAGGCGGCCAAGGCCGGGCGCGTGCTCAAGGTAATCGTCCCGGTGCTGCCACGCATCAGCAACCACACCGACTTCGACCCGCTGCGCCTGCACCCGCAGGTGGATTTGCAGTTCATTGGCCCGGGCCAGCCGATCCCGGCTGCCGACCTGATCATCCTGCCGGGCTCGAAAAGCGTGCGCGGCGACCTGGCGCAACTGCGCGAACGCGGTTGGGACAAGGCCATCGAGCGGCACCTGCGCTATGGCGGCAAGCTGATCGGAATCTGCGGTGGCCTGCAGATGCTTGGCCGCGAAGTGCATGACCCGCTCGGACTCGAAGGCGCTGCCGGCTCGAGCCCCGGGCTTGGCCTGTTCGATTACGCCACGGTGCTCGAAGCCGACAAGCAACTGCGCAACGTTGCCGGTACGCTGAGCCTTGAAGCAGCCCCGGTTGCCGGTTATGAAATTCACGCTGGCGTCACCCGCGGGCCTGCCCTGGAGCAGCCTGCCGTGCAGCTTGCCGATGGCCGTTGCGATGGCGCGGTCAGTGCCGACGGCCAGGTGCTGGCCACTTACCTGCACGGCCTGTTCGAAGGCAGCCAGCCGTGCGCGGCGCTGCTGCGCTGGGCTGGCCTGGAGGACGTGCAGAGCATCGATTACCAGGCCCTGCGCGAACGCGACATCGAGCGCCTGGCCGACCTGGTGGAAAACCACCTCGACACCGCGCGCCTGCGCCAGCTGTGTGGAGTGGCCTGACATGCGTAACCTGATCCTCGGCGGTGCCCGCTCCGGCAAGAGCCGCCTGGCCGAACAACTGGCCAGCAGCAGCGGCCTGCCGGTGACCTACATCGCCACCAGCCAGCCACTGGATGGTGAAATGAATACCCGTGTGCAGTTGCACCGCCAGCGGCGCCCGGCAGACTGGGGCCTGATCGAAGAACCCCTGGCCCTGGCCGCCGTGCTGCGCGCCGAAGCGGCCGAAGGGCGCTGCCTGCTGGTGGATTGCCTGACCCTGTGGCTGACCAACCTGCTGATGCTCGAAGACGACCAGCGCCTGGCCGAGGAACGTGATGCGCTGCTGGCCTGCCTGGAGCAACTGCCGGGCACTGTCATCCTGGTCAGTAACGAAACCGGCCTGGGCGTCGTGCCCATGGGCGAGCTGACCCGGCGCTATGTCGACCTGGCCGGCTGGTTGCACCAGGCCGTGGCCGAACGCTGCCAGCGCGTGCTACTGACCGTGGCTGGCCTGCCCCTGATGCTCAAAGGACCTGCACTATGACCCAAGCCTGGTGGCGTGACGCCTGCCAACCCCTCGACACCGCCGCCATGGACCAGGCTCGCGCCCGTCAGCAGCAGCTGACCAAGCCTGCCGGTTCACTCGGCCAGCTGGAAGGCCTGGCCATTCAGCTGGCGGGCCTGCAAGGGCGTGAACGGCCAAGCCTGGAGCAACTTGCCATCAGCCTTTTTGCCGGTGATCACGGTGTGGTCGAAGAGGGTATCTCGGCCTATCCGCAAGCGGTGACCGGGCAGATGCTGCACAACTTCGTCGGCGGCGGCGCGGCAATCAGCGTGCTGGCGCGCCAGCTGCAGGCCAGCCTGGAAGTGATCGACCTGGGTACCATCGACCCGCATCTGCAGCTGCCTGGCGTGCGCCATCTGCGCCTGGGTGCCGGCACGGCCAACTTCGCCCGCCAGCCAGCGATGACCGATGGCCAGTTGCAGGCGGCTCTGCAGGCCGGCCGTGACAGCGCGCTGCGCGCTGCCGAACAGGGTGCGCAGCTGTTCATCGGCGGCGAGATGGGTATTGGCAACACCACCGCCGCTGCAGCCCTGGCCAGCGTGCTGCTGGGCTGCCCGGCCATCGAGCTGAGCGGCCCGGGCACCGGCCTGGATGACGCCGGTGTGCGGCACAAGGCCGAGGTCATCGAACAGGCGCTGCGCCTGCACGGCCTGCACGCTGAAGCGCCATTGCAGGCACTGGGCTGCGTGGGGGGCTTCGAAATCGCGGCTTTGGCGGGTGCCTACCTGGGCTGTGCACAGACCGGTATCGCGGTGCTGGTGGATGGCTTCATCTGCAGCGTTGCCGCGCTGCTGGCGGTGCGCCTGAACCCGCAGTGCCGGGCCTGGCTGCTGTTCGCTCACCAGGGCGCGGAGCCTGGGCACAAGACGGTGCTGGCTGCATTGCAGGCCGAACCGTTGCTGGCTTTGGGCCTGCGCCTGGGCGAGGGCAGTGGGGCAGCCCTGGCGGTGCCGTTGTTGCGCCTGGCCTGTGCCCTGCACGGGCAGATGGCGACCTTTGCCGAAGCCGCAGTGGCGGACCGCCCGGCATGATCCTCGACCTGCTGCGCCATGGTGAAACAACGCACGGCGGCCTGCGTGGCAGCCTCGATGATGCCCTGACCGACAAGGGCTGGGCGCAGATGCGCAGTGCCGTGGCCGAAGCCGGCCCGTGGCAGGTGCTGGTCAGTTCACCACTGCAGCGTTGTGCGCGTTTTGCCGATGAGCTGGGGGCCCGCTTGAACTTGCCGGTGCAGCTTGAACCGGCCTTGCAGGAGCTGCATTTCGGTGACTGGGAAGGCCGCAGCGCGGCGCAGATCATGGAACACCAGGCGGAGGCATTGGGGCGCTTCTGGGCAGACCCGTACGGGTTTACCCCGCCCAATGGCGAGCCGGTCGCGGCGTTTGCCGAGCGTGTATTGGCGGCTGTCGAGCGGCTGCGCCACCAGCATGCCGGCAAGCGTGTGCTGCTGATCACCCATGGCGGCGTGATGCGGCTGTTGCTGGCCCGTGCCCGTGGCTTGCCAAGGGCCCAGCTGCTGCAGGTAGAGGTCGGCCACGCTGCATTGATGCGGCTGCTGCCGGGGGATGACGGCCACTGGATCGAAGGGCGCTGAGATGTTGCCGTTCTGGATTGCCTTGCAGTTTCTCAGCAGCTTGCCGGTGCGCCTGCCGGGCATGCCGGCACCGCGTGAAGTGGGGCGTTCGCTGTTGTGCTACCCGCTGGTAGGGTTGCTGTTCGGCCTGTTGCTGTGGCTGGCCAGCCACCTGCTGCAGGCGACCCCGGCACCGCTGCAGGCAGCTTTGCTGCTGACATTGTGGGTGCTGCTCAGCGGTGCCTTGCACCTGGATGGGCTGGCTGACAGCGCCGATGCCTGGCTGGGTGGTTTCGGCGATCGCGAACGCACCCTGCAGATCATGAAAGACCCGCGCAGCGGGCCGATTGCCGTGGTCACCCTGGTCCTGGTGCTGTTGCTGAAGTTCTGTGCCTTGTGGGTGCTGGTCGAACAGGGTAGCGGGGCGCAGTTGCTGCTGGCACCGCTGATCGGGCGGGCGGCGATGCTCGGGTTGTTCCTGAGCACGCCCTACGTGCGCCCGGGCGGTCTGGGGCAGGCGCTGGCCGAGCATCTGCCCCGGGCTGCGGCGGGTTGGGTGCTGCTGGCTTGTGTGCTGTTCTGCCTGGCCCTGGGTGGGTGGGTCGTGGTGCTGGCGCTGGCCGTGTTCGGCTGGTTGCGGCAACTGATGTGTCGGCGCCTCGGTGGAACCACCGGCGACACGGCGGGGGCGCTGCTGGAGCTGCTCGAACTGGCCGTAGTGCTGGGATTGGCGTTGGGCCTGTAGCTAGCGTGTAAGACCTGTCCGTAGGCCGTTTCTACGGCGAATGTGGCGGTAACTTCCAGAAAAGTCTTGGCATGCGCCGCTATCGTTCGCTGGCGTATGCTCGACCCTTCGCAAACGTGCGAGGAGTGGTCGCATGCGTCACGTCATTCTTGGGATTGTCTTGTTGCTCGTCGGGCCTGTTGCCCCCGCAGCGGATCTCATTGCGTTCTGGGACACCCCGCGCCACGGTGGCAACAGCTTCAACCGGCTGCCCCCTGACCAAGCTTATTTCGATGCCTTGCGCGGCTATGGCGCGACCTGGGTGCGGCTGTCCTACGACAAGTGGCAACCGGCCAGACGTGACTTCCTGCTTGGCGATGCCGATGCCTATCAAGGCCTGCCGGCGGCTGACCTGGCCACGCTGCGCGCCACACTCGACCGTGCCCACCAGGCCGGGCTCAAGGTGGTCATCACACCGCTCTCGCTACCCGGCATGCGCTGGTCGCAAAACAACCAGGGCCGGTTCGACGATCGCCTGTGGCAGGACAAGCGCTACTGGTTGCAGGCTGCCGCCTTCTGGCGGGACCTGGCCCGCGAGCTGAAGGGCCATCCCGCCATCGCGGCGTACAACCTGATCAATGAACCCGCGCCGGAGAAGCACGGTGGCCTGGCCGAGCATGCCGATGCTGGGCAAATGCAGCAGTGGTACGCGCGGGCGCAGGGTACCGCACGTGATTTGCCGGCGCTGTATCAACAACTGATAGCGGCCATTCGTGAGGAGGACGCCGAGACACCAGTCATGCTCGATGCCGGTTGGTTTGCTGCCGCCGACGCCTTTGCCTACTGGCCAGCCCCCTTGGGCGACCAGCGGGTGCTGTACAGCGTGCACATGTACGAGCCCTACGCAGTCACCAGTGCGCCGAACATGACGCGCAAGCACCGCCTGGCTTACCCCGGCCCGGCTCCGTTCGCAGGGCAAACCCAGCAGTGGGATGGCCAGCGGGTGGCACGCTACCTGCGTCAACCGCTCGATTGGGCCGAAACCATGAAGGTGCCACGCGAGCGCCTGGTGGTGGCTGAGTTTGGCTGCATGCGCAGGCTGCCGGGGTGCCGGCAATACCTTGAAGACGTGCTCGGCATGCTGGAGCACAGCCGCTTGCACTGGGCGTTCTACAGTTTTCGCGAAGACAACTGGGATGGCATGGACTACGAACTGGGCTCGGCCAAGGTGCCATGGCGCTACTGGCAGGCAATCGAGCAGGGGGCTCCGGACCCGTTGCCGCGCAAGGCCAGCGCGGAATTCGAGCCGATCCGCAAACGCTTGAACCCGGAGTGAGGGGCATCGGTAATCTACGAAATATCTTGCAACGCTCATTATGCGGGTATATACACCTATCCATGCTGACCAGTGAATGCATCTGTACCCATCTGCGTCGTGCCGCCCGTGGGGTGAGCCGGCATTACGACGAGGCCCTTGCCGGCTTCGGGGTCAATGTCGCGCAGTTTTCCCTGCTACGCCATCTGCAGCGGCTCGACCGGCCCAGCATTACCACCCTGGCCGAAGCCATGGGCCTGGAACGCAGTACCCTGGGCCGTAACTTGCGGGTGCTGGAGGCTGAAGGGTTGGTAGCCTTGGCCGATGGTGATGACCAGCGCAACCGCGTCGTGTTGTTGACCGACGCCGCTACGCAGTTGCTGCGCGCCGCCTATCCGGCCTGGGAGCGAGCCCAGGCCGAACTGGTGGAACGCCTGGGAGCAGGGCAGCGGGATGAACTGGTGCGCCTGCTGGGCCTACTGGCTTGAATTGATACGACCATAAGCGGGTATATACCCGTACAACCCTTGCGATGTGCTGGAGATAACGACAATGACTTCGGTGTGGCGAACCAGCGGGTGGGTACTGTTGGGGGCAGCGTTGATCCTGGCACTGTCCTTGGGTGTGCGGCATGGCTTCGGCCTGTTCTTGGCGCCGATGAGCGCCGACTTCGGTTGGGGGCGTGAGGTGTTCGCCTTTGCCATCGCCTTGCAGAACCTCATCTGGGGCTTGGCACAACCCTTTGCCGGTGCGCTGGCCGACCGCCTTGGTGCGGCGCGGGTGGTGATCATCGGCGGTATTCTCTACGCCACCGGCTTGGTCCTCATGGGCATGGCCGACTCGGCCTGGTCGCTGTCGCTGAGTGCCGGCTTGCTGATCGGCATCGGCCTCTCCGGCACCTCGTTCTCGGTCATTCTTGGTGTCGTCGGGCGTGCCGTGCCGGCAGACAAACGCAGCATGGCCATGGGGATTGCCAGCGCCGCCGGCTCTTTCGGCCAGTTCGCCATGCTGCCGGGGACCCTTGGCCTGATCCAGTGGCTGGGCTGGTCCGCTGCACTGCTGGTGCTGGGCCTGCTGGTTGCACTGATCGTGCCTTTCGTCGGCTTGCTGCGCGACCGCCCGTTGCCCAGCCATGGCACGGAACAGACCCTGGGCCAGGCCTTGCACGAAGCGTGTTCGCATTCCGGCTTCTGGTTGCTGGCCCTGGGCTTCTTCGTCTGCGGTTTCCAGGTGGTGTTCATTGGCGTGCACCTGCCGGCCTACCTGGTTGACCAGCATCTGCCCGCGACCACCGGGACCACGGTGCTGGCGCTGGTCGGCCTGTTCAACATCGTCGGTACGTTCACCGCGGGCTGGCTGGGCGGGCGCATGTCCAAGCCGCGCTTGCTGACCGGGTTGTACCTGCTGCGTGCGGTGGTCATCGTGCTGTTCCTCTGGGCACCGGTGAGTGCGTTCAGCGCCTACCTGTTCGGCATTGCCATGGGCCTGTTGTGGCTGTCCACGGTGCCGCTTACCAACGGTACCGTGGCCACGCTGTTCGGCGTGCGCAACCTGTCCATGCTTGGCGGTATCGTCTTCCTGTTCCACCAGCTGGGTGCGTTTCTGGGGGGCTGGTTGGGTGGGGTGGTGTATGACCGTACCGGTAGCTACGACCTGGTCTGGCAGATTTCCATTCTGCTCAGCCTGCTGGCCGCCGCCCTGAGCTGGCCTGTGCGTGAGCGCCCGGTCGCCCGCCTGCAGGCCCAGGCCGCATGAACCGCTACCTGGCCCGCGGGCTGCTGGCCGTTGCCGCGTTGTTGCTGCTGGTGTTGGTCTGGTGGGGCTGGCACCAGGGCGGGATGGCGTTGATGCAACTGGGCATGAGTGTTTGTTAGGCGCTACCCTGCAAGCTCAAGGATTGTTTTGCAGGAGAAACGAACCATGCGTGCACATTGGTTGACGGTGTTGGTGCTGGCCCTGCTTGGCAGCGCTTCTAGCTGGGCTGCCGATTGCCCGGCCTTGTTGCAAGGCAGCCTGCCGGAGTTGCGCGGCAAGGGGCAGGTCGACCTGTGCCGGCGCTTTGCCGGCAAGCCGCTGGTGGTGGTCAATACGGCCAGCTATTGTGGCTTTGCACCGCAGTTCGAGGGGCTGGAGGCGACCTACAAGGCGTATCACCAACAGGGCCTGGAAATGCTTGGCGTGCCCTCCAACGACTTCAAGCAGGAAGATGCCGATAGCGAGAAGACGGCCAAGGTCTGCTATGCCAACTATGGTGTCACCTTCACCATGACCAAGGCGCAGCCTGTGCGGGGCAAGGATGCGATTCCGCTGTTCGCCGAACTGGCCAGCCAGAGCAGTGCGCCGAAGTGGAATTTCTACAAGTACGTTATCGATCGCAAGGGCAAGGTGATCGGCAACTTTTCCAGCCTGACCAAACCGGATGACCCAGAATTCCGCGCCGCCATTGAAAAGGCCATTGCTTCGCAGCAGTGATGTAACCACTCTTGCTCTTGCTTCTAAGCGCGCGGTAGTCCAAGCGCCGCCGAATGCGACTTCAGGAGGCCGAGCGAAGGCCTTGCTCCCGGGAGGACGCGCTGCAGGCCCCATCCATGGGGCCTCAGCGCTTGACGGGCATCCATGCCCGTCACCTCCCTCCGCAAGGCCTGCGTTCGGCCTCCTGAAGTCGCGAAGATCAAGATCAAGATCAAGATCAAAAGCAGAGCAAGAGCAAGAGCAAGAGCAAGAGCAAGAGCAAGAGCAAGAGCAAGAGCAAGAGCAAGAGCAAAAGCAAAAGCAAAAGCAAAAGCAAAAGCAAAAGCAAAAGCGGGTTATGTGCCCGGGTGGCGTGTTACTTCGCCTGTACCGTCATCGCCACCAACCGCACGACCAACGGCCTGACCATCAACACGCAAACGAACGCCACCGGCATCGCCAATCGATAGGCTTTCAACACATTGCTCAGGTACTCCGGGTTGACCCCCGAATTCGCCGCAGTAATCACGAAGCACATCAACAGCGCCATGATCGACGACATGTAGAAGGCAAAACATAGGGCGTGGCTCCCGGATGTAGTTTGCGTCGGCCGCGCGCCTGCGACAGGTTGCTCATGCGAACTCCTCAAGGTTGGGTGGGAGGCGCAGGTTAGCAACGTACCTGGCAGCCGCTGTAGACCAGCCGTATTGAGTTCTTTATAAAGAGATTCTTACGAATCCAAGGGCCAAGCATGGACCTGCTCAATGCCATCCGCAGCTTCATCAAGGTGGTCGAAGCTGGCAGCATCGCCGCCGGCGCCCGCAACCTGGGCCTGAGCCCGGCTGCAGTCAGCCAGAACCTGGCACGCCTGGAAGGCCACCTTCAGGTACGCCTGCTCAGTCGCACCACCCGCAGCATGGCCCTGACCCCCGCCGGCGCCCAGTACTACGAACGTGTCAGGCTCATCGAACGCGACCTGGCCCTGGCCGAACAAGCCATTACTACCCCCGACAGCGAGCCCCAGGGGCGTTTGTGCATTGCCTCGACCTCCGCCTTCGGCCGCCACGTGCTGGCACCGCTGATACCCGCGTTCAGTGCCCGCTACCCCTTGCTGTCGATAGAACTGCTAACGACTGATCGCCGGGTCAATCATGCGCGGGAAGACGTGGATGTAAGCCTGCGCATTGCTCCACAGCTGGAAGACCAACTGCTGGCCCGCCACATTGCCCGTATACCGTTCATTTGCTGTGCCTCACCCGGTTACCTGCGCAGCGCCGGCGTGCCAGCCACGCCCGAAGCCTTGCGTGATCACCGTTGCCTGGTGTTCCGCTACCCCGTGGATGGGCGCTTCCTGCGCTGGGGATTCATGCGTGACGGGCTGCGTTTCGAGGCCGAGTTCGGTAGCGTATTGATCAGCGATGACATCGATGCCCTGACCCAGATGGCACTGCACGATGGCGGCATCACCCGCTTGGCCGAATTCATCGTGCAGCCGCACCTGGCCTCCGGCGCGCTGGTACCGTTGTTCGAATACAGCGACAAGGGCCAGGCCTATGCCCAGACTGAACCAATGGATATCTACCTGTGCCTGGCCGACCGTTTTGCCATGACCGCGAAAGTGCGTGTATTCATGGACTACCTGCGCGAATGCCTGGGTGACAGCTGGCAATTGCAGGCATGAAAAAACCGCCACGCGGGCGGTTTTTCATGTAGCGCGTACGAATCAGAAACGGTAGGTGAGGGAAGCACCGATACCGTGAGCGCTGTTCTCGTACTTGGCCTGGTAGGTGCCTTTCAGCGCCTGTTGGGCCGGCGAGCCCGACACGTTGTTGACCTTGGTATCCTCTTCCCACAGGTACGAGTAGGCCACATCGATGGTCATGTCATCGTTCGGGCTCCAGCCGGCACCAAAGCTGACCGCTTTACGATCGCCAGTCGGAATGCGTGGTGAGCGATCGTGGTTGTTGGTGGGCGACTGGTCGACCGAGAAGCCTGCACGCAGGGTCCACTCCTTGTTGACCTTGTAGGCTGCGCCAATGGCGTGGGCCCAGGTGTCATGCCAGTTCTGCTCTTCGGTGATGGTCTGCAGCGGGTAACCCGCCGGTGCTTCGTTCTTGACGACGATGCTTTCCAGGCGGCTCCAGCGCGTCCAAGTGCTACCTGCATACAGTGTCCAGTTGTCATCCAGTTCATGGGTGACCGAGAAGTCCACCGATTCTGGCGTCTTGATCTTCAGGCTGGCGTCGAACTTGCCGCTGAGGCCAGCAAGACCAACCGGGTAGGACACACGGGTATCGCCTTCAAGCTTGTAGTCAACCATCGAGTGATAGGTTAGGCCCAGGCGGGTACGGTCTGTAGCCTGCACCAGAACACCAATGTTGTAACCGACAGCGGTGTCGTCGCCTTTGATCTTGATTTCGCCATCAGGGCCACCGCCCAAAAATGCAGGGAACCTCTGGCTGTTCAAGTTCGAGCCCAGCTCACCCTTGATACGGTTGATGGTCGGGCCAAAGCCGATCGACACTTTGTCGTTGAAGGCATAGCTGATGGTTGGCTGGAAGGTGACGACCTCGACCTTGCTCTTCTTGCCCCAGTAGCGTGCCGCGTCATCGCTACCGTAGTCGGTGATCAGGCCAAACGGCACGTAGACGCCGAAGCCCACGCTCCAGTGATCATCGATCGGCTTGACGTAGTAACCCATGGGTACGCCCACGACCGGGACCATGTCGCCATCGGTTTCCCCCCCGAAATTGCTACCACGGCCCGAGATATCAGTCTTGGCAATGACGGCTGCGCCACCCACGGTGACCTGTTCACGCTTCAGGCGTGACATGCCGGCAGGGTTGCCATACACCGTGCTGGCATCTTCGGCAGAAGACGAACGCCCCGCAAAACCGGTTCCCATGCCGCTGATGCTTTGTTCGTTCAGCGCGAACCCGGCGGCGAGCAGTTGGCTGGATGCAAGAGCAACGGCAATGCCGAGGGAGGTTTTGAGCATTACTTTTTTCATTATTAGAAACTCCTTGGGATCTCCGGGGCGAAACGCTACCAACAAATCACGCTCCGCGCTATAGCCCCGATCGCCGGAGATAGCGCGGTTTTGTAGGACAATCCGACCAAAATTCCTTTTTTTCCGGGTATTTTGTAGGACCCCTCTTAAGATGCTTGCGGCAATTTCCGGTCTATGCAGGTGTGCCAGGCGTGGGTGAAGTCGCGCAGACGGCCTTGCGGGTTGAAAATCTGTCGCCAGATGCGCGCCAATGCCAGCAGGTCGTCGGCGGCGGGCAAGGGCGTGGCCTGCTCTTCGACGAGCATCCAGGCAATGGCGGTGGAATAGCGCAGGTTGACCGTGAGTTCCAGGTGCGGGCCGCCGAGGAAGGCGTGCTGGCTGGCCAGGCCGCGGACCAGGCTGGCCAGGTCGGGGTCGCGGGCCAGGTAATCGTCCCACAGTGCCTGGTGACGATGTTCGCCGATGCGGTACAAGCCATGCCCGCGCCGGTCATGCAAGGCTGCACCCAGGGCTGACTGGCTGGCGGCGATACCCAGCAACAAGGCTTCGGCGCTGGCACTGTGACGGTTCAGGTAGACCAGGGTGGGTCGGATCACATACTGACACAATTCATTCGCCGCGATACCCATGATGCCCTCGAGCAGTTAAGGGCCGGACGGGCGCTGGAGCTTGGCAGCTGGTGAAGGATCAGGCCCGCCGGAAGCGGCAGGTGCCGCTCGTGTTGAAGTGTAGTGTGATAATAATGATGTAAAAGGCTGTTTTTAAATCGATTGCTGCCTGACGTGCCGGGCTATATGCCTTAAGGCAATTACGCCAGGCCGGTTCAGGCAGGCTTGCGATGGAGCCATTCAGTGCTTGAATACCGCACCATTCAGGGTTCACGCGGTGAGCGACTGACGGGTACGGGCGATAACCGCTTGCAGCGGTTCGCTGCGGCTGTATTGCTCCGGATACAGGCGCTCGGTGTGGCAGGCGACGCCATGTTCGTCCACCAGGGTGAAGCTGAAGCTGCCCTTGCGTGGGGCGACGATCAGGCACTTCAACGGCGAGAAGGCCTGGGAAAGGGTGCCAATGGCAGCCTGAATTTGATGATGAGTTTGCATATTGTTTGGAGGTTCCTGCTTTAAACACGGAGTTAGGATCCGTGCATGATAGAAACGTTCCAGTGACGTCTTTATTAAGGGACGAACGAACCTGACTGGAACAGGGCAGCCAGAGGGGGCGCAATCAAAAGTGGGCGCTTGGGCTGACTGGTAGGTACTTCAGAAGGCAGGCAGCACGCCGGGGCCAAGGTTCTAGGCCGTCGGGGTGGGATCCTGATCAATCTGTCACGTGATTCGTGCTTGAACAGCGCAAGGCTGGCGAGTGAATCATCGAATGGGCCGGTCCTGGTTTCAGCAGTGCCACCCTTGGGAGGAGCGGGTCTGCAAGGACGCTTGAGGCCAGAATTGACTTTCAGCTTGGTACTAACGAGGCGCACCTTACCGGAAATGCGAACGCTTGGCAAGCTTTACCGCTTTGCCCAGGCGAGCCGAACAGTATCGCGCGTAATGCGCCTGCTGGGAAGAGGGGCCAAACGGCCTGCAATCGGCTGGATGTACCGTTTTCGTGCACTCGAATGAGGGTTCAGGGTGCACTTGTTCACAGTCGGTGCGGCGCTTGTAACCACTTGGCAACACGCTATGACGGACTCGCCAATGCCTTGACTGGGCGGTTAAGTCAATGAAAAAAAACACTATTTTCAGCTGGTGAAAAAATCGTCAGTTTGAGCCAAAGCCCCGATCTACGCGGGTTTGCGGGGGATAGTAGGGGGTTGTCCACCGAGTTATCCACAGGAACTGTGGATTGTCCCAAGCGCTTGCTCTAGGACGGGCGTGCCAGCAATATAATGAACTGTCCGACAATCGACAGGTTCCAATGCGCCCTCAAGTCATTCACTTGAGAACGTCAAGAAAAGATCGCTGAAAATTTTCTGGGTTTTGCCGCAAACGCCTTGCCGCAATGCAAGAATTCGAGTGGCTGCGCCAAACCCGCGCCGTTAACGATTGCTGATAAGCTGCGCAGCAATCATCAGCATCATTCGGGGTAGGCATGACAGTGGATCTGGCCAGCATTCTGCTGGGCTTGGTGGCAGGGGCTTTGCCCTGTCTGGGGTGGATCATGCAGCTGCAGCGCCGCCAAGGCGCGCGGCAGGCCGAGCAGGCGTTGCTCGAAGAACGCCTCAATGCCGCTCTGTTGGCCCAGGCTGGCCTGCAGGCGCAGCTGGAGGCCAGCCGCGATGAAATCAGTGACCTCAGCGAAGCCAACACGGTCAAGCAGGCCCAGCTGGCCGCCCAGGGCCGTGAGCTGGAATTGCTCCAGATCGACCGTGACAACGCCCGTGATGCCGCCCACGCCTGGAGCCTTGAGCGCGCCAACCGCGAAGCCGAACTGCGCCGCCTGGAGGCCCAGACCGCACGCCTGGACGCCGAACTGCGTGAACAGCAGGAAAGCCACCAGCAGCGTCTGGAAGACCTGCAGGAAGCCCGTGATACCTTGCGCGCACAGTTTGCCGACATGGCCACGAAAATCTTCGACGAGCGCGAGCAGCGTTTCGCCCAGACCAGCCAGCAGCACCTCGGCCAGTTGCTCGACCCGCTCAAGGAGCGCATCCAGGCGTTCGAAAAGCGTGTGGAGGAAAGCTACCAGCAGGAAGCCCGCGAACGCTTTTCGCTGGGCAAGGAACTGGAGCGCCTGCAGCAGCTCAACCTGCGCTTGTCCGACGAAGCCACCAACCTGACCCAGGCCCTGAAGGGGCAGAAGACCCAAGGCAACTGGGGAGAGCTGATCCTCGAGCGGGTGCTGGAGCATGCCGGCCTGGAAAAGGGCCGCGAATACCAGACCCAGGTCAGCCTGAAGAGCAGCGACGGCGAGCGTTTCCAGCCCGATGTGCTGATCATGCTGCCCGGCGACAAGCAAGTGGTGGTGGATGCAAAGGTCAGCCTCACTGCCTATCAGCAGTTCGTCGCCAGCAACGACGATGCTGCGCTGAAGCAGCATGTGCAGTCGCTGCGCAGCCACGTCAAAGGCCTGTCGAGCAAGGACTACAACCGCCTCGAAGGCTTGCACAGCCTGGATTTCGTGCTGCTGTTCGTGCCGATCGAGGCGGCTTTCTCGGCCGCCCTGCAGGCCGAGCCGAACCTGTTCCAGGAAGCCTTCGACCGGCAGATCGTGATCGTCAGCCCGACCACCCTGCTCGCTACCCTGCGGGTGATCGACAGCCTGTGGAAGCAGGAGCGCCAGGGCCAGAACGCCCGCGAGATCGCCGAGCGCGCCGGTTGGCTGTATGACAAGTTCGTGCTGTTCATCCAGGACCTGGACGAGCTGGGCAGCCGCCTGCAGCAGGTCGACAAGGCTTATGCCGCCGCGCGCAACAAACTGTGCGAAGGGCGCGGCAACCTGGTCAGCCGCAGCGAACAGCTGAAAATGCTCGGGGCCCGCGCCAGCAAGAGCCTGCCGGCCGATTTGCTGGAGCGGGCGCTGTCCGACGAAGCGTTGCCCGAGGAAGTGCTTACTGAACCAGGCTCAGATGGCGATTGAGCAGGGCACGCAGGGCCGCTGGCTTGACCGGCTTGGCCAGGTAATCCAGCCCCGAAGCGTGGACCATGGCGAGGGTTTCCTTGCTGCCGTCGGCGCTGATCACCACACCCGGCACCGGTTCGCCCAGGCGCGCGCGTAGCCAGCCCATCAGCCCGATGCCGGTCTCGCCATCGTCCAGGTGGTAGTCCACCAGCGCCAGGTGCGGGCGCATGCCCTTGGCCAGCAAGGCTTCGCATTCGGCCTGGTTGCGTGCGGTCCATACCTGGCAACCCCAGCGGCTGAGCAGGCTGTTCATGCCGATCAGGATGCTGTCTTCGTTGTCCACGCACAGCACGTGCAGCCCGGCCAGCGGCTGACCGGCCTGTTCCGCCGGGGCACTGGCAACCGGTGCAGCCTGGCGGGCAATCGGCACGCTGACGCGGAACACCGTGCCTTTGCCCGGCCATGAGCGCACTTCCAGCGGGTGGCCGAGTACCCGGCACAGGCCGTCGGCGATCGCCAGGCCAAGGCCGAGGCCTTTCTCGGCGCGGGTCTGGTGACTGTCCAGGCGCTTGAACTCCTGGAAAATCACCTGCAGCTTGTCGTCGGCGATGCCCGGGCCACGGTCCCACACTTCCAGCCACAAGCGTTCACCCTGGCGCCGTACCCCCAGCAGGATCGGGCTCTTGCCGTAGCGCAGGGCATTGGTCAGGAAGTTCTGCAGCACCCGCCGCAGCAGCTTCATGTCGCTCTCCACCCGCAGGCGACTGCCGCGCAGGTGGAATTCCAGGCCTTTTTCGGCGGCCAGCACCTTGAACTCGGCGCCGAGGGTGTCGAACAGTTCGTTGAGGGCGAAGGGCTTGGGGTCCGGGGTGATCTTGCCGTTTTCCAGGCGCGAGATGTCCAGCAGGTCGCTGATCAGTTCTTCGGCCGAGCGTAGCGAGCTGTCCATGTGCTGCACCAGTTGCCGGGCCTCATCGTTCATGCCTTCGGCCTGCTGCGACAGGGCTGCGGAGAACAGCCGCGCAGCGTTCAGCGGTTGCATCAGGTCATGGCTGACCGCCGCCAGGAAGCGGGTCTTCGACTGGCTCACGGCTTCGGCATGGCTCTTGGCTTCGGACAATGCCTGGTTCAGTTGCGACAACTCGTAGGTACGTTCGGCAACCCGCTGCTCCAGGCTTTCATTGGCTTCACGCAGGGCCTGCTCGGCCTCGCGGAATGGGGTGATGTCGGTGAAGCTCATGACGAAGCCGCCGCCCGGCATCGGGTTGCCGATCAGTTCGATCACCCGGCCATTGGGGAACAGGCGTTCCGAAGAATGCGCGCGGCCCTGGCGCATCCAGTGCAGGCGGCGAGCCACGTGTACCTGGGCTTCGCCGGGGCCGCACAGGCCGCGTTCGGCGTTGTAGCGGATGATATCGGCGATCGGCCGGCCAACACTGATCAGCCCGTCGGGGTAGTTGAACAGCTCCAGGTAGCGACGGTTCCAGGCCACCAGGTGCAGGTTCTGGTCAACCACGCTGATGCCCTGGTTGATGTTCTCGATGGCGCCTTGCAGCAGGGCGCGGTTGAACTGCAGCACCTCGCTGGCTTCGTCGGCGATGCGCACCACGTCTTCCAGCTGCATGTCGCGGCCTTCGATGGCGGCCTTGACCACGGCGCGGGTCGATGAGGTGCCGAGCACCCCGGCCAGCAGGCGTTCGGTGTGTTCGATCCAGTCACCGTCGGCGTTCTGGTTGGGGTTGAAGCCCTTGCCCTGGCGGTAGGCGAAGCGGATGAAGCTTTGTCGCGCGCGCTCTTCGCCGACAAAGCGCGAGGCCAGGGTCAGCAGGTCGTCGATCTGCACCGCCAGCAGCGGCTTGCTGCTGGGGCGGGCACTGGTCTGCTGGCCGATGAAGCGGCCGGCTTGCCAGTGCTCGGACACCCGCGTGCGCGACAACACCGAGACCCAGGCGAACAGCGTGAAGTTGCCCGCCAGCGACAGCACCACGCCTTGGGTCAGCGGGCTGATCGGCAGATTCAACGGGTTGCCGTGCAGCCACGCCAGCCCCGGAAACAACTGCAGCGACCAGCCCACGCTGTGCGCGGCAATCGGCAGCACCAAGGTGTAGAACCACAGGAAGATGCCGGCTGCCAGGCCGGCGAACACGCCGCGGCGGTTGGCCTGCTTCCAGTACAGCGCGCCGAGCATGGCCGGGGTCAGCTGGGTCACGGCAGCGAAGGCGATCTGGCCGATGGTCGCCAGGCTGGCCGTGGAGCCGAGCAGGCGGTAGCTGACGTAGGCCAGCAGCAGGATCACCACGATGGTCACCCGGCGTACCGACAGCATCCAGTGGCGGAACGCCTCGAACGGCCGCTCGGCGTTGGTCCGGCGCAGCAGCCAGGGCAGCAGCATGTCGTTGGAAACCATGGTCGACAGCGCCACGGCCTCGACGATGACCATGCCGGTGGCGGCCGAGGCGCCGCCGATGAACGCCAGCAGGGCCAGGCTCGGGTGGGCCTCGGCCAGTGGCAGGCTGATGACGAACGAGTCGGAAATCACCGTGCCCGGCAGCAGCATCTGCCCGGCCAGGGCGATGGGCACGACGAACAGCGCGGCCAGCGCCAGGTACATCGGGAACACCCAGCGCGCCAGGCGCATGTCCTGGGGTTCGATGTTCTCCACCACGGTGACGTGGAATTGCCGTGGCAGGCAGATGATCGCCATCATCGCCACGGCGGTCTGCACCACCATCGACGGCCAGTTGATGGTCTCCTGCCAGTAGTCCTGCAGGTGGACTGACTGGCGGGCCTGGCTGAACAAGTCATCGAAGCCGTCATACAGGTTGAACACCACGAACACGCCCACGGCAAGGAAGGCCAGCAGCTTGATCAGCGATTCGAAGGCAATCGCCAGGACCATGCCACGGTGGTGCTCGGTCACGTCCAGGCTGCGGGTACCGAAAACGATGGCGAACAGTGCCAGCACCAGCGATACCACCAGCGCGGTGTCCTGCACGCGGGTACCGGTGGCGTCGGCGCTGGCGCCGATCAGCAGATTCACGCCCAGCACGATGCCTTTCAGTTGCAAGGCGATGTAGGGCAACACGCCGACCAGGCAGATCAGTGCCACCACCACCGCCAGGGTCTGCGACTTGCCGTAGCGTGCGGCGATGAAGTCGGCGATCGAGGTGATGTTCTGCTGCTTGCTGATCAGCACCATCTTCTGCAGCACCCATGGCGCGAAGATCAGCAGCAGCACCGGGCCCAGGTAGATCGGCAGGAACGCCCAGAGCTGTTCGGCGGCCTGGCCGACCGCGCCGAAGAAGGTCCAGCTGGTGCAGTACACCGCCAGCGACAGGCTGTAGACCCAGGCACGCAGTTTCGGCGGCAACGGCGTGCTGCGGCGGTCGCCATAGAAGGCGATGGCGAACATGATGGCCATATAGGCCAGGGCGACCACGGCGATCAGCCCGCTGGACAACGACATGAAGACTCCGAAGCAAAAAAGATAACGCGGTCCCGATCAACCAGTCTGGCACGCAGGTGCCGCTTCGTCAGCGCAGACCATGGTCGCAGTGGCAGGTGGTCGCAGGGTGCAGCTGCAACCTGTTCCAGCGCCTGCTCGAGGCTACCCGCGCGGCAGTCGGCACAGGCATCGTCACCCTCGGCGGGTACCCAGCCAATAGAACACCCCCGCCAGTATCACCGACAACACCAGCAGGTAGAAGATCGCCCCCGGCCACAGCTGCACCAGGGCAAATCCCACCATCACCGGCCCTAGCGCCGCGCCCAGGTTGGACAGGTTCTGCGCGCCGTAATACACCCCGCGCAAGTGCTCCGGTGCGATCAGGTCGATGAACATGTATTCGGCGGGGATGACAATGATTTCGCCCAGGGTGAACACCAGCATCGCCAGGCACCACATCAGCGTCGACCCGGCCAGGGCAAAGCCCAGCAGCCCGGCGATGAACAGGCCCATCCCGGCCAGCAGCCAGGGCATCAGGCGCTGGCGGCTGATGCGTCGGCCGATCAGGTACTGCAAGGCAATCACCGTCACAGCGTTGGTGGTCACCAGGTAACCGACCAGGCGTGCTGCCTCGCCCGGGCTGCTGGTCACCACCAGGTACTGCGACAGGTAGGCAGTGAACTGGCCGAACACCACCGCGCTCAGCACCCCGCCCAGGGTAAAGCACACCAGCCGACGGTCACCGGCCAGGCCCAGTGCCACCTGGCCGAAGCCGGCGCCGGGTTGGTCCGCTGCGCTGGCCTGCAGACCGCGGTCGCCCAGGCGCCAGTAGGCCAGGCTCATGCCCAGGCCAAGCAGGGCCGAGGCGATGAATGGCAGGTGGCCGTCCAGCTCCAGCAGGGCCACGCCCAGCAGTGGCCCGGCGGCGTAGCCGATGTTGCTGAGGGTGTACTTGATGGCGAACACCTCGGCCCGCTCTTCCACTGGCAGCAACGCGCAGAAGCCCGCCTTGGCGGCGATGTCGACCACTGCCAGGGCCAGGTTGACCAGGACCAGGCAAACGAAGAACGACAGCGCCGAGCGGCTGGCGACCGCACCGACGAAAGCCAGGGCGAACAACAGGGTACTGCTGCTGACCAGCGTGTGGTTGTGCAAGGTGTCCACCAGGTGCCCGCCATACAGGCTCAGCAGCGAGGCGATGATCAGTGCTCCGCCGACCAGCAGGCCGATCTGGCTGATCGGCAGCTGGAAGCTGTCGGCCAGATACACCACCAGGTAGGGCAAGGTGAGGGCGCGGGCGACGGTGAGCGTGAAGGTAGTGAGCAGCAGCAGGCGAACGGTGTGAGGGTAGCCTTTGATGGCGGCGAGCATTGCCACGTCCTTGTTGTCTTGGGTTGCCAGGCACCAGCATAAGCCAGCGCTTGCCAGGTCGCGCATTTACCGTGCAGATTTGTGGCTTGTCGCGCCCGGCGCGCCTCCAATGCTAAAAGCCCCCAGGACCAAGGACGATGAGTCATTCCTCGCAATTCACCTTGCTCGGCAAGCGGCGTTTCCTGCCGTTCTTCATCACCCAGTCGCTGGGTGCGTTCAACGACAACCTGTTCAAGCAGTCGCTGATCCTGGCGATCCTGTTCAAGCTCAGCCTGGGCGACGGCGACCGTTCGATCTGGGTCAACCTGTGCGCATTGCTGTTCATCCTGCCGTTCTTCCTGTTCTCGGCGCTGGGCGGGCAGTTTGGCGAGAAGTTCGCCAAGGACGCGTTGATCCGGGCGATCAAGCTGGCCGAGATCGCCATCATGACCGTCGGCGCGCTCGGCTTCATCACCAACCATCTGGCGCTGATGCTGGTGGCGCTGTTCGGCATGGGCACGCATTCGGCACTGTTCGGCCCGGTGAAGTACTCGATTCTGCCGCAGGCGCTACGCGAAGAAGAACTGGTCGGCGGCAACGGGCTGGTGGAAACCGGTACTTTCCTGGCCATCCTCGCCGGCACCATCGGCGCCGGGGTGATGATGTCGGCCGACAGCTATGCCACGGTGGTCGCTGGCGGCGTGGTCGGCACGGCGCTGCTGGGCTACCTGGCCAGCCGCTGGATCCCGCGTGCTGCCGCCGCTTCGCCGCAAATGCCACTGGACTGGAATATCTTCAGGCAGTCCTGGGCGATCCTGCGCATGGGCCTGGGCCAGCCGCCGGCGGTGTCGCGGTCGATCGTCGGCAACTCGTGGTTCTGGTTCGTCGGGGCCATCTACCTCACGCAGATTCCGGCCTATGCCAAGGACTGGCTGCACGGTGACGGTACGGTGGTGACCCTGGTATTGACCCTGTTCTCGGTCGGTATCGCCCTGGGCTCGCTGCTGTGCGAGCGGCTGAGCGGGCGCAAGGTGGAAATCGGCCTGGTGCCGTTCGGCTCGTTCGGTTTGAGCCTGTTCGGCCTGCTGTGGTGGTGGCACTCCGGCGATGTGCCGGCCGCCGCGGCAGCGCACGACTGGCTGGCGTTGCTGGGCATGGGCCAGGCCTGGTGGATCCTGCTGTCGATCGTCGGCCTTGGCGTGTTCGGTGGCTTCTACATCGTGCCGCTGTATGCGCTGATCCAGGCGCGCACTGCCGAGGACCAGCGTGCCCGGGTGATCGCCGCCAACAACATCCTCAATGCCTTGTTCATGGTGGTGTCGGCGCTGCTCACCATTGCCCTGCTGGGCCTGGCCAAGCTGAGCATCCCGCAGTTGTTCCTGGTGGTGTCGCTGCTCAATATCGCGGTGAACGTGTATATCTTCAGGATCGTGCCCGAGTTCACCATGCGCTTCCTGATCTGGCTGCTCAGCCATTCGATGTACCGCGTGCAGCACCGTGGCCTCGAGCGCATCCCCGAGCAAGGCGCGGCATTGCTGGTGTGCAACCACGTGTCGTTCGTCGACGCGCTGCTGCTCGGTGGGGCGATCCGTCGGCCGATCCGCTTTGTCATGTACTACAAGATCTACAACCTGCCGGTGCTCAACTTCGTGTTCCGCACCGCAGGCGCCATCCCGATTGCCGGGCGCAACGAAGACCTGGCCACCTACGAGCGCGCCTTCAGCCGGATTGCCGAGTACCTGGCGGATGGCGAGCTGGTGTGCATCTTCCCGGAGGGCAAGCTGACCGGCGATGGTGAAATCGATGTGTTCAAGGGCGGCGTCAACCGCATCCTCGCAGAAACACCGGTACCGGTGATTCCGCTGGCCTTGCAGGGGCTGTGGGGCAGCTTCTTCAGCCGTGACCCGGGCAAGGGCTTTTTCAAGCGCCTGTGGTCACGGGTAACCATCGTGGCAGGCCCCGCCATCCCGGTGGAGGCCGCGCAGCCAGAAGCGTTGCGTGAGCAGGTCAGCCGCCTGCGCGGCGACCTGCGCTAGGCTCTGTATGAAAAGTCTTGAGACGCAGGTCAGGCAAGGCGAAAACAGCCGAGGAAGCGGAGTGTACTGGAGTACATGAGCATTCCGAGGCTGTTTTCAACGCAGCATGAACAAGTATCAAGGCTTTTTCGTACAGAGCCTAGTGGCGGGTGTCAGCTGGCGCTGACTTTCAGGCCAACCAGGCCGGCAATGATCAGCGCCACGCTGACCAGGCGTACCAGGGCCATCGACTCGCCGAACAGGAGGATGCCGGCGATCACCGTGCCAACTGCGCCGACGCCGGTCCAGATGGCGTAGGCGGTGCCCAGCGGCAGTTCCTTCATGGCCAGGCCCAGCAAGCCCAGGCTGATGGCCATGGCGGCGACGGTGAGTACGGTGGGAAGCGGCTTGCTGAAGCCATCGGTGTATTTCAGGCCGACCGCCCAACCGACCTCGAACAGGCCGGCGAAGAACAGGATGATCCAGGACATGGTGCGTCTCCATCGTTGCAAAGGATGGGGCCGTCCCCGGGATGATCACGCGCTGCGTCGTGAGGTCGTCCTCACAGTCGGGCACCAGAGTGCCCAACTGCTGCCTGCGAAGCAAGTGGCGCTCGTACGCTGGCCGGTCAGAACCGGTAGACGCCTACTTTATGGATATGAACCACAAAGTTGCTGCCGGCCCCCTTGGCAGCCTTGCACTGGCGGTTGTCGGCAGTCCATACCCGCCCACCCTTGGTCGACACTGTAATGGCCGCTTCCGGCGTGGAGCGTGGCACCAACGGCTCTCCGTCGCGCTTGCAGATGCGCCAAGGCCTGGTCGAGCCCGAGTAGAAGCCCAGACGGCCATCGTCGTTCAGGCTCAGGACGCGATCGTCCTTGCTTCCGCCGTTGGTATATTCCTTGATGATGTAGACATCGCCATCATCCTCCTGATAGCAGCCGAACCAGAATGTGCTCGGCAGTACCTGGGCATCCATGATGCAGAGCCAGTCACTGTCGTCGATACGTACGGAACGCCTGTTCCCTCCCTCTTCCAGGTAGATATCGCCGGTGAAGGATTTAGAGGTGTCCAGCCTGGAGTCATCCATTGTCGTCTCCGTTATGGGTCATGTGATTGTGCGTTTGATGGGCGACAGGCAAGGGGCGCCGTCGCCACGCAACGAATCTATGCGCATGACCAGGAGATGCGCAGGCAGAAGGGGTTCCGCGCTACTCAGGCTGGTACCCGGGTCATGCAGGCTCTGTTCCGCGCGCCGCTGTCTGCGGCTCACCCTTGCGCCGGAACCAGGTCGACAGCAGCGCCCCGGAAATATTGTGCCAAACACTGAACAACGCGCTCGGCACCGCCGCCAATGGCGAGAAATGCGCCGCAGCCAGAGCCGCGCCCAAGCCGGAGTTCTGCATGCCTACCTCCAGCGCCAGCGCCTTGCGCTGGGCCAGCGGCAGCTTGCACAGCTTGCCGGTCAGGTAACCGAGCAAATAACCGAAGCTGTTGTGCAGTATTACCACGGCCATGATCAGCAACCCGGACTCGGCGATTTTCGCCTGGCTGGCCGCCACCACTGCGCAGACGATCATCACGATGCTGACCACCGACACCAGCGGCAGCACCTGCACCGCCGCCTGCACCTTGCTGCCGAGCAGGCGCTGGGCCAGTACGCCAAGCACGATCGGCAGCATCACCAGCTGCAGGATCGACCAGAACATGTCCATGAAGGACACCGGCAGCCAGGCCGAGGCGAGGAACCAGATCAGTGCCGGGGTCAGCAGCGGCGCGAGCAGGGTCGTCACCCCGGCAATCGCCACGGCCAACGCCAGGTCACCCCGTGACAGCCAGACCATCACGTTCGACGCCGTGCCGCTCGGGCAGCAGCCAACCAGGATCACGCCTACGGCGATTTCCGGCGGCAGCTGGAACAGCTGGCACAGAAGCCAGGCCATGCCCGGCATGATCACGAAGTGCGCGACCACGCCCAGCATCACCCGCCAGGGCTGACGGGCGAGGGCGGCGAAATCGTCGAGCTTGAGGGTAAGGCCCATGCCGAACATCACCAGGCCCAGCAGCGGCACGATGGCCACCTTCAAGGCGACGAACCATTGCGGTTGCAGGAAGGCCAGCACGGCGAAAACCAGCACCCACAGGGCAAAGGTGTTGCCGACGAAGCGGCTGAGGGCGGCGAGGGCACGCATGGGCAAGTCCTTTTTTTATTATGGCGGTGTAATTTTCAACGGCCTAATCGCCGGTGCTGTCCGACATTATTCCCAGCCAGCACCGGCATTCCATGGCAGTCAGACCCCTTGCGGAATCTCCTCGCCACCCAGCGCCTCGAACAGCGCCGGCAGGAACTCGGCAAAAGTCATCATCATCAGCTGGAAGCTGGCGTCGAACTGCTGTGCAGCTTCGTCGCCGCCATCCTGTTCGGCCTGCTCCTGCAGCAGTTCCTCGAACTTCACGCGCTTGATCACCATCTTGTCGTCCAGCACGAACGACAGCTTGTCCTGCCAGGCCAGGGCCAGCTGGGTGACCACCTTGCCGGTGCTCAGGTGCAGTTGGATTTCCTCGCCGGTCAGGTCCTGGCGCTTGCAGCGCACGATGCCACCGTCTTCGGCGGTGTCGCGCAGTTCGCATTCGTCCAGCACGTAGAAGCCTTCGGCGGCCTGCTGCGACTTGACCCAGTCGGTCATGGTGGCAGTTGGCGCGATCTTCACCGTGGCCGGGCGCACGGGCAGCGAGCCCATCACTTCGCGCAGGGTCGACAGCAGGTCTTCGGCACGCTTGGCGCTGGCCGAGTTGACCAGGATCAGCCCCAGGCGCGGGGCGATGGCGGCGAAGATCATCGAGCGGCGGATGAACGCGCGCGGCAGGAAGGCCTGGATGATCTCGTCCTTGATCTGGTCGCGTTCCTTCTTGTAGACCTTGCGCATCTGCTCGGTCTCGATCTCTTCGACCTTTTCCTTGACCGCGTCATTGACCACGCTGCTGGGCAGGATGCGTTCTTCCTTGCGCGCGGCAATCAGCAGGTACTCGCCGCTGACATGCACCAGGGGAGCGTCTTCGCCCTTGCCGAATGGCGCGACGAAACCATAGGTGGTCAGCTCCTGGCTGGCGCAGGGGCGGGCCGGCTTGCTGGCCAGGGCCGCTTCCAGCGCTTCAGGCTCGAACGGGACTTCCTGGGTCAGGCGGTAGGTCAGCAGGTTCTTGAACCACATGAGGGGCAATCTCTCCTTAATGCATAAGGCGGGCATTATTCTCCGAGCGGTGCTCCGAGGCCAACCCTGTCAGAGGGCCAGCAGCTATCTGCATGCCAGGAAAATGCCCGGCGGCGCTAGGTCTTTGAAAGATCTGGAATTTTTTTTGAAAAAAGTTCAAAAAACGCTTGCCAGGGTAGCAGGCCGTCCGTAGAATGCGCGCCACACCGAGACGAAGGGTGATTAGCTCAGCCGGGAGAGCATCTGCCTTACAAGCAGAGGGTCGGCGGTTCGATCCCGTCATCACCCACCACTCGATGTTTAGCGCAGCGGTAGTTCAGTCGGTTAGAATACCGGCCTGTCACGCCGGGGGTCGCGGGTTCGAGTCCCGTCCGCTGCGCCATATTCCGCTTCCAGGGCCTACTGAACACCCGGAAGCAACAGAGAAAGCGACCTTAGGGTCGCTTTTTTTGTGTCTGTTTTTTGGTGTTTATCGAAATTTGCAAAAAAAACGATAAGTGCTTGCCACAGCGCGAAGTCGCCCGTAGAATGCGCGCCACACCGAGACACATGGGTGATTAGCTCAGCCGGGAGAGCATCTGCCTTACAAGCAGAGGGTCGGCGGTTCGATCCCGTCATCACCCACCACTCGATGTTTAGCGCAGCGGTAGTTCAGTCGGTTAGAATACCGGCCTGTCACGCCGGGGGTCGCGGGTTCGAGTCCCGTCCGCTGCGCCATATTCCACTTCCAGGGCCTACTGAACACCCGGAAGTCACAAAGAAAGCGACCTTAAGGTCGCTTTTTTTGTTCCTGCACGTGCTACAGCGCCTTTACCGGAATGCAAATGTCGCAGCTGAACTCACCGGTTTGTGGGTTGAATGCCGTAGCGGCGTAAAACCTTTCAAAACACGGGCGGTCGTCACATTGCAGGCCGTTGGACGGCATCCACTCGCGAAGCAGCCGCGTCCAGGCGTCAGCGATGTTTTCCACCCTCCCTTTGAAGCTCGACAGCGCATAGCGCCCTCCCGGCAGGGTCTGGATGTCTGCCTGACCGCTGCTGACGAAATCCGCTGGCACCTCGACGCATGCGTCATAACGGCACTTGTCAGCGGGCGTGATGGACGGGTCGTCATGACCGATACCGTAGCAAACGCCTTCGCTGAAACCGTGCGAGTACATCCAGGGCGTCATCTTGTTGCGCCAGAACTCGCCGATGGCGGGGCCGTAGGGGCCGATCAGACGCTGGTAGGCCACGCGGGTTGCCGGTAAATCGATGATGCGTACATTCATGGCGGGATCCTTTGCCAATGGACAGGAGACGACAGCATCAGCGAATGCGCCCTGGCATGCCTGATCCACATTGCTCGCAACCTGATCAGGATTGCTCTCTCCATCAGCGCGATGCTGGCCAATGGCTGCAACCAGGGCTGCCGCTCGCTGTGGAGCATTGGCCCGCCAGTCCGATGGCGTACAGCCAAACCTGAGCTTGAAGGCCCGTGCGAATGCCTCAGCCGAATTGAAGCCAGAAGCCAGGGCGGTTTCCAGTACTGTTTCATGGCTGCTGGCGCAAAGGCGCAGTGCTGCCTTCTCCAGCCGTCTGCGCCGGATGTAGTTGCCCAGGGTCTCGCCCATCCAGGCAGCGAAGAGCCGATGAAAATGAAAGCGTGAAAAGTTGGCGACGTCGGCGAGTGCTGTGCCATCCAGAGGTTGCTCCAGGTGAGCATCGATATAGTTGAGGACGCGATTCATGCGTCGTGTGTACTCAGCGCGTGATGCCTGAGCGGCGGGGGCGGTCGTCATGGCGCAAACACTAGCCTCGGATAGGAAAAGTAGCGGCTCACCGGTTGCAGCGCAGTAGAACGCTTCCAGCAGTGCAAAAGCTAGTCTACCTGCTGCCGTCAGCATGAATGTGCTCCAGCATGGCGCCAGGACGCTCGCGCGTGCCATTGCATGGTGCGTCACTGGTGCCGGCTTCTTCGCCGGCCAGCCCACCCTCGCCGTGCAGCTGCGCCCCCAGGCCTTGCGAAATCCTGGTGCGCGCCGCGTGCCCGCGAAAGGACGGCACAGCTGGCCCACAAATTGCTGTTTCCCCTCCATCCAGGGCTATCAACGTCGACAGCCCGCAACATTTCACGACAAAGGCGCCGTGTTGCCCCGCTTGCCAAGCAAGCCGGGCAGCCGGCGCCTTTTTGCGTTCCCACAGGAGCCCGCCCCATGGCCAACAGCGAAGTACGCAGCGTCTGTCCCTATTGCGGCGTTGGTTGCGGCATCGTCATGAGCGTTGTCGATGGCAAGGTCGCCAAGATCAGCGGCGACAAGCAGCACCCCAGCAATTTCGGCCGCCTGTGCACCAAAGGCCTTACCGCACACCTGCCGCTGAGCGCCGCCGGGCGCATGGCCGACGCCTATGTACGCCAGCAGCGCAACCAGCAGCCGGCACGTACCGGCATCGACCAGGCCATTGCCGAGGCCGCCGCACGCCTGCGCGGCATCCTCGACCAGCACGGCCCTGACGCCGTGGCGCTGTACGTGTCCGGGCAAATGTCGCTGGAGGCCCAGTACCTGGCCAACAAGCTGGCCAAGGGCTTCATCCGCACCCGTCACATCGAGTCCAACTCACGCCTGTGCATGGCCAGCGCCAGCAGTGGCTACAAGCTCTCGCTCGGCGCCGATGGCCCGCCCGGCAGCTACCAGGACTTCGAGCACGCTGATGTGTTCCTGGTGATCGGCGCCAACATGGCTGACTGCCACCCGATTCTGTTCCTGCGCCTGCTCGACCGGGTCAAGGCGGGCGCCAGGCTGATCGTGGTCGACCCGCGGCGCAGTGCCACCGCCGACAAGGCCGACCTGTTCCTGCAGGTGCGCCCCGGCACTGACCTGGCCTTGCTCAACGGGCTGCTGCACCTGCTGCAGCGCAACGGCCATACCGACCCCGATTTCATCGCCCGCCATACCGAAGGCTGGGACGAACTGGCCGGCTTTGTCGACGACTACACCCCGCAACGCGTGGCCGCCATCACCGGCCTGGCCGAGGCCGACCTCATCAAGGCCGCCGAATGGATCGGTACCGCCAACAACTGGATGAGTTGCTGGACCATGGGCCTGAACCAGAGCATTCACGGCACCTGGCACAGCAACGCGCTGTGCAACCTGCACCTGGCCACCGGTGCCATCTGCCGCCTCGGCAGCGGGCCGTTCTCGCTCACCGGCCAGCCGAATGCCATGGGTGGCCGCGAGATGGGCTACATGGGCGCCGGGCTACCGGGCCAGCGCTCGGCGCTGGTGGCCGCAGACCGGGCCTTCGTCGAGCGGCAATGGGGCCTGGCGCCTGGCAGCCTGCGGGAAGAAGCAGGCGAGGGCACCATCGCCCTGTACCAGCAGATGAAGGCCGGTGCAGTCAAAGCCTGCTGGATCATCTGCAGCAACCCGGTGGCCAGCGTCGCCAATCGCCAGCAAGTGATCGAGGGCTTGCGCCAGGCCGAGCTGGTGATCGCCCAGGACGCCTTTCTCGACACTGAAACCAACCGCTATGCCGACATTCTCCTGCCAGCCGCGCTGTGGGCCGAAGGCGAGGGCGTGATGATCAACAGCGAGCGCAACCTGACCCTGATGCCGCGCGCTGTCGCGCCACCCGGGCAAAGCCTGGCGGATTGGCAGATCATTGCCCGGGTCGCCTGTGCCATGGGCTATGCCGAGGCCTTCGACTACCCCGATGCCGAAGCGGTGTACGAAGAAATCCGCCGCTTCCACAACCCCGCGACCGGCTACGACCTGCGTGGCATCGGTTATGCCGACCTGCGCGAGCAACCGCGCCAGTGGCCCTGCGCGCCAGGCCGCGACAACCCGCGCAGCCCGTTACGCTACTGCAACGATGGCAACAGCCAGGCGCTGGTGCACGATGCCCACGGCGAACGCCCGGCACTGGCCTTTGCCACCAGCAGCGGCAAGGCGCGCTTCTTCGCCCGGCCCTGGCTGCCAGCGGCGGAGTTGCCCGATGCTGATTACCCCATGGTGCTGAGTACCGGCCGTGTGCAGCATCAGTGGCACACCCTGACCAAGACCGGCAAGGTGCCGGCGCTGAACAAGCTCGAGCCTGGCCCTTTCGTCGAGCTCCACCGCGAAGATGCCGCACGGCTGGGCATCACCGAAAACGACCAGGTCGCCATCCGCTCGCGCCGGGGCCAAGCCGTGCTGCCTGCGCGTATCAGCGACCGGGTGATGCCGGGCAACTGCTTTGCTCCGTTTCACTGGAACGACCTGGTTGGCGATCAGTTGGCGATCAATGCCGTTACCTGCGATGCGGTCGATCCACTGTCGTTGCAGCCGGCGTTCAAGCATTGTGCCGTGGTTCTGGAGCGGGTCGCCGGTGAACGCATCGAGGCGCTTGAACTGGACCCTGCCATGGCGCAGCCAGCTTGCAGGCCGACCGCTGTCCTGGCCCGTGTGCTTGGCCTGGACACGCTGCCAGTGCCGGTGCTGGCCGAGGAACAACGCCACTATCTGCAAGGCTTCCTGCTGGGCCTGGAGCAGGCCACTAGCGAGGCCGTGCCGTGCCTGCCAGCCAGTGCACCGCTGGCCGGCAACAGTCGGCTGTTCGTCGATGGCTTGCTGGCCGGATTGTTCGCCCAGCCTGCACCAAGGCATCAAGCCGCGTCGGCAGCCCCTCGCCACCAGGTACTCTGGGCCTCGCAGACCGGCAATGGCGCGCGGCTGGCCGAGCGCTGTGCCGAGCGCCTGCGCGATGCTGGCCTCGCTGTGCAGCTCGATTGCATGGATGCGGTCAGCCCGCATCAACTGCAAGGCGCTGCCAGCGTGGTGCTGATTGCCAGTACCTTCGGCGATGGCGATGCGCCGGATAGCGCAGCGGCATTCTGGCGTGCCTTGCAAGGCGAGGAGGGCGCCCATTGTGCCGAACTGGCCTATGCCGTGCTGGCCCTGGGCGATTCCAGTTACCAACAGTTTTGCGGTTTTGGCCGCAAGCTCGACCAGCGCCTGGCCGAGCTGGGTGGGCGACGCCTGCTGCCACGGGTCGATTGCGAGCCGGATTTCGACGATGCCTTCGCTGCCTGGCTCGATGCGCTGCTGCCAACCCTGGGCAGGGTCGCTGCACCACAGCCGCGCAGCGAAGCCGCACCGGCGACGGTTTGCAGCAAGCAGCAACCCTGGGCCGCTCGCGTGCTGGAGAACCGCCTGCTCAACGGCGCGGGCGCCAGCAAGGAAACCCGTCAGCTGGTGTTCGACCTGAGCGGTAGCGGCTTGAGCTATGCCCCGGGGGATGCCTTGGGGGTGTGGCCGCGCAACTGCCCGGCACTGGTCGACGAACTGCTGGCGCTGATGCAGCTCGATGGCCAGGCCATGATCGAGCTGCAAAACCAGCCTCCCATGCCGTTGATAGAAGCCCTGCAAGCGCACCTGGAAATCGCCAAGGTCACCCCGCAACAGTTGCAGGTGTTTGCCGCCAATGCCCCGGACCTGCAGCGCCTGCTGCAGCCCGAGTGCAAGGCCGAGCTGCAGGACTGGCTGTGGGGCCGGCAACTGGTCGATGTGTTGCATGCCTTCCCGCAGCAACTGCCGCTGGCCAGCTGGCTCGAGCTGCTCAAACCGCTGCAGCCGCGGTTGTATTCGATCAGCTCCAGCCTGCTGGCGCACCCAGGGCAAGTGCACCTGACCGTGTCCACGGTGCGCTATGGCTCACGCAAAGGCGTGTGCTCAAGCTTCCTTGCCGACCGCGCGCAGTCACTGAAGGTGGCGATCTTCCCGCAGGTGTCGAAGCACTTCCGGCTGCCCGAGGACGACGCTGTGCCGCTCATCATGGTCGGCCCCGGCACCGGCATTGCGCCGTTCCGGGCCTTCCTCGAGGAACGTGAGGCGCGCGGAGCCAAGGGCGCCAACTGGCTGTTCTTCGGTGAACAGTACGCGGCCACCGATTTCTATTACCGGGAGCAGTTGCTGGCCTGGCAGGCCACAGGGCACTTGCGCCTGGACACGGCCTTCTCGCGGGACCAGGCGCAGAAGATCTATGTGCAACAGCGCATGCTGGAGCGCGGCGCGGAGCTCTGGCAGTGGCTGCAGGCGGGGGCTTACTTCTATGTATGTGGTGATGCGCAGCGCATGGCCAGGGATGTGGAGGCGGCGTTGCGGGTGATCGTGGCCGAGCATGGGGGCATGGATGCGGCGGCAGCTGCGGCTTATGTCGAGGCGCTGGGCAAGGCCAAGCGGTATCGGCGGGATGTGTATTGAATGCGCCAAGATGGGGAGTGATGCACTTGGAATGTGCGTTTACTGCGCTGGCGCTATCAGTGGCAGCCAGTTCCCACAGCTATCCCACCGTCCTGTGAAGCTGTGGCAAGCCTTGTGGGCGCTGGCTTGGCGGCGATAGGGCAAGTCCTGGCAACAGCTTTGGCATAGTCCCTGCTTTAAACCGATTACAACAAAGCCCACTGATCAACGGCGATCAACCCGGGCCCCCTACCGTGATGAATACAGGCAAAGGCGCCTGGAGCTTCGGCTCCAGGCGCTTTTTTTTTGATCGAGGATCGGCTTATGAAGGCAACAGCGAGCAGCGGGCAACGACAGCGACTGATCATCGTCGGCAACGGCATGGTCGGCCATCACTGCGTCGAACAACTGGTCAGCCGTGGCGCCCTGCAGCGCTTCGAGCTGCACGTGTTCGGCGAAGAGCGACAACGCGCCTATGACCGCGTGCACCTGTCCGAGTACTTCGGGGGCAGCTGCGCCGAAACCCTGGCCCTGTGCGGGCAGGATTTCTACAGCGCCAGCGGCGTGCATCTGCACCTCGGTGAAGCAGTGCTGGAAATCGACCGCGCGCGCGGCGAAGTGGTCACCGCCGAAGGGCGCTACGGCTATGACCAGCTAGTGCTGGCCACCGGCTCGTACCCCTTCGTACCGCCGATCGAAGGTTCCAGCGGCAATGCACGCCTGGTCTATCGCACCCTCGATGACCTCGACGCCATTCGCGCCGCCGCCGCCAATGCCCGCCGTGGCGTGGTGGTTGGCGGTGGCCTGCTCGGCCTGGAAGCGGCCAACGCCCTCAAGTCGCTGGGCCTGGAAGCCCACGTGGTGGAATTCGCCCCACGGCTGATGCCGGTGCAACTGGACGGCGAGGGCGGTGCCGCGCTCAAGGCCCAGATCGAAGCCCTGGGTGTAGGGGTGCACCTGTCGCGCGCCACCCAGTCGATCAGTGCCGGTGAACACTACCGCTACCGCATGAACTTTGATGGCGGCGAGTACCTGGAAACCGACCTGGTCGTGTTTTCTGCCGGTATCCGCCCGCAGGATGCCCTGGGCCGAGCCTGTGGCCTGGACATCGCGGCGCGTGGCGGGGTGGTGATCGATAACCACTGCCGCAGCAGTGACCCACGCATCTTTGCCATCGGCGAGTGCGCGTCGTGGAACGGCAGCGTATTCGGCCTGGTCGCCCCGGGCTACAGCATGGCCCGCAACCTGGCGGCATTGCTGATGGGGCAAGCCGCTGGCGAATTCACCGGTGCCGACATGTCGACCAAGCTCAAGCTGCTGGGTGTGGATGTCGGTTCGATCGGCGATGCCCACGGCGCCACCCCAGGCGCGCGCAGCTACCGCTTCATCGATGAAGCCAACAGCGCCTATCGCCGGCTGGTGGTGGACGCCAGCGGCAAGCGCGTGCTCGGTGCGGTGCTGGTTGGCGACAACAGTTACTACGACACCTTGCTGCAGTATGCACAGAATGGCATCACCCTGCCGGCCGACCCGGCAGCGCTGATCCTGCCGCAAGGTGGCGCGGCGCCGGCCCTGGGTGCCGATGCGCTGCCCGACAGCGCAACCCTCTGCTCCTGCCACAACGTCAGCAAGGGCGCGGTGTGTGCCGCCATCGACAGCGGCTGTGGCGACCTTGCCGCGGTCAAGGGCTGCACCAAGGCCGCGACTGGCTGTGGTGGCTGCGCGGCCCTGCTCAAGCAGGTGGTCGAGCACGAGCTGGGCGCCCGCGGCGTGGTGGTGGACAAGAGCCTGTGCGAGCACTTTGCCTACACCCGCCAGGAACTGTACGGGCTGGTGCGGGTAGAGTGCATCCGCACCTTCAACGAGCTGCTCGCACGCCATGGCAAGGGGCAGGTTGGCTGTGACATCTGCAAGCCGGCGGTGGGCAATATTCTTGCCTCGTGCTGGAACCAGCCGATCATGGACCCGGCGCTGGTGCCGCTGCAGGACACCAACGACACCTTCATGGCCAACATGCAGAAGAACGGTACCTACTCGGTGGTGCCACGCATCCCCGGCGGGGAAATCACCCCCGACAAACTCATCGTGATCGGCCAGGTGGCGAAGAAGTACGACCTGTACACCAAGATCACCGGTGGCCAGCGCATCGACCTGTTTGGCGCGCAGCTGCACGAACTGCCGCTGATCTGGGGCGAGCTGATCGAGGCCGGTTTCGAAACCGGCCACGCCTATGGCAAGTCGACCCGCACGGTGAAGTCATGCGTGGGCAGCACCTGGTGCCGCTACGGGGTGCAGGACAGTGTCGGCATGGCCCTGCGCCTGGAAGACCGCTACAAGGGCCTGCGCAGCCCGCACAAGCTCAAGTTCGCAGTGTCCGGCTGCACCCGTGAATGCGCCGAGGCGCAAAGCAAGGACATCGGTGTGATCGCTACCGAGAAAGGCTGGAACTTGTACGTGTGCGGCAACGGCGGCATGCGCCCGCGGCATGCCGAACTGTTCGCCACCGACCTCGACGACGAAACCCTGGTGCGCCTGATCGACCGGGTGCTGATGTTCTACATCCGCACCGCCGACAAGCTGCAGCGCACCTCGGTGTGGCGCGAGAACCTGGAGGGTGGCCTGGATTACCTGAAACAGGTGGTCATCGACGACAGCCTGGGCCTGGCTGGCGAGCTGGAAGCGCAGATGCAGCATGTGGTCGACCAGTACCAATGCGAGTGGGCCAACACCCTGAACGACCCCGAGAAACTCAAGCGCTTCCGCACCTTCGTCAACGACCGCCGGGCTGACCCGGACGTGCACTTCGTGCGCGAACGCGAACAGCGTCGGCCTGTGGCAGCGCTGCATCTGATTCCAACCGTCGAGGAGGCTGTGTGATGAACCTGTCCAATGCTGCAGTGAAACCCCGGGTGAACTGGCAAACGGTATGCCAGGCCGATGACCTGGTGGCCGATTCCGGGGTGGTGGTATGGCTCAATGGCGCCCAGGTGGCGTTGTTCTACCTGCCGGAGCAGGCCCAACCGCTGTACGCGGTGGACAACCGCGATCCGCGTTCCGGGGCCAATGTCATCGGCCGTGGGCTGGTGGGCACGCTGCAGGGCGAGTTGGTGGTAGCGGCGCCGTTGTACAAGCAGCATTTCAGCCTGCACAGCGGCGAGTGCCTGGAAGATTCGGCGCAGCGTTTGCGGGTGTGGCCGGTGCGCTTGAGGGGGCGTGCGGTGGAGTTGGCGGTGAATTGATGGGGGTGTTGTCGCCTGTGAGATCGAGCGCCGCGCGGGCGGCGCTCGGTCGCCAATACGGCGAAAATACCGCGACCAGCGCAATGGGGTAAGCTTGCGCCCCATGAACCTCGACACCCGCATCAAGTACCGCCACCTCCTGTGCTTCCTGGAGATTGCCCGGCAGGGCAGCCTGGCCAGGGCTGCCGACGTGCTCGCGATCAGCCAGCCGGCCATCTCCAAGACCCTCAAGGAACTCGAAGCGCTGCTGGAAACACGGCTGTTCGCGCGCAACCGCCAGGGCGTCGAGCTGACTGCAGACGGGACTCGCTTCATGCGCTATGCCGGGCCCAGCGTGCAAGCCCTGCGCGATGGCGTCAGCAGCCTGCGCGGCGAAGCGCGGGCACCTTCGCAGGTCCGCATTGGCGTGCTGTCCACGGTCGAAGGCCTGCTCATGCCCGAGGTGTTGTGCCGCCTGCACCAGCGCCATGACGCGCTGGTGATCAATGTGGTTACCGGAGCCAGTGCGCAGCTGCTTGGTCAACTGCGCCTGGGCGAGCTGGAGCTGGTAGTCGGGCGCATGACCGACAGCCCACAGATCCAGGGCCTGTCGTTCGAGCACCTGTACAGCGAGTCGATGAGCCTGGTGGTGCGCCCGGGCCACCCGCTGCTGGCCAGCATGCCGGTCGAGCGGGCCCAGGTAGGGCGTTACCCACTGGTGTTGCCGCCAGCCGGCACAACCATCCGCCAGCATGCCGACAGCCTGTTCGTGCAATGCGGCATCCAGATGTCGGCACAGCGCCTGGAAACCCTGTCGCTGGCCCTCAGCCGGCGTTACCTGCTGGGCAGCGATGCGCTGTGGGTGGCACCGCGCGACGCGGTGCTGCTCGACCTGCGGCGCGGCGAGCTCGCCGAACTCGACCTCGGCGTGCGCGAGCCAGGCGGTTCGGTTGGCATCTGCCGCAACGCGGCCTTGCCACAGAGCCTCCCGGGGCAGTGGGTTTGCGAGGTGCTGCGCGAGGTGGCCGGGCAGTACCGCGAGGGCGCCTACCCTTGAAGCGGTTCGCTCAGCAGGGCACCCGAAGCCTGCCCCAGGTCGGGGAGGAAAAAAAGCCGACTGTGCTCACACAGTCGGCAAACGCCCCAGCGCCTGGTGCTTGGAGATCCCGGATGGCGCTGGCCTGGAGCATAGTGGCCGCTCAACACGGCTGATTCTTGAACGAATCGCTTGTGTTGCGCAGCACCGTGGCGACACGGCCAGGTGACAGGCCGACCATGCGCCGGGTCATACGGGTCAGGTGGGCCTGGTCAGCGAAACCACCGGTGAGCGCGGCATCGCTGAGGCTGGCGCCGTGGGCCAGGGCGTGGCAAGCCCGTTCGAGCTTTCGCCAGATAATCCATTGCGACAGCGGCACGCCCAGCTGCCGCGTGGCGAAGAAGCGCAAGCGTGGGCTGGACAGGCCTACTGCGTGGGCTGCGCGCGACACCGCGCCGATACCGGCGCAGTCCTGGCGCAGCAGGTGCAGGGCATCGGCCAGGCGCGGGTCGAAACTGTCGCGAGCCACCAGCTTCAGTTGCAGGGCCGCGACCGCGTCATTGAAGCTGCTCGCGTGGCGGACGCAATCGACAAGGTCAGAACTGACGGCTGCCGTACCACTGTCGTCGAGCAGGCCCTTCAGGGCACGGCCAAGTGGTGCGTCTGGGTAGCAATAGAGAAAGGCCACGCGGCCTGGGTTGGGCAGCGCGCGATGGTCGACAGCGGGCCCGATCAGCACCCCCGGCGCCGTGAGGATGCGGCTGCCGAACGCCACGGAGATATCCTGGTGCAGGCCAATGCACAGCTGAATGGCGACGTGGGCATGGGCAGCAGTCTGGTCGGCCTGGCCGATGTAGCCCAGCCAGTAGTCAGCGAAGGTTACTGCTCCATCCCATTTCATTAAGCGTCCCTGAAGCCTGTTGCCGATAGCCTGGCCGCGTGCGGGCCAGTATCCTTGCTGCGGCGGATGATAGCGTTATGGTATATCTTGGTCGACCGAAACGTAACGATGCATCGTTCGCATCCAATTCAAGGCCTTTGTGCCGTGCGCAAGGCTGTGGAACTAATCCATGTCTGCCCGCTCTTATGCCGGTAGCCATCGGTTGGGGACGCCTGATAAGCTCGCGGCTTCTACCCTGATTGCCCTTATGGCGCATGAACAAGGAAATCACATGAAACAGCATCGTTTGGCGGCTGCGGTTGCCCTGGTAGGCCTGGTACTGGCTGGCTGTGATCAACAGACCAGCAGCCCCGAGCTGAAGACTCCGGCGCAGAAAGCCTCCTACGGTATCGGCCTGAACATGGGCAAGAGCCTTGCTCAGGAAGGCATGGAAGACCTTGATTCGAAAGCTGTTGCCCTCGGCATTGAAGACGCCGTCGGCAAGAAAGAACAGCGCATCAAGGATGAAGAGCTGGTAGAGGCTTTCACCGCGTTGCAGAAGCGCGCAGAGGAACGCCTGGCCAAGGCCAGCGAAGAAGCCGCCTCTGCCGGCAAGAAATTCCTCGAGGAAAACGCCAAGAAGCCAGGTGTCGTCACCACTGCTTCGGGCTTGCAGTATGAAGTGGTCAAGAAGGCTGACGGCCCGCAGCCCAAGCCGACCGACGTAGTCACCGTGCACTATGAAGGCAAACTGATCGATGGCAAGGTGTTCGACAGCTCCGTCGAGCGCGGCAGCCCGATCGACCTGCCAGTCAGCGGCGTGATCCCGGGTTGGGTCGAAGCCCTGCAACTGATGCACGTTGGCGAGAAATACAAGCTGTTCATCCCGGCGGAACTGGCCTACGGCGCACAAAGCCCAAGCCCGCTGATTCCGGCCAACTCGGTGCTGGTGTTCGACCTGGAACTGATCGCCATCAAGGACCCGGCCCAGCTGCAAGGCGCCGAGCCGGGCGCCGAAGCCCCTGCCGAAGCGCCTGCCAAGTAATACCGGCTGGCCCTGCACAAAACGCCCCGTTCCGACGGGGCGTTTTCGTTTGTGCCAGGATGGTTGGACGAACCTGCACCTGCTGATACTGTCCGAGCAATTGCAGCGTGAAGAAGCTGCACGCTGGTGGTGCAAATCGTTTGCGGTGCACCGTACACAGGGTTTGAAACCACTGTGTAAAAAACGCCCGATCTGACCGGGGCCCTTGCCTGGCAGGCACCTGCGGTCGGAAACGTCGCCCTGTTCACAAGGTTATCCACAATAAATGTGGATAACCTTATCCGCCTGGAGGCTCCATGAGCGCACCTTGGAATTTCGCCCGTTTCCTGCCCTTGGCCGAGCGCCTGCTCAGCCGTGGCCGGTTACCGGCCCTGCTGTTCGCGGTGGCCCGCAAAGGCCCGCGCCTCGGTCAGTTGCGGGAAGATGTAAAGCTGTTGCAGTCGCTGTGCCTGGCCTGGTGGCGTGGCGAGTACCGCGCCATCAGCGCCAAGGCCCTGGTCACCATCGTCGCCGGCCTGCTGTATTTCGTCAGCCCTATCGATGCCATACCGGACTGGCTGCTGGGAGTGGGCTTGCTCGACGACATCGCCGTGCTGGGCTGGGTACTGAAGACCGTGGCTGACGAGCTGGCGCGCTTCAAGGCCTGGCGCGACAGCCAGACACCGGAGCGGCTACGCGTGGTCGAGCGCCTGCCGACCACGCCGGAAGCCCTGCAGCTGGAGCGCAAGACGCAGTGAAACCAGCCTGAGCTGAACCTCACAGATCTCCAGAGCGGGTGATACTGCTGCGGTGAGCTACGTCAACGGTGCTGGCGGGCTGTTGTTGCGCAAGTGAATAGGGCGCCATGATCGGCGCCCTTCGTTTTCCCGGCTGTAATCAGAATTGGTGATCCCTTGGCTTCATTGGCAGTTGTCATCGCCTTCCTGGATCGGCGCCCCGATACAACGGCTAAATACGTGTTCGAGGCGGCTTTCATCACCTTGGAAAGACCAGGACATCGGTACCCGGGTAGCAGGCCGGGTCCTGATCGACGCCGTATTTGTCGACACTCAAGCCTTGACTTGCCGTACAGCTTCGCGCGCGGCAGCACGGTTAGGCAGTTTAGCGTCGCCATCATTCGCTGGGACCGAGAACCCTTCAAGGCGCAGGCTATGCTCGAAGTTCGCTTTGCGGTTCTTGGCGAACCAAGCTTTTTTGGTGCGCAGGCTTAGCTTTTCCATAGGTGGGCACCCTGATGTGATTGAGTAGTATTGTAGCCGACCGTGATGACACCTCCCACAACTGCCCCCTGTTGCCTTGCCCATCTCCCGCTATCGAAGCGCTGACGCCAGAAATCTCTTACAATGAGATATAACAGAAGGGGAGCAGCCCGATTGCCGTTCGCTATTGGCCATCATCGGCGTAGCGAGGGGCAGGATCGGAGCACAGGCCAAATTGATAGTTGCCGAAGCCCCCTTGCTAGGCAGGCTGCACGGATTACACGCTGTAATCCTTTCTAGAGGGGTTTGTAATGGGTATTCAGGTAATCAGCCGGGACGGTCAACCCGAGTACGCCGTGGTTCCCTGGGAGCAATACCAGGCGCTGCTCAAGGCAGCGGGGCAGGCGCCTGCCGAGGCGGCTGCGAGTGACGCGGGCAGCGCCGCTGCCAGTGCGCCGTTGCCGGCATTCAGTGAGGTGGCGCAGATTCGCCAGGCCAAGGGCATTGCCCCTGAGCAACTGGCGCGCAATGTCGGTGTAAGCCCGGCGTACCTGGCCATGATCGAAGCGGGCGAACGCCAACCGGATGCGGCCATCCGCCGCGCCCTGGCCTGGCACCTGGGCGTGGCTGGCTGGAGCGAGCCATCATGAGCCAGGTCAGGATCAGCCGTCAGCACTGGGATAACCTGCTGGGTGAGCTTGACCTGGCCCGCCGTCAACGTCACTTGTTGACCTACCGTGCACTGATCGAGCGTTTGCAACTGCCCAGCCCGGCCATGCAGACGCTGACTGCGGCGCTGGAGTACCTGGCAGTGCTGGATGCCCGCGCCGAGCAGCCCTTGCGCAGTTCGCTGGTCATCAGCCAGGGCGCCAGCCGCTTGCCGCGTACCGGCTTTTTCGAATGCGTGGAGCGCCTGGGGCGCTTTTCCGGGCCGGTCGATGGCATGGAGGCAGCCTCCTGGCATGCCTCCGAAGTCGTTCGGGTATTCGAATACAGCTACCCCGAAACGGCCTGATGGGTTACCTGTGCCGGCCCTATCGCCTGCACAGGCAGTGCATACCTGTGAATCAGGCCACAAGCCCTGCCTTCGCTATCCACCACTTGCAAGGCATCCAGGTGCTGGTGGCGACCAAACAACTCCAGCAACTGCCCGATCGTCGCATTCAGCTGCACGCTAGGCTGTTCGGCCAGCCGTACACTCATCGCCACCGGTAGCGCCCGGCTTTCGCGCACTCCCACCTCCTGCGGCCGCCCCAGCAAATAGCCCTGCACCAGGTCCACACCCATCTCGACCAGCACCGCCAGCTCCTCTGCCAGCTCGATCCCTTCGGCAATTACCTGCGCCTTCGACGCCCTGGCAATCTGCAGGATCGAACCGACGAACTCGCGCTTGAGCGGGTCGCGGTGAATGCCGTCGATGAAGTGGCGGTCGATCTTCACGTATTCCGGGCGCAGTTCCGACCACAGGCGCAAGCTGGAATAGCCTGCCCCGAGGTCGTCGAGGGCGATCGAAAAGCCCATGTCACGGTAGTGGTGCAGGGCATTGGAGAGCAGCTGGAAGTCGTCGGTCGGGGTATGTTCGGTCAGCTCGATCACCACCCGGGTGGGCGCCAGGCCGACCTGCTCGAGCAGTTTCAGGGTCTGGCCGGACGGGTAGTCCGGCTCCAGCAGCGACTCCGGCGAGACATTGAGAAACAGCTGGCCTTGCAACTGCTGTTCGCTGAACCGGCGGCAGGCCGACTCCCGGCAGGCGGCCTCCAGCTCGGTCAGGCGCCCGGCTTGGCGGGCGATGGTAAACAGGTTCAGCGGGGCGTGCAGCGGGCTGTTGGACGGGCCGCGGCTCAGCGCTTCGTGGCCGAACACCCGTTGCTCGCTCAGGCGCATGATCGGCTGGAACAGGCTGTGAATGCTGCGTTGAGCCAGGATGGCACTCAAGGCACTGAGCTGTTCGGCGACGGTCATGACGGATTCCTGAAAATGAAAGGGCCGGACGCTTGCACATCCGGCCCCGCTATTTCACGACAGCGCGATGACTGTTTGATGACAGGTCACATTAATTTGCCATCATTGTTGCCGTTGCTTACTTCTTGGCCACCTTGGTGCTTGCACTGAGGTAGTCGATCAGGATGCGGCCGGTTTCCGCCAGGTAGGCGTCGTCTTCCGGCTTGGTGTTTTCATCCTCGGTCGGCAAGGCGTCCTCGTCCTCTTTTTTCAGCTCTTTCAGCGGCTCTTCACCCTTGGCCTTGCGGCGGATGTTTTCCAGCGCCAGTTGCTTGGCCTCGATTTCATCATGGCGCGCGCGGCGGTCCTGCTCGTTGAGGCTGACAGTCTTCTCGTTCAGCAGCTTCTGGGTCAGGGCCAGGCGGTCGCGGATATAGGTGAACTCCGCGTCCTTGACGCTGCGTGCTTCGTGCTGCGCCTTGAGCTGGGCCAGGAACGGCTTGAACGGGTCGGCCGCCGGCTTGACCACCGGGCGGATGGTGTCCCACGGCATGGCTTCGGGCAGGGCACTCTCGCCGATTTCCTTGGTGTCGATGATCGACGGGTAGTCGATATCCGGCAGCACACCCTGATGCTGGGTGCTCTGCCCGGAAACCCGGTAGAACTTGGCCAGGGTCAGCTTCAGCTCGCCATGGTTGAGCGGCTGGATGGTCTGCACGGTGCCTTTGCCGAAGGTCTGGCCACCGATGATCAGGGCCCGGTGATAGTCCTGCATGGCGCCAGCGAAGATCTCCGACGCCGAGGCCGACAGGCGGTTGACCAGCAGGGCCAGCGGGCCCTTGTAGAAGGCGCCGGGGTTTTCATCCTCCAGCACGTCGACACGGCCGTCGCTGTTGCGCACCAGCACGGTAGGGCCTTTCTCGATGAACAGGCTGGTCAGTTCGGTGGCTTCCTGCAACGAGCCGCCGCCGTTGTTGCGCAGGTCGATGACCACGCCGTCGACTTTTTCCTTCTGCAGTTCGGTGAGCAGCTTCTTCACGTCACGCGTGGTGCTCTTGTACTCCGGGTCACCGGCGCGGTAGGCCTTGAAGTCCAGGTAGAAGGCCGGGATCTCGATGATGCCCAGCTTGTAGTCACGCCCGTCCTGCTTGAGCTTGAGCACCGACTTCTTCGCCGCCTGCTCTTCGAGCTTCACCGCTTCGCGGGTGATCGAGACGATCTTGCTGGTCTGGTCGCTAGGGGCGTTGCTGGCCGGGATGATTTCCAGGCGCACCACCGAACCTTTCGGGCCACGGATCAGCTTGACCACTTCGTCCAGGCGCCAGCCGACCACGTCGACCATTTCCTTGTTGCCCTGGGCCACGCCGATGATCTTGTCGGCCGGGGCCACCTGCTTGGTCTTGGCCGCCGGGCCTGCCGGCACCAGGCGCACGATCTTGACCTGGTCGTTGTCGCTTTGCAGCACCGCGCCGATGCCTTCGAGCGACAGGCTCATGTTGATGTCGAAGTTTTCCGCGTTGTCCGGCGACAGGTAGTTGGTGTGCGGGTCGTAGGACTGGGCGAAGGTGTTGATATAGGCCTGGAAGATATCCTCGGCACGGGTCTGGTCCAGGCGCGCCAGCTGGTTCTTGTAGCGCTTGGTCAGGGTTTCCTGGATCTGCCTGGGCTCTTTGCCGGCGATCTTCTGGCGCAGCACCTCGTCTTTCACCCGCTTGCGCCACAGCTCGTCGAGCGCGGCCTGGTCCTTCAGCCACGGCGCGTCCTTGCGGTCGATCAGCAAGGTTTCCTTGGTGTTGAAGTCGATCTTGTCCACGCCCTTGTCCAGCTCGGCCAGGGCGAAGTCCAGGCGCTGCTTGACGCGGTCCAGGTAGCGTTTGTAGATGGTGAAGCCCGGGTCCAGGTTGCCGCTCTTGAGGAAATCGTCGAATTGCGTTTTCCATTTGTCGAATTCGGCGATGTCGGCAGCGGTGAAGTAGCTGCGCGCCGGGTCCAGCAACTTGATGTAGCTGTCATAGATGATGGCCGAACGGGCATCGTCCAGCGGCGGCTTGCTGTAGTGATGGCGCTTGAGCAATTCCACCACGTTGAGGCTGGCGACGATCTCGTCACGGTCCGGCTGCAGGCTGTCCCACTTGTTGGCGGCCGCCGCATTGCCGCCGAGCGTGAGGCTGCCCAGGCCGATCATCAGCGCCAGGGCGGTGCTTGGGAGGAAATGCTTCATGCTGATTCGACGTGGAGGCAATTGATCACGCATAGTAGGCCGTCTTTTCCGTTCGCCGGTTGCAAAAAACCGGACGCATACTGCAAAAAGCCTGGGACATAGCAATCCCAGGCTCGGTCATATGATTCAACTATGGAGGCACTGTGAAGGCATTGCAAGGCGTTGACGGACATGTGGCCTGGGTCGAGGCCGAACGCCCGGCCTGTGACGCGGGCCAAGTGCGCATTCGCGTGGCCGCAGCGGGGCTGAACCGCGCCGATCTGCTGCAGATGAAGGGCCTTTACCCGCCGCCGCCAGGCGCCAGCCCCTACATGGGCCTGGAGTGCGCCGGGGTGGTCAGCGAGGTGGGAGCGGGCGCCGACTGGCGGGTGGGCGACCGGGTGTGCGCGCTGCTGGCCAGCGGCGCCATGGCCGAAGAAGTGGTGGTGGACGCTCGCCACGTGCTGCCGGTGCCCGAGGGCCTGAGCCTGCATGAAGCCGCAGCGTTGCCGGAGGTCTATGCCACCGCCTGGTTGAACATCTTCCAGCTTGGGCGGGTGAAGGCTGGCGAGAAGGTGTTGGTGCACGCTGGTGCCAGCGGCGTTGGTTCGGCCGCCATCCAGCTGTGCAAGGCGTTCGGTAGCCCGGTGTGGGTCAGCGTCGGTTCGCAGGACCGCCTGGCCTATTGCGAGGCGCTGGGGGCTGCCGGTGGTGTGGTACGCAACGAGAACCTGGAGGCGCTGGAAGCGATCGGCCCGTTCGATGTGATTCTCGACCCGGTGGGGGCCAGTTACGGTGAGCTCAACCTCAAACTGCTGGCGCGTGATGGTCGCTGGTTGATCATCGGCCTGATGGGTGGGCGTTCGTTCGAACTGGACCTGGCCCAGATACTGACCAAGCGCATTCAGTTGCAGGGGTCCACATTGCGCAATCGCGATGACAGCTTCAAGGCCGAACTGATCAGCACCTTGCGCAAGGATGTCTGGCCATTGTTCAGCGAGGGCCGCCTGGATCCACAACTGGTCAGAACCTACCCGGTCGAACAGGCGCAAGAGGCACTCGATGAGCTGGCGAGCAACCAGATTGCAGGCAAACTGGTGGTCATCATAGAACCCCTGGATCAACCTGCCACCTGTTAATTCTGCCAGTAGCGGACACTGGGGCAGAGGCATAACTTTCGATCATCGCTTAATACAGGCCTGCCGCTAAGCAGGCGGGATGATCGAAGGAGCTGTCCCATGTGTTCCGAAAAGGTATTCGTCCGCAGGGCGGACTTGGTCGAACCAGAAGTCGACGCCATCATAAAGGACGAGAATGGCCAGCCGCGCGCAGATGGGCTACTGCCCATTGCGGCATTGCAACAGCCGTTGCGCGTTGTAGTACCGGGGAATTACGCCGACCCTGGGCTTCCGAGTGTCACCCTGGATTTGGGTTGGCAGTTCCAGGGCGCGCCCTTCAACTCAGTGCATAACGAAACACTGCGACCACCCTATGACGACGAGCTTGAGCTGTTCATTCCGCCCCATCTGCTCAATCACGGCGTATACGACCTTCAATACATCATCACCCAGTTGGGTAATCCTAACCGATCGCCCAAATTGACCGTCACGGTCGATACACAGCCGCCCAATTACGGTCAGCCGGGCCAGGCGCTGCAGATTCAGGGGGTGCCAGGCGGCGAAATCACGGAGGAATACCTGGCCCAGTACGGCGAGGTAGTTTTCAAGGTGCCCCTGTATTTCGTGGCGCGGGCCCGGGACGAAGTCATCCTTTACTGGTCCGACAGCAACCCACCGCCCAGTGATGAGCTCGAGGTGAGTCGCAAAACAGTGACCCAGGACGAAATCGACAACGACAGTATCCTGGTCAGCTATGACGCAGCGGTGATACGCGATTCGGGGTCAGGCCTGCGTTATCCTTGGTACCAGCTCGCCGATCTGGCGGGCAATGTCGGTCCGGATGCCGCGGTTGCGCAAACGCCTGTCGAGCTGACCCCTGGGCCTTCGAACCTGCAGCCGCCACGCGTCACGTTGTCGGTGCGTGGGCTGATCGATCGTGAGCATGCCAGGGAGGGGGCCAACGGCGAGGGCGGGGTCTTGGTGGAAATCGACCCGTACGACAACGCCAGCGACCGGGACTATGCCATCGTCAGCTGGCAGGGGCAGAAGCTTGCGGAGCGTCCTGTCGACCCCGAGGGCTTTCCGCTGGGGGTTTTCGTGCCTTGGCAGGCGTAGGTCGCAGCGGGCTTGGGGCCGGGTGATGCCCAGGTGCAGTATGAAATCCGCCGCAATGTGCAATTCACGCCGTCACCCGTTCTACCGGTGCCGTTCGACCTGCGCGTTGCGGGCCAGGACCACAGCGCTGCACCGGCTTTGCTCAACCCTTTGCTGGCGCTCGTCGAGGTCCGGGGCCGCAAGTCGGACAAGCCCAACGTGCTCGAACCCATCGACCATGGTGAGGCCGCGCGGGTTTTGCTGCGCCTGTTCGATGACCCTCAACCTGATGAGCAAGTGCTGGTGTACTGGGGCAATCAACCTCAGCCAGTGGCGCAATATCGTGTCCAGGTCGGGGATCCATCCGGAAAGCCTATCGAGATCGAGGTGCCTTGGGAGATCGTTGAGCAGCAACCCAATGACCGGGCGCTGCCGGTTTGGTACCGCACCGACAATGGTGTCAACCAGCAATTGGCGGACACAACGCCAGTCGACGTCGCGGTGGAAGTGATCCGTGACCTGCCAGCGGCCACGTTCCCCCATGCGGACCGATACGGCTACCTGAACTGCTGCTCGAGACCGCGGCTGTGGGAAGGGGTGACTGTTCGCGTGGAGCCCCACGCATTGATCGAGGCTGAAGATACCCTGGAGCTGAGTTGGCAAGGCCACGATAACCTCAACGGGTCTTCACCTATCCCTGGCGTGGCAAACACCTTCAGCCGCAAGGTGTCGAGCGATGAAGCGTCCCAGGGCACCGTCTTCGTGGTCTTGCCCTACGAAACGCTCATTGAACCAATGGTCGATAACGCCTCGGCCACTGTCGAGTATCGCCTGCTCAAGCAGGACGGGCGTCTAGGTATTTCCGTGCGCGACGTCGTGAAGATCACGCGGAAAATGCCAAGTAGTGAAGTTTGTTCTCCCACCAACGACCTCTGTGATGAAACGGGCGAATCGGTCGCCGAATAATCGCAGGCACTTTTATAAAGGAAAAACACCATGGGCTCTTTGAACGCTGCTGCACAGGCACGCCTGAATTATCGTAAGTTGCGGTATGGACAGGGTACTTTGTCGATGACGCCGCCTTCATTCGCGGGCGATTCATTATTGCCGGATCTACCCGGGGATCATAAAAATATGTTGAAGAAGCCACACGGCGTGGACCGTGACGTCGAAGTGCCATATTTTGATGTCAATGGGATTGGTACTGTCAGGGTTCAGTTAATGGTGGGGGAAGACCTTGTAGGTACTGCTCAATCCTTTCCGCTCCCGCTTGATCCTGCCGATTTTCCCAAGAAATTTACGTTGCCGGCGGAGTATACGGAGAACAATGGCCCAGTTAAGTTGCGTTACCGCGCCACGCACTTGGGCAACCCCAATACTTCTGACGCGTTGGACTTCTATGTTGATACCGTTCCGCCAAACCAGGGCCAGCCGGGTCCCCAATTGGTGCTTCCTCCTGAAGTTGAGGCAGGCGGCGTCACTCGGGAATATCTGGATGCCAACGGTAGTGTTGAACTGACCATCCAGGGCTATACCGATGCCAAACTTGGCGATGTGATCACGGCTTATGCCGACTCTGTGGAAATCGGCAGCTTCACACGCGATGACCTTAGCGAGCCAATGGTGATCAAGTGGACAGAGGATAAGATGCCTCACGAAGGCAGCTACCCACTGGTGTACACCTTGGCCGACCGCAGTGAGAATATTGGACCTCGGTCAACCTTCAAGAATGTCGATGTGTACCTGACCCCGGCACCGGCTAATCTTGTGCCGCCGAAGGTTCCGCAGTTCGATGATGGGCTGATCGATCTGGACGATGCCCAAGAAGATGTGGGCGTACAGATCGAAAAGTACGATAACTATGCCGCGGGTGATACCGTACAGGTGTATTGGGCGGGCGTGGCGGTGGGAGTCCCGGTTCCAATCAGTGGGTTCCCGGCGTTTGCCACGATTCCCTACGTCACTGTGCGTGAAACACCGGCCGACACCGGACCAAAACAGAGAAGGGTGACCTATAGCATCGTGCGCGGTGTCCGCAATTTCCCTGAGCCGACCGGGATCGAACTGGTAATTGATCTACGTGTGGGCGGCCCCGACAACCCTGACCCTGAACCCGATCCGGAAGAGGGCAACCCGGCGCTCAACGTTGTCACTGTTCAGGGAGCGGTTAGTACGGTCCCGAATGTCATCGCGCCAGTGGATGCGGGGCAGCCGGCGACTGCGAGCGTCGAGCTGTACGCGGGCGCTGTGGTCGGTGAGGTATTGCACCTGTTGTGGAACGGTGTGGAAGTTGACTCGTATCCGGTTGATGGCACTGAGGCGCCTGGCTTCAACGTTGGTTTTGACATTCTCTGGACAGACATCGAAGACGGTGGTAACGCGTCCGCATTGCCGGTTCGTTATGTAGTGTCCAACGCCGACAATGAAAACCTGAATCGATCGCCCATCACGGATGTAGAGGTCACTGCGGTGGAGGTAACATTACCCGCTGTAACTTATTTGAACCTGTTTGATGATCCGGACGAAGGGCCGATTATCAATTGCTCGACACTACGCGATAACCCTCTGGGCGCAGGTAAAGTCATCGAAGTGCGGGTCGCCGGTGGCGAAGACCGTCTGGCCGATCAGGAACTGACGTTCAACTTCCAAGGTTACAGCGATGCGACAGGGACGACGCCCATTGCTGATACGGACCACGAATTCACTTATACCCCAAGCGCGCAAGAGGCCGCGTCGGGGTTCACTGTGCGGGTGCCCTACGATCCTTATGTGCTGAACATCCGGCTCGGTTACGGAGGTATCAAATACACCGCCTTGATCAACGAGCTGCCGGTCTCTTCGGCAGAAGAGATCAAGTTGGTGTACGTTGAGTTGCCAGGCGGCGGCGGTGCGACGTGTCCTGTTAAGTTTCGGCGATAGTTGAATGACCCGGCAAAGTGCACCTTTCAGGTGCGCTTTGCTGCGTCTGCTCGTTCAAAAAAGACGATGGCGACGCGACAGGTTTACTGTCGCTGACTGCATATCAGACTTTTCCTACATATTGATAATTGTTCTGCATGTAAATTTTCCGGCGCCGCAAACGCGTTGAACCCTACATGAGAGTCCAAATTATGCGATCAATATTTCCCATCCAGAAGCAATCCTCTGGATTGTTCGCCTTGAGCCTGATCAGCGTGGCGCTCTATTCGTCTGCGGCGGCTGCCATCGTGGTCGAAAACGGTGAGACCTATACCGTCGACTCTTCCCAGCCCGCCGACCGCTACATTGTGCGTGGCCAGTCGACCTTGAATACGCTGGCTGGCAGCTCATTACTCGACGTTTACATTTCAGACGGCTCTGTGCTGAACATGCAAGGGAGCCAGGTGAATGCGCAGGATTATGGCGTGCAGATCCTGAACGCTAGCGGGACGGTGGTTAACAGTACGATCCGCAGCGAATTCGTTGGCCTCAATGTCAGCCGTCTATTGGGTACGGTGACTGGCGGGTCGACCCTCACGGTCAGCAACAGTGATGTTTCCGGTGTCGAAAGTGGCGCAGAGGTCACTGGGCTGAGCACACTGGTGTTGGACAACAGTCGCGTCGAAGGTACCCAGGCAGGTGCCGATGGCGTGAATGTGCGAGGTGGCAACGCGATCATTCGCAACAACTCCGTGATCACCGGTGCCAACAGTGGCATAAGTATCGGCGCAGATTCCGACAACGTCGGTGACTATCGGGCAGAGGTGGACGGATCGACAGTCATTGGCCGCAACGGTGCGGCATTGGCGGTTGTGCAGGGGGCGCAGGCAACCATAGCGTTGAGCAATGGCGCGCAACTGCAAGGTGCCAACGACCTGCTGCTCGACGTCTCCGAAGGCTCAAGCGTCGATCTCACCGTGACCCGAAGCACCCTGCAAGGCAATTTCAACATCCGTGATAACAGCGCGGGCAGCCTGGTTTTCGATGCCAGTACCGTAGCTGGAGATGTGGTTGTCGAATCGGGCAGCGAGGCTGACGTGGCTTTGCGCAATGGCGCTTTCTTCACCGGCAAACTGCAGAACGTCAACCAGATGGCCGTCGAGTCTGGTGCAGTATGGGCACTCACTGGCAACCAGCAACTGGCCAACCTGTCACTCAATCAGGGTACGGTTGATTTCAACAGTGGCAATGGGAATTTCCACCAGCTGCAGGTAGAAAACCTTTCAGGCAGCGGCACGTTTGTGATGAATGCCGATTACACCACCAATGCACACGATACCTTGACCGTGACAGGCAACGCGACGGGTGAGCATACCCTGCAGGTTGCCGGTAGTGGTCAAGACCCGACCGACCCAAGAGCGCTGACCTTGGTGAATACTGCCGCTGGGGATGCACGCTTTAGCCTCAGTGGCGATCAGCCTGTCGACGTAGGTACCTACTCATACAAACTGGAGTCCCGTGGAGATGGCAGTGGTGGTACCGAATGGTTCCTCGACCCTGAGTCAAAGACCGTCAGCCCCGGTACCCGTTCGGTACTGGCCTTGTTCAACACCGCGCCTACCGTGTGGTACGGCGAACTCACCTCTCTGCGCAGCCGTATGGGCGAGCTGCGTTTCAACGGCGCCAAGGCCGGCCTATGGACCCGTGCCTACAGCAACAAATACGACGTCGCGGAGCAATCGGGCGTTGGCTACAGCCAGGTACAAAGCGGCTTCTCGCTGGGCGCCGATGCACCGCTGCCGTGGGGTGATGGCCAGTGGCTGGTGGGTGCGCTGGCTGGCCATAGCCGCTCCGAACTGGACTTGACCCGTGGGACGTCCGGCAGTGTCGACAGTTACTACGTGGGGGCCTACACCACTTGGCTTGACCAAAGCAGCGGCTATTACTTCGATGCCGTGCTCAAGGCCAACCGCTTCGATAACAAGGCCAAGGTCAACATGAGCGATGCCACCCGGGCCAAGGGCGACTACAGGAATACCGGCCTGGGCGGCTCGGTGGAGTTCGGCCGCCACATAACCTTGCACGATGGCTGGTTCGTCGAGCCTTATGGGCAACTGTCGGCAGTGGTGATCGAAGGCAAGGACTACGGCCTGGACAATGGTATGCAGGCCGAGGGTGACCAGACCCGCTCGCTGCTAGGTAAGCTCGGCAGCGTGGCGGGCCGCAATGTGCGCCTGCAGGGCGGCACCGTGATCCAGCCGTACGTCAAGGCCGCGGTGGCCCACGAATTTGCCAAGGCCAACCGTGTGCAGGTCAACGACAACCTGTTCAACAACGACCTTTCCGGTTCGCGTGCCGAGTTCGGTGCGGGTGTGGCGGTGGCGTTCACCGAGCAGTTTTCGCTGCATGCCGATTTCGACTATGCCAAGGGCGAGCATATCGAGCAGCCCTATGGCGTGAACATCGGGATGCGCTACAGCTGGTGATCGGTACATCCAGGGCCAACAGCTGGCAGAAGTCCACGTGTTGGCCCTGTTGTTACGGGAAAAGGCTACTTCCAATCGAGAATCGGCCAGGCATTGATCTGCGCATGTTCGCGCAATACAGGGTCTGGGTTGACCACGTAGGGGTGGTCGACTTTCAACAACAGCGGCAGGTCATTGCGCGAGTCGGAATAGAAACTCGCCCCTTCCAGGTTCTCCTGTTCCTGATCCAGCCATTCTAGCAGCCGAGTGATCTTGCCCTCGCGGTAGGTCAGCACCCCATGGGTCTGGCCGGTATACACCCCGTTCACCGCCTCCAGCTCGATCGCCAGGTACTCGTCCACCCCCAGCCGCGCCGCAATCGGCCCGACCAGGTGGGTACCCGAAGCGGAAATGATCAGGATGCGGTCCCCGCGCTTGCGGTGCTCGGCAATGCAGCGGCAGGCATCGCCATAGATGATCGGCTCGATCACGTCCTCGACCCACGGCTCGACCAGGTGCTGGACCTCTTCCAGGGTGCGCCCGGCAATCGGCTCCAGGCTGAAGGCCATGTACTCCTCCATCCTCAGGTGGCCTTTGCCGTAGGCCTCCATCAGCTCACGGTCGCGGCGCAGGAACGCCTTGCCGTCGACCCAGCCCAGCCGGGCCATCTGCTCGCTCCACAGCGACGCGCAGTCGCCGTGGATCAAGGTTTCGTCCAGATCGAAAATTGCCAGTGCCATGGGTGAAATCTCCTTAGGCCACTTCCCGTAGCGCCGTGGGGTCGATCGACAGGCTTACCCGCTGCCCGTCCGCGTGCAGGTCGGCCGCCGAGCGGTTGAGCACGTCGACCACCAGTTCCACCTCGCGCACCCGGACCCGGTAGCGAATCACGTTGCCCAGCAGGCTGTGGCTGCGTACTTCGGCGTCCAGTGCGCCGTCGCGGCCCAGGGTGATCGATTCCGGGCGGATCGCCAGGCGGCTGGCCACCGGGCGCTGCAGCAGGCGGCTGGCGCTGTCGGCGTCGAGCAGGTTGTAGTTGCCGATGAAGCCGGCGGCAAACAGGTCCACCGGCGCGGTGTAGAGGGTTTCGGCGTCGCCACTCTGGACGATGCGCCCCTGGTTCATCAGGAAGATGCGGTCGGACATGGTCAGCGCTTCTTCCTGGTCGTGGGTGACGAAGATGGTGGTCAGGCCCAGTTCACGCTGGATCGCGCGAATCTGCTCGCGCAGGTGCTTGCGAATGCGCGCATCCAGCGCCGACAGCGGCTCGTCGAGCAGCAGCAGGCGCGGGCGGGTGACCAGCGAACGGGCCAGGGCCACGCGCTGGCACTGGCCGCCGGACAGCTGGTGCGGGTAACGCCCGGCGAAGTTGCCCAGCTCTACCAGCTCCAGTGCTTCACGCACACGCTGCTGGCTTTCATCGGCCTTGACCTTCTGCATGCGCAGGCCGAAGGCCACGTTCTGCTCCACGGTCATGTTGGGGAACAGCGCGTAGCTCTGGAACACCATGCCGATGCCGCGCTTTTGCGGGCTCAGCGGTACGATATCGTGGCCGTCGAGCAGGATCTGCCCGCTGTCCACCGGGGTCAGCCCGGCGATGCAGCGCAGCAGGGTGGACTTGCCGCAGCCGGACGGGCCGAGCAGGGTGACGAACTCGCCGCGTTCGATATGGCAGTCGATGTTCTCGAACACCGGGCTGCTGGCGTAGCTCTTGTGCAGTTTCTGTACGCTGACGAAGCTCATGTCAGGTCTTGTCCTTGTTCAAGCGGTTGGCGACCCAGGTCAGTACCAGCACGAAGGCGAAGTACGAGATCACCAGCGCGCTGTTGAAATGGCCGCTGCTGTTGCGCATGTTGTTCAGGTACACCTGCAAGGTCTCGTAGCGCGTGCCGACCAGCAGGTTGGCAAACACGAATTCGCCGAACAGGAACGAAAACGACAGCAGCAGGGCTACCAGCAGGCCCTTGCGCAAATTGGGCAGCACCACCAGCAGCGCCGCCTGCCAGGTACTGGCACCGAGCAGTTGGGCGGCGTCCATCAGGTCGCGCAGGTTGATCGCCTGCAGGTTGTTGGTGATGGCCCGGTACATGAACGGCAGGGCGATGGTGAAATAGCAGCCGATCAGGATCCACGGCGTGCCGACCATCGCCATGGGCCCGCTGCCGTACAACTGCAGCAGCCCCACCGAGGACACCACCGGCGGTACCGCGAACGGCAGCAGGATGAGGATGTTCATCAGCGCGTCGAGCCTGGGGAAGTGGTAGTGCACCACGAACAGCAGCGGCAGGATCAGCACCACCGACAGCAGCAGTGCACCCACGCACACCAGCAACGACTGGGCAAAGGCGGCCAGAAAGCGCGGCTCGCTCCACAGCGCCAGGTACCACTTGAAGGTCAGCCCGCTGGGCAGCAGGCTGGCCGACCAGCTGGTGGCCAGCGAGTAGAGCAGGGTGCCGGCCAGAGGCAACAGCAGGATGAGGAACAGCAGGTAGACCACGGCGCGGTGGTACCAGCCGCCGGAGCGCGTGTCAGCGTGCATGGTAGCTCCTTTTCAGCAGCCATTGGTGCACCACCGTGACCAGCGTCATCAGCCCCACCAAAACCATGGCCAAGGCGCTGGCCAGGTTGGGGTCGAGGCTGATGTCACCGGCCACCAGGCCAGCGATGCGGATCGGTAGCACGTTGAAATTGCCGGTGGTCAGCGCGTAGACGGTGGCGTAGGCACCGAGGGCATTGGCCAGCAGGATGACGAAGGTGCCCAGCAGTGCCGGGGTCAGCACTGGCAGGCCGATGTGCCGCCAGAACTGCCAGTGGCTGGCACCCAGCAGCGCGGCCGACTCGCGCCAGTCTTCACGCAGGGCGTCGAATGCCGGGTACAGCAGCAGTACGCCAAGCGGGATCTGGAAGTAGGTGTACACCAGGATCAGCCCGCTTTTCGAGTAGATGCTGAAGTCTTCCAGCAGGCCGGCCTGCTTCAGCAGCAAGGTCAACGCGCCGTTGAAACCGAGCAGGATGATGAAGGCGAAGGCCAGCGGCACCCCGGCGAAGTTGCTGGTCATGTTGGCGAAGGCGCTGACGAAGTCGCGCAGCTTCGAGTCCACCTGGCGTAGCGAGTAGGCGCCGAGGGTGGCAATGACGATGCCGAACAGGCTCGACCAGAAGCTGATCTCCAGGCTGCGCTGCAGGGCCTGCAGGTAGAACTTCGAGGCGAACACCTTGCTGAAGTTGGCCACGCCCCAGCCCGCTTCCGATTGCAGGCTGTTGATCGCCACCCAGGCCAGCGGGGCGATCTGGAAGATGACGAAGAACACGGCGAACGGTAGCAAGCAGAGCAGGGCCAGGTAGCGGCCACGGTTGCTGCTGCGCTTGGGGGCAATCACTTCAGCAACTCCCGGCAGACGCTCTTGTCATGCGGCGCACCCAGCAGCTCGCAGATGGTCCCGCACAGTTCGGTCTGCAGCGGCTTGGCGGCCGGGTCCAGGCTGAACGCATCGCCGAAGACGAACAGCGGTACTTCGCGCTCCTCGGCGAGCAGGCCGTTGTGCGAGCGGTCATTGTTCATGCCGTGGTCGGCGGTGACCAGCACCTGGTAGCCCTCGGCGAGCCAGGCCGGCAGGTAGTCGGCCAGCAGGATATCGGCGCTGCGCGCGGCGTTGCGGTACTGGCTGCTGTCCAGGCCGTGATGGTGGCCGACATCGTCGATGCTCATCGGATGCACCAGCAGGAAGTTGGGGGTGTGGCGGCGGCGCAGGTATTCGCCATCGGCCAGCAGGTGCGAATCGGGGTAACGGTCGTCCCAGTAGAACAGCCCATGCTGGATCGGCAGCTTGGGGGCGTGGGTGTGGCGGTCGCGCTGCGGGTCGAAGGGCGAGCGGTTGTACAGCTCGCTGATCCAGTGGTAGGCCGCCGCGGCAGTGCTCAGGTTGGCTTCGCGGGCGTAGTGGAACACGCTGCGCTGGCTGGACAGGCGGCTGACCTTGTTGTGCACGATGCCGCTGTCGATCGGCGGCACACCGGTGAGAATGCACTCGTACAGCGGCCGCGACAGCGATGGCAGCTCGCATTCCACGCGGTACAGCGCGGCGCGGTCAGCCTCGACATAGGCGTGCAGGTGGCCCATGGCATGGTGGGCGACCTGGTAGTTGAGGCCGTCGAGCAGGACCAGGATGACGTTGTGTTGCATGGTGGCTCCAGTCATATACGCGTTGGCTTCGTCGCGGGCTCGCCCGCTCCCACAGGTACTGCACAAGCCTCAACCCTGTAGAGGTCCTGTGGGAGCGGGCGTGCCCGCGAAAAGGCCGGATCAGGCACTGCAAAAGCTAGCCATTTACTCCATCTCGATGATCACTTGCTCCTGCCACATCTGTGGCAGCTTCTTCGAAGTCGCTTCCCAGGCTTCGGCATTCTTGATCGGCTGCGCCGCCTGGTACTGCTCGTTGGGCAGCAGCTTGGCCTGGACATCGTCCGGCAGCTTCAGGTGCTCGGCACGGATCGGCCGCGCATGCCCTTTGGCCAGGTTGATCTGCCCGGCATCGCTGAAGATGTACTCGCGCGTCAGCTTGGCCGCGTTCGGGTGCTTGGCGTACTTGTTGATGATGGTGGTGTAGCCGGAGATTACCGAGCCGTCCGACGGGATCAGCACTTCGAAACGCTTGGGGTCGATCTGTTCGCGGTAGCTGAGGCCGTTGAAGTCCCATACCACGCCAACTTCCACCTCGCCCTTCTCCAGCGTCTGGATGGTCGGGTTGGCCAGCGACAGGCGCTTCTGCTGGGCCAGTTTGGTGAACAGCTGCAGGCCCGGCGCCACGTTGTTCTCGTCGCCCTTGTAGGCGATGGCCGCTGCCAGCACGCCGTTGGCGGCCTGGGCGGCGGTACCGACATCGCCGATGGCGACCTTGTACTTGCCTTTTTCCAGGTCATGCCAGGTTTTCGGGCGCTCGCTTTCCTTGACCAGGTCCTTGTTGATGATGAAGGCGATGGTACCGGTATAGGCCAGCGCCCAATGGCCGTCCTGGTCCTTGGCCCAGGCCGGTACCTGCTCCCAGGTGCTGGGCTTGTAGGGTTGGCTCACGCCCTTGGTCACGGCGATCGGGCCGAACGCGGCACCGACGTCGCCGATGTCGGCGCTGGCGTTGTCCTTCTCGGCTTCGAACTTGGCAATTTCCTGGGCCGAGCTCATGTCGGTGTCGCTGTGCTTGAGCCCGTACTTGCTGGCCAGGTCTTCCCAGGTGCCTTTCCAGTTGGCCCAGGCATCGGGCATGCCCACGCTGTTGACGTTACCTTCCTTGCGGGCCGCGTCTTCCAGGGCCTTGAGGTCGGTACCGGCGGCCATGGCCGTGGTGCACAGGGCGATGGCCGAACCGAGCAGTGACGCCATGAAGAACTTTTTCATCCGAAGCTCCTTTGGGTGAGTGCCTTGCGAATCGTTGTTATGAGTAAAGCCGTTGCCTGAGACCCTTGGTCTAGGTCAGCAAACCTTGAGCCAAGGTAGGCTGCTTGCGTGACAATTTGATGTAGGGCGAAGCCCGCGCAGGTGTAAGCGGGTTCCTGGCAATACAGCGTAGACCATGGCCAGCCCCCGGTTTTGCGGGGCTGGCCCGATTCTGGCAGTGCGTCTGGTGCAGCTTTGTCACAGGATGTTCATCAGCCCTGCCTAGGCTTGCACTATTCTCCAGATGCCCCGTCATGGGGCTGGACTAGTCCAGATAGGTAACCTTTGATGCAGTCGATGCCTCCGCGTGCGGTAACAGCCATCTGCCATGCCTTGCAGGAGCAGATCGAGCACGGCCTGTTGGCGCCGGGCGGCAAGCTGCCGGCGGAGCGCAGGCTCAGCGAGGTGTTCGACACCACCCGCATCACCTTGCGTGAAGCGTTGGTGCAGCTGGAAGCCCAGGGGCTGATCTACCGTGAAGAACGGCGCGGCTGGTTCGTCGCGCCCGAGCGGCTGACCTACGACCTGATCCAGCGCAGCCACTTCCACGCCATGGTGCGTGACCAAGGGCGGGTGGCCAGTACCGAATTGCTCTCCGCGCGGCTGCAGCCAGCCTCGGCCGCGATTTGCGCGCGCTTGCAGTTGCCAGCGTTATCCAGTGTGGTGCGCATCTGTCGGTTGCGGCGGATCGACGGGCGGGCGGTGCTGTATGCCGAGCATTACCTCAACCCGCGGTATTTCCCGGCGATCCTCGAACAGGACCTGGCCCAGTCGCTGACCGAGATCTATGGGCGGGTGTATGGCATCCAGTATGGGCAGGTGTGCTTCGAGATCTGGCCGACGGCGTTGCCGGTGGAGGCGGCCAGTGCGTTGAAAGTGTCGGCGGGCAGCCCCGGCTTGCATATCACCCGGGTCAACAGCGACCAGCATGGACACCTGATCGACTGCGACCTGGAGTATTGGCGGCATGATGCCATCCGCATTCGTGCCCAGGTGGGTTGACCATGGTTTTTGGGGCTGCTGCAGGAGCGGCCTTGTGTCGCGATGGGGCGCGAAGCGACCCTAGGCTCTGTGTGAAAAGCCTTGATACTCGGTGATGCTGCGTTGAAAACAGCCTCGGAATGCTCATTTACAACCCGTAAACTCCGCTTCCTCGGCTGTTTTCGCCTTGCCTGACCTTCGTCTCAAGACTTTTCACACAGACCCTAGTTCGATACGGTGTTGCCATCCGCCATCGTGCCACCTGCCGCCGTCACCACCTGCACCGACAACCGCGGCGTCGCCAGGTCCAGCCCCGCTTCATCCAGCTGCCGCTTCAACGCCAGGTTGAACGCCCGCGACACCTCCCACTGCTTGATCGGCGCGGTCTTGAACCGCGCCCGCAGGATCGCCGAGCCCGACTCGAAGCTTTCCACGCCCTGCAGCTCCAGCGGCGACCAGATATTGCGGCGCATCAGCGGGTCGTTGCGCAGCTTCTGCCCCACCTCGCGAACCAGGCTGATCGCCTGGTCGATGTTCATGCTGTGCGGGATCGCCACGCGGAAGATCGCGTAGCCGAACTCGCGCGAGTAGTTCTTGATGCTCTTGATCTCGCTGAACGGGATGGTATGCACGATGCCGTCGATATCGCGCAGGCGCACGGTGCGGATGGTCAGCCCTTCGACCGTGCCCAGGTGGCCGCCGACATCCACGTAGTCATCGATGGCCAGCGAGTCTTCGATGATGATGAACAGCCCGGTGATCAGGTCGGCCACCAGCGATTGTGCGCCAAAACCGATGGCCAGGCCGATCACCCCGGCACCGGCCAGCAGCGGGGTGACGTTCATGCCCATGTTGGCCAGGGCGACGATGACCGCGATGATGAAAATGACCACGAACATCACGTTGCGGATCAACGGCATCATGGTTTGCGCACGGGCGTTGGCCAGGCCCCGGCGTGAACGCACCAGGGCGTGGTGCACGGCAGTGTCGGCGAGAATCCACACCAGCCAGGCGACAATCAGCGTGCCGGCCAGGCCGAGCAGGCGCAGGCTTATGTCGTGGCCTTCGCCTTCGGCGAAGCTGATCATCGACAGGCCCCACACGCGCAGGCCCAGCTCGATGAACACCAGCCAGATGAACAGGTGCACCAGCAGGTAGGCAAAATTGCGCAGGCGTTCGGCGTACACCGCCTGGCGCTTGGTAGCCCGCTTGGGGTTGGCGGCATGGCGGCGTACCAGGCCGTTGAGCACCATGCACACCACCATCAGCACGGTGCACATCAGCGACTGGCGCAGGGCGGTGCTGGTGTCGCCGGCGGAAACGAAGGTGGCGAACAGCGAGATGGCCACCAGGATCAGCGCCGGCACGAACCAGAAGCTGCCGAGAATTTCGATGGTGTCGCTGAGGGTGCGCCGGGTCAGGCGCCGTGACAGCGGCTGGTTGCGGATCAGGTGGGCAATGGGCCGGCGAAAACGCAGGATGAACAGCCCGGTGCACAGCGCCGCAATCACGTTGGCCAGGGTCGCCAGGGCATGCGCCAGGTGGGTGCCGAGGGCGACCGTCAGGCGGGGGTCGCTCATCGCCTCGCCGAATGCGGCGAAACTGCCGATCAGCCACAGCGGGCGGAATGCCTGGTGGCGCAGGATGTACAGGGCGCGGTGGCGGTGCGGGCCGTCGAGCAGTGAAAAGGCGATCACGCAGATCGCCGAGAAGCAGGTGCCCACCACCAACGCATAGGCCAGCACCATGGCCAGCGATTTGCCCAGCGACGGCGGCAGCACGAAGCTCAGGTAAACGGTAAACACCAGCGCCACCAGCCACGGGCCGAGTTTGCGCAGGGCAAAGCGCACCAGGTCCCAGGTGCGGGGATGCTGCGGCAGCTCCTCGCTCAAGCCAAAGCGCAGGCGTACCCGGTGGCCAACCCAGTTGAAGGCATAGGCCAGCACACTCCATACGGCGATGACTGCCGCGAAGCCGAACAGGATGGCCGGCCACTGGTGCACCGGCACCACCAGCTCGGCCAGTTCGGCCTGGGCCTGTTCGATTTCCGCAGCCCAACGGTGGAACGGGCTGGCATCGCCGCTGAACTGCTTTTCGAGGTCATGCAGGGCGCCGCCGATCAGGCCGAGCACGCCTTGTTCGACGTTGGGTTGCGATTGTTGGGTGGCATCGCGCAGCTTTTTCAGGTCGGCCAGCAGCTTGGCCCGCTGCTGGTCGTTTTCCAGGTTCTTGATCACCTCGTCCAGCGACTTGCCCAGCGGTTCGCTGGCTTGCGCTTGCGCGGGCGCGCTACCGCCAAGCAGGCCAGGCAGGCCGGCGGCTTGTACCGGCGGGAGGAACAGCAACAGCAGCAGGAACAGGCAACGCAGGAAGGCGGGCACGGGCAAAACTACCTCAGGTCAAACGATTGACCGAGTGTAGAGGTTTATGACGGCAGCTGCTCCAGGATCTTCCAGCAGGTGAGGCCAAAGATGCCCAGTGTGCCGACCCACATCATTACCACGCCGAGGTTGCGCTCGCGCAGGCTGAAGCCGACGGTCAGCAGCAACAGGAACAGGAACACCGGCACGAACAAGGAGAGGAACGGGGACATGGCAGTGGTCCTTCGGCTATGAGAGCGGTTGCGTTGAGTATAGTTCGCGCCGGGCTAAAGCGCGGTTGATCTGAATCACAGAAATTTTCAAGTAGGGTTTGTGGATTTTTCCTACATGTTTATCAGACCGACTTCCTACAAAGAATTTAGCGGTTCCGCCGATGGCTTGAAGGACACGTCGTATGTCTTTCACGTCATTTGGAGGAACGCTTCATGAAGCTATCAGTACTCGTTGTTTTTTCGATGGTAACGCTGACCCTCAGCGGATTTGCACAAGCACAGAACAACGTTGCAACCGTGACCGTCGATAATCAGACGGATTCGACTGCCCAGTTTACGTTTGAACATCTGGTGGGGACTGCCAATCCCATGTTTTCGGCTGTGCAGAGAAAACAAGCCAGCACTTCAAAAGTGACCAGTTATTCGCCCTGGTATCAGGCATGCGCTTCACCTACACGTCCGGGGCGAAGGCTTGTCGGTTTTCGGCTTCACACACCTCTGGCACAGGTAATACGCCTGTCTGGAACAAAGACGCTCGCTCCATTGGCTCATCCAGAGCGACGTGTTCGGTAGTTCTGCAGCGCGTGTCGGCGCAGCCACCTTACGATTACACCGTCAAGTTCACCATCCAGTAATCCTGACGGATATTGCTTCAAACGCTCGCGCACATTCCTTCTGGAGCACAGAATGAAAATTACTGGTATCCCTGCCAATATCTTGCCCCTGCGAACTTCCGTGGCCCCCGAGAAGACAGAGCCATTACCACGACCAGCCTCGACCAGTGTGAGACTGTCTGAAGAGGGGCGTGATCTGGCTGCGCGTGTGGATGAGACGAGAGCCAGCTATCAGCGTATCTATGGCATTCCAACGCTGGATGACCGCGTGAAAATAGAATACGACAGGGTCGGGCATGAAGTTTATGTCAAACGGCATTTGCCAGAGAGCTATTCTGCCGAACGCACCGAGTTATTCTACAAATCCGTGCAGTACATGGTTGACGTTGCGGATGGGAAATATCCGAAAAACAACCCGTTTGCCGGTCTGGGCAGAAATGCCCTGGTCGCCATACAGGAAGACGAAGGAAACTTTACCGAGATGGAGCGTGCGGCAGCCGGGCGTGCCAAGTACGAACTTGATCAGGCTTACTTCGGCCGAATCTTTGCTTACACCGATAGTACAAGGGACCTACGGGTTTTATTCAAGGGGTACCTCGACTACCTCGATAACCTTACGCCTGTAGAACGTCTTGCTTATCCGGATAACGAGCAAGCACTCGTGGCGGAACGGTTGGTACATGCCCAGAAGGAATCTGGCAGCCTCCCGGAAGACTTCTCGCTGTGGAAATACATCAACTGGGACCCCAAAGGCCGCCTCAACCTGGAAGCCCTGCTTGATCCGTCGAAAACAGAGCCCGCCCCGGCACTCGAGGCGGGCCCTGCCGAGGATCACGGCAGTTCGCGGCTGCGGTAGAACGCCGTCAGTACCTTCACCAGGTGCGCCAGGTCATGGCTGCCGCACAGTTCGCGAATCGAGTGCATGGCAAAGGTTGGCAGGCCGATGTCGACCGTACGTACGCCCAAGTGGCTGGCGGTGATCGGGCCGATGGTCGAGCCGCAGCCCATGTCGCTGCGCACCACGAAGCTCTGCACCGGCACCTCTTCGGCCATGCACAGGTGCCGGAAGAACCCGGCGGTTTCGCTGTTGGTGGCGTAGCGCTGGTTGTTGTTGACCTTGATCACCGGCCCGGCATTGAGCTTGGGCCCGTGGTTGCCGTCATGCTTGTCGGCGTAGTTGGGGTGCACGCCGTGGGCGTTGTCGGCCGACACCATCAGTGAGCGCTGGATCGTGCGCACGTAGGCATCGCCATCCGGCAGCAGGCGCTGCAGGGTTTGCTCGAGCATCGGGCCGTCGGCGCCGCAGGCCGAGCAACTGCCGACTTCTTCGTGGTCGTTGCACACCAGCACGCAGGTTTCATCGCTGTCTGCGGTCAGCAGCGCCTGCAGGCCGGCGTAGCACGACAACAGGTTGTCCAGGCGGGCGCCAGCGATGAAGTCACCGTTCAGGCCGACCAGCGCGGCATCCTGGGTGTCATAGAAGCTCAGCTCGTAATCCAGTACCACATCGGCGATCAGTTCATGCTCGCGGGCCAGCTGCTCGGTGAGCAGGGCGCGGAAGTCGATGCGCTCGTCACCGGCCACCTGGGCCAGGATCGGCGGCAGTTCGTTCTGCGGGTTGATCGCCCAGCCTTCGTTGGCGGTGCGGTTGAGGTGAATGGCCAGGTTGGGGATGATCGCGATCGGCAGCTTGAAGTCGATCAACTGGCTTTCGACCTTGCCGTCACGGCGATAGGTAACCCGGCCAGCCAGCGACAGGTCGCGGTCGAACCATGGCGCCAGCAGCGCGCCGCCATACACTTCGACGCCCAGCTGCAGGAAGCCCTGGCGCTGCAGCTCGGGCTGCGGTTTGACCCGCAGGCACGGGCTGTCGGTGTGCGCGCCGACCATGCGGATGCCGTTCAGCAGCGGCGCTTGCTTGCCCAGCTTGATGGCGATGATCGACGAGTCGTTACGGGTGAGGTAGTAGCGGCCGCCAGGCACGGTGGCCCAGCTGTCGCGTTCGTCCAGGCGCTGGTAGCCGGCAGCTTCCAGGCGCTGGGCCAGGCTGGCGGTGGCGTGGAAAGGCGTAGGGGAGGCCTTGAGGAAGTCGATCAGGCCAGAATTCAGTGCGTCGCGCATAGCTCACTCCAGACAGCAGTGGCGCGAGTTTAGCGTATTAGGTCGACGAATTGTGCTTGCCGCTTCGCGGCCGAAGCCGCTTCCACAGGCATCGTACCGCTCTCGAGGGCTGTAGGCTCTGTACGAAAAGTCTTGAGACGCAGGTCAGGCAAGGCGAAAACAGCCGAGGAAGCGGAGTGTACTGGGGTACATGAGCATTCCGAGGCTGTTTTCAACGCAGCATGAACAAGTATCAAGGCTTTTCGTACAGAGCCTAGGAACGGCTTCAGCCGCGAAGGGGCCGGTGCAGGCAGCACAAAATCAGAACGGCGCCGGGCACTCGAACTTCATCCGCGCCCCGGAAACCGGGTGGGTAAAGCTCAGCATCGACGCATGCAGGCACAGCCGCTCATGGGCCGCCAGTGCCTCGGGGTTGGCATACAGGCGGTCGCCCAGTAGCGGGTGCCCGATGGACAGCATGTGCACGCGCAACTGGTGCGAGCGCCCGGTGATCGGCGTCAACTCGACCCGGCAGTAGTCGCCACAGCGCTCGATGATGCGCCAGAAGGTCAACGCATGCTTGCCCAGCTGGTGGTCCACCACATGCCGTGGCTTGGTCGGCGGGTCATAGCGCAGGGGCAGGTCGATGCTGCCGCTGTCCAGCGCCGGCTGGCCCCAGCACAGTGCGGTGTAGGCCTTTTCGGTTTCGCGGTCGTGGAACTGGCGCGACAGCTCGCGGTGGCTATCGGCATCGCGGGCCAGCAGGATGATGCCGGAAGTTTCCCAGTCCAGGCGGTGCACGATCAGCGCATCGGGGTAGCCGTTTTGCTGCAGGCGGGTGATCAGGCAGTCCTTGTTGTCCTCGGCACGGCCCGGTACCGACAGCAGCAGGGTCGGTTTGTTGATCACCAGGATGGCGGCGTCTTCGTGCAGGATCTGGATGTTGGACAGCGGCATTGCGGGGTCTCTGTTGAAACGGGGGAAAGCCATTGGGGCCGCTTTGCGGCCCATCGCGACGCAAGGCCGCTCCTGCACGGGGGGAGGCATTCCCGGCAGGGCGGCCTTGCGTCGCGATGGGCTGCACAGCAGCCCCAATGGCTGATTGCGCGGATCAGCGATCCGGCAACGTGATGTTCAGTTCCAGAATCGAGCAGCTGCCCTGGTTTTCCAGTTCGATATGCACGTCATCGTTGCCGATGTTCACATACTTGCGGATTACTTCCAGCAGTTCCTTTTGCAGCGCTGGCAGGTAGTCCGGCTCGCTGCGTTGGCCGCGCTCGTGCGCCACGATGATCTGTAGACGCTCTTTCGCTACCGACGCGCTGGTCTGTTTCTGTCTGCCACGAAAGAAGTCAAAAAGGTTCATGGTTTACTTGCCTCCAAACAGGCGCGCGAAGAATCCTTGCTTCGGCACTTCGATGAACCGCAGGGGCTTCTCTTTGCCCAGCAGACGGTCGACGGTATCGCTATAGGCCTGGCCGGCATCGCTCTGGTCGTCGAGGATGACCGGGATACCCTGGTTGGAAGCCTTCAGCACGGCCTGGGATTCGGGGATCACGCCCTTGAGCTTGATCGCCAGGATCTCTTCGACGTCGGCGATGCTCAACATTTCGCCCTTTTCCACGCGCTCCGGGTGGTAGCGGGTGATTAGCAGGTGTTCCTTGATCGGCTCTTCGCCGTTCTCGGAGCGGCGCGACTTGCTCGACAGGATGCCCAGCATGCGGTCGGAGTCACGTACCGAGGAAACCTCGGGGTTGGTCACCACGATGGCTTCGTCGGCGAAATACATGGCCAGGTGCGCACCTTTCTCGATGCCGGCTGGCGAATCGCAGATGACGAACTCGAAGTCTTTCTTCAGCTCCATCAGCACCTTTTCCACGCCTTCCTGGGTCAGCGCGTCCTTGTCACGGGTCTGGCTGGCCGCCAGCACGTACAGGTTTTCCAGGCGCTTGTCCTTGATCAGGGCCTGCTGCAGGTTGGCTTCGCCGTTGACCACGTTGACGAAGTCGTACACCACGCGGCGTTCGCAGCCCATGATCAGGTCGAGGTTACGCAGGCCTACGTCGAAGTCGACAATGACAGTCTTGTGGCCACGCAGTGCGAGGCCGGTACCAATGGCGGCGCTGGTGGTGGTCTTGCCCACACCCCCCTTGCCGGAAGTAACCACGAGAATCTTGGCCAAGGTGTTTCACCCCTAAAATAATCGGGACGCAAGTCCCTGCAAAAATACAAATAATTGGCAACGACAAAAAAAGTTGCACTAAAAATGCTGGCAAGTATCCGTTAAAGACGGGTGATGTTCAACACGTCGCCAGACAGGCTGACTTGCACCCCGGTGCCCCACAGCGGGTCGCGGCGCAGGTCTTCGCAAACCTTGTACTGGCCGGCGATGGAGACCATTTCGGCGGTCATCTGCTGGCAGAAGATACGCGCCTTGGTATTGCCCTTGATGCCGGCCAGGGCGCGGCCGCGCATGGCGCCGTACACATGGATATTGCCATCGGCCAGAAGTTCCGCCCCCGGGCTGACCGAGGCGGTCACCACCAGGTCGCCGCCCTGGGCGTAGATCTGCTGGCCGCCACGTACCGGCGCGGTGATGATGCGGGTCGGGCGCACCTCGGGCTCGAGGATCGGCGGCGGCACCGGGGCCGGCTCGGGCTTCTTCACCTCGGGCTCGGGCTCCAGCGGCCGTTCGCGGGCACCCGACGGCGGCAGCACCGGCAGGTCGATGGCAATGGCGGCGGCAATGTCCTCGATACGGCTGGCGCGGATGGCCAGGGTGCGCAGGCCGTGGTGGCGGCAGATCCGCATCAAGCCAGGCAGGTCGATTGCGCCCACGTCGGCCGGCAGCTTGTCCAGCGCCAGCACCAGCGGCGTGTTGCTGAAGAAGTTCGGTGCCTGGGCGACTTTGGCCGCCAGCTGGCGGTCAAGGGCCTCAAGGTCATTGCGCGCCAGTTCCAGTACGGTAATGGCAAGCATGCTGCCCTTGAGCTGGAACACGGTGGCGGAGTCGGGTGTGTGGTTTGGGCTCATGGTCTGCATAGACGGCTTGTTGCGAAAAAAGTGCCCTGACTTATAACGATAAGACCGGTTGCCCGCAACATGCGCTGATCCGTTGTAGAATGCGCGGCCTTTGTCTTTCCGGAAGCTTCAATGGAACGTCCGCGTTTTCGTCCCTATTTCCTTCACCCTCGTTTCTGGGGCCTGTGGCTGGGCCTGGGCCTGTTGTGGCTGGTGGTCCAGCTGCCGTACCGGGTGCTGTTGAAGGTCGGTGCCGCATTGGGGGCGGTGATGTACCGCTTTGCCGGTGAGCGGCGGCGCATTGCTGCGCGCAACCTGGAGCTGTGTTTCCCGGAGCTGTCGGTCGACGAGCGGCAGCGTTTGCTCAAGGCCAACTTCGCCTCCACCGGCATCGCCTTCTTCGAAATGGCCATGAGCTGGTGGTGGCCCAAGGCACGGCTGGCGCGCCTGGCGCATGTCGAGGGGCTGGAGCACCTGCAGGCCGCCCAGCAGGCGGGGCAGGGAGCGATCCTGATGGCGGTGCACTTTACCACCCTGGAAATCGGCGCCGCGCTGCTGGGCCAGCAGCACACCATCGACGGCATGTACCGCGAGCACGGCAACCCGTTGTTCGATTTCATCCAGCGCAGCGGCCGCGAGCGGCATAACCTCGATTCGCTGGCCGTGGAGCGCGAGGATGTACGCGGCATGCTCAAGCTGCTGCGCTCGGGCCGGGCGATCTGGTACGCACCGGACCAGGACTACGGTGCCAAGCAGAGCATCTTCGTACCGCTGTTCGGCATCCCGGCAGCGACGGTGACCGCCACCACCAAGTTCGCCCGCCTGGGCAAGGCGCAAGTGATTCCGTTCACCCAGAAGCGCCTGGAGGATGGCAGCGGCTATCGTCTGGTGATACATCCGCCGCTGGCCGACTTCCCCGGTGAAAGCGAAGAAGCCGACTGCCTGCGTATCAACCAGTGGGTCGAGCGCGTGTTGCGTGAATGCCCCGAGCAGTACCTGTGGGCGCATCGGCGTTTCAAGTCGCGACCCGAAGGGGCGCCGCGGCTGTATGACAAGAAGAAGCGCTGAGCCTGCTATGCCTGTGCCGGCCTATTCGCGGGTAAACCCGCTCCCACAGGTTCTCCACAGGCCTTGAAAGCTATGCAATACCTGTGGGAGCGGGTTTACCCGCGAAAGGGCCGGCACTGACAGCACATCAACTCCAGGAAGGACTCGTATGGCCCCACCCCCGGTAACCGGTCTTATCCTTTCTGGCGGCGGCGCCCGTGCCGCCTACCAGGTCGGCGTGCTGGCCGGCATCGCCGAGCTGTTGCCCACGGCCGCGCCCAACCCGTTCCCGGTCATCGTCGGCACCTCTGCCGGCGCCATCAACGCCGTGACCCTGGCCAGTGGCGCGACGCACTTCCATGACACCGTGCAGAAGCTGACGGCGTTCTGGCAGAACTTCCGCAGCCACCTGGTCATCCGTAGCGACTGGCCTGGCGTGGTCCGCCAGGCCAGTCGCTTCGTTGCCCACAACCTGCTGGGCCTGGGTGGCCCGGCACCGGTGGCGTTGCTCGACAGCAGCCCATTGCGCAAGCTGCTGCAGGCGCACCTGAACCTGGACGGGATCGCCCATTCCCTCGCTGCCGAACAATTGCGCGCCGTCGCGGTGACCGCGTTCGGCTATGAGTCCGGCCAGGCGGTGACCTTCTACCAGGGCCGCGGCACCATCGAGGCCTGGCTGCGTCACCGTCGCATCGGCATGCCGGCGCCTTTGACCATCGATCACCTGTTGGCCAGCGCGGCCATCCCGTTGCTGTTCGCTCCGGTACAGCTCGGTGATGAGTATTACGGTGATGGCGCAGTACGCCAGTCGGCGCCGATCAGCCCGGCCCTGCACCTGGGCGCCAGCCGCGTTCTGGTGGTCGGGGTCAGCGGCAACCCGCAGCGGCCAGCGCCGCCCTTGCCGGCCCAGCGCATATTCAGCGGGCAGCAGCCGAGCCTGGCGCAGATCGGTGGGCACATGCTCAACAGCACGTTCATCGATAGCCTGGAAGATGACATCGAACTGTTGCAGCGCCTCAACCACCTGAGCCGCCTGTTGCCGGCGCACCTCGATGCCCGGCGCCTGGGGCTGGCACCCATCGACGTGCTGGTGGTGGCGCCCAGCCAGCCGCTGGACGAGATCGCCGCACGCCACCGGCGCGAGTTGCCGGCGGCGTTGCGCGTGTTCCTGCGCGGGCCGGGGGCGACCCGGACCAGCGGCGCGGGGGTGTTGAGTTACCTGCTGTTCGAGGCCAGCTATTGCAGCGAGCTGATCGAACTGGGGCGCAGGGATGCCTTGGCCAAGAAGCGCGAGTTGTGCCAGTTCCTCGGTATCTGATGCTGCCTGTTCAAGCCCTGTCGCCGGCAAGCCGGAGACAGCGGCGAGACCACGGTTATTCGGCTATCTGCAGCTTGCGCGCCTGGGTGTACACATAGCGCACCTTTTCATACTCGAACGGCGAGTTGAGCTGGCCGTAGCGGAAGTTGGTGGTATAGCGCTTGTCGACCACGCGCAGGGCGAAGATTTCCGGGTGGTCGCTGCTGGCTTCGGCCACGTTCAGGTAGTTGATCGCCTGCTCGCCGGCATAGTCCACCACCAGCCCGCTGGTGTCGCGCAGGTTCGACGGCCCCAGCACCGGCAGCATCAGGTAAGGGCCGTCCGGCACGCCATAGAAGCCCAGGGTCTGGCCAAAGTCCTCGCTCTGGCGCGGCAAGCCCATCTTGGTCGCCGGGTCCCACAGCCCACCGACGCCGATGATGGTGTTGAACATCAGCCGTGCAGTGATCTCCGCCGAACGCTTGGCCTTGAGCTGCAACACGCTGTTGAACAGGTTCGGCACATCGCCCAGGTTATTGAAGAAGTTGCTCACGCCAGTCCGCACGAAGCGCGGCGTGACGTACTGGTAACCGCTGACCAGCGGCAGCAGGACCCATTGGTCGAGGCGGTAGTTGAAGTGATAGATGCGCCGGTTGATCGACTCCAGCGGGTCGTACACGTTCAGCGCTTCCAGGGTGGAGCGCTCGAACTCGCGCTGGTCCAGCCCCGGGTTGAATTTCAGTTCGCGCAGCGGGTCGGTAAAACCATCGGCTTCCGGCGCCAGCGGCGCGGCGCTCACCTGCGGGTCGGCCTCGATCACGCTGGCCCGCGGGGCGGTCTCGGCAGCCAGGGCATGGCCGGCGGCGAACAGGGCAGTGGCGAGGAGGAGTTTGTTAACCACGGAAGAACTCCAGCATGGCGTCACTGTTGACGCGGTAATTGAGGTTGCCGCAATGGCCGCCGTGCGGGTAAAGGGTCAGGCGGTCGCCGAACACCTTGCGCAGGAAACCGATGTCGCCCGGGCCGAGGATGACATCGTCGGCGTTGTGCATCACGGCGATCTTGTCGCTGCCGCGCAGGTAGTCTTCCAGGGCATACAGGCTGACCTGGTTGACCAGCTGCAGGATGCTGTTGCCGTCGGTGCGGGCGCGCCACATGGGGATGACCTGCTCGGTCATGTAGCAGTCGAAGTCGCACTGCAACGCGCGCTTGAGGAACGGCGTGAGGCTGCTGCCCTCGGTAATCGGGAACTTCGGCGGAATGATCAGGCCGCGGCGGTTGATCAGGTCGGAGGTGAAGGCGATGTCGGCTGCGGAGAAGCGGAACGACGTGCCGATCAGCATGGCCATCTGTTCGTTGGACAGGTGCTGGCGCGACTGCTGGAAGTCGTACAGCAGGGCTTCATTGAGGTCGATGTAGCCCTTGTCCTGGAAGTAGCGGGTCAGCTTGGCCAGCATCAACTCGTAGAAGGTGGTGCTGCGGTCGATGCCCTTGACCTGGGTTTGCACCAGTTTGTCGAGGTTGTTGATCGAGGTGTACAGGTTGACCGGTGGGTTCAGCAACAGCACGCGCTTGAAATTGAAGCTGCGGCGGGTTTCATCCAGGTGGCTGACAAAGGCGGCATCCAGTGCCCCCAGGCTGTAGCCGGTGAGATAGAACTCGCTGACCGGCAGGCGCGGGTGCTGGGCACGCACGGCCTGCATCACCCGGTACATGTCTTCGGCGTCTTCCTGGCTGACGCCGGGGGTGGCGAAGCGTGAAGCGGCGCTCATGAAGTCGTAGCTGGTGGGTGAGGACAGTTGCACCACGTGGAAGCCGGCCTGGTAGAACAGCTTCTTCAGGTATTCGTTGATGCTGCTGGTGTAGGGCGCGCCAGTGCCGGCAATGATGAAGATCAGCGGTGCTTCACGGTCCTGGCGGGCCAGGCGGTACTTGAGCTTCTTCACCGCCCAGAAGTTGTCGGGCAGGCTGAACTCGCGGTCCGGGCGCAGGTTGAGGCTGTAGTCGGACTGGCTGATTTCGTCGTCGCCGGGCAGGCTGGGGCGCTGGTCCGGCGGCGTGGTGGCGATGGTTGCCTCGAACGGGTTGGTCAAGGGGTAGCCATAGCTCGCGGCGTCGATATCCCGCGCCGAAGCGGCCACAGCCAGGAGCAGGCCGCCAAGCAAGGCAGCGAGGCGCAAAGATCGAAGCATGTAATCCCCCAAAAGAACGCAAGGTCGAGCAGTGTGCAGGCTAGGACCACGGCGGGCCGGGCAAAGTTGCCAAGCGTGGTGGCCTTTTGTGTACTGGTTATCTGCAACATAGCTGCAGGGTTGTGATTTTGCCTTACAACAAGCCATAAGCGATCATGGATGCTTTCGATTACCGCTATTGGAGAACTGGATGTCTCGTTCGCTGCCGGCTGCGTTGCTTGTGCTGGTTCTGGGGCTTTGGCTTGCTGCCAGCTATGGCGTGCGCTATGGGCTGATGGAGGACGCGCGGTGGGTAGGGCTGTGCACGGTGCCGGCGGCTTACTGGCAATGTGAGGTGCGGTCGTTGCTGGGGCTGGGCATCCATCATCAGGTGCTGGCCTGGGGCGGGCTTGGGCTGGCGCTGCTGGCGCAGGTCATCGGCGGCCGTCGTGGCTGGTGGCTGGCGCTGCTCGGGCTGGTCTTCGCGGTGCCGGCGCTGGTGCTGTACACCGCCAGCATTGCAACGTTTGCGCTGGTACTGGCGGGGTTGCGCTTGGTGCGAAACGCTGGGGCCACGCCGTCCCTGTAGGAGCGGCCTTGTGTCGCGATGGGCTGCGCAGCAGCCCCGGCAATCTTGAGTCGTAGTCGAGATCCCGGGGCCGCTTTGCGGCCCTTTCGCGACACAAGGCCGCTCCTACAGCGATAGTTGTTTTCAGGCCTTGCGCGTAATCCGCAAGCTCCGCCACAACGCCGCCGTCATCAGCACGCTGACCAGCGCCCACAGCCAGGCCTGCTGGTTCTGCAGCCCCTCCACGAACAACTGCGGCGCCACCCCGGCACCCACGATGAGCGCCAGCAACGCCACTTCCGCCCGCCGCGCCGCTACCGGCCACAGCGCAAACACCAGCGCCGGCAAGGCCAGCGCTGCGCTGGGGAAGCTGCGATAGCGTGGGTCGAACACCATTGCCAGCATGCTCACCGCCGCGGCAAAGCCCGCCACCAGCAGCAGCCAGCCCGCGCGTGCCTGCAGCCAGGCGAACAGGCGCTCGCGCCAACCGGCGCGCCGTGCCAGGGCCAGCACGGCATGGGCCAGCACCAGCAGGTTCAGCCCCGCCAGCAACAGCGCCCACAGCCATTCCCCGGCAAACCGCGCATGGGTGCGCATCAACTCGCCCCACAGCCCCAGGCAACCTGCGCCAAACGCCGCCAGCAGCGGTAGCAGCAGGGCGCTTGCCGGTGTAGTGGGGCGCCCGGCAAACACCAGCATGGCCGCCGCCAGCAGCGCACTGGCCAGCAACCACCGCGGCCAGTGCGGCAAGTTGCTCACTGGCCCTTCGAGCACGCCCTTGTCCTGCCGGTCGGCATCGTAAAGCCCCCAGTAACCGCCGACCGCCCCTTCGTTGGCGCGCTTCCAGGGCTGGTCGAATGCCTCGATCAGGTTGTAGTGCCAGCCGTTGCTTTCCGCCAGGGCGACGAAACCGCGGATGAAGCGCGCCTCGTTGACCCGGCTCGGTACCGCGGTCTCGCGCTGGCGGCCTTCGCTGGGCCAGCCGGTTTCGCCGATCAATATGTCCTTGGGCGCGAAGCGCGTGCCGAATACCCGGCGCACATCGGCGACGTGGGCCAAGGCTTGATCGATACCACGCGGGTCATCCTCCCAGTACGGCAGCAGGTGTATGGTGAGGAAGTCCACCGCTGGCGCCACTTGCGGGTGCTGCAGCCAGAACTCCCACACATCGGCATAGGTCACCGGCACCTTTACCTGGCTTTTCACCCGGGCGATCAGCGTCGCCAGTTGTGTACCGGTGACTTCCTTGCGCAGCAGCGTCTCGTTGCCGACGATCACCGCGCTGACCACGTCGGGGTTGGCGTTGGCGGCGGCGATCAGCAGCTCGATTTCCTTCTCGGTGTCGGCCGCGTGAGCGTTGACCCAGGCGCCGAGCATCACCTTCAGCCCATGTTTGCGGGCCAGCGCCGGGATTGCCTCAAGGCCGGTCATCGAATAGGTGCGGATGCACTGAAAACGCTCGGCGAGCAATGCCAGGTCGGCGTCCATGCGTGCCGGGCGCAGGCGGAACGGCCGGTCGTAGGGCGACTGGTCCTTGTCGAACGGTGTGTACGAGGCGCATTGCAGCTTGTGCGTCGGGCTGGCGGCATCGGGCAGCTGCACCGGCTTGCCGAGCCCGTACCAGAGCCCTCCCAGGCCCAGCAGGGCAAGCAGGCAGGCAAACAGGTACAACGGCAACAGCAGGCGGGTAGAGCGGGGCATCGGGCGGTCCATCGTCAGGTGCAAAAGGCTAGATAGTAGCCTGACGCCAAACCTTTGGCATGCAAAGATCGCGCAGGTCGGCACTGGCGGATGGCGCTAATGGCATAGTGCTGTCGCATATGGGCGGGTACAGGTCGCACGTGGAGCAGGTCGCCCGGTGTGGCAGGAAGATGATGCAATCTCCTAGACCTGACGAGGGGATGCTTTGATGGCTGCTTTGAGAAAAATGCGACGTTTCCTGGGTGTGGGCACCGCCCTGGTGATGGCCATGAGCGCTGCACAGGCAATGGCTAAAGAAGTAAGCATTGGTTACGTGGATGGTTGGGCCGACAGCGTGGCAACCACCAACGTGGCCGCCGAAGTGATCAAGCAGAAGCTCGGCTACGACGTCAAGCTGCAGGCTGTGGCCACCGGGATCATGTGGCAGGGCGTGGCCACCGGCAAGCTCGATGCCATGTTGTCGGCCTGGTTGCCGGTGACCCATGGCGAATACTGGGCCAAGAACAAGGACAACGTGGTCGACTACGGCCCGAACTTCAAGGACGCCAAGATCGGCCTGATCGTCCCCGAGTATGTCAAGGCGGTGAGCATCGCCGACCTCAAGACCGACGACAGCTTCAAGCAGAAGATCGTCGGCATCGACGCCGGCTCCGGCGTCATGCTCAAGACCGAGCAGGCCATCAAGGACTACGACCTGACCGGTTACAAGCTGCAGGCCAGCTCCGGCGCGGCGATGACGGCAGAACTGGGCCGTGCCTACAACAAGCAGCAGTCGATCGCGGTGACCGGCTGGGTACCGCACTGGATGTTCGCCAAGTGGAAGCTGAAGTTCCTCGAAGACCCGAAAGGCGTGTACGGCGCTGCGGAAACCGTGAACAGCATCGGCAGCAAGGAACTGGCGAGCAAGGCGCCGGAAGTGGCGGAGTTCCTGAAGAAGTTCAGCTGGCAGTCGAAGGACGAGATTGGCGAGGTGATGCTGGCGATCCAGGAAGGGGCCAAGCCTGAAGCGGCGGCCAAGGACTGGGTGGCCAAGCACCCTGAGCGGGTGAAGGAGTGGACCGGCAAGTAACAACCCGTCAGGGCCAGTTTTGCTGCTTCGCGGGCACGCCCGCTCCCACAGGAACTGCACCGACTTCAAGGGCAGCGAAAATCCTGTGGGAGCGGGCGTGCCCGCGAATGGGCCTTCACTTTGTTACGCAACTGGTAAAACACCATTGCATCTAAGACTAAGGTCGTCTGGTTGGCGTCCGACAGCCGCATAAAGTAGGGGTCGTGGGTTCCACCCCTATCTGTGCTGCTAGGACAAAAACAATGAACGACAGCATTTACCTCTCGATACAAAACAGCCCCCGTTTCAAGGAGCTGGTCACCAAGCGCGAACGATTCGCCTGGATACTCTCGGCGATCATGCTCGGCCTGTATTGCGCCTTCATCCTCCTGATTGCCTATGGTCCCCAGCTGCTGGGCGCCAAGCTCAGCCCTGAGTCATCGATTACCTGGGGCATTCCCCTGGGCGTTGGCCTGATCGTCTCGGCATTCGTGCTGACCGCCATCTACGTGCGCCGCGCCAACGGCGAGTTCGATGAGCTGAACAAGGCCATCCTGAAGGAGGCGCAACAATGATTCGTCATGCCAAAACCCTGGCCGTACTGGCCTGCGGCGCCTTCGCACCCGCCGTGTGGGCCGCCGATGCCCTGACCGGCGAGGTGCAGAAACAACCGCTGAACGTTTCCGCCATCGCCATGTTCGTGGCGTTCGTCGCCTTCACCCTGGGCATTACCTACTGGGCCTCCAAGCGCAACAAGTCGGCCTCTGACTACTACGCCGCCGGTGGCAAGATCACGGGCTTCCAGAACGGCCTGGCGATTGCCGGTGACTACATGTCGGCAGCCTCGTTCCTGGGCATTTCCGCGCTGGTATTCACCTCGGGCTACGATGGCCTGATTTACTCGATCGGCTTCCTGGTCGGTTGGCCGATCATCCTCTTCCTGATCGCCGAACGCCTGCGCAACCTGGGCAAGTACACCTTTGCCGATGTGGCCTCGTACCGCCTCGGGCAGAAGGAAATCCGCACCCTGTCGGCTTCCGGTTCGCTGGTGGTGGTAGCCTTCTACCTGATCGCCCAGATGGTCGGTGCCGGCAAGCTGATCGAGCTGCTGTTCGGCCTGGACTATCATGTGGCGGTGGTCCTGGTGGGTATCCTAATGTGCCTGTACGTGCTGTTCGGCGGCATGCTGGCCACCACCTGGGTACAGATCATCAAGGCGGTGCTGCTGCTGTCCGGGGCCAGTTTCATGGCGCTGATGGTGATGAAGCACGTGGGCTTCGACTTCAACACGCTGTTCTCCGAAGCGATCAAGGTGCATGCCAAGGGCGAAGCGATCATGAGCCCGGGCGGCCTGGTCAAGGACCCGATCTCGGCCTTCTCGCTGGGCCTGGCGCTGATGTTCGGTACCGCCGGCCTGCCGCATATCCTGATGCGCTTCTTCACCGTCGGTGACGCCAAGGAAGCGCGCAAGAGCGTGCTGTATGCCACCGGCTTCATTGGCTACTTCTACATCCTGACCTTCATCATCGGCTTTGGCGCCATCCTGCTGGTCAGCACCAACCCGGCCTTCAAGGACGCCGCCGGCGCCCTGCTGGGTGGCAACAACATGGCTGCGGTGCACCTGGCCAATGCCGTAGGCGGCAGCGTGTTCCTCGGCTTCATCTCGGCGGTGGCCTTCGCCACCATCCTGGCGGTGGTTGCCGGCCTGACCCTGGCGGGTGCCTCGGCGGTGTCCCACGACCTGTACGCCAGCGTATGGCGCAAGGGCAAGGCCAACGACAAGGACGAGATCCGCGTGTCGAAGATCACCACCGTCGCCCTCGGCGTACTGGCGATCGGCCTGGGCATCCTGTTCGAGAAGCAGAACATCGCCTTCATGGTCGGCCTGGCGTTCTCCATCGCCGCCAGCTGCAACTTCCCGGTACTGCTGCTCTCGATGTACTGGAAGAAGCTGACCACCCGCGGTGCCATGATCGGCGGCTGGCTGGGCCTGGTGAGTGCAGTGACGCTGATGATCCTCGGCCCGACCATCTGGGTACAGATCCTCGGCCACGAGAAGCCGATCTACCCGTACGAGTATCCGGCACTGTTCTCGATGCTGATCGCCTTCATCGGTATCTGGTTCTTCTCGATCACCGACAAGAGCAAGGCTGCTGAAGACGAACGTGCGCTGTTCTTCCCGCAGTTCGTGCGTTCGCAGACTGGCCTGGGGGCATCGGGCGCTGTTTCGCACTGATCCTCACGGCAATGAAAAAACCGCGCTTCGGCGCGGTTTTTTCATGTCTGCGGCGCTAGATCATGCCTAGCAGCAACAACACCAGCAGGATCACCAGCACCACGCCGATGATGCCGGACGGGCCGTAGCCCCAGCTGCGTGAATGTGGGAAGACCGGTAAGCCACCAATCAACAGCAGAATCAGGATGATGATCAGAATCGTGGTCATGACGGAGTCCTTGCGTGGTTGGGGGTCAAGGGCCTCGGACTGCTGGCCTCTTGTAAATTGGGACCGACGCCGCTTGGGAAAGATTCCATTGGTGTACGGACAGTGCTGGCCACGGGCGCATGCTGCCCCATTCACTACCCTGATGAACCCTGCCGTTGCCCAGGCCCTTGTTTAGACTCCAGTCACTCTTCTTGCAAACAAGGCCAGCCACCATGCAAAACCGCATCATGATCACCGGCGCCGGGTCCGGCCTCGGTCGCGAGATCGCCCTGCGCTGGGCGCGCGAGGGCTGGCGCCTGGCGTTGGCCGACGTCAACGAAGGCGGCCTGCGCGACACCCTGGCAGGCGTGCGCAAGGCCGGCGGCGACGGCTTCGTCCAGCGCTGCGACGTGCGTGACTACAGCCAGCTCACCGCCCTGGCCCAGGCCTGCAGCGAGCAGTTCGGCGGCATCGATGTGATCGTCAACAATGCCGGTGTCGCTGCGGGCGGGTTCTTCGCCGAACTGTCGCTGGAAGACTGGGACTGGCAGATCGCGGTCAACCTGATGGGCGTGGTCAAGGGCTGCAAGGCTTTCCTGCCGCTGCTGGAGCGCAGCAAGGGGCGCATCATCAACATCGCCTCGATGGCCGCGCTGATGCAAGGGCCGGGCATGAGCAACTACAACGTGGCCAAGGCCGGCGTGCTGGCCTTGTCGGAGAGCCTGCTGGTGGAGCTGCGCCAGCTCGAGGTTGCGGTGCATGTGGTGTGCCCGTCGTTCTTCCAGACCAACCTGCTGGATTCGTTCCGCGGGCCGAACCCGGCGATGAAGGCGCAGGTGGGCAAACTGCTGGAAGGCTCGCCGATCAATGCGGCGGACATTGCCGACTACATCCATCAGCAGGTCAGCGCCGGCGAGTTCCTGATCCTGCCCCACGAGGCCGGGCGCCAGGCTTGGCAACTGAAGCGCCAGGCGCCCGAGCGGCTGTATGACGAGATGGCCGACATGGCGGTGAAAATGCGCGCCAAAGCCCATTCCCGCTGATTGATCTGTAAGGAAAATTACCTAGAAATGTAGGGCGCTTCTGATTATCAGCGGAACTATTGAGTAGCCAAATGCCAGCAAGGCAGGCTCCGGTTTTCCCTTTCGCTGGAGGACTGGAGCATGTTGGTAATTGGACGCGAAGTGGGGCAGGTCATCATGATTGGCGATGACATTCGGCTCATGGTGGTGGAAACGCGGGACGGAATGGTGCGCTTTGGCGTGGATGCACCGCGCGAGGTGCCGGTGCATAGGGCCGAGGTGTACAAGCGCATCAAGGAGGCCAAGCCAGGCAAAGCCTGATGGTGCCTGCCCTGGCCTGCTAGTCGAGCAACTCGCGCGGCACATCATGCCTGGCCAGCAGCTGGCACTGCTGGCTTTCCGGGTCGAACAGGATGAACGCCTGGCCCTTGGCCAAGGCCTGGCGCACCCGCAGCACACGGGTTTCCAGCGGGGTATCGTCGCCGTTGTCAGTGCCGTCGCGGGTGACGAAGTCTTCGATCAGGCGGGTCAGGGTTTCGGCTTGCAGTTGGTCGTAAGGGATCAGCATGGTGGGCGGAGCCTAGGGAATTGATGGGCGCATGCTACGCGAAACACCTGGCCTTTTGGGGCTGCAACGCAGCCCTTGGCCTCAAGCCTTGTGACCGACCAGGCTATCCACCGCCGGCACCCGTGTATCGCTTTCCATCTGCGCATCATGCTCCAACTGGTGACTGAAGCGCTCCAACGAGGTATTGGCCGGCTGCGAGTCGCTGGCAAACACTGGCGGGCTGAGCAGGTACGCCGACAGCAACCGGCTCAGCGCCGCCAGGCTGTCGATGTGCGTGCGTTCGTAGCCATGGGTGGCATCGCAGCCAAATGCCACCAGCGCGGTACGAATATCGTGCCCGGCGGTCACCGCCGAATGGGCATCGCTGAAGTAATAGCGGAACAGGTCGCGGCGCACCGGCAGGTCGTGGTCGCCGGCCAGTTTCAGCAAGTGCCGCGACAGGTGGTAGTCGTAAGGCCCCGACGAGTCCTGCATGGCCACGCTCACGGCATGCTCGCTGGAAGCCTGGCCGGGCGCTACCGGGGCGATGTCGATACCGACGAATTCGCTGACGTCCCAGGGCAGCGCCCCGGCCGCACCCGAGCCGGTCTCCTCGGTAATGGTGAACAGCGGGTGGCAGTCGATCAGTGGCTGGCGGCCGCTTTCCAGCACTGCTTTGAGCGCCGCCAGCAGCGCGGCGACACCGGCCTTGTCGTCCAGGTGGCGGGCGCTGATGTGGCCGCTTTCGGTGAATTCGGGCAGCGGGTCGAAGGCGACGAAGTCACCGATGCTCAGGCCCAGCGCCTCGCAATCGGCGCGCGTGGCGCAGTAGGCGTCCAGGCGCACTTCCACATGCTCCCAGCTGATCGGCATCTGGTCGATGGCGGTGTTGAAGGCGTGCCCGCTGGCCATCAGTGGCAGCACGCTGCCACGAAACACGCCGGTGTCGGTGAACACGCTGACCCGGCTGCCCTCGGCGAAGCGGCTCGACCAGCAGCCGACCGGCGCCAGGGCCAGGCGACCGTTGTCGAGCAACTGGCGGACGCTGGCGCCGATGGTGTCGAGGTGGGCGGACACGGCGCGGTCCGGCGAGCTTTGCCGGCCCTTGAGCGTGGCGCGGATGGTGCCGCGACGGGTTAGCTCGAAGGGAATGCCCAGCTCCTCCAGGCGTTCGGCCACGTAGCGCACGATGGTGTCGGTGAAACCGGTGGGGCTGGGGATGGCGAGCATCTCCAGCAGCACGCGTTTGAGGTAGTCGAGATCGGGTTCGGGGAGTCGTTCGGACATGAGTACTCCTTGGAAATTGCATTGATTCTTCGCGGGCACGCCCGCTCCCACCGAGCCCCCACAAGTCTCAGGAATTGCGCTGCCCCTGTGGGAGCGGGCGTGCCCGCGAAGAGGCCATCAGTCGTTACGCCAACGGCCGGCTATGCGGAAACAGCAGGTCGATGAAACGCTCGGCGGTCGGTTGCGGTTCGTGGTTGGCCAACCCGGCCCGCTCGTTGGCCTCGATGATCACGTAATCCGGCTGCTCGGCATCGCGCACCATGAAGTCCAGCCCCACCACCGGGATCTCCAGTGCCCGCGCTGCCCGCACGGCGGCCTCGGCCAGTGCCGGGTGCAAGCGTTCGGTCACGTCTTCCAGGGTGCCGCCGGTGTGCAGGTTGGCGGTGCGCCGCACAGCCAGGTGCTGGCCCGCAGGCAGGACATCGTCGTAGCTATGGCCTGCGGTGCTCAGGGTGCGTTCGGTCTCTTCGTCCACGGGGATCCTGCTCTCGCCCCCGGTGGCCGCCTGGCGCCGTCGGCTCTGGGCCTCGATCAGCTGGCGAATGCTGTGCTTGCCATCGCCCACCACCTGCGCTGGGTGGCGAATGGCGGCCGCCACCACTTCATAACCGATGACCACGATGCGCAGGTCATGCCCGGCATGGAAGCTTTCCAGCAACACGCGGCTGTCGAACTGGCGTGCCTGTTCGACGGCGCGGGTGATGTCCTCGATGCTGGTGAGGTTGACGGCAACCCCTTGGCCCTGCTCGCCATCGACCGGTTTGACCACCACCGCCGCGTGCTCTTCGAGAAACGCCAGGTTGTCGTCGGCATTGCCGGCCAGCTGCTGGGCCGGCACCTTGAGCCCGGCGTTGTGCAGGGCTTGCCGGGTCAGGCGCTTGTCCTGGCACAGGGTCATGGTCACGGCGCTGGTCAGGTCGCTGAGCGATTCCCGGCAGCGGATGCGGCGCCCGCCCAGGCTGAGGGTGAACAGCCCGGCAGCGGCATCATCCACCTGCACCTCGATACCCCGGCGCAGGGCCTCGTCGACGATGATGCGCGCATACGGGTTGAGGTCGGCCTGCGGCCCGGGGCCGAGGAACAGCTGCTCGTTGATGCCGTTCTTGCGCTTGACCGCGAAGGTCGGCAGGTTGCGAAACCCCAGCTTCTGGTACAGGCGCTTGGCCTGGCGGTTGTCGTGCAGCACCGACAGGTCCAGGTAGGCCAGGCCGCGGCTCATGAAGTGTTCGATCAGGTGGCGCACCAGCACTTCGCCGACGCCGGGGCGGGTACATTGCGGGTCCACCGCCAGGCACCAGAGGCTGCTGCCGTGCTCGGGGTCGTCGAACGCCTTGGCATGGTTCAGGCCCATGACGCTGCCGATGACCGCACCGCTGTCTTCGTCTTCGGCCAGCCAGTACACGGGCCCGCCCTGGTCGAGCGGGGTGAGCAGCTCGGGGACGACCGGCAACATGCCGCGCGCCTGGTACAGGGTGTTGATCGCCTGCCAGTCACCGGGGTTCTGTGCCCGGCGCACGCGGAAACCACGGAACACCCGCTGTGCCGGGCGATAGTCGGTGAACCACAGGCGCAGGGTGTCGGACGGGTCGAGGAACAGTTGTTGTGGCGCATGGGCCAGCACCTGCTGGGGCGCGGCCACGTACAACGCGATGTCACGTTCGCCCGGGCACTCGCCCAGCAGGTCCTCGGCCAGCTTGGCCGGGTCGGCGTAGGTATGGCCGATCAGCAGCCGGCCCCAGCCGCAATGCACGGCGCGTGGCTGGTCGTGGGGCTGGCTGCCATCACCGGCCAGGCGCGCCTGCAGGCGTTCGTAGGAGGGCGCCTGGCCGCGCAGCAGGCGCTGGCCGTAGGCAGTTTCGTGGGCTTTCATCGCTCAGAGTCCTTGTTCGGTCAGCCACAGGTTCAGTGCCGCCAGTTGCCACAGCTTGGAGCCGCGCAGCGGGGTCAACTGGCCGTGCGGGTTGTTCAGCAAGCGGTCGAGCATGGCCGGGTTGAACAGCCCGCGGTCCTGGCTGGGGTCGGTCAGCAGTTCCCGCACCCAGCCAAGGGTGGCGCCATCCAGGTGCTTCAGGCCCGGTACCGGGAAGTAGCCTTTCTTGCGGTCGATCACCTCGTGCGGGATCACCCGACGTGCAGCTTGCTTGAGTACCTGCTTGCCGCCGTCGGGCAGCTTGAAGCGTGCGGGAATGCGCGCCGACAGTTCCACCAGGCGGTAATCGAGGAACGGGGTGCGTGCCTCCAGGCCCCAGGCCATGGTCATGTTGTCTACCCGTTTGACCGGGTCGTCGACCAGCATCACCGTGCTGTCCAGGCGCAGCGCCTTGTCTACTGCATCGGGGGCACCGGGGCGGGCGAAATGTTCGCGCACGAACTCGCCCGCAGCATCGGTTTCCAGCAGCCAGGGCGTTTGCACGGTGTCGCGGTATTCGGCGTGGCTGCGGTCGAAGAAGGCCTCGCGGTAGGCGCTGAAGGCGTCCTCGGCGCCGTCCACCTGCGGGTACCAGTGGTAGCCGGCGAACAGTTCGTCGGCACCCTGGCCGCTCTGCACGCCCTTGCAGTGCTTCGCCACTTCCCGCGACAGCAGGTAGAAGGCGATGCAGTCGTGGCTGACCATCGGTTCGCTCATGGCGCGGAACGCCGCCGGCAGTTGCTCGATGACCTCGTGTTCGGCAATACGCAACTGGTGGTGACGGGTGCCGTAATGCCGGGCGATCAGGTCGGAGTACTGGAACTCGTCGCCGCGTTCGCCGCCGGCATCCTCGAAACCGATGGAGAAGGTCGACAGGTCATCCACGCCCGCTTCGCGCAGCAGGCCGACCAGCAGGCTGGAGTCGACCCCGCCGGACAGCAGCACGCCCACGTCCACCGCGGCACGCTGGCGGATGGCCACGGCCTCGCGGGTGGCGTCGAGTACCCGGGTGGTCCAGCCTTCGAGGTCCAGCTCGCGCTCGTCGGGCGTGGCGCCGTAATGCAGCTGCCACCAGGTCTGGCGTTCCACTTCGCCATGGCGGTCGATGCGCATCCAGGTGCCGGGTTCGAGCTTTTGCACATTGGCCAGCAGGGTACGTGGCGCGGGTACCACCGCGTGGAAGTTCAGGTAGTGGTTGAGTGCTACCGGGTCGAGCACCGGGTCGATGTCACCGCCCTTGAGCAGCGCCGGCAGGGTCGAGGCGAACCGCAGGCGCTCGCCGTTGCGCGACAGGTACAAGGGCTTGACGCCCAGGCGGTCGCGGGCGAGGAACAAGCGCTGGTTGTCGCGCTCCCAGATGGCCAGGGCGAACATGCCGTTGAGCTTGGGCAGCAAGGCGGCGCCCCAGGCGTGGTAGCCCTTGAGCAGCACCTCGGTGTCGCCGTCGGACCAGAAGGTGTAGCCCAGCGCCTGCAGCTCCTGGCGCAGTTCGGGGAAGTTGTAGATGGCGCCGTTGAACGCCAGTGACAGGCCCAGGTTGTTGTCGACCATCGGCTGCGCCGAGCCGTCGGACAAGTCCATGATTTTCAGGCGCCGGTGGCCCAGGGCGATCGGGCCCTGGCTATGGAAGCCCCAGGCATCCGGGCCGCGCGGCGCCAGGTGATGGGTGATGCGCTCTACCGCAGCCAGGTCGGCTGGGCGAGGGGCTTGGTCGATCGGGGTGAAACGCAACTCTCCTGCTAATCCGCACATAAGTCCTTACCGGTTTTTCCGTTGGGGAGGGCGTGCCCCGGATTAGGGCACCTTAAGGAACTGACCTGTGCGGTTTGTGAGAGTTTTAGATCGATCTGTTATATGGGATGGGGCGGTGGGGGGGGTCTTGGTTTTTGGGTTGGGGCGTAAATCGAGCGCCGCCCGCGCGGCGCTCGATCTCCCAGGCGCTACACGCCCAACGACATACCCCGGCCCTGTCACCGCCCACGAATCAACCTGCGCAAGGCAAACCGGTTCGGATGACAGGCCTCCGCCACCGCCCGCGGCACCGGCAGTGGTTCCCCGCACACCCAGGCGGCCACCAGCTCGCCACTCAGCGGCGCGGTAATCAGCCCGCGCGAACCATGCCCGCTGTTCACGTACAGGCCACCGAGCCATGGGCAGGCCACCTGCGGCACTTGCCGCGCATCCCGGCTGAGCACCGCATAGGCTTCGCTGAACGCCTCGGCATCGGCCAGCGGCCCGACGATCGGCAAGTAGTCGGGGCTGGTGCAGCGGAATGCCGCGCGCCCCTGCAACTGTGCCGGGTCCAGCTCGGCGGTGCCCAGGCGCTCGGCCAGGTCGGGGGAGATTTCATCCAGCAATGCCAGGTTGCCTTGGTGCTCGGCCAGCGTCGGTGCCAGGTCTTCGCTGTGGAAGTCGAAGCTTGCGCCCAGGGTATGTTCATCGTCGCGCGGTGGCGCCACATAACCTTCCGCACACACCACGGTGCGCAACGCGCGGCTGCCGGCAGTGGCTGGCAAGCGGGTGATCTGCCCGCGGATGCGCTTGAGCGGCAGCTGCGCGCACGCCTCGAAGCGCCGCACTTCGGCGGCCCCGGCCAGGACCACCACAGGCGCGCTGGCCAGCAGCCGTTCGCCGGCCCAGGCTTGCCATTGCTCGCCGACCTTGCGCAGGTCGAGCACTGGCTGATGTGTCAGCAGGCGAATGCGAGGGTGCTGCAACTGCTGCTGGCACAGTGCTGGCGGGTGCACCCAGCCACCCTCGGGATAGAACAGCCCACCGGCCGGCAACGCCACACCGGCCATGGCTTCGGCTTCATCACGCTGCAGCGGATGCAGAAGGTCGGCGGCGAAGGCCGCAGCCAACTTGCCCTGGCGCTCGGCTTCCTTGCTGTCGAAGGCCAGCTGCAGCACGCCACAGGCATCCCAGTCGCGGCCGCGCTGCAGGCGCTCCAGCTGGCGCCGGGTGTAGCCGAAGCCGGACAGGATCATCTGCGACAGCGCTGTGCCATGGGCCGACAGCTTGAGGTACAGCACCCCTTGCGGGTTGCCTGATGCTTCCCGGGCTGGCGCGTCGTGGCGTTCCAGCACGGTCACCTGCCAGCCGCGCCGGGCCAGGCTGGCGGCGCTGCAACTGCCGGCCAGCCCGGCACCGATGACCAGGGCCTCGCGTGGCCCTGCTGCGGCCGCCGGGCGTGCATACCAGGGCGGGCTGGGGGTAGGCGGGGCGCCGACGTAGGCGCCGTTCATCACTTCCCACTTCTTGCCGATGCCCGGCACCTTCTTCATGGCGAAGCCGGCATCGACCAGGCTGCGGCGTACCCAGCCGGTGGTGGTGAACGTGCCCAGCACGGTGCCGGGGTGCGACAGCCGCGCCAGCTGCGCGAACAGCGCCGGGGTCCACATGTCGGGGTTCTTGGCCGGGGCGAAGCCGTCGAGGAACCACACATCGACCTGCGCATCGAGTTGCGGCAGTTGCTCCAGCACGTCACCGACCAGCAGGGTGAGGGTGACCCGCCCATTGGCGAAGGTGAACTGCTGGAAGCCAGGGTGCAGCGCCACGTACTGCGCCAGCAGGGGTTCGCTGTAGGCCGCCAGCTCCGGCCACAGGCGCACGGCACGGGCCATGTCGTCGCGGCCGATCGGGTACTTCTCGACGCTGACGAAATGCAGGCGGGCTTCGGCGCCGGCATGCTGCTCGAACAGTTGCCAGGCGCAGTAGAAGTTCATGCCGGTGCCAAAGCCGGTTTCACCGATCACCAGGCAGGCATGCGGGGCGAGGGCGGCGAAACGTTCTGCCAGGCGGGTTTGTCCGAGAAACACATGACGGGTTTCTTCGATGCCTTCGTTGACTGCGAAGTAGACGTCGTCGTATTGGCGCGAGTGCGGGCGGCCCTGGTCGTCCCAGTCGATCTGGGCGTGCTGGAGGAGGGTGGACATGGTTGGCTCGGTTGCAGCGGATCGACGGATTTTATGCCATCTGATGATTTTGCGCTTGCCGTACCGGCCCTGTCGCCGGCAAGCCAGCCCCCACAGGTACAACGTCGATTGTAGGAGCGGATTTATCCGCGAAGCAGCCGACGCGGTGACTGGCACCGGCTGTGGCAGCTGGCTTGCCAGCGACAGGGCCGGTACAGCCCACACACAAATCCGCTAGTCTTGCTTATCCATTGAAGGAGCCAGTGCATGTTCGAATCCGCAGAAATCGGCCACAGCATCGACAAGGAGGCTTACGACGCCGAGGTACCCGCTTTGCGCGAGGCCCTGCTCGAAGCCCAGTACGAACTCAAGCAGCAGGCGCGTTTCCCGGTGATCGTGCTGATCAACGGCATCGAAGGCGCCGGCAAGGGCGAGACGGTCAAGTTGCTCAACGAGTGGATGGACCCGCGGTTGATCGACGTGCTCACCTTCGACCAGCAAACCGACGAAGAGCTGGCCCGGCCCCCGGCCTGGCGCTATTGGCGGGCCTTGCCACCGAAGGGGCGGATGGGCGTGTTCTTCGGCAACTGGTACAGCCAGATGCTCCAGGGGCGGGTACATGGCCTGTTCAAGGATGCCGTGCTCGACCAGGCCATCACCGGCGCCGAGCGGCTCGAGGAAATGCTCTGCGACGAAGGTGCGCTGATCATCAAGTTCTGGTTCCACCTGTCCAAGAAGCAGATGAAGGCGCGCCTCAAGGCGCTGAAGGACGACCCGCTGCACAGCTGGCGCATCAGCCCGCTGGACTGGCAGCAGTCGCAAACCTACGACCGTTTCGTGCGCTTCGGTGAGCGCGTGCTGCGCCGCACCAGCCGCGACTATGCGCCATGGCACATCATCGAAGGCGTCGACCCCAACTACCGCAGCCTGGCGGTCGGGCGGGTTCTGCTGGAAAGCCTGCAAGCAGCACTGGCCAGCGACCCCAAAGCCAAGCACCGGGGCAACGTCGCGCCGCTGGGCCGCAGCATCGACCAGCGCAGCCTGCTCGGCGCGCTGGACATGACCCTGCGCCTGGACAAGGCCGATTATCAGGAACAGCTGGTCACCGAGCAGGCCCGCCTGGCCGGCCTGCTGCGCGACAAGCGCATGCGCCGGCATGCCCTGGTGGCGGTGTTCGAAGGCAACGACGCAGCCGGCAAGGGCGGCGCCATCCGCCGCGTGGCGGCAGCGCTGGACCCGCGCCAGTACCGCATCGTGCCGATTGCCGCGCCCACCGAAGAAGAGCGCGCGCAGCCCTACCTATGGCGGTTCTGGCGGCATATTCCGGCGCGCGGCAAATTCACCATCTTCGACCGTTCCTGGTATGGCCGGGTGCTGGTGGAGCGGGTGGAAGGCTTCTGCAGCCCGGCCGACTGGATGCGCGCCTACAGCGAGATCAACGATTTCGAGGAACAGCTGGTGAATGCCGGCGTGGTGGTGGTCAAGTTCTGGCTGGCGATCGACCAGCAGACCCAACTGGAGCGTTTCGAAGAGCGCGAGCAGATCCCGTTCAAGCGCTACAAGATCACCGAGGATGACTGGCGCAACCGCGAGAAGTGGGACGACTATGTCCAGGCCGTAGGCGACATGGTCGACCGCACCAGCAGCGAGATCGCACCGTGGACGCTGGTGGAGGCCAACGACAAGCGCTGGGCGCGGGTGAAAGTGTTGCGCACCATCAACCAGGCGCTCGAGGCGGCGTTTGCCAAGGACAAGAAATAGCCGAGTTGATGCTGCCTGTGCTTGCCCTTTCGCGGGCACGCCAGCTCCCACAGCAGTACCCCATGGCTGAAACCTGGGGCCTTGTGCGAGCGGGTTTGCCGGCGAACAAGCCGGCACAGACAATTCATCACCCAGGCATGCCATAGAAGAATGACCTGATGAATTCTTTTCTCGGCACTCGCCGCCGGCCCAGCCCTCCAAGCCTTTAGAATTCAACCACCCCCACCACGGGCTTGATCGAGGACTTTATGCACACCACTTCCGGCCGCTGGGGCTATGGCCTGTTCCTGGCACTTCTGACGGCGTTGCTCTGGGGTATCCTGCCGATCAAACTTAAGCAGGTGCTGCAGGTGGTCGACCCGGTCACCGTCACCTGGTACCGCCTGCTGGTTTCCGGTGGGCTGCTGTTCGCCTGGCTGACGGCCCAGCGCCGCTTGCCGTCCATCCGCCAACTGACGCCCAGGGGCAAGGGGCTGGTGCTGGTGGCCGTGCTTGGCCTGATGGGCAACTATGTGCTGTACCTGATCGGCCTGAACCTGCTGAGCCCGGGTACCGCGCAATTAGTGGTGCAGCTTGGCCCGGTGTTGCTGCTGGTGGCCAGCGTGTTCGTGTTCCGCGAACGCTTCAGCCTGGGGCAGGGCATGGGCCTGCTGATCCTGCTGGCGGGGTTTGGCCTGTTCTTCAACCAGCGCCTGGAAGAGCTGCTGACCTCGCTCGGCACCTATACCACCGGCGTGCTGACCATCCTGCTGGCCACCACGATCTGGGTGTTCTACGCACTGAGCCAGAAGCAGCTGCTGACCGTGTGGAATTCGCAGCAAGTGATGATGGTGATCTACCTTGGTTGCGCCGCGTTGCTCACGCCATGGGTACACCCGTTGCAGGCATTGCAGCTGAGCCCGGTGCAGGGCTGGTTGCTGCTGGCCTGCTGCCTGAACACGCTGGTGGCCTATGGCGCGTTTGCCGAGGCGCTGGCGCACTGGGAGGCGTCGCGAGTGAGTGCCACGCTGGCGTTGACGCCGCTGGTGACCTTCGTCGCGGTGGCATTGGCGGCCTTGCTGTGGCCTGACTACGTGCATGCCGAGGACATCAATGCCCTGGGTTATGTCGGGGCGGTGACGGTGGTGCTGGGTTCGGCGCTGGTGGCGCTGGGGCCTTCACTGGTGGCTAGCTGGCGGGCCCGCAAATTCCGCAAAGTCGCCCGCTCCGTGTAGGAGCGGCCTTGCGTCGCGATGGGCTGCGCAGCAGCCCCAAAATTTATGTCCCTGCCGAGCGTTCTGGGGCTGCTGCGCAGCCCATCGCGACGCAAGGCCGCGCCCACACAGGGCGCGGTGTCCGGATCTCAGCCTTTTCCGCCTGGGGCCAGCATGTTCTCCGGCCGCACCCACTGGTCGAACTGCTCATTGGTCAGGTACTTCAATTCCAGTGCCGCCTCGCGCAAGGTCTTGCCCTCGCCGTAGGCCTTCTTGGCAATTTCCGCAGCCTTGTCATAGCCGATGTGCGGGTTCAGCGCCGTTACCAGCATCAACCCGCGCTCCAGGTGCGCCGCCATCTGCTCGGCATCCGGCTCGATACCCGCCACGCAATGCTGCTGGAAGTTGCGGCAGCCATCGGCCAGCAGCTCGATCGACTGCAGCAGGTTGTGGATGATCACTGGCTTGAACACGTTCAGCTGCAAATGGCCCTGGCTGGCGGCAAAGCCGATCGCCGCGTCGTTGCCGAGCACCTGGCAGGCCAGCATCGACAAGGCTTCGCACTGGGTCGGGTTGACCTTGCCCGGCATGATCGAACTACCAGGCTCGTTGGCCGGCAGGCGTACTTCAGCCAGCCCGGCACGCGGGCCGGAGCCCAGCAGGCGCAGGTCGTTGGCAATTTTCATCAGCGCCACAGCCAGGGTCTTCAGGGCGCCGGCCAGGCTGGTCAGCGGCTCATGCCCGGCAAGGGCGGCGAATTTGTTCGGTGCGGTGACGAACGGCAGGCCGGACAGCGCCGCCAACTCGGCCGCGATGGCTTCGGCGAAACCATGCGGGGCGTTCAGCCCGGTGCCCACGGCGGTGCCGCCCTGGGCCAGTTCACAAACCGCCGGCAAGCTGGCGCGGATGGCGCGTTGGGCGTAGTCGAGCTGGGCGACGAACGCGGACACCTCCTGGCCGAAGGTGATCGGCGTGGCATCCATCATGTGCGTGCGGCCGGTCTTCACCAGCTGGTGGTGGCGTGCCGACAGCTCGGCCAGCCCCGAGGACAGTTCGGCGATGGCCGGCAGCAGCTTGTCGTGTACCGCCTGGGCGGCAGCGATGTGCATCGCGGTGGGGAAGCAGTCGTTGGAGCTCTGCGAACGGTTGACGTGGTCGTTGGGGTGCACCGGCGCCTTGCCGCCACGGCCCTTGCCGGCCAGTTCGTTGGCCCGCCCGGCGATCACCTCGTTGACGTTCATGTTGCTCTGGGTGCCGCTGCCGGTCTGCCAGACCACCAGCGGGAACTGGTCGTCGTGCTGGCCGTCCAGCACTTCGTCGGCAGCCTGTTCGATCAGCCGGGCGATGTCGGCTGGCAAGTCGCCGTTGCGGTCGTTGACGCGTGCTGCGGCCTTCTTGATCAGCGCCAGGGCGTGCAACACCGCAATGGGCATGCGCTCCTTGCCGATGGCGAAGTTGATCAGCGAACGCTGGGTCTGCGCACCCCAGTAGGCGTCCTCAGGAACTTCGACCGGGCCCAGGCTGTCTGTCTCGATGCGGCTCATTCTGTACTCACTCCTGTGTAGTTCGAAATCGCAGTTTAGGCCCTGATTCGACCGAGCGGTTCCGTCGCTCGTCGTGCCACTTGAGCACATCGCCACCACGGCGCAGAATGCTCTACTCTGAGGTACCCGCCTCCGTCTCTTCTGAAGGAAATGCAATGACCCGTCTCCGTGTCCTTTGTGCCGCCGTTGCCCTGGCTTGCGCCAGCGGCCAGGTACTCGCTGCCACCGCCAGCCATAATGCTGCTGCCGAGAAATTCCTGACCCTGGCCAACGCCGACAAGCTGGGGACGCCGGTATACATGCAGGTCCAGCAGATGTTCGCCCAGCGTTTTGCCCAGACCAAGGCGCCGGCCACCAAGCAGTCGGTGCTGGAAAGCTACCAGGCCAAGGCCAACGCCGCGCTGGACAACGCCATCGGCTGGAAAAAGCTGAAGCCGAAGATGGTCGACCTGTACACCCAGACCTTCACCGAGCAGGAACTGAACGACCTGGTCAAGTTCTACGAATCGCCGCTGGGCAAGAAAGTGCTGCGTGAAATGCCCAAGGTCACCCAGCAGTCGGCCCAGCTGACCCAGCAGAGCCTGGAGCCTGCGGTGCCGGTGGTGAACAAGCTGCTCGACGACATGACCAAGGAGCTGGACCCGAACGCCGGCAAGGCCGCCGCCCCGGCGAAGAAGTGAGTACGCCGCGATGAGCATGCAACAGCGCATCGAACAGCAGTTGGCTGCCCTGGCGCCGCAACACCTGCAAGTGCTTGACGAAAGCCACATGCACAGTCGTGGCCAGGAGACCCACTACAAGGCAGTGATCGTCAGCGAGCAGTTTGCCGGGTTGAACAGCGTCAAGCGCCACCAGAAGGTGTATGCCACCATGGGTGAACTGATGGGCGAGATCCACGCCCTGGCCATCCATACCTACACCGCCGAGGAGTGGGCCAAGGTCGGCGTGGCACCGGCTTCGCCGGTTTGCGCGGGCGGCGGGCACTGAAACCATTCGGTTGTTCTGGTAGAATCCTGCAAGATCCGGGGGCCGCTTTGCGGCCCTTTCGCGACATGAGGCCGCTGCTACAGGTTATGCGATTCCCCTGTAGCAGCGGCCTCATGTCGCGAAGGGGGCGCAAGGCGCCCCCATGCTTTTTTTTACACCTGTCAAACCCGGTCCGCCCCTTACGAGGGCAACCACCTGGAGATTCCGCTTCATGTCCCAACCCATCGTCGTCGCGGCGCTGTACAAGTTCGTCACCCTGGAAGACTACGTCGAGCTGCGTGAGCCGCTGCTCAAGACCATGCTCGACAACAACGTCAAAGGCACCCTGCTGCTGGCCCACGAAGGCATCAACGGCACCGTCTCGGCCACCCGCGAAGGCATCGATGGCCTGCTGGCCTGGCTGCGCAACGACCCGCGCCTGGCCGATGTCGACCACAAGGAATCGTACTGCGACGAACAGCCGTTCTACCGCACCAAGGTCAAGCTCAAGAAAGAGATCGTCACCCTCGGCGTACCCGGCGTGGACCCCAACAAGGCGGTCGGCACCTATGTCGAGCCCAAGGACTGGAACGCGCTGATCAGCGACCCGGAAGTACTGCTGATCGACACCCGCAACGATTACGAAGTGGCCATCGGCACCTTCAAGGGCGCCATCGACCCGAAGACCGAAACCTTCCGCGAGTTCCCCGACTACATCAAGGCCAACTTCGACCCCAGCAAGCACAAGAAGGTTGCGATGTTCTGCACCGGCGGTATCCGTTGCGAAAAAGCCTCCAGCTACATGCTCGGTGAAGGCTTCGAAGCGGTCTATCATCTTAAGGGCGGCATCCTGAAATACTTCGAGGAAGTGCCTCAGGAAGAAAGCCTGTGGGACGGCGACTGCTTCGTCTTCGACAACCGCGTCACGGTGCGCCATGACCTGAGCGAGGGCGAGTACGACCAGTGCCACGCCTGCCGCCACCCGATCAATGCACAGGAGCGTGCGTCCGAGCACTATTCGCCTGGGGTGAGCTGCCCGCATTGCTGGGACACCCTGAGCGAGAAGACCCGGCGCAGCGCCATCGACCGGCAGAAGCAGATCGAGCTGGCCAAGGCCCGCAACCTGCCGCATCCGATCGGTTACAACTACAAAGCCGAGGCTTGATGCATGTCTGCACGCCTGATCTACGTGATGGACCCGATGTGCTCCTGGTGCTGGGGCTTCGCACCCGTGGCCGCGGCCCTGATCGCCCAGGCGCGTGCAGCAGGCGTGCCGACCCGCCTGGTCACCGGCGGCTTGCGCAGCGGCGGCAGCGCGCTGGATAGCGCCACCCGCAAGTACATCCTCGAACACTGGCAAGCGGTGGCCGAAGCCACTGGCCAGCCGTTTCGCTTCGAGGGGGCCATGCCCGACGGCTTCGTCTACGACACCGAGCCGGCCTGCCGGGCCCTGGTCACCGCCCGCGAGCTGGACGCCGAGCGCGTCTGGCCGCTGCTGGCGCTGATCCAGCGCGCGTTCTACGAGCAGGGGGTGGATGTGACCGTTGCTCCGCATCTGGTCGAACTGGCCGAGCAGGCGGGCTTCGACCGTGCCGTGTTCGCCGAGGCCTTTGCCCGGGCCGACACGCGCGCCGCTACTGCGGCCGATTTCGCCTGGGCGCAGGACCTGGGCATCGCCGGTTTCCCGACCTTGCTGGCCGAGCGTAAGGGCCAGCTGGCTCTGCTGACCAACGGCTACCAGCCGCTGGAGCGCCTGCAACCCTTGCTCGGCCGCTGGCTGCAGCAGGCCGCCTGTGCTTGATCTGCCTGGGTCACCCGACCCGGTGCCGGGCAAGCCTTGCACGGCGGCCGACCGCCTGAGCTGGGCGGAAATCCGCCGCCTGGCTCTGCATCACAAGAAAAACCTCTGGTCCGCCAACCTCATTGCCGTGTTGGCAGCCTGCTGCAGCGTGCCCATCCCGTTGCTGCTGCCGCTGCTGGTGGACGAGGTGCTGCTGGGCCAGGGCGATGCCGCGCTGCAGTGGATGAACCACCTGCTGCCGGCCAGTTGGCAGGTGGCCGCCGGCTACATCGGCCTGATGCTGTTGCTGACCCTGTGCCTGCGCCTGGCCGCCCTGGCGTTCAACGTCATCCAGGCCAGGTTGTTCGCCGGCTTGGCCAAGGACATCGTCTACCGCCTGCGCATCCGCCTTATCGAGCGGCTCAAGCGGATTTCGCTGAAGGAATACGAAAGCCTGGGCAGCGGTACGGTCACCACCCACCTGGTCACCGACCTGGATACCCTCGACAAGTTCGTCGGCGAAACCCTCAGCCGCTTCCTGGTGGCCATGCTGACCCTGACCGGCACCGCGGCCATCCTGATCTGGATGCACTGGCAGCTGGCCTTGCTGATCCTGCTGTTCAACCCGCTGGTCATCTACTTCACCGTGCAGTTGGGCAAGCGCGTCAAACACCTGAAAAAGCTCGAGAACGACAGTACCGCACGGTTTACCCAGGCGCTGGCGGAAACCCTCGACGCCATCCAGGAAATCCGCGCCGGCAACCGCCAGGGCTACTTCCTCGGGCGCCTTGGCCTGCGCGCCCGCGAAGTGCGCGACTACGCCGTCGACTCGCAATGGAAAAGCGATGCCAGTGGCCGCGCCAGTGGCCTGCTGTTCCAGTTCGGTATCGACATCTTCCGCGCCGCGGCGATGCTCACCGTGCTGTTTTCCGACCTGTCGATCGGCCAGATGCTGGCGGTGTTCAGCTACCTGTGGTTCATGATCGGCCCGGTGGAACAACTGCTCAACCTGCAATACGCCTATTACGCCGCCGGCGGCGCGCTGAGCCGCCTCAACGAGCTGCTGGCGCGTGCCGACGAGCCGCAGTACGCGGCCGCCAGCGACCCGTTCGGCGGTCGCCAGACCGTCGGCATCGAAGTGCGCGACCTGCGTTTTGCCTATGCCGACGAGCCGGTGCTCGAGCACCTCGACCTGAGCATTGCCCCGGGTGAGAAGGTGGCCATCGTGGGTGCCAGCGGCGGCGGCAAGAGCACGCTGGTGCAGCTGCTGCTGGGCCTTTATAGCGCCCAGGCCGGCACTATCCGCTTTGGCGGTGCCAGCCTGCAGGAAATCGGCCTGGAAACCCTGCGCGAGAACGTCGCGGTGGTGCTGCAGCACCCGTCGCTGTTCAACGACAGCGTGCGCGCCAACCTGACCATGGGCCGCGACTGCAGCGACGAGGCCTGCTGGCAGGCGCTGCGTATCGCCCAGCTGGATGCCACCATCGCTGCCTTGCCGCAGGGCCTGGACAGTGTGGTGGGGCGCTCCGGCGTGCGCCTGTCCGGTGGCCAGCGCCAGCGCCTGGCGATTGCCCGCATGGTGCTGGCCGAGCCCAAGGTGGTGATCCTCGACGAAGCCACCTCGGCCCTGGATGCCGCCACCGAGTACAACCTGCACCAGGCCCTGGCGCGCTTTCTCAGCGGCCGTACCACGCTGATCATTGCCCACCGCCTGTCCGCAGTGAAACAGGCCGACCGGGTGCTGGTGTTCGATGGTGGGCATGTCGCAGAGGATGGCGACCACCAGCAGCTGATTGCAGAAGGTGGGTTGTATGCCAAGCTCTATGGGCACCTGCAACAAAGTTGAACTTATGTAAAGTCACCGATTTTCTGTCATGAAAAACCCAGCCGCGGCGATGGCATTTGGCCTACGCTGTGCTTGTCTGGGTTGATCTGCGCCTCATCTGCTCTGTGACAGGGACTCCATGAAGGGACATCGCACACTCGAAGCGCCAAAGCTGCTTGGCATCACCTGGCCCTTCATCGCCGTTGTGGTCTTCCAGGTGGCGCTGGGCAGCCTCAGTTTCTATGCGCTCTCGGCGGTGCGCGCCTATGTTGCCGGTGAAAGCCTTTGGTCCAAGGCCCAGAAAGACGCGATCTATTACCTTGACCTGTACGCCGAAACCCGCGACGACAGTACCTACCAGCACTATCGCCAGGCGATCATCGTACCCCGCGGCGACCAACGCTTGCGCGAGGTGCTCGACCAGCCCGTCCCCGACCTTGACGCTGCGCGCCAGGCCGTCCTGGATGGCGGCAACCACCCCGACGATGTCGAACGGATCATCTGGTTCTACCGCAACTTTCGCAACCTCAGCTACATGCAGACGGCGATCGATTACTGGAATATCGGCGACGATTACCTGGCCAAGCTGGACACGTTGGCCAGCGAAATGCGCAGCAGTTTCGCCGCCGGCCCGGTAGACGCCCGTACCATCAGTGAGTGGAAGGCGCGCATCGTCGCCATCAACGAAGGGGTCACCCCGGCCTCCAAGGCGTTCAGCGATGCCCTCGGCGAGGGCTCGCGCATGCTGATGCGGGTGCTGCTGACCACCAACCTGATGACGGCACTGTTCCTGATCGCCATTGCCTGGCGCCGCTCCAGCAAGCTGCTGGCCCAGCGCGAAGCCTTTGCCAGCGCTCTGCAGGTGGAAAAGGAGCGGGCGCAGATCACCCTGCAGGCCATTGGCGATGCGGTAATCACCGCAGATGTAGACGGCATGATCGGCTACATGAACCCGGCCGCCGAACAACTGACCCACTGGCAGGCCGGCCAGGCCCAGGGCCTGCCATTGTCAGCGTTGTTCAGCCTGGTGGACGAGCAGGCCGAGGAAGATGGCCGCAGCCTGGTCGAGCAGGTGCTCAGCGGCAGCCTCAAAGGCGGCGCCGAGCATCCCCGGCTGATCCAGCGCCTGGATGGCAGTACCGTGTCGATCAACCTGGTCGGTTCGCCGATCGTCAATGACGGCGAGGTCAGCGGCATCGTGCTGGTGCTGCACGACATGACCCAGGAGCGCCAGTACATCGCCAACCTGTCCTGGCAGGCGACCCACGACGCCCTCACCGGGCTGGCCAACCGCCGCGAATTCGAATACCGCCTGGAGCAGGCACTCAATGGCCTGGCGCGCCAGGCCGGGCGGCATTCACTGATGTTCCTCGACCTCGACCAGTTCAAGCTGGTCAACGACACCTGCGGGCATGCCGCAGGCGACGAACTGCTGCGGCACATCTGCGCCGTGCTGCAATCCGGCCTGCGGGAAGGCGACACCCTGGCCCGCCTGGGCGGTGACGAATTCGGCGTACTGCTGGAAAACTGCCCGCCCGACCAGGCCGAGCGTATTGGCGAGCAGTTGCGCCAGCTGGTGCAGAGCCTGCACTTCGTGTGGAAGGGGCGGCCGTTCGTCACCACTGTCAGTATCGGCCTGGTGCACTTGGCCCAGGCCCCCACCACTCTGGAAGCCTCGCTGCGTGCTGCCGACATGGCCTGCTACATGGCCAAGGAAAAGGGCCGCAACCGTGTCCAGGTGTACCATGCCGACGACAGCGAACTGTCCATGCGCTTTGGCGAAATGGCCTGGATCCAGCGCTTGCACGTGGCCCTGGAAGAAAACCGCTTCTGCCTGTATGCCCAGGAAATCGCCCCGCTGAAAAGTTTCGAAGGCCCGGGCCACATCGAGATCCTGTTGCGCCTGCACGACGAAAGCGGCCGCACCATCCTGCCCAACAGCTTCATCCCGGCGGCCGAGCGCTATGGCCTGATGACCGCGCTGGATCGCTGGGTGGTGCGCAATGTATTCGTGGTCATTCGCCAGTGCCTGGACCAGAGCCGGGAAGGGCCGCTGTCGACCTGTGCGATCAACCTGTCGGGGTCGAGCATTGGCGATGACAAGTTCCTCGAATACTTGCAGCGCCTGTTCGTCGAATACGCCATCCCGCCGCGGATGATCTGTTTTGAAATCACTGAAACCAGCGCGATTGCCAACCTTGGCAGCGCCATCCGCTTTATCAACGAGTTGAAGGGGCTGGGTTGCCGCTTCTCGCTCGATGACTTCTGCGCTGGCATGTCATCGTTCGCCTATCTCAAGCATTTGCCCGTGGATTACCTGAAGATCGACGGGAGTTTCGTCAAGGACATGCTCGACGATCCGGTCAACCGGGCCATGGTCGAGGTCATCAACCACATCGGTCACGTCATGGGCAAACGCACCATTGCCGAATTCGTCGAAACACCCTTGATCGAGCAGGCCTTGCAGGAGATTGGCGTTGATTACGCCCAGGGCTACCTGATTGAACGCCCCCAGGTGTTCACCTGTGACAGTCTGCAGCGCCAACGGATCGCCACCCGGCCTCTGTTGCAGCGGGCACCTGGCACGTTTCGTTAGCTAGTGATCGCAAGGATCAAGGAGCTCAAAGTGATTGATGCATTCGTTCGTATCGGCCCTCTGATGGACCCTGCAAGCTACCCCCACTGGGCCCAGCAACTGATTGAGGATTGCCGTGAAAGCAAGCGCCGGGTCGTGGAGCACGAGTTCTACGCACGGCTGCGCGATGGCCAGTTGAAGCAATCCACCATCCGCCAGTACCTGATCGGTGGCTGGCCGGTGGTCGAGCAGTTCTCGCTGTACATGGCGCACAACCTGACCAAGACCCGCTATGGTCGGCACCAGGGCGAGGATATGGCGCGGCGCTGGTTGATGCGCAATATCCGCGTCGAGCTCAACCATGCCGACTATTGGGTCAGCTGGGCCCAGGCGCACGGCGTGCACCTGCATGAATTGCAGGCGCAGAACGTTCCGGCCGAGCTGAACGGCCTGAACGACTGGTGCTGGCGCGTGTGTTTCACCGAAAACCTGGCCATCTCCATGGCGGCGACCAATTACGCCATCGAAGGCGCGACCGGCGAATGGTCGGCAGTGGTGTGTTCCAGCGACACCTACGCGCTGGGCTTCCCGGAGGATGAGCGCAAGCGGGCGATGAAGTGGCTGAAGATGCACGCCCAGTATGACGACGCGCACCCGTGGGAGGCGCTGGAGATCATCTGCACGCTGGCCGGCGAGAACCCGACGCTGGGGTTGCGTACCGAGCTGCGCAGGGCGATATGCCGGAGCTATGACTGCATGTACATGTTCCTGGAGCGCTGCATGCAACTGGAAGGTCGCCAGCAGCGGAGCATGCGCCCGGCGTTGGTGGCGGGCTGAGTGTTGCACCGGCCTCTTCGCGGGCTTGCCCGCTCCCACAGGTATGGCGCAGCCTTCAAGGGCCTTGCTGATCCTGTGGGAGCGGGCGAGCCCGCGAAGAGGCCAGCTCAGGCTCACTGGGCGTCGAACGCCTGCCCATTCACCCCTTTGCTGTCCGGCCCCATCAGGTACAGGTACAGCGGCATGATCTGTTCCGGCAGCGGGTTGTTCTGCGGGTTTTCGCTGGGGTACGCCTGGGCGCGCATCGCCGTGCGCGTGGCGCCCGGGTTGATGCTGTTGGCGCGCACCGGCGCCACGCCTTCCAGTTCGTCGGCGAGGGTCTGCATCAGGCCCTCGGTGGCGAATTTCGACACGCCATAAGCGCCCCAGTAGGCGCGGCCCTTGCGCCCGACGCTGCTGCTGGTGAACACCACCGAAGCGTCTTCCGACAGCTTCAGCAATGGCAAAAGGGTGCTGGTGAGCATGAACGTGGCGTTGACGTTGATGTGCATCACGCGCATGAAGTTGTCACCCGACAGCTGCTCCAGCGGCGTGCGCGGGCCGATGATCGATGCGTTGTTGAGCAGGCCATCGAGGCGGCCGAACTGCTCCTCGATCATTACCGCCAGTTCGTCGTACTGGTGGGGCAGGGCGGTTTCCAGGTTGAACGGGATCACCACCGGTTGCGGGTGCCCGGCGGCTTCGATCTGGTCGTAGACCTCGTTGAGGTTGGCCTCGGTCTTGCCCAGCAGCAGCACGGTGGCGCCCAGCGCGGCATAGGCCTTGGCGGCAGCGGCGCCGATGCCGCGGCCGGCACCGGTAACCAGGATGACCCGGCCTTGCAGCAGGTCGGGGCGGGCGGTGTAGTCGAACATTGCGTATTCCCTTGTTATGGCGCGACAGACCGTGTGTGAGCGGGCGCGCCCGCGAACACCGGCAAAGCCGGTGCCATCCACCGCAGTGCCTGCTTCGCGGGCTTGCCCGCTCCCACAGAATCTGGCGTCAGCCGTTGCTACTCAGCAGCCGCACAGCGCGCTGTCGATCACTTTGCGCAGCTCCAGCGGGTGGTCCACCACCACGTCGGCGCCCCAGTTGTTGGGGTTGTCCTCTGGATGAATATAGCCGTAGCGCACCGCCGCGGTACGGGTGCCGGCATCGCGGCCAGACTCGATGTCGCGCAGGTCGTCGCCGACGAACAATACGCTGGCCGGGTCCAGGTTCAGGGTCTTGCAGGCGAGGATCAGCGGCTCGGGGTCGGGCTTGCTGTTCTTCACGTGGTCGGGGCAGATCAGCAGCGCCGAACGCTCGGCCAGGCCCAGCTGCTGCATGATCGGCTCGGCGAAGCGCACCGGCTTGTTGGTGACCACCCCCCACAGCAGGTTGCCTTTCTCGATGTCGGCCAGCAGCTCGGCCATGCCGTCGAACAGCTTGCTGTGCACCGCGCAGTCGCGCTGGTAGCGCTCGAGGAACTCCAGGCGCAGGGCCTCGAAGCCTTCCGCTTCGGGGCTGATGGCGAACGTGGCGGCAACCATGGCGCGGGCGCCACCGGAAATCACGTCGCGGATGCGCTGGTCGTCGATGGCCGGCAGGCCACGCTCGGCGAGCATGGCCTGGCAGATGGCGATGAAGTCTGGCGCCGTGTCGAGCAGGGTGCCGTCCATGTCGAACAGAACTGCTTGCAAACGCATGCTCATTCCTCGCGCAAGGTCTGGATCATGTAATTGACGTCCACGTCGCTGCTGAGCTTGTAGTGCTTGGTCAGCGGGTTGTAGGTCAGGCCGATGATGTCCTTGACCTGCAGCCCGGCGACGCGGCTCCAGGCGCCCAGCTCGGACGGGCGGATGAACTTCTTGAAGTCATGGGTGCCGCGCGGCAGCATCTTCAGGATGTACTCGGCGCCGACGATTGCCAGCAGGTAGGCCTTGGGGTTGCGGTTGATGGTCGAGAAGAACACCTGGCCGCCAGGCTTGACCATGCGGTAGCAGGCGCGGATGACCGAGGACGGGTCGGGCACGTGCTCGAGCATTTCCAGGCAGGTGACCACGTCGAACTGTTCGGGCATTTCCTCGGCCAGGGCTTCGGCGGTGATCTGCCGGTATTCCACCTGCACGCCCGACTCCAGCTGGTGCAGCTGGGCCACCGCCAGCGGTGCCTCGCCCATGTCGATGCCAGTGACCGTGGCGCCACGCAGAGCCATGGCCTCGCTGAGGATGCCGCCACCACAACCCACGTCCAGCACTTTCTTGCCGGCCAGGCTGGCGCGCTCGTCGATCCAGTTGACGCGCAGCGGGTTGATTTCGTGCAGCGGCTTGAACTCGCTTTCGCGGTCCCACCAGCGGTGGGCCAGCGCTTCGAACTTGGCGATTTCGGCGCGGTCGACGTTGCTCATTGAACAGTCCTCTGAAACTTCGCAAAATTGCGCCGGAGTATACCCGAGCGCTCGGCCCCCAGGGTCGCTATAATCGCCGGCTTTTGATATCCGAACGACGGGGAGAGGCGATGCGCGAGCGACTTTTGGCGGCGGAGAAGGTGACCGCGATCCGCTGGCAGGGCGGCGTCCTGCACCTGCTCGACCAGCGCCTGCTGCCGTCGGAGGAGCGTTGGCTGGCCTGCGACAATGTCGCGCAGGTGGCCGCAGCGGTCCGCGACATGGCCGTGCGCGGCGCCTCGGCGATCGGCATCGTGGTGGCCTACGGCCTGGTACTGGCGCTGGAAGAGCGCCTGGCCCAGGGCGGCGACTGGGAGATGGACCTGGAAGAAGACTTCCTGTTGCTGGCCGAGGCACGCCCCACGGCCGCCAACCTGTTCTGGGCGTTGAACCGCATGCGTGAGCGCCTGCAGCGCCTGCGCGCCGACGAGGACGTGCTGGCCGCGCTGGAGGCCGAGGCGGTGGCCATCCATGAAAGCGACCGGGAAGCCAACCTGACCATGGCCCAGCACGGCATCGAGCTGATTCGCCGCCACCAGGGCAACGCCCAGACCCTGCTCACCTACGGCAATGCCGGCGCCCTGGCCAGCGGCGGCTTCGGCACCGCGCTGGGGGTGATCCGTGCCAGCTACCTGGAAGGCATGGTCGAACGGGTGTACGCCGGCGAGACCCGCCCTTGGCTGCAAGGCTCGCGCCTGACCGCCTGGGAGCTGGCCAACGAAGGCATCCCGGTGACCCTGTGCGCCGACTCGGCGCTGGCCCACCTGATGAAGACCAAGGGCATCACCTGGGTCGTGGTGGGCGCTGACTGCATTGCCGCCAACGGGGACATGGCCAGCAAGATCGGCACGTACCAGCTGGCGGTCAGTGCCATGCACCACGGCGTGCGTTTCATGGTGGTGGCGCCGAGCACCAGCATCGACCTGAACCTGGCCACGGGCGAGGACATCCCGCTGGAAGAGCGTGCTGCCGACGAGTTGCTGGACATTGGCGGCACTCGCGTGGCGCCGGATGTCGAGGTGTTCAACCCGGTGTTCGACGTGACCCCGGCCGACCTGATCGACGTGATTGTGACCGAGCGCGGCATCGTCGAGCGGCCTGATACCGCCAAGCTGGCACAGTTGATTTGCCGCAAGCGCCTGCACTGATTTTTGCACTGCCTGTGTCGGCCTCTTCGCGGGTAAACCCGCTCCCACAGGTACACCACCGCCCTCAGGCCTTGTGCTATCCCTGTGGGAGCGGGTTTACCCGCGAAGAGGCCGGCACAGGCGGTAGAATTTCCGGATTCAAAGCGCTTCGAGGCCACCTGCCACATCTCCCCACCGCCCCCGCCTTTGTGATAACATCCGGCAGTTTCCAGGACCGCCTACCACGGCGGCCTTCATTGCGCAGATCCATGGCACAACTCATTGATTTGTCGTAAGTCGTCGCACCACATGCGCTGCGGCGGCGAGCTTCGTTCGGCCCTTGATGGAGCTGCGAAGTTTCACCAGAAAAAGGAATCAGGCTTCTCATGGGCGAACTGGCCAAAGAAATCCTCCCGGTCAATATCGAAGACGAACTGAGACAGTCCTACCTCGACTACGCGATGAGCGTGATTGTCGGGCGAGCGCTGCCCGATGCACGTGACGGCTTGAAGCCCGTGCATCGTCGCGTCCTCTATGCGATGAGCGAACTGGGCAACGACTGGAACAAGCCGTACAAGAAATCCGCCCGTGTGGTCGGTGACGTGATCGGTAAGTACCACCCCCACGGCGACACTGCGGTCTACGACACCATCGTGCGTATGGCCCAGCCATTCTCGCTGCGCTACCTGCTGGTCGACGGCCAGGGCAACTTCGGCTCGGTGGACGGCGACAACGCCGCGGCCATGCGATACACCGAAGTGCGCATGTCCAAGCTGGCCCACGAGCTGCTGGCCGACCTGCACAAGGAAACCGTCGACTGGGTACCCAACTACGACGGCACCGAACAGATCCCGGCGGTCATGCCGACCCGTATCCCCAACCTGCTGGTCAACGGCTCCAGCGGTATCGCCGTGGGCATGGCGACCAACATCCCGCCGCACAACCTCGGCGAGGTCATCGACGGCTGCCTGGCGCTGATCGACAACCCGGATGTCACCATCGATGAGCTGATGCAGCACATCCCGGGCCCGGACTTCCCGACTGCCGGCCTGATCAACGGCCGCCAGGGCATCATCGAGGCCTATCGTACCGGCCGTGGCCGAATCTACATGCGCGCCCGCTCCGAAATCGAAGACATCGACAAGGCCGGCGGCCGCCAGCAGATCGTGGTTACCGAGCTGCCGTACCAGCTGAACAAGGCGCGCCTGATCGAGAAGATCGCCGAGCTGGTCAAAGAGAAGAAGATCGAAGGCATCACCGAGCTGCGCGACGAGTCCGACAAGGACGGCATGCGCATCGTCATCGAGCTGCGTCGCGGCGAGGTGCCGGAGGTGGTGCTCAACAACCTGTATTCGCAGACCCAGCTGCAGAGCGTATTCGGCATCAACGTCGTCGCCCTGGTCGATGGCCGTCCGCGCCTGCTCAACCTCAAGGACCTGCTCGAAGCGTTCGTCCGTCACCGCCGCGAAGTGGTGACCCGCCGTACCGTGTTCGAGCTGCGCAAGGCCCGCGAACGCGGCCATATCCTTGAAGGCCAGGCCGTCGCGCTGTCCAACATCGACCCGGTCATCGCCCTGATCAAGGCCTCGCCGACCCCGTCCGAAGCCAAGGAAGCCCTGGTGTCCACCGCCTGGGAATCCAGCGCCGTGCAGGTCATGGTCGAGCGCGCCGGCGCCGATTCCTGCCGCCCCGAGGACCTGCCGGAGCAGTACGGCCTGCGTGAAGGCAAGTATTACCTGTCGCCGGAACAGGCCCAGGCGATCCTCGACCTGCGCCTGCACCGCCTGACCGGCCTGGAGCACGAGAAGCTGCTGGCCGAGTACCAGGAAATCCTCGAGCAGATCGGCGAACTGATCCGCATCCTCAGCAGCGCCGAGCGCCTGATGGAAGTGATCCGCGAAGAGCTGGAAGCCATCCGCGCCGAATACGGCGATGCCCGCCGCACCGAGATCCTCGATGCGCGCCACGACCTCAACTACGGCGACATGATCCCCGAAGAAGAGCGCGTGGTGACCATCTCCCACGGCGGCTACGCCAAGACCCAGCCGCTGTCCGCCTACCAGGCCCAGCGCCGTGGCGGCAAAGGCAAGTCGGCCACCGGGGTGAAGGACGAGGACTACGTCGAGCACCTGCTGGTGGCCAACAGCCACGCCACCCTGCTGCTGTTCTCCAGCCGCGGCAAGGTGTACTGGCTGAAGACCTACGACATTCCTGAGGCGTCTCGCGCCGCCCGCGGCCGGCCGATGGTCAACCTGCTGCCGCTGGAGGAGGGTGAGCGCATCACCGCCATGCTGCAGATCGACCTCGAGGCCCTGCAGCAGAGCGCTGGCGCCGACGAAGAGCTGGAGGACGCGGAAGACACCGTGCTCGAAGGCGAAGTGGTCGAGGCCGAGGAAGTCGACGAGGAAGACGGCGATACCCCTGAGTGGGTGGCCGAGCCGACCGGCGCCTACATCTTCATGGCCACCGCTTCGGGTACCGTGAAGAAGACCCCGCTGGTGCAGTTCGCCCGTCCACGCTCCAACGGCCTGATCGCCCTGAAGCTGAAGGAAGGTGACACCCTGATCGCGGCGGCCATCACCGACGGCGCCAAGGAAGTCATGATGTTCTCCGACGCCGGCAAGGTGATCCGCTTCGCCGAGAGCGTGGTGCGCGAGATGGGCCGTAACGCCCGTGGTGTGCGTGGCATGAAGCTGGGCAAGGGCCAGCGGATCATCTCCATGCTGATCCCGGAATCCGGCGCGCAGATCCTCACCGCCTCCGAGCGCGGCTTCGGCAAGCGTACCCCGCTGTCCAAGTTCCCGCGTCGCGGCCGTGGTGGCCAGGGCGTGATCGCCATGGGTACCAAAGGGCGCAATGGCCTGCTTATCGGTGCCATCCAGGTGCAGGAAGGCGAAGAGATCATGCTGATCTCTGACCAGGGCACCCTGGTGCGGACCCGTGTTGGCGAAGTGTCCAGCCTGGGCCGCAATACCCAGGGCGTGACCTTGATCAAGCTGGCCAATGACGAGACACTCGTAGGCCTGGAGCGTATCCAGGAGCCGTCCGAGGAAGAGCTCGATGATGTGCTCGAGGCGGACGAAGAGGGTGTCGCGGCCGAAGCGCCAGACAATGACGAAGCTGCTGGCGCCGAAGAGGCCCCGCAGGAGTAAGCGTAAAACCCGAACGGGGCGACCAAGGTCGCCCCGTTTGCCTGATGAAAGCAGGCAATGCTGAACCCGCCCTATGGCGGGGCGAGCTTTTTTGTAGGAGCGGCCCTGCGTCGCGAAAGGGGCGCAAAGCGGCCCCGGCTTCTAGTAGCGCCGCTGAGCCCCAGGGCTGCCTTGCAGCCCTTTCGCGACGCAAGGCCGCTCCTACAAGAGCAGCGCGTGGCCTGAAAGTTAAGATTTTGTTCTATTTGGCAGAGCGAGAGTGGATGTGAGCAAACGAGCCTTTAACTTCTGCGCAGGCCCTGCTGCGCTTCCTGACGCTGTTCTGCAGCGTGCGCAGGCCGAGATGCTGGATTGGCATGGCAAGGGCTTGTCGGTGATGGAAATGAGCCATCGCAGCGACGACTACGTGGCCATCGCCGAAAAGGCCGAGCAGGACCTGCGTGACCTGCTGTCCGTCCCCTCCAACTACAAGGTGCTGTTCCTGCAGGGCGGCGCCAGCCAGCAGTTCGCCGAAATCCCGCTGAACCTGCTGCCGGAAAACGGCACCGCCGACTACATCGAGACCGGCATCTGGTCGAAAAAGGCCATCGAGGAAGCGCGCCGCTTCGGCAATGTCAACGTCGCCGCCAGCGCCAAGCCCTACGACTACCTGGCCATCCCCGGCCAGAACGAGTGGAACCTGACCAAGAACGCGGCGTACGTGCACTATGCGTCCAACGAGACTATTGGTGGCCTGCAGTTCGACTGGGTGCCCGAGACCGGTGACGTACCGCTGGTGGTCGACATGTCCTCCGACATCCTCTCGCGCCCGATCGATGTCTCGCAGTACGGCCTGATCTACGCTGGCGCGCAGAAAAACATCGGCCCAAGCGGCCTGGTCGTGGTGATCGTGCGCGAAGACCTGCTGGGTCACGCCCGCAGCAGCTGCCCGACGATGCTCGACTACAAGGTCGCGGCCGACAACGGCTCGATGTACAACACCCCGGCTACCTACTCCTGGTACCTCTCCGGCCTGGTCTTCGAGTGGCTGAAGGAGCAGGGTGGCGTCGAGGCCATGGAGCAGCGCAACCGCGCCAAGAAAGACCGCCTGTACGGCTTCATCGACAGCAGCGAGTTCTACACCAACCCGATCAGCCACAACGCCCGGTCGTGGATGAACGTGCCGTTCCGCCTGGCTGACGAGCGCCTGGACAAGGCCTTCCTCGCCGGCGCCGATGCCCGTGGCCTGCTCAACCTCAAGGGCCACCGTTCGGTCGGCGGCATGCGCGCCTCCATCTACAACGCCCTGGGCCTCGAGGCGGTGGAAGCCCTGGTGGCCTACATGGCCGAATTCGAGAAGGAGCACGGCTGATGTCCGAGCACGAACTGAAGGCGCTGCGCGTGCGCATCGACAGCCTCGACGAGAAGATCCTCGAGCTGATCAGCGAGCGTGCCCGTTGCGCCCAGGAAGTGGCCAAGGTCAAGACCGCCTCGCTGGCCGAGGGTGAAAAGCCGGTGTTCTATCGCCCCGAGCGTGAAGCTGCCGTGCTCAAGCGCGTGATGGAGCGCAACAAGGGGCCGCTGGACAACGAAGAGATGGCGCGCTTGTTCCGCGAAATCATGTCGTCGTGCCTGGCCCTGGAAGAGCCGCTGAAAATCGCCTACCTGGGCCCGGAAGGCACCTTCACCCAGGCCGCGGCCATGAAGCACTTCGGCCACGCGGTGATCAGCCGGCCGATGGCGGCCATCGACGAAGTGTTCCGCGAAGTGGCGGCCGGTGCCGTCAACTTTGGCGTGGTGCCGGTGGAAAACTCCACCGAGGGCGCGGTCAGCCATACCCTGGACAGCTTCCTCGAGCACGACATGGTGATCTGCGGTGAAGTCGAGCTGCGTATCCACCACCACCTGTTGGTGGGCGAGAACACCAAGACCGACAGCATCACCCGCATCTACTCCCACGCCCAGTCGCTGGCGCAGTGCCGCAAATGGCTCGACGCGCACTACCCGAACGTGGAGCGCGTGGCGGTGTCGAGCAATGCCGAGGCGGCCAAGCGGGTCAAGGGCGAGTGGAACTCGGCGGCGATCGCCGGCGACATGGCGGCCAACCTGTACGGCCTGACCCGTCTGGCCGAAAAGATCGAAGACCGCCCGGACAACTCCACGCGCTTCCTGATGATCGGTAACCAGGAAGTGCCGCCGACCGGCGACGACAAGACCTCGATCATTGTGTCGATGAGCAACAAGCCAGGTGCCTTGCACGAGTTGCTGGTACCGTTCCATCAGAACGGTATCGACCTGACCCGTATCGAGACCCGTCCGTCGCGCAGTGGCAAGTGGACCTACGTGTTCTTCATCGACTTCGTCGGCCACCACCGTGACCCGCTGATCAAGGCAGTGCTCGAGCAGATCAGCCAGGAAGCTGTGGCGCTGAAGGTGCTGGGGTCGTATCCGAAGGCGGTGCTTTGATTTGAGAGGGTTGGGGCCGCCTCGCGCCCCATCGCGACACAAGGCCGCTCCTACAGGTATTGTGCGGGCCTCGAAACGCTACGGGCCCCTGTAGGAGCGGGCTTGCGTCGCGATGGGCTGCAACGCAGCCCCATGGGCCTCAAGACTGCCTAGATTTCTGAACAGGGTTCGCACCAGTGGTAAATGCAGCAAAAACCAAACCCGCGCCAATCATTGACCGCCTGGTCGTGGTCGGCCTCGGCCTGATCGGTGGCTCGTTCGCCAAGGGCCTGCGTGAAAGCGGCCTGTGCCGCGAAGTGGTCGGTGTCGACCTGGACGCCCCCTCGCGCAAGCTGGCCGTGGCCATGGGCGTGGTCGACCGCTGCGAAGAAGACATCGCTGCGGCATGCGTGGGTGCCGATGTCATCCAGCTGGCGGTGCCGATCCTGGCCATGGAAAAACTGCTCGCCTGCCTGGCCACGCTCGACCTCGGCAACGCCGTCATCACCGATGTCGGCAGCGCCAAGGGCAATGTGGTGCGTGAGGCGCGCGCCGTGTTTGTGAACGACGGCAGTGCACGCCTGTCGCGCTTCGTCCCCGGCCACCCGATCGCCGGTTCCGAGCAGAGCGGGGTAGAGGCGTCCAACGCCAGCCTGTTCCGCCGCCACAAGGTCATCCTCACGCCGCTGGCCGAAACCGACCCGGCCGCCCTGGCCCTGGTCGACCGCCTGTGGCGCGCGCTGGAAGCCGATGTGGAGCACATGCCGGTCGAGCGCCACGACGAAGTGCTGGCCGCCACCAGTCACCTGCCGCACCTGCTGGCCTTCGGCCTGGTCGATTCGCTGGCCAGACGCAATGAAAACCTCGAGATCTTCCGGTACGCTGCGGGAGGCTTCCGCGATTTCACGAGAATCGCCGGCAGCGACCCGACCATGTGGCACGACATCTTCCTCGCCAACCGCGATGCTGTCCTGCGCACGCTTGATACATATCGCAGCGACCTCGACGCCTTGCGCGACGCGATCGCTGAAGGGGACGGGCACCAGCTGCTGGGTGTATTCACCCGCGCTCGGGTAGCCCGCGAGCATTTCAGTAAAATCCTGGCCCGCCGGGCCTATGTGGACGCTATGAACGCCAACGATCTGATTTTCCTGGCCCAACCGGGTGGCCGCCTGTCCGGGCGAATTCGCGTACCGGGCGACAAGTCGATTTCCCACCGCTCGATCATGCTCGGCTCGCTGGCCGAAGGCATCACCGAGGTCGAAGGCTTCCTCGAAGGTGAGGACGCGCTGGCGACCCTGCAGGCATTCCGCGACATGGGCGTGGTCATCGAAGGCCCCAACCACGGTCGCGTGACCATTCATGGCGTTGGCCTGCACGGCCTGAAGCCGCCACCTGGGCCGCTGTATGTGGGCAACTCGGGTACTTCGATGCGCCTGCTGTCGGGCCTGCTGGCCGGCCAGCCGTTCGATGTGACCATGACCGGCGACGCCTCGCTGTCCAAGCGCCCGATGAACCGTGTGGCCAACCCGCTGCGCGAAATGGGCGCAGTGGTCGAGACCGGCCCGGACGGCCGTCCGCCACTGACCATCCGCGGTGGCCACAAGCTCAAGGCGCTGACCTACACGCTGCCGATGGCCAGTGCCCAGGTCAAATCCTGCCTGCTGCTGGCCGGCCTGTATGCCGAAGGCAAGACCACCGTCACCGAGCCCGCGCCGACTCGTGACCACACCGAGCGCATGCTGCGCGGCTTCGGTTACAGCGTCGAAAGCAACGGCCCGGTGGCCTCGCTGCAGTCCGGCGGCAAGCTCACCGCTACCCGTATCGAAGTGCCGGCCGATATTTCCTCGGCAGCCTTCTTCCTGGTGGCCGCGTCCATCGCCGAAGGCTCCGAGCTGGTGCTGGAGCACGTCGGTATCAACCCGACCCGTACCGGCGTGATCGATATCCTGCGCTTGATGGGCGGCGACATCACCCTGGAAAACCAGCGTGAAGTCGGCGGCGAGCCAGTGGCCGACCTGCGCGTGCGTGGCGCCCGCCTGAAGGGCATCGACATCCCGGAGGAGCTGGTGCCGCTGGCCATCGACGAGTTCCCGGTGCTGTTCGTCGCCGCTGCCTGCGCCGAAGGGCGCACCGTGCTGCGTGGGGCCGAAGAGCTGCGGGTGAAGGAATCCGACCGTATCCAGGTGATGGCCGATGGCCTGATCACCCTGGGCATCAAGTGCGAGCCGACCCCGGACGGCATCATCATCGACGGCGGCCAGCTGGGCGGTGGCGAGGTGCATGGCCACGGTGACCACCGCATCGCCATGGCCTTCAGCGTGGCTTCGCTGCGCGCGAGCGCGCCGATCCGCATCCACGACTGCGCCAACGTCGCCACTTCCTTCCCCAACTTCCTGGCGCTGTGCGCCGAGGTCGGCATCCGCGTGGCGGAAGAGGGCAAGTCGTGAGTAGCCTGGCGCCGGTCATCACCATCGACGGGCCCAGCGGCTCCGGCAAGGGCACCGTTGCCGGCCTGCTGGCCCGCGAGCTGGGCTGGAAGCTGCTGGACTCCGGCGCGCTGTACCGCTTGCTGGCGTTCAATGCCACCAACCATGGCGTCGACCTGACCAACGAAGAGCTGCTGACCAAGCTTGCCGCCCATCTGGATGTGCAGTTCATTGCCGCCCAGCCCGGTAAGCTTCAGCAAACCATCCTCGAAGGCGAGGATGTCAGCCAGGTCATCCGTACCGAAACCGTCGGTGCCGGTGCCTCGATGGTTGCCTCGCTGCCTGCGGTGCGTGAAGCGCTGCTGGAGCGCCAGCGTGCGTTCCGCGAACTGCCCGGGCTGATCGCCGACGGCCGGGACATGGGCACCGTGGTGTTCCCGGACGCGCCGTTGAAGGTGTTCCTCACCGCCAGTGCGGAGGAGCGCGCGCGCCGCCGCTATCTGCAGTTGAAGGGCAAGGGTGAAGATGTTAGTCTGTCGAGTCTGCTGGATGAGATTCGTGCGCGTGATGAACGTGACACCCAACGTGCAGTGGCCCCGCTGAAACCAGCGGCCGATGCCATTCAGTTGGACTCTACCGAGTTGTCCATCGAGCAGGTGTTGCAACGTATCAAGAGTGAGCTCGCCCTGCGCGACCTGCTCTGATAGCCAGGAAAGCAGGCAGGGGCACCAGTCAACGTCCTGCCCGCTTTCCTTTACTTAAAACAGACCCACATTGTCTGGAATGTGGCGAGGGGCGTATGTTTCGCCCGAATCTACAGGAATTAAAATGAGCGAAAGCTTTGCAGAACTCTTTGAAGAAAGCCTGAAAACCCTCAATCTTCAGCCGGGTGCCATCATCACCGGTATCGTTGTCGACATCGACGGCGACTGGGTTACCGTACACGCTGGCCTGAAGTCCGAGGGCGTCATCCCGCTCGAGCAGTTCTACAACGAAGCTGGCGAGCTGACCATCAAGGTCGGTGACGAAGTTCACGTTGCGCTGGACGCGGTCGAAGACGGCTTTGGCGAAACCAAGCTGTCCCGTGAAAAAGCCAAGCGCGCCGAGTGCTGGATTGTTCTGGAAGCAGCTTTCGCCGCCGAAGAAGTGGTCAAGGGCGTTATCAACGGTAAGGTTAAGGGCGGCTTCACTGTCGACGTTAACGGCATCCGTGCGTTCCTGCCGGGCTCCCTGGTTGATGTCCGCCCTGTGCGCGACACCACCCACCTGGAAGGCAAAGAGCTGGAATTCAAGGTCATCAAGCTGGACCAGAAGCGCAACAACGTTGTCGTTTCCCGTCGCAGCGTGCTGGAAGCCGAGAACAGCGCCGAGCGCGAAGCCCTGCTGGAAACCCTGCAGGAAGGCCAGCAAGTCAAGGGTATCGTCAAGAACCTCACCGACTACGGCGCATTCGTGGACCTGGGCGGTATCGACGGCCTGCTGCACATCACCGACATGGCCTGGAAGCGCATCAAGCACCCGTCGGAAATCGTTAACGTTGGCGACGAAGTCGACGTACGCGTTCTGAAGTTCGACCGTGAGCGCAACCGCGTTTCGCTGGGTCTGAAGCAGATGGGCGAAGATCCGTGGGTAGCTATCACTGCCCGTTACCCAGAAGGTACTCGCGTACAGGCTCGCGTTACCAACCTGACCGACTACGGCTGCTTCGCTGAGCTGGAAGAAGGCGTTGAAGGTCTGGTACACGTTTCCGAAATGGACTGGACCAACAAGAACATCCACCCGTCGAAAGTCGTTCAGGTTGGCGACGAAGTGGAAGTCATGGTTCTGGACATCGACGAAGAGCGTCGTCGTATCTCCCTGGGCATCAAGCAGTGCAAGTCCAACCCATGGGAAGACTTCTCCGGCCAGTTCAACAAGGGTGACAAGATCACCGGTACCATCAAGTCGATCACCGACTTCGGTATCTTCATCGGCCTGGACGGCGGCATCGACGGCCTGGTTCACCTGTCCGACATCTCCTGGAACGAAACCGGCGAAGAAGCCGTACGTCGTTTCAAGAAGGGCGACGAGCTGGAAACCGTCATCCTGTCGGTTGACCCAGAGCGCGAGCGCATCTCCCTGGGCATCAAGCAGCTGGAAGACGATCCGTTCTCCAACTTCGTTGCTGTCAATGACAAGGGCGCTATCGTCAAGGGCATCGTGAAGGAAGTTGACGCCAAGGGCGCCATCGTCACTCTGGCCGACGACATCGAAGCTACTCTGAAAGCTTCCGAAATCAGCCGTGACCGCGTTGAAGACGCGCGTAACGTCCTGAAGGAAGGCGAAGAGATCGAAGCCAAGATCATCAGCGTTGACCGCAAGTCCCGCGTTATCAGCCTGTCCATCAAGTCGAAGGACGATGCTGAAGAGCGCGAAGCCATCCAGAGCCTGAAAAACGCTCCGGAAGCGGCTGCCGACACCACCATGGCTGCGCTGCTGCGCGAAGCAATGGCCAAGCAGAACTGAGTTCTGTTTGATCGGTAAAAAAGGGTGGCCTTCGGGCCACCCTTTTTTTTTGCGCTTCTGTCGGGTGAAGGGGGAGGTGTTCCTCGTAGGAGGGGTATCGGCTGTGAGGCCGAACGCTGCCCACGCAGCAGGCGATCTCCCAGGCGCCACCTCCCGTGCGCCGAGCGCTAACCAGCCAAAACCCCACCCCGCCAAGCCCCGCCAGCTAGACCATTCCGACAAAACTTCAATCTTGAATTTTTTTATTAAGTCAAGAACCACCCTGTTCAAATCCTTCCCAGCGTGCTACAAACTGGTTAAGCAATGATCTAGCTGCTTGATAACGAAGGGAAAAATATGACGAAGTCGGAGCTGATCGAACGTATTGTCACCCATCAGGGGCTGCTCTCGTCCAAGGACGTGGAGTTGGCCATCAAGACCATGCTTGAACAGATGTCACAATGCCTTGCCACCGGCGATCGCATCGAGATCCGCGGTTTTGGCAGCTTCTCGCTGCACTATCGCGCACCGCGTGTCGGTCGTAACCCGAAGACCGGCCAGTCGGTCAGCCTCGAAGGCAAGTTCGTGCCGCACTTCAAGCCCGGCAAAGAATTGCGCGACCGGGTCAATGAAGAAGAGCACGAGGCCCACACCTGATTCCACAAGGAGCAATCTGATGCGTAACCTCAAGCGCGCCCTGGCGGCGGTGTTCGTGCTGCTGTTGGCGGCTGTGGTGCTGTTCTTCGTTCTGGAAAACCAGCAAACCGTCTCGTTGGTCCTGTTCGGCTGGGCTGCTCCAGCCATGCCGGTTGCGGTGCTGGTACTTGCCGCGCTGGTGATTGGCCTGGCAATCGGGCCTTTGCTGGGGGCATACAGCGTACAGCGCAGCAAACGCAAGATCCGGGCTTCCGCACGCCAGGCGGCACTAAGCAGCAATTAACGACATTTCCTACGGCTTCTTAGGAATCCTCACCTTTGCCTGTACCGGCTGTCATGGAGTAATAGCGCACTTCATTTTCGGCCCAGGCGAGTGTGTGCAGCATGGAATATCCCGTCGTTTCCCATCACGGTGGCACCCAGGGCGTCACCGGATCTTGCCATCAGCTGCATCTCGATCCGTCGATCAGCCTGCTCATCGACTGTGGCCTGGCGCAGGGCGACGACGCCGCGCCAGGCGCTGCATCCGCGCCGCTCGGTTTCGACGTGCAGGGCATCCAGGCCTTGGTCATCACCCATGTTCACCTTGATCACGTAGGGCGCATCCCGGCCCTGCTGGCCGCCGGCTACCGTGGCCCCATCCTGTGCAGCGAACCCTCTGCCCGGCTGCTGCCGCTGGTGCTGGAGGATGCCTACAAGCTCAGCATCAGCAGCGAACCCGCCCAGGTCGCAAGGTACCTGGAATTCGTCCGCAAGCTCATCGTGCCGCTGCCTTTCGAGCAGTGGCATCCGCTGGTCGAGCGCCCCGGTCTCAGCTGCCGCATCCGCCTGCAGCGCGCCGGTCACCTATTGGGTTCGGCGTATGTCGAATGCGACATGCAGTACGAACAGGTCAACACCCGCTATGTGTTCTCCGGTGACCTCGGCGCCTGTGGCAACCCCTTGCTGCGCCCCGTGCGGCCGCCGGAGCGGGCCGACCTGCTGGTTTTGGAAAGTACCTACGGCGACCGCCTGCACCCACCGGTGGCAGACCGCGAGCAGCGCCTGGAAGCCGCCATCGACCGCGCCTTGGCCGACCAGGGCACGCTGTTGATTCCCGCTTTCAGCCTGGGTCGCACCCAAGAGTTGCTGTACGACCTCGAAGGCATTCTTCATCGCAAGGCCTTGCTCGGCAAATCCGGCCAGTCACCGGCTGGCGAGCCAGTCGATTGGTCGCAACTGCCGATCATTCTCGACTCACCCTTGGCCCAGCGCATCACCGGGGTGTACCGGGAGCTGCACGACTACTGGAATGCCGAGGCCAGGGCGCGCCTGGCCGATGGGCGCGATCCGCTGGATTTCAGCCAGTTGATCAGCATCGATAGCCATGCACGCCACCACCAGGTGGTCAATTACCTCAAGAGCACCGGGCGGCCGGCGATTGTCATTGCCGGCAATGGCATGTGTTCGGGTGGGCGCATCGTCAACTACCTGAAGGCGATGCTGGGGGATCCGCGGCATGAGGTGATGTTTGTCGGCTACCAGGCCAAGGGCACGCCGGGGGCGGTGATACAGGCCAGTGAAGGGGCGGAAGGGTTTGTGCAGATTGATCTGGATGGCGATATGTATGAAATACGGGCCAAGGTGATGACGTTGGCTGGCTATTCGGCGCATGCTGATCAGGCGGGGTTGGTGCGGTTTGCGCTGGGTTGTAATGCTCGGCGGGTAGCTTTGGTGCATGGGGAGGGGAGGGCCAAGCGGGCGTTGGCGGATGCGCTGCGGGCTGCGTTTGCGCAGGGGGGAGATGAGGTGTGCGTCACAATTGCGAGATGACCTTTGGGCGGGAGGGGTGATGCCTGTCAGATCGTGCGGAACTTTTGCGAACCGGTTCTTTCTACTGAAGCTTAAAGTGAGGTTAGAAGCGTGGCGGCAGAGGTGGCAAATAGCCGCTACGCTTGATTCGAGGGTTGCCGTGCCCGGCTGGCCAGACGCAAATCCTGAGATGACGCAATCAGACAGACCCAAGGAAAAGAAGACTAAATGCGCAATGAACGCGAGCGCCTGAGTGGTAGCGACGAGATTGATCTGTTTGAGCTATTCGGAGTGCTGTGGAAGCAAAAGGTAGTGATCATTTCAATTGGCTTGATCGTGGCTGCGTTTGCCGTGGCTTATGCCTTGTTGGCTACGCCGATTTACGAAGCCAGGGTTATTGTGCAGCCTCCGACCCATAATGATATTGCTCAGCTGAACTATGGACGCGGGGGTAGTAGCGGGCTGAATGTGTTTTCCGTCAAGGATGTTTATGGTGTATACCTGCGAAATCTTCAGTCAGAATCCCTCCGTCGTGAGTTTTTCCGTAAGGTTTATCTTCCAAGTCTTCCAGAGGAAAAGCGCAAAGGTTCACAGGACGCGCTATACAACCAGTTTCGGGACGTTCTTAGTCTCGGGGCGGTGAACAAGGATTCGTCAGATCGCTTTTTTGTGACCTCTAGCCAGCCCGATCCAGGGCAGGCTGCTCAATGGGTGGTGCATTACGTCGAAATGGCGGGTGAGCGAGCTAAGAAAGAAATCATCCAAAATGCGCGAGCTGATGCGCTGGTGAAGGCTGACAACCTTGAGCAGCAGGTAAGGGCTGAGCGTGAAAGTGCTCGAAAGCAGCGGGAGGATCAGATTGCCCAGTTGACCGAAGCGCTGCGGGTTGCTCGTTCGATCGGCTTGGAAAGGCCGCCAATCATTTCCAATAACCTGTCCGGTGAGCTCTCTGCGGGTATGGACGGCTCGCTTACCTACATGCGTGGCTCAAAAGCACTTGAGGCAGAGATAGAAAACCTGCGCAATAGGGCTTCTGATGATCCCTTCATAGCTAAATTGCGACAACGGCAGGAGGCAATGGCATTCTATCGAGCGCTGCAGGTGGATCCTGCTGTGGTTCAGGTCTACGGCCAGGATGGCGCTATTGAATCGCCTGATCGCCCTGTTAAACCTAAGAAACTCATCATCGTAGTGCTGGGTGCCATTTTAGGGCTAGTGCTTGGCACGGTTGTTGGGTTTGTTCGTCATTTTGGGGTTTCTCGTTTGCGAAACGGCCAGCTCGGGTGACAGAAGCCGCGAGCAGGGTGGTAGTGGGATGCATTCAGTGTCACAATGCCAGCTTCGTCCTAGGGGACAGGGAAGTTTTACTCAAGCGGAATGGGACATGACGTCCACGGCGCTAGTGCTAGCCTTGTCTTCGGAAGCTGTTTCACTCAACCCGACAGGCATCAGCGTGACAGGCATTCCCACAATTTCCCCCGCTCCGATTCGTGATGAGATCGACGTAGTAGGCGTATTGCAGGCACTTTGGAAGAAAAAAAAACAAATTGGTGCGTGTGCGTGCCTGGCTGGAGTGCTGGCCGGCGGATATGCGTTCCTACTGACGCCGGAGTTCCAGGTCAGTACTGTGTTACGCCCGGCAGCGTTAAATGACCTTGATAGTTTGAATCGTTCAAAGGTCTATAAGCTCACGCCAGGTCAAGCGCTTGATAGGATTGGCGCGTCTTTAGACTCTTACGAAACACGTCTAGGGTACTTTCGTACCAATCCTGAGCTTCAGAAGGCTTTTGTGGCGCCTGGTCGTTCAGAAGAGCAGGGATTTGAGTATTTTAATCGTAATGCATTGAAAGTGCTTCAGCCTGATACTAATAAAAGTAGTCAGGTAGCGACATTTGTTCGAATTGATCTTCGTTATCCTAGAGGCATTGATGGGCAACAAGTGCTCAATGGCCTTGTTCAATACGCGATTCAGAAAGAGCGCCTGTTGGTTGCTGAAGATCTTAGGGTTATTATAAGTAACCGGATCAAGGAAATTGACAACGAGTTAGCATCGGCTCGCGCGGAATATGAAATCGGTAAGATGAGTGAAATTGCAGCCTTGCAAGAGGGCGATGATATCAAGCGTGCGAGGCTCAATGACGAGTTGCGTGCTCTGCGCGCTCAACTCAAGTTGCGACGCGCAGACAGAATTGCTCAGTTGGATGAAGCCATCGCGATTGCTCGCAGGTTGGGACTGAAGCGTCCCTCCACGCCCTCTTCAATCGGTCACAGCGAGGCAGAAGGGACTGGTAACGTGATACGTACGGAGATAAACAATCAGCAAGTACCAATGTACTTCCTCGGCACCGATGCGCTGGAGGCAGAGCGGCAAGCTCTAAGGGAAAGAAAAACCGATGATTTTGTCGAGCCGCGAATCGCTCAGATCCGCAAAGAGCTGATGTTGCTGGAACAGAATCGTACTATGCAAGCCCTTGAGCAGCGCCAGAAGGACGAGCTTTTTGTGAAGGGGGGTGAGGCCCTGCGTGCGGAGCGTTCACGGCTGAATGCGGTCAATTCGGATTTGAGTAGCTTGCGTCTGGTTAGCGTCGATCAGTTGGCTACGGAACCGCTTAGTCCTATTTTTCCACGGAAGTCGCTCTTTGTTTCTCTTGGTGCGTTACTGGGGGGGGTGATTGGAATGGTTTACGTGCTATTGCGCCATGCGTTGAAGGCTCATCGACGTGCTGAACTTCGTCAGGCCATAATGATGAAAAATGTCATCGGAGCTGAGGTGATTACACCGTTGCCAATCAGACCTCAGTGATCTTTAATGGCTGCCCATGATTTCAGCTGTGTATTTTTAGGTGTTGGCAAAGTGACAGTATCAGTTGGCTGGTTGGGCATTTGCGTCCTGTATGGTTAATTCGTTTTTTGAACGTTGGTTCTGTACAGTTCAGCGGCTTTTTATTTTGATGGGTAGTTTGTTTGGGTTGGTGCTAAGCGTCCCGGAAAATCTGGTGCAAGTTCTGCTGTACCGGGCGTTGGGGGGGGGCTACTTGGCTCCCTGGTACATCACGGGAGTGTTAGGTCTTGTCGTATTCGGAGGGTTTCTGCACTCGTTCATGCTTGCTGGAGGCGCACTTGGCTTTGTCTTCATGGCCAAGTCGTAGCTGCGCCGCCGCTCTGAATCGGCCCTTTGAACCAGGCAAATCCAGAGGTTTCGCGGCTGCTGCCTCGCTACTGGTGCCGTTCGTCTGGCATGTTTCCGGTGGGCATTGCCAGGGGGCTGGTGCTGCCATACCAAAAAATGTAAATTTAGGTGATCGACAGCTGTCGGCTCCCGGCAATAATAGCCTGCTTTATATCGAAACATATTTATATTCGTGAGTATATTTATTCTATGCTCGCTTGACTGGATTAAGGTGCGGTTATGAAGAAGGTACTGGTAACAGGTGCAGATGGCTTTATCGGTTCGCATCTGACCGAACTGCTGGTTCGCGAAGGGTATGAGGTCAAGGCGCTTTCCCAATATAACTCGTTCAATTACTGGGGTTGGCTGGAAGATGTGGCCTGCCTGAAAGATATTGAAGTGTTAAATGGTGATGTTCGTGATCCTCATTACTGCAAACATATCACTAAAGACGTAGACACCGTCTTCCATCTTGCAGCATTGATCGCTATTCCTTATTCCTATGTGGCGCCGGATAGCTATGTAGATACAAATGTCAAAGGCACGTTAAATATCTGTCAGGCAGCGATGGACAATGGCGTGCAACGGGTTATCCACACTTCTACTAGTGAAGTGTATGGCACAGCACAGTACGTGCCGATCGATGAACAGCATCCGCTGCAGCCTCAATCGCCATACAGTGCATCGAAAATCGGCGCCGACGCCATGGCGATGAGCTTCTTTAATGCTTTCGACCTGCCTCTGACTATCGCGCGCCCCTTCAATACCTATGGTCCGCGCCAGTCCGCACGCGCGGTGATTCCGACTATCATCACCCAGATCGCCGACGGCAAGAAGCAGATCAAGCTGGGTGATGTGTCGCCGACCCGTGACTTCAACTACGTCGCCGACACCTGCCGTGGCTTCCTAGAACTCGCCCGTTGCGAAAAGGCGATTGGCGAGACTGTAAACATCGGTTCAAACTTCGAGATTTCCGTTGGCGCCACGCTGGAGTTGATTCGCGAGCTGATGGGGAGTGATGTCGAATTCCTGATGGATGACCAGCGCCTGCGTCCAGAAAAGTCGGAAGTATTCCGTTTGTGGTGCGATAACAGCAAAATTCATGGCCTGACCGGCTTCAAGCCGCAGTACTCCATCCGGGAAGGCCTGCAGGAAACCATCGATTGGTTCTCCCGCGCGGAAAACCTGGTCAAATACAAAGCCGACCTCTACAACGTCTGAGTCCTTGTCATGTTCGATGCGCTGATCGATTTCATACGCGGGCAGTACCGTACAAATGAGTTCATTCCGCTCCATGCCCCTGTGTTCCAGGGAAATGAAAAGCAGTATGTACTTGAAACGGTTGATTCAACCTTCGTTTCCAGCGTTGGCGCTTTCGTCGACCGTTTCGAGCGTGACATGGCGGCTTACACTGGCTCCCCGCGCGCTGTGGCCACGGTCAACGGCACAGCCGCCTTACACATTTCGCTGCTATTAGCGGGTGTGAGACCGGGCGACTTAGTCGTGACGCAACCCCTGACATTTGTTGCAACCTGCAACGCGATCGCCTACTGCAATGCGGAGCCGGTGTTCGTTGACGTTGATCGACATACTTTAGGGCTCTCGCCCACGGCTCTTGAGGAATGGCTGGAAGAAAATGCCTACCTCGACCCAGAAGGCACGTGCCGCACCAAGTCAGGCGGGCGAGTGCTTCGTGCTTGCTTGCCGATGCATACGTTCGGCCATCCGGTGGCACTCGATGAGCTCATGGATGTATGCGGGCGCTGGAACTTGGCACTGGTCGAGGATGCGGCGGAATCCCTGGGCAGTCTGTACAAAGGGCGACACACTGGCACCTTCGGTTGTGTCGGCACGCTGAGCTTTAATGGCAACAAGATTATTACCACTGGTGGCGGGGGCATGATCCTGGCCGGAGAGGCACTCGGCATACGTGCCAAGCACATCACCACCACTGCCAAGCAACCCCATGCCTACGAGTATGTGCACGACGAGGTGGGCTACAACTACCGTTTGCCCAATCTCAATGCGGCGCTCGGCTGCGCGCAGTTGGAAAGCCTCGAGACGTTCATCGCCTCTAAGCGTGCGCTGGCGGAGAGCTACGAGGCGTTTTTCAAAGGATATTCGGCCCAGTTCGTTCGCGAGCCTGAGGGGTGCCGTTCTAACTACTGGCTGAATGCAATCATTTGTGAAAATCTGGCGCAGCGCGACGCGCTTCTCCAGAGCAGTAACCAAGCGGGTGTGATGACTAGGCCGATCTGGAAATTGATGACGCATCTGCCGGCTTTCGCCAATGCGCTGCGCGGTGGCTTACATAATGCGCTGTGGCTGGAAGAGCGGGTTGTCAACCTGCCCAGCAGCGTGCCGCCGGAGCAGTTGGCTTGAAGCGAAGAATTTGCGTCTTTACTGGCACTCGGGCTGAGTATGGGCTGCTTTACTGGCTGATGAAGGACATTCAGGCCAGCGCCGAACTCGAGCTGCAGGTGATTGTGAGTGGCATGCATCTGTCGCCCGAGTTTGGCGAAACCTGGAAAACCATTGAAAACGACGGTTTTACCATTGATGCTAAGGTCGAGATGCTGCTGTCGTCCGACAGTGACGTCGGAGTGGTCAAGTCCATGGGCTTGGGCGTGCTCGGCTTTGCAGATGCATTGGATCGTCTTCGTCCTGATGCCCTAGTTGTTCTGGGGGATCGCTTCGAGGCTCTGGCCATCGTGCAGTGTGCGTTAGTAATGAAAATCCCGGTGGCACATCTGCATGGTGGTGAGATCACCGAAGGTGCCTATGACGATGCTATCCGTCATGCTATTACCAAGATGTCATACCTCCATTTCGTGGCCGCCGAACCCTACCGCCATCGTGTTATCCAGATGGGGGAATCTGCCGACCGGGTATTCAACGTAGGCGCCATTGGACTCGATCACCTTATGCGCAGCCCACGTATGACGCGGCATGAGCTATCGCAGAGTCTGGCTTTCGATCTCAGCGCACCCTATCTCCTAGTCACTTATCATCCGGTAACCCTGGCCGAAGAAGACCCGGTGCAGAGCTTTAAGGCACTACTGGCTGCGCTTGACCGTTTTCCCGAGCACAAGGTGATCCTGACCTATCCGAACGCTGATAATGGCGGGCGCGCTATCATCCCTTTACTCGAAGACTATGCCCGCCAGGCGCCGGCACGGATCAAGGCGATTCCATCGCTAGGGTTCAAACGTTACTTGAGCGCAGTGGCGCTGGCCGATGCCGTTGTGGGGAATTCCTCAAGCGGCATCATCGAAGTACCCGCCTTCGGTGTTCCAACGATCAACATTGGCGCCCGTCAAGAGGGGCGGCTTGCAGCGGAATCGGTATTGAATAGCAAAGCCGATGCGTTGTCGATTGAGGCTGCATTGCGCCATGCGCTGAGCACTGATTTTGCCGCCGTTTGTAAACGAGCGGTTAACCCCTACGGGGCGGGAAATGCCGCCAGCAGTATCGTGGATGTTCTCAAGCGTTTTGAAGCTCGACACAACAAGCCCTTTCACGATTTGAGTTGAACCATGCAATCGTCCAATAGAAATGCGGTATATGTCATTGCCGAGGCGGGTGTTAACCACAATGGCGAACGGGACCTGGCTTTCGCCTTAGTGGACGTAGCAGCCGACGCAGGCGCCGATGCTGTCAAGTTCCAGACGTTCGATGCTGACCGGCTTGCCTCTAAAGCGGCCCCCAAGGCCAATTACCAGAAGCATAGTACTGATGCATCGGAGAGTCAGGTGGCCATGCTCAAGAAACTTGAACTGCCTAGGGATTGGCACTTCGAGTTGCAGGCCTATGCTCGCAGCAAAGGCATCGAGTTTCTCTCCACTGCATTCGATACCGGAAGTCTGGCGTTCCTATGCGAGATGGACTTGCCATTTTTCAAGGTACCTTCAGGCGAGCTGACGAACGGGCCGCTGCTCTGGCAATTTGCCCATACCGGAAAGCCGCTGGTTCTTTCCACGGGCATGGCGACAATGAGCGAAGTTGAGCAGGGGCTTGCCATTGTGGCCCATGCCCTAGGGTCGGCAACAGAGCCCACTGACATGGACGAAGTCTGGAGGTGTTGGGGCAATCCGCAAAACCGCCAGCGTTTGCAGGGGCACGTTACCTTACTGCACTGTACTTCGCAGTACCCGACGCCCGCTCATGAAGTCAATCTTCGGGCAATGGACACCCTAAAGGCCTTCGGCCTGGCAGTGGGTTATTCTGACCATACCGAAGGCTGCCTGATCCCTGCGGCGGCTGTGGCCCGGGGCGCAATGGTCATTGAGAAGCACTTTACCCTGGATCGCTCAATGGATGGCCCTGATCACAAGGCCTCTCTGGAGCCTGAAGAGCTCAAACTGATGGTCGCGCAAATCCGCGCTCTAGAACTGGCGCTGGGCGATCCGTGTAAGGCACCGCAGCCCAGTGAATGGGACACCCGTAAGGCTGCTCGCCAGCAAGTTGTGGCGGCCCGTGAAATCCCCGCAGGCGCGATCATCAGCCGCGATGACCTCACCACGGCGCGCAGCGGTTCCGGCTTATCGCCCACGACCCTTTGGGAGCTCGTCGGCAGCACCAGCCGTCGTGCCTTCATGGTCGGCGAGATCATCGAAAAATGACATTGCCTCCGACACGGCCTTTGCCATTAGTCTTCCTAGGGGCGGGAGGGCATGCGAAGGTGTTACTTTCACTGACTCAGGCATGCGGCTACGACATTCGTGGAGTGTGTGATCCCGGGCTTGCTAAGCATGGTGTAAAGCAGTGGAGAGGTATAGAAGTGTTGGGTGGTGATGACGCGCTGGAGCAGTTCGCCCCCGGCAGCGTGGAACTGGTCAATGGCGTGGGGCAAGTAGTGGGCAGTACCCTACGACGCCTTATCTTCGAGCGGGCCCGTGACAGGGGCTTTTACTTTCCCCCACTCGTGCATCCGACGGTCTGGCTCGACGGTTCGGTCGTGCTAGAGGAAGGGGCTCAGGTAATGGCTGGGGTGATACTGCAGCCTGACGTGATCGTTGGCTGCAATACTGTAGTCAATACCTCGGCAAGCGTGGACCATGATTGCCGACTGGGCGCCCATGTCCATGTCGCCCCTGGCGTAACCCTGTGCGGCGGCGTCGACGTCTCGGTCGGTGCTTTTATCGGAAGCGGATCCACCGTCATACAGGGAGTAGTCATCGGAGAAGGCGCAGTGGTCGGTGCTGGGACGGTCGTCGTACGTGATGTGCCGGCCCATGGTGTTTTGGTAGGTTCGTCGGCGCGTCTAAGACCCGTGTCGGGCGTGTAAACTTAAGGAAGGTAGGCAATGAAGCAGTGGGAGCAAACGCTCGTCGACCCTGAATGCTCTATGGAGGAAGCCGTCGCGACGTTGGATCGCGTCGCGGTGCGGATCGTCATGATTGTGGACCGGCAGCGTCGGCTGTTGGGGACTTTGACGGATGGCGATATCCGACGGGCCTTGTTGAAGCAGCGGCCCTTGAGCACGCCTGTCCGGGAAGTGATGTGTTCGACTCCTAGGACTGCCGAGCCGAACTGGAGCAAGGAGCGAATCCTCACGGTGATGGAAAAGTTCCAGCTGCTGCAACTACCGGTGATTGATGACGAGTACAAGGTGATCGGCCTGGAAACGCTGCATGACCTATTGAACAAGCCGCAGCGCAACAATCCGGTGTTCCTCATGGCAGGCGGTTTTGGTACGCGCTTACGTCCTTTGACCCATAATTGCCCAAAACCCTTATTGAAGGTTGGCGACAAGCCGATCCTTGAACTGATCCTCGAGCGTTTCATCAGTTCCGGCTTCCACCGCTTCTTCATCTCCACCCACTATATGCCCGAGATGATTCGCGCGCATTTCGGTGATGGCAGTCGCTGGGGTGTGAGCATTCGGTACATCCATGAAGACGCGCCGCTGGGTACTGGCGGGGCACTGGGTCTGCTACCGCATGATGAAATCGACCTACCACTGTTCGTAATGAATGGCGATTTGTTGACTACCCTGGATTTCGAAAACCTGCTCGAGTTCCACCAGACCCATGCTGGCGCCGCCACCATGTGCGTTCGAGAGTACGAGTACTGCGTGCCCTATGGTGTGATCCAGAGTGATGGTCACCGCATTCGATCCATGGTTGAAAAGCCAGTGCAGCGCTTCTTTATCAACGCTGGTATTTACCTGCTTTCCCCCGAGCTGGTAAAGAGCGTGTCGGCAGATACCCGGGTTGATATGCCGACATTGCTCGAACATGAAATCTCTGCCGGTCGCGACGTCAATATGTTTCCGATACATGAGTATTGGTTGGATATTGGCCGGATGGAAGATTTCCAGCGTGCCCAGCAAGAGTTCGGCAGCTTATGAGCGAACTTATTACCTACCTTGTAATCGGCAGTGGCAGTATCGCAAAGCGCCATATTGCAAACCTGAAGCAATTGTTCGGTCCCGCGCGCGTGGGATGTGTCTCCGCGTCGGGTAGGGCGTTGCAGGCAGAGGAGGTCGGCGAAGGCACCGTGTGTTTCGTGTCGCTGCAAGAGGCTCTGCAGTCTAAGCCGCGTTTTGCTATTGTTGCCTCACCTGCACCTTGGCATATCGAGCATGCCGTGCAACTGCTGCAGCAGCACATTCCAGTACTAATAGAAAAACCTTTGGCTGACTGCCTCGAGAGGCTGAATGGTGTTCGCGACTTGTTTGATCGGCAGAGTTCTATGATCGACGTTGCCTATAACCTTCGCTACATGACTTCGGCTTCAGCATTCAAGGCACTGCTCGAAGAGGGGCGTGTCGGAGAGGTGCGCAGCATCAGTGTCGATGTCGGCCAATATCTTCCTGACTGGCGACCGGATAGTGATTACCGCAACAACGTGTCAGCACGCCGGGCGTTGGGCGGCGGAGTATTGCTCGAACTCAGTCATGAGCTGGATTACCTCGGCTGGTTGTTCGGAGACTTCGAAACGGCTTACTGTGTGGCGCGCACTTCAGGTGCGCTGGAAGTCGACGTGGAAGATACAGTGGATGCCTTGCTGGTGCGAAAAGACGGCCTGGTCGCCAATGTGCATATGGATTTTCTTCAGCGCGCGCCAGTGCGTACTTGCAAGGTGGTGGGTCAGGAGGGAAGCCTGATCTGGGACATTCTCAACAACCGCATCCTTTTGCACTCGGGAAGGGAGGAGCAGAGCGTGTTGTTCGACGACCCTTCCTATGACCGCAACAACATGTACCTAGATCAGCTGCGCCACTTCGGTCAGGTGGCGCAAGGTTCGGAGCGGCCGGCGGTCGGTATCGTCGACGCCTTGCGAACATTGCAGCTCATCCAAGCCATGAAGCGCTCGGCTTCAATCGGTCAAGTCGTCACCATTGGAGACCTTCAAGCGTGAGCGTTTTCGCCTTCATCTTTGCCCGTGGCAACTCGAAAGGTTTGCCGGGCAAGAATATCAAGCCACTCGGTGATATCCCGTTGATTGCGCATTCCATACGAGTCGCACAGCAGGTCCAAGGGATCGATAAGGTCTTCGTATCTACCGATTCACAGGCCATCGCAGAAGTGGCCCGAGCCTATTCGGCCGAGGTCATCGTGCGGCCGGACGAGCTGGCGACCGACACTGCCGCCGAATGGCTGGCCTGGCGGCACGCTATCGCCTACCTCCAAGCGCGAGGCGAATCGTTCGACATATTCATAAGCCTGCCTGCCACCAGCCCGTTGCGAAACACTGACGATGTCCGCAATTGCCTGGCAAGTCTTGACAAGGACACCGATGTCGTTGTGACTGTCACGCCTGCAGCGCGTAGCCCCTACTTCAACATGGTCGTTCGTGACGCTGAAGGCAACAGCCAGTTGGTATGCGCGGGGAAAAGGGTGCATCGCCGACAGGATGCCCCAGCGGTATACGACATGACCACGGTGGCCTATGTGACGCGCCCTATGTTCGTGCTGAACAACGAACGAATTTTCTCCGGACGGGTGAAGTCGGTGGTGGTGCCGCGCGAGAGGGCGGTGGATATTGACGATATATACGATTTCAAAATGGCTGAAATGTTGTATGCCGATAGAGAGAGCGCGCATGTTGAAGGGTAAAAGCTTTCTAGTTGCGGGCGCGGGCGGGCTGCTGGGCAGCACCCTGAGCGCGGCATTGGTCGCCGAAGGTGCCCATGTCATCGTGGCTGATATCAACCTGGACTTGATGAACGAACGACTGCAGCAGCAGGGTCTAGGCCAGGAAAACTCGCAGGTAACGCGAGTTTCGCTGGACCTGAATGATGTGGTCTCGGTCGATAAGCTGTTTGCCTCACTGGAGCTCGATGGTGCGGTTAACTGCACCTATCCGCGAAACAAGCGTTATGGGGCGAAGTTCTTCGATGTCACCCTGGCCGACTTTAATGAGAACGTTTCCCTGCACCTGGGTTCGTCGTTTCTGTTCATGCAACAGTGTGCGAAATATTTCGAGCGGACCGGACGCCCATTCTCCCTCGTCAATATTTCCTCGATCTATGGTGTAGTCGCGCCGAAATTCGAAGTCTACGACGACACAAAAATGACCATGCCGGTGGAATACGCAGCGATAAAGTCGGCGCTGATTCACCTTAGCAAGTACTTGGCGAGCTATGTTGGCAACAGCCATTTCCGCTCCAATTGCGTCAGCCCAGGTGGAATTTTCGATCATCAACCTGAACCGTTCCTGCAGCGCTACAAGGGGCATACCTTTGGCAAAGGAATGCTCGACATCAATGATGTCATCGGCTCCATCACGTTCCTGTTGTCCGACCAGGCCCGTTACGTGAATGGTCAGAATATAGTCGTCGATGACGGTTTCAGCCTGTAGTTTACTCTTGGGAACAATGATTCTGTATGTTCAATATTCTTCTTGTGGGTGCTGGGCAGCTAGGTAGCCGTCACCTGCAGGCGCTTGCGCTTGCCGATTTCACTGATATTACCATCCAGGTCGTCGATTCGTTCGAAGGCGCTCTTGTGCAGGCAAAAGAGCGCTTTGAACAGGTTGAAAAATCTTCCTCCATTCGAACCATCGATTTTTATACCGATATCGGCCAAGTAAAGGGAGCCATCGATTTTTGCATCGTGGCTACCAATGCCGATTGCCGCTTGCAGTTGGTGGTCGATATGCTCGATCGGCTGACGGTGAAAAACCTAATACTAGAAAAAGTGGTGTTCCAGTCCGAGGAACAGTTGGAAGCGGCGCGCCAGCTGTTCATGCGTACCGGTTGCAAGGTCTGGGTCAATTGCCCTCGCAGGATGTTCACGGGCTATCAGTTGCTGCGCGAGCGTCTGCAAGCCGAGCAAGCGCTTGATCTGCGCGTTGAGGGTGATCAGTGGGGCCTAGCCTGCAATGCGGTTCATTTCATTGATTTATGGACATTTCTTGGCGGCAGCGCCTCCTATGAGGTAGATGTCTCCCGTCTGGATCCTGTGATCGTAGCCAGCAAGCGCCCCGGTTACAAGGAGGTCAACGGTACGCTGGCCGGGCGCTCGCCGAAGGGCCAGTTCGAACTGACCTGCCATGCAGACACGTCGCAGACGCAGCTGAAGCTGGAGATAGAAACTGAACACTTCCTCGTTTCGATCAACGAGGCGGTTGGCCATTGCGTGCTGCGCCATAAGGGCACAGGAGCAACTGAGTCCCTGTCGTTCCCGGTTCTGTATCAGAGCCAACTGTCCCACCGGACAGCCGAAGCGGTCTACCTACAAGGCGACTGCGAGCTGACCTCCTTCGAAGAGTCCGCGGCGTTGCACGCCCCTTTCCTGCGCGCACTGCTTGCTTTCTTCAATGAACACGATGGCGGCGCTTACACGCTCTGCCCCATTACCTGAACGGATTGACTATGATTCTTATCGTCGGTGCCGGCCCGATGGCCGTGCAATATGCCAATGTGCTCAAAGGCTTGGACCAACCTTTCCAAGTTGTTGGTCGTAATGCGCAATCTGCCGAAGCTTTCCATGCGGCCGTTGGCGTAGAGCCTTGCACGGGGGGGATTGAGGCGTACTTCAACAGCGAGCACCCGGCGATTCAATGCGCGATTGTTGCCGTAAGCGTCGAGCAGTTGGAGCACGCCAGCACCTATCTGCTGGATCAGGGGGTCAAGCGGCTGCTGGTGGAGAAGCCCGGCGGGCTCACGTTGGAGGCAATCGAACGTCTGAAACACAAGGCTGATGCTTCAGGCGCCATGGTCTACATTGCCTATAATCGTCGCTTCCTTTCCTCCGTGATTAAGGCGCGTGAATTGATTAAGGAAGATGGTGGAGTCACCAGCTTCAATTTCGAGATTACCGAATGGTCGACGATTCAGGGGATCCCTAAGGCCGATGGAGTCAAGGAAAACTGGTTCTTCAGCAACACCACCCATGTGACTGACCTTGCGTTTTATCTCGGTGGACGTCCGCGACAACTCTGCACATTCACAGCCGGTTCCGGCTCACTGTCCTGGCACAGCCGTGCTGCGCGTTTCTGTGGTGCTGGCGAGACCCATGAAGGGGCGCTGTTCTCCTATTCGGGCGACTGGGAGGCACCTGGACGCTGGGTGGTGGAGATACTGACGAAAAAACGACGGTTTATTTTCAAGCCGCTGGAAACGCTCCAGGTGCAACTACTCAACAGTGTTGCCGTAACGCCTGTCGATATCGATACAACCTTGGATACCCAGTACAAGCCGGGGCTCTATCTGCAAGTCGAACACTTCCTAACGCACAACGAGGAAGGCCTTTGCTCGCTGGCCGAACATCTTGAGAACAGCCGGACTTATATGCGTATTGCCAACTATGTTTGATGTCGAATTGGTGCGCAGAGGAGTGTTCATCCAATGACGAAGGGGGGTGTGGCCGGAGCGATCAGGTACGTGGTTGCGACCTACAGCGAGTTTGGGCTGGTTGCATTGCTCACGTTGTATTTCACCAACATGGCGAGTCAGCAGGCGCTAGCGGACTCTAGTATCGCGTTCATCGTGATTTCCTACAGTACGTTTCTTGCCCTAGGGTTCCACAATGGCGCGATTCGTGACGGTGCGATCAGCACGACCGTAGAAGAGAAGGAGCGCATTCTTCGCTTGGAGATCTGGTTTTCAGCGCTGATTGCCCTGCTGCTAGCGGCTGCAGCACTAGCGTGTCGAGACAACTTGTACCTGATGGCAGGATTATTCATCGGTGGAGTCAATCATATGAAGACGGCCTGCCAAACGGTATTCCGCCTCCTAGGGATGGACATGCACCTGAATATGCTCAACGTTACTTGGGCCGGTATGTTCTTTGTCAGCTTCGGATTGATCCTGCTGCTGCTCAAGGGAGGTGCCTTGGAACTCCAATTCTTCGGCGCTTGGAGCCTGGCTGCATTCACGGTTGTTTTCTCGTTTTTTGTCTATTGCTGGCGAAAGCTGCGGACATCGACCAACGACCGTACCGAGAACATCCACCTATTTTGGAAGATATTGAGCGCCTCGAAGTATATGTTTTTAATGGCCAGCGGTTTAGTGGTAGTGCTGACCTCGGACCGGCTGGTGTTGAACCTACTGGGTGCGGCAGAAAAAGTACGGGCGGATTTCCAGTACATCGACGTTCTGACCAATATCTATTTTTTAGGTGTAACCTCGGTTCTGTACTACTTCACTCCGGGGTTGCTAAAGCGCTTCAGTGGAGAGGATGCCGCCGAAGACGCCTTCCAAGAAATGATGGTCAAGTGTGCTCTGTACCTTTCGGGTGTGGTGCTGATGTTCGTATTAGTGATTACCGTATTCCTTCATTTGATCGGCCGATTCGACTGGTCAATGTTCGGGATCCTGATCTCGATGCTGCTCTTGAAAACGATGCTGATTTGTCTTGGCTTCGTCTGCAACTTCTACCTAGCGCAGCGGCTGGAAAAGGTCTTAGCAGTCGCGTATTTAGGATTGATGGTTATCGGGCTCGGACTATCATTCGCGTTCGGCCATCTGTTCATGGGAGCGCCGCTTATCGTTTTCCTACCGCTGCTCAATGCGTTACTCGTTGGCGCGGTGGTAGCGGTCCTGTTCAAAAAAATCCGTGTTCAAGGCGATCATGAGAAAGGTACTTGTTTTAACTGATTCGCTGGGGCTGCCTAGGGTTAGCCCGTCACTGATCGATGACGATCAGTGCTGGCCCTATCGCCTTGCCGATTACGCGTCCGGACGCTTCAAATTCCGTATTTTCAGCATGCCCGGAATGGACAGCAACCAATTGCTGTCGCTGGTACATAATTACTATTCGGCGATCAAGCCCGACATTGTTGTGCTGCAGGTGGGCATCGTTGACTGTTATCCAAGGGCAATCAAAAAAACGGAGCTCTCCGTGTTAGTGAGAATGCCGGGGGTAGTGAGTCGGTTCGTGCATCGACTGGTCAAGCGTTTTTATGCACAGTTGATAGTTTCCCGTGATATCCGCTATGTGTCGCCGACATCATTTCAAGCGAATCTGCAGGCGCTTTCTACTGTCTTCGAAGGGGCCAGGATACTGGTAGTTCCGATTGCTCCGCCATCGGCGGCCTATCAGGCAAGAAACCCTCGTATCGCACCTTCTGTGGACGAGTATAATCAGTTGCTCAAGCGCCATTTTTCGGCCGGTTACCTAGGGGCGTGTTATCCAGCGAATGCTCCGGAAGAAATATTTTTAAGTGACAATCACCATTTAAACGAGATGGGTAATAAACTTGTCTTTGATGCTGTTAAAAGAGAGCTGGACAGTCTTTCGGCGAATGAATAGGGAATCACTGGGCGTATGATCTTACTGGTTGTGATCTTCATGCTGACTGCGTTTTTCCTGTTCCGCAATAAGGAGATACTATGCCCTTCGAATGTAGTGTTCGGTAGCTATTTTCTTTATTTCATCTTTCCAAGTGTATTGTTTTACGTGCTTGAGTGGAGCGGCTGGACTTATGTGTTGCCATGGGGCAAGGCTAATGATTGGTCGAAGCTCTCGGATGAGGCGGTGTTGTCGTACCTGTATGTGTTTACGTTGTTTTATGGTTTTACCCGGTTTTTCGAGGTAATACTGGTGCGCTCGTCGGCAGATAGCCTGTTCGAGCAGTACCGGGTCAGACCGCTGATGCTGTTTGTATTCTCCAGTGTAGTTCTGGTAGGCGGGCTTTACTTTTTCCAAGTGACCGGTGGCGCTGAAGCCTGGTTCGGCAACTACAGCAGCACCTATTTAGAAAACAAGAAGGGTTATGGCTTACTCAACTTCGTGTTGCTCATGAGTTCTAACTTCCTGGCCTTCGCTCTAGGCTTCTACTGGAAGACTCAGCGGCGTGTCAATTTTATACTGATGATGTGTGTGGTTTTTGTCTTGGTGTTCTGTGCATTCATCCAGGGCGTCAAAAGCCGAATTTTCTATTTTGCAATCTTCTTTAGCATTCCCTGGCTGACCACGGCCCGGCTTACCTTGCTCAAAGGGGCAGTGATATTTACCGCCTTCACGCTGGCTTTCAGCTTTGCGATGTATTTACGTTCCAACGGCTTTTACAGTACGCCGGGGATGTTATTGGAATATTTCCTGAGCTATTTCAATACTATCTTCCTCCACGACATGATCCTTCGGGACATGCCGCCAGGCTTCCTGTTGACCATGGATTATCCCCTAAATAAGTGGCTAACATTCTTCGGTGTGCCCTCCGAAGACTACATGCATGATATCAGCCGTTGGCTGACTTCAATCTATTTTCCTCAGCAATGGTTCGAAGGCTCGGCAACCCAGCAGTGGCCTGTGGAGACTGAGCTGTATCTGAATTACGGGAACTATGTGTTCTGGGTGGTTCCGATTTTTATCTATTCCCTCCTAATGTGCGTTTTGTATTCGCTGCGCTATCGCTTGGGGCCGGTGTTTTTGTTCATATTCATGTATCAGATGCTGTTCTTTCTCAGTGTGTTTCGTGGGAGCATGTTGCAATGGATTGTATTGTTTAATGTTATCTTCTATCTGGTGTTGTTGTGCTGCACTCGTCTACTATTTGTGAAAGAGAATGTCCATGCCCACTAGTCAAATTTCATTGATGTCCCGACTGTTGCTTGAGTCGTATGTGAATGAAGTGCGTCTTGATCGTAGGCTCAAAGAGAAATTTCTTAAGGCCAGCCCCGAAGTTGATGCCTTGCCCCAATACAAAATTATGCCGCTGTTTTCCTTGTGGAAACGTCACGGAAACAAACTGCTGCTACTGCTGTGGTGCATTCGCCTCGTGTTGTTGCCGCTGCTAGCGGTAGCCGCGCTGCTCAATATCCTCCTGGCGCTCGTGTTCGCCTGTTTACCGCTGCGCAAGTCGTTAGCTGATTTGGCGGAGCCTGTATGTCTGCCGAATACAGACAATTTGAAACTCTTCCATTACCTCTTCGACAATTTTGACCAGTACGAATGCTTTCGCTGCAAGCGCCCATGGGCTATGTTGCGTTATCTGTCAGCGACGGATTACCTTCGGGCCCTATTGGTCATATGGCGCGTACTGTTTGCCATTTCCCGCTATGCACCGCAGCACGGCGTGCGCCGTAGCGACCTAATCTTCCACGCTATGGATATTCTGCCGCTCACATGGTACACCTTGTTTGTTAACAAGCTGTCGCAGGCAAGGAAGTCCGTTATCACAGATTGCAATATGCAGCGTTGGACGTACATTGGAACCCATCTTTCAGAGCGTTTTTCGGTTATTCAGCACGCATATATCTATGATGACCTAGCGTTTACTCACCCATTTGGCGGCGTTGACTGTATGTATCTCTTCGGGGTGGAGTTTGAGGGCCTTTTTTCACGTTATTTCAACTTTCGTCGCACAGCGCCGATTCGCCCGAAATTTGAGCTGCAGCAAATGAATAGCGACAGGAAAGTATTATTTCTCGCCTCCTCAGCGCCGTACATTCAAACCGAGATTGATTTTCTTCGGCAGGTAAAGAATAATTTTGATTTTTTCATTGTGGTAAAGCTGCACCCCCGGCATGTCTATGAGGATACGGTGGCGCAGCTCACGGCGTTAGCCGACCGGGTGGTCGAGGCAACGTGCTTTCCGGAATGCGATGTCATGGTCTCTTACGATTCGTTCCTGGGCTACGAGTACAAGGCGCTCGGGAAGGACGCTCTGTTTCTGAAGGACCAGGGCTCTATGCGCGCATTCATGGAGCAGTTTAAGGAACCCTAAGGCTTCACTTGCCAGCCGGTTGCATGAGGTTGCAAGCATCCCTGTTACAATTTCCTGCCGGCGACGGTTTGCCTGGTAGCATGCGCGCGGTGTTAATCGGCGGTCGCAGCCCCAAGCGGAATGACGGACCGGTCTATAGCCTGGCAGCCCCGTGAACCCGGTCGTCTGCATCATATTTAGGATTATTTATGTTTAGCGGAAAGAAACTTCTCATTTCAGGCGGTACAGGCTCCTTCGGCAATGCCGTGCTCAAGCGCTTCCTCAATACGGATATCGCGGAAATCCGCATTTTCAGCCGTGATGAGAAGAAGCAGGACGACATGCGCAAGCGCTATGCCAGTAGCAAGCTGAAGTTCTACATCGGCGATGTGCGTGACTACCATAGCCTACTCAATGCCACCCGTGGCGTGGACTATATTTTCCACGCTGCGGCACTCAAACAAGTGCCGTCTTGCGAGTTCCACCCAATGGAAGCGGTCAAGACCAACGTTATCGGCACCGAAAATTTGCTTGAAGCGGCTATCCAGAACGAAGTGCGTCGTGTCGTTTGTCTGAGCACCGACAAAGCGGTTTATCCTATTAATGCTATGGGTATCTCAAAGGCCATGATGGAAAAAGTCATGGTTGCCAAGTCGCGCAATGTCGACGAGACGAAGACCGTCATCTGTGGCACCCGCTATGGTAATGTCATGGCGTCGCGCGGCTCTGTCATTCCGCTTTTCGTTGACCAGATCCGTCAGGGTCAAGCACTGTCGATCACCGACCCCAACATGACACGCTTTATGATGACCCTGGCTGACGCGGTAGATCTTGTGCTGTATGCGTTCGAACACGGCAACAATGGCGATTTGTTTGTGCAGAAGGCTCCGGCAGCGACCGTGCAGGTGCTGGCCAATGCATTGACTGGGTTGATGAACAAGCCGGAACATCCCATTCAGGTCATCGGCACCCGTCATGGCGAAAAACTTTATGAAGCACTATTGAGCCGTGAAGAAATGGCGTGTTCCGAAGACATGGGTGACTACTTCCGAATTCCGCCTGACCTGCGCGATCTCAACTACAGCAAATACGTTGAACAAGGCGAGGAGAGGATTTCTCATTCCGAAGACTACAACTCGCACAACACCGAGCGCCTCGATGTTGCTGGCATGCAACAACTACTTCTGAAACTTGATTTCATCCGTGCCATTCAGCGTGGTGAACACCCCACGCCGGAGGAGTAATTGATGAAGGTCCTGATCACCGGTATCAATGGTTTTATCGGTAAGAATCTCGAAAGACACCTGCGCGAGCGCCAAGATATCGAGGTGCTGAGTTGCGCACGCGATGACTTGGAAGGCCTGAGGGCACGAGTTGCCGAAGCGGACTGCATCTTCCATTTGGCGGGTGTGAACCGCCCGCAGGATCCTGCCGAATTTGTGACGGGTAACAGCGACTTCACTTTGGCCTTATGCGATGGACTGCGCGCGAGCGGTAAGTGCATACCGGTGGTCTATAGCTCGTCTATCCAAGCTGATCGTGACAATGCCTACGGCAATAGTAAGCGCGCTGCCGAAGAAGCCCTGCAAGCGCTGGCCGAACACCAAGCTATTCAATTGCATGTGTTGCGCCTGCCGAACGTTTTCGGTAAGTGGGCGCGGCCCAACTACAACTCAGCAGTGGCGACTTTCTGCCATAACATTGCGCGCGGTCTACCGATTCAGATCAACGATAGTCAGGCACCGCTGCAACTGGTATATATCGACGATGTGGTTAATCATTGCATCGCCATTCTCGACGGCAGGGCCGCCGATTGCAACGCTCAGGTAGAGCCGGTCTATTCGACCACGGTCGGGGAGGTTGCCGATCAGTTGCTAGCTTTCCGTGCAAGCCGTAAGACCCTGATCACCGAGCGAGTTGGCACCGGCTTTACACGTGCACTGTATTCCACCTATCTGAGCTACCTGCCCGAGCAGGCGTTCACCTATGAAGTGCCAGGCTACAGCGATCCTCGAGGTGTCTTCGTCGAGATGCTTAAGACGCCGGATGCTGGTCAGTTTTCTTATTTCACGGCCCATCCGGGCATCACTCGCGGCGGACACTATCACCACTCGAAGACTGAAAAGTTCCTGGTGATCAAGGGGCACGCCAATTTCCGTTTTCGTCACATTGTTTCGGGCGACTTTTATGAAGTGCAGACTTCCGGCGAGAAGCCCGTGATCGTCGAGACTGTTCCGGGCTGGACGCATGACATCACCAACATTGGCGATGAAGAAATGATCGTGATGCTGTGGGCCAATGAAATTTTTGATCGTGAACAACCGGACACCTATACGCTGCCAGTGTGCTCGTAAGTTCGGCTGGTCACGAGGAGGCGATTGTATGAAAAAGTTGAAAGTTGTAACCGTCGTTGGAACACGTCCGGAGATCATCCGTCTGTCGCGTGTGATGAGTGCCCTTGATCAGCATTGTGATCATGTACTGGTACATACCGGGCAGAACTATGACTATGAATTGAACGAAATATTTTTCCAGGATTTGGGCATCCGCAAACCGGACCATTTCCTCAACGCCGCCGGTAGCAGCGGTGCCGAGACCATCGGTAATGTGATCATCGCGGTGGATCGATTGTTGGCGGAGGTCAATCCGGAAGCTCTGCTGGTCTTGGGCGATACCAACAGCTGCATGGCCGTTATTCCGGCTAAACGTCGCAAGATTCCGACTTTCCACATGGAAGCGGGTAATCGCTGTTTCGATATGCGCGTACCTGAAGAGATCAATCGGCGCATTGTCGACCACACGGCGGACATCAACCTTAGCTACAGCACCATCGCCCGTGACTATCTGCTGCGCGAAGGCTTGCCGCCCGATCGAGTTATCAAGACCGGTAGCCCGATGTTCGAGGTGCTCACCCATTACCGTGAGGGTATCGACGCGTCCGATGTGCTTGTGCGCTTGGGTGTTGAGCGGGGGCGCTTCTTCGTTGTTAGCGCCCACCGCGAAGAAAATATCGACTCGGACAAGAGTTTCCTAAAGCTTGTGGAGGTGCTCAATACCGTTGCCGAGCACTTCAACCTGCCGGTCATCGTTTCGACACACCCTCGTACCCAGAAGCGTGTTGACGCCATGGGCGTGACTTTCCATCCGAGCGTGCGACTGTTAAAGCCATTGGGTTTCAAGGACTACAACAAGTTGCAGCTGGAAGCCAAGGCTGTGCTCTCAGACAGTGGCACTATCAGCGAAGAGGCCTCGATTCTCAACTTTCCGGCGCTAAACCTTCGTGAAGCGCATGAGCGCCCCGAAGGAATGGAGGAGGCTGCGGCCATGATGGTGGGCCTGGAAGTTGATCGCGTCCTACAGGGATTGAGCATACTCGACAGCCAGAAGCGTGGCCACGAGCGAGACATGCGATTGGTGACCGACTACAGCATGCCGAATGTCTCCGAAAAAGTTGTTCGCATTCTTCATAGTTATACCGATTATGTGAACCGTACTGTATGGAAGCGTTATTGAGCGAGTGGTAGGCATGCCAGAAAAAAATCTGAGAGTGCTAGTCGTCACGCAGTATTTTTGGCCAGAAAACATGCGGATCAACGACATGGTCCGCGACTTCAGGAAAAAAGGCCACGATGTGACGGTGTTGACTGGAGTTCCGAACTATCCGGAAGGTGTAATATTCGATAGCTATCGCACTTCGCCTAGCGATTTCGATTTCTATTATGGTGCCAAGATTGTGAGGGTGCCGATGCTGCCGCGTGGCAAGCGCAGTATCCGACTGATCCTGAACTATGCGTCGTTCTTCCTTAGTGCTTCGACGGTCGGCGCCTTCAAACTTCGCAATCGAAAGTTCGATGCGGTCTTTGTCTATGCAGTGTCGCCAATCATGGCGGCGATACCCGCCGTCTTGATTGGTCGGTTGAAGCGCACACCGGTATTTGTCTGGGTTCTCGATTTGTGGCCAGAGACGCTCAGGGCGGTAGGCGTGGTGCGCAACCCGCGCCTGCTATCGCTGGTTGGACGATTGGTTTCGTGGATCTACAATCGGACCGACTACCTACTGTTGCAATCTCACGGGTTTCTGGAAAACGTGAAGCAATACTGCACGCGCGATATCGCGCAGGAGCGTCTTGTATACTTCCCCAGCTGGGCGGAAGACGACTTTTCGTCGCCTGCTGCAACGACAGGAGCATTGATCGACACGGATCCTTCGGTGTTCACCGTGGTATTTGCGGGCAATCTGGGCGAGGCACAGGACTTCCCGGCCGTTCTGGAGGCCGCTGAAGCCCTCCGGAATGTCGTCGCGGTGCGGTGGATCATCGTTGGTGACGGGCGCATGAGCACTTGGTTGGGGGAGCAGGTGCAGGCACGTGGCCTGCGCAATGTGCATTTGCTAGGTCGCCACCCGCTGGAGTCCATGCCGGGGCTATTCTCACAGGCCGATGCCTTGCTTGTGACGTTAAAAACCAACGATGTGTTTCAGAAGACCATTCCTGGCAAGGTGCAAGCCTATCTTGCCTCTGGACGCCCGCTGCTAGGCATGATCAATGGCGAGGCCGCCCGGGTTATCCGTGAATCCGGTGCCGGGTATGCCTGCGACTCGGGCGATGCACAGGGACTTGCAGAAATAACCCGTAGCCTAGCAGCTACTTCGGTCGCGCAGCGTCAGGCAATGGGCGACGCCGGCCGTGTGTACTACCTTGAGCACTATTCCAAACTCAAGCTCATGGCGCGGCTGGAAACCCTTTTTCGGGAAGCCACGCTACGTGAGGTAGATAAGTGATGTCGCATAACGTGTTGCTGACCGGCGCTTCCGGTTTTGTGGGTAAGGCTATCCTTGAGCTTCTACTGGTTCGAGGTCATGCGGTGGTTGCAGCGTTGCGCCAGGAGCCCACCGACTTGAACCCGCTCGTGAAGGTGGCTCGATTCGACGAGCTCGACGGTTCCACTGACTGGCGTAACATTCTTGGCGGTGTGGATATCGTCATTCATTCCGCAGCCCGCGTACATGTGATGAACGAGACGGATACGGATCCATTGACCGCTTTTCGTAAGGTCAACGTTAACGGTACGTTGAACCTCGCACGGCAAGCGGTAGAGGCCGGAGTGAAGCGCTTCGTATTCATCAGTTCCATCAAGGTTAACGGTGAGGGCACGCCCAAGGGGCAGCCCTACCTTGCTGATGATGTGCCAGCGCCGGGGGATCCCTATGGTATCTCCAAGATGGAAGCCGAGGCGGGGTTGCGGGCCCTTGCTAAGGAGACTGGCTTGGAGGTGGTGATCATTCGACCCGTATTAGTGTACGGGCCGGGCGTCAAGGCCAATTTCCGGGCCATGATGCACTGGCTGGACAAAGGGGTGCCTCTGCCATTCGGTGCCATCGAAAACCGTCGCAGCTTGGTAGCCCTAGCCAACTTGGCCGATCTCGTGCTGACATGTGTTGATCATCCGGCCGCGGCTAACCAGACATTCCTCGTCAGTGACGGTGAGGACATCTCGACTTCTGATCTGTTGCGGCGCATGGCTGGGGCACTGGGGCGTCCCGCCTATTTGCTGCCGGTTCCCAGTGTCTTGCTGCAATGGGGAGCTAAGCTGCTGGGCAAGCAGTCCTTGTCACAGCGTCTGTGCGGCTCGCTGCAGGTCGATATAAAAAAAACTTGTTCTTTGCTGAACTGGAAGCCTCCGGTCAGTGTCGATGAGGCACTCGGTCTGACAGCTCGGGATTATAAGGAAAAAACAACAAAATGACCCAAGTGTGGCTGATTCCTCTGGTGGCGGTGCTGTCGCTTGCGCTGACTGCCGTATTACGACGCTATGCACTGGCGAGAAGCATCATGGACGTTCCCAACGCGCGAAGTTCCCATGCTGTTCCGACACCTCGCGGTGGTGGCGTTGCCATTGTGATAGCCTTTCTCATGGCATTGGTGGCCATCGCTGTCCAAGGGGGAGCCGGGCTGCACGAGCTTGTCGCGCTGGGTGGTTCGGGCGCATTGATCGCGATCATCGGTTTCATGGACGACCATGGCCATATCGCCGCCCGCTGGCGTCTGCTGGGGCACTTTCTGGCCGCTGCCTGGGCACTGGCATGGTTAGGGGGCTTTCCAGCGATACAGATGTTTGGCTGGCGGTTGGACATAGGCTGGTTCGGGGCGTTTCTCGCACTGTTCTACCTGGTGTGGTTGCTGAATCTCTATAACTTCATGGACGGCATCGACGGCATCGCAAGTGTTGAAGCCATCTGCGCCTGTTTGGGGGCCTGTCTTCTTTATTGGGTCGGTGGATTCCAGCAACTGCTCTTGTTGCCTCTGTTACTGGCGATGGCGGTTTCCGGTTTCCTATATTGGAACTTCCCCCCGGCACGAATCTTCATGGGGGATGCCGGCAGCGGTTTTCTGGGTATCGCCCTAGGTGTGCTTTCGCTTCAGGCGGCCTGGGAGTCTTCGCAACTGTTCTGGTGCTGGTTGATTCTGCTGGGAGTATTCATCGTTGATGCCACCTACACGCTGATTCGTCGCCTATCCCGGGGTGACAAGGTTTACGAAGCACACCGTAGCCATGCCTATCAGTTCGCTTCGCGCCTGTATGGCAAGCATTTGCCGGTGACCGTAGCAGTTGGCGTGCTTAATTTGTTTTGGTTGTTGCCCATTGCCTTGTGCGTCATGCTGCTGGGGATGGACGGAGCACTCGGCGTAGTGATCGCATATGCGCCGCTGGTTGTTCTAGCTGTGCGCTACCGTGCAGGTGCCCTGGAGTAGGGCCAGATTCGAGCATTCGCGTGCATACATTCGCAACACATGATTTCAGTTGCAGTCTACAGGGGGAGCGGTAAAGGTGTTCGAAGGGATTATGGATAGATTACGGGCATTTCTACTGGGTCTGCCGCGTAGGCAAAAACGCCTGTTACAGGTATCGACCGACATCGTATTGGTGTGGGTTGCGCTTTGGCTGGCGTTTTTGGTTCGCCTGGGCGTTGAAGATTTGGCCAACCCCATTAAGGACCATCTCTGGCTCTTCGTTAGTGCCCCCATCGTTGCCATTCCCTTATTTATCCGCTTTGGCATGTACCGGGCGGTGATGCGTTACTTTGGTAATGATGCTTTGATCGCAATCATCAAAGCCGTCACCTTGTCGTCGCTTATCCTGGGTTTCATCGTCTATTGGTATGGCAATCATCAACATGTCGTACCTCGCTCGGTCATTTTCAATTACTGCTGGTTGAGCCTCGTGATGGTTGGCGGTCTGCGCTTGGCCATGCGACAGTATTTCTTGGGTGACTGGTTCACCGCTGCCCAGCACGTGCCATTCACAAACCGTGATGACGGCTTGCCCAAGGTAGCGATCTATGGTGCGGGGGCCGCGGGAAACCAGCTGGTAGCTGCATTACGCATGGGCAAGGTAATGCGCCCGGTGGCATTCATCGATGACGATTCAGGTATTGCCGACCACGTGATCGCCGGCCTGCAGGTATACAAGCCGCGTCATCTACAACGGATGATCGATAATACTGGCGCCCAAGAAATCCTGCTGGCCATTCCCTCAGTGACACGGGTGCGTCGTAGGGAGATTCTAGGATTCCTCGAGGGATTCCCCCTGCATGTTCGTACTATTCCTGGCTTCATGGATCTGGCTAGCGGCAGGGTGAAGGTCGATGATCTTCAAGAGGTGGATATCGCAGACCTACTGGGACGTGATCCAGTCCCGGCGCAGGATGAGTTGCTGGAGCGCTGTATCGCTGATCAATCGGTGATGGTCACCGGGGCCGGTGGCTCGATCGGTTCCGAGCTCTGCCGTCAGATTCTTGGACTGGCACCACGCATGTTGTTGTTGTTTGAGCACAGCGAATTCAATCTGTACAGCATTCTTTCTGAGCTGGAGCAGCGAATTGCCAGGGAATCCTTGTCTACGAAGCTCTTGCCAATTCTCGGTTCGGTGCGCAACCAGGAACAGATGCTCGATGTGATGAACACGTGGCATGTGGATACGGTTTACCACGCAGCCGCATACAAGCATGTGCCAATGGTCGAGCACAACATTGCTGAAGGCGTACTTAACAATGTTATCGGTACCCTGAACACAGCCCAGGCGGCCCTGCAGGCTGGAGTTTCTAGCTTTGTATTGATCTCCACAGACAAGGCTGTGCGCCCAACGAACGTGATGGGGAGCACCAAGCGACTTGCGGAAATGACGCTTCAAGCCCTTAGTCGTGAGGTGGCGCCTGTGCTGTTTGGCGATACCGGCAACGTTTCGCAGGTCAACAAGACCCGCTTCACCATGGTGCGCTTTGGTAATGTTTTAGGGTCTTCTGGCTCCGTTATTCCGTTGTTCCAGAAGCAGATCAAATCCGGCGGCCCGTTGACGGTGACGCACCCTAAGATTACCCGTTACTTCATGACGATTCCGGAAGCCGCTCAACTGGTCATCCAGGCGGGCTCAATGGGGCAGGGTGGCGATGTCTTCGTATTGGACATGGGCGAACCAGTGCATATCGTCGAGCTGGCTGAAAAAATGATCCACCTGTCTGGCTTGAGCATCCGTTCAGATCGTAACCCCCACGGCGATATCACCATCGAGTTCACCGGGCTGCGCCCCGGGGAGAAACTCTATGAGGAGTTGCTGATTGGCGACAACGTAGTTGCAACTCAACATCCTATGATCATGAGTGCCAACGAAGACTATCTGCCTTGGGACATCCTGAAAAATAAACTGAGCACGTTGTTGGTGGCGGTCAAGAACGATGACTATGCGCTTGTTCGCCAGCTGCTTCGGGAGACGGTGACTGGGTATGCGCCGGACGGAGAAATTGTCGATTGGATATACTTGCAGCGACGGCAGGACCCTAGATGATAAAATACCCGGCGGTTGTCGGGTATTTTTTTGGTTTGAATGTGTAATCGCTACGCGCGCCGCTGTAATGGAGTCAAGTAATTTTGAATGGGTGTTATAAAGCTCTGGCTCGGCTATGCCACTTGCCTGGAAAGCTAATTGACTTTATCGAGAAAAGTAATATTAAGTCTTTTCTTTCCTCTGTGCGCTGTTTGTCGCGATGTTGAGGGCTGCTTTCCATGGTTATTCAGTTGTGTGGCAAGTAGTTGTGGGTTAAGTATGGTCGGGATAAGTTAAATATTAGATGGTATAAAGCTGTTGTTGGGCTGTTTTTCTATGAGTGATTCTGTTGTTCTTGTCCTTGACCAAAAGCAGTTATTTGGCACTGCCGGCGAATGTTTCATGAACTGAGATGGGGCTGCTATTGCAAGATATATGTAGCCATATGTTCGAGTATGGCGGGGTCGAGTTTTCGAATGTATCGGCTGGATGGGCGAAGAAAAAGTTACTGAAAATAGTTATGGGGTGATCTCGCCTGCCGGAGGCGTGAGCAGAGGCCGCCGTCGCACTTCGGGGAAAGGTTTTAGGGGCATGCATCCTATCAGCTACCGACTCCGGCGCGGCAGTTGGAGAGCCAAGTTCAACATCACGGACGGCAAGCGAGATTCGCAATTCTCAGGGATTAAGCATTTTTGTTGAAGGTTGAAACCGGCAAGCTCGGTAGCGTAGCAGCGGGCATCAAATAAGCGTCTTGAATATGGAGTTTACGAAGAACTCTCGGCGCCACAAGATACAACAAGCTTTGTATGAAGATCTATGACGCTCAATTTCCCGTCAGGGAAAGAGCAGCCTGTATCCAGATAGGTTATGTTTCCTATGCTCATGACTTCTCGAACGGTGGTGTGGCCGACATAAACTTGAGTAACACCCTCTATAATCTGTTTTTGGCTATTTTCTATTCGCGCTCTAGAGTACAATGCTTGATTTTGGGCTTTTTCTCGTACGGTTGGATTGAAGGCTGATAATCGCTTTATGCGTTTTTGCCAGCTCAAGCTAGCTTCTAGTCCAGGAGGTTCGGCGTGAATAATTCCTATTTTTTCTCCGCTCAGCAACTCAAGCTCGATAGCAAATGGAAGTGCTTTTAAATGTATTGCTATTTCATGCTGTCGCTCGAGGGGCAGTTGATAAAACCAAGAGCCACCGTTTCTCGCATGGCGAGCGGGATCCCCTTTGCCAGACATTGCATCGATGATCATTTGCTCATGGTTACCTCGCACGCTGTTGAACCAAGGCTGGGTTAACCAATCTACAGCCTGATCCGAATAGGGACCGCGATCGACAATGTCCCCCGTGGCAAAAAAACGATCTGTAGCATCGTTGAAGTTGATTTTTTCAAGTATCGTTTCAAAAATATCGAATTGACCATGAATGTCGCCAATAATGAAATCGCGGCCGCGGTTATTGGCAGGAAAAAAACGAAGGGGCGAGTGATGGTCAATCATGATTTTCAAGAAATCGGTTTTGTAGTAAGTTGGTAGCAAGGTTAACATTAGGTCTGTAAATAATGAAGTCGGCGGACCGAAAATTTACATCTCGGTATGCCTAGATCGCGTGCGAAATCCTGAGAGGCTCAATCATTGACCTTCGAGTTCAGAAGCTTTGTAGAGTCACCTACCATCAACGCAAATGGGGTCTGTGATGGCAAGCGGCGGAGCGAGTTCGTAGTCCGTCAGTCGGGCGCAGGCCTATCCTGTCAATTGACTTTAATCCCCGAAATATCGAAAAAAAACGGCGGCGTGCGGTAAAACTTTGATACCCGGCTCGACCAAGAAAGTGAATTGGTCAATGGGCCTTTGAAAAATCAAAGGCTCGGAGCAGAGGTAGACTTTTTCGACTTTACTGTCGGGGACATCATGGCTGACGTCGGTTATGCCGCGGTAACTGAGACTTCACCTTGCGAGAGGTGGGGTTTATGAATCAGTTACGAGATAGCATGACCGGTCCAACGTATTTGATATTGCAGACCGCCAAGTATTTTGATGTTCTGCTACTGTCCATCGTCCTCAAATCGCTCGCAGCCCCATTGTATGCTGCTGTAAGGTCTTTTCTACATACCGGCATTCCTAGCTTATAAGCTGGGGCTTTCTGATGCAGGTTCGGCATCAAACTGGTTCGTGGTCCTACCGACAACTGACGTTGAGAAAATAACCGAATACCGCCCAAGATCACTAACATCTCGGCCAAAATTCACAGCTATCCCTTCAGAGTTCCATTTGTAAACTTCAGCTTCATAATTAGCCCCGGATTTCAACTTCACCCAATGAGTCCCGCTAGTCGCCGGCTGCCCAAGCTTATCCGTCAGCAGTTCTTTAACCAGATACAAATTATTCGCATTACCCGTCAAAACCAACTGACTAACAGCCCCACCATCCACCGTCGCAAACAATTTATACCCCGGCGAAATCGGCAGATACGGCAACCCCCGCACTTCAAAGCGTCCCGCTTTCTCTGTCGCTACGCGGCAAGGCTCGGTAGGACGTACATCCCCCTCCGCACACTCCGGCACCTCAGTCAAAAAGTCCCCCTGCAGGTCCACCCCGAGAAACGCACTCGGCGTCACCACCCGGTCAGCAAGCTGCGTGGACTGTGCCCAGACAGGCGCGGAAGCAAACAAGGCCGCAACAGCGACCGAGGGAAAAACAGAAGGCATAGACACTCCCTGTGAGCCTAGATGGCTTTTCCTGAGAAGGGCTCGTATTTTGCCCCGCCGTCAACGCCCGAACAACTGTCAAAAGCGTGAACGGTGTCTTACCGCAACACACTGCCAGCGTTCCCGTCTAGAATTGCGCCAACAACACCCATCGACACTCTGCGAGAAGCGTTCAACCCTATGACAATCCTGGTAACCGGCGGCGCTGGCTTCATCGGTGCGAATTTCGTGCTGGATTGGGTAAGCCAGTCAGGCGAAACCCTCGTCAACCTGGACAAGCTGACCTACGCCGGCAATCTGCAGAGCCTGGCAAGCCTGCAAGGCAACCCGCAGCACGTTTTCGTGCAGGGGGATATCGCTGATGGGGCGTTGGTACAAAAGCTGTTGGCAGAACACCGCCCGCGCGCGGTGCTCAATTTCGCCGCCGAGTCTCACGTCGACCGTTCCATCCACGGGCCGCAGGCCTTCGTGGAAACCAACGTGGTGGGTACCTTCCAGTTGCTCGAAGCCGTGCGCGGCTACTGGCAAGCACTGGATACGCAGGAGAGGGCGGCGTTCCGCTTTCTGCATGTGTCCACCGATGAGGTCTACGGTTCGCTCAAGGCCGGTGAGCCTGCGTTTACCGAGGCCCATCAATACCAGCCAAACAGCCCTTATTCGGCCAGCAAGGCCGCCAGCGACCACATGGTGCGGGCCTATCACCACACCTATGGCCTGCCGGTACTGACCACCAATTGTTCCAACAACTATGGGCCGCTGCATTTCCCCGAAAAACTCATCCCGCTGATGATCGTCAATGCGCTGGCCGGCAAACCTCTGCCGGTCTACGGTGATGGCCAGCAGATTCGTGACTGGCTGTACGTCAAGGACCACTGCAGCGCCATCCGCCGGGTGCTGGAAGCGGGGCAGGTGGGTGAGGTGTACAACGTTGGCGGCTGGAACGAGATGCCCAACCTGGGCATTGTCCAGCGCGTTTGCGAGCTGCTCGACGAGCTGCGCCCGCGGGCTGACGGTCAGCCCTATGCCAACCAGATCAGTTTCGTCACCGACCGCCCGGGCCACGACCGCCGCTATGCCATCGACGCACGCAAGATCGAGCGCGAGCTGGGTTGGAAGCCTGCCGAAACCTTTGAATCGGGTATCCGCAAGACAGTGGCCTGGTACCTGGCCAACCAGCAGTGGGTCGACGGCGTCATGAACGGTAGTTACCGCGACTGGGTTGCCCAGCAGTATGGGGTAGGCAGCGTTTGAAGATCTTGCTGCTGGGGAAAAATGGCCAAGTCGGTTGGGAGCTGCAGCGCGCCCTCGCGCCATTGGGCGATCTGATCGCGCTCGATCGCCAGGGTGAAAGCGGCCTGTGTGGCGATCTGGCCAATCTTGAAGGGCTGGCCGCTACAGTGCGCTCGCTGGCCCCGAATGTAATTGTCAACGCGGCCGCCTACACGGCAGTGGACAAGGCCGAGAGCGAGCCAGCACTAGCGGCCCGGATCAATGCCGAAGCGCCAGGTGTTCTGGCGCGTGAGGCCGCGCAGCTGGGTGCCTGGCTGATTCATTACTCCACAGACTACGTGTTCGATGGCAGTGGCCAGGGGCAGTGGCAAGAAGATGCCCCCAGCGCCCCGTTGTCTGTCTATGGCCGTACCAAGCGCGAGGGTGAGCTGGCCATCCAGGCCAGCGGTGCCGCTGCCGTGGTGCTGCGTACCAGCTGGGTATATGCTGCGCGCGGGCAGAATTTTGCCAAGACCATGCTGCGCCTGGCAGCCGAGCGCGATGTACTTCGGGTGGTGGCGGACCAGTTTGGCGCCCCTACCGGTGCAGAGCTGATTGCCGATGTCACCGCGCATATTTTGCATCGTCTCTTCCGTGCTCACGATGCGAGTCGCCTGGCAGGCACCTACCATCTCGCAGCAGCCGGTGAAACCAGCTGGCACGGCTATGCCCAGTTCGTATTGGCGCATGCCCGCCGTAGCGGGGTTGCCTTGAAGGTGTCAGCCGAGCAACTGGTCGCTATCAGTACCGAGGACTACCCGCTGCCGGCGCTACGCCCGCGCAATTCTCGGCTGGCGTTGGCTAAACTGGAAGAGACCTTCAATCTCAAGATGCCGCCTTGGCAACAGGGTGTGCAACGCATGCTGGACGAAATCCAGCGCTAGGAATTGTTATGGCACGTAAAGGACTCATTCTGGCGGGCGGCTCTGGCACCCGTCTGCACCCCGCCACGCTGTCCGTGTCCAAGCAGCTGTTGCCGGTATACGACAAGCCGATGATCTACTACCCGCTCAGTACGCTGCTACTGGCAGGCATTCGGGACATCCTGATCATCTCGACACCCCAGGACACGCCGCGCTTCGAGCAATTATTGGGGGATGGTAGCCGTTGGGGCATCAACCTCTCGTATGCCGTGCAGGCGAGCCCGGACGGGTTGGCACAGGCGTTCATGATCGGGGCGGACTTTATCGGCAACGCCGCGTCCGCCCTGGTGCTGGGTGACAATATATTCTATGGCCACGACTTTCAGTCGCTGCTCCTTGACGCGGACCAGCAGCAGAGCGGGGCATCTGTTTTCGCTTACCACGTCCAGGACCCGGAGCGCTACGGTGTCGCCGAGTTCGATGACAAGGGGCGGGTATTGTCGATTGAAGAAAAGCCGAAAGCGCCCAAGTCCAACTATGCGGTCACCGGGCTTTATTTCTACGACAACCAGGTCGTGGACCTGGCCAGGCAGTTGAAGCCGTCGGCACGCGGCGAGCTGGAGATTACCGACCTCAACAACCTGTACCTGCAACAGCAGCAGCTCCAGGTGGAAATCATGGGGCGTGGTTATGCGTGGCTGGATACCGGTACCCACGACAGCCTGTTGGATGCCAGCCAGTACATCGCCACCCTGGAGCGACGCCAGGGGCTCAAGGTGGCATGCCCTGAAGAGATTTGCTATCGCGCGGGCTGGATCAACGCTGAACAGCTTGAACGCCTTGCCCAGCCGTTACTCAAGAATGGTTACGGGCAATATTTGAAGAACCTGCTTGAAGTGAAGGTATTTTGATGCACGCTGTTTCATTGGCCATCCCTGAAGTGTTCCTGTTCAGCCCCAAGGTTTTCGGTGATGAGCGTGGCTTTTTCTACGAAAGTTTCAATAAGCGTGCTTTCAGTGAAATGACTGGCCTACAGCCAGACTTTGTTCAAGACAACCATTCCCGTTCGGTGAAGGGTGTGCTGCGCGGCCTGCATTACCAGCTGCCGCCCCACGCGCAGGGCAAGTTGGTGCGCGTGGTGCAGGGCGAAGTGTTTGACGTAGCCGTGGATATCCGCCGCAGTTCGCCCACCTTCGGTCAATGGGTGGGGGCGCTGTTGTCGGCGGAAAATCACAACCAACTGTGGATCCCACCGGGTTTCGCTCACGGTTTCGTGACGCTGAGTGCGACTGCGGAGTTTGTCTACAAGACTACCGACTTCTACGCGGCCGAGAGCGAACGTTGCATTGCCTGGGATGACCCGCAAATAGCCATCGAGTGGCCGATAGACTTCGAGCCTACGCTGTCCGCCAAGGACAAGCTGGGCAAGGCGCTGGGCCAAGCTGAGCTGTTTGACTGATGGTGTCTGCAGGGGCTTGAGAAATTTGCCGCCTGTGAGATCGAGCGCCGCCCGCGCGGCGCACGATCTCACGAACGACAAACATCTCAAGACCTGCGCCTGTCAGCCCAACCCCAATCTCGCCTCCAGCGCCTCGACAATTCGCCCACACGCCTTCCCATCACCATACGGGTTATGCGCAAAGCTCATCTCCCGATACGCCCCCTCATCGGTCAGCAACCTGGCCAGTTCCCCGACAATCGAACCAACCTCCGTGCCCACCAGTTTCACCGTCCCCGCCGCCACTGCCTCCGGCCGCTCCGTGGTATCACGCATCACCAGCACCGGCTTGCCCAGCGCCGGGGCTTCCTCCTGGATGCCGCCCGAGTCGGTCAAGATCACATAGGCACGGCTCATCAGGTAAACAAAAGGCAGGTAATCCAGAGGCTCGATCAGGTGAATGTTGCCCACGTCCGCCAGCAGCCGGTTCACCGGCTCGCGCACATTCGGGTTGAGATGCACCGGGTACACCACATCCACATCCGGAAACTGTCGTGCAGTCTGCACCAGGGCTTCGCAGATGCGTTCGAAACCGCCGCCGAAATTCTCCCGGCGGTGGCCGGTTACCAGCACCATACGGCGGTGGCCAGCCAGGTAATCGAACTGCTGTTGGAACTGCACTTTCAGCGTTGGGCTCTCCAGCTTGCGCACCACTTCCAGCAGGGCGTCGATCACGGTATTGCCAGTAACGAAAATGCTCGCCGGGTCGATGCCTTCCCTTAACAGGTTGTCACGTGAGGTAGCGGTAGGGGCGAAGTGCAGCGCGGCCAAGGTGCCGGTCAGGCGCCGGTTGCCCTCTTCTGGCCAGGGCGAATACAGGTTGTTGGTACGCAGGCCCGCTTCTACATGGGCGATCGGGATTTGCTGGTAATAGGCCGCCAGGCTGGTGGCAAAGGTGGTCGCGGTATCGCCATGTACCAGTACCAGGTCGGGCTTGAACTCGGCCAGCACCGGCTTGATGCCCTGCAAAATTTCCGTGGTCACGCCGGTCAGGTCCTGGCCGGGCTTCATGATGTTCAAGTCGTAATCGGGGGTGATCTCGAACAGGCCCAGTACCTGGTCGAGCATTTGCCGATGCTGGCCGGTCACGCACACGCGGGATTCGAAGCGGGCGTCGCGGGCAAGCTGCAGGGCCAGTGGGGCCATCTTGATGGCTTCTGGGCGGGTACCGAATACGGTGAGGGTCTTGAGGGGCACGGCGAAGATCCTCTTGCTGGACAGGGGGCGCTGTCGGCCAGTGGGCCGGGCAGGGCAGGTGCGCAAACGCGGGGCAGCTGGACGGGCTTGGTGCGAGGGCGAGCGGCGGGGGTCAGGGTATGCTGCTTCGGTCCTTCAAGCAAACGGCGTCCATACGCTTAAAAATCTAGCAGTCGGGCCGCATGATGCCAGTGGGTGTCGGTAGTTTGGCCGATGGACTGTGCGGTTGGGTGCCCCTGTTCGCTGGGGGCTGTGGGAATAAGGGCGGCCTCCGCTGTGAAGGCAGTCACGGACCAGCAGGGTTTTGCCTACAGGCGATGGGGTACGCCGCCAATGCTATTGGGCTGCAGGTAAAGTTGGCGATGGTGATCGATTTTTGGGTTGGCGAAGTTGAGCCGGTGGCTGACTGATTTGGAAATCACTCGCTGTGGGTGGTGGCTGTTTTGGTGTGGGTTTCGCCGCTAGGGTTGATTGCACAGCCGAAGGAAACCGGCTGCTGGAAAATGACCAACCCAAGGAATCTTCCCCATGCGTAACAACGTTCTGTCGTACCTCTTGCTTCCCCTGTTCGCCAGCCTGTCCTTTTCCGTCAGCGCCGCCCCGGGCAGCGCCACGGCAATGCCCGAGCCGGTGCCGGTGGTGAGCCAGCAACCGGCCCAGCAAGCGCAGCGGCTGAACCTGAATACCGCTGATGCGCTGACGTTGCAGAAGGAGCTGAACGGCATTGGCAAGGCCAAGGCCGAGGCCATCGTGGCCTACCGGGAGGCCAATGGGCCGTTTGCTTCGGTGGATGAACTGCTGGAGATCAAAGGCATTGGCAACGCCTTGCTGGAGCGTAACCGGGACAAGCTGATGGTGGAGTAGGCTTGGCAGCAGCATGAGCCTCTCGGCTTGAGCAGGCCTGCTGGAACCTGGGCTGCCGGTGCAGCCCGTCGCGATACAAGACCGCTCTTGGGCGTTGGCCCTTCAGCGGTCTTGCGCATCCTTGGCATCCGCTTCGGCGTTGCGCTCATGCACCTTGCGCAGCTGTTCTTCGGTCAGCGGCAGTTTCTTCGCCGTGTCGCGCAGCAGCATCAGCCCGCCAACGATCGAGCCGAGGGCTATGATGAGTATCAGCCAGGCATACCAGGGCATGGTCGTTCTCCTTTTACCGATGATGGGCAGCGCTTGTACGAAATTTGAGCAATTACCCGTTCCGTTGGTTCAATTATAGGAGCCAGGCCGTGCCGGGCCAATTCCGTGACTTGCGGGCCCCAAAGCCTGCGTCACATCGTTTACAATGCGCGCCGTTTTCGACTTGCCAAGAGACCCTGCCATGTCCGCCTGCCAGACGCCCCTGATCGTCGCCCTGGATTTCCCTACCCGTGAGGCCGCCCTGAAGCTGGCTGACCAGCTTGACCCTGCGCTGTGCCGGGTGAAGGTTGGCAAGGAACTGTTCACCAGCAGTGCTTCGGGCATTGTCGAAACCCTGTGTGACAAGGGCTTCGAAGTGTTCCTGGACCTCAAGTTCCACGATATCCCCAATACCACTGCCATGGCGGTGAAGGCGGCGGCCGAGATGGGCGTGTGGATGGTCAACGTGCACTGCTCCGGTGGCCTGCGCATGATGGCGGCCTGCCGTGAGGAACTGGCCAAGCGCAGCGGCCCGCAACCGTTGCTGATTGGCGTGACCGTGCTGACCAGTATGGAGCGTGAAGACCTGGCCGGTATTGGCCTGGATATCGACCCGCAAGAGCAGGTGCTGCGCCTGGCCGCGCTGGCCGAGAAGGCCGGCATGGACGGCTTGGTGTGCTCGGCGCTGGAGGCCCCGGCGTTGAAGGCGGCGCACCCGGCGCTGCAACTGGTCACCCCGGGCATCCGCCCGGCGGGCAGCGCACAGGATGACCAGCGCCGTATCCTCACCCCGCGCCAGGCCCTGGATGCCGGTTCGGATTACCTGGTGATCGGCCGCCCGATCAGCCAGGCCGCCGACCCGGCGCAGGCGCTGGCCGCGGTGGTGGCAGAGATTCGTGGGTAAGATGCCTGCCTGAGGTGCTCGCCTTGAGCGCCCTAGTGCCGGCGAAATCGAGCGCCGCCCACGCGGCGCTCGATCTATCCAGCGCTGATCCTCCCAAGGCCTACAGCTGCAAGCCCAACCCCGCAATCAAACCTTCAGCACCAACTTGCCAAAGTTCTCCCCACTGAACAGCTTCAGCAGCGTCTCGGGGAAGGTCTCCAGCCCGTCCACCACATCCTCCTTGCTCTTCACCTGCCCACTGGCCAGCCACCCGGCGATTTCCTGCGCGGCCTTGCCATAGTCCTTGGCATGGTCCATCACCACAAAGCCTTCCATGCGCGCACGGTTCACCAGCAGCGACAAGTAGTTGGCCGGGCCTTTCACCGCTTCCTTGTTGTTGTACTGGCTGATTGCGCCGCAAATCACGATGCGGGCCTTGAAGTTGATGCGGGTCAGCACGGCATCGAGGATGTCGCCACCCACGTTGTCGAAATACACATCGACGCCTTTCGGGCATTCGCGCTTCAGCCCAGCCAGCACGTCCTCGGCCTTGTAGTCGATTACCCCGTCAAAGCCCAGTTCGTCCTTCAGGTACTGGCACTTCTCGGCACCACCGGCAATGCCGACCACGCGGCAGCCTTTGATGTTGGCAATCTGCCCGACGATGCTGCCCACCGCACCCGCCGCACCGGAAATCACCACCGTGTCGCCGGCCTTGGGCTGGCCGACTTCCAGCAGGGCGAAGTAGGCGGTCATGCCAGTCATGCCCAGTGCCGACAGGTAGCGGGGCAGGGGCGCCAGGCTGGGGTCGATCTTGTGCAGGCCCTGGGCATCGCCGGTGAAGTAGTCCTGCACGCCCAGGGCGCCGCTGACATGGTCGCCCGGCTTGAAGCCGGGGTGGTTGGATGCGACCACCTCGCCAACGCCCAGCGCGCGCATCACCTGGCCAAGGCCCACGGGTGGGATGTAGGACTTGCCTTCGTTCATCCAGCCGCGCATGGCGGGGTCCAGCGACAGGTACAGGTTGCGCACCAGTACCTGGCCTTCGCCGGGTTGTTCGACGGCAACGCTGTCGAAGCTGAAATCGTCACGGCGCACGGCGCCGACCGGGCGTTTGGCGAGCAGGAAGCGGCGGTTGGTCTGGGTCATGGCAGGTCCTTGTGGGCAGTGGAGGAATCGGGCGTTAAATCTACCTTGTTGATGGAGGCAGGTCCGTAACATCACTGACAAGCATGGTAGCCCAACCGGAGGGGTGATGATGCTGCCCGGCCAGACGGTGGCTGACTATGCTTTGCACCCCACCCATTACTCTCAGGAGCACGCGATGAGCATGACCTTTTCCGGCCAGGTCGCCCTGGTTACCGGCGCTGCCGCCGGCATCGGCCGGGCAACCGCCCTGGCGTTCGCCCAGCAGGGCCTGAAGGTGGTGGTGGCCGACCTCGACGCGGTTGGCGGCGAGGCCACCGTGGCGTTGATCCGCGCGGCAGGTGGCGAGGCGCTGTTCATCGCCTGCGACGTTACCCGTGACGCCGAGGTGCGCCAGTTGCACGAGCGCCTGCTTGGCGCCTATGGCCGGCTGGACTATGCCTTCAACAACGCCGGTATCGAGATCGAGCAGGGCCGCCTGGCCGAGGGCAGCGAAGCAGAATTCGATGCCATCATGGGCGTCAATGTCAAAGGCGTGTGGTTGTGCATGAAGTACCAGTTGCCGTTGCTGCTGGCCCAGGGCGCTGGGGTGATCGTCAATACCGCTTCGGTCGCAGGGTTGGGCGCGGCGCCGAAAATGAGTATCTACAGTGCCTCCAAGCACGCCGTGATCGGCCTGACCAAGTCGGCGGCCATCGAGTACGCCAAGAAGGGCATCCGCGTGAACGCGGTGTGCCCGGCGGTGATCGACACGGAGATGTTCCGCCGCGCCTACCAGGCCGACCCGCGCAAGGCCGAGTTCGCCGCTGCCATGCACCCGGTAGGGCGTATTGGCAAGGTCGAGGAAATTGCCAGCGCGGTACTGTACTTGTGCAGCGACGGCGCAGCGTTTACCACCGGGCACTGCCTGACGGTGGATGGTGGGGCGACGGCGATCTGAACCGCTCTCGCAGGGCAATCACAGAGCGCAGCCATATCCCTGAACCTGGGTGTAGGAGCGGCCTTGTGTCGCGATGGGCTGCGCAGCAGCCCCGGCAATTTCATGCGGCGAGGCAGGGGTGGCGCTGCGCCGCCTTTCGCGACACAAGGCGCCCCTACACCGAGCGCGCCGCCTGCGCGGTCTTCACCGAACCGGACAGCAAGGCCAGCCCAAGCGCCATACAGGCCACTGTCAGTACCCCACCAAACACCAGCAAGGCCAACCCCGACCCCAGCCAGTCACTCAGCAGCCCGGTGAAGATCACCGGCAGGCTGAACCCCAGGTAGGCCAGCAGAAAGAACCCGGCACTGGCCCGGGTTTTCTCGCTGCCGGCCAGCTGGTTCACCGCCGCCAACCCGCCCAGGTAGATAAACCCGTAGCACGCACTGCTGGCTGCTACCGCCCCCAGCAACACCGCCCCGAGCCTGCCGCTGTCTGCTCCCCAGGCCAGCACGGCATAGCTGCACGGCAATATCAACAGCCCCAGCAGCGTGGCCGTACGGCTGTCCAGGCGCCGCGCCATCGGTTGGAACACCAGCCCGCAACTGATCACGCAAAAGGTCGAGAACCCCGACCAGACGCTTAGCCCATGCTGGCGCAGGATGCCTGGCAGCAAGGCGATGACCAGCCCCGAACATGCCCATGCCAGCAGGATCGCCAGGCCATAGCCGACGCTGCCACGCGGGTAGCAAGGCAGGCGCAGCATACGGGTGCGTTGTGCCGGGCGTGGGTCCGGCAGGCGCCATACCAGCGCCATGGCCACTGCCGCCAGCAGCAGTTGCCAGTAGAAGCTGCCCGGGGTCAGGCTGGGGCCACGCAGCAGGAACAGGCTGGTCAGCGCTGCGCCCAGGCCAAAACCCAGCGAGGTACTGGCGGTCACCCAGTTGGCGGCGCGAGGGCCGTGCTCGCTGCCCATCAGCTCGCCCATGTAGGCGGTCGCCGTGGCGGTGGCCAGGGCGGTGCCGAGGCCCAGGCACGCCCGCGCCAGGCCCAGCGTGTGCAGGCTGGGGGCCAGCAGTAGCAGCCCGGTGGCGAGCATCGACAGGGCCAGGGCGGCCAGGATCAGCGGCCGGCGCCCGACCCGGTCGGCCAGGCCCCCCAGGGCCAGCAGCACGGGCAAAACGCCGAGCACATAGCTGGCGAATGCGACCGCCGTGGCACCGGCGCCCTGGCCGGAAAGGTCGGCGTAAGCGATATACAACGGGGCCGGCAGGTTGACAGCCAGGGTGATCAGGCAGAGGGCGAAGGCCAGGCGGGCCGGAGCGAAGGGCATGGGGAGGGTCCTGGTTTGGTAGTGTGTGTGCCGTCCTCTTCGCCGGTGAACCTCGCATCCAAGCCATCAGCCGTGCAGCGCCTGTGGTGGCGGGTTTAGCCGCGAAAGGGCCAGCCCTGCCTACTCTGATGCGCGTCCATTCCACTCACCAGACACACCCTCAGCGCATTTATGCTTAACTGTTCGCTCAAAATCAGCAAACAGTCAACCTCATGCACCTGACCCTCGACCGCACCAGTGCTACGCCGTTGGTGCAGCAACTCACCGACCAGCTGCAAACCTGGATCGACCGGCAACGCTTGCGCCCAGGCGCGCGCCTGCCGTCGATCCGTGCCCTGGCCCGCAGCCAGGCGGTCAGCGCGTCCTGCGTGATCGAGGCCTACGACCGGCTGGTTGCCAGCGGCTGGCTGGAGGCGCGGCATGGCACCGGCTTTTTCGTGGCCGAGCGCAAACCCGGCCTGGCCGCGGACGACACCCAGCCCTGGGGCGAGGCTGCAGACGGTAGCTGGCGGCAATTCCGCGAGGGTCATGACGAACTGCTCAAGCTGGGCTGCGGTTGGCTGCCCAGCAGCTGGCGCGCCACCACCGAGCTGGCCCAGGCGGTGCGCCAGGTCAGCCGCGGCAACCCGCAGGACCTGTTCGATTACTGCCCGCCGCTGGGCCTGGCCAGCCTGCGCCAGCAGCTGCACAAGCGCCTGGCGCAGCAGGGCATTGTCGCCGGCCCCGAGCGCATCCTCACTACCCAGGGTGCCAGCCATGGCCTCGACCTGCTGGTGCGCACCTTGCTGCGCCCGGGCGACACGGTGCTGGTGGAGAACCCCGGTTACTACAACCTGTACAACTTGCTGCGTCAGCACCAGGTGCACATGCTGCCGGTGCCGCGTGGCGCCGAGGGCCCGGACCTGGCGACCCTCGAAGCGCTACTGGCCAGGCACAAGCCGCGTTGCCTGTTCATCAACAGCCTGTACCACAACCCCACCGGCACCAGCCTGACGCCCAAGGTCGCCTACCGTCTGCTGGAGTTGGCCCGCGAGCATGACCTGCGCATCATCGAGGACGATATCTACGCCGATTTCCAGGAAGGGCCGGCCACCCGCCTGGCCACCCTCGACAGTGAGCAGCGGGTCATCTATATGGCCAGCTTCTCGAAAACCCTCAGTAGTTCGCTGCGGGTCGGCTATCTGGTCGCCGACCCGGCATTGGTCGCGCGTCTGGCCGAGTTGAAGATGGTCAGCGGTATCGGCACCTCGCGTTTTGCCGAGCAGGTAGTGGGGCAGATGCTGGCCAATGGCAGTTACCGCAAGAGCATGCAGCGTCTGCGCGTACGCCTGGCGCAGCACATGGCGAAATTGCTTGGCCAGCTGGAGCTGGCGGGTTGGCAAGTGTTCTGCGAACCCTACGGCGGCATGTTCGTCTGGGCCCGCGTGCCGGGCCGCGATTTCGCCTGCCTGGAGCACTTGGCGCTGCAGCATGCGGTGCTGCTCACGCCAGGTAGTGCCTTCGATTACCAGGGCGCTGCCAGCACTTGGCTGCGCATCAATGTCGCCTATGGGCAGGACGCCCGCGCCCAGGCCTTCCTTCAGCACGCAGGGCGACCTCGGCAAAGCTGATAGCGACACTGTCGTAGCTATTTGACACTATTCTGACGTCAGGCCCTTGTTCAGTGGCTGGCAACGTTGCCACCCTTGGCCTTCCAGATAACCTCGCCAGCAGAAGGGGAATCGGCATGGGCACGAGCAAGCACGGTGTGCTGGCCAACCTGGGCATGGCCCGCAAACTCAGCCTGGGCTTTGCCCTGGTGCTGGTGCTGACCCTGGCGGTGGCGGCCATTGGCATCGCTGCGCTGTACAGCGTCAGCCAGCGCTTCGACAGCTTGCGCCAGCTGGGCCAGTTCAATACCGACCTGCTGCGCCTGCGCCAGCATGAGCAGGCGTTTGCCCTGCGTTCCGACATCCAGCAGGCCGAGGCCCTGCGCAGCGGCCTGCAGAGCCTGGTCGAACGCGCCCGCGGCCTGCCGGCGCTGGCCGCGACGGAAGCCGAGCTGACCGCCTATGGGCAAGCGTTCGAAGCCTTTGTCGAGGCGGTGCAGGCCAAGGAGCTGGCACTGGACATGGCCAGCTGGTCGGTGTCCAGCGTGGCCAACAACCTCGATGTGCTGCAGGCCGGCCTGGCCGATGATGGCGTGTACACCCTCAAGCAGTCGCAGGGGCAGCAGGGCGGCGAGTTCCTGGAGCAGGCCGCGCAAGTGGCGCAGGTCTCGCGGCTGATGCTGCAGGCCATGGACGAAGCGCGGGTACGCCTGGAAAAAAGCCGCAAGGGCGAAGAAGGCGTCAGCCAGGAGCGCATTGCCCAGACCGTCGAGGCCGCCAGCCTGGTCGGCCAGCTACAGGGCGCGGTCAGCGATGCTGGCTACCAGAGCGTGCTGGGCGAAGTGGCAGGGCACATCGGTAGCTTCTCGGAGAAACTCAACGAATACACTGACCAGCTGGCCCGCGAGCAGGGCCTGAAGGCGCAGTTGCAGGCCAGTGCCGAGCAGGTGACCGGGCGCGTCGACCAGGCCTACCTGGGGCAGGAGCAGGCGCTGCAGGGTGAACTGCAGCGCAACGCCGTGGCGATTGGCGTGGCGACGGCGCTGGCGCTGCTGGTCGGTGTGCTGGCTGCCTGGCTGATCACCCGCGCCGTGGTCGGCCCGCTCAGGCATGTGATTGCCCGCGCCCAGCGCATTGCCGCCGGTGAGCTGGGCTTCGACGCCCAGGCGCCACGCCGTGATGAAGTAGGGCAGCTGATGCAGGCCATGCAGCAGATGGCCGAGGGCCTGTCCGGCATCGTCAGCGGTTTGCAGCAGGGTATCGAGCAACTGGCCGGTAATGCCCAGGCGCTGTCGGCGGTAACCGAGCAGACCAACCGCGAGGTGGGTAGCCAGAAGGACGAAACCGAACAGGTGGCGACCGCCATGCAGCAGATGACCGCCACCGTCCACGATGTCGCGCGCAACGCCGAGGAGGCGGCCCAGGCGGCTCAGGCGGCGGACGAAAAGGTCGATTCCGGGCAGCAGGTGGTGCGCCAGAGCATGCAGCGCATCGAGCAGCTGGCGGCGGCGGCGGAAACGGCCAGCGCCGGTATCGACAGCCTCAGTGCCGAGATTCACACCATTGGCGACGTGCTGGAAGTGATCAAGAGCGTGGCCGAGCAGACCAACCTGCTGGCGCTCAATGCGGCTATCGAAGCGGCCCGTGCAGGTGAGCAGGGGCGTGGTTTTGCCGTGGTGGCTGATGAGGTGCGTGCGCTGGCGCGGCGTACCCGGCAGTCTACCGAGCAGATCGAGACCCTGGTCGCCAGCCTGCGCGGCAATGCCCAGCAGTCGGTGGCGCAGATCCGGGGTAGTACCGAGTTGGTGCGTTTGGCGGTGGCCGATGCGCTGCAGACCGAAAGCGCGTTGGGCAGCATTGCGGCGGCGGTGTCATTGATCCAGCAGATGAACCAGCAGATTGCCGCGGCGGCCGAGCAGCAGAGCTCGGTGGCCGAGGAGATCAGCCGCAGCGTCACGCAGATCCGCAGCAGTGCCGACCAGGCGGCCCTGGCAATGCAGGACAATGCCCGGTCGAGTGTCGAGCTGGCACAGTTGGGCACCGACCTGAAGGGGATGGTGGGGCATTTCAGGTTGTGATCTGGGCCTGGGGCTTGTGCTGCCTGTACCGGCCTCTTCGCGGGCACGCCCGCTCCCACACTGCCCTCAGATTCAGTGGTATCCCTGTGGGAGCGGGCATGCCCGCGAAGAGGCCGGTACAGGCAACAAATACCTTCAGGCCCTGCGCGGGTTGAGGATCATCAAGGTCAGTACCCCCGCCACAATCCCCCAGAACGCCGAGCCGATGGAGAACAAGGTCAACCCCGAAGCCGTGACCATGAAGGTGATCAACGCCGCCTCCCGCTCACGCGCCTCGCTCATGGCCACGGTCAACCCGTTCATGATCGAGCCGAACAGTGCCAGCGCCGCAATCGACAGCACCAGCTCTTTTGGCAGCGCCGCAAACAGTGCCGCCAAGGTCGCGCCAAACACCCCGGCAATGCCATAGAAAATCCCGCACCACACCGCCGCGGTGTAGCGTTTGGCCGGGTCTTCATGGGCATGTGGCCCGGTGCAGATCGCCGCGCTGATCGCCGCCAGGTTGACCCCGTGCGAGCCGAATGGCGCCAGCAACAGCGAGGCAAAGCCGGTGGCCGAGATCAGCGGCGAGGCCGGCACCTGGTAGCCATCGGCGCGCAGTACGGCCACGCCGGGCATGTTCTGCGAAGTCATGGCCACCACGAACAGCGGAATGCCGATGCTGATGGTCGCTGCCAGGGAGAAGCTCGGCGTGGTCCACACCGGCGTGGCAGCCTCCAGGCGGAAGCCGCTGAAGTCCAGCAGGCCCAGGGCGCCGGACAATGTCGTGCCCACCAGCAGCGCGGCCAGCACGCAGTAGCGCGGCGACAGGCGCTTGACCAGCAGGTAGCTGAAGAACATGCCCAGCACCAGCAAGGTGCGGTGTTGGGCGGCGACGAAGATTTCGCTGCCGATCTTGAACAGGATGCCCGCCAGCAGCGCCGACGCCAGCGAAGCCGGGATGCGTTTGACCAGGCGCTCGAAGCTGCCGGTCAGGCCACAGATCAGCACCAGGACAGCGCAGGTGATGTAGGCGCCGATCGCTTCGCCATAACTCACCCCGCCCAGGCTGGTGATCAACAGGGCGGCACCCGGGGTGGACCAGGCCACGGTGATTGGCGTGCGGTAGCGCAGCGACAGGCCGATGCTGCATACCGCCATGCCGATCGACAACGCCCAGATCCACGAGGAAATCTGCGCGCTGGTCAGCCCGGCCGCCTGGCCGGCCTGGAACATCAGCACCAGCGAACTGGTATAGCCGGTGAGCATGGCGATGAAGCCGGCGACAACCGCCGACGGGGAGCTGTCCGCCAGTGGCCGCAGGCGAGCGGAAGTGGCATCGGTCATGAACAAAATCCTTGTAAAGGTGTAAGCAGTTTTTTCAGACTACAGCGCGCAAGAATGATCCTTGCCATACAGCGGCCATTGCTTTTAGCCGTACAGTCGCCAACTATTGGGCGCAAACGCACAACTGCTTGGGAGTGAAGGGGCGATGTACAAGGTCTATGGCGACTACCAGTCGGGCAATTGCTACAAGATCAAGCTGATGTTGAGCCTGCTGGGCCGGCCGTATGAGTGGCGCCCGGTGGACATTCTCAAGGGCGAGACGGAAACACCTGAGTTTCTGGCCATGAACCCCAACGGCAAGGTGCCGGTACTGCAGCTGGAAGACGGCAGCTACCTGTGGGAGTCCAATGCCATTCTCAACTTCCTCGCCGACGGCAGCGAGTTCCTGCCGGTCGAGCCGCGCCTGCGTACCCAGGTGCTGCAGTGGCAGTTCTTCGAGCAGTACAGCCATGAGCCGTACATTGCCGTGGCGCGTTTCATCCAGTTCTACCTCGGTTTGCCGGATGAGCGCGTGGAGGAATACCGCAAGCTGCACAAGGGCGGCTACAAGGCGCTGAGGGTGATGGAGCGGCAGTTGCAGATGACGCCCTACCTGGTCGGTGACCAGTACTCGATTGCCGATGTGGCGTTATATGCCTATACCCACGTGGCGCATCAGGGTGGCTTCGACCTGGCCGATTACCCGGCAGTGAGGGCCTGGCTGGAGCGGGTCAGCAGCCACCCGCGGCATGTGCCGATGGTGGGTTGAACCGCGCCAAGGTTGTGCCTGCCGGAGAACTGCGGTTTGTGTCGCGAAAGGAGGGCGAAGCGCCGCGTGCTTGCAGCTTCGCCGCGTAGATTATCGGGGCCGCTTTGCGGCCCTTTCGCGACACAAGGCCGCTCCTACAGGGCAGCGAACCGCTCGTCCAGGTAGGCAATGATGGCCTTGGACTCATACATCCAGGTCACCTTGCCGGCTTCTTCAATGCGCAGGCACGGCACTTTCACTCGGCCGCCGCCTTCTGCCAGGGCCTGGCGGTGTACCGGGTCGTTCTTGGCATCGCGCAGCGCCACCGGCACGTTCAAGCGGTGCAGGGTGCGGCGGGTCTTGACGCAGAACGGGCAGGCATGGAACTGGTACAGCGCCAGGCCCTTGGCCGCTTGTTCGACGCGGGCCTGGGCGGCGGCGTCGCGCTTGCGCTTGGCCGGGCGGCTGAGCCAGTCGACGAACACGATGAGCTGGCCGAGGCCAACCCGCAGGGCTTTGACGATCATGGGCAACTCCTGAACATGAAAAAGCCGACCCGCAGGGTCGGCTTGGGGGCGACAGCCAATCACTTGATCAGGCTGAGGAACTCGCTGCGGGTGGCGGCGTTTTCGCGGAATTCACCCAGCATCACCGAGGTGATCATGGTCGAGTTCTGTTTCTCGACACCGCGCATCATCATGCACATGTGCTTGGCCTCGATGACCACGGCGACACCTGCCGCACCGGTGACCTGCTGCACGGCCTCGGCGATCTGGCGGCTGAGGTTTTCCTGGATCTGCAAGCGGCGGGCGTACATGTCGACGATGCGTGCCACCTTCGACAGGCCGAGGACCTTGCCCTTGGGCAGGTAAGCCACGTGGGCCTTGCCGATGAACGGCAGCATGTGGTGTTCGCACATCGAATACAGCTCGATGTCCCGGACCAGCACCATTTCGCTGTTGTCGGAGCTGAACAGCGCGTTGTTGGTGACTTCTTCCAGTGTTTGCTCATAACCGCGGCAAAGGTATTTCATCGCCTTTGCAGCCCGCTTGGGCGTGTCGAGCAGGCCCTCACGGGAGACGTCCTCGCCCAGCTGGCTGAGGATCTCGGTGTAGTTCTGTTCCAGGGACATGGATCTACCTGTGGGAAAAAATCGCAAAAACGAAGGGTACGGCGGCGAGGGCGGCGCTGCAAGCGCGGCGTTATTCGTCGCGGCCTTCGAGCATGGTTCGCTTGAGCATCACATACACCGCGCCGGTGCCGCCGTGGCGGGCGCTGCACGAGGCAAAACCGAGTACCTGCGGGTGCTGGCGCAACCAGGTGTTGACGTGGCTCTTGATCATCGGGCGCTTGCCGTCCAGGCGTGCGGCCTTGCCGTGGGTAACGCGTACGCAGCGCACTTCCAGCCTGGTGGCTTCGGCGATGAAGTCCCAGAGGGTTTCGCGGGCCTTTTCCACGGTCATGCCGTGCAGGTCCAGGCTGCCTTCGAACGGGATCTGCCCCAGCTTGAGCTTGCGCAACTGGCCTTCCTGCACGCCGTCGCGACGCCACAGCAATTCGTCTTCGGCGCCAACGTCGATGACGAACTGGTCGGACATGCCGTCGATCACCAGGGCCTTGTCACTGCGCACCGTCGCCGCCTGGCGCAGGCCGGCCAGCTGCTGGCGGTCGGCCTTGGGTTTGCCGACGTCGGCGCGGTCGTGCCGGATCGGCTTCACGCCGCGCACTTCGGCCTTGAACAGGGAAAAATCGTCGTCTTGCATGATGCCTCCACATGGGCGGCGTAGTTTACGCGACTGCAGAGCGGTATGCAGCCATGTCGGGCCTGCCTGGCCTTTTGTCGGAGCGGCCTTGTGCCGCGAAAGGGGGCGAAGCGCCCCTCGGGAATCCAGCTTCGCCGCTTGCATCTGCGGGGCCGCGTTGCGGCCCTTTCGCGACGTAAGGCCGCTCCGACAAAGACCGCCTACGTAGCGTGGCGGTCAATCGTGCTTCTTCATCAGGTGCGGCGCCAGGTTCAGCTCGCGCCCACGCCGCAGGCGAATGCGGCTGCGGCGCCAGAAGCGCACGCCCAGCCACAGCAACAGCAAGCCCGCCACGCTCAACATGCCGGACAACGGCTTGTTGGCATTGAGTTCCGCCAGGGCAGGGTAGTTGCCCAGCAGGCCGGCGACACCGGCCATTGCCAGCAGCACGCCCAGCGTCGCCAACAGGGCCGCCAGGCCGGCCGCCAGCCGCGCCCCCCAGTTGCGCGGTTCGCGCGGGCGCAGGCGCTTGGCGTCGAAACTGCCTTTGAGCTTCATTCCGCTCTCCTCTGTGGATATCCGGAATTCGACCTGGGGCCCTTTATCGCGTTCAGATCAGGCTGGCGGTAGGGGCCACGCAAGCGAAGTTGTCGGCCATCACGGCCATTTCGCACTGGTGAATTTGCGCGGCCGGGATCACCCCATCCTTGAATGCCAGGTCGCGGGTCGCCGAAGCGTCTTCCACCAGGGTGCAGCGGTAACCATAGTCCTTGGCCCGGCGCACGGTGGTGCTGACACTGGAATGGCTCATGAAACCGCACACGATCAGGTCCAGGTGGCCCAGTTCCTGGAGGGTCTCGTGCAGCTTGGTGTTCTTGAACGCGTTGGGCATGCGCTTTTCGATGACGATTTCGCCTTCCAGCGGCTCCAGCCCCGGAATGAACTGGCCGGCCGGCCCCTGTGGGTCGAAGCGGCCACCGACGGTGCCCAGGTGGCGAACATGGATGATCGGACGGCCGCTCTTGCGCGCGGCGTCGAGCAACCTGGCGATGTTGGCCACGGCCTCGTCCATGCCCGACAGCGCCAGGGGCCCGCTGAGGTACTCCTTTTGCGCATCGATGATGATCAGGCTGGCGTGGCTCAGCTTGGCCGGCGGGTAATCGCGGCCAGTGAGGCGGAACATCGTGGTTGGAACGGACATCAAGGGCTCCTTGGGTAGGGCTTTTGTATACCTATTCTCCCCTGCCTTGGCGCCAATGGGAATGGTTGACAATGCAAGCGGCATGATTACTGGCCTGTGGCCGGCCGGCAGGCGATCCGAGGGAACAAATGTGCGGTCGGGGCTGTTAGACTTTTGTCCGGTCTGAATTAGGAGTACCCCGTGATCACATCCCGTCTGCGCACGCTGCGCGACTACATCCGCTGGGCGGTCAGCCGCTTCCACGAGCACGACCTGTTCTTCGGCCACGGTGCCGACAACGCCTGGGACGAGGCCCGCCTGCTGGTGCTGGGCGCAGTGCATCTGCCGTGGGAGGTGGCCGACAGCTACCTGGACTGCCGCCTCGAGGACGATGAGCGGGTGCGCCTGCAGCACCTGCTGAAGCGCCGTATCGAAGAGCGCGTGCCGGCTGCCTACCTGCTGGGCGAGGCCTGGTTCTGCGGCATGTCGTTCATCGTCGACCCGCGTGTACTGGTGCCGCGTTCGCCGATTGGCGAGCTGATCGAGAAACGCTTCGAACCGTGGCTGGCCAGCGAGCCGGCGCGCATTCTCGACCTGTGCACCGGGTCGGGCTGCATCGGTATCGTTGCCGCCGATGTGTTCCCCGACGCCGAGGTGGTGCTGGCCGACCTGTCGTTCGATGCGCTTGAAGTGGCCAACCAGAACATCGAGCGGCACGGCCTGGACGGGCGCGTTTATACGGTGCAGGGCGACGGTTTTGCCGGTTTGCCAGGGCAGCGTTTCGACCTGATCCTGTCCAACCCGCCGTATGTCGATGCCGAGGATTTCGACGACATGCCGGCCGAGTACCACCATGAGCCTGAGCTGGGCCTGGCCTGTGGCAACGACGGCCTGGACCTGGTGCGGCGCATGCTGGCCGAAGCGGCCGACCACCTGACCGACAAGGGTTTGCTGATTGTCGAAGTGGGCAACAGCCAGGTGCATGTCGAGGCGTTGTACCCTGAGGTGGACTTCGCCTGGCTGGAATTCGAGCGCGGCGGGCATGGGGTGTTCATGCTGACTGCCGAGCAGTGCCGCCAGCATCAGCAACTGTTCAAGGCCCGGGTCTGATTCATTGGGGCTGCGTTGCAGCCCATCGCGACACAAGGCCGCTCCTACAGGGATACCGTCATCCCGGTGCTACGCGGTCTCCTGTAGGCGGCCTTGTGTCGCGATGGGCCGCAAAGCGGCCCAATTCCCACCGAGCACCAAAGGCCAGGCGGGGCGCTGTCAGCGCGTGGCAATCCAGATCAGCAACCCCGCCTGGAACACCGCAAAGGCCACCAGGCAGGTGATGGTAAAGCGCAAGCCGCTGTCTTCGCGCTGGTACTTGGCAACGCGTTCGTCGCGCTCACGCAGTTGCGCTTCCTTTTCCTGCAACTGCTGGTCCGCCTGCTGCAGCAGGCTGGCCGCATCGAGGATCTCCACCCGCTGCACGTGCTCGCTGTTCCAGGCCCCCTTGAGCTGGCTCACCGTGGTTTCCACGGTACGGCCTTTCAGGTGCTGGCCGTCCTCGTACTCCACCTCGATGCCGACCCCGCGCAGGCAGTGGTCGCGGCGCAGGCGCGAGTCTTCGTTCAGCGCATCCTTGCTCGGCAGCGCCATGCCCTCGACCCGGTAATGCGACCACTTGCGCTGCAGCCACTGCACGGCCTGGGCCAGCAGGAAGCGGCCCAGGCCACGGTTCAAGGGTTCCAGTTGCAGGCCGGTTTCGGCACCAATACGTACCAGGCGTTCGCCATGGTCGACGCGGATGTCCAGGCGGTTCTGTTCCTTGTGCACCTTCTGGCCTGGCAGTTTTATTTCCATGCGCAGCAGGCTGTGGGCCTTGTCGTGGCGCTCGGCATAGCCGAACTGCACGAAGCGCAGCGGCCGTGCACCGGTGCTGCGGTCGGTGGGCAGGGCAGCCAGGCGCAGCAGCTGGAAGTGTTCGACGGTCAGCTCGGCCCAGGGCAGGGCCGGGCTTTCCTGGGATTCTTCGGCCGGTTCGGCGGCGGCGGGGGTGGTGGTCATCAGGGCTAGTCCTCGGCTATGCCTGCTGTATCGGCAGGCAGGCCCGAGACCTGAGCCCGGTTACCTCACGCCGAAGGCAAATGCTGGATGAACGTCACGATCCGCTCACCCAGCTCGCGCGCCAGCGGCAGCTCGGGGTTGAGGTAGCTGTCGCGCTGCTGGCTCATGCCCTTGGGGCTGATGCGCAACATATGGTTCATGCCGTCGATCAGCACCAGCTGGGCATCCGGCTTGGCCGCCTTCAGGCGCTCGGCGTCGTCCACGTCCACCTGCACGTCGTTGCGCCCCTGCACGATCAGTGCCGGCATGGGCAGGCGGGCAAACGCCGCAGCCGGGTTCTGCCGGAACAGTGAAATCAGGTAGGGCTGCACGCTGGGGCGGAACACCTGGCGCAGCGGTGCCGGCACTTCCAGGCTGGTTTGCCCGGCCTGCAGGCGGTCGAGCAGGGCACTGCTACCGGCCAGTTGCGCTGGCGGCAGGCGCTGGGCCAGCTGTTCGCGCAGCACTTCGGCCAGCGGCCGGCCACTGCCGGCCAAGGTAATCACCGCGCTGGCACCGGCCTGTTCGGCGGCCAGGCTGGCGATCAGCGCTCCTTCGCTGTGGCCGACCAGGATCAGCGGGCCAAAGCGTGGGTCGGCCTTCAGCTTGTGGCTCCAGGCGACCACGTCGGCCACGTAGCGCTCCACGCTGAGGTCACGCTCGTCGGGGGTGGCCGGCTGGCTGGCGGCCACCCCGCGCTTGTCGTAGCGCACGCTGGCGATGTGTTCGTTGGCCAGCAGCAGGGCCAGGCGCTTGAGGTTGTCGACCCGGCCCGAGGCCGGGTTGTTGCCGTCGCGGTCGGTGGGGCCGGAGCCGGCGATGATCAGCACCACTGGCGGCGGGGTGGCCTGCAGTGGCAGCAGCAGGCTGCCGTGCAGCACACCCTGGCCGGTATCGAGGTCGATCGGGCGTTGCAGCACGGTGGGGGCGGCCTGGGCCAGGCTGGTGCACAGCAGGAACAACAAAGCGACGAGGCGCGACATCATGCGGTACTACAGTGGGGAGATGTCAGTTTGACCCTATGTCCACGGGAAGGTTCTCGGCCTGGGCAGGGCAGGCTCGGCCTCTTCGCCGGTAAACCCGCTGCCACGGGTTCACGATGCCCAGCACAGGCGGGCATTCCATCTGTATACTGCCGCTTTCGTTCACTTCAGGCAGATCTCGCGGAGCGTCCATGTCCGGCAATACCTACGGCAAGCTGTTCACTGTCACCACCGCTGGCGAGAGCCATGGCCCGGCGTTGGTCGCCATTGTCGATGGATGCCCACCGGGCCTGGAAATTTCCCTGGCCGACCTGCAGCACGACCTCGACCGGCGCAAGCCCGGCACCAGCCGGCACACGACCCAGCGCCAGGAAGCCGACGAGGTGGAGATCCTCTCCGGCGTGTTCGAAGGCCGCACCACCGGCTGCTCGATCGGCCTGCTGATCCGCAACACCGACCAGAAGTCCAAGGACTACTCGGCGATCAAGGACCTGTTCCGCCCGGCCCACGCCGACTACACCTATCACCACAAGTACGGCATCCGCGACTATCGCGGCGGTGGCCGCAGCTCGGCCCGCGAAACCGCCATGCGCGTGGCCGCCGGCGCCATCGCCAAGAAGTACCTGGCCACCCAGGGCATCACCGTGCGTGGCTACATGAGCCAGCTGGGGCCGATCGAGATTCCGTTCAAGAGCTGGGAGTCGGTGGAACAGAACGCCTTCTTCAGCCCCGACCCGAGCAAGGTGCCGGAGCTGGAGGCCTACATGGACCAACTGCGTCGTGACCAGGACTCGGTAGGCGCCAAGATCACCGTGGTCGCCGAAGGGGTGATGCCGGGCCTGGGCGAGCCGATCTTCGACCGCCTGGATGCCGAGCTGGCCCACGCGCTGATGAGCATCAACGCGGTCAAGGGCGTGGAAATCGGCGCCGGCTTCGCCAGCGTGGCCCAGCGCGGTACCGAGCACCGTGATGAGCTGACCCCGCAAGGCTTCCTCAGCAACAACGCGGGCGGCATCCTCGGCGGCATCTCTTCGGGGCAGCCGATCGTTGCCCATCTGGCGCTGAAACCAACCTCCAGCATTACCACCCCGGGCCGCTCCATCGACATCGACGGCAACCCGGTGGACGTCATCACCAAAGGCCGCCACGACCCGTGCGTGGGCATCCGTGCCACGCCGATCGCCGAGGCGATGATGGCCATTGCGCTGATGGACCACCTGCTGCGCCACCGCGCGCAGAATGTCGATGTGAAGGTGAATACCCCGGTGCTCGGCCAGCTCTGATTCGCCAGTACCGGCCTCTTCGCGGGCATGCCCGCTCCCACAGGTTCATCACCGCTTTCAGAGTCTGTGGGTTCCCTGTGGGAGCGGGCGCGCCCGCGAAGAGGCCGGCACAGGCCCCCACAAGGGCATCCCATGCAGCAACCAATCCCCTACTGGCGCCTGTCCAGCTTCTACCTGTTCTACTTCGCCCTGCTCGGTTCCACCGCGCCGTTCCTGGCGCTGTACTTCGACCACCTGGGCTTCTCTGCGGCGCGCATCGGCGAGCTGGTGGCCATCCCCATGCTGATGCGTTGCGTCGCCCCCAACCTGTGGGGCTGGCTGGGCGATCGCACCGGCCAGCGCCTGCTGATCGTGCGCCTGGGCGCGCTGTCGACCCTGGCCACGTTCGCCCTGATCTTCTTCGGCAAGAGCTATGCCTGGCTGGCGCTGGTCATGGCCCTGCATGCGTTCTTCTGGCATGCGGTGCTACCACAGTTCGAAGTCATCACCCTGGCCCACCTGCACGGGCAAACCGCCCGCTACAGCCAGGTACGCCTGTGGGGCTCGATCGGCTTCATCCTCACCGTGGTCGGCCTGGGCCGGCTGTTCGAGTGGCTGAGCCTGGATATCTACCCGGTGGCCCTGGTCACGATCATGGCCGGGATCGTCGCCGCCAGCCTGTGGGTGCCCAATGCCCAGCCGCTGGAGCAGGGCGAGCGCCGCAGCGCCGGCGGCTTCCTGCAGCAGTTGCGTGCCCCCGGGGTAATCGCGTTCTATGCCTGCGTGGCGTTGATGCAACTCAGCCACGGGCCCTACTACACCTTCCTCACCCTGCACCTCGAACACCTGGGCTACAGCCGCGGTGCCATCGGCTTGTTGTGGGCCCTTGGCGTGGTGGCCGAAGTGCTGGTGTTCATGTTCATGAGCCGGGTATTCGCGCGCTTTTCCGTGCAGCGGGTGCTGTTGGCCAGCTTCGTGCTGGCGGCGCTGCGCTGGCTGTTGCTGGGTAATCTGGCCAGCGAGCCGGCAGTGCTGGTATTCGCCCAGTTGCTGCATGCGGCCACCTTCGGTTGCTTCCACGCCGCCAGCATCGCCTTCGTCCAGGCCAGCTTCGGCGCCCGCCAGCAGGGCCAGGGCCAGGCACTGTATGCGGCGCTGTCCGGCACTGGCGGGGCGCTGGGGGCGTTGTATTCGGGCTATAGCTGGAACCTGCTGGGGCCCACCTTCACCTTTGGTATGGCCAGTGCCGCAGCCTTGGCCGCAGCCGTTATCATTGCCCTTTGTTCGCCACCGACCAGGACCCGCCCCTGATGAGCATTCTCAGCGTTTTCCACACTTCCAGCCCGGAACTGCCGAACAAGGTGCTGACCCATCACGATGACATCGCCGCCACCCTGGCCGAACAGGGCGTGCGATTTGCCCATGCCGAAACTGGCCTGCGGGTGCGCCCGGGCACGGCCCACGAAGAGGTGCTGGGCGCCTGCCGGGAGCACCTGGACCGGTTGATGACAGCGCACGGCAGCAAAGCCTTCGTGGTGCTCAACCGTGACGGCGCCGACCCGGCGCAGGTAGACATACGTGATGAACACGTGCATGACGCCGACGAGGTTTTTGCCATGATCAGCGGGCGTGCCCAGGTCGGCCTGCGTGCGGGCGACTGGGTGTATTCGCTGCTGTGCGAGAAGGGCGACCAGCTGGTGGTGCCGGCCGGTACTCGGCGCTGGGTGGAACTGGGTGATACGCCGTTTTGCCTGGCGTTGCGCCTGTATGCTAGCGAGCAAGGCGCGCAGCCGCGGTTTACCGGGGATGAAAGCGCCAGGGCATTTCTTGGTATCGACGAGTTGTGAGGGTATTACCGGCCCGCTCGCGGCTTTCCCGCGAAGCGGCCGGTAACGCCCATCCAAGACTCAGCGGTAAGTTGGCAAGGCAAAGCGCTGCTGGCTCTGCAGCATGGAAATCACCGGCAACTCGCTGGCCTGCTCGGCCAGGTCACGGCGAATGGCACTGATCGCCCACGACAGCTGTTCGGCGCTATGCAGTTGGCCGTAGGTCAGCACCCGACGGGTCACCTTGCCGTCGGCCGCGCGCAGGGTCAGCAGGATGCCGCCGTCCGGGCGGGGCTGGGTAGTGACCTGGTAGGCTGGAAATACCGAGACGAACTTTTCCTGGATGAGGTCCATATCAACTCCTGGCAGGTTTGGTAGCAATCGTGAACAGGTAGATTGCAGTGAACGTGCCAAGAGTTTTGTTTTGCAAAAACCGTTTAAAATCAGAGGGTTAGTGTAGTTTTTGAAATGGTGGGCCGTGCAATCTGCAAGGTCGTGCATTTTGCACAGTGCATTTTGCACGGTCAGCCTGTTGCCTATCGGCTCGATAGAAACTGAACCTTTGACCGGCAACCGGGGCCTGACAAACACTTGGGCAATGTTTGATGCCAGGAGGTTCCCGATGTCCACCCAAGCCGCACCCACCACCATGAGCGAAGACGAGGCGGCCGCATTCGCCGAGCAGGTCTTCGACCGTGCCCGCCAGGGCGATGCCGAGATGCTCGGGCGCCTGCTGGCCAGCGGCCTGCCGGCCAACCTGCGCAATCACAAGGGCGACACCTTGCTGATGCTGGCCAGCTACCACGGTCATCACGACGCCGTGCGGGTGCTGTTGGCACACGGCGCCGACCCGCTGATTGCCAATGACAACGGCCAGTTGCCCATCGCCGGCGCCGCGTTCAAGGGCGACCTGGCCATGATCCGCCTGCTGCTCGAGCATGGCGTGCCGGTGGATGCCGCCGCGCAGGATGGCCGCACCGCCTTGATGCTGGCAGCCATGTTCAACCGCGGCGAAATCCTCGATTACCTGCTGGCCCAGGGCGCCGACCCGGCGCGCCAGGATGCCCGCGGCGCCACCGCGCTGATGGCGGCGCAAACCATGGGCGCAGTGGATACCGCAGCACGGCTGCAAGCGCTGGCCGGCTAACCGCAAGGGGGCGTTTGCGGCTATCCTTGGCGACTTTTCACCCGTCGCAGGCCCCTTTCATGAAAACTCAGTTGCTCGAATTCATCAGCCTCATTGGCGCTGGCTGCATGCGCGAGGAGGACATCGAGCGCATCGCCGACGAAGCCGCACAGGCCTACGCCGACCCGGCCGCCTTCCTCGCCGCCAACCCCGACATCAACTACGACGACAGCTTCCCTATCCCGCTGGGCGAATGGGTGGTGCTGGGCAGCCTGCCGGACACCGTGGTGTTCCAGGCCGACAGTTACCAGGAGCTGTTCGAGCAGATCAGTGCTTCGTTCGACCAGAGCGTACCGTTCACCCTCAAGCCCAAGCAGCTGGCCCGCACCGAGCCGCTGACCGCGCTCAACCGTATCCAGGTGCAAATGGGCGCGCTGAACAAAGAAGCAGGGGGTTATGTACTGCTCAATTTCAGCCAGTTGCTGGATGACGAGTTGCAGATGGTGATGGTGGGGCAGAACGACCTGGCACGGGTGCTGGAGCTGGGGGCGGAAGTGGGCATCAAGGTCGAGCCTGCCCTGGAAGCGTTGAAGGTAGCGGTACATGTCTGACGGCACCTTTTGCCCCTTCGCGGATGAATCCGCTCCTACAGGCCCGTTGATATCCTTGTAGGAGCGGATTTATCCGCGAAGAGGCCGGCCCAGGCAGCTGATGACTTCAGCCCAGCGCCGTATCCAGAAACATCATCACCGCAAACCCACCCATCAGCCCCAGGGTCGCCGTGGTCTGGTGCCCGTTGCGGTGGGTTTCGGGAATCACCTCATGGCTCACCACGAAGATCATCGCTCCCGCCGCCAGGCCCATGCTGACCGGGTAGGCCAGGGCAAAGCCGGTCGAGATGCCCAGGCCGATCACTGCGCCCAGTGGCTCCATCAGCCCCGACCCGATCGCCACCAGGGCCGCTTTCAGGTTCGACAACCCGGTGGCCCGCAAGGCCAGCGCCACGGCCAGGCCTTCGGGGATGTCCTGGATGGCGATGGCGGTGGTCAGCGGCAGGCCGATGTTCATGTCACCGTTGGTGAAGCTCACGCCAATCGCCATCCCTTCGGGCAGGTTATGCAGGGTGATCGCCAGCACGAACAGCCACACCCGGCTGAACCGCTCGGTTTCCGGCCCGGCCACGCCGACCCTTTCGTGCTCGTGCGGGGTAAAGCGGTCCAGGCCGAGCATCAGCAGCACGCCAAGGCCCATGCCCAGCACTACGGTAAGGGCCGCAGCAGGGCCATTGCCGGTGATTTCCCGGGCAGCGTCCAGGCCCGGCAGAATCAGTGAGAACGAGCTGGCTGCCAGCATCATGCCAGCGGCAAAGCCCAGCATCACGTCCTGGCTGCGCGTGCTGACGTCACGCAGGACCACCGCCAGCACCGCACCCAGGGCGGTCGCGCCGAAGCCGGACAGCCCGCCCAGCGCCGCCAGGTGCAGGTGCTGAGCATGGTCGCCGTGGATCGCGTTCCACAGGCTTGCCCCCAGCAGTACCAGCACTGCCAGCAGGCTCAGCGCCAGGCCGGCGCCGATCCACGGGCTGTTGTTGATCTGCTGGCGCCAGGCACTGATGCCTGACGGCGGGGCGATGCTGTGGGTGTGTGCGGGTGGCATGGCAACCTCGAAATCAGTGGATGGGCCAGTTTATGCAGTGACCTGCGCAAACGGCCAAGGATTCCCTTCTATCGACGTGATAGCTGGCTATGCTGTGCAGCAAAGCCTTTGACAGGAGTTTTGCCATGGGGTCGATGTTCAACAGCCTGGTCGGGCTGATCATCCTGGCGCTGGATATCTGGGCCATTCTCAATGTAGTCAGAAGTGCCAGCGAGGTGGGTATCAAGGTGCTGTGGATCCTGCTGATCGCCTTGTTGCCGGTAGTGGGGCTGGTGATCTGGGCGATAGCCGGGCCGCGGGGAAATGTGCGTATCTGAGCGCCGCAACGGACAAAACCGGCAACACCCCCGTGACAAAATTTTCACATTGGGTTAAACAGAATTCGCACCCGCACCATGCTGCGTTGGTTCACACCTGCGCCATCTCCGCAAACCGCAATCCTAGGACCTTCCCATTCATGGCCAACCCTGACGCCTTGAAGCAACGGGGCGCGCGAGCGCCGTTCCCGCCGACCCTGAAATCCCACCTGGCCTACACACTGCTCAGCGGCCTGGTGATCATGCTGATGCTCAGCCTCGTGCGCCTGGCGCTGCTGGTCTACAACAGCGACATGATCGGCGAAACCCCATATGCGACTGTCGCCGAAGGCTTCCTCAACGGCCTGCGCTTCGACTTGCGGGTGGTGGTGTACCTGAGCATTCCGCTGCTGCTGGCCATCCTCAGCCCCTGGGCCATGGCCCGGCGCGGGGTGTTCCGCTTGTGGCTGACCATCAGCGCCAGCGTGGTGATGTTCCTCGGCCTGATGGAAATGGACTTCTACCGCGAGTTCCACCAGCGCCTCAACGGCCTGGTCTTCCAGTACATCAAGGAAGACCCGAAGACCGTGCTGAGCATGCTCTGGTACGGCTTCCCGGTGGTGCGCTACCTGCTGGCCTGGCTGTTCGGTACCTGGCTGCTGAGCCTGCTGTTCAAGGGCATCGACCGCATCACCCACGGCGCGGGCAACGGCGAAGTCACCCTGCAGCGCCGCGTGGCGCCGTGGTACAACCGCCTGGCCGTGTTCATGGTGATCCTGCTGCTGGCCGTGGTCGCCGCGCGTGGCACCCTGCGCCAGGGCCCGCCGATGCGCTGGGGTGATGCCTTCACCACCGATTCCAACTTCGTCAACCAGCTGGGCCTGAACGGCACCCTGACCCTGATCGATGCCGCCAAGAGCCGCTTCGGCGAGGACCGCGCCAACATCTGGAAGCCGGTACTGCCGCAGGACGTGGCCACGCAAAGCGTGCGTGAGCAACTGCTGACCGCCAACGACACGCTGGTCGACGCCGACGAGGCTGCCATCCGCCGTGACTTCACGCCGCCGGCCGAGCGCACCCTGCCGATCAAGAACGTGGTGGTGATCCTGATGGAAAGCTTTGCCGGCCACTCGGTGGGCGCGCTGGGCAGCCCCAACAACATCACCCCGTACTTCGACAAGCTGGCCAAAGAGGGCCTGCTGTTCGACCGCTTCTTCTCCAACGGCACCCATACCCACCAGGGCATGTTCGCCACCATGGCCTGCTTCCCCAACCTGCCAGGCTTCGAATACCTGATGCAGACCCCGGAAGGCGGCCACAAGCTGTCTGGCCTGCCGGCCTTGCTCAGCGCCCGCGACTACGACGACATGTACGTCTACAACGGCGACTTCGCCTGGGATAACCAGTCCGGGTTCTTCGGCAACCAGGGCATGACCACCTTCATTGGCCGTAACGACTTCGTCAACCCGGTGTTCTCCGACCCGACCTGGGGCGTGTCCGACCAGGACATGTTCGACCGTGGCGCCGAAGAGCTGGCCAAGCACGACGGCAAGAAGCCGGTCTACGCACTGTTGCAGACCCTGTCCAACCACACACCGTATGCGCTGCCCAAGGACCTGCCGGTGGAGAAGGTCACCGGCCAAGGCCGCCTGGACGAGCACCTCACCGCCATGCGCTATTCGGACTGGGCGCTGGGCCAGTTCTTCGAGAAGGCGCGCAAGCAGCCGTACTTCAAGGAAACCCTGTTCGTCATCGTCGGCGACCATGGCTTTGGCAACCAGCAGCAGGTCACCGAGCTGGACCTGGGCCGCTTCAACGTGCCGTTGCTGCTGATTGGCCCGGGCATCCAGGAGAAGTTTGGCGCGGTCAACCACACCGTGGGCACCCAGGTCGATATCGTGCCGACCATCATGGGCCGCCTGGGTGGCCAGGCCCGCCACCAGTGCTGGGGCCGCGACCTGCTCAACCTGCCTGAGGGCGACCCGGGCATGGGCATGATCAAGCCATCGGGCAGCGAACAGATCGTCGGCCTGGTGCAGGGCGACCGCATCCTGATCGAGTCCAAGGACATGACCCCGCGCATGTACCGCTACCAGTTGGGGCGCGAGTTCAAGGCCGAGCTGATCGAAAGCCCGGATCAGCCGGAAATGCTGAAGAAGCTCGAGGCGTATATCCAGACGGCGACCAAGAGCCTGCTGGATAACACCGCCGGTGTAGTGCACGGTACCCCGAAGTAAGGCTGCAATCAGGGCCGCCTTGCGGCCCTGTTCGCCGGCAAGCCGGCGCCCACCGGTGCGCAACCTGCGCACTACCCGGTGGGGGCCGGCCGGCTGGCAATCGCCCCGCCTCAAACCTTCCCCGACTGAACATTCTTCTTGGCCCAAGGTCATTTATTCAGGCATCACACACCTGTGTTCCTTGAATTGAGAGGGCTCGTTCAATGAAAGAGTGGGAAGTCATCTTTGCCGACCAGAAAGGCGAACCGTCCTCGCTGGTGCTGCATGCCGAGCATCGTCCCAGTGAGGAGGACGCCGCCCGGGCGATACGCTCGCAGCTGTTCCCGGTGATGGATGAGCTGGACCTCAACGACTTCCAGGACCGCAGCATTTCTCCCACCGCCCGCTGGCTCAAGGAGCAGAGCGGCGTGACCATCACCAGTATCCACGAAGCGCCCTGACCTGTACGTTTGCGTGGTGCCGAGGCAGGCACTACGCTGGTGGAAGGTGCCTGTTGTTCCGCAGGTTGGCACCGCATCTCTTCGCGTCTTGCATCAGCTCGAACTGCCCGGCCGCTGCCGGCAGGTGCGTAGTGCACGGAAAGTCTATCCATCGCATTATTCAGGAGGACGATTCATGAGCAGCCAGAACGACGATATCAGCAGCAACGTCCTGCGCCAGATGAAAGCAGGCGGTTTCGACTTCACCCAGATCCACCCCATCGAGTTCTACGCGGTGTTCCCCGACGAGGCTGGCGCCCGTCGCGCCGCCGGCCAGTTTCGCGGCGAGTCCCTCAATGCCCAGGTCAAGGAACTGGACGACGGCGCCTGGCATTTGGAACTGAGCAAGGTCATGTACGCCACCTACGGTGGGATAGGCGACTTCGAAGAGACTTTCGAGCAGCTGGTATCGCCCTATGGTGGCGAGGTGGAAGGGTGGGGGGTCAAGCAGGAGCGGGTGATCGCCTGAGTGTCTCGTGCTGCCGGCTTCACGGGCAGGCCCGCGAAGCCGCGTACGCCGCTTTCAAGGCTTGCGCTTGGCCATGTGCGCCAGATAAGCCAGCACGCTGTCCAGCTCTGCTTCGCTCAACACGCTTTGCGTAAACGCCGGCATCTTCGCCTGCGGCCACTGCCGCACGCTCTGCGGGTCACGAATCAGTTGCCGTAGATACCCCGGCTGGAAATATTCGGTCGGGTTGTGCGGCACATTCAGGTCCGGGCCCAGCTGCGCATCCCCGGCACCGTTGAGCCGGTGGCAGGCCAGGCAGTTTTGCTGGAACAAGGCAAAGCCTTGGCGGACCAGGCTGTCGGCCGGCAGCTTGGGGTCGGGCAGCAGCGCCGGAAAGCGCGCTTCGACAGAGGCGAGCTTGCGAATCGTGGCAATCTGGAACGGCCACTGTTCCGGGCGGATGCCGCTTGCCTGCGGTGCAGTCCACACCAGGTAGAACGGCCCCGCACTCGGTTTGCCCTGGCCCAGTGCCGGCCACGGCTTGCCAGGGTCTTCCACGGCCAGCCAGGCCTGAGCCGGCCCGCGCTGCAGCAGCGGCGCGGCGGGCATTTCGGCAGCAAAACCGTCCAGGGCCACCGCCTGCAGATGGTCGCTGGCGTTCACCCCCTCGAGCAGCACGGCCAGCGGCACCGCCCGATAATGCATGGGCCGCTGATAGGACACGTCCTGGTCGATGCTGATCTGCCGAGCCTGCGGGTGCGCCAGCAGCTCGGCACTGCTCCATTGGCGCGACGTGGCGCCCAGTTCGAGGTGCAGTTGCGCCGCCGACAGCGGCAGGCTCAGGAGTAACGCTAACAGTGCAAGGCAGTGGCGCATGGGTAATCTCCAACCATCAAGGCCAGCAGGTTACCTGTGCGTTGCCTGTTGACGCCACAGCGGCAATCAGCCGAACAAGCGTGTCAGGTTCGGCAGGATCAGCAGCAGAGTCGTGGCGAAGAGAATGAGCCCAGCTTGGCGAATTTTCGATTGTCTGAACATGGCGGACCGCCTTCTTGTTGTTATTCCTGAATACCCCTTGGCTTCCCTGTCGAGCTTCGGGCTGATCGCAGTGGCGTGGGTGGACGCCGGTACTGCCTGCCTCTTGAAAGTGGATATACAACCAACAGTAGGGTGTGCGTCATCCATGTTTGAGAACCCTTTGTTCTAACAATTGACGATATCGGTTTATCTGGCTATGAGGCCATGTGCCATCCGGCTGGCATCCTCTCGCTAGACAGTGGCGCAAGTGCCAGCAGCGCGCCGACGAAATGTGACCGTTCGTCAGTGCGCCCTACTTGCTTGTACGTGCCTTTCGCGTCAGTCTCTACAGCAGATTCCCACCTATGTCGTTCAGGACTATCCCTATGTCGTTACGCATCTGCATCCTTGAAACCGATGTCCTGCGACCGGAGTTGATCGCGCAGTACCAGGGCTACGGCAGGATGTTCGAGCAGCTCTTCTCGCGTCAGCCGATCGCCGCCGAGTTTCGTGTGTACAACGTGATGAATGGCGATTACCCCGCCGACGAGGAAGTGTTCGATGCGTACCTGGTGACCGGCAGCAAGGCCGATTCCTTCGGTACCGACCCCTGGATCCAGACCCTCAAGGCCTACCTGCTGAAGCTGTACGAGCGTGGCGAGAAGTTGTTGGGGGTGTGTTTCGGCCACCAGTTGCTGGCGTTGACCCTGGGCGGCAAGGCCGAACGCGCCGAGCAGGGCTGGGGCGTGGGTATTCATCGCTATTCGCTGGCGGCCCATGCGCCGTGGATGGACCCGGAAGTGTCGGAGCTGACCTTGCTGATCAGCCATCAGGACCAGGTGACCGCGTTGCCCGAGGGGGCCACGGTGATTGCCTCCAGCGACTTCTGCCCGAACGCGGCCTACCACATTGGTGACCAGGTGCTGTGCTTCCAGGGCCACCCGGAGTTCGTCCATGACTATTCCCGTGCGCTACTGGATGCGCGCCAGGAATACCTGGGGGATGAGGTGTACCACAAGGCGGTGGCCAGCCTGGCCACCGAGCACCAGGGGGACCTGGTCGGGGAGTGGATGCTGCGCTTCATCCAGCACCCGATCAGCAAGCACGACGCGGCGTAACGGCCGGGGGCCGCAACCCGGCCCCGGCTTTCTAGGGTCTGTGTGAAAAGTCTTGAGACGAAGGTCAGGCAAGGCGAAAACAGCCGAAGAAGCGGAGTTTACGGGTTGTAAATGAGCATTCCGAGGCTGTTTTCAACGCAGCATCACCGAGTATCAAGGCTTTTCACACAGAGCCTAGAGCCAGCCCGACTTCTTGAAGCTGGCATACAACCCGCTGCAGCCCAAGCCGATCACGCCCAGCACCGCAAAATAGCCGTAGTGCCAGCCCAGCTCCGGCATGTTCTGGAAGTTCATCCCGTAAATCCCGGCAATCGCCGTAGGGAACGCCAGGATCGCCGCCCAGGCGGCGAACTTGCGCTGCACGATGCTCTGCCGCGACGACTCCAGCAGCATGCCGATCTCGATGGTCTGGCTGGCGATGTCGCGGATGCCGGCCAGGTCCTCCATCTGCCGTGTCACGTGGATCTGCACATCGCGGAAATACGGGCGCATGTTCTTGTCGATGAACGGGAAGCTCAGGCGCTGCAGTTCCTCGCTCACCTCCACCATCGGCGCCACGTAGCGGCGCAGGCGCAGGATGTCGCGGCGCAGGCTGTGCAGGCGGCGGATATCGTCCTCCTGCAGCGAGCCACCGAGCACGCTCTGCTCCAGCTCCTCGATCTCGCCATGAATGGCCTCGCTGACCGGCTGGTAGTTCTCGGTGACGAAGTCGAGCAGGGCGTACAGCACGAAGTCCTCGCCGTGCTCCAGCAGCAATGGCCGCGCCTCGCAGCGCTGACGCACCAGGGCGTAGGATTTCGAGTGGCCGTTGCGGCAGGTGATGATGTAGCCGTTGCCGGCGAAGATGTGGGTTTCGATGAACTCCAGCTTGCCTTCGTGGCGCACCGGCGAGTAGGTGACGATGAACAGGGCGTCGCCGAAGGTTTCCAGCTTGGGCCGGCTGTGCTTTTCCAGGGCGTCCTCGATGGCCAGTTCGTGCAGGTTGAACTGCCGCTGCAGGTTGGCCAGCTCCTCGGCGTTGGGCTCTTCCAGGCCGATCCACACGAAGTGCCCGGGCTTGCGTGCCCACTCGCTGCCTTCGTCGATGCTGATGTTGGTGACCTTTCTGCCGGCGCTGTACACCGCCGATGCCACGACTCGACCCATGGTTGTTCGCTTATTCCGGTTGGACACGACGTACAGCTTGGGCTGTAGCTGGCGCAAGAGCAACCTGCCGGGGCTGGAATCGGAGCTGGCTGCTTCGCGGCTTCAGCCGCGAAGCGGCCCACGCAGGCGGCCTAGCGCTCGGCCAGTTCAGCTTCCATGCGATCGATGCAATGTTGCATTTGCACCCGGCACTGCTCGATCAGCGCCGGCAGGTCCTGCAGGGTCATGCCCGCGGTGGCGATCGGCGGCAGCGAGCGCACGATCACCGTGCGCCGGCGCCAGCTGTTCAGGCTCAGGCGCCCGGCGTAACGGCTGACGCACACCGGCACGATCGGTACACCGGCCTCGATGGCCATGTGGAACGCCCCCTTCTTGAACGCCAGCAGCTGCTCGCCGGCATTGCGCGTACCTTCCGGGAAAATCCAGATCGAGGTGTCATCCTGCAGCACCCGGGTGGTCTTCTGCAGGGCCTTGCGTGCCTGATAGGCGTTCTTGCGGTCGACCAGCACGTTGCCGCCCAGCCAGAACAGCTGGCCGAACAGCGGGATCCAGCCCAGGCTCTTCTTGCCGATGGCCACGGTGCGCCGGGGCACCACCTGGCCCAGCACGAACAGGTCGAAGTTGGACTGGTGGTTGGCGACGATCACGCAGCCGGGCGGCTGGTCCCACAGCGGGCCGACTTCGGCCTTGACCTTGAGCCGCATCAGCCAGGTGGCGGGCAGGCTGTAGAGGCGGGCGAATACGCGGCTGTTGTCGGGGTTGAACGGGCGGCACAGGCCAATGACCAGGCCCACGGCGCCAACCGCAAGAAAATGCAGCGCCAGCAGAAACATGCGAAGGGAGTAGAGCATGGTACGACTCACACCAGACAGTCGCCGGGCAGTGTACGGGTGTGCACTGGTCTGGGCAAACTCTGCTGCGAGCAGTACTGGCCGGTTCGCGGACAACCCCGCTGCCACAGCTGCGGCGAGGCCTCTGGGGAGGGGCTTCCGCGATAACGCCAGTGCTCAACCCATATGCTGCTGGTCCAGCTCGATCGCCTTGTCCAGCGCGTCCAGCAACCCTTTGCGTACCTTCAGCTTGGTGTTCTTGTGCGCCAGCATGTTCAGCTTCTTCAGCTCGCGCGCCGCCGCCAGTGCGGCCTCATGCAACTGTTCGGCAGGCACCACCTTGTCGAGGAAGCCGGCCTCTACCGCGCCTTGCGGGTCAAACACTTCGGCGTTGATCACCGCGCGGTGGAAGGCCGAACGGCGCAAGCGGTCGCGGGCCAGCTCGATACCGGCATGGTGCATGGTCATGCCGATCTGCACTTCGTTCAGGCACACCTTGTACGGCCCTTCGACGCCGATGCGATAGTCGCCGGACAGCAGCAGGAAGGCGCCCTTGGCCACGGCATTGCCCGGGCAGGCGACCACCACCGGGAACGGGTGCGCGAGCAGGCGGCGGGCGAGGGTGGAACCGGCGGTGACCAGGCTGATGGCTTGTTGCGGGCCGCTGGTCATTACCTTGAGGTCGTAGCCGCCGGACAGAATCCCCGGCTGGCCGGTGATGATCACCACCGCGCGTTCTTCAGTGGCGCGGTCGAGCGCGGCGTTGAACGCGGCGATGACGTCTGGCGAAATGGCATTGACCTTGCCGTTGTTCAGGGTCAGGGTGGCGATGCCGTCTTCGGCGTGGTAGGTAATCAGCTCGCTCATGGCAGAGTCCTTTTGTTGGCGTGGCGACGACGTTACCCAGCGCCAGGGGCGAGGTAAAGCAGCAAGGCTGACCGGTCGGTCAGCGTTCGCCGCGGCTCAAATGCAAATGCATGAAAAAATTGAAAAAAATGCTTGCCAAAGGAAAGACCTTCCACTAAATTAGCGCGCCTCGACAGGCTGAAAGGCTTGAAGAGAAAACGGTGAAGTGTCCGAGTGGTCGAAGGAGCACGCCTGGAAAGTGTGTATACGAGAAATCGTATCAAGGGTTCAAATCCCTTCTTCACCGCCACATTCTACGAAGAGCCCCCGCGCTGAAAAGCCGGGGGCTTTTTGTTTTCCGGGGAAGGAGGGTTGCTGCGCAGCCCCCGCGACACAAGGCTGCCGCTTACCGGGGCGCGCGCAGCTTGACCTGACGCGATCTGCCTGTGGCGCGATGGGCCGCAACGCGGCCCCACGGTCTCAGAAACTCACCGAGGCCGAAAGCCGGGCGGTCCGCGGTGCCCCCTGGAACAGGTAGTTGTCGCCCAGGTAGTCGCCCACGTCGCGCCAGTAGCGCTTGTCGAACAGGTTATCCACTGTCAGCCGCAGCACCGTGTCATATTCCCCGACCCGCAGGCGGTATCGGCTGCCGAGATCGAACACGGTGTACCCGCCAACCTCCACGTTCCCCGCCTGGCTCGCATACTTGCTGGCGCTGTAGCGTGCGCCGCCGAGCAACGCCAGGCCCGGCACCGGCAGGGTGTATTCCGCCTGCAGCGCCGCCCGCAGCCTGGGCACATTGATCGCCTGGTGGCCTTCATAGGCATCGGTACCGCTGTCCTGCACCCGTGCGCGTATGGCGGCGGCGCTGGCCTGCACCTGCAGGTTCGAGGTCAGCCAGCCGCTGGCGCCCAGTTCCAGGCCGGTGTTCTTCTGCTGGCCTTGCTGGACGTAGGTGTAGTGGCCTGCGCCGTCCGGGCGCGCATATTGATACGCCTGGCGGATCTGGAACAGCGCGGCGCTGAAGCTCAGGCCTTGCCAGTCATGCTTGAGGCCCAGTTCCAGCTGGTGCGACGTGGTCGGCGCAAGTATTTCCGCGGCGTTGCTGGCAAACCAAGGGGCTGTGCCGCCTGCTGACAGGCCTTTGGCATAGCTGGCATATAGCGTGGTATCCGGCTGCGGCTTGTAGATCAACGCGGCATTGGGTAGCAGCTGGTACTGTCGGGTATGGCGGCCTGCGGCGCCGTTTTCGTCCCAGGTCTGTTCATCCAGGCGCACTTCACGCGCGCCCAGCACGGTCTGCCATTGCTCGCTGAAGCTGATGCGGTCGCTGATGAACAGGCCGTACTGGCGGCTGTCCAGGCGGCGTTCGCTGGCGCCGACAGGTTTGCCGGACGGGGCGAGCACCGGGCTACCCGCATGAATGTTGCCGGTGCCGAGCCACTCGTTGTAGTACGGGCGCTGATCCAGGGTGCGCCGCTGCGCGCTGGTACCTACGGTCAGCTCATGCGCCACGCCTAGCGCGTCGAAACGCCCATTGAGCATCGCCTGTGCCTCATCGGTGCGGCGGGTATCGTCGGGGCTGCGGAAGTCGTAGATATCGTAGTCGCCGTTGCTGCCGAAGAACGCGCCTGCGCTCGAGCCCCAGGCAAACGAACTGTAGTCGTCGATCACCACCTTGCTGCGCGAGGCGCTCAAGGTTCCGCTCCAGGCCTCGTTGAAGTGGTACTCGAAGCGCCCACCCAGGTTCAGCGAGTCGTTCTGCACCGGCTTGGCCCAGTGCTGGTAGGCGAGGCGGTCGTCGGGATCGATGCCATGGGGCACAGTGCTGCCGCCGAGCAGTTGATAGCCCGGCACCGAACGTTGTTCGCGGTGCTGGTATTCAGCATCCAGCTGCAAGGTGGCATCCGGGTTGAGCTGCCAGTCGAAGGCCAGCGAGGCGAAGTCGCGCTGGCCATCGGCGTGGTCGACATACGAGCGGATGTCTTCATGGGCCAGGTTGGCGCGCAGGCCAAATTGCCGCTCGCTGCCGAACCAGCCGCCCAGGTCGGTGGCCAGGTAGCGTTCGCCCTGTTCATTGGTCGATACGGTGACGCTGCGCACGTCCTCGGCGCGCTTGGTCACGTAGTTGACCAGCCCGCCCGGCTCCGACACACCGCTCTGCAGCCCCGACAGGCCCTTGAGCAACTCCACCTGCTGCTTGTTTTCCAGGGCCACGTTCTGCTCGCCGGCGATGGTCTGGCCGTTGATGCGGTAGCTGCTGGCCGCATTGAGCTCGAAGCCACGGACGTTGAAGTTTTCGTAGTAACCGATGGGGGCATAGCTTTCGCCTACCGAGGCATCGCTTTGCAGCACTTCGCTGAGCAGGCGTACCTGGCGGTCTTCGAGCAACTGCTGGCTGAACACACTGATGGCGGCGGGGGTATCGAGCAATGGCGCAGGCTGGAAGCCGCCCACCGCGGCTTCGCGAGCCTGGTAACCGTCGCTGGCATAGGTGTCGGCCACCTGCAGCGGGGCCAGCAGCACGCTGTCTTCGGCCAGCACCTGCGGGCAATGCAGGGCCAGGCCCAGGCTGAGCAGGCTCAGGGGCAGGCGGGGTTGACGCGGGGGCATGCGGTGGGGCTCCTGGATGCGCTGCGCCTGTGCCGGCCTCTTCGCGGGCGTGCCCGCTGCCACAGAAACTCACTGTTCTCAGGTGCAGTGATATCACTGTGGGAGCGGGCACGCCCGCGAAGAGGCCGGCACAAGCCATGAAAAAGGCGGCATCTTACCGCCGCCTTGCCCATAAAACGATCCGGGCGTTGCGATACTCAGTCAGCCTTTGCTGGCTGGCCGCCGGTGCTGGCGCCAGTTGTCATCGATCTTCGACCAGGTCTTGCCATCGGTACTGGCCATGAGCTTGCGGCCGTCCTTGAAGGTGGCCAGGAAGGTGGCTTGTTCTTCCTTGCCGCCCAGCCACAGCCCGGCCAGCAGCCCCACCGGCCCGGCCACCAGGGCGCCGGCCACGCCCCAGCCCAGGGCGCTGCCCAGGCTACGGCTGGATTCGAGGCTGGCCAGCCGCAGGTCGCTGATGCGGGCCAGGGAAATGCGCTCGCCCGGGGAGGGGCTGCGTGGGGTCTTGAGCGTGAGCGATCCGTTGCGATACTCGCCTTCACCTTGCAAGAAATCGCCGGATTGCACCGTGAGTCTTGTCATAACGTCGTCCTGTCAGGGAAAGGGCATTGACCAACGCTTACTGAGCGCTGCCATGGCGGGCAAGTCAACGGCCAGACGACGGAGGGTAGTGCGGTACTTTGTCGCCATGGCTGGAGCCTCTTCGCCGGCATGCCTGCTGTCTAGGGATGGCCACAAGCCTGAATAGCTGTGGCTGCAGGCGCGCCCGCGAACAAACCCAACGCGGAATTCTCAGGCTACCTGCAACAGCTGCCTGCGCTTGCGCTCGGCCATCCCCCACGCCAGCAATGCCAGCGCGCCAATCACCAGCCCAGCGACGACGATGCCCATCCAGCCCTGGTACTGGAACAATTGCGTGCCCAGCAACGAGCCCAGCGCCCCGCCGATGAAGTAACAGGTGATGTAACCGGCATTCAGCCGCGTACGCGCTTCAGGGCGCAGGGCGATCACCGCATTCTGGTTGCTCACGTGCACCAGTTGCACCGCCAGGTCGAGCATCAGCACGCCCAGTAGCAGGGCCAATAACGATTGCTCGGCAAAGCCCAGCGGAACCCAGGACAGCAGCAATACCACCAGGCCCACGGTGGTGCCCAGCGCGCCCTTGCCGCGGTCGGCCAGGCGCCCGGCCCAGTTGGCCGACAGCGCACCCGCCGCACCGGCCAGGCCGAACAGGCCGATCACGGCATCGGAATAGTGGTACGGGTCCTTTGCCAGCAAGAACGCCAGCGGTGTCCAGAACAGGGCGAACAGGCTGAATGCCAGCAGGCCGAGCAGCGAGCGCAGGCGCAGCACTGGCTCTTCGACGAACAGGCGGAACACCGAGCCGATCAGCGCCGGGTATTTCAGCCCGGCATGGCTGTGGTGTTGCGGCAGGCTGCGGTACAGCGCCACGGCAGTGATGGCCATCAGCACGGCGGCCAGCACGTAGATGCTGCGCCAGCCGCCCAGCTCGGCCATGAAGCCGGCGGCGGTGCGTGCCAGCAGGATGCCCAGCAGCAGGCCGCTCATCAGCGTGCCGACTGCGCGCCCACGTGCATGAGGCTCGCTGAGGGCCGCAGCCATGGGTACCAGAATTTGCGCCACCACCGAGAACAGCCCGGTCAGCGCGGTGCCGAGGATCAGCCAGGGCAGGCTCGGTGCGCAGGCACTGATCACCAGGCCCAGGGTGGCAATCGCGGTCATCACGGTAATCAGCCGGCGCTGCTCGAACAGGTCACCGAGTGGCGCCAGCAGCAACAGGCCGGCGCCATAGCTGAGCTGTGCGGCAATCACGATGCTGCCCGCGCTGGCGGTGCTCAGGCCAAACTGTTGGGCGATGCTGTGCAGCAGCGGTTGCGCATAGTAGTTGCTGGCCACGGCCAGGCCGGTGGCGGTGGCCATCAGCAGGATGAGTGCGCGGCTCAAGGTTGGGGTATGCATGCGGTTCTCGTTACGGGCAGGTAAAGGCGAATTATCCACGGCGCGAGCTGAGTGAGCGAATGGCGACAGCTGTGCTGGCCTGTTCGCGGGGTTACCTGCGTACAGGCCAGCACAGGCGGGCCTTCAATCAGGCGGCAAAGCCACCATCGACAGTCAGGCTGGCCCCGGTGATATAGCCGGCCTCGGGCCCCGCCAGGTAGGCGACGAAGCTGGCGATCTCGTCCGCCTCGCCATACCGCCCGATCGCCATCAGCGGGATCAGGCTTTCGGCAAATTCACCGCTGGCCGGGTTCATGTCGGTATCTACCGGCCCGGGCTGCACGTTGTTCACGGTGATGCCTTTCGGCCCCAGGTCACGGGCCATGCCGCGCGTCAGGCCGACCAGTGCCGATTTGCTCATGGCATACGGCGCTCCGCCGGCAAACGGCATGCGCTCGGCGTTGGTGCTGCCGATATTGATGATGCGCCCGCCCTGGCCCATGTAGCCCGCCGCCGCCTGGCTGGCGACGAACACGCTGCGCACGTTCACCGCCAGCATGTGGTCGAAGTCGGCCAGGTCGAACTCGGTCACTGGCGCCACCGCCAGTACCCCGGCGTTATTGACCAGGATGTCGAGCCGGCCGAAGGCCTTCACGGTGTCATCGACGGCCAGTTGTACCGCTGCTGCATCGGCGCTGTCGGCGCGCAGGGCCAGGGCTCGGCCGCCGTTTTCGGTAATTTCCCGCGCCAGTTGTTCTGCCGGCCCGGCGGAACTCACATAGGTGAAGGCCACCTGCGCGCCTTCGCGGGCCAGGCGCCGCACGATGGCTGCGCCGATACCACGGGAACCGCCCTGTACCAGGGCCACTTTGCCTTCGAGGGTGTGTTGCTTGGTCATGCTGATCTCCTGCTGGAAGCCAGGCCGGAATGCCTTGGATGGGCGCAGTATCGGCGCTTGATTACCTGCTGATAAGATGGCAATCACTATCAGCAGAGTAAACCTTTGGTTGCGAATCATGGCCATGGAGTCGTTCAACGCTTTGGAGTGTTTCATCCGCAGCGCCGAGGTCGGCAGTTTTGCCGAGGCTGCCAGGCGCCTGAGCCTCACCCCGGCTGCGGTAGGCAAGCATGTCGCCCAGCTGGAAGCGCGCTTGGGGGTGCGGTTGTTCCAGCGTAGTACCCGCAAGCTGACCCTGACCGAAGCGGGGCAGCGATTTCTCGGGGAGGTCGGTGACAGCTTTCGCACCATCCAGTACGCCGTGGCCAACCTGGCCAGCGCCGAGGGCCAGCCGGCCGGGTTGTTGCGGGTCAGCATGGGCACGGTGTTCGGGCGTTTGTACGTGCTGCCGCTGCTGGGCGAGTTCCTGCGTCGCTACCCGGCGATTACCCCGGACTGGCATTTCGACAACCGCCAGGTCGACCTGATCGGCCAGGGCTTCGATGCCGCGATTGGCGGCGGCTTCGAACTGCCGCCAGGGGTGGTGGCGCGCAAGTTGACCCCGGCGCACCGGGTGCTGGTGGCGGCGCCGGCTTATCTGGCCGGCCATGCACCGGTCACCGAGCCACAGGCCCTGCAACGGCATGACGGTATCCTGATCCGCTCGCCGCAGACCGGCCGGGTGCGGTCGTGGCCGTTGACCAGCCGCTGGCAGGAACAGCAGCCCCTGGCGTTGCGTCAGGCGATGACCATGAGCGACTCGGACGCGGCGTGTGCCGTGGCCGAGCAAGCGCTGGGGATTGCCCTGGTGAGCCTGCCGTTTGCGGTCCCGTACCTGGAGAGTGGGCGGCTGCGCCGGGTGCTGCCGGACTGGTATGTGGACGATGGGCATATCAGCCTGTATTTCGCCGAGCACAAGCTGTTGCCGGGCAAGACCCGGGCGTTTGTCGATTTTGTGGTGGAGCAGTTTGCCGACCAGGGCCTGGCGAGGCGGTTCGATGCCTTGCAGCCGCTTTGACGGTCCTGCGCGGCTCCCATGCGATCGTTGTAGGAGCGGCCTTGCGTCGCGATGGGCTGCGTAGCAGCCCCGACTATTCATGCTGGCGCGCAGATCCCTGGGGCGCTGTGCGCCCCATCGCGACGCAAGGCCGCTCCTACAAAACGACCGCGTGTGGCCGCGCCGGGTGACGGGGCAGCTCAGGCTACATCGACAATCAACAACATCTGCGACCCCAGCCGCACCTCATCATCCACGTGCTTGCCCATCAACTGCTGCCCCAGCGGCGATCGCGGGGTGATCACCGTGACCAGCCCATCCCCCTCGCCAATCTTCAACCCTGCCGCCTCGGGCCCGAGGAACAGGCGCCGCTGCCCGCCGTGTTCATCTTCCAGCGTCACCAGGTTGCTCATCTGCACCCCGCGTGCCGGGTCATGCTCGCGCAGCAGCAGTTGCTGGTAGGTCTGCAGCGCCGTGCGGATCTCGGCGCTGCGGCGGGCCTGGCCAGTGGCCAGGTACGAGGCTTCCAGGCCCAGGGTGTCGTACTTGTTCTCGGCGATGTTCTCCTCGGCGGTGGCCGCTTCATACGCGGTCTGTGCCGCGCGTGTCAGCACGTCCAGGTCACGCTCGAGGGTGGCGACGATCTGCGCCAGCAGGCGGGGCTTGTCCATGGTCAGTAACAGAACTCCAGCACGTTGGCCTGGCTTTTGTCAGTGGGCGCGGTGCGGTTCTGCTGCAACCAGAACTGGCATTTGGGGCTGTTCAGGTTGCGCGGGTTGCCCTGGGCGGCTTCGGCGGCCTGTTGCTGCTCCTGCTTGTGCAGGATGTCCTTGTAACGCTCGAACATCTCGGCCTGGGCGTCCGTCGCCGGGGCTGGCGCTGCAACTGGCCGGGCAATGCCAGGCGCCACCGCCTGGGCCAGTGGCTGCACCTGCTCTGGCCACAGCTGCAGGGCCAGCCACAGGCTGGCGGCGATGGCCAAGGCGCCGAGCCACAGGCCCAGGGCAACGCACAGGGTCAACGGTAACGGCTTGAGGGTGATCTTCAGTTCACGGTGGCGGGGCATGGCACTGTCCTGGCAGGGTGGTTCGGGGTGCATTGTCGCATGCGCCTGGGCATTTTTCCGCGCGGGTGCTTTTGTCGGCGACAATTTATCCGCAGAATTCGCGGTTTTTCCGTTGGGCGAGGGCAGGGCACATGCAAGCCAGCTGGGACATCTTTTGCACCGTTGTCGACAACTACGGCGATATCGGCGTGACCTGGCGCCTGGCTCGCCAGTTGGTGGCCGAACATGGCCTGGCGGTGCGCCTGTGGGTGGACGACCTGCGCGCGTTCGTGCGCCTGTGCCCGGGTGCCGATGCCATGCTCGAGCAGCAGTGGCAGCAGGGCGTCGAGATACGCCAGTGGCCGGCCGACTGGCAACCGGTGGCCAGTGCCGACGTGGTTATCGGCGCCTTCGGCTGCCGCTTGCCGGCGGGCTATATCGAAGCACTGGCCGCGCGGCCGCGACCGGCGCTATGGCTGAACCTGGAATACCTCAGTGCCGAAGACTGGGTGGAGGGGTGCCACGGCTTGCCATCGCCGCAAGGCAACGGGTTGCGCACGGTGTTCTTCTTCCCCGGCTTTACCGCCGGCACCGGCGGCCTGCTACGCGAGGCCGCCTTGCTGGCGCGCCGCGCGGCCTTCGCGGCCGACCCGGCGCAGCGCAGCGCGTTTCTTGCAGGGCTTGGCGTACAGGTGCAGGACGGCGCGCGGCTGATCTCGCTGTTCGCCTACGAGAACCCGCACCTGGGTGGCTGGCTGCAGGCCCTGGCCGAAGATGCCCGGCCCAGCCACCTGCTGGTGCCGGAAGGGCGCATCCTCGGCGACCTGTGTGCCTGGCTGGGCGAGCCTGCGCTGCCGGTGGGGGCGGTACGCCAGCGGGGTGCGCTGACCGTGCAGGTGCTGCCTTTCGTCAGCCAGGACGATTACGACCGTCTGCTCTGGTGCTGCGACTTCAACGCCGTGCGTGGCGAGGATTCGTTCGTGCGTGCGCAGTGGGCGGGGCGGCCACTGCTGTGGCACATCTACGTGCAGGAAGAGAACGCCCACTGGGAAAAACTCGAAGCGTTCCTGGCGCTTTATCGCCAGGGCCTGTCGGACGCTGCCGCTGTCGCCCTGGTCGACCTGTGGCGCGCCTGGAACCTCGACAGCCGCACACAACGCGACATGCACGCCGCCTGGGGCGAGGTGCTGGTGCATTGGGACGAGCTGCAGGCGCATGCCCGCCACTGGTGTGCCCAACAGGCCGCTCAGCCGGACCTTGCCATGACGCTGGTACAGTTTTACCGAAATTGGCTATGATACGCGGCCTCGATTTTTATAAATCCATCCAGATTCGGATACTGCGTAATGAAAACTGGTAAAGAACTGAAACCCGGCACCGTACTGCGGATCGACAACGACCCGTGGCTGGTACAGAAAGCCGAATTCACCAAGTCGGGTCGCAACAGCGCGATCATGAAGACCAAGCTGAAGAACCTGCTGACCGGCTACAAGACTGAAACCGTCTATTTCGCCGACGACAAGCTGGACGACGTGATCCTCGACCGCAAGGAAGTGACCCTGTCCTTCATCAGCGGTGACGCGTATACCTTCATGGACACCACCGACTACACCATGTACGAGCTGAACGCCGAAGACATCGACGCCGTTCTGCCGTACATCGAAGAAGGCATGCAGGACGTCTGCGCCCTGACCATGTACGAAGAGAAAGTGGTTTCGGTCGAACTGCCGACCACCATCAGCCGCCAAGTCACCTACACCGAGAACGCTGCTCGCGGCGACACCTCGGGCAAGGTCATGAAGCCTGCCAAGCTGGCCAACGGTACTGAAGTCCAGGTTGCCGACTTCATCGAAATCGACGAGTGGATCGATATCGACACCCGCGATGGCTCCTTCAAGGGCCGTTCCAAGAAGTAATTCTTCTTGTGAAACGCAAAAAACCCGGCCTTGGCCGGGTTTTTTCGTATCTGGATCGCTACCTGCATCACTCGCCTGTGTAGGAGCGGCCTTGCGTCGCGATGGGCCGCAAGGCCGCTTCGAGCCTTAGACGGTCACATGCAGGCGTACGTCCACGTTATTGCGGGTGGCGTTCGAGTATGGGCACACCTTGTGCGCCTTTTCCACCAGCCCTTCGGCCTCGGCCTGGGCCAGGCCCGGCAGGTTGATGTGCAGGTCGATGTCCAGGCCGAACCCGCCCGGAATCTGGCCGATGCCGACCTTCGCAGTGATCGAGGCCTCTGCCGGCAGGGCTTTCTTCTCTTGCCCGGCCACGAACTTCAAGGCGCCGATGAAGCATGCCGAGTAACCGGCGGCAAACAGCTGCTCAGGGTTGGTACCGTCACCACCAGCGCCACCCAGCTCCTTGGGGGTGCTGAGCTTGACTTCCAGCTTGCCGTCGCTGGAGCGGGACTTGCCGTCGCGCCCACCGGTGGAGGTAGCTTCTGCGATGTACAGCGGATTGACCTTTTGCATCTTGAGCCTCGCTAACGTGTTGTGCGCTTCCGTCTGCGGAAGGGCGCGGGTTGGTGTGGGATTTAAATTAGCGCGCAATTGTTTAGTGCGCAAGATAAATTTTTGCCATTCGTCCGAACGACCCTCCCACAGCCCGTAATCAGAGGTTCTTCTGCAGGTTCTCGCGCAAGGTCAGCAGGTCGGCCTGCAACTGCTGCAGCTGTTCCAGGCTGCGCCCACTGGCCTGGAGAATGCACTGCGGCACTTCCTTGGCCCGCTGTTGCAGGGCGCGGCCTTTGTCGGTCAGTTGCACCAGCACCACCCGTTCGTCTTCGCGGCTGCGGTTGCGCTGCAGCAGCCCTTCGCTTTCCAGGCGCTTGAGCAGCGGGGTCAGCGAACCGGGGTCGGTGAGCAGGTGCTGGCTGATCTCACCCACGGTCAGGCCATCACGCTCCCACAGCACGAGCATGGCCAGGTACTGCGGGTAGGTCAGGCCCAGGGCCTGCAGCAGTGGTTTGTAGACCTTGGTCATCAGCAACGAGGTGGAGTGCAGGGCAAAGCAGACCTGGTTTTCCAGCAGCAGCTCGTCACAGGAGGCTTGGGTGTCGGCGTTCATGCAGGTCCTTGAAAGTTAACCAATGGGTAAGTCTGGCACGCTGATCATTAGTGCGCGCGTTACTTGTGCAATTCGCTGCGCAAAGCCAGGTCCCAGGGTGGAATCGGGCTGAAGCGGCTCTTGAGAAATTCGAGCAGCAAACGGCTGCGAGAGTTCGTTTCGTGTTCCAGGCGTAGCGCGTAGATACCGCTGGTTTCGGCTTGCGGCAAGCCGCCGTCGCAAAACAGTGGTACCAGCTCACCGCGCAGCAGGTACTCGCTGATCAACCAGGTGGGCAGGTGGGCGATGCCCAACCCGGCGAGCGCCCCGAACAGCAGGGTCTCGGCGTTGTTCGCGGCCATGCGCATGCGTGCGGGGCGGTACAGGCGGGTTTGCCCGGCCACGTTGAAGCGCCAGGCAAAGGGCGGCGCCAGGCCGTCCCAGTCCAGGCCGTCGTGCCCTGGCAATTCGCTGGGGCAGGTGGGGATGCCGCGGCTGGCCAGGTAGGCGGGGCTGGCGCAGGCGATACGCACCATGTAGGCCAATGGCGTGGCGACCAGCCGGGTATCGGCCAGCGGGCCGGCGCGCAGCACCAGGTCGACTTCGCCGAGGTGGCTGCCATGCAGGTCGACGAAGCTGTCGATCAGGCGCAGTTGCACGTCCAGGCCCGGGTAGGCCACCAGGAAGTCGGCAATGGCCGGCGCCAGGTGGCGGCGGCCGAATGCGGCCGGGGCGTCGATGCGGATCAGGCCTTCGGGGGCATTGCTCAGCGACACCGCTTCGGCGCGGGCCAGGCGCAGTTCTTCGATGATGCGCCTGGCCCGTTCGGCGAAGGCGTTGCCCGCGGGTGTGGCGCGCACGGCGTGGGTGCTGCGGGTGAACAGGCGGCTGCCTACCGCGCTTTCCAGGTTGTCGATGCGCCGGGCTACGGCGGACGGGGTCAGCGGGTGGCGGCGTGCGGCAGCAGAAAAGCTGCCGGTTTCCAGCACATCGAGAAACAGGCTCAGTTGGTCGGTGAGGGTATCGGGGCTCATGGCTGCCTTGCTTGTGCGGATAACGCAAAGCCATTGTGCGCTGCTATGCGTTTCCCCGCCAGCCCGCAATGGTTAGCATGCTCGCATCGTGTGTACAGGCAGAGAGGCCCTGATGATCGAGTGGGTGTTGTATATCGTGCTGGGCGCTGCCCTGGGGACCATGGGTGGCCTGTTCGGCATTGGTGGCGGGTTGATCGCGATTCCGGCGCTGGGCGTGCTGTTTGGCCTGGACCAGCAGCTGGCCCAGGGGACGGCACTGGTGATGGTGGTGCCGAACGTGCTGCTGGCGCTGTGGCGCTACCACCAGCGTAACCGCATCGAACTGCGCCACGCCGTGCCATTGTCGCTGTGCAGCTTCGTGTTCGCCTGGCTGGGGTCGATCTGGGCGGTGGGGTTGGATGCGCACTCGATGCGCCTGGGCTTTGTCGGCTTCCTGGTCGCCCTGGCGGTGTGGAACGTGGCGCGGATGTTCATGAAGGTTGCGCCGCCGAGCGCCGAGCTGCGTCATCCCTGGCCATGGCTGGGTGTGCTGGGCAGCTTCGCCGGCACCATGGGTGGCTTGTTCGGCGTCGGCGGGGCGGTGGTAGCCACGCCGATCCTGACCAGTGTGTTCGGCACGACCCAGGTGGTCGCGCAGGGGTTGTCGCTGGCCCTGGCGGCGCCCAGCACCTTGGTGACCTTGCTCACCTATGGGGTACACCACAGCGTTGACTGGGGGGTAGGCATCCCGTTGGCGGTGGGCGGCTTGCTCAGCATCAGCTGGGGCGTGAAGCTGGCCCATGCGTTGCCGGAGAAGGTGCTGCGGACGATGTTCTGCGTGTTCCTGGTGGTGTGCGCGGTGATGCTCGGGTTTGAGCTGTGAGGGCTTTGCGGCCTTGTCGCGAGCAAGGCCAGTGCTACAGCAGCCCCGGGCTCACTTGAACCCTTCGATGATGTAATCGGCCATGCAATCGGTAATCGGTGACGCACTCTGCGTACTGCGCACCAGCATCACATTGGCCACCGGCAACTGCGGCAACCCTTCGTTCTCGCCGAGGATGCGCAGGTTGCCGCCAATCAGGCTGTGCAGCTGCGCGGTTACTGCCAGCCCGGCCGTGACGATGGCAAAAATCGCCGCCAGGCTCGGGCTGGTATAGGCGATGCGGTAATCGATGCCCTGGGCCTCCAGGGCATTGCAGGTCCAGGCCCGGCAGAAGCAGTCACTGTTGAACAACGCCAGCGGTATCGGCCGTTGCTCCTGCGGGCAGAAACCGTCGGCGGCGGCCCATACCAGGCGCTCCTGGCGCAACAGTTGGCCAATTTCATTACCCGGTTCGCGGGTGACGATGGTCAGGTCCAGGTCCTGGCGCAGCATCAGTTGTTTGGACGACTCGCAATGCACCTCTACCTGCACCAGCGGGTAGGCCTGGGCAAAGCTCGACAGGATGGTCGGCAGAAAGCGCATGGCGTAGTCGTCCGGCGTGCCGATCCGGACCACCCCGACCATGTGCGGCATGCGCAGGGTATTGAACACTTCGCCGTGCAGCTTGAGGATACGCCGGGCATAACCCAGCAGCACCTGGCCTTCGGCGGTCAGCCGCACCTGGCGGCCGTCGCGCTCGAACAGCTGGCGTTGCAGGATGTCTTCTTCCAGGCGCTTCATCTGCATGCTCACCGCCGACTGGGTGCGGTTGACCACCTCGCCGGCCCGGGTGAAGCCACCTTGCTCGGCGATGGCGACAAAGGTGCGCAGGACGTCGGCGTCGAGACTCTGGTACTGGGACATTGCATCAATCTCCGAGATGCATGGCATCAGAAACATTCGTTGGATTGATCTTATGCCCGGCCGCAGACTGGAGCCATCAACACGGAGGGCTTCACGATGAAAGGTCATGTCAGCAGCATCCAGCAACCTGCCTTTTCCCTGAACCACCTGTGGCATGCAGCCGTACACCAGATGGCGCGGTGGTTGCAGTTGTACCGCCAGCGTCAGCAGCTGGCCAGCCTCAGCGATGCCACCCTGCACGACCTGGGGTTGAGCCGGGCCGACATCCAGCAAGAGGCCGAGCGGCATTTCTGGGATGATCCGCTGCGTAAGTGAGCGAGGGGCTTGGCTTGGGGTTTTCAGCGCCGGTGAGATCGCGCGCCGCGCGGGCGGCGCGCGATCTCACCGCCAACCTGAACCCCAAGGCATACACCCACCACCCTCAACGCCGTACCTGCTTCAGCGTTTCGGCAATCAGAAACGCCAACTCCAGTGACTGATCGGCATTCATCCGTGGGTCGCAGTGGGTGTGGTAGCGGTCCGACAAGGCATCTTCGGTAATCGGCCGGGCACCACCGATGCATTCGGTCACGTTCTGCCCGGTCATCTCGATGTGGATGCCGCCGGCATGGCTGCCCTCGGCCTGGTGCACCTGGAAGAACTGCTTCACCTCGTCGAGGATCTGCGCGAAGTCGCGGGTCTTGTAGCCACTGCTGGCCTTGATGGTATTGCCGTGCATCGGGTCGGAACTCCACAGCACCTTGCGCCCCTCGCGTTCGACCGTGCGGATCAGCCCCGGCAGGTGGTCGCCCACCTTGCCAGCCCCCATGCGCACGATCAGGTTCAGGCGCCCGGGGTCGTTGGCCGGGTTCAGCGTGTCGATCAGGCGAATCAGCTCTTCGGGGTTCATGCTTGGGCCCACCTTGACCCCGATCGGGTTGTGCACGCCGCGCAGGAATTCCACATGGGCACCGTCCAACTGCCGGGTGCGGTCGCCAATCCACAGCATGTGGGCCGAGCAATCGTAGTAGTCGCCGGTCAGGCTGTCCTGGCGCACGAACGCTTCTTCGTAATTCAGCAGCAGTGCTTCGTGGGCGGTGAAGAAGCTGGTTTCGCGCAGTTGCGGCGCGCTGTCCAGGCCGCACGCGCGCATGAACGCCAGGGTTTCATCGATGCGGTTGGCCAGCTGGTGGTACTTGTCCGCCAGCGCCGAGTTGGCGATGAAGTCCAGGTTCCATTTGTGCACCTGGTGCAGGTCGGCAAACCCGCCCTGGGCAAAGGCACGCAACAGGTTGAGGCTGGCGGTGGCCTGGTGGTAGGCCTGCAGCAGGCGTTCCGGGTCGGGGATGCGGCTCTTGGCGTCGAAGCCGATGCCGTTGACGATGTCACCACGGTAGGCCGGCAGGGTGATGTCACCGATGGTTTCATCGCCCGCGGAGCGTGGCTTGGCGAATTGCCCGGCCATGCGCCCGACCTTCACCACCGGGCAGCCGGCAGCGAAGGTCATGACGATGGCCATCTGCAGCAGCACCTTGAAGGTGTCGCGGATCTTCGCCGCCGAGAACTCGGCGAAGCTCTCGGCGCAATCGCCGCCCTGCAGCAGGAAGGCGCGGCCTTCGGTGACTTCGGCAAACTGCCGGCGCAGCTCGCGTGCTTCGCCCGCGAACACCAGCGGCGGATAGCTGGCCAAGGTCTGTTCGACCTTCAGCAGGTGCGCGGCGTCAGGGTAGGTCGGTTGCTGCTGGATCGGCAGGGCGCGCCAGCTGTCAGGGCTCCACGGTTGGTTCATCTCGGGCTCGGTCTGGTCGGTTGTAGGCTATTGGGCCATGGTAACAGTTGGCGCCGTGCTTGTTGCAGCAAGGGTGTTGGCGGACAATGCGCGTTTTTGCGCGGTTGGGTGGTGAACATGACGACGGAACGGCAAGAGCGGCTACTGGCACGGGTGGAAGATGCCTTTGGCGTCATCAGCGTGTATGAAGTCGACGACTACCGCTTTCTGGAATTTGGCGATGCGATCGAGCAGAGCTGCGTGTTCACCGCCGACCCCAGCTGGCTGGAGTACGACTATACCCGCGCCATGCTGGTCGGGGCGTTGTGCCACGAACAGCCGGAAAGCGCGCTGTTCCTCGGCCTCGGTGCCGGCACGCTGACCCAGGCGTGCATGAAGTTCCTGCCATTGGACGACATCGAGGCCATCGAGCTGCGCCCGGACGTGCCGCGCCTGGCCATGGAATACCTCGGCCTGGATGACGATCCGCGCTTGTATGTACGCATCGGTGATGCCCTGGAGCTGCTACCCACGGCGGAAAAGGCCGACCTGGTGTTCGTCGACCTGTACACCGACCATGGGCCGGGGGTAGGGCACCTGGCATGGAATTTCCTCGAGAATTGCCAGCAGCAGCTCAACCCCGGCGGCTGGCTGGTGATCAACCAGTGGGCCACCGACGACGGCAAGCCGCTGGGCGCGGCACTGCTGCGTGGCTTGTACCACCGGCACTACTGGGAACTGCCGGTCAAGGAGGGCAATGTCATCCTGCTGGTACCGGCGGACCTGGAGCAGACCCTGGACCTCGACGGGCTGCGGGCGCGCGCCGAGGCGCTGGCGCCACGGTTGGGCTACAGCCTGGAAGGGCTGATCCGCGAGATTCGCCCGGCCACCTGATGGCTGCCGCGTCGACCCTGTCTGTGTCCAGCGGATTATCGATTCAGCTTGCGCTGATTGATGGCTCGATACTGGCCGCAGTTCGCGAAAATTTTCCTCACGTCCCTGCACTATTTCGGGTATAGTACGCGCCGGTCTTTTAGCGGACCTCAAAATCAGGTGGTGCAAACCCTCCGAGTCCAGCTTCGGCTGCGCGTCCGCTAGGCGGACTTTCCCAAGTTTTCTTTTTCAATCGTTTTCGCAAATCCCCGCCGCCAAAGCTGCCTGGGTGACCTGTCGGTCTTTCATGGCTTGTGCAGCTTTGGAGCATGGGTCTTTGCGGATGCACCTAGAGGCAGACCCATGACCCAGGAAACCGGCGGCTTCGCCGCTCTCGATCTCAATCCGAACATTGTTGCTGCCGTTCTGGCGACCGGCTACGAAGAGCCGTCCGCCATTCAGCAACAATCGATCCCGATCATCCTCGCCGGTCACGACATGATCGGCCAGGCGCAGACGGGCACCGGCAAGACCGCTGCCTTCGCCCTGCCGATCCTCAACAAGATCGATGTGAGCAAGCGCGAACCGCAAGCCCTGATCCTGGCGCCAACCCGTGAGTTGGCGCTGCAAGTTGCTACCGCTTTCGAAACCTACGCCAAGCAGATGCCGGGCGTGAACGTGGTCGCCGTGTACGGTGGTGCCCCGATGGGCCCACAGCTGCGGGCGATCCGCAATGGCGCGCAAATCGTCGTGGCCACCCCGGGCCGCCTGTGCGACCACCTGCGTCGTGACGAAAAGGTGCTGTCCACCGTGCAGTACCTGGTCCTCGACGAAGCCGACGAGATGCTCAAGCTGGGCTTCATGGACGACCTCGAAGTGATCTTCGATGCCATCCCGGCCAGCCGCCAGACCGTGCTGTTCTCCGCCACCCTGCCGTCGTCGATCCGCTCGATCGCCGAGCGTCACCTGCGCGAGCCCAAGCACGTCAAGATCCAGAGCAAGACCCAGACCGTTACCGCGATCGAGCAGGCCCACCTGATGGTCCACGCCGACCAGAAGATCCCGGCTGTGCTGCGTCTGCTGGAAGTGGAAGAGTTCGACGCGCTGATCGCCTTCGTGCGTACCAAGCAAGCCACCCTGGACCTGGCCGCCGCGCTGGAAGCCAAGGGCTACAAGGCTGCCGCGCTGAACGGCGATATCGCCCAGAACCAGCGTGAGCGCGTCATCGACTCGCTCAAGGATGGCCGCCTGGACATCGTCGTCGCCACCGACGTCGCCGCCCGTGGCCTGGATGTACCGCGCATCACCCACGTGTTCAACGTCGACATGCCGTACGACCCGGAGTCCTACGTACACCGCATCGGCCGTACCGGTCGTGCCGGTCGCGATGGTCGCGCACTGCTGCTGGTCACCCCGCGTGAGCGCCGCATGCTGCAGGTTATCGAGCGTGTTACCGGGCAGAAGGTGGCCGAAGCGCGCCTGCCGAATGCCCAGGCTGTGCTGGATGCCCGCATCAAGAAGCTGACTTCGAGCCTGGCGCCGCTGGTAGCCGAAGCCGAAGCCACCCATGGCGAGCTGTTCGACCGCCTGACCAACGACCTGGGTTGCAGCGCGCGTGCCCTGGCTGCCGCGCTGCTGCGCAAGGCCACCAATGGCCAGGCGCTGGACCTGGCTGCAGTCGAGCGTGAGCAGCCGCTGGTGCCAAGCTTCACCCCGCGTGAGCGCAGTGGTGAGCGTGCTGAGCGTGGCGAACGCCCGGAGCGTGGTGACCGCGAGCGCCGTGCGCCGATGCCGCTGGCCGAAGGCCGTGTGCGTTGCCGTACTGCCCTGGGTGCCCGCGACGGCATCGCTGCCAAGAACCTGCTCGGTGCGATCCTCAACGAGGGTGGCCTGGCCCGTGACGCTATCGGCCGTATCCAGGTGCGCGACAGCTTCAGCCTGGTCGAGCTGCCGGAAGACGGCCTGGAGAAGCTGCTGTCCAAGCTCAAGGACACCCGCGTAGCTGGCAAGCAGCTGAAGCTGCGTCGCTACCGCGAGGATTGATCCTGGCGCAATGAAAAAATCCCCGGCCCAGGTCGGGGATTTTTTGGCCTGTGCCATTTTGGGGCTGCTTTGCAGCCCATCGCGACGCAAGGCCGCTCCTACAAAGGATCGCGTACTCCATGGTGATGCGTAACCCTGGTCGGATCGCGTACTCCATGGTAATGCGTAACCCTGGTAGGAGCGGCCTTGTGTCGCGAAGGGGCGCAAAGCGCCCCCGGCTATCTTCAGTCGAACCGATAGATGTCCATCCCCAACGCCCCCAAGGTAAACCCTTGGTGCACCACGCCAAATTTGCCCCCCGCCCCAAGGGCAAAGAACAGCGGCAGCAGGTGCTCATCGCTGGGATGGTTACGCACCGCATTCGGTGCCAGTTGCCGGTAGTCCAGCAACGCTGCCTGGTCGTCGGCTTGCAGCTTTTCCACCACCCAATCCCTGAACGCTAGCGCCCAAGGTTCGATCACCTCCGGCCCGGCGTGCCAATCCAGTTCACCCAGATTGTGGGTGATGCTTCCTGAACCAATCAGCAGCACACCCTGGCCACGTAGCCCGGCCAGCGCCTGGCCCACCTTGAGCTGCAATGCCGGCCCCAAATGGCTGGGCAGCGAAACCTGCACTACAGGAATGTTCGCATCCGGGTACATCAGCGACAACGGTACCCAGGCGCCATGGTCGAACGGGCGTTGCGGGTCCAGCCGTGCCGGCAGCCCGGCAGCGCTCAGCAGGGTGCTGACCTGCCCGGCAAGGGTGGGCTCGCCCGGCGCCGGGTACTGCACTGCATACAGCGCCTGCGGGAAACCATGGAAGTCATGCCAGGTCTCGGGCCGTTCACTGCCGGTCACCAGCAGTTCGCGGCTTTCCCAGTGCGCCGATACCACCACGATCGCTTTCGGCCGCGCCAGGCTGTTGGCCAGCCCGGCCAGCGCTGGCCCGCTGGCCCCGGGTTGCAGGGCAAGCATGGGGGAACCATGGGAAATGAACAGGCTGGGCAGCATGGCAGGGTCCTGGCGGTTAAGATGTATTCATCTTCGAACAACTACACATCGAAATCCAAACCAAGTTTTACCGGTAAACCATCTAAAAATCGGGAGTGATCATGGAGCCAGCGTTCTGGCAGCAGCGGTGGGCCGACAACCAGATCGGTTTTCATCAGGCGCAGGTGAACCCCTACCTGCAAAAGTATTGGGCGCAGTTGCAGCGGCAGCCGGGTAGCCGCGTGCTGGTGCCGCTGTGCGGCAAGAGCCTGGACCTGGCCTGGCTGGCCGGGCAGGGGCATCGTGTGGTGGGCATCGAGCTGTCGCGGCGGCCGGTGGAGGATTTCTTCCGCGAGCATGGGCTTGATGCCGAGGTGCAGCAGCGCGGGGCGTTCGAGGTCTGGCGCAGTGGCGATCTGGAGCTGTGGTGCGGCGATTTCTTTGCTCTGCAGCCGGAGGATGTCGGCGACTGTACAGGGCTGTATGACCGGGCGGCGGTAATCGCGCTGCCGCCGCAGATGCGCGCACGTTATCTGCAACGATTGTCGGCATTGCTGCCGGCAGGGTGTCGCGGGCTGGTGGTAACCCTGGATTATGACCAGGCGCTGCTGGACGGACCGCCGTTCTCGGTCGGGGATGAAGAGCTGCGTCAAGGCTTGGCCGAGTGGCAGGTAGACGAGCTGGAGGTTGCCGAGGTTATCGAGCAGAGCCCGAGGTTTGTGCAGGCGGGAATTACCAGCCTGTTGGAGAGGGTGTACCAGGTAAGCCGCTGATTACTGTGTTGCCAGGGCAGGCGTGTACAAAAAAGGGCGACCGAAGTCGCCCTTTTTTTGCTGGGTGAATCAACCGCGACGGCGCAGGGCCTCGATACGGTCTTCCAGCGGCGGGTGGCTCATCAGCAAGCCGGCCAGGCCGTGCTTGAGGCCGCCATTGATGCCGAACGCCTTCAAGGTGTCAGGCATGTGCACCGGCAGGCCTTGCTCCACGCGCAGACGTTGCAGGGCGCCGATCATCGCTGCAGTGCCGGCCAGCTGCGCACCGGCCTCGTCGGCGCGGTATTCGCGGCGGCGCGAGAACCACATCACGATCATGCTGGCCAGGATACCAAGGACCAGTTCGGCAACGATGGTCGCCACGTAATAGGCAATGCCCTGGCCTTCCTCGTTCTTGAAGATGACCTTGTCGACGAAGTTGCCGATGATGCGTGCGAAGAACATCACGAAGGTGTTGACCACGCCTTGCACCAGCGCCAGGGTGACCATGTCGCCGTTGGCCACGTGGCCGATCTCGTGGGCCAGTACCGCACGTACCTCATCGGGCGAGAAGCGCTCCAGCAAACCCTGCGATACCGCCACCAGCGCGTCGTTGCGGTTCCAGCCGGTGGCGAAGGCGTTGGCCTCGTACGCCGGGAAGATACCCACCTCGGGCATCTTGATACCGGCCTCGCGGGACAGTTCCTCGACGGTTTGCAGCAACCACTGTTCGTGGCGAGTGCGCGGCTGGCTGATGATCTGGGTGCCGGTGGTCATCTTCGCCATCCACTTGGAGATGAACAGCGAGACGAGGGAACCGGCGAAGCCGAACACGGCGCAGAACACCAGCAGGCTGCTGAGGTTCAGGTCGACCCCGTTGGCGGCCATGAACCCGTTGAAACCGAACAGGCTCAGGGTAATGCTTGCAACCAGCACCACCGCAAGGTTGGTGGCTACAAACAACAGAATGCGCATCATGGTTGTTACGTTCTCCTGACGGATGAGTTGTCGCTTACTGCGGGGTATATAAGGTGCCGGCCGTGCTGATTCAATCGGGTGACTATTTCAAACTGTGTACGGCCGAGTATGGCAGAGGATGGCAGGGGGGCTGTGGGATAGAGCGTTGCAGGATGTAAGAAACGGCTCATGCCTTGAGATCTCCGGTTGCGTTGAGATCGAGCGCCGCGCGGGCGGCGCTCGGTCCCCCAGGCACCGCAAGGCCCAAGCCATGCACCCAGGCTGCCAACCATGGCGCAACAGGTTCGGCACGCGGGCAGCGCGCGATCTCGCCGCCCCCATCACCCGGTTAACCTTACTGCGAATACCCCTTCAGGAAATTGCCAATCCGCCCGATCGCCGCTTCCAGGTCATCCACCCGCGGCAAGGTCACCACGCGGAAGTGGTCTGGCCATGGCCAGTTGAACGCCGTCCCCTGCACGATCAGCAGCTTTTCCGACAGCAGCAGGTCGAGCACGAATTTCTCGTCGTTATGGATCGGGCACACCTTCGGGTCGATCTTCGGGAACGCATACAGCGCGCCCATCGGCTTCACACAGCTCACCCCCGGGATATCGTTGAGCAGCTCGTAGGTGCGGTTGCGCTGCTCCAGCAGGCGGCCCGGTGGCAGTACCAGGTCATTGATGCTCTGGTAGCCGCCCAGCGCGGTCTGGATGGCATGTTGGGCCGGTACGTTGGCACACAGGCGCATGTTGGCCAGCATGTCGATGCCTTCGATGTAGCTCTGGGCGTGGTGCTTGGGCCCCGAGATGATCAGCCAGCCGGAACGGAAGCCCGCCACCCGGTACGACTTGGACAGGCCGTTGAAGGTCAGGCACAGCAGGTCGGGAGCCAGCGAGGCGGTGCTGATGTGCACGGCTTCGTCGTACAGGATCTTGTCGTAGATCTCGTCCGAGAACACCACCAGGTTGTGCTGGCGGGCCAGTTCGAGCATGCCCAGCAGCAGCTCGCGGGAGTACACCGCGCCGGTCGGGTTGTTCGGGTTGATGATCACCAGCGCCTTGGTATTAGGGGTGATCTTGGCCTTGATGTCGTCAAGGTCGGGGAACCAGTCGGCCTGTTCATCGCACAGGTAGTGCACCGGCTTGCCGCCGGCCAGGCTCACGGCAGCGGTCCACAGCGGGTAGTCGGGGGCCGGGATCAGCACTTCGTCGCCGTTGTTGAGCAACGCCTGCATCGACATCACGATCAGCTCGGACACCCCGTTGCCGAGGTAGATGTCCTCGATAGTGACACCTTCGATGCCCTTCTGCTGGCAGTACTGCATCACCGCCTTGCGTGCACTGAACAGGCCCTTGGAATCGCTGTAGCCCTGCGCGGTGGGCAGATTGCGGATCACATCCTGGAGGATTTCGTCAGGCGCCTCGAAGCCAAACGGCGCCGGGTTGCCGATGTTCAGCTTGAGGATGCGGTGGCCTTCCTCTTCCAGGCGCTTGGCGTGCTTGAGCACTGGGCCGCGAATGTCATAGCAGACATTGGCGAGCTTGTTCGATTTGCTGAACTGCATGATGGGATCCCGATTGAGAAAACGCGCTACGCCCCGCCGAAAGGTTTGAAAGGGCAGGAAGCGGGTGCCAGACTGAACGCCTGGCACACGAAGCCAACTAATATACGTGCCACCCGCGCCCCGGAAAAGACGGTGCGCAGTGAAATTCAGCCTGCCGAGGTCCCTACATGCAAAAGATCGAGAAAACCCTGGAACAATGGCGCTCGATGCTCGACCCCGAGCAGTATCAGGTATGCCGCCTCAAAGGCACCGAACGGCCATTCAGCGGCAAGTACAACAGCGAACGCCGTGACGGCATCTACCACTGCATCTGCTGCGGCCTGCCACTGTTCGATGCGCAGACCAAGTTCGATTCCGGCTGCGGCTGGCCGAGCTTCTATGCCCCCATCGAGGACAGCGCGATGATCGAAATCCGCGACACCTCCCACGGTATGATCCGCACCGAGGTCACCTGCGCCCGCTGCGATGCGCACCTGGGCCATGTGTTCCCGGACGGCCCGCCACCGACCGGCCTGCGCTACTGCATCAACTCGGTGTGCATCGACCTGCGCCCGCGCGACTGACCGGAGCCCGCCACATGGCTGAATCGATGCTGGATATCAAATGCGTGACCCTGGGTGGCGAGCACAAGACGCTCGGCGACTTCCCGGGCAAGGCACTGTTGGTAGTGAATACCGCCAGCCAGTGCGGCTTTACCCCGCAATACCAGGGCCTGGAGCAACTGTGGCAAGCCTATCGGGCACGTGGCCTGGTGGTGCTGGGCTTCCCCTGCAACCAGTTCGGCCAGCAGGAGCCGGGCGATGCGCGGGAAATCGCCCAGTTCTGCGAGCGCAATTTCGGCGTGAGTTTCCCCTTGTTCCGCAAGGTCGAGGTCAACGGCCCGGGGGCCCACCCGCTGTTCGTCGAACTCAAGCAGCGTGCCCCGGGCCTGCTCGGTTCGCAGAAGATCAAGTGGAACTTCACCAAGTTCCTCGTCGACCCGGCCAGCGGCCAGGTCAGGCGCTATGCCCCCACCACCAAGCCGCAGGCGCTGCAGGCAGACATCGAGCGCCTGCTCAGCCGTTGACCGGTACCCAGTGGTCGATCAGCGCCAGCAGTTCTTCGCGGCGGAATGGCTTGGCCAGGTAGTCGTTCATGCCTGCCGCCCGGCAGCGCTCACGCTCCTCGGGCATGGCATTGGCAGTGAGGGCGACGATCGGCAGGTCGGGCCAACGGCCGCTCTGGCGGATACGTCGGCTGGCCTCGTAGCCGTCCATCACCGGCATGTTGCAGTCCATCAGCACCAGGTCGAAGGTGTCCTGCTCGAGCATTTCCAGGGCCTCGGCGCCCTGGGTTGCCAGTTGTACCTGGCAGCCCAGCTTGGCCAGCATGCCCTTGGCCACCAGCTGGTTGACCGGGTTGTCCTCCACCAGCAGTATCCGCGCGCGGCCTTGTTCCACGGTGATGGCTGGGCTGGCGAGCGGGTGTTCGGGCTCGAAGCCTTGCAAGGTGCGGCGCAGGGTCTGGTACAGGGCGTTGCGCGCCAGTGGCCGGGCCAGTTGATGCAGCGGGGCGAGGGCGACCGATTGTTCGCTGGGCAGGAAGTTGCCGTAGGCAGTCACCAGCAGGATCGGGGTCTTCAGCGCTGGGCGCAGTTCGAACAGGCGGTCGAGGTCATCGGTGATCAGCAGGTCGATGGCGGCGGCATCCAGCGTGGCGCTGCTGTCATGGCGCTGGTAGGTCAGCCCCCAGGCCGGCAGCAGGTCCTGGAGCAGTTCATCAAGCCCGCTGCCGGCCATGCTCAGTGCCGCCACCCGCCCTTGCAGCGGGGCCGGGGCGATGGCCTCGGTGTGCACGGCCAACGGCAGCTCGGCACTGAAGCGGCTGCCAAAGCCCGGCCGCGAATCGATGTGCAGGCGGCCCTGCATGGCCTTGCACAGGTTATATGTCAGCGCCAGGCCCAGGCCGGTGCCGCCGAACTGGCGGGTAATGCCGGCCCCGGCCTGGGTGAATGGCTGGAAGATCCGTGCCTGGGCTTCTTCGGGGATGCCGATGCCGGTATCGCGCACTTCCAGGCGCACGCCGCCGACAATGGTGGTCAGGCGCACATCGACGCGGCCGAAACGGGTGAACTTGAGGGCGTTGGACAGCAGGTTGCTGACCACCTGGCGCACCCGCGTGGGGTCGCCCAGCACACTGCTGGGGAAGTCGCGGGCAATCAGGCAGGTCAGCTCGACACTCTGCGCGGTGTTCTGCGACAGCAGGTTGGCGGTGTCCTCGACCATCGAGCCCATGTCGAACGGGATGTGCTCCAGCTCCAGCTGGCCGGCATCGAACTTGGACAGATCGAGGATATCGTTGAGCAGCTCGACCAATACCTTGCCTGAGTCATGGGCGATGGCCAGCTGCTGGCGCTGCTCGCTGGGCAAGGGGCTGTCCAGGGCCAGGGCGATCATGCCGAGCATGCCGTTGAGCGGTGTGCGGATCTCGTGGCTCATGTTGGCGAGGAAGGCAGAACGCGCCTGGGCCATGTCCAATGCCCGGCGGCGGGCCTCCTCCAGTTCCTGGTTGGAGCGGCTCAGGCTGTTGTTGCTGGCTTTCAGCTCATTGGTGCGCGCCGAGACGATGTCTTCCAGCTCGTTGAGGTACTGGGTCAGGCGGTTTTCCGCATTGCGGCGCTGGTCGATCTCGGTGGCCATGCTGACGAACTGCTGGTTGGCGACCTTCACCAGCACCCCGATCTCATCGTTTTCGTGGCCATGCGGGCAGTCCAGGCGGGTTTGCCGCGGCTTGCGCGGGTCGCGGCCACTGAGCGCACCGATCACAGTCACCAGCGGCTTGGTCAGCATCATGTAGAACAGCCCCAGGAGGATGCCGGTCAGCACCAGGCTGCGCGCGAAGCCGTTGACCAGGGTGACACCGGCGCGGTCGAGGAAACGGGCGCCGAAGGCGTAGGTGTCCACCTCCAGGTACAGGTTGCCGAGGTAGTCGTCGGGCATGTGGGTCAGGTACAGGCGATCCTCGAACTGGCGCTGCTCGCCGAACAGGAAGTCGCTCAGCGAGCGGTAGCGGTCCTCCATGCGTGGGCGCTGGACATCGGCCAGCACCATGCCGTTGTTGTCGCTCAGCCGCGCGCGGATGACCGCCGGCGATTGCAACAGGCCGCTGGTCAGCTCCAGGGCCAGCTCCGAGTCGATGTTGTAGGCAATGCGCGAGGCCGGGTTGTGGCTGATTTTCAGCAAGGCGCGCACTTCGCGGTTGATGGATGCGTCTTCGCTGGCATAATCGATGCCGATCTGGATGAGACTGAGCAATGTTCCCAGGATGAAGCCGACCAGGACTGTCAACCGGGCTTGCTTGTATGACAGGCGATTGGTGAACTTGATATCCATGAGTGCCGAGCCGGTTCCACGTTCCTTGCGCAGCGCAAGCATAGCCGATCAACCCCGGCTGCTGGTGGGTCTGTCGCACATTCAGGCTTGATTTGCTCAATTGTCAGTGCCGGCCGGTTTGCCGCTGAAGCTGCTCCCGCGGGGTTATCACCGCCCTTGTAGCCCGTGGTGTACCTCTAGGCTCTGTACGAAAAGTCCTGAGACGCAGGTCAGGCAAGGCGAAAACAGCCGAGGAAGCGGAGTGTACTGGAGTACATGAGCATTCCGAGGCTGTTTTCAACGCAGCATGAACAAGTATCAAGGCTTTTCGTACAGAGCCTGTTCGCGGCTGCAGCCGCGAACAGGCCGGCACGGCAGCCTTGAATCTGAATCCGTAGGAGTCGTCATGGACGCCCGCTTGATAGCTTTCCTGGACCGCGCCGAATCGGTACTGGCGCGCCTCGACCCCCTGTTGCCGGCACAACGCCCGGACATCGACTGGGGCACCACCCTGGCCGCGCGCTGGCAGCGCGATGGCCGCAGCGGCTACCTGCTGCCGCTGGAGGTCAGCCTGGACATCCGCCTGAGTGACCTGATCGGTGTCGACCAGCAGCGTGACCAGCTGGGCCGCAACACCCTCCAGTTCATCAACGGCATGCCCGCCAACCATGCGCTGCTGTGGGGCTCGCGTGGCACCGGCAAGTCGTCGCTGGTACGCGCGTTGCTGGCCGAACACGCCAGTGCCGGCTTGCGCCTGATCGAAATCGAACGCGATCACCTGGCCGACCTGCCACGCGTGGTCGAGCAACTGCAGAAACTGCCGCAGCGCTTCATCCTGTTCTGCGACGACCTGTCGTTCGAAGCCGGGGAGGGCGACTACCGGGTGCTCAAGAGCGTGCTCGATGGTTCGCTGGAACAGGCCCCGGACAACGTGCTGCTGTACGCCACCTCCAACCGCCGGCACCTGGTGCCGGAAAAACAGAGCGACAACGAAAACTGGAAAATGGTCGACGGCGAGCTGCACCCCAACGAAGCAGTGGAGGACAAGATCGCCTTGTCCGACCGTTTTGGCCTGTGGCTGTCGTTCTACCCCTTCAGCCAGGAACACTTCCTCAACGTGGTCGAGCACTGGATCGGCCAGCTGGCGCGCCCGGCCGGCCTGCGCTGGCAGCGTGACGAAGCCCTGGACATCCTCGCCGTGCGCTGGGCTACCGGCCGCGGTAACCGTAATGGCCGCTGTGCCTATCAGTTCGCCCGCTACTGGGTCGGGCTGCAATTGCTGGAGCAAAACTGAATGATCGACCTCAATGCCAGTGGCGCCGGACTCGACGGCTACAACCTGCTGGCGGCGCAAGTGCAGGCGCTGTTTGCCGACGAGCGCGACTTCATCGCCAATGCCGCGCAGTTCTCGGCGTTTCTGTATCACCAGGTGGACGACCTGAACTGGGCGGGGTTCTACCTCAACCGCAACGAAGAGCTGGTGCTCGGCCCGTTCCAGGGCCAGGTCGCCTGCGTGCGCATTCCGTTCAGCAAGGGCGTGTGCGGGGCAGCGGCGGCTACCCGCCAGACCCAACGTGTGGAAGACGTGCATGCGTTCCCGGGGCATATCGCCTGTGACAGCGCGTCGAACAGCGAGCTGGTGATCCCGCTGGTGAAGGAGGGCAGGTTGATTGGTGTGCTGGACCTGGACAGCCCGAAGATCGGCCGCTTCAGCGAGGCGGACCAGGCAGGGCTGGAACGGTTGGCAGCGATCTTCCTGCAATTGACGGACTGTTCACTGCCCTAATCGATTGGCATAGCCAATACCCATAAAGGCCCAGTTTCGGGCCTTTTCTTTTCGCTATCCACAGCCATTTAACCTGCCGCGGGTGTATTACGCGCCTAGCATTTCTGTCAGTTTTCAAGTTCAAACCTGGGCGTCCAATGGTGGGCAACTGACGGCAGCCTCTTCGCTGCCGGCTACCATCCGCACCGATCAGTTGCGCACCGTTGCGTATTGCGATGCTTGCCTGCGCGCCATTCTCTACCAGCAGGGCCGGGCCTGGGCGGCCTTAAACCGTAGTTTGTGGTCTGTAGGAAAAACCAGCAAACACACTAACTAAGCCAACTTCAGACTGCGGAAATCTGCTCCCATGATAAATCAGCAATTGTATCCAGCCACCTGACAGTTTTATCAGTAGACAGCCCAGGCGAAAGCTGGCAGGACGTTTACCGCACTAGTAATTTTGCCAGTTGGAAAAGTGTTGATTGCAACGTTCACTGTTGTTTGTCCCCGTCACTGGGTGGCGGCAGGTAACAGCCGTTCAATGGCGCAATGCACTTTCCCCAAGAGGCTTATTCATGAACCGGTTCTCTGCAAGGCTCTTTCCTCCTCCTGCCGATGGCTCTGTTCCGTTGGTTTTACGGCCATTGCTGATTGCCGGGATGACCACGCCCGTCGCGTCAGCCGATGGCGGTATCAATATCGCCACGATCGAAGAAGATCCCAAGGGCTTGTTGTCTGCCATCGACCCTTATCTGGACATGTACGAGGGAGACGTGCTGACGGTGTATATCGAAGGCGAGCCGCTGCCTCCTATCGACGTTAAAGAGACTGATGAGGGGAAGCGGATCTTTTTCTACCTGCCGGCCAACAGGTTCAATGTCGAGTGGGTGGAGAACATTCACTTTGAAGTGCTGCGCAAGGACGCGACGGTGCCCGAACCGTCGGCACCGCTGCGTCTGCGGGTGAAGCGGTATCCCCCGGGCGGCGTCGACAAGGAACCACATCTGCCCGGGCACTCGGAGTTGCCACGGCCCGGTGTGCCGCAAGATGTCATCGACAATGGAGTCACTGCAGAGTGGGCTGCCAAGGGCGTGCCGGTAACCATAGATGCCTACCCTGACCGTGCCTCGCAGGATGTAGTGGTACTGAACTGGGGCAGCGTGAAAGTACCGCGGGTAATCAGTGAAGCCGAAGCAGCAGGTAACGACCCGGTGGAGATCCTGGTCGAACAGGACGTCATCCTTGCTGCTGGTGACTCCGACGCATTGCAACTGAGCCATTGGCCCCATGATGAAGTGTGGAACTATGCCAGCGACCGTTCGCGCCCCACCGTTATCACAGTGGAGGCGGGGGCCTGGCGGCTGGAGGCGCCGATCATCAAGGAGGCGGTCAATGGTGTAATCGACCTGGTCGAGCTCAAAGCCAGTGATGTCACAGTGTTTATCCGTACAGACCAGTCCCCGATCACAGTAGGTGACAGCATCGAATTCACCTGGGTCGGTGCGCCGGCAAGCGGAGAGCCACTTGTCCATCACCAGACGCTGACTGTCGAAAGCGTACCCGCGCTTCTCGAAGCCACGGTTCCCAATCGCCTGGTACGAAGCACGGCCCAGGGTACGGGAGACGCATCCTATGTACTGCGGCCGGCGGATGGTTCTCCAGCGCAGTCGTCGAAGCGGGCATTTGCCCGCATCGAAGGCGACATCTATCAACTGCCGGCGCCGATCGTGCTGGAAGCCATCGAAGACCTGATTGACGAGCGTACCGAATCGGTTTGGGTGCTTGCCGGGCCTTACCCAGGCATGGAGAGTGGCGATGTGGTCGACCTGGTCTGGCGCGGCACGCACGCGAACGGCACTCCCTACCTTTACGAAGAGGAAAAGTTGGCCACAGGCACGGAAGAGCCATTGCAGTTCTACATTGAACGCGAGCACATCGAGGCACTCGCCGGCGGTACGCTGGAGCTCTACTACCGGGTCGCCAATGACCGTGCGGCACTCTACGGGGTGCGTGAATCCGATCGCAGCTATTACCGGGTGACCACGCTGCGCCATACGTTGCCTGCACCAGAGGTGCTCGAGTCGGATGGCGAAGTGCTGGACCCGGAATGGATCTTTCCCAATGGCGCTACCCTGCATGTTGGTTACGCCGATTGGCTTGAGGACGATATCCTGACGTACTACTGGCGCAGCGTGTACCCAGACGGTACGACCAGTGACTGGCTCGAAATTACCCAGGGCCAACTGGGGCGACCGGTGTATTTCCGTATCAGCCCAGCAGTGGTGGAGTTTTCGCATGGCACCGTGATTTTCGCGTTTTACACGGTCAGGCGCGCGGGCACTGGGCAACTCGAAATTTCTAATCTTCTCGAACTGTATATCGGCACACCCATCCCCTTGGCCATCGACGCAGCCGTCGACAGCTACGGTGCTGTCGCCAATGGCGGGATCAGCGTCGACACTGCAATCACCTTGAGCGGTACTGCGCGGGCAAGGTTCGGTGTCGACATGCTCGATGGCGATGCCGAGGTGGGCTCGGCAGGGGCCGATGCCGATGGTGTGTGGTACTTCCCGATGACCGAGCTGGTACCGCGTTCGTATAGCGTCAAAGCGAGGGCCCAGTACGGCAGGCGCCTGGTCTCCGAGCCCTGGGAGTTCACGGTAGTGGCGTATGTCGTGCCCAGCATCACCCGCATTGAGGATTCGCGCCGCGAGCTGGCCGAAGGGGCGACCACGGTCGATACGACTGTAACCGTCTCCGGGCTCGCGAGCCCCGGCCTGCAAATTGAACTGCTCGAGGGCGAAGTGAGTCTGCGTACCGTAGCTGTTGACCCTGGCGGCGCCTGGAGCGAGGATCTCGATGGCCTGACGATCCGTAGTCATGAACTGAAGGCCAGGGCCGTGTATGGCAACAAGGACCTCTCTGCGCCACGTGCCTTCGAGGTGGTCGCCGAGCTGGCACCGACCCTCGACAGTGTGCAGGACTCGCGCGGCGAATTGGCCGACGGCAAGACCACGGTCGATACCCAGATCGTCCTGGCGGGCAAGGCCAGTGTCGGGCAGCCGGTGCAGATCCTGGATGGCACCGTGCCGGTCGATACCGCCCAGGCCGATATTGCCGGTAACTGGACCCTGACCTTGCGAAACCTGCAGGTGAAAGGCTACGCAATCAAGGTCAGGGCGCTCTACGGGCGTGACCAGGAGTCGGCTGTGCGCCGGTTTACAGTGGTCGACTACATCTTCCCGACCATCACCAGCGTCCTGGACTCCCGGGGCGAAGTCCCCGATGGCGGTGCGACGGTCGATACCGCGCTTACCCTGGGCGGCGAAGCGAGTGCCAATGAACAGGTTGAAATTTTCGACGGCAATGCCAGCCTGGGCGTGCCGACCGTCAGCCCTGGAGGCATCTGGACGTTACGGCTCGATCAGCTGCCGATCAAGGTCTATGGCGTCAGGGCCAAGGCACTGTATGGCGCAGGTGAAGAATCGGCGGTAAGGACGTTCACCGTCTATGAGGAAATCAGGCCGAGCATTACCAGTGTCAGGGACAGCGACGGCGAGGTGGCGCAGGGCGGTACCACGGTACATGCGCAGGTGAGCCTGGCCGGCAAGGCCAGTATCAACCAGAAGATCGAGCTTTTCGAAGGTACCAACTCGTTGGGCGCGGTGCCGGTTGATGCAAGCGGCAACTGGAGCCATCCCATGGCCGGGCTCGAGCGCCGCGCCTACAGTTTGACGGCCAAGGCGTTGTATGGCGCTGGCCTGGTTTCGGACGCTCGCACATTCACGGTGGTGGAGGAAGTGGCACCGAGCATCGTCAGGGTGCAGGACAGCCTGGGGGACGTTGCCAACAATGGTTTCACTTACGACTCCAGTGTAACGGTCACTGGCACGGCGAGTATCGGGCGGCGGGTCGAACTGTTCGACGGTGCCACGCCCAAGGGCCAGGCACCGGTCGATGGCAGCGGCAACTGGAGCGCTGTGGTTTCTGCCCTGACCGTCGGCCAGCACCTGGTCAAGGCTGTGGCGTTGTACGGCAGCAAGCTGGAGTCGAGCGGCCATAGCTTCGAAATGCGCCAAGGTGCCACGCCAGTGATCACCCGTGCGGTCGATAGCAAGGGCCAGCCGATTGGTAATGGTGGCCGCACCTATGAAACCGGGCTGACACTTTATGGCACCGCTCAAGCCGGGCTGAAAGTGGAGATGCTGGACAACGGCACGTCTGGGCCCACCGTAGCCGCACCGGGGGGCGACTGGCAGGCACCGATGTCGGGGCTTGCCGTGGGGCGTCATGCGTTCACCGCGAAAGGCCTCTACGGCAACCAGCCGGTTTCCGGCGAGTGGATCGTCACGGTCGAGAACCGGCCACCGTTGCTGATCGACACCAGCCCCATGGTACTCAATGGCAGGCTCTTCGTGCGTGGTGATAATGGCCAGGGGCCCAGCGTGGCGCCGGCCAACACGTCGCGGCAACGCGTGGCCAGTGGCGGGGTACCGCCATATGAATACAGCTCCAGCAATACGGCAGTCGCGAGCGTCGATAGCAACGGTACCGTCAGGTCGCGTGGCAATGGCAGTGCTGTCATCACCGTGCGCGACCAGGCCCAGCAAATGGTGAGCTACAACGTGACGGTGCAGAATGTCATTCGCATGTATCTTATGTCGTCTGCCCAGTACATCGTAGAGTGGGATCGGCGCATCTTCATGAGCGATCTGCGGGAGGTGTTCAGTCAGTACCGGGCAGGCGGTGGGCTTGTCCAGATCGGTTGGCCTGGGGGGACTTATTGGGCTCGTGATCAACGGTTGATCTGGAATCCGCTTCCACGTCAGCAGGCCCAGCATAAGGACATGAACGGCGGCGGAGAGGGATGGTCGGCACAGATCGGCCCTTTGTTCCCAGGCATTCGGTTAGGGTAAAGGTTGCTGAACTGCACGACCAGGCAGTGTTTCGAATAGCTGTGTAGCTGAAGTAGTGTTGACGATAACGGCATTGCTGGCCTGGCCAGCAATGCCGTTTCTGTTTTTGAACCAGGTAGTAACCGATATTTTCATGCTTTTCCCTAGCATTTTTGCCAGTAGCGCCGGTTTATGGCGCGGCGTTCAATGTTTCGTACTTCCCCTCATTCGGTAAAGGAGCTGCGCAATGTTGGACAACGACCAATCGGCAGGCAATATCATTGCCCAGGCATCAGATGACAAGCGCTTGGAGCTTGAAGAACTCTCGATACCTGGTGCTACCGGCCCGGTGTTCACCGACAAATGGGGTATCAACCTTGCGGCGGCCCGTGACAACTTTCCCAGAAACGGCCTGCAATTATATGTCCCGGCGTGGCCGCAAATGGGTGAAGGTGATCGGGTGCGGATTCTGCTCGGTAGTGACGAGGTCAGCAGCCTGAGCATTCCCAAGGAATTGGTAGACGAGCGCCAGACGCTCTTCGTTCCGCCTACGCACCTGCAGAATGGCGATGCTGAACTCAGTTATCGCGTCAAGCGAATGGGGCAGGTAGAGGAGCCTTCGGCGCCGACCAGTATCTACGTCAAGCTCGATCGCCCCGGTGGCCAGGACCAGGACGGCTCCAACCCCGGGCATTCCGAGCTCAAATTCACCCTGCCGGAGGATGTGGTCAGGGACGGGGTGGACCAGGAGCGCGCCAAGCAAGGGGTGGAGGTGACCATCCTGCCTTATCCGTTCATGGCCGAGAATGACAAGATCCGCCTCAGCTGGGGTGGTCAGTTCGTTAGCCATACTGTGACCCGGGAACAGGCGAACAACCCCGAGGAAAATCCCGTTGTGATCCTGGTCGAGGAAGCAGTGATTCTCAAGGCGGGCGATTCGGATGCAAAAGGCTTGGCGATAGCTTTTGAAGTTTATGACCTGGTTGACAACCGTTCCGAGGACTGGAGTGCCGAGCAGCGGGTGGAGGTCGACACCGGCAATGCGCGCCTTGCCGCTGGCATCGTGAAGGAAGCCAGGAACAACGTTCTCGACCTTGAGCTTCTGGGGGATGCCGATGCTACCTTGCAGGTGGTGGCGTTTAATGAAGAGCCGTTCGCGTTGGGCGACAACATCGTGGCCAGCCTGTTCGGCGAGACCGAGGACGGGCGCCCGGTGGATATCACTTATCCGCCCAAGCCAATCGAGAGCTTGCCGGCGGTGCTCGAAATCGGCATTGCCAATGCAGATGTGCGCCAACTGGCCAAGACCCAGGCGAAATTCAGCTATGAGCTGGTCAAGTCGGAGGCATCGCGCCGGGCCCTGGGTGTCCAGGCCTATGAGCAGCAGCGGGCTGAAGGCAGATATCAGTCCAGAGGCCAGTTCGTCGCCATTCAGGGCGAAGCTGTACGCCTGGCCGCGCCGGAGGCATTGGATGCCCAGCAGGGAACCCTGGACCCGGCATTGCCGGTAGCCAGCATCCAGGTGCCCTGGGATGACAGTATGCAGGCGAACGATGTGATTACTCTGATCTGGGAGGGGGAAAGGCCGGATCTGGAGCCATACTTCCCGGCAATCGATCCCCATGACATCAGCAACGGTGAGGCACTGCGCAAGGAGCCGATTCCGTTCCCGGTCGATGGCAAACACCTGAAGGCGATCGAGGGCGGCAAACTGGTGCTGCTCTACACGCTGGAGCGCACCAAAATGTCGCCACGCAGGTCGGAGCGCACGATCACCTTCAACGTCGGTGAACCGCGCGCTGAGTTGCCAGCACCGAGTGTCGGCTACGCAGAGCAACAGGCAGATGGCAGCTGGGTGCTCGATCCCGAAAAGGTACCGTTCGGTGGTACCAAGCTGGTGGTGCAGCGCTATGCGCGTATCAAGATAGGCGATGTACTGTGGTTCAACTGGAAAGGCACGGATGAGGCGTCGCTGGAAGACTATATCGATATCACCACTACCAACTTCAACCGCGAACATTATGATTTGACCATCAGTAAAAAACTGGTAACCGATAACGACGGTCACGCGGTGGTGGCGTCTTACTGGGTCGCGCGGGCGGAGGGAGCAAAGCCCAGTTACTCCGAACCGTTGACGCTGCAAGTCGGGGCGGCTGTCCCGGCGCTTCCGGAGCTGGTCATTAAAGAGGCCACTGCAGAGCGGGTCATTGATCCCGCGCTTGTCGCGGACGGTGCAACGGTGTTAATCGGCGCTGGTGCCGGGTTGCAACCGCAAGACAAGGTACGTATCGACGTGCAGGGGGCGTACCCGGACAATCAGACGCACACCGTGGAGAGGGCAGGTGAACAGGAGTTCAAGATTGCCGCTGAAGTGATCCGGGGTAACGAGAACAGCCAGATCACGGTGACCTATTTCGTCCTCCGGGGAGGTGTTCAGCCAGAACAGCCTTCTGCGCCAGTTGAATTCACAGTGCTTGAAGTCAGCGATCCAGCGCTTCCGGAGCTGGTCATTAAAGAGGCCACTGCAGAGCGGGTCATTGATCCCGCGCTTGTCGCGGACGGTGCAACGGTGTTAATCGGCGCTGGTGCCGGGTTGCAACCGCAAGACAAGGTACGTATCGACGTGCAGGGGGCGTACCCGGACAATCAGACGCACACCGTGGAGACGGCAGGTGAACAGGAGTTCAAGATTGCCGCTGAGGTGATCCGCGGTAACGAGAACAGCCAGATCACGGTGACCTATTTCGTCCTCCGGGGAGGTGTTCAGCCAGAACAGCCTTCTGCTCCGGTTGAATTCACAGTGCTTGAAATCAGCGAGCCAGCGCTTCCGGAACTGGTCATCGAAGAGGCCATTGCAGGAGTCATTGATCCCGCACGTCTCACGGACGGCGCAACGGTGTTCATCGGCGCCGATGCCGGGTTGGAGCCGACGGACAAGGTGCGTATCGAAGTGCAGGGGGCGCACCCGGACGATCAGACGCACACCGTGGAGACGACAGGTAGCCAGCGGTTCAAGATTGCCGCTGAAGTGATCAGGGGTAACGAGAGCAGCAAGATCACCGTGACCTATTTCGTCCTTCGGGGAGGTGTTCAGCCAGAACAGCCTTCTGCTCCGGTTGAATTCACAGTGCTTGAGTTTAGCGAGCCAGCGCTTCCGGACCCGCTCATTGTAGAAGCCAATGAAGAGGGGATCATCGACCCCGAGCGTGTCCGAGACGGTGCGACGCTGTTCATCGCCGCCAGTGCTGGTTTGCAACCGCTGGACAAGGTGCGTGTCGAAGTGACCGGGGCGCACCCGGACACTCAGACGCACACCGTGGCCCAGGCAGGCGAACAGCGCTTCCTGATTGACTACGCCGTCATCAAAGCGAACGAAAACGGCAGCATAGGGGTTACCTATATAGTGCTGCCAGGCGGCAACCCGCCTGAGAAACGCTCGGGTACTGTCGAATACGATGTGCGGACAAATGTTGGTAAAGGGCTGCTGCATATTTTTGGGGCCCGGCATACTCGGGGCGCCCGATGGGGTACCTACAGCTCTCGCTATCTAAAGGCCTATCAGGCCGATACGGGTAAACCGGTGATGGCTGAATGGCGATACAGCGGGAGCAATGAATGGAGCAGTGCACAAGCGTGGTGGGACACTCGGCCGGATCTGCCTCTGCAAGTACGAACCTCGGATGATCAGGTCACATTGAATCCGGTCAATATCATCGGCAATGGTGTTTTTACTACGTCACCGTCCGGAACTGGAGCTTTTGTTGCTCTGCGTAACGATGGGCGCGTTCGGGGCTGGGGCCACGCGAACAATGGCGGGGATCTACCGCCGTTGATCAGAACGCTCGATGATGTTGTCGAGGTGAGCTGTGCAGCCACTGCCTACGCAGTGCGTCGGGTGAATGGTACCGTTATGGTGTGGGGGGATGCCACTAATGGGGGGGACATGGGTGGGGTTTCGCCATATGGGTTCCGTGAAGTATGTGGCAGTGCGTGGGCCTTTGCCGGTATCAAGACAACGGGGTCGGTCGTTGCGTGGGGGAAGAGCACGGATGGCGGGACCGTGCCTGGGCCGATTGCCGGCCATACCGACATTGTACGGATCGTCTCTACGCTTCAAGCCTTCGCCGCATTGCGCAAGACAAACCAGGTGGTGGGATGGGGATTGGAAAGGTCCGGTGGTACTGTGCCAAGCGACATCGGGGCATTAACTGACATTGAAGATGTCATCGGCAGTGCTCATGCGTTTGCTGCCAGGCGCGCCAATGGCACGGTGGTGGCCTGGGGCGCTGGAACCAGCGGCGGTGATTATGGAGCGGTGGCCGACTACACCGATATTGTCCGGCTGTGTTGCTCGAACGATCATGCCTTTGTGGCGCAAAGGGCAACGGGCCAGTTGGTGGCCTGGGGTTCTCCTGGTATAGGAGGCACCCTGCCTCCCGGGTACGGCGAGCTTGACGACATCATCGACGTGGTTGGCTCAGGGGCAGCTTTTGCGGCGTTGCGCCGCAACGGCAGCGTGGTGGCCTGGGGAGGTGTAGATGAATTACCTGCTGAAATTGCGCAACTGACCAACGTGGTGCAAGTAGCCGGCGCCACCTATGCTTTCGCCGTACTCAGCAGCGACGGTACGGTAAAGGCTTGGGGCAACGCCACGGTCGGTGGTGATACTGCCCCGGTGGCCAGTGAACTGGTGGACATCCAGGCGCTTTACGCCAATTTCTTTGGTTTTGTCGCGCTGCGCCGGGATGGCCGGGTGATCAGTTGGGGGCTTACAGCGGGCGGGGGGGATAACTCTGCAGTGCGCGATCAGCTGGATGGGTATGTAACTTATCGCGCTACAAGCTCAAGCCGTGGCCGTGCATTGATGGTTCAGCAGCGGCAGAGCGTCATCGCTGTCAATTGAGCCAACGCAACAGCACGCCGCGATACCTGAACGCGAGGCGTGCTGTTATGGTTTGTTCCGTTACTGGCGTTGCTTCTCGCTTCGAGCGGCAACGCCTGCGGGTCAGTCGTAGATCACCCGCTTCTTCCAGGTCTCTTCGTCATCGGTCTTGAGCCCCTGGGTCAGTTCGTTCTGCTCGTTCTCTGCCGGCTCCATGTTTTCCAGCACCTGGGCATTGGCCCGGGCCAGCAGCTTCTCCAGGTAGGTCAGCTGCTCTTCATAGGCCTTCGGCTCCGGCTGCTTGCGCAGGTACTGCACGCCGCGCTCGAAGGCCAGGCGCGCCTGGCCCGGCTGGCCTTTCTGCAGGGCTTGCTGGCCCAGGTTGTTGAAGAACTCGATATGCAGCAGCACCAGCATATGGCGGATTTCCTTGACCCACTGCTTGGCCTCGGGGGTGGGCAGGAAGCCTTCCTGGGCGGCGCGGGTCACCTGGTTGTGCAGCGCCTCCAGCAAAAAGCGCACGTCCTTGGCCTTGGCCTCGGTCTGGATCGGGCTGGGCGGGTTGTTTACCGGGATCTTCCCGCCCAGGGCAATCAGGCCCTCCAGTTCGGCAATGCGCGCCTTGAGTTCGGCGTTGTGCTTGTCCAGCGCCAGCTGGCGCTGATTGAGGTTGAGCTCCAGACGGGTCAGCAGCAGCTTCAGCGCCGGGGTCATGAACTGGCCGGGGAAGGTCTCGGTGATTTCGCCACAGCGGCGCAGGCGGTCGGCCAGCTCGATCTTCAGCCGGGCGCGCTCGAGCTTGCTGTTCTCGACCACGTTGTTGAGGTAGCCGATCACGATCAGCAACGCGATACCCGCCACGATGAGCAGGGTGATCAGAAGTGGTGTCACCGTTAATGCCTCGTTGAAGATGAATCACACCTTTGAGTGTAGTAAGTTCGCCTGGGGACGAACAGCCACCCTGTACCTGTGCCGGCCCCTTTATTGGCAGGCCTTCCTTGTATCGGCAGCCACCTGAAGATCTGCACCCCGCGCCCGGAAGTCGTTGATTTAAATAAATTTCTACAAAGGGGTTGACGCCTCTACCAAGCATCCATAGAATGCGCGCCACTTGCAGCGTAAAGCACACAGCGAAACGCGGCAGGGAGTGAAAGCAGGCAGCGATGCCAGCAGCGTGTCCCCTTCGTCTAGTGGCCTAGGACACCGCCCTTTCACGGCGGTAACAGGGGTTCGAGTCCCCTAGGGGACGCCAAATTGCGGGAATAGCTCAGTTGGTAGAGCACGACCTTGCCAAGGTCGGGGTCGCGAGTTCGAGTCTCGTTTCCCGCTCCAGTTTATCCGGCAGCGCCTTGCGGCGAGGCAGGAAAAGAAAATCCAGAGTGAATCGTGAGGTTCATGTCTGGTGCACTGAAAAGTGTTGTGTGTCCCCTTCGTCTAGTGGCCTAGGACACCGCCCTTTCACGGCGGTAACAGGGGTTCGAGTCCCCTAGGGGACGCCAAATGCGGGAATAGCTCAGTTGGTAGAGCACGACCTTGCCAAGGTCGGGGTCGCGAGTTCGAGTCTCGTTTCCCGCTCCAGTTTAAATACTGTGGCGTTCGCACGGTGCAGTGGTGGTGAAGGTCGTAAAGGCGCTTCACGCCGATTAGCGGTAAAAGCTTCAAATTGCGGGAATAGCTCAGTTGGTAGAGCACGACCTTGCCAAGGTCGGGGTCGCGAGTTCGAGTCTCGTTTCCCGCTCCAATTCAGAAAACGCCATCTCTTATGAGGTGGCGTTTTTTTTTGCTCCCTGAAAAGGCCGGGTGAACAGGCTGCGCATGTTGCATCACAGCCTGTGCGTGGCCGTCAGTGCGTGCTGGCGGGGCCTTGCTGGGCGCCCAGCAGTTGCTTTTCCAGGTTCCAGTCGAACGGCTCGCCGGCCTGCTCGGCTTCGTAGCGGCGTTCTTCCAACTGCTGGTACAGCGCCAGCTCCTCGTCGGGCATGAAGTGCAGGCAGTCCCCGGCAAAGAACCACAACAGGTCGCGGGGGACCAGGTGGGCGATCTGCGGGTAGCGCTGGATCACCTGGCAGATCAGGTCCTGGCCCAGGTACTGGCTTTGCAGCGGGTCTTGCGGCAGCAGGGTCAGCAGTTCATCGAAGCGTTCGAGGAACAGGGCGTGGCTTTCCTCCGGTACCTGATCCGCTTCACCCAGGGCGACCAGGATGGTGCGCAGGTGGTTCAGCAGTTGCAGGTGGTATTCCAGGTGGGGGTTGGCCATGGTGGCGGTCCTCGGTGTGGTCGAAACGGGCGCGGAGTATACGCGGGATGGGGAAGGGGCCGCAAAGCAGCCCCTCCCCGGCAGAGCCGATCAGCGGACCTTGCCCGGTTGCGCCTGCAACTGGGCCTTGTCGAAGGCATCGACATCGATCACTGCGCGGCGTGCCTGTTCCGCCGCGTGCAGGCGTTGCCCTTCGCCTGGCTGCAGCACAGCGCTGTCGACCGCTGCGTCGATGGCCGACTGGCCGGGTGCGGGTTGCACACGGCCTTCCTTGATTGCCTGATGCAGCGCCTTGTACAGCGGGGCGGTCTCGTCCAGCAGGTCACTGGCGCGTTGCAACGCCGCCACCGGGTCGCCGTCGGCCTGTGGCCTGAAGCAGCCGGCAAGCAACTCCTCAAGTGCCGGATCGCCTTTGTGGCGGCCAATCAGCGCTGCAACCTCGGCATCCAGTTCGTCGCTCGGCCCGGTATGGCGGCGGCCGAAGGGGAACACCAGTACCCGTAGTGCACAGCCGACAAAGCGGTTGGGGAAGTTGTCGAGCAGGCGGTCCAGGGCCTTTTCCGCCTGGCCCAGGCTCTCTTCCATGGCCCAGCGCAGCAGCGGTTGCATGTGCTCCGGCGCGCCCAGGTCGTGGTAACGCTTGAGTGCGGCACTGGCCAGGTACAGGTAGCTCAGTACATCGCCCAGCCGTGCGCTCAGGCGCTCGCGGCGCTTGAGTGCGCCGCCCAGCAGCATCATCGACAAGTCTGCCAGCAGCGCAAACGCCGCGGCCTGGCGGTTCAAGGCGCGGAAGTAGCCTTGGCTCAAGGTGTCACCGGGCACGTTTTCCAGGCGCCCCAGCCCCAGGTTGAATACCAGTGTGCTGGCCGCGTTGCCGGCAGCGAACATGATGTGCTGCATCAGCAGGTCGTCGAATTCCTGCAATGCCTGGTCGCGGTCCTCACGCCCGGCCAGGGCCATTTCCCTGAGCACGAACGGATGGCAGCGGATGGCACCCTGGCCAAAGATCATCAGGTTGCGCGAGAGGATATTGGCCCCTTCTACCGTGATGAAAATCGGCGCGCCTTGCCAATTGCGGCCGAGGTAATTGTTGGGGCCCATAATGATGCCCTTGCCGCCGTGCACGTCCATGGCGTGCTGGATGCATTCGCGACCACGCTCGGTCAGGTGATACTTGAGGATCGCCGACAGCACCGAGGGCTTCTCGCCCAGGTCGACGGCCTTGGCGGTCAGCAGGCGGGCGCTGTCCATCAGCCAGGCGTTGCCAGCGATGCGCGCCAGCGATTCCTGAATGCCCTCGAAGGCCGCCAGCGGCACATTGAACTGTTCACGGATGTTGGCGTACTGGCCGGTGACCAGGCTGGTGTACTTGGCCGCGCCAGTGCCCACGGCGGGCAGGGAGATGGAGCGGCCGACCGACAGGCAATTCATCAGCATCATCCAGCCCTTGCCGAGCATGGCCTGGCCACCGATCAGGAAGCTCAGCGGCACGAACACGTCCTTGCCGCTGTTGGGGCCGTTCATGAACGCGGCGCCCAGTGGCAGGTGCCGCTTGCCAATGTCCACGCCGGGGGTGTCGGTCGGGATCAGCGCCAGGCTGATGCCGAGTTCTTCCTGTTCACCCAGCAGGTGGTCGGGGTCGTAGGCCTTGAACGCCAGGCCCAGCAGGGTAGCGACCGGGCCCAGGGTGATGTAGCGCTTTTCCCAGTTCAGGCGCAGGCCGAGGACTTCTTCACCTTGCCATTGGCCCTTGCACACCACGCCGCTGTCGGGCATGGCGCCAGCGTCGGAGCCGGCCAGCGGGCCGGTCAGGGCAAAGCAGGGAATTTCCTCGCCACGGGCCAGGCGCGGCAGGTAGTGGTTGCGCTGTTCATCGGTGCCGTAATGCAGCAGCAGTTCGGCCGGGCCGAGCGAGTTGGGCACCATCACCGTGGACGCCAGGTCGCCGCTGCGGGTCGCCAGTTTCATCGCCACTTGCGAGTGGGCGTAGGCCGAGAAGCCTTTGCCGCCATATTCCTTGGGAATGATCAGGGCGAAGAAGCCATGCTGCTTGATATGCGCCCAGGCTTCGGGGGGCAGGTCCATGTCCTGGCCGATCTGCCAGTCGCTGACCATGGCACACAATTGTTCCGTCGGGCCGTCGAGGAAGGCCTGTTCCTCTTCGCTCAGCTGTGGTGCCGGGTAGGCAAGCAGGGTGCGCCAGTCGGGGCGGCCGCTGAACAGCTCGCCGTCCCACCACACGGTGCCGGCGTCGATCGCTTCGCGCTCGGTCTGCGACATGGGCGGCAGGGTGCGCTGGAACCAGTTGAACACCGGGCCGGTGAACACCTTGCGGCGCCATTCTGGCAGCGCCACCAGGGCAATTTTCACGCCCAGCACGAGCCAGATCAGGGCCAGCAGCCAGCCGGGGGCACGGCTGAAAATGCTCATCAGCAGCACGTAGCCGGCCATGATGCCGAGAATCTGCAAGGGCGCCAGGCGCCGGTGCGTGAGGTACGCCGCGCCGACCACCAATACCACCAACCACAACAGCAACATAATCGGTCCTCCTTGGAACCAGGGGCTTGAGCCGTCCCGGATAGCTTAGACGCAACGCTGTGGACGACAGGGTCAGAACAGTGACAAGGGGGGAGCGCCAGGAGTTTCCGCATGGCGTTGCCTGTGCCGGCTCAATCACTGGCAAGCCGGCGATCGGGCCGGTACAGGCGACGAAACTCTGGAGTAGACTGTGCCACCTCCGCATTTCATAAGGACGTTGCCATGCTGAAGATCTGGGGCCGCAAGAATTCGAGCAATGTGCGCAAGGCGCTGTGGATCGCCCACGAGTTGGGCCTGGAGTTCGAGTCCATCGACGCCGGCGGCGCTTTCGGCGTGGTCAATGAGCCCCATTACCGGGCCCGCAACCCCAACGGCCTGGTGCCGATGCTCGAAGACGGTGACCTGACCCTGTGGGAATCCAATACCATCGTCCGCTACCTGTGCGCCGAGTATGGTGCGGAGCAGGGCTGGTATCTCCAGGACCCACGCCAGCGTGCCCTGGCCGACAAGTGGATGGACTGGACCACCTCGTCTTTCGCCGGCCCGTTCCGCCCGTTGTTCTGGGGCCTGCTACGCACCCCCGAAGACCAGCGTGACTGGGTGGCGATCAATGCCGCGCACAAGCAATGCGCCGCGTTGCTGGCCATCGCCGACGAAACCCTGGCCAGGCAGCCGTACCTGTCCGGCGAGCGCATCGGCATGGGCGACATCCCACTGGGCAGCTTCATCTATGCCTGGTTCGAAATGCCCATCGAGCGCCCGGCCATGCATCACCTGCAAGCCTGGTACGAGCGCCTCAAGGCACGCCCGGCCTACCAGGCGGCGGTGATGACAGCGCTGACCTGATCGAACACCACGCATGCTTCGATAGTCATTATCAATACATGTGACTGTACTTGTGCGGCCAGGCCAAGCACCATTGGCCGCACTCACTGCGCCAGTGACTTTGCCTGGCGTGTCCTGCACCTTTTTTCTGGTAAGTGACCCGCTATGAGTTCTGCCCTGTCGATCCGACAGTTGACCAAGACCTACGGCAACGGCTTCCAGGCCCTCAAGGGCATCGACCTGGATGTTGCCGAAGGCGACTTCTTCGCCTTGCTCGGCCCCAACGGCGCCGGCAAATCCACCACCATCGGCATCCTCTCGACCCTGGTCAACAAGACCAGCGGGACGGTCAACGTATTCGGCCATGACCTCGACCGCGAACCGGCTGCGCTCAAGCGCTGCCTGGGCGTGGTGCCGCAAGAGTTCAACTTCAACCAGTTCGAGAAGACCTTCGACATCGTCGTGACCCAGGCCGGCTACTACGGCATCCCGCCCAAGCTGGCCAAGGAGCGCGCCGAACAGTACCTGACCCAGCTCGGCCTGTGGGACAAGCGCGACGTGCAGTCGCGTTCGCTGTCCGGCGGCATGAAGCGCCGGCTGATGATCGCCCGTGCATTGATCCACGAACCGCGCCTGCTGATTCTCGACGAGCCCACTGCCGGCGTGGACATCGAACTGCGCCGCTCGATGTGGAGCTTCCTCACCGAGCTGAACCAGAAAGGCATCACCATCATCCTCACCACCCACTACCTGGAAGAGGCCGAGCAGTTGTGCCGCAACATCGGCATCATCGACCACGGCACCATCGTCGAGAACACCAGCATGCGCCAGCTGTTGGGCAAGCTGCATGTCGAAACCTTCGTCCTCGACCTCAAGCACGACCTGGCCACGGCGCCAGCGCTGCAGGGCTACCCCTGCCGCCTGCTGACCCCGCACACCCTGGAAGTGCAAGTGGACAAGGACATTGGCATCACCGCGTTGTTCGGCCAGCTGGCGCTGCAGAACATCGAGGTCCAGAGCCTGCGTAACAAGACCAACCGACTCGAGGAGCTGTTCGTGTCCCTGGTGGAAAAAAACCTGTCGAAGGTGGCGGTATGAGTGTCGAGCTGCGCACCAACTGGGTCGCCCTGAATACCATCGTCTACCGCGAAGTGCGGCGCTTCCTGCGCATCTGGCCGCAGACCCTGCTGCCGCCAGCGATCACCATGGTCCTGTACTTCGTCATCTTCGGTAACCTGATCGGTCGGCAGATCGGCGACATGGGTGGCTTCAGCTACATGGAGTACATCGTGCCGGGGCTGATCATGATGTCGGTGATCACCAACTCCTACGGCAACGTGGTGTCGAGCTTCTTCGGCAGCAAGTTCCAGCGCTCGATCGAAGAGCTGATGGTATCGCCGGTATCGCCGCACACCATCCTCATCGGCTATGTGCTGGGTGGGGTGCTGCGTGGCCTGGCGGTGGGGGTGATCGTCACCTTCCTGTCGCTGTTCTTCACCCACCTGCAGGTGCACCACCTGGGCGTGACCGTGGGCGTGGTGCTGCTGACCGCCACCATCTTCTCCTTGCTGGGCTTCGTCAACGCCGTGTTCGCGCGCAATTTCGACGACATCTCGATCATCCCGACCTTTGTCCTGACGCCGCTGACCTACCTGGGCGGGGTGTTCTATTCGATCAACCTGCTGCCGCCGTTCTGGCAGACCGTGTCGCTGGCCAACCCGGTGCTGCACATGGTCAACTCGTTCCGCTACGGCATCCTAGGGGTGTCGGATATCAGCATTGGCACGGCGATTACCTTCATGCTGGTCGCCACCGCAGTGCTCTACGTGCTGTGCGTTCGCCTGCTGGTCAGCGGCCGCGGCATGCGTGCCTGAACACCTGAGCTTGCGCCGGCGCCACTGCCGGCCAATCCACCAGCGCCAGTACAGCAGGGTAGTGAAGTAGGCGACGACACCCAGCACCACCCCGCACACCAGCGAACCCAGCAGGAACGGCTGCCATAGCGTGGCCAGCTGGTCGCTGATCCAGGCGAAGGTCAGCTCGTCGGGCAGGCTGCGCGGCGGAACCTGCATCAGCCAGGCGCCGGTCATGTAGGTGACGAAGAACACCGGTGGCATGGTCAGCGGGTTGGTCAGCCATACCAGGCTGACAGCGATCGGCAGGTTGCCGCGCACCGGAATCGCCAGTGCAGCCGCCAGCAGCATCTGCATGGGAATGGGAATGAGAGCCGCGAACAGGCCGACCCCCATGGCCCGAGCTACCGAGTGCCGGTTCAGGTGCCAGAGGTTCGGGTCGTGCAGCAGCTTGCCAAAAAAGCGTAAGGACTTGTGTTCGCGAATGCTGGTCGGATCCGGCATGTAGCGTTTGAAAAGTCGGCGCGGCATGTAGGCTCCCGGAGCGTTGATCCGGGCAGTATGCCCTGATTCCCGATCAGCCTCGTTTAGAGTTTGTGACAATTGTTGAGCAAGCGCTGCCGGCAATTGGGCTATGCCTCAGAAGGTGATTTTGCTTCTGGAGCTCTACCTCATGCGCACAGGGATGTTTGCGCTCGCGCTCGGGCTGTTGTGCCTGGGCTTTTTTCCCGCCTTGCCGTCGGTCGGATGGCGGGTGCTACTGGCTGTTGGCGCTGGTGTCTGCCTGTGCACCCGGCTGTGGCCGCTGGGTTGTTTCCTGCTGGGCCTGTGTTGGGCGCTTGGTTCGGCGCAGCTGGCCCTGGATGACCGCCTGGCGCCCGGGCTGGAAGGCCGTACCCTGTGGCTGGAGGGCCGGGTGGTCGGGCTGCCGACCCGCACCGCGCACGGGGTACGCTTCGAGCTGCAAGGGGCCCGTTCGCGGCGCGCCGACCTGCCGCAGCGCCTGCAGCTGAGCTGGTTCGACGGGCCACCGCTGCGCGCAGGTGAGCAGTGGCGGCTGGCGGTGACCCTGCAGCGCCCGGTCGGGTTGCTCAACCCGCATGGGCCGGACCTGGAGGCCCAGTTGCTGGCGCGGCGCATCGGTGCCACCGGTACGGTCAAGGCCGGGCAATTGCTGGCGCCGCTTGCCGGCGGCTGGCGTGACCGCCTGCGTCAGCGTCTGCTGGCGATCGACGCCCATGGCCGCGAGGCGGCGTTGGTCGCCCTGGTGCTTGGCGACGGCACGGGCCTGGCGCGGCACGACTGGCAGGCGCTGCAGGCTACCGGCACGGTGCACTTGCTGGTGATTTCCGGGCAGCACATCGGCCTGGTCGCTGGCTTGCTGTATGGCCTGGTCGCCGGGCTGGCGCGTTGGGGGCTGTGGCCGGCACGGCTGCCCTGGTTGCCCTCGGCGTGTGGCCTGGCCATGGCGGCGGCGCTGGCCTACGGCTGGCTGGCCGGCGCTGGCGTGCCGGTGCAGCGTGCCTGCCTGATGCTGGCCGTGGTGCTGCTTTGGCGCCTGCGTTTTCGCCATCTTGGCGCGACCTTGCCCTTGCTGCTGGCGTTGGTTGCCGTGCTGCTGGTTGAGCCGCTGGCGGCGCTGTTGCCCGGGTTCTGGCTGTCGTTTGCGGCGGTGGCCACGCTTGTCTACTGCTTCAGCGCGCGGCTGGGCGGCTGGCGGCCCTGGCAGGCCTGGACGCGGGCGCAATGGGTGATCGCCATCGGCTTGCTGCCGGTGCTGCTGGCCACCGGCTTGCCGGTGAGCCTGAGTGCGCCGCTGGCCAACCTGGTGGCGGTACCGTGGGTCAGCCTGGCGGTACTGCCGCTGGCGTTGCTGGGCACGCTGCTGTTGCCGCTGGGTGGGGTAGGCGAGGCACTGTTGTGGCTGGCGGGTGGCTTGCTCGACGGGTTGTTCCAGCTGCTGGCGCTGGTGGCACAGCAACGCCCGGCGTGGCAGCCGCCGGCGCTGCCGTGGTGGGCCTGGCTGCTGGTCTGCCTGGGTACGTGGCTATTGCTGCTGCCCCGTGGGGTGCCGCTGCGTGGCCTGGGTGGGGTCCTGCTGCTGGCGCTGTGGGTGCCGCGGGCGACGCTGCCGTTCGGGCACGTCGAGGTCTGGCAACTGGATGTCGGCCAGGGCCTGGCAGTGCTGTTGCGTACGCGGCATCACGACCTGCTGTACGACGCCGGGCCGGCCAGGGGCGAAACCGACCTGGGCGAACGGGTGGTGCTGCCGACCCTGCGCAAGCTGGGGGTGCGTAGCCTGGACCTGCTGCTGGTCAGCCACGCCCACGCCGACCATGCCGGCGGTGCTGCGGCCATAGCGCGTGGTTTGCCGGTACGGCGCGCCATCGGTGGTGAAGCGCTTCAAGATCTCCAGTTGCAGCCGTGTGCCAGTGGCGAGCAATGGGCATGGGATGGGGTGCATTTTTCGCTGTGGCGTTGGGCTGACGGGCAGAGCAGCAATGACCGGTCCTGCGTGTTGCTGGTCGAGGCGCAGGGCGAGCGTTTGCTGTTGGCAGGCGATATGGAGGCGGCTGCCGAGCAGGCTTGGTTGGCGGCCACCGACACGCCCCGTATCGATTGGTTGCAGGCGCCGCACCATGGTAGCCGGAGCTCTTCCACCGAGGCTTTCATCCGGGCCACGGCGCCGCGTGGGGTGCTGGTGTCGCGAGGGCGTAACAACAGCTTCGGGCACCCGCATGCGCAGGTGGTCGAACGTTATCGGCGGCATGGGGTGATGATGCATGACACGGCGGTGGAGGGGGCGTTGCGGTTGGTGTTGGGGCGTCAGGGGGCGGTTGAAAGTGTGCGCGGGCAGCGACGGTTTTGGCGGGATTCGGCACAGTAGGGTGCAGTGGCTTGCAGGTGCTTGCCTTTGGATTTTCAGCGCCTGTCATGGCGAGCACCTGTCCGCCCTGATGCCGAACCCAAGGCATCCCCCTCAGGCCCCAGCGCCAATTCCCTGACCTCCGGCAGATGAGCCCTCGGCGCGCCTATGGTAGAGTGGCGGCCTTTTTCCGAGGGGGCGTTTACTGTGTGGGAATTGGTCAAGTCCGGTGGTTGGATGATGCTGCCGATCATTCTGAGCTCCATCGCCGCCATGGCTATCGTCGTCGAGCGCCTGTGGACCCTGCGTGCCAGCCGCGTCACCCCGCCGCACCTGCTGGGCCAGGTCTGGATGTGGATCAAGGACAAGCAACTGACCAGTGACAAGCTCAAGGCCCTGCGCGCCGATTCTCCGTTGGGCGAAATCCTTGCTGCCGGGCTGGCCAACTCGCGCCATGGCCGCGAAATCATGAAGGAATGCATCGAGGAAGCCGCCTCGCGCGTCATCCACGAGCTGGAACGCTACATCAGCACCCTCGGTACCATTGCCGCCATGGCCCCTCTGTTGGGCCTGCTGGGCACTGTGTTGGGCATGATCGACATCTTCAGCGCCTTCATCGGCTCGCAGATGACCGCCAACGCGGCCGTACTGGCGGGCGGCATCTCCAAGGCCCTGGTCACCACCGCGGCCGGCCTGATGGTCGGTATCCCGGCGGTGTTCTTCCACCGCTTCCTGCTGCGCCGTATCGATGAGCTGGTGGTCGGCATGGAACAGGAAGCGATCAAGCTGGTGGAAGTACTCCAGGGCGACCGTGAAGTGGAAGTAGCCGGAGGCAAGGCGTGAAGTTCCGGCGCAATCGCCAGCGGGAGAACGTCGACATCAACCTGGCGTCGTTGATCGACGTGGTGTTCGTGCTGCTGCTGTTCTTCGTGGTCACCACCACCTTCACCCGCGAGACCCAGCTGCGCGTCGAGCTGCCCGAAGCCACCAGCGCCGAGCCGACGCCGGCCGACCAGGGCAAGCTGGTGGAAATCACCATCAGCGCCGAAGGCGTGTACTCGGTGAACAACCACCTGCTGCCCAAGAGCGACCTGGCCACCCTGAGCGAGGCGATCGAGCGTGAATCGGGCGGCGACAACAAGCTGCCACTGGCCATCAGCGCCGATGGCAGGACCCCGCACCAGGCTGTAGTCACCGCGATGGATGCCGCCGGCAAGCTCGGTTTCAGCCAGCTGCGCATGACCACGGTCGAGGCGGCCCAGGGGACGCCTTGATGGCCTTCGCCGACCGATTGCTCGCGGCCTGGTACGCCGGGCACCCGGCCCTGGCGCTATTGCGCCCGCTGGAGGCGCTGTACCGCTGCGTGGTCACCCGCAAGCGGGCGCGTTTCGTGCGTGGCGAAAGCACCAGCTACCGGGCCCCGGTGCCGGTCATCGTGGTCGGCAACATCACCGTGGGCGGTACCGGCAAGACGCCGATGATCCTCTGGCTGATCGAGCACTGCCGCCGGCAGGGGCTGAAGGTCGGGGTGGTCAGCCGTGGCTATGGCGCCAAACCGCCGCAGCTGCCATGGCGCGTGCAGGCCGACCAGCCTGCCGAGCAGGCCGGCGACGAACCGCTGCTGATCGTGCAGCGCAGCGGCGTGCCGCTGATGATCGACCCCGACCGCTCCCGCGCGGTACAGGCCTTGCTGGCCAGCGAACCCCTCGACCTGATCCTGTGCGACGACGGCATGCAGCACTACCGCCTGGCGCGTGACCTGGAACTGGTGCTGATCGATGCCGCCCGCGGCCTGGGCAATGGCCGCTGCCTGCCGGCGGGGCCGTTGCGTGAACCGGCCGAGCGCCTGCACGACGCGGATGCGGTGCTGTTCAACGGTAGCCGCGACGACCACGCCGATGGCTTCGGCTTCTGCCTGCAACCATCCGCCCTGGTCAACTTGCGCAGTGGCGAGCGCCGTGCGCTCGATCATTTCCCCGCTGGCCAACGCCTGCATGCGGTGGCCGGTATCGGCAATCCGCAACGTTTCTTCAATACCCTGCTGGGGCTAAACTGGCAGCCGGTGCCGCATCCCTTTGCCGACCATGCGCAGTTCAGCGCCGCAAGCCTGGCCTTCAGCCCACCGCTGCCACTGGTCATGACCGAGAAGGACGCGGTGAAATGCCGGGCCTTCGCCGCTGACGACTGGTGGTACCTGGCTGTCGACGCCCAGCCTACGGCGGCCTTCAGCGCCTGGTTCGACGACCAGTTGCAACGCTTGCTGCGCAAGCCCTGAGCCCGTTATCAATTTCCGGCCACCTGGCCTAAAGGAAGCTCCAATGGACACCAAACTGCTCGATATCCTGGCCTGCCCGATCACCAAGGGCCCGCTCAAGCTCAGTGCCGACAAGACCGAGCTGATCAGCAAGGGTGCCGGCCTGGCCTACCCGATCCGCGATGGCATCCCGGTGATGCTGGAAAGCGAGGCACGCACTCTGACCGACGACGAGCGTCTGGACAAATGAGCCTGAACTTCACCGTGGTGATTCCCGCCCGCCTGCGCTCCACGCGCCTGCCGGGCAAGCCGTTGCTGCCGATCGCCGGCAAGCCGATGGTCCAGCATGTGTGGGAACAGGCGCGCAAGAGCAGCGCCGGCCGTGTGGTCATCGCCACTGACGATGCCAGCATTGTCGAGGCCTGCCAGGCCTTTGGCGCCGAAGTGCTGCTGACCCGTGCCGACCACGAATCGGGCACCGACCGCCTGGCCGAAGTGGCCGCGCGCCTGGGCCTGCCGGCCGATGCCATCGTGGTCAACGTGCAGGGCGACGAGCCGCTGATCCCACCGGTAATCATCGATCAGGTGGCAGCCAACCTGGCCGCGCACCCGCAGGCTGGCATTGCCACCCTGGCCGAGCCGATCGATGAGCCGGAAACCGTGTTCAACCCCAATGCGGTCAAGGTGGTCAGTGACAAGCATGGCCTGGCCCTGACCTTCAGCCGCGCGCCGCTGCCCTGGGCGCGCGACGCGTTCGCCAGCGACCGTAGCCAGCTGCCGGCGGGCGTGCCTTACCGTCGCCACATCGGCATGTACGCCTACCGTGTCGGCTTCCTGCAGGACTTCGTCAGCTGGGGGCCGTGCTGGCTCGAGCAGACCGAATCGCTGGAACAGCTGCGGGCGTTGTGGCACGGCGTGCGCATTCACGTCGAAGATGCCATCGAGGCGCCTGCCGTGGGCGTGGATACCGCGCAAGACCTTGAGCGCGTACGGCGCTTGCTGGAGGCCTGATGCGCATTCTGTTCGTCTGCCTGGGCAATATCTGCCGCTCGCCCACGGCCGAAGGCGTGCTGCGCCATCAACTGCAGGCTGCCGGGCTAGCCGACAAGGTCCATGTGGCTTCCGCCGGCACCGGTGACTGGCATGTCGGCAAGGCGCCCGACAGCCGCACCTGCAAGGCGGCGCTCGCGCGTGGGTATGACCTGTCGCAGCAGCGCGCCCAGCAGGTCAAGGCGGCGCATTTTGCCGAATACGACCTGATCCTGGCCATGGACGAGAGCAACCTCAGCCATCTGCGCGCCTTGCGCCCGCATACGGCAGTGGGGGAGCTCGACCTGTTCCTGCGCCGCTATGGCGCAGCGCTGGATGAAGTGCCAGACCCGTACTACGGCGGTGCCGACGGCTTCGAGCAGGTGCTCGACCTGGTCGAGGCGGCGTGCCAGGCGCTGGTGCTGGAAATCAAGGGGCGGCTATGACAATGCAGTGGCAGGAGCAGGTATCGCTCAAGCCTTACAACACCTTTGGCATCGACGTGAAGGCGCGTTATTTCAGCCCGGCCCATGACGACCAGGAAGTGCGCCAGGCCTTGAGCCAGGCGCAGCAGCACGGCTTGCCGCTGCTGGTGATTGGCGGTGGCAGCAATTTGTTGCTGACCAGGGATATCGACGCCTGGGTATTGCACATGGCCAGCCGTGGCCGGCGTGTACTCAGTGACGACGGCGAACGCATCGTGGTCGAGGCCGAAGCCGGTGAGCCCTGGCACCCGTTCGTGCAATGGACGCTGGCGCAGGGCTATTGCGGGCTGGAAAACCTCAGCCTGATCCCTGGCACGGTTGGCGCCGCGCCGATGCAGAACGTCGGCGCCTATGGCGTGGAAATCAAGGATGTCTTCGTCGGCCTGACCGCCCTCGACCGCGAGACCGGTGCATTGCGTGACTTCGGCCTGGCGGAGTGTGCCTTTGGTTATCGCGACAGCCTGTTCAAGCGCAACCCTGGGCGCTGGTTGATCCTGCGGGTGCGCTTTGCCTTGAGCCGCACCTTGCACGCCCATCTGGACTACGGCCCGGTGCGTCAGCGCCTGGCCGAGCAGGGCGTGAGCGAGCCGACCGCGCAGGCGATCAGCGAGGCGATCTGCAGCATTCGCCGCGAGAAACTGCCAGACCCGGCACAGCTGGGCAATGCCGGGAGCTTCTTCAAGAACCCGGTGGTAGCGGCGGCGCAGGTCGAGCGTATTCGGGCCCAGTACCCTGGCGTGGTGGCTTATCCCCAGGCCGACGGGCAGGTCAAGCTGGCCGCCGGCTGGTTGATCGAGCAGGCCGGCTGGAAGGGCTATCGCGAGGGCGATGCCGGGGTGCATCGCCTGCAGTCGCTGGTGCTGGTCAACCATGGCCAGGCGAGCGGGGCGCAGATGCATGCGCTGGCGCGGCGGATCCAGGCCGATATCCTGGAGCGCTTTGGCGTCGAGCTGGAGATGGAGCCCAACCTCTACTGATAGGCCTGGCCCTGTCAGGCCCACTGATTACCCCTGTGTAGGAGCGGCCTTGCGTCGCGAAGGGCCGCAAGGCGGCCCCGGCAATTCATGCTGCGAAGCTGAGATGCAACAGTAGCCCAAGAAAAAGCCCCGCCAGTTCGCACTGGCGGGGCTTTTTCATTCAGCCTGTCCCGTCCTGAATAAGGTTTACACCTCCCATCCCGAATTTCCGGAGAGTCAGATGGAGCAAGGTGTAAAGCGCACACAGCGTGATTACTCACTGTCTTTTAAATTGGCGGTGGTTGATCAGATTGAAAAAGGCGAATTGACCTATAAGCAGGCCCAGGTGCGGTATGGCATCCAGGGTCGGTCGACGGTTCTGGTATGGTTGCGTAAGCACGGTCGGCAGGATTGGAGCCAGGGGGCCTCGATCCGCGACGAGAGGAGCTGCGCGATGTCTGACCCCAAAACGCTTACTCCAGAGCAGCGGATCAAAGAGCTTGAGCAGCAGCTTGAGCTGATGAGCCAGAAGGCCCAGTTCTTTGAAACGGTCGTTGATGTTCTGAAAAATGACTATGGTGTCTCGGTCGTAAAAAAGCGATCCGGCAAGTCCTCTCGCAAGGTCAAGTCGCAGGACTGAGCATTGCCAGGGCTTGTCAGTTTCTAGGCATCAGTCGACAGGCTTACTACAAGCGCAACCGAGCTGCTGATGGCAAAGAGCGCCAGGCAGATCGGGTGGTTGAGTTTGTTCAGCAAGTCCGGATGCGCCAGCCTCGTCTGGGTACACGCAAGCTGCACTATCTGCTGCATTGCCAGCCTGACAAACGATTCCAGGTCGGCCGAGATAGGCTGTTCCAGGTCTTGGGAGAGCGCCGTTTGCTGGTGCTGCCCAAGCGGGCATACCACAAGACAACACAGAGCTTTCATCGCTTCTACCGCCACCCCAACTTACTCAAGCCCGGCCCAAGCCAAGTCGTTCCGACAAGGCCGGAGCACGTCTGGGTTGCCGACATTACTTACCTGCCCGCACGTAACGGCCCGCTGTACCTGAGCCTGGTAACGGATGCGTACTCCAGGAAAATTGTTGGCCACCACGTTCATGAAAGCCTGCATGCCGAGTCAGTGGCGCAAGCTTTCAAGCAGGCACTACGAAAGCGACGTCGTCGCCAGCCATTAGTCCACCATTCGGATCGAGGCATCCAATATTGCTCGGCGCTATACCAGTCACTGCACCAACGGCACGATGTTCAGTGCTCCATGACTGATGGGTATGACTGCTACCAGAACGCGCTGGCCGAGCGAATCAACGGAATTCTCAAGATGGAACTGCTGTTGAGCAGCCCTGAAGATCTTGAGCAAGCGAGGCAGATGGTTGACGAGGCAGTGCAGATCTACAACACAGAACGGCCCCATATGGCCCTGAAAAACAAAACGCCCGATGCGGTGCATCGAGCGTTTTGAGGCCTGTCGGCCTACCTGAGCAGGTGTAAACCTATTTCAGGACTAGACAGCCTTGGCTATCAACCGTGATGAGGTTTTTGCTCATCGGTGGATTCCAGGGCGGGTTCCTCGGCTGCTGCTGCAGCTTCCTGTGCGGCTTTGGCAGCAGCCTCGGCCTCACGCTTGCGGCGGCGCACTTCACGCGGATCGTTCGGCGCACGGCCGTTGGCCAGCATGACAGTGGCAGGTTCGGCAGCTACAGGGGCTGCAACCGGGGCAGGCTCGACAACTACCGGCTCGACGACCACCGGGGCAGGCTCTGCTGCAACCACTTCTGGCTGGGCCTCGACAACCGGCGCAGGCTGCTCGGCAACCGCGGCGGTTTCGATTACGGCCGGGGCCTGTTCGATTTCACCGGCCTCGACAGCAGGCGCTTCGGTCGCAGCTTCGCTAGCCACGGCTGGCTCGGCGGCTGGTGCCGCTTCAACCACTGGCTGCGGTGCGACTTCGACCACAGGTTCGGCGCTTGCCTCGACTGCGGCCACAGGCTCGCTGAACGGTTGCTCGACCACTGGTGCCACGGCAACTTCTTCTGCCTTGGCGGCTGCTTCGGCCTGCTCTACAGGCTGGGCGGCTTCGCGGTCGCCGGTTTCTGCAGCGGTGACTTCAGCGGTAGCCTGCTCGGCCTGCTGGTTGGCCTGGGCTTCGGCTTCGGCGCTGATGCTGCTGCTGGCGACAGCCGCAGTCACGGCCAGGCCCGCAGCCAGGTCGGCACCCAGCTCGGTGGCCTGGTGCTGTTGCGGCTGCTCTTCGTTGCCTTCTTCGTCGCTGCCTTCGATCAGCTCGCCATTGGCGTTGCGCTGACGCTCACGACGGTTGCTGCGACGACGCTGGCCACGGGAGCGGCGACGTGGACGCTCGCCATCGGTGCCTTCCTGTTCGTCCTGCAGCAACTCTTCGTTCGGCAGTTGCTCTTCGGCCAGTTCGGCAGCCTGCACGGCCGCTTCTTCGGCTGCGCGTGGCTGGCGCTCTTCACGCGGTGGGCGCGGGGCACGTTCTTCACGCGGAGCACGCTCTTCGCGAGGGGCACGTTCTTCACGAGGAGCACGCTCTTCGCGCGGGGCGCGTTCTTCACGTGGAGCACGCTCTTCACGCGGGGCGCGTTCTTCACGAGGGGCACGTTCTTCGCGCGGGGCACGTTCTTCACGTGGCGCACGCTCCTCTCGCGGTGCACGCTCTTCACGGGCTACACGCTCTTCACGCGGCTGACGCTCCTCGCGCTCGGCAGGGGTGGCGTCCAGCGGCTCACGCAGTTCACGCACGCGCTCTTCGCCACGGTTGCCGCGGCGGTCTTCGCGTGGCTGGCGTGGGGCACGTTCTTCACGCGGTGCACGCTCTTCGCGTGGGGCGCGTTCTTCACGTGGCGCACGCTCTTCGCGCGGTGCACGCTCCTCGCGTGGCTGGCGCTCTTCACGTGGGGCACGCTCGGCACGCTCTTCGCGTGGCTTGCGTTCCTCGTCGCGGCGGCCGTTGCGGTTGCGGCTCTGCTGGCGGCCGTTGCGGCGTTCTTCGTTGCGCGGGCTGCGTTCGGCAGCCGGTTTTTCGGTGGCAGTGACGACCGGCGCGGCGGCAGGTTCTTCCTTGCCGGCGAACAGGCTGACCAGCGATTTCACCAGGCCCTTGAACAGGCTCGGCTCCGGGGCGCTCGGGGCGGCGGCTGCCGGCGCGGCTGGCTGCTGCTCTTCAACGGCGGCCGGAACCGGCGCATTGGCACGGGCCGGGGCGGTCTTCACCGCGGCTTCCTGGCGAACCAGGGTGCGGGTGGCCGTTGGCTGCGGTGCTTCTTCGGCTTCGGCGGCGGCGATTTCGTAGCTGGACTGGTTGCTCAGCACTTCCGGGTTGTCGTCGCGCAGGCGCTGGACTTCGAAGTGCGGGGTTTCCAGGTGGTCGTTCGGCAGGATGATGATCCGTGCACGGGTGCGCAGTTCGATCTTGGTGATCGAGTTGCGCTTCTCGTTGAGCAGGAACGCGGCTACCGGGATCGGCACCTGGGCGCGCACTTCGGCAGTGCGGTCTTTCAGGGCTTCTTCTTCGATCAGGCGCAGGATGGCCAGCGACAGCGACTCGACGTCGCGGATGATGCCGGTGCCGGAGCAGCGCGGGCAGACGATGCCGCTGCTTTCGCCCAGCGATGGACGCAGGCGCTGGCGGGACATTTCCAGCAGGCCGAAGCGCGAGATGCGGCCGACCTGGACGCGGGCGCGGTCGGCTTCCAGGCATTCGCGGACGCGTTCTTCCACGGCACGCTGGTTCTTCGCCGGGGTCATGTCGATGAAGTCGATGACGATCAGGCCGCCGATGTCACGCAGGCGCAGCTGGCGGGCGATTTCCTCGGCCGCTTCCAGGTTGGTCTGCAGGGCGGTTTCTTCGATGTCGCTGCCTTTGGTCGCCCGCGCCGAGTTGATGTCGATGGACACCAGGGCCTCGGTGGGGTCGATCACGATCGAGCCACCGGACGGCAGATCGACCACGCGCTGGAAGGCGGTCTCGATCTGGCTTTCGATCTGGAAACGGTTGAACAGCGGCACGCTGTCTTCGTACAGCTTGACCTTGCTGGCGTACTGCGGCATCACCTGGCGGATGAAGGTCAGGGCTTCTTCCTGGGCATCGATGCTGTCGATCAGCACTTCGCCGATGTCCTGGCGCAGGTAGTCGCGGATGGCGCGGATGATGACGTTGCTTTCCTGGTAGATCAGGAACGGTGCGGCGCGGTCCTGGGACGCTTCCTTGATGGCGGTCCACAGTTGCAGCAGGTAATCGAGGTCCCACTGCATTTCTTCGCTGCTGCGGCCAAGGCCGGCAGTGCGCACGATCAGGCCCATGTCGCCCGGCACGGTCAGGCCGTTCAGGGCTTCGCGCAGTTCGTTGCGTTCCTCGCCTTCGATGCGGCGGGAGATGCCACCGGCACGCGGGTTGTTCGGCATCAGGACCAGGTAGCGGCCGGCCAGGCTGATGAAGGTGGTGAGGGCGGCGCCTTTGTTGCCGCGCTCTTCCTTCTCGACCTGGACGATGACTTCCTGGCCTTCGCTCAGCACTTCCTTGATGTTGACCCGCCCTTCGGGGGCTTTCTTGAAGTATTCGCGGGAGATTTCTTTCAGCGGCAGGAAGCCGTGACGTTCGGAACCGAAGTCGACGAAGGCGGCTTCGAGGCTGGGTTCGATGCGGGTGATCTTGCCTTTGTAGATGTTGGCCTTTTTCTGCTCACGCGCGCCGGACTCGATGTCCAGGTCGTAGAGACGTTGGCCGTCCACCAGGGCTACACGCAACTCTTCGGGTTGAGTTGCGTTAATCAGCATTCTTTTCATGTTGTACCGTCGGTTTCCGGGCTGCCGGAAACGGCGTTCGGCACACACGACGTCTCATGGTCGGTGCCAAGGTGCGCAAAGGGTGGCCGGGCCACCCCCGTGTCGAGCAACGTTCGGCACCAGCCGGTTGCCCAGCCTGCCGTTGTCGCGACGACGCGTCCTGTTTGCTGCGGTGCCAACAAGGCCCCGGTGGCTTCGAATTGGAATCCGAATCAACCAAGCGGGCCTTGTGCACTCAGTCAGGAGGAGGAATCAACCGTCAGCCGTGGACGCCCGGGGGCATCTGTTCAGGACCTTATCCGCTCGCCAGCCGTCAGTGGGCTGGTGGCCGGACGCGGTGCTACACGGTCCGAGGGCTGTGCATCTCCACCCTGCACGTATCCCTGATAATTCGGGTGCTGCCGCGCGCTGAATCCGCAACGGGTTGCATTTTTCGCCAGCGCAGGTTCTGCGCTGGCGCCATTCATGTCCAAGGCAGGTATTTCCGAAGCATTCGCCGGGCGTTGCGTGGAAGCGACGGGCGGGCAGAGGTGCAGCGAAAAGAATCGGGTAAGCAGGTGAAACACCGCACTTGTCGTTTTTTTTCGGTCTTCTCTACACGGCGCTGGTGGCGATTCCAGGCAATTCGGTAAACTGGCGAAAACCCCGTAGGACGGCCTCGCGTCCTGGAGAATTGCGTTGGTCAGGGCCGGCTAGGAGCCTGGTGCCACTGGCCTGCCGCTTTTGGCGGCGTTCGCGACTATAGCAGCAATGATTAAGTGCTTCAATTCCATAAAAAATTGTTATGATCCCGTAATGACGACCAATACCCCCCCGACTTCCGGCGTTCAGCTGATCGAAGTCGCGCCGGAACTTGCCGGCCAACGCATCGACAATTTCCTTATCACGGCCCTCAAGGGCGTGCCCAAGACGCTGGTCTACCGCATCCTGCGCAAGGGTGAAGTGCGGGTCAACAAGGGCCGCGTCAAGCCGGAATACAAGCTCCAGGCTGGCGACATCGTGCGGGTACCGCCTGTCCGCCTGCCCGAGCGCGACGAGCCGGCACCGGTGGCCCAGGGCCTGCTGCAGCGCCTGGAAGCCGCCATCGTCTACGAAGACAAGGCGCTGATCGTGATGAACAAGCCGGCCGGCATCGCCGTGCATGGCGGCAGCGGCCTGAGCTTTGGCGTGATCGAGGCGCTGCGCCAGCTGCGCCCGGATGCCAAGGAACTGGAGCTGGTGCATCGCCTGGACCGCGACACCTCCGGTCTGCTGATGATTGCGAAGAAGCGCAGCATGCTGCGCCACCTGCATGCCGCGCTGCGTGGTGATGGGGTCGACAAACGCTACATGGCGCTGGTGCGTGGCCACTGGCCGACGTCGAAGAAGCAGGTCAGCGCGCCGTTGCTCAAGAGCAACCTGCGTTCCGGCGAGCGCATGGTCGAGGTCAACGATGAAGGCAAGGAGGCCTTGACCCTGTTCCGCGTGCTGCGCCGCTTTGGCGAGTTCGCCACCATTGTCGAGGCGCGCCCGGTCACCGGCCGCACCCACCAGATCCGCGTGCACACCCTGCATGCCGGGCATATGATCGCCGGCGACAGCAAGTACGGCGATGAAGACTTCAGCCGCGAAATTCGCGAGCTGGGTGGCAAGCGCCTGTTCCTGCATGCCTATGCGCTGACCGTGCCGCTGCCGGACGGCGGCGAGCTCAAGCTCGAGGCGCCGGTGGATGAGGTGTGGGCGAAAACCGTTGAGCGGCTGAGTGCATCCTGACCTATGAAAAAGGGCTATGAGCTACTGATCTTCGACTGGGATGGCACGTTGGCCGACTCCATCGGGCGCATCGTCGAGGCCATGAACGCCGCCGCCGAGCGTGCCGGCGAGGGGCAAAGCAGCGATGATGCGATCAAGGGCATCATCGGCCTGGCCCTGGGCGAGGCGATCCACACCCTGTACCCGCACCTGGCGCCTGCGCAAGTCGAAAGCTTCCGTCAGCACTATGCCGATATCTACATGGCCCTGGACCAGCAGCCCTCGCCGCTGTTCGATGGCGTGGTGGAGTCGCTGGATGCCTTCCGTGCCGAGGGTTACCGCCTGGCGGTGGCCACCGGCAAGGCACGCCGTGGGTTGGACCGGGTGCTCAAGGCCAATGGGCTGGAGCAGTTCTTCGACATCACCCGCGCCGCCGACGAGACCCGCGGCAAGCCGCACCCGCGCATGCTCGAGGAAATTCTCGGCCATTGCGGTGTCGAAGCGGGGCGTGCGCTGATGGTCGGCGATTCGGCGTTCGACCTGCAGATGGCCAGCAATGCCGGCATGCATTCGGCAGCCGTGGGCTATGGTGCCATGTCGCTGCAGGCGCTGGCCGAGTTCGGGCCGCAGGTATGCCTCGATCACTTTTCCCAGTTGCGCGAGTGGCTGGGAGGTTCCGCAATTCCTTTTCCAAGGTAGGTAAGCATGGCAGACGAATGGAAAGCCCCTGAGGCCGAACCCGACGAGCGCGAAGCGCGCAACAGCTGGCGGCTGCTGGAAAAGACCCTGTTGGCAAACGTCCAGGAGCATCGCCGGACGCGTCGCTGGGGGATCTTCTTCAAGCTGCTGACCTTCGTCTACCTGTTCGGCATCCTGGCGTTGTTCACGCCGCTGATGGACATGGACAAGGCCGCGTCGCGCAATGTCAGCCATACCGCGTTGGTCGAAGTGCGCGGCATGATTGCCGATCAGGAGTCGGCCAGCGCCGACAACATCGTCAAGGGCTTGCGCGAGGCGTTCAAGGACAGCAAGACCAAGGCGGTGGTGCTGCGTATCAACAGCCCGGGTGGCAGCCCGGTGCAGGCGGGCTACGTGTATGACGAAATCCGCCGCCTGCGCGCCGAGTATCCAGCCATCAAGCTGTATGCGGTGATCACTGACCTGGGCGCTTCCGGTGCCTATTACATTGCCAGTGCGGCGGATGAGATCTACGCCGACAAGGCCAGCCTGGTGGGTTCCATCGGCGTGACGGCGGCGGGTTATGGTTTTGTCGGTACCATGGAGAAGCTGGGTGTCGAGCGGCGGGCCTATACCTCGGGCGAGCACAAGGCCTTCCTCGACCCGTTCTCGCCGGAAAAACCTGACGAGACCCGCTTCTGGCAAGGTGTGCTGGATGTCACCCACAAGCAATTCATTGCCATGGTCAAGCAGGGGCGTGGCGAACGCCTGAAGGACAAGGAACACCCGGAACTGTTCAGCGGCCTGGTCTGGTCGGGTGAGCAGGCCAAGGAGCTGGGCTTGGTCGATGGGCTGGGCAGTGCCAGCTACGTGGCGCGGGAAATCGTTGGCGAAAAAGAGCTGGTGGATTTCACCGTGCAGGAATCGCCGCTCGATCGCTTCTCCAAGCGCGTTGGGGCCAGCGTGGCCGAGCACCTGGCGATGTGGATGGGGTTCCAGGGGCCGCAGTTGCGCTGAACCGAGATTGCCGGGGCCGCAACGCGGCCCCAGGGTCTCAAGGGATGGCCATGCCTTCCTTGGTCAGCATATCCACCAGTCGAATCAAAGGCAGCCCGATCAGGCTGGTCGCATCGCACCCGTGCGTGCTCTGGAACAGGCTCACCCCCAGCCCCTCCGCCTTGAAGCTGCCAGCGCAATCCAGCGGCTGTTCTGCCGCCACATAGCGCTCCACCTGCTCGCGGCTCAGTTCACGCAATGTCACGGTAAACGGCACGCAATCCACCTGGCATTGCCCGGTGGCGCTGTTCAGCAGTGCCAGCCCGGTCAGAAAGCTCACCTGTTGCCCGCTGCATTCCAGCAACTGCTCGCAGGCGCGCTCGAAGGTGTGCGGCTTGCCCAGGACCTGCTCGCCCAGCACCGCAACCTGGTCCGAACCGATGATCAGGTGTGCCGGATGGCTGCTGGCCAACGCTTGTGCCTTCTGCCTGGCCAGGCGCTGCACCAGGTCTGCAGCCGGTTCGCCAGGCAGGCGCTGCTCGTCTATGTCAGGGCTTGCCCAGCTGAAGGGCAGGCGCAGGCGTGCGAGCAGTTCGCGGCGGTAGGCAGAGCTGGAAGCCAGTAACAGAGGAAGCATGGTAGACTCCTGGATCGGTTGAACCAAATTCTATCACGCACGATGCCGCCGAATTTCCTTTGACAGGGGCGGGGGGCATCCCTAGAATGCTGCGCCTATGTTGAATGACCCGATTCCACCTCACGTTGACCCGCGCAAATTGGCTGATCGCGGCGTAACCATCAACGGTTCGCTGCAACTCGCTGATTTGGAAAGACTCTGCGACCCGCTTTCCGACAATGTCGGTACGGTGCAGGCGAAGTTCGATTTTGAACGAGATGAACAGCACGTAGTGGTTATCCACAGCGAGCTGGACGTCGAGGTCAAGATGGTTTGCCAGCGTTGTCTTGAGCTGGTCACCCTGCCGATCCACAGCGAATGTACATACGCCGTGGTGAAGGAGGGTGCGAATACCCAGTCGTTGCCGAAAGGCTATGACGTGCTGGAACTGGGCGAAGATCCATTGGATCTGCAGGCATTGATCGAGGAAGAGCTTCTGCTCGCCTTGCCAATCGTGCCTGCTCACCATCCGGAAGAATGCCAGCAGCCGGCGGGCGCAGACGAGCCCGAATCGAGCAAGGACGAGGTATCGCGGTCCAACCCGTTCAGTGTTTTGGCGCAGTTAAAGCGTGACCCAAACGTTTAGGAGTTAATCAATTATGGCTGTTCAGCAGAACAAAAAATCCCGCTCTGCCCGTGACATGCGCCGTTCGCACGACGCCCTGTCGGAAAACGCGCTGTCGGTAGAGAAAACCACCGGTGAAGTACACCTGCGTCACCACGTTTCGCCAGAAGGCGTATACCGTGGTCGCAAAGTGATCGACAAGGGCGCTGACGAGTAATCCTTGTCCGCTCAGATCATCGCGATCGACGCAATGGGCGGGGACTTCGGTCCCCGCAGCATTGTCCAGGCTAGCATTGCCTGCCTTTCGGCTACTCCCTCGCTGCACCTGACCCTCGTCGGTCAACCCTCCCTCCTTGAAGATCTTGTCAGCGGCCTTGCGGCTGCGGATCGCGCGCGCCTGCAGATCGTGGCCGCCAGCGAGGTGGTCGGCATGGATGAGCGGCCCTCCCAGGCGCTGCGTGGCAAGCCCGACTCGTCGATGCGCATCGCCCTCGAACTGGTGCGCGACGGCAAGGCGCAGGCCTGTGTCAGTGCCGGCAACACTGGCGCGTTGATGGCGCTGTCGCGCTTCGTGCTCAAGACCCTGCCGGGTATCGATCGGCCGGCCATGGTGGCGGCGATCCCGACCCAGTCCGGCTATTGCCAGCTGCTCGACCTGGGGGCCAACGTCGACTGCAGTGCGGAAAACCTCTACCAGTTCGCCGTGATGGGCTCGGTGGCTGCGCAAGCCCTGGGCGTGCACAGGCCGCGCGTGGCGCTGCTGAACATCGGCACCGAGGACATCAAGGGCAACCAGCAGGTCAAGCTGGCGGCCAGCCTGTTGCAGAACGCTCGCGGGCTCAACTATGTGGGCTTCGTCGAGGGCGACGGCTTGTATCGTGGCGAGGCGGACGTGGTGGTTTGCGACGGCTTCGTCGGTAACATCCTGCTCAAGTCCAGTGAGGGCCTGGCAACGATGATCGGTGCGCGCATCGAGCAGTTGTTCAAGGGTGGCGTGTTGTCGCGGATGGCCGGGGCCATGGCGATGCCGCTGCTCAAGCGTCTGCAGGCCGACCTCGCGCCGGCGCGGCACAATGGGGCGAGCTTCCTCGGGTTGCAGGGCATCGTCATCAAGAGCCATGGCTCGGCGGGCGTGCAGGGCTTCCAGAGTGCCATCCAGCGGGCATTGATCGAAATCCAGGAGAACCTGCCGCAGCGTTTGCATGGGCGGTTGGAGGATTTGCTCCTGTAGCTGTGTCGGCGCCTTCGCGGGCTTGCCCGCTCCCACAGGATTGCCACAGGGCTGAAGATTGTGGGGTGTCTGTGGGGGCGGGCAAGCCCGCGAAGGGGCCGACACAGGTAAACAAAGACTTTAGGCATATCGCCGATGAAGTGCTTAAATGTGACCGCGCAGATGGAGTCTCCATCCAAGCTTTCAGATTCCGCGCCTGGCCCAGGGCCTGGCGCACCCTATCCGACGACAAGATCATAAGGGCTTGTTCAATGTCTGCATCTCTCGCATTCGTCTTTCCCGGTCAAGGTTCCCAGTCGCTGGGCATGCTCGCCGAGCTCGGCGCCGAGAAGCCAGTGATCATCGAAACCTTCAAGGAAGCGTCCGAGGCACTTGGTTACGACCTGTGGAAGCTGGTCCAGGAAGGCCCGGAAGAACAACTCAACCAGACCGACAAGACCCAGCCGGCCATTCTCACCGCTTCCATTGCGCTGTGGCGCCTGTGGCTGGATGAGGGCGGTGCACGGCCGGCCTTCGTTTCCGGTCACAGCCTGGGTGAATACAGCGCCCTGGTCGCCGCCGGCAGCATCAGCCTGAAAGACGCCGTGCGCCTGGTCGAGCGCCGTGGCCAACTGATGCAGGAAGCCGTGCCGGCCGGCCACGGTGCCATGGCTGCCATTCTCGGTCTGGACGACGCCGTGGTGGTTGCAATCTGCGACAAAGCCGCTGAGGACCAGGTGGTCAGCGCGGTCAACTTCAACTCGCCAGGCCAGGTGGTCATCGCCGGCAACAAGGCTGCGGTAGACCGTGCCATGGAGCTGTGCAAGGCCGAGGGTGCCAAGCGCGCCCTGCCGCTGGCGGTCAGCGTGCCGTCGCACTGCGCGCTGATGCAGCCGGCTGCCGAGCGCTTTGCCGAGTCGGTCAACGCCATCGAGTGGAAGGCCCCGCAGATTCCGGTGGTGCAGAACGTCACCGCTGCCGTCGCCGCTGACCTGAACGCCCTCAAGCAGGACCTGCTGGCGCAGCTGTACCAGCCGGTGCGCTGGGTCGAATGCGTGCAGACCCTGGCGGCGAACGGTGCCGTCAACCTGGTCGAGTGTGGCCCAGGCAAGGTGCTGGCAGGCCTGAACAAGCGTTGCGCCGATGGTGTCACCACCTACAACCTCAATACCCCTGACGCCGTCGCCGCCACCCGTGCGGCGCTGGCCTGATTTGGAGAAGCTTGCATGAGCCTGCAAGGTAAAGTTGCACTGGTCACCGGCGCCAGCCGTGGCATTGGCCAGGCCATCGCCCTCGAGCTGGGCCGCCAGGGCGCGACCGTGATTGGTACCGCCACGTCGGCTTCCGGCGCCGAGCGCATCGCCGCCACCCTGAAGGAGCACGGCATCACCGGCACCGGCATGGAGCTGAACGTGACCAGCGCCGAATCGGTCGAGGCTGTGCTGGCCGCCATCGGCGAGCAGTTCGGCGCGCCCGCCATCCTGGTCAACAACGCCGGTATCACCCGTGACAACCTCATGCTGCGCATGAAGGACGACGAGTGGTTCGACGTGATCGACACCAACCTGAACAGCCTCTACCGTCTGTCCAAGGGCGTGCTGCGTGGCATGACCAAGGCGCGCTGGGGTCGTATCATCAGCATCGGCTCGGTCGTCGGTGCCATGGGTAACGCCGGCCAGGCCAACTACGCGGCCGCCAAGGCGGGCCTCGAAGGTTTCAGCCGCGCCCTGGCGCGTGAAGTGGGCTCGCGCGGTATCACAGTCAACTCGGTGACCCCGGGCTTCATCGACACCGACATGACCCGCGAACTGCCGGAAGCGCAGCGTGAAGCGCTGCAGACCCAGATCCCGTTGGGCCGCCTGGGCCAGGCCGACGAAATCGCCAAGGTGGTTTCGTTCCTGGCATCCGACGGCGCAGCCTACGTAACCGGCGCTACCGTGCCGGTCAACGGCGGGATGTACATGTAACACTGCAACTCAATGTGACGGATTTCGTAAAAAAAGAGTCATACTGCGAGCCTAAAATCCGTTATAAAGCTGCAACCAGATTCCAGGCAGCGGGTACGGTGACTGCCCTGAAAGTGCGTTTAGCTTGAAAAGCGAACGTCTTTCTATAAAATTAGCCACCGGCCAGCTGCCTGACATATATCCATTAGGAGTAAACCTAGGTATGAGCAACATCGAAGAACGCGTCAAGAAAATCGTCGCCGAGCAACTGGGCGTCAAGGAAGAGGAAGTGACTCTCGAGAAGTCCTTCGTCGATGACCTGGGTGCCGATTCGCTTGACACCGTTGAGCTGGTGATGGCTCTGGAAGAGGAATTCGAGACCGAAATCCCTGACGAAGAAGCCGAGAAGATCACTACCGTTCAAGCTGCCGTAGACTACGTCAAAGCCCACCAGGCCTAAGACGCTCTAGTCGACGCTACTTGTCGGGGAAAACCGCACTGCCTTCGCCGGCGTGCGGTTTTTTCTTTGCGAGCGCCCGCATTTTCCAGGCTGCCTCGTTCACCGCGCACCAAGAGCCTGTTGCCATTTCATTCCAGCGCTTGAATGCAATGGCAAGAGACTCTGTTATTAGAAAAGGAGAGTACTGTGTCGCGTAGACGCGTCGTGGTCACCGGTATGGGTATGCTGTCGCCACTGGGTACCGATGTACCGAGCACCTGGCAGGGCATTCTGGCTGGCCGCAGTGGCATCGGTCCGATCGAACACACGGACCTGTCTGCCTACTCCACCCGTTTTGGCGGCTCGGTGAAAGGCTTCGAGGTCGAGCAATACCTGTCGGCCAAGGAGGCCCGCAAGCTCGACCTGTTCATCCAGTACGGCCTGGCGGCCGGTTTCCAGGCGGTGCGTAATGCCGGCCTGGAAGTCACCGACGCCAACCGCGAGCGGATTGGCGTAGCCATGGGCTCGGGTATCGGCGGCCTGACCAACATCGAAGAAACCAGCCGCACCCTGCACGATTCGGGGCCGCGTCGCATTTCGCCGTTCTTCGTGCCGGGCTCGATCATCAACATGATCTCCGGCTTCCTGTCGATTCACCTGGGCCTGCAGGGGCCGAACTATGCCATCGCCACGGCGTGCACCACCGGCACCCACTGCATCGGTATGGCCGCGCGCAACATCGCCTACGGTGAAGCTGACGTGATGATCGCCGGTGGCGCCGAAATGGCTGCCTGCGGCCTGGGCATGGGCGGTTTCGGTGCCTCGCGTGCACTGTCCACCCGCAACGACGAGCCAAGCCGGGCCAGCCGTCCGTGGGACAAGGGCCGTGACGGCTTCGTGCTGTCCGACGGTGCTGGTGCCCTGGTGCTTGAAGAGCTGGAGCACGCCAAGGCGCGTGGTGCCACCATCTATGCCGAGCTGGTCGGCTTCGGCATGAGCGGTGATGCCTACCACATGACATCGCCGCCCGACACTGGCGAAGGCGCTGCCCGCTGCATGGCCAACGCCCTGCGCGACGCCGGCATCCAGCCGGAAGAGGTCAGCTACATCAACGCCCATGGCACCTCGACCCCGGCGGGCGACATCGCTGAAGTCGCCGCGATCAAGCGCGTGTTCGGCGAGCATGCCTACAAGCTGGCGGTCAGTTCGACCAAGTCGATGACCGGCCACCTGCTGGGCGCTGCCGGTGCGGTGGAAGCGATCTTCAGCGTCCTGGCCATCAACAGCCAGATGGCGCCGCCCACCATCAACCTGGACGAGCCGGACGAAGGTTGCGACCTCGACTTCGTGCCACATCAGGCCCGGAGCATGCCGATCGACGTGGTGCTGTCCAACTCGTTCGGTTTCGGCGGCACCAACGGTTCGCTGGTATTCCGCCGGTTCGCCGGTTGATGCACAGCTGGATCGACGGCCAGCCAGCGGCTGCAGTCAACCTGCAGAACCGCGGCCTGGCCTACGGCGATGGCCTGTTCGAGACCATCGCCGTGCGTGGCGGCCGGCCCAGCTTGCTGGACGGCCACCTCGCCCGCCTGGCGCTGGGTTGCCAGCGCCTGGCGATCGATGCCGACCTGGCACTGGTGCGCGACGAACTCCTGCGCTATGCCAGCCAGCTCGGTGATGGCATTGCCAAACTCATCATTACCCGTGGTGACAGCCAGCGCGGCTATGCGCCGGTTGCCGGTGCCATGCCGCGGCGTATCCTGCAGGGCAGCCCGTTACCCAGCTATCCTGTCGAACATGCCGAGCGCGGCGTGCGGCTGTTCCTGTGCCAGACCCGGCTTGGCGAGCAACCCCTGCTGGCCGGGCTGAAGCACCTCAACCGCCTGGAGCAGGTGCTGGCCCGTGCCGAATGGCAGGACAGCGAACATGCCGAAGGGCTGATGCGCGATGGGCAGGGCAGGCTGATCGAAGGGGTGTTCAGCAATCTGTTCCTGGTGCGCGACAGCAAGCTGTTCACGGCTGACCTCAGCCGTTGCGGCGTCGCTGGCGTGATGCGCGCTGCGTTGCTGCAACAGGCGGCGCTGCAGGGCATCCCGCTGCAGGTATGCGACCTGCCGTTCGAGGCGCTGGAACAGGCCGATGAAGTATTTGTTTGCAATAGTGTCTACGGTGTCTGGCCTGTGCGTGGCATCGCCGCGCTAAACTGGTCGCCGGGCCCGCTCACCCGTAAACTGCAGGCCGTTGCCCGTACGTTACTGGAAACCTGAATTCGTGAGACGCAAATTCCTGCTGCTGCTGGAAATGAGCTTGATCCTTGCCGGCCTGGCCGTTGGCTGGTCGGCCTGGAAGGTCAACTCGGTCCTGCAGCAGCCCTTGCACGTGACGCAGGAACGCCTGCTCGACGTGCCCAATGGCACCAACCCCAACCGCATGTTCTATCGCATGCAGAACGAAGGGTTGCTGGACGACGCTGTCTGGTTGCGCCTGTACTGGCGGTTCAACATGGCCGGTACGCCCCTGCACACCGGCGAGTACCGCCTGACCCCCGGCATGACCGTCGAGCAGCTGTTCGATGCCTGGCGGCGGGCCGACGTGGTGCAGTACAACCTCACCCTGGTCGAGGGCTGGACCTTCCGCCAGGTGCGGGCTGCCGTGGCCAGGCATGAAAAGCTCAAGCACACCCTGGACGGCCTGTCGGATGCAGAGGTCATGGACAAGCTCGGCCATACCGGTGTGTTCCCCGAAGGGCGCTTCTTCCCCGACACCTACCGCTTCGTGCGGGGCATGAGCGACGTCGAGCTGCTGCAGCAGGCGTACATGCGCCTGGATGAAGTGCTGGCCAAGGAGTGGGCGGAGCGCGCCACCGACCTGCCGTACCGCGACCCGTACCAGGCGCTGATCATGGCCTCGCTGGTAGAGAAGGAAACCGGTATTCCCCAGGAGCGCGGGCAGATCGCCGGGGTCTTCGTGCGGCGCCTGCGCCTGGGCATGATGCTGCAGACCGACCCGACGGTGATCTACGGCATGGGTGAGCGCTACAACGGCAAGATCACGCGTGCCGACCTGCGCGAGCCGACGCCGTACAACACCTACACCATGACCGGGTTGCCGCCGACGCCGATTGCCATGGTCGGCCGCGAGGCGATTCATGCGGCGCTCAACCCGTCGGATGGCACCAGCCTGTACTTCGTTGCCCGTGGCGATGGCAGCCATGTGTTTTCCGACGACCTCGACGACCACAACTCGGCGGTGCGCGAGTTCCAGCTCAAGCGCCGTGCGGACTACCGCTCCAGCCCCGCGCCACAGCCCCAGCCGGGGGCCGACGCGGGCGCGTCGCCTGAAGCGCCAGCGGCGGATGAGCCGGCCGAGCAGCCCGCGCCCGAGCAACCGCCTGCGCAGGACGCCCCAGCCGGCGGCGCGCAAGCAGCCGAACGGCCGAAGCCTGACGAACAACCTTGAGGGCTGCCGGTGTGCCCGGCGAGCTGATGTTCGCGCTCGTCGAGCGCCGACATCGGCAGCGCCTGGCGCAGGCTTGCGCTTCGCTCATGCAGCCTCCAGCAACTGCGTGCGGGGCTGCGCGTCGGGCCGCTTCAACATCCCCGCCGGAATCGCCATGACCAGTGCGCCGCTGAAGAACAGGCACAGGCCCAGCACATAGGTGCCGTTGTTGATGTCGCCGGTGAGGTTCTCTGCCACGGCTGTAATCATCGAACCGGTGAAACCGGACAGGTTGCCGAAAGCGTTGATCATGCCAATGCCAGCCGCAGCAGCGACACCTGAGAGTACTGTGCCCGGCAGCGTCCAGAAGATAGGCATCAGGCTGAGCACCCCTGATGCAGCGACGGTCAGGAACACGATTGAAAGCACGACGTCATGTGCAAAAGCTGCACTGAGGATCAATCCGCAACCACCGATGAACGCCGGGATCGCAGCATGCAGCCGGCGTTCGCCAGTGCGGTTGGAGTGGCGTGCGTTGAGGAACATGGCCATTACCGCCACGCCATAGGGGATGGCGGTCAGCAAGCCGATTTCCAGGCTGCTGGTCACTCCCGCGCTCTTGATGATCGATGGCATCCAGAAGGCCAGGCCGTAGAAGCCTGTGTTGAAAGTCAGCAGGATGAATACCAGCAGCCAGACTCGTGGGCTGAAGAAGGCATCCTTCAGGCGCGAAACCTTGCCGTGCGCATCTTGCTTCAGGTTGGCCTTGAGCAGTTCCTTTTCTTGCTGGGACAACCAGGCAGCCTTGTCGATGTTGTCGCACAAGCAGCCAAAAACGATTGCCGCCATGACCAGCGATGGTACGCCCTCGATCAGCAGCATCCACTGCCAGCCGGCCATACCGTGCCAACCGTCCATGCTGGTCATCAGCCACCCCGACAAGATACCGCCTAGCGTCAGGCTGACAGGCAGTGCCATCAGGAACCCAGACATCACCCGGCTTTGGCGATGGGTGGGGAACCAGTAGTTGAGGTAAAGAATCACGCCTGGGAAGAAGCCGGCCTCACAGATGCCGAGCAGGAAGCGCAGCACGTAGAACATTGTGCTGGACTCGACGTGGAAGAACGAGGCGAGGGGTTGGGTAAATGCGACCGCCATGGAGACGATGGCCCAGCTCAGCATGATGCGGGCAATCCAGAACCGGGCGCCGTATCGATGCAGCAGCAGGTTGCTGGGGACCTCAAACAGAAAATAGCCCCAGAAGAAAACGCTGGCGCCGAGGGCATAGACGGTATTACTGAATTGCAGATCCTCCAGCATGCTCAGTTTCGCGAAGCCGATATTCACCCGGTCGAGATAGGCAGCCATGTAACACAGCAACAGGACCGGCAGGATGCGGACGATTACTTTGCGATAGGTGCGATCCTCGAAAGCCTGATCGCGCACGGGGTCGACAACTTGATGATCCATAACCAGCCTCTTGGCATGTCGTGCATGCCTGATTGTTGTTATTGAAAGAGCACCGGGCACGACCGCACCCGGTGGTGTTGCGCCTGTGAGTAACAGTGTTCAGTGAATCGGCTCGCGGCTGGGCTGGCCATCGACCAGTCTCAGCAGCCCCAGTGGGTTGGCGTCGCGCAGTGCCTCGGGAAGCAGTGCGTCGGGAAAATTCTGGTAGCACACCGGACGCAGGAAGCGCTCGATCGCCAGCGTGCCGACCGAGGTGCCACGGCTATCCGAGGTGGCCGGATACGGGCCACCATGAACCATCGCCTCGCATACCTCGACGCCAGTCGGGTACCCGTTGACCAGCACCCGGCCAACCTTCTGTTCAAGCACCGTTACCAAAGACGCGGCTTGCGCCAGGTCGCCGGGCTCGCCAATCAGCGTGGCGGTCAGTTGGCCGCCAAGCGCGTGCAACGCTGCAAGCAGCTGGTCTTGATTAGCCAGTTCAACCACCACCGTGGCCGGGCCGAAGATTTCTTCCTGCAGCAGCGGTTCAGCGTCCAGCAGCAATTTCGCATCGGCCTGGAATAGCTGCGGCCAGGCCTGGTTACCCTGCTGCTCGGCCCCGGCAAGCAGGCGGATGCCGGCCCGCGCCTTGAGGGTGTTCACAGCCTGGGCGTAGCTGGCCAGGGTGCCGGCGTTGAGCATGGTTTGCGGCGCCTGTTCGGCCATCTGTGCGCTCAAGTGCGCGACGAAGGCGCTGAACTGCGCTGAGCGTACCCCCAGCACCAAGCCAGGGTTGGTGCAGAACTGTCCGCATCCCAATACCACCGAAGCCACCAGTTCACGCGCCACGGCCTCACCGCGAAGCGCCAGCGCCTGGGGCAGGACCAGTACCGGGTTGATACTGCTCATTTCGGCAAATACCGGAATAGGCCGAGGTCGCGCCGCGGCCATATCGCACAAGGCCCGTCCGCCCTTGAGCGAGCCGGTGAAGCCAACGGCCTGGATGTCCGGGTGCCTGACCAGCGCCTCGCCGACCCTGCCGCCAAACACCATGTTGAACACACCCGCCGGCATCGCGCAGCGCTCAGCGGCGCCGACGATGGCCTCGGCCACCCATTGCGCCGTGGCCATGTGGCCGCTGTGTGCCTTGAACACCACTGGGCAGCCGGCGGCCAACGCTGCGGCGGTGTCGCCACCGGCCGTCGAGAATGCCAGGGGGAAGTTGCTGGCGCCAAAGACGGCGACCGGCCCCAGGCCCATGCGGCATTGGCGGATGTCCAGGCGCGGCAGGGGCAGACGCTCGGGTTGTGCACGATCGATGCGCGCGCCAGTGAAATCACCTCGGCGCAGTACCGTGGCGAACAGCCTCAGCTGGCCGCTGGTGCGCGCGCGCTCGCCCTGGATCCGCGCGGGCGGCAAGGCCGTTTCACGGCATACGGTTTCGATGAAGTCATCACCCAAGCCATCCAGCACCTCGGCGATCGCATCGAGGAACTCGGCGCGGCGCGCGGCGGGCAGCGCGCGGTAGACTGGATAGGCTGCAGCCGCCGCACGGGCTGCGGCATCCACTTCCTGTTCCGTGGCTTGATAAAACGCGCCGGGCAGCGCCTGCCCGGTGCGCGCATCGATGCTGTAGAGGGTCGCCTGGCCAGTAGCGCGGCGGCTCCCGCCGATGAATTGTTGGCCTGCGTGTGACGTCATGGATGATTCCTCGGCGTTACGGAAGACATGGGGCGCTAATCTAGGTGGCTCAGCGATTCTTGCCCAATGGCTTTTAGGGATCATCCGATAACGGTAGGTTATCAATCCTCCGAAACGCGACGCGCATGGTTCAGGAGAATCTCGGCAAACTCCAGGGCCGCGCCGCTCAAGGGCTCGCCTTTGCGGGTGAGAATGCCGTAGTCCTGGGGTGTCAGGTGCAGTGGCGTGTCAAGGTTGACCAGTACGCCACTGGCCAGGTGCGGCTCGACCATCGCCTGCGGCAGCATGCCGATCATTGGCCCGCCCAGTAGCACCTTGAGGAAGGTCTGCATGGAAATGGTATCGATGGTGTTGCGCGGCACGGCCACGCCCGCCTGGGCGAAGGCCCGCTCCATGCGCCCGCGGATGGGCGTGCCCTTGGGGTAGAGAATCCATGGCCACTCCAGCAGCTGTGGCAAGGTCACAGGCCCGGCATTGCTCAATGGGTGCTGGTCGTTGACCACGAAGCAGAAGGGTTCCGGCGCCAGTGGCTGGAAGTCGAAGCGCTGCTGCTGCGACACGTCGGTGAAGCGGGCCACGGCCAGGTGGAGGATCTTGTCCTCGAGCATGGCCATCAGGTGATCGCTGGTCTGCTCCACCACCTCGATCGACAGCAATGGCTTGCGCTGCTTGATCTCGACGATGGCATCCGGCAGCGCCACGGCGGTGGCAGCAAAGATGCCGCCCACCTTCAAATGGCCGTGCCCCCCTTGGCGCAGGCTGTCGATCTGATCGACGAAGTTGCGCGCATCGTTCAGGGCGACCTGGGCATAGCGCAATACCTGCTCGCCCAACGCGGTGGGTGGCATGCTGCGCGGCAGGCGGTCGAACAGGGCGAAACCGAGCAAATTCTCGATTTCCTTGAGCATCTTGCTGATCGCCGGCTGGGTGAGGTTCATCTGCTGCGCCGCCAGGTGCATGTTGTGGGTGCGCCCAAGCGTGTCGATCAGCAACAGGTGGCGGAACTTGAGCCAGTTGCAGACGTGGGAGAAAGACAGGTCCGACATGTGATCCACCTTGTTGCAATAACCCAGTGTTATCGAATAGTGAAAATATGCCATTGGAGTTTATCGCCTGGCATGCCTAGCGTGCAGTTTTCCTGTGCCGAGAGATTTGATGCCATGCCAATGACGCTCACCCCCGCCAATACCCTGCCCGAGGATGGCCTGACCGGCACCCTGATCGGTCGCGCCTGGACCCCCGGCGAACCTGGGGGCCCTTCGCTGATCACCTTGCGCACCGACGGCGTGTTCGATCTCTCCGAGCGTTTCGCCACCCTTAGCCAACTGCTCGAATGCGAAGACCCCGTGCAGGCCGTGCGCAGCACCTCGGGCCGCTTCCTGGGCAGCGTCGAGGCCTTGTTGGGCAATAGCGGCGCAGCGTTCGACGGCAACCAGCCCTACCTGCTTGCACCGGTCGACCTGCAGGTGATCAAGGCGGCAGGCGTGACCTTCGCTGCCAGCATGATCGAGCGGGTGATCGAAGAGCAGGCCGGTGGCGATGCCAGCAAGGCCGAGGCCGTGCGTGCCACGGTGCGCTCGGCGATCGGCGACAACCTGCGGGCGGTGCGCCCAGGTTCACCGCAGGCCATGGCGCTCAAGGCGCTGTTGATCGAACAGGGCATGTGGTCGCAGTATCTGGAAGTCGGCATCGGCCCGGATGCCGAGGTGTTCACCAAGGCCCCGGTGCTGGCCGCGGTAGGCAGTGGCAGCGCCATTGGCGTGCACCCGCATTCGGCCTGGAACAACCCCGAGCCCGAGGTGGTGCTGGCGGTGGACAGCCGCGGCCGCATCCACGGCGCGACCCTGGGCAACGATGTCAACCTGCGCGACTTCGAGGGGCGCAGCGCGCTGCTGCTGAGCAAGGCCAAGGACAACAACGCTTCGTGCGCGGTGGGCCCGTTCATTCGTTTGTTCGACGAAACCTTCGACCTGGACGCGGTGCGCCGCTGCGTGGTCGACCTGGAAGTCGTGGGCAGCGACGGCTACCGCCTGGTCGGCAGCAGCTCGATGGACCAGATCAGCCGCGACCCAGAGGATCTGGTCCGGCAAACGCTCAATGAAAACCACCAGTACCCCGACGGTTTCCTGCTGTTCCTCGGCACGCTGTTCGCCCCGACCGAGGACCGTGACCTGCCGGGTGCGGGTTTCACCCACAAGCCTGGCGACCAGGTGCGCATCGCCAGCCCCTTGCTGGGCCAGTTGCACAACCAGGTCACCACGAGTGACAAGGCCCGCCCCTGGACCTTCGGCCTCGGCGCGTTGATGCGCAACCTGGCTGCCCGAGGGCTGCTGCACCACTCTGTCGGGGAATACCGCCTTTGATGACGCGGTTGGCAGCGGCGCCTCAGTGGTACATAGCCGCTGCACCTGCCAGCGTGTTGCAACGCTGACGGGTACCCATAAATACAAGAGAGAACGACATGACCGATACCGCGAAACGCCCGCTGCGCAGCCAGCAATGGTTCGACGACCCGAGCCACGCCGACATGACCGCGTTGTACGTCGAGCGCTACATGAACTACGGCCTGACCCGCGACGAACTGCAATCGGGGCGGCCGATCATCGGCATCGCCCAGACCGGCAGTGACCTGACGCCCTGCAACCGCCACCACCTGGAACTGGCCCAGCGGGTCAAGGCGGGGATTCGCGATGCCGGCGGCATCCCCATGGAGTTCCCGGTGCACCCGATCGCCGAGCAGAGCCGCCGGCCAACCGCAGCGCTGGACCGCAACCTCGCCTACCTGGGCCTGGTGGAAATCCTCCACGGCTACCCGCTGGATGGCGTGGTACTGACCACCGGCTGCGACAAGACCACGCCGGCTTGCCTGATGGCCGCTGCCACCACGGACCTGCCGGCGATCGTGCTGTCCGGCGGCCCGATGCTCGATGGCCACCACAAGGGCCAGCTGATCGGCTCGGGCACGGTGTTGTGGCATGCGCGCAACCTGATGGCCGCGGGCGCAATCGACTACGAAGGCTTCATGGAGATGACCACTGCCGCGTCGCCGTCGGTCGGCCATTGCAACACCATGGGCACGGCACTGTCGATGAACGCCCTGGCCGAGGCCCTGGGCATGTCGCTGCCAGGCTGCGCGAGCATCCCCGCGCCGTACCGCGAACGCGGGCAGATGGCCTACGCCACCGGGCGGCGCATCTGCGAGCTGGTGATGCAGGACGTGCGCCCGTCGTCGATCATGACCCGCGAGGCGTTCGAGAATGCCATCGCCGTGGCTTCGGCCCTGGGCGCTTCGAGCAACTGTCCACCGCACCTGATCGCTATCGCCCGGCACATGGGCATCGAGCTGTCGCTGGACGACTGGCAGCGCATCGGTGAGAACGTGCCGCTGCTGGTCAATTGCATGCCGGCGGGCAAGTACCTGGGTGAAGGCTTCCACCGCGCGGGCGGCGTTCCGGCGGTGATGCATGAGCTGCGCAAGGCCGGCCGCCTGCACGAGGAATGCGCGACGGTCAGCGGCAGGACCATCGGCGAGGTGGTTCGCGACGCAGCCACCAGCGATCGCGAGGTCATCCTGCCGTTCGATGCGCCGCTCAAGCACAACGCCGGTTTCATCGTGCTCAGCGGCAATTTCTTCGACAGCGCGATCATGAAGATGTCGGTGGTGGGCGAAGCCTTCCGCAAGACCTACCTGGCCGAACCGGGCAAGGAAAACAGCTTCGAGGCCAGGGCCATCGTGTTCGAGGGGCCGGAGGACTACCACGCGCGCATCGACGACCCCGCCCTGGACATCGATGAGCGTTGCATCCTGGTGATTCGTGGCGCCGGCACCGTGGGTTACCCAGGCAGTGCCGAAGTGGTGAACATGGCGCCGCCGGCGGCACTGATCAAGAAAGGCATCGACTCGCTGCCGTGCCTGGGCGATGGCCGCCAGAGCGGCACCTCGGCCAGCCCGTCGATCCTCAACATGTCGCCGGAGGCGGCGGTGGGCGGCGGCCTGGCATTGCTGCAGACCAACGATTGGCTGCGCGTGGACCTCAACCAGCGGCGGGTCGACCTGCTGGTGGACGACGAAGAGGTGGCACGCCGACGCGCGGCCTGGAAGCCGAGCATCCCGGCCTCGCAGACGCCCTGGCAGGAGCTCTATCGGCAACTCGTCGGGCAGTTGTCCACCGGCGGCTGCCTGGAGCCGGCGACGCTGCACATGCGTGTGATCGCCCGTGAAGGGGGGATGCCGCGGCATTCCCATTGAGTGGCCTTGCGGGGCTTGGGCTGCCTCCATGCCGAGCAACGGTGGCAGTCCACCCTGCAGCCATTTGCAGTGCAGCTGCCGGCATGGCCGGGTCGCGATGGTTCGGTATCTCGTTCATTGCGTCGCAGGCGACTTCTGACAAGCCCTTGCCGGCTTGCTTTGCTGCCATGCGTGCTGCACAGCTGCCTGCAGGTCCCCCAGGGAACCCGCGTTGTTGATCAGCAGGTCGCCGGGGGCCTGGGCGATGCCGCGTTCAGATGAATGCGCGTTCACCTTCGGAAGGTTTGGGCGAACGATGTGCCAGATCAGGCCGTTGTGGTGGCGAAGAAAAGCGGCTTCGTTTTCAAAGCGGATGTCCTTGAAGATCACGGTCGTGGCGTCAGCAGGGATCTTGCTGCGCGGCTTCAGCTGTTCGAGAGGGCGCTTGGCACGACGCGTGTCATAGTCCGGGTACAAGGCGTATGCGTGGCGTTTGAGCAGATCGATGGCTTCAGCGGGAGAAAGGCCCCAGGTGGGGTCCTGGCTGGCCAGCAGCTGCGGGTCTGACAGCTGCTCGTCCGTGAAATCAAAGATGGCTTGGGCGGCCAGGGTAAATGGAGTGTGCTCTGGCTTGGCAGGTGCGGCCTTGCGCGTACCGTCCTGTGCGGCCGCAGGTGGATTGATTTCGCGTTCCGCTCGGATCAGCCAGTGGTCTGGGTTATGATTGCGCATCCATTCGGTACCAACCGTCTGGAAGAATTCTCTTGGAGAGCGAGCCCACAGATCAATGGGCTGCTCCTTGATGTCATCGCACCATGTCTCGTCTTCGGTGAGACCAAACAGCGCCTGGCAGCCAAGCTTGAGAGGATCGGCAAGTGCGTAGGCAGCAACCCCCGGGTAGCTCAGCAGCATCGAAGCTACGGTGTCCTTACCTGACCGAGCCAGGGCTGCAAGGCCGATGATTGTTCGCATGTCGTACTCCCCGTTTGCTGCCCGAACTCCTGTATTTACTGGGCTTCAAGGGCGTTTACGTTTTCGAGAAAGGATTGTAACCCACAGTGTTTACGTTTGGTGAAACCCGAAAACATGATGCCACCCATGCCTGCCAAGGCGGCGGGCGCGGTTTGCCTGGCGACGGTATTGGCACCCGTGGCTGAGGTCTTCCCCTGGCAGCAGGCCCTCTGGCAACAACTGGCCGGCCGCAGCCAGCACGCGCATGCCTACCTGCTGCACGGGCCGCAGGGTATCGGCAAGCGGGCCCTGGCCGAGCGCCTGATGGCGCGCCTGCTGTGCCAGCAGCCCCAGGGCCTGGAGGCCTGCGGCGGGTGCAAGTCATGCCTGCTGCTCAAGGCCGGCAGCCACCCGGACAACTTCGTTCTCGAACCCGAGGAAGCCGACAAGCCGATCAAGGTCGACCAGGTGCGCGAGCTGGTGGCTTTCGTGGTGCAGACGGCGCAGCTGGGTGGGCGCAAGGTGGTGCTGATCGAGCCGGTGGAGGCGATGAACGTCAACGCTTCCAACGCCTTGCTCAAGAGCCTCGAAGAGCCTTCCGGTGATACCGTGCTGCTGCTGGTCAGCCATCAGCCCAGTCGCCTGCTGCCGACCATCAAGAGCCGCTGCCAGCAGGTGGCCTGCCCGCAGCCCAGCCTGGCCCAGAGTCGGGCCTGGCTGGCAGGCGCGCTGGCCGACAGTAACGAGGCCGAGCGTGACGAGTTGCTGACATTGGCCGCCGGTTCGCCGTTGATGGCCGTCAGCCTGCAGGCACAGGGCGTGCGCGAGCAGCGGGCGCTGGTGACCGACGGGGTGAAGAAGCTGCTCAAACAGCAGCAATCACCCAGCCAGCTGGCCGAGGCCTGGAACAACGTGCCGCTGTTGCTGCTGTTCGACTGGTTCTGCGATTGGGCGCACTTGATCCTGCGCTACCAATTGACCCAGGACGAGGAGGGGCTAGGCTTGGCCGATATGCGCAAGGTGGTGCAGTACCTGGCGCAGAAGAGCCGCCAGGCCAAGGTACTGGAGGTACAGGCGTGGCTCCTGGAGCAACGCCAGAAGGTGCTGGGCAAGGCCAACCTCAATCGCGTCCTGTTGCTTGAATCGCTGCTGGCGCACTGGCTGCAGTTGCCGGGCGCCCGCTGATTTTCATTTTTCCATGTGTGCCGTTATCCCATGCTCGTAGATTCCCATTGCCACCTCGACCGTCTTGACCTCAGCGCTCACCAGGGCTCGCTCGATGCTGCCTTGCAGGCGGCGCGTGAGCGCGGGGTCGGGCACTTTCTGTGTATCGGCGTCAGTGCCGAGAATGCCGCTGCGGTGAAGGCGCTGAGCGAACAGTACGCCGATGTCGACTGCTCGGTGGGCGTGCACCCGCTGGACCTTGCACCTGGCGAAACCCCGGCGCTGGAGTGGCTGTTGCGCGAGCTGGCCCACCCGCATGTGGTGGCAATTGGCGAAACCGGGCTGGATTATCACTACGAGCCGGAGGCCGCCGAGCTGCAGCAGGCTTCGTTCCGCTTGCACCTGGAGGCCTCGCGGCAGACCGGCAAACCGGTGATCGTGCACACCCGCGCGGCGCGCGCCGACACCCTTGCGCTGTTGCGCGAGGCTGACCTGCCGCAGGCCGGCGTGTTGCACTGCTTCACCGAAGACTGGGCGATGGCCAAGGCCGCGCTGGACCTGGGGTACTACATTTCCTTGTCTGGCATTGTCACGTTCCGCAATGCCGATGCCTTGCGGGAGGTGGCGCGGCAGGTGCCGGTCGATCGGCTGCTGGTGGAAACCGATTCGCCGTATCTGGCGCCGATTCCGCATCGCGGCAAGCCGAACCTGCCGCAGTATGTGCGCGAGGTGGCGGAATATGTGGCTTCGTTGCGGGGGGCCAGCTATGAGCAACTGGCCGAGCAGACCACGGCCAACTTCAAGCGGTTGTTCCCATTGGCACGGGTGGCCTGATTCGGCAGGGCGTTGGGGGCGTGTGGGGCGCCAGGTGCCTGCCGCGCCAAATTCAGCGCTCGATCTCACCGGCGCAACAAAACCCGAGGCAGACCCTGGCCGCCCTCATGCAATCCCCCGAATCCCATCGCCCCGAGCCCCCGAAACGAAAAAAAAACCCGGGTTCTGGGGGGGAATCCGGGTTAAGACCATTAGGAGTAAAACAAAGGTACGCGGTCCCTGAGCACCTTTATCGGCGCGCCACTTGGGGGGGATGCGCCGCGCCAACACTTGTAGTATTGGCCAGGTTTGGCGCAGTGCCAGTGCCTGCTGGTCGTTTTTTAAACAGATTTGGAATACGTCGACGTTTCATTCCTCCCGCAGCGCATGGCCGTATGCATCGTGAAACACAGACATGTGTGGATGATCCGTGCAATTTCCTGCAAGTTAGGCATAATAAACCGCTTCGATTGTCATCCAGCTCCTTCCTATGCAGAAAGAACCTCGTAAGGTCCGTGAGTTTCGCCGTCGCGAACAGGAAATCCTCGATACCGCGCTGAAACTGTTCCTCGAACAGGGTGAAGACAGCGTCACGGTCGAGATGATCGCCGACGCCGTGGGCATCGGCAAAGGCACGATCTACAAGCACTTCAAGTCCAAGGCGGAGATCTACCTGCGCCTTATGCTCGACTACGAGCGCGACCTGAACACGCTGTTGCACTCGGCCGATGTCGACCGCGACAAGGAAGCCCTGTCGCGCGCCTACTTCGAGTTCCGCATGCGCGACCCGCAGCGTTACCGGCTGTTCGACCGCCTGGAAGAAAAGGTGGTCAAGGGCAACCAGGTGCCGGAAATGGTCGAGCAATTGCACAAGATCCGTGCCTCCAACTTCGACCGCCTGACCCAGCTGATCGAAGGCCGTATCAGCGAAGGCAAGCTCGAAGACGTGCCGCCGTATTTCCACTACTGCGCTGCCTGGGCGCTGGTGCACGGCGCTGTGGCGCTGTACCACTCGCCGTTCTGGAGCAATGTGCTGGAGGATCAGGAAGGCTTCTTCCAATTCCTCATGGACATTGGCGTGCGCATGGGTAACAAGCGCAAGCGCGACCCGGAACCTTCTAACTGAAGCGTTGCGACGCCTCCTGCTGAAACCGTCATGGCGCGGGGCTTGCAAAAACCTGATTTATGAGTCAGGTTTTGTCAGCCCCATCACCCATGCCGGAGTCATTCATGATCGTCGATCGTCAAGGCAGGCGTTTTCGCAACCTGCGCGTCAGCCTGACGGCTGCCTGCAACTACGCCTGCACCTATTGCGTTGCCGATGGCAAGCGCCTGGTGGCAGCGCAGGACGAGTTGTCGGCAGCCTCACTGGCTCGCGGTGTGGCCTACCTGATCGAGGCGGCCGGTATCGAACGCTTGCGCATCACTGGCGGCGAGCCACTGGTCAGCCCACGGCTGGAGGGCTTTTTGGCCGCCGTGGCCAGGCTCGACCTCGACGATGTCTCGCTGACCACCAATGGCCAGCTGCTGGCGCGCAAGTTGCCCCAGCTGCAGGCAGCGGGTATTCGCCGCCTGAACATTTCCCTCGATACGCTGGACCCGCAGGCCTTCCGCCGCATTGCCCGCGGAGGTGACCTGGCGAGCGTGCTGGCGGGCATGGAGCAGGCCAGCGCGCTGGGCATGCAGATCAAGGTGAACATGGTGCCGATGCGCGGGCAAAACCTCGACCAAGTGTTGCCGCTGTTGGACTACTGCCTTGCGCGCGGTTTCGAACTGCGTTTCATCGAACTCATGCGCATGGGGCACCTGGCCCGTGACCATAATGCGTTCCTGCAGCAGTTCGTTGGCCTCGACCAGTTGCTGGCACTGATCGCTGATCGGCATGCCATTGCCAAGGTCGATGCGCCGCCAGGTGCCACCGCCTTGCGTTATCAGGTCCCCGGCAAGGGCCACTTCGGCGTGATCGCCAATGAAAGCGAACCGTTCTGCCGCAGCTGCTCGCGGCTGCGCCTGTCCTCTACCGGTTGGCTGCATGGTTGCCTGTCGTCGGGTAACCGCCACTACATCGCTGACTTGCTGGAGAAGCCGCGCCATCAGGCGCTCCCAGCCTTCCAGCGGCTACTGGTAAAGGCCCTTGCAGACAAGCAGGAGCTGGCGTTTTCCGGCGATGTGATGGTGATGAAGGTCATCGGTGGTTGAAGCTGGCGCAAAAGCTGCATCCGCCGGCTATTCGCCGGTTTTTCGTCGCCGGCCACTGGAGGAAAGATGCGTAGCCTGGTCTTGCTGCTGGCGCTGATGGCGCTTGGCGGTTGTATGAATGTCAGCGATATGGGCGAGGGCGTCCGTTATCACATGAGCGATGCCGGTCTGCTGGACCACAGCGATACCCGTCGCACCCTGTCGATTCGCCTGCAGCCCGATTCGTTCATCTTCATTGGCCAGGGTGCGTTCGTGCCGCCGGGCAAGGGGCCGGTGCCACGGCAGAATGTGGTCGCCGAGCAGGCATTCAAGAGTTTCGTCGAATATTTCCCGCTGGTACGCCGTGCCCAGGGCCCGCTGGGCCTCGAAGAGGCCATCGCCCAGGCGCGCTCGGTGGGGGCCGATTATGTGCTGTACACCCGCTTTGCGCGTACCGATGACCGCATCGGCAATGGCGACGAATGGTACGACGAACAGGCCGTCGACCGCCTGGGCTGGGACACCGGCGTGGTGCAGATGATGCTGATCGAGACCAACACCCGCTACCTGATCGACACCGCGCGGATCAAGAGCCGTGGCGGTTTGTTGACGTTCCACGACAATACTCCGGAAGATTTGCTTGCGGCGCCGATGCGCGAGTACGCTCGTAGCCTTCTGGGCATGAGTGAATGAGGCAAGCGCGATGAGCGATTCCGGCAAGGCCAATGATCTGCTGGCGCAGCTTCCCAAGGCCAAGGGCCTGCCGCCGGTGCATCTGTGGAACCCGGACTTCTGCGGTGACATCGACATGCGCATCGCCCGCGATGGCACCTGGTACTACCTGGGCAGCCCCATCGGACGCAAGCCGATGGTGCGGCTGTTTTCCACCATCATCCGCCGTGACGGCGATGACTACTTCCTGGTTACCCCGGTGGAAAAGGTGGGTATCCGCGTTGATGATGCGCCGTTCGTGGCCGTGGCGCTGGATGTGCGGGGGCAGGGTGAGCAGCAGGTGCTGCGCTTCACCAGCAATGTCGAAGACCAGGTGGAGGCCGGGCCTGCCAACCCGCTGCGCGTGGTGATCGACCCGCAGACCCAGGAGCCGTCGCCGTATGTGCTGATGCGCAGCAACCTCGAGGCGCTGATCCATCGCAATGTGTTCTACCAGTTGGTGGAGCTGGCGGTGCCGCGGGAGATCGACGGCGAGGAGTGGCTGGGGGTGTGGAGCCACGGTGAGTTCTACCCGATCGGGCGCAGCTGCTGAAGGTTTTGGCGGGTGTCGGCCTTCTCTTCCTGAGCATGACAGGCGTAACAAAAAAGCCCCCGGTGCTTGCGCAACCGGGGGCTTTTTCAGTGTTTGGCTCCGCGACCTGGACTCGAACCAGGGACCCAATGATTAACAGTCATTTGCTCTACCGACTGAGCTATCGCGGAATCTGCGCACATCTTACTGATTGCCCGGGGGAAGTCAAGCCACCCCCAGGCAAATCAAGCAGTTACAGCACTTCGACGATGGCCTTGGTGACCACGTGGATGTTGCTCTGGTTCAGGGCGGCCACCGCGATGCGGCCAGTGTCCAGGGCGTAGATGCCGAAGTCGTTCTTCAGGCGGGCGACCTGTTCAACGGTCAGGCCCGAGTAGGAGAACATGCCGACCTGACGGCCAACGAAGCTGAAGTCGCGCTTGGCGCCGTACTGGGCCAGCAGCTCGACCATCTGCTTGCGCATGCCGTGGATGCGCTCGCGCATTTCGGCCAGTTCGGTTTCCCACATCTGGCGCAGTTCGGCACTGTTCAGCACGGTGGCAACGATGGTCGCGCCGTGGGTCGGCGGGTTGGAGTAGGTGGTGCGGATCACGCGCTTGACCTGCGACAGCACGCGGGTGCTCTCGTCCTTGGAAGCAGTGACGATCGACAGCGCGCCGACGCGCTCGCCATACAGCGAGAACGACTTGGAGAACGAGCTGGAGACGAAGAACTCCAGGCCCGATTCGGCGAACAGGCGCACGGCGAAGGCGTCTTCGGCGATACCGTCACCGAAGCCCTGGTAGGCCATGTCGAGGAACGGCACGTGGCCCTTGGCCTTGACCACTTCCAGCACGTTCTTCCAGTCGTCCAGGTTGAGGTCGACACCGGTCGGGTTGTGGCAGCAGGCGTGCAGTACCACGATCGAGCCGGACGGCAGCTTGTTCAGGTCTTCCAGCATGCCGGCGCGGTTGACATCGTTGGTCGGTGCGTCGTAGTAGCGGTAGTTCTGCACCGGGAAACCGGCCGATTCGAACAGGGCACGGTGGTTTTCCCAGCTCGGGTCGCTGATGGCGACCACGGCGTTCGGCGAGATGCGCTTGAGGAAGTCGGCACCAATCTTCAGTGCGCCGGTACCGCCGACGGCCTGTACGGTGACCACGCGGCCTGCGGCCAGCAGTGGCGATTCGGCGCCGAACAGCAGCTTTTGTACAGCCTGGTCGTAGGAGGCAATGCCGTCGATCGGCAGGTAGCCGCGCGAGGCGTGCTGGGCGGCACGCTGGGTCTCGGCTTCGATCACGGCGCGCAGCAGCGGAATGCGGCCTTCCTCATTGCAGTAAACGCCTACGCCCAGGTTGACCTTGTCGGTACGTGGGTCGGCGTTGAATGCTTCGTTGAGGCCCAGAATAGGGTCGCGGGGTGCCAGCTCGACAGCGGAAAACAGGCTCATTGTTACCTTGGCTCTGATTGGAGTGTGATAGGACGTACACGCTCCAGCCGAATGCACTGAAGCGGTGCACAAACGGGGTGTCAGTATAGTGATACCGACCGGTCACCGCGACACTATGGCGCAGCTTTTCCAGTGATTTGCGCAAATATTTTTCGACCATTGGTCCAATTACCCGGTCCACCGTAACAAGCGCTCACAGCTATGCCTTGAAAGCGCCCCCCGGCGAACGCATTTGGGTATAGACTACTGGCTAAATTTACAGTTGCTGAAACACCGCGAGGTCCGTCATGTCCGAGTTCCAGCTCGTCACCCGTTTCCAGCCGGCCGGCGACCAGCCCGAGGCCATCCGCCAGATGGTCGAAGGCATCGAGGCGGGGCTGTCGCACCAGACGCTGCTCGGGGTGACCGGCTCGGGCAAGACCTTCAGCATTGCCAACGTCATCCAGCAGGTGCAGCGCCCGACCCTGGTACTGGCGCCGAACAAGACGTTGGCCGCGCAGTTGTACGGTGAATTCAAGGCGTTCTTCCCCAACAACGCGGTGGAGTACTTCGTTTCCTACTACGACTACTACCAACCCGAAGCCTACGTGCCGTCCTCGGACACCTTCATCGAGAAGGACGCATCGATCAACGACCATATCGAGCAGATGCGCCTGTCGGCAACCAAGGCGCTGCTGGAGCGGCGCGATGCGATCATTGTCACCACGGTATCGTGCATCTACGGCCTGGGCAGCCCCGAGACCTACCTGAAGATGGTCCTGCACGTCGATCGCGGCGACAAGCTCGACCAGCGGGCGTTGCTGCGACGCCTGGCCGACCTGCAATACACCCGCAACGAGATGGACTTCGCCCGCGCCACCTTCCGTGTGCGTGGCGATGTGGTCGATATCTTCCCGGCCGAATCGGACCTCGAGGCCATCCGCATCGAACTGTTCGATGACGAGGTGGAGAACATCGCCGCGTTCGACCCGCTGACCGGCGAGGTCTTCCGCAAGCTGCCGCGCTTCACCTTCTACCCCAAGAGCCACTACGTCACCCCGCGGGAAACCCTGCTGGAAGCGGTCGAGGGCATCAAGGAAGAGCTCAAGGATCGCCTGGAATACCTGCAGAAAGCCAACAAGCTGGTGGAGGCGCAGCGCCTGGAGCAACGCACCCGCTTCGACCTGGAGATGATCCTGGAGCTGGGCTATTGCAATGGCATCGAGAACTACTCGCGCTACCTGTCCGGGCGCCCGGCCGGGGCGCCGCCGCCGACCTTGTACGACTACCTGCCGCCTGATGCTTTGCTGGTGATCGACGAGTCCCACGTCAGCGTTCCGCAGGTAGGCGCCATGTACAAGGGTGACCGTTCGCGCAAGGAAACCCTGGTCGAGTATGGTTTCCGCCTGCCCTCGGCCCTGGACAACCGACCCATGCGTTTTGACGAGTGGGAGGCGGTCAGCCCGCAAACCATTTTCGTGTCCGCCACACCTGGCCCCTACGAGGCCGAGCACGCTGGGCGCGTGGTCGAGCAGGTGGTGCGCCCGACCGGCCTGGTCGACCCGCAGGTGGAAGTGCGCCCGGCGCTGACCCAGGTCGACGACCTGCTGTCGGAAATCCGCAAGCGCGTGGCACATGGTGAGCGAGTGCTGGCGACCACGCTGACCAAGCGCATGGCCGAAGACCTCACCGACTACCTGGCCGACCACGACGTGCGGGTGCGTTACCTGCACTCGGACATCGACACCGTCGAGCGGGTGGAGATCATCCGCGACCTGCGCCTGGGGACTTTCGATGTGCTGGTAGGCATCAACCTGTTGCGCGAAGGCCTGGACATGCCTGAAGTGTCGTTGGTAGCGATCCTTGATGCCGACAAGGAAGGCTTCCTGCGTTCCGAGCGTTCGCTGATCCAGACCATCGGTCGCGCGGCGCGCAACCTCAATGGCCGGGCCATCCTGTACGCCGACCAGATTACCGGTTCGATGCAGCGGGCCATCGACGAAACCGAGCGGCGCCGCGAGAAGCAGATCGCCTTCAACCAGGCCCATGGCATCGTGCCCAAGGGCGTGGTCAAGGACATCACCGACATCATGGAAGGGGCCACCGTGCCAGGCGCGCGCAGCAAGAAGCGCAAGGGCATGGCCAAGGCGGCGGAGGAGAGCGCCCGTTACGAGGCCGAGCTGCGTACCCCAGGCGAGATCACCAAGCGCATCAAGCAGTTGGAAGAGAAGATGATGCAGTTCGCCCGCGACCTGGAATTCGAGGCCGCGGCGCAGTTGCGCGACGAGATTGCCCAGTTGCGGGAGCGGTTGATTACCAGCTGAAGCCAGGCGCGGCCTTTTGTAGGAGCGGCCTTGTGTCGCGATGGGCTGCGCAGCGGCCCCAGGAATATTCCATGCGGCACAGACCCTGGGGCTGCTGCGCAGCCCATCGCGACACAAGGCCGCTCAGGGGGCGTCGATCTGCAGTGGCCTTAATGGGCCTCCCCAGCCTTCAACCCCTCAGGCAGCTTGCGGGTCATCAACACCGCCACCATGCTCACCGCCAAGCCGATCCCGACAAAATGAAAGGCATCGTTGTAGGCCATGATCAATGCCTGCTGATGGGTAATCTCGCTCAGTTTCCCCAGCGCGGCGTTGTCATTTCCCAGCCGCTCTGCCAGTTGCGCCAGGCGCTCCGCCACCTGTGGGTTGCCCGGCACCAGCGCCTCCCTCAAATAATCGAAATACACCTTGGTCCGCGCATCCAGCAGCGTGGCCAGCAGCGCAATGCCGATCGCCCCGCCCAGGTTGCGCAGGATATTGAACAGGCTCGATGCCGAGCCGGCATCCTGCGGCTGGATATACGCCGTGGCGATCAGCGAGATGGTCACCATGATCATCGGCTGGCCAATGGCACGGATGATCTGGATATGGTTGAACTGCGGCCCGGCGAAATCCGGGTTGAGCACCCCCGAGCCGAAACTGGCGGCGCCGAACAGGCAGAAGCCCAAGGCGCACAGCGCCTTGGGCGGCACCACTTTCATCAATTGCGGCACCAGCGGAATGAGAAACAGCTGCGGGATGCCCATCCACATGATCACCTCGCCGATTTGCAGGGCGTTGTAGCCCTGCACTTGCGCCAGGTACAGCGGCAATAGATAGATCGAGCCATACAGGCCCACGCCCATGCCCAGGCTGGCGATGCTCGACAGGCCGAAGTTGCGGTTGCCCAGGATGCGCAGGTTGATCAGTGGCTGGGGTCTGGAAAACTGCAGGATGACAAAGGTGATCAGGCTGACCAGGGCGATGCTGCCGAGGCCGACGATCAGCTGCGACTCCAGCCAGTCCTTGCGGTGGCCTTCCTCCAGAAACACCTGCAGGCAACCCAGGCCCAGGCCCAGGGTGACGATGCCGGCGTAGTCGGTGCTTTTCAGCAGCTCCCAGTGTGCGTCCTTCTTCTCCAGCCCGTACAGCAGGCCGGCGATCATCACCAGGCCTGGCGGGATGTTGATGTAGAAGATGCATTCCCAGCCCCAGTTTTCCGTCAGCCAGCCACCCAGGGTGGGGCCAATGGAGGGGGCGAAGGTGGCGGTCATGGCGAACATGGCCATGCCCTTGGCGCGGTGGTGCTCGGGCAGCTTGATCAGGGTCAGGGTGAAGGCCAGCGGGATCAGTGCGCCGCCGGTAAAGCCCTGCAGGGCGCGGAACAGGATCATGCTCTCCAGGTTCCAGGCCATCGAGCACAGCAGCGACGACAGCAGGAAGCCGCCGGATACCCACACCGCCAGGCGCCGCGCCGACAGCAGTTGCACCAGCCAGGCGGTGAGCGGAATCATGATGATTTCCGCCACCAGGTACGAGGTGGAAATCCACGAGCCTTCCTCCAGCGTTGCCGACAAGGCGCCCTGGATGTCCTTCAGCGACGAGTTGGTGATCTGGATGTCCAGCACCGCCATGAACGCACCGAGCATCACGCTCATTACCGCGATCCAGTCGCGCCGGGTCGGCTCCGCAGAGGGCCTGAGCAACACGTCAGCGGTCATTTTTGCCTTCGTCTTCGCTGCGCAGGTCGACGGTGGCGGTCACCGACATGCCTGGGCGGATGCGCCCGTGCAGCGGGTTGTCGGCACGGAAGGTCAGCTTGACCGGGATGCGCTGCACCACCTTGGTGAAGTTGCCGGTGGCATTGTCGGGTGGCAGCAGGCTGAACTGCGCACCAGAGGCGGCGAACAGACTGTCGACCCGGCCTTCGATCGGTGTATCGGGGTAGCTGTCGAAGACCAGTTCGGCGCGCTGCCCTGGCTGCATGCGGCCGATCTGGGTTTCCTTGAAGTTGGCCTGCACCCAGATATCTTCGTCCGGCACGATCGACAGCAGGTAGGCACCGGCCTGTACCACCTGGCCATCACGTGCGCTGCGCTGACCAATGGTGCCGCTGATCGGCGCACGGATTTCGCAGCGGGTCAGGTTCAGTTCAGCCTGGGCCAGGTCGGCGCGGGCGTTGGCGATTTGCGCGTCGAGGCGCTTGAGTTCGGCGCTCAGCGCGTTGACCTGCTGGCGCTGGCTTTGCAGGTCGGCGCGGGCCTTGTCGACCTGCGAGCCGGCGACATGGCTGTCGGCCGCCAACGTGGTGACCCGTTCTTCCGAGACAAAGCCCGGCTTGCGCAGCTTCTCGGCGCGGCTCAGGTCCAGGCGCGAGCGGTCGAAGGTGGCCTGGTTGGCTGCCACCTGGGCCTGGCCGGCGGCAATCAGGCTGGCCTGCTGGGTGAGGCGGCTTTCTGCCTGTGCATGCTCGGCTTCGCGCGTAGCCAGGGCGGCGCGGGCGCGTTGCACGGCCAGTTCGAAGTCGGCGGCCTCCAGCCGCACCAGCAGGTCGCCCGGGTGCACATGCTGGTTGTCAGTGACTGCCACGGCCTCGATACGCGCGCCCAACTGGCTGGAAATACGCGTGATTTCGCCCTGCACGTAGGCGTTGTCGGTGCTTTCATAGAAGCGCCCCTTGAAATACCAGTGGCCGAGGAGGGCGAGGGCAACGGCTGCCACCAGGAGGAAGAAGACCAGCAGGCGGCGTTTGAGTTGGGCAGGCATGAGCACTATCGTTCCAGAAATGTAAATAAATTTAACAGCGGCATGGGGCGCATCGACAAGTGTCGTTCGCGCCATTGCTGGAGCCCGGTGCCTGCCTCCTGCTAACATCCCGCCTTTGTTTCATCTTTCGTTCGAGACCTCCATGACCACCGTACGCACGCGTATCGCGCCATCGCCTACCGGCGACCCCCATGTCGGCACTGCCTACATCGCCCTGTTCAACTACTGCTTTGCCAAGCAGCACGGCGGTGAGTTCATCCTGCGCATCGAAGACACCGACCAGCTGCGTTCCACGCGCGAGTCGGAACAGCAGATCTTCGATGCCCTGCGTTGGCTCGGTATTGAATGGAACGAAGGCCCGGACGTCGGCGGCCCGCACGGCCCGTACCGGCAGAGCGAGCGTGGCGAGATCTACGCCAAGTATGCCAAGCAGCTGGTGGACGCCGGCCATGCCTTCTATTGCTTCTGCACCGCCGAAGAGCTGGAGCAGATGCGTGCCGAGCAGCAAGCCCGTGGCGAAACCCCGCGCTACGATGGCCGCGCGCTGTTGCTCAGCGCCGAGGAAGTGCAGCGCCGCCTGGACGCTGGCGAGCCGCACGTGATCCGCATGAAGGTGCCGAGCGAAGGCGTGTGCGTGGTCCCGGACATGCTGCGTGGTGATGTCGAGATCCCGTGGGACCGCATGGACATGCAGGTGCTGATGAAGAACGACGGCCTGCCGACGTACTTCCTGGCCAACGTGGTCGACGACCATCTGATGGGCATCACCCACGTGTTGCGCGGCGAAGAGTGGCTGCCATCGGCGCCCAAGCTGATCAAGCTGTACGAATACTTCGGTTGGGAGCAGCCCAAGCTGTGCTACATGCCGCTGCTGCGTAACCCGGACAAGTCCAAGCTGTCCAAGCGCAAGAACCCGACCTCGGTGACCTTCTACGAGCGCATGGGCTTCATGCCCGAGGCGATGCTCAACTACCTGGGCCGCATGGGCTGGTCGATGCCGGACGAGCGGGAGAAGTTCTCGCTGGCCGAGATGGTCGAGCATTTCGACCTGTCGCGTATTTCGCTGGGTGGCCCGATCTTCGACATCGAGAAGCTGTCCTGGCTGAACGGTCAGTGGCTGCGCGAGCTGCCGGTCGAAGAGTTCGCCGCGCGCCTGCAGAAATGGGCGTTCAACAGCGACTACATGATGAAGATTGCCCCGCACGTGCAGGGCCGGGTGGAAACCTTCAGCCAGGTTGCTCCGCTGGGCGGGTTCTTCTTCGAAGGTGCGCTGAAGCTCGATGCCAAGCTGTTCGAAAGCAAGAAGCTGTCTGCCGACCAGGTGCGCCAGGTGATCCAGCTGATCCTGTGGAAGCTCGAAAGCCTGCGCCAGTGGGAAAAGGAGCGCATCACCGGTTGCATCCAGGCGGTGGTCGAGGCGCTGGAGCTCAAGCTGCGTGACGCCATGCCGCTGATGTTCGCCGCCATCACTGGCCAGGCCAGCTCGGTGTCGGTGCTCGATGCCATGGAAATCCTGGGCCCCGACCTGACCCGCTACCGCCTGCGCCAGGCCCTGGACTTGCTGGGCGGCGTGTCGAAGAAAGAAAACAAGGAGTGGGAAAAGCTGCTGGCGTCCATCGCCTGATAGCGCTCCAAAGGCCTCGGCTGAGCCCGGTAGGAGCGGCCTTGTGTCGCGGAGGGGCCGCAAAGCGGCCCCAGCAATTTTTGCGTTAAAGCTGAAATCGCGGGACCGCGTTGCGCTCCTTTCGCGACACAAGGCCGCTCCTACAAGCGCGCGGCGCTTCGATTTACCAGGGCAGGGCGGTAAGTGATTGTTATCTGTGAAAATTTTTTTGAATATTTTGAAAAATTAGTTTGACAGCCCTGCAATCCGATCTTAATATGCGCCCCGTCCACAGCGATGAACGAAAACGAAACGCCAGGCACCCAGCCAGCGCTTCGGTTCAGAGCGACATTGTGGGGCTATAGCTCAGCTGGGAGAGCGCCTGCATGGCATGCAGGAGGTCAGCGGTTCGATCCCGCTTAGCTCCACCAAATTCCGTTTGGCAGCCAAGGCTGTCAAGCAAGACCGGGTCCAGCAACCGGGTCTTGAAGGTAAGAAGGTTCGTCCCCTTCGTCTAGTGGCCTAGGACACCGCCCTTTCACGGCGGTAACAGGGGTTCGAGTCCCCTAGGGGACGCCAGTTTTGCACAAGCGATGTTTTAGGATGTCGCTGGGCCGAGAGGCTAGAAATCCGGGGCTATAGCTCAGCTGGGAGAGCGCCTGCATGGCATGCAGGAGGTCAGCGGTTCGATCCCGCTTAGCTCCACCAATTTTTGCCGCGGTTCGCGCAAGCGGATCGGCACGAAGGTTACGTCCCCTTCGTCTAGTGGCCTAGGACACCGCCCTTTCACGGCGGTAACAGGGGTTCGAGTCCCCTAGGGGACGCCACTTTTCCTGCGTTTTGCAGGGCTTAAAAAGGCTCGTCGAATATTGATGAGCCTTTTGTTTCGGGGCTATAGCTCAGCTGGGAGAGCGCCTGCATGGCATGCAGGAGGTCAGCGGTTCGATCCCGCTTAGCTCCACCAATTTTTGCCGCGGTTCGCGCAAGCGGATCGGCACGAAGGTTACGTCCCCTTCGTCTAGTGGCCTAGGACACCGCCCTTTCACGGCGGTAACAGGGGTTCGAGTCCCCTAGGGGACGCCACATTTACCCGCGTATTGCGGGACCTTAAAGGCTCATTCGCTTATTGAATGGGCCTTTTGTTTTTTCTCCCCCAAAAAAACTGGCCGACAGAAGGCCGCAGAATTCGCTTGCGGAAAAATATGATGGGGATAATATTTCGCTCATCATATTTTATCGGCGAGTGCCTGATGAGCGACAAGAAGAGCAAAACCCGCGAGCGCATTCTCGAAGCGGCATGCACGGCGTTGATCCAGCAGGGCCCGGCCGAGCCTAGCGTCAGCCAGGTGATGGGGGCGGCAGGCCTGACCGTGGGCGGTTTCTATGCCCATTTCGACAGCAAGGACGAAATGATGCTCGAGGCGTTCCGCCAACTGTTGGGCGAGCGCCGAGCCTTGCTGGCCCAGGTCGATCCCAGCCTCGATGGCGCTGAGCGGCGGGCATTGGTCAGTGCCTTCTACCTGTCGCGCAAGCACCGCGATGCCGAGGTGCATGCTTGCCCACTGCCCAATTCGCTGGGTGAAATGCAGCGCCTGCCGCAGGCTTTTCGCGAGGTGCTGGCCGAGCACATCGAGTTGATGACGGCTGCCATGGTCGACCGCCCCGAGGAAGCCGACAAGGCCCTGGCCGACCTGGCCCTGATGATCGGCGGCCTGGCCCTGGCCCGTGCCTTGGGCACCAGCGAGCTGTCTGATCGCATTCTACGCGCCGCCAAATCGGCGGTGCTCTGACAGGAGCATGGCGATGACGACCCTTAGCTGGATTCGTGGTGTCAACGGCACCCTGGGCCGCCTGGCCCCGGAGCATGTTGCGGGCAAGATGCGCCGTGCCTTCATGACCCCGCGCAACCTGCCGCCGCGGCAATGGGAACTGCCGGTACTGGCCAGCGCCGAGCGCATCACCCTGCGCTTCGGTTTGTCTGCGTTGCGATGGGGCAAAGGGCCGACTGTGCTGTTGATGCACGGTTGGGAGGGGCGGCCGACCCAGTTTGCCGCCTTGATCGAGGCCCTGGTCCAGGCCGGGCACACTGTGGTGGCGCTGGATGGGCCGGGGCATGGTCGGTCACCCGGCGAGCAGGCGCACGTGGTGCTGTTTGCCCGGGCCTTGCTGGAGGCTGCCGCCGAGTTGCCGCCGCTGCGCGCGGTGATTGGCCATTCCATGGGCGGTGCCAGTGTGTTGTTGGCGCTGCAGATGGGCCTGCGTACGGAAGCGGCAGTGAGCATCGCTGCGCCGGCGCGACTGCTGGGCGTACTGCGTGGCTTCGCTCATCGCCTGGGCCTGCCGGCACGGGCGCGGGCCGCGTTCATCCGCCAGGTGGAGCGGGATGTGGGCATGCAGATTGCGCGGCTCGATGTCAGTGGTTACCAACTGGAGTTGCCGGGGTTGGTGGTGCATGCCGCCGATGATGAGCTGGTGCCTGTTACTGAAGCCCAGGTCATTCACAAGGCCTGGTTCGACAGCCGGCTGTTGCGGCTGGAGGAGGGCGGCCACCAGCGTGTGCTGGCCGACCCGCGCCTGGGTGACGCGGTGCTGGAGCTGCTGGCCCGGGCTGGTGCGGCCCCTGTAGGAGCGGCCTTGCGTCGCGATGGGCTGCGCAGCAGCCCCGGCAATCTGTGCTGGGACTGAGATTTTCGGGCCGCTACGCGCCCCATCGCGACGCAAGGCCGCTCCTGCAAGGGCGCGTAGCCCCGCAGGCAAGCGTCGAAGGGCTGGACTTTGCCCCGCAGGTCACTGCTAAATCCACTTTTGCGCCAAGGAAGCGAACATGAGCTGGGACCTGGCAACACCTTTCGTCATCGACCTGCGCGTGGCCAACGAGGATATCGATGGCCTCGGCCACGCCAACAACGCCGTCTACGTCACCTGGCTGGAGCGCTGCGCCTGGCGCCACTCGCAGCGCCTGGGCCTGGACCTGGCCGAATACCGTCGGCTGGACCGGGCCATGGCCGTGGTGCGCCACGAAATCGACTACCTGGCTGCCGCCTACGAGGACGACGAGCTGCAACTGGCCACCTGGATCATCGACTGGGACCAGCGCCTGCGCATGACCCGGCGCTTCCAGCTCAAGCGCCCGCGTGACGGCGTTACCCTGCTGCGCGCCCAGACCACCTTCGCCTGCATCGAGCTGTCCAGCGGCAAGCCCAGGCGCATGCCGGCGGAATTCCTCGATGGTTACGGCCCGGCGCTGATCGGCGCCTGAAACAGCGGCAAATTTTGCTAGACTGCCGGCTTTTTCCCGCCGAGACCCCGACATGCAAATTGCCCTGGCCCCCATGGAGGGGCTGGTCGACAACATCCTGCGCGACGTGCTGACCCGCGTTGGCGGTATCGACTGGTGCGTCACCGAGTTCATTCGCGTATGTGACCGCCTGCTGCCGCCTGCCTCGTTCGACAAGCTGGCGCCCGAGTTGCGCAACGGCGCGCGGACTGCCGCCGGGGTGCCGATGCGTGTGCAATTGCTGGGTTCCGACCCGGTGTGCCTGGCCGAAAACGCCGCGCTGGCTTGCGCGCTGGGGGCGCCGGTGATCGACCTGAACTTCGGTTGCCCGGCCAAGACCGTTAACAAGTCGCGTGGTGGGGCAGTACTGCTCAAGGAGCCGGAACTGCTGCACGCCATCGTGCGTGAGGTGCGCCGCGCCGTGCCGGCGGATATTCCGGTGACGGCGAAGATGCGCCTGGGCTTCGACAGCCCCGATGGCGCGCTGGACTGTGCCACCGCCCTGGCCGAGGGCGGTTCGGCGCACCTGGTGGTGCATGCGCGGACCAAGGTCGAGGGCTACAAGCCGCCGGCCCACTGGGAGTGGGTGGCGCGGGTGCAGGATGTGGTCAAGGTGCCGGTGTTCGCCAACGGCGAGATCTGGACCGTGGACGACTGGCAGCGTTGTCGCGAAGTCAGTGGTGCCGAAGACATCATGCTGGGCCGCGGGCTGGTCTCGCGCCCGGACCTGGGCCTGCAGATTGCCGCAGCGCGTGATGGGCGGGAGTATCTGCCGATGGCCTGGGCCGACCTGCTGCCATTGTTGCGTGAATTCTGGCGCCAGGCCCAGGCCAAGCTGTCGCCGCGTTATGCGCCGGGGCGGATGAAGCAGTGGTTGGCGATGCTGACCCGCAGTTACCCGGAGGCGGTGGTGCTGTTCGCCGAATTGCGCCGGGAAGATGACTGCGCGCGGATCAGTCGCTTGCTGGGGGTTGAAGCGCAACCCTTGACGGCATGTGTTGCCTGATCAGGCGCTTTCACCGGCGTGCCGGCGAAAAGGGAACACACTGTTTGAAGATTTTTTTGCTGCCCCCTCTTGAAAGCATTTCCCTCGACCCTATCTCTTGAGTACGCGATGCCGAAGTCGGGTCGCGTAGTGACTTTACTTGCTGAATCTCAGGAGTTTATGACCATGAACACTGCTTTCTCTCTTGCTCCACTGTTCCGCCATTCCGTAGGTTTCGACCGTTTCAACGACCTGTTCGAATCTGCGGCACGTAACGAGGCCGGTAGCAGCTACCCGCCCTACAACGTGGAAAAGCATGGCGATGACCAATACCGCATCGTGGTAGCCGCAGCCGGCTTCCAGGAGCAGGACCTCGACCTGCAGGTCGAAAAAGGTGTCCTGACCGTGTCCGGTGGCAAGCGCGACAACAGCACTGAAGAAGTGACCTACCTGCACCAGGGTATCGCGCAGCGCGCCTTCAAGCTGTCCTTCCGCCTGGCCGACCATATCGAAGTCAAGGCTGCCGGCCTGGCCAATGGCCTGCTCAGCATCGACCTGCTGCGCATCGTGCCTGAAGAAGCCAAGGCCAAGCGCATCCCGATCAATGGTGACAAGCCAGCGCTGAACTGATCGCGGCGATGTGAAAAAGGGCACCCCCCCGGGGTGCCCTTTTTTGTGCCCGCTGTACTGGCCTTTGCGCGCTACCTTTTGTAGGAGCGGCCTTGTGTCGCGATGGGGCGCGAAGCGGCCCCCAGACCCAGCCGTCGCAACTATAACCAGGGCTGCGGCGCGCCCATCGCGGCACCAGGCCGCTCCAGCAGGGCGCGTGTCAGTGTCAGCTCCCGGAATTCGCCGGCGCCTCCAGCAACATCTGCCGAAACTCCGACAAGGGCAGCGGACGGCTGTGCAGGTACCCCTGGTACAAATGGCAGCCCAGCCGCTCCAGGAACTCCAGCTGTTCGGTCAGTTCCACCCCTTCGGCAATCACCGCCAGGTCCAGGCTGCGGGCCATGGCGACGATGGCGCGGACGATTTCGGCGTCGTTCGGGTCCATCGGCGCATCGCGCACGAAGGTCTGGTCGATTTTCAGTGCGTCCACCGGCAGCCGCTTCAGGTAGGTCAGCGAGGAGTAGCCGGTGCCGAAGTCGTCCATGGCAAAACTTACCCCCTGGCGCTTCAGCTCACGCATCTTGCTGATGGTGTCTTCGAGGTTCTGGATGACGATACCTTCGGTGATTTCCAGCTTCAGCATCTGCCGTGGCAAACGGTAGTCGTCCAGGCTGCGCAGCACCCGCCCGACGAAGTCGTTCTGGCGGAATTGCCGCGGGCTGATGTTCACGCACAGGCTGAAGCTGTCGGCCTCGACCAGCCCGTCGGCCAGCATGCTGGCGCAGGCGTCGCAGGCTTCGTCGAGAATCCAGCTGCCAACTTCCAGGATCAGGCCGCTTTCTTCCAGCACCTGGATGAATTGTGCCGGCGGTTGCTGGCCCAGTTGCGGGTGGTGCCAGCGCAGCAACACCTCGGCACCGACGATGCGGTTGTCACGCGCGTCCACCTGCGGTTGAAAGTGCAACGCCAGTTCGCCACGGGCCAGGGCCAGGCGCAGGTCGTTTTCCATGCGCAGGCGCTCGCTGGCGGCTTTCTGCATGGTGGTGTGGAACAACTGGGTGGTGTTGCGCCCGGAATCCTTGGCCCGGTACAAGGCGATATCGGCGCGCTTGAGCAGGTCGGCTGGCGTGGCGCCATGGTCGGGGATCAGTGCGACACCAATGCTCGGCGTCACCTGCAGGCGCTGGCCATCCAGCGACATCGGCTCGGCGAGCAGTTCGCGCAGGGTGTCGGCCAGTTCGCGGACCTTTGCTTCGACCATGTCGCGGCTGCCTTCCAGGCCGCTCAGCAATACCACGAACTCGTCGCCGCCCAGGCGCGCCACGGTGTCTTCCAGGCGCACGCTGGCTTCCAGGCGCGCAGTGACGATCTTCAGCACCGTGTCGCCCACCGGGTGGCCCAGCGAGTCGTTGATGTGCTTGAAATGGTCGAGGTCGAGGAACAGCAGGGCGCCGCGCAGGTTATGGCGCTTGAGCAGGGCGATCTGCTGGCTCAGGCGGTCCATCAGCAGGGCGCGGTTGGGCAGGTTGGTCAATGGATCGTGATAGGCCAGGTGGCGGATCTGCGCTTGGGCATTCTTCAGCTGGCTGACATCGCGAGCATTCAGCAACAGGCAGTCGACTTCGTTCAGGGTAATGGGTTCGACCGATACCTCCACGGTGAGGATATCGCCACGCTTGTTGCGCCCGAGCATCTCGCGGTGGTGCACCCGGCCACGCTCGCGTAATTCGGCCAGCAGGGCGCTTCGCTGCTTGTCGTCGGCCCAGATGCCCACCTCGTACACCGTGCGGCCGACCACTTCGGCGGCGCTGTAGCCGGTCAGGCGGCAGAAACCGTCGTTGATTTCCAGGTAGCGGCCACTGTAGCGCTCGGTGATGGTGATGGCGTCGGGGCTGGAGTGGAAGGCTTTGGCGAACTTCTCCTCGCTGGACTTGAGCGCCGCCTCGGCGCGCTGCTGCTGGGTGATGTCGCGCAGGGTGGTGACGCTGCAGGGCTGGCCGTCGACGGTGATCAGGCGGCTGGAAATCACGCAGGTCAGCGGTGCGCCATTGCGGTGGTTGACCACCACGGCGACGTTGCTCAGGGCCTGTTCGCGGATCACCCGCTCGATGCGTTGCGCGCGCTCGAAGGTCTCGGCCCACAGGCCGATTTCCTCGGCCGTGCGGCCGATGACCTGGTCGGTGCTCCAGCCAAAGGTCTGGGTGAACGCCGGGTTGATCTCGATGAACTGGCCGGTGTCCTGGCGGTTGACGCAGATCGGGTCGGGGCTGACCTGGAACAGGCTGGCGAACTTTTCTTCCGAAGCGCTCAGGCGTTGTTCGCGTTCCACCTGGTCGGTGATGTCGAGCAAGGTGCCGGCCATGCGCAGCGGGTTGCCCTGCTCGTCGCGGTACAGCCGGGCGCGGCTTTCGATATAGCGCGAGACGCCGTTTTCCAGTTGTACCTGGTAAGTGACCTGGTAGTTGCCGGCAGGGCCTTCGCGCAAGCTGCGGTAGGTCTGGCGCATGGCGTTGCGCTCTTGCTCCGGTACCCCTTCGAAGAATGCGTCGAACGATTCGTGAAAGGGGATCGGCGGCAGGCCATGCAACTGCGCGGCGCGGGCCGAGCCGTAGAGCATGCCGCTGGGGATATGCCAGTCCCAGGTGCCCAGCTGGGCCGAGTCCAGGGCCAGGTCCAGGCGCTCCTGGCTTTCCTTCAGCGCCTGTTCGGCGCGTTTGCGTTCGGTGGTGTCCATGAAGGTGCTGAGCAGGAAGGTCACGCCCTCCAGCTCTATGCCTTGGGTGCTGAGTATGCCGTCATGCACCTTGCCGCTGATGGCGCGGAACTGTACTTCCAGGTTCAACGGGCCGTTGCTGGTGCGGGTCGACTCCAGTAACTGGTGACGCTGTTCGGGGTTGACCCACAGGCCCAGTTCCAGGCTGGTCTTGCCGATCACCTGGCTGCCGGGCCAGCCGAACATGTTTTCGAAGTGCTGGTTGACCTCGAAAATCATGCCGTCGTGGCGGCGGGTCAGCAGAATGGCGTTGGGGCTGAGGTGGAACAGGGTGGCGAAGCGCTTTTCCGAGTTGATCAGCGCGGTTTCCCGTTCGCGCTGGCGGGTGATCTCGCGGATCACCCCGATCATCTGCGGCCGGCCTTGCTGGTCATGGGTCAGGCTGCCGTTGATCTCCAGCCAGTGCAGGCTGCCGTCCGGCCAGCGGATGCGATGGCGCATGGCCTTTTCCGCCGGCTCGCCGTTGACCACCGCCTGGAACAGCTGGCGGGTGCGGGCGCGGTCTTCTTCTGGCAGCAGGTCGAGATAGTCGATATCGCTGGGTAGTGGCTTGTACGGGTCGAAGCCGAACAGCGCCTGGGTGCCGCGCGACCAGCTCACCCGGCCGGTCTGTATATCCCACAGCCAGGCGCCCAGCCGCGCCCCATTGAGCGCGGCCAGCAGTTGCGGGGCGTTCTGCCAGGCCTGTTCCGACTCCTGAGGATCGGCCGCAGGGATGCGCGGCAGGCGCGGAAAGCGGTTCGCTGATTTGGGCATCGGTACCAGACCTTTGGCGTATGTCGCGTCCTTTGAAGTGAAAAACCGGGCTGACGACCGGTCAGGCGGGCCCCGCGTGGCTGTCGAGCAGGGCCATGAATGCCCTGGCCGCGTTCGATAACGTACGCTCAGTGTGCAAAATGTAGCCTAGCTGGCGCGACAGCTGTATGCCCGGCAAAGTGATGGATGCAACCTGTTCATCGAGCATGGTGCGCGGTAGCACGCTCCAGGCCAGGCCGATCGACACCATCATCTTGATGGTTTCCAGATAATTGGTGCTCATGGCGATGTTCGGGGCCAGGCCCTGGCTTTCGAACAGGCGCTGGACGATATGGTGGGTAAAGGTATTGCCGCCCGGGAATACTGCCGGGTGGCGCGCGACGTCGGCCAGGCTCACCGCCTGGTTGGCGGCCAGTGGGTGTTCAGGCGCGGCAACGAAGTCCAGGGCGTCGTCCCACACCGGCACGGCCTTGACCAGGTGGTGCGGTTCGGGGGCCAGGGTGATCACGGCAATCTCGGCGCGGCCATGCAGGATTTCGTCGTAGGCCTGTTCCGAATCCATGAACTGGATATCCAGCGCCACGGCTGGGTATTGGCGCGTGAAGGCCCGCAACAGCGGCGGCAGCCGGTGCAGGCCGATGTGGTGGCTGGTGGCCAGGGTCAGGCGGCCGCTGACTTCGCCGGTCAGGTTGGTCAGCGCCCGGCGGGTATCATCGAGCACATTGAGGATCTGGTAGGCGCGCGGCAGCAAGGCGCGGCCAGCCTCGGTCAGGGTGACCTCGCGGCCCAGCCGGTCGAACAGGCGGACATCCAGTTGCTGTTCCAGCCCGGCGATGCGCTTGCTGACCGCTGGTTGGGTCAGGAACAGGCGCTCGGCCGCGCCGGAAAAGCTTCCGGTTTCGGCAATGGCGATGAAGGCGCTAAGGTTGGCCAGGTCCATGGTCTGAATTCCTGTTGGTTATCCAAAGCATAAAAATTATGAATTTGAGTTATTCAATCTAACGCCCTAGCATCGACCGCACAAGCCAAGGGGTCTTTGGCATAGAAAGACGCTGATGAGGAACAGTCTGATGGCTGGCAAAACGCTCTACGACAAACTCTGGGAAGCCCATGAGGTCAAGCGCCGCGATGACGGCTCGTCCTTGATCTACATCGACCGCCACATCATCCACGAAGTGACGTCGCCCCAGGCCTTCGAAGGCCTGCGCCTGGCCAACCGCAAGCCTTGGCGCATCGACGCCAACATTGCAACGCCGGACCACAACGTGCCGACCACGCCGGAGCGCAAGGGCGGTATCGAAGCCATCGTCGACCAGGTGTCGCGCCTGCAGGTACAGACCCTCGACGAAAACTGTGACGAGTACGGCATCGTCGAATTCAAGATGAACGACGAGCGCCAGGGCATCGTCCACGTCATCAGCCCGGAGCAGGGTGCCACCTTGCCGGGCATGACCGTGGTCTGCGGCGATTCGCACACCTCCACCCACGGCGCTTTCGGCGCCCTGGCCCACGGTATCGGTACTTCCGAAGTCGAGCACGTGCTGGCGACCCAGTGCCTGGTCGCCAAGAAGATGAAGAACATGCTGGTGCGCGTGGAAGGCCAGTTGCCTGCCGGCGTTACCGCCAAGGACATCGTCCTGGCGGTGATCGGCAAGATCGGCACCGCCGGTGGTAACGGCCACGCCATGGAATTTGCCGGCAGCGCCATCCGCGAATTGTCGATGGAAGGCCGCATGACCATCTGCAACATGTCCATCGAAGCCGGTGCCCGCGTAGGCCTGGTAGCGGTGGACGACACCACCGTCGCCTATGTCGAAGGCCGCCCGTACGCGCCCAAGGGCGAGCAGTGGAAACAGGCGGTCGCAGCCTGGAAAGGCCTGGTTTCCGACGCTGACGCGGTGTTCGACACCGTGGTCGAGCTCGACGCTGGGCAAATCAAGCCGCAGGTCAGCTGGGGCACTTCGCCGGAGATGGTCCTGGCCGTCGACCAGCGCGTGCCGGACCCAGCTGCCGAGCCGGACCTGATCAAGCGTGGTTCGATCGAGCGTGCCCTCAAGTACATGGGCCTGGCCGCCAACCAGGCGATCACCGACATCAAGCTCGACCGCGTGTTCATCGGCTCGTGCACCAACTCGCGCATCGAAGACCTGCGCGCCGCGGCTGCAATCGCCAAGGGCCGCAAGGTCGCTGCCAACGTCAAGCAGGCGCTGGTGGTGCCGGGCTCGGGCCTGGTCAAGGCCCAGGCCGAACGCGAAGGCCTGGACAAGATCTTCATCGAAGCCGGTTTCGAATGGCGTGAACCAGGCTGCTCGATGTGCCTGGCGATGAACCCGGACCGCCTGGAGAGCGGCGAGCACTGCGCGTCCACCTCCAACCGCAACTTCGAAGGCCGGCAGGGCGCCGGTGGTCGTACCCACCTGGTCAGCCCGGCCATGGCCGCCGCCGCCGCGGTGACCGGCCACTTCATCGATGTCCGCGAGTTGATCCAAGGGAGCGCAGCATGAAAGCCTTTACCCAGCACACTGGCCTCGTCGCCCCGTTGGACCGTGCCAACGTCGACACCGACCAGATCATCCCCAAGCAGTTCCTGAAGTCGATCAAGCGCACCGGCTTCGGCCCCAACCTGTTCGACGAGTGGCGTTACCTGGATGTGGGCCAGCCCTACCAGGACAACAGCAAGCGCCCGTTGAACAAGGAATTCGTGCTCAACCACGAACGTTACCAGGGCGCCAGCGTGCTGCTGGCGCGGGAGAACTTCGGTTGCGGCTCGAGCCGTGAGCACGCGCCATGGGCGCTGGACGAGTACGGCTTCCGCAGCGTGATCGCGCCGAGCTTTGCCGACATCTTCTTCAATAACAGCTTCAAGAACGGCTTGCTGCCGATCATCCTCAGTGATGAGGAAGTCGACGAGCTGTTCAAGCAGGTCGAAGCCAACCCGGGCTACCAGCTGGTCATCGACCTGCAGGCGCAGGCCGTGACCCGCCCGGATGGCAAGGTGCTGCACTTCGAGATCGACGCGTTCCGCAAGCACTGCCTGCTCAATGGCCTGGACGATATCGGCCTGACCTTGCAGGACAGCGACGCGATCAAGGCTTTCGAAGGCAAGCACCGCGCAGCGCAGCCTTGGCTGTTCCGTGATGCCTGATTGTTTGTAGGTGACAGTACCGGCCTCTTCGCGGGCACGCCCGCTCCCACAGAGAGCAGCGCTGTACCTGTGGGAGCGGGCATGCCCGCGAAAGGGCCGGTACAGGCGGCAAGAAACCAAAAGGATCGAGACATGACCAGCACCACCCACACCGATGTGGTCCAACGCCAGTTCGGCGAACAGGCCAGCGCCTACCTCAGCAGCGCCGTACACGCCCAGGGCAGCGAATTCGCCCTGCTGCAGGCCGCGCTGGCGGGGCAGGGCCATGCCCGCGTGCTGGACCTGGGCTGCGGTGCCGGCCATGTCAGCTTCCACGTCGCCCCGCTGGTTGCCGAAGTGGTTGCCTACGACCTTTCGCAAGCCATGCTCGACGTGGTCGCCAGTGCCGCTGCCGAGCGCGGCCTGGCCAATATCACTACCGAACGCGGCGCCGCCGAACACCTGCCGTTCGCCGACGCCTCGTTCGACTTCGTCTTCAGCCGCTACTCGGCCCACCACTGGAGCGACCTGGGCCTGGCCCTGCGCGAAGTGCGCCGGGTGCTCAAGCCGGGCGGCGTGGCAGCCTTCATCGACGTCATGTCGCCCGGCAGCCCGTTGCTCGATACCTACCTGCAAACGGTCGAAGTGCTGCGCGACACCAGCCATGTACGCGACTACTCCGCCGCCGAATGGCAGCGCCAGGTCAGCGAGGCCGGCCTGTACGTGCGCAGCCACACCCGCCAGCCGCTGCGCCTGGAGTTCGGCAGCTGGGTCGAGCGCATGCGCACCCCCGAGCCGATGCGCGTGGCCATCCGCCAGTTGCAGCAAGCCATGGGCGCAGAAGTACGGCAGTATTACCAGATCGAGGCCGATGGTTCGTTCAGCACGGATGTGCTGGTGTTGTGGGCCGAGCGTTAAGAACTTTTCGGTGTGGCCCGCTTGGCCGCACCGCGTGAATGGATAGAGGAAAGCATGAGCAAGCAGATTCTGATTCTCCCAGGTGACGGTATCGGCCCGGAAATCATGGCCGAGGCGGTCAAGGTGCTGGAGCTGGCCAACGACAAGTTCCAGCTCGGTTTCAGCCTGGCCCACGACGTCATCGGTGGCGCTGCCATCGACAAGCACGGCGTGCCGCTGGCCGACGAGACCCTGGAACGTGCGCGCAAGGCCGATGCCGTGCTGCTGGGCGCCGTGGGCGGGCCGAAGTGGGACAAGATCGAGCGTGACATCCGCCCGGAGCGCGGCCTGCTGAAGATCCGTTCGCAACTGGGGCTGTTCGCCAACCTGCGCCCGGCCATCCTCTATCCGCAACTGGCCGATGCCTCGTCGCTCAAGCCGGAAATCGTCTCCGGCCTGGACATCCTCATCGTTCGTGAGCTGACTGGCGGTATCTACTTCGGTGCGCCGCGTGGCCAGCGCGAGCTGGCGGGCGGCGAACGCCAGGCCTACGACACCCTGCCGTACAGCGAAAGCGAAGTGCGCCGCATTGCCCGGGTCGGCTTCGACATGGCCCGTGTGCGCGGCAAGAAGCTGTGCTCGGTGGACAAGGCCAACGTCCTGGCGTCCAGCCAGCTGTGGCGCGAAGTGGTCGAGGACGTGGCCAAGGACTACCCGGACGTGGAACTGAGCCACATGTACGTCGACAATGCTGCCATGCAGCTGGTGCGAGCACCCAAACAGTTCGACGTGATGGTGACCGACAACATGTTCGGTGACATTCTGTCGGATGAAGCTTCCATGCTGACCGGTTCCATCGGCATGCTGCCTTCGGCGTCGCTGGATGCCGACAACAAGGGCATGTACGAACCGTGCCACGGCTCGGCGCCAGACATCGCCGGCCTGGGTATCGCCAACCCGTTGGCGACCATCCTTTCGGTGTCGATGATGCTGCGCTACAGCTTCAACCAGGCGGCTGCCGCCGAAGCGATCGAGAAGGCCGTGAGCGTGGTTCTGGACCAGGGCCTGCGCACCGGCGACATTTTCTCGGAAGGCTGCCGCAAGGTGGGTACGCAGGAAATGGGCGACGCAGTAGTCGCAGCGCTGCGGAATCTGTAATCTCTCTGGCCCGCCACCCCAAATTCCCGGTGGCGGCCCACTTTTAGCAAAGGTGTAGTTGCGATGAAACGTGTAGGTCTGATCGGTTGGCGCGGTATGGTCGGTTCCGTGCTCATGCAGCGGATGCTGGAGGAGCAGGATTTCGACCTTATCGAGCCGGTGTTCTTCACCACCTCCAACGTCGGTGGCCAAGGCCCGAACGTGGGCAAGGATACTGCTCCACTCAAGGACGCTTATTCGATCGAAGAACTCAAGACCCTCGACGTGATCCTGACCTGCCAGGGCGGCGACTACACCAACGAGGTCTTCCCCAAGCTGCGTGAAGCCGGCTGGCAGGGCTACTGGATCGATGCCGCTTCGTCCCTGCGCATGCAGGATGACGCGGTGATCATCCTCGACCCGGTCAACCGCAAGGTCATCGACCAGCAACTGGACGCGGGTACCAAGAACTACATCGGCGGCAACTGCACCGTCAGCCTGATGCTGATGGGCCTGGGCGGCCTGTTCGAAGCCGGCCTGGTCGAGTGGATGAGCGCCATGACCTACCAGGCGGCCTCGGGTGCGGGCGCGCAGAACATGCGTGAGCTGATCAAGCAGATGGGCGCTACCCACGCCGCAGTGGCCGATGACCTGGCCAACCCGGCCAGTGCCATCCTCGACATCGACCGCAAGGTTGCCGAAACCATGCGTAGCGAAGCGTTCCCGACCGAGAACTTCGGTGTGCCGCTGGCTGGTAGCCTGATCCCGTGGATCGACAAGGAGCTGCCGAACGGCCAGAGCCGCGAAGAGTGGAAGGCCCAGGCCGAGACCAACAAGATCCTCGGGCGCTTCAAGAGCCCGATCCCGGTGGACGGCATCTGCGTGCGCATCGGCGCCATGCGTTGCCATAGCCAGGCGCTGACCATCAAGCTGAACAAGGATGTGCCGCTCGCCGACATCGAAGGCATGATCAGTCAGCACAACCCTTGGGTGAAACTGGTGCCGAACCAGCGGGAGATCAGCATGCAGGAGCTGACCCCGACCAAGGTGACCGGGACCCTGAATATTCCGGTTGGCCGTTTGCGCAAGCTGAACATGGGGTCGCAGTACCTCGGCGCGTTCACCGTCGGTGACCAGCTGCTGTGGGGCGCGGCCGAACCGCTGCGTCGCATGCTGCGGATCCTGCTGGAGCGTTGATCGTTCTGGTGTGACCGAAAACCCGTGCTGGCGACAGTGCGGGTTTTTTATTTCCTGTCCTGCCAGTCCCAGCTTGGCTTTTGCTTTTGCTCTTGCTTTTGCTTCTAAGCGCGCGATAGTTCAGGCGCCGCCGAATGCGACTTCAGGAGGCCGAACGTAGGCCTCCTGAAGTCGCGAAGATCAAGATCAAGATCAAGATCAAGATCAAGATCAAGATCAAGATCAAGATCAAGAGCAAGAGCAAGAGCAAGAGCAAGAGCAAGAGCAAGAGCAAGGGCGGAGTGAATAGGGTTTGGCTGTGGGGCGGGGTTTGGGCTGGCACAGACAAAACTCTACAATCCAAGTAAAGTGCCGCCCCCGCCGTTTTCAGCAAAAGGATTCCTTCCATGACAAACCCTTTGGACATCGCCGTCGTCGGCGCCACCGGCAGCGTCGGTGAAGCTCTGGTACAGATCCTCGAAGAGCTGGCCTTCCCGGTCGGCACGCTGCACCTGCTGGCCAGCATGGAATCCGCCGGTAGCAGCGTGATGTTCGCCGGCAAGAAGCTGAAAGTACGCGAAGTGGACAGCTTCGACTTCGCCCAGGTCAAGCTCGCCTTCTTCGCCACCGGCGCCGCCGTCAGCCGCAGTTTTGCCGGTAAGGCGCTGCAGGCGGGTTGTACGGTTATCGACCTGTCCGGCGGCCTGGACGACGCCCTGGCCCTGGTGCCCGAAGCCAACGCCGAACGCCTGGCCGGCCTGGCGCTACCCGCGCGCATTGTCAGCCCGTGCTCGGCCGCCGTTGCCCTGGCTGTGGCGCTGGCACCGCTCAAAGGCCTGCTGGATATCGAGCGAGTGCAAGTGATGGCGGCGCTGGCCGTGTCCGCACAGGGCCGCGAAGCGGTCACTGAGCTGGCCCGGCAAACCGCCGAGCTGCTCAATGCCCGGCCGCTGGAGCCACGCTTCTTCGACCGTCAGGTGGCCTTCAACCTGCTGGCCCAGGTGGGTGCTGCCGATGAACAGGGCCATACCGCGCTGGAACGGCGCCTGGTCAGCGAGCTGCGTGTGCTGCTGGGCATGCCTGAACTGAAGATTTCCGTGAGCTGTGTTCAAGTCCCGGTGTTTTTTGGCGATAGCTTCAGTGTGGCGGTGCAGAGCCGTCGCCCGGTCGACCTGGAGGCGATTCAACAGGCACTCGAGGCCGCCGACAGTGTCGAACTGGTGGAACGCGACGATTATCCGACCCCGGTTGGTGACGCAGTGGGCCAAGACGTGGTCTATGTTGGTCGTGTACGGCACGGCGTTGATGAAGACCAGCAGCTCAACCTCTGGCTGACCACCGACAACGTGCGCAAAGGCGCCGCGCTGAACGCCGTGCAAGTGGCGCAATTGTTGATTAAACACATGCCGTAAAAGATACTGGCGAGCAATTTTGTCCTGCTCCGCATGCAGGTTTCAGGACGCTTCATACAAGGGAAGAGGTCATGCTTCGAATTCGCAAACTGGTTCTGGCCATGGCTGCAGCATCGGCGCTGTCATCAGGCATGGCGAATGCCCTGGGCCTGGGGGAGTTGACCCTCAAGTCGGCACAGAACCAGCCGCTGGACGCCGAGATCGAGCTGCTGGACGTGCGCGACCTCACCGCCGCCGAAGTGGCGCCGAGCCTGGCGCCGCCGGAAGAGTTCAGCAAGGCCGGGGTGGCGCTGCCGCCTTATCTCGAAGACCTGACCTTCACGCCGGTGATCAACCCCAACGGCAGGAGCGTGCTGCGGGTAACCTCCAGCCAGCCGCTGCCCGGGCCGGTGGTCAAGTTCCTGGTCCAGGTGATGTGGCCGCAGGGGCGTCTGCTGCGTGACTACAGTGTGCTGCTCGACCAGGCCAAGGCCCAGGGCGACAAGCCGGCGGCAAGCAATGTTGCACCGGCGGTGACCAGTGCCGGCAGCTACACCACCCAACGTCGTGACACCTTGTGGCAGATTGCCGCGCGCAACACCCAGGGTGGCTCGATCCAGCAGACCATGATCGCGATCCAGGCGCTGAACCCGGACGCCTTCATCGGCAACAACATCAACCAGCTGAAGGTGGGCCAGGTGCTGCGCCTGCCTGACCAGCAGCAGATCCAGAGTATTGCCCAGGGCGAGGCGACCCGTGAGGTGGCCGAGCAGTATGCGGCCTGGCGTGAAGGCCGCCGTCTGGGCCCACGTGCCCGCCAGCTGGATGCCACCCGTCGCGGTGCCGCCGATGCGGCCCCGGCGCGCATTGCCCAGGGCGACAACCTGCGCCTGGTCAGCCCGGGCACCCAGGCCGGCGCCGACCAGGCCAAGGCACTCAGCGACAAGCTGGCCGTGGCCGAGGAAAGCCTGGACACCAGCCGTCGTGACAACGAAGAGCTCAAGAGCCGCATGGCCGACCTGCAGAGCCAGCTGGACAAGCTGCAGCGTCTGATCGAGCTGAAGAACAACCAGTTGGCCCGCCTGGAGGCCCAGGGCGCAGCTGCCCCGGCCCAGCCTGCAGCCGATGCGCAACCCGTGGTCAAGCCTGCACCTGCCGCCGTGGATACCGCGCCCAAGCCGGCGCCAGCCACCGAGGCCGCAGCCAATGAACAGCCTGGCGGCGTGCTGGAGGAAATCACCGGCAACCCGCTGCTGCTGGGGCTGATTGCCGGCAGTGCATTCCTCGTGCTGCTGCTTCTGCTGTTGCTGCTGGCGCGCAAGCGCAAGGCCCAGCAGGAAGCCGAGAAACACCTGCGCATGGCGCGCGCGCTGGAAGAAGAGCAGGGCGCAGGCTTCGACAACGACAGCGCAAGCCTCGAGGGCGTCGACGTCTCGGCCCCGAGCGTGACCCTGTCGCCAGCCGTGGTCGCCGCTTCGGCCGCCGCCGCCGCAGCAGCGGAAAAACCGCCGACAGCTGCCGTCGAAGCGCAGCCCGAGGCGCAAGCCGACCCGTACGCCGCGCTGCTGGAGGAAGTTGGGCAATGCCTGGCCGCCGGCCGTCTGAACCGTGCTGCCGACCTGCTGGAGCCCGCTGTGGCCGCCGCGCCGCAGCGTGATGACCTGCGCCTGCAACTGATGGATGTGTACGCCCGTCAGGGTGACCAGAGCGCCTTCGCCGAGCAGGAGCGCAAGCTGCCGGCCAGCGAGCAGAACAGCGCCGCAGTTGCCGGCTTGAAGGAACGCTACCCGGCCATGCTCGGCCTGGCTGCTGCCGGCCTCGGTGCTGCGGCCCTGGCTGCCGAGATGGACGAACAGTATGTGCAGGGCTTGCTGCAGGATCAGCCTGAAACCCCAGCGGCTGCCGATGTCGGGCTGGACGACCTGCCGCCCCTCGAGCCACAGTTGGCGGTCGAGCCGGAGGCCGTCGCGCCAGCGCAGCCTGAAGCAGCGCTAGAGCCGGAAGCGGGGCTGGATGCCTTCGATGAAGTGCCGACCCTGGATGTACCGGGCCTGGATGAGCAGGACCTGGACAGTGCCTTCGACCTGAGCCTGGGTGATGACCTGCCCGAGGATGGCCCACTGGCCGCACCAGTGCTGGATGAGCCGGTACTGGATGAGCCTCTGCCGGCAGAGGTTCCGGCAGCAGAAGAGCCGGTTGCCGTCGATGCCGAGCTGCAGGCCGATGCCGACGCCGATTTCGAGGCCATGCTGGCCCAGGCCGAAGCGCAACCCACGGTCGACCTGGCCGATTTCGACCTCGATGTCAGCGAGCCGGTTGCCCCGGCTGCCCCGGCGGCGGCCGACGAGCCCGCGGTGGATGTCGCTGCGGAACTGGCCGCCTTCGACAACGTGCCGGCGTTCGACCCGTTGTCCGAATTCGACCTGCCGTCCGACTTCGACCTGTCGTTGTCGCTGGAAGACGATTCGCCGGCAGCCAAGAGCTTTGCCTCCGAGCTGGACGACGTCAACGCCGAGCTGGACAAGCTGTCGCAGAGCCTCGAGTCCCCCTCGCTGGAACCGCACTTCACCAGCGAAGACGCGGCTGCCCAGCCCGAGCCCGAGCCACTGGACGACCTGGACTTCGACTTCTTCTCCGGCAGCGACGAAGTGGCCACCAAGCTTGACCTGGCCCGTGCCTATATCGACATGGGCGACCACCAGGGGGCACGTGACATCCTCGATGAAGTGGTCAAGGATGGCGATGAAAGTCAGCGCCAGGAAGCCGAGGACATGCTTTCCCGCCTGATTTGAGGCAGGCAAGCCTGGCCTTTTCGCGGGTAAACCCGCTGCCACAAGTTACCCCGGGGCCTGTAACCCGTGGTGCCCTGTGGGGGCGGGTTCAGCCGCGAAGAAACCATCAAAGACCGTGCAGGTCCGGCGGCAGCCCAACACGGCTGCCGTTGTCGTTATAATCCCCGCCATTTCGTACACCCCACAGGTTTCATGCTCTTGGACATCATCGACACCGCCGCCGCCGAGTCTGCGGCCGAAGGCTACTCTCGCATCGCCCTGGGCGTGGAATACAAAGGTGCGCGCTACCGCGGCTGGCAGCGCCAGGCCAGTGGTGTGCCGAGTGTCCAGCAGGCGCTCGAACAAGCCTTGTCCAAGGTGGCCAACGAGCCGATCTCGGTCATCTGCGCCGGGCGCACCGATGCCGGCGTACACGGCTGCGGGCAAGTCGTGCATTTCGACACCCGCGCCGTGCGCGACGAGCGCGCCTGGACCATGGGTACCAACTTCAACCTGCCGCATGACATCAGTGTGGTCTGGTCGCGGCCGATGCCGGCCGACTTCCACGCCCGTTTCAAGGCCTGTGCCCGGCGTTACCGCTACGTCATCTACAACGACCCGATCCGCCCGGCGCACCTGGCCGAGGAGGTCACCTGGAACCATCGCCCGCTGGATGTCGAGCGCATGGCGCAAGCCGCGCAGTACCTGCTTGGCACCCATGATTTCAGCGCCTTCCGTGCCAGCCAGTGCCAGGCCAAGTCGCCGATCAAGCACATCTACCACCTGCGCGTGACCCGCCATGGCCAGATGATCGTGCTGGATGTACGCGCCACCGCCTTCCTGCACCACATGGTGCGCAACATTGCCGGCGTCCTGATGACCATCGGTGCCGGCGAACGCCCGGTGGCCTGGGCGCGTGAGGTGCTGGAGGGGCGCAACCGCCGCGAAGGCGGGGTCACGGCGCACCCGTACGGGCTCTACCTGGTGCAGGTGGAGTACCCCGAGGAGTATGCCCTGCCCAGGCGTTACATCGGCCCACACTTTTTGACCGGCTACGAGGCACTGGCTGACTGACGGGCCAAACGTCATTTGTTAACATCCGGCCTTTCACTGCCACCAGCAGGGTTCGCTGTCCATGAGCAACGTTCGCAGCAAGATCTGCGGTATTACCCGCATCGAAGACGCACTCGCCGCTGCCGAGGCCGGGGCTGATGCCATCGGCCTGGTGTTCTACGCCAGGAGCCCCCGCGCGGTGGACGTGCGTCAGGCGCGGGCGATCATCGCCGCACTGCCGCCGTTCGTGACCACGGTGGGGCTGTTCGTCAACGCCACACGCTGCGAGCTGAACGAGATTCTCGAAGCGGTGCCGCTGGACCTGCTACAGTTCCACGGCGATGAAACCCCGCAGGACTGCGAGGGTTACCAGCGCCCCTGGATCAAGGCCCTGCGGGTGCGCCCGGGCGACGACCTGGAGGCGGCCTGCCGGCTTTACGCCAGCGCCCGCGGCATTCTGCTGGACACCTACGTACCTGGCGTACCCGGGGGTACCGGTGAGGCATTCGACTGGTCGCTGGTACCGGCGCGCCTGAGCAAGCCGGTCATCCTGGCCGGTGGGCTGTCGGCCGACAATGTCGGCCAGGCCATCGCCCAGGTGCGGCCATACGCGGTGGATGTCAGTGGCGGCGTGGAGCAGGCCAAGGGCATCAAGGATGCAGCGAAGATCGAAGCCTTCGTGCAGGCGGTGAAACAGGCGTGATGGCAGATGTGACGGCTGGCTGCGCGCCATCGTCCATAGCTTTCGCAGCCCTGTTGGGCAGCCGCCTGCGCCTGAGGCGGCAGAACGACACATTAGCGGTGGAGTGGCGCGCCGGAAGCCCCGGCGGTCGGTCCATCATCGTTTCATACAAGATTGTGAGCTCAAGGGCAGGGCCGGCGATAGCGGCCGCTGCCTGCCGATACTGGAGAAAGAAAGCATGAGCAACTGGTTAGTCGACAAACTGATCCCTTCGATCATGCGTTCCGAGGTGAAGAAGAGCTCGGTGCCTGAAGGCCTGTGGCACAAGTGCCCGGCCTGCGAGGCCGTGCTGTATCGTCCGGAGCTGGAAAAGACCCTGGATGTCTGCCCCAAGTGCAACCACCACATGCGCATCGGCGCACGTGCGCGCATCGACATCTTCCTCGACGCCGATGGCCGTGCCGAACTGGGCGCCGACCTGGAGCCGGTCGACCGCCTGAAGTTTCGTGATGGCAAGAAGTACAAGGACCGCCTGGCCGGTGCCCAGAAGCAGACCGGCGAGAAAGACGCGCTGATCTCCATGAGCGGCACCCTGATGGGCATGCCGATCGTGGTCAGTGCCTTCGAGTTCTCCTTCATGGGTGGCTCGATGGGCGCTATCGTCGGCGAGCGTTTCGTGCGCGCCGCCAACTACGCCCTGGAACACCGCTGCCCGATGGTCTGCTTCTCCGCCTCGGGTGGTGCGCGCATGCAGGAAGCGCTGATCTCGCTGATGCAGATGGCCAAGACTTCGGCCGTGCTGGCGCGCCTGCGTGAAGAAGGCATCCCGTTCATCTCGGTACTGACCGACCCGGTGTACGGTGGCGTATCCGCCAGCCTGGCGATGCTCGGCGACGTGATCGTTGGCGAGCCGAAGGCGCTGATCGGGTTCGCCGGCCCACGCGTGATCGAGCAGACCGTGCGCGAGAAACTGCCGGAAGGCTTCCAGCGCAGCGAGTTCCTGCTGGAGCACGGCGCCATCGACCTGATCATCCCGCGTGGTGAGCTGCGTCCGCGCCTGGCCCGCCTGCTGGCGCAGATGACTGGCCAGAAAACCCCGGAGCAGGCGCGTGAGGCGGCTGCCGTCGCGTGATGAAACAACGATCCCTGGGCGAATGGCTCGCCTACCTCGAGCAGTTGCACCCCACGGCCATCGACATGGGCCTGGAGCGGTCGCAGAAGGTGCTTGCCCGGCTGGCGCTGGGCAAGCTGGCGCCACGCGTGGTAACGGTGACCGGTACCAACGGCAAGGGCTCTACCTGCGCCTTCGTGGCTTCGCTGCTGCGTGCCCAGGGGTTGAAGGTCGGCGTCTACAGTTCGCCGCACCTGTTGCGTTACAACGAACGGGTGCTGATCGATGGCCAGGAAGCCAGCGATCAGCACCTGTGTGACGCCTTCGCCGCTGTCGAAGCGGCGCGGGGCGATATTTCGCTGACCTATTTCGAAATGGGCACCCTGGCCGCGTTCTGGTTGTTCTACCAGTCGCAACTGGACGCGGTGGTGCTGGAAGTCGGCCTGGGTGGGCGCCTGGACACCGTCAACGTGGTGGATGCCGACCTGGCCCTGGTGACCAGCATCGGCGTCGACCATGTCGACTACCTGGGCGATACCCGCGAGCAGGTGGCCTTTGAAAAGGCCGGGATCTTCCGTCAGGGCAAGCCTGCCCTGTGTGGTGACCTGGATCCGCCCCAGCCGCTGCTGGACAAGGCCGCCGAGCTGGCTGCGCCATTGTTCCTGCGCGGGCGCGATTTCGACCTGGCCAGCGCCGATGGCCACTGGAGCTGGCGTGGTACAACCGCGACAGGGGAGCCGGTAGCGTTGCCCGACCTGCCATTGCTCGACCTGCCGATGGAGAACGCCGCGCTCGCCCTGCAAGCCTACCTGCTGATGGGGCTGCCGTGGGACGCCGGGCAGATTCGCCAGGCGCTGCTGGATACCCGTATCACCGGGCGCCTCGATCGTCGGCTGCTGAGCTGGCAGGGGCGGCCGGTGGAGCTGTTGCTGGATGTAGGGCACAACCCGCACGCCGCAGAATACCTGGCGCGACGCCTGGCCGCCCGCCCGCTGAAGGGGCGCCGCCTGGCGGTGTTCGGGCTGCTCGCCGACAAGGACCTGGACGGTGTTGTCGCGCCGCTGCAGGGCCTGGTCGACGACTGGGCGGTGGCGCCGCTGGACACCCCGCGCAGCCGCCCGGCTGCCGAGCTGGCCGCGGCCTTGACGAACCTCGGCGCCGCAGTGAAGTCTTATGCCAGCGTCGACGCCGCCCTCGAGGGGCAATGCGCGCAGGCGACGGCAGATGACCAGATCCTGCTGTTCGGTTCGTTTTTCTGTGTTGCCCAGGCGCTGGAATGGCTGGAGCGGCACGCCCAGGAGGGTGGAGTAGATGGCAGTGCTGGATAAAGGGATGAAACAGCGCATGGTGGGTGCGTTGGTGCTGGTGGCGCTGGCGGTGATTTTCCTGCCGATGCTGTTCACCCGCGAGGACGAGATGCGCCAGGTGCACGTCGAGGCCCCGCAGGCACCGGCCATGCCAAACCTGCCGGAAGTGAAGGTGGAGCCGGTCGCCGTGCCGGAGCCACAGGCCATTGCGCAAGAGCCACAACAGCCCCCGGTGGTGGTAGAAGAATCCACTGCACCGGCGAGCCCGCCCAGCCAGCCGATCACGCCGTCGCCGCAGGCCCAGGCCCAGGCTCAAACTCAGGTGCAGGCTCAGCCGCCCAAGGCCCAGGCTCCTGCGCCGAAGGTCGAGCCCAAGCCGGAGCCCAAGCCGGCAGTCGCTTCGGCCCCGGCCGCTGCCGTGGCCAAAGCGGAAGCGCCCTCGAAGATCGACGTCAATGGCCTGCCGGTCAGTTGGTCCATCCAGCTGGCCAGCCTGTCCAACCGCGCCGGTGCCGAGAAGCTGCAACAAACCTTGCGTAGCCAGGGTTACAACGCCTATGTCCGCTCGGCGGGTGGCATGAACCGGGTGTACGTGGGGCCGTTGATCGAGCGCGCCGAGGCCGAGCGCATGCGCGATGCGATCAACCGCCAGAACAGCCTCAAGGGCTTTGTGGTGCGTTTCCAGCCCGAGCGCAGCTGATACTGCTGACTCGGTCCGTGTAGGAGCGGCCTCGTGTCGCGATCGGGCCGCGCCGCGGCCCCAGCAATTTCGGCTATAGCACTAACCGAGGGGCCGCGGCACGGCCCGATCGCGACACAAGGGCCGCTCCTGCAGAAGTCGCGTTTCGCTTTGGCGCGCAATCCTTGCGGGAGCTGGCTTGCCGACGATGAAACCAACAGCAATCGTCCTGACATTCCGCTTACCCAACCCCTCGCCGCTCTGGTAAAATGCGCCGCCTCAAACGTCTGCAGGCAGCACCGTGGCATTTACCCTGGTTGATTGGGCGATCATCGCGATCATCGCCGTCTCCACACTGATCAGTCTCAAGCGCGGCTTCGTCAAGGAAGCCATGTCCTTGCTCATCTGGATCATTGCCGGCGCGGTTGCCTGGATGTTCGGCGGTTCGCTCTCGGTATATCTTGAAAGCTACATCCAGACGCCGTCGATGCGGGTCATCGCCGGCTGCGCCATTCTGTTCGTCGCCACCTTGCTGGTAGGCGCCATGATCAACTTCCTCATCGGCGAGCTGATCCGCGTGACCGGGTTGTCCGGCACCGATCGTTTCCTGGGCATGGCCTTCGGCGCCGCGCGCGGGGCCTTGCTGGTGGTGGTGGCCATCGGGCTGATCAGCCTGGGGCCGGTTCAACAGGACACCTGGTGGCAGGAATCACGCCTGATACCACAATTTCTCTTGGTTGCCGACTGGTCGAAAAACCTGATCCTGGGTTTTACCGGCCAGTGGACACCCAGTGGGCTGATCGGCACTCCGGCTGATCTTCCGTTCAAGGAACAGTTGCTCGGGCCGGCAAAGCCCTGAGCGCTATTCACTCAAGTTTCGTCAAAGTAGGGGTTGCGTCGCATGTGTGGCATCGTCGGTATCGTCGGTAAGTCGAACGTCAATCAGGCGCTGTATGACGCGCTTACGGTCCTCCAGCACCGCGGCCAGGACGCTGCCGGTATCGTGACCAGCCATGACGGCCGGTTGTTCCTGCGCAAGGATAATGGCCTGGTGCGCGATGTCTTCCAGCAGCGCCACATGCAGCGCCTGGTCGGCAACATCGGCATCGGCCACGTGCGCTACCCGACAGCGGGCAGCTCGACCTCGGCCGAGGCCCAGCCGTTCTACGTCAACTCGCCGTACGGCATCACCCTGGCACACAACGGCAACCTGACCAACGTCGAGCAGCTGGCCAAGGAGATCTACGAGTCCGACCTGCGCCACGTCAACACCAACTCCGACTCGGAAGTGCTGCTGAACGTGTTCGCCCATGAGCTGGCCGTACGCGGCAAGCTGCAGCCGACCGAAGAAGACGTGTTCGCCGCCGTGTCCCACGTGCACAGCCGCTGCGTCGGCGGTTATGCCGTGGTGGCGATGATCACCGGCTACGGTATCGTCGGTTTCCGCGACCCCAACGGCATCCGTCCGGTGGTGTTCGGCCAGCGTCATACCGACGAAGGCGTGGAATACATGATCGCCTCGGAAAGCGTGGCCCTGGACGTGCTCGGCTTCACCCTGATCCGCGACCTGGCACCCGGCGAAGCGGTGTACATCACCGAAGAAGGCCAGTTGTACACCAAGCAGTGCGCCGACGCGCCGAAACTGCAGCCGTGCATCTTCGAGCACGTCTACCTGGCCCGCCCGGACTCGATCATGGACGGTGTGTCGGTGTACAAGGCGCGCCTGCGCATGGGTGAGAAGCTGGCCGAGAAGATCCAGCGCGAGCGCCCGGACCACGACATCGACGTGGTCATCCCGATCCCGGATACCAGCCGCACCGCGGCCCTGGAGCTGGCCAACCACCTGGGCGTGAAATTCCGCGAAGGCTTCGTCAAGAACCGCTACATCGGCCGTACCTTCATCATGCCCGGCCAGGCCGCGCGCAAGAAGTCGGTACGCCAGAAGCTCAACGCCATCGAGCTGGAGTTCCGCGGCAAGAACGTGATGCTGGTGGACGACTCGATCGTGCGCGGCACCACCTGCAAGCAGATCATCCAGATGGCCCGCGAAGCCGGCGCCAAGAACGTCTACTTCTGCTCCGCAGCCCCTGCGGTGCGCTACCCCAACGTCTACGGCATCGACATGCCGAGCGCTCACGAACTGATCGCCCACAACCGCACCACCGAACAGGTGGCCGAGTTGATCGGCGCCGACTGGCTGGTCTACCAGGACCTGCCGGACCTGATCGAATCGGTCGGTGGCGGCAAGATCAAGATCGAGCACTTCGACTGCGCGGTGTTCAACGGTGAATATGTCACTGGCGACATCGACGAGGCCTACCTCGACCGCATCGAACAAGCCCGCAATGACCTGGCCAAGGTCAAGAACCAGGCAGTCAGCGCGATCATCGACCTGTACAACAACTGATTCGGGAGCGACGGCATGACGGATCAATGGGATGCCGGGCGGCTGGACAGTGACCTCGAGGGTGTCGGTTTCGACACCCTGGCGGTGCGCGCCGGCCAGCACCGTTCACCGGAGGCCGAGCACAGCGAAGCGCTGTTCCTGACCTCCAGCTATGTGTTCCGCACGGCTGCCGACGCCGCCGCGCGCTTTGCCGGCGAAACGCCGGGCAACGTCTACTCGCGTTATACCAACCCGTCGGTGCGCGCCTTCGAGGAGCGCCTGGCGGCCATGGAAGGCGCCGAACAGGCCGTGGGCACCTCCACCGGCATGGCCGCGATCCTCGCCGTGGTGATGTCGCTGTGCAGTGCCGGTGACCACGTGCTGGTGTCGCAAAGCGTGTTCGGTTCGACCATCAGCCTGTTCGAGAAGTACTTCAAGCGCTTTGGCGTGCAGGTGGACTACGTGCCGCTGGTCGACCTGGCTGGCTGGGAAAAGGCCATCAAGGCCAACACCAAGCTGCTGATCGTCGAGTCGCCGTCCAACCCGCTGGCCGAGCTGGTCGATATCACTGCCCTCAGCGAGATCGCCCACGCCCACGGTGCCATGCTGGTGGTGGACAATTGCTTCAGCACCCCGGCGCTACAGCAACCGCTGAAGCTGGGTGCCGACATCGTGTTCCACTCGGCCACCAAGTTCATCGACGGCCAGGGCCGCTGCATGGGCGGCGTGGTTGCCGGGCGTGCCGAGCAGATGAAGGAAGTGGTTGGTTTCCTGCGTACCGCAGGCCCGACCCTCAGCCCGTTCAACGCCTGGATCTTCACCAAGGGCCTGGAAACCCTGCGCCTGCGCATGCGTGCGCACTGCGAAAGCGCCCAGGCACTGGCCGAATGGCTGGAGCAGCAGGAGGGCGTGGAGAAGGTGCATTACGCCGGCCTGCCGAGCCACCCGCAGCACGAGCTGGCCAAGCGCCAGATGAGCGGCTTCGGTGCGGTGGTCAGCTTCGAGGTCAAGGGCGGCAAAGCGGGCGCCTGGCGCTTCATCGACGCCACCCGGGTGATTTCCATCACCACCAACCTCGGTGACAGCAAGACCACCATCGCCCACCCGGCCACCACCTCACACGGCCGCCTGACGCCGCAGGAGCGTGAGGCCGCGGGTATCCGCGACAGCCTGATCCGTGTTGCCGTGGGCCTGGAAGACGTGGCTGACCTGCAGGCCGACCTGGCGCGCGGGCTGGCGGCACTGTGATCGAGATCGGCGGCGCTGCGCCCGGCCACAACGGCCGGGTGGCCCTGGTCACCGGTGCCGCGCGCGGCATTGGCCTGGGCATTGCCGCCTGGCTGATCTGCGAAGGCTGGCAGGTGGTGCTCAGTGACCTCGACCGCCAGCGTGGTGCCAAGGTGGCCAAGGCCCTGGGCGACAACGCCTGGTTCATTACCATGGACGTTGCCGACGAGGCCCAGGTCAGTGCCGGGGTGTCCGAGGTGCTGGGGCAGTTTGGCCGCCTGGACGCGTTGGTGTGCAACGCGGCCATTGCCAACCCGCACAACCACACCCTGGAAAGCCTGAGCCTGGCGCAGTGGAACCGCGTGCTGGCGGTCAACCTCAGTGGCCCGATGCTGCTGGCCAAGCACTGTGCGCCGTACCTGCGTGCGCACAACGGGGCGATCGTCAACCTGACCTCTACCCGGGCGCGGCAGTCCGAGCCCGACACCGAGGCCTACGCAGCCAGCAAGGGCGGCCTGGTGGCGTTGACCCATGCGCTGGCCATGAGCCTCGGCCCGGAGATCCGCGTCAATGCGGTGAGCCCGGGCTGGATCGACGCCCGCGACCCGTCGCAGCGCCGTGCCGAACCGTTGACCGAGGCCGACCATGCCCAGCATCCGACGGGCAGGGTAGGGACGGTGGAAGACGTGGCGGCCATGGTGGCCTGGCTGTTGTCACGCCAGGCGGCATTCGTTACCGGCCAGGAGTTCGTGGTCGATGGCGGCATGACCCGCAAGATGATCTACACCTGAGCATTCTGCACATCCTGTACTGGCCTCTTCGCGGGCACGCCCGCTCCCACAGGTATTTCACACAGGTCAGGATCGGTGGAGATCCTGTGGGAGCGGGCGAGCCCGCGAAGAGGTCGGTGCAGCCAACCGACCTTTTTTGAAAAAAATCCAACGGGGCTATTGACTTAGCTTCACCACCTGCGTAAATTTCGCGGCCTCAGCGAAGCAAACGCAACAAGCAACATCGCGAGGGTGATTAGCTCAGCCGGGAGAGCATCTGCCTTACAAGCAGAGGGTCGGCGGTTCGATCCCGTCATCACCCACCACTTCCTGAGAACTTCCTGGTGCTCGAGGTTTCGCAAGAAGCCGATAGCCAGAGAGGAGCGCACTGCGCAGCGGTAGTTCAGTCGGTTAGAATACCGGCCTGTCACGCCGGGGGTCGCGGGTTCGAGTCCCGTCCGCTGCGCCATTTTCAGTAACAGATGGGTGCCTGGCACCGGTCTGAAGTCGCAAGGCAAGCTGCCTTGGGCTGATCCCAGTTTCAATCGGGCGCAAGCCTGAACGATACGCAGCGGTAGTTCAGTCGGTTAGAATACCGGCCTGTCACGCCGGGGGTCGCGGGTTCGAGTCCCGTCCGCTGCGCCATCTTCGTTTCAAGGTCCCTTGAACACCTTGAAGCAAACACAAGAGAAGCGATCCAGTCATCGCTTTTTTTGTGCCTGTCCTGAGGCCATCGAGCCGCAAGGGTAGACCCAGGTTTCAATCGGGCGCAAGCCTGAATGATACGCAGCGGTAGTTCAGTCGGTTAGAATACCGGCCTGTCACGCCGGGGGTCGCGGGTTCGAGTCCCGTCCGCTGCGCCATCTTCGCCTCGAGGCCCCTTGAACGCCTCGAAGCACGAAAAAGCGACCTCAGGGTCGCTTTTTTCGTTTCTACGCCTGGCCATCGCCGGCCTTGGCCCAGATTTACACGAATCTGACAGACTCTTCACCGATCAGCGGTTCCTGTGCCAGCCTCGTGTGTTGCACAATAGGCACCTTTCTGACTTACCCGGAATACGCAATGACCAGATCTTCCGTCTTTGGTGCGCTCGGGCTGGCCCTGGTGCTGGCGGGCGTGACCGGTTGTTCCTCAAAAAAAGCCGCCGTCTACGAGCACGAGAATTTCGATGACTCGGGCACCTTTTCGCGCAGCTTCCCGGTGAGCGATGCCGGCTCTTGCGAGGCCGCCCGGCGCGCCTTGCTCAGCCAGGGGTACATCATCACCAGCAGCGGTGCCAACCAGGTGATGGGCAACAAGAGTTTCCAGCAGAACAGCGAGAATCACCTGCAGATCAGCTTCAACGTTACCTGTGCGCCGGATGTGAGCGACGAGCAGCGCTCGACCATGTTCGCCAACGCCCTGCAGGACCGCTATGCCCTGAAAAAGTCCAACACCTCGGCCAGCCTGGGCGTGGGTGTGTTGGGCTCGGTGTCGATGCCGATCGGCTCCAGCGACGACTCCATGGTCAAGGTGGCCAGCGAGACGGTGACGGCGGCGCAGTTCTATGATCGCTATTTCGCCCTGGTGGAGAGCTATCTGCCCAAGCCCAAGCCGCAGCAGGAAAGCAAGGCCAAGGTCGAGGAGCCCGCGCCGAAGGCCGAAGCGCCCGCGCCTGCCCTGGGGCTGCCGGAGCAAGCTGCGGGGGCACCGGTGGCACCAGCCCCGGCGGCGGCACCCTTGGTGGAAGCGGCGCCAGCCCCGGCTGCCGTTACCCCAGCCAATGAGGCAGAAGCGGCACCGGTGGTGGATGACAGCCAGGGCTCGCAGCCGGTGGCGCCGCCGGCGGAGGCGGCTCCTATTGAAGTACAGCAGCAAGCGCAGCCTGCCGAGGCGGCGTCGCCCGCCCTCTGATTTCTAGCACTCTCGCGGGGCTTGCCCGCTTCCACAGATAATGCGCAAGCTCCACAGCCTATGGAGATCCTGTGGGAGCGGGCAAGCCCGCGAAGAGGCCGGCACAGGGCGAACACATCCCCTGTTACAGACGCCCGGTGATCATGTCCTGAACACCTGCTACGTTTACCACTCATAAGATTGTCATCATTCCTTCACTCCACCTGCTTAGGTTGAAGGCGACACCGATAAAGATCATGAGATGAGAGGACGCAGGTCGATGGACGAATACCAGGAAGAACTTCTCGAATACCAGGCTTATGAACTGGACACTCCGGAACCGGCTGACGACGCCACCGAGCTCTAGGGTCTGTGTGAAAAGTCTTGAGACGAAGGTCAGGCAAGGCGAAAACAGCCGAGGAAGCGGAGTTTACGGGTTGTAAATGAGCATTCCGAGGCTGTTTTCAACGCAGCATCACCGAGTATCAAGGCTTTTCACACAGAGCCTAGCCCACCCGCCGCTGGCTGCGGCGGAACTCACCCGGCGTAAGGCCCGTCCAGCGCTTGAACGCGCGCTGGAAGGCCTCGGCCGAGGCAAACCCCAACAGATAGGCGATCTCGCCAAAGGCCAGTTCCGTATCGCGGATGTAGGTCTCGGCCAGGTCGCGCCGTGTTTCGTTGAGCAGGTCGCGAAAACGCGTGCCTTCCTCGGCCAGCTTGCGGCGCAAGGTCCAGGTCGGCAGCTGCAGGTGCCGCGCCACTTCTTCCAGGTCCGGTTCGCGACCGCCATTGAGCAACGGGCCCAGCAGGTGGGTGATGCGCTCTCCCAGGCTGCGTACGCGGGTGCGTTGCAGCATCTCTGCCTCGCACAACTGCAGCAGGTGCTGCCAGGTGCTTGGGCAATGCCGCGGGTTGGCCAGCTGCAGCGTGGCGCGGCTCAGGCGCAGCTGATTGCTTTCGGCGGCAAATTGCACGGGTGTAGCGCACAACGGCTGGTAACGCTCGGCATAGGCGGGGGCGGCAAATTCGATTTCCAGGCGTTCGGCCTGCACCGGTGTGCCGGCAAGGTCGCTCAGCTGGGCCAACCAGCCCGCGAGCAGGGAATCGACGACAAAGCGGTTGTAGGCGTTGTAGGGGCTGATCGAGTAGAAGCGCAGCCAGGCGCCGTGGGCATCTTCATGGAAAGTGGAATGGCCACGGTAGTTGGCTGCATACAACGGCTCGAAGCGCAGCAGGGTGCGTGCTGCCTCGCCCACGCTGGGTGCCTGGGCCGCGGTGACCCCGGCCAGCCCGGCCTGCGCCAGACGGCTCAGGCGCCCCATGTGCAGGCCCAGCGCAGCCTCACCGCAGAGCTCGATGGCGGCATGCCCCAGGTGCATGTAGCGCGGTATCGACAAGCGTGCATTGGCCTCGCCCAGGCGTGCCGCGCCCAGGCCATAGCGCTGCAACAGCGGCTGCGGGTCGTGGCCAAGCTCGCGCAGGGCCTCGCTCAGCGGCTGGACAAAACCGACCGAAAGGTCGCCCAGGCGCACACGGGGGCGGGCCATCGGCCTACAGCCACAGGTTCAGCAGGCGGGCGCCAGGGCTGGGCGTTCCCGCCAGCAGTTCGCCAGCCTGGTGGGCAAAGCCCTGGCCGTCGCTGCCCTGTTCCCAGAATTGCCCACGCATGAACACGCTCATGCTGCTGACATCGGCACCGGCGGCCTTGGTCAGGTGCTGCCAGGCAGCCTGTTCGCTGACTTCGCCGCGCTGCAAGGGCAACCTGGCGCTGGCGTCCTGGTGGCGATTGCCACGCCAGGGTGCCTGCCAGCTGCCCTTGCCGCTGAGGAACACCGGGTTGGCGATCAGTTCCACTGCCTGGCGGGCCAGTTGCTGGTGGTTTTCCGGGTACCAGCTGTCGCTGCCCACCAGTACCCCCAGGCGCCCGGCGGGGGTTTGCACGACCTGCAAAGGCTGCTGGCGGCCATCGTGGACATAACGGCGCATTTCGCTGTCGGGGAACTGTTGACGCTGTGGCTGGCCCAGCAGCGAGCCATCGCCGGCGAACACCATGCTGCTGTTGAACAGCGGGCCGCTGCCGGCATGCAGTACGCCCTGCTTCACATAGGGGGCGGGTAGCACGATCGAGCCGGCCACCAGGGTCACGTTGAATTCCTTGGCCAGGCCACCGAACAGTTGCTGGTAGTCCGTGGCCATCTGCTCGGCCTTCATGCGCAGGTGCGCGTCGGCGCGGCGGTCGTCGCCGTCAGCACCGAGCATGGCCAGGCCATAGCGCAGCGGGTTGCTCAGCTCCAGCCATTGCAGGGCTTCCCGGCTTTGCGTGACTTGGTACAGCTCGTTCTTTTCGCCGCGCGCCCACAGCCAGGTACCGATGTGCTCGGGCAGCACCACCACCGTGCGCGGGCCGACCAGGCCTTGGGCCCGGGCCTGCTCCAGGTAGGCCGCGAGCTTGCGGTGCAGGCGTTGCAGGTTCTGGTAGTCGCCCGGGTACAGCAGCGGCTCGACGCCGAGCAGGTTGCCGCGCTCGCCGGGTACGCCATGGTTCAGCGCCAGTTCGATGCGCAGGTCGGACAGGTAATGGCCTTCCGGGCGCTGCTGGGTCCAGAAACCGTAGCCACAGAGTGCGGCGGCCATCACCAGCGCCAGGGTGCTTGCCAGGAGTTTTCGCATCAAACTTCAGCTTTCACCTAAAAATGAGCCGGCCGTGCAGAAATCAAGGACATGACGCAGCCTGATTCATCAGCTCTGGAGTCCCTGTTGCACTGCGTTTGCAGTATCGCGACTGGATCATACCAAAGCTGCCGGGCAGTTAGGCGCATTCTCTGCTGCGCGACAGACCGGGTGTCACGGTTGGCACATCAGGCGCTGGCGCTCGTAGTTGACCGCCGTGTCCCGTTCCGGCAGGTCGTAGTGGGCCGCGCACTGGCGCTCGCCCCACTTGATGGTCAGGCTGCCCTGGTCCTGCTCCAGCAGCACCAAGGCCTTGCCGCTCGGGTCGGAAATCGCCAGCTGGCGGCCTTCGGCGTCCTCCACCGATGCCCCGAACGGCAGCAACTGGCCGCGCTCGTCGAACAGCTCGAATTGCACCCGACGCCCGCTCTTGCCGGTGTAGCGGGCAAGCACTACGGCGCCGCGGCGCGGCACCAGCTGCTGGGTGGCGTTGTCGATCTCGATGTCGCCGCCCAGGTCGCGCGTGTCCAAGCTGATCCAGTTGACCCGATAGGGCTGGGCACTGGGGATCACCGCATAGCCGTTGCGCCCGGTTTCCACGCCGCTGTAGTTGCTGATCTTCGCCCCCGGCACTCCCGGTACTTCGGCCAGGGCGAAGGTTTCGCCGAGCGTCTGGCCGAGGTTGATACCGCCCTGGTGGGCAACCACGGCGCCGGCGATGTTGAGGTTCTGCGCATCGTAGCCGCGCCCCTGGCTGTAGCCCAGGCTGATGTCGGCGACCGAGGTGCGGGTGTTCAGGTTGGCCGAGGCCGAGCTGCCGCTGGTGCGGCTGTGACCGCCCTGGATCGAATAGAAGGTGTCGCTGGTTTCCGACAGGTAGCCGTTGATGCCGGCCTGGGTGGTGTCGTTGCCTTTCTGCGTGCTGCTGGTGACGAACGCCCGCGGCGCGCGGGCGCGGCTGCCAAGCGGGAACGACAGCGACAGGTTGAACTGGGTATCCTGCCCCGCAGGGCCTGAGGTTCCCAGCTCCTTGGTACGGCTGATGTCGAGGTTGTAGGAGATATCGCCCCAGTTGTTGCTGTAGCCGGCCGACAGGCTCTGCGAACCGCCGCGGTTCCAGTAGCGCTGGTCGCTGGCCGTCAGGTACAGGCTGCCGAGCGCGCGGTCGCGGCCCAGGCTCTGGTTGATGGTCAGGTCGGTGCGGGTCTTGGAGTTGCCGCTGCGCTTGATCGCGTCGCTGCTCTGGTCCTCGATATGCTGGGTGAGGGTACGGAAGCCCTCGGTGGAGTAGCGGTAGGCGGCCAGGGTGAAGTTGGTATCGGTGCCGGTGAAGGTCTTGGCGTACAGCGCCCGCAGGCTGTTGCCCTGGGTGGTCTGGCCCTGGGCCTTGCTCGAGGAATGGGTGACATCGAGCGAAAAGGCGCCCACCAGCGTGTTCAGGCCGCTGCCCAAGGCCAGTGCCTTGTAGTCGTCGGTGGCTTGCAGGCCAACCACGCCGGTCACGGTGTTGGTCAGGCCGTAGGCCAGCGTCGTGCTGAGCATCTGCGGCGTCGCCAGGCCCTCGCTGTTGCTGTTGTAGCGCCCGGCGGACAGGCTGTACTTGACCTGGCCGCCACGGACCATCAGCGGCAGGCTGGAGAACGCCTGCACGCTGACCCGGCGGCGACCGTCGGCCTCGATGATGGTGATTTCCAGGTCGCCGTTGGAGCCGCTGGGGTAGATGTCGCTGATCTCGAACGGGCCGGGCGGTACGTTGGCGGTGTACAGCAGGTAGCTGTTCTGGCGGATCTCGACCCTGGCGCTGGTCTGCGCCACGCCCCGCACCACGGGTGCGTAGCCGCGCTCGCTGTCGGCGCGCATGCCTTCGTCCGAAGCCAGCTTCAGGCCCCGGTAGCGCACGCTGTCGAACAGGTCGCTGTCGCTGAAGATGTCGCCGGCGCTGAACTGGCCCTTGAGCGCGGTCACATCGTGCTGCAGGTAGCTGCGGTTGCTCTTGAAGCTGTCCGGGCGCCCGGTGCCGCTGCTGAAGTTCGACTCGTTGCGCAAGCGCCAGCTGCCCAGGTTGATGCCGTTGCGCAGGCTCAGGTTGTTGTTGATGCGGGTGTCGGCATCACCGCCGCTGCGGCTGGTGTTGAACTGATAGTTGACGAATGCCGCAGACACCCCGGCATCCCACAGTTGCGGGTCGACGTAGCCGCGCAGGCCGCGCTTCATGGCGACTTGCGGAATGCTGGCGGACAGGCGCAGGTGAGCCGAGTCATAGTTCAGGCTGGCCTGCTCGATCAGCGTGGGCAGGTCGTGGCAGGCCTGCGCGGTATCCAGGCGCCCCTGGGCCCTGAGCTTGTCCATGTCGATGCCCAACTGCCCGAGCAACTCCAGGGTCAGGCACGGTTCCACGCGCCCGGTATGAGGGTTGCGGTTGAAGTCGATGTCGCGCCGGCCCACCAGTACCTCGTTGCTGTACAGGTCTACCCGATAGTTGCCCGGCAACACGTTGCTGGCCGATAGCAGCAACTGCAGGTCGACCGCCGATTGCGCACCTTGCAAAAAGGTGGTGTTGAAGCCCAGCAGCTGGGGATCGTCCTGCGCCGTCGCGAGGCCGGGCAGCGCGCTGCACAGCAGCAATGACAGGGCATTGAGCTTCCAGGCCGGGCGAGGCGTGCCGCCATTGAGCGCGCGCGCGCCTGCATCGGCACCGTCTACGGAGCGGGGGGCGATGGACAAAGACATACGAGGAACCTATTTCATGTCCCGGCACGGGCTGGGCACGGGAGGCCGCACACGACCGGGGCGCGCGAGGTGGGCGTTATGCGGTCACAAGCTGATGGCGGGTTCGGCAGGCTTGGCGCTACCTGGCTGGGCAGGGTTCAGCAGCACGGAATAGCCATGCTGGGCGCCATAGTCGTTGATGCTCTTGAAGGTGAGCGTCAGCGGGCCGTCCACTTGCGAAAGTGCCGAGCTGAAGGTCTTTTGTTCACCGGGGGCGATCATGCTCGAGTCGACGCTGAACACGCTCTGGTTACCGCGTTTGACTTCGATGTCAGCCATCGACACGTGATACAGGCTGGGGTTGTTCACGCTCAGCTGTGCCTTGCCGGCGTGCCGGGTTACTTGCCAGACCAATTGTTCCGGTGCCAGCAGGGCATTGCCGGGCAAGTTGGCCGGGCGGAAGAAAATCTTGATGCGTTGGCGCACCGCCAACTGCAAGGTATTGGCCTGGGTACTGGCTTGCGGGATTTCCTGCACATTCAGCCAGACCACCGATTCGCGGTCGGTCGGCAGGCCCTGGCCCTCATAGAGAATGCGCAGCAGTTGTTCCTGCTTGGGCATCACCCTGGCCAAGGGAGGGGTAATGGCAAACGGCGCCTGCGCACTGTCGCCGGCATCCACCCAGGACTGCACCAGGACTTCCTGGTTGCCATTGCGCACGGTGACATTGGCCTCCTTGTGAGCACCGTCGAACACGACGCGCGTAGCGCTCAGGGAGATGCTGGCGGTTGCCTGGGCAGCGACGAGCATGCCCAGCAACCCGAAAACGGGATACAGAGAACGACGCAACATGGTTGGGGTACCTTGCGGGACGAAGAAGTGGCGAGGCTGTTGAGCCTCGCGCAGGGGAGCAGCGGCGAATCGATTACTCGTACTGCAGGATGAACGGCAGGGTGGCGTCACCACGACCGGCGGTGGCAGTGCCGGCGGCGCCGGTGGTCACGTAGGCTGCGGAGAAGCTCAGGGTGGCATCGCCGCCCGCAGCGCCAGTGCCGTGCACGTCGCTCTGGATCTTGGCGGTGGCGGCCGAGCTCAGGTCGATCAGGTTGCCGTTCGGGTCGAGCAGGGCGATGCCGACGTTGGCCGCGGTGCCGGTGCCTTTGGTCAGGGCCAGGACCTTCTTGCCGGTGACCAGGCCCGAGCCGCCGCTGTTGGCGTCGAAGACCATCGCCACCTTGGTGCCGACGTTGCAGTTGACGTTGAGGTTGAAGTCCTTGCCGGTCACGCGGCCTGCGCTCGGGTTCTCGGCGGTGCCCATGTCCTTGATCGAGACGGTGCCCATGTCCACGGCGATTACGCGGTCGGCGTTGGCGCCGTCGACCGAACAGGCGTCATTGTTGATCACGCCGGTGAAGGAAATCTTGCCGCTGCCACCTTTGACTGGCCCGGTAGGGTCGGCAGCCAGGGCGCCGGCTGATGCAGTAATCAGCGAGAGGGTCAGTGCGGCCAGGGAGAATTTATTCATATTGATGTCCACATGAAAGTGAGTAAGTGCTGCAACTAAATGCACGCTCACAATAAGTCAGGTGGTTTCCCTGGCCCATCAGACGAATCTTAATGGTCGGCCAATCACACTAGGTTAATTGAAGATATGACTTGCCAGGCAATAGGCCAATAATTCCTGGTCGCTGTTTACTTCAAGTTTGCGCATGGCGGAAACTTTCTGTGCACTAATGGTCTTGGTACTTCGGTGTTGGCTGCGGGCAATTTCGCTGACACTTTGGCCGGCCACGAACAGGCGCAGTATTTCGAATTCCTTCGGTGACAGGTTTTCTACCCGTTGGTCGATGGCGGTGTTGCAGGCCACCACCGAATGCCTTGCCGGTTCCGGCGCCCGGTAGGTGCTGTTGCGTGCCACGGCGTTCAGCGCCTTCTCGATTTCGCCGTGCAGCTGGCTCTTCTGGATGACACCGTCCACGCCCAGCTCCTGCAGCCGCGTGAGGATCAGCGGGTTGGAAATCATGGTCAGCACGAGAATGCGCACAGCGGGATAATGGCGCTTGAGGTAGTCGATCAGTTTCAACCCGTCACCGTAGGGTGAGTCTGCCGGCATGTTGTAGTCGGAAATGACCATGTCCACAGGTTGGCGTTCGAGCAGTTCGATCAGCCCTTGCGAGCAAACGGCTTCGCCGACCACGCAAAAGCGCGGGTCGCGTTCGACCAGTTCACGGACGCCGAGCAGTACGATGGGGTGATCGTCGGCGATGATGACCTTGAGTTTTTCCATAAATGACGACCCGTTAGCCGGTGCGGATGAGAGGGTGGTTTCCATGCGTTATCAGCGCTGTAGTTGATTCTATGCAAGGCTGTCGAGCATGGCCGACAACCTGTCCAGCACCTCCCGCATCCTAGCCGCCAAGGTAGCGTCGAGCGGCGAGTTGGCCAGCGCGTCCTCAAGTGCGCAGCACTGCTCGGACAGGGCTCTGGCCTGCACCGCACCGAGGGCCCCGGCGACGCTGTGCAGGCGCTCGCCAAGGCGCCGATGGTCGCGCTGTTCAAGGGAGAGGCGCAACTGCTGCAGGTCTTCATTCATGGTGCTGATGAACAGCGCGCGCATGCTGGCGGGTACTTGCACGGTGTCGCCGGTGGCGGGCAGGGGCGAGCTGCCGTGGGTGTCCGCTTGCGCCTGGCTGGGCCCATCGGCCAGGACCGGCCGGCACAGACGGAGCAGATGGCTGCGCAAGGCCTGCAGGCTCAATGGTTTGACCATCCAGGCATTCATGCCCACCTCGAGGCAGCGCTGGCCCTCTTCGCGCAGGGCATTGGCGGTAACGCCGATGATCGGCAGGCGGGCGTCGTGCTGGCGCAGGGTCCTGGCCAGTTCGTAGCCATTCATCAACGGCATGTTCACATCGGTCAGGACCAGGTCGAACAGGCCTGGCTGCCAGCGTTGCATGGCCTGTTCGCCGTTGGCCGCGACGACCGTGGTGCAGCCCAGCGCCTCGAGCTGCTCCTGCAGGATCGCCTGGTTGATCGGGTTGTCCTCGGCCACCAGCACATGCAGGCGCAGGGCGGCACGTTGCTGCTGGGTGGGGTCGTGGCCATCGGCCGCCCCGCCCTGGCGTACCAGGGCGATGGCCTGGGCGATGGCGCGCACGTCATGCAGGTCTACCCGCCAGCAGCCGTCGATGAATGCACCGGGGGCCGGGCCGTCGCTGCAGGCGCAGATCCGCTGGCCATGCCAGCTGGCAGCGTCCGGGCAGTCGAGCAGGTCGACCAGCAGGGCCTGGGGGTTGTCCTGCTCGAGGGGGGGAATCGTCAGGGTGGCGGCGATGCCCAGGCGCTGCAGCCAGTCGACGCCATGCTGGGCAAGTTCCGGTATCGGCGCACGCACGTACACTGGGGTCGGGTCGGGCACTAGGCTCGGGCAGTCGCTCAGCGCCCCCTCGGCCAGCGGCAGGCTGACGCTGAGCGAGAAGCTGCTGCCCAGGCCCGGCTCGCTGACCACTTTGATCCGGCCGCCCATCATCTCGGCCAGCCAGCCGCAGATCGGCAAGCCCAGGCCTGCGCCGCTCTCGCTGGAGGCGTCGGCGACCTGGTAGAACAACTCGAACAGCCTGGCCTGCTGCGCCTGGGAAATGCCGATGCCGGTGTCGGCAACCTGGAACTGCAGGCTGACCTGGTTGGCGTCGAGCGCCAGCACGCGGGTGCGCAGCACCACCCGGCCGGTGTCAGTGAACTTGATGGCGTTGCTCAGCAGGTTGTTGAGGATCTGGCGGATGCGTATCGGGTCGCCGACCACCTGGGCCGGCAGGCGGGCGTCGTGGCAGGCATACAGCAGCAAGCCCTTGCGCTCGGCGAAGGCGCGATAGGTGCGCACGGTGTCCTCGAGCAGTTCCAGCGGGCAGAACGTTACCGGCTCGAGCGCCATCTGCCCGGACTCGATCTTGGTCACGTCGAGCACGTCGCTGATCAGCTGGAACAGAGTTGCCGAGGAGCGCTGGATGGTGTGCAGGTAGGCTTGTTGGCGAGCATCCAGCTGCGTCAGGCCGAGCAGTTCGAGGGTGCCCAGCACGCCATACAGCGGGGTGCGGATCTCGTGGCTCATGGTCGCCAGGAACAGGGTCTTGGCAGTGTTGGCGGCATCGGCGGCGCGGCGCGCCTCGTCCAGCGCCTGGGCGTCCTCGACGTGGCGGGTTACGTCGTTGAATGCATAAAGGCGCACGTCTTCGCCGTGGTAGCGGGTCGACACGAAACCCACCTGCAGGTGGCGGCCTGCGACCTGCAGGGAATGTTCGCCGCTGCTGGCGTCGTCCACAGCCGAGGCGAGGATACTGGCCAGTTCGCGCGTGCCTTGCCATTGCTGCGCCCGCTGGTTCTCCAGCAGCACTTCATGGTCGCTGCTACGCACCACGCACAGGCCGGTCGGGGCGGTATCGATGACTACCCGGCTGAAGGCCTCGCTCTCGGCGATGGTCTCGTGGGCGGCGCGTGCCGGCAGGACGACCTGGCGCTGATACCAGCGGATGGCCACCCGACCCAGCCCGATCAGCACCAGGAAGGTGGCGGCGATGCTGGCCAGCGACCAGAACGCGTAACGGAAGAAGTGCCGGTAGGTCACGGTGTAGACCGCGCTCCAGCCGCCGTTGGCCTGTTCGTGCAGGCGGAACACCAGGCCTTCGGCTTTGATGTTGAGGCCCTCGTGCAAGCCCTCCAGCGAGGCAGGCGTACCGATCAGCACCTCGCCGGACGGGGCGATGAGGTTGAAGTGGTCATACACGGTCCAGTCCATGATGCGTTCGAAATCGTCGATCTGCGCCAGGTCCACCAGCGACGCCACTTGCATGCGCTGGCTGTCGGCCTTGGCCGGGTGCAGGATGACATTGGCGTAGGCCAGCACACGCGGCGGAGAGGCCTGGTCCGGTTGTTCGACATAGCTGCGCCAGATGATTGCGCCTCCCGGGCGCCAATCCTCGGCGTGCGGCTGGCGCGCCATGACCTGGCGGATGACGTCGATGAACGGTTCTTCCTCGAGCTTGCCGCGCCCGCGCCCGCGCCCCGCAGCGGGCACGGTGATGTCGTAACGGGCATCCGGCGAGAACAGGAACACCTGCGGCGAGCGGTAGGGCGAGGCTGACCAGAACATGCTGTAGAAACTGGCCAGGTTCGCCCCTTGGGTGTACACCTCCGACACGTCGCGGTCAGCGAAATGGCGCCGGTCGAGCTTGAGGCTGAACGGCATGGAGAATGGAAAGACCTCGCCCTTGTAAATGTCCGGCCCTTCTTCGGGCAGCGGCGTCAGCACGGGTTCGAGCGCGCGAGGGTAGTCCAGCAGTTGCCCCTTGGCGCTGCGCTGCACGAGGGCCTGGAGGAAGGTTTCCTGCTCCTGGACATTCTCCATCAGGCGGGCGAAATGGATGCTGACCGTATCGCTGTGTTCTTCGACCAGGCGCTCGATCGACCACAGGCTGAAGCCCACCAGCAGCAGTGCCAGGCCCAGCAGCACGGTCATGCCTTTGTTCAGGCGCAGGGAGCTGCGGGCCAGGTTTTCCAGCAGGGCGTTGTACTGTTTCATGCAAGGATCCGCAAGGCCGTGGGGGCATCGATACCCATGTAGATTACCTTGGATGCCCGCCCGGCGCCGTGAGTTACAACGGGTCAGTAGGCCGACGGCGGGCCGTCGCTGTGCAGCAGGCGCTGGAACTGTTCCGCCGACACGGCATGCGAAATCAGAAAGCCCTGCACCTGGTTGCAATCGACCTTGCGCAGCAGTTCGAGCTCCTGCGGCGTTTCCACCCCTTCGGCGACCACGGTGAGGCCGAGCTTGCGGCCCAGGGCGACGATGCTGGCCAGGGCCGAGGCCAGGCTTTCGCTTTCATCGCAACGCTGCACCAGCGCGCGGTCGATCTTGAGTTCGGTGAAAGGCGTCGAGACCAGGCTCATGTAGGAGCTGTAGCCTTTGCCGAAGTCGTCCTGGGACAGGCCGAAACCTTTCATGCGCAGGCGGCAGGCGCCTGCATAGAAGTTGCTCAGCTGTTCGGGAATGGAGCATTCCATCAGCTCGAAGCAGAGCTTGCCGGGCACGCCCTGGTGGTGCAGGACGAATTCCAGCAGGCGATCGGCCAGGTCATGGCTGTTCAGCAGGTGGGTCGGCAGGTTGATCGACACCGGGATGTCATAGCCCCGTTCACGCCAGCGCGCCTGGGCATCCATGGCTTGTTTGAGCATCACCCACAGCAGCCGTTCCTCCAGGCCGAAGGCATTGAGCGCTGGCAGGAAGATGCCTGGCAGCAGCACGCCTTGCTCCGGATGCATCCAGCGCACCAGCGCCTCGGCCGCGACGATGCGGCCGTTGTGCAAGGACTTCTTGGGTTGGAACCAGGCCTGGAAGGCCCGGTTGTTCAAGGCATCGACCAGGGTCTGGCGGTCGAATTCGGGAGTGGCCGCCGTGGCCTGGGCCGGCGCCTGATGGTGCAGCTGCAATTGGTCGATCAGGCTGCGCAGCGCGCTGGGCTCGACGGGCTTGGAGATCAGCCCGAGCACGTCCACGCCGAGGTTCTTGGCCACCAGGCTGGCCGCCATCAGCATGCGCCGCGAGGCCGCGCTCATGATCGCCAGCCCTGGCTTGTGGCGCAGCCCGGCGAGGTGCTGGATGAACTGCACACCGTCCATGCCGGGCATCAGCAGGTCGGTCAGGACCAGGTCGAAGTCACGCTGGCGCAAGCGCTCCAGCGCTTCCTGACCATCCCGGGCCGCTTCCAGGTTGAAGCTGCCGAGTTCGCTGAACAGGTGTTGCAGGTACATATGCTGGAACGGGTGGTCTTCGACGATCAGGATGTTAAAGGGCTTCAAGACGGCTACCTCGATACGGGGCCAGGCAGTTGAACAGGGCTTGCAGGTTGAAAGGCTTGATCAGGCAGCGATCCATGCCAGCGGCCAGGCACAGTTCTTCCTCGCCGCGCAGGGCATTGGCGGTGGCGCCGACGATGGGCCGGGTGCAGCCCAGCCGGCGCAGGGTCCGGGCCAGTTCGTAGCCGTTCATGGCGGGCATGTTGACGTCGGTCAGCAGCAGGTCGAAATCCTCGCGCTGCCAGGCTTGCAGGGCCTGTTCGCCGTCGCTGGCCAAGGCCACGCTGCAGCCGAGCTGTTCGAGCTGGTCACGCAGGATCAACTGGTTGATGACGTTGTCCTCGGCCACCAGCACGTGCAGCCCGAGTGGCTCGGTCGAGGGGGCCGGCACGGCCTGGTCCCTGGCGCGGCGCAGGCCCTGGGCCTGGCCGACGGCCTGGTGCAGGGCCGCCAGGTCGTTGAGGTTGACCTGCCAGTGTCCGGCTTCGTGCCGCGCCTCCCAGCAGTCCTGGGCACTGGCCAGGATGCGTGGGCCAGGCCATTCGGCGACCAGCCAGCGCTCGATGTTGCCGGGATGCAGTTCGACCAGCAGTTCGCCGGGCACGGCGCTTCCCGGCGCTGGCGCGCCGACCTGGGCGCGTGCGCCCCAACGGCACAACCAGCCACTGATGGCTTCGGCCAGTTCGAGTACCGGCGATACCACGTGAATGCGTTCGGCCAGCAGGTTGAACGGGGCGCTGGCACGGCCGGACGCCTCTTCCAGGGGCAGGCTCAGGCTGAAGCTGCTGCCCAGGCCCAGCTCGCTGACCAGGCGCAGCTGGCCATTCATCAATTGTGTCAGGCGCTGACAAATCGGCAGCCCGAGCCCGGTGCCGGGGACGGTCTGGCTATGACCTTCGGTCTGGTAGAAGGGGTCGAAGATAAACGGCTGGTCCTGTTCGGCGATGCCTTTGCCAGTGTCCGAGACCTGCCACAACAGGCACGAGCGTTCGCCGTCGCGGTTGAGCAATCTGGCCCGCAGCACCACACGGCCGCAATCGGTGAACTTGACCGCATTGCTCAGCAGATTGTTGAGAATCTGGCGGATCCGGTTGACATCGCCGATCAGGTATTGCGGCAGACGCGGGTCCAGGCAGCTGTAGAGCTGCAGGCCCTTGCTCGTGGCCGCCGCGCTGTAGCCCTGGATCACTTCGCGGACCAGGTCCGGGGCACTGAACTCGCTGAGTTCGAGGGCCAGTTGGCCGGCCTCGATCTTCGACACGTCCAGCACGTCGCAGATCAGTTGCAGCAAGGTCGACGACGAACCTTCGATAGCCCTCAGGTAATCGCGTTGCTGGGCGTCGAGCGTGGTACGCGAGAGCAGCTCGAGGGTGCCCAGCACGCCATACAGCGGCGTGCGGATTTCATGGCTCATGGTCGCCAGGAACTGCGTCTTCGCTTCGTTGGCCGTGTCGGCCGCGCGCCGGGCGTCTTCCAGCGCGGCCTCGATCTGCTTGCGGGCGCTGATGTCGCTGAACGCGCACAACAGCACCTGCTCGCCCTTGTAGCGGGTGGGCGCGCAGCTCAGGTACAGGTGGCGCCCTTCGGCGCTCTCGAAGTAGTCGCTGCACTGGCCGTCGGGCCGCTCGAAGGCCTGTTCGATCCATTGCGCGCTGCGCAGGCTGCGTGCCTGGTCCTGGCCCAGCCACTGCTGGGCCAGGTGGTTCTCCAGCACCACCTGGCCATCGCTGCGGCGCAGCACACACAGGGCGACGGGGGCGGTTTCGATGACGTCCCGGCTGAACATCTCGCTTTCCACCAGTGCACGGATGCGTTCGACGGTGGGGGTGAAGAAGCGCTGGTCGAAACGCTGGATCAGTACCCGTATCAAGCTGATGCTGAGCACGCAGAACAGCAGGGCGCCGAACAGTTGTTGCCACAGGCCGGCAAGGATGGCGGACAGGTCGATCGCGTAGACCAGCTGCCAGTCCGAGGACATCAATGGCTTGCTGATGACCAGGTGCTCAGGCAGCAATCCCTGGCCGGCGAAGCCGAAAAAGTCGTTGCCCACGGGCTGGCGCAGCGAGCGCTCCAGCGTCGGCCCCGGGCTGTTGGTGAATACCAGCATGCCGTCGGCGTTGAACATCATGAATTCGCCTGCGCTGGCATCCCGGAGCGCCGGCGCCACGGCCTGGCTGTCGATTTCCAGGCCCAGCCAGCCCGAATCCGCGTCGCGCTCGTCCAGGCGCAGGAAGATGAACAGGCGCGAGCGGTGCGCGTCCCGGTCGGCCAGCCACAATTCCTGGGGTGCGGTGGCTCGTTCCGCCGCAGCACGCAGCTGCTCCAGCAGCGCAGGCGAAGGCGGCGCGGCCTTGGCGTCTGCGTGGTACAACCAGCGCATCGGGGCCTGGGCTGCCGTGTCGACGTACAGCAGGTTGACCTGCCTGGCCTGGAGGTAGGCGCACATGCGCTGGGTCAGCCACAGGCTCCAGCGCTTGCCCGGCTGACTGCCCAGTTCCAGGTGCACTTCTTCGCCCGGGGCCAGGGGCAGCCAGTCCGCGCCCGGTTCCGCCTGACGCACGGCCGCGAGGCTCAGGCTCTCCAGCAGTGCCTCGCGGTTGGTGAAGAAAGTGTGCGCCTCGGCGATCGCGCTGCTCATGGCGCCGTGGCGCCGGGCAATGTCGGTGTTGAAGGTGAACGACAGGAAATTGTAGGCCGCGCCGAGAATGCCGGCCGACAGCACGATCGCCAGCAGCCGAAGCAGCCGGCGCGCTGCCTCGGGGTCGGAGAGGAGGGGGTTGATCTGTTGCAGGTAGGCTTTGAGTCGCATGCCGCGAATGTAGGCCGACCGCTGGCAACTGGACATCAGACGATCCTTAAAGGCCGTCTGGCCGTGGGCTTACTTGTAATACAGGTCGACCAGCGCCATGGCTTCGAACGGACCGGGGATGGCCGCCGAGCGCCAGATCAGGTCGGCGCGGAACGCGTTGCGGATCACGCCCGGCCCGGTCAGCTCGGCCAGCTTGAACCAACTGTCGAAGGGCACCGGTTGGTTGCTGTCCTGCTGGGTCAGAGCGATGCCGACTGAGCTGTTGTTGCTGGGCACCAGCAGCTTGTCGATGACGCTGGCGCTGCCAGCGACCGGGGTGAAGCGAGCATTGACGGTATAGGGCGTGTCGCAGGACCGCACCAGGTCGAGGCTGAAATCGGCCGAGCTGGCGACCTGGCCGACCTGTGCCGAGCTGGCCAGGGCCCGGCGGAAATTGACCACCGAAGGCAGGATGGTCAATTCAGGCGAGCAAGGCACGAAGCGGATGTTGTTCATGCCGGTGACCACATAGTTGAGGTTACTGTCGGGCTTTGGGTTGAGACCGCCCCGGCCGTCCAGCTGGAACACCCGGTATTCACTGAGCGTGCTGGCTTGCCCATCGGTTGGCGTTGCGCCGTACTTTTCGATGAATACGGTGAAGTTCAGGGTAAAGCGGGCCTTGTCCCAGCCGGCACAGTTCGCCCAGCTGCAACCATGAAGCGAGTTGTAGCCCGTGGTGACGGCGCCCGAGCTCTGGGTGATGGTCTGCGAGCCGTAGCGAATCCCGACCCGTATGCCCTTGCCAATATTGGCTTTGGCCGGGTTGACATAGAAATAGACGTCTTCTCTGATGCCGGTTTCATAGTCGTCGGCGCAGATGACCGGAAGCGAGTGGGGTGCCGACTCCCAGATGACCGTGCCGTCGGGCGCGTCGGCCGGTACCGCCAGTGCGGTGCCCAGTGCCTCCTTGAATACCGCCGCCTTGGACGGGTCCAGCTTGCAGGACAGGGCGTAACTGGTGGCGGGGCAGCTGGCGGCGACGAGCAACAGGCCCAGCAGGTGTTTGCGGATCGGGGTCATGGGGTAGCTATCCTGTGGCAGTGGGTTCACGGCAGCGCGATGCGGTGGGGCCTCTGCAGGCCGATATCGGTGAGTTCGCTGAACGTCAGGTGGCTTTGCACGGGCAAGGGTGAAGGTGCTTCGAGGGTGAGCGATTGCCCCGGGCGCAGCAGGATATAGTCCGTGAGCTGTTGCGACTGCCCAGGGTTGTCGAGCCGCAAGTCCACCAGCGAAACATGGAAGGCACTCGGGTTATGCACTTCGATCCGGCCGGGCTGGGGCGTGCGCCATTGCAGGCCAGCGGCTGCCGCACTGGCCGAGCCTGGCAGGCCGGCAGGGCGGTAGAACAGCTTCAGGCGCTGGCGGATGGCGAACTGCAGGGTGTCGGCCTGTTCGGGCTTGCGCGGGATCTCGAGAATGTTCAGCCAGAACAGTGACTCCCTGTCCTCGGGCAGGCCCTGGCCGGCGTACAGCACCCGCAGCAGCTGCTGGCCGTTGGCGGGTATCAAGGCTAACGGCGGGATAACCGCGAAGGGGGTATCGCGGCCCTCGTCGGGGCTGCTGACCCAGCTTTGCACGACCGTGTCGAGGCCGCTGCGATTGACCACGTTGATGTTCGCTTCCTTGGCCGAGCCCTGGTAGATCAGGCGCGTGCCTTCGATCTTGAGCTGGCACCAGGCCGTGGAGGCCAGGCTCATCAGCAGGAGTGCCGCCATGGCCGGGCGCGAGAGGGTATGAAGCAGGCGCGACATGGTCGGGAAGGGGCTCCGGTGAGGTTGGCTGGGAGGGGCCTGGCTATCCTAGACCGCTGCACCGCCGCCGGCTTTGAGACGTTTCTTAAACCGTCGCGTGGTTTATTTTGCCGGTTTGTGAACGGCCTCACGCACGCAGCCAGGCCAGCCAGCGCTCATCCGATAGGCTCAAGCGTGGGCATCGGGGAGTGGAAATCATGAGTGGCAAGCGATTCGCAGTGACTGTGGCAATGTGCCTGGCCCTGGTGGGCCAGGCCCAGGCAGGCGGCGTTGTCGCCTCAGGAGTGCTGCAATTCAGTGGCAGCATCGTCGAACCATCCTGCACCACTACCGTGGGCAATGCCGGTTGGCGCATGGATAACTGTCCGGCGCTGGCGCGTGACAGCGTCATCGGCATCCAAGCGGTGGACGAGCAGGCGCTGCCGGCGCAGGCGGTACGCATTGATCGTGGGCACAGCGTGGACCAGGCCTACAGGCTGGTCGATGAGCACGGCAAGCCGTTGACCCAAGGCCATTACCTGGTGGTCGTGACCTCACCTTGAGGCAATGGCGCAGCCAGCCTTGAGTCAGCGCTGGCGCAACTGTCGCGGGGTGGCATTGAGCAGGCGCCGCATCAAGCGTCGGAGCGCCGTTGCGTCCTGGTAGCCGACCTGCGCCGACACCGCCTCGACGGAATACTCGCCAGACTCGAGCAGCGCCCGGGCCTTGTGCAACTGCACCCGCTGGATCAGCTGCCGGGTGGAGTGCCCCGTTGCCTTGCGCACATGCCGCGACAGGGTCCGCTCGGACATGCCGACGCTTGCCGCCAGGGCCGCGACGCTGGTCGGCTCCGGCAGTGACCTGTCGATTTCGGCAGTCAGGCGCGAGATCAGCGCATTACCTTGCGCCAGCACGGCAGGGATGACGAAAGGCGCTTGCAGTTGCCGGCGGTCGAGCAGCAGCGCCTTGCCCACCGCGTCGGCAATTGCAGGGGACAGGCGCCGCCGGAGCAGGTGCAGCATCAAGTCGGTCTGTGCGAAGGCGGCACCTGCCGTGGTCACCGGGTGATCGGCCAGCACCATGAAGTCCGGCTCCACGCGGCAACCGGGTGCCAGTTGCTGCAGATGCGCTGCCAGCCACCAGGCGGTGGTCACCCGCCGGCCGTCCAGCAGCCCGGCTGCCTGCAGCAGAAACACCGCCGAGCAGGATGCGGCCATTTCCTGGCCGTTGGCGATATGACTGCGCAGCGCAGCGAGACAGGGCGCTGTCCATGGCTCGGCGAGGCGCTGCTCGAGCAGCTCGATGTCGCTGACGCCGATGCCCGGTATGACCCAGCAGGAATGGTCCGCGGCGCTTGCTTCGAGCGGTTGCACCGGCAGTTGCAGGCCATGGCCCAGCGCTACCGGGCCCGGTTGCGGGCCGCAAACCCGCCAGCGTGGTGCGGCCAGGCCGAGCCGCCCGCTGACGGTGGCTGCGCTGGCGAGGATGTCCAGGGTAGCGGCCACGCTCGTCGCGAATGCCCCCGGGGTGGCCAGGATGGTGAAATCGTACATTGGCGGATTATGCTCGAAACGGGACGGATCCGACACTTCTGCACGCAACGGCTGACGGGCCTAATGGAGCTTCCATTCATCATCAAGGTTTCCGCCATGCCCAACATCCTGATCAAGGTCCCTGCCGGGGCTTTCAACGAAGCGCAACGCGAACTGTTGCTCAAGCGCGTCAGCGAGGCCGCCATCGCCCACGAACACATTGGTAGCGCGCTACCGCAGCGCAGCCTGTGCTGGGTGCTCATCGAGCAGGTGCGTGGCGCTGACTGGCTGTGTGGTGGGGTGAACATGCACGCCCAGGCCATTCCCTGCATCGTCACGGTAAAGGTGCCGGCCGGGGTCCTCGATGCACAGATGCGCAAGGATTATGTGCAGGGCCTGCACCAGGCCATCGAACACTGCGTGGGGCAGGCTGACGGGCGCATGCTGATGACGTCGATACAGCTGGTCGACGTCGCCGATGGCACCTGGGGCGCCAACGGCAACCTCTGGCATCTTGCCGATTTCACCCGCGCTGCCGGTTACGGCCATCTTCTCGCTCGCGCCGGGCAGCCATGAGCACCGCGTCAAGGCGCGGCTGAAACTGTGTGCCGCCGGGCCCGACTGGCTGGGCGATCCAGCCAGCCGGCACGGCGCTGTCAGGGGTGGGCTGGATAGTCGATGTAGCCTCGCTCGTCGCCACCAAAGAAGGTTGCTGGGTCGGGGGTGTTGAGTTGCAGGCCGTCGCGGATGCGGCGTGGCAAGTCCGGGTTAGCCAGGAACGGCCGGCCGAAAGCCACCACGTCGGCACGGCCTTCGGCAATCGCTCGTTCGGCAGAGGCGGCGTCATACCCGCCTGCGAGCACCAGGACACCTTCCCAGGCATCGCGCAGCTGCAAGATGATCTCGTCCCAGCGCGGGTCGAAGTTTTCGTCCTTGACGGTGCCGACGACCGCGGGCTCGACCAGGTGCAGATAGGCCAGGCCGTAGCGGTTGAGTGCCTTGACGATGTAGCTGAACGTTTCGAAGGGGGTGTCGTCGCCCATGCCCATGAACCGCCCCATCGGGGTGAGGCGCACACCGACGCGATCTGCGCCGATCTCTTGTGCCACGGCCTGCACCACCGCCAGCAGCAGGCGCGCCCGATTCTGGTACGAGCCGCCGTAAGGGTCGCTGCGCCGGTTGCTGTTGCTGTTGATGAACTGGTCGAGCAGGTAGCCGTTGCCGGCGTGGATCTCGACGCCATCCATGCCCGCCGCCATGGCATTGAGCGCAGCATTACGGTAATCATCGATGATCGCCGCGATCTCTTCGACTTCCAGGGCGCGCGGGACCGGTACATCACCCCAGACGCCATTGCCGTCGTGGTCGACGATGAACGTCTTGCCGGGCGCGGCGATCGCACTCGGTGCAACGGGCAGGCCATTACCTGGCTGGAAACTGGGGTGCGAAACGCGCCCGACGTGCCACAGCTGCATGAAGATGCGCCCGCCCTGTGCGTGCACCTTGGCGCTCACCTGCTGCCAGGCTGCAATCTGTTCAGCCGTGTAGATGCCGGGTGTCCAGGCATAACCTTGCCCCTGCCGGGAGATTTGCGTGGCTTCGGTGATGATCAACGCTGCGCTGGCGCGCTGGGCATAATATTCCGCCGCCATTGCCGTCGGGATGTCGCCGGGTTGGCCTGCACGGGAGCGGGTCAGTGGCGCCATGGCGATACGGTGCGGCAGTTGCAAGGCGCCCACGCGAATGGGATTGAACAGATGACGGGCCATTACTCAGTTCCTTTGCGAGTGGTTTGAATGCGGTTGGCAAGTGCAGCGATAGCGCGGCTGTTTGCTGGAGTCAGGTTAATGTCCGGCGCCCCAACTGATAATCAGCACAACCGGGGCAAGTGCATTGCGCAACTCGCAAAACCCGGCAACCTTCAAAGCGCCGTTCGCGCTTTACCTCGATACACCCGCAGCACATCAGCCATCACCGACAATGCAATTTCGGCGGGGGTCCTGGAGCCGATATCCAGGCCGATGGGCATGTGCAGGCGATCGACATCCGCAGGCGTCAAGCCGCCGATCCGGCGCAATCGCTCCGCACGTTTTTCCGAGGTCCGTTTCGAACCCATGGCGCCGATGTAGAAGGCCGGCGTGTGCACGGCCTCCATCAATGCGAGGTCGTCGATTTTCGGATCATGGGTCAGCGCCACCACCGCCGTCGCTGCGTGGCAACCGCCGTTGGCGATGTAGATCGAGGGCAGTAGCGGAATCACCGTCACGCCTTCGAGCGACAGCGCGGCCATTTCTTTTCGCGGGTCGCAAGCGATCACTTCAAAGCCCAAGGCCAGGGCGAACTGTGCGCAGGCCTCGGCAACCGGTGACAGGCCTGCCAGCAGCAAGCGCAGTGCCGGGCCCAGGGCGATCTCCAGGCGGCTTCCGCTGCGCACTACGGTGTCGCTGCCGTCGGTGCGGCTGCGGGTGCTGAACAGGCCGCTTTCCAGGTCGATCACCCGGGTCAGGCGACGTTGACCGCGCAGAGCGTCGAGCAACTGGCCCAGGTGGGCGCGCCATTCGGCGCTCGGGCGCCGGTGCTCGACCAGTACGTCCAGGCTACCGCCACACGGCAGCTGCAGGCGACTGCGTTCCTCGGCACTGGCGCCGTAGCAGATGACCTGTGCCGGTGCGGCATGCTCGCCACGGCCGAGCGCTTCGAGAAATGCCTCCTCGACGCAGCCGCCGGACAACGAGCCGCGGTGCGCACCGGACTGGATGGCCACCAGCATTGCGCCAGGCGCGCGCGGTGCCGAACCGAAGGTGGAAAGGACCGTGCATAGCCACACGCTGTGTCCTTGGTCAGCCCAGGCCAGCGCCTGCTCCAGGACCGTCACATCAAGATGTTGCATCTGCCGTTACCTTTGCAAGACACAGGTTCAAGCGCCGCCGGTTCACGCCTTGCGGGTCAGCGGCAGCGCCAGCCGGCGTTGGCCGGTGGCATCCGCCACTGCGTTACCGAGGGCTGCCGCCATCGGGCCCTGGACGATTTCGGCGGCACCGAGGAAGGGTTGCCCAGGCTGGTCGATCAGGTGCACTTCCACGTGTTTCGGCAGTTGCGGGAAGCGCAGGATCGGATAGCCACTCCAGTCATAGCTGCGTACCCCACCGGGGTCATAACTGACCGCCTCGTAGAGCGTCCAGCTGCTCGACTGGACGATGCCGCCCTCGACCTGGTTGCGCAGCCCATCGGGATTGACGATCTGCCCGACGTCCACCGCCGTGACCACCCGCTGAATCTCGATCTCGCCGGTTTGCGGATGCACCTGGATTTCCACTGCCACCGCGCAGTAGCCCATGATGTTCTTGTAGCGGGCGAAGCCCAGGCCGATGCCCGTGCCCGGTGCAGACGAACGCCGTGGCCAGGCGAACTCATCGCGGGCCCGTTCGACCACGGCGCGGGCCCTTGGGTCGCTGAGGTGGCTGAGGCGGAACTCGACGGCATCCACGCCTGCCTGCGCCGCCAGTTCGTCCAGGCAGGCCTCGATGGCAAACACATTGATATGGGCACCCAGCGAGCGCATTGCCGAAGTGCGGAACGGCATTTCGCTGATGAAGTGCATGTCGATGTCGCTTGCGCCGGTTTGGTACAGCGGGATCGCGTTGCGGTCGCCATCGCCTTCCGGCTGGGCAATCGGCACCGATGGCGCCGAGGTGAATGGGCGGGCGAGCAGGCGCGCGGGCACCAGGCGGCCGGCGTTGGTGATGCGCTCGTTATGCGGCGTGGTCCACAGCTGGTACTGCCAGTGGTTGATGCGCCCGCTGCTGTCCAGGTCGGCCTGCAGTTCGCTGAGCATGGCCGAGCTGTACGGTTCCCACAGGTTCTCCTGTTCACGCATCCACTGCACGCGCACCGGCACACCGGGCACGCGCATGGCGATGAGCGCCGCGTCGGCGGCGGCATCATCGGCGCCGTTGTGGCCATAGCATCCAGAGCCTTCGGCGTGGATGCAGCGTACCGCGCTCAGCGGCAGGCCGAGCATTTCGGCGATGCCCGCACGCAGCGGGAACACACCCTGGGTGTGGGTCCACACGGTCAACCTAGCGTCCTTGAACCAGGCCAGCGCACAGGAGGGGCCGATGGATCCATGCATCAGGTACTGTTTGCTGACGCGCGCCCGATAGCCCTTGCCACTTGAAGGCGTCGGCTGGCCTTCGTGCTGGATGGGGTAGCGCCTGGATTGCAGCTTGGGCAGCAGCTGGTGGATGACGGCCTGGTCCGGAATCACCTCGCCAGTGGTCCACGTCGCCGCCGCGTAGCCCGCCCGCATCGCCTTGATCGCTTGCCATTCATCCTTGGCCACCACGGCGAGATAGTTGCCATCCTCGACCACCTTGACGACGCCCGGCAGGCGTTCAATCGCCTGGCGATCGAAGCCGGTGAGCGTGCAGCCCGGCCTGGGTGGCCGGATCACCCGGGCATGGAGCATGCCCGGCAGGCGCATGTCCTGCACGAACGCCGCGCCACCGCTGACCTTGGCCGGAATATCCAGGCGTGGGATGGCGTGGCCGATGAGCTTGAACTGCGCAGGTGGAAGGTCCGGCGAGCTGGCCTTGGCATATTGATGCAGGTCCACGCCTGCCACCGCCTCGGCATAGCTCATGCGGGCGCCGGACGGGGCCGTGATCATCGCATCGCCGGTGCGCAGCGACGACACTTCCACACCCCAGCGCCTGGCGGCCGATTCCATCAGCATCTGGCGAACCTGCGCGGCGGCGTTGAACAGCGCCGTGCCGCTGTCGAAGATGGTATGGCTGCCGGCCGTGTAGCCTTCGTTCGGCGTCAGCGCCGTGTCCGCCGTGAGGAACGTCACCGCTGCCGGCGAGACGTCCAGCCGCTCGGCCGCAATTTGCAACAGCGCGGTCTTTACCCCGGTGCCCAGTTCCACCTTGCCGGTATACACGGTGATGCCTTCGACGCCGACCCTGATCCACGCGTCGAGGTACGGGTTGGTACGCAAGCTGCCAGGCAGGTCCGGGGCGAGCACGACAGTACCGAGGGTATCCACCTCAGTATCGGCCAGTGCCTTGCGCGCGGCCGGCATCAGCGCGAATGCCATCAGCAGGCTGCCGCCTTGCAGGAAGGCGCGGCGACCGAATTCAGTTGTGGACGGCATGCAGGCCACCGTTTTCGACGACGCGGGTGATTGCTTCGATGATGCGCAGATGCGTGCCGCAGCGACACAGGTTGCTGGCCATGTGCGCGCGGATGGTGGCTGCGTCGGGCTGCGGATTGTGCTCCAGCAGGGCTTGGGCGCGCATGATCATCCCGGCGATGCAGTAGCCACATTGTGCGGCCTGGGTATCGATGAAGGCTTGCTGCAGTGGGCCTGGCCGTTCAGGCGTGCCCAGGCTCTCGACGGTGCGCACGTGGCGGCCTTGCATGCCGGCACACGGGGTCACGCAGGCGAATACCGGCTGGTCGTCGACGATGACGGTGCAGGCACCGCACTGGCCCAGCCCGCAGCCATACTTGGCGCCGTTGAGTTCCAGGTGGTTGCGCAAGGCATAGAGCAGCGGCATGTCCGGGTCGATATCCAGGCTGTGCAGCTTGCCGTTGACTGTAAGGTTCACGTTGCTCATGGGGTCTCCTCGCGCAGAGCCTGAATAGTCGAATGCAAATCCGGCCACGGCCGATCAGGGGCGGCTTGGCCACGGACGAAGGCCGCCAGGGCGGCGAGCTGCTGGTCGCTCAGGCTGGCCGCGAACGGCGGCATCGCCGGGCCTGGCGCACCGGGTGTGGGGGCAATGCCTTCCAGTACCGTCTTGATGAAGTTGCGTGGCGCAGGGGCCTGCACCGAGGACGTCGCCGTCAGCGCTGGCCGGCCGTCGATACTGCGCATCGGTGCGCCTGCGCCGTGGCAGCCTGCGCATGCGGCCTGGAACAGATCACCACCCAGGCTGGACGATTCGGCCGAGGCCACAGCTTTTGTTTCCAGCGTGGCGGGTTGATGAGCGGAGGCCGGCAAACCCAGCAGGTATTCCGCCATGGCTTCGACGTCGCTCCGAGGCAGCCGCGCGAGTTCCTGGCTGACCGGGCGCATGGGGCCGGCGGCGGTGCCATGGCTGTCGACGACCTTGGCTTGCAGGTAATCCACCAGCTGGGCTTGGGTCCAGGGCGTTTCGCGGCTGGCCAGGCCGAGCAGGGAAGGGGCCGCCCAGCCGTCAACCACGCCACCGGCAAGCGCCTGGCCCGTTTTCTCGGCACCGAGCAGGTTCAACGGGGTATGGCATCCGCCGCAGTGGCCCGCGCCTTCGACCAGGTAGCGGCCACGGTTCCACTGCGGCGACGCCTGCGCGGTCGGCACGAACGGCGCTGAATGCAGGAACAGCAGGTTCCAGCCCGCGACCAGCGGGCGAAGGTTCATCGGGAACTTCATGCGGTTGGGGGTTGCCGGCTGGTGCACCGGAGGCCCGCTCATCAGGTAGGCGTAGGCGTCCGCCAGGTCCTGATCGTCGAGCAGCCGGTAATGCGTGTACGGGAAGGCCGGGTAGAGGAAATGCCCATCGCGGGAAATCCCGTCGCGCATGGCGCGCTGGAACGCTTCGAGTGGCCATTGGCCGATACCGGTCTGCGCGTCAGGGGTGATGTTGGTGCTGTACAGCGTGCCAAACGGCGTCACCAGTGGCAGGCCGCCCGCCAGGTACTTGCCGCCAGGGCGCGTATGGCAGACCGCGCAGTCGCCGGCGGTGACGACCTGGGCACCGCGTGCGATCTGTGCGGGTTCGAATGCCATGGGCCGCTCGATCGGGTCGATTGCCGGTCGCCACATCAACCCGAACGCTGCGGCTAGCCCGCCCACGCCCAGCGCAATAGCTGCCAATGCCCAACGCTTCCTACGTGACATCGATACCCACCTCGTTCTCCGCCATTGGCAACCAGCAATTCCCGGTATTGCCGGATGCCGATCAGTTCAGGGCGAGCCTAAAGGAGCACGGCTGGTGCGGGTATGGGTCGCTCGCGCAAGGCAGCTTTGCTCATTACGCAAGGCTGGCAGCGCGTGTTGGATAGCACGCCTGTTCAATCTCGAGGCCGGGCAGGTGGCTATGCTGCAGGCTGATGCAACCTCGACTGGTGATGCCACCAGCTTCCCTCATGGATATCTTCGACAGGGTCGGTCAATGGACAAGTTTCTCGCCTTGAGCATGTTCGTAGAGACGGTACGTTGCGGTGGCTACTCCGCCGCAGCCCGCAAGCTTGGCGTGGCGACATCGTCCGTGGCGCGGCAGGTGGCGGCACTGGAGGCGGAGCTGGGCACCACGCTCATTACCCGCAGCACACGCCAGAACCGCCTGACCGACCTCGGCCAAGCCTATTTCGACAACGCGGTGGGCATTCTCGATGCGCTCGCTGCAGCCGATGGCATGGTTACCGACAGGGGCAGCGAAGCGAAAGGCAAGCTGCGGGTCAGCGTGCCGGTGGAGTTCGGCCGACGCTTGATTTCCCCGCACCTGGGGCGGTTTCTGGCGAGCCATCCGGAGCTGGAGGTCAGCCTCAACCTCAGCGACGAGCGCGTGGACCTTTACAAGGACCGTATCGACCTGACCGTGCGCCTGGGGTCGACCGTCTCCAGCGAAGACGTGATCTGCACCACCATCGGGCATTTCCAGCGCTGGCTGGTGGCCAGCCCGGCCTACCTGGAGCGGCACGGTGCGCCGACGCAGCCGAGCGAACTCACCCAGCACTCCTGCATGCGCTTCGATTACGGCGGGCCAATGCGCGACTGGCTGTTCGAGGTGGCTGACGAGACGGTGCCCGTCGCGGTGCAGGGCCGGATGCAGAGCAACAATGCCGACATTCTCAGGCAGGCAGCGGTCGCCGGGCAGGGCATTGCGCTGCTGGCCGACTGGCTGGTTGCCGAGGATGTGCAACAGGGCCGGCTCACCCGCTTGCTGCCTGAATACGAAGTGAACCCGATGTCAGTCAATGCCTCGATCAATATCGTCTACCTGCCGATCAATCGCGCCTCGACGCGTATCAGGGCCTTTGCCCATTTCATGAAAGAGTTGGTCAGTGTTGCCTAGCGACATTGCGCAACGCTCTATTGCGTGCTGTGTGGCTTCTGCCTGTGCAACTGACGCCGTACTCTGGGCTGAACTACCTTACTCAGGGCCTGGACCATGCACATTCCCCCGCTCCTGGCATTCGACTTTCTCGACCCTTGGAGCTGGGTAGCGCTGCGCCGCCTTGCGCTCGCGATGAGCCAGGCCGGGCAACCACTGAACGTCACCTTCCAGCCGTGCCGCTCGCCATTGAGCCGTGCGGCTGCTGGCATGGCCTACCACGACTTTCTCGAGCGTCGCTTCGGCACCCAGGCGCTGATCCAGCAATCCCTGGTGGCTGCGCAGATGCGCCAGCTCGGCATTGAACCGGTGTTCAGCCAGATCGTCCGCCTGCCCGACACGCGTCCCGCGCTTGCCGCTGTACTGTGGCTGCAGCGTAGCGGGAAACCCGCTCATCACTTTGTGCAAAGTGCCTTCGAGGCCTTGTATTGCCATGGCCAGGACATTGGTGAGCCGGCGGTTCTGGAACAGCTGCTGGAGCGAGAACACGTATCTCTGGGCGAAGTCGTGCAATTCATGCACGGCGACACGTTCGGTGAGGAACTGCAGGCCAGCGAAGCCATGGCTGCGGCGTGGGCGGGACGTGTGGTTCCGTCTTTGCGCATCAACGGTACGGTGGTATTCGGTGCGCAGACACCGAGTGTGCTGGCGCCGATGCTTGGCTTCTTCACTGCACAGTAAGAATGAACTGGCCATCAAGCACAGGGTGTGGCCTATTCATCAGTGTTGCAATTCTTGTTGCACGTTTAGGGCAGGGGATTGTGATCGGGCTTTGCGTCTGCTTCAGGTCGAAAGCGATTGGTCGCCAGGGGGCGCTATCGACCCTAAGCAGCCCTTCACGCGGAAGGCCACTATCAGCCAAAAGCAGACATGCGCACCTGGCAAAAGTAAGCTCTACAGACTTCAGGGATTCGAGAGCTGGAATGAGTAATTTGCTATCCATCACAAGCCACAAATCCAAGTACAGTCTCGGCTTCTACCCGACGTTTGCCGTTGACGGAGTACCTTTGGAGGTTTGGCTACCTCAGCACAATCGGGAAGCTGAGTTACACCTCGTATCAGCGCATTCAGGCTTGAGCGACGATGACGACACCTATTTGGTATGGGATCGGACCTATTCCACAGCGCCGGGCTGGGAGACCTTGGTCCCCCTGCTTGTTTGCTCTGATGACTTGGACCTGACATGTACCGTCATTGTTGCTGAGCAGCACGCCGATGAGCACCATGTCCAGTGGCGCCGATTTGGTTTGCTGAGGGATTTAATCACTTTGCAATGCCCTGCCGTTGATTGGTATGACTCAATACCGAGCCTGACTTTCGAGCGCTCCCGTTTCGAGAGTGTGCTGGATGCGTTCAGGAAACTAGAGAGCATCAAAATGGACTGGGACTAACGCGGGTTGCTGTCTGTGCGAGCGACCACACTCGCCCCATATCGGTCATAGCAGCAGGCTTGGCCAAGTCTTCAGAAAGCTTAGCTATCCCAGCCTAATCGCTGCTACTGCCCATCAAAATCCATCTTTTCCCACCCTGCTGAATATCGAAAGCGAAGTCCCAGAACACTGGGTATGCCGGATGGCCCTTGGTTAGCCAAAATGAAGTTAGGGTGCTGGCCTGGTCTAGGCGCACATGCGTGAATAGGTCCTCAAGAAGACTCAGGATTTCGGAGCGTTTTGCATCCAGATTCAGTGGGCCGTAACCGCCATCCCCGGCGTGTAGCAGTTGCTCGGTAACCTCACTGCGAGCCTCGCTTGCGGTCACGCAGGACTGCCCGCCGATGATCACTTCGTTACCGGTGGAAAAAGCGAGTTGCTCTTCAAGCGCTCTATCCAGGTCAAAGGGCCCATAGGTGTTGACCCAGACCGAATAGTTAAAACCCTCCAAGAGATGCTCAAGCCTGAGGATTTCGTTTGCACGTAAATCTTGTGTGATACGCATACTGGCTCCTTTAATCAAAGATTTGAAGCCTACCTGAGAGCTTTCAAGGCGTTCTGGCGTTAGGCCACTTGCAAACACACAACAGAAGCCGAATTGCTCTTCAGTTTCTCGTAAATTTTTCCGCAGTAAAGAAATGTAGCGAACTGCGCCCACGGGTTGGAAGGTGAAAGCCCTTGGCGAATACCAAATTCACTGACTTCGGCCCAAGCTATTGCGGCATCTAGGAAGGCTTCAACGCTGGTATTCTCCCAATCATTGTTTGCGCGCTTATCAGCCGCTAGGGCGTGGACGAAAGCCAGGAAGGTCGTCGCGTCCATGACCTCGGCCAATTGTTCATGAAGGTCCACGAGTTTCTCCCTCGCTAAGGTATACGTAGGTAGGCATTGTCTTTCAGACTATGAATGACCGCTACGGGTCGGAAGCTGCCGCTCGCAGAGTTGACCGCTATCGACCCCAAGCAGTTATTCTTGGGCGCGCAACCAGCCCTGTCCCGTCAAGCCTTCAGCGAACCCAATGCAGCAACAACTTCGTCTATGAAGTGCCTGAGCTTTGCGGAGGGGCGACGGTCCAAGGGGTAGATCAGATTGACGGGATACGTGGGCCCTTCGAATTCCTCGAAGAGTACGACCAGTTCACCCCTTTGCACGTAAGGCATCAGAACATCCTCGACGCACAGCGTGATGCCGAAATCCGCTAATGCGGCGTTCACCTTGGCCAGGGTGTTATTGACGTTCAGTCGACTCCTGATGGGGATCGTGAACGTCTGCCTGTTTTTGGTAAATCGCCAGACTTTGTCCGTCATGCGATCGGAGAACAGATAGCCCAGGCAATCATGGTCCACCAGTTGTTCGGGATGAAGCGGGGTGCCTTTGCGTGCCAGATAAGCGGGAGAAGCGCAAGCAAACATCCTGAAAGGTCTCAAGCCGCGTTGAACCAATGCCGCGCTGTGGCCCAGTTGGGGGTTACCCAGCCGAAACACGACTTCGAATCCCTCTTCTACGATATTCACGAACCTATCGGTCAACTCCAACTCGATTTCCGTTTCTGGGTATCGCGTCAGGTACTGGGTCAGGAACGGGATGAGTCGATGAGAGCCGTAATTATAGGGCGCGCTGATGCGGATTTTTCCGCGCGGTGTCGAACTTGCTGACTGCGCCAGTTCATCGGCGTCTTCAACGTCGCTCAGGATAGCCTTGCAGCGCAAGTAATAGTCCCTGCCCACGGCAGTCAGACTTTGTCGGCGAGTGGTGCGGGTGATCAGTTTAAGGCCTAGCTGAGATTCAAGATTGCTGACCTGTTTGGCAATCAGCTGCGGCGTCACGCCTAACACGGCGGCTGCTGCCGAGAAGGAGTCTGACTCAGCTGCTGCTACGAACGCTGCCATGCTTTTTAGCTTGTCCATATCCCCAATCTTTAGTTGTTAATGTTATTTTAATTCGAGCATTTATCTTGAAGATCTTCCTGCTTAGCATCTCCGCAGTCAATCAATAGAAGCGCTGCGCGCTTTTGCACGGAGAGTCTGAAATGGTGAACATTTCCCATGAAACGGTCGAAGATACGGAGCGCCGCTTGTTGCGCGTCATTACCCAAGCCCATGTGCGATTCTTCCCTGGCTCTTACACCTTCCTGGAGTTTCCGTTGTCATCGTTTCCTGATGCCGCCCGCCGCGATGCGCTGGCGCTCGTACGGGATGACCAGGTATGGAGTCAACTGGTCCCCTGTTGTGATGTCGAGCAAGAGCTGTTCGGTGTCTTCCGATTCCATTTTCCACAAGGCGCCGACAACAGCGGTTTCGTTGGCTGGTTGGCAATGCGCCTGAAGCAGAAGTTTGGGACCGGCGTTTTTGTGACCTGTGGCCAGAATCGAGATGAGGGAGGGATCTTTGATTATTGGGGCGTCCCGGTCAGCCTGGCTTCAGATGTCTTCGCAGAGATCCAGACTTTGGTGGACGGCGAAGCGGACGGGGAGGTGGGAGTTTTCTTGTAGCGGATGCGTTCGCCTGTGCCGAGATCTTAGCTGTGCACCAGGATCATCAACTTGTCAGTTTCGATCATTGAGCCGGTTCAAACGGCTGTTTACTGTCGCAGGCAGACAAACGACGGGGGCCCACCGGCTGATGAGGCGCCCGCATCCCGTGATCACGCCAATTGGGGACCTTTCCATGGCCGCCGACCGCTACCCGCACCTGCTTGCCCCGCTGGACCTGGGCTTCACCACCTTGCGCAACCGCACCCTGATGGGCTCGATGCACACCGGCCTGGAAGAGCGCCCTGGCGGCTTCGAGCGCATGGCCGCGTACTTTGCCGAACGCGCCCGGGGCGGCGTTGGGCTGATGGTCACGGGTGGCATCGCGCCCAACGATGAAGGCGGGGTGTATTCCGGCGCGGCCAAGCTCAGCACCGCGGAGGAGGCCGACAAGCACCGCATCGTCACCGAGGCGGTACACGCCGCCGGCGGCAAGATCTGCCTGCAGATCCTGCATGCCGGGCGTTATGCCTACAGCCCACGGCAGGTGGCACCCAGCGCGATCCAGGCGCCGATCAACCCGTTCAAGCCCAGGGAGCTGGACGAAGCAGGGATCGAAAAGCAGATCGCCGATTTCGTCAATTGCGCCGAACTGGCCCAGCGGGCCGGCTACGATGGCGTCGAGATCATGGGTTCGGAAGGCTATTTCATCAACCAGTTCCTCGCCGCCCACACCAACCAGCGCACCGACCGCTGGGGCGGCAGCTATGAAAACCGCATGCGCCTGGCCGTGGAAATCGTCAGCCGGGTGCGTGCTGCGGTGGGGCCGAACTTCATCATCATCTTCCGCCTGTCGATGCTCGACCTGGTCGAGGGCGGCAGCAGCTGGGACGAGATCGAGCTGTTGGCCAAGGCCATCGAGCAGGCCGGCGCAACCCTGATCAACACCGGCATCGGCTGGCACGAGGCGCGCATCCCGACCATCGCCACCAAAGTGCCGCGCGCGGCGTTCAGCAAGGTCACCGCCAAGCTGCGGGGCGTGGTCGGCATTCCGCTGATCACCACCAACCGCATCAACACCCCGGAAGTGGCCGAGGCGGTGCTGGCCGCGGGCGATGCCGACATGGTCTCGATGGCCCGGCCGTTCCTGGCCGACCCGGACTTCGTCAACAAGGCCGCCGCCGGCCGCAGCGACGAAATCAATACCTGCATCGGCTGCAACCAGGCCTGCCTGGACCATACCTTCGGCGGCAAGCTGACCAGCTGCCTGGTCAACCCGCGTGCCTGCCACGAGACCGAGCTCAACTACCTGCCGGTGCGCGCGGTGAAGCGCATTGCCGTGGTGGGCGCTGGCCCGGCCGGCCTGGCCGCGGCCACGGTAGCAGCCGAGCGCGGCCACGCAGTGACCCTGTTCGATGCCGCCAGCGAGATCGGCGGGCAATTCAATGTGGCCAAGCGGGTGCCGGGCAAGGAAGAATTCCATGAAACCCTGCGCTATTTCCGCAACAAGGTAAAAAGCACAGGCGTGGACCTGCGCCTGAACACCCGGGTCGATGTGCCGGGCCTGCTCGCCGGCGGCTACGACGAGATCATCCTGGCCACCGGCATTGCCCCGCGCACGCCGGCCATCCCGGGTGTCGAGCATGCCAAGGTGCTCAGCTACCTGGATGTGCTGCTTGAGCGCAAGCCGGTCGGCAAGGCTGTCGCGGTGATCGGCGCCGGAGGTATCGGCTTCGACGTTTCCGAGTACCTGGTGCATCAAGGTGTGGCCAGCAGCCAGGACCGTGAAGCGTTCTGGAAGGAGTGGGGCATCGATACCCAGCTGGAAGCACGCGGTGGCGTCGCCGGGGTCAAGGCCGAGCCGCATGCGCCGGCGCGGCAGGTTTACCTGCTGCAGCGCAAGAAATCCAAGGTGGGCGACGGCCTGGGCAAGACCACCGGCTGGATTCACCGCACCGGGCTGAAGAACAAGCAGGTGCAGATGCTCAACAGTGTCGAGTACCTGGGCATCGACGATGCCGGCCTGCACATTCGCGTGGCCGACGGCGAGCCGCAGGTGCTGGCGGTGGACAATGTGGTGATCTGTGCCGGCCAGGAGCCGTTGCGCGAGCTGCAGGGCGGGCTGGTGGCGGCGGGGCAGTCAGTGCACCTGATTGGCGGTGCGGATGTGGCGGCGGAGCTGGATGCCAAGCGGGCGATCAATCAAGGTTCGAGACTGGCGGCCGAGCTCTGAACTTGCTGGGGGCCGCGTTGCGGCCCTTTCGCGACACAAGGCCGCTCCTACAGGGATTTGCAAAGCCGCGGGCTCCTGCAGGAGCGGCCTTGTGTCGTGAAAGGGGCGCAACGCGCCCCCCCGCGTTCACTGGTAAACTCGCTGCATGCCCCTCGACCTAGCCCAAGCCCCCCTGCACCCACTGAACCTGCCCTGGCTGGAAAACGCCAGGGTCGAAGCCGCCATCCTGCGCCTGGACCTGATCGACCCGCTGATCAGCGGCAACAAATGGTTCAAGCTGCGCCATCACCTGCAGCAGGCCATGGCCAGCAACGCTCCCGGGCTGATCAGCCTGGGTGGCAACCATTCCAACCACCTGCACGCCCTGGCCGCCGCCGGCAAACGCTTCGGTTTCGCCACCGCCGGGCTGCTGCGCGGGCACGCCCAGGACACGCCGACCGTGCGTGACCTGCAGGCGTTGGGCATGCAGCTGCACTGGCTGGGCTACGGCGGCTACCGCGCGCGCAACCAACCCGGTTTCTGGCAACCCTGGCAGGCGCGCTATCCGGGTTGGCAGTGTATTGCCGAGGGTGGTGGCGGGCTGGCGGGGGCGCAAGGCTGTGCCCTGATCCTGCAGCAGGCCCGCGCCCAACTCGCCGCACTCGGCTGGGCCGACTATGACGCCTGGTGGCTGGCCGCTGGAACCGGGACGACCCTGGCCGGCCTGGTGCTGGCCGAGGAGGGCAGGCATATGGTGCATGGCGCATTGGCCATACCCCGCGATCATGGCGTGGAGCAGGCGGTGAAGGAACTGGCGGGGACGCAGGGCTATCAATTGCACGACGCCTGCCGTGGCGGCTTCGGCAAGTTCGATGATGAACTGCTGGCATTCATCGCCGACTGCGAGCGGCACACCGGCGTGCCACTGGAAGCCCTGTATACCGGCAAGGCGCTGCTGGCCCTGCGGCAACAGGTCGAGGCCGGGCTGTTCGCGCCCGGCACTCGCCTGCTCGTGGTGCATACCGGCGGCCTGCAAGGCCGGCGCGGTTACTTGTAGGGCAGCATGCGCAACAGCGTGTTGTCGCGCTTGACGTAGTGATGGTACAGGCCGGCCACGGCATGGATGCCGATCAACCAGTAGCCCCAGCTGCCGACGCGTTCATGCCAGCCCTTGATGAACTTGGCCTGGTCCGGGTCGGGGCCGATCAGGTGTGGCAGCTCCAGGCCGAAGAACGGCACCGGTTTGTCGGCCGCGCTGAGGATCAGCCAGCCGGCCAGCGGCAGGCCGATCATCAGCAGGTACAGCGCCAGGTGCACCAGGTGCGCCAGCCCGGTCTGCCAGGCCGGCGGCTTTGGCGTGATCGGTGGCGTCGGGTTGCTCAGGCGGATGGCCAGGCGCAGCCAGACCAGCACGAACACGCTGAGCCCGAGCATGAAGTGCAGCTCTTTCATCAGGTTGCGTTCGACGCTGTCCTTGGGGAACAGGCCGCGGAACTCGATAAGGGCATAGACAGCGGCCAGCAGCACCAGCATCAGCCAGTGCAGGGCGATGGACAGGCGCGCGTAATGGGGCGCGGGGGTGGTTGAAACCATGATCGGTCCTCGTCATCAGGGTCGGGAAGGCGCTCTTGTTGGCGCTCAGGTAAAACTGTAAAGGTTATCGGGCAGCGAATCTTTGCGCTGGGTCTGTGAAAATTGTGTCACCTGCGTCGGTCTTTTTGCGGGTAAACCCGCCCCCCGTGGGAACTTTGCTGCTGCTGAAGGTGTCGCGACACCTGGGCGCCCGAGTTTACCCGCGAAGAGGCAGGTCCAGCGGTCCTCATGCCTCGGGCGCAAGCGGCCAGCTGTCAGCCACCAGAAACACCCGCTCCGCTTCCTGCCAGGCGCTGTCAGCCTCGCGTTCCAGGCGCACCAGCAATTGCGCCGGTGCCTGCCGCTGCAGCAGGTGCAACCATGCTGCAAACTGCTCCACCTCCCAGCACTCCGCCGCTTCGACCCGCGCCGGTGCCAGCCAGGCATGCCGCTGCAGCGGCTGCCAGCGCTCACCCTCGGCCAGTACCCAGTCGCGCCGCCGCAGCCAGCGCCCGCGCAGGTGCTGCGGGTTGGCGCCCTGCGGGGGCTCGGCCTGGCCTGGCCACGGGTAGAACAGATAACCCCCCAGCCACACATGCGCCTGCACCTGGCCAACCCCCAGCTGCGCCAGCACTTCGCGACTGTGCGCACTGTGCGACATGGGCAGCTGGTGCCTCGCCAGGTGCGCCAGCTTGCTGCCCAGCCGGTCATGGCACCCCGGCCCCAGCCAGGTGGCAGGGTCCTGCCCGGCGTGCTCTGGCCCCAGGTACAGCTTGATCGCCAGTTCCAGGTGGTGCACGCCGTCGCGGTCGCGCAACAGCACATCCAGCTCGCCCAAGGTGCGCCCGCCGTCGCGAATCGCCAGGTTCGCCGCCAGCACTTCGATGCCCGGCGCCTGGCCCAGGGCGAATTGCCACAGGCGTTCGTAATAATGGCCCAGGCGCCGGCTGCCCAGTTGCGCGAGCCACTCGCGCAGTGGCCGGTCATCATCATCCAGGGCCCGCAACCAGCGTTCCAGGCCTTGCGGCCGGTCTGCCCACAGGCTGCCGGCCAGCGGGTGGCGCTGGGGGCACGGCGGGGCGCTGAGCAACGGCGGCGACAACAGCGCCCAGGCCAGGTCACGCACGGCGGGGCGGCGTAGCTGGCGGGGCAGGTCGTGGAGCAGGGCGAATGGCGTCATCCTGCGAGCATAGCCGGTTTGCCGCTGCCCGGTGGTTTCGCCCATAATCGGCGCATTGTCACCCGCCGCAGAGCCTCGCAGGAGCCCCATGGAGCAATTTCGCAATATCGGTATCATCGGCCGCCTTGGTAGCTCGCAGGTGCTCGACACCATTCGCCGACTGAAAAAATTCCTCCTCGAGCGCCACCTGCACGTGATCCTCGAAGATACCATCGCCGAAGTGTTGCCCGGCCACGGCCTGCAGACCTCCACCCGCAAACTGCTGGGCGAGGTCTGCGACCTGGTCATCGTGGTCGGCGGCGATGGCAGCCTGCTCGGTGCCGCCCGCGCCCTGGCCCGGCACAACATTCCGGTACTCGGCATCAACCGTGGCAACCTCGGCTTCCTCACCGACATCCGCCCGGATGAACTGGAAGAGAAAGTCGCCGAAGTGCTCGACGGCCACTACCTGGTGGAAAACCGCTTCCTGCTGCAGGCCGAGGTACGCCGGCACAACGAAGCCATCGGCCAGGGCGATGCGCTGAACGACGTGGTGCTGCACCCGGGCAAGTCCACGCGCATGATCGAGTTCGAGATCTACATCGATGGCCAGTTCGTCTGCAGCCAGAAGGCCGACGGCCTGATCGTCGCCACGCCCACCGGCTCCACCGCCTACGCGCTGTCGGCTGGCGGGCCGATCATGCACCCCAAGCTCGATGCCATCGTCATCGTGCCGATGTACCCGCACACCCTGTCTGGCCGGCCGATCGTGGTCGATGGCAACAGCGAGCTGAAGATCGTGGTATCCAAGGACCTGCAGATCTACCCGCAGGTGTCCTGTGACGGCCAGAACCATTTCACCTGCGCCCCCGGCGACACCATCACGGTGAGCAAGAAGCCGCAGAAACTGCGCCTGATCCACCCGCTGGACCACAACTACTACGAGGTCTGCCGCACCAAGCTCGGCTGGGGCAGCCGTCTGGGGGGCAGGGACGACTGATGCTCGATCCGGCGCGAAGTTTCGACATCATCGGCGATGTGCATGGCTGTGCGCTGACCCTCGAACGCCTGCTCGACGCCCTCGGTTACAAACGCCAGGCCGGCGTCTGGCGCCATCCATGGCGCCAGGCGTTGTTCCTGGGCGACATCGTCGACCGCGGGCCACGCATTCGCGAGGCGCTGCATATCGTCCATGACATGGTCGAGGCCGGCCAGGCGTTCTGCATCATGGGCAACCATGAATACAATGCCCTGGGCTGGGTGACCCCGGCGCTGCCTGGCAGCGGCAAGGCCTACGTGCGCGAGCATACGCCACGGCATGCCCGGCTGATCGACGAAACCCTGACCCAGTTCGCCCAGCACCCGGCGGACTGGCACGACTTCGTCAACTGGTTCTACGAGCTGCCGCTGTTCGTCGACGCCGGGCGTTTCCGCCTGGTGCACGCCTGCTGGGACCCACGCCTGATCGAGCCGCTGCGCCAGCAATACCCCGACGGCTGCATCGACCAGCACTTCATCCAGGCTTCGGCGGTGAATGGCAGCTTTGCGGCCAACGTGTGCAACCGGCTATTGCGCGGTACCGACATGCGCCTGCCGGACGGGCTGACCCTGACCGGCGGCGACGGCCTGACCCGGGCGTTCTTCCGCACCAAGTTCTGGGAAGAAGACCCGCAAACCTACGGCGACATCGTGTTCCAGCCCGACGCCCTGCCGGCAGAAGTGGCCAACACCCCACTCAGCCACAGCCAGAAGAACGCCTTGCTGCGCTATGCCGAAGACGAGCCCATGCTGTTCGTCGGCCATTACTGGCGCAGCGGCCGCCCGGCGCCGATCCGTGCCAACCTGGCCTGCCTGGACTACAGCGCGGTGCTCTATGGCAAGCTGGCCGCCTACCGGCTGGATGATGAAACCCGCATCGACCCGCACAAGTTCGTCTGGGTCGACGTCGACCGCCCACAGGCCAGCCAATGAACATTATCGAAGTGATGCGCCTGCCGCTGTCGGTCGACCTCAGCGGCTTCGTCCAGCTACTGCAGCGCCTGCAGGTGCCGCACCGGGTCAGCGAGGAGGGCGAGGTGCAGGTGCTGTGGGCACCTGACAACCTGGCCGCAGACGTGCGCGAACTCTACCAGCGCTACCCCGACGGCAACGCCGATATCCAGGTGAGCGATGAACCGGTGGCGGCGGGCATGCCCGCGCCTGGCGCTGGCCAGCCGTCCCTGGCAGAACAGGCCCGCGCCTGCAAGGTCACCACCGTTACCCTGCTGCTGTGCTTCATCGTCGCTGGCCTCACCGGGCTGGGCGACAACTTCACCACCATCAGCTGGTTCACCTTCCTCGACTTCCGCGTGCAGGGCGACTACCTGTACTTCAGCCCGCTGGCGCAAGGCCTGGAACAAGGCCAGTGGTGGCGCCTGGTCTCGCCGATGCTGCTGCACTTCGGCGTGCTGCACCTGGCGATGAACAGCCTGTGGTACTGGGAACTGGGCAAACGCATCGAACTGCGCCAGGGCTCCTGGGCGCTGCTGGGCCTGACCGTGCTGTTCAGCCTGGTGTCCAACCTGGCCCAGCACTACACCAGCGGGCCGAGCCTGTTCGGCGGGTTGTCCGGTGTGCTGTACGGCCTGCTCGGGCACATCTGGCTGTACCAGTGGCTGGCGCCCAATCGTTACTTCGCCCTGCCCAAGGGTGTGCTGGCCATGATGCTGATCTGGCTGGTGGTGTGCCTGACCGGCGTGGTCGGTACCCTGGGCCTGGGCCAGATCGCCAACGCCGCGCATGTCGGCGGGCTGCTCATCGGATGCCTGACCGGACTCTTGGGTGGGGCGCTGGCCAGGCGTAAACTGTCGGCTTGAATCAGGAGACACTATGTCCACTTTCGCGCAAATGATCGAAAACATCACACCCGAGATCTACCAGAGCCTGAAACTGGCGGTGGAGATCGGCAAATGGTCCGATGGCCGCAAGCTCACCGCCGAGCAGAAGGAGCTGTCGCTGCAGGCGGTAATCGCCTGGGAGATGAAGAACCTGCCCGAAGACCAGCGCACCGGTTACATGGGCCCGCAGGAATGCGCATCCAAGTCGGCACCGATTGCCAACATCCTGTTCAAGTCGGACTCGCTACATTGATCGAACTCGCACGTGGCTCGTTGAGCAAGATGGCGGTCAGCCTGCAGGCGCCGGTGGTGCAATACAGCTTCCGCCTGGGTGACACCCAGGTGCCGGTCAACCCGCTGATCGGCCAGCGCCTGCGCCTGGAATACCTCGGCGCCATTCACTGCAGCCATTGCGGCAAGCGCACCAAGACCAGCTTCAGCCAGGGCTACTGCTACCCGTGCATGACCCGGCTGGCCCAGTGCGACGTGTGCATCATGGCCCCGGAAAAGTGCCACTACGACGCCGGCACCTGCCGCGAACCGTCGTGGGGCGAACAGTTCTGCATGACCGACCATGTGGTGTACCTGGCCAACTCGTCGGGGATCAAGGTCGGCATCACCCGCGCCACCCAGTTGCCGACCCGCTGGCTCGACCAGGGCGCGAGCCAGGCCCTGCCGATCCTGCGCGTGGCCACCCGCCAGCAGTCCGGCCTGGTCGAAGACCTGCTGCGCAGCCAGGTACCCGACCGTACCAACTGGCGCACCCTGCTCAAGGGGGACGCCGAGGTACTTGACTTGGTCGCCATTCGCGAGCAGGTGTTCGCTGCCTGCGCCGATGGCCTGCGAGCACTGCAGGGCCGCTTCGGCCTGCAGGCGATCCAGCCGCTGACTGACGCCGAAGTGGTACATATGACATACCCGGTCGAGGCCTACCCGAAGAAAATCGTCAGCTTCAACCTCGACAAGGACCCGGTGGCCGAAGGCACGCTGCTGGGTATCAAGGGCCAGTACCTGATCTTCGACACGGGTGTGATCAACATTCGCAAGTACACGGCCTACCAGTTGGCCGTGCTCCAGTAAAAAGGACCTGCACATGCGTACCGAACAACCGCAAGTGATCTACCTCAAGGATTACCAGGCGCCCGAGTACCTGATCGACGAGACGCACCTGACCTTCGAGCTGTTCGAGGACCACACCCTGGTCCACGCGCAACTGGTCATGCGCCGCAACCCGGCACGCGGTACCGGCCTGCCGCCACTGGTACTCGACGGCCAGCAGCTGGAACTGCTGCGCGTTTCGCTGGACGACCAGGAACTCGGGCCCGAGGCCTACCGGCTCGATGCCGACAGCCTGACCGTACAGCCCGGGGCCGAGCGCTTCACCCTCGACACCAGCGTGAAGATCCACCCCGAAAGCAATACCGCACTGGAAGGCCTGTACAAGTCGGGCAAGATGTTCTGCACCCAGTGCGAGGCCGAGGGCTTCCGCAAGATCACCTACTACCTCGACCGCCCGGATGTGATGAGCACCTTCACCACCACGGTGATCGCCGAGCAGCACCGCTACCCGGTATTGCTGTCCAACGGCAACCCGACCGGCAGCGGTCCGGCGGAGGACGGCCGCCACTGGGCAACCTGGGAAGACCCGTTCATGAAGCCGGCCTACCTGTTCGCCCTGGTGGCCGGTGACCTGTGGTGCGTCGAGGACAGCTTCACCCGCCAGTCCGGCCGCGACGTGACCCTGCGCATCTATGTCGAGCCCGAGAACATCGACAAGTGCGAGCACGCCATGGTCAGCCTGAAGAAGTCGATGCGCTGGGACGAGGAAGTCTACGGCCGCGAGTACGACCTGGACATCTTCATGATCGTCGCGGTCAACGACTTCAACATGGGCGCCATGGAAAACAAGGGCCTCAACATCTTCAACTCCAGCTGCGTGCTGGCGCGTGCCGAAACCGCTACCGATGCCGCCCACCAGCGCGTCGAAGGCGTGGTGGCCCACGAGTACTTCCACAACTGGTCAGGCAACCGCGTCACCTGCCGTGACTGGTTCCAGCTGTCGCTCAAGGAAGGCTTCACGGTGTTCCGCGATGCCGAGTTCAGTGCCGACATGAACTCGCGCACGGTCAAGCGCATCGAGGATGTCGCCTACCTGCGTACCCACCAGTTCGCCGAAGACGCCGGGCCGATGGCGCACCCGGTGCGCCCGGACAGCTTCATCGAAATTTCCAACTTCTACACCCTGACCGTGTACGAGAAGGGCGCCGAAGTGGTGCGCATGGTGCGTACCCTGCTGGGCGCCGAGGGCTTCCGCAAGGGCAGCGACCTGTATTTCGCGCGCCACGATGGCCAGGCGGTGACCACCGACGACTTCATCAAGGCCATGGAAGACGCCAATGGCTTCGATCTGACCCAGTTCAAGCGCTGGTACAACCAGGCCGGCACCCCGCGCCTGGACGTCAGCGAGGCTTATGATGCTGCCGCGCAGACCTACAGCCTGAGCTTCCGCCAAAGCTGCCCGCCGACCCCGGACAAGGCCGAGAAGCTGCCGTTCGTGATCCCGGTGGAACTGGGCCTGCTGGACGCCGCCGGCAACGACTTGCCGTTGCAACTGGCGGGTGAAGCGGCCGCGCAAGGCAGCAGCCGCGTGCTGGCGGTGACCGAAGCCGAGCAGACCTTCACCTTCCAGGGCATCCAGGCCAAGCCGCTGCCGTCGCTGCTGCGCGGCTTCAGCGCACCGGTCAAGCTCAGCTTCCCCTACGACCGCGACCAGCTGATGTTCCTGATGCAGCACGACAGCGATGGCTTCAACCGCTGGGAAGCCGGGCAGCAGCTGTCGGTGCAGGTGCTGCAGGAGCTGATCGGTCAGCATCAGCGTGGCGAAGCGCTGCAACTCGACCAGCGCCTGATCACTGCACTGGGTACCGTGCTCGGCAACCAGGCCCTGGACCCGGCGATGGTCGCCGAGATGCTCTCGCTGCCGGGTGAGGCCTACCTCACCGAGATCAGCCAGGTCGCCGATGTGGATGCCATTCACGCTGCCCGCGAGTTCGCCCGTCGGCAGATCGCCGAGCAGCTGTTCGACGCCCTGTGGGCGCGCTACCAGGCCAACCGCGAGGTATCGCGCAACACCGCCTACGTGGCCTCGGCCGAGCATTTTGCCCGCCGCAGCCTGCAGAACATCGCCCTGTCGTACCTGATGCTCAGCGGCCAGCCGCAGGTGCTGGCGGCGACCCTGGAGCAGTTCGAGCAGTGCGACAACATGACCGAGCGCCTGACTGCGCTCGCGGTACTGGTCAACTCGCCGTTCGAGGCAGAACGGGCCAAGGCCCTGGAGGCCTTCGCCGAGCACTTCAAGGACAACCCGCTGGTCATGGACCAGTGGTTCAGCGTGCAGGCGGCCAGCACCCTGCCGGGCGGGCTGGCGCGGGTCAAGGCGCTGATGCAGCACCCGGCGTTCACCCTGAAGAACCCGAACAAGGTGCGTGCGCTGATCGGCGCCTTTGCCGGGCAGAACCTGGTCAACTTCCATGCCGCGGATGGCTCGGGGTATCGCTTCCTGGCCGACCTGGTGATCGAGCTGAATGCGCTGAACCCGCAGATCGCCTCGCGGCAACTGGCGCCGCTGACGCGCTGGCGCAAGTATGACGCTGCGCGCCAGGCGCTGATGAAAGGCGAGCTGGAGCGGATTCTGGCTTCTGGTGAGCTGTCCAGTGATGTGTATGAAGTGGTGAGCAAGAGCCTGGCTTGAGGGCCAAAGGGGCTGCTATGCAGCCCATCGCGACACAAGGCCGCTCCTACAGGGACCCGCGTCAATCCGGCATTCGCGGTCCCTGTCGGGGCGGCCTTGTGTCGCGATGGCCCCCGGCTACACCCTTACAGGGGCCGCGTTCTTCCGGCGTTCGCGGTCGCTGTAGGAGCGGCCTTGTGTCGCGATGGGCCGCACAGCGGCCCCTGGCTACACGCCGATAACAAAACATAACACCCCGCCCGTTGTCTTCCCGCAAACATCCCCGCTACGATCCGGTCAAGTTATTGCAGGCCTCTAGCTCAGGCTTTTCGCAGTACCTGCAATGCATTGACCCACCAACAAGAACACAACAGGGGGCAGTCATGGGGCAGCAGAACAGGCGTGGTGCCTGGCCATTGGCAACCAGCGCGATGCTGGCACTGGCACTGGGGGTTTGGGCCGAGGCTGCCCAGGCCGCAGCGGCCGAGGAATATTCCACCGAGTCGGCCAAGGCCAGCCAGAGCCTGCTGATCGATGCCGCCCAGGCCGGTAAACGCCTGGTGGTGGTGGGCGATCGCGGCCACATCCTGTTTTCCGACGACCAGGGCCGTACCTGGACCCAGGCCCGGGTACCCACCCGGCAACTGCTGACGGCGGTGTTCTTCCTCGACGACAAGCGCGGCTGGGCGGTCGGCCATGATGCACAGGTGCTCACCAGCAACGATGGCGGGGCCACCTGGAGCAAGCAGTTCGAAGACCTTTCCCGTGAAGCACCGTTGCTCGATGTGGCCTTCCTCGACGCCCAGCATGGCTTTGCCGTAGGCGCCTACGGCGCCTTGCTGGAAACCACCGACGGCGGCCAGCATTGGCAGGACGTGGCCGAGCGCCTGGACAACCCCGACCAGTTGCACCTGAACGGTATCGCCGAGGTCCGTGATGCCGGGCTGTTCATCGTCGGCGAGCAGGGCAGCATGTTCCGCTCGGCCGACCACGGCCAGACCTGGAGCAAGGCCCAGGGCCCCTATGCAGGCTCGCTGTTCGGCGTGATCGGCACCGCCCAGCCCCATACGCTGCTGGCCTACGGCCTGCGCGGCAACCTGTTCCGCTCCAGCGATTTCGGCGACAGCTGGCAGCCGATCGAGCTCAAGGCCGCACGCGGCAACCTCGAGTTCGGCCTGGCAGGCGCCACGCTTGTCGACGATGGCAGCCTGGTACTGGTCGGCAACGGCGGCAGCGTGCTGCGCAGCAACGACGATGGCCACACCTTCAGTGTCTACAACCGCGCCGACCGCATTGCCCTGGCCGGCGTCAGTGGCCTGGCCAACGGCGGCCTGTTGCTGGTCGGGCAGGGTGGCGTGCACCTGGCCACTGCCCAGGGTGCCGACCAGGAGGTGCAGCCATGACCAGCAGGGAGAGCATCACCATGCACCCGCATCACCAGGACAAGGCCACGTTGCTGGAGCGCCTGATCTTCAACAACCGCCCGGTGGTCATCGCCTTGTGCCTGCTGGTGAGCATTTTCCTGTTCTGGCAGGCCACGCAGATTCGCCCGTCTACCAGTTTCGAGAAGATGATCCCGCTGCAGCACCCGTTCATCGAGCAGATGATGGCGCACCGCAACGACCTGGCCAACCTCGGCAACACCGTGCGCATCTCGGTGGAGGCGGTCAACGGCGACATCTTCGACAAGGACTACATGGAGACCCTGCGCCAGGTCCATGACGAAGTGTTCTACATCCCCGGTGTCGACCGGGCCGGGCTGAAGTCGCTGTGGAGCCCCAGCGTGCGCTGGAGCGAGGTGACCGAAGAAGGCTTCTCCGGCGGCGAAGTCATACCCAACACCTACAACGGCTCCCAGGACAGCCTCGACACCCTGCGCGACAACGTGCTCAAGTCGGGCCAGGTGGGGCGCCTGGTGGCGAACAACTTCAAGTCCAGCATCGTCGACGTGCCGCTGCTGGAGAGCTACCCCGACCCGCAGGACCCGGGCAGGCAGGTGAAGCTGGACTACCAGCAGTTCTCGCACCAGCTGGAAGAGAAGATCCGCGACAAGTTCCAGGCGCAGAACCCCAACGTCAAGGTGCACATCATCGGTTTCGCCAAGAAGGTCGGCGACCTGATCGATGGCCTGGTGATGGTGGCGATGTTCTTCGGCATCGCCCTGGCCATCACCTGGGTGTTGCTGTACTGGTTCACCTGGTGCATCCGCAGCACCATCGCCGTGCTCATCACCACCCTGGTGGCGGTGGTCTGGCAGCTGGGGCTGATGCATGCGGTGGGTTTCGGCCTGGACCCCTACTCGATGCTGGTGCCGTTCCTGATCTTCGCCATCGGTATTTCCCACGGGGTGCAGAAGATCAACGGCATCGCCCTGCAGTCCAGCGACGCCGACAACGCGCTCACTGCAGCCCGGCGCACCTTCCGCCAGCTGTTCCTGCCGGGGATGATCGCCATCCTCGCCGATGCCGTGGGCTTCATCACCCTGCTGATCATCGACATCGGGGTGATTCGTGAACTGGCCATCGGCGCCTCCATCGGCGTGGCGGTGATCGTGTTCACCAACCTGATCCTGCTGCCGGTGGCCATCTCCTACGTCGGCATCAGCAACAAGGCCGTCGCGCGCAGCAAGCAGGACGCCACCCGCGAGCATCCGTTCTGGCGCCTGCTGTCGAACTTCGCCAGCGCCCGGGTAGCACCGGTGTCCGTGGTGCTGGCGCTGGTCGCCTTTGCCGGTGGCCTGTGGTACAGCCAGAACCTGAAGATCGGCGACCTCGACCAGGGCGCGCCGGAGCTGCGCCCCGACTCGCGCTACAACCAGGACAACAACTTCATCATCAGCAACTACTCGACCAGTTCCGATGTGCTGGTGATCATGGTCAAGACCCCACCGGAACACTGTTCGATCCACTCGACCATGGCGCCGATCGACGAGCTGATGTGGACCATGCAGAACACCCCGGGGGTGCAATCGGCGATTTCCCTGGTGACCGTGTCCAAGCAGGTGATCAAGGGCATGAACGAGGGCAGCCTGAAGTGGGAGACCTTGTCGCGCAACCCCGACATCCTCAACAATTCCATTGCCCGCGCCGATGGCCTGTACAACGGTGACTGCTCGCTGGCACCGGTGCTGGTGTTTCTCAACGACCACAAGGCCGAGACCTTGGAACGGGTCACTGCCGTGGCCAAGGCGTTTGCCGACAGCCACAACAAGGAAGGCCTGCAGTTCCTGCTGGCGGCGGGCAACGCCGGCATCGAGGCGGCAACCAATGAAGTGATCAAGTCGGCCGAGCTGACCATCCTGATCATGGTGTACATCTGCGTGGCGGTGATGTGCCTGATCACCTTCCGCTCGTTCGCCGCCACCCTGTGCATCGTCCTGCCACTGGTGCTGACCTCGGTGCTGGGCAACGCGCTGATGGCCTACCTGGGCATCGGCGTCAAGGTGGCGACCCTGCCGGTGGTGGCGCTGGGCGTGGGCATCGGCGTGGACTACGGCATCTACATCTACAGCCGCCTGGAGAGTTTCCTGCGCGCGGGGCTGCCGTTGCAGGAAGCCTACTACCAGACCCTGCGTTCGACCGGCAAGGCGGTGCTGTTCACCGGCTTGTGCCTGGCGATTGGCGTGTGCACCTGGATCTTCTCGGCGATCAAGTTCCAGGCCGACATGGGCCTGATGCTGACCTTCATGTTGCTGTGGAACATGTTTGGTGCGCTGTGGCTGCTGCCGGCCCTGGCCAGGTTCCTGATCAAGCCGGAGAAGATGGTGGGCAAGGAGGGCGGCTCGATCTTCGCCCATTGAACAGCGGGGCCGCTCCTCCCTGGGAACGACGTGCCAATCGGCGCGACCCGTGTAGGAGCGGCCTGGTGTCGCGATGGGCTGCAACGCAGCCCGGGGGGTATAATGCCGGCACATCCCTCACAGGTAACCCCATGTCCCCCCTCGCCACCGCCCTGCAGTCCTGCGACATGCTCCTGATCGACGGCCTGCACGCCTTCGATTTCACCATCGACGAGTCCGGCCTCACCGTCGAATGCATGGACGGCCGCCAGTTGCGCCGCTGGTCCTTCTCTGCCGAACAAGTCGCCGCTGCCGTCGCCATCGCTGACGAATGGCAACTCGACGATGCCGACGGCGCGCATCGACTAGTCTGTATGAGTGCCTTTCGCGCCCCGGATGATAATGACAATGAAGCGGATCTGGACGAGCCTGCTGGCCACTAGCCTGATGAGCCTGAGCCTCAATGCCCCTGCCGCCACCTTGCTGGTGGGCAGTTACACCGACGGTGCCAGCCAGGGCATCTACCGTTATCGCTTTGACAGCAAGGCCGGCCACATAGACCCCACGCCGCTGCAGGTGGTGAAAAGCGTCAGCCCCTCGTGGCTGGTACTTTCGGCCGACCAGCGCCAGCTGTTTGCGGTCAATGAAACCCCTGGCGGCCAGGTCAGCAGTTTCAGCGTCAGCGCCAAGGGCGAGATCAAGCCGCTCAACCAGGTGGCCAGCCAGGGTGACGAACCGACCCATGCCAGCCTCAGCCGCGACCAGCGTTACCTGTTCGTGGCCAACTATGCGGTCAAGCCCGACCCCGGCAGCAGCCTGGTGGTGATCCCGGTGGCCAGGGACGGCAAGCTCAAGCCGGTGGTGCAACATGCCCGACACCAGGCCAGCGGGGTCAACCCCGAGCGCCAGGCCAGTGCCCACGTGCATTCGCTGGTGCTGTCACCCGACGGTCGGCACCTGTACGCCAGCGACCTGGGCGCCGACAAGGTGTTCATCTACCGCTACGACGGCGCCAGCGCCGACCACCCGTTGACACCGGCGATCCCGGCGTCGGTGGATCTGCCACCGGGTAGCGGGCCGCGCCACCTGTTGTTCGATGCCAAGGGCCGGCATGCCTACCTGACCTTGGAAATAAGTGCCGAGGTGGTCATGTTCGACGTGCAGGACGGCAACCTGGTCGAACGCCAGCGCCTGCCCCTGGCCGAGCGCCAGGAGGCGGCGGCGAAAGCGGCCGGTGGCTTGCACTTGTCGGCGGACGGGCGCTTCCTGTATGTGAGCAACCGTGGCACGAGCAACGAGATCGTCGCCTTCAGCGTGGGCAAGCAGGACGGCCAGCTGACGCTGTTGCAACGCCGCTCGGTGGAGGGTGATCATCCCCGGGAATTCGCCCTCGACCCGAGTGACAACTTCCTGTTGGTGGCCAACCAGAAGAGCAACCAGATCGTGGTGATACGCCGCGACCCACGCAGCGGCAAGCTGGGGGAAACGGTGCAGACGCTGAAGCAGGACGCCCCGTCGGACTTGAAATTCATCGAGTGATATCGATTGCCGTGATAACCGATACTGCCGCAATGAATTTCTGCCGGCGCCCTCGGCGGCGTAAGTTTGACCCAAGGCCCGGATGGGCCACCGTCAAACCACCGCCGTCGAGGTCAACCCAGATGAACTTCAATCTCTTCCCGGTCATTGCTGCATCCGCCATTTCCGCTTCGGTCGTCCTGCCGACGCATGCCCACGCCGACAGCAGCGGCAAAGCGTCCGCGACCCACAGCTACACCGAGCAGTACCTGCGCCAGAGTGCCCACTTCCATGCGGCCCTGAGCGGCAAGCAACACGCGTGAATCCGCCTCGCTCCTACAACGGACCGTATGAACCTATTTGGCCATGACTGCCTTGAACAGTGCCGAAGCCAACCAGCCCTGCAGCCAGCTCCGCACCCGCGGATAAGCCGCCTCGGCGAACCACTGCGGTTCGACCCCGGCAAACTGGCGCATCAGGGGCAGCAGTGCGGCATCGGCAATGCTCGGATGGTCGGCCAGCAGGTAAGGCCGGCCGGCGAGCAAGCTTTCAAGCTCGGCCAGCCAGGTTTCGGCCTGTTGCCGGTAATGTGCGCGGGAGTGCGCCGGGTAGCGCTCGGCGTACTTGTACAGGTTCACCTGCGCCTTGAACGTGCTGTCGTTGCGCGCAATCAGTGCTTCAGCCTGCTGCGCCGCAGTAGCGTCGGCTTGCAGCCGCCAATCCTGCGGGTCGTTGCGTGCCAGCGCCCAGCGCATGATGTCCAGGCTCTCTTCCAGCACCTCGGTACCGGTATCCAGCACCGGCACCGTGCCCTTGGGCGACAACGCGAGCAGTTCTGCCGGCTTGTTCTTCATCGCCACTTCGCGGATCTCCACCTCGCAGCCGGCATAGCGCAGGGCCAGGCGCGCACGCATGGCCCAGGGGCAACGGCGGAACGAGTAGAGAATCACCCGCACACCTCCACATCGCTAAGGCCGTTGCCCTGCCGGCGCACCTGGATCTGCACCGGGATGCGTTCGTGCATTTCCTGCACGTGGGAAATCACCGCCACCTTGCGGCCCTGGGCCTGCAGGCCGTCGAGGGCATCCATGGCCAGTTGCAAGGATTCCGGGTCGAGGCTGCCGAAGCCCTCATCGATGAACAGCGATTCGATGCGCAAGGTGCTGGAGGCCATCGAGGCCAGGCCCAGGGCCAGGGCCAGCGACACCAGGAAGGTTTCCCCGCCCGACAGCGAGTGCACCGAACGCAGCTCGTCGCCCATTTCGGTATCCAGCACCAGCAGGCCAAGGGCACTGCCGCCGCGCTTGAGGCGGTAGCGGCGGGCCAGCTGGCGCAGCTGGGTGTTGGCGTGGTGCAGCAACAGGTCTAGGTTGTAGCCCTGGGCGATCTTGCGGAACACGTCGCCCGAGGCCGAGCCGATCAGGGCGTTCAGGCGGGCCCAGCGCTGCCATTGCTGGTGGGCCTGCTCGATCTCTGCCGCCAGCGCCTGGTGCGCCTGTTGCCGGCGCTGGTCGTCGGCCTGCTGGGCGCGCAGTTCGGCACACTGCTGCTCATGCCCGGCCAGGCGTTCACGCAAGTCGGCCAAGGCCTGTTCCAAGGCTTCGGCCGAGGTATCGACGGCCATCTGCGCGGCATGCTGCTGCAGGCGCTGCTCACGTTCCTGCAGCAGCACGCGGCCTTGTTCGATGGCTTTTTCGGCGCCTTGCAGGCGCTGGCGCAGCTCGTTCACCTGGCTGTCATCCATGGCCAGCAGGCGATCCAGGCCGGCATCGTCCAGTTCCGGATGTGCGCTGCGCCACTCAGCGATCTGCGCTTGCAACTGCTGGCGCTCGGCCTCCAGTGCCTGTTGCTGGCGGCAGTTGGCATTCAGTTCACTGGCCAGTTGCACGCCCTGGTTGCGCAGCTCCTGCAGGCGTTGGGCAGTGTCCGCCTCAAGCGCACGGGCCTGTTCCAGGGCGGTGTCCATGTGCTGTTGCCAGGCTTCGGCGCTGGCGTGTTCGCCCAGCAGTTCGCCGAGCGAGGCCTGGGCGTGCTGGCGCTGTGCGTCGAGGGCGGCAAGCTGTTGCTGCAGCTGCTGCTGGGTTTGCACGCGCGCCTGGTGCTGGTCGTGCAGCTTGTCCAGCTGGGCCTGGCGGGCTTGCTGTTCCTGCTGCTCGTCCTTGCGTTGCTCGAGTAGCTGCAGGCGCAGGGCGATCTGCTGGTCCAGGGCCAGGAAGGCGTTGGCCGGGTCGTCGCTGAGCGCCTTGAGCACTGTTTCCGGCAACACGCCGGCCAGGTCGTTCAGGCTTTGCTGCAACTGCTGCTCGTCGCTGGCCAGGGCCTGGTGCTGGTGCTCGAGGTGGCGCTGGGCTTGCTGTTGCGCCTGGTGGGCGGCCTGCAGCTGCTGGTTGAGGCGGGCGGCATCCTTCTGCAGCGCGAGCAGCGCGCTCTGGCGTTGCTCGTCGTGGCTGATTTCCTGCTCCAGACGCCGCAGCTGCCCGTCCAGCCAGGTGCTGCGGGCCTTGTCGTCCTGCGGCGCCAGGGCCGGCCAGAGGCTGTGCGCCTGCACCTGGGCCACCTGGGCTTGCAGCTGCTCGCCCAGGTGCTGCTGTTGCTGCTGGTAGTCCTTGAGCTGGGCGTTGACCACGCCCAGCTGGGTGCGCAATTCCACCAGCTTGCTGTTGAAGGTATCGACCTGCTGCTGCGCGGCGTCTTCTTCGGCCTGGTCATGCCGGCCCAGGCTCTGCAGCAACGCTTCCGGTTGATGGAACGGATGCTCGACGCTGCCGCACACCGGGCAGGGTTCGCCGTCGCGCAGCTGCTCGCGCAGCGCTTCGACGCTGGTGTTGCGCGCCAGGCGCTGGCGCTCCAGCAACTGCCGGGTGAGGTTGAGCGCCTGCTCGGCAGCTTGCAGCTCGGCCTTGGCGGCGGTGCCCTCGCTGATCAGTTGCTGGCGCTGCTGCATGGCCTGCTGTTGCCGCTCGCGCAGCACCGCCAGTTGTTCGTGCAGTTCCAGTTCACGGCCATGCAGGCGTGACAGCTCTTCCACGGCGCGCTGCTGCTTGCGGTTGTCCTGCAGCATGCCGCCCAGCAGGTCGATCTGCTCCGCCAGCGCCTGTGGCTCGGCCTTGGCTTCGCGGAACAGCAGGTCGAAGGCTTCGCGCTCGGCCTGCAGTTGCGCAGTGGCCTGGCTGGCCTGGGCCTGCAGGCCGGGCAGTTCCTCGCGGCCCTTGGCCAGGCGGCCACCGATCAGCATCACCTGCTTCAGTTGCGGCAGGTAGGCGTGCCAGGCATCGGCCAGGCCCGCCAGGTGCTGGCTGTCGGCGAGGGCGCTGTCGATCTGCGCCAACTGTTGCAGGCTGCGCTGCTGGTGCTCGTGCAGCTGCTGCACCTGTTGCTGGCCTTCGGCAACCTGCTGGTCGGCCTGCTGGCTGGCGCTGCGCTGGGCGGCCAGCTCCTGATCCAGGCGGGCCAGGTTGTCCTGGGCGGCGAAGGCCTGGCGCAGCCGCGGCGCATTTTCGCCGTGTTGCGCCTGGCTGTCGGCCAGTGCCTGGCGTGCCGCTTGCAGCGCCTGTTCGAGCTCGCCGGTCCGGCCCTGCAGCTCAGCTTGCTGATGCTGTTGCCCGGCAATTTTTTCCGCCACCGGCGCCAGTTGTGCATCCAGCGTCTGCTGGCGATGGAACTGATGACGCAGCGGCGCCAGGCGCTCCAGGCGGACCAGGTCCAGGCGCTGCTCGGCCAGTTGCTGCCAATCCTGTTCGGCGGCCTGCAGGGCGCTGCTGGCTGCGGCGTGCTGGGCCTGCAACTGGTGTTGTTCATTCAGCCAGTTGCGTTGCTGTTCCAGCTGGCGCTCGGCGGCCTGGTCGGCCTTGAACTGCTGCTGTGCCAGCTCCAGGCGCTGGTCGAGTTCGGCGCGAGCTTCGGCGGCCATCGGCAGCAGGTGGCTGGCACGCTCCTTGAGGGCGTTGTGGGCTTCGCCGGCCTCGCGCGCCTTGCTGAAGGCGCGTTGGCCCAGGCGGGTATAGATGGCCGTGTTGGTGAGCTTTTCCAGCAGTTCGCTGCGCTCTTTGTCGTCGGCCTTGAGGAAGGCGCCGAACTCGCTCTGGGCCAGCATCACCGCGCGGGTGAACTGCTCGAAATTCAGGCCCAGGCGGGCTTCGACCAGTTGCTTGTATTCGTTCTTGCCGCTGGCCAGCACCTGCTCGCTGTCCAGGTCGTAGAAGCTCTGGCGGCTGAGCTGCAGCTTGCCGTTGGCCTTGTCGCGGGCGCGGTTGGCTTCCCAGCGGGCCCGGTAGCGGCGGCCATCGATGCCGACGAAGTCGACTTCGGCAAAGCCGCTGCCGGTACCCCGGCGCAGCAGGTTGCGCGGGTCGGAGGTGGGGATGTCGCCGTCGGCGTCCGGCACCTTGGCCTCGCGGCCGATGTCGTTCAGCCGCGGGACGCTGCCGAACAGGGCCAGGCACAGGGCGTCGAGCAGGGTACTCTTGCCGGCGCCGGTAGGGCCGGTGATGGCGAACAGGCCGGCGCTGGCCAGCGGCTCGGCGGTGAAGTCGATGTCGATCGGGCCGGCCAGCGATGCCAGGTTCTTCAGGCGGATGGCGAGAATCTTCATGGCTGTTCCTCTTCCTGCTGCACGTCCTGCAACAGCAGGGCAAAGTCGGCCAGCGCCTGTTCGTCGACAGGGTTGCCATAGGCCTGCTCCCAGGCGCGGCTGAACAAGTCCTGCGGGGTCATCTGGGCCAGTTCGACGAAGGCCAGGTCGTCGTCTTCGGCGTTGTTGCGGCCGGCGTATTCGGCACTGATGCGCACCAGGCGCACGGCCTTGCCTTGCAGGGCGCCTTCGATCTGCTGGCGCAGGTCGGGTTGCGGCTCGTCGAGGATCACCCGCACTTCCAGCCAGGGCTGGCGGTTGGGGTCTTCAAGCAGGTCGATCACTGGCAGCTCGCCCAGTTGCACCAACAGGTCGCCCAGCGGTGCCGGGCCAACCCGTTGCAGGGCCACCGCGCGCGGTACCGGGCGCGGCTCGACGCTGACCAGGCCGCTGCCATCCAGCTCCACTTCCAGCACCTGGTGCGGGTAGTTGATCTCGGCGAACGACAGCGGGATCGGCGAACCGCTGTAGCGAATGCGTTCTTCGCGGTTGACCTTCTGCGGCTTGTGCAGGTGGCCCAGGGCGACGTAGCTGATGGCCTTGTCGAACAGCCTGGCCGGCAGCGCCTCGGCGTTACCGATGATCAGGCTGCGTTCGGAGTCCTCCGACACCGCGCCACCGGCCATGTGCGCGTGGCTGATGGCGATCAGCGCCTGGTCCTTCTTGCGCTTCTTCTGCGCAGCGGCAATCAGTTGCTGGTGTACCTGGGTGATGCCTTGCAAGTAATCGTCGCCCAGTTGCGGGCCAGTCACCTCGGCCGGGCGCAGGAAGGGCAGGGCCAGGCACCAGGCGGCGACCTTGCCACGGCCATTGGTCAGCGGGATCAGCAGGCGCTCGGCGTCCAGCTGGCCTTCGTCCAGCCAGTGCACGCGGCCCAGGGCATGGGTACGCAGGCGGCGCATGAGTGCAGCGGGCAGCTCGATGCGCGAGCCGGAGTCGTGGTTGCCGGCGATCATCACGATGTCCAGCTTGGGCAACTGTTCGTGGGCCTGGACGATGAAATCGTAGAGGCGCTCCTGGGCTTTGACCGGCGGGTTGACCGTATCGAAGATGTCCCCGGCGATCAGCAGCGCATCCGGCTGACGCAGGCGCAGCTGGCCGAGCAGCCATTCGAGGAAGCAGGCGTGTTCGAAATCGCGTTCCTGGCCGTGCAGGCTTTGGCCCAGGTGCCAGTCGGAGGTATGAAACAGACGCATGGATGACCTGTTGGTGTCGAGTCGAGCAAGCGAGGGCTTGGCTTGGGTGATGGGCGTTGCGCAAGGGCGGTATGGTAACCCAAGCGTGGGGCCGCTGTGCGCCCCGATCGCCGGCAAGCCTCAAGGCCGGCGCAGCGCATTCTGTAGGAGCGGCCTTGCGTCGCGAAAGGGCTGCAAAGCGGCCCCGGCAATCTGACAGTGATGCGAAAGTCCCGGGGGCGCTTCGCACCCCTTTCGCGACGCAAGGCCGCTCCTGCAAAAAGGGAGCGGGCAGCCCATGACGAGCCCCGGGCAGGTAGCCGATTACTTGGGATAGAGCGGCGGCAGGCTGCCGTTCTCGCCCGTTGGCAACAACACCTGCTCAGCCGGCGGAATGGTACCGATCGCCCGCCACAGATCCTCACCCTGCCAATACTGCCCGCTCTCGCTGTACAGCGCCCCGTTCAAGCCGTCCAGCGCATCCGACAGCGGCACGAAGCGCGCCGCCATTTCGGCCAGGGTTTCCGGCTGCTGCCGGGCCCAGGCGTCCAGTGCCTGGCGGGTGGCCTGCGGGTCGTTGGCCTGGCAGGCGCGCTTGAGGTCATCCAGCAAGGTACGCGGGCTCGGCCCGGTCTGCGCGGCGCGCAGCACGGCCGGTTGCGAACGGGCGCGCCACCACAGGGCGAAGCCCAGCACGCTGGTCAGGGCAAACAGCAAGGTGGCCAGCTGCCACGGCCACAGCAGGCTGCCGGCACTGCTGCTGTCGCCCGCCGGGGTATCGGCACTCAGTGCCGGGTTGTCCTGCACGTTGAGCGTACGCGCCGGCAGGCTGCTGTGCTCCAGGTGGTCCTCGCGGGTGTTCCACCAGGCTACTTCCAGTACCGGCAGGGCCAGTGCGCCACTGTGGGTCGGCACCAGCGCCTCGCGTTCTTCACGGTTCGCGGTCATGCCCCGTTCGCCAATCTCGTTGCGCAGCAGCGGCTGGTCGGGATAACGGCGCAGCCCGGTGATTTCGGTGGCTGGCAGCGGTGGCAGCTGGGTGCTGGACAAGCCTTCGGCACGCAAGGTGATGTTCCGGGTCAGCGAATCGCCAATCTGCACCTGCTGGTCGCCCGGGTCGGGGTTCCAGTGCTCTTCCAGGCTCAGGCTACGGGCCGGTAGCCACGGCACGCCAGCCGGCCAGGCCGCCGGAATCGGCCGCACGGCCAGGCGCAATGGCAGCGAGCTGACCTGCACCTGGCGCCCGGCCCGGGCCGTGCCGTTGGCGGCCGAGGCCGCGTCCGGGCTGGCGGCAGCGGTGGCGCTGAAGGTCAACGACGGTATCTCGAGGGTACCGCTCTGCTGGGCATAAATGGCATAGCGGGTTTCGATCACGCCGTGGCGTACGCCGTTGATTTCCTTTTCATAGGTACGCGATTCGCCCAGCGGTTCGACCTTGGCGTTGTCCAGTTGCAGCGGGCTCAGGCTGCTGTCGTCGTACAGTGCCACCGAATGGTAGATGCGCAGGGTCAGCACGGCCTGGGCCTGGACATAGACGTCGGCAGTGTCCAGGCTCGCTTCGATGAACACCTGGGAAGCGCTGTCCTGGCGGCTGGCGTCGGCTTGCAGGACTTGCAGGTCGATGGCCTGGCTGTGCGACTGGCCCAGTTGCAGTTCGGGGATGCGCAGGCTGCCACTGCGCCGTGGCAACAGGGTGATGATCCAGCGGGTGCTGGCGCGGGTTTCGCCATCCAGGCTGTGCAGGCTGTTCAGCTGGCGCGTGCCGCGCACCTCGAAGTCGTTTTCCAGCGCGCGCAGGTCGGGCTTGCCAAACTCGGTGATGTCCTGGCTTTCCAGGGTCAGCTCGAGGCTTTCGCCGGCCTCCACGCGGGTACGGTCAACGCTGGCCCGCAGCAGCGGTTCGGCCTGGGCCAGCACGGCCCACAGCAGGCCGAGTAGAAAGACGCCGAAGCGACTCATTGTGGATTTTCCTGTTGCAATTGCTGTTCATACCAGAATTTGCGCCGCAGCAGCTCGGCCGGGTTGTCGGGGATCTCGCGCAGCCACTGTTCCAGGGCCTGGCGCTGTTCGGCATCGAGGCTGGTCGACACCGGGCGCTGCGGCGGCTGAATCACGCCGTCATCTGCGCCCGCCTGGTTGCCAGACGCGGCCTGGCTGTTGCCGCTGCCTTCACCGGGCTGTTCGCTGCCAGGCTGTTCATCATCGCCCGGTGTGCCTTGGGCCGGGCTGCTGGCCGAGCTGCTGTTGCCTTCGGTTTCGCTGCCGGGCGTGCCTTGGGCATCGCTGTTGGCCGGTTGCTCGTCGGCCTTGGCCGTCCGCTGTTGTAGCAGTTGCTGCAGCAGCGCCTGGTTGTCCAGCGCGGCTTGCAGGTCGGGCTGGCGCTCCAGGGCTTGTTCATAGGCGTCCAGCGCAGCTTCCAGTTCGCCGCTGCGGGCCAAGGCATTGCCTCGATTGTAGTGGGCTGCGGCCGTGTCGCCCTGGGAAAACGCTTCGGCGGCAGCGGCATAGTCGCCGGCCTGGTACAAGGCCATGCCGCGCCATTGTGGGTCGTGGAAGTGCCGCGCGGCGCTGGCCGGGCGGTTCTGCTCGAGCAGGCGCTGGCCTTGCTGGTCGGGGCGCAGCCACAGGTCATTGAATTCGAAGGCGTGGCTGGGTTGTGGCACGGCCAGGAGCAAGGGCAGGCAGAGCAGCCAACCGCGTCGGCCGGCACAGGCGGCCAGCAGCAACAGCGGCAGCAACAGCCAGTAGCCTTGGTCGGCCCAGCTGTCCAGTTGCAAGGTCTGGCCGTCACTGCGCCCGCTGCGTGGGCTGTCGAACAGGCCCAGGCCGCGCAGGTCGAGGTCGTCGATCCGGGCATGCCGGTAGCGCCCGCCGGTGCCGCTGATGAAGCCCTTGAGGCTGGCGCTGTCCAGCCGTGGCAGGAGGATGCCGCCCTGGTCGTCCTTGAGGTATTCGCCGTTGGCCTGGCGCACCGGTGCACCCTCGCGGCTGCCGATGCCCAGCATCAGCAGGCTCGGGCCCTGGCGGCCGAGGGCCTGGGCGATACCTTGGCGCTCTGGCGCACTCAGCGCAGAACCGACCAGCAACAGGCGACCCTGGCCCAGGCCGCTCTGGGCCAGCAGGGCCAGGCCTTTCTGCACGGCGAGATCGGCGCGCTGGCCGGGTTTGGGCATGATCGACGGGTCGAGCGCCTCGAGCAGGTTGCGGGTGGTCGCCAGGTCGTCGGACAGCGGTACCAGGGTGTGCGCCGAGCCGGCATAGACCACCAGTGCGGTCTGGCTGTCGCGGCGGTGCTCCAGCAGGTCGAGGATCTTGCGCCGCGCCTGCTCCAGGCGGTTGGGGGGGCTGTCCTCGGCGAGCATCTGCGGGGTCAGTTCCAGCAGGATCACCAGCGGGTCGGCCGGGCGCTGGCGGCTTTCTTCCACGCGCTGCCAGCTGGGCCCGAGCAAGGCCAGGACCACCAGCGCCCAGGCCAGGCCCAGCGCCACCCAGGGCAGCTTGCTGCTGCTGCCACTGCCACCGCCGAGCAGCACGCCATGGAACGCCGGCGGCAGGATCATCTGCCAGCGCCCGGCGCGCTTGCGCCGGTGCCACAGCTTGTACAGCAGCCAGCCGAGCAGGGGCACGGCCAGCAGCCATAGCGGGCGCAACCATTCAGGCCACAGTTCGCTCATCGCCGTCTCCTCAGGCGCAGACGCTTCAGCCGTTGCCGCCACTCCGGGTGCGGCTGCAGGAAGCGCGGCTTGCGCAACACCCGCTGCAGCAGGTTGTCGGGCCATTGCACGGCGACCACCAGCAGCACGCTCAACAACAGCGCCAGGGCCAGCGGCCAGGCGTAAAGGGCCTTCGCGGTGCGCGACTGGGTCGGTTGCTGGGCCACCGGTTCAAGCTGGTCAAGGGTGTCGCCAATGGCGTCCAGTTCGGCGCCGTCATGCGCGCGGAAGTAGCTGCCATGGGTGATTTCGGCAATTTCCTTGAGCGAGGCTTCGTCCAGGTCCAGGCTCGGGTTGAGGCCGAGCAGGCCCGGGGTGCCGCTGGCCTCGGGGTTGGCGCCGATGCCGATGGTGTAGATACGCACGCCTTCCTGGGCGGCCAGGCGGGCGGCGGTCAGTGGGTGGATCTGCCCGCCGTTGTTGGCGCCGTCGGTGATCAGTACCAGCACCCGGCTTTGTGCCGGGCGTTGGCGCAGGCGCTTGACCGCCAGGCCAATGGCGTCGCCGATTGCCGTGTTCTTGCCGGCGATGCCGATCTGGGCTTCGTCGAGGAAGGTGCGCACGGTGCGCCGGTCGAAGGTGAGCGGGGCCTGCAGGTAGGCCTGGCTGCCGAACAGGATCAGGCCGACGCGGTCGCCTTCGCGGTCCTGCAGAAAATCGCCGAGCAGCGCCTTGACCAGGTCGAGACGGCTGATCTCCTCGTTGTGCCACTGCATGTCGGGGAAGTCCATCGACCCGGACACGTCCACTGCCACCAGCAGGTCGCGGCCGCTGGCGGCCACCGGGACCGGGTCGCCCAGCCATTGCGGGCGGGCGGCGGCGCACAGCAACAGCAGCCAGATGACGACGAACGGCGCCTGCTGGCGCCAGGTTGGCAGGTTCAGCCGCGCGCGGCGCCCGGCCAGGCTCTCCAGTTCGTTGAGGAAGCCGACCTTGAGCACCGGTTCGCCGCTGTCGGCAGCCGGCAGTACCAGGCGCGCCAGCCACGGTAACGGCAACAGGGCGAAGACCCACGGCCAGGCCAGTTCAAACATGCTTGCGGATCCAGGTTTCGACGGCTTGGCTGAGCCCGGCGATGGCTTTGTCGTCGAGCTTGCACTCGGGTTTGTAGGCGCCTTCGACCAGCACCATCCAGCGGGTCAGGCCGGCGGCCGGGCAGCGGTTGTCGAGAAACGCCAGCCACTGGCGGCCGTTGAGGGTATGGCTGTTGGCCCCCGGGTAGTGGATGCGGCACAGGCGCTTGAGCAGCGCGTTGATCTGTTGCAGCCAGGCACCAGCGGGGGCGCCGTCATAGGGGCGCGGCAGGCGGGCCAGCTCGGCCAGCGCCTCTACCCGCACCGGGTCCAGCGGTTGCTCGGCGCGTACCACGCGGCGTTTGCCCGGGCGCCAGCGGCGCAGGCGCCACAAGCCCCAGGCCAGCAGCGGCAGCACGGCCAGCAACACCCACCAGCCGGGGGCCGGTGGCCACAGGCTGATCGGCGCCGGGGCGATCAGCGGTTGCAATTGGTCAAGCGGGTTCATTGGCCGCAGCTCTTCATGACGCGCTCCGTGGCCGCTGGGCATTCAGGTATTCGCGCAGTTGCTCGATCATTTCGCTCTGGGTACTCAGTGGCATCAGCAGCACGCGCAGCTTCTGCGCCATCAGTTCCCAGCGTTCGATGCGCGCTTCGGCCTGCTGGCGGTACGCCTGGCGCAGGTTGGCGTCGAGGGTGTCGAGCTCCAGTTGCGCACTGCGCTGGGCAAAACGCAACAGGCCGGCGGCGGGCAGGGCGTGGTCGAGCGGGTCGGATACCGGCATCAACAGCAGGTCGCAATGGCGCGAGAGCATCGCCAGGTGCTGTTCCACCTGAGCGGTGAGCGAGCGTTCGTCGCAGATGATGATGGCCAGGCTGCCGGGGCGCAGTACCTCGCGGGCGCGGCGCAGGGCCAGGCCCAGGCTGTCCGTGCCGGGGCTGGCCTCGGTGTGCAGTGCCTGGTTGACCTTGGCCAGGCGGTTGAGCAACTGCAGCAGGCTCTGCTTGCTGCGTCGCGGCTTGATTTCGTGGTGTTCGTTGTCGCCGAACACCAGCCCGCCGATGCGGTCGTTGTGGCCCAGCGCGGCCCAGCCGAACAGTGCTGCAGCCTGGGCCGCCAGCACCGACTTGAACATCAGCCCCGAACCGAAGAACAGCCGCTGGCTCTGCTCGACGAGGATGAAGATCGGCCGTTCGCGCTCTTCATGGAACAGCTTGGTGTGCGGCTCCTGGGTGCGGGCGGTGACCCGCCAGTCGATGTTGCGCACATCGTCGCCGGCCTGGTACACGCGCACCTGGTCGAAGTCCACGCCGCGCCCGCGCAGCTTGGAATGGTGCAGGCCCACCAGCGGGCTGCGCTGGCCAGGCCGGGAAAACAGCTGGATTTCGCGCACGCGGTGGCGCATGTCGATCAGTTCGGCAAGGCCGATACGGATGCCGGGTTCGGCCAGCGACGCGGTGGGCATGGGCTCAGGCTACGGCGACGACGTCGAGGATACGCTGGACCACGCGGTCCTGGTCGATCCCGGCGGCCTCGGCCTCGAACGAGAGGATGATGCGGTGGCGCAGGACGTCGAACAGCACCGCCTGGATATCCTCGGGGCTGACGAAGTCGCGCCCGGCCAGCCAGGCGTGCGCGCGTGCACAGCGGTCCAGTGAAATGGAGCCGCGTGGGCTGGCACCGTAGGCGATCCAGTCGGCCAGCTCGGTGTCGAACTTGGCCGGGGTGCGGGTGGCCATCACCAGCTGCACCAGGTATTCCTCCACCGCGTCGGCCATGTACAGGCCGAGGATTTCCTTGCGGGCGGCAAAGATCGCCTGCTGGCTGACCCGGCGTTCGGGCTTGGTCTCGCCGCCCAGGGCTTCACCACGGGCCTGCAACAGGATGCGCCGTTCTACCGCCGCGTCGGGGAAGCCGATTTTCACGTGCATCAGGAAACGGTCGAGCTGGGCTTCGGGCAGCGGATAGGTGCCTTCCTGCTCGATCGGGTTCTGCGTGGCCATGACCAGGAACAACGGCGACAGGTCGTAGGTGCTGCGGCCCACGCTGACCTGGCGCTCGGCCATGGCTTCGAGCAGCGCCGACTGCACCTTGGCCGGGGCACGGTTGATTTCGTCGGCCAGCACCAGGTTGTGGAAGATCGGGCCTTGCTGGAACACGAAGCTGCCGGTTTCCGGGCGATAGATCTCGGTGCCGGTAATATCGGCCGGGAGCAGGTCGGGGGTGAACTGGATGCGATGGAACTGCGCCTCGATGCCTTCGGCGAGCTCTTTGATGGCCTTGGTCTTGGCCAGGCCCGGCGCGCCCTCGACCAGCATGTGGCCATCGGCCAGGAGCACGATCAACAGTCGCTCGACCAGTTTTTCCTGGCCCAGGATCTGGGAAGAAAGAAAAGTGCGCAGCGCGATCAGCGCTTCACGGTGTTCCATCGGCGACGGTTCCTGGTGTGGGGCCGCAGGCAACTGGAAGCAGCTGCCCTGGCAAGGGCTGATACTTTAATCCATCCGGGGGGGCGGCGACCAATGGCGGCAGGGAAATTTATCCTTGCCGGGGGCCATGCACGCGCTGAATTTTCCCGATCATGGCTGGCCATTGGCTGATGTTCCGTCGCGGCGCGCTGGCGCTTGCTTGTGCTTTTTGAACAAGCAGGAAGCACGCTGATGGTAGCGAACAGCTGTAACAACAAATGTATGGCCCCGGTCGCCCTGCGTTTCGGGGTGTTCTTCGATGGCACCGGCAACAACCAGAACAATGTGGCACAGCCGGAGGTGCCGCTGGGCATGGGGGCCAGTTATGCCAACGCATTGAGCAATGTGGCCCTGTTGCATGCCCTGTATCCGGGGCAGGGTGCCGATGCCGAGGGCCGCATGGGGTTTCTGAAACAATATGTCGAAGGCGTGGGGACCTTGGCGGGCGAGCCGGACCAGGTGTACGCGTCTGCCACCGGGTCTGGGTCGACAGGGGTGGCGGCGCGGGCTACCGAGGCGCTGGCCGCTATAGCCGAGCAATTGCGCGGCTGGTGCCAGGCGCATCCGCAGGCCAGGCCCGAGCGCGTCGAGTTCGATCTGTTCGGCTTCAGCCGGGGGGCGGCGGCAGCGCGGCATCTGGCCAACCTGCTGCACGACAATGCAGGCCGGCTGATGCCGGTGCCCTGCAGGCTGGTGATCAATTTCATCGGCCTGTTCGACACCGTGGCGGCGATCGTCGCGCCGTTGCAGGGTGACTTCGACCCGGCAGACGAGCGCCACGCCGGCTTGCGCCTGGGGCTTTGGCCAGGCATTGCCCGGCAAACGGTGCAACTGGTGGCGCGGGACGAGCAGCGGCACAACTACCCGCTGCTGCGCAGCGGCCATGACATCGTGTTGCCGGGCGTGCACGCGAACATCGGCGGTGGTTATCCGGAGACCACCCAGGAGCAGGTGTTGCTGTGCAAACCGCAATCACAGCGTGTGCCGCAAGGTATGCGTGCCGAGCAGACACGCGTATACGCCACTATGCAGGCCTTGCTGGCGTCGATACCGGAGGCACGTGGTGGGCAGGTGCTGGCCTGGGAGGTGCCACTTGCCGGTGACCGCTTGGGTGAGGGGCAAAAGCAGGTGTATGCGGCGATATACCGTGAACGGGAGGTGGCGGGGCAGCTATCTCGGGTGTACCTGAGCATCATGCGCGAACTGGCGGTGCGGGCGGGGGTGCCGTTTGCCCCGTTGGGCGGGCAGGCCGAGCATCGCTTGCCGGAGCCATTGCTGGAAATCAGCCGCAAGTTGCATGCGTTCGCCTTGGGTGAGCGGCAACAGCCAGGGCTGACGGCGGAGGAGGAGCAGCTGTTGCGCCACCGGTACATACATGCGTCGGCGAACTGGAATGCCGTGAAGGGGCTGCGTAACAGTGTACTGGATGTGTTGTTCGTCAACCGGCCGGCGGCGGATGGTCGCGTGCTGCTTGCCAATCCGCTCGCCTGAGCCAACTGCGGCAATCGGCTTGCATGGTAGCGGCTGCGCCGGTGTGCGCCGGTAAACCCACTCCCACAGGTCCTGCGCCAGCTGGGTAGCGCGATAACTGTGGGAGGGGCAGAACGGGTCAGTTGCCCGCGCCGAGTTCCTCCAGCAAGCCTTTCAGGTAGGCGCTGCCCTGCGCATCCAGTGGCTGCAGCGGAAGGCGAGGGGCGCCGACCTGCTGGCCGAGCATCTGCAAACCGGCCTTGATGGTGGTGGGCAGGCCGCGGCGGGTGATGTACTCCAGCAGTTGGTACTGGCGATAGAACAGCGCACGGGCCTCGCCGAGGTCGCCTTGCTGCACCGCGTCCCACAGCGCCAGGTTCAGTGCCGGGATCAGGTTGGGCGCGGCGGTGCACCAGCCGGCGGCACCGGCCACCAGGGCTTCCAGGGCGAGCGGGTTGCAACCGTTGTAGAACGCCACCTGACCCTCGGTGGCCTTGAACAGGCGGTGCATGCGCTGGATGTCACCGGTGCTTTCCTTGACCATGGTCACGTTGGGCACTTCGTCGAGGATGCGCAGGATCAGCTCTACCGACAGGTCGGTGCCACTGGTCCCGGGGTTGTTGTAGAGCATGATCGGAATGTCGATCGCCGCGCCCACTGCGCGGTAGTGGGCAACCACTTCGGCTTCGGTGAGCTTCCAGTAGGAAATGGGCAGCACCATCACCGCCGTGGCGCCGCAAGCCTGGGACAGGCGGGCACGCTGCACGGTGCGTGCGGTGGTCAGGTCGGAGACGCTGACCACGGTTGGCACACGGCCGGCGATGCGCGCCTGGCTGAAGCGCACCACCGTTTCCCATTCGCTGTCGGACAGGTAGGCGCCTTCGCCGGTGCTGCCCAGCGGGGCGATGGCGTGCACGCCGTCGGCGATCAGGCGGTCGATGGACAGGCCCAGGGCATCCAGGTCAAGCGTGCCGTCTGCCGTGAAAGGAGTGATGGTGTAGCCGATAACGCCGCGAATTACAGGTGTAGACATGAGCAGGCACCTCTGCCGTTGTAGGGGATAGGGAGCAACATCGTCGATCAGCCCAGGCAGTCGCCATGGGCACGCAAGGCACGGCGCGCGTAGTAGCTGAACGCGGCGCCATGACGTTTCGGGGTGGAGATCCAGTCGTGGGCTTCCTTGCCCAGTGCCTCGGGGATGGGGCGGATGTCGCCGGCGCCCATGGCCAGCAGCTGCATCCTTGCCGCGCGCTCGAACAGCATGGCGAGCACACAGGCTTCCTCGATCGAGCGGCCGGCGATCAGCAGGCCGTGGTGGGAAAGCAGGATCGCGCGCTTGTCGCCGATCGCCCTGGCAATGATCTCGCCTTCTTCATTGCCCACCGGTACGCCGGGCCATTCCTTGAGAAACGCGCAGTCATCGAACAGCGGGCACAGGTCCATGTGCGAGATGGCCAGCGGCACCTCCAGCATCGAAAGGGCGGCACTGTGCAGCGGGTGCGTGTGGATGATGCAGTTGACGTCGGCGCGTGCGCGGTACAGCCAGCTGTGGAAGCGGTTGGCCGGGTTGGCCATGCCGCGGCCTTGCAGCACGTTGAGGTCTTCGTCCACCAGCAGCAGGTTGGAGGCGGCGATTTCATCGAAGCCCAGGCCGAGTTGCTGGGTGTAGTAGGTGCCGGGTTGCTCGGCGCGCGCGGTGATCTGCCCGGCCAGGCCGGAGTCGTGGCCAGCGTCGAACAGGATGCGGCAGGTGAGGGCGAGTTTTTGCCGTGGGGTGTAGGTGTTGTCGGCCAGCGCCGTCAGCATTTGCTGCTGGGCGAGTTTGACGAGCTGGTCCTTGGGGGTTTGCATGGTGGTCGTCATGGGCGGTACCTGCATGGGATGGCGATCAGGGGCTGAGCGGCGCGGGGCGACGTCAGGACACAATGCGATCTTAATGACACGATGTGTCATAAGCAAGCGTTGTGTCATCCTGTGGGCGCATTCACCCACGGCAACCTATGCTGCAAGCCTTGTCGAGTACCGCTGCCGTGGTTCAGGGCGCGCCGAACACCATCGTCCAGTAAACCCCATCATCGCTACGCGAATTCTCGGCATATGCCGCCCCCACCTGGGTAAACATCGGGTTCATCAGGTTGGCGCAATGCCCCGGGCTGGCCAGCCAGCCTGCCATCGCCTTGCTCGCTGAGCCCTGCCCGGCGGCGATGTTCTCGCCGATCTGGCGGCCGCGATAGCCGGCATCCCGCGCTCGGTCCGCCGGCAGGTCACCGTCGAGGTCGCGGTGGGCGAAAAAGTTTTCGTTGGCCATCGCCCGGCTGTGGCGCTGTGCGGCCGCGCCCAAGGCGGTGTTCCAGGTCAGCGGGCGCGCGGCGGCGAAGCGCTGGCGCCCGCACAGGCGCGGTTTGGCCCGCGCAGCGTTGACTTGTGCCAGCAACGCCTGGCCCGTGGCGCGGCCGTCGCCGAGTTGCGCCTCCAGCAATGGGCGCGCCAGCACCACCTGCCACTCATTGCGGGCGCGGCGCACGCCAATATCGGCATACTGGCTATCGAGCAACGCAGCGCAGTAGTCGCTGCGCAGCATGTCGAAGGCCTCCTCGGCATCGTGCGCGCCGACCAGGCGGATAGCCCGCACCTTCACTGCCTGGTAGCCGACCGCCTTCAAGCCGTCGCGCAAGCCACCGCCATAGCCGATCGGCAGCGCCAGGTTCGCCTTCAGCGCCAGCGGCGTCGAGGCCCGAACCAGGCGCCGCTCGCAACGCTGTGGCTGGGCGCGATAGTCGTTGATCGCCTCCACCAGTTGCCGCTCCCCGCTGGCATGGGCGGGGTTGGTCAACAGCGGCAGGAGCGGGAACAGGCAAAGCGAGGCAAGGCGGGAGCAGCGGGCAGCTTGGCGCATGGGCGAACAGCTCGACAGAGGGTTGGCAGTAAGGCCGATGAAAGGGCCGGGCTAAGACTGCGTGGCGCGACACTGGTTCACGCACGGGCAATGGATTTTCATCTGCCGGCGAACCGCCAGGCGGTAGCCTGCCACAAAGGTGGCGCCCGGCTCGAAAACCGGGCTTTGCAGCGCTACGCTTAATCCACCCAATCGAAAACTGCCCTGGTCAAGCAGCGGAGGAATGACTGCATGCGGTTGTCTACGTTCATCATTGAGCAGATGGAAAGCATCCTCCAGGCTTGGGAGGACTTCGCCCGAACGGTTGACCTGCCCAGGGAAGCACTGAGCGTATCGGGCCTGAGGAACCACGCCGCGCACATTCTTCTGGCCGTGGCGCGGGACATGCAAACACACCAGACCGTACAGCAGGAAATAGACAAATCCCAGGGCCTCGCTCCGGCGTCGGCGCGCGAAAGTGCGGCAGAAACCCACGCAGTCATGCGCCTGATGGACGGCTTCAGCATGGATCAGATGGTGTCGGAGTACCGCGCCCTTCGCTCAAGCGTGTTGCGCCTGTGGCTTGCTCAGGAAACGTCGATCGACCAGCCCGAGCGGGTGGCGGAGATCATCCGCTTCAACGAAGCCATCGACCAGGCCCTGGTCGAATCCATCGCCTCGTATGGCAAGGCCGTCGAGACCACCCGCAAGATGGTGCTGGGTGTACTCGGCCATGACCTTCGCTCCCCACTGACAGCGATCACCATGGGGGCCGGCATGCTTGCCAAGAGCCAACAGCTGGGGCCCCGGGAACAGACCGTGGTCACCCAGATCTACGCGAGCGTCGGGCGAGCCAACGACCTGGTGAACGATTTGCTCGACCTGGCCCGATGCAATCTGAGCCTGGGCATACCCATACAGCGTGAGCCGAGTGAGCTCAGCGCACTGTGTAACGCTATCGTCAAGGAAGTCAGCCTGGCCCATCCGCAGATCGACCTGCGTTTGCAGCAGGTAGCGCCATTGCCGGCCAGCTTCGACCCGTCACGCATGTCCCAGGCAGTGTCGAACCTGGTCAACAATGCCATACGCCACGGCGACACCCGCTTGCCGATCCAGGTGCGGCTTGCGACCGAGAACGATTGCGCGGTGATCGAGATTCACAACTGGGGCAATCCCATTTCGCCAGACCACATGATGTACCTGTTCAATCCCGAGGCACGCTTGGCCCGGGCGGGCCATGCCGAGAGTGGAAAACCGCATGGGTTGGGGCTTGGCTTGTTCATTGCCAACGAGATTGTCACCAGCCATGGTGGCACGATAGAGGTCGTTTCCAGTGCAGAACGGGGTACGACCTTCAGGGTTGTTTTTCCTCTTGAAGCTGCTACGTCTGCCGGTTGAAGGTGCAGTACGTCAACTGTAGGAGCGGATTCATCCGCGAAGCAGGCGACGCGGTGGATGGCACCGGCTATGCCGGTGATCGCGGCTGAAGCCGCTCCCACAGGGGGCGTGCCAGGGCGCTGAATGGGGACAATTTCGCCGGCGCTGGGAGCGGGTGTGTCCGTTCCTGCACGGTAACTGCCTGCAATGGTTTCACCCAGGCAGGAGCGGCCTTGTATCGCTGCCTGGCAGTTGTGCAATGACCTCGCGCAGCAAGGCCGTTATCAGGCGAATCGCGGGGTCCCGGGCATTGTCGATGCGCCAGCCCAGTTCTATCGAATACCGCGGCAAGTGGATCGGGCAAGGCTGGCACACGACATGGCTCACCATGGCCAGCGCCTTGGCCGCATGCGTCGGCAGGGTGGCTACGCAGTCACTGCCTTGCAACAGCGCAGGGAGCGCAGCGAAATGCGTGGTGGAAGCCTCCACCGTGCGGCTCTGCGCCTGCGCTGCCAGCACTTCGTCCACCACGCCAACATAACCGCCTGAAGAAACCAGCACATGGTGTTTTTCCAGGTAAGCCTCAAGGGTCAGCGCAACCGGCGCAGCGCTGGTTGCCGTAAGGCAGCTGTAGCCACCGGTTCCGAGCGCCAGGCGCCCGAGCGCTTTCGAGGCGACGGCGCCGGAAGTCAGCGCCAGGTCGAACTGCCGATTCATCAAGGCATCGTTGGCCAGCAAGCTGTGTGTCTGCTTGAACACCAGGCGGATGCCAGGCGCATGGGCTTTCGCCCGATCGATCAGCTGCCTGCCGATCGCCAGTTCGAAGTCATCCGACATGCCCAACGCGATCGTGCGCCCCTGGATGGCTGCATCATCGTTGAATGCCAACATCAAGCCTTGGCGACACTTGTCCAGCGCGGCAGCAACCACAGGGCGCAGTTCCTCGCTTTTTGCCGTGGGCTTGAGGCCGCGCCCGGTGCGCTCGAACAAGTGGTCAGCGAAGACCAGACGAAGCCTGGCCAGCGCAGCGCTCACCGCTGACTGGGTAATGCCCAGGCGGATGGCGGCGCGGCCAGCACCGCCTTCTTCATACAAGGCTTCGAAGACCTTGAACAGGTTCAGGTCCACCGAGGCGAGGTCGGGTTTGCTCATGACCGGGACTGCCCTTTGCAAGAATGACTGCGGCCACGCTAGGCGAAACCCGATATGAATGCCAGTCATATCAGATGTTGCCCTGGCGGCGTTGTTCAATAACGCCTCGCGACGGAACATGGCAGCCACACCCTCCACACGAGACAGTCGATCATGGCCCGTACCACCGTTGCAGCACTGCAGATAGGTTCCCACCCGGACGGCAAGACCGAGACCCTGAAGTCGATCCTCGGCTACGAGGAAGCGATCAGGGCGAGCGGGGCAAAACTGGTCGTGATGCCCGAAGCGCTGCTTGGCGGCTACCCGAAAGGCGCGATCTTCGGCACCTACCTGGGCTATCGCCTGCCCGAGGGGCGCGAGGCATTCCAGGCCTATTTCGCCAATGCGGTGGACGTACCCGGCGCGGAAACCGATGAACTCGCCGCGCTCTCCGAGCGCACCGGGGCGCACCTGGTGGTCGGGGTGATCGAACGCTCCGGCAACACCCTGTTCTGTTCCGCGCTGTTCTTCTCGCCAGAGGGCGGGCTGGTCGCCAAGCACCGCAAGCTGATGCCGACGGGCACCGAGCGCCTGATCTGGGGCCAGGGTGACGGCTCGACCCTGCCGGTGGTCGATTCGCCCGCGGGTAAACTGGGCACGGCGATCTGCTGGGAGAACCACATGCCGCTGTTGCGCACGGCCATGTACGCGAAAGGGGTGCAGGTATGGTGCGCGCCGACCGTCGATGAGCGGGATGTCTGGCAAGCCAGCATGCGCCACATCGCGCATGAGGGGCGGATGTTCCTGGTCAGTGCCTGTCAGGTGCAGCCGTCGCCGCGTGAACTGGGCATCGAAGTGCCAGGCTGGGATCCGCAGCGTCCGCTGATTCAGGGCAACAGTGTTATCGTCGGGCCGCTGGGCGACGTGCTTGCCGGGCCGCTGCGTGGTGAAGCGGGGCTGTTGACCGCGGATATCGACCTGGAGGATCTGGTGCGCGCTCGCTACGATTTCGATGTGGTGGGCCATTATTCGCGGCCCGACGTGTTTTCGTTGAGTGTCGATGAGCGCGCCAGGCGCGGTGTCGACTTTCAAAAATGACTCATTGCTGAGGATATTCGGGAGCGCAAGCATGGAAGGCCTTGCTACCTTGTTCACAAAGCGTCTGCTGCTGACGCCGCTGCGCTTGGAGGATGCCCAGGCGATACAGGCGCTGTTTCCCCAATGGGAGGTGGTGCGCTACCTCGACCGTCGCGTGCCATGGCCGTATCCGCCAGACGGGGCGCTGACCTATTTGCGTGATATCGCCCTGCCTGCGATGGCCGCCGGCCGAGAGTGGCACTGGATGATCCGCCTGCGCGACGAAGACGAGCGCATCATCGGCAGCATCAGCCTGTATGACCAGGCTGGAAACAACCGCGGATTCTGGCTGGCGCCGCAGTGGTGGGGCCAAGGCTATATGCGCGAAGCATGCCGGGCCATCAATGCTTATTGGTTCGAAACCTTGTCGCGCCCCGTCATGCGGGTTCCCAAGGCGGTCGCCAACAAAGCGTCACGCAAGGTTTCGGAACACGAAGGCATGCGCCTGGTCGATGTGCGCGATGGCGATTTCGTTGCCGGGCCAATGCGCGTCGAGATCTGGGAGATGACCCGTAGCGACTGGCTGGGCAGGGTGAACCCAGGCCGCTAGTGGCTCGTGCCTGGCCGGCGGTTTGCCGGTCAGGCTGGCAGCCCAGCCAGTTGCAGGCCCTCGGCCAGCCGGGCCAAGTCCTCGTCGCGATGGATCGGCAACCACTCACGCAAGGTCGATACACGCAGCCCCGGGTCTTGCTCGCGCAAGCGCGCCATGGCCCGGTAGGCGCTGTCCATCCGCCCGCTCAGGGCATGGCTGGCGGCGACCAGGGCGACCGCCACCAGCAAGTTGGGCAGGTTGCCCAACGATTTTTCCGCCCACTCGAGCGCTTGCTCCAGGCGCCCGGCGAAGAAGTGCGCCAACGCCATGCCCACCTGCATGCGGAACATCTCCGGGTCCAGCGGGCTCAGCCGGGTGGCATGGCTGAGGTTGTCGATGGCGGCCTGGGTCTCGCCACGCAGCGCCCGCAATACCCCGCCCAGGTACCAGGCCGGCGCCAGGTTGGGGTTGAGCAGGCGTGCCCGGTCGAGCAGGGCGATGGCACCGTCCAGGTCGCCGGTCAGATGGCCAAGGGCATGGCCACCGCGGGTCAGGGCCACGGCATCGTCACGCCCCAGCGCCACGGCAAGGCGCGCGAGCCGGGCGCCCTCGGCGATTTCCTCGGCGCGGTTGTCCATCCAGCCATTGAGCTTGCGCCAGAAGTAGCACCATGCCGCCATGCCATAGGCCGAAGCGAACTCAGGATCGCGCTCGATGGCGTGGTAATACAGCGTCAACGCCTCGGCGATCGCCTCGCGGCTGCCGTGGTGCAGCTTGGCCGTGCCGCGCAGGTAGAAATCGTAGGCGCCAAGGTCGGCGGTAGGCTTGCGCTTGGCCCGCTCGATCTCGGCCCGCTCCAGTTGCGGTGCAATCGCCCCTACCACGCTTTCAGTGACCTGGTCCTGCAACTCGAACACATCATCCAGCGACCCTTCGAACCGCTCGGCCCACAGGTGCTCGCCGCTGCTGGCGTCGATCAGCTGGCCGGTGATGCGCAGCCGCTGGCCGGCCCGGCGCACGCTGCCTTCGAGTACGTAGCGCACGCCCAGTGCCTGGCCCACCTGCTGCACGTCGATGGGCTGGCCCTTGAAGGTGAAGCTGGAGTTGCGGGCGATGACGAACAGCCAGCGGATGCGTGACAGGGCGGCGATGATGTCCTCGACCATGCCATCGGCGAAATAGTCCTGCTCGGGGTCACCGCTGAGGTTCTGGAACGGCAGCACGGTGATCGACGGCTTGTCCGGTAGCGCCGGCCCGCTGGGTGCCGGCGCCGTTGCGGCTGCGGCTGGCGCCGGGCCGCTGGCGGCTTCGCGGACTTCGCCGACGAAGCGATAGCCCTTGCGCGCCACGGTGCGCAGCAGCCGTTGCTCCTCGCCGGAGTCGCCGATGGCTTTGCGCACGGCGTTGATGTGGCTGGTGATGGTCGATTCGGAGACCACCTTGCCGTTCCACACCCGTGCCAGCAATTCGTCGCGGCCCAGTACCCGGTCGCGATGGCTGACCAGTTGTACCAGCAGGTCGAACACCTGCGGGCCGATGGCCACGGCCTGGCCCTGGCGGGTCAGTTCCCGGCGCTGCTCGTCGAGCTGATAGTCGTCAAACACGAATGGCACGTGGCATCCCTCGCACGCCCTGGGCCTGGTGGCCGAGGCGCCTGGTTTCAGGTATCGGTCGATGATACGGCAGCAGCCCAGGCGGCAGTACTGGCCTGCGCCCGGATTGAATAGTTTGGACGCAAATTAAAGCCTGCGTGGAGGCAAATCCAGCCCGCGAACAAGGACTCGCTGTGCCAGGCGGCGCATGCTGCAGCCAGACGACGGCAATGGTTGCGGTCGTGCATGCGGAGACAGCCCAATGAAAATCGTGGTCATCGGAGGCACCGGCCTCATTGGTTCGAAGCTGGTCAACGGCCTGCGTGAGCGCGGCCACCAGGCCGTTGCGGCAGCGCCGAGCACCGGGGTCAACAGCATCACCCGCGAGGGCCTGGCCGAGGCGATGGATGGTGCGGATGTGGTGGTAGACGTGGCCAACGCCCCGTCCTGGGAGGACCAGGCGGTGCTGGAGTTCTTCGAGACGTCCACGCGCAACCTGCTGGCGGCCGAGAAAGCCGCTGGGGTGAAGCACCATGTGGCGTTGTCGATCGTCGGTACCGAGCGCCTGCCGGATAACGGCTACTTCCGCGCCAAGGTTGCCCAGGAGGCGCTGATCAAGGACTCGGCGCTGCCGTACACCGTGTTGCGGGCCACGCAGTTCTTCGAGTTCGTCGAAGGCATCGCCCAGGCGGGTACTGTCGGTGACGAAGTCCACCTGTCGCCGGCGCTGTTCCAGCCGCTGGCTTCCGATGACGTGGTGGCGGCGCTGATCGACGTGGCCCTGGCACCCGCGGCCAACGCTACGCTGGAGGTGGCCGGGCCAGAGGCACTGCCGATGGACGAACTGGTGCGCCGCTTGCTGCGCCTGCGTGGCGACAACCGCAAGGTGGTGGCCGACGTGCACGCCCGCTATTTCGGCGCCGAGCTCGACGACAAGGCACTCACCCCCGGCAGCGGCGCGCGGCTTGGCACCATCCGTTTCGAAGACTGGCTGGCGCGCCAGTGAGTCGCCCAGCCCCCACCCGTTAACCCAAGGAGCATCAGCATGTTCAATCGCACCCTCCTGGCCGCCGCGTTCAGCGTGCTGGCCATTACCCCGGCAATCGCCGCCGAACGCCCGCTGAGCAAGGTCACCGTGGTGTTCGACAAACCATTGCCGAACGTGCCAGGCAAGAGCATGCGCGGGGTCATCGTCGACTACGCGCCGGGCGCTGCGTCACCCGCGCATCGCCACCCGAATTCCGCTTTCATCTACGCCACCGTGCTCGAAGGTGAAGTACGCAGCAGCGTCAACGGCGAGCCGGCCAAGGTCTACAAGCCCGGCGAGAACTGGTACGAGGCCCCGGGCGCGTTCCACGGCGTCAGCGCCAACGCCAGCGACAGCAAGCCGGCCAAGCTGATGGCGGTGTTCGTGCTCGACAGCAACGAGACGGTACTGGTCACCCCGAGCGACAAGTAGGCCGCGAACAGTCGCCGATCCTGCGTACAATGCGGGCAGGGCAGGGGCATCGCGAGGTCAATGTGGAGTTACGTCAGTTTCGCTACTTTTTGAGTGTGCTGGAGCACGGCAGCCTGGGTAGGGCCGCGCTCGAGCTCGGGGTGGGCGCGTCCGCCCTGAGCCAGCAGCTGTCGAAGCTGGAAAGCGAGCTGAGTACCCGCCTGCTGACCCGCTCGAGTACCGGTGTTACGCCGACAGCGGCGGGCCTGGCCTTCGAATACCACGCGCGGCTGGCGCTGCGCCAGGCCGAACACGCCATGCTGGCGGCGCAGAGCGGGCGCATGAGCGGCTACGTCAGCGTCGGCCTGGCACCGACCACCGCATCGGTTCTGGGCCTGGCCCTGATTGAGCGCATGCGCCAGCGCTATCCGGACATCCACCTGCACTTGGTGGAAATGCTCTCGGGCTATCTGCTGAGCCAACTCAACGCCCGACACCTGGACCTGGCGGTATTGTTCCAGGCGGAAGCGGGGGCGCGGCTGGAGGTGCGCCCGCTGCTGCAGGAGCGCTTGTTCGCCCTGGTGCCGCAGCGCCTGGTGCAGAAGGGCTGGGGCGAAGCGCTGAGCTTGCAGCAGATCGCCACGCTGCCGCTGGTGATGCCCAGTACCCAGCATGGCCTGCGTTCGACCTTGCAGGCGATCCTGGCCCGGGCCGGGCTGGAAGCCGACATCGTCATGGAGGTCGACGGCTTGTCGCTGCTCATGGATTGCGTGGCCGCCGGCCACGCCGCCACCCTGCAACCCGGTGCCGCGGTAGCCCGGGCAGCCCAGGCCGGCGTGCGGGTATTGGCCATCGACGATGCCCAGGCGCAGCGCCGCAACCTGGTGGTGAGCCTGGGTGAAGACGAGCTCTCGCCAGCAGCGTTGGCGACCCGGATCGTGCTGCATGAGGTTGCCCGCGACTTGGTCGCCCAAGGCCAATGGCCGGGCGCGCGACTGCTCTGACCAGGGCCTGCTGCGGCGCCACCCTTTAGAAAAACTGAACACCTACCCCCGCTGATCGCGTTTCGTCACCCGCACGGGGTCATTAGATTCCGTGGTCCGCGAGGAGCACACCGACCGTTCTGGCTCCTCGAGACCTGGAGGCAAAATGATCGATGTGCTTGTCATTGGCGGTGGCAACGCCGCCCTGTGCGCTGCGTTGATGGCGCGTGAGGCCGGCGCCAGCGTGCTGCTGCTGGAGGCCGCGCCGCGTGCCTGGCGAGGTGGCAACTCGCAACACACCCGCAACCTGCGGTGCATGCACGATGCACCGCAGGATGTGCTGGTCGAGGCATACCCGGAAGAAGAGTTCTGGCAAGACCTGCTCAAGGTCACCGACGGCCAGACCAACGAAAAACTGGCGCGGCTGGTGATCAGGGCGTCGTCCGATTGCCGCGACTGGATGCGGCGCCACGGTGTGCACTTCCAGCCGTCGTTGTCCGGGGCCTTGCACACGGCACGGACCAATGCGTTTTTCATGGGCGGCGGCAAGGCGTTGGTCAATGCCTATTTCCGCAGCGCCGAACACCTGGGCGTGCAGGTTCGCTACGACACCCCGGTGTGCGACATCGAGCTGCACGGCGAGCGTTTCGTCGCCGCCCATGTACCGGCGCGCGAGGTAGGCGGGCGGCAGTTGCCGGCCGAACGTATCCAGGCGCGCAGCTGCGTGCTTGCCGCCGGTGGCTTCGAATCCAACCGCAGCTGGCTGCGTGAGGCCTGGGGGCAGAACCAACGCGGCGAATGGCCGGCGGACAACTTCCTGGTGCGCGGTACCCGCTTCAATGACGGCGTGCTGCTGCGGCGCATGATCGACCTGGGCGCCGATACCATCGGTGACCCGACCCAGGCGCACATGGTGGCCATCGATGCCCGCGCGCCGCTCTACGACGGCGGCATCTGCACCCGCATCGACTGCGTGTCGCTGGGGGTGGTGGTCAATCGCGAAGGGCAGCGCTTCTACGATGAGGGCGAAGACTTCTGGCCCAAGCGCTACGCGATCTGGGGCCGTCTGGTGGCCCAGCAGCCGGGCCAGGTGGGCTTTTCCATCATCGACCAGAAGGCCCTGGGCCGCTTCATGCCGCCGGTGTTTCCAGGCACCACGGCCAACACCCTCGAAGAACTGGCGGGCCTGCTTGGGTTGCCGCCGGCGGCCTTCGTCGACAGCGTGCAGGCCTACAACCGCGCCTGCCAGCCCGGCACCTTCGACCATACCCGGCTGGACGACTGCCACACTGTCGGTATCACCCCGGCCAAGAGCCACTGGGCCCTGCCTATCGATACGCCGCCTTTCTACGGCTACCCGCTACGCCCTGGCGTCACCTTCACCTACCTGGGCCTGCGCACCGACGAGACTGCCGCCGTGCACTTCGCTGGCCGGCGCAGCCCGAACCTGTTCGTGGCCGGTGAAATGATGGCCGGCAACGTGTTGGGCAAGGGCTATACCGCCGGGGTCGGCATGTCCATCGGCACCGCCTTCGGGCGTATTGCCGGCACCCGCGCCGCTGCCGCCGCTGCGCGTATTCCATCCCCAGACGAGGCCCGCCATGACCGCGCAACTGCCTGAACCCCGCCAGTACCAGCCTGCCGCCAGCGGCCCTGAACTGATCCCGTTGTTGAACCTGGACGAACAAGAGGTGCAGCGGCAGATGAGCATCTGCAACGCCTGTCGCTACTGTGAAGGGTTCTGCGCCGTGTTCCCGGCGATGACCCGCCGGCTGACCTTCGGCAAGGCCGACATCCATTACCTGGCCAACCTCTGTCACAACTGCGGCGCCTGCCTGCACGCCTGCCAGTACGCCGCGCCCCACGAGTTCGCCGTCAACGTGCCGCAGGCGATGGCCAAGGTGCGCGGCCAGACCTACGCCGACTATGCCTGGCCGGCGGCGTTCGGCCGGCTGTACCGGCACAATGGCACCTATGTCGCCAGCGCGCTGGCCGTGGCGCTGTCGCTGTTCCTGTTGCTGGCCCTGGCGGTCAACGGCACCTTGCTGCCCGGGCGGCTGGCGGGCGATTTCTATGCGGTGTTCCCGCACAACACCCTGGCGCTGTTGTTCGGCAGCGTCTTCAGCCTTGCCGGTGTGGCGCTGGCACTGGCCGTGCGGCGCTTCTGGCGCCAGGTTTCGCCCGCCGGGCAGCAGGCAGCGCCGGCCGATGGCGCTGTGCTCGAGGCATCGGCGGCGGTACTGACGCTGAAGTACCTCGACGGCGGGCATGGCCAGGGCTGCAACAATGCCGACGACCGCTATACGCTGTGGCGGCGCCGCTTCCATCACCTGACCTTCTATGGCTTCCTGCTGTGCTTCGCGGCCACGCTGGTCGCCACCGGTTATCACTACCTGCTCGGCCTGACGGCGCCTTACCCGCTGCTGAGCCTGCCGGTGCTGCTGGGCACGGCCGGTGGGGTTGGCCTGGTCATCGGCCCGCTCGGGTTGCTGGCGCTGAACCTGCGGCGGGCGCCGGAACATGGCGATGCCCGGCAAAGGCCGATGGACCGGGCGTTCATCCTGCTGCTGTTGCTGGTCAGCGTCAGCGGGCTGGCACTGCTGGCGCTGCGTGACAGCGGGGCCATGGCCATGTTGCTGGCCATCCACCTGGGCACGGTGATGGCGCTGTTCCTCACGCTGCCCTATGGCAAGTTTGCCCATGGCCTGTTCCGCAGCGCCGCGTTGCTGAAGTTCGCCATCGAGAAACGCCGGCCCGACCCGCACGGCCTGGGCGGGGACTGAGGCATGCGCGCGGCGCACGTATTTGCCCGGGCCGGGCATCGGCCTGATGGCCGCGCCCGCTCAGCGGTTGGGCCACTTCTCCAGCAGGATCGAAACGAACTTTTCCGCGGCAGGCGACAGCGACGCACCGCGCCGGTACACCAGGCCCAGGGTGCGCGTCACCTGGGGTTCGATCAGCGGCACGCTGACCAGGGTCGGGTGGTCGGCGCTGGGCATGGCCAGGCTGGGCATGGCGGATACCCCCAGCCCGGCCTCGACCATGCCCAGCGAGGTGGACAGGTGCTGCACCTCGTAGAACCACTTGGGGCGCAGGTTGAGGCCGGAGAGGGCATGGTCGAGCAGCATGCGGTTGCCGCTCAGGCGGCCAACGCCGATCAGCCGGTAGTCGGCAAGCTCGGTCCAGGTCACGGCTTCACGCCCCGCCAGTTTGTGGTCGCGCCGGCAGGCCAGGACAAAGTGTTCCTGCACCAGCGAGACGAATTCGATGTCCGGGTGTTGCCCGCTCATCATGTTGATGCCGAAGTCGGCTTCGCCGCGCAGCACGGCTTCCAGCCCGTCATTGGCACTGAGGTCGAGCAGGCGGATACGGATTTTCGGGTACTGCTCGTTGTAGTCGCGGATCACCGACGGCAGGAAGTAGAACGCGGCGGTGGGAATGCAGGCGAGGGTGACCTGGCCGGTCTGCCGCTCGGCCAGCTCGCGGATGCTGAGGATCGAGTCCTCGAAATCATCCAGCAGCCGCCTGGCCTTGGGCAGGAAGTCGCGCCCGACGCTGGTCAGGCTGACCCGACGGGTGGTGCGTTCGAGCAACGAGGTGCCTAGCCCTTCTTCGAGCTTCTTAATCCGCCGGCTCAGTGCCGGCTGCGACAGGTGCAGTGCTTCGGCGGCTTCATGAAAGCTGCCGAGTTCGGCGATTTTCACGAAAGATCGGATGTCTTGCAGCTCATATTCCATAAATAAACCACAGCCCGTTCGACGGAGGATTGTTTTGTGAAAAGCAATAATGGCTACGATATTTGCATTGGATTGATTTATCCGTCCCTGTCACTCTTTTGCTCACAGCATCAATGATGTCCATTGATCAACAAGAGTGCGAAATCATGCAACGAATTCCTTGCGTACTCATGCGCGGTGGCACCTCCAAGGGGCCGTTCTTCCACGCCTGGGACCTGCCTGCCAATGTGGTCGAGCGCGACGAATTGCTGATCAACCTGATGGGCTCCGGCCACGAACTGGAAATCGACGGCATCGGTGGCGGCAGCCCGCAGACCAGCAAGGTCGCCATCATCAGCCCGTCGTTGCATGCCGACGCCGACGTCGACTACCTGTTCGTCCAGGTCATGGTCGCCCAACGCCGGGTCGACACAGCCCCGAACTGCGGCAACATGCTGTGCGCCGTGGGCCCGTTCGCCATCGAGCAAGGCCTGGTCAAGGGCCAGGACGGCAAGACGCTGGTGCGTATTCGCAACCTCAACACTGGCACCTTCGTCAATTCGCTGGTGGAAACCCCCGGCGGTATCGTGCGCTACGAAGGCCGTACGGCGATCGACGGCGTACCGGGCACTGCCGCCCCGGTGCACCTGACCTTCCTCGATGCGGTCGGCAGCAAGACCGGCAAGCTGTTCCCCACCGGCCAGGCCAAGGATGTGATCGATGGTGTGCCGGTCACCTGCATCGACATGGCCATGCCAATGATGGTGGTGCAGGCCAGCGAACTGGGGGTCAGCGGCGCGGAAACCCCGGCTGAACTCGACGCCAACGGCGCGCTGCTCGCACGCCTCGAGGCGTTGCGCCTGAAGGCCGGCAAGGCCATGGGCCTGGGTGATGTCAGTGGCATGGTCATTCCCAAGCCGGTGCTGGTGTCCAAACCGCGCTACGACGGCACCGTGCAGGTTCGCTACTTCATGCCGCACAACTGCCATCGCGCCCTGGCCATCACCGGCGCGGTAGGGCTGGCGACTGCCTGCGTCAGCCCCGGTACGGTGATTGGTGACCTGCTGGGCGAGGGTGCCGGGCAACTCACCGAGGTGCGCCTGGAACACCCGAGCGGCGGCATCGATGTCGCGCTGTCGCGCAGCGGTGCCGATGGCAAGACGATCCAGGCCTCGGTGGTGCGAACCGCCCGGCGGCTCTTCTCAGGGTTCGTCTACGCCCCTACATTCCGCAGGTTGGCGGGGTAAGCCCAGGCGTTATCCAGACCTGCACAATCGCAACCAGCGCATCCGCACAATTTCAACAATGGGTGATGCCACATGAAACTCGCCAAATCGCTGTATTTCCAGATCCTCTGCGCCGTCCTGCTGGGCGTGGTGGTCGGCCATTTCTGGGCGCAACAGGCAGTGGCCCTGAAGCCGCTGGGTGATGCCTTCATCAAGCTGATCAAGATGATGATCGCCCCGGTGGTGTTCTGCACCATCGTCACCGGCATCGCCGGCATGACCGACAAGCGCTCCCTGGGGCGCCTGATGAGCAAGACCCTGCTGCTGTTCCTGGGCCTGACCGTGGTCAGCCTGGTGATCGGCCTGGCGGCGGTGTACCTGTTCAAGCCCGGCGTCGGCATGAACATCGACCCGGCCACCCTGAGCACCGCCGGCCTGAGGCAGTACACCGCGTCGGCGGCCAAGCTGAGCGTGGTGGACTTCTTCATGCACATCATCCCGGACACCTTCATCGGTGCCTTCAACAAGGGTGAAGTGCTGCCGGTGCTGTTCATTGCCGTGCTCAGCGGTTTCGCCCTGTCGTCGATGGGCGAGAAGGGCAAGCCGGTACTGGATGTGCTGGAGTCGGCCTCGACCATGGTGTTCCGCATCTTCGGCTACCTGATGCGCTTCGCCCCGGTCGGTGCCTTCGGTGCGCTGGCGTTCACCGTCGGCCAGTACGGCATCACCTCGCTCGGTTCGCTGGCCAAGCTGGTGGGCACGCTGTACATCGCCTGCGCGTTCTTCGTGCTGGTCGTGCTGGGTGGCATCTGCCGTGCCCATGGCTTCAGCCTGTGGAAGCTGCTGCGCTACTTCCGCGAAGAATTCCTGGTGGTGCTGGGCACGTCCTCGACCGAGCCGGTGCTGCCACGCATGCTCGAGAAACTCGAGAAGCTGGGCTGCAACAAGGGCGTGGTCGGCCTGGTATTGCCCACTGGCTACTCGTTCAACCTGGACGGTACCGCCATCTACCTGTCGCTGGCCGCAGTGTTCATCGCCCAGGCCTGCAACATCGACCTGAGCCTGGGCCAGGTGGTCACCATGCTGGCGATCATGCTGCTGTCGTCCAAGGGCGCCGCAGGCGTGACCGGCAGCGGCTTCGTGGCGCTGGCCTCGACCCTGACCGTGATCCACGATATCCCCCTGGCCGGCCTGGCCCTGCTGATCGGCATCGACCGCTTCATGTCGGAAGCCCGTGCCCTGACCAGCCTTGCCAGCAACGCAGTGGCAACGGTGGTGGTGTCACTGTCGGAAAACGCCTGCGACCGCCAGACCCTGCTCAGCCGCCTGAACGGCGAACCGCTGCCCGGCCCGGTTGTGCAAACGCCTGAATGGAGCGCCGAGCCGCGTCGTCACGGCTGAACTGCGGTGCCCTGAACCCTCGTCGACCAATCCCCCCACCCGCTTTTGCCGGGCGGGGTAGGGGGCCGTCTGCGCTGCACTCGGCCACACTGGAAAAATAACAACAAGAGAACAAACCATGCTCGCACTTCTGGGCCTGATCATGGTGGTGACCTTCACCTACCTGATCATGAGTAAACGCCTGTCCCCGATCGTTGCACTGACCGTCGTGCCGATCGTCTTCGCCCTGGTCGGCGGCTTTGCCCCCGAGCTGGGCAAGATGATGCTCGACGGGCTGAAAATGGTTGCACCGTCTGCTGCGTTGCTGCTGTTCGCCATTCTGTTTTTCGGCCTGATGATCGACGCCGGCCTGTTCGACCCGCTGATCCGCAAGATCCTCAAGCGGGTGAACGGCGACCCAGTGAAGATTGCCATCGGCACCGCGCTGCTGTCGCTGCTGGTGGCCCTGGACGGCGATGGCACCACTACTTACATGATCACCTGTGCCGCCATGCTGCCGCTGTACAAGCGCATTGGCATGAACCCGATGATCCTCGCCACCGTGTCGATGTTGTCGCTGAGCATCATGAGCGGCATGAGCCCCTGGGGCGGCCCGGCCACGCGTGCCATTGCCGCGCTGGGGCTGGATGCCACCGAATACTTCATCCCGATGTTGCCCACCGTGATTGGTGGCGCCGCGTGGGTGGTGTTCACCGCCTTCCTGCTGGGCCGCGCCGAACGCCGGCGTATCGGCAACATCGCGCTGGAGTCCGGTGGTGGCAACTGCTACATCAAGGAAATCCTTGGCGATAGCCCGCACAAGCGCCCGCGCCTTGCCTATGTGAACCTGGTGCTGGTGATTGCCGTGATGACTGCGCTGGTGCTGGGGCTGATGCACGCCGCCATCCTGTTCATGATCGGTTTCGTCGCCGCGCTGATGATCAACTACCCGCAGCTGGAGCTGCAGAAGGAACGTATCCTCGCTCACTCGGGCAATGCGATGACCGTGGTGCTGCTGGTGTTCGCCGCGGGCATCTTCGCCGGTATTTTCTCCGGCACCAAGATGGTCGATGCGCTGGCACAAACCCTGGTGGACTGGATCCCTGAAGCCTGGAGCCACTGGTTCCCGCTGGTGGTGGCGCTGACCAGCATGCCGCTGACCTTCGTGCTGTCCAACGATGCCTACTACTTCGGCGTGGTGCCGATCCTGGCCAATGCCGCGGCGGCCTATGGCATCGATCCGGTGGAAATTGCTCGCGCCTCGGTGCTGGGCCAGCCGGTGCACCTGATGAGCCCACTGGTGGCGTCGACCCTGCTGCTGGTGGGCATGGTCGACCGCGATATCGGCGACTTCCAGAAAGCCACGGTGAAGTGGGCGGTGCTCACCTCGCTGGTGATCACCGCACTGGCATTGCTCACCGGGGCCTTGTCCTTCTTCGTCTAAGCGTTACCGGGCGCTGCCAGGCGCCCGCCACTACTCATTCTGAAAACAACAACAGAGTACCGATCATGTCCCGAGCTGTGTTCCGTGGAGCCACCTGTGGCCTGCTGTGCGGCTGGCTGCCTGTTGCCGGCGCCGCTGGTTTCGTCGATGACAGCAAGCTCAAGCTGCAATTGCGCAATGTCTATTTCAACGAGAATTTCCGTGACGAGCAGGGCATGAGCGCCCGTGCCGCAGCCAACGCCAAGAGCGAGCGGGTGGAGTGGGCGCAGGGCTTCCTGCTCGACTACCAGTCGGGCTTTACCAACGGCACCCTGGGCGTGGGGCTGGATGCCCTTGGCCTGTGGGGGGTGCGTCTCGATTCCGGTCGGGGGCGCAGTGGCACCGGGCTGCTGCCGGTGCATGACGACGGCCGCGCTGCGGACGAGTTCGCCAGCGCCAGGGTGACGGCCAAGGCGCGCCTGGGCCAGACCGTGGTCAAGCACGGCACCTTGCTGCCGAAGATGCCGCTGCTGGTATACAACGATGCGCGGTTGTTGCCGCAGACCTACCAGGGCACGCAGCTGACCAGCACCGATATTGACGGGTTGGCGGTGACGGCTGGCCACCTGGACCGCTTCAAGCAGCGTGACTCTTCCGACAGCACCGGCCTTTACCTGGATGGCTATGGCGGCGACAGGTCGGGTGACTTCAACTTCGCCGGTGCCGATTATGCGGTTAACAAGCAGCTGCGCCTGAGCTACTACCACGGCCAGCTCGAACATTTCTATCGCCAGGATTTCGCCGGGCTGGTCCACGACCTGCCGTTGGCTGGTGGGGTGCTGACTACCGACCTGCGCTATTTCAAGAGCCGCGACAGCGGGGCGGCCTATGGCGGCGCCATCGACAACGACATGTTCAGCGGGCAACTGGCCTATACCCATTCCGGCCATACCGTTGGTGCGGGCTACCAGGTGCTCGATGGCGACGCGGGGTTGCCGTATATCAGTGGTGCGACGGTGTATTCGTTCAGCAACGTTGGTATCGGCAAGTTCATCGAGGAAGAGGAGAAGACCTGGATGGCCAGCTACGCCTACAACTTTGCCGCCGCGGGTGTGCCTGGGCTGACCTTCATGGCGCGCTACCTGAGTGGCGACAATGGCCGCTCCGGTAGCGAGGGGATCAAGGAGTGGGAGCGTGACGCCGAGCTTGCCTATGTAGTGCAGGCCGGGCCGTTGAAAGGCCTGGGGGTGAAGTTGCGCAATTATGTCTACCGTTCGGATTTTGCTCGGGGGCGGGACAGTAATCGCCTTTATCTGACCTACGATATCGCCATCTGGTAAGGGGCCGGGCTTCAGCCGTGAACCGCGTCGCCTGCATCGCGGATGAATCCGCTCCTAGGCTCTGTATGAAAAGTCTTGAGACGCAGGTCAGGCAAGGCGAAAACAGCCGAGGAAGCGGAGTGTACTGGAGTACATGAGCATTCCGAGGCTGTTTTCAACGCAGCATGAACAAGTATCAAGGCTTTTCGTACAGAGCCTACAAGGGTGAACGGCTTCAGGTTGAGGCTGCACCTGGTAGGAGCGGATTTATCCGCGATCACCGGCACAGCCGGTGCCATCCACCGCGCTGCCTGTTTCAGGGCACGCCTTGTCGGGGCGTATGCCTTATCGGGCCTTGCTCTCCAGGATCCGCCCACCGGTGCCTTGCTTGCCCAACACATCCTCAGGGTTGCGCAGCGGGCACTCCTCCAGCGACAGGCAGCCGCAACCAATGCAATTGTCCAGGCTGTCGCGCAACGCCTCCAGCGTACGGATGCGCGCATTCAGGTCTTCGCGCCAGGCGGTGGACATTTCCCCCCATTGCGCCGCCGTCAGCTTGCTGTTCGGCGGATAGCGGCTGAACGCCTGCCTGATTTCTTCCAAGGGAATGCCGGTGCGCTGCGCCACCTTGATGATCGCCAATGTTCGCAGCACCAGCGCGGGATAGCGGCGCTGGTTGCCTGCCGTTCGGGTGCTGGCAATCAACCCCTTGGTTTCGTAGAAATGCAGCGCAGACACGGCCACGCCGCTGCGCCTGGCCACTTCCCCTACCGTTAGCATTCGTGTGCTTTCTACTGCCATGCCTGTTGGCCTCGACTTAACCTGCAGAAACTGGTGCGTATTGCTTCGAGAGCACCGCGATGATGGTTCAACCCGCTGGACGATCCCGACGCAGGTGGGTAACCAGGGTAAAGCGGTCGCCCGGATGCACGGTCTCGGATACCGCCATCAGGTCGCCGTTTTCCTCACGGTAGTGGCGGATGATCTGCAACCCAGGTGAACCCGCCTCGGCCTTCAGCGCCTGGGCGATCGGCGCAGCCAGCAAGACTCCCCGCACCTGCTGCTCGACCAGCGCGATGGCCCGGCCGTAGCGTTGCTCGATCAGCCCTGCGATCACTTGGTCAGGGTGCTCGCGGGCCAGTTCGATCACCTCGGCATAATCCCGCGGTAGGTAAACCTCGCTCCAGCACTGCGGCAAGCTATCGTGCACGCGGTCGACACGGATGCTCGACACGCAGAAATAGTGCTCGCCCGGTACCAGGCCCAACCGCTCGGCCTCGCCCAGGTCGGCGACGAATTGGCGCACATCCTGTATTTGCCGCTGCTGGTTTTGCCCGAGTTGCGCCAACTCCGCCACGCTGGCCAGTGCCTGGCAAAAGCCGCCACGCGGGCTGCTGGCCTCGACCCGGGTGCCCACGCGCTTGCGGCGCGACACCAGCCCCTGGTCGAGCAATTGGTCGATGGCCGCGCGCACCGTGTGCCGGCTGACACCGTACAGGTCGCACAGTTCGAGCTCGGTGGGCAGCAGGCTGCCCACCGGGTAACGGCCGCTGGTGATGCCTTGCATCAGGTCCTTTGCCACACGGGCATAGCGCGTCGGGTTCATGCCTTGCCCTGTCGGCAAAATGAAAGAGGGGCAGTTTAACAGAGCCCCCCGACGCTGCAGGTTACGCTGCCTGTCACTCCAGGTTCAGCAAGTCCTGCACGGTCTGCCGGCGGCGGATCATGCGCAACGCGCCATCCTCGATGAGCAATTCCGGCAACAGTGGCCGGCTGTTGTAGTTCGACGACATCGATGCCCCGTAAGCGCCGGCGTCGTGGATCACCAGCAGGTCGCCCACCTGTGCCTGGGGCAGGTCGTGCGGGGTCAGTTCCTGATCATCCTGGGTAAACACGTCACCCGACTCGCACAGCGGCCCGGCGACCACGGTTGGCTGGCGTGGGCGCTCCACCGGCTGGCCATTGGCGTCGAGCAGGGTCATGCGATGGTAGGCGCCATACATGGCCGGGCGCATCAAGTCGTTGAAGCCGGCGTCGATCATGACGAAGGTGTTGCGGCCGGCCTGCTTCACGGCACGCACTTCGGCCACCAGGTAGCCCGATTCCGCCACCAGGAAGCGCCCGGGCTCGATCTCCATGCGCACCGGATGGCCCAGCATGGCTTCGATTTCCTGGCGCGCCACGGCCCAGGTGCGGGCGTAGCGCTGCAGGTCGACCGGCGTGTCGCTGCTGCGATACGGGGTGGAAAGCCCGCCGCCGATGGAGAACGCTTCGATGTCCACGCCCAGCCGGCCAACCAGCTCGATCATTGCCCGGGCCACCTGCTCCAGGTGCTGGTAGTCCACGCCGGAGCCAATGTGCATGTGCACACCCACCAGGTGCAGGCCGTGAGCCTTGACGCAGGCCAGCGCCTCGTCCAGCTGCTCGTGCCAGATGCCGTGCTTGCTGTTCTCGCCACCCGTGTTGGTCTTGCGGCTGTGGCCATGGCCGAAACCGGGGTTGATGCGCAGCCACACGCGGTGGCCGGGGGAGCGTTCCCCCAACTGGCGCAGCATGTCGATGGAGCCGGCGTTAACCTCGATCTTCGACGCCACCACCCGCTCCAGGGTCGGCCGGTCCAGCGCATCGCAGGTCAGGACCACGCCGGCGGGGTCGCCATCCACGCTCGCACCGGCAGCGAAGGCCCGCTCCATCTCGCCCAGCGATACCGCGTCCAGCACCAGGCCGTGGGCGCGCATCAGCCGCAGCACGTGCAGGTTGGGGTTGGCCTTCTGGGCGAAGCGTACGGTGTCGAACACTTTCAGTTGTTCGACCCGTGCGGCGATGGTGCTGGCGTCGTAGGCCCACAGCGGCGTGCCGTGCTGGCGGGCCGCCTCGGCCAGGAGGGGGAAGGGTGCGGTCATGGTGGCGCTACTCATATAAGGAAGGGTTCGAGGATGAGCCAAAGTGGAAATTCAGAAAAATAGCTATTTTTCTGTTGGTCATTCATATCTGATATACCCTCCGCCACTTTCCAGGGACTGCCGTGAAACTCTCTGTTCGCCATATCGAAGTGTTCCGCGCCATCATGGCCGCTGGCAGTGTCACCGGTGCAGCGCGCCTGCTGTTCACCTCGCAGCCCACCGTCAGCCGTGAACTGGCGCGGTTGGAGCAGGTGACTGGGCTGAACCTGTTCGAGCGCGAGGCGGGGCGCCTGGTGGCCACGGCCCAGGCGTTGCTGTTGATCGAGGAGGTGGAGCGCGCCTACCTCGGCCTGGAGCGGATCGAGCGCTTTGCCCAGGCCATTCGCAATTTCGAGCAAGGCCGGCTGGCCATCACGTGCTTGCCGCTGTTTTCCCAGACCTTGTTGCCCAAGGCCTGCCAGCGCTTTCATCAGCAGCACCGGGGCGTGAGCGTGAGCATTGTGGCGCAGGAGTCACCGTTGCTGGAGGAGTCGCTGGTCGCCCAGCAGCATGACCTGGGCCTGACCGAGGTCGAGCAGATACCACGCGGCGCCTACGGCGAATTGTTGTTCAGCGCCAACATGGTCTGCGTGCTGCCCGAAGGGCACCCGCTGCAGGCCAAGGCCGAACTGGAGCTGAGCGATTTCCATGAGGTCGACTTCATCAACCTGGCCAGCCTGGACACCTACCGGCAGCGCCTGGACCAGCACTTCCGGGCGGCGGGGGTGAACCGCCGCACGGTCATCGAGACCACCAGTGCCGCCTCGGTGTGCGCCATGGTCAGGCAAGGCCTCGGGGTGGCGATCATCAACCCCCTGAGCGGGCTGGAGGCGGCGCAGGGTGGCTTGCCGATCCGCCGGTTGCGGGTATCGGTGCCGTACCAGGTGATGTTGATACGCCCGGACCACCGGCCAGCGTCGGCGGCGGTAGAACCGTTCTGTGAGGCGTTGCGGGTGCAGGCGCAGGAAATGCAGGCGGCCTTGATGTAGCGCCCGCCGAGCCTGTGCGGCGCCTGCTTCGCGGCTAAAGCCGCTCCCACAGGGATCGCGCAGGTTCGGGCCTCACGCGGTCGCTGTGGGAGCGGCTTTAGCCGCGAACACCGGCAAAGCCGGTGCCATCCACCACGGTGCCTGCCTGGTGGCTCAAAGCTCGCAGACCAAGGTGCCGGTCCCGGCCAGGATGTTCTCCAGGGTCTGCTTCACCTCATCCATGTCGCTCAGCGCGCTGGTCAGGTTGATCTCCAGCGTTTCATCCCCCTTCAGCGCATCGCGGTCGCCGGCCGCCACTTCGATCAGCAGGCGCTTGGCGCTCAAGGTCACTTTCAACCCATCCAGCGTCGACGGTTCGTCGTCCAGGGTCAGGTCGACGGTGTCTTCGTCCGGGTAGCGGGTCAGCAGGAACATCTGGCCCTTGTCGCTGTGACAGCACAGGGTCGCCATGTTGTCTTCCTCGTCATCGCAAGGGGTGGCGAACAGCAGGGCAGTATTGATTTGCATGGACAAGGCTCGGATCAAAGGAAACGGAAGGGAATTCTGACAGTCTTGTCAGCAGGCATAAACGTAAAGTTACCGCCCCTTGACCGAAATTGTCGCAGCGCTGCAAGCCTGAATGACCGATCAGTCGGTAAGCTTCGGCGAGCCCTGGGCGTGCCTGCGCACGTTCAACGTCTGGTTTTACCGTCCGCCTTGCCACGGGTTGGCTATCGTTGATCCGTACATGGCGCACGCAGCGACGCTTCAACTATTACAAAGCCCAAGCGGAGTACCACAGATGGCGTTCTTCACCGCAGCCAGCAAAGCCGACTTCCAGCATCAACTGCAAGCGGCCCTGGCGCAGCACATCAGCGAACAGTCCCTGCCACAAGTGGCGCTGTTCGCCGAGCAGTTCTTCGGCATCATCTCTCTGGACGAACTCACCCAGCGCAGGCTTTCCGACCTGGCCGGCTGCACCCTTTCAGCCTGGCGTATCATCGAACGTTTCGACCCCGAGTACCCGCAGGTGCGGGTGTACAACCCCGATTACGAACGCAATGGCTGGCAGTCGACCCACTCGGTGGTCGAGGTGCTGCACCACGACCTGCCGTTCCTGGTCGACTCGGTGCGTACCGAACTCAATCGCCGTGGCTACAGCATCCACACCCTGCAGACCACCGTGCTCAGCGTGCGCCGTGGCGCCAAGGGCGAATTGCTCGAACTGCTGCCCAAGGGTACCCAGGGCGAGGGCGTGCGCCATGAATCGCTGATGTACCTGGAAATCGACCGTTGCGCCAATGCCGCCGAGCTGACCGTGCTGGCCCGCGAGATCGAGCAGGTGCTGGCCGAGGTGCGCGTGGTGGTGGCCGACTTCGAACCGATGAAGGCCAAGCTGCGCCAGGTGGTGGCGGAGGTGGAACAGACCGCCTTTGCCCCGGCGCAGCACGAAAAGGGCGAGGTCAAGGCGTTCCTCGAGTGGCTGCTGGACAACCACTTCACCTTCCTCGGCTATGAAGAATTTACCGTCCAGGGCGGCGCCGATGGCGGCCAGATGGTCTACGACGAGCAATCGTTCCTCGGCCTGCCACGCCGCCTGCGCGTGGGCCTGACCAGCGACGAGCTGCGCATCGAAGACTACGCCGTGGCCTACCTCAACGAGCCACTGCTGCTGTCGTTCGCCAAGGCCGCGCTGCCCAGCCGCGTACACCGCCCGGCCTACCCGGACTATGTGTCGATCCGCCAGCTGGACGCCGACGGCAAGGTCATCAAGGAACACCGCTTCATGGGCCTGTACACCTCGTCGGTGTATGGCGAAAGCGTGCATGCCATCCCCTATATCCGGGTCAAGGTCAACGAAGTCGAGCGCCGCTCGGGCTTCGATCCCAAGGCGCACCTGGGCAAGGAACTGGCCCAGGTGCTGGAAGTGCTGCCGCGTGACGACCTGTTCCAGACACCGGTCGACGAGCTGTTCAGCACCGTCATGTCGATCGTGCAGATCCAGGAGCGCAACAAGATCCGCGTGTTCCTGCGCAAGGACCCGTACGGTCGCTTCTGCTACTGCCTGGCCTATGTGCCGCGGGAAATCTACTCCACCGAAGTGCGACAGAAGATCCAGCAGGTCCTGATGGAGCGCCTGAAGGCCAGCGACTGCGAGTTCTGGACCTTCTTCTCCGAGTCGGTGCTGGCGCGCGTGCAGCTGATCCTGCGGGTAGACCCGAAGAATCGCATCGACATCGACCCGCAGCAGCTGGAGCGCGAAGTGATCCAGGCCTGCCGCTCCTGGCACGACGATTATTCCGCGCTGGTGATCGAGAACTTCGGCGAAGCCCAGGGCACCAACATTCTCGCCGATTTCCCCAAAGGCTTCCCGGCCGGCTACCGCGAGCGCTTTGCCGCGCACTCGGCGGTGGTCGACCTGCAGCACGTGCTGAACCTGTCGGAAAGCAAGCCCCTGGCGATGAGCTTCTATCAGCCGCTGACCCAGGTCGGCGAGCGCATCCTGCATTGCAAGCTGTACCACGCCGATACACCGCTGGCGTTGTCCGATGTGCTGCCGATCCTGGAGAACCTCGGCCTGCGCGTGCTCGGCGAGTTCCCCTACCGGCTGCGCCATGCCAGCGGTCGTGAGTACTGGATCCACGACTTCGCCTTCACCTACAGCGAAGGCCTGAGCCTGGATATCCAGCAGCTCAACGACATCCTCCAGGACGCCTTCATCCATATCGTCCGCGGCGATGCCGAGAACGACGCCTTCAACCGCCTGGTGCTGACCGCCGGCCTGCCATGGCGTGACGTGGCGCTGCTGCGCGCCTACGCCCGCTACCTGAAGCAGATCCGCCTGGGCTTCGACCTGGGCTATATCGCCAGCACCCTGAACAACCACACCGACATCGCCCGCGAGCTGACCCGGTTGTTCAAGACCCGCTTCTACCTGGCGCGCAAGCTCACCCAGGAAGACCTGGACGACAAGCAGCAGCGCCTGGAGCAGGCCATCCTGACCGCGCTGGACGACGTGCAGGTGCTCAACGAAGACCGCATCCTGCGCCGCTACCTGGACCTGATCAAGGCCACCCTGCGCACCAACTTCTACCAGCCGGATGCCAACGGCCAGAACAAGTCGTATTTCAGCTTCAAGTTCAACCCCAAGCTGATCCCCGAGCTGCCCAAGCCGGTGCCCAAGTTCGAGATCTTCGTCTACTCGCCACGGGTCGAGGGCGTGCACCTGCGCTTTGGCAACGTGGCCCGCGGCGGCCTGCGCTGGTCCGACCGCGAGGAAGACTTCCGCACCGAGGTGCTGGGCCTGGTGAAAGCCCAGCAGGTGAAGAACTCGGTGATCGTGCCGGTCGGCGCCAAGGGCGGCTTCCTGCCGCGCCGCCTGCCGCTGGGCGGCAGCCGCGACGAGATCGCGGCCGAAGGCGTGGCGTGCTACCGCATCTTCATTTCCGGCCTGCTCGACATCACCGACAACCTCAAGGACGGTGGCGTGGTGCCTCCAGCCAACGTGGTGCGCCACGATGATGACGACCCGTACCTGGTGGTGGCGGCCGACAAGGGCACCGCGACCTTCTCCGACATCGCCAACGGCATTGCCATCGACTACGGCTTCTGGCTGGGTGACGCCTTCGCCTCGGGCGGTTCAGCCGGTTACGACCACAAGAAGATGGGCATTACCGCACGCGGCGCCTGGGTCGGCGTGCAGCGCCACTTCCGCGAGCGCGGCATCAATGTGCAGGAAGACCCGATCACCGTGATCGGCATCGGCGACATGGCTGGCGACGTGTTCGGCAACGGCCTGCTGATGTCCGACAAGCTGCAGCTGGTGGCTGCCTTCAACCACCTGCACATCTTCATCGACCCGAACCCGGAGCCGGCTTCCAGCTTTGCCGAGCGCAAGCGCCTGTTCGACCTGCCGCGGTCGGCCTGGAGCGACTACGACACCAGCATCATGTCCGAAGGCGGCGGGATCTTCCCGCGCAGTGCCAAGAGCATCGCCATCAGCCCGCAGATGAAAGAGCGCTTCGCCATCGAAGCCGACCGCCTGACCCCGACCGAGCTGCTCAACGCGCTGCTCAAGGCGCCGGTGGACCTGCTGTGGAACGGTGGCATCGGTACCTACGTCAAGGCCAGCACGGAAAGCCACGCCGATGTCGGCGACAAGGCCAACGATGCGCTGCGGGTCAACGGCAACGAACTGCGCTGCAAGGTGGTGGGCGAGGGCGGCAACCTGGGCATGACCCAGCTTGGCCGGGTCGAGTTCGGCCTCAATGGCGGTGCCACCAATACCGACTTCATCGACAACGCCGGCGGCGTGGACTGCTCCGACCACGAGGTCAACATCAAGATCCTGCTCAATGAAGTGGTGCAGGGTGGCGACATGACCGAGAAGCAGCGCAACCAGCTGCTGGGCAGCATGACCGACGAGGTGGCCGGCCTGGTGCTGGGCAACAACTACAAGCAGACCCAGGCGCTGTCGCTGGCAGCCCGCCGCGCCCGCGAGCGGATTGCCGAATACAAGCGCCTGATGGCCGACCTGGAAGCCCGTGGCAAGCTGGACCGCGCCATCGAGTTCCTGCCGTCCGAAGAGCAGTTGGCCGAACGCCTGGCCGCTGGCCAGGGCCTGACCCGCGCCGAGCTGTCGGTATTGATCTCGTACAGCAAGATCGACCTCAAGGAGCAACTGCTCAAGTCGCTGGTGCCGGACGACGACTACCTGACCCGCGACATGGAAACCGCCTTCCCGCCGTCGCTGGTCAGCAAGTTCGCCGAGTCCATGCGCCGCCACCGCCTGAAGCGCGAGATCGTCAGCACCCAGATCGCCAACGACCTGGTCAACAACATGGGCATCACCTTCGTCCAGCGCCTGAAGGAGTCGACCGGCATGAGCCCGGCCAACGTGGCCGGTGCCTATGTGATCGTGCGCGACATCTTCCACTTGCCGCACTGGTTCCGCCAGATCGAGGCGCTCGACTACCAGGTGCCGGCGGAAGTCCAGCTGACCCTGATGGACGAGCTGATGCGCCTGGGCCGCCGGGCTACCCGCTGGTTCCTGCGCAGCCGCCGCAACGAGCAGGATGCCGGGCGCGACGCCGCGCACTTCGGGCCGAAGATCGCGCAGCTGGGGCTCAAGCTCGACGAGCTGCTCGAAGGGCCGACCCGTGAGCGCTGGATGGTGCGTTACCAGGGCTTCGTCGAGGCTGGGGTGCCGGAGCTGCTGGCGCGCATGGTGGCCGGTACCAGCCACCTGTACACCCTGCTGCCGATCATCGAGGCGGCTGACGTTACCGGGCATGACCCGGCGCAGGTGGCCAAGGCGTTCTTCGCCGTGGGCAGCGCGCTGGACCTGACCTGGTACCTGCAGGAAATCAGCAACCTGCCGGTGGAGAACAACTGGCAGGCGCTGGCCCGCGAAGCCTTCCGCGACGACATCGACCTGCAGCAGCGGGCGATCACCATCTCGGTACTGCAGATGGCCGACGGGCCGGAAGACATGGACGCCCGTGTGGCGCTGTGGGCCGAGCAGCACCGGGTGATGGTGGAGCGCTGGCGCGCCATGCTCGACGACCTGCGCAACGCCACCGGTAACGACTATGCGATGTACGCGGTGGCCAACCGCGAGCTGGTCGACCTGGCCATGAGCGGGCAGGCGACGGTGGTGCCGTCCTGAGTCTGATGACGCGGTAAGAAGAAAGCCCCGGCTGCGATGCCGGGGCTTTCTTTTTGTTTGTACGGTTGGTTGACACGGCCCCTGTAGCGGCCTTGCGTCGCGAAAGGGCCGCAAAGCGGCCCCGGGATTTCAGCTACAGCACACCTGAAGCCGGGGCTGCGTCGCAGCCCTTTCGCGACGCAAGGCCGCTCCTACAGGGACCGCGTCATGCCGGGGGCAGGCTTACTTGAACCTGCGCTCCACACCCTTCTCGACCAGGATCTTGGCCGAAATTTCTTCCACCGAAAAATGCGTGGAATTGATATGTGGAATGTTCTCCCGGCGGAACAGGCTTTCCACTTCGCGCACTTCGAACTCGCACTGGGCAAAGCTTGAATAGCGGCTGTTGGGTTTGCGCTCGTGGCGGATGGCGGTGAGGCGGTCGGGGTCGATGGTCAGGCCGAATAGCTTGTTATGGTGCTTTTTCAGCACCGCCGGCAGTTGCAGGCGCTCCATGTCGTCTTCGGTCAGTGGGTAGTTGGCCGCCCGGATGCCGAACTGCATGGCCATGTACAGGCAGGTCGGGGTCTTGCCGCAGCGCGACACGCCGACCAGGATCAGGTCGGCCTTGTCGTAGTAATGGGTGCGCGCGCCATCGTCGTTGTCGAGGGCGAAGTTGACCGCCTCGATGCGCTCCATGTAGTTGGAATTGCCGCCAATCGAGTGCGATTTACCGACGGAATACGACGAATGGGCCGTCAATTCCTGTTCGAGCGGGGACAAAAACGAAGAAAAGATGTCGATCATGAAGCCGTTCGAGGTCGCCAGGATTTCACGGATGTCCTGATTGACAATGGTGTCGAAGATGATCGGGCGGACACCGTCACGCTCGGCCGCGGCATTGATCTGCTGGACCATGCTGCGTGCCTTGTCCGGCGAATCGATGTAGGGACGAGTGAATTTATTGAAAGGAATGCTCTCGAATTGAGCGAGCAGACTCTGGCCCAGGGTTTCCGCAGTGATGCCGGTGCCGTCGGAGATGAAGAACGCGGTTCGTTTCATTTGCGATCTGGGCCTTAAGCTGATGACGTTTCTTGGATATGATAAGTTCGGTTTGCCGAATGCGGCTGTCGGCATTCTCACTTATTTTCCATGTACAGGCCACAAGCGTCCGGCCAAGTCAATGAAGGCAGGCGGGCGCCCTTGAGCTTTTCCAACACAGTTAGTGGAGAGATCACCTTGGTAGAGTACGTAGTTTCCCTCGATAAGCTCGGCGTCCATGATGTGGAGCATGTGGGGGGCAAGAACGCATCCCTGGGCGAGATGATCAGCAACCTCGCAGGTGCTGGTGTATCGGTGCCGGGCGGCTTTGCCACTACGGCGCAGGCGTACCGCGATTTTCTCGAACAGAGTGGTCTCAACGACCGTATCCATGCGGCGCTCGACGCACTGGACGTGGATGACATCAACGCCCTGACCAAGACCGGCGCGCAGATTCGCCAGTGGGTCATGGAAGCCGACTTCCCGCCGCGCCTGGATGCGGAAATCCGCAGCGCATTCGCCGCCATGGCCGCCGGCAACGACAACATGGCCGTGGCCGTGCGTTCCTCGGCCACCGCCGAGGACCTGCCGGACGCCTCGTTCGCCGGCCAGCAGGAAACCTTCCTCAACATCCGCGGCGTCGACAACGTGATCCGCGCAGCCAAGGAAGTGTTCGCCTCGCTGTTCAACGACCGCGCCATCGCCTACCGCGTGCACCAGGGCTTCGACCACAAGCTGGTCGCCCTGTCGGCCGGCGTGCAGCGCATGGTCCGCTCGGAAACCGGCACCGCCGGGGTCATGTTCACCCTCGACACCGAGTCGGGCTTCCGCGACGTGGTGTTCATCACCGGCGCCTACGGCCTCGGCGAAACCGTGGTGCAGGGTGCGGTCAACCCTGACGAATTCTATGTGCACAAGAGCACCTTGCAGGCCGGCCGCCCGGCGATCCTGCGCCGCAACCTGGGCAGCAAGGCGATCAAGATGGTCTATGGCGACGAAGCCAAGGCCGGCCGTTCGGTCAAGACCGTGGAAGTGGACCGTGCCGAACGCGCGCGCTTCTGCCTGACCGATGCCGAAGTCAGCGAGCTGGCCAAGCAGGCGATGATCATCGAGCAGCACTACCAGCGCCCGATGGACATCGAGTGGGCCAAGGACGGTGACGACGGCAAGCTGTATATCGTCCAGGCCCGCCCTGAAACGGTGAAAAGCCGCTCCAGCGCCAATGTCATGGAACGCTACCTGCTGAAGGAAAAGGGCACCGTCCTGGTCGAAGGCCGCGCCATCGGCCAGCGCATCGGCGCCGGCAAGGTCCGGGTGATCCACGACGTCTCGGAAATGGACAAGGTCCAGCCGGGCGACGTGCTGGTGTCCGACATGACCGACCCGGACTGGGAGCCGGTGATGAAGCGCGCCAGCGCCATCGTCACCAACCGTGGCGGGCGCACCTGCCACGCGGCGATCATCGCCCGTGAACTGGGCATCCCGGCCGTGGTCGGTTGCGGCAACGCCACCCAGGTGCTGAAAGACGGCCAGGGCGTGACCGTATCCTGCGCCGAAGGCGACACCGGCTACATCTTCGAGGGCGAGCTGGGCTTCGACGTCAAGCAGAACTCGGTCGATGCCATGCCCGACCTGCCGTTCAAGATCATGATGAACGTCGGCAACCCGGACCGTGCCTTCGACTTCGCCCAGCTGCCCAACGCCGGTGTCGGCCTGGCGCGCCTGGAATTCATCATCAACCGCATGATCGGCGTGCACCCCAAGGCGCTGCTGAACTACGCCGGCCTGCCTGCCGACCTGAAAGACAGCGTCGACAAGCGCATCGCCGGCTACAACGACCCGGTCGGCTTCTATGTCGAGAAGCTGGTCGAGGGCATCAGCACCCTGGCGGCAGCCTTCTACCCGAAAAAGGTCATCGTGCGCCTGTCGGACTTCAAGTCCAACGAGTACGCCAACCTGATCGGCGGCAAGCTGTACGAGCCGGAAGAAGAAAACCCGATGCTGGGCTTCCGTGGTGCCTCGCGCTACATCAGCGAGTCGTTCCGTGATTGCTTCGAGCTCGAGTGCCGTGCGCTGAAGCGCGTGCGCAACGAGATGGGCCTGACCAACGTCGAGATCATGGTGCCGTTCGTGCGCACCCTGGGCGAAGCCAGCCAGGTCGTCGACCTGCTCGCCGAAAACGGCCTGGCCCGCGGCGACAACGGCCTGCGCGTGATCATGATGTGCGAACTGCCGTCCAACGCCATCCTCGCCGAAGAATTCCTCGAGTACTTCGATGGCTTCTCGATCGGTTCCAACGACCTGACCCAGCTGACCCTGGGCCTGGATCGCGACTCGGGCATCATCGCCCACCTGTTCGACGAGCGTAACCCTGCGGTGAAGAAGCTGCTGGCCAACGCCATTGCCGCGTGCAACAAGGCTGGCAAGTACATCGGCATCTGCGGCCAGGGCCCATCGGACCACCCGGACCTGGCCAAGTGGCTGATGGAGCAGGGCATCGACAGCGTGTCGCTGAACCCGGATTCGGTACTCGAAACCTGGTTCTACCTGGCCGAGGGTCAGGGCGAGGCCTGACGCAGTAGAACGCGGGGGGACGTCTGGCGTACCCCCGCCTGGTTTTTCCAGGGCGAGTTCCAGCAATGGATCCCGCCCTTTTTTATGCACCAAGCAAAATTATGCAAAGCAGCAGCACTCTATTCCCCGTGGCCCTGCTCAGTGCCGAACGCCGCGGTGACCTCAGCGAAGACGTGTACCGGATCAAGGCCGGCAACGGCCCTGACCCCAGTGTCGAGTTGGCGGTGACCCGCCTGGGGTTGGCCGACCAGGGGCAGGTCGAGGGCGCGCCGGTCATCCTCCTGCACGGCAGTTTTTCCAACCGTCGCTTCTGGTACTCGCCCAAGGGTGTCGGCCTGGGGGCCTTTCTCGCCCGCGCCGGCTTCGATGTGTGGATCCCGGAAATGCGCGGCCACGGCCTGTCGCCGCGCAACCGCGAGTGGAAGCACAACAACGTCGCTGCCTATGCCCGTGATGACCTGCCGCTGATTGCGGCGTTCGTGCGCGAGCAGTCGGGCCAGGTACCCCACTGGGTCGGGCATTCGCTGGGTGGCACGACCCTGGTGGCCGCCCTTGGCGGTGGCTTCCTGGAGGCCGGGCAGGTGGCCAGCGTGGCCCTGTTCGGCACCCAGGTCAGCCGTGTGTACTGGCCGTTGAAGGTCCCGCCGCTGACCTGGGGCGCGAAGCTGTTGCTCAAGCGCTGGGGGCAGATCTCCGGGCCGCGTTTCAAGCGTGGGCCGGAGGACGAGCCGATTGGCCTGGCCCTGGAGAGCATGCGCTGGCATGGCCTGTTCGGGCGCTTTGGCGACAAGCACAACGACTGGTGGACCGGGCTTGCCGAAGTGGATGTGCCGCTGCTGGCAGTAGCCGGTGCGGGCGACTTCCAGGACCCGGTATGGGCCTGCCGCAAGCTGTTCGAGCAGTTGGGCGGGGAACGCAAGCAGTTTCTGCGGCTGGGCCGCGAGGAAGGCTTCGAGGCCTTCGGGCATGTCGACATGCTGGTGAGCAAGGCGGCACAGGTGCAGGTGTGGCCGTTGGTGGAGCGCTGGTTGCGTGAGCCGTTGCTGCCGGTGCATGCCTCCACGGTGGCGGTGCAGCCTGTGCCCGCTGGTTGATTCGGCTGACTGCTCGGTCCTGGATGACTGCGACGGCCTCCAGGGTGTAGCCTTGGCCGATAACCGCTTTCGTTGTGACTGACAGGAGTTTCCCATGCAGCATTACGTAACGCCCGACCTGTGTGACGCCTACCCGGACCTGGTGCAGGTGCTGGAACCGATGTTCAGCAATTTCGGTGGCCGCGATTCCTTCGGTGGCCAGATCGTCACCATCAAGTGCTTCGAGGACAACTCGCTGGTCAAGGAGCAGGTCGAGCTCGATGGCAAGGGCAAGGTCCTGGTGGTCGATGGCGGTGGCTCGCTACGCCGTGCCTTGCTTGGCGACATGCTTGCGGAAAAGGCCGCGAAGAACGGCTGGGAAGGCCTGGTGATCTATGGCTGCGTGCGTGACGTCGATGTGCTGATCCAGACTGACGTTGGCGTGCAGGCCCTGGCCAGCCACCCGATGAAGACCGACAAGCGCGGCATCGGCGACCTCAATGTGCCGGTGACCTTCGCCGGGGTGACCTTCCGCCCGGGCGAGTATGTGTATGCCGACAACAACGGCGTGCTGGTCTCGCCAAGCCCGCTGGAAATGCCGGCGTAATGCGCCAGCCGCGCTGATGGAGCTTTGATGTTCGAGGAAGACAACGCGCAGTGGGGGCTGGTCCATGCCCTGGTGCTCGATGGCAAAGGCGGCGCGCGCTCGATTGCCCGTACCGAACTGGACGACCTGCAGCTGCAACCCGAGCAGAGCCTGTGGCTGCACTGGGACCGCAGCCATCCGCAAACCCGCACCTGGCTGCTGCACGACAGTGGGCTGAGCGAGTTCGCCTGCGAGCTGCTGCTGGAAGAAAACACCCGCCCGCGCCTGCTGCCCCTGGCGCAGGAGCAGCTGTTGCTGTTCCTGCGTGGGGTCAATCTCAACCCTGGTGCCGAGCCTGAAGACATGGTCTCGGTGCGCATCTTCGCCGAGGCGCAGCGGGTCATCTCGCTGCGCCTGCGGCCATTGCGTGCCAGTGACGAGATTCTCCAGCAGCTCGAAGAGGGCCGGGGGCCGAAATCGGCCTCCGAACTGTTGCTGCTGATGGGTGAACTGCTGACGGAAAAGGTCCAGGGCCTGGTCAGCGACCTGTCCGAGCAAGTCGACCTGGAGGAAGAAAAGGTCGAATCCGACGAACGGTATACACCGGAAAACGGTTGCCTGCAGCAGATCCGCCGGCGCGCTGCCAGCCTGCGCCGTTTTCTCGCCCCGCAGCGGGAAATCTACGCCCAGCTGTCGCGCAGCAAATGGAGCTGGTTCGCCAATGCCGACGCTGATTACTGGAACGAACTGAACAACAGCCTGATCCGCTACCTCGAAGAGCTGGAGCTGGCCCGCGAACGTGCCGCGCTGGTACTGGAAAGCCAGGACCGCCGGCGCAGCGAGCGGATGAACCGGACCATGTACCGTTTCGGCATCATCACCTGCATCTTCCTGCCGATGAGCTTCATCACCGGGCTGCTGGGCATCAATGTCGGCGGCATTCCAGGGGCAGAAAACCCCTACGGCTTCCTGTTCGCCTGCATTGTGGTGCTGGGCCTGGCGGTGGGGCAGTGGTGGCTGTTCCGCCGCTTGCGGTGGGTATAGATGTTGATTGACCTGCCCGGGCCCGATCGCCAGCAAGCCAGTTCGCATAGCTATGCCACAGGTTTCCAGCCTGGTGCCATCGCTGTGCGGGCGGGCCTGCCGGCGCCAGGGCCGGCGCAGGCAGGCAGCACTCATTTTGAAACATCCGTCCCACTGCGATGTGTGACCCATCGCCCGGCCGTCTCGTCTCTGACTGACACTGCGCGAGGTGCCCATGCACGATCCGTTTGAAGAATCCCTGCGTGACCTGCTCAAGGCGTCACCCTCCGGCAATGACCGGGACGACCGGGATGACGCCGCCTGCCTGGGTCGCGTGCTGAAAACCGCCAACCGCCAGGTTGGCGCCGGTGATCTGTTCAGCCTGCTTGGCCGCTGGAGCCAGGCGTTGCTGATCGCCGTGAACAATGGCTCGGCGCATGTTGCGCCGGTGCGCCGACATTCATCCCGCAACGCTGCCAATGGCAGCAAAGCAGATAAGGCCGATTGAATATGGAACTCGATCTCTGGACCCAGAGCCTGGTCACTGCCATGACCGCCCTTTGGACCAAGGTAGCGAACTTCATCCCCAACCTGTTCGGCGCGCTGGTCGTGGTGCTGCTCGGTTTCGTGGTGGCCAAGCTGCTCGACACGTTGTTGTCCAAACTGCTGGCCAAGTTCGGCCTGGACCGCCTGATGGCTGGCACCGGGCTGACCAAGATGCTCGGCCGGGTCGGCATCCAGGTGCCGATCTCGACCCTGATCGGCAAGGTGGTGTACTGGTTCGTGCTGCTCATTTTCCTGGTCTCGGCGGCGGAGTCGCTGGGCCTGGAGCGGGTCTCGGCGACCCTCGACATGCTCGCCCTGTACCTGCCGAAGGTATTCGGCGCGGCCCTGGTGCTGCTCGCCGGCGTGCTCCTGGCCCAGGTCGCCAACGGCCTGGTGCGTGGCGCTGCCGAAGGCATTGGCCTGGAATACTCGGCAGGCCTCGGGCGTATCACCCAGGGCCTGGTGATCATCATCAGCATCTCGGTGGCGATCAGCCAGCTGGAGGTGAAAACCGACCTGCTGAACCATGTGATCGTGATCGGGCTGATTACCGTTGGTCTGGCCGTTGCGCTGGCGATGGGCCTTGGCAGCCGCGAAATTGCCGGGCAGATCCTGGCCGGCATCTACGTGCGCGAGCTGTACCAGGTCGGCCAGCAGGTGCGGATTGGCGAGGTCGAAGGGCAGATCGAGGAGATCGGTACGGTGAAGACCACGCTGCTGACCGATGATGGCGAACTGGTGTCGCTGTCCAACCGCGAGCTGCTGGAACAGCGAGTCAATAGCCGCTAACCGCACAAAAGCTGTTAATGTATGCCGCCGCGAAAATCGACCCACGGGGTCACGCGGCGACATTGACCTGACTGTCGGCCAGATCCGTTTTGAATAAAGTTCATTCGCCGCCCATGCGCTATGACCCCCGCGAGCTCACCGACGAAGAGTTGGTGGCGCGTTCGCATGAGGAGCTGTACCACGTTACCCGCGCCTATGAGGAGCTCATGCGGCGCTATCAACGGACCCTGTTCAACGTCTGTGCACGTTATCTGGGGAACGACCGTGACGCGGACGATGTCTGTCAGGAGGTCATGCTGAAAGTGCTCTACGGGTTGAAGAACTTCGAGGGCAAGTCCAAGTTCAAGACCTGGCTCTACAGCATCACCTACAACGAATGCATTACCCAGTACCGCAAGGAGCGCCGCAAGCGGCGCTTGATGGACGCCTTGAGCCTGGACCCGGTGGAAGAGGCGTCCGAAGAAAAGGCGCCGAAGCCGGAAGAAAAAGGCGGGCTGGACAAGTGGCTGGTGCATGTGAACCCGATTGACCGGGAAATTCTGGTGCTACGATTTGTCGCAGAGCTGGAATTTCAGGAAATTGCCGACATCATGCACATGGGCCTGAGCGCGACGAAAATGCGCTACAAGCGCGCGCTAGACAAGCTTCGGGAGAAATTTGCCGGCCTTGATGAAACTTAGGGGCGTGCAAATATCTCTAACGAACCGGCGAGTTCTGCTAGACTTGCCGTCGAGTTGTCCCCCTTGTTTGTGGTGGGACTGCTTAACTATCACCAGATGGGGATTTAACGGATGAAATTGAAAAACACCTTGGGCTTGGCCATTGGTTCGCTTGTAGCCGCCACTTCGATTGGCGCTATGGCGCAAGGCCAAGGCGCCGTCGAAACTGAAGTCTTCTACAAGAAAGAGTTCTTCGACAGCCAGCGCGACTTCAAGAACGACGGCAACCTGTTCGGCGGTTCGATCGGTTACTTCCTGACCGACGACGTTGAGCTGCGTCTGGGCTACGACGAAGTTCACAACGCTCGTGGCGAAGACGGCAAGAACATCAAGGGCTCGAACACCGCCCTGGACGCCGTTTACCACTTCAACAACCCGTACGACGCTATCCGTCCGTACGTTTCCGCTGGTTTCTCGCACCAGTCGCTGGGCCAGACCGGCCGTGGCGGTCGTGACCACTCCACCTTCGCCAACGTTGGCGCTGGCGCCAAGTGGTACATCACCGACATGTTCTACGCCCGTGCTGGCGTTGAAGCTCAGTACAACATCGACCAGGGCGACACCGAGTGGGCCCCGAGCGTTGGCGTTGGCCTGAACTTCGGCGGTAGCCCGAAGCAAGCTGAAGCTGCTCCGGCTCCTGTTGCTGAAGTCTGCTCCGACTCCGACAACGACGGCGTTTGCGACAACGTTGACAAGTGCCCGGACACCCCGGCCAACGTTACCGTTGACGCTGATGGCTGCCCGGCTGTTGCCGAAGTCGTTCGCGTTGAGCTGGACGTCAAGTTCGACTTCGACAAGTCGGTCGTCAAGCCAAACAGCTACGGCGACATCAAGAACCTGGCTGACTTCATGAAGCAGTACCCACAGACCACCACCACCGTGGAAGGTCACACTGACTCCGTCGGCCCAGACGCTTACAACCAGAAGCTGTCCGAGCGTCGTGCCAACGCTGTCAAGCAGGTCCTGACCCAGCAGTACGGCGTAGAAGCTAGCCGTGTTGACTCGGTAGGCTACGGCGAAACCCGTCCGGTTGCCGACAACGCCACCGAAGAAGGCCGCGCTATCAACCGTCGCGTTGAAGCTCAGGTAGAAGCCCAGGCCAAGTAATTGGTTTGAAGCTTCACGAAAAACCCGGCCTCGGCCGGGTTTTTCTTTGCCAGGAATTTGTGTCACTTGTGACGGCCTCTTCGCGGGTAAACCCGCTCCCACAGGTACTGCACCGATTTCATTACAGGTGCAGTACCTGTGGGAGCGGGTTTACCCGCGAAGGGGCCAGATGAGGCACCCTATCATCCAGCAATTGCCACAAGGTCCCGAGCCACCTGCTCTCCAACCACCTCCCCAATCACCACTATCGCCGGGCTACGCAAGCCAAACCCGCGCGCATCCTCGACCATACCCCGCACATCGCTCCTGCACTCCCGCTGCTGCGGCAACGAGGCATTTTCGATCATCGCCACCGGCGTCGCCGCTGCCATGCCCCCTTCAAGCAACCCTTGGCGCACCTGCTCCAGCCTGGCCACGCCCATGTACACCACCAGCGTGGTTCCGCCCTGGGCCAAGGCCGCCCAGTTCAGTTCGCTGTCGTCCTGGGTATGCGCCGTGACCAACGTCACGCCCCGGCTCACACCCCGTGAGGTCAGGGAAATGCCACACTGCGTGGCGCCTGCCAGGCCGGCGGTGATGCCGTTGACCACTTCCACTTCGATGCCATGCCCCTGCAGCCACAGCGCCTCTTCGCCACCACGGCCAAAAATGCACGGGTCGCCCCCTTTCAGGCGTACCACGCAACGCCCTTGCCGGGCATGGCGCAACATCAGGCGCTGGATGAACGCCTGCGGCGTGGAGCGGCAGCCACCGCGCTTGCCCACGGCAATCACCCGGGCCTGGGGGCAATGCTCCAGCACTGCCGGGTTGACCAGATCGTCGATCATCACCACGGCGGCCTGCTGCAGTGCGCGCACGGCCTTGAGGGTGAGCAACTCAGGGTCGCCAGGGCCGGCACCGACCAGCCAGACTTTCGCATTCATCAGCATTTCCTCATTGGCATCGAGCATTCAGCCCTTGAGCAGGGTGAGCAGCAAGATCAGGTTGAACAGCAAGGACAACAGGGCCAGGGTGCGCCACACCTTCAGTGGCTCGCGCTCCAGCAGTGGGCGTGGCCGGTCGGGCAGTTCCTGGCGGTCGCCGCGCTCGAGCAGCAGCAACCAGTGTTCGGCGGTTTCGAAACGTTGCGCCGGGTCGGCCGCCACCGCCTGCTGCAGGTTGTGCTGCAGCCATTCCGGCAGGTCGGGGCGATAACGCGCGGCGCTGACCGGCTGGCCGAAGCGCGGGCGCTGGAACACCTCGATTTCGCCGTACGGGTAATGCCCGGTCAGCAGGTGGTACAGCGTAACGCCTACGGCATACAGGTCCTGACGCGGGCTCGGCGGTTGGCCATCGAACGCTTCCGGGGCAATGTACGAGGGCGTACCCGGCAGCTCGTGCGGCGCGTCTTCGGACAGCCCCGGGCAGTAGGCCAGGCCGAAGTCCAGCAGGCGCAGTTGGCCGTCGCTGCCCAGGTGCAGGTTCTCCGGCTTGATGTCGCGGTGCAGCAGGTTGCGCCGGTGCAGTACGCCGACCGCCTGCAGCAGTTGCCGGGCCAGTTCCAGCCACTGCGACAGGGGCAGTGGGCCGTGCTCGGCGAGCAGCGCCGCCAGGCTCTGGCCGGGGTATTCGCGCATCACGTAGTACAGGTACTGACGTTGGCTGGCCGGGTGCAGCTCGGGGAAGTGGCGGCCGGCGACCCGGCGCAGGAACCACTCCTCCAGCAGCAGGCCTTGCGCCGCGCCGGGCGCCTGCTCGCGCGCGGCGGGCAGGGTCTTGAGCAGCCAGGGCTGGCCGTGGCCATCGCGTACCCGGTACAGCAGCGACTGGCGGCTGTGGGCGAGCAGCTTCTCGGCCTGCCAGCCATCGATTGCCTGGCCCTCGCGCAGCGGGCCAGGTAGCGGCCATTGCTGCAGTTGGGCCAGGGTGTCGCCGAGGTTGGCCGTGCCCAGCTGCTCGACCTGCACCAGCAAGGCACTGGCGTTGTCCTGGCTGCCGTTGAGGTGCGCGCTGGCAACCAGGGTATCGACGGCCAGTTGCAGGTCGGGTTGTTCGCGCAACACCGCCTGGATGTGCTGGTCGCCCAGGCTGGCCCAGACCCCGTCGCTGAGCAGCAGGAAGCATTCACCGACCTGCAGCTCGCCTTCCAGGTAATCCACCAGCAGGTGCTGGTCCAGGCCCAGCGCACGCTTGAGCACATGTTGCATGCCGGGCTGGTCCCACACGTGGTCTTCGCTCAGGCACTGCAGGCGCCCGGCGTGCCAGCGGTACACCCGGCAATCGCCGACGTGGGCCAGGGTAAAGCGCCGGCCACGCAGTACCAGCGCGCTGAGGGTGGTCAGCAACGGCTGGCCGCTGCCTTGGGCACGCAGCCAGCGATTCTGCGCCAGCAGCAGGCGGTCGAGGGCCTGGGCCACGCTCCAGGTCGCGGGGGTGGCGTAGTAGTCCAGGGCCAGCGCCTGCAGGCTGGCGCGTGCCGCCAGGCCACCATCAGCGCATTGGCTGACACCGTCGGCGAGGGCGAACAGGTAGCCCTTGCTGGCGGCCAGCTCCGGCGCCGGGGTGACCAGGCGCAGGGCGTCCTGGTTTTCCTCGCGCGGCCCGGTGGCGCTGGCCTGGGCAAAACTCAGTTGCAGGCTCATCGGCGTGCCTCAGACCCGCGCCGCAGTAACGGCTGCCGAGCCCCAGGTGGTGCGCCAGCGCTGTTTGACGCCATGCAGGCCGAACCAGGCCAGCAGGCCCAGGCTGGCGAACAGCCACAAGCCCAGTTGGTAGTCACCGGTGTGCTGCTTGATGGTGCCGAGGCCGGCCGCCAGCAGGAAGCCTCCGATGCCGCCGGCCATGCCGATCAGCCCGGTCATCACGCCGATCTCCTGGCGGAAGCGTTGCGGCACCAGCTGGAACACTGCGCCATTGCCGGCACCAAGGCCCAGCATGGCACTGACGAACAGCGCCAGGGCAGCGGCCGCGCTGGGCAGGTTGAAGCCGACCGCCGCGATGCAGATGGCCGCCACGCTGTACATGCCCAGCAGGGTGCGGATGCCGCCGAAGCGGTCGGCAAGCGCGCCGCCGAGCGGGCGCATCAGGCTGCCGGCGAATACGCAGGCGGCGGTGTAGTAGCCGGCGCTGACCGGGCTCAGGCGGTACTGGTCGCTGAAGTAGCCGGGCAGGGCGCTGGCCAGGCCGATGAAGCCACCGAAGGTGACACTGTAGAAGAACATGAACCACCAGCTGTCGCGGTCGCCCAAGGCCTTGAGGTAGTCGGCCATGGCTTTCGGCTTGGGCCGCTGCGGGGCATTGCGTGCCAGCAGGGCGAACACCAGCAGCGTCAGTGCCAGCGGTATCAGCGCGAAGCCGAACACGTTGTTCCAGCCAAAGCCTGCGGCCAGCGCCGGTGCCAACAGGGCGGCGAACACCGTGCCGGAGTTGCCGGCCCCGGCGATACCCATGGCCTTGCCCTGATGCTGCGGTGGGTACCACTGCGAGGCCAGCGGCAGCGACACGGCGAAAGAGGCCCCGGCAAAGCCGAGGAACACGCCCAGCAGCAGCGCCTGTTCATAGCTGCGCACGCCCAGGTACCAGGCTGCCGCAAGCGCGACGATGACCACCACCTGGCCGATCAACCCGGCGGTTTTCGGCGACAGGCGGTCGACCAGCACGCCCATGGCGAAGCGCAGGATCGCCCCGGCCAGGATCGGTGTGGCCACCATCAGGCCCCGTTGTTGTGCGCTCAGTTGCAGGTCGGCGGCAATTTGCACCGCCAGCGGGCCGAGCAGGTACCAGACCATGAAGCTGAGGTCGAAGTACAGGAACGCGGCGAACAAGGTGGGCACATGCCCGGATTTCCAGAAGCTGGTACTCATCGAACACCTCACTTGGCAATGCAGCGGAACGAAAAAGACGCCGCTTCCCGCTCCACGGCTGTGGAGGGGAGAGCGACGTCTTTGTCGGGATCAAGTGGGCAACCGCCGTTGGTTACCGGTGCAATTCGTTCAGCAAGAGATGGGCCAACTTTGCCAAGCGACCGGGTATCTGTAGGCGCGGCCTTGCGTCGCGATGGGCTGCGCAGCAGCCCCGAATTTCAGCCCGCAGCACAGATTGCCGGGGTTGCTGCGCAGCCCATCGCGACGCAAGGCCGCGCCTACAGGGGGCCGCGTGAAGCAGGCTGCTAACCGAGCATCTCGTGCATGGCGATGATCTGCTCGGCTACCTGTATCAGCTTCTGCTGGCGGCTCATGGCCTGCCGGCGCATCAGGGTGTAGGCCTGTTCCTCGTTGCAGTCTTTCATCTTCATCAGCAAGCCCTTGGCCTGCTCGACACGCTTGCGCTCGGCCAGTTGCTGGTCGCGCGCCTGCAACTGCGCCCTCAGCGCCTGGTCACTTTCGAAGCGGGCCATGGCCACATCCAGGATCGGCTGCAGCCGTGCGGCATGGATGCCTTCGACGATGTAGGCGCTGACGCCGGCCTGGATCGCCTGGCGCATCACCGCGGGGTCGTGTTCGTCGGTAAACAGCACAATCGGGCGTGGCTGGTCCCGGCTGACCAGCACCACCTGCTCCATCACGTCACGGTCTGGTGAATCGGTATCGATCAGCACCACGTCCGGGCGCACTGTTTCGACGCAGGCAGGCAGGTCGATGGTCAGGCCTGGGGCTTCGATGACCTCGAAACCGGCCTCGCTCAGTGCCGCCTTGAGACGGCCGAGTTTGTTCTGGGTATCGTCGATCAGCAGGATACGCAACATGCTCATCCTCCTTACGCGCCGACGCGAGCGTCGGGCAGCTCGCCCAGGGCATGCAGGCGGAAACTGCGGGCATAGGCGTAGGGGTCGCTGCCATCCCAGCGGGTACCGTCGATCAGCAGGCTGCTGCGCATGGGCTGCTCGGGGCAGGCCACGCCCAGGCTTTGCGCTGCGTCACGGTACAGCGCCAGTTGCTGCACCTGGCTGGCCACGCCGAGGTAGTCGGGGTCTTCGCGCAGCAGGCCCCAGCGGCGGAACTGAGTCATGAACCACATGCCGTCGGACAGGTAGGGCAGGTTGGCCTGGCCATGGTCGTGCAGGCGCAAGGCGTGCGGGTCTTGCCAGTGGTTGCCGAGGCCGTCCTGGTAGTGGCCGAGCAGGCGCGGTTCGATGCGCTCCAGGGGAGTATCCAGGTAGGCGCTGCCACTGAGCAGCTGTGCGGTGCTGCGGCGGTTCTCCGGGCTTTGCTCGATGAAGCGACTGGCGGCGAGGATCGCCTTGATCAACGCGCGGGCGCTGTTGGGATACTGTTCGGCGAAGGCACGGGCACAGGCCAGGACCTTTTCCGGGTGGTCCGGCCAGATCGACTGGCTGGTGGCCAGGGTGAAGCCCTGGCCCCTGGCCACCGCATCGGCGGCCCAGGGTTCGCCCACGCAGAAACCGTCGATGCGCCCGGCCTGGATGTGCGCAGCCATCTGCGCTGGCGGCACCACTACGCTATCGACGTCGCGCAGCGGGTGGATGCCCTGGCTGGCCAGCCAGTAATACAACCACATGGCATGGGTGCCGGTGGGGAAGGTCTGGGCGAAGGTCAGCCGTGCGCCATGCTGGTGCACCAGGCGCGCCAGTGCCTCGGGGTTGGTCACGCCCTTGCGTTGCAGGGCCGGCGACAGGTTGATTGCCTGGGCGTTCTGGTTCAGCCCCATCAGTACGGCCATGGCGCTGGCCGGTACACCGCCGATGCCCAGGTGCACGGCATAGGCCAGGCCATACAGGCAATGTGCGGCATCCAGCTCGCCGCTGACCAGTTTGTCACGCAGCCCAGCCCAGGAACCCTGGCGCTTGAGGTTCAGGGTAAGGCCATGCTGCTGGGCAAAGCCCTGGGTGGCGGCAACCACCACCGAGGCGCAGTCGGTCAGGGCCATGTAGCCGATATTCAGGCTGGGCTTTTCCGGCGCGTCGCTGCCGTTGACCCAGGCCAGGGGCATTGCTCGGGGTACTGTGTTCACAAGGTTCCTCGCCCGTACTGATAAGGCTGTGGGCGTGTCTGGTGCAACCGATGTGCCACCTGGCGGCAGCACTGGCGCAGTTGCCCCACGATTTGCTGTCATGCCGGCTGCGCGCTGGCTATAATCGCTCCCTCATTCACCCCGAGCCTCGCCGCCCATGTATACCCTGGCCCGCCAGCTGCTGTTCAAGCTTTCTCCGGAAACCTCCCACGACCTTTCCCTGGACCTGATCGGTGCCGGTGGCCGGCTCGGCCTCAACGGCGTGCTGTGCAAGCAGCCGGCGGCATTGCCGGTCACGGTGATGGGCTTGAACTTCGCCAACCCGGTAGGCCTGGCGGCCGGCCTGGACAAGAACGGCGCGGCCATCGACGGTTTCGCCCAGCTGGGTTTCGGCTTTGTCGAGATCGGCACGGTCACCCCACGCCCGCAGCCGGGTAACCCCAAGCCGCGCCTGTTCCGCCTGCCGCAGGCCACGGCGATCATCAACCGCATGGGCTTCAACAACCTGGGCGTCGACCACCTGCTCGGCCGGGTGCGCGCGGCACGTTACCAAGGCGTGCTGGGCATCAACATCGGCAAGAACTTCGACACCCCGGTCGAGCGCGCCGTGGATGATTACCTGATCTGCCTGGACAAGGTCTACACCGACGCCAGCTACATCACCGTCAATGTCAGCTCGCCAAACACCCCTGGCCTGCGCAGCCTGCAGTTCGGCGATTCGCTCAAGCAACTGCTCGATGCCCTGGCCGAGCGCCGCGAGCAACTGGCTGGCGCGCATGGCAAGCGCGTGCCGCTGGCGATCAAGATTGCCCCGGACATGAGCGATGAAGAAACCGCGCTGGTGGCCGCCGCGCTGATGGAGTCGGGCATGGATGCGGTGATCGCCACCAACACCACGCTGGGCCGTGAAGGTGTCGAAGGGCTGCCATACGGCGGCGAGGCCGGCGGCCTGTCGGGCGCGCCGGTACTGGAGAAGAGCACCCATATCGTCAAGGTGCTGGCCGGCGAGCTGGGCGGCAAGTTGCCGATCATCGCTGCCGGGGGCATTACCGAAGGCCGCCATGCTGCGGAAAAGATCGCTGCCGGTGCAAGCCTTGTGCAGATCTACTCGGGCTTCATCTACAAGGGGCCGGCGCTGATTCGCGAGGCGGTGGACGCGATCGCCGCGATGCCGCGTTGACCTGACGGGCCCATTTGCCGGGGAACCGCAAAGCCAGCGTGGATGCCGAATCGAAGCCATAAAAAAGGGCCCCATCAAGGGGCCCCTGGGCCTTCGCCCGCCGCCCGGATAGGGCGTGCATGGTAAATCGAATTCAGTGTCCTCGTTCAGCCAACGGCGTGATTTTCGTTGAGTCTATGGATGCCAGCGGTGCCAGTCATTCCGTCCCAGTTATCACCGCGACCTTCACGCCAGCCGTTGATCCAGGCTTGGCGAACAGAAGGAAGATTGAAGGGGCAAAGTTCGCGGGATTTGCCGGTGACCCCGTATTGGTAGCCACGTGAATATGCTCTTTCCAACGGATCACGCTTAAGTCTTCTCATAGGGTGTTGCCCTCACTTGTTGACTGTAATGTCCCGTCGGCCTCTCCGAGGCCGGGCAGAGTCTTTCTGCCGGTGTGCGCTCGCTGCCGGCGTGGCGAGCTGAAAGTGCCGCCTCGTTGCGATGCGGCCTGAGACCAGTTCTATCGAATGCAGGTCACGGTGTGAATGATCGATTTGTCATAAGGACGTAACCTTTCCGAGGGTGAGGGGATAAGTAAATAAATGCGACTCAACCTTGTTTAGCGTTGAGCCCGCTATGATCAGGGTTTGCCGAACCTTGACGTCATTTCGCCAGCGCTGCTGGCTGATGACGGAAATAATTTGAAATGCGACGAAGGGTCACATCTGCCCCGCCGTCAGCAGAATTTTACGTACTGCCTGATGATCTAAGCTGTCCTTGCCACTGGGCCAGGCGCAGATTGGTCAGGCGGCCCGGCCATTCACCGCACGCTCGCGTGGCGGAGAAGGCCACCCGCACACCTGCTGGAAAGGGGTGCGGCAAACATCGCGGGGCGATGCGTTGCCCCGTCAGTCAAATAGCCCAAGGCGCTGGATTACTCATGTCGGACCGTTTCGAACTTTATCTCACTTGCCCCAAAGGCCTGGAAGGCCTGCTTGCCGAAGAGGCGCGCAGCCTCGGCCTGGATGAGGTGCGTGAGCACACCTCGGCCATTCGCGGCGCCGCCGACATGGAAACCGCCTACCGCCTGTGCCTGTGGTCACGCCTGGCCAACCGCGTGCTGCTGGTGCTCAAGCGCTTCTCCATGAAGAACGCCGACGATCTCTACGACGGCGTGCACGCGGTCGACTGGGCCGACCACCTGGCTGCCGATGGCACCCTGGCGGTGGAATTCAGCGGCCACGGCTCGGGCATCGACAACACCCACTTCGGTGCGCTGAAGGTCAAGGATGCGATCGTCGACAAGCTGCGCAACCGCGAAGGCCTGCGCCCGTCGGTGGAAAAGATCGACCCTGACGTACGCGTGCACCTGCGCCTGGACCGTGGTGAAGCCATCCTCTCCCTCGACCTTTCCGGGCACAGCCTGCACCAGCGTGGCTACCGCTTGCAGCAAGGCGCCGCGCCGCTGAAGGAAAACCTGGCGGCGGCGGTGCTGATCCGTGCCGGCTGGCCGCGCATTGCCGCCGAAGGGGGCGCGCTGGCCGACCCGATGTGCGGTGTCGGTACCTTCCTGGTCGAAGCCGCGATGATCGCCGCCGACATCGCGCCCAACCTCAAGCGTGAACGTTGGGGCTTCAGTGCCTGGCTCGGCCACGTGCCGGCGCTGTGGCGCAAGGTGCATGAACAAGCGCAGGCACGGGCCGAAGCCGGCCTGGCCAGGCCACCGCTGTGGATCCGTGGCTACGAGGCCGACCCACGCTTGATCCAGCCCGGCCGCAATAACGTCGAGCGTGCCGGCCTGGGCGACTGGGTGAAGATCTACCAGGGCGAGGTCAGCACCTTCGAGCCGCGCCCGGACCAGAACCAGAAAGGCCTGGTCATCAGCAACCCGCCCTATGGCGAGCGCCTGGGCGACGAAGCCAGCCTGCTGTATCTCTACCAGAACCTCGGCGAGCGCCTGCGCCAGGCCTGCATGGGCTGGGAGGCTGCGGTATTCACCGGCGCGCCGCAACTGGGCAAGCGCATGGGCATTCGCAGCCACAAGCAGTACGCGTTCTGGAACGGCGCCTTGCCGTGCAAGCTGTTGCTGTTCAAGGTGCAGCCTGACCAGTTCGTGACCGGCGAGCGCCGTGAGCTGCCCGCGCAAGGCGCAGACCTTGACGCGCAGGCGCCGCTGGCCAGCGAGCCGGCGCGCCTGTCGGAAGGGGCGCAGATGTTCGCCAACCGCCTGCAGAAAAACCTTCGGCAATTGGGCAAGTGGGCGCGTCGCGAGCAGGTCGATTGCTACCGCCTGTACGATGCCGACATGCCCGAATATGCCCTGGCAGTCGACCTGTACCAGGACTGGGTGCACGTGCAGGAGTACGCCGCACCACGTTCGGTCGACCCGGACAAGGCCCAGGCACGCCTGCTCGATGCGCTGGCAGCCATCCCCCAGGCGCTGGGCATTGCCCCGCAGCGGGTGGTGCTCAAGCGCCGTGAACGGCAGAGCGGTACGCGCCAGTACGAGCGTCAGGCCACCGAAGGGCGCTTCCAGGAAGTGCGCGAAGGCGGCGTCAAGCTGCTGGTCAACCTCACCGATTACCTCGACACCGGGCTGTTCCTCGACCACCGCCCGATGCGCATGCGCATCCAGCGCGAGGCCGCCGGCAAGCGCTTCCTCAACCTATTCTGCTACACCGCCACGGCCACCGTGCACGCCGCCAAGGGCGGAGCGCGCAGTACCACCAGCGTCGACCTGTCGAAAACCTACCTGGACTGGGCGCGGCGCAACCTGGCGCTCAACGGTTTTTCCGAACGCAACCGCCTGGAGCAGGGTGATGTGATGGCCTGGCTGGAAGGCAACCGCGACAGCTACGACCTGATTTTCATCGACCCGCCAACCTTCTCCAACTCCAAGCGCATGGAGGGCGTGTTCGATGTGCAGCGGGACCATGTGCAACTGCTCGACCTGGCCATGGCCCGCCTGGCTCTGGGCGGTGTGTTGTACTTCTCCAACAACTTCCGCAAGTTCCAGCTCGACGAGCACCTGATGACGCGTTACGCCGTGGAGGAAATCACCGCCCAGACGCTGGACCCGGATTTCGCCCGCAACAACCGCATTCATCGCGCCTGGCGTTTGCAACTGCGGTGAGGCGACGAGGTACATTGCGCGGCTGATGGCCAATAGCTATAAATGACAGCAGGGCAAGATAATCCGCAGGACGCTGGCTTGACGAGACGGGTGTATGTCGAAGGGTGGCGTGCGTGCGCGGTTGCTTGGCCTGTGCACAGAGGGGGTGCCCGCCTGGGCTGTGGCGCTGGTCGCCCTGCTGGTGGGCGGCCTGCTGACCGCCGTGCTGGCGCTTGCCGCGCAAACCTTCTACAAGCAGCAGCTGCGCCAGCGCTTCGAGCTGCTGGCCAGCGAACGTTTCAGCCGTATCACCGAACGCCTTGACCAACAGCAGCAGCGCCTGGACGGGCTGCGGCGGTTTTTCAGCTTGGCCGAGGCAGTCACCCCGCAGGCATTCAACGCCTACGCCCGGCCATTGTTGCAGCGGACCCTGGCCTATGCCTGGGCGCCGCGTGTGGAAGCTGCACAACGCGCCGAGTTCGAGCGCCAGGCCAGCGTGTCCCTTGGCCCGGGTTACGTAGTGCGTGACCAGGACGAACACGGCCAGTGGCACCCCGCCCCGCTGCGTGACCATTACTTCCCGGTGTTCTATACCCAGTCGGGCGAATTGCCTGGGTTGCCCTATGGGCTCGACCTCGCCGGCCAGGCCACCTCCCGGGCGGCACTGGCGCGGGCGCTCGGGCCAGGCAGCATGGCGGTTTCCGGATCATTGGCCCTGTTCGATGGGCGCTCGGACGCTCGCGGCCTGCTGATGGTGGCGCCGGTGTTTGCCGATTCCGCGCCCAATGGCTCGGCAATCGGCTACGTGGTGGCCTTGCTGAGCATGCTTGAGCTGGTCAGTGACGGGCAACCGGCGACAGCAGACGACAACCTGGTGATACGTATCGTCGATCCCGCCGGCTCGCGTGGCCCCGAAGTGCTGTTCGATTCGCAGAACCCGGTAGCCCCCTTGGCGCTGGCCAGCAACCAATTGCTGCACCTGGCCGACCACCACTATCAGCTGGGCATCAGGCCAAGCCTGGCGTTCATGCAGGCCAACCGTTCCTCCGCAGTGCTGGCGGTGAGCTTGCTGGGCGGCTTGTTGAGCCTGCTGCTCAGCGTGCTGTTCCACAGCCTGTTCAGCCAGCGCCAGCGTGCCCTGGCCCTGGTCGAGCAGCGCAGCGCCGAGCTGCGGGTCAGCGAGCAAGCCCTGCGCGGTACCCATAATCAGCTGCGCAGCGTGCTGGATGCCGCGACCCAGGTGGCGATCATCGCCACCAACCTCAAGGGCGTCATCAGCACCTTCAACGCCGGTGCCGAGCGCATGCTCGGTTACCCGGCCAGCGAGGCGATTGGCCGACTGCAGCTGGAAGACCTGGTACTGGCCGAGGAATTGAGCCAGCGCGCCCACGCCTTGAGCCTGCGTTACGGCCGACCGATCGCCGGCGGCCAGGCCATGTTCGCCGAGACGGTGCAGGCGCATGGCGCCGAGCCGGGGGAGTGGACCCTGTTGCGCGCCGATGGCAGCCAGCTGGTGGCCAACATGCTGGTCACCGCCATGCTCGATGAACAAGGCTTGTGGACGGGCTACCTGGCGATCTGCATCGATGTCACCGAACGGCGTCGGGTACATGAGGCGCTGGCGGCGCGTGATCGGCTCCTGGAAAAGCTCTCTGCCGAAGTGCCGGGCGGCATCTACCAGTACCGCCTGGATGGTAATGGTCATTCGTGCTTTCCCTATGCCAGCATGGGCCTGTACGACATCTACGAAATCGACCTGCAGCAGTTGCGCGAGGATGCGACGGCGGTGTTCGAGCGCATCCACCCCGATGACCTCGAGCGAGTGCGCCGTTCGGTACGTTACTCGGCCGAGCACTTGTCGCCCTGGCGCGAGGAGTACCGGGTCTGCCTGCCGCGTGCCGGGTTGCGCTGGGTGCGTGGCGAGGCGACGCCGGAGGTGGGCGAGCAGGGCTGCACCCTGTGGCATGGCTACCTGACCGATATCTCCGACCTCAAGAGCGTGGAAGAGGAGTTACGGACGCTGTCGGTGACCGATTCGCTGACCGGCATTCACAACCGCCGCTATTTCCAGGAGCGCTTGAAGTCCGAGCTGGAACGGGCCCAGCGCGATGGCCAGGCGCTGGCGGTGATCATGCTCGACATCGATCATTTCAAACGCATCAATGACCGCTTCGGCCACGCCGTCGGTGACCGTGTGCTGCGCAGTTTGTGCCTGCGCATTGCCCAGCGTTTGCGGCGTACCGATGTGTTCTGCCGGCTGGGTGGCGAGGAATTCATGGTGCTCTGCCCAGGCAGCGATGCCGAGCAGGCGCGGCAACTGGCGCTGGAGCTTTGGCAAGGGGTGCGCAATGTGCCGGTGGAGGGGGTGGGCAGGGTGACTGCCAGCTTTGGGGTGGCGGGTTGGCGGCGAGGAGAGGGTGCCGATGCCTTGCTGCTGCGCGCCGATGCCGGGGTGTACGCGGCCAAGCAGGCCGGGCGCGACCGGGTGGCGGGGGAGTCGGCCTGATCGGCCATGGCGGGCGCGATCGATGTAGGAGGCCTTGTGTCGCGATGGGCTGCAACGCAGCCCCAGGATTCCAGCTTCGCAATACCAAATGGCTGGGGGCTGCTGCGCAGCCCATCGCGACACAAGGCCGCCCCTACATCGACCGGGTCAGCCGGCCCTTTGTTGTCGGGCCGCTGCAGTCAGTTGGCTGCGGTGCTGCCGGCCAGCTTCGGCTGGCGGTACAGGTCCAGCAGCACCTGGTCGAGCACCTGCGATGCGCCCCACGGTTTCGGGTCGTTGAGAATTGCCGCCACCGCCCAGGTATGGCCATTGCTGTCACGGCTGAAACCGGCAATCGCCCGCACGGTGTTCAGGGTGCCGGTCTTGATGTGCCCTTCACCGGCCATTGCCGTACGTTTCAGGCGCTTGCGCATGGTGCCGTCCATGCCCACCAGCGGCATCGAGCTGATGAACTCGGCGGCGTAGGGGCTTTTCCAGGCGGCCTGCAGCATTGCCGCCATTTCCCGCGTGCTGACCCGCTCGGCGCGCGACAGGCCAGAGCCGTTTTCCATGACCAGGTGCGGTGCGGTAATGCCCTTCTTCGCCAGCCATTGACGCACCACGCGCTGGGCGGCGCGGGCATCGTCGCCATCGGCATCGGTGCGGAACTGCGCGCCAAGGCTCAGGAACAGCTGCTGGGCCATGGTGTTGTTGCTGTATTTGTTGATGTCGCGGATCACTTCCACCAGGTCTGGCGAGAAGGCCCGGGCCAGCAGACGCGCACCTTTTGGCACGTTCTCGAAGCGGTCGCCCCCCTGGATGCTGCCACCCAGCTCGTTCCAGATCGCGCGCACGGCACCGGCGGCGTAGGTCGGGTGGTCAAGCAGCGACAGGTAGGTCTGCGAGTTGCAGCCTTCACCCAGCTGGCCGCTGACCGTCACGCTGATGCCATCGGCCTGCGGCACCGGGTTGTAGCGCACATCACCCGCGCACTGCCGGGAGGCTACCGCCTTGACCTGGTTGTCGATGCGGATACTGGCAATCGGCGGCTCGACCGCAATGGTGACCTTGCCGCCATCATTGCGGGCCACGAAGCGCAGGGCCTTGAGGTTGATCATCAGCGAGTCCGGCTTGACCAGGAACGGCTTGTTCTCATCGCCGCCATCATCGTTGAACTGCGGCAGGTTGGGCTGCACGAAGTGGCTGCGGTCCAGCACCAGGTCGCCGGTGATGGTGCGCACGCCATTGGCACGCAGGTCACGCATCAGCAGCCACAGCTTTTCCATGTTCAGTTTCGGGTCGCCGCCGCCTTTGAGGTACAGGTTGCCGTTGAGCACCCCGTTGCTGAGCGTGCCATCGGTGTAGAACTCGGTCTTCCACTGGAAGGTCGGGCCAAGCAGTTCGAGGGCGGCGTAGGTGGTGACCAGTTTCATGGTCGAGGCTGGGTTTACTGACACATCTGCGTTGAACACGGTCGGTGTACCAGGGCCGTCCAGCGGCAGCATCACCAACGACAGCGCCGAGTCCTGCAGCTTGCTGGCCTTGAGGGCCTGCTGCACTTTGGGGGGCAGGGTGGTATTGACGGCGGCGGCCTGGCTGGGCAGGGCGAATGGCAGCAGCAGGCCGGCAAGCATGAGGGGACGAAGCTTTTTGATCATAGTGAGTAAATACCCTACGGCGAGGGGAAAGGGCATTGGGGCTGTAAAGGATGATGGCCCCAGGATGAAAGAATGCGCATTATGCCCCAAGCGCAGCGACGATGCGCCACGTTCGACAGAAAAGCACCACCCATGGCAAAACCCCTGGCCATGAAAAAGGCCACCGTGAAGGTGGCCTTTTCAGCGATCGGGCCGGTATTACTCGGCCTTGTTGATCGGCTTTTCCGGGTACCAGGCGTCCAGCAGCGGGCTGACTTCGATCTTGGTCAGTTCGCTGCGGCCCTTGAGCCAGGCTTCAACGGCTGCACGCTGCTCTTCGCTGACCGAGCCGCGTTTGACCGAGCACACCAGGCCGAAATCGTCACCGCCTACATAGTCCAGGCCGTTGGCGTCCATGGCTTCTGCCAGGAACGCGTCGAGGAAAGCATCGATTGCCTGGTCATCCAGATCTTCCTTGAATTCCAGGTTCAGCTCGAAGCCCAATTCCTGAAACTCGTCGACACACAGCTTCTTGCGCAGACGACGGGAGCGGTTTGTGGCCATGAAACAATCCTCTTAGGTAATAACGCCGCGCAGTCTACCAGTTAACACGCCTGGCTGCCTGTCTGTATGCAGCTATCGGTAGCCAGCTCCCTGGCCAGGGCCCGTTCCACCCGGCACATGTGCCGTGCCAGTGCCTGGCGCCGCAGGAGCAGCTGGGTGGTGGACAAGCCGCTGGTCTCCAAGGCTTCGCAGGCCGCCATCAGTTCGGGGGCTTCGAGCATGCGTGCGGCGCTGAGCACCTTGTGCGCCTGTTCGCCGATGGCGCCGCTGTCGTACTCCGGATGCAGTGCCATGAGCGTGGCCAGGTCGGCCTGCAGGCTCTGCTGCAGCGCTTCCAGGAAGCGCTGGCGGTCGTTGGGGTCATGCCCGACCACTGCGGCCAGCCCGTCCAGGTGATACAGCTTGCGCCGGCGTTTTTGCTGGCGCCGCGGGCGGATGCCGGCCAGGCGCTGGCTGAGCGTGCTGAGGCTGATGGGCTTGAGCAGGCAGTCGTCCATGCCGGCGCTCAGGCATTTGCGCAGCACCTCCGGTTGCGCGTTGGCGGTGTAGCCGAGAATGGTGCAGCGCGAGCGCTTGCCATGGCGTTCTTCGGTACGAACCGCGGAGGCCAGCTGATAGCCGTTCATGTGTGGCATGTTGCAGTCGAGCACCAGCACATCGAAGTCGCCCGCCCGCCAGGTAGCCAGGCCTTCACGGCCATCGCGGGCACTGGCATGGTCCAGGCCCAGGTAACCAAGCTGCTGCGCCATCAGCTGCAGGTTGGCCGGATGGTCGTCGATCACCAGCACGCTCAGCCGTGGGTCGGGCACGTCGAGTTCTTCTGGCAACGGGGCCGGCATCGCGGGGGCGTCTACCCGCTGCAGCGGCATCTTCAGGCGCACCTGGGTACCGACATCTTCCAGGCTCCTGATGCTCAGGTCGCCGCCCATCATTTCGCACAGGTTGCGACAGATGGCCAGGCCCAGGCCGGTGCCCGCGCGAGCGCCCTGGCTGTGCGGGTTGGCCTGGATGAATGGGTTGAACAGGCGTTGCAGGTCGTCAGCGGGTATGCCAATGCCACTGTCGCGCACCTCCAGCTCCAGCGCTGCGGGGGTGCAGGCCTCATCCAGGCTGACGTTGATGCGCACCTGGCCATGTTCGGTGAACTTGATGGCGTTGCTTACCAGGTTGGACACCACCTGCTTGAAGCGCAGTGGGTCGAGCAGTGCATGGCAGCGTGCCGCGGGGGCGATCATCACTTCCAGGGCGAGGCCTTTCTGCCGTGCCTGGCCCTCGAAGATGCGCCCTACCGATTCGACCAGGGCCGCCAGGTCGACGGTTTCCGGGGCGAGGGTCAAGTGCCCGGACTCGATGCGCACGATATCGAGGATGTCGCCAATCAGGCCCAGCAGGTCCTTTGCCGAGTGGTGCGCCAGTTCCAGTGCGCTGCGGTCCACCCGGCCCTGGTCGGCACGCTTGACCGCCAGTTCCAGCATGCCGATGACCGCGTTCATCGGGGTGCGGATCTCGTGGCTGATGGTGGCCAGGAACGTGCTCTTGGCGCGGTTGGCATCGTCGGCCTGCTGCTTGGCCTGGCGCAGTTCCATGACCAGCTGGCGGCGGTCGCTGATGTCGATCCAGCCACCGATGATGCCCTGGACCTCGCCCAGCGAGTCGCGATACGGCAGGATCCAGTGATAGATGGTCATTTCGCGGCCCTTGATCCGTAGCGGCCGGTCCATGATCAGCGGGGTGCCGGCTGCCATCACCTTCAGGTAGTCCGCCTCGATCTGGCGAATATGCTCGTACTCGGCGAACAGGCTGTCTTTCAGACGTTTGCCAATGACCTCCTCGGAGCGCGCCTGCACGGCTTCCAGGTAGCTGAAGTTGCAACTTTGCAGGCAGCCCTCGCGGTCACGCACGTACATGGGGTGAGGCGTGCCGTTGAGCAGGGCGCGCATGAACGCCAGTTGGTCGTTCAGCGCGCGCTCGGCGCGTTGCCGCTGGCGAATCTGCAGGCGCAGGCGGGCGTTCCAGAGCAGCGCCAGCAGCAACAGCACGGCTGCGCCCAGTACCAGCTGTACCGCGAGGCGGCGGTAATCCCGGCCGTTGCCGTCATCGTGCAGGTCGAAGCCGCGCCAGCGGTTGTTGATTACCCCCAGTTCCTCCGGCGAGATGCTCAGCAGGGCCTTGTCGAGGATCGAGACCAGCACCTGCGACGAGGCGCTGGTCGCCATGGCGAAATTGGCGGGTTCGCTGCCGACAGTGGTACGGATGACCAGCTCGGGATTGCTGGCCAGGGCATGGTTGGCATCGACCAGGGTGGTAATCACTGCATCGACGGCGCCGCTGTTGAGCAATGCCATGGAGTAGAACGTGCTTTCCGTCTCGATCCAGCCGATTTGTGGATAGTGTTGCGACAGCATGGCGTCCATCGCGCTGTAGCGGGTAATGGCGATGCGACGCCCGTGCAACTGTTCCAGCGAAGTCGGTGCCTCGTCATCCTTGCGGCTGACCAGTACGTAGGCGCTTTCCAGGTAAGGGCGGCTGATCTGCAGGTTGTCCTCGGCCTCGCCGCCGGTGGCCAGCGCGGCGATGACATCCGCGCGGCCGTCCTTGAGGCGGGCAATCATGTCGGCAATGCCACTGGCGCGCTGCACCTCGAAGCGCAAGCCGGTACGCAGGCGGATGAGTTCCAGCAGGTCGGCGGTAATGCCGCGAAAATGCCCCGCGCCATCGAAGTAGGACACCGGTGCGGCTGTGTCATCGATCGCCACACGCATCACCGGGTGGTCGCGCAACCATTGCTCTTCGGCCTCGCTCAGTTGCAGCTTGCGGTCGGTCAGCAGCAAATCGCTGCCGGCACTCCAGCGTTTGAAGATGCTGGCGCGTATGGCGGGGGGCTGGCTGTCCAGCACGGCATTCACCAGCTCCATCAACAGCCTGTCCTGCTGGCGCAGGGCAAAGCCGAAGCCGATGGCTTCGTGCTTGCCGAAGTTGGCCATGCGCAGGCGCGGCAAGTGGCCGCGGTTGAGCTGGTAATGGGTGGAAATGGTATCCCCGATGAACACGTCCGCCTGGCCGAACGCCACGGCATTCAAGGCCTGGCTGGAAGAGCCGAAGGCCAGCAGCTCGGCCTTGGGGTAGGTGCCGAGGACCTCCTGCCTGGGCAGGTAGTGGTAGAGCATGCCCAGGCGCATGCCGGGCAAGCCCATGTCCAGTACCCGGCTTTCATCCTCACGCGTTACCAGCACCGGTTGGTCGATGGCGTAGGGGTGCGAAAGCGCCAGGCCGTCGCTGGCTGCCTCGTAGCCATTGGCACTGCCAAGCAGGTCGATATCGCCGTGGCGCAGCGCCTCCACCGCCGCCTGCCGGCTGGAAAAGCGCAGTACCCTGACCGGTAATTGCAGGGCCTTGCCGATCAGGCTGGCGTACTCGGCGGTCAGGCCCTGGTAGTCGCGGCCGCCACTGGTGATGTCGAAGGGTGGGTAGTCCGGTGCCGAGGTCCCCAGCACCAGTTCCTGGCGGCTGTCGAGCCATTGCCGTTGTTCGGCGGTAAGCGCTGGCTGGGCGGGCCGGGCCGATGAGCGGGCCAGCAACGTGTAGGAAGAGGCTTCTTGATGGGTAGCCTGTGCCACGCTGCTGAGCAGGAGCAGGGCGAGCAGCAGGCGAGCGATAGGGCGCGCCATGACCATCCTCAGACCAGTGCGTTGCGCTTGGCTATTTCGATCAGGTCGACCAGCGTGTCGACCTGAAGTTTGTGCATCAGGCGCTTCTTGTAGGTGCTCACGGTCTTGCTGCTGAGGAACATGCCCTTGGCAATTTCCTTGTTGCTGCGGCCTTGGGCAAACAGCTGCAGCACCATCAGTTCGCGGTCGTTCACCTGGCGGAAAAGTTGCAGGTCGGCATTCACCGCCTGGTTGTGCTTTATCGCCTGGCTGGGGAAGTAGTTATAACCGGCCAATACCGCCTTGATTGCACTGAGCAATTCGCTCAGGTCTTCTTCCTTGCACACATAGCCGGCGGCCCCCGAGTGCATGCAGCGTACGGCGAACAGTGCCGGTGATTGTGCGGTCAATACCAGAACCTTCAACGGCAACGCCATGGCCTGGAAGCGGGACAGCACCTCCAGCCCGTCCAGCTTGGGAATGCTGATGTCGAGAATGACCAGGTCAGGGTTGGTTTCGCGAATCATCTGCATGGCATCAACGCCGTTGTCCGACTCGCCGACAACCTTGTAATTCTGGTTTTCCAGCAACATTCGCACAGCCAGACGGATGACAGGATGGTCGTCGACAATAAATATGGATTGCATGTTCAACTTCCTGCGGGCGATTGAGGTGACAGGCGGCACCTTATCGCAGTTGGAAGTCATCGGGCATGCGAGGAAGGGCTATTAGCCCTATATGGGAAATGGCTTACAAGATAAAGCAAATCTGGCTACGAAATTGGGGAGTTCAATGCGATGTCAAAACAAGTTTGGTAACCAATCATTTATCTTTAATCGTATTGTTTAATTGGTCCTGTGTATATGTAGGAAGTTTCCTTCAGGCAGGCTGGCAGCCTCGGGGTGTGCCCGGGCTGCACCCGGTGCGCTTCAGACCGGGCTGGAGCGCCCGGTCATCTCGCGCGCCATTTCGCTGGCATAGCTGTCGGTCATCCCGGCGATGAAGTCGATCATGCGCAGGAAGGCACTGTGCAAGGAACCATGCGGGTCGGGGGCATTGTTGCCGATCAGGTCCAGCACCCGGCGGCTCTTGAACGACGGCGTGCGCCCGCCGTGCTGTTCGAGGGCCGCGCCACAGAAGGTATTCAGCAGGATTTCCAGGGTGGTATAGGCGCCGATCTCGTGCAAGGTCTTGCGCTTGTCCTGGAAGATCTTGTTGCGCGCCATGGCCTTGGCCTGCAGCACGCAGCGTTTGGCCGGGCCATGCATGTGTTCGACCAGGTCGCCCGCCAGCTGGCCGGCCAGCAGGGCCTGCTGTTGCTCGACGAAGGCACGGGCGGCGGCGTTGGTCAGGTGTTCGATGGCCTTGCCACGCAGGATCGCCAACTTGCGCCGCCGGGAATCGCCCGGACCGAGCTGGCGGTAGGTTTCCGGCAGGTCTTCGCCGACCAGGTCGAGCAGCAGCGCTTCGACCTCGGCGTATTGCAGCAGCTCCATTTCCAGGCCGTCTTCCAGGTCGATCAGCGCATAGCAGATGTCATCGGCGGCCTCCATCAGGTAGACCAGCGGGTGGCGCGCCCAGCGTTGGTGCTCCAGTTGCGGCAGGCCAAGCTTGCGGGCGATCTGTTCGAGCAGGGGCAGTTCGCTCTGGTAGCTGCCGAACTTGTGCTTCTTGTAGCCCAGGGCGTCGGCGTGGCGCGCACTCCACGGGTATTTCAGGTAGGTACCGAGGGTGGCATAGGTCAACCGGGTACCGCCGTCGAACTGGTGATATTCCAGCTGGGTAAGGACGCGAAAGCCCTGGGCGTTGCCTTCGAAGTTGAGGAAGTCGGCGCGCTCGTCGTCGTTCATGTCATCCAGCCAGCCACGCCCGGCGGCCTGCTGGAACCAGTGGCGGATGGCATCTTCGCCGGAGTGGCCGAACGGTGGATTGCCGATGTCATGGGCCAGGCAGGCCGATTGCACGATCATGCCAAGGTCGCTCGGGGCGCACCAGTCCGGCAGGCTGTCGCGCAGGGTCTCGCCGACGCGCATGCCCAGCGAGCGACCGACGCAGCTGACTTCCAGCGAGTGGGTCAGGCGTGTGTGGATATGGTCGTTGCTGGAAACCGGGTGCACCTGGGTCTTGCGCCCGAGACGGCGGAAGGCCCCGGAGAAGATGATGCGGTCGTGGTCTTTGTGAAAGGGGCTGCGCCCGAGCTCATCGGCGCTGTACAGCGCTTTGCCCAGGCGTTCGCGGGTGAGCAGGGTGTGCCAGTCCAAGGCGCGGTCTCCTGTGCATCGAGGGCTATAGCTTCGGGTGTCCGAAAGGTCAGCGCAAGGGGGAAGCCGGCAACGGGGCCGTTGCCGGCGGCAATGAATCACTCAAGGGCGACGGTTGCCTTGCAGATACAGGCGCACCAGCGGTAGCAGGCTGGTGCCCAGGCGCAGCAGCCGCGCGAGGTTGCCGCTGCGCACGCCCTTGCCGGTGAGGAAACCCAGTGCCACCACCGCGCCGATCCCCCACAGCGGTGCATGCTTGATGCCCAGCCCGTCCTGGAGCGAGTTGCCCATGCCACGTACGCGGCGCAGCGGTTCCAGCAACTGCGCCGATTCGTGGCGGATTTCCTGGCGGTGCATTTCCATGCGCAGGCGCAACAGCGCCTTGCGTAATTCACGCGGGTTACGCGTGTCTGGCAGTTCTGGCAGGGTCATGGCAACAGGCGCTCCCGGTCCTTGGCAAGTTCCTCGAGGGTGGCACCGAACGGTGACGACTCGTCGAACACGGCGGCCTTGAGGCGCAGCCCGCAGTACAGTGCGGCGATGCCGTAGAACACACAGAGGCCGATGATCCCGGCCAGGCGATAACTGTCCCACAGCAGCACCAGCAACAGCCCGGACAAGGCGGTCAGCAGCAGCAAGGCGAACACCAGGGCCAGGCCGGCGAACAACAGCAGGCTCAAGGTGCGGCCCTTCTGTTCCTGCAACTCGATGCCGAACAGTTCGATATGGCTGTGCAGCAGCCCCAGCGCGGCTGCACCCAGGCGCTTGCCTGCAGCGCTGGCGCCGTTGGCGTCGTTATCCATGGTATCCCCTCAGTGGCGGTTGGCCAGCAGGCCGATCAACAGCCCGACGCCCGCCGCGATGCCGATCGCCTGCCACGGGTTTTCCTGCACGTACTGCTCGGCGCTGCCCAACGCGGCCTGGCCGCGCTCGCGCACCGAGTCCTGGGTCAGCTGCAGGGTTTCGCGGGCCTGGGCCAGGCGCTCGTGGATCTGCCCACGCAATTCGTCCGCCTGGTCGCCGGCCAGGTTGGCGGTGTCGGCCAGCAGCTTCTCGGTGTCGCGCACCAGCGCCTGGAAGTCAGCCATCAATATCTCTTGTGCAGTCTTTGCCGATTTGCTGGCCATGGGTGTCTCCCTGTCGATGAATGTTGGTAGTTCGAGTGATAGCACACGCGGAAGGTTCAAGTGCCGGCGCTGGTATGGGCCTTGCTAAGGCTTTGCCACGTTGCGGGGCGTTCCTGGCAGGTGTTGCGCCGATTCGGGGCGCCGACGCAGCGGCTACCGATAAACCTTAACCCAATCCACGACAAACCCAAGAAAAAACCACGCAGGCCCGCCAGGCTCACCGAAACAGGGCAGGGGGTTTGCACCGATTCGGTGCAGGGATGCAGGTTTTTGAACTGTCCTGGTGCCTTTTCAGCAGGTCTGCCTACTTCATGGAAAACATGCACAGCGCGATGGATTCTCTGGTCCACGGTTCCAATACCCTGTTCATCCTCATGGGCGCCATCCTGGTGCTGGCCATGCATGCCGGCTTCGCGTTTCTCGAAGTGGGTACGGTGCGCCACAAGAACCAGGTCAATGCCTTGTCGAAGATTCTCAGCGATTTTGCCATCTCGGCGTTGGTGTACTTCTTCGTCGGCTACTGGATCGCCTACGGGGTCAACTTCCTGCAGCCGGCAGCCGCACTGGCGGCCGACCAGGGTTACGCGCTGGTCAAGTGCTTCTTTCTGCTGACCTTCGCCGCAGCGATCCCGGCGATCATCTCCGGGGGTATTGCCGAGCGGGCGCGCTTCGTGCCGCAGCTGTGCGCCACGGCATTGATCGTGGCGTTCGTCTACCCGTTCTTCGAAGGGGTGGTGTGGAACGGCAACCTGGGCCTGCAAGCCTGGTTGCAGGCACGCTTTGGCGCGCCATTCCATGACTTTGCCGGCTCGGTGGTGGTGCATGCGATGGGCGGCTGGCTGGCCTTGGCAGCGGTGCTGCTGCTGGGCGCGCGTCGAGGGCGCTATCGCGATGGCCGCCTGGTGGCGTTTGCGCCGTCGAGCATCCCGTTCCTGGCGCTGGGGTCGTGGATCCTGATCATTGGCTGGTTCGGCTTCAACGTCATGAGTGCACAGACCCTGCAGGGAATCAGCGGCCTGGTGGCGATCAACTCGTTGATGGCCATGGTCGGTGGCACCCTGTCGGCGTTGCTGGCCGGCCGTAACGACCCGGGCTTCCTGCATAACGGCCCGCTGGCCGGGCTGGTGGCGGTGTGTGCGGGCTCCGACCTGATGCACCCGGTTGGCGCACTGGCCACTGGCCTGGTCGCCGGGGCGCTGTTCGTCTGGACCTTCACGGCGGCGCAGAACCGCTGGAAGATCGATGATGTGCTGGGGGTGTGGCCGTTGCATGGCCTGTGCGGCGTGTGGGGTGGCCTGGCCTGTGGTGTGTTCGGCCAGGCGGCCCTGGGCGGTATGGGCGGGGTCAGCCTGGTCAGCCAGTTGCTGGGCAGCCTGCTGGGCGTGCTGGTGGCGCTGGCCGGTGGCTTTGCCGTGTACGGTGCGATCCGCGCGCTGCATGGCCTGCGCTTGAGCCATGAGCAGGAGTTCCAGGGCGCCGACTTGTCGCTGCACCGTATCGGCGCAACCAGCCAGGATTGAGCCAGGTCAGGTGCGCGCTGGGCAGGGGCGGCCTAGAATAGGCTTCTGTGCATGCCAAACCGGAACCTGCCCATGCTGCCTGAATGCCAACTGTTCGGCACCCTCGGCTGCCACCTCTGTGAAGTGGCCGAGGCCGTGCTGATGCCCTTCGTCGATCACGGCCTGTTGGTGGAACTGGTCGATATCAGTGAAAGCGAGGCGATGGTCGAGCGTTACGGCTTGATCATTCCGGTGCTGCGGCGCTGCGACAATGGCGCCGAGCTGCATTGGCCATTCGATGCCGAGCAGGTCGTGGCGTTTCTCGCGCAATGACGGCACCCGGGGAGGTGCCTCCCTGCTCCATGTGGCGCGCTGCGTCGTGATGATCACTTGCCGGCACACTGAGGCCGGCTTCGCCATCGATCATCAGGACTCCAACCATGCTTATTTCCCCCCATTTCTCCCTCGATGAAATGACCGTTTCGCAGCTCGCCGCCAGGGAAGGGCTCGACAACGACCCGCCAGCCGAGGCGCGGGCCAACCTGCAACTGCTGTGCAATGTCCTGGAGCAGGTACGCGCACTGTTCGGCGCGCCGGTCATCGTCAGCAGCGGCTATCGCAGTCCGGCAGTCAACAGCCGCATTGGCGGGTCGGTGACGAGCAAGCATCTGCAAGGGCTGGCCGCCGACTTCACGGTGATTGAAGTCAGCCCGCGCGAAGTCGTGCGGCGCATCAGTGAAAGCGCCATTCCCTTCGACCAGCTGATCCTCGAATTCGACCAATGGGTACACCTGGCGGTGACCCCAGGCACGCCGCGACGACAGGTACTGACGATTCGCAGAGGCAGCGGCTACGAGGAGGGGCTGCAATGAAGCGCATTGACGGCGGCAAGGGGATATTCGTATGCTGTATATAAATACAGTGTCGAGGTAAAGCCATGCTCAACGTCGAGCAACTCAAGTACAGCGTCAACCGCATGCCCGTCGAACGGGTGGCCGACGCCGTTCTGGAACTGCGCCTCGAAGGCCTGGTAACCGACGACCGCACACCGTTCGGCAAGGTCCACTTCAATACCTGCTTCGCCGAGATAGAGGCCTTGTTCCAGCGTGCCGGCTACCACCGCGGACTGGATGTGGTGGGTTACCAGGGGTTGCTGTATGCCCTGTACGACCCTGGCCGCTGGGAGCCGGTGCAGGTACTGCGATGGTTGAAGGAGCGCAGCGAAGCGATGGCCAAGGCTGGTTGAGGGCGCGGGCTTGGAGGATAATGCGCGGCCGTGACTGTTTCGAGCCCTGCCATGACCACGCCGTTCGACCCCGCCCGCCAGCAAGCCAGCACGGTGTGCCTGCCACCCGGTAACTGGGCGACTGTGCTCGACTGCCTGTGCGACCATTTCAAGGCCATCGACCGAGCCCAATGGCTCGATCGCTTTGTCCGTGGCCGGGTGCTGGATGCCGAGGGGCGAGCAGTCGCGGCCGAGCTGCCGTACAAACGCGGCATGCGCCTGCACTACTTCCGCGAGGTGCCGAACGAGCGGCCGATTCCGGTGCAGGAGGCGGTGTTGCATGTGGATGAACACCTGGTGGTGGCGGACAAGCCGCATTTCCTGCCAGTGACGCCGAGCGGGGAATACGTCGAGCAAACCTTGCTGCGCCGGTTGATTCGCCACCTGGGCAATCCGCACCTGGTGCCGTTGCACCGAATCGATCGGCATACCGCCGGGCTGGTGCTGTTTTCCGCCAACCCGCAGAGCCGCAGTGCCTATCAGCGGCTGTTTCCCGAGCGGCGCATCGATAAACGCTACCAGGCCATTGCTGCAGCCATGCCGCAACACGATTTCCCGCTGGTGCATAAAAGCCGCCTGGTGCATGGCGAGCCGTTTTTCCGCATGCATGAGGTCGAGGGGGAGGCGAACAGCGAAACGTGGGCTGAGGTGTTGGAAAAGCATGGCGACCTGTGGCGTTACGGGTTGTCGCCAGTGACCGGCAAGACCCACCAGCTGCGCGTGCACATGGCCGCATTGGGCGCAGGGATCAGCAATGATCCGTTCTATCCGCAGTTGCTCAAGGAAGAGGATGACTACCAGCGGCCGTTGAAACTGCTGGCGCAGAGCTTGCGTTTCGAGGACCCACTGAGTGGCGAAGAGCGCTATTTCGAGAGCCGCTTGCGCCTGGATTGGTAATCGGGTGGCTGGCACCGGCTGTGCCGGTGTTCGCGGCTGAAGCCGCTCCTACAGGGATAGCGCCAATTGTAGAAGCGGATTTATCCGCGAAGCAGGCGACGCGGTGGTTGGCAGCGGCTTCGCCGGAGATCTCGGCTGCAGCCGCGCCTACAAGCCGGCGCAGTACCGCTGGCAACCGCCTTAGCGGTTGAAACGCTCCACCAGTGAGTACTGGGTACCCGCTGTGCTGGTCAGTTCCTCGCTCAGCAGCGCCGAGTGCTGGGCCTGTTCGGCAGTCTGGTCGGCCAGTTGGGCGATGGTGCTGATGTTGCGGCTGATCTCGTCCGCTACCGCCGTCTGCTCTTCTGTCGCTGCCGCAATCTGAGTCGCCATGTCGGTGATGTTGGCCACTGCTTCGCTGATTCCGACCAACGCCTCGTCGGCCTGCATCACGCGGTCCACGCCTTCCTGCGCCTGGCGGTGGCCGGTTTCCATGGTCAGCACGGCGTTGCTGGCAGTCTGTTGCAGCTTGGCGATCAGCCCATGGATCTGCCCGGTGGATTCGGCGGTGCGCTGCGCCAGCTGGCGCACTTCGTCGGCCACCACGGCAAAGCCACGGCCCATTTCACCCGCACGCGCCGCTTCGATGGCAGCGTTCAATGCCAGCAGGTTGGTTTGATCGGCGATGCCCTTGATCACGTCGACCACACCACCAATCTCGTCACTGTCCTTGGCCAGCTGAGTGACCGTCTGGCCCGTCTCGCCCACCGCCGCCGACAAACGCTCGATGGCTTCGCGGGTTTCCCCGGCAATCTGCCGGCCCTGGCTGGTCAGGCGGTTGGCTTCCTGGGTGGCATCGGCGGTGCGCTGCACGTGGTTGGCCACTTCCTGGGTGGTGGCGGCCATCTGGTTGACTGCGGCGGCGACTTGCTCGGTTTCCACGCGCTGGCGTTCCAGCCCCGAAGAGCTCTTGTGGGCCAGGGCGTCGGACTGGCGCGCCTGTTCGCTGAGGTGTTCGGCGCTGTCCTGCAGGCGGGTCAGGCAGGTTTTCATGCGTGCATCCTGGCTCAGCATGGCCATTTCCAGGCGTGCCTGTACCCCGCGGCTGTCGGTGTACATCTGGGCGATCAGCGGGTCGGAGGTGGTCTGTTCGGCCAGGCGCAGCAGGCGCTTGAGGCCGCGTTGCTGCCAGCCCAGGCCGAGCAGGCCCAGGGGTACCGAAAGCCCGGCGGCCAGGGCGAAGCCCCAGGAATGGCCGAGCCAGTTGCCGATCAGGAAGCCCACCTGGCTGATCAGGATGAACGGCAGCCAGTCCTGCAGCACCGGCAGCCACTTGTCGCGGCGTGGTACGGGCGGCTTGCCCTGGTTGATGCGCTGGTAGAGTGCCTCGGCGCGACGAATCTGTTCGGCAGTGGGTTTGACCCGCACCGATTCGAAACCAACCACCTGGTTATTGTCGAAGATCGGCGTGACGTAGGCGTTGACCCAGTAGTGGTCGCCGGACTTGCAGCGGTTCTTGACGATGCCCATCCATGGCTGGCCCTGCTTGAGGGTCTGCCACATGTGCGCGAACACGGCAGGTGGCACGTCCGGGTGGCGCACCAGGTTGTGCGGCGCGCCAGTCAGTTCTTCGCGGGTGAAACCACTGATCTCGATGAACGCATCGTTGCAGTAAGTGATCACACCTTTGGCATTGGTGGTGGAGATCAACCGCTGCTGGGCAGGGAAAGTCCTTTCTCTCTGAGTAATCGGCTGGTTGTTACGCATGGGTTGATAGTCCGCAGGGCTTTCCAAAGCTATCGGCAAGGCCCTGGTTTTATTGAGTGAATATTTGCAAGGCTTGATCTATGGCAATGAGCCATTATGTAATCTGGGTTAGACGCTGGACACGTTCAAGCTTGTTTGCGGCATTATTGCGTTTTTACTGCGGATTAATGACGTAGAAGTCAGATGATGACCGATTAGCTAGCGAAGAGCCAGCATTGGGTAGCTGAACAGCGCGAAATGCGCCAGGTTCAGGCCGAAATGGCAAAGCACGGCTGCCGCCAAGCCGCCCCAGCGGTACGCCAGGCCGTAGCCCACCCCGGCAAGCGTGGCCAGGTATACCCACTGCCAGCCAGCCCCCAGATGGGCCAGGCCGAACAGCATGGCGGCGGCGAACAACGCCAGCCCCTGATGGCGCAGCAAGCGCTGCAGGCCGCCTTGCAGATAACCGCGAAACAGCAGCTCTTCCGTCAAGCTGACCAACAGCAGGTTGTTCAACAGCCACAACCAGGCCTGCTCGGGCCATTTCGGCGCCCATGCAACCATGCCCAGGGCCCAGGCTCCGCCCAGGCAGGCCAGCAGGGTCAGGGGCAGGGCGCACAGCAAACTGACCGGCAGGCCCTGGCTGCGCCACAGGATCAGCCAAGGGCAGGCCAGCAGCAGCCAGGCGCCGATCAGCGGTTTGTCCAGGTTCAGGTACATCGTGAAAGGCTGGGCGCCGGGGCTGAGGGTGGCGCTGTCGATGACCTTGGCTGCGTGGAAACCAGGCAGCCAGTGCAGTGCCAGGGCGATAGCCAGCAGGATGAACATCCCATGGCCCAAGGCTTGCAGCCAGCGCTGCGGGCGACCAGCAAGCAGGGCGCTGGTGAGCAGGGCGAGGAAGGTGGGCAGGCTGGCGATGGCGAGGTTGCCGTGGCTCAGGGCGAGCGTGTAACCGAGGGCCAGGAGCAGGAGAGCGAGCAGGTGGAGGCGAGGCACGAGTGGTCCTTCTCGGGTAAATGGAAATGGGCCGCTGCCCATCGACTGGAGCGGCCTTGTGTCGCGACGGGCCGTATAGCGGCCCAAGATTTCAGCTTCGCCGCTACTTGCGAGTGGGGGCGCTACGCGCCCCATCGCGACACAAGGCCGCTCCTACAGCGGCCCAAGCATACCCGGTTCAGCCCGCGATCAATTGACGCAACACGTAATGCAGGATTCCCCCGGCCTTGAAATACTCCACCTCGTTCAAGGTATCGATCCGGCACAGCACCTCGATCTGTTCCTGTTGCCCGTCTTCGCGGGTGATGCGCAGGGGCAGGCTCATGCCCGGATGCAACTGTTCGCCGGTCAGGCCCAGGACATCGATCTGTTCCTTGCCGGTCAGCCCCAGCTGCTTGCGGTTGTGCCCGGCCATGAATTGCAGCGGCAGCACGCCCATGCCAACCAGGTTAGAGCGGTGAATGCGTTCGAAGCTTTCTGCCAGTACGGCCTTGACCCCCAGCAGGTTGGTGCCCTTGGCTGCCCAGTCGCGGCTCGAACCGGTGCCGTATTCCTGCCCGGCAATCACCACTAGCGGGGTGCCAGCCTGCTGGTAGCGCATGGCGGCGTCGTAGATCGACAGTTTCTCGCCGCTGGGCACATGCAAGGTATTGCCGCCTTCCTCGCCCGCGAGCATTTCGTTGCGGATACGGATGTTGGCGAAGGTACCGCGCATCATCACTTCATGGTTGCCGCGCCGCGAGCCGTAGGAGTTGAAGTCGCGTGGCTCCACGCCCTGGGCGCGCAGGTAGCGCCCGGCCGGGCTGTCGGCCTTGATGTTGCCTGCCGGGGAAATGTGGTCGGTGGTCACCGAGTCACCGAGCAACGCCAATATCCGTGCGCCGCGGATGTCGGTGACCTGTGGGGGTGGCCCGCCGATATCATCGAAGAATGGCGGGTGCTGGATGTAGGTGGAGTCGGCCTGCCACACGTAGGTGGCCGCCTGCGGTACCTCGATCGCCTGCCATTGCGCATCGCCGGCGAACACTTCGGCGTATTCCTTGTGGAACATCGCCGTGTCGACCTTGGCCACGGCAGCGGCAATTTCCTGCTGGCTGGGCCAGATGTCGCGCAGGTACACCGGCTGGCCATCGTTGCCGATACCCAGCGGGTCGCAGGTCAAGTCCAGGCGCACCGTGCCGGCCAGGGCATAGGCCACTACCAGCGGTGGCGAGGCCAGCCAGTTGGTCTTCACCAGCGGGTGCACGCGGCCTTCGAAGTTGCGGTTGCCCGACAATACCGAGGCTACGGTGAGGTCGGCGCTGCCGATGGCCTTTTCGATCGCATCATCCAGCGGGCCGGAGTTGCCGATGCAGGTGGTGCAGCCATAGCCGACCAGGTCGAAGCCCAACTGGTCGAGGTAAGTGCTGAGCCCGGCGGCCTTGAAGTAGTCGGTGACGACCTTGGAGCCCGGTGCCAGCGAGCTCTTGACCCAAGGTTTGCGTTGCAGGCCTTTTTCCAGAGCCTTTTTCGCCACCAGCCCGGCGGCCATCATCACGCTGGGGTTGGAGGTGTTGGTGCAGGAGGTGATCGCAGCGATCACCACCGCGCCATCGCGCAGCGTATGGGTCTGGCCTTGATGGCTGTAGTCGATTCCCCCGGCCTGGTCGGCGTTGCCCACCGCCACGCCGCCGCCGCCTTCGCTTTCCAGGCGGCCGACTTCCTTGGCCAGGGGTTTGGGTTGCAGTTCGATGAAGTGATCGAACGCCTGGCGCACCTGGCCCAGGGCCACGCGGTCCTGCGGCCGCTTGGGCCCGGCCAGGCTGGCCTCGACCTCGTGCATGTCCAGCGCCAGGCTGTCACTGAACAGCGGTTCCTGCCCTGGCACTCGCCACAAACCCTGGGTTTTGCAGTACTGCTCGACCAATTGCACGGTCGCCTCGGGGCGGCCTGACAGGCGCAGGTAGTCCAGGGTCACCTGGTCGACCGGGAAGAAACCGCAGGTGGCGCCGTATTCCGGGGCCATGTTGGCGATGGTTGCGCGGTCGGCCAGGGGCAGCTCGGCCAGGCCATCGCCATAGAACTCGACGAACTTGCCCACTACGCCTTTCTTGCGCAGCATCTGCGTCACCGTCAGCACCAGGTCGGTGGCGGTGATGCCTTCGCGCAGCTTGCCGGTCAGCTTAAAGCCGATCACTTCCGGAATCAGCATCGACACTGGCTGGCCGAGCATGGCCGCCTCCGCTTCGATGCCGCCCACGCCCCAGCCGAGCACGCCCAGGCCATTGATCATGGTGGTGTGCGAATCGGTACCGACCAGGGTGTCCGGGAAGGCGTAGGTGCGGCCATCGGCCTCACGGGTCCAGACGGTGCGGCCCAGGTATTCCAGGTTGACCTGGTGGCAGATCCCGGTACCTGGCGGTACCACGCGGAAGTTGTCGAAGGCGCTCTGGCCCCAGCGCAGGAACGCGTAGCGTTCACCGTTGCGCTGCATTTCGATGTCGACGTTCTCGCTGAAGGCCTGTGGCGTGCCGTAGCGGTCGACCATCACCGAGTGGTCGATCACCAGGTCCACCGGCGACAGCGGGTTGATCCGCTGCGGGTCGCCACCGGCCTTGGCCATGGCCGCGCGCATGGCGGCCAGGTCGACCACGGCCGGCACGCCGGTGAAGTCCTGCATCAGTACCCGTGCCGGGCGGTACTGGATCTCGCGGTCGGAGCGCCGCTCGTCCAGCCATTGGGCAAGGGCACGCAGGTCGTCGCCAGTGACAGTCTTGCCGTCCTCCCAGCGCAGCAGGTTTTCCAGCAGCACCTTCAGCGACATCGGCAGGCGCTGCAGGTCGCCCAGCCGTCGGGCAGCTTCGGGGAGGCTGAAGTAGTGGTAGGTCTGGTCACCCACCGTGAGGGACTTGAGGGTGTTCAGGCTATCGAGCGAGGGCATTGCCAACTCCTTCTGCGCCGGTGGCCGGCAATGGCTCAGGCCTGCCGGGGCACCGCTCTGTATCGGCCCGCACGCTGCGGACCTGGCTGAAAGGTCAGGTTAGACCGCTTTGCGCCACCTGACCCTTTTCTGGACCGGCGGGGCGTGTCGCGGGTTCCAATCTTCCTTTATCATCGCCGCCCTGCCGGCGCCTGTGGCGCGCCCGCCGTAGTGGAGTGAGAGATGAATACCCTGTTCATGCATTGCCGGCCCGGTTTCGAGGGCGAGGTTTGCGCCGAAATCAGCGAACATGCCGCACGCCTGGGCATTGCCGGCTATGCCAAAGGCAAGCCGCACAGTGCCAGCGCCGAGTTTGTCTGCAGCGAGGAGGGCGGTGCCGAGCGCTTGATGGGGGAAATGCGCTTCAATCAGCTGATTTTCCCGCGGCAATGGGCCCGTGGCGGTTATGTCGAGTTGCCGGAGAACGACCGCATCAGTGTGCTGCTGGCGCACCTGGCGGGGTTACCGGTGTTCGGCAGCCTGTGGCTGGAGGTGCTGGACAGCAACGAAGGCAAGGAGCTGTCGACGTTCTGCCGCAAGTTCGAGGTGCCGCTGCGCAAGGCGCTGGAAAAGGCCGGTCGCCTGGTCGACGATGCCAGCCGTCCACGCCTGCTGCTTACGTTCATCAGTGGCCGGCGCGTGTTCGCCGGCGTTGCCCCGGCCAACAACAGCGCGCTGTGGCCCATGGGTATCCCGCGGCTGAAGTTTCCCCGTGAGGCACCTAGCCGCTCGACGCTCAAGCTGGAAGAGGCCTGGCATCAATTCATCCCGCGCGAGCAATGGGCGCAGCGCCTGGGTGACGACATGACCGGTGTCGACCTGGGGGCCTCGCCGGGCGGCTGGACCTACCAGCTGGTGCGTCGGGGCATGCTGGTGACGGCCATCGACAACGGGCCGATGGCTGAAAGCCTGATGGATACCGGGTTGGTTCAGCACCTGATGGCCGATGGTTTTACCTGGCAGCCGAAGCAGCCGGTAGACTGGATGGTATGCGACATCGTCGAGAAGCCGGCGCGCACTACCGCGCTGATCGAAACCTGGCTGGGCGAGGGCTTGTGCCGCGAAGCGGTGGTCAACCTGAAATTGCCGATGAAGCAGCGCTATGCCGAAGTGCGGCGGCTGCTCGAGCGCATGGAGGCGACATTCAAGGCACGCAAGATCAAGGTGTCGATTGCCTGCAAGCAGCTGTACCACGACCGTGAGGAAGTGACTTGCCACCTGCGTCGAATGGACTTGAAACCGCGTTGAGCAATGCCCGGAAATCGCCGTTGCCGTTGCCGTTGCCGTTGCCGTTGCCGTTGCCGTTGCCGTTGCCGTTGCTTTTGCTTTTAAGCGCGCGATAGTTCAGGCGCCGCCGAATGCGACTTCAGGAGGCCGAGCGAAGGGCTTGCGGAGGGGGGTGACGGGCATGGATGCCCGTCACCCCCCTCCGCAAGCCCTTCGTTCGGCCTCCTGAAGTCGCGAAGATCAAGATCAAGATCAAGATCAAGATCAAAAGCAAAGCAAAGCAAAGCAAGAGCAAGCGCAAGAGCAAGCGCAAGAAGAACGAGTGGGGCGTGTGGTGCTTGGAGCGCGTCGCGCTATGCGCGACAATGGCGAATCATTTGCGGAGCCCCCCATGACCGAATTCACCCCCGACGCCATCCTCGACGCCACCGGCCTGAACTGCCCGGAACCGGTGATGATGCTGCACCAGCACGTACGCGACCTCGCCGCTGGCGGCCTGCTCAAGGTCATCGCCACCGACCCCTCGACCCGTCGCGATATCCCCAAGTTCTGCAACTTCCTCGGCCACGAACTGCTGCAGCAGCAGGAAGACGCCGGCACCTTCCTGTACTGGATTCGCAAGAAAGCCGACTGAAGCGCTCTGGAACACGCCCCGCGTTGCGCCTACACTGCGTTCCCCAGACAGGAGAGCGCCATGCTGATAGTTGCCGACGAGAACATCCCGCTGCTCGATGCCTTCTTCCAGGGCTTCGGCGAAATCCGCCGTTATCCGGGCCGAAGCCTCGATGCCGCCAGCGTCAAGGACGCCGACATCCTGCTGGTGCGCTCGGTGACCAAGGTCGATCGCCAGTTGCTCGAAGGCAGCCGCGTGCGCTTTGTCGGCACCTGCACCATCGGCACCGACCACCTCGACCTCGACTACTTTGCCGAAGCTGGCATCCGCTGGAGCAGCGCGCCGGGCTGCAATGCCCGTGGCGTGGTGGATTACGTGCTGGGGAGCCTGCTGACCCTGGCCGAACTGGATGGCGTCGCATTGCCCGAGCGGGTGTATGGCGTGGTGGGTGCAGGTGAGGTAGGCGGGCGCCTGGTGCGGGTACTGCACGGCCTGGGCTGGAAGGTGCTGGTGTGTGACCCGTTGCGCCAGGCCGCCGAAGGCGGCGACTACGTCAGCCTCGATACCCTCCTGCAACAATGCGATGTGATCAGCCTGCATACGCCCTTGCAGCGCGGCGGCCAGCACCCGACCTGGCACCTGCTGGGCCAGGCACAGCTGTCACAACTGCGCCCCGGCGCCTGGTTGATCAATGCCAGCCGCGGCCCGGTGGTGGACAACAGCGCCCTGCGCGAACTGCTGCTCGACCGTGAAGATGTACATGCGGTGCTGGACGTGTGGGAGGGCGAGCCGCAAGTCGACCTGCAACTGGCCGACCTGTGCACCCTGGCCTCACCGCATATTGCCGGCTATAGCCTCGACGGTCGCCAGCGTGGCACGGCGCAGATCTACCAGGCGCTGTGCCGCTTCCTCGGCGTGGAAGCACAGGTGCAACTGACCGACCTGCTACCACGCCCGCCACTGGCACAGATCGAGCTGGATGCCCATGCCGACCCCGCCTGGGCCCTGGCCACCCTGTGCCGCGCCGTGTACGACCCGCGCCGTGACGACGCCGATTTCCGCCGCAGCCTCAGCGACGACCCGCAGCAGCAGCGCGCGGCATTCGACCAGTTGCGCAAACAGTACCCGCCACGGCGCGAGATCGAAGGCCTGGCGGTGCGCTTGCGCGGTGAGTCGCCGCAGTTGGCGCAATTGGTGAGCGCCTTGGGTGGGGTGCTGGTCTGACAGCGTTCGCCAGAGGTGCGTGATCCCCTGCAAGGGGCGGCGTACGCCGACTGCAAGGCAAATAAAAACCCGGCGCAAGCGCCGGGTTACAAGGGATTCGCCGATCAACCTTTGCGTACGCGCTCGACCCGGCTTTCTTCCAGGGCCTTGCAGGCCTGCTGGATCATCTGCTCGGTAATCGGTACCTCGCGCCCCTGGGCGTCGATGATCGAGCCGCACACCTGCGTGGGTGGGATGGGGCGGGGCTTCTGGTTGTCGCTGCCATGCTGCAAGCTCATGTAATGCCTCCTTATCAGGTTCAAGCTCAGGGTAACCCTGCGCCGTGACTGGCCTGTAAAACCTACCGCCGCGTCCCGGCAGAAATACTCCAGCAGAAACGGCGGCAAAGCTCCAGCGCTTGGTTAGACCGATAGGCTATAGCGACCTGCAAGGGTTCCCTGGCCGCCGATGAGTGGTAGGCTGCGGTTTCCCCGTTCTTGTGGTCACCGCCATGCCTGAATCGGTTTCCCCACGTCAACGCCGAGCCTTGCGCCTGGGTTGGCAGTTCCTCCGTCCATACCGTCGACAGATGCTGCTGGCGTTGCTGGCCCTGGTGGTCACGGCTGCCATTACCTTGTCCATGGGGCAGGGCATCCGCCTGCTGGTCGACCAAGGCTTCATGACCCGCTCCGCGCACCAGCTCAACCAGACCATCAGCCTGTTCCTGCTGCTGGTGCTGGCCCTGGCGGTGGGTACCTTCAGCCGCTTCTACCTGGTGTCATGGATCGGCGAGCGCTGCGTGGCCGACATCCGACGGGCTGTGTTCGACCACCTGATCGGCCTGCACCCCGGCTTTTTCGAGGACAACCGCAGCTCCGAGATCCAATCGCGGCTGACCGCCGACACCACCTTGCTGCAGTCGGTAATCGGTTCGTCATTGTCGATGTTCCTGCGCAACGCGCTGATGGTCATCGGCGGCGTGGTATTGCTGTTCATCACCAACCCCAAGCTCACCAGCATCGTGGTCGTGGCGCTGCCGCTGGTGCTGGCGCCGATCCTGCTGTTCGGCCGCCGGGTCCGCCGCCTGTCGCGGCAGAGCCAGGACCGTGTAGCCGACGTGGGCAGTTACGTAGCCGAGACCCTCGGCCAGATCAAGACCGTGCAGGCCTACAACCACGAGGCACATGACCGCAAGGTGTTCGCTGGCGCGGTGGAGGCGGCGTTCGCCGTGGCGCGGCAACGCATCGCCCAGCGTGCCTGGCTGATTACCCTGGTGATCGTGCTGGTGCTCGGCGCGGTGGGGGTGATGTTGTGGGTGGGCGGCATGGATGTGATCGCCGGGCGGATCTCGGCGGGTGAGCTGGCCGCCTTCGTGTTCTACAGCCTGCTGGTCGGCAGTGCCTTCGGCACCCTCAGCGAAGTGATCGGCGAGCTGCAGCGTGCGGCGGGCGCAGCCGAGCGCATTGCCGAACTGCTGGCGGCACGCACGGCGATCCTCGCGCCCAGGGTGGCGCGGGTGCTGCCGCAGCAACGGGCCAGTGGGCATATCGAGCTGCAGGAACTGCTGTTCGCCTATCCGTCACGGCCCGCGGTCGCAGCTGTCGATGGCCTCAGCCTGACCATCGAGCCGGGGCAGACCGTGGCGCTGGTGGGCCCTTCGGGGGCGGGCAAGTCGACCTTGTTCGATCTGTTGCTGCGCTTCTACGACCCACAGCAAGGGCGCATCCTGCTCGACGGCGAGGCGATTACCGAACTGGACCCCGAGCAATTGCGCCGGCAGTTCGCCCTGGTGGCGCAAGTCCCCGCGCTGTTCCGCGGCACGGTCGAGGCCAATATCCGCTATGGGCGGCCCGAGGCCACCTTGGCCGAGGTCGAGGCGGCGGCCCGTGGTGCTCATGCCGACACGTTCATCCGGCAACTGCCCCAGGGTTACCAGACCCCGCTGGGCGAAGGGGGCATCGGCCTGTCTGGCGGCCAGCGGCAACGCCTGGCCATCGCCCGGGCGTTGCTGGTCGATGCGCCGATCCTGTTGCTGGACGAAGCCACCAGCGCCCTCGACGCGCAGAGTGAACACTTGATCCAGCAGGCACTGCCCAGCCTGATGGCCGGGCGCACCACCGTGGTGATCGCCCATCGCCTGGCCACGGTACAGCATGCTGACCGTATCGCCGTCATCGACAAGGGCCGGCTGGTGGCGATAGGCACGCATCGCCAATTGATCGAAACCAGCCCGCTTTATGCGCGCTTGGCAGCCTTGCAGTTCACCACCGGCTAGCTTGTCGTGGCTCTGTAACATTTCTGTAGTATTTGCCTGAGAGTATCTGTCTCAACTGTTGCGCGCTTGACCTGGCTGCCATTGCTTGATGGCAGCCTTTTTTTGGCCTGCCAGTAACCGGGGCTGCGTCGTCGGCCCCAGCCTTCCCCCTGGTTTCCGAGATCCAAGATGTTGCGTAAATCCCTCAGAGTGCAAATTCTCTCGCTGCTCGGTGGCAGCCTGCTGGCCATGCTGCTGATCGCCCTGGTGTGCTTCCAGGTCCTCTCGTCCAGCGTGCGCGGCTATGCCGAGCTGGTGGACGGGCCGCTGCGGGCCTCGCAATTGATTGACGAAGCCAACCTGCAGTTCAAGATCCAGGTGCAGGAATGGAAGAACGTGCTGTTGCGCGGCCGCCAACCCGCTGACATGGACAAGTACTGGCAGCAGTTCCAGGCCCGCGAGCAGCAGGTGCAGCAACTGCTCGGGCAATTGATCGAGAGCAGCGACGCGCGTCTCAAGGCACCGCTGCAGCAACTGCGCGACAGCCACCGGCAGCTTGGCCAGGCCTATGCGCAGGGCCGCCAGGCGTTCCTGGCGGCGGGGGGCGACCCGGTTGCTGGCGACCAGGCGGTCAAGGGGGTGGACCGTGCCGCCAGCGAGCAGATGAGCGAGCTGGTCGAGCAACTGCGGGCCGATGCCCGCCAGCGCGCCGCCAGCCTCAGTACCGGCGCCGAACGCACGGTATGGCTGGGCCTGTTGGTAATGCTCGCCTCGGCGGTACTGGTGGGGCTGTTCAGCCTGTGGCTGGTCAACCGCAGCCTGATCGAGCCGATCCGCCAGTTGATCGACTATGTCGCACAGCTCAGCCAGGGCCGCTTTGCGGCGCGGGTAGACAGCCGCCGCGAGGATGAACTGGGGCGCCTGGCGCGGGCGGCCAATACCTTGCGCGATTTCCTCGCCGATACCGTCGGCCGCCTGCAGGACAACGCCCAGGAGCTGGAGGGTGCCAGCGGCCAGCTGCGCAACATCGCTGGCGACATGGCCCGTGGCACCCATGACCAGTTCCAGCGCACTGACCAGGTGGCCACGGCCATGCACGAGATGTCTGCCACCGCCCAGGAAGTCGCACGCCATGCCGCTGAGGCGGCCCGCGCCGCGGACGATGCCGACCACAGTGCCCAGGCGGGCGAGCAGGTGATGCAGCAGACCATCGACATCATCGGCGTGGTCAACCGCGAGATTGCCGGCACGGCGACGGTGATTCGCGACCTGGAGCATGACAGCACGCGCATTGGCAAAGTCCTCGAAGTGATCCGTGGCATAGCCGAACAGACCAACCTGCTGGCGCTCAACGCGGCCATCGAGGCGGCCCGCGCCGGCGAGGCCGGTCGTGGCTTTGCCGTGGTCGCCGATGAGGTGCGCAGCCTCGCCCAGCGCACGGCGGCGTCGATTGCCGAGATTCAGCAGATCATCGAAGCGGTGCAGTTGGGGGCAGTGGAAGCGGTCAAGGCCATCGAAAGCGGCCAGCAGCGTAGCGAGGAGGGCGCCGCGCAGGTGCAGCAGGCCGGGCAGATGCTGCAGCGCATCACCCTGGCAGTAGAGGCCATCCGCGACATGAACCGGCAGATCGCCACGGCGGCCGAGGAGCAGACCAGCGTGGCCGAGGACATCTCGCGCAACCTGATCGAGATTACCCGCATCGCCACGGCCAACCAAGAGGCGGTGCAGCACACCGAACAGGCCGGGCAGCGTCTGCATGGGTTGTCGGGGCAACTGGGCGAGGTCACCTCACGCCTCACTGCTTGAGGCGTTCCGGCGTTCATGCGGTCCCTGCAGAAGCGGGGACCCTTTCTCGGATGCAACAAAAAGCCCGCACAATGGCGGGCTTTTTGATCAGGATTTGGTCGGAGAGACAGGATTCGAACCTGCGGCCTTCTCGTCCCGAACGAGACGCGCTACCTGGCTGCGCTACACTCCGATGAAGGAAATCCTACTGCATCCTGTTTTTGCACGCAACCCCTTGTTGTTAAAAGGGCGTTTGCAAAAAAGCATGCTGCAATCAGAGCTCTTTCACGGTGCGAATCTGGTCCTTGTTCAGGCGCGTGCGCTTGCCATCCAGTTGCTCGAATTCGTAGAAGCCGGAGTCTTCATCGAATTTTGGCGTGTCGGTGGCCTGGATTTCGCGACCGTCGTTCAGGGTAATGACGGTTGGCGATGCGCAGCCTGCCAGGGCGCCCAGGCCCAAGGCGAGCAGGAAGGCGGGTAGGGTCCGTTGAATCATCGTGTTTCTCCAGTGCGATGGTGCTAGATGACATTAAGACGCAGGGCGTCCACGCAAGTTCCTTCTACAGTGCAGCATAGCCGCTCAGCCAAGGCATTGACCAAGAGCAACAGCCACGGGCGTGACGCTGTGATGGCGGCGCGCTGTGTTATAACTGCGGCCATCCCATCTTGTTGTGACGGACCTCCATGAAAGCCAAGGCAGATACCCCCTTCGTGCCGCTGAACATCGCCGTGCTCACGGTCAGCGACACCCGAACCTTCGACACCGACACGTCCGGCCAGCTGTTCGTTGACCGGCTGAATGCAGCCGGCCACCGCCTGGCCGAGCGTGTGCTGCTGAAAGACGACCTGTACAAGATCCGCGCGCAGGTTGCCACCTGGATTGCCGATGACAACGTGCAAGTGGTGCTGATTACCGGCGGCACCGGCTTCACCGGGCGTGACAGCACGCCAGAGGCGGTAGCGTGCCTGCTGGACAAGCAGGTGGAAGGCTTCGGCGAGCTGTTCCGGCAGATTTCCGTGGCCGATATCGGCACCTCCACCGTGCAGTCGCGCGCCCTCGCCGGGCTGGCCAACGGCACTCTGGTGTGCTGCCTGCCGGGGTCGACCAATGCGGTGCGCACCGGCTGGGACGGTATCCTCGCGGAGCAGCTGGATGCTCGCCATCGCCCGTGCAACTTCGTCGCGCACCTGAAGCAGGCTGCGGCCTGTGACAGCCGTGGCTGAGGTCCACCAGGCCCGGCCGCTGATGCCGGTGGAACAGGCCCTGGCGCAACTGCTGGCCTTGGCCGAGGCCGCCCCGATCAGCGACGCCGAGAGCCTGCCGCTGGCGGAGGCCGAGGGCCGTGTGCTGGCCAGCGCTCTGCTGGCCCCGCTCGACCTGCCGCCTTGGCCGAACAGCGCCATGGACGGTTATGCCCTGCGCCTGGCCGACTGGCACGGCGAGCCGCTGCCGGTCAGCCAGCGGATCTTCGCTGGCCATGCGCCGCAACCGCTGCAACCGGGCACCTGTGCACGGATCTTCACCGGCGCGCCGCTCCCTGACGGCGCCGACTGCGTCGAGATGCAGGAAAACACCGCCGATGTGGAAGAGGGCCGGGTCCGCTTCCTCGAACCGTTGAAAGCTGGGCAGAACATTCGTCCCCAGGGCCAGGAAACCCGCAAGGGCGAGCAGGTGATGAACGCCGGCACCCGGCTGGGGCCGATCGAGCTGGGCCTGGCCGCCAGCCTGGGTTACGACCGCCTGCAGGTGGTGCGCAAGGTGCGGGTGGCAGTGCTGTCCACGGGTGACGAACTGGTCGAGCCCGGCCTGCCGCTGGGGCCGGGGCAGATCTACAACAGCAACCGCCAGCTACTGGTCAGCTGGCTGCAGCGGCTGGGCTGCGAGGTAGTCGATGCGGGCATCCTGCCGGATGACCTGGCGCGCACCCGCGCCTGCCTGGCCGAGCTGGTCGGTGTCGACCTGATCCTGTCCACGGGCGGCGTTTCGGTGGGCGAAGCCGACTACCTCGGTGCCGCCCTGCGCGAAGCGGGCGAGCTGGCCTTGTGGAAGCTGGCAATCAAGCCGGGCAAACCGTTGACCTTCGGCCACTACCAAGGTGTGCCGGTGATCGGCCTGCCCGGCAACCCGGCGTCGACCTTGGTCACGTTTGGCCTGCTGGCCCGGCCCTATCTGTTGCGGCGCCAGGGCGTGGCCGACGTCACGCCGCTACGTTTCGACCTGCCGGCAGGCTTCGATTGGCCCAAGCCCGGCACCCGTCGCGAATACTTGCGTGCCCGCATCGAGCAGGGCCAGGTGCGCATCTACAAGAACCAGAGCTCTGGCGTGCTGCGCAGTGCAGCCTGGGCCGAAGGTTTGGTGGAGGTGCGCGAAGGCAGCACGCCGAAGCAGGGTGACTACGTGCCGTTCATCCCGTTCAGCGAGCTACTTGGCTGACCGGCCCAGCCAGGCGCTGGGCAGCGGCGCGGCCTCGGCCGCTGCCACCTGGGCCAGGCGCATGTGTACATTCTCCAATTGCTGGGCGGCCACCCGCCAATCATGGCGCTGGCGGGCGAACTCGCGCCCGGCAGCGCCCAGCTGGCTCATGCGCCAGGGCTGGTTGAGCAGCTGTGTGATCAACAAGGCCAGCTGGTCGCCGTCGTCGCTGCCCAGGTAATGCTCGCCGTTGTTCACCGCCAGGCCAGAAACGCCTTTGCCAGTGGTGATGACCGGCAAGCCGGCGGCCATCGCTTCGAGGATCTTCACCTTGGAGCCACCGGCATGACGCAGCGGCGCAAAGAACAGTGCCGAGCGCCGCTGCAGCTCACGCAGGTCCGGGCAATAGCCCAGCCATTCGATGCGCGGGTCGTTCCAGTGCAGCTTCCAGCTGGCCGGCATGGCATGCCCGGCGATGGCCAGGCGCACCGCCGGATTGCTCATCCACACTTGCGGCAGGATGTCTTCCAGCGCCCATTCGATCGCCTCCAGGTTGGCGCCGCACTCGAAGTTGCCCACGAACAGCAGGCGCTGGCTGTGCAGCGCCGGTTCCACGAACTGGTAGAAATCGCAATCCACGCCATTGACCACCACGTTTACCGGGCGCCCGCTGAGCTGCGCGATCAACTCGGCGTCGTGGCTGCTGACCGTCACCAGTTCGGTGGGCTGGCGCAATACCCGCTGTTCCCAGCGCCGGCAGCGCCACCGGTCGAAGGCATTGAACGGGCGCAGCCACAGCGGCAGGCGGTCGTGGTTGGCACCGCCTGTCAGCGACTCCAGGGTGTGTTCGCTGAGCATATACGGCAGCCTGCGGCTCTGCAGGGCCGTTTCGAAGGGCTGGAAACTGTAGCTGTGCTCGATCTGGATCACGTCCCAGGGCTCGTCCAGCAATTGCTCGAAGCGCTGCCGCAGGCGCGGCGCCAGGCCATTGATGATCGCCCGCATGGGGTAGTCGAGGATGGGCGAAGCCAGCAGGTTGAGCGGGCTGTGCAGGGGCCGGCGGGGCAGTACGATCAGGCGTTCGAGCAACGGCTCCAGGGCCTCGCGGGTCGCCTCGTCGAGGGCGATTTTCGATTGCACCAGCAGGGTGATCCGGTGGCCGCGCTGGGCCAGTGCGCGCAGTAGATGGTATTGCCGGGTCTTGCTGCCGCTGGTGGTCGGCCAGGGCAGGTAAGGCAGCGTCCAGAGAATGCGCATGACCCGGAGTCCTCGCTGAAGGTCACGGATGACAAGGCATGCGCGTCGGCAGGCGTGCACACCATTGCCGGTGGGGCGCGTCCTTGGCCAGGGTTGAGGCAGGCCCGGGCAAACAGGCGTCAATAGGCTGGCTGGCCTGGAAAGACTCCCTGCTCGGGTCAAAAACTTGTCGATGCATCAGCCAAGCATAGCCGGGCCTGTGCGATGCTGTGAAAAAACACCGGTTGAGCCGATCAATTGCCCAGCGGCATGCAACGATCCGGGGCTGGCGAGGGTCGAGATCTGGGTTGATCCATTCTAGGAGGCGCGCACATGCAAGGGCGCAAGGCAATGCTGATCCTGCACGGCAAGCAGGCGATGAACGAAGAGGTGCGCAGCGCCGTGCACGGCCTGCGCGACAGCGGCTGGGTGCTGGATGTGCGGGTTACCTGGGAGGCCGGTGACGCCCAGCGCCTGGTTACCGAAGCGCTGGCCGCCGGCTACAGCCATATCGTTGCAGGGGGTGGGGACGGCACGCTGCGCGATGTCGCCGAGGCCATGGGGCTGGCGGGTACCGAGGCCAGCCTGGCATTGCTGCCGCTGGGCACGGCCAACGACTTTGCCAAGGCCGCCGGCATCCCCCTGGAGGCCGCCACGGCGTTGGCCTTGCTCAACGTTCCTGCACAGCCGATAGACCTGGGGCAGGCCGGCGAGCAGTTGTTCCTCAACATGGCCACAGGCGGTTTTGGCAGCCAGGTTACGGCCAACACCTCCGAAGACCTGAAGAAAGTACTGGGCGCTGCCGCCTACCTGTTCACCGGGTTATCGCGCTTCAGCGAACTGCAGGCCGCTTCGGTGGCCTTGCAGGGGCCAGGTTTTCACTGGCAAGGGGACTTGCTGGCGCTGGGTATCGGCAATGGCCGCCAGGCCGGGGGCGGGCAGGTGCTGTGCCCCGAGGCGGTGGTCAACGACGGCTTGCTCGACATTGCCATCCTGCCGGCGCCCCAGGAAGTGGTCGGGACCTTGCGTGACCTGTTGGCCGGAGACGGCCTGTTTGTCCGGGCCAGGTTGCCCTGGGTCGAGATCAAGTGCTCACAGGGGCTGGACATCAACCTCGATGGCGAGCCGTTGCAGGCCGACAAACTGCGCTTCCAGGCCAGGGCTGCGGCACTGCGCCTGCACCTGCCAACCGGGTCGCCGTTGCTCAGTCGTCCAGGCTGATGATTTTCTCGCGCACAGCGAACAGCACCAGGCCAGCCACGTCATGGATCTGCAGGCGTTTCATGATTTGCGAACGGTGGGTTTCCACCGTCTTGATCGACAGGCCCAGGCCGCTGGCGATTTCCCGGGTCGATTTGCCACGCACGATCAGGCGCAGGATCTCCAGCTGCCGCGCGGTGAGGCTGTGGCGCTCGCCCGTGGCTTGCTTGCCCTGCCTGGTGTGCTGCAGCGCCTGGTTGATGACCGTGTGGGCGATGGCCGGGCTGAGGTAGCGTTCGCCGTTGCGCACTGCGGCCAGGGCCTGCTCCAGCTCGGTGGCGCTGGTGTCCTTGAGCAGGTAGCCGTGGGCGCCGCTTTCCAGGGCGCGCATGATCAGGTCCGGGTCGGTGTGCATCGACAGGATCAGCACCTTGCAGTTGTTGCCACTGGCGCGTAGCTGGGTAAGCGCATCCAGGCCGCTGGTCGAGCGCATGGAGATGTCCAGCAAGACGATATCCGGCGCCAGCATGCGCACCCGTTCCAGCAACTGGCTGCCATCGTCGGCTTCGCCGATAACGTCATAACCGGGGATGTCGCAGACCAGGGCGCGCACTCCGGCGCGGATCAGCGAATGGTCGTCTACCAACAGCAGTCTACAGGTCATGGGTGTCGCTATTCCTGGCGCGTTGCTGAGTGCGCGGCGGCCACGGGAACACCGCCTCGATGTGCGTGCCCTGGCCGGGCTGGCTGGTGATGTCGAGGCTGCCCTGCAGCGCGGTGACCCGCTCCAGCATGCCGGCCAGGCCGCGTTGGCCTGCCTCGGCCGGGTTTCTCGCCGGCACGAAGCCACGGCCGTCATCGCGGATCGACAGCGCCAGCCCTGCGGGGGTGCGTTGCAGGCCGATGACCAGGTTGCGTGCCTGGGCATGGCGCAGCATGTTGGTCACGGCTTCCTGGGTAATACGGAACACTGCCATGGTCACCGCCTCGTCAATGCCACCCAGGCGCTGGTTGCAGGCCAGGCTCCAGTGCACGTCGCTGTTGGCCAGGGTGCGCACCAGGTGCGCACGCAGGCTGGCTTCCAGGCCAAGGCTGGCGAGCTGCCGCGGGTTGAGCAGGGCCGACACGTTACGCACGTTGCCCAAGGTGTCATCCAGCGTGCTGCGCAGGGCCTCGCAGTGGCCCTGCAGCTCGTCAGGCATGCGTTTTTGCAGCCATTGCAACTGCAGCTTGGCGGCGGTGAGCAACTGGCCGATGTCGTCGTGCAGTTCGCGACCCAGGTGCTGGCGTTCGTCTTCCTGGACCTTGAGCATGCGCTCGGCCAGTTCCGCCGGGCGCAGGCTGATCGACCTTGCGCTCAGGCCCAGTTGCACGGCAGTGCCCAGGGTGGCGGCCAGCTGTAGCAGCAGCAGGCTGGTCGGGATCGCCTGGTTGCCCAGGTACAGCACCAGGTTGGCGACCAGCGACGCCACGCACAGCCCGACCGTTGCCCAGCGCAGCAGGGCAGCGCGGGAGTGGCAGCGCAAAGAAGTCTTCAAGCGTGGAAGCATAGGTAGGGAAGCCACTGAAGTATTGCTGATGAAGGGCCTTGCACAATGCTGGTCAGAAGCTTGGGCGCAGTTCTTTCGATGTGTTTTCGAACACATGAGCTTCCAACCTTTCACTAGGTTGCAAGCGTTTGTGGGGGCGCATATTACCACTTCGTACTGCCGCGGTCGCGGCTGGGTAGCGCTTTGAAACGCCGGCCGGTTGCGCCCTGCCGGCCAGCAAAGTGCCACCTGTCGAGGCGCGTGATAGGTAACTTGTGCGGCAATGACCCGACCTTGCTCCGGCAACTTCGGGCACCTTCCAGGCTCGACCATGGTGGGCTTCAATCAACGAGGCCAGTCGCACGTCGTGCCGGGTCAATAGGTGGTAGGCGATTGGCCGGGTTGTGTGCCGTCTGCCGCTTCACCATGCGGGTGGATGCACACGCTGCCTTGTTCGTCACAAGAAGTGCAGGTTCGGGCCAAGGGTTGCTGCACGACCTTGGCCAGTTCGCCCAGCAGCACCAGTTGCTCGCCGATGTCCAGGTTAAGCCGGCCTGTCAGGGGGTCGACCAGCTCCAGCTGCCAGGCGAGCAGGGTCAGGCATGCCTCCACGGCCGGCAGTGCTTCGCGCTGCAGGCAGCCGTCGTGGCAGGCCGGGGCGAGCAACTGTTGCAGGGCAGTGGTGTAATGGGCGACTTCGCGCAGGCCCAGGTGCGTAGCCTGGCGGGCGAGGTTATCGAGCGCGTTGTCCAGGCAGCGGCAGGCATCCGGGTCGTTTTCGATCAGTTCCAGATGCTGCAGGCACTCCTGCGCCTGGGTCAGCTGTACCTGAGCGTCCAGTAGAAACCGCTGCAGCGCATCGTCGAACGATAAGGCACTGTCCTTCATGATGCCCCCGCGCGTAAGGCAGGCGCAGAGGACGGGCACGCCGATACGATAGCTAGCAAAAGCCTGACTCCATTCATGCAATGAGAATGGCGTCACATTAATGGCTAAAGGATAGCGCGAACATCAGGTTGCACCCGATTGCCGCTAAGGGTTTCCCTGATCCGTGCCTCAGGTAGGGAACTTTTTGCCGTGCTGTCGATTTGCTCGGCGGTACCCGCAGTAAAGCATGATGTTAAAGTGATATCAATTGTTTCGGCGCTTTTTCCGGCAAGGGTCAAGCTGGGCGCGAAGCCGCCGATACAAGGTGGATGATCTCAATTTTTTCGACTCAAGCCTGGGGGTTTTCCAATGGCTGGCATTCTCGACACGGTAGACCAACGCACGCAACTGGTGGGTGAGAACCGCCTGGAAATCCTGATGTTTCGCCTGGCTGGTCGCCAGCTGTTCGCGATCAACGTGTTCAAGGTCCAGGAAGTGCTCCAGTTGCCCAAGCTGACCCTGATGCCCCAGCGCCACGCCTTCGTCTGCGGGGTGGTCAACTTGCGTGGCCAGACCCTGCCAGTGATCGACCTGTCCCAGGCGATCGGCATGCGCCCGCTGCAGCCGGGGCCTGACAGCACCATCATCGTGACTGAGTACAACCGTTCGGTGCAGGCCTTCCTGGTGGGCGGCGTAGACCGCATCGTCAACATGAACTGGGAAGCGATCATGCCGCCGCCGACCAGCGCCGGGCGCCAGCATTACCTGACCGCCATCACCAAGGTGGATGACAAGCTGGTCGAAGTGATCGACGTGGAGAAGGTGCTGGCCGAGATCGTGCCGTACAACGCCCGGGTTTCCGGCGACAAGCTCGCTGACCCGGTGCTGGCGCGGGCGCGTGGCCGCGAGGTGCTGCTGGTGGATGACTCCAGCGTGGCCCTGGCACAGTTGCGCGACACCCTGTCGCAGCTGGGGGTGAAACTGCACGTGGCCAGTGACGGGCTGAAGGCGTTGCGCCTGCTCAAGGGCTGGGCCGATGCCGGCGAGGATGTCTGCAAAAAGCTGCTGATGGTGTTTACCGACGCCGAGATGCCGGAAATGGACGGCTACCGGCTGACCACCGAGATTCGTGGTGATGCCCGTTTGCGCCAGCTTTACGTGGTGCTGCATACCTCGCTGTCGGGCAGCTTCAACGAGTCGATGGTGAAAAAAGTCGGCTGCGACAACTTCCTGTCCAAGTTCCAGCCTGATCGCCTTGTCGATGTGGTCAAGCAACGCCTGTTGCTGGATGCCGCTACTGCGTGATCCAGGCCCCTGTCGGGTATAAGCTTGGCGTTTTGCATGACGCGAGGCGGCAGGGATGTTTCTCAGTGAGCTGTATCGGTACCCGGTGAAGTCGGGGCAGGCGCAACGCCTGCAGGCTTCAGCGGTGGGATTGTTGGGGTTGCAGGGTGATCGGCGCTGGATGGTGGTGGAGGAGGAGAACGGACGCTTCCTCACTCAACGTGCCTGGCCGCAGCTTGGCCAGCTCCGCGCCAGCGAAGACGACAGCGGCCAGTTGCTGCTGCAGGCGCCGGGGCAGGCTGCGTTGCGGGTGTCGGTGCCAGCGGCCGATGACGCACTGCGGGGCGTGACCATCTGGCGCGATACCTTGCGCGTGCCGGATGCCGGTGATGCGGCGGCGGCCTGGCTGAGCGAGCTGTTGGGCAAGCCCGTACGCCTGGTGCATTGCCCCGAACAGCGCGCGCGCTACCTGCCCAATGGCTATGGCTTGAACAGTGACCGGGCGGCGTTTCCGGACGGTTTTCCGTTGTTGCTGATCGGCCAGGGCTCGCTGGACGAACTCAACCGGCGGATCGGCCGGCCGATGGAGATGCTGCGCTTTCGCCCCAACCTGGTGGTGCAAGGCGCGGCGCCGTTTGCCGAGGATGGCTGGAAGCGGATTCGCATCGGCAGCCTGGAGTTCCGCGTGCTCAAGCCCAGTGTGCGCTGCATCTTCACCACCATTGACCCGGCGACTGGCGAACGCAGTGCCGACCGCGAGCCGATGGCCACGCTCAGGACCTTCCGCGAAAAGGAGGGGGATGTGTTGTTCGGGCAGAACCTGGCGGTGGATGGCGGTGGGCAGCTTGAAGTCGGGATGGAAGTCGAAATCCTGGAATGACCGGTTGCCTGCACTGGCTTCTTGGCGGGGTGGCCCACCAAGAGGCCAGTGCAGTTTCAGCGCCCCTTACATGTCGTCAAAGTAGCGCTCATGCCAATCCACCAACGGCTGCGGCGAGTTGAGCTTCTGCCCGTAGATCACCGAATACGACAGCACGTTCTGCACATACTGGCGGGTTTCGTCGAACGGAATGGACTCTACCCACACATCGAAGCTCAGGTGCTTGGCACCTTTGAGCCACTGCCGCACGCGCCCTGGCCCGGCGTTGTAGGCCGCCGAAGCGAGTACCCGGTTGCCGTTGAACTGGCTGTGCACCTGGCTCAGATAGGCGGCGCCGAGCTGGATATTCTTGTCCGGGTTGAGCACCTGTGCCGGCGACGCCAGGGGAATACTGAACTTGCGCGCGGTTTCCTTGGCGGTGGAGGGCATCAGCTGCATCAGGCCGCTGGCGCCCACCGGGGAGCGGGCATCCTCCATGAAGGCACTCTCCTGGCGGGTAATGGCGAATACCCAGCTCGAGTGCAGGCCGCGAACCTTGGCTTCACGCACCAGGGTGTCGCGGTGGGCCATCGGGAAGCGGATGTCCAGGTCGTCCCAGTACTGTGCCTGGCTAATGGTACGAATGGCCGGGAAGTACCAGCGCAGGTCGTAGCCCAGGCGCGCCTGGGCGACCATTTCGTCACGGTTGAAGTGGCGGCTGACGTGGTACCACTCGCGGCGCCCTTCGACGATCTGGCCGCGGGCATGGAACTCCAGTGCGCGGCGGATGCCCGGGGTGTTGCGCACCTTGTTGACCAGTTGCGGGCTCAGCACCAGCGGCTTGTTGTTCAGCTGGTAAGGGGTCTGTGCCCGGTCGGCGGCGAGGAAGCCGTAGAAGTCACGCTCGCGCGCCACGTTCTTGTACAGCAACGGCACTTGCGGGTTGTTCGGCTGCGCCAGCTCCAGGCTGCGGGCTTGCCAGTACTTCCAGCGGCTGCTGCTGGCCAGGTCCTGCGGCAAGCGCTTGGTCAGCTCGTAGGCGTCCTCCCAGCGGCCCAGGCGCAGCAGTAGGCGCAGGCGCCATTCGCTGACGGTGTTATCGCGCAGCTCCGGGTCGTAGCGGGTCATCAGGTCGAGTGCGCGCGGGTCGTAGCGACGGGCCAGGGTCAGGCCGATCTCACGGGCGATCGCCACCTTCTCGTCGCGGGAAAAATGCATGCGCTGGGCGTAGTCGTCGAGCAGCGCCATGGCCCGTTCCGGGTCTTGCCGGGCCAGGCGACGCAGGCCGAGGCTGACCACGTCGGACATGGCTTCGTTGGCCGGGGTGAAGCGCGCCGGCTGATTGAGCAGTTCGGGCTTTTGCGCCACGTCGACCAGCAGGCGCCCTTGCGGGCCAAGGGTGGTCAGGGTCTGGACCAGGTTGTTGGCCAGGCTGTAGTTGCGCGCCTGGGCCGCCAGCTTGGTGCGTTGCCAGCGCTTGGCCTCGGTCAGCTGGCCTTCGGCTGCCCACATGGCGAACAGCGTGTCGCAGGTGGCCGGCTGCGACTTGCCGACGTTCCATAGCTTGTCGGCGGTGGCGTAGCCCTCGGCACGCAGGCCATGGCTGAGCTGGTACTGGCCGTTGAGGCAGTCCAGCTCGGTGAAGTTGAGCTTGGGGTCGTAGTACTTGACGAAGGTATCCCAGTCGCCGCGTTCGGCCAGCCAGCGCAGCCAGCGCAGCTTCATCCAGTTGGCCTGGGGCAGGTCGCCATGCTTGGCGAGGAAGGCTTCGATTTCCTGGTTGCTGGCGCTTTTCAGGCGCGCAGTGAGTTCGTCGTAGGCCAGGTAGGGCGTCAGCGGGTAGTCGCTGAGGGCCTGGGCATAGCGCAGGTACGGGCCCTTGTCGCCCTTGGCCAGCGCGCGCTTGGCCTCGTCATAGTATTGGCGTTGCAGGGTAAGGTCGGCGGCCTGCGCCGCGCCGGTGGCGGCGGTGAGCAGCAGGCAGGATGCAATGTGTAACAGGCGGCTGCGCATGATACGTCCGGGCAGTTGAACCATGGGGAAGTGACGGCGGAGCCAGCACTGTTGGAAGCTATGGCCTTAGCTTAGCCGTTTGCCGGCGGCGGGTGAAAGCACTGTGCTTGTATCGGGATATTAAGTTCGACCAGATGTCGCCCAACCCTGGTCCGCCGGCCAGGCAGATGCCGTCCGGGGCCAAGTCAGGTAGAATGCGCGCCCGATTTATGGAGACCAACATGACCCTGCTCAAATTCAGCGATGTGTCCCTCGCATTCGGCGCCATGCCGCTGCTGGACCACGTGTCCTGGCAGATCGCTCGTGGCGAGCGGGTGTGCATCATCGGCCGCAACGGCACCGGCAAGTCGAGCATGCTGCGCCTGGTCAAGGGCGAGCAGAAGGGCGACGATGGCGAGATCTGGCGTGCCCCGGGGCTGAAGATCGGCGAACTGCCGCAGGAGCTGCCGGTGGCCGACGCGCGCACGGTATTCGACGTGGTGGCCGCCGGCCTGGATGGCGTCGGCGAGTTGCTGGCGCAGTTCCATCACCTGAGCCTGAATATCCAGGGCGATGAAGACCTGGAAAAACTCATGCACGTGCAGCACGAGCTGGAAGCCCGTGACGGCTGGCGCCTGCAGCAGGTGGTAGAAAGCACCCTCAGCCGCCTGCAGCTGCCGGCCGACAAGACCCTGGCCGAGCTGTCCGGTGGCTGGCGCCGCCGTGTGCTGCTGGCCCAGGCGCTGGTATCGGAACCCGACCTGCTGCTGCTCGACGAGCCGACCAACCACCTGGACATCGGTGCCATCGCCTGGCTCGAAGAGGCCCTGCGCGGCTTCAACGGCGCGGTGCTGTTCATTACCCACGACCGGTCCTTCCTGCAGAACCTGGCCACCCGCATCCTCGAACTGGACCGTGGCGGCCTGATCGACTGGAACGGCGACTATGCCAGCTTCCTGGTGCACAAGGAGGCCGCGCTGGCCGCCGAGGAAACCGCCAACGCGCTGTTCGACAAGCGCCTGGCCCAGGAAGAGGTATGGATCCGCCAGGGCATCAAGGCCCGCCGTACGCGCAACGAAGGCCGTGTACGTGCGCTGAAGGCGCTGCGTGTGGAGCGCAGCGAACGCCGCGAGCGCCAGGGCAAGGCCAACATCCAGATCGAGGCGGCGGAAAAGTCCGGCAAGCAGGTGATGGTGCTGGAGAACGTCAGCTTCCATCACCCGGACGGGCCGATGCTGGTGAAGGATTTTTCCATGGTCCTGCAGCGCGAGGACCGCATCGGCCTGCTGGGGGCCAACGGTACCGGCAAGACCACCTTGCTCAAGCTGATGCTCGGCGACTTGCAGCCGACCTCGGGCAAGGTCGAGCGCGGGACCAAGCTGGAAGTGGCCTACTTCGACCAGATGCGCCACCAGCTGGACCTGGAAAAGACGGTGATCGACAACCTGGCCGAAGGCCGCGACTTCATCGAGATCGATGGCCAGAACCGCCACGTGCTGAGCTACCTGGGCGACTTCCTGTTCAGCCCGCAGCGTGCCCGTACGCCGGTCAAGGCACTGTCCGGGGGTGAACGTGCCCGGCTGTTGCTGGCCAAGTTGTTCAGCAAGCCGGCCAACCTGCTGGTGCTGGACGAACCGACCAACGACCTGGACGTGGAAACCCTCGAGCTGCTCGAAGAGGTGCTGTCCAACTACAAGGGTACCGTGCTGATGGTCAGCCACGACCGGGCCTTCCTTGACAACGTGGTCACCAGCACCCTGGTGTTCGAGGGTGAGGGCAAGGTGCGCGAGTACGTCGGGGGCTATGAGGACTGGATCCGCCAGGGTGGTTCGCCGAAGCTGCTGGGCGTGACCGAGAGCAAGGGCGGCAAGTCCGAGCTCAACAGCGCGGTGGTCGAGAAGGTCGAGGCCAAGCCTGCACCGGCGCCGGTTGCCGCGGCGGCCGATGCCTCGAAGAAGAAGCTCAGCTACAAGCTGCAGCGCGAGCTGGAGATGCTGCCTGGGCAGATCGACGAACTGGAGCAGCGCATGGCCGAAGCTCAGGAAGAGGTGAATGCGGCGGGCTTCTATCAGCGGCCGATTGCAGAAACCTCGGCAGTGCTGGCGAAGATCGAGAAGCTGCAGGCCGAGCTGGATGTGCTGGTCGAGCGCTGGGCCGAGCTGGAAGGCTGATCGGCGTCAGCCTGGGCCGGCCCCTTCGCGGGCTTGCCCGCTCCCACAGGGACTGCACAGAGCTGAAAATCTGTGGAGGACCTGTGGGAGCGGGCAAGCCCGCAAAAGGGCCGGTACAGGTCAAATCATTCTTTTTTCTGCAGCCTTACCGCCAGCACATCGCACGGCGCGCCATGCAGCACATCATTGGCCGTGGAACCCAGCAGCAACGCCAGGCCATGGCGGCCGTGGCTGCCGACCACGATCAGGTCGCACTTTTGGTCCTTGGCCAGCTGGTGGATTTCCTGGCGCGGCTGGCCATAGGTCAGGTGCGAGTCGCCGCGGTGGATGTTTGGGTACTTGTTGAACAGCCGCTCCATGCGCTCCTTGGCCTGGTCGAACTGCTGCTGTTGCAGTTGCGACAGGTCCATGGGGACGTCGCCGCCGAACGCCATGGCCATCGGCTCGACGATATGTACCAGTGAAACCTTGGCATTTGACGGTGCCGCCAGCGCCATGGCGCGCTTGATCACCGGGTCGCATTCTTCGGTCAGGTCGACGGCGACCAGAAGATGTTCGTATTGCATGAGCGGAACTCCTGACAATCGCGATAGAAGAAGTATGGTCGCTTTCGGGCGGGTCTTCCGTGAAAAATGGCTAACCGGCTCATTTGCAACGTTTTATGGGAACTACTGATATGACGGTATTGCTGGTGGTGTCAATCCTTGCGCTGATTCTCAGCCCGCTTTCCTGGTTGCGCACCTCGCGCAAGCAGAGCGAGCAGATGAAGCTGCGCCTGGAGGCGCGGCGCATGGGCCTGGCCATGCAGTTGGCGCCGCAGCAGTGGCCGCACTGGCTGGAAAGGCCAGCGCCAAGCCCGTGCCCGCAATACCATCGGGCGCGCCGTCGCGGGCATGAGGACAGCTTCAGCTTCTGGCAAATCAGCCCGGGGGTGTGGTGGAACCAGTGGCGCGAGCCCTGTGAAGACCCACGGTTCATGGAGCCCTTGGCACGCTTGCCCGCGAGCGTCTACAAGGTCGAAGCCGATGCGCGGATGATTGCCCTGTACTGGACCGAGCGAGGCGATACGGCTGTGTTGCAGGATGTTGCCTACGTCCTCGAAACGCTGGCCTGAGGCCTGTCTTGCACGGGCCCTGCAGGAGCGGCCTTGTGTCGCGATGGGGCGCAGAGCGGCCCCGGCAATTTCAGCTGTAACGCAAAAAAACCGGGGCCGCTGCGCGCCCCATCGCGACACAAGGCCGCTCCTACAAGGCTAGGCGGCGCTTTTTCAACCTCTGTAACGACAAAGCGGCGGCTTGGCATACCCCTGAAGGGATAGGGTGCCAAGTCGCCGCTTTGCGTTCTGCCGCGCAGAAAAGGCCAGGCAGGCCGGGTATTCATCAAGCAAGTGGCAGTGTAGCCGCCAGGCATTGTCGCGCAAGCGGAAAAACACCGCACTTCAGCGTCGCCTATGGTCAATCGCTGACATGAATGGTCAGCGATCACTGTCATCATGTTTTGTACCTGAGCGATACAAAATGACTGGAAAGTCGCGTTTTCACCCGGCTCGTGAGCATTTGACAACGCCGATCTTTTCGGAGAATGTGTGCACACCCAAATCAAACGGGCGTATGAATTGAGCGTTTGTATGTCAGCGCGCCAAGCCATACTTCCGAATAGCGCGCTGACGGGTGTGCCTGGGGCAGGGCAGCTAGGCCTGCTTTTGCTGCAGCGATCGGCGTGTACGTTCAGCTTCCATATCGTGGAGATCAGTTGATGATTTACGAAGGTAAAGCCATCACGGTTAAGGCTCTTGAAAGTGGCATCGTCGAGCTCAAGTTCGACCTCAAGGGTGAGTCCGTCAACAAGTTCAACCGCCTTACCCTGAACGAGCTGCGCCAGGCCGTCGATGCCATCCAGGCCGACGCCTCGGTCAAGGGCGTGATCGTCAGCAGTGGCAAGGACGTGTTCATCGTCGGCGCCGACATCACCGAGTTCGTCGACAACTTCAAGCTGCCCGAGGCCGAACTGGTCGCCGGCAACCTGGAAGCCAACCGCATTTTCAACGCCTTCGAAGACCTCGAAGTGCCGACCGTGGCCGCCATCAACGGCATCGCCCTGGGCGGTGGCCTGGAAATGTGCCTGGCCGCCGACTACCGGGTCATGTCCAGCAGCGCCAAGATCGGCCTGCCGGAAGTCAAGCTGGGTATCTACCCGGGCTTCGGCGGCACCGTGCGCCTGCCGCGCCTGATCGGTCCGGACAATGCCATCGAGTGGATCGCCGCCGGCAAGGAAAACCGTGCCGAAGACGCCCTGAAAGTCGGGGCTGTGGATGCCGTGGTTGCGCCTGAACTGCTGATGGCCGGTGCCCTCGACCTGATCAAGCGCGCCATCAGCGGTGAGCTGGACTACAAGGCCAAGCGCCAGCCCAAGCTGGAAAAGCTCAAGCTCAACGCCATCGAGCAGATGATGGCCTTCGAGACCGCCAAGGGCTTCGTCGCTGGCCAGGCCGGCCCGAACTACCCGGCACCGGTCGAAGCCATCAAGACCATCCAGAAGGCCGCCAACTTCGGCCGTGACAAAGCCCTGGAAGTGGAAGCGGCAGGCTTTGCCAAGCTGGCCAGGACCTCGGTTGCCGAAAGCCTGGTCGGCCTGTTCCTGAACGACCAGGAACTCAAGCGCAAGGCCAAGGCCCACGACGAAATCGCCCGCGACGTGAAGCAGGCGGCCGTGCTCGGCGCCGGTATCATGGGCGGCGGTATCGCCTACCAGTCGGCGGTCAAGGGCACCCCGATCCTGATGAAGGACATCCGCGAAGAAGCCATCCAGCTGGGCCTGAACGAGGCAGCCAAGCTGCTTGGCAACCGCGTCGAGAAGGGCCGCCTGACCGCGGCCAAGATGGCCGAGGCGCTCAACGCCATTCGCCCGACCCTGTCCTATGGCGATTTCGCCAATGTCGACATCGTCGTCGAGGCGGTGGTCGAGAACCCGAAGGTCAAGCAGGCCGTGCTGGCCGAGGTCGAAGGCCAGGTGAAGGACGATGCGATCCTCGCCTCGAACACCTCGACCATTTCCATCAACCTGCTGGCCAAGGCGCTCAAGCGCCCGGAAAACTTCGTCGGCATGCACTTCTTCAACCCGGTGCACATGATGCCGCTGGTGGAAGTCATCCGTGGCGAGAAGTCCAGTGACGTGGCGGTCGCCACCACCGTGGCCTACGCCAAGAAAATGGGCAAGAACCCGATCGTGGTCAACGACTGCCCGGGCTTCCTGGTCAACCGCGTGCTGTTCCCGTACTTCGGCGGTTTTGCCAAGCTGGTCAGTGCCGGCGTCGACTTCGTGCGTATCGACAAGGTCATGGAAAAGTTCGGCTGGCCGATGGGCCCGGCGTACCTGATGGACGTGGTCGGCATCGACACCGGCCACCACGGCCGCGACGTGATGGCCGAAGGCTTCCCGGACCGCATGAAGGATGAGCGTCGCTCGGCCGTCGATGCCCTGTACGAGGCCAACCGCCTGGGCCAGAAGAATGGCAAAGGCTTCTACGCCTACGAAACCGACAAGCGCGGCAAGCCGAAGAAGGTCGCCGACGCCAGCGTGCTCGACGTGCTCAAGCCGATCGTCTTCGAACAGCGTGAAGTCACCGACGAAGACATCATCAACTGGATGATGATCCCGCTGTGCCTGGAGACTGTGCGCTGCCTGGAGGACGGCATCGTCGAAACCGCTGCCGAAGCCGACATGGGCCTGGTCTATGGCATTGGCTTCCCTCCCTTCCGCGGTGGCGCGCTGCGCTACATCGACTCGATCGGTGTGGCCGAATTCGTTGCCCTGGCCGATCAGTACGCCGACCTGGGGCCGCTGTACCACCCGACCGCCAAGCTGCGTGAAATGGCCAAGAACGGCCAGCGCTTCTTCAACTGAGCGGTCAACCAGCTAGAGCGAGAGATTTGATATGAGCCTGAATCCAAGAGACGTGGTGATTGTCGACTTCGGTCGCACGCCAATGGGCCGCTCCAAGGGTGGCATGCACCGCAATACCCGCGCCGAAGACATGTCGGCGCACCTGATCAGCAAGCTGCTGGAACGCAACGACAAGGTCGACCCGAAAGAGGTCGAGGACGTGATCTGGGGCTGCGTCAACCAGACCCTGGAGCAGGGCTGGAACATCGCCCGCATGGCCTCGCTGATGACCCAGATCCCGCACACCTCCGCAGCGCAGACCGTCAGCCGCCTGTGCGGCTCGTCGATGAGTGCGCTGCACACTGCCGCCCAGGCCATCATGACCGGTAATGGTGATGTGTTCGTGGTCGGTGGCGTGGAGCACATGGGCCACGTCAGCATGATGCATGGCGTGGATCCCAATCCGCACCTGTCCCTGCACGCCGCCAAGGCCTCCGGGATGATGGGCCTGACCGCGGAAATGCTCGGCAAGATGCATGGCATTACCCGCGAGCAGCAGGACCTGTTCGGCCTGCGTTCGCACCAGCTGGCCCACAAGGCCACGGTCGAAGGCAAGTTCAAGGACGAAATCATCCCGATGCAGGGCTATGACGAGAACGGCTTCCTGAAGGTATTCGACTTCGACGAAACCATTCGCCCGGAAACCACCCTCGAAGGCCTGGCCTCGCTCAAGCCGGCGTTCAACCCCAAGGGCGGTACCGTCACTGCCGGTACCTCGTCGCAGATCACCGACGGTGCCTCGTGCATGATCGTCATGTCCGGCCAGCGCGCCATGGACCTGGGCATCCAGCCGTTGGCCGTCATCCGTGCCATGGCAGTGGCCGGTGTCGACCCGGCGATCATGGGCTACGGCCCGGTGCCATCGACCCAGAAAGCCCTCAAGCGTGCTGGCCTGAGCATGGCCGACATCGACTTCATCGAGCTCAACGAAGCCTTCGCTGCGCAGGCCCTGCCAGTGCTGAAAGATCTGAAAGTGCTCGACAAGATGGATGAGAAGGTTAACCTGCACGGCGGCGCCATTGCCTTGGGCCACCCGTTCGGTTGCTCCGGGGCACGGATTTCCGGCACCCTGCTCAACGTCATGAAGCAGAATGGCGGTACCCTGGGGGTGGCGACCATGTGTGTCGGCCTCGGCCAAGGCATCACCACTGTCTTCGAACGCGTCTGATCGCGTTGGTGGACAGCGACCGGGGCCTTGTGCCCCGGTTTTGTTTTTTTCAAGGTTTTTTCAAGAGGGTGGGCAACATGCAGATACAACCAGGCGTATACCGGCATTACAAAGGGCCTGAGTACCGTGTCTTCAGTGTTGCACGGCACTCCGAAAGCGAAGAGTGGATGGTCTTCTACCAATGCCTGTATGGTGATTACAGCTTCTGGGTACGGCCACTTTCGATGTTCCAGGAGTCCGTCGAGGTTGACGGCGAGCAGGTGCCACGCTTTGCTTTGGTCAAGGCCGAAGAGGGGGTGTCCGGGCTGCTGGGCAAGTCGCAAGCGTGATAGTCCGAACTTGACCTCGCACTTTTGCCACTATATATAGCGGTGCCGCGTCTGGCACCTGACGCGTTTTTTATCTTCAGATTCAGGAATACTCCGATCCATGGGCAAATCGCTGGTCATTGTGGAATCCCCGGCCAAGGCCAAGACCATCAACAAGTACCTGGGCAACCAGTACGTGGTGAAGTCGAGTATCGGCCATATCCGAGACCTCCCCACCAGCGGTTCGGCCAGCGCCAGCAAAGAGCCGGCCGCCAAGCGTGGCAAGGCCGCGGGTGAGGCTCCGGCGCTGTCGCCGAAGGAAAAGGCCCGTCGCCAGCTGGTCGCACGCATGGGCGTCGACCCCGACCACGGCTGGAAGGCCAAGTACGAGATCCTGCCCGGCAAGGAAAAGGTGATCGAAGAGCTGCGCCGCCTGGCCAAGGATGCCGACACCATCTATCTCGCAACCGACTTGGACCGCGAAGGGGAAGCCATTGCCTGGCACCTGCGCGAGGCCATCGGCGGCGACGACAGCCGCTACAAGCGCGTGGTGTTCAACGAAATTACCAAGAAGGCCATCCAGGATGCCTTCTCGCAGCCGGGCGAGCTGGATATCGACCGGGTCAATGCCCAGCAGGCGCGGCGCTTCCTCGACCGTGTGGTCGGCTACATGGTTTCGCCACTGCTGTGGGCCAAGATTGCCCGCGGCCTGTCCGCCGGCCGTGTACAGTCGGTGGCGGTGAAGCTGGTGGTGGAGCGCGAGCGCGAAATCCGCGCGTTCATCCCTGAAGAGTACTGGGAAATCCACGCCGACCTCGGCACCGCCAAGAACGCCAAGGTGCGCTTCGAAGTGGCGCGCGAAAAGGGCGAGGCCTTCAAGCCGCTGAACGAAGCGCAGGCCATGGCTGCGCTGGAAAAGCTCAAGGCTTCCAGCTACAGCGTGGTCAAGCGCGAAGACCGCCCGACCAGCAGCAAGCCGTCGGCGCCGTTCATCACCTCCACCTTGCAGCAAGCCGCCAGCAACCGCCTGGGCTTCGGGGTGAAGAAAACCATGATGATGGCCCAGCGCTTGTACGAAGCCGGCTACATCACCTACATGCGTACCGACTCGACCAACCTGTCGGCCGACGCCCTGGACATGGCACGCAGCTACATCGAGCGTGAATTCGGCAAGCAGTACCTGCCGGATGCGCCGCTGGTGTATGGCAGCAAGGAGGGCGCCCAGGAGGCGCACGAAGCGATTCGTCCTTCCGACGTCAACACCCACCCGACCAAGCTCAGTGGCATGGAGCGTGACGCCGAGCGCCTGTACGAGCTGATCTGGCGTCAGTTCCTGGCCTGCCAGATGCCGCCGGCGCAATACCTGTCCACCAGCGTCACCGTGGCTGCTGGCGACTTCGAGCTGCGGGCCAAGGGCCGTATCCTCAAGTTCGACGGTTACACCCGTGTGCTGCCGCAGCAGAGCAAGCCGGGCGAAGACGATGTGTTGCCGGAGATGGTCCAGGGTGAAGCGCTGAAGCTGATCCAGATCGACCCGAGCCAGCATTTCACCAAGCCACCGGCGCGCTTCACCGAAGCCAGCCTGGTCAAGGAAATGGAGAAACGCGGCATCGGCCGTCCGTCGACCTACGCGGCGATCATCTCGACCATCCAGGACCGTGGCTATGTGACCCTGCACAACCGCCGCTTCTACTCGGAAAAGATGGGCGACATCGTCACCGAGCGCCTGTCCGAGAGCTTCTCCAACCTGATGGACTACGGTTTTACCGCCGACATGGAAGAGAACCTCGACGACGTGGCCCAGGGTGAGCGTGACTGGAAGAACGTGCTCGACGAGTTCTATGGCGACTTCAGCAAGAAGCTGCAGACTGCCGAGTCCAGCGAAGACGGCATGCGCGCCAACCAGCCGACCATGACCAACATTCCGTGCAAGGAATGTGGCCGCCCGATGATGATTCGTACTGCCTCGACCGGCGTGTTCCTCGGCTGCTCGGGCTACAGCCTGCCGCCGAAAGAGCGCTGCAAGGCTACCGTGAACCTGGTGCCGGGCGATGAGATTGCTGCTGACGACGAGGGCGAATCGGAATCCCGTGTGCTGCTGGGCAAGCACCGCTGCCCGATCTGCGCCACGGCGATGGATGCCTACCTGCTGGACGAGAAGCACAAGCTGCACATCTGCGGTAACAATCCGGATTGCGCTGGCTATGAGATCGAAGAAGGCAACTATCGCATCAAGGGCTACGAAGGGCCGAGCCTGGAGTGTGACAAGTGCGGCAGCGAGATGCAGTTGAAGACGGGCCGCTTCGGCAAGTTCTTCGGTTGCACCAACCCGGCCTGCAAGAACACCCGCAAGCTGCTCAAGAGCGGCGAGGCAGCGCCACCGAAGATGGACAAGGTGGATATGCCAGAGCTCAAGTGCGAGAAGGTCGACGACACCTACGTGCTGCGTGATGGCGCTTCAGGGCTGTTCCTGGCTGCCAGCCAGTTCCCCAAGAACCGTGAGACGCGTGCGCCGCTGGTACTGGAGATCGTGCCGCACAAGCACGAGATCGATCCGAAGTACCATTTCCTGTGCGATGCGCCACAGAAGGACCCGGACGGTCGGCCTGCGGTGATCCGCTACAGCCGCAAGACCAAGGAGCAGTACGTGCAGTCCGAAGTCGACGGCAAGCCGACCGGCTGGAAGGCGTTCTACGACGGCAATGCGTGGAAGGTTGAAGACAAGCGCTGATTCGTCAGTGCCGTGATTGGGGCCGCTTTGCGGCCCCAATCATTTATGATGCAGCTATCCGCCTTGCAGCCTTATGGGAGGGCACCGAGATGGCCCAGGAACTCTACACCCGCACCAACCAGAAACTGTTCTTCGCCGGCCTCGCCCTGGAGTCCATGGCCAAGGCCGAACAAAGCCAGGCGATGAACGCCCAGGGCCTGGTCCAGGCTGAGCGTGAATCGGCGCTGTTTCACCTGTACGGCGCGCTGCTGGGGCTGTGCCATGAGATTGGTGGCTTCTACCGCTTGCCTGTCGTTGCTACGGTCGAACAAGCGCTGGCCGACGACGCCCTGAACGGCATCGCCATCCCGGAGGTGGCCGAGCTGCTGGAGCTGGCCCGCCAGCGTGAAACCTGGCTGGCACAGATGCTAGGTGCTTATGCCGATTTGTTCCGACCACCGGTCGCGAAGAAAACGCCAAAAACCGACGTTACCCAGCCGCTGATTCAGGCCGTCAATCTCGATGAGCCCGAGCATCCGGCGCTGTCACGTGCAGAACTGGAAAGCTGGCGCAGCAACCTCAAGGGCCTTGTAAGACGTTTCCGTGATGCGTTGAGTGAGTGCTGATAGCCGCTACGGCTGGTACAATACTGGCCTTTCGCGGAGAACTGCCATTTATGTCTACGTCGTTTCTGGAAATTGTCGAGTTGCCTGATGGCCGCATCGAACTGCGTCGCGCCGAGGATGAGGGCTCTCTGGTAACCCTGGATTTTTCGGAAGACGCCAAGGCGTTCCTGCAGGGTCAGCATGTGGAAGTGGCCAAGGCCATGCTCAGTGTGGGCGTGCAAATGGCCGGTCGTCTGATAGACGGCGAACTCGAGCGTGACGAGGGGCCGCGCGTGCTGCACTGACAGGCAGCGCAGCACCCGGTGTCACGCGGTAACAGGCAGAGCCTGAACATCAGCCGAGGCGGATGTTCAGGCTTTGTGCGTTTCCAACGCTGGCGGCACGCAGCAATTGCTGGCGTACCGTGGCATTTACATTGCCGAGCCAGCTGACCACGGTGTGGCTGCGGCCCAGGCGCAGCGCTTCGCAGGCCAGTTGCAGCGGGCTTTGATTGCCGCGAGGGTGCAGCAGCAGGATGCGTTCACGGTTGAGCCCGGCGTCGCGCAGCCAGGCCTGGGTCAGGCTCGATGGCGGAGCGATCAAGGTCAGCCAGCGGGCCTCGTCCTCTTCGCTCAGCTCGCGCAGTACCGGTGCCAGCAGGCTGTGGCAGTGCCCCGGAGCACCGCGCAGCGACAGTTCGCTGAACAGCTCGGGCTGGCTGCTCTTGCGTGCCAGTTCAGTGGTTTTCAGGCCTGGCAAGACTGGCTGGGCGAGGAATGCTTCGAACAATGGCAACTGGGCTTGCTCGGGTGCGTGAATGAACTGCTGCATGACGCCTCCTGGATCAGCGGCGAATGACGCCGACGCTCAAACCCTCGATCACCAGTTCCTGTTCTTTCAGGTCGACTTCGATAGGGGCGAATTCGGGGTTTTCGGCAAGCAACCAGACCTTGCTGCCTTCACGCTTGAAACGCTTGACGGTGACTTCGTCGCCGATACGCGCCACGACGATCTGGCCGTTGCGTGCTTCGCGGCAGGTATGCACCGCCAGCAGGTCGCCATCGAGGATACCGACGTCCTTCATGCTCATGCCGTGCACGCGTAACAGGTAGTCGGCCTGGGGGTGGAAAAAGTCGGGGCTGATATTGCAGGATTGCTCGATGTGCTGTTCGGCAAGGATCGGCGCACCGGCGGCGACCCGGCCGATGATCGGCAGGCCGCTTTCTTCGGCCTTGGCTTCCAGGCCAGGGATGCGAATGCCGCGAGAGGCGCCCGGGGTCATTTCGATCGCGCCCTTGCGGGCGAGGGCCTTGAGGTGTTCCTCGGCGGCGTTGGGCGACTTGAAGCCCAGCTCCTGAGCGATCTCGGCGCGGGTTGGCGGGAAGCCGTTGTCTTCCAGGCAACGCTTGATGAACGCGAGAATTTCGGCTTGGCGTGGCGTCAGTTTCAACATGTTGGGCGCTCTGTCTTTTTGTACAGTGCCTGGGATTATATACAGTACTGGATGCGCTGCAAGCTGCCGGTTGCAAGAAACTGCGAAACGCTGCTGCAGGCCCCGGCGTGCGCCGCTGCTGTTTTGAGGCTTGCAGCGTGAAGCGCGTCGCCTTTTAATGGCGACCGACCGGTCACCGAGCCTTGACAGAAGCAGGGCTGAAACGTATGTTTCAAACACCTGTTTGTCTGGCGGAGTAGTCGGAGTAGTCATGGCCCAATCGGAAACCGTTGAACGCATTCTCGATGCTGCCGAGCAGCTGTTCGCGGAAAGGGGGTTCGCCGAAACCTCGTTGCGGCTGATTACCAGCAAGGCCGGGGTCAACCTGGCGGCGGTCAACTATCACTTCGGCTCCAAGAAGGCCCTGATCCAGGCGGTATTCTCGCGCTTCCTCGGGCCCTTCTGCGCCAGCCTCGAGCGCGAGCTGGAGCGGCGCCAGGCAAAACCGGAGCACAAGCCCAGCCTCGAAGAGCTGCTGGAGATGCTGGTGGAGCAGGCCCTGGCCGTGCAGCCTCGCAGCAACAACGACCTGTCGATCTTCATGCGCCTGCTGGGCCTGGCCTTCAGCCAGAGCCAGGGCCACCTGCGGCGCTACCTGGAAGACATGTACGGCAAGGTGTTCCGCCGCTACATGCTGCTGGTCAACGAGGCCGCGCCGCGTATCCCGCCGCTCGAGCTGTTCTGGCGGGTGCACTTCATGCTGGGTGCCGCAGCCTTCAGCATGTCCGGTATCAAGGCCCTGCGCGCGATCGCCGAAACCGACTTCGGCATCAACACCTCGATCGAGCAGGTAATGCGCCTGATGGTGCCCTTCCTGGCCGCCGGCATGCGTGCCGATAGTGGCGTTACCGACGAGGCCATGGCTGCCGCCCAGCTACGCCCGCGGAGCAAGACCGCCACCGTCACCGCCAAGGCCTGAAGGCTGGGCGGGGCAGGGCGCTTCGGCTAAGCTAGCGCCCATGTCCGACCTCGATCTGCTGCACATTTCCCTTGCCGACCAGTGCCTGTACGGTTTCAGCCGTGGCCAGCTATGCCTGCGCCTGCCGGTTTCCACCGCGCGCAATGGTGCCGGCGAGCGCAACGGCTCGGGCTGCACGCCTTGCGGCTTGCATCAGGTGCGGGCGAAGATCGGCGCAGGCCTGCCGTTGAATGCGGTACTGGCCGGGCGGCGCTGGACCGGCGAGCTGTGGTCGCCGGCGTTGCAGGCGCAGTACCCTGGCCGGGACTGGATCCTCACCCGCATCCTCTGGCTCAGCGGTTGCGAGCGCGGGGTCAATCGCCTTGGTGCGGTCGATACCTTCCGCCGCCATATCTACCTGCACGGCACCCCGGATACGGAACCCATGGGCGTAGCGCTGTCCCATGGCTGCATACGCCTGCGCAACACCGATTTGCTCAGCCTGTTCGAGCGCGTGCCGGCCCATTGCCTGGTGCGCATCGAGCAGGCCGCTTGCCCCCAGTGGGCTTCTCTCAGTCTCCAATGAAGGATTTCCCATGACTGTCAGCCTGCAAGGCTCCTTGATGGTGGATATCGCCGGTAAATGGCTGACCGCCGAAGACCGTCACCTGCTGCGCCAGCCTGAAGTGGCCGGCCTGATCATCTTTGCCCGTAACATCGACAGCCCGCGCCAGGTGCGTGAGCTGTGCGCCTCGATTCGTGCCATCCGCCCCGACCTGATCCTGGCGGTGGACCAGGAAGGCGGCCGTGTGCAGCGCTTGCGCCAGGGTTTCGTGCGCCTGCCAGCCATGCGGGCGCTGGCCGACAACGATAACGCCGAGTACCTGGCCGAACAGTGCGGCTGGCTGATGGCGACCGAGGTGTTGGCGGTTGGCCTGGACCTCAGCTTTGCCCCGGTGCTCGACCTGGATCACCAGCGTAGCGCGGTGGTCGGCAGCCGCGCCTTCGAGGGTGACCCGCTGCGCGCGACGCAACTGGCCGGGGCCTTCATCCGTGGCATGAATGCGGCGGGCATGGCGGCCTGTGGCAAACATTTCCCAGGCCACGGCTGGGCCGAGGCGGATTCGCATGTGGCGATCCCCACCGACGAGCGCAGCCTCGAGCAATTGCGGCAGGCCGACCTGGTACCGTTCACCCGCTTGAGCGGGCAGCTGGCGGCAGTGATGCCGGCGCATGTCATTTACCCGCAGGTCGACAACCAGCCGGCCGGCTTCTCGCGGCGCTGGCTGCAGGACATCCTGCGTGGCGAGCTGGGCTTTGACGGGGTGATCTTCAGCGATGACCTGTCGATGGCCGGTGCGCATGTGGTCGGCGACGCGGCCAGCCGGATCGAGGCGGCCTTGACTGCGGGCTGCGACATGGGGCTGGTGTGCAACGACCGGGCGGCGGCAGAGCTGGCGCTGAGCGCGGCCCAACGGATGAAGGTCAAGCCCTCGCCGCGGATTGCGCGGATGCGCGGGCGTGGCTTTGCGCGCACCGACTATCGCCAGCAGCCGCGGTGGCTGGAGGCGTTGGGGGCGTTGCGGGAGGCGCAGCTGGTCGACTGACCGCGCCGGCCTTTTCGCGGGCGCGCCCGCTCCCACAGGAATATCCGTGCCCTCAAGGGCGGTGCCGTACCTGTGGGAGCGGGCGTGCCCGCGAAGAGGCAGGTACAGGCACTGAAGGAATCTGGGCTATCGCCCGCGCTTCCCGGGCAGCGGCGCAAACAGCGCCTCGATCTCCTCATCCCCCAGCCGCCACTGCCCGGCCTGGCCGCCGTCCAGCAGGCTCGCTGCCAGTGCCGCTTTCTCCTGCTGCAACAGCTGGATCTTCTCTTCCACCGTGCCCCGGGTGATCAGCTTGAACACGAACACCGGCTTGTCCTGGCCAATGCGGTAGGCGCGGTCGGTGGCCTGGTTTTCGCTGGCCGGGTTCCACCAGGGGTCGAAGTGGATCACCGTGTCGGCCGCCGTCAGGTTCAATCCCACGCCACCCGCCTTGAGGCTGATCAGGAACACTTCGCTGTCACCCTGCTGGAATTGCTGCACCGGCGTGCGCCGGTCGCGGGTATCGCCAGTCAGCAGGCTGTAGCGGATCTTGCGCTTGTGCAGCTCCTCCTCGATCAGCGCCAGCATCGAGGTGAACTGTGAAAACAGCAGTACCCGGCGCCCTTCGCTGAGCAGCTCGTCGAGCATTTCCAGGAGCGCGCCCAGCTTGCCCTTGTCAGCCTGGTTGCCTTTGCTCTCCACCCCCTTGACCAGGCGCAGGTCGCAACATACCTGGCGCAGCTTGAGCAGGGCGTCGAGGATGACGATCTGGCTGCGTGCGGCACCATTGCGGGCGATTTCGTCGCGGACCTTCTTGTCCATGGCCACTCGCACCGCCTCGTAGGTGTCACGCTGGGCATCGCTGAGCTCGACCCAGTGCACCATCTCGGTCTTGGCCGGCAGCTCGGTGGCCACCTGCTCCTTGGTACGGCGCAGCAGGAACGGGCGGATGCGCTTGGCCAGGTGGGCCATGCGCTCGCTGTCGCCGTGGCGCTCGATCGGCGTGCGGTAGTCCTGGTTGAAGCGCTTCAGGTCGCCCAGCCAGCCCGGCATGAGGAAGTGGAAGAGCGACCACAGCTCGCCGAGGTTGTTCTCCATCGGCGTGCCGGTCAGGCACAGGCGCTGCCCGGCCTGCAGTTCGCACACGGCCAGGGCGGCCTTGCTGGTGCTGCTCTTGATGTTCTGCGCCTCGTCCAGCACCAGGACGTGCCAGCGCTGGGCGCGCAGGTGTTCGAGGTCGCGGGGAGCCAGGGCATAGGTGGTCAGCACCAGGTCATAGGCGTGCAGGTTGGCGAAATGCTTGCTGCGCCCTGGCCCGTGCAGGGCCAATACCCGCAGGCCGGGGGCGAAGCGTTGCGCTTCGTCGAGCCAGTTCGGTATCAGGCTGGTGGGCATGACGGCCAAGGCCGGTGTTTGCAGGCGGCCGGAGGCCTTTTCCAGCAGCAGGTGTGCCAGCGCCTGCAAGGTCTTGCCCAGCCCCATGTCGTCGCCCAGGATGCCGCCGGTGCCCATTTCCCGCAGCGCCTGCAGCCAGTTCAAGCCCTGTTGCTGGTAAGGGCGCAGGCTGGCTTGCAGGCCGGCCGGTGGTTGCACCTGCAGGTCGCGGGCATCGCGCAGGCGGCGGCCGAGATCGCGCACATGCTCGCCGCCTTCCCAATGCAGTGGCAGCCCTTCGATTTCGTTCAGGCGCGCGGCGTCGGCGCGGTCCAGGCGCAGCGATGGGCCGGTGGCATCTTCGTGCAGGTACAGCTCGCCAAGGGTGCCCATGACCGCCTTGATCCGCCCGTAGGGCAGGGCGACGCGCAAGGCTGGGGCGTCCAGGCGCCCGCGGTTGAGGTCGAGCAGCAGGTGCTCGTCATCGCTGCGCCGGGCCAGTTCACTGGGGCGCAGCAGTTCCGGGTTGCTGCGCAGCAGTTGCAGCACGATCGGCAACAGGCTGTGGCGCTGGCCATCGACCACGATGCCAAGCTCCAGGTCGAACCATTCATGGCCAGGTGCTTCATCAATGCTGGCGTACCAGTCGTCCACCTCCTGCAGGTTGAAGGCGAAGTCGCGGTGGATATCGATGTGCCAACCGGCTTCGCGCAGGCGCGGCAGGCCCTCGCGGGCAAACTGCAGCCAGGCTTCGTCATCGGGCAGCTGGAGCATTTCGCCGGCGCTGTCAGGCAGTGCCTTGCTCTGCCGGGTGGCGGCCTTGAAACCGAGGTCGCGCAGCATCTTGCGCAGTGCCTGCTCGGCCTGGGGTTGGCGGCGGATGCGCTGGCTGGTGTCGCCGACCAGGCGGGTCAGCGGTTTGTCGTCGCTGCCGCTGGCGCGCAGGCCGTCGTAGTCGAAGGCCAGCGCGGCACGGTGTTGCATCTGCCGTTGCATGCGGCCGGTCTTGGGCATGTAGGCGCTGAATTCGAGACTGCCCAGGGTCAGGCACGGGCTGGGCTGCAGGTCGTCAATGAGTTGTTCGTCCAGCGTGGTCGGCGTAGGCAGTTGGTGGTTCAAGGCGTTGAGCTTGTGGCTGAGGGGCACGACAAGATGTTCCGGAACGTCAGGAGCGATGGTCAGTTGCAGGGCAATATGCGGATCGAGGCTGTGCTCGAGCTTGCCCACCACGCTGCCGGTGAAGTCGAAATAGTAAAGTGGCAGCAACGCAATCACGCAGTTCAGCGGCGTTTCACCGTGGTACCAGATGCCCCGATAGTGACCATTGTCCAGCCGTACCCAGCGGAACTCGGCCGCAAGCGTAGGGCCCTCGCGCAGCAGGGGCTTGTTTTCGTCACAGAGCATGCGGCCGGTATGCAGCGCGCGCTGGAACAGCTCGCCGCCTTCCCGGCCTTTGAGCTGGTAGCCGCGGTCCTGGCTGCCGGCCTGATTGAGTGCCGAAAGCAGGCGCAAGATGCGGATATCGTCTTCCTTGACGAAGCGCGGGGGTTCGTAAAGGAAATCGTAGAGTGACTGCACGCGGCTATAGCGCAGCCCCTGGTCTTCGCGTGTGCCTTTGCGTACCCGCAACGCGCAGCCGGGCTCGTCGGTGAGCAGGAGTTGGTAGCAAACCATGCGCCCGCGTTTGTCTTGGGTTTCGGCAGGCTCCTGCGCAGGCTGTTCGAGACCTTTCAGCCAGCGCTGCAGGTTGGCCGGTAGTGCGTCACCGTCACTTCTCGCCGTGGCCTGTTGTTCGCCCAGGACCAACAGCGCGGCGGCGCAATGCTTGCAGTTGTGCCCGACGGGGCAACTGCACTGGCCGCGTACATGGCAGCGGCCAGCCAAGGCGGTGAGGGTGATCTTCTGCCGATAAGTGCTGCCCTCGCTGCCACGACAGCTGGCTTCGATGAGCGCGCCGCTGCAGTATTCGATCTTTACCCGCTCTTCCCGGGCATAACGCTCGCCGCGCTGCAGGACCGGGCCGGTGAACGACTGGGTCCAGTTCGGGTACTCACGCAGCAACTGCAGAGCGTCACGGCTCATTGCATCACTGCTCCATCATCTCCGGGTCCATCACCGGCATCTTCGGCGTGCCCGGTGGCGTCACCTTCAGCAGCAGCGCCAGGTGCCCGCCGTCAAGGAAAGTCAGCTGCCCACCCTTGACGTTGCTGTTGCTCTGCTTGAATTGCTCGCTTTGCAGCACGCTGCCGTTGCCGTCCAGCTGGTTGACCCAGAAGTTGGCCTCGACTGCGATGAAGCGGCCCTCGGTGATGCTCAGGTTGCCTTCGATGGGGTAGTGGCCGAACTGCTCGGCGCCTTCGCCCAGGGCGATGCGGCTGGGTTCGCTGCCAACCCGCTGCTGCCAGGCCTTGTGCATCAGCACGGTGTAGTCGGCGGTGGCTTCCAGGCGGGTGGCTTCGTCTTCCAGCGCCGGGCGGCGCTCGGCGTCCTTTTCCAGGCGCGGGGCGCCGGCGCTCCAGTTTTCCGGGGCAAACGGGCTGGTAAAGGCGGGCACGCTGTTCTGCCGCACCAGGATCATTTCCACCTGATATAGGCCTTCGGCGAAGGCGGCCGGGGCGAACAGCGCCAGCAGCAGGGTCAGGCAACGGATGGCACGCATGGATCTTCCTTAAGCAGGCTGTGGGGTCAGGCGCTCGAACAGCGCCTCCAGGGTATTGAAGCGTTCGTCGGGGCGTTCCATCGGGACCAGGAAGCGGAACTGGGTAGCGCCTTCGAACTTGTAGCGTTTGGGCTGGCCCTGGATCAGCTTGATCAGGGTCAGCGGGTCGACCGGGGTCTCGGCTTCGAACTCGATCTTGCCGCCATTGGGGCCGGCATCGACTTTCTTGATGCCGAGCTTTTCCGCCTGCAGCTTGAGCGAGGTCAGGCGCATCAGGTTCTTGGTCGGCTCGGGCAGCAGGCCGAAGCGGTCGATCATCTCCACCTGCAGGTCCTTGAGGCCTTCTTCGTCGGCGGCCGAGGCGATGCGCTTGTACAGGATCAGCCGTGCGTGCACGTCAGGCAGGTAGTCCTCGGGGATCAGCGCCGGCAGGCGCAGGTTGATCTCCGGGCCGCCGCCCAGCGGTTGCTCCAGGTTGGGCTGGGTGCCCTTGCGAATCGCCTTGACTGCGCGTTCGAGCATTTCCATGTACAGGGTGAAGCCCACCGCCTGGATCTGCCCGCTCTGGCCTTCGCCCAGCAACTCGCCGGCACCGCGGATTTCCAGGTCGTTGGTGGCCAGCACGAAGCCGGCACCAAGGTCCTGGGTGTTGGCGATCGCCTCCAGGCGTTTCTCGGCATCGGCGCTGACCTTCTGCCGGGTTGGCGTCAGCAGGTAGGCGTAGGCCTGGTGGTGGCTACGGCCAACCCGGCCGCGCAGCTGGTGCAACTGGGCCAGGCCGAACTTGTCGGCACGCTCGATGACGATGGTGTTGGCGCTGGGCACGTCGATGCCGGTTTCGATGATGGTCGAGGCCACCAGCACGTTGAAGCGCTTGTGGTAGAAGTCGCTCATCACCTGTTCCAGCTCGCGCTCGCGCATCTGCCCATGGCCGATGCCGATGCGCGCCTCGGGGACCAGTTCGGCCAGGTCGGCGGCGCATTTCTCGATGGTTTTCACATCGTTGTGCAGGTAGTACACCTGGCCGCCGCGCAACAATTCACGCAGCAGCGCCTCCTTCACCGTGCTGTTGTTCTGCTCCATGACGAAGGTGCGCACCGACAGGCGGCGCGCCGGTGGCGTGGCGATGATGGACAGGTCGCGCATGCCCGCCACGGCCATGTTCAGCGTGCGCGGAATCGGCGTGGCGGTGAGGGTGAGGATGTCCACCTCGCTGCGCAGGGCCTTGAGCTGTTCCTTCTGGCGCACACCGAAGCGGTGCTCTTCGTCGATGATGGCCAGGCCCAGGTCCTTGAAGCGCACGTCGTCCTGCAGCAGCTTGTGGGTGCCGATGAGGATGTCGATCTTGCCTTCGGCGAGGTCGGCGGCAGCAGCGGCCACTTCCTTGGCCGACTTGAAGCGGCTCATCACCTCCACGGTCACCGGCCAATCGGCGAAGCGGTCGCGGAAGCTGTTGTAATGCTGCTGGGCGAGCAGGGTGGTGGGCACCAGCACGGCCACCTGGCGGCCACTGTGCACGGCAATGAATGCCGCGCGCATGGCCACTTCGGTCTTGCCGAAGCCGACGTCGCCGCACACCAGGCGGTCCATCGGCTTGGGCGCGAGCATGTCGGCGCGCACGGCTTCGATGGCCGCCTGCTGGTCCGGGGTTTCCTCGAACGGGAAGCCGGCGCTGAAGGTGGCGTAGTCGGCGGCCGGGTCGGCGAACGCATAGCCCTTGCGTGCGGCGCGGCGGGCGTAGATGTCGAGCAGTTCGGCGGCGACATCGCGCACCTGTTCGGCAGCCTTGCGCTTGGCCTTCTGCCAGGCCTCCGAGCCCAGCCGGTGCAGCGGCGCCAGGGCATCGTCGCTGCCGGTGTAGCGGGCGATCAGGTGCAGGTTGGCCACGGGCACGTACAGCTTGGCGCCCTCGGCGTATTCGAGGGTGAGGAATTCGGCGGCCTGGCCTTCGATTTCCAGGGTGGCCAGGCCCAGGTAGCGGCCTACGCCATGGTCGATGTGCACCACCGGTGCGCCTTCACGCAGCTCGGTGAGGTTCTTGATTACCGCGTCGTTGGCGGTTTCGCCACGCTTGTCGCGGCGGCGGCGCTGCATGACCCGCTGGCCGAACAGCGGGCTTTCGGCGATGAGGGCGACGGCCGGGTCGTCCAGCAGCAGGCCATCGTCCAGCGGGGCGATGGTGATCGCCAGGCGCTCGGCGCCGGTGATGAAGTCGGCCCAGCCCTCGACGCCCTGGGGGCGCAGTTTCAGCCGCTCGAGCAGCTCCAGCAGCACTTCGCGGCGGCCCGCCGATTCGGCGGTGAACAGCACCCGGCCAGGGAACTGGTCGAGGAAATTGGCCAGTTCGGCCAGTGGCTGGTTGGCCTTGGCCTCGATCGCCAGGTTGGGCAGTGCGCGCGCCGGGAAGCGTTCGCGGCCGACCCCGGGCTCGAGGTCCTCGCTGCTGACCACCACCCGTGGCCATTGCTTGAGCCGGGCAAAGCAGTCTTCCACCGGCAGGAACAGCTCGGCGGGTGGCAGCAAGGGCCGGCTCAGGTCGCCACGGCGGTCTTCGTAACGCCCGCGCACGTCGTTCCAGAAATGCTCGGCAGCCTGTTCAACGCCCGGCAGCGAGAACACCTGGGTGTCGGCCGGCAGGTAATCGAACAGGGTCGAGGTTTCTTCGAAGAACAGCGGCAGGTAGTACTCGATACCGGCGGGGATGATGCCGCTGGCCAGGTCCTGGAAAATCGCGCTGCGGCGGAAGTCGACATCGAAGCGTTCGCGAAAGCGTGCCTTGAAGCGGGTCACTTCCTCTTTCTGCATCGGGAACTCGCGCGCCGGCAGCAGGCGTACCGAGTCGACCTTGTCGATCGAGCGCTGGGTCTCGGGGTCGAAGGTGCGCAGGGTCTCGATCTCGTCATCGAACAGGTCGATGCGGTAGGGCAGCTTGCTGCCCATCGGGAACAGGTCGATCAGCGCCCCGCGCACAGCGAACTCGCCATGCTCGTAGACGGTATCGACACAGCGATAGCCGCTGGCTTCCAGGCGCGTGCGCATCTGTTCGACGTCGATGGTCTGGCCGACGTCCAGCACCAGGCTGCTGCCCAGCAGGAAGCGGGTTGGTGCCAGGCGGTGCAGGGCGGTGGTGACCGGCACCACGAGGATGCCATGGCTCAGCTCCGGCAAGCGGTACAGGCTGGCGATGCGCTGCGAGATGATGTCCTGGTGCGGTGAGAACAGGTCGTAGGGCAGGGTTTCCCAATCGGGGAACGGCAGCACCGGCAGGTCCGGGGCAAAGAAGCGCAGTTCCTGTTCCAGACGATCGGCTGCCTGGCTGTCGGCAGTCAGCAGCAGGGTGAAGCGGCCCGCGCTGCTGGCGGCCTCGGCGATGGCCAGGCTGAGGGCGGCTCCGGGCAGATTACCCCAGGTTTGTTTGCCGGCCGTGGCCGACATTTGCGGTAGGCGCAGAACTGACACGGGAGATTGCACTCCAAGCGTTGCGGCAAAGAGATCGATTGTACCGGTGACGGTGCCGGCTGTCAGGCTCGAAAGGGCATGAACGCTGGCGCGCGTGCCGCGACAGGCGCTCATTGCCGGTTACGCGTTGGGGCGTCATAATGTAGCCCCTTTTTTCTGTCCCTACATGTGGAAGGTTCCCGTGACTCAGAAGCCCGACCAGTGTCTTGGTGAGTGGATCGATCGTGAAGCCCTGGCTGAAGCGATGATCCCGCTTATCGGTCAGCTCTACCGCAACAACAATGTGGTGAGCTCGATTTATGGCCGTAGCCTGATCAACCGTTCGGTTATCTCGATCCTCAAGGCGCACCGCTTTGCGCGCCATCGTCAAACCGACGAAACCGAACTGTCCGTCCACGAGACATTCCCCCTGCTCAAGGCCATGAGCGAGCTGAAGCTGGGCGCCGCCTCGGTCGACCTCGGCAAGCTGGCCAACAAGTTCAAGCAGGAAGGCAATGGCCGTACTGCCGAGCAGTTCGTCCGTGAGGAACTGGCCGAAGTGGTTGGCCAGCAGAACGCTTCGGCGCGCAAGGGCACCGACGTTGTCCTGTACGGCTTCGGCCGCATCGGCCGCCTGCTGGCGCGCATCCTGATCGAGAAGACCGGTGGCGGCGACGGCCTGCGCCTGCGTGCCATCGTCGTGCGCAAGGGCGCCGAGAACGACCTGGTCAAGCGTGCCAGCCTGCTGCGCCGTGACTCGGTGCACGGCCCGTTCGATGGCACCATCACCATCGACGAAGCCAACAACACCATCACCGCCAACGGCAACCTGATCCAGGTGATCTACGCCAAGAGCCCGAGCGAAGTCGACTACACCCAGTACGGCATCGAAAACGCGCTGATCGTCGACAACACCGGCGTATGGCGTGATGCCGACGGCCTGGGCCAGCACCTGGCCTGCCCGGGCGCTGCCCGCGTGATCCTCACCGCACCTGGCAAGGGCGCGCTGAAGAACATCGTGCACGGCATCAACCACGGTGACATCGCTGCCGATGACAAGATCATCTCGGCCGCTTCCTGCACCACCAACGCCATCGTGCCGGTGCTCAAGGCCATCAACGACCAGTACGGCATCGTCAACGGCCACGTCGAAACCGTTCACTCGTTCACCAACGACCAGAACCTGATCGACAACTTCCACAAGGGCAGCCGCCGTGGCCGTGCCGCGCCGCTGAACATGGTCATCACCGAAACCGGCGCCGCCACGGCTGCCGCCAAGGCGCTGCCAGTGCTCAAGGGCAAGCTGACCGGCAACGCCATTCGCGTACCGACGCCGAACGTTTCGATGGCTATCCTCAATCTGAACCTGGAAAAGCCCACCACGCGCGACGAGATCAACGAGTACCTGCGCCAGACGGCCATGCACTCGGAGCTGCACAAGCAGATCGACTACGTCAGCTCGCAGGAAGTGGTTTCGACCGACTTCGTCGGCTCGCGCCACGCCGGTGTGGTCGACGCTGAAGCGACCATCGCCAACGATAACCGCGTTGTCCTGTACGTCTGGTACGACAACGAATTCGGTTACAGCTGCCAGGTGGTTCGCGTGATGGAAGAGATGGCCGGTGTGAACCCGCCAGCGTTTCCGCGCTGATTCGCTTGTAAGGCAATGAAAAAACGGGAACCTTCGGGTTCCCGTTTTTTTATCCAGATTTTGTGTTGTCTGTACTGGCCTTGTCGCGGATAAATCCGCTCCTACACACAGTGGGGTGCATATCCTGTAGGAGCGGATTTATCCGCGACAAGGCCAGCACAGCCACCGAGAACCCACCCTTTGCGCACAGCCCTCCTGTTCATCCTGATGCTCCTGACCGCCTGTAACCAGGGCCCGACCGTCGAACGCCTGGGTGGCCCGACCATGGGCAGCAGCTACAGCATCCAGTACGTCCGCGAGCCTGGCGGCCCGGCGCCGGCCCAAGTTCAGGCGGCGGTAGAGGCCATCCTCAACGGCATCGATCAGCACTACTCGACCTACCGCGGCGACTCCACCGTCAGCCAGTTCAACTTGCTGCCCGCCAACCAGTGCATGGCCTTGCCGCCCGACATGCTCGAACTGGTCAGCCTGGGCCAGCAACTGGCCGAGCAGAGCGATGGCGCCTTCGACCTCACCGTCGAGCCGTTGCTCGACCTGTGGGGCTTCGGCCCCCAGGCGCGCCACACGCAGGTACCCGACCCGCAGGCCCTGGCGCGGGTGCGCCAGCGGGTCGGCTACCGGCACCTGCACATCCAGGGCCAGGCCTTGTGCAAGGATGCCCCGGTGCAGCTCGACTTCAACAGCATGGCCGCCGGCCATGCCGTCGACCTGATCGCTGCGCGCCTGCAGGCCATGGGTATCGCCAGCTTCGTCGCCGAAGCGACCGGTGAGCTCAAGGCGGTCGGCCGCAAGCCTGACGGCAGCCCCTGGCGCATCGCCCTGGAGCTGCCCCGCGAAGATCGCCAGATCGCCCGGCAGATCATTCCGCTCAATGGCCTTTCAGTATCAACCTCGGGTGACTATCGGCACTATTTCGAGGACAATGGCCGGCGCTATTCGCACACCTTCGATGCCCGCCTCGGGCGCCCGGTGCAGCACGACCTGGCCGCGGTCAGCGTGCTCGATGCCTCGGCACTGCGGGCAGACGGCTATTCGACGCTGCTGTTGATCCTGGGCCCGCAACGCGGTTGGGATTTTGCCGTGGCGCATGGCCTGCCTGCGGTGCTGGTGACTCGGGCCGAGGGTGGCTTCGTCTCCCGAGCGACGCCCGCGTTCGAACGGGCAGTGAAAGGCGAGTGAAAGCACAAGCAGGGATGATCGCCGCCAGGGAATGGGTGACCACATGTAGTGCGGGCAAAATTGGCCTACGACGCGACCAAGGGTTAATGTGCGCGGCGTTCACGCTTGATTAGACTGCACCCGAATTTTCTCATGGCGCCCCGGCGGCATGATCGCGCCCCGCGAGCGACCGTGGCTTGCGGGCCAGTTCTGAAGGAGTACGCATGGCTGTCTACAACTACGACGTAGTGGTGCTGGGTTCCGGCCCGGCCGGGGAAGGCGCGGCAATGAACGCCGCCAAAGCAGGGCGCAAGGTGGCGATGGTCGACAGCCGTCGCCAGGTCGGGGGCAACTGCACCCACCTGGGTACCATCCCGTCCAAGGCACTGCGTCACTCGGTGCGGCAGATCATGCAGTTCAACACCAACCCGATGTTCCGGGCCATCGGCGAGCCGCGCTGGTTCTCGTTCCCCGACGTGCTGAAGAGCGCCGAGAAGGTCATTGCCAAGCAGGTGGCCTCGCGCACCGGCTACTACGCCCGTAACCGTGTCGATGTGTTCGTCGGTACCGGCAGCTTCGCCGACGAGCAGACCATCGAAGTGGTGTGCCCGAACGGCGTGGTGGAAAAGCTCAACGCCAAGCACATCATCATCGCCACCGGCTCGCGCCCCTACCGCCCGGCCGACATCGACTTCAACCACCCGCGGGTCTACGACAGCGACACCATCCTCAGCCTCAGCCACACCCCGCGCAAGCTGATCGTGTACGGCGCCGGCGTGATCGGTTGCGAATACGCCTCGATCTTCAGCGGCCTGGGCGTGCTGGTGGAACTGGTGGACAACCGTGGCCAGTTGTTGAGCTTCCTCGATTCGGAAATTTCCCAGGCGCTGAGCTACCACTTCAGCAACAACAACATCACCGTGCGCCACAACGAAGACTACGAGCGTGTCGAAGGCCTGGACAACGGTGTGATCCTGCACCTGAAGTCGGGCAAGAAGATCAAGGCCGACGCCTTGCTGTGGTGCAACGGCCGTACCGGCAACACCGACAAGCTGGGCCTGGAAAACATCGGCATCAAGGTCAACAGCCGCGGCCAGATCGAGGTCGACGAGAGCTACCGCACCAGCGTGCCGAACATCTACGGCGCCGGTGACGTGATCGGCTGGCCAAGCCTGGCCAGTGCCGCCCACGACCAGGGCCGCTCGGCCGCGGGCAGCATCGTCGACAATGGCAGCTGGCGTTTCGTCAACGACGTGCCGACCGGCATCTACACCATTCCCGAGATCAGCTCGATCGGCAAGAACGAGCAGGAGCTGACCCAGGCCAAGGTGCCGTACGAAGTGGGCAAGGCGTTCTTCAAGAGCATGGCCCGTGCGCAGATCGCCGGCGAGCCGCAAGGCATGCTGAAGATCCTGTTCCATCGCGAAACACTGGAAGTGCTGGGCGTGCACTGCTTCGGCTACCAGGCTTCGGAAATCGTCCACATCGGCCAGGCGGTGATGAACCAGCCGGGCGAGCTGAACAACCTGAAGTACTTCGTCAACACCACGTTCAACTACCCGACCATGGCCGAAGCCTATCGGGTAGCTGCCTACGACGGCCTGAACCGGCTTTTTTGAGCGGCTCCGACCGGTGGCCTGAGCCGGTCGGAGAGACCGATTTCAACCCTGCCCGAGGGTGGTCTTGGCCAAACCGGGAAAGTCTGTAATCAGGCTGTCCACGCCAAAGTCAGCGAGCCGGCGCATCAGTGCCGGTTCGTTGACCGTCCACACCGACACGTGCAACCCCTGGCTCTGCGCTTTCAACAGGCGCTCCGGCGTGCACAGTGTCCAGTTCAATGCCAGCAGGTCACAGCCGTAGTTCTGCGCCACCTTCAACGGGTCGAGCCAGGCGTATTCGGCCACCAGCCCGCGTTTCACATCCGGCACCAGTTCCTGTGCGGCACCCAGCACTTCGCGCGAGCTGGAGGTGATGGTCACCTTGTCCAGCAGGCCGTACTGCTGGGCCAGTTCACGGATCGCCAGCACGGTAGTAGCCGCGCGGGTGCGTGAAGCGCTTTTCACTTCCAGCTGCCAGTGCTCGAACGGGCATTTCTGGAACAGTTCTTCCAGCCGCGGGATGGGGCAGGGCTGGACGTGGCCCGGGCCGCCCTTGCGGGCGTCGATCCGGACCAGGTCGGCGGCGCTGTGTTCGACCACCTTGCCGCGCTTGCCGGTGGTGCGCTTGAGGGTGGGGTCGTGAATCACCATCAGCTCGTTGTCGGCCGACAGGTGCAGGTCCAGCTCGCAGCGGGTCACGCCGTGGGCCAGGCACTGCTGGAAGCTCTTCAGGGTATTCTCGGGTGCTTCGCCCTTGGCGCCGCGATGGCCGTAGATCAGGGTCACGTTCGTTCCTTCAAATCAGGGGGAAATGGGCTCAGGAGGCGGGGTCGTTCTGTTCCAGCTGCTGGCGCCGTTGTTGTTGCTGACGCTGCAGGATGTAGCGCGCCAGCAGTTGGCGCTGGGCGTCGGTCATGTCGGTGAATTCGGTGCCGACCTCGAAGCCGCCCTCCGGGCGCGGCTCGCAATGGCTGACCTTGCCGCGCAGCAGCAGGCCATGGGCGCGCGGCATCAGCACCATCTTCACCTTCACCCGGGTACCGGGGGCCAGCCGCGTGGTTTGGGTGAATTCGATGCCACCCTCGGAAATGACCACCGGCTGGGGCTGGCCCACTTCGCCGATCAGGGTCTGGGCAACCACCGCGCTGAGCAGGTCGAGGCGTTTGTTCTGCGCGCGCAGGAACGCGGCGAGGGTACGGTCCTTTTCGCTCAACTGGCGTAGCAGGTGCTGCGACTCGAAGTCGGACAGGTGCAGCTCGCTGAGCAGGTTGAACAGCGGCGAATCATCTTGCAACACATCTGGTTCAAGGGCTTCGGCCGCGCTGAGGGGGCTGATTTGAAGTGCGATCTGATCTTCGATGCGGTAGTATTCGCGGCGATCTTCTTCGTCTAATGTCGTCATGGCGAACCCAAGGTAGCGGCGGTGGTCCGAGTGTAAAGCCGCCGTAGGCGCCTCGCCACAAGGACGTTCCCTTTCATCCGAACAAGCCCCGACATGTTCAGACCTCTTTTCGCATTCATCGGCACGCGTTATACCCGTGCCAAACGTCGCAATCACTTCGTCTCGTTCATTTCCCTGACCTCGATGATCGGCCTCGCCCTGGGCGTGGTGGTGATGATCGTGGTGCTCTCGGTGATGAACGGTTTCGACCACGAGATGCGCACCCGCGTGCTGGGCATGATCCCGCATGCCACGCTGGAGAGCGGCCAGCCCATAGCCGACTGGCCGGCCCTTGCCCAACAAGTAAAGCAGAATCCGCAGGTGCTGGCGGTTGCGCCGTTCACCCAGATGCAGGGCCTGCTGACCCATGACGGCAAGGTGCAGAAGGTGCTGCTCAACGGTATCGACCCAGCCCGCGAGCGCGAGGTGTCGATCATCGACAGGTTCGTCCTGCAGGGCCGCCTCGACCAGCTGGCGCCGGGCGAGTGGGGCATCATGATCGGCGACAAGGCCGCGGCCAAGCTGGGGGTGTCGATTGGCGACAAGCTGACCTTCGTCGCCCCCGAGGTCAGCGTGACCCCGGCCGGCATGTTCCCACGCATGAAGCGCTTCACCGTGGTCGGTACCTTCCACGTCGGGGCGGGCGAGATCGATGGCTACCTGGGCCTGACCAACATCAGCGACCTGTCCCGCCTGCACCGCTGGAAACCCGACCAGGTGCAGGGCCTGCGCCTGAAGTTCGACGACCTGTTCCAGGCCCCGCGAGTGGCCTGGGACATCGCCCAGCGCCTGGGTGAGCAGGAGTTCTACAGCCGTGACTGGACCCGCACCCACGGCAACCTGTACCAGGCGATCCGCATGGAAAAGGCCATGATCGGCCTGCTGTTGCTGCTGATCGTGGCCGTGGCGGCATTCAACATCATTTCCACCTTGGTCATGGTGGTCAACGACAAGCGCGGCGACATCGCCATCCTGCGCACCCTGGGCGCCACGCCCGGGCAGATCATGCTCATCTTCATGGTCCAGGGCACGGTGATCGGGGTGATCGGTACCCTGATCGGCGCCGTGGTCGGGGTCGTCGCCGCGCTGAACGTCAGCGCGGTGATCGCCGGCATCGAGAAACTGATCGGGCACAAGTTCCTCAATGCCGACGTGTACTTCATCGATTACCTGCCGTCGCAGATCCAGGCCCAGGACGTGTACATGGTCTGTGCTGCGGCGCTAGTCCTGAGTTTCTTCGCCACCCTGTACCCGGCCTGGCGTGCGGCGCGCACCCAGCCTGCAGAGGCGCTACGTTATGAGTGAGTCGCGCATGAGTGATAAAGCCGTTCTGAGTTGCCGCAACCTGGGCAAGTCCTACGACGAGGGCCCGGAGTCGGTGCAGGTACTGTCCGGGCTCAACCTCGAGCTGCACGCCGGTGAGCGCGTGGCCATCGTCGGCAGTTCGGGCTCCGGCAAGAGTACCTTGCTCAACCTGCTGGGCGGCCTCGACCGGCCGACCCAGGGCAGCGTCTGGCTGGCCGGCGAGGAGCTGTCGGCGCTGGGCGAGCGGGCGCGCGGCCTGCTGCGCAACCGGGAGCTGGGCTTTGTCTACCAGTTCCACCACCTGCTGCCGGAGTTCACGGCCATCGAAAACGTGTGCATGCCGTTGCTGATCGGCCGCACACCGATCCCCGAAGCCCGTGAGCGTGCCGAGGCGCTGCTCAAGCGGGTCGGCCTGGCCCACCGTTACAACCACAAGCCGGCCGAGCTGTCCGGCGGCGAGCGCCAGCGGGTGGCGATTGCCCGGGCGCTGGTCAACCGCCCCGGCCTGGTGATGCTCGACGAGCCGACCGGCAACCTCGATCACCACACCGCGCAGGGCATCCAGGAGTTGATGCAGGAACTGTCCAGTGCCTCGCGCACCGCGTTCCTGGTGGTGACCCACGACCTCAACCTGGCACGCCAGATGGATCGCGTGCTGAAGCTCGACGACGGTCACCTGGTGGCGATCTGATCGACTGCACGGGGTGGCCGCGCTGCCCCGTTTTCCTGTTTTCATTGGGTGTTTCCGTACATGTTCAGACCCTTGCCCATCTTCATCGGCGCGCGCTACACCCGAGCCAAGCGCCGCAACCACTTCATCTCGTTCATTTCGATGACCTCGATGATCGGCCTGTCGCTGGGCGTACTGGCGATGATCGTGGTGCTGTCGGTGATGAACGGTTTCCAGCGCGAAATGAGCTCGCGCATTCTCGGCCTGGTACCGCACGCCGCCATCCTCGGCGCGCAGCCACTGGATGACTGGCACAAGGTGGCCGATGCGGCCCTGCAGGACCCGGCAGTGATGGCAGCAGCGCCGATTACCGAAATGGAAGGCATGCTGTCGTACAAGGGGGCGATGCAGCCGATCCAGGTCGGCGGCATCGACCCGGCCGAGGAGGGCAAGGTCTCGATCGTCGGTCAGCACATCGTCCAGGGCCGCCTGCAGGACCTGCAGCCGGGCGAGTTCGGGGTGGTCATCGGCGAGCTGACCGCACGCCGCTTCCGCCTCAACACCGGTGACAAGCTGACCCTGATCGTGCCGGAAATCAGCAAGGAACCCGGCGGTATCACCCCGCGCATGCAGCGCCTGAGCGTGGTCGGCATCTTCAAGGTGGGTGCCGAGCTGGACGGCTCGCAGGCCTACATCCATGTGGCCGATGCCGGCGCCATGCAGCGCTGGGCGCCGGGCCAGGTGCAGGGCGTGCGCCTGAAGCTGCACGACCTGTATGCCGCGCCGCAGGTGTCCAAGGCCATCGCTGCCAGGCTGGGCGATGCCTACCGTGCCGATGACTGGTCGCATACCCAGGGCAGCCTGTTCAGCGCCATGAAGATGGAAAAAACCATGATCGGCCTGCTGTTGATGATGATCATCGCGGTGGCCGCGTTCAACATCATCGCCACCCTGGTGATGGTGGTGAACGACAAGGGCCCCGACATCGCCATCCTGCGCACCCTGGGTGCCACGCCGGCGCAGATCATGGGCACGTTCATGGTCCAGGGCAGCCTGATCGGCATCGTCGGTACGCTGATTGGCGGCGTGCTGGGGGTGATTGCAGCGTTCAATGTCAGCCAGATCGTCGGCTGGCTGGAGCGGGTGAGCGGGCAGCACATCTTTACTTCGGATGTGTACTTCATCAGCAGCCTGCCATCGCAGTTGCAATGGGGCGATGTAGCGATCATCTGCACGGCCGGGTTGGTGATGAGCTTCCTGGCGACCATCTACCCGGCTTATCGGGCATCGCAGGTGCAGCCGGCGATTGGCTTGGCTGTCTGATATCTGCTTGCGATCTTGGGGCGCTTTGCGCCCCATCGCGACACAAGGCTGCTGCTACAAGGGTTTGAGCTCAACCTGATCGCTGTCCCCTGTAGGAGCGGCCTTGTGTCGCGATGGGCTGCAAAGCAGCCCCCAGTTCACCGATCTTGAGTGAACTCGATGACGAACCGCGTCCAGCCCTCCACACACTCTGCCCGGATTCGCCCGCCATGGGCCTGCACGATCGACCGGGTAATCGCCAGCCCCAACCCCGCATGCTCGCTACTGCCTTCGCGCCGCGCCGGGTCCACCCGGTAGAAGCGGTCGAACAGCCGCGGTAATGCGGCCGGCTCGATGGCCCCTCCGGTATTGGCCACGCACAGCGTCGGCCCAGGCGCCAGCGTCACCTGTATCTGCCCACCCTCGGGGGTAAAGCGCAAGGCATTGTCGAGCAGGTTGGACAGCGCTCGGCGCAGCATGTGCCGGTCGCCCTGCAGCCAGGCCTCACCCTCGCGCGACAGCTGTACGTTGCTGTCCTCGGCCAGCGGGGCGTAGTACTCCAGCAGCGCATCCACTTCCTCATGCAGCGCCAGCGGCGCTCGCCCCGGTACCAGCAGGCCATGGTCGGCCTTGGCCAGGAACAGCATGTCGTTGATCATCTGCGCCATCCGCTGCAGTTCTTCCAGGTTGCCATGCAGGGCCTCGCGGTACTCTTCAAGGCTGCGCGGGCGAGTGAGGGTGACCTGGGTATGGGTCAGCAGGTTGGACAGCGGTGTGCGCAGCTCGTGGGCGATGTCGGCAGAGAATGCCGACAGGCGCTGGAAGGCATCGTCCAGACGCTGCAGCATGGCGTTCATGGCAGTGGCCAGCTCGGCCAGCTCTTCGGGCATTTGTGCCACCGGCAGGCGGGTGGTCAACGAACGTGCCGACACGCTGGCGGCTACCTGGCCCATCTGCCGCAACGGGCGCAGCCCGCGGCGTGCGGCCCAGGCACCGAGCAGCGCGGTGGCCAGCGCCGACAGGCCGACCGTCAACCAGATCAGGCGCTGCATGCCCTGCAGGAAGTGCTGGTGGTGGGTGATATCGAGGTACAGGGTCAGTTGCGGCGACTGCGCGGCGTCTTGTACCAGATGTACGGCCAGGCTGCGGTAGTCCGTGCCTTGCTCATGCAAGGTTGCCAGCCCGTCGGGCAGCGGAGCCTGGGGCAGGCCCGTGCGGCTTTCGAACCAGGTGGCACCGTCGCTGCCACTGATGCGCAGGGCCAGGTCGGCCTGGTGGCCGAGTTCATCGCGCAGCGCTGGCAGGCGCGCCTGCAGTTCGGCCGCGCTACTGAGGCCGGCCAGCTGGGAACGGAACAGCGACAGGCGCGAGTCGAGCAGTTGCTGGTCCAGTTCGACGAAGTGCTGCGCACTGGCCCGGCTGAATATCAGGCCGGCGCCGAGCGAGACGGCGGCAGTGCAGGCGGCGAACAGCAGGGCCAGGCGGCTGCCAAGGGAAACCCGGCGCATCATTCCTCGCGCTCTTCGAGGACGTAGCCCATGCCGCGCACGGTGTGGATCAGCTTGTTGCGGTGCGGGTCGTCGATCTTCAGCCGCAGGCGGCGGATCGCGACCTCGATCACATTGGTGTCGCTGTCGAAATTCATGTCCCACACCTGCGAAGCGATCAGCGATTTGGGCAGCACCTCGCCCTGGCGGCGCAGCAGCAGTTCGAGCAGGGCGAACTCCTTGGCGGTCAGGTCGATGCGCTGGCCGGCACGCTCGGCGCGCCGGCGGATCAGGTCCAGGCGCAGGTCGGCCAGGCCGAGGGTGGTGTCCTGGCTGGGGCTGGTGCCTCGGCGCAACAGGCTGCGCACCCGTGCCAGCAGTTCGGAGAAGGCGAACGGCTTGACCAGGTAATCGTCGGCGCCCAGCTCCAGCCCGTGGACCCGGTCCTCGACCGCGTCGCGGGCGGTGAGGAACAGCACCGGTGTATCCAGGCCGGCCTGGCGCACGGCCTGGAGAATCTGCCAGCCGTCCCGCCCGGGCAGCATCACGTCGAGGATCAGCAGGTCGTGGTCGCCGGTCAGCGCCAGGAACTGGCCGGTCTCGCCGTCGTTGGCCAGCTCGGTGGCGAAGCCGGCTTCGTTCAGGCCCTGGCTCAGGTATTGCCCGGTGCGGGCCTGGTCTTCGACGATCAGCAGTTTCATGGGGTGCATGGCTCCAGGTAGCGCAGGGCTTTGGCCGAGATGATACGTGACGATGCAGCCGCGCGGCCAAACTGACAAAGTTGTAATTCCCCGGTAACCGCCTGGTGACTTGCGCTCCAAGGCAGGGCGCAAAACCGGTAGACTAGGCACAATTTCGAACCTTCAGGTCAGTTTCCATGCATCCCGCTGCCGAACATTCCCCGCTGGGCAAGTCCAGCGAATACATCGCCACCTATTCCCCGCAGCTGCTGTTCCCGATCCCGCGTACCGCGAAATGGGCCGAACTGGGGGTCACTGCCCAGACCTTGCCCTGGCAGGGTGTGGATTACTGGAACTGCTTCGAGCTGAGCTGGCTGCTGCCCTCGGGCAAGCCGGTGGTGGCGATCGGCGAGTTCGCCATCCCGGCCGATTCGCCGAACATCATCGAGTCGAAGTCGTTCAAGCTGTACCTCAATTCGCTGAACCAGACCGTGTTCGCCTCGCCTGGCGAGCTGCAGGCCTGCCTGGAGAAAGACTTGTCCACCGCTGCCGGCAAGCCGGTTGGCGTGCAGCTGCGCAGCCTGGCCGAAGTCGAGGCGCAGGGCGTGGTGGCCTTGCCGGGGCAGTGCATCGATGCGCTGGACGTTGCCATCAGCAACTACCAGCAGCCGCAGCCCGAACTGCTGCGCTGCAACCCGGATCAGGTGGTGGAAGAAACCCTGCACAGCCACCTGCTGAAGTCCAATTGCCCGGTCACCGGCCAGCCGGACTGGGGCAGCGTGGTGGTCGAGTACAAGGGCCCGGCGCTGGACCCTGCCAGCCTGCTGACCTACCTGGTCAGCTTCCGCCAGCATGCCGACTTCCATGAGCAGTGCGTGGAACGGATCTACCTCGACCTGAAGAACCTGCTGCAGCCGGAGTTTCTGACGGTGTATGCGCGCTATGTGCGCCGCGGTGGGCTGGACATCAACCCGTACCGCAGCACCCGTGCGATCAGCCCGCAGAACCAGCGCCTGGTTCGCCAGTAAGGTATCGGGGCCGCTTTGCGGCCCACCGCCGGCACGCCAGCTCCTGCAGGGTTTGCAGATGGCCCGAGGCCGATGCGGTCGAGGTCGGAGCTGGCGTGCCGGTGAAAGGGGGGGCAAAGCACCCCCCGCTTTTTCAGATGCCCATGCTGTGCAGCGAGTTGGCAATGCTGCGCAGGGTGGCGGTGAGGTCGGGGTGGTCGGCCTCGAAGCGTTCGATCGCCAGGTTCACGCCGTCTACCAGGTTATGGTCTGGGGTGGCTTCTTCAAGTTTCAGTTGCGCCTCGATCTGGCGCGCTTCTTCATGCAGCGCGGCCAGTTCTTCGTCAGAAAGCGGCACGTTGCGGTCCAGTTGCTCGCGCAAGCTGTTCAGGCGCTCTTGCAATTCGCGGGCAGGCATTGGTAGTTCTCCATCAATGGCTTGGCAAGCCATGGACCTCAGCGAAGCGGCAAAGGTTCTGGCTTGTGTTCAGCGTAATCCACCTGCCGCAGCTTTGCATGATCCGTGTCAACGCTGCTGTATCAGGGTTTTTCGCCCTTGCGCCGGCGCTGGGCGATGTCCAGCAGGCAGGTGTCCAGCGCTTCGAGGTGGTCGATCACCGAATGCACACCCAGGCTGAACAGTTCCAGCGTCGCCTTGCCCCGGGCCAGGTCCTGTTGCTGCGCGGTCATGGCCTGCCAGTGCCGCGAGCTGGGGTTGCAGTACGGGCTGCAAGCGGCCAGCCCCACCGTCCACAGCCCCGCATTGAGGCCAGACTGCAGCAACTGCGGCTCGCCACTGACCAGCACGCAGCCATCCAGGCGTGCGCTGCCCAGCGTCATCAGCGCCTGCCAGCAGGCGTTCGGCGCCGGCCAGCGTGCGCCCTGCACGGTGTGCCCTGGCAGCCAGTCGGGCAGTACCTGGGCCAGGCGCTGGTTCTGGTTGGCGTCGAGCTCATCCAGCCAGATGCACGGCACCTGGCGCTGGCGCAGGCTGGCCAGGCTGGCCAGCGCGCCAGGAGCGGGCGAGGGTGCGCCGTCGGCGGTTTGCACCAGGCAGCCACGCAAGCCGAACAGCACAGCGGTGAAGGCGGGTGCAGCGTCCATGGCAACGTCCCCCAAATAGTCCGCAGGCTATTCGGCGATTGTTACCGCCCGGTGACAGCGGGTATCGCGCAACAGTTGTTCACAAATTATTGAGCAACGTTGTGTAAAGCTGCTTATCAGCCCGCAAGCCTCTATACTGCCGCGGTACAGCAGCGCCCCGTTGCGCTTGCGGCCGAGAAATCCGATGGAGAAACACCTATGCGTAGGATCGGTGCCAGTGTGATCGAACGTGTCACCCAGGCCTGTGTCTGCGCCAGCATGCTGCTGGCGCCCGTGGCAGCTACCCAGGCCGCCACCGAGGAAGATCCCTGGGAAGCGGTCAACCGCCCGATCTTCCGCTTCAACGATGCGCTTGACACCTATGCCCTCAAGCCTCTGGCCAAGGGCTACCAGGCGGTTACCCCGCAGTTCCTCGAAGATGGCATCCATAACATCTTCCGCAACCTCGGTGATGTGACCAACCTGGCCAACGACCTGTTGCAGTTCAAGCCGCATGCGGCGGGCGTGGACACGGCGCGACTGATCGTCAACACCACCTTCGGCCTGGGCGGCTTCTTCGACGTCGGCACCCGGATGGGGTTGCAGCGCAACGACGAAGACTTCGGCCAGACCCTCGGCTACTGGGGCGTGCCGAGTGGCCCGTACGTGGTCATCCCGCTGCTGGGGCCGAGCACCGTGCGTGACGGCGTGGCCAAGTACCCGGACACCTATACCGAACCCTACCGCTACATCGACCATGTGCCGACGCGCAATTCGATCTTCGCCCTGGACGTGATCGACACCCGCGCCGACCTGCTCTCGGCCGAAAAGCTGATCCAGGGTGACAAGTACATCTTCATTCGCAATGCCTACCTGCAGAACCGCGAGTTCAAGGTCAAGGATGGCGAGGTCGAAGACGACTTCTGATCTGCTGCCTGGCTGGTCCTGCGCGATTCCCCTTCCTGCGCGATTCCCCGTGTAGGAGCGGCCTTGTGTCGCGATGGGCTGCGCAGCAGCCCCGGCGATTCATGCAGCAAAGCTGAAACCGGGGGCTGCTGCGCAGCCCATCGCGACACAAGGCCGCTCCTACAAGGGGCGCCAGGCAGGGCGATCACTGCATGGCCAGAATCCGCAGGCCGAACTTCTGCTGGCCACCCGGCTGGTCGGCAATCCACACCACTTCGGTGCTGGCATGCAGCCCCTTCAACGCCGGATGCTCGGATTCGATCCGCACCTCGATCCGGTCCCCCACCTGGAAGCGCCGCGCCGCCTGTACCTGCATGCCACTGCTGGACAGGTCCAGGCACACAGCGGCGATCACCTGGCCTTCATGCAACAGGCTGACCTCGGCGTCGATGCGCATGCGGATGAAGTCGCGTTTTTCGGCATGGCTGGAGGGCGTGTGGGACATGCGGCATGCTTCCTGTCGGTTACGCTGGACGACTTTCTTATAACTCCCGGTGATTTGCGCTGTAAAGTGCGGCGAGGTCGACCCTTGCATGCTTGAAACGCCTGCCGGATGGGAGTACCGTCTGCGCCTTACAAGGTTAGCTCTCACAGTTGCCGGACAGTTGCCTGGCAGGTGTTCTTGTCCTACAACTCAAGTAGAGTGTGACCATAGAGAATTCCCGTAGCTGGCCGTCTGCCTTGCCGACCCCGCTGCACCAACCCCAATCGGCGCCGTTCGCCCACATGCAGAAAACCAGTGCAACGCTGCTGATCATCGATGACGACGACGTGGTCCGTGCAAGCCTCGCCGCCTATCTTGAAGACAGTGGTTTCAGCGTCCTCCAGGCCGGCAATGGCCAGCAGGGGCTTCAGGTCTTCGAAGAACACCAGCCCGACCTCGTGATCTGCGATCTGCGCATGCCGCAGATGGGCGGCCTCGAGCTGATTCGCCAGGTCAGCGAGCGCGCGCCGCAATTACCGGTGATCGTGGTGTCCGGTGCCGGCGTCATGAGCGATGCGGTGGAAGCGTTGCGCCTGGGCGCGGCCGACTACCTGATCAAGCCGCTGGAAGACCTGGCCGTGCTCGAGCACTCGGTGCGCCGGGCGCTCGACCGTTCGCGCCTGGTGCTGGAAAACCAGCGCTACCGCGACAAGCTCGAAGCCGCCAACCGCGAGCTGGAGGCCAGCCTGCACTTGTTGCAGGAGGACCAGACAGCCGGTCGCCAGGTGCAGATGAACATGCTGCCGGAAAGCCCCTGGGTGGCCGGCGAGTTCGCCTTCGAGCACCAGATCATCCCGTCGCTGTACCTGTCGGGTGACTTTGCCGATTATTTCCGCGTGGACGAACGGCGCATCGCCTTCTACCTGGCCGATGTGTCCGGGCATGGCGCCTCGTCGGCGTTCGTCACCGTGCTGCTGAAGTTCATGACCACGCGCTTGTTGTTCGAATTCAAGCGCAGCGGCAAGATGCGCGAATTCAAACCTTCGCAGGTACTCAGCCACATCAACCGCGGGCTGATCAACTGCAAGCTGGGCAAGCACGTGACCATGGTCGGCGGGGTGATCGACGAGGACACCGGCCTGCTGACCTACGCCGTAGGCGGCCATCTGCCGTTGCCGGTGCTGCATACCCCTGAGCATACCCGTTACCTGGAAGGCCGCGGCCTGCCGGTGGGGTTGTTCGACGAGGCCAACTACCAGGACCTGGTGGTGGAACTGCCGCCGCGGTTCAGCCTCACGCTGATGTCCGATGGCATTCTGGACCTTTTGCCGGGTGACACGCTCAAAGATAAAGAAACCGCCCTGCCGGAAATCGTCAGGGCAGCAGGTGGCAGCCTGGATGGGCTGCGTCAACGTTTTGGATTGGCTACGCTTGGGGAGATGCCGGATGATATCGCCCTATTGGTGTTGAGCAGGAACCTTCAATGAGTACCGGTAGAATTCAGTTCGCCGAGCAGAGCGGTACCTTTGTACTGAAATTCGTCGGTGAAGTGCGTCTGACCCTGTGTTCGGCGCTGGATGCGACGATCGAGAAGATCTTCACCGCGTTGAACTTCTCGGCGATTGTCATCGACCTGACCGAAACCGAGAGCATCGACAGCACCACCCTGGGCCTGCTGGCCAAGCTGTCGATCCTGTCGCGGCAGAAGGTAGGCCTGCTGCCGACCGTGGTCACTACCAATCCGGACATTTCCCGGTTGTTGCAGTCGATGGGCTTCGATCAGGTGTTCAACATCGTCGATCGTCCGATTCCATGCCCGGAGTGCCTGACCGACCTGCCATCGCAGGACCAGAATGAGGACGTGGTGCGCTCCAAGGTACTGGAGGCGCACAAGATCCTCATGGGCCTGAACGATTCCAACCGCGAAGCCTTCCATGACCTGGTCAGTGCGCTGGAGCGGAGCTGATCTGCAGCCTGTGCCGGCCTCTTCGCGGCTAAAGCCGCTCCCACAGGTACCGCACAGGCTTCAAGACAGGTGAGATCCCTGTGGGAGCGGCTTCAGCCGCGAAGAGGCCAGCAACGCCCCCACAACACCATCAGGCCAGTCACTCTCGCCGCGCAAACTCGGTCGCTTCACTGCCATCTGCACTCAGCTGAAGAACCCGCGCCGGTCGCCCCTGTTCATCGAAGAACACCTGCCCCAACCCCGCCCCATTCCACAACCGCTCCCCGGCCTTGCTGCGGCTGGGCGTGCGTGGCACGACCTCCATCTGCCGGCGTTTGGTAAACCAGTTCAGTGGTGAATGTGGCGAGTACAACCAGCGGTTGAGCCTGTCCAGCACGTCCAGCAAGCGCCGCGGGAACTCGTTCTTGATCCCGCTGCTAGTCACCTGCCAGAGATGCGGGCTGCGCTGGCGATGGCGGATCAGCACCTCGTAGACGAACGAATAGTGCACATCGCCTGAGAGAATCACGTAGTGCCCAGGCGTGCGCGAATGGCGGAAGATGTTGAGGATGACCTGGGCCGCACCGCGATGGGCCATCCAATTCTCGGCATCCACCAGCAGCGGGTAGCCCAGCCAGCTGAATACCTTCTGCACCGTCTCGATCAGCTTGACGCCAAAGATCGGCGCAGGCGACACGATGATTGCCGACGGGTGGTCCAGCAGCGCGAGCTGCAGTTCGCTCAGCGCCTCCCAGTCCAGCAGGCCAGACGGCTTGGCCAGGCTGCTCTCGCTGCGCCAGCGGCGGGTGCGGGTGTCCAGCACCAGCAAGGGCGGGTTGCTGGGCAGGCTGAACTGCCAGCCCTGGAAGCGCAGCAGTTCGCCGATCAGCTCGTCCTGGGGCTGGCTGCCAAGCGCCTGGCATTGGCTGATCAGTGCCTGGCAAGCGTCCGGGTCGTTACCCCAGGCCTGGCACAGCAGGTAGCCGAGCAGGGCGTTGCCGATGATCCGCCGCGAGAAGGGGTGGCCATAGGCGGTTGCTTCCCACTGTGCCGACAGGTTCCAGTCGTCGGTGATGTCGTGGTCGTCGAAGATCATCAGGCAGGGCAGGTGGGCCATCACCCGTGCAACCTGGCCAAGCTTGTCGGCAAACGCCTGGATCAGCGGCAGCTCCTGCTGGTAGCGGGCCTGGCGCGGCGCGCTGAGCCCGCTGGGCATGTCCAGGTTCACCAGCTGCCAGGGTACGGGGGACCACACCAGCAGGTACATGGCCATGACCTCGGCGAAGGTCACCAGGTGGTTATCGGCATTACTCGACGAGAAGATCGGCTTGCGCTTGCCGCCGAAGAAACGTTCGCGCAGGGTCTCGTTGCGCTCCTGGGCCGGCAGCAGGTCGGCACGGTGGTAGTAGCAGGCCGGGTGCTGGTACAACGCCTGGCTGTCGGCGACCACGGCGCCCTCCAAGGGTTCGTCGAACAGGCCCAGGCATGCGATCAGGGCATGGATGGCGCGCAACATCGGGCCAGCGACGTCGTCGGCGTACACCTGGTCGCCGGTCATCAGCAGCACGGCGGGGCGTTCTGCGGGTTTTTCGCAGGCCTGCAGCAGGCGGTCGGCGCACAGCAGGCCATCGGCGGCCGGGAAATGCGGCTTGCGACAGGAACCATGCAACAGGTGGTCGAGCCGATCGCGCAGTACCAGGCTTGGGCGCTGGGTGCCGGTGTAGAGCAAGTGTGGCGCCCAGTCGGCGATGCCCTGACCATTGATGAGCAGGTCATAGTCGAGCAGTTGGTTGCAGGGCAGTGGCTGGACGAAGTGGATATCCAGCAGGTGGATGAAGGCGTGCTGGCCCACCGCGACCACCTGGCAATCGACCCGGGCCTCGCTTGCCGGAAAGATGAATTCGGGTTGCAGTGGTTGCGTGGCGACCAGCCAGATGGCCAGGCGCTGGGGTTCCAGGCGGCGCAGTACCGGGCCGGCGAGTACGAGGGGCAATGGGGTAGGGGAGGTCATCGACAGCTCGGGGGCTATGCGGGCCCTTTCGCGGGCACGCCCGCTCCCACAGGTATGGCGGCGCTTTCAAGCACTGTGGAGATCCCTGTGGGAGCGGGCGTGCCCGCGAAGAGGTCCGAGAAACAAATACACAACTATGCCTCGGTAAAACAAAACGGGCGAAAAATGCTGAACACTTCCCGCCCGTCAGGCAAACCCGAAATGTATCAGGCCTTTTCAGCCATCAACTTCTCCAGCTTCTCCTGGTCCCGCGCGAACTGGCGAATACCCTCGGCCAGTTTCTCGGTACCCATGGCATCTTCGTTCATGGCCCAGCGGAACTGGCTTTCGTTCAGGTGCTGCTTGGGCTCGCCGGCATTGCCCGGCTTCAGCACCTGCGGCAGGTTACCCTGGTCGTCGCTGAGCTGCTGCAGCAGCTCTGGGCTGATGGTCAGGCGATCGCAGCCGGCCAGCTGCTCGATCTGGCCGATATTGCGGAAACTGGCGCCCATGACCACGGTTTTGTAGCCGTTGGCCTTGTAGTAGTTGTAGATACGAGTGACCGACTGCACGCCCGGGTCTTCGGCGCCCACGTATTCCTGGCCGGTGCTTTTCTTGTACCAGTCGTAGATGCGCCCCACGAAGGGTGAAATCAGGAACACCCCGGCATCGGCGCAGGCCTGGGCCTGGGCGAAAGAGAACAGCAGGGTGAGGTTGGTCTGGATGCCTTCCTTCTCCAGCTTCTCGGCGGCGCGGATACCTTCCCAGGTGGAAGCCAGCTTGATCAGCACGCGATCACGGCCCACGCCGGCGGCCTCGTACAGTTCGATCAGCTTGCGGGCTTTTGCCAGCAGGGCTGGCTCATCGAACGACAGGCGGGCATCCACCTCGGTGGAAATTCGCCCGGGGATGACCTTGAGGATGCCCGAACCCACGGCCACCGCGAAGCGGTCGCAGGCCAGGTCGACATCGCCCTTGGCGTCGGCTTTCACCTGCTTGAGCAGGTCGGCATAACCAGGGATGGCAGCGGCTTTGAGCAACAGCGACGGGTTGGTGGTGGCATCGACCGGTTTCAGCCGGGTGATGGCGTCCAGGTCCCCGGTGTCGGCGACCACGGTGGTGAACTGCTTGAGTTGTTCCAGCTTGGAGGTCATGGGCGTGCTCTGTCCTGTGCAATGACTCGACATTACCCGAGCCCCGACGGCCGCTCAAGGGCCTGGGCGCGGGCTTGCCCGGAAGGGCTGTGCGAAAGGTGAAGATTCGAGTCGCAAGCTGGCCTGAGGTTCCGCAGCGGGTTGCCTGACAGCAGATCTACTGGCTGGCGTAAGTGTCTTGCTCGGGATCCACAGGTTGCCCACTCTTTGTAGCAGTGGGTATGCCCGCGGACACCGGCTAGGCCGATGCCAGCCACCGCGCCGCCTGCAGCCCGGATAAATCCGCTCCTACAGTTATAGCCGTACTTGTAGGAGCGGATTTATCCGCAATCACCGGCGAAGCCGGTGCCAGCCACACGCCACCTGCTTCAGCGGTAAATTGCTCAGCGCCCCTGCAGCAGCTCCACGGCCTGGTCAAACACCGCCAGCGGCTCCGCTGCCTTGTGGATGTCTGCCGACAGCAACTGACGGAACCGCCGCGCGCCTTTGAACCCTTGGGCCAACCCCAGGATATGCCGGGTAACGTGATGCATGGCCCCGCCCGCCTGCATGTGCGCGACGATATAAGGCCGCAACTGCGCCAGCGCCTCACTACGGCTGACCACCGGCGCTTCGCTGCCAAACAGCTGCTGGTCCACCTCGGCCAGCAAGTAGGGGTTATGGTACGCCTCGCGGCCGAGCATCACGCCGTCGAAGGTCTGCAGGTGCGCCTGGCACTCGGCCAAGGTCTTGATGCCGCCATTGAGCACGATCTCCAGGTCCGGGAAGTCCGCCTTCAACTGCGCCGCCACGTCATAGCGCAGCGGCGGGATCTCACGGTTTTCCTTCGGCGACAACCCTTCCAGGATCGCGATCCGCGCATGCACGGTAAAACTGCGGCAGCCGGCCTCGCGCACCTGGCCGACGAAGTCGCACAGCTCGGCGTAGCTGTCACGGCCATTGATACCGATGCGGTGCTTGACCGTCACCGGGGTCGACACGGCATCGCGCATGGCCTTCACGCAATCGGCCACCAGCGCCGGGTGGGCCATCAGGCAGGCGCCGATCATGTTGTTCTGCACCCGGTCACTGGGGCAGCCGACGTTGAGGTTGACCTCGTCGTAGCCGGCTTCTTCGGCCAGGCGGGCACACGCGGCCAGGTCGGCCGGTACGCTGCCGCCCAGTTGCAAGGCCAGCGGGTGCTCGGAGGCATCGTGGCGGAGGAATCGGTGGGCGTCGTTGTGCAGCAGGGCGCCGGTGGTGACCATTTCGGTGTAGAGCAGGGTTTGCCTGGAGAGCAGGCGCAGGAAGAACCGGCAGTGGCGGTCGGTCCAGTCCATCATGGGTGCAACGGAAAACCGGCGGGACGGCTCAGAGCGCGTGGTTTGTGGCTTTGGGGCTGATTCTAGGGGCATTCTGGTCTACGCATTTTTGTGCCGTTTTTGGGGGTTTTTGGGCGTTTTTGGTGTGACAGTGGTACCATGTACCACCGCCAATCACGCTTGTACCACCGAAAATCATGGCAACGATCAGAGCAAGGAAAAAGGCCGATGGGACGGTCAGCTACACCGTCCAGATCCGCCTCAAGAAAAAGGGTGTCATAGTTTACCAAGAAGCCCAGACATTCGCCCGCAAGCAGGCTGCTCAAGCCTGGGCGAAGCGACGAGAGACCGAATTGGCAGTACCTGGTGCGATCGAGCGCGCCAATCGCCAGGGGCACACGGTCAAGGAGATGATCGAGCGCTATTTGATTGAGGCGGAGAAAGCCCGGCCTCTGGGTGAGACCAAGCGCCTAACCCTCAATGCCATCAAGAAGAGCTATTTGGGGGAGAAAATCGATTCGGACATCAGCCAGCAAGTACTGGTGGATTATGCGCTTTGGCGCATGGGGCCAGAGGGCGGCTCAGTAAAGCCTCAGACTGCAGGCAATGATTTGGCTCACCTGGGTTCGGTACTGTCCTTGGCCAGGGCGGCTTGGGGGTACGAGATCAATCCGTTGGCAATGCCCGACGCTCGTCTGGTCCTGAAGAAGTTCGGTTACAACATGAGGAGTCGCGAGCGAGATCGCAGACCCACATTGGATGAGCTTGATAAGGTGATGGAGCATTTCTTCGAGATGCTGCAGCGCAGGCCGTCTGTCATTCACATGCCCAAGGTGGTGGCGTTCGCGATCTTTTCGACAAGACGAATGGACGAAATCACGCGCATTCTCTGGGATGATCTGGATGAGCACCGGAAAGCAGTGAAAGTGCGGGATATGAAAAACCCCGGGCAGAAGTTGGGTAATGATGTCTGGTGTCATTTACCAGATGAGGCGTGGCAGATTGTGCAGAGCATGCCGCATGAGTGCCCTGAGATATTCCCGTACAACACTGACTCGGTCGGCACTGCTTGGGCTAAAGCGTGCAAGATGAAAGGTATCAAGGATCTCCACTTTCACGACCTGCGACACGAAGGTGTGAGCCGATTGTTCGAGATGGATTGGGATATACCTAGGGTTGCGAGCGTCTCCGGTCATCGCGATTGGAACTCTATGCGGCGTTATACGCATCTGCGCGGTAGAGGAGACGGGTACAAGGGCTGGAAGTGGTTGGATCAAATTATCCAGGCGCCGGTGAAGCTCGGCGCCCGGGTAGGTTAGTTAGCCTGCGCGTAGAGGTTTGTTCAGCTGCGCGCACTCGAGGCGTGCGGCTTCCCGCTGTTGGTCAAGATAAAGGGCTAGATCGGCGATGTGCACGCCTCTGGCGCTTTTCTGGCTCGATTCCAGCCTGGTGATCGGTAGCTTGATCTGCCCGGCCAGCACCTTGCGTTGAAACATGTCCGGAGTCAGGTGTGTGAAGTAATCGGTGCACACCTGCTCAATCGAGATGATCGCTTTGCCGTTGTATTGCGCCATCAGAACGAAAGCAGTGTTCATGCGCGCCTCCCCAGTGCTTGTTTTGCGGCCACATTGGCCATGTAAGCTGCCCACTTATCGCCCTCCCGCTGCTGGCGGATCCGACTGCATTTCGAGTGTCGCCTGGTCGACCTGCGTTTGCCGCAGATATCGCAGATGGCGGGCAGGTCAAGGCTGTGCGACGCCATTGGTGGTCGAATTCGCTCAGCCATGGCGTGCCTCGATAGCCAGTTCTGCCAGATCCGGGGTGTCGACTAGGAGGGCCGATTCGACTAGTTGTTCCCCGTTGCGGATGGCGTCCAGCTTTGACCGGTACAGACCGCCTCGGCCGCACCAGATGGTTATCGGCGTTAGGCGATTGGCGGCTAGCTCCGACATTTGTCGGAACACTTCTTCGGCGATGAGCTCGGTGCTCATGTCGTGAAGCCCGCGAACGGACGAAAGCACGTGCTCGAGCGAGGTCTGAGTGAGGATGATGTGTCGGGTAAGGCTCATGCTGCTTGCCTCGCTTGCTGGTCGTTGTGCTGTATGTGGCGTTTCCAAGGATCATTGGCTTTGGCCAAGGCGCACATCGCCGGTGGGCTGACGCTGTTGCCGCACATGTGGACCTGTTCGGTCTTGGTGAACGGCTTGCCGTCGGCCCCTTTGTTGATGATGTAACTGGCTGGAAAGCCCTGAGCACGGTACAGCTCGTGCGGTTGCAACATGCGCAGGCAGATGTCAACGATCACATATGGGGTCCCCTTCACGAACACGGTGACTAGGCCCAGGCGATCTTTGGTGGTCACCGTTGGCGCTGGCGAGTCGCAGGTGCTGATGTTCTCGGTGCCGTAGTAGCTGATCAGGAATGCCGCGACGCGCAGGGCGCCTTCTTCATGCTCTGGCGACAGCTTGTATTTGACCAAGGCGTGATGCTCTGCGCCCGCGGTCATGGTCGGTACCGGCTCATCAACGGCTCGACCCACGCAGTTGCGGCGCAATGTGGCCAGGCTGGCCGTCACCAGGCGCTGTTGGCTGCCGGTGTTGGTGACAGTGGTCACTGGCTCGTCGGCGCCTTTTGCCGGCGTGGTGTTGAATCCGCCATTGGCCTGCTCGATGAAGGCAGTGCACACGCCCATGGCATGGGCCGCACCTGCAGGGCGCTTGTAGGCGCCGCCGCTGGTGATGGTCGGCACAGGTTCGGTCATGGGTGAGCCTTCGCTGTTGAACCGGAACTTGACCATGTGTGCAGCTGCCAAGGCATGCTTCACTCCTCCGGCAACGACAGTGCCCAGCGGCTGATTGAGGCCGGGCACTCGGGGCTGCTGGCCCTGGTGCTCTCCATATCCGGTCTGCACCAGGGTTGGGCTGGCCATCGCGAACGAACCGCCCCGTGGCCAGGAGGTAACGGTACGCAGCGGCTCGTCGGCAGACTGGGCCAGCTCGCCCGACCAGTTCGCGATCGGCACGATGAAGGGCTGGGGGTTGTCCAGCACGAACTTCTTCATGCCCTTGGCTACCCGGCGCAGCGTGGCTGCAGCCAGCTCCTTCTTGCGGCCGAAGATGCTCTTGCTCGGCACGCTCCAGTCGATGCAGTCGGCGGCGGTGCGCCACATCTGTTGCCCCTTGGCTGGGTTCTTTGCATGGGTCGGCTTTGGCCACACGATTGGCTGGCCGTCGCAGCGTGCGATCATGAACAGGCGCTCCCGGCTGGTTGGTGCACCGAAGTCGCAGGCCTTGATGATCCGCCATTCCACCTGGTAGCCCATGCCTTCTAGCAGCTGCACGAAACGGCGCCAGGTAATGCCGCGGCGTTTCGGGTCGGGCACCAGAAACTGCTGCTGCACTGGCACGCGCTCGCCGATGGCCGCTACGGTGCCGTCCAGCTTCATAACCCGGCCAGTGGCCTTGTCGCGCTTGGCAATCAGCGGCCCCCACTGCAGGATCTGCTTCACGTTCTCCAGGCTGATCACACGTGGCTTCTTCTTGCCGCCCCACTTTAGGCCGATCCAAGACAGGTTGCGGATCTCGCGCTTGCGGGGCTGTCCACCTGCAGCCTGGCTGTGATGCGTGCAGTCGGGGCTCATGTGGAACCAGCCCACGCGGCGGCCCTGGCACTCTTCGTCGGGGTCGCCTTCGAAGACGTCGGTTTGGAAATGGCGAGCATGCGGATGGTTAGCGGTGTGCATGCTGATTGCTGCGGCGCTGTGGTTCTTGGCCACGTCGACCTTGCGGCCCAAACCCATTTCCAGTCCTGTCCCGGCGCCGCCGCCACCGCAGAAGAAATCGACCACAAGCTCGTCGTCTTGTGGGTGGAGCGCCAAGCCAAACTGAGTTTTAAAGTCTTGCGGATTGGGCAGCTTTGCTGCGGAAAGGGACGTCATGCTGCCTCCTCCGTGTCTGCGGCGGTAGCAGGTGTGCTGCGCAGTTGGGCATGGACACGCTTGGCGATCGCCTGGAGGCCAGCGGCTTGCTCTGCAGCCTGGTTTGCTACCTGTGACTTCAGCGCTTTCATGGTCTGCTCGGCCACCCGCAGCGTTCTGGAGGTCTCCATCAGAAGGGAATAGTCAGACTTGGTCACCGCCAGGCCGGTGTAGGACATGATCCGTTCCTCGAGCTCGGCGATTGTGCGCTTGAGGTTGGCGACGCAATGGTGGTGCTTGCGCTGTTCTGCCTCGCGGTTGATCAGCAATTCGTCCAGGCGGGCACATACGACCTGCCAGGTCTCGTCGGTTGGGCTCAGGAACCCGGCTTGCTGCAGGGCGGCTTCAATTGCCTGTGCCATCTGCTCCGAGGTGGCGTAGGTCCCGGCCTGCTCGGCCAGTGTTGCGTTCATCGCGGCGACGATGCAGCTGACTGCTGAAGGGTGCGTATACCCCTCGGCAGGCTGCGCGTGCGGGCAATCTTTAGCGATTAGCGTTGCACTAGTGGGCGCTGCCTCGCGCAGCTTGTCGTGGGGTATCAGTGCCTCGGCGGGGCCGCTGAGGGGATGAATAATGCCTGCTGCTTCGCAGCAGAGACTCTTTATTTTCTGCGCGTCGATGCTGGGAGTCTCGCGGAGCGAAGCGAGCGTGGCATCGGTGAGGCCCCGTACCAGCTCGTGCTCGCTTCCCTCCGAGGTCCAGATTTGCGGTGATGCCAGAGCGGCTGGGCGGCTGTGTCCTGTGCACGGCACAGAGTTGAAAAGCAAGCCGGATGGGTGGTGGGCCCGGCCTGCTTTTCGGCCAAGGAAATAGGCGTAGGCAAACAGTCCGATCATGAATACACAGATGACGAAGAGGGCGACGACCTGTTGGGTGGTCATGGGTCTTACTCCTTGTGGTGTGCGGGCCGGTGGTGGCGGCCCTTGCTGGTGTTGTTGCTACTTGTCTTGCTCGCTGGGGCGGGATTGCTTTTCGTCCGCCAGGTAGGCCCTGCTGTCGATCAGGGCGGCAACATGACGGATGTGGGCGAACTTCAAGGCCTTCTGGCTGTTGTCAAGCGTGGTGACGGGCAAGCAGATCCGGCCGACCTTCAGTTGCTCGGCAAAGGTGTCTTCGTTGAGGTTGCGGAAGTACTGCACGCGCACCTTGTCGAGTGGGATAAGCACGTCGCCAAAGGTGCGGTACAGCAGCTCCACGGTTGTTGCATCAGGTGCGTGCGGAAGGCGCAGCGCGAGTTGGTCTGTATGGCTCATCAGGCTTCGGGCTCTCCCTGAGCTTGTGGCGTGACGGATGGTTCCAGGTGATTTCACAATGCATTCGGACTAGATCCCGCCATTCATCTGGGACCTGTAGGAGCGCGGCGTTGCGCTCCGCACGGGTCTTGAGCTGGAGGATCTGCCCCGCGTACTGCCTAGGCCGCATGGCGTTTGTCTTCCGGTGGTGACGGAAGTGGCAGACCCAAGCGCTCTGCCAACCAAGGAATTCCGGCCTGCTTCACGCGAGTCGACTCGCTGTACTGCATCCCGGCTGTCGGGTGAAACCAACTGCCCTCTTTGGTCCGCAGGTATTCCCGGTCTCGAGTGGGGTAGCGGGGCAGGTTGCGCTCGGTTAGCAGGTCGTACTCGCGCATCCGGCTGATCAGCTCGTTGCGACTGATCCCAAAGTGCTTGGCAGTCTGCACAAGGGTGCGTTCCATAATCTCCTCCTACGCCGCGTCGGCGAGCACGGGCTCGGTAGGTGGCATGTCGGCGGTATCCAGCTTGCCGTTGGCGATGGCCTCGAGGTGCGCCGCGATCTTTCTCGCGCTTCCAAGGTTGTTCGCGGGCAGGATTAGGCTATTCACCGTGGAGCCCATGCGAATCGTCACGTGGAGCTGGTCGAGATAGACCTCGGTCTGCAGGGTAGCCTTGGCGCAGGCGCCGTGCGCCTCGTCGCGGAGGATGTGGGTGAAATGTCCGGAAAGGTTGGTCTGCGCCTTGAGGCACGCAAAGGAGTTTTGGCTAAGTGAATACCTCATGCTGCGTGGCCTCCGGCAGTCGGAAAAGCTTGTCGGAATGCAGGCACAGATGGTGCGCGTTTGGTGGCTACAAACGCGCAGCCATATTGTTGAGCTAGACGGCGGATTTTGAAGATGAGATCGGTGGTGGCTGCGGCCGGATGGACGTGAAGTGATGCTGTGGTGTGCATGGTGTTACCTCACTCTGTGGTGGAAGAGTGAGACTAATATCAACTGATGGTTGATATTAGTCAAGCTGTTGATGGGGTGTAGCGCTTGGGCTGGCATTTTGTCATCATTCATGCTTGCCCCCGCGCCTCAACCCAAGGAGCCCTGATGAAGGCCTACAGAACCGAGTACCTCGCCATCATTGAGACCAAAGAGGATTTCTGTAGCACTGTTGAAGCCTTCAACTCCCTTCTTCAGGCTTATGGCAGCATTCAAATACTTCCAGATAAAGTTAAATATTCAGACTCAACTTTTGAATATTCCGTTCAAAAAGGAGGGGTGTCAGATAGTGGTCAGGTTTATTTTCATGTCAAATTTACAAGTAAGAAAGAAAGTCTGTCCGACTATAAGAAGTTTCTTCGTCTTGTGCGCACGATTTTGCAAAAAGTTAGTGTAAAAATTCCTGAAGTAATTTGGGATGATGTTAGTAGCGAGCTTTGTGCAAAGGCCTACCCGGTTATTCATGAACTTGAAAACTTGATGCGTAAACTTATTACCAAGTTCATGATTATTAGTATTGGTGCTTCATGGGTTAGCAGTGCTGTGCCTAAAGAGGTTTCGGATTCTGTGAAGGTGAAAAAAAGTCAGCAGTCTATAATTTACGATGCTGATTTTATCCAGCTTGCTAATTTCTTGTTCAAAAAGTACTCTACAGCAAACTCAGATAAGCTACTAGCAAAGCTTTCAAAAGCTAATAGTATCGATGATGTTGATTTCAGTGAGCTGAAGGAGATGATTCCCCAATCAAACTGGGAGCGCTATTTTGTCCCGCTGGTGAATTGTAATAGCGATTACTTGGATGCTCGGTGGCGGAAGCTATACGACTTGCGCTGCATCGTCGCGCACAACAATTTTCTGAGCCAAGATGAGTTCGACGAAATAATTAAAGTGTCAGCTGAGGTTAAGGAAAAGCTTGATGAGGCTATCGCCGGTATTGATCAGCTACATGTCTCTGACGTACAGAAAGAAGAAGTCGCCGAGAGTGTCGTCGGGACGGTTAGTCAACAGAATGCTGACTTCCTTGCGCTGTGGAATTCTGTCCTTGAACTGATAGTTGATATTTTCAAGCTGTCTAAGGTCAGTTTTACGATCGATGGCAAAAATGTGGTGCCGAATCCCAAAATATGTATCCGCCTGCTTAAGGATCACGACATTATTCAGCAAGATGTTTTTGAATGGTTCCTTGATGTGAATACTTTCAGGAATGCATTGGTGCATGGCTCCGTTTTTGATTCTCAGGAATACATTGAGACTTACATTAATAGCGCTCAGCAACTGCGGGAGGTGTTATTGGGTAAATTTATCGATATGGTGTAATATTATTCGGGGATGAAGGCCCCAACTACGGTTCCGCAAATTTGAGTTTCTTCAGTGATTTCTATAATCGGGTATTGCGGATTGATAGGGCGAAGAAATTTGCGTCCGGCATCGGCTACAAGAATCTTGAATGTGGCTTCGTTTGTACTTGTTAGTCGAGCGATAACTCGATCACCTGTTTTGGCTTCAATCTCAGGGTCTACAAAAATAATACAGCCTGCAGGGTAGCTGCGACCCGGTCCTGGGTTAGTCATGGAGTCTCCATGCACCTTTAGTGCATACCCGCTTCGACTAATAGGAACCGGACACGACAGCCAGGTTTCCGCATGGTGAGGTTCAAAATTATTGATGACTTCGCACCAGGCGCCAGCCTTGACCCACGAAATTAACGGCACCCTATTATAGCGGTGCTGGACATCAGAAACATTATTGTCACCTTGACTGAAGTGTATGCTTTTAGGCTGCACTCCATATTCAAGCCACTCACGTCTGACACCTAGCCAATTTGATAGAGCGTCCAAGCTAATAGCTTCAGGGATCGCTTCAGCGTTCAGCCATTTGCTGACCGCTTGAGGTGTCTTTGCGACTCCCATCCTTTTCATCCGGGCAGCGACATCCACACCTCTACCCCGAATCCGGACATTCGCGTCGTTCAGAGCTTCATGTAAGCGAGCGGAGAACGCTCTACGTAGATCATTTTTGTCAACCATAGGTTGAGCTTCACACAAGGCTTGCGCAATAGTCAGTTGATTAGTAATATCAACTGATGGTTGATAAAGGGGCGAAGAAGGTGCTTAGGATTGATCAGTTCCCAAATGCAATCGCCTACGCATTCGAGGCGGCAGGTGGCATCGGGGTTGCTGCAAAAGCTTGTGGTCGAAGCACTCAAGCGCTCAACAAATGGCGCTTGATTGGAGCTCTACCCCGTACGGAATACACAGGTGAAACACGTTACGCGCGCCATCTCGCAGAAGCAGCAAGAAAAATGGGAAACCAATTGGATGAGCGATGGCTTCTAGAGGCTGGCGCTCGGAAACCCATGTGAATTAAGAAGATACAGGCGGTCTTCGACCGCCCATCTCTCCCCCCATAGCATCACCACAATGCTGCAGGGCCGTACCATGAGAAGCGAGCACACCACATGCAAGCGCTTCTTTTGGTGCGGACTCCGGGCAGGAAGCCTGGAGGCCGCCATCTCCACCACAGATCTGGCGGCAGTTTCGCCTGGGGTAGTCGACGGATCAACGCCCCGGGCTTGGTGCCGGTTTCCCATCCGAGGTTTAACCGGCGTATGGCCTACTCAAGCCACGCGGCAAATGTATCACCACGACACGCCGCTGGCACTGGCAACCTAAAAGGATTAATGCCATGAGCCGAACCGTAATGAGCAGCATCGAGCGCGCCAAGCGCGAGGTGCTGCCCCTCGAACTCGCGCTATACCACGCTGTACGTGACTACCCAGGCGGTGCTGCCGCCATCGCGGCTACCACTGGCCGCAATGCCACCACTCTGCAGCACAAGCTGTCTCCTACCCATCCTACCCACATCGTCAACGTCCAAGAGTTCGGCGAGATCCTCGAGCTCACCAAGGATCCCCGTATCCTCGACTCAGTGCACGCTCTTGTTGGCGACACCATCTGGCAAGAGCTGTCGGGTGCCTACAGCCATGACGTGCCCGAAACATTGACCATGGGTCTCGCGGAGTTTTTCCGGCAGGTCGCTAACCTATCCGAAACCTGGGCGCGCAGCATCGGCGACGGTAAGGTCGATGATCAGGAGCTCGCGGAGATCCAGCAGCAGGTGTTTCGCGGTATCCAGGGTTTGCTCGGCATGTATCGTCGCGCCGAATACGTCAACCAGACCACTCGGGGGGCGCATCGTGGCTGATATTGCTGATATGGCATATGACGTTGTAGAGCAGCACCTGGAGGTGGCGCTGGCCGCTCGAGTAGGAGCGCCAGTACGCGAATCCCGCTTGGACTGCATCGACTGTGACGACCCGATCTCGGAGTCGCGCCGGGTAGCGGCCCGCGGCTGTGTGCGTTGCAGTGCTTGCCAGACACTCCATGAAGACCGGAGGGCGCAGTATGCTCGATAAGGTTCTCGACCAGCTGCGCGACTACGGCCTGCAGCCTGATCAGCCCCTGATCCTCGGCAAGCTGATCCGCTGCCGCACCCAGGATGACAAGGGCAAGGAAAAGAACGGTTGGTATGTCCTGCATGAGCATTTGACTGAGAAGGGGCAAACCTTGATCTTCGGCAGCTTCGGTGACTGGCGCATCGGCGAAACGCAAAAGGTGAAGACCGATGGTCGCGGGCTGACCCCGGACGAGCGAGAAGTGATGCGCGCCCGGCAGGCCGAAGCCAAGCGGAGGGCGGCGGAGATCGCCGCCAACGCGGCGCGACGTGCTGCCAAACGTGCGGAGGCGTTGTTCAGACGCATGCCGGAAAAGGGACGTAGCGCTTACCTTGATCGCAAGCAGGTGGTTGGCTTCGGCGTTCGCTATGCACCGAAGTCGGGCGCGGTGCTCGTCCCGATGCAGAATGCCCAGAATGCCATCGTTGGCCTGCAGGTAATTTACCCGGAGGCCCAGGCGGATACCGGGCGCGACAAGTCCTACTGGCCGCATGGCATGGCGAAGGAGGGTGCGTTCCACATGATCGGTGGCCACCCTGAGCCTGGCGAGCCGGTGCTGGTGTGTGAGGGCTACGCCACCGGCGCTAGCCTGCACATGGCGACTTCCCAGGCGGTGGCCATCGCCTTCGACGCGGGCAACCTGATGGCGGTCGCCAAGCACATGCGCGAGCGTTTCCCGGGTCGGTCCATCATCATCTGCCGCGATGACGACTGGAAGACCAAGCGGCCCACGGGCGAGCCCTGGAATCCCGGCGAGGAAAAGGCCAACAATGCGGCGGTAGTGGTCGGCGGGCAGGTGGTTGGTCCGATTTTCTCGGGCGACCGCGAGGTCAAGTGGACCGACTTCAACGACCTCCACTGTGCCGAAGGCCTGGAGGCGGTTCGTCGGCAGGTCACGGCGGTGATCAAGCCCCCGGCTACTGGGGGTTGGAAAGACATGCTGGCCAGGACCGAAAGCGGTGCACTGATCGCCCACATGCAGAACGTCGAGCTGATTCTGGCGAACGATGAGCGGTGGAGCGGGGTGATCGGCTATAACGCTTTCAACTCGAAGATTATGCGCCTCCGTGCGGCGCCCTATGGCGGCGTGCCGGGAGAGTGGAGCGATATCGACGACATGCGCGTGATGAAGTGGCTGGCCCAGCAGGGCCTGCGGGTGAAAGCCTCCCACGTCGTCGAAGCGGTCAGCGTCGTTGCGCACGACAACGCCTTCCATCCGGTCTGCACCTACCTGGCCAAGCTCGAGTGGGATCGTGTGCCGCGCCTGGAGCGTTGGCTGCATGAGATCTTCGGCGTCCCTCGGAACGAATATAGCGCCAAGGTTGGTAAGCGCTGGATGATCTCGGCGGTGGCCCGTGTGATGAAGCCCGGCTGCAAGGCGGATGCAGTGATGATCCTCGAGGGCGCGCAGGGCGCGGGTAAATCCACCGCGCTGGGGATCCTTGGTGGGGAGTGGTTCATGGACACGCCGTTTACCTTGGGCGACAAGGACGCGTTTCAGGCGATCCGGGGCAAATGGATCGTCGAGCTGGGCGAACTGGACAGCTTCAACAAGGCTGAGAGCACCAAGGCCAAGCAGTTCTTCTCGGCCTCCATCGATACCTACCGCGAAAGCTATGGGCGAAGAACGAGCGATGTGCCACGCCAGTGTGTTTTCGCGGGCACCACCAACCAAGATGAATACCTCAAGGACGCCACCGGTAACCGGCGTTATTGGCCGGTCGCCTGCGTCAAGGTCGACCTGGAGGCGTTGCGCCGGGTCCGTGACCAGCTGTGGGCCGAGGCCATGTTCTGCTACCAGGCCGGTGACATCTGGTGGGTAACCCGCGAAGAGGAAGAACTATTCACTACCGAGCAGGAAGAGCGCTTCGTGGTGGATGAATGGGAAGGACCGATCCTCAAATGGCTGGAGGAATCGCAGGCCGGGGAGACGGTCACCGGGAGCGAGGTGTTGGGTCAGGCGCTCAACCTTGATCCCGGCCATTGGGGCAAGCCCGAGCAGATGCGTGTGGGGTCGATCATGCACCGCCTGGGTTGGCGGCGTCGACGGCTCGCCGCGCTTCCGAAGAGTGGCAAGCGGCCCTGGGCGTACCAGAAGCCCGAGGGCTGGGGCCGCACCAGCGCTCTGGAGCAACAACCGCCAGCGCAGAAGGAGGACTGCTTTTGATCAAGCATATCGATGAGATGCTGAAGTTATGGGCTCAAGAGCTTCATGCTCCCGAGCCCTGTCATTCGGCAGGCGGTGTTGGTAGCATGCTCGGCCTGTTGATTGAGTGTAAGGGTGATCTTGTCCGTGGTACCCGAGGCAGCAAGGTGCTGCTGGACGAGTCTGCGGACATCGAGATCATCGTGAACAAACATCTGGCACCGGAGCTCTACCTGGTGGTCTATGAGCATTACTGCAACGCCGACAGTGAGCTGTACCAGAAGTACCGCCACTGTGGGTGTAGCCGCGACACGTACTACAAGCGCTTGCATGAGGCGCACGTCTGCATCGTAGGCTTGCTCATGGGGCGAGCTGCATGATTCGCCTCGCATGGTCCCACCGTCCAGCCACTGGACAACCACGTTTTTGGCAGGTGGTCCAAGCTCAAGCCCGCGCTATTCGCGGGCTGTCCCACCGTCCCACCACTCACACGAAGGCGCGCATAGGGCGTATGCAGCGCGTTACGCGCGCATTGCGCGCAGCGTGCTTTTGATCTCTCTCTTTACACGGGAAAGGGTTAAAACAGTTAGACAGTGGGACAGCCCTTGATTTTCAAGGGCTCGACAAGTCCCACCATCACTACCCCTTTGGGGACCTATGGGGCAGCGCCGAAGTGAAGCTAAGCCGGGGTGCTGTATTCCCCCTACATTTACCAGACATTCCCTAGGCGTTCACCCCTTATTGCCGGGTGGCATTAAAACTTGCTTGCTGCCACCGGAATCGACCTGTAAAAAGTACCCATCTTCGAGACGTGCGGGCGCACAAAGCAGCCCGCCAAACACAGCAAACCCGGCCATCGCGCCGGGTTTTTTGCATTTGGGGAACGGGATGACGAACGAACAACAAGCGCTTGCCGAGATGCCTGTCTGGCTCGTGATCACTCTCGCCCTGGTCGGCGGGGTATCTGGCGAGATGTGGCGAGCGGACAAGGCGGGTGTTCGTGGCTGGGCGTTGGTTCGGCGTATCGCCTTGCGGTCCGGAGCCTGCGTGGTTTGCGGGATGGCAACGATCATGTTGCTGTATTCCGCCGGCGCATCGATTTGGGCTTCGGCGGCATTCGGTTGCCTGACTGCAATGGCTGGTGCCGATGTCGCCATCGGCTTGTACGAGCGCTGGGCCGCTAAGCGCCTGGGGGTGTGCGAGATGCCGCCGCGCAGTGGCGAGCCGGGTCAGTGAACCGGTAGAAACCATGGGAGGGTCAGGGACCCTGGCGACTTGGCCGGGGTACGGGACGGGAAACCCGCGGCTCTTTGCTAGCGGGAGGCTTGCCAGCTTACTGAAATTCAACCTGTTGAAATTGAAAGGTTGTTCGTTGAAATATCTCTGAAAGGGAGGGCTCATGACGGATTCGAATTTCATGTCAAAGAGCGCCTTCGCGGCTCGCATAGGGAGATCACCCAGTTACATCACCTGGCTGAAAAACAACGACCGGTTGGTGCTTTCCCCCGATGGCAAATTGGTGGACGTGCAGGCTACCGAAGCCAAGATTCAGGAGACAGCGGATCCAAGCAAATCAGCCGTCGCGGCCCGGCATGAAGAAAACCGCATCGAGCGGGACGTCCGGGCCCACCTTCAACCCGGCGCCGACACACCTCCGGTGCAGCAACCGGATCACGCGCTAGGTGGAGGGCCCAACTTCCAGCGGGCCAAGGCGCATCGAGAGTTCTATCTCGCAGGACTGGCCGAGACCGAGTTTTACAAAGTGCGGGGCAGCCTGGTTGAACGGGTCGCAGTCGAAGACGCTGCGTTCGCTGCAGGGCGGATGCTTCGCGAGCAGTTCTTCGGGCTTGCTCCCCAGCTCGCTGGCGAAGTGGTGGGGATGAGTGACCTATGGGAAGTCGAGAGACACCTCACCGACACCTTCCGGCGTGTGTTTACCGAGGCAGCCAAGATGAACAGCGCCGACCTGGATAAAGCCATAACCCAAAATCGAGCCGAAAAACAGAGCTGAGCCTATGAACACCGGATACGCAGACGGTGCAAAGGTGTACCGCGAAGCGTTTTGCCGAGGGCTGATGCCTGACCCCGATCTCTGGGTCGACGAGTGGGCCGATGAGTACATGCGCATCCCGCGAGGTACCGGTGCCGCAGAGCCTGGCAAATACCGAACTGAGCGTACCCCGTATGCACGCGAACCCATGCGCTGCCTTTCACCCGCGCATCCATGTAAGCGGGTGGTGACCAAAATCGCTTCGCAGCTCATGAAAACCCAGATCGCCCTGAATTGGATCGGAGCCCTAATCCATATGGCGCCGGCCAACATCCTTACGCTCCTTCCCACTGGAAGCCTGGCGAAGCGGGTTTCTTCCCGGATTGGCAAGACCATTGAGGCAGTACCGGAACTGAAGGAGCGTGTCGCGGCGGTTCGTTCCAGAGATTCCCGTAACACACTCGACACAAAGGAATTTGATGGTGGCGCTTTGTTTGCCACCACGGCTGGTTCGGCGGCCAACCTTTCCGAGCTATCGGCGCGGTACGTGTACGGTGATGAGGTTGATCGCTGGGAGGTTGACGTTAACCAAGAAGGTGACCCAATCAAGCTGGCCGAAGCGAGGGGAAGTACCTTCGGGCGTAAGGCGAAGTTCTACTTTTCCAGCTCTCCGCTCATCAAGGGTATGTCGCGAATTGACGATCTCTACATGATGGGGGATCAGCGGCATTACTACGTGCCTTGCCCGCATTGTGGGCACATGCAGGTGCTTGTCTGGGATCGGTTGTTGTATTCGCCTGATTTCAGTACCGCGCACTACCAATGTGCTGGGCCGGAGTGTGATGTGCTGATCGAAGAGCACCACAAGGCAGAAATGCTTGCCAAAGGGGAATGGCGTGCACATGCGCAGGGAGATGGCGAGACGGTGAGTTTTCACCTCAATGCGCTTTATGCCCCGTTGGGCTGGCAGTCCTGGGCCACGCTTGCCCGAGAATTTGAAGAGGCTAAGCGGGCCCAGGGCAGGGGTAACCTGTATCCCATGCAGGTGTTTTACAACACCCGCCTGGCAGAGGTCTGGGATAGCGCACTTGAGCAAACCAAGGCAGAGGTGCTGCAGGCCCGAGCTCTTCAAGAGGACTATGTCCTGGGAACCTTGCCTGTAGGGGCACTAGCCCTAACGGCCTCTGTCGACGTCCAGGCCAACCGTTTGGAAATGATGGTCATGGGGTGGGGGGCCGGCATGGAGCGCTGGGTGGTGGATCATCAGGTTATTCCCGGCGATCCAGCTGATGAACGCACCTGGGCGCTATTGGATGAGCGCTTGAAAGTTCGGTACCGGCATCCCTGCGGTGTCGCCCTGGGCATCTTGGCTACGGGCATCGACTCCGGCGGTCATCACACCCATGAGGTCTACCAGTTTGCTCGCGTGCGTCGTTGGCGCAACGTGTTTGCGCTCAAAGGCGCTAGTAAGCCGAACAAGCCTGTGATCGCGCAGCGACCCTCTTTGGTGGATGTCACCTGGCGGGGTCAGACTGAGCGCAACGGCGCCGAGCTATGGATCGTCGGTACTGACACGGCAAAGGACTGGATTTACAACCGCTACAACTTCGAGTCAGGCCCTGGCGCGCTTCACTTCGCCAAGGACCTGCCTGATGAATTCTTCCAGCAGTGCGTAGCAGAACGGAAGGTCGTCCGCTATGTGAAGGGGCATGAGCGGTTCGACTGGGTGAAAAGCAAGGCCGAGCGCAACGAAGCGCTCGACCTAATGGTGTACAACCTGGCCATGGCGTACTACCTGGGTCTGCATCGCTACGGCGAGCAGGAGTGGGACAAGCTACGCCAGGCCCTGGCCCAGGCGAACCTGTTCGATGAGCCGACACCTGCGAAGCCGCCGGTCATTGAGCAAGAAGACCACGACGCTGATACCGAAGTCGAGTCGCAAGCCCCGGCTCAGCCTCCAGCCCGGCCAGTCCCACGGCCCACGCCAACGCCGCCTCGCCCGGCACCTCAACCAATGCAACGCCGCAGCTCCAGCAGCGGCTATCTGAAGAGACGCTGACATGGCATACACCCAGGCACACCTCGCGGCTGTCGAAGGTGCGATTGCCCGTGGCGAACGCATCGTTCGCTACAGCGACCGCACCGTCGAGTATCGGACGGTGGACGAACTCATCAAGGCCCGCGACCTGATCCGCACTGAGCTGGCCCAGGCAGCAGGCCGACGCTCTCGCGTGGTTCGGCTCTACCACGGAGGTAAAGGCTTGTGAGCGGCCGCTATATCTCCACGCGCTCTGGCCTGCTGGTACCGGAGCGCATCAAGGCCAGCTACGAGGGCGCCGCCGAAGGGCGGCGTTCCTCTAACTGGGATGCCCCTGATATGGGGCCAAACAGCCTCATCATGCCCGCTCTGCGCAACCTGCGTTCGCGTTCGCGGGCTGCGGTGCGCAACGACCCGTATGCGGGCAACATTATCGACAAACGGGTCAGCAACCTGATCGGTACCGGCATCACGCCTCAACCGCGCTTGCTGGACAAGGCGCTGCGCAAGGCGATGCAGGTGCTGTGGGAGGATTGGGTGGACGAGTCGGACGCGGACGAGCGCACCGACTTCTACGGTCAGCAGGCCCTGGTGGCGCGTACGGTTGAGCAGTCGGGCGAGTGTTTCGTCCGCTTGCGGCCACGCCGACTGGAGGATGGGCTGGCGGTCCCGCTGCAGGTGCAGTGCCTTGCACCTGAATTCGTCCCGCACGACAAGTTCGAAGTGACGCGGTCTGGCAACGTCATCCGCGCCGGGATCGAGTTCAACAGCATCGGACGGCGCGTTGCCTACTGGTGCTACCGCAACCACCCGAGCGACAAGGCCTCGCTCAACGCCGGCTACAACCCTTTGGTACGCGTCCCGGCCGAGCAAATGTTGCACATCTTCGAGCCCTTGGAGCCCGGACAATTGCGCGGTGTGCCTCGACTCGCGCCGATCCTCAAACGTCTGCGCAGCTTGGACAACTACGACGACGCGGTGCTGTTTCGCCAAGAAGTGGCGAACCTGTTCGCGGGCTTCGTTCGCAAGCCCGCGCCGGAAGGGCCAGGGCACCCGCCGATGGACATGCTGACCGGCGCACCGGTTGTCCATGACCGTGACGCGTTCACGCCCATGGTGGCGTTGGAGCCCGGCACCATGCAGGAACTCGGGCCGGGGGAACAGGTAGAGTTCTCCGATCCGCCCGACGGCGGCAACAACTACCCCGACTTCATGCGGCAGCAGCTCATGGCTGCAGCTGCAGGGGCAGGCCTGCCTTACGAGCTGATGACCGGTGACATGCGCGATGTGAACGACCGGGCGATTCGCGTGGTGCTCACCGAGTTCCGCCGCCGCTTGGAGCAGTTGCAGTTCCAAGTGTACGTCCACCAGTTGTGTCGCCCTGTGCGAGCCGCATGGATGGACATGGCTGTGCTGGCCGGGGCGTTGGAACTGGACGACTACGTGATGCGACGGCGCGATTACCTGCGCACGCGGTGGGTGCCACAGGGCTGGGCCTACATCCATCCCGTTCAAGACGTTCAGTCGCGGATGCTCGAGGTGGGGGCGGGTTTCGCCTCGCGCACGGAGATGTGCCTTCGCTCCGGTACGGACGCGGAAGTCGTGGACGAAGAGAACGCCGCAGATATCGCCCGGGCCAAGGACCTGGGCCTCAACTACAGCAGCTTGTCGGCCATCAAGGATGAGCCGGATGAGCCCGACGAGAAGGGGAAAACATGAAACCGTTGATGCCGTTCCGCATCTTCAACAAGGCCAAGTCCATGCCGCAGGTCGAGGATGGGCACTGGTACAAGATCGCTGCAGCCACCGAAAGCGAGGCCGGGTCCAAGGTCATTGAGGTTTATGTCTACGGCGAGATTGGCGCCTGGGGCATTACCGCGAACCAGTTCATCCAAGACCTGAAGGCGGTGGACGATGGCGTTTCGGAAGTGGTGGTGGCCTTCAATACCAACGGCGGCGATCTGTTTGAAGGCCTGGCGATCCACAACGCACTGAACCGGCTGGGTGAGCGCTGCACCGGTCGGGTCGATGCTCTGGCTGCCAGTGCCGGCAGCGTGGCGGTATGTGGTGCGCACCGCGTGGTGATGGCATCGAATGCCATGCTGATGATCCACAACCCCTACACCTGGGTCGGCGGCGATGCCGAAGACTTGCGGCGGGTGGCGGATGTGCTCGACCAGGCGCTTGAGGCCATGATCGCTGCTTACAAGGCTAAGGCGCCGGACATCGATGACGCTGAGCTGCGGCGGCTGGTCGATGCGGAAACCTGGCTCACCGCCCAAGAGGCCCTGGACCTGGGCTTGGCCGACGAGATCGGCAACGGTGTCAAGGTCCAGGCTTGTTTGGGGCAGGGTGCCACCCTGGCGCGGTACCGAAACACCCCGCAGGCGTTGTTGGATCAGCTCCAGGCCAGCCAGGCCGAGCCAGAAACCCCGAGCGAGCCCGCTCCGGACAATGAACCCCCAGCTCCCACCGCGGCTAACTCGACGGCGTTGGCGTTGATGATCACCCAGGCTTGTGCGAAAGCGGGCATCAGCAACCTGGTCGAGCCGCTGATCGCATCGACCAAGCTGGCTGACGAAGCCACGGTCCAGGCAGCGTTGACCCGCGCTAAAGCCGTGCGAGATCTCTGCGTAGCGGCGCGCTTGCCAGAGATGGCGGTCGAGTATGTCGGTGCTGGCCTGGACGCGACCGTGGTGAGGGCGCGGCTGTTCGACAAGCTGGTCGGCTCGGGCAAGGGCTTCGAGATCGACAACACACTTCCGCCGGCTGCAGATGAGCCTGAGAAGGTCCAGGCGAAGTTACCTAATCCCCGCAACATCTGGTCTGCGCGACAGCAGGCCGCTCAACAACGCACCGGCAAAGGAGCCTAAGCATGAGCAAAAACTATGTGGAACCGGTGCATGCCGGTGAATTCCTGCTGTCCGAGGGCGCAGGGAAGATCTCCCGCGAAGTCATCGAGCTGGCACCTGGTGCTGCCTTGGTGGCTGGCCAGCTTCTCGGTCAGCTCACGGCCTCCGGTCAATTCGCTCCATACAATCCCGAGGCTGCAGACGGCAGCGAGACGGCCAAGTGCATCTTGTTTGCCTCCGTTGGCGAGTCCGACGTAGCCCGGCGCGGGCGTGCGGTAGTGCGCTTGGCCGAGGTGAGCGAGGGGCTGCTGACCGGCCTTGATCTTGATGCCGAGAAAGCCCTGGCCGCGCAGTTCATCATCGTTCGCTGATAGCGAGCCAACCCTTTTTACAGCCCCGCCTAGTGCGGGGTTTTGCATTTCTGGAGGGCCTTCATGGCTGACATCGATATCTTTGAAGACAACGCTTTCTCGGTTCCTGCGCTCACTGTGGCGATCAACGAGCAGCCTTTCGTGCCTGGGCGCCTTGCCGAGCTGGGGCTGTTCGAGGAGGAGGGTGTGACCACCGTGACCGTGCAGGTCGAGAAGGATGGCGACACGCTGGCGTTGGTGCCAGCGGGCGAGCGGGGTACTTCGGGGCTGGTGGTCAACGGTAGCAAGCGGATCCTGCTGCCATTCAACACCGTTCACCTGCCCGAGCGCTTCGCCATCAAGGCGGACGAGATCCAGGGCATCCGCGCCTTCGGTGAGCAAACTGAGCTTCAGGCGGTACAGGACGTGGTCAACAAGCGCCTGGCGAAGGCCCGTCGGCAACTGGATGCTACCCATGAATTCCATCGCATGGGGGCGCTGAACGGCTACGTGCTGGATGCGGACGGCAAGACCGTGCTGCTTGATATCTATGCCCGCTTTGCCCTTGCTCCAATCGAGATCCCGATGGAGCTGGCCAACCCAGACACCAATGTCCGAGTGAAGTGCGTGGATGCACTCGATGCTCAGGAGGAAGCCTTGGGTGCTGCCACCACCAGTGGCGCTCGTGCCTTTTGCGGGAAGAACTTCTGGCGAGCGCTGATCGGACACAAGAGCGTTTCGAAAACCTACGAGGGCACCCAGTACGCTGCAGCGTTGCGGGCTGACGGTCGCGAAACCTTCGAATTCGGCGGCATCACCTGGGAGCGCTACCGAGGCAAGGTTGGCGGAATCGCCTTTGTCGCGGACGACGAGGCGCGTCTGGTTCCAGAAGGTGTGCCCGGCCTGTGCATCACTCGCTTCGCACCGGCTGACTACATGGACACCGTCAACACCGAGGGCCTGCCGTACTACAGCCAGTTGGAAATGATGCCGTTCAAGAAGGGTGTGGCCGGTGAGGCCCAGTCGAACCCGCTGCACCTGGTGACCCGTCCTCGCGCCATTCTCCGCTTGAAGCTCTGACCATGGCTTTCCGGGACCTGATAACCGACGTCGACGCCACAGTGTTCGAGATCCTGGGCGACACCGTGCTGATCGAGGGGCGTGAGGTGCTGGGGATGTTCTCAGCCCCTTGGCTGCAGCCCAAAGTCGGCCAGATAAGGACCGCGTTGCGTGAGCCCCATCTGGTCATCCGGGTACAGGACAACTTCGGCATCGAAGTGAAGCACAAGGTGTCCTTCAACGTGCCGGCGGAGGATGGCGGCGGCAATTACCTAATCACTAGCATTGAGCCAGGTGGCGACGGCCTAGTGACGCTCATTCTGAGGAAGTCGTTATGAGTGTGGGCAGCTACCACAAGCAGTCAGCCAGCAGCGGGTTGATCTCGTTGCAGGCCGACCCGCAGGACGTGAAAGGCTTCAAGGACTTCGCGAAGCTGGTGCCCAAAGCGGTGGCGGCGGCTCAGCGAAGGGCCGTGAACAAGGTGCTTCGCTGGCTCCGCACGCATATCGCTCGCGATGTTGGCCGGCAGGAGCGGATAACCATCGCTGCCGTGAGACAGCGCCTCAAGGCTTTCCCAGTGTCCAGCAATGGCCAGGGGCGGCTGTGGTTCGGCATCAACCCCATCGAAGCCAGCCGAGCTGGCCGGCCTCGACAGTCCCGTTCGGGCGTGTCGGTTGCTGGACGCCGCTACAAGGGAGCGTTCTTCAAGCGGGTTTATGGGGGTGGCCCCGATATCTGGATCCGCACGGCCAGCAAGCACTTCGATGCGAAGGACTACCCCGACAGTGAGCTGTCAGGTCGGGGAGGGCGCCGGACGGGATGGGTTGCCGAGAACGACAGTCGCTTCCCCCTGGCCAAGGCCAAGATCTCGCTGGAGGAAGTCCGGCCGCATTTCGAGGCCTGGACCAATCGAGCGCATGAACGGCTGCTGGTGGTGATGGAGCAGGAGCTGAACTTCGAACTGCAGAAATACCTACGGAGAACAGGCAATGGATGACGGCCCGATTCCTCTCGGTGCGGTGTACGCCGCTATCGAGGAGCACATCAAGGACGCGATCCCCGGCCTGGCCTATGTCGGGACCATGCCGGAAGGCATCGAAGTGGTGACCCCACCAGCTGTGGTGCTCGAGTTGGTTGGGTTTGGGGACGCCGACAAGGATCCTGGCACGGGCGAGGTCGCAGTCGAGGCTCGTTTCGAGGCGCGTGTCATCGTCGGGCAGGAGGAACCCAACTGCTTGCACGTCGCAGCATTCGTTGCGGCGCAGCTGGCGGTGCTGTTGCGGATGCAGTCCTGGGGCCTTCCGGTTGAGTTGGCTGAGTTCGTACGGGCCGAGCGCGACTGGAGCCGTCCTGATCTGGATAGCTATGCAGTTTGGGTCGTTGAGTGGAATCAGGTCATCTTCTTGGGCACTGAGGAATGGCCCTGGCCGATCCAGCCCCCGGGCAGCTTGGTCTTTGGGTTCAGCCCTGACACCGGCCCAGGTAGCGAAGGGCAGTACCAGTCGCCGGAGGCCATGGAATGAGTTACGCCAGTGCGCAGCATGACCGGATGCTTTCCAGCATGGTCATCCCGTGCCGGGTGGTGGCAGTCGACCTTGCCGCTGCGATGGTGCGGGTGACCGATGGCGGAGATTGGACCAGCGCCTGGGTGCGGTGGCACAGCCAGGCAGCGGGTAGGGCGCGTCACTGGCGTTCGCCCAGTCTGGGCGAGCAGGGCGTGTTGTTCAGCCCCAGCGGCGAGCCTGCCCAGGGCACATTCGTGCCGGGCCTGTACGGCAACGCCGGTGCGCAGCCGGACAACCGCGATCACGTCGAAGCCTGGCGCTTCCCCGACGGCGGTCAGCTGGTTTACGACTGGCAGGCCGGCAGCTACACGATCAAGGTGCCCTCCGGCACGGTCACGGTCGAGGTCGGTGGCACGAAGGTGGTGGCCACCGACAACGCCATTACGGCACAGTCCACCAACATCACCCTCACAGGTAACGTGCGGATCGTTGGGCCGCTGGCGGTGACCGGCGATATCAATGGAGGTGGCCGGATCATCGACACGGCCGGCAACACGGCTAACCACAAACACTAATCCCAGCCCGCAGACGCGGGCTTTTTTGTATCTGGAGGAACCATGGCTAAGCCAGAAAAAGACACGCCTCAAGCTCCGGTGCCAGACACAGCTCATAAGAGCGAGCCGCCGAAGTCGATCACCTTCCGCGACAAGGAGTACACCTGGCGCATGCTGATTCTGCCGGACAAGCGCTCACTCACGGTGGAGCGGGGGCAGGTGGCGGTCGACGGTGACGACGCTGTGGCGCTGGCCTTCTTCCGCAAGCGCCCGGACTTCGAGCAAGTACGGGAGTAGGCCCATGATCGGAATGGATCGCCGCACGGGGCAGCCGCTGTCCGGTCTGGATCATTTGCGGCAGTCCATCGAAGACATCTTGACGACCCCCGTCGGTAGCCGTCGCATGCGTCCGGATTACGGCAGTCAGCTACGGCGTTACGTCGACCTACCCGTCAATGAAGGGTGGAAGAGTGCGGTTCAGGCCGAGATCGCCCGGGCGTTGGGCCGCTGGGAGCCGCGTTTACAGCTGGAGCGAGTCCGGGTAACGGCGGTACTCGACGGCCAGATCACGATGTCTCTGGTGGGGACCTACCTGGGTGATGGCGTGGTGCTGGAGGTGAGCGCATGAGCACGATTGATTTGTTGGCCTTGCCTGCGCCGGAGGTGCTAGAGGCACTCGATTTCGAGGAAGCCTACCAGGCCGACCTGGCCCTGTTCCGCGAGGCGATGGGGGAGAACTGGTCGGCGGCTCTCGAGAGTGACCCGATCACCAAGCTCCTCGAGCTTGTGGCGTTTCGGCGGGTAGGCAACCGGGCGCGAGTCAACGACGCCGGCAAGGCGCTGTTGCTGGCCTACGCCAAGCGCTCGGACCTCGACCAGCTGGCCGGAAATGTTGGCCTGCAGCGCCTGGTGATCCAGGCAGAAGACCTCGACGCGGTACCGCCCGTGCCGGCGGTATTTGAGGAAGACGACGCACTTCGTGAGCGGGTGCAGTTGGTATACGAAGGCCTGACCACGGCCGGGCCGCGAAACAGTTACATCCTGCATGCTCGCAATGCATCAGGCCTGGTGGCAGACGCGACGGCGGAAAGCCCGGCTCCGGCCGTGGTGGTCGTCACGGTGCTGGCCCTGGAAGGCAATGGGACTGCCACTCCGGAGCTACTGCAGGCGGTCGATGCCTACCTCAATGACGACGACATTCGGCCCGTGGCTGATCGTGTCACTGTGCAAAGCGCACAGATCCTGACCTACCGGGTCGACGCGAAAGTGTTCATGGGTGGCACCGGTCCAGAAAACGAGGCGGTGCTGGCCGAGTGCCGGCGCCGGTTGGCGGCCTGGATCAACCCCCGGCGTCGGCTGGGGGTTGAGGTTGCCCGCTCAGCGATCGATGCCCAGCTGCACATCAGCGGAGTGACCCGCGTGGAACTGCCGGGTTGGGCGGACATTCGGCCAACTAAGGCTCAGGCTGCCTGGTGTGAAGGGTTCACTGTAGAGCGGGGTGACTGATGAACAGTTTGCTTCCGCTCAACAGCACCGAGCTGGAACGGGCAGTAGAGGTCGCCTCGGTCGAGCTGACCGAGGTACCGCTGCGCACCTTGTATAACCCCGACTCTTGCCCAGCCCATCTGCTGTACCAGTTGGGCTGGGCATGGTCGGTAGACCGCTGGGACGAAGAGTGGCCTGAAGCGGTGAAGCGCTCGGTGATTCGCTCGTCGTTCTTCATCCATTCGCGCAAGGGCACCATCGGCGCGTTGCGCCGCGTGGTGGAACCGTTCGGCTATTTGATCGAGGTTGTCGAGTGGTGGCAGACCGTGCCCGAGGGTGTACCGGGCACCTTTGCGCTCAAAGTCGGCGTAGCCGACGAGGGGATCAGCGAAGAAACCTACCAAGAACTGACATGGCTGATTGATGACGCCCGGCCAGTTTCCCGACACATGACCGGGCTGGCCATCAGCCTGGAAACCACTGGCGCCATGTACTTGGCCCCTTCCGTTTATGACGGCGACGAGGTGGACGTCTTCCCGCCGCAGTCGGTTGACCTTGCGGTCTCCGGCGAGATTGGCCGTGGTGGCCGTGATCACATTATTGACTACCTGGACGTTAACTATGGTTGACCAGACTTCACAGTTTTACGCGATCTTGACCAACGTCGGGGCCGCGAAGCAGGCCAACGCGGATGCCCTGGGCGTTCCCTGGACCTTCTCACAGATGGGCGTAGGCGATGGCAACCCGACCGGGCTTGAAAATCCGCCGCTGCCCATGCCGACCTCTTCGCAAACTGCGCTGCTGAACGAGTGGCGCCGGGCGCCGCTGAATCAGCTCAAGGTCGACCCCAATAACGCGGCCGTGATCATCGCGGAGCAAATCATTCCGGCTGATGTGGGCGGTAAGTGGATTCGCGAAATCGCCCTGTACGATGCGGACGGCGATATGGTGGCGGTGGCCAACTGCCCACCAACCTTCAAGCCGCTGCTTAGCCAGGGCTCGGGGCGTACCCAGGTGGTACGGGTCAACCTAATCGTCAACAGCTCCAGCAATGTGCAGCTCAAGATCGACCCGTCCGTTGTGCTGGCCACCCGCGAATGGGTAACCGAGGAACTGGCAAAGCAGGACTTCAAGCACTCGGTGGTCGCCGCTACCACGGCCGCCATCAACCTGAGCGGCCTGCAGACGGTCGACGGCGTGGCGCTGACTGCCGGCTCGCGGGTGTTGGTGAAGAACCAGGCCGCCGCCAAAGACAACGGCCTGTACCTGGTCGTCGCCGGCGGCGCTTGGACCCGCTGCCCTGATGCGGACACCAGCGCCAAGGTAACGCCGGGTCTGCTGGTACTGGTGGAGCGCGGGACGGTCAACGGCGACAGCGCGTGGCAGTTGCTGACCAATGCGCCGATTACCTTGGGCGTAACCGAGTTGGCGTTCGACATGGCGTTCGGGCGCACAGGCGTGGCCGAGGGCACCTATCGCAGCGTGACCGTGGACAAGTACGGCCGAGTCGTCGCGGCGATCAACCCGACCACGGTGGCGGGCTACGGGCTGACCGATGTCTACACCAAGACGCAGATCGACCAGTCGCTGGCACTCAAGGCGAACTTGGCGAGTCCGGCCTTGACCGGTATCCCGACGGCGCCGACACCGGCGGCTGGTACCAACACCACGCAGCTGGCCACGGCGGCGTTTGTGCAAGCCGCCATCGCTTCGTTGGTGGCATCTTCGCCTGCTGCCCTGGATACGCTGAATGAACTGGCGGCGGCGCTGGGGAATGACCCGAACTTCGCCAGTACCATGACCAACGCCTTGGCGCTTAAGGCGCCCTTGGCCAGTCCGACCTTTACCGGCGACCCCAAGGCGCCGACGCCGGCCGTTACGGATAACGACACGTCCTTGGCTACTACAGCGTTTGTGCGTAGCGTGTTGGCGCGTTATGGCCTGGCGACCAACACAGCTTATGTCTGGACCGGCAACATAGACCAGATCACCGAGACTGGAGTTTACGCGGTATCGAACGGGGCCACAGGTACGCGACCAAAGACCCCGGGCACGACTGTCGATATTGTGGCTGGCGAAATTCTTCACTTTGAGCGAGACGCCACCAACTGCGCGGTTCAGTTTTGGGAATCGCTGACCGGGGGGGTCGACGCCCCTGCAGGCGGCAAATCCGGGTTGACGTTCAAGCGCTCGCGGGTAAGTGGTGGTGAGTGGTCTGCCTGGGGGCAGGTCTGGGATAGCCTCAACACCCCTAAACAGGCTCACCCATTAGATCAAACTGCTGGCGCCATGCTGACGGTAGGGGCATTTGGCGTTGGTTTGGGCATCATTAGCACCGAGACCGATTTGAACAATTACAAGGTGCCTGGTAACTACCTGACACCTTTTTCGGGGGTGACGAACCTTCCTGATGGGTGGTCCCCGAGCCGTCGCTATAGCTTGGTTGTCGAGGGCTATTCCGCCAGTAACTACTTGGTCCAGCGCATTACCGACGGTCTTCCACAGGGTTACATCCCGGTGGTTGCCATGCGCGTGATGCAGACCGTGAACCAGTGGACTGAGTGGTATGTGATCCCTGCCAGCAACACATTGCCGTTTCGCGGGACGGCGGTTATCAAAACGGCCGGGGTCACTGCTTGGGTGGTGCCGCCTTTCGTGAAAAAGGCCTGGGTGACCGTGATTGGCGGCGGTGGCGGCGGTGGCTGCTCGATAGTTGCCAACAACATTGGCTCGGGTGGCGGTGGTGGCGGGGGGTTGGCGCAGCGCCTTGTCGACTTGACCGGCGTAGCGAGTGTATCGGTGACCGTAGGGACAGGCGGCGCGGGTGCCTCGGTGGCTGGTAGCGCTGGTGGCGCAGGCGGTACGTCGTCCTTTGGCGCTTATCTCTCCGCAACGGGCGGCGCGGGAGGGGGTGGTAATAGCCCCGTCGGTAACGCCCCGGGTACCGGTGGACGAGGCAGTGGCGGCGACCACAACACCTCACTAGGTGCAGGCTCACCAAACTACGTCATTCATGGCGGGACGGGCGGTGGTCCTGGCCCGCGTGCGACACAAGCCTCTGTGCCAGGCAGTGATGCACTTGATGCGGGCGGCGGTGGTTCGGGCGCCCAACCTGGCCAACCTGGCGGCAATGGTGCTGCTGGGTGCGTGATTATTCAGTGGTGATGACTATGTGGGCACGTTTAGAAGATGGCGTCGTGGTTGAAACGACAGACATTGACCCGGAGGGCCGCTACCACCCTGACTTGAAATGGCGCGCTTGTGCCGCTCAGGTGCAGCCTGGTTGGCTGTACGCCAATGGCGTGTTTTCCGAAAAGGTCGAAACCGAGGAAGAGCGCCGCGCCGCTGAAAGGCTATGGCGCGACATCGAGCTGGCCGCGCGGCAATGGCTGCGCGAGCGTCACCGCGACGAGCAAGACCTGGGGCGGCCTACCACGCTCAGTAATGAGCAGTTCGCCGAACTGCTGGCCTACCTGCAGGCGCTGCGCGACTGGCCCCAGGCAGAAGCCTTCCCAGCCTCCCAGCAGCGGCCGACGCCGCCCAACTGGATCGACCTGTACACCCAATGACGCCCCGCACTGACGGGGCGTTTTCTTTTCTGCTGTACCACCTGGCCCTGCTTTGCGGGGCCTTTTCACATCTGGAGTAAACATGGCTGGATTCTTTCACGGCGTTACCGTAACGAACGTTGATAACGGGGCGCGCACCATTGCCTTGCCATCGTCCTCGATCATCGGTCTGGTCGACATTTTCACCGAGGGGCCGGACGCGACTGCCAAGGCCAACGATTTGGTGCTGATCACCAGCGAGCGGGAAGCCGTCGCTGCCTTCGGCCCGGCCTCGGCCATCACCAAGGCGTGCAAAGCTATCTACGCCCGTGCCAAGGCGGTCATCGTCGCCTGCGGCGTTGCGCAGAAGGAAGATCCCGCTGAGCAGATCTCCGCGATCATCGGCGGCACCTTGGCCGACGGCAAGCGTACCGGCCTGCAGGCGCTGCTCGACGGCAAGAGCCGTTTCAACGCACAGCCTCGACTGCTGATCGCGCCCAAGCACAGCGCGACCGCTGCGGTGGGTACCGCGCTGGTGGGACTGGCCGACAAGCTGCGGGCCGTTGCGATCATCGACGGCCCTGGTACCACTGACGAAGCGGCCATGGCGTATGCCGGCAACTTCGGCTCCAAGCGTGCCTTCATGGTCGACCCTGGCGTGCAGTACTGGGACACCGACGCGAGCGCGACCGTTGATGCGCCGGCCTCGGCCTACACCGCCGGCCTGTTCGCCTGGACCGACAGCGAGTATGGCTTCTGGGCCTCGCCGTCGAACAAGGAATTCGTCGGTGTCACCGGCACAACCCGCCCAGTCGAGTTTCTCGATGGTGACGACACCTGCCGCGCCAACCTGCTGAACAACGCCAACATCACCACGATCATCCGCGACGACGGTTTCCGCCTGTGGGGCAACCGCACTTTGTCGAGCGATCCGAAGTGGGCCTTCGTGACCCGCGTGCGGACCATGGACATGGTGATGGACGCCATCCTGTATGGCCACAAGTGGGCGGTGGACCGCTCGATCACCGCGACCTATGTGCAGGACGTCACCGAGGGCCTACAGGCCTTCATGCGCGACCTGAAGAACCAGGGCGCGATCATCAACTTCGAGGTCTTCGCTGACCCCGAACTGAACACAGCCAGCCAGCTGGAGCAGGGCAAGGTGTACTGGAACATCCGGTTCACTGACGTTCCGCCGGCCGAAAACCCGAACTTCCGTGTTGAAGTCACCAACCAGTGGCTGACCGAAGTCATCAACGCTGTCGCCTAAGGAGCACACCACATGGCAATGATTCCTGAAACCCTGGCGAACCTGAACCTGTTCGTTGACGGCGTCAGCTTCCAGGGCGATGTCCCGAGCCTGACCCTGCCGAAGCTCACACTGAAGATGGAAGAGCACCGCCCTGGTGGCATGGACCTGCCGGTCGAGATGGACCAGGGCATGGAGAAACAAGAGGCCAACTTCACCACCACGGGCGTGCGCCGTGAGTCGCTGAAGTTCTTCGGCCTGGCCGATGGCACCGCCTTCAACGGCGTATTCCGCGGTGCCTTCCGTGGCCTCAAGGGCAAGATCAACCCGGTGATCGTCACGCTGCGTGGCTCGCTCAAGGAAGTCGACATGGGCGACTGGAAGGCGGGCGATAAGGCCGAGATCAAGCATGCGGTGTCGCTCACCTATTACAAGCTCGAGGTCGACGGTCGCCTGATCTACGAGATCGACGCCCTGGGCATGAAGCGCGTGATCGACGGCGTCGACCAGCTCACCGAGCAGCGCCGCGCCTTGGGTCTCTAACCCTTTCCCTCCACATCAAGGAACGTACACATGAGCAAGAAAATCCCTGCCTGGATGAGCCTGCAGGCTGATTGCGTCACCGTTACCCTGTCCAAACCCAGCGAAGCCAATGGCATCCAGGTGGACAAAATCACCTTGCGCGCCCCGACGGTTCGCGACGTGCGTGCCGCCCAAGCTGGCGGTACCACCGATGACGAACAGCGCGAGCTGAACCTGTTCTCCAGCCTGGCCGAGGTCGGCGTCAAGGATCTGGAAGGCCTGACCCTGAAAGACTACAGCCGCCTGCAGGCCGGCTATTTTCGCCTGGTGCAGGACGACGAGCTTTGATCCCCAACTGCAAAAGCAACTGGCCAAGCGGCTAGTGCGGGATTTTGGCTTTTCGTCTGCGGAAATCATGACCATGTCCTGGGAGGACATGGTCTGGTGGCTCACGGACTGAGCCTACTGAGGGTTAGCGCATGGCAAAGAACAAACTGTCGATAGCGCTGGAGCTTGGAGGCGCCGTTGCTCCGTCTGTGGGGGCTGCGTTCAAGACCGTCGACGGTCACATCAAGAAGCTCGAGGACAAGGGCAACAAGGCCAAAGTGCTGAAAGGCATGATTGGCGACACGCAGAAGCTGCAGGCCGAGTGGAAGAAAGCTCACGATGCCGGTGCCTCAGGCGCGGACAAGCTGCTGGCCAAACTGGACAAGAACCTGGATTCGCTGCGCAAGCAGGGGGTGGAGGTCGGGCGCCTGTCGCGTGAGTACCAGCGGCTTGGCCGTGAGGCAAAGGCGGCAGACCTGCAGCTTAAAGGCCACCAGCAGATCCAGCAGGGCAGAGCAGGGCTTAAGTCGAGCATCGGCCAGACGGCTGTGGGTGTTGGGCTGGCTGCAGTGCCCACCACGATCAGTGCGAATTACCAGGCAATTATCCGTGACATCGCAATCAAGGCGGACATCGTCAACAAGGCCGAAGAAACCCAGTTGACGCGCACGGTGATCGACACTTCGAAGGATACGGGGATGTCGCGCAACGATGTTGCGGACCTGGTGAACCAGCTCGTCGGCGCCGGCATGGAGCTGGACAAGGCCATGGCCTATGCACCGACGGCGGCGAAGTTTGCCGTGGGCCAGGGTTCCTCCGGGGTCGACACGGCGCGGATGATCATGGCACTGCAGCAAAACGCCAAGATCAACGACCCCAAGGTGATGCAGCAAGCCCTGGAGGCTATTGCGTTCCAGGGGCAGGCGGGCAGCTTCGAGGCCAGCGACATGGCCAAGTGGTTCCCGCAGCTGCTGGCCAGCATGGAGAAGAACGGCAGCACTGGCATGGACGCGGTCACGTCGCTCGGCTCGATGCTGCAGGTGCAGATGAAAACCGCAGGCAGCTCCGACGATGCGGCGAACAACCTGAAGAACTGGATCGAGAAGATCGGCTCCGGTGATGTGGTGAAAGCGTATGCAGAAGCCGGCATCGACTACCAGGCATCGCTGAACACCGGTCTTCAAAAGGGCATGAACACGCTTGAGGCCAGCATGGCCTTGGCGATGCGCTATGTCGAAGCCACGGACCCGGCCAAGGCGAAAAAGATCAAGGACGCACAGGCGGGCATCGACAAGGAAGTCGACCCGGAGAAAGCCCGGGCTGCATTGGATGCCCTGGAGAAAACCCTGCGTACGGGTGATCTGTTCGCGGACATGCAGGTCAAGGCAGCGCTCACAGCCTATGCGCAGAACCGGGGCTTGTATAACGACCTGAAGAACGACTCGCAGAAAGCGGCCGGGATTTTGGACAAGAACCTGGCCGAACGACGTGAGACCTCACAGCAGCGCTGGGATGAGATGTTCCAGGCGGCCAACGACAGCATGCGCAGTGTCGGTGACGCGATCCGCCCGGTAACCGATGCCGTCGCACAGGGGCTGACCGCGATCTTCCAAGGACTGACCCGTTTGTCCGACAGTGCGCAGCCTGTTGTGCTCGTCTTGGGGGCGGTAGCCGCTGGCTTCATGGCACTGAAAACAGCGTCCAGCGGCCTGAAGATCGCCCGTGGGGTGGCCAACATCGCTCGCGGTCGTCGATTGGAACGCGGCCTTGGCCAAGGGAAAGGCGCCTTTGCAGGTGTCGAGCTGCCCAAAACCGGCAACCGCGTGGTGGACGCTGGGCTGGGCGCTTTGGGCAAGGTGCTCGGGGTGCCCGCAAGTAACGATCCCGACGTAGGCCGTAACGGCGAGCCGCAGCGTGTTTTTGTCGTGAACGCCAGCGCGTTCGGCGGGCTCGGGTCCACTGCCGCTGGTTCTGGCCCTGCAGCTTCGACCAAGCGTCGGCGTGGGCGCCGGGCGCGGCGGCAAACGGGTGGTGCCTTTGGCAACGCTCGTCCGCCGGTATCCGTGGCCAAGCCCACTGTGCCGGCCTCGGGCGCGAAAGCGGTAGCGACCGAGGCGCTCGGTTCGCTTGATGCGAAATCCGTTGGTCGCTCGGTGCGCAGCTTACGCGTCGTCACCCGAGGGCTTTCGAAACTGCCGGGAGGGAAGTTGGTGGACGCGGTACCAGGGGTTCTGGATACCGCACTAAACGCGGAAACTAAGACTGAAAAAGCCGAGGGCTACGGCGGTGTTGCCGGCGGCTTGGCGGGAGCCTGGGCCGGGGGCACCACTGGCGCTATGGCAGGGGCCTTGATCGGTTCCGTTGTACCTGTGATCGGTACTGCAGTTGGCAGTGCCGTCGGTGGTGCGGTGGGCATGGTGGTGGGCGGCTTGGGCGGCGAATCCGTGGGCAGCTGGCTGGGGAGAAAGTTGTTCGGTGATGAGCCGGAGGACAACGGGGACGCGAAGCCCGAGCCAACTGCTGCTGCGGCAATGGCTTCGGCCGGGGCGGCCGAGCCGGCAGCCCCACAGGTGCCGGTGTTGGGAGAAACCGTGCGAGTGCCAGCCCCCGTCGTTTTGACTACAGCGCCGGCCATGGGGAGCGGTGCTGCGACGTCTGCGTTGCCGCCCGCTACCCCATCTATGTTCGCGGCTGTCGCGCCGTCTGCCACGTCTAAGGAGCCGGCGAGCGAGCCGCCAGCAAGGATGCAGGCAGCGGGAGATGCAGTGGGTAGTGTGCTGCCCCCGGCCCGGCCGCCCCAGCCAGCAGCCGGGCGAGCCGCTCTGGCTGCAGCGCCTACGCCGGTCATGACCCCGCCGCGTGCCCAGGTGCCGATGCCAGCAGTGGTGGTTACGCCGAAGCTGCCTCTACCGGGTGATGCTGTACGTGAGCCGGCTAGTGTGGCGGTTCCGACAGTCGCTCCCGATCCAGCAGCCGTCCTGGGCAATGTCGTTCGAGAACTCATCAAGGCGGTGATGCCGCCTACTGCCCCTGTGCCTACAAAGCCCGCCGAGCCTGTGAAAGCGGAGCCGCCAAAAGTCGATCAGTCGTTCCAGTACTCACCGAGCATTTCGATCAACGTCGAGGGCGATGCCCGCGATCCTGATCGGTTGTTCCGATTACTCGAATCCCGGATCCGTGGGAGCTGGGAGGGCTGGGAGCGGGAGCGCACGGCGCGCATGGCTGCAAAACAATTGTTCGACGCCCCAGACGTCGCGTAAGGAGGTGACATGGCCTATGAGCAGCAAATGAATTCAACGTTGAAGTCATTGGTCGCTGCGGGGGAGGCTGGTCGGACCAGCCTCGACGGCATGCTTGGCCCGCTCAACGGTGCGATCAGTGATATGACAGGCGCGGCGGGAGAACTTGATGGGGTGCCCTTCATTGGGCCTGCCCTGGGTGACAAGTTGCAGCGGACGATGCGGGCGATCAATGCCGCACAGTCGACGGCAGGCCAGGTGGCGGCCAAGTACAGCCAGGCTGTCACGGCGGCCAGCCAGATCGACCAGCGCATGGGCGCGCTCAAAGAACAGACAGCCAAGGCAGGGGCGGCGATAAATCGCCTGGTAGGGAAGGTGAGCCCATCGTTGCAGAACATCTTGCCAACCGGGCTGCTGGGTGGCGAGTTGACGCCTTTGGCGGAAGCGGTGAAGCCGTTCCCCCATCTGCTGATCATCCAGACGTTGGAGCCGAGCGCGAAGCCGTACTACTTCAATTTGGATACGGCGGCGTTTGATGAAGTCCGACGGCAGACGTCTTCTCGTTGGGCTGGCCAGGAACGCCTGACGCGTGACATTGCGCAGCAGGCGGTCGGCCATGGCGAGGATCAGCTCACCTTGAAGGGTGCCATCTTCCCCCTATTCAAAGGCGGAATCCGGCAGTTGGAGACCCTGCGGACCATGGCGCGCCGGCTGGAGCCGCTGAGCCTGACGACTGGCTACGGCGATGTGTTAGGCACCTGGTGCCTGACCAAGATCGAGGAGGAGCAATCGGCGCTGCTCGCGGGCGGTATTCCGCGCAAACAGGGCTTCACACTGGAGTTTGTGAAATATGGAAACGACATGCAGAACGTCTGAGGGAGATCTGCTCGACACCTTGTGCCACCGCTATTACGGCCACCTCGACGGTACAGTCGAAGCGGTGCTCGAGGCCAACCAAGGGCTGGCAGACGAGCCTCAACCCTACCGGATTGGAGTGCTCATCCGATTTCCGGATCTGCCCGCCCCAGAGATCGAGCACGTCAAGCTTTGGGACTGATCCCGTCACACCAACAAGCCTCGCCCTGTGCGGGGCTCTTTGTTTAGGAGCAAGGCATGAGGCCTATGTTTCGCATAGTCGCCGATGGTAGGGACATCACGGCGTTGATCAATGACCGCTTGCTGCTGCTGCGTACCAGCGACAAGCCCGCCATGGAGTCGGATGAGTTCGAGCTGCGCATCGATGACCGCGCTCAGGCTGTCAGCCTGCCCGCGCGTGGTGCCAACATTGAGGTGTATCTGGGTTACCAAGGGCAGGCGCTTGCCCGGCTCGGTCGCTACACGGTCGACGAAGTGGAGGTCACAGGCCCGCCGGACACCATCTCGATCCGTGGCAAGGCCAGCGACATGCGTGGGAGCGGCAAGACCACCCGCAATGCCAGCTGGGAAAACGTGTCGCTGCAGCAGATCGTCCGCGATGTGGCAGCGCGCAACGGTTGGCAGGCGGTGTGCCAGGTGGCGACCAAGCTGCCCCGCGTTGACCAGCGTAACGAGTCGGACTTCAACTTCGTCACCCGGCTGGCCAAGCAATACGACTGTACGGCGAAAGTGGCGGAGGGTCGGCTGGTCGTGATGCAGCGCCAGGGCGGCAAGAGCGTACGCGGCAAGGCTCTGGGCATGGTCACCATCTCCAGGTCGGATGTCAGCCGGTACTCCTTCCGCCTGGGTGATCGCAACACTCAAAAGGCTGTACAGACCACCCATCAGGACAAGAAGACCGGCGACCTGCAAGTGGTGCAGCTGGCCAACGATGAGTCCCCCACCGGCATGCCGCCGATTCATACCGACCGCCATATCTACCCGAACAAGTCTGCGGCCGAACAAGCCGCCAAGGCCCGGTTGGCAGCCTTCAACCGCAGCACTGCGGGTGTGCGGCTGGAGATGCCAGGGCGTACCGATCTGTTCGCCGAGCGAATGATCAGCGCCCAAGGCTTCAAGGTCGGACTCGATGGCGAATACCTGATCGACAGCGTCGAACAGGTGTTCACGGCGTCCGGCTGGTCGACCACAGTTGAGTGCAATGGCGGAAAGAAGGGGAAGGCAAAAGCCAAAGGTAAGAAGACCAAACAGACCAAATCACTGCGCACGGTGGACGTGTCCCCGTCGTGACCACTACAGGAGATAGGCGATGCCGATTACAGAGAAACAGCTGCAACAGATCCTCCCGAACGCCGGCCGCAAAGCCGGCGTTTTTGTTCCTGGCCTGAATGCGACCATCGGCAAATACGCAATCGTCACACGGCTGCGTTTGGCGGCGTTCATCGCTCAGATCGGGCATGAGTCCGGGCAATTCCAATATGTGCGCGAGCTGGGCAGCAACGCCTACCTGGCGAAGTACGACACCGGCCGCTTAGCGCAACGCCTGGGCAATACCCCTGAAGCGGATGGCGACGGTCAGCTGTATCGCGGGCGGGGCCTCATTCAGGTAACGGGACGAGCGAACTATGAAGCCTGCAGCGAAGCACTTTTCGGCGACAGCCGATTGCTCAACACGCCTGACCTGCTCGAGCAGCCGGTCTATGCCTCCCTGTCGGCAGGCTGGTTCTGGCAGCGAGAGGGCTTGAATGACCTGGCGGACAAAGGCGACATGCTGGCCATCACGAAACGGATCAATGGCGGTACCAACGGCCTGGACGATCGCATGGCCATCTACAAGCGAGCCCTTGAGGTGCTGCAGTGACCACTTGGGGCGGTCGCATGATCGCCGTGGCAGCCCTGGTACTCGCGTGTGCCCTCGGTGCCCGGGCAGCCTGGGTGTGGCAGGCCAACCACTATGGGAAGCAGCTCGCCGAACAGGCCGACGACTACGGCAGACAGCTGGCTGAAAAGGACCGCCTGCACGGCCGTGAACGTGAAGAGGCCGCTGCAGTTGCACTCAACCAACTGGCAGAGCAGCAGGAGACACGCCGAGCCCTGGAGGCTCGCCTGCAGGATCAGACCAAAATGCACTGGAAGGAAATGAACTATGCTCAACAAGCTCAGGCTCGCCTGCGTGACCGGCTTGCTACCGCTGATCTGCGGCTGTCAGTCCTTGTCGACGCGGGAACCCTTGCCGCCCAGGGTTGTGACGGTGGGGTGCGAGAAACCACCAGCGCCGCAGGCGTGGTACATGGCGCCGTACGCGCCCAACTTGACCGAGCGCATGCTCAACGAATTGTCGCCATCACCGACGAAGGCGACCGGGGACTGATCGCGCTGCAGGCCTGCCAGGCCTACGTCCGCGAAGTCACCAAGTGAAAAGAGGCGAGCCGGGTGGATGCGCCAACATCCAGCCCGGCCCGCCGAACCCGCAGACCCTTCCTGCAAGTCCAGCCGTGGCCTCTGCCTTGTGCACAAAGCGCGGCGAGCCTAACACCTGTTTATCCATACAGTAAAGACTTGCATACCTATGACTTCTCCAATCATCCCCTGGATGGGTGGCAAACGCCGCCTGGCCGACCGCTTGATCCCTCTCTTTCCCCCTCATGAATGCTATGTCGAAGTGTTCGCCGGCGGAGCGGCGTTGTACTTCATGCGTCCCCAGCCAGCCCCGGTGGAGGTGCTGAACGACCTCAACGGTGAGCTGGTCACCCTTTACCGCGTTGTGCAGAACCACTTGGAGGAGTTCGTGCGCCAATTTAAGTGGGCCCTCAGTTCCCGCCAGATCTTCGAGTGGCAGAAAATGACCCGTCCCGAAACGCTGACAGACATCCAACGTGCGGCCCGGTTTTTTTACCTGCAGCAACACGCATTCGGTGGCAAGGTGACTGGACAGACGTTCGGTACCGCGACGACAGGTCCGGCCATCAATTTGTTGCGCATCGAAGAGAATCTATCCGCCGCCTGGCAGCGACTCGCTGGCACATACGTCGAGAACCTGTCCTGGCTTGCCTGCGCCGAGCGCTACGATCGAGCGCACACGTTCTTCTACATGGACCCACCGTATTGGCAGACCGCCGGCTACGGCGTGGACTTCCCCTTAGCGGAGTATGAGCGCATGGCCGATTTCATGCGTCGGTGCAAGGGCAAAGTGATGGTTAGCATCAACGACCACCCGGACATTCGGCGCGCATTCGAGGGCTTCCACTTCGAGTGTCTGGATATCCGCTACAGCAATACGAACCAGCGTCAGGCAAAGGCGGAAGTGACGGGTGAGCTGGTGATCATGAGCTGGGAGCCGGCATCGTTGGGCGGTTTGTTCTAAATACTATCTCCCGTTCAACGTAAGGACTTGGAGTCAGCGATTGAACCGTTATCCGGAACGGCGTAAAAAAACCTCACCATTGCCAGCGGCACGCCTGGAGCAACTGCATCATGATTGTATTCATCGCCACATTCGTAGCTTCTCTACTGGACCCTATAGCGATTCTCCTCTGCCTTTTGGCAGGTGCTCTCATCCGTCGGTATATCCTGGCCTGTGTAGTGGGTGCGCTGATTTTTGTAGGTCTTCTAGCTGCTCTATCTACCTTGCCCAAGGCTGCTGCAGTCCTCGCCGGAAGGGTAGCTGCAGGGGCCTTTCTGGCTGCGGTCGGATGCTTCTTGGCCAAAAAGTTTTTGACCAGGGGTCAAGCTGGCTGACCCGCGCAAGAGCGAGGACCTCGGTACCCCGTTGTGATTACACTAGGCCATCACTCACGCAAGGAGCTTTCCCATGTCTGACTCGCAACACGACCCACGTAACCCCTTCGCCGATTTGCCGCTGCATCAGCTGCTGTTTCTCAAGCTGCGTGATGGCGGCGGGGCGGCGAACGTGGCCCCAGCTGTGGCCGAGCTGCATGGGATCACCATTGATGAGCTGAAGGCGCACTGCCGGCGCGCCGGTGAGGAAATTCTGGCGGAGCGCGCCTTGCTGGTGTACGAGGTGCCGGTGGTGGAGTGGGCGCGCAGCTGACTGCGCGTAAGTAGTGATATGTTCAATGGAGGCCCCCGTTTCGCAAGAGGCGGGGGCCTTTCTTGTGCGCGCGTCACCCAAAATCGCAGAAATGGGCACCCAAAACCGCTAAAGTGATTTCGGCGCACTCCACCCCTCACAATAGGAAGCAACCCGCCATGAACGAAACCCTGGCCTATCGCGGCCCGGCTGACCTGACCTTGACCTACGGCGAACCCGGCGAGCTGGGCGGCACCGTCGAGCGCCCCGGATCGAGGTGGTGGTCAGCCGACACGCGGCCACGGCGCCTGTCTCGGTGTTGGTCAATCGACACCTGGGCGTCGACCTGCTCAAGCCCCTGCTGAGCCGCGCCACTGTTGCGCTGCCCGATGGCACCGTGCTGGCCGGCCTGGTGCTGGCCGTGTCGGAGACGGGCGACTATTTCGAAATCGCCGCCGGCTCGCCGGCGAGCCAGGGGAAATAGGAAAACCGTTATGCATAACGATGAGTTTCTGCCGGGCCTGGTGCTGCCGGCCGCCTATCACGGCGTGCTGCGCCAACGCCTGGCCGAGGTGGACGTGGCCGACACGGCGGTCAATTGCCTGATTGCCCAGGCCCGCGCCGAAGGCATGGTCGAAGGCCTGGAGCTGGTCCAGGCCCTGGACCGCGCGCGCCTCGAGCGCCTGTATCAACTGGTGCTCGACACCGCCACGGCGCGCCTGGCGGCGCTGCAGCGCGGCTGATCCCGGTGCGCTCCAAGCGCGAGCCGGTGAAGACCTGGGCCAGCCTCGATATCCTGGTGAAGTTCGCCGAAGACTGCGGCCTGGACGGTCTGCGCATCGAGCTGTAGCCGCGCTCCGGACAGTCTCTGGCGAGAGCCTTGAACGCTTTTTCTAGTCCCTACAGCAGCACAATTGAACGGCATGCCGGTCATGCAGGTGCTGAACAACGAGCTGCGTATGCTCAATCCGGCCGATGCAAGTCATCGCCGGTTGGCTAGGCATGGACTGGCGCAGCATGATAATGAAGGTTTGGTCGATCAGCGGGTCAAGCAGCTCATCGTTGATCCGCTCGAGCACTGGGCCGAGCATCAGCATCTTCTCTTCCTTGTTAGCCGCGATGTCGGTGGCGGTGCGCACGGTGTCGAGCTGGCTGCAGGACCAAGCTAAAACGCATTGGAAGGAAATGAACGATGCTAAACAAGCTCAGGCTCGCCTGCGTGACAGGCTTGCTACCGCTGATCTGCGGCTGTCAGTCCTTGTCGACGCGGGAACCCTTGTCGCCCAGGGTTGTGATAGTGGGGTGCGAGAAACCCCGGCACCAGAGGCCTGGTACATGGAGTCGTTCGAGCCCAACTTGACCCAGCGCATGCTCAACGAATTGTCGCCATCACCGATGAAGGTGACCGGGGGCTGATCGCGCTGCTGGCCTGTCAAGCTTTCTTACGTGAAATCACTAATTGAAGAGGTTCTAATTTTGAGGGTATTGACCGAGGATGATGGCTAAGTCGTCCTCGGTCATATGAATTTAGTTTGGTCTGCTATGTTACTTTCGAGTTGGCTGGGTGGCCGCCATGTCGAAGTACTTTTTCGTTTTCGGTGTTAGCTCTGGTGCTAGTGTGTTGGCCTCAATGTCGGAGTTTATTTCGGATGCCAGTTTTTTTGCATAAGCAAAGAACTCGGCGGTTTCGCCGTGCTCGATCAAGTTATTGTTTATGCCGCTCTTTATGTTGTGAATTAAACTGTCTTTTAAAGCCAGGTTGTCTTTAAGCTTTGATATCTCGGTTTTGTGTCTGTTTTCTAGGTCGGTAATTTTGGTCTTGCTTTCTTCTATTTCTGCCTTGGCTTTGAAGAGTTTGCTGCTTGGGTCTTTTTCCGAGATTTTGTCTTTAAGGTTTCCAGAGATTGCAGTCAGCGCAATCAGAAATGGCACTCCGACTGCATAAATCCAGTCATGCTTGGGTGAAAGCTCTTTAAATACCCAGAAGAAAAAGGAATAGACTACAGATGATGCGAAAATGAATAAAATGCTACGTATGCTCATTTCGCATCCTCACTTGCGGACAATCGCTATCTTCTTTTTTTCTAAGTAATTTACAAAGTCAATTGGGCTTGGTGCCATAATGTTGATGAGAGGTACTATTTGACGTTCGTTGATTGCTTTGTCGTCACAAATAAAATCTGAGGAGAATGCTATCGTAACTTTTTTCCCTTGATAATTTGCTAGGGTTGCATTCATTAGTGGGCGTTCTGCGTTGTACGTGTTTAGAGTCTCCAAAATCGCTGCGCGTGTAGTTTCTTTCTTGAGGTCGTATCTAAATAATACGGTCATTTTGTTTAGGGTGAAAAGGGGGTTGCTAATTTGGCTTCCTAAGAATTTCATTCCGGAAAAGTTAAAGCTATAATCAAAGTATGTGGAGTCTTCGATATTTTTTGTTTCAATTTCATGTAGGTTGCTAATGTCGCTAGTATTTTGGAGTAGCTTATAAATATTGCTTTCGGTGCTCATAAAACTTCTCTTTACGGTAAGGGAGCCTACTGCCGAGGAGTAGGCTGATGAATGGTACATTTCAAAAGCAAGTAATGCGAGCACTGATGTGAGGGCGATGCCACTTCAAGCCGCTGGATGATCTGAGGGATGACCCCGGATGCTGAGCTCTGTCAGTGACAACCAGGCCAGCAGGTCGCTCGGAGCTGCAAAATTAACGCTCTGCCGCTGATTCGCACGTGGCCCAAGGGCTAAGCGATTTCTTCGATTTGACTATTGTCAGAATGGCTTGTTGCTGATCTGCAGTTGTCAGTCCTTGTCGTCGCCGGAGCTCTTGCCGTATAGGGTTACGAAGGTGTGTGCCTGTTTGTGATCTGCGGAGTGAGAATGTCGGTAGCTTCGAGAGGTTTGAATGCGTTTAATTTGTTGTCCGTCGGCTATTCGGATGCCGGCGCAGGTTTACCGAACGAGATGACCTGGCTGCTTAGCTTTCCATTTGGCAGTCTTAGTATCTGAATAGTGATTTTTGTCAGGAACTTGCTGCGATTGGTTAACCATTCTATCAAGGGGATTTTCTTTTCTTGTATTTCATCATTTTCAGAATGATGTCCGGTCATAACGTCTTGAATAACTCCCGCTGAGAGGTCAGCGATGCTTAATAAGTCATCAAGATGTGACTTCTCTGTAAATGATTTTCCGAATCCAAATATTTCAAAGGTGTGTGTTAAGTAAAGCCCCAGAGTCCTATTTAGTATATTTTTTGTGTCGTTGAAGAAGTTTCTGTTCTCGTTCACTGCATCGCTATCGCAGTACCAAAGAATTTTTTGATTGTTGTGCGTGACAAGCGATGCAAAAAAAGATATTGCGTGGGTAATGCGAAGCGCCTTTTCGGCGGGCTCGAATTTCCATTCTCTTAAGCCTGCGTCAATAAAAGCAGCTTGTATGCGCGAATAAGCTGCTTTTTTATTTTCACCGAAGAGGGTATCTATTTTTTTGTCAATCACTAGTGTTACGAGCGCACCGTGTAGTGAGTTGTCTGCGATTTTTAAAAATTCAGGTAGAGCTCTTTTTCGAGGTCCGTAGTTTAGGTCTTTATATGCAAATTCACTATAAGGCTCTAGAATTTTGTGCTTTTTGCGTAATTCGCTAACGGCCTCAATAAAAGGCACGATTTTGGTATATGATATTATCAAGAAAGAGTAGGTTAAGAATTTCGCACCTTTGTGCTCTCCACCGAAGTCGGATATAATGGCGATTTTGTCGTCAAACTTAAAATCGGGGAGCTCTGTCAATTGATTGGCTGCTGTTGCAAGCAATTGGGCAATCAATGGATGTTCATCGCCAATATTCGTGATGTCGAATGGCGGATGTTTCATAATCACGGGATCGAAAATTATGGGCACTCGAAGCGCTCCTTCTTATTGACATCATGTCGGTAGGAAGGTAATCAGCTTAGAAGGTGTCGACTGATACTGACAAGTAGCATCTGTTATGGGAGGTTCAAGGGGCGGGGCGTGGGTGATGGTACAAAATTGGTACAGAGTGAAATGTATTACTCTCAAAGCCATATAAATCATGACCTTAGAGGAAAATTACCCCAATCCATCATGGGTGCAACGGAAAACCGACGTGACGGTTCCGGTCGTTGAGTCACTGCTGATTCTAGGAGCATCTAAGGCACACATCTGCTACCCCACCCGGTAGCCCGGGGCAGGGTGGATTAGGGGGAAAGGCATAGTCTACCAATTTGCCCAGCCATGCGTCTGGACGAGTGATGGTCGGCCCCTAAACTCCCGACCCCCAACCTATTTCAGCGGAACGTAAACATCCGTCTCCCACTGCTCCACCGGGGTATCCGGATACACGCTCAAGTAATGAAAGAACAACGGATGGTCACGCAGCTCTTCATTACTCGACGGCAACCAGTCCCGATACAGCGGATAGATCGTCTCACCGATGTAGTCCGGCGAGCCACGATGGCGAACCACCGCACAGCGCCCCGCCGGTAGGATCAGCTCATGCACACCAAAATCATTGGGCAACAAGTCCCCGTCTATCTCGCCACAAATCGCGAAGCGAAAATCCTGCGCCGGGGTGGTGTCCGGGTTGTCGTACGGAATGCCGAAGGTGCGGCTGCTGGCCACCGGTGACTGGCCACTCTGCAGGCGCCACTGGCGAAACCGCGCGACGCTGTCGCCGAGGCTGGTCGGCGCGCCGCGGTGTTCCAGCGCGGCCACACGGGTTTCGGCAAAGTCCACGATACGTATCTGCACGGTAATACTCCTGGATAGCTGGGGAACATCGAATACCGCATTCCAGGTGTACCAGTTCGGGGCCTTGGCGAACGCGCTCGGCGTCATGCCGAAGGCCCGCCGGAACGCCCTGGCAAAGGCCTCGGGGCTTTCGAACCCGGCCGCCGACGCGGCCTCCAGTACCGAAGCGGCAGGCGAGGCGGCCAGCTGATGGGCCGCGCGCCGCAGCCGCATCAGTTGCACATAGCGCGAGACCGGCACGCCCATGTACGCCGAAAACTGCCGATGAAAGTGGAACGCCGAAAAGTGGGCGATCCGGCTCAAGGCGGCTACCGACAGGTCGCCCTCAAGATGGCGGTCGATATAGGCAAGCACGGCCTCGAACCGTTTGGCATAAGCATGGCCGTACGGTTGGTCAGTCAACGCAGGATGTCTCCGGGAAGTGCGGTGGGCGCTAGCATCCACCGTTTCGCCAGCATCGTGCCTAGCCGTGGTTGCTCTTTTTTTAACACCCTCGGAGTTCACAATGCGCCGATGCGATCCAGCTCTTTTTGCAAGCCGTCGCGATCCAGCGAGGCAAACGGCAAGCTGAAGAATGCTTCGCAGCGCTTGCGGATATGCCCCAGGGTCGCGCGGAAGGCCGCGTCGATCAGCGTTTCGTCACCCTGGACCTCGGACGGGTCCTCCAGCCCCCAATGGGCTTTCAGTGCGGTGCCGAAGTACACCGGGCAGGCTTCGCCGGCAGCCTTGTCGCAGACGGTGATGACAATGTCCGGCGGGTTGCCTGCGAAGGCATCGTTGCCCTTGCTGCTGAGGCCCTCGGTGGGGATGCCTAGCTGCTGCAGGGTAGTGAGGCTGCGCGGCAGCACCTGCCCCTTGGGGAAGCTGCCGGCGCTGATCGCCTCGAACCCTGCAGGCGCCATATGGTTGAACAGGGCTTCGGAAAGGATGCTGCGGCAACTGTTGGCGGTGCACATGAACAGAACTCGCATGGGAAATTCCTCGCGCGGGGGCGGATATCAGAGGCTCAGGCGCAATGCCAGCGCCGACAGGGTGATCAGCAGCACGGGCAGGGTCAGCAAAATGCCGACCTTGAAGTAATACCCCCAGGTGATACGCACGCCCTTGCGCTCCAGCACATGCAACCACAACAGCGTGGCGAGGCTGCCGATCGGGGTGATCTTCGGCCCCAGGTCACAGCCGATCACGTTGGCGTAGACCATCGCTTCGCGCACCAGCCCCTCGGCGCCACTGGCCTGGATAGACAGGGCGCCGACCAGCACGCTGGGCATGTTGTTCATCACCGATGACAGCAGCGCCGACAGCAGGCCGGTGCCGATGGCCGCGCCCCACACGCCGTGCTCGGCAAAGCGTTCGAGCAGATGGCTGAGGAAGTCGGTCAGGCCAGCGTTCTTCAGGCCGTAGACCACCAGGTACATGCCAAGGGAAAAGATCACCACCTGCCACGGCGCTTCGCGCAGCACGCGGCGGGTGGAGATCCGGTGGCCGCGGGCGGCGACCGCGAACAGCAACGCCGCGCACACGGCCGCGACCGCGCTGATCGGGATACCGAGCGGCTCCAGGGCGAACAGGCCGACCAGCAAGACCAGCAGCGTCCACCAGCCCACCACGAACGTCGCCTGGTCACGAATCGCCGCGCGCGGCACCTGCAAGGCCTCGACGGCGTAGTGCTTCGGCAGGTCGCGACGGAAGTACAGGAACAGCACCAGCAAGGTGGCGGCCACGCTTGCCAGGTTCACTGGCACCATCACCGAGGCGTACTCGGCGAACCCCAGCCCGAAATAGTCGGCGGACACGATGTTCACCAGGTTGGACACCACCAGCGGCAGGCTGGCGGTGTCGGCGATGAACCCTGCCGCCATGACGAATGCCAGCGTGGCTGCCGGCGAGAAACGCAAGGCCACCAGCATCGACATGACGATAGGAGTAAGGATCAGTGCCGCGCCATCGTTGGCGAACAGCGCCGATACCGCAGCGCCCAGCAATACGCAGAAGGCGAACAAGCGGTAGCCGCTGCCCCTGGCCCAGCGCGCCACATGCAGCGCCGCCCACTCGAAGAAACCGGCCTCATCCAGCAGCAGGCTGATGATGATCACGGCGATGAAGGTGGCGGTGGCATTCCAGACGATCGCCCACACGGTCGGGATGTCGCCCAGCGACACCGCGCCGGCCGCCAGCGCGATCAGCGCGCCGAGCGCGGCGCTCCAGCCGACGCCAAGGCCCTTGGGTTGCCAGATGACCAGGATGAGGGTGAACAGAAAAACACTGAGTGCGACTAGCATGGCAGGCTCGAAAGAAGTGGTTCAGCAGCAGGCGCTGGTGCGGACAGGGCGACCGTCCATGTTCTGCAAGCGCTCGGTGTTGGCTTGCAGCCATTGGGCATTGGCTTTCAGGGTCAGCTGCAGCAGCTCGATGGCCCAGTCGGGCAGGGCCGGGTTGAGGCGGTAATACACCCATTGGCCTTGGCGGCGGTCCAGCAGCAAGCCACTGCTGCGCAACTGCGCCAGGTGCCGGCTGATTTTCGGCTGGCTGTCGCCGAGGGCGCACATCAGCTCGCACACGCAGAGCTCGCCGAGGCTGGCGATCAGCAGGGTGGCACGTGCGCGGGTTTCGTCGGCCAGGCTTTTGAAGAGTTCTGGGGGACTGATCATGCTGGGGCTCGTTACATATGGATAGGCGAATATACGGATTTCCATATGTTATGAGCAAGTACCGCATAGCCAGCGAGCCAGACGGCTTGCCAGCACGACACCAGCGTCATGAAAGCGAGCGGGCTTGACTCGTGAAATTTTTGCTGTATTTTTTCATGAAAAATAACACTAAAAATTTCACGGCAGTCCGAATCGATGAAGATGCACGAAGAGGTTGAAGCCCTCGCGATCCTTATTCACGACCTGCGCAAATTCAAGAACCTGACCCTGGGCGAACTGGCCGCGCGCATCAACCGCTCGGTGGGCTTCCTGTCCCAGGTCGAGCGTGGGGTTTCGCGCCCGAGCGTGGCCGACCTCACCGCTATCAGCGAAGCGCTCGGCGTCTCCACCGCGTACTTCTACAACCTGAGCAAGCCCCGTGGCATCAGCTGGGTCACGCGCCCTCACGAACGGCGCACGTTGTACCTGGAATCGGGCATCACCGATGTATTGGCTTCGCCGAGCATCACCGGTGCCTTTGCCATGCTCGACAGCCATCTCGAGCCAGGTGCCTGCAGTGGCGAGCCGTACCTGACCGACCGTTCCGAGCAGGGCTGTTTCGTGCTCGAAGGCGAACTCACGGTGTGGCTGGACGACGGCGACGCCGTGACCCTGCAGGCCAACGACTGCTTCCAGCTGCAACCCCACGCGCATTTCCGTTACGCCAACCTGACGGAAACCACCACCCGTGTGCTCTGGGTCTTCAACTGAATTCGTTCACCTCACAAGGACAAGAAGATGAGTGTCATCTTTCCGGATCTGCTGACAGAAGTGCGCGCGTTCCGCGCCAAGTACCCAGAAATACGTTATGTCGACCTGATTGCGCTGGATATCCCCGGGCACTTCTACGGCAAGCGCTACCCCATGGACATGCTGGAGAAGGTGGCCGCCGGCACGCCGTTGAAACTGCCGCAGAACTGCGTGTTGCTGGGCACCCAGGGTGGCCTGTACCCGATCGGTGACTACTGCTTCGCCGATGGCGACCCGGATGCCGTCCGGCGCCTGGTGCCGGGTACCCTGAAGCCGGTGCGTTGGGAGCAGCAAGTGATCGGCCAGATGCTGATCACCTCCGATGGCACCGCCAAGCCGATCGAATTCGAGCCCCGTGAGGTGCTGGCCCGTGTGCTACAGCGCCTGGCCAGGCGTGGCATCCATCCGGTGGTGGCCTTCGAGCTGGAGTTCTACCTGTTCGACCGCCAGCTGGCCAACGGCCTGCCGCAGTACCCGCGCGACACGGCAAGCGGCGACCCGGACGACCAGCCGAACATGCACATCGAGCGGCTGTCGCGCTTTGCCTCGGTGCTGCACGAGATGGTCGACGTTGCCAACGAGCAAGGCGTGCCAGCCAACGTGATCACTGCCGAGCTGGGCCCGGGCCAGTTCGAGATCAACTTCTCCCACAGCGACGATGCCCTGAGCGCCGCCGACTGGTCGGCACTGTTCTGCCGCAGCACCCGTGGTGTGGCGATGAAACATGGCTATCGGGCCAGCTTCATGAGCAAGCCGTACCTGGACGCGCCGGGCAGCGGCATGCATGTGCACGTCAGCCTGTACGACGGCGCCGGCAACAACATCCTGGCGGGCGCCGAGCAGCGCAAGCTGCGCCACGCCGTGGCAGGCTGCCTGGAGCTGCTGCCGCACTGCATGCCGATCTTCGCCCCCAACCACAATGCCTACCGCCGCTACGGCGCGATGGTCAATGCGGCGAGCAAGGCCAGCTGGGGTTTCGAAGATCGCGATGCGTGCATTCGCATCCCCGAGTCCGACCCGCGCAACCTGCGCATCGAACACCGCCTGGCCGGCGCCGACGCCAACCCGTACCTGGTGCTGGCGGCCATTCTGACCGGCATGGAGCATGGCCTGGACCGGGGCCTTGAGCCCATCGCTCCGCTGAACGACAACCGCCAGAGCGGCATCGATTTCCCCAAGGAGGCGTTCAGTGCGCTGGCCGCCATGCGCCACCACCCGGTGGTCAACCAAGGCCTGGGCAGTGAGTTCGTGATGGTCTATTGCGAAAACAAGTACCAGGAGCAACAGGACTTCATGCGCCACATCGATGCCCGCGAATACCGCTGGTTCCTGTAGCGACCTGGGCTCCCCGAGCCTTCTCTTTCTAGCGTTGCAATACAACGCGCAACATGGATTTGCCGGAGGAAGATATGCCACGTGTGCCCGTGATCGGCATTACTGCATGCACCCGCGTGATCGAGCAGCATGCCACCCAGACCATCAGCGAGAAGTACGCACGCGCGGCGGCCCAGGCGGCGTGCGGGTTGCCGATCGTGATTCCCAGCCTCGCCGAGCTGATGGACAGCGCCGATATCCTCGACGTGGTGGATGGGCTGATTTTCACTGGTTCGCCGTCCAACATCGAACCGTTCCACTATCACGGCCCGGCCAGTGCTGCCGGCACTCACCATGATCCGCTGCGGGATGCCACCACCTTGCCGCTGATGCGTGCGGCCATTGCCGCCGGGGTGCCGGTGCTCGGCATCTGCCGTGGCTTCCAGGAAATGAACGTGGCGCTGGGCGGCAGCCTGCACCAGAACGTCCACGAGACCGGGCTGTTCATGGACCACCGCGAAGGCAAGGGCGAGCCCATCGAGCAGCAATATGGCCCGCGCCACGCGCTGCATGTCGAACCCGGCGGCATGCTCGAGCGCATGGGGTTGCCGGCGCTCATCGAGGTCAATTCCATCCACGGCCAGGGCATCGATGTGCTGGCTCCCGGGCTGCGGGTGGAAGCGCTGGCACCCGATGGCCTGGTCGAAGCGATATCGGTGGAGCACAGCAAGGGGTTTGCCCTGGCCGTGCAATGGCACCCGGAGTTCCAGGTCATGGACAACCCGCACTACCTGACCATCTTCCAGACCTTCGGCAAGGCCTGCCGGCAACGTTCGGTACTGCGTCAGAAGCTGATGCTGTCCGCCTGAACACCACCGTTCGCAACTTACAAAAATACGGCGCGGCCCGGCTGCGCAAGCAGATGGAGTGAAAGCAATGAGTGAACAGAATCCCCAAACCCTGGCCTGGCAGGCGATGAGCCGCGACCATCACCTGGCGCCTTTCAGCGATGTGAAGCAACTGGCCGAGAAAGGCCCGCGCATCATCACTTCGGCCAAGGGCGTGTACCTCTGGGACAGCGAAGGCAACCAGATACTCGATGGCATGGCCGGCCTGTGGTGCGTGGCGGTCGGCTATGGCCGTGATGAGCTGGCCGAAGTCGCCAGCCGGCAGATGAAGCAGTTGCCGTATTACAACCTGTTCTTCCAGACCGCGCACCCGCCGGCGCTGGAACTGGCCAAGGCCATCGCCGATGTCGCCCCGCCAGGCATGAACCACGTTTTCTTCACCGGCTCTGGCTCTGAAGGCAACGACACCGTGCTGCGCATGGTCCGTCATTACTGGGCGATCAAGGGCCAGAAGCAGAAGAAGGTGATCATCGGCCGCATCAACGGCTACCACGGCTCCACCGTGGCCGGCGCAGGCCTGGGGGGCATGAGCGGCATGCACCAGCAGGGTGGGCTGATCCCGGATATCGTGCACATCCCGCAGCCGTACTGGTATGGCGAAGGCGGCGACATGACCGAGGCCGAGTTTGGCGTGTGGGCGGCCGAGCAGTTGGAGAAGAAGATCCTCGAGGTGGGCGTGGACCACGTCGCAGCCTTCATCGCCGAACCGATCCAGGGCGCCGGTGGCGTGATCATTCCGCCGCAGACCTACTGGCCGAAGGTCAAGGAGATCCTGGCCCGCTATGACATCCTGTTCGTCGCCGACGAGGTGATCTGCGGCTTCGGCCGTACCGGTGAGTGGTTCGGCAGCGACTATTACGGCCTTAAGCCCGACCTGATGACCATCGCCAAGGGCCTCACCTCCGGCTACATCCCCATGGGCGGGGTGATCGTGCGTGATGAAGTGGCCAAGGTGATCAGCGAAGGCGGCGACTTCAACCACGGCTTCACCTATTCCGGCCACCCGGTGGCAGCCGCGGTGGCCCTGGAGAACCTGCGCATCCTGCGCGATGAACAGATCATCGAGCAGGTGCGCAAGCAGACCGCGCCGTACCTGCAGCAGCGCTTGCGCGAGCTGGCCGACCACCCGCTGGTGGGCGAGGTGCGCGGCCTGGGCATGCTCGGTGCGATCGAGCTGGTGCAGGACAAGGCCACCCGCGCCCGTTACCAGGGCAAAGGGGTCGGCATGATCTGCCGCCAGCACTGCTTCGACAATGGCCTGATCATGCGTGCCGTCGGCGATACCATGATCATCGCGCCTCCGCTGGTGATCAGCATCGCGGAAATCGACGAACTGGTGGAAAAGGCCCGCAAGTGCCTGGACCTGACGTACGAGGCTGTTCGTTAAGCGCCTGCCAGCGTCATCCGGGGCCGCAAGGCGGCCCCGATCTGCCCACGTGACACCTTGCTTTGTGCAATGAATCCTGTACTTTTCAGGGCATCAATTTCCCTGCCCGATAGTCGCGATTCAACATGAAAGTGCACGAAGAGATCGAAAGCCTGGCCGTCCTGATTCGCGACCTGCGCAAGTTCAAGGGCCTGACCCTGGGTGAACTGGCCCAGCGCATCGGCCGTTCGGTGGGTTTTCTTTCCCAGGTCGAGCGCGGCGTCTCGCGGCCAACCGTGGCCGACCTCACGGCCATCAGCGAAGAACTCGGTGTCTCCACCGCCTATTTCTACAAGCTGGACAAACCGCGCGAACTCGACTGGGTCACCCGGCCACACGAGCGCCGTACGCTACACCTGGCCGGCGGCATCACCGATGTGCTGGCATCGCCCACCATATCGGGGGCGTTCTCCATGCTCGACAGCCACCTGGAGCCGGGCGCCAGCAGCGGCGAGGCGTACCTGAACGACAGCTCGGAACAGGGCTGCTTCGTGCTCGAAGGCGAACTGACCGTCTGGCTGGATGGCGGCGAGCCGGTAACGCTGCGCGCCAGTGACAGCTTTCAGCTGCAACCGCATGCCAGTTTTCGTTACGCCAACCTGACCGACAAGCCCACCCGGGTGCTCTGGGTGTTCAGCTGAGTCGAGAGCACTCAAGGCTGGTCACGCTTACCAACGCGCTTGGGCATCAAGCGCAGGATCATGCGGCTGTCAGGAAGGCTGCCAGCACGCCAGGAAGGAACCTCTCATGACATACCGACTTGCCATCTTCGACTTTGACGGCACGCTCGCGGATTCCTTTCCATTCTTCGTTGCGGTGTTCAACCAGGTTGCCGACAAGCATGCCTTCAACCGCATTCATCCGGAAGAACTGGATGCATTACGCAAACTCGGGGCCCGGGAGATCATGTCGCATATCGGCATGCCGCGCTGGAAGCTACCGCTGGTGGCGCGTACCTTCATTGGCCTGATGAAGAAACATCGCGGCTCGATCGCGCTGTTCCAGGACATCGCCGATACGTTGAGCCATCTTGATGAGCAGGGGCTGATCCTGGCAGTGGTATCTTCCAACTCCAGGGACAATGTCACGCAAGTGCTGGGCCCCAGCTGTCGCCATATCCGCGCCTTCGAGTGCGGGGCTTCCATTTTCGGCAAGGCATCGCGCTTGCGTCGGGTCATGCGCAAGTTCGCCGTGGCGCCAGAACAGGTCATCTATATAGGCGACCAACCTACCGATGGTGAAGCCGCAGCGACAGCGGGTATCGCATTTGGCGCGGTTGCCTGGGGCTACGGTACCCCTGAAGCATTCGGCACGCTCCACGGCCATGAGTGGTTTGCCGAGGTGGGCGAATTGCGGCGCCTGGCAACAAGCCCCAAGGCGGCGAGTACGGCAAACCACATGCCGTGAATCACCCTCGGCACGCTGCAAGAATGGCAACGTAATGGCCGACGTGTCCCCTGATATGAAGCGGTTTCGTACGAGACGAAATCGATCACTGGCAAAGGAATGCATTACCATGAACAACACCGACCGGGCCTTGCTGGGCTCAGGGTTATTGATTCCAATCTGGCTCCTGCTTGGCGTATCACTGACCTCGCTTGGCTATCCGGGCTACAGCCACCTCGATCAGGCGATGAGCCAGTTAGGGGCGATGGGCGCCCCGACTCATGCGTATTCCGCGTGGGTGAACAATTTCCCTCTGGGGCTGCTGTTCGCGCTTTTCGCGTTGGGTGTGGCGCGCCGTTTCGCCGGTTCGCGCCTGGCCCTGTTCAGCGCTGCGTTGATATTGCTTCACGGCCTGGCCAGTTTCGCCACGGGCCTGTTCGCCTGTGACGAGGGCTGCGTACCGGCACAGCCTTCCATTTCCCAGCACATCCACAATGCGGCAGGCCTGGTCATGTTCCTGTCGTTGACGCTGGCGAGCGCACTGTGGTGTTGGCTGGGCAAGCGATTGCTCTGCTCGTCGGTGTTCGCAGGCTTCTCTGCGCTTTGTCTGGCCCTGGCAATCGCCACCGTGGCGATGATGGGCAAAGCCATGGCAGACGGGCACGGGTTTGGCTTGTATCAGCGACTCAATTACGGCGTGTCCGTGGTCTGGGGCGCTGCGCTGGCATGGGCTGCGCTGCGTGGCAACCAGACACAGTCCGCAGCGCTGCTCCAGCGGTATCTGTGAACGCCTGCCGAAGGCAGTGGCCTGACGCCGGGGCAGGGCGGTTTGGCACCCTGCCAGTATTGTTTGATCAGCGCACAGGGTTTAGCTTGCAGGGCTCATTTCAAGGAAGATTTGCCAATGAAACGGACCCTGCCGCTGTTATTCGCCTGCGCGCTGTTCCCTCTGCAAGCCTGGTCGGCACTGGAAGTCGGCCAGTTCACCCTGGGCATGCCCAAGCCCCAGGCCATGGCCATCCTGCAACAGCAGTTCGGCGAGGTCGAGCAGTTGACGGGCTATCACTATCAGGTACCCACCGAGTTCGTTCAGGGGCGTAACCCGAAGGGCGATTTCAACCTTGGCGGTATTCCCATCACGCAGGTAAAGGCCTCCTTCAACGAGACCGACCAGCTTCGTCAGGTGGAGCTGCGCCTGGCCAGCACCGACGAGGCGCGGCTGCAGCAATTGTTGCCGATGACCCGGCAGGCCAAGCCGGTGCCCAACAGCGGCGGCCGGCTCGAGGCGTTTTCTGCCGACGGTGAACTGGTGTACTGGGTGGCCAGAGACCGGGGCTGGACGGTGGTAACCATCGCCGACCAGGCCAGCTCGGAACAGAACATCAAGGCGCGGGCCAAGAGCGATGAACGCTTCGCCCAGCCGAACCGCAAGTTCGACAAGCTGATCGAGGCGGCCGAGGCGGCACAAGGGAAGCACTGATCAGCAGGCAGGTCGTGTAGGAGCGGCCTTGTGTCGCGAACGGGGCGCGAAGCGGCCCCAGCACTATCTGTCGTGTTGCAGTTGCCCCGGAGCAGCTCCGCAGCCCCATCGCGACACCAGGCCGCGCCAACAAAACCGCCAGCACAGCCCGAAACAGCAGTACCAACCCCGCGTCGGTTTCAGGATGCGCCTGGTCGTTCGCACGCAACCCTCCGGCGCCACAAGTGCCATGCTTGCAGGATGCCTCGGACCAGTACGCGCAGACGTACGGCCGCAGGCAAGGAGGCCGCTGGCACCACGCAACCGTGACGTGGCCGGCGCGCCGCAGCAGAACACGCCGGACACCTGCCCATACAACCATTCAGGCGGGTCCGTGATGCCGAGGTCCGCTGTATGCCTGATGATTTGCTCCACCTGCCCGTGATCCACGACATCCTGGCGCGCGACAAGGATACCCCCGGCGCCCTGTTGCCGATCCTGCATGCCATCCAGCACGCCATCGGCTACGTCCCCGATGCCGCTGTCGACGAAATTGCTCATGCCCTGAACCTCAGCCTGGCCGAGGTCCGCGGGGTGATCAGCTTCTACCACGATTTCCGTACTACGCCGCCGGCACGCCATACCCTGCGCCTGTGCCGCGCCGAGTCGTGCCAGAGCCGAGGCGCCGAGGCGCTGGCCGCGCAGCTGCGCGAGCAGCTGGCGCTGGACGACCATGGCACCAGTGCCGACGGCGCCATCAGCCTGCGCCCGGTCTATTGCCTGGGGGCCTGCGCCTGCTCGCCAGCCCTGGAGCTGGATGGCCAAGTACATGCGCGCCTCACCCCCGAACGCCTGCGGGCGTTGGTCGGTGCCTGCCGGGAGGACGCCGCATGCTGAAGCTGTACATCCCCTGCGATTCGGTAGCCCGTGCGGTGGGTGCCGACCAGGTCGCCGATGCCTTGCAGCGCGAGGCCGAACGCCGCCAGCTGGCGGTGGATATCCAGCGCACCAGCTCACGTGGGCTCTATTGGCTGGAGCCGCTGCTGGAGTGCGACAGCGCGCAAGGGCGCCTGGGTTTTGGCCCGCTCACCGCAGAAGACGTACCGGCCTTGCTCGATGCCTTGGCCGGTGAACCCGCTGGCCACGCGCTGGCGCTGGGGTCGGTCGAACAAATTCCGTATCTCCAGACCCAGCAGCGCCTGTTGTTCGCCCGCGCCGGCATCACCCGGCCACTGTCGCTGGACGATTACCGTGCCCATGGCGGTTTCGCCGGCCTTGAAGCCGCTGTGGCGCTGGGCGGTGCCGATGTGGTCGCCGCCGTGCTCGATTCCGGCTTGCGTGGCCGTGGTGGCGCGGCCTTCCCGGCCGGCATCAAGTGGCGCACCGTGCGTGACGCCGGGGCCGGGCAGAAGTACGTGGTGTGCAACGCCGACGAAGGCGACTCGGGGACCTTCGCCGACCGCATGCTGATGGAAGGCGACCCGTTCCTGCTGATCGAAGGGATGATCATCGCCGGCCTCGCCGTAGGTGCCGACAAGGGCTACATCTACGTGCGCTCGGAATACCCCGACGCCATCCGCGTGCTCGACCAGGCCTTCGCCATCGCCCGGGATGCCGGCTACCTCGGCAGCGACGTGGCCGGCAGCGGCCAGGCCTTCGACCTGGAAGTGCGGGTTGGCGCCGGTGCCTACATCTGCGGTGAAGAAACCGCACTGCTCGAATCCATCGAAGGCAAGCGCGGCATTGTCCGTGCCAAGCCACCGCTGCCTGCGCTGCAAGGCCTGTTCGGCTTGCCGACGCTGGTGCACAACGTACTGACCCTGGCTTCGGTGCCGGTGATCCTGGCCAAGGGCGCGGCGTTCTATCGTGACTTCGGCATGGGCCGCTCGCTGGGCACCATGCCGTTCCAGCTGGCCGGCAACATTCGCCACGGTGGCCTGGTCGAGCGAGCCTTCGGCCTGACTCTGCGCGAGCTGGTGGAAGGCTACGGCGGCGGCACGGCCAGTGGCCGGCCGCTGAAGGCGGCCCAAGTGGGTGGGCCGCTCGGCGCCTGGGTGCCGCCCAGCCATTTCGATACGCCGCTGGACTATGAAGCCTTCGCGGCCATGGGCGCGATGCTTGGCCATGGCGGTGTGGTGGTGGCCGACGACACCCTGAACATGGCCAGCATGGCGCGCTTCGCCCTGCAATTCTGCGCCGAGGAATCCTGCGGCAAGTGCACCCCGTGCCGCATCGGCTCGACCCGTGGCATGGAAGTGGTCGACCGGCTGATCGCCACCAGCGACCTGACCGAGCGCCATGACCAGGCCCTGTTGCTGCGCGACCTGTGCGACACCATGCAGTACGGCTCGCTGTGCGCCATGGGCGGCATGACCGCCTACCCGGTGGCCAGCGCCCTGAAGTACTTCCCCGCCGATTTCGGGCTGACCCACACGGAGGCCGCGCAGTGATCAATTTTTTCGACCCCGCTTCTGATAAAAGCAGCGACCTCGGCACCCCGGCGCGTGACAGCGAGGTGCAGGTCAGCCTGAGCATCGATGGCCGGTCCGTCACCGTGCCCGCCGGTACCTCGGTAATGCGTGCCGCCGCCATGCTTGGCACCAGCATCCCCAAACTGTGCGCCACCGACAGCCTCGAAGCCTTTGGCTCGTGCCGCATGTGCATGGTGGAAATCGAAGGCATGCGCGGCTACCCGGCATCCTGTACCACGCCGGTCAGCGAAGGCATGGTGGTGCGCACCGAAACCCCACGCCTGGCCGGGCTGCGCCGCAACGTCATGGAGCTGTACATCTCCGACCACCCGCTGGACTGCCTGACCTGTTCCGCCAACGGCAACTGCGAGCTGCAGACCGTGGCCGGCCAGGTTGGCCTGCGCGAGGTGCGCTATGGCTACGACGGGGCCAACCACCTGGCCGAAAAGAAAGATGTGTCCAACCCGTATTTCGATTACGAGCCAAGCAAGTGCATTGTCTGCAGCCGCTGCGTGCGCGCCTGCGAGGACATCCAGGGTACATTCGCCCTGACCATCACCGGCCGCGGCTTCGAATCGCGGGTAGCGGCGGCCGGCGGGGACAACTTCCTCGCCTCCGAATGCGTGTCGTGCGGTGCCTGTGTGCAGGCCTGCCCGACCGCGACCCTGACTGAAAAGAGCCTGGTGCAGCTGGGCCAGCCCGAGCGCGCGGTGATCACCACCTGCGCCTACTGCGGCGTCGGCTGCTCGTTCCGCGCCGAAATGAAAGGCGACCAACTGGTGCGCATGGTGCCGGACAAGAACGGCGGCGCCAACCACGGCCATGCCTGCGTCAAGGGCCGTTTCGCCTGGGGCTACGCCACCCACCCGGACCGCATCACCAAGCCGATGATCCGCAAGCGCCTGCAAGACCCTTGGCAGGAAGTCAGCTGGGACGAGGCGGTCAACTATGCAGCCAGCGAGTTCCGCCGCATCCAGCTCAAGTACGGGCGCGACTCGATTGGCGGCATCACCTCCAGCCGTTGCACCAACGAAGAAGCCTACCTGGTACAGAAACTGGTGCGCACCGCGTTCGGCAACAACAACGTCGACACCTGTGCGCGGGTGTGCCATTCGCCCACCGGCTATGGCCTCAAGCAAACCCTGGGTGAGTCTGCCGGTACGCAAAGCTTCGATTCGGTGATGCAGGCCGATGTGGTGCTGGTGATCGGTGCCAACCCCACCGACGCGCACCCGGTGTTCGGTTCGCAGCTCAAGCGCCGCCTGCGCCAGGGCGCGCGGCTGATCGTGATCGACCCACGCCGCATCGACCTGGTCGATTCGCCGCATGCCCGCGCCGAGCTGCACCTGCAGCTGCGCCCGGGCACCAACGTGGCCATGCTCAATGCCCTGGCCCACGTGATCGTCACGGAAGGCCTGCTGGCGCAGGACTTCATCGACGCGCGCTGCGAGACCGAGGAATTCACCCGCTGGCGCGACTTTGTCAGCCTGGCGGACAACGCCCCCGAAGTGCTCGGCCCGGTCTGTGGCGTGCCGGCCGAACAGATCCGCGCTGCCGCCCGGCTCTACGCCACTGGCGGCAACGCAGCCATCTACTACGGCCTGGGCGTGACCGAGCACAGCCAGGGCAGTACCGCAGTGATGGGCATCGCCAACCTGGCCATGGCCACCGGCAACATCGGCCGAGAAGGGGTAGGGGTGAACCCGCTGCGCGGGCAGAACAACGTGCAGGGCTCCTGCGACATGGGCTCGTTCCCGCACGAACTGCCCGGCTACCGGCACATTTCCAACGAGGGCGTACGCGCCGAGTTCGAGCGTGCCTGGGGTGTGACCCTGCAGCCTGACCCGGGCCTACGTATTCCCAACATGTTCGAAGCGGCGCTGGACGGCAGTTTCAAGGCGCTGTACTGCCAGGGCGAGGACATTGCCCAGAGCGACCCCAACACCCAGCACGTCACTGCGGCCTTGCTGGCCATGGAGTGCGTGGTAGTGCAGGACATCTTCCTCAACGAAACCGCCAAGTTTGCCCATGTGTTCCTGCCGGGCAGCTCGTTCCTGGAAAAGGACGGCACCTTCACCAACGCCGAGCGGCGCATATCGCGCGTGCGCAAGGTCATGGAGCCGCTGGCCGGCAAGGCCGACTGGGAGGCGACCGTGGCCCTGGCCAATGCCCTGGGCTACCCGATGCACTACCGTCACCCGTCCGAGATCATGGACGAGATCGCCCGCCTGACGCCGACCTTCCACCGCGTCAGCTATGCCGAGATCGACCGCCACGGCAGCCTGCAGTGGCCGTGCAACGACGCCGCGCCTGACGGCACGCCGACCATGCACATCGACCAGTTCGTGCGCGGCAAGGGCCGCTTCATGCTCACCGGCTACGTCGCCACCGACGAGAAGGTCAACAACCGCTACCCGCTGTTGCTGACCACCGGGCGCATCCTCAGCCAGTACAACGTCGGCGCCCAGACCCGACGCACCGCCAACGTCGCCTGGCATGACGCCGACCGCCTGGAAATCCACCCGACCGACGCCGAAAGCCGGGGTATCCATGACGGTGACTGGGTCGGCATCGGCAGCCGTGCCGGGCAGACCGTGCTGCGTGCCAAGGTCAGTACGCGGGTGGCGCCGGGGGTGGTGTACACCACGTTCCACTTCCCCGAATCGGGGGCCAACGTGATCACCACCGACAACTCCGACTGGGCCACCAACTGCCCTGAGTACAAGGTGACGGCGGTGGAAGTGGTGAAAGTGTTCCAGCCTTCGCAGTGGCAGAAGCGTTACCAGGATTTCAGTGAGGAACAGCAGCGCTTGCTGCAGGAGCGCCGTAGCGCGGAGAAGGCCGAGGTGCGCCGATGAGTACCGACAGCCTGGTCAAGATGGCCAACCAGATTGCCCACTACTTCGACAGCGAGCCGGACCACACGCTGGCGGTGCAAGGGGTACGCAACCATCTGCAGAGCTTCTGGACGCCGGCGATGCGCCGGCAATTGGCGGAATGGAGTGCGGCCCACCCGGGGGAGGGGCTTGACCCGAAGGTGCGGGAGGCGTTGGGCTAGCCACTGGGCTGCTTTGCAGCCCATCGCCGGCCAGCGCCCACAGGTACCGCGTCAATTTATCCGCGAAGCATGCGACGCGGTGGCTGGCACCGGCTGTGCCGGTGTTCGCTGTAGGAGCGGATTTATCCGCGATACAGGCAACGCGGTGGCTGGCACCGGCTATGCCGGTGTTCGCGGCTGAAGCCGCTCCTACAGGTACGGCGCCAGCTGTAGGAGCGGATTTATCCGCGATGAGGCGGTGAGCTGCGAATGACGTGAGGTCAGTGCGGAAGCTGGCTTGTCGGCGACAGGGCCCCGACAGGCTGGATTCAGCCGCGGGCCAGTTCCGCCAGGTGGTCAATGGCGTGTTCGCTCTTGAGCACCAGCACATCCCCCACCAGCGCATCCAGCACCACCTCCGAGGTATTGCCGATCAACGCCCCGGAAATCCCCGTGCGGCACACCGTACCGATCACCGTCAGCACCGCATCGAGCTTCTGCTCGGTATGCGGGATCAGCACATCCGCCGGCCCTTCGGCCACGTGCAAGCGCTCCTCGCTGATGCCGTACTCGGCCTGGAACGCCTTGCACGCCTCGCGATAACGCTTTTCGATGGTCTCGCTCAACTGGTAGACCGGGTCCGACGCCGACAGCATCGGCGAGGGATGGGCGCTGATCACGTGCAGCTCGCCCTTGGCCAGCTCGGCAATCCCGAAACCATGGTCGATGATGCTGGCATGCAGGCGCCGGTGGTCTTCATCCTGGTTGCCCACGTCGACGGCGGCGAGAATCTTGCCGCCGGTCCACGGCCGTTCGCTCTTGACCATCAGCACCGCGCTCGGGCACTGGCGCAGCAGCTTCCAGTCGCTGGGGGTGAGCAGGGCCTTTTTCAGCGGGTTGTCCGGGCGGTGTTCCTTGATCACCAGCTCGCAGCCTTCGGCCTGCTGCACATCGATGATCGATTCGTGCAAGGTGTCATGCCAGGCCTGCTCATGGGTAACCTTGTCGTAGCCGTCATCATGCAGCTGGCTGCTCAGCAGGCTCAGCAGTGCGCTGTGGTCATGCTTCTTGTCGCACATCAGCAGGTGCAGGCGCGCGCCAGTGAGGCTGGCAATCAGCTTGGCCCGGGTCAGGGCCCGGCTGTGGGCATGCGCGGGGTCGAGGACGACGAGGATGCTGCGGACGGCTTGCATGGGCGTTAGCTCCGTTCAAAGGTGGCGACCAATGCCTGACTATAGTCGGCGCTTCCCCCACAGGCGCTTGATACACATCAAGCATAGTCACTGGCGTCGCCCGCCGCCGCCGGTATAATCGCCAACCCTGCCTGGCCTTGTGGTTGCACGCTCATGTCCCTGACCCCCGAAATCGACGCCTTTCTTGGTTGCCCGACGCCAGATGCCTGGATCGAAGCGGCGCTGGCCGACCAGGAAACCCTGCTGATCGACCACAAGAACTGCGAGTTCAAGGCCGCCAGCACCGCGTTGAGCCTGATCGCCAAGTACAACACGCACCTCGACCTGATCAACATGATGTCGCGCCTGGCCCGCGAGGAACTGGTGCACCACGAGCAGGTGCTGCGCCTGATGAAACGCCGTGGTGTGCCGCTGCGCCCGGTGTCGGCGGGGCGCTATGCGTCGGGGCTGCGGCGCCTGGTGCGCGCCCACGAGCCAGTCAAGCTGGTCGATACGCTGGTGGTCGGGGCGTTCATCGAGGCGCGCAGCTGCGAGCGTTTTGCCGCGCTGGTGCCGTACCTGGACGAGGAACTGGGCCGCTTCTACCACGGCCTGCTGAAAAGCGAAGCGCGCCACTACCAGGGCTACTTGAAACTGGCGCATCACTACGGCGATGCGGCGGACATCGCCCGCCGGGTAGAACTGGTCCGTGCAGCGGAAGTCGAGCTGATCCAGTCACCGGACCAGGAACTGCGCTTCCACAGTGGTATCCCGCTGGCGCAGGCCGCCTGATCGCACCAGGCGGCCCTGGCGTCAGTGACGCCGGCCCAGCAGCAGGCCGACCAGCAGGCCGAGGCCTGCGGAAACCGCCACGGTCTGCCACGGGTGGCCACCGATGTAGTCCTCGGTGGCCTCCACCACCGGTTGCGCCTTGTCGCGCATCCTGTTGGCCGCCTGGCGCGCCTGGCGCAATTTCAATCGCACCTGTGCACGCAAGGTTTCCGCCTCGTCACCTACCAGGGCAGCGCTGTCGTTCAGCAGCCGTTCCGATTCTTCGATCAGCGCCTGCAGTTCGCTGAATACCTGGTCCTTGATCTGATCGCTGTCGGCCAGTGTGGCAGGTTTGCGGGCCATGAACTCGTCCTCGTCGATGGTTGTTGGAGCAATGGATACCGCTGCACCAGAAAAGTTGCTTCGGCGTGCGGTCCGGGTGTTGGTGTAAGATAGCCGCCATTTACCAGCAAGCGGGTGATTCATGAGTTTCAATCTGGCCAACATGAGCTTCGAGGAACGGGCACAGATCGAGGCAGAAAAGGCACGGCTGTTCGAGCTGTGGCAGAACAACCTGGGCAAGGCCAAGGGCGAAGCGGCGCGGCTGATCGCCGAAAAGCCGCGGCGCAAGGGTAAGTGGGCCGAGTGGGTACGTGCCGAGCTGGATGGCATGTCGCCGCCGGAATACGCCAACATGGTGCGCAGCGAAGTCAACAAACTGATGGCTGCCGCCAGCGCCAACCGTTGAGCGCCCCTTGCCTGGTGGCTACCAGTAGCCGCTGTTGGGCAGGTCCAGCTTGCCCTCGTCGGTAAAGCGCACGGTCCCCAGCGGCCCACCGGCCAGCTTGCCGCGTAATCTGTAAGGCAGGCCCTGCAGCGCGCCCACCTGGCCCAACCCATAGGCCTGGCGCAGGAAGGCGAATGCCGTGATGCTCACCGGCACCACGATCACCGCTTCGGCATAGCGGCCAATGTGCCCTTGCTGGTCACTGACACCAGCGGCCAGCGGTTGGCCGTTCACCTCCAGGTTCAAGGCAATGCCGTTGTAGTCAATCGGCGTTTCATTAGGGTTTTGCACGCGCATTTTCACGGCCATGCGCAGCTCCAGCTCCTGCCCTGGCAGCGGCTCGATGCCGATCACGCTGATATTGACCGGGTCGCGTGGCTGGAACAGGGCACAAGCCCCGGGGCCGCAGGCCAGCAGCAGGATCAGCAACAAGCGGGTGTAGCGATAAAGACGGGCAGTCATGGGCGGACGACCTTGCCGGAGTGAGCGGTGGGTCAGTGTGGCAAATGCGCGACGGCGTTGAAAGTGGCGGTGCAGATGAAAGATACTGTTTCTCATTAACGTCCGCTAATCCCTCCTACTGGCCGTAACTGATCCCATGCTGACCTCACCCGTGTCGGGCCTGTTGACGAGTTTCCAAGAACACTACGACGACCTGCTGCAGTTCTTGACCCGGCGCATGAGCGACCGCCAGCGCGCGGCCGACGTGGCGCAGGAAACCTACCTCAAGCTGGTGAACATCGACCAGCAGGCGGTACCGGTGCTGCACGCGCGCCGCTTCATCTTCCGTGTGGCCGGCAACCTGGCAATCGATGCCTTGCGGCGCGAACAGCGCATCGCCGTCAGCCACGAGCACAGCGAGGGCGCCGACGAGGTGGCCTGCCCGGGGCCAGCGCCGGAGGCGGCGTTGCTGGCCCGGGAACGGTTGCAGGTCCTCGACCAGGCGCTGCTGCAGCTGTCCGACAACGCTCGTCAGGCGCTGTTGCTCAACCGCATCGAGGGCCTGACCCAGGCGCAGGTGGCCCAACGGCTGGGGGTTTCCGAAAGCATGGTGGCCAAGTATATCGGCCAGGCCCTGCGCCATTGCCGCGACCGCCTCAAGCAGGCGGGGCTGGCTGCGTCGCTGGTGCTGGTCGTTGCCGTGGCGGGTTGGCAACAGGCACCGATGCTGCTGGCGGATTACCACACCGGGGTAGGGCAGCGGCAGGTCATCAGCCTGGCCGACGGCTCGCGGGTGACGCTGAACAGCGCCAGTGCCCTGCGCGTGGTGTTCAATGAGCATGAGCGGCGGGTGGTACTGGAGGCCGGGGAGGCCTTGTTCGAGACTGCGGACGATGCCCGGCCGTTTGTGGTCGATAGCGCAGGCGAGCGCGTGCAGGGCAGCACGGCCACCTTCAGCGTGCGCCGTGATGGCCATGTGGTGCTGGCGCGCGGCGAAGCCAGGGTGGGCGAGCATGCACTGCCCGTCGCCGCCGATGCCGGCGCGCAGATGGCCTGGCAGCGCGGCAAGCTGATCTTCAACGGCAAGCCGCTGGGGCAGGTGCTGGCGGAGCTCGAACGTTACCGGCATGGGCGGATCGTGTTGTCGGACAGCAAGCTGGCGGCGCTGGAGGTCAGTGGGGTGTTCGACCTGGATGAGCCGCAAGCGCTGTTGCAGACCCTGGAGCAGCGCTATGGCTTGCGCGTCACCTACTTGCCCTGGCTGGCCGTGGTTTATTGATCCGTCGATACCGGCCTTTTCGCGGCTGCAGCCGCTCCTGCAGGGGCTGCATGGCTTGCGGACCTGTGCGGTACTGGTGGGAGCGGGTTCAGCCGCGAAGCGCTCGGCACGGGCAGAATGAAAATTTTTTGCATTTGCCACTGCAAGTTCCGGGAGGCCAGATCGTCGTAGAGGGACTGATCAGCAACTCATTCTCATTTACGACTTGTCTGGAAGCTCACCCGTGCCTCTGATGCTCAAGCCCATGTTCCGCCGCCGCGTTCCTCTTCACCATGCCCTGGTCTCCTGCAGTGCCTTGGCCATGCTGCTCGGCCCACTGCAGGCTGGCGCCGCGAGCGCTGCCGAACAGGCTCAGGTCCAGGCGCGCCAGGTCCAGCTGGACCTGCCCGCGCAACCTCTGGATCAGGCCCTGACCAGCTTCGCCGACCAGGCCGATTTGCACCTGCTGTACACCACCAGCGACGTCGCCGGGCAGGCCAGCCCAGACTTGCAGGGGAGTTACAGCGTCGAGCAGGCCCTGCAGCAACTGCTGGCCGGCAGCGGCATGCGCTGGCACTTCAGCGATGCCCGCACGGTCACCTTGCACAAGACCGAAAGCGCTCCGCAGGCCGTCAACCTCAAGCCGATCGAAGTCAGCGTGGCCTCGCGCACCAGCACCGCGATCAGTGAAATCCCCGGCACCGTCTGGGTCGTCGACCAGCAGCAACTGCGCGAGCAGATCGACAGCGGCGTCAGCTTGAAGGAAGCCATCGGCAAACTGGTGCCAGGCCTCGACCTGGCGCCAGAAGGGCGCACCAACTATGGCCAGAACATGCGCGGGCGCAACGTACTGGTAATGATCGACGGGGTCAGCCAGAACAGCTCGCGCGGCCTGTCGCGCCAGTTCGACAGCATTTCGCCGTTCAACGTCGAGCGGGTCGAGGTGTTGTCCGGGGCCAGCGCCATCTACGGCGGCGGCGCCACTGGCGGCATCATCAACATCGTGACCAAGAAGGGTGAACCGGGCCCGGCACGTTTCGAGACCCAGCTTGGCGCCAGCAGCGGCTTCAACAACAGCGACGACCTGTCCACCCGTATCGCCCAGTCGATCAGTGGCGGCAACGAGCGGGTCAACGCCCGCCTGGGGATCTCCGGCGAGCAGAACGAAGCCTTCTACGACGGCGCGGGCGAGCAGATCTTCATCGACAACACCCAGACCGACCTGCAGTACAACCGCACTGTCGACGTGCTCGGTACCCTCGGGCTGCAACTGAATGACCAGCAGAGCCTCGACCTGCTGGCCCAGTACTATGACTCGGGTAACCATGGCAGTACCGGTATCTACTTCCCCAACCTCAACTACAACGCCCCGTCCGACCTCGAAGACGCCGAGTTGCGCAGTGGCTACTCGTCGGGCCTGGAGCCGCGTACCCGGCGCCTGCTGCTCAACGCCAACTACCACCACAGCGACGTGCTGGGCCAGGATTTCTACCTGCAGGCCTCGTACCGCAAGGAAAACGACAACTTCTACCCGTTCCCGTACTACAACCGCGCCACCCCCACGGGCTCGCGCGGGGTGTACTTTGCCGCCTCGCAGCAGAACTTCGAGGTCACCAGCCTCAAGGGCCTGTTCGCCAAGCAGTGGGACACGCTGAAGCTGACCTATGGTGTCGATCTGGACCATGAGCGTTTCAATGCCCAGCAGACCACCTTCAACGCCCAGACTTCTTCCGAGTCGGGCGGCCTGGAGCTGGACAAGGCCAGCAAGGCCGCGCGCTACCCCAGCTATCAGGTCGACGGTGTTTCGGTGTATGCCCAGCTGGACTGGCATGCCAGCGACAACCTGACCCTGTCCGGCGGCGCCCGGCGCCAGCAGATGGACGTGGACGTCAGCGACTTCAAGGGCGTGCCAGGCGGCAGCAACGATTACCAGGTCAACCTGTTCAACGTTGGAGCCATCTATGACTTCAAGAACGGCCACCAGGTGTGGACCAACTACGGCGAAGGCTTCGACCTGCCCGACCCGGCCAAGTACTACGGCAAGCCCGGCCTGAGTGTCGCCGACAACCCGCTGGCCGGTATCAAGAGCCGCCAGGTGGAACTGGGCTGGCGCTATGCCGACTTGGACTGGGATGCCCAGGCGGCGCTGTACTACATCTGGTCGGACAAGATCATCAACGTCGATTCGCAGACCCTGACCATCGATGTGGAAGAGCAGAAGAGCCGTGACTTCGGTTTCGAAGGCGCACTGACCCGTCACTTCCAGAGCGGCTGGGAAACCGGCGGCACGTTGCACCTGACCCGTTCCGAAGAAGAGGATGCCGATGGCGACTGGATCAAGCGGGATGCCCGCTATGCCTCGCTGTCCAAGGCCACTGCGTTCGTCGGCTGGAAGGGTGACGGCCGTACGGCGCGCTTGCAGGCCAATCACGCGTTCAGCTTGAAGGACGATGCCGACCACGAGATCGACGGCTACACCACCTTCGACCTGCTGGGTAGCCAGGACACCGGCTTCGGCACCTTCAGCGTCGGCATCCAGAACCTGCTGGACAAGCAGTACAGCACGGTCTGGGGGCAGCGCGCGACGCTGTTCTACTCGCCGACCTACGGGCCGGCGTACCTGTATGACTACCAGGGGCGTGGGCGCACCTACACCCTGACCTGGAGCATGGCTTACTAACCCTGGCCCGAGGGTTGATTGCCTCAGCGGCCTTGTGTCGCGATGGGCCGCAAAGCGGCCCCGGCAACAGCTGTGGTGGCTGAAATCGTGGGGGTGCTTCGCACCCCTTTCGCGACACAAGGCCGCTCCTACAAGTACAACGTCAACCCGAAGCCGGCGCGGGTCACCCTTGTAGGAGCGGATTCATCCGCGATGCAGGCGATGCGGTAGATGGCACCGGCTGCGCCGGTGATCGCGGCCGAAGCCGCGCCTACAGGAACCGCGTCAACCTGAAGCCGGCGCGGTTCACACCCGTAGGAGCGGATTTATCCGCGATGCAGGCCATGCGGTAGATGGCATCGGCTGCGCCGGTGATCGCGGCCGAAGCCGCTCCAACAGATTCCGCGCCAGGGCCGTACCTGTGGGCAAGCCCGCGATGCGGCCGGTTCAGGCAAACGCCGACAGCAAATCCTGCGCAAATGCCTGCTGTGCCTCGCCAACCCCCTGCGCCCGATGCCGGGCCAGGGTAAACGGCACGACGAAATCCAGCCCTGGATCCAACGCCCATAACAGCCCCTCGGCCTCCCAGGTCTGCGCGTAATGACGAGGCAGGTAACCGATGTGCCGCCCCGACAGGACCAACGTCAGCACGCTCTCGATCTGTTCCGCAACCGCCATGCTGCGCCGGCTCTGGAACGGCTCGCCGCCCTTGAGAAACCGGTACGGATGGCGCACCTGGTCCATTTCCAGCAAGCGCTCGTGCGTCACCCCCGTTACGCCGAACAGCACATGCCCGGCGCCGCAATACAGCCGCTGCCGCTCCTCGAACAGCGGCTGGTAATCGAACGCTGCCTGGTTGCCGGAGAAATAGCTGATGGCGTAGTCCAGCCGCTGCTCCAGCAACAGCCGCTCCAGCTCCGCCGGTGGCGCACTGATCAGCTCCAGCTGCACCGCCTCGGCACGCCGGCGAAACGCCGCGATGGCCGCTGCCAGGCGCAGGTTCACCGCCTTGTCCTGGTTCTCTGCCATGCCGACCCGAACCGTCCCCAACAGCCGTCCGGCAACGCCGTTGGCCTGCTGGCGGAAGCGCTCGATGTCCAGCAGCAGGTCACGCGTGGCGTCCAGCAGTAACGCGCCTTTTTCGGTCAGGGCAAAACCGCCCTTACCCCGGCTGCACAGGCGGTAGCCCAAGCGCGTTTCCAGCTGCGCCATGCGCTGGCTGATGGTGGGCTGGCTCAGGCCCAGCACGCCCTGGGCGGCACTGAAGCCACCGGCCTCGGCTACAGTGACGAACAGCCGCAGCAGGTGCAGGTCGAGGTCGTGCAGTTGTCCGAGCATTACATTGCTCCTGATGAATGTCAGCTTTGCAAACTTGCCATTCCTGCAATGTAACCCGGCTGGCATGCTCGCGGCATCCACCCACTTGCCGAGGTGTCCGCCATGCATCGCTCGTTATGCCTGCTGTCTCTGCTCCTGGCCTTGCCACTGCAGGCCGAGGAAAAGGTTGTCAATCTGTACAGCTGGGCCGACTACGTCGCCCCGCAAACCCTGCAGCGCTTCGAGCAGGAAACCGGCTACAAGGTGCGCTACGACACCTTCGACACCACCGAGGTGCTGGAAACCAAGCTGCTGACCGGTGGCAGTGGCTACGACGTGGTGGTGCCGTCTTCCAGCGTACTGGCCCGGGCGCTGAAGGCCAATGCCCTGCAGCCGCTCGATGCCCAGGGCATGCCCGGCTATGCCAACCTCGACCCGGACCTGCTGGCCAAGCTCGCCGAAGCCGACCCCGGCAACCGCCATGCCGTGCCCTACACCTGGGGCACCCTGGGCCTGGGGGTGAATGTCGAAGCGGTACGCCAGCGCCTGGGCGATGTGCCGCTGGACAGCCTCGACCTGTTGTTCAAGCCCGAGTACGCCAGGCGCCTCAAGGACTGTGGCATCGCCATGCCCGACTCGCCGCAGGAAGTGATCGGCGTCGCGCTGAACTACCTGGGCAAGGACCCGTACAGCCAGAACCAGGCCGACCTGGCTGCGGCGCATCAGCTGTTGAGCCAGTTACAGCCTTCGATCAGCTACGTCGCCAATGGCCGGCAGATCAGCGACCTGGCCAACGGCAGCGTGTGCCTGGCATTGACCTACAACGGCGATGCAGCGATGGCCGCCGACCAGGCGCGCCGCGCCGGCAAGCCGTTCGAGCTGGTCTACCGCATCCCCCGCGAGGGCACGCTGGTATGGCAGGACAACCTGGTCATCCCCAGGGACGCCCCGCACCCCGAAGCGGCGCGGGCGTTCATCGCATTCATGCTCAAGCCCGAGTCGGTCGCTGCGCTGACCAATACGCTGTTCTTCGCCAACGCCAACCAGGCAGCCACGCCGCTGGTGGACGAAGCGGTGCGCAATGACCCGGACATCTATCCGCCACAGGCGGTACGCCAGCGGCTATATGCCGACCGCAGCATGGCCCTGGCCGACCTGCGCCAGCGCAACCGCCTGTGGACCGCCTTCCGCAGCCGCCAGTAACCGAAGATGAACAGGAGCCCGACCGTGGAGCACGCTGCAAACAATGACCAAGCCATGACCCGCGACAGCCTGTATGGCACCGCCGCGGAAAGTACCTACGCCGGTATCACCAGTTTTTCCCGCCGCCGTTACAGCCGCGACCTGCGAGGCGTCGATGTGGTCGTCAGCGGGGTGCCATTCGATACGGCTACCAGCAACCGCCCCGGCGCGCGCTTTGGCCCGCGGGCGATCCGCGCCGCCTCGGTGCAGCAGGCCTGGGCCCGGCATTGGCCGTGGGCGTTCGACCCGTTCGACCACCTGGCGGTGATCGATTACGGCGATTGCGCCTTCGACAGCGGCACGCCGCAATCGGTACCGGACAGCATCGAGGCGCATGCGGCGCATATTCTGGAGGCGGGCTGCGCCATGCTCACCCTGGGCGGCGACCATTTCATCAGCTACCCGTTGCTCAAGGCCCACGCGCGGCGCCACGGCCCGCTGGCGCTGATCCACTTCGATGCGCACAGCGACACCTGGCCGGACGAGGAGGGCCAGCGCATCGACCATGGCACCATGTTCTGGCACGCCGCCCGCGAAGGCCTGGTGGACCCGGCCTGTTCGGTGCAGATCGGCCTGCGCACCACCAATGACGACAACCAGGGCTTTGCCATCCTCGATGCCCGCCAGGTGCACCGCCAGGGCAGCGAGGCGGTGATTGCGGCGATCCGCCAGCGGGTGGGTGAGCGACCGGTGTACCTGACCTTCGACATCGACTGCCTCGACCCGGCCTACGCGCCCGGTACCGGCACGCCGGTGTGTGGCGGGCTGAGCACGCTGCAGGCGCTGGAGATCCTCGGTGGCTTGCGCGGTATCAACCTGGTCGGCATGGACCTGGTGGAGGTGGCACCGGCCTATGACCACGCCGACATCACCGCGCTGGCGGGGGCCACCTTGGCGATGGAGATGCTGTGCCTGTATGCCGCACGGCACAAGGTGCAGGCCCCGTAATCAGCGCCGAGGCTCACTTCTGTAGGAGCGGCCTTGTGTCGCGAAGGGCTGCGCAGCAGCCCCCGAAGCCCATACTGAAACATCAGGAATCATCTCCACCCGCATTCACACTTTTGCCGCGAACCCTTCGCGCCGTAGGCTATCAAAGCCACCAGGCGCGGCTTTTTCGTACAGGAGGTGAAGCATGACCCCAACCTTGCCCATCCTGGCACTCGGCCTGGCGCTGTGCCTGCCCGCGCACGCCGCAGCTCAGCCACCCGTGCAAATCGCCGCCAACAACAACCCCTACAACAGCCCGATCCAGCGCGCCAACCCCAACAGCCGCCAGGGCAGCATGCCGGCCACGCCGCCGCTGCGTGGCCCGTCCACCGAGCCTTACCAGCGCCCACCCACGCTGGATAATCGTGGCATTGGCAACGGCGACAATCTGCGTCGCCAGCAACAGACCCCGAACCTGGAACCCACCCGGCCGCCCCGCGACAACCCGCGCGCGCCGTGAGCCAAGTACGCAAAGGAATCCTGCATGCGTCACGCAACCTGGCTTGTCACCGTGACTGCCGCCGCCCTGCTGCCCTTGTTGGCGCAGGCGGCGGCCGAACAGCAATTCCCCAGTGAAGAAGGCAGCCTGACCGTCAATACCGTAGCCGATGGCCTGCGCCACCCATGGGCCCTGGCGTTCCTGCCGGGCGGCAAGGACATGCTGGTCACCGAGCGTGCCGGCAACCTGCGGCTGGTCAACGCCGAAGGCAAGGTCGGCGCACCGATCAGCGGCGTGCCCAAGGTCTGGGCCGAGGGCCAGGGCGGCCTGCTGGATGTGGTGCTGTCCCCGGATTTCGCCAAGGACCGCACCATCTACCTGTCCTATGCCGAGGAGGGCAGTGATGGCAAGGCCGGTACCGCAGTGGGCCGTGGCCAGTTGTCCAGCGACCGTGCCCGGCTGGAAAATTTCACCGTGATCTTCCGCCAGCAGCCCAAGCTGTCGGTCGGCAACCACTTTGGCTCGCGGCTGGTGTTCGACCGCGACGGCTACCTGTTCATCACCCTCGGCGAGAACAACCAGCGCCCGACCGCCCAGGACCTGGACAAGCTGCAAGGCAAGATCGTGCGCATCCTGGCAGACGGTGAGGTACCTAGGGACAACCCCTTCGTTGGCCGGGACAATGTGCGGCCGGAGATCTGGTCATACGGCCATCGCAACCCGCAGGGCGCTGCGCTCAACCCCTGGACTGGCGAGCTCTGGACCCACGAGCACGGCCCGCGTGGCGGCGACGAGATCAACATCCCCAAGCCTGGCAAGAACTACGGTTGGCCACTGGCGACCCATGGCATCAACTACTCGTTGCTGCCTATTCCCGAGGCCGAGGGCAAGCACGTGAGCGGGATGGTCGACCCACAGCATGTCTGGGAGCAGTCGCCGGGGGTCAGCGGCATGGCGTTCTATGACAGCCCGACGTTCAAGGCGTGGGACCACAACCTGTTCATTGGCGCGCTGGCCACCCAGGAGCTGATCCGTCTGCAGCTGGATGGCGACAAGGTAGTGCATGAAGAGCGGCTGCTGGGTGAGCTGAAGGCGCGTATCCGCGATGTACGGCTGGGGCCGGACGGCTACCTGTATGTACTGACCGATGACAAGGATGGTGCGCTGCTCAAGGTAGGCTTGGGCGACGCTTGATCACCACTGCTGTACGCGGCCCTGTGGGAGCAGGCGCCGCGGTGGATGGCACGGGCTTCGCCCGTGTTCGCGGGCACGCCCGCTCCCACAGCGATCGCGGCAGCCTTTTGAATTCAGATAAGACCGTTGTTTCCACAAGGTCCGCGGTATGTCAGCCGTGTAGAATGCCGCATGGCTATCGATCCCCACTCCCTCTACCAGCAAGCCCTGGCCACCCAGGGCTATGTTGCCGACCCCGCCCAGGCTTGCGCCGTCGAGGCCTTGCAAGCCTGCTTCCAGGCCGTCGAACAAGGCCACCCCACCCAGGGCATCTACCTCTGGGGCCCGGTCGGCCGTGGCAAGACCTGGCTGATGGACCAGTTCCACCGGTGCCTGCAGGTGCCCAGTCGGCGCCAGCACTTCCACCATTTCATGGCCTGGGTCCACCAGCGCCTGTTCCAGCTAAACGGCACCGCCGACCCGCTGCTGGCGCTGGCCCGGGAGCTGGCCGGGCAGATCCGCGTGCTGTGCTTCGACGAGCTGTTCGTCAACGACATCGGTGACGCAATCATCCTCGGTCGCCTGTTCCAGGTGCTGTTCGAACACGGCGTGGTCATCGTCGCCACTTCCAACCAGCCACCCGAACAGCTGTATCGCGACGGCTTCAACCGTGAGCGTTTCCTGCCCGCCATCGCCGCCATCCAGCGGCACATGCAGGTACTGCCGGTAGCCGGCGAGCAGGACCATCGCCTGCACCCCGGTGCCGCCCGCCAGCGTTACTGGGTGGCGCAGGCGGGGCAGGCCAGCCCGTTGGCTGAAGTGTTCCGCCAACTCAGCCCGAGCGACAGCGGTCACGACCAGCCGTTGGCCCTCGGTACCAGGCAGGTGCAGGTGGTGCGGCGCAGCGAGCAGGCTATCTGGTGCCGCTTCAGCGACTTGTGCGAACAACCGCTGGCGGCCACGGAGTTCATGGCCCTGTGCGACCGTTTCCCGGCCATCCTGGTATCGGCCATTCCGGCGCTGGGCGGCGAGCAGCGGGCCGGGCGCATCGCCCGTGGCACCGAGGACGGCGCGCAGCGGGTGGTGGCGGGTGAGCGTGAATTGCCAGCGCTGTCACCCAAGGATGATGCGGTGCGCCGCTTCATTGCCCTGGTCGACGAATGCTACGACCGCCGGGTGGCGTTGTACCTGGAAGCGCAGGTGCCGCTCGATGCCCTCTACACTCAAGGGTATCTGGCGTTCCCGTACCAACGGACCCTGAGCCGGCTACGGGAGATGCAACTGCAACGCTTCGCCTGAAAAGGAGGGTAGCCATGGAGCCGTTGTCGCATTATCTGTTGACCCAGGCCTACAACAATGGCTGGGCCAACCACCGCCTGTACAAGGCTTGCCTGCAACTGACCCAGGACGAATTCGTCGCCCCGCGCTGCAGCTTTTTCCCGTCGATCAAGGCCACCCTCAACCACTTGCTGACGGTGGACTGGTTCTACCTGCACATGCTCGAGTGCGAGCAACGTGGGGAGGTGCCCGACGCCGATGGCGAGCGCTTCTTCGAGCCGGAACAGCCGTTCGCCACCTGTACCGACCTGCAGGCCGAGCAGGCCCAGGCCGATCACCGGCTGATCACCTATTGTCGTGGCTTGCGAGATGACGAATTGGGGCGCTATGTGAACATCGTGCGGCCCGACCGGGTGCAGCGCGAGCAACGCTTGCGCCTGCTGGCACACCTGTTCGAGCACCAGGTGCATCACCGCGGGCAGGTGCATGCGATGCTCAGCGACACGGCAATCCGGCCGCCGCAGCTGGACGAGTTTTTCTGCGAGGAAGAGGCTGGCTTGCGGGCAAGTGATTTTGCCGAACTGGGCTGGACCGAGGCGCAAATCTGGAAAGGTTAGGGGGCCGCTTTGCGGCCCTTCGCGGGCTGGCAGAGCGGCCCCTCGACTACCGGCTCATTGGTCCAGCCACTCGACCAGCGTCCGGTTGAACCGCACCGGCTCTTCGATCTGCGGCGCATGGCCCATGCCTTCGAAGGTGATCAGCTCGCCCCTGGGCATCAGCTTGGCCACCTGCGGCCCCAGCACGGCGTACTTGCCCAGCTTGGCTTTCACCTCCGGCGGCGCGATATCGCTGCCGATGGCCGTGCTGTCCTGGTCGCCGATCAGCAGCAGGGTCGGCATCTGCAGGTCCTTGAACTCGTAATACACCGGCTGGGTGAAGATCATGTCGTAGATCAGCGCCGAATTCCATGCCACCGCTTCATGCCCCGGCCCTTTGTTCAGGCCGACCAGCATCTGTACCCAGCGCTCGTACTCCGGCTTCCAGCGCCCGGCGTAGTAGGTTTTGCGCTCATACTCGCGTACACCGTCGGCGTCCAGCTTGAGCTCACGGGCATACCACTGGTCAACCGTGCGGTAGGGCACGCCCAACGCTTTCCAGTCTTCCAGGCCGATAGGGTTGACCAGCGCCAGGCGTTGCACCTGTTGCGGGTACATCAGCGCATAGCGGGTGGCGAGCATGCCGCCGGTGGAATGGCCAAGCACTATGGCCTGCTTCACGCCCAACTGTTCGAGCAGGGCATGGGTGTTGCTCGCCAGTTGCTGGAAGCTGTACTGGTAATGCGCCGGCTTGCTGGCGCTGCAGAAGCCGACCTGGTCGGGGGCGATAACCCGGTAGCCGGCCTTGCTCAGGGCGTCGATGGTGGTCTCCCAGGTGGCGGCGCAGAAGTTCTTGCCGTGCATCAGCACCACGCTACGGCCGTTGGCTTGGCCTTGGGCAGGCACGTCCATGTATCCCATCTGCAGGGCCTGGCCCTGGGACTGGAAATCGAAATGCCTGAGTGGGTAGGGGTAGCTGAAGCCTTCGAGCTGGGGGCCGTAGGTGGGCGACTCGGCGGCGATGGCCGGGCTGCCGGCAAGGCAGGCCAGGGCCAGGGCGGTTGCGCGCAGCATGGGGGCACTCCGTGTAGGGCCAGGTAGGAAGAGGCGACTGTAACAGTCGATGGACCACACGGAGCGCGAAAGGTGTTACCAGGCATGAAACCTGTCAGGCTGGTTTTCGCCGGCTGTATCAGTGCCGGCGCGGGTGGCCGGCATCAGTAGTTGGCGACCACGCTGTCCTGGCCATCCTGGGTCACGCCGATGACCTGGTAGGCATCCTTGTGGTCACCCATTTCCATGCCCGGCGAGCCCATCGGCATGCCTGGCACGGCCAGGCCCTTGAGGTCGTTGCGCTTGGCCAGCAGGCGTACCTGTTCGGCTGGCACGTGGCCTTCGACGAACTTGCCGTCGATCACCCCGGTGTGGCAGGACGCCAGGCGTGGCGCCACGCCCAGGCGTTGCTTGACCGCGCTCATGTTCGGCTCGACGTGGTCGTTGACGGTGAAGCCGTTGTCGCGCAGGTGGCTGATCCAGGCTTTGCAGCAGCCGCAATTGGGGTCGCGGTACACGTCGATGGTCTCGGCGGCCTGGGCCAGGCCGGTGACGGCCAGCAGGCCCAGGGTCAGCAGGTGTTTGCGCAGCATGGGGAAACACTCCTTCCAGCGGTAGGTCAGACGCCAAGTGTAAGCGGCTTGCGGGATGTTCGCCCCTGGCAGCTGTCAGGCAGCTGAGCCGCACATTACAGAATTGTCAGCTGGCCACTTCGTCACTGCCGAGGTCGCGCATCAGCAGGGCGTAGTCGAGGGCCACCTGCTCGGGGATCGGCAGGTACACTACATGGCCATCACCTGGCGCCACCTCGATCGGCTGCTGCTGGCGGTTGCACAAGCGGTGCAGGTCGAAGTGGTAGTTGCCGCGCGGCGTCATCAGCTCCAGGTGGTCGCCCACCGCGAAGCGGTTTTTCACCCGCACTTCGGCCAGGCCATCGACACGCGCCCCGGTCAGCTCACCGACGAACTGCTGGCGCTCGGATACCGAGTTGCCGCGCTGGTAGTTCTGGTATTCGTCGTGCACATGGCGGCGCAGGAAACCCTCGGTGTAGCCACGTTGTGCCAGTGATTCGAGGTTGTCCATCAGCGCGCGGTCGAATGGCCGCCCGGCCACCGCGTCGTCGATGGCCTGGCGGTATGCCTGCACGGCACGCGCGCAGTAGAAATGCGACTTGGTACGCCCCTCGATTTTCAGCGAATGCACGCCGATACCGGTCAGGCGGGCGACATGCTGGATGGCACGCAGGTCCTTGGCATTCATGATGTAGGTGCCGTGTTCGTCCTCGAACGCAGGCATTTCGCTGCCGGGGCGGTTGCTCTCCCGGAGCAGGAACAGCTGGTCGGTCGGTGCACCCAGGCCCAGGGTCGGTTGTACTTCGCGCACGATGTCGCCGGTCGCATTCTCGGTGGCGGGCGTGGCATCGTACTTCCAGCGGCAGGCGTTGGTGCAGGTGCCCTGGTTGGCATCGCGCTTGTTGAGGTAGCCGGACAGCAGGCAACGCCCGGAATAGGCCATGCACAGGGCCCCATGGACGAACACCTCCAGCTCCATGTCCGGCACTTGCTGGCGGATTTCCTCGATTTCTTCGAGCGACAGCTCGCGCGACAGGATTACCCGGCTCAGGCCCAGTTGCTGCCAGAACTGCACGCTGGCCCAGTTGACCGTGTTGGCCTGCACCGACAGGTGCACCGGCATCTGCGGGAAATGCTGGCGTACCAGCATGATCAGGCCCGGGTCGGACATGATCAGCGCATCCGGCGCCATCTCGATCACCGGCGCCAGGTCCTTGAGGAAGGTCTTGAGCTTGGCATTGTGCGGGGCGATGTTGACCACCACGTAGAAGCGCTTGCCCAGGGCATGCGCCTCCTGGATACCCAGCGCCAGGTTGGCATGGTCGAACTCGTTGTTGCGCACCCGCAAGCTGTAGCGCGGCTGGCCGGCGTAGACCGCGTCGGCGCCATAGGCAAAGGCGTAGCGCATGGTCTTGAGGGTGCCGGCGGGGGCCAGCAGTTCGGGCTTGGCGGTAGGGTTCATGTGCGCACCGGGGCAAAAGGCGCGGATGCTAGTGCTGGCAGACCCTGCGTGCATTGATCTGCATCAATGAAAGCGTGGCACTTTTACCCAGGCGGCGCGCACTAATATCCCAGAGGCCAGCTGAGGACATGCGATGAACGAAACCGCTTTACAGAACCGCGCCCTGGCAGTGCTCCTGGCGCTGGTGACCATTGCCTTCGTGTGGATCCTGCTGCCTTACTACGGCGCGATCTTCTGGGCGGTGATACTCGGCATCCTGTTTGCGCCCTTGCAGCGCCACCTGCTGATCCGCTTCGGGCGCCGGCGCAACCTGGCCGCGGCCACCACCTTGCTGGTATGCCTGCTGGTGGCGGTGTTGCCGGTGATCATCACCAGTGCATTGTTGGTGCAGGAGGGCGCCCTGTTGTACCAGCGCATCGAGAGTGGGCAATTGGACATCGCCGGCTATGTCGAGCGCGGCAAGGACATGCTGCCGACCTTCGCCCAGCGCGGCCTGGACAGCATGGGCATGGGTAACCTGGACGGGCTGCGCGACAAGATCAGCAAGTGGGCGACCCAGGGCAGCCAGGTGCTCGCCAGCCAGGCGTTCAACTTTGGCCAGGGCACGTTCGAGTTCGTGGTCAGTTTCGGCGTCATGATGTACCTGTTGTTCTTCTTCCTGCGCGAAGGCGCGGAGGTCGCTCGCCGGGTACGGCTGGCGGTACCGCTGCCCGAGCAGCAGAAGCGCCGCCTGCAGTTGAAGTTCAACCGCGTGGTGCGGGCGACGGTTAAAGGCAACGTACTGGTAGCCATCACCCAGGGGGCACTGGGTGGTTTCATCTTCTGGGTGCTGGATATCCCCAGTGCGCTGGTGTGGGCGGTGCTGATGGCGTTTCTGTCGCTGCTGCCGGCGGTGGGCGCGGGCATCGTCTGGGCGCCGGTGGCGGCCTATTTCCTGCTGAGCGGGGCGATCCTGCCGGGGGTGATCCTGACCGCGTTCGGGGTGCTGGTGATCGGCCTGGTGGACAACCTGCTGCGGCCAATCCTGGTGGGCAAGGATACGCGCATGCCGGATTACCTGATCCTGGTGTCGACCCTGGGCGGGCTGGCGGTGTTCGGCCTCAACGGCTTCGTCATCGGGCCGCTGATCGCGGCGTTGTTCGTGTCGAGCTGGGCGATCTTTGCCGCGACCAAGCCGCAGGTGCAGTTGCCGGAGTAGGGGTTTATCCCAGGCGTTTGCGCTGTACCGGCAGCAGCGGCCGCGTGTCACGATCGGCTGCGCAGCAGGCCCACGGCTCATGCACCGATGCACAAGGCGCCGTGGCGGCTGCGCAGCCTGATCGCGACACGCGGCCGCTGCTGCACGGGCAGCCTTCAGAAGGCCTGCGGCATCTCGCCCTTGGCCAGGCGCCGGTTGATGTCGGCGACCACTTCAGGCAGTTCATTGATCGTGTCGATCAGGTAATGCGGACGAGAACCGGCGAACAGCGCGTGGATGCGCTGGCGTTCGCTTTCCAGCTTCTCGGCGCTGAGTGCGCGGTAGCCCTCCCAGGTCAGCCCCAGGGCATTGCCCGAACACACCAGGGCCACGGTCCACATGCCGGCCCGGCGGCCTTCGAGAATACCCGGCACGGTGTCGTCGACCTTCACGCAGGCCGCCACATCGTCGATACCCAGCGCGATCACGTTGGCCAGGGCCTGGGCCGGCCAGGGGCGGCCGTTCGGGGTTTCGTCGGTGGCCACCACGTGGTCGGCGACGTAACCGTTCTGCGCCGCCAGCGCCACCACCTTGTCCATCACCACCTTCGGGTAGCCCGAGCACGAGCCGATCTTCAGCCCGTCGCGACGCAGCCCGGTGAGCGTATCCAGCGCGCCGGGGATCAGCGCCGAGTGCACGGCGATCTTCTCGATCTGCAGCGGCATGAAGCGGTTGTAGATGGCGGTGACATCATCGTCGGTCGGGGTGCGGCCGAACACCTGGCGGTAGCGCTCGGCGATTTCCGGCACATCGCACAGGGTGCGAATGTGATCCCACTTGCCCATGCCCATCGGGCCGCGGGCTTCTTCGATGGAAACCTGCACATCGAATTCGGCGAAGGCTTCGACAAAGATCTGGGTCGGGGCGAAGGAGCCGAAATCGACCACGGTACCGGCCCAGTCGAGAATGGCGGCCTGCAGCCGGGTAGGGTTGCTGTAGTTCATGTGCGCTGATTCCTGGATTGGGTGGGCAAGGGTCAAACGTGCAGTACTTCCATTTCCCGCAGCACTTCGGCCACGGCATTCACGGCGGCTTGCATGCCGTCCGCGCCGACCACGCCAATGCAGCCGACGCGGAAGGTTTCGACCTGGGTCAGCTTGCCTGGGTAAAGGATGAAGCCCTTGGCCTTGACCCGCTCGTAGAAGTCCTTGAACTGATAGCGGGCATCGTTCGGCGCATGGAAGGTGACGATGATCGGTGCCTGAATCTCGGCCGGCAGGAAGCTGCGCAGGCCGATCGCGGCCATGCCGGCGAGCAGGGTCTTGCAGTTGTCGGCGTAGCGCCGATGACGCGCTGGCAGGCCACCTTCCTCCTGGTACTGCTGCAGCGCTTCATGCAGCGCGGCCACCACATGGGTTGGCGGGGTGAAGCGCCATTGGCCGGTCCTGGCCATGTACGCATGTTGGTCGTGCAGGTCCATGGCCAGCGAGTGGGCATTGCCTTCGGCGGCGGCCAGGGCGGCTTTTTCGGCAAACACGAAGCCCATGCCGGGTACGCCTTCCAGGCATTTGCCGGAGGCGGCGATCAGCGCCTCGAAGGGGATTTCGCGGGCATCGATCGGCAGTGCGCCGAACGAGCTCATGGCGTCGATGATCAGGCGTTTGCCGTGGCCTTTGACCACCTCGGCGATCTCGCGCAGCGGGTTGAGGATACCGGTGCTGGTTTCGCAGTGAATCAGCGCGACATGGCTGATCGCGGGGTCGGCGGCCAGCCGGCGCTCGACATCGGCAGCGGTGGTCGGTTGGTCTTCTGCGGTTTCGAAGGTGCTGAAGGCGCGGCCGAGGACCTTGCAGATCTTCGCCAGGCGTTGGCCATAAGCGCCGTTGATCAATACCAGGACCTTGCCGTCACGTGGCACCAGGGTACCGATGGCGGCTTCCACGGCGAAGGTGCCGCTGCCCTGCAGGGGCACACAGTGATGGCTGGCGCTGCCATCGATGATCGCCAGCAGCTGCTCGCACACGCTGGCGGTCAGCTGGTTGAAGTCGCGGTCCCATGAACCCCAGTCCACCAGCATGGCTTGGCGGGTGCGCATCGATGTGGTCAGGGGGCCGGGAGTCAGCAGAATCGGGGCGTTGCTCATGCCGTTATTCCTCGCAAGCGGTGGGCTGAAACTGGTGTACCTAGGTTGCAATTCAGGCTTCTATCAATCAAATTGTTTGTTGTTATCCGAGCTATAAGTCAGGCCGATATACATGAACCTGTTCCAGTTGCGCGCTTTCGATGCGGTCGCCCGCGAGGGCAGTTTCACCCGTGCTGCGGCGCGCCTGTTCATCAGCCAGCCGGCGGTGACCGGGCACGTGAAAGCGCTGGAGGAGCACTACCAGATCACCTTGCTGCGGCGTACTGCGCGGCGGGTGGAATTGACCGAAGAGGGCACCCGCCTGGCGGCTATCACCCGCGCCATGTTCGGCCTGGCCGAAGAGGCGCAGGTCATGCTCGAGGCCAACCGCCAGCTGCTGACCGGGCGCCTGGAAGTGGCGGCCGACGGCCCGCACCGGGTCATGCCGATGTTGGCACTGTTGCGCGAGCGCTATCCGGGCATCACGGTCAACCTGCGTCTGGGCAACGCCCAGGAAACCCTCGCGGCACTGCTTGGCGAACACGCCGATGTGGCGGTGCTGACCGAGATCGAGCCGCGCAAGGGCCTGCATTTGCAGAACCTGTGCGAGTCGCGGCTGTGTGCCTTGCTGCCGGCCGGGCATGCCTGGGCCAGCGGCGAGGACGACCTGCCGCTGGCGGCGCTGCACCAGCAGATCATGGTGCTGCGCGAGCCGAACTCCACCACCCGTCGCACCTTCGACAAGGCGTGCAGCCAGGCCGCTGTGCAGCCGCGGGTATTGCTGGAGCTGGACAGCCGCGAGGCAGTGACCGAGGCCGTGGCCTGCGAATTGGGTATCGGCGTGGTGTCGTCGACCGAAGTGGCCAATGACCCACGGGTAGTGGCCCGGCCCCTGGCTGGTCGCGGGCTGGTCAACCAGCACCTGGTCGGTTGCCTGGAGCGCCGCCGTGAGCTGCGCCTGATCCAGGCCTTCCTGGGCCTGGCTGCGGGGCTGTGATGGCTGTTTTGAAAGGGGCGGCCTAAGATGGCCGGAATTGAGCGGACACCATCGTCGATGAGCGAAAAAGACACCATTTCCATGCAGCTGGTGCGCGAAGCGCTGCTGCAGACCTGCCCCGCTGGCGAGCCCGACAGCGGCCTGCTGGCCAGGGCCGGCATCGCCGTGGAGCAATTGCACCTGCCCGAAGCGCGGGTCAGCGCCGAAGCCTATGCCCGGCTCTGGCGCTTGCTGACGCGGCGTTGCAACGACGAATTCTTCGCCATGGACCCACGTGGCCTGCGCAGCGGCAGCCTGGCCTTCATGTGCCGGGCCAGCATGGCCCAGCCGACGCTGGGGGCCGGCCTGGAAACGGCGCTGGCGTTCCTCTCGCTGATGCTCGAAGACCTGCAACCCAGCCTGGTGCGCCAGCAGAGCCTGGCCGAGATCGTCATCAACGAACCGCGTGACGCGCCGCGCCGGGCCTTCACCTATTTCACCTTCTGGATGATCGTGCATGGCCTGGCCTGCTGGCTGGCCGGGCGGCGCATTCCGATCCTGGCCATCGACCTGCGTTGCAGCGAGCCGCCCTTTTGTGATGATTACCGGGTGATGTTCTCGGAAAACCTGCAGTTCCAGCGCCCGCGCACGCGCATGATCATTGCCGCTGACAGCCTGGAACTGCCGATCAGGCGCACGCCCGAAGAGCTGCAACGCTTTCTCGCCGAGGCCCCGGGCAACATTCTGGTCAAGTACCGCGACCCGGCCAGCTTCGCTCGGCGCCTGCGCCATGACTTGCTGCACCAGGCGCCCGGGCAGTGGCCGGATAGCGACAGCCTGGCCCGGCAACTGTGTCTGTCGCCGTCGACGCTGCGCCGGCGGCTTGCCGAAGAGGGGCAGACCTACCAGGGCCTCAAGGACAGCGTGCGGCGGGAACTGGCGATTGCCTGGCTGAGCGGGGAGGAGGCTGGGCTGGGCGAGATTGCCGAGCGTCTGGGTTTTGCAGACAACAGTTCGTTCTACAAGGCATTTCGCAAGTGGTTCGGCTGCAACCCCGGGCACTATCGCGCACTGATCCAGGCCCGCGCCCCGGGGCGCTGAGGCGCGTGCAGCGCTGCCAGGCGGTAGCCCAGGGAGGCTCGGCACACTTCCCTCTGCGTTGTGCCGCGGTACTTGGTCAGCATGAGCGGCTCTGCTCAACACTCAGGAGCCACTCATGCCCGCTGTTACCGCTAGTCACGATCAATTCATCGCAGCCAGGTTACCGGCCTGGCTCAAGCGCGCCTCACGTGGGCAGATCAATACCCTGCGTAACAGCCTGAACGCCCATCATGCGAGCCAGGCCCGCCTGCGCGGGCTGATGCACGATCTGCTGCCGCCGCCGCAGTTTGCGAAAAAGCACCTGGAGGCGCTGCTGGATGCGCCTTTGCCGGATGGGGTGGCCTTCGACCAGCTCGAATGGCTGCAGGTGGCACCGCGCTTCGGCACCCTCCCGGGCACGCTGCAACAGGTCTACGAATACAGCGAAAGCCGTGAAAACGGCTTGCAACGGCTGATGCGCAACTTCGCCACGGGTACCAGCTACTTCCAGGGCACGGGGTTGGTGATGCCAGGACGGGACCAGCCATTGAACGCATCGCTGGACGCGTTCATCGCTGCGTGCCGCAAACTGGATCTGGGACGCTGTTATCAGGATGAGCTGCGCCGGGTGTTCAGCCCGGCTACCCAGGCGATCCTGGCCGAGGACAAACGCTCGGGGCTGAAGCTTGCGATCGAAGTGGCCGCGTTACAGGGCGACATCAGCGCCGAGGTCCAGATTGCCCTGCGTGAGGTAGTCGACGACAGCCAGGTGCATCGCCCGCAAGGGCTCAAGGGTACCTCCAGGCTGCTGACGATACTGGGGCAACCCGTGGCTGACGGCCTGCGGATCGAGTTACGCGACAATACCGGCGTGGACCGGGGGACCGTGCTCTACCTGCCCAGCGACCCCCAGCAGGCCTTGCGCCACTTCGAAACGGCGGCGGCCATGGACAACGCCATCGCGCAGCAGCTGCAGAACACGGCCTACCGACAGTACTTCATTCAGCTGATAAGCCTTGAGCAGCGTGCAAGTTTCGTCACCCTGCTCGGCCAGCGCCTCAGTGACGAGCAGCCTGACCTGCAGCTTGCCAGCGTGCCACAGGAGGGCAGCATCTTCACCCAACTGGCGGCCCTGCAGGTGCAGCGGGTCAAGGACGATGCGCGGCTGTTGCTGGTATCGAGCGCCGATGCCGACAGCCTCGCTGTAGCGGCCAGGCACGCCGAGTGGAAAACCGTAGGGCTGGAGCTTGCCAACCTGGCCGGCTTTTTCATTCCGGTGGTAGGCGCCTTGCTGATGGGGCAATTGGTTGTCCAGGTCTGCTCGGGAGTGTTCGAAGGGGTGAGGGATTGGGCCAGGGGGCATCAGCACGAAGCGCTGAATCATCTACTCTGGGTCGCCGAGACGCTGGCGGCCACAGCGGCTACCGTGGCGGGCGCCGGCTTCCTGCGCAGCACTTTCGTCGACGAACTGGAACCGGTCAGCCTGGGGAGCGGGGAGGGCCGTTTGTGGCGCTATGACCCTGCCCAGTACCAGTCCATGCCAGACACCATCGATTTGCATGAGGACGGGCGCTTTGCTGCGGCCGAACGCCGCTGGGTGCGTATCGATGGGCATTATCTCGAAGTGCACAAGCCTGTTGCCGATGGGCCCTACCGGTTGCGCCATGCATCGGTGGATGGTGGTTACGGCCCGGTGGTGGTGCACAACGGCGAGCGCAGCTGGCGTTTGCTGCAAGAGCAGCCGCTGACCTGGCAGGCGCCCGGGTGCATGCTCGATGTGCTGTGGCCGCAGCATCTACTCATTGAGCCCGAGCAGGCAGAGCAGGTGTTGCAGGTGGCAGGTATCGACGTGGATGAGCTGCGCGGTGTGCTGGTGGAGAACCGCCCCGCTCCGGTGAGCCTTGGGCAAACCCTGCGGGCGTTCCAGGCGCAGGCGCGCATCGAAACGTTCTTTACCCGCATGCGCCTGAACACCCTGATGCCGCCCGACAGTGAGTTGCTGGCCTGGAGTGAGGGCCGTCCGCAAGTCGGCAAAGGGCTGGCGCAGGTACTGGCGCATGAGGCTGAGCTACGCCCGCAGCTGTTTGCCCACCTCACCGAGCAACCGTTTGCCGAAGACCCACTGACGCTGTTGATCAGGCGTGACTTTCCAGGCCTGCCTTCGGCCTATGTGCAGGAAGTGGTTGCCCAGGCCAGCAAACTCGAACGTGACATGGCGCGGCTCGAACAACGCTTGCCGTTGCCCTGTGCAGAGCAGGCGCGTGCACTGTTGCGTATGGCGCGGCTGAACCGGGCGTTGGCGGGCTTGTACCTGAGTAGCGGCTACAGCGACGAAACGGGGGAGCTTGCGCTGGCGTTGCTCGATAGCCTTGAACTCGACGACCTCGCTATCGATCTGCGTGAGGACCAGGTGGATGGACGTTCGATCAAGCTCCTTGGTAGCGGTGGGCAAGGTCAGGCCGACCGGATACTGGTGCGCAGCCATGGCCGGTTCCAGCTTTACAATGGCCTGGGTGAGGAACAAGCCGTTAGCTTGGCCGACCCCGGCTGCATCTTCGAGGCCATCTTCGCTGCGCTGACGCCCGCGCAGCGGCCAGGCATCGACTCGGCGGAGCAGTTGCGCGAGCGGCTGCTGGCACAGTTGCCCGCTTCGCATTGGGGCGTGACCCGCATGCTTGGCTGGCCCGAGCAGCGCAGCTGGTTCAACCCGGGCCGTCGGCTGCAAGATGGACGTGTGGGGTACCCTCTCAGCGATCACCCTGCCGCCAACCCCAGGGACGAACAGGCGATCATCCGCGACCGCCTGCGCGCGCTTTATCCAGGCCTGGACGAACCCGCGCTGGATGAAGAACTGGCGCGCCTGCAGCAGGGCGAGCGGCCGATATTCGAACGGCTGGTGGACCTGCAGGACGACCACGACCAGCTGGTCCAGCACCTCAATCGTTGGGTTGCCAGCGAGTTGCAGGAAACTCGCCAGGCCGCGCGCAGGTTGACCGCCGACAGCATCATTCGGGCATGGCGATTACAAGGTGCGGTGGTCGCGGCTGACGACGGCCGGGCGGCGGGGCAGTGCCTGTCATTGGCGGGCTCGCAATTGCGCACGTTGCCATCGTTGCCGCCGCAGATCGAGTTTCATCGCGTTACGGTGCTGCGCCTGCACGATACGCTGGTCAACGATATCCCTGCCGATTTTCTGCGCCCGTTCACTGCCGTGACGGAGCTGAACCTGAGCAGTAACCAGTTGCTGCGCCTGCCTTCGGGCATCGCGTATCTACCGGACGTCCAGGTGTTGCGCCTGGCACACAACCAGATCCGCCTCGATGCCCAGGCAGTCGAGATCCTCCATGGCCTGCCCAATCTGGTCCATCTCGACCTTAGCTACAACCGCTTGGAAACGCTGGGCCTGAGGCTTCAGCACCTTTCCCGGTTGAGCCACCTGAACCTGCGCCATTGTCGGCTTGGCACTTGGCCACAGTCCCTGGAGCTGTGTGATTTGCTCGAGCGTGCCGACCTGCGTGACAACCAGCTGCACACAATCCCGGACGAGATCCAGCAAATGCCCTACGCATTCCGCCGCGTCATCCTGCTAGATCGCAATCCGCTGTCGGGCATGGCCTTGCAGCGGTTTCATGCCCTTGACGTCATCAACGAGCACGGGCACTTGCCCGAGACGTCATGGCCCGTCGATCTGCCGCGGGCGCTTACGCTGCTGCTTGCCGATGCAGACGCAGCCGAGCAGCTGCGCCGGCAGGCGCTGTGGCAGCGTATGCTGCAGCAGCCAGCCAGTAACCGCTTGTTCAGGCTGTTGGCCCGCCTGGAAGGCACCGCAGATTACCGTCAGGCGGGGGCGCCACGCGCAGAGCTGGTCGAGGGCGTGTGGAACCTGCTAGGTGCGCTGGACGCTGATCCGGTGCTCTGCACACGGGTTTTCGAGGCTGCCGACTTGCCACTGTCCTGCTCCGATGCGGTCGCCAGCCTGTTCAGTGCACTGCGACTGGACGTCACCCAGGAGCAGGCGGCCACCCAGGCGTTCGACCCGCAGAACAGAAGTAGTTTGCTGGCGCTGGGCCGACAGCTGTTCCGCCTGGAACAGTTGGAGGGCATTGCTTATCAGGATTGTCGACAACGCCTCGCTGCCGGCCAGCATGTCGACGAGTTGGCCCTGCAACTGGCCTACCGTGTACGCCTGCGCGCTCGCCTGGAGTTGCCCTGCCAGCCGCACGCCATGAATTACCCTGAAGCGGCGGAGCTGGCAGATTTTCAGGTCGAGGATGCATTCCAGCGGGTGAGCCACGCGCAAACGACCAGCGCCCTGGCCGATAGCCTGAGCCCACGCGAATTCTGGCGCCGATACCTGCGCCAGCAACATGTACGGATGTTCGAGGCCATCACGGCTGACTACAACCTGCGCTCGATCCAGCTTCAAGCCCAGAGGCCCGCCTTGTCCCAGGCCGAATACCAGGCACAGCTAGGTCAGCTGCGCGAACAGGAGACCGCGGACATCGAGCGCCTGATCAGCGGGCTGACCCAGTCCTATCTGCGCGCTGCCGAGCGTGGCGAGGGTTGAACCCGAGGCGGCCAAACCGGTCATCCAGATTGACAGCTTTGGCCATTGTCGCCGTGCCTGAGCGGCGCGAACATCGTCGGACCGATGGTTAACTCCAAAAACAACAAACCAGGAGTCCGACGATGCGTGATTACGCCGAGGCCGTTCGTGCGTTCGACCATGCCCAGGCTGCTGCGGCGGCGCTGCAGGGTGACCTCACGGCCCTCAATGCCTGTGTCGAATGCTGCGACCGCCATGTCGGGGCCGGCAAGCTGGCACTGACCTGGATGGACCGCGACGGCAACATTGCGCGGTACAGTTTCGACCAGCTCAGCGACCAGGCCGCCCGTTTCGCTACAGTGCTCAAGGCCCAAGGGGTGCAAGCGGGAGACCGCGTCGCCGGCTTGATGCCACGTACGCCCGAACTGTTGATCACGATTCTTGCCACCTGGCGCCTGGGGGCTGTGTACCAGCCGCTGTTCACCGCCTTCGGCCCCAAGGCCATCGAGCACCGCCTGGAACAATCCCACGCCCGTGTCGTGGTTACCGACGGCAACAACCGCGCCAAGCTGGACGATGTGCACGGCTGCCCGACCATCATCACGGTCAACGCCCGCAGCGGCGAGCTGGATTTCCAGCAGAGCCTGGCCAGCACGACGGAGCGCTGCGAACCGCTGATGCGTTCGGGCAATGACCCGTTCCTGCTGATGTTCACCTCCGGAACCACCGGCCCGGCCAAGCCGCTGGAGGTGCCGCTGCGCGCGATCGTCGCGTTCCAGGGTTACATGCGCGATGCCATCGACCTGCGCCCGCAAGACAACTTCTGGAACCTGGCCGACCCGGGCTGGGCCTATGGCCTGTACTACGCCGTTACCGGGCCGCTGTCGCTGGGCCACGCCACCACCTTCTACGATGGCCCGTTCAGCGTCGACAGCTGCGCCCGGATAATCGATACGCTGGGCATCACCAACCTGGCCGGCTCGCCCACCGCTTACCGCCTGCTGATAGCCGCCGGCGACACATTCGCCAAGCCGGTCAAGGGCCGGCTGCGGGTGGTCAGCAGCGCCGGCGAACCGCTCAACCCGGAAGTGATCCGCTGGTTTGCCGACGAGCTCGGTGTGACCATCCACGACCACTATGGCCAGACCGAACTGGGCATGGTGCTGTGCAACCACCATGGCCTGCAGCACCCAGTGCACCTGGGCTCGGCCGGCTTCGCCATACCTGGCCACCGCATCGTGGTGCTGGACGAGCAGGGCAACGAACTGCCCGCCGGCCAGCCGGGCATCCTCGCCGTCGACCGCGAACAGTCGCCGCTGTGCTGGTTCGCCGGCTACCACGGCCTGCCAACCAAGGCCTTCGTCGGCAAGTACTACCTCAGCGGCGATACCGTCGAGCTGAACCCGGATGGCAGCATCAGCTTCGTCGGCCGCAGCGACGACGTGATCACCACCTCGGGCTACCGGGTTGGCCCGTTCGATGTGGAAAGCGCGCTGATCGAACACCCGGCGGTGGTCGAGGCCGCCGTAATCGGTAAACCGGACCCCGAGCGTACCGAGCTGATCAAGGCCTTCGTGGTCCTGGCCAGCGGCCACGTCGCCAGCGCCGAGCTGGAAGAAACCCTGCGCCAGCACGTGCGCCAGCGCCTGTATGCACATGCCTACCCCAGGGAAATCGAATTCGTCAGCGAGCTGCCCAAGACCCCGAGCGGCAAGCTGCAACGCTTCATCCTGCGTAACCAGGAAGTCGCCAAACAACAAGAGCAACAGGCCACCCCTGCCAGCGCCTGAAAGGAAACCGATCATGCAAATAGCCAACAAACACTTCATCGTCAGCGGTGCCGCCTCCGGGCTGGGGGCGGCCACCGCGCAGATGCTGGTCGCGGCCGGCGCCAAGGTCATGCTGGTCGACCTCAATGCCCAGGCTGTCGAAGCCAAGGCCCGCGAACTGGGCGACAACGCCCGCTTCGCAGTGGCCGACATCAGCGACGAGCAGGCTGCCCAGGCGGCGGTCGACGCGGCTGTCAGTGCCTTCGGCAGCCTGCACGGGCTGGTCAACTGTGCGGGTATCGTCGGGGCCGAAAAAGTGCTCGGCAAGCAGGGCCCGCACGGCCTGGCCAGCTTCGCCAAGGTGGTCAACGTCAACCTCATCGGCAGCTTCAACCTGCTGCGCCTGGCCGCGGCGGCCATGGCCGAAGGGCCTGCCGATGAGGGCGGCGAGCGCGGTGTGATCATCAACACCGCTTCCATCGCCGCCTACGACGGGCAGATCGGCCAGGCCGCCTATGCGGCCTCCAAGGGCGCCATCGCCAGCCTGACCCTGCCGGCTGCCCGCGAACTGGCGCGCTTCGGCATCCGGGTGATGACCATCGCCCCAGGCATCTTCGAAACGCCGATGATGGCCGGCATGAGCGAGGAAGTACGGGCATCGCTGGCGGCCGGCGTGCCGTTCCCGCCACGCCTGGGGCGCCCGCAGGAATATGCCGCGCTGGCCCGCCACATCATCGAGAACAGCATGCTCAACGGCGAGGTGATCCGCCTCGACGGTGCACTGCGCATGGCTGCCAAGTAAGGAGAACCAACATGACCCTCGCCAACGACCCGATCGTAATCGTCAGCGCTGTGCGTACGCCCATGGGCGGCCTGCAGGGCGACCTCAGGAGCCTGACGGCGCCACAACTGGGCAGCGCGGCCATTCGTGCTGCCGTCGAGCGTGCCGGCATCGATGCCGCCAGTGTCGAGCAGGTCCTGTTCGGCTGTGTGCTGCCGGCTGGCCAGGGCCAGGCGCCGGCCCGCCAGGCTGCGCTGGGGGCCGGGCTGGACAAGCACACCACCTGCACCACCCTGAACAAGATGTGTGGCTCGGGCATGCAGGCGGCGATCATGGCCCATGACCTGCTGCTGGCCGGCACCGCTGACGTGGTAGTGGCCGGTGGCATGGAAAGCATGACCAATGCCCCCTATCTGCTGGACAAGGCCCGTGGTGGCTATCGCATGGGCCACGGCCGGATCATCGACCATATGTTCATGGACGGCCTGGAAGATGCCTACGACAAGGGCCGGCTGATGGGCACCTTCGCCGAAGACTGCGCCCAGGCCAACGCCTTCAGCCGCGAGGCCCAGGACCAGTTCGCGATTGCCTCGCTGACCCGTGCCCAAGCGGCGATCAGCAATGGCCGTTTTGCCGCCGAGATCGTCCCGGTGGAAGTCACCGAGGGCAAGGAAAAGCGCCTGGTCAAGGATGACGAGCAACCGCCCAAGGCCCGCCTGGACAAGATCCCGCAGCTCAAGCCGGCGTTCCGCGAAGGCGGTACGGTGACTGCGGCCAACTCCAGTTCGATTTCCGACGGTGCCGCGGCGCTGCTGCTGATGCGCCGTTCCGAAGCCGACAAGCGCGGCCTCAAGCCGCTGGCGCTGATCCATGGCCATGCCGCCTTCGCCGACACCCCGGCGCTGTTCCCGACCGCCCCGATCGGTGCCATCGACAAGCTGATGAAGCGCACCGGCTGGAACCTGGCCGAGGTCGACCTGTTCGAGATCAACGAGGCCTTCGCCGTGGTCACCCTGGCGGCCATGAAGCACCTCGACCTGCCACACGACAAGGTCAACATCCATGGCGGTGCCTGCGCCCTTGGCCACCCGATCGGCGCCTCTGGCGCACGCATCCTGGTGACCCTGCTCTCGGCCCTGCGCCAGAACAACCTGCGCCGCGGGGTGGCGGCCATTTGCATCGGCGGTGGCGAAGCCACGGCCATGGCTGTCGAATGCCTGTACTGAGGTGAACCATGCTGGTAACTGACGAGCAACAACAGATCGCCGACGCGGTGCGCGCCTTCGCCCAGGAGCGCCTGAAGCCGTTTGCCGAGCAATGGGACAAGGAACATCGCTTCCCCAAGGAGGCCATCGCCGAGATGGCCGAGCTGGGCCTGTTCGGCATGCTGGTGCCGGAGCAGTGGGGCGGTAGCGACACCGGCTATGTGGCCTATGCCATGGCCCTGGAGGAAATCGCCGCCGGTGATGGTGCCTGCTCGACGATCATGAGCGTGCACAACTCGGTGGGCTGCGTGCCGATCCTGCGCTTTGGCAGCGAGCAGCAGAAAGCCCAGTTCCTTGCCCCGCTGGCCAGCGGCGCGATGCTCGGCGCCTTCGCCCTGACCGAACCGCAGGCTGGCTCCGATGCCAGCAGCCTGAAGACCCGTGCGCGCCTGGATGGCGACCACTATGTGCTCAACGGCAGCAAGCAATTCATCACCTCCGGGCAGAACGCCGGGGTGGTGATCGTATTCGCTGTCACTGACCCGGACGCCGGCAAGCGCGGCATCAGCGCCTTCATCGTGCCCACCGATTCGCCGGGCTACCAGGTGGCGCGGGTCGAGGACAAGCTTGGTCAGCACGCTTCCGACACCTGTCAGATCGTTTTCGACAATGTGCGCGTGCCGCTGGTTAACCGCCTGGGCGCGGAGGGTGAGGGCTACAAGATTGCCCTGGCCAACCTTGAAGGCGGCCGTATCGGTATTGCCGCGCAAGCGGTGGGCATGGCCCGCGCGGCGTTCGAAGTGGCGCGCGACTATGCCAACGAGCGGCAGAGTTTCGGCAAGGCGCTGATCGAACACCAGGCGGTAGCGTTCCGCCTGGCCGACATGGCAACGAAAATTGCCGTGGCCCGGCAGATGGTGCTGCACGCCGCGGCCTTGCGCGATGCCGGGCGCCCGGCGCTGGTGGAAGCATCGATGGCCAAGCTTTTTGCCTCGGAAATGGCCGAAAAGGTCTGTTCGGATGCCTTGCAGACCCTGGGCGGTTATGGCTATCTGAGCGACTTCCCGCTGGAGCGTATCTACCGCGACGTTCGGGTTTGCCAGATCTACGAAGGCACCAGCGACATTCAGCGCATGGTCATTGCGCGCAATCTTTGAAGGAGCAGACTGCATGGCATTCGAAACCATCCTGTTGGACATCCACGGCAAGGTCGGCCTGATCACCCTCAACCGCCCGCAGGCGCTGAACGCGCTGAACGCGCAGATCGTCGGCGAGATCAACCAGGCCCTGGACCAGCTCGAGCGTGACCCGAACATTGGCTGCGTGGTGCTGACCGGTTCCGCCAAGGCTTTCGCCGCCGGCGCCGACATCAAGGAAATGGCCGAGCTGCAATACCCGCAAATCTACGTCGACGACCTGTTCAGCGATGCCGACCGTATTGCCAACCGGCGCAAGCCGATCATCGCCGCGGTGTCCGGCTTTGCCCTGGGCGGTGGCTGCGAGTTGGCGATGATGTGTGATTTCATCCTGGCGGCGGACAACGCCAAGTTCGGCCAGCCGGAAATCAACCTCGGCGTGCTGCCGGGCATGGGCGGCACCCAGCGCCTGACCCGTGCGGTCGGCAAGGCCAAGGCCATGGAACTGTGCCTGACTGGCCGCCTGATGGGCGCTGAAGAAGCCGAGCGCGCTGGCTTGGTGGCGCGTATCGTGCCGCAGGCAGAGCTGGTGGAAGAGGCGCTGAAGGTGGCGGCGACCATTGCCAGCAAGTCGATACCGGTGAGCATGATGGTGAAGGAGAGCGTCAATCGGGCGTTTGAAGTGACCCTCAGCGAAGGCGTGCGCTTTGAACGGCGGGTGTTCCATGCGGCATTTGCTACCGAGGACCAGAAAGAGGGCATGGCTGCGTTCATTGGCAAGCGTGAGGCGCAGTTCAAGGATCGTTGATAGCAGCATCGTTACCGTTGCCGTTGCCGTTGCCGTTGCCGTTGCCGTTGCTTTTGCTTTTGCTTTTAAGCGCGCGATAGTTCAGGCGCCGCCGAATGCGACTTCAGGAGGCCGAGCGAAGGGCTTGCGGAGGGAGGTGACGGGCATGGATGCCCGTCAAGCGCTGAGGCCCCATGGATGGGGCCTGCAGCGCGTCCTCCCGGGAGCAAGCCCGTAGCGAGGGGACCCCGGAGCGCAGCGTAGGGGCCGGATGATGGGAGCCAGCGTTTTTTGGTGGGCCTGTCCCGTGACAACGGACGCCAAGAAGCGATACTTACATCGCTATCTTGGAGGTTGCCATGTACCCAACCACTCGCCGCAACTACACCGATGAGTTCAAGATTCAGGCCGTTGCGCTCGCCGAAACGCTCGGCAGGACGGAAGCTGCTCGCCAGCTGGAAATGTCTGTGAAAACGTTGGATAACTGGGTCAACGCTTCTCGCAGTGGTCTACCGCTGAGCTCTCCTGACCGTCGAGCCATTACCAGAGAAGACAGCGAGTTAGCGCGATTGCGAGCCGAGAACGCTGAGCTGAAACTGGAGCGTGAAATCCTAAAAAAGGCGGCGGTATTCTTTGCCAAAGAGTCCAGGTGAGATACGCCTTCGTCGCTGAAGAACGGGCTCAGTTCCCGGTGCGTCTGTTGTGCCGGGTAATGGGTGTTTCGGTTTCAGGATTTTACGACTATCAGCACCGCCAGGGGCGCCCGGATCCGGATGCGCAGATCCGCATCGATCTGCACAAGGCTTATGCGGCTAGCCGCAAGACCTACGGTCGACCGCGGCTGGTCGAGGCGCTACGGCAACAGGCCCACGCTGTAGGCCATAAGCGCATTGACCGGCTGATGCATGAAGAACACATACAGGGCCGATCCAAGGGCGGTTTCAGACCGTGCACCACCGACAGTCACCATGCGCTGCCAGTGGCGAGCAATATATTGGATCGTCAGTTCTCCGTTCAAAACCCCGCCCTAGCCTGGGTCAGCGATATCACTTACATCGCTACGAAAGAGGGCTGGCTTTATCTGGCAGTCGTACTGAGCATCCAAACGCGCCAGGTGCTGGGTTATAGCCTGGCGGACAGGATGCCTGACGACTTGGTCGAGCGCGCTTTCATGAACGCCTGGAACGCCTGTTTGGGCGTCTGCGGAGTGATTTTCCATTCCGACCAAGGGCGCCAGTACGCGAGCAGTAAATTTCGTTTCGCTTTAGCCAAGAAGGGCTTCGTGCAGAGCATGAGCCGGAGAGGAAACTGTTGGGATAACGCCGTAGCTGAAAGCTTCTTCGCTACATTGAAGAGAGAGGAAGCCTGCACGGTCTACCCCACCAAAAAACACGCTCACCTGGCAATTGCTAGCTATATCCATGGGTTTTACAACAGCAGTCGGCTGCATTCGGCACTGGGCTATCGTTCACCGAACGAATATGCAAAAGGCTTGAGGCAGTTGGCTCATTAGCCAGCTTCTTGGCGTCCGCTGCCACGGGACAGGCCCACCAAAAAACGCTGCGCTCCCATCATCCGGCCCCTACGCTTCGCTCCGGGGTTCCCTCACTCCGGCCTTGCTCCCGGGAGGACGCGCTGCAGGCCCCATCCATGGGGCCTCAGCGCTTGACGGGCATCCATGCCCGTCACCTCCCTCCGCAAGGCCTGCGTTCGGCCTCCTGAAGTCGCGAAGATCAAGATCAAGATCAAAAGCAGAGCAAGAGCAAAAGCAAGAGCAAGAGCAAGAGCAAGAGCAAAAGCAAGAGCAAGCGCCAGCGCCGCGCAGGGCAGGGCCAGACTCCTAGTATGAGGGTGGCGACAGCATTGAGCTGAAGGCACCGACCAGCGGAATGTAGACAATGGAAGCAAATTCCCACCCGATTGCAGTTGCTCCACGCGACGCGGCGCCTTAGACTTCCGCCCCCTGTAAAAGAGTGCCGGTTGGCGCTTGAAGAATTCCGCCACCGATGCCAAGGCGTCGGCAGCATATGAATCGCCCAAATGCACATTTTTTCATAGAGAAATCGATGACCAAGGAACAGTTGCTGGCCATGTCGGCCGATGACTACATGAACGCTGACCAGCTGGCTTTCTTCGCTGGCCTGCTGCAGGCGATGAAAGTCGAAACCCATGAACGCATCGAGCTGAGCCGTGCCACCATCGAAGGCCTGGACACCCCGTCGGACCCTGCCGACGTGGCTTCGGTCGAAGAGGAGCGTAGCTGGCTGGTAAATGCCATCGACCGCGACCAGCGCCTGTTGCCCCAGCTGGAAATGGCCCTGGACCGTATTGCCGACGAAAGCTTCGGCTGGTGCGATGACAGCGGTGAGCCGATCGGCCTGAAGCGCCTGCTGATCAGCCCGACCACCAAGTACTGCATCGAAGCCCAGGAGCGCCACGAGCAGCTCGATCGCCACCAGCGCCAGGTATAACCCCGCGCGGTGTGCCAAGCCCCACGGAGCGATCCCTGGGGCTTTTTGCATTTCTTCGCCGTCGGCAGTTTTGTTGCCCCGCGCGTAAAACTGCTGTACCGGGATGCGCTGTTTCCGCGTGGCGAGCGGGCGTATCATGGCTTTATCGTTAGGGTGCTAATTAAATTCCGGAGGGAATGATGAATAGCCGGGTCGATGTAGCCGTGATGATTGGCTCGGGTGTGCCGGCCACGCTGCGAGCGCTGGGTAAACGCATCTGCTGGGTGGTGCTGGTCAATGGCGAGCGGCGTGGTACCGCCTTCGCCACGCGCGAAGAGGCGCTGGAGTGCCAGGCCGCCTGGTTGCAGCAGTTGAAGAAAGGCTTGGCCGCCTGAACACTCAGATTGCGCCGGGCCTGGTAAAACGAGGGCAGGCTGTATCAACGGCAAGAAATGCGCTTTGCCTCTCGACGGATTTCGGTGTTTTCGTGCATATTCTGCCCTCAGTAATGCACTGATGGATTGCAGGGCCCGTTTTCACGTGCGCTCCGGCATTGCCTGTCGCATCTTTCTGGCGGGTTTGCTGTCAGACATTACACTTCCCGGATCGGGAATATGCCGAAAGCCTGTATTGAGGCCAGATCTGGCAAGCCAGAGTAAAGAATCCCGCACGCTGCATCGCCAGCGGGCGCAGACATTTCGCATATCGCTTCATTACTCTTTTCGTCTATCGACAAGAAATGGCCGTGCTTCACCGAGCTTGGGTGAGCGCGGGTTGTAACCGGTTGAGGATTACTTCATTGGCAGTCAGCACTCTTGATACCCATGCGTTGTTCGCCCTGGGCGACTTGCGCGGTAAATTGGCCCAGCTGTTCCAGGGCCGCTTTGTCTATGTCACCGAACAGAATCCCGAAGGCCTGTACATGGCCGAAATCGACACCGAAAGCGCATTGGTGGTCGACGACAAGCAGCGCCTCGAACTGAAGGTCGGCGACCACTTCCGCGCCGCCGTGCTGCCCAGCCGGGAAGGTGGCAAGCTGGAAATGCGCTTTCGTGAAATCAAGCTGAACGTCTATGGCGTGGGCGATTACGCCTTCGTCTCGGTACCTGAAGGCGAGGGCATCGTGTTCCGCGAGGGCCACGGCGTGATGCTGGTATTCGCCGCACAGCAGCAGATTCAGGAAGGCCTGGGCAAGTTGCTCAAGGCGGTGACCGGCAAGGTCGCCAAATGGCGCAAAGGTGAACTGACCACCTTCAAGGCCAGTGAATGACCCGTGACGACACACCCGCCACGCGTGCCGAGTTTCATCGCCAACACCAGGCGGATGCCGTGGCCGAGGCCCAGCGTTTGCTGGCCAGGCGCGCGGAACTGCAAGGCGCCTGGTTGACCTGGGTAGCAAGCGAATTGTACCGCCTTGGCCCGCCGCCCTATGTGGCCATGGTCCGCCGCGAATTGCAGCGCCTCAGCCAGGCGTGAGGCGATGGGTCAGTTGCCGCGATCGCGACCGCTGCTGACTTCTTCCGGTACCGGCTCGTTGGCCATGCGCTTGCGGAACAGCGCTGCCCGGGCCAGCAGCAGGGTGGTGACCGGCACGGTAATGGACAGCAGGACCGGAATCAGCCAGGCGTGCAGCACCGGCGCTTGCTTGAGCCAGGAAAAGTAGATGATCGAGGCCAGCGCCACGCACCAGGCACCGATGGTCGAGGCCAGTGCCGGCGGGTGCATGCGCTGGAAATAGTCCTTCAAGCGTACCAGGCCCACGGCACCGACCAGCGCAAACAGGCTGCCGGCCAGCAGCAGCACGGCGGTCACCAGTTCTACCCAGAACGGCAGTTGCAGGGGTTCAGTCATTCGATCACCTCGCCACGCAGCAGGAACTTGGCCAGGGCAAACGAGCCGACGAAGCCGAACAGCGCAATCAGCAGTGCACCTTCGAAGTAGGTGTCACTGGCATAACGGATGCCCAGCACCAGCATGCTCAGCATGGCCAGGATGTACAGGTAGTCCAGCGCCAGCACCCGGTCCTGGGCGGACGGGCCGCGGAATAGCCGGATCAGTGCCAGGGCCATGGCCAGGGCGAAGATGAACAGGCTGGCGAGGACAGCATTGGCAAGCAGACCTGTCATTGGAAAATCTCCATCAGCGGGCGTTCGTAGGTGTCCTTGAAGTGCTGGATGAAGGCCGCCTCATCGTCCAGGTCGAACACATGCAGCAGCAAGACGCTGCGGTCCAGCGCCAGCTCGGACCAGACCGTGCCTGGTACTACCGTGGTAATCATCGACAGCGCCGCCAGGCCGTGCGCATCGCGCAGGCTCAGCGGGATGTGCACGAACGCCGAGCGTGGTGGCTGCTTGCCGGCACGCAGCACGCCGCGGGCCACCAGCAGGTTGGAAATGATCACATCGATGCCGACCCGGCCGATCAACCGGGCGATGACCAGTGGCCGCCGTACATGGGCATGCTGGGGGCGCAGCGGTGCCATCAGCAACGGCGCCAGCACGCCGAGTGCGGCACCCAGCAGCAGGTTGCCGGGGCTGAGCGAAAGGTTCAGCAGCAGCCACAACGCGAACAGCGACACCGATAACAGCGGGGCGGGAAACAGTCGCTTCATGGCTGCACCTGTACGTCGAGCGAGGTCGGGCCGGGGACGGGTCGGGCGGCCATTACGGCTTGTATGTAAAGCTCGGGAGCCTGCAGGCTGGCGGCGGTATCCTGGGTATAGCGCAACAACGGCTCGGCCCTGAGGCTGAGGACCATGCACAGGCCCAGCAGGATGACGATGGGCAGGCATTCATAGCGGCGCAGCAGCGGCGACGGGCGCTCTTCGGGCTTCCAGAAACGCTGGATGCCGACGCGGCCAAAGGCAATCAGCGAGGCCATGCCTGACAGGATCAGCAAGATCAACAGGCCCCAGCCGGACATACCCAGTGGTTGTTCAGGCGGCACGCCCAGCCCCTGCGGGTTGAACAGCGCGCTGATCAGGTTGAGCTTGCCGATAAACCCCGACAACGGCGGCATGCCGATGATCAGCAGGGCACAGGCGATGAAGCTGAGGCCGAGAAACGCCATGGTCCAGGGGATGATCTGGCCGATCACCACCTGTTGCTCATCATCTAGGTTGATGCCCTTGGGCGGGTGCAGTGACTCCAGCGGCGGCGGCATGGCGTCTTCTTCTTCGTCCAGTGGCGCTTCATTGGCCGAACGCGAGCGTTCGACCAGCTCGGCGAGCAGGAACAGCGCGCACAGCGCCAGGGTCGAGTTGACCAGATAGAACAACGCTGCACCGGTCAGCGCCGGCTGGGCGAAGCCGATGGCGGCGAGCAGGGTACCGGCCGAGACCAGGATGCTGAGGGCGGCCATCCGCTCCAGGCGTTGCGCGGCCAGGATCGACACCGCCGCCACTGCCAGGGTGACCAGGCCACCTGATACCAGCCATTCGCCACCGAACTGCGCCGAAGCCCCGGCCTGCCCCGAGAACAGCAGTGTCCACAGGCGCAGCACGGCATACAGACCAACCTTGGTCATGATCGCGAACAGCGCCGCCACCGGCGCGCTGGCCGAGGCATAGGCCGGCACCAGCCAGAAGTTCAATGGCCAGATGCCGGCCTTGGCCAGGAAGGCGATGGCCAGGATGGCTGCACCGGCATGCAGCAGGCCACGGTCGGCCTCCGGCACCAGCGGGATCTTCACGGCCAGGTCTGCCATGTTCAGGGTGCCAGTCACGCCATACAGCATCGCCGCGCCAACCAGGAACAGTGACGAGGCGAACAGGTTGATGGCGATGTAGTGCAGGCCGGCACGCACCCGGGCACGCCCCGAGCCGTGCAGCAGAAGGCCATAGGAGGCAGCCAGCAGCACCTCGAAGAATACGAACAGGTTGAACAGGTCGGCGGTCAGGAAGGCGCCGTACAGGCCCATCAACTGGATCTGGAACAGCGCATGGAAACTGGCCCCGGCGCCATCCCAGCGGGCTCGGGCAAACAGCAGGGCACTGAAACCGATGGTGCCGGTGAGGGCCAGCAGCAGCGCCGACAAGTGGTCGACCACCAGCACGATGCCGAACGGCGCCGGCCAGTTGCCTGGCAGGTAGACGCCGATCGATTCCGCCTGGCCCTGGATGCGCACCCACAACAGCAGGCTGACCGCGATGGCCAGGCCAGTGAAGGTCGACAGCAGGTTCAACCGGGCCTTCAGCTGCCGGTGTTTCTCGCCCAGCAGCAACATCACCGCCGCCGTTACCAGTGGCAGCAGGATGGGCGCGATGATCAGTTGACTCATGCCGCTCATTCGTCACGCTCCCGGCCATCGACGTGGTCGGTACCGGTCAGGCCACGCGAGGCCAGCAACACCACCAGGAACAGGGCGGTCATGGCGAAGCTGATGACGATGGCGGTGAGCACCAGCGCCTGCGGCAGCGGGTCGGTGTAATGCAGCAGGTCCTGCGGCAGGCCGTCCTTGATGATCGGTTCCTTGCCGATGAACAGGCTGCCCATGCTGAAGATGAACAGGTTGACCCCGTACGACAGCAGGCACAGCCCCATGATCACCTGGTAGGTCCGCGGGCGCAGGATCAGCCATACCCCCGAGGCGGCCAGGACGCCGATGGCGATTGCAATCACTTCTTCCATCAGGCGGCTCCCGCTTGGCTGGTTTTCGCCGGGTTGCCCGGGCGGTAGGCGCGCACCGACTGGTGCGCCAGGGCCGTGAGGATCAGCAGGGTCGAGCCGACCACCACGGTGAACACGCCGACATCGAAGAACAGCGCACTGGCCACGTGCACATCGCCGAGCACCGGCAGGTGCAGGTGGGCGGTATGGGTGGTGAGGAACGGGTAGCCCAGCAGCATGGCGCCCGCCCCGGTCAGGGTTGCGCACAGCAGCCCGGTGCCCATCCAGCGCAGCGGGCGCAGGCTCATCTGCGCTTCGACCCACTGGGTGCCGGCCACCATGTACTGCAGGATGAACGCCACCGACATCACCAGGCCGGCGACGAAGCCACCCCCTGGCTGGTTATGGCCCCGCATGAACAGGTACATCGATACCAGCAGGGCGATCGGCAGCAGCAGGCGCACCAGCACCGCAGGCACCATCATGAAGCCCAGGGCAGTGTCGGTGGCATGCCGCGGGTTGATCAGGTCGGTGACCACATCGGGGGCCAGCTGGCGCTGCTGCGACGGCAATTGCATGCTTTCCTTCGGTGGGCGGAAGCGCCGCAGCAACGCGAACACGGTCAGCGCAACGGCCACCAGCACGGTGATTTCACCAAGGGTGTCGAAGCCACGGAAGTCGACCAGCATGACATTGACCACGTTGGTGCCACCACCCTGGGGCAGCGCGCGGCTCAGGTAGAACGAGGAGATGTCGTTGGGTGTCGGGCGGGTCAGCATGGCGTAGGACAGCACCGCCATGCCGCCACCTACCAGCAGCGCCAGCAACAGGTCGCGCAAGCGGCGCATGCGTGCACGGTCCAGGCTGCCCGGCAGTGGCGACACACCCTCGATCCGCCGTGGCAGCCAGCGCAGGCCGAGCAGGATCAGCACGGTGGTGACCACTTCCACCACCAGCTGGGTCAGGGCCAGGTCGGGTGCCGAGAACCAGACGAAGGTGATGCAGGTCATCAGGCCGCAGACGCTGACCATGATCAAGGCCGCCAGGCGGTGGTACTTGGCCTGGTAGGCGGCGCCGATAGCGCAGGCAATCGCAATCAGCCACAGCGCGACAAACACGCCCGAGCCGGGAATCTTCGGCCGGTCGCCCCAGCTCAGGCCGCTGTACAGCATGGGGATGAGGCCGGCGAAGAAGGCGGCGAGAACCAGCATGAACAGCTGCGATTGCAGGCGGCGGCTGGTAAGCAGGCGCTCGATGCGTCGCGCCAGCAGCATCAGTTGCACCTGGCCTTGCTCGAACAGGCGCTTGCCGTTGAAGCGCTCGATCAGCGGCGGGTAGGGGAAGCGGCCCAGGCGCAGCTGTTTGCGCAGCACCAGGTACAGCACGATGCCGCCGCTCATGGCTATCAGGCTCATGATCAGCGGTGCGTTCCAGCCGTGCCAGATGGCCAGGCTGTATTCCGGCAGGGTACCGCCCACCACCGGCAGGGCGGCGGCTGCCAGCAGCGGGCCGACCGACTGGGCGGGGAAGATGCCCACCACCAGGCAGGTCAGCACCAGCAACTCGACTGGCGCACGCATCCAGCGTGGCGGTTCATGCGGGGTGTGCGGCAGGTCTTCGGCGCTGGGGCCGAAGAACACGTCGACGGTAAAGCGCAGGGCATAGGCCACGCTGAAGGTGCCAGCCAGGGTGGCGATCACCGGCAGCGTGGCTTCGACCCAGGCGGTGGCGCTGATGAACACCGTTTCGGCAAAGAACATTTCCTTGGACAGGAAGCCGTTCATCAACGGCACGCCGGCCATCGAGGCGCTGGCCACCATGGCCAGGGTGGCGGTGTACGGCACCAGCCGCACCAGGCCGCTCAGGCGGCGAATGTCACGGGTGCCGCTTTCATGGTCGATGATGCCGGCGGCCATGAACAGCGAGGCCTTGAAGGTGGCATGGTTGAGAATGTGGAACACGGCGGCAACGGCGGCCAAGGGGCTGTTGAGCCCCAGCAGCAGGGTGATCAGGCCCAGGTGGCTGATGGTCGAATAGGCCAGCAGGCCCTTGAGGTCGTTCTGGAACATCGCCGCAAAGGCGCCGAGCAGCAGGGTGAGGGCGCCTGCACCGCCGACGATCCAGAACCACTCTTCGCTGCCCGACAGCACCGGCCACAGGCGGGCCAGCAGGAACACCCCGGCCTTGACCATGGTCGCCGAATGCAGATAGGCCGACACCGGGGTTGGTGCGGCCATGGCATGGGGCAGCCAGAACTGGAAGGGAAACTGGGCGCTCTTGCTCAGGGCGCCGATAAGGATCAGCGGCAGCAGCACCGGATACAGTGCATGCTGGCGGATGATGTCGCCGGCAGCCAGGACCTTGTCCAGGTCATAGCTGCCCACCACATGGCCGAGCAGCAGTGCCCCTGCCAGCAGGCATAGGCCGCCCGCACCCGTGACCATCAGCGCCATGTAGGCACCGCGACGAGCGTCGGCACGGTGGTGCCAGTAGCCGATCAGCAGGAAGGAGAACAGGCTGGTGAGTTCCCAGAAGAACACCAGCTGGATCAGGTTGCCGGAGATCACCAGGCCGAGCATGGCGCCCATGAAGGCGAGGAAAAAGGCGAAGAAGCGCGGTACCGGGTCTTGTGGCGACATGTAGTAGCGGGCATACAGCGACACCAGCGCGCCGATACCCAGCACCAGCAAGGCGAACAGCCAGGCGAAGCCGTCCATGCGCAGCACCAGGTTCAAGCCCAGGCTGGGCAGCCAGAGGAACTCTTCGCGGATCACACCGCCGTGGGCAACCTGAGGGTACAGCAGTGCTACCTGGACAGTGCCGACCAGGGCGACCAGCCCGGCGAGAATGGACTCCGCGTTACGTGCGTTGTGCGGCAGCACGGCTGCCAGGCAACTGCCCACGAACGGCAGGAGCAATAGCACTATCAATGACATAGCGGCCTATTCTGGAGAAGTTTGCCAGGAATCATACGTGTCAGGGGGGTGATCACCAACACGCAAGCTGTCGCAGAATCCTACAAACAGGCTGTGACCAGCTGATTTTTTATAACAGTTTCTTACAAAGCATAGCCGCAGCTTTAGAGAAGAGGGGTGCCGCTAGCGTTCACTCTGTGCTTTCAGCGCTGGCTCGGTTTCGCCCGCGCGACGCACCTTGAGTTCGCTGACCACCACCGCGATCACGATCAGCAGGCCGCCGAGCAGTGCCACGCCTGGCAAGCGTTCGCCGGCGATGCGCCCGACGATCCCGGCCCACACGGGTTCGCCGGCATAGATCAACGTGGCGCGGGTGGGCGAGACCGATTTCTGGGCCCAGTTCATCGCCACCTGGATCACCGCGCTCATCGCGCCCAGGCCCAGCGCACTGGCCAGCAGCAGCCAGGAGAAATCGGCAATGCGCTCCTGGGTCGGCACGATCATCAGAAATGCCAGCAGCGAGGCGGTCGCCAGTTGCACCACGGTGACCCGGCGCACGTCGACCTGGCCGGCATAGCGGCTGATCAGGATGATTTCGCCGGCGATGGCCACCGCGCTGACCAGGGTCACCAGCTCGCCCTCGCTGAAATGCAGGCGGCCGCCTTCCGGGCCGGCCAACAGCATCAGGCCGATGAACGCCAGGCCGATACCGATGCTCGGCATCAGGCCTGGCCGGCGGCCCAGCACCAGCCATTGCAGCAGCGGCACGAACGGCACATACAGCGCGGTGATGAATGCCGATTGGCTGCTGCTGATGGTTTGCAGGCCCATGGTCTGCAGGCCGTAGCCAAGCATGATCGACACGCCGATCAGCATGCCGGCCTTGAGTTCGGTGAAGGTCAGCCCAGGCAGTGCCCGCGCCGATACCACGCCCACGAACAGTGCGGCGGCTGCGAAGCGCAGGCCGACGAAGAACATCGGCCCGCTGACGGCCATCACGTTATGCACCAGCAAAAAGGTGCCGCCCCACAACATGGTGATGAATACCAGCACCAGTTCGGCCTTGCTCAGGCGAAAGGTAACGGCGGAGGTCGGCTTGCTGCTGGGCTGGTTCATGGTCTTGCACACTCGGAAGGGGCGGCGCACAATCGCCGCAAAGTGGGCAGTATACTGCGCAATTCCGACCAGTGAGCACTATAGTGCACAAAGAATCTTCGCACCGGGCATCGGTGCTGCAACATGTAAGCCTCAATGTACGCAGCCTGCGCAACGCCGCAGGCATCAGCCAGACGGCACTTGCCGAGCGTTCCGGGGTCAGCCGGCGCATGCTGGTGGCGATCGAGGCGGGCGAAAAGAATGTCAGCCTGACGACCCTCGACCTGATTGCCGAAGCCCTCGGCGTGGCCTTCAGCACCCTGATCCAGGCTCCGGACCAGCGGGACCCGGGCCGTATCGAAGAGCTGGCCTGGGCGGGTGAGCATCCACAGAGCAGGGCGGTGCTGCTGGGCAGCAGCCCGGCAAGGCGCGAGGTGGAGCTGTGGGAGTGGACCCTGGCACCCGGCGAGTGCTATCGCAGCGAAGCCGATGCCGAAGGCTGGAGCGAGCAGATCTATGTCGCCGAAGGGCAACTGACACTGATCATCGAAGGGCGCGAGCACTGCCTGCAGCAAGGCCAGTTCCATGTGTTCGCCAGCAATTGTCGCTATGCCTACCGCAATGACGGGGCCGTGGCGGTGCGCTTTGTGCGCAATGTGGTGATCTGATCGAGAAGTCTTGCGGGTTCCCGGCCTCATCGCCGGCAGGCCAGTGCCCACCGGTCCACCTTCAGCTCAGCGCCAGTGGAGCACCTGTGGTAGCCGGCTTGCCAGCGATGAGGCCCGGAGGTACATCCCGAGGCTCGCGGTCAGTTTCCTATCAGTTCATCGGTCCTGACTACCTTGGCATAGGCAAACGCCAGCGCCGCCATTGCCGCGCCATGCACGTCCGCCGCCGGCACCTGCTTGCCATCGAACTCCAGGGGCAAGGTTGCACAGGCATCGTGCGCCACGGTCACGGCGTAGCCCAGGTCGGCCGCAGCGCGGGTGGCAGCGTCGATGCACATGTGGCTCATGCTGCCGACGATGGTCAAGGCTTCGACACCGTGCTGGTCCAGCGTATGCTTCAGGTCGGTGCCGAGGAAGGCATTGACCTTGTGCTTGAGCACCACCGGCTCGCCCGCTGCGGGCCGGACCTTGGCGTGGATGGCCGCCCCTTGCGAGCCCGGCGCGAAGAACGGCGCATCGGCACTCTCGAACTCATGCCGCACATGCACCACCAGGTCGCCCCGTTGGCGTGCCGCCGCCAGCAGGCGTGCGGCATTGTCGGCTGCCTGCTCGGCGCCATCGAGTGTCCATCTGCCGCCGGGGAAGTAATCGTTCTGGATGTCGATGATGATCAGCGCCTGCTTGCTCATGCTGCCTCCTGTGGCAGTAGTCGTTGGATGACGTTAGTTATAGGCTGTGGCCACTGACCTGAGGATTGGCGCAAACGACACTATGCGGGCAAAAACTGACAATGCCACCAGCCTGGATATCGGCCTGCTGCTGTACCCGGGCGCGCAGCGTGCTGCTGTGCATGGCCTGGCCGACCTGTTTCTGGTAGCCAACCGGGTAGCCGCCGAGCTGGGAGCCGTCGAGTTGCCGCGGCTACGCGTCAGCTTCTGGCAGGTCGACGACCTGGGGCAACTGCAACCTGCGCCCGAGAGCCCAGGTGCCGCCTTGCCTGATCTGCGCGTGCTGATCATACCGCCGAGCCTGGAGTCGGCACCGCAAGCTCAGTTGCTGGAGCGCCACGGTGCGCCGCTGCGCGAGCTGCATGGGCGCGGCACGGTGCTGGCCTCGGTGTGCATCGGTGTGTTCTTCATCGCTGCCAGCGGCCTGCTCGACGGGCGCCCGGCCTGTACCCACTGGAACTACGTGCAAGCGCTGGCCCAGCGTTTTCCCAGGATACGGGTCGAGGCCCAGCAGCCCTTGCTCGATGATGGCGACCTGATCACCTCGGCCGGCTTGATGGCCTGGACCGACCTGGGCCTGCGTTTGCTGGAGCGCTTCATGGGCGCGACCCTGGCAGGCGAAACCGCCCGCTACCTGGCAGTGCAGCCGGTGGCGACGCCGCTGCCTGGTGCCGTGTTCCGCCCGCGTCTGGAGCATGGCGACGAGGCGGTGCTGAAAGTCCAGCACTGGTTGCAGGGCAATGGCGGGCAGGATGCCGACCTGGCCAGCATGGCTGCTTGCGCGGGGCTGGAGGCCCGCACTTTCCTGCGCCGTTTTCGTGCTGCCACGGGGCTGCGGCCGACCGAATACTGCCAGCAAGTGAGGGTAGGGCGGGCGTGCCGCTTGCTGGAGTTTACCCGGCGCACTGTCGATCAGATCGCCTGGGGTGTCGGTTACCAGGACCCGGGCGCGTTTCGCAAGGTGTTTCAGCGCATAACCGGCCTGACCCCGAGTGATTATCGTCGGCGCTTTGCAGTCTCCGGCCAGGGCGAGTGCGGCGCATCCGCAGCGGAAAAACGCTTGACCTTGACTTAACTTGAGGTTTTACCCTGCCCGGCATCGCGCTGCATGCGTCCGTAGCAAGGAGACTGCTCATGATGGCAACACCCCAGGCCCTGTGGTTTACCCAGATGATCGAATATGAAGTGCCCGGCGTCCGCCAGCAGGCATTGGCCCAGGCGCTGGTGGCGCGCAGCGAAGAGCTGGCCACACGCTGTGAGGGGTTGCAGGGGGTCAGCATCCAGGCCAGTGACGATGGCAGCCGAGTGTTGCAGTACCTGCAATGGCAGTCGCGCCAGGCGTGGGCGGCGGCCGCTGCCTGTTTCGTCGAGGAGCCGTTTCTCGAACTGCTCGCCGAGCATCAGGCACGTGGCGTCAGGTTTGCCGCCTACCAGACCCTGCGCAGCCTGGTCCGTGGCGCCGATGGCGGCCTGCACTGCCAGCTGAGTGAAGCTCAGGCATACCAGGGCGCATAGTGCGGGTAACGGTCCAGCCGGGCGCCGATGACCATTTCGCTGATCCACGACGCCAGGATCGAGCTGTAGGCCTTCTGACAAGCTTCACTGGACAACGCGTGGTCGGCACCGTCGACGATGCGGTGCGTGAGCGAATGGGCGCTGACGAATGCCGAGCGGTAGCTCATCAGCGTACTGTGCGGCACATAGTCGTCCTGTTCGGACTCCACCAGCAGCACATCGCCAGCGAACTCGGCGCAGGCTGCCAGTGCACGGTTGTCCGCCGGCCCGAGCGGGCGCTGGCGGTAAGCGTTGAGGCGCTGCCGGTCCAGGGTCTGCTTGGGAATGTCCCATTCCTCGTCCCAATACATGGCAGGGACGCGCAGGGCCAGCCATTTGACTGGCCGCTCGCGGGTCAACAGCGTGGCCAGGTAGCCGCCATAGCTGCTGCCGATGATGGCGATGGCACTGCTGTCGACAGCGGGGTGGCTGACCAGGCGGTCGTAGGCCACCACCAGGTCCATCAGGTTCTGTTCGCGGGTAACGGTCAGACGTTGGCTTTCGGTCTTTTCGTGGCCGCGCAGGTCGAAGGTCATGCAGACGCAGCCCAGCCCGGTGATATGCCGGGCACGTGCGAGGTCGCGTTGCTGACTGCCGCCCCAGCCATGCACGAAGAGAATGCCCGGCATCTTGCTGCCAGGGCTGACCAGGGTGCCGACGATGCTGTCATCCTCGACCTGCAGTTCAACGGTTTCACTCTGAATGGTCATAGTCGCGAATCCCCGCAAATTTGCTGAGTTGTCCGAGTTCACTGTCGTTTCCTTGATAGAAGAGGGTGGCGTCAGTGGGCAATTCGGGGGTGCCGAATACTTCATGGGTGGAAGCCCGCACCCGTTGCAATGCCGGGTCGCCGGCAAAGGCTTGCAAGGCCAGCAGTTCGGCACTGCTGGCGCCGCCCAGCCGCCAGGATTGTTCGAGTACGCCGCTGCGCAAGTGGCCCTCGGCGGTGAAGCCGCGGGCGATGTCATAGTTGCGCCGCGAGGCGATGAAGCCCGGCAGGTGGCGCTCGGCTGCCTGCTCGTAGACGATTGCCTGGTTGATGGCCAGGCGCAGGTGATCTTCCAGTGGTAGCTGCAGCAGCGCGTCGTAGCCGCCGCGCACCACCACCAGATCGGAGCCGCCATAGACTTCGACGCCCTGGTGATCGCGGGTCAGGTACTGGATGCCGTGGTAGCTGCAGGTCTGGCCGGCGACGCGCACCTGGCCGACGCTGAAGGTCTGCACCTCGCTCAGGTCTTCTTCCAGCACCAGCCCCCACACTGCCAGTTCCTGGTCATCCATGCCGGCCAGCAGTGGCTCCAGCGCATCCAGCGTGGTGATGACCTGCTGCCCGCGGCCTGCACAAGCCAGCACGGGCTTGATCCGCAATGGGCCGTCCAGCAGCAGCAGCTGTGCGGCGGTGCGGGCGTCGGCCTTGCTGAACACCGTGTAGCCGCGCAACAGGGCGTCGCTGGCTTGCCGGGCGAAGGCATCGGTCCAGCCTGGAGGGAAACTGGCCCCCGCCGGTAACGGGTGGGAGATTGCCTTGGTCGCCATGTATGGATAGGCGACCAAGCCACCGAACAGGTCGTGCTCGCTGCGGATGCCCAGGCTGGCCTGGCGCTTGGGGTCGACCAAGGTTTCGGTGGGTAGATAGTAGTAGCCATCGGCGGCGCTCGGCGGTTGGCTGGGCTGCACGTGCGGGCAACCCAGCAGGCGCGCCAGGCCTTCGGCGAGCTTGAGATGCACGGCATGCTCGTGGTCAGGAGTGCGCACCCGCGTATCGAGCAGCACCACGCCGCTTTTAGGGGCGCTGGCATTGGGCATGGTCGTTTGCCTGTATGCAGTGAATATATCTGTGTGAAGCCGTTACTTTGGCGAAGTTCAGCGGAACTTGATCGATGGTCCCGGCCGCGCTGTAGGAAGTGTCCTGTTTGCGCAGGGCGTGGCGGGCAATGCATGCCGTGTGTCGGTCGCCACGATTGCAGGGCTTCGACGGCTGTTCCATTATCGGCACACTGGATCAACCGTGATGTAGCCGCAGGAGAGCGCATGAACGTTCAGACCACCCTTGGGCAAAGCGTGTCGCAGCGCCTGGCGCGCGTGCGCCAGGTCATGGCCGAAGAGGGCATCGATGCCTTGCTGGTACCCTCGGCCGACCCCCATCTTTCCGAATACCTGCCGGCCTACTGGCAGGGGCGCCGGTGGCTGTCTGGCTTCCATGGCTCGGTTGGCACCCTGGTGGTCACGGCCGACTTTGCCGGGTTATGGGTCGATAGCCGCTATTGGGAACAGGCGGAGCACGAGCTGGCAGGCACTGGCATCAAGTTGATGAAGCTGCTGTCGGGCAAGCCTGGCGCGCTGGAATGGCTGGGCGACAACGTCGAGCCCAATGGTAGCGTGGCCGTGGATGGTGCGGTCATGGCCCTGGCATCGGCACGCCAGCTGGGCGAGCGGCTGAAGCTGCGCGGGGCACGACTGGTGACAGACAAGGACCTGCTGGAGCAGGTCTGGGATGGGCGTCCGGCGTTGCCGGGCAACCCGGTTTACCAGCATTTGCCGCCCCAGGCTACGGTCAGCCGGGCGGAAAAACTCAAGCAGTTGCGCCAGAGCCTGCAGGCCAAGGGCGCCGACTGGCACTTCATCGCCACCTTGGACGACATCGCCTGGCTCTTCAACCTGCGCGGCAGCGACGTGTCCTACAACCCGGTGTTCATGGCGTTCGCCCTGATCAGCCAGGAGCAAGCCATCCTGTTCGTCGGCCAGGACAAGCTCGATGACCATCTGCGCCAGGTGCTGGCAGTGGATGGCATCGAGGTGCGTGACTACACCGAAGCCGGTAGCGCCCTCGGCACCCTGCCAGCCGGCAGCCGGTTGCAGATCGATCCCGCCCGGGTAACCTGTGGCCTGCTGGATAACCTGCCCGGCGGGGTTGAGCTGGTCGAGGGAATCAACCCCACCACCCTGAGCAAGGCGTGCAAAGGCGAAGACGACCTGATGCACATTCGCCAGGCGATGGAGCAGGACGGCGCGGCCCTGTGCGAATTCTTCGCCTGGTTCGAGGCCAACCTCGGTCAGGAAACCATCACCGAACTCACCATCGACGAGCGCCTGAGCGCTGCGCGAGCTCGTCGCCCGGGCTTCGTTTCGTTGAGTTTCGCGACCATTGCCGCCTTCAACGGCAACGGCGCCATGCCGCATTACCGCGCCACCGAACAGTCGCACGCGGTCATCGAGGGCGACGGCCTGCTGCTGATCGATTCGGGTGGGCAATACCTGGGCGGTACCACCGACATCACCCGCATGGTGCCGGTGGGCAACCCCAGCCCGCTGCAGAAGCAAGATTGCACACGCGTGCTCAAGGGCATGATTGCCTTGTCGCGCGCAAGCTTCCCACGTGGCGTGCTGTCGCCGTTGCTCGATGCCATTGCGCGGGCACCGATCTGGGCTGACCAGGTGGATTACGGCCATGGCACCGGGCATGGGGTGGGTTATTTCATGAACGTGCACGAAGGGCCGCAGGTGATTGCCTATCAGGCCGCGCCGACACCGCAGACCGCGATGCAGCCGGGCATGATCAGCTCGATCGAGCCAGGCACCTACCGCCCGGGGCAGTGGGGCGTGCGCATCGAGAACCTGGTCGTCACCCGTGAGGCCGGCACGAGCGCCTTCGGCGAGTTCCTCAACTTCGAAACCCTGACGCTGTGCCCGATCGACACCCGTTGCCTGTTGCCCGAGCTGCTGGCCAAGGACGAACTGGACTGGTTGAACCACTATCACGCCCAGGTGCGCGAGCGCCTGGCACCCTTGCTCAAGGGCGAGGCGCTGGCCTGGCTTGAGGCGCGCACCGCGCCGTTATGAGGCTGCAAATAAAAAGGGCAGCTTGCGAGCTGCCCTTTTTTTATTTGCAGATGACGATCATGCTGCGGCTGGTGTAACCCGCCGGGTTGATGCCGAACAGGTAGTCACCCGGTTCTTCATCGCTATCGCCCGAGCGCGCGATGACGCGATAGCCTCGCGTGCTGCAGGCGCTCGCAGCTTTGCTGTAGCAGTTGTCCCACGAGGAGGAAAGGCCGGAGCAATTGATATGCAGGCCCTTCTTGCCCCTTTTGACCTCGGTCTTGGCAGTGGCGGCACAACCAGCAATGGCCAAGATGGCCAGGATGAGAAAAATACGTTTCATTCCTGTCCTTAAATGCAGGGCGGATCAGCCGTCTGGCCCCGTCGTTATCGCTTTGATTCTTCCTGAAAATTCCCCAGCGTCCGTGTTCTGTCCAGTAGATAGCGTAGAGATGATGATTTTGTGACAGCTTAATCAGCGCGGCGGGCCGCCACAATCACTATTCCTGTCTCAAATGAAAATATTTCTCATGTCAGTCTGCGGCGACCGTCGGGCTGGGCTCCTTGCGCATGGACAAGGTGGTGCCGACCGAGGCAATGATGATCGCCAGAGTCGCCAGCCATTGGGTGAGCGTCAGCACTTCGCCGAGAAACAGCAGCCCGGACAGTGCGCCGAATGCCGGTTCGATGCTCATCAGGGTACCGAAGGTGCGCGCCGGGATACGTGTGAGCGCGACCATTTCCAGGCTGTAGGGCAGGGCGGTGGACAGAATCGCAACGCCCAGGGCCAGGGGGATCACGGCGGGTGTGAGCAATGTGCTGCCAGCGTGGGCGATACCGATGGGCGCGACGAACAGGGCAGCCACCACAACCCCCAGCGCGGCACTCTGAATGCCATGCTCGGCCCCGGCACGTTGCCCGAACAGGATGTACAGCGCCCAGCACACTCCGGCACCGAGGGCATAGGCGGCACCGACCGGGTCCAGAGCCTGCCCGCCATCACCAGCCGGTAGCAACAGCAGCAGGCCGGCGATGGCCAGGGCAATCCACAGGAAATCGATTGGCCGACGCGAGGACAAGATCGCCACGGCCAGTGGCCCGGTGAATTCCAGGGCCACGGCGATGCCGATCGGTACCGTGCGCAGCGCCATATAGAAGAGGAAGTTCATGCCGCCCAGGGCCATGCCATAGATGATCACGTTACGCAGGGTGTGGGCAGTCAGGCGCACACGCCAAGGGCGCAATATCAGCAGCATGATGATGCTGGCGAAGATCAGGCGCAGGGTGGTGGTGCCTTGGGCGCCGACGATGGGAAACATGCTTTTCGCCAGGGAAGCGCCGGACTGTATCGATGCCATGGCAATGAGCAGCAGGCCGATCGGAAAGAGGGTGGCGGCCAGGCTGCGAGGCTGGGTGTTCATTTCTGTACGGCGATCCTTGGCAGGTTGAGAATGCGCACTATAGTGCGCAACCGGGCTGAAAGGGAACAGCCAAGGCAGATAGCGGCGAACGCAGAGGATGGATTGGCCGAGACAGATGCAGGCGCTGCCAGCCATGCGCTGTGCGGAGCGCTCGATATCACCGGCACTGCAAGGGCTGTGGCGAGCACCGGGTGGCCCTGCAGAGTCATTTTGGAAAGATTGCAGATTATTGAAATTAAAGGTTGACCGCCTCGAATATCACCCTATAATGCGCCCCACTCCAGCGCGGTAGCGAAGCAAGGCAAGCCACCGCGTTGAGTCAAGTGTTTGAAGCTAAACGAGTTTCTCGCAAAAAACTTCAAAATAAACGCTTGACAGCAAATGAGGAAAGCGTAGAATGCGCGCCTCGGTTGGGACGAAACGCTCTTAGCCAAACGCTCTTTAACAAATCGAATCAAGCAATTCGTGTGGGTGCTTGTGAGTACGGACTGATAGTCACAAAGATTATCAGCATCACAAGTGGCCATGCGAGAAATCACATAGTCATTTGAGATTGCTGAGCCAAGTTTAGGGTTTCTTAAAAACCCAAGCAGTATTGAACTGAAGAGTTTGATCATGGCTCAGATTGAACGCTGGCGGCAGGCCTAACACATGCAAGTCGAGCGGATGACGGGAGCTTGCTCCTTGATTCAGCGGCGGACGGGTGAGTAATGCCTAGGAATCTGCCTGGTAGTGGGGGACAACGTTTCGAAAGGAACGCTAATACCGCATACGTCCTACGGGAGAAAGTGGGGGATCTTCGGACCTCACGCTATCAGATGAGCCTAGGTCGGATTAGCTAGTTGGTGAGGTAATGGCTCACCAAGGCGACGATCCGTAACTGGTCTGAGAGGATGATCAGTCACACTGGAACTGAGACACGGTCCAGACTCCTACGGGAGGCAGCAGTGGGGAATATTGGACAATGGGCGAAAGCCTGATCCAGCCATGCCGCGTGTGTGAAGAAGGTCTTCGGATTGTAAAGCACTTTAAGTTGGGAGGAAGGGCAGTAAGTTAATACCTTGCTGTTTTGACGTTACCGACAGAATAAGCACCGGCTAACTCTGTGCCAGCAGCCGCGGTAATACAGAGGGTGCAAGCGTTAATCGGAATTACTGGGCGTAAAGCGCGCGTAGGTGGTTCGTTAAGTTGGATGTGAAAGCCCCGGGCTCAACCTGGGAACTGCATCCAAAACTGGCGAGCTAGAGTACGGTAGAGGGTGGTGGAATTTCCTGTGTAGCGGTGAAATGCGTAGATATAGGAAGGAACACCAGTGGCGAAGGCGACCACCTGGACTGATACTGACACTGAGGTGCGAAAGCGTGGGGAGCAAACAGGATTAGATACCCTGGTAGTCCACGCCGTAAACGATGTCAACTAGCCGTTGGAATCCTTGAGATTTTAGTGGCGCAGCTAACGCATTAAGTTGACCGCCTGGGGAGTACGGCCGCAAGGTTAAAACTCAAATGAATTGACGGGGGCCCGCACAAGCGGTGGAGCATGTGGTTTAATTCGAAGCAACGCGAAGAACCTTACCAGGCCTTGACATGCAGAGAACTTTCCAGAGATGGATTGGTGCCTTCGGGAACTCTGACACAGGTGCTGCATGGCTGTCGTCAGCTCGTGTCGTGAGATGTTGGGTTAAGTCCCGTAACGAGCGCAACCCTTGTCCTTAGTTACCAGCACGTTATGGTGGGCACTCTAAGGAGACTGCCGGTGACAAACCGGAGGAAGGTGGGGATGACGTCAAGTCATCATGGCCCTTACGGCCTGGGCTACACACGTGCTACAATGGTCGGTACAGAGGGTTGCCAAGCCGCGAGGTGGAGCTAATCTCACAAAACCGATCGTAGTCCGGATCGCAGTCTGCAACTCGACTGCGTGAAGTCGGAATCGCTAGTAATCGCGAATCAGAATGTCGCGGTGAATACGTTCCCGGGCCTTGTACACACCGCCCGTCACACCATGGGAGTGGGTTGCACCAGAAGTAGCTAGTCTAACCTTCGGGGGGACGGTTACCACGGTGTGATTCATGACTGGGGTGAAGTCGTAACAAGGTAGCCGTAGGGGAACCTGCGGCTGGATCACCTCCTTAATCGACGACATCAGCCTGCTGATGAGCTCCCACACGAATTGCTTGATTCATGGTTGAAGACGATCAAGACCCTATATAGGTCTGTAGCTCAGTTGGTTAGAGCGCACCCCTGATAAGGGTGAGGTCGGCAGTTCAAATCTGCCCAGACCTACCAATATGCGGGGCCATAGCTCAGCTGGGAGAGCGCCTGCCTTGCACGCAGGAGGTCAGCGGTTCGATCCCGCTTGGCTCCACCACTTTCTGCTGTTGTGAGGTGTTGCACTTGATCAAACTCAGAAATGAGCATTCGTTTCGAATGTTGATTTCTGGCTTTTGTCAGATCGTTCTTTAAAAATTCGGATATGTGATAGATATAGACTGATGACCAGTTTCACTGCTGGTTAATCAGGCTAAGGTAAAATTTGTGAGTTCTGCTCGAAAGAGCAACATGCGAATTTTCGGCGAATGTCGTCTTCACAGTATAACCAGATTGCTTGGGGTTATATGGTCAAGTGAAGAAGCGCATACGGTGGATGCCTTGGCAGTCAGAGGCGATGAAAGACGTGGTAGCCTGCGATAAGCTTTGGGGAGTCGGCAAACAGACTGTGATCCAGAGATCTCTGAATGGGGGAACCCACTCAGCACAAGCTGAGTATCTTGTACTGAATACATAGGTGCAAGAGGCGAACCAGGGGAACTGAAACATCTAAGTACCCTGAGGAAAAGAAATCAACCGAGATTCCCTTAGTAGTGGCGAGCGAACGGGGACCAGCCCTTAAGTTGATTTGAGATTAGTGGAACGCTCTGGAAAGTGCGGCCATAGTGGGTGATAGCCCCGTACACGAAAATCTCTTGTCAATGAAATCGAGTAGGACGGAGCACGAGAAACTTTGTCTGAACATGGGGGGACCATCCTCCAAGGCTAAATACTACTGACTGACCGATAGTGAACCAGTACCGTGAGGGAAAGGCGAAAAGAACCCCGGAGAGGGGAGTGAAATAGAACCTGAAACCGTATGCGTACAAGCAGTGGGAGCCTACTTTGTTAGGTGACTGCGTACCTTTTGTATAATGGGTCAGCGACTTATATTCAGTGGCGAGCTTAACCGAATAGGGGAGGCGTAGCGAAAGCGAGTCTTAATAGGGCGTTTAGTCGCTGGGTATAGACCCGAAACCGGGCGATCTATCCATGGGCAGGTTGAAGGTTAGGTAACACTGACTGGAGGACCGAACCGACTACCGTTGAAAAGTTAGCGGATGACCTGTGGATCGGAGTGAAAGGCTAATCAAGCTCGGAGATAGCTGGTTCTCCTCGAAAGCTATTTAGGTAGCGCCTCATGTATCACTCCAGGGGGTAGAGCACTGTTTCGGCTAGGGGGTCATCCCGACTTACCAAACCGATGCAAACTCCGAATACCTGGAAGTGCCGAGCATGGGAGACACACGGCGGGTGCTAACGTCCGTCGTGAAAAGGGAAACAACCCAGACCGTCAGCTAAGGTCCCAAAGTCATGGTTAAGTGGGAAACGATGTGGGAAGGCTTAGACAGCTAGGAGGTTGGCTTAGAAGCAGCCACCCTTTAAAGAAAGCGTAATAGCTCACTAGTCGAGTCGGCCTGCGCGGAAGATGTAACGGGGCTCAAACCATGCACCGAAGCTACGGGTGTCATCTTTGATGACGCGGTAGAGGAGCGTTCTGTAAGCCTGTGAAGGTGAGTTGAGAAGCTTGCTGGAGGTATCAGAAGTGCGAATGCTGACATGAGTAACGACAATGCGAGTGAAAAACTCGCACGCCGAAAGACCAAGGTTTCCTGCGCAACGTTAATCGACGCAGGGTTAGTCGGTCCCTAAGGCGAGGCTGAAAAGCGTAGTCGATGGAAAACAGGTTAATATTCCTGTACTTCCAGTTATTGCGATGGAGGGACGGAGAAGGTTAGGCCAGCCTGGCGTTGGTTGTCCAGGTTTAAGGTGGTAGGCTGGAATCTTAGGCAAATCCGGGATTTCAAGGCCGAGAGCTGATGACGAGTTGCCTTTAGGCGACGAAGTGGTTGATACCATGCTTCCAAGAAAAGCTCCTAAGCTTCAGATAACTGGGAACCGTACCCCAAACCGACACAGGTGGTTAGGTAGAGAATACCAAGGCGCTTGAGAGAACTCGGGTGAAGGAACTAGGCAAAATGGCACCGTAACTTCGGGAGAAGGTGCGCCGGCGAGGGTGAAGGACTTGCTCCGTAAGCCCATGCCGGTCGAAGATACCAGGCCGCTGCGACTGTTTATTAAAAACACAGCACTCTGCAAACACGAAAGTGGACGTATAGGGTGTGACGCCTGCCCGGTGCCGGAAGGTTAATTGATGGGGTTAGCGCAAGCGAAGCTCTTGATCGAAGCCCCGGTAAACGGCGGCCGTAACTATAACGGTCCTAAGGTAGCGAAATTCCTTGTCGGGTAAGTTCCGACCTGCACGAATGGCGTAACGATGGCGGCGCTGTCTCCACCCGAGACTCAGTGAAATTGAAATCGCTGTGAAGATGCAGTGTATCCGCGGCTAGACGGAAAGACCCCGTGAACCTTTACTATAGCTTTGCACTGGACTTTGAATTTGCTTGTGTAGGATAGGTGGGAGGCTTTGAAGTGGGGACGCCAGTTCTCATGGAGCCATCCTTGAAATACCACCCTGGCAACTTTGAGGTTCTAACTCAGGTCCGTTATCCGGATCGAGGACAGTGTATGGTGGGTAGTTTGACTGGGGCGGTCTCCTCCCAAAGAGTAACGGAGGAGTACGAAGGTGCGCTCAGACCGGTCGGAAATCGGTCGTAGAGTATAAAGGCAAAAGCGCGCTTGACTGCGAGACAAACACGTCGAGCAGGTACGAAAGTAGGTCTTAGTGATCCGGTGGTTCTGTATGGAAGGGCCATCGCTCAACGGATAAAAGGTACTCCGGGGATAACAGGCTGATACCGCCCAAGAGTTCATATCGACGGCGGTGTTTGGCACCTCGATGTCGGCTCATCACATCCTGGGGCTGAAGCCGGTCCCAAGGGTATGGCTGTTCGCCATTTAAAGTGGTACGCGAGCTGGGTTTAGAACGTCGTGAGACAGTTCGGTCCCTATCTGCCGTGGACGTTTGAGATTTGAGAGGGGCTGCTCCTAGTACGAGAGGACCGGAGTGGACGAACCTCTGGTGTTCCGGTTGTCACGCCAGTGGCATTGCCGGGTAGCTATGTTCGGAAGAGATAACCGCTGAAAGCATCTAAGCGGGAAACTTGCCTCAAGATGAGATCTCACTGGAACCTTGAGTTCCCTGAAGGGCCGTCGAAGACTACGACGTTGATAGGTTGGGTGTGTAAGCGCTGTGAGGCGTTGAGCTAACCAATACTAATTGCCCGTGAGGCTTGACCATATAACACCCAAGCAATTTGCTGACGCAGATTGCGGTGGTGAAGATGATACGAACCGAAAGTTCGCAACGAACCACGAACATCACATATCCGAATTCGCTGGAGTGTCTACCAAGACCTTCTGGCAACAGAATTTCTTGACGACCATAGAGCATTGGAACCACCTGATCCCATCCCGAACTCAGCAGTGAAACGATGCATCGCCGATGGTAGTGTGGGGCTTCCCCATGTGAGAGTAGGTCATCGTCAAGATTCATTTCGCAAAACCCCTATCTGCACATGCAGGTAGGGGTTTTGTCTTTGCGCCGGCAAAAAAAGCGCGCTCCCTGTAGGCGCGGCCTTGCGTCGCGATCGGCCGCACAGCGGCCGCCACCCTGCACCCCCAATCGACCTGGCAAACCGCGTCGCCTGTTTCGCGGCTGAAGCCGCTCCTGCACCGATCGCGACGCAAGACTACTCCTACAGCGCTGGACAACACTCGCGTACCCACACCAAGCACGCACAGCGCTCAACCGCAATCATGAAAAGTGCGTCATTTTGGTCTGATGAATCCGCGCACAATGTTACGCTCGCGGAAACACTCAGCACGGAAACCCACCATGGAAATGAACTGGCACCAGGCCCTGCAAGAGAGCCTGAGCTGGCTGGCAATCGCCTCGTTCACCACCCTTGTCTGCTTTGCTGCAGCCGCCACACTGGCCGTGCGCTTCACGCGCTGGGGCAGCCAGTTCTGGCAGCTTGCCGGGCCCTATTTCAATTTCAGGCGCAGCTGGCGGCCGCTGCTGGTGTTCGCACTGCTCCTCGTGCTGACGCTATTCTCGGTGCGCCTGAACGTGCTGTTCTCGTTCTGGTACAACGGCTTCTACAGCGCCTTGCAGGGCCTTGACCAAGCGGCCTTCTGGTACCTGCTCGGCGTCTTCGCTGTGTTGGCCACCATCCATGTGCTGCGCTCGCTGTTCAACTTTTATGTAAGCCAGGCGTTCAGCATCAAATGGCGGGTGTGGCTGACCGAGCGTCTGACCCACGACTGGATGCAGGGCGATGCCTACTACCGCGGCCAGTTCCTCGCTGAGCCAGTAGACAACCCCGACCAGCGTATCGAGCTGGACGTCAACGCCTTCGTCAGCAACTCGGTGACCCTGGCACTGGGCGCGGTCAGCGCGCTGGTGTCGCTGGTGGCTTTCACCGGGATTCTCTGGGGGCTGTCCGCCCCGCTGGCGGTCGCCGGCATGGAGATCCCCCGGGCAATGGTGTTTGCCGTGTACCTGTATGTCATCGTCGCCACCTGGATTGCCTTCCGCCTCGGCCGCCCACTGATTCGCCTGAACTTCCTCAACGAGAAGCTCACCGCGAACTTCCGTTATGCATTGATGCGCTTGCGCGAAAATGCCGAGAACATCGCCTTCTATCAGGGCGCGCAGGTCGAGCGACGCACATTGCTGGGCCGCTTTGGCGCCTTGATCCTGAATGCCTGGGCGCTGGTTTACCGAAACCTCAAGTTCAGTGGTTTCAACCTGGGGGTCAGCCAGGTGGCGGTGGTCTTCCCGTTCATTCTCCAGGCCCCGCGCTTCTTCAGCGGTGCGATCAAGCTGGGCGATGTCATGCAGACCTCCCAGGCCTTTGGCCAGGTGCAGGATTCACTGTCGTTCTTCCGCGAATCGTATGATGCGTTCGCCCAGTACCGGGCGACCCTTGACCGTCTTACCGGCTTCCTCGATGCCAACGCGCAGGCAAGCGCCTTGCCGCGTGTCACCACCCAGGACCAGGCACAGGCCCTGGAGATTGCCGGCCTGCAGGTGCTGCGCCCGGACGGGCATACCCTTATCGCCGACCTGGAGCTTGACCTGCGTGCCGGCCAGGCGCTGCTGATCAAGGGCCCGTCGGGTAGCGGCAAGACCACGCTGCTGCGTGCCCTGGCCGGCCTGTGGCCGTATGCCGAAGGCGCGGTCAGGCGGCCGCTGGGCCATCAGGCCCTGTTCCTGTCGCAGCGCCCGTACCTGCCGCTGGGCGATCTGCGCACCGTCATCGCCTACCCGGAGGCTGGCAACCCGGAAGACGCACCACGGATGCAGCAGGTGTTGCGCCAGGTCAACCTTGCCCACCTGGCCGAGCGGTTGGAGATCAATTGTGACTGGTCACACATTCTGTCGGTCGGGGAACAGCAGCGCCTGGCGTTTGCGCGGGTCCTGTTCAACCGGCCCCAAGTGGTGTTCCTCGACGAGTCCACTTCGGCAATGGACGAAGGGCTCGAGCATGCCTTGTACGCGCTGTTGCGTACGGAAATGCCCAGCACCTTGCTGGTCAGTGTCGGGCATCGAAGCACGTTGGCGGGGTTCCATACCCATCGCCTGGAAGTGGACGGGCAGGGTGGTTGGTCGTTACTGGAGCAGCACCCGGCGCTGGTGTAGGGCCTTTCAGCGCGCATAGCCATGATCTGGCCGCCTGCTGGGCTCAGCGTAACAACGCCACGCCCAGCAGGGTGGCGCTGGCAAAGCCCGCGCCGGCCAGGAAGGTTGCCTGGAACCCGGCACCGTCCCATAGCAGCCCGGCCACCACGCTGGCCGCCAGCAGCGCCACCCCGGTCAGCAGGTTGAACAGCCCGAAGGCTGTACCGCGCAGGTCGGCCGGGGCGCTGTCGGCAATCATCGCGGCAAAGATGCCTTGGCTGAAACCCAGGTGCAGGCCCCAGGCGGCAACTCCCAGGGCCAGCCCGCTCCAGCCGGGCAGCAGGGCCAGCAGCAGGTCGGCGGCGATCAGCAGGCCCAGCCCCATCATCAATACGGCACGCCGGCCCATGTGGTCCGACAGGGCCCCGGCGGGATAGGCCGAAAGCGAGTAGGCCAGCGCCATCAGTACCAGCACCGCCGGTGCCCACAGCGGCGCCAGGCCCATGTCCTGTGCGCGCAACAGCAGGAACGCCTCGCTGAAGCGGGCGAGGGTGAACAGCGTGGCCAGGCCGATCAGCCGCCAATAGGCCGGCCCCAGGCGAACCAGTGCATGCAGTGTCAGCGGTGAACGCAGCGGCCTGGGGGTGGCCGGCGTTTCAGGCTCGTGGACGTAGGCGATGAGGATGTACACCGCCGCGAACGCCGGGAGCACCGCCACCCAGAACACGGTCTGGAAATGGCTCGCCGTCATCCACATCAATGCGATGGCGAGCAATGGCCCCAGGAAGGCACCCACCGTGTCGAGCGCCTGGCGCAGGCCGAAGGCCGCACCGCGCAGTTCCGCCGGGGTGACATCAGCCACCAGCGCATCCCGCGGCGCCCCGCGAATCCCTTTGCCCACGCGGTCGACAAAGCGCGCCGCGACCAGCCACCCCAAACCCGCAGCCAAGGGAAACACCGGCTTGGTCAGCGCCCCCAGTCCATAGCCCAGCACTGTCAGCAGCTTGCGTTTGCCCAGGCGGTCGCTCAGGGCTCCAGAAAACACTTTGGTGATCGCGGCGGTCGCCTCGGCGATGCCCTCGATAACGCCCACGGCGACCACCGAAGTGCCGAGCACCGTGACCATGTACAACGGCAGCAGGGCGTGGATCATCTCCGAAGAAATATCCATGAACATCGAAACGAAGCCCAGCGCCCAGACGCTACGGGGGATTTTCAGCAGGTGTTTGCCGGCGCCCCGGGGGCGGCTTGGTTGGTGGCTATGCATGGTGGGCTCTGCAGGGTCGCTACGCTCCCAACTGTAGGAGGCGGCGGGCAGGATGCAAATTGCGATTGGCGCACACGACGTGCTGCACGCCACACCGGTGGTTGCCGGCCACGATTGTTGCGGCAAGAATTGTCTCGGCATGCTAAACCATGCGCCCCTGCCACCAACGAGAGATGCCCGGTGAAAGCCGTCCGCCTGACCCTGATCTGCCATGCCCTGACCCAGGCCCAGAAGAGCGGGCGTCTCCACCACACCGACGACGCTATCCTGCCGTTGGTTGCACCGCCTTTCGCTGACCTTAGCGGGGTGTCGGTGCTGACCGCGCCAGAGCGGCGAGCGTACCAAACCGCGGCATTGTTGCCAGGGGCGGTAGAGGTCGAGCCAGCGCTGGCCGATTGCAACCTGGGGCGTTGGCGCGGGTTGCCGTTGAAGCAGTTGCAGGCCGAGCAACCGCAGGCTCTGGCCGAATGGCTGCAGGATCCGGCCAGTGATGTGCACGGTGGCGAGTCGTTTGTCGCGCTTTGCCAGCGCATGGCCGCCTGGCTGGCGGCCTTCGACAGGCCAGGTGAATGGATGGCAATCACCCACCCGATGAACATGCGCGCAGTGCTGGTGCAGGTGCTCGGCTGCCCGCCGGGTGCTGGCCAGCGGATCGATGTGTTACCGCTGTCGCGCCTGGACCTGAGCTTTACCGGGCAGTGGCGCCTGCGCCTGGGATGAGGCTCAGAACGCCAGCTTGTAGCCGATCAGCAGCAGCATCGCCGCCAGGCACGGGCGCAGCACGCGGTCGGAAATCCGCCCGGTGAGATGACTGCCCAGGTAGATGCCCGGCAGCGAGCCCAGCAGCAGGTAACCCAGCAGCGACCAGTCCATGTTGCCCATGCCCGCATGGCCCAGGCCCGCCACCAGGGTCAGTGGCACGGCGTGGGCGATTTCGGTACCGACCAGGCGGCGGGTGACCAGGAACGGGTACAGCAGGAACAGCGCCACGGTACCCAGTGCACCGGCACCGATGGAGGTGAGGGTAACCATCACCCCCAGCACCACGCCGGTGAGTACGGTGAGGATGTTCAGGCTGCGGTCGCTGAGGTGATAGTGGTCGCCGGCATGACGGCTGGCGAAGGCTTGCAGGCGCGATTTGAACAGGATGGCCAACGCGGTGAGGATCAGCACCACCGCCAGGCCTTGCTTGATGATCGCGTTGAGCGCCGAAGTGTCGGTATGCAAGGTACTGAGGAACCACAACGTCAGCGCCGCTGCGGGCACGCTGCCGAGGCTCAGCAGGCCGGTGATCTTCCAGTCGACGTTGTGGTTACGCGCATGCACCCAGACGCCACTGGCCTTGGTGACGGCGGCATACAGCAGGTCGGTACCGACCGCCGTTGCCGGGCTGATGCCAAACCACAACAGGATCGGGGTCATCAGCGAGCCGCCGCCGACGCCGGTCATGCCGACGATGAAACCCACGATCAGGCCCGCAATGGTGAAACCGAAAGAACCTACATCCATACGCTACTCGACCGCCCAACTTTTGCCCGTTATCGGATGCAGCCAGCATATAGATTTTTTTATAGCCAAATAGACTTGTTCGTTATTAGGTTATAACCGCGGTTGGCCTCGCCCAGGCGGCCAGGGCAGTTTCAACAGGCCAGTCATGCGGACCAGGGCAACTCAGCGATCGGTCATCACCACCATCACATGCGCATCGCCGCCGTCGTCACTCTCCGACAGGTAGATGTGCCCGACCTGGCTGTCGAAATACGCAGTTTCCTGTGGCCCGATGCTCACCGCTTCGCCGGTTTCGAACTCGATGCGCACGCGCCCGCTCAGTACCACGGCGAACTCTTGCCCGGGGTGACGGATGAAATCGTCGAACTGCCCACGTTCGCGCGCAATGATGCGGGCATAGGCCGGCGTCATGCGGCGCTCGGGAAAGTCGCCAGCGATCGGGTGATAGTCATAGGTGCCGGTCGAATAGCCCGCCGCCGTCGGCAGCGAGTCGACCACTACGGTCACCGGTGCCGGAGCGGCGACCGTGCCACCGGCACGCAGCAGCAGGGCAATGTCGACATTCAGCGCGCGGGCGGCGGCGGCGAGTTTTTCGTAGCTCACCGAAACCTGGGCCAGTTCCATTTTCGACAAGGTGGACACAGGTACGCCACTGGCCTCGGACAATTGCTTGAGGGTCAGCTGGCGTGTCTTGCGCACCTGGCGCAGGCGCTGGCCGACAACGGCACGGTCCAGCAGGGGTAGGGCAGCGGGCATTCGGGTTCTCGGCATGCGTCGTTGGTCGGCTATCTTACCTTGCGCACTTGCACGCGGCTAAATTCTCATATATTAGAATTCTCATAAATGATAATTGCCGACCGGAGCGTGCATGAACCCTATCTACGACACCCTGATCATTGGCGCCGGTATCGCCGGAGCATCGCTGGGCTATCGCCTGGCGGGTCAGCAGAAGGTGCTGCTGCTCGAGCGTGAGGCGCAGCCTGGCTACCATTCCACCGGGCGTTCGGCAGCGATGTTCATGGAGGCTTACGGCACCCCGCAGATCCAGGCACTGACCCGCGCCAGCCGGGCCTTCTACGCAGCGCCACCGCCTGGCTTCTGCGAGCACCCATTGCTGGAGCCGCGTGGCTGCCTGTATGTGGCCAGCCTGGAACAGCGCGGGCTGCTCGAGCAGGCCCATGCGCAGAACCTGGCCAACGGCACCGAAGTCAGCCTGCTCGACCGCGATGCCGCCTTGGCCCTGGTGCCATGCCTGCGTGGCGAGACGCTGGCCGGTGCGGTGCTGGAGCCGGGGGCGATGGATCTGGACGTGCACGCCCTGCACCAGGGGTTCCTGCGCGGCTATCGCGGAGCCGGCGGGGCGTTGCGCTGCAACGCCGAGCTGATCCGGGCCTGCTACCAGGATGAGTTGTGGCAGGTTGAGCTGGGCGATGGCAGCTCGGTGCAGGCGCGCCAGCTGGTCAATGCCGCAGGTGCCTGGGCCGACCGCGTCGCCGAGCAGTGCGGCGTGGCGCGGATCGGCCTGCAACCGTGCCGGCGCAGCGCGTTCACCTTCCCCGGCCCGGCAGACCAGGACTTCGCCCGTTGGCCGGCGGTGATCGGCGTCGATGAAAGCTTCTACTTCAAGCCCGACGCCGGCCAACTGCTGGGCTCGCCAGCCAATGCCGACCCGGTCGAACCCCAGGACGCCGCGCCCGAAGAACTCGACGTGGCGTTGGGTATCTTCAACATCGAAAGCATGACCACCCTGGCGATCCGTCGGCCAAGCCACACCTGGGCCGGGCTGCGCTCGTTCGTCGCCGACGGTGACCTGGTGATCGGCTTCGATGTGCACGCGCCAGCGTTTTTCTGGCTGGCGGCACAAGGTGGCTATGGCATCCAGTCCGCTGCGGGCGCCTCGCGCCTGGCCGCCGACCTGCTGCTTGGCCAACCGCTGTGCGCCGAACTTGTCAGCCAGGGCGTGGCGCCCGAGCGCCTGTCCCCGGCCCGTTTCCAGCAACCCTGAAAGGAGCATCACATGAGTAATGACATCCAGCGTTTTCCCAGCAGCCTGCCATTCCCGTTTTCCCGTGCGGTGAAGGCTGGCGGCTTTCTGTTCCTCTCCGGTCAGGTGCCGATGAGCGCTGCCGGCGAAGTGGTGCGTGGTGACATCCAGACGCAGACCCGTGCGGCCTGTGAGCGTATCGGCGAAAGCCTGGCGGCCTGCGGCGCGCGTTTCGACCAGGTGGTCAAGGCCACGGTGTGGCTGTCGGACATGAGCCACTTCGCCGGATTCAACGAGGTCTACAAGGAATTTTTCGGCGCGGCGCTGCCAGTGCGTTCGACCGTGGCTTCGGCATTGGCGCTGGGGGTGGATGTGGAGATTGAAGTGCAGGCATTCGTCGGCGAGGGCTGACCTGGGGTGTAGGCGCGGCCTTGCGGCGCGATGGCGCGCGAAGCGGCCCCAGAATTCCAGCTTTGCAGCGCAAAGTGCCGGGGCTGCTCTGCAGCTGATCGCGACGCAAGCCCGCTGCTACAAGGCAATGCGCTGCCAGTGACACAACAACAATAAAATTCAGAGGTGCACATGCAAGAACAGCTGAAGATTGCCGGCGCGTTCGTTGGCGTGATCGTGGGGGCGGGGTTCGCCTCGGGGCGGGAACTGTTGTTGTTCTTCGTCGATTTCGGTGTCTGGGGTTTGCTTGGAGCACTGGTCAGTGCGGCCCTGTTCACGTTGCTCGGCATGGCCTTGGCAGGGCTGGGCCACCGCCAGCAGGCCACTTCGCACAAGGATGTGATCCAGGCCATCTGTGGCCGTCACCTGGGCCTGTTCGTCGACTGGCTGATCACCTTCTTCATGTTCGCCGTCACCGTGGTCATGCTGGCGGGTGGCGGCGCCTTGCTGGAGCAGCAGTTCGGCATCCCGGCACTGAGCGGCAGCATGCTGGTGACGCTGGTAGTGGTGGGCATCGTGTGCCTGGACGTGCGCAGGGTGATACTGGCAATCGGTGCCATCACGCCGCTGCTGATCCTGGTGGCGTCGGCGATTGCGCTGTATGCCGTGTTCACCCGGGAGCAAAGCTTTGCCCAGCTCGACCAGCTGGCCAGCCAGCAACAGGCCGGTGCTCGCCACTGGCTGCTGGGCGCATGCCTCTATGTGTCTTACAACGTGGTTGCCGGTGCGCCGATCCTGGCCATTCTGGGTGGCTCGGCCAAGGGCGAGAAAATCGCCATGTGGGGCGGCTTGCTCGGTGGTGCGGCATTGGGTGGCCTGATGCTGGTGATGAGTGCGGGGCTGTTGTCGCGCCTGGACAGCGTGGCCAACCTGCCGATGCCGATGCTGTCGATTGCCAGTGAAGTGTCGCCGCTGCTGGGGCTGGTGATGTGTCTGATCATCTTCGGCATGATCGTCAACACCGCTGTGGGTACGCTGTTTTCGTTCCTTTCGCGGCTGTTGCCGGCGGGCACGACGAAGTTCCGCTGGGCTTCGCTGGCGACCGGGTTGGTGGCGTTCGGCTGCAGCCTGGTGGGGTTCATCAGCCTGGTCGGCGAAGTGTATCCGCTGTTCGGCTATTTGGGCTTCGTGCTGATGGCGGCGGTGTTGCTGGCCTGGGTGCGGCGGGGCAGGGCTGTGAAAGCAGCGGTGGTGTAGGGCTGCTGGGCAGCCCTGTCGCCGGCCAGCCAGCCACCTCGGTTGCAGTGGCTGCAGGTCATTTGCAGTCACTGTGGGCGCTGGCTTGCCGGCGATAGGGGCGGTACGGGCGGCAGCAGCCCGTGCCGCCTGATCCGCCGGGTCAGATCCTGAAACTGCCCACCAACTGCTTCAGGCGCCCTGCCTGCTGGGCCAGTTGGTCGCAATGGCGCAGGGTTTCGTTGAGGTTTTCCACCCCTTGCTGGTTCAGCGCGTTGATCTGGGTGATGTCCAGGTTGAGGCTCTCGACCACGGCGGTCTGCTCCTCGGTAGCGGTCGCCACCGACTGGTTCATGCCATCGATCTCGCCAATGCGCTGGGTCACGCTGGCCAGGCGCTCGCCGGCCTGGTTGGCCACTTGCACGGTCTGCTCGCTGGAGACCTGGCTGGTGTTCATGGTGTGCACCGCTTCGCGCGAGCCGACCTGCAGGCTGGTGATCATGCGGTGGATCTCTTCCGCCGACTCCTGGGTGCGGTGCGCCAGGTTGCGCACCTCGTCGGCCACCACGGCAAAGCCACGCCCGGCTTCACCGGCGCGGGCCGCCTCGATGGCAGCGTTCAACGCCAGCAGGTTGGTCTGTTGCGAGATGCCCTTGATCACGTCGAGGATCTTGCCGATTTCGTCGGTGCTGGCATTGAGTGTTTCGATCTGCGCGCAGGATTCGCTGATGCGCTGCGACAGGGCGGTCATGGCGTTGATCGCTTCTTCGACCACTTCCCGGCCGCCATGGGCCTGCTCGCTGGCACCGCTGGCATGCTGCGAAGCATCGGCGGCATTGCGGGCGATTTCCTGGGTGGCGGCCCCCAGCTGGTTGATTGCCGCTGCCACGCTGTTGGTGCGCATGCTCTGCTCTTCAGAGCCGATGATCGAAGCGTTCGAGGCGTTGATCACTTTCTCCGACAAGTCGTGGACCAGGCGGGTGGCCGAGGACACTTCGCTGATCGAGGCGTGAATACGTTCGACGAAGCGGTTGAACGAGCTGGCCAGTTCGCCGAATTCGTCCTTGTTCTGTACAGCCAGGCGGCGGGTGAGGTCACCTTCGCCCTCGGCGATGTCGCGCATGGCGCGGCCCATGGTGGTCAGCGGGCGCATCAGCACCGGGATCAGCAAGCCGAGCAGGCCACCGATGGCGGCCACCGCGATCAGCATGGCGATGATCGCCGAAGTGCGGAACTGGCCGAGCGCGGCATAGGCCTTGTCCTTGTCGATCGACAGGCCGATGTACCACTGCGCCGAAGGCAGGCCGGTCACCGGGGCAAAGGAGATGATGCGGTCCTGGCCATTGAGGGTGACATCCTGCATGCCGGCGGCCACCCGCAGGTTGCTGCCAGGGTAGATGTCCTTGAGATTCTTCATCACCTGGTCTTTGTCCGGGCTGACGATCACCTGGCCATTGCTGTCGGCTAGGAAAGCGTGGCCGATGCCACCGAAATCGACCGAGTTGATGATCTCGACCAGGGTGTCGAGGGTGACGTCACCGCCGACCACACCCGTCAGCTCGCCATTGGCCTTGCTTTTCACCGGCGTGGCGATGGTGACCATCAGGCCGCCGACGGCGCCTTGGTACGGGGCGGTCAGGACGGTCTGCCCGGCGCTGGCTGCGGCGCCATACCACGGACGTTGGCGTGGGTCGTAACCGGCCGGCATCTGTGCGTTGGGGCGCTGGGTGAATGCACCGTTGGCCTGGCCCAGGTAGGTGAACAGGAAATTTCGCGTATAGGACGGCTGCTCGATCAGCCCGGCCAGGTTGTCACCGGCACCTTGCTCGGCAATGTCCTGGGCCAGGTTTTCCAGCACCAGGATGCGCCCGCTCATCCAGTTCTGCACGCTGCTGGCGGTCAGTGCACCGGACTGCTGTACCGAGGCCTCGATGTTCTGGCGGATGGTGTTGCGCTGCAGGTAGTCGTTGTAGAGCGTGAACAGGGCGAATGCCAGGACCACGACACCGCAGGCACTGAGCAGGATCTTGTGGCGAAATTTCAGGTTCATGTTTCGAGACCTTGGGCCATTGAGGGGAGGGCGCAGCGCGCTCATGACACACTGCGGAACCTATCGATAGGGATATCGGCTCACGGGGTAAAAGGTTGAAGCGCCTACAGAAATTTCTGACGGTGGTTTCGACAGACGGTAGTCACTGGCTACACAACTGCTCGATCAACAGGCGTGCGGCCTGCTGCAGGGGGTGTTGCTTGCGCCACAGGATGTGCACCGGCAACTGCAACTCGTTGCGCGTGTTGTGGAAATCCAGCCGTACCAGGCGCCCGCTGGCCAGCAATGGCGCTACCCGCGACAGCGGCAGGTCGCCCCAGCCCAGGCCGGCCTCGACCATCTGCAGGGCGAGGTCGAAGCTGTCGGTGGACCAGTGTGTGGCGCCGATCAGTGGTCGTGGGTCGGTCAGCGGCAAGTCGCGGCTGCGCACCAGGATCTGGCGCACCCGGGTCAGGTCTTCGAGGTAGTGGATGCGCCCGTCACGCAAGGCCGGGTGGGCAGGGGACAGGGTGGCCACCAGCGACTCCATGCCAATGTGTTGGAAGCCGCGGCGGGCATCGACCTGCAGCCCGGCAAAGGCCACGCAGAGGTCGGCACGGCCGCTGTCCAGCAACTGCACGGCTTCTTCCTGGGGGGCACTGAGCAGGGCAATGTCCAGCAGTGGGTAGCGTTCACCCAGGCAAGCGATGGCGGCCAGCACCGGGCGGTGGTCGATATCCGGTACCACGGCCAGGGTCAGGCTGCTTTCCAGCCCTTGGGACAGCTCCAGCGCGTGCACCTGGAGCAGCCCCAGTTGCTCGGCGATCAGCCGGGCGTGCGGCTCCAGGGCCAGGGCCCTTGGTGTCGGGCGGACCTCGCGCGGGCCGCGTTCGAACAAGGTGTAGCCCAGTTCGGCCTCGAGGTTGGCGATGGCCATGCTGACCGCCGACGGCACGCGCTGCAGCGCCCGCGCGGCGGCAGAAAACGAACCGCGGTCGAGCACGGCAAGAAACAGCTGGATGTTGTCGCTGGAAAAGTTCATGGCAGCACTCCTGTCAGCAGATCTGACAGCTGCTGACTTTTGCTGTCAAGCACGATGAAGCATCATCGCCCCCATCGCTTTCCAACAACATGAGGTAATTCGGGTGCAAGGACTCAGGCGCAAACTGGTCTACGTGACCTTCTATGAACTGATCGGGCTGTGCATGTCGACCCTCGGGCTGGCCTACCTGTCGGACACCGAGGCTACGCATACCGGGCCTCTGGCTCTGATGATCACCACCATCGCCATGCTCTGGAACCTGATCTACAACACCTTGTTCGAATGGTGGGAAAGCCGCCAGGTCACGCGCGGGCGCAGTGTGGCGCGACGGCTGGCACATGCCGTCGGCTTCCAGCTGACGCTGGTGGTCTACCTGATTCCGCTGATTGCCTGGTGGCTGGACATGACATTGCTGCAGGCATTGCTGGTGGACATGGCGTTCATTGTGCTGGTGCCGTGCTACACCTTTGCCTACAACTGGGCGTTCGACCGGATCTTCGGTTTGCCCAGGTCGGCGATGGCGCCAGCCTGATGTGGCTTGCGCCGGTACCGGCAGCCGCTAGGGCGACAGGGGTATGATCACCGGCTCCTGCTGCTGCTTCACTTGCTGTTCGACCGGCTGGTCGATCGGCTGCGGCGCACTGGCCAGCAGGCTGTCCTCGATTTGCCCCGACAGGTAGTACACGCCCGCCATGGCACCACTCTGGCGGTTCTCCATCAGCTCTTGCCATTCCTGGTTCAACGCCACGTTGAGGATGACCCGTAGCTGCTCGACCATCTGCGGGTGTTCCCGGTCATGGGTCATGATCCCGTAGCCGGCCGCGGCAATCGAGATCATCGCCCCAGCTACCTTGCCTACCGCCGACGCCACGGCACTGGCGATGCCGCGTGGGGCCAAGGTGGCGCCGAGTTTTTCGCTGGCCTGGGTTGCCACCGAGTTCAGCCCGACATCGGTCTTGCCAGGGCCTTTGCTGGCTTGCTGGTGCAAGTGCTGGCGCATGGCTTGCCAGGCCGGTTGCTCGGCCAGTGACTTGGCCCGCAGCAGTTGGTACAAGCTGGCATTGCGCGCATCCGGCGGCCCCAGGGCGATCGCGGGAATACGGTTGAGGCGCTGGCTGAACTGCTCGGGTGGGGCGTTGTAGCGGGCGATGATGGCCGGCAATTGCTGGCCGAGCAGTTGCAGGTACAGCTCGCAGGCACGGTCGCGGATGCCTTCGGGGTTGATCTGCTCTGCCACGGGTTCGATCACCCGTTCGTGGTATTGCTCCTGCAGGTACAGCGCCAGGCGCTTTTCTGCCGGCTCCCGTCCTTCGCCGCTGTCAAGCTTGTACCAGGCCACCTTGAGCGTCAGCCATTGCTGGGTCCAGTAGCCGGTGAACCACGGGATGAAGTCGCTTTCGGTGCGTTGCTGGACCTGCTCCTTCCACACCCGCATGGAGCGCCGCGCATAGTCGTTGGCCGAGCCGGCGGCACCGACCGAGGCGTCGATCAGTTCCTGGTCGATACGTTGCCAGGTGGCGGTGGTGAGTACCACCGGTGGCGGCGGGACAGGCGGGCGCTTGCCCGCGCAACCGGCGAGGGCCAGCAACAGGCACAGCATCAGGAAAACTCGAGCGCTCACGCAAACGCTTCCCTGGTAGAGGCTGGGGGTGATTCCTGGAGTATAGGGTGGGGGGCCAGGGGCTGCCGTGCAGCCCATCGCCGGCACGCCAGTGCCCACACGCTTGGCGGTCACTGCAAGCGCAGCGCAACAGCGGTAGGCGCTGGCTTGCCAGCGATGAGCCGCACAGCGGCCCGGTCATTCCAGGTCGAGTTTTTCTTCCAGGCGGTCGAGGTGCTGGTGCATCAGGGTCAAGGCCGCCTCGGCATCGCCCTGGGCCACGGCGTCGATGATCGCCGCGTGCTCTTGCCACGCGCAGTGGTCACAGCACGGCGACTCATAGCGGGCGATGATCAGCGAGGTCATCGGCACCAGGCCATTGAGAAACCGGGCCAGGGGCGCATTGGCGGCCACCTGCGCCAGTTTCAGGTGAAACTCCCCGCCCAGGCGGATCGCCGCGCAGCGCTCGCCGCTCTCATGATGCTGGCGCTCGCGCTCCACCAGTTGCCGCAGCTGGCGAATCTGCAGCGGTCGGGCGCGTTGGGCGGCCAGGGTGATCAACGTGGTTTCGGCCAGGCGCCGGGCACTCAGTACCTGGCGTGCCTGCTCCGGGTCGGGCGTGGCCAGGTGCGCAGTGTGGCTGGGGCGTTGCACGACCACCTGCTGGTCGGACAGGCGTCCGAGCACGCGGCGGATCACGGTACGGCTGACACCAAACGCATGCCCCAGCGCCTGCTCGGGCAAAAGGCTGCCAGGTGGCAGGCGCTGTTCGAGAATGGCGTCGAACAGGCGCGGGTAGATCTGCTCGGCCGACAGGCGGGTTTCGCCAGCCGCGAGCAGGGCCGGCAAGTGAGGGGCGGCGTTCATGGTCGCTCTCCTGGGTCATGGATGCGGGTGTTCGTCCGGAATGTTCAGGGCGATGCCCATGCGCAGGCCTTCGGCGAGGATGTGCTGGCGCATCTGGGCACTGGCCTGGGCGCTGTTGCGTTCGCGGATGGCACGCACCACTGCTTCGTTTTCCTGTAGCCGTGCAGCCAGGTGCTCGGGCGATTTGCGCAGCATGTCGGCGCTCTGCTTGAGGGCATTGCCGGTCTGCTGCACCACGCTCTGGAAGATCGGGTTGGTGGTCAGGGCGAACAGCGCTTCGTGGAAGGCAATGTAGGCGCTGACCCCGGCTTCGCTGTCTGCGGCTTCCAATGCTTCGCGCATGTCCATCAGGGTCAGGCGCAGCTGGCCGATGTCCTGGCTGTTGGCCGATTGCGCCACCAGGCCGACGATGAATGGTTCCAGGGTGTAGCGCAGCTCCAGCACGTCGGCCAGGCTGGCTGCGGCGCTGGTGTCCAGGGCGGGCTCCTGGGCGGCGGCCTCGGCGTCCAGCACCAGCACGCCCTTGCCCGGCAGCGAGCGCACCAGGCCCAGGGTTTCCAGCACGGTCACCGCTTCGCGCAGGCTGGGGCGGCTGATGCCCAGTTGTTCGGCCAGCTCGCGCTGGCCCGGCAGCATGTCGCCGCTGCGCCATTGGCCACGGGCGAGGGCCTGGCGCAGTTTTTCCACCACTGAGTTGACGACGGTCGATGAGCTGATCACGGTTTGCTCCTGGAAGGGCCGGCATCAGTGCCGGCCACGTTCGCTCAGAATTCCTGTTGATGATTGTTGGGCTGCTTGCGTGGCGTGGCTGCGAAGCCAGGTTTGCCGTCCAGCACGTTGTGCGCCCGCTCCAGGTCGATGTCCCTCTCCCAGCGGGCGATGGCCACGGTAGCCACGCAGTTGCCGATCAGGTTGGTCAGCGCCCGGCCGATGCCCATGAACCAATCCACCGCCAACACCAGCACCAGGCCGACCACCGGGATCGCCGGCACGGCGGTAAGCGTGGCAGCGAGGATCACCAGCGCCGAGCCTGGGATGCCGTGAGCGCCCTTGGAAGTCACCAGCGACACCAGCAGGATGGTCAGCAGGTCGGTCATGGCCAGTGGCGTGCCAGTGGCATTGGCGATGAACACGATGGCCAGGGTCAGGTAGATGGAAAAGCCATCGAGGTTGAACGAATAGCCGGTGGGGATCACCAGGCCAACGGTAGAGGTGCCGATGCCCAGGTGCTCGAGCTTGCGCATCACCTGTGGCAGCACGGCGTCGGAAGAGGCCGTGCCGAGGACGATGGTCAGTTCTTCGCGCAGGTACTTGATCAGCGGCAGCAGCCTCAGGCCCGACAGGCGCATGACCGTGCCCAGCACGATCAGCACGAAGCCGGCACAGGTCAGGTAGAACAGTGCCACCAGCCCGCCCAGGTGTTGCAGCGATTCCAGGCCGTACTTGCTGGTAGTGAAGGCGATGGCGCCGAACACGCCAAGCGGCGCCAGGCGCACGATCATGCCCATGATGCGGAAGATCACGTGGCTCAGTTCGTTGATCAGCCGCGAGATGCCGGCGGCCGAATCGCCGACCAGGTTCAGCGCGCTGCCGAACAGAACCGAGAACAGCAGCACCTGGAGGATGTTGTTGTCAGCAAAGGCCCCGATCACCGAGGTTGGGATCAGCTCCAGGAAGAACGCCGTGGCCCCGTGAATGTGCTGGCCGCGCTCGGCCAGGCTGCTGGCGTCGGCACTGGACAGCTGGTCCAGGTGGATATTGGCGCCGCTGCCGATACCGCTGCTGAAGGCGAACACCAGGCCGATCACCAGTGCCAGGGTGGTCAGCACCTCGAAGTAGATCACCGACTTCAGGCCGATGCGCCCGACCTTCTTCAGGTCGCCGGCGCCCGAGATGCCGCTGACTACCACACAGAACACGATCAGGCCGATGAGCATCTTGATCAGTTTGATGAAACCGTCGCCAAGCGGTTTCAGTTGCAACGACAGCTCGGGGAAGCTGAGGCCGCAGGCGATGCCGAGGGCAAGGCCAAGCACGACTTGAAGGAAGATCGAACGCGAGCACCATTTGAGCATGGGAGGGATCTCTGATCGGTGTCCTTGCTTCGGTAGCCGCACGGGGCGAAAGAGCGCAGGACTTAATTATTGTGGTCTTACCGGTTTGTTCAGCGCGAAGCCATAAAAGCGCGAAAAAACCCACATTGCAAGGATTTTTGGCCTTACCGGTCTGACCAGTTTGGGGCATTTCAGCTCGCCAGGCTCTAGTTCGGTGCATGCCGTACAGGGCACTTATGCGAGTCAGGCCCAGTTTCGCCGGGTACCTGGTACCGCTAGCAATCGGCTTGCCAGGCATCAGCCCGACTTCCATTTTTTCGATAACGCCATGATTCATAAGGTTTATTTGCTTTATGCGGCTGACCTCGTAGAATCCGCGCGCGACCGGGCAGTCACTAAGAGGCCGATTGTGTGGGTGTTATCCCGATAATCGTCCGCGAGCAGGCGTCTGGCGTTTAAATGAATGGAGTCTCATAGTGCGTCTCAATCTCCCGGTTACCCCGGTCGAGCAACGTTTTCCTTCTGATCAGCGGCTGATTTCCGCAACCGACACGGCCAGCCTGATCACCTACTGCAACCCTGAATTCGCTGCAATCAGCGGCTACAGCGAGGCCGAACTGATCGGCAGCCCGCACAACCTGGTGCGCCACCCGGACATGCCGCCGGCGGTGTACGAGCTGATGTGGCGCTACCTGAAGGCTGGCAAGAGCTGGATGGGCATCGTCAAGAACCGCTGCCGCAACGGCGATTACTACTGGGTCAACGCCTACGTCACGCCGATCCTCGAAGCCGGGCGGGTGGTGGGCTATGAGTCGGTACGGGTGTGCCCCACGCGTGAGCAGGTGGCCCGTGCCGAGGCCCTGTATGCACGCATGCGCAACGGCCAGGCGGTGCTGCCCTGGTCACGCCGCGCGAGCATGCTGGCGCGCGACCTGGGCGTACCGCTGGCTGGCGGGGGGCTGGCACTGGGGGCCAACCAGCTATGGCCAGGCCTGCTGGCGCAGGGGCTGACCCTGGGGCTGTTCCTGGCCTATGGCCTGTTGGCACGCAATGCCGTGGGGCGGCAGATGCAGCGCGTGGTACAGGGCGCCGACGGCACCTTCGCCGACCCGATCGCCGCCTTGACCTACAGCGACCTGCCCGGTGCTAGCGGCCAACTGCAACTGATGCTGATCAGCGAAGAGGCGCGGCTGAAGACCGCACTGACCCGGCTGAGTGACCTGGCGGCACAGATGGCCGTGGCTGCCCATGACGCCGGGGCGTTGTCACGCAGCACCGAAGCGGCGTTGCTGGAGCAGCGTGCGGAAACCGACCAGAGCGCCACTGCCATGAACCAGATGGCCGCTTCCATCGGTGAGGTGGCCAACCATGTGCAACTGACGGCTGCCGAAGCCCATACCGCACACCTGCTGGCCGAGCAGGGCAGCCAGGTGGCCGATGCCAGCGGTGCGGCGATTCGCACCCTGGCGGGTACCGTGACGCAGATCAACCAGGCGGTCACCCAGCTGGCTGGCCAGACCGGTGCCATCGCCGAGGCCACCGGCATGATCCGCGGCATCGCCGAGCAGACCAACCTGCTGGCGCTCAATGCCGCCATCGAGGCGGCCCGTGCCGGCGAGCAGGGCCGCGGCTTTGCCGTGGTCGCCGATGAAGTGCGGGCGCTGGCCGACAAGACCCGGCAGTCGACCCTGCACATCCAGGCTATTATCGATGCTTTGCGCAGTGGTGCCGAGCAGGCCGTGGCGATCGCCAGCCAGGGCATCGACGGTGCCGAGCAGGGCGTCGCCCAGGTGCAGGAAGCCCGCCAGGCGCTGCATGGCATCCGTGAAGCAGTGCAGCGCATCAGTGCCATGAGCCAGCAGATGGCCACGGCCTCGCAGCAGCAGTCGGCGGTGGCCGCAGAGGTCTCGAGGCAGATCAATGGCGTGGCCGGCATCGCCCAGCACAGCGCCCACAGCGCCAACGCCGCCGCCTCGCGCGGCGCCGAACTGGAAGAGGTGTGCGCCGGATTGCGTGCCCTTGTGGAGCGTTTCAACCGTTAAGGCAGGATGCTTTATGGATGACAACTATCGCGCGGCCGTGGACGCGGCCGCGATCTTTTCCGAAACCGACCTGCAAGGGAACATCACCTACGTCAACCAGCAGTTCTGCACCATCTCGGGTTACAGCCGCGAGGAACTGCTCGGTGCCAACCACCGCATCCTCAATTCCGGCCTGCACGAGCCGGCGTTCTTCGTCGGCATGTGGCGGGCCCTGGCCGCCGGCCGGGTATGGAAAGGCGAGATCTGCAACCGCGCCAAGGATGGCACGTTGTACTGGGTCGACAGCACCATGGTGCCGCTGGTCGATCCGCTCAACGGGCAGGTACGCAAGTACGTGTCGATCCGCTTCGATGTCACCGAGAAGCGCCAGTTGCTGCATACCCTGCAATGGCGGGTCGGCCACGATGTGCTCACCGGCTTGCCCAACCGCGCCTACCTGTCCGACCTGCTGAACCAGGCCTTGGCCTGTTCGCGCCGTGAAGGCATTGCGCTGGCGGTGTGCATGCTCGACCTGGATGGCTTCAAGGCGGTCAACGACGGCTACGGCCATGCCATGGGTGACCTGTTGCTGGTTGAAGTGGCGCAGCGCCTGAAGCACATCCTGCGCGAGGGTGATGCCGTGGCCCGGCTGTCGGGCGACGAATTCGTGCTGATCCTGCGGGATGTCGACGAAGGTCGCCAGTTGCATGCCGCGCTGCGCCGTGTGCTGCAGGCATTGGCGGCGCCGTATGTGGTACGCGATCAGCGCCTGTCGCTCAGCGCCAGTATCGGCGTCACCCTGTACCCGCAGGACGACGAGGACGCCGACACCCTGGTGCGCCATGCCGACCAGGCCATGTACGTGGCCAAGCAGCGTGGGCGCAACCGCTACCACCTGTTCGACGTGACCCAGGAGCAGGAACTCAAGGCCACCCACCAGACCGTGGCGCGGGTGCGCCGGGCCCTGCACAACGACGAGCTGTGCCTGTATTACCAACCCAAGGTCAACCTGCGCAGCGGCCAGGTGCTGGGCTTCGAAGGGTTGCTGCGCTGGCAGCGGCCGGGCCGAGGGTTGGTGCCGCCTGGCGACTTCCTGCCCTGGGTCGAACAGACCGACCTGATCGTCGAGATTGGCGAATGGGTGCTCGACAAGGCACTGAGCCAATTGCAGGCCTGGCAGCGCGAAGGGCGGCCCTGGTCGTTGAGCGTGAATATCGCGGCGCGGCATTTGCAGCGCAGTGACTTCGCCGAGCGCCTGCGCCAGTTGCTGAGCGAATACCCGGAGGTGGACCCGGCACGCTTGGACCTGGAAATCGTCGAATCGGTGGCCATCGACAACCTGCAACACGTCAGCCGCTGCCTCGACGCTTGCCGCGCGCTGGGCGTGCGCTTTTCCCTGGATGACTTCGGCACGGGCTACTCGTCGCTGAGTTACCTGAAGCGTTTGCCGACCCAGACGATCAAGATCGACCAGTCGTTCGTGCGCGACATCCTGCATGACCAGGACGACCTCGCACTGACCCGGGCGGTGATCGGCCTGGCGCGAGCATTTGGCCGCGAGGTGATTGCCGAAGGGCTGGAGAGCGTCGAGCACGGCCGGGTGCTGATGGGCCTGGGCTGTGAACTGGCCCAGGGGTATTGCATTGCCCGGCCGATGCCGGCCAGTGAGGTACAACGCTGGGCCCAGGCCTACCGGCAGCCGAAGCAGTGGCGCGACCCTTGACAGGCCAGCCGGCCATGAGCCAGGCCTGGGCCCGCTCGGAATCGGGCGGGGCGCTGGATGGCTGCGGCGAAGCCAGCGTTCGCGGCCGCTAGCGCTGGCGCAACCGCTTGTACAGGGTGGTACGGCTGATCCCCAGTGCGCGGGCCACCGCGGACAGGTTGCCGTTGGCTTGCTGCATCAGCGTTGCCAGGTCTGCCGCTTCGGGCGCCTGGGGCACAGGCTCCTGCGCCTCGGCGAGAAAGCCCGCAGGCAGGTGTTCCAGGCCGACCGGGCCGTTGCCGGCCAAGGCCAGCGCCACCTGCAGCACACTCACCAGTTCACGCATGTTGCCTGGCCAAGGGTGCTGATCGAACAGCTCGACAATCGCTGCCGGCAGCCGCGCAGGCTGCCCGGGTTCGCGGTAGCGAGCGTGCACCTGCTCGATCAGCTGGCGCCGGTCGCTGCGTTCGCGCAACGGCGGCAACAGCACTGCCAGCCCGGCGATGCGGTAGTACAGGTCCTGGCGAAAGCGCCCGGCACGCACCTCTTCGGCCAGGTCACGATTGCTCGCCGACACCACGCGAATGTCCACCGCTACCGGCTCGCCGCTGCCCAGCGGCTGGATGCTGCGTGACTGCAGGACGCGCAGCAGGCGGGCCTGGGTCGGCAGCGGCATGTCGCCGATTTCATCGAGGAACAGGATGCCGTGGTCGGCCTTGCGGATCAGCCCCGGGTTGCCCTTGTGGTGGGCACCGGTGAACGCGCCTTTGTCGTAGCCGAACAGCTCCGACTCCACCAGCTCGGCGGGGATTGCCGCGCAGTTGACCGCGACCAGCGGCTGGCCGGCGCGGCTGCTGGCGCGGTGCAAGGTGTCGACGAACACTTCCTTGCCGACGCCGGTTTCCCCCTGCACCAGCACCGGGATGTCCTTCTCCAGCAGCAGGCTGGCCTGCGCCAGGGCCTTGTCCAGGCGCGGGTCGGTGCTGCTGCTGTTGCTGGCTGTGCGGCAAGTGGCCTCGCGCGCCGGCTGCCATTGGCAATGGAAGCGATTGCGCCCGGTGGCCTGCAAGGCGAAGGGCTGTTGCCGGGGGTGGCTGAACAGCTGCTGCAGCGGCAACTGGAACAGCTGCTCGATATTCTGCCGCAGCGGGTTGCCGCCGAGCAGGCTGTCGGCCCGGTGATTGGCCGCCAGCACCTGGCCCTGTTCATCGAACACCAGCAGGCCGGCCCAGGGGCTGTCCAGGTTGTCGGAAGCGCTGTTGAACATCAGCTGGGCATGCCGCTCGCCATGTTCGGCAAGGATCAGGCGGTTTTCCAGGCTCTGGCTCATCATGCGCACCAGCCCCAGCGTCTGGCTGGCCGGCAGGTAGCCATCGCTGGCCACGTCGAGCACCCCGACCAGTTGCCGCGCCGCGTCGAACAGTGGCGCGGCGGCGCTGGACATGTAGCGGTTCTGCCGCAGGAAGTGCTCGTCCTGGCCGACGTGAATCGCCTCGGCGCAGACCAGCGCGGTGCCCAGGGCATTGGTGCCGACGCCGCGCTCGTGCCAGTGGGCGCCGGCGCTGAAGCCGTGCTGCTGGCGCGGTTCGATGAAGCGCCGCGAGCCCCAGCTGTCAAGCACGCAGCCGCTGGCATCGGCCAGCATCACCAGGTAGCTGGCATTGCCCAGCAGGTGCGCATAATGCGGCAGTACCGCCTCGCGGGTCAGGCGCAGCAGGGCCTGGCGCCGCTCCAGCAGGGCGCTCAGTTCGGCGCGGGTCAGGCAGTCGAAGTCCGGGGCGTGCTGGGGTTGCAGGCCGTGGTCGCGGCAGCGGGTCCAGGAGGCCTGGATCAGTTGGGCATGGGTCGAAGCGGAAGCGGCCATGGGCCTGTCCTGTGTGATTGTTGTATGGAACCGACCGCTGTTCAGTGTTGTTCACAGTTGTTCAATGTCAAACCTGCGAGTGTTCAGTTGTTCAGCGCTTGTGTTCATTTGTGAACCCGCGCCTTGACCGGGCTGCCGGGCAGGGCGCGGGCCAGACGGGGTCGGTGCAAACTGGCACGAAACTGGCTGTACCCGGCAGACAACAATCACAAGAAGGCCACGCCATGTCCCTGGTGCTGGAACAGGTCAGTCGCAGCGTCGACAACCAGGCCTGGATCGTCGATGCCTCGCTGCGCTTCGAACCCGGCTCGTTCAATGTATTGCTGGGCCGTACCCTGGCCGGCAAGACCAGCCTGATGCGCCTGATGGCCGGGCTCGACCGCCCGGACCGTGGGCGCGTGCTGATGGATGGCCAGGACGTGACCGGCGTGCCGGTGCGCCTGCGCAACGTGTCGATGGTGTATCAGCAGTTCATCAACTACCCCACCCTCAGCGTGTACGAGAACATCGCCTCGCCGCTGCGCCAGGCACGCATGGCCGAGCCGGAGATTCGCCGACGGGTACAGGAAACCGCCGAGATGCTGCGCATCGAAGCCTACCTGCAGCGCCTGCCGCTGGAGCTGTCCGGTGGCCAGCAACAGCGCACGGCGATGGCCCGGGCGCTGGTCAAGGATGCCTCGCTGATCCTGTTCGACGAGCCGCTGGTCAACCTCGATTACAAGCTGCGCGAGGGCCTGCGCCAGGAACTGCGCGAGCTGTTCGCGGCGCGCCACTGCATCGCTGTGTATGCCACCACCGAACCCAACGAGGCGTTGGCGCTGGGCGGCACCACGACGCTGGTGCACGAAGGCCGGATCGTCCAGAGTGGCCCTACCGCCGAGGTCTACCAGCGCCCCGGCAGCGTGCTGGCCGCCGAGCTGTTTTCCGAGCCGCCGATCAACCTGGTGCCTGGCCGTATCAGCGGTAACGAGGTGAGCCTGGCCCAGGCCGTGCACTTTGCCCGCAATGCCGACCTGCAGCCGCTGGCCGAAGGCGACTACCGCTTTGGCGTGCGGCCCAGCCACATCAGCCTGGTGCCAGCCCACGACGATGACCTGGAGCTGGCCGTGCTGGTCGAGCTTGCCGAAATCAGTGGCTCGGAGACTTTCCTGCATGTGCGCAATGACCACTGGCGCATGACCCTGCATTTGCCCGGGGTGCACGAATACCAGGTGGACACGCCGATCCGCGTGTTCATTCCCACCCACAAGCTGTTCGTGTTCGACAGTGCCGGGGCGCTGGTGCAGGCCCCCGGGCTACGCCAGGCAAGGAGAGGGTGATGGCCGAAATCCGTCTGCGCCAACTGGCGCACAGCTACAGCCGCCAGCCCGCCAGCGAGGCGGACTATGCCCTGCACGCACTGGAACATGTGTGGGAGCAGGGCGGTGCCTATGCCTTGCTGGGGCCGTCGGGCTGTGGCAAATCGACTTTGCTGAATATCATTTCCGGGCTGCTGACGCCGTCCCATGGCGAGGTGCTGTTCGATGGCAAGCCGGTCAACCAGTTGCCGCCGCAGGCGCGCAACATCGCCCAGGTGTTCCAGTTTCCGGTGGTGTACGACACCCTCTCGGTGTACGACAACCTGGCGTTTCCCCTGCGCAACCAGGGGCTCGACGAAGCCCGCGTGCGCGCCCGGGTGGAGGAGATTGCCGAGGTGCTCGACCTGAGCGCGGTGTTGCGCAAGAAGGCACGCAACCTCAGTGCCGACGAAAAGCAGAAAGTCTCCATGGGCCGCGGCCTGGTGCGTGACGACGTGTCGGCGATCCTGTTCGACGAGCCACTGACGGTGATCGACCCGCACCTGAAGTGGAAGCTGCGGCGCAAGCTCAAGCAGATCCACGAGCAGTTCAACATCACCATGATCTACGTCACCCACGACCAGCTGGAAGCCTCGACCTTTGCCGACAAGATCGCAGTGATGCACGGCGGGCGCATCGTCCAGTTCGGCACCCCGCGCGAGCTGTTCGAGCGGCCACGGCACACCTTCGTCGGCTATTTCATCGGCAGCCCGGGAATGAACCTGATCGAGGTGCGCGCCGAGGCGGACGGGGTGAGCTTCGGTGATATCCACCTGCCCCTGCCAGATGGCTTGCGCGAGCGCCTGGCGGCGACGGCAGGCGGGCGCTTGCAGGTCGGCATCCGCCCCGAGTTCGTGCAGCTGTGGGACAGCCCGTTCGAGGATGCCTACCCGGCACGGGTACTGGACGTCGAGGACCTGGGCACCTACCGCATCGTCACCCTCGAGCTGGGTGGCGTCGCGCTCAAGGCACGCCAGGGCGAGGACCGCCCAGTGCCTGTAACCCAGGCCTGGGTCAGCCTGCCGGCGCAGTGGCTGATGCTGTACCTCGACGATGTGCTGCTGGAGGTGGCGCCATGAACAAGGTGCCCAACAACAAGGCCTGGTGGCTGGTGCTGCCGGTGTTCCTGCTGGTGGCATTCAGCGCCGTGGTGCCGATGATGACCGTGGTCAACTACTCGGTGCAGGACATTTTCGACCAGTCCAACCGCTACTTCGTCGGTGCCGACTGGTACCGCCAGGTGCTGCGCGACCCGGCGCTGCATGACGCGCTGCTGCGCCAGTTCATCTATTCCGCCTGCGTGCTGCTGATCGAGATCCCGCTGGGCATCGCCATCGCCCTGACCATGCCGACCAAGGGCCGCATGGCGTCGGTGTGCCTGATCATCATGGCCATCCCGTTGCTGATCCCGTGGAACGTGGTCGGCACCATCTGGCAGATCTTCGGCCGTGCCGACATCGGCCTGCTCGGCGCCACCCTGGCCAGGCTGGGGGTCAGCTACAACTACGCCGGCGACCCGTTCGACGCCTGGCTTACCGTGCTGGTGATGGACGTCTGGCACTGGACCTCGCTGGTGGCGCTGCTGTGCTATTCCGGGCTGCGCGCCATCCCCGACGTGTATTACCAGGCTGCGCGCATCGACCGCGCCTCGGGCTGGGCGGTGTTCCGCCATATCCAGTTGCCGAAGCTGAAGAACGTGTTGCTGATTGCGGTGATGCTGCGCTTCATGGACAGCTTCATGATCTACACCGAGCCCTTCGTGCTGACCGGCGGCGGGCCCGGCAATGCGACCACCTTCCTCAGCCAGACCCTCACGCGCATGGCCGTGGGCCAGTTCGACCTGGGGCCGGCGGCGGCGTTTTCACTGGTGTACTTCCTGATCATCCTGCTGGTGTCGTGGCTGTTCTACACAGCCATGACCCATGCCGACAAGGACTAGGCCATGAGCACACGCAAATCGCTGGCACTGCTGCTGTACTTCTTCTTCCTGCTGGTGCCGATCTACTGGCTGCTGAACATGTCGTTCAAGAGCAACACCGAGATCCTCGGTAGCCTGACCCTGTGGCCGCAGGCATTCACCCTCGACAACTACCGGGTGATCTTCACCGATGCCAGCTGGTACAGCGGTTATATCAACTCGCTGTACTACGTATGCCTGAACACGCTGATTTCGCTGCTGGTGGCGCTACCGGCGGCCTATGCTTTCTCGCGTTACCGTTTCCTCGGCGACCGGCACCTGTTCTTCTGGCTGCTGACCAACCGCATGGCGCCGCCGGCGGTGTTCCTCCTGCCGTTCTTCCAGCTGTATTCGTCGATCGGCCTGTTCGACACCCACATCGCCGTGGCCCTGGCCCACTGCCTGTTCAACGTGCCGCTGGCAGTGTGGATCCTGGAAGGCTTCATGTCGGGTGTGCCGAAGGAAATCGACGAAACGGCCTACATCGACGGGTACAGCTTCCCGCGCTTCTTTGTGAAGATTTTCATTCCGTTGATCGGCTCCGGCATCGGCGTCACAGCGTTTTTCTGCTTCATGTTTTCCTGGGTCGAACTGCTGCTGGCGCGCACGCTGACCTCGGTGAATGCCAAGCCGATCGCCGCGGTGATGACCCGTACCGTGTCGGCATCGGGCATCGATTGGGGGGTACTGGCAGCAGCGGGTGTTCTGACCATCCTGCCCGGCATGCTGGTGATCTGGTTCGTGCGCAACCATGTGGCCAAGGGCTTTGCCCTGGGCCGGGTCTGAGGAGGGTAGGGCATGGAGTGGATGGCCTGGACCTTGCCCACGGCGCTGTTCTTCGCCGCCGTGGGTGTACTGCTGCTGGGCATGACCTTGCTCGAGCTGCGCCGACCTTGCGTGGAGCGACGCGGCTTTCTACCGCTGGTCACCAGCCGTGGCGATCGCTTGTTCATCGGCCTGCTGGCCAGCGCCTACCTGCATCTGTTGGTGGTTGGCGTCAGCGAGTGGCCATTGTGGGTAGCCTCGCTGCTGTCTCTGGCGTGGCTGTTGGTGGTGCTGCGCTGGGGCTGAGCGAGCGGCCCTGTGGGATAACTGAAACGGGAGATCACAATGTTCGACAACAAGTACAACAGGCGACATTTGACCCTGGCCGCGTTGCTGGTGCTGGCCAGCGCGCAAGGCACAGCCTGGGCCGACCAGTACGAGGACGCGGCGAAGAAATGGATCGGCAGCGAGTTCAAGCCGTCGACCCTTACCCCGGAACAGCAGCTGGCTGAACTCAAGTGGTTCATCAAGGCAGCCGAGCCGTTCCGTGGGATGAAGATCAATGTGGTGTCCGAAACCATTACTACCCATGAGTACGAATCCAAGGTGCTGGCCAAGGCCTTCAGTGAAATCACCGGTATCCAGCTGACCCACGACCTGCTGCAGGAAGGCGACGTGGTGGAAAAGCTGCAGACCCAGATGCAGTCGGACAAGAACATCTATGATGGCTGGGTCAACGATTCCGACCTGATCGGTACGCACTTTCGCTATGGCAAGGTGGAGTCGATCACCGACCTGATGGCCAACGAGGGCAAGGACTACACCTCGCCGACCCTCGACCTGAAGGACTTCATCGGCATTTCCTTCACCACCGCGCCTGATGGCAAGGTCTACCAGTTGCCCGACCAGCAGTTCGCCAACCTGTACTGGTTCCGTGCCGACTGGTTCGAGCGGCCCGAGCTGAAGGCCAGGTTCAAGGAAAAGTACGGTTACGAGCTGGGCGTACCGGTGAACTGGTCGGCCTACGAGGACATTGCCCGGTTCTTCACCGAAGACGTCAAGGAAATCGACGGCAAGCGCGTCTATGGCCACATGGACTATGGCAAGAAAGACCCATCGCTGGGCTGGCGCTTCACCGACGCCTGGTTCTCCATGGCCGGTGGCGGCGACAAGGGCCTGCCCAACGGCCTGCCGGTGGACGAATGGGGCATTCGCGTGGAGGACTGCCACCCGGTGGGCTCCAGCGTGACCCGCGGCGGCGACACCAACGGCCCGGCGGCGGTCTACGCCACGCAGAAGTACGTGGACTGGATGCGCGCCTATGCGCCCAAGGAAGCCCAGGGCATGACCTTCTCCGAGGCCGGCCCGGTGCCGGCCCAGGGCAACATCGCCCAGCAGATCTTCTGGTACACCGCGTTCACCGCCGACATGACCAAGCCCGGCCTGCCGGTGGTGAATGCCGATGGCACGCCGAAGTGGCGCATGGCGCCATCGCCAAAGGGGCCGTACTGGGAGGAGGGGATGAAGCTGGGCTACCAGGACACCGGTTCATGGACCTTCTTCAAGTCCACCCCGGAGAAGCAACGGCTGGCGGCCTGGCTGTACGCCCAGTTCGTCACCTCCAAGACCGTATCGCTGAAAAAGACCATCGTCGGCCTCACGCCGATTCGTGAATCGGACATCAACTCCCAGGCCATGACCGACTTGGCGCCCAAGCTTGGAGGTTTGGTGGAGTTCTACCGCAGCCCGGCGCGGGTGCAATGGACACCCACCGGGACCAACGTACCGGACTATCCACGCCTGGCGCAGTTGTGGTGGAGCCACATTGCCGAGGTGGCCAGCGGCGAGAAAACCCCGCAGGAAGCCCTGGATGGGCTGGCTCGCGACCAGGACCGGATGATGGAGCGCTTGCAGCGGTCCAATGCCCAGGCCACCTGCGCGCCGAAGCTGAACCCGGAGCGGGATGCCCAGTACTGGTTCGATCAGCCTGGCGCACCGAAACCGAAACTGGCCAACGAGAAGCCCAAGGGCGAGACCGTCAGCTACAGCGAGCTGCTGAAGTCGTGGGAGGCGGCCAGGAAGTGATCGGCTGAGGATTTGGGTTGATGCATGAATCGAGCGCCGCGCGGGCGGCGCTCGATCTCCTAGGCGCTAAACTCCCACGCCAGGCAAAAAAAACGGCACCTGCCAGAGGTGCCGTTTTCCTGTCACGCAATGTTACTTGTGCAGCTCTTCCGCCGCATACAGCGTGTTCTCCAGCAGGCATGCCCGGGTCATCGGCCCGACGCCACCCGGCACCGGGGTGATCCAGCCCGCGCGCGGCAGGGCGGTCTCGTAGACCACGTCGCCGACCAGCTTGCCGTCTTCCTGGCGGTTGATGCCGACGTCGATGACGATGGCACCTTGCTTGATCCATTCGCCCTTGACCAGGCCCGGCTTGCCGGCAGCCACGACCACCAGGTCGGCACGCCCGACATGGCCGGCCAGGTCCTTGGTGAAGCGGTGGCAGACGGTCACGGTGCAGCCGGCCAGCAGCAGTTCCATGGCCATCGGGCGGCCGACGATGTTGGAGGCGCCGACGATGACCGCGTTCATGCCGTACAGGTCCTGGCCGGTGCTTTCCAGCAGGGTCATGATGCCCTTCGGCGTGCACGGGCGCAGCAGCGGGATGCGCTGGGCCAGGCGGCCGATGTTGTACGGGTGGAAACCGTCCACGTCCTTGTCCGGGCGAATGCGCTCGAGCAGCAGCGAGGCATCCAGGTGCGCCGGCAGCGGCAGTTGCAGCAGGATGCCGTCGACGGCCGGATCGTCATTGAGGCGATCGATCAGCTCGGTCAGGGCCTGCTGCGTGGTGTCGCTGGGCAGGTCGAACGCCTGGGAAATGAAGCCGACCTCTTCGCAGTCCTTGCGCTTGTGCGAGACATAGACTTGGGAGGCGGGGTCGGTGCCGACCAGGATCACTGCCAGGCCGGGTGTACGCAGGCCTTGCTGGCGACGCTCCACGACACGTTGAGCGATCTGCTGGCGCAGGCTGGCGGCGATCGCCTTGCCATCGATTAGGTGTGCAGTCATAGACGCGTGATTAACCATCGAGAAGGAAACAATTAAAGAGGGCGCATTCTCGCACGACACGGGCCAAGGGCAAAGGCGGGTGGTCGGGCAAATCCCCTAAGCCCTTAAATAATTTAAATTTTTTTGAGAAAGGTGTTGACGACATTCAGGCTCGCCTATAAGATTCGCCGCACTTGTCGGGCACAGCCTAGCACTGGTTGGCGAAGTCGGGCAGAATGAGTGGTTTAGCAGCTATCTGTTAAGGTCTCGTTCGGTTAGGCTTCAAGCTTAAGCGCCCGTAGCTCAGCTGGATAGAGCATCCGCCTTCTAAGCGGATGGTCGCAGGTTCGAGTCCTGCCGGGTGCGCCATTAGGCAGCTTTGGCAAGCAAGTAAGTTGTAATGCGATATGGTGGGCGTAGCTCAGTTGGTAGAGCGCTGGATTGTGATTCCAGTTGTCGTGGGTTCGATTCCCATCGTCCACCCCATATTCTTCAAAGGCGCCGCGATAGCATCTGGCGCCTTTGTTTTAAGCGTTACGCGGACGTGGTGAAATTGGTAGACACACTGGATTTAGGTTCCAGCGGCGCAAGCTGTAAGAGTTCGAGTCTCTTCGTCCGCACCATGTTTCTGTAAGGTTGTATCGCAACATCGCAAGACCGCAATATGGTGGGCGTAGCTCAGTTGGTAGAGCGCTGGATTGTGATTCCAGTTGTCGTGGGTTCGATTCCCATCGTCCACCCCATATTTTTCGAAGGCGCCTTGGTCGTGAGACTGGGCGCCTTTGTTGTTTTTGGGGCGTTGGCCTTGGGGTTGTGGCGCCTGTGAGATCGAGCGCCACAAGGCTCAAGCCATGAACTTCGCAGCCATAACTCGATCCCCCTTGCAATCCTCTGGTGGCACCCCAATAAAAGCTGTTAGATTTCAGCCGGTTGAAACATCGGCCCAGCTGGCCGGCAGAGGAACAACCCGATGATCGCAAAAGAAGCCCGTCAGGCACTGGCGCTGCAGCGTTTTGCCGAGGCCAACCCGCAACTGCTCGAAGAGATCCGCGAACTGGATGCACGTGAGCAGGCCCAGCAGATCGAATGGGCCTTCGAAGATGCAGCCGAGGAGCAGGGCATCCAGCCCTGGGAGCTGGCCCTGCAACTGATCGCCGAAACCCCGGAGCAACTGCAGGCCATGCGCCTGGAGACGCACCGCGAGGTGGCTGAAGCGCTGGGAATGGAATGGGAAGAGTACTGCCAGTTCAACGAGATCGACCCTGAATAAAGGAAGCGAATTCGTCGCGGCAGTTGTTTGACAAGGTATTTCGGCTGTTGGGCGCCCATGGCGCCGCGCAGCCCTTTTTGAATCAGGCCCTGCGGCACGCCGTACGGGCCTTGAAAGTTAATCGACCGGCGTGGCTTCCCGTCGTCCCGGGTGGGGTGACTTCTGCTGCGCGACTCACTAGAATGCTTGCCCTTGATTCTGGAGTCGGGCTAACGCCGGCTAACGTCTGTGCAACGAGGAATATCCATGCAAGTTTCTGTTGAAAACACTTCCGCTCTCGAGCGCCGCATGACCATCGCCGTTCCGGCCGAGCGCGTCGAGAACGAAGTCAACAAGCGTCTGCAACAGACTGCCAAGCGCGCCAAGGTTGCAGGCTTCCGCCCAGGCAAGGTGCCGATGAGCGTGATCCGTCAGCGCTTCGAGGCCGATGCCCGTCAAGAGGCGTTCGGTGACCTGGTTCAGGCTTCCTTCTACGAAGCCATCGTCGAGCAGAAGCTGAACCCGGCTGGCGCCCCTGCGGTAGAGCCGAAGTCCTTCGAGAAGGGCAAGGACCTGGAATTCGTCGCCATCTTCGAAGTGTTCCCCGAGTTCACCGTTGCCGGCCTCGAGTCGATCAGCGTCGAGCGCCTGAGCGCCGAAGTGGCTGACGCCGACCTGGACAACATGCTGGAAGTGCTGCGCAAGCAGAACACCCGCTTCGAGGCCGTCGAGCGCGCTGCGCAGAAAGACGACCAGGTCAACATCGACTTCGTCGGCAAGGTCGACGGTGAAGTGTTCGCTGGCGGTTCGGCCAAGGGCACCCAGCTGGTACTGGGCTCCGGCCGCATGATCCCGGGCTTCGAAGACGGCCTGGTTGGCGCCAAGGCAGGTGAAGAGCGCGTCGTCAACGTGACCTTCCCCGAGGACTACCAGAACCTGGACCTGGCTGGCAAGGCCGCCGAGTTCACCATCACCGTCAACAGCGTTGCTGCCCCGGTGCTGCCAGAGCTGAACGAAGAGTTCTTCGCCCAGTTCGGCATCAAGGAAACCACCCTGGAAGGCTTCCGCGCCGAGGTTCGCAAGAACATGGAGCGTGAACTGCGCCAGGCCATCAAGGCCAAGGTGAAGAACCAGGTCATGGACGGTCTGCTGGCCGCCAACCCGATCGAAGTGCCGAAAGCGCTGCTGGAAAACGAAGTCAACCGTCTGCGCGTGCAGGCTGTTCAGCAGTTCGGTGGCAACATCAAGCCTGAGCAACTGCCGGCCGAGCTGTTCGAAGAGCAAGCCAAGCGCCGCGTGGTGCTGGGCCTGATCGTCGCCGAAGTGGTCAAGCAGTTCGAACTGAAGCCGGACGAAGGCAAGGTTCGCGAAATGATCGAGGAAATGGCTTCGGCCTACCAGGAGCCTGAGCAGGTCATCGCCTGGTACTACAAGAACGACCAGCAACTGAACGAAGTCCGTTCGGTTGTGCTGGAAGAACAAGTTGTAGATACTGTTCTGCAGAAAGCGACTGTGACCGACAAGTCGGTCTCGTACGAAGACGCCGTTAAACCAGCACAGGCTCCTGCCGCCGCTGAATAACCGGCTTCTCTCGTAGGAAACCCCCACAAGCCAGCCTTCGAGCTGGCTTGTGCGTATTCAAGCCATGACTATTTGGGAGTGAGCGCAGGACATGTCCCGCAATTCTTATATTCAGCAGAGCTCTGACATCCAGGCCGCAGGCGGCCTGGTCCCGATGGTTATCGAGCAGTCCGCCCGTGGCGAACGCGCTTACGACATCTACTCGCGCCTGTTGAAGGAGCGTGTGATCTTCCTGGTTGGCCCGGTAGAGGACTACATGGCCAACCTCGTCGTGGCGCAACTGCTGTTCCTGGAAGCAGAAAACCCGGACAAGGATATCCATCTGTACATCAACTCGCCGGGCGGTTCCGTCACCGCCGGCATGTCGATCTACGACACCATGCAGTTCATCAAGCCGGACGTCTCGACCATCTGCATCGGCCAGGCCTGCAGCATGGGCGCCTTCCTGCTGGCTGCCGGTGCCAAGGGCAAGCGTCACTGCCTGCCGAACTCGCGCGTGATGATCCACCAGCCGCTGGGCGGCTTCCAGGGTCAGGCCACCGATATCGAGATCCACGCCCAGGAAATCCTCAATATCAAGGCCCGTCTGAACGAGCTGCTGGCCTATCACACCGGCCAGGACCTCGAGACCATCAAGCGTGACACCGAGCGTGACAACTTCATGAGCGCCTCGCGCGCGGCCGAGTACGGCCTGATCGACTCGGTCTACGACAAGCGGCAACTGGCCTCCTGAACCGGGGTGCCAGAGCAGGTAGGCGCGGAAAGCGCCTACCTGCGGACTTGAAAAAGCCCGCAATTGCCTTCATCTTGTGTTGCAAGCCTACCGGATTGGATCGATCGAATGACTGACACCCGTAACGGCGAGGACAGCGGCAAATTGCTCTATTGCTCCTTCTGCGGCAAAAGCCAGCACGAAGTGCGCAAATTGATTGCCGGGCCCTCGGTATTTATCTGCGACGAGTGCGTCGACCTGTGCAATGACATCATCCGTGAGGAGGTGCAGGAAGCCCAGGCCGAGAGCAGCGCGCACAAATTACCTTCGCCGAAAGAAATCAGCGGCATCCTGGACCAGTATGTGATTGGTCAGGAGCGCGCGAAAAAGGTGCTGGCCGTAGCGGTGTACAACCACTACAAGCGCCTGAACCAGCGTGACAAGAAGGGTGACGAAGTCGAACTCGGCAAGAGCAACATCCTGCTGATCGGGCCGACCGGCTCGGGCAAGACCCTGCTCGCCGAAACCCTTGCACGCCTGTTGAACGTACCGTTCACCATTGCTGACGCCACCACCCTGACCGAAGCCGGTTACGTGGGTGAGGACGTCGAGAACATCATCCAGAAGCTGTTGCAGAAGTGCGACTACGACGTGGAAAAGGCCCAGATGGGCATCGTCTACATCGACGAGATCGACAAGATCTCGCGCAAGTCGGACAACCCGTCCATCACCCGTGACGTTTCGGGCGAGGGCGTGCAGCAGGCACTGCTGAAGCTGATCGAAGGCACCGTGGCCTCGGTACCGCCGCAGGGCGGCCGCAAGCACCCGCAACAGGAATTCCTGCAGGTTGATACCCGCAACATCCTGTTCATCTGCGGTGGCGCCTTCTCGGGCCTGGAAAAGGTCATCCAGAACCGTTCCACCAAGGGTGGCATCGGTTTTGGCGCCGAAGTGCGCAGCAAGGAAGAAGGCAAGAAGGTTGGCGAGTCGCTGCGTGAGGTCGAGCCGGACGATCTGGTCAAGTTTGGCCTGATTCCGGAATTCGTCGGCCGTCTGCCGGTGCTGGCAACCCTCGACGAGCTGGACGAGGCTGCACTGATGCAGATCCTCACCGAGCCGAAGAACGCCCTGACCAAGCAGTATGCCAAGCTGTTCGAGATGGAAAGCGTCGACCTCGAGTTCCGCAGCGATGCGCTCAAGGCCGTTGCGCGCAAGGCCCTGGAGCGCAAGACTGGCGCCCGTGGCCTGCGTTCGATCCTCGAAGGCGTGCTGCTCGACACCATGTACGAGATTCCTTCGAAGAAGGATGTCAGCAAGGTGGTGATCGACGAGAGCGTCATCGAGGGTACTTCGCAGCCGCTGATGATCTACGAAAACAGCGAGCCGCAAGCCAAGGCTGCGCCGGATGCCTGATCCAGGCGCTGGCCACTGATGGTTGCAAGCAAGAAGGGGGCCTACGGGCCCCTTTCTGCTTTTCCTGCGCTAGCGCTTGTAATTTCCCAGGCATGCCCCCACATTAGGTCCAAGCATCATTTCCACTGTTTTCCGGCCATAAGGCCGCTGTAGAGGCGAAATCATGAAGACCACCCTCGACTTGCCTCTTTTGCCATTGCGCGATGTCGTTGTTTACCCGCACATGGTCATCCCGCTGTTCGTGGGGCGCGAAAAGTCCATCGAGGCCCTTGAGGCGGCGATGACGGGCGAAAAGCAGATCCTCCTGCTGGCCCAGAAAAACCCGGCCGACGATGACCCGGGCGAAGACGCGCTGTATCGCGTCGGTACGGTTGCCACCGTGCTGCAGCTGCTGAAACTGCCCGATGGCACCGTCAAGGTGCTGGTCGAGGGCGAGCAGCGTGGCGCCGTCGAGCGCTTCAGCGAAGTGGAAGGGCACATTCGTGCCGAGGTTTCCCTGATCGACGAAGTCGACGCCGCCGAGCGCGAGTCGGAAGTCTTCGTGCGCACGCTGCTGTCGCAGTTCGAACAGTACGTGCAGCTGGGCAAGAAAGTACCCGCCGAGGTGCTGTCGTCGCTGAACAGCATCGAAGAGCCGGGGCGCCTGGTCGACACCATGGCCGCGCACATGGCGCTGAAGATCGAGCAGAAGCAGGAAATTCTCGAAATCGTCGACCTGCCGACCCGCGTCGAGCACGTGCTGGCGCTGCTGGATGCGGAAATCGACCTGCTGCAGGTCGAGAAGCGCATTCGCGGTCGGGTCAAGAAGCAGATGGAGCGCAGCCAGCGCGAGTACTACCTGAATGAGCAGATGAAGGCCATTCAGAAAGAGCTCGGCGATGGCGACGAAGGCCACAATGAAGTCGAAGAGCTGAAAAAGCGCATCGAAGCCGCTGGCCTGCCCAAGGACGCCCTGGCCAAGGCCCAGGCCGAGCTGAACAAGCTCAAGCAGATGTCGCCGATGTCGGCCGAGGCCACCGTGGTCCGCTCCTACCTCGACTGGCTCGTCCAGGTGCCGTGGAAGGCCCAGAGCAAGGTGCGCCTGGACCTGGCCAAGGCCGAGGAAATCCTCGACGCCGACCACTATGGCCTGGAAGAGGTCAAGGAACGCATTCTCGAGTACCTTGCCGTGCAGAAGCGCGTCAAGAAGATCCGTGGCCCGGTACTGTGCCTGGTCGGCCCGCCTGGCGTCGGCAAGACCTCGCTGGCCGAGTCGATTGCCGCTGCCACCAATCGCAAGTTCGTGCGCATGGCCCTCGGTGGGGTGCGTGACGAGGCCGAGATCCGTGGCCACCGCCGTACCTACATCGGTTCCATGCCTGGGCGCCTGATCCAGAAGATGACCAAGGTGGGGGTACGCAACCCGCTGTTCCTGCTGGACGAAATCGACAAGATGGGCAGTGACATGCGTGGCGATCCGGCCTCGGCGCTGCTCGAAGTGCTCGATCCCGAGCAGAACCACAATTTCAACGACCATTACCTGGAAGTCGACTACGACCTTTCGGACGTGATGTTCCTGTGCACCTCGAACTCGATGAACATCCCGCCGGCGCTGCTCGACCGCATGGAAGTCATCCGCCTGCCGGGCTACACCGAGGACGAGAAGATCAACATCGCGGTCAAGTACCTGGTGCCCAAGCAGGTCAAGGCCAACGGCCTGAAGAAGGAAGAGCTGGAGGTCGACGTTTCGGCGATCCGCGACATCATCCGCTACTACACTCGCGAAGCGGGTGTGCGTGGGCTGGAGCGGCAAATTGCCAAGGTCTGCCGCAAGGTGGTCAAGGAACATACCGGGCAGAAGCAGGTCAAGGTCAAGGTGTCCAGCGAACAGCTGGAGCACCTGCTGGGCGTGCGCAAGTTCCGCTATGGCCTGGCCGAGCAGCAGGACCAGATCGGCCAGGTCACTGGCCTGGCCTGGACCCAGGTGGGTGGCGAACTGCTGACCATCGAAGCCGTGGTCATCCCCGGCAAGGGCCAGTTGATCAAGACCGGTTCGCTCGGCGATGTCATGGTCGAATCGATCACCGCCGCCCAGACCGTGGTACGCAGCCGCGCCCGCAGCCTGGGGATTGCAGCCGACTTCCACGAGAAGCACGACGTGCACATCCACATGCCTGAAGGCGCCACGCCGAAGGACGGCCCGAGCGCCGGTATCGGCATGTGCACCGCACTGGTCTCGGCACTGACGCAGATTCCGGTGCGTGCCGATGTCGCCATGACCGGTGAAATTACCCTGCGTGGCCAGGTGCTGGCGATTGGCGGGCTGAAGGAAAAACTGCTGGCGGCACACCGTGGTGGTATCAAGACGGTGATCATTCCCGAGGAGAATGTTCGCGATCTGAAGGAGATTCCGGAAAATATCAAACAGGATCTGCAGATCAAACCGGTCAAATGGATTGACGAAGTCCTGCAAATTGCGCTGCAATACGCCCCGGAGCCCTTGCCAGATGTGGCTCCGGAGATTGTCGCGAAAGATGAAAAGCGCGACGGCGATGCTAAGGAAAGAATCAGCACGCACTAGTAGTTTCTGGCTGGGGGGCGTTCCTTGACAGTTTTTTCGGGGCCTTGCTATAAAGCGGCACGCTAGTGTCATCAGGCCACCCAGCGAACGTTTCATAAGCTTTTCATTACATACTTAGAAACAAACTCAATAGAGAAATAAGGGGACTTAGAGTGAACAAGTCGGAACTGATTGACGCTATCGCCGCATCTGCTGACATCCCGAAAGCTGTAGCCGGCCGTGCGCTGGACGCAGTCATCGAATCCGTCACCGGCGCCCTGAAGCAAGGTGACGATGTGGTACTGGTTGGCTTCGGTACCTTCTCGGTCAAGGAGCGTGCAGAGCGCACTGGCCGCAACCCGCAAACCGGTAAGGCAATCAAGATCGAAGCCGCCAAGGTTCCAGGTTTCAAGGCTGGCAAAGGCCTGAAAGACGCCGTCAACTAAGTCGTCTCTTTCAGCCGGACCCGGCCTGGCCAGGTCCGAGCACGCTGATGGCGGGGGCGCAAACGTTCCCGCCTGACACGTTTGCTAAGAAAAGGCGCATCCTCGGATGCGCCTTTCTTTTATCAGGTTTCTACCCACGCTCCGCGGTTGTCGACGCAGTGGTACAGCCGTTTCTGGGGGACGCATGCTGCAAAATATCAGGGACAATTCACAAGGTTGGATTGCCAAGACCATCATCGGCCTTATCGTCGTGTTGATGGCGTTGACCGGCTTCGAAGCCATTTTCCAGGCCGCCACTCATAGCCAGGACGCCGCCAAGGTGAATGGCCAGACCATCAGCCAGAACGAGTTGAGCCAGGCGGCCGACATGCAACGCCGCCAGCTGATGCAACAGTTGGGCAAGGATTTCGACCCGGCGTTGCTGGATGACAAGTTGCTGCGTGAAGAGGCGCTCAAGGGCCTGATCAGCCGCAAGCTGCTGCTGCAAGGCGCCGAAGACGCCAAGTTCGCCTTCTCCGAGGCCGCGCTCGACCAGGTCATCCTGCAGACGCCGGAATTCCAGGTGGACGGCAAGTTCAGCGCCGACCGCTTCGACCAGGTCATCCGCCAGATGGGCTATGGTCGCATGCAGTTCCGCGACATGCTCGCTGAGGAAATGCTCATCGGTCAGCTGCGTACCGGCCTGGCTGGCAGCAGCTTCGTCACCGACCAGCAGGTCGACGCCTTTGCCCGCCTCGAGAAGCAGACCCGCGATTTCGCCTCGCTGACCTTCAAGGCCGACCCGGCCGCGGTCAAGGTCAGCGACGAAGAAGTCAAGGCGCACTACGACCAGCACGCCAAGGAGTTCATGTCGCCTGACCAGGTGGTGATCGACTACGTCGAGCTGAAGAAGTCGGCGTTCTTCGACCAGGTCAAGGTGACCGACGAAGAGCTCAAGGCCCAGTACGAGAAGGAAATCGCCAACCTCGCCGAGCAGCGTCACGCAGCGCACATCCTGATCGAGGTCAACGACAAGGTTACCGACGCCCAGGCCAAGGCCCGCGCCGAAGAAGTCGCGCAGCGCCTGGCCAAGGGTGAGGATTTTGCCGCACTGGCCAAGGAGTTCTCGCAGGACCCGGGTTCGGCCAACAGCGGTGGTGACCTTGGCTTCGCTGGCCCGGGCGTCTACGACCCGGCGTTCGAGGATGCCCTGTACAAGCTGCAGGTCGGCCAGGTCTCGGCACCGGTGCGTAGCGAGTTCGGCTACCACCTGATCAAGCTGCTGGGCGTGCAGGCACCGGAAGTGCCGAGCTTCGCCAGCCTGAAGGACAAGCTGACCCGCGACTTGAAGGTTCCGCTGGTCGAGCAGCGTTACGTTGACGCCAGCAAGCAGTTGCAGGATGCTGCCTACGAGGCTTCCGACCTGACCCAGCCGGCCCAGGACCTGAACCTGAAGGTGCACACTTCGGCAGCCTTCGGTCGTGAGGGTGGCGAAGGTATCACCGCCAACCGTGCGGTGGTGCAGGCAGCGTTCTCCGAGGAAGTGCTGGAAGAAGGTGCCAACAGCACGGCCATCGAACTCGACCCGGAAACCACCGTGGTGCTGCGCGTCAAGGAGCACCACAAGCCGGAGCAACTGCCACTGGAGGCGGTGGCCAACAACATCCGCGAGCACCTGGCCAAGGAGAAGGCCACTGCCGAGCTCAAGGCCAAGGCCGACAAGCTGATTGCCGGCCTGCGTGACGGTTCGGTCACTGCCGGCAGCGTGCACGAAGGGCAGGGCTGGAAGGCTTACGAGGCGGTCACCCGCGGCGAGGACGGTATCGACCCAGCCGAGCTGCAGGCGCTGTTCCGCCTGGCCAAGCCGGCGTCCAAGGACAAGCCGGTGTACGGCAGCGTGGTGCTGCGTGACGGCAGCCTGGTGGTACTGCAGCTCAAGGGTGTCAACGAAGGTGCTACCGCTACCGACGAAGAGAAGCAGCAGATCCGCCGCTACCTCGCCTCGCGTGCTGGCCAGCAGGACTTCGCGGCCTACCGCAAGCAGCTGGAAGCCAAGGCAGACATCACCCGCTACTAAGGTGATGGAAGCATGAACGAACAGGCCGCCTGGTGCGGCCTGTTCTATTTCTGCCACGTGTCCCGCTGATCAGTCAGGACGGGCACTGGGAGGCCTAGGCTCTGTACGAAAAGCCTTGATACTTGTTCATGCTGCGTTGAAAACAGCCTCGGAATGCTCATGTACTCCAGTACACTCCGCTTCCTCGGCTGTTTTCGCCTTGCCTGACCTGCGTCTCAAGACTTTTCATACAGAGCCTAGCGCTTCACGCCTTCATGATTGTCCAGCGTATCCCGCGCAATCTCCCGCCCCAGGGCAATCAGCTCGGGCGCCTTGTAGAACTCGAAAAACCGGCACACCCGCTTGGGCACGTTGATCAGCACATCCGGTGGATAGCCGGCGATCTTGTACTGTGCCAACGACGTCTGCATCACCTCGAAGCTCTGGTTGATCAAGTCCAGCAGCGAAGCGGGCCCCACGTTGTCGATGATGAACGAGCCGGTCGCCGACTTCGGCGCACCCTCGCGCTCCGGTGCCGCTGCCGGTTGCTGGGCTTCCGGGTCGGCGGCATCGGCCAGCCACGGGTTTGGCGGTGCAAGCCCTTCGGCGACGATTTCCTGTTCGATGCGGATCAACTCTTCGGCCGGCTTGCGCCGGAACGGCAGGCGCGACCCCAGCGAGCTGAGCAGCGCATCGAAACGCATCTTGAATGCGGCGGGGCGTTCGATCACCGGCAACTGGTACTGCTTCTGGTTGGTGGCGTTGAGGTTGACGGCAATGATCAGGTCGCAGTGGCTGGACACCACCGGAACGATCGGCAACGGGTTGAGGATGCCGCCGTCGACCAACATGCGGTTGCCTTGCATTACCGGCGTGAACAGGCTGGGGATGGCCGCCGAGGCGCGCATGGCCTGGTGCAGGCAGCCTTCCTGGAACCAGATCTCCTGCTGGTTGGTGAGGTCGGCTGCAACCGCCGTGTAAGGGATGCGCAATTGCTCGATGTTGATCTCGCCGACAATCTTGCGAATCTGCCCGAACACCTTGTCGCCGCGAATCGCGCCGAGGCGAAAGCTGACGTCGACCAGGCGCAGCACATCCAGGTAGTCGAGGCTCTCGATCCAGTTGCGGTACTCCTCCAGCTTGCCGGCAGCGTAGATCCCCCCGATCACGGCGCCCATGGAGCAGCCGGCGATACAGGCAATGTCGTAGCCGCGACGCTCGATTTCCTCGATCACACCGATGTGTGCATACCCCCGGGCTCCACCCGATCCCAGTACCAGCGCCACGCGTTTGCTCATGAATGTTCCCCGGCCAGTGCAACCCTGCTTCTACAATGCACCCATCGCTGCCTGTGCTTCAATGTAGACCGCGCTGAGCTACTGTAATAAAACTGGCAAGACAAAGCTGTCCGGGAGCGGCACTTTTGAGCAGCAAGAGCGTCGAACGGCGACTGTTTTTTCCCATTGAGGTCATTACTGATGAAAGCCTGGATCTGCCTTCCACTGATTGCCTTGGCCCTTGCCGGCTGTGCGGGCAAGACGGCCTACCGTGAGAGTTGCGCAACCCAGCTGGACGCTGCCTGGAAAGAGCTGGACCTGGCCAAGGCGGAAGGCTTTGCTGGTGCCGTGAGCTATTCCAAGGCCTTGTCGCTGTTGACCGGGGCCAAGACCCAGCAGCAATTCGAAGGCTATGAAAGCTGTACCCGCAAAGCCGAGAAGGCGCGCTTCTACATCCGTGAGTCCCGCGCCGGGCGCTGATCAGGGAGCGTCATTGAATGTCTGCCATGCTCGATCATGTAGTAGCCCGGTTACTGAGCTTGCAGGTGCGTTTGCTGGCCTGTCGCGAACGCCTGGCTGCCAACACCGACAGCGAGGCCTTGCACGACTTGCGCACCACCCTGCGGCGCCTGCGCAGCCTGCTGCGGCCACTGCGTGGTTTGCCGGGGGTGGAGCAGCTGGAGGACGCCGCCAGGGCCCTGGGTGCCCTGACGACACCGCTGCGTGACCGCGAGGTACTGGCGGCCGAACTGATCGGGCGTGGCTTTGCCGAGGAAGGGCAGCGCCGCATCGAGGGCCGTGAGCGGACTTTCGCCAGTGTCGCTGACAGCCCGCAGCTGACGCGGGTGCTGGCGATTGTCGATGCGTTTCCACTGTTCTTGCGAGCGGCCGCTCGCGAAGGCTTGGTCAAGACCTTGGACAAGCGTATCGACAAGCGCCTGGTCAAACAGTGGCGCAAGTTGCGCCAGGCCCTGCAGGACCCGGCACACGACCGCCACCGCCTGCGCTTGCTGATCAAGCGGGCGCGCTACGGCGACGAGGCCTATCCCCAGCTCGACCATGCGGGCAAGAAACTGCAGCGCCTGTTGAAGCAGGCCCAGGGCGACCTGGGTGACTGGCACGATCGCCTGCAATGGCTGTTGCAGGCACGCGACCAAGCCGATCTGGCACCGTGCAAGGCCGCCTGGGAACAGGAGCTGCACGAGGCCGAGCGCCAGTCGGATAGCACCCTGCAAGCCCTGCAACAGGCGCTGGCGCGGCGAAAGCCCGAAAAATGACCGATTTGCGGGCTGAACGCCAAGGGGTTGCTGGCTAGGATGAGCACAACCTTTCGCGGCCTGCAGGAGCCCACCAATGAATTTCAAGCAATTGCTCGACGCCGTGCGGGCCAGCCCCGATGCGCTCAGTGTCCCGCCCAGTTGGGCGCAGGGCCGCGCTGTCTTTGGCGGGCTGATGGCAGCGTTGGTGTACGAAAGCATGCGCCAGCAGATCACCGATGGCCGCCCGGTGCGTTCATTGGCTATCAGCTTCGTTGCACCGGCGGCGGCGGATGTGCCCATTCGCTTCGAGGTCGAGGTGCTGCGCGAAGGCAAGGCGGTCAGCACCTTGCTGGGCCGTGCCGTTCAGGACGGCCAGGTGGTGACCTTGGTGCAGGGCAACTTCGGTGCAGGGCGGCCGTCTGTGGTGAATGTGCCAGCGTTGCCGGCCATGGACATGAAGGCGCTCGAACAGGCGGCCCCCGAGTTGCCGCATATCAAGGGCGTGACCCCGGACTTCATGCAGCACGTGGCCTTGCGCTGGGCGATCGGTGGCCTTCCGTTCAGTGGCAACCCGTCGCGCCATATGGGGGGCTGGGTGCGTTTGCGTGGGGTGGCTGAAGAGCCGGTCAGCGAGGCGCACCTGCTGGCCTTGGTCGATGCCTGGCCGCCAAGCCTGATGCCGTTCCTCAAGCAGCCCGCTGCGGGCAGTACCCTGACCTGGACCATTGAATTCGTCCAGCCCACGCCGCAGTTGTCGACCCTCGACTGGTGCCGCTATTGCGTGGAAACCGAATATGCGCGTGATGGCTACGGGCACGCCGCCGCTGCCTTGTGGACGGCACAGGGCGAGTTGCTGGCCTTGAGCCGGCAGACGGTGACGGTATTCGCCTAGGCTGCTACCGCCGGCTCATGCCCGCAGCCTGAGGGCAACCGATCACTGGCGGTGCTTGTGGCGTTGCCGCCAGGCCTTCCACCAGGCGCCGCTCAGCACGAAGCGCGGAAAGGTGATGAACTGCTCGGTGAGCAGGCGTTGCACGGCGTCCTTGCGGTTGGCGAACGGTTCCGGCTGTTCTGCCTCCAGGCGATGGCCCTGGCGCTGCAGGCCGAGGCCGGCGATCAAGGCGATGATACCAACGGCGATCTGCCCCAAGTCCAGGCTGAACAGCCCGGACAGGATCAGCAGCGCGCCAAGAATGAACAACGGCACGGCGATCAGGTGCAGCACCAGGTTGGTCGGGTGGCGGTGGTTGTGGTGGTAGCCGCGCCATTGCCAGGCGGGTAGGTTGGGCAGACGTTTGCTCATGGGCATTTCCTCTCGCTATGCCCAAAGCTTAGTGCGGCCCCCGGACGGGGGCCAATCGAGGCTGGCTATGGTGACTATAGCTTGAGCTGGCCAATGGCCTTGTTCAGTTCGCCGGCCAGTGTCGCCAGTTCGCTGCTGGTGGTCGCCGAGCCGACGGTCTGCTGCACGGTCTGCTCGGTGACATCGCGGATGCTCACCACCGCACGGTTCATTTCTTCTGCCACCTGGCTTTGCTGCTCGGCGGCCACGGCAATCTGGGTGTTGCTTTCCCGCATCTGTGCCACGGCACCGGTGATTTCGGCCAGTGCTTCACCAGCCTCACGGGCCTGCTTGACACAGTCATCGGCCTTGTACGAGCTTTCCTGCATGAACTCCACCGCATCGCGGGTGCCTGACTGCAGGGCCGAGACCATGGTGGTGATCTCGTCGGTCGAGGTTTGCACGCGCTTGGCCAGGTTGCGCACTTCATCGGCCACCACGGCAAAACCACGCCCGAGGTCGCCGGCGCGCGCCGCTTCGATCGCAGCGTTGAGTGCCAGCAGGTTGGTTTGCTCGGCGATGCTGTGGATCACATTGACCACACCGTTGATCTTCTGGCTGTCCTCGGCGAGCTGACGGATCATCTCGGCTGTCTGCTGCACGCCGCTGGACAGCCCGGAAATCGAATCTTGCACCCGGCTGACCACCTCCTGGCCGCTGCCGGCAAGGGTGTCGGCTGTTTGTGACAGGTCGCGGGTGGCGCCGGCATGCTGGGCAATATGGTGCACCGTCGCCGACATTTCGTTGATGGCGGTAGCCGCCTGGTCGGTCTCGCTCTGCTGGCCGAGCATGCCGTGGCGCACATCGCTCATGCTCGCTGCCAGGCGCGCGGCGCCGGAGTCCAGCTGGGCGGCGGTATGGGCGACGGTGCTGACCACCCGGTGGTAGGTTGCCTGCATGGCATTGAACGCCCCGGCCATCTGGCCGACCTCGTCGCCACAGGCCAAGGGTACGCGGGCCGCCAGGTCGCCGGTTTTCTCCACGTGCAGCATGACGTCCTTGAGGGTGTTGAGCTGGCTGAGCAGGAAGCGAATCAGCAGTTGCGAAGCGCCCAGCATGGCCAGCATCAGGATCAGCACGCACACCGCGTAATTGCTGAAGCGGTCGAAGAATACCTGGCGCAGGCTTGGCGACTGGGCCAGAACCGCCACTTGTTGATCGCCACGACGCAACACCTGCGCGCCGCGCAACGGGTTGTCGCCAACAAGCCAGGCGCTTGGCAGTTCGACCCAGCCCTGGGCGTTGCGCAGGCCATCGAGGGGCTCGCCGGCGAAGCTGGGCGTTTGCCCCGCCGACCAGCTGATGACGTTGGCCGGGCGCGGCAACGGCTGCCCCGCTGGCCAGCTGGCCAGCAGTTGCGCCTGGGCAGCGGCCTGGGCCTGCGCTGCTTCGGCGCGGGCACGCTGCTCGAGGTGCACGGCATAGAGCACCAGCAGCAGGGTCGTGACAAAGGCCACCGCATTGACGGCCCAGAACTTGTATTTCAAGGAAACATTGCTAAGCCAGGCACCCATGGGCAGGTCTTCTCTGAGTTGAGCGGAAACAATATTGGCAAGGTGCCATCATTGTGCCCGCATCCGTCAGGCCCATTGTTGATGTGTATCAAAAAACTTCAGGCGCCCGGGTTGCGTCAGCTGTGAATCTGGAGAAACGCCCGCGCCGTCGCCGTGGTATGTGCTGCCGTATGTTCGGCTGCTTCCCCACGATGCAAGGCGACCTCGCGCAGCACCTCTGGCAGGAACGCCGGCTCGTTGCGCCCATGCTTCGGCTTGGGCCGCAGGCTGCGCGGCAACAGGTAAGGCGCGTCGCTCTCGAGCATCAAGCGCCCCGCGGCAATGTTGCCCACCAGCGGGTGCAGGTGGGTTCCGCGGCGCTCGTCGCAGATCCAGCCGGTGATGCCGATGTGCAGGTCCATGTCAAGGTAGGCGAACAGCGCCTCGCGTTCGCCAGTGAAACAGTGCACTACCGCGCCAGGCAGGTGGTCACGGTAGTCCTTGAGAATCGCCAGCAGCCGTTCGCTGGCATCGCGCTCATGCAGGAACACCGGCAGGCGCAGCTCGGCGGCCAGGGCCAGTTGCGCTTCCAGGGCCTTTTCCTGCAGCGGGCGAGGGGAGAAGTCGCGGTTGAAATCCAGGCCACATTCACCCACCGCGCGTACGCGCGGTTCGGCCAGCAGTCGCCGCAAGCGCTGCTCGCTGCCGACATCCCAGCCCTTGGCATCATGCGGGTGGACACCCGCCGTGGCGAACAGGTGGGCACCGCTCGAATCCAGCTGCTGGCAGAGCTCCAGCGCCTGCTCGCTGACCGCCAGGCTGGTACCTGTCAGCACCATCTGCGTAACGCCGGCTTCAATGGCGCGCTCGACGATGGCTGCCTGCTGGTCATGAAAACTGCTGTTGGTCAGGTTGACGCCGATATCGATCAGTTGCATGGTGCTACCTCGTGCCGCGGGGCGGCCAGCATAGCAAAAACCGTGTTTTTGCGAAAAAACCAAGAACTTCATGCTGTTGCCATGGTCTTTTGCCGTCATTTCTCTCTCTTGGCGGTGCAGCCCATGGGTGCCGCCCACCGACCACGGACGTGTTGCATGCCGCGAAGCTGGCTCATTCTACTGGTGACGTTCGGCCTGGCCCTGACGGGGCCAGCCCACGCGCGCCTGCCGGGGCCGCAGCAGACCACCCCGCCGGCCAAGGTCCGTGACTTGCAACAGATCCGCAGCAGCCAGGTGCTGCGGGTGCTGGTCAACCAGAGCCGCAACAGTTCCGGTGAGGTCAAGGGCGAACCGGTCGGCATCGAATACTATCGCCTGCGGGCCCTGGAGCATTATCTCAATGCCCGTGCCGCCGACGGCCAGGAGATCCAGCTGAAGTTGATCCCCCGGGCCAAGGAACAACTGCTGGGCGCCCTGGCGCGTGGCGAGGGCGACCTGGCGGTGCCGGGCGAACTGCTTGACCCCAGCGCGGTTCGCGGGGTCAGCAGCAGCGCGCCGGTGCTCGACCAGGTGCCATTGGTGCTGGTGGGGCGCAAGGGCGAACGCAGCTTCAGCCATGTCGAGCAACTGTCCGGGCGTACGGTGGCGTTGACCAGCGCCAGTGCCGCCGGCCCGCTGATCCAGCAGTTGAACCAACAGCTGGCACTGCGCAAACGTGCGCCGATCAAGGTGGAATGGGTCGATGCGACCTTGGCGGTGGAGGACGTGCTGGAGATGGTCCAGGCTGGCATCTATCACCTCACCGTGATCGAGCAGCCCATTGCCCGGCGTTGGGCCCGGGTGATGCCGCGCCTGCGCCTGGACAGCCGTGTACAGCTGGGCACGCCGCAAGCCATGCGCTGGTATGTCGGGCGCGATGCGCCACAGTTGCTGGCCACGGTCGACCGCTTCTTGCAAGGCTACCGCGCGCCGGACAACCAGGACGCCGCATTCGAGCGCATCTACCGGCGCCAGTACCGGGTGCACAACCCGCTGGCCAGCAAAGACCGCCAGCGCCTGAACGCGCTGCGGCCGGTGCTGCAGAAACACGCTGAGGCGCAGCAGATCGACTGGCTCAACCTGGCCGCGCTGGCTTTCAAGGAGTCGACGCTCAACCCGACGGCGCGTGGCACTGGCGGCGCCCATGGCTTGATGCAGATCACGCCTTCGGCAGCGCAGCGTGTGGGGGTGAGCAACACCGCCACGGTGGATGGCAATGTCCAGGCCAGCGCCCGTTACCTGGCGCTGATCCGGCGCAAGTTCTTTGCCAGCACCAGGATCAACGAGCGTGAGCGCATGGCGTTCGTGCTGGCGGCCTACAACCTCGGCCCGGAACGGGTCCAGGCCATGCGCGCCGAAGCGCGGCGGCGCGGGCTGAACGGCAACCAGTGGTTCTTCCAGACTGAACGCATTGCCATGGAGCAGGTGGGCATGGGGCCAGTCAATTTCGTCAATAGCGTCAACAAGTACTTTGTGGCCTTCAATCGGGAGCGTGCCGGCCTGGAGCCTGTGGCGAAGCGCTGACAAATCGATTTTGTCGATTGTTATGTTGGGTTTTTTGCGGTTTTCATATCAGTAGAACTGATTATGATGGCGCCCATCCAACACAACTTCCCTTTTCAAGGACGCTTCGACATGAACAACACCACCCTCAACGCTCTGTTTTCCACCCGTGCCGGTGCTGGCCTCAGCATCGTCCGCATCCTGGTCGGCATCATCTTCATGGCGCATGGTGCGCAGAAACTGTTTGGCCTGTTCGGTGGCTATGGCCTGGAGGGTACCGGCCAGTGGATGGAAAGCATTGGTCTGGCCCCGGGTTACCTGATGGCCTTGCTCTCCGGTAGTGCCGAGTTCTTCGGCGGCCTGGCCCTGGTGATTGGCCTGCTGGCCCGCCCGGCAGCGCTGGCGCTGAGCGTGACCCTGGTGGTGGCGATCTTCTCGGTGCACATCGGTAATGGCCTGTTCATGTCCAACAACGGCTATGAGTTTGCCCTGACATTGCTGGCCGGCACCGTCGCGGTGCTGATCGAAGGCGCTGGTCGCTTCTCGCTGGACCGCCTGATCGCCCGCTAACCGCAGCAGCAGCGCAAGCCGCAAGCAACAACAGGCCGGGGATCGGCCTGCTGTTGCTTGCGGCTTGCAACTTGCGGCTCGTCGCTCTAGCATACCGCCTGCGCCGATTTAAACAGCTACTTGCGGGGCGCGGGACAGCCCCTCCGGGTCATCCGAAATACCGCTAAAGCGCTGGTTCGGTGACGCCTCCCACCGCTGCCCAGCGGGATTCGCGAGGCGGAGAGAAGCTCCATGAGTTGCCCACGTACCAGTGTCTGTTTGAGCCCTTTGCCAGCCAGCCAGGCGTCCCGCACACCGCGCATCCTGCTCGGCGGCCAGCATCAACCCACCCTTTTACGTCACCTCGAAGGCCTGTCCCGGCGCAAGGGGCAAGCGCGCGCCTTCCTGATCCAGTTCGCCGACACCGGTTGCCACCTCGCGCAGTATGGCGATGACCGATTCGACCTGGCCGTCATCCAGGCCCCGGTGCCGGACGAAGCCGCCGAAGTCATCGGTCATCTCACCCGCATCGCGCGCCAAGGCCTGATTACCCGCCGCTGAGGAGTGCGCTGTTGAGTACCAACATCATCACCACGGAAGGCCATGAGGCGCTGAAGAAAGAGCTGGACCACCTGTGGCGGGTTTATCGCCCGGAGATTACCCAGAAGGTTGCCTGGGCCGCGTCGCTTGGCGACCGCAGCGAGAACGCCGACTACCAGTACAACAAGAAGCTGCTGCGCGAGATTGACCGTCGGGTGCGTTACCTGCGCAAGCGCCTTGAAGATGTGAAGGTGGTGGCTTACTCGCCGCAGCAGGAGGGCAAGGTGTTTTTTGGTGCCTGGGTGGAGATCGAGAACGACGAGGGCGAGGCCATGAAGTTTCGCATTGTCGGCTACGACGAAATCTACGGGCGCAACGACTACATCTCGATCGACTCACCCATGGCTCGTGCCTTGTTGAAGAAGCAAGAGGGCGACGAGGTGGTGGTGCAGACCCCTGCTGGTGAAGCCACCTGGTATGTCAACAGCATCAGCTACGGCCAGTGATTGGGCTGGCCTCCTGGAGGGAAAGCCCGCCCACGGGTACAGCCTGGTCATTGAGCAATGTGTGCGCTTTGCGGGAGCGGGTTTACCCGCAGAGGGGCCGCCCCAGGCAACCCTCAACTTTCCCGCAGGACCGCGAGCGGGCTGGCATTCAACGCCCGCCGCGTCCCCAGTACCCCGGCACCGCCGACCAGTAGCGCGCCCGCCAGGGGCAACGCCAGCAGCCACGGATGCGGGCTCCAGTGCAGATCGAACGCATAGCGGTACAGCACCAGCGTTATCAGTTCGCAGCCTATCGCCGCCAACAGCCCGCTGGCGGCCCCCAGCAAGCCGAACTCGATCCGCCGTGCCCTGACCAGCAATGGCCGTGCCGCGCCCAGTGCGCGCAGCAAGGCGCCCTGGCGGATGCGTTCGTCCAGGGTCGCCTGCAAGCCAGCGAACAACACCGCCAGCCCCGCCGCCAGGACGAACAGCAACACGTACTCCACCGCCAGGGTGACCTGGGCGAGGATGCTGCGCAACTGATCGAGCAGGGCGTCGACCTGCAGGATGGTCACTGCCGGAAACGCCCGTGACAACGCCACTACGTCAAGATCATGGCCCGGTGCCAGGTAGAAGCTGGTCAGGTAGGTGGTGGGCAGCCCTTGCAGCGTGCCGGGCTGGAAGATCATGTAGAAGTTCGGCTGGAAGCTGTCCCAATGCACGCTGCGCAGGCTGCTGACCCTGGCCTGGTGCTGCTGGCCGCCGATGTCGAAGGTCAGCAGGTCGCCCACGTGCAGCTTCAGGCTGCTGGCCAGTTCCGCTTCCACCGATACACCGGGGACTTCCTCGGCAGCGGGTAGGGCCTGCCACCAGCTGCCTGCAGTCAGTTCATTACCTTCCGGCAGGTTGGCGGCCCAGGTCAGGCTGAGGTCACGTTGCACGGCGCGCTCGCCGGCCGAATCCTTGCTCACCACCTGCTGCACCGGCTGCGCATTGATCTGTACCAGGCGACCCGGCGTCACCGGGTACAGTGGCGCCGAGGTCGCGTTGACCTGGTGCAGCTGGCGGGCGAAAGGTTCGCGGTCATCTGGCAGGATGTTCAGGGCGAAGTGGTTGGGCGCATCCTTGGGCAACTGCGCTTGCCAGGTGTCGAGCAGCTCGGCACGAAGCAGGGCGACCAGTGCCATGGCCAGCAGGATCAGGCCGAAAGCCAGGGCCTGGCCGGCGGCGGCCATGGGATGGCGCAATAATTGGCCCAAACCCAGGCGCCAGGTCAGCGGTGCCCCGGCCAGTAATTGACGCAAGCTGCGCAGGCCGAGCAACAGCAGGCTGCCAAGCAGCAGCGCGGCGACCAGGCCACCCCCGAGCAGCGCGAAGGTGAGCAGCAGGTCGAGGCTCAGGCGCCACATGATCAGGCCGAGGGCGAGCAGGGCGGTGCCATACACCAGCCAACTGCTGGTCGGTATTGGCAGCAGGTCGCTGCGCAGCACGCGCAGCGGCGGTACCTTGCCCAGTGCAGCGATGGGCGGCAGGGCGAAGCCTGCCAGGGCCACCAGCCCGGTAGCGATGCCGGCCAACGCCGGGACGATGCCGCCAGGGGGGACCACGCTTGGCAGCAAGCCATGCAGCAGACGGAACAGGCCGAGTTGGGCCAGCCAGCCGAACAGGGCGCCGACCACGGCGGCGACCAGGCCGAGCATGGCCAGCTGCAGGCAATACAGGCCCAGTGCCTGGCGTTGCGAGAGGCCCAGGCAGCGTAGCAGGGCGCTGGCGTCCAGGCGGCGTGCTGCGTAGCGGCTGGCCGACAGGGCGACGGCCACGCCGGCCAGCAGCACCGCCACCAGGCTGGCCATGTTCAGGTAACGCTCGGCTTTGCCCAGGGCACCGCCGATCTGCTGGTTGCCATCGCGGGTATCGCGCAAGCGCTGGTTGGCGGCCAGGTCTTTTTCCACGGCCTGGCGGTAACGCCCCAGTGCGTCAGGTGCGCCGCGCCACAGGTCACGGTAGGTCACCCGGCTGCCCGGCTGAATCACCCCGGTGGCTTGCAGGTCGGCGAGGTTCATCATCACCCGCGGGGTCAGGCTGTAGAAGTTATTGGCGCGGTCCGGCTCGTAGGTCAGCACACGGCTGATGCGCAGGGTTTTCATGCCGACATCGATGCTGGCGCCTACCGGCAGCCCCAACGCCGCCAGCAGGCGCGGTTCGACCCATGCCTCGCCCGGCGCCGGCCCGCCGCCAGGGGTTTCCGTCGCATAGGGTTGTGCGGCGCTGCGCACTTGCCCGCGCAACGGGTAGGCAGCGTCGGCGGCCTTGACGCTGGACAACTGAATGCCGTTGTCGCCACCCACCACGCTGGTGAACTCGACCACCTGGGCATGCTGCAAGCCAAGCGCCTGGCCGGCGGCAAGCTGTTGTTCGCGGGCCGGGGAACTGCCCTGCAGCACCAGGTCGGCGCCAAGGAATTCACTGGCGCGCAGTTGCATGGCGCCGTTGAGGCGCGCGCCAAAATAGCCGATGGCGGTGCTGGCCGCGACGGCCACCAGCAGGGCGAAGAACAGCACGCGCACTTCACTGGCACGAATGTCGCGCAGCAACTGGCGCAGGGCCAGGCCGCACAGGCGGGACAGCGGCATGTGGGTCATCAGGCCTCCACCGGCGCCACCAGGCGGCCCGCGTCCAGGCGGATCTGGCGGCGGCAGCGCCGGGCCAGGCGTTCGTCATGGGTGACCAGCACCAAGGTGGTACCGCGCTCTTTGTTCAGCTCGAACAGCAGGTCGCTGATACGCTCGCCGGTATGGCTGTCGAGGTTGCCGGTTGGCTCGTCGGCGAACAGCACCGCCGGGTGGGCGGCAAAGGCACGGGCAATGGCCACCCGTTGTTGTTCGCCGCCCGAAAGCTGGCGCGGGGTGTGGCTGAGGCGCTTGCCCAGGCCGACCCGTTCGAGCAGCGTGCGGGCTTGTTCGCGGGCATCACGGCGGCCGTCCAGCTCCAGCGGCAGCATGACGTTTTCCAGGGCGTTGAGGCTGTCGAGCAGCTGGAACGACTGGAACACGAACCCCACATGTTCGGCGCGCACTCGCGCGCGCTGGTCTTCATCCAGCGGCCCCAGGTCGTGGCCGGCGAGGATGACCTTGCCGGCGCTGGGCTGGTCGAGCCCGGCGAGCAGGCCGAGCAGGGTCGACTTGCCCGAACCCGAGGCGCCGACGATGGCCAGGCTGTCGCCCTGGGCCAGGTCGAGGGACAGCGCCTGCAGGATGGTCAGGTCACCTTCCGCGCTGGGGACCACTTTGCTAAGGTTCTGCGCAACGAGAATGCTGGGGCCCATGGAGAATCCGATGCGAGTGTGGTGGTTGAGTGCCGGTCTGGCCCTGTATTGCCTGGCCCAGAGCGCGGCGGCGGGAACGTTGCTGGTTGTCGGCGATAGTATCAGCGCCGGTTTCGGCCTGGATACCCGCCAGGGCTGGGTCTCCTTGTTGCAGACCCGCCTCAGGGACGAAGGTTTCGATGACCAGGTGGTCAACGCCTCGATCAGTGGCGACACCAGTGCAGGTGGCCAGGCGCGGCTGCCGGCGCTGCTTGCAGCGCACAAGCCGAGCCTGGTGGTGCTGGAGCTTGGCGGCAATGATGGCCTGCGCGGGCAGCCGACCGCGCAATTGCAACAAAATCTTGCCTCGATGATCGAAAGCGCACGCCAGGCCGGGGCCAAGGTGGTGTTGCTGGGCATGCGCCTGCCACCCAATTACGGCGTGCGCTATACCACGGCCTTCGCCCAGGTGTATGAACAGCTGGCGGCGGAAAAACAGGTCCCGTTGGTGCCGTTTTTCCTCGAAGGGGTGGGCGGCGTGCCGGGCTTGATGCAGGCCGATGGTATCCACCCGGCCCAGGCCGCCCAGCAGCGCCTGCTGGAAAATGCCTGGCCGGCGATAAAACCCTTGCTGTGATGCTTTAAACGGCGCCGGCTTTCGGCTAATGTTGCGCCCCCCGTTTCGAGTGCCCCCGATGCCACGCCCTGCTTGGTCCTTGTATGCCTACCAACTGATCGAGCCCGATGAGCAGCTCGACCTGTTCGCCTGCCAGGAAATCCGCGTCCATCTGGTAGCCCGCCAGCTGGAACTGGGCGTGCCGGTCGACCGTACCCTGTGCGGTGGCCTGCTGCCGGCGCAACCGCGTTGGTCGGGGGTGCCGCGCTCGATCTACCGCGACGGCCGCCTGTGCGACCTGTGCCGCGCCATCCTGGATGCCCAGCGGCGCGGCATGCGCCCGGTGTGGCCGGAGCTGCAGAGCAGCTGAGCGTGGCGCCTTTCATCATCTGAAACGCTTGCTTGCTGCCTACGCCTCCCGCTTGCACCAGCACAGGTGTACAATCGATTCTCTTGACCCATCTTTCGAAGGATTTACCGGATGTTGCCGCGCTTTCCTGCCGTCACCCGTAGCCTGTCCCTGGCCGCCCTGCTGGTAGCGGGCCCTGCTGCTGCGCTGGAGCTGCCACTGCCACCGCCCGGTGAAGACATCGTCGGCCAGGTGCATGTGATCAAGGCGAAGTACGAGGACACGTTCGCCGACATAGGTACCGCCAACGACCTCGGCTACCTGGAAATGATCGCTGCCAACCCGGGCGTGGACCCGTGGTTGCCGGGCGCCGGCACCGAAATCATCCTGCCGACCCGCTACATCCTGCCGCCTGGCCCGCGCGAGGGCATCGTCATCAACCTCGCCGAGTACCGCATGTACTACTTCCCGAAAGGGCAGAACGTGGTGCATACCTTCCCGCTGGGCATCGGTCGCGAGGGCTGGGGTTCGCCGATCGCCAACACCAAGATCACCGCCAAGACGCCGAACCCGACCTGGACACCACCAGCGTCGATCCGCGCCGAGCACGCCGCTGACGGCGACATCCTGCCGAGCGTGGTACCGGCTGGCCCGGACAACCCGCTGGGGCCGTTCAAGTTCACCCTGGGCGTGCCGGGTTACCTGATTCATGGTTCGAACAAGAAGTTCGGCATCGGCATGCGTACCAGCCATGGTTGCTTCCGCATGCTCAACAACAATGTGCTGGAACTGTCGAAGATGGTGCCGGTGGGTACACCGGTACGCATCATCAATGAGCCTTACAAGTTCGGTATCAGTGGCGGCAAGGTCTATCTGGAGGCGCACACGCCGCTGGACGACCAGGGTAATCCGTCGGTGGTCGACAAACACACTGCGGTGATCAATGCCTTGCTCAAGCGTGAAGACTTGGCCAACAACCTGCGCATGAACTGGGATATGGTGCGCGACGTGGTGGCTGCCGAAGATGGCATGCCGGTGGAAATTGCCGTGCCCACCCAGGGCCAGGCTGGCGCGCCGATGGTCTCGAGCATTCCCGCCGAACTGCAATAGGGTAAATTGCGACACACCCGGGCCTGCCTTAGTGCAGGCCTTTTCGTTTCCGCCTGGTACGTTTGCCTGGTGCGCAGGCAATAAAAAAGCCGACCCACAAGTGGGTCGGCTCCATAACAATCCGTGAGGATTATTACTTGCGGCTGGCTTTGTCCAGCATACGCAGAGCGCGCTCGTTGGCTTCGTCAGCGGTCTGCTGAGCCTTCTGAGCGGCTGCCAGTGCGTCGTCAGCCTTACGGTAGGCTTCGTCAGCACGAGCTTGAGCGCGAGCTGCTGCGTCTTCAGTCGCAGTCAGACGAGCTTCGGTTTCTTTGGATACGCTGCTGCAACCGGTAGCCAGAACTGCGGCCAGAGCCAGAGCAGAGAATTTCAGAACGTTGTTCATCGTGTTCCCCTTCAAGGACTTTCTATTAAATAGCCATCTCTCGGAAAAGAGAAACTGGCCGGCGTACATAGTACCCATTACTTGTAGTAAGTAAACTGACTAAGCGCAAGAACTGCAAAAAAAATGTTGCTTGACGCCGCCCTGACAAGAATCGCGGCAGGTACTGAGTAAAAAACGCGCAGGCCGCGCAAGCGTTTGTACTGCGGTAACTTTTTTGCTGAACTAACGGTGACTTTAACTGTCCTTCAGCGTCTTAAGCCCTAGTACATCCGGTGGCTTGCCGGCATGCGGCCAAGAGTCGCTTCGGCTGAAATTTCGCCATTTTTAACCGCCACCACCTTGAGCAATCCCGCTCGCGGCGCCTACTATCTTGTGAGCGCCAGAGGATCCGAACGATTGCAATCGTCCAGTGGTCGAAGGGGCAACAGGTGGCGTAGAGCATTCTGTGCCGGATAAACCACCATCGGTTAAGGTATGGGTCTGCCGAGAAGACCTGCGAGGAGTAGTGATGAGCGAAGCGCTGACCATCCACCATGACCAGGCCGGTCATCAGTTCGAGACCAACGTGGACGGTCATCGTGCCTATCTGACGTACATGGATCTGGGCAAGCAGACGCTGGACATCTATCGCACCTTCGTGCCCAACGCCCTGCGCGGTCGCGGCATTGCAGCCGCGCTCACCGAACGGGCCCTGGAATATGCCGAGCAGATGGGCTACACGGTGATTCCGTCCTGCTCGTATGTGGAACGCTACATGGAGCGCCAGCAGCGGCATTCCAGCAAGGTCTGAACCGGTAGAAAAGGGCGGGGCCGCTTCCGCCCCATTGCCGGCAGGCCGGCTCCCACATTTCAAGCTGTGGGAGCCGGCTTGCCGGCAATGGGGCGGAAGCGGCCCCGCCTTTGTGTATCAGCCGCGCTTACGCTGCGGCAGCACATCCTTCAGCTTGGCGCGCATGCTGCGCAGGGTCTTCTCGGTCGCCGACCAGTCGATGCAGGCATCGGTGATCGATACACCATACTGCAGCTCGTCCAGGTTCTTCGGAATCGACTGGCAACCCCAGTTCAGGTGGCTCTCGACCATCAGGCCGATGATCGACTGGTTGCCTTCGAGGATCTGGTTGGCAACGTTTTCCATCACCAGCGGTTGCAGGGCCGGGTCCTTGTTGGAGTTGGCGTGGCTGCAGTCGACCATGATGTTGGCCTTGATCTTGGCCTTGGCCAGGTCCTGCTCACACAGGGCCACGCTGACCGAGTCGTAGTTCGGCTTGCCGTTGCCGCCGCGCAGCACCACGTGACCGTACGGGTTGCCCTTGGTGGTGACGATCGACACGCCGCCTTCCTGGTTGATGCCAAGGAAGCGGTGTGGCTTGGACACCGACTGCAAGGCATTGATGGCAACGGTCAGGCCGCCATCGGTGCCGTTCTTGAAGCCGACCGCCGAAGACAGGCCCGAGGCCATCTCGCGGTGGGTCTGCGATTCGGTGGTGCGGGCACCGATCGCAGACCAGCTGATCAGGTCCTGCAGGTACTGCGGGGAGATCGGGTCGAGCGCTTCGGTGGCGGTCGGCAGGCCCATTTCGGCCAGGTCCAGCAGCAGCTTGCGGCCGATGTGCAGGCCATCCTGGATCTTGAACGAGTCATCCAGGTAGGGGTCGTTGATCAGGCCTTTCCAGCCGACGGTGGTGCGCGGTTTTTCGAAGTACACGCGCATCACCAGGTACAGGGTGTCGGACACTTCCTCGGCCAGTACCTTGAGGCGTTCGGCGTACTCGTGGGCCGCCTTGATGTCGTGGATGGAGCAAGGGCCGACCACGACGAACAGGCGATGGTCCTTGCCGTCGAGAATATTGCGCACCACTTCACGGCCGGCAGTCACGGTCTGCAGGGCCTTGGCGCTGAGGGGGATTTCCTTCTTCAGCTGATCGGGGGTGATCAGCGTCTCGTTGGAGGCAACGTTCAAGTCATCGATCGGTAAATCAGCCATCGTGTTACTCGTCAGGTCACGGTGCCGGCCGCCAACTATCCCCGTGCGGCCCAGCAGCAAGAATAATCGCAGCGGGGAGCCGAACCTTAGCGCGTTACAGGTGGCGCGACAATGGGCTGGGCCCCGTCCGTGTGGGGTTTTTCCGAGATGGCGGGTGTTTGCCGCAAACAGGCTGCCCAGCGCTGCGCAACCTGTGTAAAAAGAAGCCTGACTTTTATCGGGAGATCGGCATGCATTCGTATACCCCACGTATCGGCATTATCGGCAGTGGCGCCATCGGTGGCTTCTATGGGTTGATGCTGGCCCGGGCCGGCTGCGATGTGCATTTTCTGTTGCGCAGCGAGTACGAGGTTGTGCGTGAGCGCGGGTTGACCGTGGACAGTGACGTGCACGGCACCCTGCAGGTGAATGTGCAGGCCTATGCCAGTGCCGCCGACATGCCACCTTGCGACTGGCTGCTGGTAGCGGCCAAGGCCACCAGCAATGACCAGCTGGCGCCGCTGATCGTGCAGGCGGCAGCCCCTGGCGCCAAGGTGGTGCTGCTGCAGAACGGGCTCGGCGTGGAGGCGCAGCTGCGTCCGGCCTTGCGCGCTGACATGCACTTGCTGGGTGGCCTGTGTTTCATCTGCGTCAACCGCCAGGCGCCCGGGGTGATCCGTCACCAGGCGCTTGGCGCGGTCAACCTTGGCTATCACAGTGGCCCGGTCAGTGATGGCGGTGCCGCGCTGGTCGAGGAAGGCGCGGCGCTGTTCCGCGCTGCGGGCATCGATTCGCAGGCCATGCCCGACCTGGCCCAGGCGCGCTGGCAGAAGCTGGTCTGGAACGTGCCGTATAACGGCCTGTCGGTGTTGCTTGCTGCCAGCACTGCGGCGTTGATGAGCGACAGCCACAGCCGTGCCCTGATCCAGGCGTTGATGGGCGAGGTGGTGCAGGGGGCGGCGGCGTGTGGCCATGAGTTGCCCGCAGGCTATGCCGAGCACCTGTTCCAGGTGACCGAGCGTATGCCCGATTACTGGCCCAGCATGTACCACGACCACGTGCACAAGCGCCGGCTGGAGTTGCAGGCCATCTATGCCGAGCCATTGGCCCAGGCCCGTGCCGCAGGCTGCCGCTTGCCGCGCATGGAAATGCTGTACCAGGCGCTGGCCTTCATCGACCGCAGCGGGCAGCCCGGCTAAGGCGCTGCGGGCCGGGCTGGCAGTGCGCCGGACGGCAAGGCATGCCTGCAGGGCGCTGCTAAGCTGAAGCTTGCTCTGCCGTAGCGGCAGTCGAGGAGGTCGAATGATCCGCGCCATGCTGTACGCCACTGACCTCGGTGTCTACGCCCCTTTTGTCATGCAGCACGCACTGGCGCTGGCGCGTACCTTTGGTGCCGAGTTGTATGTGATCCATGCGGTGGAACCGATGGGGCAGTTCGCCGAATCTCTGCTGCAAAGCTACCTCGATGAGCAGACGCTCGACCAGCTGCACAGCCAGGGGGTGAACACGGTAATGGCCAACATCGAGCAGCGTGTGCTGGAGAATTTTCGCGACGAGCTGGGCGAAGAGGCCGACCTGGCGCTGATCAAGGCGGTGCGGGTACGCCAGGGCGACCCGGCGCAGGTGATCCTCGACCAGGCGCAGCGGCTGAGTGTCGACCTGCTGATTTTTGGTAGCCACAGTGCCGGTGCGGGCGTGGACGTGCCCTTGGGGCGTACGGCGGTGCGGCTGCTGCAACTGTCGCCGGTGCCGGTGTACATGGTGCCATTGGCGCAGCATTTGGGGCGTAGGAAAGCATGAAGGTGGCCGTAGGCCATTTCCCGGGGTATGTAACAAAATAGTTCTAGATTTATTTCCAGAACCACTAATATAGTTATATATCGACGCTGCCTGCTGCCGCGGACTCATTGCTGAACCGAGGGGAACCTATGAAGCTTCAACAATTGCGCTACATCTGGGAAGTGGCGCACCATGACCTCAACGTCTCCGCGACGGCGCAGAGCCTGTATACCTCCCAGCCAGGTATCAGCAAGCAGATCCGCCTGCTCGAGGATGAGCTGGGTGTTGAAGTCTTTGCCCGCAGCGGCAAGCACCTGACCCGTGTCACCCCGGCCGGTGAGCGCATCATCAATACCGCCGGCGAGATCCTGCGCAAGGTCGAAAGCATCAAGCAGATAGCCCAGGAATTCTCCAACGAGAAGAAGGGCACGCTGTCCATCGCCACCACCCATACCCAGGCGCGTTATGCCTTGCCGCCGGTGATCAGCAGCTTCATCAAGCAGTACCCGGAAGTGTCCCTGCACATGCACCAGGGTTCGCCCATGCAGATTGCCGAGATGGCTGCCGACGGCACGGTTGACTTCGCCATCGCCACCGAGGCGCTGGAGCTGTTCGGCGACCTGATCATGATGCCGTGCTACAAATGGAACCGTTGCGTGGTGGTGCCGCAAGGTCACCCGCTGGCGAAGCTGCCCAAGCTCACCCTGGAAGCCGTCGCCGAATACCCGATCGTCACCTATGTGTTCGGTTTCACCGGGCGTTCGAAGCTGGACGAGGCTTTCAACCACCGTGGCCTGACGCCGAAAGTGGTGTTCACTGCGGCGGACGCCGACGTTATCAAAACTTATGTGCGCCTGGGGCTGGGCGTGGGTATCGTCGCCGGCATGGCGGTGGACGCCAAGCTGGACAGTGACCTGGTGGCGCTCGATGCCAGCGAGCTGTTCGAAGCCAGCGTCACCAAGATCGGCTTCCGTCGAGGCACCTTCCTGCGTGGCTTCATGTGCGACTTCATCGAGAAGTTCGCCCCGCACCTGACACGGGAAGTGATGGCCAAGGCTATCCAGTGCCATAACAAGCAGGAGCTGGAAGAGCTGTTCGAAGGTGTCGAACTGCCGGTGCACTGATTCGAGGCTGTCGGGGCCGCTTCGCGCCACATCGCGACACGAGGCCGCTCCTACAGGGGTATAACCTGTAGGCGGCCTTGTGTGGTGATGGGGCGCGAAGCGGCCCCGGTTATTTCACGCCTTGGTAATCAGGTTGCCTGCGTGCAACCCGCATTCCTTCTGGGTCGACTCCTCCCACCACCAGCGCCCCTCGCGCTCATGCTGGTTTGGCAATACCGGCCGGGTGCAGGGTTCGCAGCCGATGCTGATGAAGCCGCGCTCATGCAGGCTGTTGTAAGGCAGTTCAAGCATGCGGATATAACCCCACACCTCTTCGCTGGTCATCTGCGCCAGCGGGTTGAACTTGTACAAGGTGCGCTCGGGGGTGGAGAAGGCGCTGTCGATTTCCAGTGCCGCTACCTGGCTGCGGGTGCCCGGGCTCTGATCGCGCCGCTGGCCGGTGGCCCAGGCGCTCACGGTCGCCAGCTTGCGCCGCAGCGGCTCGATCTTGCGGATGCCACAGCACTCGCCATGGCCGTCCTTGTAGAAGCTGAACAGGCCCTTTTCCTTGACGAACGGGTCGAGCTTGGCGCGGTCGGGGCTGAGGATTTCGATCGGCAGGTTGTACTGCTCGCGCACCTGGTCGATGAACCGGTAGGTCTCCGGATGCAGGCGACCGGTGTCGAGGCTGAATACCTTGACCTGCTTGTTCAACTTCCAGGCCATGTCGACCAGCACCACGTCCTCGGCGCCGCTGAAGGAAATCCACAGGTCATCGCCGAAGTGCTCGAAGGCGAGCTTGAGGATGTCCTGCGGGGACTTGTTGGCGTAGGTCGCGGCCAGGGCGGCGACGTCGAAGGGTTGGCTCATCAGGCGGTTTCCATCTTGGCTGTGGCGCTGTGCGCTCGTAGTAGGCTGATGGTAACAAAAAATGGCGGGATAGACGCCGGTCACAAGCCGTGCAGCGTCTCCATCAACACCCGCACCTTGGCAATCGATTCTTCATATTCTGCCTGCCACTCGGAATCGGCCACCACGGCGCCACCGCCCCAGCAGCAGACCTGGCCACGCTTGACCAGCAGGCTGCGAATGGCGATCGAGCTGTCCATCTCGCCGCGCACGTCCAGGTAAAGCAGTGACCCGCAGTACAGCGTGCGGCGCGTCGGCTCCAGCTCGTCGATGATCTGCATGGCGCGGATCTTCGGGGCGCCGGTGATCGAGCCACCGGGGAAGCTGTCGCCGATCAGGTCCAGGGCGTCCTTGTTGCGGGCCAGCCGACCGATGACGCTGCTGACCAGATGATGCACGTTGGGGTAGCTCTCCAGGCTGAACAGTTCCGGCACTTTCACCGAGCCGATTTCGCAGGTGCGCCCCAGGTCATTGCGCAGCAGGTCGACGATCATCAGGTTTTCCGAGCGGTCCTTGGCGCTGTGCCGCAGCTGCTCGGCATTGTGCGCATCTTCGACGGGGTTGCTGGCGCGCGGGCGGGTGCCCTTGATCGGTCGGGTTTCCACCTGGCGCTGGCTGACGCGGATGAAGCGCTCCGGCGAAAAACTCAGCAAGGCGCTGCCGTCGGCCAGCTGCTGGTAGCCGGAGAACGGCGTCGGGCAGGCTTTGCGCAGGGCCTGGTAGGCATACCACGGGTCGCCCTGGCAGGGCGCGCGGAAGCGCTGGGTGAGGTTGATCTGGTAGCAGTCACCCGCCTGGATGTAGCGCTGCACCTGGTCGAAAGCCGCCTTGTACTGTGCGGGCTGAAGGTCGCCGGCCATCGGTGCCAGCAGCTCGAAGCGGCCGGCTGTACTGTTCTCGACCCCTTCGAACAGGCTGATCAGGCGTTCGCGTTCCTGGCTGGCCAGGCTCGGATGAAAGACCAGCTGGCTGGTCGCGCACCGGTGGTCGCTGACCAACGCCCAGGCATACAAGCCCAGTTGCGCATCTGGCAGGCCGAGGTCGTCAACGGCCAGGCTGGGCAGCTGTTCCAGGCGCCGACCAAAGTCATAGCTGAGGTAGCCGATCAGGCCGCCAGCGAACGGCAGCTCGCTACCGTCGGGCAGTTGGGCATGGCCCAGTTGCGCCAGGCCCGCGCGCAAGCGCTGGAGGAAGGCGCGGCCATCCTCGCCAGGTTGCGCCTGCAGCTGTTGCACCGGCCAGGCGCTGAGCAGGTCGAAGCGGCCGCGCTCGGCGCCGGGGCGGGCACTGTCGAGCAGGATCGCACCGGGGGCCTGGCGCAGGCGGGCGAAATAGGCGGCAGGATCAGGCTGGTAGGGCAGGGGATGGAGCGTACAGGTCGGCATCAGTGTGGACGGCGATGTAAAAGCGAGGAGGGCGATTGTAGTCCTGTGTAGGAAATGCGCCTAGCTTTGTGGCGACATTCAAACACCAGGTTTCGCCCTTGGGGCCGCTTTGCGGCCCTATCGCGACACAAGGCCGCTCCACAAGGGAGCGCGCCAGCTGCATGGGGCGATATCTCCTGTAAAGCGGCCTTATGTCGCGATGGGCTGCGCAGCAGCCCCGACGAGTTCAGCGCGGGTGCACGTGGCCGAACAGCCCTTGCGACACCCGCACCCGCTGTTCGGCATCCTCGGTAATGCCATCCTTGGCCAGCGCTTCCAGGTGGGCCTCGATGGCGTGGGTGCGCTGGGTCAGCCCGCAGTCGTTGGCAATCTGGATGTTCAGGCCCGGGCGGGCGTTGAGTTCCAGAATCAGCGGCCCCTTGTCCTGGTCCAGAACCATGTCGACACCGATGTAGCCCAGGCCACACAGCTCGTAGCAGCCGGCGGCCAGCTTCATGAAGCCGTCCCAGTTCGGCAGCTGCACGCCGTCGACCGCGTTGGTGGTGTCCGGGTGCTTGCTGATGATGTTGTTCAGCCAGGTGCCGCGCAGGGTCACGCCGGTAGCCAGGTCGACCCCCACGCCGATGGCGCCCTGGTGCAGGTTGGCCTTGCCCCCGGACTGGCGGGTCGGCAGGCGCAGCATGGCCATTACCGGGTAGCCCATCAGCACGATGATGCGGATGTCCGGTACACCTTCGTAGCTGATGCTCTTGAAGATCTGGTCGGGGGTTACCCGGTATTCGATCAGCGCGCGGTCACGGTGGCCACCCAGCGAGTACAGGCCGGTGAGGATGCTGGAAATCTGGTGCTCGATTTCCTCATGGCTGATGATCTTGCCCGACACCGTGCGGTAGCGGTCCTCGAAGCGGTCGGCGATCACCAGGATGCCGTCACCGCCGGCGCCCTGCGCCGGCTTGATGACGAAATCGCTGCGCCCGCCAATGATCTGGTCGAGCTTGTCGATTTCCTTTTCGGTTTCGATGATGCCGTACATCTCCGGCACATGGATGCCGGCCGCCAGGGCACGCTCCTTGGTGATGATCTTGTCGTCGACGATCGGGTACAGGTGGCGCTTGTTGTACTTCAACACGTAGTCCGCGTTGCGCCGGTTGATACCCATGATGCCCCGGGCCTCCAGGGCTTTCCACGTCTTGATCAGGCCAAACATCAGGCGTCAGCCTTCTTCAGGAATGCCTTGAAGCGCACGAGCTCGGTCAGGCGGTAGCCGCGGTAGCGACCCATTGCCAACATGAAGCCCACCAGGATCAGCAGTACGGCCGGGAAGGTGAACACGAAGTACACCAGCTCCGGCACCATCATCAGCAGGTGCGCCAGGGACGCGGCGAACAGGGTGCCAATGGCCACTTTCATGGCATGGCCACCGCCACGCTCTTCCCAGGTGATGGACAGGCGTTCGATGGTCATGGTCAGGATCACCATCGGGAACAGCGCCACCGACAACCCGCGCTCCAGGCCCAGCTTGTGGCTGAACAGGCTGATGGCGGCAATCAGCACCACGACGAAGGTCAGCACCACCGACAGGCGTGGCAGCATCTGCAGCTTGAGGTGCTCAAGGTACGAGCGTAGCGACAGGCCCAGGGCAGTGATCACCGTGAACAGCACGATGCCAAAGCCCAGCTGGGTTTCGCGGAAGGCCAGGGCGATCAGTACCGGGGTGAAGGTACCCAGGGTCTGCAGGCCGACCAGGTTGCGCAGCACCAGGATCACCAGCACGCCGATCGGGATCATCACCATGATCATGAAGGTTTGCTGGGTTTGCAGCGGCAGGCCGTACAGCGAGTACTCGAGGAAGTCGGCGTCGGTATTTTCGTCGGTCAGCTTGGCCAGGCGGATGGCGTTCATCTCGCTGTTGTTCATGCTGAAGGTGACGTTGGCCTTCTTGCCGCCATCGACGGTGATCAGGTTGTCGTCACCGGTCCACCACAGCAGGCGGTCGCTGGGCAGGCCCTGTTCGCCGGTGTCCGGGTTGAAGTACAGCCAGTCGGTACCGTTGAAGCTGCGCAGCCACAGTTCCGGGGTTTGCGGCGTGTCGGCCACCAGGCGGATGGTATGCACTTTCTCCATCGGGACGTGGGCGATCGACAGCAACAGGTCGATCACCTGGGCCTTCTTCATGGCCGTGGTGTCGCCGGCCAGCAGCAGCTTGACGTTGTCGTCGTTGAGGTTGTTGACCCGCTTGATGGTCTCGCTGACGAAGGTCTCGACATCGGCCGAGTGCTGGCGGATCGGCGCCATCAGGGCCTCGGCGGCGATCTTCTCGGGGCCCTCGACGGCCAGGCTGTCACGGAAGGTAGGGCCTTTGACCGTGGCCTTTTCCTTGCTGTAGCGCTTGGTCAGCACCAGGCGGTAGTAGAGGGTCTGGTTGCCGCTGGCGCGGCGTGCCGACCAGGTGACCTTGCGGTTGCCGTCGGCACGGTTGACGCTCACCCCGTAGTTGTTGGAGATGAAGCTCTCGTTGAGGCTGACGTAGTCGCGGTTCAGCGGTGGCACGAACATCTGCACCTTGACCGGGTCCTTGGTGCTGGCCACGAACTCGACCTTGGCGTCGATGTTCCACAGGTCGTCGGTTTCATCCTCGGTGACCGGGATGCCGAGTACGAAGATCTGATAAGCGGTGACCGCCACGCCCAACAGCACCAGCACGGTGATCAGGACTTTCAGATGGAGGGTAAGAGAGCGCATCGGGATTACTCTGCTTTGGGAGCGTCGGTGGCACAGGCAGGTTTGCCGGCCGCGTATTTAAGGCTTGGGTCGACCAGCGCGTCGAAGTGCTTGAGCGCCTCGGAGCCGATCAGCAGCGGGAACTGGAACGCGCTGCGGTCGGTGAGGTTGACTTCGATGGTGCGCACGGCCTGGCCCATGCAGATTTCTAGTTCGATGACCGGGCGGGCCGTGTAGGCCTTGCCCGATTCGGCATCATAGTCACCGGCCCGGCGCTTGATCTTGCTTACGCGCGCCAGCGGGCGTTCGATGGGATGCGAATGCGCGGCGTCGATGGCCAGGTAGAAACGCACCCAGCTTTCGCCGTTGCGCTTGAAACGCTTGATATCGCGGGCACTGAGCGAGGCGGTCTTGGCACCAGTGTCGAGCTTGGCCGCCACTTCCAGGTCCAGGTCGCCCAGGCGTGCGTATTCGTTGAGACCGTAGACGGTCTTGCCTGCGGCCTGGCCAAGGGCCGGCAGCAGGGTGAGGCAGAGCAGCAATAGAACGGGTGTAGGTCTCATATTCCTGGCGCGGTGCAGTGCAAGGTTCGGGGCTTTCTTCGGAGCTCTGTCGAGCGCGATCTTCAGAGCAATCTTCAAGCCGTGTTCAGAGCAAGGCGACTGGCAACGACTGCGCAAGCTTCCTCGTTCATCTGTCAACAACATGAAACGGATGACAGGCGGGCTATCCATACTCCAACGGAGGCGCGGCATTCTATCACGCCGACGTCTTGACGCCAGCGGTGCGCGATCTGACAGCGGTGCGGCGCTGTTAGTTCGTTCTTAGACGATTGTCGACAATATTCATTTTGTCTTTGACTGCCGCGCTGGGATTCGCTAGTTTCTGGTCAAGAGATTTACAAGGTGTCGACAATATGCACGACCTCTCCACCCCCAGCCCGGTGCTGACAGACGAAACGGAAACCTTGTCCGAAAACGTCTTCCGGCGCATCCAGGCGGCCATCGTCAAGGGTGAGATCGCCCCCGGCAGCAAGATTTCCGAGCCGGAACTGGCGCGCACCTATGGCATCAGCCGCGGGCCGCTGCGCGAGGCCATCCACCGCCTCGAAGGGCAGCGCCTGCTGGTGCGGGTGCCGCATGTGGGGGCGCGGGTGGTGTCGCTCAACCACGCCGAACTGATCGAACTGTATGAAATTCGCGAGTCGCTGGAAGGCATGGCCTGCCGCCTGGCCGCCGAGCGCATGAGCCAGGCCGACATCGACGAGCTGCGCCGGGTCCTCGATACCCACGAGCGCGATGCCGCGTTCCAGGCTGGGCTGGGCTACTACCAGCAGGAAGGCGACTACGATTTCCACTACCGGATCATCCAGGGCAGTGGCAACCAGACGCTGGTCAAGATGCTGTGCGGCGAGCTGTACCAGCTGGTGCGCATGTACCGCATCCAGTTTTCGGCCACGCCGAACCGGCCACGCCAGGCCTTTGCCGAACACCACCGTATTCTCGACGCCATCGCCGACCGTGACGGCGAGCTGGCCGAACTCCTGATGCGCCGCCACATCGGTGCGTCCAAGCGCAATATCGAGCGTCACTATCTGGACGCCCAGAACAACAGCCCACGAGGTGAGAAATGACTGTGAAGAGCACCCCCGGTCAGCGTTTCCGCGACGCCGTTGCCGCTGAACATCCGTTGCAGGTGGTAGGCACCATCAACGCCAACCATGCGCTGCTGGCCAAGCGCGCCGGCTTCAAGGCCATCTACCTCTCGGGTGGTGGCGTGGCCGCCGGCTCGCTGGGCCTGCCGGACCTGGGTATCAGCAACCTCGACGACGTGCTCACCGACGTGCGCCGCATCACCGATGTGTGCGACCTGCCGCTGCTGGTGGATGTCGACACCGGCTTCGGTGCCTCGGCCTTCAACGTCGCCCGTACCGTGCGTTCGATGAGCAAGTTCGGCGCGGCTGCCATCCATATCGAAGACCAGGTAGGCGCCAAGCGTTGCGGCCACCGCCCCAACAAGGAAATTGTCAGCCAGCAGGAAATGGTCGACCGCATCAAGGCCGCAGTCGATGCCCGTAGTGATGACAGCTTCGTGATCATGGCGCGTACCGATGCCCTGGCCGTCGAGGGCCTGAACGCTGCGCTGGACCGCGCCGCCGCCTGCGTCGAGGCCGGCGCCGACATGATCTTCCCGGAAGCCATCACCGAGCTGCAGATGTACAAGACCTTCGCCGACCGGGTGAAGGCACCGATCCTGGCCAACATCACCGAGTTCGGCGCCACGCCGCTGTACACCACCGAAGAGCTGGCCTCGGTCGACGTGTCGCTGGTGCTGTACCCGCTGTCGGCCTTCCGCGCCATGAACAAGGCCGCCGAGAATGTCTATACCGCGCTGCGCCGTGACGGCACGCAGAAGAACGTGATCGACACCATGCAGACCCGCATGGAGCTCTACGATGCCATTGGCTACCACGCCTTCGAGCAGAGCCTGGATGCGTTGTTTGCCCAGAAGAAGGGCTGAAGGTCAAGGATTTGCGTTGGAGCGGCTGGCCTCTTCGCGGGTGAACCCGCTCCCACAAGTACGGCGTGATGCTCGATGCCTGTGGAGCCCTGTGGGAGCGGGTTTACCCGCGAAGGGGCCGGCACAGCCTTCAACGATTAGCCAGATTTCCAAAACAAGTTCAAGAAAGGAGAAACACCATGGCCGAAGCAAAAGTACTCAGTGGCGCAGGCCTGCGCGGCCAGGTGGCCGGCCAGACCGCATTGTCCACCGTGGGCCAGGCCGGGGCCGGGCTGACCTACCGAGGTTACGACGTGCGTGACCTGGCCGCCGGTGCCGAATTCGAAGAAGTCGCCTACCTGCTGCTGTACGGCGAGCTGCCGAGCAAGGCCGAACTGGCCGACTACAAGCGCAAGCTCAAGGGTTTGCGTGACCTGCCGCAGGCGCTGAAGGAAGTGCTCGAGCGCATCCCGCGCGACGCCCACCCGATGGACGTGATGCGCACCGGTTGCTCGGTGCTCGGTACCCTGGAGCCGGAGCTGACCTTCGAAGCCCAGCGCGAGAAGACCGACCGCCTGCTGGCGCTGTTCCCGGCGGTGATGTGCTACTGGTACCGCTTCACCCACCACGGCGTGCGCATCGACTGCACCAGCGACGAAGACACCCTCGGCGGGCATTTCCTGCACCTGCTGCACGGCAAGAAACCCAGCGACCTGCACGTCAAGGTGATGAACGTTTCGCTGATCCTTTACGCCGAGCACGAATTCAACGCTTCCACCTTCACCGCCCGCGTGTGTGCCTCGACCTTGTCCGACCTGTATTCCTGCATCACCGCTGCCATCGGCTCGCTGCGCGGCCCGCTGCACGGTGGCGCCAACGAGGCGGCGATGGAGCTGATCGAGCGTTTCCAGAGCCCGCAGGAAGCCACTGCCGAGCTGCTGCGCATGCTTGAGCGCAAGGACAAGATCATGGGCTTTGGCCATGCCATCTACAAAGAGTCCGACCCGCGCAACGAGGTGATCAAGGGCTGGTCGAAACAGCTGGCCGACGAAGTGGGCGACAAGGTCCTGTACCCGGTTTCCGAAGCCATCGACAAGACCATGTGGGAGCAGAAGCGCCTGTTCCCCAATGCCGACTTCTACCATGCCTCGGCGTATCACTTCATGGGTATTCCGACCAAGCTGTTCACCCCGATCTTCGTCTGCTCGCGCCTCACCGGCTGGGCGGCGCACGTCTTCGAGCAGCGCGCCAACAACCGCATCATCCGCCCGAGCGCCGAGTATGTCGGTGTCGAGCAGCGCCAGTTCGTGCCGATCGAGCAGCGCTGATTAGATAGAGAGAGGCAACCCGTTCCCCTTGTGGGAGCGGGCTTGCCCGCGAATGCGTCCGTACTGGCAACCGTATTGCACCTGCTGACGCATTTGCGGGCACGCCCGCTCCCACGGGGGCGGTGAAACCTTCCGAACCCTGTGACCGAGCCTGATTCCATGATGAATACTGCATTCCGCAAGCACCTGCCAGGCACCGACCTGGACTATTTCGATGCCCGCGCGGCGGTCGAGGCGATCAAGCCCGGCGCCTACGATGGGCTGCCTTACACTTCTCGCGTGCTCGCCGAAAACCTGGTGCGCCGCTGCGACCCGGCCACCCTCGACGCCTCGCTGGGCCAGCTGGTCGAGCGCAAGCGCGATCTCGACTTCCCATGGTTCCCGGCGCGGGTGGTGTGCCACGATATCCTCGGCCAGACCGCGCTGGTCGACCTCGCCGGCCTGCGTGACGCCATTGCCGACAAGGGTGGCGACCCGGCCCAGGTCAACCCGGTGGTGCCGGTGCAGCTGATCGTCGACCACTCGCTGGCCGTCGAATGCGGTGGCTTCGACCCGCAGGCGTTCGAAAAGAACCGGGCCATCGAAGACCGCCGTAACGAAGACCGCTTCCACTTCATCAACTGGACCAAGAAGGCCTTCAAGAACGTCGACGTGATCCAGCCGGGCAACGGCATCATGCACCAGATCAACCTGGAGAAGATGTCGCCGGTCATCCACAACGACCGTGGCGTGGCCTACCCGGACACCTGCGTCGGCACCGACAGCCATACCCCGCACGTCGACGCCCTGGGCGTGATCGCCATCGGCGTGGGTGGCCTGGAAGCGGAAAACGTGATGCTTGGCCGCGCCTCGTGGATGCGCCTGCCGGAAATCATCGGCGTCGAGCTGACCGGCAAGCTGGCGCCGAACATCACCGCCACCGACCTGGTGCTGGCCCTCACCGAATTCCTGCGCAAGCAGAAGGTCGTCGGCGCCTACCTGGAGTTCCACGGCGAAGGCGCTCGCGCCCTGACCCTGGGCGACCGTGCCACCATTTCCAACATGGCCCCGGAGTACGGCGCCACTGCCGCGATGTTCGCCATCGACCAGCAGACCATCGACTACCTGCGCCTGACCGGCCGCGAAGAGCAACAGGTCAAGCTGGTGGAAACCTATGCCAAGGCCACCGGGCTGTGGGCCGACAGCCTGGGCGGCGCGGTGTACGAGCGCACCCTGAGCTTCGACCTGGCCAGCGTGGTGCGTAACATGGCTGGCCCGTCCAACCCGCATGCCCGGGTCGCCACCAGCGACCTGGCGGCCAAGGGTATCGCCGGCAAGTGGGAAGAAGTGCCCGGGCAGATGCCGGACGGCGCAGTCATCATCGCGGCCATTACCAGCTGCACCAACACCAGCAACCCGCGCAACGTGATTGCCGCAGGCCTGCTGGCGCGCAACGCCAACAAGCTGGGCCTGGCCCGCAAGCCATGGGTCAAGTCGTCGCTGGCACCGGGCTCCAAGGCTGTGCAGCTGTACCTGGAGGAGGCGGGGCTGGAAAAGGAACTGGAGCAGCTCGGCTTTGGTATCGTCGCCTTCGCCTGCACCACCTGCAACGGTATGTCCGGCGCGCTGGACCCGGCGATCCAGCAGGAAATCATCGACCGTGACCTGTACGCCACCGCCGTGCTGTCGGGCAACCGCAACTTCGACGGGCGGATCCACCCCTATGCCAAGCAGGCGTTCCTTGCCTCGCCACCGCTGGTGGTGGCCTACGCCATCGCCGGTACCATCCGCTTCGACATCGAGAAGGATGTGCTGGGCGTGGTCGATGGCAAGGAAATCCGTCTCAAGGATATCTGGCCCAGCGACGAGGAGATCGACGCCGTTGTCCGTGCGGCGGTCAAGCCGGAGCAGTTCCGCAAGGTGTACATCCCGATGTTCGCCATCGAGGAAGACCGTGGGCCGAAGGTGGCGCCGCTGTACGACTGGCGTCCGATGAGCACCTACATCCGCCGCCCGCCCTATTGGGAAGGGGCGCTGGCCGGCGAACGTACCCTGCGCGGCATGCGCCCGCTGGCGCTGCTGCCGGACAACATCACCACCGACCACCTGTCGCCGTCCAACGCCATCATGCTCGACAGCGCCGCCGGTGAGTACCTGGCCAGGATGGGCCTGCCGGAAGAGGACTTCAACTCCTACGCCACCCACCGTGGCGACCACCTGACAGCCCAGCGTGCCACCTTCGCCAACCCCAAGCTGTTCAACGAAATGGTGCGTAACGAAGACGGCAGCGTGAAGCAGGGTTCGCTGGCGCGGATCGAGCCGGAAGGCAAGGTGACCCGCATGTGGGAGGCGATCGAGACCTACATGCAGCGCAAGCAGCCGCTGATCATCGTTGCCGGCGCCGACTACGGCCAGGGCTCGTCGCGTGACTGGGCGGCCAAGGGGGTGCGCCTGGCCGGGGTCGAGGCGATCGTCGCCGAAGGCTTCGAGCGCATCCACCGCACCAACCTGGTGGGCATGGGCGTACTGCCGCTGGAGTTCAAGCCGGGTACCGACCGCAAGACCCTGGGCCTGGACGGCAGCGAGACCTACGACGTACTGGGTGCGCGTACACCACGGGCGACCCTGACCCTGGTGGTGACCCGGGCCAACGGCGAGCGCCTGGAGGTGCCGGTGACCTGCCGCCTGGACACCGCCGAGGAAGTGTCGATCTACGAGGCCGGTGGGGTGCTGCAGCGCTTTGCCCAGGACTTCCTCGAAGCGACCGTGTAATAGCAGGGGGCCGCTTGGCGGCCCATCGCGACACAAGGCCGCTCCTACAAGCGTCACGCGGTCCCTGTAGGAGCGGCCTTGTGTCGCGATGGGCTGCAAGGCAGCCCCAGAGGCCATATGCATCTCAGACAGGACAGCACATCCATGGCTCATGTACCGCAAGTAAAAATCCCCGCCACCTACATCCGTGGCGGTACCAGCAAAGGCGTGTTCTTCCGCCTGCAAGACCTGCCCGAGCAGGCGCAGATTCCTGGCCCGGCGCGCGATGCCCTGCTGCTGCGGGTGATCGGCAGCCCTGACCCCTATGGCAAGCAGATCGACGGCATGGGCGGCGCCACCTCGAGCACCAGCAAGACCGTGATCCTGTCGCAAAGCATCAAGCCCGATCACGACGTCGACTATCTGTTCGGCCAGGTCAGCATCGACAAGGCCTTCGTCGACTGGAGCGGTAACTGTGGCAACCTCTCTGCCGCAGTCGGTTCGTTCGCCATCAGCAGCGGCCTGGTCGACCCTGCACGCATCCCCCGCAACGGCATCGCCACCGTTCGCATCTGGCAGGCCAATATCGGCAAGACCATCATCGCCCACGTGCCGATCAGCGAAGGTCAGGTGCAGGAAACCGGCGACTTCGAGCTGGACGGGGTAACGTTCCCGGCCGCCGAGGTGCAGCTGGAGTTCCTCGACCCAGCGGCCGACGAAGACGGCGACGGTGGCGCGATGTTCCCCACCGGTAACCTGGTCGATGACCTGGTGGTACCGGGCGTGGGCACCTTCAAGGCGACCCTGATCAATGCCGGTATCCCGACCATCTTTCTCAACGCGGCAGACATCGGCTACACCGGCACCGAACTGCAGGATGCCATCAACGCTGACCCGCAGGCGCTGCTGCGTTTCGAGACGATCCGCGCCCATGGCGCCGTTCGCATGGGCCTGATCGACAACGTTGACCAGGCTGCCGGGCGTCAGCACACGCCGAAAGTGGCTTTCGTCGCGCCACCGAGCACCTACACTGCGTCCAGTGGCAAGGCGGTGCAGGCAGGTGATATCGATCTGCTGGTACGGGCCCTGTCCATGGGCAAGCTGCACCATGCCATGATGGGTACGGCCGCAGTGGCCATCGGCACTGCGGCGGCCATTCCGGGGACGCTGGTGAACCTCGCCGCAGGCGGGGGCGAGCGCAGCGCCGTGCGTTTCGGCCACCCCTCGGGCACCCTGCGGGTGGGGGCCGAGGCGCGCCAGGTGAATGGTGAGTGGACAGTGACCAAGGCAATCATGAGCCGCAGTGCTCGGGTGCTGATGGAGGGCTGGGTTCGCGTGCCTGGCGATAGCTTCTAACGCACCCACTGGCGCTCGGCTTCAAGCGGGGCCGCTGCGCGGCTCATCGCCGGCAGGCCGGCTGCCACAGGCATCGCACCGCTGTTGGGGCTGGTGCACCTGTGGCAGCTGGCTTGCTGGCGATGGGCGGCACAGCCGCTCCGGCACTTTTGAAGGGAGCTGCATATGAGCGCCAACGTAGACCTCAATGACCGCCCGGATTACGACCAGGTACTGCAAACCCTCGCCGACTATGCCCTCGGCTACCGGGTGGCATCCGCCGAAGCCCTGGACACCGCGCGCAACTGCCTGATGGATACCCTCGGCTGCGGCCTGCTGGCCCTGCGCTTCCCGGAATGCACCAAGCTGCTCGGCCCGCTGGTGGAGGGCACCGTGGTGCCCCATGGCGCCCGAGTTCCCGGCACCGCCTACCGCCTCGACCCGGTCAAGGCCGCCTGGGACATCGGCTGTAGCGTGCGCTGGCTGGACTATAACGACACCTGGCTGGCGGCCGAATGGGCCCATCCCTCGGACAATCTCGGTGGCATCCTGGCGGTTGCCGACCACCTGTCGCAAAAGCGCGTGGCTGCCGGTGAAGCACCGCTGTTGATGCGTGACGTGCTGGAGGCCATGGTCATGGCCCACGAGATCCAGGGGGTGCTGGCGCTGGAAAACGCCTTCAACCGCGTTGGCCTCGACCACGTGATCCTGGTCAAGGTGGCCTCCACTGCAGTGTGTGCAAGGTTGATGGGAGCCAACCGTGAGCAGATGCTCAGTGCCTTGTCGCACGCCTTCGTCGACGGCCAGGCGCTGCGTACCTACCGCCATGCGCCCAACGCCGGTTCGCGCAAATCCTGGGCTGCCGGTGATGCGTCGAGCCGTGGCGTGCGCCTGGCCGATATCGCCCTGCGTGGCGAGATGGGCGTGCCGGGCGTGCTCACTGCGCCCCAGTGGGGTTTCTATGACGTACTGTTCAGCCACACCAACAAGGACCTGGCGCTCAAGCCTGCCGAACAGCAGGCGTTGCACCTGCCGCAGGCCCTGGGTAGCTACGTGATGGAAAACGTGCTGTTCAAGGTCAGTTTCCCCGCCGAGTTCCATGCCCAGACTGCTTGCGAGGCAGCAGTCACCTTGCATCCGCTGGTTCGTAATCGCCTGCATGAGGTCGATCGCATCGTCATCACCACCCAGGAGTCGGCGATCCGCATCATCTCCAAGAGCGGCCCGCTGGCCAATGCCGCCGATCGTGACCATTGCCTGCAGTACATGGTGGCGGTGCCTCTGATTTTCGGGCACCTGGTGGCCGAGCATTATGAAGACGCCTTCCACGCCAACCACCCGAGCATCGACCGCCTGCGCGAGAAAATGGAGGTGGTGGAAGACCCGCGTTTCAGCCGCGAATACCTGGAACCGGACAAGCGCTCGATTGCCAACGCGCTACAGGTGTTCTTCAAGGATGGCAGCAGTACCGAGCAGGTGGTGGTGGAGTACCCGATCGGTCACCGGCGCCGGCGGGCGGAGGGCATACCGTTGCTGGAGGCCAAATTCAGGGCCAACCTGGCGACGCGCTTCGCGCGGCAGCGCTGTGAGCAGATTCTGGCGGTGTGCAAGAACCAGCAGGCGCTGGAAGAAATGACGGTGCACCGGTTCGTGGATCTGTTCGTGGCTTGAGCTGGCCGGTGCTGGCCTCTTCGCGGCTAACGCCGGTCCTGCACGAAGCCTTTGGCGTTCACGCCTTTGAAGGGCCTGTGGGGCGGGTTGCGCCGCGACCAGGCCGCCTCAGGTGAAACAAAAAAGCCCCGGCATCGCTGCCGGGGCTCTGTTTACAACGTGTAACTCAGCTTACGCCTGAACCACCGGGATCTTGGCGTTGGCTGCCGCTTCGCGGAACTCGGCGATCTGGTCGAAGCTCAGGTAGCGGTAGACGTCGGCAGCCATGCTGTCGATGTCTTTCGCGTACTGCATGTACTCTTCGACGGTCGGCAGCTTGCCGAGGATCGAAGCGACAGCAGCCAGTTCGGCCGATGCCAGGTACACGTTGGTAGCGTCGCCCAGGCGGTTCGGGAAGTTACGGGTCGAGGTGGACACCACGGTCGAGCCGGTCTGTACGCGTGCCTGGTTACCCATGCACAGCGAGCAGCCTGGCATTTCCATGCGTGCACCGGCCTTGCCGTAGATGCCGTAGTAGCCTTCTTCGGTCAGCTGGTGGGCGTCCATCTTGGTTGGCGGAGCCAGCCACAGACGGGTCGGGATACCGCCCTTGACCTTGTCCAGCAGCTTGCCGGCGGCGCGGAAGTGACCGATGTTGGTCATGCACGAACCGATGAACACTTCGTCGATCTTCTCGCCCTGTACCGAGGACAGCAGGCGGGCATCGTCCGGGTCGTTCGGCGCGCAGAGCACAGGCTCCTTGACGTCGGCCAGGTCGATTTCGATGATTTCAGCGTATTCGGCATCGGCGTCGGCCGACAGCAGCTCAGGCTTGGCCAGCCAGGCTTCCATGGCCTGGGCACGGCGCTCCAGGGTGCGGGCATCGCCGTAGCCTTCGCCGATCATCCAGCGCAGCAGGGTGATGTTGGACTGCAGGTACTCGGCAATGGCCTTTTCCGGCAGCTTGATGGTGCAACCGGCAGCGGAACGCTCGGCCGAGGCGTCGGACAGCTCGAAGGCTTGCTCGACGGTCAGCTCGTTCAGGCCTTCGATCTCGAGGATGCGGCCGGAGAAGATGTTCTTCTTGCCTTTCTTCTCGACGGTCAGCAGGCCCTTCTGGATGGCGTAGTAAGGGATGGCATGCACCAGGTCACGCAGGGTGATGCCTGGCTGCAGTTTGCCCTTGAAGCGCACCAGTACCGATTCCGGCATGTCCAGCGGCATGACGCCGGTGGCGGCAGCGAAGGCCACCAGGCCGGAACCGGCCGGGAACGAGATGCCGATCGGGAAGCGGGTGTGCGAGTCGCCGCCGGTACCCACGGTGTCTGGCATCAGCATGCGGTTCAGCCAGCTGTGGATGATGCCGTCGCCCGGGCGCAGCGACACGCCGCCACGGGTGCGGATGAAGTCTGGCAGGGTGTGGTGGGTGGTGACGTCGATCGGCTTCGGATAGGCCGCGGTGTGGCAGAACGACTGCATCACCAGGTCAGCGGAGAAGCCCAGGCACGCCAGGTCCTTCAGCTCGTCGCGGGTCATCGGGCCAGTGGTGTCCTGGGAACCGACGGTGGTCATCTTCGGCTCGCAGTAGGTACCTGGGCGCACGCCCTTGCCTTCCGGCAGGCCGCAGGCACGGCCGACCATCTTCTGCGCCAGGGTGTAGCCCTTGCCCGAATCGGCAGGCTGCTCCGGCTTCTTGAACAGGTCGGAAGCGCCCAGGCCCAGTTCGGCGCGAGCCTTCTCGGTCAGGCCACGGCCGACGATCAGCGGGATACGGCCGCCAGCGCGGACTTCATCCAGCAGCACTTCGGTCTTCAGCTGGAAGGTGGTGACCAGTTCGTCGCTGCCGTGACGGCGCACTTCGCCTTTGAACGGGTAAACGTCGATGACGTCGCCCATGGCCAGGTTGGTGCAGTCGAATTCGATCGGCAGGGCACCGGCGTCTTCCATGGTGTTGTAGAAGATCGGGGCGATCTTGGTGCCGAAGCAGAAGCCACCGGCACGCTTGTTCGGTACGTACGGGATGTCGTCGCCGAAGAACCACAGCACCGAGTTGGTAGCCGATTTGCGCGAGGAGCCGGTACCGACCACGTCACCGACGTAGGCAACCGGGAAGCCCTTGGCCTTGACCGCTTCGATCTGCGCCAGCGGGCCGACCGAACCAGGCTGCTGCGGCTCGATGCCGTCGCGGGCCATTTTCAGCATGGCCAGGGCGTGCAGCGGGATATCAGGGCGCGACCAGGCGTCCGGGGCAGGCGACAGGTCGTCGGTGTTGGTTTCGCCAGGCACCTTGAACACGGTCAGGGTGTACTTGTCGGCGATCGCCGGACGCGAGGTGAACCACTCGCCGGCAGCCCAGGATTCCAGCACGGCCTTGGCGTGAACGTTGCCTGCCTTGGCCTTTTCGGCCACGTCGTGGAAGGCGTCGAACATCAGCAGGGTGTGCTTGAGCTGCTCGCCCGCGACGGCGCCCAGCTCGGCGTCATCCAGCAGCGCAACCAGCGTTTCGATGTTGTAGCCGCCCTGCATGGTGCCCAGCAGTTCGGTGGCGTGCTTGCGGTCGATCAGCGGCGACTTGGCTTCGCCCTTGGCGATGGCGGACAGGAAAGCGGCCTTGACGTAGGCGGCTTCGTCGACCCCTGGTGGTACGCGGTGGGTGATCAGGTCTACGAGGAAGGCTTCTTCGCCGGCCGGCGGGTTTTTCAGCAGCTCGACCAGGCCTGCAGTTTGTTCGGCGTTCAGCGGCTGGGGCACGATACCCAGGGCGGCACGCTCTTCGATGTGTTTGCGGTAGGCTTCAAGCACAGTTATTTCCCTCATCAGTGGTCCCTAAAGGGGGTCCGGGACGCTCATCCAGCATTCAATGCACCCATGCGCTGCCACGGCTTTGTGGGCCGCCCAGCCAGAGTCGCAAGGAATCCTTACAGAAGCTGCTTTCAAAGTTTTACGCCTGCAGAACGGAAAGCTGATGAGGGCTGGCACGGGCATGCGAGGGATGCATGGCCCGGGCCAACGCCGTTCTACCGGATGAACTGTGCTCGTGACGCTTTGAAAACAGCTTCCAACGGACATTGTTGCCTTTGAAAAGGCGGGATGATTCTACGGTAAAAAAAGCCCGAAGGTAAGGCGGCGGAGACCACTTTAACGAGTGACCCTGGTTAGACAAAGGGCTAACATGGGCCTGTGTTCCACCGCCAAGCCGTTGTTTCCAATGTCCAACCAGTCCATCAAGACCCCGTGTGTCGGCCTCTGCTCCACTGTCTATGGAGACACCGTTTGCCGAGGCTGCAAGCGTTTTCACCACGAAGTGATCCACTGGAACGGTTACGACGACGAGCAGAAGCGCGCCGTGTGGTTGCGTCTGGAACAGCTGCTGGTGCAGGTGATGATGGCCAAGCTGGAAGTGTTCGACAAGAACCTGCTGCGCCAACAGCTGCAGCAGCGCGCCATCCGTTTCGTCGAGCAACAGTCGGAGTACTGCTGGGCGTACCAGCTGATCGCCCGTGGGGCCCGGATGATCCGGGATCTCGAGGCCTACGGCATGGTGTTGTTGCCAGAATTCCGCGGCTGGGAGCTGCTGCAATTGCGCGATGCGATCGACCGCGAGTTCTTCCTGTTGTCCGAGGCGCATTATCAGCGTTATATCGCCCCGGCGTTTCTCGACTCGGCAATGCAGTAAGCCATTTCCCTGTACCTTGGCCGCCCAGATCAGGATTAGCCTCGGTGCCTTCATCCAGATCTGGAGCAGGCGCATGGCATTCTATTTTCGTTTCCAACCGAAGCTGTCTTTCATTGCCAGGTGGTGGTGGCAATTGGACGGTGTGCACATCAATCCCTTCGAATGGCGGGCTTCCAGTCACCTGCTTAAACCCATCTGGGTCGGTATCGAGCGGGGAGATGGCGAAGATGGCTACCTGCGCACCGAGAGCCGGGAAGGCACGCTGATACCTTGGTCGCCATTGAAATCCCATGGCGGGGGCGAACTGCACGATCGGTTCTGGTTCGGTGTGTATGAAAGAAATGGGCGTTATCACTATCAGATCCGGCCCGTGAGCTACAAGGCCAATGGCAAGCCGCAGATCGTCAACCAGTATCTGGATACAGACACCGTCGGCTACATGGGCATGTACCAGGGTTTATCCAACGTGCCGGAGTGGGTGGTCTACGTGGGGGAAGACATGTGGCAGCTCGAGGGGCTGGACCCGGAAGATCTGTTCGAAGGGCAGAGCTGCGTCAATTTGAAGATGTCGGATGTCGATGGCAATCCCGTTACCCGGCGTCTACAGGCCGGGCAGCCTTACTTGTACACCGGTTCCGATGCCTATCAGGGGCGCGTCACCGTTCAGGTCGTGCAGCGCCCCTTCCCATAGCCGCTCTCAGTGCGAGGCTTGGGCAACCAGGCCCTTGGCTCAATCGCCGCTGTATTCGCAGCCGCTGGTGCAGGTTTCATGAATGCGTACTTTGGACAGCTCCGGCATCAGCGGCTTGACCTGGTCCCAGATCCACTTGGCGATGACTTCGCTGGTCGGGTTTTCCAGGCCAGGGATGTCGTTCAGGTAGTTGTGATCCAACTGATCGTAGATCGGCTTGAAGATCGCCTTCACCTCGGCAAAATCACGGATCCAGCCGGTGTGCGGGTCGAGCGGCCCGGTCAGGTGCAGGCCGACCTTGAACGAGTGGCCGTGCAGGCGGCCGCATTTGTGCCCGGCAGGGACGTTGGGCAGGCGGTGCGCCGATTCGAATGTGAATTCCTTGAAGATTTCCACGCTGTCATAACTCTGTGTGAATCGATAATGCGCGCAGTCTACCAGCATGGCCGCTACAAGGCTTGCAGCTGATCATGCAACCGCCCGGTGGCGATCAGCTCCAGCAACTCGTCGCCCAGCCGCTGGCTTTCGGCAATGGCCTTGTACCAGTAGCGTTTACGGCTTGGCGCATCACCCATGAAGCGCTTGAAGTCGTTACGGTCGGGCAGCTTGCCGTAGGGCAGGGCGGCCAGGTATTGCGCCGAGGGCGTCATCAGCAGCACGTTCTGCAGGCGCGAGGCATCGCCCCTGCGCCAGGGCAGGGCCTTGTCGAACCAGCCAGGCACGACCTTGTCGGTGAAGTGCGGGTACAGCACCAGATCGTCGCCGCGGTAGGGCAGGTCGAGGTGGTAATCGAGCAGGCCGCCGTCCCGGTAGGTGCCGGCACCGGCACCAGGGATGTCTTTCACACCCTCCATGACCATGGGGATGGAGCCCGAGGCGAGCAGGGCATGGCGCAGGTTGGCCAGGTCCAGCGGCAGGCAGCGCGAGGGGAAATCGGTGAGCGCGTCGAGCGGCGGCGTGGCGCGGCCATCGTGAAGGATGATGCGTTCGAAGTGACGGGCCAGGCGCGCACGGCCAAGCAGGTTGCTGGCAACCACCGAACCCAGGCCTAGGCCCAGGCGCGCGCGATGGTCGTGGGCAAGATGCCCATGGCTCTTGACCACCAGGATGTTCAGGCGATAGTGCGGGTTGGCCAGCAGCTCGCCGTCGCGGCCTTGCAACAGGTCATCGAGCATGCGTTGGCAGCTGCGGCTGATCTCGGAGGGCGTGACGCCCTTGGCAAAATCCTGCTCGGTATACAGTTCGCCCAGGCGGCGGATGCCCGCGACCGGGTCGTCAAGGCAGGCACTGGCGAAGCGCCAGGCACCGATCGAAGCACCGATCAGGGCGCGTTGCCGGGGCGCCGACGGCAGCCATTCACCGAACAGTGCCAGGTCCAGGCCCTGGATGCCCAGCGGCTTCGGCCCACCCGCCGCGCCCGGCAGCACACCGACATCGGCCGCCTGCAAGCCGCGCTCGCGGATCTGCCGCAGGGCACGCTGGCCTGCCTTGAAGGTAAGGGCGGGGTACTTGATGTGGATGGCGCTCATGACGGGTCTCTTGGGCGGTGTCTGGGCATTATAGGGACGCTGCGGGGTCTCTGTGCAGGTCGGCAAGCCGCTGGCCCATTGACCTGCGCTATCATGCCGGCAGTTGTTTTCAGGTTGAATTAAGGACCGCTGGGTAATCTTAACCCCGTAGACAACTTGTACAGTTCTCAGGAGAGAAGAACGATGAAAACCTTGACTGCCCTGTTCACCGCCGCCGCCCTCGCGTTCGGCGCCAACGCTGCCTTCGCCAAGGACGTACAGCCCGACGAAGTGGTCAAACTGGTCAACGCCAAGACCATCAAGTCGCTGGACGAACTCAAGGCCGCTGCCGTGGCCAAGCACCCGGGCGCCACGGTCACCGACTCCGAGCTGGAAGACGAATACGGTCGCTACATCTACAAGGTCGAGCTGCGCGACAGCCAGAATGTCGAATGGGATGTCGACCTGGATGCCAGGACCGGTGAGGTCCTCAAGGACGAGCGGGACAACTGATGATTCACCTGCCGCGGTCGGCACGCTACCTCGCGCTGGTGCTGCTGGCCGCTTGTTCGTTGGCCATGGCCCGCGACCTTGACCAGGACGAAGCCCTGGAATTGCGCCAGAAGGGGGTCATCCTGCCACTTGAGCACCTGCTGGAAACTGCCCTGGGGCGTCACCCCGGGGCACGCCTGCTGGAGGCCGAACTGGAGGAGGATGACGATCGCTATGAATATGAAGTCGAGTTGCTGACGGTTGAAGGCGTGGTGCGCGAGGTCAAGCTCGATGCCAGCACCGGTACCCTGCTCAAGGACGAGGAAGACGACTGAATGCGCCTGTTGCTAGTCGAAGATAACGTGCCGCTGGCCGATGAACTGACCCGCGCACTGCAACGCCAGGGCTACGCTGTCGACTGGCTGGCCGATGGGCGTGATGCCGCCTACCAGGGGCAGAGCGAACCGTACGACCTGATCCTCCTCGACCTGGGCTTGCCGGGCTTGCCGGGCCTTGAGGTGCTGGCGCAGTGGCGCGCTGCCGGCCTGACCACACCGGTGCTGATCCTTACCGCGCGCGGCTCCTGGGCCGAGCGTATCGAAGGGCTGAAAGCCGGGGCCGATGACTACCTGAGCAAACCGTTCCACCCCGAAGAGCTGCAACTGCGCATCCAGGCGTTGCTGCGCCGTGCCCGTGGCCTGGCCAACCAACCGACGCTGGAGGCGGCCGGCCTGCACCTGGACGAAAGTCGCCAATGTGTGAGTCGCGATGGTGAGGATATCCAGCTGACTGCCGCCGAGTTCCGCCTGCTGCGCTATTTCATGCTGCATCCGCAGCAGATCCTGTCCAAGAGCCACCTGGCCGAGCATCTCTACGACGGCGAGACCGAGCGCGATTCCAACGTGCTGGAAGTGCATGTCAACCACTTGCGGCGCAAGCTGGGCCGCAGCGTCATCGAGACTCGTCGCGGGCAAGGCTACATCTACGCCGGGAGCAGCGCGTGAAGTCGATCCAGGCGCGCCTTAGCCTGGGCCTGGTGGCGGTGCTGGTGGTGGTCGGCCTGGTGCTGGCGCAACTGACCCTGTGGCTGTTCGAGGCTGGCCTGCAGCGTTACCTGGAGAACGGCCTGCGCAAGGAAAGCGAGAACCTGCTGGTCGCCCTGGTGCGCGGGCCTTCCGGCCTGCAGCTGGATGAGCGGCGTATCTCGGCGGCTTACCAGCGGCCGTTTTCCGGCTATTACTTCCGCATCGATTTCGATAAAGGTACCTGGCGTTCTCGCTCGCTGTGGGACCTGGACATGCCCAAACCTGCTGCGCCGGGTCTTTCCGACAGCCACCAACTGGGGCCGGAAGGTCAGCAATTGCTGGCCTTGCGCGCCGATTACCGGCGCCTGGGGCAGGACATCTCGATCAGCGTGGCACAGGACTATTCGCCGGTGCGCGACGGTTTCCGGCGCATGCAGCAGATCGGCCTGGGCATGGGCCTGGTGGCCCTGGTTCTGGTGCTGGTGTTGCAACGCATCACCGTGACCCGCTCGCTGCGGCCACTGGAGCGCGCGCGTCAGCAGATCGCCCAACTGCAGCAGGGCCGGCGCTCGCAGCTGGATGCCGAGGTGCCCAGCGAACTGGCGCCACTGGTGGGGCAGATCAACCATTTGTTGCAGCATACCGAAGACAGCCTGCGCCGCTCGCGCAATGCACTGGGCAACCTTGGCCATGCGCTGAAGACGCCGCTGGCGGTGCTGCTGAGCCTGGCTGCCAGCGAGCGGTTGAACGAGTTGCCCGAGGTGCGCGCGCAGATGCGTGAGCAACTGGAGCAGATCCAGCAACGCCTGGCGCGCGAGCTGAACCGGGCAAGGTTGGCAGGTGACGCGCTGCCGGGCGCGCAGTTTGACTGTGACGCCGAATTGCCAGGGCTGCTGGCGACGCTTGGGCTGATTCATGGTGAGGGCTTGTTGCTGGCCAGCGATGTACCGTCCGGGCTGTTGCTGCCTTGGGACCGCGAGGATTTCCTCGAATTGCTCGGCAACCTGCTGGACAACGCCTGCAAGTGGGCTGACAGCGAGGTGCGCCTGGGCATTGCGGTGGATACCGCGGGCTACCGGTTGTGGGTCGATGACGATGGCCCGGGCATCCCCGACAGCCAGCGGCAACAGGTGCTGGAGCGCGGTTCACGGCTGGACGAGCAGGTTGACGGGCATGGCCTGGGGTTGGGCATCGTGCGCGATATCATCGAAGCCTGGGGCGGGCGCCTGGCGCTGCTGGAGAGCCCGTTGGGTGGGCTGCGGGTCAGCATCGACCTGCCGCGCAAGGCATCGATAATGCCGACGCGGCTTGCCGGCCCACAGGTAGAGCGCTGACTTGAATCGATGCGAAACGTGTAGGCCCGGCTTCAGCCGCGATCACCGGCAAAGCCGGTGTCATTCACCGCGTCGCCTGCATCGCGGATAAATCCGCTCCTACAGGTGTGAACTATGCCGGCCTCGAGTTGGCGCGGTACCTGTAGGAACGGCTTCAGCCGCATCACCGGCAAAGCTGGTGCCATCCACCGCGTTGCCTGCATCGCGGATAAAATCCGCTCCTACGGGGCGAATCGATGGGCTGTGATATCACCAATGCAAAAAAATTGCAGTACAGCCGCATTTTTTTGAATTAGCCCAACCTCAACCTGCCCGGCAAAATCCCCTGCACGAAACCGGCCGTCAGTACCGGGCTTTCTTTCCTACCAGAAAAACCAAAGATCCTGATTATCTAAATGTCTGCCTCGCGTTCCGAAAGTCGTCTGCAGCGGCTGTTGCCTGCGCCGCTGAATATTCCCCCCAGAGAATGGTTGCGTGCCGCTATCGGTGCATTGCTCGGCCTGTTCCTCGCCGGTTGGCTGACCAGCATGGCCTTTGGCCCGGGCATCGCCTTGCACCTGCTCGGCCCGCTGGCGGCTTCGGCAGTGCTGGTGTTCGCCGTGCATTCCGGCCCGTTGGCCCAGCCCTGGCCGGTGCTGGGCAGCTACGCCGTGGCCGGTGCGGTCGGCCTGGCCATGCGCCAGGGCTTCGGCGCGGAGTTGTGGGTGGCCGCCGCTGCCCTGGGTATCTCGATCCTGATGATGTGCCTGCTGCGCTGCCTGCACCCACCGGGTGGCGGCGTGGCGCTGAGCGCGGTGCTGGCCGACCCGGGGCTGACCGCGCTGGGCGATCGGCTGCTGGAGCCGGTGTTGCTCAATGCGCTGATCCTGGTAACAGTGGCGATCCTCTACAACCGCCTGACCGGCGTGCGTTACCCGAAAGGCGCCGCGCCGCGCAAGGACCTGCACCATACCCATGACCCGCTGCCCAGCGAGCGGGTCGGCATCCGTGGCGAAGACCTGGACCAGGCACTGGAAGAGCTGGGCGAGTTCGTCGACGTCACCCGTGACGAACTGGAACGCATCATCCTGGCCACCGAACAGCACGCCCTGCAGCGCAGCCTCGGCGGCATCACCGCAGCTTCGGTCATGTCCCGCGATGTTCAGTTCGCCTCGCCCGATACCACCCTGGAGCAGGCCTGGCAGATGCTGGCCAGCCATCACCTGAAAACCCTGCCAGTGCTGCAGCACGGCAAGCTGGTGGGCATCGTCAGCCTCAGCGACCTGGTCGGCCCGGCCATGCAGCGGGGCCGCTTCAGTTGGCGTGGTTGGTTCGGCCGCAAGGCGGTGCGCATGGAGCAGATAATGAGCCGCCGGGTCATCAGCGTCAGCAGCCAGCACCCGCTGGAGCGGTTGCTGCCGTTGCTGTGCGAGCAGGGTCTGCACTGCCTGCCGGTGCTGGAAGCCGACCAGCTGGTGGGGGTGATCACCCAGACCGACCTGATCGCCGGCCTCAAGCGCCAGTTGCTCAGCCGGACCGAAGCTTCAGATCAGCGGGTCCCAGCGTTGTGACCAGTCGCTGGCGCCGGCGGCTATCAGCCGGCGCAGGATGGCGAAGGCTTGTTGCAGGGCGTCGCTGTCCTGTTTGCGCGGGTACACCAGATAAGTCGGGTAGGTGAATTCCGGCGCCTGCGGCACCCGCTCGAATATCCCGCTGTCCAGGTAGGCCTGCACGACCCGGGTGCGGAAGTAGCCACTGCCACCCTGGTCGAGTATGAACTGCAACGCCAGCGGCCCCAGGTTGAAACTCAGCGCCGGGCGTGCGCAATCGGGCAGGGCGGCATCGTGCTGGCGGCGGAAGGCTTCGCCCCAGTCGATGTAGATGTACGGCTCGGGGCGGTCGACCCGGCGCACGCGGATCAGCTTTTCTTCCATCAACTGCTCTACCTGCAGCCCCGGGCCATAGGTCGGCTGGTAGACCAGCGCGGCATCCAGCAGGCCCATTTCAACCTTGCGCAGCAGCGACTCGCCGTCGCTCACCTCGCTGCGAATGGCATGGCTGGGGAGCTCTTGGTGCAGCGCACTGACCCAGTCGAGCATCATCGGGTTGCCCAGGCTCACTTCACCGCCTACATGCAGCACCTGCTGGCAGCCTTGCGGCAGCGGCAGGTCGCGGCGCGCCGCCTCCCAGGTTTGCACCAGCTGATTGGCGTAGCTGACAAAGGCCTCGCCGTCGCTGGTCAGGCTGGCGCCGTTGCGGCTGCGCACGAACAGCTGGCAACCCAGTTGCTGCTCCAGGCGCTGGACACGGGCGGTAATTGCCGTCTGTGACACGAACAGGCGCTCGGCGGCGGCAACCAGGCTGCCGCAACGCACGATTTCCAGAAAGGTTCGGGCCTGATCGATGTCCATGCGCTGCTCGTGGGTTGAAGGGGTGGCCTATTCTAGAGGCTTTGCACTGTTACGGGGCGCTTTTGCGCTGTCTGCAAATTTGCAGGTCGGTTGTGACTTTAGTCCCATGGCGGTGCGGCTGCAGCGGTCCATACTCAGGTTTCGCCCTTCAATAACAACAAGTACCGGGTATTCCTCGATATGAGCTACCAGCACAGCTACGCCCATTCCATTTCCGACCCTGCTGCATTCTGGGCGGAACAGGCCGCGCACCTGGCCTGGCACCGCAAGCCAGCCCTGACCTTGCAGGACAACGCCGACGGTACTCACCGCTGGTTCGCCGATGGCCGCCTGAACAGCTGCTACCTGGCCCTCGATCACCAGATCGAGCAAGGCCGGGGCGAGCAGTTGGCACTGATCTACGATTCGCCAGTGACCGGTGTGCAGCAGGCCTACACCTACCATCAGTTGCGTGACGAGGTGGCACGCCTGGCCGGTTTGCTGCGCCAGCTGGGGGTGAACAAGGGCGATGGGGTGATCATCTACATGCCCATGGTGCCGCAGGCGGCCATGGCCATGCTGGCCTGTGCGCGGATCGGAGCGGTGCATTCGGTGGTGTTCGGTGGCTTTGCCGCCAACGAACTGGCCTTGCGCATCGACGATGCCCGGCCAACCTTGCTGCTGACAGCCTCCTGCGGGCTGGAGTTCGACCGGGTGATCGCCTACAAGCCGCTGGTCGACCGCGCCCTGCAGCTGGCCCGCCACCAGCCGCGCAAGGTGCTGGTGTTGCAACGGCCGCAAGCCTGCGCCGAGCTGCAGGCGGGCCGTGACCTGGACTGGCAGGCGGCATTGGCGCAGGCCGAGCCGGTGCCACCGGTGGAGCTGGATGCGGGCGACCCGCTGTACATCATGTATACCTCGGGCACCACCGGCAAACCCAAAGGCATCGTGCGGGAAAACGGCGGCAACGCCGTGGCGCTGTGCTATGCCATGCGTCACATCTATGGCATGCAGGCGGGCGACGTGTGGTGGGGGATTTCCGATGTCGGCTGGGTAGTTGGCCATTCGCTGATCGTCTACGGGCCGCTGATGAGTGGCTGCACCACGGTGTTCTACGAAGGCAAGCCGATCCGCACCCCGGACGCTTCGGCCTACTGGCGGGTGGTGGAGCAGTACAAGGTCAATGCCCTGTTCTGTGCGCCCACCGCCATGCGCGCCATCCGCAAGGAAGACCCGGACGGCGAGCTGATTCGCAAGCACGACCTGAGCTCGCTGCGCCAGTTGTTCCTGGCGGGCGAGAAACTCGATTCCAGCACCCACGAGTGGTTGGAACGGGTCACTGGCAAGCCGGTGCACGACCACTGGTGGCAGACCGAGACCGGCTGGCCGGTCACCGCGCCCTGCGTCGGGCTGGAGGGCAGCGCGGCGAAGCCGGGGTCCAGCAACCGGGCGGTGCCGGGCTACCACGTGCAGGTACTGGATGACGAGGGGCATCTGCTGGGGCCGAACCACCAGGGCTCGATCGTCATTGCCCTGCCGCTGCCACCCGGCTGCAGCCAGACGCTATGGGGCGACCACGAGCGCTACCTGCAGGCTTACCTGCGCACCTACCCGGGCTACTATCACACTGGCGATGGCGGCTATCTGGATGACGACGGTTTCGTCTACATCATGGGCCGCACGGATGATGTGATCAACGTGTCCGGGCACCGGCTGTCCACCGGCGAGATGGAGGACCTGGTGGCGCGTCATCCGGCAGTGGCCGAGTGCGCAGTCATCGGCGTGCATGACGAAATCAAGGGGCAGGTACCACTGGCCCTGGTGGTGCTCAAGGATGGCGAGGGCATCGCCGAGGCGCAGTTGCTGGTGGAGCTGGTGGGCAGCGTGCGCGAGGAGATTGGCGCATTGGCCTGCTTCAACCGGGTGCGGCTGGTGAAGCGGCTGCCCAAGACCCGCTCGGGGAAGATCCTGCGGGCCGTGCTGCGCAAGATTGCCGACGGGCAGGACTACCTGCCGCCTTCGACCCTGGATGACCCGGCGGTGCTCGGGGAGATCGAAGCGGTGCTGGCGGACTTGCCCAGGGCTGGCTGAGCAGCGCCCGCGTTGCGTGAGGCGCTGATGGGCCCGCTCCAGGAGCGGGCCCATCAGCGGCTGGCGCGCTCGAGTGCTACAGGGGGTAGCGGGCCACGAACTTCTCGCCCCGCAACTCGATGGCTTGCTGGCCGTCGTGGGCCAGGGTCAGCAGGGTCTTGCTTTCTGGGTAATCTGGCGTCAGTAACCAGCCGTTATCACCGAATGAGGTGTCTACCTTGCCGTTTGCGTCCAGGCGAACGATTGCCGTTGGCAATTGATTACCGAGCTGGAAGCCATGGCCGCAGCCGATCAGGGTACCGCTGCCATGCGCAGTGACCGCGAATGCCTTCGTCCGGTCGAACTCCGGGCGTTTGAAAATGACGGCTTCGCCGTCGTTGAAACTGGGGTCGACACTGCCGTCCAGTTTCAGGCACAGCACAAACCCACTTTGCCCGGTGTTGCTTCCTGCGTCACCCACCAGATAAATGCGTTCATGTGCTTGCACCGCAGAATTAACACCAAGATGAACAAGGTTCGGATGGCCTGGCAGGCGGTTGACAATCCAGACACCCTGCTGCGCAAAGCCAGAGATGACTGCGCCATGCTTGTCGCAGGCGCCTACCCAAGCCTGCACATCATCACCGCCTACTCGATGCATGCCGCAGTAATAGAAGCCGGCATGTTCCGCCTCTTCATACCGGGCGACTACTGCGAGGGTAAATAGATTGCGGCCCTCCCAGGTGAAAAACCTGCGCATGCCGACGCGGTTGAACGATGTGTCCAGATTCCCTTGCAGGTCAAATTGTGCAAGCCCGGAGTTTACCTCTTGGCGAAGCTTGCCATCGGGAAACTGGGGAACGCTGCCTGCGTATCCGGCGGTGTCTTCCTGACTCCTTTTCTGACGAGAGGAGTCGCCCGGCTCCATTGGCCAAGGAACCAGCTTGAATCCGAACGCCAAGTCTTGCGCTCCTGAGTTCTTGTCGAGGCGGAAAATGCCGAACTGCTCGCTGGCTCGAAGCGCGACGCTACACACCAGGTAATCGCCGTTTTCAACAAAGCACAGCCATGCCGCAGGTTCTGACGGCATCCCGATCCGTACGGTGCCATCCTCACCAAATGCCCTGACGACCGCGCCATCGGGCGTGAGCTTGGTCAGAACCATGGTGGGTTCACCTGAGTCATCTTTAGAGGCTTTGGAGCTGTAGTAGAAACCACCCACCAGATAGGGCGGGCGGTTGATCAGTTCGGTCGAGGCATCTTCTGGCAGCTGAAGGTCAATGCGGGTCCACAGGGCTTGGTTGCTTGACATGGGAGGCACCTCCATAGGTATGAAAGTGCATTAGAAGCTGCTGCAGAAGATCGGTCAGCTGGTAGAACTGGCAGTTGACAGCTCGGAAAAACTCACTGGATGAGGCTCGCCTGGCGCGAGTCGATGCAATTGCCCCAGCCGGCTGCGGGTACGCATCAGGTCGGCAAGCGGCCCGTCCAGGCTCTCTTCCAGCGGCCGTTTAGCGATCACTATCACTTGCCGGTCCTGGTCATACAGCACATCCACCAGGTTGGCCAAACGCTGCTGCGCCGCCAGCGAGCATTGCGAAAGATCGTCCAGCCCATCGATGACCCATTCATCGTATCGCTCGGCCAGTACCAGGTAGTCGATAACCGCCGTGGCGTGCTCGCACAGGTCTGCAAAGGCAAACACCACCCGCCGGCCATCGCTGGCCAGCGCGCGCAACGGGCGCTTGTTCACTTCCAGTATCACCGGTTGTTCATCCGGAACCCCGAGCGCCTGGCGTTGTGCCGCGGTGCCTGGCCAGGCATAGCAACCACGGGTGAAGCGCTGGTGCTTGCGGTTGGCCGGCAGGCTGCGGAAGTCGGTGTCACCGCTGACCTCGAGCACTGTCATCGAGCTGTTGATCAGGCGGATCACCGGCAGGAAGCGCTCATGGTACAACGGGTTGGGCAGCAACCCTTCGGGGGCATAATTGGACGTTACCAGCAACCACACCCCACGGCTGAACAGGGCGTTGAACAAGCGCGTGAGCAACATCGCATCGCCAATGTCATGCACGTGGAACTCGTCGAAGCACAGTACCCGGCAGCCGCCCAGCAGTTCGTCAAGGGTCGCGCCCAGCGCATCATCCAGCGCGCGGTGGCGGTGCATGCCCTGGTGCAGGCGGGCAAAGAAGTCATGGAAATGCAGGCGTTGCTTGGCCGCTACCGGCACGGCCTGGAAGAAACCATCGAGCAACCAGCTCTTGCCGCGCCCCACCGGGCCGTACAGGTACAGGCTGCGCGGTTGGCCTTGTTCGAGCTGTGCCAGTTGCTCGGCCATGCATTGGATTACCCGGCGCTGGCCGTCGCTGAGCTGATAACCGCGGCTGCGTGCCTGCTCTTCGAACCAGCCGAGCAGCTCGCTCTGGGGGGCGGTGTCACGCAAGCGCCGGCCGAGCTGGCGTAACGGGGCAGGAATCCAGGCAGGCAAAGCGAAGCTCCTTCGGCGATGACGGGGGAGCATGCAGCTTGCCCGAGCGCGGCCAGTTTGACCAATACAGAAAGTGCGCGGCAATCATCGCCTGGCGAGATAGGTCGGCGCTGCAGGCGTACAGTGAAGAGGGTAGGTAAGCACGATGCGAGGAGGGGCGAGCATGCAAAGCGAATATGACCTGGAGCGCTTCGTCGAGGCGCAGAACCGGGTGTATGGCCAGGTGATGCAGGAGCTGCAGGCCGGGCACAAGCGCAGCCACTGGATGTGGTATGTGTTCCCACAGCTCGATGGCCTGGGCCGCAGCGCCATGGCCGAGCGGTATGCGTTGGCCGGGATCGACGCAGCCCGAGCCTACCTTGCCCACCCCGTGCTGGGGCCGCGGTTGCAAGCGTGTGTGACCGCGCTGCTGCAGCATGGCGACAAGAGTGCCAGGGCCATGCTCGGCAGCCCCGATGACCTCAAGCTGCGTTCGTGCCTGACCCTGTTCGCCCGGGCGGCGCCCGACAACCCGTTGTTCCAGCAGGCACTGGTGCAGTTCTATGACGGCGAGCCAGACCCCCTGACGGTGTCCGCCTTGGCGGGTTAGTTCAGGGCTTGCGCTCGAGTTGGCGCTCGATCATGTATTTCACGGCCAGCCGGCGCTCCTTCAGGTGGCGCAGGTCTTCGTCCTCGAAATTGCCGGCCGAGATCGACTCGGCGGCCAGTACCTGGTTGTCGATGTCCACGTATTCGTCGAGCAGCCGGTCCAGCGCCTTGTCCTGCTGGCGGCGTTGCTGGACGATTTCGCGCGGGTAGTGCAGGTCCTGGTAGAGATCGTGAGAAACAGGCATGGGAGTCCTCCATGGTCAATACAGTTGCCTCATCTGATTGGAAGGGAGGAATGCGATTGTGTTGAAGCGAGGCGGGGGGAAAGCGACGGATGGTCGCCGTGGGAAACGCCCAAATGACTAACCCGCTGTTTTTTGGCAATTTTTTTTCGCCAGGGGGTTCACAGACCGAAAGTTTGTTGTTAAAGTGCCGCGCATTCCAAGACAACAACCTAGTTGTCACTCAGTTGGAATTGTCAGAGCAGCAAACGCTGCATCCGATACAGGGGCGTCGCCAAGCGGTAAGGCAGCAGGTTTTGATCCTGCCATGCGTTGGTTCGAATCCAGCCGCCCCTGCCATTTTCTTGCTTCAAACATAGTTCGGTCCGGTGCTTGAATGATCAGCGCCGGGCTTTGCCGTTTCTGCCTTTTGCACGCCCTTGTAGGAGCGGCCTTGTGTCGCGATGGGCTGCGCAGCAGCCCCAGGGTTCAGATGTAGGGCAAATTGCCAAGGGGCTGCTGGCGCAGCCCATCGCGACACAAGGCCGCTCCTACACGGTCTTGGTCACCAGCATCTCGTTCAGCACCCGCGCCAGTTCATCGGCCTGTACCGGCTTCTGCACCACCAGGCTGTTCGGCAACTCCAGCCCCTGCAATTCCGCATAACCGGTAAGCAACACCACCGGCAGGTGCGGATACCGTTCGCGTGCGGCCAGGGCCAGTTGTGCGCCATTGAACTCGGGCATGGCGAAATCGCTCAGCAGCAAGTCGATCTGCTCATCCAGCAAGGCCAAGGCCTGTTCGCCGCTGTGCGCCTGGCGCACCTGGTAGCCATACTGGCGTAGCACGTCGCCAAGCATGTCGCGCACCAGGTGGTCGTCATCCACCAGCAGTACCGTCCGGTTACCGCCGCTTGCGCTGATCGAGTGGCTGAGCTGCGGCGGCAGCGGTTCATTCACCGCTTGATCCTTGACCGCAGGCAGGTACACCGCCACTTGCGTGCCACGCCCCGGCACGGTGTCGATGTGCACGCCACCCCCGGACTGCTTGGCGAAGCCGAACACCTGGGCCAGGCCCAGGCCCGAGCCCTTGCCGATGTCCTTGGTGGTGAAGAACGGCTCGAATACCTTGGCCAGCACCTCTTCGCTCATGCCGCAGCCGGTGTCGCCGATGCTCAGCACCACATACTCGCCCGGGTCCGGGTCTTCGGGGCGTTGCGGGCGGGCTTCAACACGGCCGTTACGGGTCGACAGGGTCAGTTGGCCACCGTCAGGCATGGCGTCGCGGGCATTGATCGCCAGGTTGAGGATGATCATCTCGGTCTGGGTCGGGTCGGTCAGTGCCTGCCACAGGCAGGGCTCCAGGTCCAGGCGCACCGAGACATTGCCGCCCAGTGTGCGGCGCAACAGCTCCTCCAGGCCGGCCAGGGTGCGGTTGAGGTTCAGCGGCACCGGCTCCAGGCGCTGGCGGCGGGAGAATGCCAGCAGCTGCGAGGTCAGCTTGGCACCGCGCTCGCCGGCTTCGCGGATGTGCGTGAGGCGGGAGCGGGCTTTGTCCACATCGCCCTTGGCCAGGTCGCGTTCGAGGAAGCTGGCACCAGTGAGGATCACTGTCAGCAGGTTGTTGAAATCGTGGGCCACGCCAGCGGTCAGCTGGCCGACTGCTTCCAGGCGTTGCATCTGTTGCAGCGCAGCCTCGATGCGTTCGCGTTCGTTGATCTGCTCGCGCAGGCGTGCGTTGGCCTCGGCCAGGCCCATGGCGGCCTCGCGTTCACTGGTGATGTCGCGTGCCACCACATACAGCAGGGTGTCTTCCGGCACCACCACCCACGACAGCCAGCGCTGCTGGCCGCCGGCATGCAGCACGCGGCCGACGAAGCGGACACTGGTGCGGCCATGGGCGAGGGCGGCCAGTTCGGTGAGCAGCAGTTCCTGGTCGGGTTCGGGCAGCAGGTGCAGTAGCGACGACTGGCTCAGGCGCTCGCGGGAAAAGCCCAGGCTGGCCTCCCAGGCGGGGTTCAATGCCACCGGGGTCAGGTCCTTGTTGAGCACTGCCAGCAGGTCCTGCGACAGCTCCCAGGCGCGGTCGCGTTCGCGGGTACGGCGCTCGACCCGTTCACCCAGCATCTCGTTGAGCTGACGCAACGCCTGGGTGGCCAGGCGCTGGGTATGGATGTCCTGCAGCACGCCGGAAAAGCGCACGCACTGGTCGTCGACGAACTGGCTCTGGCCGCTGCTGAGCAACCAGCGCGGCTCCCGGCCATCGGGCTGGGCGATGCGAAATTCCACGCGGTACTGGCCATCGCTTCCCGGGCGCATGGCGCGGTCTACCGCTTCGCGCACCAGCGGCAGGTCGTCGGGGTAGATGCCGGCATAGAATACGTCCAGGGTCATTTCGGTGCTGGTGGGCAGGCCGAACAGGGTCTTGCAGCGGTCATCCCAGAGCAACAGGCCCTCTTGCGGGCGCATGTCCCAGGTGCCCATGCCAGCCGCGTCGATGGCAAAGCGCGCACGTGCCTCGACGTCGGCCAGGGCTTCTTCGGCGCGACGCCGGCGCTGGCGCTCCTGCACCTCGGTCAGGGCCCGGCGCACCGCCTTGGGCAGCAGTGGCAGGTTCTTCTTCAGCACATAATCGGTGGCACCCAGGCGGATCATTTCCACCGCATGCTCTTCACCGTAGATGCCTGACAGGAAAATGAACGGGATGTCCGGTGCCAGGCGCTGGGCAATCGCCAGCACTTCGGTGCCGGACGAGCCCGGCAACACGCAGTCGCACAGGATCAGGTCGTAGTGGGCCTCGCGCAGGGCGTGCTCTACGCCAACATGGTCGAATACCAGTTGCGCCTGCACATGCAGCCCGCTGCGCTCCAGGCGCATCAGGGTCAGCTCGGCATCCATCGAGCTGTCCTCGACCATCAACAGTTTCAGCGGCATGGGCTGCATCGTCGCGGCGGCCTCAGTTGCTGCCGCGCCGGGGCAGGCGCAGCGAGCCGGGGGGTGGTTCATTGAGGACTGCCCAGAATATCCCAAGGTCGGAAATGGCGGCGACGAATTCCTTGAACTCCACTGGCTTGACCACGTAGGCGTTCACCCCCAGCTCGTAGGCGCGCAACAAGTCGGGCTCTTCACGCGAGGAGGTCAGCATCACCGTCGGGATGCTGCGCAGTTCGGGGGTGGCGCGCACTTCCTTGAGCACTTCCAGGCCGTCGACCTTCGGCAGTTTCAGGTCCAGCAGCAGCACGGCGGGGTTGCCATCGTCCCGTTCGGCGTAGGCATTGCGGCGCAGCAGGTAGTCCAGCGCCTCGGCGCCGTCACGCAGCACGATGACTTCGTTGGCCAACTGGCTGCGCTCCAGCGCCAGGAGGGTCAGCTCCAGGTCGCGTGGATTGTCTTCGACCAGCAGGATGGGTTTGAGCATGATGATAGCGGTGCCTCAGGTAGTCGCGGGGTGGCGCGGGAGGGTGAAGTGGAAGGTGGCGCCCTGGTCGATCTTGCCATGCGCCCAGACCCGGCCGTCGTGACGTTCGATAATGCGCCGCACGCTCGCCAGGCCGATTCCGGTACCTTCGAAGTCTTCCATGCGGTGCAGGCGCTGGAACACGCCGAACAGCTTGTTGGCGTAGGCCATGTCGAAGCCCACGCCGTTGTCGCGAATGCAGATCTCGATTTCGTCCGGGTGCTGCACGGCGCTGATGCCGATGCGTGCCGGGGTGCGGCCGCGGGTGTACTTGATGGCGTTGGCCAGCAGGTTGTGCAGGGCCAGGTTGATGAAGGCCGGGTCACCGATCACCTTGGGCAGCCGGGCGATGTCCCAGACGATGTCGCGGCCTTCGTAGTCGGGCGCCAGCTCGCTGCGAACGGCTTCGACCAAGGCGTTGAGGTCGACGTCCGACAGGCGCAGGGCGGAGCGGCCCATCTGCGAGAAGTTGAGCAGGTTGTCGACCAGGCTGCCGGCAAAGTGTGCGGCCTCGCCGATGTGTTGCAGGAAGCGCTTGCCGCGCTCGCTCAGGCTCTGCTCTTCGATTTCGCCGAGCAGTTCGGTGTAGCCGGCAATATGCCGCAAGGGCGCCCGCAGGTCGTGCGACACGCTGTAGGAGAAGGCTTCGAGCTCCTTGTTCGAACGGCGCAGCTCGCTGGCCAGTTGCGCCAGTTCCTCGGCCTTGCGCAGGACGATGCCGAGCACGGCGGTGCGCAGCTCCAGCACGCCTTCGAGAAGCAGCGGCTGCCAGGGCTCGCAGTAGCCGCGCAGCTGTTCCTGCCAGCGCTCGAAACTGTGGCGCGGGTCGAGGTTGCCCTGTGGCCCGACCTGCTTGCTCGGTTGCCCGGCCCAGTTCACCGTGCGCACCTGCTCGGGGCGGAACCACAGCAGGTAATGCGAGTGAATCTGGGAAATCGCCACGGCCAGCACGCCACCGGCATGAGCCGCGAGTTCGGGCAGTTCGTCGATGTCGCGTCGCAGGTTGTCGCTGTGGAAGACGGTCTCTTCGCCTCGTTGCGTCAGCCAGTGCACCAGTGCGGTGACTTGCGCGGCGGGTGGGGTCTTGCCGATCAGGTCGCAACGTTCGGCCGAGATGACCGCAGCCCCCTGGGCCCCCGCGAACGCCAGCAACACGTCGGGCAAGTCATGGAGGCCGTCGCTGACGCTGTCGTGGTCGGCCATCGACGAAATCATGCGCACGATGTGCTGGCGTAGCTCCAGCAGCTGGCGCGTTTTGGCGTGGGACTCGCGCGATTCGATCTGCAACGACAGCACGCTGGCCAGCAGCTCGCAGGCCGTGCGGGTGCGCAGGTCCACCGGGCGCGGTTGCTGGTGGTGGCAGGAAATCAGCCCCCACAATTGCCCATCGACCACGATCGACAGCGACATCGAGGCCAGGGTGCCCATGTTGCGCATGTATTGCAGGTGCACCGGCGATACGCTGCGCAGCGCGGCAAAGCTCAGGTCCAGTGGCTTGCCGGTGCGTGGGTTGGCAGCAGGCAGCAGCGGCGAGGGCCGATAGTTGGCGTCCTCGATCACGCGGATGCGGTTGACCCGGTACAGCTCGCGCGCCTGGCGTGGAATATCGGCGGCCGGGAAGCACAGCCCCAGATAGCTGGGGTAGCCTGGGTCGGCGACTTCGGCCAGCACCTGGCCGTTGCCTTCAGCGTCGAAACGGTAGGCCTTGACCCGGCCAAAGCCAGTGATGCGCTTGAGTTGCAGCACGGTTTGCTGCAGCAGTTCTTCGAGGCTGCTGGCCTGGTGCAGGCGGCCGACGAAGCTGCGCACCAGCGGGTAGTAATCGCCTTGCCCGGCAAGGTCCGCCGGCAGCCGCGGGGGCTCGAATTCGGCAATCAGCACTTGGTCATGACGGTGCGCCAGCAGGTGCAGTTTGTCGCTGTACGGTGCCCCCTGGCGCAGCTGCACGTCACCGATATGGAACGGAAACACCTCGTCCCCGGGTAGGCGGGCCAAGTGCAGGCGCAGGTCGAATTCACCACTGACCAGCTCGGCGAAGCTGCAGCCGATCATTTCCCTGGCCGGTATGCCCAGCCACTGTTCGACATTTTCACTGGCCTGAAGCACGCGCAGATCGGCTTCGTCCAGCACCAGCAGAAACCCTTGAGGCTGGATGCTGCCAGGTAGCTGGATCGGCTCCTGGGCACAGCGTTCAAGGGCCTGGGTGAGCGTGCTATCTGCAGTCATCGATGAAACGCTCCTGTCATGTCTGTCCATGCGTACCGTATGTGCCTGGTGCAGGATGAGAGTGCTTCACCCTAACAGATTATCCGCACCAATGCCGGCCTTGAGCATTGGAGGCCTGAAGTGGCGGTGGGTTCTGCGTCACGCCGGCTGTTTTCTGCGCGGGCATATCGCTTTGTTGCTAACACAAAAAAATGGCTGTATGCCACCACGGTGATGTCAACTCGCTGCTACGCTCAGCTCTGCACACATCGACAAGGATAATCAAGGTGACGGAGCGCTTCCTGCCCGCGCTGTTGGGCCTGGTGGTGAGTACCAGCGCCACGGCGACGGACTTCCTGGTGGAGGTACGCGTGCTGGTGCAGCGCGGCTGCATGCTGGTTGGCCAACCGCGCGACGCCGGCGCCCAGGCGCAGGGGCTTGTCGACCTGGGCGCCGCAGCACGCCTCGACGGCCCCGGCGCGCCGCTCAGCGGTGCGCTGCTGAGCCAACGCCCGCCACGTCTGGAGTGCAATCCGCAGACCCCGTATCAGGTGCGCGTCGACGGTGGCCAGCACGGCGGTATCGGCGAGCTGCGTTTTCTCGCCAGCGAAGATGGGCAGGCCCGGCCCATCCCTTACCGGCTGTATCGCGATGCCGCCTGGCGCGAACCGTTAGCGGTGAATGTGGCGCATTCGGCGTGGGTGCCGGACAGCGGCACGGTCGAGCTGCCGTTGTACGCACGCATCGACAAGCTGGCCTGGGTTCCCCCGGCCGGCCGGTATGCCGACCTGCTCAAAGTCACTGTCACCTGGTAGCGAGGCCGCCATGCACAGGAACCCGACGCCATGAGCCGAACCCCGATCCTGCTGCTTGCCCTGGGCCCGTTGCTGGTGGCCAGCAGTGCCGCGCACGGCACCAGCACCGGCTTCATCCAGGCGCGCCTGGTGATCAGCTCGGCCTGCCAGGTCAGCAGCAACGGCACGCAAGCGACCCTGGTGGGCAACCCGGGGGTGCTGGATTTCGGCGAGCGGGGCCCAGGCTGGGACCTGCCGCTGCGCAGCCAGGTCGATGACCTGAGCGGCGAGGGCAGCCTGCAGATCAGCTGCACCCCCGAGGTGCGGGCGTTCAATGTGCGCATCAATGGCGGCCTGAATGGCAGCGATGGCATACGGCGGTTGAGCAACGGCCGCGAACTGATCCCTTACCAACTGGCAGTCGACCCGGGCGGCAACAGCCACTACGGCATTGGCCAGGCGCGTGCCTTCACCATCAGCGGCACCCGCCAGGTGCCGGTTCCCATTTACGGTGTGGTAGTGGCGCAGGCGCGCGCGCTGCCAGCCGGGTTGTACCGTGACACCCTGAGAGTGACCCTGGATTGGTAACAACGCTTAGGAGACTCCGATGCGATCGAACCTTTCACGCTGCATCCTCGCCGGCCTCGGCCTGGCGCTGGCCTTTCAGGCCCATGCCGCCACGACCGGGAACATCAACTCGACGCTGACCCTGACTGCGGCATGCCAGGTCAATGGCAGCTCGGGCACCTCGGGGATGAACTTCGGTACCTTGGATTTCGGCACCCAGGACGCCCTGTTCACGACCGCCGCTGCCCAGGTAATGGGCGGTGGTGGGGCGATGAGCGTGCTGTGTTCGGCCGGCACGATACCGGTGATTCGCGTGCGCGCAGGCGTCAACGACGGCCAGTCGACCGGGGGCACGCGCGCGCTGGCCGATGGCGCCGGCAATTTCGTGCCGTACGACTTCTACACCGACGCCGGGCACTCGCAGCTGCTGGCCATCGACGGCACCATCACCTTGCCGACCAGCACCGGCGTGGCCCAGACCGTCAATTTGTACGGCCAGGCGCGAGGCAAGGCCGGCTTGCCGGCGGGGGTCTACACCGACACGGTTTCGGTCGAGCTGTCGTTCTGAGCCATGCGCAGGTGGCTGGCGGGCGGGCTGACCTGCCTTGGCATGCTGCTGGGCGCGCCGCTGGATGCGGCGACCACCAGCAGCTTCGCGGTGACGGCACAGATCGTCGCCGGGTGCCTGGTGGTGGGCGGCGTGAGCAGCTACGGGACGCTTGACTATGGCTCGCAATCGGCGCTGGCCAGCGGGCTGCTCGGCACCGCGTTGGGCGGTTCCACGGTGACCTTCCAGTGCACCCCGGGGGTGGCCCTGAACATGAGCGTGGATGGCGGCCAGAACAATGCCGGCGGCACACGCAACCTCAAGCGTACCGGTGGCACGCAGGTGCTGGCCTACCAGCTGTATCGGGATGCGGCCTACAGCCAGAACCTGGGGATCGGCCAGAGCGTCGCGGTGAGCTACACCGACCCGACGGCGATCAAGCTGCCGGTGTACGGGCGGGTCCAGCTGACCGGCACGCTGCCGGCCGGGACCTACACCGATGTGGTGCAAGTGACAGTGAGCTGGTGAACACAGCAGCAGCAACGACCCGTATTCAAGGAGAGCATCATGGGGGCAGGCGCGAAATGGAGGCGTGGTCTGATCGCACTGATGTGGCTGGCCAGCCTGCCGGCCTGGGCGGCAACCTCGGTGCTGATCTGGCCGATCGATCCGGTCCTGGAAGCTGACCAGAAGGCCGGCGCGCTGTGGCTGGAAAACCGTGGCACCACCGCGGCCAACCTGCAGGTGCGAGTGTTCGCCTGGCGCCAGGGGGACTACCAGGAACAGTTCCAGGCCCAGCGCGAGATCATCGGCAGCCCGCCGGTGGCCAGCATTGGCCCCGGGCAGCGGCAGCTGATCCGCCTGACCCGTACCGCCCCCACCCCGGTCGGGCAGGAACAGGCCTACCGCATCATCATCGACGAAATCCCGCCGGCCATCCCTGTCGACAAGGCCGAGCCTGGCACCACCGCGGCGATTCGCCTGCAGATGCGTTACTCGGTACCCCTGTTCGTCTACGGCGAGGGCCTGTGGGGCAGGGCCGACCCTGAGGGCAAGCGCAACGCCGAGGGCCTGGGCAAGCCGCAGCTCAGCTGGCGCGCGGTGACCGTGCAGGGCAAGCCCTATGTGGAGCTGCGCAATACCGGCCCGGTGCATGCCCGCCTGACCGATGTGGTGGTGCAGCAGGGCAGCCAGAGCAAGCCATTGGCCGAAGGCCTGTTGGGCTATGTGCTGCCGGGGGCCAGCATGCGCTGGCCGGCACCGCTGGCAGCGGGTGCGGGCAGTGTGTTGACAGGGCGGGTCAACGGCCAGGGCAGCGCGGACGCTATCCGCCAAGGCCAATGAGCCAACGCCTGAATGCCGTTCATGGGCCAGGGGGGACCCGGCAATGGCTGGAAACCGTGTGTGAAATGGCTGACGACGATGCCCCGCTGGTGCGTGGGGCTGGCCATGCTCGGCTCGGGCCTGGTGCTGGCCGACGACCTGCCGCCACCGCCGCTGGAGCTTTCCGCCATCACCGACGCCACGCTATACCTCGAACTGCTGGTGAACCAGATGCCCAAGGCTGAATTGGTCGCGGTCCAGCAGCGCGCCGGGCAGTTGTACCTGGACAGCGAGGTGTTGCGGGCGGCGGGTGTCTCGCTGCCGGGCAACCCGCAGGGCGAGCTGGCACTGGAGGCCATCGCAGGGTTGCATGCCGACTACGACAGCCAGAACCAGCGCTTGCTGCTGCAGGTGCCAGCGGCCTGGCTGCCCGACCAGCAGGTGGGCGAGCGCAGCCTGTACCCGGCGACCGATGCACGCAGCAGCTTTGGCGCCTTGTTCAACTACGACCTGTACCTGAACGACACCGATGATGCTGGAAGCTACCTGGCAGCCTGGAATGAACTGCGCCTGTTCGACAGTTGGGGCACGTTCTCCAGTACCGGGCAGTGGCGCCAGTTGTTCAACGCTGCGCAGGCCGACGACACGCGTCAGGGCTTCCTGCGTTACGACTCCACCTGGCGCTTCACCGACGAGCAGCGCCTGCTGACCTATGAGGCCGGGGACCTGGTGACCGGCGCCTTGCCCTGGAGCAGCTCGGTGCGGGTTGGCGGCCTGCAGTTGTCTCGCGATTTCGCTGCGCGCCCCGACCTGGTCACCTACCCATTGCCGGCGTTCGCCGGGGAGGCGGCGGTGCCGACCTCGCTGGATCTGTTCATCAATGGCTACAAGTCCAGCACCACCGAGTTGCAGCCGGGGCCCTACACCTTGACCAACGTGCCGTTCATCAATGGTGCCGGGGAAGCGGTAGTGGTCACCACCGATGCGCTTGGCCGACAGGTGTCGACCACGTTGCCGTTCTACGTCACCAGCAGCCTGCTGCAGCAAGGCCTGGCGGATTACTCGGTAGCGGCCGGCAGCCTGCGCCGTGACTACGGCGTGCGTGACTTTGCCTATGGCCCTGGGGTGGCTTCGGCCAGCCTGCGCTATGGGGTGAGTGACGCCTTTACCGTCGAGAGCCATGCCGAAAGCGCCGCATCGTTGATGCTGGGCGGCCTGGGCGGCAACCTGCGCCTGGGGAATGTCGGCGTGCTCAATGCGGCCCTGGCGCAGAGCCAGTTCGAGGGCGACAAAGGCCACCAGGTGGCCCTCGGCTATCAGTACAACAGCCAGCGCATCGGCATCAGCTACCAGCGCCTGCAACGCTACGGCGCCTATGCCGACCTGACCCGTGTGGACAGCCAGGACATGCAGCTGAGCCAGCGCAGCGAACAGGTCACGTTCAGCCTCAACCTGAACCAATACGGCAACATCGGTGCCGGCTACTTCGACGTGCGGGCTGGCGATGGCACGCGGACCCGGCTGCTCAACGTCAGTTACAGCCGGCCGCTGTGGGGCGGCAGCAGCCTGTACCTGTCGGCCAACCGGGAAGTGGGCGCTAGCCAGTGGGCACTGCAGGCGCAACTGGTCATCCCGTTCGACTTGCGTGGCACCCTGGCCCTGAGCCTGGAGCGCAGCCAGGCCGGCGAGCGCCTGCAGCGCGTGAACTACAGCCGCGCCGTGCCTGTGGGCGGCGGTGTCGGTTACAACCTGGGCTATGCCGCTGGTAGCGAGCGCGACGCCTACCGCCAGGCCGATGTCACCTGGCGCCTGCAATCGGTGCAGTTGCAGGCGGGGGTGTATGGCAGCAGCGGCGAGATGACCCGCTGGGCCGATGCCAGCGGCTCGCTGGTGTGGATGGATGCGGGGTTGTTTGCCGCCAACCGTATCGACGATGCCTTCGTGGTGGTCAGCACCCAGGGCTACGCCGATGTGCCGGTGCGCTATGAAAACCAGGCAGTCGGCCGCACCGATGCCAGCGGCCACCTGCTGGTGCCATACAGCAGCGGTTACTACCGCGGCAAGTACGAGATCGACCCGATGGACTTGCCACCGGACATCCTGGCGACGGAAGTGGAGCAGCGCGTGGCGGTGCGCCGTGGCAGCGGCTATCTGCTGGAGTTTCCGCTGCGGCGCGTGCTGGCCGCCAGTATCGAGCTGGTGGACGGTAACCGGCAGGTGCTCACGCTGGGCAGCCGCGTCACGCATAGCGAAAGTGGCAGCCAGGCGGTCGTCGGCTGGGACGGCCTGGTGTACCTGGAAAACCTGGCGCGGCACAATAGCCTGCAGGTGGAACTGGCGGGCGGCGGGCACTGCCAGGTGGCGTTCGACCTGCCTGAAACGCAAGGTTCGATCCCCTTGATCGGCCCGCTGGAGTGCAAGTGATGGGCCGCTGGCGTGGCTTGTTGGCCTGCGCCTTGTTGCTGGCGATGGGTAGCACCTGGGCCCAGTGCACCTCCGTGGTGACTGCGCCTGCGGCGTTCGGCTCGCTCAACTCGACACAAGTGCGCAGCACGGTACAGATGGCTTCCAGCAGCAATTCGGGCTTGCAATGCAGCGGTTCGGTGCTCAGCGTGCTCAGCAGCACCGACTCCTTCAAGATCAAGATCACTGCCCCCACCAGCGGCCTGGTGGGGCCGACCGGGGATGTCATCCCTTACACGCTGTATGCCGATGCCACAACCAGCTATCCGATCACCCGTGGTACCTCCTTCGAATACCGCACCACCGGCATTCTGGATGTACTGGGCCTGCTCAACGGTACCCCCAAGAACGTGCCCCTGTACATGCGCACGCAGGTAGGCAGCAACGTAGCGGCGGGCACCTACCAGGAAACCCTCAACGTCGAGTGGACCTGGGATTATTGCGCCGGGATCGGGGCCGGCGGGTTCTGCATCGGCCGGGATACCGGCAGTGGTAGCAAGCCGCTGACAGTGAGCCTGACGGTGACCAATGACTGCCAGATCACCACCCCCGACATCAGCTTTGCCAGTGCGCCGGTGGTGGCGGGGTTCGGTACGGTAAGCCAGAACCTGAGCGTGTCGTGCACCAAGGGCAGCACCTATACCGTGGGCCTGGACGATGGCCAGAACGTGGCCAGCGGACGGCGGCGCATGAAGTCGTCGGCAAACGGCTACCTGGCCTACGACATTTTCAAGAGCGCCGGGGCGCAGCGCTGGGGCTCGGTGGGGGCGGCGCGACGGGCCAGTAGCGATGCCGATGTGAACCCGGGAGCAGGCACGGGTACCGGTAGCCAGGTGTTCAACTACAACGCCAGGGTCTATACCGACCAGGCCACACCGCCGGCAGGGAGTTATGCCGACAGTGTGATCCTGGACGTGCAGTTCTGAGCGTACCCGAGCACATCAAGCTGCAGGTGCCAACTGGAAGTCAGCTGGAACGCCGCAGGCTCAACGCAAATCGTCAACCATCTGCGCCAGGGTCTCCAGCACTGCCCCGGCCAATGCCTTCGAACGTGCCCCCGACCACCCCGTGGCCGGGTTAGGCGCGTCGTCATGGTCCTTGAAGGGCATTTCCAGGGTCAGCGACAGGCAGTCATGCGCCATTCCCACGGCATTGCAGGCCAGTGTCGTGTTGGCCTGCCCCGGCTCGTCGCGGGTGTAGCCGTGCACGGTCTGGAAGTCACGGGTCAGGCTGCACAGCGTGTTGCGGAACTGCGTTTCCAGCTGCGCCAGCCGCGGCGTATAACCCGGGTTGCCTTCGCAGGCCGCAGTGAATACATGGGGAATCTCTTCATCGCCATGCACGTCGATGAACGCATCCACCCCGTACTGCTTCATCTGCGCCTGGGCGAAGAACACCTCGGGGCTGAACTCGACACTGGCGTCCTGCCAGGCACGGTTGAGGTCCTTGCCCTTGAAGTTGGTGCGCAGGTGGCCGAGGAAGGCACCGTCGGGGTTCATGTTGGGGATCAGGTACAGGTCGGCCTTGGTCAGCAATTGGCGGATCACCACGTCGTCGGCCTGCAGGCGGTCGATCACCCCTTCCATGAACCATTCGGCCATGTGTTCGCCCGGGTGCTGCTGGGCAATCAGCCACAGCTTGCGCTTGCCTGCGGCGCCATCACCGGCACGCAGCAGGGGAATGTCGCGGCCCTGGACGCTGCGGCCGCTGGCCAGCAACTCGACCCCTGGCAGTTGCCGGGCACGTTCGATCAGCTGGTTGTGGCGGGCGCGTGAGTAGGGCTCGAAGTAAGCGAACCAGATCTGCGGCTGTTCGGCGGTTACCTCGAACGACAGCGCCGTGCCATCGTACTGGCTGGGCACGCGGAACCAGCTTTGCTGGTCGTAGGAGGCCACGGCGTTGTAACCGCTCCAGGCGTTCTTGTAGGACGAGCCGGAGGCGTTGTCGAGGCTGAAGCGGTGGACCTGGCCTGGCGTCAGCCCGCTGACCTTGAAGTGGAACCACTGGTAGTGGCCGCTGTGGGTGTCGGGGCGGATGGCCAGGTGCACCCGGGCCGGGTTGCTGGCATCCAGTACCTGAATGTTGCCGGAGTCGAAATCGCAGTCGATCTGCAGGGGGGACAGCGTTGCGGACATGTGCCGGGCTCCTTCTGGGCTTTGTTGTGAGCCTACTGTACACGCCATGACCGGGTTGCTGGGTGAGATCATGCAAGGATTGTTTTTCAGCTCATTTGAAGAACTGGCTGGGCGTGGTACCGAACTGGCGCTTGAACATGCTGGCGAAGGCGCTTGGGCTGTCATACCCCAACGCCACCGCGACATCGATGATGCGCTCGCCCAGGGCGATCCGTTCCAGCGCCTGCATCAGCCGCGCCTGCTGGCGCCACTGACCGAAGGTCATGCCGGTTTCCTTGCGAAACAGGCGCTGGATGGTTTTCTCGTCCACACCCAGCTGTACGCCCCAGTCGGCCAGGGTGGCATTATCGTAAGGCCGCTCGAGCAGCGCCGCGCAGATCGTGCGCAGGCGCTTGTCGCCGGGCTGCGACAGTTTCAGCGGCTGGGTTGGCAGCACGCAGATCTCATCCAGGATCAGGCGCATCACCCGGCCTTCGCGCGAGTCATCGGCAAACGGCGCGCAGAAGCCCACCGAGGCCTTGATCAGCTCGCTGAGCAATGGCGAGATGCTGATGGCCTTGCTCTGCCCGGGTAGGGGGACGGCGGTATCGGTGCGCACGAACACACTGCGCATCTTCACTTCGCCCACGCAGCGTATCGCGTGCACCTGGCCGCAGGGCATCCACACCCCGCGGCTGGGTGGCACGGTCCAGCGTTCGTTCCCGGACTCGACGATCATCAGCCCTTTGATGGCATAGATCAGCTGATGCTTGGCATGGCTGTGCGGCTCGATGAACCAGTCGGTCGGGTAGTCGGTTGCGCGGCTACCCACTTCCCAGGCCCATTCATCGACCTCGACCAGCAATTCATGCTGCGGTTTGAGCATTGCTACCTCGTGTTCAGGCTGCCCGGCCCCGCCACTTTAACAGCAGCGGGCGGGGCGGGCTTGCGAGCGGGTTGCCGGCAGCAGCGCAGTGGCCAGCCCCAGCAGCGGCAAGAAGGCGATTGCCTGGTACACCCACTCGATGCCATGCCGGTCGGCCAGCTCGCCAAGCCCGGCGGCACCGATGCCGCTGATGCCGAACATCAAGCCGAACATCACTCCGGAGACCATGCCGACCCGGCCAGGCACCGCCTCCTGGGCATACACCACCAGGGCAGCGAAGGCCGATGACATGACCAGGCCGATGAGCACCGCCAGGGCCGCCGTCCAGGCCAGGTTGGCATGTGGCAGGGCGAGGGCGAAGGGGGCCACGCCAAGGAACGACACCCAGATCACCGCCTTGCGCCCGATCCGGTCACCCACCGGGCCGCCAGCGAAGGTACCCAGTGCTACCGCCGCGAGGAACACGAACAGGTACAGCTGGCTGTGCTGCACGCTCAGGCCGAAGTGTTCGATCAGGTAGAAGGTGAAGTAGTTGGTGAACGAAGCGATATACACGAACTTGGCGAACATCAGCACGGCGATTACCCCAACGGCGCGCCACATGGCGCCAGGGGCCAGCCCAGGCGGCTGCTGCCCGGCGAAGGTCTTGAGCCGGGTCTGGCCGTGGCTCCTGGTCCAGCCGGTCACCCGCCACAGCACCCACACCGCCAGCGCAGCTGCCAGCATGAACCAGGCGATGGCGGGCTGGCCATGCGGAATGACGATGGCAGCAGTCAGCAGCGGGCCAAGCGCCGAGCCGGTGTTGCCGCCCACCTGGAAGGTCGATTGCGCAGTGCCGAAGCGCCCGCCGGAAGCCATCCTGGCCACCCGTGAGGCTTCCGGGTGGAAGGTGGCCGAGCCGACGCCGACCACGGCGGCGGCCACCAGCAGCATGGCGTAGCTGCCGGCACAGGCGAGCAGGGCGATGCCGACCAGGGTGACCAGCATGCCGGCCGGCAGCAGGTAGGGTTGCGGGTGCTTGTCGGTGTACAGGCCGACCCAGGGTTGCAGCAGCGAGGCGGTCACCTGGTAGACCAGGGCGATCCAGCCGACCTGGGCGAAACTCAGGGCGAAATCGCTCTTGAGCATCGGGTAGATCGACGGCAGCACGGCCTGGATCAGGTCGTTGAGCAGATGGGCGAATGCGGCAGCGCCGACGATGCGGACCAGAAAGCCCTGAGGACGGTCGGCAGGCGTGGTGGCGGCCATGGAGGCGGAGGGAATCGTCATGGGCGAAGTTCTTCTGTCGAAAGGGAGCAAGGCATTGCCAGAGGAGGGTAGCCAGCGCCGCGGTTGCCTGTCTCACGCCGAACAGGCAGCCACTGTCGCATTTCGGACATTGCAGAATCCGCTGCTCTTGCTTCACCGCCCCTGGCGGGCCATCCAGCGCAGCAAGGCGGCAATCGGTACGCTGCGGTGAGCCTCGTGGCGGTAGGGTTTGCCGTCGGCGGTAACGCGCTCCCGATAGCGGCTCAGCACCAGGCTGCGACCATCGGCAGACAGGCGGGCTTCCAGTTCATGCAGCACCAGCGGCTGTCGGGCGGCGCCTTCCAGGCGCCTGAACAACAGCACGGCGGTTTGGCTATCAGTTGTCACGGGCACCCCCGGCACAATCGACCTGCCATGCACCCCGCTCGCCGGCCTTGCCTTCTGCCACCCGGTTGCTGCGCCGTTGCGCGGTGTAGTCGCGCAGCGCGACGTAGTAATCCGGCCAGGTGCGCAGCAGGTCGGTCAGTGGCAGGGCTTCGGCCCGCGCATCGACGAAGCCGCCCGCTGTGGCGACGCTGCCCAAGGTGGCGACGGTATCGCTGCTGCCGCCAAACGGGTCCAGCGCCATGCCCAGTACCGTGCCGGTGGCATCGCGCAGGTTGTGCGAGCCCAGCAGCGGCAGCTCGACGATCGGGCCGTTGGCAATGTTCCAGACACCGAAGGTCTGGCCAAAGTCCGAACGGTGCTGGCTCAGCCCCATTTTCCCCGACACATCGACCAGCCCCGCCACACCCAGGGTGGTGTTGAAGATGAAGCGCGTGAGGCTGGTCATCGCCCGCTCGCCATTGCCTTGCAGCACATCGTTGATGAACACCTTGGGCTCGGCGAAGTTGCTGGCAAAGTTGTGCAGGCCCTGCCGGGCGAAACCGGGCAGCGCCTCGTAGCCTCGGGCGACGGGAGCCAGCAGGTAGTCATCGACGCTGCGGTTGAAGGCAAACACCGCGCGGTTGGCGGGTTCTGCCGGGTCACTGAGTTGATAGGCGACGTTGCCGCACACCGCTGTGGCGGGAGCGCGTTGGCTACAGCCGCCCGCAGCCAGCAGCGACAGGACCAGTACGGCAGAGCGTGCTGAACGGGAGGCGGAGGGTGAACGGGACATGGATGGCTTCCTGGCAAGAACTGGCGGCGATGCTGCGCAGTTTTGTTTGCCGGGTGATGTCCGGAATGTCTCGGTGTCGACACTTTGTTACCGGGTTGAAATATATGACGGCTGCAGGGGATGGCCGTAAAGTACCGCTGGATCTCTTGTTTTGGTGAGTTTTAGTGAGCCATTTGCTGATAGTCGACGACGACGTCGAAGTACTCGACCTGCTGCAGAAGTTCCTTCGCCAGCACGGTTACGAGGTGGACGTGGCCAGGGACGGCAAAGCGCTCTGGCAGGCCGTCGAAAGGCGCGTGCCAGACCTGGTGATTCTTGACGTGATGTTGCCTGGCGATAGCGGCCTGGTGCTGTGCCAGCGCTTGCTCGCCGAGCACAAGGTGGCGGTGATCATGCTCACCGCGATGGGCGAGCTGAGTGACCGGGTAGTGGGGCTGGAGCTGGGTGCGGATGACTACCTGACCAAGCCGTTCGCCGCCCGTGAATTGCTGGCGCGGGTCAGGGCAGTGCTGCGGCGTGCTGGCGAAGCGGCTGATCGTGCAGCCGCTGGCGGGTCGGGCCATGCCTGCGCGATTCTCGAGTTTGCTGGCTGGCGGCTGGATGTGGTGCGGCGCGAATTGCGTTCGCCGGCCAACGTCATGATCCCCTTGTCCAACGGTGAATTCGAACTGTTGCTGGTGTTCGCCGAACATCCGCGCCGGGTGCTCAGCCGCCAGCAGCTGCTGGACCTGGCCCGTGGCGATGCCTACGAGGCCTATGACCGCAGCGTCGATGTCCAGGTGAGCCGGCTGCGCCGCAAGCTTGAAAGCGACCATGGCCACGAGCCCTTGATCCGTACCTTGCGCAACGCCGGTTACCTGTTCACGCCTACGGTCGCCAGGCGATGAGCCTGATTACCCGGGCTCGCCAGGCCCTGCCACGGCCAAAGATCACCATTGCCCGCTGGATCGCGCTGACCACCCTGACGGCGATGCTCTTCCTGTTGCTGCTCAAAGGCCTGTTCAGCCTGCTGCTAAGTGTCTGGGCGCAGCCACCGTTGCTGGAAAGCGGAGTGATTGAAAAGGTCGCAACGGTTACCCGCATCCTCGATGTCGCGCCCTTGGCAGAGCGGGCGAGCATCGCCAGTGCGGCGGGCGACGGCAGCTACTCGGTGCGCTGGCTGCGCCGCCATGACGAAGCGGGCGTGCCGGTGCTGGTCGACGCCGAGTTCAGCGAGGGCACGCCGATCCTGCGCGCGCTGCTCAAGCGCCCGGATGCCAGGATCGAAGCCTTCGAACCGTCCGACATGCCGGAATACGCACCTGAGCGCGGCTATGCGCTGATGATCGAGCTGAGCGACAAGTCGTGGGTGCTGTTCCGCGCCACTGCCCGTAGCTGGGGGCTGGATGAGTTGCCACGCAACCTGATCATCCTGACCCTGATGCTGCTCTCCAGCCTTGCCGTTGCCTTGCTGGCCACCCGCTACCTGGCCAAGCCGCTGGAGCGTTTTGCCGAAGGCGCACGGCGTTTTGGCAAGGATTTCAACGCGCCGCCGATTCCGGTGGTCGGTCCGCATGACCTGCGCCAGGCGATTCTCGCGTTCAACGCCACCCAGGCGCAGCTCAAGCACTTTCTCAACGACCGCACCCAGATGCTTGCGGCCATTTCCCATGACTTGCGCGCACCCCTGACGCGCATGCGGTTGCGTGCCGAGTTCATTGACGACGCCCAGTTGCAGGCCAGGCTGTTCAAGGACGTTGACGAGATGCAGGCGATGGTCGAAGCGGCGCTGGCGTTTTTCCGTGACGATGCTCGGCTGGAGCAGGCCACCGTGTTTGACCTGGGCGAGTTGCTGTCGACCGTGGTGGACGATTTCAGGGATGCCGGCGTTGAGGTGGGGCTGAGCGGGCCACGTCGCTGCGTGTACGAGGGGCGGCCGGTGGGTATCAGGCGGGTGCTGGTCAACCTGATCGACAATGCCGCGAAGTATGGCCGTGACCCCGCAGTGACGCTGGCGATAGGTACTGGGCAGATCGAAATCAGCGTGCAGGATCGCGGGCCGGGCATCGCGCCGGAGCTGCACGAGCAGGTATTCGCGCCGTTCTACCGCATCGAAGGCTCGCGCAACCGTAATACCGGCGGCGTCGGGCTGGGCCTGCCGGCAGCCCGGGCCATCGTGCTGGAGCACGGCGGCAGCGTGACCTTGGGCAACCGCCCGGGTGGTGGCCTGGAGGTCAGGGTCACACTGCCGGCAGGTTGATCAGAGCCCCAGTTCGCTGAGCCCGGGGTGATCGTCCGGGCGCCGCCCCAACGGCCAGCGGAACTTGCGCTCGGCTTCGCTGATGGGCTGTTCATTGATGCTCGAATGGCGGTTCTGCATCAGCCCGTCGTCGGCGAATTCCCAGTTTTCGTTGCCATAGGCGCGGTACCACTGGCCGCTGTCGTCGTGGTACTCGTAGGCATAGCGCACGGCAATGCGGTTGTCGGTGAAAGCCCACAGCTCCTTGATCAGGCGGTACTCCAGTTCGTGGTTCCATTTGCGCGTCAGGAAGGCCTCGACCTCGGCGCGGCCGCGGGGGAACTCGACGCGGTTGCGCCACACGGTGTCGACGGTATAGGCAAGCGCGACCTTGGCAGCGTCACGGCTGTTCCAGCCATCCTCGGCCAGGCGGACCTTTTCGATGGCGCTTGCGTGGGTGAAGGGTGGAAGGGGTGGGCGGGACATGGGCTACTCCTCGGATCGATTGGCTGGTGAGGAGCTTAGCCGCCGCTGCGTGACCTGAGAATGGATGTGCCTGGCACTTCATAATTGCATTGCCTGGAACAATGTGCAGGAGCGGCCTTGCGTCGCGATGGGCCGCAAAGCGGCCCCCGGATTCCCTGATCAAAACTGGAATGGCTGGGGCTGCTACGCAGGCCCGTCGCGACGCAAGGCCGCTTCTGCAAGTGGTCGCGATCAGGCCGCGTCGGCAGCGGTGTTTTCGGCGGCCTTGCGGCGCCCACCCAGCCAAACCAGCAGCAGCCCGGCTGCCGCGAGCACGCCCCCGGCCATTGGCACCGCCGCATAACCCAGGTTCAGGCTGATCACCGCACCACCCAGCGCAGCGCCCAGGGCGTTACCCAGGTTGAACGCACCGACATTGATCGACGAGGCCAGCCCTGGCGCCTCGATGGCTGCGATCATCACTCGCATCTGCAGTGGTGGCACCACGGCAAAGGTGAACATGCCCCACACCAGCAAGACCAGGGCGGCGCCGATATGGCTGCCCAGCACCAGCGGCATCAGCAGCATGATGGCTGCCAGCGCTGCGAGAAAGATCCGCGCTGCGCCGTCCAGCGACCAGTCGGCCAGGCGACCGCCCAGGCTGTTGCCCAAGGTGAAGCCAACGCCGATCAGCACCAGGCCGAGGGTGACGAAGCTGTCCGAGGCACCGGTCAGTTCGGCCAGCACCGGCGCGACATAGGTGTACAAGGTGAACATGGCGCCGGCGCCGAGCACGGTGGTAGCCATCGCCAGCAACACGCTGGGGCGGGCGATCACGGCCAGCTCCTTGCGCACCTGCGGCACGCTGCCGCGCTCACCCTTGGGCAGGGCGAACCACAGCGCGGCCATGGCCAGCAGGCCCAGTGCGGCGGTGCCGGCAAAGGCCATGCGCCAGCCGACCTGCTGGCCGACCCAGGTGGCCGCCGGCACGCCGCCGATGTTGGCGATGGTCAGGCCCATGAACATGGTCGCCACGGCACTGGCTTGTTTCTCCTTGGGTACCACGCTGGCCGCTACCACCGCGCCGAGGCCGAAGAACGCGCCGTGGTTGAGGCTGGTGACCAGCCGCGAGGCGAGCAGGGTGTAGTAGTCCGGTGCCAGCGACGACAGCAGGTTGCCCAGGGTGAAGATGGCCATCAGCGCCATCAGCGCTGCGCGCTTGCCGAAACGGCTGAACAGTAACGTCATGACCGGGGCGCCGACCATCACGCCGATGGCATAGGCGGTGATCAGCATGCCGGCACTGGGAATGCTCACCTCGACGCCCTCGGCGATCACCGGCAGCAGGCCCATCGGGGTGAACTCGGTGGTGCCGATGCCGAAGGCTCCGATGGCCAGGGCGAAGAGTACCCGGCCGCTTTTCATTGCTTGAGAACTCATGGCGATCAATCCCAGGCTGGGGCCAGGCCGTCGGGGCTGACTTCGCGGCCATTGCGTTCCAGCCCGGCAATCCGGGCCATGTCTTCGGCGTCCAGGCGCAGGCTCTGGGCGAGCAGGTTGCTGGCCAGGTTCTCGCGCTTGGTCGACGACGGGATCACCGCGTAGCCCTGCTGCAGGGCCCAGGCCAGGGCAACCTGGGCCACCGTGGCCTTGTGCTTGGCACCGATGTCGGCCAGTACCGGGTCTTTCAGGACCTTGCCGTAGGCCAGCGTCATGTACGAGGTGACGGTGACGCCCTGGTCCTTGAGGAAGGCAACCAGCTTGTGGTTCTGCAGATACGGGCTGAGCTCGATCTGGTTGGTGGCGATCTCGCCTTTGCCGACCACTTCGATGGCTTGGCGAGTCAGTTCGATGTTGAAGTTGGACACACCGATCTCGCGGGTCAGGCCCAGCGCCTTGGCTTCGGCCAGGGCGGCCATGTACTCGGGCAGTTCAACGCCGTTGCCTGGGGCTGGCCAGTGGATCAGCAGCAGGTCGACATGCTCGGTACGCAGTTTCTGCAGGCTTTCGCGCAGGCTGGGGATCAGTTTGTCGGCGGCGTAGTTGGCTACCCAGATCTTGGTGGTGATGAACAGCTCGCTGCGCGGCACACCGCTTTCGGCGATGGCTTGGCCGACAGCCGCTTCGTTGTCGTAGATCTGTGCCGTGTCGATGGCCCGGTAGCCGAGTTCCAGGGCTGCCTTGACCGAATCGATGACGGCCTGGCCGGTGAGACGGAAGGTGCCGAGGCCGAAGGATGGAATGCTCATGTTCTGTTCCTGGTGAGTAGGGTGGGGCCGGACCGAGCTGCGCTCGGTTCGATCGCTATTCGTGTGGGGAGCAGTGTGCGGGTTTGAGCTGAATTGATTAAGGTGGCGCGCGGCCAAGGTCATTTGACCAGGAGGCAAGAATAGGTTGTTGTGCCGTGACTGTGACCGGGGGAATGCCAGCACAGAAAACCAAACGGCCCGCCATGAAGGCGGGCCGCAAGGTCTTGCAGGGGGACGATCAGCGGCGGCGGAACAGCGGCAGCGGCTCGTCGGCGGCGGCCTGGTAGGTCACCGAGAAGTCCTTCAGGCTTTGCAGCGCGTCTTCCGGGTCCTTGTCGGCACGGATGGCGAACGCATCGAAGCCGCAGCGGGCCATGAAGAACAGCTGGTCGCGCAGCACGTCACCAATGGCACGCAGCTCGCCCTTGTAGCCATAGCGGTCACGCAGCAGGCGTGCATTGGAGTAGCTGCGCCCGTCGGTGAAGGCCGGGAAGTTCAGGGCGATGACCTGGAAGTGCTGCACGTCGTCGCCGATTTCTTCCGCTTCTTCGTCGCTGTCCAGCCACACACCCAGGCCGCCGTCGCGGGCCTTCAGGGCATGGGCATGGTCGCGCCACATCTGCAGCGGGACGATGTAGTCGTCGCAGTTGGTCAGCTCGTCGAACGAGGTCTCCTTGGGCAGCAGGTGCCAGGTTTCGTCGACGATCTGGTTGTTCTTAATGATTCGCTGCATAGACGCGTTCCTTGAAGGGGTCGATGCCGATACGCTGGTAGGTGTCGATGAAACGCTCTTCCTCGGTACGTTGCTCGACGTACACGGCGATCAGCTTCTCGATCACATCGGCCATGTCGTCCTGGGCGAAGGACGGGCCGAGGATCTTGCCCAGGCTCGCGCCACGCGCGGCATTGCCGCCGAGCGACACCTGGTAGAACTCCTCGCCCTTCTTGTCCACGCCGAGAATGCCGATGTGGCCCACGTGGTGGTGGCCGCAGGCGTTCATGCAGCCGGAAATGTTCAGGTCGATCTCGCCGATGTCGAACAGGTAGTCCAGGTCGTCGAAGCGGCGCTGGATGGATTCGGCAATCGGGATCGACTTGGCGTTGGCCAGCGAGCAGTAGTCACCCCCCGGGCAGCAGATGATGTCGGTCAGCAGGCCGATGTTCGGGGTGGCGAAGCCGGCTTCGCGCAGCTCCAGCCACAGCGCGTGCAACTGGCGCTGCTCGACGTCGGCAAGAATGATGTTCTGCTCGTGCGAGGTGCGCAGGAAGCCGAAGCTGTAGCGCTCGGCCAGGTCGGCCACGGCATCCAGCTGCTTGTCGGTCAGGTCGCCCGGGGCAACGCCGGTGGGCTTCAGCGACAGGGTCACGGCCACGTAGCCGGGGCGCTTGTGGGCGCGGGTGTTGCGCGAACGCCAGCGGGCAAAGCCTGGGTACCCGGCATCCAGGGCGCTGTAATCGACGTTGTCCAGGGCCAGGTAGTCCGGGTCGACGAAGTGGCGCGACACGCGCTGCACTTCGGCTTCGGTCAGGGTGGTGCTGCCGCCGCGCAGGTGGACCATTTCGGCCTCGACCTTCTCGGCGAACACTTCCGGGGTAAGCGCCTTGACCAGGATCTTGATCCGCGCCTTGTACTTGTTGTCACGGCGGCCGTAACGGTTGTACACGCGCAGGATGGCATCGAGGTAGCTGATCAGGTCCTGCCAGGGCAGGAACTCGTTGATGAACGAGCCGACTACCGGCGTACGGCCCAGGCCGCCACCGACCAGCACGCGGAAGCCCAGTTCGCCAGCGGCATTGCGCACCGGCTCCAGGCCGATGTCGTGCACTTCGATGGCGGCGCGGTCTTCCTGCGAGCCGTTGATGGCAATCTTGAACTTGCGCGGCAGGTAGGCGAATTCCGGGTGGAAGGTGGTCCACTGGCGGACGATTTCGCACCACGGGCGCGGGTCGATGATTTCGTCTGCTGCGACACCGGCGAACTGGTCGGTGGTGGTGTTGCGCAGGCAGTTGCCGCTGGTCTGGATCGCGTGCATCTGCACGGTGGCCAGTTCGGCGAGGATGTCCGGGACGTCTTCCAGCGCCGGCCAGTTGAACTGCACGTTCTGGCGGGTGGAGATGTGGGCGTAGCCCTTGTCGTAGTCGCGGGCGATCTTGGCCAGGGTGCGGACCTGGCGGGCGTTCAACTGGCCGTACGGCACGGCGACACGCAGCATCGGTGCGAAACGTTGGATATAAAGGCCGTTCTGCAGGCGCAGAGGGCGGAATTCTTCTTCGCTCAGTTCCCCGGCCAGGTAGCGGCGGGTCTGATCACGGAACTGCTTGACGCGGTCCTCGATGATCCGCTGATCGTACTCGTCGTATACGTACATAAAAGTCCTGTCTCAGGCATGCAGCTATTCGCGCGCACGGCCGCGCACTCCGGTACGGAGCCGGGGAACGATAGCAGGTTGCGTTTATGCGCTAAAGTGATGTTTTTGCATATGAAAAGAACCAAACGGACTATGTGAGACTGACTGCCATTTGTGCGCTGGCTGCGCCCCGGCGTTTATAATCCCTGGTTTGTTCTGCAGGGATTCCCCATGCTCAAGGCGTTGTGCCAAAGCTTGTGTCTGATCCTGCCGCTGGCGGCAAGCGCGCAACCGGCTTCGGTGGTCTTCCTCAACCCAGGGCTGTCTACCGAGACGTTCTGGACCACCTATACCCGTTTCATGCAAGCGGCGGCGGACGAGCTGGGCATGACCCTGCGCGTGGAGTACAGCGAGCGCCGCGCCGACCTGGCGCTGAGCCATGCCAGGGCGATCTTGAACGGGCCGCAGCGGCCGGATTACCTGGTGCTGGTCAACGAGCAGTATGTGGCCCCGGAAATCATGCGCCTGTCGCGAGGCACCGGGGTCAAGCTGTTCCTGGTCAACAACGGCCTGACCGCCAGCCAGGCGCTGAGCATCGAGGCCCAGCCCGACAAGTATGCCGAGCCCCTGGGCACCTTGGTCAGCAACGACGAGGAGGCAGGCTTCCAGATGTTGCAGCAGATGGTTGCGCAACTGCCGCGCGACAGTGGGCCGGTGGACCTGCTGGCCTTTGCCGGGGTCAAGACCACCCCGGCCTCGCAACTGCGCGTCGAGGGCATGCGGCGTGCCTTGGCCGATTACCCTCAGGTGCGCCTGCGCCAGGTGGTATACGGTGGCTGGAACCGTCAGCGCGCTTACGAGCAGGCGCAGCAACTGCTGGAACGCTATCCGCACACCCGCCTGGTGTGGTCGGCCAATGACGAGATGGCGTTCGGTGCCATGCAGGCATTCGAAGAGGCAGGGCACCGGCCGGGGCATGACGTGCTGTTCGGTACTGTGAACGGCTCGCCCGAGGCGCTGCGCGCGCGTATCGACGGGCGCCTGAGCGTCCTGCTGGGCGGGCATTTCAGCCTCGGCGGCTGGGCCATGGTGATGCTGCATGATGATGCCCTGGGGCTGGCGGTGAACCGCGACGGCCTGCGCGAGCACCGCGTGCCGGTGTTGCAGGTGATCGACCAGGCCAAGGCCAAGCGCTGGCTGGAACTGCTGGAACGCGCCGACTATGGCGTCGATTTCCAGCACTACAGTGCTGAAGGGCAGCCGGCCAGTTACCAGTACCCGTTTCTGACCTCACCGATCAATTATTGAAAGACCCTGCTTGAGCGAAGGGCATTGCTCGTCTTAACTGCTGGGGGTGAAGTGCATTCCCATAACCACTACAAGAGGCAATGCAATGGGAAACTCAACCAAGGTCCGCAAAGCTGACAGTAGCGTCGATGCCTGGGCGATCCTCTGCCTGATCGTGCTGGTGGTGGTCACCGCCGTGTATTGGGTCAGCCACCAGTAGACTTGCCTTCAAGACCGTGATGCAGCCAGGCGCCTGCGGGAGGGAATCCCGCAGGCGCTTTATCGTGCCGGCGAAAAGACCCTAGCGGGCCAGGTGCAGGGCCAGTTGCACCAGGCCGATCAATACGGCGACGAACACCAGGGTGAACAGCGTCCCCAGCACAATGAAATGGCTGGCCTTGCCGTGGGTGAAGTCGCGGGCGCGGTTCTTGCCGCTTTGTACGCCGAAGGCGGCGGCGAGGATGCTGTGCAGCATTTGCCAGAAGGTTGGGGGTTTGCCCTGGCTGGAATCGTCCATGGTGGCTCCTGGGAAAATCAGAGGCAATCAGGGACAGTGTAGGTAGCTATTGGGGCTGCTGCGCAGCCCATCGCGACACAAGGCCGCTCCTACACGGATTGCGTTTTCCTGTGGGCGCGGCCTTGTGTCGCGATGGGCCGCAAAGCGGCCCCCAAGGTCTTAGCTGTCGTAGCCGAGGTTGGGCGCCAGCCAGCGCTCGCTCACGCTGATGTCCTGGCCCTTGCGCGCGCTGTAGTGCTCGATCTGGTCGCGGTCGACCTTGCCCACGGCAAAGTACTGCGCCTGCGGATGGGCAAAGTACCAGCCACTGACCGCCGCCGCCGGGAACATCGCGAAGTGGTCGGTAAGGAACACGCCGCTCGGCCCGGTCTCACCGATGGCGGTGCCATCGAGCAGGCGGAACAGGGTTTCCTTCTCGGTGTGGTCCGGGCAGGCCGGGTAGCCTGGCGCCGGGCGAATGCCACGGTACTGCTCCTTGATCAGCGCCTCGTTGTCGAGCTGCTCGTCGCGGGCATAGCCCCAGTATTCCTTGCGCACCTGCTCGTGCAGCCATTCGGCGCAGGCTTCGGCCAGGCGGTCAGCCAGGGCCTTGACCATGATCGAGCTGTAGTCGTCACCCTTGTCCTGATAGGCCTTGGCCACTTCCTCGGCACCGATGCCGGCGGTGGTGATGAAACCACCGACATAATCGGTGATGCCGCTGGCCTTAGGCGCGACGAAGTCGGCCAGCGACCAGTTGGGCTTGCCGTCCGGCTTGATGGTCTGCTGGCGCAGGTGATGCAGGGTGGCCAGGGCCTGGCCATTGTCGCCGTACACCTCGATATCGTCATCGGCCACCTGGTTGGCCGGCCAGAAGCCGAACACCGCGCGGGCGCTGATGAGCTTTTCGTCGATCAGCTTGTCGAGCATCTCGCGGGCATCCTGGTACAGCGCCGTGGCAGCCTCGCCCACTACCTCGTCGGTGAGGATGCGCGGGAACTTGCCGGCCAGGTCCCAGGAAATGAAGAACGGGGTCCAGTCGATGTATTCGGCCAGGGTGCGCAGGTCGATGTTCTCCAGCACCTTGACGCCGGTGAAGGAGGGCACCGCCGGTTGGTAGCTGGCCCAGTCGTACCGCGGCTTGGCTGCAATGGCCTGGGCGTAGCTCAGGCGTTCGGTGCGGGCACTGCGGTTGGCCGTGCGCTCGCGCACTTGCTCGTATTCCTCGCGGGTCTTCTCGACGAAGCCCGCTTTCAGCTCCTTGGACAGCAACTGGGTAGCCACGCCCACGGCACGCGAAGCGTCGGTGACATAGACCACGGCGTCGTTGCTGTACTTGGGTTCGATCTTGACGGCGGTGTGCGCCTTGGAGGTGGTGGCGCCACCGATCATCAACGGCAGGTTGAAGCCCTGGCGCTGCATCTCGCGGGCGACGTGGACCATCTCGTCGAGTGACGGCGTGATCAGGCCGGACAGGCCGATGATGTCGCACTTCTCGTCGCGGGCGGTTTGCAGGATCTTCTCGGCCGGCACCATCACGCCCAGGTCGACGATGTCGTAGCCGTTGCAGCCCAGCACCACGCCGACGATGTTCTTGCCGATGTCGTGCACGTCGCCTTTTACCGTGGCCATCAGGATCTTGCCCTTGGCTTCCGGCTTGTCGCCTTTCTCGGCTTCGATGAACGGAATCAGGTGGGCTACCGCCTGCTTCATCACGCGAGCCGACTTGACCACCTGCGGCAGGAACATCTTGCCCGCACCGAACAGGTCGCCGACCACGTTCATGCCGCTCATCAGCGGGCCTTCGATCACTTCGATGGGGCGCGCGCACTGCTGGCGGCATTCTTCGGTGTCTTCGACGATGAACGCCGTGATGCCCTTCACCAGCGCGTGCTCCAGGCGTTTTTCCACCGGCAGCGAGCGCCACTCTTCGTTTTCCACTTCACGGGTTGCGCCGCCGCCCTTGTAGTCGTCGGCGATGGCCAGCAGTGCGTCGGTGCCATGCGCGGTGCGGTTGAGCACGACGTCCTCGACCTTTTCCCGCAGCTCGGCAGGGATCTCGTCGTAGATCTCCAGCTGGCCGGCGTTGACGATACCCATGGTCAGGCCGTTCTGGATCGCGTGGTACAGGAACACCGAGTGGATCGCTTCGCGTACCGGGTTGTTGCCACGGAACGAGAACGACACGTTGGACACGCCGCCCGAACTCAGTGCGTACGGCAGGTGGTCGCGGATGTAGGCACAGGCCTCGATGAAATCGACGGCGTAGTGGTTGTGCTCCTCGATACCGGTGGCGACGGCGAAGATGTTCGGGTCGAAGATGATGTCTTCCGGTGGGAAGCCCACTTCGTTGACCAGGATGTCATAGCTGCGCTGGCAGATTTCCTTCTTGCGTGCGGCGGTGTCGGCCTGGCCGACCTCGTCGAACGCCATCACCACCACGGCGGCGCCATAGCGCTTGCACAGGCGGGCATGGTGCTTGAACTGCTCGACGCCTTCCTTCATGGAAATCGAGTTGACGATGCCCTTGCCCTGGATGCACTTCAGGCCGGCTTCGATCACTTCCCACTTGGACGAGTCGATCATGATCGGCACGCGCGAGATATCCGGCTCGCCAGCGATCAGGTTGAGGAAGCGGACCATGGCGGCCTGGGAATCGAGCATCCCTTCGTCCATGTTGATGTCGATCACCTGGGCGCCGGCCTCGACCTGCTGCAAGGCGACTTCCAGGGCTTCGGTGTAGTTCTCCTCACGGATCAGCCGGGCAAACTTGGCGGAGCCGGTGATGTTGGTGCGCTCGCCAACGTTGACGAACAGCGACTGGCGGTCGATGGTGAACGGTTCCAGGCCCGACAGGCGGCAGGCCTTGGCGATTTGTGGAATCTTGCGCGGCGGGTACTTGGCCACCGCTTCGGCGATGGCCTGGATGTGCCCCGGGGTGGTGCCGCAGCAACCGCCGATGATGTTGAGGAAGCCGCTGGCGGCGAATTCCTCGACCACGGCGGCCATTTCTGCCGGGGTCTCGTCGTACTCGCCGAAGGCGTTCGGCAGGCCGGCATTGGGGTGGGCCGAAACGTGGGTGTCGGCCTTGGTCGCCAGCTCTTCCAGGTACGGGCGCAGGTCCTTGGCGCCGAGCGCGCAGTTCAGGCCCACGGAAATCGGCTTGGCATGGCGAACCGAGTTCCAGAACGCCTCGGTGGTCTGCCCCGACAGCGTGCGGCCGGAGGCGTCGGTGATGGTGCCGGAAATCATGATCGGCAGTTCGATGCCGTCTTCTTCGAACACCTGCTGCACGGCGAAGATCGCTGCCTTGGCGTTGAGGGTGTCGAAGATGGTCTCGATCAGCAACAGGTCGGCGCCACCCTCGATCAGGCCGCGGGTGGCCTCGATGTAGTTGGCGACCAGTTCGTCGAAGGTGACGTTGCGGTAGCCAGGGTCGTTGACGTCCGGGGAAATCGAGCAGGTGCGGCTGGTCGGGCCGAGCACCCCGGCGACGAAGCGCGGCTTGTCCGGGGTTTCCAGGGTCTTGGCGTCGGCCACCTGGCGGGCGATGCGCGCGCCCTCGACGTTCAGTTCGTAGACCAGCGCCTCCATGCCGTAATCGGCCTGGGAAATCTGCGTGGCGTTGAAGGTGTTGGTTTCGAGGATATCGGCCCCGGCATCCAGGTAGGCCTTCTCGATAGCCGCAATCACATCAGGGCGGCTGAGCAGCAGCAGGTCGTTGTTGCCTTTGACATCGCTTGGCCAATCGGCGAAGCGCGTGCCACGATAGTCGTGTTCCTCGAGCCGGTAGCTTTGGATCATAGTACCCATGCCGCCGTCGAGGATCAGGATGCGCTGCTGGAGTGCGTTCTGGAGTGCTTGGAGACGAGCGCTACGGTCGGACATAGGAACTACCTGGTCGGGCAAATTTCAGAAGGTGCCGAATCATAACAAAGCTGCGCGGTTTTTAGGCATGTCGCCCATTTGCATGAAAACTGCTCATGTTGGCGGGGCGTCTGCAAGCGGTGCATCCAAGGACGACCAGGCAAAACGTGATGGCTTTCTACACCCAGGACTTTCCGCACATGGTGCTTCGTATCCTTGCCGCCGCTTGCGCGCTGTTGATCAGCAGCGTGGCGTTCGGGCAAGCCCCCCAATCGAGCCCGGCTATCTCCTATACCCGGGATATTCAACCGATCTTCACCGAGAAATGCGTGGCCTGCCACGCCTGCAACGACGCCGCCTGCCAGCTCAAGCTGGAAAGCCCCGAGGGCGCGGTGCGCGGGGCGAGCAAGGTCCCGGTGTACCAGGGCGACCGCAGCAAGGCGGTACCCACCACGCGGCTGTTCTACGATGCCCACAGCGAGGGCGAGTGGCGCAAGAAGGGTTTCTACTCGGTGCTCGACAGCCAGGGCAGCCAGGCGGCGCTGATGGCGCGCATGCTCGAACTGGGCCACAAGACCCCGCTTGCGCCCAATGCCAAGCTGCCCGAGGACATCGTCCTGGGCCTGAACCGCGAGAACATGTGCCCCTTGCCCCACGAGTTCGACGCCTATGCCGGCGCCCACCCCAGGGAGGGCATGCCCCTGGCGGTAACCGGGCTGACCGACAAGGAGTACGACACCCTGCGCCGCTGGCTGGCCGCCGGTGCGCCGGTCGAGTACCAGCCAATCAAGCCAAGCGCGATCGAAGCCACGCAGATCGCCGAGTGGGAAGAACTGCTCAACCGCCCCGGTTCCACCGAGGCGCTGGTCGGCCGCTGGCTGTACGAGCACCTGTTCCTGGCCCACATCTACTTCGCCGGCGGCGAGCCGGGCCACTTCTTCCAGTGGGTGCGCTCGCGCACGCCGAGCGGGCAGCCGGTCGACCTGATCGCCACGCGCCGCCCCAACGACCCGCCGGGCACCGACTTCTATTACCGCCTGATCCCGGTGCAGGGCGTGTTCGTGCACAAGACCCACATCACCTACCCGATGGGGCCGCAGAAGCTCAAGCGGGTCAAGCAACTATTCTACGCCGGCGACTGGCATGCCACCGCGCTGCCAGGCTACGGGCCGCGCCACCGGGCCAACCCGTTCGAAACCTTCGAGGCGATCCCGGCGGTGGCGCGCTACCAGTTCATGCTGGATAACGCCGAGTATTTCGTGCGGACCTTCATCCGCGGCCCGGTATGCCGTGGCCAGATCGCCACCGATGTGATCCGCGACAACTTCTGGGCGTTATTCCAGGAGCCGGCCCATGACCGCTATATCACCGATGCCCAGTACCGGGGCGAGGCCACGCCGCTGCTGGCCATGCCTGGGCAGATCGATGACGTGGGCAGTGTGCTGAGCCTGTGGCACGCCTACCGCGACAAGCGCAACGAGTACGAGAAGCTGCGCCGCGAAGCCTATGCCGACATGCCGGCGCCGGGTTGGGCGACGTTGTGGGCCGGTAACGACAATGCGCTGCTGAGCATCTTCCGCCACTTCGACAGCGCCTCGGTGACCAAGGGCCTGGTCGGCGATGTACCGCTGACCGTGTGGCTGTTCGACTACCCACTGTTCGAACGTACCTATTACCAGTTGGCGGTCAACTTCGACGTGTTCGGCAATGTTTCGCACCAGTTGCAGACGCGCCTGTACTTCGACCTGATCCGTAACGGTGCCGAAGTCAACTTCCTGCGCCTGATGCCGGCCGACCAGCGCAAGGCGATCCTCGGCGATTGGTACCAGAACAGTGGCAAGGTGAAGATGTGGATGGACTACGAGGACATCGACACCGACACCCCAAGCGGCATCAAGCTCGACCCGCGCGACCCCAAGCGTGACTTCGGCCTGAAACTGTTGCAGCGCACCGGCAGCCTGAATGCCGCGCCCGACCCGATCAACCGCTGCCAGGGTGCGTACTGCTCGCGGCCGCAGATGAGCGCAGAGTTCCGTGATGTCGAGCAGTCGCTCAGCCGCCTGGTGTCGCGCCCGGCTGCCGGGCTGAAGGTGATCAACCAGCTGCCCGAGGCGACCATGTTGCGCATCGAAGGGGCGGATGGCCAGCGTCAGGTGTACAGCCTGCTGCGCAACCGCGCGCACAGCAACGTGGCCTTCCTGCTGGGTGAGGCATACCGCTACCAGCCGGGGCTGGATACCCTGACCCTGTACCCGGGCGTGCTCAGCAGCTACCCGAACTTCATCTTCAACATCCCGGCCGGCGATGTGCCGGAGTTCGTCGAGGACATGGAATACGCGAAGGATGATACCGCGCGCTTCGAGCGTATCGTCATGCGCTGGGGTGTGCGCCGCAGCCATCCCGAGTTCTGGCGCTACTTCCATGACCTGAACAGCTTCATCAAGGAGACCGAGCCGGTCGAGGCGGGCGTGCTGGACATGAACCGCTACGAGAACCTCTGATCGGGCGAGCTGACCTTTCCGCATACCCTGCGGTCGGAAATGCTGGGTGGTCCGGGGGCTGCTGTGCAGCCCTGTCGCCGGCAAGCCAACTTCCACGGGTGCTGCACATGCCTGAGGGCTGCACAGTACCGGTGGGCGCTGGCTTGCCGGCGTTGGAACGCAACGCGCTCCCAAGGGCCTCAATGCACCGGCAATCGCAGGGTATTTCATGCTGTATTCGCTTCAGGCACTGCGGGCGTTCGCCGCCTGGGTGGTGGTCTGCCACCATTTCATGCAGATCTTCTTCGACTTCCATGCCACCGGCCCCATTGGCCAACTGCTCACTGACCGTGGTGCTGTTGGCGTCGACATCTTCTTCGTCATCAGCGGGCTGGTCATCTACCTGTCGACCCGTGACAAAACCATCGAACCGCGCCAGTTCCTGCTCAACCGGGTGTTGCGCATCGTCCCGGCCTATTGGTTCTACACGGCGCTGATGGCCACGCTGCTGCTCGCTTTCAGTCAATGGATGCCGCACCAGGCGTTCACCTGGCAGCACCTGTGGCTGTCGCTGTTGTTCATCCCGGCGGAAAACCCTGGCGGCTACGGCTTGTACCCGACCCTGAACGTGGGCTGGACGCTGAACTTCGAAATGTTCTTCTACTTGCTGTTCGGCCTGGCCTTCCTGGTACGCCAGCGTCATCACCAACTGCTGGCTACCGCCGCGCTGCTGCTGGCCAGTGAAGTGCTGGGCCGGCTGGGCGTGCTCAGCCGCTTCTACAACAACGACATCATCTACGAATTCCTGCTCGGCATCGGCCTGGGCGTGCTGCACCGCAGCGGGCTGATCCGCCAGGGCCGCTGGTTGCCGTTGATGTTGCTGACGCTGGCCGGCCTGGCCATCTATTACCTGGACGCTTCGCGGCGGTTGCTGAACTGGGGAGTGCCGAGCGCAATGATCGTGCTGGCCTTCGTCGCCCTGGAGCCGCTGTTCCGTGGCAACCGGCTGCTCAAGGCCCTGGGCGACTGCTCGTATTCGGTGTACCTGGTGCATGTGCTGGTGTTGTATGTCGGCTGGTTCGCCAGCCAGCGCCTGCAGCTGAACCCGTACCTGGTGTTCGCCCTGTGCGTGCCGTCCATTGGACTAATGTCGTGGTTCAGCTACCGCTGGCTGGAGCGCGGCCTGTACCGGCGCCTGCAGGCCTGGTTGGCGGCGCCACGGGAGCCAGCCCCTGAATATGCGCTTTCCCGAGTCAAATACTAGGACTTTGTTCGAAGGCCGGGTTGGCGTACACTTGGCCGCAAGTCTGTGAGGAACCTACATGAGCGCTATAACCATTACCGACGCCGCCCATGACTACCTGGCCGATCTGCTGTCCAAGCAGAATACGCCTGGCATCGGCATTCGCATTTTCATTACCCAGCCGGGCACCCAGTACGCCGAAACCTGCATCGCCTACTGCAAGCCGGGCGAAGAAAAGCCTGACGACACCGCCGTGGGCCTGAAGAGTTTCACCGCTTACCTGGATGCCGTCAGCGTGCCGTTCCTGGAAGACGCGCTGGTCGACTACGCCACTGACCGCATGGGTGGCCAGCTGACCATCAAGGCGCCGAACGCCAAGGTGCCGATGGTCAACGAAGACAGCCCGATCAACGAGCGCATCAACTACTACCTGCAGACCGAGATCAACCCTGGGTTGGCCAGCCATGGCGGCCAGGTGAGCCTGGTGGACGTGGTCGACGACGGCATCGCCGTGCTGCAGTTCGGGGGCGGATGCCAAGGCTGTGGCCAGGCCGACGTGACCCTGAAGGAAGGCATCGAGCGCACGCTGCTCGAGCGCATTCCCGAGCTGAAGGGCGTACGCGACGTGACTGACCACAGCCAGAAAGAAAACGCCTACTACTAAGGCTGGATGGTCTGCTTGCAGGAGCGGCCTTGTGTCGCGATGGGGCGCGTAGCGGCCCCAGGATCTGGGCATCGCCGCTGAGATTGCAGGGGCCGCTACGCGCCCCATCGCGACACAAGGCCGCTCCTACAAAATCGCGCTCCTAGCAACAAAGTGTTACGGTTTCAAGCCCTGCGACAACAGGCCGCAGCCCGTATTCAAAGGGCTGCAGCCGACCATCGTCTTGCCCGGGTAGAACCCCTCGGGGTGTCATGCCAGAATGCCCCGGCTTTTCGTCCGGCCCGTCCCGAGGGTCGGCACCTTCCCTGTAAAGGACGGTTTCATGAATGATCTATATACCCGGCGCGCCGTTGTCGCCGGGATGGGCGTTCTCGGGCTTGGCCTGCTGGCAGGCTGCAGCCCGGCCCGGGGGCTCGAGTTCAAGTACGGCAAGAACATGAGCAACGAAATCCTTGGGCGCAAGTTCAGCCTCAAGGACACCCAGGGCAACGTGCGCACCCTGTCGAGTTTCTACGGCAGCATGCCGATGATCTTCTTCGGCTTTACCCAGTGCCCGGCGGTCTGCCCGACCACGCTGGCGCGCGCGGCGCAAATCCGCAAGCTGCTCAGGGGCCGCGATCGCGACCTGTTCCAGGTGGTGCTGATTACCCTGGACCCGGAGCGCGACACGCCGGAAGTGCTCGATGCCTACGTCAAGGCATTCGACCCGTCGTTCACCGCGCTTACCGGCACCCCCGAGGAAATCGCCGCGGTAGCGAAGGAATTCAAGGTGTTCTACGAGAAGGTCCCGGCCGGGGATACCTATACCGTCTCGCACTCGTCCACCAGCTATGTCTACGATACCCGCGGCACGCTGCGCCTGAGCCTGGGCCATTCCCTGACCGCCCAGGAATGCGCCGAAGACCTGGTTACCCTGATGGAGATTTGCTGAATGTCGATGCAACCGTTCAAGCGCGGCCTGGCCGCCCTGGTCCTGATGGGCCTGGCCCTGCCAGCCCTGGCCCAGACCACCGTGAGCGATGCCTGGGTGCGTGCCAGTGTGCCGCACCAGCAGTCCACTGGCGCCTTCATGACCCTGACCGCCAGCAGCGACAGCAAGCTGGTGGGCGTGGCGTCCAAGGTGGCCAAGACCGTCCAGGTGCACGAGATGACCATGAACGGCGACGTGATGGGCATGCGAGAGGTGAAAACCGTCGAGTTGCCAGCCGGCAAAGCCGTGACGCTGGATCCGAATGGCCTGCATGTGATGCTGATGGGGCTGAGCAATCAGGTAAAGGAGGGCGACAAGGTGCCGCTGAACCTGACCATCGAAGATGCCAAGGGTGCCAGGGAAACCGTGGACGTGCAGGCTGAAGTGCGAGCGCTCAGCGCCGAGGTGGGCGCAGGGCATGAGCACATGCACATGAACCACTGACAGATGTGAAACAGGGCCGCACAGCGGCCCTGATCTTTTCTAGCTGCGAAACTTGGGCAGCGGCCTGTCGAGCGTCAACGAGGTCAAGGTCTTGCGTACCTGGGCCTCGTCAGCCTCCAGGGCCTTGAGGCTCGCGCGGATCTTGCCGGCGGCGGGCACATCGCCCTGCCGGTCGATCCAGTCGGCAATCTCCTTGCAGGCGCTGCTCAGGCAGGCTTGGCGCTGGTTCATCAGCGACAGCAGGGTGGTGAGCTCTCTTTCGGACATGGCAGGATCCTCCGTTCAGCCCTGTCAGTGTAGCAGTGGCTGGCGGCAATACCTGTGGCCGGCTGTCGCAGCTCAGGCCGGCAGGCAGGCGCTGCGGTAGGCCCCCGGGGTCACCCCATACGCCTGCTTGAACTGCCGGCTCAGATGACTCTGGTCGGCATAACCCAGGTCGAATGCCACCTCCGAGGCTACCCAGCCACGCTTGAGCATCTCTCGCGCTCGGGCCAGGCGGCGCTGCTTCAACCAGGCATGGGGCGGCAGGCCGGTGGCCTGGCGGAACACCCGGGCGAAATGGAACGGTGACAGGTTGACCGCCGCCGCCAGCGCTTCCAGCGAAGGCGGGTCGGCCAACTGGCTTTCCAGCAGTTCGCGGGCGCGGGCCACTGCCAGCGGTTCCTGGCCGGGGGCCGCAGGTTCGGCGCATTGCCCGTGGCGCTGCACCAGGGCCAGCACCGCCTGGCGCCAGGCGGTCTGTTGCTGCAGGGCACTGGCGCCTGCTTCGGACAGCTGGTGCAGCTGGCTGAAGGCACTGGCCAGGGCCGGGTCGTGGATCACGCTGTCCTTGAAGCGGGGCATGCCGTGGCGGCCCAGTTCCAGTTCGTCGAGCACCCCGGTTACCCGCTCGTGCTCTGGGTAGAAGCCGCGGTAGCGCCAGCCCGCTTCGTGGGCGGTGGCACCGGTGTGCAGCTCGTCCGGGTTGATCAGCACCATGCTGCCGACCGGTGCCAGGTGTTCGCTGCCACGGTGCCAGAAGCGCTGGGCGCCCGACTCGATCACGGTGAACACATAGCCTTCATGCACATGCGGGGCGAAGCGCTGCTGGAAATAGCGGGCGTGCAGCATTTCCACGTCGCCCAGTGCCGGCGCCTGCCACAGGTGTGTCTGTTCGCGCAGGGGCGTGCTCATGCCAGCCAGCTGCGCAGGAGGTAGAAGATCAACATGCTCACCAGCATGCTCAGCAATACGCTGCGGGTCAACAACACCAGGGCGATGGCCACCAGCGAGCCCAGCAGGTAGGGGTTGAGCAGGCTCAGGTTGAGTTGCTGCCCAGGCATGAAGATGATCGGGGCACAGATTGCGGTAAGCATGCCCGGTACGGCAAAGCCGAGGAATTGCCGGGCGTTGGAGCTCAGGCGCAACGGCAGGCGTGGCTCCAGGAACGCATAGCGGTTGAGGAACACGATGGCGCCCATGGCGAAAATAAGGATCCAGATCACGTTCGGGCTCCGGCGAATTTCTGACAGATGAAACCGGCACTCATACCCAACAGGCCTGCGGCTACCAGGGCGGTTTCCCAGTGCCGGTGGCTGAACAGTACCGAGCAGAACAGTGACACGGCCACGCATACCACCGTCGCCAGGTTGCGTACCAATGGCGCGATCAGGGCGACGAAGGTCGCGACGATGGAAAAGTCCAGGCCGAACTGGTCCAGATGGGGAATGTTCTGGCCCAACAGGATGCCGGCCAGGGTAAACAGGTTCCAGGCGATATAGAACGTCAGGCCGACGCCCAGGGCATACCAGCGGTTGAATTGCTGCTGGTCGTATTGGCTGGTCAGGGCAAAGAACTCGTCGGTCAGCAGGAAGCCCAGGCCCAGCCGCCAGCGCAACGGTTGGCGCGACAGCAGCGGGCGCATCGACAGGCCATACAGCAGGTGTTGCGAGGTCAGCAGCAGCGTGGTCAGCAGGATCGACGCCAGGTTGGCGCCGCCCTTGAGCATGCCGATGGCGACCAGTTGCGCGGCCCCGGCGAAGACAATCGCCGACAGCCCTTGCCCCTGCCAGGCGCTGAGGTTGGCCTCGATGGCCATGGAGCCGGCCAGCAGGCCCCAGGGGGCGACGGCCAGCGACAGCGGCAGGCTGGCGATGGCACCGTGGAGGTAAGCTTGGCGTGCAATGTGGGGCATGATGGCTGCAGTGCATGTACAAGGTAGGCCAGCATGCCAGAAGGTGTGGGGCAATGGCTTGAACGATCTTGCTGGTCGATGCGGCTTCCTGTTTGCCGATCGACGCGGTCCCTTGTAGGAGCGGCCTTGTGTCGCGATGGGGCGCGCAGCGGCCCCGGCAATCTCAGCGGCGACGCCGAAATCCTGGGGCCGCTGCGCGCCCCATCGCGACACAAGGCCGCTCCTACAAGGGCGCGTTCAGGGATGACTGGTCAGGTGCTGTTGCGCCGTCACGCAGCCGTTTATTTCAACGGCCTTCTGCAGCAGGCTCTGGCGGTGTTGCGGGTCGAGGTCGCCAAGCAGGCGATACACCTCGGCCTGGTAGTCGCGCTGGCGTCCCCACTGCATTTCCAGCCCTTGTGGCCTGCTGCGGTTGCAGGCCAGGCGCGTGGCTGGCTGCGGGTAGTAGGCGGCATACACCGTGGCCATGTTGGGGATGGCTTCCAGCGCGGCACGGTATTCGCTGCTGGCGTTGTAGGGCGGGCACCAGGTGGCAATGGCCGGTGCTGGAGCGGCAAAGCCCTGCTTGAGGCTGGCTTCAAGCAGCGGGCAGGCGGCATCCGGGATTTGTGCAGCCGGCAGGTAGGTCATGTAGTACAGCGCCAGGCGGTACTGTGCGACCGGGTGGCCCAGCTCCACCGACTTTTTCAGCAAGGCAACCGCAGTCGGCAACGTGTGGGCCATGGCCTGGCCCTGGCGGCTGAGTTCCGGATCCGCGTCCATGGCCGTACGCAGCGTGCTGGCACTGTCATCGCGGCTGTCGGCCTGCTCCAGCAATGGCAGTGCCTGGCGGTAGAGCAGGTCGGCGTGCGGGTCGATGCGTACCTCAAGCGCCTGCGTGGCCAGCGGCATCAGGGCGATCAACAGGGGGGGCAAGCGAAGCATGCGGCTCACAGGCAGGCCCCACGGGATGCCAGGTACTGATGGACGGCTTCGATGTTCATGGCGGTCAAGCGTGCGCCTCGCGCAGATCGGAACGACGGCCTATTCTAGCCACCCAAAGGGCCTGGCCGGAAGAGCACCCGGCAACTGTCAGACGAGCTTGACGGGCGTGCCCTTGCGTTGCGCGTGTTTTTCCTGGGCCAGGCCAAGCTTGGCGGTAATCACCTTGGCCAGTGCATTGTTGCCCAGGTCGTTCAAATGCAGGCGGTCGATGAACAGGTCAGCGCCGAACACCGGTGAGCTGCTGAGCATGCAGTTCATGTCGTAGCAGGGGACCGGGTCGGCTTGTTGCTTGATACGGCGGAAGAAGGCCGAGTGCAACTGGCTGTCGAAGGCGCCGTCCAGCAGCCGGTCGAAATTTGCCGGTTGCCGCTCCAGCGCGTCCAGCATGGTCTGCTCGCCAGCGGGAAGGCTATCCCGGCACCAGGGCAGCAGCGGCTGCAGGATGAAGGTGAGCGTGGAGTGGCTGTCCGCCAGCAGGCGGTCCCATTGCAGCAGGGTCCGGCCAATGTGGTCGGCGGCGCGGGCCATGCGTTTTTCCGGGGGCGACAGTGGCCAGCTGGCTGGCGCTTCAGCCACAGGCGGCGCGACCAAGGCTTGGCTGATGCGCCGCCAGAGTGATGGCCGGCGGGGCGCAGCGGCAGGTTGCACACCTTCGCTGAAACTGTTGAGAAAGTCCTGGTAGGCCTTGGCGTGCTGCGGATCGTGCGGGTTGCCGAGGACTTCGCAGAGGGCTTCGTGGGCCAGGCTGTTGACGCCGCTGAGTATCACCACATGCCCCAACTGGCCAAGGCGATGCTGGTGGGTGAGAAACAGCAGCAACTCATGGCTGGCGTTGAGCCCGCAACCGGCCAGGCTCAGCCAGACTTCACCGGTAAGCATCGACAGGTGCGAAGCGACCGTGTGTTCATCGGAGCTCGCGCCGATGCCCAGGGCGGTGGAGCCACCGACCAGCAGGTTGATGCGCGTCGCACCACCGCGCTCGGCCGCGGAAAAGCGCTTGCCGGCGCAATGGCTGTAGCGCAGGCCCAGGGCATCGGTGTTGATGGTGCCGGAGCGGTAGCCGGTTTCATGGATATGCGCAATGTGTGGGGCACGCCGGCTACCCAGCAGCAGGAAGCGCTGGTAGTCCTGTTGCAACGCTGAAGGCGCCCGGTTCGGGTCTGTCGCTGTCATGGGTTCTCCTTCTGTTGCAACGGGCGCCTGCAGCCCGGTCAGGCTGCCAGTTCCCTGAGGTTGTACAGCAGGCCGCCGGCAGCGATCAGCAGCAGGGCGACGCCCGAGGCCAGGCTGATCAGGCGGTTGCTGCGCTGCGAGGCGATCTTGCCGATGGCGAAGATGTACAGGCTGAGTACGGCAAAGTCGATGGCCACCCACAGCAGCGACAGCACCACCATGCTCTTGCCGAAAGACTCGGTGATCTGGATGAACTGCGGGAAGAAGGCAATGAAGAAGATGATGTCCTTGGGGTTGGAAATGCCCACCATGAAGCCTTGCAGCAGCCCGCCGCGGCCGGGCTTGGCCACCTCGGCCGGGGCCTCGGCTGCAGTGGCCCCCAGAGCTTCCCTCAGGGTGCCCACGGCGATATAGCCGATGAACAGGCAGCCCAGCAGGCTCATGGCGTTCAGCCAGGTCTTGTCGATGGCGGCGCTGGTGAGGATGATCCAGGCGGCCGCGCCGATCAGCACCAGTGATGCCCAGTTGGTGCCGAGGGCGGTGAACATGGCCTTGCGCGAGCCCGAGGCGGCCGCGGTGTTGACGATCAGTGCCACCACCGGGCCAGGGGTGGCGATCAGCAGCAGGACAGTAAGGGCATAGGTAGCGGTGAGTGCGGTATTCACGGTCAGGTCTCGATCAGTAGGTCGGGTGTGGCCGAGTGTGCGGCATGGGCATGGAATGGGCAGCGGGAGGGGTTGAGCGACCCGGCCTCCTGCAGTTGGTACTGCTTCCACTCGTAATTGTCGGCGTCGCCGAAGAAACCAAGGGTGTCGGGCATGACCCCGTCGTTGTAGTGGCGCACGCGTTCGCGAATGCGTTCGCGGATCCGCTGGCCACTTTCGGTATTGGCGTTGGCCACTTCGTCGAAGTTGGCCCGGGGGTTGATGACGAAGGTGATGTGCGGCCCCAGGTTGCGGCTTTTCATCTGCTGATGGCCGGGAAAATTCATGTTGATGAACAGCGGCATGCCGGCATAGCAGAACGACCAGGCGTTGTCTTCGGGATCGGTCGGCATGCCTTGCGGCCAAGGGTGCGGGTCGCGCGCATGCACACCGCGCAACACTTTCCAGGCCAGCGCCTGTTGCTCGGCCAGGGTGTAGTCGGCAGCGGTTTCGAGGAATACCACCAGCGGGCTGCCGATACGCTGCTTGGTTGGGATCGGGGCGACCGTGCGTACGTAGTCGGCCAGGCCCTGGGCGACATCGTCGGCCAGTTGCTCGGCGCGGGCGAAGAGGATGTGGCAGGTAGCGCCGTTCACCGCCTTGCGGCCAAACAGGCAAGGGAACTCGGGGTTGGCAAGGATAGAGCGAAAATGTTCTATGGTTTTGTAGGTCCAGTGTTGCGTGTACCGGACATGTTCAGCGGCCAGCTCCAGCGCGTCCAGGCGATAGCAAGTTCCATAACCCGTAAACATGATTTCCCCAGGCGTTTATTAGATGATATTTCCAGTCATATGCAGGCAGGATCTTGGTTATCTTTATTATTTACCTGCATTTTCCGAGACGATCCGGGCGTTGTAAAACGCGTGGAACTATGACCTACTATTAGTCTCATTCATGCTCGGGGCGTCGCCATGTCGGAACGGATTCAGGCCTTGCACGCGCTGCGTGCCTTCGAGGTGGCCTCTCGCTATGGCTCATTTACCCGTGCCGCGGAAGAACTGGCCCTGACCCAAGGGGCCGTCAGCCACCACATCAAGACGCTCGAAGCCATGTTCGGTTGCGACCTGTTCGAGCGGCGCGGGCCGAAACTGGCCCTGACCGAGCACGGCCGCCTGCTGGCGCAGGAGCTCAAGGTGGGTTTCAAGATCATCGAAAATGCCTGCGCCCTGTTGCGCCAGGATCGCTATGGCCTGCGCCTGAAGGCGCCGTCCACGCTCACGGTGCGCTGGTTGCTGCGCGCGCTGGATGCGTTCAAGAAGGTCGAGGACACCTGCAGCGTGCAGTTGTCCAGCGTGTGGATGGACATTGACAGCGTGGACTTCTATTCCGAGCCCTACGACTGCGCAATTCTCCTGGCCAACGGGCGTTTCCCCGCCGATATCGAGAGTTTCAAGCTGTTCGACGAGTGGCTGATCCCGGTGTGCCATCCCGACTACATGGCCCAGGCGCAGCCGGACCTGGCCGACCTGGCCCAGTGCGAGCTGCTGCACCCTTCACCCGACCGCCGTGATTGGCGGCGCTGGCTGGCACGCATGGATGCGCTGGACATCAGCATCGACCGTGGGCAGGTGTTCGATACCCTCGACCAGGGCATCTCGGCTGCCCAGCAAGGCCTGGGGATCTCGGTGGTCGACCTGGTGCTGGCCAGCGCCGACCTCGGTGCGGGGCGCCTGGTCACGCCATTCAAGCACGCGGTGGCCACTGGCGACGGCTACTACATGACCTGGCTCAAGGCCAGCCCCAAGGCGCGGCAAATGCACAAGCTGCGCGAGTTCCTGCTCGGTCAGGTGCCGCCGCTGGCGAGCAAGGACATCAACTACCTGTATGGTTGAACACACGTTCGAGCATGAAGTCGATGAAGACCCGCAATTTCGGCGGCATCTGCCGCCCGGATGGCCATAGCAGGTAGAAACTGCCGCGCCGCTCCATGAAGTCGTCCAACACGCTGACCAGTGCGCCGCTGGCCAGTTCGCGGCGTACGGTGAAGTCCGGCAGGCAGGTGATGCCGCGGTGGTTCACGGCAAAGCAGACGCGCGTCTCGACATGGTTGCAAACCATCGAGATCGGGATGTCGTAGCCCTGCTCGGGCTGCTCCTGGCGCAGCGGCCAGGTTTCCAGCTTGCCATTGCTGGGGAAGCGGTAGTGCAGGCAGGTATGCGCCGCGAGGTCGCGCGGGTGCAGGGGCGTACCGCGTTCGCGCAGGTATTCGGGGGAAGCCACCAGGCAGTGCTGGAAGTGCCCCAGGAACTTGGCGTTGAGCCGTGAATCGCCCGGTTGCCCGCCACGCATCACCACATCGAAGCCTTCGCCGACGATGTCCACCATGCGGTCGGAAAAGTCCAGGTCCAGCTCCACCTGCGGGTACCGCGCCATGAACTCGGCCAGCGCCGGCATCACCAGCCCGGTGACTTGCGGCATGCTCACCCGCAGGCGACCGCGCGGGGTCTCGCTGGCCTGGGACAGTTCCTGCTCGGTGGCCTCGATTTCGGCCAGGATGCGCCGGCTGCGCTCGAGGAACAGCGCGCCTTCGGCGGTGAGGGTGATGCTGCGCGTACTGCGATGGAACAGGCGCACGCCCAGGCGGCTTTCCAGGCGCGCCACACGTTTGCCCACGGCCGAGGCACTGATGCCCAGCGACTGGCCGGCAGCGACGAAGCTGCGGGTCTCGGCCACCCGGTTGAAAACCACGAAGCCGCTGAGGCTGTCCATGCGCTATCCCTGATTGCGGACATTGGTGTCCTGGGTGAACGGCATTGTAGCCGTCTTTTTCCGCAATGGCCTTGGCTTGCAGACTGTCCGCCTGGTTTCCCACACAAGGCATCTGCAATGTCCCAGACATCTTCCGCACCGCTGCTGGCCGCCGGCAGCGAACGTCTACCCCTCAGCGGGCTGTTGGCGCTGGCCATGACCGGCTTCATCGCCATCCTCAGCGAAACCTTGCCGGCCGGCCTGCTCGACCAGATCGCCAGTGGCATGCACATCAGCCAGGCCATGGCCGGGCAATGGGTCACCGCCTATGCCCTGGGCTCGCTGCTGACCGCGATCCCGCTGGTGACCCTGACCCAGGGCTGGAACCGCCGTCGCGCCCTGTTGCTGGCGATTGCCGGTTTCGTGCTGTTCAACGGGCTGACCGCCTTGTCGTGGTCCAACCCCCTGACCCTGGTGTTACGCTTTTGCACCGGCGCTGCGGCCGGGCTGGCCTGGGGCCTGATTGCCGGCCACGCCCGGCGCATGGTGCCGGTGGCGCTGCAGGGGCGAGCCATGGCGGTGGCCATGCTCGGCCAGCCGATTGCCTTGTCGCTCGGGCTGCCGATCGCCGCCTGGCTCGGCGCGGGGCTGGGATGGCGGGCCACCTTCGTGGTGGTCACCGTGGTAGCGCTACTGTTGCTGGCCTGGGTGCTGCGGTCGGTGCCGGATTACCCGGGGCACCCGGCCGGCAAGCGTCCGGCGGCCGTGCAGGTGCTGCGCACGCCGGGGGTATCGGTGGTGCTGCTGGTGATCCTATGCTGGATCCTGGGCCACAACATTCTCTATACCTACATCGTGCCGTTGCTGGCGGCCGCCGGCATGGCCGCCGACATCGGCCCGGCGTTGTTGGTGTTTGGCCTGTCGGCCCTGGCCGGGATCGGCCTGGTGGGGCTACTGGTAGACCTGCATCTGCGCCCGCTGGTGTTGTTGAGCCTGGCTGGCTTTGCCCTGGCCACGCTGGTGTTGGGGCAGGCGTCGGCGTGGCAGGTGTACCTGGGCATCGCCTTGTGGGGCGTGACCTATGGTGGCGCACCGACCCTGCTGCAGACCGCCTGTGCGGATGCGGCAGGTGAGGGTGGCGATGTGGCGCAGTCGATGTTGGTGACGGTGTGGAACAGCGCCATTGCCCTGGGCGGGATGGTCGGCGGGCTGTTGCTGAGCGGGGCAGGGGTGGAGTGGTTTGGCGCGGTGGTGCTGGGGCTGGTCGGGGTTGCCTGGCTGTTGGCCTGGGCTGGGCGGCGCAATGGCTTCGTGGCGGGGGCTCGATAGAGGGTTTCAGCGGTCAGCCCTATCGTCGGCAAGCCAGCTCCCACAGGTACCGCGACGGCTTCAAGGCCAGCGGTGTACTGGTGGGCGCTGGCTTGCTGACGATGCCACTCGTCCAGGCAACACGAGGCCGTTGCCCTCACAAGAACACCGTTGCTTTGATGTTCACAAATAGCCGGAGGAAGCGGCACGATCCCGCTCTACAAAAATGCGCGGCAACGGTGCGTCAGAGGTAGAATCGCCACGATCAGCACAACAAACGATTCAGAGGTCGACGCGGTGGAGTTGCAGCAGGGCTTTGTCCTGACCCGGCATTGGCATGACACGCCCGAAGGCACCTGTGTGGAGTTCTGGCTGGCTACCGACCAGGGGCCGCGGCAGGTGCGCCTGGCGCCGCAGGTGTCGGTGGCCTTCATTCCCCAGGCGCAGGAAGCGCATGCCCGGGCATTGCTGGCCAACGAACCCGGCGTAGCGCTGCGGCCGCTGCAGCTCAAGGACTTCGACCAGCGCCCGGTGCTGGGCCTGTACTGCCATCAGCACCGGCAGTTGATGCAGCTGGAGCAACGCCTGCGCGCGGCCGGTATCGACGTGTTCGAGGGCGATATCCGCCCGCCCGAGCGTTACCTGATGGAGCGCTTCATCACCGCCCCGGTGCAGTTCACCGGCCAGGCGGATGCCCACGGCGTGCTCTGCGAGGCCCAGATCAAGCCGCTGCCAGGCTATCGCCCGCCGCTGCGCCTGGTGTCGCTGGACATCGAGACCAGCGAGCGCGGTGAGCTGTACAGCATCGCCCTGGAAGGCTGCGGCCAGCGCCAGGTGTACATGCTTGGCCCGGCCAACGGTACCGCCGCCGGCCTCGACTTCGACTTGCACTATTGCGCCGACCGCGCTGCGTTGCTCACCTGCCTCAACCAGTGGTTCGCCGAGCATGACCCCGACGCAATCATCGGCTGGAACCTGGTCCAGTTCGACCTGCGCCTGTTGCATGAGCACGCCAAACTGCTGCAGGTGCCGCTGGCATTGGGGCGCAAGGGGGCGCCGATGACCCTGCGCAGCCAGGCCAGTGGCGGCCACGTGTTCGCCGAGGCCCCGGGGCGGCTGCTGATCGACGGTATCGAGGCGCTGCGTTCGGCAACCTGGAGCTTCCCGTCGTTCAGCCTCGAAAGCGTCGCCCAGACCTTGCTCGGCGAAGGCAAGGCGATCGACACACCGTACCAGCGCATGGATGAAATCAACCGCCGCTTCGCCGAGGACAAACCGGCCCTGGCGCGCTACAACCTCAAGGATTGCGAGCTGGTCACGCGCATTTTCGCCCACACCCGCCTGCTCGAATTCCTCCTCGAACGCTCGTCGGTTACCGGCCTTGCCGTGGACCGCAGTGGTGGTTCGGTGGCGGCGTTCGGTCACCTGTACATCCCGCAGATGCACCGCCTGGGCTTCGTCGCGCCCAACCTTGGCAGCCGCCCCGAGGAAGCCAGCCCCGGTGGTTTCGTCATGGATTCGCGCCCGGGGCTATACGACTCGGTGCTGGTACTGGACTACAAGAGCCTGTACCCGTCGATCATTCGTACTTTTCTGATCGACCCGGTCGGGCTGGTCGAAGGCTTGCGCCTGCCCGACCAGGCGCACTCGGTGGAGGGCTTCCGGGGCGCGCGTTTCTCGCGTAGCCAACATTGCCTGCCGGCCATCGTCGAGCGGGTCTGGCAGGGCCGCGAAGCCGCCAAGCGCGAGGGCAACGCGCCGCTGTCACAGGCGCTGAAAATCATCATGAATGCCTTCTACGGCGTGCTGGGCTCCAGCGGCTGCCGGTTCTTCGACCCGCGCCTGGCCTCGTCGATCACCCTGCGTGGCCACCAAATCATGCGCCAGACCCGGGCGTTGATCGAAGCCCGGGGCTATGAGGTCATCTACGGCGATACCGACTCCACCTTCGTCTGGCTCAAGGGGCCACATGAGGATGAGGCTGCGGCCCGCATCGGCCGCGAGCTGGTGGCCGAGGTCAACCGCTGGTGGCGCGAACACCTGCGTCAGCAGATGAACCTGGAAAGCGCGCTGGAGCTGCAGTACGAGGTGCACTATCGGCGTTTCCTGATGCCCACCATCCGTGGTGCCGATGAAGGCAGCAAGAAGCGTTATGCCGGGCTGGTGCGGCGTGCCGATGGCAGCGAGGAAATGGTCTACAAGGGCCTGGAGTCGGTGCGCACCGACTGGTCGCCGTTGGCCCGGCAGTTCCAGCAGGCGCTGTACGCGCGGATCTTCCGTGGCCAGCCGTACCGCGACTACGTGCGTGACTATGTGCGGCAGACACTGGCCGGTGAGCTGGACGCGCTGCTGGTATATCGCAAGCGCCTGCGCCGGCCGCTGGCGGACTACCAACGCAACGTGCCACCGCATGTGCGCGCAGCGCGCCTGGCCGATGATTACAACAGCCGCCTGGGGCGGCCAAAGCAATATCAGCGCGGCGGCTGGATCAGCTACGTCATGACTACCGCAGGCCCCGAGCCGCTGGAAAACCGGCAAGCGCCGATCGATTACGACCATTACCTGAGCCGCCAGCTGCAACCGGTCGCCGATGCCATTCTGCCGTTCGTGGGGGATGATTTCGCGGGGTTGACCGACCGCCAACTGTTGCTGTTCTGACGCGGTGGTACCCGGCTAGCACTCGTTGACCACTGACAGTCACTAGTTTCGCACCTCCTGTAACCCTGGAGGCGCGCCATGCAAGACAGTCACAACCCGACTCGAGTAATGCCAACGACCCTGGACATGGAGCGAGGCTTTCAGGACGGCATTCTTGCCCGTCGGTTGCCGGCCTGGATAAACCGGTTGACCCTGGCAAGCCGAGGCAAGGCACAGCCGTCGGCTGTGACGGCAGAACAACTGACGATATTGCTGCAAGCCCTGCAAGACGGTTTTGACTGTCGACTGCGCCTGCAGCGCCAACTCGCCACGCTGCAGGGCATTCATGCGTTCTGCAAGCCGTTGCTGCAGCAAGCGTTGCGAGAGCAACTGCATTGCCCGCACGACCCCGATACGCTGTTCTACCGCCATACCTATTTCACGGTTTCGCCTGATCCCGACTTCGCCACGGGGCACCTGCCGCAGCAGGAAAAAAACCATTACGACATCCCGCTGGTCGATGCCGCGCTGGCCAACTTCAGCGCGGAAGAAGCCATCCCGGGTACCTTGCCGCGCGGTGACAGCGTGGTGGACGCGGCAGGTGCGCTGGTAGCCGAGGTGAGCGCCCCGGCGTTCGCCGGGCTGTGCCGCCAGCTGGACCTGGGCCAGCGTTACCAGGCGCACCTGGACAAGGTTGTGCATGCCCCCAGCCCGGACGGCATGGGCATGCAGGCCATGCTCAAGGCACAATTGCTGGCGAACATGCGCACAGATGCCTTCAAGGCCCTGTCCGAGGCTGCCCTGAGCCAGGACGAACTGGCGCTTGTCCTGAGCTTGTGCAGCAGCGGCAAGCCTGGCACGTACGGCGGCGACCCGGTGGTTGCCAGGCAACTGCAGGTTTATGGCTGCACGCTGGAGCAGATCATCGTGCTGCAGGTCACCCGCACTACACTGGGGTTTACCAGCACCAGGCGGGTGCTGGTGTACCTGCCGGGTGATCCGCTCAGCGCCTGGTGTGTCGCGTCAGACCTCGATACGTTCATCCGCAGGACGCTTGGTAAGCGCCTTGCCGACCCTGGTTACCAGCGGTTTTTCCGACGGTTCCTGCGCCAGCGTGATCAGGCGGTTTTTTTTGCCCGGGTGGCTGATGAGCTGCTGGACGTGGTCGAAGCGGCCTCGCGGGACATGGACCAGCACCTGGTCGACTATCCACGCGCCTTGTTCGATCACCTGGCGCAGGCGCGTATCGAGGCAATCAAGGATGACGCGGCGTTCATCGCCGTGCCGGTACGAAGCATCGACAGCGCATTGCATCAGGCCCAGCGTGAGCGCCTGGAGGCGGGTATCTGGGCGGCGCTGGGGGTCGCGGGGCTGTTTGTGCCTGCCATTGGCGCGGCCATGTTGGTTGCCATGGCCTGGGACATGCTCAAGGAGGCTTTCCATGCGGTGGAAAGCTGGCGAGAGGGTGACACCCAGGCCGCTGTCGAACACCTGTTGAACATCGCCAGCACCGTTATCACGGTGGGTATCACGTCTGTACTTGCCGGTGCGGTCGCGCGCAAGACCGAGCTGGTCGAGCAACTGGTCACGGCGCGGCTCGAGGATGGCAGCGAAAAGCTCTGGCGCTTCGATCTGGCCCCCTTTCGCAGCGAGCCGCCTGCGCTACAGGCCCTGCCGGACGCCGAGGGCGTGTATCGTCTGGGAGGCCGATGCTGGGTGAACATGCAAGGGCACTTCTACCAAGTGGTGCAGGGCGAGGATGAGCAATGGCGTCTGTTGCCCAGGCAAGGGCACGGCCCGCAGCTGCGCCACAACGGCGCTGGTGCCTGGCGGGTATGGTGCGAGCAGCCGCTGGAGTGGGCTGACACGCACGGGATGTTCCGGCGCCTGGGTGGCGACTTTCGGCAACTGGAAGACGACCAGATCGACCAGGTGCTGGCTATCCATGGCCTGGGGCCGGACGACTTGCGTGGCCTGCATGTGTGCGGCCAGGCACCCGATGCCTGCCTGGTAGACAGCGTCAGCCGGGTCAGGCTGGCCAACCGCATCAAGTTACTGGTCAGCCAGCTGCGCACAGGTGGTGGGGTGGCCGATTCGCCACTGCTCGCCCGAGTGCAGCGCTGGCACGGTGCAGAGGCCATGGCCAATGACGAGCTGGCTACTCGCGTCTGGAGCCGGCGCCGTTCGTTACTGGCCCAGCTGTATTACGAGCAATACCCGGTGACGGATGACACGCAGGCATTACAGCGCGATTTTGCCAGCTTGCACCGGCTGGCGGCGGAGCACTTGCTTGGTACGGCAAACCCGGACGATCTGCTGGTCTCGGCTGCGGCACTGGCCAAGCGCATCCGTTGCATACGTGTGCACGAGGCGCTGTTGTTCGATACACCACAGTCGTTGGACCTTGCACGGTTTGCCCTGGGCATGCTCGAACGGCTTGCGGGGGCGGACCTCGGCCCGCGCTGGCAGTTGTTCGACGGCGACAGCAGCGCGCCGCTGCTGGCCACCCGAGGGGGTAGCCGCCGGTTGGACCTCAGGTACCGGGACAGCGTGTTCCACCTCAGCGATGCTCAGGGCCCAGTCGGGGCGCCGGGCGAATTGTTCCAGCTGATTGCCCGCGCCTACAGCCGTGAGCAACGCGCAGCGTTGGCCGTGGGCGAACCGTTCGCGCTGCAGTTGCGTCACGAGCTGGCCCGCCGGGTCGCCCAGCAGCGTGAGCTGATCGCAGAAGTGCTCGGCGTGCGCCTGTCGAAGCGTGGCATGTTGATGCCGTTACGCCTGGCCAATGGCCGCATTGGCTATCCGTTGAGTGGCTGGCGCCAGTGCCTGGGCCTGGGACGAGGCGTGGTCAGGAACCTGGCTGCTGAACTGCGCGACCTTTACCCAGGCTTCGACGATGCCGAAGTCGAGCACTGGCTGGAGCAGTTGCGGGCCGCGCAGCGTGACCCGGCCATCGAACTGGCCGAGCTGCGGCAGCAGCTGGGCACGTTGCGTCGATCGTTGAAGCAGTGGCCTGCCAGCACGCTCAAAGTCTGGGCCTGGAAGGCGCGGCGCGAGTTCGTGCGCGGGCTCATCGACTGCTGGCGCCACCTGGTACCCAAACGCCTCGGTGCGGTGCAGGCCGATCAGAGCTTCGTCCTGTGCTGCTACAACAGCGACCTGGATGCCTTGCCGGATATTCCCGCTGCGGTCAGCTTTGCGCATGTATCGGAGCTGGCACTGCGCTCATTGCAGATCACCACAGTGCCCGAGTCGTTCCTGCAGGCCTTCTCCAACTTGAGCGCATTGAACGTCACCCATTGCCGCTTGCGTGCGTTTGCATTGCCCCAGGCCATGGCTGCGCGCCTGCAGGTACTGGACCTGTCGAACAACCAGATCGGGCCTGCCGGCGGCCTGACGGCCTTGCTGCCAACCTGTCGCTCACTGGTCTACCTCAACCTGTCCCACAACCCGTTGCGCAGCGCACTGTCGGTGGCCGGCATGCCTCGGTTGAATGTGCTGATGCTGCGGGATGCCCAGTTGACGCAGATGCCAGCCGGGGTCCTGCAAGCACCACAGCTGCATACCCTGGACCTCGCTTACAATGCGATCCGTACCTTGCCCTACGGGTTCTATCGCTCGGATTTGTGGCAGGCCGGGCGGGTCTGGCTGGCCGGCAACCCTTTGCTGCGTGATCAGGATACCTGGCACGAAGTAGCGGACGAGGAGGTGCCGTCAATGCTGCGCTGGATCGACCTGGTGGTGCCCGCCGAGCGTGATCGCATGGCCAGCCTGTGGGGTACGCTCAATGGCCAGCCGGCCTCGCGAGATTTTTTCCACCTGCTGCAGCGCCTGACCAGCTCGGCTGACTTCCAGCAGGCGTTCCTGGCGCGCTACCTGGCACTGAGGGTGCTGCGCATGCTGGTGTCGATCGAGCAACAGCCGCTGTTGCGCGCGGAACTGTACGCGCATGCGTTGACCGAGCACTGTCAGGACAACGCAACATTGCGGTTCAGTGACCTCGAAGTACGCGTGCGCATCTGGAAGGCGCTGCATGGCAGTGACGCCGACGACCCGGAGCGGGCGCTGTTGCACCTTGGCGGGCAATGCTGGCGGTTGGCTACCCTCGACCAGGTGGCGGGCTTGCATGCCGTGCGCGCCGGCAGGCCGGAGGAGTCTCTGGAGTTCGCCCTGGCCTACCGGCTGGCGCTGGTCGATGAGCTGGACCTGCCCATCGAGCACGACGAAATGCTCAACCCCGGTGTCGCCAACCTGACGCAACAGGATATCGATGCCGCCGCGCAACTGGTGCGCACTGCCCAGTTCAGGGATGCGCTGGTCGATTACCTGGCGACCACAGCGTTCTGGAAGGAGTACCTGGCGCGCACCTGCGCGACGCGTCTGAGTACGCCGCATTTCTTCCACGCCGAACTGGAAGGGCTGATCGAGCGCGGCGCCCCACAAGCGCAAATCGATCAGTTGCAAGCACGTGTGCAGCAGTGGCAGTTCAACGTTACCCGGCAACTGACGCGGGAAGCACTGGCCCGCCACCTGAGCGCTGTCCTGATACCCGCGGCCGGGCCCAGGTAACGCTGCCGGTGTGCCTGTGCCTGGCCGCTGAACGGTGGTAATCCGTTACCCACCAGGGTACCCCGCCTGCCGATAGCCTTGCGCTTTTCAGCTCGCGGAGGCGGCACCATGGGTACCTTGCAAACCACACACGACCTGCTCGAACAAGCCGAGCAGGACGCCATCATCGCCAAGCGCTTGCCCGGCTGGTTGCGTCCGGGCAAAACCGCGCACATGGACGTCCTGTGCCAGGCACTGCGCGGCAGCCTGGATTGCCGCTACCGCTTGCAGGCGTTGTTGCAGCGGGTGGTCGCGCTCGACCGCTTTGCCGCTCCGTTGCTGACACAGGCCTTGCAGAAGCAATGCGGCGTGCAGCACGAGGTCGACGATTTATGGATGCGTGCGGCATTCGCCAAGCCGCTGAGCACCTACGCGCCGATTCGTGTGCCATTGACCGAGCGGGTCTATTACCAGATCCCGCTGCTCGAAGCGGCGTTGCGCAGTTTTACCGCTGCCGAAGCCAAGGCCGGTGGCCAGGCACCGGGTAATGGCCTGTACCACACCGACGGCACGGCACTGGCTGCGCCCAGTGCCGTGGCCTTTGCCAGCCTGGTGCGCGAACTGGACCTGGGCAAGCGTTACCAGGAGCACCTGGACAGCTGCCTGGCCACCTCGCAGAGCAAGGCGTTGCTGGCGGAAAGCGTGCGCCACGGCATGTTGATCGAGGCTGTGCAGGCCCACCACAGTGGTGTACTCAATGCCGCCGAGCTGGATCTGGTGGTCAAGCTGTGGCGAGACGGCTGGTTATCCCAGCTTGACGGCAGCCGGGTACTGGGCAAGCGCCTGGAAGTGCTGGGGTGCCCGTTGCAGCAGATCGTGGTGCTCGATGTCCGCAATGAAACCTTTGCCCCGCTGTATACCAGCACCAAGCGTGTGCTGGTGTACATCCCCGGCGATCCCTACGGTGCATGGAGCGCCCATGACGATTTGCAACGCTTCGCCCGGCGCGTGCTGGGGCAGCGATTGCGCACGGCTGCATACCGGCAGTTTTTTGCCCGCTTCGTGCGTGCGCGTGACAGTCAGGCGTTCTTCTCGCGCATCGTGGCCGGCTATGACGACCTGCCTCTATGGGCCAACATCGACCTTGACGAACGCATGCACCCCATAGGTGCGTATGTGTTCAGGCACCTGGCGGCGATGCGTGTTGCCCAGATCAAGGATGATGCAGCGGTATTCGCGCCTCCTGTGGCAAAACTGGACCGCGAGGTTCAGCAAGCGCACGAGAAGCGCCTGACGGCCTTGGGGCTGAGCGTCCTGGGGGCCGCCAGTCTTTACCTTCCCGCCTTGGGGACCGTGCTACTGGCGATGCTTGCCTGGAAATGGCTCGACGAAGTGTTTCTGGCGGTGTCGGCGTGGCGGGAAGGCGAGACTCGCGAGGCGCTGGACCACCTTGCTGAAGTGGCCACCGACCTGGCCGCACTTGCCGCTGCAGGCGCGGCAGCAGGCGGGGCGCAGCGCCTGTGGCAACGCTCAGCCTGGGTGGACAGCTTGCCACAGGCGCGTCTGCAGGACGGCACGGAATGCTTGTGGGACGGTAACCTGGAGGCCTTCCGTGACCAGGCGCCGCCTGCTGCAGCGAGGGTGGATGAGCAAGGCGTGTGGCGCCAGGATGAGCAGGCCTGGGTGGCCATCGATGGGCACTACTACCCGGTGGTGCAACGGAGTGCCGATGGCCGCTGGCAACTGCGGCCGCACAATGGCCACGGGCCGTTGCTGATGCACAACGGCGCCGGCGCCTGGCGGCTGTGGCACGAACAGCCGATGCAGTGGGACGAGCCCCGTTACCTGCTGCGGCGCCTGGGCGGGCAACTGGCGCAACTGCAGGACGAACAGGCCGACCAACTGCTGAGCATTCACGCCCTGGACAGCGACCAGTTGCGTGCCTGGCATGTGCTGGGCCGGGCCCCGGAGCCTGGAGTGCTCGACAGTGCCCAGCGGGTGCTGATCGCGCAGCGCATCCGTACGCTGGTGGCCTGCTTGCGGGTTGGGCAGCAGGTAGAAGACCCTGCGGCGCTGGCGCAGCTCAGTGGCCTGGAAGGGGCCGCAGGCCTCACCGGCCCGGCCTTGGCAGACCTTGCCTGGGCCCAGCGACGCGGGTTGTTCGAGCAACTTTATCAGGCCGAAACCCAGATACCGCACGGCGACCCGGCCCTGGCGACGTTGCAGCGGGTGTTTCCGAGCCTGCACGGGCGTGCCGCCCAGGCACTGCTGGCCGAAGCCGATGCTGCAGACCGTGAGCGCCTGCGACTGAGCGGGCGTATCCCGCTATGCCTGGCTGAAAAAGCCAGGCAGCGCGTGGCCGACGTGCGCGTGCTGCGGGCGCTCGAAGCGCTGCATTGGGACACGCCGCAAAACCTCGATCTTGGCCGGGTCGTGCTGGCGATGCTCGAGCACCTGCCGGCTGCCGCAGGTGGCATACGCTGGCGGCTGTTCAACGGCGGGCAGCGGGCTACCCCGGTGGCTGAGATGCGGCTGGGTGCTCGGGTACGCAACCTGGTGTTTGCCGACGGCCAGTTCCAGTGTATCGATGCGCAAGGACTGGCCGTTGGCCAGGCAGGCGAACTGATCGAGGTCATCAGCGCTGCCTATGACGACGACCTGCGCGCAGCCTTGCAGGTGCCTGAGCCGTTCGCGCACAACCTGCGGGGCGTGCTCGCGCGCCAGGCCCTGGCCAGGCGCCAGGCGGTCGCGCAACTGCTCAGCCCGTCGCGTCTAGCGGGGGTGCACTTGCCTATCCGGCTGGCGGACGGCCGTATCGGCTATCCCCTCAGTGGCCGCCGCCCAGGCAGCTCTCCGGGCGCCTATCGGCCTGGGCCGATCCTGCGCCGTGTGCGGTATCTGTACCCCACGTTCAGCGATGACGAGGTATTTGCCTGGGTGGAACAGGCACGCCATTCCGTGCTCGGGCTGGAGCGCACGCTGCAGCACTATGAGCGGGCCTACGATGCGCTGATCAGCGAGCTGCGCCGTTGGGTTCACGCAGCCACTACCACGGCAGAACGCGAGAACAGGCGCAGGCTCAGGCGTGCATTGCGCAGTTGCTGGCAGCAGATGCGCGAAGGGGCGCAGGAAGGAGCGCCCGGCCTGATGTACCGTTGGGACATGGCCAACACACGGGTCAGCGGGCTGCCGGCGTTTACCGACCAGGTTGTGTTCGACCATGTGCATGTACTGGCGCTGCACAACATGCAACTCGAGGACGTGCCCGAGCGCTTTCTGCGTGCATTTCCGAATATCCGCGGCCTGGAGATGCCCGACAACCGGCTTACCCGCATCCCGCAGGCGCTAATGCGCATGCCCAACCTGCAGCGTCTGAGCCTGCAGCGAAACCGCATCAGCCTGGACCCCGGGCAAGCGACCATATTGGCCAGCTGCCCCAACCTGGTCATGATCGATTTGCGCGACAACCCGTTGGGGCGCCCATTCTCGTTGAGCGGCCTGGTTCGGCTCAGCGAGCTGCGGCTTGCCGGCACGCGCCTCAGGGATCTGCCGTATGGCCTGGTGCAAAGCTCGTCACTGAGGGTGGTCGACCTGCGTGACAACCTGTTGACCGGCATGCCCGAAGGTTTCTATAACTCCCGGTTATGGTTGGACCACGAAGTTCACCTGGGGGGTAACCCTTTCAGCGAGGCCGAAGCCCAACGGCTGCATGAAGCCTTGCTTGCCGCCAGGCTTGAAGGGGATGCCGAGGCGCTGCCCGCGCAATTGCGCTGGATGGAAGCGGCCGCGGCCCCGGTGCGCAGCGAGCTGGGGAGCCTTTGGCAGGCATTGGAGGCGATGCCCGACGCCGCACAGTTCTTCGACCTGCTGGAACGTTTGATGGAGACCGAGGATTTCCGGCATCTGACCGGTGCCCGCTACCTGGCTGGCCGGGTGCTGGAAATGCTGCGCGCGATGAGAGGTTCGGACGAGCTTCGCGAGCTGATGTTCAACGACGCCGAGCAGCTGACCTGCCAGGACAGCGTGGCCTTGCGTTTCAGCGACCTGGAGCTGCGCTTGCTGGCATGGCGGGCCCGTAGCCAGGCGACGGCGGGCGGGCAGGAGCAGGCGCTGTTGCGGCTTGGCCGGCAACTGTGGCGGCTGGAGGAGGTCGATCAGTTTGCCCAGCAGGATGTCATGGAGCGCGAGGCTACAGGGCGCGGCAGCGACCCGATCGAAATCGTCCTGGCTTATCGCCTGGGCCTGCGCGCTCAGCTTGACCTGCCATTGCTGACCAGCGGCATGACCTACCGGGTCATTGCCGGGGTCGAGGCGCCGCAATTGGCGCAGGCGCAGAACTGGATACTCGCCCATGAAAGCGGTGAGCGCCTGGCCACCTCGCTGGTAGCGCGGGACTTCTGGCAAGCCCACCTGCGCAGCGCCTATGCCCGCCGCTTCGAACAGCTTGACGCCCCGTTCCACGAGCGTCTGGAAGTGTTGCAAGCCGACGCCAGCCTGACCGAGGCCGAACGCCTGGCCGAGATCGAGCGGGTGGCCAGCCAGCGCCAGGCGGAGGAACGCCAGCTCATGCTGACATTGACGCTGGATGCGCTGGACGGAACGGCGCAGCCGGGGCAACCTGAAGCAGTCGGTGCCGGCGCGAGCAGTGATGGGGCGATGAACTATGCTCAATAGCGGGCATCGGCAGTGGGCGCCGCACCTGCCCCGGGGGAAATGCCAGGTTACCTTTGCATGCACATGTGCCGTCCTGGTTGGTTTAGGCTCGCCTGCAGGATTTTTCTCCCTGATCTGTAGTCTTTGGTTTATCGAGAGAATAAGGAGATACGCATGCTCGTCCGGTCATTGACCCTCGCCACCTTGCTCGCACTGGTCGGCCCTGTGTCCGCTGCCGATAGTGACGCGCCGCTGGCCAAGGAACTGGGCAAGGCCAGGCCCTTGGTCGTGATTGCCCCCAGCAGCGCCGACCCGACGTTGCGTGGCTTGAACGACGCCCTCAAGGACCCGGCCACCCAGGCAGCCTTCAAAGAGCGCAACCTGGTGCTCTACAGCGTCGCCAACATGATGGGCAAGCGTGAGGACAAGAACCTCGAACAGCAGACCACCATGGCCCTGATCCGTGAGTTGAAGCTGGGCGCGAGCAAGGGCACCAAGGTGATCCTGGTGGGCAAGGACGGCGAGCGGCACATGCTCAAGGACGACGACAGCGGCGATACCCTTGACCCGCAGGTGATTCTCAAGGCAGTCGATGAGTTGCCCGCCAGCGAAAAGGCCGTGACGGCGCCCGAGCCTGTAGCGGCCGCACCGGAAACCAAGGCCAAGGACAGCAAGCCTGGCAAACCAGCCAAGCCCGCCAAGCCCGCGGCACCGCCCAAGCCGTTGGAAGACTGACCCTGCACAACGGCCCCAGCTTAGCCCTGGGGCCGTTGTGTATCGCACTGTATCTGGTCACGCTGCTGACCCATTCCCATACAAAACCACATGCTGCGGGATACATCCACGACATACCGCATCGGCCTAATGGCTCCACATTCCAACCACAGTGGAGCGACACCATGACTCAAGTACGAAACACCCTCGGCCTGCTCGGCGCTGCCCTGATTGGCAGCATGGCATTGGGCAGCAGTGCGTTTGCCGTCGAACCGTTGGCCCAGGGTTACCAGCTGGCGTCGGCCAAGGTGCCTGGCGAAGGCAAATGTGGTGAAGGCAAGTGCGGCGGCAGCGGCAAGGCCACCCAGAATGAAGGCAAGTGCGGTGAGGGCAAGTGCGGTGCCAGCGCCAAGGCCGGGGCTGAGGGCAAGTGCGGCGAAGGCAAGTGCGGTGACGCCTCGTTCGCCAGGACCGACAGCAACCACGATGGCAAGGTCTCGCGCGATGAGTTCCTGGTAGTGGCCAAGGACCGCGCTGGCGAGTTCGACAAGATCGACCGCAACCATGATGGCTTCATTTCCGAACAGGAAGCCGCGGATCACCTCAAGGCGATCTACCAGGCCAACGGCAAAAGCATGCCTGAAGGGCTGTTCAGCCATCTGACCGGCAAGCCCTGACTGTAAATCCCATGAAACGCGCAACGCCCCTCCTGCTGGCCAGGCGGGGCGTTGTGCCTGTTGGAGAGCCGTTATGCAGCTTACATCATTGTCGCCTCGGCCCTTGCGGGCAGGGCTTGGCCTGCGCCGCGGGCTGTTGCCGCAGTTGCTGGCCATGGATGCCGGCGCGGTGGATTTTCTTGAATGTGCGCCGGAAAACTGGATCGCCGTGGGTGGTGCCTACGGCAAGGGCCTGGCTCAGTTGGCCGAGCGTTTCAGCATTGCCTGCCACGGGCTGTCGTTGTCGCTGGGGGGTAGCGCGCCGCTGGACCGGGATTTCCTGGACCAGACCCGGCAGTTTCTCGATCGCTACCAGGTGCGCTTGTACAGCGAGCACCTGAGCTACTGCAGCGATGACGGGCACTTGTATGACTTGATGCCCATCCCGTTCACCGACGAAGCCGTACGCCATGTGGCCGCGCGCATACGCCAGGCCCAGGAGCACCTGGAGCGGCGCATCGCGGTCGAGAACATCAGTTATTACGCCGCGCCATACCAGGCGATGAGCGAACTCGAGTTCATCCGCGCGGTTATCGAGGAGGCCGACTGCGACCTGCTGCTGGACGTCAACAATGTCTTCGTCAACGCCTGCAACCATGGCTACGACGCCCGGGCCTTTCTTGCAGGCTTGCCCCAGGCACGGGTGACCGGCATGCACATCGCGGGTCACTACGACGAAGCACCGGACCTCAAGGTCGACACCCACGGGGCTGCGGTGAAGGAAGATGTCTGGGCGCTGTTCGCGCTTGCCTGTGCACGCTTTGGCGTGCAGCCGACCGTGCTCGAGCGAGATTTCAACTACCCACCGCTGGCCGAACTGCTGGCCGAGACGGCGCGCATCCGCACGCTCCAGCGTGTGTCGGAGGGGCAAGCCAATGAATGAGACCTTGCGCGACCAGCAGTACACCCTGGCCCGCCATCTGCGCGACCCTCAGCGCCATGCCCCGCCGCCCGGCGTGGAGGCGCGGCGGCTGCAGGTTTACCGTGAACTGTTCTATGGTGCTATCGAAGGCCTGCTCGGTGGCAGTTTCCCAGTGATGCGTCAGGCATTGGGTGAACAGCGTTGGCACGCCCGGGTGCGCGATTTCTATGCCAACTATCGCAGCCAGACGCCGTTGTTCACCGAGCTCGCCGGGGCCTTTGTCGATTATCTGCAAGGGGTCGAACTGGATGCGCCCTGGCAGCTGGAACTGGCGCACTATGAGTGGATCGAGGCGCAGCTGTACCTGAGTGATGCCGAGGACCCGGCTCACGACCCGGCGGGCGACCTGCTCGAAGGGCAACCGCTGTTGTCATGTGTGGCGCGGGTGTTGGCTTATCGTTGGCCAGTGGAGCGGATCGGCGCGGATTACCAGCCTGTGGCTGCGCCTGAGGCGCCGACCTTGTTGCTGGTGTATCGCGATGCGCAGTTGCAGGTGCGCTTCGCGCGCCTGGCGCCGCTGGCGTATCGGTTACTGGCGCTGGAGCAGGGCAGTGGGCGGGCGCGGCTGGAGGCGTTGGGCGGGGATGTGCAGCAGGGGTTGGCATTGCTGCAAGGGCTGCGCAGGCAGGGGGTCATTATCGGGACGCGTTGAGGTGAGGTACTGGGGGCGCGTTGCGCCCCTTGCTCTTGCAAGCCAGCTCTGGCCTGGACAGCATTGACCTCACGCCATGTGCTCTCGCTGTAGGCGCTGGCTTGCAGGCGATGGGCTGCACAGCAGCCCGCGGCTGCTCATCTGCAGAACCGCCCTCTGAGCCAATGGTCCAGGCTCAGTCGCCCAGCCCCCTTGAGCAGCAGTGGCAGCAATGCCACCAGGTAGATCAGCGGCAATTTGAAGTTGCCAAAACCCTGGTCGGTAATGGCATAACCCTGGGCCAGCTCGGCCAGGCTCGACCAGTGTGCGGGCCAATGCACTGCGGCAATCGCCACCACCGTCACCACGATCAGCCCCGCCGATGCCAGCCGAGTGCCCAGGCCCAGCAACAGCAGCAACGGCAGGATCAGTTCCGCCCACATCGACAGTTGCCAGTTCAGCTCCGCTGGCAGCAGGTTGAAGGGGAACGGGAAGTTCGCTTGCAAATCAGCGAACCAGTTGCTGCCATTGAACTTCTCCCAGCCGGATTCGAAAAACTCCCAGGCCAGGAACAGTCGCAACGGCAGGTCGGCGCTCCAGGCGCCGAAACGGTCAAAAGTGCCCAGGGTGCGAGTCAAGGTGGTCATGCTGTGTTCTCCTCAGGAAAGGGCGTGGGTGTTACGGCGTTGCTGGCGGGCCAGCTTGGCGGTGAGTTTGATGGCGATGGCGCTGCACATCAGGGCGAACGCCAGCGGGTACCAGCCACCCATGGGGATGCGTTTGTAGAACGACAGGCAGAACACGGCCGCCAATAGCCACATGCCGGTGCTGTGCAGGGCCTGCCAGGCACGGCCACCCAGCAGGCGCATGGCGGCCTTGAACGAGGTCACGGTGAGCAGCAGCAAGAACAGGTAGCCGACGCTGCCGGGCAGGCTGGAAGTGACCGTGCGGTTGGCCCAGAACAATTCGGGGAACTGCTGGGCATAGCGGTAGATCAGCACGCCGTGCACGGTATGGGAGAAGGCGAATGCCAAGCCCAGGTAGCGCCGTTCCTGCAGGAGGCGGCGGCTGCGGGGGCCCGGCAGCAAAGTCACCAGGGATGAGCCCAGGAATGCCAGCAGGAACAGCGCGAACGAGCTGCGGGCGGTGGCGCGGATGGCGCTGCGCAGGCCGTCCGGGTCAGGCTGGCTGGCCAGGACCACGGCGGTCATCGCCAGGGTCAGCCCGGCGAGGGCAGCGAACAGCTTCCAGCCAGAGGGCAGGGTGAGGGCTTTCATCAGGGAGGCTCCCGGGTTGTTTGGGTGTGACCGGGAGTGTGTCGGCGCGGGGTATCTGCAGTGTGTCGGCGGACGTTGGGTTATGTATCTGTTTGTAGCGCCGACGCCCGCTTTTTGTAGGCGCGGCCTTGTGCCGCGACAAGGCCGCACAGCGGCCCCGGCAACTCAGGCGGCGAAGCTGAAAACCGCGGGCGGCTGGCCAGCCCTGTGGCGACACCACGGCGCTGCTGCAAACGCTGTCATTTCAGTTCGATCTGTGCGCACAGCCCGCCGCTCGAGCGGTTGCTCAGGGTCAGTCGGCCGCCCATGGCCTGGATCAGCTGGTAGGCGATGGCCAGACCCAGCCCGGTACCACCGGTGCTGCGGTTGCGTGAGCCTTCCACGCGGTAGAACGGCTTCAACACCTCATCCAGTTCGCCAGCGGGTATCCCCGGCCCATTGTCGAGCACGCGGATCACCGTCATGTCGCCCTCGCGGCATACTTCCAGCTCGGCAGCGCCGGCGAACTTGAGGGCATTGTCCACCAGGTTCACCAGGACCCGGCGCAAGGCGTGCGGCCGGGTTTCCAGCAGGCTGTCGCTGCTGCCATGGCGCTCGACCCGGGCCCCGCTGTCCTGGTAGTCGAATACCAGGCTGTCGAGGAATGCATCGAGGTTGACCCGGCAGGGGGCCTCGGTGCTGGTGTCCATGCTGCGGGCATAGGCCACGCCTTCGCGCACCAGGTGTTCCATCTCGCCCAGGTCGCTCCACAACTTGTCCTTTTCCACCCCGTCGTCCATCACCTCGACCCGCAGCTTCATGCGCGTGATCGGTGTTTGCAGGTCGTGCGAAATTGCCGCCAGCAACTGCATGCGCTCTTTCAGGTAGGCGGCGATACGCGCCTGCAGGGCGTTGAATGCCACTGCGGCGTAGCGCACTTCGCGCGGGCCGCTTTCATCCAGCTGCACGCCGGGCTTGTCCGGGTCGAGGTTGTCCACCGCGCGGGCCAGGCGCGTCAGCGGGCTGATCGCCAGGCGCACGGCCAGCCAGGTGCACAGCAACAGCACGGCCAACTGGATCAGCAGCACCACCGGCAGCCAGCGGGCCACCGGGACCGGCGCCGGGGTCACGTCGATGGTCAGCGGCGCGCCGTCGGCCAGGCGCAGGTGGGCCTGGAAGTGCGCGATCGGGCCGGGGATTTCCTGGAAGGTCAGGTGGTAGTCGCTGCCGATTGCCTTGACGATCGAATCGGCGGCCATGGGTGGGTCGCTGCTGGGCATTGCCTCGCCTGCCAGGCCCTGGTCCAGCCGGTAGCGGTAGGTGCGCCGCTCCAGGCGCGGCAACCAGGCGGCGCGTTCAGCTGCGGGCAGGCGGTCGAGGATGGCGACCGAGGTGGCCACGTCCTGTTCCAGGGTGCTGAGCATCATCGAGCGGCTGCTGATGTAGCGCTCGTAGGCCTGCAGGCCGAATGACAGGCCATAGGCCAGGACCAGGCCGGTGAAGAAGATCAGTGCCAGGCGCGAGGCAAGGGTGCGTGGCCACTTCATGACGGCGACTCGAGCAGTTGCACCGGCAACGAGAACACGTAGCCCTCGCTGCGCACGGTCTTGATGCAGCTGGGTTCGCGCGCGTCGTCACCCAGGCGCTGGCGCAGGCGGCTGACCAGCAGGTCGATGGAGCGGTCGAAGATGTCGGCCTCGCGGCCCTGGGTCAGGTTGAGCAACTGCTCACGGCTGAGCACCCGCTGCGGGTGGTCGAGAAACACCCGTAGCAGGCGGTATTCGGCGCCGCTCAGGGCCACCAGGGTGCCTTCGCGGTCGAGCAGGTGGCGCGCGGTGGTGTCCAGGCGCCATTGGCCGAAGCCGAGCAGCCGGCTGCTTTCGCTGATGGTCAGGTTGGGCGGCAGCATGCGGGTGCGGCGCAGCACGGCATTGATGCGTGCGAGCAGTTCGCGAGCCGAGAACGGCTTGGTCAGGTAGTCGTCGGCACCCATTTCCAGGCCGATGATGCGGTCGGTCTCGTCGTTACGGGCGGTCAGCATCAGCACCGGGGTGTTGCGATGCTTGCCGGCGCGCAGCTCGCGGCACAGCAACAGGCCGTCGTCGCCGGGCATCATGATGTCGAGCACGATCAGGTCGACACTGTTGGCTTCGAGAAAGGCGCGCATCTGCCGGCCGTCGGCGACGATGCTGGTGCGCAGGCCGTTCTTCTTCAGGTAATTGCCGACCAGTTCGCGGATTTCGCGGTCGTCGTCGACGATCAGGATGTGATCGACATGTTCCATGCTGCGTTCCTGTGCGGAGGGTGTGGGCGCAGTGTACCGAGCGCCTGCGCGCTTGCCTGCTGGGGTTTGTATTGCAGTGTATCTGGCTCGGCGGCTGATACAGGAGGAAGCAGATCACGCCGCTGGGCGACACATGCGGGATACCTGGCAGCGCTGAAATGGCTCTCGACCGGGGAGCACGCCTCCCCACCCCAAAGTGTCACACAGGAGAGATGCCATGAACTTCAAGACCTTCGCCAGCGCCAGCCTGTTCGCCGTGCTCAGCTTCGGCACCCTGGCCGCCCACGCTGCCAGCGCAGCGATGGACGACGCTGCGGTAATGCAGTACCGCTACGGCGACCACCTGGATGTGCAGAAAGTGTTATCGGTGCAGGATGACCAGAGCAACGCCTGCGGGCTGGTGAACACCCGCATGGACTACCTCGACTCCAAGGGCCAGCAGCAAAGCGTGCAGTACCGCAGCTACGCCACTGGCGGTTGCCATGAAAATTGATCGCCGCCTGATGCTGAAGGTGGGCGGTATTGCCCTGGCCGTGGTCGGCCTGGGCCTGGCTGGGCACCTGCTGGCCCGCGACAGCTACGGTGCGATGCCGTCGCTGTCGGGCGCCAGCCAGTGGCTCAATTCGGCGCCGCTGGATGCCCCGGCACTGAAGGGCAAGGTGGTGCTGGTGGATTTCTGGACCTGGGACTGCATCAACTGCCAGCGCAGCCTGCTGCATGTGAACGAGTGGGCACGGCGCTATGCCGACCAGGGCCTGGTAGTGGTCGGCGTGCACACACCGGAGTACGACTACGAGCACGATGTCGGCACCTTGCGTGACAAGGTGGCCAGGCTGGGCATTGCGTACCCGGTGGCCGTCGACAACGACTACCAGGTGTGGAACGCCTGGGGCAACCAGTTCTGGCCGGCGCACTATTTCGTCGACCGCAAGGGCCAGGTGCGCCATGTGCATTTTGGCGAGGGCGATTACGCCGGGCAGGAGCAGGTGATACAGGCATTGCTGGATGAGCAGGGATGATTGGCCTGTGCCGGCCTGTTTGCAGTGAGCCCGCTCCCACAGGAGGTAAGCAGTGCCTGTGAGGGCGGGTCAGCGGCGAAGCAGCTTGCGCCGCATCATCCGCCAAAGCTGGCAAAATGCGCCTGCATCCGTGCCGCATCAGCCTGGCGCCCGCTGAACAGTTCGAATGCCTTCACCGCCTGGAACACCGCCATGTTGCTGCCATCCAGCGTGCGGCAGCCCAGTGCCCGGGCGGCGCGCAGCAGTTCGGTTTCCAGCGGGAAGTAGATAATCTCGGCTACCCACAAGCGCGCGTGCAGCAGCGCCACTGGCAGTGGTGTGCCAGGCAGCTTGGCCATGCCCACCGGGGTGGTATTGACCAGCCCGTCCGCTTCGGCCAGCGCCACGGCCAGGTCGCTGCCGACCACGGCACGTCCGCTGCCGAAATGCGTATTCAGGTTGTCCACCAAGGCCTGCGCACGCGCCGCGTCCACTTCGAACAGCACCAGCCGCTCGACCCCTTCCCCCAGCAGGGCATGCGCCACAGCCGAGCCGGCGCCACCGGCACCCATCTGCACCACCTGGCGCCGGGCCACGTCGGGCAGGCCACGGCGCAAGCCTTCGGCAAAGCCCAGGCAGTCGGTATTGTGGCCGACCCGCTTGCCGTCCTTGAGCACCACGGTGTTCACCGCGCCGATGCCGCGGGCTTCCTCCGACAGCTCGTCGAGCAATGGCAGGATTGCCTGTTTGAACGGGTAGGTGATGTTGAGCCCGGTAAAGCCGGTGTACTGCGCGGCGTCGAGCAGGCCGGGCAGGGCACTGTCGTCCAGTTGCAATTGGTCGGCATCGATCAGCCGGTACAGGTAGCGCAGGGCCTGGGCATCGCCTTCGTGTTCGTGCAGGGCTGGGGTGCGCGATAGCTGGATACCGCGGCCGATCAGGCCGGCGAGGATGGCTGGCTGGCTCATGCGCCGCGCTCCTGCAGCATTTCGGCGAAGTGGCTGAGGGCCATGCGGTAGCCGTGGCTGCCCAGGCCGCAGATCACGCCGACGGCAACGGCGGATACGAAGGACAGGTGGCGGAAGGGCTCGCGCTTGTGCACGTTGGACAGATGCACTTCGATCACCGGCAGTTCGGCCGCCACCAGGGCATCGCGGATGGCCACCGAGGTGTGGGTCCAGGCACCGGGGTTGATCACGATGCCGGCGCAGCGGCCGCGGGCGGCGTGGATCCAGTCGATCAGTTCGCCTTCGTGATTGGTTTGCCGGAATTCGATTTCCAGGCCATGGGCATGGGCGGTATCGGCACAACCCTGGGCCAGGTCGGCGAGGGTTTCGTAGCCATACTGGGCAGGTTCACGGGTACCCAGCATGTTCAGGTTGGGGCCGTTGAGCACGAGAATGAGAGGCTTCATGACGAGCATCGCTTTGTTGTTGTTGGATGCATCCAGTTTTGTACCGCCTGGTTAGTTTAGTCAATCGAGCGGAAGCGTGCCCCCGGGAAAGTGGGCGATTATCGAACCACGATTACCGAGAAGCGTACGCATTACAGAATTGTCATTCTGCTGCCACCGCGCCGATAAGCAGTGCTTTCTACAGTGCCTCGCCAACGTTTGCCGACGAGGAGCTGTTTCGTGCCCATCCCCCGCAAGATCGCCTTGCTCTGCCTGTTGCTGGCGGGCGCCGCCAGCGCCCAGGCCGGCCCGAGCCTGAGCCTGCCCCAGGCGCTGGCCGCCGCCTTTGCGAATAACCCGGAGCTGACTGCGGCCGGCCAGCAAATCGGCATCGCCGACGGCGAACGGCGCCAGGCCGGGCTGATTCCCAACCCGGAGCTGGCCTGGGAACGGGAGGACACCCGCCGCGACACCAGCACCACCACAGTGACCCTCAGCCAGCCATTGGAACTGGGCGGCAAACGCGGCGCACGCATTGCCGTGGCCAGTGCCGGCCAGGCCATCGCCCAGCTGGACCTCGAGCGCCAGCGCAACGGCCTGCGCGCCGACGTGGTGCAGGCTTTCCACGCCGCCTTGCGCGCGCAAACTGCCGTGGCCCTGGCGCAGCAATCGCAGGCGTTGACCGAGCGTGGCTTGCGAGTGGCGCAGGGGCGGGTAGCTGCCGGCCAGTCGTCACCGCTGGAAGCCACCCGCGCCCAGGTGCAGCTGGCTCAGGCCGTGGCTGCAGTGCGCCGCGCGCAAACCCAGCGCAGCGTGGCCAACCAGGCCCTGGCACGCTTGACTGGCAGCCCGCAGGCAAGCTTCGGGCAGTTGCAGGCGGCCAACCTGTCGCCCGGTGCTGCGCCCAGCGCTGATGCGTTGCTCGACCAGGTCGAGCAAACCGTCGAGTGGCGCCTGGCTGCGGCCCAGGTCGAGCGCGGCGACGCGTCCCTCGGCGCGGAAAGGGCCCAGCGTATTCCCAACCTCACCGTCAGCGTTGGTAGCCAATACAGCCGCGAAGACCGCGAGCGGGTCAACGTGGTCGGCCTGTCGATGCCGTTGCCGCTGTTCGACCGCAACCAGGGCAACGTGCTGGCTGCAGCCCGCCGGGCCGACCAGGCGCGGGACCTGCGCAATGCCGTGGCGCTGCGCCTGCGCAGTGAAACGCGCAACGCTGTCAGCCAGTGGGCGACGGCCATGCAGGACGTGCAGGCCTATGACCGCATCATCCTGCCTGCTGCGCAGCAGGCGGTGGACACGGCCACCCGCGGTTTCGAAATGGGCAAGTTCGCCTTTCTCGATGTACTCGATGCCCAGCGCACGCTGATCGACGCACGTGGGCTGTACCTCGAAGCGCTGGCCTTGGCGAGCGACGCGCGGGCGCAGGTCGAACGCATCTATGGCGACCTCGATGACTTCAGCAAATTTCCGCACAGCAGGAGCAACCATGACTAACCCACGCAAGATCGCCCTTGGGGTCGCGGCGGTTGCCGTTTTCGGCCTTGCTGGCCTGGCCTGGACCGGCACCCTCGGCAAGGCCTCCAGCGCGCCAACCGTGCACGATGAGCAGGGCGAAGACAGCCACGGCCATGCCAAAGCGGCGGCCAGTGAAAGCCACGACGAAGAAGCGGGCACGCTGCACCTTACCCCTGCCCAGTTCGAAGCTGCCGGGGTACAACTGGCCACCGCCGGCCCTGGTGAACTGGGCAGCACCATCAGTTTTCCGGGTGAGATCCGCTTCGACGAAGACCGTACCGCGCACGTTGTGCCACGCGTGCCAGGCGTGGTGGAGGCGGTACAAGCCGAGCTGGGCCAGGCGGTCAAGCGTGGCCAGGTGCTGGCGGTGATTGCCAGCCAGCAGATTTCCGACCTGCGCAGCGAGCAGCAGGCGGCCCAGCGCCGCCTGGAACTGGCGCGCCTGACGTTCCAGCGCGAGCAGCAGCTGTGGCAGGCACGCATCAGCGCCGAGCAGGACTACCTGCAAGCCCGCCAGGCGCTGCAGGAGGCCGAGATCGCCCTGGCCAATGCCCGGCAGAAGGTTGCCGCCGTGGGCCCGGCCGGTGCCGGCAACCGCTATGAATTGCGCGCACCGTTCGATGCGGTGGTGGTGGAAAAGCACCTGTCCGTGGGCGAGGTGGTCGATGAGACCAGCAATGCCTTCACCCTGTCCGACCTGAACCGGGTCTGGGCTACCTTCGCCGTGGCCCCGCGCGACTTGGGCAAGGTAGTCACCGGCCGTCATGTCACGGTCAGCGCGGCGGATCTGGAGGCCCAGGTCGAGGGCCGGGTGAACTACGTCGGCAGCCTGCTCGGCGAGCAGAACCGCGCCGCCACCGTGCGCGCCACCCTGGCCAACCCCAATGGCGCATGGCGCCCCGGGCTGTTCGTCAATGTCGCGGTCAGCATCGAACGTTTCACCGCCGCCGTGGTGGTACCGCAAAGCGCTCTGCAAACCTGGCAAGGGCAGACCGTGGTGTTTGCCCGTACCGAGGAAGGTTTCGAGGCCCGCCCGGTGCAGACCGGCCGGCGCGACGCTGGCCAGGTGGAAATCACCGACGGCCTGGCCGCCGGAACCCAGGTGGCCGCCGCTGGCAGTTTTGTCCTGAAGTCCGAGCTGGGCAAAGGCTCGGCCGAACACAGCCATTGATCCTGGGGACCCCTGCATGTTCGAACGCCTGATTCAATTCGCCATCGAGCAGCGCCTGGTGGTGCTGCTGACCGTGGTGCTGATGGCCGCGGTGGGTATCCACAGCTACCAGAAGCTGCCGATCGATGCTGTACCGGACATCACCAACGTCCAGGTGCAGGTCAACACCGCCGCGCCCGGTTACTCGCCGCTGGAGACCGAGCAGCGCATCACCTTTGCCATCGAGACCGCCATGGCCGGCCTGCCCGGGCTCAAGCAGACCCGCTCGCTGTCGCGCTCGGGCCTGTCCCAGGTCACGGTCATTTTCGACGACGGCACCGACCTGTTCTTCGCCCGGCAACTGGTCAATGAGCGCCTGCAGGTAGCCCGCGAACAGCTGCCCGACGGCATCGAAGCGGGCATGGGGCCGATTTCCACGGGGCTGGGTGAAATCTTCCTGTGGACAGTGGAGGCCGAGCCGGGCGCCCTCAAGGAGGACGGCACGCCCTACACCCTCACCGACCTGCGGGTGATCCAGGACTGGATCATCAAGCCGCAGTTGCGCAATGTGCCGGGGGTGGCCGAGGTGAACAGCATCGGTGGCCATGCCAAGCAATACCTGATCGCACCGGAGCCCAAGCGCCTGGCGGCGTACAAGCTCACCCTCAACGACCTGGTGGCGGCGCTGGAACGCAACAACGCCAACGTTGGCGCCGGGTATATCGAGCGCAACGGCGAGCAATGGCTGATTCGCGCGCCGGGCCAGCTGGCGTCGGCCGAAGACATTGCCAATATTGTCATCTCCAGCGTCGACGGCACGCCGATCCGGGTCAGCCATGTCGCCCAGGTGAGCCTGGGGGAAGAGTTGCGCTCGGGTGCGGCCACCGAAAACGGCCGGGAAGTGGTGCTGGGCACCGTGTTCATGCTGATTGGCGAGAACAGCCGTACGGTGGCCCAGGCGGTCGCTGCCAAGTTGCTGGAAATCAACCGCAACCTGCCCAAGGGCGTGGTTGCCGTGACGGTCTACGATCGCACCAATCTGGTCGAGAAAGCCATCGCCACGGTGAAGAAGAACCTGGTCGAAGGCGCCATTCTGGTCATCGCCGTGCTGTTCCTGTTCCTCGGCAATATCCGCGCGGCGCTGATCACGGCCATGGTCATCCCGCTGTCGATGCTGTTCACCTTCACCGGTATGTTCGCCAACCAGGTCAGTGCCAACCTGATGAGTCTTGGTGCGCTGGATTTCGGCATCATCGTCGACGGCGCGGTGGTGATCGTGGAAAACGCCATCCGCCGCCTGGCCCATGCCCAGCAGCGGCATGGCCGCATGCTGACGCGTGCCGAGCGCTTCCATGAGGTGTTTGCCGCGGCACGTGAGGCACGCCGACCGCTGATCTATGGGCAACTGATCATCATGGTGGTGTACCTGCCGATCTTTGCCTTGACAGGGGTGGAGGGCAAGATGTTCCACCCCATGGCCTTTACCGTGGTCATGGCCTTGCTCGGTGCGATGCTCCTCTCGGTTACCTTCGTACCGGCGGCCATTGCCCTGTTCGTCAGCGGCAAGGTCAAGGAAGAAGAAGGCTTGCTGATGCGCACGGCGCGCCAGCGCTATGCGCCGCTGCTGGCCTGGGTACTGGGCCGGCGCCGGCTGGCGTTTGCCGCTGCCGCCAGCCTGGTGCTGCTGTCCGGGCTGCTGGCCAGCCGCATGGGCAGCGAGTTCATCCCCAGCCTCAGCGAGGGCGATTTCGCCCTGCAGGCCCTGCGTGTGCCGGGCACCAGCCTGTCGCAGTCGGTGGACATGCAGCAGCGCCTGGAGCAGGCGATCATTGCCCAGGTGCCGGAAGTGCAGCGGGTGTTCGCCCGCACCGGCACCGCCGAGATCGCCGCCGACCCGATGCCGCCGAACATCTCCGATGCCTATGTGATGTTGCGCCCGCGCGAGCAATGGGCGGACCCGGGCAAGCCGCGAGAGGCACTGATTGCCGAGGTACAGCGTGCCGCGGCCAGCGTGCCGGGCAGCAACCATGAGCTGTCGCAGCCGATCCAGTTGCGTTTCAACGAGCTGATATCCGGAGTGCGCAGCGATGTGGCGGTGAAGCTGTACGGCGATGACATGGACGTGCTCAACCGCACCGCCGCGCAGATCGCCAGCAGCCTGCAGGGTGTGCCGGGCGCGTCCGAGGTAAAGGTCGAGCAGACCACCGGCCTGCCGGTGCTGACCATCGACATTGACCGCGACAAGGCGGCGCGGCATGGCTTGAATGTCGGTGACGTGCAGGATGCCATCGCCATAGCCGTAGGGGGGCGCACGGCCGGTACGCTGTATGAAGGCGACCGCCGTTTCGACATGGTGGTGCGCCTGTCGGAACCCTTGCGTACGGATGTCGACGGGCTGGGCAGCCTGTTGATTCCGGTACCTGCCAGTGCGGCGACGGGCACTGGGCAGATCGGCTTCATCCCGTTGTCGCAGGTGGCCGCATTGAACCTGCAACTGGGGCCGAACCAGGTCAGCCGCGAGGATGGCAAGCGGGTGGTGGTGGTCAGTGCCAATGTGCGTGGCCGCGATCTGGGCTCGTTCGTCAAGGAGGCTGAACAGACGCTGCTCGCGCAGGTGCAGGTTCCGCCGGGTTACTGGACCCGCTGGGGCGGCCAGTTCGAGCAACTGCAATCGGCGGCTGCGCGCTTGCAGGTGGTGGTGCCGGTGGCTTTGCTGCTGGTCATGGCCTTGTTGTTGATGATGTTCAACAACCTCAGGGATGGCCTGCTGGTATTCACCGGCATTCCGTTTGCCCTCACTGGTGGGGTGCTGGCGCTGTGGTTGCGGGACATTCCGCTGTCGATTTCCGCCGGCGTGGGCTTCATTGCCTTGTCGGGGGTGGCGGTGCTCAACGGGCTGGTGATGATTGCCTTCATCCGCGGCCTGCGCGAGCAAGGGCGCACGCTGCGCGCGGCGGTCGAGGAGGGCGCGCTGACGCGCTTGCGGCCGGTGCTGATGACGGCACTGGTGGCGTCGCTGGGGTTCATCCCGATGGCCTTGGCCAGCGGGACCGGGGCGGAGGTGCAGCGACCGTTGGCGACGGTGGTGATTGGCGGGATCCTGTCCTCCACCGCACTGACCTTGCTGGTGTTGCCGGCGTTGTACCAGTGGGCGTATCGGCGCGAGGAGGGGCAGGAAGGTTGAGATTGCCGGGGCCGCTTCGCGGCCGCGAATGCTCAGACTGTACGACGAGCCGCAACCCGCACACCGTCGCCTTCCACCTCATCATGCAAGGAAATCCGGGAAGTCTCCGGCAACGCCAACCCGCCCAGCAACGCCACCAGCGCGATCACCACCAGGTAGAACGCGGGGGCCAGGCTGCTGCCGGTCTGCCCGATCAGCCAGGTCGCCACCAGCGGCGCGGTACCGCCAAACAGCGTGTAGGCCACGTTGTAGGTAATCGCCGAAGCGGTATAGCGGGTACGGGTAGGGAAGCTTTCCGAGAGCAACGCCGCAGTCACCACGCCACTGCACAACGCCCCGACCGCCAGCAGGATCACCCCCAGCAGCGCGCCAGCTATCGAACCGGAGCTGGCCAGCCAGTAGGCCGGGAACACGCACAGCATCACCCACAGGCAGGTGAAACCGATGGTCCTGCGCCGCCCGACGCGGTCCGAGAACGCCCCGGCCAGCGGGCAGCCAACAGCGGCGAACAGCAAGGCCACCGTGGTTACCAGCAGCGCCTGCGCCCGGGTCAGGTTGCCGACCAGCTGCAGGTAAGTGGCAAAGTAGGTGGTGAACATGTAGAACGACAGCGCGGTGAGCGAGATGAACGCGCCCAGGTTGCGGATCGCCCGGCCATGGTGGCGCAGGGTTTCCTTGAGCGGCGAATGCTCATGCGCCTTGCCTTCGGCGAGGGCTTCGCGGAACGCCGGGGTTTCTTCCATGCGCCAGCGCAGGTACAGGCCAACCAGCCCCAGCGGTGCAGCGATGAGGAACGGGATGCGCCAGCCCCAGGCATTCATGGCTTCGGCCGACAGGCTGGCCTCCAGGCCATAGGCAATCACCGCCGCGCAGGCAAAGGCGGAAAAGGTCGAGACCGGCACGAAGCTGCCATAGAAGGCACGCTTGTCGTGGGGTGCATGCTCCATCAGGTAGGCACACGCCCCGGCATACTCGCCACCGGCAGAAAAGCCCTGCAGGCAGCGCGCCAGGGTCAGCAGCGCGGGGGCCGCCAGGCCGATGCTGGCATAGGTCGGCAGCAGGCCAATCAGGGTCGTCGAGCCGGCCATCAGCAGAATGGTCAGCGACAGGATGCGTTTGCGTCCCAGGCGGTCACCCAGCGCGCCGAACACGATGCCGCCCAGCGGGCGCAGGGCAAAGGCCACGGCGAACACGGCGAAGGTTTTCAGCAAGGCCACGCTGGCGTCTGTGCTGGCGAAGAACTGACTGGCGATCAGGGTAGCGAGAAAGCCATAGACGGCGAAGTCGAACCACTCGACGAAATTGCCAATGGCCGAGGCGGCGATCACCCGGCGCAGGGTGGCGGGGGATACCTCATGCGATGCAGACATACGGAAGCTCTCCGGTTTCCATAGGCAGCCTGGAAGAAGGTGGCGCGCTTCAGCGCGCCATCGTTGTTATCAGCGCCAGTAGACCGAGTCGGGCAGCGGCGTGCTTCGTTCAGGGCGACCTTGGGATGCCTGTTTCGACCGCTTCGGGCAGGCGCTACACCGCAAACACCACGCCGGTGCGTGAAGCGGCATTGCGAATGTGCTCGTGCATTGCCTTGTGCGCCGCAGCCTGTGAACGACGGCACAGGGCGCGAAGAATCTTGCGGTGTTCCTGCCAAGTCTCCATGGCCCGCTCCGGGCGAATGAACGGCAGCTTCTGGCTTTCCAGGAAGATGTCCTGGCTGGCAGTGATCACCTGCAGCATGGCGTGGTTGCCACAGGCTTGCAGCAGCAACTGGTGGAAAGCGAAGTCCAGCTGGGCGGCGGCTTCGAAGCGGCCGGCACGAAGCTCCTGGCGCATCGCCTCGACATTTTCCTCAAGGCGGTCGATGTCGTCTGCCGTCAGCGCCAGTGCCGCCTGACCGGCGGCAAACCCTTCCAGGGCATAGCGCAGCTGGAAGGTGTCGCTGGCCGACACCTGTTCGGCATAGGGCCAGGCGAACGCCGCGGGCGGCGGCACCTGGACGAACACACCCTTGCCCGGTTGCACGCTGACCAGGCCCAGGGCGCTGAGCGATGACAGGGCCTCGCGCAACGACGCCCGGCTGACCCCCAACTGCTCGGCCAGGTCGCGCTGCGAGGGCAGGGCATCGCCGGGCTGATAGGCACCTTCATCGATCAACTTGCGGATGCCTTGCAGGGCCTGTTCGGGGACGGCGCGGGGGAGTGTATCGAGCATGCTGTTCAGACCGGTCGGAGGCGATGACCTTGGCTTTTTACGGCTATTGCCCGGTGCTGGCAAGCGTTGCGCCGCGCTGGCGCAAGCTGCAGCGGGGCTGCACAAAAGCGGGGCGTAGGCGTGTGGCCGTCCATCGGCGCCGGCTGACTGTTCAGACCAGTAAGACCGTGCAATGCCGCCCTTCACCACGTTCGTGCAGGGGGGGCCTTCTCTGGCATGCCCTGTGCACTGCCCAGCCGGCACCTTCCTTCCGTTGATCTCTGCGAGGCCGTTCGATGAAGACATTCCGCACCCTGTTCCTGGCCAGCCTGTTCTGCAGCGGCACCCTGGCACTGCCAACCGCCCAGGCCGATGCGCTGGCCGACATCAGCGCCCGTGGCGTACTCAAGGTGGCGGTGCCGCAGGACTTCCCACCGTTCGGCTCGGTCGGCCCCGACCTCAAGCCCCGTGGCCTGGACATCGATACTGCGCAGCTGCTGGCCGACAAACTGGGCGTAAAGCTGGCCCTGACCCCGGTGAACAGCACCAACCGCATCCCGTTCCTCACCACCGGCAAGGTCGACCTGGTGATCTCGAGCCTGGGCAAGAACCCCGAGCGTGCCGCGGTAATCGACTTCTCGCGCCCCTATGCGCCGTTCTACCTGGCAGTGTTCGGCCCGGCCGACGTGGACATCGCCGGCATCGACGCGGTCGCCGGCAAGACCATCAGCGTCACCCGCGGCTCGATCGAGGACATGGAACTCAGTGCCGTGGCGCCCAAGGGCGCGGTGATCAAGCGCTTCGAAGACAACAACTCGACCATCGCCGCCTACCTCTCCGGCCAGGTCGAACTGATCGCCAGTGGCAGTGTGGTGATGGCGGCCATCGCCGAGAAGAACCCGGCCAAGGTGCCGGTGGTCAAGGTCAAGCTCAAGGACTCGCCGGTCTACGTGGGCTTGGCCAAGAATGAGCCGGCGCTGCTGGAAAAGGTCAACGCCACGCTGGACGCCGCCAAGGCGGACGGCAGCCTGAACCGCAATGCCGAAAAATGGCTGAAGCAGCCGCTGCCGGCGGACCTCTGAGTGTTGCCTGGAGCCTGTCGACATGGCCTATGAATTCGACTTTGCCCCCGTGCTGGGCCAGGCCGACCTGTTGCTCAAGGGCGCCGGGTTCACCCTGCAGCTGACGGCGGTTGGCACCCTGCTGGGGGTGGCCATCGGCGTGCTGGGCGCCGGTGTACGTGCCTGGCGCGTGCGGCCTTTCGATGCGTTGTTCGGCCTGTATGTGGAGTTGATCCGCAACACGCCGTTCATCGTCCAGCTGTTCTTCATCTTCTTCGGCTTGCCGGCGCTGGGCCTGCGCCTGACCGAGTGGCAGGCGGCGGTGCTGGCCATGGTGATCAACCTGGGCGCCTATTCCACCGAAATCATCCGTGCCGGCATCCAGGCCATTCCCAAGGGCCAGCTGGAAGCGGCTGCGGCATTGGCCATGAGCCGCTTCGAAGCGTTCCGCCACGTGGTGCTGCAACCCGCGCTGGCCAAGGTCTGGCCGGCGCTGTCGAGCCAGATCGTGATCGTCATGCTGGGTTCGGCGGTGTGTTCGCAGATTGCCACCGAAGAGCTGTCATTCGCCGCCAACTTCATCCAGTCGCGCAACTTCCGCGCGTTCGAGACCTACTTGCTGACCACCGCGCTGTACCTGCTCATGGCCATCCTCCTGCGCCAGTTGCTGGCGTGGCTGGGGCAGCGCCTGCTGATGGGGAGACGCTGATGGATTTCACCTTCTGGGACATTCTGCGCAACCTGCTGATCGGCCTGCAATGGACCTTGCTGCTGTCGCTGGTGGCGTTCCTCTGCGGTGGTGCTGCCGGCTTGCTGGTGCTGGTCGCACGGCTGTCCGGGCAGCGGCTGTGGCGCGGCCTGGCGCGCGGCTATATCGAGCTGTTCCAGGGCACGCCGCTGTTGATGCAGCTGTTCATGGTGTTTTTCGGGATCGCCCTGTTCGGCCTGGATGTGTCGGCATGGATGGCTGCGGCCATTGCCCTGACGCTGTTCACCAGTGCCTTTCTCGCCGAAATCTGGCGCGGTTGCGTCGATGCGATCCCGCGTGGCCAGTGGGAGGCTTCCGGCAGCCTGGCGCTGAGCCGGCTGGAGCAGCTGCGCCACGTCATCCTGCCGCAGGCGTTGCGTATCGCCGTGGCGCCGACCGTGGGCTTTTCGGTGCAGGTGGTCAAGGGCACGGCAGTCACTTCGATCATCGGTTTCACCGAGCTGACCAAGACCGGCGGCATGCTGGCCAATGCCACATTCGAACCGTTCATGGTCTACGGCCTGGTCGCGCTGGGCTATTTCATTCTCTGCTATCCGCTCTCGTTGAGCGCCCGTTACCTGGAAAGGAGGCTGCATGCCCCTGCTTAGAGTGTCTGCGTTGCACAAGTACTACGGCGATAACCACGTGCTCAAGGGCGTCGACCTCAGCATCGAAGAGGGTGAGGTGGTGGCCATCATCGGCCGCAGCGGCTCGGGCAAGAGTACCCTGCTGCGTACCCTCAATGGCCTGGAGTCGATCAGCGACGGGGTGATCGAGGTGGACGGGGAATACCTCGACGCCAGCCGCGCCGACCTGCGCGCCTTGCGCCAGAAGGTGGGCATGGTGTTCCAGCAGTTCAACCTGTTCCCACACCTGAGCGTGGGCGAGAACGTGATGCTGGCGCCGCAGGTGGTGAAGAAGGCCAGCCGCGCCGAAGCGCGCCGCCTGGCCGAGCAGATGCTGGCGCGGGTGGGGCTGGCGGAGAAGTTCGATGCCTACCCCGACCGGCTCTCCGGTGGCCAGCAACAGCGCGTGGCGATCGCCCGCGCCCTGGCCATGTCACCGAAAGTGTTGCTGTGCGACGAGATCACCTCGGCGCTCGACCCCGAGCTGGTCAATGAAGTGCTCGGGGTGGTGCGCCAACTGGCCAGCGAAGGCATGACCCTGGTCATGGTCACCCATGAGATGCGCTTCGCCCGTGAAGTGGGCGACAAGCTGGTGTTCATGCACCAGGGCAAGGTGCATGAAATGGGCAACCCGCGTGAGGTGTTCGCCGCGCCGCAAACAGCGGAGCTGGCCAACTTCATCGGGGCAGTGGCGTCGGCCTAGCTGCGTTTCATCGCACGCCGACTTTCCAGGGGGCATATTCCATCTCGCTGTAGCCCTTGGCCAAGCCATCATCTTCGGCCTTGAAGCCCGGCAGGTTGGCCAGGTCCAGTGTCATGCAACGGTTGTTCAGGCGGGCCTGCAGTTTGCCATCGAGGCGGAAATCGTCCGGCCGTAGCGGGTGAGGGTAGATCTGCACCAGGCAGCCTTGCACCTTGCCCTGGGCATTCGCCTGGTAATACACCGAGGCCCGGCCAATGCTGTCGACCGGCAGGTTGCCGAACAGCTGCTGCCAGAAGAAATCACGCTGCGCGTTGCTCCGGCGCCGTGCGGTGCCAGGCGCTTGGGCGGACGCCGGCAGTACCACCAACAGCGGCGCACGGATTTGCGCCGTACCGTTGTCCTTGCGCAGCGCCTGGGGCACCACGGGATAGATGGTGTTCCAGCATTGCGCCTCCACCACGCCGGCCAGTGACTTGAAGTCGGTGCGGACCAGTACGGCAGGCAGTTGGTTTTCGTACCGCAGCGGCGCCCTGCTGGCTTTGCAACTGACCGGTGCAGAGGATGAGTCGAGTTCGACCTCCAGCATGACCACGCCGATTTGCGGGCCCGTATCAGCGGTGGCGATGCCCAGCCTCAACGCTTGCTGCATGTCGCTGACGAACGCCCGGCGAGCCTGTTTTTCCGCCTCGGAGGCGCGCTGGTGCTGGCAACCTGGCAACGCGATGAGTGTGGCGGCCACAAGTACGGGAAACAGCGTTCTGAACACAGGGACTTCCTTGATGAGGCAGGAGCGAGCGTCTTGCCGCGTGGATGAAGGCCTGCATTATCCGTCAGGACGGTCTGGGATTCTGTGCGGTTGTGTGTAGGAAATGTCTGGTTCGGCGGTATCGGCGCCAGGCCGACACCGCCTTGCACATCAGAAACGCAGGTCCAGCGCCAGCTCGAAGGTACGTGGTGGCCCCATGTAGTACTGGCTGTTGTAGGCCTGCTTGGCATAGACCTCATCGGTCAGGTTGCGTACCCGCCCGGTCAGGCTGGTGGTTGCATCCAGCCGGTAACGGGCGAATGCGCCGAACAGGGTGTAGGCCGGGGCCTTCAGGCTGTTGGCATTGTCGGCATACACCGAGCCCACGTAACGCCCGTCCGCGCCCACCGACCATCCCGGTGAAAGGCTGTAGGTCAGCCACAGGTTGGCGACGCTGGCCGGCACGTTCACCGGTGCATTGCCCTTGCGCGACACCGATACGCCGTTGACCGCCTCGTTGAATTCATCGTACTGGGCATCGACGTAGGCGTAGTTGGCTTCGGCCAGCAACTTGGGGGTGACCTGCAGGCGCCCGGACAACTCAATGCCCCGCGAAGTCTGCTGGCCGGCCTGGACCGTAAGGTTGGCGTCGTTGGCATCCCGCACGGCAAAGTCCTTGCGCACGATCTGGTACAGCGCCAGCGTGGCCGCGCCGCGCCCGTCGAGGAAGTCGAACTTGCTGCCTACTTCCCACTGCTCTCCCTTGGACAGGTCGAACAGGCCAACGTTGGAGTAAGTCGCTGCCGCCAGCGAACCGGCCGGCAAGTCGGCGGAAGTGCTGTACTGCGCATACACGCTGGCAGAGGGGGTCAGTGCGTAGGTCAGGCCGACACGCCCTGACAGCGGCTCCCAGCGCCGTTCGAAGTAGGCTGGCGAGGTTGGCGTTACCGGGCCGTAGTTGGTCACCTGCATGGCCAGGTAGTCGTAGCGCAATGCGCTCAGCAGGGCCAGGCGCTCGGTGAGTTGCAGGCGGTTTTCGGCAAACACGGCGCGGTTGCTGACCTGGTGGCGGCGCTGCTTGGTCAGGCCGGCGTTGACCCCGGGGATGTCATCGAAGCTGCCGGGGGCGAAGTGCTCGGCATCGACCACGTCGCTCCAGCTGCTTGAGGTGGGGTACAGCGTCTGGCGCATGGTTGAGTATTCGAGCCCCAGCGACCACTGGCTGGTCAGGCCGAACAGCTGGTTGTCGTGGCGCAGCTCGATGCGGTTGCCCAACAGGTTATGGTCGTGGCGTTGCAGGTAGGGGCTGCTGCGCCGGACCTTGCCATCGTCGGTGTAGCGGTAGCGTTCGAGGTTGCGGTAGTCGCGCTGGGCGTTGTAGTGGTACAGCGTGTTGTGCACGCTGGTGCTGTCGCTGAGCTGGTAATCGAGGATCGAACGCAGCCAGCGTACCCGCTGCTCATAGCGACCATCGCCGACGTTGTAGTTCTCGAAGCGGCGGCTGTTGTCGATTTTCATCGTGCTGCGCCCGGGCAGGATCGGCGAGCCCCAGTAAGGGCTGTCTTCGCGATCTTCCTGGTACTCCAGGGCCAGGGTGTGGGTGAGGTTGGGCGCGAGGTCGCTGAGCAGCGACAATGCCAGGCTGTCGGTGTGCCGTTCGTTACGGTCGACGTAGCCGTTGCCGTGCCCGCGGCTGAAGTCCAGGCGCAGGAAATGGCGGGCGTCGGCGGGGTTGCTGGCCAATGCCTGGTTGATGCCGAAGGCTATCTCGCTGTCGTCGAAGCTGCCGTAGCGGATCCGCCCGTCAACGGTCTGCTGGTCGCGGCTGGCCAGCTTGGTGAGGTAGTTGATCGAGCCACCCACCGCACCTGCACCATGCAGGAACGACGACGGCCCGCCGATCAGTTCGACGCGATCGAGCACCCAGGCATCTACCGGCCGGGTGGCGCTGCTGTAGCCGAGGTTGATGCCGTTGTACAACTGGGTGACCTGGTTCTGGGTAAAGCCACGGTAGGCGACGAAGCCGCCAAAGCCGGGATTGGCCGAGGCGTTTACCCCGGTCATGGCGTTGATCACCTCCTGGCTGTCCCGGGCGCCGCGTTCCTCGATCAGGCGGCGGTCCGAGACACTGACCGAGGCGGGCGTTTCCCGGGCGGTGAGGCCGAGGCGAGAGCCGGTGCGGATCGGCTCGTCCAGTTGCACGCCGCTGGCGGCGTCGCGGTCACCGTCGATGGTGGTGACGCTGAGTTGCAGGGGGGCGGTGTCCGCCCAGGCAAGGCTGCAGGTGCCCATGAAGAGCACCAGGGAAGTATGGCGAAGCATGTTGGCAGGTTTTCCACGCAAAGGTCATGGCTGACCGCGGGCGCGCCGGCAGGCGCGCCCGGCTGAGGTCAGGCGAAATGAAGAGCAGCTGCGGGGAAAACGAAGGGGGGAGCGCGAGGGGTGAGGGCTGGGCGCAGGTGGCGTGGCGGCGGTTGCGCCCAGCTGCGTATCACCATGGGCGAAGTGGCCACGGCCTGGGCCGGGGTGAACGACCAGCCGCCACTGTTGAGCGGCACGGCCAGGCCGAACGAGGAGCACACCGGGCAGTCGAGCTGGGCCATGTGCTGGTCGCCGCCAGTGCCCTCGAGGTCGATGGCCATGCCGTGCTCGCCGTCGAGCGAACAGAAACTGCCTTGCAGGCCCGCCAGGCGCAGGCCGCCCATCTGGCCATGGTGCAGGCCGCACAAGGCCAGGCTGAACAGGACGCTGGCGTAGAGCGTCCAGGCAGTCAGCAGGCGAATGTGGCGGGTGGTTTTCATGGCGCGAATCTACCACCCGGATGAACGGTCGGGTAGCGCTTTTGCGCGCGATGCCTGAGCGCTGTCCTGCAACCTTGATCAATGCAAGATGTCAGGCAATGACAACCTGGTTGCGTCCCTCCTGCTTGGCCCGGTAAAGCGCCCGGTCGGCGGCACTCAGCACATACCCTGGCTCGCCACCAGCCTCGCCTTCCCAGTGCGCCACCCCCAGCGAAATCGTCACCGCACCTACTGGCTCGACCGGGGTATCCTGCACCGTCACCCGTAGCCGCTCGGCCACTACCGCCGCCACGTCCGGGCTGGCCCCGGGCAACAGCATCAGAAACTCCTCGCCGCCGGTACGGCACAGCAGGTCACCTTCCCGGCAGCAGCGGCGCATCAACTCCGCTAGCCGGCGCAGTACCTGGTCGCCAACTTCGTGGCCATGGTTGTCATTGACCCGCTTGAAATGGTCGATATCCAGCACGATGGCGGCAAACGGCCGCCCTTCGGCCTCCAGCAGTGACAAGCTGAACTCCAGGCTGCGGCGGTTGCCCAGGCCGGTCAGCGGGTCGGTCTGGGCGTCACGGTTGAGCCGGCCGATGCGCTCATGCAGCAAGTTGAGGCCGAACAGCAGTGCGCGTTTGAGCTGCGCTGCCTCGAAGTACCAGGCCGACACCCGATGCAGGCGCTCGGCGGTGCCGGCGCGGTCCATCGAGCGCGCGCCGGCGGCCAGTTGCCACAGTGGCCGGGCAATGATCATGGCCAACCACCACAGCAGCAGGCTGCCTACCAGGGCCAGGGGTACCGAGATACCCACCACGTTCAGGATCAGCCGGTTCAACGGCGCTACGGTCTGCGCCAGCGGCTGCTGCGCCACCACCCCCCAGCCGGCGCTGGGCACGGTGGCGAAACCGGCAACCATGGCCACACCGTGGCTGTTGGTCAGCTGGCGGGTGCCATTGCCCAGGGTCGCCAGCTGGTCGATCAAGATATTGCCTTCAACCACTTTGCCCACCCGCTGGCCATCGGGGTGATAGAGCAGGCGACGGTTGCGGTCGACCACGTACAGGTACGAACCGTCCTTGTAGAAATGTTCGCCCAGCAGGCTGTTGAGGATGTTGCGCTCACGCAGGTACAGGCTACCCCCCACGTACCCCAGGTAGCGACCGTTGCTGTCGAAAATCGGGTGCGACAAGGCCACCACCAGGTTGTTGGCCGCCGATATGTAGGGCGTCGATACCAGCGGGCTACGCGCCTGCAATGCTTCCTGAACACCAGGCGATTGCATGCGGCTGCCGACCAGATGCCGCAGCGGCGCAGGGGAAATGGCCAGCAGCACGCCGTTGGCATCGAGCACGAAGGTGGAGTTGAAGGCCATGCTCTGGCTCAGCACACGTTCTGTTTCAGCCTGCAGCGCCTGGGCATCACCCAACTGCCGCGCTTGCACGCTGGCACTGAACGACAGCTGTTGCTGGGCATTGCTGATGAAGGTCTCGGTAATGCTGGCCAGCTTCGTCGCATACACCCGGTTGGCTTCCAGGGCGTGGTCGATCAGCAACTGGCGCTGCACCCGGTAGCTGGCAAAATAGCTGGCGCACAGCATGACCAAGGCGGTAAGGGCGCAAAGCACCAGGATGAGGGTGCGTAGATCCAGGCGCAATCCGTGCTTGCTGTTTGGCAATCCTGACCTCGAATAATGGAATAAGCATCTACGAAATAGGAATAACCTTACGCGTTATGCACGCGATGGGAAACCGTATTCACGAGCCTGCCTTTTCCAGCGCGTCGAGTTCGTCTTCCACCTGCTGCATGCGCTGCTCGGCCAGAGCCTGGACGTTGACGTCGCGGGCCGTTTCGCGCATCAGGGCAGTGAGCTTCTCGCCCAGGCGCTTGCCGGCTTCGGTGTCTTCCAGGGCGCGGGCCTTGGCCGGGTCATGGGTGGCCTCGACGATGGTGGCGAACTCGGCATCGCTGAAGTTCTTTTCGCTGTACAGCCGGAACAGGTCCTGGCGCTGGTCTTCGACGGTCAGGTGCTTGCGTAGCACATCCTCGATGGCCGCCTGCGACAGCTGCGGGTGCCTGCGGCCGAGCAGCACGGCCATGCGCTCGATGTTGTGCGCATAGGCGTCCTGCAGGGGCAGCTGGGCCAGGATCTGTTGTTCACGCGAGGGCTTCTGGTCGCAGGCGGTGAGGGCGGCAGTCAGCAGCAGGGGCAACAGCAACGTGAGGAAGCGCGGCATGGCGTGGCCTGGTCGGGCAATGATAGCGGGGATTATACCGACGTCCGCCGGGCCACGACGACCCATCCTTTGCGTTCGTCTGCCGTTGTCGCTGCGTTGCGCTTCGGAAAACGCCTACAAAGGCCCAGGGTTGATGATCCACGCGTTCATTTCCAAACCTGCCCGCCTTGCTTACCTTCCGGGTGCACGGATTGTTCACTGCACCAAGGGAGACTCACGATGCCACACCTGGCCCTGTACAAACTCAAACTGCTGGACGAGTTCGAAGACCGCAGAGACCTGTGGACCTTCGGTGATTTCGAGAACCGGTTGATAGACCTGTGGCGTGGTGCGACCTACCACGACGCCAAGAGCATCATCAATGCGGCGCACAAGGAGCGGCGTTGGCCCAGGACGGTGAAGCGCTACCTGCTGACCAATTTCCAGGCATTTGGCAATGTCAGTGCGGAGCTTGAGTGTACGTTCGCCGAGGTGGTGGCGGCGATGAATGCGCAGGAGCGGGCGCAGTGGGGCTTGCTGCCTGCCGGCAGTTCGGTTGCCTGAACGCTACCGGGGCTGCCTGGCAGCCTCGATTCGGTTGAGGGGCGATCAGAGCGCACCCGACAACGGCCATTCCACGGCCAAGCGGATCTGGTCCCCGTCCAGTTCCGCCTGGGCGGTATTGCCTCGATGCAGGTTGTGCCTCAGCGAAAACGCGGTGCCTTTGGCCTTGCCACTTTGCACCACATAGCGCGCTTCCAGGTCGCGCTCCCAATGTTTGCCACCCTTGCCGTAGCCCAGGTAGGCGTAACCGCCCGCCGGGTCGACATGCGTGCCATCGATATCGAAGCCGCGCACATACAGCGCCGTCAGGTTCAGCCCCGGCACGCCATAGGCGCCCATGTTCAGGTCATAACGTGCCTGCCACGATTTCTCGTTGGGCGCGTTGAAGTCCGACATCTGCACTGCGTTGGCCAGGTAGATCGCCCCGCGCGTCACGTAATCGAATGGCGTATCGCCATGCACCTGCTGCCAACCCAGGCTGAAACCGTGCGGCCCCAGGTCGTAGCGCGAGACCAGGCTCCAGGTGGTGTTGTCGATGCGCCCGGACAGCGCCTTGCCGGTGTCGGTGGTGCGGTACAGGTTGAGGTCCAGGCTGAGGCTGCGGCGTTCGTCCAGGGCGTGGCTGAAGGTGCTGCCCAGGTAATGCTGGTTCCAGCTGTCCTCATAGCGTGAGCTGTACAGGCTGCCGCGGAAAGCGGCACCCGGGTCCCACACCACGCCAGCCAGGTCGAAGCTGTTGCCCTGGCGGCCGTTGGAATAGTTCACCACGAAGCCCTGGTCGTGGCTGGAGGCATTGCGGTCGGTGTCCTCGGTGAAGTGCCCGGCCACCAGCTTGAGGTTGTCGAGTTCACTACTGGTGAGCAACAGGCCGGTGACGGTCTCGGGTAGCAGGCGGCTGTCGGACGCGCTGAACACCGGGGTCTTGACCCTTTGCTCGCCGTAGGACAGCACGGTATCGGACATTCGCAGTTTCAGTGCCGAGCCGGCACGGCTGTAATCGCGCTTGGGGTGCCCAGCGTTATCGACCGCGAGCAGGCGCGCCTTGCCCGCGCGCCCACCACCACTGTCGAGCTGCACGCCCAGGTAGGCGTGGGCGTCGACCCCGACGCCGAGCAGCCCCTGGGTGAAACCGGACTGCAAGGTCGCCATCAGGCCATAGGCCCACTCCTCAGCCTTGCCGTTACGTTCATTGCGCGGCTTGTAGGCATTGCGCGCTGCGCTGTTGCGCCCACCGTGCTTGTAGTCGCGCTGGTCGAATACGCTGCGGTTGAGCAGGCTCCAGCTGCCATCCTCGAGCCAGCCATTGCTTTGCGCTTGCGCGGATTCGGCCAGCGCGGTCGGGGCTAGCAGGGCGCTGGCGAGCAGCAGGGCAAGAGGGCGCGACATGGGTGGAACTTCCTGTTCAGGGGGCGCGAAAACGCAGGATGCGTGCACCGTCGAAGGGGTCGATGAGGTAATGGGCGTGCACGCCGAAGGTGCTCAGCAGGCGTTCCGGGGTCAGCACCTCGGCTGGCTTGCCGAGGGCAACCAGGCGGCCCTTGTCGAGCACTGCCAGGCGGTCGCAGGTGAGCGCCTGGTTGAGGTCATGCAGCGCCACCAGAGTGGTCACCGGCAAGGCTTGCACCTGTTGCAGCAGGCTCAGCTGGTGCTGGATATCCAGGTGGTTGGTCGGCTCGTCCAGCAGCAATACCTGTGGCCGCTGCGCCAGGGCACGGGCGATATGCACGCGCTGGCGCTCGCCACCGGACAGCGAACCCCACAGGCGCGTACGCAGGTGCAGCGCATCGAGGTCAGCCAGGGCCTGCTCGACGATCGCGTGGTCTTCCGGCGAGAACGGCGCCAGTGCCGACAGCCAGGGGGTGCGGCCCAGGGCAACGGCGTCGAACACGCTGATTGCATCGAAGGTGTCGGCCTGCTGTTCGACCAGCGCCAGGGCCTGGGCGATACGCCGACGGGGCAACCGCGCCAGCGCTTCGCCGAGCAACTGCACGCTGCCGCTGGCTGGCTTGCGCAGCCCGGCCAGCACTTTCAGCAATGAAGACTTGCCGGAGCCGTTGGGGCCGACGATGCCCAGCGTCTCGCCGGCGACAAGGTGCAGGTCTATCTCGTGCAACACGGCATTGCCCGCCAACTGCAGGCCCAGCCCCTGGCAACTCAGCGGCGAAATGTTCACCGCGCTCATGGCGGTCATGGGCGCCCCCGACGGCTGACCAGGATCAACGCGAACACCGGTGCGCCGATCAGTGCGGTGACCACCCCCACGGGGATGACCTGGCCGGGGATCAGGGTGCGCGACAGGATGTCGGCGGCAATCAGGAACAGTGCGCCACCCAGCGCGCTGGCGGGCAGCAGGCGGCTGTGCCCGGGGCCGAGCAGCAGGCGCAGCGCATGGGGGATCACCAGCCCGACGAAGCCGATGGCGCCGACGATCGACACCATGACCGCAGTGACCAGCGCTGCGCAGCTGATCAGCAGCAACTGGGTACGCCGCACCGGTATGCCCAGCGATGCCGCCGAGTCGGCACCGAAGGTGAACGCATCCAGCGTGCGCCGGTGCCACAGGCACACCAACAAGCCGAACACCGCCACGGGCACCGCCAGCCACACCGAAGGCCAGCGTACGCCGCTGAGGTTGCCCAGGAGCCAGAACAGGATGCCGCGCGCCTGCTCGGCAGTGGCCGACATGGTAATGAGCAAGGCGGTGAGGGCATTGAACAGTTGCGAACCGGCGATGCCGGCGAGGATCACCTGGGCGTTGTTGACGCCGCTGCCGGCCGCGCGAGCCAGGACCAGCACCAGGGCGAACGCCGCCAGGGCACCGATGAAAGCACCGCCGGACATGCTCAACGCCAGGCTGCCGAAGCCCAGCAGGCCGACCAGTACTGCCCCGGTCGAGGCGCCAGCAGACAACCCCAGCAGGTACGGTTCGGCCAATGGGTTGCGCAACAGCGCCTGGAGAATCACACCGCAGGTGGCCAGGCCGGCGCCGCAGGCTGCGGCCACCAGGGTGCGGGTCAGGCGATAGTTCCAGACGATCCCGGCGTCGATCGGGTCGACCGGGTAACCGGCCTGCCACAGCTGGTTGGCCAGAACCTGGGCGACCACAGCAGGTGCCAGGTTGCTCTCGCCGATGGCGGTACCGGCCAGCACGGCTACCAGCAGTGCCGCCAGGGCCACCGTGATGAACAATGACAAGCGCATGATCACTGGCCTGGGTTGCCGCTGGCGAAGGCGGCCGACAAGGTCTGCAGGCCGCTGAACAGGCGGATGCCGGCCTGCATGGCATCGGCATCGAGGACGATGATGCGGTTGTGCTTCACCGCTTCCATGTTGCGGGTCACCGGGTCGCTGCGCAGAAACGCCAGCTTCTTCTGGTAGTCGTCGGCAGGGTAGCGGCGGCGGTCCATGCGGGCAATGATCAGCCAGGTGGGGTTGGCCTTGGCCAGGGTTTCCCAGCCGACGGTGGGCCATTCTTCGGTGGACGTGACGACGTTGCGCACGCCGAGGGTGCGCAGCATGAAATCGGCAACGCCCTGGCGGCCCGCTACATAGGGCGCGATGCCCAGGTCGGCGCTGGAAAACCAGAACAGCGCCGAGGTGGTGGACAAGTCCTTGCCGACCAGCTGTGCCTTGGCGCTGTCCAGGCGGCCCTTGAGCTCGGCGTTGAGGACGCTGCCGCGCGCCTGCACGTCGAAGATCTCGGCCAGCTGGCTGATGCTTTTGTAGATACTGTCGACCTGGAACGCCTGCAGGCGGGTACCGTCGGCGCCGACCAGGTTGTCCTTGCCTTCGCAGTCCGATGGCAGCAGGTAGGTGGGGATCTGCAGCTCGTCGAACTGTTCGCGGGTGGCCACCGCGCCCTGGGCACCGACCATCCATTCGAACTGCACCGCGACCAGTTGCGGGCGCTTGCCAACCACTGCCTCGAAGCTGGGCTCGTTGTTGGCCAGGCGCGGTACCTTGGCGTCCTGTGCCTGGTACTCGGGCAGCACGTTGTTGAACCACAGCGAAGTGCCTGCCAGCCTGTCGCCCAGCCCCAGCGCGTAGAGCATCTCGGTACTGGCCTGGCCAATGGTGACGGCGCGTTCCGGTGCCTGGGCGAAGGTCTGCGGCTTGCCGCAATTATCAATCGTCAGCGGGTAATGGGTCGCTGCGGCCTGCGCCAGGCCGGTGAGGCCGAGGCCGGCGAGCAGGGTGGCAAAACGGGGCAGCATGCTGGGCGATCTCCTATCGGACAGTTCTGGTGAGGAACACACGGACAGGCATCGCCGAGCCCCGCCGCAGCAGGGCAACACAGATGGCCATCCCGGACACCCCGCCGGTTGGTGAATGTAGGCCGGCAGGTCTCCTGACTGGTGCGTCATGGCCTGGCTCCGGCCTTCCCGGGGTAGACCCAGTGGCATCGTTGGAGCAGGCTCGGCACCTACAGTTGCGGGGGCAGTTCCGTTTGGCCCGTTTGCTTGGGCCGGGGATTCCCTATTGATTCCGTGATGGAAACCGGCGGCCGGCATGGTAGACCATCGCGCCGCCGGCTGAAAACGCTTTTCACAAGTACTTCAGCCAGGCCAGGTCGCGCCGCTGCGCCTTCAGCCGGGCGAACCAGCGCACTGGCAGGTACAGCGAAAACGCCAACAGCAGTGCCCCCAGCCACACGGCGGTGATGCTGTCGAAACCGAAGTAGTCACCTTGGTTGCGGCCATATAGCGCCACGCTGGCCAGGTACAGCAGCTTCAGCGCATACAGGTGCAACAAGTAGAAGAACATCGGTGCCGCGCCGAACACCGCCAGGCCATTGATCCAGCGCGCCTGCCCGGCGCGTTCGAAGGCGCGCAGCAACAGCAGGCCGCAGCCCAGGGTCAGTGCCAGGAACAGCAGCGAGGGCGGGTACTTGGTGATGTTGAAGAAGCTCATGAGCGTTTGCGTGAGCGTGGGGTAAACGCTCCACGGTGCCTCGCCGTAGCTGTTGAACAGGCGCAGCGCGACAAAGCCCAGCAAGGCGGCCAGGCCGGCCAGCAGCAAGCGTTGCTGGCGTTGAGTGTTATCGCTGCTTCGGGCGAACCAGGGGCCCAGGCCATAGCCCAGGGCGATCACGCCGATCCACGGCAGTACCGGGTAGGAGGTGCGCAGGCGCAGGCTGTCGGAGACTTCCAGCCAGCCGCGATCATGCAGGATCGCCCAAGGTACATGCAGGGCCGATCCGACCTCGAAGTGCACGGTGTCGAGCAGGTTATGCCCGGCGATGAGGGTTGCACCCAGGCCGATCAGTGCGCCACGTGGCAGCCACACCAGCAGCGACAAGACCATCATGCTGATACCAATGGCCCAGATCACCTGCAGGTAGATGACGCTGGGCGGCAGCTGGAAGGTCCAGGCGAAGTTGACCAGGGTGAACTCCAGCACCACCAGGAACAGCCCGCGCTTGAACAGGAACGCCGAGACGTCGCCGCGGCCCTGATGCTTTTCGCCGTATAGCCAGGCCGACAGGCCGGTCAGCAGGACGAACACCGGGGCGCACAGGTGGGCCAGGGTGCGGCTGAAGAACAGCGTGGGCTCGGTGGTGTCGATGGCCATCGGGTCGCTGACCTGGCGATGCAGGAAAAAGGTTTCGCGTACGTGGTCAAGAAGCATGAACAGGATCACCAGGCCGCGCAGGGCATCGATGCTCTGCAGGCGCTGGGTGAGCAGGGTAAGGGTGGCACTGGCGCTGGTCATGGCGGGTCGCTGCTAGGAATGAATGTCAAATGAAACGTTATCTTATAACTAAAAATTCCCGGTTGGTAGCGCTTTTTGCCTGTGCCGGCCTTTTCGCGGGCACGCCCGCTCCCACAGCTACAGCGCCGGCCTGGCGAGCTGCGCGATAGTTGCGGGAGCGGGCGTGCCCGCGAAAAGCCCAGTTCTGGAAGAAACGCTTAGCGCCCGCGCCGCCGCGAAACCCGCGCCTCGATATTCTTGCGCCCGATCAGCAACGGTGGTTTCTCCACTACCGGTTCATCCGCCAGCCACTTGTACATCACCAGGCAGTCCACCAGCCCCAGGCTGGCATGGCGATAGGCCTTGGGTAGACGCCCGACGGTTTCGAAGCCGAGCTTGTGCCACAACGCCACCGCCACCTCGTTGGTGGCGACCACCGAGTTGAACTGCAGGGCCAGAAAGCCCTCCTGGCGCGCCAGTTTCTGCGAGTGTTCACACATCAACCGCGCCACACCCCGGCCACGGGCGCGTTCGCAGACCATGTAGCCGCAATTGCCCACGTGCGCCCCAGGCCCGGCGGCGTTGGGCTTGAGGTAGTACGAACCGAGCAATTCGCCGTCGTCCTCGGCGACCAGCGTACGCAACGGCATTTCCAGCCACAGTTGGCGCGCCTGTTCGAAGCTCAGCGCCGGGTCGAACGCATAGGTTTCCCGGGCCTGGACGACAGCCTGGAAGGTGGGCCAGAAGTGCTCGAAGTCTTTGGCCGTCATGGGGCGGATGTGAATCATGCGGGTATTCTGAAAGGGCTGGGCCGCCCAGTCTGGTGGGCGCGGCGCCGTCGCGCAAGGGCGGCGACGCCGATTGCGCTCAGTCGGTGGCCTTGCCTACTGCATCCAGGGCCCGCGCCGAGTACACCAGCGCGGCACCGGCATTCATCGCCACGGCCACGCCGAGGGCCTCGGCGATTTCCTCGCGGCTGGCACCGTGCTTGACGGCTTGCTGCGAGTGCACGGCAATGCAGCCATCGCAGCGGGTGGTCACGGCCACGGCGAGGGAAATCAGCTCGCGGGTCTTGGCGTCCAGGTGGTTGGTCTTGGCGCCGGCGCCGCTGGCAGTCATGTAGCCGGCAACGGTGTCGGGGGAGAGTTGCTTGAGATCGCCGATGCCGGCCATCAACTGCTTACGGTAGGCGTCCCAGTCCATCATGCTCATTGTCTTCACCTTGGTAAGGTTGCGAGTGGAGCTTTCAGGCTAGTCGAAGCGCGGCAAGTGGGACTTGTACTTTGGTGCTGGCCAGCGTTGAAGCGGCCAGACCCGGCCGCTTGTGCACTTGTCAGCGGGCCGCTCAGATGTAGATGAACACCAGCACCAGTGCAGCGACGAACGCCCACTTTTCCAGGTAGTAGCGGGTGCGGTTGCGCTTTTTCAGCGCCTTGCCCCGTTCGCGGATCTTGTAGATACGGGTGAACAGCCGGTTGATGCCACCGGTCTTGTCGCCTGCATCGTTGGGCGCGGCGGCGGCCGCCATGACGTTGCGGCTGAACCAGCGGTTGAACGCGGTTGCCCAGCGGTACTTGAGCGGGCGTTCGATATCGCAGAACAGGATGATGCGGTTGTGCTCGGTGGTGTTGGCCGCGTAGTGGATGTAGGTCTCGTCGAAGACCACACCTTGGCCATCACGCCACGAGTACTTCTCGCCGTCGACGTCGATGTAGCAACCGTCATCGTTGGGTGTGTCGAGGCCGAGGTGGTAGCGGTACGAGCCGGCATACGGGTCACGATGACGCACCAGCTTGGCGCCCGGTGGCAGGGTGGCGAACATCGCCGCTTTGACCGTGCCGATGCCTTTGAGCAGCTCGGTGGTGCGCGGGCACAGGGTCATCGCCGAGGGGTGGCTTTCGCCGTACCATTTCAGATAAAAGCGCTTCCAGCCGGTCTTGAAGAAGGAATTGAAACCGACGTCATCGTAATTGTCGGACTTCTTGATCTCGCCCACATGCAGCAGCTGGCGCGCCTCTTCGCGGATCTCCTGCCAGTGGTCTTGCAGCGTCTGCAGTTCCGGGAAGGCTTCCACCGGCAGGTAAGGCTTGGCCGGGTGCTTGGAAAACAGGTACAGGAAGCTGTTGACCGGGGCCAGGAAGCTGGAGTGATCACCCAGCTGGCGGGTCAGCTTGTGGCGAACCCGACCGCGCAGGTGAACATAGGCGATCGAGAGGGCGAAGAGGAGTACGAGTGCAATTTTCATGGACGTTTACTTGTCGAAAAATGGCCATGCGCCATGGCATTAGCCAGCCAGCATAAACAATCATGGGGGTACTTTGTACCTATTGTTACGAAACATCGGGACGACTTAGGTGTAATACCCTCTAACCTTGCGCAAACGTTTCATGTTCGGGAGTTCCCATGATTCAGGATTTACGCGGCACTGGCACCCCCTTCAAGCGGCTGTTTTTCGCCTTGCCGGTCAGCGAGGCCCAGCGCCGGGCACTGGCCCAGTGGCGACGCGGCCTGAACCTGCGCAGCGGCAAGCCGGTGCCGGCCGCCAACTTCCATGTGACGCTGCTGTTTCTCGGCGATGTAGATGCCGCTCAGGTGCCTGCGATATGCGCGGCGGTCGACCAGCTGACGCTGCCGGCTGCAGCACCACGGCTGTTACTGGACCGCTTGCAGGTATGGCAGCGGGCCAGCGCCCTGGTGCTGGAGGCTCAGCAAACCCCTGCGGCGCTGTTGCACCTGGTGTACGGCCTGCAGCAGGCGCTGCTGCCGCTAGGGGTGGAAGCGGCCAGCCGCGACTATCGTCCACACCTGACACTGGCCAGGGATTTTCGCGGCCAGCCGCCAGAAGCCAGCAGTACGCCGGAGTTCTTCCTCGCTGCCCGCCATTTCACCCTCTACGAGTCGCGCAAGGGCGCCTACTGGCCCTTGGCGCAGTGGCCCCTGTCGAACTGACTCAGGCCGTCACTTCGCAAGCGGCGAACAACCGTTCGCCGAGCGCGCACGCGGTGCGCAGGTGCGGTGCCGGGTCGATACCTTCGCTGTCGTACAGCAGGGTGGAGCTGAGCACCTCGGCGCCGCAATAGTCGAAAATGCCGTGCTCGATCTGCACGCGCATCGCTTCGCCATAACCATGTCGTTCAAAGGTACCGCGGTCGGCGCCGGCGACGCCGACCAGGTGCACCTTCATGCCGCGCAATTTCTTCACGGTGGTGCTGCCGTCATAGTCGAACGCCCAACCGTTGCTGAACACCCGCTCAACCCAGCCCTTGAGCAAGGCTGGCAGCGACCACCAGTAAATCGGGTACACCAGCACCAGGGCATCGGCGCGTTCGATGCGTGCCTGCTCCTTGCGTACATCCGCTGGCGGGGCAGCCAGCCGGCGGTGCACGGCATGGTCGGCCAGGCCGAACCGTGGGTCGAAACCTTCGCTGGCCAGGTCGGCGATTTCGCTGCTGTGGCCTGCTTGGGCGAGGCCATCGGCAACCTGGCGGGCCACTGCGTGGGTCAGGGACTGCGGGTCGTGATGACCGATGACGATCAGGGCATGCATGGTAAATCTCCTGGATGAGGATGCAGGGTTACCTTCAGCGCTATATACTCAAGGTAAGTTACGTCCAGTAAGTTACTTTTGGTAGGTAAGCGATGTCAAGCGATGATCCAACCCGCACGCGCAAGCGCCTGAGCCGTGACGAGCGCCGTCGCCAGCTGCTCGACATGGCCTGGCAGCTGGTGCGCGAGGAGGGCACCGATGCCCTCAGCCTGGGCCGTCTGGCCGAGCAGGCGGGGGTGACCAAGCCGGTGGTCTATGACCATTTCGAAACCCGTACCGGGCTGCTGGTGGCGCTGTATCAGGAATACGATGCCCGCCAGTCGCGCATGCTGGAACAGGCCCTGGCGCGCTGTGACGCCAGCCTGGCCAGCCGCGCCAGGGTGATAGCCGAGGCCTACGTCGACTGCGTGATGAGCCAGGGGTTGGAAATACCCGGTGTTTCGGCCGCGTTGGCCGGGTCGCCGGAGATGGAAGCGCTGAAGCGGGCCTATGAGCAGCCCTTCCTGGACAAATGCCGGGAGGCGCTGGCCGGCTTTTCCCCCAGCGGTAGCGTCGGGGCTGCTGGCATGCGCCTGTTGGTGGGGGCGGCGGATGCCTTGTCGCAGGCGGCTGCAGCGGGAGAACTGGAAGCTGAGGCGGCCAAGGCCGAACTGCAGGCCGCCATCATGGCGATGGTCGAGCGCCAGTGACGGTTCGAGATTGCCCGGCGGCAAAGCCCATCAACTCAAACCGGCAAGCTTTGATAGGGTAATTCGTCGCCTGGGCTGCGGTTGAACTGGCGCTTGTATTCGCGGCTGAACTGCGAGGTGCTCTGGTAGCCCACCCGGTGGGCCGCCTGGGCCACCCCCAGGCTTTCGCCAATCAGCATCTGCTGGGCCTTGAGCAAGCGCAGGCGCTTGAGGTATTGCATCGGCGCCATGTCAGTGCAGCGCTTGAAATGCTCGTGAAAGGTCGACACGCTCATGTTGGCACGCGCGGCCAGCGCCTCCACGCTCAGCGGCTCGGCGTAGTGCTCGCGCAGGTGGGCGAGGGCGGCGCCAATGCGGGCAAAATGCCCCTGTTGCTCGACCAATGCCCGCAATACGCCCGCCTGTGGGCCACGCAAGGCGGTATACAGCACCTCGCGTACCCGCGCCGGCCCCAGCACCTTGGCATCCAGCGGGTCCTGCAGGCAGTGCAACAGGCGTTCCACGCATTCGCGCATCGGTGCATCGAGCGCCGCCGAAGTCATCGATTGCGGCGTTTGTGCCTGCACCGCTGCATCCGGCGCCAGGTCCATGCTTTGCACCAGCTCCCCGAGCACGCCGCGGTCGATGTGTACCGCCACGCCCAACAGCGGCGCTTCCGGGGTGGCAAAGGTTTCGCACATGAACGGCACCGACAATGCCTGCACCAGATAATGCCCGGCGCCGTATTCCAGGGTTCGTAGCCCCAGGCGTGCCAATTTGCTGCCCTGGGCCAGGATCATCAGGCTGGGCTCGTAGATCTGCGGGCTGCTGGCCACGTAATGGTCCCAACTCAGTACCTGCACCTGGGGCAGGTGTGTCGGCACGAAGCCGGGGCGTGTGGCGAGACGGCGGATCAGCGCGCAAAGCGGTGCATTGGCGTCGACGTGGCGGGTCAGTTGCATGGTCAACCAGGGCAGAGAATCAGACAGCCTGATCATCGCAGATTGGAGGCTGGGCGCCAGCTGCGGCAGGACATGTTCGGAGAATCAGGCATGAATGCCGGAGGATCAGCGGTGGGCGGGGCGGTACATGGCGCGCAAAATGCGCCGCCTGAATCGTTTCACTCCACAGCGAGGCCCTGTATGTACACTGCCATCGGCTATGCCGCCCAGACGCCAACCAGCCCCCTGGCCCCCATCACCTTCGAGCGCCGTAGCCCGCGCCCGGACGACGTCGCCATCGAAATCCTGTATTGCGGCGTGTGTCACTCCGACATCCACCAGGCCCGCAACGAATGGGGCATTGCCGTGTACCCGCTGATGCCTGGCCACGAAATCATCGGCCGCGTCACCGCGGTGGGCGACAAGGTGACTGCGCACAAGGTCGGTGACCTGGTCGGGGTCGGCTGCATGGTCGACGCCTGTCGCCACTGCGAAGCCTGTGCCAAGGACCTGGAACAGTACTGCCTGGAAGGCCCGACCATGACCTATGCCACCCCCGACCGGGTCGACGGCAGCAATACCATGGGCGGGTACTCCAGCAGCATCGTGGTCAACGAACACTTCGTGCTGCGCATTCCGGCCGGCATGGACCTGCCCAGCGCTGCGCCGATCCTGTGTGCCGGCATTACCACCTATTCGCCGCTGAAGCACCATGGCGTCGGCCCCGGGCACAAGGTTGGCATCCTTGGCATGGGCGGCCTTGGCCACATGGGCATCAAGCTGGCCAAGGCCCTGGGCGCCGAGGTCACGCTATTCACCCGTTCGCAAGCCAAGGCCGAGGAAGCGCGTCGCCAGGGCGCCGACCATGTGATCGTGTCCACCGATGCCGGGCAGATGCGCGCAGCAGCCGGGCGGTTCGACTTCCTGCTCGACACCATCCCGGTGCAGCATGACCTCAATCCCTACCTGGAAACACTGAAGTTCGATGGCGTGCATATTCTGGTAGGCCTGATCGAACCGATCGACCCGGCTGTGCACGCGGCCAATCTGGTGTTGAAGCGTCGGGTGCTGGCGGGGTCCCTGATCGGCGGGATCGCCGAAACCCAGGAAGTGCTGGATTTCTGCGCCGAGCATGACATTCGCTGCGATATCGAATTGCTGGATATTCGCAACATCAACCAGGCCTACGAGCGGATGATTGCCGGTGATGTGAAGTACCGCTTCGTCATCGACATGGCCACACTCGAGGGCTGACCGAACGGCTGCTTAGCAGCCTCGTCGCGGTCACACCCGCTTCCGCAGAGCTGTGGTGTTTTAGAAATACCATTGAAAAATCAGTTGCCCAGCGCTCGTGCCGCACGAGCGACTGAGGCAAGGATGTCCTCGGCCTTCTTGTGCCCCCCGAAATGGCTTTGGGTTTTGGGTTGTAGGTTCCAGGTAGTGCTCGATCGACGCCTCCAGATCCTTAACGCAGACATCTGTCTGGCACTTGATCCACTTCTCGCTCAGCGTTGAGAAAAAAGCTCAACCTTATGGCTTCGATGATGTTGCCGCGTTGGTCGTAGTCATATCGCCATAATCCCCCCTCGGCATCCAGTGTTTTAAAACGTTGGTCGAGGTCATCGTAGGCGTGGTGGACCGAGGTGCCATCTGGACGAGTGTGCTGCAGCAGGTTACTGCGCTCATCGTAGGCATAGACATCGGTGCTACCGTCGGTATAGATGTGCTGGGTAACGTTTTTGGCGGCATCTCGGTAGATCCAATCCTCGTTCTTGTCGGGATGGATGATGCGGTATAGGTAACCGAGAATGTCGCAGAAGTGCTGGGTCTCATTGCCGGTCCTTAATCTTAGGTCAGGACAGGCGGTAACAGGCATACTGCTGGGATGCCTGTTGTTCGTCTGCTCCATTTGGCCTGGTTGGCTCAGCTGTGGACGCTGCCGTGTGATGCGCTGGCAATCAAGCTTGCCCCGCACGCAGTCTTCATGCCGTCGAGCGCGACGGGCACTCCGTTGACGCGGTAAGTATCACTGCCCTCAATGATGGGGGAACTCGCCTTTGCATAGAGGACAGAAAACCAAGTTCCCTTTGCCGGCCATTGGTTTGCCATTAAGGCTGGTGTGCGGAATTGCGTCGATCACCTTCCCTCCATGATCGGTGGTGTCCCCGAATCGTATTATGGGTCTCATTATGGTGCTCTGTATGATATGGGGGTTAAGAATCTATAAATTCATAAATCAATTTATTTGGGGGGTGCGCGAAAAAGCTAACGTGAAGTATGGCCTCAGAGGGCTCGTTATTCTCAAGTATGAAGCATTCCACAGCGATGTCCCCGTCGCCGGTGTCGTATATCGTTAGTAGTGGGATGTCGGTTTTGTCTGGGTTTTGAGTGTTTGGTAGTGCGGATAATTTAGAGCTTGTGGAAAAATAAGTTGGTATTTGCTTGTATATTTCCGGAATGATTTTTCGAGATAGGGCAAACTGGCTGGCTAGGGTTGCTGTATCCCGAGCTGATATGGCATCAATGAAGTTGTTGAGTTGGGTGTACTTAGTGCTGTCTAGCGCTGGTGGCATTCGATTCGCCCCTTATTATGCAACGACCCATTTTGCTTTGCGAGTACCAGCATCCAGCTAATAGCGCCAGGACTCAAAGTACTGCTACCCGAGTCCTGGCTGAAGGGAGGATCCATCCTCTCATCATTGGATAGCTTGTACTGCCCACTCCCTCATGACCTGTAACATTTGCTCTAAATTGATAATTCCTCCGAATACCACAGTCTCATCACCAAAATCAGTTGATTTAAAAAATATTGAAAGCTCCTTTTCATCCTCGCTAATCACTATTCGCATGACTCTGTTTTCCTTCAAGTCCCGAACAGAGAAAATAGGATTTGCATCCGCGAATCGCTGGCCATTGTTGAATGTTGTTGCGTAAAAAGGCGTCAAAAAGTTTTTGGATTGAATATTTTTAGATGCAAAAGATCTGAATTCATCTAAGAATAAATTCTCAAGGGCTATGTAGGTTTCTTGGCAGGTAAGATAGTCGTCGTACATAATTATTCCTCAAATGCACTTCCCGTGATAATTTCCAACGGTACACGAGCACTGACGTAACGGCGTACAGACTGATCAGGCCGTGGTCGGAGGCCGGGAGCGGCGGCAACAGACATACTGCTGGGATGTCTGTTGTTCGCCTGCTCCACTTGTCGCGTTGGCTCAGCTATGGACGCTGCCGTGTGAGGCGCTGGCAATCAAGCTTGCCCCGCATGCGGTCTTCATGCCATCGAGCGCGACGGGTACTCCGTTAACGCGGTAGGTATCACTGCCCTCGACGATGGGAAACTCGCCTTTGCATAGAGGGCAGAAAACCATGTTGCCTTTGCCGGCCATTGGTTTGCCGTTGAGGTTGGTGTGGGGAATGGAGTTAATAACTATTCCTCCATGATTGGTTTTGTCGCCAAGTCTAACTACTCTCTTCATTGTGCACGGCTCGCCTTGTTGGTGATTTTAGATTTGGAGTATGTGGCTCTATAGGTCGGTAAGGCGTTCACATGACAAGAAATAGTCAAATTTATCTAGGTCAAAAACTCCGGCTATCAGGCCATTTAGCTTTATCGCCGTCTTGATGTCTATAGGGTACTCGTTGTAAAGATTGTCAGTCGGGTCGTTGATGCCAAATATGTGTCGTAGCTCGGCAGGGTTCGGCTTGTGAATGAAATTTATCTCATCAATCAACTCGTCGCCTCCTTTCGCAAATACTGAGATGTATCGCTTTACTTTATGATTCATGGTTCAACTCTCCGAACGGGTTTCGGATTTTTAGATGGTATCGGATTACCTGTTTCAGGGTCATAAGCGCCAAGGTGACGGCCGCGGCGATCATATTTTTCAACTTCGCCATGTCGTGAGTCCCATTCGCAGATACAGCCGTCGGGAAGCTTCCAACGTTTTCTTAATCCACCTCCTCCCTGAACGGGTGTTTTTGGTCGTGCCCTAGCTGCCTCGGGAAAGCCTGGTAGGCTTGATGGTGCGGGAAAACTACTTTGCCAGCCATTGGTTTGCCGTCGAGGTTAGTATCAGCCATTGACCCAATTACTATGCCTCCGTGAGTGGCTACGTCACCCATCTTCACAATGTTCTTGATATAAAATCTCTCCTGAGAAATCACTGCAAATCTATGTTGCTGGCTGTTGTTGTGTTTTTGTGTATATCACGAAGTTATGGAAAGGCGTGGTGGCTTGATCTCTGTGAGTTGATGCATTGGCGGGCATTGGGGCGGAGCATCAATTGATGCTCCGTTCAATACCATTACAAATATGGCTATCGAAGTACTGCAAATACTCTGACGAATTCTTCGTTGCATGCGTCGTCGAAAAATCTACTTTCGTAGAAGGAAAATATAGGTTCTAAGTGGCACTCTATAAATATCTCTTTGATCAGGTTTAATTCTGGCGAGTTTTTTTGTGGCCCACTTGAAATTAAGCGTTTTAAGAAGATATCTCTTGACTCTTTTGCGTGTATGAAGAAGTTAGGTATCGGGGGTTCTTCAGGGTTGGTTGTGGTGAAATCAGTAAAGGTTAACGCGTAGAATCGGGTGTTGGTGCGAATTCTGTTTAGTCGAGCGAAAAGCATGGCTGAGTTTAAAGTGAAAAAAGCAGTGTTTACTAGGAATGCTGTGATGGCTGGAGTTTGGTATTCGCGGGTTAGTTTGAATATTTTTTTGTATCGAGATACAAGAGGGATCTCCTCAAATGATTCGTATTCGTCAAAAAATGTGCTTATTTCGTTCCAAGGTTCGTTTTGAGTTATTTCTTTGAAAGTGCTTTGTATGTTCATCATTTTTCAATTCTCCAACCATGAGTATTAAGCCATTCTATCGTCTTTTTCGAGAATGTGACTTCTCCTTTTCCTTTGTCGTGAATGGATCCGTCTTGGTTGTACCCCGAGCCGCAGGGACAATGTGCATGCCATTGGCTTTTGGGTACATCCTTTTCCGGGGCGTCAATTCTTGTAATTTCCGTGGGAGCTTGTTCTCTTCTTACTTTTTGTTGTGCTTGTTTTGGCGTGCCGCTTGGTTTAACTTTTGCCAGACCTAGTGGATCGATCCACTCAAGTGGATTGGGTGCATAAGTATATGGGTTTAATCCTCCTTTTAATCCAATCGGATCCGTGCTGATGAATCGGCCAATATTCGCGTCGTAATATCTATGCCTGCTGTAATGTAGCCTTGTCTCAATATCAAAGTACTGTCCCTGAAAGCGCAACTGATTTCCAATATCCACGAATCGAGCTTTGTCACTTCGCTTTTCTTTAGCAAATCCCCAAGACTTATAAACTCCGCTCCAGGCTATCCGCCCATCTTCGTCAGTCAGCTCCATAGGCGTACCGAGCTTATCGCATTGATACCAAACAAACGCATCAATCGGCCCTGCTTTGGGCTTGTTCAGCCAGATCGGATCTCTATCGATGCTGTAATGATCTCCATACAGGGGCTGTGGCAGGAGGTCCAAGACAGTATTGGTCACAGCTTGGGCTACAGGTATGAACGTCCCTGGCTCAAACACATAGTGAGTGGTGCTGCCACCCCGTTCCTTCTGCTCACGGCATTCCGTGGCAAGCGTGTCGCCGTCCCAGGTAAACCAGGTGAATCCGCAGCCCAGTTCCTCATCCCGCTGCCGTCGAGCGTTCTCGTTCCACAATGGCCCTGCCTGAGGCCGATCCCGGTACTTGGCGCGTGAGTTCTTGTATAGACGACGGCCCAACGCGTCATACGCGAAACTGACGATCAGCCGATCATCTTCATAACGCCGCAGCCGATTGTAGAGGTCCCACGTGAAATGACCTGTCTTGCCGTTCTCGATCCGCTCCAGCAGGTTGCCGCGCTCGTCGTATCGATACTGAGTGCCGCAGTAGCTGCGGAGCACGTTGTCGTTGATCTTGCGCGGTGAGTGCGGGTTCGGTCCATGCGGCGCGTCGGGATCCAGCAGGTTGCTCGCCGGGTCGAAGGCGAATGTCTCCTTGCTGTAGTTGTGGGTGGCTTCGAGCAGTCGGCCCACTGGGTCGTAACGGTAGTACGTGTCACCCCGGTTCAGGTCGTTGACATGGGTAAGCTGGCCGCTTTCGTCGTACTGATAATTGCGAGCCGCAATGCGTCTGGTGGCACCACGGTGCGCCAAGGTTTGTTCGAGCAATTGACCATTCGCAGTCCAGGTTTGACGCTGAATCAGGCCATTGCCTTGTTCGCGGCCAATCTCCCGATGCAGGTCATCGCGTTGGTAGCTGAGCAGTTCGCGATCATCAAACTTGAGGCCAAGCAGGTGCCCGCTGCCATAGGTGAGCCAACTGACCCTGTGGCCATCAGGCCGAGTGGTGGCGACCCGCAGATTCAGGGCGTCGTATTCATGGGTGAAGACGGCGACCTTCGGCTGCTGCATGTACTTGAAGTGCTGGTGCTCGCGGGTATTGTTGCCCGCAAGATCGTAGAACCACTGCAGTTTGCAGTCCTTGTTCTCGGCGAGCAGCAGTCTGCCGTTGCCGTCGTAAGCGAAGGTTTCGGTTTCCCACTCTTTGCCGCCACGCTGCCCAGCGTTGCTTTCGACCAAACGGCCCATGGGGTCGTAGTCGAAGTGCGTGATGCGGTCGCCGTCGAGGCGGCGGGTAGGCAAGTCACTGCCGTTGTCGTAGAGGTAGTCGGTGGCCTGCTTGTCGAAGCCTGTCTCCTTGAGCAAGCGGCCTACGGGGTCGTAGGCGAAGGTGGCTTCACTGTTGTTCTCGTTGCGCAGGCGCACCAGTTGGCCGAGCTTGTCCCAGTGGTAGGTGAGGGTGGTGTCGTTGGGGTTGTGGCGCTGATGGATCAGCCCGGCTTCGTTATAGTCCCAGCGGGTACGGCGGTGCAGAGCGTCGGTGAAGCTGAGCAGCCGGCCTTCAGCATCATATTCGAAGCGATCTCGGGTCTGGTCCGGATGGACGACACTGGTGAGGTGCCCTGCGTCGTAGTGATACTCGGTTACCTCACCGGCAGCGTTGATAAGCTTGGTAAGTTGGCCGAGCGCGTCGTACTTCCACTGAGTCGTTTTGCCAGAGCAGTCGGTGTAGCTAGCCAGCTGACCGTCGTGGTTGTACGTGAGCTTTTTCTCGCCCCCGTTGGCATCGGTGATGGCAATGGGCAGGTTGTCGCTGTTGTAGGTGTACTGGGTCTTGTTCTCCAGTGGGTCTGTGGTTTCGATGATGTTGCCGCGTTGGTCGTAGTCATATCGCCATAATCCCCCCTCGGCATCCCGTGTTTTAAAACGTTGGTCGAGGTCATCGTAGGCGTGGTGGACCGAGGTGCCATCTGGACGAGTGTGCTGCAGCAGGTTACTGCGCTCATCGTAGGCATAGTGGTCAACGCTGCCGTCGCGGTGCACATGTTGGACCACGTTCATGGCATCGTCGCGGAAGAACCATTCCTCGTTGCCGTCGGGGTGGACGATGCGATAGGTGTAGCCCTGAATGTTGTAGTAGTGCTTGGTTTCGTTGCCCAGGGCGTCCGTGACGTAGGTAAGGCGGATGTGCTTGTCCCACTCCAGGCGCACCTCATAGCTGCCATCGTCTGCCCATTCGTGGATGGCTTTGGCATCCGGCCCTTCACCCAGCCATGCCAGGTTCATTGCCCGGCCGGTCCTGTCGGTGTACCGGGTGATCAAGTGATGCCGATACTCGTAGTTCCACTGCCTGCCATGCTCATCCAGGGCAGTTATCAGGTCACCATCGTCGCTATAGCGATAGGCTGCCAGCTGCCGAACCGGCTCTCCCGCCTTCATCAACCACAAGCTCTCGATGCGTCCGGTACGATCAAGTTGCGTTTGGATGTGTTGATGGGGCTGGTCGTTCTGATAGGTCAGCAAGTCAGAGAGGATTTTGGTTCCTTCATGAAAATGCTCGTAGTGGAGGGCGATGCTGGCTCCGCCGCGCTGGCGTATGCAGATGAGCCTGAAAATGTCGCCGACCCGCTCATACTGCTCTTCTAGCGCATGTCCTCTGGCGAGTGAAAGCGTTCGCTCGCCCGTCCGAACGAGTACGACTTCTTCGACGGGGTCATGATGGAATTTTCCGACTTTGGGCAGTGGGTAGCTGTGGGAACGACCATCAGCAGCCTGGTAGCACAGTGCTTCATCGGTGATTTCAAAGTAGACAGTGTAGGGAGATATCCATCGTGCACCCAATGGGCCGCCGTCAAGGGCGGACTGACTGGATCGGTAGTTGCGTGCCCAAGAAACTGTGAAGGATCCAAGAAGCGTAAAATCAGTGTGAATCAACTGTTCAGAGCCGCGCGCGAAAGTGATGTTGTGGCATGTACTAGCGCAGGCGCCATTCTTCTCGGGCTTTGCATCCTGCCTCGGGCCAGGCTGCCTGTTGATCGCGCCCAGTTCATTTTGGCGGCTAACCCCTCTGGCTTGCCTTATGCCGGTTGGAGGAACACTGGTATTGAGCTGAGCACGTTTGCGCCCAGCGGCGTTTCGCAGCATTAACAGGATGTGGCCAATACTGTTGGCTAGTTGAGCGTTGCCAAGGTCCTTGAGACTTTGCTCCACCTCGGTAGCAAGGTGTCGAAGTAATGCAACATATTTGAAGCCAATGGCTTTTATGTAAGGGGGGATCAGTCGCGATAAGCTATTGAGCGCCGCAACGGTAGCGACTTCCAGGGGAAGCGTCGCATGTTTTGCAATCTCCTCCAGCCACGAAAGTTCGTCGCTTTTGGTTGCCGGCGCATGCTTCAATTGTCCTTTCAGGAAGTCGTCGATACCCTTGGCGATCGTAAGCATCAATGCCTTCGCAGACGCGCCGCTTTTCGCAAGCATTTGCGACAGTTCGGCTTCTGCGAAGGTGACGAAGTTCTCCAACTCGCCGAGGATCGTTGCGTTCAGGTGCCCGGTCAGGACGGTTACTATGGTTTCGCCGATCGCTGCTTTCGGATTTGCTTTGACCTGCTGCTTGGCTAGGTGCAGGGCAGGTCTAAGGCTCTTTCTTGCAAAGGCCATAACGGGAGGGACTGGAATTACACCGATCAGGTTTATGCCGAGGCTGACCCAGTCGAGCAACGTTCTGTTCTTGTTCTCTGCGAGCGTGATCATATCGCTGACGGCGTCAACAGCCGCCATGATGTTGTTAGCGATGGGAATGAACTCAGCAGCCATCTTCAGATCGGCGAGGGTCAGCCTGTTTTCGCTGAGTTGCCTGAGCCAGAGGTCAACATTGTTTGCACTTTCTTCAATGTCTTCCGGGGGGATCTCTCTGATAGGCGCGACGGCCGTCTCGTGTGGACGTGCGGAAGGTGCGGTCATCTTCTTGTTTTCCCCACGGCGGCGGTGACTAACATCTCCAGTTCTTCGGAGGCGCGGTTCATCAGAGGCTGATTGAGCAGTCCCTTGGCTACCGAGGCATTTGGGGGGGCGGCATTCGAGAGAACTGCAGTTGCAACCTGCTCCGCCGCCTTGGCTGCGAGCTCGGCGGTTTTCGAGCTAATGGCGGCATCGCCAGACTGTTTGATCTCGCTCGCTGGCGACCATGTATCAGTCGGATCCTTGCCCAATGTCACCTTGGCCGGTCCGGCGGCGAGCCCTGCCACGCTGGCGAAGCCCTCGCTATCCAGCTTTCCTGTGAACACCCGACCCAATGCGTCTTCGACGCGGTAGTCCGCCATCTCGTAGGCATGGCGGCTCGCATAGTGCTGAAACAGTTCCAGATTGCCCTGGCCCGCCTTGATCTCGTCGGGAAACGCTGCTGCTTCGCTCTTCGAGCCTTTGTAGATGAAGTCAGTCGCATGCGCGGTGTACTGACCCGCCGTGGCGTGCACGATGCCGCCCGCGCTGTAGGTTGTGCTGCTGCCACCGGCCTGAATCACCAGTTCCTCCTTGGCACTGAGGGTGATCCGTTCGGCGGTGATGCTGACCTTGAGCTTGGCCAGCAAGTTGATGTTGTCTTTCAGGGCGCGGAGGTCGATGTCGCCGGAGGCCGCCACCAGTCGCCAGCCCATGCTCTGCACGAACTGCCGTACGCCACGGCTGGCACTGATCAGCAAGCGTTTGCCGATGGCCATGCTGGTGTGGCCACCCGTGCTCAAACCCAGGTGTTCGCCGCTGGCGATATGGGTGGATTCCGGGGTGCTGGCGGCGATGCCGGTTGGGCTGGCGAGTACCAGTTGAGGATCGGCCAGTTCAGGGAAGTGATTGGCGTCAGGGTTGCCGCCGCTACCGCGAATGGCGTCGTGTTGTGCCTTGAGGGCATCGCCCACTTCATCCTGATCGCCGCCTTCCTGGGCAAGGTGGTCGCGGGCTTCACTGGCGAAGGTGGTGTGGTATTCCTGAGCGGCTTTCAGGCGCTCGGCAGTTTCTGCCAGATCGGTGTGATGCTCGGCGGCGCGACTACGGATTTCTGTCGTCAACAGTAGCCCGCCACCCGCACGCACCACGCCGTGGGTATCGGTGCGTAGTTCGAAACCTTGCCCACGAGGTTTGCCGCCAAAATGGCGGGGATGGGTGAGGTAGCCGAGGTTCAGTGCCGAGTGATCGTGATCACTCATCAAGGCCGCACTGATCTGCCCGGTGGTGTCGTCCAGGCGCAGTTCGTTATGGCGCTTGCCGTGGTGCTCTTTGCTACGGATCGGGCTGACGGCCTTGAACTCGGGCAGTCGGTACGGTGGGCGGTTGACGATGTGATAGCTACGCCCGGTGATCATCGGCTGGTCGGGGTCGCCGTTGAGGAAGCTGACCACTACCTCCTGGCCGATGCGGGGAATGGCCATGTGGCCCCAGGTGGCACCGGCCCAGGCCTGGGTGACCCGCACCCAGCAGGAACTCTTGTCATCGTCCTGGCCGAAGCGATCCCAGGGAAACTGCACCCGCACGCGACCATGCTCGTCGCAGTAGATTTCCTCACCGGGCGGCCCGACCACCTTGGCTATCTGCGGGCCTTCGATCACCGGTTTGGGGCGGGCAGGGGCATGCCATTCGACTAGTGCCGGAATCAGGGTGGCGGTGAGTGAGTAGGACGTACCGACCTCGGCCTCAGCCGCGTCCTCTTCCAGTGCGGTGAACTGGCGGCCCGTGTGCGTGATGCGCAGCGGTCGCCAGAGGATGTTCATGTCCTCGCGGGCATGGCCGCTCAGCTGAAAGGCGATACCCGGCTGCAGGCGGGCATCGTCACCTTCGACCTCGGCCACGCGTGCATCACTGAACAACGCATCGATCTTGGTCTGGGTGAATGGTTTGCCGGCGTTGTCGTGCTTGTAGCGGCCAGGGTAGTCGTAACGTTCGTAATCGTTGCTTTGGTTGCCCATCTCCTGAGGGAGCATGGTGTGCTCATGGTTGTAGCGCGGGTGGGTGAAGGTGTAGTCGCGCAGGACCTGGCGGCTGCTGCGCACCTGCTCGCGGTAGGCAAAGTGGTGCAGGCAGGGCTGCTGCTCGGTGCCGCCACGGTTGGCGACGTACAGCACCGGCTCACCTGCCAGGCTGCCGAACTGGTTGATCCGGTCCGCCTGCACCACGCCATGGCTGGCTTCGCTGTGCTCGAAGATCGAGATCAGGCCTTCCTCGGCTGACAGGCGCCAGAAGAAGTCCAGGTCCAAGTCGCCGGCCTGCACGCAGAACTCACGGCTTTGGTGCGGGTTGACCATGTACTGGGCCAACGTGCCCCACTGGCGTTCGCGGAACAGTTCCTCCAACAGCTGCGGGACCGGGCGGTGCTGGAAAATGCGCCAGTCCGATTGCAGGCCGGCGCGCGCCAGTTGTGGTTCGATCACGGCGCGGTAGCGGGTGCGGCGGTGGCCAGTCTTGCCTTGCTCGAAGCTGCTGATCAGGCCGTGCACATGGCGCACAGCCTCATCCTGTTGCCAGATGGTCAAAGCGGCAGGCTGGTCGAGGAGGGTGGCAAAGTCGGCGTCGTCGGCGAAGCTGACCAGTTCGATTTCCAGTCGGTACAGTTCGCTGATCCCTTCCTTCAATTCGAAGGACACCACATCAAATGCTATTGCCTCATCGGCGGGCGTGCTGAAGGTAAAACGCACATCGTTCAAGTTGCTCATGCAGACTCCTGCTGTTCATCCTTTCGGGCAGGTTCATGAAGCCGAACGCGTTATGGAACGCACGGCGTAAGTGCACTCAAGACCGTAGCGAGGAATCCCTTCCAGGTCGCTGCAGTGGTTTCCTAGAGTTGTGTAGGAAGTTTCGCTAAATGCAGCGCTTATCGTTTTTATGGGTGAAGCCGTACTTGTTGCGCTGATAGGCACAATGACTGCTGAGTCAGGTCAATTCGTTCTGGTGAAAGTTATGGCTGCAACAGCGTTTGCAGCGAAGCCAGAACTTGTTCAGTGATACCGTTGAGCCTGCTGGCGAAGTACATATAGACGGCGGTACAACACACGCCCATGACGGCCCACGGTGTCCACCAGGGCAATTGGCGGTTCATGCGATAGTGGCGGGGCGCCACATTGCTGAAAGGGTCGGTCAACCGTTGTGAGTGGGCTTTGGCGCCGCGTAGTTCCACGATCCGCTTGCGCAGGCGCTCCATCCAGCGTTCCAGCGCCTGGTCGCCATTGGTCTGGTTGGCGTATTTGCCCCGGTAGCCCAATGCCAGGCACCAGAACAGGAACACAAACAGGTCGCGGCGTTTTTCCGGCGCCCCTAGCAGGCGCTCCAGCACATCGAAGAATTTCTCGCCGCCCCAGGTCTCCTGATGGATGGCACTCAGCAGGGACTGGGCCTTCCACGGTGAGTCACGTCCCCAGGGCGTGGCCATCACCGCTTCATCGACCACACAGCACAGGCAGTAGGAAAACACCACGCGGTCGCCCTCATCGCAGTGCTCAAGCTGGCGCACTTCCTCGACCATGCCATGGATCATGGTCTTGACGTGGGCATATAACGGCTCGACGTGCTCGTACTTTTCGGTGCCCTCCAGGCGAGTGACCAAACCGAACAGCGGCGCGGCAATGTCGAGGATGGGATTGCCAGTGTTCGAGCGGGTGTCGAACCCAAGCGCGTCAACCTGTGAGAATAGTTCGTACGGCGGTGGAGACGTTTGGGCGTCGAGGTGGCCCTTTTCGTAGTCTTGCTCAGGCACATTCTTCATGGGGGACCTCCAGGTCACATTACCGGTTGCCGCCCGGTCCGGGCGGGCCATAGCTGGCGGGTGGCATTGGCGGTGTTGACGATCTGCAGTTGATGAAAGGAATTGCTGCTGGCGTACAACGCCATGAAGTGGGACAGCACGTTGCCGAACAGCTGCACCTCGCCCTCGCATTCGAAGCCGTCAGGGTCGATGTGCAGGGTGGTGCGCATGCCGCGTACGGGCAGGCCCTTGATCAGCCAGTCGTAGGGCTCGCTGTGCACTTTCTTGATGGCGCCCAGGCGCTGAGCGGTCTTGCGGGCCTGCTGCAGGTCATGAGCACCAACAAAGTCATATACCCGCAGAACTGAAGCGAGCGCAGCCGGTGAGGACAGCGACAAGTTGTTCAAGGCCAGGTTGGAGATCAGCGCCCAGTGACGCTCACCTTGGCCACCGCTTTGCAGCATCGGCGGGTAGCTGCGAGTGGGTGGGGTCAGGTTGCGATAAGTTATGTACGAGGGTGTGTCCTGGGTGGTCAGGTCGATGTCGCCCACCTTCAGCTGTTGCGCCTGGGCGCCGTTACTGCAGGTCAGCTCGATGTTCAGTTCTTCCTGGTCACCCAGATACGGCACGAGGTTGTGATGCACCACGCCAATCTGGTGTTGCACCTTATCGTTGACCGGCTCCTGTTCGATGTTCAGTTGGTAGTAGAGCGTAGGTAGCCGTTCGCCCAGTGGGAAATCACGGTACAGGGCCTCGAAGCGCTTGAAGTCGCGTACATGGTCCTTGGTCTTCTGCCGCTGGCTGCTGACGTGATCGATGCTGAATATCTCGTCTTTATCGCTGCCTTGGCGGCCCACGTTTACAAGCGCGTGGCTTGCCTTTTCATTGAGTGGAATGGGCTTGGCCTTGCAGGTGAACAGGTTGATGGCGGGAACGCAGTTGAGCAGGATCGTCGTCTGATCGATCTGGATGTCAGGTGGCAGGGGCCTGTTGAAGCGCAATTCCAGCTGGATCTGTTCGGCGGCTTCATCCGGCCAGTAGGCCCCCAGCCCCTCGATGCGAAAGCCATGAAAGCGTTCGGGGAAGCAAAAGAACTCGTGCAGGATGCGGTAGCCGTCCATCTGCTCGCCTGCGCTTGGCAGCAGGGCTTCATCGACCTCGAAACCGACGAAGGTCACGGCGGGTGGCAGTGCGAAGCGGTGTTGGCCGATGTGCAGGTAGAGTTTGTCCAGGTGCCGTGCCAGCCATTGGTACAGGTGCAGCGCGTTGCGGATGCCACCGGCGAGATGGAACTGCAAATGGTCGCACTTCATACGCCGTAGGGGTTGTTCGGACAGGGCGCCCAGGTCGATGCGCACCACGGGGGCTTCGGCACTGGGCTGCGTCGTGATGCTGCGGATCTCCAGCGGTGCGATGGCCAGCTCGGCACACGTGCGGAATTCGCAGCTCACGCCTTCAACCGGCCGGGAATACACCGGCGTGCCTTTGGCCAGCACCTGGGTTTCGCTCAGCGCATGGTCGACCGGCATGAATTGCATCACCGTCATGCTCGGCAGCGGCCGCAGCACATTGGGGTAGAGCAGTTGCAGCAGAGGGTGTGTCAGCTCGGGCAGGTGGTCTTCGAGCTTCATGACCAGGCGAGCGGTCAGGAAGGCGAAGTGTTCCAACACGTGCTCACTTTGCGGGTCCGAAGCGGTGCGCCCGAGAAAAGGCGCCAGGCGCGGCTCGTCTTCGACAAAGTCGTCACCCAGCTCCCGGAGGGTCTGCAGCTCCTGCCTGAACCAATCTTTAAACTTCATGTTTGTTGTTTCGAGCGCTCTATTTAAGGGGGCGAGTCCGACGCAATAAAAATTGATCGGGGCGACTTGTAGGAAACTTCCCACAAGTTCGTGGTTTAAATGCCGTGGTGGTGTGCGGCTATTAATTCTTTATTGCAGATCGCCGTGCGGCGTCTTCAAAAAAAGTGTTAGCGCTTATTTCGTAATGGTAGGCGTTGATAAGTAATTTCGGGTGCTGTTACTGTCTTTTGCCATTCGTGCCTCGAGCGTGCGTCAATTCATCGAAAGTGCAGTCGGTAAGGTTTGCCGCTATGAAAGTGAAAAAGGACAGTCTGCTGCGTGGTTTATCGTTGTTGCAGCGTCAGGCGATGCCCGTAGTTGTTATCGCCACAGTGCTCTGCGTGGCAGTTGCCGTGATCGGGGTATGGTGGTGGGGGCCGCAGTGGCAGTGGCGTGGCCAGCAGCCGCTGGCCGAGCAGCCTGTGCGTATTGCCGCCACCGTGCTGCTGGTGGTGTTACCGCTGCTGGTGTGGAGCGCGTGGGTGCACCGTCGCAATCGCTCGATCATGCGCGAGCAGCAACGGCAGCGGCGTGAGGTGGAGGATCCCTGCCTGGTGTACCTGCAGGCCCAGCAGCGCGCCCTCGACGCCAGCCTGGCTCGCTTGCGCGACAGCCAGGGCGGTCGCGGGCATCGATACGATGTGCCGTGGTATCTCATCCTGGGCGAAGAGAATGCCGGCAAATCGAGCTTTGTCAGCCGCTCGGATCAGCGCTTTGCCCTGACCCGTACCGAGCGCAGTTCGACTCAGCGGACCAGCGCCGATCCAGACCTGGTGTTCGATATCGACTGGTGGGTAGGGGACGATGCGGTGCTGATCGATCCACCCGGTGAGTTCATCAGCCAACCGGAGCGGCCCGTGCCGGTACCCGATCCGCAGCCGTCCCCGGCAACGCTTGAAGACGGTCAGGACGATGCGCCTGCAGCTACAGAGACAGCTGCTCCCGTCGCGCTCAAGCCGGCCGATCCGCCAGGGCTGCCGGCAGGTATCGAGCGCCGACTGTGGTGGCACATGATCGGTTGGTTGGCGCAGAATCGCAGTCGTCGGCCGCTCAATGGCGTGGTTCTGCTGGTGGACATGACCAAGCTGTTCGCGCAAAGCGAAAAAGAGCGTCGTGACCTGGCCTTCGTGCTGCGCGCACGCCTCACGGAGCTGGGTGGCGAGTTAGGCACGCGTCTGCCGCTGTACGTGGTGATGAGCAAGTTCGACCTGCTGGACGGCTTTGAGGAACTGTTTGCCAAGCTGCCGGCACGCGAGCGCGAAGAGGTGCAGGGCTTCACCTTTACGCTGGCGTCGGTGAACGATTTCGACAGCTGGCTGGAGGAACTGGGCGAGGCCTACCAGCACTTCATCGAGCAGCTTGAGGACACGCTGGAGTCGGCCTGCGGTGCAATGCCTCCAGCGGCGCGCAAACGTGCCTACTCGCTGCTCAGGGAGCTGAGTGGTGCCCGCAAGATGTTGCTGAGTTTCCTGGGCGACGTGCTGAGCAGCGATCGATACACCACGCCTGCGTTGGTGCGGGGCGTGTATTTTTCCTCGGTCTACCAGCGCGGAGAGGTACGTAACCTGCTCGCGGATGCCTCCGCCCGTGCTTTTGCCTTCAGCCCGCCAGCACTGTCGACCAAGCAACAAGGCACTTCCGTGGTCTATTTCGCTCAGCAACTGTTGCAACGCGTGGTCTATCCCGAGGCCGGCTTGGCCGGCGACAACCAGCGGGTTGTCGAGCACAAGGTCCGCCTGTTGCGAGGCGGCGCCATCGCCGCGAGCGTGTGCGGGTTGGCCATGGCCGGTGGTTGGCTGTACTTCTACAGCGTCAACCGTGACAAGGCCGAACAGGTGCTGGAGAAAAGCCAGGCGTTCACCAACACCAGCGCCGACGGCAAAGCTGACCTGAGCGGGCGCAACCTGCTGGCACCACTGGATGAGATCCGCGATGCGGTGAGCCTGTACGGTGACTATCGCTCAGGCTGGACCGTGTTCACGGACATGGGCTTGTACCAGGGCAAAGCCATCGGCCCACAGGTGGACCAGGCCTACCTGAATGCATTGGCCCGGCGCTTTCTACCGGCGATTGCGGGTGGCGTGGCGGCGACCATCCAGCAGGCGGCACCCGGTAGTGATGAACAACTGGCCGCCCTGCGCGTGTACCGCATGATCGAGGATCGCGCCAATCGCCGACCAGAACTGGTTGAGCAGTGGATGGCCCGTGAATGGCAAAAGGCTTATCCGGGCCAAGGCCAGTTGCAGGCCGCGCTGATGCGTCATCTGCAGTACGGCCTGGCTTATGCTGATGTTGAGTTGCCTGATTACCAACGTGTGGTCGCGGATGCTCAACAGCAACTGCGCAAGCTACCCCTGGCCCAGCGCGTCTACATCGGCCTGAAACAGCAAGCTGCCCAGCAGTTGCACGGTGCGCTGGACCTGCGCAACGAGATCGGGCCGGCCTTCGATATCGTCTATGTGCCGTTGAACCAGCGCAACTTTCAGGCGGCCGTCGATGGCAGTCTGTCGCTGCCACCGTTGCTCACTGCGCGGGGCTTTCGCGACTACTTCGACCAACACAGCCAGAACGTGGCCGACCTCGCCCTGATCGACCAGTGGGTATTGGGCGAGCGGCGCACCCTCGACTATTCCGAGGTGGACCGCCAGGCCCTGACGGAACGCCTGCGCGCCTTGTACAGCGCAGACTACATCGACAGTTGGCGGCGGGTGCTGAACCAGTTTTCGGTTACAGAGTTCACCGACCTGGCCCATGCGTTGAGTGTGCTGGAGCAGGTCACCGGCCCGGCAGCACCCATGCGGCGATTGTTGGAAACGGTGCGTGGCAACACGCTGATCTACCCTGAACCCGTGGACAACGAGAAGCAGCCACAAGGCAATCCACCAGGTCGCGTACAGGCCATGGGGATTTATCGGTCGTTTGCCGGGCTTTCGGGGATGCTCGATGTGCAGGGCGACAAGCCGTCCTTCCATGACGAAACTCTGCGGGCCGTCAGCGCCGTGTATGACTATGTGAAAGCGGTGCAGGACAACCCGAATCAGGGCAAGGCCGCGCTGGCGGTGGCGCTGACCCGGTTCTCCGAGAAGGAACCCGATCCCATCCGCAACCTGCAGCGCGTCGCCATGGGCTTGCCGGAACCGCTGAACCGGCATGTTCGCCAACTGGCGGACCAGACCTCTCAGGTGTTGATGGTCATGGCACTGCGCGAGCTGGAGCAGCGTTGGGAGGCGGAGGTGTACAGCGTCTACCAGGAGCGCCTGGCTTCACGCTACCCCATTGATCCGGCCGGGCCGGATGTTTCGCTCAAGGACTTCGAAGCGTTTTTTGGTCCGCAGGGGCAGCTCAAACGCTTCCAGGATCAATACCTCACGGTGTTTCTGAAGGACAACCTCAATGCGCTCTATTCCAGCGCCGATGACGGCTATCTGGTCCGACCTGAGGTGATGATGCAACTGAAGCAGGCGGAAGCGATCCGCAACGCGTTCTTCGACAACCGCGGTGAATTGAACGTGAGTTTTGGCCTGGAGCCGGTAGCCATCAGCAGCGGATTGCGAGGCAGCGTCTTTGGTGTGGATGGCCAGCTGCAGGCATTTGCGGACAAGGGTAAAGACCCGCTTGGCATGACCTGGCCAGGCCCTGGCGGGGAGAGTGGGCATAGCCGCGTCACCTTGGTACAGGCAGCGGGTACGACGGTCAGCCTGGGCTACCACGGCCCATGGTCGTTCTACCGCCTGCTCAGTCGCGGTGGATTGAACGCTCGCACGCCAACCAGCGTCGATTTAAGTTTCGGGATTGCCGGTGAGACTGCGCGTTACAAGTTCCACGCGACAGGCGCGAACAATCCTTTCACTCGCCAGCTGTTTGCGGGTTTCGAATTGCCGCAGCGGTTGTTGCGCGAAGGGGTAGCCAACGAAGTGGCAAAGCGCTGACATAGCTCATAAAAGAACAACCCCGATGCCACTACTGGCATCGGCGTTCTTCTTTGACTGCTTCAGCGATTCAGTCCGGCCCGATCGCCCAGAGTTGCATCTCAAGATTCGGGAACTCCCCGGGGAATTTCCTGTGGCGCGGGCGGTGGCATGTCACCGGGAATGTCGAAGACAGTGCCATCGGGCATTACCCCACGGGCGCGGATGATGGCAACCTTGCCGAAGCTCAGGTACTCCGCATTCAATTCCAGTTCGCTGAACCCATAGAACGCATCGTTCAAACTGGACACGCGTTGTTGCAGTGCCGATTCGGCGGCGAAGGCCATCTGCTGGAAGTGCTGGGGTTTGACGAACACGCCTTCTTTCCACAGCACAGCGTTACGTGAAGTCATCGGGTATTCCTTCTTTCAGTAGGCGTTACTGGTTGCGGAGAAATTCGCTGTCCTGACGCAGCTCGACGCCGTTGTTCTCGAAGTGGACGTGCACGGTGTGGCTGTAACCGCGGGGCTTGATGCGTATGGAATCCTTCCACTTGCCGTGAGGATCATCCAGGTGCGCCACGACAGCGATGTAACGCGTACGCTCGTTGATCTCTTCATGTTCAATGAACTTGAAATGGCCCGGCACCAACCGGAAGTCGTCAACGCTGATCAGGGTGCTGCCCAGTGCTTTGTCCAGATCTTCTTCCACTTGCTCATATGTGGCGTCCAGCAACAGGGAGTCGTCCCTGAGTTGCAGTACTTTGAAGGCGATGGAAGAGGGGGCTTGTCGCGGCGCTTGGCCGGCCGGCTCTGGTGCCTCGGAGTGCGCTGCTGTGTAGCTGGCCAACTGGGCAGGCGCACTGGGTGATGTTGGGTAGTTTTGGTGCAGTTGTTCAGCCAGCGCGCCGACCTTGTCAGTTAGCCCAACGGCATCCGTCGCACTGAGGGTCACCGCCAGCCCCGTCGGTTGGTCAGACGGCGGGGCAGGCTCCTCCAGGGTCGTGTTAGCTGAGCTGGCGACAGCAGGTGGATCAGCGGCATATAGACTGAGCCCCACATGGCTGATGTCGTTGGTAGGGCCGCCGACAGGCAGCGTCGGGTCCCTGATCACCTGGTATGCCTTGCTGATCGAGGTACAGCCGCTGAGTGCCAGACAGGCCAGGACCACACCGATGCGCTTGTTCATCGCATCTCCCTGCCGAAGATCTCGGCGATGGTGGGGTCAATGCGGGATTGCGCCACACGGTCCAGATACGCTTGGGGATCGAGCTCATCTGTATGCACGGGCTCTGAGGGGAGGCACAGACTCATTGCATCGATAGCCGGTTCGCCGAGAACCTGCAGTGGGCACAAACGCTGTGTGGCCTGCAGGGGTGAAAGCGGATTGTGGGCAGAATGAAGCTCCAGCCGTTCCTCTGCCTCGTCCTCATTGCCCAAGCGGATGGCAATCTGGTAATCGCCGATCTGCAGCCTGTCGTTGTGCCTGAGGCGTATAGGTGTGCCTGATAGCAGTGCGGTGTCACTGCCGTTCATGAAGCTCTTGCTGCTGTGGTCGATGAGGCAGAAATGGCCTTCATGCCAGCGGATCTCGCAGTGCACCGGCAGGATGCGCGCCTCACGATCATGCAGCTGCCAGGTCGCTTGCGTGCCAAGGGTGCCGCCTGCCTTGTCGAAGCGGTACTGCGGCTCGCTGCCATGCAGGAGTGTTTTCGGGTTGAGGACGGCCAGGGTAAGACTGGGGGAGAGATCATCTGTACTCATGCGCGTACCGTGATGCGAACAGGGGGAGGTGTGGGGTCATTGCGGTCAGCTAAAAAGCTGGTCCAGCCGAGGTGGGTGCCATGCTCGGCTCTGAGGCTGAAGGGCGGTGCCTCTTCGGCACGCATGCGTAATTCCAGGTCATACGCTCCGACATCGCGCAGCAGAAACTCCACAAGCCGGGCCAGTCGGTGGTAGTTGTCACCGCTGGGCAGGAACTCGCGAAACTGCTGTTGGTCAAGCCCCGCGATCACGATGGTGAACTTGCTGCTACGTGACACGGTGCTGCCGCCCACCAGGAAGTTGTCATTGAGCGTGCAATTGCGCGAACCCAAGCCATTGCGCTGAGACTGCGGTATCTGCACGACGCGTTTCTCGAACTCACGGATCGTCACGTCCCGAAGATCGAAGCAGTGCGCGATCATGCCAGCCACCATGCCCGGTGATCGGCTGCGGCTGGCAATCATCCCCACGAAGCTCAGCAACCGGCTCCAGGGCAAGGCGGTCGCCCCGCGCAACGCCGCGTCATCCAGGCCGATCATGGCGAAGATGTAACGAGAGAAACCGTCTGTGGCGCCCGGTTGGAAGCGCCGGTAATAGCGGTACTTGCGCCACCCCTGATGCAGGAGGGTATGTAGGCGATGATTGAAGAAGTTGAAGTAGGCCGGGCGTACACCGATGCTCTGCGCATGCTCATAGGCCACTTCGTCAAGGTAATAGCTGGGCAGCGGCGAATCGGTGCCATGCAAGCCCAGGAAGGTGGCTTGAATGCTGTAGCGATCGCCCCCAATGCGTTCAGCACTGAGGACATCGGCGACGGGGAATGACAGTTTCGGAGAGACCTCCAGCCGCAAGCGTCTTCGGGTTTCGCGGGAGAGGGGGCGTTGCTCAAGATCATCGCTGTGTACCTGGTACATCAACTCCAGAAGCTGGAAGTACGAGTACTGATGGGCCTCAGGCAACATACGGTCCACAGCATCCTGGACTTTATTTGCTGATTCATCGTCCATGTCAAATCCTCAGGGAGTGGTGTGGTTTCTATATGTAAGACGTGTTTGTAAGAATAATTACCAGTCGGTAGGCATTGATTAAACAAATGGCTCGGCGGTAGTTTCGCTAAAAAGAAAACCATGCAATGAGGAAGGGCTTCCGGTCGAGGCGCGAAGTGTAAGCAGATGTTTGCAGGAAGTTGGTCACCACGCTATCGCGCAGTTCACAGCTTTTTCCTGTGCTAGGTAAGTCGTGTGCTTGGGATGTTCGGTCGTGTTGGTTGCTGCTGTTCATTCTGCGTGATGCGGAGGGGCAATATAGAACTCCGAGTTGCCTGCTCGATCACTGCGAGCTCAATGACTAGCGACCCTGACCAAACACTGAGAACAGCTTGTGCAGCCATTGAACTACGCCGCGCAGTAGAGCGACTGCGTTCGGATCGCCAGGGGGCGATAGTGACAAGTCCAGGAGTGGGTTTGCTTTATGACACGCTTGTCGTAGCTTCTCGCTCAACGTTGAAAATAAAACGCTCAACCTCAGCCATGACGCCGAGGTCAGCGTGAAGTGGTGCCCTTGGAGAGTGAGCTTCTACCGAGCCTGGCTCAGATTTTCAGCGGCATTTGTGAAACACCACACTGGTCCCGATGGGAGCGGGGCACCTGCGGTTACCAGGCCATCGGCCTGTCCCAGCCCTTCCAGAACAACCAGCGCCGCACTTCACCATGGTCCCCGGTGCCGATCTGCCAGGCTGGCCGCTGGCTGTCCAGCGCAATCAGCGAAACGAACCCGGCATGGCTGGCCGCCACCAGCGTCCGCCCATCGGCACTGACATCCAGCGCGCTGATGGTCGAGCCCAGGTAATGCTGCCAATGCTCCACGCCATCTTCACCAAACGCCCGCAGGTAGCCATAGGCATCGCCGACGATGTATTCGCCGTCACGCGCCACGGCGGCATACACCCGTGCACCATCCTGCACCTGCGGGGTACGCGGGTCCTGGCTGTAGTAATCGGTATCCAGCCCCGGCAGGTCGGCCACCCTGACCGCTAGCGTGGCACCGCTGTAGAAGTGGCAGGCGTTGAGTATCAACTGGTCCCCGGTGCGGTTGAACAGGGCGAAGTGCGGGTATTCGCTGGCCGGCCCGATCGCGGCCACGGGCCTGAGCTGGTCGTCCAGTACCAGGTGGCGGCTGCCCTGCTCACCGACCGCGATCAAGCGGCCATCCGCCGACACCGCACCGTGCTCCATGCTCAGCCCCAGGCTGATGTCGTCCGGGTCGGTGCCCTCGGCCAGCTCATCGAGTATCCGTGCCTGCTGCGGCAGCAGCCGGGTCGCACCCTGGCAGGTGAGCAGGAAAATACCTTCGGCACTTACCAGCAGTACCCGCTGGCCATCCGGAAAGGGGATCAGTGCGGAGGGAGTGGGTGGCAACTCGAACGGCTCGAACGGGTAACCTGCCGGCAACCCCTCCAGCCCCGTCGGCCAGGCCAGCCGCTGTACCTGTGGGCCGCCCCAGCCATCAGTGACGCGTATGCCTTCGGCATTGGCCAGCGCGAAGTAGCGACGCCCAGGGCAGCGGCCGAAATATTCGACGCCGATCACCGGCGTTACGCCGAAGTTGTCGATATGTACGACCTGGCCTTTTTCATAGGGCATGCCGATGCGCGCCAGCAGGCTGCCGTCATCCAGCAGCAGGACACTGCTGATACCCTGGCCGTGGGTATCGAGCAACGGCAGCAAGGGATGGTGCGCAGGCGGCCAGGCCTCGCGGAAGGCCTGGCGCTGCTGGTCATCAACGCCGGAGCGGTTGGCCGCTTGCAAGGCTGCCAGCCAGGCCTCGAGCAAATGCTCGGTCGCGGCGGCCTGCGGTGCTTCGAGGTGGTCCCAGCCGTGCGCGCGGCCCTGCGCGACGTAGTCGTTGACGGCCTGGGCATAGGCGGTGACCGCCTGTTGCCATTGTTGCTGGGGAGGCTGCTTGTCCATGCGCGGGTCGGGCTCCAAGTTGCATATACGTTTCACACAAAGCGCGCATGGTACTCCTTCTGCCCGATGCGCGGTTGTGAGGCCTGGGTGTGACGCGTACCATGCCGGGCATTCCTTCCAATAACAAAGCGTACGTCGACACCCAGTGCAACCGGGTGGCTGGCGCGCGGTCTGTTGCCTTGTCTGCGGAGAACCGGTTGCAACCCATGAATGGACCCATACCCACCCACATGCCCCCTACGGCCGGCAGCGGCAGCTGGCTGAGCGTGATTGCCTTGGCCCTGGCGGCGTTCATCTTCAATACCACCGAGTTCGTCCCGGTGGCGCTGCTCAGCGACATTGGCCGCAGCTTCGCCATGAGCACCGCCCAGGTCGGCCTGATGCTGACGATCTACGCCTGGGTGGTGGCGCTGGCCTCGTTGCCGATGATGCTGCTGACGCGCAACATCGAGCGGCGGCGCCTGTTGCTGCTCGTGTTCCTGGTGTTCATTGTCAGCCACCTGCTGTCGTGGCTGGCACAGAGCTTTGCCATGTTGCTGGTCAGCCGTATCGGCATCGCCCTGGCGCATGCGGTGTTCTGGGCCATCACCGCCTCGCTGGCGGTGCGTGTGGCACCGCCGGGCCAGCAGGCCAAGGCACTGGGCCTGTTGGCCACCGGCACTACCCTGGCCATGGTCCTGGGCATCCCACTGGGCCGGGTGGTAGGGGAGGCGCTGGGCTGGCGCATCACGTTCCTGAGCATTGCCGTGGTGGCGCTGGCGACCATGCTCTGCTTGATGAAATCGCTGCCGCTGTTGCCCAGCCAGAACTCCGGCTCGCTGCGCAGCCTGCCGATCCTGTTCAAGCGCCCGGCGCTGGTGATCACCTATGTGCTGGTGACGTTGGTGATTACCGCGCAGTTCACGGCCTACAGCTACATCGAACCGTTCGCCTTGCATGTGGCGCAGATTGGCGGTGAACGCACCACCTTGCTATTGCTGCTGTTCGGTGGCGCCGGGGTATTTGGCTCGTTGCTGTTCAGCCGCTACAGCGAGCGCTTCCCGCATGGCTTCCTGGTCGGTTCGATCGGCCTGCTGGCGGCTTGCCTGCTGCTGCTGTTGCCGCTGTCGGGCAACTTTTATGCGTTCGCTGCGCTGAGCATGTTCTGGGGCGTGGCCATTCTCAGTTTCAGCCTGTCGCTGCAGTCGAAGACCTTGAAGCTGGCGTCCGATGCCACCGACGTGGCCATGGCGTTGTTCTCGGGTATCTACAACATCGGCATCGGCGGTGGCGCATTGCTCGGCAGTATCGTCAGTAGCCAGCTGGACGTGGCCTACATCGGCCTGGTGGGCGGAAGCGTGGCGGTGCTTGGGTTGCTGCTGGCGGTTGCCAGTACCGCGCGGTTCCGCGAGGCACTGACACACTGACCTGACCCTGGCAGGCACTCCTGCAGGTACCTGGGCGCGAGGGCGCAGACAGCTCAGCCCAGCACGGCAGCCCATGCAGACACCAGCAGCACCACGGCCAGCACCTGGTTGAACAGCCGCCACCGCTGCGGCGCCTGCAGCCAGAGCGCGCTGCCGGCCCCCAGCAGCGCCCAGGCTGCCATGCACGGCAAGGCGATCAGCAGGAACACCAGCGCCAGTTGCCACACCGGCAGCGACGGTGCGGCAAATACCCCGACCACAGCCACGGCCATCAGCCACACCTTGGGGTTCACCACCTGCAACGCGGCCGCACTGAGCGCACTGAAACCTTGCCCTGTGGCTGCCTGCAGCGGGGCGCCTGCACTGCGCAGCATCTTCCACGCCAGCCAGCTCAACCACAGCACCCCGGCCCAGCCCATCAACTGCTGGGCCAGCGGGTGGCGCAGCAGCAGCTCACCCAGCCCCAGGCCGACCATCAGCACGATCGCGGCGGCTGCGCCACAGGCCGCTACTACCGGCGCCAGGCTCGCGTGCAGGCCAGCACGGGCGCCATGCGCAAGGATCAACAGGTTGGTTGGCCCAGGGCTGATGCTGGACACCAGGGCGAACAGGATGAAAGGCAACAGCGACTGCGACATGGTCAATGGCTCCGGATGAACGAAGCACCATGTTGGCTGGCTGCCGCCATTCAGTCTGGAAGGTTTGAGCAGCGCTTGCGGTAGTCGGCTGGGGTCAGCTGGTAGGCACGGCGGAACCAGCGCCCCAGGTGGCTCTGGTCGGCAAAGCCCAGGGCCATGGCCACCTCGGTGGGTGTCTGGCCCTCGGCGAGCAGGCGCCGCGCGCGAGCCAGGCGCAGCTGGATCAGGTAGGCGTGCGGCGCCAGGCCATATGCGGCCTTGAACGCGCGGGTCAGGCGGAAGCGGTCGATGCCACAGGCCTGGGCCAGGTCTTCGAGGCCAATGTCGCATGCCAGGTGGGCGTGCAGGTAATCCCGCGCTCGCTGGGCGGTCAGCGGCAGGCGCGGGTCGGGGTTGATGCGCCGGCGCCAATGCAGGTGGCGAGTCAGGCAAGCCAGCAGGTCGTCCATGGCGGTCTGGCGCACAATCCGCCAGGCCTGCTGGTGCACGGCCCGGAAGGCGAGGGCGGTAGCGCGGGACAGGTGCTCGTCCTGGCACAGGGTATCGGCAAAGCTGGGCAGGCTGTCGCCTGGCACGTGCTCGAACAGCGCCCGCAGTTGCTGGTCGAGCCAGGCGGGCTGCAGGTACAGCGTCGAATAGGTGAAACCTTCCGCGGTCGGTGCCAGGCCGTCATGGATGTCGCCGGGCTCGAGCAGGAACACCTGCCCCGGTGTACTGCGATGGCGTACCCGGCGGCAGTTGAACTGCTGCACCCCCTGTTCGGTCACGCCGACCAGGAAGCTGTCGTGCCAGTGCGGGTCGTAGGCATGCCCGACGAAATGCGCGCGGACCGACTCGATGCCGGTGTCGGCGTCCTGTTTAAGGTCGATCCAGTTACTCATTGGTGGCGTACCCGGGCGGAAATCGCCACCTTAGCGTAAAGGCCTGGCTCAGTCTGGAACGATTGTGCAACCGTTGCTCAGCGCCCGTGTGCGCAGGGCCTCGAAGCGTTCGCGCAGCCACACATGCAGTTGCCTGATCGCGGGCGTGAGTTGCTTGCGGTGCGGGCATACCAGGGTGACCGGGGCAGCCTCACCGAGGTGCTCGGGCAGGATGATTTCCAGTTCGCCGGCTACCACGTTGGCGCTCACATCCAGCCACGACTTGTAGACGATGCCTTCGCCTTGCAAGGCCAGGCGGCGGATCACATCGGCATCATCGCTGACCAGCGGTCCGCGCACCTGCACGGTACGGTTGCCCACCCGCCATTTGTCGTAGACCCGATTGTGCTGCATGTACAGCAGGCAGGCGTGCTGTTGCAGGGCTTCAGGCGTGAGTGGGCGGCCGTGGCGGGCGAGGTAGTCGGGCGAGGCGACCAGCACCCGGCGGTTCCAGTCGGCCAGGGGCAGGGCAATGTAGTTGGCGTCCTGGTTGAGGCCGTAGCGGATAGCCACGTCCACCGGGTCGCGGTTGAGGTCGGCAATCTGGTCGGACAGGAAGAAGCGCAGGTGCAGCGCCGGATGCTCGCGGCGAAAGGCGCTCAGCCACGGCAGCAGCATGTTGCGGCCCAGGTCTGAAGGTGCCGACACCTGCAGGACGCCACGCAGCACGCTGGAGTTGCCATGCAAGTCTTCGCGGCCCTGGCGCAGGCTTTCCAGCACATTCACTGCGGTCGGCAGATACAGCTCGCCTTCGGCGGTCAGGCGCAGGCTGCGGGTGGTGCGGGCGAACAGGCGCACATCGAGGTCGCGTTCCAGGCGCTTGATCGCGGCGGCCACCTGGCCGGGCAGCAGGTCGGCCTCATGGGCGGCGGCAGTGAAGCTGCCCAGCACGCTGCTGCGGACAAACAGTTCGAGGTCGGTGATGCGCAGCATTTTCACTCCCGGAATTAAAGTGTTGTTACATTGTGCCGGTTTTTCTTTTTTACCGGGAAGATAGGATTGCCGGCACACCCCCGTTCGATTTCAGGAGTTGCTGCATGGATACCGTCTCGCTGGCCAAGCGCCGCTACACCACCAAAGCCTACGACGCCTCGCGCCGCATTCCCCAGGCCACCGTCGATGCCCTGCTCGAACAACTGCGCCACAGCCCGTCGTCGGTCAACTCGCAGCCGTGGCATTTCATCGTCGCCGACACGGCCGAAGGCAAGGCCCGTCTGGCCAAGAGCACTGCCGAGCGCTATGCCTACAATTCGCCGAAGATCCTCGATGCGTCGCATGTGATCGTGTTCTGTACCCGCACCGAAATGACCGAGGCTCACCTGAACGCCCTGCTCGAGCAGGAAGCTGCCGATGGCCGTTTCCGCGATGAGCAGGCGCGCGCCGCGCAGAACCAGAGCCGCCGCCATTACGTCGACCTGCACCGTTTTGACCAGAAAGACCTGCAGCACTGGATGGAAAAGCAGACCTACCTGGCGTTCGGTACGGCCATGCTGGGGGCTGCGGCCCATGGCCTGGACGCGACACCGATCGAGGGCTTCGACAGCAAGATCCTCGATGCCGAACTGGGCCTGCGCGAGCGTGGCTTCACCAGCGTGGTGATCCTCAGCCTGGGCTATCGCAGCGAGACGGATTTCAATGCCGGGCTGAACAAGTCGCGCTTGCCGGCTGCGCAGGTGTTCACCTTCCTGTGACATCGCCGGGGCCGCTCTGCGGCCCCGGCAATCCATCAAGGTCACGCGCTCGACCGCTCGGCATGCTGGTTGGCAAGTTTCCGGCAAATACCGCATACTTGTCGGCAAATGCCGGAAAGGAGCTTGCCATGCTTGCCGAAGTGCTTCGCGACAACGGTTACCACGAGTACCGGGCGCGCCTGCATGCGCTGCTGGAAATCCCCGAGCTTGCCAGTGATTTCGAGATCCACACGCGCATTACCCATGGGTTTGCCGCCACCTGGCTGGTAAAGCTGACCGAGCTCGGCGTATTCACGCCAGTGGAGCGCGACCAGATCATTCCGCTGCGCACCTTGAAGTCCCGCATCGAGCGTGACCAGCCGCTGACCGTCGAGGAAAGCGACCGGCTGTTCCGCTCGGCGCATATCACCGCCATGGCCGAAGCCGTGTTCGGCGACGCGGCCAAGGCCAAGCGCTGGCTGTCCAAGCCCAAGGAACGCTTCTCGGGGCTGACGCCAATGCAGATGCTCACTACCCAGCAAGGCACCACCCAGGTCGAGGAGATGCTGCTGCAGATCGCTGAAGGCTTCGGCTTGTGATCCTGTGGCGGATCAGCGCCTACGCGGACCTGAGCGGAACCGGCGGTTTGCGTGTCAGCGGCCGCTGGCACCAGGCCGGTCGGCCGGTGGTCTATGCTGCCACCAGCCCTGCCGGGGCCATGCTCGAGGTGTTGGTGCACCTGGAGATCGACCCCGAGGATTTCCCCACCACCATGCGCTTGCTGCGCATCGAGTTGCCTGACACGGTATCGCAAGCGCAACTGCCAGCCTTGCAGCCCGGTTGGTCAACGCAGACCGAACTTACCCGCGGCCTGGGCAACCGCTTCCTCGATGACTGTTCGGCATTGCTGCTGCCGGTGCCCAGCGCGATCATGCCCAGAACTACCAATTACCTGTTCAACCCGCGGCACCCGCAGGCGCACAGTGCCAGGCTCGACGTCGAGGACTTCACCCCGGACAGCCGGCTGTTCTAGGCGGGTTTACCAGAATGCCGCCGAAGCCGCTGCCAGCACCCTGGCAAATACTTTGATCGCTGTGTCCACTTCAGCCTCGGTGCTGAAGCGGCCGATGCTCAGGCGCACGCTGTTGCGTGCCCGGTTTTCGTCCAGTCCCAATGCCAGCAGCACGTGCGAGGCCGCCTTGCTTGCCGAATTGCAGGCAGAGGTGGTGGACAATGCCAACTCGCTGGCCAGTGCGGCACTGTTGAAAGCCGGGTTGTCGATACACAGGTTCAGCGTATGCGGAATGCGCTGCCGGGCGCAGCCATTGAGGGTAATGCCAGGCAGCGCCAGCAGGCCTTCGCGCAGGCGCCCGGCCAGCTGCTCGAGGCGCTGGTACTCGCAATCGCCGGGCTGGCCGGCCAAGGCAAAGGCGCTGCCCATGCCGACGATCTGGTGGGTCGCCAGGGTGCCGGAGCGCAACCCCTGCTCATGCCCGCCGCCGTGCATTTGCGCGCACATCAGCGGGCGCGCGCGCGGCCCGACGTAGAGCGCACCGATCCCTTTGGGGCCATACACTTTGTGCGCCGAGAACGACATCAGGTCCACGGCCATCGCACTCAGGTCTATGGCCAGCTTGCCCACCGCCTGCGCTGCATCCACGTGCAGCAGGGCACCGTGGGCGCGCACCTGTTGGCCAATCGCGGCAACGTCAGTGAGCGTACCCAGCTCATTGTTGACCGCCATCAGCGACACCAGGCGCGTGTCGGCACGCAACGCTGCCTGCACCGCTGCAGGTTGGATCAGGCCGGCGGCATCCGCCGCCAGGCGGGTAACGGCCCAGCCCTGGCGCTCCAGTTCGGCCACGGTGTCGAGCACGGCCTTGTGTTCCAGCTGGCTGGTGATCAGGTGCCCGGGCTGGCCGAGGCCTTGGGCGATGCCCTTGAGCGCCAGGTTGTTGGACTCGGTCGCGCCTGACGTCCAGACCAATGCGTCAGCCTGCGCGCCGACGCGCTCGGCGACTTGCTGACGGGCTTGCTCGACAGCCTGGCGGGCAGCCTGGCCGAAGGCATGGCCAGTGGATGCCGGGTTGCCGAAGTTGGCCTGGCTGCCGAGGCAGGCGAGCATGGTTTCGATGACCCGGTCGTCGACCGGAGTGGTGGCGGCGTAGTCGAAGTAGAGCGGGGCGCTAGGCATTGGGCGGGTCCGTGTCTGCTGCCGTGGAATCGGCGATCGTTGGAGCAAGCGTACCCGCCAGGTAGGTGATGGTTTTCGCTTCTTTGCAGCTTTTTTCCGAATGTTCAAACAGAAAATTCTAGCTGCTGCTGAATATGTGGAAAATTTTTCTCTTGCTGCGTCAGATATTCATCCAACACCAATCAGCTACCCCTTCAGGCCGGTGCCAGCGCCTTCTCTTCCTCGGCGACGACGCGCTCGCACAACTCGGTGATCTGTTCGCGCATCCAGCGGTTGGCCGGGTCCTGGTCGGTGCTTTCGTGCCAGTACAGGTGGGTCTCCAGCGCCGGTACTTCCACTGGCAGTGGCTGGTAGCGCAACTGATGGCGGCGGGCGAAGCGCTCGGGCACGGTCATTGCCATGTCGGTTTGCTGCAGCACCTGCGAGGCCATCAGGTAATGCTGCGAGCGCAAGGCAACCTTGCGCTGCACGCCCATCTTGCCCAGGGCCAGGTCGACATAGCCCAGGCCGTTGCGGCGGCTGGAGATATGGATATGGGTCATGCCCAGGTAGCTTTCGAGGGTCAGCTTGCTGTCTGCCAATGGATGGCCCTGGCGCAAGGCGCAGACATAGCGGTCTTGCATCAGTTTGATGTGGCGTACTTGCGGGTCGGTATTCAACGGCGCGTCGATGGCGAAGTCCAGGCGCCCGGCGGCCAGTTCCTTGGTGGTCTCGCGGCGCTTGCACAGGAAGCTTTCGATCAGCACCGCCGGTGCCAGGCGGCGCAGGCGCTGGAACAGCGGCGGCAGGATGACCGCCTCGGTCAGGTCGGTCATGCTGATGCGGAAGGTCTTGTTGGCCTGTTGCGGGTTGAAGATGCGGCTTTCCTGCACCGAAGTGCGCAGCAGCGCCAGGGCGTTGCGCACCGGGCCGATGATGTTCTGCGCCATGGGTGTAGGCACCATGCCTTGCGCGGTGCGCACGAACAGCGGGTCGTTGAAGGTTTCGCGCAGCCGCGACAGGGCGTTGGACACCGCTGGCTGGGTGATGCCGACAATCTGCCCGGCGCGGGTCAGGTTGGCTTCGGTGTAGATCGCATCGAACACGATGAACAGGTTGAGGTCGACCTTGCTGAGGTTCATGGGCGCCGCTCTTTGTTGGAATTATCGGCCGATCATATATCGGTTATGAATGTTTATACACGGGGAAAATAGACTAGGTGGATGGGGGCATGCTGCTCTAGGCTCTGCCCCATGTATTTTGAACCGTGAAGGTAGCCCCCGATGGATTTCGCCTATTCGCCCAAGGTCCAGGCACTGCGTGAGCGCGTCAGCGCGTTCATGGACGCCTATGTCTATCCCGCCGAGGCAGTATTCGAGCGGCAGGTTGCCGAGGGCGACCGCTGGCAGCCCACTGCAATCATGGAGGAGCTCAAGGCCAGGGCTCGCGCCGAGGGGCTGTGGAACCTGTTTCTACCTGAATCGGAATATGGCGCCGGGCTTGGCAACCTGGAATATGCCCCGCTGGCAGAGATCATGGGCCGCTCGTTGCTCGGGCCAGAGCCGTTCAACTGTTCGGCACCGGACACCGGCAACATGGAAGTGCTGGTGCGTTATGGCAGCGATGCGCAGAAGCGCCAGTGGCTGGAGCCGCTGTTGCGCGGCGAGATCCGTTCGGCATTCGCCATGACCGAACCGGACGTGGCGTCCTCGGACGCTACCAACATGGCGGCCACGGCTGTGCGTGACGGTGACGAATGGGTGATCAATGGCCGCAAGTGGTGGACTTCGGGCGCCTGCGATCCGCGCTGCAAGGTAATGATCTTCATGGGCCTGTCCGACCCGCAGGGGCCACGCCACCAGCAGCATTCGATGGTGCTGGTGCCCACCGATGCGCCCGGGGTGAAGATCGTCCGGCCGCTGCCGGTGTTCGGCTATGACGACGCGCCCCACGGCCACGCCGAAGTGCTCTTCGAAAACGTGCGGGTGCCGTACGAGAACGTCATCCTCGGCGAAGGCCGCGGCTTCGAGATTGCCCAGGGCCGGCTTGGCCCGGGCCGGATCCACCATTGCATGCGCTCGATCGGCATGGCCGAACGTGCACTGGAACTGATGTGCAAGCGCGCGGTGGAGCGCACCGCGTTCGGCCAGCCACTGGCGCGACTGGGTGGCAACGTCGACAAGATTGCCGACTCGCGCATGGAAATCGACATGGCCCGGCTGCTGACGCTGAAAGCGGCGTACATGATGGACACGGTCGGCAACAAGGTGGCTCGCAGCGAGATTGCCCAGATCAAGGTCGTCGCCCCGAACGTAGCGTTGAAAGTGATCGACCGGGCGATCCAGATCCATGGCGGGGCAGGCGTGAGCGGTGACTTCCCGCTGGCCTACATGTATGCCATGCAGCGTACCCTGCGCCTGGCCGATGGGCCGGACGAGGTGCATCGTGCGGCGATTGGCAAGTATGAAATCGGCAAGCACATGCCGACGCGCAAGGGGCATGGCGAGCGATGATCTCGCCCGCCAGTGTCGCCCGCTGCCACAGGCGGGGCGCAGCGACACCGGTGGCAGCCGGCTTTTCGCCAACAAGCACGTAGCCAGGCTAGCGGCTGGAACGGCTGTTGGTGTCTTCCGGTGTCGCCTTGGTGGGGCGGTGGAGGTGGTCGCCGGTCGGGCCGACGAGCTGGATCACATCGCCCCGTTGCCAGCCATTGGCCTGCGGGTCTGGCGTGGGTATCGCGATGTCGGCCCGTTGCGCCTTGCTCTTGGCCGTATCGATGCCCAGGCGCCGGTTGCGTTGCTCGACCATCGTCGGGTTGGCCTGGCCATCGGCGGTAAAGCCCATCATCAATTGCGGGACGCCGAGCGGCAGCGCCTTGTCCTGGTCGGTGTGCCAGGTATGCCAGGTTTTCCCGTAGGTATGCGCCAGGCGTTGCATCAGCGCATGTTCTGCCGCTGCGGGGATGCCTGGTGCAACCAACTGGCCAGACGATACTTCATAGCCATGGCTGTGCCACATGGCTTTCTCCTTTGCCGGCAACTGGGCGAACAGCTTCTGGTCGATGATGTACTCGATGCCCATGATCTTGGCGCTAGGGGTATTGCCGTCGTAGATCACGCACTGGATGACATCCTCGTTCAACAGCGAGCAGTAATGGTGGGCCTCCATCTGAATATCGGGGTGGCCGTTGTAGAAGTGGAAGCCATCCAGATAGGCATTCAGCGCTTCGATGGGGGGCTTGTCCTGCAACAGCGCTGCGCCTGCCTCCAGCAGTTTGGTGGTTCCGGACTCGGGGTTTCCGGGGGCTTCGACAGGCGATACTGTTCGGGGCGTCGAGCAGCCCCAGAGGGCGAGACAGGCGACTGAAAGGCTCAGGCAGCAGGTGATGAACTTCATGTAAGCGGTCTCCATGGGGTGTGGGCAGAAGACCGCCAGTTGGTGCATAACATTGAATTTACGGGACGGGCGGTACTGCTGGTGCATTGGCCTGGAACTTAGTCCTCGCCTGGTTGCACTAATTCGTTGTCAACTGCGAAAACCCAGGCCGTCCCGAGAAAGGTACCCCCATGTCCCGTCTTGCAGAATTCCGCCAACTGGAACAGAAACTGGCTGCTCAACTTGCCGAACTGGAAGCCATGAAAGGCAGCCCCGAGCTGCAAAGAGAAATCGAGTTTGAAACCAAACTGCGCAACTTGTTGGCCAAGTATGAGTTCAGCCTGCGCGACATCATCAGCCTGCTGGACCCGCAAGGCGGTCGCCGCCCGGCGCAGCCCGCCGTTGCGCCGAAAGCCAGGCGTCGCGCGCGCCAGGTGAAACAGTACAAGAACCCGCATACGGGGGAGGTGATCGAAACCAAGGGCGGCAACCACGCGAAGATGAAGGCCTGGAAAGCTGAACATGGCGCTGCAGAAGTTGAGAACTGGCTGGTTCGTTAGGGTGCCCAGGCAGGAGAGTTATTGCTTAAGTTTGACTAGCTAGAAATCAGACCCGCATTTGCGGGTCTTCCTCTTTTCGGTTGGCAGTAGAATCAATCTTCAGTGGCTGTTGGCATGCAGCATCCCTGGTTTCCGGTTTTTCCCCGCGCGTCTTGACCAGTGAAACCACCACGCCACCCAGCAACAGCCCGAACGTCACCCCCAACGACAGCAACGCCGGCACCTTGCCCACCATGCCGTGGTAGAAAATCTTGCAGCCAATGAAGATCAGCACCATCGCCAGCGCGTACTTGAGGTAAACGAACCGATGCATCAGCGCCGCCAGCGCGAAATACAGCGAGCGCAACCCGAGGATGGCGAAGATGTTCGAGGTATAGACGATGAACGGGTCCTGGGTAATCGCGAAGATCGCGGGCACGCTGTCGACGGCGAACACCAGGTCGGCCAGTTCGATCAGCACCAGCGCCAGGAACAGCGGGGTGGCATGGCGCAGCGCCTTGCTCTGGCCGGGCGGTGCCTGGTGTACGAAGAAATGCGCGCCATGAATCTGCTCGGTGACCCGCATGTGCCGCCGCACGAACTTCAGGATCGGGTTGTTGGCCAGGTCCGGCCGATGGTCTTCCTTCGACAGCGCCATCTTCACCCCGGTAAACAGCAGGAAGGCGCCGAAGATATACAACACCCAGGCAAAGTTCTGCACCAGCGCCGCGCCAACACCGATCATGATCGCCCGCAGCACGACCACGCCGAGGATGCCCCAGAACAGCACGCGGTGCTGGTAGCGGCGGGGAATGGCGAAATAGCTGAAGATCATCGCCATGACGAACACGTTGTCCATCGACAGCGACTGCTCGACCAGGAAACCGGTATAGAACTCCAGCGCCGGTTGCGCCCCCAGGTAGTACCAGACCCCAATGCCGAACAGCACGCCGACGCTGAAATAGCCTGAATACAGCAACAGGCTTTCACGCATTTCGATTTCCCGCTCGTGGCGGTGCAGCACGCCAAGGTCGAGTACCAGCAGGCCGACGACGATGGCCACGAACAGCAGCCACAACCAGGCGCTGGTGCCGAGAAACGGGGTGGTGAGGAATGTATGTAGAGCTGTCATGAGCCCCTCCTTGAATGTCGACGTTGCATGGCAACAGTGATCCGACATGGCGGCCTGGCAGCCGTCAGAGGGGCCCGGTATCACATGCTCTTGAGCCTAGACCTGATTGCCGGGGATGCCGAATGAGGAGCTGTTACATTTTTTTGCCGGGACCTGTGTAGCGCGAACCGCAGCGGCGGTCAGTTCACCCACACCTCGACCCGGCGGTTGCGCAGGCGGCCTTGCTCCCGCTCGTTGCCTGCCACCGGTAGTTCATCGCCCATGCCCATGACCTGCTGCACCTCGACCCCATCGCGCGCCAACTCGCGGCGCACCGCCTGGGCGCGCAGGCGGGAGAGCAGGGCGGCACGCCCGGGCGTTTCCTTGGGGTCACCAAACCCCACCAGCACTGCCTTGCCGTTCAGCTTGCCGGCCTGGCGCAGGTACTCGGCCACTCGCTGCACATCGCGCAAGGCCTTGCTGTCGAGGCTGGCGCTGCCCTTCTGAAAGCGGAAGTTCACGCTCAGCCGCTGCGCTTGCTGGGCCAGGGCGCGATAGCGCGGTGGCATGTCGGCCAGCGGCGCGACAGGCTGGGCATTGATCTGTTGCGAGACGAAACCCAGCTGGGCGACGATCGCCTGGCCGGCCGGGCTCTGGGCGAAGTCTGCCAGGGCCTTGGCCTGCGGTTTCGGCTTAGCCGGCAGGTAGAAGTACAGGCGCCGCGAAAGCGGGTAGTCTTCACTGGCCACCAGCGCGCGCTCGGGGAGCATGGCCGGCGCGTCGCCTTCGGCCACCGCCAGCACCTTGGCCCGGTGCACGGCCGGCAGGCTGCTGAAGCCGATGGCCTGGCGGTCGGCGCTGATTTGCGCGGCCAGCTCGTCGCTGGACTCGAAGCGCCTGGCCGTGGCCGACAGCGTCCGATGCTGCGGCTCCAGCACCAGCGCCTTGAAGGTTTCGTAGGTGCCGGAGCGGTCGTCACGGGCGTAAAGATGGATGCTGCCACCGGCAATGCCCAGTTGCTCCCAGCGCTGGATCTGGCCGGAGAACACCTGTGCCAATTGCGCTGTAGTGAGTTGGGGTAGCGGGTTGTCGGGGTGGACGATGACCGCGACGCCATCGAGGCCGATCACTTGCTCGGCGGCAGCAGCGCGCAGGTCGCCGAGGGCGCGCAGCTGGCCCGCTTCGCTGTCGTTGATGGGCCGTGAAGCGGCAGCCAGGTCGGCCTCGCCATGGCCCAGGGCGGCGAAGCCGGTACTGGAACCGTGGGCGGCGATATCGACGCGTATCGGCTGCCCTTGGGCATCACGCGCGGTGATCACGGTTTCATTGGCGAGTTGCCCGGGGTGTTGTTCGATCGCAGTGGCTTGCCGGGTGCGCAATTGCGCCTGGACCAACGCCGGCAGCAGCGCTGCGCCGATGGTGTTGGAACCCTGCACCCGCAGGTGCTCGGCCTGGGCCGCCAGCGCAAGCAGGGAAAGCAGCAAGACAAGCAGACGGGGCATGCCGGTTAGCCCTGTGGCATAGAGTTGGCCGGCAGATTACGACAGTGGCGTGATGATAATGTGACAGCTGGTGGGCGATACTTGCTGATTTCTGTTACCCAGCATTACCGGGGCTGCTGTGCAGCTTGTCGGTCACAGGTACGGCGTCAGCGCGCACCCGTGTCGGAGCGGATTTATCCGCGAAACAGGCAACGCGGTGGCTGGCCCCGGTCTTGCCGGCTATTTCAATGCGCCCCGGCGGACTTGCTCAAATCGCTCTCGGCCCATTCGGTGTAGATGCAGGCATCCGCCACCGCCCAGCGCACCTTTACGGTATCGCCCGGCTGCATCGGCATCCCCGCAGCCGACAGCGCTTTCACGGTCAACTCGGTGCCACCCGCAGTGACTACGTGGCAGGTCTGGCTCTCGCCCAGGAACAACACCTCGCCAACCTTGGCGCCGACCTCGTTCCAGCCCGCCGGCAGCGGCTCGCGTGCGGCCTGTTCGGCAGTCAGGGCCAGGGCCTTTTCCGGGCGCACCATGATCAGCGCCTGCTGCGACGCGGCCAGGCCCGGCGTCAGGCGGATCGCCACCGGCTGCCCTTCGAAGCTGCCCGCGCCGTTGCTGCTGGCCTGGATCCGCAGGAAATTGGAATTGCCCAGGAACGAAGCGACGAAGGCATTCGGCGGGTTCTGGTACAGGTCGTAACCGGTGCCCAGGCCGACGATCTTGCCATGGCTGAAGATGGCGATGCGCTGCGACAGGCGCATGGCTTCTTCCTGGTCGTGGGTCACGTAGACAATGGTAATGCCCAGGCGCCGATGCAACTGACGCAGTTCGTCCTGCAAGTCTTCTCGCAGTTTCTTGTCCAGCGCACCGAGCGGTTCGTCCATCAGCAGAATGCGTGGCTCGTACACCAGCGCCCGGGCGATCGCCACGCGTTGCTGCTGGCCGCCGGACATCTGCGCCGGCTTGCGGTGGGCGAACTGCTCCAGCTGCACCAGCTTGAGCATGGCGTCGACGCGCTTGCTGGTCTCGGCGGCGTTCAGCTTGCGAATGGCCAGCGGGAAGCCGATGTTGTCGCGCACGTTCAGGTGCGGGAACAGCGAATAGCGCTGGAACACCATGCCGATGTCGCGCTTGTGCGGTGGCACGTTGACCAGCGACTGGCCGTCGACCAGGATTTCGCCGCTGCTGGGCGTTTCGAAACCGGCCAGCATCGACAGGGTGGTGGATTTGCCCGAACCGCTGGAGCCAAGAAAGGTCAGGAACTCGCCATCCTGGATGTCCAGGTCGAGGTTATCGACGGCGGTGAAGTCGCCGTAATGCTTGTTCAGGCCGCGCAGGCTGACCAGGGTCTTGCCTGGCGCGTTTTCTTTCATCACTGCACTCATTATTGTTTTCTCCGCGCGCTCAGGCGTTGACTTCGGTGCGCCGGCGCAACGCGGCGGCAATGAACATGACAAGCAGCGACAGGCCGATCAGCAGCGTCGAGGCCACGGCAATGACCGGGCTGAGGTCCTGGCGCAAGGTGGTCCACATCTTCACCGGCAGGGTCTGCAGGTCGGGGCTGGCCATCATCACGCTCAGCACCACCTCATCCCACGACACCAGGAAGGCGAACAGGCCGCCGGCGATCATGCCCGGGCGAATCGCCGGGAAGGTCACCTTGAAGATCGCCTGCAGGCGCGAGGCGCCGCAGATCACCGCGGCGTCCTCGATCGACTGGTCGAACAGCTTCAGCGAGTTGATGATCGAGATGATGGTGAAGGGCAGGGCGACGATCACATGGCTGACCACGAAGGCGAACAGCGTGCCGGTGTAGCCAAGCTTGAGGAACAGCGCGTACACCGCCACCGCAATGATCACCAGCGGTACGATCATCGGCATGGTGAACAGGCCGTACAGCAGTTCGCGGCCGGGGAAACGACCACGTACCAGGGCGAACGCGGTGGGCAGGCCCAGCAGCACGGCTGCCACAGTGGTCAGCAGGGCCACCTTGAGGCTGGCCAGCGCAGCGTCCATCCACTCCGGGTTGGAAAAGAACTGGCCATACCATTTGAAGGTCCAGCCCGGCGGCGGGAACACCAGCCACTGCGATGAGCCAAACGACAGCAGCACGATGAACACCACCGGCAGCAGCAGGAAGGCGGCAATGACCCCGGTGGTCAGGTACAGGCCGGTGCGCAGCGGGCGGCCCATGGCATTGGGAGACAAAAGCATGGCGGTTTACCTCGCGTTGCCAACCGGGGATTCCGGCTGCAGCTTCAGGTACAGGTAGAAGAGCACCAGGGTGATGACCACCAGCAGTGCGGCGGCGGCGCTGGCCAGGCCCCAGTTGAGGAAGGACTGCACCTGCTGGATGATGAATTCGGGCAGCATCATGTTCTGCGCACCGCCCAGCAGGGCGGGGGTGACGTAGTAACCGAGCGACATCACGAACACCATCAGCGCCCCGGAGAACAGCCCCGAGCGGCACAGCGGCAGGAACACCTTCCAGAAGTTGGTCCACGGGCTGGCGCCGCAGATCGAGCCGGCCTGCAGCACCATCGGGTCGATGGCGTGCATGGTGGCCTGCAGCGGCAGCACGATGAACGGGATCATGATGTAGCTCATGCCGATCACCACGCCGGTCAGGTTATGCACCATTTCCAGCGGCGCATCGATGATACCCATGGCCATCAACGCCTTGTTGATCACCCCCGAACTCTGCAGCAGCACCAGCCACGAGTAGGTGCGCGCCAGCAGGCTGGTCCACATCGACAGCAGCACGATGTTCAGCAGCCAGCGGCCCCAGCCCTTGGGCACCAGGGTGATCGCCCAGGCCAGCGGGAAACCCAGCAGCACGCTGATCAGGGTGACCACGCCGGCCACCGAGAAGGTGTTGAACAGCACCCGCGCATAGGCCGAGTTGGCGAACAATTGCTCGTAATTGCCCAGCCCCGGCGTTGGTTCCAGCACCCCGCGCAGCAACAGGCCGGCCAGCGGGGCGAAGAAGAACAGGCCCAGGAACAATAGGGCCGGCAGCAAGTTGCGGCTGCCTTTCCAGCGCTGGCTCAGGCTGACGCGGCGCGCGGCCGCGCCCGGTGCGCCAGTGCCCGTGGGGGCACCTTGCGCGCTATGCAGGGCGTTGATGGCGACTTTCATTTGACCAACCACTCATTCCAGCGGGCTGCGATGGCCTGGCCGTTCTTGGCCCAGTAGGCGAAGTCGAGGGTGACCTGGTCCTGGGCGTAGGCGGTAGGCAGGTTTTGTGCAAGGTCCTTGTCCAGCTTGGCCACGCTATCGACGTTCACCGGCGCGTAGGCAGTCTTGTTGGCGAACTCGGCCTGGCCTTCGGCGCTGCTGGCGTTGGCCAGGAACTTCATGGCTGCGTCCTTGTTCTTGGCGCCCTTGGGCACTACGAGAAAGTCGGCCATGACCAGGTTCTGCTTCCAGCTCACGCCCACCGGCGCACCGTCCTGCTGCAGGGCATAGACACGGCCATTCCAGAACTGGCCGAGCGCAGCTTCACCCGAGGCCAGCAGCTGCTGCGACTGGGCGCCACCGCCCCACCAGACGATGTCCTGCTTGATGGTGTCGAGTTTCTTGAAGGCGCGGTCCAGGTCCAGCGGGTAGAGCTTGTCGGGTGCTACGCCATCGGCCAACAGGGCCAGTTCCAGCACGCCAGGGCTGGGCCATTTGTACAGGGCGCGTTTGCCGGGGTAGGTCTTGGTATCGAACAACGCCGTCCAGTCCAGCGGTTTGTTGGCGCCGAGCTTGCCTTCGTTGTAGCCGAGCACGAAGGAGAAGAAGAACGAACCGACGCCGTGGTCGGAGACGAAGCGGGGGTCGATCTTGTCGCGTTTGATCTGGTTGAAATCGAGGGGTTCGAGCAGGCCCTCGCTGGCAGCGCGCAGGGCGAAGTCGGCTTCGACATCGACCACGTCCCACTGCACGTTGCCGCTTTCGACCATGGCCTTGAGCTTGCCGTAGTCGGTGGGGCCGTCCTGGACCACCTTGATGCCGCTGGCCTTGCTGAAGGGTACGGCCCACGCTTCTTTCTGGGCGTCCTGGGTGGTACCGCCCCAGCTGACGAAGTTCAGGCTGTCGGCAGCCTGGGTGGCCTGGCAGGCCAGGGTCAGCAGGCTGGCGGACAGCACTGCGGTTACACGTTTGCTCAACAGCATGGTTACGCCCTCGTTGCTTTTGTTATTCGAGGCGGGGCTTGTGGTGCGCCCGCCAATCGTGTTCGGGGAGCCGCTAAAACAAGGTGTCTGAAGGCCGTTTGTAATTGTAGGAGCCGGCCGACAGATTTAAGGTCTACGGGATATCATATTATGGTATTCCAAACTTTTGGCAAGCGTTATGAGGCTACCGGCCATCACTCCGTCCGCTCCAGGCTGACGCGAACCCGTGTAGGAGCGGCCTTGTGTCGCGAAAGGGCTGCACAGCAGCCCCAGCCATTTGTGCATCTGCGCTGAAACCCTGGGGCTGCTTCGCAGCCCTTTCGCGACACAAGGCCGTTCCTACACGGCTCCGTATCAACCCACCAGGCCAGGCTCGAAGGGGATGCTCTGCACCACCTCCAGCTCGTACCCAGCCAGACCGGCATATTTCAGTGGAGGGCCGAGGTGACGCAACTTGCCGACACCGAGGTCCTGCAGAATCTGCGCCCCGGTGCCGACCTCGGAGTACACCTTCGATTGCCCTCGCTGGTAAGGCCGCACCGGGTGGGTGAGCTGCGGTACGCGTTCGAGCAAGGCCTGGGAGGACTCATGGTTGGCCAGGATCACCACCACACCCGCACCTTCTTCGGCCACCTTCTGCAGCGCCGCCCACAGCGTCCAGTTGGGCGGCCCGGCGTATTCGGCACCGACCAGGTCGCGCAGCGGGTCGATCACATGCACCCGCACCAGGGTCGGCTGTTCGCGGCGGATGTTGCCCATGACCATGGCCATGTGCACCCCCCCTTCGATGCGGTCCTCATAGGTGACCAGGCGGAAGCTGCCATGCACGGTCGGCAGTTCGCGTTCGCCGATACGCTTGATGGTCTGTTCGGTACTCAGGCGGTAGTGGATCAGGTCGGCGATGGTGCCGATCTTGATCCCATGCCGGGCGGCGAATACCTCCAGGTCGGGGCGGCGGGCCATGGTGCCGTCGTCGTTGAGCACTTCGACGATCACCGAAGCCGGGGTGAAACCGGCCAGGCGCGCCAGGTCGCAGCCGGCTTCGGTGTGGCCGGCGCGGGTCAGCACGCCGCCTTCGCGGGCGCGCAGGGGGAAGATGTGCCCCGGTTGCACCAGGTCCTCGGGGCGGGCGCCGGGGGCCATGGCGGCGGCCACGGTGCGCGCCCGATCAGCGGCGGAAATGCCGGTGGTCACGCCGCTGGCCGCTTCGATCGACACGGTGAAAGCGGTGCTGAACACACTGCCGTTGGCCGGTACCATCTGTTCCAGGCCCAGGCGCTGGCAGTGTTCTTCGGTCAGGGTCAGGCAGATCAGGCCACGCGCTTCGCGGGCCATGAAGTTGATGGCCTGGGCGTCGCAACGCTCGGCGGCGATCAGCAGGTCGCCTTCGTTTTCCCGGTCCTCGTCATCCACCAGCAGGACCATCTTGCCCTGCCGGTAGTCCTCGAGAAGTTCCTCGATGGTGTTGAAAGCCATGTTGCACGCTCGCGGTAATAGGGTGATTATTATGGTATACCATCATACATAAATATCGCCGTAACAGGAGAGCAGCGCATGAAGGCCTACTGGATCGCCCACGTGGACGTGACCGACCCCGAGCAATACCAGCAGTACACCCAACGCGCGCCGGCTGCCTTCCAGGCGTTCGGCGGCCGCTTTCTGGCCCGTGGCGGGCGCAGTGAGGCGCTGGAAGGGCGGCCTACCCCTCAGCGTAGCGTGGTGATCGAGTTCGATTCGTACGAGCAGGCGTTGGCGTGTTACCGGTCCGCGCTGTACCAGGAGGCGTGCAGCCATCGCCAGGGGGTGGCAAAAGCCGAAGTGATCATCGTCGAAGGGGTCGAGTCCTGAGCTGGATTTGCGGCCTCTTCGCGGGTAAACCCGCTCCCACAGGTACGCCACAGATTTCAACGTATGTGGCGTACCTGTGGGAGCGGGTTTACCCGCGAAATAGCCGGTCCTGCCTTATGGCATGCCAGGCAATTCATGCGGTCGCAGGTCGAACACCAGCACCTCGGCATCCACTCCATTGCCCAGTTCCAGCACCTGTTCCTGCCTCACCCGCACCCCATCCCCTTCATTCAGCACTTGCCCATTGAGCTCGATGCTGCCCCGGGCCACATGCACGTAGGCATGGCGATTCTCCGCCAAGGTCAGCGTGGCACGCTCGTCACCGTCGAACAGACCGGCATACACCCGCGCATTCTGCCGTACCTGCAATGACCCCTCGGCGCCATCCGGCGAGATGATCAAACGCAGCTTGCCGCGCTTCTCCTCGGCACTGAAATGCTGTTGCTGGTAACGCGGCGTGGCGCCTTGCACGTTCGGCACGATCCAGATCTGCAGAAAGTGCACCGGCTGCGCCTGGCTGTGGTTGAACTCGCTGTGCGCCACGCCATGGCCAGCGCTCATCAGTTGCACATCGCCCGGGCGGATGACCGATCCGGTGCCCAGCGTGTCCTTGTGCTCCAGTGCGCCTTCCAGCACATAGGAGAAAATCTCCATGTCACGGTGCGGGTGCTGGCCAAAGCCCTTGCCGGCGATGACGCGGTCGTCGTTGATCACCAGCAGGTCGGAGAAACCTTGCTCGTCCGGGTTGCGGTAATGGCCGAAGGAGAAGGTGTGGAACGATTTCAGCCAGCCGTGGAAGGCCAGGCCGCGGTCTTTGGCGTTGCGTACGGTAAGCATGGTGGTTCTCCTTGATAAGCCTGATCCGCTAAGGCATCAGGCTGCTGATGGGAGAAGCTTAACTGTCAGCTTGGTTGTTAAAAAATAAGCACGCTCGTGAATCACTGTCCCTTCTAGGCTGACTATCGGGGAAGTGACGCGTAGGACAATGCAACGTGTCCTGTAGGACTGTTCCTGTACCGTTCGGGCGCGATTTTCTTGGTCTTGGTGGGTGCTAGCCTCCCGGTTTCGCTTGAGGAATCTACGGATGGCACCTTTCAAGATTCACGATCGACCCCAGGCCTTGAATGGAGACCGTACCACTACAGGGGCCGTATGCCTGGCCAGTAACGCCGGATTCAAGGTGCAGGGGCGTGAGGCCTTGAGGCTGGATGACAAGACTACTCCATGCCCTGTTTGTGGTGAGGTCGGAACGCTCGTGGAGGGCGTATCACACTTCATCATCCAAGGGCGCCCGGCGGTAGTTGATGGGGCTTTGGTAGCCTGCGCGTGCCCGGCGGGAAGCAACCGTGTCATGGCCACGGGAGGACTTGGCGAAACGACAAGGTCCGCGACGACCAGCAGGCGAGTCAGGCGTCAGTATCAGCTCAAGGTGGCTCCATCTCTCCCATCAAGCTTGCGCTTGCAGAAAGCAAACTGCTGCCTGGCACTTGCAACCACCCTGACATGATGGAGCCGGTAGCGAGCTATATCGCGGGGGAAATGAACCGCAACATCACACACCCATCCGTACTGAAAATGAAGAAGCTGACCAGCTTTGACGCGACAGAGGAACGTGCAAAATTTCTAAAGCTTCCTTGGTATGCACGTCTTTTACCGCCTGACTTTCAATCAATGATGGTTGCTAACACTGCTGCCGCGATAGCGCTTTGGACGGAGCGGGTGGGTCAGGACAGGCCATGGGATCATAAAAAGTCCATCAGGCAACAATTCAGTGGGGTTTGGCACAAACGAGGTGAAGTTGACTACTTCTACGATATCTGGTCGAACATCCACTACGGCTATGTAGGGCGGGCTGGTGGTCTGTCTGAAAGCGCTCTTCTGGACGGTGCCGGGCTTGAGCAGATTGCATCAGATACCATTCGGAAGATAGATGATTGGGATGAACAAGATGGGCCTCGTCGCTACGCAGACATCGACGGGATGCGTGCTTGGGATGATATAGGCGATCGTGTCTCAATCAGTATTGGTATCAAACTGCACAAGCAGCAACCAGACGGTGGGATTACGGCAAAGGTGCTTATGGATGAGGTACTAGCAGTGTCATTGTCAAGCTGGGGAGGTAGCGTACGTGACCACCTCTGCAAATAAACCGAAACGGCATTTCTGGCGCTGGGTGGTCGCGATTATGTTCAGCCCAATCGTCTTTTGGTATGTTGCCATACCGCGCGTGAGTTTTCATTTCTCTGACAAGGGGCAGGGACGTCTTGGCTATATCTTGAACGTCCAAGATAACATTGCAAAAGGCGAGATCTACCCAGGTGAAACCACCGGCGGCGCCGGGCATATCTTCCCCAACGCCCAATTCTTCATGCAATTCGATTGGAACAACCAAGGTAAATGGCACTGCATTCGGGCCAAGCCCAGGTGGCCCAGGATCCATATCTACATCGGGCCGGACGGTGCCATAGATAGCCGCACCGATGGCAGATTCATCGAATCCTGCGGGACGTTTCCGCAATAGCAGCAAAAGACCCGCCTGGACGGGGCCTTTGCTAATCGTCTCACTGCAGATGCACTTTAAGTTTACTGCCCGCCTGTCGCATCGCCGCCTTCATCGCCGGCACCTCGCTCAACGGGTTCAACCACCCATATTCATGGGAGATGGTATACGTGTTCACGCGTGCAAATAAGCCGAAACGGTACATCTGGCGCTGGGTAGTGGTGATAATGCTCACGCCTATCATTTTTTGGTATGTCGCCACACCTCAGGTAAGTTTTCATTTTTCTGACAAAGGCCAGGGGCGTCTCGGCTAAATCTTGAATGTCCAGCACGATATATCAAAAAGTGAGATCTATCCGGGGGAAGCCACAGGAGGCGCAGGGCATATCTTCCCGAACGGCCAATTCTTCATGCAACTCGATTGGAACAACCAGGGAGGATGGCACTGCATTCGGGCAAAGCCCAAGTGGCCAAGTATTGATATCTACATTGGGCCAGACGGTGCCATAGATAGCCGCACCGATGGCAGATTCATCTAAGCCTGCGGGCCATTTCCGCCATAGCAGCAAAAGACCCGCCTGGGCGGGTCTAAGACATCGATTTACTGCAGGTGCACTTTAAGTTCGGTGCCCGCCTGACGCATTGCCGCCTTCACCGCCGGCACCTGGCTCAGCGGGTTGAGCAAGCCATAGTCATGAATCATCCCGTTGTAGCGCACCGAGGTCACCGTCACGCCAGCGGCATTCAACTTGCGGGCATACGCCTCACCTTCATCGCGCAGCACGTCGAACTCGGCCGTCTGCACCAGCGCCGGCGGCAAGCCTTTCAGCTGTTCGCTGCTGGCGCGCAGCGGCGAGGCGTAGATCTGTTCCCGTGCCTTGGCATCGCTGGTGTAGTTGTCCCAGAACCATTTCATCATCCCGGTGGTCAGGAAGTGCCCCTCGGCAAACTGCTTGTAGGAAGCAGTCTCGAAGCTGGCATCGGTGACCGGCCACAGCAGCAGCTGGAAGCGCAGCGCCGGGGTACCGGCTTCTTTGGCCTTGAGCGCAACCACCGCCGCCATGTTGCCGCCGACGCTGTTACCGGCCACGGCCAGGCGCTTGCCGTCCACGCCGATTTCCTTGCCATGCTCGGCCACCCAGCGGGTTGCGGCGTAGGCCTGGTTGATCGCCGTCGGATAATGCGCTTCCGGCGACGGGGTGTAGTCGACATACACGGCCACTGCACCGGAGCCGACCACCAGGTCGCGGATCAGCCGCTGGTGGGTCGGGAAGTCGCCGAGCACCCAGCCGCCGCCGTGGAAGAACATGAACACCGGCAGCTCACCCTGCACATTGGCCGGGCGTACCACTTGCAGCGTGATCGACTGCCCATCGGCCTGGATGGTGCGTTGCTTCACCTCGATGCCGGAGAGGTCGACCTTGACCGAAGCCTGGGCGCCGGTCAGCACGGCACGGGCGTCGTTCGGGCTGAGCTGTTCCAATGGCTTGCCGCCACCTTGTTGCAACGCGTCGAGGAACGCCTGGGTGTGGCTTTCGACACCCGGGCTGCCGGCAGCGAAAGCGCTGGAAACGGACAGCGCGAGCAGGGAAGCGGCGAGGGTTTTGTGGACAATGTTCATGAGCGAATCCTTTTCTATGCAAGTGTTGGTAATGGGCGTCTTGCCTGGCCTGGCGGGCCATCGTTGCGACCTGTGCGTAGATTAGGCAGATGCACTGATGGGAAAAAGCCGCTATAAAGCGTTTGACTGTCACCAAGAGCGAGACAATGAACCCTTACGAAGACATGCGCATCTTTGCCCAAGTGATGGAAGCCGGCAGTTTCACTGCCGCTGCCGAGCGCCTGGGCATGTCCAAGCAATCGATCAGCCGGCGCCTGATGCAGCTTGAAGAGCGCCTGGGTGTGCGCCTGCTCAACCGCTCCACGCGGCGCCTGGATGCCACCCCGCTGGGCCAGCACTACTACCAGTCGGCACTGCGCCTGCTGGGCGAGGTGCAGCAGGTGGAGCACGACATCAGCGGCCAGGCCCAGGCGTTGCGTGGCACCTTGCGACTGAGCGCGCCGCTGTCGTTTGCCATGGCCCACCTGGGCTGCCTGCTGACCGAGTTCCTGCAACTGCACCCGCAGGTCGGTGTGGAGGTGGACTTGAGCGACCGCGCCGTAGACCTGATCGGCGAGGGCTATGACCTGGCGCTGCGGATTGGCGTGCTGGAGGACTCCAGCCTGATTGCGCGGCGTATTGCGAACGTCGAGCGGGTTTACTGCGCAAGCCCGGCGTACCTGCAAGCGCGGGGCGTACCGAGCCGCCCGGGCGAGCTGGCCGGGCACGACTGCCTGCCTTACGGGCATGCGCGGCAGGTGCAATGGCAGTTCCACCAGGGTGGCAAGGCCCAGGCGCTGCAGGTGACCGGGCGCATGCGGGCGAACAATGGCGAGTTGCTCAGGGATGCGGCGATCGCCGGGATGGGTGTGACTTACCTGCCAACCTTTATCGTTGGCCAGGCGTTGGCCGATGGGCGGCTGGTGACTGTGCTGGATGAATGGCGCCCGCCGGCGTTGCAGCTGTCGGCGGTCTACCCACAGCACCGGCAGGTGGCGCGTCCGGTGCAAGGCTTTGTGGCTTTCCTGCGCGAGCGGTTGATGCAGCTGTGACAACCTGCAGAGCCTGCTACGGGCTATGCTTGCTGGCATGAGCACAACACCCCCTTTGCGCCAGCCTTGCCCTCCTGGCGCCTGCGATTGCGGCCGCGAACAGCTGGTCGACCACCCGCAGGCCGCCCAGCGCATCCTCCTGCTGACCCGTCAGGAGGAAAAGCGCCTGCTCGAACGCCTGGAAAACCTCAAGGACCTGGAAGACCTGCAACGCCTGCAGCAACGAATGTACGAAAACCTCGGCATCCGCGTGCACATTGCCCCCGGTTACAACGAAGTGCGCACCATGCGCGGCATCGTCATCGAACTGGATGACCAGCCTGGGCTGTGCCGCAAGACCCGGCAGTCGATTCCGGCGGCGATCCGCCGAGGGCTGGAGCGCAACCCGCAGGTTGCCTTCCGTCTGCTCGATAGCCATGATTTGCTGCGGGAAACCTGAAGGCCAGCCAAGCGCGGCCTTTGTAGGAGCGGCCTTGCGTCGCGATCGGGCGCGCAGCGGCCGCATTCCTGGCGATCCTGACCTGCCAGCAAGACTGTTGGTTGCAGATATAGCGGCCGCTGCGCGCCCGATCGCGACGCAAGGCCGCTCCTACACGTGCCAGGTCGCTAATTTTTTCACCGCGTGCCACGTCTACTACAAGGCTCCCCTGCGCCACGCGCGCAGTGGCATTCATCATTCAAGGAGACAGGCAATGACTTCCGTTTTCGACCGCGACGATATCCAGTTCCAGGTAGTGGTCAACCACGAAGAGCAGTACTCGATCTGGCCCGACTACAAGGCCATCCCCAACGGTTGGCGCGCCGTTGGCAAGAGCGGCCTGAAGAAAGACTGCCTGGCCTACATCGATGAAGTCTGGACCGACATGCGCCCGCTGAGCCTGCGCCAGAAAATGGCCGAAGCCGCTGCCCAGTGACCGCCCTGAACCTGCTGTGCCTGCCGTACTCCGGCGCCAGCGCCATGGTCTACAGCCGCTGGCGGCGCAAGCTGCCGACGTGGCTGCAGGTGCGCCCGGTCGAACTGCCCGGGCGCGGTGCGCGTATGGCCGAGCCACTGCACACCGACCTGCAGGCCCTGGCTCGGCAACTGGCTGCCGAGCAACGCCTGGCGGCCAGTGCCCCCTATGCGCTGCTTGGCCATAGCCTCGGCGCACTGCTGGCCTTCGAGCTGAGCCACGAGCTGCAAGCGCTGGGTTGCCCGCCGCCGCTGGCCCTGTTCGCGTGTGGAACCGCTGCGCCGACCCGTCGCGAGGACTACGAGCGCAACAATTGGCGCGAACCCAAGGGCGACGCCGAGCTGATCAGCGAATTGCGCGAACTGCAGGGCACGCCCGAGGAAGTGCTGGCCAACGCCGAGCTGATGAGCCTGACCTTGCCCATCCTGCGCGCCGATTTCCTGCTCTGCGGCACTTACGCCTACCGCCAGCGCGCGGCGTTGCAGTGCCCGCTGCACGTGCTGGGTGGCGTGGACGATCGCGCCAGCGACGAGCAACTGCAGGCCTGGCGCCAGGAAACCCATGGGCCATTCTCGCTGCAGATGTTCCCGGGCGGGCACTTCTTCATTCACGAACAGGAAGACCAGGTGCTCGCTGCGCTGGTCGCATCGCTCGAACCGCTTCGGCTTTCCGCCTGATTGACGTCACCGCTTGCCTGGGGGAGGCTAGGCCTTTTTCCAGGCAAGGGGCAGGCAATGCTGATCGATCCACACAAGGCGACGCTGCTGGTCGTCGACATCCAGGAGAAGCTCATCGGCGCCATGAGCGACCCTGCCGGCACCCGCGCACGGGCCCGCTGGTTGCTGGCCGCAACTGCCGAGCTGGAGCTGCCGACGGTGATTTCCGAACAGTATCCCAAGGGCCTGGGGCATACCCTGGCCGAGCTGCTGGCCGTGGCGCCCGCCGCCGAGGTGGTGGAGAAAAGCCATTTTTCCTGCGTGGCCGCCGGGTGCCTGCCAGCGAGCTTGATGGCGCGCGAACAAGTGATTGTCTGCGGCATGGAAACCCACGTCTGCGTGCTGCAGACCGTGCTCGGCCTGCTGGCGCTGGGCAAGCAGGTGTTCGTGGTCGAGGATGCCTGCGACAGCCGCACCTCGGCGAGCAAGGCCGCGGGCCTGGCGCGCATGCGTGCTGCCGGCGCGCAGGTGGTGACCCGCGAGATGGTGTTGTTCGAGCTGATGGGCAGTGCCGGGCACCCGCTGTTCCGGCACATCAGCAAGACCTACTTGGTCGGTGAACAGCCCTGAACGGCCGGATACTGGCGGCCGGGCTGATCGCCCTGGCGCTGCTGCAAGGTTGCGCCGGGCGCCGTGAGCAAGCACCCGAAGCAGACCCGGCCAAGGTCCGCGCGCAACTGCTGCGGTTGTTGCCCGCCCAGGCCAGGGACCGCGAGGGCTGGGCCAGGGACATTCAGCAGGCATTCGAAACCCAGCGCATTGCCCCGAGCCAGAGCAACCTGTGCGCGGTGCTGGCCGTGACCGAGCAGGAGTCGACCTTCAACGCCGACCCGCAGGTGCCCAACCTGGGGCGCATTGCCCGCCAGGAAATCGACCGCCGTGCCGCACGCCTGCATATTCCCAGGCTGCTGGTCGATGGGGCGCTGAAGACCCCTTCGGCCAATGGCAAGAGCTACCAGCAGCGGTTGCAGGCGGTGCACAGCGAGAAGCAGTTGAGCGAACTGTACGACGAGGTCATCGCCCGTGTGCCGCTGGGCAAGACCTTGCTCGATGGGTTGAACCCGGTGCATACCGGCGGGCCGATGCAGGTCAGCATCGACTTTGCCGAACAGCATGCGCGCGATTACCCCTACAGCTACACCGGCACCATCCGCCAGGAGGTCTTCACCCGGCGTGGCGGCATGTATTTCGGCATCGCCCACTTGCTGGGCTACCCGGCGAACTACGAACGCCAGCTGTACCGCTTTGCCGATTTCAATGCGGGCTGGTACGCCAGCCGCAACGCGGCCTTCCAGGCAGCACTGAGCAAGGCGAGCGGGGTGACACTGGCGCTCGACGGGGACCTGGTCGCACCGGGCTCCATCCTGCCGGGGGCCACCGAACAAGCGGCGCGCAAGCTCGGTAACCGGCTCGGGTTGCGCAACCCACAGATTCGCCGCCAGCTTGAGCAGGGCGACCGCCTGGCATTCGAGGACAGCGACCTGTACCGCGGGGTATTCGCCCTGGCCGATGCTGCGGCGGGCAAACCGCTGCCACGGGCGGTGTTGCCGGGGATCGAGCTGAAGAGCCCGAAGATCACCCGCAAGCTGACCACGGCGTGGTTTGCCGGGCGGGTGAATGAGCGCTATCAGCGCTGCATGAAGCGTTAGCAGGGGCTCGCCTGTGCCGGCCTGTGCGCAGTTCTAATCGCGAACAGGCCGGCACAGGCCACTTCAGCCTCCGCTCAGTGCGCCCACCACCTGGTCGACACTGGCCTCCAGTCCGGCTAAGGCATCTTCAGGGTCACTCTCCACCACCACCAGCTTCGCCCCGGCGGCCCTGATCACCTCGACCACCGCCGGCTGCGGCTGGCGGTGGTCCAGCACCACTGCCACCTCCTGGGTCTTCAGGTTCTGCTCCAGCGCCTGCAGCGCGGCGGTATCCCATGCGGCCGGCAGCGGCTGTTCCAGCACATCCAGGTTCAGCCCGCTGGCCAGGTAGCCCAGGCGCTCCGACAGGCTCACCACGGTCAGGTTGTCGACCTTGGCCAGGCGTGTCTGGCTGCTGGCGGCAAGTTCCAGCAACTGGCGTTTGAGCCTGGCCAGGTTGGCCTGGATCGTCGTCTTGGCTTCCGGCGCCAGCCGTCCCAGGTCGTTGGCCATTACGTCGGCCATGCGCCCAAGGTTGCTCGGGTTCAGCCAGGGGTAAGCGCCATAGGCATCGTCGCCGCTGACGGCGATGCCTGGCAGCGCGCCGTCTAGCGGCCGTGCGGCGTCGATTTCGACAATACGGATATTGCTGCGCCGGGCCATCGGGTACAGCGGGTCATCACGCCAGATCGAACGCACGCCGATCACCGCATCGGCCTGCTGCGCGGCCTCATGCAGGTTGGCGCCACCACGTCCGCTGAAATACGCGGGCTGACGGCTGGCCGGCAGGTTGGCCGGCGCCGCGCGGGTGAGCTGTACCGCAGTGCCGTCGAGCAGGGCACTGGCCAGGCTGTGAGTGACTGGCAGGCTGGTCAGCACCTGGGTGGCGAAAGACAGCGATGGCAGGCTGGCCAGGGCCAGCGCCAGGGTCAGGCGTTTGAGGTTCATGCCGGGTTTCCTTGCAGGCGGGGGACGAGGGCGCGGGCCAGCGCAGCCAGGGCAAAGCAGATGCCGGCAACCAGGATGATCGCGGCACCCGACGGCACTGGCAGGTCGAATACGATCGGCAGCAGGATGCCGAGCAGGGTGCTCGAGGTGGCGATCAGCACCGACAGGAAGAAAAAGCCCTTGAGCGACTGGCTGACCAGGCGCGCAGCGGCGGCCGGGATCACCAGCAGCGCCCCGACCAGGATCGCCCCGATCACCTTGACCGCCGCTACCGTGACCAAGGTCACCAGCACCACGAACAAGTAGTCCAGGGTCTTCACCGCCACCCCGCGCACCGCCGCCAGTTGCGGGTTGAAGCTGGCCAGCATGATGCGGTTGTACAGGGGCACGGCCAGGGCCAGCACCAGCAGCGCGACGATGCCCAGCACCAGCAGGTCCTGGCCGCTCACGGTCAGCACCGAGCCGAACAAGACATTTTCCAGGATATGCACATTGATCTTGCCCGCCAGCATCAGCAGCAGGCTGGCGCCCAGGGCCAACGACACCGAGAGGAACACGCCGATCAGCGTGTCCGGCGCTAGCCCGGTACGGTTGCGCAGGAAGTTGAGCAGGATGCCGAACAGCAGGCAGTAGCCGAACAGGCTGCCGTACGGGCCTGTGTAGGGTTCACCCAGCAGGATGCCGATGGCCACGCCGGTCAGCGCGGCATGGCCGACCGCCTCGGAGAAGAAGGCGAAGCGCTTGACCACCACCAGGGTACCCAGGCCGCCCAGTACCGGGCCGATCATCAGCCCTGCCAGCAAGGCGTTGACCACGAAACCGTAGGCCAGCGCCTCGGGCAGGTAGCCGGCCGTGGCCCAGCCCTGGACCAGCAGGCGCAAGGATTCAACACTCATCAGGCACGCCCCTCGCTGCGCGGGTGAACGGAGAACAGCCCCAGCAGGCGCTCCGGGGTCAGGGCCTGGGCCGGCGGGGCATCGAACAGCACCTGGCGGTTCAGGCCGGTCACGCGGTCGCTCAGGCGCAGCACGGCCTGCAGGTCGTGCTCGATCCACAGCACGGTGGTACCGGCCTGGCGCCAGCTGCGCAGCAACTGTTCGAATACCTGGATACCGGCTTCATCAAGGGCCGACATCGGCTCGTCCAGCACCAGCAACTGCGGCGCCGGGACCAGGCCCTGCGCCAGCAGCACGCGCTGGCGTTCGCCACCCGACAGCGCGCCCATGCGCCGCTTGCGCTTGTCGAGCATACCGACCCGCGCCAGGGCCGCATCGATGGCCGGCTGCACCCGGCGCGACAGGCCGAGGAACGCCGGGCGGCGCTGGCACATGGCGGCCATGAAGTCGTCCACGGTCATTGGCAGGCCACGGTCGAATTCCAGCGCCTGCGGTACGTAGCCGATCACTTCGCGCTCACCAGGCCAGTGCAGGGTCAACTGGCCCTGGTGCGGCATCTGCCCGAGCAGGGTCTTGATCAACGAGCTCTTGCCCGCGCCGTTGGGGCCGACGATGGCGTGCACGCTGCCGGCGGCCACGCTGAAGCTGACCTGGTCGAGGATACGGGTGCCGCCCAGGCTCAGGTCGATGCCGGCGAATTCAATGCGGGGCCCGCAGGCCGCCAGCAGGTTGGCAGCGGCGGTCATGTGCGGTTCTCCTGGATGGCGCGCACGACGGTGTCGAGGTTGCGCTGCATTTCCACTTCGTACTTGTCCTGGGTGTATTCGCCATAGGAGATGTGCGTGAGCGGGTAAAGGCGCACGCCGGATTCACGCTGGATGGTTTCGACATAGGCCGACGGGAAGTCCATTTCCGAGAAGATCACCCGCACATCCAGGGCCTTCAGCTGGTCGATGGTCTTCTTCAACTGGGCCGGGCTGGGCTCGATGCCATGGGCTGGCTCGACCACGGCCGTCACCTCCAGGCCGAAGTCACGCACCAGGTAGTCGTAGGCGGCATGGATGGTCGCCACCCGGAAACTGGCGCCGGGCGCTTCGGTGACGTTGGCCAGGGCTTCGGCCCGCAGGGTGCGCAAGCGCTTGGCGTAGGCACGGGCATTCTGCGTGTACAGCCGGGCGTTGTCCGGGTCGAGCTTGCCCAGCTCGCGAGCGATATTGTTGACCTGGGCGATGCTGGTGCTGATCGACAGGAAGGTGTGCGGGTTGACCACCTTGCCGGCGCCACGGGCGGCAATGCCGGTGGCCGCCAGTAACGGCACGTTCTGGTTGGCCTCGATGGTGGGGATAGCGGGCCTCTCGCTGGCGGCGATCATGCGCTCGGCAAAATCGTCATGGCCGACACCGTTGAGCACCACCACATCCAGCGTGCCGATGCGCTTGATGTCTTGCGCCCGTGGCTCGTAGGCGTGGGGGTTGAAACCTGCCGGAATCAACGGCACCACTTCGGCCTTGTCGCCGACGATGTTGCGCACATAGCTGTAATAGGGGTGCAGGGTAATGCCGATGCGCAGCGGCTTGCCGTTATCGGCCAGGGCCGGCAGCGGCAGGGCAAGGGCCAGGAGCAGGGCGAGGGCGGAGCGGAACATGGGCGGAGTCCTTGGGTTCAGTGACGGTGTTCGCGGGTGACCCCGGCGTCGTAATGGCTGACCACCTGGCGCCAGCCGGCCGCAATCAATGCGGCCTGGCCGAGGTCGTCCGGGGGCGCAGCGGCGGTGTCGCGGTGCAGCCAGACATCCGCCTCGCCAGCGCCGTCGCTCGGCACGATCAACAGCAGGCTGCCGGCCACTTCCGGGGCCTGGCTGCGCCCCAGGTAGGCACCGGCTTGCAGCCATGACCACTGGTGGTTGCCGCGGCGCTGGCTGCCGGCGTCGACCACGAACGGTGGCAGGCCTTCTGCGGCCAGGGCGCTCACGCTGGGGACGGCGGCGGTTTCTTCACGCAGCAGGCGGATTTCGTCGAAGGCCACCCGCAGGTCGGTGTACAGGCCTTGCTCGGCGGCGGTGAGGTCACGACGGGCATCGATCTGGTGGCGGGCGATGGCCTGTTCGTCCTCACGCTCGCCGCGCGCCAGCACCACGCTGGCGGCGAGCACCACGACCAGCAGGCTGACCAGCAGCACGTACAGGGTTTCGTGCCCGGCACCGGCCGGGCGGATCACTTGGCAGCGGCTCATGGCTGGGTGATATCGGCGTGGTCGACTTCCACCACATGCCCGGGGCCAGCATCGAACAGCACGTAGAATTCGCCGTCCGGGCGCTTGAAGGTCAGCGTCGAGTCCTCACCGAGCTTGCCGCCGACCAGCACCTGTTCGTCGTAGCCGATCACATCCAGCGTCACCCCAGGGGCACCGCTGCCGTCCGAGAAGCCACCGGTGCACTTGACCTGGCCACCGGCCAGTCCTTCGCATTCGCACATCGGGTTGTGTGCCAGGGCAGGGCCAGCGCCCAGCACCAGCACAGGCAGGGCGAGGATGCGCAACAGGTGTTTCATTTCTTGCCTCCTTGTTTTTCGAGCCAGGCCACGGTGGCTGGCGATGCCTGGGCCAGCGGGACTGACGCCTGGTGCAGGCTGCCGTCCCAGCCTTCCAGGGTGATCCAGATTTGCGCGTCCTGGCGGGTGCGGGGCGGGATGGGCAGCGACGTGCCCATGTGGTAGGGCGCGCCAAAGAAAATCGTGCCGGCGGCGCGCAGGCTGCGCGGTTTGCCGATGCGCAGGTAGGCGGCCTTGACCTCCTTGACACAGGCCTTGCACAACGAGGCGTTGAACACCTTGAAGTACCCGGCCGGGCCATCGGCGCGGGGGGCCTCGTCGCGCAGCTCGGCCAGGTCGAGGCGGTAGGGGCCGACCTGGATGTCACTGATCAGATTGGCGCCAAGGCCAGCTTCGCCACGGAACAGCTTGGCGTCGGCGAAGTACTTCGGCATGAAGCCCAGCGGGATGAGAATCAGCAGGACATTCAGGTGGAAGCGCCACTTCAGCCACAGCTGCTTCAGCGGGCTGCCGGGCAGCGCGTGTGCCTTGCTCATGGGCGGACCTCCACGGTGCTGTCGGTGCGTGCCGGGTGCGGCATGCGTTCGCTGCGCTTGAGCGCGGCGGCGGTGGCCTGGGCGGTGCGTCTGGTCCAGATCAGCAAACCGCTGAACACCATCAGGGTGAGGACCAGGCCGAAGAAGAACCACACCAGCTTGATCGGCAGGCCGCCGAAATCGCCGGTATGCAATGGGCGCATGGATTCGGTGACGACCTCCAGCGGCGAGCGGTCGCTGAGCAGGAACTGGCTGTCGATCTGACGCGTATAGGGGTTCACCGAAGCGCTCTGGAACATCAGTGGGTACCAGCCCGGCCCGCCCAGGGTGACGTGGCTGTAGGCTGTGGCTGGCAGGGTGATGAAATTGACCTCCAGGCCCGGGATCGCAAGGCCGGCAATACGCGCGGCTTCATCCAGGTCGATGCGCGGTGCGGGGCTGCCATCCGCGGTTTGCGGCACGTCCTCGCGGGCGATCACCGGCACCACCGGGCGGCTGGAAATGGTGATGTGGTTGTCGAACAGGATCGCCTGGATCAGAAACCAGGTGCCGGTGATGGAGATGACTGCAATGAACCAGATCGACCAGACCCCGGCCAGGCGGTGCAGGTCGCCCCAGAAAATCCGCGAGCCATGGCCGGTGCGCAGCGGTTTGAAGAAGCCTTTCCAGAATTTCTTGTACACCACCAGGCCGGTGACCAGCGACGCCAGCATGGGCAGCCCGAGCAGCGACACCAGGTACCAGCCCCAGCTGAAGCCATTGGTGAACGGCACCAGCCACCAGCCGTGCAGGGCACGGGTGAAGGCCTCGAAGTCGAAGTCCGGTGTCTTGCCCTGGATCGCGCCGGTGTAGGGGTTTACGTACAACGTCGGGCTGGTGCCGTCAGGCAGGGTGACATCGGCCTTGACGGCAAAGTGCGAGCCGTCGGGTTGGCTCAGGCGCTCCACCACCATGTCGGGCTCGGCCCTGTGCAACGCATCCAGCACCTGCTGGAAGCTCAGGCGCTCGACATCACCATCGGGCTTGTTGGCGCGTACGTCCGGGTTGGCCAGCCAGACGATTTCCTGGCTGACCACGGCGAGCATGCCGGTGAAACAGACGATCAGGACAAAGAACCAGATCGGCAGGGCGAGCCAGCTGTGGACCAGGAACCAAAGCCTGGATTTCGATTTTTTCGCGGATTTGGCCATCGGACAGTCTTCTGCAAGGGTGGTCGAGCGTGTGCCCAGCCAAAGAGGCTGTACTGATAAGGACGAATGAGAATCAAAATCCTGCCGTTTTAAATGCAAGAAAATGTTTCAGGAACACCAAGGCCGGCCTGCGCGGATTGCGCCGGGCCGGCCAGGCAGGTGGTGAGCAGCGGTTCAGGCGCGGGTCAGGGCGACCGCCGCCTGCGCTTTGCCGTGCAGCTGCGCCAGGTCCTGGTACAGCGCGCGGCCGATTTCTGCCGCGCGTGTCGGCAGCACCGAGAGCAGGGTGTCGCTCAGGCCATGGCTGTTTTCGCAGAAGCCTTGCAGGTACACCGAGGCCTGCAGGTCGGGGCTGGCCAGCACGCGGTAGTTGCGGTCGACAGCAAAATCGTCAAGGTAGCCGGCCAGCGGTGCCAGCAGGTCACGGTGCGAGCGGCGCTCGTAGCCAGTGGCAAGGATCACGGCGTCATAGCGGTGGGTTTGCTGCTGGCCGGTGGCAAGGTCGCGCAGGGTCAGCTCCAGGCCTTCGCGGGTGGCCAGCACCGTTTCCACCTGGCGCCTGCACAGCACGTTGTGGCGGTACTGGTGCGCCACCTTCTGCCGGTAGAGGATGCCGTAGATGCGCTCGATCAGGTTGAGGTCGACCACCGAGTAGTTGGTGTTGTGGTATTCACCGAGCAGCTTGCTGCGCTGGTCGGCCGGTTCGTTGTAGACCAGGTCGGTGTAGTCCGGCGCGAAGATCTCGTTGACGAACGGGCTGTCATCGGCGGGCTTGAGCGCCGAGCCGCGCAGAATCATGTCGACCTTGACCGACGGGTAGCTGTCGTTGAGGTCGATGAACGCCTCGGCGGCGCTCTGGCCGGAACCGATCACGGCGATGCGCATCGGTGTGCCGGCGGTGCACGGCAGCTGGTTCAGGCTACTGAGGTAGCGGGAATGGTGGAATACCCGCGGGTCGTCGCCGAAGGCGGCGAACTTCTCCGGTATCTTCGGCGTGCCGCCGCTACCGACTACCACCGAACGGGCACGGCGGCTGTATTCGCGCCCTTGTATGTCACGCGACACCAGGCGCAGGTGTTCGACCCGGCCCGCCTGCACTTCCGGCTCGATGCGCAGCACCTCTTCGCCATACACCGCCTGGGTAGCGAAGTGCTCGGCGGCCCAGCGCAGGTAGTCGTTGTATTCGAGGCGGCAGGGATAGAAGGTGCCGAGGTTGATGAAGTCGGCCAGGCGCTGCTTCTGGTGCAGGTAGTTGACGAAGCTGTAGGGGCTGGTGGGATTGCGCAGCGATACCAGGTCCTTGAGGAACGAGATCTGCAGCTCGCTCTGGGTCGCTAGGGTTTCGCCGTGCCAGCGGTAGTCCTGCTGCTTGTCGATGAACAGCGCATCGAGGGCATGGCCCTGGGCCTCGGCGAGTTCTTCCAGGGCGATGGCCAGGGCCAGGTTGGAAGGGCCGAAGCCCACGCCGATCAAGTCCTTGACAGTTTCCGGGGGGGCAGACTGGCTCATGGCTGCGATTCCATAGTGGTCGAAGGTGGACGCTCGCCGGGATGAGCCGGCGCCTGCGTAGGTACATGGGTTGGAACGAGCCAAACGCACGGGAATTTACCGGCGGCCGGCTGCTTGGTAGCAAGCCGGGGCTAAAGACCTGCGCTTTGCGGCCGATAGGCAGATCAGATCAAGGACCCATTTTTCTTGCAGGGAGAAATACATGAGCGCCATTGCAGCAATCAGCGTCGGCAGCGCAGGCCAAGTGTCGGGCAGTACCTCGGCGGTCGTCAGCCAGGATGTGCAGAAGAACGAAGAGGGCGGGGCAGCCAGCACTCAGGTCGACCTGTCGAAAGTCAGCGCTGACAGCAAAGCCCAAGCTGCCGAGAGCAGCAGCGACAGTGCTGAACCTGCGCATATCAAGCAATTGCGCGAGATGATCAAGCGGCTGCAGAAGCAGTTGGCCGACGAGCAGAAGCAATTGGCCCTGTTGATGGCGCAGCCGATGGAAGAAACGGCCAAACTGGCCGCCGTGAGTGCCAGGCAGGCGAGCATCACCACGCTCAATGGTGAAATCCTGCAGGCTACCGCACAGTTGCTCGAAGCATTGCAGACCACCGGTGGCAGCAGTGCGGGTGGGATGGTCAGTACCCAGGCCTGACGCTGGCAACGGCGCCCGCCTGGCCAGGGCTTCTCACGCGAGGCTGTTGTAGGAGCGGATTTATCCGCGATGAGGCCCGCCCAGGCATCCGGGAATGTTCAAGGAGGTTGATGTTCCCGGCTTACGGGCGGGTCAGGGCCACCAGGTGTACGTCGGGAGAGTTGCAGCGCCTATCAGATCGAGCGCCGCCCGCGCGGCGCATCGCGGATAAATCCGCTCCTACATTTGTTGCAACGTGCCGAACCTGTTACGCCATGGTCGCCTGTCGGGGGACACATCTGCAAACCATATTGCTTCACCGCCTTTTGCAGAAAATTCTAGGCTGAAACGGGAATCGCACATTCATGGATGACCGTCATGCATTCCCCGAAAGGTTGCCTGCTGCGCCGCGGAAGGTGCTCAGAACCCGGTAGATTCTACATGCTCACCACCGTCACCCGAAACCGGCGCCCGCTGTTCCTGAATTTTCAATACGCTCGCATCGTGATTCGCAATCTGCGTATGGCAGAGCAGGAGAACAGCTGCCATTCACTGGCGTGGGTTGTCATGCCTGACCATGTCCACTGGCTGATCGAACTGAAAGAAATAACCCTGAGCACACTCATGCGCCGCTTCAAAGCCAGGTCGAGCCACGGTTTACGAAAGACCGGAAGCATTACAACCCCTGTCTGGCAAGCCGGTTATCATGACCGCGCCTTACGCAGGGACGAAGATGTGGTTAAGGCCGCCAGGTACATCGTTGCCAACCCGCTTAGAGCAGGCTTGGTGAACAGAATCGCAGACTATCCGCATTGGGATGCAATCTGGATCTGATCCCCAAAGGCTGACAACCATGGCCTGACAGGTTCGGCACGTTGCAACAAATGTAGGAGCGGATTTATCCGCGATGCGCCGCGCGGGCGGCGCTCGCGCCAGGCGCCATCCCTCTTTCGACGAACACCCGCGCCCTTGGCTCAACCAGCGCTGTCACCAAGCGCCGTCATTCCGCCGCCAGGCGCCCTTTGTTCTGCCGCTCCGCCTTGTACTGCATGGCCACCGCCGGCGCTGGCTTGGCGGCACCGGTTTCCAGCCACTGGCGCATGCGGCTGGCATCGGCGAAGTGGGTGTACTTGCCGAACGCATCGAGGATGACCATGGCCACCGGGCGGTTGTCCATGCGGGTCAACAGCACCAGGCAATGCCCGGCCTCATTGGTGAAGCCGGTCTTGGTCAGCTTGATGTCCCAATTGCTCTTGTTCACCAGGTGATCGGTATTGCGGAAGCCCAGCGTGTAGTTGGGCTTGCGGAAGGCCACGGTCTTCTCGCGCGTGGTCGACAGCTCGCTCAGCATCGGGTACTTGCGCGAGGCCATCAGCAGCTTGGCCAGGTCGCGGGCGGTGGACACGTTCTGCGTCGACAGGCCGGTCGGTTCGACGTAGCGGGTGTGCGCCATGCCCAGGCTACGGGCCTTGGCGTTCATCGCCTTGATGAACGCCGGGTAGCCACCCGGGTAATGGTTGGCCAGGGTATTGGCCGCACGGTTTTCCGACGACATCAGGGTAATCAGCAAGGTTTCGCGGCGGTCCAGCTGGCTGCCCAGGCGCACCCGCGAATACACGCCTTTCATTTCCGGGTTGTTGGCGATGGTCATGGTGAGCATTTCATCCATGGGCTGCTTGGCGTCGAGCACTACCATGGCTGTCATCAGCTTGGTCACCGAGGCGATCGGCACCACGCGGTCGGCGTGGTTCGAATACAACTCCTGGTTGCTGTTCAGATCGATCAGCAGAGCGCTGCCCGAAGCCAGGTGCAGCTTGGACGGGTCACGTTGAACCTGGGCCGGGGATTGTGCAGCAGCGGTCGACGGGAGGGTCGCGGTACCTGTGAGCAACAGCAGCAGGCTGAGGATGGACAGGGATGTTTTCACGTTCAGGCTCACTAAAAGTTGGTATGTCGTTGGCTGTGCAAGGGTTTTCCCCCAAAAACCGCTGCATTTTGGAGTATGGCTGAAATGCTGTCGAATGCCTTATGACTAAAGGGCGCAAGGTGAAGGAAATTTAATCCTGGATCGCGGCTGGATAAGGCGCGGCTCGGTTTCTGCACGTTCGCAAGCCCCACCAGCGGCCCTGGCTAATCAGGTTCGGGTTGCCATTTGCCGCTTTGCCCATGAATTCCGTAACTGGTAAAGTCGGCGCCTTCGTTACCAGCCTGAGAGGGATCTTATGCGGCGCATCATTGCAATGACGTTTGGCGGTTTGACACCGAGCTATTACATCCGCCAGCTTTTCTTCGGCGCGCTTTTCGCGGCCTTGATTCTGGGCTTCGCTGCCAATAGCCCCACCGGCCTGACCGGCAAACCCGGCCTGCTGCTGATGGCGGTCGTCTCGACCTTGTTATACCCGTACTCTCGTTTCGTCTACGAAAGCGTCGTGGGCTTCATCATGGGTAATAACGTCTTTTTCGTGAACGCACTGCTCATGTTGGCGGTCAAGGTCTTCACCATGGCGGTTTGCTGGTCAATGGCGATTTTCATTGCTCCAGTAGGCTTGGCCTATCTGTACTGGCATCACAGCCGAAGCGTTTCCCAGTAAGCACGCGCTAACCCCTGAACCCAGCCATTGCGCTGGGTTTTTTATTGCCTGGAGACAGCCTGCTGCACAGGAAGGCTCGGCACCATCAGCCCCTTGGCGATAGCACTGGCTTCAAGCTTCGCCCGCTCCGCATCCAGTGATGCATAGGCACCCTGCAGCGTGATGATCTTCGCCTGGATTTCGGCCATCTTTTCCGCGATCAAGGCCGCGCCCTGGGCGCAATTGATCGTGTTGCCGCGCTTGGCAGCCAGGATCTCGCCGATCGCCGCAAGCGAAAACCCCATGCTCTGGGCAATCTGAATGAACTGCAGGTCGGCAACGGTCTGTTCGCTGTAATCGCGGTAGTTGTTCGCCCGTCGATGGGCGCCGATAAGCCCGAGCTTTTCGTAATAGCGCAAGGCGTGGCGGCCGATGCCACTGCGACGCTCCAGTTCCGCAACATTCACAGCGAATTTCCTTGACTGTAGACCAGGCTCTATACCTTAGCCTGCGCCGATCTTGCAAACAAGGATTCGGTCATGGCTGTGGAATGCTTCGTTACAGGCGGCAGTGGGTTTGTCGGGCAACATTTGCTGGCCCGGCTTTCCGCGACTGGGCACAAGACCTGGGTGCTGATGCGCAACCCGGGCCACCTCGCGCGTCTCAGGGAGCAGGTCGGCCAGCTGGGCGGTAACCCGGCGAATCTGCATGCCGTTGCGGGCGATATCAGCAGGGACGGGCTTGGGCTCAGCGAGGCAGACAGGCAGCGCGTGTCCTGCGTCTCGGTGGTTTTCCACCTGGCCGCAGAGTTCTCCTGGGGGCTGACGATGGAACGTGCCCGCGCGGTCAATGTGCAAGGCGCGCTGAGGGTCGCCAGGCTGGCGGCGAGCTTGCACGCCCGCCTGCTGATGGTGGGCGGCTACATGGTACAGAACCTCGCCTTCCTCGACGGTATCGGGGTTGATTACGACTGCCCCGGAAACACTGACTGGCGCGCAGTGTATCGCCGCGTGGGCGGCTACGAAGGCAGCAAGCTCGAAGCGCATTTCGCGGTCATCCGCTACATGCAGGAAGCACACGCGGATTACACCATGGTGCATCCGGCAACGGTGTGTGGCCACAGCGAGAGTGGGCACATCCTGGCAGGCCAGCCGCTGGTCGAGCTCATTCGCAATCTGGCGCAAGGCCGTTTCAAGGCTGTGCCTGGTTCCCCTCAGCACTGGTTGCCAATGGTCAGCGTCGATTACCTGGTGACGCTGATGACCTGCGTCGCGTTCGACCCATTGCTGGCCAACCGGCAGGTGCTGGCGCTCAATGAGCAGACGCCCAACCTGCGCGGGCTGCTCAAGGCGCTGGCGCAAACGCTGGGGGTCAAGCCACCCCAGCGCCATGTCGCGATCGGGTTGCTCCGCTGGCTAGCGATGATTCCCGGCCTGGCCGCACGCTTGGAGATCCGCGCCGAGTCATTGAACTTCATCCAGACGCAGCGCTTCGACATGAGCGAGAGCGAGCACCTGGAGCGCAAGTATCGGTTAACGCACCCTGACATGGCCCAGACACTGGAACGGACGGTGCGCTATGTCATGGCTCACTTGCCCGGCTGAGCCACCCCCCTCGGGCCATGCGCGTCAAGCTGGCGCATGCCATGAAAACCAAGGCCTGGAACCCGCCGATAGCGGTCAGTACCGGCAGGTCCGGGCCAGCGGTTCAATACGGGTTGCAGTACTGCGCTATGGCCGTGGCCTGGTCGACGTACGGGCGCGCCGGCTCAAGGTTCCATTCGGGTTTGTCCCTGACCGGTTTGTTGTCATAGCTTGCTGCCAGGTGGCACACCAGCTGGCGACGCAGCGAGCCACCGTTGACGCTGTAGCGCCGCCATTGCGCATCGTCCTTGTGCTTGTTGTACAGCTCGGCGAACATCCGGTCGGTCTGGTCGTCCTTGATCGCCCGGCCGCAGGCGGTGGGCACAACCTGCAGCGACCAAGTGTGCGGCCCCAGTTTCGGATCCGGGCGCTGCACCCAGGTGCTGGACTCAATGTACCTGTCGCAGAACCGCTGCGTGGGCAGCGGCGCTGCCTGGGTGCAGGCGAAGCTGGCCTTGCCGTTGGGCGTGCGCGGGAAGTTGATCTTGATGATGTTGCGGTCCTTGCCGGTCTTGTTCTTGTAGTCGCGCTGGTTGGCCAGGGCATCGTTCAGGCCGCGCTGATCACTGTAGAAAAACGCCAGGATCGGCAATTCATCATCTTTCGGGTTGCCCAGGCGCAGCTCGGTCTGGGTCTGGAACTCCCGGGTGTTGATGACACGTCGGGCGCCCATGAAGTTGCGGAACGCATTGACCCGGTCCTGGCTGCTCATCGGGTTGCGCATGTTGAAGCCACATTGCAGCTGGTCCTGCAGGCGGTCGTTGTTGAACCGGGTGAAATGGGCGACCCAGGCACTGGCGTTGGTGATGGGCGGGGCCATGGCCTGGCAAACGGCCTCGGTCTGGCTGGTATTGCGGTTATTGCCGCAGCCCCGGTCATCACGGAAATCGGTCCAGGCGTCGTTGGGGAAGGCGCAGTACACATGCACCGGTGTCTCGGGGGCGCGCACCAGGTCGATCGGCTTGATGATGTAGCCGTTCTGCGTGCTCATGCCCGGGTCTTCATAGCTGATGCCGTCGGCCCGCATCCAGGAGGCGGCAAAGGTCCCCAGCTCCCGCGCCTTGGGGCTTGGGTTCCATACGTCCCATTGCTGGCCCTTCGCCGGGTCGGCGCGGTGGGTACCCCTGATCAACAGGCCGGAACAGTCGGATGCTGGGTCGTTGCCGCAGCTGTCGACGGTTTTGTTGTAGAGGCTTTCCACCTGCCTCAGGGTCTCTTCGCAGGACTCGGCGTTGGCCGACGTGATGTGCAGCAACAACGGCAAGGTCAGTAGCGGGACAATCCTGTTCAAACGTTTTTGCATGGCATGTATCTCCCTGATTTAGCCAAAAAACAACCTGCGGTCCAACTTCATTCGGGTACGGCTGCACCTCCTTCTTGCCAGGTGAATAGTCAAATGCTCGAGTGGTCAGCGCGGGACCGGGGTGCAACCTGCGGCGCAAGTTTCGCTGTCGGATAGCCTTGGCCGGAACGGCTCCAGGTTCCAGGGCGTCTTGCCCCGGGAGTTGCCCGCATAGGGGCTGTAGTCCCAGGGGTTGAACGGCCCGTCATTGACCATGCGCAAGGTCACACCGCTGCAGTCGTAGTGGCCGCGTGCGGCACCGGTGTCGGCTTCCTGGCAGTGGCTATTGATGGTGTTGTAGTTGCGGTTGATGCGCTTGACGGTTTCCTGCGGATCGAGCGGCGCCTGGGCGGCCAGCGCACCGAGGGTGAAGGGCAGGGCACAGGCGATGAGGAATAGGGAACGAACATGCGGGTACATTGCCGACACTCCTTGTCGCACAAAAATGGTTCACGCTTGTAGCCGCAGCGTAGTTAGCCGGCTCTTTGCGGTCAAATGCGCTTGCCAGACAACGCCGACCTCATCGCAAGACGTCCCGTGCTGCCTGCGCCAGGCACAGGGCATCGGGACGTCTTTCGGCTAGCCAAGTTCAGGCATGGACCAGTGACAGATCGCTGATGATGCAGATCGAGCCATCATCAGCTGGCGTCGTATCGGTGTAATCGACCTGGTTGTAGACGCCGCCATGGAATTCGAACCGGTGCGCCGCCCAGCTGCTGTCGAACGGCAGGTCGCCGGAGCTGCCGGTCACCCCGTTGCAACTGGCAGTGACGTTGACGCTGCCCTGGGCGGTGGCGTGGATGCTCACGGAAAACTTCGCGCCCAGCGGTACGCCCCTGAGCACCGTCGAGTTCACCGGATCGGTCTGGTTGTAGGTCTGCCGGAACCCCAGGGTGATATCGCCTTTTCTCCAGAACACCTTCACTGGCGGGCTGTCATCGCCGTACACGTGCATCTGCGCCACGACCACCTTCTGCGCAAAGTTGACCTTGGTCAGGGTCATCACTTGACGATTCCAGTGGTTTGGCGCACCGGCCAGCGTCCAGTAGGTCGGCTCCGACCACTCGCAGCGCGTGCGGTGGGTGCTTTTGCTCGACACGCCTTTGGTTGGGGCAGACAGCTGCACCGAACCGTCGGCCAGCACTGATACATATTCTGGATACTGGGCAAGCGCTTCGCTGCCGGTGAGCTCGTCGGCGACCAGGCTGGTGGAGGATTCGGCCACCGGAACGGAAAGGATGAGATTGCTGATGTCTACGCTCATGGAGGTACTCCTTGATAATCGATAACGGGTTGTGCCCCTGGGGCTGGCAGCGACTATTGCGCCGCTGTCGGTAAAAAAATTAGCCTTGCGCTAAATTCACGTCAATAGCTTTTGGCTAAATTAATTTCGCTCGTCGGCAAATCTTCTCCAGGTCAGGTTTTTCCCGGAAACGGGCTTTACGCTGGTTTTTGCTGTGGGCTATGCTTTACCCGGATACTGTACAAAAATACAGGTATTGGAGTGAACCTATGTCCGAGCACATGAAGCCGACGCTGCAGCAGCGCCAGCAAATGACCGGGTTAGAGCGGCTTAGCCTGCGGGTGTCGGCGATGATCAACCACCCGCTGGCCCAGACCCGGCGTTGGGTTGTGGTCCATCGCCTGGATACGGATGGTGAGGCTGAGTGGCAGGAAGTGCTGGGTCTGCTGGCCGAAACGCCTGAGTTGGACCTTGCCTTCAACGATGACGGCAGTGTCACGTTGCGTTGGGCGCGTAGCAGCGTGGGTGCGCGCGATGATCTTGCCGTAAAGCCGCAGGTGGGCGAAGCTGCACCGTTCTGAATTGCAGAAAAAAGCCCGCCAGGAGGCGGGCTTGGCGTCATACCAGGTGCGCATTCCACACCAGCAGCACCCTGGCCTGGATATAGGTTTCCTCTTGACGGACCATGCGGTCCTTGTGGCGCGAGTTGTCGGAAATCATTTCGAAATGCTCTTCATCGGCGATCTGCAGGCGCTTGATATAGAGGTGGTCACCCCAGCAGAACAGGTAGATGCCATCGCCGACGAACTCACGGATGCTGACGTCCACGATCAGCGGGTCGCGGTGCCTGATGGTCGGCTCCATCGACTGGCCCCAGCCGGTCACCATCTTCAGGTGGTGATGGTCGCTGAATTCCACGCCCAGCTCGCGCAGGTGGCTTGGGCTGACGCGAACGTCCTTGAACATTTCCGGGTAGTCGTGGGGGACTTGCCCGCCGCCCATGGCCGCCCGCACGTCATAGTGGGCAATCCATACCTCGTCGCCCACCAGGCCGGGCTGAACCAGGTCGGCCTTGACCAGCGCGGCCTTTACCGGCTCCTCGGCAGCAGCCAGCAGCCGTTGCCGGGTTTCTTCGGGAATGCCTTTGCCGCTTCTGGCCAGCATCTGCTTGACCAGCTCAGCTGCGGACAGCCTGCTGTCGGCAACCTCGGTCTGTGCCTGCTCAACTGCCGCCAGGGTGTCGAACCACCCTCGGGGCAAGCCCTCGATAGCTTCGATTCTGCGCGCCACGTCATCACCCAGGTTCTTCGCTGTCTTGTTCGAGAGGATCTGGCTGAGGTGCGCAGGGGCCATGCCCCAGCGTTCTGCGCAGGAGCCTTTTCTCTGGTTGCCGATCAACTTGACCAGGTTGTGCTTGCGGATTTCGTAGATGTCCATGAGGCGGAGCATGCCAGTGTTTAGCTCATTGCTAAATAGGTTTGAAGGTAAATATTTTCCGTGCCGTGGCTAGCGCCAGGCTAAACCGATTCAGGCCTGCAACAAAAGCCAGCCGGCCTGCGGCAATGGAAAAAAAAGACCCGCCAATAGGCGGGCCAGAAGGGCGTAGGGAGCAACGCACAACAAATACGGGTCAGGCGACCAGGGTGCCTGGTTGCAGCTGTTCGATCAGCGCCTGGGCCGAGGCCCGGCTCGGCATCGGGCCACTAACGGCTTCGCCGTTGCGCACCAGGTACCAGCAGGCCAGCAGGCCTTGTTCACGCAACGCAGCGGGGACGGCACTGCCAACAACGGACATGATCTGAATAGTGGCCATGGGGACCTCCTGTAAACATGGCTTCACCATACGCAGCAGCCGAGGCGCTTTGAAATCAACTTCCTCGATAGTGGTCATTAGTTCTATCAACCCTCACCAGCGCGGCGGGCCGTAATACACCGGTGGCGGGCCGTAGTAGCTGCGGTAGCCCGGCGGTGGCGCATAGTACGGTTGGTAATACACCGGTGGTGGTGGCGGTTGCATGTACACCGGCGGCGGTGCGTAGTAGACCGGCTGGCGCTCGACATACACGGTACGCTCGCGCCCGCCATAAACCGTTGCCCCGACCACCGCACCAACCACGGCGGCACCTAGCAGCGGGCCCGGGCCATACCAACCACCGCCGCCATGGCCACCATGGGCGGCAGCGGGCCCGCTGATGGCCAGGGCACCGACCAGCAGGGCGACTGAAGGAATGTGGCGGTTCATAAAGCAACCTCGCAAGGACACCCCAAGCGTGGGGTCCTGTTAACTATGACCCCACTCTTGCTCGGCTGAGCACAGGGAAACGGTAAAGGTTGTGTAAGGGACGACCAGTGGTTGCCTCTGTTACGCTGCACAAACGTTTCAGTTATGACAAAGGAGCAGGTTATGTCGACAAGTCCCAGCAGAGATACCGTGTTGTGCATCTCCCTGGCCGGCCGCCCCGGCACCTTCGGGGTGCGCTTCCATAATCACCTGTACCAGCAGCTGGGCCTGGACTTCTACTACAAGGCCATGCGCACCGATGACCTGCCGGCAGCAGTGGCGGGCATCCGCGCCCTGGGCATCCGCGGCTGCGGCGTCTCGATGCCGTACAAGGAGGCCTGCATGGCGTTGGTCGACGAGGTCGACCCCTCCGCGGCGGCCATCGAGTCGGTCAATACCCTGGTCAATACCAACGGCCATCTGAAGGCGTACAACACCGACTACCTGGCGGTACGCCAGTTGCTGGCGCAGCACCAGGTCGACCCGCGCACGGCGTTTGCCCTGCGCGGCAGCGGCGGCATGGCCAAAGCCGTCGCCAGTGCGCTGCGCGATGCCGGGTTCGCCGAGGGAATCATCGTTGCGCGCAACGAGCAGCCCGGGCGGCAGTTGGCGGATGTCTGTGGCTATCGCTGGGTGGCTGAGCTGGAGGACCTGTGCCCACCGATGCTGATCAACGTGACGCCAATCGGCATGGCAGGCGGCGCGCAAGCCGAGCAGCTGGCGTTTTCCGAAAACGCCATCGCCGCGGCCGAGCGGGTGTTCGACGTGGTGGCGATGCCGGCGCAGACACCATTGATCCGGCGCGCGCAGGCACTGGGTAAACCGGTAATCACCGGGCTGGAAGTGATTGCGCTGCAGGCGCTGGAGCAGTTCGTGCTGTACACCGGGGTGCGACCGACGCCGGCGCAGGTGGAGGCGGCGGTGGCTTACGCCCGGAATGTCTGATTGCGCCTGTTTTGGCCCCTTCGCGGGTAAGCCGGCGAAGGGGCCAAGACAGAACAACCAGGATCAGAACACCTTGTGCCCTTCATCCAGTTGCTGGTCGACCAGCGCCCGGCCATGGGCCAGCGACACATGTTGTGCATTCTCCAGGTTGGAGAAGAACTTCATCGGCATCGACATGCGTTTGCTGGTATGCCCTTCAGGGTCGGTGATCAGGCATCCGGCGGCATAGGGCAGGGGGGAGTCGGGGTGGGGCATCACGCTGGCGGTGATGGTGTGCTGGCGGTATTCACAGTGAAGAGATTGCATCGTCCTTACCTCGCTGTGGCATGTGAAGCAGTTACCTCCATATACCACAGCAAGGGGCCAGGAGTTCCCGGCCCGACGAGCGCAGCGCGAGGAACTCAGCCCTTGAGTTCGCTCGGCTGGATGACTTCGACCCAGTAACCGTCCGGGTCCTTGATGAAGGCCAGGTGGTTCATGCGGCCGTCCTGCAGGCGTTTCTGGAACGCTACACCCAGGGCCTCGAAGCGCGCGCAGGCGGCACGCACGTCCGGTACCGAAACGCAGATATGGCCAAAACCGCGCGGGTCGGTGTTGCCGTTGTGGTAGGCGAATGCGGCATCGTTCTCGGTACCGTGGTTGTGGGTCAGCTCCAGCACGCCGGGGATCGACTTCATCCACTGGTGGCGTTCGGCATCATCGGCCGGGATCTGCGCCGGGTCGACCAAGGCCAGGAAGTACAGGCTGAAGGCCGCTTCGGGGAAGTCGCGCTTGTCCACCAGGCGGAAGCCCAGCACGCGCGTGTAGAAGTCCAGGGACTTTTCGATGTCCTTGACCCGCAGCATGGTGTGGTTGAAGACGAACTGAGCAGTGGCAGCGTCCGGTTGGGCGGTGACGCCAGGCAGGGTTTGCAGATCGTGCAGGCTCATGGGAACTCCTGAGGCAAGGCCGGGCGCAGGGCACCGGCAAAACAGACAGGCTGGCCATGATACGGCAGTACGCCGATTGCGCAAATGAAAGCGCCCTGCACAAGGCAGGGCGCTGGAATTAGAGGCCCGCATGTGCGGGCGCGTGATGGGGTCGCTAGTCCTTTAGCTGTCTCGATACTGAGCCAGCCGTTGTGAAAAAAGTGTGAAGTGTGCGTGGACGTTTCATCAGCGTACCCAGCTTTCTACCGTGGCGGCTCCGTACTGCTCTTTCCAGGCCTTGAGGCCACGGTGATTACCGCCTTTGGTTTCGATTCGCTCGCCGGTGTGCGGGTTGGTGTAAACCTTCACTACGCGCGGGCGGCGTTGTTGTTTGGGCGCGGCACTGGGCGCCCGGGACGTGGCCTTCGGGTCGAGGATGGCGATGATATCGCGCAGGCTCTTGTCATAGCTTTTCATCAGGCCGACTAGTTTCTGCTCGAATTCGATTTCGCGTTTGAGGCCGGCATCCTTTTTCAACGCTTCCAGTTGCGCCATCTGTTCCTGAAGCGCTTTTTCGGCAGCACGAAACTCTGCAAGTCTGGACACTGTAATCACTCCTGTACGTCGGCGGTGGCAGGGCGTGACGAACATTGAAGAAATAAAAAACGCCGGCCACGCGGGTAGGTTCTGTTGTTCGCTGATATCGAGTGTAGTCATTCACGGGTACGGGGTAAACTGCAAACTTTTTTTGAAGTAAGCGGGGAACTTTCCGGGTGCCCCGTGCGTTATTTTGCGTTTTCTTCATGGTTGCCCTGCCTGGCGCTTAGACCATGGTCCAATGGCGCGTTGTAGAGCGGTTGCGCGATCATTTCCGATGATGGCCGTGTATTCTTCGGCCGCGCCGCTATACCGTGGCCAGCCTGTGCCACAGGTTATTTACTCGCTTTGATTCTGGATGTTTCCCCGCATGTTTGCCCCTTTTCCCCGCGCCCCCGGGCGTCGTGTTGCCGGCCTGTTCCTGTTGTGTGCCGGTGCCCATGCCCAGGCCGCTGGTTTTCTTGAAGACAGCCGCGCCAAGGTTGAAGCACGCAATGTCTATTTCAACCGAGACTTTCGTGACGGTCACAGCAGTTCCAGCCAGGGTGCGTCCAAGCGCGAAGAATGGGCACAAGGCTTCATCTTGAATGTGCAGTCCGGTTTCAGCCAAGGGCCGGTAGGGTTTGGCGTGGATGCACTGGGTATGTTCGGTTTCAAACTGGATTCCAGCCCGGCGGACAGTAACAGCGGCCTGTTGCCGTCTTCTGGCCACGACCCGCGACACTCGGCCGACCAGTATGCGAAGTTGGGCCTGGCCGCCAAGGCCAAGCTGTCCAATACCGTACTCAAGTACGGTTCGATGATGCCGGATGTGCCGCTGCTCAAATACAACGACGGTCGTCTGCTACCGACCATGTTCCATGGCGCCATGCTGACTTCCGAAGAGTTGCGCGACCTGAAGTTCACCCTGGCACGCCTGAACCAGTACACCGCGCGTGATTCCACTGACCGCCAGGATATTCGCGTGCACTGCAAGAACAAGCGTTATGCCTGCGATATCGAAGCCGACCATTTCGATCTGGCCGGCGTCGATTACCGTTTCAACGAGCGGCTCAGCGCCCAGTACCAGGTGGCCAGGCTGGATAACATCTATCGCCAGCACTTCCTTGGCCTGGTCGCCAGCCAGCCGCTGGCGGTGGGCAGCTTGTCGGCCGACCTGCGCTTGATCAAGAGTGACGACATCGGCAATGCGCGCGCGGGCGAAATCGACCACCGCGCATTCAGCGGCATGCTCGGCTACAGCCTGGGTGGCCACAAGCTCAGTGCCGGCTGGCAGCGCATGTACGGCGACAGTGCCATGCCGTACCTGGATGGCAGCAACCCATACCTGGTCAACTATGCCCAGGTCAACGATTTCGCCGCCGCCCAGGAACGCTCCTGGCAAGTGCGTTATGACTATGATTTCAAAGCCCTGGGTGTGCCCGGCCTGACCTTCTTCACCCGTTACATCAATGGCGACAGTATCAAGGTGCCGGGCAGCATGGCCGAAGGCAAGGAATGGGAACGCGACACCGAACTCAAGTACCAGGTGCAAACTGGCACGTTCAAGGATGTCAGCGTACGCCTGCGCAATTCCACTTACCGCAGCAACTATGAACGTTGGGCGCGTGACATGGACGAGACACGGGTGATTGTCAGCTACAACTTCTCGCTGTTCTGATCGCTTGCTTTGCCAAATACCGGCAGCCGCCTGACAATGGCTGCTGGTTCCGGCAAAGGGCAGGGCAATGAAAGACCTGTTGTTGATTGGCATCGGCCCCGGTGACCCGCGCCAGATCACCTACGAGGCGGTCGAGGCGCTGGCCCAGGCCAGCGTGTTCTTCGTGCTCGACAAGGGCCGCGACAAGGATGAGCTGGTGCAGCTGCGCAAGGCCATCCTGCAACGTTACCGGCCCGAGGGTGGCTACCGCCTGGTGCAGGTGGCCGACCCTGTGCGCGCGGCGCACGCCGATGGCTACCTGGGTGCGGTACAGCATTGGCACCGCCAGCGTGCGGCCCTGTACGCGCAACTGATCGACCAGGAGGTCGGCGCCGGGGAGGTGGGCGCCTTCCTGCTGTGGGGCGAGCCGGCCTTGTATGACAGTACGTTGCGCATTCTCGACCTGGTCCGCGAGCGCGGCGTAGCGCTGCGCCTGCGGGTGATTCCCGGCATCAGCAGCGTGCAGGCCCTGGCCGCGCGTCACCAGGTGCCGCTCAACCGCATTGGTGAGCCGCTGACCGTGCTGCCAGGGCGATGCCTGGCGACGCAGGCGCGTATCGACAATGTGCTAGTCATGCTCGATGGCCAGTGCGCATTTGCCCAGCTCGATGACCCGGCATTGGTGATCTACTGGGGCGCGTATCTGGGGACCGAAGATGAAGTGCTGATTGCCGGGCCGTTGCAGGCGGTGAAGGCTCAGATCCTCGAAGTGCGCGAACGGCAGCGCGGGCGCAAGGGCTGGATCATGGATACCTACCTGTTGCGCAGGGAGCTGTGAGGCGCGGATACCGCTGCAGCTGCAGGCCACGCGGTCTGGAAGCGGGCAGGCTCGCGAAACCGACTGCGTTCCCCTCAAGCCGGGCCCACGATGGCCATCACCTGGTCGCGCAATTGGTCGATGCTGAACGGCTTGCTGATCAGGTGCATGCCCTCTGGTACATCAACGCTTTCGGCATAGCCGCTGGCGAACAGCACCGGCAGCAGCGGGCGCAGTTCGCGGGCCTTGGCCGCCAGCGCCTCGCCGCGCATGTCCGGCAGCCCCACGTCGGTCATCATCAGCGCCAGGGCCTGGTCCGGGTTTTCGAGAATGCGCAGCGCTGCCCTGGCGTTTTCCGCCTGAATGACCTTATAGCCTGACTCGTCGAGCACTTCGACCATCAGCATGCGGACGATGTCGTCGTCTTCGACTACCAGAAGGTGCATGGTTCTGATCCTGTACAAATGGAATGTCTTTAATCTGTGCACCGGGTGGCAGCAGAAGTTCCCGAGGATACCGGTCCATGCAATCAGATGGAACGATTGGCGCACATCACCTTCAAATACTGGCTAAATGCCCTGCCAGACCCGCTAAAGCTGGTTAGACTCGCTTAACAGGACGGTGCAGTGGCAGATAACAACAACGATTGATCGGCCACACTCTTCATGGACTTTTCTTGCTCGGGCGTTTTCACATGATTCAAGCAGCCTCGATGGACCAGCGCAGCTTCCGCAAGTTGTTGACCCGCAACGTCGGCCTCCCTTTGGGGGTGGGGCTGCTTGGGGCCTTGGCCTTTGTCGGGGTGATCAACTACCTGCTTTCGGCCATGCAGTGGGTTGAGCACACCGACCGGGTCATCGGCAATGCCAACGAGACGGTCAAGCTGTCGATCGACATGGAAACCGGCGTGCGCGGCTTCCTGATTACCGGCGACGAGCGTTTTCTCGACCCCTACGAAGTGGCCAAGCCGCGTATTTTCGGCAGCCTGCAGGGCCTGCGCAGCATGGTCGAGGACAACCCGCAGCAGGTCGAACGCATCGACCGCTTGATCGCCCTGCAGCAGGCCTGGAACGCCTTTGGCAGCGAACTGATTGCCCAACGCCGCAGCCAGGGCGACTACCGCGCGTCGATCGGCAGTGGGCGTGGCAAGCGCCTGACCGATGAGATCCGCAAAGAGTTCGATGCCCTGATCAGCGCTGAGCAGCAACTGCGCATGACCCGTAACGAGCGGGTCAGCAGTGTCACGGTCACGGTCATGCTGTCGTTCGTGCTGTTCATTGTCGGCCTGAGCGCCTTGCTCGCCTACCTGGGGCGCCGCGACCTGCTGGCGCTGTCGGCCAGCTACGATGCCAACCTGCACGCCCAGCAACGCGCCACCGAGCACCTGGAGCACCAGGCCTGGCTGCGCAACGGCCAGACCCAGCTGGCCGAGCAGGTATTGGGCCAGCTGACCCTGTCCATGCTGGGTGACAATATCCTGCGCTTTTTTGCTGGCTACCTGGGCAGCGTGGTCGGGGCCATGTACGTGCGCGACGAGCATGGCCACCTGGTGCGGGTGGCCTGTTACGGCCTGGATGCCGAAGAGCAGGCCCGCGAGCAGGTGCTGGGCGATCACGAAGGTTTGCTGGCCCAGGCCGTGCGCGAGGGGCGCCTGCTGCGCCTGGACAACTTGCCAGAAGGCTATTTCCACCTCAGCTCCGGCCTGGGCCGGGGCTTGCCGCTCAGCGCCGTGCTGATGCCGGCGGGCGAGGGCGCGCAGGTCAATGGCGTACTCGAACTGGGCTTCCTGCGGCCATTGCTGCCACGTGACGAGGAACTGCTGCAGCGGCTTGGTGGCAACATCGGTATCTCGATCGACAGCGCCCGCTACCGTCAGCGCCTGCAGGAAGTGCTGGCCGAAACCCAGCAACTGAACGAAGAGCTGCAGGTGCAGCAGGAAGAGCTGAAAACCGCCAACGAGGAGCTGGAGGAACAATCCCGCGTGCTCAAGGAGTCCCAGGCCCACCTGGAAACCCAGCAGGCGGAGCTGGAGCAGACCAACGAGCAGTTGTCCGAGCGCACCGAGGCGCTGGACCGCAAGAACGACGAACTGCTCCACGCCCAGGAACAACTGCAGGCACGCGCCGAAGAGTTGCAGCGTTCGAGCAAGTACAAGTCCGAGTTCCTCGCCAACATGTCCCACGAGCTGCGCACACCGCTGAACAGTTCGCTGATCCTGGCCAAGCTGCTGGCCGAGAACGTCGAAGGCAACCTCAGCGCGGAACAGGTCAAGTTCGCCGAATCCATCTACTCGGCCGGCAACGACTTGCTCAACCTGATCAACGACATCCTCGACATCGCCAAGGTCGAGGCCGGCAAGCTGGAAGTACGCCCGGAAACCACCCAGCTGGAGCGCCTGGTCGAAGGCCTGCGCGGCATGTTCGAACCGTTGGCCGCGCACAAGGGCCTGGCCTTCGAGGTAACCACCGACGCCCAGGTGCCGGCCACCCTGTTCACCGACCGCCAGCGCCTGGAGCAGATCCTCAAGAACCTGCTGTCCAACGCGATCAAGTTCACCGAGCGCGGCCAGGTCAGCCTGAACATCGGCTACCAGCCCGACAGCGGCATCATCTTTGCCGTGCGCGATAGCGGCATCGGTATTGCCGCCGACCAGCAGCAGGCGATCTTCGGTGCCTTCCATCAGGTCGATGGCACCAGCAACCGGCGTTATGGCGGCACCGGCCTGGGGCTGTCGATTTCCCGCGACCTGGCGCATTTGCTGGGAGGGCAGATCAGCGTCGACAGCAGCCTCGGCCAGGGCAGCGTGTTCAGCCTGATCCTGCCGGAGCGCTACGAGCGTGAGGCACAGACCGCCGAACCGCTCGCCCTGCGCCCGGCGGTCGATGCCTTGCCACCGGCTGCGCCGACACCCGTGGCGAGCAAGCCACAACGCCCGGCCCCGGCGTTTGCCGACGACCGCGAGCGCGCGCCGTTCGCCAACCGCTGCATCCTGGTGATCGAGGATGAACCGAACTTCGCCCGGATCCTGTTCGACCTGGCCCACGAGCTGGGTTACAGCTGCCTGGTCGCGCAGGGCGCCGACGAGGGCTTCGAGCTGGCCATGCAGTACATTCCCGATGCCATCCTGCTGGACATGCGCCTGCCCGACCATTCCGGCCTCACCGTGCTGCAACGCCTCAAGGAGCAGGCCAGCACCCGGCACATCCCGGTGCATATCATTTCCGTGGAAGACCGGGTCGAGGCGGCCATGCACATGGGCGCCGTCGGCTATGCGGTCAAGCCCACCAGCCGCGAGGAACTCAAGGAAGTGTTCGCCCGTCTGGAAGCCAAGCTGACCCAGAAGCTCAAGCACATCCTGCTGGTGGAAGACGACGACCTGCAGCGCGAAAGCATTGCCCGGCTGATCGGCGATGAGGATGTCGAGATCACTGCCGTGGCCATGGCCAAGGATGCCCTGGCGCTGCTGCGCGAGAACATCTACGACTGCATGATCATCGACCTCAAGCTGCCGGACATGCTCGGCAACGAGCTGCTCAAGCGCATGACCGCCGAGGACATCCGCGCGTTCCCGCCGGTAATCGTGTATACCGGGCGCAACCTGACCCGTGAAGAGGAAGCCGACCTGCTCAAGTATTCGCGCTCGATCATCATCAAGGGGGCGCGCTCGCCGGAACGCCTGCTCGATGAAGTGACGCTGTTTCTGCACAAGGTCGAGTCGCAGTTGTCCAACGAACGCCAGCGCATGCTCAAGACTGCGCGCAGCCGCGACAAGGTGTTCGAGGGCCGCAAGGTGTTGCTGGTGGACGATGACGTGCGCAACATCTTTGCCCTCACCAGCGCGCTGGAACACAAGGGCGCGATCGTCGAGATCGGTCGCAACGGGCGTGAAGCCATCGAGCGCCTGGAACAGCATGATGACATCGACCTGGTGCTGATGGACGTGATGATGCCGGAAATGGATGGCTTCGAGGCGACCCGCCTGATTCGCCAGCAAGCGCGGTGGCGCAAGTTGCCGATCATCGCCGTGACCGCCAAGGCGATGAAGGATGACCAGCAGCGTTGCCTGCAGGCTGGCGCCAACGACTACCTGGCCAAACCGATCGACCTGGACCGTCTGTTCTCGCTGATCCGTGTCTGGCTGCCGCAACTGGAGCGAATTTGACTAGCGAACGTAACACCGACATCGAAATCCGCTTGCTGATCGAGGCCATCTACCTCAAGTACAGCTACGATTTCCGCAACTATTCCGGCGCTTCGATCAAGCGCCGGATCCTGCATGCGCTGCGCCAGTTCGATTGCCTGACGGTATCGGCACTGCAGGAGCGCGTGCTGCACGACCCCGGCATGTTCATGCAGTTGCTGCAGTACCTGACGATCCCGGTCAGCGAGATGTTCCGCGACCCGGAGCACTTCCTGGCGCTGCGCAACGAGGTGGTGCCGCTGCTGCGCACCTGGCCGTCGATCAAGGTCTGGATTGCCGGCTGCAGCACTGGCGAGGAGGTCTATTCGATGGCCATCCTGCTGCGCGAGGAAGGGTTGCTGGAGCGCACCATCATCTACGCCACCGACATCAACCCGCATTCGCTGGACAAGGCCAAGCAGGGCATCTACTCGATGCAGAGCATGTACGAATACGCCGAGAACTACCGCCTGGCCGGTGGCCGGCGGGACTTTTCCGACTACTACACGGCGGCCTACGGCAATGCCATCATGGACAGCTCGTTGCGCGAAAACGTAACCTTCGCCGACCATAGCCTGGCCACCGACAGCGTGTTTTCCGAAACCCAGCTGGTGTCGTGCCGCAACGTCCTGATCTACTTCGACAAGGTACTGCAGGACCGCGCCCTGGGGCTGTTCCACGAGTCTCTGTGCCACCGTGGCTTCCTGGTGTTGGGCAGCAAGGAGTCGGTGGATTTTTCCGCCTATGCCGAGCGCTTCGAGCCGCTGGTCAAGCCCGAACGGATCTTCCGTAAATCATGAATGGCGTGCGCGCGGTGGTGATCGGTGCCTCGGCAGGCGGGGTGACGGCCCTGTTCAAGGTGCTCGGCGGGTTGCCGGCCGGCTTTGCCCTGCCGGTGGTCTGCGTGCTGCACCTGCCGGATGACCGCCACAGCCAGCTGGCCGAAGTGCTGCAACGCCGCCTGCATCGGCCAGTGTGCGAGGCGTGCGACAAGCAGCTGCTGCAGCCTGGGCAGATCTATGTGGCCGGGCCGGGTTATCACCTGTCGGTGGAACGCGATTTCACCCTGTCGCTCAGCCAGGAGCCGCCGGTGCATTTTTCCCGACCGGCAATCGACTTCCTGTTCATGTCGGCGGCCGACGCCTACGGTGCCGGCCTGCTTGGCGTACTGCTCACCGGGGCCAACGAAGATGGTGCCGCAGGGCTTGCCTATATCAAGAACAGCGGGGGCCGGACCATCGTCCAGGACCCTCGCGATGCACAGGTCGCGCTGATGCCGGAGGCTGCCCTGGCCCTGCACCAGCCCGACCATATCCTTACTTTGAGTGGTATCGAGCAGTTGCTCGCTGCCCTGGAACCCAGCGCATGCTAAGCCACACCACCGCCAAACTGCTGATCGTCGACGACCTGCCGGAGAACCTGCTGGCCCTCGACGCATTGATCCAGGGCGAAGATCGCGAGGTGCACCAGGCCCAGTCTGCCGAAGCCGCGTTGTCGCTGTTGCTCGAACATGAGTTCGCCCTGGCCATCCTCGATGTGCAGATGCCTGGCATGAACGGCTTCGAGCTGGCCGAGCTGATGCGCGGTACGGAAAAGACCCGCAACATCCCGATCGTCTTCGTCACTGCCGCCGGGCGTGAGATGAACTACGCCTTCAAGGGCTACGAAAGCGGTGCGGTGGACTTCCTGCACAAACCGCTCGACACCCTGGCGGTGAAGAGCAAGGTGTCGGTGTTCGTCGACCTGTACCGCCAGCGCAAGGTGCTCGACCGCCAGTTGCAGGCGCTGGAACGCAGCCGCCAGGAACAGGAAATGCTGCTGGCGCAGTTGCAGACGGCGCGGGCCGAGCTGGAGCATGCCGTGCGCATGCGCGATGACTTCATGTCGATCGTGTCGCATGAGGTGCGCACCCCGCTCAACGGGCTGATCCTCGAAACCCAGCTGCGCAAGCTGCACCTGTCGCGCGGCAACCTTGCCGCGTTCAGCCGCGACAAGCTGCAGGCCATGGTCGAGCGCGACGAACGGCAGATCAACAGCCTGATCCGCCTGGTCGAGGACATGCTCGATGTGTCGCGCATCCGTACCGGCAAACTGTCGCTGCGGCCCAAGGCGTTCGACCTGGGCCAGCTGGTGCGTGGCCTGGTGGAGAACTTTGCGGCCCAGGCCACTGCCCTGGATACCCACATCGAACTGCAACGCTGCGAGCCGCTGCACGGTGAATGGGACGAGTTTCGCATCGAGCAGGTGCTGGCCAACCTGTTGTCCAATGCCTTGCGCTACGGTGAGCGCAAACCGGTGCAGGTGCGCGTGTTCGAGGACGATGGCCTGGCCTGCGTGCAGGTGCAGGACCACGGCATCGGCATTGGCGCGGCCAACCAGCAGCGCATTTTCCAGCAGTTCGAGCGGGTGGCGACCCAGCAGGCCAGTGGTGGCCTGGGCCTGGGGCTGTACATATCGGAGCAGATCGTCCAGGCCCATGGCGGGCGTATCCTGCTCGACAGCGAAGAGGGCAAGGGTGCCACGTTCACCCTGCAGTTGCCGCTGGCAGCCTGCGAACAACAAAACGACCAGGCGCGGGCAACCTCTGCATGAGCCTGGGGTCTGATGGCTGTTGCAAGCATTTCAAGGCGTTGACATGAGTGAAGATGCACAAGATGTGGTGCTGGTCGTCGAGGATGAGCCGGCGATTCGCATGATTCTGCGGGATTACCTGGCGGGCGAGGGCTACCACGTACTGGTGGCCGAGGATGGCGAGCAGGCCTTCGCGATCCTGGCCAGCAAACCGCACCTGGACCTGATGGTGACGGACTACCGCCTGCCCGGCGGGATCTCCGGCGTGGAAATTGCCGAACCGGCGGTCAAGTTGCGGCCGGACCTCAAGGTGATTTTCATCAGCGGCTACCCGGCCGAGATTCTTGAATCCGGCAGCCCGATCACGCGCAAGGCACCGATCCTGGCCAAGCCATTCGACCTGGATACCCTGCACGAGCAGATCCAGTCGCTTCTGCGCTAGCCTGCACTGGCCCTTTCGCGGGTAAACCCGCTCCCACAGGAACTGTGCAAACCTTGAGACTTGCACAGTTCCTGTGGGAGCGGGTTTACCCGCGAAAGGGCCGTAACAGGCTAGCGCAGTGTCCGCTCCAGGCCACCCACCAGCATGCTTTCCATCAACCCCAGCCCCTGTTCCTCGGGCAGCGCCTTCAACAGCCCCGGCAACTGGTTCAGCAGCGTCGCCAGCACATGGGCGGTGGCCACCAGCGCCTCGCCCTGCAGCTTCGCCTGGGGGGCGATCAGCCTCAGCAACCCCGCCTCATAGCGCTTGCGCAACAAGGCCAGGCGCGCCTGCTGGTCGTCGCTCAGGCAACACAAGTCGCGCTCTGCCAGGCGAAACTGAAGCGGTCGCTCGGCGTGCAGCTGCCAGTGCGCCGCAATCAGGCAGGTCAACGCCGATGCCCCGCGGGCCATGGCCCGCCGGCCCTGGTCGAGGGTGGCCTGCAACTCCTCGTACAACTCTTCGATCAGGTCGTACAACAGGTCCTGCTTGCTGGGAAAGTGGTGGTACAGCGAGCCGGCAGTCAGGCCCACATGGGCCGCCAGCTCGCGCATGCTGACCTGGCCAAAGCCCTTTTCGGCAAACAGCGCCATGGCCCGCTCACGTCGCTCCTCGAAATTGGCACAGCGCATCGCGGCATTGACCGGGGGCATGGCGTTCGCTCCTCAGTAGCTGAAGAAACCGCGGCCGCTCTTGCGCCCCAGCCAACCGGCCGCGACCATTTCCTTGAGCAGCGGGGCAGGGCGGTACTTGCTGTCGTTGAAGCCTTCATGGAAGGCCTCCATGATCGCCAGCAGCGTGTCCAGGCCGATCAGGTCGGCCAGCGCCAGCGGGCCGATCGGCTGGTTGCAGCCCAGGCGCATGCCGGTGTCGATATCCTCGGCACTGGCCAGGCCTTCCTGACGCACGAAGATCGCTTCGTTGATCATCGGCACCAGGATGCGGTTGACCACGAAGCCCGGGCGGTTGCCGGCGGTGATCGGCGTCTTGCCGACCTTTTCGGTCACCACCAATGCCTGGGCATAGGTGCTGTCACTGGTCTGCAGGCCGCGGATGATCTCGACCAGTGCCATCATCGGCACCGGGTTGAAGAAATGCACGCCGATGAAACGCTCAGGGTGCTCGATGCTGGCAGCCAGCTGGGTGACCGATAGCGATGAGGTGTTGGTGGCGATGATGCACTCGGCGGCGACGTTGGCCGCAACCTGCTGCAGGATGCGCTGCTTGAGCTGCAGGTTTTCGCTGGCCGCCTCGATCACCAGTTGCGCACCGTTGAGCTGGCTGTAGTCGGTGCTGGTGCGGATCCGCGTTTTCGCCGCCGCAGCCTTGTCCGCATCGAGGCTGCCCTTGCTGACCTGGCGCTCGAGGTTCTTGCTCAGGGTGGCCACGCCGCGCTCCAGCGCCGCGTCGGAAACATCCACCAGCAACACTTGGTAGCCGGCGACTGCACACACCTGGGCAATGCCGTTGCCCATGGTGCCGGCGCCAATCACGGCGATTTGTTCAATGTTCATCGGTCAGCCTCCCTCAGACGCGCTCGAAGACCACGGCGATGCCTTGGCCACCGCCGATGCACATGGTGGCCAGGGCGTAGCGGCCCTGGATGCGCTGCAGTTCATGGATGGCCTTGGTGGCAATGATCGCGCCGGTGGCGCCCACCGGGTGGCCAAGCGAGATGCCCGAGCCGTTGGGGTTGACCTTTTCCGGGTCGAAGCCCAGTTCGCGGGCCACGGCGCAGGCCTGGGCGGCAAACGCTTCGTTGGACTCGATCACGTCCAGGTCCTGCACCTTCAGGCCGGTCTTTTCCAGTACCTTGCGGGTGGCCGGGATCGGGCCCAGGCCCATCAGCTCCGGCTCGACGCCGGCATGGGCGTAGCCGACCAGGCGTGCCAGCGGCTTCAGGCCCAGGCGGCGCACCGCGTCACCCGTGGCCAGCACCAGGCCGCCTGCGCCATCGTTGATGCCGCTGGCGTTGCCGGCAGTGACGGTACCGTCTTTCTTGAAGACCGGCTTCATCCCGGCCAGCTGCTCGGCGGTCACTTCGCCACGCACATGTTCATCGACACTGAACTGCACGCTGCCCTTGCGGGTTTTCAGCTCCAGCGGAACGATCTGGCTGGCGAAACGGCCTTCGGCGATGGCGCGGGCGGCGCGGCGCTGGCTGGTCAGGGCCAGTTCGTCCTGCATCTCGCGGGTAATGCCGTGTTTGGCCGAGACGTTCTCGGCAGTGATGCCCATGTGGAAGTGCTCGAACGGGTCCTGCAGCACGCCGACGGTGTAGTCGATACCTTGCAGGTCACCCATGCGCGCACCCCAGCGTGCCTGTGGCAGCAGGTACGGGCCACGGCTCATGGATTCGGCGCCGGCCGCCACCGCCACGTCGGTGTCGCCGAGCAGCAGGCACTGGGCCGCCGAGACGATCGCCTGCAGGCCGGAGCCGCACAGGCGGTTGACGTTGAACGCGGGGGTTTCCTTGGGGATGCCGGCGTTCATCGCCGCGACCCGGGCCAGGTAGGCATCGCGTGGCTCGGTGGGGATCACCGTGCCCATCACCAGGTGGCCGACCTGCTCGGCGGCAACCCCCGAGCGCTCGATGGCGGCACGGGTGATGGCGCTGGCCAGGTCAGCCAGCGGCAGGTCCTTGAGGGAACCGCCAAAGCCACCGATGGCTGAACGGACGGCACTGACGACGTAGATTTCTGCGCTGCTCATAGGGGCTCCGATTGCGAAGGCATGGCGGGACCGGGCCAGGCTCTGCGAGAATGGCCGGCGATCCCGGAGTGGGACCGAGTCTAGGCAAAGGCTCTGTTGCAGCCTATGCCGGAACTGTTCAAACAACCTGGCACTTTTTGCCACTCAGCATAGACAGCGAAAACCGCCATGCGCGATAGCGATTCGGTCGCCGTGTACTTCCTCAATGCCATGCTCCACGCGTTGCGCAACTGCCCCGCCGAGCGCGATGCGCAGCTGCGCGCGGTGGGCATCGACCCGCAGCTGCTCGCGCAGCCCCAGGCCCGCGTGCCGGCCAAGGCCTTTGCCCAGCTGTGGCTGGCGCTGATCCAGCGCCTGGATGACGAGTTCTTCCGCCTCGACAGCCATGGCATGCCGCCGGGCAGCTTCGCGCTGATCTGCCGGGGCCTGATCCTCGAGCCCAACCTGGAAAAAGCCTTGCGCCAGTGCATGGCCGGTTTCGGCCTGTTCCTGCGTGACTTGCGCGGCAGCCTGACGGTGCGTGGCGGGCGGGCCGTGATCAGCGTGCATTCGAACATTGCCGACCCGCTGACCCGAGTGTATGCCGAGGAAACCTACCTGGTACTGATGATCGGCATGCTGTGCTGGCTGGCCGGGCGGCGGATCGCCATCGACCGCACCGAGCTGGCGGTGTCGCGCCCGGCGCAAGAGGACGACCTGCTGTTATGGGGGCCAGACCTGCGCCTGGGTAGCGGGCGTACCGAAGTGGAGTTCGACAGCGCCTACCTGCGGCTGCCGGTGGTGCAGGACCTGGCCGCCCTGAAAACCTTCCTGCGCAGCGCGCCACAGGGGCTGGTGATTCGCTTCCGCAACCAGAACGGGCTGGTGGCCGAGGTGTACCGGCACCTGCGGGCGCGGCGCTATGGGCAATGGCCGACGCTGGCGGCACTGGCGCAGCAGCAGGGGGTCAGTGCCAGCACGTTTCGCCGCCAGCTGGAGCGGGAAGGCCGCTCCTACCAGCAGATCAAGGACGAAGTGCGCCGGGCAATGGCCTTCGAGCGCCTGCGTGAAGGGGTGCTGAGCATTGCCGAGATCGCCGAGCAGGCGGGCTTCCAGGAGCCCAGTGCGTTTCACCGGGCGTTCAAGAAATGGACCGGGCAGAGCCCAGGCAGCTACCGGGCGCGGTTGGCCGGGCGATAGCTTTACCTGCTCCGGCCTATCACCGGCAAGCCGGCTCTCACAGGTACCGGGCAACTTTCGAATGCCATGAATTCCCTGTGCGAGAGGGTTCACCCGCGAAAGGCCGGCACAGGCAGTGGCTCAAATGATCAGGCCGGCACCATGGCAAACCCGACGCCAAAGCGGTTCCAGGCATTGATGGTGGCAATCGCCAGGGTCAGGTTGGCCACCTCGGCTGGTTCGAAGTGCTCCAGTAAAGCTTCATAGTGTGCCTGCGGCGCACCGTGCTCGGGCAGCCGGGTCAGGCTTTCGACCCAGGCCAGCGCAGCACGCTCGCGTGGGGTGAAATAGGCGGTTTCCTGCCAGACGCACAAGGTCTGCAGGCGCGCTTCGGTCTCACCGGCCTTGCGCGCGTCGTTGGCGTGCAGGTTGACGCAGTAGGCGCAGCCGTTGATTTGCGAAGCCCGCAGGCGCACCAGTTCCAGCAGCGAATTCTCCAGGCCACTCCTGGCCAGGGCCTGTTCCAGGCCGACCATCGCCTGATAGGCCTCAGGGGCTTGCTTGGCCCATTCGATACGGTTGTGCATGGCTATCTCCAAGGGTGTGTGAGGGATGGCGCTACTGTAGCGTCGGCCCTGTGCCGCCCCGATAGCCAATCTTGCATATAAGCGGGAGGCCAATCGGCTATTCGGCTGGCCACTGACAGGCATCCAATCTCTTCATTTCTGCCTGGGTGTCCGGGCCGGGATAATGACCGGGTATTGCTACTGGAGAAGCCATTCATGTCCGCCGAACATTTCATGCGCGAAGCCCTCGACCTGGCCCGCGCCAACATCCGCGCCGGTGGCCGGCCCTTTGGCGCCGTGCTGGTGTACCAGGGGCAGGTGCTGGCGCGCGCGGTCAACGAGATCCACAGCACCCAGGACCCTACCGCCCACGCCGAGATGCAGGCCATCCGCAAAGCCAGCCATGCGCTGGGCCGGGCGCGCCTGGCGGGTGCCGAAATCTACGCCAGCGGCCATCCATGCCCGATGTGCCTGGCGGCCATGCACCTGTGTGGTATCGAGCGCGCCTGGTTTGCCTACGACAACACCGAGGGTGAACCCTTCGGCTTGTCCACCGCGGCGGTCTACGCGCAGATGGCCCGCCCGCCGCAACAGCAGAGCCTGCCGCTGCGGGCGCTGAAGCCCAGCGGCGAAGCCGGCCTGTACCAGGAATGGCAGCAGGCCAACCAGCAATGAGAGCGGCATTGAACCTGTTGCTGGTGCTGTTGCTGGCACTGAACCTGAGGCCGATCCTGACCAGTATCGGCCCGTTGCTCGAAGCCATGCGCGCCAGCACCGGCCTGGGCTATCAGCAAGCGGCCTTGCTGACGGCGTTGCCGGTGCTGTGCATGGGCCTGGTGCCGCTGCTGCAGCCATGCTTGCAGCGCTGGCTCAGCGAACATCGCGGCATGCTCGCGGGCCTGGCGGCGATCGCCCTGGCCTGCCTGTGGCGCCTGCAACTGCACAGTGCCTGGGCACTGATCGCCAGTGCGCTACTGGCCGGCCTCGGGGTAGCGCTGGTGCAGGGCATGATGCCAGGGTTGGTCAACCGCTGGTTCCCCGGGCGCCTGGCCGCCGCGATGGGCCTGTATTCGGCGGCGCTGATGAGCGGCGGCGGCCTGGCCGCCGTGCTCGGGCCGCATGTCAGTGGCTACTTCGGCCGCTGGCAGGTCGGCCTGGGCCTGTGGGCAGCGCCGGCGCTGCTGGCGCTACTGGCCTGGGCCATGCTGCGGCCGCGCCAGCCCCTAGCGACGCAGGCCGGTACTGCGGGCGGGCACTGGTTCGGGACGCGCCGGGCCTGGTTGCTGGCACTGTACTTCGGCCTGATCAACGGCGGCTATACCAGCATGGTCGCCTGGTTGCCGGCCTATCACATCGAGCACGGCGGCAGCGCCCAGGGCGGTGCAGACCTGGTGGGCCTGATGACCCTGTTCCAGGTGGCTGGGGCAATGGGCCTGCCGCTGCTGTTGCGGCGCTGGGCAGATCGCCGCCCCGGCCTGTGGCTGGCGCTGGCGATCCAGCTGGTGGGTTTCCTCGGCCTGCTGCTGGCGCCGACACTGGCTGCGGGGCTGTGGGTGGCATTGATCGGCTTTGGCCTGGGCGCCTGTTTCAGCCAGAGCCTGACCTTGACCCTCGAACATCTGCAAACCCCGGCCGAGGCGGGCAGCCTGGCGGCGTTCGTGCAAGGGATCGGTTTCGTCATCACCGCTATCGTGCCGTACATCACCGGCTGGTTGCGGGATGTGAGCGGTGACTTCCAGGCGTCGTGGACGCTGCTGAGCGTGACCGTGCTGGCGATGCTGCTGGTGACCGCCTGCTTCAACCCGCGCGGCTATGCTGCGGCCATCGCCCGCCCGCTGGCTGCCGGCCAGGCCGCGCCGGTCAGCTGAGGCGCTGCAGGGTGTCGCGCACCCGGTCCAGCGCCGGGTCGATATCCAGCAGTTCGATGGCGCCGAAGCCCAGCAGCAGCCCGGGACGCACCGTTGTCTCGCTGAAGAACGGCGCCAGCGAGTACAGGCCAACCTCCACCTTGCGTGCCAGGTTGGTCAGCAACTCGACATCCACCCCAGGCCGGGCCAGGGCGCTGAGGTGGAAGCCGGCGCTGGCGGGGATGGCGCTGAACCACGGCGCCAGGTCGCCGCCCAGGCGCGCCAGGATGCGTTCGCGACGAGCGCTGTAGATGTCGTGGCAGCGGCGGATGTGCTTGTTCAGGTGGCCTTCGGTCAAGAACCGCGCCAGCGCCCATTGCAGCAGGGTCGGGCTGTGCCAGTCGCTGAGGTGCTTGGCCACGCAGGCGGCTTGCAGCACGGCCGGCGGAAGCACTGCATAACCCAGCCGCAGTTCCGGCAGCAGGGTCTTGGAAAACGTCCCCACATAGGCCACCAGGCCATGGCGGTCGAGGCGCTGCAGTGCATCTGCCGCCGGCCCGTGGTAGCGGAACTCGCAGTCGTAATCGTCTTCGATGATCAACGCGCCCAGCTCGGCGGCCCGCGCCAGCAGGGCGTGCCGACGTGGCTCGCTCATCGGCATGCCCAGTGGGAACTGGTGCGAAGGCGTTACATAGATCAGCCGGGTGCCATCGGCGATCTGTTCCACGCACAGGCCTTGGTCATCCACCGGTACCGACTGCAGGCGCGCGCCCAAGGCCATGAACAGTTGCCGTGCAGGTGGGTAGCCAGGGTCCTCCATGGCCACCTGGCAACCTGGCTCGACCAGCACCCGGGTGATCAGGTCGAGCGCCTGCTGGGCACCGTTGCAGACCAGCAGGTCGGCGGCGCTGCAGTGCACGCCTCGGGCGTAGGCTATGTGGTGGGCGATAGCCTCGCGCAGCTCGGGCAGGCCCTGGGCCGGGAAGTGCCGCTCGGGATGGCGCTGGCTGCGGCGCAGGGCGTAGTTCAGGCAACTGCGCCATTGGTCGAAGGGGAATTGTGCCTTGGTCGAAGCCCCGCCGATGAAGTCATAGCGTGAGGGTGATTGCAGCTGACGTCGGCCAAGCACGGTGGCGCGCTGCTGCCAGCGTTCGAGCGAGGCGGCACCAGCGAGAGGGATGGCGGGTGATTCACTGCTGCGCAGCGGCTGACGTGGGCTGATGAAGGTGCCACGGCCAACCACGCCGCTCAACAGATTGTCATAGGTCAGGCGTGAGTAGGCTTCGGCCACGGTCTTGCGTGACACGCCGAGTTGCTCGGCCAACAGGCGGCTTGGCGGCAGTTGGGTGCCGGCAGCCAGGTGGCCGCTGTCGATACCGGCACGCAATTGCTGGTAGAGCTGGTCGGCCAGGCCTTTGCGGCCTTGCAGGCGAATGTGCAGTTCCATGAGCGGGTCCGGAGCGGGGGAAGCGCTCAGGATAGCGGAAGGCGAGCTGCAGGAGCGGCCTTGTGTCGCGAAAGGCCGCTCCTGCCAGGGCGAGAGGGTAGGCGTGTGGTCAGAAGCGGGCCGTGCTCACTGTGATGTAGCCTTTGTCCGCCAACGCTATGCGTATCACCGTTTCGTCCGCCGGCGCCTTGCGGTTGCGCCTGATGCACACGCCGTCCACTGCTGCTGCCTTCATGTGCTGGGCAATGGCTCGCCCGTGCGCGTCGAAGAACACTTCGCTGGCCAGCAACTCGATTCGCTCGATCAGTTGCCGGGAGCGTTCATCCGTGGCGCAGAAGAACATCACCCCCGACAGGTGCGGGTCGTCATCCGGGTTGTTCATGTCATGGGCCAGCAGTTCGCGCAGGGTGCTGCGCAATTCGGCGGTGGAGCGGGCGTACAGGTGCATGCGGAGCCTCCTCTGGATCGCGACCTTGCGTCATCCAGTGCCGATCATGTTTGCCTCGGCCAGGGGCAACAAGTAAGACGTTTCCGAGTGCCGCGTAGGAAATTACTGCGCGTGACAGACGCCACCCCGGCTGGCCAGGAGCAGTAGGGAAGCAGCCTGGGGTAACGCCAGGCCGCTTCCCTCTGAATGCCTGGCACCGCTAGCGCTGGACCTCCTGTTTGAAGCGCAACCGCCAGCCGTGCAGCAAGGGTTCGGTGTAGCCGCTGGGCTGCTGTCGCCCTTCGAACACCAGCGCCCGTGCGGCGCGGAAGGCGTGTGAAGCGGCGAAATCGGCCGCCATCGGGCGGTACGCCGGGTCCGCGGCATTCTGCTGGTCGACCACGGCGGCCATGCGCTGCAGGGTCGCCTCGACCTGCTCGGCATCGACCACCCCATGGTGCAGCCAGTTGGCAATGTGCTGCGCCGAAATCCGCAGGGTGGCACGGTCTTCCATCAGGCCCACGTCGTGGATATCCGGCACCTTGGAACAGCCGACCCCTTGCTCGACCCAGCGCACCACGTAGCCGAGGATGCCCTGGCAGTTGTTGTCGAGCTCGGCCTGGATCTCGGCTGCGCTCCAGGGGCGGCCGGGGCTGACCGGAACACTGAGCAGGTCATGCAGCAACGCCGCGCGCTGGCTATCCAGGTCAAGCTGTTCCAGCGCCTGCTGCACCGCTGCCACATCCACCTGGTGATAATGCAGCGCATGCAGCGTCGCGGCAGTGGGCGAGGGCACCCAGGCGGTGTTGGCGCCAGCCCTGGGCTGGGCGACTTTCTGTTCGAGCATGGCCGCCATCAGGTCAGGCATGGCCCACATGCCCTTGCCGATCTGCGCCTTGCCACGCAGGCCGCAGGCCAGCCCGACCAGCACGTTGCTGCGCTCGTAGGCCTGGATCCAGGCGCTGCCCTTCATGTCGCCCTTGCGCAGCATGGCCCCGGCCTCCATGGCCGTGTGCATCTCGTCGCCGGTGCGGTCGAGGAAGCCGGTGTTGATGAACACCACCCGTGACGCGGCGTTGGCGATGCAGGCCTTGAGGTTGACGCTGGTACGCCGCTCCTCGTCCATGATGCCCATCTTCAACGTGTGCGCAGGCAAACCCAGCAGCGCTTCGACGCGGCTGAACAGTTGGTCGGCAAAAGCCACTTCGGCCGGCCCGTGCATCTTCGGCTTGACGATGTACAGGCTGCCCTCGCGGGAGTTGCCACGGCGCTTGAGATCATGCAGGCCGATCAGGCTGGTGACCACGGCATCGAGGATGCCCTCCGGAATCTCCTGGCCGTCACGGTCGAGAATGGCCGGGTTGGTCATCAGGTGGCCGACGTTGCGGATGAACAGCAGCGAGCGGCCCGGCAGGGTCAAGGGCTGGCCGTCCGCGCCTTGGTAGTTGCGGTCTGCCGCCAGGCTGCGGACAAAGGTCTTGCCGTCTTTGCTGACCTGCTCGCTGAGGTCGCCCTTCATCAGGCCGAGCCAGTTGCGGTAGACGTTGACCTTGTCGTCGGCATCCACTGCGGCTACCGAGTCTTCGCAATCGATGATGGTGGTGAGCGCCGCCTCCAGGAGAATGTCCTTGACCCCGGTCAGGTCCTGCTGGCCAATTGGGTGGTTGGGGTCGATCTGGATTTCGAAATGCAGTTGGTGGTGCTGCAACAGGATCGCTGTCGGCGTATGCGGCTCGCCTTGGTAGCCGCGCAGTTGCCCAGGATGCTCAAGGCCGACCTGACGGCCATCGGCCAGGGTCACCTGCAGCCGGCCATGGTCGACCGTGTAGGCCCTGGCATCGTCATGTGATGCACCTTGCAGCGGCGCGCTGGCGTCGAGGAACTGCCGGCCAAAGGCAATCACCTTGGCGCCGCGCACCGGGTTGTAGCCGTGGCCACGTTCGGCACCCTCGGTTGCGGCGATGGCATCGGTGCCATACAGCGCATCGTACAGCGAGCCCCAGCGGGCGTTGGCGGCGTTCAGGGCATAGCGGGCGTTGCTCAGCGGTACCACCAGCTGCGGGCCGGCCTGCACGGCAATCTCGCGGTCGACGTTGCGAGTACTGACGCGCACGTTGGCGGGCGCATCCACCAGGTAGCCGATGCCTTGCAGGAACTGCTGGTAGGCGGCCATGTCACTGATCGGGCCGGGGTGCTGGCGGTGCCAGTGGTCCAGTTCTGCCTGCAGGCGCTCGCGTTCGGCAAGCAGGGCGCGGTTTTGCGGGGCGAGGTCGTGAACCAGGGTGCTGAAGCCGTGCCAGAAGGCACGGGCCTCGATGCCGGTGCCGGGCAGCACTTCGTCTTCGATGAAGCGCTGCAGGGTGGGGGCGATGTGCAGTGGAGGGTTTGGCATGGTCTGTTCGCTCGATAGTCGGTGTTCGAAAGGGGGGCAGAGGAATCAGAGGGCGGCAGCCCCGGCCATGGCCACCTGGGCATCCTGCCCGGGCTTGACCCCGGATACGCCAATGGCGCCTACCACCTGGCCATCCACCTGCAGCGGCACGCCCCCTTCGAGGCTGGTCAGCAGCGGCGCGGTGACGAATGCCGTACGGCCTGCATTGACCATTTCCTCGTAATCGCGTGTCTCTCTGCGCCCAAGCGCTGCGCTGCGCGCTTTTTCCATGGCGATGTAGGCGCTGGCCGGGGCGCAGCCGTCCAGGCGTTCCAGGGCCAGCGGGTGGCCGCCGTCATCGACCACGGCAATGGTCACGCGCCACTGTTGCGCCAGGGCTTGCTGGCGGGCGGCGCTGAGCACACGGGCGACTTCGGCCTGGCCGATTACGGGCTTGCTATGCATGGTGGTTCTCCGGGTTCAAGGCTGCTTCGACAATTTCGATCCAGTGCCGCACCGGCGTGCGCCCGGCCCCGTCGAGGTGGGCCTGGCAGCCGATGTTGGCGGTGGCAATGACTTGCGGTTTGCCGCTTTCCAGGGCGTTGAGGCGGTTGTCGCGCAATTGCCGCGACAGCTCAGGCTGGGTCAGCGAGTAGGTGCCGGCCGAGCCGCAGCACAAGTGGCTGTCGGCGACCGCGGTCAGGGTGAAGCCCAGGCGTGTGAGCAAGGTTTCCACGGCGCCGCCCAGCTTCAGTGCGTGTTGCAGGGTGCACGGGCAATGGAAGGCCAGGCGCTGCTCGGCGCACAGGCCCAACTGCTCGACCGGCTCGTCGCGCAGCACCTCCACCAGGTCACGCGACAGCGCGCTGACGCGTGCGGCCTTGGCGGCGTAACGCGGGTCCTTCTCCAGCAGGTGGCCGTAATCACGCACGAACGCGCCACAGCCGCTGGCGGTCTGCACGATGGCCTCGGCGCCGGCCTCGATGGCTGGCCACCAGGCGTCGATATTGCGCCGCGCTCGTTGCAGGCCTTGTTCCTGGGCATTGAGGTGGTAGTCCACCGCGCCACAGCAACCGGCTTGGCGGATCGGCTCCACGCTGATGCCCAGGCGGTCCAGCAGGCGTGCGGCGGCAGCATTGGTGTTGGGCGACAGGGCCGGTTGCACGCAGCCTTCCAGCAGCAGCACCCGGCGCGCATGGCGGGCTGGCGGACGCACGCCGGGGGCGGCGACCCGGGCCGGCAGCTTGTGCCTGAGCGTGGCCGGCAGCAGCGGGCGCAGCGCCTGGCCGCTGCGGGTCAGGGCCTTGAACAGCGCCGGGCGCGGCACCACCGCACGCAGGCCCTGGCGCAGCAGGCGCTGGCCGAGTGGGCGCGGTACCTGCTGGTCGACCACGGCGCGGCCGATGTCCAGCAAGTCGCGGTACTTCACCCCGGAAGGGCAGGTGGTTTCGCAATTGCGGCAACTCAGGCAGCGGTCCAGATGTGTCTGGGTACTGGCGCTCACCGGTTCGCCTTCGAGCACCTGCTTGATCAGGTAGATGCGCCCGCGTGGGCCATCCAGTTCATCGCCCAGCAGCTGGTAGGTGGGGCAGGTGGCGGTGCAGAAACCACAATGCACGCAGGAGCGCAGGATGCTTTCGGCTTCGTCGGCGCGGGCCAGGCGCCGGGCGCTTTCGCTGAGGTTGGTTTGCATGGTCTGGGCTCACAGGTCCGGGTACAGGCGGCCAGGGTTGAATATGCCCTGGGGGTCGAGTTGCTGCTTGAGGGCACGGTGGTAGCGCATCAGCGCAGGGGTTAGCGGTGGGCTGCTGGCCGTGCCGGGGGCGTAACAGGTGGCATGGCCACCCACCTTGGCAACCTGCTCGCGGATGTCCTCTGCTGCTGCGGTGGATTTCAGCCAGCGCTGGGCTCCGCCCCAATCAAGCAGTTGTCGGCCGGGCAGCTCCAGCTCACCGGTGGCCAGCGGCACGGACAGGCGCCATAGCGGTGCGGGGTCGGCAAAGAACGCCAGGCGCTGTTCGCGCAGGTCGCTCCAGAAACAGCTGTCGAGCGGTTCGCCGCCCAGGCGCTGGCGGGCTGACTGCACCGAGCCTTCACCGCCTTCCAGGCGCAGGTACAGCGCATCGCCGTCATGGCAGGCAGCGCTGATCGGCAGCGGCTGCTGGCCCCACTCGGCAAGCTCCAGCAGGGCCTCGTGGCGGCTCATTGACAGGCGCAGGCTCAGGCACTGGCGCGGACGCGGCAGCACTTTCAGCGATACCTCGGTCAGCAGCCCCAGGCAACCGAAGCTGCCGGCCATCAGCCGTGACACGTCGTAACCGGCGACGTTCTTCATCACTTCGCCGCCAAAGCGCAGCAACTTGCCGTGGCCGGTGATCACCCGTGTTCCCAGCAGGTAATCGCGCACCGACCCGGCCCACGGCCGCCGTGGCCCCGACAGCCCGGCCGCGACCATGCCACCAAGGGTGGCCTCGGCGCCCAGGTGCGGCGGTTCGCACGGCAGCATCTGGCCGGCTTCGTGCAGCACCGCCTCGATTTCCCGTAGCGGCGTACCGGCCCGGGCGGTGAGCACCAGCTCGGTCGGGTCGTAGCTGACGATGCCGCGGTGGCTGCGGGTGTCCAGCACCTCGCCGGCAACCGGGTTGCCGAGCATGGCCTTGCTGTTGCCGCCCTGGATACGCAACGCCGTGGCCTGGTTCAATGCCTGGCTGACCTGCTCCAGCAGGGCCTGGCTCATATCACGGTCGATGCTCATCAGAAGCGCTCCAGCTCGGGGAAGGGCAGTTGCCCGTGGTGCACATGCATCGCGCCGAACTCGGCGCAGCGGTGCAGGGTGGGGATGATCTTGCCCGGGTTGAGCAGGCCCTGTGGGTCGAAGGCGGCCTTGACCGCATGGAACAGGGTGATTTCCTCGGCGTTGAACTGTGCGCACATCTGGTTGATCTTCTCGCGCCCGACACCATGCTCGCCGGTGATGCTGCCGCCGACGGCCACGCACAGCTCGAGGATCTTGCCGCCGATGGCCTCGGCGCGCTGCAGTTCGCCGGGCAGGTTGGCATCGAACAGGATCAGCGGGTGCATGTTGCCGTCGCCGGCATGAAAGACATTGGCTACGCGCAGGCCATACTCGTGGGACAGCTCGCTGATGCCCTTGAGCACCCGTGGCAGCTCGCGGCGTGGGATGGTGCCGTCCATGCAGTAATAGTCCGGGGAGATGCGCCCCACTGCCGGGAAGGCGTTCTTGCGCCCGGCCCAGAAGCGCACGCGTTCGGCCTCGTCGCTGGCCAGCCGCACCTCGCGCGCCCCGGCCTCGGCCAGCACGCCGGCGACCCTTTCGCAGTCGTCGTGCACGTCGGCTTCGACGCCATCCAGCTCGCACAGCAGAATGGCCGCCGCGTCCACCGGGTAGCCGGCGTGGATGAAATCCTCGGCGGCGCGGATCGCCAGGTTGTCCATCATTTCCAGGCCGCCGGGGATGATCCCGGCGGCGATGATCTCGGCCACCGCCCGGCCAGCGTCCTCGACACTGTCGAAACTGGCCAGCAGCACCCGTGCCACCTGAGGCTTTGGCAACAGCTTGACGGTGACTTCGGTGACGATGCCGAGCATGCCTTCGGAACCGGTGAACAGGGCCAGCAGGTCGAAGCCGGGGCTGTCCAGGGCATCGCTGCCCAGGGTCAGGCGCTCGCCTTCGACGGTCAGGATCTCGACCTTGAGCAGGTTGTGCACGGTCAGGCCGTATTTCAGGCAGTGCACGCCACCGGCGTTTTCGGCCACGTTGCCACCGATGGAACAGGCGATTTGCGAGGACGGGTCTGGCGCATAGTACAGGCCGTGCGGGGCGGCGGCCTGGGAGATGGCCAGGTTGCGCACGCCGGGCTGCACCCGGGCGAAGCGGCCCTGCGGGTTGACTTCGAGGATGCGGTTGAAGCGCGCCATCACCAGCAGGATGCCCTTGGCCAGCGGCAAGGCGCCGCCCGACAGGCCGGTACCGGCGCCGCGCGCAACCACCGGCACGCCGCGCTGGTGGCAGAGCCTGAGCAAGGTCTGCACCTGCTCCAGGCGCTCGGGCAGCACCACCAGCAGCGGTACCGTGCGGTAGGCCGAAAGGCCATCGCATTCGTAGGGTTTGAGGTCTTCCTCGCGGTGCAGCACTTCGAGGTCCGGCAGGGCTTCACGCAGCGCCTGCAGCAGGGCGGCCTGGTCCACGGCGGGCAGTGCGCCATCGACACGTTCGTCGTACAGGATGTTCATGGGTTCACTCGGCAACGGTTTTTGTCGTTATTGGCACATCGCTCAGCCTGTCCAGCCTGAGCGTCATGGCGGCCGCGGTCGAGTAGCTGGCGAACTGGTCCTACCAGTTTATGTAGCCGGTGCTGGTTATTGATGGGTTTGCTCGGCTAGATTGAGCCGGGTAGGCGAAGTGGTCCTACCAGCAGGAGGGTGCACAGTGGGTACGGAAGGCAAGGCCAAGGTCGCCGACCAGGTGGCCGAACGGGTCGAACGGCTGATCGTCGAGGGCGTGCTCAAGGTCGGCCAGGCGCTGCCGTCGGAGCGGCGCCTGGTGGAAAAGCTGGGCTGCTCGCGCTCGGCACTGCGGGAAGGCCTGCGCATCCTGCGCGGGCGCGGCATCATCGACACCGAGCAAGGGCGCGGTTCGTTCGTCGCCGACCTGACCGGCCAGGCAGGCGGCACGCCGTTGATGCACCTGTTCAGCTCGCAGCCGCGCACGCTGTTCGATCTGCTGGAGGTGCGTGCGCTGCTGGAGGCGGAATCGGCGCGCCTGGCGGCCTTGCGTGCCACCGATATCGACCGTTTGCTGATCCGCCGGCGCTATGAAGAGATGCTGGCTGCCCATGCCGCCCAGGAGCCACTCGATGCCCGTGAACATGCCCGCCGCGACCATGCCTTCCACCGCGCGATCAGCGAGGCCTCGCACAACCCGGTGCTGGTGCATACCTTGCAATCGCTCAGTGACCTGACCTTGAGCACCGTGTTTGCGTCGGTCAACAACCTGTATTGCCGCCCCGCGCAGAAGCGCCAGATCGACCGTCAGCATGCCCGGTTGTACCACGCCGTGATGGAGCAATTGCCCGAGCAGGCGCAGCGCGCGGCACGGGAACACATCAACGGGATACGCGACAGCTTGCGCGAAATCGAGCAGGAGGAGCAGCGCCTGGTGCGAGCGACCATGCGCATGGATGGCTGGGGGTGAAATTTGCCTGTGCCTGCCCTTTCGTGGGGGCACCCGCGCCCACAACGGCCGTAGCGGCCTTGTGGGCGCGGGTCACCGGCAGGCTGGCCTGGTCAATGATTGGCTACGCTATCGTCCTGCGACAGGATGGCCTGGGCCAGTTCTTCGTCACTGGCCTGCAGGCCGGGGTGGTCCTTGCGCGCCTGTTCCAGCGCCGCCTCCACATAGGCGCCACGGATTGCACCGCCACTGGCGACATAAGCGGAAAGCTCGTCACGCGCCGGGATGATCCGTTTGTCGTCCTTGAAGGTCGAATAGAGCGAAGCGGAAACACCAGCCGAGGTGGCGACGTCGCCCGCGTCGACGTCAGCCAGGGCAGCGCCGGCAGGCAGCAGGAGCAGCAAGGCAGGGGCGAGGAGTAGGTGGCGCATGGCATGTTCTCCAGTAACGTGCAGCACAGGGAAATAAACCACTCAGTGTTTAAGAGCGCGCGAACCTGGCCGGAGTTCCATGGGTGTTCCACGGCAGGGGCGTTCAGCTGCTGCACGCGTGCATTGACTGTGGCGCGCCCGGCGTGATTTGCTCGGGCTTGCCCACCACGGGCCTGCACGATCATTCAACGGAATCTGAAGGTCCTCTCATGCCCGACTACAAACTGCATTGCTTCGCCGAATCCGGTAACGCCTACAAGGCTGCCCTGATGCTCGAACTCACCGGCCAGGCCTGGCAACCGGTGTTCGTCGATTTCTTCCATGGCCAGACCCGCGAGCAGGCCTGGCGCGAGGAAGTGAACGAACAGGGCGAGGTGCCGGTCCTGGAACACGCCGGCAAGACCCTCACCCAGTCGGCGCTGATCCTCGAATACCTCGCTGCGCAGACCGGACAGTTCGGCCCGCGCGACGAAGACGAAAAACGCGAAATCTGGCGCTGGATGCTGTTCGACAACCACAAGTTCACCAGCTACTACGCGGCGTTGCGCTTCCTGTTTTGCCTGAAGAACACCGGCGAAACCGAGGTGACCCGGTTCCTCCGTGAGCGTGCCCTGGCGGCCTATCGCATCGTCGACGCACACCTGGCCAAGACCCCTTTCATGGTAGGTGGGCGCCTGACCATCGCCGACCTGTCGCTGGCGGGGTATGTGTACATGCCGGAGGACACCGGCATCTGGGTGGCGGATTTCACCCATATCGAGGCCTGGAAGGCTCGGATCCAGGCATTACCGCGGTGGAAACACCCGTACGAGCTGATGCCGCGCGAAGCCGCCTGAGGCGTACCGCTGCCAGGTGACACGCCGTTTTCACGCCTAGCTGTGTGGCGCAGCATGCGCGCCTGCGCCACCAGCATATTCAGGCTTCAGATGGCCCTGTTCGTCCAGCAGATAGGCATCCATTACCTCCCGCACCACCGGGCCCGCTACCCGTCCGCCGGCTTCCCCGTTCTCGATCATCACCGCCACCACCACGCTTGGGTGGTCAGCAGGCGCAAAACCGACGAACAGGGCGTTGTCGCGGTGCCGTTCCTGGGTTTTTTCGCGGTTGTAGCGCTCGCCCTGCCTGATCGCCACCACCTGCGCGGTGCCGCTCTTGCCGGCAATCCGGTACTGCGCGCCAGCCGCTGCGGCACGGGCGATCCCGCGCGGGTCGTGCATGACCATCTGCATGCCCTGGCTGACCTGGTCCCAGGCATGCCTGTCATGCAGCACGATATCGGGCATCGGGTGCGGGTCGAGCGGTGCAGTGCCGCCCACGGTCATCGCCAAGTGCGGGCGGTGCCACACGCCCTTGCTCGCCAGCAGGCTGGTGGCCTGGGCCAGCTGCAGCGGGGTGACCTGCATGTAGCCTTGGCCGATGCCGAGGATCAGCGTCTCGCCGGGGAACCAGGCCTGGCGCCGCGTGGCCCGCTTCCACTCGGGCGACGGCATCAGCCCGGCGGCTTCCTCGAACATGTCCAGCGACACCTTCTGGCCCAGGCCAAACTCGGCCAGGTAGTCGTGCAGGCGGTCGATGCCGAGCTTGTGTGCCAGGTCGTAGAAGTAGGTGTCGTTGGAGCGCATGATCGCGCTGTACATGTCCACCCAGCCATCGCCGCTGCGGTTCCAGTTGCGGTACTTGTGGTCATAGTTGGGCAGTTCGTAGTAGCCCGGGTCGAAGACCCGGCTGCCCGGGGTGATCACGCCGCTGTCCAGGCCGGCAATGGCCACCTCCGGCTTGACCGTCGAGCCCGGTGCATACAGGCCGCGCAGCACGCGGTTGAACAGCGGCCGGTCGATCGAGTCGCGCAGCGCAGCGTACTGCTTGTAGCTGATGCCCTTGACGAACAGGTTGGGGTCGAAGCTGGGGTTGCTGACCATGGCCAGCACATCGCCGTTGGCCGGGTCGAGTACCACCACCGAGCCACGGCGGTCGCCCAGGGCTTTTTCCGCCGCCAGTTGCAGGTGCGCGTCCAGGGTCAGGACGATGTCCTGGCCGGGGGTCGGGTCCTTGTGGTTGAGCACCCGCATCACCCGGCCCTGGGCGTTGGTCTCGACTTCTTCATAACCCACGTGGCCGTGCAGCTGGCTTTCGTAGAAGTGTTCGATACCGGTCTTGCCGATCGACTGGGTGCCGCGGTACTCGGTGTTGTCGAGGGCCTTGGCCTCTTTTTCGTTGATCCGCCCCACGTAGCCCACCGAATGGGCGAAATGCTCGGCCAGCGGATACTCGCGGATGAACTGCGGCTCCACTTCCAGGCCCGGCAGGCGGAACTGGTTCACCGCCACCAGGGCGATCTGCTCTTCGCTCAGGCCGACCATCAGGGTGACTGGCTCGAACGGCTTGCGGCCCCGACGCAGGTCCTTGTCGAACTGCTTGCGCTCGTCTTCGCCCAGGCCCAGCACCTGCGCCAGGGTGTCGAGCACCTTGGCCGTGTCGCCGCCGGCCCGTTCGCGGGTCATGGTCAGGTCGAAGCTGGGCTTGTTGTCGGCCAGCACCACACCGTTGCGGTCGTAGATCAGCCCGCGCTCGGGAGCGATGGGCAGCACGTGCACGCGGTTGTTTTCCGACACGGCGCTCTGCTGCTCATGCTGCACCACCTGCAGCACATAGAGCCGGCCCACCAGCACGGCACACAGGCTGAAGACCAGGGCGGCGCAGGCCAGGAGCCGGCGGTTGACCAGGTGCTTTTCCTTTTCGTGGTCCTTGAGGGGGATGGGTTGCGGCATCGGCGGTTCTGTCTGCGGGTGGTGGGGCTGGATGACGGCGGACGCCGTGCAAGCTGACCTGTGGGCGCGAGCGCTGTGGCAGCGGGGGCGGTGATGCTACGCAAGCTACCAGGCCCTCTCAAGGCAAAAGCCTGCCGGCGCTAAAGCAATGGCAGCTGCCACGCCCGTAATCACGCGGGCCGCCGGCAACATGAAGATTTGTTCATCACGGCGCTACCAAGCTGCAACCTGGCCCTGCAACGATGCACGCGCATTGCCCTGAACCTGCTATGCCTAAAAGGACACTTGAAGCCAACAGGGCCTATCGATGCTGGTCATCGAGCAATTGCACAAATCGTACTCCACCCCACAAGGCCTGCTGCCGGTATTGCAGGGCGTCGACCTGCGCCTGGCCCGTGGCAGCAGCCTGGCGCTGATGGGCGAGTCGGGCAGCGGCAAGAGCACCTTGCTGCACCTGCTGGCCGGCCTCGACCGCGCCGACAGTGGCCGTATCCTGATCGACGGCGCCCCGCTCGATGGCCGCTCCGAGGCGGCGCTGGCGCGCTGGCGGCGGCAGGCGGTTGGCCTGGTATTCCAGCAGTACAACCTGATCAGCAGCCTGGACGTGGCGGCCAACCTTGCCTTCCAGGCCCGGTTGGCTGCGCGGCATGACCCGCAATGGGTCGCCTATTTGGTGCAACGCCTGGGCCTGGCGAGCCTGCTGGAGCGCTACCCGGAACAGCTCTCCGGCGGCCAGCAACAGCGGGTTGCCATCGGCCGCGCGCTGGCTGGGCGCCCGGCCTGGCTGCTCGCCGACGAGCCCACCGGCAGCCTCGATGAAGCCAGCAGCGACGAGGTGCTGAGCCTGCTGTTGCAACTGGTCGCCGAGGCCGGCAGTGGTGTGCTGATGGTGACCCACAGCCCGCGCCTGGCGGCACGCTTGCAGCAACGTTGCTACTTGCAGGCCGGCCGTGTGCGGGCCGAGCAGGGCGGATGAGGCTGCTGCCACTGGCCCTGTGGGCGCTGCTCAGCCATTGGCGGCGCCACCGGGTGCAATGCTTCAGCATTTTTACCGGCCTGTGGCTGGCCACCGCCCTGTGGACCGGTGTGCAGGCGCTGAACAGCCAGGCGCGCAGCGACTATGCCCGGGCCAGTGCGGTTTTGGCGGCGCCGCTGCAGGCGCAGTTGGTGGCGCGCAATGGCGAGCGCTTCGACCAGGCCCTGTACGTGCAGCTGCGCAGGCTGGGCTGGGCGGTTTCCCCGGTGCTGGAAGGCCGCTTGCGTTTGCCGGGCGAGCCGCCACGCAGTGTGCGGCTGATCGGCATCGAGCCATTGAGCCTGCCGCCGGCCAGCAGCGTTGCCGGGGTGCAGCTGCCGGCCCTCGACCTGCAAGCGTTCATCGGCTCGCCAGGGCAGGCCTGGGTGGGGCCAGATACATTGCGGCAGTTGAACGTGGAGCCCGGGGCGGCGGCACGCGACAGCGAAGGGCAGCTGTTGCCACCGGTGGTGCTGCAACCTGCGCTGGCCCCTGGGGTGATGGTGGTGGACATTGGCCATGCGCAGGCATTGCTGCATGCGCCTGGGCAGTTGTCGCGCCTGCTGCTGGCCACTGCGCCAGGGCCGCTGCCGAGAGCATTCGCCGCTGATCTTGAATGGCAGGCGCGGCAGGATGACGGTGGCCTGCAACGGCTGACCGACAGTTTCCACCTGAACCTCACGGCACTTGGCCTGCTGGCATTCGTCGTCGGCCTGTTCATCGCCCATGCCGCGATCGGCCTGGCGCTGGAGCAGCGGCGCGGGCTGATACGCAACCTGCGTGCCTGTGGCCTCCAGTTGAACACCCTGTTGTGGGCATTGGTGCTGGAACTGGGCCTGTTCGCCGTGCTGGGTGGCGTCGCCGGGGTGGCCAGTGGGTATGCCTTGGCCGCATGCTTGCTGCCCGATGTGGCCGCCAGCCTGCGCGGCCTGTATGGCGCCCAGGTGGCCGGCACGCTGAGCCTGCCGGCGTGGTGGTGGTTGGCGGGTGTGCTGGTGAGCGTGCTGGGGGCATTGCTGGCCGGGCTGAGCAGTGTACTGCGGGCCGCCCGGCTACCCTTGCTGGCGCTGGCGCAGCCCCAGGCCTGGCGCCAGGCGCAAGGGCCGTGGTTGCGGCGGCAGGCTTTGCTGGCGGGCCTGCTGCTGATGCTGGCCCTGGGCTGCGGCGTGCTGGGTAACAGCCTGCCCAGCGCGTTTGGCATGCTGGCAGCACTGCTGCTGGCGGCGGCGCTGTTGCTGCCCGCCTTGCTCGACAGGGCGCTGGCCTGGCTGGCGCGCCGCTGCCGGCGGCCGCTGGCGCAATGGTTCGTCGCCGACAGTCGTCAGCAACTGCCGGCCTTGGCGCTGGCGCTGATGGCCCTGTTGCTGGCGCTGGCCGCCAGCGTCGGTGTCGGCAGCATGACCGAAGGTTTTCGCAAGACCTTTGTCGGCTGGCTTGACCAGCGCCTGTCGGCCGCGCTGTACATCACCCCGCGGGATACCGCCCAGGGCCTGCAGATCAGCCAGTGGCTCGGGCTGCAACCCGGGGCCAGCACGGTACTGCCTGTCTGGCGCGTGGAAACGCAGTTGCAAGGTTGGCCGGTGCAGGTACAGGGCATCCTCGACCATCCGGCCTATCCAGCACGCTGGCCATTGCTGGAACAACAGCCAGGTGCCTGGGAGCAGCTGGCCCGCGGGCAGGCCGTGATGCTCAGTGAACAGTTGGCCAGGCGCCTGGAACTGCACCTGGGTGACCGCTTGAGGGTGCCGGCAGACACCTCGTCGGGCCTGACTGTCGTGGGGATATATGCCGATTACGGCAACCCCAAGGGCCATGCCCTGGTCGATGCTGGCTGGTTACGCCAGCACTGGGTGCAGGCTTCCCTGACTGGCGTGAGCGTCGATATAGCTGCAGACCAGGCGCCATCGCTCATCGCCGCATTGCAGCAGCGCTTTGCCCTGGACGACAGCCGGGTGGTCGAGCAGGCCCGCCTGAAACGCTGGTCGACCGAGGTGTTCAACCGCACCTTTGCCGCCACCGCGGCACTCAACAGCCTGACCCTTGGCGTGGCCGGCGTGGCGCTGTTCATCAACCTGCTGACCCTGGGCCAGACTCGCCTGGGCCAGTTGGCGCCATTGTGGGCGTTGGGGGTGCGGCGTGCGCAGCTGGCCTGGTTGAGCCTTGGGCAGACATTGCTGCTGAGCAGCCTTACCGTGCTGCTGGCGATTCCGCTGGGTATCCTGTTGGCCTGGTGCCTGGTCGCGGTGCTGAACGTGCAGGCATTCGGCTGGCGCCTGCCGCTTTACCTGTTCCCCGCACAACTGCTGCACTTGGCCCTGTTGGCCTTGCTGACCAGCCTGCTGGCCAGCGCCTGGCCCCTGTGGCAGCTGGCGCGTCGCCAGCCGCGCGAACTGTTGAGGCCGTTCACCGATGAGGCGTAGCCTGCGCGTACTGCTGTGTGGCTTGCTAAGTGGCTTGCTGGGTGGCTGCGAGCAGCCGACGGAGCAAAGCTATGCCGGGCTCGGCCAGCAGGCGGCTGCGTTCAGCCAGGTGACTCGTGGCCAGCACCTGGCCTTTCCACGCGACCATGGGGCGCATGATGGCTTTCGCATCGAATGGTGGTACGTCACCGCCAACCTGCAGGATGCCCGCCAGCGGGACTGGGGCGTGCAGTGGACACTGTTCCGCTCGGCCCTGCGCCCCGGCCCGGAAACTGCTGGCTGGAACAGCCCGAACCTGTGGCTGGGGCACGCGGCGTTGACCGGCCCGGGCGGCCACCAGTCGGCTGAGACCCTGGCGCGCGGCGGCATCGGCCAGGCCGGCGTTCAGGCCCAGCCGTTCCGGGCGTGGATCAATGACTGGTCGCTGCAGGGCAGCGTTGGCATCGACAACCTGCAGATGCTGGCCGCTACCGAAGGCTTTCGCTATGACCTGCAACTGCACAGCGACGGGCCTCTGGTGTTGCATGGCGAGCAGGGTTACAGCGAGAAGTCCGGCAAGGGGCAGGCTTCGTATTATTACAGCCAGCCGTTCTACCACGTGCATGGGTATGTGCAGCGTGACGGTCAATGTATTGCTGTCACAGGCCGGGCCTGGCTGGACCGGGAGTGGAGCAGCCAGCCCTTGGCCCCCGGGCAGACCGGCTGGGACTGGTTTTCGCTGCACCTGGACAACGGTGCCAAGCTGATGCTGTTCCAGGTGCGCCAGGCCCAGGGCGAGGCGTATCGCGCCGGGACCTGGGTTGGCCCGCAAGGTCAGGTGGTGGCGCTGGCGGGGGCGCAGGTCCAGTTGCAGGCGCAGGCCTGGACGCGGCAGAAAAACGGCAAGCAGGTGCCGACGCGCTGGCGGGTGCGGGTGCCGGGGCAGGGCGTGGATGTGCAGGCCGAGGCGCTGGAGCCGCAGGCGTGGATGGACACCCGCTTCCCGTACTGGGAAGGGCCGGTGCGGTTGACCGGGAGTGCGGGTGGGCGCGGTTATCTGGAAATGACCGGGTACTAGGTTCTGTACGCAAAGAGCTGTCGCAAACACCGCATGGAACAGGCCAGTGAGACCATGGCGGTTTGGCTGGCTGAAAGAGAACCGCCGCATCGTGACAGGCTTCAACAAGCTCGCGAAAAGCTACGCCCCCCATGGTCTCACTGGCCTGTTCCATGCGGTGTTGCGACATTTTGTTTCGTATAGAGCCTAGCCGGTGTTGGCTGGGCGCGACACAGCTGGCCATATCCCCAATGGCTGTGGCACCCTCGCTGAGGCGTGCCGAGCACCAATTCCCTTGGGTCTTTCCGGCCGCATACATCACCAAAAAAAAAGAATAGAGAAATCACCATGCCATTTCGCCGTACCCTCCTGGCTGCCTCCCTCGCTCTGCTGATCACTGGCCAAGCCCCGCTGTACGCCGCACCGCCGCTGTCGATGGACAACGGCACCACCGCCCTGACTGTGCAGAACAGCAACGCCTGGGTCGAAATCAGCGCCAGCGCGCTGCAGCACAACATTCGGACCTTGCAGGCCGAGCTGGGTGGCAAGTCGAAGTTGTGCGCCGTGCTCAAGGCCGACGCCTATGGCCACGGCATCGGCCTGGTGATGCCCTCGATCATTGCCCAGGGCGTGCCCTGCGTGGCGGTGGCCAGCAACGAGGAAGCCCGTGTGGTCCGTGCCAGTGGCTTCACCGGGCAGCTGGTGCGGGTGCGCCTGGCCAGCCTCGGTGAAGTGGAAGATGCCCTGCAGTACGACATGGAAGAACTGGTCGGCAGCGCCGAATTCGCCCGCCAGCTCGATGCCCTGGCCGAGCGTCACGGCAAGACCTTGCGCATCCACCTGGCGCTCAATTCCGGCGGCATGAGCCGCAACGGGGTAGAAATGGCCACCTGGTCTGGCCGTGGCGAAGCACTGCAGATCACCGACCAGAAGCACCTCAAGCTGGTCGCGCTGATGACTCACTTCGCCGTGGAAGACAAGGACGATGTGCGCAAAGGCCTGGCCGCCTTCAACGAGCAGACCGACTGGCTGATCAAGCATGCCAAGCTGGATCGCAGCAAGCTCACCCTGCACACGGCCAACTCCTTCGCCACGCTGGAAGTGCCGGAAGCGCGCCTGGACATGGTGCGCGCCGGTGGCGCGCTGTTCGGCGATACCGTGCCGACGCACACCGAGTACCAGCGGGTCATGCAGTTCAAGTCGCACGTGGCAGCGGTACACAGCTACCCGGCCGGCAACACTGTCGGCTACGACCGTACCTTTACCCTGAGCCGTGATTCGCGCCTGGCCAACATCACCGTCGGCTACTCCGATGGCTATCGCCGGGTGTTCACCAACAAGGGCCATGTGCTGATCAACGGCCACCGTGTGCCGGTGGTAGGCAAGGTGTCGATGAACACGTTGATGGTCGATGTCACCGACTTCCCCGATGTGAAGAGTGGCAACGAAGTGGTGTTGTTCGGCAAGCAGGCCGGGGGCGAAATCACCCAGGCCGAGATCGAAGAAATCAACGGCGCGCTGCTGGCCGACCTGTACACCGTATGGGGCAACTCCAACCCGAAGATTCTGGTCGACTGAGATAGCCGTTCCAGCAAGCCCTGGCGCTGCCGGCCCAGGGCTCGGGCGCTAGGTTCTGTACGAAAAGTCTTGAGACGCAGGTCAGGCAAGGCGAAAACAGCCGAGGAAGCGGAGTGTACTGGAGTACATGAGCATTCCGAGGCTGTTTTCAACGCAGCATGAACAAGTATCAAGGCTTTTCGTACAGAGCCTAGGTGCCTGAGCGGCCCTTGCTCAGATAAGCGGCGAATTCCGCCTCCGGCACCATGCTGCCGCCGGTCCCCCACACCAGGTGCGTAGCCCTGGCCATACGCTCGCTCGACAAGCCCATGCGTGCCAGGTATTCGGGCGAGTCGAGCACCTTGAGCAGCCCCGGCATGCCGGCCAGCGCCGAAGGTTCCAGCCGTGCCTGTTCCAGGTCATGGGCCAGTACCAACAACCGGTACAGGGTTTCGTCGCTGACCGTGTAATAACCGTCCAGCAGGCGCTGCATGGCCTTGCCAACGAAGCCGGAAGGGCGGCCCACCGCCAGGCCATCGGCGGCGGTGAGGTTGTCGATGCCAAAATCCTGCACGCTGGTGGCATCATGCAGCCCGCTGTAAACCCCCAGGAACATGCACGGCGAGTGGGTGGGTTCGGCGAACAGGCAGTGCACATGGTCGCCCCACAGCAGCTTCAGGCCAAACGCCACGCCACCTGGCCCACCGCCAACGCCGCAGGGCAGGTAGACGAACAACGGGTGCTCGGCATCCACCTGGATGCCGGCCGTGTCGAACTGCCTGGCAAGCCGCTCGGCGGCCACGGCGTAGCCGAGGAACAGGTGCGGTGAGTTCTCGTCGTCGACGAAGTAGCAGGTTGGGTCCGCCGCCGCCTGCTGGCGCCCCTGCGCCACTGCCACGCTGTAGTCGCTGGCATGCTCGACCACGTTCACGCCATGGCTGCGCAGTTTGTCCTTCTTCCATTGCCGGGCATCGGCCGACATGTGGACGGTGGCCTGGAAACCTAGCCTGGCACTGATGATGCCGATCGACAGGCCGAGGTTACCGGTCGAACCGACCGCAACCTTGTGCTGGCTGAAAAACTGCCGTGCCGAGGCGCTGGCCAGAACCCGGTAGTCGCTGTCGAGGTTGATCAGGCCGGCCGCCAGGGCCAGGTCCTCGGCGTGCTTGAGCACTTCATGGATACCGCCGCGGGCCTTGATCGAGCCGGAGATCGGCAGTTCGCTGTCGGCCTTGAGCCACAGCGAACCGCTGGCGGGCAGGCCGGCCGCCTGCAGCAAGGTGGCGTGCAACTTGGGCAATGGCCGCAATGGCGATTCGATGATGCCGCCAGAGGCGCTGGTATCCGCGAACACGCTGGCCAGGTACGGGGCAAAGCGGGCCAGCCGGGCGCTGGCCGCACGCACGTCGGCGGCGCTCAGGCCGACATCGGCCAGGGCCTCTGCGGCGGGGGCGATGTGCGGGTTGAACCAGCGGGTTTCGCGCAGGGCGACCAGGTCCTCGATCAGGGGGTGGGAGTTGCACCATGCTTGCAGCGTCTTGCCGTGAATCATCGTGGAGTTCCTGAACAATGGGAGCGGAGCCGGCTGGGCGAAGTAAGCAGATTTACCCCTCGCGAGCAAGCTGATCAGTCGCATTCATGGGCGCGTGCCCCGGCAACATGGCGCCCGGCCACATAGCCGAAGGTCAGCGCCGGGCCCAGGTTGATGCCACCGGACGGGTACCAGCCACCAAACACACTGGCCATGTCGGTACCCGCCGCGTACAGCCCAGCGATTGGCTGCCCGGCCGCATCCAGCACGCGGGCATTGCCGTCGGTGCGCAGCCCGGCGAAGGTGCCAAAGCAGCCGGGTTGTACCTTCACGGCATAGAACGGCGCATGCTCGATCGGTGCCACGCAAGGGTTGGGCCCGTCATGCTGCGGGTCGCCCTGCTTGCGGTTGAATGCTGTGGAACCACGGCCGAAGGCGGGGTCCTGGCCGTTACGCGCGTGGCTGTTGAACTCGCTGACCGTGGCGCACAACCCGACCGGGTCGATGCCGCAGGCCTCGGCCAACGCGTCGAGCGTGGCGCCGCGCCTGAGGTAGCCGCTGCGCACGTGCGGCCATACCGGCAACGGCGCCGGGCGGGCGTAGCCCAGGCCATAGCGGCGCAGGAAGCGGTGGTCGCAGATCAGCCACGAACACACCTCGTCCTGCGCCGGTACGGCCGCAACCATGGCCGCTACGTAGTCGTAGTAGCCATGCGCTTCGTTGACGAACCGCTTGCCGTTGGCCAGCACGCCGATGATGCCCGGCTTGCCACGCTCGATGATGTGCGGGAAGTGGCCGACGCTACCGTCGCGGTGCGCTACTTGCGAAACCGGCGCCCAGGCCACCGGCGACTTCAGGTCGGTCGCAACCACGCCGCCGGCCGACTCGCCCAGGCGCAGGCCGTCGCCCGAGCAACCCTTGGGCGGCAGGGCCAGGTTGTCGTGGCCGCTGGCATCGCGCGGGAACAGTTGCTGGCGCCGCGCCGTATCGTTGGGGAAGCCGCCTGCCGCCAGCACCACGGCTTTGGCACGCACCGATCGTTCACCCTGCGCTGTGGCGATCACTGCCCCGCATACCCGGTCATGCTCGACCAGCAGTCGCCTGGCCGGTGCCGACGCGTGTAGTTGCACACCCAGGTCCTGTGCCGACTTCGCCAGGCGCGCCACCAATGCCACGCCGTTGACCAGGTGCATCGCCCGGCCATACCGGGCCAGGTGGTACAGGTGGCGGCCAAACCGCTTGCATACGTGCAGCAAGGCCTTGGGCGAGCGGGTCAGGTTGAGGAACGCGGCCAGGTCGGCACCGGCCATGATCGGCATGCCCATGAACGAGGTTTCGCGCAGGGTCTTGCGCAGGCGCGGCAGCAATGCGCCCACTTCGCGAGCGTCATAGGGCGCGGCAATCACCTGGTGCCCACCTTCGGCCGCACCTGGCGTGTCGCCGTGCATGTCCGGTATGCCGTTGCCGTCGGCAAACTGCAACGCCGTGTGCCGTTCAAAGAACGCCACCATGTGCGGGCAGGCCTCGAGAAAGGCGTCTATCAGCTCGGCGTTGTAATACGCCCCCAGTTCGTGACGCAGGTAGGTACGCGGTTGCTCGATGCTTTCCTCGATGCCAGCCCGGCGTGCCAGCGGGTTGCGCGGCACCCAGGCCCAGCCACCGGACCAGGCGGTGGCACCGCCGAACACCGGTTCCTTTTCCACCACGAGCACCTTCTGCCCATGCCAGGCAGCCGTCACTGCGGCAGCCAGCCCGGCGGCGCCGGAGCCAATGACCAGTAGATCGCATTCGGTTTCCATGAGAGCGGAAGGCATTGCAAGCGTCCTGTATTTGTTATTGGAACTAGGTTCCACATTCTTCTTGCGCAACCTGCCGACCGGCAAGGGCATGATGGCCTTTACGGGCAACTAATGGGCGATAAACGGACAATTCCGCTCGATGCGGCTGCGGCGGCTATCGAGGCTGTGGAATCATCTTCTAGAATTCGCAAAAATTTCAGGGACCTGAGTCATGGCTGGTAGTCAGATCGAACGCGCCTTCAGTCTTGTCGAGCACCTTGCCGGTGAACCGCAGGGGTTGCCGTTGCAAACCCTGGCCGAGCGCCTGGACATCCCCAAGAGCGCTGCCCACCGCATGCTCGCCGAGTTGGCACGGCTGGGCTACGTACGGCAGAACCGTGACAATAGCCGCTACCAGCTGTCGGCCAAACTGGTGGCACTGGGCTTCCGTTACCTGGCCAGCAGCGGTGCCGACATCATCCAGCCGATTCTCGACCGCCTGGCCCAGGACAGCGGCGAACTGGTGCGCCTTGGTGTGATCGACGGCGCCCGCCAGACCTGGATTGCCAAGTCCCAGGGCGCCCGCTCGGGGCTGCGCTACGACCCCGACATGGGCCGCGATGCGCCGCTGTTCTACACGGCGTCCGGGCATGCCTGGCTGGCCAGTCTGGATGATGAACAGGCACTGCAGATGGTGCTGCGGCAGGGCATTGCCGACCCGGCCCAGTTCGGCCCGAAGGCGCCACGCTCCACCGATGAGCTGCTGGCCTACCTGCACCGGGCCCGGGAGCGCGGTTATGCCTGGGTCGAGGAAACCTCCGCCGTCGGTACCTCGGCCATGGCTGCGGTAGTGCGGCGCCCGCAAAGCGACGAAGTGATCGGCGTATTGAGCATTGCCGGGCCCAGCGCGCGCCTGGCGCAAGGCCGCCTGGCAGAGTTGGCGCCGCTGTTGTTGGCGGCGACCGAGGAGTTGTCGGCAGCCAGCCGGGCCAGCGAACTGTTCGCCTGAGGCGCATTTGCGGGCGATAACCGCACAGTCTGTTTTGTCAGTGCTTCTGAAATGCAGAACTTGGTTCTAGATTGTTTAACGCAGATTGTGGAACCTGGTTCCGGAATCCTCAGTACAACAATCACAAGAGGACAGGCTGTTGAACGCACCCCTTCGTATCGCCTTGATCGGCGCTGGCAGCATGGGCCGCCAGCATTACCGGCATCTGCTCAACGTGGCGCAAGCGCGCCTGTGTGCCGTGGCCGACCCAGGCCCACAGGCCGAGGCCTTTGCTGCCGAATGCGGCGTGCCCTGTTTTGCCGACCATCGGCGCATGCTGGATAGCGTGCGGCCCGAGGCCGTGATCGTCGCCAACCCGAACAACCTGCACGTCGCCACCGCGCTGGACTGCATCGAGGCCGGCATCCCCGTGCTGGTGGAAAAGCCGGTGGGCGTGCATCTGGATGAAGTCCGCGCGTTGATCGAGGCTTCGCGTCGGCGCAACGTGCCGGTCCTGGTCGGCCATCACCGTCGGCATAACCCGCTGATCAGCCAGGCCCGCCAGGTGATTACCGACGGCAAGCTGGGCCGCTTGATCAACGTTACCGCGCTGTGGCAATTGCAAAAGCCCGACAGCTACTTCGAAACCCCATGGCGGCGCGAGCCGGGCGCCGGTTTCCTGCTGACCAACCTGATCCATGACCTCGACCTGCTGCGCCACCTGTGTGGCGAGGTGGAGCAGGTTCAGGCTTTCACCCGCAGCGATGTGCGCGGTTATGCCAACGAAGACAGCGCAGCGGTGCTATTGCAGTTCGCCAATGGCGCATTGGGTAGCCTGACCGGTTCCGACGCGGTGGCCGCGCCCTGGAGCTGGGAGCTGGACTCTGGCGAAAGCCCGGTGTACCCGCGCCAGGACGGCCAGCCTTGCTACCTGCTGGCCGGCACCCTGGGCGCGTTGAGCATTCCCCAGCTCAAGCGCTGGCACTACGCCGAGGCCGGCGCGGGTTGGCATTCGCCGCTGTTGCACAGTGTGGAAAGCATCCCAGCCGGCGAGGCCTTGACCCTGCAGCTGCAACACTTCGTGCGGGTTGCCCGTGGCGAACAGGCGCCGCTGATCGATGCGGCCGATGGCGGGCGCACCCTGGCCTTGATCGAAGCGATCCGCAAGGCAGCGGACAGCGGTCGGGCCTGTGCGCCCGAGCAGGTGGCTTGAATGCGCCCTTCATGCTTACAGGTAACGACTGATGACTGATCGAGTGTTTTCCCTGGCGGCGCTGACCGTGCTGGAGCTGTCCCCACCGGACATGGTCGAAGCCGCGGCTCGCGCCGGTTACAGCCACGTTGGCCTGCGCCTGGTGCCTGCCACCGAGCAGGAGCAGCATTTTCCGCTGGTGGCCGATGGCGACCTGCGCCGCCAGACCCAGGCGCGTCTGCGCGACACGGGTATCAAGGTGCTCGACCTGGAAATCCTGCGCCTGAAGGCAGACACCCGTGTGGCCAGTTTCGAGCCGATTCTGGCAGTGGGCGCAGAACTGGGCGGTACAGAGCTGCTGGTGGCGGGCAACGATCCGGACGAGGCGCGCTTGACCGAGCGTTTTGCCGCGCTGTGCGACCTGGCGGCGGGCTACGGTATCTATCCGCATCTGGAGTTCATGCCCTGGACCGATGTGCGCGACCTGCGCCAGGCCATGCGGGTGGTAGCCAATGCTGATCGCGGCAATGGCTGCGTGCTGGTGGATGCGTTCCACTTCAACCGCTCCAGCTGTTCGTTGCACGACCTGGCGCAGCTGGCGCCACAGCGCATGCGCTACGCCCAGTTGTGTGACGTCGCTGGCCCGGTGCCGGCTGACATGGACGAAATCCTGCGCCAGGCACGCAATGAGCGGCGTTTCCCCGGCGAGGGCGATGCCGACCTGGTCGGCCTGCTGCGTGCCTTGCCGCCGAATGTACCGCTGAGCCTGGAAATCCCCACGCTGCCCCTGCTGGCGCAGGGCATCAGTGGTGAACAACGTGCGCGCATGGCACTGCAGAAAGCCATGGCGGTGCTGGCCAAGGTTTGACCGAAGTAGCGCGGGCACTGCATTTGTTCGCTGGCAAGCCAGCAGGCATTACCCCTTGCGGCTCGACAAAAAAAAGGGCCCGCAAGGGGCCCCGCAGAGGAAAGTGTCAGCGCGCCTAGGCGTGCTCGACCTTGCGCGGTGCCATGAAGTACATCCACAGCAGCGCCAGGAAGTACATGGCCGGGATCAGGGTGAACAACAGCGCATAGTTGTTGTGGGTGGCGGTCAGTACGCTGCCGACGATCTGGGTCATGAACATGCCGCCAATCGCCGCACACATGCTGCCGAAGCCGAACACCGTACTCACCAGGTGCCTGGGTGTGTAGTCCATCACCAGGCTCCAGATATTCGCCGTCCACGCCTGGTGCGCACCCACCGCCAGCGAGATGGCGGCCACCGCGACCCACAGGCCACTGGCATTGGCGGCGAAGGTGACGCTGAGCATGGTGCAGGCGAAGATCAGCATCGACACCAGCCGCGCCGTGGTGGCGCGCATGCCACGCCCGATCAGCCAGGACGACAGGATGCCGCCGCCGATGCTGCCGAAGTCCGCCGTCAGCCAGATGATGATCAGCGGGATCCCCATCTGGGTCACGTTGATACCCAGGCTGTATTGCTGGTTGAGGAACGGAGGCAACCAGTACAGGTAGAACCAGAACACCGGCGCGGTAATCGCATAGGCCACGGCGAAGGCCCAGGTGCCACGCAGGCGCAGGATGCGGCTGAATGGTACGCGGCTCGGCTCGGCGGTATCGCCCTGCTGGATGTATTCCACCTCGCTCTGGCGCACGCGCGGATGGTCTTCCGGGTTGTAGTACTTCAGCAGCCACAGCAGCACCCACACCAGGCCCAGGCTACCCATGGCGATGAACGCGGCCTGCCAGCCCCACACCGCCAGGATCAGCGGCAGCAGGGCCGGGGTGACCATGGCGCCGACGTTGGTACCGGCATTGAACAGGCCGGTGGCGATGGCGCGTTCTCCCGCCGGGAACCACAGGCGCACGGTCTTCACGCAGGCCGGGTAGTTGGCCGCCTCGGTCAGGCCGAGGATGAAGCGGCAGACCATGAAACCGGCGGCCGACGTGGCCAGGCCATGGGCGCCGGTGGCCAGGCTCCATAGCAGCACGGCGAAGAAGAACGCGCGCTTTACCCCAACCTTGTCGATCAGCCGGCCTTGCAGCAGGAAACCGATGGCGTAGCCGACCTGGAACCAGAAGTTGATGTTGGCGTAGTCCATCGCCGTCCAGCTCATCTCCTTGGCCAGGATTGGCTGCATGATGCCCAGCGCGGCACGGTCGATGTAGTTCAGGGTGGTAGCGAAGAAGACCAGGGCAAGCATGCCCCAACGGGTCTTGCCGACGGCGAAGGCGCCGCGAAGCTTGTCGCCCATCGAACCCTGGGGCGTCCGAGGGGCGGCGGGGGTGTTCGTGGAGTGGTTCATAAACTGCTCGTTCTTGAAATTGTATTCAGCTGCGGTGCTACGGGTAGGGCGCCAGTCCCAGGCAGGGGACATGCAAGGCCGGTGCATGGTGGGCAGTGAAGGCGGCAGCGTCAATTCAAGGGAGAGGCTAGTGTTCGGTTATCGAACGGTTGCGGTGGCCTGCGGGCGAGGCGGTGGGGCGGATCATGGCGAAGCAGACGGGGCCCTCGTCTCGGCACTGCAGGCCGGGAAAGTATCGGCAGGGGACATTGGTTTTCCTGGCAGGTATGGGTTGGCACCAAGGTGTCAGTACCACACAGTTGCCCAGCGTTTCACCTCCTCGCGGCCGTATTGTTGAATCCACCGTTGCAGCGTTTTGTTCAAGGTACTCTTCGCTTCTATTACCTCAGCGGTGTACGGGTTTCTGTAGTACCTGCTTTGCCGTGCCCTGAAGCGGCGCAATGGAAGTGGAGGCGACCATGAATGGTTGCGATCTTCGTCCTCTATCCCGCTGATCGCCAATATGTCCGATAGGCCGAACTGGTATTCGGCAAGCAGGTCGTGGAGTTTGCTTTCGAACTCGAATTCTCGTTTGAGGTGCGGGTCGATCCTTATGAAGGACAGCTCGGGCTTCTTGGCGGCGAGCAGGTGCTCGAGTGCGCGGAATTCGGCAAGTCGTGACATGTTTTATCTCCATCGTTTGATGGGTAAGTGTTAGTGGCTGTCGAACGGTAATGCAAGCAGAGAAATAATTTGTGAAATATTCAGGATTGGCAGCGGGCGCATCGTCTTGAATGGGGTGTTTAATGCTGGTTTGGCTGTGTAGGTTTATTCTCACACTGAAGTTGGCTAGTTGTAATAAGTTATGAGGACTGTTTTATCTGGCGGGGCGTCGGGCCGCAAGGCAGCCCAACTGTGCGATTGAGGGCTTTGTCCAATGGCAGGCTTCGCCATGGGGCGGGCAACCATGACGAAGGCCAACCACGGGCTTCATCTGCGTTTCTTTTTAGTGGGTTGAACGGTAGTTTTTTGAAAGGCTTCCGGAGGTGGCGGGGCTGCGCGGACATTGAACAGCCGACAGACGCCGTACCAGCAGATGGCGACTGTCAGGTTGTAGGGAAACAGCACGGCCCAGAACGGTAGTTGCCAGTTTTTCTTGCCCTGCATTTCACCGGGTTCGCCGGTTCGCCAGGGGGCATAGTGGCGCCAGGCTTCTGCCGGAGTCAGGCAAATGGCGTGAAGCGGCCGGTGCCACCAATTGGGTTCACCAGGTGGGGGGAGTTTGTCGAGACCGTGGTCCATGAAGTGACGGAGGTATTCCCATACTTCGGCGACATGCTTGACGCTGGCTTCGGTGGGTTCGTTGCTGTCGACCCAGAGGCAGTCCTTTTGGTGAAGGCTGCCGTCTTCCCGGCGAGGGGCGAAGGCGAGGGCATAGCTGGTGCTGAAGGAGGCGCCGGCAAACTCGGTGCGTTTGAAAATGCCACCTCCGATGTTAGACCATTCAAAAACTAATAATTTCGACAATCGCTGGTAGTACACTTTCCTGGTTGAGCGGTTAAGGCAAAAGCTAGATAAGTTCTTTATGAAATATATTCTATAGGCGAGAAACGGAAGGAATACGAAGGGGGCGATTGCGAATCCGAACATCAGGATGGGGTCGAATGTATACGGGTTCCACGCATCGTCAGAGAAAAAGTATGGGTAACTGAAAAACATTATCGTTATGATTGATGCGCAATATAGTTTTCCCATAAAAACGGAATCCGTAACCCAGGGGTTTCGCAGGCACAAAGTATTGTAGGACAAGTGTAATACCTGTCCTCCAATAGCCGGTTTGTGACCTGATTCGGATGTTGTGTCGAATATCCAGATGGTTGCCATGATCAGCGCTCAAAAAGGGAAGTTGAAAGGCTCATTGGTTTCATCTAGCCCTTGATTTGTGTTGTAGGCTAGATGAGGTGAGGGCATGGTTTGATTGGGATAATGTGTTTGAAATTAGAACTAAGCCAGCCGCCACAATTAACCCGGTTGTAGCGGCTGGAAAAAAGTCCACCAGGACTTCACGGAAAGTACGAGATACGCAAGCGCTTCACTTCCCTGCAGGCATTGCCGAAGGCAGCAGTGCTCACTTGGCGTCTGTCATCGCCGCTTCTTTTTGATTGGATGTGCCGGGGCTTCCTCAAACGCTTCTGAGGGCGGTGGGGCTGCGCGGACATTGAACAGCCGACAGACGCCGTACCAGCAGATGGCGACTGTCAGGTTGTAGGGAAACAGTACGGCCCAGAACGGTAGTTGCCAGTTCTTCTTGCCCTGCATCTCACCAGGCTCGCCGGTTCGCCAAGGGGCATAGTGGCGCCAGGCTTCGGCCGGGGTCAGGCAGATGGCGTGCAGAGGCTTGTGCCACCAGTTGGATTCGCCGGGAGGGGGAAGTTTGTCCGGGCCGTGGTCCATGAATTGGCGCAGGTATTCCCATACTTCAGCGACGTGCTGGACGTCGGAATCGGTGGGTTCGTTGCTGTCGACCCAGAGGCAGTCTTTTTGGTGGAGGCTGCCGTCGGCTCGGCGAGGGGCAAAGGCAAGTGCATAACTGGTGGAAAAGGATGAACCACCGAACTCGGTGCGTTTAAATATACCGCCGACCGTATCGTTCCAATCGAAGATGAACAGTTTGCCTATTCGTTTATAATATATTTTTTTCGAGTATCTGTTAAGGTATATGGCCGATAGTCGCTTGATAAAATATAGTCTATAAAATAAAAATGGCGAAAATATGAAGGGCGCTAGTAGAAACATGATCGAAATTTCATAATTACCATCATATGTTAATTGCTCTGTGAGGGCGGTTGGGTATGTGTAGGCTGCCGTCGATAGAATCATTGCAACGTACATTTTCCCCATGAAAACGGAGTCGTTAACCCAAGGATTGCGCAGGCAGAGGTAGTTATGTTTGATGTGATCGACCTGGCCTAGGATTCTGGGTGATACGTTTTGTTTTATAGTGGGGGTGAATAACCAGATTGTCGGCATATTCTAGTTGCTCAGTGTGAATTTGGCGGATGATTCTGAGGTCGTCAGTAGACCTTGATTGGGGTGGTAGTCGACGCTAAGGCTTATGCTTCTTTTGTTTTGTACTGAACCCTTGAAGTTCAGAATCAGGCCTGCTTTTGTGGGAAAGCAGACTATATCCATTGTTAGGTTCGACACCTGGTTGTTCTCAGATAGAGTGTTGACAGCGGCTGACCATTCACTTTGCCCTATGATGAAGCCTTTTAAAAGAATTGAGAATTCTGCGGAAGGAATGGCTGTGGCCGCCTCATTGTATATAATTGAGGTCCAGTTTGGTGTTGACCAATGGTTGGCTTCGTTCCAGGTGCTGTTTAATCCTTCAACACCAATAATGCCTGCTTCCTTCTCCGTCAGCAGAATGGGCGCGTAGTGGTCAGCGTACCAAGCTTCAATTTCATCAGTTAAATTTCTGAATTTTGGTAGTCTTCTTTCAAAATCAAGTGTGATATTTTTTCGTGCTTCACCGTCGTTCTTGCGTGTGCCGAATACGCATCTGGCAGCCCATAGCTCTGTAGGGGTATGGATCCTTTCATGTGCTTTGGCATGAAGGTACAACCCGATCGCAATGATTGCCGTCCCAGCTAAGAAAACTGAGCCAGCAGCCCAGCCTGCAAACGGAATTAACAGCGTTGGACCTGCGATCGCTAGACTACCCTCAAGTACCAGCACAGACCCCACAGCAATGGCGAACCCGCCGCGGGTAGTATACGTGGCAGCTCTTGAGTCGCCGTTGTCCTTTTGACGTTCCGCCTTCTGCAGATCTGAAAGCAATCCAAGTAAAATTGCTGGATATCCAGATACCCGCGCAAACAGGTTACTTCCTAGAAATTTGACTAATCCATTGCCAAACGCCATCCCTGGCGCGGTCGAACTCAGCCTCAGCATCACGGCTTTCTGCGTTGCGCGTACGCTGACCAACGTCGACGCCGCCGCACCGATAACACCGAAAATCGATGAAGCGAAGCCCATGGTGTATTCCGGCGCATCACTTTTCTGCAGGCTGCTGTAGGCCGTCTTCAGCGATAACACGTTGAACCACAGCATCCCGGCGTTCAAACCACCGCCAACGCTGGATGTCAGCAACCCGAGAAAGTTGGGTTTCACCCGTACGGTAGTGGTCATTTCAACTGAAATCGTCCGGCTTCCCGAGATACGCAGGCGCTTCATTTCCTCCACCTGCGCCATGCCGCTTTTCAGGTACTTCTGCACCTCCTGGCTGAATGGATTTTCCCTGATCGCCTGGTCGGTAATCCGGTAGCGTGCCGCCAACAGCCCGAGCGCTTTCTCGGCATTGGCTTCACCTGCCGCCAGCAGCACTTGCTGGCGCAGGCCACGGCTGGCATCCCAGCGAGTCTGCCCACGCAGGCGCTTGAGCACCACGGTGTTGACCGACTGGGCCGTCAGGTCGGTGATGTCGGCCATGGCCGGAAAACGCCCGGCCAAGCCTTCGATCACGTTGTCGCTGGCGCCGAGCAGGCTGCCGATCGCGTCGGCCTTGTCCTTGAACGGGTTGAACGGGGCGAGGGCGGTGTAGAGCGGGCTGTCGTGCTGGTCCAGCCACTGCTCCAGGCGCTTGAGACGGCGGTCCTGGTCTTCGCTACCGGGGGCCGGCTGGCCCATCGGCTGGATCAGCAGCGCCAGGGAAATTTCCAGCCCGCGGGCGGAAGTGAGTTCGTCGCGGTCGTAGCAGGCCAGGGCGGCGGCCAGGCTGTAGGGGTCGTCGATATGCCGGGGTTCGGCGGTTGCCAGCCAGGCGTCATGGTCGTGGCTGGCTTGCAAGGCCTGGTTGCGCAGGGCGCCGATGCGTTGCTCCAGCTCATCGCGTTCGGCGAGGAAGCGCAGGTAGCTGACGCTATCGAGGCGCTGTGCCAGGCGCGCGCCATTGGGTGAATAGTCTTCATGGGTCAGGGCCTGGAACCGCGATGCCGAGGGCGACAGGGCAGGCCCGCGCCGTTCCGTGCCCAGCCGGAACGCGGCCAGCTCCGGGGATGGCGCATCCGCCGGATACAGGCTTTCCAGGGTCTTGTTCAGCAGCATGGCGACCAGGTTGCGGTGGTGGAAGTCGCGGCTCTGTGGGCTCAGCTGTTCGGCATCCAGCCGGTAGCAGGCCGGTACCCGTTCGTGCTCGGGGCCCTCGGCGGGTTTCAGGTGCTGCAACTGCTCGGCGGGCATCAGGTCGCGCAGTTGGTGCTGGTAGGCGGACACCGTCAGGCTCAGGTCCAGGGCCATGCCCTCGGCGTCGGCGAGCGCCACCACCACCGGTACCTTCGGCTGGGTGTAGGGGTAGTGCCGACCGATGGCAACGAGGTTGCCGATGGGCAAGGTTTCGCTGAGCGGATCGCTGCTCCAGCTCAGGGGCATGCGCCGCGCGGCAGGCTTGAAATCTTCGACCCAGGTGGGCAGGGCACTGACTGGCAAGACGTGGGGCTGGCTTGACGGGGCCTGGCTGGCGCTGATGAGTTCGGCCATGTCCAGCTGGCGCATGTGGCGTTTGCGCAAGGCTGGCGAAGCGCTGATGCGGGCGGTCATGGCGTTGGTCCACAGGTGCGGGCTGTAGCCGATCCACACGTCGCTGGCGGTATCGGGGCAGGTGTCGGCCCAGACCCAGCCCAGGGTGCGGCTGGACAGGTAGCGATCGCGCAGGTGGTAGCCCTCCAGGCCGCGATAGCGCAGTTCCTTGTAGAGGCCTGCGCCGAGGTACTCGTGGATGACCAGCTTCTGGCCCCGGGGGCCCTGCATGAACACGTAGACATAGCCCGGGCGCAGGGCGCGCAGGGTGTAGGCGGAATGCTGCAGCGGAGGGAAATCCTGCTTGAGGTTGAAGCCGGCAGCGGCATAGCGGCAGGCAGGAGCGTCGCCGCTGCGCGGGACGATGGCATAGCGCACCGGCAGGATGGGAATGCGTGCGCTGCAGGCAGGGCCGGAGGTGGCGCTGCTCACGGAGGCGTCGTTCATGGGGCGGGCTCCTCGCTTTCGATCAATGCATGCAGTTCGTGGAGCCGGCTCTGGGGTGACTCCTTCAGGTTGGTGTAGATCGTGACGGCCTGATCATCGGTCATGAGCCACATGTGCCTGGCGATCAGCCTGATGAATTGCCCAGCGACCTCCTCATCGCGAAAGTTCAGCGCCGTCAATTGCGGCAGCAGGTTTTCAATCCATTGCCTGATGTCCGCCAATGTGTGGTTGGCATGCTGTGGCAGGGCTGCTACCTCGTGAGCCAAGGTGAGCACGAAGTGCTCGTGCAGGCCTGCTTGCAGCCGTTCCAGCTCGACCTTGCTCAGGGAGAGTGGGGCCTGCGAGAAGGCACGAGCACTGGTCGGGTTGCGCTCGAGCGTCCTCCATTCGTGGACTGGCCCCCAGTTGACTCGCCAGGCCAGTGAAGTCACAGGCCCAAGCCAGGCAGCCCGATGGTCGTCATCCAGTGCATCCAGCCAGGCTGCAAGGTGATCCGGTCTGAACTGGAACGTGGCCAGCCCCTGGTCAGGAAGCGAAACCTGTACCAGGTTGGTGAAATGGTCTGCCAACCCACCAAGGCCAATATCGGCATCCAGCGCGATGGCACCGCCAATGGGCATCCAGGTAGCGATTGCATGGGCAAGCAGTTCGGGCGCGTCTGCCACGTTCACCAGCAATGGCCCGAAGTCGTGGCGCTCGTCCAGGGCGCTGCGCTTCCACAGCCACGCCTGCCGGGTGTTTCGGCGCACATCACTGACCAGCTCAAGTACCGAAGGGGCATAGGCCGGTACCAGCTCGCCATTGGGCAGAATCTGGGATATGGGCCGGTAGGCCCAGTACTCGAGCACGTCGGTCATCAGCAGCAGAAAGCGCGCGCTTTCCCCGAACTGCACGCTTGGCAAGGTGTTTGAGGACGTGGTTTTCATCGACCTGGCCCTCTGCGACAAGGGCAGTCGGGCAATGGGCAGGAACCATCGGGGCGGCGCCCGCACTGGCGATCCAGTGGCTTGCCAGGGTCTGGAGCGCCACTGATGGAGAACAGCTTGCCTGCTCCATCTGCCGATTGCAGCACCTGGCCGTTGATGCGTATTGTCGGGCTGTCCAGGGTTATGCCTGCCGCGTCGATCCGGATCGAGCCGCCAGGGCCCTGGATGACCACCGCTTCTGCTGTACGCAGCTCATAGCGCTGGGTACGCCTGCGAATTTCACCGCGGGCCTCCAGCTCAACATGCCCTTCCACCTGTTGCTCAAGATTGCCGCCAATGCGGGTGTGGTGGTTGGCAGCGATCTGGTCATGGCGGTGGTTGCCGATGGTTTCAACCCGGTCCTTGGCGATCTTGATTGTCTGGTTTCGACCGATAACGAGTGTGGCGTCATGGCCGATGTCGACGCGTTCATCATTGCCAACGGTTTCAGCGCGGTCACGGCCAATCAGAATGGACTCGTCGTTATTGACCTGTTCCTTGCGGTCATTGCCGATCTGCGTGGACTCATCGTGCCTGACCACAATGTTCTGGTCTTTCTGTGCATGGATGAAGACTTCCTCCTGCCCCAGTTCATCTTCGAAGCGCAGCTCGTTGAAGCCATCGCCCTTGTGGGTCTGGCTCTTGATCGTCATGCGTGTCTTGTGCCGGGGAAGGTCGTAAGGCGGCAGTTGATCTGCGCAGTAGGTACGTCCGGTAATCACCGGCTGGTCAGGGTCGCCATTGACGAACTGGATGATCACCTCCTGGCCGATCCGGGGGATGGCCATCGAACCCCAGCTGCCGCCCGCCCAGCCTTGCGATACCCGCACCCAGCAGGAGCTGAACGCGTTGTTCTGGCTCTCGCGGTCCCAGGGGAAGCTGACCTTGACCCGGCCCCACTCATCGCAATGGATCTCTTCGCCGGGCGGGCCGACCACCGTGGCCATGTGGGGACCATCGACGCGAGGCCTGGGCAGCGGTGCAGGGCGCCACTCGGTTCTGCCAGGGACGAGCATTGCGGTTTGCTGGTAGCGGGTGCTCTGGTCGGCGCCGGCGGCTTCTTCCTGTAGGCTGGTGAACTGGCTGCCGGTGTGGCTGACCGCATTCACTCGCCAATGCACATTGAGGTCGTCTCGCGGGTGGCCGGCAAGTGTAAAGCTCAGGCCAGGTTGCAAGCGCGGGTCGTCGCCTTCGACCTCGGCGATACGTACATCGTGACGCCACGCGGTGATGCGGTTTTCGGTAAACGGCTTGCCGACAGCATCAGACTTGTAACGGCCCGGATAATCGAAGCGTTCATAGGCGCTGGACTGGTGCTCCAGAAAAGGCCCCGAAGCGCTTTGCTCCAGGCGATAGGCTGGTTTGGTGAAGGTGTAGTCGCGCTGCACCTGGCGGGCGGTACGCACTCGCTCGCTATAGCGCAACCGCCGTAGACAGGGGGTTGCCTGGGCGCCGCCGCCATGCGATTGATACAGCACACGGCGCGGTTCGCCAGGCTTGTCATCAGGGTCGAAGCCTTCTTCGTCATGCCTGGCGGGGGTTGTAGCGGACGGGATATTTCCGAATGCGAGTACTCGGTCGGTCAGGATGAGTTTGTGATTGTTTTCGGTATGTTCGAAGCGATAGACGAAGCCTTCTTCGGCCGCCAGGCGGGAAAAGAAAGCGAGGTCGGTTTCGCCGGCCTGGACGCAGAACTCCCGCGCCGGGTAATCGAACCCTTTGGCGATATGGTATTCAGTAATGCCTTGGCGTTTGAGCATCATTTCGAGAATCTGCGGCACGCTCTTGTGCTGGAAGATTCGCCAGTTCGAGCGAAGGCCGGCGCGGGCCAGTTGCGGTTCGACGACGGCGCTGTAGCGGGTGCGATGCGGGCCACTATCGGCCTGGCTGAACGCGCTGATCAGACCATGAACATGCCGCAAGGGGCAGTTCGCACGGCTGATGGTGAACAATGCCGGCTTGTCGAGTAACTGCCCGAAGTCGAGGTCGTGTTCGTAGCTGATGAGTTCCAGTTCCAGCTTGAAGTTCTGGCTGATACTTTCCTTGAGGGTGAAGGACACGACCTCCAACGCGGGTCGGTAAACAAGCGGTTGGAAGCTGTAATACAGGTCGGATTGGCTAGGCATGAGCAGTCCTTGTTCACCGTCTGATGGTCTCCAGGTATCCGGGCGGCGAAGCCGTCCGGATCATCCAATGCCTGGACGCGTGGTTGGGTGTCAGGATTGTTGCCAGTCGTCAGACCCTTCGGTGCCGCAGATTTCGTGGCATTCCGTTATCTTTCGATAGGAAAACCAAAGTTCCACCTCCTGATGTCGCGGTGTGGAGGTGACTTCTTGTGCATGCGGTTGCTCGGTCCGCATCTTGATGATTGTCGCGTCCGTCAGTGTCGTTGTGTAATAGTGCTCGTTGGGGTCTTCGCTGGTGGCGCGAAACTGCTTGATTGTCACTTCCGGCAATAACTCTGCCTTGCAGATTGCTTCCAGTAACAGCGGCTTGGATTTGTTCGTGGTGAAGGTCACCTTGTACGGCCCATGCACACGCTTGCCAGACGGTTGGCCGTTCTGTGGGTCGATCGGTGTGTTGATTTCATGTTCGACCTTTTGCAACATGATTTCACTTTCAAACTCCGACTGGTAGATATTGCCTATCGACGCCGCCGTGCTTGCGCCTTCGCTGATATCGCCTTGCACTTTGCCGGTGACTTTCAAATATGCGGGTGAGGCCATTGTGTACTCCAGATTTACACGGGTTACATGCCCTGTCTCGCAAGGGCATGGCCATCGGGAACGATGGGCTTGTCAACGAGGCGGGCGCCTCGCTAATTCGTGGCAGTCGATGATGCGGTTCAGCTGGATTACTGCTGCAAAATGCCGTTGAGGGATTCCAGTACTTCGGTGGTAATCAAGTGCAGGCGATAGCTGTAGATCCCGTAGGCCACGGCCATGGCAACCAGGGAAATCACCAGGGGACTCCACCATGGCCATTGCCGGTTCATGCGGAAATTTCGCGGCGCGACATGGGTGTAGGGGTCGCACACCGCTTCGGGTGCAGGGCCGCGTAGTTCACGAAGCATCCCGTGAAGCTGGTGGATCAGCGCGTTCAGCGTTTCTTCGCCTTTTGGCGCGATGGCGTACTTGCCTTTCAGCCCCAGGCACAAGGCGAAATACATGAATTCCAGTACGTCCTGATAACGTGCGGGTTCCTGCATCAGACGGGACAACACCGTGAAGAATTTTTCCCCACCCCAGGTTTCGTCGTGGAAGATGCTCAGCAGGGGCTCCTGGCTCCAGCAACTGTTCTTGCCCCATGGCCTTTCCATGACCGCTTCATCGATGTACAGGCACAGGCCGTAGGAATAGGCGAGCGCCTGGGCGGGCTCGTAGCCGTGCTGGCGGATCTCCTCCTGGATATTTTCGATCTGGGTGCGCACTTGCTGGTGCACCTTCTGGATATTGGGCAACTCATCCAGCGTGCGCAGGCGTATGACCAGGCCGAACAGCGGTGCCGCAGCATCCAGCATGAGGTTGTCGTAGCCGCCCCGCAGTTGGAATTCCGGATCTGCCGGGTAGCCTTCGTCAGCCTGTTCCGGCGGTGGCGTCTGCGCTGAAGCTTCCGGCTCGGCCGAAACAGCTGGCTCAGGGGGCAAAGGCTTGCCGAGTACCGCTTGCAGCGGTGCGCTTTCCACACGTGTGGCGTCGGTGGAGGTAGTGTTGTTGCCTTTCATCTCATTCACTCCTGATCGCCCAGAACTGCAGTTCAAGCCCAGGGAAGTCCCCTGCGATATGGATGCCGAAGCCGTTTGCCGTCTTCATGCATGCCCAGGCTGGATCACGCCGGTCCAGTTCGAAGTAGCTGAAGCCTGCATGGAAGGGCAGGTCGCGAGGCGCCACTGGCAAGGGATTCAACGGGATGCCGGGGAGCTGCAACGGCACCAGTTCCTCCAGCGATTCCAGCGACGTGATCTTGGCTTTCTGCACGAACATCTGGCGTAGCACCTGCGGTTGCAGATGGGCGCCCACGGCGATGACGAAGTCGGCCTCATCAATCAACCGGCGGTCGTCCAGCGTGGCCTTCATCACGCCGTAGTCCAGCGTTTCCAGTGGCAATGACACGGCACGTGGTTGCAGTACCGTACTCAGCGCCCGGCGTAGCGTGTCCTGCAGTGGCTGGAACGAGGTGCGCAGCGCGGTGTGGTGATAGGCGGGGTATTCCTGCGGCAACCGAGCGGGGTCGGTGAACGTGACGAATTCACCGCAGGCCTGGCTCATGCACAGATAGAGCTGCTCGGGGTGCGTCTGGGCTTGCCTGGCCAGGTGCTGGAAGCAGGGCCACCAGCGGTTCATGGCTTGCAGCAGGTTGAAGTCGCGGATGTCGGCGATACCCGACTGGCGCCCCCCGCCGAGGCGTGCGGCAAGGTTGCGCCCACGTTCGCGCAAGGTATTGGTGATTTCCTCCAGGAAGCGTTGCAGCGCCGGTATCGCCCGTACCGATACACAGGTGGGGTAGAACGCTTCGTCCAGCTGCAGGCTGCCGTCGGGACGACGCTCCAGGATACGTGCCAGGGCCAGGCGGGTATAGGCGCTGCTGTCTTCGGTCTGGCGTTTGAGCTGCAGGTTGGGAACGGCCAGGTCGACCGGAACCAGGTCGCCGTCAGCGCTGTGGGTGTCCTTGATTTCGTGGGCCTGAGCGATGTAGCGCAGGTTGGCAGCGTGGTCGGGCCAACTCACTTCACGCCCGCCATTGGTGCGCAAGGGCAGGCACAGATACACCTCGCTGTCTCTCGCGCCATCATCTTCGATTTCCAGTGGTGGGGGCGGCGGCAGATCGGCGGGAATATCGAACACCGTGCCATCCGGCATGATGCCCCTGGCCCGGGTGATGGCGATCTTGCCAAGGGTCAGATATTCGTCGTTCAGCTGTAGTTCGCTGAAGCCATAGAAGGCTGCATTGAGGCTACCCAGGCGTTGCTGCAAGGCTGCTTCGCTGGCGCGGGCTGCCTGTTGAAAATGCTGCGGCTTGACGAACAGGCCTTCAGGCCAAAGAACAGGATTACGGGTACTCATGGGCACTCCATGTCAGCGCGAGTAAGCGAAACGGGAAGGGTTGTCGGCCTCATCAATCCTCTTCCTTGAGCAGGATCTGCGTGTCGTTTACCAACACCGACAGAATGATCTGGTGACCGCGTGGCGGAATGCGCAGCACTTGCTGCCAGGTGGCGTTTTCCTGGTTTCGGTAGTCGCCGATGACGGCGACGAAGCGGGTGTCAGGCTCGATCGGGGCAAAGGGGATGAACTTGAACTGGCCGGGCCGCAGCAGGTAGTCGTCATCGCGGATGTAGGTGCTGCGCAGGGCTTTGGCAGGGTCCTGCTCCAGCAATTGATAGACGCTGTTGCGTAGCAGCGAGTCGTCACGCAGTTGCAGGATCTTGATGGCGATGGGGGTCGCCACGGCCTCGCTGGCCACACTCGTGGTACGTGGTACGGTCAGGACTACCGTCGAGTCGTCGTAGCTGCCGGGTGTACTTTCCTCTAGCGGCGAGCGAACCGGAGCGGCGCCGGCTTCCTCGGCCATCACCACGGCCGGGGTTGCAGGGAATTGCTCCTGGAGGTATTCGAACAGGGTCCCGACTTTCTCAGCCAGAACGTAAGGGTCGCTTGCGCTCAGGCTCACGGCGTAGGGGCTGGGATCCAGGGCTGTCGCAGGTTCGACGGTGGGGTCAAGGCTGTTCGGGTTGCTATTGAGGGTCGGGCTGGCGTTGATGCTGAATGCAAGCGCGGTCGGCTGATCCTTGGGCGGCCCGATGGGCAGCGAAGGGTCCAAGGCCACCTGGCTCATCCTGCTCATGGCGGTACAGCCGGCAAGCGCGATCAGCGCGGTGCAAAGGGCGGCGGTGAACAGATGTCGGGTCATGCGCCTTCTCCTGCAATCAGGCGCTGCAGCGGGTTCTGCGACGATGGCCTGGCCACTGCAACTGCATCCAGTGCCGCCAGCGGGTCTTTCCCGGTGTCGCAGTTGAAGACCGAGCAGATCTCGGTGGCCGCCTGGGGTACCACAGGGCTGGGCTGCCAGACCTGGGCCGGAGTCTCGGCGAGCAACCGGTCCAGTACGCTGTGCTCAGGGGTGAACAGCGCTTCCAGGCGTGCATCGGCGTGTGCGCACTGAACCAGCAGCCGATAGCTGCCGACACGAAGCTGGTCGCCCTCGACAAGCCGTCGCGCAGGGCGCTTGCCGAGGCTGACGCTGCTGTCGTTCAGGTAGGTACGGTTACAGTGGTCAATCACACAGAAGCTGCCCTCCAGCCAGCGGATTTCGCAGTGGATGGGCGCCACGCTCTGTTCGCGGTCAGTGAGCAGCCAGGTAGCCGCTTCGCTGCCGATGGTGCCGCCCGTGCGGTCGAACCGGTGCCGCGCTGTCACGCTGTGCTGCAATTGGTCGAGATTGATGACGCTCAAGGTCAGGCTGCTCATGCGCGCCCCCGAAAGCGGACAACAGGGCTGACCCGGCCGTGGCGGTCATCGACGAAGCTGGTCCAGCCCAGGTAGGCCCCCTGGCTGCGATGCAGGCAGAATGGCGAAAGCGCATTGCGCTTCAGGCGCAGCTCCAGGTCATAGGCCAGGCCATCACGCAGCAACAGATCGATCAGTGCGCGCAAGCGGTCGAAGTTGACGCCGCCCGGAAGCAGATCATGCAGCTGCTTCTGGTCGAGTTCGCCAATCACGATGGTGAACTTGCTGCTGCGGGTACGCGTGCGGCTGCCCAGCATGAACGTGCGGCCCAGTTCGCCATTACGCCGACCAAGGCAGGCCAATTGCTTCAGCGTGGTGGATACGGAACGCGTTTCGAACTCGCGAATGTGGACCTGCTCGAGGTCGAAACAGTGGGCAATGATGCCGGCGACGGTTCCTGGCGCACGGCTGCGGCTGGCAATGACACCCGCGAAGCTGAGCAGCCGGCTCCACGGCAGCGCGGTGTTTCCGCGCAACTGCCTGTCGTTCAGGCCGAGCAGCGCAAAAATGTACTGCGAGAAGCCATCGGTGGCTCCCGGCTGGAAGCGGATGTAGTAGCGGTATTTACGCCAGATGCGATGCAGCAGGCTGAGCAGGTAGTGGTTGAAGAAATCGAAGAATGCCGGGCGCATACCGATACCCTGTGCATGTTCGTAGGCTACCTGTTCCAGGTAGTAGGTCGGCAACGGCGAGTCGGTGCCGTGCAGGCCCATGAAGGTCGTGCACACGCGATAGCGCTGTTCCTGGCCGGGCATACGTTCGGCTTTGTATACGTCCGAAACCGGGAAGGTCAGCCGCGGGTCGCTGGCAAGCCGTACCCGTAACCGGGTGGCCTCACTTGGCCAGCGTGGTTCAAGGTCATCGCCGTGCAGTCCGTACAAGCGCTCCAGCAACTGGAAGAAGTTGTACTGGTGCGCGTCGGCGAGCAGTCTGTCGGCTAGATCAGGGGTTGTTTGCCGGTCTGCAGTGGCCATGTGTAGTGCTCGTTGTTGGTGATGTTGATCACTTCCAGTTGGTGGAAGGAGTTGATGCTGGCGTACAACGCCAAGAAGTGGGCCAGTGCGCAACTGAACAGGTAGAGGTCGCCTTCACAGAGGAAGGCAGCCTGGTCCAGCTTCAGGCGGGTACGCAGCCCGCGAATGGGCTGCCCTTTAATCAGCCAGTCCAGGGGCTCTGTGTGGATCTCGCGGATGCCGTCGAGGTGCTTGCGCGTGGTGCGAGCGTGCTGGATGTCGTGCAGGGCGGCGAAGTCGTACGCGCGTATCACCGCTTTGAGTGGATCGACCGCTAGCAGTGACAGGTAGTTGAGTGACATGTTGGAAATCAACGCCCACTGCAACTGGCCGTCCAGCACCGGGCGATAGGGGCGCGACGGCGCGCAGATGTTGGTGTAGGTGGCGAGGGGAGGCGTAGCCTCGGTGAGCACGTTGATGTCATCGATGCCCAAAGCCAGCGGCAGGTCGCGGTTGGTGCAGGTCAGGTCGATGGACGCGGTTTCCAGCTCGCCGATATAGGCGTTGGCATCCGCGCGGACAAAGGCGATGCGGTGAGTGACACCTTGGTCGCGCAAGGATTGTTCGAGCGTGTAGCGGTAATACAACGCCGTGCGGCCTTGCACGTGCTCGATTTCGTGGGCGAACGACTCGAATGGCCGGAAGGTTCTCAGGTGTTCGCCGATGCTCCCGTCCGCGGTGGTGCGGGTGCTGATGACCGCATCGACGCTGAAGATCTCGTGAGCGTACTGCTCCGAGCCTTTGGGCTTGAGCTCGAACTGGGCTTTGCTGCTGGACAGGTCGATGGGTTCGGCGCTGTGTTCGAACAGGTTGACCGCCGGGGTGCAGAACAGCTTGAAATCTGCTTTGCCGATACGCAGCGAATCAGGTAACAGGCGGCAGAAGTGGAATTCGATGTCGACCTGCTTGCTTTGCTCCGCAGGCCAAAGCCTGTCCAGCCCGGTGAGGGTGAAAAAATGGAAGCGCTGCGCGAACATGAAGTATTCCTGCAGGATCCGGTAGCCATCAAAGACATTTTTCGGGTAGGGCAGCAGGGCTTCATCAGCGCTGAAACCGGGAAAGGCGAGGCTGCTGGCCGGCAACCGGCGGACCTGGCCATTGACGGTTACGCAGACATGCTCGAGGTACTGCGACATCCACAGGTACAACGTACGGGCGGTACGCTGGTCGCCGCTGAGGTGAAAGTCGAGGCTGGTACAGCCCAAGGTGTTCAATGGCCGTTCGACCAGCGTTCGCAGGCGGATGCGGACCACTGCGCTGTCGAGGGTCTGGGTCGCACCAACCGCGTCGATCTCGAACGGATGGATATTCACCGGGGTGCAGGTGCGAAACTCGCAGGCGACACCGTCCACCGGCTTTGAGAACAGCCTTGAGCCTTTGGCAATCTGTTGTGCCTGGCTGAGCGCCTGCATGCGTGGCGTGAACTGGATGATCGTCACGCTGGGCAGGGGCCGAAGGTAGTTTGGCCACAGCAACTGCAGCATGGGGTGGGTCAATTCCGGCAGGTCGTCTTCCAGCTTCAGCCTCAGCCTGGCTGTGAGAAAGGCGAACGCTTCCATCAGGCGCTCGACATCCGGGTCGCTTCCCCCGGTGCCAAGCAACCGGGCCAGTTGCGGGTTGTCCTTGACGAAGTCGTTTCCCAATTCGCGCAGGTACCGCAGTTCTTCGCTGAATCTGTCCTTCAGTGACATGGTTCATCTCACTCGGGTGAAGCGGTTGTGCCCGTTGACCAGCAGTTCCAGTTGCAACTGCTCTGCCTGGTCATTGACCTGTACCTGGCAGTCCAGCCGGAAATGCAATTCCAGTGGGGTGTGATCATCGGGCACGGCTTTAAGCGCACAGACTTGTATGCGTGGTTCAAAGCGTTGGATGGTGCGGCGGATATCAAGGCTCACTTGTTCCAGCAGGTCGCCGCTGCTCGCATCGTGTCCATTGAAATCCCGCAGGCCCAGTTCAGGGCTGCTCTGTGAGCAACCTTGCCGGGCGTTGAGCAGTGTTTCGAGATGACGCTTGATGGCGGTGATCTTGTGAAAGGCGTTCTCCTGCCGGGAGTGCCCGCCGCTAGCGGACTGAGCAGCCGTCAAACGATCAAAAAAGCCAGTCATTGGGTGTCGAGCCGCCCGACCAGGGAGATCTCGAAGTTCGCGCCCATGTACTTGAAGTGAGGGCGCACGGCGAGCGAGACCTGGTACCAGCCCGGATCACCGGCAACGTCCGAGACTTCTACCCGGGCAGCACGCAGTGGACGGCGGCTGCGTACATCCGCTGAAGGGTTCTCCTGGTCGGCGACGTACTGTTTGATCCACTTGTTGAGTTCGGCCTCGAGATCGCGTCGCTCCTTCCAGCTGCCGATCTGCTCGCGCTGCAGTACCTTGATGTAATGGGCCAGGCGATTGACGATGAACAGGTAGGGCAGCTGCGTACCGAGCTTGTAGTTGGTCTGGGCTTGCAGCCCTTCGGGCGTCTTTGGGAAATTCTTGGGTTTTTGCGCCGAGTTGGCCGAGAAGAACGCGGCATTGTCACTGTCCTTGCGCATGGTCAGGGCGATGAAGCCCTCTTCGGCGAGTTCGAATTCCTTTCGATCGGAAATCAGCACTTCGGTAGGAATCTTCGCCTGCAACTGGCCCATGGCCTCGTACAGGTGCACCGGCAGGTCCTCGACAGCGCCGCCCGATTGTGGGCCGATGATGTTCGGGCACCAGCGATAGCGGGCGAAACTGTCGTTGATGCAGCTGGCCAGCAGGAAGGCGGAGTTGCCCCACAGGTAGTTGTCGTGACGCCCGGCAATGTCTTCCTCGTAGTTGAAACTTTCAATCGCCTGTTCCGTAGGGTGGTAGGCGGAGCGCAGCATGAAGCGCGGGCCGGTCAGCGCGACGTAGCGGGAGTCTTCGCTTTCGCGGAAGGCACGCCATTTGGCGTGCCGCGGTCCGGCAAAAATGTCCTTGATCTCCTTGAGGTTGGGCAGCTCCTCAAAACTGCCGAGGTTGAAGAACTCTGGAGACGGCGCCGTCAGGAAGGGCGCGTGTGACATGGCGCCGACCGAGGCCATGTAGCTCAGCAGCTTGATGTCGGGAGAGGAGGGCCCGAAGCTATAGTTGCCGACCATGGCCGCCACGGGCTCGCCACCAAACTGGCCATAACCTGCGGTGTAAACGTGCTTATACAGGCCGCTGCAGGTGATGTCGGCAGCATTCTCGAAATCCTCGAGCAGGTCATGCTTGCTCACATGCAAGACTTCGAGCTTTATATTTTCGCGAAAGTCCGTGCGGTCGACCAAAAGTTTGAGGCTGCGCCAGGACGACTCCAGTTGCTGGAACGCGGGGTGATGCAGAATGGCATCCATCTGCTTGCTGAGCACTCGATCAAGTTCGGCAATCATCTGATCAACACGATGTTTATTGACCAGTTGGTCCGGCTCATTACGTTTCAGGATTTCAGCAATAAAGGCAGAAACACCCTGGCGGGCAACCTGATAGCCCTCTTGCGCGGGTACCAACTTGGTCTCGGCCATGATCTGGTCGAGCAGGGTTTCGTTGCTCAACGTTTCGCTCGTTGTTTCAACTGCTTGGGTAGTGTCGCTTGGTTTTGGCATCGGACGCTCCTTTGTCTCAATCTTCTTGGGGCGCCGCGAGCGCCTGTTCGAGTTCTTCGGCGAGTTGTTTGCGCGCTTGCTCGTCAGTCAACAGCTGTTGCAGGTGTTTGCGGAAAGTTGGCACGTTGCCGAGCGGCCCCTTCAAGGCGACCAGTGCTTCACGCAACTGCAACAGTTTGTTGAGCTCTGGTACCTGCCGGACAATCTGGTCCGGGCTGAAATCCTTGATGGACCTGATCTGCAGGTTGATCGCCAGCTCGCTGTCGGCTGCGGTGCTGAGCAGGGAGGGGACGGACAAGGCCAGGCTGACATCGGCGTCGTGCAAAACGTTGTTGAACGTGTGTTTGTCAATGCGCATCACCGAACGGTCTTCAAGCGCACGGCTGTCATCCAGACCGAAGTCGCCCAGGACAAGCATCTTGTGTGGCAATTCTACTTCGGCCTGTTCATCACGGGTGGCTGAAACGTACTTGATGTTGATACGTTCTTTGGGTGCAACGGATCCCGAGTTTCTAGACATCGGCACATGGCTCTCTAGTGAAGTTGTAGGATATTTCCGTGTAACGTGTTTAGTTGTGCGTTCTGCTTGTAGGAAGTTTCCTGCAAAGTGTTTCTGGGTCTCGCTTACTTGCCCGGTCTTCATAAAAACCATGCATGGAAAAGCCCCCCTTGGTCGAGGCTTAAGATGTAAATAAATATTTGTTTGTATCCACGGTATGCGATGTACTAGGCTCGTACCGTTTTCGTTTTGGAGTGGTTATGCGCGGGAGGGCGTAAGTGGGCGTTCAGTTGTCAGAAAAACAATGCGCAGGGCCGTGCAAGGCTTATGTGCTCATTGCGTGGGTGAACTTGGAATGATATTCCACCGTGCATGTTACGCAGGCGTTTCGTTGCTGTTTTGTATGCAGCCGGTGCTGGCTGAGCTTGATCGCGACTGCCCCCGGATCGTCTCTGACATCGAGCGTCTGGCTTGTTTTGACCGGGCTGCCGGTACGCCGGCACATGTGTCATCCAGGGCGTGGTCAGCGCAGGAGCAGGAAGCGCCCACGGTGATGCGGGTCATGGCAAATGAGGCATCGCGGGCAGCGGATGACCTGACCTTTCGCATCGGTAGTGGCGGTGAAGTCGGCTCAGCCACGGCGGAGCTGATGATCACGGCGCCTGCCATCGCCTCAACCCACGAGCGCCCCTATCTCGCCATCAGCTGCATACAGAAAATATCGCGGCTGCAGCTGATTACCACGCGGCCCATCGACGCAAGCTGGGTTACCGTGAGGCTGACAAGCGAGGGTGGCGCCACGCGCAACACGCCGTGGCGCGTGATGGAAAACGGCCAGGTACTCGATGCCGGGCGTGGCCTGCCGGCGATCGAGCAGATCAGGCAGCTGATCGGGGCTCACCGGATAGTGGTGGCGAGCGATCGCAGCGAGGTCGACGGGTTGGTGTTCGATGCCCAGGGCCTGGGGCCGCTGATCGAACAGGCGCGGAGTGCTTGCCGGTGGTAATGCAGACATCAGCGGATGAGATCAGTCGGCTGCTCGCCCCGATCGATCCAGCGATCCCGGCTGGTTTGTTCGATATCGAGGATGAAACCTACCAGGCGATAGACCAGGAGATGGTCAAGCTGGGCGGGCTGCAGGCGGCCTCGATCGACTGGGCCTACATCGAAGAGGCGTCCTGCCAGTACCTGTGCCGGCAGTGCAAGCACATGCGGATCGTTGCCCACCTGAGTACTGCGTGGCTGCGCAGCGCGTGCTGGGAACGATGGGGGAACACCCTGGCGTTGCTGGCCGGCATGGTCGAATGCTATTGGGAAAGCGCTCATCCAAAGCCGGGGCCCACAGGTTTCCTCGGCAAGCGGAAACTGGTCGGCCTTGTACTCAGCCGCTTGATCGATGCGCTACCGCGCCTTGACCGGTTCACCTACAGCCCTGCCCACGCAGTGGCTGCGCAGGCGGCCCTGGCGCGGCTGAAACAACAGCAGGACGGCGCCCAGCTCGATGCGGCTGGGTTGGGCGAACTGGAACGCTTGTTACAGCGGCAAACGGAGCTGGCCAACGGTGTTGGCGAGGCTGTAGCGCCGGCCCCGACCGCTGCAAGCGAGCAGCCCATGCCACTGGCAGACGTGATCGCCATGCCAGCGCCCCGGGTTTCCATTGGCAGCGAGCGGGAAACCCGGCGTGCCGTACTGACCATGGCCGAGCTCATCAATCAACAGGATCCGTACGATCCGACCGGTTACCAGCTACGTCGTTTCGGCCTGTGGTCGCATATCCAGGCGGCGCCTGCCGTCAGGCAGCGGCACTGCACGGGCCTGATGGCAGTGCCGCCAGAGGTGATTGCGGGCTACGAAAATCTCGTAGCAGGTACTTCAGTGGACATCGCGCTACTGCATCGGATCGAGAAGAGCCTCACGGCAGCCCCTTACTGGTTTCGGGGCAGCTTCCTGGCAGCGAGCGTAGCGTCGCAGCTGGCGTTGAACGAGGTCAGCGAGGCCATTCGCAGTACCACCGCGCGTTTCGTCCAGCGCCTGCCTTCGTTGCAGCAATTGTGCTTCAGCGATGGCACGCCGTTCCTGGACGATCAAGCCCTCGCATGGCTGAACGGCTGCCAGGGTGCGTCAGCCCAGGGCGCTGCTTCCCAGGAGTTCGGCAGCCTGCGCGAGGAACTCGTTGCCCAGCTTGACGGCATGGGTGTAGAGCCCGTGCTCCTGAGGTTGCAGGGGATGCAGGCGGATCTGAACTCGCCGCGTGAGCGCTCGCACACCACGCTCATCGCTGCTGACTTGCTGGCGGCACGCGGCGTGTCCTGGCTGGCCCGGGACCTATGCATCGGCGTTGCGCGGACGATGCAGCAAACCACTGCCGATGCGTGGGAGCCCGAGGTATTCCAGCGGCTCCAGCACTACACGACATCCACCGCATTGGCAGTTCAGATCAAGGATCCGGAGCCCATATGAACCCACCATGGAAACAACTGAAACGCTGGGGCTTGCGCCTTTCCAGCCGTATTGGCCTGGCAATGCCGCCGCTACTTGGGCTGGGCGCCGTGCTGATGCTGGTCGCCATCTGGTGGCTTGGCCCGCATTGGACATGGCGCGAACAACAACCGCTGGCCAACGTCGCCCATCGTATCGTTGCGAGCCTGGTGCTGGTGGTGGTGCCGTTACTGGGCTGGCTCATGGTGTTGCGCAGACGTGTCCGTCGCCTGCAAGCGGACCGCAAGCAGGCCGTGGCGGCCGCGCTGGACCCCACGCTGCCGCTGGTTCAGGCACAAGAGCACGCGTTGAACCAGCGGCTGGCCAGCTATCTGGATAATGCCGGCGGACGAAGCGCCTTGTACCGGGTGCCATGGTATCTGGTTCTGGGTAACGTACAGGCTGGCAAGAGCAGCTTCATTGATCGCAGCGACCAGCGTTTCTCCCTGACCCGTATCGGCAGGGCCCAGGCGCTGGCTTACCCGGTAGGCTGGTGGGTCAGCAATGATGCCGTGATGATCGACCCTCCGGGTGCCTTCATCAGCCAGGCTGCAGCGGCGGGCCCGGTGCCTGGCCCTGAGCAGCCTGAAGTTTCCCCGCCGCCTGAAGCCCCGGCCAGGTTGTGGGAGCACCTGCTGGGATGGCTGCTGAGCAACCGCAGTCAGAGGGCGTTGAATGGGCTGGTGCTGGTCATTGACCTGCCTGCGTTGTTGCATGGGACGCCCGACCAACGCCGGGCGTTGGCTCATATGCTGCGCGCGCGCCTGTTCGAGGTCAGTAGTCGGCTGGGTGCGCGCCTGCCGTTGTATGTGGTGCTGTCCAAGTTCGACTTGCTCGATGGCTTCGATCAGCTCTATGGCAGGCTCCCGGCTTCCAGGCGGGAGGAGCTGCTGGGCTTCACGTTCAAACTGGCTGCGGCCGGTTCGACCGATGCCTGGCTGGACGAATACCGCAGCCATTACCATCGTTTGATCAGGCTGCTGTTCGAGCAGGTCTTCGACCAGCTTGATGGACTTGGCCGGGCGCCGGCACGTGCGCGGCTGTTCTCCCTGCATGCGCAGCTGGTTGGGCTGCAACCGATATTGCTGTCGTTTCTGCGTGAAACGCTGGGCAGTGACCGCTTCACCACGCCCGCCCTGGTACGCGGGCTCTACTGGTCATCGGTGATGCAGCAGGGCGATATGCTCAACGCGTTCGTCCGTGAGGCGGCACAGCCCTACAAGACAAAACTGCCCTTGCGTGAAGGCAAGGCGCAGGGCAAGGCGTTGGCTTACTTCATCCAGCAGGCCTTCAGGCGCGTCATCTACCGCGAAGTCGGTCTCGCCGGCGACAACGCCAGGGTGGCACGCAGCAAGCGCCAGTTGTTCCGGGTGGGTTCCGCAGTAGGCCTGCTGGCGTTCTGTATCGTTGTCGCCAGCTGGCAGCGCTACTTCGATAGCAATGCTGCCAAGGCTGCCAGCGTGCTGGTCAAGAGCAAGGAGTACAGCCACCGGCAACTGGACCAGCAGCTCGACCCGACCGGGCGAAACCTGCTGGAGCCGCTGGACCAGATCCGCGATGCAGTTTCGCTGTTCGGCGACTATCGCACTGCATGGCCCGGTGTTGCCGATGCGGGCCTCTATCAGGGCCGCGCCATCGGTCCTCGGGTCGACGAGGCCTATCTGAGCTTGCTTGGCAGACATTTCCTGCCGGCGTTGGCCAGTGGTGTAGTCGACGCGATGAGCGCCGCGCCCCCTGGCAGTGAACAGCAGATGGCCGCGCTGAGAGTTTACCGAATGCTTGAGGACCGCCAGAACCGCCGCCCCGAATGGGTCGAGGAGTGGATGGCTCAGCGCTGGCAGCAAGCCTTCCCGGGCCAGGGGCAACTGCAGCGCGACCTCATGCGACACCTGCAATACGCCTTGGCGTATGCCGACGCCGACCTGCCCGAGTACCAGCAACGTGTTGCCGAGGTACAGCAGACCCTGCGCAAGTTGCCCCTGCCGGAGCGGGTCTATGCGGGCCTCAAGCAGCGCGCTCAGGAGCAGCTGCACCAGGGCCTGGACTTGCGTTACCAGGTCGGGCCAGCCTTCGATGTGGTATATCGGCCGGCTTCCGGTTCCATGCACGGTAATGCTGGCGTCGTGATTGCCCCGATGCTCACCGCCAAAGGTTTCCAGGCCTATGTTGCAGCGCTCGGCCAGCGCTTCGTCGAAATGGCGATGATCGACCAATGGGCGCTGGGCGAGCGCGGCCAGCTCGATTATTCCGATGCCGACCGGGACGCGCTTGCTGCTCGTCTGCACAGCCTGTACAGCAGCGATTACATTGACAGCTGGCGGCGGGCACTGACCGCGTTTGCGCTGGTGGACTTCCGTGATCTGGAGCATGCAGTCGCAGTTCTCGAGCAAATGACCGGGCCTGCGGCACCGCTGCAACGGCTGCTGGATACAGTGAAGGACAACACCACGCAGTGGTCGCCAGCAGGCGTGGAGGTGCCAGGCGAGACAGCTATCCTGCAATCCGCTGGCCGCCCCGCTGAACAGCAGCAGACCTTGGCTATCCAGCGCGCATTCGCCGGGCTCAGTGGCATGTTGCAGGCGACAGGTGACAAGCCGAGCGGTTATGAAGAAACGCTTGCCGCGCTGACGGCGGTTTACGCCTATGCCAAGGCGGTGCAGGACAGTCCCGACCGGGGCAAGGCGGCTCTGCAGGCTGTGCGTCAGCGCTTTTCGATGACCGGGCACGACCCGATCGGCACCTTGCAGCGGCTGGCGACAAGCTTGCCGGAGCCACTCAACCATCAGCTCGGAAAGGTCGCGGAGCAAACTGCACTGGTGCTGAACATTCAAGCCTTGCTTGAACTGGAGCGTCGCTGGGATGCTGACGTCTACAGTTTCTTCCAGCAGCGATTGGCAGGGCGATACCCCTTCGTGGTGAGGGCACCTGATGCTTCCCTGGAGGATTTCGAAGCGTTCTTCGGGCCAAAGGGGCGGCTGCAGCAATTCCACGACCAATACCTGAAGCTGTTCCTCGATGACAACCTCGAAGCCTTGCAAGCCGGACAGCAGCAGTCGCTGATCCGCAGCGATGTGCTCGAACAGCTGGCGCTGGCGAATCGCATCCGCGAGACGTTCTTCGATCAACGCGGAAACCTGAGCGTGCAGTTCAGCATCGAGCCGTTGGGGCTGAGCGCCAACCAGCGTACGAGCCTGCTGGACCTGGACGGTCAGTTGATTGCCTACACCCATGGTCCGAGTCAGATCACCGGGATCGTCTGGCCCAATACACTGGGGCAGCAGGTGCGCAGCAACCTGACCTTGCTCAGGCAAAACGGCAACAGCAGCAGCCTGGGTTACCACGGCCCATGGTCGCTGTTCCGCTTGCTCAGCCGCGGCTCGCTCAATGGGCGCACTGCCACCAGCGTGGACCTCAGCTTCCGGACCGGTGATGGCGTGATGCGCTATCGTCTGAATGCGGAAAAAGCCTTCAATCCCATTACCCAGCAACCCTTCAAAGGCTTCCAGTTGCCGCGAGGTCTGCTACAGCAGCCAGTGAACGTAGCGCAGGCGGAAGTGCCGGATGAGCAGGCTTTATGAACAGAAGCCGACATGAACAGAAGCCGACCCGTTCGTCTTGCGCCTGCAAGCCGCTCAACGCTCTACCAGCCAGGTAGCCGAAGGTCATGCCCGGCCCGAGCGTGATGCCGCCACTTGGGTAGTACCCGCCCATCACGCTGCCCATGTCATTACCCACCGCATACAGGCCGGGTACCGGCTGGGCCGCGTGGTCCAGCACGCGGGCCGAGGTATCTGTGCAAGAGCGGGTTCACCCGCGCAGCGGTGGGCGCTTCAGGCCACGTCGACCAGCACGATCTCGCTGTCCTCGATGGCAGTCACCCGCAACACCTCCTCCTGCTCGATCGCCACCCCATCGCGCGCCTTGGCGCGCAGCCCGTTGACCTCCACCAGCCCCTTGGCCGGCACCAGGTAGCCCCGCCGTGCAGCATCGAAGCGGTACTCGGCGGTTTCACCCGCGCGCAGGGTGGCAGCCACCAGGCGGGCATCGGTACGGATCTGCAGGCTGTCCTCGTCACCCGCGCGGCCGCTGGCCAGGGTCACGAAGCCTTCGCCGCGCTCACCTTTGGGGAACGGCCGGGTGCCCCACTGCGGTGCCTCGCCAGTGCGCTCCGGCACGATCCAGATCTGGAAGATGCGCGTATCGACGTCTTCCAGGTTGTACTCGCTGTGCACGATGCCAGTGCCGGCGCTCATCACCTGCACGTCACCGGCTTCGGTACGGCCCTTGTTACCCAGGCTGTCCTGATGGCTGATCGCGCCTTCACGCACATAGGTGATGATTTCCATGTCGCGGTGCGGGTGCGGTGGGAAACCACTGCCGGCAGCGATCAGGTCGTCGTTCCAGACCCGCAGGTTGCCCCAGTGCATACGCGCCGGGTCATAGTACTCGGCGAAGGAGAAGTGGTGGTGGGCATCCAGCCAGCCGTGGTTGGCGTGGCCGAGGCTTTCGAAGGGTCGCAGTTGCAGCATGGTCGTGCTCCTTGAATCAGTGGAATGGGGCCATGATGCGCCAAATAAAGATCGAAAATAAGCGTAAATATCGACTTAAAACAATCAGTAAAATAGATGTTTAGAGCTGCGGTATTCTCTTCGCTTCATCGCCTAATCCCCTGATCTGCAAGCATTCGCTGGCGATTTTTCGCCGATGCGGCGAACATGCCCGCTGATTTTGCTTTTCACCGGAGTGACCGTGGCCCACGAGCAAACCCAGGCCCCAGCCGACCTAACCCCACCTGCCCAGTTACCCTGGTTCCGCCGCCTGGCGGCGCGCCTGCTGGGGCGCGGCCTGACCCGCCTGCGGGCCCAGCACCGTGACTCGTGGTTCCTCGGCCATGTCAGCGGCCAGCGCAGTGGCCATACCGAGGGCCTGCGGGAGGGCTTCGAGCGCGGCCGTGCGGAGGGCTATGAGGCCGGGCGCCAGGTGCTGGTGATCCGTGATACCCGTCCCGCCGTTGACGCCGTCCCGGGGCAGGACGACAACCTGTTCGATGACTGGCGCCTGCCATTGACTGCCGAGCTGAAGAAACGCTTCAAGGCCGATGTCGCCCAGCGCCTGCCTGCCGAGGCCCAGCCCAGTGCCGCGCAGTGGAAGCTGATCTTCAGCGATACGCCCTCCACTTGCGTGGTCGCCGGGGCCGGAGCGGGCAAGTCGACCTCGTTGGTCTTGCGCATCCTGTTGTTGCGCCATTACCTGGGCTACGAGCTGGATGCGATGACCGTGGTCACCTTCACTCGCGAGTCGCGCAAGGACTTCATCAAGCGCCTGATGCAGGTGTTCGCCCTGTGGCAGAGCGACTTGCAGGCGGCCCAAGCCCGCGAGCTGGTGCGCACCTTCCATTCGCGGATCCTGCCGCTGGTGCGCAGCCTGCCGGGCTTTGCCCAGGTACGAGCGTTCGAAACGCTGGGCAACGAGATGCCCGCCGGGCGTGAAGCCGATGCCGAGAGCAACCCGTTCGACCTGCGCCTGAACGACGCCCAGCGCCAGCAACTGAACCAGTGCTACAGCGACTTGTTGGGGACCAGCGCACGTTTCGCCGAACTGGTTGGCCTGTTGCGCAGCGAGGCCCTGCAACTGAAGCCGCTGGACCCCAACAACCCCGAAGTGCAGAAACGTGCGCAGGTGACCCAGCTGGCCGCCCAGCGTGACGAAGAACTGTGTGACGTGATCGAGGACCTGTGGTTCGCCGCCGGTGCCTGGCCGATCAAAGGTATCGAGCCCTGTCGCGAGACGGTCGAGATCCGCGGCAGCCGCTTCCATGTACATGGTCGCCTGGGCGGCGACGGGCCACTGGTCGTGCTGGGCTTCGACCCGGCAGAAAGCGCCCAGTACCAGCGCCCCGGCGCCAAGCTGGCGGTGCGCGCCGAGTGGGCGGTCAAACGTACCCTGTTGCAGGCATTCTGCGACAGGCCGCTGATCTGGCTCGACAACTATGCCATGGCCCGGCGCCTGGCCGCTTCGCTGGCCGGTGATGCGGTGGCCGGCCCCGGTTTCGAATACAAGGTCAAGGGTGAGCTGGCCCCGGCGCCGCTGCTGGACGCCTTTGTCGGCGCCGCCAACTTCATCGAGAACCTCGGCCTGGAGGTCAACCCTGCCGTGGCGGCGATGAGCTTCCCGCCAGGCGACAGCGACGCGTTGTTCTTCGAGGCCCTGGCCCTGTACTGGAAGGCCCTCGAGGCGCACCTGCTGGACCAGTCGCCACCGGTCATGAGCTACAACCGCATGTTCGCGCTGTTCGGCGAGAACAACCCGGAAAACCTGCGGTTGCTGCCTGACCCATTGCTGCGCCCGCTGGCGCACCTGATGATCGACGAGTTCCAGGACGTATCGCCGCAGATCGTCAGCTGGCTGCGCGCCAGCCTTGCCGAGATCCGCCGGCGCGGCCCGGCCATGCACACTGGGCGCAATGCCCGGCATTCCTCGCTGCTGTGCGTGGGCGACGACTGGCAGTCGATCTACGGCTGGCGCGGCAGCTCGCCCAAATACTTCATGGAATTCACCAAGACGTTCCCGTCGCCGGCCAATACACGGGTGATGCTGGTCGACAACTACCGCAGCCAGCAACAGGTGATCGATGCCGCCGAGCACCTGGTCAAGGGCACTCCGGCGATCGCCGGCAAGAAAGCCAGGGCCAGCGGCCCGGCGGCGCAGTTGCCAGGCTCGCCGGTCAAGGTGTTCGACCGTGACGAAGCCGCCTTGGGGGAAACCTTGATCGAGCACTACCAGCGTGGCGAGACGGTCATGATGTTGTACCGCAAGGGCAGCGACAGGGCGCTGATGAACGAGCACCTGCACAGCGTGCTGCAGGCAGAGGCGGCGCTGCCGAGCGAGCAGCGGCGGCTACGCCAGCTGACCTATCACAGCGCCAAGGGCTTGCAGGCCGACGCCGTGTTCATGCTCGGCGACTGCCAGTACCTGACCAGCTCGCCCTACAAGAACCAGGTTTACCGCCAGGCCGGGCTGGGCAAGCCCGGCGATGCGCAACCGTTCGATACCGCGCAGCAGGAAGAGGTACAGCGCCTGGCTTACGTGGCGGTGACCCGTGCGGTGCAGCATTGTTACTGGCACGTCGAAGCGGCCAACGGTGAAGCCGCAGCGCTGCCACGGGCATCCAGCCAGGTGGATGGCAGGCAGGCGTACTTCGAGGACCTGCGCGGGCAATGAGTCGGTGACGGTTAAGTCACGGTCGGTGACGGGCCAGTGGTGGGCATGACGATGCGCCAAGGTGACACGTCGGAGCCCTGCGTGGCCCGACGCAAGGGGGGCCGCTGGCGACAGGACTCGAAGGGGCCAGCGGCGTATTCGGCCTGGTGTGGTCGTGCCAGGCGTCAAGTCAGGAAGCGTACCCATGCGTTCTTCATCGACACCCAAGGATCACCTGCTGGACCTCAACGGCATTGAAATTGCCGTACGTTGCTGGGGGCCTGAAGACGGCATCCCGGTGCTGGCCCTGCATGGCTGGCTGGACAACGCCGCCTCGTTCGAGCGCCTGGCACCGATGCTCGATGGCTGCTTCGTGGTGGCCCCCGACCTGGTCGGCCACGGCCGCTCCGATCATCGCCGCCACGACAGTGGTTATTACCTGTGGGAGCATGCCGAGGACATGCTGGCGGTGACCGAAAGCCTGGGCCTTGGGCAGTTTCATGTGCTGGCCCATGGCATGGGCACCGGCGTGGCATCGTTGCTGGCGGCCATGACCAGCGGCATCGCCAGCATGACCTTCCTCGACGGCATGGGCGCACCGTTCACGGTGGCCGAGGATGACCGCGTCGAGCACCTGGCCCGCGCCTACCGGCTCAAGCGCATGGTCCAGCGTAGCCAGCTGCAGGGCTTCGCCGAGCCCGACGTATGCCGTTTCGAAGACCTGGACACCGCGCTGGAGCAACGTCGCGAACGCCTGGACACCGAAGTGTCGGAAGCGGCGGCGCGGCTGCTGGCGCTGCGCGACCTGCTGCAGTTGGGCGATGGTTATTGCTGGCGCCATGACCCGCGCCTGGTGCTGCCCGAACCCATGCCGCTGACCGAGCGCGAAGCCTGCGAGCTGCTCAGCCAGATCCGCTGCCCGTTGTACCTGCTGTTTGGCCGTCAGGGGGCATTTACCGGTGAGGCCTTCAGCCGGCGCCAGGCGGCCTTGCCCAGCCAGGCGAAGGTGTCGTGGCACCCGGGTGGGCACCACTTCCACCTGGATGCACCGGACCGGGCCCTGGTCGACCAGCTGCTGCGTATCCTGGCCCGCCATGAAGGCGGCGTACTGCAACGCTTGGTCAACGAATAGCGGGATATGGTGGTGGCATGCGCCCGTGGGCTATTGTGGTGGGGGTTACCCCCTGGAAGCCGACCGCCACAAGGAGCCCGGCATGCGCCCATTCGCCATCAAGCACATCGACCATCTGGTACTGCGGGTCAGCGACCTGCCGCGTAGCATTGCCTTCTACACCGAGCTGCTCGGCTGCACGGTCAGCCGCGTGCGCGAAGACCTGGGCATGGTCCACCTGGCCACCGGCACGGCGATGATCGACCTGGTCACGCTCGACGGCCCGCTGGGCCAGCCTGGCGGTGCGGCACCGGGGGCCGAGGGGCGCAACCTGCACCATTTCTGCCTGCGCATCGAGCCGTTCGACGAACCGGCGCTGAGGGCCTACCTGCAAGCCGCGGGGGTGCAGGTGGCACCGGCCGAAAAACGCTACGGCGCCGAAGGCGAAGGGCCGTCGTTGTACTGCTACGACCCGGATGGCAACCAGGTCGAGTTGAAGGGGCCCGTGCTGTAGCAGCGGCCCACAGTGGATATCCCGTCAAAGCCTATTATGCTTCAGTAACCTTGCTGCGATCCGAGGCGGCCTGCCTCGTCGTGCTTCGCATAACCAAAGCAAGCCCCCCAGGGCCTGGGTGCGACGGTGCAACAGCGGATGAGGTGCTCCCGGCCTGCATAACGACAAGACGGAGGCACCCCATGGCGGTTCTCGACGGCACATCCACGGGCAGTAGTGCGCCCCAACGCGGCATCACGCGGGAGGAGCGCAAGGTCATCTTCGCCTCGTCCCTGGGCACGGTGTTCGAATGGTACGACTTCTACCTGTACGGCTCACTGGCGGCGATCATTGCCAAGCATTTCTTCGCCGGGGTCAATGAAACCACCTCGTTCATCTTTGCCCTGTTGGCCTTTGCCGCAGGCTTTGCCGTGCGCCCGTTCGGCGCCATCGTGTTCGGCCGCCTGGGCGACCTGATCGGGCGCAAGTACACTTTTCTCATCACCATCGTGATCATGGGCCTGTCCACCGCGGTGGTCGGCCTGCTGCCCGGCTACGCGACCATCGGCGTCGCGGCCCCGATCATCCTGATCACCCTGCGCCTGCTGCAGGGGCTGGCGCTTGGCGGCGAGTACGGCGGCGCGGCCACCTATGTGGCCGAGCATGCGCCCAAGGGCCGACGCGGCTTCTTCACTGCCTGGATCCAGACCACTGCCACCTTGGGCCTGTTCCTGTCGCTGCTGGTGATCATGGCCTGCCGTACCGCCATGGGCACCGAGGCGTTCGAGGCCTGGGGCTGGCGCGTGCCGTTCCTGCTGTCGATCCTGCTGCTGGCCATTTCGGTGTACATCCGCATGCAGCTCAACGAGTCGCCGGTGTTCATGAAGATGAAGGCCGAGGGCAAGGCGTCCAAGGCCCCGCTGACCGAGTCGTTCGCCCGCTGGGACAACCTGCGGGTGGTGATCATGGCGCTGCTGGGCGGCACTGCCGGGCAGGCGGTGGTGTGGTACACCGGGCAGTTCTATGCGTTGTTCTTCCTGTTGCAGATGCTCAAGATCGAGCCACAGACCGCCAACCTGCTGATTGCCGGCTCGCTGCTGATCGGCACGCCATTCTTCATCTTCTTCGGCAGCCTGTCCGACCGCATCGGCCGCAAGAAGATCATCATGGCCGGGTGCATCATCGCCGCGCTGACCTACTTCCCGATCTTCAAGGCCCTGACCCAGTACGGCAACCCGGACGTGTTTGTCGCTCAGGAACAGAACCCGGTGGTAGTGGTGGCCGACCCTGGCCAGTGCGCGTTCCAGTTCGACCCGGTGGGCAAGGCCAGATTCACCAGCTCGTGCGATATTGCCAAGAGCCTGCTGGCCAAGCGGGCCATCCCCTATACCAACGAAGCGGCCGAGCCTGGCAGCGTGGCGCAGATTCGCATCGGTCAACGGGTACTGCCAAGCTTTGACGGCAGCCGCCTGGCAGCGGCCGACTTCAAGGCGCAGAGCGAGGCCTTTACCGCCACCCTGAGCGGCGCATTGAAGGAAGCGGGCTACCCGGAAAAGGCCGACCCGGCGAAGATCCATTACCCGATGGTGCTGTTGTTGCTGACCCTGCTGGTGATCTACGTGACCATGGTCTACGGGCCGATCGCCGCCTGGCTGGTAGAGCTGTTCCCGGCGCGTATTCGCTACACCTCGATGTCCCTGCCTTACCACATCGGCAACGGCTGGTTCGGCGGTTTCCTGCCGACCGTGGCGTTTGCCATGGTGGCGGCGACCGGTGATATCTACTATGGCTTGTGGTACCCGATCGTGATCGCGTTGATGACGGCGGTGCTGGGCATCCTGTTCCTGCCGGAGACCAAGGACCGGGATATCCATCACGCCTGAAGGTTGAGGCTACCCGTAGCGGCCTCTTCGCGGGCTTGCCCGCTCCCACAGGGATACCACTGTGCCTGAGGGCAGTGAGTTACCTGTGGGAGCGGGCAAGCCCGCGAAGAGGCCGGCATAGTCAACCCATCAGTCGAAGTAGCCACGCAACCCAAAGGCATACCCGGTATCCACCCCGGCAGCCTCGCCCCGGCTCCAGCGCTTCTTCAACACGAACTCGAAGGCCGGCTCATAGAGCCCGTCACGCACCAGCGCGCCCGCCAGCACCTCCACGTCATACCAGCCATTGTCCAGTTCGATGATCGGGCGCCCCGGTACCTGGTAGCGCGCCATCAGGTCGCCGAGTGTCTTCGCGGTGAAGTGTTGCAGGATGCGCCAGGTGTACAGCATCAGTACACCGTGTTCGACCCGCAGCACATAGCCGTTGCGGCAGTGCTTGAGGCGGCTGCCGGGTTCACGCAAGGCCGGGGTGTGGTGGCCCAGGGTGAACAGAATGCGGTAGGGCAGGTTGTCGACCCCTGCCAGCGGCAGCACGATGCCTTCGCGTACCGCCTGGTCGCCACTGTCGCCGTGGGTGAACGCGTGGGCCAGGTCGTCGGGCAGGCCATGTTGCAGCTTGAAGCGCTCGAGCAGCTGGATATCGCCAAGCAGAAAATAGTCGACCAGGTCGTTGAGCACTTCGCTGAATTCGTGGCGCATCTTTCTATTGTTCCTTGTGGGTGCGCTTGCGGACCCTGGCAACTGTAGCACTTCAGATTGGCTTCAGATTTGCCGCCGATACTCCCCCTCGACACCTACTTGAAGGGGGACAGCTATGACCCAGGCAGACAGCCCCAGCCTGTTTCCGCTGGCGATCGGTAGCCACGGCGACCGGCTCGCCCATTTGAGCCTGAAACTTTCGGGTGAGCCAGGGCGCGACGAGCTGGAGCAGTTCATTCACGCCCGCTTTGCCTGCGCCCACCATGCCGATGTGCAGCATTACCTGCCCGAACTGCTCGGCCTGCACGACAGCCACGGGCGCTTGCTGGCCGCCGTTGGTATCCGCCTGGCCAGCACCGGCCCGACCTTTATCGAGCGTTACCTGGATGAGCCGCTGGAGGTCGCCGTGACCCGGCTGGCGGCCAACCCGGTGAGCCGTGCGCAGTTGGTCGAAGTGGGAAACCTGGCGGCGCTCAGCGCCGGCAGCGCGCGGATCATGATCATCGCCGTGACCTGGTTGCTGGCTACCCGCGGCCTGCAATGGGTGGCCTTTACCGGCGCCGCGACCCTGGTCAACAGCTTTCATCGCCTGGGCCTGGTGCCCACGGCATTGGCCATGGCCGATCCTGGTCGGCTGAATGGCGACGCCGACAGCTGGGGCAGTTACTACGCGCAGCACCCGCAAGTATACCTCGGCAGCATCGGCTACGGTCATGCAGCCCTGGCCCGCGGCGGTGTGTTCGAACGACTGGGGTTGCCCAGCAGCGTGCCGGAGGCTGGCCATGCCGCATGAATGCCAGCTGTTCAAGGAAGTGCTGCAACTGCATGCCCGCCACCGGGGGGCGCAACCGGCGCTGCTGGGGGCTGCCGAGCGCTTCACCTATCGCCAGTTGCTGGATGAGGTCGAACAACGCCAGGCCTGGCTGAGCGCGCAGCCGCCGGGCACTTTCGTCCTGGCCCTGGAAAACGGGCCACACGCGCTGCTCTGGGACTTGGCTGCGCTGTTCGCAGCGCGCCCCATCGTCATCCTGCCGGCGTTCTTCAGCAGTGCCCAGCGCCGCCATTGCCTGGCGCAGAGTGGCGCGGTGCTGGCGCTGGCCGACGAGGCTTTCGCAGACGACCTGCAGGCCTGCGGCTTCACTGCCGGCGAGCGCTTCTGGAGCCGCCCGCCGAGCGCGGGCGTGAGCTTGCCCGCAGGCACTGCAAAGATTACCTACACCTCCGGCAGCACCGGGGCACCCAAGGGGGTCTGCCTGAGCGCCGAGGCCATGCTGCGGGTCGCGCGCGAACTCGAGGCCGCCAGCCGCCCGACAGCGCCGACCAGGTACCTGGCAGTGTTGCCGCTGGCGGTACTGCTGGAAAACCTCGGCCTGTATGCGGCCCTGTTGGCCGGGGCGAGCATTGTCCTGTACCCGCAGGCGCAGCTGGGTTTGCGTGGCGCCAGCCAGGTCGACTTCAAGCAGCTGCTGGGTGCCATTGCCTTGAGCGGCGCCGAGAGCCTGATTCTGGTGCCACAACTGCTGCTCGGCCTGGTCACGGCCATCGAGCGTGGCCTGATGCGGGTAGGCCCGTTGCGCTTCGTGGCGGTCGGCGGGGCACGGGTGGCGCCGAGCCTGCTGGCCCGTGCCGAGGCAGTCGGGCTACCGGTATTCGAAGGCTACGGCTTGTCCGAATGTGCCTCGGTAGTGTGCCTCAACCGCCCCGGCGCCAGGCGCCCGGGCAGTGTCGGCCGGCCGCTGCCGCATGTGCAGGTACGCATTGCCGAGGATGGCGAGGTGCAGGTGGCCGGCTCGGCATTGCTCGGCTACCTGGGTGAGCCCGCGTTCAACGCACCCTGGTTGTCGACCGGTGACCTCGGGCACTTCGACAACGACGGTTTCCTCTTCCTGGCCGGGCGCAAGAAGCACCAGTACAGCACCAGCTTCGGGCGCAACGTCAACCCCGAGTGGGTCGAGGCCGAGCTGACCCAGGGCGGGGTGATCGCCCAGGCCTTCGTCTACGGCGAAGGCCTGGCCCACAACCTGGCGCTGCTCTGGCCGCTGGACCCGCTCGCCGATGACCACACGCTCGAGCAAGCCGTGCGCCAGGCCAACGCCGGGCTGCCGGACTACGCCCGGGTGCATGCCTGGCGGCGCCTGCCCGAACCGTTGAGCGCTGCCCGGCAAACCCTGACCGCCAACGGCCGGCCGCGCCGCGAACAGATCCTGCGGTGCTACCACAGCTTGTTAACCGACCTTCAATGACCCACGAGGTTTGCCATGTTTTTTTTCGATAGGCTGCAACAGGAAACCGCCGACGAGCGTACGGCATTGTTCAATGTCCCGGTCATCCGCGACGCGCTGGCCGGCAAGGCCAGCCTCGAGGCCTATGTGGCGTTTCTGACCCAGGCCTACCACCATGTGCGGCATACCGTGCCGCTGATGATGGCCTGCGGAGCGCGTTTGCCGACGCGGCTGGAGTGGCTGCGCGGCGCAGTGTGCGAGTACATCGAGGAGGAGTACGGCCATGAGCGCTGGATTCTCGATGACATCGCCGCCTGTGGGGGCGACCCGCTGCAGGTGGCGAGTAGCCGTCCGGCATTGCCGATCGAGCTGATGGTGGCGTTTCTCTACGATCAGATCGCCCGTGGCAACCCGGTCGGGCTGTTCGGCATGGTCAACGTCCTCGAAGGCACCAGCATTGCCCTCGCGACCCAGGCCGCCGGGACCCTGCAGGGTAGCCTCGGCCTGCCGGACCGGGCGTTCAGCTACCTCAGTTCCCACGGCGCGCTGGACCAGGACCATATGGCCACCTACCGTGGCCTGATGAACCGCCTGGAGGACCCCGAGGATCATCAGGCAGTGATCCACGCCGCCAAAGTGGTGTATCGCCTGTACACCGCGATGTTCGAAGGGCTGCCGCATGCCGCGCAGCAGGAGGCCCAGCATGCGCCTGCCTGATTGCGTGGCGGTGCTCACCGGTGCCAGCGGTGGTATCGGCCTGGAACTGGCAGACCAGTTGTGCAGCGCCGGTGCGCGGGTGCTGGCGGTCAGCCGGCAGAAGGGCAAGCTGGCCGAGCTGATGGCACGCTACCCGCAGCAGCTGTACTGGCAGCAAGCCGATCTGCGCAGTGCCGAAGGCCGCCGCGATGTGCTGGAAGCGGCCCGGGCGCTGGGCTACTGCAACCTGCTGATCAACGCAGCCGGCGTCAACCGCTTCGCCCTGCTCGAACAGCTGGACGAAGCCGCCCTGGACGAGCTGTTCGATCTCAACGTCAAGGCCGCCATCCAGCTGACCCGCCTGTTCCTGCCGCTGCTGCGCGAGCAGCCCAGTGCGCTGGTGGTCAACGTGGGGTCGATCTATGGCTCGATCGGTTACCCCGGCTATGCCACCTACTGCGCCAGCAAGTTCGCCTTGCGCGGTTTTTCCGAAGCGCTGCGCCGCGAGCTGGCCGACACCTCGGTCAACGTGCTGTATGCGGCACCGCGCACCACCCGCACGGCGATGAACAGCAGTGCCGCGCAGGCGCTCAACCAGGCCTTGAAGGTCGGTGTCGACGACCCGCAGGACGTGGCCCGCGCGGTGCTCGACGCGGTGCAGGCGGAGCGCAGCGAACTGTATCTGGGCTGGCCGGAAAAACTCTTCGTGCGCCTCAACGGCATGTTGCCGGGCGTGGTCGACCGCGCCCTGCGCAAGCAACTGCCGCTGATTCGCCGCTACAGCACCTGGCACAACAAGGAGTCGAGCAAATGAAACGTCTGTTACTGGCCAGCCTGCTGGCCATCGCCCCATTCACCTGGGCCCTTGACCAGAATGGTACCCAGCAGCTCGCTGCCATTCAGCAGCGCTGGGCGGTGATTCGCTATGAATTGCCCGAAGCCCAGCGTGCCGGGGCGTTCGAGGCCCTGGCGGTACAGTCGGCAGCGCTGGTGCGTCAGCACCCGGGCGCGGCCGAGCCATTGATCTGGGACGGCATCGTCAACAGCAGCTGGGCGGGTGCCACCGGCGGGCTGGGGGCGCTGGGCAAGGTCAAGGCCGCCCGCGCCAGCCTGGAACAGGCCCTGGCCGCAGACCCCAAGGCGTTGCAGGGCTCGGCCTACACCAGCCTGGGCGCGCTGTATGACCAGGTGCCAGGCTGGCCGCTGAGCTTCGGCGACCAGGCCAAGGCCGAGGGCCTGCTGCGCCAGGCACTGGCGATCAACCCCGACGGCATCGACAGCAATTACTTCTGGGCTGACCATCTGTACCGGCTCAAGCGCTATGATGAAGCCCGCGCCGCCCTGCAAAAGGCCCTGCAGGCACCGCCCCGGCCAGGCCGGGAACTGGCTGACCAGGGCCGGCGCGGTGAAATCGATGCTTTACTCAAAGCGATCAAGGACAAACAGGATTGAGCATGCGCCTGCTGCTGGTGGAAGATGACGTTGCATTGGGGGAGGGGATCTGTGACGGCCTGCGCCGCGAGGGCTATACCCTCGACTGGCTGCAGGATGGCGCCAGCGCCTTGCACGCGCTGTGTCACGAGGCGTTCGACCTGGCCATTCTCGACCTGGGTTTGCCACGCCTGGATGGCATCGAGCTGTTGCGGCGCCTGCGCGCCGCCGGCAACAGCCTGCCGGTGCTGGTGTTGACTGCGCGCGACGCCACCGACGACCGTATCGCCGGGTTGGACGCCGGTGCCGATGACTACCTGGTAAAGCCCTTCGACCTCAACGAGCTCAAGGCCCGCCTGCGGGCCTTGCTGCGCCGCAGCAGCGGCCGTGCGCGGTTACTCATCGAGCACGCCGGGGTGTGCCTGGACCCGGCCACCCAACAGGTGCACTACCAGGGCCAGCAGGTGGTCCTCACGCCCAAGGAATACCTGCTGCTGCACGAGCTGCTGGCGCAGCCGGGCAAGGTATTCACCCGCGAGCGCCTGACCCAGTTGCTGTATGGCTGGGATGAAGAGCCCGAGAGCAACACCCTGGAAGTGAACATCTACCATTTGCGCAAGAAGCTCTTCAACGGGCTGATCCGTACCGTGCGCGGGATCGGTTACCTGGTGGAAGGCAAGGCATGACCTCGCTGCGCCAACGCACCCTGTGGCGGGTGATGCTGCTGTTGCTGCTCGGCAGCGGTCTGCTGGCGTTGTACAACTACCATGACAGCCGCCACGAAATCGCCGAGGTGTACGACGCCCACCTGGCGCAGAATGCCCGGCTGCTGCAGGGCATCATGAGCCTGCCGGTGCAGGAGCAGAGCCGTGGCGAGTTGTACCGCGCCTTCGATGAGGCGCTGAGCAAGGCCGGGCGGCACCGGGTCGGGCATCCGTACGAGAGCAAGCTGGCCTTCCAGGTATGGGCCGACGATGGCACCTTGCTGGTACATACGCCCAGTGCCCCGCAGCTGCAGCAACCGCCCCGGGCACCAGGGTTCGCCGATGTGCTAGCGGGTACGCAACGCTGGCGCAGCTTCGTCCTGCCGGTGCCGGAGAAGCGCTGGGTGATCTGGGTGGGTGAACGCAGCGACGTGCGTATCGACCTGGTCGAGCGCATCGTGCGGCATACGCTGCTGCCATTCCTGTTCGGCAGCCTGGCCCTGGCCCTGCTGGTGTGGGCGGCTATCGGCTGGGGGCTGCGGCCGCTGCAGAACATGGCCAGGGTCATCCGCGCTCGCCACGCCGACTCACTCGAACCCCTGCAACTGGTGCCACTGCCGAAGGAACTGGAACCGATGCAGGCCGCAATCAACCGCCTGCTCGGGCAGATCGGCGACCTGCTGAGCCGCGAGCATCGCTTTATCGCCGATGCGGCCCACGAGATGCGCACGCCCCTGGCGGTCCTGCGCCTGCATGCGCAGAACGCCCTCAATGCTGCCAGCAGCGCCGAGCGGGACAAGGCGCTGGGCTTTCTCATGGGCGGTGTCGACCGCCTCGCCCGGGTGGTCAACCAGCTGTTGACCCTGGCCCGCCTGGAGCCGCGACCCGGTCGGCGTGACTGGCCGCAGGTCGACCTGCAGGCGCTGGTGGCCGAGACCCTGGCCGACCTGACCCCGTGGATACTGGAGCGAGGGCTCGAGCCTTCGCTGGAGATCGCGGCTGGCGACTACCCGCTGCATACCGACGCCGGCGCGCTGGGCATCGCCTTGCAGAACCTGGTGACCAATGCCGTGGATCATTCGCCGCCGGGCGGGCGCATCACCGTGACCCTGCAGCGTGAAGGGCAGGCGCTATTGGTCAGCGTCGACGACGAAGGGCCGGGCATCGCCGTGGCCGACCAACAACGCGTGTTCGAGCGTTTCTACAGCAAGGGCTCGGCCAATGGTGCCGGCCTGGGGCTGTCGATCGTCAGCACCATCATGACGCGCCTGGGCGGCAGCGTGCAGTTGCGCAACCAGCTGCCGCACGGGCTGCGTGCGACCCTGCGGCTGCCGGTAGCGCCTGGCTAGCCGCTAGGCTCTGTACGAAAAGCCTTGATACTTGTTCATGCTGCGTTGAAAACAGCCTCGGAATGCTCATGTACTCCAGTACACTCCGCTTCCTCGGCTGTTTTCGCCTTGCCTGACCTGCGTCTCAAGACTTTTCATACAGAGCCTAGTGCTTCTGGGCAATCTGGATCAGGTTGCCACAGGTGTCATCGAACACCGCCACGGTCACCGGCCCCAGGGCGGTGGGCGGCTGTGTGAACTGCACACCTGCGGCGCACAGCCGGGTGTACTCGGCCTGGATGTCGCGCACGCCGAACGAGGTGGCAGGGATACCGTCCTGCTTGAGCGCCGCCTTGTAGGCCTTGGCCGCCGGGTGCGCGTCGGGTTCCAGCAGCAGTTCGACGCCGTTGGGGTCGTTGGGGGAGGTGAGGGTCAGCCAGCGGTGCCGGCCCATGGGGATGTCGTGCTTGGGTTCGAAACCCAGTACGTAGTGATAGAAGGCCAAGGCCTTGGCCTGGTCGTCGACAAGAATGCTGGTGACCACGATCTTCATAGACACACACCGTATGCTTGGGGCCGATGAATATCAGTAAAGACGGTTGGGGGTAATTGACCAGCGCTACCCCCACGGAAAACCTGTTCAAGCCATAGGTAAATCCTTCATCACCCGTCGCCCATCAGTCAGTAACCAAGGGTAAAGTGTCGGCATGATTCCCGTGCGCCGAGGCCGGCGTCAAAGAGGTACCCGTGGCTGCCTATACCCTGCGACAACTCAAGTATTTCGTCACCACCGTGGAGGCCGGTAGCGTCGCCGAGGCTTCGCGCCAGCTGTACATCGCCCAGCCGTCCATCTCCACGGCGATCAAGAGCCTGGAGGAAAGCTTCGGCGTGCAGCTGTTCATCCGCCACCACGCCCAGGGCGTGTCGCTGACGCCGAGTGGCAAACGCTTCTACGCCAAGACCAAGTCGCTGCTGCAGATGGCCCATGAGTTCGAGCAGAACGCCCTGGCCGATAACGACACCGTGGCCGGGCAGATTGACATCGGCTGTTTCGAAACCGTGGCCCCGCTGTACCTGCCGCGGCTGATTGCCGGCTTTCGCCAACGCTACCCGGGGGTGGACATCCGCTTGCGCGATGGCGAACAGCAGGACCTGATCCAGGGCCTGACTGCTGGCACCTTCGACCTGGCATTTCTCTACGACCACGACCTCGACGGCACCATCGAAGCCGAACCGCTGATGCCGCCGCAGAAGCCCTATGTGCTGCTGCCCGAGCAGCATCGCTTTGCCGGCCAGGCCCAGGTGTCGCTGCGCGACCTGTGCCCCGAGCCGATGATCCTGCTGGACGTGGCCCCGAGCCGCACCTACTTCGTCAGCCTGTTCAACGAAATGGGCCTGACGCCGAACATCGTCTTCAGTTCGCCGTCGATCGAGATGGTGCGCGGCATGGTTGGGCAGGGCTTCGGTTTTTCCTTGCTGGTGACGCGCCCGCACTCACCGTATACCTACGACGGCCAGCGCCTGGCGATGGTGGATATCGCCGAGCCGGTCGCGTTGTCCGGGCTGGCGGCGGCATGGTTGAAACGGGTGCAACTGACCAAGCCGGCTCAGTTGTTCGTCGAATTCTGCCGGGAACAGCTGGCCACATTCTGACCCGGGCGCGCCCTGCCGCCTGTTGCCGGGGCTGGGCATGCCGGCTGCTCAGGGGTTGACCTGATAGCCGCGCCCCTGCAGACAACCGGCGTAGGCACTGGCGTGGGCTTGTGCCTGCGCTTCGCCCTGGCCACGGCGGTCCTGGCGGCGCTCCTGGCGCTGGCGCATGCCGCCGACGGCGGCACCAGCGGCGGCCACCTCGCCGGCCCGGTTCTGCCGGTACGCCTGCTTGGCATCGTCACTGGCCCGGTCATACAGCGCTTCGTGCTGGTTACCGCGCACTTGCGCGCCCGCCGCACCGGCAACCGCACCAGCGGCGGCACCCCGCACGCGGCCACCGACATGCGCATCGTTGGGCGTCGCGGCGCTGTTCGCGGCGTTGGTCGCCACGGTGTTGCAGTCGTTGATATCCAGCTGCATCTGCTGGCTGCTCTGGCCCTTGAGCGGCACCACCGACTGCGCCAGGGCGGCCGGGGCCACACACAGCAGTACCAACAGGTAACTCCACGTCGACCTACGCATGTGACACCTCCAACGGGCGGGATCCCGACTCTCAGAATAGTTCGCCGTGGCCGAGCGGATGGCAGTTTTGCCCAGATGGGCTAAACCGGATATCAAATATTGTTCGCCTGCGCATCCCGGCCTGAATCCCGCTACCCGTGGAAGCACCATGAGCCAGACCCAGCACCTGATCATCTGCGAATACTGCGACACGGTGTATCACCGTGCGCCGCTGCTCAAGCATCAGCGCGCCCTGTGCCAGCGCTGTGGCGGCGTGCTGTACCGGTACACCTCGCTGACCATGCAGCAGCGGCTGGCACTGAGCGTGACGGGCGGCATACTGCTGGTGTTCGCCAATTTCTACCCGGTGATGACCATCGGCATGCAGGGGCTGACCCATTCGGCGACATTGTGGGACTCGGTGCAGATCCTCAGCCACGGCAGCATCACCTTCATCGCCCTGGTCATGGCCTTGTCCATCATCGTTGCACCGGTGCTGCAGATCGGGCTGTTGTGCTGGCTGCTGGGTTTTGCCCTGGCTGGCCAGCGCGCGCCCGGCTTTGCCCTGTGCATGCGCAGCCTGGAAGGCCTGCGGCCGTGGAGCATGCTGGAGGTCTGCCTGCTGGGGGCGCTGGTGGCGGTGATCAAGCTGGCCGGCTTGCTCGAAGTGATCCCCGGCATCGGCCTGTTGGCCCTGGCTGCACTGAGCATGCTGATCATTCATGTCGCCGGCAAGGACATCCGCGACCTGTGGGACCAGCCATGAACACCCCGGCCAGCGCCGATGACCTGGGCTTGTGCCTGTGCCATGGCTGTGGCCAGGCCTGCCCGCTGGGCAGTGGCGCGCACACCTGCAGCCGCTGCGGTGCGCCCATTCATCGGCGCAAGAGCAACGCCATCGGCCGCGGCTGGGCCTTTCTGCTGGCTGCGCTGATTTTCTATATCCCCGCCAACCTGCTGCCGGTGATGCACACCGAGATGCTCGGCAGTGGCAGCGAAAGCACCATTGGCGGTGGGGTACTGGAATTTTGGGAGGCCGGGGCCTGGGACATCGCCCTGATCATTTTCATTGCCAGCGTCGGTGTGCCGGCCATCAAGTTCTTCTCGCTCGGCCTGTTGCTCTACACCGCCCAGTGCGGTTCTACCTGGGCCTGCCGGCAACGCTCGCAGCTGTACCGCTTCGTCGAGCTGATCGGCTACTGGTCGATGCTCGATGTGATGGTGGTGGCGCTGGTGGCGGCGTTGGTGCAGCTGCGTGGCCTGGGCACCATCGAGCCGCGGGTGGGCATCCTGTTCTTCGGCATGGTGGTGGTCCTGACCATGCTGTCTGCGATGAGCTTCGATCCACGCCTGATCTGGGATCGCCATGCCAACGAGGGGGACCGCATTGATGGGGCAGCAGACTGACAACCACGATGGTGCCGGGCAGGTCGAGGTACGCACCCGGCGCTGGAACGTGTCGCTGGTATGGATCGTGCCGATCGTGGCGATCCTGATCGGTGCGTCGCTGGTGGTGCGCAACTGGATGCAGCAGGGCCCGGTGATTGCCATCGCCTTCCACACCGGGGAAGGGCTGGTGGCACACAAGACCCAGGTCAAGTACCGCAGCGTGGTGATTGGCGAAGTGACCACGGTGGACCTGGCCGACGACAAGAAGAGCGTGGTCGCCAAGGTGCAGTTGTCCAATGACGCCCGTGCCTTCGCCACCCAGGGCGCGCGTTTCTGGGTGGTGCGGCCACGTATCGGGGTGGGCGGTGTTTCCGGGGTGGACACCCTGCTTTCGGGCAGTTTCATCGGTGCGGATGCCGGCGAGTCGAAAGTGCCGGAGAAGTCGTTTGTCGGCCTGGAGCTGCCACCACCGATCACCTATGACGAAAAAGGCAAGCGCTTTGTGCTGACCGCCAGCGACCTCGGCTCGCTGGATGTTGGCTCATCGATCTACTACCGCAAGATCCCGGTGGGCGAAGTGGTGTCGTTTGCCCTGCAAGGCGATGGCAAGGGTGTGGAGATCGGCGTGTTCGTTCAGGCCCCTTACGACAGTTTCGTCACCGCCGATACGCGTTTCTGGAATGCCAGTGGGGTCGACATGCAGATCGGTGCCAATGGCCTCAAGGTCGATACCGAGTCACTGTCGTCCATCCTGGTGGGCGGGCTGGCCTTTGGCTCGCCCGACTTCGCCCCGCAAGCCGAACCCGCTGCCGACCAGGCGCGCTTCCAGCTGTTTGCCGACCGTGACACCGCCCTGGCACCGCCCAATGGCCAGGCGCAATACCTGCAGTTGCGCTTCGACCAGGCCATGCGCGGCCTGTCGGTGGGCGCACCGGTGGAGTTCAAAGGAGTGGAATTCGGCCGGGTGACGTCGATCAAGCTCGACTACGATGCGGCCCGGCAGGCCTTCCCCGTGGTGGTCGATGCCGTGGTCTACCCGCAGCGCCTGGGGCCGGTGCACCGCAAGATGCTGGCGGTGTTCAAGCACAGCGAAGGCGACATGGACGGCGCCCGGCGGCTGATCGGCACCTTCGTCGAACATGGGCTGCGGGCCCAGGCCCGCAGTGGCAACCTGATCACCGGGCAGATGTTCATTTCCCTGGACTTCTACCCGGATGCGCCCAAGGTCGCGTTCGACAAGACCGCCGACCCGATCACCATTCCCACCCTGCCCGGCAGCCTGGAACAGTTGCAGGAACAGCTGCAACGGGTGGTCGAGCGCATCAGCAAACTGCCCTTGGAGAGCATCGCCAGCAACCTCGATGGCAGCCTGCGCGAGCTGCGTGCCAGCCTCAAGCAGTTCAATGGCCAGACGCTGCCGGAGGTGCAAGTAGCACTGGACGAGATGCACAAGACCCTGCGCACGGCCAACTCGGCGATTGCCGAAGACTCGCCGCAGCGCGAACGGATGGGTGAGACCCTGGACGAACTGGAGCGCATGTCACGTTCGCTGCGTGACCTTGCCGATTACCTGGGTCGCCACCCCGAATCGCTGATTCGCGGTCGGCCGAAAGCGGCCGGGGCCGCGGGCCTGGAACCCTGAGGAGAGCGTCGATGCAACGACTGCGCAATGTATGTGGGGCCGGGCTGCTGGCACTGCTGTGGGGCTGCAGCACGCCAAACAACTATCACACCTTGGTGCCCAGCGAGCCGCTGCGTGACGGCGGCCAACGCATCCAGGTGGCCAGGGTGGCAGTGCCGCCGCAGGTAGACCGCCCGCAATTGGTGGTACGGCAAGGGCAGAGCGGCCTGGCCATTCTCGAGACGGAGTGGTGGGGGGCCAACCTGGTGGATGAATTGCGCAGTGCCCTGCAAGACCAGCTGGGTGGACCGGTGGGTAGCAGCAAGGCGCTGCTGCGGGTGGACGTGCAGCGCTTCGACATGGTGCCAGGGCGCTACGCCTCGCTGGAAGCCCTGTGGCGTCTGAGCCAGCCGGGGCGGGCAGAACTGACCTGCCGCACCTCGCTGCAAACGCCAGCGGACAACAGCATCACCAGCCTGGTCAATGCCCACCAGGCCAACCTGCGCAAGCTGGCCGAGGCCGTGCGAAGCAGCGCCCGCCAGGGGAGTTGTAGCCAGCCGGCCTGACTGAAGCGAGGTTGAGCTTGTGCAAGCTGCTGTCTTGCCCAGGATCTAGCGGCTTGCCCGATCTTGTGGGAGCGGGCATGCCCGCGAACACCGGCACAGCCAGTGCCATCTAGCGCGCCGCCTGCTTCGCGGATAAATCCGCTCCTACAGGGGCTACGTTAGCCTGGCCTTGTGTCGCGAAAGGGGCGCAATTACCCATCGTCAGTTCGGGCCTGCACCGTTCTGCGCCTGGCTGTTGCTGACCGTCTCCTGCACCCGCTCGGCCTTGTCCTGCGGCAGGCGGTCGAACTCGCGCAGGCCATCCTTGCGGTACGGGTCGCCAATCCAGCGCGGTGCCACCACGAACTGCGGGCTCACCAGGCTCTTCGCCGGCTCGTAGCGGTCGTAGCTCAACCCGGCGAGGTCGGACAGGGTGTGGATCAGGTGCGAGCTGCTGTAGGGGCGGTCGGCCATCGCCTGCAAATCGCGCGGGTGCTCGGCCCGCCAGCTTGGCGAGGTCCACAGCAGGAACGGGATGGTGTACATCGGCCGAGTCGGCGCGCCTTCATTGCGCCCCAGGCGGTCGTGGTTGCCGGAGCTGTACACGTCCTCGCCATGGTCGGACAGGTACAGCAGGAAACCATTCGGGGTGGTGGCCGAATAGCGCTTGATCAGGCTCGAGACCACGTAGTCGTTGTAGCGCACCGCGTTGTCGTAGAAGTTGTAGGTTTCCACCTGCTCGGGCGTCAGCACGCCGGGCGCGCCCTGGCGGTCGGTGAAGTGCGCGTAGTCGTCCGGGTAGCGGTAGCGATAGTCCATGTGCGTACCCAGCAGGTGCACGATGATGAACTTGTTCGGCGCCGGGTCTTGCAGGGCCTTCTCGAACGGTGCCAGCACCACGTCATCGTACTGGCTGGCATTCTGGTTACGCTGGTTGTTCAGGTAGACCGGCGCGTCCGTCTGCTGCGAGAAGGTGGTCAGCATGGTATTGCGCTTGGTCATGGTCTGCTGGTTGGTGATCCAGAAGGTCTTGTAGCCGGCCTGCTTCATCAGGTTGATCAGCGACGGATCGGTGAGGAAGCGGTCCGGGTTCTGCTCGTCGCCGAAGGTGAGGATCTGCTGCATCACTTCGATGGTGTACGGGCGTGGCGACACCACGTTGCGGAACACCGTCAGGCCCTCGTCGCTGGCCGCCAGCGCATCGAGGTTGGGCGTGGTGTCACGGTTGTAGCCGTACAGGTGCATGTGCTCGCGGGTGGTCGATTCACCCAGCACCAGCACCAGTGTGCGTGGCGCTGCACCGCTGCTGTCCTGCAGGTTCTGCAGGGGCGGCAGCGCGGCATTCTGGGCCAGTAACTGCTGCATGTTGTCCAGTTGCTGGCGGTACTGGCGGTAGCCGACCAGCAGTTGCCAGGGCACGGCCGGCTCCATGCGCTGCTGGACCTTTTCTGCCGCGTCGGCAAAGCTGCGTTGCTGGGTGACCATCTGTTTGTAGAACGGATACACCAGGTTGGCCAGCAGCAACAGGGCGACCACCGGCAGGCGGCTGCGCAGCGGCAGGCGTACCGGGCGCACGCGTTTCCACAGCAATACGGCGACCAGCGTGTACAGCAGCAGTGCCAGGCCAAGCCAGGCGCTGAAGTACTGGCTGAAGTACTCACCGGCCTCGGCGGTGTTGGACTCGAACATCACGAAGATCACGCTTTGCGAAAACTCCTGGCGATAGATGCCGAAGTAGCTCAAACCTACCAGCGACGCGGCCCACAGAACCAGGCCGATGACCGCGGCCGTGGCGCGGGTGAAGCGCGGCAGCAGCAGTACCGGGGCCAGCCACAGGCTGCTGAGGAACAGGGCGTCGCGGAAACCGGCGAAACCGGTGGTGCCGCTGAACAGCAGCAGCGCCTGGGTCACGCCCGAGAAGTACCAGAAGAACAGCAGGAGCCAGCCCAGGCCGGCCCAGTCCACGCGCTTGGGCGAAGAAGGGGATGGAGTGTGTGACACGTTTGCCTCGTCGTACCTTGGCGGCCAGTGGATCTGTGCGGCGCCGGAAAGGGCGTGACGCTAATCTGCCGGGTGTGAAAATAACGTCAACGAGGTGTTGGCCCAGGCAAGGTATGATGCATCCAGCCAAACCGCACTGACAGGTCGAACGAGAATGAACCGTCGCAAGAAGATCAAGCAGCTACTGCAGGCGCATGCCAAGAAGGCCAGCGCGAAACTGGCGCCGCGCAAGCCAAAGTACATCTGCAAGGCCGACCGCCTGAAGATGGCAGCCGAGGCGGCGGCGGATACCGCCAGCTGAGCAACCAGCGCAGCCGTCAAGGCCGCGCCAGTTGCCACGTATCACCGGCGGTAGTAACGATAATCGTCGTGGTAGCGCTGGTGCATGGCCCGCTCATGGCGGCGCTCCCAGTCCCGGCGGCGTTCCCAGTCACGGCGATATTCCCAGTCGCGCCGGCGCTCCCAGTCACGTCGGGCCTGCTCGCGGCGCCACTGTTCGCGGCGCCAGTCGCTTCTGTGGTCATGCCAGCGATCGTCACCATGGGCCAGCAGCGTGGCCGGCTGCTCGGCGGCCGCACCGGCCAACTTCGCCCAGGGGTTGCCGGCCGGCTGCAAGGGGGATTGCACGGCCGGGGCAGCCGTCACGGACGCTTTCACGGGGGTTGCCGATGCCGTGCCCATCGCCGCCAACGAGAACAGGCCGAGCAGCATCCACCTTGCGACATGTATTTTCATGAGCGAAGCCAACCTCTGAGAACAATTGAGCCATCTGGCCAGCAGGTGGTTGGCGATTCTGTCTCGCGTCCCGCTACCTTTCTGTGCCTCCCACATAGACCGGCAAACGGAAAAAAGTTCGCTATGGCAACAACTTGTACAACTTTTGAAACAACCCGATCAGCGGTTGCCGATTCAGGCAAACAGCGCTCGCAGGTGCTTTTGATAGCTGCCGAACGCGGCAATCGCGCCAGCGACCATCTCGGCTTCTTCCTGTGCATTCAGCGATAAGCCGTCCAGCCTGGCGACGAACTGCCGCCAGGGCAGCGCCCGGCCCTGCGGATGTGGCGCCAGGTGGCGAGCGCCGAGGCCGGCGTCCAGGCCCAGGCGCTGGGCCTGCCTGAGCAGAAACGCAGCGCCAAGGTTCGACCCCTCGCTGCAGTACAGCCAGCCCAGGGCCTGGGCCGGGCTGGCACAGACCTGTCGAGGGAGCGCCGGCACTGGCAGGCCCAGATCGCTCAGGTCATGCTCGACCGCGGCAGTGCGCGACAGCTGCGCCAGCCCAGGCAGCAGCAGGTTGAGCTGTTCATCGCGGTATAACGCCAGCAGGCTGCCATGAAAGCGATGCTGTACCTGCAGGAAGCGAGCGTAGCGTTCGCGGCTCTCGAACGGCCTGGCAGCCATCACCCGTTGGTCGACATAGTCGTGGGCCTGGCTGCTGGCAGCCTTCAAGCGTTTGCAGCGGCCGGGTTCGGCGAGCGATAGCGGCACTGAGGCCATCGGCGTATCCATAGTGACTGGGCAATGCGCCATGATGCTTGTCACCCGTGGCCCTCAGCAAGCGCCACGCAACGGGTTTGAGAAAGCTGCCTGTCCAGCTGGCCAGTCATTTACCATGACGGCCGCTTTGCCAATCACCGTCAAGGAAACCCGCCATGAGCACTCTGCAGTTCCGCACCCCCACCGCCGCAGACGCCGAGCGTTGCTACGCCATCGAGATCGGCGCCTATGAAGGGGATGAAGCGGCCACACTGGAGAAGATCCGTACCCGTATCGCACAGTACCCACAAGGTTTCCTGATGCTGGAGCAGGCGGGAGAGGTTGTCGGTTTCATCAACAGCGGCTGCGCCCACCAGGTGGAGATGGCCGATGAAGCCTTCAAGGAGCTGGTCGGGCACGACCCGCAAGCGCCGAATGTGGTGGTCATGTCGGTGGTGGTCGACCCGGCGCACCAAGGCCAAGGCTACGCCAGGCGCCTGATGGACGAGTTCATCAGGCGCATGAAGGCCGCGGGCAAGCAGACCATCCACCTGATGTGCAAGCAGCAGCATGTGCCGCTGTACCAGAAGATGGGTTACCAGTACGTGCAGCCATCGCCGTCGGAGCACGGTGGCATGGCCTGGCATGAGATGGTCATGGCCCTCTGAGCCTCCGCAGTGGGTGCGGCCAGGGCCACGACCAGGCTGCCTGGCAGCCCGTCGCGACACCCGGCCAGCCTGGTTATTCGCCGCTGACCAGTTGCTGGGCCAACTGGTTATGGCGCTCGAGGACCCGTGGCAGGTCGACGGTGAGCAGTTGGCCGTCCTGCACCACCACACGGCCATTGATCACGCTGGTATGCACCTGGGTCGGGGTGCAGAACACCAGCGCCGCCAGCGGGTCATGATGGCCACCGGCATATGCCACCTGGGCCAGGTCGAAGGCGACCAAGTCGGCGACCATGCCGGGGGCGAGGGCGCCGATGTCGTTGCGGTTCAGCACCTTGGCGCCGCCGAGGGTGGCGATTTCCAGCGCTTCGCGCGCGGTCATCGCGTCGGGGCCGAAGCCGACCCGTTGCAGCAGCAAGGCCTGGCGCACTTCACCGATCATGCTGGCGCCGTCGTTGGACGCCGAACCGTCCACCCCCAGGCCTACCGGCACGCCATGGTCGCGCATCTTGCGTACCGGGGCGATGCCCGAGGCCAGGCGCATGTTCGAGCATGGGCAGTGGGCCACACCGGTACCGGTACGGGCGAACAGTTCGATGCCGTGCTGGTCCAGTTGCACACAATGGGCATGCCACACATCGTGGCCGACCCAGCCGAGGTCCTCGGCGTATTCGGCCGGGGTCATGCCGAACTTCTCGCGGCTGTAGGCAATGTCGTTGACGTTCTCGGCCAGGTGCGTGTGCAACGACACGCCGTACTGGCGCGCCAGCACCGCCGCTTCGCGCATCAGGTCGCGGCTGACCGAGAACGGCGAGCACGGCGCCACCACGATGCGGCGCATCGCGCCGTGGCTGGCATCGTGGTAGTCCTCGATCAGGCGCTGGGACTCCTTGCGGATGTCGGCCTCCTTCTCCACCACGGCGTCAGGCGGCAGGCCGCCCTGGCTGCGGCCCACGCTCATGCTGCCGCGGGCGGCGTGGAAGCGCATGCCGATCTCGTCGGCGGCGTGGATGCTGTCGTCGAGCTTGCAGCCGTTGGGGTAGATGTACAGGTGGTCGCTGGAGGTGGTGCAGCCGGACAGGATCAGTTCCGCCATGGCGGTCTGGGTCGACACCGCGATCATCTCGGGGGTCAGGCGCGCCCAGATCGGGTACAGGTTGGTCAGCCAGTTGAACAGTTCGCCGTCCTGGGCCGCCGGCACCACGCGGGTGAGGCTCTGGTACATGTGGTGGTGGGTGTTGACCAGGCCAGGGATGACCACCTTGCCGGCCATGTCCAGCACCACGTCGGCGTGCTGGGGCAGGGTGTCGCTGGCGCCGACCTGGCGGATCAGGTTGTCTTCGATGAACAGGCCGCCGTTGCTGATCTCGCGGCGTTCGCCGTCCATGGTGACCAGCAGGGCGGCGTTTTTTACCAATAGTGTCTTGGGCATAGCATGTGCCTGCGCAATACCCAGCGACGATTGTCGCTGTCGTAGGCGCCGCAACATGTAAGCAGAGTCTTGCGAAATTGTATACACCTCGCTGCCCGAGCCCTGCCCGGCCTGTTTGCCAGCGGGTTCAGCGGAAGCAGGCGGCCCCCGCCTGACACCGGTGGTGCCGGTGTCGGCGGGTGAACCCGCCCCACAGGCACCGTGCAAGCGTGCCGTCACTCGGCCATCTGCAGCTCCGGCAGCTTCACCCGCAACGCCCGGGTGAGCCCGAGCAGTACCACCAGGCCCACGCCCATCCAGCACAGGCCGATGGTGAATGACAGGCGGGTCAGGCTGCTCCACAGCCACAACGTGCTGAGAAAGCCCAGGCCAGGCACGATGCCATACAGCAGGTAGTTGCGCGCCCCGCGCAGGCGCTGATCGACCAGGTAGTGCTTGACCACTGCCAGGTTCACCGCGGAGAAGGCGAACAACGCGCCAAAGCTGATCATGTTGGCCACGGTGTCGAGGGTGATCACCAGGGCGACCAGCGACAGCAGGCTGACCAGCACGATGGCCGCGGCCGGGACGCGCTTTTTCGTCAGCAATTGGCCGAATGCCCGCGGCAGTGCGCCGTCGCGGCCCATGGCGAACAGCACCCGCGACACGCTGGCCTGGGACACCATGGCCGAGGCGAAGCAGCCGGCCACATAGGTGGCGGTGAAGGCGGTCACCAGCAGTTCCCCGCCTACCCGCCGCATCACGTCCACCGAAGCCGAGTCGGGGTCGGCGAAGTTGCCCCAGTCGGGAAACACCATCTGCGCGCAGTACGACACCACCAGGAACAGCAGGCCGCCGATCAGCGACACCGCGAGGATCGCCATGGGGATGCGGTAGGTCGGGTTGCTGGTTTCCTCGGCCATGGTCGACACCGCATCGAAGCCCAGGAACGACAGGCACAGCACGGCGGCGCCGGTCATGATCAATGGCACGCTGAAGCCCTCGTGATGGAAGGGCGCCAGCAGCGATGGCGGTGCGGCCTGGCTGCCGAGGTTGCGTATCGACAGGGCGACGAACACCACGATGAACACCAGCTGCAGCACGACCAGGAGCCAGTTGACCCGGGTGATGGATTCAATGCCGATCAAGTTGAGGAAGGTGACCAGGGCAATCGAGCTCAGCACCCAGACCCAGGCGGGAATGGCCGGAAAGTATTCCGCCATGTAGATGCCGATCAGCAGGTAGCTGAGCAATGGCAGGAAGATGTAGTCGAGCAGCAGCGTCCAGCCGGTGATGAAGCCTATGTGGCTGCCGAACGCCTTGCGCGTGTAGGTATACACCGACCCGGAATAGGGGTGGGCCTGGACCATGCGCCCATAGCTGTAGGCGGTCAGCAGCATGGCGGCGAGGGTCAGCAGGTAGGCGGTGGGCAGGTGCCCCTTGGTCATCTGGGTAACCAGCCCGTAGGTGGTGAACACGGCCAGCGGCACCATGTAGGCCAGGCCGAACAGGATCAGGGCGGTCATGCCCATGGAGGTGCGGAAGCGCCCGGTCGGGGTCGGGGACGGGGCATGCGCGGCGGCGGATTGGGCTGTACTTGTTGTTGTATGCATTGCTAGCTCCTAGAAAGGGATGCAGGACACCGCAGCAGGCGAGGGGGCTCGCTGCCGGTGGGCGTTGTGCAAGGAGGTCGAGCGCGGGGCTCGCAGCGTGGGGCGGATTGATGCTCCCACACCCCGCAGGTGCCCGGAATCACCCTTTGGGGTGAGCCGGACGAGGCGCGCAGGCGCTCACCCCAAAGGGTGATTCCGATGCTGGCGGCACCATGGGAGTATCTAACAACGCACCGCACCGTGGCGGTGCCCTACTCGATATGGCAGGCCCACCGTGACCCATCGATTGCTTACACAACAGTGGTTCGAGCACCAGGCCAAGGTCACCGAGGCCATCGGCCGCCCGGGCTTTGCTGCCAGCCTGTTCGGCGCACTGGGCGTGATCCATCCGATCCAGGCGACCACGGTGTATCTCTACCCGCACCACGGCATGCCCAGCGCACTGTTCGAGCAGGACGACAACGCGCCCTGGCAGCCCGAAGGCAATGTCAGCCGCTACCTGTCGGGCTTCTACCTGCTCGACCCGTTCTACGGTGCTTGCGTGGAGCAGGTCGAGTCTGGCTGCTATGGCCTGTTCGAAGTGGCGCCGGACCATTTCGAGGTGAGCGAGTACTACCAGTCGTTCTACCGCCATTCGCACCTGCAGGATGAACTGAACTACATCCTGCAGCTGCTGCCCGGGCACAGCCTGGCCGTGTCGCTGGCGTTCACCGACAAGCTCGATGGGCACAGCCGCGCGCTGTTCGGCTGCATCACGCCGTGGGTGCTGGCGGTGCTTGGCAGGCACTTCGCCGGGCTCGACAGCCGTGCCGGGCGCTTCGAGAACATCCTCGAGCAGCGTATCCATGCGGCCCTGAACAATTTCGGCAGTTCATTGCTCACCGAGCGCGAGTGCCGTATTGCCCAGCTGATCCTGCGTGGCCACTCCACCCGCTCGCTGGCCGAGCGCCTGGGCGTGTCGGAAGACACCATCAAGTCGCACCGCAAGAACGTCTACGCCAAGCTCGACATCGGCACCCAGTCCGAGCTGTTTTCCCTGTTCATCGACGCCCTGGCCAATGCCCAGGGCGTGCTGGGCAAGGACCCGCTGGAAAGCTACATGGGCAAGCTGCGCTGAGCGCCGGCAGCCCTGCACCCCCACCGCAAAGGAAAACCAACAATGAATGCGCCTTTCGCCCCGCAACGCCAGACCCGCGACTACCAGGCTTCCGATGCCGCGCACCACATCCATGCCTTCCTCGACCAGAAGGCGCTGAACGCCGAAGGGCCGCGGGTGATCGTCGGCGGTGAACGCCTGCACCTGTGGGACAGCGAGGGCAAGCGCTACCTCGACGGCATGTCCGGCCTGTGGTGCACCCAGCTCGGCTATGGCCGCCGCGACCTGACCGCCGCCGCCGCCACGCAGATGGACCAGCTGGCCTACTACAACATGTTCTTCCACACCACCCACCCGGCGGTGATCGAACTGTCCGAGCTGTTGTTCAGCCTGCTGCCGGCGCATTACAGCCACGCGATCTACACCAACTCCGGCTCCGAGGCCAACGAAGTGCTGATCCGCACCGTGCGCCGCTACTGGCAGGTGGTCGGCCAGCCGGCCAAGAAGATCATGATCGGCCGCTGGAACGGCTACCACGGCTCGACGCTGGCCGCCACGGCGTTGGGCGGCATGAAGTTCATGCACGAAATGGGCGGGCTGATCCCGGATGTGGCGCACATCGACGAACCGTACTGGTATGCCGAGGGCGGCGACCTGAGCCCGGCCGAGTTCGGCCGCCGCTGTGCCCTGCAGCTGGAAGAAAAGATCCTCGAACTGGGTGCCGAGAACGTTGCCGGTTTCATCGCCGAACCGTTCCAGGGCGCCGGCGGCATGATTTTCCCGCCGGAAAGCTACTGGCCCGAGATCCAGCGTATCTGTCGCCAGTACGATGTGCTGCTGTGCGCTGATGAAGTGATCGGCGGCTTTGGCCGCACCGGAGAATGGTTTGCCCATGAATACTTCGGCTTCCAGCCCGACACCCTGTCGATCGCCAAGGGCCTGACCAGTGGCTACGTGCCCATGGGTGGCCTGGTGCTGAGCAAGCGCATTGCCGAGGCGCTGGTGGAGCGGGGCGGGGTGTTTGCCCACGGCCTGACCTACTCCGGCCATCCGGTGGCGGCGGCGGTGGCAATCGCCAACCTGAAAGCGCTGCGTGACGAAGGCATCGTGCGCCAGGTCCGGGACGACACCGGGCCGTACCTGCAGCGCATCCTGCGCGAGGTGTTCGCCGACCACCCGTTGATCGGCCAGGTGCAGGGCGCCGGCTTGGTGGCGGCGCTGCAGTTTGCCGAGCACAAGCCGACGCGCAAGCGCTTCGCCAACGAGAACGACCTGGCCTGGCAATGCCGCACCTTCGGTTTCGAGGAGGGGGTGATCATTCGCTCGACCCTGGGCCGGATGATCATGGCCCCGGCCCTGGTCGCCAACCACAGCGAGCTGGATGAGCTGGTGGAAAAGACCCGCATCGCCGTGGACCGCACGGCGCGCCTGGTCGGCAAGTTCTGAACCGCTGCTAAGGGCAGCACATTTCCCTGTGGGAGCGGGCGAGCCCGCGAACACCGGCGAAGCCGGTGCCATTCACCGCAGCGCCTGATTCGCGGGCTCGCCCGCTCCCACAGAAATTGCGTAGCCCTTATGAAAACGTTGCTACAACCGTTACCAGGAGTACAAATGTACACCCTCGAATTCTGGCAACAACGCGCCTCGGGCCTGCATCTCCCGGCCCAGGCGCTGATCGACGGCAAGCCCGTCAACGCGCAGGACGGCGCCACCTTCGTCGCCATCAACCCCGCCAGCAATGCCGTACTGGCACAGGTCGCTGCCTGCGGCCAGGCCGAAGTGGACCTGGCCGTCGCCAGCGCCCGCCGCGCCTTCGAACAAGGCCCGTGGCCGCGCATGGCTCCGCTCGAGCGCAAGAAGGTCCTGCTGCGCCTGGCCGAGCTGATCATGGCCCACCGTGAAGAACTGGCCCTGCTGGACTCGCTGAACATGGGCAAGCCGGTCATGGACGCCTACAACATCGACGTGCCGGGCTCGGCCCATGTGTTCGCCTGGTATGGCGAGGCACTGGACAAGCTGTACGACCAGGTGGCACCCACCGCGCCCGACGCGCTGGCCACCATTACCCGTGAGGCCCTGGGCGTTGTCGCCGCGGTAGTGCCGTGGAACTTCCCGCTCGACATGGCCGCATGGAAGCTCGCCCCGGCGCTCGCCGCCGGCAACAGCGTGGTACTCAAGCCCGCCGAGCAGTCACCGTTCTCGGCCCTGCGCCTGGCCGAGCTGGCGTTGCAGGCCGGGGTGCCGGAAGGCGTGCTGAACGTGCTGCCGGGCCTGGGCGAGCAGGCCGGGCGGGCACTGGGCCTGCACCCGGACGTGGATTGCCTGGTGTTCACCGGCTCCACCCAGGTGGGCAAGTACTTCATGCGGTATTCGGCGCAGTCCAACCTCAAGCAGGTGTGGCTGGAGTGCGGCGGCAAGAGCCCCAACCTGGTGTTCGAAAACTGCCAGGACCTGGACCTGGCTGCGGAAAAGGCCGCGTTCGGCATTTTCTTCAACCAGGGCGAAGTGTGCTCGGCCAATTCGCGGCTATATGTGCAGCGTTCCATCCATGACGCGTTCGTCGAACGCCTGCAGGCCAAGGCCCGCCAGTGGCTGCCGGGTAATCCGCTGGACCCGGCGAGCCGGGCCGGTGCGATTGTCGATGCGCAGCAGACTGGCCGGATCGAGGCGGCCATCGCCCGGGCAGGGCAGGAGGGGGCACGGCGGGTGTGTGGTGGCCGGCGCCTGACCATCGACGGTTCGGACAATTACATCGAGCCGACCATTTTCGCCGGTGTCGAGGGCCACATGAGCCTGGCACGGGAGGAGGTGTTCGGGCCGGTGCTGGCGGTCAGCGTGTTCGACACCGAGGAACAGGCCGTGCGCCTGGCCAATGACAGCATCTACGGCCTGGCGGCGTCGCTGTGGAGCGATGATTTCAACCAGGTCCACCGCGTGGCGCGGGCGCTGAAGGCCGGCACGGTGTCGGTGAACACGGTCGATGCGCTGGACGTGGCGGTGCCGTTCGGCGGTGGCAAGCAGTCCGGGTTTGGTCGCGACCTGTCGCTGCATTCGTTCGACAAATATTCGCAGCTCAAGACCACCTGGTACCAGCTGCGCGCCTGATGCAGCAGGCCGATCGGGGCTGCCTTGCGGCTCTCCCCCGGCATGCCCGCTGCCACAGGTGCTGCGCCGGTTGTAGGAGCGGATTCAGCCGCGATCACCGGCAAGGCCGGTGCCATTCACCGCGTCGCTTGCATCGCGGATAAATCCGCTCCCACAGGTATGAACCGCGCTGGCTTCGGGTTGACGCCGTACCTGTAGGAGCGGCATTCAGCCGCGATCACCGGCACAGCCGGTGCCATTCACCGCGTCGCCGGCATCGCGGATAAATCCGCTTCTACATTCAGGCCCTGGCTGGTTTGCTGGGCGATCAATGCCAGGCAGCGCTGCACGATCGGGCTCACGTCGCCCTTGCGCCGGCTGAGGATGATCGGGCTGACGGCGCCGCTGTCGAGCAGGGCGACGTATTCGATATCGGTGCGGTGCTGTTGTTGCACCGAGGCCGGCACCAAGGTCACGCCCACGCCGACAGCCACCAGGCCAATGGCGGTCTGCAGCTCGTTGGCCCACTGGCTGACGCGGATGCTCATGCCGTGCTGGGCGAATAGCGCCAGCACATGGTCGGCATAGCTGGGCCGGGGGTTGGCCGGGTAGAGGATGAACGCCTCGCCCGCCAGTTCGGCAAGGCTCAGCGGCGCGCCCGCCAGCGGGTGGCCCTTGGGCAGCACGGCCACCAGCGGGTCTTCGCACAGCACCTGCTGCTGGATCGCCGGGTCATCGATGCGAATGCGCCCGAAGGCAATGTCGATGCGCCCGCTTTTCAGCGCTTCCACCTGCTGCAAGGTGGTCATCTCGTTCAGGCCCAGCTCCAGCTCGCTGTCCTGGCGCAGTTCGCGGATCAGCTCGGGCAACACCGTATACAGGGTCGAGGGGGCGAAACCGATACCCAGCCATTGGCGCTGGCCCAGGCCGATGCGGCGAGTGTTGTCGCTGATGGCCTGCAGCTGCTGCAGCACGGTGCAGCTCTGTTCGTAGAAGTAGCGGCCGGCCTCGGTCAGCCGCAGCGGGCGTCCACGCGCCACCAGCAACGTGCCCAGTTCGTCCTCGAGCTGGCTGATCTGCCGGCTCAGCGGTGGCTGGGCAATGTGCAGCAATTCGGCGGCACGGGTGAAATTCAGGGTCTCGGCCAGAACCTTGAAGTAACGCAGGTGGCGCAGCTCCATCAGACCTCCAGGGTATGGTGGGAGATTCATTCGATATTGGACGGCCATCAGGGTCTCGCGCAATCCTTGAACCATCAAGTAAATGCACCATTCGGGTCTGCGGCTGGCAGCCCGATATAACGGGACCTGGCAACAATGACAAGCGCGCTGATTGAACGTATGGAAGCCATTATCGTCGACCTGCCGACCATTCGCCCGCACAAGCTGGCGATGCACACCATGCAGCAGCAGACCCTGGTGGTATTGCGGGTGCGCTGCAGCGATGGCGTCGAAGGCATTGGCGAGGCCACTACCATCGGTGGCCTGGCCTACGGCTACGAAAGCCCCGAAGGCATCAAGGCCAACGTCGATGCGCACCTGGCCCCGGCGCTGGTCGGCCTGCCGGCAGACAACATCAATGCCGCCATGCTCAAGCTGGACAAGCTGGCCAAGGGCAACACGTTCGCCAAGTCGGGCATCGAGAGCGCCTTGCTCGATGCCCAGGGCAAGCGCCTCGGCCTGCCGGTCAGCGAACTGCTCGGCGGCCGCGTGCGCGACAGCCTGGAAGTGGCCTGGACCCTGGCCAGCGGCGATACCGCCCGCGATATCGCCGAAGCCCGGCACATGCTGGAAAGCCGCCGGCACCGGGTGTTCAAGCTGAAGATCGGCGCCAACCCGTTGGCGCAGGACCTCAAGCATGTGCTGGCGATCAAGCGCGAACTGGGCGACAGCGCCAGCGTGCGGGTCGATGTCAACCAGTACTGGGACGAGTCCCAGGCCATCCGTGCCTGCCAGGTGCTCGGCGACAACGGCATCGACCTGATCGAGCAACCGATTTCACGAAGCAACCGCAGCGGCCAGGTGCGCCTGAACCAGCGCAGCCCCGCACCGATCATGGCCGACGAATCGATCGAAAGTGTCGAAGACGCCTTCAGCCTGGCCGCCGACGGCGCGGCCAGCATCTTCGCCCTGAAAATCGCCAAGAACGGCGGCCCGCGTGCGGTGCTGCGCACCGCGCAAATCGCCGAGGCCGCCGGTATCGCCGTGTACGGCGGGACCATGCTCGAAGGCTCGATCGGCACCCTGGCTTCGGCCCATGCCTTCCTTACCCTGCGCCAGCTGACCTGGGGTACCGAACTGTTCGGGCCGCTGCTGCTCACCGAAGAGATCGTCAACGAGCCGCTGCAGTACCGCGACTTCCACTTGCACATCCCACGCACCCCAGGCCTGGGCCTGAGCCTGGACGAACAGCGCCTGGCGCGCTTCGCCCGGGCTCGCGGGTAAACCCGCTGCGCCCAAGGGCCCTGCCAACCAAACGATCCAGTCATACGCAAGGAGACCTCGCCATGCTGTTCCACGTGAAGATGACCGTGAAACTGCCGCTCGACATGGACCCGGCCAAGGCCGCCCAGCTCAAGGCCGACGAAAAGGAACTGGCCCAGCGCCTGCAGCGCGAAGGTACCTGGCGCCACCTGTGGCGCATTGCCGGGCACTATGCCAACTACAGCGTGTTCGATGTCCCCAGTGTCGAAGCGCTGCACGATACGTTGCTGCAACTGCCACTGTTCCCGTACATGGACATCGAGGTCGACGGCTTGTGCCGGCACCCCTCGTCGATCCACAGCGACGACCGCTGATGCGCACCTGTGTGCCTGACAAGAACAAGATGAGGAAAGCACGATGACCACAAAGATTTCCCACACTGCCGATGTTCAAGCGTTCTTCAGCGAAGTGGCCGGCCTGGGCCATGCCGCAGGCAACCCGCGTTTCAAGCAGATCATCCTGCGCGTGCTGCAGGACAGCGCCCGCCTGATCGAAGACCTGGAAATCACCGAGGACGAGTTCTGGCATGCGGTTGACTACCTCAACCGCCTGGGCGGGCGCAATGAAGCCGGCCTGCTGGCGGCGGGCCTGGGCCTCGAGCACTTCCTCGACCTGCTGCAGGACGCCAAGGACGCCGAGGCCGGCCTGACCGGCGGCACCCCGCGTACCATCGAGGGCCCGCTGTATGTGGCGGGTGCGCCGCTGGCGCAGGGTGAGGCGCGCATGGACGATGGCACCGACCCAGGCGTGGTGATGTTCCTCCAGGGCCAGGTGTTCGGTGCCGACGGCGCGCCGCTGGCCGGTGCCACCGTTGACCTGTGGCACGCCAACACCCAGGGCACGTATTCCTACTTCGACTCCAGCCAGTCCGACTACAACCTGCGCCGGCGCATCATCACCGACGCCGAGGGCCGCTACCGCGCACGTTCCATCGTGCCCTCGGGGTATGGCTGCGACCCGCAGGGGCCGACCCAGGAGTGCCTGGACCTGCTCGGCCGCCATGGCCAGCGCCCGGCGCATGTGCATTTCTTCATCTCGGCGCCCGGGCACCGCCATTTGACCACGCAGATCAACTTTGCCGGTGACCAGTACCTGTGGGATGACTTTGCCTATGCCACCCGCGACGGATTGGTCGGCGAGCTGCGCTTTGTCGAGGATGCTGCGCAAGCCCGCGCCCGCGGTGTGCAGGGCGAGCGCTTTGCCGAGCTGGCCTTCGACTTCCACCTGCAGGCGGCCAAGGCCCCGGCAGCCGAGGCGCGCAGCCATCGCCCGCGGGCATTGCAAAGCAACTGAGCCCTGCGGCGCGCCTGCAGGTGTTTTTTGCCTGGGCCTTTCCGTGCGGGGAGGGCCCGGGCTTTTTATTGCCCGAGGCGAGTAAACTGGCATCCGTCCTTTACCCGAGCCCCGCACCATGCTGCCCATCGAACTGCTGGCCACCACCGCTGACCAGGCCCCGTTGATCCGCAACCTCTACCAGTTCTACGCCTACGAGTCTTCCGACTGGGAGCAGGAAGACGTCGAGGTGGATGGCCGCTTCTACATCCATGACGAACACCTGCAACGCTACTGGCAAGCCGATGGCTGGGGCGCCTACCTGGTGCTGGCAGACGGCTTCATTGCCGGCTTCGTGCTGGTGGAGCGCAGCGAATTGGCCGCTATCCAGGCGTTCGAGCTGGCTGACCTGTTCATCTTGAAGAAATACCGCCGGCAGGGCATCGGCCGGGCGGTGGCGTTGCAGTTTCTGGGCGGCGAGGGCAATTGGCTGTTGCGCTGTTACGCCCAGGACGCGCCGGCGGTGGCCTTCTGCAACGCCGTGCTGGCCGGGCTGTCGCGTCCGGCGCAGGCGATCACCCTGGAGGACGAGCCGGACCTGCTCAATTTCCTGGTGAGCGGCGCCCGGCATTAGCCGTAGCGGCCAGGTGCAGATACTCGCTCAGCTGTTCCAGTCCGGCGCAAACGCCGGGCTGACCAATCGTTGGTCCTTTGGCAGGCCGGCAATCGCCAAGCGGTCCTGGTCATCCAGCTGCACGTTCAGAGCGGCCAGGTTGGCCAGCTGGTTAGCGCGGCTGCTCGCCTTGGGGATCACCGCTACGCCGTCCTGATCCAGCAGCCATTTCAGCGCCACCTGGCTGGGTAGCACGCCATGCTTGCCGGCGATCGCCTGGATCACCGGCTGTGCCGCTGCCTGGCCGCGGGCCAGCGGGGTGTAGGCGGTGAGCAGCAGGTCGTGGCGGCGGGCGTAGTCCAGCAGTGCTGGCTGGCCGAGCAGCACGTGGTACTCGACCTGGATCGCCGACAACGGCGCACCCAGGGTTTCCACCACCTGGCGCAGCAGCCCCAGCGGGAAGTTGGCCACGCCGATGCTGCGCGCCTTGCCCTCGTCACGCAGCGCCACCAGGGTCTCGATACTGCTGGCCAGGTCGCAGTCCTTGCCAGGCCAATGGATGTGAAACAGGTCGACCTGTTCGGTGCCGAGGGCGCGTAGGCTGTCTTCCAGGGACTGGCGCATGGCCTTGGGTGCCAGGCGATCCCACCATACCTTGGTGGTCAGGTGGATCTGCTCGCGTGGTACGTCGCTGTCGCGCAGGGCCTGGCCGACGGCAGCTTCGTTGTCGTAGGCGGTGGCCGTGTCGATGTGCCGATAGCCAAGTTCAAGCGCCTGGCGCACGGCCTGGGTGCACGCGCTGCCGGTCATCGGCCAGGTGCCCAGGCCGATTGCAGGCAGGTCCAGGCCGTTACGGGTGGTGAGCCTTTGCATGTAGATTCCTTGTCGACTGCGGGGGATCGCAGTCGATGGTCAGCGATCAGCACGTCACGGGCCATGCGTGCGTTGCGAAAAGTGGTCGATCAGCGAACAGAAACTGCAATCGGCCGGGGCAAGCGGCGATGGAACTTCCTTATGCTGCGGCATCTCTTCTAGAATTCCAGCTGTCGCATCCGCCGGGCCATGCCCGCGCGGGCCTTCCCCGGGCGCCGCACCCAGCCGCGCCTTCATCGAGAGTGCCATGAGTTCCAGCACACCGCTGTCCGGAGTCAACCAACCCCTGCGCGGCATTGCCCTGGTGGTGGTGGCGACGTTCCTGTTCGCCAGTCACGACGCCCTGTCCAAGTTCCTTGGTGGCCTGTACCCGATCATCATGGTGGTGTGGGCGCGGTATGTGGTGCACACGCTGCTGATGGCCGGCATTTTCCTGCCCAAGGCCGGGCTCAACGTGTTGCGCACGCGCCGCCCGCTGTTACAGACCTTGCGTGCGTTGAGCCTGCTGAGTACCAGCTTGCTGTTCACCAGTGGCCTGCAGTACCTGCCGCTGGCCGAAGCGACGGCGGTCAACTTCCTCGCCCCGGTGCTGGTCACTGCGCTGTCGGCGCCGTTGCTCAAGGAGCGGGTCACGGTGGGGCAGTGGGTTGCGGTGGTGATGGGCTTCATCGGCGTGCTGGTGGTGGTGCACCCGGGAGGGGGGATGTTCACCCCCGCCATCCTGTACCCGTTCGGTTCGGCGCTGGGCTTCTGCTTCTATCAATTGCTCACGCGCATTCTGGCGGCGCATGACAGCCCGACTACCAGCAATTTCTATGCGGGGTTGTGCAACACCTTGGCGATGAGCGCGCTGGTGCCGTTCTTCTGGGAGATGCCGCGCTGGGACCACGCATTGCTGATGCTGGCGCTGGGCGGCTTCGGCATGACCGCGCACCTGCTGCTGACCCAGGCCTTTCGCCATGCCGCGCCGGCCTTGCTGGCGCCGTTCAGCTATTGCCAGATCGTGTTTGCCGGGTTGCTGGGCCTGGTGGTCTACAGCCAGGTGCCGGATACCCTGAGCCTGGTCGGTATTGCGGTGATCTGCCTGAGTGGGCTGGGGGCGGCGTGGATGCAGCGGGGCAAGTAGCAACCCCGCGATTGCGCCGTCAGACCCGGCGCTTCAACAGCACCTGCAACGAATCGTCAAAGTCGCGCAAGGCATCGGCCTGCACCGCGCGTTCGTCCTCGGCCACCCGCGCCACATCGCCCAGGCGCTTGTGCGACCGCCCTTCGGCGCGGCCGATGTAGGTCAGCTGGTCGTCGAAGAAGCGCGCCACTACCCGGCTTTCGATCTCGGCACTGGCCAGGCGGCTTTCGGTATCGAGCAGCACGATGACATCCGGGTGGTCGCCCAGCAGCGTGTCCAGGTCGTCATAGAAGGTCACTTCGGCGAACTGCTGCGCCAGCGAGCGTGCCAGCCAGTCGTACGCCTGGCTGCCATTGCTCAGGGTCGCTACCGGAATGCGCTGGCCCTGGGCCGGCGTGGCGGCCTGGGCTTGATGGCTGCCGAGGTATTCCAGGGTGGCCTCGGCGTCCCGCCCCAGCAGCACCGCCACCCGCTGGCCAGCGGCCAGGGCGACGCCGGAAAGGGCGGTGGCCGCATAGAAGTGCCCGTAGGGTTGTGTGTGGGTGCTGGCTGGGCTGGCACAGCCGCCAAGGGCGGCCAGCAAGGCGAGCAGGGCAGCGAGCATGCCGGTTTTCATGGGAGGCCTCATCCATCGGTGAATGCCGCTATCTTCCGCCCGAGCCAGGCGCAGCGGAACTCGATGGCATTCATGGTGGCTATCGATGAGGTCGATGTTTACCGCGCCGCCATGAACTGCAGGATGCGCTCGCGCAACCAGCGCTCGGCCGGGTCGTTGTCCTGGGCACCGCTCCAGACCATCGACAGCTCGGCCTCGGTGATGTCGAACGGCGCCGGGTCGGCGCGCAGGCTGCCATCGTCGGCCAAGGCGCAGGCGGCATAGTCCGGCACCGTGGCGATCAGCTCGGTGTTGCGCAGCAGGGCGCGCAGGCTGCCGAACTGCGGCACCGCCAGCACCACCTTGCGACAGCGGCCGATGCGCGCCAGGTCGAGGTCGATGTTGCCACTCATGTCGCCCGAGAACGACACCATCACATGCGGGCGTGCGCAGTATTCGTCGAGGCTCAGTGGGCCCGGGCGGTCGTCGGCGCGCAATACCCGTACGCCGATGTCGCGCAGCTTGCGGCGTTTGGCGGTGGCCGGCAAGTCGGTGGTGTAGCTCACCCCGACCGAGATCTCGCCGCTGGACAGCAGCCCCGGCATCAGCAAAAAGTTGGCCCGCCGCACCACCACGCTGATGTTCGGGGCCTCTTCGCGCAGGGCCTGGAGCAAGGCCGGGAAAAGCCCGAACTCGGCATCGTCCGACAACCCCAGGCGGAACACGTTGCAACTGCTGGCCGGGTCGAACTCACGGGCGCGGCTGATGGCGGCGGAAATCACGTCCATGGCCGGCCCCAGCTCGGCGAAGATCTGCATGGCCCTTGGCGTGGGCTCCATGGCCCGGCCATTGCGGATCAGCAGCGGGTCGTCGAACAGCTCGCGCAGGCGCGCGAGCGCGGCACTGACGGTGGGCTGGGTGATGAACAGCTTTTCGCCGACGCGGGTCAGGTTGCGTTCGATCATCAGGGCTTCGAACAACACCAGCAGGTTCATGTCGACACGGCGCAGGTCGTTGCGGTTCATGGGGCTCGGGTTCCGGAACAGGGGGGTTGGCGCTGTAGTGAAGCATGTTGCCGGGGGTTGTGCCTTGTAGGGATGTGCGCAGGGCGTTCGGCATACAACCTGGGGGCGCGTTTCATCGCTCACGCCAGCCGGGCAAGCGCTTCTCCATGGGTTGATAGACCATCCCGGCAAATGCATTCACCTCGCCTGCCAGGGTGAAGCCGTAGTGCTGGTAGGCAGGTACCGAAGGCAATGATGCCCTGACGGTCACCACCTCGGCCCTGGCGTGTTCCAGCGCTGCGTTCATCAGGCGCGCGCCGATGCCCTGGCGTTGCCAGCGGGGGGCGATGAACAGCATGGCGACATGGCTGCCTTGCTTGAGTTCGACCAAGCCCACCATGGCGCCATCCATGACCCCGACCAGTATCAGGTTGTCGCCTTGCATGCGTTCGGCAAACGCCTCGGCCGCTGCCACCCTGGCAAACGTTGCCACACCCTGCGCTGGCAGCGTGGGCGCGACGGCCTGGGTGAAAGCATCCAGGCACAGGGCACTGGCGTGTGGCAGATCATCGTGGGTCAGTGGGCGTATCTGCATGGCATCATCCTTGTCTGCCCGTGCGGTTCTCCAGTTTGCCCAGCAGGATGCCGTTGCCGCAATCGGAATCGGCGCTGGCACGGGAGCCAGGCATCGACTTCCTCGGCCGACAGGGTTAGCCTCGCGCCATGTTCAGCCAATAGAAAAACCATCGTCATGCCTGCAGGTTACCCCGGGTTGCCCTCGCTCAATGCGCTACGCGTGTTCGAAGTGGTGGCGCGCCACTTGAACTTCCGCCTGGCGGCCGAAGAGCTTGGCGTGACCCAGGCGGCTGTCGCCCAGCAGGTGCGCGGGCTGGAGGCCAGCCTGCAGGTGCGCCTGTTCGAGCGCCTGCCGCGCGGCCTTGGCCTGACCGATGCCGGGCACGCCTACAGCACCAGCGTGCGCAGCGCCCTGGCGATGCTCGACGAAGCCACGCGGCTGTTGCGCCCGGCGCCGTCCCAGCTCACCGTCAGCGTGACGCCAACCTTTGCCTCGAAATGGCTGATCGCCAGGCTCGGGCACTTTGCCGAGCGCCACCCCGAGATTGACCTGCGGGTACTGGCGACCGACCGGCTTTCCCACTTTCATACCGACGGTGTGGACCTGGCCGTGCGTTATGGCCAGCCGCCATTTGCGCCGGGGCTGAACGCTGAATTGCTGATGGCCCCCACAGTGGTCGCGGTGGCCAGCCCCGGGTTGCTGGCCGAAATGGGGCAACCCGGCGATTTCGCCGCCTTGCAGCGTTATGTGGCATTGCACGATGCGCACAACTTCTGGCCGCAGTTCTGCGCAGCCGTGTTCCCAGGCCATCCACCCGCCAGCGCCCGGACCGTGCGCTTCAACCAGACGTCACTGGCCATCGAAGCCGCGATTGGCGGGCAGGGCATCGCCCTGGCCAGCCAGGCCTTCGTCAGCGACGACCTGGCTGCCGGGCGCCTGGTGCAGGTGTTCCCCCAGCAATTGCGGCTGGACAAGGGGTTTTACCTGGTATGGCCGCGCAAGCGGCAGGCGCCGGCGGCCCTGCAGCTTGTCATGGCATGGCTGCAGGCTCAGGCAGGCAATAGAAAATCTATCGTCTAGGCGAAGCCGGGCTGCCTCCCTCGCTGCCAGCGTGGCTGCTAGGGTGAATGCACTTGCAAACACAGCGCTGGATTAGCGAAGGAGGCAACATGTCTGAAGCAAAAGTGGCCATCATCACCGCCGGTGGCAGCGGCATGGGCGCCGCAGCGGCACGCCGCCTGGCCGCCGACGGTTTCAAGGTCGGTATCCTGTCGTCCTCGGGCAAGGGCGAAGCGCTGGCCAGGGAATTGGGCGGTATCGGCGTTACCGGCAGCAACCAGTCCGTTGCCGACCTGCAGCGCCTGGTCGATGCCGTGGTCGGGCAGTGGGGGCGCGTCGACGTGCTGGTCAACAGTGCTGGCCACGGGCCACGCGCGCCGATCCTGGAAATCAGCGACGAAGACTGGCACAAGGGCATGGATACCTACCTGCTCAATGTCATCCGCCCGGCGCGCCTGGTGACGCCGATCATGCAACGGCAGAAGGGTGGCAGCATCATCAACATCTCCACCGCCTGGGCCTTCGAACCCAACGAGATGTTCCCCACCTCGGCGGTGTTCCGTTCGGGGCTGGCCGCGTTCAGCAAGATCTTCGCCGACACCTACGCGGCCGACAACGTGCGTATCAACAACGTTCTGCCTGGCTGGATCGACAGCCTGCCGGCCACCGAGCAGCGCCGCGACAGCGTACCGCTCAAGCGCTATGGCTCCAGCAAGGAAATCGCTGCCACCATTGCCTTCCTGGCCAGCGAAGGGGCCGCCTATATCACTGGGCAGAACATCAGGGTCGATGGTGGCCTGACGCGGAGTGTCTAGGCCGCCGTCAGTGCGCAGCGGTCGGTAGCATGCCTGAGCGCCGGGCGTTGTGCGCGGCTTCTATCAGTTGCAGGTTGCGACTGCGTAACGCGTGGTTGGCGCCGACACGCAGGTTGGAGCGCAGCGCCAGGGTTTCGGCCTGTTCGAATTGCCCTTGCTGAAGGCGCAGTACGCCCAGGTAGTGCAAGGTTGCCGGGTTGTTCGGCTGGATCTGCAGCGCGCGCTCCAGGGTGGCCGCCGCCTGGTCCAGCTGGCCTTCGGCATACTGCTGCGAAGCCGTTTCGATCAGCACGGTCGAGGCATTGTTGCTACGTGCCGGTGCGGAGCGCTCGCCGGCCAGCGCAGCGGGTGCCGTGATGGCGCTGAACAACAACAGCAAGGTCGACAGAGAAAGCGTATTGGGCATCAGCGGTGGTCTCGACACGGCCTTGGCGGTGGTACGAGCCGTGCAGCGAGGGAAATGTTGTCGGGGGCAGGAAATGATGGCGTTGGCCGGGTGGTTCAGGGCTTGAGATTCATTTGCACGCTTCAGCAGCTGGTTGCTGCTGAAGCGTGCAGGCTTTCAGCCGTGCCCGACGAAGCCGCTGCTACGGTTCAGCGATCGTTCTTCGACGAGTTTCGGGCCGCGCCGCTCAGCCCCTTGGTGTTGTGGTCACCCGGGGTCGTGGCGGAGATCGCCGTCGATTTCGCCAGGCCGCGGGTGTCCTTGGATTGGGCAACACCGGAGGTGGTAGTGCCGTGGCCGTTGTCGCTGTTGCGCGAGCTGCCGTAGTGGTTGCCACTCAAGCCATGGTCGCGCGTGGCCTTGCCGGCGTGATCATCGCTGAGGCCGAAGCCATTGCCAGTGTGGCTACCTTTGCCAGCGCCCTCACCACCGCCCAGCCCGCCGCCGTGGCCGGCACCGCCGCCATGACCGCCGCCACCACCGTGGCCACCGCCGCCGCCTTTGGCATACGCCGAGGCAATCGGTGAAACATCGGCTGGCAACAAGGCAGTTGCGCCGAACGCAAAGGCACAAGTAAAGAGGGCTACCAGGGTTTTTCTCATGTTTGTTCGCCTCCAGAAGGCGCAGGGGTGCTTGGTAGCCAATACGACATTGGGTTCGGTTTCGAGTTCCGCCAACCCGACAGAATACGCATGGATCCAATCCCTGAGCATCACCCGTCCAAGAGCCCTTTCCGGCCACGCTCCAGCCAAAAAAGGAAGTGTAAAGACGGGCTGATCGGCAGGCGTGCAGAGGCCGGAAGTTGCATGGCAATAAAGTTTCGATGAACTAACCTCAGTACAGCTGCACATCGCCCGCCGGCGCAACTTGCTGCCGAATGCCTTTGCCGATAGAACTCCATCTCCCGGTGGCCAAGGAGTCTTATGAAGATCTTGTTGCTGAGGGTGGTCCTGTTCGTTGTGCTGTTTTTCTTTGCCTTTATCTGCCTGCTTGCAGCGCTTGATGCGCACAAGAAAGGGGAACAGGTCAAGACTTGGTGGAAGTTGAATGCGACTGTTGCCACTGTTTCCATCGCCGAAGAGTTGCGCAGCAAGGGTATGACCTATTGCCCTTCGGTCAACGTGACTTTCGAATTGAACGGGCAGCAGCACACGTCCCCGCTCGAAGTATCGAGTTCCCCCTGCGGGACTAGCCTGGAGTCGGTCGAAAGGTCAATTGCAACGTTCAGGCAAGGCAAGGTAATCGGCATTCTTGTCGACCCTGCAAAGCCGGACAGCGTCAAGCCAGGGACCTTCTCGCTGGATGGGGTCTTTTACTTCTGCAGTATCATGGGTGCGCTCGGCGCTGTCGGCGCTGTCGCTGTACTGCGGTGGCGTCGCAGTAAACCGGTCAGGCGAACGCCTGGAAAACACCTTTCACCTGTAGCGATGAGCAAGAAGGCGATTCAGAAAAGCGTTCGCAAGTTACTCGATGCTGGCACGGCAAAGTCGCAAGTATTCGCACAGCTTTCTGGCCAGGGCGTAAAAGACAGCCAATTAGCCTACTTCATCGCTTCGTATGCGGATCCAGTGCGTTGCGACGAACACGATCGTAAAGTCAATATTCTCATCACGATAATGCTCGTCCAGGCGTTGCTTGGCCTTATTGCAGGGCTGCAAGGGGGGGCCCAAATCGGGTCAACAGCCAAGTGGGTCGTGGCTGTGTCCAGTCTCCTGATCCCCTTGCTTCTGGTATGGGGCTTCTACAACCACCGGGCCGGCGCCTATAACGCGTATATTCTCCTTGCACTGGCGCAGCTTCCGAAATCGCTTGCAGGGTTTGCATCCGACCCGGCAACCACCACTGGCGTGATGGCCATCAGTATCGCTCTGCTGGCTTTTGTCTGGTACGTCCGGGGCAAGATCTTCCCGGATTTCGCCTTCGTCGGGCCCAGGAAAGTCAACGGCAAGTATTTGTTCACGGGCTGACCCACCGCCGGCGCGCTGGTGATTAGCGCCACTGATCCGGCTGGTCACACACAGGCTGAACACCGAGGGCAAAGCCACTACCCCAACAAGGTAGGGCGCCTTTCGTGCCCCTGACATTCGGGAGTTCAGTATGAAAGCTATCGTCTATAACGGCCCGCGTGACGTCGCCGTCAAGGATGTGCCGGACGCAAGAATCGAAAAGCCCACTGACGTGCTGGTGCGCATCACCACCAGCAATATTTGCGGCTCCGACCTGCACATGTATGAGGGCCGCACCTCGTTCGAAGCCGGGCGTGTGTTCGGCCATGAGAACCTTGGCGAAGTGATTGAGGTGGGCGCCGGGGTCGACCGGGTCAAGGTCGGTGACCGTGTCTGCCTGCCGTTCAATATCGGCTGCGGGTTCTGCGAGAATGTCTAGTCCTGAAATAGGTTTACACCTGTTCAGGTAGGCCGACAGGCCTCAAAACGCTCGATGCACCGCATCGGGCGTTTTGTTTTTCAGGGCCATATGGGGCCGTTCTGTGTTGTAGATCTGCACTGCCTCGTCAACCATCTGCCTCGCTTGCTCAAGATCTTCAGGGCTGCTCAACAGCAGTTCCATCTTGAGAATTCCGTTGATTCGCTCGGCCAGCGCGTTCTGGTAGCAGTCATACCCATCAGTCATGGAGCACTGAACATCGTGCCGTTGGTGCAGTGACTGGTATAGCGCCGAGCAATATTGGATGCCTCGATCCGAATGGTGGACTAATGGCTGGCGACGACGTCGCTTTCGTAGTGCCTGCTTGAAAGCTTGCGCCACTGACTCGGCATGCAGGCTTTCATGAACGTGGTGGCCAACAATTTTCCTGGAGTACGCATCCGTTACCAGGCTCAGGTACAGCGGGCCGTTACGTGCGGGCAGGTAAGTAATGTCGGCAACCCAGACGTGCTCCGGCCTTGTCGGAACGACTTGGCTTGGGCCGGGCTTGAGTAAGTTGGGGTGGCGGTAGAAGCGATGAAAGCTCTGTGTTGTCTTGTGGTATGCCCGCTTGGGCAGCACCAGCAAACGGCGCTCTCCCAAGACCTGGAACAGCCTATCTCGGCCGACCTGGAATCGTTTGTCAGGCTGGCAATGCAGCAGATAGTGCAGCTTGCGTGTACCCAGACGAGGCTGGCGCATCCGGACTTGCTGAACAAACTCAACCACCCGATCTGCCTGGCGCTCTTTGCCATCAGCAGCTCGGTTGCGCTTGTAGTAAGCCTGTCGACTGATGCCTAGAAACTGACAAGCCCTGGCAATGCTCAGTCCTGCGACTTGACCTTGCGAGAGGACTTGCCGGATCGCTTTTTTACGACCGAGACACCATAGTCATTTTTCAGAACATCAACGACCGTTTCAAAGAACTGGGCCTTCTGGCTCATCAGCTCAAGCTGCTGCTCAAGCTCTTTGATCCGCTGCTCTGGAGTAAGCGTTTTGGGGTCAGACATCGCGCAGCTCCTCTCGTCGCGGATCGAGGCCCCCTGGCTCCAATCCTGCCGACCGTGCTTACGCAACCATACCAGAACCGTCGACCGACCCTGGATGCCATACCGCACCTGGGCCTGCTTATAGGTCAATTCGCCTTTTTCAATCTGATCAACCACCGCCAATTTAAAAGACAGTGAGTAATCACGCTGTGTGCGCTTTACACCTTGCTCCATCTGACTCTCCGGAAATTCGGGATGGGAGGTGTAAACCTTATTCAGGACGGGACAGAACTGTGAAAAAGGCCTGACCGGATTCTGCCTCACGGCCAACCCGGGGGCCGCCGGCGCTGCCTACGGCTTTGCCGACATGGGCCCATATCAAGGTGGCCAGGCAGAGTTGTTGCGTGTGCCTTACGCTGATTTCAACTGCCTGGTGCTGCCGGAGGACGCCCAGGAGCGCGAAGACGACTACGTCATGCTCGCGGATATCTTCCCCACTGGCTGGCACGCAACGGAGCTGGCCGGTCTGCAGCCGGGCGAAAGTATTGCGATCTATGGCGCCGGCCCAGTGGGGCTGATGGCGGCCTACTCGGCAATCATCAAGGGCGCCTCGCAGGTGTTCGTGGTAGACAACCAGCCAGATCGGCTGCAGCTTGCCGCGCGGCTTGGGGCAACGCCGATCAACGCCGTCGAGCACAAGGCCGTGGAAGAAATCATGAACCTGACCCACGGCAAAGGCACCGACCGGGGCTGCGAATGCGTGGGCTATCAGTGCTGTAACAGGCATGGCCATGAAGTCAATTACCTGACCATGAACAACCTGGTTGCCTCGACCAAGGCTACCGGTGGCATAGGCGTAGTGGGGGTGTTCGTGCCAGAAGACCCGGGGGCGAAGAACGACCTGGCAAAAGAGGGCAAGATGGCCTTCGATTTCGGCGCGTTCTGGTTCAAGGGCCAACATATCCGCACCGGCCAGGCGAACGTCAAGGCCTATAACCGGCGCCTAGCAGCGCTCATCCATCATGGGCGTGCCAAGCCTTCGCAGATCATCTCCCATCGCCTGACGCTTGCCGAAGGCCCCGATGCCTACAAGCATTTCGATGCGCGGGATGATGGCTGGACCAAGGTAGTGCTCAAGCCTGCTGCCTGATCCATGTTGCCCTGCCTCCACGGACGGAAGCAGGGTCAGCGCTGCTGACTGCCTGCGCTCTGGAACAACGCCCGGATTACCTCCCTCATCCAGCGATTGCCGCTGTCCTGCTGGTACCGGGCGTGCCAATGCTGCTTGACCGTGAAGCCTTCTACCGCAAACGGGCAATCGTGCACCTGCAAACCATGCATGGCGGCCAGCGTGTAGCCGATGTGCCGCGGCAGCGTGGCCACCAGGTCGGTCGACCCGACAATCATGCCCAGGCCGAGAAAGCCCGGCAGTTCCAGCATGATCCTGCGTGCGATGGCGGCCCGCGCCAGGCCGGCCTCGAGCAACTTCTGCCCGGTCCCGGCACTGACCTGCACATGCCCTTCGGCCTGGTACTGCGCCACGCTGATGCCTTGGCCCAGGCGCGGGTGGTGCGGGTTGCTCAGGCAGACCCAGTCCTGTTCGAACAACACTTGCTGGTACATGCCCGCGCCCAGCCATGGTACGAAGCCGATGGCCAGGTCCGCTTCGCCCGATTCCAGGGCGCTTTCGGTGTTGCCATCGATGCGTGCCGCCTCCAGGCGAATGCCTGGCGCATGGCTGCGCAGGTGGTTGAGGATGCTGGGCAACAAGGTGATGTGGCTGGCATCGCTGACGCACAGGCGAAAGCGCCGCTGCGCCGTGGCCGGATCGAATTGCGGTGCCCAGGTGGTCAGGCGCCGCAGCGATTCCAGCACTTCGCGGCAGGGCCCGATCAACTGGTCAGCCCGTGGGGTCGGGGCCATGCCGCCTGGGGTGCGCACGAACAGCGGGTCGTTCAGTTCTTCGCGCAAGCGGCCCAACCAGATACTCACGGTCGGTTGACTCTGGCCCAGTTGTTCTGCCGTGCGGGTCACGCTGCGGCACTGGTACAGCACATCGAACAGCTGCAGCAGCTTGGGATCGGGCAGGGTGTCGAGTACGCTCATTATTGTAAAACTCAATATACATATTGGAGGCATTGTATAGCGCAAATAAGGCCCGCTGCATAAGGTAGTCGCAAACCACAGGAGGTCTGCGACGTGAAAATCTGCATTCTGGGCGCCGGCGCCCTGGGTTGCGCCATTGGTGCAGCCTTGAGCGAGGCGGGGCATGAAACCTGGCTGTTGAACCGTGGCCGCGCACATGTCGAGGCCATGCAGCAGCACGGGCTTCAGGTGCAGGACGAGCGCGGCGTGCGCCAGGTACGAGTGAATGCGGCCTGCGCCGCCGAAGACGTCGGTGTGGCCGACCTGGTGGTGGTGCTGGTCAAGTCGTTCCACACCCGCGAGGCGATCGCAGGGGCAGCCGCGCTGATCGGGCCGCAGACGCTGGTGCTGTCGCTGCAGAACGGTCTCGGCCACGAAGACCTGCTGGGCGAGGCCGTAGGCGCGCAGCGGGTATTGGCCGGCAAGACCTACGTCGGCGGCGTGCTGCTGGGGCCGGGCTCGATCCGTGCCGGGGTAGCCGGCAAGCAGACCTTCATCGGTGAGCTTGATGGCAGGCGCACCCCACGGGTGCAGGCCATCGCCGAAGTATTCAACGGCGCCGGGCTCGCCACCACGGTCAGCGACAACATTCTCGGCACCATGTGGGACAAGCTGCTGGTCAACGTCGCCACTGGCGCTCTCAGCGGCATTACCCGGCTCAGCTATGGCCAGCTGTACAGCGAGCCGCTGCTGGAAAGCACCGCCAAGGCCGCGGTGGCCGAAGCCATCGCCGTCGCCGAGCGCGCCGGTATCCGCCTGAGCCTTGCCGACCCGGACGCCGCCTGGCGGCTGGCCGCCGAAGGCCTGCCGGCGAGCTTCCGCACTTCGATGCTGCAGAGCCTGGAAAAGGGCTCGGTCAGCGAAATCGATTTCATCAACGGCTCCGTCGTGCGCTGGGGCCAGCGCCACGGCGTGGCTACGCCGGTCAACGCGACCCTGGTGGCTTGTATCAAGGGTATCGAGCGCGCCATGGCCGATCAGCACAAGGGGAGTCATTCATGAGCCAGCCGAAAGCCTACCTCGAACATGTGGCGTTCTGGGTGCGCGACATCCACTGGCACATCCGCTTTTTCAGCGAGGTGTGCGGCATGACCATGCGCGAGGTCCAGGGCGATGTCGAGCAGCCTGCGCAATATTGGACCCTCGGTGGCCTGCAGTTCATCCACCAGCCGGACTTCGCCGGCCCGGAAGGGCGCCTGGCGCACCTGGGCATCATGTGCGAAGACCTCGAAGCTGCGTTGGCGGCCGCCCAGCGTTTCGGCGTCAGTGAAATGCCCCAGGGCCGCAACTGGCTGCGCCTGCCCGACGGCCTGGCCGTCGAATTCATCCAGGCACGGCCGGCGCAGTGCGTTGCCCAGGCGCTGGCCATCGACCCGCGTGCGGAGGTGCAGGCATGAGCGTGGTGGAAAAATACTGGGACGATGCCCGCGAAGGCGATGAATGCATCAGCCCCAGCTACACCGTGACCCGCGAACGCATCCTGGCCTACGCCGACCTCACCGGTGACCACACCCCGGTACATGTCGACGAGGCGTATGCCAACGCAAGCCACTTCGGCTGCCTGGTTGCCCATGGCCTGTTCGGCTTGTCGATCGCCGACGGCCTGAAGACCCAGTGCGAGTACCGCTTCGTGCCGGGCATGTCGCTGGGCTGGACCTGGGACTTCGTGCTGCCGATCAAGGTCGACGATGTGCTGCACGTGCGCATGCGCGTGGGGGCGATGCGCCCGAGCAACAGCCGCCCGGGCTGGGGCATCGTGGTCTTGCCATCGGAACTGATCAACCAGCACGGCGAAGTCGTGCAACGGGGCGAGCACCGGCTGATGGTGCCGCGGAGGGCGCAGGCATGAGCCAGGCACTGCCATTGGCGGGTATCCGCGTCATCGACTACAGCCACTTCCTCGCCGGGCCCTACGTGGGCCGCTGCCTGGCCGCGCTGGGGGCCGAGGTGATCAAGGTCGAGCGGCCTGGCAGCGGCGATGCCGGCCGCCAGCACGCGTTCACCCTGGACGATCAGCAGAGCGGTTACTTCCTGCAGCTGAACATGGGCAAGCAGGGCGTCAGCGTGAACATGAAGGACCCACGCGGCAAGGCGTTCATGCAGCGCCTGACCGACTCGGCCGATGTGTTCATCGAAAACTACCGCCCCGGTGCCCTGGACAAACTCGGCCTGGGCTATGCCGAGCTGGCGGCGCGCAACCAGCGCCTGGTGTACTGCTCGATCTCCGCCTACGGCCACACCGGGCCGGATGCCCACCGCGCCGGCTTCGGCCTGATCGCCGAGGCCAAGAGCGGGATCATGCAGATGGTCGGCGTGCCGGGCGAGGCGCCACCGTTGCTGCGCATTTCCCTGGGCGACATGTACACCGGCATTCATGCCGTGGCGGCGATCAATGCGGCGCTGCTGGGCCGGGTGACCAGTGGCCGTGGCCAGCACATCGACATGGCCCTGTACGACACGCTGGTGTCGATGCATGAATACGCAGTGCAGTGCTACACGTTGTCCGACGGCAGCGTGCTGCCCGAACAGACTGGCCATGACATGCCGACCTCCACTCTGTACGGCGTGTTTCGCGCCGCCGATGGCGACCTGGTGATCGCCGCCCAGGTCGACGATGCCTGGAAGCGTTTTGCCGCGATGCTCGAAGCCAACGGTGGCCCGCCCGGGTTCGGCAGCGATAGCCGCTACCACAGCCTGAACGGTCGCAACAGCCACCGCCAGGCGATCCTCGCCGTGGTCCGTGACTGGGTCGGTGCACGTCGCGTCGCGGATATCCTGCAGTTGCTCGATGCGGTCGACATCCCCAGCGCCAAGGTGCAGCGCATCGACGAAGTGGTGGCCGACCCGCAGATCCAGGCGCGTGGCATGCTGCTTGAGCAGCAGCACCCGCGCTACGGCACCTTGCGCCTGCCGAACCTGCCGTTCCGCTTTTCCGACTGCGATACCACGATCCGCCAGGTGGCCCCGGACCTGGGCCAGCACAATGCCCAAGTAGCCGCCGGGCTAGGCTTCAGCCCTGCAGAAATCACCGCCATGCAGGCAGACGGTGTGCTGTTCACCCACGGAGATGCACCATGAACGACCGCTATGCAGTGATCGGCCGGCCGATCAACCACACCAAGTCGCCTTTGATCCATGGTCTGTTTGCCGAGGCCACCAGCCAGTCCCTGGCGTACGGCGCCATCGAGGGCGAGCTTGCGGGTTTCGAGGCCCAGGTGCTGCAGTTCCGCAGTGAGGGCGGCTTGGGCATGAATATCACTGCGCCGTTCAAGCTGCGTGCGTTCGAGCTGGCCGACCAACGCAGCGAGCGCGCACAGCTGGCGCGCGCGGCCAATGCGCTGAAGTTCGAGGATGGCCGGATCTACGCCGAGAACTTCGATGGCATCGGCTTGTTGCGCGATATCGAAGAAAACCTGGGTGAGCCGTTGGCCAATCGCCGGGTGCTGCTGCTCGGCGCCGGTGGCGCGGTGCGCGGGGCGTTGCTGCCGTTCCTGCAGGCCGGGCCGCGCGAGTTGGTGCTGGCCAACCGCGACATGGCCAAGGCACTGACCTTGCGCAACGAGCTGGATCACCCGCGCCTGCGCATAAGCCGTTATGAGGAGCTGCAGGGGCAGGCGTTCGACATCGTGGTAAACGCCACTTCCGCGAGCCTCACTGGTGAGCTGCCACCGCTACCGGACGATGTGCTCGGCCAGACACGGCTGGCGTACGAGCTGGCCTATGGCAAAGGCCTGACGCCGTTCCTGCGCATGGCCCAGGGGCAAGGTGTGGCGCGCCTGGCCGACGGTGTCGGCATGCTGGTGGAGCAGGCGGCGGAGGCCTTTGCCTGGTGGCGCGGGGTGCGCCCGGAAACCCGCGCGGTAATCGATCGCCTGAGCATTCCCTTGGCATAGGCCCTGAGCGGCGTCAGCCGCGATCACCGCCGGTGTGCCGTTCGGCAAGCCGGGGTCGACTAATACGCTGCGGATCGAAACCTTGATCTGAATCACCGCATCTCTCCTGTGGGAGCGGGCGTGCCCGCGAAGAGGCCAGCAGGGACAACGATGTTGCCTGAGCTGACGCATTCGCGGGCACGCCCGCTCCCACAGGGTGAACTGCGCCAGCCTGGAAATTAGCACCGTATCGATTCAGCCATAGGGCGGCGCGGGCAGTTCGGCCAACAGCCGTTTCAAGCCGTCGCTCCACTGCCTGCGGATCTGTTGGTAATAGGCATCGTCGCTGGTAATCCGTTGCCGTTCCGGCGCTTCCAGGCTGTCCTTGTGATACACCAGCAGGTCCAGCGGCATGCCCACCGAAAGGTTGCTGCGAATGGTCGAGTCGAACGAGATCAGGCCGCAGCGCAAGGCTTCATCGAGCGGCGTGTGATAGCCCAGGTTGCGGTCCAGAATCGGCCGGCCGTACTTGCTTTCGCCCAGTTGCAGGAACGGCGTGTCCGCCGTGGCCTGGAAGAAATTGCCCTGTGCGTAGACGTTGTAGATGGCCATCGGATCGCCGGCAATCTGGCCACCGACGATGAACGAACTGCTCAGGTCGATGCCGGCCGACAACTTGCTGCGATCGCGGCTGACCACTTCGCGCAGGGTGTCGGCTACCAGTACCGTTGCATCGTACAGCGTGGCCACGTTCAGCAGGTGAGTGCCTGGCCCGCGGGTGCGCTGCCGCAGCAGGTTCACCACCGACTGCGAGGTTGCCAGGTTGCCGGCGGTCTGCAGGACGATCAGGCGTTCGCCCGGCACGCCGAACACGAACAGCTTGGCAAAGCTGGCGATCTGGTCGATGCCCGCATTGGTACGTGAATCGCTGATGAAGACGAGCCCGTCCGCCAGGTGCATGGCGACACAGTAGGTCATGCTGTTTCCCTTGTGGTTTCCATGATGGGGCAGCGCCTGTCACTGGCGATGCACATGAACGCTGGCCTGCAGCGATTCGGCACCGCCGCCACGGCGCACACCCCTGACCGGGCAGGCATCGAGGTAGTCCAGGCCCACGGCCAGCTTCAGGTGACGCTCTGGCCGGGTCAGGCGGTTGGTGATGTCGAAGCTGTACCAGGCGCCGTCGACCCAGGCTTCGGCCCAGGCATGGCTGGCCAGGTGCTGCTCGTCCTCGGTGCACAGGTAACCGGAGACGTAGCGTGCCGGTATCCCCAGGCTGCGTGCGCAGGCGAGGAAGGCGTGGGTGTGGTCCTGGCAGACCCCGGCAGCGCCGCTGAACGCTTCGATGGCGGTGGTGCCCACCGACGTCGTGCCCGGGCTGTAGGGCATGTGCTCGGCCAGCCCGTGCATCAACCCGATCAGCGCCGCGCGGTCGCGGTGCTCGCCGCAGTGGCGGTTGGCGAAGGCCTTGAGCGCGTCATCGGCCTGGGTCAGGTGGCTGCCGCGCAAGAACGGCAATGGCGACTGCTCGCCGGCCTCTTGCTCGCGTTCCGGGTCGATCTCCACCTGGCCGCTGGCGGTCAGGGCCAGGTGGCCGTGGGGTTTGTCCAGGGTCAATACGTGCAGGATGTTGCCATACGGGTCGATCTGGCCTTTGACTTCGCAGGGCAGGTCCAACTGCCAGGCGTCGATGCGCTGGCGCTCGCTGCTGCGCGGCGTCAAGCGCAGGAACTGAATGCTGTTGCACACGTCGCTGGCATAGCTGTAGGTGGTGTCGTGGCGAATGGACAGTTTCATACGACCTCCAGATAGGAGTGGTAGACCGCCTGGCCCAATTGGTTGATGCGCCCGATGAAGTCGCTCAGCCACGGGTGCAGGCCGGCCTCGAGGATTTCGTCGATGGCGGTGTAGCGCAGGCGCGCATTGAGCTCGGCGGCCATGCGCTGGGCGGCGCGGCGGTTGCTGCCGGGCAGGCTGGCAAGGATCTGGTCCAGTTCCTCGATGCAGGCGTGCAGCGAGCGGGGCACGTCCACCCGCAGCAACAGCAGTTCGGACACCGGCCGGGCGCTGGGCGCGGCCCGGTACAACTCGTTGAAGGCTTCGTAGGAGGTCAGTGCGCGCAGCAGGGCACTCCACTGGTAGTAGCCACGGGCCGAGTCGTCGCTGACCTCTTCGGAGGCCTCGCCAAACATTTCGTAGCGGGCATCGAGCAGGCGCAGGGTGTTGTCCGCCCGCTCCAGGAACGTCCCAAGGCGGATGAAGCTGTAGGCATCGTTGCGCATGATGGTGCCTGAGGTTGCCCCACGGAACAGGTGCGAGCGTTCCTTGACCCAGTCGCAGAACTGGCTGATGCCATAACGGCCAAGGCCATTGCCGGCAATGTTGCGCATCTCGATCCAGGTCGCGTTGATGTTCTCCCACATGTCGGCGGTGATCCGGCCACGTACCGCGTGGGCGTTGGTCCTGGCCGCCTGCAGGCAGCAATAGATGCTGCTGGGGTTGGTCGCGTCGAGGGCGAAGAAGTGCAGCATGCGCTCGCTGTCGAGCTCGCCGTGGCGGCGGCGGTAGTCGTCCAGCGTACCCGACGCCAGCAACGACATGGCCAGCTCGGCATGGCCGTCACTGCGCCCGGCCTGGGGCATGAGTGACAGCGAATAACTGACCTCGAGCATGCGCGCCAGGTTTTCCGCGCGCTCCAGGTAGCGGGACATCCAGTACAGGTCGGAAGCGGTTCTCGAAAGCATGGTTCAGTCCTCCACCACCCAGGTGTCCTTGGTCCCGCCACCCTGTGACGAGTTGACCACCAGCGAGCCTTCCTGCAACGCCACGCGGGTCAGGCCGCCTGGCACCAGGCGGGTTTCACTGCCGGACAGCACGAACGGACGCAGGTCGATATGGCGCGGCGCGATGCCGCTGTCGACGAAGGTCGGGCAGGTGGACAGGCACAGCGTGGGCTGGGCGATATAAGCGTGCGGGCGGGCCTTGATGCGGGCACGGAACGCCTCGATCTGGGCGCTGGTCGATGCCGGCCCGACCAGCATGCCGTAGCCACCGGAGCCCTGGGTTTCCTTGACCACCAGCTCGGGCAGGTGGGCCAGGACATGCGACAGGTCGGCCGGCCGGCGGCACTGCCAGGTGGGGACGTTGTTCAGTATCGGCTCTTCGCTCAGGTAGAAGCGGATCATGTCGGCAACGTAGGGGTAGATCGACTTGTCGTCGGCCACCCCGGTGCCGACCGCGTTGGCCAGCACCACGTTGCCGGCGCGGTACACCGAGATCAGCCCCGGCACGCCCAGCATCGAGTCAGGGTTGAACGACAGTGGGTCGAGGTAATCGTCGTCCAGGCGACGGTAGATCACGTCGACCTGCTGCGGGCCGGCGGTGGTACGCATGTAGACATGCTCGTCGCGGATGAACAGGTCGGCGCCCTCGACCAGCTCGATGCCCATTTCCCGCGCCAGGAAGGCATGTTCGAAATAGGCGCTGTTGAAGCGGCCAGGGGTCAGCAGCACGGCGGTCGGGTTGTCCAGCGGGCTGGCGCTCTTGAGCGTGTCCAGCAGCAGGTTGGGGTAGTGGTCGATCGGGGCGATACGCTGGGCGGCGAACAGCTCGGGGAACAGCCGCATCATCATCTTGCGGTCTTCGAGCATGTAGCTGACCCCGCTGGGGGTGCGCAGGTTGTCTTCCAGCACGAAGTAGCTGCCATCGCCATCGCGGACCAGGTCGACGCCGGCGATATGGGCATACAGGCCACGGTGCAGCCCGAGGCCCTGCATGGCGATCTGGTAGCCCTCGTTGGCCAGCACTTGCTCGGGCGGGATGATACCGGCCTTGAGGATGCGCTGGTCGTGGTAGATATCCTCCAGGAACAGGTTCAGGGCCTGCACGCGCTGGATACAGCCGCGCTCGACCATGCGCCATTCGCTGGCGCGAATGCTGCGCGGGATGATGTCGAAGGGGATCAGGCGCTCGGTGTCCTGTTCGTCACCGTACAAGGTGAAGGTGATACCGGCGCGGTGGAACAGCAGGTCGGCTTCGCGTCGCCGTTGCTCCAGCAACTCCTGCGGGGTGTTGGCCAACCAGCGGGCGAACTCCTGGTAATGCGGGCGGCAACTGCCGTTCGTTTCGTACATTTCATTGAAAAACGCCCGGGACATACCCACTCCTTGCCGCCGTTGCCGGCAGCTTCATTGCGGTCATCTACAAATTTCTCGGTGCAGCCTTGCGGGGGTAGGTGGGTCCTGTGTCTGTGGTGAGCCTCTGGTTCGTTCGAGCAAGTGCGGCTTGCCTGCAACAAGCCTTTGCAATGAAGGTGCCGAAAGCCCGGCACAGCGCGGTGGCGCTGGTAAATAAGCGGCAACCCTTTGAATCAAGGGAATTTTTTGTGCTGGTTAGGGTTGCGCAGCGCACGCCGGAGACCGGGCTGTGGGCAGGGCTGCTGGCGGGCATGCATCAAAAAGGCGCGTTCTGCGCCTGGCTGCAGGTTTTGACCCGAGTTGGTGCGCGCCGGCCCTCATGGCGACCATTGGACCCGCGCCTGTACAGCGGCCCACCGCCTACAACTGCACGATCGATTCCCCAGCCCTGAGCCATCAGGCGGCCACGTGCCCTTGAGCTTGGGGCAACGTCGCACGCCGTGCTGACGGTGTTCGCCCAGAGCATGATGGCAGCTGTTCAACCCGCCTACGCTGCCCCCTGTCAAAGGCGTAATCCTTGAAAACCAATCACCCGAACCCGTGGGAGCACCGTACGTGCCTATCGACTTCAGACCCGCTCAAGCCTCGGACGCGCGCGATATTGCGCGCTTCTTTCAACTGACATCGGAGGGCATGGCCGATTACATATGGAGCAAGCTTGCCGCACCCGGAGAAGCATTGCTGAGTGTCGGTGCATCTCGCTATGCCAGGGAACAGGGCGATTTTTCTTACAAGAACTGCCTGATGGCCACTTCCGACGGACGCGTCATCGGCATGATGCATAGCTACGCCTTGCGCGAGACCCCTGACAGGCCTGTCGAGACAGACCCGGTCCTGGCGCCTTATGCCGACATGGAAATACCGGACACCTTGTACATATCCAGCCTGGCCCTGGATGAGGCCTGGCGCAGCCAGGGGCTGGGCGCCGAGTTTCTTCGCCACGCCCAGCAGCGCGCCGAGGACGCTGGCCTGGATGGGCTATGCCTGATCGATTACGCAGAAAACCACGGTGCACGCCGCTTCTACGAACGTCACGGTTTTCACATTGTTAAAACCTGCCAGATCGTTCCGCACCCGATGCTGGGCGTGTCCGGTGAAGCCTATTTGATGTATCGCCCTATCCACAACCTGCTCGAGAAAACACCATGACCCAGAAACTGACCGTGTTCCGCGAACTGGATATCCAACCGCTGCGCGACCTTCCGTTTTTTGAAGAGATCGTGGAGGGCAGCCCTCATACGCTGACGTCAAAGTACTATCACGATGAACAGCAAGGGCGCATTTCCGGAGAGTGGGAAGCCAGCACCGGCGCGTGGCGCATCGACTACAAAGTGTGGGAGTTCTGCCATGTCCTGAGTGGACGCTGCGTCATCGAGCTTGAGGGTTGCGAGCCCATCGCACTGGCCGCTGGCGACACGTTCATTATCGAACCGGGCGCCAAGGGCAAGTGGACCGTGCTGGAAGACATGAAAAAGAACTTCGTCATCCTGTTGCCCGCGAACTAGGGTCTGTGTGAAAAGTCTTGAGACGAAGGTCAGGCAAGGCGAAAACAGCCGAGGAAGCGGAGTTTACGGGTTGTAAATGAGCATTCCGAGGCTGTTTTCAACGCAGCATCACCGAGTATCAAGGCTTTTCACACAGAGCCTAGGCATGGGCCGCGTTACAGACTTGGCCTGAAAACTACCGGGGCTGCTGCGCAGCCCCTTCGCAACAAGGCCGCACTCACAACCCGCATATTCCCAATGGTGGGAAACGCCACGGCGCACCATTGGTCGCCTAGCCGCAGCGCTGGCAGTAGCATCCGAAAAGTAGCAGGCATCCATTTGTCATTATCGGTATTGTGGCACTATCCATTTGCATGGAAAGAGCGACCGTTTAATGAATAAAGATAAATGGCTTTTAGCCATTTTTCACTAATCGCCAATGATTCTAATCACATGATAGCCATTTTTTTCCAGGTGGCTAAGCTCGTAATCGCGCAACGGATATTAGGGATGTACGCGCGCCAATCATGACGGATCTATTAAAGGACTATGCAAATGGAAAGCTTCGCTATCGCCGCATCACAAATCAACTGGAATGGTGGCCAACGGATCACTTTGAATCCAGGGGAATACCGCCACCTGCACCACGTTACGCCCGGGTCAGATATACGGGATTTTCCTCTATAACTCGGCGGGGAGTGACAACAATGCCACCGTCAGTGTGGTATGGAGCAATAGCCAGCCTCCGGCACGCATTACCGTGCCAGGCACCACGGCTAATGCAGGGTTGGCCTCGATGGGCTTCGTTTCGGGGACCGACACCCAGACCATTTCGGTCTCGTTACCCAGCAACAGTGGCATGGCCCAGGTCGAACTGTGGTTGGGCAGTACCAGCATGCCGACCAACACCAGCGGGCTTAACAATAACCCGTTGCAGGCCAACGGCGAACAATATCCGTTCAACAAATACAGTCGCTATTATGCGGTGCCGCCGTCAAAATGGATGAACCTGACCATCGTCAGCAAGATCACCCAGTTTATTTCGTGCCAGTTCCGCGAAGCGGCTGCGACGGTGTTTGTTGTGAATGAAACGTCCAACGGTTTGCTGGCAGGGCAAGTCACCAATATCGGCCCAACCGCTTCGCAACCCGGTGCGGTCAACATTGTGGCGACGCAGATTCAAAGTATCAGTAACAACTTGCAAGGCGACGGTACTCAGTGGGTCTGGATGGACGCTGACAGTCCGCAAGACTCGACCAATGCCAGTATTTCTCTGCAGTCACTTTAAACACGCAGTCCGCTGAAATAAGAGAGTCACGCCGAGCGTGACTCTTTTATTTTGCTACAGTCACTTTGCTGATGCGCCGTCAACTTCAGGCGCCAGACCCTTGGTTAATCAGACGGGCGCACCATTGTCGTGTTGGAACCGGGAGAACATCCAGTCGATGAACACCTGGGTTTCGGCCACCGCATCCTGCGACACGCCATAGTAATAGCGAGTCAGCGGCAGGCGCAGATGGGGCAGGGGGTTGTACAGGCGGCCGGTAGCCAGGTCCTTGCCCAGCAGCGAGGCCGGGCACAGTGCCACGCCAAGGCCGTCGACGGCCGCTTGCAGCACCAGGTGCATGTGATCGAACTGCAGCGCCGGCTGCTGCCTTGCCTGGCTGACCCCGGCCAGCTTGCACCAGGCCTGCCAATCAGCACTGCGCGTCCTGCCTGAGAGCAGGGTATGGCGCAGCACATCCGCTGGCGCCTGAATCGGTATCGCCTGCAGCAGGGAAGGGGCCGCGACCAGCAGCAGGTCGTCTTCGAGCAGCACGTTCGGTTCCAGCTCGGCCGCCCAGCCCGAGCTGCCACGGCGCACCACCACATCGAAAGCTTCACGCGATGGGTCCGGGGCCAGGGTGCTGGTCACCACCTCCGGTTTGATCTCCGGAAACTGCGCCATGAAATCGGGCAACCGTGGGATCAGCCAGCGCACGGCAAAGGACGGGCGCACATTGATGATCACCTTGCGCGCTGCGCTATTGCCAGTCAGGGCCTGGGTGGCGTTGGCGATTTGCGCCAGGCCCAGGCTGATCTGCTGGTAGTAGGCCTGGCCGGTCGGGGTGAGTACCGACTGGCGGTTCCGCCGTTCGAACAGCAGTACGCCCAAGTGCTCTTCAAGCAGGCGGATATGGCGGCTGACGGCGCTGTGGGTGACATGCAGCTCTTCGGCAGCACGGCTGAAGCTTTGGTGACGCGCGGCAGAGGCAAAGGCCCGGACCGCGTTCAAGGGGGGGAGGTCGCTGATCATGTGTCTAATTTACTGACATCAGACGCACAATTAAAGCGTTTGTCAGCGGCGCTGCTTCGCGCCACTCTGAACGCCGCTCCACTTGTCTTCTGGTCGTCGTCCATGGGTGCCACCACCATCTGCTCAGCTGATCGGGCTTCGCTGCGCGCAGCGTTGATCCTCAGCTTGTGCCTGCCCGGCGACGTCCTGCTCTACCTGTTGCTGCCGATGCAGTACCAGGCGTTCGGCATTACCTTGGGTGAAGCCGGGATCTTGCTGGCGGCCAACCGGCTGGTGCGAATCTTCGGCTACCACTACGTGATGAAAGGCTATGCCCGTTGGGGGGATCGCCCCAGTTCGATGCTGGCGGCCGGCTGCGCCGCCCTGTGTGCATTGGGCTATGCGACGCTTTCCGGGTTCTGGGCGTTGCTGCTGCTACGCCTGCTCTGGGGGCTGGCCTATGCTGCGCTGAACCTGTCGACCCAGGTCATGGCGACTGCACAGGCCGCGGGCGCCGCGCGCCGCAGTGGGCGTTCGCGCGCGCTGGTTGCCGTTGGCCCGATGCTGGCGTTGCCGCTGGGGGCACTGCTGAGCCTGGAGCACGGACCCCGGTTGATCTTCCTGGCGATGGTGGCCAGTTCGCTGCTTGGGGCATGGCTGGCCAGGGGACTGCCCGCTGCGGCGCATCCATTGCCTGAGGCGCAGCGCCGCTTGCGGCGGCCGGACAGCGTGGCAATGTGGTCATTCACCGAGGGGTTGACCCTCGATGGCCTGTTCATCATCGGCCTCTCGCTGTTGGCGCAGCAGCTGCTGGCGGCGGACGCGGTGCTGGTCGCAGGCGGGTTGCTGGCGGTTCGCTACCTGTCGGAGCTGCTGTTCAGCCCGCTGGGCGGCCGGCTCGCGCAGCGCTGGGGAGCGACGCGCATGCTGGTCGGGTTAGCGCTACTCACCGCCGCAGCGCTGGTGGCATTCGGTTGCCACTGGCTGGTCGCGGGGGGTGGCCTGGTGTTGGTGCTGCGTGCGTTGCAGTTGCCACTGGTGGGGCCAATAGTTGCCGAGCGTAATCCCGGCCAGCAGCGTGTCCGGGCGTTGGCGGCGAATGCGGTGTGGCGCGATATCGGGGCCGGCATCGGGCCTATGTTGGCAGCGGTGGTACTGCCCTTGATGGCGCCGGTGTGGGTGTACGCGTTGGCTGCGCTGGCCTTGGCGATCAGTGCCTTGGCCTGCGCCTGGCGGCCCGCCGTGCGCCAGCCAATGGTCCAGCCGCCAGCGGCGGATCAACAAGTTGCCGGAGGGGAAGTGCGTTAATTCATATTCGCGGCGTGTGGGCCTGAACAATAACGGGAAAACCTAATGAACATTGGGCCTGGCCGATGAAATCGGTATCTTCGCCTGCACAATAATAAGTAAACGAATCGTGCGTGGGGTGGCGCATAGTTTGTTTCCGCTGATTCATCGCCTGTTAATAAGGCTGTAATAATTTGTTGCTTTTGCCCTGTGGCTATGCTTTTTTAAGGTGGCCGCCAGCTGTGCCTGGTGGACATCGCAGTTGACGAACAGGACTTCCCGACTTGTCGGGTGTGTCGTCTGCTGCGCGATAACAATAGAGGTCAATACATAGGGGCACCGAATGTTCATGTTCGGTGTAATGGCCAACTTTTGCCGGGGGAAAATAATGAGCACTCAAGCAGCCTTCAAGTTTATTTCTGCAGATCGCCGCGCAGCCTCACTCAGGAACTTACTGAGCGATAAACGTTGCCTGCGTTTTCTCGAGGCCCATAACCCGATATCCGCGATTCTTGCCGAACATGCCTCGCAAACGGTCGATGGCCAACTGCGGGTGTATGACGGTTTCTGGTCCAGCTCGTTGACCGACTCTACCGCGCGTGGCAAGCCGGATATCGAAGTGCTGGCGATCAAGGACCGGCTGGCCAATGTCAATGATATCTTCGAAGTTACCAGCAAGCCGCTGATCATGGATGGCGACACCGGTGGCAAGCCCGAACACTTTGCGTTTGACGTCCGTTCGCTCGAACGCCTCGGGGTGTCGGCGGTCATCATCGAAGACAAGACCGGCCTGAAGAAGAACTCGTTGTTTGGTAATGAAGTCTTCCAGCAGCAGGAAACTATCGAAGACTTCTGCAACAAGATTCGCATGGGCAAGCGTGCGCAAATTTCCAGTGACTTCATGATCATTGCGCGCATTGAAAGCCTTATCCTCGATGCCGGTCTTGACGATGCACTGACCCGCGCCGATGCCTATGTCGCAGCGGGTGCCGATGGGATAATGATTCATAGCCGCCAGGAAACGCCGGACGAAATCTTTGCCTTTGCCCGGACGTTCCGCGAGCGTCACCCAACTGTACCGCTGGTGTGTGTGCCGACCAGTTATTCGAGTATTCCGTTCGAGGCGCTCGAAGCAGAAGGGTTCAATATCGTCATTTATGCCAATCATATGTTGCGCTCTGCCTATATGGCCATGAAACAGGTGGCCGACAATATTCTGTTGTCCGGGCGTACGCTTGAAGTCGAGCCTCGCTGCCTGTCGATCAAGGAAATCCTCGAACTCATTCCGGGTACCAAATAATGACCAGTCCAACTCTGGCCTTGCGCAATGACCTGGTCGTTGCGCCGAGCACTTCGCGCATGCGCGGCATCGCCAACGAACTCAAGGAGCGTGGCGAGTCGGTGATCAACTTTGCCGCTGGCGAACTCGACTTCGATACCCTCGATAGCCTCAAGCAGGCGGCCATCGAGGCGATCAAGGGTAAATGCAACACCTACACGCCCGCCCTCGGCGAGAAGAAGATCCGCCAACAGCTGGCCGCGCATGTCAGCGAGCAACTGGGCGTGGCTTACGCCTGGAACGAGGTCGGGATGACCGCAGGCGCCAAGCAGGCGCTCTACAATGCGGCGATGGTGCTGATCAACCCGGGCGACGAGGTGATCATTCCGATCCCTTACTGGGTAACCTTCCCGACCCAGATCGAGCTGGCGGGTGGCAAGCCGGTGCTGGTCGACACTCGGCCGGAGGGCTACCAGCTGACTGCCGAGCGTGTCGCTGCCGCCATCACCCCACAGACCCGGGCGATTCTGATCAACACGCCGAACAATCCGACTGGCGCGGTCTACGACAGCGAAGCCCTGCGACGCATCGGTGAACTGGCCATCCAGCACGACCTCTGGATCATCTTCGACGAATGCTATTCACGGCTGATCCGCAACGGCGGCGAGCATCACAGCATCGTCACGCTGATGCCCGAGCTGAAGGAACGCACGGTCATCGTCAATTCGTTCTCCAAGAGCATGGCGCTGACCGGCTGGCGGCTGGGCTACGTCAGTGCACCGGAGCCGGTGATCAAGGCCATGGAAAACCTCCAGGGCCACACCACCTCGAACCCCAACGTGGTGGCACAGGTGGCGGTGTCCCGGGCACTCGACGACTCGGCAGACTTCATTGCCACCGCCAATGCGATTCTTGACGCGCGCCTGCAGGTCATCCACGAGGCCTTGGCCGGTATCGAGCACCTGCGTGTAGCGCCGGCGATGGGGGCGTTCTATGTGTTCGCCGATATCCAGTGGTTCATTGGCCGGAGTTATGGCGACAAACAGGTGCGCAGCACCGACGAACTGGTCGAGCTGATCCTCGCCGAGGCCAAGGTGGCAGTGGTGTCTGGCGCCGGCTTCGGCGACCCGAGCGGTATCCGCATTTCCTACGCCGTGAGCGACGCTGATGTGGCCACGGGTATGCAACGTCTACGTGAATTCTTCGCCCGGTTCAATTGAGGAGCATCGGCTAATGAGTAAGGAAACCCCTGTTTCGGTGATCATCCTGGCGGCTGGCCTTGGCTCGCGCCTGGAAGACCAGACCCTGGCGAAGAACAAGTGCCTGGTCGAGGTGGCCGGCAAGACCATCATCAGCCGCCTGCTGGAGCAGTTGCAGGCGCACCAGGTCAGCAACGTCATCGTCGGTGTCGGCTACCTCAGCGATGTGCTCGAAAGCTACATCCGCAGCAACCACCCACAGCTCAACAGCATCTTCGTGACCAACCCGATCTATGCCCGTTCAGGTTCGGTGCACTCGTTGAGCCTGTGCCTCGAAGCGGTGCCGGAGGGCCACGATGTGGTGGTGTTCGAGGGCGATGTGGTGGTGGAGGATGCGCTGGTCACCCGTGCCCTGGCTTCGCTGCAAGGGCTCGACGAGGAAGCCTTCGCCACCGTGCTGGCACCGTGGTCGAGCGAGCTGAGCGGTACTTTCGCGCTGGTCGAGGGTGGCCGGGTGAGTGCCTGGAAGCATGAGTCCGTGCGCGATGCCGGGTTCCCTCTGCAGGCCTCGTACAAGACCGTGAACATTACCGCGATGACCCATGCCGGGGCGGGGCTGCTGCAGCGCCACATCCGCCAGACGGTAGCCGAAAAGGGCGTCAAGGCACCTCTGGAGTACGCCATGGACAGCCTGATCGACAGTGGTTACCGCATCGACGCGCTGCTGGTCGGCCAGGAGAAGTGGTTCGAAGTTGACACCGCCGAAGACCTGGATATCGCCAACGATCTGTTCAGCGCCGCGGCGCTGGCCCACGCCTGAGGTGATGCATGTTCGCTGTTCTGCACGACTGGCTGATCCTGCCGATCGCCCACTGTTTCCAGTGGGTGCTGGAGACCAGCTATCAGCGCACCCACGACTTCGGCCTGGCGATCCTGATGCTGAGCCTGGTGTTCAACCTGGTGCTGCTGCCGGCCTACCACTTTGCCGAGACGGTGCAGGGCCGCGAACGTGCGGCACGGGCGGCGATGCAGGCCAAGCTGGAGGAGTTCAAGCGCTGCTTCACCGGCCAGGAGCGGCACATGATGATTGCCGCCCTGTACCGCCTGCACCATTACCACCCAGTGTTCGCCTTGCGCGGTCTGGTACCGCTGCTGATCCAGGTGCCGGTGTTCATCGCAGCCTATGGCCTGCTCAGTGCCTACCCGCCGCTGCAGTACGAGCACTTCATGGGTATCGCCAACCTCGGCGCAGCCGATGGCCTGCTTGGCGGGGTCAACCTGCTGCCCATCGTCATGACCGTGATCAACCTGATGGCGGCCCATGTCTACAGCCGTGACCTGTCTTCCCAGGAACGTCTGCAGACCTGGATCGTGGCGATGCTGTTCTTCGTGCTGCTGTATCCGTCGCCCGCCGGGCTGGTCCTGTACTGGACCTGCAACAACCTTTTTTCTCTGATCAAGAACCTGGTGTATCGAGTGGCCCGTTCCAGCTCGACCCTTCGAAGGACTTCCAATGCCTAATTCGACCAGCCCCGCGCTTGCCCTGCCGGCCAGCGCGGCGGCCAAGGCGGACAAACCGCTCAAATTGTTCGTGCTGTCGTACCTCGCTCTGTACCTGTTGCTGGTACTGGCAGTGCCGCTGGCGCTGACCAGCTTCGAGGATGACGCCACCGGCCTCGAAGGCTACCTGCGCCTGTACGCGACCACCCATGCGGTGATCCTGGGCGCCTATCTGGCGTTGTTGGCGCTGCTCGGCAAGTTCGCTCCGCGCGCGCTGCTCGAGCTGCTGTGCGTGCTCGGCCTGTGGCTGTTGATCGTGGCCGGCGTCTACAGCTTCCTGTTGCCGCTGGACGCCGGGATGATCGACAACTTCAAGTTCTCCGAGCCCCGTGCCATGGCGTTTTCCAGCCAACGGCTGCTGCTCGACGTGGTAGTGGCCGGCGCGGCGCTGTGGGCCGCCTGGCTGCTGGTGCGCCGGTTTGCCGAGCAGGTCGGCAAGGCGCTGACCCTGTTCGTGCTGATCTGCGGTGCTTACGCACTGTTCAGCGGTGTGACCCTGGCGTCGAAGATCGCGGCGATTCCACTGCCGGCCAACGATGGCAAGCAGACCATCTCGTACTCCAAGACCGAGAAGAACATCGTCGTGCTGATGATCGACGGTTCCATGGCCGGTTACATTCCTCGTCTGCTGGCGCATGACGCGGCGGCGGCAGAGCGCCTGAGCGGTTTCACCTGGTACTCCAACGTGGTGTCCACCGGCAACCGTACCTTCAATGCCCTGCCGGCGGTGTTCGGTGGTTTCGACTACACCGCCGCCAACATCAACAAACACCCGGGAAACAGCCTGGAAGAGAAGGTCGACCAGGCCTACATGCTCTATCCGGACAACTTCGCCGCCAAGGGCTACGGGGTGCGCTACGTCGATCCGTTCTGGTACGGCTTCGCCCGCCGTGGCGACTGCAACAAGTTCGTTGCCCGCGGCGCCGGTGACTGCATCCACGTCATCGACACGGTCGGCCGTCAGCAGACCAACGCGCACATGTCGACCAAGCACACCGAATACCTTTGGGGCGTGCTCAAGCAGTACCTGGCGATTTCGCTGTACAAGGCGGCGCCCAACAGCCTCAAGGGGCAGGTGTACGACGGTGGCGACTGGCAGGGCGCCTCGCTCTCCTGGTGGAAGCGCGAGGACAAGTTCCTCGAGAACTATTTCTCGCTGCTGGCGCTGCCGGGCCTTTCGGACACCAACGCACCGGGGCCGACCTTCACCTTCATGGCCAACAACATCACCCGTGCAGTGCTCAAGCTCGACGAGAGCTGCGTGCCGAACAAGCAGTTGGGCACCTCGGTCCAGGAACTGGAGCAATTGCACAGCCAGGACACGGTGGAAATCTATGACACCTTCTACTGCGCGATGAATGGCGTGACCCGTTACCTGGACTGGTTCAAGCAGCAGGGCATCTACGACAACACCATGTTCGTGCTGGTGTCCGACCATGGCTGGCCATCGCGCAATCCACTGCTCAAGGACATGGCGGATGCCGAGCGGCAGGAATTGTACTCGCAGTTCCAGAACCTGCTGATGATCAAGCCGTTCGCGGCCACCGGGGCGCCACGGGAGAGCCGCGAATTCATCTCCAATGCCAGCGTGCCCGGTATCGTTTGCGAAGTGATCGGCGGCTGCGTGGACCGTGCCACCGGCAAGCACATCAGCAACCAGCCGCTCACCGAGCCGGTTCAGCTGTATGAAACCCCGTGGCAGCCCCAGGGGCAGAACGCCGACTCCTACAAGATCCTCAGTACCTATCAGGTCAAGGACGACGTCTCGGTGCCGGGTAACTGGAGCAAGGTGCAATGACCGGGTTGCTGGACCATGCGGTCACTGTTCCCTACATCGGCCTGTACCTCGACCCGGGCACCGGCAGCCTGCTGTTCTCGCTCATAGCCGGCGTGGTCACCACCGCGTTCTATTCGGTCAAGGGCCTTTACTATCGCTTCGGCGGTGGCGGCAAGGGGGTTGCCGCCACCGCCGAGCGTAGCGTGCAGGAAGCCTGGCCGGTGGTCATCTATTCCGAAGGCCGGCAGTACTACGGCACGTTCCGGCCGCTGCTGGCAGCCCTGGCCAAGGCCAGGATCAGGACCTTGTACCTGAGTTCCGACAGCGAAGACCCGGGGCTGCAGGCGTGGAGCGAGGTAACCGGCTGCTACATCGGCAGTGGGCACAAGGCTTGGGCATTGCTGGCGCGCTTGCGCGCCGACCTGTGCATCTGCACCACCCCGGGGCTGGACGTCATGCAGTTCAAGCGCTCGAAACGGGTGCGCCACTACATGCATCTGGTCCACGCACCGACCGACAAGGCGTTCAACCGGCCTTACTCGTTCGACTACTTCGACTCGGTGGTGATCAACGGCCCGCACCAGGAGCGCACGCTGCGCTACCTGGAGCAATTGCGTGGGTTACCGGCCAAGGACCTGATCATGGGTGGCTGCCTGTACTACGACGATCTGCTCGAGCAGTTGCGCAACCAGACCCCCGAACTGGTCAGCCCCGGCCGGACCGTGCTGCTGGCGCCGACCTGGGGGCGCAACGGTCTGCTGCGTCTGCACGGCAGCAAGTTGCTGAGCGCGCTGACTGCCCAGGACATCAACCTGATCATCCGCCCGCATCCGCAGAGCATGGTCTCCGAGCCCGAGCTGATCCAAGAGTTGCAGGCGTTGTTCCCCAATGGCCCGCGGCTGCAATGGGACTTCTCCTCGACCCCGTTCAGCGCCATGGCGCGTAGCGACGTGATGGTCTCGGACATTTCGGGGGTGATCTTCGACTATGCCTTCCTGTTCGAACGCCCGGTGATCACCGTCGGCATCGAGCCGGTGCGTGAAGGCACCGAGGCCAGCGACCTGCCGTACGATCCGTGGGAACTGACCGTGCTCGATGACATCGGCCTGCGCCTGAGCGAGGAGCAGATTCCACGCCTGACCGAGTACCTGCCACAGGTGCTCGAGGACAGCCGCTACCCGCGCAACATCCGCCACTTGCGTGAGCAGTACGTGGTCAACTTCGGCCATGCCGTCGGCCCCATCCTGAAGGCTATCGAGCCACTGATCGGGCAGGGCGTCAGCGAGCCGTCGGCTGCTGCGCTGTCGCGGCAGGCGGAGTGAGCATGGCCGCGGTGATCGAAAGCCTGGCCATGCTGTGGCCGGCGCTGGTGCTGGCGGTGACTGCGCACGAAGCGGCCCATGCGCTGGTGGCGACGTTGTTCGGTGACCACCTGGCGCGGGACAACGGACGGCTATCGATCAATCCGCTGCGGCATTGCTCGTGGCTGGGTACGGCACTGGTGCCCTGCGCGGCATTTACCCTGAGTACGCTGGCGCACCTGCCGGGTGCATTGGTTGGCTGGGGCAGGGCAGTACCGTTTGGCTCGCCATTGGCCAGCAGCCGTCTGGGCCTGCTATGCACCGCGCTGGCCGGGCCGCTGGCCAACCTGCTGCTGGCCTCGGCCTGCCTGGCGCTACGCCCGCTTGCCGGGCCTGGCGCCTGGCTGGCGTTTCTCGACACCAGCGCCTCGCTCAACGTGCTCCTGGTCGTGGTCAACCTGCTGCCAGTACGTCCGTTGGATGGGGCTACCTGCATCCAGGCGTTGTGCGCGCAACGCTGGCGGTTGCGCCATGAAAGCCTGCAACCGTACCTGCAAGTGCTGGTGGCTGGCTTGTTGTTTACCGGGCTGCTCGGGCAGTACCTGCTGTGGGCGGCCCGCACGCTGTTGAGTTTACTGCCAGGAAACATTTTGCATGGCTAGTTATGGACGTGAACCAGGAGGCTGCATGGCCAGGAAGGCACTCGAATTTCTTTTGTCGGACGAAGACCGAGCGCAACTGCAGAAGATCGCTCGCTCAGGGTTGATGCCTTATCGGAGCGTCACCCGGGCCTCGATCCTGCTGCTGCTGGACAGCGGCATGACGCCGAAGGAGGTCAGCTTGCGCATGAACGTCACTGCACCGGTCGTGTTCAAATGGCGCAGTCGCTACTTGGCCAAGGGCGTGGTTGGCCTGGAAGACTTGCCGCGTGGCGGGGTGCCCAGGGCGCTTGCGCTGGCCGGTTGATTCAAGCAATGCCGGGGCCGTTTCGCGGCCCATCGCCGGCAGGCGCGGTTCCCACAGCTACAGCGCAGTCCTGGAGGCGGGGGATAATGCTGTAGGAGCAACTGCGTTGTTAAACATCTGAAGGTTTGGACGATCCCTGAGGGAACAGGCATGCCCTTGACGCGTGCCTGTAGGAGCGGCTTCAGCCGCGATCACCGGCAAAGCCGGTGCCATCCACCGTGTCGCCTGCTTCGCGGATAAATCCGCTCTACAGTGGCCGCCGTACCTGTGGCAGCTGGCTTGGACAGCTGTCCGTCGGCAATCGCCTAGAACAGCCCGCCAAGGGAAATCGTCGCGCCAGCACCCGCCTGTACCCCGACGTTGAGTCCGGCAGACATGATCACGCCCTTGGCCGAGCGCAGCAGGCGCACGGCACTGTCGTGCGGCAGAAGCAGATTGCCAATCGGCGTCAGCGTAGCAGCCGTCATCGCCAACAGCTTGGCGTCCAGGCCGAACAGCATTGCCGAGCCGCTGGCGCCACCCACCAGTCCGATCCCACCTTCGATGAACACACAAGGGCCTTCGAAGTCCTCGCGGACCAGGCCACGGGCAGCGATCGAGTCGGCCACCAGCACCCGGCCGACGGCGGGGAAGTCCTCGCTGGCGCCCGCCGCTCCGACGCTCTTGCCACGCACATGCAAATTGACCTTGCCAAAGCGCGGCAAGCGCGCGCCAAGGCCGACACCGACACCCAGCGACCCGTAGCGAAACTGTTGGTCGACCCCCTGCGGGTCAGTCAGTGTCAGCGCGCCGCCAGCAGCAGCGGCGAAGACAACGGTCAAGCCGCCTCCGCTGGCGGTCTTGTAGCGCCAGTCGCTGACGCTGACGGGTAGAGGAATATGCATCTGAACATCCTTATACAGGCCGCGCCATTCGGCGTCGGCGAATCCACGCGGCCAAGTGGTAGCCGCCTCCAAAGGTGAAAACCAGAGCGAACAGGCCGGCCAGCAGGCTCGCCCCCCATAGCGCGCCCCGGTCATCGATGATCGCGCTGGCGGCGGGCGCTTCCGGGCGGTACAGCACGCCCACCTGGTCGCCTACCGCGTAGCCGAAGATCAAACCGCTTTCGGGGTAGCTGATGACCTTGCCGGTGGCGTCGGTGAAGTCGATCTGGGGATGGCTGCCGCCCGCGTTCAGCGCGCTGACAGTGCCTTGGGCGCGTTGCGCCTGAGCCAGAAAGCCCAGCCGGTCGTCAACCAGCCAAAGTGTGAGATAGAGCAGGCACAGGCCCAGGGGAAGGAAAACCAGGGCGCGGAGCAAGTCGCCCCGGGGTGAGTATGGCGTCTTGGCCATGACAGGTCCTTGCATCGTCCTTGAAACGGCGGCTATTGCAATTAAATTGCGGCGCGCTGTCAAGTGCGGACGGCGGGCGCTGCAGCATGGGCTACACGCGTCTACTTTCGCCTTTCTACAAATTTGCCATTGACCTGGAAATGGGCGCGCTTTGCTTCGCCGAAATGCAGCTCGCGCAAGCGCCCGCGTTCACTGTCGGCAAGGGCGATCTGCGAGACGTTGAACACGATCCCGTGGTTGCCCATGTACGGCTATGTTCCGGCAAATTTCATTTATCGCATCCTTTCGTAACAGACAGCCATGCTGAACGACCCGGTATCCAGAGTGTCTGTCACAGCTCGGCTGAATGCGCTCATCGCAACCCCGCTGCGCAAATGTATGGGTGTGCCGCCAGCATGGCTGGTATGGTGCCTGCGCACGGTTCGCATCCTCTCGACACTGAACCCCGTCAAGGAAGACAAAAACAATGAAAACAGTCCTCGGCCTGCTGCTCTTCATCAGCCTGCAGCTACCGGCATTCGCTGGCTACAAGACCATCGGCTTCCAAGCCTCGACATTATCGGGCGAGCAAAATACCCGCCCGTTGGAGCTGGTCATCTGGTACCCGAGTACGACCACTGCCGCCCCCCAACTGGTCGCTGATACCGCAGTGTTCATCGGTGACCTCGCCGTGCACGACGCACCTCCAGCTGCAGGCACATACCCGCTGGTGGTGCTTTCCCACGGCTTTCGCGGAAACTGGGGCAACCAGTCGTGGCTGGCCAGTGCACTGGCCCACCAAGGCTTCATCGTGGCGGCGGTCAACCACCCCGGCACCACCACCCGCGATCGCGGCCCTGCGGCCGCGGCACAGTTGTGGCAGCGCCCCATCGACCTGCGCCGGGCCATTGATGCGGTGATGGCCCGGGCGGGCCAGGTTGGACGGGTGGCGAAAGGGCAGGTCGCGGTGGTCGGCCATTCCCTGGGAGGCTGGACTGCGCTGGAAATCGCCGGTGCCCGGTTCGATGCCACGCGCTTTGCCCAGGACTGCGTCACCCATCCGCAGTTGTCCAGTTGCAGCGTTTACAAACAGATCAATCCCGACCGCGACCCGGTATCGCAGGCACGCCTGGGCGGCGATCTGCGCGACGACCGTGTCACCGCCATCGTTACCCTGGATCTTGGCTTGTCACGGGGCCTGAGCGATGAAAGCCTGGCGGCACTGCCGGTGCCGGCGCTGGTGATTGCGGCGGGTGCGCCTTCGGCAGACCTCCCGGCGCAGTTGGAGTCTGCCGACCTGGCCAAGCGCCTGCCTGCGGCGACCAGCCGTTATGTCGAGATCGCGGACGCCAGCCACTTCAGCTTCCTGTCGCCGTGCAAACCAGGTGCGGTGGCGTTGCTTGAAGAGGACGCGGCTGGGGACGGCGTTATTTGCCGAGAGGGTAATAGCGCCCGCCCGCGGACGCAGATCCAGTTGCATATTGCCTCACTGGTCAGTGGCTTCCTGCAGCAGCATTTCGCCATGGCTGATCGCTGAGGCCGTTAAACAGTTGACACCTGGCCGGCTCGATCACGGCGATAGCAGGGTCTTCATGAGCGATGCGCTGAGCCCCAGCAAACAGAAGATGCCGACACCGTAGCAGACCGTTCGCCAAGGCTGGATGCCCTTCAGGTAGGCCAGGGTGTGCAGTACTCTGGCGACGGTAAACACAATGCTCAGACTGGCCGTCACGGGTGCAGGGGCATTCAGGGCAATGGCCAGCCCACCGAGCGCGAAGAACGCCGGAATGTTTTCCAGGTCGTTCGCCCATGCCCGGCTGCCTCGGATGACTTGCGCCAGCTCCTGGCCCCGAGCTGCCCGCTTGAACACAGCGGCATCCTCTGCATTGGTGAATGCCTTGTGACGTAACCGGAACAGGCCCTGGTAGCAGGACACCGCAAACATCTTCAGGAACAGCACCACCACGCATGATGCATAGACCGTCAATGCACTGGTCATCCCTGGCGCCTCCGGTCAATGGTGGGATAGGGAAACAGCGAAAAAAGCGGCAAAGAAACCAGCGCAAACAGGCGAACTGCCATGGTCCTGTCCTTGGTAGGGTTTGCTGGCACAGTACGGACAGGCTGCTTTACGCTCAATGACCTGTGAGGTCATGACACAGGACACAAGGATTAATCGGAGGTAAAGCATGGATCGCTTGCGGTACTACCAGAAGACCATCACCCCAACTACGACGGCGGGCCAGCATGTGCGCAACCTGCGCCGTCAGGCGGGGCTCAGTCAGCTGGACCTTGCGCTCATGGCCGGCGTTTCCCAACGCCACCTCAGCTGTGTCGAAACTGGGCGCGCCAGAGCGAGCCCCGGTACCTTGCACGCCGTGCTTTCGGCCCTGGGGGCATCGCTGGAGTACTGCAACGAAGTGTTTCTCGCTGCTGGCTATGCCCCTCGCTACGCCGCAACGCCGCTCGAATCGCCCGCCCTGGATGTAGTTCACGCGGCTATCGAGCAGATCCTGCAGGCGAACAATCCGGTGCCTGCCATCGTCCTCGACAACAACTGGGACATCACAGCTGCCAATGTCAGCACCGGCCTGCTGTTGGCCATGGCGGGCATACCGCAGGATTCGGCTGCAGGCCTCAACTTGCTGGAGACGCTGCTCAGCCCCGGGGGCCTGGGTGACCGCTTGGCAAATGCGCAGGAGGTCCGTGCCGCTGCCTGGCACCGTGCGGCCCGGGAGTCGGCCTGCAATCCGGCCCTTGCCAAGCGCCTGAGCAGCCTTCCGCCTCCGGGTAATGCCATGCCGGCAACGGTTACCAGCCCGATGCTGCTGACACGTGTGTGCACGGCAAATGGTGAGTTGAGTTTCGTCTCTACCTTCACCACCTTCGGCATGCCACTGGACATTACCGTGGAGTCACTGCGAATCGAACATTTGCTACCCGCCGACCTGCCGACCCGGCAACGGATGGCGCAGGCGTTCGAGCAGTGGAACCTGGCACACGGCTATCGCTGATGGCCCTCAGCCGGGTTGCGCCGCCAGGCTGTTGCTGACATTACGCCCCAGCACCAGCACCGTGGCGAAGCCACAGCCGACCAGCGCCGTGGCCAGGCTCAACAGCACCGCGCTGCCCAGCTGGTCGACGATGCGCCCGCCGAAGAACGAGCCCAGCGCAATGATCACCTGGAACATGGCAACGAACAGCGGCATGCCACGTTCGACATCCTTCGGCGCGACCACGAACATCCAAATGCTCGCGCAGGCCGGGAATGCACCGAAGGCGAAGCCCCACAGCCCGATCAGCATCGCGGCACCGCTGAGGCCGGTGGCGAAGTGCGGAAACAGCGCGGTACTGGTGCCGATCATCACCGCGACCAGCAGCAGGGTATGGCGCACGCTGCGGTTGGCCGCAAAACCGGCAAACAGATTGCCGATTACCCCGGCCACGCCATACAGCAACAGCAACGAGCCAATGGTCGGCCCATCGAAGCCGGAGCTCTGCTTGAAGAATGGCGCCACATAGGTGTACGCGGCAAAGTGCGCCAGGCCGATCAGCAGGACGGCGATCAGGCCGACGCGCGCCAGTGGGTTGATGAACAGGGCCGGCAGGTCGCTGATACGGATGGCCTTGTCCGGGTTGAGCCGGGGCAGCAACAGTACCTGCGCCAGCAGCACGGGGACACCCAGCAGCGCGGTGATCAGGAAGGTCATGCGCCAGCCCATCAGGCCACTCAGCCAGGTGCCTACCGGCACGCCCAGCACGGTGGCCAGGGTTACCCCGACCATGATGATCGAGGTGGCCTGGGCCACGCCCACGCCCTTGGGGGCCAGGCGGCCGCTGAGGGCGATGGCGGTCGCCCAGAAGCCACCGATACTGATGCCCAGTAGCACGCGCCCGAACAGCAGCAGGCTGAAGTCGCTGGCATAGGCCACCACGGCGTTGGCGATGATCATGATCAGCGTCAGGCCGATCAGCAGGTAGCGACGGTCCAGGGCGCCAATGCCCACCGACAGCAACGGCGCGGCAAGGGCGGCCATGATGCCGGGCAGGGTCACCATCAGGCCGGCGTGGCCGGCACTGATGCCAAGGTCGCTGGCTACATCGTTGAGTACACCCACCGGCAGAAACTCGCTGGTCACCAGCGCGAAGGCGCCGACGGCGACCGAGAGAATCGCCAGCCACTGTTGTTTGACACTTTGTTGCGCATGTTCGGGCAGGCCACGAGGAGCCTGGCTGGAATTTTCCATGGTCTTGGATTCCGGAAGGAAGAGGGTCGCCTGTAGCAGGCGCTAGGAGCGGGGAAGAATCTGAAAGCGATTGTACGGGGCGGTTTTGCCAGGCCAACAGGCGCGTCGCTCGATAGTAATCATCAATGCGATCGATGCAACGCCTTGCGCGCAGCACCGGTTGTTGGCCTGGGGTATAAAGCAGCAGGCTACCGCCCGCTGTAATGGAGGACGGCAGTCCTCCACCTCACGGCAGGTTACGGCGCGACCAGTACATCACATTGGGCCTCGTTCAGCACCTGCTGGGTGACGCTGCCGATCAGCAGTTCTTCCAGTGCGCCTTGCCCCTGTTTACCGACCACGATCAGGTCGCATTCCAGCGCCTGTTGCTGTTCGGCAATGCGCCACGCCGGGTCGCCGTGCAGCACGATCTGCCGGGCTTCGGGCAGCCCGGCAAGTGCGCTCAAGGCCGCGAGTTGCTGCTGGGCATCCTGGCGGATGACATTGCGATAGTGCTTGAGGGTGTCGTGGTCGATGCTGGTGAAGCGCATGCTGCTTTCGAAGGGGGCCTGGTACACATGCAGCAAAACGATCTCGGCCTGCGGCGCGATGGTTCTGGCCAGTTCAAGGCTGCGCAGCGACGCCGGGGAAAAATCCACCGGCACCAGCAAGGTGCGATAGGTATCGCGCGGTGCCTGCTTGACCACCAGCACGGGGCAGGGCATGCGATCGAGCATTTTCTGTACCGTCGAGCCCAGCAGCAGGCGGCGTGCCAGGCTTTGGCCCTTTGCTCCGCAAACCAGCAGGTCGCTGCGTTTGTCCTGCACCACGCGGGTGATCTCGGCGGTGACCGAGCCAGTGGCGACTTCCACACCGGCAGCAATGTCGTAGCGCTGGAACAGCATCGCGGCCAATGCGCGGATTTTCTCGCCAGCGGTATCCAGCACGCGCTTCAACAGGCCGTCATCCGGTGCAGCCAGCTGCTTCAGGCGCTCGAAGGGGGCCGGGTTGGCAACGTACAGCAGGTCCACTGGCGCCTGGTGCGCCTTGCTCAGGTATGCCGCGCGCTCCGCCGCGTTGCGGGCAGAGGGCGACAGGTCGGTGGCTACCAGTAGGTGTTTCAGCGGGCTCATGTGGGGCTCCTTGTCCAAAGCCGTGCGTGCAGCCATCGTCGCGCGAACCCCGCTGGGCGGCTTGATTTACATCAAAGGAGTGCGGCACAGGGTTTCAGCACTGCGCCTGGCAATTTTTTGCATGAGCCAGCTTGATGCTTTCACATAGCCATACTAATACTAAGGTGTTGCCGAAGGGGGATGATCATGCAGACGCGCTTCGTTGTGGTTCCCGCTGTGCCCATCAAGAAAGAGACCTATCCTCGCCGGCTTGGCTTTCCCGCCGCCCTAGGGGAGGGTTACGACCTCTACGACACGCAAGACAAGGTTCGCCTGAGCCTGAACCTGCCGACGCGTGCGCAAGCTGAATTCGAATGTGAATGCCGCAACCGTTGCCCCGATGCCGATGCCACGCCGATCGCTGGCAATGGCCTGGGTGCCATGGGCTGAGCCACGCTGGATGTTCCACTGAAGCCCGCCGACACTGGGGCCGCTAACGGCTTGCGCGCCAAGTGTTGAGCGCGGCGGCACGCTGGCCGCCGCCCCCTGTCTCGATATGCCTCAAGCGTGCTTGCGCAGCGCTTCCACCAACTGGGCCTTGGTCATGCTGGAGCGCCCCTTGATGTCCTTGCTGCGCGCTTCCTTCATCAGGCTTTGCTTGGTCTGGGTTTGCAGTGAAGCGCCCGAGCTGCGCGAATGGCCCTGACGTGACTGGGCGGCGCGTTTGGCCGAATCCGCGCGCGCGGTTTTCTTCTCGGCAGAAGAGGTCTTGCTACCGGAGCCGCCTTTCTTCTCGCCACCACCGGATTGTTTGTTGACCGTGGCCCAGGCACGGGCTTCGGCTTCATCCTTGGGCACGCCTTTGTGTTCGTAGCTTTCCTCTATATGTTCGGCCTTGCGCTTCTGCTTGTCGGTGTATTTGTCCTTGTCGCCGCGTGGCATGGTCTTCTCTCCTGCTGTGGGCTTGCACGGTTGAACCCTGTGCAAGCGCAGAGTGCCGGGCAATGGACGAGCGGTGCCCTGGCCCGGCCGGCTTGGGTCAGGTGTCGCTGACCTGCGACAGCGGCCTGGCCACGTGCTCGAGCGGGCGGCGCTCGGCTGCCACGCCCCACACCGCCTGGGTGAGCGCGGCGATGACCATCAGCGCCGCGCCGAGCAGGTAGCCATACAGCACGTTCAGGCGCTCACCCGATGCGATCAGCGCACCGAACAGGGTGGGGCCGATGAGGCCGCCGAGGCCTGTGCCAAAGGCATAGAACACAGCAATGGCCAGGGCGCGGATTTCCAGCGGGAAGGTTTCTGCCACCGTCAGGTAGGCTGAGCTGGCCGCAGCCGAGGCGAAGAAGAAAATCACCATCCAGGCCAGGGTCTGCTGCAGCACATCGAGCAGCTGTTGCTGGAACAGGTAACCGCTGACCGCCAACAACAGGCCGGACACCAGATAGGTCAGGCTGATCATGATGCGCCGGCCTACCAGGTCGAACAGCCGGCCGAGCAGCAATGGCCCGCAGAAGTTGCCCAGGGCGAAGGGCAACACGTACCAGCCCACCTGTGCCGACGGCACGCCATAGAAGTCGGTGAGTACCAACGCGTAGGTGAAGAAGATCGCGTTATAGAAGAAGGCCTGGGCGGTGAGCAAGGTCAGGCCTACCAGCGCCCGGCGCCGATGCAGGATGAACAGGCTGTGGAAGACTTCGCGCAGCGGCGTATGGTCACGCCCGCGCAAGCGCAGTGCAGGTCCCTGCAACGGCGGTAGGGCAATGCCGCGTTGCCGGTAATGGCGTTCGATGCCGGCAACGATGCGTTCGGCTTCCTCCGCCTGGTTGTGAATCATCAGCCAGCGCGGGCTTTCCGGTATCCACAGGCGCATCAGCAGGATGACCAGGCCGAGCCCAGCGCCAATGCCAAAGCACAGGCGCCAGCCCAGCTCGCCACCTGCCACGGCCGGGTCGAGCAGCACCACCGCACCCACCGCGCCCAGCGCCGCGCCGATCCAGAAGGTGCCGTTGATGGTCAGGTCGACCCAGCCGCGGTAACGCGCCGGGGTAAATTCCTGGATGGTCGAGTTGATCGCGGTGTACTCGCCACCGATGCCGGCGCCCGTGAGGAAACGAAACACCAGGAAACTCCACAGGTTCCAGGAAAATGCCGTGGCCGCCGTGGCGCCGATGTACAGGCACAAGGTGATGAAGAACAGCCTGCGTCGCCCCAGGCGGTCGGTCAACCAACCGAACCACAACGCGCCGGACACCGCGCCGGCGACGTAGGCTGCGCCGGCCAGGCCGATGTCGGTGGTGCTCATGGCCAGGGCCGGGCTGTCCTTGAAGGCGCCCGACAGCGAACCAGCCAAGGTGACTTCAAGGCCATCGAGCAGCCAGGTGATACCCAGCGCCAGCACCAGCAGCGTATGAAAACGCGTCCAGGGTAGCCGGTCGAGGCGGGCGGGGATGTCGGTGCTATGCAGGCGCACCTGCGCCGAGCCAGCGTCGGAAGGTGTCGTCACGCCAGGTAACCCGTGCCTCAGCTTCCCGAGCCTGCGCCACTGCCGCCCGCGCCACCCGCGCCACCCGAACCGCTGCTGCCGCCTCCGTTCCCGCTGCCACTGCCCGAACCGGTACCCGTGCCGCTACCGCTACCCGAACCCTCGGTGGTGCCATCGCCGCCGGTGCTGTCGGTGCCATTGTCATCCGTGCCGCCCGTACCCATGCCGTCCGCCGGGGTGCCCGAGCCGCTCGCTCCCCCTTGGCCGTTCATGTGGCCATTATCGTGGGGCTGGCTGCCCGGGGCGGGTTGGTCGATGACGTCGGTGGCAGCCAGCGCCAGGGGCGCGCCGCTGCCCAGGCACAGGGCTAGCAGCAGTGATCGAAGTGTTGTCGGTTGCATGGTGAATCTCCTTTTCCAGTGGGTCACTCACTGTTCGGCCGGTAACCGGGGCACGGGTGCCGCGCTGGCGACGGACGGGCGCCAGGGCCATTCGCGGGGTCATGCAATCGACATGTCAGGCCGTTAACCTTGGGCCAGACGCTTTCACATGCGTCGTCGCCTCCGAGAGCCGGGGTGCGCCGTGATGGCGCGGCCGGGCGGCTCTATCCCGCGGCATGCCATTCATCGGTCACAAAGCTGTAACATTGCTGCTGCAAAGTGTGCCGGCCATCACACGGAGCGCTTTTCGATGATACGCCTGATGAAGTCTGCTGCACTTGCCGTTGCCGTTTCTGTCTGCGCCACTTCGGCCGCCTTCGCTGCAGAGAACGTACGCCTGACCGGGTCTGGCGCCAGCTTCCCTGCACCGATCTACCTGACCTGGTTCAAGGCCTTCAGCAAGGAAACCGACGGCGTCACCGTTGATTACCAGTCCAAGGGGAGCGGGGCGGGTGTTCAGGATTTTCTGAACAAGACTGTCGATTTTGCCGCCAGCGACTCGGCCATGAAGGCTGAAGAGATCGCCAAGGTCGGCGAGGGCGTGCAGTTGCTGCCAATGACCGCCGGTGAAATCGTCCTGGCGTACAACCTGCCGGGCAACCCGAAAGGGCTGAAGCTGCCGCGCGACGTCTACTCGAACATCTTCCTCGGCAAGATCACCCAGTGGAACGACCCGCAGATCGTCGCGGCCAACCCCGACCTGAAGCTGCCAGCCACCCCGATCACCGTGGTCGTGCGTGCCGACTCCAGCGGTACCACGGCGGTCTTCACCAAGCACCTGTCGGCAATCAACGCTGACTTCAAGCAAGCGCTGGGCGAGGGCAACACCGTCAACTGGCCTGCCAGCGACAAGTTCATCAAGTCGCCGAAGAACGACGGGGTAACCGCCACCGTGCGCCAGACCCCAGGTGCCATCGGCTACATCGAATACGGCTTCGCCAAGCTGGCCAAGGTCGACTTCGCCCAGCTGCAGAACAAGGCCGGCCAATACGTGGTACCGAACGCCGAAAGCGGTGCCGAGGCGCTGGCTGCGGTGAACATGCCGGAAAACCTGGTGGCCTGGCTGCCTGACCCGGACGGTGCCAAGTCCTACCCGATCACCTCGTACACCTGGATGATCTTCCGCAAGGACAACGGCAACCCGGCCAAGGCCAAGGCCATGCGCGACATGGTCGAGTACAGCCTGACCGAAGGGCAGAAGGTTGCCGATTCGATGGGCTACATCCCGCTGCCGCAATCGGTGGTCGACCAGGTTCGCAAAGCATCCGCCAACATCCAGTAATGCCCTCGGGCGCTCCCGGTGCGGTCCTGTGGCCATGCCGGGGGTGTTTGCCCCCTGTCCCGGAACTTGCCCATGAACTCACCTTTCGCCATCCCGGATAACCCCCACTCCGCATGCCAACCGCCGTCTGCGAAAGACTTCCTGGTGGATCGCACCTTCCGTGCGCTGGCACGCATCGGTGTGGTGCTGGTCCTGGCACTGGTCTTCGCGCTGGTCTACGAAGTGGGCCGCAAGGCCCTGCCAGGCATCGAGAAGCACGGCTTCGATGTGTTGTTCGGCAGCGTCTGGGACGTCAACCAAGGCAAGTACGGTATTCTGCCGGCAATCTGGGGCACGCTGTACAGCGCCCTAATCGCCCTATTGATCGCCGGTTTCTTCGGCGTCAGCATGGCCATTTTCCTCACCCAGGACTTCCTGCCGGCCAAGCTGGCGGCAGTCTTCCGCACCATTGTCGAGTTGCTCGCCGCCATCCCCAGCGTCGTCTACGGCCTGTGGGGCATCTACGTGGTGATCCCGGCCATCCGCCCGCTGACCACCTGGCTGAACAGCGAACTGGGCTGGATTCCGTTCTTTGGCACCTCCCTGAGCGGGCCTGGGCTCCTGCCTGCCGCGCTGGTGCTGGCCATCATGATTCTGCCGACCATCGCCGCCGTTTCGCAGGATGCGCTGACCAGCGTGCCGATGAAAACCAAGCAGGCGGCCTACGGCCTGGGCGCCACCCACTGGGAGGCGATCCTCAAGGTCATGGTGCCGTCCGCGGCCACCGGCATCTTCGGTTCGCTGGTGCTCGGCCTGGGCCGGGCACTGGGCGAAACCATGGCCCTGGCCATGCTGGTGGGCAATGCCAACAACATTTCCGTGTCCCTGTTCGCCCCGGCCAATACCCTGGCCGCGCTGCTGGCGCTGAACTTCCCGGAGGCCGGCCCGAACGAGGTCGAGGTACTGATGTACGCCGCGCTGGTACTGATGTTCATCACCCTGCTGGTGAACGTACTCGGCTCGATGATCATGCTCTACGCGCAGCGGGGTAACAAATGATGACCGACCTGACCACCCCGACCAAGGCGCTGCCCAGCCTGCAGCGCAAGCTGGAAGGCCGTTCCCTGCGCAGCCTGGTGCTGACCACGCTGGCCTGGTGCGCGGCGCTGGTGGCCAGTGTGCCGCTGGTTTCGGTGCTGTACATGCTGATCACCCGCGGTGGTGCCCGCCTCAACCTGGAGGTGTTCACCGAGCTGCCGCCCACCGGCTTCGAGATGGGCGGGGGCTTCGGCAATGCCATGGTCGGCACCTTCGTCATGGTCGGTATTGCTGCAGCCATCGCCGTGCCGGTCGGTATTCTGGCCGCGGTGTTCCTGGCTGAACTCGGCCCGGACAGCAAGCTGGCCAATGCTGCGCGCTTTGCCGCCAGGATGCTCACCGGCCTGCCATCGATCCTGGCCGGGGTGTTCGCCTACGCCCTGGTGGTGATGACCACCGGGACCTACTCGGCGCCGGCAGGCGGCGTGGCCCTGGCGGTACTGATGCTGCCCATCGTCGTGCTGACTGCGGAAGAGTCGATGAAGATGGTGCCCAAGATCATGAAGGATGCCGCCTATGGCATGGGCTGCACCCGGGCCCAGGTGATCTGGAAAATCGTCCTGCCCACCGGCCTGCCAGCGATCCTCACCGGCGTCATGCTGGCCGTGGCGCGTGCCGCTGGCGAAACGGCGCCGCTGTTGTTCACCGCGTTGTTCAGCAACTACTGGATCCTGCATGACGGCGACCTGGCGGTAATGAACCCGACGGCCTCGCTGGCCGTGCTGATCTACAACTTCTCCGGCATGCCATTCGACAACCAGCTCGAGCTCGCCTGGGCGGCCTCGCTGGTACTGGTGATGATCGTGCTGGTAATCAACATTCTGAGCCGAGTTTTCGGCAAGCCCAAGTACTGAGAAAGGGAGCATTCGACCTTGAACGTATCCACTGCGCAAAAAGCCGCTCCCGTGGTCAGCGAAGCCCCCATCGTCATGGACTGCAAGCTGGACAAGATCTTCTACGGCAATTTCATGGCCGTGCGCGACAGCCACGTACCGATCCGCAAGAACCAGATCACCGGCTTCATCGGCCCGTCCGGCTGCGGCAAGAGTACCGTGCTGCGCAGCCTCAACCGCATGAACGACCTGGTCAAGGGCTTCCGCTTCGAAGGCCACGTGCATTTCCTCGGCCAGGATGTCTATGGCAAGGGGGTCGACCCGGTCGTGGTGCGCCGCTACATCGGCATGGTGTTCCAGCAGCCCAACCCGTTCTCGATGAGCATCTTCGACAACGTCGCCTTCGGCCTGCGCCTGAACCGCTACAAGGGCGACATCGGCGACCGCGTCAAGCATGCCCTGCAGGGCGCTGCGTTGTGGGACGAAGTAAAGGACAAGCTCAAGGTCAGCGGCCTGTCGCTGTCCGGCGGCCAGCAGCAACGCCTGTGCATCGCCCGCGCCATCGCGACCGAGCCGGAAGTGCTGCTGCTGGACGAGCCGTGTTCGGCGCTCGACCCCATCGCCACCCGCCGGGTGGAAGAACTGATGGTGGAACTGAAAAAGGACTACACCATCGCGCTGGTCACCCACAACATGCAGCAGGCGATTCGTGTGGCTGATGAAACCGCGTTCTTTTCGGTGGACATTTCCCAGGGCACCCGCACCGGCTACCTGGTGGAAATGGGCCCGACCACGCAGATCTTCCAGAACCCGCGCGAGCAACTGACCGCCGACTACATCAGCGGCAAGTTCAGTTGAGCCCTGGTCGCGTCGTCTTCCGTTGAAGTGTTACCCGGGGTTTCCAATGCCAGCGAAGCGTCGTCTTGATCTGTCAGCGGTAGAGCGCGCACTGCGTGAGGTGCAGGCCCGTTTTGCCGAACTCAGCGAGCGATTCACCGAACCGCGCGACCCGTTCACCGACGAGGTGCTGCTGAATGTGGTCGAGGGCTATGCCCTGGTTGATGACTATGTCGCACGTGGCATCGACCTTTTCGACCTGCAGCAGTTGAACCTGATGCTGGAGATCAATGCCACCGTGCTGTGCGGCAGCGATCCGGCCCGCCGCCTGGAGTTCGCCGCGCATCTTGCCGCGACCGAGGCGCGCTTTTTCAACAACGTCGAAGGCGGCATCAAGGATTTGTACAACTGGTACTGGGCCTACCGCAGTGACTCGATCTGGAAGCGGGCCGCCGGTGTCTATGTGCGCATCCTCAGCAAGCCGCAGCTGTTCATCGAAGGCAACAACCGCACCGGGTCGCTGATCGTCAGCTACCTGCTGATGCGCGCCGGGCTGCCGCCCTTCGTGCTGTCGCTGGACAACGCCGAGGGCTACTTCAACCCATCCTCGGTCATCCGCAATTCCGCCAAACACGGTGTCAAGGCCTTGTACGAATTACCCAAGATCAAGAAGAAGTACGCCGCCTTCCTCGAAGCGAAGGCGCCTGAACCGGGCCAGTTCTTCCTGGGCGGCATGCCTGTGCCTGCCTGCGAGAGGTGCCGCTGATGCACGGGGCTTCACTGCTGCAGCGTGGCTGGCAGGCCGTCGAGCGCCGATTCAACCGGCCAAAGGTGCGCATTTCGTTCGACATCGACGACACGCTCGCCTGCCAGGCAGACCACGCCGCCGCCGAACACAGCAAGCTGCCGGCCTTTGTCCACCGCTGGTTGGGCGAACCCCTGCGCAGTGGCACGCGCGCGCTGATCCGCGACCTGCGCCGCCAGGGCTGCAGCATCTGGATCTACACCTCGTCGGGGCGCACGCCGTCGTACATTCGCCGTTGGCTGATGCTCTACGGCATCCGCGTCGACGGCGTGGTCAACAGTGACCGCCACCAGCATGCCCTGGCCAGGAACGGGCTGGGCCATGCACCTTCGAAGCTGCCCTCGGCTTTCGACATCGATCTGCATGTGGATGATTCCGAGGGGGTGCGGCTGGAAGGTGTCGACCACGGTTTCCGTGTGCTGGTGGTGTGCCCGCAGGATGAACAGTGGGCGCAGAAGGTCAAGGACGCGGCTGTCGATGTACAGGCCCAGCTGGCCTGGCAGCAACCGCACCGCTATGAGAGGCCGGTGCGGCTAGGTTCACAAGCGCTGGTTTCCTGAAACCAGGCGATTGCGCTCGGCTTGTGAAGCGGTCGACGCGGTGGCTGGCACCGGCTGTGCCGGTGATCGCGGCTGAAGCCGCTCTCACAGGTACGGCGTCAGGTCGAAGCCGGGCTTTTTGTATCGCTACCTGCCTGCCATTAATGCCTAAACCCTAAGTCTCGCCTCCCGGCCCAACCCGGTAGCGGGCCCGAATGCTCACGCCCCACACGCCGGCCCAAAGCACCCGCCAGCCCGCTCCAAAGCAGCGTTTCTGGCCCTTTGCCCGCTTCTGATAATCGCCTCCGACATCCCGTCCCCGTTTCGGAGCGCGCCATGTACAACAATAAGAACCTGTCCCCCCGTTTGCTGGCGGCTGTCACCGTCAGCCTGTCGAGCCTTTGCCTGAGCAGTGTCGCCGAGGCCGAGATCATGCTGTACGACAAGGACCAGACGACGTTTTCCACCGACGGCTATATCAACGCCTTCTACGTCAACAGCGATGTCGATCGCGAGGGTGAGCAGTACGACCGCCGCCAGTCGCGGGTGAAGATGGGCTTCCTGCCCAACTACCTGGGCTTCAACATGGGCAAGCAGGTGGATGACCTCAAGCTCGGCGCGCGCGCCTCGTTCTGGGTGACCATCAACGACAGCGAAACCAACGGCACCGACACTGCCATCGACGTGCGCCAGTTCTACGGTACCGTGGCCAACCCGGAATGGGGCGAGGTGCTGATCGGCAAGGACTTCGGCCTGTTCGCCCGCTCCAACATCCTGCTCGACGAACTGCTGGCCGGTTATGGCCAGGTCAGCGATACCCTGGGCCTGGTGGACGGCGGCGGGGTATCGTTCGGCAACATCGGCAGCGGCTACCCATACCCGTTCCCCACCTCGCAGATCACCTACCGCACCCCGGTGATGGACGGCCTGCGGGTGGCAGTCGGCATCATGGACCCGGTGGACACCAACGACAGCAGCCCGACCGGCAAGGCCTACCAGGAAAACCCGCGCACCGAAAGCGAGATCACCTACCAGTTCGACCTGGGCGGGGCGCAGATCTACAGTTGGCTCAACGGCAGCTACCAGACCTCCGACAACACCGACCCGGCGGTGCAGTCGGTCACCTCCAAAGGTGTCGGCTATGGCGTGCAGGCGAAGATGGGCGGGCTGTCGCTGACCGGTTCGGGGTTCCAGGCCAAGGGCATCAACCCGTTCTTCACCAATAACGCTGGCGAACCGACCCTGCGCAATGTCGACAGTGACGGCTACCTGCTGCAGGGCTCGTACAAGTTCGGCAAGAACCGCGTGGCGCTGTCCTATGGCAAGACCAAGGACGATGGCAACGGCGCGGTCGACAGTGGTGCGGATTACGAAACCCGTGGCATCGCGCTGTTCCACGACATCAATGACAACCTCAAGCTGGTTGCCGAGTACAACCAGTTTTCCATCGATGGGCATGAAACCAGTGCGCAGGACGAAGACACCGATACCTTCGCGGTGGGGGCGGTGTTGACCTGGTAATGGCCGAGTCCCCAGCCGCGGTGTGCGCATCGCACCGTGGCCGGGGGCTGCTGCGCCGCCCATCGCGGCAAGCCAGCTCGCACAGCTACTGCACAGGGCTTGCGGCCGATGCAGTCGATGCGGGAGCCGGCTTGCCGGCGATGGGCGGCAAGGCGGCCCCGAACGGCGGGGTGCTTTACATCCATGGAACTGCCCACCCGCTACCCAAGTAGCATTCGTCGCCAGTGATCGCCTTCGTACACTCTTTGCTCAGCCAACCCGCGCCGGAGACCAGGATGCAGCAGGCTCACAACGACGGTGTGGTCAGCGCCATGTCCCAGGCTACCGACGCCCGGCTGGCGGCCGAGGAGCTGGCGGCGCAGCTGCTGCACCCGCACCTGGGCTTCGTGCTGTTCTTCTGCTCCGCCGAATACGACCTGCAGGTCCTGGGCGAGGCCCTGGAGCAGGGCTTTGGCGGCATCCGCCTGGTCGGTTGCACCAGCGCCGGCGAGATCACCCCACTGGGCTACGGCCGTAACTGCATCACGGCGGTGGGCTTCGATCATCGGCATTTCTCCATCGCCACCGGGCTGATCGACGAGATGGAGCACTTCAGCCTGATCGATGCCCAGCAAATGGTCGAGCGCCTGGTCGGCACCTGCCGCAGCAACACCTTGGCGCCGATCAAGGGCCACAGCTTTGCCCTGACCCTGCTCGACGGCCTGTCCAGCCGCGAGGAGATGGTGCTCGCAGCGCTCAGCGCCGCCCTCGGGGATATTCCGCATTTTGGCGGTTCGGCCGGCGACGACAATTACCTGACCCGTACCCACGTGTACTTCGGCGGCGCGTTCCATAACGGCGCGGCAGTGGTGGTGCTGGTCAATACCTGGCTCGATTTCGAGGTGTTCACCACCCACCACATCCTGCCACGGCAGGAAAAGCTGGTGGTCACGGGGGCCGACAGTGCCCAGCGCCGGGTCTTCGAACTGAATGCCGAGCCGGCCGCCGAGGAGTACGCCCGGCACATCGGCGTGCCGGTGGCCGAACTCGACTACCAGGTATTCGCCGCCCATCCGCTGGCCGTACGCATCCACGACCAGTACTACGTGCGGGCGATCCAGCAAGTGCACCCGGACCAGAGCCTGAGCTTCTACTGTGCGGTGGAGAACGGCATCGTGCTCACCGCCATGACCCCCGGGCCGTTGTTGCCCAACCTGCAGCAGCTGTTCGACGGCTTGCAGCAGCGTCTCGGCCCACTGTTGCTGACCATCGGTTGCGATTGCTTTCTGCGGCGGCTGGAACTGGAAGGCCAGCACGGCCTGGAGCCGATCGGCGCGTTCCTGCGCGAGCAGCGGGTGATCGGCTTCAACACCTACGGAGAACAGTTCAATGGCATGCACATCAACCAGACCTTCACCGGCGTCGCCATTGCCCGCAACCGGCCTCCCGTCAATCGCTGACCTGCAGCTGGAAATCACCCGGCTGCAACATGAAAACCATAAGCTGCAGCGTATCAACGGCGCCCTGATCGAGCGCGTCGAGTCCGGTGTGACGCGTGGCAACGACCCTTACGCGGCGTTTCAGCACTCGGTGGTGCTGGCCGAGCAAGTGCGCGAACGCACCGATGCCCTGAACCAGGCAATGGCCGAGCTCAAGGCCGTCAACCGCCTGCTCAGCGAAGCGCGGCAGCGGGCCGAGACTGCCCACCAGCACCAGATCCGCCTGATTACCGACAATGTCCCGGCGTTGATCGCCTACCTCAACGCCGACCTGGTCTACGAGTTCACCAACAAGGTCTACGAAGAATGGTACTGCTGGCCCCCCGGCGTGATGCTCGGCCAGCGCCTGCGCGAGGCCCACAGCGAACAGCATTACCAGCGCCTGGAAGCCTACGTGGCACGTGCGCTGGCCGGCGAAAGCGTCACCTTCGAATTCGCTGAAACCAACAGCAGCGGGCAGGAGCGCTACATGCTGCGTTCCTATGTCCCGAACCGCCTGGCCAATGGCGAGGTCGCCGGCATCTTCGTACTGATCCGTGACATCACCGAGCGGCGCAACACGGCGCAGGCGCTACACCAGGCCTACCAGCACCTCGAGCAACGGGTACGCGAACGCACGGCAGAGCTGACCAGCCTCAATGAGCAACTGTTGCGCGAGATCGAGGAGCGCAGCCGCGCCGAAGCGCGCCTGCGCGAGGCCAAGCGCGAGGCCGAACAGGCCAACCTGTCGAAGACCAAGTTCCTCGCGGCGGTCAGCCATGACCTGCTGCAACCGTTGAACGCGGCGCGGCTGTTCACCAGTGCGCTGCTCGAAAGCCGCGAACCGCAGGACAGCACCCAGCTGGTACGCAACGTCAGCAATTCGCTGGAGGATGTGGAGAACCTGCTAGGTACCCTGGTGGATATTTCCAAGCTCGATGCCGGGGTGATCAAGGCCGACGTCGCACCCTTCGCCCTTGGCGAACTGATGGACAACCTTGCCGCCGAGTATGCCCAGGTGGCCCGCAGCGAAGGGCTGGAGCTGCATTTCGTGAGCTGTTCGGCCGTGGTGCGCAGTGATATCCAGCTGCTGGCGCGGATCCTGCGCAACCTGCTCAGCAACGCCATTCGCTATACCCCGCGTGGGCGTGTGGTGCTGGGCTGCCGGCGCCTGCGCGGCGGCCTGCGCATCGAGGTGTGGGACAGCGGCATCGGCATTGCCGAAGAACACCTGGAGGAAATGTTCCAGGAGTTTCGGCGCGGCGATGTGCAGCGCCCACAACAGGACCGTGGCCTGGGCCTGGGCCTGGCGATCGTGGAGAAGATCGCCGGGATCCTCGGCCACCGCATCCGGGTGCGTTCCTGGCTGGGCAAAGGCTCGGTGTTTGCCGTGGAGGTACCACTGAGCAGCACTGCGCCCAAGGCCCAGCCAAGCCTGGCGATCAGCGAACCGATGCTGGAACGCCTGCGCGGCGCGCGGGTGTGGGTGCTGGATAACGATGCCGCGATTTGCGCCGGCATGCGCACGCTGCTGGAGGGCTGGGGCTGCCGCGTGGTCACCGCCTTGTCGGAAGAGGACCTGGCGCGCCAGGTGGACAACTACCACGCCGAAGCCGACCTGCTGATTGCCGACTACCACTTGGACAACGACTGCAATGGTGTCGATGCGGTGGCGCGGATCAACGCCCGCCGCACCCAGCCGCTACCGGCGTTGATGATCACCGCCAACTACAGCAACGAGCTCAAGCAACAGATCCGCGAGCTCGGCCACACCCTGATGCACAAGCCGGTGCGGCCGATGAAGCTGAAAACGGCGATGAGCCACCTGCTTGCCAGCAGCTGCCCGGCGCCGCGCGCATAGCGCCGCTCAGCGGCGCAGGTAATCGCCGAAGTCGATATCACCGGCGCTGAGGATGGCCTGCACCCGGTTGTGTACGTTGAGTTTGCGCAGGATCGCCGAAACGTGGGCCTTGACCGTGGTCTCGGCGATGTCCAGGGTGTAGGCGATCTGTTTGTTCGACTCGCCCTTGGTCATGCGTTCGAGCACCAGCAGTTGCTTGCGGGTCAGCGCCTGGAGCATTTCCGGCGGGAAGCTCGGGGTATCGTTCAGGCGCCGGCTGGTGCTGCTTTTCTGGGCGCGGATGATATCCGGCGGCAGGTAGACATTGCCGTTGAGGATCTGCTCGATGGCGTCGATCATCTGCGAACGAGGCGACGACTTGGTGATGAACCCCACCGCACCGTAGGTGATGGCCTGCAGCACGATCTGCTTTTCCTGCTCGGCCGAGACGATCACCACCGGTGTGGTGGGGGCCTCGTTGCGCAGGGTGATCAGACCGTTGAGGCCATGCATGCCAGGCATGTTCAGGTCGAGCAGGATCAGGTCGAGGTCATCGTGCTCGCGGGTCAGCGCCAGGGCACTGTCCAGGTCGGCGGTTTCCATGACTTCGCTGCCCTGAAACCCGTCGCTGATGACATTGTGGATAGCTTCGCGAAACAGCGGGTGATCGTCGGCAATCAGAATTTTGTACATGGCCTTTTCACCTCGTTTTTATGGGATGGAGCGGGGGCACGCATTCGCCAAGCGAATTCAGGGAAAGGGTTCTGGTTGCGCGGGGGCGAGTGGCAGATTGGCCTGCTGCCAGGCGTCCAGGCCGTCGCGATACCAGTACAGGTTGTTATAGCCCAAGGCCTTCGCGCGTTTTACCGCGTTCCAGCTCAGCCAGCAATCCGATCGGCAGTAGAACACCAGCGGTTGCTGCCTGCGCCCGGCAGTGGCGTCCTGCAGGTGGCGGGCGAAGTAGCCTTGCCAGGCCGCGCTCAGCTCGCCATCGCCGGTGTTGGCCAGCCAGCGGCTGCCGGGGATGTTGCTGTGCGGTTGGTCTTCGATGAAGCGGCCTTGCAGCCATTGGCGCCGATACACGTCGATCAGGACCGGGGCGGGGGTCTGCTTCAGCAGCCCTTGCAGCGTGGCGGTGTCGATCACCTGGGCGCCGTCGACTTGCTGCGGGGTGGGGCTGCGGTAGAGGCTGGTGCGATAACCGTCGGCGGAAAACAACGGTTCCGTGCCGGCCTGGGCGATGCCCAGCGACAGACTCAGCGAAAAGGCCACCAGCAAGGGGCGCGGCAGCCGGGGCAGGGCACGTGGCATGGGGGTTATCCTTTTTGTTATAGGCCCATTACATGCCAGCGGCGGTGCATTGTGAATGCGACGATCAGATAGCAAAGGCAGTACTAAAGTAGTAGATGGCCTGACGCGTTGACGGTCGCGCCGATCCCCGGTTGGATGCACAACCCGTGTAGGAGCGGCCTCGTGTCGCGATCGGGCTGCACAGCAGCCCCACTATTTCAGCTGCGCCGCAGATACCGCCGGGGCTGCGCTGCAGCCCGATCGCGACGCAAGGCCGCGCCTACCAAAGCGCGTTCCCATGCGGGGTGGATCAGCGTGGCTTGCGCAGGGCCGCGTGCTGGGGGTTGAAGGTGAGGATCGCCAGCAGGCTGAACAGCGCGGTCAAGCCCAGGCACACCGCCAGTGCCAGCAGGTTCAGTCGCTCGTACAGCGCAAAGCGCACCAGTTCCACCGCATGGGTGAACGGGTTGACTGCGCATAGCCAGTACAACCACTGGCTGGCCTCCTGCATCTTCCACAGCGGGTACAGCGCCGAAGACAGGAAGAACAGCGGAAAAATCACGAAATTCATCACCCCGGCAAAGTTCTCCAGCTGGCGGATCGCGTTCGACAGCAACAGCCCCAGGGCGCTGAGCATCAGTGCCACCAACAACAGCACCGGTAACGCCAGCAGCAGGCCAGCGGCCGGTGGTTGCACGCCGTACAGCCAGGCAATGGCCAGGAAGGCGTACACCTGCAGCAAGGAAATCAACGAGGTGGCCAACAGCTTGCTGCCAAGCAGGAACGGCCGTGGCAACGGGCTGGTCAGCAGCACGCGCATGCTGCCCATCTCGCGGTCATAGACCATCGACAGCGAGCCCTGCATGCCGTTGAACAACAGGATCATGCAGGCCAGGCCGGGGATGATGTACACCTCGTAGGGGATATAGGTGTCGTAGGGTTCGATGATCGCAATGCCCAGGGCCGCGCGAAACCCGGCGGCGAATACCAGCAGCCACAGCAGCGGGCGCACCAGGGCGCTGAGAAAGCGCGTGCGCTGCAAGACAAAGCGCAGGCATTCGCGCAGCAGAATGCCGTTGAAGCATTGCCAGTAGGCGTTCATTGGGCTTTCACTCCTGAAGGCGTGCTGGTCAGCCGGGCAAAGGCGTGGTCGAGGTCGCCGCCGTGCGCCTGGCTCAGGGCGGCGGCCGTACCGCTGGCCACCAGGCGCCCCTGGTGCAGGATCAGCAGGTCATCGCTGGGTTGGACTTCGTCCAGCAGGTGGGTGGTCCACAACACGCTGAGGCGTTGTTCGCGGCACAGCAGCCGCAGGTGCTGGTTGAGCGCCAGGCGGCTGGCCGGGTCGAGGCCGACGCTGGCTTCGTCGAGCAACAGCAGGCGCGGCTCATGCAGCAGCGCACGGGCAATCTCGACTCGGCGTCGATGGCCGATGTTCAATGCCCGGACTGGCTCGCGGCGGCGCTCATCGAGGCCCTGGCGGGCCAGTTCGGCCTCCACCCGCAGGTTGCCCTGGCGCCGCGACAGGCCATGCAGCGAGGCGTGGTAGCGCAGGTTCTGTTCGACACTCAGGTCCAGGTCCAGGGTGCTTTGCTGGAACACCACGCCCAACTGGCGCAAGGCCGGGCGTGCGGCATTGCGCAAGGAACAGCCGCACACGCGGATGTCGCCCTGCTGCAGGTCGTAAAGCCGCGTGAGCAGGGCGATCAAGGTCGACTTGCCGGCGCCGTTGGGGCCCAGCAGCGCGGCGAAGCGCCCGGGCGCCAGGCTGAACGCGACCTGCCTGAGCGCCTGGCGTGGGCCGTAGGCAAAGCTCACGTCACTGACTTCCAGTGTATTCATGGCGTCACCACCACGCCCCAGGGGTAGCGGCCGACCTTCACCGACTTGAGCACCTTGAGGTTTTTCGCATCGATCACCGACACGTCGCCGCTGACGCCGTTGGTGGCCAATAACTGGCTCTGGTCCGGGGTGAACGCCAGTTGCCATACCCGCCGCCCCACCAGCAGGTAGTCGAGCACCTCGAAGGTCTTGGCATCGACCACCGCCACATGGTTGGCGGGGCCCAGGGCGACGAAGGCGTACTTGCCATCGGCGCTGAGCTTGATCCCCACCGGCTGGACCTTGTCCGGGTGCACGCCCTTGATCTGGAAGGTGAGGGTCTTCAGCACCTGGCGCGTGGCCACGTCGAGAATGGTCACGGTGCCGCCGATTTCCGCCGAGGCCCACAAGCGTGTGCCGTCCTGGCTGAATTCGACAAAGCGCGGCCGCTGGTCGACCGGGGTGCTTTCGGCCAGGGTCTGGGTGCTGGTGTCGATCCAGTGCAGCATGTTGGTGGTTTCGCTGGTGTTGACCGCCCACTTGCCATCCGGGCTCACCGCCATGCCTTCAGGCTCGATGCCGACATCGATCTGCCCGAGCACCTTGTCGGTCTGGGTGTCGATCACGGTTACCAGCGCGTCGTCCTCGTTGGACACGTACAGCCAGCGGTCGTTGGGGTGCAGGGCGAACTGCTCGGGGTCCTTGCCGGAGGGCAGCTCCTTGATGATCTTGCGGGTGGCCACGTCCATCACCTGCACTCGGTCCGAATCGCTGGCGCAGATGTACAGCAGCTTGTGGTCGTGGGACAGCAGCAGGCCGCGCGGGCGCTGGCCTACCGCCAGGGTGTCGGTGACTTCCAGGGTTTGCAGGTCGATCAGGCTGAGGCTGTTGTCCTTCTCGTTGGACACCCAGGCGGTGGCGGCCATGGCCTGGCCGCTGGCAAGCGCCAGGGCGCCCGACAGCAGGCTGGGGTAAAGCAGGGCCCGGTGGAACAGGCGGCGAGGCATGGCGACATCCTTTTTTTGTTGTGGTTATCGGCTCAGGGGTAGCTACAGCTGACCTCGGGCTTGTCGTAGCCCAGGCTGTCCATTTCGTTGGACGGGTGCAGGAAGCCTTCCTGCGGCGAAGTGCTGACCAGCGCCCGTGGCTGCACCAGCGGGATCGGCTGGCGCAGCTCGCCGTTCCATGGGCGATAGCTGAGCTTGCGGCCCTTGAAACCGTCCAGCGGCAACTGCTCGCTGAGCAGCAGCTGCTGCACGGCGTGCGGCTCGACCTGGCGCAGTTTGCTGACTGCGCTGGCGACACTGCGCACGGCCATCCAGGCGGCGAAGTCGCGGTCGTTCATCCAGCGCCCGGCCTGGGCCTCGAAGCGCTTTTGCAACTGCGCCGCGCCGAAGGTTTCCACGGTCTTGTGCCAACCGGTGGGGGTCAGGCCCTGGGTCCCGGCGACCGGGCGTGGGTACCAGGTCTGGTAGGGCAGGTACTCGCCGAAATCGCCACGTTCGTCGGCCACCAGCACCACATCGTACTCGGCCGTTTGCGTGAACAGCGGCATGTCGGCCTGGGCGCTGCGGCGCTGGTCGTTGTCGAAGGTCCAGGGTTTTTCCGCCACCAGCTGCAGGCCGAAGCGCTTCGCGGCACGCCGCAGGGCAGCGGCATAGGCGCGGTCGTCATCGGTCTGGCCGACGATCAGCAAGGCCCGCTGCCATTTGCGCAGCACCAGGAATTGCGCCAGGGCATCGGCCAGCATGGCGCGGCCGGGCAGACTGTGCAGCACATTGCCCAGGCACTGGCTGCTGCGCAGGCTGTCGTCCGGGCTGCCGGCGTTGAACAGCAGGCTGTCAGGCAATGCGCCAGACAAGGCCCGCAGGCTGGCAGCCGGGGCATTGACCACGAACAGCCGCAGGCCTTGTTCATGCTGGGCCTTGGCCGCCTGCAGCAGGGCTTCGGGGCTGTCGACGCGGGCCTCGCTCAGGTGGAATTGCTGCTGCAGGAAGCGGCCGCTGCTGTTGCTGTCGACAATCGCCAGCCTGGCGCCTTGCAGCCCGGCATCGCTGGGCTCGGGGATGACATTGGACAGCAGCGGGCCAGGGTCGGGGCGATAGCCCAGGTAGCCGATGCGGACCTGCAAGGGCTCGGCAGCCTGGCCCCGGGCAGCGGGCGCCAGGGCCGTAGACAGGGTGGCGGCGAGGGCCAGCAGGCAGGTCAGGGCAAGGTGGGCAGGCTGGCGCATAAAGCGACTCCACGGCAGATGGCGCCAGCATAGGAAGCCCACCACGACGGGGAAATATGCAGAAAGTAGCGCCCGGCCGGTACCAAGGTAGTAATTCGCCACGCTGGCGCCGGTCTTACGATGGGCCGCAATCTCGCCACACTGAGGAAAACCGCGCATGCGCCTGCTTGACCTGTCGGCCCTGTGGCGGATCAACCTTTGCGTCACGGTGTTTTTTCTGCTGGTGATGCTGGCCTGTGCCGGGGTGCTGTTGCACCAGGCGGTGGCCGATGTCGAGCGCGAGTTGCAATCGGCCGAAGCGGTGGTGGCTTACCTCGGCGATACCGCCGAGCGCGACCCGGCCCATCTGCAGCCGCGTTTGACCCACAGCCTGCGCCACGTGCGGGTGCATTGGCTGGCGGCGGATGAAGCGCTGCCGCTGCCGCAGGAGCGCGGCGTGGATGCCTGGCTTGGCCGCCACCTGCTTGGCGAGCGCCACCAGGCTACCCGTTTGCTGCAGCTGAGTGATGGCCGCCGGGTAGTGATTGCCGTGGATGCGCGGGATGAAATCGACGAAGTCCGCGACTCGCTGCAACAGTTGGTGGGCCTGTGTGGCCTGGCGCTGTTGCTGAGCTTGCTGACCATCCGCTGGGCCGTGCGCCGCGGCATGGGTTTGCTGGATGAACTGCTGCAGGCCCTGCGTCAGGTCTCCGGTGGGCAGTTGAGCGCGCGCCTGCGCGAAGCCGGCCTGCCGGAGGCGCGCCAGCTGGCCAGGCATTTCAACCACATGGCTGCATCGCTGGAACAGGCCCGCACCGACAATGCCCAGCTGACCCAGGCGCTATTGGCCGTGCAGGAGCGCGAACGCACCCAGCTGGCGCAAACCCTGCACGACGACCTCGGGCAATACCTGGCAGGTATCCGTGCCCAGCTGTGCCTGCTGCGCATGGTCGCCGACCAGCCGGCCGCGGTGGCGCAGACCACCCGCATCCTGGAACTCGATTGCCAGCGCCTGCAGCAGGGCTTTCGCGCGTTGGTGCATGACTTGTATCCGCTGGCGCTGCAGCACATGCCGCTGGCTGAGGCGTTTGCCCTGCTGGTGAGCCAATGGCAGGCCAGCCAGGGCATCGATTGCCGCCTGCGGGTCGGCGCGCGCCTGCCAGCGTTGCCCGGGGCGAGCCGCACGCACCTGTATCGCCTGTTGCAGGAGGCGTTGACCAACGTCGCCCGACACGCCGCGGCCAGCCAGGTGCGGGTGCGCCTGCAACGCAGCGCCAGGGGCATGCGCCTGCTGGTTCGCGATAACGGTTGCGGGGCACCACAGCCGCTGCGCCCGGGGGTCGGCCTGCACTCGATGGCCGAGCGCGCCCGCAGCCTCGGCGGCGAATTGCGCATCCTCAGCCGCCCCGGTGCCGGCTGGGCGCTGGCCCTGGACATTGCCATGGAGGTGTCATGAATATCGTGTTGGTCGATGACCACGCCGTGGTCCGCCAGGGCTATGCCAGCCTGCTGCGGGCGGTGCTGCCGACGGTGCAGGTGCGCGAAGCGGCCAGTGGCGAGGAGGCGCTGGCGCGGGTGCAGGAGAAAGTGCCCAACCTGGTGATCATGGACTTCGGCCTGCCCGGTATCAGCGGCCTGGAAACCACCCGACGGTTGCGCCAGCGCTTGCCGCAACTGCGCGTGCTGTTCTTCAGCATGCACGATGAACTGCCGCTGGTGCGCCAGGCCCTGGACGCCGGGGCCTCGGGTTACCTGACCAAGAACTCGGCGCCCGAGGTATTGATCGAGGCGGTGCAGCGGGTGTTGGCCGGGCAGGCCTATATCGAGCATCCCTTGGCCACCCAGCTGGCCTGCACCTCGCCTCAGGGGGCCTGTGACCCACGCTTGCAGTGCATGACCCAGCGTGAGCTGGAGATCTTCGTGATGCTGGCCAAGGGCACACCGGTGCGGGTGATCGCCGAGCAGCTGTGCATCAGTGCCAAGACCGTGTCCAACCACCTGACCTTGCTCAAGAGCAAGCTGCAGGTCAGCTCGCATGCCGAGCTGGTGCATTTGGGGATCGACTTGGGGGTAGTGCGGGTGGCGGGGTGAGGTTCGGCCTGGTAGATGCGGCGCTCGGTCTCCCAGGCGCTGAACCTGTCACGCCGGACCCATCGCTCATTTGTCCCAGGTCTCGGGGCAACCCTTGCACCCCTGCATGTTGGCATCCTGGAAATTCCCGTAATGCTGCCGCGCCCCGCGCAGGTCGGCACCCTCCAGGTTGCTCTGGCCGAACTTGGCCTCCTGCAGGTTGGCATCGGCCAGGTTCGCCCCTTGCAAATCAGCCTTGCTCAACCAGGCCATCTCCAGGTCCGCGGCCCGCAGGTTGGCCTGGTGCATCTTCGCCCCGGACAACCTGGCGAATTCCAGGTAGGCCGCGCCAAGGTCGGCCTTGGCGAACTGCGCCCCTTGGGCGAACAAGCCCCAGCCCTGGATCGCCACCAGCTTGCTGTCGCTCAGGTCGGCCAGGCGCAGGTTGCTTTGCTGCAGGCTGGCGCGGGTCAGGTTGGCGCCTTGCAGGCGGGCCTGTTCCAGGTTGGCCAGGTCCAGCCGGGCGTGACGCAGGTCGGCACCGCGCAGGTCGGCGCCGGCCAGGTTCATCTTGCGCAAGTCCTGGTTGGCCAGGTTGGCGCCACGCAGGTCAGCCCCCGGGCACTGGCTGGCTTCGGCGATCCGGCAGCCGTTGATGGTCAAGGGGGTATCGCTTTCAGCGTCGTCGGCGTTCATGGCCAAGGTAGGGGAAAGTACCAACAGCAACGCCAATGGCAGGTAGTTCATGGCAAAGGTCCCGGCAGGCAGGTGACAGTACGGGGAGGGGCGCAGGCCCGCTCCCCGCCGTGGGTCAGCGTTGTGCAGTCTTGTTGTCCCAGCTGGGGATCTTGAACACCCAGAACGAGCCGCCCTGGGCCACCGGCTTGGTCAGCTCGGCCATGTCGCCGCCCCACAGCGGTACCGCACCGCCGTAGCCCACGGTCACGCCGATGTACTGCTCGCCGTCCTGTTCCCAGGTGATTGGCGGCGAGACGATGCCGCTGCCGGTCTGGAACTTCCACAGCTCCTTGCCGGTCTTGGCGTCGAACGCCTTGAAGAAGCCGTCACCGGTGCCGGTGAACACCAGGTTGCCCTTGGTCGCCAGCACGCCGGCCCACAGTGGCAGCGGTTCCTTGTGCTCCCACACCAGCTTGCCGGTGCTCGGGTCCATTGCGCGCAGGGTGCCGACGTGGTCGTCATACATGCGCTTGATGCGGAAGCCCATGCCCAGGTAGGCAGAGCCTTTCTTGTAGTTCACTTCCTCGGTCCAGTACTCCTCTTTCCACTGGTTGCCGGGGATATAGAACAGGCCGGTATCCTGGCTGTAGGCCATGGGGTTCCAGTTCTTGCCACCGAGGAACGGCGGCGAGACTTCCACCGGCTTGCCTTTGCTTTCCCCCGGCAGCGGCTTGGGCGGGCGCTGGCCGGGGTTTTCCACCGGGCGCCCGGTGTTCAGGTCGATATGGCTGGCCCAGGTGATGTTGTCGACGAAGGGGAAGGCGTTCTGCAGCTTGCCGTTGCTGCGGTCGACCACATAGAAGAAGCCGTTGCGGTCGGCATGGCCGGTGGCCTTGACCAGCTTGCCGTCCTTGTTCTTGTAGTCGAACAGCACCAGCTCGTTGTTGCCGGAAAAGTCCCAGGCATCGTTGGGGGTGTGCTGGTAGAACCATTTCACCTCGCCGGTGCTCGGGTCGACGCCGACCTGGCCAGAGGTATACAGGCTGTCGTAGTCATGCGGGTTACCGTCCTTCGCGGTGCGTGCCCAGGTATTCCATGGGCCCGGGTTGCCAGCACCGACGATGATGGTGTTGCTCTCGGGGTCGAAACTGGCGCTTTGCCAAGGGGCGCCGCCGCCGTGGCTCCAGGCTTCGACCTTGCCGGTTTCGGTGGTCGGGTCATCCGGCCAGGACGGTGCCTTGACGTTGCCGGTGGGGGTGCTGTCCTTGCCGTTCAGGCGGCCCATATGGCCTTCCACGAACGGCCGCATCCACACTTCCTCGCCGGTATCCGGGTCGCGTGCGAACAGCTGGCCGACCACGCCGAACTCGTCACCCGAGCTGCCGTGGATCAGCAACACCTTGCCGCTGGTCTTGTCCTTGATCAGCACCGGGGCGCCGGTCATGGTGTAGCCGGCGCTGTGGTCGCCGAACTTCTTGTTCCACACCACCTTGCCGGTGCGCTTGTCGAGGGCGATCACGCGTGCATCGAGGGTGCCGAAGTAGATCTTGTCGCCGTAGATCGCCGCGCCGCGGTTGACCACGTCGCAGCACGGGCGGATGTTCTCCGGCAGGCGGTGGTTGTAGGTCCACAGGCGCTTGCCGGTGCGGGCATCGAGGGCGAACACCCGCGAATAGGACCCGGTGACGTAGACCACGCCGTCGCTGACGATGGCCTGGGACTCCTGGCCGCGTTGCTTCTCGTCGCCGAAGGAGAACGACCACGCCGGGGTCAGCTTGAACACGTTCTGGTCATTGACCTGGGCCAGCGGGCTCCAGCGCTGGGCGTTGGTGCCCATGCCGTATTGCAGCACGTCCTGGGTGGTCAGGTGATCGTTGGCGATGTCTTCCCAGGTGACGTTGTTGCTGGCAGGCGCCGCCGTGGCCACCGTGCCCAGGGCCAGGCTGCCGGCCAGCAGCACGGCCCGCAGGCTCAGGCACAACGGGGAAAGGGCAGGTAGCGTTGTTGTTGTCATGGTTGCAGTTCCCTGTGGAGTTTTGGCCTGCACAGGGTGAGCTGGGGCGGTTGTCGCGGGATACGGAAAACTTCCCGCGCTGGCCGGGAAAAGTTCCCGTAAGGCCCCTCTTTTGGCCCTTCGCCACAGGCCCTACTACCAAGGGAGTAAGGCCCGGCCACCAAAGCAGGATACGGCGCTGTACGGGCTGTTCCTAAGATGGCGGCACGGCCTCTGTGGTTGAGGCCATGCGTGCAAAGGTGAGGGCATAACAATGACAACACAACGAAACGTCTTGCTTGCTGCAGGCCTGCTGGCCGGCGCTGTACTGACCGGTACCGTCTGGGCCCATGGCAATGTGGTGCCCCAGGCTGTGGAAACCAAGGGCCTGACCCCGATCAAGGATGCCGGTGTGGCCGTGGACGGCGACGGCTGGGCCGCAGTCAACCCGTATCGCGAGTCCCCCGAGCACGACAAGGCGGTGGAAATTGGCGCCTCGGCCTACAACCAGAACTGCGCCGCCTGCCATGGCCTGGAAGCCAAGTCTGGCGGTATCGCCCCGGACCTGCGCATGCTCGATGCCGGTGAGGCGGGTGACGAGTGGTTCGTCGAGCGGGTACGCCACGGCGCGGTTCGCGACGGCCGGGTGTACATGCCGAAGATGGCCGACTACCTGAGCCAGGAAGCCCTGTGGGCGGTACGCACCTACCTGGACAGCGTGCACGTCGAGGAGTGACGGCCATGCGCCTGTTGGCGGTGCTGTTGACTGGCCTGCTGCTGTGCTGCGCGGCAGCCCAGGCGCAGGTACGCAACTACGACGCGATCATCGCCGCCGGCGAACTGAAGGTAGCGGTGTACCAGGATTTTGCTCCCTACAGCTTCGAGGACCACGGCCAGCCGCGCGGGGTCGACGTGGAGCTGGCGCAGGCCCTGGCCAATGCGCTGGGGGTACACCTGCAGCTGATCTGGGCGCCGCCCGGGGAAAAGCTTGACGATGACCTGCGCGACTACATCTGGCGCGGCAGCCCGCTGCGCAACCAGCAGCTGGCCGACCTGATGATGCGGGTGCCTTACGACCACGCCTATGCGCAGCGGCGCAATGACGTCGGCGAACTGGAAAACGCCCAGGTGGTGATGTTCGGCCCCTACCAGCAGGAGCGCTGGCAGGTGGCCTACGATCGCCGCCGCCTGGCCTCGGTGGCCAGTGTCGCGGTGTTCCAGCAGCACCCCATCGGGGTCGAGGTGGACAGCGTGCCGTCGTTCTACCTGACCTCGGTGTTCAACGGCATGCTCAGTGCCAGGACCCACCATTACCCCAACGTGCAGCAGGCCTTCGGTGCCATGCAGGCTGGCCAGGTGGACGCGGTGATGGCCATGCGCGGCGAGGTCGACTGGCAATTGCACCAGGCCGCCGACCCGCAACTGGCCCTGGCCGAAAATGCCTACCCGAACCTTGGCAAGCAGGCCTGGGACATCGGCATGGCGGTGCACGAGAGCAACCGCCAGCTGGCCTATGCGGTGGAGGAGGCGCTCGAGGCGCTGATCCGTGATGGGCGGATGCAAGCGATCTATGCCAGTTACGGCCTGCGCTACGAGGTGCCGGAGATGTATCAGTAACTTGCGGGTTCGCATTGGCCAGGCTCCCACAGGGGCCTTGTCGCAGCCAGTAGGTGGTGTGTTGATCAACAGGAGTTGGTTATGAACTGGCGAGCGACCTTGTTGCTGGCCTGCTGGCTGCCCTGGGCAGCCCAGGCCGGCGAACCGCATGCCACGTCGGACCCGGTGCCGTCGGTGATGTGGGATTTCTACCACAAGCAGTTGCTGGGCCAGGCAGCGTTCGTCTTCGATGACCGGGTCAAGCTGCTGGCGCCACCCTTTGCCGAGGACGCACGCCAGGTGCCGCTGGAGATCGACGCGCGGGCATTCAGCGGCGAGGTGGTACGGATCCTGGCCTGGGCCGAGCTCAACCCGCTGCCGCGGATCGTCGACTTCGAGCCCGGCGAGCGCGTATTGCCCTGGTTGTCGATCCGCATCCGTATCGAACAGGCCACGCCGCTGCGCGCCGCGGTGCTGACGCGCGACGGCCTGTGGCACGTCGGCTCGACGCTGATCGATGCCGCTGGCGGCGGTTGTACCGCGCCCAGCGTGGTCCGCACCCAGCCCGGCTGGGAGGAGCACCTGGGCGAAGTGCTGGGCGGGCGCTACCCGCGCGGCGACAGCAGCCGCTTGCGCCTGCAGGTGGCCCACCCGATGGACAATGGCCTGGTCAGCGGCATTCCGGAATTCTTCCTCAACCATGCCGAGCTGCAAGGCGCGGACGGCCAGCGCCTGGCCAGCCTCGTGCTGTATCCGGCAGTCAGCGAAAACCCCAACCTGGGCTTCGATATCCTCGGTTCCGGGCCGACCCGGCTGCTGTTGCAGGACAACAGCGGCAACCAGTTCGAGGCCGCGCTGCCTTGAGCGCGTCGCCTGGCTTCACTTACCGACCCGAGGCGCCCGTCATGCGTTGGATCCTGCTTCTGCTGCTGTGTCTGGGCCTGCCGGCCCAGGCTGACCTGGCCTACCGTCTCGAACCTCGGCAGATCGCCGAGGGCACCTGGCTGCTGGAGGGCAGCACCGCCAATTTCGCCAAGGACAACGGTGGCAACATCGTCAACACTGCATTCATTGTCACCGACAGCGGGGTGGTGGTGATCGACAGCGGGCCGTCCAGGCGCTACGGCGAAGCGCTGCGCCAGGCGATTGCCGCCACCACCGACAAACCGGTGGTCGAAGTGTTGTTGACCCACCATCACCCTGACCATGTGCTGGGCAACCAGGCCTTTGCCGATGTGCCGATCGGCGCGCTGGCTGGCACCGGCGAGCTGCTGCGCCAGCAGGGCGAGGCGATGGCCGAGAACATGTATCGCCTGGTCGGCGACTGGATGCGCGGCACCGAGGTGGTGTTGCCAACCCGGGTACTGGAGCCAGGTATGCATGAAGTGGGCGGGCACCGCCTGCGGCTGCTGGCGCTGGGCGGGCATACCGGTGCCGACCTGGCGATTCTGGATGAAACGACCGGCGTGCTGTTTGCCGGCGACCTGGTGTTCTACCAACGGGCACTGACCACGCCCAACAGCCCGGGCCTGGAGGTCTGGCTGAAAGACCTGGATACCCTGCAGGCGCTGCCCTGGAAACAGTTGGTACCTGGCCATGGCCCGGTGGCCAGCGATGCCCGGCCGTTTGCCCAGATGCGTGACTACCTGGGCTGGCTGGATGGCCTGATGCGTGACGGCGCGGCGCGTGGCGATGACATGGCCGAGATGATCCGCAGCCCGATCCCGCAGCGCTTCGCCGGAATCAGCCTGACCCGTTATGAGCTGATCCGCAGTGTCAGCCACCTGTATCCGCGCTACGAGCGCCAACAGTTGCGGCGCATCGACGCCAGGGACTGACGCGCCCTTGTAGGAGCGGCCTTGCGTCGCGATGGGCTGCGCAGCAGCCCCGGCGATTTCTGCCAGAAGCACACATCCTGGGGCCGCTGCGCAGCCCATCGCGACGCAAGGCCGCTCCTACCAAGGCGCGCAGGCCGTGGCGGCCAGGCCCATACCAAGGAACTAGAAAACTCCGCACTGCGGGCAATTGTTGGCAAGCAGGCAGCGACCAAGAATTCTCGGCACACCGGGAAAATTTCCCGGGCACAACAAAAAAACCAAAGGTAGCCGTCATGACCCGATCCCCACGTCGTCCCGTGTTCGCCGTGAGCCTGGTGCTCAGCGCCATGCTGCTTGCCAGCGCGGCCCACGCTGCTGTCAGCAATGAAGAAATCCTCCAGGACCCGAAGAACCCGCAGCAGATCGTCACCAACGGCCTGGGTGTGCAGGGCCAGCGCTACAGCCCGCTGGACCTGCTCAACAGCAACAACGTCAAGGACCTGCGGCCGGTCTGGGCGTTCTCCTTCGGCGGTGAGAAGCAGCGTGGCCAGCAGGCCCAGCCGCTGGTCAAGGACGGGGTGATGTACCTGACCGGTTCCTACTCGCGGGTGTTCGCCGTGGACGCCCGCACCGGCAAGAAACTGTGGCAATACGATGCGCGCCTGCCCGATGACATCCGCCCGTGCTGCGACGTGATCAACCGGGGCGTGGCGCTGTACGGTGACCTGGTGTTCTTCGGCACCCTGGATGCCAAGCTGGTGGCCCTGAACAAGGACACCGGCAAGGTGGTGTGGAGCAAGAAAGTGGCCGACCACAAGGAAGGCTACTCGATCAGCGCCGCGCCCATGATCGTCAACGGCAAGCTGATCACCGGGGTTGCCGGTGGCGAGTTCGGCGTGGTGGGCAAGATCCAGGCCTACAACCCGGAAAACGGCGAACTGCTGTGGATGCGCCCGACCGTGGAAGGGCACATGGGCTACGTCTACAAGGACGGCAAGGCGATCGAGAACGGCATTTCCGGCGGCGAGGCAGGCAAGACCTGGCCTGGCGACCTGTGGAAGACCGGCGGTGCAGCACCTTGGCTGGGCGGCTACTACGACCCGGAAACCAACCTGATCCTGTTCGGTACCGGCAACCCGGCGCCGTGGAACTCGCACCTGCGCCCGGGCGACAACCTGTACTCCTCGTCGCGCCTGGCGCTGAACCCGGACGACGGCACCATCAAGTGGCACTTCCAGAGCACGCCGCATGACGGCTGGGACTTCGACGGCGTCAACGAGCTGATCTCGTTCAACTACAAGGCCGGCGGCAAGGAGATCAAGGCGGCCGCCACTGCCGACCGCAACGGCTTCTTCTACGTCCTGGACCGCACCAACGGCAAGTTCATCCGCGGCTTCCCGTTCGTCGACAAGATCACCTGGGCCAGCGGCCTGGACAAGGATGGCCGGCCGATCTACAACGAGGCCAGCCGCCCAGGGGCACCGGGCAGCGAAGCCAAGGGTAGCTCGGTGTTCGTCGCCCCGGCCTTCCTCGGCGCCAAGAACTGGATGCCGATGGCCTACAACAAGGACACCGGGCTGTTCTATGTGCCGTCCAACGAGTGGGGCATGGATATCTGGAACGAAGGCATCGCCTACAAGAAGGGCGCGGCGTTCCTCGGTGCCGGCTTCACCATCAAGCCGCTCAACGAAGACTACATCGGCGTGCTGCGTGCCATCGACCCGGTCAGCGGCAAGGAAGTATGGCGCCACAAGAACTACGCACCGCTGTGGGGTGGGGTACTGACCACCAAGGGCAACCTGGTGTTCACCGGCACGCCGGAAGGCTTCCTGCAGGCGTTCAACGCCAAGACCGGTGACAAGGTCTGGGAGTTCCAGACCGGTTCCGGCGTGCTCGGTTCGCCGATCACCTGGGAGATGGACGGCGAGCAGTACGTTTCGGTGGTTTCCGGCTGGGGCGGCGCGGTGCCGCTGTGGGGCGGCGAAGTGGCCAAGCGGGTCAAGGACTTCAACCAGGGCGGCATGCTCTGGACCTTCAAGTTGCCCAAGCAGCTGCAAACCGCCAGCGCCAAGCGCTGACGCCATGACTTGCCGCTTGCCGCCAGCCAACCGGCGGCAAGCGGCCCTACTACCAAATGACGAGAGCCCCGCTGCCAACGATGCATTCGCCCGGCAGGCGGGGCTTTTTACCATCGGTTCATCGCCTGTCGCCGGACAGGCATCGACCACAGAGGCTCAGCATGATCTACGCACAACCCGGAACCCCTGGCGCCATCGTGTCCTTCAAGCCACGCTACGGCAACTTCATCAATGGTGAGTTCGTGCCGCCTCTGGGTGGCCAGTACTTCACCAACAGCTCGCCGGTCAATGGCCAGCCGATTGCCGAGTTCCCGCGCTCCGGCGCCGAGGACATCGAGCGCGCGCTGGACGCCGCCCATGCCGCTGCCGACGCCTGGGGCAAGACCTCGGTGCAGGAACGGGCCCTGCTGCTGCTGAAGATTGCCGACCGTATCGAACAGCATCTGGAAGTACTGGCCGTTACCGAAACCTGGGACAACGGCAAGGCGGTACGCGAAACCCTCAATGCCGACGTGCCGCTGGCGGCCGACCACTTCCGCTATTTCGCCGGCTGCATCCGCGCCCAGGAGGGCGGTGCTGCGGAAATCAACGAAGGCACCGTGGCCTACCACATGCATGAGCCGCTGGGCGTGGTCGGGCAGATCATCCCGTGGAACTTCCCGCTGCTGATGGCTGCCTGGAAACTCGCCCCGGCCCTGGCCGCCGGCAACTGCGTAGTGCTCAAGCCGGCGGAGCAGACGCCGCTGTCGATCACCGTGTTCGCCGAGCTGATCGCCGACCTGCTGCCTGCCGGCGTGCTGAACATCGTCCAGGGCTTCGGTCGGGAAGCCGGCGAGGCCCTGGCCACCAGCAAGCGCATCGCCAAGATCGCCTTCACCGGTTCCACCCCGGTGGGCTCGCACATCATGAAATGTGCCGCCGAGAACATCATTCCCTCTACCGTCGAGCTGGGCGGCAAGTCGCCGAACATTTTCTTCGCAGACATCATGCAGGCCGAGCCGGCGTTCATCGAGAAGGCGGCCGAAGGCCTGGTGCTGGCGTTCTTCAACCAGGGCGAAGTGTGTACCTGCCCGTCGCGGGCGTTGATCCAGGAATCGATCTACGAGCCGTTCATGGCCGAAGTGATGAAGAAGATCGCCAAGATCACCCGCGGCAACCCGCTGGACACCACCACCATGGTCGGTGCCCAGGCTTCGGAGCAGCAGTACGACAAGATCCTTTCCTACCTGGAGATTGCCCGCGAGGAGGGTGCCCAGCTGCTCACCGGTGGTGCTGCCGAGCGGCTCAGCGGCGACCTGGCCAGCGGTTACTACATCCAGCCGACCCTGCTCAAGGGCCACAACAAGATGCGCGTGTTCCAGGAGGAGATCTTCGGCCCGGTGGTGGGCGTGACCACCTTCAAGGATGAGGCCGAGGCCCTGGCGATCGCCAACGACAGCGAGTTCGGCCTGGGTGCAGGCCTGTGGACCCGCGACATCAACCGTGCCTACCGCATGGGCCGTGGGATCAAGGCGGGGCGGGTATGGACCAACTGCTACCACTTGTACCCGGCGCATGCCGCGTTCGGTGGCTACAAGAAGTCTGGTGTGGGCCGTGAAACCCACAAGATGATGCTCGACCACTACCAGCAGACCAAGAACCTGCTGGTGAGCTACGACATCAATCCGCTGGGCTTCTTCTGACATCGGGTCGGTTGACGCGGTCGACTGTAGGAGTGGCCTTGTGTCGCGAAAGGGCTGCGCAGCAGCCCCGGCGATTTGCGCGTTCTTGCTGTATTCCCGGGGGCTGCTTTGCAGCCCTTTCGCGACACAAGGCCGCTCCTACAAATATCGCGCAACCGATCCTCCTACCAACGCACCTCGCAAGCTCGTTCCAAAGTAGCATTCGGCCCTGGCGCCGCGCATGCATTAATGCCTCTACCGGAATCGCCCGGCATAACAAGAGGACCGCCCCATGTGGACTAAACCCGCCTACACCGACCTGCGCATTGGTTTCGAAGTAACGATGTACTTCGCCAATCGTTGATGCCTGGCCGGCCATCGTCGCGATGGCCGGACCTTGTGTACCAAGCCCCTATGGAATTGATCGATCCCAAGCAGACCCTGGCCCTGGCCCGCGGCTTCCGCCTGCGCTGGGAGCCGCAGCTGGCGTGCCCGCTGTTGCTGCATGCGGGGGGCGTCATCGAACTCAACGCCAGTGCCGGCTGGGTGCTCGAACTGCTGGACGGCCAGCGTAGCGTGGCGGCAGTCATCGCCCGGCTGGCGCAGCGTTTCCCCGGGGTGACCGGGCTCGACGAGGATGTGCTGGCGTTCCTGGAGGTGGCCCGCGCCAAGTGCTGGGTCGAATGAGCCGTGGCCAGGCTTTGGTCTGGTTGCTTTCGCCACGGGATGCTTTACGCTGGCGGTTACCTTCCAGAACAATAAGAACAGGCTTTCCGATGAGCCAGAGTTTCAGCCCGCTTCGCAAGTTCGTTTCGCCTGAAATCATTTTCGGTGCCGGTTGCCGGCATAACGTGGCCAATTACGCCAAGACCTTCGGCGCGCGCAAGGTCCTGGTGGTCAGCGACCCGGGTGTGATCGCCGCCGGTTGGGTCGCCGACGTCGAGGCCAGCCTGCAGGCGCAGGGCATCGACTACTGCCTGTACAGCGGCGTATCGCCCAACCCACGGGTCGAGGAAGTGATGCTCGGTGCCGAGATCTATCGGCAGAACCACTGTGACGTGATTGTCGCGGTCGGTGGCGGCAGCCCGATGGATTGCGGCAAGGCCATCGGCATCGTGGTCGCCCACGGGCGCAGCATCCTCGAGTTCGAAGGCGTGGACATGATCCGCGTGCCCAGCCCGCCGCTGATCCTGATCCCGACCACGGCCGGTACCTCGGCCGACGTGTCGCAGTTCGTGATCATTTCCAACCAGCAGGAGCGCATGAAGTTCTCCATCGTCAGCAAGGCGGTGGTCCCCGACGTGTCGCTGATCGACCCGCAAACCACCCTGAGCATGGACCCGTTCCTGTCGGCCTGCACCGGCATCGACGCGTTGGTGCATGCGATCGAAGCGTTTGTTTCCACCGGCCACGGCCCACTGACCGACCCCCATGCGCTGGAAGCCATGCGCCTGATCAACGGCAACCTGGTGCAGATGATCGCCAACCCCGGCGACATCGCCCTGCGCGAGAAGATCATGCTGGGCAGCATGCAGGCAGGGTTGGCGTTTTCCAACGCGATCCTGGGGGCGGTGCACGCCATGTCGCACAGCCTGGGCGGGTTCCTCGACCTGCCACATGGCTTGTGCAACGCGGTGCTGGTAGAGCATGTGGTGGCGTTCAACTACAGCTCGGCGCCGGAGCGTTTCAAGGTGATTGCCGAAGTGCTGGGCATCGACTGCCGCGGCCTCAACCATCGGCAGATCTGCGCGCGCCTGGTGGAACACCTGATCGCCCTGAAACGCGCCATCGGCTTCCATGAGACCCTGGGCCTGCATGGGGTGCGCACGGCCGATATCCCGTTCCTGTCGCAACATGCCATGGATGACCCGTGCATCCTCACCAACCCGCGTGCGTCGAGCCAGCGTGATGTCGAGGTGGTGTATGGCGAGGCCCTCTGACGACCAGCAGCGGGCCCTGGCCGGGCTGCTGGGGCTGGGCGACCACTCGGCACGCAAGAGCCATTACCCGGAGCTGGCGGCGCGCCTGGACGAGCTGGAGGCCGAACGCAACCGCTACAAGTGGTTGTTCGAGAATGCCGTGCACGGGATTTTCCAGGCCAGCCTGCAGGACGGCATGCGCGCGGCCAACCCGGCGTTGGCGCGCATGCTCGGTTACGACCACCCGCAAGCGTTGCTGCAGTGCCTGACCGATTTTGCCAGCGACCTGTTCGTCGAGGCCGACGAGCTGCACGCCATCACCGCGACCCTGGCCCGTGAACGCAGCCTGCACGGTTATGAAACCCGCTTGCGCCGCAAGGATGGCAGCCATATCGATGTGCTGATGAACCTGCTGCTCAAGCCTGGCCATGAGGGCCTGGTGGAAGGGTTTGTCGCCGACATCACCGAACGCAAGTTGGCCCAGCAGCGCTTGCAGCAACTCAACGACGAGCTTGAGCAACGGGTGGCTGCACGCACCGACGAACTGCTGGAGGCCAACCGCAACCTGCAACAGCAGATCGCCGAGCGCAAACAGATCGCCCGCGCCCTGCGCGATGCCCGCGACGCTGCGGAAACCGCCAACCGCAGCAAGGACAAATACCTCGCCGCTGCCAGCCATGACCTGCTGCAGCCGCTGAATGCTGCCCGGCTGCTGATTTCGACCTTGCGCGAACGGCCGTTGCCGGAAGCGGAAAAAGTGCTGGTAGAACGCACCCATCAAGCCCTGGAGGGCGCTGAGGACCTGCTGACCGACCTGTTGGACATCTCCCGGCTTGACCAGGCAGCGGTCAAGCCGGACGTGGCCTCGTATCGACTCGACGAACTGTTCGGGCCGCTGGTTTCGGAGTTTCGCACGGTGGCTGACGCGGCAGGCCTGAAACTGCGTGCCCGCATTGGCGACTATGCCATCAGCACCGACCTGCGGTTGATGACGCGCATCCTGCGCAATTTTCTCAGCAATGCCTGCCGCTATACCGATGAAGGCCGGATCCTGCTGGGGGCTAGGCGCCGTGGCAGGCATTTGCGCCTGGAGGTGTGGGACACCGGGCGGGGTATCGCCGAGGATCGGCTGCAGGCGATCTTCCTTGAATTCAACCAGCTGGACGTGGGCCGTGCCGCCGATCGCAAGGGCGTGGGCCTGGGGCTGGCCATCGTTGAACGGATCGCCAAGATCCTTGGCTACCGGGTCGAGGTGCGTTCGTGGCCGGGGCGTGGCTCGGTGTTCAGCATCGAAGTACCGCTTGGCCAAGCGGTACCGCTGCCGGTCCACCCGGCCGTACCGCAGCCTGGCACCGGCAACCCATTGCCGGGCCGGCGGCTGCTGGTGGTGGACAATGAGGTGAGCATTCTCGAAAGCATGGGCGCATTGCTTGGGCAGTGGGGCTGCGAAGTGGTGACGGCAACCGACCAGGCCGGAGCATTGCTGGCCTTGCAAGGGCAGGCACCGGAATTGATCCTGGCAGATTTTCACCTGGACCACGGCGTGGTTGGCTGCGAGGTGGTCAGGCACTTGCGCGAGCATTTCGGCAGCGCCATTCCGGCGGTGATCATCACCGCTGACCGCAGCGATCAGTGCCGGCGCTCGTTGCACAAGCTCGGTGCGCCGCTGCTGAACAAACCGGTCAAGCCGGGAAAGCTGCGTGCAGTATTGAGCCAGCTGCTGGGCTAGGCATTGCTGGTCATTCACTAGCGAAGCGGTTGGCTGGCACCGGCTGTGCCGGTGATCGCGGCTGAAGCCGCTCCTACCGGTGCAGCGTCAACGCGGAGCCGGCGCTTTACTTGTGGGAGCGGGTTCACCTGCAGCTACCCGGTTGCTCATTTCTTGCCAGGCAATACCGAACTGAGGACTTGCCTGGCCGTCTGCAGGATGACGCCGGCCTGGTCAGGGTCGCCCTTGAGCAAGCTGCTGGCGAATTTCTTCGCCTGCTCCAGCTTGATGTGCGGCGGCAGCGGCGGCACGTTCGGGTCGGTCTTGAACTCGATCAATACCGGCCGGTCCGCCGCCAACGCCCGCTCCCAGGCGGGGATGATGTCTTCCTCGCGATCCACGTAGATGCCCTGCAGGCCAATGGACAGGGCGAACAGGTGATAGGGCACATCCGGTATCGACTGTGAGGCTTCGAACTTCGGGTCGCCCTCCATGACCCGTTGTTCCCAGGTAACCTGGTTGAGGTCTTCGTTGTTGAATACCGCGCAGATCCACTGTGGGTTCTGCCATTGCTGCCAGTACTTCGCCACGGTAATCAGCTCGGCCAGGTTGTTCATCTGCATCGCGCCGTCACCGACCAGCGCCACCACGCAGCGCTGCGGGTGGGCGAGCTTGGCGGCGATGGCGTAGGGCACGGCTGCGCCCATGCTGGCCAGGCCACCGGACAGCGAACATTGCATGCCCCGGCGAACCTGCAGGTCGCGGGCGAACCAGTTGGCACAGGAACCGGAATCACTGGTGACAATGGCCTGGTCCGGCAGGCGCGGGGAGAGCTCGTACACCACGCGCTGCGGGTTGAGCGGCTCGGCTGTGGCCTGGGCGCGTTTGGCCAGGGTCTTGTCCCACTGCGCACGCCAGCTTTCGATCCTGTCGCGCCAGCCCCGTTCGCGCTTGTGCTCAAGCAGCGGCAACAACGCAGCCAGGGTTTCACCGGCATCGCCAACCAGGTTCACCTCCATCGGGTAGCGCAAGCTGAGCATGTCCGGCTGCAGGTCGATCTGTACGCCGCGGGCCTGGCCTTCGCGCGGCAGGAATTCGGAATAGGGGAAGCCGGAGCCGATCATCAGCAGGGTGTCGCATTCGCTCATCAGCTGGTAGCTGGGTTCGGTGCCGAGCAGGCCGATGGCGCCGGTGACCCACGGCAGGTCGTCGGGCAGCACGGCCTTGCCCAGCAGCGCCTTGGCCACCCCTGCACCGAGCTTCTCGGCTACCGCCATGACCTGCTCGCTTGCCTGCAGGGCACCGGCGCCGACCAGCATCGCCACCTTGCGCCCGGCATTGAGCACCTCGGCCGCGCGCTGCAGGTCTGCCTCGAAGGGCAGCACCCTGGGCCTGCTGTAGCCGATGCCGGAATGCACAGTGCCGTGTGCCTTGGGCGGTTCGTGATAGGGCAGGTCCTGCAGGTCGTTGGGCAGGATGATGGCGGTGACTCGGCGTTCGCCGACGGCGGTACGTACCGCGCGGTCGAGCAGATGGCGTACCTGCGCGGGCGTCGAGGCCTGCTGGACGAAGGCACCGGCCACGTCCTTGAACATCGACAACAGGTCCAGTTCCTGCTGGTAGTGCCCGCCCAGTGCCGCACGGGCCTGCTGGCCGACGATCGCCAGCACCGGCTGGTGGTCCATGCGCGCGTCGTACAGGCCGGTCAGCAGGTGCGAAGCGCCGGGGCCGGAGGTGGCCATGCACACGCCCAGCTCGCCGGTGAACTTGGCATGCGCGCTGGCCATGAAGGCGGCCATCTCCTCATGGCGAGCCTGGATGAACTGGATCTTGCCATTGGCCCTGGCCAGTGCGCCGAACACGCCATTGATGCCATCGCCTGGGTAACCGAAGATGCGCCTTACGCCCCATTGGTACAAGCGTTCCACCAGAAAGTCGCCTACCGTGCCAGTCATGCTGTTCTCCTGGGCTGTCATCGATAGGGGTCTGGACTTGGCACAGCTCGGGAAAGTTTCACCTGTGTTGCCCGCGACCTAGCGCTGCTGGTCGCCCAGCCGTTGCTCCGGCTGTTGCTGCTCAACGCCGGGTGGCCCGCCTGCGGCTTGCTTGCCTTCAGCCAGGGCCCGGTATTCCTTGCGTAGCGCCTGCAGCTTCTTGCTGTCCATGTCTTCCAGGTCGAGGACTGACATCTCGGTATGCTTGGTTGCACGGATCAGCTCGTCTAGCTTGACATGAATGATGTCGTTGTCGCGGTTCTGGGTGTTCTGGATCAGGAACACCATGAGGAAGGTAATAATGGTGGTGGAGGTGTTGATGATCAGCTGCCAGGTATCGTTGTAATGGAACCACGGCCCGGTGAGGCCCCATACCACGATGAGCAGCAAGGCGATGAGGAAGGTCTGCGGTCGTCCGGCGTGGTTGGACAACCATTGGCAGAATTGGGCGAATTTCATGATCTCGTCTCCAGGTGCGCCTGTAGCTTGTGACCCTGGCAATGGTCGGGAAGTTGTTTTTTTCGCAGGCCCGGGACGCACGGTCGGTCGCGTTGAAGTTGAACGTCGCACGATCACGGCGCTCTTACCTGCAAAGGGTACAGTGAGGGCTTCTTGATGAGCATTGAACGCAGCATCCCCGAGCTTGCGGCCTGGTATGCCCAGTACGACGACATCAGTTACCGGCGCGAGTCACCGGACGCCTACCACCACGAGCTGGTGCGCACCGCTGAAGCCCTGCGCGACGACGGCGCCATTGACTGGGACGACTGGCTGGCCCTCAAGGCACTGGCCGACGATGCCCATGTGCATGCCCTGGAAGACGCCGTGCAGGCCCATGTCAGCGACCCTGACGCATGAAAGCGCTGAAGATCGCCACGTTCAACATCAATGGCATCCGCAGCCGCCTGCCGGCCTTGCTGGCCTGGCTGGAACGGGAGCAGCCGGACATCGCCTGCCTGCAGGAACTCAAGGCGGCGGATCAGCAATTTCCCCGCCAGGCACTCGAAGCGGCGGGTTACGGTTGCGTCTACCAGGGCCAGCCATCGTGGAACGGCGTGGCCATCCTGGCGCGGGGCAGCGAGCCGCTGGAGGTGCGTCGTGGCCTGCCAGGCATGGAGGACGATACGCAAAGCCGCTATCTGGAAGCGGCAGTGCATGGCGTGCTGGTGGCATGCCTGTACCTGCCGAACGGCAACCCGCAACCGGGGCCGAAATTCGACTACAAGCTGCGTTGGTTCGAATGCCTGATCCAGCACGCGCAGGGTTTGTACGGCAGCGGCCACCCGACGGTGATGGCGGGTGATTTCAATGTGGTACCCACCGACATGGATATCTACAACCCGCGCTCCTGGTTGAAGGATGCCTTGCTGCAACCCGAGTCGCGGGCGTGCTTCGCCCGGCTGCTTGGGCAGGGCTGGGTCGATGCGATCCGCCATCTCTACCCCGACGAACGTATCTATACATTCTGGGATTATTTCCGCAACCACTGGGCACGCAACGCCGGCCTTCGTATCGACCATTTGTTGCTCAACTCTGACCTGGCGCCCTACCTGAAGCGCGCGGGCGTCGATGCCTGGGTGCGTAACGAAGCCAAGGCCAGCGACCATGCGCCAACCTGGATCGAACTGGGCACGCGGCGCCGGCACCCATAGTCGCTCCAGCTTGCACGCCCATTTTAGTAGCGAGGGCGCGCGGACCCCGGCGCGGCCGCTGCCGTGGCTTCCTGGCCGGTGCACGAGGACTGCACAAGCGCCTGTTAACTTATACAAAGTTGAATTTCTGTAGACCTTAAGGCGCAACTAACCCCGCTGGATCTGCCCTGTATCGCAAATCTGCGAATCCGCCACCCATGACCGCCCGGCAGATCAATACTTGTTATCATTGACGCTTTACTCTCCTGCGCCAGTCTCACGAGAACACACTGTCTCGCCAGGGTTTCATCGAATACGAGTGCAAACAATGAAAAGGACGATCAAACCTTCTCCCAGCTCCAAGCCTGAGCGGGACGGGATTGTGCCAAGTCATCTCAATTTCCCGGTAGTAGGCATCGGTGCCTCTGCTGGCGGGCTTGCCGCCCTGAAAGTATTTTTTGAACACATGCCGGCAAACAGCGACATGGCGTTCGTCATCGTCCTGCACCTGTCGCCAGACCACGAAAGCGTGGCGGACAAGATCCTGCAGGCCTCCACTGCCATGCCGGTCATTCAGGTAACGGGCACTTCGCGCATCGAGCCGAATCATGTCTACGTGATATCGCCCGCCAGTCAATTGGCAATGAATGATGGCTACCTGAAAGTGGTGCCGTCGACCCGGCCATTGGGCAAGCATATTGCCATCGACCTGTTCTTCCGCGACCTGGCGGACGTGCACAAGGAATACAGTTTCTGCCTGGTGCTTTCCGGTACCGGCAGTGACGGCGCGGTGGGCCTGTCGCGGATCAAGGAGCAGGGCGGCATCACCATCGTGCAGAGCCCGGACGATGCCGAGTTCGACGGCATGCCGCTGGCGGCGATCGCCACCGGTATGGTCGATGCGGTGTTGCCGGTGGCAGAATTACCGCACAAGCTGCTGGAGTTGTGGCGTAACACGCAGACCATCAAGTTGCCCGCTCCGCATGACCTGAAGGTGTCTGCACAGACCGAGGAGCATGCACGCGAGGACGCGGAGCGGGTCATTCAGGACATCCTGCGCACCTTGCGTAACCGCACCGGGCACGATTTCAAGCATTACAAGCGTGCAACCGTGTTGCGCCGCATCGAGCGCAGGCTGCAAGTGACGACCCAGCCGGATCTGCCCAGCTACTTGCGTTACCTGGAAGAAACCCCGGATGAAGCCAAGAAGCTGCTTGGCGACATGCTGATCGGAGTTACCAACTTCTTCCGCGACCGCGAGGCCTTCGAAGCCCTCGAACGCCATGTGCTGGGTTCGCTGCTCAGCGCCAGGGACGAGGAAGACAACCGTGAAGAGGTGCGCATCTGGTCCGCTGGCTGCTCGACCGGCGAAGAGGCCTACAGCCTGGCGATCCTGAGCGCGGAACACCAGAAGCTCGAATCCCACCCGCTGAAGCTGCAGGTGTTTGCCACCGACATCGATGAGCGCGCGATTGCCGTTGGCCGCGCCGGGCTGTATTCGGAAGCCATCGTCACCGACGTGCCGCCGATGCGCCTGCGGCAGTATTTCGTCAAGGAAAACGAGCATTACCGGGTGCGCAAGGAAGTTCGTGAAAAGGTCTTGTTCGCCAAGCACAGCCTGCTGTCCGACCCGCCATTCTCGCAGATCGACCTGATTGTCTGCCGCAACCTGCTCATCTACCTGGACCGCGATATCCAGAAGGAGATGCTGCAGATGTTCCACTTTGCGCTGCGGCCTGGTGGCTATCTGTTCATGGGTTCGTCGGAATCCGCCGATGCCTGCCCTGAACTGTTCACCCCGGTAGACAAGCGTAACCGCATCTTCCGCGCCAAGGTCGGCGCCAGCGTGAACCGCCGCGCCCCGACCATGCCCAGGGGCGGCTTCACCCTGTCCAGCCTGGCGATGCCCGCGCCGCTGGTACAGGTGCAGCGCAAGTTTTCCTACGCCGACATCCATAACCGGGCCATGGCCCAGCAGATGCCGCCCAGCATGATTGTCGACAGCAATGGCGACATCCTGCACATGAACGAAGGGGCAGGGCGTTTCCTGCGCTACGTGACTGGCGAAGTCGCGCGCAACGTGATGGTGCTGATCATGCCCGAGTTGCGGCTCGAGTTGCGCACCACGCTGTTCCAGGCGCAGCAGAGCGGCAAGGCTACCCTGTCGCGCAAGGTACGCTTCAGTGAAGGCGATGCCGACTACTGGCTCGACATCGCCGTACGGCCCTACAAGGACGATGTAACCGCGCAGGAAGTCTGCACCATTGTCTTCAACGCGGCGCCGGTGAGTATCGGCGAGCAGATGCTGGAGTTCGACCAGCTGACCGAGAACAAGGTAATGGCCAGCCTCGAAAGCGAGCTGCAGCGCACCAAGTTGCACCTGCAGGAAACCATCGAGCAGTCGGAGGTTTCCAGCGAAGAGCTGAAGGCTTCGAACGAAGAGATGCAGGCAATCAACGAAGAGCTGCGTTCCGCCACCGAAGAGCTGGAAACCAGCAAGGAAGAATTGCAGTCGATCAACGAAGAGCTGCTGACGGTCAACTACGAACTCAAGAGCAAGGTCGAGGAAACCGACAAGATCAACGATTACCTGGCCAACCTGATCGCCTCCACCGATATCGCCACGGTGTTCGTCGACCGCAACATGCACATCCGCTGGTTCACCCCCCGGGCCAAGGATATTTTCAGCATGCTGCCGGTGGACACTGGCCGTTCGCTGCTGGACATCACGCACCGGCTTGACTACCCGCAACTGGCCGATGATGCCACTGCCGTCTACGAGTCGCTGACCATGATGGAGCGCGAGGTCAGCAGCAGCGACCAGCGCTGGTACATTGCCCGGCTGCTGCCTTACCGCTCCAGCGAAGACCATATCGACGGCACGGTGCTGACCTTCATCGACATCACCAAGCGCCGTGAAGCGGAAGAAGACCTGCGCCTGGGCCAGGAACGCATGCGCCTGGTGGCGGAAAGCACGCAGGATTTTGCCATCATCATCCTCGACGGCAACGGCCTTGTCTGCGACTGGAACCGGGGCGCCGAGTATATTTTCGGCTACAGCCCCGAGGAGATTGTCGGCAGCCACTTCAGCGTGCTGTTCACTGCCGAGGACCAGGCCGCCGACGTGCCCGAAGCAGAATTGCGCCGCGCGCAGGAGCATGGCCGGGCGGAGGACGAGCGTTGGCACGTGCGCCAGGACGGCAGCCGCTTCTATTGCAGTGGCGAAACAGCCCGGTTGCGCGGCGAGACCGCAGGCTTCGTCAAGATTGCCCGCGACCTCACCGGGCACAAGCGCCTGCAGGACGAGCAAAGCAAACAGCTGGCCGAGACGCAGAGCGACAGCATGCTCAAGGACGAGTTCTTTGCGGTGATGTCGCATGAACTGAAGCATCCGCTCAACCTGATTCAGCTCAACGCCGAAATTCTTCGTCGGCTACCGGCGGTACGCAACACCGTCCAGGCGAGCAAGGCCATCGCTACCATCAACGACGCGGTGACCAGCCAGGCGCGCATCATCGACGACCTGCTCGACACGGCCCGCCTGCGCACCGGCAAGTTGAAACTGAAGAAGCAGTTGCTGGACCTGGTCGGCCTGGTCAAGTCGATCCATGCCATCGCTGCGGAGGAGTACCCGTCGGCACGTATCACCCTCGAGCTGCCCCAGCCGGGCACCTCGCTGGTGGTCGATGGTGACCCGACGCGGATCGAGCAGGTGGTGTGGAACCTGCTCAACAATGCCCTGAAGTTCAGTGGCGAGAGAGCCCGCGTGCGGGTGATGCTGAGCCGCACGGAAAACTGCGCGCGTCTGGACGTGAGCGACAACGGGCCGGGGTTGTCGGCTGCCGACCTGTCCAGCACTTCGACCTGTTCAAACAGGCCAAACATGCCAGCCACCGCCGCGATGGCCTGGGTATCGGCCTGGCCTTGGTCAGGCAGTTGGTCGAAGCCCATGGCGGTACCGTGGTCGCCCGGTCGGCCGGGTTGGGGCATGGCTCGACCTTCAGCGTCGAGTTGCCGCTGTCGAACCAGGCTCAGCCCGAGTTACCACCAGCCGACCCCTCCGAGGATGGTGATGGCCGGTTGAAAGGGTTGCGAGTGCTGCTGGTGGACGATTCGCCGGAAGTGGTCGACGTGATGCGCATGCTGCTGGAAATGGAAGACGCACTGGTCAGCAGCTACCTCGACCCACGCCAGGCGCTGCAGGAAGCCGCCGAGAAACGTTTCGATGTGATCCTGACGGATATCGGCATGCCGGAAATGGACGGGCATGAGTTCGTCAGCGCCTTGCGCGAGAAAAAACAGCACCGTCTCACCCCGACGATCGCGCTGAGCGGTTATGGCACCAACCAGGCCAAGCGGGCAGACGAGGCAACGCTGTTCGATCGTCGGCTGACCAAGCCGGTGCAGTACGACGAGCTGGTCGAAGCCATCGAAGCGGTCTGCCGCATCGGCCAGGCTTGAAACCTTGGGCGGCCTTGTGCAACACAAGGCCGCTTGCCAGCAATTGGTGCCGCGGATGCAAAATCCCAGCAATACCGCGTCGGGGGTTTGTTAGCCCGAATATCTTGTGTCCAAGTGCTTAAAGCATTTCGTCAGCGATAGCGAAATCACTTTCATCCCGCAGCGTTTGCCTTCGGTCATTAGTGAACACAGACCAACCTGTGTTAACCACATGAGGTGAACGATCATGGCTAGCAACGACGACAAACGCAGCAACCAGGGCGGCAGCGCCAACACCAACCCCGGCAACTTCGCCAACGATCGCGAGAAGGCATCGGAGGCCGGCCACAAGGGTGGCCAGGCATCGGGTGGCAACTTCAAGAACGATCCTGAACGCGCCGCTGAAGCCGGGCACAAGGGCGGGCAGATGTCGGGCGGCAATTTCAAGAACGATCCTGAACGTGCTGCGGAGGCCGGCCATAAAGGCGGGCAGATGTCCGGTGGCAACTTCAAGAACGATCCTGAGCGCGCCTCCGAGGCAGGCCAGAAAGGTGGGCAGGCTTCCGGTGGCAACTTTGCCAACGACCGCGAGAAGGCCTCCGAGGCCGGCCGCAAAGGTGGCCAGCACAGCCATGGCGGCGGCCGCAACAGCGATGACAACCGCTGAGCACCGTTGAACCGACCGAGGCGGCCATGGCCGCCTCGGCACGCTGATGAGGATTTGCCAATGTTCATGCACAACAAGCGACTGCAGTATACGGTTCGCGTCGCGCAGCCCAACCCGGGGCTGGCGAACCTGCTGCTGGAACAGTTCGGCGGCCCGCAGGGCGAACTGGCCGCAGCGATGCGCTACTTCACCCAGGCGGTGACCGAGGATGACCCGGGGCGCAAGGACATGCTGTTCGACATTGCCACCGAAGAGCTGAGCCACCTGGAGATCATCGGCTCGATCGTGGTGATGCTGAACAAGGGCGCCAAGGGGCGCCTGGCCGAAGGGGTGGAAGCCGAAGGGGAGTTGTACCGGTCGTTGACCGGGGCTGGCAACGACTCGCATGTCACCAGCCTGTTGTATGGCGGTGGTGCGGCGCTGGTCAACTCCGGTGGCATACCCTGGACCGCAGCCTACATCGACACCATCGGCGAGCCGACGGCGGACCTGCGTTCCAATATTGCCGCAGAGGCCAGGGCGAAAATCGTCTATGAACGCTTGATCAACGTCACCGACGACCCGGGTATCAAGGATGCGTTGGGGTTCCTGATGAGCCGTGAAATCGCTCACCAGCTGTCGTTCGAAAAAGCCTTGCACTCGATCCAGCCGAACTTCCCGCAGGGCAAGCTGCCGGGCGACCCGGAAGTCAACCGCACCTATTTCAACATGTCCCATGGCGGTGAGATGCGTGGCTCATGGAACGAGGGCCAGGACTGGATCTATGTCGACCAGCCCGAGCCGGCGGTGGACGGCGGCGACGGCATGGCGACGGTACAGCTCGACGAACAGTCGGCGGCTGCGGCCGAAGCGATGAAGGCCAGAACTCTGTCCAACCCCGAGTTGCAGCCCCTGACCGGGGCAGAACTGGGCAAAGTCAACGGCGACGAGCCACTGTAGTGAAACCCCGCAACGGATCATGCGATCCGCTGCGGGCCCTTCCTAGCGTTTGGCTTCGGCATCCGGGTCAGCGGAGCGCGCCAGGAACGCCCGGGTGATCTCCGGCAGGTGCTCCTTCAGCCACTGCGCCATGGCTTCCTCTTCTTTCAGAATTGACCTGCACGCCTCGGCGGTGGCGCTGTCGCCCGCCGCCTCGGCCGCTTCGATCAGTACCGTATACGAGGCGATCTCCATGTTCTCGAACACGTAGCCAGACATCGCGCCCTTGACCACTTCATCACTCATGACCATGCCCCCGACAGCCTGGCCGAACGCCATGAGCTTGCCGGCCAGGTCCTTGAGGGTGGATGTGCTGCCACCCAGCCGCTCGATGCATTCCAGCAGCAGGCGTTGCTGGCCCTGGGTTTCTTCGATGTGCTGCACGATACGGCCCTTGAGCTGCGGGTAGTGCTCGAGGCGTTCGGCCTGGCCCTTGAGCATGCTTTCGGCCTGTTGCTCCATGGCATGGGCGTCGCGCAGCCAGTCCAGCAGGTTGTCTTGTACCGTTGCCATTTCAAGTACCTCTCCGTTCCAGTGATAGGTACTGTTGTGAGGCCCGTAAGGGCTGGAACGGTCGAACCACTCGACGGATGGCAGCAGGTGCTGTGGAGCTGAAGGCATGGGCAATCCAGGTGGCAGCGGGCATGGCCGGTGCCAGCCACCGCGTCGCCTGCATCGCGGATAAATCCGCTCCTACAGGTGTGAACCGCGCCGGCTTCGGGTTGACGCTGTACCGGTAGGAGCGGCTTCAGCCGCGATCACCGGCGCAGCCGGTGCCTTCATGCGCCGCAACGGATGTTCTGCAGCCAGCCGTCATCGCTGTTGAACGGAATCGTCCGCACCCGGATCAACCCAGTGCGTCGTCCGTTTCCATCCAGCCAAGTAGGAGCTTTTCGATGGCCAAGTACCTGTACCTGATCAGCTACATTCTCGACAACCAACCGGGCACCTGTGAGTTGCGCAGTGACGAAGAAGACCTGAGCAGGGAGGCTGCGCGTGACTACCTGCAGGGCCTGCACCGTAACGAGGCAACGTCGTTCACCGATGTGCAGGTGCAGCGCCTGGAACACGATCATCAGCCCGGCACCTCGCCGGGCCATTATCAGCAGCCCTGAACCTCACGCGGCATGAACGGGGCAGGACGCCCCTTCATGCTCCGCGGATACCCAGGCTCCCGCGGCCTTGCTCCTGGGTACGGGCTTCTTCTGGCAGGGCAGTGACCTTGATCGCGCGCACCGGTACGGCAAACTTGGCGCCGATGTTCGAGAAGCGCTCGAGCAGGCGGAAGTTGATGGCCTGCTGTATGTCCATGTACAGGTTGTAGCCCGGGTCCTCGACGATGTACACGCATTCGAACTCCAGCGCCTCCTTGCCGAAGCCACGCAGGTGGGCGCGGTCGAAGCGCACCTGGCCCTGCGCCTTGATGGCTTCTTCGACGATCGCCGGCGCCTTCTTCACCGCCTCGGTGGGCGTGTCGTACGACAGGCCGAACTCGAACACGATGCGCCGCTCCTGCAGGCGTTTGTAGTTCTGGATGGTGCTGCTGATCATGCTGGCGTTGGCCATCACGATCTGTTCGCCACCCAGGCTGCGGATGCGCGTGGTCTTCAGCCCGACGTGTTCCACCGTACCGGCCAGCGGGCCGATGACGATGAAGTCGCCCACTTCGAAGGGCTTGTCCACGGCGATCGACAACGAGGCGAACAGGTCGCCGAGGATATTCTGCACCGCCAGCGCGACGGCGATACCGCCCACGCCCAGGCTGGCGACGAAGGCGGTGATATTGACGCCGAGGTTGGACAACATCGCCAGCAGCACCACGGACCACAGCAATACCCTTGCGCCCCAGGCCGACAGGGTGGCCAGCGCGCTGCCCTGGTTCAAGCCACTGTTGCCATGGCGTGCGAAGTAGCGGCTCAGGCCCAGGCCAATGGCACGGTTGGCCCACAACCCGATCTGCAACGCCGCGACCACGAACCACAGGCTGCCGACCCGCGTCAGCCAACGCTCGGGCAGGTCGAGCATGCTCAAGCCCACCAGCAGCGAGGCGAGCAACAAGAGGAAATTGCTGGTGCCCGCAAGCACCTTGGCCAGCACCTGGCTGAGTACGCCGTCGTGTTCGGACCAGCGCCGGACCCGGCGCAGCACGAAGCTGATGGCCGCCCGCGCGACCAGGAAGGTGAGGATGGCAACGGCCAATGCCAGCAACAGGTTGAGGATGGAAATGCCGAACAGCGTGGTCTCGGCGAACAATGCGATGATGCGGTCACTCATGAGGGCTTGCCTCCTTCCGTCAGGGTCGGGTGACAGGGGCCGGGCCTACAGACCCAGCATGTTGGCGTGCACGTAGTACATGATCCACAACGACAGCCCCACCAGCAGCACGATGATCACCACCGTGAACACCAGCGCCACCAGGCTCCAGCGCTGTTCCCGTGCGGTGGTCAGGTGCAGGAAGAACAGCATGTGCACGAGGATCTGCACCACCGCGCAGACCAGCACCAGCAGGAACGTCAGGTGGCGTGGCAGGCTCGGGTACATGGCCAGCCCGAAGGGCACGAGGGTAAGGATGGCGGCCAGCAGGAAACCCACGTTGTAGGATTGGTGGCTGCTCTGGCTGGCACCGGCACTGCTGTGGACCTGGCTTTCACTGGACATCAGATCACCCCGAACAGGTAGACGACGGTAAACACGCACACCCACACGATGTCGAGGAAGTGCCAGAACAGGCTCAGGCAGCTCAGGCGTGTGGAATTGACGCAGCACAGGCCGCGTTGCTGCACCTGGATCATCAGCAAGGCCATCCACACCAGGCCGACCAGCACATGCAGGCCATGGGTGCCGACCAGGGTGAAGAAGCCGGTGAGGAACGCGCTACGCTGCGGGCCGGCACCTTCGGCGATCAGGTGGTGGAATTCGTTGAGTTCCATGGCGATGAAGCCCAGGCCGAGCAGGAAGGTCACCCCCAGCCACTGCAGCACCCGGCGTTTGTCCTTGCGGTGATTGGCCAACATGGCGTAGCCGTAGCTGATGCTGCTGAACAGCAGCAGGAAGGTTTCGACCAGTACATACGGCAGCTCGAAGATGTCCGCCGCGCTCGGCCCGCCGGCCACCGCCTGGCCCAGCACGGCATAGGTGGCGAACAGGGTGGCGAACAGGATGCAGTCGGTCATCAGGTAGATCCAGAAGCCGAACAGGCTCAGGGAACCGGCATCCTCGTAGCCTTGCTCTTGCTGGTGGGCAGTTTCGTTCAGCACGATATGGGACATGGTTCAGGCCTCCGCCAGCAGTTGTCGCCGTTCGGTTTCCACGCGCTCGACTTCCTCGGCCGACACGTAGTATTCGGTGTGCTGGTCATAGCTGCGCACCACCAGCGTCGCCACCGTGGCCAGCAAGCTGGCGATCACCAGCCACCAGATGTGCCAGACCAGGGCAAAGCCCATCACTGTCGAGAGTGCCCCAAGCACCACGCCGAGGCTGGTGTTGCAAGGCATGTGGATCTTGCGGAAGTCCGCTTCCACCAGGGTTTTCACACCTTTCTCCTTCATCCCCCAATAGGCATCGATGCCATGTACCACGGGCTGCTCGGCGAAGTTGTAGAACGGCGGCGGCGAGGCGGTGGCCCATTCCAGGGTCCGGCCGTCCCACGGGTCGCCGGTATGGTCGCGGTTTTCGTGGCGCTTGCGGATGCTCACCACCAGTTGCATGACCTGGCAGGCCACGCCGCACAGGATGATCAGCACGCCGAGCATCTCCAGCAGCAGCAACGGCCGCCACTCCGGCACGTCGAAGTGGTTCAGGCGCCGGGTCATGCCCATGAAGCCAAGGAAGTAGGACGGCATGAAGGCGCAGTAGAAGCCGACCAGCCAGCACCAGAACGCCGCGCGGCCCAGCGGGTCGTAGAGCTTGAAGCCGAAGGCCTTGGGGAACCAGTAGGTGAGGCCGCACAGGTAGCCGAACACCGCGCCGCCAATGATCACGTTATGGAAGTGCGCGATCAGGAACAGGCTGTTGTGCAGCAGGAAGTCCGCACCTGGTACCGCCAGCAGTACCCCGGTCATGCCACCGATGCTGAAGGTGACGATGAAGCCCACGGTCCACAGCATCGGTGTCTCGAAGCGCACCCGCCCACGGTACATGGTGAACAGCCAGGTGAAGATCTTCACCCCGGTCGGCACGGCAATGATCATGGTCATGATGCCGAAGAACGCGTTGACGTTGGGCCCGGCGCCCATGGTGAAGAAATGGTGCACCCAGACGATGAACGACAGCACGGTGATGACGATGGTCGCCCATACCAGCGAGTAGTAGCCGAACAGGCGCTTGCGCGAGAAGGTCGATGCCACTTCGGAGAAGATGCCGAAGGCCGGCAGAATCAGGATGTACACCTCGGGGTGGCCCCAGGCCCAGATGAGGTTGATGTACATCATCGGGTTGCCGCCCAGCTCGTTGGTGAAGAAGTGCATCCCCAGGTAGCGGTCCAGGCTGAGCATGAACAGCGTCGCGGTGAGGATGGGGAAGGCCGCCAGGATCAGGATCGAGGTGCACAGCACGGTCCAGGTGAACACCGGCATGCGGAACAGGGTCATGCCGGTGGTGCGCATCTTGAGGATGGTGACGAAGAAGTTCAGGCCCGTGAGCAAGGTGCCGATGCCGGATATCTGTAGCGACCAGATGTAGTAGTCCACGCCGACGCCTGGGCTGTAGCCGATGCCGGACAATGGCGGGTAGGCGACCCAGCCGGTGCGGGCGAACTCGCCGACACCGAGGGAAATGTTGACCAGCAGGGCACCGGCAACGAACAGCCAGAAGCTGACCGCGTTGAGGAACGGATAGGCCACGTCGCGCGCACCGATCTGCAACGGCACCACGATGTTCATCAGGCCGACCACGAACGGCATGGCCATGAAGAAGATCATGATCACCCCGTGGGCGGTGAAGATCTGGTCGTAGTGCTCCGGTGGCAGGTAGCCCGGCGAACCGTCGGCGGCCATGGCCTGCTGGGTGCGCATCATCAGCGCGTCGGCGAAACCGCGCAGCAGCATCACCAGGGCGACCACGATGTACATCACGCCGATGCGCTTGTGGTCCACCGAGGTGAACCATTCCCGCCACAGGTACGTCCACTTGCGCTTGTAGCTGATTGCCCCCACGCCGCCGATACCGATCAGCCCGACCACCGCCAGGGTGTACATGATGATGGGCTCGCCGAGAGGGATGGCATCCCAGGTCAGTTTTCCGAACATGTGCGTTACTCCTTGCCGGGTTGTGGCGCATCACCTTGGGGGTCGCTCAGGCGTCGCTCGACCTCGCGCGAGCGCTTGACGCCCTGGTACTTGTCGATCAGTGACTGGAACAATTGCGTGTCGACCGCGGCGTAGTGCTCCACCGGGTGGGCGACACTGGGTTTGGCCAGCTGCGTGTAGCTGGCCTGGTCGAGGCGGCGCTGCGAACCACGCACCTTTGCCACCCAGGCGTCGAAGCCGGCCGGGTCGAGGGCAAGGGCCTTGAAGTGCATGTCGGAAAAACCGGGGCCGTTGTAGTTGGCGGCGATGCCGGTATAGCTGCCGGCATGGTTGGCGATCAGGTGCAGCTGCGTCTGCATGCCGGCCATGGCGTAGATCTGCCCGCCCAGGGCGGGGATGAAGAACGAGGTGATGGCGCCATCCGAGGTCACCCGGAAGTCCACCGGTGTATCCACCGGCATGGCCAGTTCGTTGACCGAGGCAATGCCCAGCTCGGGGTAGACGAACAGCCACTTCCAGTCGGTGGCGATCACCTGCACCTTGATCGGGCGGGCCTCGGACTGCAGCGGGCGGTAGGGGTCCAGCGCGTGGGTGGAGCGCCAGGTGACGATACCGAGGACGATGATGATGAGCAGCGGCACACCCCAGACCACCAGCTCGATAGCGCGCGAGTGGCTCCACTCCGGTGTATACCGCGCTTTGACGTTGGAGGCCCGGTAATGCACCGAGAACACCAGTGCCATGACCATCACCGGGAGGACCACGATCAGCATCAGCAGCGTGGCGAGGATGATCAGGTTGCGCTGCTCCAGGCCGACCTGGCCCTTGGGGTTGAACAGCACCATGTCGCAACCCGACAGCTGCAGTGCGATGCCCCCGAGCACCAGCAGGCCGAGCAGCCTGGCGGCTTCCGTATATGCCTTTGCCATGTGTATGTCCCGTATTGTGTTACCGAATGTTCAGGCTTGTTGAGTTAGAAGAAGGGCAGGCGGGGGAAGGTTGTATGGAATCTGCGCAGAGGCGACGAGCGGTGGTTGGCCAGGTGCGACGTTGGCCGGCCTGGCCGGCTGTCTGAAGGTTCAGATTGTTTTTGCACTGGGCAGCGCAACCCGACGATCTATCGAAGACACCACCAACGAGGGCTGCCCCATGAAGAAGAGAGGCGAGACGTACCGCAACTGGTGCGATCCGATCCTGCACCATCAGGTCCACGAGGAAACCCTCGACGACGGCACCCGCCTGGAGGTACAGACGCGCCTGTCACGTACCGGGGCAACCCAGCTGTTCATCGGCGTGTATCTGGCCGATGGCACGGCGCTATACGAACGCGCCTATGCCCGGCGCCCCGGCGAAACCATGAGCCGGGCGCTGGTGTGGGGAGTAGGGCGCGCCCGGCGGGTAGCGGCCGAGCGCCGGGCGTTCAGCGCCGAGTCGCTCGGCGGTTGAGGCTCAACCGTCGGACTGTTCCTCGGGTGGCACCTGGCCCTCCGGCCAGTCGGGCGCGTCTTGGTCCGGCTCCGGCTTGGGTACAGGTTCGCCGGGGTTGTGCGGCACCTCGTCGACATACGGATCGGGGTGGTTGGGGTCGATCATGGCGTGGCTCCTTGCAGGTTGGTTACCTGGCTTAGGTCGCCCTGGGGCGCAAGCTGTTCAACTGGATGTCGCCAAGGGAACGTCGTGCCCGCTGGAGTGTTCCATTGAAGGACCCCGTCACGGGGGAAGATCAGGGAGGCGACGTGATGATTCATCTGGGTTGCGCAGGTTGGAGCCTGCCTCGCCAGTACGCTGATGAGTTTCCAGCCCCTGGCAGCCACTTGCAGCGCTACGCCACGGGCTTGAACGCAGTCGAGATCAACAGTTCGTTCTACCGGCCGCATCGGCCTGATACCTATGCCCGCTGGGCTGCGTCCGTTTCGGCGGAGTTTCGCTTTGCCGTGAAGCTGCCGAAGCGCATCACCCCCGAGCAGCGCCTGCATGGGGCCATGCCAGCGTTGGAAGCGTTCCTCGCCCAGTGCGGCCAGCTGGGCGAGCAGCTCGGCTGCCTGCTGGTGCAATTGCCCCCTTCGCTGGACTACACCCGCGAAACCGCCTGGCAATTCTTTGCCGACTTGCGCGCCCGCTATGCCGGGCCAGTAGCGCTGGAACCCAGGCACGCCAGCTGGCAAGGCGCACAGTCGATGCTGGTCGATCTGCACATCGCCCAGGTGGCCGCCAGCCCTGCACGTTTCGCCAGCGACGCCCAGCCAGCCGGCTGGCCGGGCCTGGTCTACTGGCGCCTGCATGGCGAACCGCGCATCTATCACAGCGCCTACGCCGACGATTATCTGCAACGCCTGGCCGAGCAGCTACAACGCAGCCGCGCCGCTGGCGTGCCGAGCTGGTGCATCTTCGACAATACTGCCTCCGGCGCTGCACTGGGGGATGCCCTGAGGCTGCAGCGTTATCTGCGCGGAGCGAGGCAAAGCTGATCGCCAGGCGCTCAGCCCGCTTCCATTGCGGTGTTCTTTTTCCAGCCCCGCAGGTTCATCGCGCACAGGCAAACCTGCAGCATGATCAGGGCCCAGGCCTGGGCCTGCCAACCCCAGATCGCCCACAGCAGGTTGCTGGCAATGAAACAGCAAAAACCCAGCTTGCGCCGGCCAGGGCGGCGCGAGCCAATGCACCAGGCGGCCAGTACCGTCAGGGCCATGGCGGGCCATTGCAACCAGTCGATCCAATCTTCCATCACACGCTTCCACGGCGCGCCTGCGCGCCCGGCGGGGCGCGCAGGCGGTTGTCAGGCGGCGTTCAGCTCGCCCTTGAGCAGTTTCTTCTGGGCTTGCATGGCCTGGCCCATCTCTTCCAGCGCCTGGTTACCCAGCAGCTTGCGGGCAGTCGGGAACAGCTCGCTTTCCTCTTCCTCGATATGGTGCTCCAGCAGCTCCTTCATGACCTTGACCCGGCCGGCGAACTCGAGGGTGCCGGTGTCGGTCTGCAGCAGGTCCGGCAGCACCAGGGAATCGACGGCACGGTGCTCTTCCTTGGCCTCGTAGTACATCTTCGCCTCTTCCTTGCCGCCGGCCTGCTTGATCGCCGGGTAGAGGATTTCCTCTTCGAGGGCGGTATGGATGGTCACCTCCTGCTTGATGCGTTCGAGCAGCTCGGTGCGTTTTTTCACTGCACGCTCGGTAGTGGAGGACAGCTCCTCCAGCAGCTTCTTCACCAACTCATGGTCCTGGACCAACAGATCGATTGCGTTCATGAATCACCTCTTCGGGCTCGGAAAAATCACGGTTGCCTTCGATGGAGTGAAGCGCTGGGCGCAAGGTTCAAAGCGGTTGATAAACGCACCGGTCGGCCGCGGCACGCGCGGGTGATGACCAGCAAGTCAGAATAAATGAATCTTTTTGCCGAGCGCGGGCTCAATTAGCCTGAATCGATGGAGGAGAGTCCAATGGCAGGACCGCAGTTGTTTGTAATTGAGTACGAGCTTCACGGGGAATTTCGCACGTTCATCATCCGCCAGGAACGCATGGACAATGCCGAGGCCTGGCACTGGGCAAGTTGCGATGCCGGCGTGGGGATCATCCCCAGGTTTGGCCAGCACAAGATCAAGAAGGTCAGCCGGCCGATGGCCGAGCGTTACGGGCTGGCCAATGTGCGCTGGCGCGCGTCGGGCCAGGGGCCTGAGTTCGTCGCGCCGCCCATCGACGTGAAGAAGTTCTCGAGTGGGTCTTCCGGGGAAGCGTGAAGCGCTTTGCCGGCTGTGACGTGGGAAATCAGGGCCGCACCAGCGGCCCTTGATCGAAGGGGAAAGTTCGTGGAGATTCTGCCGTTACTCAATAGCTTGTTGCTGGCGCGTGGCCCCGGTGGCCAGGAAGATGAGGTCCGGGTTGTAGCGCAGCGGGCGCTGGCCGCTTGCTGCGAGGAGGTGCACGGCGATGGTGCCGGCAACCTGATCGGCGTCATTCGCGCAGCGGCCCCTGCCGACCCTGCTGCGGCGATACGGGTGATGGCCCATCTTGATGAAATTGCCATGATCGTCAAGAAAGTCCGCCCGGATGGCAACCTCGAAGTGCTGGCGCTTGGTGGCGCGCAGCCGATCAGTTTTGGCGTATGCCCGGTCGACATCATGGCTGACCATCAGCTGCTCCGGGGTGTGCTGTCCTATGGTTCGATGCACAACAGCGGGCAGTCCGGCAGCGGGAAGGATGTGTTGTCCGGCGCCGTGCAGTGGAAGGATGTGTATGTCGTTACCCGCATGACCCCCCAGGCACTCGAGCAGGCCGGTGTGCGTCCGGGCACGCGGGTGGTACTGAGCCAGCATTGGCGCCAGCCGTACCAGGTCGAGGACTGCATTGCCGCGCATTTTCTCGATGACCGCGCACCGCTGGCGGCGGTGATTCATTGCGCGCACCTGCTGCAACAGCGGCGCAGCGAACTGCGCCAGGATGTCTGGTTCGTGCTGACCAGCCATGAAGAAGAGTCCAACGCTGGTGCCATGTACGCTGCCGCCAGGCTGCCAGGCGACACGACCATTGCGGTGGAGGTGGGGCCGGTGCTGGATGAATACGGCACTCGCCTGTCAGCCGACCCGATCATCAATACCGGCGACCAGAAGGGCTATTACAGCCGCAGCGTGGTGCAGGCGCTGATGGCCGCCACCCGCCGGGCAGGCTACACACCGCAGCCAGCGTTGCTGGTGGATTTCGCTTCCGATGCCAGCGCAGTGCTCAGCACCGGGACCGATGCTCGCGCCGGATGCATCGCCATCCCCACCGAGAACACCCACGGTTTCGAGATGGTGCTGCTGGAGGGGATCAGCGCCTGTGCCGCCAGCCTGCTGGAGTATGTGCTGCAACCGCACGCGGTGCTCACTCCTGGGGAATGATCGAGATCTTGCCGTTGCGTTCGACGATGGCGAACTTGATCTGCTCGACGCGCTCGAGGCCTTGGCTGTCACGGGCCGATTCGAGGATGTCGTCTTCGGTCAGGCGTGCCCGCCGCATGCGCTGATGGAGGAAGCGTCCCTGTTCCACCACCAGCGTGGCGTGGCCGTCGAGCAGGCGTGCCAGGCGCCTGGAATTGAGCTTGGCCAGTGACAGGCCGACATCCAGCACGATCAGCGTGGCAATCACCAGCATGGCATTGATGAAGGAGAAATCCTCCCCCAGCAATGCCTGTTGGGTGGCCTCGCCGATAATCAGCAGCAAGACGAAGTCGAAGGTGGTCAGGTCGGCCAACGAGCGCCTGCCGGCCACCCGAAACAGCAGCATCAGGGCGATGTACATGGCTGTGGCGCGCAGGATCGAGTCCATGTCGTCGAACTCCTAGGGGTAGAGGAAGGTGGCGAACTGCACGGTGCTGTCCTGCCCGGCCCTGACCACACCTTCGAGCCTGCCGACATGTTCGCTGCGCAAGGTCAGGTACAGGGTGGCCATGCCGTCGTGGCTGGTGCCGAGCTGCAACAGCAGCGACTGGCCATGGGAACGCGACACCTGCGGCTGCGGCTGCATCGTTTCGATGCTGGCTTCGCGCAGCAGGCTGCCGCCGAGCACCACTTGCACCGGTTCACCCGGTGTACCGCGCACGGTGATGCGCAGGTTGTCGGTGGTGCCGCTGCGGCTGAGCCGCTGATAGTCGACCTGCACGCGGCCGTCATCACTGGCCACCTGGGCGTCACTGAGCGGGCCGTTGCCAAACAGGCCGGCCAGGGCCAGCAGCACGATCACTAGCAGCACGTACCAGCCCACCCGTTCGAAGCGCCACACACGCTGCTGCATGCGCATGTCTTCCTCGACCGGGTGATGCCTTGAACGCAGCTCGTCGTCGCTCATGCGTGTAGCCCTCAGGCGCGTTCGCCGCGCAACCAGCGCTGGTGGTAATGGGCCAGTTGCGACAAGCCGTACAGGGCGCCCTGGCGCATGACATCTGCCCGCTCGCCAAAGAAGCGCTGTGTACGCGTGAACACGGCCAGCGGTTCGCCGATGAAGGCCCAGGCGAAACACAGGGTGCCAGGCGCGATGGCATCCTGCGGCTCTGGCCCGGCAACACCGGTGCAGGCAATGGCGACCGTGGCATCGCTGTCTTTCAGGGCGCCCAGGGCCATCTCCCAGGCCACTGCTTCGCTGGTCAGGCCGTAGCGTTCGATGGTCTGCGGGTTGACGCCGAGCAGGCGTTTCTTGGCGCTGGGCGCGTACACCACGTAGCCGCTCTCCAGTACCTCGCCGGTGCCGGGGACTGCCGCCAGCAGCGCCACCATGGCGCCCGCCGTGCAGGATTCGGCAGTGGTCAGCACCAGCTTGTGGGTTTTCAGGTAATCGATGGCCTCGAGTACGGGGTCGGTCGCCATGGCAGGTCACTCATGCGTTGTTTTGTGGTGGACGTGTTTCTTGCGCGGTTGGTTCAGTGCAGGTGAGCCGCCCATCAATGCCGGGCAAAGCCCGCTGAACTTTGCCCGGCCTGGTGGCTTCCTCTTAGTACGAGGGTGGTGGTGCGCAGCAGTGCACTGCTGCCGGTCCAACCAGAGGAGAGGCAATCATGACCGAGCCTGTGACGTATTTCTGGATCGCGGTGGCGGCGATCATTCTGCTGGTCGATTTGTGGGCCATTGTCAGTGTGTTCCGCAGCGACAAGCGCGATGCAACCAAGGCCATGTGGGCGCTGCTGTTGCTGGCCTTGCCGGTGGTCGGCCTGGCCATCTGGGGTGTGCTCGGGCCACGCGGCATCAAGCGCGGCAGCGGGCCGTCTTCACCTGAACACAGCAAGGGCTAGACGGCGGGGCAGTACGGTCGTTGTGGGAGGCGCTGCATGGCAGCGACTTCGCCGCTTGGCGTGGGTGAAGCCGCTCCCACACGTGCTGTGCCGGATCAATCCTGTGCAGTCCACCTCACTTTCATTTTCCAGGAGCCCACGTGCCACGCATCATCACTCCCGCTACCCCTGAACACGAAATCGACGAACACAACGCCCGCATGTTCGGCTCGCCAAAGGAGCGGCTGGATTTCTACCGCCATGAAATCCAGTACGAAACCAGCATCCTGGCCAATCGCACCGATGCCTACCTGACGGCACAGTCGTTTCTGGTCATTGCCTTCGTATCGTCGATGGGCAACCTGAACCAGAGCTGGGGCGAGATGTTCACCCTGATCGTGCCGCCGTTCCTCGCCTTGCTCGGGGTGCTCAGCACACTCAATGCCTGGCCTGGCATTCGAGCCGCCTACAAGATCATCGAGCACTGGCAGTTGAAGCAGAGCCACCTGCTGCGCAGCGAGCCGTTGATGGGCCTGGCCTATGATGAGTCACCGCTGTTCAGCGAGGCCGAAACCTCCCAGGCGGGGCACCGCAAGTCGTTGTTGTTCTCGCTGCGTACGCCCTGGATCTTTCTGCTTTTCTGGATCGTCCTGGGCGGTTATGCGGTGTTCATCCAGCTGGCATGAGCCGCCAGCGCCTCGCGGCGAAGGGGGCCTGACGAGCCCCCTGTGCGGGCTCACCGTCGTGCGCGACGCAGTGCTGCCAGGCAACAGCCACCCAACAGCAGCATGGCCGCAACCGCCAGCACACCAGGTTTGCCGTGCCGCTTGCGACGCTCGTCTGGTGGCCTGGGCAGGGCTTCCCCGGGAGCCCAGGCATCGATGGGCGTCAGCGCGAGCCGCGTGCCGTCGACCAAGGTCAGGGTCAGGTCCTTGATATCACCGGCCGCACGCCCTGGGAACACCGGTTCGCCGGTGGCATCGAGCGCGTCGTAGATGAACCGTTGCCCTTCGAGCCAGCCGACTGCGGTCAGCAGCTCGGGCCCCAGGTAGTATTTGCCGTCGAGGAAGAAGCCGGGAAACTGATGCGCCCGCTCCAGGCTTTCCACACTGTACCGCTCGCCCGGCCGCATGCCGGTTGCCGGATCGATCATGGCTGGCTCCCCGCGAATGCGTGGTCCGGCCCCAAGGTGCCGGCAGCAGCGCCCGGCACGAGGATGACCTTGCGGCAGTCGTCCTGCTTCTGGTCGAACATCCGGTAGCCCATGGCCGCTTCTTCCAGGGCCAGGCGGTGGGTGACGATCAGCTCAGGCGACAGGCGCCCGGCCTCGATATGTTCGAGCAGCTCGGGTAGAAACTTCTGCACATGGGTCTGGCCCATCTTGAAGGTCAGGCCCTTGTCGAAGGCATCGCCAAACATGAAGGCGTGGATGAAACCGGCGTACACCCCCGGTACGCTGACCACACCGCCACGGCGCACGGCGGCGATGCTCTGGCGCAGCGCCTTGCCACTGCTGCCCTCGATCTTCAGCGTGGTCAGCAGCGTTTCGGTGGTGCTGCCCTTGGCCTCGAAGCCGACCGCATCGATGACTGCATCCACGCCGCGCATGCCTGGGGTCAGACGGATGATGCTGTCGGCCGGGTCGTCATCCTGCTCGAAGTTGATCGGTACCACGCCGTAGGCATCGCGGGCGAATGCCAGGCGGTAGTCGTTGTCATCGACCATGAAGATCGTCTGCGCGCCAAGCATGCGTGCGCAGGCCGCGCTCAGCAGGCCGACCGGGCCGGCACCATAGATGGCCACGGTCGAACCCTGGCCGACCTGGGCATTGGTCACGGCCTGCCAGGCGGTGGGCAGGATGTCCGAGAGGAACAGCACCTTGTCGTCGGGCAGGGCGGTGGGCACCTTGAACGGGCCGACGTTGGCCTTGGGCACCCGCACGAAATCGGCCTGGCCACCGGGTACGCCGCCGTACAGGTGGCTGTAGCCGAACAGCGCCGCACCTGGCGGGATGCTCTTCTTGTTGAGGATCGCGCCACGCCCGGTGTTGGTGGTTTCGCAAGCGGCGAACTGTTCGAGCTGGCAGAAGAAGCAGCTGCCACAGGCAATCACGAAGGGGATCACCACACGGTCGCCAACCTGCAGGTTGGTGACGCCGCGGCCGGTCTCCTCGACGATGCCCATGAACTCGTGGCCGAAGATATCGCCGGGCTCGGTCTGCGGAATCTTGCCGTGGTACAGGTGCAGGTCGGAGCCGCAGATAGCGGTGGCGGTGACCCGCAGGATGATGTCGTCCTCGTCCTGGATGGCCGGGTCAGGGACATTGTCGACCCGGACGTCCTGGGCCCCGTGGTATGTCAATGCTCTCATGGGTTCAGCTCCTGCAGTGGCGGATGGTGTTGATGCTGCTCTATGCAGGGGAAGCCAGGGGGAGAGGGAAAGTTCAGGTGGAATCATTCAGTGGCGAGCCAGGCGCTTCGGTGAACGCGATCGAGTGAACCTTGTTCCGTCGTCAGGGCTCGACTGACAAACAATGGAGGGCGGCCAACATGAATGCGCTTACCGGGCAGATCAGCATCGAGCAGCGCCGGCTCGAGGCCATCAACCGCTGGTTCTGCCTGTTCGATGATCTTGAGCGACGGCGCGAGTGCCCCAGCAGCCATCACGAGGAACTGCTCCGTCAGGTCGACGAGATGGACCGCCTCGGCCTGGTGTCCTGGGAGCAATGGCGCGACCTGCGACGGTTGGCCGACCGCGCGTTCCTCAAGGCCATTGCCGGCGCTGATTACCATGGTTGATGAAACCCTTGCACCAGATGCACGCCCCGCGGGTTGTCGGTGCGCGGTTCATTGGCCCGCTGGGTAAATGTCACAGATCATCACGACTGAACTCGGCGAGCCGTGGTTACGTCCCTCGAATGGATGCCTGCAGAAATCCGGCATTTTTCCAACAATCCGCTTCGAGGACGTAATGATGGAAAAGACCGACCAAAGCTCGACCTCTCCGCCCAACCGCAACCCGGACCACGTACATGCCATTGGTGAAGAAGCCGGGGCCTTGCTGGGCGAGGCCAGGCAGAAAGGTGGTGAGCAGCTGGAGCATTACCGCGACAGTGCGGCCGACCAGCTCGACTCCCTCCAGGAAGGCGCACGTTCGGCCGCAGCGGCCCTGGAAGGCAATGACAGCCTCGGCCTGTCGCGGTACCTGACCCAGGCGGCGGAGTGCATGGGCGAGTTTGCCGAGCAGGTGCGCCACGAAAGCGCCGAAAGCCTGTTGCAACGCGGCACGCAACTGGCGCGCAGCAATCCGGCCTTGTTCCTGGCCGGCAGCGTGGCCGTCGGCTTTGCCATTTCGCGCTTCATGCGCGCCAGCGAAACCCATGCGGGCACACCCTCCGATACGGCCGCGCATGGCTTCACCGTGCCACAGGCCACGCAGCCAATGGTGCCTGATCGGGGCAGTGACGTATCCACCCGTGAACCCTATACCCCGGTCGACCCGATCGGGCCCGGTGCCGGCACGCCGGTCAGTGGCAGCCCATTCGAACGCGATCCGCTCAAAGGAGGCGAATGATGAACAAAGATCCTTTGCACACTACCCCAGGGCTGCACACTGCGGCTGATGACCCGGTCGGCGTCGGTGGCCTGCTGCGTCAGCTGATGCGCGAAGTACCGGAGCTGTTCACCAAGGAGCTGGCCCTGGCCAAGGCTGAACTGCAGCACAACCTGGCCACCCTGAAAGCCGGCACTGCAGCCGTGGCGGCTGGGGCAATCGTGGTCCTGGCGGGGTTCATCATGCTGTTGCTGGCGGCAGTCTACGCCTTGGCCCTGGTGGTTCAGCCCTGGCTGGCGGCGCTGATCGTGGGCGCGGTCACGGTGGTGATCGGCTTCATCATGCTGCAGTCGGGCAAGAAACAGTTCGAGCCTGGCCACCTGGCCCCTGACCGTACCCTGCATGCCATGCAACAGGACAAGGACACGCTGACGAGGAAACTGCCATGACTACTTCCTTCGAACATGAGGCGCACAAGGACCCGGAGCAGCTCGAACAGGAAATCAATGCCAAGCGCGAGCATATCAGTGACCTGGTGGATGCTTTGGAACAGCGGCTGAGCCCGGGCCAGATGGTCGACCGGGTACTGGCTTATGCCAAGGGCAACGGCGGTGAGTTCTTCACCAACCTGGGCACCACCCTCAAGAACAACCCAGTGCCTGCCACCTTGACCGTGCTGGGCCTGGCGTGGCTCGGGCTCAACCAGAACCGCCCGTTCAATCCGGGGCCGGCGCACCACGGGCCGGGGCTGGGCGACAAGCTCGGCGAGGCGGTGGATAGCGTGAAGGGCGCCTTCGCTTCGGCAGGCGAGGCGATGCACGATGCCAGCCAGAAAGTGCGCATGAAGGCGCATGACATGCGTGACCGGGCCAGTGACCTGGGCAGCGGTGCGCGGGATTCGATGGGTGCCTCTGCCGATACCTTGCGCAGCTCCGCGCACAAGGTCGGCGATCAGGCAACGGCACTCAAGGGCTCGTTCGACCACCTGCTGCAAGAACAGCCGCTGGTGTTGGCTGCGCTGGGCATTGCCCTGGGTGCTGCGTTAGGAGCGGCGCTACCGAGTACCCGCCAGGAAGACCAGCTCATGGGCGCCAGCAGCGACCGCCTGACCGACACGCTCAAGGCCAAAGGCAGCGAGGTGAAGGCGTCGGTTGCGCAGTCGCTTGAGCAGGGGGCCGACAAACCGCCGGCCCGCCCGGGGCGGGGCGCTGACGGCTCCGACCTGTCATCAGGGTTGGGCTTCAACCCCTGACCTGCGGCACCTTGCGCACCAGCCCCTTCGGCATGCGCTGAAGGGGCCGCTGCCGGGCGTCAGGCGGCAGGCCTGACGATCGGCGGTTTGACCTTTTCCAGCTGGTCGCCAATGACCGCGAGCAACTGGTCAAGCGCCCAGGGCTTGGGCAGAAACACCGCACCCGTCGGTAGCGTGGTGCTTGCCGCCTCGTGGTAACCACTCATGACAATGATCCGGGTCGCCGGTTGGCGCTCATGGATCTCCTGCGCAAGCGCCAGCCCGTTCAACGGGCCGGGCGTTCTGACGTCGGTCAGCAGCAGCGAAAATGTCTGCCGTAGCGAGAGCCGCCGGCCCTCTTCGGCGGTACCCACCGGGAAGACCGAGGCGCCGAGGTCTTCCAGGGCGCAGGTCAGTAGTTCACGCAGGATCGGCTCGTCCTCCACCAGCAGGATGGTTGGGTGAACAGCGGATGACTCGTAGGTGTTCATGGCAATACTCAAACATCGCGCACGGGTGGAAAGAAGGGACGTCCGGGTCAGCTTGCGAAGATCAATGCAGGCGGTGGCAGTGCGCTATCATGCGACAGCATCTGATTGCCAAAAATTCCTTTTTGCTGACAGGTTTTGTGCAGTCATGCACACCGGGCAGCACCACGCGTTGGCATTGCCCGGGGTAACCGGCCAGGTCAGGCGCCGGGTTCCTGACCCAGGCGCTTGAGCAGGGCCCGGGCCACCGCCTCGGATGACGCGGGATTCTGGCCAGTGATCAAATGGCCGTCCTCGACCACATGGCTGGCCCAGTCGGCAGCCTTGGAGTATTCACCACCGTTGGCCTTGAGCATGTCTTCCACCAGGAACGGCACCACCGTGCTCAGCCCCACCGCCTGTTCTTCGCTGTTGGCGAAGCCGGTCACTCGCTTGCCCTTGACCACCGGGTGCCCGTCCGGTGCCTTTACCTCCTTCAGCACGCCCGGTGCATGACACACCGCGGCAATCGGCTTGTTAGCGGCATAGAACGCTTCGAGCAAGGTCCGTGAATCTGCGTCCTCCGCCAGGTCCCATAATGGCCCGTGCCCGCCGGGGTAGAACACCGCATCGAAGTGGTAGGGGTCGATTTCCCCGAGCGGTACGGTGTCGGCCAGGGCCATTTGCCCTTCGGTGTCGTGGGCGAAACGCCGGGTCGCCTCGGTCTGCGCGTCGGGCTCGTCGCTTTTCGGGTCCAGTGGCGGCTGGCCGCCCTTGGGCGAGGCGAGCGTGACATCGGCACCGGCGTCGATGAACACGTAGTAGGGCGCGGCGAATTCCTCCAGCCAGAAGCCGGTTTTCTTGCCGGTGTCGCCCAGTTGGTCGTGAGAGGTCAGGACCATCAGGATGTTCTTCATGCAAGCATGTCCTCCGAGGGTGAATGGGCAGTGCGCGGCTCGCCCTGCATTACTCTGGGAGGGTTACGCACAGCAAAGCGTTCCATGACGTTGCAGGAACCGCAGCATCGGTGGCGTTGCCGAATGTAGCGTGAGCGTCTACCGGGGGTTGCAATGTCACGTCTTCCGATCATCGGGGTCACCGCCTGTTCCTACACGGTCGGCCCGCATGCGGTGCAGCTGAACGACGACAAGAATGCGCGAGCGGTGGCCTGCGCGGCCCAAGGGCTGCCCTTGATCCTGCCGATGTTCCCCGAACTGCTCGACCGTGCCGAGATCATCGCGGCCCTGGATGGGCTGTTGTTCACCGGCTCGCCTTCGAACATCGAACCGCACCACTACGATGGGCCGCCCAGCCCGCCAGGCACCCAGCACGATGCCGCCCGCGACCACCTCGCGCTGCCTTTGTGGCGGGCAGCGGTTGCGGCGGGTTTGCCGGTGCTGGGCATTTGCCGGGGTTTTCAGGAAATGAACGTGGCCTTCGGCGGCACCCTGGTGCAACAGTTGCATCAGCCCGGTGCCAAACATGAGCCGCCCAGCAATGAACCGGTCGAAGACCAGTACGCACCGGCCCACCTGTTGGCGGTCCGGCCGGGGGGCGTGCTGCAACGGCTGGGGTTTCCGGAGCAGATCGAAGTGAATTCGGTGCATGGCCAAGGTATCGAGCGGGTCGGCCAGGGCCTGCGTATCGAAGCCGTGGCCGAGGATGGGCTGGTCGAGGCGCTTTCCGTGGAAGGCAGCCGGGCGTTTGCCCTGGGCGTGCAATGGCACCCGGAATGGCAGGTGCTGTTCTACCCGCAGTACCTGGCGATTTTCCAGGCCTTCGGCGCCGCCTGCCGGGCGCGCGCGGCACAGCGGCCAAGGTGAGGCGGGTAAAACTGAACATTGCCGCGCGCGCCCGCTCCAATGGCAGGTGACCTGGAGGATTCATCATGCAGCCAGAAACCGAAGGGCTTGAAGAGCAAGGGCCGGGCAAGGTCCCGTTCATCAACGACCCGCTCAAGCCTACGTCGCCCCCATTGAACGATGCGGATGCCACGGACGCAGCCGAAACCGAGCAGGATATCCAGGACGACGGTGAGCCGCTTTGAACAGGAGCAGTGCGATGGACACTTATCATGTCAGCCCGGCAGGTGATGGCTGGGAACTCAAAAAAACCGGCGCCGACAAGGCCTCCAGGCGCAGTGCGACAAAAGCCGAGTTGCTGGGCCTGCTACCTGAGCTTTTTGCCGGGCAGACCGCCTCGGTGAAAATTCACAAGGCCGACGGCAGCATCGAAGAAGAACGCACCTACCCGCGCGCCGCCGACCCGAGGCGCTCCACGGGCTGACCCGGCCACGGCTCACAGGTGATCGGCACGACACGGTCACCTGTGCTGGCCCGAGCGCAAAGCCATGAACGAGAAGGTGAGGGTGCCCGCCAGTTGCGCCCCGTCGGCCACACCCCGCCAGAGCGCAGCATGGCTGGCAGTGGCCACGGTGATGGTGCTTGCCTCCGGGGTTGCACCCTTGGATCGGGCAGACTGGCTGGTGGAAAACGTCTTGCCGGCAGCGTTGCTGCTGACCCTGGCGCTGACCTGTCGGCGCTGGCGGTTTTCGCCAGCGGCCTATCTGGCCATCGTCGTGCTACTGGCGATTCACGAACTGGGTGCGCATTTCACCTATGCCAAGGTGCCCTACGATGCTTGGCTGCAAGCGTTCACCGGCCATGCGCTGAATACCGCCATGGGCTGGCAGCGCAATCAGTTCGATCGCCTGGTGCATCTGAGCTACGGCCTGCTGTTCGTCTGGCCGATCAAGGAACTGCTGCAACGAAAGGCGGGCTTGAATGGTGCCTGGCTGGCATTGGGCACAGTGTCGCTGGTGCTGGCGACGTCGGCCCTGTACGAGCTGTTCGAATGGGTGGGCGGCCAGTACCTGGGCGAAGACCGGGCACAAGCGTTCCTGGCCACCCAGAAAGACCCATGGGACGCGCAGAAGGACATGGCGCTGGCGTTGTTCGGCGCTGTCGTGTGTTTGTTGCTCCAGCGATTGGCAGCATTCAAACGGCCAAGGCCGGCGGCCTAGGCGTGCAGGAGCGAACAGGGTGTTTATTCGCGATTATTTCTCATTTACACTTGGCGCCTCTCTTCGCAGCCTAGCGCTCTTGCAGGATGTATCGTGTCATTCGAGCCCGCCAAACCGACGCTGTTGTCTACCTTGGTCCGTCACTACGACGAGCTGGTGGACCACATTCGCCGACGCTTCGGCGACCGAGGCATGGCCCGCGACGTTGTGCATGACGTGTGCGTGCAGTTGCTCGAACGCGACGAAAAAGACCACGTTCGGGCGCCACTGGCGTTGCTGCGCAAGATTTCCAACGACACCGCCATCAGCCGCTATCGTAGCGATCGTCGCCGCGGCGCCTGGGTGCAGGCGTTTGCCGAACTGCCGGAGGTGGTCTGCCCGGCACCGACGCCGGCAGGCAGGTATGATGCCGAGCGCGAGTTACAGCTGCTGGTCAACGCTATCGCCAGCCTCCCACCGCGCTGCCAGGCCGTTTTCATCATGCACAAGATCCACCAGATGCCCCAGGCCGAGGTCGCCGCACACCTCGGTATCTCCATCAAGACCGTGCAAAAGCACCTGCGCCTCGGGGTGGCGGCGTGCAAGGAGCGGCTTGGCCGTGACGGGGTGTGTGCATGACCCGCATAGCGGAACAGTTGCCACTGGACGAGGCGCTGGGGCGACATCGTGATCAGCTGCGGCAATTGTTCCCCGTTCCGCCGCCCAGGCCTGCACGAGGGAAAGCGGCAAAGCCGGCGGGTATTGCGCTGGTGCTTGCATTCGCCGTGGCAGCCCTGGCCTGGCTGAACCCGGTGTACAGGACCGAGCGGTTTGCTACCGCCATTGGTGAGCGACGCGCCGTGCTGCTGGGCGACGGCAGCAAGCTGCTGCTCGACAGCGGCTCCCGTGTCGATGTCAGCTGGCGCTTGCGCAGCCGCGAAGCCAGCATGCACGGGCAGGTCCTGTTCGATGTGTCCCCGGCGGTGTACCGGCCGTTCGTGGTGTCAGCGGGGCTGACCAAAGTCGAGGTGCTAGGCACGCTGTTCAATGTGCGCCGCCTGGATGACGACCAGGTGCGGGTGACACTGGCGCGCGGGCGGGTGCAAGTCGCCGCTGCGGGGCAAACGCCTGTCAGGCTCACGCCAGGGCAGCAAGTTGATGCGATTGGCGGGCGACTGCTGCCGGTGACGCAAGCTGACGCCACCAAGGCGATGGCCTGGAAGCAGGGGAGCATCGTGTTCGAGCAGACGCCGCTGGCTGAAGCAGTGGCATTGCTGCGCCACTATCGCAAGGCAGCCATTCGCCTGGACGACCCGAGCCTGGCCGCGCTCAAGCTGAGCGGGGTGTTCGACGCGCACGATGTCGACCGGCTGCTGGCGCTGCTACCCAGCATCCTGCCGGTTTCCGTGCAGCAGCAAGGCGATGGCAGCGTGCAGATCCGGCGCAAGGCAGGAGCAAAATAATTCTCAGGCGCAGGTAGGGTTGCTCGATACCCGTGGCGGCTACACAAGAAAGCCTACCCACAAAGGATCTCGAGAAGTGCATTTTCCGCTCTGCAATCGTCAACTGCGCCGGTCACTGCTGGCCAGTAGCATGCTCCTGGCAATGTCGGCCGAAGCCCGTGAAAGGGTCAACCTGGACCTGCCTGCTGCCCCGCTGGGTGAGGCCATCAACGCCCTGGCGCAGCAGTCTTCGGTACAGATCCTGTTCGCCAGTGATCTCGCTGCAGGCCGCCAGACCCCAGCGGTGAAGGGGCGCTTCAGCGCCGACGAAGCACTTCAGGCGCTGCTCAAGGGCAGCGGCCTGCAAGTCGAGGCCAGGGATGAACGCACCTTTGTCATCGTCCCGCAGGGTTCACCCACAGCCATGCCGACAACCCAGGTTGCACCGGTGGAAATGGCGCAGATGGAAATCACCGCTTCGCGTACCAGCAGCAGCCTGGTTTCCGCCACGCGGCAGTCCACCGTCATCGAGCATGAGCAATTGCAGGAGCTACGGCAGGGCTCGGAGAGCCTGGCCACGGTACTGGCCAAGGCGGTGCCGGGGATGTCCGATTCCAGCCGCACCGTCACCGAGTATGGGCAGACCCTGCGCGGGCGCAGCCTGCTGGTCATGGTCGACGGCGTGCCGCTCAACACCAACCGCGACTCGTCGCGCAACCTGGCCAACATCGACCCGGCACTGATCGAACGGGTCGAAGTCATCCGTGGCAGCAGCGCCATCTATGGCAGCGGCGCCACGGGAGGCATCATCTCCATCACCACCCGGCCTGCCGGTGGTGAAACGCGGGCTGAAACCAGCCTCAGCGCTACCTCGCCGTTGACCCGCCTGGGCAGCGATGGCCTGGGTGGGCAGTTCCAGCAGTACCTTGCAGGCTCGCAGGGCGCGGTGGACTATGCCTTCGATTTCGGTACCCGCCATATCGGTGCTTCATACGACGCACACGGCGACCGCATCGCCCCGGAGCCCAGCCAGGGCGACCTGTTCGACTCGAATATCTACAACGTTGGCGGCAAGCTGGGGCTGCACCTCGACGAGGACCAGCGTATCCAGCTCGCGGCCAGCCACTACGAGGCACGCCAGGACAGCGACTATGCCACCGACCCCAGCGTCGCCAGGTACCCGGCCGGTTCCCTGCCGGCCAACGCGATCAAGGGCCTGGACCTGGACGAGCAGAACCATATCCGCAACACCTTGCTGAACCTGGAGTACGAGCACCTCGACATCCTCGGCAGCAAGCTTTCTGCCCAGCTGTACTACCGCGACTACTTCACCCGCTTCACGCCGTTCGATGCCCGCGCCGTCGCTACCCGTGGCGGCAATGTCGACCAGATCATGCAGAACAGTGAAGTGTTCGGCAGCCGCCTGACCTTGCGCACACCGCTCGGCGACAGCGGTAGCACCGAGCTGGTATGGGGCGGCGACTACAACCAGGAACGCAGCGACATGCCGATCGATGTGTTCGACCCGGCGGCTTACGATGCCAGCGGCGGCCTGGTCTTCGACAAGATCGGCAAGCTGACCTACATGCCACCGCTCAAGACCCGCAGCGCCGGTGCGTTCGCCCAGCTGCAGCATCGCTTCGACGAGCATTGGTCGGTGGACGGCGGCTTGCGCTACGAGTACTCCACCGCCGAGTTCGATGATTTCGTACCGTTGTCCGAATCCAGGGCGGCTTCGCCCGTGGCGGTGGAGGGCGGCAAGATCCATTACGATGCGCTGCTGTCGAACCTCGGCATCGTCTACTCGCCGGTGCTCGGCCAGGAGCTCTACGCTTCTTTCAGCCAGGGCTTCCAGCTGCCTGACGTGGGCATCCAGCTGCGCAATGCACGGCGCGGCTTCGACCTTGGCGCCTCGAACCTGGAGCCGGTCAAGACCAACAACTATGAGCTCGGCTGGCGCGGTGAGCTGGGTGGCAACACGCTCGGCACGTTGGCGCTGTTCTACACCACCTCCAAGCTGGGCGACGTGCAGAGCTTCAACAATGGCCTGATTCTCACCCGCACCAAAGAGCGCATCTATGGGGTCGAAGCCAGCGCCGACTGGCTGTCGGACGATGCGGTGTGGGGGGCCGGCGGCAGTGCGAGCTGGATGCGCGGGCGCGAGAAGCCGGACGGCAAAGGCTGGCAGGACATGACCGGCTACCGGGTGCCGCCGCTGAAGCTGACTGCCTATGTGCAGTACAAGCCGACCCTGGACTGGAGCAACCGCCTGCAAGCCACGTTCTTCGATGGCAAGGACTACAGGCTCGATGGCCTGGACAGCTTTGGCCGACATGAGGTGAGCAGCTATACGACCGTCGACCTGATCAGCCAGTACCAGGTCTCTGCTGACGACAAGGTCAGCGTCGGCATCCAGAACCTGTTCAACCGGGACTACTACCCGCTCTACAGCCAGTTGTTGCGCAACAACAACAATACCAGCCACTTGCCAGCCCCAGGCGCGGTGGTGACCGCCAGCTATACGCACAATTGGTAATCCGCAGCGCTGGCCCAGGCGGGTGGAGACCGATGGTAGTCGCCTTGTATAGAAATTCGGCTATACCTGTACAATAATTTTATTTTGTATAGTATTTGAGTCGAAGCGATGGCGACGTCAACCGCAGCGCGTTGGGCCTGGCTGGCCCTGTTGCTCCTGCTCGCCGGGCCGGTGGCCGCCGACTGGCGCTCGGCAGTCCCTGCTGCCCAGCTGTCCGGCAGCGGTGATTTCACCTGGTTTGGAGTGCGCCTGTACAGCGCCCGGCTTTGGTCCAGCGGGCCTGTACAGGGTGGCCAGCAGCCGTTCGCGCTGGAACTGCGCTACCACGTCGAATTGTCCCGCGACACCTTGGTGCAGGCCAGCCTCAAGGAAATGCGCAGGCTTGGCGCTGCCCCGCAGCAACTGGATGCCTGGCGTGGCTGGCTGGAGGCGGCGTTTGTCGATGTTCGCCCAGGCCAGCGTATCACTGGCGTGTACCTGCCAGGCCTCGGCTGTCGCTTCTACGTGGATGACAGGTTGCACCACGAAATCGGCGACACCGCCTTCGCCAAGGCTTTTTTCGCCATCTGGCTGGGCGAGGGTGCCAGGGACCAGCAATTGCGCGCCCGCCTATTGGGCCGTTAACCATGGGGGTGAACATGTACAAGGTGCTGCTGATGACCGCCTGCCTGCTGCTGGCCAGCTGCGGCAATGTCGACGTGGATCACTACGCCCGGGAAACGCCAGCCCTCGACCTGGCGGCCTTCTTCTCGCGGCCGGTACATGCCTGGGGCATGTTCCAGAAGCGTTCCGGCGAAGTGGTGAAACGCTTTCATGTGCGCATCGACAGCCGACGCGACGGTGAGCGGCTGATCCTCGACGAGCACTTCACCTACAGCGATGGTACCCGACAACAGCGCACCTGGACCTTGGTGCCGGACGGCCGCGGCCAGTGGCGGGGCACGGCGGGCGACGTGATCGGTGAGGCTCGCGGGCAGGTGGCGGGCAACGCGTTGCGCTGGCGCTACCGCCTGGACCTGCCGGTAGACGGCAGGCACTGGGAAGTGGAGCTGGACGACTGGATGTACCTGATGGATGAAGACACGCTGATCAACCGCTCCAGCATGAGCAAGCTGGGCGTGGAGGTTGGCCAGGTTACCTTGTTCTTTCGCCGCATGCCGGAGGCCACACCATGAACCTGCAACGCCTTACCGAGCTGGCTGCCGCCGGCGCCGTCAACGAACTCGAGCTGCTGTCCCTGGAGGGCGGTTTCTATGTGCTGCGGGCCCTGACCGGCGCCGGCCCGGTGACCTTGAGCGATGAGCACGGGCAGGCCACGCGCCTGCGCTCGACAACCGAGGTGCGCCAGTTGCTCGCCGGTTGGCCGGCGGTGCCCTGCATGCTGGTGCAGCAAGTGGTGCATGACGAAATGTGCGGCCAGCGCGACGGCCCCATTGCGCCGCTGCGGGTGCCTGTGTCGCTGAGTACGCAATGGTAGCGCGGCCATCACGCCTGGGCCTGGTGCTGGGTGACCAGCTATCGTTCGACCTGGCCAGCCTGGCGGCGCTGGACCCGGCCCGCGATACGCTGCTGATGGCCGAGGTGCAAGACGAGGCTACCTACGTGCCGCACCACCCGCAGAAGATCGTGCTGATCTTCAGTGCCATGCGCCACTTTGCCCAAGCCCTGCGCGAGCGGGGCTGGCGGGTGCAGTACGTCGAGCTGGAGACACCCGGCAATAGCGGCTCTATCGTCGGCGAACTGCGCCGCTGGCAGCAGGCGCTGGGCTGCGCCGAGATCCACCTGACCGAATGTGGCGAATGGCGGCTGGAACAGGCCCTGCGCGAGGCCGGGCTGCCGCTCGTATGGCACCCGGACACGCGCTTCCTGTGCTCGCGGGGGGCTTTCGCGCGCTGGGCGCAGGGGCGCAGGCAGCTGCGCATGGAGCATTTTTACCGCGGCATGCGCAAACGCTGCGGGCTGTTGCTGGCAGCCGATGGCGGCCCTGCCGGCGGTGCCTGGAACTTCGACAGCGACAACCGCAAGGCCCTGCCACGTGGGCTACGCGGGCCGTTTGCGCTGCAGTTTGCCGTGGATGACATCACGGCGGCGGTGATCAGCCTGGTAAGCCGGCGCTTCACTGACCACTACGGTGCGCTCGAAGGCTTTTCCTACCCCGTCACCCATGCCCAGGCCGAACAGCTGTGGCAGCACTTCCTGGACTTTGGCCTGGCAGCGTTCGGTGACTATCAGGACGCCATGGCCGAAGACCAACCGTACCTGTTTCATGCGCGGATCAGCGCCGCCCTGAACATCGGCCTGCTCGACGTGCGCCGCCTGTGCCAGGACGTCGAGCACGCCTGGCGTGACGGCCGAGTGCCGCTGAATGCCGCCGAAGGGTTCATCCGCCAGCTGATCGGCTGGCGCGAATACGTCCACGGAATCTACTGGCTGCGCATGCCCGAATATGCCGCGCTCAACCATCTGGGCAACCAGCGTGCGCTGCCGGCGTTCTACTGGACCGGGCGCACGCGCATGCGCTGCATGCAGCAAGCCATCGGCCAGACGCTGCGCCTGGGATATGCCCACCATATCCAGCGGCTGATGGTAACCGGCAACTTCGCCTTGCTCGCCGGGGTGTTGCCGGCGGCCATCTGCGAATGGTACCTGGCGGTGTACCTGGATGCGTTCGACTGGGTGGAACTGCCCAATACCCTCGGCATGGTCATGCACGCCGACGGTGGTTTTCTCGGCTCCAAACCGTACTGTGCCAGTGGCCGCTATATCCAGCGCATGTCCGATCACTGCAAGGCTTGCGCCTACAACGTCAAGCAGGTGACGGAAGCGCAGGCGTGCCCGTTCAATGCGCTGTACTGGCACTTCCTGATCCGCCATCGCCAGCAGTTGGCCGGCAACCCGCGGCTGCACCTGGTGTACCGCAGCCTGGACAGTATGCCGGCGGCGCGACGGGCAGCGGTGTGGGCGCGTGGCGAGCAGTTGCTGGCGCAGCTCGATGCAGGGGCGTCGCTGTGAAGAAACAGCACCTGCCAAGCAAGCTCTGCGTGGTGTGCAACCGGCCATTCAGCTGGCGCAAGCGCTGGGCGCGTTGCTGGGAACAGGTGCTCTACTGTTCGCAGCGCTGCCGGCGTTCAGCGCCACGTGGCAAGGCGCAATAGCAAGGGCAGGGCCAGCGCCCAGACTGCCGCCAGCAGCGTGGCGGTCGCCAGCGTACCCAACGGCAGCTCGACCTGGGCCAGCCTGGCCCCGGCCACATAGGCCAGCGGCCCACCTGCCGCGCCGAACAGGGCGGCAAGCCAGGTGTGCCGGGCCAGCCAAGCCAGGCTGTGGCGCAGGCCGCAGCACAGCACGCTCCAGAGCAGGGCCAGCCACAGTGGCAGCGGCCAACTGTCGAAGCGAAACACCCCGAGCATGCCCAGCAGGCTGTCGAGTACACAGCCGGCGAGGGCGCAGCGCAGCACCGCCTGCACCTCGCCCTGACGGTCCCGGCAGCAGCCGAAATGCCAGGCCAGGCCGATGGGCACCAGGCCAAGCAACCAGGGCCGATGGGCCCCATACACACATAGCCACCAGCCGGCCTGCAGCCATACGGCGTTGGCCAGCAGCCCGCGCCTGGTCATGCTCACTGCTCGGGCAGCGGGGCGCGCAAGGCTTTGGGCGCGGCCAGCAACAGTTGCGCCACGCCGATCGCACGCTCCTCGAAACCGCCCTGGCAATAACACAGGTAGAACGCCCAGAGGCGCTGGAACGCGTCGTCATAGCCCAAGGCGGTCAGCGCGCTGCGCGCCTGGCGCAGGTTGTCGTGCCAATGCCGCAGTGTGCGCGCGTAGTCAAGGCCGAAATCCTGCAGGTGCACCAGGTTCAGCGGCGTGTGCCGGGTGGCGTTGTGCAGCAGCACGGTCAACGAGGGCAAGGCCCCGCCGGGGAAGATATAGCGCTGGATGAAGTCCACCGAGCGGCGGGCCTGGTGGTAGCGTTGATCGCGGATGGTGATGGCCTGCAGCAGCATCAGGCCGTCCGGCTTGAGCAGCCGGGCACATTGGTTGAAGTAGTCGGGCAGGTAGCGGTGGCCGACGGCCTCGATCATTTCGATCGACACCAGTTTGTCGAACGTGCCGCGCAGGTCGCGGTAGTCCTCGCGTAGCACGGTCACACGCTGCGCCAGGCCCAGCGCCTCCACGCGCTGGCGGGTATACGCATATTGGGCTTCCGACAGCGTCGTGGTGGTCACCCGGCAGCCATGCCGGGTGGCGGCGTGAATGGCCAGGCTGCCCCAGCCACAACCGATCTCGATCAAGTGATCGCCGGGGTGCAGGCGGAGTTTCTGGCAGATGTGCTCCAGCTTGTTCAACTGGGCCTGCTCGAGGCTTTGCCCCTCATGCTCGAACATCGCTGCCGAGTACATCATGGTCGGGTCGAGCAGCTGTTCGAACAGGGCGTTGCCCAGGTCGTAATGCGCCAGGATATTGCGCTTGGCCCCGCGTCGGCTGTTGCGGTTGAGCCAATGCAGCAGCCGCAGCGCCGGCCGCCCCAAGCGGGCAAGCCCGCTTTCCATGGCGTCGAGCACTTCGAGGTTGGCCACGAACAGGCGCGTCACGGCGGCCAGGTCAGGGCTGCGCCAGTAGCCGTGGATGTATGCCTCGCCGGCACCGATCGAGCCGTTGCAGGCAATCAGGCGCCAGGCTCTGTCGTCGACAATTTCCAGTTCGGCCTGCAAGGCGCTGTCGGCGCTGCCGAAACACCATTGCTGGCCAGCGTGGCTCACTCGCAGGTAGCCGTGGCGCAGCTTGCCGAGCTGAGCGAGCACCAGGCCGCCCAGCCACGGGACCGGTCTGGCGGACTTGCTAACGCTCACGCTGGGATTGTGCATGCTCAGGATCCTCACAGGGTTGGCCGACGGCCAGGTTGCCCTGGCTGGCAGCGTGGTCATGGACAGGGGTACGTTTGAACAGCAGGCGCAATGCCTGCCAGTAGATGGCCGACAAGGTCCGCAGGCTCATCCACGGGAATGCCAGGATGTGGCGGTGCAACGACCGGCTATCGAGTGGCTGGCGGCGTAGCGCCAGGTCGGCTTCGAACACCTTGCGCCCGGCGTGCCAGTTTTCCATGTGCAGGCGCACCTGTTCGGCATCCAGGTGGAAGCGCAGGCGGTAGTCCATGGCCAGCGGCAGGAACGGTGACACATGGAAGGCCTTGGCCATGCGGTAGGGCCGGTCGAGGCCAGCCTGCACCGGCAGTACGTAATGGAAGCGTTCGTGCCAGGGCGTGTTGCGTACCTCCAGCAGGATGGCCACCAGGTGTCCCTCGGCGTCGTGGCAGAAGTAGAAGCTCACCGGGTTGAACGACAACCCCCAGCAGCGCAGCTGGGTCAGCAGGCGAACCGGGCCGCTGGGCGCCTGCCCGGTAGCCAGGCCGACCAAATGGCGGGCGGCATCGGCCAGGCTCAGCCCCTGGCGGGTCAGGCCTGGCAGGTAATCGGTCTCGCGCCAGCACAGCGGTGCCAGGCGCCAGCGCCCGAGCCAGGGCGATAGCTCCGGCAGCCTGGTGGTGTCGTCGAGGTCGAGGTCGAACATGCCGATGCGGTAGCGAAACGCATGCGCGCGTGGCAGCAGCCGGCGATGACTGACCCAGCCGTGGCAAAGCTTGCTGTTCACAGTGTTTCTCCGAACCGCTCGGCGACTTTCAAGGCGCTTGCCACGCCGTCTTCATGGAAGCCGTTGCCCCAGTAGGCGCCACAGTAGTAGCTGTGCATATGGCCCTGCAGCTCGGCGTGGCGTGCTTGTGCTGCAGTCGCCGCCAGGCTGTATTGCGGGTGGGCATACTGGAAGCGGGCAAGGATCTGCATGGGGTCTATCAGCGCGGTCTGGTTGAGGCTGACGCAGAAGGTTGCCGGCGCCTGCAGGCCTTGCAGGATGTTCATGTTGTAGGTCAGCGCCGCCGGCGCCTGGGCGGGCCCGCCCAGGCGATAGTTCCAACTGGCCCAGGCGGCCTTGATGGGCGGCAACAGGCGAGTATCGGTATGCAGCACCACGTCGTTGCTGGCATAGCGGATAGCCGCGAGCACCTTGCGCTCGAGGATGCTCGGCGCTTCCAGCAAGGCCAGCGCCTGGTCGCTGTGGCAGGCGAACACGACACTGTCGAAGCGCTCGGTGCCGGCAGCACTGTGCAGGGTCACCCCGCCGTCGTCGCGTACCACCCGGTAGACCTTGCACGCCAGGCGTAGCTGGTCGGCGAAGGGTTTGCACAGTGGTTCCACGTAACTGCGCGAGCCCCCCTGGATGACCCGCCACTGCGGGCGCTGGTTGACCGACAGCAAACCGTGGTTGCGGCAGAAGCGCACGAAAAACGCCAGCGGAAAGGCGAGCATGTCGGTGCGCGACATCGACCAGATCGCCGCGCCCATGGGGATGATGTAGTGCTCGATGAAGCGCTCGCCGTAGCCCCCGGCATGCAGGTACTCACCGAGGGTGGCGTGGGCCTGCTGGCGCTGGCCGTCGAGGTCGGCCAAGGCTTCGCGGTTGAAGCGCAGGATATCCCTGAGCATGCCCCAGAAGCCCACCGACAGCAGGTTGCGCCGTTGCGCGAACAAGGTGTTCAGGCTGTGCCCGTTGTAGGCCAGGCCGCTCGCCGGGTCGTGCACCGAGAAGCTCATTTCGGTCGGCTGCGAGGCGACCCCGAGGCGGTCGAGCAGGCGGATGAAGTGCGGGTAGGTCCAGTCGTTGAAGACGATGAAACCGGTGTCGATGGCATAGCTGCTACCGCCACAGCTGACATCGACCGTGTGGGTATGCCCGCCAATCCAGTTGTCGGCCTCGAACACCGTGACCTGATGCCGGCGTGACAGCAGGTAGGCGCAGGTCAGGCCGGAAATGCCGCTGCCAATGATCGCGATACGCATAGGCTTCACCCTTCCTGCCTGCGGGCCAGGCGCAGGCCGATGGCCAGGCGCAGGCGCGCCGGCAAACTGCCGAGCAACCGCAGCAGCAGGATGAAGGCGCGCGGGAAACTGATTTCCAATGGCCGCTGCGGCAGGCGGCTGACGATGAAGCGTGCCGCGCGGGCGGCTGTCCACATTTGCGGCATCGGGAAATCGTTGCGCCGGGTCAGTGGTGTATCGACGAACCCCGGGCTGACCAGGGTGACGTCGATGCCTTCATCGAGCAGGTCGATACGCAGTGATTCCACCAGGTAGCGCAAGGCTGCCTTGGAGGCACCGTAGGCGCCGGCCCGTGGCAGGGCCAGCCAGGTCACCGAGCTGCCTACCACCACCAGATGGGGGTGGCTGCCGGCGCGCAGCAAGGGCAGGGCGGCCGCCAGGCAATGGCTGGTAGCCAGCAGGTTGGTGCGCAGCACCCGTTCGATCAGGGCCGGGTCGAAGTGCCCCGGCTCCAGGTACTCGCAGGTACCGGCATTGAGGATGGCAATGTCAAGGCCGCCCCAGGCCTGGTTGATCCGGGTGGCGATCTGCTCGACCTGGCGCGGGTCATCGAGATCGCCGACGGCCAGCAGTACCTGTTCGGGGAAACGTTGCGCCAAGGGCGCCAGGCGCTCGGCATGGCGCCCGCCCACGGCGACCTGGTGGCCTTGTTCGAGCAGTTGCTCGGCAAGCGCGGCGCCGATACCGCTACTTGCGCCGGTCAACCAGCACCGGCTCATGCCAGCCGCCCTTTCAACCAGCGAACTGCGCCGCCGAGGAGCGGAACGTGTTCATACAGCAGCGCGCCGGCGTCGAAGTAGTCCTGGTGGCTGAACACCCGTTCGCGCCATTGCAAAAAGCTGCAACCTTGCAGGCTGACGGGCTCGCCGCCTTTCAGCCGCGGGTGGCAGAAGCGCAAGCGCCAACGCAGGTAGCCCTGGCCTGGCTGCACCTCGTCGTAGCCGGCGAAGCTGTAGCTGATATCGTGCGCATTGGCATACAACTGGCCGAAATAGGCGCGTAACGCATCGAGCCCCTCGATATGGTGCAGGGGATCGCGGAAGGTGACCGAATCGTCATATAACTCGCCGAGGAGGTGCAGGTTGTCGCGCTGAAGGCAGGCGAAACGCTCGGCGAACCGCTGAAGGTAGACGGACATGTGCAGCTCCAGTTAAAGCTATACAAATCACCTGATTTGTACAGGTATGACTGAAGCCTATGGCTAAAATTGTACAAGCGCAACGGTCTTGTACAATTATTTGTTCAGGATTTCTGTACGGCGAGCTGCTGGCGCAACGCCGCGACTTCCGCCTCCAGCTCACGCACCCGCTGTTCGGCCTGCATCTGCACCGTCACATCGCGCTGGATGCCGATGTAGTAGGTCAGTTCATCGGCGTCGTTGTGCACCGGCGTGATGGACAGCTCGTTCCAGAACAGGCTGCCGTCCTTGCGGTAGTTGCGTAGCACCTGGCAGCAAGGGCGGCCCTCACGGATCGCTTGGCGAATGCGTTCCAGGGCCACCTGATCGTGGTCAGCGCCCTGCAGAAAACGACAATCCTGGTACAGGATGTCGTCGCTGCGATAGCCGGTCAGCCGTTCGAACGCGGGGTTGACGTAGATAAGGATGCTGTCGCTGCCTTCCTGTTCGGCGACGACGATGCCGTCGTTGGAGTTGTCGACCATCAGTTGCAGGAGCTTTGCGTTGATCATTCAAGCCCACCCGGGAGTATGTTTTGCCTATGTGTCGCCTGGCCCGTCAGGGCAGGCGGCGCGTTTTCCACATGATGGCCCATACTGGCTCGCCGCAGAAGGGGAGGATGAGGCTAGAATGGGCGCACCTTGCGGACGAACCCCGGTATGACTGAAACGACCTCCACCGATTTGCTGCCCATGCGTGACGTGGTCAGCCTGACAGGCATCAACCCGGTTACCTTGCGTGCCTGGGAGCGCCGCCATGGGCTGATCCAGCCGCATCGCACCGAAGGCGGCCATCGCCTGTACACGCCCGGCGATGTACAGCGGATCCGCGATATCCTGCGCTGGACCGCCAATGGCCTGCCGATCAGCAAGGTGGGCGCGTTGCTCGAACGGCAGCCTGTCGAGTGCCGGCAGGGCGATGAGCAGTTCGCCGATTGGCGCGCGGCGCTGGCGCGGGCCGCTGCGGCTTACGATGTACAGGCGCTGGAAGCGCTGCACGGGCAGCTGTTCACCCTGCTGCCGAAAACGGCCGTGCTCAGCCAGGTGTTGCTGCCGGTGTGGCAGCAACTGCGCAGCAGCAACGCGCCGGGTGCTCGCAGCCAATGGTTGTTTGTCGATTTTTTCCTGCGCGCGCGGCTGCTGCTGCGCCTGCAGCTGAATCAGGCCGCTGCCCAGCGGGTGCTGCTGGTGGCTGGCGACGAACAGGCGGAGCTGGCACTGCTGGGTACGGCACTGCTGCTCAGTGGCGAGCAGCAACGCATCGAGGTCCTGGGGGGGCCTCTGCCACTGGAGGAGGTGGCACTGGTGTGCGCGGCGGTGCAACCGGCGGCGCTCGTGGTGGCGATGCAAGGGCCGCTGAATGCCGCACTGGCCAAGCGCCTGCGCTGGCTGCAGATGGAGATCGCCTGCCCGCTGGCCCTGGCCGGCGAGGGGCCGGTGCTGTCGCAGGCGTTCCTCGACGGCGCGCCCGTGTGCCTGCTCGATACCCAGGGGGGGGATGTGGCATCGGTGCTCGGCGCCTTGCTCAGAGGCGGGCTGGATGTGTGACTGGCAGCGCGCCGGCAAGCTGCGGCGGTCAGCGCATGAGCAGCCCTAGCCACATCGCGCCAAGTATGATCGCCTGGGCCGGAAGCAGATAACGGGCAAAGCGCAAGCCGCCATTGCTGAGCGCCAAAACGCATTTGGTCAAGGTGTTCCCGGTCAGGGCCATCATGCCCGGCACCACCAGATCGGCCATCTCCAGCCGCCCGGCCAGCACCAGTGAGGCCACCGACGCAATGGCCGCATGGGCATCGCCCAAGCCGCTGACGAACGCCGCGATGCTGACGCCGCCTTGGCCGAGATGATCCAGCAGAAACGCCGAGAACAGCACAACGCCGGTCAGGGCGACGGTAATGATCAGGGCGGTCCAGAGGCTGAAGGCACCGTCGCCCTGATGCGCCGCGGCCCCGCCTGGCGCGGCACGCCAGGGGGCCAGCAGCAGTACGCCATACACCACGGTAACCAATGCACCGAGCCCGATGGAGGTGGCGAACGGGCGCACCAGCTGAGGGTCGATGATGAACAGCACCAGGGCGAACTGGGTAATGCTGGCGAGGTTGGACAGCACCGCCGCCGCCGCCAGGGCGCGGACGGCAACTTCCTGGCGCCGGGCTTCGTGCGCCAGCAGGGCAATGGTCGCCGAGCCCGAGGCAAAGCCCGAAGCGATTGCGCTCAGGGGCAAGCCGTAGCGAGGCCCCATCAGGCGCATGGCGACATGGCCCACGGCACCGACCGTCATCAGCAGCACCACCAGCGTGCAGATGGTGCGCGGGTTGAGCACGTGGTATGGCCCCAGGAACCGGTCGGGTGTCAACGGCAGCACCACCAGGGCCACCGTCAGCAACATCAGGCCGTCGCGCAGTTCCTGTTCGCTCAGTTGCTGCAGCACAAAATGATGAAGTTCCCGCTGCAGGGCCAGCAGCACGGTCAGCACCACGCCGGCTGCGGTGGCCAGTTCAGGCTGCTCGAGGCTGAGCGCGCCCAGGGTCAGCACCAGCAGCAGGGCGATCTCGCTGGTGACCTCCGGGTCCTTGTCGGCATGTTTGCGGTAGTGCATGCACAGCATCAGCACCAGGCCCAGGCTCGCCACCCCGACCAGCATCGCCCCGGCCAGCAGCATGCTGACATAGCCCAGCAGGGCGGTGATGGCGAAGGTCCGCAGCCCGGCGGCAGCGTGGTCTTCGTTGCGGCCTTTCTTGCGTTCGCGTTCTAGCCCGACCAGCATGCCGATGCCCAGCGCTACGGCGCCGTGGCTGACGGTCAGGGTGTCGAGCATGGCGCGTTCGTGGCGTCCTTGTGCGCGGCATCAGCGCCGCCTTGCTCCAGGGCCATCAGCGCCGCCGGATCGAGAATTTCCACCAGCCGTCCATGCAGGTTGACGATGCCCAGCGCGCGCAGGCGGGCAACCGAACGGCAGACGGTTTCCAGGCGCAGGCCAAGGTACGAGGCCATGTCCTCGCGGGACATGCGCAACATGAAGCCATGTGCCGAGTAGCCACGGCTGACAAAGCGCTGCGACAGCCCGACCAGGAAGCTCGCCAGCCGCTGTTCGGCGGTGAGGTTGCACAGCATCAGCACGCGCTGGTGCTCACGCACGATCTCCCGGCTCATCAAGCGGTTCAGGCTTTGCTGCAGCACCGGAAACTCTCGCGCCAGGGTTTGCAGGCGGCGATAGGGCACCGGGCAGACTTCGCTGTCTTCCAGGGCAATGGCGTCACAGACATGGTGCTCGGTAGCAATCGCATCGAGGCCGAGCACGTCACCCGGCATCCAGAAGTTGATCACCACGCCCTGGCCTTCGACGCTGTTCAGGCTGGTCTTGAAACTGCCGCAGCGCACCGCATAGAGCATGGTCAGCGGGTCGTTGGCATTGAACAACGCTGCGCCTTTGCGAACGCGCATGCGTGGGCCTATCAATGCGCCCAGGCAGCTGTGGTCGAGAACGGGCAGGCCGGTGGGCAGGCACAGGCCGCTGACACGGCAGTCCTTGCACAGGGACACCAGCGGTTTCAGGTGGATAGGGTTTGCCGCATGCAACGGGGCTGGCGGGTCGAGCAACGTGACTTTCAACTGGCCGGTCATGTTCAGAGCCTCGTCGTGCATCGGAGGTCGGTATGCTTCGCTGCGCGCAAAGGCTGCGCAGCGGCCAGCATGTCAAGGGAGTGGGGGGCATTGAGGCGGGTCGTGAGCCGCTCGGCAAACTGCTCGGCTTCGGCAGCCGTTCTGAAACTCACCCGGCAATCGTCTATGCAAACCCACCAGCGTTGTTGTTCGGTATCGTTCTCGACGCAAACCTTCATTGGAGCCTCCAAAGCATGCATGAGCTAGACGACTGCTGACTGATGCAACACGAAGGCGTCCCTGCCGACAGCGGGGTATGGCCCTGGGCGGATATGAAGACAGCGTGCGCCATCAAAGCGCCGGAGTATTGATCCGCATCAAGTTTGCGTGCCGTGGCCAATGCCGTCTGTCTGCAGTGGGCTGTGGTTGACAAACATCAAGTCCGCCAGGCGCGGTTGGCCGATGCTCCAGGTACGTACCGCAACCGCAGAGGTGTGCCATGGAAACCCCGCAAAGACTGCTGCTGATTGCCTCCCCGCTGATGCGCAGGACGCCGGTCTATGACCGTGCCGCAGCGCTGGCCAAGGCCAAGGGGATGGCGCTTCACATCGTCGCTTTCGACTACCTGGAAGGGCTGGCCACGGCAGGCCTGGTCAACGACCAGGCACTGGCTGTGATGCGCGAGGGCTATGTCCAGCAACACCGTGAGTGGCTGGAGACCCAGGCGCTACCGATGCGTCGCAACGGGGTCACGGTTACCACGGAAGTGGTGTGGGTACAGCACCCGTTGAAGGAAATACTCGTGCATTTGCGCGAACAACCCTTTGCCATGCTGATCAAGGCATTCGAACATGAGCCCTGGTGGATGCGCGCCATGTTCACTTCGCTGGATATCCAGCTGCTGCGCGAAACCCGCATCCCGCTGCACCTGGTGCACAAGGCCAGCAATGCGCTGCCGCGCAAGATCCTTGCAGCGGTTGACCTGTCCAGGCCGGAAGACCAGTTTGAAGGCTTCAATGACCAGATCATCGGCGAAGCGTTGAAGCTGGCCTTGCAGTGCAATGCGCAGGTCGAATTGTTGTATGTCTACGACCTGGGCGCCATGTACGTGGACGCCGGCGGTAGCCGCGAGCATTCCTTCCTGTTCGAATCGAACCTTGCCCAGACCCTGCACGAAGTACAGAGCGATGCGTTCCAGGCGCTTGCCGAACGCAACGGGATCGGCGCCGAACACCGGCATATGCGCATAGGTGACCCGGCCAAGGCCCTGGCCGTGTTCATGGACAACAATGACATCGATGTGCTGGTCATGGGCAGTTACCACCACCATGGTATCGGCTGGTTCATCGGCAGTACCGCCGAGCGGGTCCTGCACCGGCTGTCCAGCAGCGTGCTGGTGATCTCGCCGGAGCGTTCCCAGGGGTAGCACCAAGGCCCGCAAGGGCCTTGTTTTCAACTGCGCAGGTCAAGCTCGTGGAGGATCTCGCTGACGTCGCCACCCAGGTAGCGTGAGCTGAAGCCCAGCGCCTTGGTCAGCCGGTGCATGGCGTAGTTGTTCGCCAGGTCCCGGGACACCATGCACTGGTAACCATTGCTGCGTGCCGCGTCGATCAGGTGTGTCATCAGGCGCCTGCCGAGGCCTTTGCGCTGCCAGGCTTGATCGACCGCGACCGCACATTCGCACTGTTGGCTGCCAGGTATGCCGGCATAGCGGCTGACACCGACCTGGACCAGTTTGCCCTCGACATGCGCCAGTGCGATGTAGGCCATGCGCTGGTGGTAATCAACCGGCATCCGCAGCGGGTCCAGGCTCGGCAGGCCGCCGCTCAACCCGGCGATGAAGCGGAACCGACGGGTTTCATAGGCGATGCTGCTGAGAAAGCGCTTGTCCCTTGCGTGGTCTTCCTCGCGCAGTGGGCGGATCAGCACTGGCGTACCGTCCGCGAGCTTTTCGACCCAGTGCTCGCACGCTTGGGGCTGTTCAGTTGGCTGCCCGTTCATGTCGCCTCCCGGTTGGCTGATGTTTGCCTGGTGTTGCTGTTGTAACGCCAGGCGCCGGTGCGGTTCTGACAATCGTCAAGTTCCGGCCGGGTGGCGGTTTTCTGATCTGCATCAAGCGGCATCAGGCCGGTGGCCGGAAGATTTCCTGCATCACCCCCCAGCCGCGCAAGCCCGGAGGTTCGCCATGGGTCAATATCGACAACTGCTGGTGCTGCTCACCGAGGTCGATCCGCATTCCGCGGCGTTGCGCAGGGGCCTGGCCCTGGCGCATGTCAGCGGCGCCAGCGTGCACGTGCTGGGCTTGTTCGAGCCGAGCGAGGAACATTTGCTGCGCGAAGAGCGGCTGAACGAGGCTGACATCAAGCGCCAGTACGAAGCCTATCGCGAGTGCCTGGCGGCCCTGGTCGAGCGGCACCGCAACAGTGGCGTCGCGCTGACCGTCGATAGCCTGCAGGCCGACGACATCCGCAGCCAGGCCATCGATTACATCAACGAACTGCAGCCCGACATGGTCATCAAGGACAGCGAGGCTGCAGCGACCCTGGTCCGTTTGTTCAGCACCCCGCTGGACTGTGCGTTGATGCGCGGTTGCAAGGGCGTCACCCAGTTCGTGCCGGCGGCGGCGGTGTCGTTGCCGCAACGTATCCTGGTCGCCGTGGACACCGCGTTCAGCGAGACGCCGGCCATCCAGGAACTTTTCAACCGGGGGCTGATCCGTGCAGCCCAGGCCCTGGCCTTGCAGTGCGACGCGCAATTGCACCTGCTGTCGGCGTACAACCTGGCCGGGGTATTCGCTTCGGACATGAATGTCACCCAGGCCTGGATCGATGAAATGCGCGAGGCGCTGCAGCAACCGTTCGCGGAGCTGGCCGATGCCGAAGGGGTCGCAGCGGACCGCCGGCACTTCATCGAAGGTGGCCCGGTGCAGGTCATCCGTGAACAGGTGGCCGCCCTCGATATCGATGCGGTGGTGATGGGGGTGGTGCAGCCCAAGGGGCTGGACAAACTGCTGGGTGACACCACCGAACGCATCGTCGGCCGTCCGCCGTGCAGTGTGCTTGCGGTTCATCCTGTGGTGGCCGAAACCTGGGAGCCCTCGCCATGCAACTGACTTTTCTGGGGGGCACCGGCACCGTGACCGGCAGCAAGTTCCTGTTGACCCGTGACAGTACCCGGATACTGGTCGACTGCGGGCTGTTCCAGGGCTACAAGCAGCTGCGCCTGCGCAACTGGGAGCCGCTGCCTCCGGCCTTGCGGGCGCTCGATGCGGTGGTGCTGACCCATGCCCACCTCGACCACAGCGGCTACCTGCCAGTACTGGCGCGCGAAGGCTACAGCGGGCCGATCTATGCCACCCCGGCGACCTGTGCCCTGGCGGAAATCCTCCTGCTCGACAGCGCCCGCTTGCAGGAAGAGCAGGCTGAACACGCCAATCGCCACGGCTACTCCAAGCATACCCCGGCACGCCCGCTATACACCGAGGAGGATGCGAAACGCGCCCTGGCACTGTTTCGCCCGGTCGAACTGCACCACCCAATGGTGATTGCCGAGGGCATGGAGCTGCTGTTGCGCACTGCCGGGCATATCCTCGGCGCGGCCACCGTGCAGATCCATGCCGACGGGCAGACCTTGCTGTTTTCCGGCGACCTGGGGCGCCCGCAGGACCCGATCATGCGCGAGCCGGAGCTGGTCAGGACGGCGGACGTGCTGCTGGTGGAATCCACCTATGGTGATCGCAAGCATCCCGCCGAGTCGACCGAGGCGTATCTGGCCAAGATCATCAACCAGACGCTCCTGCGCCATGGCATCACCCTGGTGCCGTCGTTTGCCGTTGGCCGTGCCCAGTTGCTCATGTACTACCTGTACAAGCTCAAGCGCGACCGGCTGATCCCGGATATACCGGTGTACCTGAACAGCCCCATGGCCACCGACGCCACTGTGCTGTATCAGCAGTTCCGTAGCGAGCATCGGCTGACCCTGGCCGAGTGCGCCGCGATGTGCAAGGGCACGCATATCGTCCGTACGGTGGATGAATCCAGGCATCTGGACCAGTTGCGCGAGCCTGCCGTGATCATCGCCGCCAGTGGCATGGCGACCGGTGGGCGGGTATTGCACCATCTCAAGGCGCTGGCACCCAACCCACGCAACAGCATCCTGTTCTCGGGCTTCCAGGCCGGCGGCACGCGCGGTGCCGATATCGTTGCCGGTGCCCACAGCGTGCGCCTGCAGGGCGAGGATGTGCCCATCCGGGCGCAGGTATATGCCATGGACACCCTCTCCGCACACGCCGATGCCGACGAGATCATCGAATGGTTGCGTGGCTTCACTCGGCCGCCGCGGCAGACCTACGTCATTCATGGCGAACCGCATGCCGCCGACACATTGCGACGGCGGATCTGCCTTGAGCTGGGTTGGCAGGTGTGTGTGCCCGATTACCAGGAAACCGTTGCCATCGACCCGGTGCGCTAGCCCGGTGTGGGAGGTATGCATGAATACGCAAGCGAGGGCGAAACTGCGGGCCTGGATGCACCGGCCCAGAGGCAGCCTGGGTTGGATCGTGGCCATCGTCGCTCTACTGGTGGCGGCGTCCGCCTATCGTGCAGTCAGCCCGAGCTGGCGCCTGCCGATGCGCGACCCCGCGGTATTGCTGGCCTTGCTGGCGTTGAGCGTGACGCTGGGCTGGGCGGTGCAGCGGGGCGTCAAACGCACGGTGGGCAAGGCCATATTCGCTGGCCAGGCAACGGGCTGGCAGGCCAGGCTGGCCTTCCTTCGCTCGGTAACCCGGGAGTCGAACATCCTGTTGGCGATGCTGTTGCTCCTGGTGTTGCTGGGCGCGGGGACCTTGTGGTTGGCGGGGAACGCGGCGGCGCGCATCGTCGACAGCTGCGCAGCCAATCTGCAGGCTCAGGTGGACATACCCGAGGATGAGAAGCTTGCCGCGCTGGTCGGCAAACCGGTGTGCACGTGCCTGGCGCAGGCGTTCTTGCAGCGCAACGGGGTGCTGCGCCTGGCCGTGCTTGGAACCCCCCTGCAGGAAGTGGCCGGCTTGCAGGCGCTGACTGCCGATGACGAGCAACGCTGCCTGGCGCAGTTCGACCTGCTGCCCGAAGAGGCTCAGGCGACCACGCCATGACCACCACGGAGCACTTGACCCTTGGTCCCGATCGACAGCAGCACGTGACTGACGGTCAATCCTCTTAAGAAGCACGGACGCTTCACCACCGCCCCAAGTTCTACTTGGCTTTCCAGTACTTCTGCATTTCCAGGAACAGGAACGAGGCGGTCCAGGTGATCAGCACCAGGCCCGTCAACGCCTGCAGGCCAGTGAGGTATTTGAGGTGGCCGGTAGGGGCAATATCGCCGAAGCCTATCGTGGTGTAGGTGGTGAAGGAAAAGTACACACAATCCAGCAGACTGCCGTCGAAGTTGCCGCTGAGCCGGCCCCAGCCCTCGGCATGGTTCATCAGGTAGTAGACCACTGCGAAGCACCACACCTCCAGGGCATGCGCCAGCAGCGCGCCGAATACCCCTACCACTATGCGAAACCGGCTCCACAGCTTGAGCCGCGGGAGCCAGTCGTTCAGGCGCAGCAGGCATTCGTAGTGAATGATCACCACCACAATCACCACCAGCATGTTGATCAAGGTGACGGTCAGCATTGCAGTTACCCTGGCTGGCCCTGACGGTTCATTTCGAGGTGTCGACCAGAGTATAGGTGGCCGGCTCACTGGCCTGCGGCAGCAATGGCGGGAACTCCTCGGGGCTGATGGTCTCCCTGGCGAGCAACAGGCGCGCACCTGCTTCCAGATCGTCGCGGCGTTGTTCGAGCAGTGCCCGGGCGCGGCCATAGGCTTCTGCCAGCAAGTCTCGGATGCCCAGGTCGATCTCGCGAGCGGTCTGTTCCGAGTAGTCCTTGCGTTCCTGGCGCAACACCGATTCGCCCAGATAGCCTGCCTGTTGCCGCTCCAGCACCGCCTGGCCCAACGTCGGGCTCATGCCGAAGCGGGTGATCAGTTGCCGGGCGATATCGGTGGCGCGCCCCAGGTCGTCGGCAGCGCCGGTGGACACCTGGCCGAACGCCAGGCTTTCAGCGGCGCGCCCGGCCATCAGCACCACCATGCGGTCGCGCAGCATCTGCGTGCTGATCAGGAAGCGGTCATCGGTCGGCCGTTGCAAGGTATACCCCAGCGCGCCGGCAGCGCGGGGAATGATCGACACCTTGTGCACCGGGTCCATGGCCGGCAGGCTGCTGGCGGCCAGGGCATGGCCCATTTCGTGGTATGCCACTACCTGGCGTTCGTCGCTGCGCAGCACGCTGCCCTTGCGTTCGACGCCCGCCACCAGGCGTTCGATCGCCGCGGTGAAGTCCTGTAGTTCAACCGATTGGCTGGCGCGCCGGGTGGCGACGATGGCCGCCTCGTTGACCAGGTTGGCCAGGTCGGCGCCGGTCAGTCCGGGGGTGATTTCGGCAATGCGCTCGCAGTCCAGGTCGTGCTTGTAGACGATCTTGCGCAGGTGCACCTTGAGAATCGCCAGGCGGCCCTTGCGATCGGGCCGGTCGATGAGGATCTGCCGGTCGAAGCGCCCGGCGCGCAGCAGTGCCGGGTCGAGCACCTCGGGGCGGTTGGTTGCCGCCAGCAGCACCACGCCTTCACGCGGGTCGAAGCCATCCAGCTCGGCCAGCAGTTGGTTGAGGGTCTGTTCCTTCTCGTCATTGCCGCCGAAGCTGCCGATGCCGCGCATCTTGCCCAAGGCGTCCAGTTCATCGATGAAAATGATGCAAGGTGCCGCCTGGCGGGCCTGTTCAAAAAGGTCGCGCACCCGCGCAGCACCTACGCCAACGAACATTTCCACGAACTCCGAGCCGGAGATCGAGAAGAACGGCACGGCAGCTTCCCCGGCGATGGCTTTGGCGACCAGGGTCTTGCCGGTACCGGGGGGGCCGACCAGCAGGGTACCCTTGGGCACATGGGCCCCCAGACGGGCGTACCAAGCCTGGTTCTGCAGGAAGGAGACGATTTCGGTCAGCTCCTCCTTGACGTCATCGATGCCGGCCACATCGGCGAAGGTCACCTTGGTATCCTGCTCGACATAGACACGGGCGCGTGACTTGCTGACGCCCATCAACCCGCCCAGGCCCTGTTTCTGGCCGAGGCCCCGGAACAGGAAGTACCACAGCGCCAGCATCATCAGCAGCGGCATGAACCAGCCCAGCACATTCGCCACCGTGCTGTCTTCGGCAACGCCGGTGAACGCCACGCCCGAGCGCCCCAGCTGTTCACTCAACGCCGGGTCGATACGTACCGTCGAGAACGCCGAGCGCCCGTTGATGGGCTCCTGCAGCTTGCCCAGGATGTGCTCGTGCTCGACGCGCAGGTCACTGACCTTCTGCTGTTCCAGCAACTGCAGGAACTGGCTGTAAGGGATGGCCTGCACCGACGGTTGGCTGAACAGGCCGAACTGGACCGCCGCCAGCATTGCCAGCCCGACCGCCAGCAGATAGAACTTCCAGGGCTGCTCCTTGTTCATGGTCATTCTCCTCGGCGCTGTGGCCCTGGGCCTTTATTTCTACCCTCGCGGCGGGCGGTGCGATTGATAAAGGTCAAGCCGGATGGAACTGACCACGTGCATTGGCGGGTGACAGATGCTCGGCGACCAGGTCGCTGGGGTCGACGATAGCCAGTGCCTGGCGATAACGCTCTGGTACGCGAAATGGCACGATGCTGTCGCTGACCAGGATGCGTTCGAAGCAGGTGCGCTGGCGCGCCCTGGCGGAGGCACAGGTGGTTCCAGCCTTGACTGATGGGCAGGTCGACCTGGTGTGTACGCCGATGGTGGAAACCGTTGGCCGACGTGCCGTGGCGGATTTTTCCATCCCGGTCGTTACTTCCGGCCTGGCTGTGCTGGTCAGGCGTGACGCACCGGCTACCTTGCTGGGGCCACTCAGTGGCAGGGCGCAGGACAGCGGCCCACGCTGGCGGGCAACGCTCAACGCCGGGCTGAGCAAACACAGCTTTGCCGTATTGCGGGGCACATTGAGCAGCCGCTGGGCCCATGAATGGATACGCCAGCTTGGCTTGCAATCCACCCTCGAGGAGGTGTCGAGCTACGAGGAGGGCGTGCAGCGCGTGGCCGAGCGCAAGGTCGACGCACTGCTGGGGGACCGGGTCGTGCTGCTTGCCTACCAGGCGCGGCAAGCCGAGCGTGAGCTGCTGTGGGTTGCGGAGCGGATGTTTGTCATGAGCCGGGTGGCGCTGCCTATGGCACGCAGGGATGACGATTTCCGCCTATTGCTCGACAGCGCCTTGAGCAAGGCGTTTGCCGGGGCGCGGGGTGAGGAACTGTTCGTGCGCTACCTGGGCCCGCTGTCGGCCCAGGACCGCCTGTTGCAAAGCCTCTATCCGCTGCCGGATTGATTGCCCGCACTCTTCATCGACTAAAGCTGTCACCGAGAATGGCTACTGATCACACCCACAGCGCCAGCAGCGCCGCCACCAGCGCCGGCGGCATCACCAGCAGCCCCAGGCGCAGGAACTGCCAGGCACTGACATGCTCGCCTTCGCGACGGATCGCGACCAGCCACAGCAGCGTCGCCAGCGAGCCGGTAATCGACAGGTTCGGCCCCAGGTCGACACCGATCAGCAGCGCAGCCGTCGTCTGTTGCGGCAGTTGCACCAGCGAACCCATGGACCCGGCCATCAACCCGGTAGGCAGGTTGTTCATCAGGTTGCTGGCGAGGGCAACAGCCACGCCCGCCAGCCAGCTGGCCTGGCCCGGCGCTGCCTGTGCCAGCGTGGCCAGCGCCTGGGCCAGGCGCACGACCAGGCCGGTCTGGGCAACCGCTTCGACCAGTACGAACAAGCCCGCCACCAGCGGCAGCACCCCCCAGGCGACGTGACGCAGTACCGGCATCGGGCTGCGCCGCTGGCGCAGGTGGATCAGCGCCGTGATCGCGACGCCGGCAGCGAACGTCGGCAGGCCCAGCGCCAGGTCCAGTGCCGAGGCCCCCAGCAGCAAGGCTGCGGTCAGTGCGATGCCCAGCGCACACAGGCGGGCGCCCGCCGATAGCGGCTGGGTGTGCACGCTCAGGGCCAGCGGCTGATTGATCTGCCGGCGCTGGGCCAGGCGCAGCATCAGGTAGGTCAGGGCGATGGCCGCCAGCGATGGCAGGGTGAACTGCCGGAGCCAGTCTGGCAGCGGTGGCATCTGGCTGCCGAATACCACCAGGTTGGCCGGGTTGGAGATCGGCAGCACGAAGCTGGCCGCGTTGGCAATGAATGCGCAAATGAACAGGTACGGCAAAGGCTCGGCTTTGGCCGCCTTGCACGCTGCATACACTGCCGGCGTGAGCACCACCGCCGTGGCATCGTTGGAGAGGAACACGGTGACCAGCGTACCGACCAGGAACACCAGATCGAACAGCCGTTGCCCGGAACCCTGCGCGTGCTGCACGGCGTAGCGCGCCAGCCAGTCGAACAGCCCTTCCTGGCGGGCCAGCTCGGCCAGCACCATCATGCCGACCAAGAACAGGTAGACGTCGCTGCCCTCGGCCACCGCGGCCAGGGCGCTGTGCGCTGTGATCAGGCCCAGGCCGACCAGCAGCAAGGCGCCGCCCATGGCCCAGACGTATTCAGGGATGCGCCACGGGCGCAAGATGACGCCAGCGGTGGCCAGGGCGGCTATCGCCCAGATGATCGATGCGTGTTCGCTGACTGGCATGGGCTGTTCAGTTTCCGGCAAGGGTAGTCAAGGAGGGGGATGGCGAAGCGTCGGGCTGGGTCTCGGGCAGCGCGACCAGCACCAGCACGAAGGCGGCGAGGGCAATCGCGGCCAAGGTCAGGAATGCTGCATCATAGCCAGCGGCCTGCAGCACCAGCCCGGCGAGGCCCGGGCTGAGCGCGGCACCCAGGCCAAATACCGCCGCCAGCGCACCGAGGCTGACATTGAAGCGCCCGGTGCCGTCGGTCAAGTCCTTGACCACGATCGGGAACAGCGCGCCGAAGATACCCGCGCCGACACCGTCGAGCAGCTGCACACCGACCAGCCAGAACGGGTTGTCGGACACCACGTACAAGGCCCCGCGCAGCGGCAGGATGAGAAAGCCGGCCAGCAGGAACGGCTTGCGCCCCCAGTGCTCGGCCTTGGCCCCCACCAGCAGCGCCATGGGTACCATCACCAGCTGCGCCGCGACGATGCAGGCGGAGGTGAGCGGGGTGGCCAGGCGCAGGTCGACCTGCGACAGCTTCTGGCTCACCAGGGGCAGCATCGCCGCATTGGCCAGGTGGAACAACGCGCAGCACACCGCGAAAACCAGCAGGGTGCGGTTGTGCAGCAGCAGCTTGAACCCGGCAGGGTGGTCATCACCGCTTGGGCCGTGGGCCAGCCCGCGCGCCAGCTGGTGGTCGATCGCTGCGGCGGGCACGCGCGCGACGGCAACGATGCTGGCCACGGTCATGACCGCCATCAGGTAGAACACCACCAGCGGGCCGAACAGGTAGGCCAGGCCGCCGGCCAGCAGTGCCGAGCAGGCATTGCCGGCGTGGTTGAAGGTTTCGTTGCGCCCGACCCGCTGGGTGAACGCCTTGGGGCCGGTGATACCCAGCGAGATCGCGGCTATCGCCGGGGCGAACACCGAGCCTGCCAGGGCACTGATCGTCTGGGTCAAGGCCACCCAGCCGAACGACGAAATCAGCGGCAACGACAGGCAACTGCCAGTCACCAGCACGGCAGCAATCACCAGCACCGCGCGCTTGGCCGGGGTGCGGTCGATCAAGGCCCCGGCCGGCGTCTGCGCCAGCAGCGCGACGATGCCGGCCAGGCTCATCAGCAGGCCGATGTTGGCCGGCTGCCACTGGTGCACGGCGAGCAGGTAGATGGCCAGGTAAGGGCCGAGGCCGTCGCGTACGTCGGCAAGGAAGAAGTTCAGCCAGTCGAGGGCACGGTGATGGGAAGCGAGGGGCCTTGAATTTGCCAAGGAGGTCGTCTCGTGAAAGCCATGGGGGAGCGCGAGCGGTAGCCGCGTGTGCCGGATTCAGCCAATAGGCAGAGGCGCTTCGCAATGGGGTAACGAAGCGGGTGAGCGACGGATGGCCGAGGGCAGCGGAACAACGAGGAGAATGTCACGTTTCACGATAGAACTTGATGAAAATCCGATTTTCCGCGCTGGCGATCCTGCTGAAGGCCATGGCATATCGCCAATCCTGGCGTGGGCCAATCATACCGTGGGGGGCGCTGAAATGCTGTAGGCACGTCCAGGCGCAGGGCCCCGACGCGTCAGCAGCTTTGCCCGACGCGGGCCATTAGCCGCTGTGCTATCAATACCCGCATGCCTCAGGGGTACAGAGGACCAAGAATTACTGCTGGAGTCCGCCCCGCTGAGCATCAAGCTGATGTTCAGCATCGCCAACGCCACGCTTTTCGCCCATGTGCTGACCACCGAACAATTACCGCAGCAGTTTACCGCCTGGGTCATCGAGGCTGGGCTTACACTCGTGATCTTCCAGCTGGTGGTCAACGGGGTGCTGCTGGTGGCAGGCGCGTTCATACTGTCGGCGATCATCCTGATCCTGGCGCCGATCCTGTTCCCGGTCGCTACGCGACTGGACATCGATCCGGTGGGCACTGGCATCCTCATGGTGAAACCTGGAAATCGGCCTGATTACCCCTCCGGTCGGGCTCAAGCTGTTCGTCACCTCCGCCGTGACCGGCATGGCTGGGGCGTTGTCCGAACACGGTTGACCGAAACGCCATGGGCAGGATATGTGGTGGCCCGCCTGACACAGTGGGTAGCTGTGTCAGGCGTGGCGATCCGCTTGCCCAATTGCAGTGGATCGCCAGTTGCTACTGCTAGACGGTCGAACCGGCTTTGCTCACGGTAGGTGCTCGGCGCAGGTTATACGCCCCCCAGGCCAGGCCTAGCAGTGCCGCCAGCACCGAGGCGGAAAGCACGCCAAGTTTGGCCGCCGCCAGCGCGCCTGGCTCGGCGAAGGCGAGATTGGCAATGAAGATCGACATGGTAAAACCGATGCCGGCCAGCAACCCGATCAAGAAAATGCTGCGCCAGCCTACCTCGGCGGGAAGCGCGCACCAGCCCAAGCGCACCATCAGCCAACTGACGCCGACGATGCCCAAGGGTTTGCCAGCTACCAGGGCGACAGTGACGGCGATCATTACCCATTGCGGGGCCTCGGCAGACAGATCGACACCCGAAAGATTTACCCCGGCGTTGGCCAAGGCAAACACTGGCATGATGCCGAAAGCTACCCAGGGATGCAGGGTACCTTGCATGCGCACCACCGGCGGCACCAGTTCACGCTGGGCCAAACGCAGCCGTTTCAACGGGTCCATGAGGTCGCTGGCATCCCGCTCTGGCGCCCTGGCGCGTCCCAGCAGTTCTCCGGTAAAGCGGGTAACTGCATCCAGCGGGCGCTCGCGCATCGGCATTGCGCTTACAGGCGTCATCAGGCCCAACACAACGCCGGCGAGGGTCGGGTGGGCTCCGGTCAACAAGACACCCAGCCAAGTGATTGCGCCAGGAATGATATAGGCGTAGGCAGCACCTACACCGATCTTCTGGAGCCCGATCACCATCAGCAGGCCGATCACTGCAACGCCGAAACCGCTGTAATCCAGGCCACCTGAATAGAAGAACGCGATGATCAGCACTGCGATGATGTCATCGATGATCGCCAGGGCCAGCAGGAACACGCGGACGTTGGACGGGATCGACTTGCCGAGCAGCGCCAGAACCCCCACCGCAAAGGCGATATCCGTAGCCGTCGGGACGGCCCAACCTTGTTGTTCTGCCGATGCGTGGCCAAAACCCAGATAGAGGAGGGCGGGCACGGCGACACCGCCGATGGCGGCTGCCATCGGTAGCGTGGCTTGGCGCAGGCTGGACAATGCGCCCTCGTGGATTTCGCGACGGATCTCCATGCCGACGACCAGGAAGAAGATGGTCATCAAGCCATCGTTGATCCAGAAATGCAGGGACTGTGAATAGACCAGCGAGCCAACACCGATCGTCAACGGCGTGTGCCAAAGGCTGTCGTAGCTGTCGGCAGCTGGAGAGTTCGCCCAGATCAGTGCGGCCACAGCGGCAAGCAGCAGGACAATGCCGCTGACTGCTTCAATGTGTACGAAGCGTTCTAGGTTGGCGAAGGCACGCTCGGCCAGTTGCTGGGCGCGAGGCAATTCCTTTTTTTGCATAGGCGCAAGTACTCCCGCATGGCGGCCCGACCTGCGCTGTTCTTTAACCTGCCTCTCTGCACCGTGCAGTTGGCACCCATCCGGTAGTCTACCGAACAAACACCGTCAGATGAACGAAAAGTACCAAACCTGATGTTTCGCAGCGCAGCGTGAACACGCGGTGGGCGTCGGCTTCGACGATGGCTGTGGCGCTGGGCATCTGCGCGCTTAAAGACTGTCCGGATCGCCAAAGAACATAGCTGTAAAGTCACACCTTCATGGAACAACAGTGTCCAGCCATGTCGCAGCATTAGATCGCGAACTCACCGTCGATATCTTCGTCCAGATTTACCAAGTGGTCCGCATTAGCGAGCATGGTTTGCGCCAGGTCGTCCGGGAGTGTGGTGACGTTGCGTCCGCTTCGGATATCCGCCTCCAGCAAACTCAGGAACGCACCGATGGCGGGGTCTTCATGGATGGCTTCTACGCGGCTGACCACGACGTCTCCGGCGCGTACGTCGAATGCGATTTTGCCACCGGTGTCAACACCCAAAAGCTGGCGAACGGATTTGGGCACTGTGGCCTGCCCCTTCGAGGTCAATGTGGCGATTTCGTGGATGGCAGGCATGAGCGCTCTCCCGAAAGTATTGATTGGATGGTAAGGAACAGTCCTTACATGGTCAATCTTGGTTTTCTGCTGATCAAGCATAGGCGGGGTGGACGCTCGGTAGCGCTGCAGGAGTAGTTACACCACCTCCCGGGACACGACCCATCAGTTTTCCTGAACGTACATGAGCTGTCTGAAATCCTGCTCGACAGCCTTTCTGGCCTCATGCATTTCGTATTCCACTTTCTCGAACAGTTTTTGCAAGTTAGGCGTTTCTCCTTGTCCCAGTGACTCGTCTGAACGCATGGCTACTCTGGACTGATCCAATGTTTTTGCCGCTGCGACATAAAAGCTGGAGATCTTTTCTGAGGTCTTCCTTGAGAAATAGATTTTGTTTTTTTCGTAGCTTTCAACAAAGGCATCGAATTTGGGTAATGCAAATTCATAGGCCTGTTGGATTGACGGTCGTTTCCTTCCGAAATAATCCGGGCGGATAGTTTCGTATATCGCTTCGTGAAGATCGACGAGCAGCTTGTAGCATTCGTCGATGAACATAGCTCTTTTCTCGATCAGCTTGGCATGGCCCAGTTGCACCGCGTGACGTTCGATTTGTAATTCATGCTCAAGGCTTTGTGTCTGACGAGCGTGTTCGGTTTTGAGTTGCTCTATAAAAATTTCGTTGCGGGCCTTCTCTTTCGAATTCATCCGGTCCCTCCAAACATTGCCCAGCCATGCGGACAAACCGGCAATGGTGACGCCGCTACTTATCAGGCCAGTTAAAGAGTTGAAAAAATCATCCATGCTGCATTGCTCTCTTGCGAAAAATGGTTGAAAAATTAGCGCTCATCAAACTTTATTCGGTCCCAAAGCCATGTCGTGGATACGTCCGGCAGGAAGGTCGAGTCCGGAGGCAATTTGTAAGGTGGTTTTATTATTTTTTTCAAAGATGGTGACGTCTTTCGAGGCTGCGCGCAAGGCGTCTATCCAGTCGCCAGCACTTTCAATTTTGCCTTTGAGTTGCAAACCATTACGAACTTTTGAGTCAAAAGCGGGGCCGACGCGGCCATTGGTGACCAGCATGATTGCCTTGGAAATTCCGACTACTCCGGCCAGTCCGTGGCGTGGAGCCTTTCTCTTGCGAGCCGGGTTGTTGCGCTCATAGGACAATCTTTCGAAGTTATTCCACAGCTCGTGCAGGGCATTAATGGATTGCGGGTTGAAAGAGCCCGGGTTGGCCATGTCGAACCCACTCAGGATCTGAGCATAGGGCAGTGCCTGAGCAAAAAGATCATCTATATAAGGGGCGGGGTGAACCGTCGCACCTGTGGTTGCAAGCTGCCTAATGGGATTGCCTCGGCAAGCTTGCCAACGGCCTAGTGTCAGTTTCAGTTCATGAGGGCGGCGCTGATTCGGGGTGTTCAGCCAGTCGCTCCAGTGCTGCACGTAGACAGGGTTGAACCGGGCGATTCTTTGCTTGAGTTCGGCAATGGTATCCATGGCAATGCCTGGCATGTGATCTCACTTTGAGTGTCGAGAACCGATAGGGGGTAAGAGCAGCGCTGAATTTGGTGCCGCCAACATGGTTACAGCGAAGTGGGTGTGGGCTGTTTGGGTTTGACCAGTGCCAGATACACCCCCGCACCTTTCCCGGGGACGATGTAGTTGGCGTCGCACAGATCGGTCACCAGGGTTGGTGCCATGGCCAGTTCAAGCTGGATAGCCGTTGCGTATCGGAATGCGCTATCGCTCAGACTTTCGCTGAAAGTGTTTAGGAATTCCTCACAGGTCGCGAATTTCCCATAGCTGTAGCCACCCTGCTGGTCTTGGTAAAAGCGTGAGTAGACCAGCAGTACGATGCCCCAGCGCTCGATGATTTCGTTGGGCTTAGTCAGGGGAATGGGCTTGATCAGGTCTTTACGAATGCCCTTGATTTTGTCGTAAGCGTTTTTGTTGTTGTGAACGATCTTGAACTCGATAGCTTTCGACGGTGTTTCGCCATAGCTGTCTTCGACCCAGATATCCACCTTGCGCCGTTCGGCGGCGATCAGCCAACGGGGAACGTTGATACGGTCAGGCAGGGCACTGTCCGGCTTGAACTCTTCACAATCATCCAACTGGCCACCGAGACCGAATCGATCACGATGGATGTCCAGCAGCGCTGCCGACTCCAGGCTCAGCCACAGCTCCGGCGCTACGGTGACGACGATTGATTTGAGGATGCGTTTGCGTTCTTCTTGTTGCAGATGAGTCAGTAGAAATTCGGTAAAGGCGGGAACGAAGGACATGAGATCTCCGCATCAGGTCCGAGAGATGGCGCAAGGTTGATCAACCGGCAGACATCATAGAACGAGGCGACGAGAAAAACTGCTACTCCGAAGGGCTTTCTGAAGCTACGGAGCTTGCGCATCTCTCCTAGTATATCGGCTTAGATCCATAAAAAGCGGCGTGCATTTTGTAGCGTATTGCGGCGCCGCTTTACGCAGGCTGGCCAGCCCCGGGGGCCTCAAGAAACTCGTCGATGGCGTCTTTTGTGCCAGTAACTGCGCAGATGAGCTGGTAGCTGGCGTGACTCATATTGCAGGCTCCACGCGAGGTACGTGGTGATGCGATCCTCCCATTCTTTTTGCAGGCTGTCGTCCTCGGTAATTTCGCGCAGATCTAGCCCTGCTGTGCCAAGCGCTGTGATAGCCAAGGTAAGCAAACGATTATCTGCGCCCAGGCGCTCGATGTAAGTCAGCAGGGCACTTGACTGATCATCCCCCTGGAGCTTCTGGATCCTTGGATAACACCGAAATAGGTCTTCGATCACAGTTGCCCAGGTGTCAAAAGGATCGGAGCAGACATGGGCGTGGAAGGCGGCCTCCAAGACCGCCGACCACAGCTCGGTCATTTGTGCCGCAAGAGCCGGCGGGGCGTCCGCACTCGTGCCTGTTCGGATCATGGCGATGCCCACTCCTGCAAGGAACAGGCTTGGGACACCGAGATCCCTGATGGGTTGTCCCAGCCGATCACGCCTGAGCATCGGCACGAAACGGTTGAATGCAACTCGCCATCTGTCGGTTACAGACTCCTCGTCGCTTAGATAGAGATCTGCGACCAACGTATGCTGCCAACTATATTTGTACTGGGCTGAGGAACCGAACTGGCTGCGGGCCGCAACCAGAAGGCTCTCGAACGCCTCGCGTAAATTCGCTGCGATGGGCAATTTTTTGTGCAGTATTAATGCAATGAAGAAGTGAAAGTAGGCGCGCTCGTCTTCCTTGTCCGCTAGCGTGATCAGTTTGAGATCCTGAAGCCCAATTTTCAGTGGCTTTACTGGAGGTAGGATTAGCGTTGCCGCTGGAAACCCATTGTTTGCCAATTGAACAATGCATTCATCGATGAGCGTATCCACATATCTGGAGGCCCAGAACCAGTGAATCGGCCTCAGCAGATGTACCAGCCAGTTCACGCAGAGGTAATCACCGTCGGGGCGTGCGAGTAGCACCGACAGAATTGAACGAACCTTGACTCTGATTTCGTCCAGATCTGCCATAGGCTCTGCGCTTCCTGGTGGATTGCCAAGCTCTTGCAAATATCGGAAGGCAACTTCAAGCAGTAGAGGTGCCATCACGTTTCGGTTCCAGTTACCTTCATCACTTTGGACGTTTGGGGCGCTTTCTAAAAGTGTAAGCAGATGGTCGAAGTCGTAACGAATGTCATATGTGTAGAGCATGTCAGACGCAATCGTCGGGAAGGTGAGCTTTTCAGCCATTTGAAGAAAGCGTTTTGCATCGGCACGGCGGGCAGGCATTAGCAGAGAGAGTACTTCGGGACCTAGGTAGCTCATTCCCCAGGCATGTGAACGCCAGAGCTCGCAAATGTCTGTTTGTTGCTGCCAATCCTTGAGCACGTCCATTCGATGTTGATGGCGGAAGTGGTCCGGATCTTCATGCAGCTCATTCTCATAGGTAATGACAGATTCCAATGCATGCCACAGTGGATGATCCGTCGATGCGAGAGCGTCCTGGGTCGCGTCGGTGAAGCCGATGGTGATTAGGTAATCGTATTTGGCAAGCAATGCCACTGGTACGATATCGGTACTGAACTGAGCGCGTGTAAGTAGTGCGTCGCCTAGAGCAAGGCCGACGATTAGGGCTTCGCCACGCTCTGCGTCATTGTTTCTCAAAGCCTGCAACACGGTGTAAATCGCATGCTTCGACTGTTCTGGAAGGTCTAGATTATCGAGAGCTTGTCGGTGCAGCAGGCTGTGATCACGGAGCTTCTCAGGAATATCTTCGGTGTCGCCATTGAGGTTAGCGAGAAACTGGCCCAGTAGCCTGGCAATGGCGTCTCGTGCGTAGGGAACCCAGGGCTGTTCGCAGAGTGCGCGTGCTACTTCATCCTCTTGGATACATCGATTGACGTAATAGTCAGTTTCAGCGATGCGTGGATCAATCATGGCATTTTCTCCGCATCGACGACCATATCCGTTGTTTGGCTGGCAGGCGCCAAAGCAGACGGTTCGGTTTTCGGAGAAGGATCGGGCATACCAAGCGATCCACGTTTGAGCTTGCGGGCCCAGCGGAGCAGTTTGACGAACTTTGAGCACGGTGCAGATTCGCGCGTCGCCAGGCGATGCTGCACCCAATCATCTAGGGTTTTGGTCCGATCCGGGTCATGTAGAACCTGGCTAATCTTGTCGATCACCGGCTCAGGTGCGGGAAGCTTGATCATCATGCCGGCACGTTCGCCGAGCGAGTTTAGTGAGTTTCCGGTGAACCAGACATCTTCGTCGATTACCAGAAACCTGTCATGCACCGTTGGCATAGCACCTGTCATCACGCGCACTTTGATGTGCTTCATGTGATCTTGGGATGTGTTTAGCAACATAGCCTCTCCGGTTTCCTTGTCCTTGTAGTGTTCGTCAGGCTTGGCCATTGCGGTGCTTGCGCCAGTGAGAATCGTCACTTTGGTGTTCAAATAGGCCGTGGCAGCGGCGAAACTGAAAAGCTCCGTCGTAGCGAAGTATGGATCGATGATCCATACACGATGTTTGGCATCGCCGATCAACTGGCGAACGAAGCTTGTGGCCTCTTCTTGGTTGCGATGCAGCCATTTTTGCCCTAGGCCTTCGGCTGCCGATGTTCTCTGACGGTCATACTGTCCTTTGCGCAGCCTGGCGGGGATGTCGTTAGCGGCAGCAGGTTTGCCCATCACACGCTCCGAAGCCCGCTCTCGGATCGCAACGTTGAATGAGAGGCCATCCTTGCCGGGGATTTGAATCGCTTTTTGAGTACCGATGACCTCAAGACCGAAATTCATCTGTCTGCAGTAGCTGCGTTCTTTTTTCCAAACCAGCACGCCCCGTACCGGGCAACGAATGAACAGCTCGAATATCTCAGCTGTTCCTGCATGAGATATTTCTAAGTACGAGTCCTTGGCAGTGATAGTTTGTATGGCGCTTATTCCCGTAGGGCGTTTCTCCAGCATCATTACTTGAAGACCCGTGGCCGAGTGGTTATGTCTTGGTGACATTCGCAGTACGGTTCTTTCCGCGCCATGCTCATCGACATGGAGTCTGATCTGCAGGTCACGCAAGACGGGATTCGGCAAAAGAAGATGTACCGAGCCGAATTGTTCTGGATGACGCAGGAAATCGATACCCAGCTCGCTGCACAGCCACGAGACTGATGCCGGCTCGGTGTCGCAGAGCTGAGCTATTATGGTCGGGCAGTGGCGAGGCATCAGGTGGTGCACACGGAGTACTCCTTCCACGTCACTGACCGCGACGAAGTCTTCCGTGGTCACTAGGTGTGGCCAGGCCGGTTCGGGGAATAGCCTCTCGTGCAGCAGTTGGTAACGTTGCTCATCGCCCATCAGCAACTGCACTTCACCATTGAGGCAGTTGTGATACCAGTCCTGGGCTTGCTTGGCCGTCACGACATAGCGACGGCGTACCAATCGGCTGCCGCTCTTCAATTTTTTGACCGAGCAGCTGGTCGACGGTTCTTCGGCTGGAGCACCAAGCTCGGTGGGAAGTAATTGTGCAGTGGCAAATACTAAGTGACAGAGCTTGTTATGAAACAGGCATGCCACATCGACAACGGCACTTTGATAATCATTGTCGAGTATGGCCGAATTTGGGTTAGTGATTGACATTTGGTCCTTGCCTCCTTAATGGATCCAATGCCTGGTGTGGCACAATGATGCGTATATGCTATCAGTGCAGTAGAAGCAAGCAATTGCAACATCAAGGCTCAGAAAGGCAAGCCGCAGCAAGGTCCGTCACCAGAATGTTCTAGTGTCCTGAGCGGTTAGTTCGTTTTCTAGCGTGCAGTGATATGCATCGATATGCTATGCACTCTGCGCCCCGAGATGGTTCCAAGTATGTCTCGTCCAATTGCTCCCTTTGGAGCAACCCGACGACGTTCTTACACTCCAAGTTTGGCTGCGCATGATTACGCTGGAGCAGAGCCTTGCTCAGCGGGCGCGGATACTGCTTTTGCTCAATGAAGGGGTGACGCCCATCGCCATCAGTGGGCAGTTACAGATCACTACACCAACCGTGTTCAAGTGGCAAAAGCGTTATCTGGAGTCGGGCATCGACGACCTGATCGCACCAAGCGCCGCTTCGTAGAGATGGGGCTGGAAGTGGGGCTGAACTAACAGGCTCGGCCTTGGGGGGGCAGCGCAAGCTCAGTGGCAAGGAAGAGGCTCTGCTGATCGCCACCGGCTGCACCAATCCGCAACGGAGCGTGTGCGTTGGACGCTGGAATTGCTCGCCGACACTTTCGTCAAACTGACCAAGCACGAAGAACTATCGCGCGAGACGCTACGTCGGCGCTTCGCCGAGAACGATCTGAAGCTCTGGCGCAAGGACATGTGGTGCATTCCCAAGGTCGACGCACAATACGTTGCACGCATGGAAGATGCACTCGACCTGTACGCCGAAACCCCTAATCCACAGCACCCAGTGGTGTGCTTCGACGAAAGTCCAACCCAACTCATCGGTGAGGTAAGCCAACCGATTCCGGCCGAGCCGGGCAAACCTTGCGTTACGACTGCGAATACAAGCGCAACGGCACCGCCAATCTGTTCGTCTTCCTTGATGCAGACCGTAGCTGGCGCAAGGTGAAAGTCACCGAAGGGCGAACAGCAGATGATTTCGCTCACTGCATACGCGACCTAGTCGATATCCACTACCCCCAGGCAGCGCGCATCCGGGCCATGCTGGACAATCTGTCGCCCCACACGCCTGCTGCGCTCTACCAAGCCCTGCCACCTGCAGAAGCCCGTCGCATCCTGCAGTAGATCGAATTCCACTACCCCCAAAGCACGCCACTTGGCTCAACATGGTCGAGATCGAAATCGGCGTGCTGCGAAGCCAGTGCCTGGATCGCCGCCTCGACTGCCGCGATCGGCTGATAGCCGAGGTTGCGGCTTGGGAGCAACTGCGAAACGCCAGCGGCGCCCGCGTCAACTGGATGTTCGTTGCCAAGGCGGCGCGGGAAAAACTGGCCAAGGCCTACCCAGTACCGACTTATGACAAACCGTCATAATTTCTGTGCAGCTGTATTAGAGGCTGTCAGGGTCGCCAAAGAACATCTGTATCCGCGACCGCAACCAGCGCTCTGCCGGGTCATTATCCTGCGCCCCGCGCCAGGCCATGTGCAGTTCGAAACTGCGCACCTCAAGCGGCAAGTCCTCCGCCCGCAGCCCACCCGCTGCGGTCAGCGCATCAGCCGTGTAGTCCGGCACGGTGGCCACGATATCCGTGCCCGCCAGCAAACTCCCCAGGCCGTTGAACTGCGGCACCGCCAGCACCACATGGCGCTTGCGGCCAATTTCCTCCAGGGCTTCGTCGATGAACCCCGACAGGTCACCAGCGAACGACACCAGCGCGTGCGGCCGGGCACAGAAGTCGTCCAGGGTAATGGCGCCGGGGACGCTGTCGGCGCGCAACAGCTTGGGCATGCTGCGGCGCAGCACCTTGCGCTTGGCGTTGGCGGGTAGCTCGCTGGTGTAGCTGACCCCCACCGAGATCTCGCCCGAAGCCAGCAGCGTCGGCATCAGCAGGTAGTTGACCCGGCGCACCACCAGCACGATGCCCGGCGCTTCGGCACGGATACGCTTGAGCAACTGCGGCAGCAGGGCGAATTCGGCGTCGTCCGACAGGCCGATGCGGAACACCGCGTTGCTGGTCGCCGGGTCGAATTCGGCAGCGCGGCTGACCGCGGTGGAGATCGAGTCCAGCGCCGGGGACAGCAGGGCGAAGATCTCATGCGCCCTGGCCGAGGGTTCCATGCTGCGGCCGGTGCGCACGAACAGCGGGTCGTCGAACAGGTTGCGCAGGCGCGACAGCGCCGCGCTGATCGCCGGCTGGCCGAGGAACAGTTTTTCCGCGGCACGGGTCACGCTGCGCTCGTGCATCAGCGTTTCGAACACAATCAGCAGGTTGAGGTCTACGCGACGCAGGTCGTTTCGATTCATCGGGGCGCTTCGCCTGAAAGGGTGCAGGGGTGAATCTTAAGGCCAAAGGCTGGTACCCTGCACGGGTTTACGGGGGCCAATCGCAAGGAAAGTCAGGTGCCCAATCGATGACAAGCATGTCGACTATTAATGACCACTGATGGTCTAACCGGTAAAGCCCGGATAGAGTTCGTGGTAATTAGAGGTTCACAATGGCGAGGTATGCGATGTCCCGCATGATCCGTTTCCACAAGTTCGGCGCTGCCGATGTGCTCCGCTGCGAGGAGCAGGCCGAACCGTCACCCGCTGCCGACGAGGTGCAGATCCGCGTCGAAGCGATTGGCGTCAGTTGGTATGACGTGCTCTGGCGGCAGAACCTGGCACCGTCCCAGGCACGCCTGCCGGCGGGGATCGGCCATGAGATGGCCGGGGTGGTGACGGCGGTCGGCGAAGGCGTCGAAGACATCGCGGTAGGCGACCGGGTGGCCAGTTTCCCGGCCACCAGTGCCAACGACCACCCAGTATATGGCGATGTCGTCGTCCTGCCACGCACTGCCATTACCCGCTACCCGGATGTACTCACGCCGATCGAGGCCAGCGTGCACTACACGCCGCTGCTGATCGCCTATTTCGCCTACGTCGACCTGGCCCGGGCCAAAGCCGGGCAGACCGCGCTGGTCACCGATGCCAGCCATTGCGCGGGCCCGGCCTTCGTGCAACTGGGCAAGGCCCTGGGCTTGAAAGTGTTTGCCGCTACCAAGGACGCGGAACAGCGTGATTACCTGCTGGGCCTGGGCGCCGACAAGGTGATCGTCACCGAAGAACAGGATTTGCTGCTGCAGGTTGGCAAGTACACCGACGGCCGTGGCGTGGACATGGTCCTCGACGGCATGGGCGGGCCGCAGATGTCATTGCTGGGCGATGTCCTGGCACCGCGTGGAAGCCTGGTGCTGTATGGCCTGCAAGGTGGCAACCAGACGCCGTTCCCGGCCTGTGCGGCGTTCCAGAAGAATATCCAGTTCTATGTGCATTGCATCGGTAACTTCACTGGCAAGCCGGAGCTGGGTATCAGCCAGGACCAGGTCGCGCTGCAGCGCGCCCTGCGCGATATCAACCAGTTCACTGCCGACCAGCTGCTGACACCGCAGATCATCAAGATGTACCCCTTCGAGCAGGTGGTGGAAGCGCACCGCTACATGGACCAGTGCCCGTGCGGTGGGCGTGTGGTGTTGGATATGGGGCGCCACTGACACCACTGACGGTTGTTCAATGGTCGGAAAACCCGGGGCTGCCCCGGGTTTTTTTGTGCCTCGAAAAATGATTGATAGGTAAAAACCAGAAGTTTCTTACAATACTGCGAGAGTCGGATTACATGCCTGTGGTGGTTTTCGTGCTCTATCGAAATATCTCGGCATGTTTTTCGCCTTGTATTCTATTTACATCGCAGTCAATGTGACTTTTCATTTTTGCTGAATGGTTTTTATACCCTGATCTGTATCTTCCATTCGCTTTGCATCGCTCGATAATGGCCCAATGATGGTTTGCGCAAGGAATGTGGGATGAGCAGGGCTATGCACAAGCCAGGGCGGTGTTTGCCAGCGCCGCGCAGTCGCAGTGGTGCATTTTTCTCGATGGCCTGGCGACAGTGAATAGTTACGTCATTACTTCCTTTCGTTTGTAGGAAATATCTTCGGGAAAGGTCGACGCATATATACGAGCGAGGTGTTGTTCGGTATGCAGCGGCTGTTTGAAGTTGATGAGGTGACTCCGTGACGGCTATTCACGACCAGGCAATGCACTATATCTACCAGCAAGTGCTCGAGCGTTTGCTGAACCACATGTCCAAGGCCCAGCGTGCCTCTTTGCAGTTGCTGATTCAGCGCTTGCTGGTCGCTGCAGGCGGGCCGGAGTACATTGGCACCCTCCGCCTGCTGGTATTGCAGGGCTGCGACCGTCGCAGTGCGCGGCTGTTGGCCATGCTGCGTGCCGCGCAGTTGAGCATTGCCTTGCGTGCGCCGGCCACGTTCCAGTTGCGGGTGCTGGTGGTCAGCTTGCCCGCCGCCGACAGCGCTACGCTGGAACACCATGAGCGCAGCTTCAGCGCGCTGTTCCTGCAGGACGACCCGCGGGTGCAGCTACAGATGATCGAGGGGCGCGACGTGGTACCGTTCAGCCGCCAGCTCTCGGCAGCGTATGAACGGCGGCTGCAAGCGCGAGATGCCTTGCTGATATTTGGCCACCTGGTCGATGCCAGGCCCGAGGCCCTGTTGGGTAGCCGCCTGCATCTGGAGCTGGCCGATGCCGTGGGCGCCGCGCTGCAGGCCCAGGCACCTGGCGACGTACTGGTTACTGCTGTCCCGGCGTCCCTGCGCCGGCGCTACCTGGCCTGGGCCCGGCGTAGCCTGCGCCTGGCAGGGGCGCAAGGACCGCACTGCGGCCATCAGTGCCTGGCGACGCTGAGCCAGGGGCTGGGTTGGCTGCACGGTAGCGTCGGCGGTGCACTCGAACCCCAGGGCGAGGCGTCAGTGGGCATGGTGGTGGAGGATGCGCCCGTGCGGATGTTTGTCATCGATGACTTGCTGCCGCATTTGCTCGAAGAGCAACAACTCGACCTCATGCTCGGCTGTGGCTTCGCCGCGTGCCAGGATACCTGGCCACTGGCGGCGTTCATCGACCCATCGGCCTTGGCCCAACTGCACGAACTGCGCGCCCGCAGCCTGGAGCCCCAGGCCGGTCGACCAGCGCTACGCCTGGCAGGCAAGCCAGGCGGCAGCCGGCCCGCCGATGCACAGCAGATGCAGTTTGGCAAAGCCTACGGTATCAACCAGACCCAACTGGTGTGCGTCCTGTTCAGCCCGTTTGCCAGGCAGGGGAAGAACCTCGAGCGATTCCTGCAGTGCCGGCATGCCGACATGCTGGTGGCGTTGCCGTATCTGCACCGTGCCCTGCAGGGCAAAACCTGCCCAGAGGCGGTCAAGGACTGGCTGGTGAACACCAGTGGCCTGCCGCTGGCGCAACTGCGGGCGATCTATGACGGGCGCCTGCGCCTGGCGGCCTGGCGCCTGATGAGCAACCTGGCGCAACGCGATATCCAATTGCGCTGGTTGCCGCCCGGCGCGGCAGGGCGGCGGCGCGGTGCGGCAGGGCAGCCCTGATGAAAACGCGGGCCGTACGGGGCGAGTTTGCCTATCGCAAGGTGTACCGCTACCTGATAGCGCTGATTGACGAGGCGCCTGGCGCAGGCCCATGCCGCTTACCGTCGCTGCGAGCGCTGTCGCGCCGGCTGCGAGTATCGTTGGCCACCGTGCAGAGCGCCTACAACCTGCTGGAAGAGGAGGGCCGGGTTCGCTGCCTGCCAAGGTCGGGATACTTCATCCACGAGGCTGCCAAGGGCGAGGCCGCGAGCATGCCCGCGCAGGCCCCCTTGCCTGCGCAGCCAACCCTCGAGCGTGCCTTGTTCAGCCACGAGCGGCGCCTGGCGCGCCAGCGCACGCACACTGCCAGCGCCTGGGCGGAACTCGGCAGCGCCCGCCTGCGCCATGCGCTGGCACAGCGTTATACCCGCTCCTCCAGCCAGTATTGGCGCGCCGAGAATGTGCAACTGGCCCCGGATGTCCCGGCACTATTGGAGACACTGCTGGCCGCGCTGGCCCTGCGAGGGCGGACCGTGCTGGTGCATGTGCCCTGTTGCCCGCAAGTGCTGCGCGCCCTGGCACGTGCCGGCATGCGCGTGCTGGAGCTGCCGGCAGACCCGCGTGGCAACCCCGACTTGCGCGCCGTGGCCCGGCTGCTGGGGAGCGAGCCGGTGTGCATGATGGTCGTGCCGTCGTGCCTTGGCATGCCGCAAGGGCGCCTGGTGGCGCCGTACTACCAGCGCCAGCTTGGCCAGTTGTTGGCCCGCCACCCGGTATGGCTGCTGGAGAACGACCTGGACAGCGAGCATTGCTACAGCGGGCCGCCGACCCAGCGCCTGCGTGACTGGGTCGATCCACGCTGGCTGCTGGTGATGGGGGCGTTCGAAGCGGTGGTCGGGGCCGAAGCACCCTACGCCTATGTCCTGGCCCAGGATGCGGTATTGGCCGGTACGTTCGCCGAGCGCGCGTTTCGGCTTGCGCCACTGCGCCTGCAGGCGCTGGCGCAAATGCTCGGCAGACGGGAGATAGAGGCACAACTGGTAGGCTTGCGCTCAGACCTGCAAAGGCGCGCACTATGCCTGGCACACGCGCTGGAGCTGCAGTTCGGCGCGCGCGTGGTGCTGGAAATGCCTGAGGGGGGCCAGGCACTCTGGGTGCGTTTCCGCCAGCCGCTGGTGTGGGAGGGGGTCGCCGCGGCCTTGGCGGGTTCGGCACTGCATGCACTGCCTGGCGGGCAGTTCAGCCTGCAGGGGCAGTATCAGCAGTACCTGGCGTTGGTGTGGGTGGGGGAGCAGACGGAGGCCTTGCACCAGGCTGTGGAGCGCCTGGCCCAGGCACTGGAGCTGCGTTGCGGGCGGCCCGCCAGCATTGTGGGTTGAACACGGCACGACCCACGGCACTTGCCAGGCGGGCTGATCTGTATGTATAACCAGTATCTACTCCAGCCGCCTGACCCCATTTCCAGTGATCGCCCATTCCGTCGATGACCCGTTCTACTACCTGCACAATTTCCGCCAGGTGCTGCTGTGGGTCGAACAACGCTACGCAGACCTGCTTGACGATCAGGAACTGGCTTTCATCCGCACCTTCAGCCAACTGGCCGCCCCGGCGCAGGCGCTGATGGTGCGCATGGTCATGCGCAAAGGCGAGCTGTTTCGCAGCGACCGCCTCGACTATGCCGAAATCGGCGACACCGGCCAGGCGCTGCAACCGTTGCTGGCCCTCGGCTGGGTGCAGGAACCGGCGCACCTGGCGCTGGAGCAGCTGTTCGCCTTGTTGCGCAAGGACGAGCTTGCCCGCTGTCTTGCCGGCTACCTGAGCCACCCACGCGCTGCCAAGCAGCAGTTGCTGGCCCAACTGCAACCGCTGGGCCTGGCGCCCCGGCCATTGGCCGAGTGGTGGCCGGGCAGCGACCTGCGTATCTTGCAGTGGCGCCTGCAACCGCTGTGCGACCGCATGCGCCTGCTGTTCTTCGGCAACCTGTATCAGGACTGGTCGGACTTCGTCCTCGCCGATCTTGGCCTGTTGCGCTACGAACAGGTGCCGTTCAGCACCGACTCGCGGGCCTTGCAGCAACGCGCCGAGGTCGACCTGGCCATGGCCCTGCATCATTGTGCCGAACGCCTGGAGCAAGGTGACGACCCAGGCGCGATCCTCGCCACCCTGCACGGCCTGCACAGCGACAACCCATGGCTGGCCCGGCGTTATGCGCGCCTGCAATTTGCCCTGGGCCAGCAGTGCGAGCGCCAAGGCGACTGGGCGCAGGCCATGGCCGTCTATGCCCAGTGCAGCCATGCCCAGGCGCGCATCCGCCAGGTGCGGGTGCTCGAGCGCAGCGAGCAATGGCCCCAGGCGCATGCCCTGGCACTGCAACTGGCGGCGGCACCGGCCAACGCGCTGGAAGTGCAGGCGCTGGAGCGCATGCTGCCACGCCTGGCACGCAAGCTCGGTGGCCCACCACAACCGCGCCGGCGTGCCGCCGCCCTGGAGCTTATCGAACTGGAGCTGCCACGCGAACACGCCGCGCTGGGCGTGGAGGAGGCTGTTCGGCGACACCTGGCCGAAGCGGATGGGCCGGTGCATTACGTGGAGAACACGCTGTTCAACAGCCTGTTCGGCCTGCTGTGCTGGGAAGCGATCTTCGCCCCGGTGCCTGGCGCGTTCTTCAACCCGTTCCAGGCGGCGCCCCAGGACTTGCACGACAGCGACTTCCAGCACCGCCGCAGTGCCCAGTTCGAGCGTTGTCTGGGGCAGCTCGACGACGGCAGCCATCACCAGGCCATTCTCGACTGCTACACCGCCAAGCAGGGCTTGCAGTCGCCGTTCGTGTTCTGGGCCATGCTCAGCGAGACGCTGCTGCAACAGGCGCTGGCCTGCCTGCCCGCGGCGCACTTGAAGCAGTGTTTCCTGCGCCTGCTGCAGGACATCCGCAACAACCGCACCGGCATGCCCGACCTGATCCAGTTCTGGCCTGGGCAGGGCCGCTACCGCATGGTCGAGGTCAAGGGGCCGGGCGACCGCCTGCAGGATAACCAGCTACGCTGGCTGGAATTCTGTCGCGCCCACGGGCTGCCCGTCGCGGTGTGCCATGTGCGCTGGAGCGAAACACCGTGAGCTACAGCGTGGCGGTGCGTGCCCTGTGCGAATTCAGCGCCAAGGTCGGCGACCTGGACCTGCGCTTCACGCCATCGCCTACCGCCCAGGAGGGGATCGAGGGGCATCGGCGGGTGGTGGCACGGCGCGCGGCGGGCTACGAGTCGGAAATCACCCTCGAAGGCCAGTTCGAAACCCTGAAGGTGCGTGGTCGTGCCGATGGTTATGACCCCGCCTGCAATCGCCTGGAAGAAATCAAGACCCACCGTGGCGACCTCGCGCGCCAGCCGGCCAACCATCGCCAGTTGCACTGGGCGCAGGCCAAGGTCTATGGCTGGTTGATGTGCCAGGCACGGCAACTGCCGGCCATCGAGGTGGCGCTGGTGTACCTGGACGTGGACAGCGACGGCCAGACGCTGCTCAGCGAGCACTGTACCGCCAGCGAACTGCAAGCCTTCTTCGAAACCCAGTGCCAGCGCTTCCTGGCCTGGGCACAACGGCAGGAGCAGCGCCTGGCCGAGCGTAACCGTGGCCTGCAGGCATTGGCCTTTCCGTATCCGGCGTTTCGCCAGGGCCAGCGGCAACTGGCGGAAACCCTGTACAAGGCGGTGAGCACCGGCCGTTGCCTGATGGCCCAGGCCAGCACCGGCATCGGCAAAACCCTCGGTACCTTGTTCCCGCTGCTCAAGGCCATGGCCCCGCAGCGCCTGGACAAGCTGTTCTTCCTGACCGCCAAGACGCCAGGCCGGGCCCTGGCCCTCGATGCCATGCGCCAGATCACCGACGCCACCCCGCAACCGGCCTTGCGCACCCTGGAACTGATTGCCCGCGACAAGGCCTGCGAATACCCCGACAAGGCCTGCCACGGCGAGTCCTGCCCATTGGCAGCGGGCTTCTACGACCGCCTGCCTGCTGCGCGCGAAGCAGCCGCCGCGTTGCCGTTGCTGGACCGCGCGCAGCTGCGTGAGGTGGCCTTGGCGCACCAGGTGTGTCCGTATTACCTGGGCCAGGAAATGGCACGCTGGGTCGACGTGCTGGTGGCGGACTACAACTACTACTTCGATGCCTATGCCTTGTTGTTCGGCCTGACCCAGGTCAACCAGTGGCAGGTGGCAGTGCTGGTGGACGAGGCGCACAACCTGGTCGAGCGCGGGCGTGGCATGTACAGCGCCAGCCTCGACCAGGGCCAGCTGCTGGCCCTGCGCCAGAGCAAGCCCGCCGGGCTGGTCAGCGCACTGGACCGCTTGAACCGGCAGTGGAACGCGCTCTACAAGGAGCAGCGGGCGCCTTACCAGGCCAGCGAGTCGCTGCCGGAAGGCCTGCTGCGTGCCTTGCAGCAGTGCATCGGGCTGATCCAGGAACAGATGAACCAGGCGCCTGCGCAAATGGACCCACAGGTCCTGCAGTTCTTCTACCAGGCCCTGCAGTTCAGCCGCGTCGCCGAGCTGTTCGACGAGCACTTCCTGTTCGACATCAGCCAGCGCCAGGGGCCACGCCAGCGGCGGCTGGCCACCCTGAGCCTGCGCAACGTCACCCCGGCGCGGCTGTTGGCCCCGCGCATGCAGGCGGCGCGCAGCGTGACGCTGTTTTCGGCGACGCTGAGCCCGCGGCATTTCTACAGCGACCTGCTGGGCATGCCGGCGGATACCGCCTGGCTGGAGGTGGCGGCGCCGTTTCGCGCCGAACAGCTGCAAGTGCGCATCGCCAGCCAGGTGTCCACCCGCTACCAGCAGCGCCAGGCCTCGCTGGCGCCGATCGTCCAGCTGATTGCCGAGCAGTATGCGCGAATGCCCGGTAACTACCTGGCTTTCTTCAGCAGTTTCGAGTACCTGCAGCAGGTGGCCGGGCTGTTGGCCGAGCAGCATGCACAGATTCCCTTGTGGTGCCAGGAGCCCGGCATGGACGAAGCCGCCCGCCAAGGCTTCCTCGACCGCTTTGTGGCGGATGGCCGTGGCGTCGGTTTTGCAGTCCTGGGCGGCGCTTTCGGCGAGGGCGTGGATTTGCCGGGCACGCGGTTGATCGGTGCGTTCGTCGCCACGCTCGGGCTGCCCCAGGTGAACCCGGTCAACGAGCAGTTCAAGCAGCGCCTGGGGCGGCAGTTTGGTGCGGGGTTCGATTACGCCTACCTCTACCCGGGCGTGCGCAAGGTCATCCAGGCGGCGGGCCGGGTTATTCGCGGTGATCAGGACCGTGGCGTACTGGTGCTGATCGACGAACGCTTCGCCGAACCCCGGGTGCAGCAGATGTTCCCGGGCTGGTGGCCAGTGGCCGAACAGCTGGGCGCAGGTTAACCCGGCATGCCATCGGCACGTGGCCGCAGCAGGATGGGCAGGTAATGCAGCAGGAACAACAACAAGGCCAGGCTCCAGCACAGCGCCGCAAGGCTCACCCCCAACGGCGTGAACACTGCCAGCAGCACCCGCGCCAGCGTCGCCAGCTGCATCAGGGCAAACGCCCAGGCAACGCGTTTCGGTACCTGCAGCGGCCTGCCGGTATGGCCCAGGCTGACCCGTGCCATCATTGCCAGGATCAGCCCGCTCATGGCCCCGACGGTCAAGGCATGGGTGACCAGGCTGGGGTTCAGCGCTACCCCTGCATGCCATAGCGCCATGCCCAGGCAGGCGATGGCCAGCCAGGCATAGGCCAGGTGCAGCGACCACAGCAGAGGTACCCGCCACAAGCCGCGATCATGCCACTGCAGCAGGCGGGTGACCTGCAGCGCAAACAAGGTGCCGAACAGCAGTGCCAGGCCGATATTCGGCGTGTCGGCCAGGCCCGCGACGAAGGCCAGCGGTACCGCCACGCTCAGCAGCAGGCAGGCCCGATCCTGCCAGGGGCGGGCAGGGGCCGGGGTCATGTTGCCCAACCCGCGCCGGGTGAAGAACGGGATGACGCGCCCACCCAGCATGGTCATCATGGCGGCCACCAGCCACAAGCCGGCGAACACTCCCCGCCGTTGCCACAGCTCGTCCTGGCGCAGCCAGCCGGCCAGGGTCAGCCACTGGCAAGCGGCAATCAGCAGCACCAGGCCGACAATGGGGTAGTTGTTGCGCAAGCGCCGTTGCACGATCGGCTGTGCCAGGGCCAACGCCACCAGGGGCAGGAAGCTCCCTTCGATCAGCACCAGCAAGCTGCCCGGCAGCGCGACAAACCAACTCGCGCGGCCCAGCAGCCACAGCAGGAACAGGCCTTGTAACGCACGCCCATGCAGGCCCAGGACGCCGCTCCAGTTCTGCACCGCAGTCAGCAGGAAGCCGGCGACGATGGCTGCGGCGAAGCCGTAGAGCATCTCGTGGCGATGCCAGGCCAGCATGCCGCCGGCGGGTGAAGGGGCAATGGCGCCGGCTAGTACGCCGGCCCACAGCAGCACGGCGAGCAGGGCAAACAGGCTGCCACCGAGAAACAATGGGCGGAAACCCAGGCCCCAGACGGCCTGGCGTGGGCGTGAATCGATCGGTTGCACGAGCATGGGCGGACCTGGATTCGTGAGTGGGCTTCAATTGCGGTAAGATCACGAACCGTGCCAGTTGCAAAACCCTTGTATATCAAGGTAATGGCACCGCTCCGGGTCCAAATGACTTGCATGCAGCGCAGTCATGCCGACTCGCTGATATGTCGTTTTGACTTGCTCCAAGGTCTGGCCGGTGCGCCGCTGGCCTACGCTTCGCTACAGGATTCACGTTGTGTCCGATCTTTCGAAAAACCCGCTGCTGCAGTACATGGCCCGCCTGGCCCCATCCAGCCAGCAAACCATGCGCTACATTCTCCAGGACGCTGCCGACCGGCTGGGTTTTGTCGACTGCAATATCGTCGATGTGCCCTGGCACCGGCTCGAGCCCGGCCATGTGATCGCCCTGGTCGCGGCCCTGCGCACCGACGGTTATGCGCCCAACAGCTCCTCGCTGTACGTCAATGCCATCCGCGGGGTGATGAACGAAGCCTGGCGCCAGGGGCTGATCGAGCATGAACAATTGTTGCGCATCCGCGAGGTCAAGCCGGACAGCGGCAGCCGTCTGCCGCCGGGGCGCAACCTGCGGCGTAGCCTGATCCGCGAACTGATGGATGTGTGCGCGGCCGACCCGCGGCCACAGGGGGTGCGTGATGCGGCGATCATCGCCTTGCTGTATGGCACCGGCATGCGCAAGTCGGAATCGGTGGACATCGACCTTGACCAGGTCGACTTCGAGGCGCGCAGCTTGCAGGTACTGGGCAAGGGCAACCGCCAGCTGATCAAGTATGCGCCACCGTGGGCGTTCGAGAAGTTGCAGGCGTGGCTCGACCTGCGCCGCCAGGACCTGCCAGCCGGGGCCGAGGACGACCCGTTCCTGTTCAACCGCATCCGCCGAGGCAGCCACATTACCCGGGCGCGTATCACCAAGCATGCCATCTACTACATCGCCCGCCAGCGCGGTGCCCAGGTGGGGGTGAAGATCATGCCGCACGACTTCCGCCGGGCATTCATTACCCGGGTGATCGAAGAGCACGACCTGTCGATTGCGCAGAAGCTGGCGCATCACGCCAATATCCAGACCACGGCCATCTATGACCGGCGCGATGACAACGAGCGTCGGCGCGCGGTGGACCGCTTCGACTACTGATTACCCTACCGGTTGACGCGACCCGTGTAGGAGCGGCCTTGCGTCGCGATGGGCCGCAGAGCGGCCCCGGTGATTCAGTGGTGAGGTACAGATAGTGGGGCTGCTCTGCAGCCCATCGCGACACAAGGCCGCTCCTACAGGGCGCCGCGCAAGCACCTGAACAGGGCCCGGGGACGCCCCCGCTTTGTGCGCCACGCGCTCGTATGCCCGATACCAGAGCGGTGCGCGCAGATGTTTCATCTTCGTTCACCTGCGGAGTTGGCCCGCAACCTGCTATATCCAGCCTGAGAATTTGATCGAGTGGTCAGGCCGCGCGCGCTGTCGCCGCGCATGCCTTGCCCTCTAAACGGCCAGCAGGCCACGGATTTCAGGGGCCGCAGGATGTCGCTCGCGGAGCAGATCGAACAACCACAAGACGACGCAGGCTGGAGCGCCTACCTGCAGTTGCGCTTCGTCAGGCACGATGCACTGACCCGCCTTGGTGCGCGGCGGCATTTCGGACCTCTTTTGGTGCAGCGGCCGTTCTACCCCGAGGGTGCCCCGTGCCATGTCTACGTGCTGCATCCCCCGGGCGGGATTGTCGCCGGCGACCGCCTGGAGCTGGACATCCAGCTGGAGCCGGGCAGCCATGCCTTGCTGACCATGCCCGGGGCCAGCAAGTTCTACCGCAGCGTCGGCCCGACAGCACGGCTGACCCAGCGTTTTCACCTGGCGGCCAACAGCACCCTGGAATGGCTGCCCCAGGACAGCATCTTGTTCTCTGGCGCCCGCGCCAGCCTAGACAGCCGTTTCACCCTTGACCCCGGGGCGCGCCTGCTGGCGTGGGAAACCTTGTGCCTGGGGCGGCCGGTGATGAACGAGCGTTTCGAGCATGGCGCCCTGGACAGCCGCTTGCGCATCGAACTGCCTGGCGAGGTCGGCCTGCATGAGCGCCTGCGCCTGGAAGGCGGGCACCTGGCCAAGCTTGGCGGGCATCCGCTGGTGGCCACGTTCTGCGCCGCACCTGCCGACCAGGGCGTGCTGGAGCAGGTTCGCCCGCTGCTTGAACAACTGGGCAATCCGGCTGGCGCGACCCTGCTCGGGTCGTTGCTGGTGATCCGCCTGCTCGACCATGACAACCAACAACTGCAACGCACCCTGCAACGCCTGTGGCATGTGCTGCGCCCGGCCGTCCTTGGCTTGCCAGCCTGCCCTCCGCGTATCTGGGCCACCTGAGAGAGCGCCATGGAGCTGACCCCGAGAGAGAAAGACAAACTGCTGCTGTTCACCGCCGCCTTGCTGGCGGAGCGGCGCCTGGCCCGTGGCTTGAAACTCAACTACCCGGAAGCGGTCGCGCTGATCAGTGCCGCCGTGCTCGAAGGCGCTCGCGATGGCCGCAGCGTCGCCGAGCTGATGAGCCTGGGCCGCGAAGTGCTGAGCCGCGAGCAGGTGATGCCCGGCATAGCCGAAATGCTCCACGACGTGCAGGTCGAAGCGACCTTCCCGGATGGCACCAAGCTGGTGACCGTGCATGACCCCATCGTTTGAAATTGCCCAGGAGCCCCGCATGATCCCAGGTGAAATCCAGGTCGCCGACGGCGACATCGAACTGAACAGCGGCCGCGCGACGGTCAGCGTCAGCGTGGCCAACCATGGCGACCGGCCGGTGCAGGTCGGTTCGCACTATCACTTTTATGAAGTCAACCAGGCGCTGGTGTTCGACCGTGCGCCGACCCTGGGCTTTCGCCTGGACATCCCTGCCGGCACCGCCGTGCGCTTCGAGCCCGGCCAGGCGCGCACCGTGCAACTGGTGGCCTACGCTGGCAAGCGTGAAGTGTACGGCTTTCAGGGCAAGGTGATGGGCGCGCTGGAGGGCAGGGCATGAGCCGTATTTCGCGCCGGGCCTATGCCGACATGTTCGGCCCTACCGTAGGCGACCGCGTGCGCCTGGCCGATACCGCACTGTGGGTTGAGGTGGAGCAGGATTTCACGGTCTATGGCGAAGAGGTCAAGTTCGGTGGCGGCAAGGTCATCCGCGATGGCATGGGGCAGGGCCAGATGCTCGCCGCCGAGGCCATGGACCTGGTCCTGACCAATGCCCTGATCATTGACCACTGGGGCATCGTCAAGGCCGATATCGGCATCAAGCACGGGCGCATCGCGGTGATCGGCAAGGCCGGTAACCCCGATGTGCAGCCGGGGGTCACTGTGCCGGTGGGGCCCGGTACCGAGGTGATCGCGGCCGAGGGCAAGATCGTCACCGCAGGCGGCGTCGATTCGCATATCCATTTCATCTGCCCGCAGCAAGTGGACGAGGCGCTCAACAGCGGTGTCACCACCTTCATCGGCGGCGGCACCGGGCCGGCCACCGGCACCAACGCCACCACCTGTACGCCCGGCCCCTGGTACCTGGCACGCATGCTCCAGGCCGCCGACAGCCTGCCGATCAATATCGGCTTGCTAGGCAAGGGCAACGCCTCGCGGCCCGAAGCGCTGCGCGAGCAGATCGCCGCCGGCGCCGTGGGCCTCAAGCTGCACGAGGACTGGGGCTCGACACCGGCGGCCATCGACTGCTGCCTGGGGGTTGCCGAGGAAATGGACATCCAGGTGGCGATCCACACCGACACCCTGAATGAATCCGGCTGCATCGAAGACACCTTGGCGGCCATTGGCGAGCGCACCATCCACACTTTCCACACCGAAGGGGCCGGCGGCGGGCATGCGCCAGACATCATCCGCGCGGCGGGGCAGGCCAACGTGTTGCCATCCTCGACCAACCCGACCCTGCCGTACACGGTCAACACCGTGGACGAGCACCTGGACATGCTCATGGTCTGCCACCACCTGGACCCGAGCATCGCCGAGGATGTGGCCTTCGCCGAGTCGCGCATTCGCCGCGAGACCATTGCCGCCGAGGACATCCTCCACGACATGGGCGCCTTCGCCATGACTTCATCCGACTCGCAGGCCATGGGCCGGGTTGGCGAGGTGGTGCTGCGCACCTGGCAGGTCGCGCACCAGATGAAGCTGCGCCGAGGGCCGCTGGCGCCGGATACCCACTACAGCGACAACTTCCGGGTCAAGCGCTATATCGCCAAGTACACCATCAACCCGGCGCTGACCCATGGCATCGGCCACGAAGTGGGCTCGGTGGAAGCGGGCAAGCTGGCCGACCTGGTGCTGTGGGCACCGGCATTCTTTGCGGTCAAGCCGGCGCTGGTGATCAAGGGGGGGATGATCGTCACCGCCCCCATGGGCGACGTCAATGGTTCCATTCCCACGCCACAACCGGTGCACTACCGGCCCATGTTCGGCGCCCTGGGCGCGGCGCGGCATGCCACGCGCATGACCTTCCTGCCGCAGGCGGCGATGGACCGCGGCCTGGCCGAACAACTCAACCTGCGCAGCCTGATCGGCGTGGCCCATGGCTGCCGCCGGGTGCGCAAGCCCGACATGCTCCACAACACCCTGCAACCGCTGATCGAAGTCGACGCGCAGACCTACCAGGTGCGTGCCGATGGCGAACTGCTGGTGTGCGAGCCGGCCAGCGAACTGCCGCTGGCCCAGCGCTATTTCCTGTTCTGAAGGAGGACCGATGATTGTCTTGACCCGCCGAATCACCGCACCCGGCCCGCTGGGCGAAACCGGCAGCGTCACCCTTGATGTCGACAGCCGGATCAAAAGCCGCCTGCGGGTCACCCTGGACGATGGCCGCGAGGCCGGGCTGATGCTTGAACGCGGCCACCTGCTGCGCGGCGGCGAACTGCTGGCCGATGCCGAGGGCACCCAGCTGATCCGCGTGCTGGCGGCGCCCGAGGCGGTATCGACGGTGCGTTGTGCCGACCCGCACCTGCTGGCTCGTGCTGCCTACCACCTAGGCAACCGCCATGTGCCGCTGCAGATCGAGCCCGGCCTGTTGCGCTTCCAGCATGACCATGTGCTGGACGACATGCTACGTGGCCTTGGCCTGACGGTGGAGGCCGAGCAGGCCCCGTTCGAGCCGGAGGCGGGCGCCTATCAGAGCGCAGCGCACAGCCACAGCCACGCTCATGGGCACGACCACCCGTTCGTGCGCCTGCCCGCCCATTCCTGACCGACCTGGAGCCACTGATGAAAAAGACTTTCGCCCTGTTCCTGCTGATGCTGGCGCTGCCAGCCTTCGCCCACCCGGGCCACGACAGCCAGCCGCTGCAGGATGGCTTGCTGCACCCGCTGACCGGCCTTGACCACCTGCTGATGTTGCTCGGTACCGGCGTGCTTGCCGCGTTGACCCGGCGCAGCCTGGCATTGCCGGCGGCTACCCTGGCAGCCATGTTCGGCGGTGCCGTGTGTGGCCATCTGTTCGGCGATGTGCTGGGCATGGAAACCCTGATCGCCGTATCGCTGCTGGTGGCGGCCGCAGCCGTGTTGCTGCCTGCTCGGCAACTGTTGTTGGCCATGGCCATGCCGGTGTTCGCCCTGTTCCATGGCTGGGCCCATGGTGTGGAAGCGACGCCGAGTGCGTTCTGGCAGTTCAGCGCAGGGTTTGTCGCGGTCAGCGGGCTGTTGCTGGCGGCCGGCTTTGTCATCGGTTGCCTGTTGCGCCGGCACAGCGGCCTGCAGAAAGCCTTTGGCGGCGGCCTGCTGGCCGGCGCCGCGCTGGTGCTGGCCGGTTGATGGACAGCGACCTGGCGTTGCTGCGCCTGCTGCAGTTGGCCAGCCCCGGCTTGCCGGTCGGCGGCTTTACCTATTCGCAGGGCCTGGAATGGGCGGTCGAGGCGGGCTGGGTCCGCGGCGTGGGCGGTTTCGCTGCGTGGCAGCGGGAACAGGTCGACGAGACCCTGGCTGGCCTCGACTGGCCGGTACTGGCGCGCCTGTACCAGGCCTGCCAGGCCGAGGACGCCGAGGCCTTCGGCCGCTGGAGCCGTTTTTTGCTGGCCAACCGCGAGACCGCCGAGCTGCGCCTGGAAGAACAGCAACGCGGCGCCGCACTGGCGCGCCTGCTCGATGGCTGGCAGCTGGGCCAGGCACCGGCGTGGCGCGCCAGCCTCGAACTCACCCAGCTGGGCGGCATGGCCTGGTTGGCCGTGCACTGGGCCATCCCGCTACGCCAGTTGGCTTTGGGCCATGGCTTTGCCTGGCTGGAAGGCGCGGTAATGGCTGGGGTCAAGCTGGTGCCGTTCGGCCAGCAGGCTGCCCAGACCTTGCTGCGTGACCTCGGCGCAGGCTTGCCTGCTGCCCTGGATCAAGCCTTGGCCCTGGGCGATGACCAGCTCGGCAGCGGCCTGCCGTTGTTGGCCATCGCCTCATCGCGTCACGAAACCCAATACACCCGTTTGTTCCGTTCTTGAGGACTGCCTGCATGCAAAGCTATCAACAACCCCTGCGCGTCGGTGTCGGCGGCCCGGTCGGCTCCGGCAAGACCGCATTGCTCGAGGCCTTGTGCAAGGCCATGCGTGACCACTACCAGATCGCGGTGGTGACCAACGACATCTACACCAAGGAAGACCAGCGCATCCTTACCGAAGCCGGCGCCCTGGAGCCGGAGCGCATTGTTGGCGTGGAGACCGGCGGCTGCCCGCACACGGCGATACGCGAGGACGCCTCGATGAACCTGGCGGCGGTCGAAGCGCTGGCACGCAAGTTTGGCAACCTTGAGGTGATTTTTGTCGAAAGTGGCGGTGACAACCTCAGCGCCACCTTCAGCCCGGAGCTGGCTGACCTGACCATCTACGTGATCGACGTGGCCGAAGGCGAAAAGATACCGCGCAAGGGCGGCCCGGGGATCACCAAGTCGGACTTCCTGGTCATCAACAAGACCGACCTGGCGCCTTATGTGGGGGCCTCGCTGGAGGTGATGGAGCGCGACACCCAGCGCATGCGCCCGCAGCGCCCGTGGACCTTCAGCAACCTGAAGAAGGGCGAAGGGTTGCAGGCGGTGATCGACTTCATCGTCGAGCGCGGCATGCTGGGTGTGCGCGGCTGACTGCTTGTAGGCGCGGCCTTGCGTCGCGAATGGGCTGCGCAGCGGCCCCGGAATTTCAGCCCGCAGCACAGATTGCCGGGGCTGCTGCGCAGCCCTTTCGCGACGCAAGGCCGCTCCTACAAGACCTGCGCTCGGCTTGGGTCATTTATGGCAGCAATGGCCTGGGTCTGCTTGCCCTTCATAGCGGTCATGGTGCCGCACCCAGTCCATGGTGCCCGCTTCGTTGCGCCCCAGTGGCGCGATGTCGAGGAAGTTGTAGGTATTGACCAGGATATCCAGCCCGCGGGCATAGGTGGAATAGGTGTGGTAAACGCTGCCATCGGGCTCGCGGTAGAACGCGCTCAGCCCAGGCAACTCGCTTTCATCACCGGCATACGGCTCGTAGTTGTACTGGCGCTGGCCTTGGTCGCCAACACTCACGCCGAAGTCCTCGTTGAAGCTGCTGCCGTGCGATGAATACCAGGGGAAGCGCCAGCCCATGCGCTGGCGAAATGCCTGGAATTGCGCGTAGGGCGCTCGCGACACCGCCACCAGCGACACGTCGTGGTGCGCCAGGTGCAGGTTGGCGCCGTCAAAGTGGTCGGCCAGGAATGAACAGCCGTGGCAGCCTTCGGCCCAGCCCTCGGCGAACATGAAGTGGTACACCAGCAGTTGGCTGCGAGCGGCGAACAGTTCGGCCAGGCCCAGTTCGCCATCGGCGCCGTGAAAGCGATAGTCCTGCTCGACCTTGACCCAGGGTAAGGCGCGGCGAGCCGCCGCCAGCGCGTCACGGTGGTGGGTAACGGCCTTCTCGTGCAGCCACAGTTGCCGGCGTGCCGCCAGCCACTGGCTGCGGGACACCACGGGATGCCTGTTTTCGTGGGTGCTCATGGTGCTGTCTCCATGCTTGGGGTTCACACCCTGGTCGAGCACCGGCGGGTCGAATCGACAGGCAGCGCTGGCCGGGCGATGAGCGGTATCGGGCTCAGCCCGAGTGGGCGATAGGCCCATCGGCCATTTCATCCACGGCGTCATCCTCGCCGGGCAGTGCCGTGATCACGCTGAAGTCGCTTACCTCCACCTGGCCGCCGCCGTAGCCCAACAGATGGAAGGAAAACGCCTTGCGTGCAGTTGGGTTGTCAAAGCTGAACTCGATCTCCAGGGGCTCATCGGCGGTGACTTTCATCTCGTCAGGCAAGCCCAGCGGTACGTCCTGCTCCAGCTGCTTGGCCTTGAGCTGGATATAGGCTGCATGTTTCGGGTCCAGCGAGCGTACCTTGACCCGCACGCGCGTGTGCGAGCCCTCGGGCATTTCCAGGTACTGCGCGCCAATCAGGTTGTCCGCCCAGTCGTCGTGAATGCGCTTGTGCAGGCGGATTGGCGCTGGGCCACCGAACTGGTAGCGCAGGTTCAGCGGGGTGTGCTGCAGGGACTGGTCGAGCACTGTGGCCAGCGCGCCGATCTGTTCACCGAGCAGGTTGTCGCCCCGGCCCAGGTAACGTGCCTGGTCGGCGATGAAACCTTCGCTGGCATAACGCCGGCAACGTTGCTGGAAGTCGCACTCGGTGAACACGCCATGGCCGTCGTGATAGCGCAGCATGCCGTTGGTATAGGAAATCATCTCGCGACCGGTGTCGTAGTCGCGGTACAGCGAGCGGCCGCCGAGCGCCATGGGAATGGGCAGGGCAAAGTAGTCGAGCAGCGAGGTGGCCAGGTCGATATGGCCGTAGGTGCCGTGCTTGATGCGTGGCAGTTGCGCCTGCTCCGGCGCCAGGGTGAGGTTGAAGCCCCACGATGAGGCCAGGCGCACGCCATCGATGCCGTGGGACTCGTCGGAGGTGACCACCACCAGGGTGTCCTTGAGTACACCCTGACGCCCTAGGTTGTCGAGGAAGGTGCCGAGCGCGTCGTCGAGGTAGGCGACTGCTGCCTGTTTCGGCGTGTCGTAGCGCTCGAGGTATTCGGCGGGGGCCGAGTACGGCTGGTGGGTGCCGACGGTGAGCAGGGTGAGCATCCACGGCTTGTCCTGCTTCTGCAACTGGCCGACATAGCCCAGGGCACCTTCGAAGAAGGCCCGGTCGTCCTTGCCCCAGGGGAAGTCCAGGTAGTTCTTATTGCGGAACCACTCCTGGCCATGCACGGCATCAAAGCCGATGTGCGGCATGATGCGGTCCTTGGCCATGAAGCGCAGGCCGGCCCCCTGCAGGTAATGGGTGGTGAAACCGGCCTGGCGCAGTTGCGCCGGCAGGCAGGCCTGGTTGCGTTCGTTCTGGGTCAGCAGCTCGACCCCCTTGGGCGTGCCGTTGGCCAGCTTGTCGTAGTCACCGCAGAGCATGGAATAAAGGCCACGGATGGTCTGGTGGGTGTGCAGCACGTAGTCCGGGGTGTTCATGCCGCGCTCGGCCCATTGGCTGAGCCTGGGCATCAGCTCTTCGTCGAAGCGGCTGTGCAGCGCCTGGCGGTTGGGCCGCAGGTAGGCGCCGGGGATACCTTCCACGGTAATGACCAGCAGGTTGCGGGCGCTGCCGGGCCCGGCCAGCAGGCGCTGACCATGCAGGTCGGATTGGGTCAGGCCATTGCTGGGCAGCGGCGTGAAGCTGTGCGTCTGTCCCGTCCAGCCTTCGACGTGGCGCCCGAGGTCGCCGACGGCGGCCGACATCAGTTGATGGGGGAGGTTGTAGAGCCGCCATTGCTCGGCATCGGCAGGTGCCAGTTGCTGGCTACCCCAATGGCCAGCGAACAGCAACAGCGGGATGGCCCAAGCCTTGCGGGGCAGCGGCTGGCTGCGTTGGCTGCGCTGGCGCCAGGCGCTGGCCAGCCAGACCAGCAGGCCGGCACCCAGCGCCCAGGGCAGCCAGGCATGGGCGAGACCGCCGCCGGTTGAATTCTCGATGAATTGCGGGTCGGCCAGGTAGGCCAGGTCGGCTGTGGTGGGCAACCTGCCCACCGCACTCACCAGTTCGGCCGAGGCCAGCCACAACGCAGCCCATGCCAGTAGCACGGGCAGGGCCAGCCACCAGGGCCGGCGGTGCAACAGCAGGACCAGCAGGCTGCCGAGGGCCATGTCGGACAGGTAGCCGAGCGGGTTGGACCAACCCAGCATGGCGCGCATACCCAGTGGGATCACCAGTACCAGGCTTGCCAGGGCGGCAAGCCGGGTAGGTAGGTGGTCTGACAGGTTGTTCACAAAAAATTCCCTTTTTGCCATCAAATCGTCACGTATCTGTGCTGGATGATAACAGCCTGGGGCGGGGAACACGGTTTGCTACAAGGTTGGTAACCAAAATCCGGGCCGCGCGCGCGGCCCCGGACCTTGGCAAGTATCAGAAGTAGTAAGGGAATTTCAGGCTGAAGGAAAAGTCCGGCGCATCGTCGGTCAGACCAATGGACAGGTTGGGCACGATGGTCAGGTTGTCGGTAGCGGCGAAGGTCATGCCGATATTGAAGTTGGCCGCGTTGTAGTCGCTGTTGGAGATCGACTGCCAGTCGCCGCCATCCGGTTTGATCTTGCTCTTGCTGGCGAACTGGTCGGACACCGAGAACGACATGCTCATCTTCTCGTTGAGGGCAAAGGCGATACCACCGCCGATCTGCCAGGAGTCGCCCAGCTTCACGTCCCCTGGCACCTTGCTGTTGACCTGCGGGCTGATGTCGCTGAACGAGTCCTGCATGTTGTAGGTGTAGGACAGGCTGGCGAACAGCACGGCCGGGTCGAAGGTCTTGACCAGCGAAATGCCCGGGGTGATCGACCAGACGCCGTTGCCGGTCGGCAGGCTTTCCGGCACCGACAGGTTGTCGTTGCCAGGCACTTCGCGCAGTTTGATGCCGTAGGGGTCCTTGCCGGTGGGGGCCTTGATGCGCAAGGTGGCCACTGCATCGGGCCAGGTCTCGTCTTCGTCGAGGAACTTGTAGGCGACGCCGACGTTGATATCGCCGATTTCCGGGTCGCGGGTCACCGTTGCATCCGAGGTGCTCGCCCCGGCGCCGCCGGCACCGCCGGAAGAATAGGTAGACTCGCGGTACACCACCGGGACGTTGATATCGAACTGCCAACGCTGAGCCAGGTTGTACCGGGCGGTCATGTCCAGGGTCCAGTTGTCCGCCTTGATCCGGTCCAGATTGATGCTGCCGAGGAAGATCGAATCCAGTGCCAGGAAGCCGTTGAGCACCAGCGCGCGGGTATCGTAGTGGGTATAGGTGATGCCGGTCTCGAAACTGAACTTGCCACCGCCGAAAAAGCCGCTGGCCTCATCATACAGGTTGGATACGCTCTGCGCCGGCTCGGAATCGGCGGTCAGCGCCTGGCCGTAGGAGCTGCCGCTGGTTCCCGGCGCGCCGGATGCGACCGTTTGCGCGCCCTTGACCCCTTCGGCGGGGGATTTGACCAGGCGCCTGGGCGCAGGCGCTGGCGGGGTTTCCTCGACCTGGCGCACGCGCTGCTCCAAGACCATCAGCGCTTGCTGCTGGGCTTCGTAGCGGCGTTTCAGTTCGATCAGTTCTTGCTTGAGGGCCTCGACCTGGGGGTCGGCAGCTGCATGGAGCAAGGTGACCGGGGCCAGGCTGGCCAGACACACAAAAGCGTTCAGCGTTATCGATCGGTGCATGGCATTGCCGTCCCTGCCGACTTGTTTTCAGCAAACTGAGAAGATCAGTACCCGAATGTGCGAAGCCCCTTGAGCTGGTCGAGGCTGCCGTTCAGCGAAGCCGCTGTCGGCACGCTTTCGCGCATCACCACGTTCAGGGAAGTGAGGTTGTTGACACGGTTGCCGCTGCCCAGCAGGGTGGCGTTCTGCAGCAGGCCACCCTGGGCCAGGCGCTGTACGCTGCCGCCCTGGTTGTTGCTGGCGTGGATATTCAGCTGCACACCGACACCGCTGGCCGATACGCTCAGCGCACCAGCGCCGTTTGCGCCTGTCAGGGTCTGGCCGGCGGCCAGCGCCTGGCCCTGCGGCTGCCCAGTGGGCGCCTGACTGGCCTTGGTCACGTTGATGTCGACGTTGTTGTAGGCGCTGTTGTTGTCGCCTGCGGCGCGGACCACCTGGGTCACGCCCGCAGTGGTGCCGAGCCCGGCGCCGCCGGTCACGCTACCGGTACCGGGGGCAGATGCGCCGGCTGACGCCGTGCCAGTGCCTTGCTCGTCGATCAGCGAGACATAGAATTGCGGCTTGATGGTCGACTGCTGTATCTGCAGGGTGCTGGTCGCGCCGATCACATCGCCTTTGGCATTCTGCCAGGTGCTGGACATGACGATGCCGAAACTGACGATGCGCCCCGGCATCACGTAGCGGCCACGCAGGCTCGCCAGTTCCTGGTCCTTCAGTTCGATGGGCCTGAAGGTCTCTGCCTGGGTTGGCAGGCTCGCGGCCAGGCATGCCATTGCGAGCCACAGCGGATGCTTCATGGGTGCTCCCCGGAGCGTCATGCTCCTGTCGTTCGACCAGTCGTTAGAAGAAGTCGCTTTTGATGAAACCGAAATCCAGCAGCTCGGCGTCCTGCACCGGGGCGAAGTCGTTGACCCGGCCCTTGGCGGTCAGTGGCAGGGGCGGGTCGAGCAAGGCGTTGTGCTTGTCGTAGCCCTGGCCGATCACGGCGAAGATGATGCCGTTCCAGCCTTTGAGAAAATCCTCGACCTTGTAGCGCTTGTGGCCCAGCACCGGGTCACCGATGTACACCCAGCCGCGGTCGACCTTCTGCATGACCACGAAGTGCTTGTAGCCGCGCACCTCCATCAGCACGACCACCGGGATGCGAATGCTGTGCAGGGTCTCGGGCGCCACCCGGTAGCCGCGGGCACGCATGCCGAGGCTTTCCACGTAGCGCTTCATGTCCAGCATCGAGAAGCCCTGGGTGCGGACCAGGTCCTGGTCGGCGTGGGCCAGCATGCCTTCGATGATCTGTTGCTCGTTGACGTCCAGCCAGTAGGCCTGGCGCAGGATGGTGGCCAGTGCGGCGGCGCCGCAGCTGAAGTCGGTTTTCTGTTGCACCAGGTCGGCGAACTTGCGCTCGCGCACACTCTGGATGGGTTTGAACACCAGCGCGCCGCCGGGCAGCACGGACAATGGCATTTGTGCAGCCTCATTCACGCTGGCCAGGCACAGCAGACACGCCAAGGCAACAATACGCATGATCGGATGCCTTCCCTTTCTGTGGTGGAAAGGCCCCCCGCAGGGGGCCTCGAGCACAGCGATCAGAACGAGGTGTTGGAGATCGCCAGCGAGTTGCTTTGCTGGTTACCCACACCGGCCGCCACGTTCACGCCCAGGTTGCCACTGCCACCATTCACCGAGCCGCTAAGGGTCGCAGTGTTGGTCACCGGGTTGGCCCAGCCGGTCGGGGTCAGCACTTGGAAGGACACGGTATTGCTCAAGTCGTAGGCGCTGCTTTCGCTGTAGCTCTTCGCCACGTCGTTCGAAGATTGCGACGATTTCTCGCCAGACTTTTCAAACGCCGATTCCGATGCATTGGCATAGGACGACTCGTGAGCCTTTTCATACGAGGAGTCGCGAGACTTGTCGTAGCTCGATTGGCGAGACTTGTCATACGACGAGTCGAATGCCTTCTCGAACGATGCGTCGTACGCGCTTTCCCGCGAACGGTCGACGTCGACATTGAGCGAGGCGTTGAGCGAGCCATCGAAGCTGTCGGTGCGTGTGCGCTCGCGGCGGCCGTCATCGGTCGTCACGGTACGGGTAGCATCGGCGGCGGCAGCCAGGGAGGCACTCAGGCTCGCGCTGCTGGACGAACTGGCGTTGCCGGCCACCGAGCCACTGGCATTCCAGCTGTTGGAACCGCTGGCCGTGGCGCTGTGCGAACCGCTGGCATTGCTGCTGCTCGACCCGCTGGAGCTCCAGCCATTGGAGCCGCTGGAGCTGGCACTTTGCGAGCCGGCCACGCTGAAGCTCGACGACGAGCTGCGGTCGTCGGACGAGTTGAACGTGCCCTCACGCGAGCTCGAGCCGCTCTTGCTGGTGGTGATGGTCAGCGTATCCACGCGGTAGGTGCGGTCGGCGCTGTTGTTCACCACCAGGCCCGGGCCATTCTGCTCGGCCGAGGCGGTGGCCGTGGCATTGCCCAGCGGGGCACCGGTATTGGCGATGGCCATGGTGTTCTTCTGCTGGTTGAGGTCGCCGCCGGCGATGTTGACGCCAACGTTGCCCTCTGCACCATCGGCCGAGCCGGTCATGACTGCCGAGCTTTGCGTGGACCAGTTGTCGACGCGGTTGTTGTTGCTGAACTGGCGGACATCGGCGGTGGCTTCGGCGGTACCGAACACGAAGCTGTTGTCCAGGCTGGACTCGGACGATGCGTTGGCAATGGCTGCGGCGTTGTCCTGCTGGTTGCCGTTGCCGGCTGCCACGTTGACACCCACGTTGCCGCTGGCACCGGCGGCCGAACTGCTCATCTCGGCCGCATTGACAGTGCCTTGGTTGGTGATTTTGTTGCCTGTACTGCGCTGGCTGTCAATGGCGTTGGCCGTGGCAAACACAGGGATCCTGGTGGGAGGAGGCTTGTGCTGCCCGTTATTATGGTGACCATTGTGGTGCCCGCCACTCCGGTCGTTCTGCTCAGCTTGTACAGCAACAGCCATGACCGCAGCAATTGCGAAAACCAGAGGCTTGATTGCCATCGAGGGTTTCATGGTGATTCTCCGTACGTTATTGGTTAAGTGTCGTTCTTGACTGAATGGGTCAATCCGCGACCCGGATGCTCAGGGTGTTGGCCATGCGGTTTCCCACCCCGGCACTCTGGTTCAACTGGATCACCCCACGGCTACCGGTGAAGGCCTGGTCACTGGTGGTGACCTGGCGATGGCCTGTTGGGGTGTCAGTTGCACCGGAGTTGTTGAGCAGCGCCACGTTCTGCTGCAGGAGGACGCTGTCGTCGATGCTTTGCGGCTGGGCACCGATGCTGATGCTCAGTGCATTCGCTTGCTGGGTATTGGCACCGGCGCTCTGGTTGACCCCGAGGGCGCCAGTGCCGTTGCTGAAGGCGTTGCCGTGGATCTGCGCGCGGGCGTCCAGCGCAGGATTGGCGGGCGTCGCCAGGCGTTGCCGTATCTGCGTGCTGGCGTTCGCTGCAGGCCCGACGGCAATGGCCCGCGCATTCACCTGCTGTTGCTGGTTACCTGCGGCCTGGTTGACCGAGAGGTTGCCTTGGTAGTGGCTGCCGGAACTGTCGATATCGGCATTGTCGAGCACGGGGACTGGCGACTGGGCGAGGGCCGAGGCACTGCACAGGGTGGCCAGGATCAGCAGCATGGGCTTCATCTCACTTGCTCCCGCCAGTCAGGATTTGCAGCGGGGCGAGGCCACGCTGCACGCTGGAATTGACCATGTTGGAGATGCCGTTGCCCGAGCCTGTGCCGCGTCCGCCGGAAAGGTTGGGCAGTTGTGTCTGCTGGCCGAGATTGCCGCCCAGGTTGTTGGTCTGCTGGGTGATCATGCTGCTGATCCCCGCGCCGCTGCTGATGCTGGCGAAGTCGCCGTCACTCAGCTCGTTGGTTTGCCTGAGCACCTGGGCAGACGGGTTGGCATTGACGGTGGTGGGAGTCGGGTCGGGGATCAGCGGCGGGACCGTTGCGTTACGCGTCTGCACGTCGCGGGTGATGATGATGATGCCTTTGTCCGCCTGGGCAGTCAGGCTCAATGCAGCGAACAGGCAGAACAGCAGCAGATGGTGAAGGCCTTTGTCAGTTTTCCTCACGACGGCATCTCCTTTTTTGAGCGCTGGTCCTGTTCAGCGATGCGAACGGGACAGCAGGAGGTGTGCCGTTTTTGAAAAAACTCGAGGGATCAAGGGGTTAAGAAAAGAGGGTGAGAAACTACGGCGTATTCTGTCTCAGCCGTGAAACAGGCGCTGCGGGGCGTTACCGGTCAAGCCGGTGCCGGCTTCGACGGGAGGGGGCTTTTGGCCGGGGTGTTTCAGCACGTTGACAGCGCCCGCGAAACTGGGCGAAGCCCCTGCTGTTTCGGGGCTTTCGGTCCAACGAAGTGTGTCGGCGCTTTAACACTCTGTGAAAGTGGCTGGCGTATCGCTATCAATCAGCCTAGCGACTGTTTGCAGGGCCAGCAACTGGCGTTGTGGCCAATCGCCGGCAATTATTTCGTACGCTTGGTTATGCCGTTGCAACCAGTGCAGGCTGTCGTCGAAGAATCGCTGGCGGTCGCTCAGTTCTGGCTGGCTGCGCTGGCCATCGGCAACCCAATCCACCCCTTGCGGGCTAAGCAACAGGTGCAGGTGGTAATGCCGTGCCAGCAATGCCTGCTCCAACCAGGGCGGGCAGTCACCGAACAGCGCCTGGCTCCACAGCATGTTGCTCAACAGGTGGGTGTCGAGGATCAGCAGTGGCGGTGTTTTTGCACGGGCACTGTCTTCCCAGGCCAGCTGGCCGCGCGCGATGGTGGGAATATCGGCGTAGCAGGTATCGCGGCATTCCTGGTCGATGAAGTGGCGCACGTATTCGGCCACCACCAAGCCGCCGAAACGCGCCTGGATCACCCCGCTGAGCCAGCTTTTGCCGCTGGATTCCGGGCCGCACAGCACCAACACCTTCATTTCCTGTGGCGTGGTCATGGTTGTACCAGCGCCGGGTCGCGATGCCATTCCAGCCAGCCGCGCAAGGCGATCAGGGTGAGCACGGCGAAGAAGCCGGCGGTGAAGTACAGCTGCTGGTGCAGGTATTGGCCGACGTAGATGATGTCCACCACGACCCAAAGCGGCCAGCACTGCAGGCGTTTTTGCGCCATCCACAATTGCGCAACCAGGCTGAACCCGGTCAGGCTGGCGTCCAGCCAGGGCAGGGCGGCGTCGGTCCAGTTGGCCATGGCGGCGCCCAGCGTGGCGCTCAGCAGCACTCCGGCGGCCAGGCCGCTGAGCAGTGCAGGGCGCTGCAGGCGTGAAACCTGGCGGGCATCTTCAACATGCCCCGGACGTTTCCATTGCCACCAGCCGTACAGTTGCAGGATGGCGTAGGCCAGTTGCAGCAGCATGCCCGAATACAGTTTCACTTCGTAGAACAACCAGCCATAGATCAGCACCATGACCAGGCCGATCGGCCAGCACCAGGCGTTCTGCTTGACCGTGAGCCAGACAGCGATGACGCCGAGGACGGCGGCGATGAGTTCAAGGCCGGACATCGGCGATCCTTGGAGAGATTATCGGAGAGGGCGGCGATTGTAGCGGGTCGCCAGGGCAAGGTGTAGGGCGTCGGCGAAGCTGGGGCTGCAAAGCAGCCCCGGCGTTCTCGAACTTAAACCCGGAACTGCCGCAACAGCTGCTCCAGCTCTTCGCTCAACCGCCCCAGCGCCACTCCGGCTTCACTGGACTGGCGCGCCGCATCGGCGGTCTGTTGCGACAAGCCGGCGGTATCCAGCACGTTGCGGTTGATTTCCTCGACCACATGCGACTGCTGCAGGGTGGCGCTGGCTATCGAGGCGTTCAAGGCGGTGAGGTTGTTCAGCGCCTGGTTGATGGCGTCCAGGCTGGCGCCGGCTTCACGGGCCTGTTCGACCGTCTGGCGCGAAGCTTCGCTGCTGGTGTCGATGGCCTTGACTGCCGCGTCCGACTGGCTTTGCAGGTGCTCGATCATGGTGTGGATCTCGGCCGTCGACTGCGCCGTGCGCTGGGCCAGCAGGCGCACCTCGTCGGCGACCACGGCAAAGCCGCGGCCTTGCTCGCCGGCCCGTGCCGCCTCGATGGCCGCGTTCAGCGCCAACAGGTTGGTCTGTTCGGCGATGGAGCGGATCACGTCCAGCACGCCACCGATGCGTGTGCTGTGCCCGGCCAGCTCACGGATCACCTGCACGGCCTGGTCAATGGTCAGCGACAGCTGGTCGATCTGCGCCAGGCTGCCGTGGATGGCCTGCTGGCCGTGCGCCACCTGCTGCTGCGCAATGCGCATCTCCCCGGCGGCCTGCTCGGCGGTCTTGGCCACGTCCTGCACGGCGTAGGTGACCTCGTTGACGGCGGTCGCCACCTGGTCCATCTGCAGCGATTGCTGGGCGCTGTGCTGCTGCGCGGCGCCGGCATTGTCACCCACATGCCCGGCCGACTGGGCCAAGGCATGGGCTGCCCCCTGCAACTGGCCGACCACCCCTTGCAGCTTGCCGTTGAAGCGGTTGAAGTGCTCGCCCAGGTGGGTGATTTCGTCGCGGCCGTGGGTGTCCAGGCGCCGGGTCAGGTCGCTTTCGCCGCTGGCGATGTTGCCCATGGCCTGCACCGCTTCCTGCAACGGGCGCGCAATGCTGCGGGCAATCAGCATCACCACCAGCGCCATCAGCACGGCAATGGCCAGGCCGACCAGCGAGGCGTCGCGCAACTGGCGGTTGAACTCGGCCTGCACGTCATCGACGTAGACGCCCGAGCCAATGATCCAGCCCCACGGCTTGAACAGCTGGATATACGACGTCTTGGCCACCGGCTCGCTGGCACCGGGCTTGGGCCAGCGGTAGTTGACCGGCCCGGCATCCTGTTTGCGGGCCAGTGCGACCATCTCGTTGAACAAGGCAAAGCCGTCGGGGTCACGGATGCCCGACAGGTCCTGGCCGTCGAGCTTGGGGTTGGCCGGATGCATGATCATCTTCGGCCCCAGGTCGTTGATCCAGAAGTAGTCGTCATGGTCGTAGCGCAGCGCGCGCACCACTTGCAACGCCTGTTGCTGGGCCGCTTCGCGGCTGAGCGTGCCGGCCGCCTCCAGGCCTTGGTAATAGGCCAGTACACCGGCGGCAGTCTGCACCACGTGGCGGGTCTTTTCCGCTTTGGCCTGGTACAGGTCGCCATGGATCTGGCGCAGCATCAGCAGGCCCAGCACCAGCAGCATGGCCACCGCGACCAGCAGGATCAGCCACAGGCGGCGGCTGATAGACATCGATCTCAGGGTTTTCATCCACAGCTCCCGCATTGTTCTTTTTATTCAGGTGCATCCAAGCATGCTTTACGCCATGGCCGTACTCGACTAATGGCTAAGTGCTATGCGACTGATAGTCTGCAGCGGTCGTACAAGGCGATTGCAAAGGCGCTCTGCTAGGATGTCGGCCGCGCAAGATGAAACCTTTAGGCGGGGCGAACTTTTCTGCTGGCATTGCGCCCAACAGACGCTGTAAAACAGCCGGGCCGCGCGCGGCAATTTCAAGCAAATCAAGAACAAGGGGCCTGCAACGAGCAGCGCCTCAGCGGGGGAATGATGGATTTTTGGACTGCCTTTCAGGCAATCATCTTGGGTGTGGTCGAAGGGCTGACGGAGTTTCTGCCGATATCCAGTACCGGTCACCAGATTATCGTCGCCGACCTGATCGGGTTTGCTGGCGAACGGGCCATGGCTTTCAACATCATCATTCAGCTGGCGGCGATCCTGGCGGTGGTGTGGGAGTTTCGTAGCAAGATCCTCGACGTGGTCTTCGGCCTGGCCAGCCAGCCGACGGCGCGGCGTTTCACCGGCAACCTGTTGCTGGCGTTCCTGCCGGCGGTGGTCCTGGGCGTGCTGTTCGCCGACCTGATCCATGCCTACCTGTTCAACCCGATTACCGTGGCGGCGGCACTGGTGGTGGGTGGGGTGATCATGCTCTGGGCAGAGCGTCGCGAGCACCGCGTGGAGGTCGACCATGTAGACGACATGCGCTGGAGCCATGCCTTGAAGATTGGCTTCATCCAGTGCCTGGCGATGATCCCGGGCACTTCGCGCTCCGGCTCGACCATTATCGGTGGGCTGCTGTTCGGCCTGTCGCGCAAGGCCGCGACCGAGTTCTCGTTTTTCCTGGCGATGCCGACCATGGTGGGCGCAGCGGTGTATTCAGGCTACAAGTACCGCGATCTGTTCCAGCCCGGCGACCTGCCGGTGTTTGCCCTTGGCTTCGTGACCTCGTTCATTTTTGCCATGATTGCCGTGCGTGCGCTGCTGAAGTTCATTGCCAACCACAGCTACGCGGCATTCGCCTGGTATCGCATCGCCTTCGGCCTGCTGATCCTGGCGACCTGGCAGTTCGGTTGGGTTGACTGGGCCACTGCACATGGCTGAGGCGGCCAGGGGAGTACGCCTGGAAGGCGTACGCAACGTGCGCCTGAAACTGCTGCTGTTGGGCCTGCTGTGCCTGTTGCCCGGCCTCGGCGCGGCGCGCATGGCCTGGGTCGACCAGGCCTGGTGGCCACTGGCGTTGTACCCGGCGATGAGCCTGATCAGCCTGCTGCTGTACTGGCAGGATAAGCAGCAGGCTCGCACCCAGGCCTGGCGTACGCCAGAAAAGGTGCTGCATGCCAGTGAGCTGCTGGGTGGTTGGCCGGGGGCACTGCTGGCGCAACAGCTGTTCCGCCACAAGACCCGCAAGGTCTCGTATCAGCTGGTGTGCTGGGCGATCGTGGCGCTGCACCAGGCGTTCTGGGCGGACTGGCTGTTGCTTGGCGGGCGTTACCTGGCCGTTGGCTGATGGGTGGCTGTGCCGGCTTCTTCGCGGGTAAACCCCACAGGTGCAGCCGCGAAGAGGCCAGCAGCATGGGTCACAAGACCAAGCCCGCCTGCAGCCGTTTGGGCAAGCGCTGTACCACCAGCTGGTGCGAGCGCCGTAGCAAGTCACACAGCTCGTCGCGCCCCATCGGGTAGGGCGGTGCCATGCTGATCCACCGCGCCCGCGCCAGATACGGCGCAGGCCGCACCCCCGGGCGATCGCAATAACCGAGAAACAGCTCGTCGGCGACTTTGAACGACAATCCTGCGCCCGCCAGGTCGAGCACTGCGAACATCTTGTTGCCCGCCACCGAGAACACCCGGATGCCACCCCATTTGTAGTCTTCCCGCGCCCCCGGCAGGCTCAGGCAGTACGCCGCCACCTCGGTTTCGCTCATGTGCCGTTCAGACATACTGTTCTCCGCAGGCCTCGAACGAGGCCGCCAGGTGGTCGATCCACACCCGTACCGCCGGCAGCAAGCCACGCCGGTGCGGATACACCGCCTGCAGGTAACCACCCGGTAACGACCAGTCCGGCAGCAGGCGCACCAGTTCGCCGCGGGCCAGTTCTTCCTCGCAGAACATGCTGGGCAGCGCGGTGAACCCGAGGCCTGCCCGTACAGCAGCATTACGTACTACGAAATCATCGATTGCCAGGCGTGGTTCCAAGGCGATTTCCTGCTGTTTGCCGTGCGGGCCGAACAGCCGGAAGTGTACCAGCCGGTCCGCTTCGGCGGCGCCCAGTACGGGTAACGACGCCAGTTCGCCGGGTTCGCGAATGTGGTCGGCGAAACCGGGCGCGGCAACCAGTTGCATCTGCGCCTGGCGCAGGCGCCGGGTAACCAGGGCCGGGTCTTCATCGCCCAGGTCGCGCACCCGCAGCGCCACGTCGATGCCTTCGGAAATCAGGTCGACCCGGCGGTTGAGCAGCACCATGTCCAGCTGCACCAGCGGGTATTGCTCAAGAAAGCGGCTGATCACCTCCGGCAGGAAGGCATGGGCCAACGCCACCGGGCAGGACACCCGCAAGCGCCCACGCGGTTCGCTGCTCATGCTGGCCACCGCTTCGTCGGCGGCTTCGGCCTCAAGCAGCATGGCCTGGCAGTGGTGCAAGTAGCGTTCGCCTACGGCGGTGAGCTTCAGTTGCCGCGTGGTACGCTGCAGCAGGCGAGTGCCCAGGCGTTCTTCCAGCTCGGCAATGCGCCGCGACAGCCGCGACTTGGGGATGCCCAGCTGGCGACCGGCTGCGGCAAAACCGCCGGCCTCGACTACGCGGGCAAAATAGAAAAGGTCGTTGAGGTCTTGCATGGGCCTGTCTCACTGTTCCATCTGTGGGACAAACTAACGCATTTTTGCTGACTTATCAGCCATTGGCTCCCTCGGTAGGATTCTCCCCATCGTGATCGCCCACTGTCGCGGTCGTCATTCACAGGAGAGTCCCATGAAACTGTTGCATATCGATTCGAGCATCCTGGGCGACAATTCCGCCTCCCGCCAACTGAGCCGCGAAGTGGTCGAAGCCTGGAAAGCTGCCGACCCGAGCGTGGAAGTGGTGTACCGCGACCTGGCCGCCGACGCCATCGCCCACTTCTCTGCGGCCACCCTGGTAGCGGCGGGCACCCCGGAAGACGTGCGCGATGCAGCCCAGGCCTTCGAGGCCAAGCTCAGCGCAGAAACCCTGGAAGAGTTCCTGGCGGCGGATGCCGTGGTGATCGGCGCGCCGATGTACAACTTCACCGTGCCGACCCAGCTCAAGGCCTGGATCGACCGCGTAGCCGTCGCTGGCAAGACCTTCCGCTACACCGAAGCCGGCCCGCAAGGCCTGTGCGGCGACAAGAAAGTCGTGCTGGTGTCCACTGCCGGTGGCCTGCACGCTGGCCAGCCGAGCGGTGCCGGGCATGAGGAATTCCTCAAGGTGTTCCTGGGCTTCATCGGCATCACCGACCTGGAAATCGTCCGCGCCCATGGCCTGGCCTACGGCCCTGAGCAGCGCAGCCAGGCGATCGACGCTGCCCAGGCACAAATTGCCAACGAGCTGTTTGCGGCTGCCTGAGCCAGGTACCAATCGCTGACGCGGTAACAGCGGCCTGGTGTCGCGAAAAAGCCGCAAGGCGGCCCCGGAGATCTCGGCGATAACGCTGAAACCGGGGCCGCTTTGCGGCTTTTTTGCGACCCAGGCCGCGCCTGCATGGCCGCGTCGGCCTGGCGGTTGCTACAGGCCGTTTCTGCGCGGCTCAGTGACTCTCAGGCACGATCATCGACACCGGCGCATGGTGGGCCCGCTGGCGTGCCACCAGGTAGTACAGCACGCTCGGTACTACCAGGCCGATCAGCCACGATACATCCACACCGCCCAGGTGCTCGACCATCGGCCCCGTGTACAGCTTGGTGTCGATGAACGGCATCTGCACCAGCACGCCGACGCTGTAGACGATGATCCCGGGCCAGTTCCAGCGGCCATAGCGGCCCTGTGGGTCGGCGAGGGCAGGGATGTCGTAACGTTCCTTGGTGATGAAGTAGTAGTCGACCAAGTTGACCGCGCTCCACGGCACGAAGAACGTCAGCAGGAACAGGATGAACGACTTGAACGCGCTGAGAAACGAATGCTGGCCAAGCAGGGCCAGCAGGGTCGCGGCGCCGACGATTACCAGGACAAACAGCAGGCGCTGTAGCCGACTGATCGCCAGGTGGCCGCGAAAGCCGCTGATGATGGTGGCAATGCACATGAAGCTGCCATAGGAATTCAGCGTCGAGATGGTCACCTTGCCGAAGGCGATGCAGAAATACAGCAGCGCTGCGGTGCTGCCGGCACCGCCCAGGCCAACGATGTATGCCACTTCATGGCCGGCGAACTGGCCCCCGGCAATGGCCACGGCAAATACCCCAAGCATCATTGACGCCTGCGCGCCGATCACCGAGCCCAACCCTGCAGCAAGGAAAGTCTTGCCTGGCGAGGTGCTGCTTGGCAGGTAGCGCGAATAGTCGGCGACATACGGGCCGAAGGCGATCTGCCAGGATGCCGCCAGTGACACCGCGAGCATGAACGATGCCCAGCTGAAGTGGCGGTTGTCCAGTAGTTGCCCGATGTCGGCCAGCATCAGGATGCGGCTGAACAGGTAGACGAAGGCAATGATCCCCAGCACGCTGGCGACTCGCCCGATCCAGTGGATCACCCGGTAGCCGGCCAAGGTGGCGAGGACGATGACGCTGGCGAAAACCAGGATGCCGGTGCTGTCGCTGACGTCCAACAGTTGGCCGATTGCCTGCCCGGAGAGAACCGTGCCGGTAGCGGTAAAGCCCAGGTACATCAGGCACACCAGTACCATCGGTATGGCTGCGCCATAGACCCCGAACTGCACGCGGCTGGAAATCATCTGCGGCAACCCGAGGCGTGGGCCCTGGGCTGCATGCAGGGCCATGACCGCGCCACCGATCAATTGGCCAAGCAACAAGCCAATCAAGGACCAGAACACATCGCCACCGAGCACCACGGCCAGCGCGCCGGTCACGATTGCAGTGATCTGCAGGTTGGCCCCGAGCCACAGGGTGAACTGGCTGTATACGCGGCCATGGCGTTCAGCTTCGGGGGATGTAGTCGATCGAGCGCCGCTCGAATACGGGTTTGCTGGTCATTCGGTGGCTCCGCTTCATTGTATTTGTGTAAGCGAGTCAGTCATCGGTAGGGCGCGAGGCGGATGACGTTGGTCTCATGTGAGCATGTATATACAAGCAGGGTCAAGCGGGGACGTCGCGGATGGAACAGTGGCACTGTTGCGCAATGATGGGTCGCAACTGTGCCGGTCCCCAGTAGAGGAATAGCCTTATGCTGTAACGAAATATGTCTAAAAATGCCTGGAAGAAGGATGCTGCAATGCCGCTCAAGGACCTGTTGATTGCCCTGGTGGTGATCGTCGCCTGGGGAGTCAACTTCGTGGTCATCAAGGTTGGCCTCGATGGCTTGCCGCCGATGTTGCTGGGGGCATTGCGCTTCATGTTGGTGGCGTTCCCGGCCATCCTGCTGATCAGGCGGCCCCGGTTGCCCTGGCGCTGGCTGTTCGCCTACGGTGCGACCATTTCCCTGGGCCAGTTCGCCTTCCTGTTCCAGGCCATGTACAGCGGCATGCCGCCAGGGCTGGCCTCGTTGATCCTGCAATCGCAGGCGTTCTTCACCCTGGGGTTCGCCGCATTGTTCCTCGGCGAGCGGCTGCGCCTGGCCAGCGTGCTCGGGCTGTTGGTGGCGGCCAGCGGCCTGGCCCTGATCGGTTGCGAAGACGGCGGCCATGTGCCGATGCTGGCGCTGGCACTGACCCTGTGCGGCGGTGCCATGTGGGGCCTGGGCAACATCATTACCCGGCGCTTTGGCTCGGTTGACCTGGTGGCGCTGGTGATCTGGGGCGGGCTGATTCCGCCGCTGCCGTTCCTGGCATTGTCCTGGTGGCTGGAAGGGCCGGAGCGCATTGGCCATGCCTTGGCCAACATCGGTTGGAGTTCGGTGCTGGCCCTGGCTTACCTGGCGTTCGTCGCCACCATGCTGGGCTACAGCCTGTGGAGCAAGCTGCTGTCGCGCCATCCGGCTGGCAAAGTGGCCCCGTTCTCGCTGCTGGTGCCGGTGATCGGCTTGAGTTCGTCGGCGCTGTTGCTGGGCGAGCGGCTGACGGCAACGCAGGGCTGGGGCGCTTTGCTGGTGATGGCTGGGTTGCTGGTGAACGTGTTCGGCGCGCGCATCGGCCAGCGCTTGCGCGCGGTCAGCGCGTGAATCGGCGCTGCCGCTCTCTGCTAGAATCGGCCTCTTTTGCCAGGCCAATGGAGTGCACCCATGATCATTACCACCACCAGCCAGCTTGAAGGGCGCCCGATTGCCGAGTACCTGGGCGTGGTCAGCTCCGAATCGGTGCAAGGCATCAACTTCGTGCGCGATTTCTTTGCACGCTTCCGCGATGTCTTCGGCGGCCGCTCGCAAACCCTGGAAAGCGCCCTGCGCGAGGCCCGGGAGCAGGCTACCGAAGAACTGAAAGCGCGGGCACGCCAGTTGCAAGCCGATGCCGTAGTGGGGGTGGATTTCGAGATCAGCATGCCATCGGTACAGGGTGGCATGGTCGTGGTATTTGCCACCGGCACGGCGGTGCGCTTGAAGTAGCGCGTTCAGCCGCTGGTCGGGCCCGGTAATTCAGGCCGGGTAGTCCGCAAATGACCAGCTAGTCTGATTTCCACTGGTCGCGTTTACCTGGGCAACCCTTCTGGTTGCCGGCGCGTCCGCCACTGGAGGGAGACAGGGCATGAGCGAATCCTTTTTCGAAGACCTGAACGACGTGTTTCCGATCAACAGCCAGGTGCGTTGCGGCCAGGCGGCATTCCGCCTGGGTTTCGCCCACATGACGCTGGATGATTCCGAACAGCTCCAACCCGCCCACCTGCAGCGCAGCAAAAAAGGCCGCTTCATGCCGCGGGTGCCACTGAAGAAGTGACCCGCCCCAACAAGACCCCGCCGAACGGCGGGGTTTTTGTTGCTATTCGTTGATCCGCCTCATGGCATTGCCGGGTAGCACTCGCCGGATGGCCAAGACTGTGATTTCCTGACGCCGCATAGCGCAACGGAGGATCGAATGCTCATGCGAGTCAGGGAAGAGACTTATTGGCGGTGGGCTGACGCCCAATTGCATAGCCGCAGCCATGATGAAGCGCTCAGTGACGGCACCACGCTGGACGTGCAGGTGCGCCTGTCACGGCTGGGGGCGACCCAGTTGTTCCTGGGGTTGTATGCCGGGGATGGGCGGGCACTGCTGGAGGAGTATTACCCCGCGCGGCCTGGCGAGACCATGACCCGCGCCCTGGTCTGGGGTGTCGACCGTGCCCGGGCGATGGCCACCGGGGCCTTGCCTTTGCCGGAAACCCGCCACCGTCGGCGTCAGGCATGAAAAAGCCCGGCCTTGGCGGGCCGGGCTTGGTCAAGGAGGCGGATCCTCAATTGATCGAATCGATCACCTTGACGGCCTGCTGTTCGCGAACAGCGGGCCATTCTTGTTGCAGGGTCTGCAGGACGCGGCCGACGAACTCGGTGTCAGCGGCGGCCTTCTTGCCGACGTAGCCCTGGCCACGGCGGTAGACCTTGAAGCGGGCACGCATGCTGGGCAGGTGCTCTTCGAATTCATCTTCGACGGTATTCGGTGGCAGGCGGTCGAGGCGCACTTCACCGGTTTGGCTGACCCACAGCAGGTGGTCGTCAAGGCTGTCCTTGCGCATGGCGAACAGCTGGGCCAATTGGTCGATAGTCGGATTGTTGTTCAGGTTCATCATAAAGCCCCCATTACCCAGTCGTAGTGATTTTCACAGTTGGCGCTACCACGGTGTAGCGCACTACCAAGGCTGCTACAGCAGCATCGCAACAGGGGCTTTCTCACGCTGCCTTTTGGACAGTTTCCCTCTCCACGGACGGCCTGCGTTACCGCGCAGGCCGTCTGGAACACCCTTGCCACCGCTCCCGATCAGAGAGACGGCTTCATCATGCCCAAGGGCGATGAACGGCGTCAACCATTTTGTAGTGAATATTTTTCCTCACTACATTGTGTCGTTTTGTCCGACAATTGCTGCCGCCGCTACAGCCCTGAAAGGATCTCGAAGGCGGCGCGGACGCGGGCTTCGTTGGGGTAGTTGCGGTTGGCCAGTAACACGATGGCCAGTTGTTCGGACGGCACGAACGCGGCGTAGGCACCAAAACCATTGGTCGAACCGGTCTTGTTGTACCAGGCTGCCGCCAGCGCGGGCAGGGCGGGTTGCAAGCGTGTGGTCGCCTGCGGTTCGCGAATGAGCCGCGGGCTGTTGCCGTCGACCAGGGTAGCCAGCGTGACCGGATACGGGTAGCGCTCCCAGCCCAGGCCCTGGGTCATGGCACCGACCTGGAAGTAGCCCTGTCGGGTAATGGTTGTCGCTTGCACCAGGGCAGGGGGCAGGCCGTCCGGTTGCATGGCCAGGCGCACATAGCGCAGCAGGTCGCTGGCGCTGGTCTTGATGCCGTACGCCTCATCTGCGTACGGGCCGGGGCCGACCCGCACCGGCCTGTCGCTGGCGTCGTAGCCTTGGGCATACAGCCCCTGGGCATCGGCCGGGACCTGCAGGTAGGTGTTCTGCAGGCCCATTTTCGCCAGCAGGCCTTCACTCATCAGGGCCGAGAACGGTTGATGCTGGGCGCGAGCGGCCAGGTCGCCGAACAGCCCCAGGCTGGGGTTGGAATAGCAGCGCTGCGTACCCGCCTTGGCCCGGGGCTGCCAGTGGCGGAAGAAATCGACTACCTGCTGTGCGGTCTGCACCGTGTCCGGGAACTGCAACGGCAGGCAGTCGGCGCTATAGGCGCCCAGGTCCAGCACGCTCGCCTCGCCGAGAGGCGTCCCGGCCAGCGCAGGGTGATAGCGCTTGGCCGGGGCGGCGAGGTCCAGTTTGCCCTCGGCGCTGGCCAGCGCGGCCAGGGTAGCGGTGTAGGTCTTGCTCAGCGAACCGATTTCAAACAGCGTGTCGCGGCTGACCGGTACAGGGTCGTCCTTGCTCGCCACGCCGTAGTTGAAATAGTGCGCGTGGTCGCGGGCATAGAGCGCCACGGCCATGCCGGAAATGCCTTGTTCCTGCATCAGCGGGCGGATGATCCGGTCGACCTTGGCCTGCAGCTGGTCGTCGGCTTCGGCGGCGCTGTGGCCCAAGGCGAGGGTGAGGGCGGCTGCAACTGCGGCCAGGCGGGGGAAGGGCATGGGCGGGTCCTTTGCGGGAAGTGTCCGTTGAGCGATACCGGTGGGGGTTCCGGCGTTAGCGGTGAAAAGCCGAAGACCTTATCGTCTGCCCTTGGCCAATGACAAGACGGAAACTGTGATGAAGTATTTGCGCATGTTGTTCGACAATTTCACCCTGGCCTTGCTCGGGGTGGTCCTGATCGCCACCGTGCTGCCTTGCTCGGGCGACGGCGCGGTGTATTTCGGCTGGCTGACCAACCTGGCCATCGGCCTGCTGTTCTTCCTGCATGGGGCCAAGCTGTCGCGCGAAGCGATCATCGCCGGTGCCGGGCACTGGCGCCTGCACGGGCTGGTGTTTACCTGCACCTTTGTGCTGTTCCCGCTGCTGGGCCTGGCATTCAAGCCGCTGTTCGTACCGCTGGTGGGCAACGAGCTGTACCTGGGTGTCTTGTACCTGTGTGCCTTGCCGGCCACTGTGCAGTCGGCCATTGCCTTCACTTCTCTGGCACGCGGTAACGTGCCGGCAGCCATCTGCAGCGCGGCGGCATCGAGCCTGCTGGGCATCTTCCTCACGCCCCTGCTGGTCATGCTGCTGCTGGGCGCCAGCGGTGATACCGGCTCAGGCCTGGATGCGGTGCTGAAGATCACCCTGCAACTGCTGGTGCCGTTCGTGGCCGGGCAGCTCGCGCGGCGCTGGATTGGCGCCTGGGTCAAGCGCAATGCACGCTGGTTGAAGGTAGTGGACCAGGGCTCGATCCTGCTGGTGGTGTATACCGCCTTCAGCGAGGCGGTGGTCACCGGGCTGTGGCACACGGTATCGCCGCAGCACCTGGCCGGATTGTTTGCCGTATGCGCGATCCTGCTGGCGGTGGTGCTGTTCGGTACCCGCCAGTTGGGCAAGCTGCTGGGCTTTGCCCTGGAAGACCGCATCACCATCCTGTTCGCCGGCTCGAAGAAAAGCCTGGCCACCGGGGTGCCGATGGCTCAGGTGCTGTTCGTCGGCAGCGGCATCGGCGCGATGATCTTGCCGCTGATGCTGTTCCACCAGATCCAGCTGATGGTCTGTGCGGTGCTGGCGCAACGCTATGCCAGCCGTGAACAGCTGGCTGAAGAGGCTTCAGCAGCGTCCTGACGGGGCCCTGTCGCCGGCAAGCCTGCTGCCCACCTCGAGCGCATCGATCTCAAGTCATGGCTCTACTGCTGGCAGCTGGCTTGCCGGCGATAGCGCTGCGAAGCAACGCGTGGCTTACCTGGCCTGGCCTGAACCACGCTCGCGCAGCGCCTTGCGCACTTCAGCCTCGATCTTGTAGGCAGGCGCTTCCAGGTCGTCGTAGTTGCGCGTGTAGCGCCGGGCGAACTCTTCCACGCCCAGCTGCTGATACTGCTGCACATGCTTGAGCTCGTGTGCCCACAAGGCCACGTTGTCCTCGGCATCGGAGGGGCGGCGGAAGATGATCGTGTCGATCAGCGTCACGGCGTTCACGTCAGGGTTCTGCAGCAGCGCGTTGGCCGCGCTCATCTGCTGCTCGTCACCGACCCGGTAGCGCGCCGCGTCGAGCACGGCAAAGTCATACCAGGGTTCGAGCTGCGCGCGGATGTGCAACGGGATCGGTTGCACGCCGTTGGCGGTGGCCTCGTCGCGGGCTTGCTGCAAGGCGTAGGTCAGGCTGGACGAGGCTACGCTTTCCACATCCTTGAGGATCTGCCCGGCCTGGCCGGGGTCGATCGGGGCGCAGAAGCAGCCCATCAGGCAGACCTGATACTGCCCGGGCGGGCAAGCCTGGCCGGCCAGCGCAGGCTGGGCCAGCCCCAGCAGCAGCCCCAGCAGCATAGTGATCCGCTTCATTCAGGGCCTGTTCAGCAAGGTCAGAAATTCGCCGGGGTGTTGGCGCTGATGATCTCGGCCTCGTCCGGGCCGATGTTCTTGAAACTGTGCGGCAAGGTGGTGGGAATGTAGTAGCCATCGCCCGAGTTGAGCACGCTGACCTGGCCATCGACCCACAACTCGACGGTGCCGCGGGTGACCAGGCCACACTCTTCACCCTCGGCATGCACGATCGGCTCGCCCGAGTCAGCGCCCGGTGCATACAGCTCGCGCAGCATACGCATCTGCCGGCCTTCGACACTGGCACCGACCAGCAGCATGCGCAGGCCGTTGCGCCCCAGGTCTGGCTGTTCGCCAGCACGGAACACGTAGCGTTCTTCGCGCACCGGTTCGTCGAAGCTGAAGAACTCCGCCAGGCTCATGGGAATGCCTTCGAGCAGTTTTTTCAGGGAGCTGACCGAAGGGCTGACGCGATTCTGTTCGATCTGCGAGATCGTCGAATTGGTCAGCCCGCTGCGGCGGGCCAGTTCCCGTTGGGAGAGGTTGTTGCGTTCACGCACCAGTTTGAGTCGCGTCCCCGTGTCCATAGCCGCCTTGTAATCAAGAGGTGTCAAAAATAATGAGCGATGCGCATTAAAACACACTCTGCTCGCTTGCGCGCTGTGCTTGTCAGGCCCTTTGTTCGCGGGGCATCGGCCACAGCCCGACCAATAGCAACAGGGCCGCAACGGCGAGGAACGGCAAGCGTGGATCCAGCGCATACACCAGGGTGCCTGCCAGCGGCCCGACCACCGCGCCCATGCCCTGCGCCGCGCCGATGGAGCCGGCCGTGGCGCCTTGTTCCGAGGCGTGCATGGCGTTTGCCGCCAGCGCGGAAAATGCCGGGAACACGAAGCCCATGCCCGCGGCCGCGACAAAGTAGCAGGCCCACAGCCACGGCGCGGATGTTGCCAGCGCGCCGCAGGCAAAGCCCAGGGCCGACAGCGTGGCCCCGACCCGGATCATTTTCAGCGGCGGCCATTCCAGCTGGCGCAACAACACCTGTGCCAGGATCAGCGCCACGCCCACCGTGGTCAGGGCAATCCCGGCAGCCTGGGCGGCTTCGGTCGGGCCCAGGTGCAGGCGGTCGAGGGCGAAGAAACCAACGATGATCTGCGATACCGTGACACTGAGCATGGCGCAGAATGCCACCAGCAGCGGCCGGCGCAGGCGCGGGTCGGTCAGCCGCACCGGGCTGGGGGCATGGTGCTGCGCCAGCGCCTGCGGCTTGAGGCGCAACAGCAGGAGCAGAAAGGCACTGGCCGGCAACAGCGACAGGAGGTGGAACGGCAGGCTCAGGCTATGCCGTGCCAGCAGCGCTGCCAGCGCTGGCCCGACCACCAGGCCGACGGCATTGGCAGCGCCCAGCGCGGCCATGGCGCGGGCCCGGCGTTGGGGTTCGACATGGTCGGCGATCAGCGCGTTGCAGCCCACCGGGATGGCGGCATAGAAGGCGCCGATGCAAGCGCGTGCCACGGTCAGGCCGACGAACGCCAGGGTCGCTCCCGGCAGCCAGCGCAGAGCGCCTTCGACGAACAGGCACAACAGCCAGTACCCCAGGGTGAAGCCGGCACTGCCCAGCAGCAGCACACGTCGGCGGCCGAGGCGGTCCGCCGCGCGCCCCCAGGGGCGTGCCAGCAGCACCCAGACCACCCCCGCCACGGTCACTGCGGCACCGGCTTGCCAGGTAGCCATGCCAAGCTGGCGGGCAAGCGGGCCGATCAGCGCGACAAAAGCCATCATCGACAAGGTGCAGGCCATGTTGGCCAGCAACAGCGGGCGTAAATCCAGCGTGCTGGCAGGCAGCAGAGTGGCAGGGTCCTTTGCGAGGTTCATCAGGCAGTCCAGGGCAGTACGGCAAACAGTAAGCCGAATGGGCGGGCATTATCATCAATTGTCGAAGGCCCTGTCTGCCAACGGTCACGAGTTGCGGCGCAGGGGGCCTGGCCACATGCTACGCAACACGCCGTCACGGCGCACCCACGCGTGCATCAAGGCTGCAGCCACGTGCACCAGCACGGTGGCAAACAGCAGGTAGCCGGCCCAGCCATGGGCCTGGCGCAGCACGGCATACAGCTGCAGGTTGTGTGGGGCGATTGCCGGCAAACCCAGCGGGGGTGGATAACCACCCGCAGACAGCATGGCCCAGCCCAACAGTGGCATGCCCAGCATCAGGCCATAGAGCAGCACATGCGAAGCCGCGGCAGCCCAGCGCTGTGGCGCCGGCAGGTCGTGCGGCAAAGGCGGGTGAGGCACGCCCAGGCGTACCGCAATGCGCAGCACGACCAGCAGCAGCAGGGCCAGGCCGGTGGCCTTGTGCAGGCTGAGCAGCACGGTATGGCGTGGCGACAGGTCCACGACCATGCTCACCCCGATGAACAACATGGCCAGGATCAATAGCGCCATCAACCAATGCAACAGGCGGGCTAGCGGGTGGAAGGCTTCGGGTCTCATGGCTGGGCTCCAGTGCTGAGCGATTCACGACTGCGGCGGTTGAAGGATTCTGAATAGGCAGAGGAGCGAGCGGCGAGGATCGGGTCGTTGGACGCTTCTATACCTGTGGGCAGGATCAGCGGGTCGAAGTTGAGGTCACGGCAGGCACCTTGTTCGGGGGCATCGACCTGTTCCAGTACCAGGGTGCCGGCATCCACGCTGCGCCGTTCGGCGGGCCAGGGGCGGGCAGGGTCGTCCTGCGCATCGCCCGGGTCGGCCAGGACCAGGCGCAGGGTCCAGCGCAATGGGCCCTGGGCCAGGCGCTGCTGCAGGTCGTGTTGCAGGAACTGCTTGTCGTCGACCTGGGCAGGCAACGCGGCAAACGCGCTGTGCGGCTCAAGTTGCCAGCGTACCGGGTGGGCGGTGCCGGCGCTGTCGATCAGGCGGAAGGCATTGATGCTGTGGTACTGCGTGCTGGCAAAACTGTTGCTTGGCTTGTAGCTGGCCGCCCATTGGCGAAATGCTGCACTTTCCGGATGGGCGGCGAAGAATGCCTGCAGTTTGCCTGGGTCCGGTTTGCCGGTGGCCGGGTCGGGCGCGCTTGCCAGCACTTGCTCATAAAAGCCCTGCGGTGTGCTGACCGCCAGCACCGGCGGGTTGTTCATGCCGGTACGCCAGACCTGGCCGTCGTCGGTGCTGAACTGGATGGCCAGGCTGCGTACCGGTATGCCGGTGTCCGGGGCGAACGGGTTGGCACCGCCGATGGCGAAACGGCCGGTCACCGGCACCCGTTGCTGGCTGAACACGCGCGCTGTAGACAGGCTGGCGGCCTGGCCGCTGGCCTGGAAGTAGCCACTGACGCACAGGCCCTTGGCGTGGTTCTTGCGGTAGCCCGGGTAATGCCCGGCCTGCGCTTCGAACGTGTCGATGATCCGTTGCGGGGTCAGCCGAGGCTGGCCGAGCCAGCCGGCGGCATAGGCAAAGCTGGCGCCGGCGGCCAGCACCACGGCGCCGATGGCGGCCAGGCGCAGGGCCAGGGCTTGGCCGTGCAGGGGTGATTTCATGGTCAGGGTCCGATTCAGTGAAGGTGCCGGTACGACGGCGTCGGCTAAAACTTATTCCCTCGAGGGGAATAGAATGTGCGCACAGGCGTCTGCTACCTACACTGACCAACCCAGAGGCCGGACCTTGCCATGCACGACCTGGACGACCACCAGTGGCGCGAACTGCTGGCCCGCCTGCGCCGCTTTGCCGTGTGGCTGACCCGCGAGCCGGGCAGCGCCGATGACCTGGTGCAGGCCACGGTCGAGCGGGCCCTGAGCCGGCGCGACCAACAGCGTGACGCCGATGCGCTGCGCGCCTGGCTGTTCACCATTCTTTATCGGCTGTTTCTCGACGGTAAACGTCGCGAGCGCCTGCATGCACGCTGGCTGTCCTGGTTCGGCCGGGGCGAACGTGATGAAGAGCCGGTTGGCGACAACCTCGAAGCCATCGTCCAGGCCCAGGCCGACCTGCAGGCGTTTGCCCGGTTGACGGCGGAGCAGCGTGCCTTGCTGCTGCTGGTGACTGTCGAAGGCCTGAGCTACAAGGAGGCCGCCGAGGCGCTTGGCATCCCCATCGGCACCGTGATGTCGCGCCTGTCGCGCGCACGCAATGCCTTGCGCCAACTGACCGAGGGTGCCCCCCAGCCACCGGCCTTGCGGAGACTGAAATGACGCGCCTGATCCCCAGCGAAGACGAATTGCACGCTTATGTCGATGAGCGCCTGGAGCCTGCGCGCCGCGCCGAAGTGCAGGCCTGGCTGGCGGCCAACCCGCAGGCAGCGGCCAAGGTCGAGGGCTGGCGTGCCGATGCCCGCCGCTTGCGCGCGGCGTTGGCCGGCTTTGCCGACCTGCCGGGGGCGGCGCAACTGGACCTGGACCGGTTGCGGCGGCAAGTACGCCAGCGCCGTCAACGCCACTGGGCCACGGCTGCGGTGCTGTTGCTGGCACTGGGGGTGGGCGGGCTGGGCGGTTGGCAGGTGCGCGAGGCGACCCTGGCGCAGGCGATGCTGCCGATGGCCGATGCGCTCCAGGCACACCGCCTGTTTGCCGGCAGCGAGGCGTTGGATATCCAGGCCAGCGACCCGGCGCAATTGCGCGCCTGGCTGGGCCGGCATTTCAGCCGCGTGGGCCAGTTGCCGGACCTGGCAGGGTATGGCTTCAAACCGCTGGGCGCGCGCCTGCTCAGCAATGAGCAAGGGCCGGCGGCGCTACTGGTGTTCGAGGATGGCAAGGGGCAGCGCATCAGCCTGTTCCTGCGCTCACCGGGCGAGCAGTACCGGCGCATGCCGGATGGGCAACGGGTGGATGGCCAGCTGGAGGCGCGGTACTGGTCGCACGGGGCGTACAACTTTGCCTTGGTCAGCGCCGCGGACGATGTGCGCGGTGCTGGGGTGGGGGAGGCGTTGCGCTTGGGGTTGTGAACGAGCAGATCGAGCACGGCGCTCGCTTGCCCTTGACGCATCCGGTTCAACCACCTGGGGGCTGCGCGGCAGCCCCGGCGATCAGCTCAACTCCAGCCAGATCGGCGCATGGTCCGAAGGCTTTTCCATCCCGCGCAGCTCGTAGTCCACGCCGGCGGCCTTGAGCCGTGGCACCAGGTGCTGCGACGCCATGATCAGGTCGATGCGCAGGCCGCGCTTGGGCTCGTCCTCGAAACCACGGCTGCGGTAGTCGAACCAGCTGAAGCGGTCGGCCACGTCCGGGTGCAGGTGGCGGAAGCTGTCGACCAGGCCCCAGCCCTTCAGGCGCTCAAGCCACTCCCGCTCCTCTGGCAGGAAGCTGCACTTGCCGGTCTTGAGCCAGCGCTTGGCGTTGTCCGGGCCGATGCCGATGTCGCAGTCCTGCGGCGAGATATTCATGTCGCCCATCACCAGCAGTGGCTGGTCGTTGCGGAACTGACCTTCGAGCAGCGCCTGCAGGTCACCATAGAAGCGCTGCTTGGCCGGGAACTTGGTGGGGTGGTCGCGGCTCTCGCCTTGGGGAAAGTAGCCGTTCATGATGGTGATCGGGTTGCCGTCGGCATCGGCGTAGGTGCCCCAGATGAAGCGGCGCTGGGCGTCTTCCTCATCGGTGGCAAAGCCCTTGTGCAGGCTCAGCGGCGCCTGGCGCGACAGCAGCGCGACGCCATAATGGCCCTTCTGGCCGTGGTAATGCACGTGGTAACCCAGTGCCTGCACGTCGGCCTGCGGGAACTGATCGTCGCTGACCTTGGTTTCCTGCAGGCCGATCACGTCCGGCTGGTGCTTTTCGATCAGCGCCGCCAGTTGGTGCGGGCGGGCTCGCAGGCCGTTGATGTTGAAACAGACGATCTTCATGGAAAGACAATCCCGGTAAAAGCCGCGATGCTAGCCGACATCGCTTGTCACCACCAGCATGGCGGCTTCGCGGAGCGGCTGCTAACGTGCTTTGCAGGGGGTGAACGATGCACGCTGAGGCACCTCCAAGGCACTGTCTGCCCATTCCAGGAGGTTTGCTCGCAATGCCCGAAACCACTGCCGCTCCGGCGCGTGTCTGCCTGCTCGACGACGGCTACAGCCGTGAAGCGCGTTCGCTGCTGTACAACGCCTATCGCCACGAACCGACCTTCGCCTATATCTTCGAGGCCCAGCGCCCAGGGTATGAGCGGCGCCTGCGGGTGATGGTGCGCGAGTGGGTGCGCCAGCACTTCTACCTGCAACTGCCGGCCATCGGCCTGCTGCTGGAGGACCGCCTGATCGCCCTGGCCCTGATCGTGCCGCCGCTACGGCGGTTGGGCGTGGCCGACAGCTGGGCCTGGCGCCTGCGCATGATGCTGGGCACCGGCCTGCGCTGCACCCGCCGCTACATGGACTACCAGGCGGCCCTGGCCAGCTGCCTGCCCACCGATAAGGTCCACGTACTGCCGCTGCTGGGGGTGCACCCGCAGTTCCAGGGCAAGCAGTATGGCGAGCAATTGTTGCAAGCCGTGCACGACTGGTGCGCTGCGGACGCCAACACCCAGGGTGTGCTACTGGACACCGGCAACGAACACTACCTGGCGTTTTACCAGCGCCAGGGCTATGAAGAAATTGGAGAGGTGGCTGTAGGGCCAATCCGAGAGCGGGTGTTCTTTCATCCCAACCCGGTCGCTTCCGATTCTGCTTTCGCCTGAGCGGGCAGCGCAGCGGCTCACTTGAGCGCGCGGCTCTGGTAGCATGCGCCGCATGACGTATTCAGGAAGATTGACCTGGGGCCTGGTTATCTGGGCCGCCAGTTTCGCAGCATGGGGCCAGAGCGAGTTGCTGGTGAAGGTAAAACCGGCCAACAAAGCGCTCAAGGCCAATGTCGAAGGCTACATCGGTACCCTTGGCGACCGCGATGAAGAAGCGCTGCTGCGCTTCAGTCGCGGCGCCCAGGAGCAGGCGCGCAAAGCCGCACAGGCACTTGGCTACTATCAGGCCCAGATCGATACCGAGGTCAAGCCTGCCAGCGCGGCTGACGGTTCCCCGCAACTGATCATCAGCATCGACCCGGGCGAGCCGATTCGCCTGCGCAACGTGACCGTGCGCATCGAAGGCCCGGCCAGCGAGCTGAAGGCTTTTCGCATGCCCGACAGCAAGGCGCTACGGGCAGGGGAGCAACTCAACCATGGCCATTACGAAGATGCCAAACGGCTGATCCAGAACCAGGCGTCGCGCTATGGCTTCTTCAGTGGGCGCTTCAGCCGCCAGCGCCTTGCGGTCGACCCACAGGCTGGCGTGGCCGACATCGAACTGGTCTACCAGAGCGGCCCGCGCTACCGCCTGGGCGCCGTCACCTTCGGCGGCGACACCCCGCTGGACGATGACCTGCTGCAGCGCATGGTCTCGTTCAAGCCAGGTACACCCTACGACTCCGAACTGGTCGCCGAACTGAACAACGACCTGCAGTCGAGCGGCTACTTCGAAGGTGTGCGGGTGGATGCGGCGCCCACCGCGGCCGTCGGTGAGGAAGTCCCGGTGGATGTTCACCTGCAGACACGCAAACCGCGCACCCTGGGCCTGGGCCTGGGTTTCTCGACCGACGTTGGCCCTCGTGGCAAGGCCAACTGGACTCGCCACTGGGTCAACCCGCAAGGCCACAGCTACGGCTGGGAAACCGAACTGTCGGCACCCCGGCAGAACGTCGGCCTGTGGTACGACATACCGCTCGACCCGCCGCTGACCGACAAGCTGCGCTTCGCTGGCGGTTACCAGAACGAGGAACTCGCCGGCACCGATACCCTGAGTAAACTGCTGACGGTCGGCCCCGAGTGGCACAGCAAGCTGCCCAGCGGCTGGCAGCGGGTAATCTCGCTCAAGTACCAGCGCGAGGAGTATCGCCTGGGCGACGATTCCGGGTTGAGCAACCTGCTGATGCCGGGCGTGAGCTTTTCCTTCTTGCGCAGTGACAACCGCATCGACCCGCACAACGGCTACCGCCTGCAGTTCGATGTGCAGGCCGCCAAGGAAGGGTTGGTTTCGGACACCAACCTGCTGCATGGCAACGTGCTGCTCAAGGGCCTGACCACCCTTGGCCACAACCACCGGCTGCTCGGCCGGGTGCAGTTCGGGGGCAGTGCAACCAATGGTTTCAAGAATAACGTGCCGCCATCACTACGCTTTTTCGCCGGTGGCGACCAGAGCGTGCGCGGCTACGACTACCAGACCCTGTCGCCTAAAAACAGCGATGGCGACCGCATTGGTGGGCGCTACCTGGTAGCCGGCAGCGTCGAGTACCAGTATTCGTTGACCGAAAAGTGGCGCCTGGCGACCTTCGTCGATCAGGGCAACTCGTTCAACGACCTTGAGCTGCCGAGCCTGAAGACCGGCGTCGGTTTTGGTGTGCGCTGGGTATCACCGGTCGGGCCGTTGCGCCTCGACCTGGCCAGGGCGCTGGATGACGACGGCGGCATTCGCCTGCACTTTTCCATGGGGCCCGAGCTGTGAAGCGTGTAATCAAGTATCTGCTGAGCGGCCTGCTCGGGGTAATTGCGAGCCTGGGCATTGCAGTGGGCCTGCTGTTGGGGACCGAGGCTGGCAGCCGCTGGGTGCTGGGCCAGGTGCCAGGGCTTGAGGTGACTGACTTCCAGGGCCGTCTGGCCGGTCGCTGGCAAGCCAGCCAGCTGGTCTGGGCCGACGGTGACAGCCAGGTCGAAGTGCAGGCAGCGTTGCTGGCCTGGTCGCCTGCCTGCCTGCTGCGTGCCACCTTGTGCATCGGCCAGTTGCAGGCACAACGCATCGACATGGCCTTTGCACCCGGTGCCGAGCCGGCCGAGAGCGGCCCGCTGCAGTTGCCGGCCTTGCGTTTGCCGGTGGCTGTCGAGTTGGGTGAAGTCAAGGTCGGCCAGTTGCGCCTGGACGGCAGCGACCTGCTTGGCGACGTGCAACTGGCAGCGCACTGGACCAGCAGCGGGATGCGTATCGACAGCCTGCAGCTGCAGCGCGACGACCTGCAGTTGCAGCTGCAGGGTAACCTGCAGCCCGAGGGTGACTGGCCGGTGCAACTCCAGGCACAGCTGCAGTTGCCTGCGGTAGACGGCAAGCCCTGGCAGCTGGCGTTGAGCGCCAGCGGGGGATTGCAGACTACCTTGGCGCTCACCGGTAGCAGCAGCGGTTACCTCGACGCCACGCTGAACGGCCAACTGCAGGCGCTGGCCGAGCATCTGCCGGCAACCTTGCAGATTCGCTCCGAGGCATTCAAGCCAGCCGGCTCGCTACCCGACACCTTGCAGTTCAACCAGCTCAGCCTCGATGCCAAGGGCAACCTGCTCACGGGTTACAAGGTGTCGGGCTCTGCCAGCCTGCCTGCCGAGCAGTCGCCAGTGGCCTTGCTGTTGTCTGGCGTGGTCGACAGCAAAGGGGCCAGGCTGGATGCCCTGGACCTGAGCGCCAGCGATACCCAGCGTATCAAGCTGCAAGCCAGCGCCGACTGGCAGCAGGGCCTGGTCAGCGACGCGCAACTGGACTGGCAGGACTTCCCGTGGCTGCGCCTGTACCCGCTGGAAACGCCGCCTCAGGTCACGCTCAAGCGCTTCACCGCCCAGGTGCATTACCGCGATGGCAATTACCAAGGTACTTTCAATGGCGACCTGGACGGCCCGGCCGGGCCGTTCAGCCTGGCCAGCCCGTTCCAAGGGGACCTGAGCCAGGTCAAGCTGCCGCAGCTGGCGCTGAGCGCCGGGCAAGGCAAGGCTGAAGGCAGCGTCGCCGTGGGTTTTGCCGAGCACCTGGCATGGGACGTTGCCCTGCAGCTTTCGGCACTCGACCCGGCCTATTGGCTGGCCGAGCTGCCAGGCACCTTGGCCGGGCCGCTGCGCAGCAAGGGCGAGCTCAAAGGTAATGCGCTGAGCCTGGAGGCTCAGCTTGACCTGAAAGGCCGCCTGCGCGGCCAGCCGGCTGTGCTCAAGGTCGACGCCCAAGGGGCAGGGGAGCGTTGGACGCTGGGCGCCTTGGCCGTGCAACTGGGTGATAACCGGATCAATGGCAGTGGCAGCCTGCAGCAGCGCCTGGCCGGGCGGATCGACCTCGACCTGCCGCGGCTGGGCCAGTTGTGGCCAAGGCTGCAGGGCCAGGTCAAGGGCCGGCTGGACGTCGCCGGTACCTTGCAGGCCCCGCAAGGTACCCTGGCCGTGCAAGGCCAACGGCTGGCCCTGGCTGACAATCGCCTGCAGCAGCTGGGCCTGGATGCCCGGCTGGACAACGCCCAGCGCGGCGTGGTCGCACTCAAGGCCAGCGGCATCCACCTGGGTGACACGGCATTGGGTGACCTGCAGGCCAACGGCAAGGGCGACATTCGCCAGCAAGCCCTGACCCTGGCGCTGGACGGCCCGCAACTGAAGCTCGACCTGGGCCTGGATGGCCAGCTGAACAAGGGCGACTGGCGTGGGCGCCTGGCCAGCGGGCGGATCCAGGCCGGAGGCCAGGATTGGCAGTTGCAGGCACCGGCGCGCCTGCAGCGGCTGGCCAACGGCCAGCTGGACTTCGGCGCCCATTGCTGGCGCTCCGGCCAGGCCAGCCTGTGCGGCGACGATCAGCGCCTGGCCCCCGAGCCACGCTTGCGCTATCACCTCAAGCAGTTCCCGCTGGACAGCCTGGCCCAGTGGCTACCGAAAGACTTCGCCTGGCAGGGCCTGCTCAACGCCGACATCAATCTGGACATCCCGGCCAGCGGCCCCAAGGGCAGCATCGTCGTCGACGCCAGTGGCGGTACCCTGCGCGTGCGTGACAAGGACCGTTGGGTCGATTTCCCCTACCAGGCCCTGCGCCTGGACAGCATGCTGGCGCCGCGGCGTATCGATACCCGCCTGGTGTTCCGTGGCCAGCGCCTGGGTGAGCTGAACGTCAATACCCGCCTCGACCCGCTGGGCAGGAACAAGCCGTTGTCAGGGGATTTCCACCTGGCCGGCCTTGATCTGTCAGTGGCGCGGCCGTTCCTGCCGATGGTCGAGCGCCTGGCCGGGCAGCTCAATGGCAGCGGGCGGCTGTCGGGCACCCTGTTGGCGCCGCAGGTCAACGGCAACCTGATGCTGCGCGGCGGCGAGGTCAGTGGTGCCGAGTTGCCGGTCAGCTTCGACAACCTGTCGTTGCAGGCGTTGATAGCCGGTGAGCAGGTACAGCTCGAAGGTGACTGGCGCAGTGGCGAGGCGGGGCGTGGCCAGTTGCGTGGCAACCTCACCTGGGGCCAGGCACTGGGCATGGACCTGCGCCTGCAAGGCCAGCAGCTGCCCGTTACGGTGGAACCCTATGCAACGCTGGAGGTTGCCCCGGACCTGACCCTGCGCCTGATCGATGACAAGCTGGCAATTACCGGCAAGGTTCAGGTACCCAAAGGCACGATCACCGTGCGTGAGTTGCCGCCGTCCACGGTAAAAGTGTCGGAGGACACGGTGATCGTCGGCCACCAGACCGAGGAGGGCACAGCGCCCATGGCGATGGCCATGGACATCGACGTCGAAGTGGGGCGCGAAAAGCTGTCGTTCAGCGGCTTTGGCCTGAAGGCCAATCTGCTCGGCCATGTTCACATCGGCGACAACCTTGATACCCGTGGCGAACTGAGCCTGGCCGATGGCCGCTACCGTGCCTACGGCCAGCGCCTGACCATTCGCCGCGCGCGGCTACTGTTTGCCGGGCCGATCGATCAGCCGTACCTGGACATCGAAGCCATCCGCAAGGTTGACGACGTGATTGCCGGTATCCGCCTGACCGGCAGTGCAGAGCAACCCACTACCAAGGTGTTCTCGGAGCCGGCCATGAGCCAGGAACAGGCGTTGTCATATCTGGTGCTGGGGCGGCCACTGGGCGCTTCCGGCGAAGACAGCAACATGCTTGCCGAGGCGGCTTTGGGCCTGGGCCTGGCCGGTAGCGCCGGCATCACCGGCAGCCTGGCTTCAAGCTTGGGGATCGACGACTTCCAGCTGGACACCGAAGGTTCCGGCACCACCACCAGCGTGGTCGCCAGCGGCAACCTTACCGAGAAACTGAGCCTGCGCTACGGGGTAGGGGTGTTCGAGCCCGCCAACACCATTGAGTTGCGCTACAAGCTGAGCAAGAAGGTCTACCTCGAAGCTGCCAGTGGGCTGGCCAGTTCCCTGGACATCTTCTACAAGCGCGACTTCTGAGCCGCGCAAGGGGCGGCGGTCAACGGACGGTGGCCGCCTCGATGAACTCGTTGGTATCGGGCGAGGGTGGCGGGCTGGGGGCGCGTACCGGAATGATCAGGTTGGTGTACTGCTCGATCAGCCGGCTGAGGGCTTCGGGTGGTTCGCTGGCCTGGAACTGCATGCGGATCTGCACTTCGTCGGGGTCACGGCTTTCCCCTTGCCGGCTCTGGCCACCTATCGTGACCTTGAAGCTCGCCGAATTGTTTTCGCCAGCGCTCAGCAGTGCCTGTTGGGCTTCGGTGCCTTTGACCCGGACCGACAGATCGACCTGCATACGCTCCAGGGCCAGGCCCTTGGGCGAGACCAGCGCGAACAGCGGCACGCGCATGATGTGCTGGCCGTCCATGGCTACCTCGACCATCTTGGCTTTCATGGGCGCGCCCAAGGTTTCGGTATCGCAATCGAAGAACTGGTCAAACAGGTTGATGTACTGCTGCGCGATAAGACTATTGGTAGCGCTGGCGGCTTCTTGCAGGCCACGGGTAATTTCGCGCAGGTCAATGGAAGTCATCGGGGCGGGAACTTTGCTCACTCACTTGGCTCCTCTGGGCAGGTAGTTCCCCCACCACACGGATGGGGGAGGTGCGGTTTTGTGGCTCAAGAAGCTGCGGTGGCGGCTCCTGCACCAGCACCGGCTCCAGCGCTGGTGCCCTTGTTGTTTAGCGTGTCGGCCTTCGAGATCGCCTCGGGGCTTTCCAGTTTTGCCGAGTTGGCGACGGTCGGTTTGGTGGCAGCGTCGGTAAGGAAGTCGATCACACGCATCAGCGCTTCTGGTGGTTCCTGGCGCTTGATGGTGGTATTGAAGGCATAGCGGGCGCGGGTATCGGTCTTGCGGGTTTGCGTGGACTTGTGGCTGATGCTGCCTTTCATGTTCAGTCGGAACGGCCCCCAGCCCAGCGAGGCGGCCATCGAGCCGCTCTTGTCGCTGCTGGAGGAGTCTTCCGCCGACTGTTGGATGGTCAGTTCGAACTCGACTTTACCTTCTTCGATGGCAATGTTCGGGTGGGTGATGGCCGCCAGCAGCGGCACCTTCATGGTCTTGCTGACTACGCCCTTGTATTCACCCTGTTCGTCGACGATGGTTTCGTCGTAGTCGAACTGGATGGCGACTGCCTTGCCGTCCTGAATGCAGACTTGCATCAGGAAGTCGGCGTACGACTTGCTCGCGGTGACCTGGGCCTGGACCATCGCTTGCAGCGGGCCGGCAATCATGCGATCCATCGGCAAGGAGTTGATCACGGATCCAATGAGGCTGTTATCTATCATGACTGGTCTCTCTTTCTGGTTGGGTGTGACAAGCGATCGTTAGCGACCGGCCACGGGGGTTGGGCCTCAGCGAGCGCACGCTTCCTGGCGACGAATGTTGCCGATCTGGCGCAGGCTGAGGCCGTATTTGTTGGCCAGCAGGCTGCGTGACAAGCCGCTGGCGCTTTCTTTCTGGATTTGCTGGTTGCGCAACTGGCGCAGGAAGTGGTCAGCCTTGGGGATCTCCAGGGCGACCCCGGCAAAGCGCTTGATCAGTGCATCAAGCGCGTCTGCCGGCAGCACATCGGCGAGCTTGGTGCGTTCGCGGTGCTTGGGGATGTACTTCGGCCTGCCGCCGTAGGCACAGGTGAGCTGGTAGGCGTTGTCGATGCCGATGCAGTCGATAAGGGCCTGCAACGAATGGGGCAGTTGGCTGATATCGATGTGGCTCAAGTCTGGCAATTCCATGTGGCGCTCCTTGGGGATGGATGGGATTACTACCCGATCACCAGCGGCGTTATGTCGACGGTGTGGCTGAATTCTCGGCGACGGACAAAGCCGGTCGCTAGGCGACATAGGGGTTGGGACTTGTAGCCTCGGAGAACAGGTATTGCAGGCAGCGATATCCGGCGCTGTAGGAGATGGCTTCAACAACTGGCTGCAGCGGGTGGTTTCCCATCGAGCCTCATCCAGTTCTGCCTGTTGGGTCTGGTAACCCTCACTCGCACGGATAGCTGCTCAGCAGGCTGGCGCCACGCAGGTACGCCTCGGGGCTGTGAAGCATGCCTTGTGGCAGCGTGCGCCAATCGACCAGCAAGCACAGCGCATGCAGCGGCTGGCCATTGCGCTGGCCGATGACCTGGTCGGCGAAGTGGCGCCGGTACAGCGCCTGGGTGGGCTGCAGCGCCTGTACCTGGTCAGCCCGGTCCAGGGTTTGCCGGGCCAGTTCGGGCAGCAAGGCCGGCGCGACGGTGAAATGCACCGAAGTACCGTTTGCCTGCAGGTAGCCGGCCTGGCGCACGCGTTGCCAGAGTTGTTGCCATTGGCTGGACCCGGCCTGGGCGGCCAGGCTGCGTCCCAGGTCGAGCAATTGCCCGGTCGAGGCCTGGCGGGTGTCCAATGCATGAAGGGAAAGAGGGGTTAACAACAGCGATGCGAACAGCAGGGGTTTGTACATGGTGCCTCCGGCGGCGAGAGCTTGGGAGCGCCATGCTTGCAGGCCACCGCCGCCCCACCCAGCAGGAAATGCAGCGCCGGGGCCGGTGGCCGTTGTATGATTGCCGCGGCTCGTTGCGAGCCATTTGCCCCAGATGTTGCAAGGAACCTTCGATGACACATGTGCAGCGCCTCAAATATTCCCTTCTGATCATCCTGGTCGTACTGGGCCTGATGCTGGGCCTGTCCCACCTGCAGAAGCAGGGTACGATCAGTGAGCAGACCTTCCAGATGCTGGCGATTGCGATTGCCGTGGTGGTCGTGGTCATCAACGGTATCTTGCGGCGCAAGGTCAAGCCCTGACCGGTGCCGGCCGGCCAAGCTGTGGCCGGCCATACCTTCAGCGCGAAGGCGTTTGCTCCAGCACGGCGCGCGCCTGGGGGTCGAGGCTGTAGCATTTGTCGCTGCCCAGCTGGATGACGCCCTCGGCGCACAGCCGCTTGAGCACTTCACGCACGCTGAGGAACGACAGCGGGATATCCAGCTGTTGCAGTTGCGCGTGCACGCCGCGCACGCCAATGCTGCGGCCATTACGCTGGGCGACGTGCAGGGCGTCGATCACCTTGAGGCGGATCAGGCTGGTGCGCAGGCCGAAGGTGCGCAACAACGCGCGGATCTGTTCGTTGCCGGTACGTTCGTCGGCCACGGCGTCCTGTCCCTGGGGCGCTTTGTCCGGGCCGCGGCCAGCCTGGATGGTGGATGGCGGGTTGTACATGTGAATGCTCCTTTTCGTCGACGAACCCGAAATATGGGTGCCTCAATGACTAGGACGAATGAGAACGGAAAAACTGCAGCTCATCCGTTAAAAAAATGTCGGTTATAGTTCAAGACGTTTCATCCGCCGCTGGCAGGTAAAATTTGCTCGTGGCCATTCGTCTGCTCGGGATGAACCCCGAACTCGAGGAATGCCCGTGTTTTCACTTTCCCGCCCCCTGACTTGCGCTGGCCTGGCCGCCGCGCTGGCAGCCTTCAGTGCAGGCGTACCGGCGCAGCCGGCCGCAGTCGAAGCCAGCGCGCAGATTCGCCGCACCAGCTACGGCGTGCCGCATATCCTGGCCAAGGACGAGCGGGGCCTGGGCTACGGTATCGGCTACGCCTACGCGCAGGACAACCTGTGCCTGCTGGGCAACGAGGTGCTGACGGTCAGCGGGGAGCGTTCGCGTTACTTCGGCGCCAACGGCAAGACCTTGGAACAACGCGACAACCTGGCCAGCGATGTGTTCTTCACCTGGTTCAACAGCCCGCTCGCAGTCCGTGCGTTCCTGCAGGCGCAACCAGCCCCGGTCCAGGCGTTGCTGGCGGGGTATGCCAGTGGCTACAACCGGGCGCTGGCCGAGCGCCGTGGTCAAGGTTTGCCCGCCGAATGCGGCAATGGCGAGTGGCTGCGGCCGATCAGCAGCGAAGACCTGGTCAAGCTCACCCGTCGATTGTTGGCCGAAGGTGGCCTCGGGCAGTTCGTCGAAGCCCTGGCAGGGGCGCAACCGCCATCGTCCACTGCCCGACCGGCAGCCAGTGGCTTTGCCACGGCGCTGGCCCGTCAGGAACGTTTTGCCCAGGAGCGCGGCAGCAATGCCGTGGCCGTAGGTGCGCGGCGTTCGGCCAATGGCCGTGGCCTGTTGCTGGCCAACCCGCACTTCCCGTGGATGGGCGGCATGCGCTTCTACCAGATGCAGCTGACCATCCCCGGCAAGCTCGATGTGATGGGCGCGGCGCTGCCGGGGTTGCCAGTGGTCAACATCGGTTTCAACCGGCACCTGGCCTGGACGCACACCGTCGACACGTCGCAGCACTTTACCCTGTACCGCTTGCAGCTCGATCCCAAGGACCCGACCCGCTATCTGTTCGATGGCCAGTCGCTGCCACTGAGCCGGCACACCGTCAGCGTTGCGGTCAAGGCCGCGGATGGCAGCCTGAGGCAGGTGCAACGCCAGGTCTACAGTTCGCATTTCGGCCCGGTGGTGCAATGGCCTGGGCGCCTGGACTGGGATGCTCATGCGGCCTACAGCTTGCGTGATGCCAACCTGGAGAACACCCGGGTATTGCAGCAGTGGTACCAGATCAACCGCGCCGACAGCGTGGCGGGGTTGCAGCGGGCGGTCGAACAGTTGCAGGGCATTCCCTGGGTCAACACGCTGGCGGTGGACCAGAGTGGCCAGGCCTTGTACCTGAACCAGTCGGTGGTGCCGTATGTCGATCAGCAGCTGCTGGCCGCGTGCAGCAACCCGCAGGCCCAGGGGCGTCTGGTAGTGCTGGATGGTTCGCGCAGTGCATGCGCGTGGAAGGTGGATGCGCAGGCGGCACAGCCGGGGATCTTCCCGGCACGCCTGCTGCCGAGCCTGCAGCGCACGGATTTCGTGCAGAACTCCAATGACCCGGCCTGGATGAGCAACCCGGCGCAGCCGCTGACCGGCTACTCGCCGCTGATAAGCCGCAGCGACCAGCCGCTGGGCATGCGCGGCCGTTTTGCCCTGCAACGCCTGCAGGGCAAGGCCCGCTTGGCGATCGACGATTTGCAACGCATGGTCACCGACGATGAGGTCTACCTGGCCAGCCTGGTGCTGCCAGACCTGCTGCAATGGTGCCAGGGCGCCGCTGCCGATGTGCAGGCCGTATGCAGCAGCCTGGCGACCTGGAACGGCAAGGCCGACCTCGACAGCGGCATTGGCCTGGTGCACTTCAACAACCTGGTCGAGGCATTGGCCGAGCACCCGGAAAGCTGGCGGGTGGCCTTCGACCCGGCCGACCCACAGCACACCCCGCGCGGCCTGGCGGTCGAGCAGGCAGCGGTGCGCAAACGCCTGCACCAGGCGGCGCTGGCGTCGCTCAGGCAGGTGAATGAGAGTGGTGTGGCAGGGCAGCAGCGCTGGGGCCAGGTGCAGCAGGCGGTGGATGGCACCCCGGTGCCGGGCGGCCCGCAAGCATTGGGCGTGTACAACGCGATCCACAGCGTGCCGCACGGGCAGGGCAAGCGGCTGGTGGTCAGTGGTACCAGCTACCTGCAACTGGTCAGCTTTACCGACACGGGGCCGGAGGCGCGCGGGTTGCTGGCGTTCTCGCAGTCCAGTGAAGCCGGTTCGGCGCACTTCGGCGACCAGACCAAGGCCTTCTCGGCCAAGCAACTGCTGCCATTACCGTTTACCGAGGCACAAATCCAGGCCGACCCCGGCTACCGGCAGTATGTGATCAGTGAGGGGGACAAGGGCGCGCTGGCCAGCCAGCCTTGAGGCGCTAACACAGGCACTGCACCATGACCGCAAGCGGTGCAGTCCCTGTGCGAGCGGATTTACCCGCGAAGCGGCCAGTATGTGCCAGTGCTACAGCGTCAGGAAAACTCGAACGGCGCCAGCTGAAAGCCTTGCTCGTCAACCTGCAGCACCCAGCCCCGACGGTCCCAGTCACCCAGCACGATGCGCCGTGCCGGTTGCCCATCGACCACCAGTTTGTGGATCGCCGGCCGGTGGGTATGGCCATGCACCAGCGTGCGCACACCCTGCGCGGCCATCACCTGCGGCACTGCTTCCGGGGTGACGTCGACGATTTCGGTGGCTTTCATCCGCGTTTGCGAGCGGCTTTCGCTGCGCAGCTTGCGCGCCAGCTTGTAGCGCGCCGCCAGTGGCAGGTGACGCAACACCCACAAGCTCAACGGGTTGCGCAGCAGACGGCGCATCTTCATGTAGCCCAGGTCGCGGGTGCACAGGGTGTCGCCATGCATCAGCAACACCGGTTCGCCGCCCAGTTCGATCACGCTGGGGTCGGCCAGCAACGTGCAGCCCGCCGCTTCGCAGAAGGCCTGGCCAATCAGGAAATCACGGTTGCCATGCATCAGGTAGATGGCCGTACCGCTGTCGCTCAGGCGGCGCATGGCCTGGCAGATCGACTGCTGGAACGGCGTCATGGCGTCGTCGCCGATCCACGCTTCGAAGAAGTCACCGAGAATGTACAAGGCCTTGGCATGGCGGGCACGACCATCGAGCAAATCAAGAAACGCCCGGGTAATGTCCGGGCGTTCTTCTTGCAGGTGCAGATCGGAGATCAGCAGGATCACTCAATGATCTCGGCTTTCTCGATGATCACGTCGTCTTTCGGCACGTCCTGGTGGCCGGCCTTGGAACCGGTCGCGACCTTCTCGATGGCATCGACGATTTCACGGCCTTCGATCACTTCGCCGAATACCGCGTAGCCCCAGCCCTGCACGTTCTTGCCGCTGTGGTTGAGGAAGTCGTTGTCAGAAGCGTTGATGAAGAACTGCGCTGAGGCGGAGTGCGGCTCCATGGTACGGGCCATGGCGATGCTGTACTTCTTGTTCTTCAGGCCGTTGTCGGCTTCGTTCTGGATGCTGGCGCGGGTCTTCTTCTGGCTCATGCCAGGCTCGAAGCCGCCGCCCTGAATCATGAAGCCCTTGATCACGCGGTGGAACACGGTGCCGTTGTAGTGGCCATCCTTGACGTACTGAACGAAGTTTTCGGTAGTCAGCGGCGCTTTTTCGGCGTCCAGTTGCAGGACGATGTCGCCGTGGTTGGTGCTCAGTTTGACTTTGGACATGCTGAAACTCGCTCTTTCAAGGCAATCGGGAATTAGGGTGCGCAGGGCGCGGGGTTACCACCTGACGCAGGATCAGGCGGTCGCGACACATGGCGCGCACTGGCCATTTTGCCAGGCTGCGGCAAAAAGCCGTGATAAATCACGCTTGTTTGTCCGGGCCCGACTGTCAGCAGCTTGACTGCTTCGGCTATGATAGGCCCTTTGATTCAATCGGCCTACCCAGGCCGGCCACGTGCATTCAAGGATCCTATGAGCAAGCCCACTGCCGACAACGCGCCCAACGCCGCTGCCAAAGGCGCCCCCGCTGTCCCTGCGAACTTCCTGCGGCCGATCATCCAGGCCGACCTGGACTCGGGCAAGCACAGCCGCATCGTTACTCGTTTCCCGCCGGAGCCCAATGGTTACCTGCACATCGGCCACGCCAAGTCGATCTGCGTCAACTTCGGCCTGGCCAAGGAGTTCGGGGGCGTCTGCCACCTGCGTTTCGACGATACCAACCCGGCCAAGGAAGACCAGGAGTACATCGACGCCATCCAGAGCGATGTCAAGTGGCTGGGCTTCGACTGGGCCGGTGACGTGCGCTATGCCTCCGACTACTTCGACCAGTTGCACGACTGGGCGGTCGAGCTGATCAAGCGCGGCAAGGCCTACGTCTGCGACCTCACCCCCGAGCAGGCCAAGGAATACCGTGGCAACCTCAAGGAGCCGGGCAAGAACAGCCCGTTCCGCGAGCGCAGCGTGGAAGAGAACCTGGACCTGTTCGCGCGCATGAAGGCTGGTGAGTTCAAGGATGGCGAGCGCGTGCTGCGGGCCAAGATCGACATGGCCTCGCCGAACATGAACCTGCGCGACCCGATCCTGTACCGCATCCGCCATGCCCACCACCACCAGACCGGTGACAAGTGGTGCATCTACCCCAACTACGACTTTACCCACGGCCAGTCGGACGCCATCGAGGGCATCACCCACTCGATCTGCACCCTGGAATTCGAAGGGCATCGTCCGCTGTACGACTGGTTCCTCGACAACCTGCCGGTGCCGGCCCATCCGCGCCAGTATGAGTTCAGCCGCCTGAACCTGAACTACACCATTACCTCCAAGCGCAAGCTCAAGCAGTTGGTCGACGAAAAGCACGTCGAAGCCTGGGACGACCCGCGCATGTCGACCCTGTCCGGTTTCCGTCGCCGTGGCTACACCCCGGCCTCGATCCGCAACTTCTGTGAAATGATCGGCACCAACCGTTCCGACGGCGTGGTCGACATGTCGATGCTGGAGTTCAGCATCCGTGACGACCTGGACCGCACCGCGCCGCGCGCCATGTGCGTGCTGCGCCCGCTGAAGGTGGTCATCACCAACTACCCGCAAGGCCAGGTCGAGCAGCTCGAGCTGCCGCGCCACCCGAAGGAAGACATGGGCGTGCGCGTGCTGCCGTTCTCCCGTGAGCTGTACATCGACCGCGACGACTTCATGGAACAGCCGCCGAAGGGCTACAAGCGCCTGGAACCGGCCGGCGAAGTGCGCCTGCGCGGCAGCTACGTGATCCGTGCCGACGAGGCCATCAAGGATGCCGACGGCAACATCGTCGAGCTGCGCTGCTCGTACGACCCGGACACCCTGGGCAAGAACCCTGAGGGGCGCAAGGTCAAGGGCGTGATCCACTGGGTGCCGGCCGAGGGCAGCGTCGAGTGCGAAGTGCGCCTGTACGACCGCCTGTTCCGCTCGCCGAACCCGGAAAAGACCGAGGAGGGCGGCAGCTTCCTGGACAACATCAACCCGGATTCGCTGCAGGTGCTGCGCGGCTGCCGTGCCGAGCCATCGCTGGCCCAGGCCCAGCCCGAGGACCGCTTCCAGTTCGAGCGCGAAGGCTACTTCTGCGCCGACCTGAAAGACAGCCAGCCGGGCCGCCCGGTGTTCAACCGCACTGTCACCTTGCGTGACTCCTGGGGCAGCTGAGGAACCGCCGTGCTAACCATCTACAACACCCTGAGCAAAGCCAAGGAAGTCTTCAAGCCGCTGGATGGCAACAAGGTGCGCATGTACGTGTGCGGCATGACCGTGTACGACTACTGCCACCTGGGCCATGGCCGCAGCATGGTGGCCTTCGACCTGGTCACGCGCTGGCTGCGCAAGAGCGGCTACGAGCTGACCTACGTGCGCAACATCACCGACATCGATGACAAGATCATCAACCGGGCCAACGAGAACGGCGAAACCTTCGACGCCCTGACCGCGCGCATGATCGACGCCATGCACGAAGACGAGCGACGCCTGAACATCCTGCCGCCGGACCAGGAGCCGCGTGCCACCGACCATATCGCCGGCATGCACGCGATGATCCAGACCTTGATCGACAAGGGCTACGCCTACGCTCCGGGCAATGGCGACGTGTACTACCGGGTCGGCAAGTTCGTCGGCTACGGCAAGCTGTCGCGCAAGAAGATCGAAGACCTGCGTATCGGCGCGCGCATCGAGGTCGATGAAGCCAAGCAGGACCCGCTGGATTTCGTCCTGTGGAAAGGCGCCAAGCCGGGCGAGCCGAGCTGGGAATCGCCATGGGGCCCGGGGCGTCCGGGCTGGCACATCGAATGCTCGGTGATGTCCACTTGCTGCCTGGGCGAAAGCTTCGACATCCACGGCGGTGGCAGCGACCTGGAGTTCCCGCACCACGAGAACGAGATTGCCCAGAGCGAGGCGGCCACTGGCAAACCGTACGCCAACGCCTGGATGCACTGCGGCATGATCCGTATCAACGGCGAGAAAATGTCCAAGTCGTTGAACAACTTCTTCACCATCCGCGACGTGCTCGAGAAGTACCACCCGGAAGTGGTGCGTTATCTGCTGGTGGCCAGCCACTACCGCAGCGCGATCAACTACTCGGAAGACAGCCTGCGCGATGCCAAGGGCGCCCTGGAGCGCTTCTATCACGCCTTGCGCGGCCTGCCGCGCGTGCCGGCCAAGGGTGGTGAGGCGTTTGTCGAGCGCTTCAGCGTGGCGATGAACGACGACTTCGGCACGCCTGAAGCCTGCGCCGTACTGTTCGACCTGGTGCGCGAAATCAACCGCCTGCGCGACAGCGACCCGGATGCGGCCGCCGGCCTGGCGGGTCGCCTGCGCGAGCTGGGTGACGTGCTGGGGGTGCTGCAGCTGGAAGCCGATGACTTCCTGCGTGCCGGTGCCGAAGGCAAGGTCGATGCTGCTGCGGTCGAGGGCTTGATCCAGGCGCGCCTGCAGGCGCGTGCGGACAAGAACTGGGCCGAATCCGACCGTATTCGCGACCAGCTGACTGCCATGGGGGTTGTGCTGGAGGACAGCAAGGGTAGTACTACCTGGCGTCTGGCTGACTGATCCGTACAGACGGGGCCGCTTTGCGGCCCATCGCGATGCAAGGCCGCTTACTACAGGAGTAGCGCAGCATCGGATGCTTGCGTCGCCCCTGTAGCAGCGGCCTTGTGTCGCGATGGGCTGCAGAGCAGCCCCATTGTCTACTTGCCTGACGCGGCCAACGGGCAATGCAGAACCAGCCTGGCCCCACCCAACTCGCTTGCCCCCACCTCCAGCCCGAACCCGTGCAGGTCGACGATCGCCGCAACGATCGACAGCCCCAGCCCGAACCCCGCATGGCGATGGCCTTCTTCGCTGCGATAGAAACGCTTCAGTACCGCAGCCCGTTCGTCTTCGGGAATACCCGGCCCGCTGTCCTCGATGGCCAGCTGCAGGCCATTGTCGTCCTGCGTGGCGCTGATCCGCACCTGGCCACCCTCCGGGGTGAACTTGATAGCGTTGCCCACCAGGTTGGCCAAGGCTTCGAACAACAGCTCGCGGTCACCATGCAGTGCCGGCAGTTCCCCGGGCTGCTGCAATTCCAGGCGAATGCCGCCATCCTCGGCCAACGGCAGGTAGAAGTCATGCAGCTCCACCAGCAACGCGTGTGGGTCCAGCTGGACGAAACCGGCGCGCCGTTGGCGGTCTTCCAGTTCGCTGATGCGCAACAGCCCGCGAAAACGCGCCATCAAGGTGTCGGTTTCGCCGATGGCGTGGTCCAGCGCCTCGGCCTGGGTGGAGTCGCTGTCGCTCTGCTGGCGAATGCGGTACAGCTGGGCGCGCAGGCGCGTGAGTGGGGTGCGCAGGTCGTGGGCAATGTTGTCGCATACACCCTTGACCTCGTGCATCAATCGCTCGATGCGGTCGAGCATGGCATTGACGATGGCTGCCAGCATGTCCAGTTCGTCACGCCGGGCCGACAACGGCAGGCGGTGGGTGAGGTCGCCGGCAACGATCAGCTCGGCCTGGGCCTGGATCGCCCGGATGCGCTTGAGCGGCCTGCGACGCAGCAGGTACCAGCCGGCAAAGCCTGGGATCAGGGTCAGCGAGATACCCCAGAGCAGTGCATGCAGGATGATCCGGGTAACCACGAACAGCGAGCCGTTGTCACGCACCAGCACCAGCCAACGGCCGTCCTGCACCTTGATCGCCACGGCATCACAGCTGTCACGCGGCATGTGCGGGTCGTCGGCGTCCAGGCAGCGCTTGAGTTCATGAACCTTGCCATCGAGCCGCAACTCCGGCGGAAGCGCGCGAATGCGCCCGCCAATCGGGTTGAGCTGGCTGTCGAACAGGCCATAGGCATCGAAGCTGCGCTCCTCCAGGGCCTGGCTGGCAACCAGGGCATCATCCAGCTGCTTGCCGCTCATGTGGGCGAACAGGTGCTGGCGCTGCAGCATGGAATGACGGGTGAGTTTGTTCAGGTAGCTGGACACCTCGAAGTACAGCACCCCCATGAGGATGCTGCTCCAGGCCACGAACAGAAAGCTGTACAGCGCCAGCAGGCGGCTGGTCGAGGAGCTCCAGCCTTTAGACGGGTTCAGCAATGGCATAGCCGGAGCCCCGTACCGTACGGATCAGCGGCGACTGGCCGGGTGAGTCGATCTTCTTGCGCAGGCGACCAATGTGCACGTCGATCAGGTTGGTGCCCGGGTCGAAGTGGTAGCCCCAGACTTCTTCGAAAATCATCATGCGGGTGATCACCTGGCCGCTGTGGCGCATGAGGTATTCCAGCAGCTTGTACTCGGTGGGCAGCAGGTTGAGCGTCTGATCGCCGCGCCGGGCCTCGTGGCTGATCAGGTCCAGTTGCAGGTCGGCCACCTGCAGGCGGGTCTGGGTGACGGGCACGCTGTTGCGGCGCAGCAGGACCTCGACCCGGGCAGCCATCTCATCGGAGGCGAACGGTTTGGTCAGGTAGTCGTCACCACCGGCACGCAGGCCGCGCACTCGCTCGTCGACGTCCGACAGGGCACTGATCATCAGGATCGGCGTGGTGATCTTGAGGTTGCGCAGGGTCGTGACGATGGTCAGCCCGTCGACCTCGGGCAGCATGCGGTCGAGGGTGATCAGGTCGTAGCCACCGGCAATGGCTTTGGAAAGGCCTTCACGGCCATTGTCGGCCCAATCCACTTCCAGGCCGTGGCTGGTAAGTTCGGCGACGATTTCCTGGCCGGTGACGGCGTCGTCTTCGATGGTCAGTACGCGAGGCATGCTGGTTTCCGGGCATCTGATGGAGAGTTGATTGTGCCAAAGAATAGCCAACCGGCGATTTAAGAAAAATTCATCTGGCCACCCGACCGGCCGACACCCCCTTGTAGGAGCGGCCTTGTGTCGCGAGCGGGCTGCGCAGCAGCCCCCGGCAATTTGTGCATTTGCACCGAAATCCTGGGGCTGCTGCGCAGCCCGTTCGCGACACAAGGCCGCTCCTACGCAGGGCCGCGCAGGCCAGGGCAAAGTGGTCAGCGTGCGCCGATGCCTTCGGCATGCATGATCTGGGCGATGATCGGCACCGGGGTCATCAGGTGTGAACGCATCATGGCGCTGGCGCGCTTGGCGTCCCGGGCGAGAAGCGCTTCGACCAGTGCCGCATGTTCCTGGCGCTTGAGTTCCAGGGCCTGCTCGGAAAACACCGTCTGGGTCAGCCACAGGTGCCGGTAGCGCTCGGCCTGGTCGAACAGGTAGGTGCGCGCCTGCAGCAGATGCCGGGAGCCGCAACCCGACGCGATCGCGGTGTGGAACGCCTTGTGCCGCTCGTCCCAGACATCCAGGCGCTGCTCGCGGGTTTTCACCTCCATCACCTTGGCCAGGGTATGCGAGTGGGCCAGCACCGACGCTTCCCAGGCATCGTCGCCGCGCTCGATGGCCAGGGTGATGATCATCGCCTCCAGGTTGGCGCGGGCATCGTAGATGTCGTTCATCTCCTCCAGCGACATGGGCGCCACGCGGTAGCCCTTCTGGCTGATCGCGTTGACCAGGTGCTCGGCCACCAGTTGCGACAGCGCTTCCCGCAACGGGCCGACGCCCAGGTCGTAGCGTTCCTTCAGGGTGCTCATCAACAGCTTTTCCCCGGGCTTGAAGACGCCGCGGATGATGTCCTTCTTGAGCCTCTCATACCCGCTGAATGCTGAGTTTTGTCGGGGGGCGAGCGCTTCCAAGGTCCTGTTTCCTCAAACCGTTTTGCCGATCATACCGAAAGCGCCGCCTGGCGAAAAACAATGGACAAACCACAAAAACGTCGCCGAAAAATAAAAATGTAGACATTTCATGTTTGTGGCGATATTTTTCTTTCGCCCGCACTGATCCAGGTCATGACCGGACGGCGCCATTCCCTTTCTTTGCCAGGACCTTGCCATGAACGCTTTTACGCAGACCGACGAACTTGTGATGCCACTGCCGCTCGAACCGCATGGTTACACCATCGCCCCGTCGAAGCAGTCGCCGCGCCTGCTGGAGATCACCTTTGCCCGCGAAACGGTCGAAGCGTTCGTCCAGGCCGTTGCCCAGTGGCCGGTGCAGGCGTTGGAATACAAGTCGTTCCTGCGTTTTCGGGTAGGTGAGATCCTCGACCAGCTGTGCCAAGGCACCCTGCGTCCGGTGCTGCTCAACACCATCCTCAACCGCGCCAGCGGTGGCATGCTGATCACCCCGGTCGGGCTGGATGACGTGAGCCAGGCCGAAGACATGGTCAAGTTCACCACCGCCTGCGCGCACCTGATCGGGCGCAGCAACTACGACGCCATGAGCGGGCAGTTCTATGCCCGCTTCGTGGTGGTCAATACCGACAACTCCGACAGCTACCTGCGCCAGCCACACCGGGTCATGGAGCTGCACAACGACGGCACCTTCGTCAATCAGATCACCGACTACGTGCTGATGCTGAAAATTGACGAAAAGAACATGGAAGGCGGCAACTCGCTGCTGCTGCACCTGGACGACTGGGAGCAGTGCGACGAGTTCTTCCGCCACCCACTGGCCCGCCGCGAGATGCGCTGGACCGCACCACCGAGCAAGAAGGTGTCCGAGGATGTGTTCCACGCGGTATTCGACACTGATGCTGAAGGCCGCCCGACCATGCGCTACATTGACCAGTTCGTGCAGCCGGAAAACTTTGAGGAAGGCATCTGGCTGAACGCCTTGTCCGAATCGCTGGAAGGCAGCGCGAAGAAGCTTTCGGTACCGGTGGGCGTGGGCAGTTTCCTGCTGATCAACAACCTGTTCTGGCTGCATGGCCGCGATCGTTTCACGCCACACGAAGGCCTGCGCCGCGAGCTGATGCGCCAGCGCGGTTACCTCGCCTTCCCCAAACCGCTGTACCAGCGCGGGCAATAATGACAGGGCGTGGGGCGGGCGCCCGCCCATGCGTCCATGTAGCAAACGATGCCACCAGGGCCCTGCGGGCCTTGGTGAGCCAGCCAGGCAATGCCTGCGTGTGAGGTAAGGCTGTGTACGATTTCATCATCATCGGCGGTGGCATTGTGGGCATGTCCACGGCCATGCACCTGATCAAGGTCTACCCGGATGCGAAGATTCTCCTGCTGGAGAAAGAATCCGGCCCGGCCCGCCACCAGACCGGCCACAACAGCGGCGTGATCCACGCCGGCGTGTACTACACCCCTGGTAGCCTCAAGGCGCGCTTCTGCCTGGAAGGCAACAAGGCCACCAAGGCCTTCTGCACCGAGCACGGCATCCGCTTCGACGAGTGCGGCAAGCTGCTGGTAGCCACCAACGAACTGGAAATGCAGCGCATGAAGGCGCTGTGGGAGCGCACCGCGGCCAATGGCCTGGAACGCTACTGGCTGTCGGCGGCCGAGCTGCGCGAGCGCGAGCCGAACATCGTGGGCATGGGCGGCATCTTCGTGCCCTCCAGCGGCATCGTCAATTACGCCCAGGTGACGGCGGCGATGGGCGCGCAATTCCAGCGTGCCGGTGGCGAAATCCGTTATGGCGCCGAGGTGGTCGGCTTGCAGGAACTGGCCAGTGAAGTGATCGTGCGCACGCATGGCGACGAGCTGCGCAGCCGTTTCCTGGTGACCTGCTCGGGCCTGATGGCCGACCGCGTGGTGAGCATGCTGGGCCTGCGCACCGAGTTCGTCATCTGCCCGTTCCGCGGTGAGTACTACCTGCTGCCCAAGCAGCACAACCAGATCGTCAACCACCTGATCTACCCGATTCCCGACCCGTCCATGCCGTTCCTCGGGGTGCACCTGACGCGCATGATCGACGGCACCGTCACCGTCGGCCCCAACGCCGTGCTGGCGATGAAGCGCGAGGGCTATCGCAAGACCGACATCAGCCCTGGCGACCTGTTCCAGACCCTGACCACCCCGGGCATCCTCAAGGTCCTGGCGAAGAACTTCCGCCCGGGCCTGATCGAGATGAAGAACTCGCTGTTCAAGGGCGGCTACCTCAAGCAGGTGCAAAAGTACTGCCCGAGCATCACCAAGGCCGACCTCACGCCGTACCCGGCCGGCGTGCGTGCCCAGGCCGTGTCGCGTGACGGCAAGCTGATCGACGACTTCCTGTTCGTCAACACTGCACGCAGCGTCAACGTCTGCAATGCGCCGTCGCCGGCTGCCACGTCGGCCATTCCGATCGGTGCCTACATCGTCGAGAAGGTCTGTGAGCAAGTCAGTCGGCAGGGCAGCGCTGCGCCCAAGGCCGACCTGGCGCCGCGCCGGCGAGCAGCCAGCTGAAGCCCCCGTAACAGCTCCTGCGGTTTCGTTTACTCAACCCGTACTGCCCTAACTCACCCTCTAGGGCAGTGCGGGCTTTTTCGCGCCTGCGTCGGTGACGTGCAAGCCGGCGGCCCCTGCGTGGGCATGACAAAAACAACAAGGTAACGCCATGCAAACCCACAACAACAATTTGAGTCATGGATTGAAATCACGGCATGTCACCATGCTGTCCATCGCCGGTGTGATCGGTGCCGGCCTGTTCGTCGGCTCTGGCCGGGCAATCGCCGAAGCCGGGCCGGCCACCATCCTCGCCTATATCCTGGCCGGTGCCCTGGTGGTGCTGGTAATGCGCATGCTGGCGGAAATGGCGGTGGCCTCGCCGGACACCGGTTCGTTTTCCACCTATGCCGACCTCGCCATCGGCAAATGGGCCGGCTATACCATCGGCTGGCTGTACTGGTGGTTCTGGGTGCTGATCATCCCGATCGAGGCCAACATCGCCGCCACCATTATCAATTCCTGGGTTCCGCAGCTGGAAATCTGGCTGTTGTCGCTGGTCATCACCTTGCTGCTGACCGCGACCAACCTGTTCAGCGTGAAGAACTATGGTGAGTTCGAGTTCTGGCTGGCGCTGGTCAAGGTGCTGGCCATCGTCGGCTTCATCGCGCTGGGGCTGTGCGCCATCTTCGGCCTGCTGCCGGGCTCCGGTGTCAGCGGCGTGTCGCGCCTGTGGGACACGGGCGGTTTCATGCCCAACGGCTTCGGCGCGGTGCTCAGTGCCATGCTCATCACCATGTTCTCGTTCCTCGGTGCCGAGGTGGTGACCATCGCCGCAGCCGAGTCCGACGAAGCGGGCAAGCACATCTCCAAGGCCACCAACTCGGTGATCTGGCGAATCACGCTGTTCTATATCCTGTCGATCTTCATCGTCATCGCCCTGGTGCCATGGACTGACCCGCGCCTGGCCAGCGAAGGTTCCTATGTCACGGTGCTGGACACCCTCGGCGTGGCGCATGCCAAGGCGATCATCGACTTCGTCGTGCTGACTTCGGTCACCAGCTGCCTCAACTCGTCGCTGTACACCGCCTCGCGCATGGTCTATTCGCTGAGCCGCCGCGGTGATGCACCGGCCTGCGCCCAGCTGACCAGCCGCAGTGGCACGCCAGTGGTGGCGGTGTTGCTGTCCACCGGTGCGGCGTTCCTGGCGGTCATTGCCAACTACTTGGTGCCGGCCAAGGTATTTGGCTTCCTCATGGCCAGCTCCGGCGCGATTGCCTTGCTGGTGTACCTGGTGATTGCCATTTCCCAGTTGCGCCTGCGCCAGCGCCTCACTGCCCAGGGCAAGACCTTGGGCTACCGCATGTGGCTGTTCCCGTGGCTGACCTGGGCGGTGATCCTGTTCATCAGCGCAGTACTGGTGTTGATGTTGTTCCGCCCGGACCACCGCATAGAGGTCGTATCGACCATGGTGCTGGCGCTGCTGGTGGTGTGTTCCGGCCTGCTGGTTACCCGGCACCGGGCCCGCGGGATGGTGCCAGGGGGCGTGGGGCAGGGCGCCTGACCCTGGCGCGCTGAAGACAGACGAGCAACTCGCTCCCGGCTGTGAGAGGATGTCCGCCATCACAGCCAGGACCCCGAATGCAGCCTGATGAAGACACCGAAAAGAATCGAACCCCTGATCGAGGACGGCCTGGTCGACGAAGTACTGCGGCCGTTGATGAGTGGCAAGGAAGCCGCCGTGTATGTCGTGCGCTGCGGCAGCCAGGTGCGCTGCGCCAAGGTGTATAAAGAAGCCAGCAAGCGCAGTTTCCGCCAGGCCGCCGAATACCAGGAAGGCCGCAAGGTGCGCAACAGCCGCCAGGCACGGGCCATGGCCAAGGGCAGCAAGTATGGCCGTAAGGAAGCCGAGGATGCCTGGCAGAACGCCGAAGTGGCGGCGCTGTTCCGGCTGGCCGCTGCCGGCGTGCGTGTGCCACGGCCCTACGACTTCCAGGACGGCGTGCTGTTGATGGAACTGGTGACCGACGCCGACGGCGACGCGGCACCGCGCCTGAACGACGTGCACCTGGAGGCCGAGCAAGCCCGCACCTTCCATGCCTTCGTCATCCGCCAGATCGCGCTGATGCTGTGTGCCGGGCTGGTGCATGGCGACCTGTCGGAGTTCAACGTGCTGCTCGGCCCCGACGGGCCGGTGATCATCGACCTGCCGCAGGCCGTGGATGCAGCAGCCAACAACCATGCCTTCAGCATGTTGCAACGCGATGTGGCCAACATGGCGCACTATTTCGGGCGATTTGCGCCAGAGTTGAAAAATACGCGTTACGCGCAGGAAATGTGGGCCTTGTACGAGGCGGGCGAACTGCGCCCGGACAGCCCGCTGACAGGGCTGTTCGAGGAGGATGTGCATGATGCCGACGTGGCGGGGGTGATGCGCGAGATCGATGCCGCCCGCCGGGATGAGGCGCGCCGGCGTGCGGCGCGGGCCGAGGCCGAGCATGGGCCGGCTGGGGCCGAGGAGCCGACCCCGCCCTGGCTGCAGTGACAGGTCGCCTGTGCCGCAGCAACCGTTGCCTTTGACGCACGACAATATCTCGTCATTTGGCCTTTTCACTGGCGCGCGACAGGCATAAGGTATACGCCGTTCAAATCCCCTGGAGCAGTCATGTCCAACCAATTCCCGTCCGTTCGTCCTCGCCGCCTGCGCCAGAACGAGTCCCTGCGCACGATCTTCCAGGAAACCGAGTTCCGCCTTGAAGACCTGATCCTGCCAATCTTCGTCGAAGAGGGCATCGACGACTTCGTGCCGATCACCAGCATGCCGGGCGTCAACCGTATCCCCGAGAAGCTGCTGGCCCAGGAAATCGAACGCTATGCCCGCGCCGGCATCAAGTCGGTGATGACCTTTGGCGTTTCGCACAACCTGGACGCCGTTGGCAGCGACACCTGGAACGAAAACGGCCTGGTCGCGCGCATGTCGCGGATCTGCAAGGACACCGTGCCGGAAATGGTGGTGATGTCCGACACCTGCTTCTGCGAATACACCAGCCACGGCCATTGTGGCGTGTTGCATGACCACGGCGTGGACAATGACGCCACACTGGCCAACCTGGGCAAGCAGGCGGTCATCGCCGCCGCAGCCGGTGCCGATTTCATCGCCCCTTCGGCGGCAATGGACGGCCAGGTGCAAGCCATCCGCAGCGCGCTGGATGCTGCCGGGTTTCACGACACCGCGATCATGGCCTATTCCACCAAGTTCGCTTCGTCACTGTATGGCCCGTTCCGCGAAGCTGGTGGTACCGCACTGAAGGGCGACCGCAAGAGCTATCAGATGAACCCCATGAACCGCCGCGAAGCGGTGCGCGAGTCGCTGCTCGACGAGCAGGAAGGGGCCGATGTGCTGATGGTCAAGCCGGCCGGCGCCTACCTCGACGTGATTGCCGATATCCGTGCCGCCTCGCGCCTGCCGCTGGCGGCATACCAGGTCAGTGGCGAATACGCGATGATCAAGTTCGGCGGCCTGGCTGGCGCCATCGATGAAGGCCGGGTGGTGCGTGAAAGCATCGGCGCGATCAAACGCGCCGGTGCCGACCTGATCCTCACCTACTTCGCCATGGACCTGGCCCGCGACGGTATCTGACCGGGGCCTTTACCCGTGCAAGCCGCTGTCATCGCAGCGGCTTTCCTCCACTGCGCAGCAGCTGCGAGAAAGCACGAAAAAGCAGTAAGCGCTGAATTATTTAGTGTCCCGTTGTATCTCATCCCTTAGAGCATTCATCGACAGGGATACGGACATGAAACCTCGCAAGAAAAGCGTCCAGCCAATCGGCCTCAAGGACATCACCATCGTCGACGACGCCAAGATGCGCAAGGCGATTACCGCAGCCGCGCTGGGCAATGCCATGGAGTGGTTCGATTTCGGTGTCTACGGCTTCGTCGCCTATGCCCTGGGCAAGGTGTTCTTCCCCAATGCCGACCCGGGCGTGCAGATGATCGCGGCGTTGGCCACGTTCTCCGTACCGTTTCTGATCAGGCCATTGGGCGGGCTGTTCTTCGGTGCCCTGGGCGACCGCTTCGGGCGGCAGAAGATCCTCGCGGCAACCATCGTCATCATGTCGCTCAGCACCTTCGCCATCGGCCTGATTCCGTCCTATGCCAGCATCGGCATCTGGGCGCCGATCCTGTTGTTGCTGGCGAAGATGGCCCAGGGCTTCTCGGTAGGGGGCGAGTACACCGGCGCGTCGATCTTCGTCGCCGAATACGCGCCCGACCGCAAGCGCGGGTTTCTCGGCAGCTGGCTGGACTTCGGCTCGATTGCCGGGTTCGTGCTGGGGGCCGGGGTGGTGGTGCTGATCTCCACCGTGCTGGGTGAGGACAAGTTCCTCGACTGGGGCTGGCGCCTGCCGTTCTTCCTCGCCCTGCCGCTGGGCATCATCGGCCTCTACCTGCGCCATGCGCTGGAAGAGACCCCAGCCTTCCAGCAGCACGTCGACAAGCTGGAACAGGGCGACCGCGAAGGGCTGGCGGCCGGGCCCAAGGTATCGTTCAAGGAAGTCGCCACCCAGCACTGGCGCAGCCTGGTGACCTGCATCGGCGTGGTGATCGCCACCAACGTCACCTACTACATGCTGCTCACCTACATGCCCAGTTACCTGTCGCACAACCTGCACTACAGCGAAGACCATGGCGTGCTGATCATCATCGCGATCATGGTCGGCATGCTGTTCGTGCAGCCGATGATCGGCCTGCTCAGCGACAAGTTCGGCCGGCGCCCGTTCATCATCGTCGGCAGCGTCGGCCTTTTCGTGCTGGCCATCCCTGCCTTCATGCTGATCAACAGTGGCGTGCTGGGGGTGATTTTCGCCGGGCTGCTGATCATTGCCGTGCTGCTGAACTTCTTCATCGGCGTGATGGCCTCGACGCTACCGGCCATGTTCCCCACGCACATCCGCTACAGCGCCCTGGCCAGCGCCTTCAATATCTCGGTGCTGATTGCCGGGCTTACCCCAACCCTGGCTGCCTGGCTGGTGGAGAGCAGCGGCAACCTGTACATGCCGGCGTATTATCTGATGGTGATTGCTGCCGTGGGGCTGGTCACTGGCCTGACCATGAAGGAAACCGCCAACAAGCCGCTGCGCGGCGCGGCACCGGCGGCATCGGATATCGACGAAGCGCGCGAGCTGCTGCAGGAACACCATGACAATATCGAGCAGAAGATCGAGGACATCGATGCGCAGATTGCCGAACTGGAGGCCAAGCGCAAGTTGCTGGTGCAGCAGCACCCGCGTATCGACTGATCAGCGTGGCATGTAGCCACGCTGCCAGGAGCGGGGAATGAAGCGTGACACCAGGGCCAGCACGCAGGCCAGCGAGCAGCTGCCGGCCAGCGCCTGCAGGCCCAGGCGTTGCTCCAGCCAGGCTCCCAGCGCAGCGCCTAGCAGCATGCCGGCCCACGGCACCAGTTGCACGCGCCAGCCGTTGCGCCGCTCACCCAACAGCCAGCGCCCCAGGCCACGGCCGAAGCGTGACAGGGCGCCGGTGACGTAGGTCAGGCCGATTGGCAGGCCGTTCACCTGTTCGACCACGGCATTGATCATGCCCATGGCCAAGGTCGCGGCCAGCAGCGCCGGGAAGGTATTTGCCAAGCGCCAGCCGGCGGCGAAGGCCAGCAGTACGGCGACTACCAGCAGCACTGGCCAGGCCCGCTGGCGGAAGCCGCGTGCCAGCAGCACGCCCAATGCGTTACCGGCGACAAAACCGAGCACGGCGCCACTCAGGCGCAGCACCATGGTCAGGTCCGCTTCATTGATGGCGACTGCCAGGCGTGTGGTATTGCCGCTCATGAATGAGACGAAGTCGCCCAGTGCCAGCAGGCCGATCGCATCGGTCATGCCGGCCAGTACCGACAGGCCGGCAACCAGGCCAAGGCCGACACGGCCTCGCAGGATCTGCAGGCGCAGCCGCCGGGCCGTGCGTGCGGGAAGGGTGTTGGGCAGCATGCAGGTCCTCAGCGCGGCAATTCGCGAGCGAGGGTGCTCTTGATGGTGCGCTCCACCACATCCACCAGCACCATGGTCTGGTGGTCGACCTCGATATTCAGCAACTCGCCGACCTGATAACGGGCAAAGGTGGTCTGGCGCAGGGTTTCCGGGATCAGGTTGATGGTGACCACGTTGTCTTCCACATCGGCGACCGTCAGGCTGCAGCCGTTGACCCCGATGAAGCCGCGCGGAAACACGTACTTGCCCCATTGCGCGGGCATGCGGAAGCGGATGAAGGCGCCGGTCGGCTGGATCGACAGCTCGACGATCTCGGCGGTGGTGGCGATGTGCCCAGCCATCAGGTGGCCGCCAACTTCGGCGTTCATCTTCGCCGAACGTTCGATATTGACGCCCTGGCCAGCCTTGAAGAAGCGCAGGTTGGTGCGCTCGAGGGTGGCGGTCATGGCGTCGAACCTGACCCGGCTGCCGTCGATTTCGGTGACCGACAGGCAAGTCCCTTCGACACTGACGCTGGCGCCGATCTTGAGCTCGTCGAGCAGCTCCGGGGTGAGGTCGATGGTGAACTGGTTGTGGCCCGGGTAGCTGGTCACATCAAGCAGAGGGCGGACGGCCTGGACGATGCCGGTGTACATGGGATGCTCCTGGGCACAGAGAAAGAAAACTCTCGAACGCTATGCCCGTGGAGCGCTAAATGCAAGACCAGCCAGCCCTGTTCAGACATGCCCGCTGCTGTTGACGATGCGCAGGCACAGCGCCTCGTACGGGTCCAGGTTCACTGTCAAGCGCCCGTCCTCGGTCAGGTCACCCTCGACCGTCTCATTGATCATGTCCACCACCGGCCCCGGGGTGAACCCGGTCAGCTGCAATTGCTCGGCAATCACTTCCCGGCCAAAGTTCAGCGCACTGATCTGGATGCCGCGCCCGGCCGGCAGCTCATGCACCATCACCAGCAACCCGGGGCTGCTGACATCGGGTACCAGCAGCTGGCGGCTGCTGGCGATACCATAGGCCTGGCGCACCGCCAGCAGCTTTTTCACCTTGCAGGCGAACGAATCGCCGTTTTCCAGCTGGCTGTCCAGGCTGCCATACAGCGCCCGCGCCCGCGGCATGCCACGCACCGATACCTCGGCCTGCGGGTCGAGCCCGGCCAGGTCGTAAGCGCCCCGGTGGATCCAGCGGGTATCGCCATCCATCATCCGCTCTGCCACGGCTTCGGCGGGCAAGGGCAGGGCGCCCACCAGGTCCCAGCCGGACAACGCCACCACGCCCGGCTGCATGGCGTTGTACATGACCAGCAACAAGTGCACCTTCTGGATCAGCTCGACCTCTGCCGGGCCGATCTGCTCAAGGTCGCGGATGCCCAGTGCCGCGGCGATCAGGCTGACCGTGGTGCAGGCGATGCCATTGGTGACGAAGCGCAGGTTGTAGGGCGCGTGTTCGCCCGACAGCCGCTCGTAGATTTCTTCGCGGATGTGCTCACGGAGGATGCCGCCAGGCAAGGTCTGGCCCTTGTACAGGTACATGTCATGGGCGTGCAGGGTCCAGAAATGCACCAGTTCCACGGTCAGTTCGTCGTGGTTCTGCAGGGCATGGATCAGCGAGGCCGGGTCGATGCCGAAGGCATGCATCTCTTTCAGCATCAAGCGCAGGAACTCGGTGTCGCCGGTCAGCAGTGCATGCTGGTAGGCGGGCCGGGTGACGAAGTCATAGGACAGGTCGGCACCGCCCTTGGACATCTGCGCGATATCGTCGAGCGTCAGGTTCAGTTCCTGGAAGCTGAAGCCGCCGGCCTTGCGGATCATGCCGCCGATCAGCTGGTTGCCGACCAGCGACAGTGGGTGGCTTTCCGACCAGGCTGTGCCGTTGGCGCGCGTTTCCACGCCGAGGAACCCGTTGGCATCCAGGCGCAGGCCGCGCGCGCCCAGGCAGTCCAGGGCGTGCAGGGCATCGCCAATGATCATCTGCTGGGCGGCGAAGGTCGGGTCCAGCCAGTTCAGTGACGGCTGGCCTTCCTTGAAGTAGTGCAGGTATACCCAGCGCCGTATCTTGCCGTCCACCCCGGTCACCGGCGGCGTGGCGCTCCAGTCGGTTTCCTTCACGCCTGGCTCGAAGAAGATCACCCGTTGCAGCTGGCCGACGATGTAATGCCGGGCCTTGAGTTCGTCGCACTGTGCCGGCAGCAGGTTGACCGCGTCGCGTCCGGCGGGGACCTCCGGCAGCAACGGCCAGTCCTCCTCGCGGATCTCGACCATGTGGTAAAGCCCCGGGTAGGGCCCGTAGGCCAGCTCGGCGAGGCGGAAGTCGGCGCCTTTGCCGGTGTGCGAGGGGATCAGGTCGTCGATGGTCACGGCGTTGTGGGCGGCGGCCATGCGGCTCATCTGGATCAGCTCCTGCTCGCTGCCGTACAACGGGTCGATGTCGAAGCTGATGCGGTCGAAGTTGCCGTCCACGCTGGGCGTGAGTTCGCGGCCTTGAATGCCGCCGGAGCGCTTGATCGGGCCGGTATGCAGGCCCTGGATGCCGATCTCCGACAGGCGTTTCCACAGCGCTTCGTGGGCCAGGGCGCCGAGTACCGAACAGCCCTCGGGGGCAATGATGGCGTCAGGGTAGACCGTCAGCCAGACCGAGGCGATCGCGATGGCCCGGCGCGGCTGGGCTTCGGCGTAAGGCTGCTGCCACAGGCGCGACTGGCCTGAGTACAGGTGGGTACGTTGCTGGGCAGCCTGAAGCATGGCGCGCTCTTCGAGCCATTTGACATAGGACGGGTCGGGCTGGGTCATTGCGCTTCCTCATTGCGTTCACCGGCTCAGGTTATGACGGCTTTGCAGGCGGAACGTTTCACTGGGATGCGTTCGTTGCAGGCAAGGTGTTTGGGGTCTGTACCCAGGCCCGGGAGCGGTCCAGTCGAAAAGTCCTACAACGGCTTGGGAAGGCCCCGACTTCTCACAGAATGGCTTCCCCGATAGCGTTCATATCTTCAGTCTGCTGGAAGACAAGGACCTTCTCATGCCCCGGCCACGCTCCATCCCGCCTGAAGAAATCGGGGGCGCCAAGGCCGCTCACGACGTCATGGAAAACAGCCTGCACGCCATGCTCGAGGCCCCGCAGGAAGCTCAGTCGCCTTACCTGGCTGCGGCAGCAGAGCTGACAGGCTATCCGGCCGACCCCGAGTTCCAGCTACGTGGCGGCTTCGACAACCTGATGCTCGACGCGGCAAACCCGTTGTTCGGCCTGGTCATGCGCCTGCGCACCCTGGATGACTTGCCAAACATCGAATACGTGCACAAGGCCCTGCAAACGCAGGTCAGCGCCATCCGCGAAGAAATCCAGCAGCACGGCTATCCCGCTGCGCATCTCGAAGCGTACTCCTACGCGCTGTGCCTGTACCTGGACGAGGCGGTAATGAGCCGCCCCTGGGGCTGCAATTCGTGCTGGAGCCATGAGCCGTTGTTGAGTGTGTTCCACCACGAAACCCACGGCGGCGAAAAGATCTTCGTGCTGCTGGAGCGGATGATGCAGTCGCCTGCGGAATTCCAGGATGTGCTGGAGTTCCTGTACTTCTGTTTCTGCCTGGGCCTGAAGGGCAAGTACGCGCTCGACCCCAAGGGCGATGACATCATCAATGCGCTGATTTCACGCATGCACAAGGTACTTCGCGAACTGCGTGGTCCCACTCCCGAAAGCATTTGCGACCCCTACACCAACATTGTCGATCGTCCCTATCGCCGGCAGCGCTGGACCTGGCCCTGGTGGAGCCCGCTGGTGGTGTCTGCCATCGCCATGGCGTGCGCCTACTGCTACTACAGCTATCGCCTGAGCCTGATCACCAGCGAGGTCCTGGAGTCACTCGATAGCCTCATCCTGCAGCCGTAGCCAGGGGTAACCTGCATGCCTAGCCAATCCGAGTTGCGCTTTACCTTTCAGCCGCTGGCGAGCCGGCTTGAGTTCGAAGTGGTTTCGTTCGAACTCGACGAAGCGCTCAGCTCACCGTTCCAGCTGAGCCTGGAGCTGATCAGTTTCGACAGCGACGTCGACTTCGGCGCGGTGCTCGACAAACCGGCACTGTTCACCCTCTGGCGTGGGCAACGTCCGCTACGTTACGTGCACGGCCTGGTCAGCCGTTTCAGCCAGGGCGAGACGGGCCATTTCCGCACCCGTTACCGCGCGCTGGTCGAACCCGTGCTGGCGCGGGCCGGGCTGCGTTCGAACTGGCGCATCTTCCAGCAGAAGAGCGTGCCGCAGATTCTCGAACTGATGCTGCAGCGCCAGGGCATCAGCCGTTTTGAAATCAGCAGTATCGATGCGCACCAGGTGCGCGAATTCTGCGTACAGGCCGGTGAAACCGACCTCGACTTCATGGCCCGCCTGGCCGCCGAGGAGGGTTTCGTCTACCGCTTCGAACACACGCCGAAATATCACCAGCTGGTCATCAGCGATCGGCTGCTGGCGCTGGGTCAGCTCAGTCGTGGTGCCATCCAGCGCGACGATGATGATGAAGGCTTCCATGAAGAGGGAAACATCGGCACCGACCAGGTGCTTTACCGTGCCAATAACGGTGGCGATCAGGCTCGACCCTGCTTGTGGAGCCTGCGCTACAGCGAGCAGGTGCGTACCGCAAAGCAGGTGCAGCGGGACTACACCTTCACCAACCCACAGTACCGCCAGGAACATCGCGCGAGTGACAGCGGCATCGCCCATCAGTCGCTGGACTACGAGCGTTTCGACTACCCAGGCCGCTACAAGCGCGATGCGGTCGGTGTCCCCTTCACCGCCACCCGCCTCACGGCCCTGCGCCATGACGCCCGCCTGGCCGAGGTGGAGGGTGACGATGTGCGCCTGCAACCGGGGTTGAGCTTCACCCTGGTCGAACACCCTCGCGAGGACCTCAATGTGCATTGGCGCACTATCCGCGTGCACCACGAGGGCATTCAGTTCACCAGCCTGCAGGAGGAGGCTGCCGGCAGCGAGCAAGGCACGCGTTACCAGCAGGCGGCGGTGCTGGTGCCGGGAAGAAGTGAATGGCGCCCGGCACCATTGGCCAAACCGCGTATCGACGGCCCGCATATGGCCACCGTCGTCGGCCCGCCTGGTGAGGAGATCTATTGCGATGAATGGGGGCGGGTCAAGGTCAGCTTCCCCTGGGATCGCGAGAGCCGGGACAACGAATTCAGTTCCTGCTGGGTGCGCGTTTCGCAGGGCTGGGCGGGCGGCAGCTGGGGCTCGATGGCGATCCCGCGCATCGGTCAGGACGTGATCATCCAGTACGTCAACGCCGACCCCGACCAGCCGCTGATCATCGGGCGGACCTACAGCGGCGACCAGTTGCCGCCCTATGACTTGCCGCAGCACAAGACGCGGATGACCATCAAGAGCCAGACCCACAAGGGCAACGGCTTCAACGAGCTGCGTTTCGAGGACGAGCTGGGCAAGGAGGAGGTGTTCATCCACGCCCAGCGGGACCAGAACAATGTGGTTGGCAACGATGAGACCACGCGTGTCGGGCGCAACCGTGTCGAGCAGGTGGGGTATGACGAGCAATCCAGCATCGGCAATGACTTGCGCGAAGAAATCGGGCGCGACCATACCCGCTTGGTCGGGCAGACCTGCCGCATGGACATCAGGCAGGACCTGGTCGAGAAGGTCGGCAACAACCGGAGCGAATCAACGGGTGGCAATCAGCAGGTATCTGTCGGCAATGATCGCGAGCTTGTCGTCAAAGGTACGCAAAAAGTCACCGTCGGGCAGGGTATGGAGCACCACACGACGATCTACCAGGTGCGGGCCAGCGAACGCATCGAATTCAGAACCGCGGGTGGCAGCATCCTGCTGGATGAGCGAGGCATCACCATCAATGGGCTGGCTCTTGACCTGCAGGGGCAAACCACGGCGCTCGCCAAAGGCACAGGCGACGCCCAGTCACTGGTCCTGACGCCGAACGCCAGCGACAAGTGTGAGGGCCAGCTCTGATGGGCGGCGAAGGCTTGGCCAGCCTCATTGAAAAACAGTACGAGCCCCATTTGCATTGCCATGTGCTGATCGACCCGCTCGCGATTCCTGACAATGGTGACCACGCCCTGCTTGCACAGCTGCGCAGCGCTTTGGGCGAAGGTGCACTGACCCAGGTGCCAAGGGCTGATCTAGCCCATGAGCCCCATTTGCATCCCGTCCTGGTTTGTCTGGCGATGCCTGGAACCGCGCCCAGTCGCTCATTGCTGGAACAGACAGCGCGGGCAGCGCAGAAAGGTTTGTATCAGCGCCGGCGCTACCTGTGCGGTTGGCTCTTCAGTGAGGCGCCGTCAGCCACGATTGCTTCGCACCTCCTGGCCTTGTGCCGGGTTCCCGATGGCAAAGGGGCATTCGGTTTCTATCCAGTTTACGAACCGGTGCGCCTGGAGCTGCTCGCAGCGACCTATCAGCAGGTTGAGCACGGTCCGTGGTGGCCGATCGGCAAATGGTTGTTCCTCAGCAGTGGAGGACGGCTGGTAAACCTGAAAGGGCAGGGCAAGCAGCGTCATCCCCTGCCAGCGCCTGCCCAGCGGATCCAGGACGATGCGGCGTTGGTGGAGCGCATTTTGGGCATCTGGAGAGCGTTGCGAGCGGGGGCGGGCGAGGCCTACCCATGTCCGATCCCGCCGTTTGCCGGCGTGCGTGCATCGAACCACATCGATGATGCGCGGGCCCTGGGGTTGAGCGAAACGGAAGACATCGTGGTTTTTGCCCTGCACCAGCTGTGTATTCATCCCGAGTTGCACAACGTTGCTGCGGTTCACGAACTGATTACCTCGGTCGTTCGGCAACAACGGCCCCTTGCGCCTGCACTGGCGCGTTACTCCGACGAGCAATGGCGCCGCCTGACCGAATCCCTGTTGAAATCCGAGAGTCGCCCATGAGCATCAGTCAACGCATCGCCATCGCCGCGGCCGAAGCCGGCCTGCCGCACGACCAGTGCATGTCCTGCGAGCGCCAGGGCCTGCCGATCCTGCCGCTGCGCCGCGCGCTGGTGCCAGACACCCGCCCCGAGTGTGTCGTCACCGTGGCGGATAACCTGCATATCTCGACCAGGATCGGCTTGCGCACCTTGCGCATGGGCTACCTGTACGTGCTGCTCGACCAGCAGGTCTGGCAGGCCTACGCCGTCAGCGCCCAGGGCCACCTGCGCCGCTTCAACCCGTACGAGCCACCGGATGGCCCGCCAAGGCCACTGCCGGAAAAGTGCGTGCATGAAGACCACGACATTCCCTCGGCCTTTCTCAACCTCGACACCGAGCGATACAGCAGCGCCTGGCTGGCCTTTTCCAGTGATGCCTGGCCGGTCAGTGTGCTGAACGCCTACAAGCGGGGCCAGGCTCCGGCGCAGCGCTTCGAAGGGCTGGACCTGACCCAGGCGCGTAAGCATCCCGAACTGCTGGGCATCGCCATGACGCCGGACAACTTGCAGGTCGACAAGCAGGTATTCGAGTACGCCCAGCAGGCGTGTTCACCGTTCGACAGTGCGCACGGTTTCCATAGCCGCTGGCTGCGCCGGTTCGCCCTGCGTGGCTACCTGATCAATGCGATGAACCGCCACCAACTGGAAAACGGCGTGCTGGCCGTGGTGCTCGACGACACCGTCGGGCTGATCCAGGAATACAACCACCAACGCCTGAACTGGGTCGTGAAGCGCCAGGCCTGGCGTGAAGAGCCGATGCGAGCCTATCAGCTGCAGACCTCGCAGATCCTGCAGATCATTCGTGCCACCAACAGGGAACGGGCCGCGCAGAAAGTACCGTCGCTGGAACCGCTGACCGGTGATGCCCCACCGGTGTTCACCGACCCGGCAGTCGCGCGACAACAGTTGGTCGAGCGTGCACAGCAGGAGAGTGACGAGCGGCTTGAACAACGCTACCACGAACCGCAGCGCGCCGCGTTCCAGGCGGCTTACGACCAGCAGGAAGGCGAGTTTCAGCGCTACATCGACCAGGACGCGCAGGCGTACGTTGCCTTGTTCGATACGCCGATGTTCCAGGTGATCGAGGCATACGACTACGACGGTAACGACCGTGAGTCCGGCGTGGCGTATGCCAAGACCCTGGCGCTGTGCCTGGGTGGAGGCGTTACCGAAGCCATGCTGCCGGCCACCGAGCCACGTATTCCCGCCGCCGGAACCAGCGAGGCCCTCTGGCTGAAATGGCTGCAGGACCCTGACAGCCCACCCTACCGCGCCTTGCTGATGCGCGACCGGGCATTGCTGGCCGGGCTGCTGCCGAGCTTCGCCGCTGATCAAGGCATCAGCTGGAATGACAGTGACAAGCTCTACGCGATGTTGAGCAAGATCATTGCCAGCGACGATGCCGGCTTGCGCCTGCGCAATACCCTCAAGCAGGCCATCGCCGAAACGCAAAGCGCGCTCAACGCAGCCAGTCAGTGGCTGGCGCCCTGCCTGTCGCCTGGCATCCAGAAAGCCGTGCGGCACCTGAACAGCGCCACGCAGTATCTCTACAACGGCGTGCAGCTGATCGAGCTGGAAGTGAAGATGAAGCTGGGCGAGTACTACGCCCTGCAGAGCCAGCACCTACGGGAAATGCAGCACAAGGCCAATGCCTCCATCGCCGCGGCGCGGGACCGGATGCAGCGCAACATCGACGATTTCGAGTTTGGCTCGATGAAGTCGATGCGCAAGGTGCGGCCGATCATCCAGCACGGGCTGATGAGCCTGGCCGTGCTCGACCCGCGCTTCACCCACACGATGATCAGCGTGACAGTGTGGGTCGAGGGCACGGCCGAGGAGGTGCATGGGCGGTTGTTCAAGGAAGCCAGCATAGGCGTGAACCAGGCGAGCAGCTTGGCGCAGCTTGCCCTGGTGGATATCTCGGTGGCGGCGGGGACGTTGGAAAGCGATGCGCGCAGGTTGTTGCAAGGGATGAAGATCACCTCGCAGCAGGCGGCGCGATTGGTAAGGACCGGGTTTTCCGGGTTGCGCGGGGTGGCTGGGAGCTGGGAAGTCCTGCTGGCCATAGGCGGGTTGTATCTGCAGCAGGACAGCCTGGGTCGGAATCAGGAAAAGGCGGAAGCGGAAATTGGGCCCAAGGCGCATGAGGCCAAGTTGGCGTTGCAAGGATCTCAGTTGGGCGTGCTGGGTGGGCAAATTGAGCTGGTGGGGCTCATTTTGAGGGCAAGTACCCAGCATATTGGCAAACCGTGGGCTAAAAGCGCGTCTGGTCCTGGAGTACCGCTGATAAAATTCGGTGCCATCATAAGTGCGATAGCTGGTGTCTTTGACACGGCACAAGCATTTTCCGCGGCTAAACGTGCACGAGCAACTGGGGACAAACTATCAGAGGCATATTATTTATTTGCAGGCCTTACGTACATTTCCTCAACCGGCCTGTTTGTCTATGCAGTATTTAAGCCCGCACTGTTAGGCCCTTTAGGTCTGGCTATAACACTGGCACTCATTGCTTATGCCCTGGCCAAGTCAGCTGACGAAAGCGAATCTACTGCGTTTGAACGGTGGGCGCGACGTTGCTGCTTTGGGAAGGCTGACGAAAAGCCTGCTGTACATTGGGCTTCTCCTGAGTATGCAGACATTGCGTTTGCAGAGCTTAATGCGGCTACGCTCGGCATGCGAGCGGGGATCCATTTTGAATCCAAACGCTCGAACGATCCAGCGGGTTCTAAGATAGGCGGCCTAGTCAATGTCGAGTTAGAACACAAACTTAAATTCCAAATTGTATTGCCTCAATATAATGACGAGCACTCGGCTTTTCGCTGGGTTGTAATAGTGCATCGTCAAGGTGACGGGACCTTCCCCGATTTCATTGGTGGTGAGACACTGTTGGTAGAAGAACACCAAGCTATCACGACTGAAGCGCTCACGCCATCGTCGAAATTTTCTGACTTTTCCAAGCCACGTCAGCCTGACTATAAAAGTGAATTTTCGTTGAATAGAAATCTACGGACGTCAGGCTCAGGCGACCTTGCAACGACTTGGCTGGAAACCACTGGGACCGTAGAACTGACGACCTCTATTGGATCGCATACAATTAGAGCCGCGACATTGCTGGTAAGTTACTGGCCAGATAGAAGGATGCCAGATGCATATGTTGAGACTTGCATCAAGGAAGTTAATGAATGAAAAATAAGCCCAGGATTCTCTCGGAGCGAGCTTTGTGTTGGAGTTATGATTTGCCTGACGTTGGTTCGGATGCAGTTCCACGCTTAAGCTTTGAAGATATAAATCCGTCGCCAAACTATTGTGACGACGTATGCCTAGAACTTCCCCGAGCCACTGTCAGTTTGCGTGGCATCGCAGTACTGATAGGAGGGCCGATCCTTGCTTTTTCTGTAGTTGCATTTATCTACATGCATTGGAGGTTTGTAGATGTCTACTGGACGGATAATTGGGTCGTTGACATCCTCGCATCGCTAGCGCTTCTGGTTGGCATGTGGGCTACTGCGACATATGTAAAGATGGACCTGCTGCTCCCGCGGGACGAACCTATCCGTTTCAATCGCTTACGACGCAAAATCTATCTCTATCAATTCAGATTCCACTACATCTATCTGTTCAGCCGCAAACACTGGGGCGTAAAACCGGTCGCCTACAACTGGGACGACGTAACCGCCGAAGTCTACCGAGTCTACGCCCCCGGCCACGGTGGCCTGATCGAAAACGTCATGCTGTCGGTCCGCAACCCAGACACCAACGAAGTCATCGACCGCGTGTTCTTCACCCACGACCTCCGCCGTGGCGAAGCCTACTGGGCCATCGCCCGGCTGTTCATGCAGCAAGGCCCTGAAGCCCTGCCGAAATTCGACCATCCACCCCGCGACTGGAACGATGACGATGGCCTGAGCCACATGCATTGCCTGGCGCCAAAGGTTCTTTGGCCGGAAGACATTGACCGTGAATCCCGCACTGCCCCGTCTGAAGGTGAGGCCCGATGAAACCCGTGATACTCGTGGGCCATCGGCATGTCTGCCCGCTGCATGGCAGCAACCAGGTAGAAAGCGGCAGTTCCGCGTACACCTTCAATGGCAGGCCGGTTGCCAGAGTGGGGGACCGCACCACGTGTGGCGCCTTAATAATCAGTGGTGCTGCGCACTTTCTGATTGAAGGTGCAGCCGTCGCGCGCAAGGGTGATCGAACCGATCATGGAGGTGTGCTGGAAGAGGGCGATACGGGTTGGATGCTGGATTGACGCGAACGGCGTGTCGGCAGCCTGTGGCAGCCCAAGCAGCGTGCCGCTTGCTTCGCAGGCGAGCCTGCTCCTACACCGGTCGTGTTGGCTTGCTGATTTGTTTACCAGCCTGCGCTGCCACTTCCAGCGCCTGGCCGTCGCGTTGCTTGCCCTGGCGCGCCAGGCCTTCGAGCTGGGGTATCAGCATGCCCTCCGGCAAGTGTCGCCAGAACCTTCCCGGCATGTGCAGACGCAAGGCATCGGGGTTGAGGCGGGCGGGGTTGAAGGTATGGCGGTAATAGGTGCGCCATAGCTCGGCACCCGGGTCATCGGCATTGCGCGCCCAGCCGCGCCAGCTGTCGGGGCATTGCCGGTGGTATTCGAACGCCTGGCCGTCGAAGCGTATGCCATCGCCCGGGGTGGCGATCAACCAACGCAGGCGCCCCAGGCGGTCGGCGAAGTGCGGGCTGGCGCTTTCGAGGATGTCATGGGCCGGCTCGTGGTAAGCCACAAGGTCCAGCTGCAGGTGGGCCGCCACGGCGTCCGGCAATGGCACGAAGCGGACAAAGGCGTGCAGGTGGTGCGCCTCGCGGCTGACCTGCTTGATCCGCCGATGCAGTTCGCTGCCCAGCCGATCCCCCGCCAGCATTGCGGTGCGGTCGCCGTGGGCCACACGCCAGAGCACCTCGTACAGCAGGTTCCAGCGTTGCTCGCCACGGTAGCGGGCGGCCTGTTCCAGCAGCGTCAGCAGCGGCGCCGGTACCTTGGCCCGGAAAGGACCGGGGCCTTCCGGGAGCGGGGTGGGTACGGCCAGCAAGTCAGCCATCGGCCCCTGCGACCAAGTGACCTCCGCGGGGTCGATACCATGCCCCAACAGCACGCGCGCCTGCTCCCGCCAGGTTGCGAACAGGTCATCGCAGTCCAGCGCGATCATCCCCACAACCCCATCTGCAGCGGTGCCTGTGGCTCGCGCAGACGGGCCCGCAACAGGCCGCTGCGCAGCTCGGCCTGGGCCGGGCGGTAGTCGCTGGTGACAATGAATGGCCGCGCCTTGTCCAGTACACAACGCAGCTGGATCAGGTCGTCATAGCGGATGCGTCGCTCGCGCCGCAGCGCGACCAGGCGCTGTACGCTACGCAGGCCGATACCTGGGATGCGTGCCAGCAATGCCGGCTCTGCGCGATTCACATCCAGCGGGAAGACCTCACGGTTGGCCAGTGCCCAGGCCAGCTTGGGGTCGATGTCCAATGCCAGGTTATCGCCCTGGCCGAGCAATTCCCCGGCCTGGTAGCCATAACCACGCAACAGGAAGTCGGCCTGGTACAGGCGGTGTTCGCGCAGCAGCGGCGGTGCCGTCAACGGCACGCTGCCCGGGCTGTCGGGGATCGGGCTGAAGGCGGAGTAGTACACGCGCTTGAGGCCGTAGCCCTGGTACAGCGACTCGGCGTTGCGCAGCAGGGTGCTGTCGTCGGTATTGTCGGCACCGACGATCACCTGGGTGCTCTGCCCGGCGGGGGTGAAGCGTGGGGCCTTGGGTTCGTTGGCCACGGCTTGCTGGCCCTGGTGGATGACGCCCATGGCCTGGCGAATGGTGTGCGCCTGCTTTTCCGGCGCCAGGCGCTTGAGGCTGGCGTCGGTGGGCAGTTCGATGTTGACACTGAGGCGGTCGGCCAGGCGACCTGCCTCTTCGATCAACAGCGGGTCGGCATCGGGAATGGTCTTGAGGTGGATGTAGCCACGGAAGTGGTGTTCCTCACGCAATAGCCGGGCCACGCGGATCAACTGCTCCATGGTGTAGTCGGCCGAGCGGATGATGCCGGAACTGAGGAACAGGCCGCTGATGCAGTTGCGCCGGTAGAAATCCAGGGTCAGGCGCACCACTTCCTCGGGGGTGAAACGGGCGCGGGGCACGTTGCTGGAGCGGCGGTTCACGCAGTACTGGCAGTCGTACAGGCAGAAATTGGTCATCAGCACCTTGAGCAGCGACACGCAGCGGCCGTCGGGGGTGTAGCTGTGGCAGATGCCCATGCCGTTGGTGGCCCCCAGGCCATCACCACTCCGCGAATTGCGTTTGGGCGCGCCGCTGCTGGCGCAGGAGGCGTCGTATTTGGCAGCGTCGGCGAGGATGCCGAGTTTGGCAATGAGTTGCATGGGACCACACCCTGTACTGAATATTCATACAGTATTTTGACAAGGCGCCGATTGCAAGCCTATGTGACGAATGCCGTACCCGTGCTTGACCCAACATACCCGAGCAAATCCCTCAGCTACGCTTACCGCGGGACTTTACGGACAGCTCAGGGCGCGTTCTGCCCTGCGGGAGAGGATATGACTATCACCATCAGGCCACGAATGGCGCTTGCAGGGGTGGCACTGGCCTTGGCCATGCTCCAGGCCCAGGCGGCAGAGACAAACAAGGTTGATGTACTGCTGGTAGGCGGCGGCATCATGAGCTCGACATTGGCGGTATGGCTCAACGAGCTCGAGCCGGGGTGGTCGCTGGAGATGGTCGAGCGCCTGGACAAGGTCGCCGAAGAAAGCTCGAACGGCTGGAACAACGCCGGCACCGGCCATTCGGCGCTGGCCGAGCTGAACTACACCCCGGAAAAGGACGGCAAGATTGATATCAGCAAGGCCGTGGAGATCAACGAGGCGTTCCAGGTCACCCGCCAGTTCCTGGCCTGGCAGGTCAAGCAGGGGGTGCTGAAGAATCCGCGCGCCTTCATCAACACCACCCCGCACATGAGTTTTGTCTGGGGCGACGATAACATTCGCTTCCTCAGGAAACGCTACGAGGCGCTGCAGGCCAGCCCGCTGTTCAAGCCCATGCAGTACTCCGAAGACCCTGAGCAGATCCGCAAGTGGGTGCCACTGATGATGGAAGGGCGCGACCCCAAGCAGAAACTGGCCGCGACCTGGACGCCGATCGGCACCGACGTCAACTTTGGCGAAATCACCCGGCAATATGTAGGCTACCTGCAGAGCCGGCCGAACTTCGACCTCAAGCTGTCGACCGAGGTCCAGGCCATCAGCCGCAACGACGATGGGTCCTGGCACGTCGAGTACACCAACCTCAAGGATGGCAACACAGCGGCCACCGATGCCAGGTTCCTGTTCATCGGTGCTGGCGGTGCGGCGCTGCCGCTGTTGCAGAAGTCCGGTATCGAGGAGGCCAGGGACTATGCTGGCTTCCCGGTCGGTGGTTCGTTCCTGGTCACCGACAACCCGGCCATTGCCCAGCGCCACATGGCCAAGGCCTACGGCATCGCCGCAACCGGCGCGCCGCCGATGTCGGTGCCACACCTGGACACCCGCGTGCTCGATGGCAAGCGCATGATCCTGTTCGGGCCGTTTGCCACCTTCTCGACCAAGTTTCTCAAGCAAGGCTCGCTGCTCGACCTGCTCGCCAGTACCAACCTCCACAACGCCTGGCCGATGGTGCGGGTCGGGGTACGCGAGTTCGACCTGGTGCAGTACCTGATCGGCCAGGTGCTGCAATCCGACGATGATCGTTTCGAGGCGCTGCGGACCTACTTCCCCGAAGCGAAACAGGCGGACTGGCGGCTATGGCAGGCAGGCCAGCGGGTGCAGATCATCAAGAAGGACGAGGCGCTGGGCGGCGTGCTCAAGCTCGGCACCGAAGTGGTAGCGTCCAAGGATGGCAGCATCGCCGGGTTGCTGGGGGCCTCACCGGGTGCTTCGACCGCGCCGCCGATCATGCTGGATGTGCTGAACAAGGTGTTCAAGGACAAAATGGCTTCGCCAGAATGGCAGGCGAAGATCAGGCAGATCATCCCGTCCTACGGTATTCGCCTGAATGATCACCCGGACCAGGTGCAGAAGGCGTGGGCCTACACCAACGAAGTGCTGCAGCTCGATCCTCCCGCGGGCGCCGCTGCGCCCTAGGGTAGCGGCGGGCGGTGCAACACTGGCTGGTTATCGGCAGGGCTCGCCCAGCTGAAGTGATAGACATGGCTGGGTGCTGCCGATTGGCATTGGCCAGTGTCGGCATCGGCGCCAACCACATACCACTCGGCGCGCGAGGTTTCGCCAAGCCTGCGCGCCTTGTCGGCGCTGAAGCAGCGGCCCAGCGCCGTGGCCGGCACCAGGGCGTAGGTTGTGGGGTGATGGCGTAGCCAGTAGGCGGCCGCATCTGCCCTGGATTGCCCGCTGAAGCCAAAATGCACGATAGGTTGGCGGGCGAACAGCCAATGCCCCTCGCGCCAGTCGACCAGCACCAGTTCGGCTCCGCGGGTAACGCGCGCAGCTTCGCTCATCAAGGTGTCATGGGGGTTGCGGCCTTCCTGCACCGGCTCGGCCCAGCCGCGCGCGAACCAGAGCGCGAACCAGGCCAGCGCTATGGCGGTGAACCCCTTGCGCCAGGCCGGCCGGCGCCGTAGCCAGCGCTTGAGCAGCCAGGGCAGCAGCGGCGCGATGGCCAGCACCAGGCCCGGCAGTGCCGGGAAGATATACAGCTTGCGCTTGCCGCTGCTGAGGCTGAAGAACAACAGCACCAGCGCTACCCAGCCGAGCAGCAACAGAAAGCGCCCGTCGCGCTTGTGCAGTTGCCGATACCAGGCCGGTACCAGCCAGGGCAAGGCCAGCACCAGCGGCAGCCAGTACTTGGGGATGACCTTGACGAAGAAGTACCAGAACGGCTCACGGTGGTCCCAGGCATTGGCATAGCGGCTGGCGGTCTGGCGCAGCAGGATTTCCTTCAGGTAGGCCAGTTCTGCCGCGCCGCCTCCCTGGGCAATCGACACCAGCAGCGGCAACAGCCACACCGCGCAACCGGCCAGCAGGCATGACAAACCCAGGCTCCAGCGCCGGGCCTGGCCAGGCATCACCACCACGCCGTGCCAGCGCTGGCGCACCGCCCAGGCATACGGCAACAGTACCAGCGCCGGGACAAAGCCCACGCCCTTGCTGATGATACCCAGGCCCATGGCTGCGCAAGCCAGGTAGAACCAGCCCCAGGCCGGCCCCAGCAGCAGGTGGCGCAGCAGGCCATAGAGGCCCAGCGCCACCCACAGGCACAGGAAGCTGTCGATCTGCCCGGTGCGCAGGATGCTGTAGCTTTGGTAGGTCGCCAGGAACAGCAGAGCAGCGATCACCCCCACACGCCGGTTCCACAGGCGCCGCCCCAGGTCGTGCAGCACCCAGGTGATGGTCGCTGCCGATAACAGCCCGGGCAGGTACAGGGCGATGCCGGGCGAGCCGGTCAGCTTGGCGAAGAGGGCTACGGTCCACATGAACAGCGGTGGCTTGTCACCATAGATTTCAGCCGCCCGGTGCGGAATGAACCAGTGACCGCTGTGGAGCATTTCCAGGGCAACGCCGAGAAAGCGCTCCTCATCCACATTCATCGGCTGACGCCAGCCGATACCCGCACCCACCAGCAGCAGCGCCAGGGCCATCAGGGCCAGGCGTTCGGCCATGAGCGTATCGAACCTTGGCACGGGCTATTCCTTCTGTTGCGGGTGGCGGGCGATCAGCTGCAGGTTGCGCAGGTAGACCAGCAAACCGAAGCTCTGGCCAATGATGAACACCGGGTCCTGGCGATAGATGGCGTAGGCCAGCAGCAACGCGCTGCCGAGCATGCTCAGGTACCAGAAGCCCACCGGGATGAGGCTGCGGCGCTTGAACTCGCTGTACAGCCACTGCAGCACGAAGCGCCCGGTGAACACGGCCTGGCCGGCGAAACCGACGATCAGCCACAAGCTTTCGCGGGTCATCCTTCGAGCTCCTGCGGGTGCGTGTCCAGGCGGGTACGGCGGATCAGCCACCAGACCCCGAACAGGTCGAGAATGCCAACCAGGGCGCGGTCCAGGTTGCCATACTTGGACACCCCGGCCTGACGTGGCCGGTGGTTGACCGGGTGCACCAGCATGCGGCCGTTGTGGCGCAGGATCAGCGCCGGAATGAAACGGTGCATATGGTCGAAGTAGGGCAGGCGCAGGAAGGCCGCGCGCTCGACCAGTTTCAGCCCGCAGCCCGTGTCAGGCGTGGCGTCGCCGAGCAGGCGGCTGCGCAGGCCGTTGGCAAGGCGCGAGGCCCAGCGCTTGCTGGCGCTGTCGCGGCGGTTGACCCGGTGCCCGGCCACCAGCTTGAGGTTGCCTGCCAGGTGCGGGTTGGCGCGGACCAGGGCCAGCATGCCGGGGATATCCGCCGGGTCGTTCTGCCCATCGCCGTCAAGGGTGGCCAGCCACTGGCCGCGCGCCGCTTCGGCGGCGTGCCACAGGGACGTGCTCTGGCCCAGCGAGTGCGCGTGGCGGAGGATGCGCAATTGCGGATAGCCCTGGTTCTTCACCTGTTGCAGGGCGCTCAGGGTGTGGTCGCTGCTGCCGTCATCGACCACCACTACTTCGTAGTCCAGGGTTGCCAGTGCCGCGCGGATTTCCTGCAGCAGTGCCGGCAGGTTGTCGGCCTCGTTCCTGGCGGGAATCAGTACCGATAACTCAAGTGGGCTGTCATGGGGCGCTTGTGATCCTGTTGTGGTGGTGCGGTTCAGACCTGGTAGTAATCCCGGTACCAAGCGACGAAGGCATTGACCCCGTGCGCCAGTGAGGTGCCTGGGGTGTAGCCGATCCAGCGCGCCAGGGCATCGACATCGGCCCAGGTTTGCAGCACGTCGCCAGGTTGCAGCGGCAGGTAGTCACGCTGGGCCTTGGTGCCCAAGGCATCCTCCAGGCAATCGACGAACTGCAGCAGCCGTACCGGCTGGCCGCGGCCGATGTTGAACAACTGGCACGGCGGTAGCCCCTCGGCCGGCTGTGGCGGCTTCAGGCGCAAGCGCACGATGCTTTCGACGATGTCGTCGATATAGGTAAAGTCACGCGCCATCAGGCCGTTGTTGTAAACCGCGATCGGCCGGCCTTGGAGGATGGCCCGGGTGAATGTGAACAGGGCCATGTCGGGGCGGCCCCAGGGCCCATAGACGGTGAACAAACGCAGCCCGGACGTCGGCAGCTGGTACAGGTGGGCATAGCTGTGCGCCATCAGCTCGTTGGCGCGTTTGCTGGCGGCGTACAGCGACAGTGGTTGCTCGACCGGGTCGTCGACGCTGAACGGCAGCTTGGCGTTGTCACCGTACACCGAACTGCTGGAGGCATAGATGAAGTGACGTGGTGGCTGCTGGCGGCAGGCCTCGAGCATATTGAGGAAACCCACCAGGTTGGCCTGGCCATAGGCACCAGGGTTGTCCAGCGAATAGCGCACCCCGGCCTGCGCCGCCAGATGGATCACTTCACTGAACGGCTGCGCGGCGAACAACTGTTGCAGTTCTGCCGGGTGGGTAATGTCGAGGGTATGGAAGCGGAAGTTGGCGAAGTCGAACAGCTGTTGCAAGCGTGCCAGCTTCAACTTGACGCTGTAGTAGGCATTGAGGTTATCGATGCCGACCACCTCGATGCCCGCCTCGCACAGGCGCCGCGCAACGTGGTAGCCGATGAACCCGGCCACGCCGGTAATCAGTACAGGCATGCGGGTTGCCCCTGGCCACGACCGATGCCGTAGTAAGTCAGGCCAGCGGCGGCCATGTGCTCCGGCTCGAACAGGTTGCGCCCGTCGAATACCACGCGGTCGGCCAATTGCTGGAGCACCTTGTCCAGATCGAGTACGCGGTAATCCTGCCATTCGGTGACGATCACCAAGGCATCGGCGCCGCGCAGCGCATCGTCCTTGCAGGGCACCAGGCGCAGGTCGCGGCGCGTGCCATAGTGCCGCTGGATCTCGTCCATGGCCTGTGGGTCATGTGCCTGTACCCGTGCACCGGCAGCCCACAATGCTTCCAGCAGCACCCGGCTGGAGGCTTCGCGAATGTCGTTGGTGTTGGGCTTGAACGACAACCCCCACAGGGCGAACACCTTGCCTCGCAGGCCACCTGGGTAATGGCGCTGGATCTTGCTGAACAGCCGGCCCTTTTGCCGCTCGTTGACCGCCTCAACCGCTCGCAGCAGCTGCGGCTCGAAGCCTTCGGCCTCGGCGCTGCGGCGCAGGGCCTGCAAATCCTTGGGGAAGCACGAGCCGCCGAAACCGCAGCCGGCATAGATGAAGTCGTAGCCGATGCGCGGGTCGGAACCGATGCCGCGGCGCACCATCTCGATGTCGGCGCCCAGGTGCTCGGCCAGGTTGGCGATTTCGTTGATGAACGAGATCTTGGTCGCCAGCATGCAGTTGGCCGCGTACTTGGTCAGCTCGGCGCTGCGCGCGTCCATCACCATGAGCTTTTCACGGTTGCGGCTGAACGGCAGGTACAGCTCGCGCAGCAGCTCCACCTCGGCAGGTTCCGCGCCACCGATGATGATGCGCTCCGGGCGCATGCAATCGTCCACGGCCGAGCCCTCCTTGAGGAACTCGGGGTTGCTGATGACCTGGAAGCGGCGAGTGTCGGCCACGGCCTGGGCGATGCGCGCCTTGATGCGCTGCACCGTGCCGACCGGGACAGTGGATTTGTTGACGATCACCTTGGCGGCGTCGGCGTGTTCGAGGATGCTGTCAACCACGGCGAACACGTGCCTGAGGTCGGCGCTGCCATCGACCTGTGGCGGGGTACCGACCGCGACGAACTGCAACCGGGCATAGTTCGCCGCTTCACTGGCGTCGGTGGTGAAGCGCAGCCGACCACAAGCCAGGTTGTTCGCCAGCATTGGCGCCAGGCCGGGCTCGAAAATCGGGCAGTGGCCTTCATTGAGGGTGGCGACCCGCGCGGCGTCGACATCCATGCACAACACCGAATGCCCCACCTGGGCCAGGCACACTGCCTGGGTGAGGCCAACATAACCGGTACCGAAAACCGTGACCTTCATTTGACAGCTCCTTGGCGAGAAAGCTGAAAAAAAATGTCACATTGTTGTTTAGGAATTGTTACCCGTGCTGATCGCCGCTTGCTGGGCCACCGCCCGGAGCTGCTGGCGGAACCACCGCCGCAGGGGATCGGCATGGGTGCGCTCGTGCCAGATCTGCATCACCTCGATGCCCGGCAGCGCCAGCGGCAGCGGGTACATCACCAGGTCGTCATCGCGCGCGCTGGCTTCGACGGCCAGCGAGCGCAGGCAGGTCAGCAGCAAGTCGGTGCCGCGCAGCAAGCGCGCCGGGGCGATGAAACTGGACAAGCCGGCTACCACCCGTCGCTGCTTGCCTTGGCTGCGTAGCGCGCGGTCGACCAGGCCGTCGAGGTCGCCAGTGAGGGTGGTGAGCAGATGGTCGCTGGCGAGGAAGGTGTCGAGGTCCAGGCCCTTGGCCAGGCCTGGGTGGCTGCGTGACGCCAACACGACCAGTTGCTCGTTGAGCAGGCGCTGCTGGTGGAAGGTGTCCGGCAGGTCGGTATAGAAGCCGGCAACGGCGAGGTCACAGGTGCCTTTCTCCAGCGCTTCGCGGGGTAGCTGGCCACGGGTGTTGTGGGTCACCAGGGTCAGGTTCGGGGCCTGGCTGCGCAGCAGCGGCAGCAGCCTGGGTAACAGGGTCTGTTCGACATAATCTGTGCTGTACAGGTGCAGCCGGGCAGGGCGGGCGAGGAAGTCCCGGCCTTCGCAACGTTCATAGAAAGCTTCCAGGCTCACCACCAGGCGTTCCACCTGGGGGGCCAGTTCGTGGGCGCGCGGCGTGGGCGTCAGGCCGCGGGGCGCGCGTACGAACAAGGGGTCGCCGAACTGATGACGCAGCTTGTTCAGTTTGTGGCTGAGCGCAGGCTGGCTCAGCGCCATGCGCTGGGCGGCGAGGGTGGCATTGCGTTCCTGATACAGCACATGGAACAGGTACAGCAGGTTGAAGTCTTTGCTGGCGATATTCATTTTCTGGATTACAGGCATGCAAGCTTTCGAATTATCGAATCATAGCCTGGCCACTAGCATGAGCGCATCGGGCCGCCCTGTACGGATGGCCCATGAGTTGATCGAGGAGATTGCTGCATGATCCAGATGTCCAGGCTTGCCCTTGCCGTGGCTGCCACCCTGCTTGCTGCTGGCACCCAGGCCGCGCCCAAGGGCGAGGTGCTGGTGCTGTTGTCCAGCGAGCACCAGCTGCCGTTGCAGGACGGCAAGCGCTACGCCACCGGTTACTACCTCAACGAGTTCGGCGTACCAGCCGACCAGCTGCTCAAGGCTGGCTACAAGCTGGTACTGGTAACGCCCAGGGGCAATGCCCCGAGCGTCGATCCACGCTCGATCGACCCGAGCTATTTTGCCGGCGACGCGGCCGAGATGAAGCGGATCGAAAGGGTCGTGCAAAGCCTGCCGGGCATCGACGATACCCTGTCGGTGAAGGAGGTGCTGGCGGGCGATCTGCGCCGTTATGCCGGGCTGTTCATCCCCGGCGGCCATGCGCCGTTGATCGACCTGGCCAACAACCCGGACGTGGGCGCCCTGCTGCGGCATTTCCACCAAGCTGGCAAACCTACCGCGGCCATCTGCCACGGCCCCATCGCCTTGCTCTCGGCCCAGCAGGACCCGGCAGGCTATCAGGCCGCGCTGGCACGTGGCGACAAGCCGGCAGCCACTGACTGGTTGTACCAGGGCTACCGGATGACGATCTTCTCCGACCCGGAAGAACAGGTATTCGAGGGTTCGCTCAAGGGCCAGCGCCTGTTGTTCTACCCGGCGAGTGCCATGGCGATTGCAGGCGGCGACATGGGCTACGCCAAGGCCTGGCAACCCAACGTGGTGGTGGACCGCGAACTGATTACCGGGCAGAACCCGTTCTCGGACAAGATCCTGGCCAAGGCGCTGCTGGAAAAGTTGGCCGAACAGCCACAGCGCCCCGGACAGGGCATCTAAACTTACAAGTGGCCTGCAGCGGCTAACGCTCGCCAGGCCAACATCATCCAACCGACCACCGCCTCCCCGGAGCGGACGTCCCTCGCTGGCGATGGCCTTCTTGCAGAGGAGGGCAGGTCATGGACGAGGCAAGGCTTCACGATTTCATGGGCAAGCTGGTGGGCGACATGGGCGCGGCGGCGACCCTGGCCAATGTGATACTCGGCGACGAACTGGGGTTGTACCGGGCCATGGCCGATAGCCAGCCGACCACCCCTGAGGCACTGGCGGCAAAGACCGGCTGCCACCCGCGGCTGGTGCGCGAATGGCTCAACGCCCAGGCCGCGTCGGGCTACATGGTGCATGACCAGGGCCGCTTCGTATTGCCCGAAGAACAGGCCATGGCCCTGGCGCTGGAAGATTCCCCGGCCTACATGGCCGGTGGCGCAGCGGTAGTGGCGGCACTGTTCCATGACAAGGACAAACTGGTTGCGGCTATGCGCGGTGACGGCGGGCTGGCCTGGGGCGACCATCACCCCTGCATGTTCAGCGGTACCGAGCGGTTTTTCCGGCCGGGTTACCGCACGTTCCTGGTGTCCGAGTGGCTACCGGCGCTCGAGGGCGTGGTCGCCAAGTTGCAGGCGGGTGCCAAGGTCGCTGATGTTGGTTGCGGGCATGGTGCTTCGACGCTGGTCATGGCCGAGGCATTTCCGGCCTCCACTTTCATTGGCTACGACTACCACGGGCCTTCCATCACCACGGCCAACCAACGCGCACGCGAAGCGGGGTTGGTGGGGCGGGTGACATTCCAGCAGGCCAGCGCCAAGGACTATCCGGGGCATGACTATGACCTGGTGTGCTTCTTCGATTGCCTGCACGACATGGGGGACCCGGTGGGCGCGGCGAAACACGCCTATCGCGCGTTGAAGGCGGACGGCACGGTGATGCTGGTGGAACCCTATGCCGAAGATTCGCTGGAGGGCAACCTGACGCCGGTCGGGCGCTTGTTCTATGCCGCCTCGACCTTCATCTGCACACCGAACTCGTTATCCCAGGAGGTGGGCCTGGGGCTGGGCGCCCAGGCCGGGGAGGCGCGCTTGCGTGCGGTGTTCGAGGAGGCGGGGTTCAGCCGGTTCCGGCGGGCGACGCAGACACCCTTCAACCTGATCCTCGAGGCCCGGAAATAGGGAGGCTACTCGCTGGCAAGTCAGCATCGTCAATCGTAGGAGCGGATTTATCCGCGAAGCAGGCGGCGCGGTGGATGGCACCAGTGATCGGGGCTGAAGCCGCTTCTACAGGCGCCGAGAGCCTGGCTTGCCGACGATGAGGCCCGGACAGGCAAAAAGAAGGGGCGCCTGAATGGCGCCCCCCTTTTTGTGTCGCTTAGGCTTCAGCGTCCCACGGACGATCGCCTTTTTCATCCTTGATGCGGGTCGGCAGGCCCATTACGTCCAGCGCCTTGAGGAACGGCTCGGCTGGCAGCTCCTCGACGTTGACCATGCGCTTGGCATCCCACTCGCCACGGGCAACCAGCAGGGCGGCAGCCACCGGCGGTACACCGGCGGTGTAGGAAATGCCCTGGCTGTCGGTCTCGGCGTAGGCTTCTTCGTGGTCGGCCACGTTGTAGATGAACACTTCGCGCGGCTGGCCGTTCTTGGTGCCCTTGACCAGGTCGCCAATGCAGGTCTTGCCGGTGTAGCCCGGGGCCAGCGAGGCAGGGTCCGGCAGTACCGCCTTGACCACCTTCAGCGGTACCACTTCCAGGCCTTCGGCGGTCTTCACCGGTTGCTCGGAGAGCAGGCCCAGGTTCTTCAGCACGGTGAACACGTTGATATAGTGTTCGCCGAAGCTCATCCAGAAACGCACGTTCGGCACGTTGAGGTTCTTCGAAAGCGAATGAACTTCATCATGACCGGTCAGGTACAGGTTCTGCGAACCGACCACAGGCAGGTCGTCGGTACGCTTGACTTCGAACATGCTGTTGCTGGTCCACTGGCTGTTCTGCCAGCTCCAGACTTGCCCGGTGAACTCACGGAAGTTGATTTCCGGGTCGAAGTTGGTGGCAAAGTACTTGCCATGCGAACCGGCATTGACGTCGAGAATGTCGATCGAATCAATGCTGTCGAAATACTGTTGCTGCGCCAGCTTGGCGTAGCTGTTTACCACACCCGGGTCGAAACCGACGCCGAGAATGGCGGTGATGTTCTTGGCCTGGCACTCCTCGAGGTGTTTCCACTCGTAGTTGCCGTACCATGGCGGGGTCTCGCAGATCTTCCCCGGCTCTTCGTGGATGGCGGTGTCCAGGTAGGCGACACCGGTATCGATGCAGGCACGCAGCACCGACATGTTGAGGAAGGCGGAACCAACGTTGATCACGATCTGCGATTCGGTCTCGCGGATCAGTGCCTTGGTCGCCTCGACATCGAGGGCATTGAGCGAGAAGGCCTGGATGTCGGCGGGTACCTTGAGGCTACCCTTGGCCTTGACGCTGTCGATGATGGCCTGGCATTTGGAGATGTTCCGTGACGCGATAGCGATACGACCCAGTTCGTCGTTATGCTGCGCGCACTTGTGGGCCACCACCTTGGCGACACCTCCTGCACCAATGATAAGAACGTTCTTCTTCAATTTATCCCTTGCTCCTTACTGAAAGCCGGTCTTACGACAGGCTGGAAACGTAGTCTTCGAAACCGAACTCGCGCACCACTTCGACGCTGCCGTCGAGTTGCTTGACCACGATGGATGGCATTTTCAGACCGTTGAACCAGTTTTTCTTGACCATGGTGTAACCCGCCGCGTCGACGAACGACAGGCGATCGCCGATGGCCAGCGGGCGGTCGAACTGATATTCGCCGAAGATGTCGCCGGCCAGGCACGACTTGCCGCAGACCATGTAGGTATGCGCACCGTCGTTCGGGGCCATCTTGGCATTGAGGCGATAGATCAGCAGGTCGAGCATGTGCGCTTCGATCGAGCTGTCGACCACGGCCAGGTGCTTGCCGTTGTACAGCGTGTCGAGCACGGTCACTTCCAGCGAGGCGCTGTTGGTGATGGCGGCTTCGCCCGGCTCCAGGTACACCTGCACGCCGTATTTTTCCGAGAAGGCTTTCAGGCGCGCGCAGAAGGCGTCCAGGGCATAGTCTTCACCGGTGAAGTGGATGCCGCCACCGAGGCTGACCCATTCGACCTGGTGCAGCAGGTGGCCGAAGCGTTCTTCGATGTGGCTGAGCATCTTGTCGAACAGGCCGAAGTCGCCGTTTTCGCAGTTGTTGTGGAACATGAAGCCGGAAATCTGCGAAATCACCTGTTCGACCTTGGCCGGGTCCCATTCGCCCAGGCGGCTGAACGGGCGGGCCGGGTCGGCCAGCAGGTAGTCGGAACTGCTGACCTGCGGGTTGACACGCAGGCCGCGGACCTTGCCTTCGGACTGTTCGGCGAAGCGCTGCAGCTGGCCGATCGAGTTGAAGATGATCTTGTCGCAGTTCTCGAGCATTTCCTCGACCTCGTCGTCGGCCCAGGCCACGCTGTAGGCGTGGGTCTCGCCGGCGAACTTCTGGCGGCCGAGCTTGAGCTCGTACAGCGAGGAGGAGGTGGTGCCGTCCATGTACTGTTGCATCAGGTCGAAGACCGACCAGGTGGCAAAGCACTTGAGGGCGAGCAGGGCCTTGGCACCGGAGTGTTCGCGCACGTAGGCGATCTTCTCCATGTTGCCCAGCAGCTTGGTTTTATCGATGAGGTAGTACGGCGTCTTGATCATTTAAAGGCCCCCGGCCAGGCCGGCCAAAAAAAGGACACGCATTGTGCCTTCACTTGCCGCAGACCGAAAGGGTGGGATATGCATTTCGTCAGGGTTGCTGACGTTGCAGTGGCTTTTACGGTTGTGGCGGGCTCAGTAGAACAGGCTCATGTGACCGTCCTGGTCATTATCCATGACCTTGCTGGTTGCCCTGAGCCATTGGTCAGGGCAAGGCAATCATCGGTCCTGCGCTGATCTCCAATATTGGGCATTCTTTGCCTCAGGGAGACATAGCATGACCAAGCATCACGACAACGGCCACGGCTTTGCCGATGACCCACAACGGGTCCATGACGCAGGGCGCAAGGGTGGGTCTGGCAAGGACCTGAAACAGGACCGTGCGGAAAAGGCGCGTGTGGGTGGGCAACACAGCCACGGCGGTTCGCGTCGGCGCGGCGAAGGTTGACTTCGCCACGCCCGCGCTTCATTCGGCCGCGGCCAGCCAGGCGTGGATCTGCGCCAGGGTAGCGGTGGCCCCGCCACACACCACCACCAGCACGTTACCGTAGCCGGCCAGCGCGACCGCGTCATAGGCCAATGCCAGCGCGGCACCGCAGGCCGGCTCTACCAGTACACGATGATCGAGCAGGAACCGCTCGCAGGCTTCGAGTGCGGCACGGTCACTGACCACATGACTATGCACCGGGTGCTGGCTGGCGCAGGTCAGTGCCTGGTCGGCGACGCGCTTGGCCCCCAGGGACGTGGCTACCGAATCGATACGCTCCAGCTCGACCGGGTGCCCTGCCTGCAAGGCCGCATGCAGCGACGCCGCGCCTGTGGTTTCCACTGCCAGCACCGGCACATCGCCCCAGCCGTTACGTTGCAGCCCCTCGACCACCCCGCAAAGCAGGCCACCACCGCCCACCGACAGCACCACGGCATCCGGCTTCAGGCCGGCCTCGGCAACCTCGTCCACCAGGCTGGCATGGCCAGCCCACAGCAGTGGGTCGTCGAACGGGTGGATGAAAGCATCACCCTGGCCGACCAGCGTTTGCGCCAGGGTGTTGGCCTCCTGCCAGGAGCTACCGTGTACCACCACCTTGGCGCTTTCCAGGCGTAGCAGCTCCTTGGCCCGTTCGGTGGTGGTCTCCGGCACCACCACGGTTACCGGCACGCCCAGCTTGCGCCCGGCATAAGCGACCGCCAGGCCTGCATTGCCACCCGAGGAGGACACGAAATGCCGCGCGCCACGGGCATGCTGCACCTCGCAGGCATGGCCGACACCGCGCAACTTGAACGAACCGCAGGGCTGCAGGGCGTCGAGCTTGAGCCAGATGTTGCTCCCGGCTGCCAGCGACAGCGGGCGGGATTCGATCAGGGGGGTAGGGATATGCAAGGTCATTGGCTGGCTCCGCGCAGTTGCTCGAGGTAGTTGTAAATGGTGTAGCGGGTCACCCCCAAGGCATTGGCGGCCTTTTCCACCCCGCCTTTGACGATGAACAGGCCGCGTTCCTGCATTACCCGCACGGCTTCGACCTTGGCCTGCTTGTTCATCCGCCCCTGGCCGCTGCGCTGCAGCGAGGCCTGGATGATTTCGCTCATCAGCAGCTCCATGTCGGCGGGCTCGTTGACGGTGGGAGCCGTTGCTGATGGCTGCAACTGCTGGAGGAAGCTCATGGCGGCGTCCAGGCCGGTCACATCGCTGTTGACACAAAGGCTGGCGAAGGGGTGGCCGGTGCTGTCACGGAAGATCGCCGTGGCGCTGCGCAAGGTGCGGCCTTTAAGGCTGGTGGGGTAATCGGGGACGACCACCGGCGCGCAGCCTTGCTGGTCGGCCGAGGCTTGCATCAGCGCCTTGAAGCCCTGGTCCTGCTCCGGGGCGGCGAGGATCGGGCTGCCGACGCTGCGCCCGGAAAGGTGGCCGTTGATGATCGCCACCACGGAGTGTTCCGGGTGATCGAGGTCGTGCAGGAGGATTTCCAGGTTGCCTGGGGCAACGCTGCCCATGGCCTGGATGGCAGCCTTGAGCACGGTGAGGGTGAGCTGGCGTTCTGCTTCGGGTGTCAGGCACATGGTAAACCGCAAAGTCAACGTTTTGTGTATTTTTACACGTAACGTTGAATTTTGCGATTTGCATTTTTCAAGCTCCACTCGCGGGGTGAACCCGCAAGTGGGCCGCCAGGCGGCCTGCTGTTGCTTAACCCAACGGCGGCGTGCGCGGCGGGATCATCCGGCGCGACCCGGTCGCCTCGAAGGCTGCACCGAAGCTGAGCAGGGCGTTGTCGCTGTAAGCCCGACCAGCGAAGGTCAGCCCCACCGGCATGCCGATATCGGCCATCACGCCCATCGGCACGGTCACGGTGGGCACGCCCAGGTGACGGATTGCCAGGTTGCCATTGGCCACCCAGATACCGTTGCTCCAGGCGATGTCGGCCGACACCGGATTGACGTCGGCATCGGCCGGGCCCACATCGGCCACGGTGGGGAACAGCACTGCGTCCAGGCCGAGGTTGTCCATCCAGTCTTCCAGGTCGATCTTGCGGGTCTGCTCCAGGCCGCGCAGGCCGTCGGGCAGGGTCTCGATCTGGTCCCAGGTCTTCAGGCCGCGCTTGGCCATGTTGACGTATTCGTCCATGCCGGCGGCCAGGTCGTCCTCACGGTTGGGCAGGGTGCCCGGGTCGTGGGGGAAGATCAGCGCGCCATCGACATCGGCCAGGCGGTTGAGCTTGGGGTCGTCATTGGCGCGCAGGAAGTCGTCGAATGCCCAGCCGGACAGTTCCCACAGTTCGTCATGCAGGAACGCCTTGCTGACGATACCGCGGTTGTACACGGTCGGCGCGCCCGGGCGGTCGCCCTCGCAGTTGGACACCAACGGGAAGTCCACTTCCAGTACTTCGGCGCCGGCCGCTTCGAGCGCCTGGCGTGCCTGTTGCCACAGGTCGATCACGCTGGCGCGGGTGTTGATGCGCTGGCCGGTCGGGCCGCCAATGCCAGGTTTTTCGGATGTGCCAGCCTCGGGGTCGGCATTGATGTACATGCGCGGCACGCCAAAGCGCTTGCCCTTGAGCGCGCTGGCATCCACGGCCAGGTCGAGGTAGCTGGCGGGGCGCACCTGGGACGCTGCCGGGATCGGCACCCAGGGTTGCAGGCGCCACAGGTCGCCGCGCGTGTCGGCGTCGTCGGCGACCACCACGTCGAGGATTTCCAGCAGGTCGGCCATGGTGCGGGCGTACGGCACCACCACGTCCATGGTCGGCGTCAGCGGCCAGTTACCGCGCACCGAGATCACCCCGCGCGACGGGGTGTAGGCGCACAAGCCGTTATTGGACGCCGGGCCACGGCCGCTGGACCAGGTCTCCTCGGCCAGGCCGAAGGCGCTGAAGCTGGCTGCCGTGGCAGTGCCGGCACCATTGGACGAACCCGAGGCGAACGGAGCGGTCAGGTAATTGGCGTTGTAAGGGCTTTCGGCGCGGCCGTACACCCCGCGCTGCATGCCACCGTTGGCCATTGGCGGCATGTTGGTCTTGCCCAGGCAGATGGCGCCGGCGGCGCGCAGGCGCTCGATGGTGAAGGCATCACGCTGCGCCACCAGGTCCTTGAACGCCGGGCTGCCGGAAGCAGCGGTCAGGCCTTTGACCAGGTAGCTGTCCTTGGCGGTGTAGGGGATACCATCCAGCGGGCTCAGCAGCTGGCCTTTGCTGCGGCGGGCGTCGGAGGCCTCGGCCTCGGCCAGCGCCTGCGGGTTGCGCACTACCACGGCGTTCAGGGCGGTGGCGGTGCCGGCACCGTCATAGGCGTCGATACGCGCCAGGTAGGCCTTGACCAGCTCGACCGCCGTCGTGCGGCCCGACTCGAGTGCGTCGCGCAGCTCGGCAATGGAAACCTCGGTTACCTCGATCATGCTTTCACCAAAAAATGTGCAGGTGGGGGCTAATGCGAGGAGTGTACAAGAAGGGCCTGGCGGGCGCAGGTTTGCGCGCGGGCAAATGGTTTTGTGCAGGCGGGCATTGACGGGGCCGCGTAGCGGCCCCGAGTGCCTGTCAGTCCAGGTCGGACGCCGCGTGTCGTTCTGCTACCTGGCTGCTTTCATCGCCCCAGATGCGGTTCACCCGGGTTCCGCGCTGTACTGCCGGGCGCAGGGCAATTTCCTCGGCCCAGCGCTGTACATGCGGGTATTCGTCCACCGCCAGGAACTGCGCCGCGCCATACAGGTTGCCGCGCACCAACTGGCCATACCATGGCCACACGGCAATATCGGCGATGCTGTATTGCTCGCCGCCCAGGTAGCGGCTTTCCCCCAGGCGCCGATTGAGCACATCCAGCTGGCGCTTGGCTTCCATGGTGAAGCGGTTGATCGCGTACTCGAACTTTTCCGGCGCATAGACATAGAAGTGGCCAAAGCCACCGCCCAGGTAAGGTGCCGCGCCCATCTGCCAGAACAGCCAGTTCAGGCTTTCGGTGCGGGCCGCCGGCGCCTCGGGCAGCAGGGCACCGAATTTTTCTGCCAGGTACAGCAGGATCGAGCCCGACTCGAACACCCGCACCGGCGGCTCGACGCTGCGGTCGAGCAATGCGGGGATCTTCGAGTTGGGGTTGACCTGGACGAAGCCGCTGGAAAATTGCTCGCCCTCGCCGATGCGGATCAGCCAGGCGTCATATTCGGCCCCCTGGTGGCCCAGGGCGAGCAGCTCTTCCAGGGCGATGGTGACCTTTACGCCGTTGGGTGTGGCCAGCGAGTACAGCTGCAGCGGGTGCTTGCCCACGGGCAGGTCCTTGTCATGCGTCGGGCCGGCAACCGGGCGGTTGATGCTGGCGAACTGGCCGCCGGACGCCGCATCGTTGCGCCAGACCTTGGGCGGCACATAGGCGGGCTTGCTCATGCATGAATCTCCTTGAATGGCGCGAAATGGGCACATGAAGACGTCGACCAGCATCTATGCCATGGGTTCGATAAAAAGCGCAAATGCACAATGCGCGAGCGGGTTCTGCATGACGGCGGTTTCATCCAGGTTTCATCCGCCACTGGCCAGCCCGGTTCTATGCTGGATCATCGCTTCGCCCCGCAAGGAACCGCTGGCCGATGACCCTTTCACGTTGCGTGCTGGCCCTGGCCCTGTTCGCCGGCCTGCTTACCCATGCCGAGGCTGCGCCTTGGGTTGCCGGCCTGCACCACATGAGCCTGGCCGACCCGGTCGATGGCCAGCCCATGCAGGCGCTGGCGTTCTATCCGGCTGTTGGCAAAACCCGCAGCAGCCGCATGGACGGCTACCCGATCGAGGTGGCTGAAGAAGCGCCGGTAGCGTTGGGCCAGTTCCCCTTGCTGGTGCTGTCGCATGGCAATACCGGCAGCCCGCTGGCCTTGCACTACCTGGCCACCTCGCTGGCGCGTCGAGGGTTCGTGGTGGTAGCTGTGGTGCACCCGGGAGACAACGCCCGCGATCACAGCCGCCTGGGTACCCTGAGCAACCTGTATGGCCGGCCGCTGCAAGTCAGTGCGGCGATCACCGCGGCCCGCGATGATGCCTTGTTGGGGCCTTACCTGAACGATGGCAAGGTCGGCTTGATCGGCTATTCGGCCGGCGGCGAAACCGCCTTGATTGTTTCCGGTGCGCGCCCTGACCTCGATCGCCTGCGCCAGTATTGCCTGGAACGGCCGAACGATGCCGACGCCTGCAGGACGCACGGGGTATTGATTGCCGACCGCAGCGAGCTGGCGCCCATGGCCGACCAACGGGTGGGCGCGGTGATGCTGATGGCACCGCTGAGCTTGTTGTTCGACCGCCATACCCTGGCCGGGGTGCGCTTGCCGGTGTTGATCTACAGCGGTGACAGCGACCAGCTGGTGGCGGTGGATCGTAATGCCGAAGCCTTGGCCCGCAAGCTGCCGCTGACCCCGGACTACCGCCTGCTGGCCGGTGCCGGGCATTTTGTGTTCATGGCCCATTGCGACAGCGAGCAATACGCGCGCATGCCGACGCTGTGCAAGGACGCCGAAGGCGTGGACCGCCGCGATATCCACCATTCGCTGCAACGCGAGACAGCGGCGTTCTTCAGCCAGGCGCTGGGCGCGCCACAGCCGGCCGAGCGCTCAGCCGCGGCCAGCATGCCGCGCCAGCCACAGCGTTAGGCCGACGCCGGCCAGGGCCAGCAGGGCCGCCACTGCGAAGACCAAGGCATAGCCCAGGTGCACGGCAACTGCTCCCATCAGCGGCCCGGCGATGGCCAGGGCCATATCGAAGAACACCGCGTACGCACCCAGCCCGGCGCCGCGGCTGCTGGCAGGCACCTGCCTGATCGCCTCCACCCCCAGCGCAGGGTACACCAACGACAGGCCGAACCCGGTCAGCCCGGCACCAACCAGCGCCCATGGCGGCGAGGCTGCCAACCACAGCAGGCCCAGGCCGAGCACTTCGGTGGCCATGCAGGCCATGGCGACGTTGTAGCCGCCAAACCGGTTGACAGCGTTGACGAACAGCAGCCGCGAAATGATGAAACAGGTGCCAAAGGCAGTCAGGCACCAGGCTGCGCCGAGCCAGCCACGCTCCAGGTAGTACAGGGTGACGAAGGTAGTCAGGGTGCCGTAGCCGATCGAGGCCAGGGTCAGGCCCAGGCCGCACGGCGCGACCCGTGCAAAGGCCGACCAGAACGGTAGGCGCTCGCCGCGTGCCACGACCACGTCCGCGCGCTTGCGCAGTACCAGCAGCGCCGACAGTGCCAGCGCCAGCAGCACTGGCCCCAGTACGCTGAAGCCCAGCCCATCCACCGCCAGCACGCCCAAGGGCGCGCCAAGCGCGATGGCGCCATAGGAGGCAATACCGTTCCAGGAAATAACTCGCGCGGTGTGCTCGGGGCCGACCTGGCTGATGCCCCAACTCAACGTGGCCACGCCGATCAGCCCTTGGGCGATACCCAACAGCACGCGCCCGCCGAGCAACAGTGCCAGGCTCAGCGGCGGTAGGGCCAGGGTCAGGGCCGACAGCCAGGTCAGTATCCCGCAGCCTGCAATCCCCAGCAGGCCGAAGCGAATGGCGCGTTTACCGCCCAGGCTGTCCGCCACGCGCCCGGCAAACGGGCGGCTGAGCAGGGTGGCCAGGTACTGCAGGCCGATGGTCGCACCGGCGACGATGGCGCCGTAGCCCAGCTGATCATGCACATGGCTGGGCAGCACGGCGATCGGCAGGCCGATGCACAGAAAGGCAATGAAGGTGTAGAAGACGATCGACAGGATCTGCAGGGTGATGCCGGCGGCAGGTTGTTGCGCGGTCATGGGCTCGTTCGCGGGCGGGCGGTTGGGCGTGGTCCCATCATGGCCGTTGCGCAAAGGAAAAGAAAGCAGGCTAACGAATTATTCGTCTGGAGTGCCCGCTTGTGGCATCGGTGGCGGATGGTTCGCGGGTAAACCGCTCACACAGGGCCTGCAGGCGCCTTGTGGGAGCGGGAAGAGGCCGGCCCGGCCACGTAAATGGCCGGGCCTGAGCCTTCAATCAGACCAGCACACCCTGGCTACGCAGGTAATCGTCGTAGGTGCCGCTGAAGTCCACTACGCCATCGGCCGAAAGCTCGATGATGCGGGTGGCCAGCGACGATACGAACTCCCGGTCGTGGCTGACGAACAGCAGGGTGCCCGGGTAGTTTTCCAGCGCCAGGTTCAGCGCCTCGATCGATTCCATGTCCAGGTGGTTGGTCGGCTCGTCCATGACCAGCACGTTCGGCTTCTGCAGGATCAGCTTGCCGAACAGCATGCGGCCTTGCTCACCACCGGAGATCACCTTCACCGACTTGAGGATCTCGTCGTTGGAGAACAGCATGCGCCCGAGGGTGCCGCGGATCACCTGCTCGCCGGAAGTCCACTGGCCCATCCAGTCGAACAGGGTCATGTCTTCTTCGAAGTCGTGAGCGTGGTCCTGGGCGTAGTAGCCCACTTCGGCGCTATCGGTCCACTTCACTTCGCCCTTGTCCGGGGTCATTTCACCGACCAGGGTGCGCAGCAGGGTGGTCTTGCCGATACCGTTGGGGCCGATGATCGCCACGCGCTCGCCGGCTTCGATGGTGAAGCCCAGGTCCTTGAACAGCACCTTGTCGTCGAACGCCTTGGACATTTTCTCGACGGTCACCGCCTGGCGGTGCAGCTTCTTGGTCTGCTCGAAGCGGATGAACGGGCTCACCCGGCTGGATGGCTTGACCTCGGCCAGCTGGATCTTGTCGATCTGCTTGGCCCGCGAGGTGGCCTGCTTGGCCTTGGAGGCGTTGGCCGAGAAGCGGCTGACGAAGGTCTGCAGCTCGGCGATCTGCGCCTTTTTCTTGGCGTTGTCGGCCAGCAGTTGCTCGCGCGCCTGGGTAGCGGCGGTCATGTACTCGTCGTAGTTGCCCGGGAACAGGCGCAGCTCGCCGTAGTCCAGGTCGGCCATGTGGGTGCAGACACTGTTGAGGAAGTGCCGGTCGTGGGAAATGATCACCATGGTGCTGTTACGCGCGGTGAGGATGTTTTCCAGCCAGCGGATGGTGTTGATGTCCAGGTGGTTGGTCGGTTCGTCGAGCAGCAGCACGTCCGGGTCCGAGAACAGTGCCTGGGCCAGCAGTACTCGCAGCTTCCAGCCAGGGGCCACTTCGCTCATCGGGCCGAAGTGCTGCTCCAGCGGAATACCCAGGCCCAGCAGCAGTTCACCAGCGCGTGATTCGGCGGTGTAGCCGTCCATTTCGGCGAACTCGGTTTCCAGCTCGGCGACGGCCATGCCGTCTTCCTCGGTCATTTCCGGCAGCGAATAGATGCGGTCGCGTTCGGCCTTGACCTTCCACAGCTGGGCATGGCCCATGATCACCGTGTCGATCACGGTGAATTCCTCGTAGGCGAACTGGTCCTGGCGCAGCTTGCCCAGGCGCGTGTTCGGCTCGAGCATGACCTGGCCGGCGGACGGCTCCAGGTCACCGCCGAGGATCTTCATGAAGGTCGACTTGCCGCAACCGTTGGCGCCGATCAGGCCGTAGCGGTTGCCGTTGTTGAATTTGACGGAAACGTTTTCGAACAGCGGCTTGGAGCCGAACTGCATGGTGATGTTAGCGGTGGAGATCAAGGAGCTTACCTATCAATAACTTACGTGGCTTCTTCGCAGCTGCGGACCAGTTCCGGACCAATCTGGAGCTTTTCCAGCTCCTGCCAGTCGTTGGACGAGTGAATCCAGCGCGCATAAGTCGATAAGAGCATCTGCACGCTATGCCCGAGCTGTTGGGCGATAAATGCGGGGTTGAGACCAGACATTAAGCATATTGTCGCATAGGTGTGGCGGCAGTTATACGGGGTGCGGTATTTGATCCCCAAACCTTTGAGGACAGGCGCCACTGATGGTGCAGGTCCGACGTCTGCTTGACGTACTCCCCATTCTTTCCAGGCGGGAAGACGAACGGCGATTCGGTGAAATGCCCTTTGCCCGGCCTGCGTCGCTCTGCGTACTGCTTGGCAAACTCCAAGGCGTGCAAGGCCCTGTCGTTGAGCAACACAAACCTATCCTTTCCTGTCTTCGTCCTTTCCTCATCTACCCCGAGCGTGATCGTTCGCCGCACGTGGGCTGTCTTCTTGGTCGTATCGACCGCATCCCATGTCAATGCCAGGCCTTCGGACAAGCGTAGGCCTGTGAAATACATGAATTCGGAGAACGCTGCATAGATCTGACCCGGCCAATGAGGGTGCTTGTACAGCTCGGCAATGATCAGATTCGCCTGTTCCAAGGTGAAGGGATCGACCTCTTTCCTCAATCGTGCTGGCAGCTGTATGGCCTCAGCTGGGTTCCTCGTCATCAGCCCGTCCAGTACCGCTGAGCGCAGGATGATTGACAGCTTCACCATCGCATTGCGTTTCACTGACGGTGAAGGGTAGGTGAGGACACTTATATCGTCATGAGTCGTGGCCACCACGACCTGGGACTTTCGGTTACTGCCAGTACCTTCTGACTTTCACCAACCAGGACGATCCCGTCCAGGGCCACCAATGCCAAACGCTTCATGCGTGCCCTCCTTGTTGATGAGGGCAATCATCGCGTCGTTTCAGCGCAAAGCTGAGTGGCGCCGGCAAAAAGAAAAGCACCCGAAGGTGCCCTCTCGATGCCACCAAGATCCATATCGCACCCTAGGTGCATTCACTAACCAGCCTTCCGTGCCATGTACTCGAAGCGGCCGCGAAAGTTCACAACTGCCGCCATCAAGAACTCGAACATGTCTGGAGTCGATGCGGGGATATCGCCTGGTGACATGACCATCCCCTCGATGAGGTCGCGCGTCGAAAGTACGCAGGCATCGTCAGCCACCTCTTGGCCCATGCTCGCCGCAAGTTCTTCGACCTGCGTGTAGCGAACATGCATTCGTCGGCCGCTTACCAGGTACCCGCTAAGGGGTAGTGTTCAATACGGCACTCATGGGGATGGCCATCGCCTTTGCACGTCCCATCCAGATATCGGTAGTTGATGTGCATCAACTGGCCTTTTTGGGGCCACTGTCCGCGTGGGAGCGTGCCTTGGTAATCAGCAGTTTCCGGTACGAATGTGATAGTCGCCCCCTTTTCCGGGCATTCTGCCGTGGTCGAAGCCTGGCTTACCTTAACGACCTGGGCCTGTAGCTTTGGATAGGGAAGCTTCAACACATCAGTGATATGTAGCTCCATACGGCAAATTTGCCACGTCGATGCTTGTACTGGCTGGCACATTACGAAGAAGGGAATGGCAAATAGGGCGTAGCGAGTTGCGCGGTAGTCCATTATTGGCCCTGCCTTGAATATTGATATCCGAGGCATTATCAGGCGTGGACTCACCGAATCATAGGGCGATCCTGTCCTGCGTGCATTCAGCCAAGTCGATGCGCGCCCAGGCGATCGTCATCAAGACGGACAACCTGCCATTCCCATCAAATTGCTGCCCAGGCCGGCCCGGCTTCGGCTGTGAATACCGCATTGATCGTCAAGGTCGACAACGTCCCGGTCTGCACCGCGTACGCGGGTGCAGCAGGTATAGGCTGTGGCGTTGATTGAGGCTGAAGTGGCGGCTTGAGTCGCTCGATGCGCCCGACGTCTAAAGCAGATGCGCATACAGCAGATGATGTCATAATAGTGGCCAACGAAAAAATGTGAGATCATCGGCTCGAAACCTTCTGTGGTTTGACGTAGGGGCCCCACCGGATACGCCATCAGGCGCAAGGAAAGCGTGTTTAGCCCAATGGCGACGCCGCTTCACCAAACCGCATGCCTTCAGCATCCGGACACCTCCAATGCCTACTCGGCCACGCCCCAAGCTCAATCTACGCGTCTTCCTGCTGGGGTTCGCCCTCATCGCAGCTTTCTCAACGCTAGCTAACACATTCTGGGTAATGCTCTCGACGCAGAGAGCTGAACTGATTGAAAACGCTCTTCAATCCAATGAGGCCTACGCCGCTCGGGTCGCTGATAGTCTGCAAGGGGTATTAGCCTCAGACCTCGACCGATTGCGTTACGCAGCTACCTCGATTGGAGAGAATTTCACGCACCAACGCGCGTTAACAAAAGAGGCGCATCGTCTTCTCAGCCAAGACCATAGCTTCAACTCGGTGCTCATTGCCGATGCCGAAGGAAAAGTCATCGTCTCCGCTCCCGGCAGCATGCGGCTGAACGGGCAGCTGCTTCAAGATCGATTGCCTTTGTCGAAGCGGGAACCCATGATTAGCGATGCCTTCCAGTCATTGGCTGGCCATCTGGTAGTGTTCGTTTCACATCCCGTTTTCGGTCCTGATATGCAATATCTCGGTTTGGTGGGCGGAAGCATTAGACTCGAGCAAAAGAATACTATCCAAGCGCTAATGGATCTGAACGTACGCGAAGATGGGGCATATATTTTTCTCGTTGATAGCCAGCGCCGAATACTGTACCACCCCGATCCGAAGAGGATTGGAGAAGTCTTGATTGGTAGCCGTCTTGTCGATGCCGCGCTAGCGCACAGCAACGGATCGATCCAGGCGCTCAATGAAAATGGCAATGAAGTGCTGGCGGGATATGCCAGAATCCCTAGTAGCAACTGGGGGGTAGTGTCTCAGCAGCCGCTCGCAAGTATACAGGCGAGCTTGGAGAGCACAGCGAAGAGAGTAGCAAAAGGTGTTGCGCCACTGGGTCTCTTTGGCCTTCTAATGGTCTGGTGGATAGGGCGGAAGATTTCTGTTCCCCTTTCACGCTTGGCTGAGAACGCTAAGCGTCTGGACGCTCCAGAATGTTACGAACGCATCGCAGCGATACCAACCGATTATATTGAAAGCTGGCAGATTCGTCGTGCTTTGCTCTTGGCCGCCAATCTCCTTCAGGAAAAGATCGGCAGGCTTAATCTTGAAGCTCAAAGCGATCCCTTGACCGGCCTAACTAATCGTAGGGGAATGGATGAAGCGATAGGTTTATGGCAAGAAAGCCTTAAGTCATTCGCAGTGATCTCCGTAGACATAGATCACTTCAAGGCAGTCAACGATACTTATGGCCACGGAGTTGGCGATGAAACTCTACGTGAGGTGGCCCAGTTAATGAAGCAAGCTTCGCGGCCAGGTGATTTGGCCTGTCGAATAGGGGGTGAAGAATTCGTATTGTTACTGCCAAATAGCACGGCCTCGGTTGCATCGGAGGTTGCGGAAAGACTACGAGCAGTTGTAGCATCGGCGCAGTTCGAAACTGTTGGCCATCTAACAATATCGCTAGGCGTCGCTCTCTGGAGAACGGGTGAGTCAGTGGCAGCCACCTTTGAAAAGGCAGATCAATTTCTTTACCGAGCCAAGTCTCTCGGCCGTAATCGTGTGGTTTGTGAAAACATAAACTTGCAAATAGTAGGTTAACGAGAAGGCGCTATAGTGCAGATGCGGCGTCGGAGGAGCTGATCCATTTCGCGTGGGTAGAGAGCAACATCTCGACGCTATGGCCGAGCTGGTTCGCAATGAACGCAGGGTCCATCCCAGCCATCAGGCTCATGGTTGCGTAGGTGTGGCGGGTGCCGTACTGCCGGCGTTCACGGTCCAGCGCCTTGAGCGCTGATTTGAAGGGGCGGATTGTAACACTTGGTTCGTTGATCGACAGCCTACCTTTGCTCGGCTGGGTACAAATGGGCTTGAAGGGTAGGCCAACTTTGAAGCCATCCATCCGCCTCAAGTCGGCCAGGCGCTGGGCCTGTCTTAAGGCGTTGAGCGCTCGATTGTTCAGCAACACCACCCGGTGCTACTTTGTCTTCATCCTGTCTGCAGGCTGGCGATCAACGATGATGCGCTGGATTGTTGCTGTGCGCTCCCCGAGATTGACCTCCTGCCATTGCAGGCCCATTTCCTCGCCAGGGCGCAAGCCGGTGATCGAAGAAGTCGGCCTGCGTGAGCCAGGCGCGTGTAGCCAAACCCACCGTGCAAGGTGGCCTGGCGCCAACCAATGCGGTCGATATGTTGGATGGCAAAGAAACGGGGGCATGCCGAATCTGGGATGAGGAAGCAGAGGAGCCGGCGGTAGAGGCCTAGTCTGAGCCGCCGGCAATATGATTTGTCACTGTACGATACAAATCCAGCGGTGGTTATGTCGGTACGGCGCTCTGGTAAATGCGACCTCTGAAACCAGGTACATACCGCACTCTTGGAGCGCTTCGGTAAGTTGAGCGAGTGTCTCTGCTTCGATAGTCATTTCTGTTACCTCGTCAGATTTACTGCGTTCATAAATCCTGACCGAGCAGGCAATTAGTTGATTCAATTTTTTTGACTGCTTCGAAATGCATCGGGGTATTGAGCGCCCCGTTTCCGCGTTTCAGCGCATCCCTCTAGGCGCTTCGGTTTCAGCGGCCACGTCTCACAGATCACACGCCGTTACAGCCCGCGATGGGAAGCAGGGCATCGGGCAGTTAGCGTCAGGCTGGCGCATTGCTGGCTGTCCAGAACGGTTCAGGGGCCGTATTATCAGCACGGTGTCTTGGTGCGACGCTGAGACTCACCTCCTTCGAAGGACATGAGCATGGAACAGTATTTCGGTAATTCAGGCCTATTCAAGGCTGCTTCGTATTTCTGCAGCGAGCTCCTGGTCAGCGGCATTGCCAGCTGGGAACGGAAAAATATTGCCCTGAATACGAAGGAGTTTTTGATATGTCCAAAGAACTACTCGGAGTTTCTGCTCTAGGATTGATGGTGGTCGGTGAGTTCTGTGCAATCTACAGTGAGGTGGTAGTCGCTAAACTTGCTCAGACAGGAAGTGCTTCGTGGGGAGCTATCGGTTTCCCCTTGGCACTGATGTGTTTTGCAGGGATTTGTCTACTGGCGGCGTACTGGCTTGGATACGTTGCAGTCGGTGATATCTGGATTGTCACCGTAGTATCAGTCACCTCTTTGTTGCTTCTCGAGCCCGTAGTTGTGTGGTTTCTGTTCCATGAGACGCCAGGGCGGGGAGCACTTATCGGCTTCGTTCTGGGGGCGTTGGGTATGCTGTCCACTGCATTGCTTTAACTCACTCTTTTGGCCCAGCAACGAGTTGCTGGGCCAATTCGTTACGACCCACATTGGTTTCCGTCTGGCCCTGTCGCCAAGGCCAGCCAGTGAAATCTGGAAGCGCGTTCAAGCTCGCAGTACTCCTCGTAATGCGTCATGGCGATCGGCATGTGATAGCTATCCCGACCGCCGGGGTGGCGGGGCGCATTGCTTGTCGGGAACGACAGCCAGCACAGCGGCAATCTCCACAAAGCACATGAGCGATGCCGGCGACAACGATACGATCTGGCCGGGATAGGACACATTCACCTGCTCACTGCCAAGGGGCAGGGAAGTGGCTAAACGTAAAGCGCACAGACGTCACCGCTATCGGGAAGCCGTCACGCCCAGCCAGTAGTCACAAATAGCTCATAACGAAGGTCACTTCGCTGTTGGCGGAGCCCGCGCTCATTCCCTCATCGTATTGGCCAGCCTCTCCATTCGGCAGGGTGCGAACATACTTGGCACTCAGGGGGATGGAGAAATTTCCACCGGCTGTTGAGTATTCATTGAAGACATAGGTTTTGTCGAGTTGTATGGGGGTCTGATTGCCGTCAAGCAATTGCAGTGCTATGCCTTTTGCTGTTGAGCTTGTGTTTAATTTGATAATGCCGTGGGTGCCGTCCACTGCAGGGGAGCCTGACGTGGCAGACAAGCTATAGCTCACTTGCTTGATTCCGCTCGGGCAGTTGTTTAGTTTGATATTGAACGCTTTTGGTGGTGTGGCATTTCCGCTTCTTGAAAATACGCTAAGGTTGTGCTCGCCCATTTCAACGGCAATGGTTGGGGTTTCGCACGACTGAAGTATGATGGATGCGCCGTTGTTTATTGTCATGGCTAAAGGTCTTAAACTCGCCGATTCTATTTGTACATACCCTAGGGTCCCAGTCGGTATGGCTGCGCCTGGTGAAATATCTCCAGTTTTAACTATGCGTAGGGCGTGTGTAGTGGTATTGAATCCGTATCCGCCAGGTTGTTGAGTTTTCCCGCCGCCAACCCCATTAAAGGCAGTGCCCTGATAAATCCACTGCCACGAAAGCCCGGTGCTCCCTATTGGAAAATAAGTTGACGTTGAGTCCGTTCCCACGTTGTTTTTGACTCCAACCGTGAATGTAGTTGAGCATTTGTACGATGCGGCGCCATTAAAGGTTTTGGCCGGGGATTCGTAAATCACGGTATTGACTGCTGCGTCTCTGGGGATGGACAGCGTTGAAGGTATACTTATATTTATCTGTTTTTGTGAGTGGCCATCGTAGAATTCACAAGCTGCAAACGAAAGCGAAGGTGCAGCGATAAAAATATACGCTGCCAACGATGTGAAAGGTCTAATCATTTGTTAAGCCCCTCAACGAATTTCCAGTTAAATTCGGGGTGCTCGGTCGTTAAACGATGGTAAGCCTCGTTTAAACGGGTGCTCTCTGCCTCGCTAAATGTTTCGTTTAAGGTGCCATGGGATAATGAAGTGCACGCAGAAATAGTGAAGAATATACTTGATATAACTATATTCCAGCCATTACAATGCTTGCTTGCTTGCTTGCTTGCTTGCTTGCTTGCTTGCTTGCTTGCTTGGTCATAAGTTTGCCTTGAGTCTCGCATGGTGCATGCTCGGTAAATGGATGCGCCAAGTTACGCCGAGACCCGCCATACGCTTAATCAGACAATTCTGATAGTCAGCAGAGTCGAACTGCCAAAGATGACTTGCCGCTGGAAGCCCACCCGAGGTCAGCCTTCCGGTTGCGCTGATTGACCCTCAACCAACGTATATCCCTCGCTTCGCACATTGCCTGCTCACCCGGTGACACTCAAAGGTCTCGGCCAGTGCGCCGAGCTTGAGCACCCGTTGCCCGGCGTGCTCGCTTGGCATGTCTGCTCCAGTCCACCGAATATCCTGCTCGTTCAGCAGCAGTAGCCCTCAACGTTAAACAGATTTTTTACATCCTTTGTTATAACGTTACGGAGCTGTTGCAAATTGTTACCGGTCTCCCCGGAGCTGACTCGCGGTGGCCGGTATTTTCAGGAGTGTTCATGAGCGTCGATCTAGACACCGAGGCCACTGCCCTCGATGGGTTCCCCCGTTTCCAGCGCGCGCCGGCGCACGCGCGCAAACTGGTGCAGTTGACCTATCTGGCACTGGCAATCGCCACGCTGCTGATGATGCTACAGGGCCTGGTCGGGGTATTCAGCCCGGACTCCCATTGGTTGGTCCTGCTCGCCGTCAATGCCGCTGCGCTGTTGCTGTTGGCTGCGGCTGCGCAATCTGTCTGGCGGGTGGCCAGCTGGCGCGCAACCCTGCTGGGCGAGACGCCATCGCAGCTGGCGTTCTGGCGCAGCGCTGCGGTGGAAACGGCCGAGTCGCAATCGCTCAGCCGTTTCGATCGCTGGTGTGCGCAGGTTGGCGAAGCGTGCCGGCAGCAATTGCACAAGCTTGGCGCAGAGACGCCTTGGCTTGTTGGCCTGGCAGGGCTGGCGCTGCTGCTGGTCAACAATGCCTGGCGCCTCGATTTGCCTGTACCGCTGGTTGCCGGCCAGGTGACCTGGGTGGCGATCGGCATCCTGGCCGTGTTCGCGTTCTGCCTGGTTGTGGCCGAGCGCCACCTGATGAGCGAAAGCGCAGCGACCTGGCCCGAGGCCAGGGCACTCGCGGCGATGATACGGCTGGTCATCGCCGTGCAGGTAGTGACCATTGGCTGCCTGGCCTTTATCGACGGCGAACGCCTGTGGCCGGCGCGCCTGGCGGTTTTGATCAGTGTGCTGCCTGGGCTGGCAGCGCTCGAGCTGTTGTCGCGGGCAGGGCTGGCGCTGTTTCGCCCCTGGCGCCCAGGCGAAGAGCCTGCGCTGGTAGCGCGCAGCCTGGTCGGCGACATGCTGCAATGGCCACCGCGCCCGCTCACCGTGCTGCAGAACGAATTGCATCAGCGCCTGGGTATCGACTTGCGCCAGGTATGGGCCTTTGCCTTCATGCGCAAAGCGTTCGTGCCGGTAGCGGCGCTGGTGGCGGTGGTCGGTTGGTTGTTGACCGGCATCGTCGAAGTGCCGATGAACAATCGCGGCGTACATGAACGTTTTGGCAAGCCGCTGGAGGTGTACCAGCCGGGCCTGCATGTCGGCCTGCCTTGGCCTTTCGGCAAGGTACTGGAGGTAGACAACAGCATCATCCATGAGCTGGCCACCTCCGGCGCGGCCAATGCGGCGGACACCTTGGCCGCCGCCGAAGGGCCAGCGCCGGCAGCGGCCAACCGGCTGTGGGATGCCACCCACCTGAGCGAGAACTCACAGGTGATTGCCGGCGCCGAGGGCGGGCGCCAGGGCTTGCAGATCGTGAACATGGACGTGCGTTTCATCTACCGTATCGGCATGAGTGACGCGGCGGCCCTCGCGGCAACCTACCACAGCACCGACGTTGCACAACTGTTGCGCAGCGTTGCCAACCGCGTGCTGGTCCACGATTTCGCTGGACGGTCGCTGGATGGCTTGCTCGGCGCCGAACGTGCGGCGCTCGGCCGGGACATAGGCCGTGCGGTGCAGGCCGACCTGGACCGGATGGACAGCGGCGTGGAACTGCTGGCCACCTCAGTGGAGGCGATTCACCCGCCAGCGGGCGCGGCTCATGCCTACCATGCCGTGCAGGCTGCGCAGATCACCACCCAGGCGCTGATCGCCCGCGATCGAGGGCAGGCCATGCAGACGCTCAACCAGGCGCGCTTCACGGCAACATCGCTGACCGACAAGGCCACTGCCGAGGCGCACGAAACCGAAACCGCGGCCAACACCGCCGCGCTGCGATTCGCCGCCGAACGTACCGCGTGGCAGCACGCTGGCCAGGCTTTTCTGCTGGAGCAGTACCTGGAGCGTTTGTCCCAGGGGATGGCCGGGGCAAGCAGCCTGATTATCGACCACCGCCTGGCGGCAACCCAGGCACCGACCTTGGACCTGCGCAGCTTCGCTGTGCCTGTCGACCCTACACCGGCAGTACCTGCATCCGGACGCACCCAGGAGCGTAACCAGTGAATTCCCATTCTGCCCACGGTCATGACCACAGCCATGATCACAGTCATAGCCACGGTCATGAGCACGACCATGATCATGGCCCTGAAGTTGCCCGGCCGGCCTGGCTACGCCTTGGCGTGGCATTGCTGCTTGTCCTGGTGATGGCGGCGACAGCGTGTTTTGTCCAGGTGCGGGTAGGCGAGGCAACCGTCATCACGCGTTTCGGCAACCCCTCACGCGTGCTGATGGAGCCTGGCCTGGCCTGGCGCTGGCCGGTGCCGTTCGAGGCAGCGGTACCGGTCGACCTGCGCCTGCGCACCACCTCGAGCGGGCTGCAGGATGTCGGTACCCGCGATGGCCTGCGCATCATTGTCCAGGCCTACATCGCCTGGCAGGTAGCACCCGACCCACAGCGCATCCAGCTGTTCATGCGCGCGGTGCAGAACCAGCCGGACGAGGCGGCGCGGCAGCTTCGCACCCTGCTGGGTTCGGCACTGGAAACCACGGCCAGCGGCTTCGAACTGGCAGACCTGGTCAATGTCGACGCCAGCCGGGTGCGTATCGATGCCTTCGAGCAGCGCCTGCAGGACCGGATCGAGCAGCAACTGCTCAGCACTTATGGGGTACGTGTGGTGCAGGTGGGGATCGAGCGCCTGACCCTGCCCAAGGTTACCCTCGATGCCACCGTCGACCGTATGCGTGCCGAGCGCGAAACCATCGCCACCGAGCGCACTGCTGAAGGCAAGCGCAAGGCTGCGGAAATCCAGTCGGCCGCCGAGCGTGACGCCAGGATCCTGCAAGCCGACGCGAACGTGAAGGCCGCGCAGATCCAGGCCCAGTCGCAAGTACAGGCGGCGGACATCTATGGCAAGGCATACGCAGGTGCGCCAGAGCTGTACACCTTGCTGCGCTCGCTGGATACCCTGGGCTCGGTCATCAACCCTGCGACGCGCCTGGTGTTGCGCACCGACGCGGCGCCGTTCCGTGCGCTGGTGGAGGGGCCGGCGTTGCCGGCTGGAGCTGACCATGGCCATCGCTGAACAGCTGTCGTCGCGGTTACCCGACGGCCCGTGGTTGCAGTCCGCGCGCATCGGCTTCCTGGTGCTCTACGCGGTGACCCTGCTGGCGGCAGTGGGCTGGCTGTTCGGCAATGTGCGCCAGGTGGGCCCGGAAAGCCGCGCAGTGGTGTTGCGCCTCGGCGCCGAAGCGCGCATCCAGAATGCCGGCTTGCTGCTGGCATGGCCACAACCGTTCGAGCAGGTGGTGATGTTGCCCTCGGCGGGGCGGGTTACCGAGCGTCGGGTCGAGGTGCTGCTGCGCTCCGAGCTGGCGCAGAAGTCCGACAAGGACGGCACCCTGGCCAGCGACGCCACGGCAGGCTCCGGCTTTCTCCTGACCGGCGATGCCGGCGCCGTGCAGCTGGACGTGCGGGTGTTCTACACCGTGACTGACCCGTATGCTTTCGCGCGCCAGCGGCCGCATGTCGAGGCCGCCCTGGACCGCCTGGTAGAGCGTAACGCGGTGCTGATCTGCGCCTCGCGCGACATGGATGCGATCCTGGTGGCGCGCCCTGAACTGGTGGGGACGGATGCCCAGGTGGCCGAGCACCGCGAACAACTACGCGGCGACCTCCAGCAGGGCATCAATGCCAGCCTGGCGCGCCTGCGCTCGGCCGGGGCCAGCCTGGGGGTCGAAGTGGCGCGGGTCGACATCCAGTCCTCCTTGCCTTGGTCCGCGGTCAGTGCGTTCAACGCAGTGCTCACCGCCAGCCAGCAGGCCGAGCAGGCGGTGGCAAAAGCCCGCAACGACGCCGCACGGCAACTGCAACAGGCCACCCAGGCAGCAGACCGCACCGTACAAGTGGCCCAGGCCGAGGCCAGTGAGCGCCTGGCGCGAGCCCAGGCCGAGACGGCCACGATCGTCGGTTTGACGCAACAGCAGGATCCGCAACTGTTGCAACGCCTCTACCAGGAGCGCGTACCGGCAATTCTTGCCCGTGCAGGCGCGGTTACCACCGTCAACAAGGATGATGCCGGGCACATGATCCTGCAGGGGCCAAAGCCATGAGCGCAGTGCCTTGCCCACTCGATCCTTGCCGGCCCGCCCCGGTTCACGTTCATTTCTGGAGCTGCTCGCGATGAGTACCCACCACTGCCATGGCCACGGGCACCACCATCACGCCCATACCCACCTCACCTCGGGCTTGCTGTCGCAGGCCGAACGGCGCACGGCCGGCCGCCAGCTGATCCTGGCAATGCTGGCACTGGGGCTTCTGGGGTTGGGGCTGGTCTGGCGCTGGCTGGCGCCAACCCAGGAAGGGGTCAGTCAGATGCTCCTGGGCGTTGCCTCGCTACTGGTCGCCATCCCGGTCTTGCGCGCGTCCTGGCACAGCCTGTTGCATCCCAGCCTGCACGGTATCACCGACCAGCTTGTCGGCCTGGCCATGCTGGGTGCGTGGGCGACCGGTGACCTGGCCACTGCGGCACTGCTGCCCATCATCATGATCTTCGGCCATATCCTCGAAGAGCGCAGCGTGCTGGGTGCGCAGGAAGCCATTGCCGCGCTTGGCCAGTTGACACGCAGCCATGCACGCCTGATCGGTGCCGATGGCCAGGTGCGCGAGGTCGATAACGCCAGCCTTGCGCCTGGCGACCAGGTCGAGGTGCGTGCCGGCGATCGTGTGCCCGCCGATGGCCGGGTCGTCGCAGGGCAGGCCAGCCTCGATACTGCGGCCATCACCGGTGAGTCGGTCCCGCAGGAAGTCAGCCCTGGCATGGATATCCATGGGGGCTCGATCAACCTCGATGGCCTGCTGCGCGTGGAGGTGACCCGCGTCGGCGAGGACTCTACCTTGGGCAAGGTGATCGCGCTGATGCAGCGCGCCGAACAGGCCAAGCCGCCGATCACGCGCCTGCTCGAGCGTTATGCTGGGCGCTACATGGTCCTGGTGCTGCTGATCGCCGCCGCAACCTGGTTCATCACCCGTGATGCGCAGGCCATGCTGGCCGTGCTGGTGGCGGCTTGCCCGTGTGCATTGGTGCTGTCCGCGCCGGCCACAGCAGTGGCAGGCATTGCCGTCGCCGCTCGGCACGGCATCCTGATTCGCGGGTCGGCGTTTCTCGAGGAACTGGCCGACCTGTCTTCGCTGGTAATCGACAAGACCGGCACCCTGACCTACGGCGACCTGCGCCTGCACAGCGTGGTCGGCCTCTCGAGCCCGTTGTCGCAGGCCGCGGTCATCGAGCTGGCCGCCAGTCTCGGTGCGGCCAGCAGCCACCCGGTCAGCCGCGCCCTGGCGTCGTTGCTGGCGCACGACCGGTATCTGCCGCTGGTGGATGTTCAGGAGCGCCAGGGCTTTGGTGTAGTGGCCCGCGCGGTGGAAGGCGAAGCAGCCTTGGGCCGCCCGGAGCTGTTCAGCCAGTTGGGCATTGAAGTGCCCACGCTGCCTGAGCACGATGGCCCGATTGCCGGCCTGGCCCTGAATGGCCGGTTTCTGGCTTGGCTGCTCCTGGCCGACAATGTACGCGCCGAAGCCGCCGAAGCGATGCAGCAGCTGCGCGAGCTGGGCCTTGAGCGCCAGTTGCTGTTGACCGGTGATCGCAAGCCTGTGGCCGAAGCGATCGCCGCCCAGGTTGGTATCACGCGGGTGGTCGCCGAAGCACTGCCGGAAGGCAAAATGCAGCAGGTCAACCATGAGCTGCAGATTGGCCTGCGGCCGCTGGTGGTTGGCGATGGCATCAATGATTCACTGGCGCTGAAAGCCGGTGTGGTGGGTGTGGCGATCGGTGCCGGCGGCGCTGATATCGCGCTGGCCGCAGCGGATATCGTGCTGATCAACGGTGACCTGCGGCGCCTGGGCACCTGCATCCGTCTCAGCCGCCGCTGCCGTCGCACCCTGCATGTGAATGTGCTGATCGGCCTGGGCTGGACCTTGGCCATTGTCGTCGCGGCAGCGTTTGGCATCCTCGGGGCAGCAGGGGCAATGATCGCGGCGCTGTTGCACAACCTCAGCACATTGCTGGTGCTGACCAATTCCGGGCGCCTCCTACGTTATGACGAGCGGAACAGGGAACACAGCCGCCTGTTGCCAGCCCCGGAACCACGTTCCGCTCATGCCGGCGGCGCCCGGTAGACGACCTGGTCACGCCCTTGCTGTTTGGCCATGTAGAGCCCTGTGTCGGCGCGGTTCAGCGCGTCCTCCATCGTTTCAGCGTTGGCGAACAGGGTGCAGCCTATGCTCAGGCTGACGTTCAATTGGCCGTTGGCCAACTGCATCGGTGTGCTACCGACCAGTTCCCGGATTCGTTCGGCGATGCGCCGCAGCTCTTCGCCGTCCTTGACCTGTAATATGGCGACGAATTCTTCACCGCCATGACGTACCAGCAGGTCATCGGGGCGAAGTGCCGCGCGCAGACGCCGGGCACATTCGCAGAGCACTTTGTCGCCGCCGGAATGGCCGTACCGGTCATTGATGGATTTGAAATGATCCAGGTCTGCATAGATTGCACCCAGCTGTGAGCCATTCTGCGCGGCCAATCGCCGCTGATGCCCTTCAAAAGCCGCCAGCGCGCCGCGGTTCCACAGTTGAGTCAGCGGATCGAGCAGGGCTTTGCGTTGCTCGCGATCCATTTCCAGGCGTAGATCGCGGTTGACCTGGGCCAGGGCACGCAGTTGCAGGTAGCCTTCCGCGAGTGTGGCCAGGTCCTTGAAATTCGCTTGCTGGGCCTTGCTGAGCTCGCGCGGGCGAGGGTCGAACATGCACAGCGTACCGATGGCTTTGCCGTTTCCGGCGCGCAAGGGATGGCCGGCATAGAAGCGGATATAGGGCGCGTTGAGTACCAGCGGGTTGTCGACGAAGCGCGTATCGTGCCTGGCATCCGGGACCATCAAGGTATCTTCGCCGAGAATGGCGTAGCCGCAGAAGGAGATACTGCGCGTCGTCTCGCTGGCCTCGAGCCCTATACGCGCCTTGAACCACTGGCGGTCCTGATCGATGAGGCTGATAAGCACCGTGTCGACGTGGGCCAGGTCCTGGGTGAGCCGCACCAGGGTATCGAGGTAATGCTCGGCAGGCGTGTCGACCAGGTTCATGTCGTCGAGTGTGCGCTGGCGCAGCGCTTCGTCTACGGGCAAGGGGCAAGCTGGCATATCAGGTCTCCATTCCTCGGTTCGCTGCTTCTGGAACTGACATCTAGGTACGACGCTAAAACAAGCACAGCATAGGTCATGACAGCGGAACGATCAGTTCAGTGCCCTGGTTGCGCACATTTCCCACAGCCGCGCTCACCCGGTACCATTCGAAGTGTTCAGCGGGCTCACCCAGGTTGAGCACCAGTTGCTCCGCCTGCTCGCTCGGCATGGCGGCGGCGATCCATCCCCGAGCCAGTTCTGGCGAAAGCACGACAGGCCTGCGGTCGTGCACATCCACCAGGCCGCCTTGGGCATCGGCGGTGATGATCACGAAGCCGTCGCAGGCGGTGCCGGCAAATTGGCCAATGGATGCACACAGGGCAGGGCGCCCATCCCGACGGCGGATGTAATAAGGCTGTTTCCGCGGCCCGCCTTCATCGACCCATTCATACCAGCCGTCGACTGGCGTGATCGCCCGGTACGGCCAGATTGCCCGGAAGAAAGCGCCGTGCGCCACTTTTTCCACACGGGCATTGATCGGCGCTGCGCGGTCAGTCGCCCAGTGCGGCCGCCATCCCCATTTCACCAGGTCCGCCCGCAGGCCAGCGTGATCCACCCGCAGCACGGCCACCGGCGTTGTCGGCGCGATGTTGTAGCGACCCAGGGGCTGCTCGCCGACATTGTTCTGCCAGGCCTGCGGCAAGCTCAGGGTGGTAACGAAGTCATGGATGCCGCGGTACTGGCTGAGCCTGCCACACATACGTCGCCCTCCTGCCTTGGCGAGTAAGCATAGCCCGCCGAATGGTACTGGTGCGGTGGTGTCTGTGGGTGCTCAAATACTGTATTGATATACAGTATCTGGTGCAGCATGTATTTCCTCATCGTACGTCGCCGGGCGCGCGGCATCGCCATACCGTCCGAGCAGTTGAGAAAGGTGCCGGCATTACGCGCCGACGTTCACATTGGCGATCACCACAGCGAACCGCTGGGGCGGGTTTCCACCCAGGCCTGGGTGTTCAACCCGACGCCCGGGCCCGACATCATTCCACGGCTGCACGATGCCAAGGTCAACGGCATGGCCCAGCTCGGGATGAACATCAACGGCGTCGAGGAGATCGACGGCGTGCTGTTCGCCCAGTCCTGGTGGTGCCGGGCGGAATGACGAGCAGCTTGCGGCAAGCTGCCATTTGGCGGGGATTTTCCTGCCTGGAGAAAACTCATGGGTTGCGCCGTCATCAACAACAGTGACGGCAGTACGGATCAAGCGGTACAGGAGATCACCTGATGAGTACGCCACGTGGCATACGCAACAACAACCCCGGCAACATCGACTTCAACCCGCGCAACCCCTGGCAAGGGCAGCTGGGCATGGAAGAGGGCGTGGCCCGGCCGCGCTTCGCGCGTTTCGACCAGCCGGAAAACGGCATCCGCGCCCTGGCCAAGCTGCTCATCAACTATCGCGGCAAGGACGGTATGCCCGGCGTGGGCGCAAAAGGCATCGATACCGTGCTCGAGGCCATCAGCCGCTGGGCGCCGACTAGCGAGAACGACACTCGCGCCTATGCCGAAGCGGTGGCCCGCAGCCTGGGCGTGCGCAGCACCGAGCCGATCGACCTCAGGCACCCCGCCACGCTGCGGGCGATGGTGCTTGGCATCATCATTCATGAGAACGGTGACAACCCTTACAAGGCGCAGGTGATCGACGAGGGGGTGCGCAGGGCGCTCTTGTGACGGGCCAATCGTCTTTGTGTTGTGCTGGGTCAGCCTGCCACTGCAGGCGCTGGCTGAGCGCTGCCGGCCTCCTCGGGAATCCTGACGAATACGCTGTATTTGCCGCCTTCCATTTCTTCGAAGGCAATCAGTTTCTTTACCAGCAGGCCGCTCAGCACCTTGCCGGCGTTCAACAGCAGCATGCCGTTGTCGGCATGAAGGTTACGCGCCAGTATCATGCCTTCGGCCAACTCGTGCGTGCCCAACACCTTGATGGCCGGGTCGGTCAAGGTGATGTCGCGCATGTACTCGGCGCAGACGCTGACGAAGTCTTCCACCAGGTCTGGGTCGTACAACTTGCCGGCATATTTGCGAATGTACAGCAGTGCCTCGTCGCTATTGAGCTGGCGCTCCAGGACCAGCCCGCGCTGCAACTCGATGAAGTCCACGGCCATTTTCAGCCAGCGGGCCCCCAATGGAATGGCGTCGCCCTTGAGATGGCCCGGAAAACCGCTGCCGTCCCAGCGTTCCTGGTGATGCAGGATGAGTTGCGCGGCCTCTTTCATCGGGTCCAGGGTCATGACCAGCGCTTCGCTCTGTTTCGGGTATGAGCGGTACAGTTCGCGGTCCTGGGGCGCAATGAGGTCGGCGGGGCAGGTGAGCATGCTGTCGGTCCAGCTCATCTTGCCGATGTTGTACAGCGCAGCCGCCATGGTCAGGTTGCGGCAGGCCGCGTCGTCCAGCTTATGGCTGGTGCAGTACACCTGGATCAGGTCGATGACCTGCCGGTTGGTCTGCTTGGCCTTGGGCAGGCGCATGTTGACCAGTTGCGAAAAGAACTCGGTGCTGGTCACGTAACTGCGCTTGAGCTCTTCGTAGGCAAGATCAAGCATGTCGGCAGTCTGTTGCAACTCGGCGGTGCGCGCCGCTACCCGCTGTTCCAGGCTCTCATTGAGTGCCTTGAGTTGCTGCAGCTGAACTTGACTGAGTTGTTCCAGGCGTTTTCGCTCGCTTTCCGAATGCTGGTGGGCCAGTGCCTGGCGCAAGGTGACCAACAGCTCTTCATCATTCCAGGGTTTGCTGATGTAACGATAGATATGCCCGTCGTTGATGGCCTTGGCGATGGTGTCCGTGTCAGCGTAACCGGTCAGCAGAATGCGCAACGTCTCGGGAAACCGCTCATGCACGTGGGCCAAAAGCGTGGCACCGTCCATGTTCGGCATGCGTGCGTCGCTCATCACCAGGTTGATCGGGCGCTGTTGGAGCAGTTGCAGGGCATCGGCGCCGCTTTCGGCGAGCAGGACTTCGTAGGGCTGGCTGCGTAGCAAACGACGAAGGCTGCTGAGAATCGAGGGTTCGTCGTCCACCAGGAGTACGACTGGCTGGGCGGTGGTGCCATCGGTAACGGGTTGCTCCATGAATCGCTCCTTGCCGGTTTCAGCCAGACTGCTCCCTGGCTACAGCCTAGATGACATTTGCCCGTGCCGTTAGCTTTTGTCGGTTGGGCTCACTATGCTCGGAGGCAATGTGCATCTCGCCAGGGAGGGTTGTGCTGTGCCGATCAGTCTGCAGCTTCGCATCGTTGCCACGCTGCTTGTGCCGTTGCCGGCATTGGCGTTGGCCCAGAGCATCGGCGGGCCACTCACGCCACTGCCGGCGGTACCGAAGCTTGACCCTGCGCGGGTGGAGCTGGGGCGCAAATTGTTCAACGACCGGCGAATGTCGCCTGACAACAGCCAATCCTGTGCCGATTGCCATCGTCTGGATCGAGGGGGTGCCGACGGCCAGGCGCGCTCGCCAGGCGCCGATGGCAATCCGCTGGCGGTCAACACCCCCAGCGTTTTCAATGCAAGCCTGAACTTCCTGCAGTTCTGGGATGGGCGTGCGCAATCGTTTGATGGGCTGGTACACCTGGTTAGCGGCAGTGCGACCGCAAAAGACAATGACTGGGGAGCGGTGGTCCAACGCATTGCCAACGACCCGGGCTATCGCAGCGGGTTTGCCGAAGCCTATCGCCAGCCAGTGACCGCCCACGGCATCGAAGACGCGCTGGTCGCCTACCAGCGCACCCTGTTGACACCCGACTCACGCTTTGACCGATACCTGCAGGGAGATACCAGCAGCCTAAGCCTGGAGGAAAAGTATGGCTACCAGCGCTTCCAGGAATACGGATGCATCGCTTGCCACCAGGGCGTGAATATCGGCGGCAATATGCTACAGAAGCTGGGCGTCTTCGATGACTACTTCGCCAACCGTGGCAGTGTGACGCAGGCGGACAAAGGGCGCTACAACGTCACCGGTGACCCGGAGGACCTGTACCTGTTCAAAGTCCCCAGCCTGCGGAACGTAGCGGTCACCGCCCCTTACTTCCATGACGGTTCGGCACCCACCCTGGAGGCTGCTGTCGACGCCATGTTCCACTATCAGCTGGGGCGCACGCCAAGGGACGGTGATAAAGCGCTGATCATCAAGTTTCTCCAGACCCTCACCGGCCAATGGCAGGGCAAACCGCTATGAAACTGAATGCCCGGCGCAGCCTGCTGTTGTTGGCTACTGGCGCAATGTCGCTGGCATCCGTGCTGGTCTTTCTGTACTTGATGTCCAGGTCGGATGAGAGCGGTACCTATGCCCAGGCGCGTGATCTGATTCGCCAGATCAAGCAGTACGACGCCCAGTGGGAGAGTGCCGTGCTGAAGGCGCGCACCACCACCAACTACAATTATGACCCGCTGGTGCTGCCGTTGATGGACATGAAGCGGCTCTGGCAGCAGTTCCACACGCTGGAAGGGCGCCATCAGAAAACCGCCATGCCTGCCTGGCAGACGGCCATTCGCGATTACCAGCAGGCCTTTGACGACAAGGTCCTGCTGGTGTCGCGGTTCAAGACGCACAATGCCATTCTGCGCAACTCGCTGGCCTTTCTCCCGGCTGCGGCCGATGTCATCCAGGTGCATCTTGGCCAATTGGTCGATGCCGATACGCTGCGCCTGCGCAGGATCACCAGCGACACCTACGACCTGATGCTCAGCAGCCTGGAATTTGCCCAGACCACAACCGATGACAAAGCTGCCGATATTCTCGTTGGCTTGAACGACCTTGCGGTCAACAAGGAGCGCTTGCCTGTCGATTTTCAAGTGCCTATCGATACCATCAGCAAACACATAGAGTTGATCCTGCGCGAGCAACCCAAGGTCGACCAGCTGCTGGAAGCAATCGAGGCGGTGCCGATCGCCGAGCGTCTGGACGTCATTGCCCAGATGCTGGACCGCGACGAGCAGGCCGCTTTGCTCGCGGCCCAGCGCTACCACTTCTACCTGCTGGTGTTTTCCACCCTGCTGGTTTTGCTGTTGCTGTACATGGGGGTGTGGCTGATGCGCAGCTATGCCGAAATAAACCGCGTGAACCGAGCACTGGTCAGCGCCAACGACGAACTGGAGCAGCGGGTTGAGCGACGCACCCAGGCCCTCGGCCAGGCCAGCGCCGCACTGCAGCGTGAAATGGATGAACGCCGGCTGCTCGAGAACCAGCTGGTCCAGTCGGAAAAGCTCGCCTCGCTCGGCCAGCTGGCGGCCGGCGTGGCCCATGAGGTGAACAACCCGATCGGTTTCGTCTCGTCCAACCTCGGCGCGCTGGATGATTATTTCGGCCGTTTGCAGAACATGCTCAAGGCTTATGCCGATGCGGAAGACACCCTGATTCCGAAGGGCCTCGGCGTGGAGCTGGCGAAATTGCGTACGGAAATCGAGCTGGACTACCTGCTGGAGGACATTCCGGCGCTGATCCGTGAATCCAAGGATGGCATCAGCCGCGTCGCGCGGATCGTCAAGGACCTCAAGGACTTTTCCCGGGTGGACGCCAGCCAGGATTGGCAGCTGGCAGACCTGCAGCAAGGCATCGAGTCGACCCTGAATATCGTTGCCAGCGAACTCAAGCACAAGGCGGACCTGGTCAAGGACTACCAGCCATTGCCGCAGGTCGAATGCCTGCCGTCGCAGATCAATCAGGTGGTGATGAACCTGCTGGTCAATGCCACCCAGGCGATGGGCGCCGAACGCGGCAGGATTACCTTGCGAACCGGCGCCAATGACGAGTGGGTGTGGATCGAAGTCGCGGACAATGGCTGTGGCATTCCTGCCGAGAGCCTGCAGAAGATCTTCGACCCGTTCTACACGACGAAGCCCGTCGGCCAGGGCACCGGCCTGGGCTTGTCCCTTTCGTACGGCATCATCAAGCGCCACGGTGGCGAGATCCACGTCGCCAGCGAGGTGGGGGTCGGTACGACATTCCGGGTTGAGCTGCCTATCCGTCAGGCCCGTTCGGCCTGACCCGGCAAACGTGCGGGCGAGGGCGATACAGCGGGTTCGACCGGCGTACAAGGCCCTGGCCTTCGCGCTCGAGCCAAGCTGTGTCGGCACCGGTGATTGGTCTACAGTACTGGAACGACTCCCTAGCGTAAGGAAACAGATATGGCAAAGCGTCGCTGGTCGGTAGTTGCAGTGGTTACCTCGATCGCCTTGGCAGTGGGGCCTTCCCTTTCCTATGCCGACCCAGGTAACGGTAAGGGGCAGGGCCATGGCAAGAACCAGCATGTCCAGGGCCAACACGGGCAAGGTCAGGGCCAAGGCCAGCAAGGTCAAGGCCATGGCGGCGGCGGTGGCGGATATGACCACCCTTCGATCGACCATGGCTACGTGCTCGACATCCTCGCCGGCCACCGCAGTTACTGGAACGCCGGGCCGGCACTGCCCCCGGGTATCCAGAAGAACCTGGCCCGTGGCAAACCACTGCCGCCGGGTATCGCCAAGAAGCTCGATGGCCGGTTGCTGGGGCAACTGCCGCATTACGACGGTTATGAGTGGATGCAGGCAGGTGTGGACCTGATCCTGGTGGCCGTCGCGACAGGGATTATCTACGAGGTGTTGCACGGCGCCCTGGATTGAACCGGGCCAGCCGCCCCGCACGTGCCATCGGCCTGCGGGAGCGGCCCCCCGGTGTCGTGGCCAGGTATCGCCATCAACTTTGGTTGATTAGTATCCGCGCTTGACCCCCGTTAGAATACCGCGTGTTCAACACGGCCAATTGCAAATGTCTACCTTTCGTATTTTTCTCGTCTCTGTGCTGGTCACTGGCCTTGTCGGCTGCGCGACCCCTGGCAAACCCACTGCCAGCAAGCTGACCCACAAAACGCCCCAACAATATGCCGCCTGCGTGCTGCCGAAATGGCAGGCGCTGGCGCCTCAGGCGACACAAAAGTCCATCGCCCACGGTTATCGGCTGACAGCCCCCAGCGCCGTGGCCACCGACGATGTGCTGGACGTGGTCGACTATCGTCAAGGCAGCCGCGCGACCTTCTACAAAGGCAGCTTCCTGTCAGGCGATGGATTGCGCCAAGCCGCCAAGGAATGCCTGGACTGAGTTCGATAGCCTCTGCCGTTGTAGCCGACCACGCCGGTTAGCCGGGCATTGCGCCTGACGACCGCGATCACCCGACATCAAAACGCTTGTTCATTTGCTCGCACTGCAGCTGCGCGTCGCTCCTGCTGGGATAGCTGGGCTTGAGCCGTTCCTTGGCCTGGTTGTCGTAGATGTCGAAGCCTGCGCAAACGGTCGCGAAGTAACCGCGGCCACCCAGGCTGAACGACTCCTTTTCGATCGGCACAGCCGGAACGATGACGAATCTTGGTTGCATGTTGTGTGCCTCCCCAGGCAGAGATGTAAGTATTAGTCTGGCCCTGGGTAACCATCAAGGCAGCTCATGAATAAATGGCAGGGCGCGCAGTGCGGACGTTACAGTGAGTGCAGTTGCGCTGTGTGCTGGAGATCCCCAAAACCAGCGTCGGCAAGATCGACAAGAAGCGCATCCGCCAGGGCTTCAGCTGAGTGACGGCAGGCCTCGACCCTGTCGCTGGCGTGCTGGCGACAGGCTCAGGCAGCGGGCCGAAGGCCCGAACAGGCGATGGCCATGCGGTTGACCGACGTTAAGTGGTCGGGTAAAAGGGGCCGCAGCTTGCGTTGTGTGGTTGCACTGTCCATTCCAGAGATGCCATTGATCAGTACATTTTCATCGCAGCCCGGCGTTGAACCCGGGGCGTTCTGCAGCTTCGAAGCGTGTCGCGATACCCAGCAGGGCCCTGTCGTGATTCTGGCCTCGGGTGCTTCAGCCAGGCACTTCCCGCTGGCCGAGTTCGCCCACCTGCCGGTCATCGCCATGAACGGCTCGGTGGCCATGACTGCTGAGCACGGTATCAGGCCGTTCTTCTACCTGTGCACGGACAAGAGTTTTCGCCAGCAGCAGCCGGCCTTGTTCGCCACTGCCCTGCGCGACAGCGAACGCCTGGCACTGTGGCCGGAGCAATATGCCGATGCCGAGGTGCCAGCCAGCACCGCCTGCTATGCCTTGCACAAGGCTGACGCACCGGGGCTGCTGGGCGGTTTGCGCGGCCATGGTGACAGTTACGTGTGCAGCCGCGCCCTGTGGAGCAAGCGTGCCCGCTCGATTGCCTTCAGCAAGGACCTGGCCCAGGGCTTCTACGATGCCCGCACGGTGGCCTACGTCGCCTTGCAACTGGCCTATCACCTGGGCTTCGACAAGGTGCTGCTGGTCGGGGTGGACCTCGACCAGACCGCTGGCCGCTTCTATGAGAGCGGCCAGGGCCAGCGTTCGCCGTGCGGGCTGGACCAGCACTGGGACAGCCGCATCCTGCCGTCGCTGACGTTGATGGCCAGGGAGGTGGTCAACGAACACTTCCAGGTCTACAACCTGTCGGCAACGTCGCGCATTCCAGCCGAGCTGATCCCCAAGGTCGACCTTCGCCAGGCACGGCGCATTGCCGGCTGCGCGATTGCCTGAGCAAGAAAGCGGATGCAGGCAAGGCTGTGGGTGCGTACAGTGAGCTGATCGCACCCTGGCAGGAACCCGTCATGTCCAGCGCCTTCACTTTCATGCAATCCCCCGTCGGTACCTTGACCCTGGTGGCTCGTGGCGAGTGCCTGGCAGCCGTACTGTGGGAGGCGGAGCGGGAAAACCGCGTGCGTCTCGGCGCCTTGCACCGCGACGACCAGTGCCCGGTATTGCTGGAAACCGCCCGCCAGCTCGGTGAATACTTTGCCGGCAAGCGTCAGCGTTTCGACCTGGCGCTGGATTTTGCCGGCACCGAATTCCAGCGCCAGGTATGGGCCGCGCTGCTGGCGATACCCTTTGGTGAAACGCGCAGCTACAGCGAGATTGCCCGGCACATCGGCAACCCTGCCGCAGTACGAGCGGTCGGTGCAGCCAATGGCCGCAACCCGATCTCGATCATCGCCCCATGCCACCGCGTGATCGGCGCCACGGGCAGCCTGACCGGGTTTGCCGGCGGCCTGGCGGCCAAGCAGTACCTGTTGGCGCTGGAGGGGCGGCAAAGCCTGGCGCTGGACCTGTAGCGGCTCAGAACCAGCTGGCGAGCAGGCAGGCCAACACCGCCAGCAGCGAACCGGCCATCACGGTGTAGCGCCGCTGGGCCCGGCGTGCATGGCACCTGACGGCGCGCAGGTATTCGCCAGGTGGCGGCGCATCGGGCCGCTGGCGCAAGCCCTCGGCAATATCGGCCAACTGCCCCTGGATCAGCAGGCCAGTCAGGTAATAGGTGCAGGCATAGCTCAACACAGCCAGAAAGACATAGCTCATGGCGAGTGTCGGCTCAGGGGTACAGCCACGGCACTGGCGTTGCTGGTGTCCAGCACGATCAGCCCTTCGCTGCGATCATCCAGGTTGGCCAGCAGGCGCCCTTGGCTGTCCCACGCCGCCGAACCACCAGCGCCGATGAATGTGTCGGCCGGCCCTACGCAGTTGGCCAGCAACACCGGCATAGCCAGTTGGCGAGCCAGCTTGGGATAGTGTGCGTAGCCCTCGCGAATGCCCTTGGCGGTTTTCGCCACGCTGACCAGGTAAAGGTCGGCACCTTGCTCCCGCGCGCTGGCCGCATGCGCCATGAACATCGATTCGTAACAGATTGCTGGTGCTATCCGGTGCGCTCCCAGTTGCAGCAGCAAGGCCTGGTCGCCCGGGGTGAACCAGGGTAGCTCATCGTCGTGCAGCCGCCGCTTGGCATAAGCCTGGCGCGCTACACCGGGGCTGAAGATCGGCATGCCGATGCGGATACCCTCGGCTGCCGGCAGTGGCAGGCCCACGGCTACGGTGATGCCAAGCCGGTCACAGGCGGCCTGCAGCGGGTCGAGTTGCGCGGCATTGACGGCCAACGCAGTCTGATGCGCAAGGGTTGGCTCATAGCCGCTCAGCGACAGTTCAGGGAACACTACCAGCTCCGCGCCAAGGGCGGCTGCCTGGTCGATACAGGCCAAGTGGCGTTCGAGGTTGGCTGGCACATCGCCCTTGAACGATGCCAGTTGTACGGCGCACAGCTTCATCAAACACCCTCCCTGGTCGAGGCCGAAACGCTGAGGATACGCTGCTCGGTGAGGTGCGATCCAGTGAAGGGTTTTTCAGCTAAGCGGGGGCGTGGCAACGTGTGCGACGCCCGTCGCCGAGCCGGGCCCTCGGCTGATCGAAACGCAATGCGACTGCGCGGCCGGGGTGGCTTGTGCCATGCTGTGGCTTAACCGGGCCATGCGCATGGCCCTTCAGGGCGGTACGCAGGTGTTGGCCCCAGCAGTGGCTCGGGCCTGCCGCAGCAACAGAGGACGAGTGTAATGGAACGGTTTCGGCGGGTGGCCGCCAATACCCGTGGGCGGGACCTGGCGGTGGGCGATATCCACGGTCACTTCCAACGCCTGCAGGCATGCCTTGAGGCGGTCGGGTTCGACCCGACGGTAGACCGCCTGTTCAGCGTCGGTGACCTGGTCGACCGCGGGCCGCACAGCGAGGCGGTGCTGGACTGGCTGGCGCAGCCCTGGCTGCATGCGGTGCAGGGTAACCACGAAGCCTTGGCGATCACCCGCCTGCGCGGTGGGCGGCTCGACCTGGACATGTATCGCGCGGCCGGCGGCGGCTGGTTTCTCGACCTGCCGCCGGGGGAGCAGTTGCGCTTCGTCGAACGTTTCGAGCAACTGCCGATCGCCCTGGAGGTGGAAACCGCCAACGGCCCGGTTGGCCTGCTGCATGCCGACAGTCCGTTTGCCGACTGGGAGCTGTTGCGTACCTGGCTGGAGCTGGATGACGACCCCGAGGTGCTGGAGGTGTGCCAGTGGTCGCGGCGGCGCTTGAAGGAAGGCGATACCCGGCCGGTGAAGGGCTTGCGGGCCTTGCTGGTCGGCCACACACCAGTATTGCAGGCGAAACAGCTGGGGAATGTCTGGCACCTGGATACCGGGGGTTGGGCCAGCGGCCATTTCAGCCTCATGGACCTGGCCACGCTGCAGTTGCTCAAGGCTGCGCCAGGTGCAGCAACAGCGCCATGGCCAACACCACCAGCATGACCCCTGAGGCCCGTTCCAGCCAAGGCAGGCTGCGGGCGAAACGGCGCAACACCAAGGGGTTGCCGATGGCCACGGCCACCAGCAGGTCCCACAGCAGCACGATGCTGAACATCCACACGGCGCAGGCTGCTTTCCAGCCGGCACTGGCGCTGCTGACCATGCTGGCCAGGCTGGCATAGAACAACCCATTCTTGGGGTTGAGCACGCCCGACAGAACACCCATGCCCAGGCTGCGCCACCAGCCTGCCACGGCCTGGTTAGCGGCCACGCTGCCCAGGCTGGTTTGCCCAGCGTGGCGCAGGAACAGCACGCCGAGGTACAACAGGTAGCCGGCACCGGCCAGTTGCAGGGTGCTGAACAGCAGGCTGCCTTGCTGGAGCACCGACAGGCCGGTGAAGGCCACGGCGATGAACATGCCATTGGCCAGGGCGATACCCAGGCAGGCGCCGCTGGCAACCCGCCAGCCACTGTTGATCGAGGTGCGCGCGACCAGGAAGAAGTCCGGGCCGGGGGAAAGCAGGGCGAGAAAGTGGGCGAGGGCGACGATCAGGAACGCTTGCATGGGTGGGCTGCTCTGGCGGAAAAGCCGAACTCTGTCCTGCGGCAGCCAGCCCGTATTGAACAATATTGCAAACCCGCTCGGCAGCAGCCGTCGGTATTGCTATTCAGCCGCCTCGATATTGCCCTGGGGTCACCCCCACGTGGGCCTTGAACACCCGCTGGAAATGGCTCTGGTCGGCAAAGCCCAGCCGGTAGGCGACCTCTGCCAGCGGCTGTCCTTCGCCCAGCAGCGCCCGGCCACGGTTGACCCGTGCGTTGATCAGGTAGGCATGCGGGGTAAAGCCGGTGGCCGCGCGGAAGGCGCGGATCAACTGGTATCGGCCGACCCCGGCCTCCCGGGCCAGTGCATCGAGGCTCAACTGTGCCGGGTCAAGGCCCTCTATAGCTGCGATCAACCCGCTCAACGCGCTCGCCCCCAGGGCGGGTGCCGGTGCCAGCGGTGGATGCGCGGTAAACTCCAGGTCAGCCAGGAAGGCAACCAGCGCGGCATCCTTTTCGCCGCTGCTGGCGTTGGAAAACAGCAAGCGGTTCAGCTCGCAGAACTGTCGGTATACCTCCGGGTCGCGACAGATGCGCGCCGGTTCACCGGGGCCTTCAGCGGGTCCTTCACCGGTCAGCGCCGACTCCTGGCGCAAACGGGCCAGCCAGTCGGCCGCTACATGCAGCATCTGGTAGCTCCAGGCTTGCCCGGGCTCGGGGTTGCAGGCATGCACGCGGCGGGCCGGGACCATGACCAGCGTGCCGGGGGTGAGGCGTTCCTGCCCGTTAGCGGCGCCGGTAAAGTGACTGATGCCAGCATCCACCGCGCCGATGGAAAACGTCGGGTGGCTGTGGGCCTTGTAGCAGGCCCGGCTATGGCAGGCGCGGCGGCTTTCGACATGCGGCAGGGCCGGGTCGCGCCACAGCGTGGCATGGGAACGGGGCATCATGGCAATCCTCGGTATGGCCGGCAGCTTATCAGGCGCGGCGCACCCATACAGTTTTTTCCGCTGGCTGTAACTTGACCGCCAGGCCCGTATCCGCCGCAATAGAAGCCTGTTCGCCAGAGGAAAGACAATGGACCTTTCAAGCCTGCTGCTGTTCATCCCCGCCTGCTTTGCCTTGAACATGGCACCGGGGCCGAACAACCTGCTGTCGCTGCACAACGCCAGCCGCTACGGCCTGCGCACGGCGTGCGTGGCCGGTGGCGGGCGCATCGTCGCCTTCAGCGGCATGATCGCCCTGGCTGCCATGGGCCTGGCCGTGGTGCTGCATACCAGCGAGTACCTGTTCCTGGCCATCAAGGTGCTCGGGGCAGGGTACCTGTTCTACATCGCCTGGCAGCTGTGGCGGGCGCCGGTGGGCGAAGCGCTGGTGGCCGCTGATCACCCGCGCGGCACCTGGCGCCTGGCGCGCCAGGAGTTCTGGGTGGCGGCCGGCAACCCCAAGGCGATTCTGATCTTCACCGCCTTCCTGCCGCAGTTCGTCTCGGTCGGCAGTGCCACGCCGGTGAGCGAGCAGTTCCTCTGGCTGGGGGTAATGTTCCTGCTGCTGGAATGGGCCGCCATCGCCATCTACGCCGGCCTCGGCGCCTACCTGCAGCGCTGGTTCAGCCAGCCCGGCCCACGCCGGCTGTTCAACCGGGTCAGCGCCTCCCTGCTGGGCTGCGCCGGCCTCGGCCTGCTGGCTGCGCGCCGCTAGGCGGCTATCAGTCGCGATAGAAGGTTTGCACCAGGTGATAGCCGAACTTGCTCTTGATCGGCCCGTGGACCACGCGCAGGGGCTTCTTGAAAATCACCTGGTCGATGGCGCCGACCATCTGCCCTGGGCGGATCTCGCCCAGGTCACCGCCGCGCTTGCCTGAGGGGCAGGTGGAGAATTTTTTTGCCAGGACGTCGAAAGCCTCGCCGTTGGCGATGCGCTGCTTGAGCTTTTCGGCTTCGTCAGCGGTCTTGACCAGGATGTGGCGGGCTTGGGCTTTCATGGCAGTACAGTACCTGTGCTTCGCGGGTGCAAAAGGCGCACATTATGCCCGACTTACCCCACTTGAAGCCATTACGCCTGCCCTGTAGGAGCGGCCTTGCGTCGCGATGGGCTGCGCAGCAGCCCCGGCAAACTGTGCTGCGGAGCTGAAAACCTGGGGCTGCTGCGCAGCCCATCGCGACGCAAGGCCGCTCCTACAATTGCCAGGCATAAACGTCAGCTTTGCAGTTCCTTGCGTCCGCGAAACTGCTCCAGTGCCTCAGGGTTGGCCAGGGCGTCGGTATTCTTCACCGGCAGGCCATGCACCACATTGCGCACCGCCAGCTCCACCACCTTGCCGCTGATGGTCCGCGGGATGTCATCGACCTGGGCGATCACCGCCGGCACATGGCGCGGCGTGGTGTACTGGCGGATCACCTGGCGGATCTGCTGGCGCAGGGCATCGTCCAGCTGCAGGCCGTCACGCAGGCGCACGAACAGCACCACCCGTACATCGCCGTTCCAGTCCTGGCCGATGGCCACGCTTTCCAGTACCTGCTCGACCTTTTCCACCTGGCGGTAGATCTCCGCGGTGCCAATGCGCACGCCACCGGGGTTGAGCACGGCATCGGAGCGGCCATGGATCACCAGCCCACCGTCGGCGCGCTGTTCGGCGTAGTCGCCCTGGGCCCACACCCCGGGGAACTGGCTGAAATAGGCGTCGTGATAACGGCTACGGTCCGGATCGTGCCAGAAGCCCAACGGCATGCATGGGAAATGGCGCGTGCAAACCAGTTCGCCTTTTTCGCCCAGCACCGGCTGACCGTGCTCGTTCCACACTTCCACTGCCATGCCCAGGCCCTTGCACTGGATTTCGCCACGGCGCACCGGCAGGGTCGGGTTGCCCAGCACGAAGCAGGAGACAATGTCGGTGCCGCCGGACATGGACGCCAGGCACAGCTCGGCCTTGACCTTGCGGTACACGTAATCGTAGCTGTGTGGTGACAACGGCGAGCCCGTGGACAGCAACAGCCGCAAGCTGGTCAGGCGGTGGCTCGTCGCCGGCTCCAGGCCGGCCTGCTCCAGCGCCGCCAGGTACTTGGCGCTGGTACCGAAGGCGTGGATGCCCTCGGCGTCGATCAGGTCGAGCAGGCGTTCGGGGCCGGGGTGGAAGGGCGAGCCGTCATACAGCACCAGTGTTGCACCCACGGCCAGGCCGCTGGCCAGCCAGTTCCACATCATCCAGCCGCAGGTGGTGTAGTAGAACAGCACCTCATCGGCCTTCAGGTCGTTGTGCAGGCCGTGCTCCTTGAGGTGCTGCAACAGCACGCCACCGGCGCGGTGGACAATGCACTTGGGCACGCCGGTGGTGCCACTGGAATAGAGGATATACAGCGGATGGTCGAACGGCAGCGGGGTGAAGCGCGGCTCGCCGCCGGGCTGGTAGAAGTCATCCCACAGCCTGACGCTGGCGGCCTGGAACTCGGCGGCGTGCGTACCACTGCGGGTATGGGGCACCACGACCAGCTGTTGCAGGCCGGGCAACTGCGCGCACACCTGGTTGACCTTGTCCACCTGGTCGATGTCTTTCCCGGCGTACTGGTAGCCGGCGCAGGCGATCAGCAGCTTGGGCTCGATCTGGCCGAAGCGGTCGATGATGCCGTGCACACCGAACTCCGGTGACGAGCTGGACCAGACAGCGCCGAGGCTGGTGCAGGCCAGCATGGCGACCAGTGTCTGCCAGGTATTGGGCATGATGGCGGCGACCCGGTCGCCCGGGACGATGCCGGCAGCCTTGAGGGCGTTCTGCAGCCCGGCCACCTGGGCGGCCAACTGGGCATGAGTGAACACCTGGCGTTGACCGTCTTCGCGTACGGCGACCACGGCAGGACGGTCGTCGCGGCGGCGCAGCAGGTGCTCGGCGAAACTCAGGGTGGCGTTGGCAAACCACTGGGCATCGGGCATCTGCGCGCCTTCGCGCAGCACCTGGCTCGGCGGGGTATGCCAGTGAACGTGGAAATAGTCGGCGAGGGTGTGCCAGAAGGCGGCGCGCTGCTCGATGCTCCAGCGGTGCAACGCCTGGTAGTCGTCGAGTTGCAGGTTGTAGCGCAGGTTGACCCAGCGGCGGAAAGCGTCCATCCGGCTGGCCGCGATCTGCGCCGTGGAGGGGCGCCAGAGCACATCGTTCATGCCGTACCTCCTGCTACTGCCAGATGTGGGCCTGAACCTGTAGGAGCGGCCTTGCGTCGCGATGGGCTGCGAAGCAGCCCCGGCAATTTGTGCTGCGAAGCTGAAAATCTGGGCCTGCTTCGCAGCCCATCGCGACGCAAGGCCGCTCCTACCTGAACGGTGTCTACTCTACTTTAGCCTTTTGCACGTCCTGCGATGCGCTCCAGATGCGATAACGTACTTCGACATCCTTGGGCACATACACCACCACCGGCAGCTTGCTGTTGTAGCGCAGCATGAAGCCCTCACCGACCACCGGTACGAAGGCCTCGGTCTTCTTGCCATCCGGGCAGGCCATCAGGGTGCTGGCCGGGCCACTGACCTTGTCCAGGCGGTAGTAGCTGTAGCCCCAGCCATCCAGCGTGCGTTCCTCCAGGCTGCCGCCCAGGCGCTGGCGGTTGCAGTCCACCGGCAGGGTCTTGCCGGCGAGGATTTCCAGTTGGTAGGCGGACTCATCGGCCTGGGCCGGCAGGTGAATGACCTGGCGGGTGAAGCCTTTGTCCGCCTCGGGGTAGGGCGCGACATCCTTCAGGCTGGCAGCTGACGCTTGCGCGGCAGCCGCCAGGGTCAGGGCCAGGATCGCGGTCATCGGGGTAGGGCGCATAGGGCCTCCTTGCAGATAAACGAATGCCAGGCCAGCGCCAGGTCCAGGCCGCCCCTCACTGGGCCAACCAGCCACCATCGACGTTCCAGGCGGCACCGCGAACCTGGCTTGCGGCCTCGCTGCACAGGAATAGTACCAGCTCGCCCAGGTGCTCGGGGGTAACGAAGGCCAGTGAGGGTTGCTTTTCCGCCAGCAGATCATGCTGCGCTTGCAGCGGGTCGCCGCCGTTGACGGCACGATCGTCGATCTGCTTCTGCACCAGCGGGGTCAGCACCCAGCCTGGGCAGATGGCATTGCAGGTGACGTTGCTGGTGGCGGTTTCCAGGCCCACCACCTTGGTCAGGCCGAGCACGCCGTGCTTGGCCGCCACATAGGCCGCCTTGCCGGTCGAGCCGACCAGGCCATGCACCGACGCGATATTGATGATGCGCCCCCAGTTGCGCGTGCGCATGCCAGGCAAGGCCAGTCGTGTACCGTGGAACACGGCAGACAGGTTGAGGGCGATGATCTTGTCCCAGCTTTCTGGCGGAAACTGCTCCACCGGCGCCACATGCTGGATCCCGGCGTTGTTGACGAGGATGTCGACGCCGCCGAACGCCTGTTCGGCCTGGGTGAACAGCGCCTCGATCTGGGCCACGTCCGACAGGTCGGCCGGGTGATGGACCACCTTCACCCCGTACCGGGCGATCTCGGCCAGCGCCGCCGTCGGGTCGCCAAAGCCATTGAGCACGATGTTGGCGCCCGCGCGGGCCAGCACCTGGGCAATGCCCAGGCCGATGCCGCTGGTCGAGCCGGTGACGAGTGCAGTCTTGCCGTTGAGGGTCATGCAATGCTCCTTAGACGATACCGGTGGCGTAGAACGTGGTGATGACCACGAACACCGCCAGGGTCTTGATCAGGGTGATACCGAAGATGTCCTTGTAGGCCTCGCGGTGGGTCAGCCCGGTCACCGCCAGCAAGGTGATGACTGCGCCATTGTGCGGCAGGGTGTCCATGCCGCCGCTGGCCATGGCCGCTACCCGGTGCAGCACTTCCAGCGGAATGTGGGCGGCATTGGCCGCGGCAATGAAACTGTCGCCCATGGCCGCCAGGGCGATGCTCATGCCGCCCGAGGCAGACCCGGTGATCCCGGCCAGCAAGGTCACGGTGATGGCCTCGTTGACCAGCGGGTTGGGGATGCCGCGCAGGGCGTCGGCCAGCACCAGGAAGCCCGGCAGCGAGGCGATCACCGCGCCAAAACCGTACTCCGAGGCGGTGTTCATGGCCGCCAGCAAGGCACCGGCCACGGCGCTCTTGCTGCCTTCGGCCAGGCGTGTGCGAATGGCGCCGAAGGCACACACCAGCACCATCAGGATGCCCACCAGCAAGGCCGCCTGAACCGCCCAGATCGCCGTCAGCTTGGCCACGTCGCTTTGCACCGGTGCGCTCATGCCAGGCAGCTGCAGGCTGTGGCTGGCGCCGTACCATTGCGGGATCCAGTGGGTGAACAGCAGGTTCATCACCCCCACCAGCAGCAGCGGCGACAAGGCCAGCCAGGGGTTGGGCAAGGCCAGGTCGGCGGCGGTTTCCGGTTCGTTGCGCAGGTTGCTGCCGTAGCCTTCCCCGGCACGTTGCGCCTTGTTGCGCTGGCGCTGCAGGTAGGCCATGCCCGCACAGAACACGAACAGCGTGCCGATCAGGCCCAGCCAGGGCGCGGCCCAGGCAGTGGTGTTGAAGAAGGTGCTGGGGATGATGTTCTGGATCTGCGGGGTGCCGGGCAGGGCGTCCATGGTGAACGAGAATGCGCCCAGGGCGATGGTGGCCGGAATCAGCCGCTTGGGAATGTTGCTCTGGCGGAACATCTCGGCGGCGAACGGGTACACCGCGAACACCACCACGAACAGCGAAACGCCGCCGTAGGTGAGCAGGGCGCAGACCAGCACGATTACCAGCATCGCCTGGCGGGTGCCAAGTACGCGGATGGCTGCGGCGACGATCGAGCGGGAGAAACCAGACAGTTCGATCAGCTTGCCGAACACCGCCCCCAGCAGGAACACCGGGAAGTAGAGTTTGATGAAGCCGACCATTTTCTCCATGAACACCCCGGTGAATGCAGGGGCCACCGCGGACGGGTCGGTGAGCAGCACGGCGCCGAGGGCGGCGATCGGGGCAAAGAGGATTACGCTGTAGCCACGGTAGGCTGCGAGCATCAGCAGGGCCAAGGCGGCGAGGGCGATGAGCACGGTCATCGGGTGGGTCTCCTGGGTGAGTCTTGTTTTTATCGGTGCCCAGGCTATAGCGGGAATCGTGCCAGTTTCTAAGCTATTGAATTTTATGGTGAATTTGTTTTTGCCTTGGTTTTGGTCTCTGATTTGAGATTTTTTGGGCCGCTTTGCGGCCATCGCGACGCAAGGCCGCTCCTACACAGGCATCCCTATAACCGGTAGCAGCGGGCTTGTGTCGCGATCGGGGGCAAGGTTTTGTAACGATCTCAAAATAGAAAACAAAGTCTCAAATCAGAGACCAAGCGCCACCATTTTCTTGTACAAGGTCGAGCGGCCCAGCCCCAACGCGGCTGCAGCCTCTGGCACATTTCCTTCGTGCTCGGCCAATGCCCTGGCAATCAACTCGCGCTCGAACTGCGCGCAGGCCTCGCGGTAGCTCTGGCGCAGGGGCGCCTGTGCCACCGGGCTCAACGGCCCCAAGGCCGTACGCAAGTCGCCAGCGCCGAGCCGCGGCTGGTCCGCCAGCAAGGTGGCCCGCTCCAGCACATTGCGCAATTCGCGGATATTCCCCGGCCAGGCATGTCGCGCCAGCAGTTGCTGCGCTTCAGGCTCCAGCTCGTGCTGGCTGCCCAGCTCGCTGAGGATGGCCTCGCACAGCGCCGGCAGGTCCTGCAGCCGTTGTCGCAACGGTGGCACCTCGATCGGCAGCACGTTGAGCCGGTAATACAGGTCGGCGCGGAACGCACCGCGGGCGATGGCTGCCTGCAGGTCGATCGAGGTGGCGGCAATGATGCGCACGTCGCTGCGCAGCATCTGGTTGGAGCCTACCGGCTCGTATTCCTTCTCCTGCAGCACGCGCAACAGCTTGCTCTGCAGCGCCAGCGGCATGTCGCCGATCTCGTCGAGAAACAGCGTGCCGCCCTCGGCCAGTTGCAGCTTGCCGCTGCGGCCCTTGCGGTCGGCGCCGGTGAAGGCGCCGGGGGCGGTACCGAAGAATTCGGCCTCCAGCAGCGTTTCCGGGATCGCTGCGCTGTTGATGCTGACAAAGGCCTTGTGCGCGCGCGCCGATGCTGCGTGGATGGCGTGGGCCAGCAGCTCCTTGCCGGTGCCGGTTTCGCCCAGCAACAACACCGGCGAATCACTGCTGGCGCCACGCCGGGCGCGGCGCTTGGCCTCCAGGCTGGCGGCACTGCTACCGACAAACTGGGCGAAGCTGTATTTAGCCTGGCGGGCGCGCAGCTGCGAGCGGGTCGAGGCCAGTTCCTGCTGCATGCTGGAGTAGCGTTTGAGCAGCGGCGACAAGCTGCGCAGTTGATCGAACAGGGCAAAGCCGATGGCGCCGATCAGCGTGCCCTGGTCATCGTGGATGGGCAGGCGCATGACCACCAGCGGCTCGTTGGGGGTATCGAGCATGTCGAGCAGGATCGGCCGGCCATTGTTCACCACCTCGCGCATCAGGCTACCCGGTATCACTGCTTCGCACGGCTGGCCGATGGCGCCGGCGGCATCGGCCAGGCCAAAACGCCGGGCATAGCGTTCGTTCATCCACACGATGCGTGCCTGGCGGTCGACGATCACCGTGCCTTCGCTGGACTGCTCGATGATCTCGAACAGCGAGCGGATCGCCAGTTGCCGTACCTGGGGGTAGTCCTTGAGGCTGTCGCTGTCGTGCATGGGTCAAGTTCCGAATCATGTAAAAGCAGTGCCGGCCTGTTCGCGGGTAAACCCGTTTCCGCCGGCTCAACGTGAAGGCTGAATCCTGTGCGGTACCTGTGGCAGCGGGTTTACTCGCGGACAGGCCAGGCGTGAAAACCTACCCTCTGGGGTCGAACGCCTCGCGCAAGGCATCACCGATAAACACCAGCAGCGACAGGATCAGCGCCAGTGCAAAGAACGCGGTAAAGCCCAGCCACGGCGCCTCCAGGTGTTGCTTGCCCTGGGTCACCAGCTCACCCAGCGAAGCGCTCCCGGCCGGCATGCCGAAGCCGAGAAAATCCAGTGCCGTCAGGGTCGTGATCGCCCCGGTCAGCATGAACGGTACATAGGTGAGCGTGGCGTTCATCGCATTGGGCAGGATGTGCCGCAGCATCACCTGGCTGTCCGGCAACCCCAGCGCCCGAGCCGCCTTGACGTATTCCAGGTTGCGCCCGCGCAGGAACTCGGCGCGCACCACATCGACCAGGGTCAGCCAGGAAAACAGCGCCATGATCCCCAGCAACCACCAGAAGTCCGGTTCGACAAAGCCGCTGAGGATGATCAGCAGGTACAGCACCGGCAGCCCCGACCATACCTCCAGCAGGCGCTGCCCGAGCAGGTCGACCCAACCGCCGTGGTAGCCCTGCAGGGCACCGGCCGCCACGCCGATGAGGACGCTGACCACGGTCAGGGCAAAGGCGAACAGCAACGATACCCGAGTGCCATACAACACCCGGGCCAGCACGTCGCGGCCCTGGTCGTCGGTGCCCAGCCAGTTGCTGGGGCTGGGCGGGCTGGGCGTGGGTACCTGCAAGTCGTAGTTGGGCGTATCGGCACTGAACGGGATCGGCGCGAACAGCATCCAGCCGCCCTGGTCGGCGATCAGTTGGCGCACGTAGGCGCTGCGGTAATCCGGCTGGAACGGCAACTGGCCGCCGAACTGCTGCTCGCTGTAGCGCTTGAGCGCCGGCACGTACAGTTCACCCTTGTAGCCCAGCAGCAACGGCTTGTCGTTGGCCACCAGTTCGGCACCCAGGCTCAGTAACAGCAGGCAGGCGAACAGCCACAGCGAAACCCAGCCAAGGCGGTTGCGGCGAAAGCGTTGCAGGCGACGGCGCGATAGCGGTGAAAGCATCAGTGCGCCCTCGTGTCGAAGTCGATACGCGGGTCGAGCAAGGTATACGACAGGTCGCCGATCAGGCGGATCAACAGGCCCGCCAGGGTAAAGATGAACAGCGTGCCGAACACCACCGGGTAATCGCGCGATAGCGCCGCGTCATAGCTCATGCGGCCCAGGCCATCGAGCGAGAAGATCACCTCGATCAGCAACGAGCCGGCGAAGAACACCGTGATCAACGCCTGCGGCAACCCGGCCACTACCAGCAGCATGGCATTGCGCAGCACATGGCCATACAGCACCCGGCGCTCGCTCAGGCCCTTGGCGCGGGCGGTGACCACGTATTGCCGGGCAATCTCGTCGAGGAAGGCGTTCTTGGTCAGCAGGGTCAGGGTGGCGAAGCCGCCGATGACCAGCGCGCCGACCGGCAGCACCAGGTGCCAGAAGTAATCGGCGACCTGGCCCAGCAGGCTGAGTTCGTCGAAGTTGTCCGAGACCAGGCCACGCACCGGGAACCAGTTGAGCGAGGTGCCGCCAGCGAACAGCACGATCAGCAACAGGGCGAACAGGAACGAGGGCAGGGCGTAGCCGACCACGATCAGCGCGCTGCTCCAGGCATCGAAGCGGCTGCCATGGCGTACCGCCTTGCGGATGCCCAGCGGGATCGAGACCAGGTAGGTGATCAGCGTCGCCCACAAGCCCAGCGACAGGGTAACCGGCAGCTTGTCGAGGATCAGCTGGGTGACCTTGGCGCCACGGAAAAAGCTGTTGCCGAAGTCCAGCCGGGCGTATTGGCCGAGCATCAGCCACAAGCGCTCGGGGGCGCTCTTGTCGAAGCCGTACTGGCGCTTGATCTCTTCGATCAGCTTCGGGTCCAGGCCACGGCTGGCACGGGACTCGCCATGCACCACCTCGGCCCGGGCAGCGGGCGCGCCGGCGCCAAGGCCTTGCAGGCGTGCCACCGCCTGTTCCACCGGGCCGCCCGGCGCCGCCTGGACGATGGCGAAGTTGACCAGCAGGATCGCCAGCAACGTCGGGATGATCAGCAACAGGCGCCGCAGAATGTAGCTGGTCATGGCGAAGCCTTCAGGCGCTCGGCCATCTGCGCATTGGTCAGCGCGCTGGGGCTGACCTCCCACCAGGTGTCCAGGCCTTCGTCATAGGCCGCCTGGACCTTGGGCCGGCCGAAGCGGTTCCACCACACGGTGGAGCTGCCCGGCGGGTAATAGTTGGGGATCCAGTAGTAGTTCCATTGCAGCACCCGGTCCAGGGCGCGGGCATGCTGCAGCATGTCGGCCTGGCTGGCGGCGCGCACCAGGCCGTCGACCAGGTGGTCCACGGCAGGGTCCTGCAGCACCATCAGGTTGTTCGAACCGGGGTCATGCGCCGCTGCCGAGCCAAAGTAGTTGTACAGCTCGGCGCCGGGCGACAGGGTAACCGGGTAGCCGGTGACGATCATGTCGTAGTCGCGTGCCATCAGGCGGTTGACGTACTGGGCCGAGTCGACATTGCGGATGTTCAGGGTGATGCCGATTTGCGCCAGGTTGCGCTTCCACGGCAGCAGCAGGCGCTCCATGCCCGCCTGGCCATTGAGAAAGGTGAACGCCAGTGGCGTGCCCTGGCTGTCGACCAGGCGGTCGCCCTGCGGGTGCCAGCCGGCCTGCTCGAGCAGGGCCAGGGCCTGCAACTGCTGCTGGCGAATGATCCCCGACCCATCGGTGACCGGCGCGCTGAATACCTTGCTGAAGACTTCGTCCGGCACCTGGCCACGCAGCGGCTCGAGCAGTTGCAGCTCACCGGCATCGGGCAACTGGCGGGCGGCCAGCGGGGTGTTGGAAAACACGCTCTGCTGGCGGATGTACAGGTTGCGCATCATCTGCCGGTTGCTCCATTCGAAATCCCACAGCATGCCCAGCGCCTGGCGCACCCGGCGGTCCTTGAACTGCGGTTGGTCAAGGTTGAACACGAAGCCTTGGGCAACCTGCGGCTTGGCCGGGCCCAGGTGGGCGCGCTGCAGACGCCCGTCATCCAGTTGCGCGCCGGCGTAGCCCAGTGTGTAGGCGGTGGCGGAGAACTCGCGATTGTAGTCGTAGCCGCCGCCCTTGAGCACCTGCCGCGCCACTTCGGTGTCGCCGAAGTACTCGATGCGCAACTTGTCGAAATTGTAGCGGCCACGGCTGACCGGCAGGTCCCGCGCCCACCAGTTGGGGTCACGCTCGAAGGTGATGCTGCGGCCATTGTCGATGCGCCCGATACGGTACGGCCCGCTGCCCACCGGCTTGTCGAAGCCGGCACCATTGGCGAAATCGCGCTGTTGCCAATCGTGCTCGGGCAGCACCGGCAGGCTGGCGAGGTCCAGTGCCAGGGTGCGGCCATGCCCGGGCTTGAGGTCGAAACGCACACGCTGCGGGCCTTCCACGGTTACCCCGGCCACATCGGCGAACTGGGTGCGGTACTTGAGGCTGCCCTTGTTCATCAGCAGCTCGAAGGTGAAGCGTACGTCTGCGGCGCGCACCGGCTGGCCATCGGCGAAGGTGGCCCGCGGGTCGATGTCGAAGCGCAGCCAGGCGTCATCCGGGCCGCGCTCCATGCGCCGGGCAACCAGGCCATAGACGGTATAGGGTTCATCGAACGAACGCATGGCCAGGGGCGCGTAGAGCAGGCCATCGACCTCGCTGACGCCGATGCCTTTGTCGATATACGGCAGGATATGGTCGAACTGGCCGATCTCGATGGCCGAGCGGCGCAGGATGCCGCCCTTGGGAGCGTCGGGGTTGACGTAGTCGAAGTGCTGGAAGCTGGCGTCGTAGCGGGGGGCTTCGCCGTAGACGGTGAGGGCGTGGCTGGGGGTGGCGTGGGCGTTGAAGGCAAGACCAAGCAGGAGCAGGCAACGCAACCACTGTGGCAGCGGGTTCACCCGCGAATGCGCCCGGGTAAGCAATCTTGTTGCCTGAGCTGGCACATTCGCGGGTGAACCCGCTGGCACGGAAGCCTTCATCGCCTGCGAGGGCTTAGTCCTGGCGGCTGGTCACTTCCAGCAGGTGGTAGCCGAACTGGGTCTTCACCGGGCCTTGCACGGTGTTGACCGGGGCGCTGAAGACCACGGTGTCGAACTCCTTGACCATCTGGCCCGGGCCGAACGAGCCCAGGTCACCGCCCTGGCGGCTGGACGGGCAGGTGGAGTTGGCCTTGGCGATTTCAGCGAAGTCGGCACCGGCTTCGATCTGCGCTTTCAGTTCGTTGCATTTCTCTTCGCTGCTGACCAGGATGTGGCGGGCGGTTGCACGGGCCATGGGTACTGCTCCTTGGGGGTAAAAAAGGCAAGCCTAGCGCACTTGTCCGGGGTATGTCTCGCCAGGCTTGCAAGCGGCCTACCGGAGTTTTTCCGCCGCCTGGCGCAACAGGGTCTCGGTCGACGCCCAGCCCAGGCAGCCGTCGGTGATCGACACGCCGTATGCCAGTGGGCCCTTGCCCAGCGCCTGGCAGCCATCGAACAGGTGGCCCTCGAGCATGACCCCGACGATCGAGCGGTCGCCGGCCAGGCGCTGGGCCAGCACGTTGTCGAACACGGCAGGTTGGCGCGCGGGGTCCTTGCCGCTGTTGGCGTGGCTGCAATCGACCAGGATGCGCGCCTGCAACCCGGCTTTGGCCAATGCCTGGCGGGCCATGGCGATGCTCTCGGCATCGTGGTTCGGGCCGGTGTGGCCGCCACGCAGCACCAGGTGGGTATCCGGGTTGCCCAGGGTCTCGATGATGGCCGGGTAGCCCTGCGCATCCATGCCGAAGTGGCGGTGCGGATGGGCAGCGCTGCGCATGGCGTCGCTGGCGATGGCGATGCCGCCGTCGGTGCCGTTCTTGAAGCCTACCGGCAGCTCCAGGCCACTGACCATTTCTCGGTGGATCTGCGATTCGGTGGTACGCGCGCCAATCGCGGCCCAGGCCAGCAGGTCATCGAAGTAGCCGGCGGCCATCGGTTGCAGCAACTCGGTGGCAATCGGCAGGCCGCGTTCGAGCATGTTCAGCATCAGCCCGCGGGACAGGGCGATGCCGGCATGCATGTCGTCGCTACCGTCCAGGTGCGGGTCGTAGGCCAAGCCTTTCCAGCCGACCGTGGTCCGGGGTTTCTCGACGTAGGCGCGCATCACCAGCAGCAGCTGGTCGTCGACTTCGCGGCTGAGGGCGGCCAGGCGATCGGCGTATTCCAGGGCCGAGCGCGGGTCGTGGATCGAGCATGGGCCGACGATCACCAGCAGGCGTTGGTCGTGGCCGTCGAGGATGTCGCGGATGGCCTGGCGGTGGGCATGGACTTGCTGGGCCAGTACGCTGGACAGCGGCATTTGCTGCTTGAGCAGGTGCGGGCTGGGCAGGCGCTGGCTGACGCTGGTATTGGCCGCTTGCGGCTGGGTCAGGGGCAGGGCGAGGCTGGAAGCTTGCATGGCGTTTTTCCCTGGGCGGACGGCGGGTTGTGGCCCGCGCTGTCGGCCCTATCGAGGTGTTCGACAGATCGTTGAATTGCTATTGGCTGCTGCATTGCCACCTGTGCAAGACCGAACGGAGGCGGCAGGCTGGCCCGAACGGGATTGGCTAAATCGCCAGGCGTAGGTGTTGGCGGCGTAATAAGTGGCGTAGTTCATGAATCGGTCCTCAATGTGAATCGGTGTCGTGCAAAGGCCAGAAAAGCAAAACCCCCGGTCGGGAGGCCGACCGGGGGTTTGAGTATTCTCATGTTCGGCGGCCCCTCGAAGGTGGGCGCCGTATGGGTAGCGGCGCCTAGTGGCTAAACCAATACCCGAAGTAATAGCTGGCAGGTGCCACGCAGCCGGCAACAGCCAGCACAGGGCGCAGGGTGCGACCGGTGTGGTTGGCGTGATTGCGGTTGTGTTTCGGCATGTTGCTCTCCAGTGAATGAGCCCGAGCTTACTTCAGTTAGGCCAGGCCATTCAATGAGTAAATGCTATCGCGGCGATCATTAGTTCTTGAACTGCCTGGTTCAATGCCCGTAGCGCCCGACCAGGCTCTGCGCGCCCAGCGCATGGCCTTGCAGCAACTGCAGCAGGCCGGTGCGGTCCAGGCCTTCGGGCAAGGTGCCTGGCGGCAGGTCGGTGGCGATCAGGGTCAATACGTAGTGGTGCGGGTTGTCGCCGGCAGGCGGGCAGGGTCCCCGGTAGCTGAGCGTGCCGCGCGAATTGCGCCCCACCGTAACGCGTTGCCCGGTGAGGCCGGCGGCGCCTTCCTGCAGCCCATCCTGGTCAGGGTGGATGTTGTAGACCAGCCAGTGGACCACTCCGAGGCCTTCGCCGCCGTCCGGGTCGAACAGGATCAGGGCCAGCGACTGCGTACTCGCGGGCAGGTTGTCCCAGCTCAGTTGCGGGCTGCGCTCTTCGCCCGCACCGCAGGCCGGGTCCAGGCCAACCTGCGGCAAGGCGATTATCCCGCCGTCGGTAAACGATGAGGAACTGATCGACAGTGCGCCCTGGCCAGCCGCGACAGCCAGCGGACTGCACGCTAGCAGGGTAGCCAGCAGCCAGGGGTTGAGGTGCATGGCGCACTCTCGCTGGGGCATTTCGGCGCACTATAGCCCAGCGCTGCCTCAACGGCTGTCCTGGTCCTCGGCATTGCCACCGGTATGGCCCGCGCCGGAGCCTGTGGCTTCACCGGTGCTGTTGGAGCCGCCAGCGGCGCCGTCGGCGGCATCGCTGTTGCTGCCGGTGTCGCTGCTGTCGTTGTCCTTGCTGCTGCCCGGGCTGTTGACGCTGCTGCCTTCACCGGCGGTCTTGCCACCGCTCTGATCGGCTTGCGGGCGGGTGTCGGTAGTGGTGCTCTCGCCAGCCGCGAGGCTGGTACCGGCCAGCGTGGCCAGGGCCAGGGCGAGGGACAGCGAAAGGGGACGAATGCGGATCATGGCAACACTCCTGGGCAGATGATCTGTCATTCGTTTGGCTGGGGAGGAGGGGCGCGGTGCCTTCGGCGCGACGAGTGGTAACGATGTAGCGCCTATCAGATCGAGCGCGCGCGGGCGGCGCTCGATCTGATAGGCAACGAAGATCTTCAGGCAAACACATCAAGCCCCAAGGCAGGACAGTCCTCTACACGTTTCCAGCGACGGTCGCCGGGGCTGCGTAGAGCCCCTACGTTCAGTGGCTTGCGCTGCGACCGCTGGGCACAGGCTCGGTGGGGGCCAGCGGTGGATGCTCCTGCGCTGCATGCATCAAGTCTTCAGTCACCCGCAATTCGGCACCGGTCGGCGAGAAGGTGGTCGACGCGGTGAACGGTGCCGGGTGCTCTGCGGCCGGGCGCTTGCCACGGCGCCACATGAAGAAGCACACCATGGCCAGGTTGACCACGGCAAAGGCCCAGAACAACCCGGCCTCGCCAAATTCGGTCATCATCGGCGAGATCGCCACCGGCGCCATGGCCGAGCCCAGCGAGTTGATCAGCAGCAGGCCCTGGATCATCGGCACCAGCGCATCGGACGGTGCCCGGTCGGCCGCATGGCTGACCGCCACCGGGTACAGGGTGAACACGCCGCCGCCGAGCAGGAACAGCATGGCCGGCAGCAGGGCCGAGTCCGACGGCAGGAACACCGTCACCAGCGACAGCAGCATGCACAGTGCCGCCAGGGCGATCAGCACATCCTGACGGTCCTTGCGGTCGGACCAGCGCCCGACCGGGTATTGCAGCAGCATGGCGCCGAGGATCACCCAGGCCATCATGTTGCCGACCTCACCGACATCCAGGCCGATGCGTTGCAGGTACAGCGGCAGCAGGGTGTAGATGCCGGCAATGGCCACCCCCGAGCCAAAGCAGCCGACCAGGCCCGACGGTGCCACGCCCAGCAACTGCCGTGGCTTGAGCGGTTCGACCTGGTCCAGCAGTGGCGACACCCGTGGCAGGATCACGATCGGCAGCACCGACAGCGCGGCCAGCACGCCAGCCAGCATGAACGGCGCGGTGTCACCCAGGTGGGTGATTTCGCCCAGGCCCGCCTGGGCGATCACCCCGGCCCCGTAGAAGGCAATCATGTACAGCGCCAGCAGGCGGCCACGGATCTTCGCATCGCCGGCCAGCAACAGCCAGCTTTCGATCACCAGGAACACGCCCACCGCCGCCCAGCCGTTGATCAGGCGCAGCAGCGACCACCAGGTGACCTCGTAGAACAGGCCTTGCAGCAGGATGGTCACTGCGATCAACGCGGCGAAGCTGGTGTAGGCGCGGATATGGCCGATGCGCAGGATCAGCCGGTCGTTGAAGATGGCCCCCAGGGTCAGGCCGATGAAGTAGGTCGACGAGACGACACCGATGGTAGTGGCCGATTCGCCGGCAGCGCCCAGGCGCAGGGTGGTAAGGGAAGACATGAAGCCGTTGCCCAGGGCGATGATGAACAGCCCGAGCAGGGGCGCCAGCGCCATGGCCAGCAAACGCGGAGACATAGGTACCTCGAGTGGGATCGGCCCGCCAGGGCGGCGGGCGAAAAGGACGCGCGATTCTAAGGGCTTCGCAGGTTTTGCCCAAGGGGGCCAGGCATGCGACGAGACGCCGCAGCCTGCGGCATAATGCTGCCTCCATCCCCAAGCAAGGCAGCCCCCATGTTCGCCTCGTTGTTCGCAGTCCTGGCCCCAGTCTTCGTGGTTGCCGGCATCGGCTATGGCTGGGCCCGCAAGGGCCTGGACTACCCCACCGGATTCATCGCCCGGGTGGTGATGACCATCGGCACCCCGTCGTTGGTGCTGTCCACCCTGAGCCGTACCGAACTGCAGCCGGAAGCCTTCGCCAGCATGGCCATGGCCTGCCTGCTGTGCACCCTGGGCATGGCCCTGGCCGGCTGGCTGGTGTGCCGCGTTACCGGCCGGCACTGGCGGGTGCTGATGCCGGCGTTCATGTTCCCCAACACCGGCAACATGGGCCTGCCCATCAGCCTGTATGCCTTCGGCGAACATGGCCTGGCCCTGGCCGTGGCGTTCTTCCTGACCTTGTCGATCGTGCAGTTCACCCTCGGCATGGCGATTTCAGGCACGGCCGCTTCGTTCAAGGCCTTGCTGCGCAACCCCATCGTGATCAGCCTGGCCGGGGCCATGCCGATCATCTTTCTCGACTTCGAACTGCCCCGTTGGCTGGCCAATACCGTCAACCTGCTGGGCGGCATGACCATCCCGCTGATGTTGCTGACCCTGGGTGTGTCGCTGGCCAGCATCCGCCTGCGCCAGGTGGGCAGCGGCTTGCTGCTGGGTGGCTTGCGCATTGGCCTGGGGGCTGCGCTGGGCTGGGCGGTGGGCATGGCGCTGGGCTGGGCGGTGGGCATGGCGCTGGGCCTGGATGACCTGGCGCGCGCGGTGCTGGTGGTGCAATCGGCGATGCCAGTGGCGGTGTTCAACTACCTGATGGCAATACGCGCCAACCGCGAGCCGGAGCAGGTGGCGAACCTGGTGATGTGCTCGACGCTGCTGTCGTTCGCCTGGCTGCCAGTGGTGCTGGCCTGGTGGATGTAGAGCCGCTGTCGGCCTGTCGTCGGCAAGCCCGCGCCAGGCTGCGCCTGGCACACGCACGCTAGGTGACCTGCCGGCGAGCGCGGCTAGTTGCCGAGCAAGCGCTCATCCACCCAGCCTTGGCTGGTCAATACCATCGTCCCGGTTTCCTTGAGCGGTGCATCAGTGCTGGCCACTGCCTTGCCCAGTTCGGCAATACTGGCCTTGACTGCCTCATGACCGGCCCAGGCCGGCAACCCGGTAATCTTGTAGGCATAGGTCACCCGCGCCACCTTCTGCCCCATGGCCTCGCTCGGCTCGCTGAATTGCTCGATGGCGGTGACCTGTGCCTTGCCGAAACACAGCCCATTGCCCGCCTTGTAGTACTTGCGGCCTTCGTCGGTGAGGTCGTAGGCATAGTAGATGTCAGTGCGCGCCGCTTGCCACAGGCGGGCAGGCACCTCGGTGCGGGATATCTCCTTTTCGCTGACCACACCGGCCTGGGCCAGGGCGTGCAGCGCCTGGTTGTTGCCATGCAGGTCGAAGTCCTGGGTTCTGGTCGGGAATGAACTGACCACGAAGCAGCGCGGGTACTGGCTGTCGAGGTAGGCCTGGGCGGCCTTGTGAAAGCTGGCCTCGCGGTTGTCTTCGTTGTTCGAGCAACCGGCCAGGGTTGCCAACAGCGCCAGCGGCACGATCTTCCTGTACATGGTGAAACTTCCTTGGCAGATGGATCGGGCGCGATTAGAACCCACGGGCTAGAGCGGCGCAATCATGGCAAGACGGCATCTCGCCCATGCACACTTGTGCTGCCGAAGCGGACGCTGGCCCAGCCTGTTCCGCAGTGTGGAACCACATTCGATTGTGGTTGCGCGGCACTCGCGTTTATCTGTCAGCCAGCACGACCTGCCTCAGCCGTCGTGACCTCAAGGCGAACAACAAGAACGGCAAACCACCCGCGCGAGGAGATTCTACATGTCCCGACATCAGCACATCCTGGCCTGGCTGAACGAGGTGGCCAGCGAGCTGCAGGCGATCCGTCACGATATCCACGCTCACCCGGAACTGGGCTTCGAAGAGGACCGCACCTCGGCGCTGGTCGCCCGATTGCTCCAGGCCTGGGGCTACCAGGTGCACACCGGCGTCGGCAAGACTGGCGTGGTCGGCCTGTTGCGCAACGGCAGCAGTACACGCCGCCTGGGCCTGCGCGCCGACATGGACGCGCTGCCCATCGACGAAGCCACCGGCGCCGCCTACAGCAGCCAGCACCAGGGCTGCATGCATGCCTGCGGCCATGACGGGCACACCACCATGCTGCTGGGCGCCGCGCGTTACCTGGCGGCGACCCGACGCTTCGACGGTACGCTGACGCTGATCTTCCAGCCGGCCGAAGAGGGCCAGGGCGGTGCCGAGGCGATGCTGGCCGACGGCCTGCTCGAACGCTTCCCCTGCGATGCACTGTTCGGCATGCACAACATGCCCGGGTTGCCGGCTGGGCACCTGGGCTTTCGCGAGGGGCCGATGATGGCCTCGCAGGACTTGCTCACGGTGACACTCGACGGGGTTGGCGGGCACGGCTCGATGCCGCACCTGACGGTGGACCCGCTAGTAGCCGCGGCCAGCGTGGTCATGGCGCTGCAAACCGTGGTGGCGCGTAATATCGATGCACAGGAGGCAGCCGTGGTCACCGTGGGTGCCTTGCAGGCCGGTGAGGCAGCCAACGTGATCCCGCAACAGGCGCTGCTGCGCCTGAGCCTGCGCGCACTGGACCCGCAGGTACGGGCGCAGACCCTGGAGCGGGTGCGGGCGATCATCATCAGCCAGGCCGCGAGCTTTGGTTGCAGCGCCGCCATCGAACACCGCCCGGCCTACCCGGTGCTGGTCAACCATGCGGCGGAAAATGCCTTCGCAACACAGGTGGCCGAGGAGTTGCTGGGTGCCGAGGCAGTGCAGCGCAACACCCGCAAGCTGATGGGCAGCGAAGACTTTGCCTGGATGCTGCAACGCTGCCCGGGCGCCTACCTGTTCATCGGCAATGGCGTATCGCGGCCGATGGTGCACAACCCGGCCTATGACTTCAACGACGACATCCTGCTGACCGGCGCCGCCTACTGGGGCGCGCTGGCCGAGCGCTGGCTCGCACCGGCCTGACCGTTCCTTCTGATGACTGCCGCTGGAACCCGGCTGCTTTGACGCCGGGCGATCACCCAATCCTCGTGGAGTGTTTCCTATGCAGATTTCGAACACGGGCGTGTCACGTACCCGGCAGGTGGTCGCCGCGGTCGTCGGCAATGCCCTGGAGTGGTATGACTTCATCGTGTACGGCTTCCTAGCCAGCATCATCGCCCGCCAATTCTTCCCCTCCGACGACGAGTACGCCTCGTTGCTGATGGCTCTGGCCACCTTCGGTGTCGGTTTCTTCATGCGCCCGGTCGGTGGCGTGATGCTGGGCATGTACGCCGATCGCAAGGGCCGCAAGGCGGCCATGCAGCTGATCATCCGCTTGATGACCCTGTCCATCGCCATGATCGCCTTCGCCCCGGACTACCTGGCCATCGGCATGGCTGCGCCGATGCTGATCGTGGTGGCGCGCATGCTGCAGGGCTTCGCCACCGGTGGCGAGTATGCCAGCGCCACGGCATTCCTGGTGGAAAGCGCGCCGGCTCAGCGCAAGGGCCTGTACGGTTCGTGGCAACTGGTAGGGCAATGCCTGGCGGTGTTTTCCGGCGCGGCGATGGTGGCCCTGGTGACGCACCTGTGCACGCCACAAGCGCTGGACAGTTGGGGCTGGCGTATCCCGTTCGTGCTCGGCCTGCTGATCGGCCCGGTGGGGCTGTGGATTCGCAGGCACATGGAAGAACCCGAGGCGTTCGTCGCGGCGCGCCGCCAGGCCAAGGGCCCGTCACCCAGCCTCTGGCAGGTACTGCGTGAACACCGACGCAGCCTGCTGGTGTCGATGGGCCTGGCCTGTGGCGCGACGGTGTCGTTCTACGTGGTGCTGGTGAACATGCCGACCTTCGCCCACAACAACCTCGGGCTGCCGTTGGACCAGGTGCTGCTGGTGCAGATGCTGGCCGTGGGGCTGATGACCGTGGTGATTCCGCTGTCCGGGGCGTTGTCGGACCGGCTGGGGCGGCGCCCGGTGCTGATGGCTTTTACCCTGGCCTTCTTCGTCATGATCTATCCGTTGTATGTGTGGGTGGCCGCCGCGCCGTCGCTGGAGCGCCTGCTGCTGATGCAATTGCTGCTGTGCACCGCCATTGGCGGCTTCTTCGGCCCGGCGCCTACCGCCCTGGCCGAACAGTTCCCGGTCGAAGTACGTTCCACCGGTGTGTCGGTGGCCTATAACGTGGCGGTGATGGTGTTTGGTGGCTTTGCCCCACTGATCGTCACCTGGCTGAGCAAGGTCCTCGGCACCCCGGTGGCACCCGCATTCTATGTGCTGTTTGCCTGCCTGCTGACGCTCCTGGGCACCTGCTGCCTGAAGGAAGCCCCCCGGCCGCTCAAACCTGCCGCCTTCAACCTGGGAGTAAAACCGTGATGCCGCTCGCCATCGACCCCATCGTTGCCCTTGATGCCGAGGCATTGTCGCAGGCCATCCATGCTCGCCAGGTGTCGTGCCGCGAAGTGATGCAGGCTTACCTGGCGCACATCGAACGGTTCAACCCGCAGGTCAATGCGCTGGTGTCGCTGCGCCCGGCCCCAGCGCTGCTGGCCGAGGCCGATGAACGTGATCGCGAGCTGGCCGCTGGCCATTCGCGCGGCTGGATGCACGGCATGCCCCAGGCGATCAAGGACCTGGCCGCCACGGCGGGGCTGCGCACCACCCTGGGTTCACCGCTGTTTGCCGAGCAGCTACCCGAGCAGGACGCGATCAGCGTGGCACGGGTACGGGCCAGCGGTGCGCTGATCATCGGCAAGAGCAACGTGCCCGAGTTCGGCCTCGGTTCGCAAACCTACAACAGCCTGTTCGGCACCACTACCAACGCCTACGACCCGACACGGGTAGCCGGGGGTAGCAGCGGTGGGGCGGCAGCGGCGCTGGCCATGCGCCTGCTGCCGGTCGCCGACGGCAGTGACATGATGGGCTCGCTGCGCAACCCGGCGGCGTTCAACAACGTGTATGGCCTGCGCCCGTCGCAGGGCCGGGTGCCCTATGGGCCTGCGCCGGAACTGTTCGTCCAGCAGCTGGCCACCGAGGGGCCGATGGGGCGTAGCGTGGTGGATGTGGCACGGCTGTTGTCGGTCCAGGCAGGCTTTGACGAACGCGCGCCATTGTCGCTAAGCCAGGGCCGGTCTAATTTTGCTGCGGGCTTGCAGCGCGATTTCCGTGGTGTGCGGCTCGGCTGGCTGGGCGACTACGAGGGCTACCTGGCGATGGACGCCGGGGTGCTGAGCCTGTGCGAAGCGGCCCTGGCGGACTTCACTGAGCTGGGCTGCCGGGTCGAGGCCTGCCATCCGGCGTTCGACCTGGCGCGATTGTGGCAATGCTGGCTGACCCATCGCCACTTCCTGGTGCACGGCAACCTGGCGGCGGCCTATGCCGACCCGGGCAAGCGCGCGCTGCTCAAGCCCGAGGCACAGTGGGAAGTGGAGGGCGGCCTGCAGCTGAGCGCGGCGGCGCTGTACCAGGCTTCGCTGGACCGCAGCGCCTGGTACCTCGCGCTGGGCAAGCTGTTCGAGCGTTACGATTTCCTGCTGTTGCCAGCGGCCCAGGTGTTCCCTTTCGATGCACGGCAACCTTGGCCGACGGTGGTTGGGGGGCGGGCGATGGATACCTACCACCGCTGGATGGAGGTAGTGATCGGGCCGACCCTGGCCGGTTTGCCGAGCATCAGCGTACCGGTCGGCTTCAATGCCGCCGGGCTGCCCATGGGCTTGCAGATCATAGGCCCGGCCCAGGCCGACCATGCGTTGCTGCAGCTGGCCTATGCCCACGAACAGCTCACCCGCTGGGTCGAGCGGCGCCCACCGCGGTGTCTGCAGGCGGCATGAAACCGCCGTGCAGGCGCGGATCTTGCTGGCTATCCTGACCATCCAGCTACAGGGAGGTCGCTACATGGGTATCACGGCAGACACTGGCGGCGTGCGTTCGGTGCAACGGGCGCTGGCCATCGTCGAGCTGTTGGGCGAACACCAGGCACTGGGCCTGGAAGAACTGCATTACCTGACGGCGCTGCCCAAGGCCACGGTATCGCGCATGCTGGCCACCTTGCAGGAGCAAGGCTGGGTGTACCGTGGCCTGAGCGACCGGCGTTACCGGCTGTGCGCCCGGCGCCTGTTCGGCGACCGCCAGGCGCGCTTCAAGCGGCGCCTGGTGGAAAGCGCTGCGCCGATGCTGCGGGAACTGAGCGAGCGCACCGGGCTGGTCGCCGACCTGTCGTGCTTTGACGGGGAGCGGCTGGAAGTGATGGAGAGTGCTGTTCCGCAGGTTCTGCGCAAGCGCTACCCGCACACCTGCCAGATCGTCGGCCACCATGCCAGCCTGTTTCACTCGGCGATGGGGCGAGCGTGCCTGGGCGAGTTGGCGGAGGATGAAGTACAGCGCCTGGCAGCCCATGAGCGGGTTGGCGACGAAACGCTGCTGCGTGGTATCGAGGAAGAAACGAACAAAGGCTTTGGCCAGCGCACCGAAGGGCACTGGGAGTACCCGGTGCGCTTGCCGTTCCTGATCCGGGCCATCGCCTTGCCGGTGCATGCCGAAGGGCGCCTGGTCGGTAGCATTGCCTTGCACTGGCCTTTGGACCAGGCACCCGTGGAGCGGGTGCTGAGCCTGCACCTGAGCAGCCTGGCCACCACCGTGGGTGAGGTGCAGCGGGCCTTGGCGGTTTGAGCCAGCCTGTGGCGGCCTGTTCGCGGGTGCGCCTGCGAAAAGGCCGGTACAGCAAACCGAAAGAAAGCCCAGTCAACGCTCCAGGCTATACATCCGGCACTCCGCCAACAGTGCCAGCAGGTTCGGCTCGCGCTCCCGTGCCTTCAGAAACACCACACCGATATGCTGCTGCACGCGATATTGCGGCTTCAGGGCGATCAACCGGACCCGGTTTTCGTACACCGCCGCAATGCGCCCGGGCAGCAGGGCAAAGCCCACGCCCGAGCTGACCATGCTCAGCAGGGTGAAGATGTCGTTCACCTGCATGGCCACCTTGGGCTCGAAGCCGGCCTGCTGGAACACCCGTGCACCATCGCGATGGGTGGCAAAACCCTGGGTCAGGGTGATGAAGGTGGAGTCGGCCAGGTCGGCCAGGTCCACCTCGGCCTGCCCGGCGAAAGGCGAGTCGGTGGGGACCGCGAGGAAGATGTCGTCGGAGAACAGCGGCAATTGTTCGCAGGCCGGGTCGCTGACGCTTTCGTCGAGCGAGACGAGAATGGCCTCCAGTTCATGGTTTTTCAGGCGTTGCAACAGGTCGACGTTGGAGCCCAGGGTCAGGTCGATATTGAGTTCGCTGCGGCGCAACTTGAGGCCCATGACCAGCTTGGGCACGGTTTTCACCGTCAGCGAGTAGAGCGCCCCCAGGCGGAAACGCTCGGCATAGAAACCGGCGGCCTCACGTGTCTGGCGCACCATCTGTTCGGCGTCCTGGATCAGCTGGCGGGCTTTCTTTTCCAGCACGTAGGCGCTTTCCAGCGGGATCAGCTGGCGGCCTTCGTGCTTGAACAGCGGGCAGCGCAGCGCGCTTTCCAGCGAATGGATGGCGCGATGCACGCTGACGGCGCTGGTCGCCAGCTCGGCGGCGGCGCGGCCGAGGTTGCCGGTGCGCATGAAGGCGAGGAAGGTCTGCAGCTTCTTGAGGGTCAGTTCTTCGTCGATGAGCATGTATCGAGCGCCTTTTGTAGGAGCGGCCTTGTGTCGCGATGGGCCGCAAAGCGGCCCCAGGATTTCCGCACCATGCAAGATTGTCGGGGCCGCTTTGCGCCCCATCGCGACGCAAGGCCGCTCCTGCAATGACCGCATCAGGTCATTGCATGGCCTTGATCAACGTCCACAACGCCGGGTCGTTGAAATCGTCAATCACCAACCCGGCCCCCGCCGCCAGCAACCGCGCCGGCGTCTGGGTCGTGGCCACGCCCACGGTGAAGATCCCTGCGCCACTCGCCGCCGCCACCCCCGGCAGCGAATCCTCGAAGGCCAGTGCCTGCCCGGCCTCGGCACCCAGCCGCTGCAGGCCGGTCAGGTAGGGCAATGGGTCGGGCTTGGGCCGTGCCAGTTCCTCGGCCACCAGCACGTGCTCGAAGTGCCGCCCTAGGCCCATGGCGCTGAGCATGTGCTCGGCATTGAGCCGCGGTGCGTTGGTCACCACGCACAGGCCCAGGGCTTGGGTACGGGCGTGTTCCAGCAGGCGCAACAGGCCCGGCATTGGCTCCAGGCTGGGCGCCAGGTCGCGGAACAGCGCCTCCTTGCGCTCGGCCAGCGCCCGGCATTGTTCGGCACTGGCGCCGGCAAACAGCTCGGCGAACAGCTCGCCATTGGCGCGGCCGCTGACCTGGGCCTCGAACTGTGCCTGGCTCAGTTCGCGGCCGTCATGCTCGTGCAGCAGCTGGCGGAAGGCCTGCAGGTGCAGGGTGTCGGTGTCGGTGAGGGTTCCGTCGAGGTCGAACAGCAGGGCAGTCAGCATTGGGTATCCAGATAAAAAACCACGCGCCTGGGGATGATAGCGAAAGCTGGCGACGAAGGGGGCTGTTCAGCGTGCTCCGAAAAGAGTACAAATGTGCTCCATGGATACTCTGACCCCCAAACGCCGCGCGATCTTCGACTTCATCCGCGAGCGCATCGCCGACCACGGCCAGCCACCGAGCCTGGCCGATATCGCCACGCGCTTCGGTTTTGCCTCGCGCAGCGTCGCCCGCAAGCACATCACCGCCCTGTGCCAGGCCGGCTACATCGATGTCACGCCGAACCAGGCGCGCGGCATTCGCCTGGCCGAGCCGCTGCGCCGGCCGGAAATCCTCGAACTACCGGTGCTCGGCCAAGTGGCTGCAGGTGCCCCCATCGGCCCGGACCTCGACATCCACGAGCAGCTGCTGCTCGACCCCAGCCTGTTCCGCCGCACCCCCGACTACCTGCTGAAGGTGCGTGGCGACTCGATGATCGACGATGGCATCTTCGACGGCGACCTGGTCGGCATCCTGCAGCAGGCCGATGCCCGCGACGGGCAGATCGTGGTCGCGCGCCTGGATGGCGAAGTGACTATCAAGCGCCTGCAGCGCCAGGGCAGCGGTTACCGGCTGTTGCCGCGCAACCCGGCCTATGCGCCCATCGATGTGCGGCCTGAACAGGAGTTCTTCATCGAAGGCGTATTCTGCGGCTTGCTGAGGCGTGACTGATGGGCGCGGTGGTCGATCTCGACAGGCTGCTCGACCAGCGCCGGGTATGGCGCGGCCGCCAGGCCCAGGCGCGGCCACTCGGGCTGCAGCCCACCGGCCATGCTGCCCTCGACGAACGCTTGCCAGAAGGTGGTTGGCCGGCAGCGGCCCTCAGCGAACTGTTGCTGGCCAGCCCTGGTTGTGGCGAATTGCACTTGCTGTGGCCAACGCTGGCGCGCTTGAGTGCTGATGCTGGCCGGGTGGTGCTGGTAGCGCCGCCCTTCATTCCTTACGCCCCGGCCTGGCAGGCTGCCGGGGTAGATCTGCGCTGGCTGGTGCAGGTGGATGCCGAACCCGCCGATGCCCTGTGGGCGGCCGAACAGTGCCTGCGCTCCGGCAGCTGCGCGGCGGTGCTGTGCTGGCCGGAACGTGCCGATGACCGTGCCTTGCGGCGCCTGCAGGTGGCCGCCGAAACCGGCCAGGCATTGGCCTTTGCCTGCCGGCCGCAGCAGGCGGCGCACAACCCTTCACCCGCCGCGCTGCGCATTGCCGTCGATACCCGCCCGGCACAATGGCGTGTACTGAAAAGCCGTGGCGGCATGCCACCGGCGCTACCCATCGCCTGCCCAGGGCGGGGCTGATGCACCATGCTCTGGGCCTGCATCCTGTTTCCACAGCTGGCGCTGGACACGGTCCTGCGTGAGCGTGACGACCCCGATACCCCCTTGGTGCTGCTGGGCGGGCCTACCCAACGGCGGGTGCTGCAGGCGGTCAACCCGGCAGCGGCCGCCCTCGGCCTGCGCGCCGGGCAAACCCTGACCGCCGCGCGCGCCCTGGCCGAGGGTTTCGATTGTGTTGAAGCCGACCCCAGGCGCATCGACCAGGTGCAGCAGTTGCTGGCGGCCTGGGCCTACCGCTTCAGTGCCCAGGTCAGCCTGCACTATCCACGCGCGCTGTTGCTGGAGGTGGGCTCCAGCCTGCAGCTGTTCGGCCCCTGGTCGCTGTTCGAGGCACGCCTGCGCCAGGAACTGGCGGAATTGGGGCTGCGCCAACGCATCGTCCTGGCCAGCAACCCAGTGGCGGCGCGCATGCTCGCCAACGGGCACGACGGCCTGGCCGTCGGCGATGCCGACGCCACCCGAGCGGCGCTGCTGGGCATGCCCATTGAACGTATCGGCCTGCCGGCGCAGGCGGCCGAGGCTTTTGCGCGCATGGGGCTGCGGCAGTTGGGCCAGGTCCTGGCCTTGCCCCGCGACACCTTGGCCAGGCGCTTTGCGGCCCAGGTGCAGCTGCACCTGGACCAGCTGCTTGGGCTGCGCAATCTGGGGCTGGCCTTCTACCAGCCACCCGACCGTTTCGAAACCCGGCTGGAGCTGAACTTCGACGTCGAATCACACCAGGCCCTGCTGTTCCCGTTGCGGCGCATGCTCAACGACCTGGCCGCGTTCCTCGCCGGGCGTGATTGCGGCGTGCAGCGGTTCTGCCTGCACCTGGAGCATGCCGACGGGCCGGATACCTTGCTCAAGGTCGGCCTGCTGGCTGCCGAACGCGATGCTGCGAGGCTGTTCGAGCTGGCCCGCGGGCGCCTGGAGCCACTGCGCATTCCCGCCCCGGTGCGCAACCTGCGGCTGGTGGCCGAGGACCTGCCACCGTTCGTGCCACAGCACCAGGCGTTGTTCGACCCGCGGGCGCAACAGGCGCAGCCCTGGGAGCAACTGCGTGAACGCCTGCGCGCACGCCTGGGCGACGAGGCGGTCAAGAGCCTGAGCGTAGCCGCCGACCACCGCCCCGAATACGCTTGGCAGCCGGTAGCGCAGGGCGGGCAGGGCAACCTGCCGGTAGCCCCTGGCAGCCGCCCGGGCTGGTTGCTGCCGGCGCCGATGAGGCTGGACGAAACCGGTTACCGCGTGCAAGGCCATGCCGAGCGCATCGAGTCGGGTTGGTGGGATGGCAGCGACGTGCGCCGTGACTACTACCGTATCGAAACCCGCGACGGTCTGCGCGGCTGGGCCTACCGCGACCTGAGCCAGGCCGGCCCGTTGTGGCTGCAAGGCTGGTTTGCATGAACGCCCCGGGTTATGCCGAGCTGCATTGCCTGTCCAACTTCAGCTTCCAGCGCGGCGCGTCGAGTGCCGACGAGCTGTTCCGCCGGGCGCGCGAGCAGGGCTACCAGGCCCTGGCGATCACCGACGAGTGCACCCTGGCCGGTATCGTCCGGGCCTGGCAGGCAGCGAAGGAACACCAGCTGCAATTGATCGTGGGCAGTGAAGTCCAGCTGCAGGACGGCCCCAAGCTGGTGCTGCTGGTGCAGGACCTGGCGGGCTACCAGAACCTCTGCGCGCTGATCACCCGCGCCCGGCGGCGTGCGCAGAAGGGCGAGTACCAGCTGTTTCGCGATGATCTGCAGCAGCACCACCAGGGCCTGCTGGCCCTGTGGGTGGCCGATGACAGCGGCGATAGCGCTGCGGGGCAGTGGCTGTACAGCCTGTTCGCTGAGCGCCTGTGGCTGGCGGTGCACCTGCACCGCGGCAGTGACGATGCCCTGCACCTCGAACGCATGCGCAGCCTGGCAGCCAGGGTCGGTATCCGTGCCGTGGCCTGCGGCGACGTGCACATGCACATACGCGGCCGCCGCGCCCTGCAGGATTGCATGGCCGCCATCCGCCAGCATTGCCAGGTGGCGGAAGCCGGACACTTTCTGTTTGCCAACGGCGAACGTCACCTGCGCAGCCAGGCACAACTGGGCGAACTCTATCCTGCCGACCTGCTGGCCGAGACCTTGGCCATCGCTGCGCGCTGCCGCTTCGAGCTGAGCGAGTTGAAGTACCAGTACCCACGCGAACTGGTGCCCGAGGGGCATACCCCGGCGAGCTGGCTGCGGGTGCTGTGCGAGCAGGGGTTGCCGTCGCGCTGGCCGGGCGGGGCGAGTGGCAAGGTGCGGGAAGTGCTGGCCAAGGAATTGGCGCTGATCGAGGAGCTGGGCTACGAGAGCTATTTCCTGACCGTGCACGACATCGTCGCCTTCGCCCGCAGGCAGGGGATTCTTTGCCAGGGCCGCGGGTCGGCTGCCAACTCGGTGGTGTGTTTCGTCCTCGGCATCACCGAACTCGACCCCATGGAACACCGCCTGCTGTTCGAGCGCTTCCTGTCGCGCGAGCGCAACGAGCCGCCGGATATCGATGTGGACTTCGAGCACGACCGCCGCGAAGAGGTGATCCAGTATGTGTTCCGCCGCTATGGCCGGCACCGGGCGGCGCTCACCGCGGTGGTCAACACCTACCATGCCGCCGGTGCGGTGCGGGATGTGGCGCGGGTGCTGGGGTTGCCCGCCGACCAGGTGGATGCACTGGCCAAATGCTGTGGTCGCTGGAGCGATCGCATACCCGATGACCAGCGCCTGGCCGAGGCCGGTTTCGAGCCGGGCAGCCCTTCGCTGCGGCGGGTGCTGGTGCTGGCCGGTGAGTTGATCGGTTTCCCCCGGCACCTGTCGCAGCACCCGGGTGGCTTCGTCATTTCGCAGCAACCGCTGGACGAGCTGGTGCCGGTGGAGAATGCCGCGATGCCGGAACGCACGGTAATCCAGTGGGACAAGGACGACCTGGACATGGTCGGCCTGCTCAAGGTCGACGTGCTGGCGCTGGGCATGCTCAGTGCCCTGCGCCGTTGCTTCGACCTGCTGTACCGCCACCGCGGCCGGCACTTGACCCTGGCGACCATCCCCGCTGAAGACCCGGCCACCTACGCGATGATCAGCCGGGCCGAGACCATGGGCGTGTTCCAGATCGAGTCGCGCGCGCAAATGGCCATGCTGTCTCGGCTGCGCCCGGTAACCTTCTATGACCTGGTCATCGAGGTGGCCATTGTCCGCCCCGGGCCGATCCAGGGGGACATGGTCCATCCTTACCTGCGCCGGCGCCTGAAGCAGGAGCCAGTGACCTATCCCTCGCCGCAGCTCAAGGCCGTGTTCGAGCGCACCCTGGGGGTGCCGTTGTTCCAGGAGCAGGTGATGGAGTTGGCCATGGTCGCCGCCGACTACAGCCCCGGCGAGGCCGACCAGTTGCGCCGCAGCATGGCCGCCTGGAAGCGCCACGGCGGCCTGGAACCGCACCGCCAGCGGCTGGTACAGGGTATGTTGCGCAATGGTTACGAGCTGGCGTTTGCCGAGCGCATCTTCGAGCAGATCAAGGGCTTTGGCAGTTATGGCTTCCCGGAGTCGCACGCGGCCAGCTTTGCCTTGCTGTGTTATGCCAGCAGCTGGCTCAAGTGCCATGAGCCGGCGATCTTTACCTGTGCGCTGGTCAACAGCTGGCCCATGGGTTTCTACAGCCCCGACCAGTTGCTGCAAGAGGCCCGGCGCCAGGGCATAGCGGTTCGGCCAGTGGATGTCTGCCACAGTGATTGGGACTGCACGCTTGAGCCTGACGCGGGCGCGGCCCTGGCCATCCGCATGGGGTTGCGCCTGGTGCGTGGTTTTGCCGAGGCCGATGCCAGGCGCCTGGTGCAGGCGAGGGCGCAGCGGGCATGGCGCGATGTCGAGGACGTGTGCCTGCGCGCCGGGCTCGACGCGCGTGGCCGCGCCCAGCTGGCCGATGCCGGCGCGCTGCGCGCCTTGGCTCGTGATCGCCATCAGGCGCGCTGGCAGGTGGCGGCGGTGCAGCCGCAGCTGCCGTTGTTCGCCGACGTGGAAGCTGTGCCGGAAGACACCGTTGAACTGCCTGTCCCCAGTGTGGCGGAGAACCTGATGGCCGATTACCAGACCCTGGGCACCACGCTTGGGCCGCATCCGCTGGCCTTGTTGCGTTCACGGCTGAGGGCGCTGGGCTGTCGCAGTTCGGCCGAACTGCAAGGTGTCGAGCATGGCGACAACATTGCCGTGGCCGGGCTGGTGGTGGGCCGCCAGCGGCCACAGACGGCCAGTGGCGTGACCTTCGTCACCCTGGAGGACGAGCACGGCATGCTCAATGTCGTGGTGTGGCGCGACCTGGCCGAGCGGCAGCGACGGGCACTGGTGGGCGCGCAGTTGCTCAAGGTCAGCGGGCGGCTGGAGCAGGCTGACGGCGTGCGTCACTTGATTGCGCGACGGCTGGAAGATGTCAGCCAGTTGCTGCAGGGGCTGGATGTGCGCAGCCGCGATTTCCATTAGGCTCAGGCCCCGGTACGCCATGCCTGCGAGGCCCCTTGTAGGCGCGGCCTTGTGTCGCGAAAGGGGTGCGAAGCGCCCCCAAGGCTGTGCATCACCGCAAGATTGCCGGGGCCGCTCTGCGGCCCTTTCGCGACACAAGGCCGTTCCTGCAAGTAAGCCTGGTGTTGCCCGTCAGACCATCGCCAGACGCTGCTTGCGCGTCGGCGGCGGGAACGCGCGGTCGATCGCCCGCAGGTCCTCGCTGGTCAAGGCCAGCGAACCCGCCGCCGCATTCAGCCGCACATGCTCGGGCGCCACGGCCTTGGGGATGGCGATCACCCCGTCGTTACGGGTCACCCAGGCCAGGCTGACCTGGGCCGCTGTGGCACCGTGCCGTTCACCGATTTGCGCCAGCACCGGGTGCTGCAACAGGCGCCCGGCCTGGGCCAGCGGGCAATAAGCCATGGTCGGCAGGGCGCGCTGTTCGCACCACGGCAACAAGTCGAACTCGATGCCCCGCTGCGCCGGGTTGTACAACACCTGGTTGGTCGCGCAATCGGGGTTGTGCAATTCGCGCAAGTCGTCGACGTCGAAATTGGAAACGCCCCAACGCCTGATCTTGCCTTGCTCGCGCAAGCGCTCGAAGGCTTCGACGGTTTCTTCCAGCGGGTGCTGGCCCCGCCAGTGCAGCAGGTACAGGTCGATGCAGTCGGTGCCCAGGCGCGCAAGGCTGCGCTCGCAGGCAGCCGCCATGCTGCGCCGGCTGGCATTGTGCGGATACACCTTGCTGACCAGGAACACCTGGTCGCGGCGCCCGGCAATGGCCTGGCCAACCACCGTTTCCGCACCGCCTTCGGCATACATCTCGGCGGTATCGATCAGGCTCAGGCCAAGCTCGATGCCTTGTTGCAGGGCCGCCACCTCGGCCGCCCGGCGGCCTGGATCTTCACCCATGTACCAGGTGCCTTGGCCGATGGCCGGAACGCTCGAACCTGCCAGTGTCACGTAACGCATGTCACCTCCGGAATGCGGGTATTGGAAAGCAGCACCTCGAGCAGCGCCTGCGCCGCCGTGGACAGCTTGTGTTCGCTGAGGGCAATCACGCCGATGCGGCGCTCGACCGTGGGCTCGACCAGGGCCACGCAGCGGGCGCCAAGCTCCTGCATCTGGTTGATGCACAACGCCGGCACGGCACTGACCCCCAGGCCGCTGGCGACCATGCGGCCGATGGTGGAAAGCTGGTGGCTCTCGAACGCCACCGCCAGTTTGCCGTGCCGTGCGGCAACGTTCTGCTCCATCAGCAGGCGCACCGCCGAAGGGCGCTGCAAGGCCACGAAGTCTTCGCCCAGCAGTTGCGCCCAGCTGACCTGGGGCAATCGGGCCAGCGGTGAATCGGCCGGCACCACGGCAACGAAACGGTCCATGTACAGGGGGTGGAAGTCCAGGCCATCGATGTTTTCCGGTTCGAAGCCGATGCCCAGTTCGACGCGCCGATGGCGTACCAGTTCCAGTACCTGCTCGTTGATCACATCGTGCACGGTGACGTTGACCTTCGGGTAGCGCTGGCGAAACACCTTGAGCGCATGTGGCAACAGGTTGCCGGCGAAGGACGGCATGGCCGCCACCGAAACCCGGCCCAGTTGCAGGGTGAAGCGCTGGCGCAGCATCTCTTCGGTGTCGTCCCAGTCGGCCAGCAGGCGCCGAGCCAGCGGCAGCAGCACCTCACCTTCGGCGGTCAGGCTGACGCTGCGGGTGGTACGGCTGAGCAGGGCGCCCCCCAGGTTTTCCTCCAGGGCCTTGATGGTCAGGCTCAGGGCCGGTTGCGAGACATGCAGGTGCTCACCGGCCTGGGCGAAGCTCTGGTACTTGGCCACGGCGACAAAGGCGCGCAGTTGCTTGACATTCATGACGGGCCTGCTGGCTGTTTTGTAAAAGTTATCAATCAATGACGAAAACAAAATTAACAAATCAGTCGCTTGCGGTGAAGATGTCCTCCACACGCTCACCGACAGCCTCGTCGGTTAAACAACTACAAAAGGCGGATCAGCATGGCCGGACTGGACAAGCGCGTTGCAACCTATGAACAGGCCCTCGAAGGCCTGACCGACAACATGACGGTACTGGCAGGTGGTTTTGGCCTGTGCGGCATCCCGGAAAACCTCATCAACGAAATCAAGCGGCGTGGCGTCAAGGGCCTGACCGTGGTCTCCAACAACTGCGGTGTCGATGGCTTCGGCCTTGGCGTGCTGCTGGAAGACCGGCAGATCCGCAAGATGGTCGCCTCGTACGTAGGCGAAAACGCCGAATTCGAGCGCCAGCTGCTCAGCGGCGAGCTGGAAGTGGAACTGACCCCGCAGGGCACCCTCGCCGAGAAGATGCGCGCTGGCGGTGCCGGCATCCCGGCCTTCTACACGGCCACCGGCTACGGCACCCCGGTAGCCGAAGGCAAGGAAGTGCGCGAGTTCAACGGCCGCAAGTACATCCTCGAAGAATCCATCACCGGTGATTTCGCCATCGTCAAGGGCTGGAAAGCCGACCACTACGGCAACGTGGTGTACCGCAACACCGCGCAGAACTTCAACCCGCTGGCGGCCACCGCCGGCAAGATCACCGTGGTCGAAGTGGAGGAAATCGTCGAGCCCGGCGTACTGCTGCCCAGCGAGATCCATACCCCGGGCATCTATGTCGACCGCGTCATCGTCGGCACTTTCGAGAAGCGTATCGAAAAGCGCACCGTCAAGGCCTGAGCGCCATCCATCAGAACAACAAAGAGACCCTGACCATGGCACTGACCCGCGAACAGATGGCGCAACGCGTCGCCCGTGAATTGAAAGACGGCTACTACGTCAACCTCGGTATCGGCATTCCGACCCTGGTGGCCAACTATGTGCCCGCCGACATGGATGTGATGCTGCAATCGGAAAACGGCCTGCTCGGCATGGGCGAGTTCCCCACCGAGAGCACCCTGGATGCCGACATGATCAACGCCGGCAAGCAGACCGTCACTGCCCGTCGTGGCGCCTCGATCTTCGATTCGGCGCAATCCTTCGCCATGATCCGTGGCGGCCACGTCGACCTGACCGTGCTGGGCGCGTTCGAGGTGGACGTGCACGGCAACATCGCCTCGTGGATGATCCCTGGCAAGCTAGTGAAGGGCATGGGCGGCGCCATGGACCTGGTGGCCGGTGCCGAGAACATCATCGTCACCATGACCCACGCCTCCAAGGACGGCGAGTCCAAGCTGCTGCCGCAGTGCAGCTTGCCGCTGACCGGGGCCGGCTGCATTCGCAAGGTGCTGACCGACCTGGCCTACCTGGAAATCGCAGACGGCGCCTTCATCCTGCGTGAAACTGCGCCTGGGGTGAGCGTCGAAGAAATCATCGAGAAGACCGCCGGCAAGCTGATCGTGCCGGATGACGTGAAGGAAATGACTTTCTAGGCATTCGCCGCACAGCGCCCCTGCAGGAGCGACCTTGTGGGCGAAAGGGCTGCGACGCAGCCCCGCGATTTCGGCATCGACGCCGAGATCGAGGGCGCCGCTTCGCGGCCCTTTCGCGACACAAGGCCGCTCCTGCAGGGGTTTTGCGTTTGCTGATGTAGCCGATAAAACCAACAAGAGGAATTGAACCGTGGCCGCTGAAATTCAAGACAGCCGCTCCGCCCGCTTTGCCTTGCGCTGCTCCAACTGGGCCGAACGCTGGTTCCCTGACTCCTGGGTATTCGCTGCCCTGGCGGTGATGCTGGTGGGCATCGGCGCCCTGGCCATGGGCGCCAAGCCGACCGACACTGCCAAGGCGTTTGGCGATGGCTTCTGGAGCCTGATCCCGTTCACCATGCAAATGGCCTTCGTGGTCATCGGCGGCTACGTGGTGGCCAGTTCGCCGCCCGCCGCACGGCTGATCGACCGCCTGGCGCGTATTCCCGGCAATGGCCGCTCGGCGGTGTGCTGGGTGGCACTGATCTCGATGCTGGCGTCGTTGCTCAACTGGGGCCTGTCGCTGGTGTTCGGCGGCCTGCTGGTGCGCGCGCTGGCGCGGCGTACCGAGCTGCAGATGGACTACCGCGCCGCCGGTGCCGCCGCCTACCTGGGCCTGGGTGCCGTCTGGGCGCTGGGGCTGTCGTCGTCGGCGGCGCAGCTGCAAGCCAACCCGGCCAGCCTGCCACCGTCAATCCTGTCGATAACCGGGGTGATCCCGTTCACCGAAACCATCTTCCTCTGGCAGTCCGGGGTGATGCTGGCCGCGCTGGTAGTGGTCTCGCTGGTGATCGCCTACGCCACCGCGCCTGGCCCGAACAGCGCGCGCAGCGCCCAGGACTGTGGGGTCGACCCCAGCTTCAGCGCACCACCGGCACCCCAGCGCACCCGCCCGGGCGAGTGGCTGGAGCACAGCCCGATCCTGATCCTGCTGCTGGTCGCGCTGGCTGCCGGCTGGCTGTACCAGGAGTTCGCCACCAAGCCGGCAATTACCGCCATTTCCGGGCTGAACACCTACAACCTGCTGTTCATCATGCTCGGTGCCTTGCTGCACTGGCGCCCACGCAGCTTCCTGGATGCCGTGGCCCGTGCGGTCCCGACCACCACCGGGGTGCTGATCCAGTTCCCCTTGTATGGTTCGATCGCGGCCATCCTGACCCAGGTGAAGGGGGTCGATGAACAGACCCTGGCCCATCACATTTCCTTGTTCTTCACCCAGATCGCTACGCATGACACCTACGCCGTACTGATGGGGGTGTATTCGGCAGTACTGGGCTTCTTCATCCCCTCGGGGGGTGGCAAGTGGATCATCGAGGCCCCTTACGTGATGCTGGTGGCCAACGACCTGCAGTACCACCTGGGCTGGGCGGTACAGATCTACAACGCCGCCGAAGCCCTGCCGAACCTGATCAATCCGTTCTACATGCTGCCACTGCTGGGCGTGCTGGGGCTGAAGGCGCGCGACCTGATCGGCTTCTCGTTCGTTCAGCTGCTGGTGCATGTGCCGCTGGTGCTGGTGCTGCTGTGGGCATTGGGTACCACACTGCAGTATGTGCCGCCGGTTATGCCCTGAAGCCGGGGGGCGCTTTGCGCCGCGTCGCCGACAAGCCAGCGCCCACTTTGGCCGCATCGATCTCAAGCCATGCGCAGCCACTGTGGGAGCTGGCTTGCCAGCGATGGCCTGCGTAGCAGCCCCAGCATTTCCTTGGCAGTCCACGTATCATTGCCCGGCTGCTTTCGCCTGGGAACCCGCGTTATATGTCTATCCGATTGAAACTGCTGCGCAAGAAACTGGGGATGACCCTGGAAACGCTGGCCGAAAAGACCGCCATGACCAAAAGCTACCTGTCCAAGGTCGAGCGTGGCCTGAACACACCGTCGATCGCCGCCGCGCTGAAACTGGCGCGGGCGCTGAACGTCAATGTCGAAGAGCTGTTCGCCGAAGAGCAGGCCGGCCAACACCGTTACAGCCTGGTGCGCCATGCCCAGCGCCAAGCCCTGGTGGGTGACGGGGCAGGGCCGGGGTATGCGGCCCTGACCAGCCAGGTCGGGCAACGCAGCCTGTTGCCATTCCTGATCCAGCCCCCGCTCGAGTTCAGCGACCCCACCTTCAAGGAACACCTGGGCGAGGAGTTCCTGTTCGTCCACGCCGGCCAGGTAGAAGTGGACTTCATGAACGAACGGGTGCTGCTGGAGCAAGGCGATGCCCTGCATTTCAACGCCCAGACACCGCACCGGTTGCGCTCGGTGGGGCCGTTGCCAGCGCAGTTGCTGGTGGTGGTGCACCACGCCGATGATGAAACCACGGGGCCGTAGCGCCCCGGCCGTTGCCTTTCTCAGCGATGAAACGCTATCAACGCCGAGGTAACACGGGCATGCACAATTTGCCTGTCGTTTTTTTGACGAATCGCTCGGGCGTCTATTGAATTTTATTATTGTGTCGAATCATTGACGCATTGCCATTGTGCTCATAAGCTCAATTCAACAGCGAACAACTCCTGCACTACCACGCCAATAACTTATTGATTTTCCTCTTTAAAGGAGGGGCGTATGCGCACGGCTCTGATAATCAAATCGATGTCTTTGCTGGCGCTGTTAAGTGGCGCGGCGCGCGCAGCGGATTTATATATCAACCAGAACAGTATCATCCCCGTGTCAACCGCAGGTTGGCTGTTTGCCTTTGCCGTCGTTGGTTTCGTGGCAGTTGCCAATAGAAGGAAGATCTGAGCGGCCGCGCCTTCCTTGTCAATTTGCCAGCCGTTGCTATATTGCCAGTAGCCGTTGAAGGTCCACGGTTGCCGGCAGCATAGCCCAAGCTGCACAGCGTCAAGGTAGAGGCCTCCAGGCAGGTGAGCCGGTCGCGGCGGGCATATTGCCGCAATGCGGAGCGAGCGTTGGTGGGCTGTTCTCATTCAGTGCTCTTCGTCGGGCCTTTGGGCCGGAGGGACCCTCATGGTGCGTTCAATGTTTGCCGCGTTCTGCCTGTTGATGCTGGGGGCCGGTGCCAGCAATGCCGAACCGAACAGTACCTACCTGCTCAGCCCCGGCGATGTGGTGATGGTTTCGGTGTGGCAGGAAGACAGCCTGCGCCAGGAAGCCACGGTACTGCCCGATGGCAGTATTACCTTTCCCCTGGCCGGGCGTATCGAAGTTGCCGGGCTGGATGTAACGGCGGTGGAAAAACAAGTGGCCGCCAAACTCGAGAAGTTCCTCCCCGACCCGAACGTCAGTGTCGTCGTCAAGAGCATCGCCGGCAACCTGGTTTATGTTCAGGGCAAAGTGATCAAGCCCGGGCCGGTACAAATGGCCGGCCCTACGGCAGTGCTGCAGGCCCTGAGCATGTCCGGCGGCCTGGACAAGTTTGCCGATGAAAGCGAAATCAAAGTCGTGCGGGGTGCCGGCGCTTCCCAAAAAATCCTGCCTGTGCGATATAAAGACCTGGTGTCGGGCAGGGACATGTCCACCAACATCCAACTTCAGGCTGGCGACACGCTGGTCGTTCCTTGATCTTGCCTTTAATAAGAACACTTAATGCCTCTTCTTAGAACAACTCGCATTGCAACGGCAATCTTGGTCTTGCCATTTACCGACGCTGCACTGGCGGCAACTTGGCAGTCGACGGTGGTGGTACCGACCTCCGTCGAATACGACAGCAACCCTTTGCTGCTGTCGTCGGATGAAAAGGGCATAACGCGCACGATCATCGCGCCCGATTACACCCTGATCGGCACTTTCGACCGTGATGAATTGCGCTTGGGGCTGGGCATGCATGTGTTGCGTTCGTCGGACACGGCCGTGGTGGACAACCGTGAGGACCCGGATGTGAGCCTGGGTTGGCAACGCCAGACCGAACGTGGGCGCTTTGGCCTGCTGGCGCGCTACAACGAAAGTTCGACGCTGTCGGGGACAGTGCTGGATACCGGAGTGGTCACCACCGATGGCACGCAGAAGCTCTATACCTTGACCGGCAACTGGAGCCAGGCAGTCACCGAACGTAGCACCTTGAGCAACGAGACCACCTACAACCGGGCGCGTTATGACATCAGTACGCTGACCGGTTACGACGAACTGGGCAACGTGTTCACCTGGACCTACGCCTGGAGCGAGCGGGCCGATGTCTGCAGCCGCTTTGACGTGCGCCGTTACGAGCCCGAGCAGGACCAGACAGCGACGGCCTCGAACAGTTACAGCCCGGCGATCGGGGTCAAGTATCAGTTGTCCGAAGACCTCAGCGCCGACGTGCACGTCGGTGCCACTGAAGTCTCCGGTAACGAAGGCGGCGGGCGTGGCGAGGGTGGCGTGGCGCTGCTGTACACCGGTGCGCGCGCCCTTGCCAGCCTCACCGCCGAGCGCAGCACGGTGGCCAGCGCCGAGGGCGGCTTCGCCCAGCTGGACCAGGTGCGCGGTGTGTGGAGCTACGCGGTCAGCGAGCTGACCCGGGTGGGTGCGGACGCTGCCTGGCAGGACAGCAAAGGGCAGACACCCAACACCCTGCAGACCTACAGCGTGTGGGCCAGCCGCGAGTTTTCGCCGTACTGGGACCTGCGCCTGTCGCTGATGTACAAGCAACGGCAGCAGGATCGCGAAGCCGATGCTAGCGCTACGATCGTGGGTTTGACGTTGACGTACAGGTACCCCGACATCTGAACTTCAGGCAGGTGGCCCCATGAAGTCTGACTACGAACTGTCCCTCAGAGATTACATCGCCATTATCAAGGACCGAGCCCTGTTACTGGCGGTGAGTATCGTAGTCATTCTCGCGGCGACTGTCGCAGTGGCGGTGATGGTGCCACCGATCTATCAGTCGGCCGGCACCATCCTGGTGGAGTCGCAGCAGATTTCCCCCGAGCTGGTGTCGACCAACAACAGCAGCTTTGCCGACGAGCGCATCGAGGTGATTCGCCAACGGGTGATGACCCGCGAGAACCTGCTGCGCATCATCGACAAGTACAACCTGTTCGCCGACGAGCGTTTCAGCGAAGGCGACAGGATCGACCAGATGCGCAGCGCCATCGTGGTCCAGCCGCTTACCACCTATGTACGCGGGCGGGGTGAAGCGACCGTGGCGTTCAATGTGTCGTTCGAGCACAGGCAAGCGCAAGTGGCCAAGCAAGTCGCTGACGACCTGGTCACGCTGTTCCTCAACGAGAACCTCAAGCAGCGCACCGAGCGCGCCAACGAGACCACCGAGTTCCTGACCCAGGAAGCGAACAAGCTGGGGGCTGAACTGGCCAGCCTGGAGAACCAGCTGGCAGACTTCAAGCAGGCCCATGCCAACGCCTTGCCCGAGCACCAGACCCTGCGCATGAACATGCTGTCGCGCTCGGAGCTGGAATTCCGCGAAGTCGACCGCGATTACAAGGCCGCCCAGGAAGAGCTGCGTTACCTGGAGCTGGAATTGTCCGCGGCCAATGCCGGGCTGGCCACCAAGGTTGGCGAAGGCCCACGGGCCACGGCTGCCGACGAGCCCCAGGACCTGCCAAGCCTGAAGGCCGAGTATGCGCGGCTGCTGAGCCGCTACAAGGAAGCCCACCCCGATGTGGTGGCGGTCAAGCGCAAGATCCAGGCACTCCAGGCCAGCGGCAACTCAACGGCGGCGGTTTCCACCGGCAACCTCGATGCCGCGCGCGTGCGGGCCAAGATCAGCGCGGCACAGGAGCGCATCGCGTCGCTGGCCGAGCAGAAACGCGAACTGACCAGGAAGATGGAAGGCTACGAGGCCGAGATTCTCGAGGCTCCGCAGGTCGAGCGTGGCCTGGTGACCTTGATGCGTGACCATGACAACGCGCGCAAGAAGTACGAGGAAATCCGGGCCAAGGAGATGGGCGCGAAGATCACCGAAAGCCTCGAGCAGGAAAACAAGGCCGAGCGCTTTGTGCTGCTGGAACCACCGCTGCTGCCGGAGAAGCCGATCAAGCCCAACCGCAAGAAGATCGCCGCCCTGGGCCTGGTGCTGGCACCGGCCGGGGGTGGTGCGCTGGTGATGCTGCTGGAAATGTTCAACCAGCGTATTCGCGGCGTCGGCGCCCTGGAGAACCTGCTGGGCAGACGCGTGCTGGTGGCGCTGCCGTACATCGATACCAAGGCCGACGTGGCCCGGCGCAAGCGGTGGCGCAACTGGCTGTTGCTGGCAGCGCTGGTACTGGTGGCTATCCTGATGGTGCTGGTGCACGTGTTCTACCTGCCACTGGATGTGCTGTTGTTCAAAGTCATGTCTCGGTTTGCATAAGGAAAGCAGCGATGGACGGGACCAAGCCAGCTGTTGGCCACACGCTTCACCCGGTGACCCCGGGTACCCCTCAGGCATTGTCCCCAGCCCCTGGCACGGCGCTGAGGGAAGTGCCTGGCGAGTTCGACTACGTCAACACCAAGGTGGTGCCACTGCGCGCCGAGCACCTGGAGCGCCACCGCATCGTGGCGTACAACAAGAACTCCAGCATGAACGGGCCGATCGACCTGCTGCGCACGCAAGTGCTCAGGGCCATGGACGAGAATGGCTGGCGTACCCTGGCCATCACCTCGCCAACGCCTGAAGCGGGCAAGACCGTGCTGGCCATCAACCTGGCCATGAGTATCGCCCACCACACCACCAGGACCGCATTGCTGGTGGACTTCGACCTGCGTCGGCCCAAGGTCGGCAGCAGCCTGGGCCTGCCCATGGAGCAGTCATTGAACGAGTTCCTGAGCGACCAGGCCGAGTTGCAGGACTGCCTGGTCAACCCGACGCTGCCACGCTTCGTGGTACTGCCCACGCGGGTGCCGGTGCCGATGTCCACCGAAATGCTGTCGTCGCCCAAGGTGAGCAACCTGATCAGCGACCTGCGCAACCGCTATGAGTCGCGCATCTGCATTTTCGATTTGCCACCGTTGCTCAGTTCTGACGATGCGATCACCGTGATACCCAAGTTCGATTGTGTATTGCTGGTGGTGGCCAACGGCATGAACAACAAGAAGGAAATCGAGGATTGCCTGCACCACCTGGCCAGGGTGAACCTGGTCGGCACAGTGTTGAACAAGGCAGACGAGCAACCGCGAACCTATTACTGAGCCTTCTGCTGCCAGGCAGGCATAGCGCATAGCCGCTGCCACAGGTGTGCCCTAGGCTCTGTACGAAAAGCCTTGATACTTGTTCATGCTGCGTTGAAAACAGCCTCGGAATGCTCATGTACTCCAGTACACTCCGCTTCCTTGGCTGTTTTCGCCTTGCCTGACCTGCGTCTCAGACTTTTCATACAGAGCCTAGCGCTGGCGCATCAGCCAGGGATACTGCAACTCCCACTGCCACGCATGCCGCACGATCTGTTCCAGCTCGGCAAATTGCGGGCGCCAGCCCAATACACGCAGGGCCTTGCCAGCATCGGCCACCAGCCGCGGCGGGTCGCCCGCACGGCGCGGGGCATCGAGGCTGCGAATCTGTCGGCCGGTCACGCCCCCGGCGGTATCGATAACCTGCTGCACCGAGAAGCCCAACCCATTGCCCAGGTTGAATGCGGTGCGCTCGCCGCCCGCCAGCAGGTAGTCCACCGCCAGCGCATGGGCCGTCGCCAGGTCGGCCACATGCACGTAGTCGCGAATGCAGGTGCCATCCGGCGTGTCGTAGTCGCGGCCAAACACCGTGATCGCTTCACGCCGGCCCGAAGCGGCCTGCAGGATCAATGGGATCAGGTGGGTTTCCGGGTCGTGGCATTCGCCCAGCTGGCCCTGCGGGTCAGCGCCGGCGGCGTTGAAATAGCGCAGGCACACCGATTTCAGGCCGTAGGCGCGGTCGAAGTCCTCGAGAATCTGTTCGACCATCCACTTGCTCAGCCCATAGGGGTTGATCGGCCCCTTGGCATGCGCTTCGTCGATCGGCACATACTGCGGGTTACCATAGACAGCGGCGCTGGAAGAAAACACCAGGTAGCGAATGCCGGCATGGACCATGGCCTGCAGCAGGCTGAGGGTTGCCGCGACATTGTTCTGGTAGTACTTGCCGGGCACGCTGACCGACTCGCCCACCTGGATGTACGAGGCAAAGTGGAACACCGCATCGAAGCGGCAAACAGCGAACAGCACGTCCAGGGCCGGCTCGTCGGCGATGTCCAGTTTCGCCCACTGCACACCAGGGCCGGGTGAGACCAGATCGGCCACTACCACCTCATGGCCAGTACCAAGCAGATGCTTGACCATGTGCGAACCAATGTAGCCTGCGCCACCGACAACCAGAAACTTCATCCAAGCCTCCTGGACTCTGCTGTTGTACAGCCGCAGTGAATCATCCCTGGCCAAGCCGGGCGGGCGCTTCAGCTACAGGTCTGTTTGAGGGTAGATGGCCATATGCCCTATTTCAAGAACAGCCAATTGGCCATGTACTGGCCATCGAAGGTGATGCGGTAATGCCCATCCTGGTAGGTCACGGGCAAGGCTTTGAGCTGTGCCGCTGGCTCCCGGGCGTACAGTTTCAGGCCAGCAGGCGCCTTGATGTTCAAGGTGCCGGCAAGCGGTTCGACGTTGAACGCTGTGTTGGCATCGGCTTTGGGCACGGCCCGGGTGCCCAGCGACACCAACAGCTCGCGCGACTGGCCCAAGGGGTGGCCGTCCAGGCTTTGCACGACGACGCTGGCATAGGGTGTCTGTGCCTGCACCTGGATGGCGCCAAGGCTGATCGAGCGGCCACCCAGCCAACCGCTGGCGGCTTGCGTCAGCGCGGTGTCGATGGTGTAGATGCCCAGCTGCCAGTTGCGTCTGATTTCACCCGTGTCGGTAACTGCCTCGTTGGCGTTGGCCGCCAGCAGGGCTTGCCCCGGGTCGTTCAGCACCTGCGCATCGGCCGGGATGGCGGCGGGTTTCAACCAGGGCAGTTCCGGCGTTTGCGGCAGGGCGATCTGCAACTGGCCCTTTTCCATGGCCGTGCGCAGCAGCACCGAATTGCGCGGCGTGATTTCCTGGCGGTACAGCGTGGCAGGCGTCGGTGCGAACACGTAACGGGTGCTGGCCGGGTGCACGTCTGCACGGCGATAGAGCAGGGCGGCAGCGGGCAGGGTGGCGAGCATCGCCGGGTCGTTGTAGGCGTGCCAATTGTCTGCCGTGCGCCAGCCTGGGTTGAAGGCTTGCTGGCTGTAGGCATACTGCAACATGGCGTCCCAGCCCTGGTGGCTGGCGGTAGCGGCCACATACAGCGGCAACGAATGACGATCGGGCAACGGGAAGGGCTCGGCGTTCCACTCGCTGACGGTGATCGGTTTGCCGACTACCTGGGCGGCAGCGAGCCAGTCGATCATGCTGTCGCTGGTCAGTGGGTTCTTCTCCAGCTGGCCATTGGCGCCGTAGCTGTGGGCATCGATCACATCGCCTGCAGTCAGCGCTGGCAGCGCACTCAGGCCATTGCCGCCCCAGGTGCTGGTGGTGGCGATCGGTACTTTCACGCCGAGGCTGCGCAGGTGCGCAATCATGTCGGCATTGAAACGCTGTTCCAGGTCGTTGAGGAACAGCTTCGACGGGCCATGCTCCCAGGCATGCCAGGTAAGCTCGCTCGGCAGCCCATGCTGGCGGGCGAAGGCCTTGGCAGCGTCCATGTAGCGTGCGCTGTGGCGGGGCACGTCCTTGTCTGGCAGCAAGGCGTTGCCGTAGTGCTGGGTGAGGTCGTCCTCGTTGGTGATCAGCACCGCGGCAATCGCCGGGTCGTCCTTGTAGGCCAGGCCGGTGTACGGGTTCACATGGCCCAGGTACTGCTCGGCAAAGCGCTTCATGGCCTGCTGGATGCTGCGGTTGACATAGGCGTAGCCCTTCAGGTCGATGTGATCCTGGCCCTTGGCGATCTCCTGGAAGTCGTCAATGCCATCGTTGGCGGTAAGCGCGCGCTGGACGTGCAGGTCCAGCCAGACATAGATGCCTTCGTCCTTGAGCGCCTTGATCCACAGGTCGAGCTTGCGCAGCGACTCAGCATCGAGTTGGCGGGTATCGCGTACCACGGTGGCGTCGCCGAACACGTTCGGGCTGACCCATGGCGAGTCGTGGTGGTGCAGGCGTACCAGGTTGAAGCCCAGCGCCGACAGGCGCTTGGCCTGGTGGCGGATTTCTTCGTCCGGGCTTTTGAACAATGCATAGGCGGACAGGTTGGTACCCCAGAAGCGCGCCGGGGTATTGTCCTCGAACAGCAACTGTTCGCCGACAGCCCTGACGAAGCCGCGCTTGCCCGCGGGCTTTTCCGCATCGTTGAGGAACGACAGGTCGACCGGCGAGGTGCGCCAGTCCAGGTGGTCATCCGGCCAACGGCTGGGGTCGGTCAGGCCGAAGCGTTCGCTGGGCGTAGGCCCCAGCTCGATGTCACCACTGATGTTCAGTACCGCCTTGATCTGCTGCTGGCCGGCGTTGATCGGGTCGCCGTAGAGAAACGCACGCAATTCGGACGGGTTGCCGCGTTCGAAATACACTTTGGCCAGCGGCGGGTCGAAGCGCATCTCGATGCGTCGACCCTGCTCAGCCTTACCCCACCACCAGCCACGGTTGCCGGGCAGCAACTGCGGCGCCCCCATGCCCCCGGCGATTTGCCCCGGGTCGAACTGGAACACCATGCCACCGCCGATCACCCCGGCCTGGCGGCTATGCGCGGCAAGGTTGAAAAGCCAGCTCAGGGTTTGCGCCTGCTCCTTGCGTATATCCGCCGTCAGGTCAAAATCCAGCGCCTTGTTGCTGCCCTGCAGCGAGTAGTGGTAGGGGCCATCGACCTTGACTGCGGTGTCGAAGCCGGTCCAGCTCCAGTTGGCCGCCCAGAAGTCGAACTTGGCTTTCATCACCGGCCCACCGCCGAGGGTCACCATGGGCAGGCCATTCTGCTCATCGACACTGACTTGCCACGCCGATGCCCAGCCGGCAGAGGGTAGCAGGGCCAGGCCGGCCAGGGCCGAAACGCGCAGGGTTTGCAGGGCCGAGCGGCGCAGCAGAAGCAGGTTCATAGGCGTCACCCGGTTTGAAGGCCTGAGCTGGCCAGCTCGCTGACCTGGCTGTCATGAAGCCGCCGTACCATCTGGCTATAGCCCACGCCCAGCCCGGCGATCGTCCAGTACACCACCGGGATGAAGGTGATGCTGCTGACGGTGAAGATGATCACCAGGATGCCGGCCAGCGTCGCCAGCAACGCTCGGCCGAGCTGGCGCCGCTCGTCGTCCTTGTCGGGGAAACTGCGCATGGCCTTGCGCATGCCGAGCAGCACGCTGGCGAAGAACGCCAGGAACAACCCGAGGCCGACCAGCCCGACCCGCAGCGCCACATTGATGTAGGTGTTGACGATGTCGATGATGCCTTCACCCTGGATCATCGATTGCATTTCCGGGGTATTGCGGAAATCGAACGAGCCGAACAGCGGGTTGCGCTGGATGACGATCCACGCATTGTCCATCAGCCGCTCGCGGTAGGTGATGTTGTCCTTGTCCACGTTGCCGATGTACGGCAGCAGGTCCAGTACCTTGTCGCCACCGGGCACGGCGGTCAGCAGGGGCAGGGCCAGCATGCCGGCCACCGCCAGCAGTGCCAGGCGCCTGAGCGCACCTTTGCCCAGGGCGACGAATACCACCACGATGACCATGGCCCCGATCCACGGGCCGCGCGACAGCGGCGCGAACAGCCCGGCGGCCAGCAGCAGGGCACCCATCAAACGCTGCCAGGGGCGGCGCACGTAGCCCTGGACGAACAGGAACAGGCCAATGGCCACGCACATCACATAGCCCAGCACAATGGCCTGCCCGGTGGTGGCACTGGCGCGCAGCGAACCGCCGCGGTTCAGGTAGCCGGACATGCTCCATGGCACGCCCATGGCGTCGACCAGGGCACTGTACAGCAGCCAGTGGCGCACAGACTCGGCAACGCCGATCAGGGCCAGCAGGAAGGAGGCGAGCACGAAGGCCAGCAGGGTGTCCTTGAAATCGCTGATCTGGCGCAGGCCACGGCTGGCCACGTAATACGGCAGGAGCACGTCGATAAACAGGTACAACGTCTGGCGCAGGGTGTCGGTCAGGGTGGTTTCGCGCAGGTACAGCACGCTCATCAGCAGCAGCCCCGCCGCCAGCAGCCTGTCGGGCCAGGTGCGGCCGAAGCGCAGGGTGTCGCCTTGGCGGCGCAGGGCCAGCGCTGCCGGCAACAGCACGCACACGCTCAGCAGGCGGATATGGTCGATTTCGACCAGGTAGTTGACCAGGCCGAACCCCGGCACCTGCAGCGAAGCCGGCGGAATCAGGAACAGCAGCAGGTAGAACAGCGCCATGGGGTTGTGCTCGCGGCGCCCGGCGATGTACAGGATGACTGCGCCTGCGCCCAGGTACAGCCAGAAACTGTGCGAGAAGAAGGCCAGCAGGGTCAGCAGGAACCACAGGTTGCGCCGGCGCTTGAAGTCGCGCAGCGGGATAAGGTCGCAGGCAGGCCGCCGGGCCAGCAGGAAGACCACGCTAGCCAGGAACAGGATGACGATCAACGCACGCAAATGTTCAGGCATCGGCTATGGGCACCTTCCCCTTGGTGGGCAACGGCTAGCATCGTGGCTAATTGAAACTATAGTGACTTTTTAGTCAGTCAGAGATCGATGTCATGCCGTCGATTGATGTGTCAGCCACCGCGAGCCTGCGCAAGCGGGCCCTCAAGGCCGGGTCGTGGAACCTGGTCTCGCAGGTGGCGTCACAAGCGATGCGCCTTGGCGGCAATCTGCTCATGGCCCGCCTGCTGGTGCCGGAGATGTTCGGGGTGATGGTCATTGCCAACACCGTTTCGGTACTCCTGCATCTGTTGTCCGATGTCGGCCTGCGGCAGAACATCGTGCAGAGCCAGCGCGGCGACGACCCGCAGTTTCTCAATACCGCCTGGACGGTGCAGATCATCCGCGGCTTGGTGCTGTGCGTGCTGACCGTGCTGCTGGCCTTGGCGGCCTGGCTTGCCCAGCACGCCGAAGTGTGGCCGGCAGATTCCACCTATGCCGAACCCGAGCTGCCGATGGTGCTGGCGGCCACCGCGCTGTCGGCGGTGATCTGGGGTTTCCAGTCCACCAAGATCGATGTGGCTGTGCGCACTTTCCAACAAAAGCGCGTGGCGCTGGTCGACCTGGCCTCGCAAGTGGTCGGCCTGGTGGTGATGCTGGTGCTGGGTTACCTGACCCACTCGGTCTGGGCACTGGTCATCGCCGGCCTGGTGTCGGCCCTGGCCTGGACCCTGCTCGGCCATACTGTTCTCGAGTGGCCGCGCAACCGCCTGCAGTGGGACCGCAGTGCGTTGGACGAATTGATCGTGTTTGGCCGCTGGATCCTGTTGTCGTCGATGGTGGGTGTGCTGGCCATGTACGGTGACCGCATCTGGTTCGGTGCCAGCATGACGACGGCGCAACTGGGGGTCTATTCGATTGCCGTACTCATCCTGGGTGCCGTGCAGACCGCACTGATGAAGATTTTCGGGGCGGTGGCGCTCCCCGCCTTCAGCGAGGCAGCCCGGGCCGGCGACCAGGAGCGCCTGAAGGCGTTGTATCACCGCTTCCGCCTGCTGGTCGACTTGCTGGTACTGTTCATCTGTGGCGGGTTCCTCACTGCCAGCCCGTTGCTGATCGGCTGGATGTACGACGACCGCTACCGTGAAGCTGGCCCGATGCTGGCTATTCTTTCGCTGTCGTTCCTCACATTGCGCTATACCTTGGCACACCAGGTGTGGATTGCCCTGGGCCTGACCAAGTACCAGGCCATCGACAACATCATCCGCCTGGTCTCGCTGTGGGTGCTGCTGCCGTTGTTGCTGATGCTTGGCGGTGTGGACTGGGCGATCTGGGGGGTGGCCCTGCACACCTTGCCGACGCTGGTGCTGATCGTGTACGTGAATTGCAAGCTGGATATCTTCAGCCTCAAACGTGAGCTGATGGTGCTGCCGATGCTACTGCTCGGCGCGCTTTGCGGGGCGCTGCTGACAGCCTTTTTCAACTGGCTGTGATGCGGCTTGCCGAAAGAGACTTTCAAGGGCACAGGCCGGGCCATGGACAAGTTGACTTTTTGTGCTGGGCAGTTGGGGCGCAGGGGTTTTATCCAGAGCTGTGTCTTGCTGGGCGTCGGCGGGGCAGTGTTCGCTACTGCAACAGCCATTGCCAGCGAAGGTGGCGGCAAGCGCGGGCACGTGTTGATCAATGGCTGGGTGTTGCCGTCCCGTTACTTCCGGAACGAGCAAGCATGATCAAGGATTACCAACAACAGAAGACCCTGCGCGACCGCTATGACGTCTGCATCATCGGCGCTGGCCCGGCCGGCATCACCCTGGCCCTGCGCCTGGCTGCTGCGGGCTGGCAGGTGCTGCTCGCCGAAGGTGGCGGGCGCGAGTATTCAGCGCTTTCGCAAGACCTGTATGCCTGCAAGTCCACCGGCCTGGAGCTGTATGCCCAGGAGTCCCGGCTGCGTTACCTGGGTGGCACATCGAACCACTGGGCCGGCCGTTGCCGGCCGTTCACGGCCTCGGATTTCGCCCTTGCGCCGATTGGCGGCTTGCCTGGCTGGCCGATCCCCTATGCGGAAATCGCCAGCTACCTGCCTGCCGCCATGGACATCGTCGACTTGCCACCCGGGTCGGATTTCGAGGCGATCAACAGCGGGCTCGGGGGCGACGAATTCGAACCGGACCGCTTCCTGCTCAGCCCGCCAACGCGGTTTGCGCAGAAATACGCCGCCGCTCTCGAGCAGACCGAAGGCCTGGACGTGTTCATCAACTGCAATTGCGTGGACCTGGAGTTCGACGAGGCCACCGGCAACCTGGCGGCGGTGGTGCTGTCCGATTACCAGCGCAACCGCCAGCGGCTGGTGGCGAGAACCTTCGTGCTGGCCACCGGCGGCATCGAGAATGCCAGGCAACTGCTCAACAGCGAATCGTTGCTGCGGGCGGGCATCGTGAGCAAGGACGGGCTGGTCGGGAGCTGTTTCATGGAGCACCTGAACATCGACCTGGGCACCTTCATCCTCAAGTCGGGACTGGCCCCGGAGCCACGCGAGTACTTCACCACCGATACCTTCATTGACGCGTACAAGGCCGGCAAGGGCAATGTCAGGGCCGCGCTGCTGGCCGAAGTGCAGACCTATGGGCGCACGGCCGAGGTCAAGCACTTTCTGGAAAACCTGGCCTGCGACATGGGGGTCGCCAACAAGATCGCCTTCGTCGCTCGGTTCAGTTGCCCCGGCGACGGCCTCATCAGCACCCTGATCGAACAGTTCCCCAACCTGCACAGCCGCATTTCGCTGCTCGACGAGAGGGACGCGCTCGGTGTCGCCAAGGTCAACGTCAACTGGGCCCTGAGCGCTGATGACCGGCACACCATCAAGTGCATTGGCAGTGAGCTGGCCAAGCAATGGGCCGACACCGACCTGGGCTTCATCAAGCTCAATGACTATGTCTATGACACCTCGATACCATTGAGGATGTCGCCACATGCCCACCACATGGGCACCACGCGCATGGCGTCCTCCGCCCAAACCGGTGTCGTCGACCGCGACTGCAAGGTGTTCGGGATCGCCAACCTGTACATCGCTGGCAGCAGCATCTTCGCCACCGGCGGTGCCTCCAATCCGACCTTGCCGTTGCTGCAGTTTGCCTTGCGCCTGGCTGACCACCTCGATGCCAGGATGAGCGCGGCCAGGGACGCTGTGGGGTGACAAACGTTGTGAACGGGGTGAGCGCGTTGCGGTCAGCACCTACAAGAACGAGACCGGAGGCGCCTCAGGAACAGTCCAGATTGCTTAGAGTGCGAGGCTGGCAGCATGAAAGGATGGATACGCAAGGCCGTGGCGCAGTATGTTCATGCAACCGGGCGCGGCAGCTCGTTCTACCGCAGATTCTGCAGGCCCACAGCGCTGGAATGGGGCGCGTACCTCAGCCGCTGGGGCAACTTTCATTCGGTGGGCAGCCACTTTCACGCCAACCCCGGCAGCAAGTTCCTCGACCCTTCGCTGGTGCGCATCGGCAACAGTGTGGGCCTGGCCGACTGCACGCTGATCGGTCATGACGGGGTGGTATTGCTGATCGAGCACCGCTTCGGCAAGCACCTGGACTCGGTCGGCTATATCGACATCAAGGACAACTGCTTCATCGGCCATGGCGCGATCATCATGCCGCGCGTGACCATCGGGCCGGAGTCGATCGTCGCCGCCGGCGCGGTAGTGACCAAGGACGTGCCGCCAGGCACGGTATTCGGCGGCAACCCGGCAGAATTCATCTGTACCACCGAAGAATTGATCAAACGGGTCGAGGCACGTTGCGAAGCCTACCCGTGGATCGACCTGGTCAAGCAGCGCAACGGCGCCTATGACCCCCAGCTGGAACCGCTGCTGATGGCACAAAGGCGCCAGTACTTCTTCGGGGATGGCAGCAATGGCTAGCAAACCGGTCGATGTCCTGGTGGTCAACTTCAACACGGCCGGGCTGCTGCAGCCGATGTTCGATGCGCTGCGCCGGGCCGACGGCGAACGGCTGGCCAACTACCTGGTGGTGGACAACGCCTCGATGGATGACTCGCTGCAGCGCCTGGCCGCGGTGTGCCCGCAGGCGCTGCTGCTGAGCAACAAGCACAACGTGGGTTTCGGCCGGGCCAACAACCAGCTGCTGGCGCACCTGCAGGGCAAGTACGCCTTGCTGCTGAACACCGACGCCTTCGTCGCTGCCGATTCCCTGCAGAAGACCCTCGAGTACATGGAGGCGCACCCCGAGTGCGGCGTGCTGGGTGTGCGCCTGGAGGGCCGCGATGGCGACCTGCAGCCCAGTTGCCGCTACTTTCCGACACCGCTCAACGTGTTTGTCGGGCGCACCGGGCTGGGGCGCTTGTTCCCGGGGCTGAAGATGGTCGACGACATGGGCTGGGACCACGCATCGGTGCGCGAATGTGACTGGCTGCCTGGCTGCTTCTACCTGGTGCGCCGCGAAGTGCTTGACCAGGTGGGGCTGTTCGACCCGCGCTACTTTCTTTATTACGAAGAAGTCGACCACTGCAAGCGGGTCAAGGCGGCGGGCTGGAAGGTGGTGTTCTACCCGCACACCACAGTGGTGCACATCGGTGGCGAGAGTTCGCGCTCGGTCGCCGAACTGGAGGCAGCCAGCCGGCAGATCTCGGCGTACCAGATCGAGAGCGAGCTGCTGTACTTTCGCAAGCATCACGGCTTGGCCGGGTTGGCCCTGCACATGCTGCTGGTGACCCTCGGCGACTTGGTGCTGGCACTCAAGGCGCTGTTGAAACGACGCGGCTGGGGCGCGATACGCGCTTGCTGGCGTCACTGTCGGGCGACCTGGTCACTGTTGTTCAAGACCCGGTACGCCAGCCAACCGACAAGGTAGGTGGAGCCATGTTCGAAAATGTACGTGCCGACCTGCGGGCCCATGGGGGCGACTGGGCTGCCCAGGGCTTCTGGGTATTGCTGGTGTACCGCTTCGGCCGCTGGCGCTATGGCGTGCGCCCGGCACCGCTGCGCAAGCTGTTTTCGCTGCTGTACAAAGTGTTGTTCAAATGCGTGCAGATCCTCACCGGCGTGGAGTTGCCGTGCGAAGTGGTGATTGGCCGCAACTTCGTCATCGACCATTTTGGCGGCATCGTGATCAGTGGCTATGCCCGGTTTGGCGATGACTGTCGCATCCGCAACGGCGTGGTGGTGGGCCTGAAGAACGTCAGCGAGCCGATTGCGCCGGTGTTCGGCAACAATGTCGATATCGGCAGTGGAGCCAAGGTGCTGGGCAGCATCCGCATCGGCAACAACGTGGTGATTGGGGCCAATGCCGTGGTGCTGGTGGATGTGCCCGACAACTCGCTGGCGGTGGGGGTGCCGGCAACCATCAAGGCCCGGCAAGCGGCCAGCACGGTGCCGGTCGAGTGAAACCCATGGCGCGCGGGATCGGCGTGGTGGTGATTGGCCGCAACGAAGGCCAGCGCCTCGCGCGTTGCTTGCGTTCGCTGGTGCATGGCGCGGACCAGGTGCTGTACGTCGACTCGGGGTCTTGCGACGGCTCACCGCAACTGGCGCGCAGCCTGGGTGTGGAGGTGCTGGCGCTGGACATGGGCCAGCCGTTCACCGCCGCCCGCGCGCGCAACGAAGGCTTTGCCGCCTTGCAACAGCTGCTGCCGTCGCTGCGCCTGGTGCAGTTCGTCGACGGCGATTGCGAGGTCGCCGCTGGCTGGCTGGCGGTGGCGCAGGCGTTTCTCGACAGCCACCCCGACGTGGCGGTGGTGTGTGGCCGGCGACGTGAGCGTTTCCCCGAGCGTTCGGTATACAACCTGTTGTGCGAGCTGGAATGGGATACCCCGATCGGTGAGGCCAAGGCCTGTGGTGGCGATGCCCTGATGCGGGCAGATGCGTTTGCCGCTGCCGGCGGCTTCCGCGCCGGGCTGATCGCGGGCGAAGAGCCTGAGCTGTGCGTCCGCCTGCGCGCTCAGGGGTGGAAAATCTGGCGCCTGGACGCCGAGATGACCCTGCACGACGCCGCCATGAGCCGTTTCAGCCAATGGTGGCGGCGCAGCCTGCGCGCCGGCCACGCCTACGCAGAAGGGGCTTACCTGCATGGCCAGGCGCCCGAGCGGCACTGGCTGCGCGAATCGCGCCGCGCCTGGGTCTGGGGCCTGGGCATCCCCGTGGCGACGTTGCTGGCCTGCCTGGCGTTGGGCGGCTGGGGCCTGCTGTTGCTGCTGGTCTACCCGCTGCAGGTCGTGCGCCTGGCCCGCCGCGGTGGCAGGTCGGCGCGGCAGAACTGGCTGCAGGCGGTGTTCCTGGTGCTGGGCAAGTTCCCGGAAATGCTCGGGCAGCTGCGGTTCCTGCAGCAGCGCTTCGTGGCCGGCACGCCGGCCTTGATCGAATACAAGCAAGAGGGGCCGTGGATGCTTGGCACGATCGTGAAAAGCGTGTTCACCCTGCAACCGGGCTACTCGTTGCGGGCGCTGAACAACAAGTACCGGCTGCTACGTCAGATTGCCCGGCAATGGCCGCAACTGAACGCCTTTGTGCAGCGCATGAGGTTGGCCCTGGGCGAGGCGCGCTGGCGACGGCTGGGCGTGGATTGCATCGGCGTGGTGCAGTGGCCCTACATCAGCAGATGCTGGGAAGCACCCCAGCGCCTGGAGGTGGTGGCCTCGCACTTCGAGGTGGTGGCCGGGCAGTTTCCGGCCCTGTTGCTGCTGGAACGGACAGCCAGCCAGGTAGTGTGCGAGCTGTCCAATTTTTCCCCCGGCTGCCGCCTGGTCCTTGACCGGCCGATCTGGTTCAAGCGGGAAGGCGAGCTGGTGCTGAACCTGTTCCGCAACGACCTGCGTGTCGCCTCCCTGGCATTCACCTTGTGCCGCAGCCAGGGCGAGCTGTGCCTGTTCATCGGTGCTGTGCAAGGCATTCACAAGGGCGTCGACAGCGCAACCTCGCTGGCCATCTACCGCGACCTGACCAAGGCGTTCGAGGGGCTGCGCCCGCGCAGCCTGCTGCTCGAAGCGCTGAAGTGCCTGGCCAGGACCTTGCGCGTGGTGCATCTGTATGCCGTCCGGGATGCCTGCCGCCACCACCGGCACGCGTATTTCGGCCATGACAAGGGCGAGGACCTGGTCGCCAACTATGATGCGATCTGGCAGGAGCACGGCGCCATTGCCAGCGAGCGTGCGGATTTTTTTGCCCTGCCAATGGCTCCGGCACAACGCGCGAACGAGGACATCCCGAGCAAGAAACGGGCGATGTACCGCCGTCGCCAGGCACTGCTCGAGGATGTTTTCGCGCGCTTGCAGGCTGCTTTGGCAGGCAGCGGTCACAACCTTGGGCTACAAGAGAAGCAGGGGGATGCACCTGACCAAGGGGCATCGGCGGGGCGCCAGCCGCCGGTGGTCGACAGCTTGAAATGACAGCTGAGGCTACTGCGGCGGGTCAGAAGGTTCATCATGCAGGTCTTGATCTGGATTTCTATGCGCATTGCCTATTTCATCAACCAGTACCCGAAAGTCAGCCACAGTTTCATCCGTCGCGAGATCCTCGCGCTGGAGCGCCAGGGGCTTACGGTGCAACGTATTGCCTTGCGCGGGTGGGACGCCGAGCTGCAGGACGCCGAAGACGCGATGGAACGTAGCAACACCCGCTACGTGTTGCAAAGCGGCATCAAGGGTTTGCTGCAACCCACCTGGCAAGTGCTGCGCAGGCAGCCACGGCGCTTCTGCCGCGCGCTGTGGCTGGCCACGCGCCTGGGCCTGCGGGCCGATCGCGGCTGGCCCTACCACCTGGTCTACCTGGCCGAGGCCTGCCAGGTGCTGCAATGGTTGCACGCCGGCGAGGCGCAACATGTGCATGCTCATTTCGGTACCAACTCCACCGAGGTGGTGATGCTGGCCCACGTACTGGGCGGGCCAGCCTACAGCTTTACCGTGCACGGCCCGGAAGAATTCGACAAACCAATGTTGCTGCACCTCGGCGAGAAGGTGCGGCGCGCCGCTTTTGTCGTGGCGGTCAGTTCGTACGGGCGCAGCCAGCTGTTCCGCTGGGTGGCACACGACCACTGGGCCAAGGTGAAGCTGGTGCATTGTGGCCTCGAGCGCAGTTTCCACGACGTGGCGCCAGCCAGCGTACCCGCAGCGCTGCGCCTGGTCTGCGTAGGGCGCTTGTGTGAACAGAAAGGCCAGTTGCTGTTGCTTGAAGCAGCACGGCTACTGGCGGCACGGCCAATCAGCTTCGAGCTGGTGCTGGCCGGTGACGGCGACATGCGCGGACAGATCGAGGCGTTGATTGCCCGCTACGGCCTGCAGCAGCACGTGCGTATCACCGGCTGGATCAGCAGCGCGCAGGTGCGCGGGGAAATCCTGGCCGCCCGCGCGTTGGTGCTGCCCAGCTTCGCCGAGGGTTTGCCGGTGGTGATCATGGAAGCCATGGCGTTGCGCCGGCCGGTGCTGACCACCTATGTGGCTGGCATTCCCGAGCTGGTGCAGCCGGGCGAGAATGGCTGGTTGTTTCCCGCCGGTGCGGTGGACGAACTGGCGACAGCCATGGCCGAGTGCCTGGCGCAACCTGTCGAAGTGCTGCAGCGGATGGGCGAGGCGGCCCGCCAACGTGTGCTGCAACGGCATGATATCGACACCGAGGCGGCCCGGCTGGCCAGCTATTTCAAGGCATCCGCATGATAAGTGTATTGGCTTGGTTTCTCGGCCTGCTGGCGATCATCGTCCTGCTACCGGTGCTGTTGCTGTTGCTGCAAGTGCTGCTGGCTTGCCTGCCCAGGCCGGTACAGCCGTTCGCCAGCAGCAGGCGCGGGCAGGTGGCTGTGCTGGTGCCAGCCCATGACGAAGCTTCGATCATCCGCGCCACGCTGGCGAGCATCACCCCCCAATTGCAGCCTGGCGACCGCCTGCTGGTGGTCGCCGACAACTGTACCGACGACACCGCGCAACTGGCGCGCGAGGCCGGCGCCGAGGTCGTGGAGCGGCACGATCTGCACCTGCGTGGCAAGGGTTACGCCTTGGACTTTGGCGTGCGGCACCTGGCGCGCCAGCCGCCCGAGGTAGTGATCGTGGTGGATGCCGATTGCCGGGTGGGCGAGGGTGCGATCGAACGCCTGGCGCTGCGCTGCCAGCAAGTCGCCCGCCCGGTCCAGGCGTTGTACCTGACCCATGCGCCGGCGGGGGCCGGGCCGAAGGTGCAAGTCGCCGAATTCGCCTGGCGGGTGAAGAACCTGGTCCGCCCACGTGGCTGGTCCCGGTTGGGCCTGCCATGCCAGTTGATGGGCGCCGGCATGGCGTTCGGCTGGCACGACCTGGGCCTGGTCGACCTGGCCAATGGTCACCTGGTGGAGGATGTGAAGCTGGGCCTGGACCTGTGCCAGCAAGGCAAGCCGCCGGTCTTCTGCCCCGAGGCCTTGGTCACCAGCCAGTTCCCAGCCAACGAGCAAGGCCTGAACAGCCAGCGCACCCGCTGGGAGCATGGCCACCTGGGGCTGATGCTGAGCGATGCGCCCAGGCGCGCGCTGGCCGCCCTCAAGCAGGGCAACGGCAGCTTGCTGGCCATGACCCTGGACTTGCTGGTGCCGCCCTTGGCCTTGCTGGTGCTGGCTCTGGTCGCGGTCAACCTGCTGGCCTGGCTGGCCTACCTGCTGTTCGGCGTGGCGGCACCGGCATGGATCGCCCTGTGCGGGTTGGCCTTGCTCGGCCTGGCGGTCGCGCTGGCGTGGGCGCGTTTCTGTCGCGAACTGATCCCGTTTTCCGTGCTGCTGTACGCGCCGTTCTACGCGGCAAGGAAAATTCCCATGTACCTGGGGTTCCTGATCAAGCGCCAGGTTGACTGGGTTCGTTCGAAACGGGATGACGACTGATGGCCGCCTGGCTGACACGCTGGGACAGCATCATCGACAAGCTCGAAACGGTGGCCGACGACGCTGCGACGCAGCACCTGCTCGAGCGCCTCGCCGTAACGCAAGCGCCAACGGTGCTGGGTTTCGTCAATGCCCATGCGATGAACCTGGTGGTACGCGATCGCGCCTACAGCCAGGCATTGTCGGCGGCCGACGTGCTGCTGCGCGACGGTGCCGGCATGGCGATGCTGTATCGTCACCTCGGCCTCGAGCCCGGCCGTAACATGAATGGCACCGACTTCATTCCCCAGCTGATGGCTGCCTACCGCGGGCGGCGGGTGGCCTTCTGGGGGACCCGGCAACCGTACCTGGACCAGGCCGTGCAACGCTGCGCGGCGTTGTTCGGGGTGCTGCCGGTGTCGGTTCACGATGGCTTTGCCAGCATCGAAACCTATCTGCAACTGGCCAGGGAGCGGCAACCGGAGTTGATCGTGCTGGGCATGGGCATGCCCAGGCAGGAGGCCGTGGCGGCGCGGCTGGTGGCCACTGGCGGGCCGTGCCTGATCGTCTGCGGCGGGGCCATCCTGGACTTTCTCGGTGGCAAGGTCAGCCGCGCACCGAAGTGGCTGCGAGGGTTGGGCGGGGAGTGGCTGTACCGGCTGTCGCGTGAACCCAAGCGCCTGTTCACCCGTTACGTGGTGGGCAACCCGTTGTTCCTGCTGCGTACCCTGCTGTACCGCCGCAGCAAAGGCGCAGGCAGACTCGCCCGGTAAGCCGGCTGGACGCTACGCCAGCGGCGTTGCCGGCACACTGGTGGCGGTTGGCTGCTACAGTGAGAGCAAGGGTCGTGGGCGACACGATCCTGTTTCGCTGGCTTTGCATATGGGCCGTTTTCAAGGCTTGCGGTTGGATCAAGCACTTGCTGCGCTCGAATCGAAGAGGTCTGAAATGGTTCTCGAACCCAGGAGCAGTCGTTCCCTACTTCAGCGAAGAAGCAGCGTCAGCAACGCCATCCAGGCCGGCCTCGATGGCATCGCAGTCACCGGTATCGCCTGGTATCTGATCTACGACCAGTTTGGCTATATCACCTCAGATTATGTGATCATGCTGCTGTTGCTGGTTGGCGCGCTGGCAGTGATCTACGACCACTATGCGATCTACCGCACCAACGTCGGGCTTTCCATCAAGGCTTTCCGGCTGTTCAAGGCGTGGTCGGCAACCTTTTGCTTCCTGGTGGTCATGGCCTTCCTGACCAAACAGAGCGAAGCCTATTCGCGGCTGCTGATCGTGCAGCTGTTCATCATCGGCTACATCGCCCAGCTGTTTCTGCACTTTGCCGTGCGCGAGCTGCAAAAGCGCTTCAGCACGCATGCACGCCTGGACAATGCCCTGATCATCGGCGCCGGTGACCTGGCCAACTTTCTCTACCAGAAAATCAGCAACAACCCCTGGTTCGGTGAACGTGTGCTGGGTTGCGTACTGATCGACAAGCTCGACGAGCCGGGGGACGAGGCTGCCGAAGGCAAGCAACGCCTGCCGGTGCTCGGGCAGATTGCCGAGCTGGACGAGATCGTCGCCCGGCATGCCATCCGCACGGTGTACCTGGTGACGCCGCTGGGCGGTTCCGAGGTGATCAACGATGTGTACTTCAAGCTGCTCGACAAGTGCATTGCGGTGAACTGGGTGCCAGATATCTTCTCCTTGCGCCTGATCAACCACAGCGTGCGGGAAATCGCCGGCATCCCGGTGCTGACCTTGTCGGAAACCCCCTTGACCGGCATGAGCCTGTTCCTGAAAAACCTCGAGGACCGGGTGCTGGCGGCGCTGATCCTGCTGCTGGCCTCGCCGGTGCTGCTGGCCGTGGCGCTGGCAATCAAGCTCGATAGCCGCGGCCCGGTGTTCTTCCGCCAGGAGCGCACCGGCTGGACCGGGGAAGCGTTTCGCATCTGGAAGTTCAGGAGCATGCACGTGCACCAGCCGGAGCAGGGCGTGATCAGGCAGGCGCAGCGCAATGACCCGCGGTTGACACGGGTCGGTGCCTTTATCCGCCGCACCAGCCTGGACGAGTTGCCGCAGTTGTTCAATGTGCTGACCGGCGAAATGTCGCTGGTCGGGCCCCGGCCGCATGCCTTGCAGCATGGCACGCTGTATTCGCAGGACATTGTCGATTACTTCGCCCGCCACAACATCAAGCCAGGCATGACCGGCCTGGCCCAGGTACGCGGGTTCCGCGGCGAGACCAAGGATATCGAGCAGATGATCCAGCGGGTGGACTCGGACATCGAATACATCAACAACTGGTCGCTGTGGCTGGATTTCGTGATCCTGGTGCGCACGCTGAACGCGTTCACCGGCAAGCAGGCATATTGACCTGGCTTGTCGTAGGAGCGGCCTTGCGTCGCGATGGGGCGCGCAAGGCCCCGGAAATCCGTGCGTCGACGCCGAAATCGCCGGGGCCGCTGCGCGCTCCATCGCGACGCAAGGCCGCTCCTACAAAGACCGCGTTCAGGTTGGTTGGTCCTTGCTTAGCGGGTGCAGCTCCCTGAACCCTCGCGCTTCTTCCACCAGCCAGTCATGTACCGCCCGCGCCCCCGGCTGGTTCAACCCGCCCGGCGGGTAATGCACCACGTAGCGTTTGTGGTTGGCAATCGGCACCCCGAACGGCACGATCAGTGCCCCGCGCTCCAGTTCGTCGTTGAGCAGTGTGCGTCGCGCGATCGCCACGCCAATGCCGGCAATCGCCGCCTCGATGGTCAGGTGGTTACGGTTGAACGTGTGCCCGCGCCGCACATCCAGGCCAGCAGCGCCGATGCCCTCCAGGTAGAACTCCCATTCGGCATATTCCGAACTGCCGCGCCAGGCAGTGATGTCATGCAGCAGCGGATAATGCGCCAGGTCTGCCGGCCCGTGCAGCGGCGGGCGGCCGCGCAGCAGGGTGGGGGAACACACCGGGAAGATCTGCTCGTCCAGCAGTGGCGTCGAGAGCATGCCGGGGTAGCTGCCATCGTTCAGGTCGATGGCCAGGTCGAAATCGCCCGGGGTCAAGGCCTGGGCGCTGTCTTCGGCGACCAGGCGCAGCTCGATGTCCGGGTAGCGCTGCTGGAAACGCGGCAGGCGCGGCGTGAGCCATTTGGCCAGGAACGACGGGATCGAACGCAAGCGCAAGGTGCCGCGGATTTCGCCCGCGTCCAGGCGCAACAGTTCGGCTTCGATGCTGCCGTAGGCTTCGGCCACCGTCTGTGCCAGGCGCTGCCCTTCGGCGCTCAGTTCGACGCCGCGCGCCCGGCGCAGGAACAAGCGATAGCCCAGGCGTTCCTCCAGTTGGCGCATCTGTTGGCTGACCGCACCGGGGGTAATGTGCAGTTCTTCGGCGCAGCGGGTGAAGGACAAGTGCCGGGCCGCACAGGCAAATACATGCAGCCAGACGAACACCTGGCCATTGAGTTGTCGACGCATCGTTTAGTACCGCTAAAGCCATGCTTAGGAAGTTTCGTTGGTCATCCATGAGCCAGCGCGGCAGTATCGCGCAACTTCGCAATACCGCTCAATTTTTTCGGATTAGCGTGCTGCGGCTACATAGCCGGGTACGCTCAGGCATTAGCATGGCTATCAGTGTTTTCGACCTTTTCAAAATCGGCATCGGCCCGTCCAGCTCCCATACCGTCGGCCCGATGCGGGCAGCAGCGACCTTTGCCCAGGTCCTGCGTGAGCAAGGGCTGCTGGGCCGGGTAAGCCGAGTCGAGGTGCGCCTGTATGGCTCGTTGTCGGCCACCGGCGTTGGCCACGCCACCGACCGCGCCTGCCTGCTCGGCCTGATGGGGCAGTGGCCGGACCGTATCGACCCGGCCACCATCGAGGCGCGCATCGCCCAGGTCATGCAGGCGCAACGCCTGATGCTCGATGGCAGCCACCCGCTGCCGTTCGAATACAGCCGGGACCTGCTGCTGCTCGACGAAAACCTGCCCTATCACCCCAACGCCATGAGCCTGGAAGCCCTCGACGGGCAGGCCAGCCTGTTGCACCAGACCTACTATTCGGTCGGTGGTGGCTTTATCGTCGAGCAAGCCGATATCGATGCGCCACCAGGCGAAGCGAACGCGGTGCAGCTGCCGTACGAGTTCGATAGCGCTGCGCAGTTGCTGGCCTTGTGCAAAACCCATGGTTTGAGCGTGGCGCAATTGATGATGGCCAACGAGTGCGCCTGGCGCCCGCAGGCCGAAGTCCGCGAGGGCTTGCTGCGGATCTGGGCGGCCATGCGTGAATGCGTCGATAACGGCTTGCGCAACGAAGGCATCCTGCCCGGCGGCCTGCAGGTCAAGCGGCGCGCGGCACGGTTGCATCGCAGCCTGCAGGAGCTGGGCAAGCCCAACGTGATCGGTTCCACCCTCAGTGCCATGGAGTGGGTCAACCTGTTCGCCCTGGCGGTGAACGAAGAGAACGCCGCTGGCGGGCGCATGGTGACCGCACCGACCAATGGCGCGGCTGGCATCATTCCGGCAGTGTTGCACTACTACATGAAGTTCAACCCCGGCGCCTGCCATGCGGATGTGGTGGACTTCCTGCTGGGGGCCGCGGCGGTCGGTATCCTGTGCAAGAAGAACGCGTCGATTTCCGGGGCGGAGGTGGGCTGCCAGGGCGAGGTGGGCTCGGCCTGTTCGATGGCCGCTGCCGGCCTGGCCCAGGTGCTTGGCGCGACACCGCCGCAACTGGAAAACGCGGCCGAGATTGCCCTGGAGCACAACCTTGGGCTGACCTGCGACCCGGTTGGTGGGCTGGTACAGGTGCCCTGCATCGAGCGCAACGCGATCGCCGCCGTGAAAGCGATCAACGCCGTGCAGATGGCCTTGCGCGGGGATGGCGAGCATTTCATCTCGCTCGACCGGGTCATCCGCACCATGCGCGATACCGGGGCGGACATGCACGCCAACTACAAGGAAACCTCGCGCGGTGGTTTGGCTGTTGCGTTCGTCGAGTGTTGAGTAACCTCATCGCCTACCGCGCTTTTGTAGGAGCGGCCTTGCGTCGCGAAGGGGCTGCAAAGCAGCCCCGTTTCATCTATCTGCATTGAAATCCCGGGGCCGCTTTGCGGCACTTTCGCGACGCAAGGCCGCTCCTACAACGGGCAGTTATTGGCGGGCTTTCTGTTTCGCTGCCAGGAAGCTCGCGCGCATGTCCTTGGCCCAGCCATCCAGCACCGGCTTGACATCGTTCAGGGTCAACTTGGTGGTCTTGTTTTCCAGTTCCTGCCCTGTCCCCTTGCGCACCACCTGGGCCAGCACCTTCTGGCTGGCACCATCGAGGAAGGCCGCCTCGACACCAACATCCACCTCTTGGTCGCGGCCGCCCATGGCGGTGTTCACGCCGGCCGAGATCAACGCGATGGGAATGACCTCGTAAGGCTTGAGGCCTTCGTTGCTGGTGGATACCGCAGTGATGGCCGGACGCACCACCATTACCCCCGGGCCGGGGCCCTTGGCCAAGGGCACGACGCTGCCCATTTCACGGCGCAGGGCCTCATTGAAGTAGCGGGTGATATCCTGCAGCGTCTGCGCCGAGATGACCTCCGTCGGCTGTGGCTTGGGGTAGAACTGGCTGGGCTCGATGTAAACCTGGCTGTACTGGTTGACGTTGACCTTGGGGTCGATCCAGCGCATCACCGGGTCTCCCGAGGGGCTCTTGGCTTCTGCCAGCCGGCTGTAGTCCTTGAGGAAGCCGGAGTAGTCCTTGGGGTCCACGCGGTTGCTGGAGCAGGCAGCAACGGCGAGCAATGCGGCGCACAACAGGGTAATGCGAGGCAGTGATTTCATGATCAGCATGCATCCATGATGGGTCGGCCAGAACAACGCTAGCAGGTGCGCGACAGATGGCCAGTGGCTGAGTTCAATCGCCATGAAAATGGCCCATCTGTCGCGGCTGTTCAGCCCAGTGCCTCACGCAAGCGGTACCACAACATGCCCAGCGCCAGCAGCGGCGAGCGCAGTGCCTTGCCGCCGGGGAAGGTCAGGTGCGGCACCGCGCTGAACACGTCCAGCCCGCGACTGTGGCCGAGCGCAATGCTTTCGGCGAGCAGCCTGGCGGTCCAGTGCGTCACGTTCAGCCCGTGCCCGGAATAGCCCTGGGCGTAGTACACGTTGCGCTGCTGGTTGAGGCGGCCGACCTGGGGAAAGCGGTTGGCGGTGATACCGATCATGCCGCCCCATTGGTAGTCGATCTGCACGTTGGCCAATTGCGGGAACACTTTGAGTACCTTGGGCCGCATGTAGGCAGCAATGTCCTTGGGGTCGCGACCGGAATAATGGCAGGCACCGCCGAACAGCAGGCGCCGGTCCGCCGTGAGGCGGTAGTAGTCCAGGCCGACTTTCTGGTCGCACAGCGCCATGTTCTGCGGGATCAGGCGGCTGGCCAGCGCCTCGGGCAGAGGCTCGGTGGCCACCACATAGCTGCCGGCAGGTAGCACCTTGCCACTCAGGCGCGGTTCCAGTTCGTCGAGGTGGGCATTGCAGCCCAGCACCAGGCTACTTGCGCGCACCTTGCCACGCGGCGTATGCAGGAGGACCTGGGCGCCATGTTCGATGCGCAGCACCGGGCTCTGTTCGAAGATGCGCACGCCCAGGCCGTGCGCGGCACGCGCTTCGCCCTGCACCAGGTCGAGCGGGTGCAGGTGGCCCGACCCCATGTCGACCAGGCCACCGGCGTACTGGTCGCTGGCGACGATCTCGTGCAGCTGGTTGGCGCCGACCAGGCGGGTTTCAGGGCGGTAGCCGAGGGCAGCCAGGTCGCCCAGCTCATCCTCGAATGCAGCGAACTGGGCGGGCGTATTGGCCAGTTCGCAGAAGCCCCAGCGCAGGTCGCAAGCAATGCCGTACTGCGCGATGCGGCTGGCCACCAATGCTACCGAATCGATGCCGGCCTGCTTGAGATAACGCACGCCGTCCTGGCCGACATGGCGGGCGAAGCCGCTGACGTCATGGCCGATACCGCGGATCAGCTGGCCGCCGTTGCGCCCGCTGGCGCCCCAGCCGATGCGCCGGGCTTCCAGCAGTACCACCGACAGGCCGCGCTCGGCCAGCTCCAGGGCCGTGTTGACGCCGGTCAGCCCGCCGCCAACCACGCACACGTCGGCCGTCAGCTCGCCGTCCAGGTTGGGGTAGGGCACCGCATCGCGAGCCGTGGCGGCGTAGTACGAGGCGGCGTGTTGGGTTGTGAAAGACATGGTTATTCTCGGCTCAGCGGTTGGACTTGATCTTGCTCCAGGAGCGGGTCATGACGCGCATGATCTTCGGGCTCGGGGTACTGGAGATGTACAGCTTGTCCAGCACTGCCTGGGGTGGGTAGACCTCGGGGTTGTTGACCAGCGAGGCATCCATGTAGGCCTGGGCATCAGGGTTGGCGTTGGCGTAGCCGACCGTGGCACTGACCTTGGCGATCACCTTGGGGTCGAGCAGGTAGTTGATGAAGGCCAGGGCCTGTTCAGGGTTGTTGGCATCCTTGGGGATGGCCAGCAGGTCGAACCAGAGGTTGCTGCCTTCCTTGGGGATGCTATAGGCGACCTTTACGCCGTTGTTCGCCTCCACGGCGCGGTTGGCGGCCTGGAACACATCGCCGGAATAACCGAAGGCCACGCAGACATCGCCATTGGCCAGGTCGGCAACGTACTTGGAGGAGTGGAAGTAGGTGATGTAGGGGCGCAGTTCGAGCAGCCGGGCTTCGGCCTTGGCGTAGTCGGCCGGCTGCTCGCTGCGCGGGTTCATGCCCAGGTAGTTGAGCACGGCGGGGAACAGTTCGTCGGGCGAGTCCATGAACGCCACACCGCACTGCTTGAGCTTTTTCAGGTTTTCGGGCTCGAACAGCACCGCCCACGAGTCGATGTGATCGACGCCGAGGGCCGCCTTGACCTTGTCGACGTTATAGCCGATGCCGTTGGTGCCCCACAGGTAGGGCACGGCGTAGCGGTTGCCGGGGTCGTTCTGTTCAAGCTGCTTGAGCAGCTTGGGGTCCAGGTGCTGCCAGTTGGGCAGCTTGCTGCGGTCCAGCGGCAGGAAGGCACCGGCCTGGGCCTGGCGCGCGAGGAAATGGTTGGAGGGTACCACCACGTCATAACCGCTGCGCCCGGCCAGCAGCTTGCCTTCGAGGGTTTCGTTGGAGTCGAACACGTCATACACCACCTTGATCCCGCTGCTGGCCTGGAAGTCGGCCAAGGTGGTGTCGCCGATGTAGTCGGTCCAGTTGTACACGCTGACCGAGGGGGTGGCGTGGCTGGTGCTGGCGAACAGCAGGGTGAACGCGGCGGGGATCAGGGTTTGCAGATGACGCATGGGGACACCTCGTTGGTCTTGTTTTTCGAGTTCGCTGGGGGGGTTGCCGTGTGTAGGAGCGGCCTTGCGTCGCGATGGGCTGCGCAGCAGCCCCAACAATCTGTACCTCACGTGCTGGGGCCTTGGGGCTGCTTTGCAGCCCATCGCGACGCAAGGCCGCTCCTACAAAAGGCCGCATAGGGGCGGCCAGGGGCCGGTTCAGACGCTGAGCATGAGGAACTCACGCTCCCACGAGCTGATCACCCGCTTGTAGTTCTCGTGCTCGGCACGCTTGACCGCCACGTAGCCCTGGACGAACTGTTTGCCCAGGTACTGCTGCACGGTCTCGCAGTCCTCCATGTGCTGCAGGGCGTCTTCGATGGTGATCGGCAGGCGCAGGTTGCGTCGTTCGTAGGCGCGGCCCTGCACCGGGGCGCTGGGTTCGATGCGCTCGACCATGCCCAGGTAGCCGCACAGCAAGCTGGCAGCAATGGCCAGGTACGGGTTGGCATCGGCGCCGGGCAGGCGGTTTTCCACGCGCATCGACTCGGGGCTGGAGGTGGGCACGCGCAGGCCGGCAGTGCGGTTTTCTTCACCCCATTCGACGTTCACCGGTGCCGAGGTGTCCGGCAGGAAGCGGCGGAACGAGTTGACGTTGGGGGCGAACATCGGCAGCAGCTTGGGGATGTACTTCTGCAGGCCACCGATGTGGTACAGGAACAGCTGGCTCATGCTGCCGTCGTCATTGGCGAAGATCGGCTTGCCGCTGGCGATGTCGACCACGCTCTGGTGCAGGTGCATGGCGCTGCCCGGCTCGTCGGTGATCGGCTTGGCCATGAAGGTGGCCGCGACATTGTGCTTGAGCGCCGCCTCGCGCATGGTGCGCTTGAACACCGTGATCTGGTCGGCCAGGTCCAGCGCGTCGCCGTGCCGGAAGTTGATCTCCATCTGCGCCGGGCCGTCTTCGTGAATCAGCGTATCCAGGTCCAGGCCCTGGATCTCGCACCAGTCGTAGACATCTTCGAACAACGGGTCGAATTCGTTGGCGGCATCGATCGAGAACGACTGGCGGCCGCTTTCGGCACGGCCCGAGCGCCCCAGCGGTACCTGCAGCGGCAGGTCCGGGTCTTCGCAGCGTTGAGTCAGGTAGAACTCCATCTCGGGTGCCACGATCGGCTGCCAGCCATGGTCGGCATACAGCTTGAGGACCTTCTTCAGGACGTTGCGCGGCGACAGTTCGATGGGGTTGCCTTGCTTGTCGAAGGTGTCGTGAATCACAATCGCGGTCGGCTCGATCGCCCACGGGATCTGGTAGACGGCAGTCGGGTCAGGGCGGCAGACCATGTCGATGTCGGCGGCGTCGAGCAGGTTGTAATAGATGTCATCGTCAACGTAGTCGCCGGTGACCGTCTGCAGCAGGACACTCTCGGGCAGGCGCATGCCGCGTTCGTGAAGAAACTTGGCGGTGGGGGCGATCTTGCCGCGGGCGATGCCGGTCAGGTCGCTGATCACGCATTCGACTTCGGTGATGCGGTGTTCTTTCAGCCAGGTGGACAGCTGATCGAAGGGGGCGTTCATACAGACCTCTTGGTTGGGTTTCAGTGGGGGAGCGGGCTGCGCTGAAACCCGTTACAGGTTTCGAAGGCGTTGCGCTTCCCAGTTGACGCACTGGAGACTATCTTGGTCGCAGCCCCTGTGGCCGATCTATCCACTTTCTCCGGCAATGAATGCACCATAAGAGTGCAACTAGGACCGTGCGTGACGACCGCCAATGCCTTGCAAGTCCAGGCTTTCCATACCACCGACGTCACCGAGCAGGTGCGTGCCACCCCTGCCTGGCAGCAGCAGTATCGGCAGATGTCGCCCGGGCATTTCAGCGGTGAGCTGCGTTGCCTGGGGTTGGAAGGGGTGCAGGTGTACGAGGAGCGCTTGAACACCCGGGTGGAGCAATTCTTCCGCGCGCCGAGCGGTGCGCTGGCGTTCTGCTTCGACCGCAGCGAGAACAGCCTGTACCTGCTGAACGAACAGAGCCGCAACATCTGGATCACGCCGGAGAACTACGAGGAAGTGGCGGTGGTGTTCGACCAGGCGTTCCTGGCCGGTCATGGCCTGGACCCACAGCGCCTCGAAGGGTTGTTCATGGTGCCGTTGGGCAGCGGCCAGAATGCGCTGTTCGGCAGTTGGCTGAGTGCCACGCTGACCCGACTGGGCGAGGCCGATTGCCCATTGCAGGGGCAGGCCCTGGCGGAACAGCTGCTGGATGACTGCCTGTTCATCCTCGACAATGCCTGCCAACGCTTGCAGGGCGTGGCCCTGGGGCGGCGCGACGAGGAACGGGCGATCATGCGCCGGGTCAGCGAGTGGGCGGCCGACTGCCCGGAGGAGACACTGAACCTGGTGGAACTGGCAGCGGTTGCCGGGGTTTCCCTGCGCCAGCTGCAGCAGGCATTCAAGGCGTTTACCGGGATGTCGCCGGCGCACTGGTTGCGTCTGCGTCGGCTCAACGGTGCGCGGCGCGATCTGTTGCGCCACGGCGGGGTGACGGTGGCCGAGGTGGCGATGCGCTGGTCGTTCTGGCATTTGGGAAGGTTTTCAGAGAGTTACCGCCAGTTGTTCAAGGAATTTCCCAGCGAGACATTGAAGCGGGGCAGGGGTTGAGCGTCGGCGAATAGCTGCTGGCCCTTTGGCAGGTAAACCCGCTCCCAAACCCGTGGTGACCCTGTGGCGGCGGGGTTGTCTGCGCAAGGGCTGGCCCCAGGCGCTACTGAACCCAGCATCGCAGCGCAAAAATTGCTATCGTGCCGCCCTGTTTCCACCCGAGGTGCCGATGTTCTACCTGCCTTTGCCCAGCGACCAGGCCGACCGCCTCGCCAGCGCGCCTGCTACCGAGTTCTTCAGTACCGCCAGCCTGCTGGAAGCCGCTACAGTGCTGTTCGTGCAAAACCTGCCGCGCCAGCCCGCCACGGCCTCGGCGGACGCGCAGGAACGCCGTTTCGCTGAAATCGTGCGCATCGCCAATGAGGTCAAGAGCGCCGCACCCGGGCGTTTCCAGGGCCAGGTGGCGCAGCACTTCGACCGTGAAGCCTTCGCGATGGGCCTGGGCATGCTCGGCGAGAACGGTATCGCACTGTTGTCCAGCGAGGTGGCGTACCAGGCCGACGAGCTGCTGGACGCCGAAGGCCAATGGAACTTCCAGTTCGCCGACAGCTATCGCCAGCGCGCCACGCCACTGCACCCGGTGTACCTGCCGTCGCTGGCCAGCGACCTGATGCTCAGCGACCAGCAGAACCGGCTGTTGCGCGAGTTTCTCTGTGGGGTCGACGAGTCGGTGGCCGTGCAGGGCTTCGCCGGCACCGGCAAGACCTTCCTGATCCATCAGTTCGCCCGCCTGCTCGACCCCCGGCGTACGCTGCTGCTGGCATTGACCGAAGGCCAATTGCGGGCCTTGCAGGCGCGCGTCAAGGACGCCGCCGCCTACACCGCGCTGACCTTCGGCCAACTGGCCGACGAGTTGCTCAATCGCGACCTTACCAGCAACGGTTGGCGCCTGCGCGACCCGTATCGCACCAAACTGTCGTGGCGCCCGCAGGATGCCCAGGTGGTCCGCTGGCTGGGCATCCCCGACATCGGCCCGCTGGCTGCCCGTGAGGTGGTGGCCTTGTGCATTCGCGCGGTGCGCAGCTTCTGCCACAGCGCCGATAGCCAGCTGCAACTGCACCATCTGCCGTGGGCCGGGCCAGGGACCACGCCGCTGGACCAGGAGGTGCTGCTGGAAAAGGCACGGTTGTACTGGCAGGAGCTGATTCGCCCGTCAGCACGGGAAATCCAGTTGCCGGTACGCGACTATCACCGGGTCAAGTTGCTGTCGCTGACCACGGACGTGATCGACAGCCGCTACACCCATGTCATCGTCGACGAAGCCCACGAACTGTCGGCGCCGATGCTCGCCGTGCTCGACCGCAGCCCGCAGTCGATCATTGCCCTGGGTGACGAGCTGCAGAACCTCAACGGCCTCAGCCCGCACCACGGCAGCTTCATTCGCCAGCGCTGCATCGACCGCTCACTGCGCGCCGGGCCGGCCATGGACAACGTGCTCAACCCCTTGATCCAGGCCCACCCAGCGGCGATCCAGGGGGCCTTCAGCGGCAGCGCCGAGCATTACACCCGGGTCAGCTTCTTCGATGTCGTCAGCGTTCCCGAACAGCCCACCGCGCTGATCGTCGACGACGAATGGGGTTTGTTCGGCTGGTTCCAGCGCCTGACGCACCAGGGCGTGCCGTTCGTGCTGCTGAAAAGCGCGCGCAAGGACTTCGAGCTGTTCGTCGAGGACTGTATCGAGCTGTATCGCCATGGCACCCGGCCACGCCACCCGATGCTGTTCCGTTATGCCAGTTGGCAGGCGCTGGAGCAGGACAAGGGCGATGACAAGGCCTTCGTTGCCGTGGCCAACATGCTGCGCAAGGGCTACACGCCGGAGCACTTTGCCAGGGCCAAGAGCCGTTACCGCTGGGACAAGGCGCCCAAGCTGTTCCTGGGGCGGGTGCGGGATGTGAAGAACATGGAATTTGCCCGGGTGATGGTGTCGCCGGAGCTGATGGTGGCGCCGCAGGTGGCCGGCAACCGCAACGAGCGTGCGCGGATGTTGGCCGGGTTGTACACCGCCTGTTCGCGGGCGCGGCATGAACTGATCGTGCCGGGAGGAATGCTGGACTGGGTCAAGGACCAGGTTCGGGATTGAGATATGGGGCCGCTTCGCGGCCCATCGCGACGCCAGGCCGCTCCTACCCGAACCTGCTCGAACCACGCGGGGGCGGATCGGTAGGAGCGGCCTGGCGTCGCGATGGGCTGCACAGCAGCCCCAAGGCACTGATCAGTTACGATCCAGCCAAACCGTCTGCGCATTGGTGAACTCACGCACGCCAAAGTGCGACAGCTCGCGCCCGAAGCCGCTCTTCTTCACCCCGCCGAAGGCCACGCGGGGGTCGGAAGCGCAGTAGCCGTTGATGAACACGCCACCGGTGTCCAACGCTGCAGTCATGCGCTCGGCCAGCGCGTAGTCAGCGGTGTAGATGGTCGAGGCCAGGCCGAATTCGCTGTCGTTGGCCAGCTCCACCGCATGGTCCGCATCACGCGCACTGATGATCGCCGCCACCGGCCCGAACAGCTCCTGCTTGAAGGCAGTCATGTCCGCGGTAACGTTGGCCAGCACGGTCGGCGCGTAGAAGTTGGCCACGCCATCGACCTTGTGCCCGCCCAGCAACAGGGTAGCGCCTTCGGCGAGGGTCGCCTGGACCTGGCCGTCCAGTTCGTCGCGCAGGTCGTAGCGTGCCATGGGGCCGATGTAGGTGTCGTCTTCCAGCGGGTTGCCGACTTTCAGCGCGCGGGTCGCCTCGACGAACTTGCGGGTGAATTCGTCAACAATGCTGGCCTCGACGATCAGGCGCTTGGCCGCCGCGCAGACCTGGCCGGTGTTCTGGTAGCGGCCGATTACCGCCGCCTTCACGGCAGCATCCAGGTCGGCGTCGGCCAACACGATGAACGGGTCGGAGCCGCCCAGTTCCAGTACGCACTTCTTCAGCGCAGCGCCAGCCTGCGCCCCGATCGCCATGCCGGCCCGCACGCTGCCGGTGAGGGTGACGGCGGCAATGCGCGGGTCATTGATGGCGCGGGTGACGCCGTCCGGGGTCACGTTCAACACCTCGAACACGCCTGCCGGCAGGCCGGCATCCTTGAACAGTTCACCCAGCAGGTAAGCGCTGCCCATCACGTTCGGCGCATGCTTGAGCACGTAGGTGTTACCGGCCAGGATCGCCGGCACGGCGCCGCGCAGTACCTGCCATACCGGGAAGTTCCACGGCATCACTGCCAGGATCGGGCCCAGTGGGCGGTATTCGATGCGGGCTTTTTCCACCTGGGTCGGTTCGGCAGCGAGCATCGCCGGGCCATGCTCGGCGTACCAGCGGCACAGGCCGACACATTTGCTGACCTCGCCACGGGCCTGGGCGACCGGCTTGCCGATTTCGCGGCTGATCATCTGGGCGAAGGCTTCGGCCTTGGTTTCGAGGGTGCTGGCCAGCGCCAACAAGTACTCGCTGCGCTGACCCAGCGACACCTGGCGCCACTGGCGGAAGCCAACCTTGGCACGTTGCAGCGCCGCTTCCAGTGCGGCGTCGGTGTCGAACGGGTAGGCGCCGATCTGCTCACCGCTGTACGGGTCGAGGGAGATGGCGTGGGTCAGGCTGCTGATCGCGCTCATGGCGGGACACTCTCGTTTTCGTTGATCCGAGACGCCAGACTAGTGGGCTAGGGCTTTAATGAAAACTGAATAATAATGAGCGAAACATTCACGTTTGGAGAATGACTGTGGACCTGGTGCAACTGGAAATCTTCAAGGCGGTCGCCGAGCAGGGCAGCATCAGCGCCGCCGCGCAGCACATCCATCGGGTACCGTCGAACCTGACTACACGCATCAAGCAGCTGGAGGAAGACCTTGGCGTGGAACTGTTCATTCGGGAAAAGAGCCGCCTGCGCCTGTCACCGGCAGGCTGGAACTTCCTCGAATACACCCGGCGTATCCTCGACCTGGTCCACGAGGCGCGGCTGACCGTGGCTGGTGAAGACCCGCAAGGGACCTTCGCCCTGGGCTCGCTGGAAAGCACGGCGGCAGTGCGCATCCCGGCCTTGCTGGCGGCCTACAACCAGCGCTACCCCAAGGTCGACCTGGACCTGTCTACCGGGCCATCCGGGACCATGCTCGAGGGCGTGCTGTCCGGGCGCCTGGTGGCGGCATTCGTCGACGGGCCGGTACTGCACCCGACGCTGGAAGGCATGCCGGTATTCGAGGAAGAAATGATGGTCATCGCACCGCTCAACCATGCCCCGGTGCAGCGCGCCCAGGACGTCAACGGCGAAAACATCTACGCCTTCCGCGCCAACTGTTCGTACCGCCACCACTTCGAGAACTGGTTCGTGCAGGACCAGGCAGTGCCGGGCAAGATCCACGAAATGGAGTCGTACCACGGCATGCTGGCCTGTGTCAGCGCTGGTGCCGGCCTGGCCATGATGCCGCGCAGCATGCTCGACAACATGCCTGGTTGCAGCACCGTCAGCGCCTGGCCAATGTCGGAGGATTTCCGCTACCTGAAAACCTGGCTGGTGTGGCGACGGGGCACGGTGTCACGCAGCTTGAGCATGTTCGTGAAATTACTCGAGGAACGCCGCGCAAGCTGATGTTGCTGCAAGTAAAACTGGTTTGTTAAAGCGAATTTCATCCAGGCGACCACGCGTCTGTACGAACACTGTTTCGCCAGAACGATCAGATAATAGGTAAGCCATCCTCGAACGGAGGGTCGTACCATGCGTAATCATCACTATGCCCTCGGTGCCGCACTGCTGGTCGCCCTGGCGCTGCCCTGGACCCTGGCGGCTGCCGCCGACCTGAATGCCCCGATCGACATGCAGGCTGTGCAGTTGCAGCCCCAGGAGCAGAACGGCGTGCGCTACCTGCAAGGCGGCATCGGCCAGGACGAGGCCAATGCCCTGCGCAAGACCCCGGGCTATGACCTCCACGTCGAGCTCTCGACTGGCCCGGAAGGCAAGTTCCAGAGCGGTGCCAACGTGGATATCCAGAATGCCCAGGGTCAGCCCGTGCTCAGCATCCCGGATGCCGGGCCGCTGCTGTACGTGCAGTTGCCGCCGGGCAAGTACAAAGTCACTGGCAACGCCCAGGGCGAAACGGTGCAACAAATGGTCACCGTCAACGGCAAGTCGCCTGCGACCGTGAATCTGAACTGGCGTTGATGGAAAAACACGGCAGGAGTACAGCTGTACTCCTGCCTGCACAAGGCGTGTCATCATGACCCTGGACCTGCAGTTACGAAGCTTGGACGAGCAGGGCTACGTGCTGCTCCCCGCTGTGCTCGAGCCCTTGCGCATCGCCTTGTTGCGCTGTGCCATCGATGACCTGCAACCCATCCACTGGGACTATCAGGGGCTGCTGGAACACTACAAGTGCGTGTTCAACCGCAACCCGCTGTGGCTACCCTTTCTCGACCTGCCTGCGCTGATTGCCCTGGTCGAAGCGGCGCTGGGCGCCGACTGCCATGTAATCGGCCAGACCGCCTGGCGTAGCCACCCCGGCTACCCCGGCATGGCCCTGCACCTGGACCACCTGCCCATGCAGCTGCCCGACTGGCTCAGCGAACGTGGCGACTTCGTCCAGCCTGCGCAGATCCTTACGGCACAGTTGTACCTCAGCGACATCGACCAGGACCTCGGGCCGACCTGGATCGTGCCCGCTAGCCATCGTGCTGGGCGGCCTCCGCAGCCTGGAGAGGACCAGTGGCAAGGCCGCCAGGCGCTGCCGGTGCTGTGCCAGGCAGGCGATGCGCTGGTATTTCGCAGCGATGTCTGGCACCGCGGCGGTGCCAACAACAGCCAGGCACGTGTGCGCGACATGCTGCAAGTGCACTATGGCCGGCGCATGGTGGCGCAGAAGTTTTCTCCCTACCTGGACTGGCGCTTCAACCCGCAGGTGCTGGAGGCGGCCACGCCCAGGCAACGGCGTTTGCTCGGCGAACATGCCGAAGCGGAATACGACTGAGTAGCGGTAACCGGAAGGTCGGTGCAAGTCGAAGGGATTAGCCAATAGTGGCAATTCACTTCCAACTTTCTGATTATCTGGACAATAATCAGAAAAGTATTACTTGGTGTGACCGGGCTGGATGGTCCGGTCACCATAAATCGAGGGGCTCGAGCCCCCGCTTGCCGTATCGACCATCAGGAGAAGTCATTGATGAAAACCCGTTTCGCAGCCTCGCTGGCTGCAGCAGTGCTGGCCTTTACCGCGGCCAACATGGCCCAGGCAGCGCAGGTGGCCGGTGCCGTTGGCGCAACTGGCCAAGGCGACATGACCTACCGTATCGGCCTGTCGTTCGACTGGGACAAGAAATGGCTGGAAAGCAGCACCGGCTACCTCAGCGGATACTGGGATGCGGCCTACACCTATTGGGAAGGCGGTGAGGCCAGCGGTGCCCATTCGCTGTCGGTGAGCCCAGTGTTCACCTATGAATTCAGCGGTTTCCGGTACACCCCCTACATCGAGGCCGGCATTGGCCTGGCGGCGTTCTCCAAGACCGACGTGGGCGACCAGCGCCTGGGGTCGTCGCTCAACTTCGAGGACCGCATCGGCTTTGGCCTGAAATTGCCGGGGGAGCAGAAGGTGGGGATCCGCGCGATGCATTATTCCAACGCGGGGCTCAAGCAGCCTAACGACGGCATCGAATCGTACTCGCTGTTCTACAGCAAAGGCTTCTGAGACCGGGGGCCGCTTTGCGGCCCATCGCGACACAAGGCCGCTCAGACGCGTTCATTCGGTAGGAGCGGCCTTGTGTCGCGATGGGCTGCAAGGCAGCCCCGGCGATTCAGAAGGTATAGGAAACGCCAGCCTGCACCGTCCGTGGCGCGCCCGGGTAGACGTAGCTGTTGAACGCTCCCTCGTCATAACCTTTGTTGAACAGGTTCTTCACGTCCAGGTTCAACCGCACCTGTTCGTTGACCTGGTAGAAGCTCAACAGGTCCACCACGCTGTAGCTTTCCATGGTGTAGGTACTGGCCGCCGTCTGCCCGGCCCGGTCATCCACGTACTTCACGCCAACGCCCAGCCCCAGCCCCTTGGCCAGGCCATCCTGGAACTCGTAGGTGTTCAGCAGGCTGAAGCTGTTGCGCGGGATGTTGGCCAGGTGGGTGCCCTTGGGCAGGCTCGTGTCCTTGGTCACTTCGGCGTCCACGTAGGCATAGCCACCGATCACGCGCCATTCGGGGGTGAGGTTGCCGGCGACATTGATGTCCAGGCCACGGCTACGCACTTCGCCGGCCGCGATCTTGTAGGTACCGGTGGCGTCGTTCGGGTCGTTGGCCAGTACGTTTTCCTTGACGATGTGGTAGATCGCCGCGTCGACGCTCAGCTGACGATCGAGTGCTTCCCATTTCACACCCAGCTCGTAGGACTTGCCTTTCTCTGGGTCGAAGCCACTGCTACCGTTGCCGGCGGGCGTGCCAGTGTTGGGTTTGAACGAGCGCGCGGTGTTGGCATACACCGCCACAGTATCGGTCAGGTCGTAGATCAGGCCGAAGCGTGGCGTGACGCCGTTTTCGCCCTTGTGGAAATCGCGGTTGGCGGCACGGCGGTCGTCGTAGTCGTGCTCGAAACGCTCGAAGCGCACACCGGCCAATGCCTTCAGGCGCTCGGTCAGCGCCACCTGGTCCTGGATGAAGAAGGCCCAGGTCTGCAGCTTCTCATTGTCCCAGGTCGTTGGCGTCGGGTTCAGTGCCGGTCGCGGTTGGCCCAGTACCGGGTCGTAGATGTCGATCGGGTAGGGCGCGGAGGAACGGCGGATGATCGAGCTGTAGTGGTAGTTTTCGTACTCGATGCCGGTCAGCAGGGTATGGCTGAGCGTACCGGTATCGAAATGCCCGGTCAGGTTCAACTGCCAGTCGCGGTCGGTCCATTCCAGCTTGCGGTAGTTGAAGTTGCGGTCAAGCGTCCGGCCATCTGCGCGTAATCGCGTGCCCTCGACCGCATTACCCTGGAGCGAGCCGTCGAGGTACTGGAAGCCGCCAGCCAGCGTCCAGTCTTCGTTGAGCAGGTGCTCGAAGCGCAGCTGGGTCATGTTGTTGTCGTTGTGCAGCAGGTTGTCGCTGCCTTTCTCCCAGAGGTAGGTATCCCGCGAGGCACGACCGGTCTGGTTGGCATAGCGGGTCAGGCCACGGTCCAGCGGGTGGTTGTTGCGCATGAAGTCGCCCTCGAAGACAACCTTGGTGCTGTCATTGACCTGCCAGCTGAGCACCGGCGCCACGTCGTAGCGTTCACTTTGCACATCGTCGCGGAAGCTGTCGCCGCCTTCGCCCAGCAGGTTGAGGCGATAGGCCAGCGAGCCGTCCTGGTTCAGCGGCCCGCCAGCGTCGAGGGTGGCGCGGTGCATGCCCTGGTCATCGAACTGGCTGCCCAGGGTGACCTTCGATTCCGGCAACGGCTGCTTGCTGACCACGTTGAAGGTACCGCCGGGGTCACCGCGGCCATACAGGCTGCTGGCCGGGCCACGGATTACCTCCAGGCGCTCGACCGTGTTGGCGTCCGGGGCGTTGGGGTAACCACGGTTGATCGGGAAGCCGTTGCGGTAGAACTCACCGGTGGTGAAGCCGCGCACGGTGAAGGTGGTCAGGCCCTGGCCACCGAAATTGTTGGCGCGCCCGACACCACCGGCGTAGTCCAGGCCGTCCTGCAGGCGGGTGGCACCGGTGTCTTGCAGCACGTCCTTGGGCACCACGCTGACCGATTGCGGGGTTTCATGCAGCGCGGTGTCGGTGCGGGTGGCGCTGGCCGAGCGGCTGGCCTTGTAGCCGTCGACCGGGCCATCGGCACGTTCGCTGTCGGCACTGCTGGTAATGCTCAGGGCCTGCAGTTCGATCTGGGACGGCGTGCCGAGCGGCTCTGGCTCGGCAAAGGCCAACGGGGAGACGGCATGAAGCACACAAAGCGAAACGAACGTGCGACGCATCGACGGGACGATCCTGGAGTAGGGCGCTGAAGGTAAGGGGCTGAAGCGGCGCAAAACTACTACGAATCATTATCAGATGCATTATTTTTATGTGGCACGGATGTGCCAGATGCCAGGCGGGCCAAGCGGTATTGGCGCCTTCGCGGGCACGCCCGCTCCCACAAAGTGCGTCACGGATTCTGGCAATTGCGATCACCCGTGGGAGCGCGCCCGCGCGAATCGGTCGGTTCAGCCAACCAGTACTCAGCGGACCGCCTTGATTGCCAATACGTTGCACAGCGGGTGCTCCAGTACATGCGCCGTGGTCCCGCCCAGGAAAGTCCGCAGGGCGTCATGCCGGTGGCTGCCCATCACGATCACGTCGGCCCGGCTGTGGCCGACGAACTGGGCAATGGCCTTGATCGCAGGCCCCTCCAGGAAGTGCCTGCGCTCCAACGGGATCTGATGGTGGTCGCCCAGGCGGTTGAACGCCGCCCGCTGCGCCGCCCGCAGGTTGGCATCGAAGCCGGGCATGGTGACCGTACCGGCACCGAAGTCGGCAATGTGGGTCTTCGCCGCGTCGCACACATGCAGCAGGTGCAGCTCGGCGTTGCACTGCAGGGCCAGGGCATGGGCGTAGTGGATCACCTGTTCGTCCAGATGCTCGCCAGCGCCGTGGTTGTTCAGGTCCACTGCGGCAGCGATCTGCCGGGGCAGGGGCAGGCGGATATCGCTGACCAGGTGCACGGCGATCGGGCTGTCCTTGAGCAGCTGCCAGTCCAGTGGCGTCACCAGCAGGCGCTTGAGCACCGGTTCGTGCTGCACGTCCTTGATCAGCAGGTCGCACCCCAGGCGTTCGACCCGTTCCAGCACACTGCCCAGCGGGTCACGGGTCAGCAGCAGTTCGGTGGACACATCCAGGCCGGCGTTGGCCAGTTGTTCGGCTTCGTCCGCCAACCATTGGCGGTTGTCGCTGAGCAGCCGTTCGCGTTCGCGGCTATCGCTCATCAAACCGAAAGTGTCGACATCGTCGACGAATACATTGATATCCAGCAAGGCACCGTTGGATTCCGCCAACGCCGCCGCGCGCTGCAGCGCCGGCGTGTGACGCATCTGCGGGCCGAGCATGACGAACAGACGCTTGAACTGGCTCATCGCACACCTCCACGTGTGGCAGCCCCCCGGTGACCTGGTCATGTTCAGTCTAGACCGCTGCCACGTACAGCGGGGCGATGTGTCGGGTATGATGCGTGCCCCATCTTTGCCACGAGGCCCGTCCCATGTCCCTGAGTGCTGAACAGATCGGCGAGTACCGCGCCTTTGCCGAGCAGTTGGCCGATGCAGCCGCCGAAGCGATCAAGCCCTACTTTCGCGCCAGTCTGGATGTCGAGGACAAGGGCGGGCGCCTGTACGACCCGGTGACCGTGGCCGACAAGGCGGCCGAAGACGCCATGCGCGCGCTGATCCAGGCCCGTTACCCCGAGCACGGCATTCTCGGCGAGGAAGCCGGGGTGGCGGTCGGCAGCAGCCCGCTGACCTGGGTGCTCGACCCGATCGACGGTACCCGCGCCTTCATCACCGGCCTGCCGCTGTGGGGCACGCTGATCGCCCTCAACGACGGCACGCAGCCGGTGGTAGGGGTGATGAACCAGCCCTTCACCGGCGAGCGCTTCGTCGGCACGCCGGAAGGCGCCTGGCGCAGCGGTACGCCATTGAAGACCCGTGCCTGCCGTGACCTGGCCTCGGCCACGCTGATGTGCACCACCCCGGACATGTTCGACACCGCTGAACGCAAGGCGGCGTTCGAGGCGGTTGCCGGCAAGGCGCGGCTGATGCGCTATGGCGGCGATTGCTATGCCTATTGCATGCTGGCCAGCGGGTTCGTCGACGTGATCGTCGAGGCCAGCCTGCAGCCGTATGACGTCCAGGCGCTGATGCCGATCATCGCAGGGGCGGGTGGGGTGATCACCGCGTGGGACGGCAGCAGCGCGCAGAATGGTGGCTGCGTGGTGGCTTGCGGTGATCCGGCGCTGCATGCGCAGGTCGTGGATATGTTGCGCCACTACCACTGAACAGGCGTTAACGCCAAAGCTGGCAAGCCACTGCGCGAATGGCTTGCCAGCGAATTAGCGGCAATCAGGTAAAGAGCTTCATGGCACAGTGACCACCCTCCTTCAGTTCAGAGATGAAACGGAGGCCGTCCACTCCCAGGTATGCTGCGCGCAAGGCGTTGTATTTATCTGTCGGTACCAGGTAGCACCCCTCGGAAGCGAAGTTCGTGTCCAATCTGCCATCGCAGGTGACTTTGTAGATGACACCCTGCAGGTAAAAACCGGACTGGCTGAAGTGATTCAAGTTTCCAGCGATGTAGATCGATCCATCCGGGGCAATGATAACGGACTCTGTTGAGACGGCTCTGACATCAACGCCCGGATCAATATCAATACTGAGGACACCGTCTCCGTTGAATTGCGTATCGGGCAAGCCGGTCTGCTGGTGATAGACACGGACCGTCAAATTGATTGCGCGACCTGGCTCGCTGGTGAAATAGGTACCTTGGCTGATGACGACCCTGCTTTGGTCAGCACCAAGCTGGATGTTGCGGTCGTCAAGTTGGATAAAACCGGTCTGATTGAAGTTCGTATCCAGTTCGCCGTTGCTTTTGTATCGGGCGACGATGCCGGGTACGCCTTCCTTCCCGGCCAGGGCGAAACTACCGTCTTTGAAGAAGTGACAACCTTGCGGCTTGAAGGTACCACTCAAAAAGTTCTGAATAAGCCATTGGCTCTGCGTGCCATCTGGACCAAGGCCGGCTACTGGGGCTCCAGTCTCGGCATCGTGCAGCGCGACCCACAGCCGTTGGCTGTTCGGCTGGTCTTCGAGCGAAGAGGCATACAAGGTCTTGATCGTCTTGCCTAGCAACACACTGCGGGTAGCGGGCGCAGCTACCACTTCCTTGTAGCTGTTTTTCGGGCTTCCTGAAATCTTTGCCTCATTGCCAGGCTTTGTTTTCGGCCGTTGTTCGTGCTTGGCGATGGATGTTGCTGTTGGTATGGGCTGACTGTCAGGCCGCACGAGAATAATCCCTTTCACGCCGAAACCGTCCAGCGCTGCGAAGTTGTTTCTGTAGTGGCCGACAGCGGCTTGCCAGAGCCAATCTTCACCTGTCCATGTTGCACATTTCGAATGCGCGATATAATTCGAGTCCTGCGCAGGTATCGCGGGTGTGACGAAGTGGAACTCCTGTACATAGGAAAGCGACGGATCCAGCGCAGGATCTTCAATTGCGACGAAGCCTGGATCAGGTTCCAGAATACCCTTGGCATCCAGCCTTGCAAAAAAATAGAAATCCTCTCCGTCGATCGGAGCGCCGCCGACCCAGATAATACGGTTCGCTGAATCGGTTGTCGCCGAATACAGCGAGCCCGAAGACAGGGCGCCTTGAGGAACAGGAAGTCTGGCATAACCGTCAATGCCAAAGTCAGTATCCAGTTCACCGGGGTTCTTTAAATATCTGCTCATGGTGAATCCTCCGTTGGGGCGCTGAGTATTTCTCCATCTGAGCAAACCCGAAACTGGCAAATATATCAGGTGACTTTACTCTACGGCGGCTAGGTAGCCTGTGCGTTCGGCGATCCTGTTTACCCTCAACGACGGCACGCAGCCGGCTGTAGGGGTGATGAACCAGCCCTTCACCGGCGAGCGCTTCGTCGGCACGCCGGAAGGCGCCTGGCGCAACGGTACGCCGTTGAAGACCCGCGCGCGCGAATGGCTTGCCAGCGGTTCAGCGGCATTCAGATAAAGAGTTTCATGGCACATTCATCTCCGTTAGCCAGTTGTGAGATGAAGCGGAGGCCATCCGATCCCAGGTGCGCTGCGCGTAAGGCGCCAAATTCGTCTTCTGGGACCAGGTAGCGACCTCCGGAAGCGAAGTTCGCGTCCAATCTGCCATCCTGGGTGACCTTATGGATGACCCCTTGCTGGTAGAAGGTGGACTCGCCAACATGAAACAAGTTTCCTGCGAGATAGATCGAACCATCGGGGGCAAGCATGATGGATTCCGTTGTGAGGGTCCTGATATCAGAACCAGGATCAACTTCGATAGTGAGCACACCGTCTCCGTTGAATTGCGTATCCGGTAAACCGGTTTGCTTGTGATACACACGGATCGTCAGGTTGATTGGGCGTCCCGCCTCGCGATGGGAATCACCTTGGCTGACAATGATCCTGCTTTCATCAGCAGCCACCTGAATGCTGCCGTTAGCGAGTTGGATAAAGCCGGTTTGGTTGAAGTCCGTATCCAGTTCGCCGTTGCTCTTGTATCTGGCGACGATACTGGCTGCACTTTCGTTTCCTGCCAGAACAAAACCACCGTCCTTAAAGAAGCAGCAGCCCCATGGCACGAATGTACCGCCCAGAAAACTCGGAATGAGCCATTGGCTTTGACTGCCATCTGGACCGAGACCGGTTACCGGGGCCCCAGTCCTGGCATCATGCAGAGCGACCCACAGCCGTTGACTGTTTGGCTGGAACTCGAGCGAAGAGGCGTACAAGGTCTTGATATTTTCGCCCAGCAACACGCTACGGACGGTGTGTGGAGACACTTCGTCCTTAAATCTGTTCTTCAGCTGTTCAGGGACCTTTGACTCAATACCCGGTTTGGCTGTCGGGGGCTGTTCGGGCGGGGCGGTGAATGTTGCATTTGCGTTGCGCTGGCTGTCAGGTTTTACCAGGATCATCCCTTTCGTGCCGAAGCCGGCCAGCGCTGCGAAGTTGTTTTGGTAGTGGCCGATAGCGGCATGCCAGAGCCAGTCATCACCGTTCCAGGTTGTACATACTGCCTGGGCGATGTAGTTCGAGTCAGGCTCAGGTGTCGCGGGCGAGATGAACTGGAACAACTGCCCCTGGTAAAGCGACGGGTCCAGCTCAGGGTCTTCAATTTCGACGAAGCCTGGGTCCGACTCCAAGACACCCTTGGCATCCAGCCTCGCAAAATAGTAAAAAACCTTTTGATCGATCTTGACTGCGCCGGCCCAGCTAATACGGTCTGCTGAATCCAGCGTTGTCGAAAAAACCGCGCCCGAATACAAACTGCCTGGAGGGGATGGGAAATAGGCATAACCGTTAACGCCAAAGTCAGGGTCCAGTTCACCGGGGTTCGCTATATATTTGTCCATGGTGATTCCTCCGTGGGTGGATGAATATTCTTTATCACCCTGGGCAAACCCGAAACTGGCAAATTTACCAGGTGAATCACTCAATGGCGGCCACGTCGCATGCTGCATTTGGCAGATCCTGATTATCTGCATCTGGCACTTTTCGCACTTTCCACGCTCTATTCTTGGCCAAGCCGCACCGATACCCGGAGCGGCCACCGAATATCGACCCGGTGCCGATGGTTGCAAGCAGTCCCAAAATCCTCTCGCGCCTGCTGCTGGCAGGCGCCTTCACCTGCCTGTGCGCCTGCACCCAGGAACAGGGCCGCGACATGCTCGACCAGTTCGGCAACGGCAAGCCCAGCGAGCTGTTCCAGACCAGCGTCGACCGCATGGCCACGCTGGCCATGCGCGACAACCTGCAGAGCCTGTACCTGCTGATGAACAAGCTGTACCTGCGCAACCCCAGCCAGTGGAAACTGTCCGGCTACGTCGACGCCGCCACTGCCGAGCGGCAGATCCGCATCGCCATCGAACAACGCCAGCCGCTGCCGCAACTGGGCAAGCGCCGTGACCTGGCGGCCTTGAGTTATGCCCTGAGCCCGGAGTTTCGCGGCGATCGGGTCGGCGCGTTCATCTACGCCATCGGCAGCATGCTGATCACCGCGCATGGCGGGCGTACCGAGTTCTACATGACCGATACCATCGATCCGCTGTTCGTCAACAACGCTGCGCGCAACATCGAAAAGGCCACCTGGATGCTGAGCCAGCGACAAGATGCCAATGGCGAGCTGTTGCTGTTCTCCAATGAAATCTCCGAGGAAGGCAGCAACCTCAGCTTTGCCGTGGAGTTCGGCAAGATCGTGGCGCGCCTGGATTTGCTGGCCGAGCTGCTTGACGAACGCTATCGGCGGATTGGCCTGAATTACGCGCAGAGCTTGTTGTTGATGAACTTCCTGCCAGTACAGTGAGAGTACGGCACTGGAAACAGCGTGCGATAACCGAACGCCCATCGTCACCCGCTGTCCGCTATCCGCCCGGGCATTTCTCCCGTGCATTGCCCGACACCGGCCATTTTGCTTAAGTGGGGCATTCACCGGTTGTCGCCTGCACCCTGCGTCCCCGGCCGGCTCGATAGAATGAGCGTGACGACCGCAATCACTGCCTGTCTGGCCATCGGGCGCGGCGACCAGAACAACAACGATACCGAGTGCCTTGCCTATGGAAAGCCGCCTGCTGAGCGAGCGCAGTAGCGTGTTTCATCACGCCGACCCTTATGCTGTGTCCGATTATGTGAACCAGCATGTAGGCCAGCATTGCATCGGCCTGTCCCGCACCACCCATCCCCAGGCCAGCCTCAGCCACCGCAAGTTCGCCGAACTGGACCTGTGCCGCATCAGCTATGGCGGCAGCGTACGCGTCACCTCGCCAGCACTGGAAACCATCTACCACCTGCAGGTGTTGCTCAACGGCAACTGCTTGTGGCGTGGGCCCAAGCGCGAGCAGCACCTGGTACCGGGCGAGCTGCTGCTGATCAACCCGGATGATCCGGTCGACCTGACCTATTCGGAAGACTGCGAGAAATTCATCCTCAAGCTGCCGGCCCGGCTGCTCGACTCGATCTGCGACGAACAGCGCTGGCAGCGGCCCGATGGCGGTGTGCGCTTCCTGCGCAACCATTATCGGCTGGATGAGCTGGACGGTTTCGTCAACCTGCTGGCGATGGTGTGCCATGAAGCGGAAGTGAGCGATTCGTTGCCAAGGGTACAGGGCCATTACAGCCAGATCGTCGCCAGCAAGTTGCTGACGCTGATGACGACCAATATCCGTCGCGAGCGCCTGGGTTCACCCGGAGCAAGCCTGGAACGAATCCTCGACTACATCGAACGCAACCTAAGACTCGAACTTTCCGCCGAAGCGTTGGCAGAGCAGGCATGCATGAGCCTGCGCTCGTTGTATGCACTGTTCGACCGCCAGCTGGGCACCACGCCCAAGCAGTATGTGCGCCAGCGCAAGCTGGCGCAGGTGCATGCCTGCCTGGGCGATGCCAGCTGCAGCGTGCGCAGCGTGACCGAACTGGCCATGGACTACGGCTTCCTGCACCTGGGGCGGTTTTCCGAGGTGTATCGGCAGCAGTTTGGCGAGCTGCCCTCGGAAACCTTGCGCAAGCGGCGCTGAACCACAGCCACAACCTGCACAAAACGGATAGCACTGCGCACAAAGCGGATATTGCCGGCGCCTACCCATCCCTAACCTGACCAGGTCCAAACAATAACAAGGGAGACCCTGGCCATGTCCCTGGGATTCGACTACCTCAATGCCTTGCTCGAGGACGACCGTGAAAAGGGCATCTACCGCTGCAAGCGCGAGATGTTCACCGACCCACGCCTGTTCGATCTGGAGATGAAACACATCTTCGAGGGCAACTGGATCTACCTGGCCCACGAAAGCCAGATCCCCGAGAACAACGACTTCCTCACCCTGACCATGGGGCGCCAGCCGATCTTCATCGCGCGCAACAAGGACGGTGAGCTGAATGCCTTTCTCAACGCCTGCAGCCACCGTGGCGCCATGCTCTGCCGGCACAAGCGCGGCAACCGCTCCAGCTACACCTGCCCGTTCCACGGCTGGACGTTCAACAACAGCGGCAAGCTGCTGAAAGTGAAGGACCCAGGCAATGCCGGCTACCCCGCCAGCTTCAACTGCGACGGCTCCCACGACCTGACCAGGGTGGCGCGCTTCGAGTCGTACCGGGGCTTTCTGTTCGGCAGCCTGAAGGCCGACGTCAAACCGCTGGTCGAACACCTGGGCGAGTCGGCGAAAATCATCGACATGATCGTCGACCAGTCGCCAGAAGGCCTGGAAGTGTTGCGTGGAGCCAGTTCGTATATCTACGAAGGCAACTGGAAGCTCACCGCCGAAAACGGCGCCGACGGTTACCACGTCAGTTCCGTGCACTGGAACTACGCCGCCACCCAGAACCAGCGCAAGCAGCGCGAGGCGGGCGAGGCGATCAAGACCATGAGCGCTGGGGCCTGGGCCAAGCAGGGCGGTGGTTTCTACTCCTTCGACCACGGCCACCTGCTGCTGTGGACCCGCTGGGCCAACCCGGAGGACCGCCCGGCCTACGAGCGCCGGGAGCAGCTGGCGGCCGATTTCGGCCAGGCGCGTGCCGACTGGATGATCGAGAACTCGCGCAACCTGTGCCTGTACCCGAATGTGTACCTGATGGACCAGTTCAGCTCGCAGATCCGCATCGCCCGGCCGATTTCGGTGAACAAGACCGAAATCACCATCTATTGCATCGCGCCGAAAGGCGAGAGCGCCGATGCCCGCGCCAAGCGCATTCGCCAGTACGAAGATTTCTTCAACGTCAGCGGCATGGCCACCCCGGACGACCTCGAAGAGTTCCGCTCGTGCCAGACCGGCTACGGCGGCGGCAGCGGCTGGAACGACATGTCCCGTGGGGCTGCGCACTGGGTGCAAGGCGCCGACGAGGCGGCCAGGGAGATTGCGCTCAAGCCGCTGTTGTCTGGCGTGCGCACCGAGGACGAAGGCTTGTTCGTGCTGCAGCACAAGTACTGGCAGGACACCATGATCCAGGCCCTGAAGGACGAACAGCAACTGATCCCCGTGGAGGCCGTGCAATGAGCCTGTATGACACCGTGCGCGACTTCCTCTACCGCGAGGCGCGCTACCTGGACGACGCGCAATGGGACCAGTGGCTGGAACTGTACGCCAGCGATGCCACTTTCTGGATGCCGAGCTGGGACGATGACGACACCCTGACCGAGGACCCGCAAAGCGAAATCTCGCTGATCTGGTATGGCAACCGCGGCGGCCTGGAAGACCGCGTGTTCCGGATCAAGACCGAGCGTTCCAGCGCGACCGTGCCCGACACCCGCACCTCGCACAACATCAGCAACATCGAGATCGTCGGGCAGGCTGCCGGGCTGTGCCAGGTGCGCTTCAACTGGCACACCCTGAGCTTCCGCTACAAGACCACCGACAGTTACTTCGGCAGCAGTTTCTACACCCTCGACCTGCGCGGCGAGCAGCCGCTGATCAAGGCCAAGAAGGTGGTGCTGAAGAACGACTACGTGCGCCAGGTCATCGACATCTACCACATCTGATCCAGGGTCTTGCGAGTGCTGCCCGGCGCGTCCTGCGATGCGCCGCGGCCCGGCTCGCCCGCGAGGTGCAACATGAACTACCAGATCGCACTGAATTTCGAAGACGGGGTAACCCGCTTCATCGAAGCCTCCGGCCATGAAACCGTGGCCGATGCTGCCTACCGCCAGGGCATCAACATTCCGCTGGACTGCCGCGACGGCGCCTGCGGCACCTGCAAGTGCAAGGCCGAGTCCGGCCGTTACGAGCTCGGTGACAACTTCATCGACGATGCCCTGAGCGCAGACGAAGTCGCCCAAGGCTACGTGCTGACCTGCCAGATGCGCGCGGCAAGTGACTGCGTGATCCGCATTCCGGCCTCGTCGCAGTTGTGCAAGACCGAGCAGGCCTGTTTCGAGGCCACGATCAGTGGCGTGCGCCAGCTGTCGGCCAGTACCATCGCCCTGTCGCTCAGGGGTGAGGCCCTCAGCCGCCTGGCGTTCCTGCCCGGGCAATACGTCAACCTCAAGGTGCCGGGCAGCGAGCACAGCCGCGCCTATTCGTTCAGCTCGCTGCAGAAGGACGGCGAGGTCAGCTTCCTGATCCGCAACGTGCCGGGCGGGCTGATGAGCAGTTTCCTGACCCACCTGGCCAAGGCCGGCGATAGCATGACCCTGGCCGGGCCGCTGGGCAGCTTCTACCTGCGGCCAATCCAGCGCCCGCTGCTGTTGCTGGCTGGTGGCACCGGCCTGGCACCGTTCACGGCAATGCTGGAGAAGATCGCCGAGCAGGGCAGCGAGCACCCGTTGCACCTGGTCTACGGGGTGACCAACGACTTCGACCTGGTCGAGCTCGACCGCCTGCAGGCCTTGGCGGCGCGCATCCCCAACTTCACCTTCAGCGCCTGCGTGGCCAACCCGCACAGCCAGTACCCACGCAAGGGCTACGTGACCCAGCACATCGAGCCATGCCACCTCAACGATGGCGATGTCGACGTGTACCTGTGCGGCCCGCCGCCAATGGTCGAGGCGGTGAGCCAGTACCTGCGTGAGCAGGGCATCACCCCGGCGAACTTCTACTACGAGAAGTTCGCGGCAGCGGCCTGACCGCTTCTTTCATCGCAAGCAATACGCCAACCCTGTGGGAGCGGGCGTGCCCGCGAAGAGGCCAGCGAGTTCAACGACGTTGTCTGGCCGGATGCGTTCGCGGGCCTGCCCGCTCCCACAGGGGCCGTGGCGAACCGGAGAGATGGATATGAACAACAGATTCCAAGGCAAGGTCGCCCTGGTGACCGGCGCCGCCCAGGGCATTGGCCGTGGCGTATGCTGGCGGCTCAAGGCCGAAGGCGCGCAAGTGGTCGCGGTAGACCGCTCCGAACTGGTCCACGAACTGGCTGGCGAGGGCATGCTCACCCTCACTGCCGACCTCGAACAGCATGCCGACTGTGCGCGGGTCATGGCCAGCGCGGTAGCCACCTTCGGCCGCCTCGACATCCTGGTCAACAACGTCGGCGGCACCATCTGGGCCAAACCGTTCGAGCACTACCAGGTGGAGCAGATCGAAGCCGAAGTGCGCCGCTCACTGTTCCCCACGCTGTGGTGCTGCCACGCCGCCTTGCCCTACATGCTCGAACGCGGCAGCGGCGCCATCGTCAATGTCTCGTCCATCGCCACCCGGGGCATCAACCGCGTGCCCTACGGGGCGGCCAAGGGCGGCGTCAACGCGCTCACGGCCTGCCTGGCGTTCGAAACGGCCGGGCGCGGCATCCGGGTCAACGCCACCGCGCCCGGCGGCACTGAAGCGCCACCCCGGCGCGTGCCGCGCAACAACGCCGAACAGACCGAGCAGGAACAGCGCTGGTACCAGCAGATCGTCGAGCAGACCCTGGACAGCAGCCTGATGCACCGCTACGGCAGCATCGACGAGCAGGTGGGCGCAATTCTCTTCCTCGCTTCCGACGAGGCCTCGTACATCACCGGCGTGGTCTTGCCGGTGGGGGGCGGCGACCTCGGCTGAGCAATGCCCTGGCATGGTGCAACTACCGCAGCGATATCGACGAGAATCGCCTGACGCTGGTTTACACCTGGCAATTGTTCTAGACCCCGGTTTCGCATCCTGTAGGCACGGCCTGGCGCAGCCCATCGCGAGGCAAGGCCGTTCCTCCACCAGGCTGGTGCATCACGTTTGAGGTCCGGGAATTGCGCCTCGTGGCGGGTTGAGGGTAGTTTTTGCAAACCTAGCTTTCAGGAATGCCGCCCGTGGACTCCATTACCCAAGCCGTACTCGGCGCCGCCTTGCAAGGTAGCGTGCTCGGCCGCCTCCAGGGCCGCCGTTCGCTACTGTATGGTGCGGCGCTGGCCACGCTGCCCGACCTGGATGTGATCATCCGCTACGCCGACCCAGTGTCGCAGATGACCTATCACCGCGGCTTTTCCCACTCGCTGTTGGTGCTGACCGGGCTGGCCTGGCTGCTGGCCTGGCTGGTCAAGCGCTGCTGGCCAGGCCAGGGCTACAGCATGCCCAGGCTGTTCCTGGCATTCTGGCTGGTACTGGTCACCCACCCGCTGCTCGACGCCTTCACGGTGTATGGCACGCAGTTGTTCTGGCCTTTGCAGACAACCCCGCAGAGCTGGGCTGCGGTCTTCATCATCGACCCGGTCTACACCCTGCCGCTGCTGGCGGCGGTGATCTACGCCAGCTGCAAAGGGCTGACCGGCAAGGCCACGCGGCTGCTGACCCTGGCCCTGCTGTTCGGCGCGGCCTACCTGGGTTTCGGCCTGGCCGGGCGCATGGCGGCCGAGCAGCGCTTCCAGGCGGCGCTCGACCAGCAAGGCCTTGTCGCCAGCGAAGTACGCGCCGTGCCGATCGCCTTCAACAGCCTGGTCTGGCGGGTGCTGGCCAAGACCCCGGATGGCGATTACTACGAAGGCATCAGCAGCGGGTTTGACCGGCAGGCGCCAGAAATGCAGCGTTTGCCCCGTAACCTGGAATTGGCCAAGGTGCTTGCCGACCAGCCATTGCACCAGCGCCTGCGCTGGTTCACCGATGACTGGCTGCGCTACGACCAGATCGGCGATGCGCTGGTGGTCACCGACCTGCGCATGGGTATTCCAGGCAACTACACGTTCCGTTTCACCATGGCCCACCGCGACGACCAGGGGCGCTGGATGGCCGACGTGCCCTCGATGTGGCAGGGTGCCGGGCCAGGGTCGATGTTCAATGGCGATGACCTGGTGCTGATCTGGCGACGTATCGTCGACCAGCAGCCACCGTTGCCGTTGGCTGCATGGACCGATCGTTACCTGGGCGTCAGCACCGCTGAGCGGGGACACTGAGCGGCCAATGGCTGATGCCTGAGCGGGTAGGCTACCTGTTCCGCAGCTCGCGCAGGTGATCCCGCTCCCACAGGCCGGTGCAACCTCGGCGGGGGCGGGTTGGCTTGCGAAGCGGCCGCAACAGCAGGGCAGTCAGTTGCGCGCGAGCCGCCCGCTCACGTAATGCGCTACATCATTGAAGCCCGGCGTCGACGCATGCCCCGGTGTCACCAGCGAATCGATGAACGCCTCGTCTTCGGCGGTGATCTTCACGGCCAGCGCACCACCATAGGTGGCCCACTGCTCCTCGGTGCGCGGGCCGACAATCGCCGAGCTGACCAGCTGGTTGTTCAGCACCCAGGCGATCGCGAACTCGACCATGCCCACGCCCTTGGCCTGCGCGTAGGCCTGGATCTGCCGGGCAATGGCCAGCGACTCCTGGCGCCACTCCACCTCCATGATGCGTTTGTCCTGGCGCCCGGCCCGGCTAGCTGAATCCGGCGTGGCGCCCGGTGCATACTTGCCGCTGAGCACGCCGCGCGCCAGCGGGCTGTAGGGCACCACACCCAGGCCGTGGGCACCGGCAGCCGTCAGTTGCTCGGCTTCTGCCTGGCGGTTGACGATGTTGTACAGCGGTTGGCTGATCACCGGCCTGGGCACGCCCAGGCGCTCGGCAATGTGGCATACCTCGGCGATCCGCCAACCGCGGAAGTTGGATACGCCCCAATAGCGGATCTTGCCCTGGCGCAGCAGGTCGCCGATCGCCTGCACGCTTTCTTCCAGTGGCACCTTGTGGTCTTCGCGGTGCAGGTAGTAGATGTCCAGGTAGTCCATGTCCATGCGCGTCAAGGTCGCATGCAAGGCATTGAAGATATGCTTGCGCGACAGCCCGCTGCGGTTGGGCAAGCCATCGGCCGGGCCGAAACCGACCTTGCTGGCGACGATCCAGTCCTGACGATGGCGGGCCACCGCTTCGCCGACGATCTCTTCCGAGCGCCCGGCGTTGTACACGTCGGCGGTGTCGATGAAGTTGATACCCTGGTCCCAGGCCTTGTCGATGATGCGCAGGGCGTCTTCGGTGCTGGTCTGCTCGCCGAACATCATGCTGCCCAGGGTCAGGGCGGAAACCTGCAGGCCACTGTGGCCGAGGGGGCGGTAGATCATGCGCGTGGTTCCTTTTGCAGTCGGCTGAGCTGCCTGTTTTACACACAACCGGGGCGCATTGAAAGGCGCACCTCAACCGATCAGCAGCCGTGCCTCCTGCAGGCTCAACGGGCGCTTCATGCGTTGCGACAGTGTCGCCATGGCATCCGAGTAGCCCTTGGCAATTACCGCCTCGACCCGCTCGTCCAGGCATTGCAAGGCGATGAAGTCACCTTGCTCCGGGGCGCCGACGAACTCGATATGGTTCCACTCCTGCGCATGGCCCAGTACCTCGTAGGTGCAGCCGTGCTGGTAGGTCCAGAAGAACGGCACGTCGGCGTAGCGGCGCTGTTCGCCGAGCATGTTCGCGGCGGCGATCACCCCGTGTTGCTGGGCCAGGCGCCAATGCTCGATGCGCACCGGGCGCCCGGTGAGCGGGAAGGTGGCGATATCGCCCGCAGCCCACAGGCCATCTGCAGCACGCATTTCGGCATCGACCTGCACCGATTTGTCTTCCCTCAGCTGCACGCCCTGAATGAACCCGGTGGCCGGCTTGACCCCGGTGCCGAGCAAGACCAGGGGCGTGTGCAGCCGTTCACCGTTCGCCAGCAGCACGGCTTCGACCTTGCCATTGCCGTCGATGCGCTCGACCTCGGTGGGGCCGTGGAAGACCACCCCCTTGCGTTCATGCAGGGCACGGATACTACGGCCGATGCGCTCACCCAACTGGCGAGCCAGGGGCACTTCATGGCGGCTGACCAGGTGCACCTGCACACCGTATTTGCGCAAGGCCGAGGCGGCTTCCAGGCCGATGAAGCCATCGCCGACGATTACCACCGGCTGGCCGGGTTCGGCAGCATCGAGCAGTTGCGCGGCATCCTCCCGTGAACGCAGGGTGAACACCCCAGGCAGCTCGACCCCCGGGATCTCGGGGCGCAGCGCCTTGCCACCCGTGGCCAGCAGGCAGGCGTCATAGTCGATCTGCTGGCCGTCGGCCAGGGTCAGCTGGCGCTTCTGGCTGTTCAATGTGCGGACCTTGCCATGCCTGCGCTGCAACTGGCCCTGGCGCAGGGCGTTGGGGTCGAGCAGGGCAGGTACGTCGTCGGGTGACATCTGCCCGGCGATGACGAATTTGCTGAGCGCCGTGCGGTCATAGCCTGGCTGGCGTTCCTGGTCGATCCAGATCAGGCGCCCGGCGAAACCATGGGCCAGCAGCGTGGCCACCGCGGCGCTGCCGGCTGCACCGGCGCCGACCACCACGAAGCATCGGGCATCGCTGTGCCTGGGGGGTTCGACGGCCGGCAGCGGTTGATCATCGACCCAGACCTCGTCGCCCTTGACCCAGGCCTTGTAGCGGCGCAGGTCGGCCAGGGCCGGCGGCTCGCACACCGCGCCTTCGTCGACAGCGAACGCGGCCTTGTGCCATGGGCAGACCAGCAGGCCGCCGCAGACGACACCTTCGTTGAGCGGAGCACCTTCGTGGGGACAGTTGCCCTGGTAGGCATGTACCTGGTCGCCTTGGCGGATCAGGATGAGTTCCTCGCTGCCGGCCTGGACGCGCAGGGGGCGATGTGGGTCAAGCTCGGCCAGGCGGGCCACGGCGTGCTCGGTCATGGAATTCTCCAAAGGGGCCTTTGGAATCATTTGACGCCTGGACGGTGGTGGCGATGCGTCGAGCTGACGATCGGAGGGGCAAGCCATTGTGAGCGTCGGCTCGATGTAGAAGCGGATTTATCCGCGAAGCAGGCGACGCGATGGCTGGCACCGGCTCTGCCGGTGATCGCGGCTGAAGCCGCTCCTACAGGTACGGCGTCCAGTCGAAGCCGTTTGTAGGAGCGGATTCATCCGCGAAGCAGGCGATGCGGTGGCTGGCACCGGCTCTGCCGGTGGTCGCGGCTGAAGCCGCGGCAATTCGAAGCCAGCGCAGTACCCCGTTGGAGCGGGTTTACCCACGAAAGGGTTCAACTGGCCCGTGCGGTATCCAGTGCAGCGGCACGCGTCGCCCGCAAGGCCACCAGGCTACCAAGCACGATCAGCGCTGCCAGCGAATACAGCGCAGCATCGGTGGAGCCGGTCTGATCCTTGATGAAACCGACCAGGTACGGGCTGAGGAAACCGGCCATCTGGCCCACCGAGTTGATGATCGCCAGCCCGGCCACTGCCGCGCTGGCGGTGAGCAGCGCGGTCGGCATCGGCCAGAACATCGGCAGGCCGGTGAGTGCGCCCATGGTGGCGATCGACAGACCGAGGATGGCGACGGTCGGGTTGCCGGCGAAATTCACCGCGATCAGCAGGCCGACGGCGCCCATCAGCATCGGTACCACCAGGTGCCAGCGGCGTTCGTTGCGCAGGTCGGCCGAGCGCCCGCAGAGGATCATGAACACACCGGCCAGCAAATACGGGATGGCGCTGAGCCAGCCGATCAGCAATGGGTTGTCGAAGCCCATGTTCTTGATGATCGACGGCAGCCAGAAGTTGATCGCGTACACGCCGCTCTGGATGCAGAAGTAGACGAAACCGAACGTCCAGACCAGCGGGTTGCCGAGCACGGCGAGCACACCGTCGCCGCGGGTGCTCGGCTTGCTGGCGGCCTCGGCCTGCAGGTCGGCGGCGATCAGTTGGCGCTGTGCGGGGCTCAGCCAGTTGGCTTTCTGGTAGCCATCACTGAGCAGGAACGCCGCCAATACCCCCAGCGCGACGGTTGGCAGGCCCTGGATCAGGAACATCCACTGCCAGCCGGCCAGGCCGTGCTGGCCGGCCGCGAAGTGCTCCAGGATCCAGCCGGAGAACGGCCCGCCGAGCAGCCCCGATACCGGGATCGCCGACATGAACAGGGCCATGATGCGGCCACGCCGGGCGGCCGGGAACCACCGCGAGAGGTACAGCACCACGCCGGGGAAAAAGCCGGCTTCGGCGGCGCCGGTCAGCAGGCGCAACGCGTAGAACTCGGTAGGCGTGGTAACGAACAACAGGCAGGTGGAGAGGCTACCCCAGGCGATCATCATCAGCGCGATCCAGCGCCGTGGGCCGAAGCGGTTGAGCGCCAGGTTGCTCGGCAGGCCGCAGAGCACGTAGCCGATGAAGAAGATGCCGGCGCCAAGGCCGTACACCGTTTCGCTGAATTGCAGCGCGTCGAGCATCTGCAGCTTGGCAAAGCCGACGTTGACGCGGTCCAGGTAGTTGAACAGGTAGCAGATGAAAATGAACGGAATCAGCCGCAGGGTGATGCGCCGGTACAGCGCGTCGCGGTTGGTGTCCGTGCCTTGGTCAGGGGCGGGGCTGTATGCCATGATCGGGTTCTCTGTTGTTATGGTTGTCGCCGCGTCGCCTGTTCCGGCGCTCGCCCTGACGAGTCTCGGGGACGGCGGCGAGCCTGTCTTTGTGCTTTTGCACAGCGCTGGTGCCGCGCGGCTGTGCCCGAGCCCAAAAGCCTAGGCTCTGTATGAAAAGTCTTGAGACGCAGGTCAGGCAAGGCGAAAACAGCCGAGGAAGCGGAGTGTACTGGAGTACATGAGCATTCCGAGGCTGTTTTCAACGCAGCATGAACAAGTATCAAGGCTTTTCGTACAGAGCCTAACACCCCAAGGACCGTTGAATGTTCGAACTCGACCATGACCTGGCACAGGATATCGTTGACCGGGCGATGGCCATCTTGCCGTGCAACGTCAATGTGATGGACAGCCAGGGGCTGATCCTGGGCAGTGGCGAACCGGAGCGTATCAACACCCGCCACGAGGGGGCGCAACTGGTGCTGGCCAACGGCCGCATCGTCGAACTGGACAGCGACGCGGCCAAGTGCCTGAAGGGCGTGCAACCGGGGGTGAACCTGCCGCTGATGTTCGATGGCAGGCTGATGGGCGTGCTTGGCCTGACCGGCGACCCACAGCAGCTGCGCACCTACGGTGAGCTGGTACGCATGACCGCCGAAATGCTCCTGGCCCAGCGCCATTTGCAGGCCGACCAGCAATGGCGGCGGCAGCGCTGTGATGACCTGCTGGCGCTGCTGCTGGGCGGCAGCGGTGATTCGCCCCGGCTGCTCGACGAAGCCCGGCAACTGGGGCTCAAGCCGCAGTTGCCGCGGGTACCCTGCCTGTTCGAACTGGCCTCGGGGGCACCTGCCGAAGCGTTGGCCGGGTGGTTGACCAGCCGTTATCCGGACAGCTGGTGCGTAAGCCCCGCGCGCGAGTCCTTGCTGTGGTGCCGCCCCGCGGCGCTGGCGCTCGACGCGCCGCGCCTGCTGGAACGCCTGGAGCGCCATGGCTGGCTGGTCGCGCGCCTGGCCCTGGGCAGTGCAGCGCAAAGCCTGGAACAACTGCGCCGGGGCTACCGCCGGGTACGTGACTTGCTGGCCTATGGCCGCGAGGTGGTGCCTGGCGAGCGCCTGCTCAGCCTGCAGCGCTACCGGCTGCCGGCCCTGCTATGGCGGCACCGCAACGATGATGCGCTGGATGAATTGCTGGAACCGTTGCAGCGTATTCGCGCCAAGGACAGCAACGGCCAGCTGCTCGCCACCCTGCGTGCCTGGTGTGCCCATGACGGCCAGAGCCAGGCCTGTGCCGATGCACTGGGTATCCACCGCAACAGCTTGCGCTACCGCCTGGAGCGCATCGCCGAGCTGGGCGAAGTGGACCCGCTGCGCATGGAAGGTATGCTCAGCTTGTACCTGGCGTTGCAGCTACTGCCCGCCGACTGACGCCGCTGCGATCGCTGTAGGCGCGGCCTTGCGCCGCCAGAAAAGGCCTGCGCCGGTGCACGAAGGCATTTGCCCAAACAACCCGCAGAGCATTTTGTGCAAGCGACCGAGGCCAGCGTGGCAGCCACCTGTCAGCATGCCGCTGATCAGGACAGGAGAAGCCCCATGAAGATCGTCATCGCCCCCGACTCGTTCAAGGACAGCCTCGACGCTGCCGCTGTCGCCCGTGCCATCGCCGCGGGCCTGGGCGAGGCCTGGCCGGACGCCGAGCTGCGCGAATGCCCGATGGCCGACGGCGGCGAGGGCACCATGCAGGCGATTCTTGCCGCCAGCCACGGCGAACTGCGCCGGCAGACCGTGCGTGGTCCCCTGGGGCAAAGCGTCGAAGCCGGTTGGGGCTGGTTGCCACAGAGCCGCACAGCAATCATCGAAATGGCCCAGGCCAGTGGCCTGCAACTGGTGCCCAGCGGCCAGCGCGATGCCTGTCGCAGCAGCAGCTGGGGGACCGGTGAGCTGATCGCTGCCGCCTTGGCCGCCGGCGCGCAGCGGGTGGTGTTGGCAATCGGTGGTAGCGCCACCAACGATGCCGGCAGCGGCATGCTGCGGGCACTCGGCCTGCGCCTGCTGGACGCTGACGGGCAAGCGTTGGAGGAGGGCGGCCTGGCCCTGGCCAGGCTGGCCCGCATCGATGCCAGCGACCTCGACCCGCGCCTGGCCGAGGTAGCGTTCGAGGTCGCCGCAGACGTCGACAACCCGCTGTGTGGCAGCCATGGTGCGTCGGTGGTCTTTGGTCCGCAGAAGGGTGCCAATGCGCAGCAGGTACAGGCGCTGGACCAGGCCCTGGGGCATTTTGCCAACCATTGTGCGCAGCTGCTGGGCAAGGATGTGCGCGACTACCCGGGTTGTGGCGCTGCCGGCGGCATGGGCTTCGCGGCCCGGGCCTTCATGGCCGCGCAGTTCCGCCCCGGGGTGGAAGTGGTGGCCGAACTGGCCGGCCTGGAGGCCTTGGTGCAGGGCGCCGACCTGGTGATAACCGGCGAAGGGCGTTTCGATGCGCAGACCTTGCGCGGCAAGACCCCCATGGGCGTGGCGCGCCTGGCCAAGCGCCATGGCGTGCCGGTGGTGGTGCTGGCCGGGACCCTGGGTGAAGGCTACCAGCAGCTGTATGCGCATGGGGTCGATGCGGCCTTTGCCTTGGCCAGCGGGCCGATGAGCCTGGAACAGGCCTGTGCCGATGCTGCCAGCCTGCTGCGCGCGCGGGCCTGTGACATTGGCCGTTTGTGGCACAGCGCAAGGCGAAGCTGATCGCTGCTGGGGCTGCCCGTGCGCGCCGGAATAGCGCTGGCCCGGCCGCTCGGCAGCACGGCCAGGCTGCCAGCGAGGCGTCAGGGAATCAGCGCTTGCGCCTGGCTGGCCGGTAGCACGGCCAGTTCGCCAAAGCGCTGCGCCGCGTCGATGTAGCGCAATGCGGATTTGGCGTCCTTCCAGCCCACGTAGCTCATCAGCGATTTCAGTTCCCAGCCGTTGGCCGTGGCCCAGGTGGCGAAACCACGGCGCAGCGAGTGGCCGGTATACAGCGCCGCCGGCACCTCGGCACGCGCCAGCATGCGCCGCAGCAGGCCGACCAGGCTGTTGCTGTTGAGCGCGGCGTCACCCAGGTTGCCCCAGCGGTCCAGCTTGCGGAACACCGGCCCGTGGGCGATGCCGGCCACCTCCAGCCATTGCAGGTAGGCCGTGACCGGGCACAGCGCCTTCAGCGCCGGCGTGCGGTGCTGCACCCCCAGCGCTTCGCGGTCGCCCTTGCTGCGCGGCAGGAACAGGGTAATGCCGACACCGGCCTCGGCATGGATGTGCTCGATACGCAGCCGCGCCAGCTCATCGCCACGAAAACCGCGCCAGAAGCCCAGCAACAGCAAGGCCGCATCGCGACGGGCGCGGCGCAGGGCGGCCAGGTCATGCCGTTGCCGGGCCTGGCGGGCTTCTTCTTCGAAACACGCCACGGCGCTTTGCAAATGCTGCAGCAACAACGGCGCGGCCTGCTTCGGCGGTGTCGGGTGCAAGGTGCGGATACCGCGCAGCACCTGGCGCACCAACGGTGCCTTGGTCGGGTCGGGGAACCCTTGGGCAACGTGCCATTGGCTGAGCGCAGCCAGGCGCTGGCGCAAGGTGCTGACGGTATGCAGTTCGGCATGCTCGGCCAGGTAGCGGGCGATGCTCTCGGCCGTGGCCGGGAGAAAGCCACCCCAGTGGGTTTCGAAATGCGCGATGGCGGCCTGGTAGCTGCGCCGGGTGTTGTCACGCGTGGCGGCGCGCAGGTAGCGCTCGATGTCGGTCATGGTGCGGTGTCGATGGGCAATGGGCACACAATAAACCGAAAAGGGTTTGGCTGTCCTGCGCTGCCGGCACCCGGGTCAGACGCAAGCCTTGGCCTGGAGGCCGTTGAACGGCGCATAGTCACGCAGCTGCGCCGGCGACAGTGGCCGACTGAAGTGGTAGCCCTGGGCAATATCGCAGCCGGCGAGTTTCAGGCATACCACCTGCTCGCGGGTTTCCACGCCCTCGGCTACCACTTCCAGGCCCAGGCGTTTGGCCAGGATGATGGTGGAGGACACGATCGGGCTGTCGTCATGGCTGTTGGACAATGCTGCGATCAGCGAGCGGTCGATCTTCAGCTTGCTCAGCGGCAGCGTGTGCAGGTGGGCAAAGCCGGCGTAGCCACGGCCGAAGTCGTCCAGGCTGATACCCAGGCCGGCCCTGCGCAAGCTGTGTAGCTGCGCCACTGACGTGCCTTCAGGATCAAGAATGGTGGTTTCAGTGATTTCCAGCTCCAGCCGCTGTGGCTCGATGCCGTGCTGTTGCAGTTTGGCCAACAACTGCGCGGCGAAACCCGGCTGACGCAGTTGCAGGGCAGATACGTTCACCGCCAGCCGCGTCTCACGGCCCTGGCTGGCCCACGCCGCCAATGCCTCGCAGGCCAGGCGCAGCACCTCCCAGCCCAGCTCGACGATGAAGCCGCTGCGCTCGGCAAGGCCGATGAAGCGGTCCGGGTAGAGCAGGCCGAATTCGGGATGGTCCCAGCGTACCAAGGCTTCGTAGCCCAGTACCTGCTGGGTGTCGAGACGGATCTGCGGCTGGAAGTGGAGCACGAACTGGCGTTCGGCCAAGGCGCTGCCGAAGGCCTGTTCGAGGGTGAAAGCCTGGATATCGGCCAGGTTCAGCGACGGGTCGAAAAAGCGGTACTGGGCACGCCCGGCCTGCTTGGCCGAGTACATCGCGGCATCGGCGCTGCGGATCAGGCTGTCGATGTCCTGGCCATCGCGCGGGCAGATGCTCACGCCTACGCTGGGGCTGGTGTTGACCTCCTGGCCGTCCAGGGCGTAGGTGGCCGAAAGTCTCTGCACCAGTTGGCGGACCCAGGCATTGATCTGTTCCTCGCTGCGCTCACCCGCCAGCAACACCACGAACTCGTCGCCGCCAAAGCGCGAAGCCTCGTCGCCGGGCGCCAGCAGGCGCTGGATGCGCCCGGCCACGGCCTGCAACAGCAGGTCGCCGACCTTGTGCCCCAGCGAATCGTTGATCGACTTGAAGCGGTCCATGTCGATGAACAGAATTGCCATCAGGCGCCGTTTGCCGCGCTGGCGGGTCAGTGCCTGGCCAGCCACCTCGACGAACTGGCGGCGGTTGTGCAGGCCGCTGAGGTGGTCGGTGGCAGCGGCGTGGCTGCTGCGCCGGTGTTCCGCCTCAAGGCGCTCGATCAGTTGCTGGTTGACCTGCTGAGCCTGCTCCAGCGCGCTGAACGCCTCCTGGCGTTTGCGCAACAGGCGCAAGGTCCACAGCAGGCTGGCGAGGATCATCAGGGTCATGCCCAGGGTCAGCCAGAATTGCCAGGTGTTGGCCAGTGCAGCAGGTGCCAGGACCTCGTCCTGCCGCTGGCTGACCACCACGCTGAAGCCGCGCTCGGGTATGCGCCGGTACAGGCTCTGGTAGGGGACACCGGCTGCGTACTGCGTCAGCTTGCCCGCTTCATTGGCGTTGCCGGGCAGCACAGGCTGCAGCGCAGCAGTGGCCTTGGCGATGACGGCCGTCAATGCGCAGGCGTTCCAGGCCATCTTCCTGCAGCAACCGCACCAGCCCGCTGCTGCCCAGGTCGATGTGCTGCAGCAGCACCGCGAGGTAGCCGCTATCCAGCTGCACCAGCAGGAGGCTGTCGAGGTCGTGGCCGCGCGGATCGGTCAGCGGCAGCAGAAAGGCTAGCTGCCGGTCGGGCAGGGTAGCTGGCTGGCGGGAGGGTTGCAGGCTGGGCAGGAAGGGCTTGAAGCCATAGCGCGACACGTGCCGTTGCAGCTCCTGCAGCCAGGCTTGGGGCAATTCGGCAGCCACGTCGGCATGGCTGGCCGACAGTAGCCTGCCTTGCCGGTCGTACAGGCTCATGCGCTTGAACAGCGGGTCTTCGGCAAGCAGCTTCGGCAGGCTGACATTGCCCTGGCGCAGGGCCTCCAGGTCATCCTGGGTAACCCGGCCCAGCGCCTGTGCGCGGTCGACCAGCTGACGCAGGCTTTCGCCGACCAGGCTGGCCAGGTTCTGGTGTTCGGCAGCCTTGGCCGCCAGCGCATCCTGCCTTGCGGTCGCCCTTTGCGACACGTGCAGCCCCCAGAGAAACGCCAGGGTCGCTGCACACAGCATCAGGATCAGCAGCCGGAGAAGGCTGGCGGATGAAAGCGAACGGCGAATCACTGCTGGTAGTTCCCGACCCTGGGTAATGGTCGAAAAATACGACAGTAAGATGACAGCCTCATGACTGATGGCTAATCGCCTTTAAGGATTTCCCTTGCGGAGGCCACAAAGGGCCTGCGACAGGCTGCTCCTCCAGGCCATGTCTGCCTGGGAAGCAACTACCCAACACCGACCTGCTTTGGTGCACCCGTGTCTCAAATAAAGTCATTGGGCACACTTTCACTTCGTACTTTTTCCACTTAACTGTTCAGCATGCACATAGTCGGTAGTGCCATGCGCCTGTTCCGAGCGGCATTTCCCACCGGGTGAAAAGCGGCCTGCATCTTGCTCTCCCTGCTCCCGACTACAACCTGGAGCCCCGTGCAATGAGTTCATCCAGCGAATTCCCGCTCAGCGAAGCCCCGCAATCCGCCCGCAAGGGCTTGCTGCCGATCGCCATGGTCCTGTTCAGCTTCACCTTCTTTACCGGCACGATGTTCGCCGGCGGCAAGCTGGGCATGGCCTTCAATTTTGTCGACATGCTATGGGTGGCGGCCATCGGCAACAGCCTGCTGGCCCTGTATGCCGCAGCACTCGCGTTCATCGCCGCGCGCAGCGGGCTGAACACCGTGTTGATGGGGCGCTTCTGTTTCGGTGAAGCGGGTAGCCGGCTCTCCGATTTCCTGCTGGGTTTCGCCGAACTGGGCTGGTACGCCTGGGGCACGGCCACGGTGGCCATCGTGCTGGTCAGGTTGCTGGGGCTGGCGGAAGGCTTCGGCATGCCGTTGATGGTGCTGTTTGGCCTGGGCTTCAGCCTCACGGCCATCATTGGCTTCAAGGGCCTGGATGGACTGTCGCGGGTGTCGGTGCCGCTGATGTTCGGGCTGCTGGTGGTATCGATGTACATCGCTACCCGCGATGCCGGGGGGCTTGCCGGCCTGGCTGCGGTGGTGCCGCATGAGGCCATGACCTTTTCAGCAGCGGTAACCATGGTCTTCGGTACCTTCGCCAGTGGTGCCACCCAGGCGACCAATTGGACCCGGCTGGCCCGTAGCGGCCGGGTGGCGGTCATTGCCAGCGTGGTGGCATTCCTGCTCGGCAACGGCCTGATGGTAGTGGCCGGGGCCTGGTGCGCAATGGTCTACCAGCAAGCCGATATCGTCGAGGTAATGGTGCTGCAAGGGCTGTCGTTCGCGGCGGTGGTCATGCTCTGCCTGAACCTGTGGACGATCCAGGGGCCGACCATCTACAACGTGTCGGCGGCCGCCTGCCACCTGCTGCGCAGCGAGCGCCGGCGTACCGCAACGCTGGTGGCCGCCGGCGTCGGGATTGTGCTTGCGATCGGCGGCATGTACGAATTGCTGATCCCGTTCCTGGTGTTGCTGGGCTCGATCATTCCGCCGCTGGGCGGGGTGATCATGGCCGACTTCTGGTACCGCCACCGCGGCAGGTTCCCGGCCCTGGGCACGGCACGCCTGCCACGCTACAACCTGACCGGGCTGTCTGCCTATGCCGTGGGCGCGGTGCTGGCCTGCGCCTCGCCGTGGATCGCCCCGCTGGTAGGCATCGGCGCTTCGGCACTGTGCTACATCGCCTTCGTCGAACTGGCTGCTCGGCGCCGCGCGCCAGGCCAGGCAGGCGTCGAGCCGTGAGCCTGGCGCTGGAGCAGATCCTGCAGTTGCCCGGCCTGCACCAACTGAGCGTGCGGGCCGGGGCGCGCAGCCTGCACCGCCGGGTGCGCTGGCCGTACGTGGCAGAAAACGAAGGCATCGCCGAATGGGTGATGGGCGGCGAACTGGTGTTCGTCACCGGTATAAACCACCCACGCGGCGAGGCCAACCTGCTGAGCCTGATAGAGGATGGCGACGCTGTGGGTATTGCCGGCATGGTCATCCTCACCGGCGACAGTTTCATCCAGGTCATCCCGCCAGCGGTCATCGCCCGTGCCGAACAGTTGGGCCTGCCGCTGATCGAGCAGCCGTATGCGCTGAAGATGGTGGTGGTGACCCACCTGATCGGCACGGCGCTGGTGCAGACCAGCCAGGCGCGCCGCTCGCGCAATGACTTACTGGGCCAGTTGCTCACCGGCGACTACCCGAGCCTGGCGATTGCCCGGCAACGGGCAGCACACCTGCGATTGGCCCTGGATCAGCCGCGGCGCCTGCTGGCCTTGCGCCTGTCAGGTGTGGATGAGCTGTTCGAGCGCCACGGCCTGGTACTGGGTGAACGTACCTGGCAGGCTATCCGCCAGGCCCTGGAAGACCAGCTCGAAGCCTGGTGCCGGCAACATCCGGGCAGCGTCACCGCGCAGTTGCCCGGCGACCTGTTCGTGGTGCTGCTGGCCGACAGCCGCGACCTGCCCGAGGTACTGGCTACCCTGTACCGGCAGTTGCAGGCGGCGACCGGCGAACTGCAGCTGTACATGGGCCTGTCGGCCCTGGCCGACGATTGCGCGCACTACCGCCAGGCCCTCAACGAGGCGCGCCAGGCGCTCGATGTAGCGCGGCACTTGCGTCCGGGCAACGGCTACTGCAACTTCAGCGAACTGGGTGTTCTACGCCTGCTACAAGGCATTTTCGACCGCTCGCTGATCGACGATTTCGTCAGCCGCACCCTCGGCCCGCTGATCAGCCCCGGGCGCAAACATGCCCATGCACTGGTGCACACCCTGGACGCCCTGCTCATGGAAAATGGCAACGCTTTCAAGGCCGCACAGCGCCTGGGGCTGCACCGCAATACCGTCAACCAGCGCATCCTGCGCATCGAACAACTCAGCGGGCAGACTCTCGACGACCCGCTTTTTCGCATGAATGCTTCCGTCGCCCTGTTGATATGGCGCATGAGCGAAGACCACGGCAAGGAGTAACAAGATGAACATTATCAACGCACGCCTGCGCGGCAAGCCCGGGCTGTTCCGCATCGAACTGGACGGCGAGCGCATTGCCGCAATCGCCCCCCAGGCCGAGGGGGTGGCGCCCGTTACTGTGGGCGACCTGGATGCGCGGCAAAACCTGGTGATAGCACCTTTCGTCGAGCCGCACATTCACCTCGATGCCACGCTGACCGCCGGCGAGCCGCAGTGGAACATGAGCGGTACCCTGTTCGAAGGCATCGAGCGCTGGGCCGAGCGCAAGCAGATCACCACCCACGACGACATCAAGACCCGTGCGAAAAAGACCATCGACATGCTGGTGGAGCATGGCATCCAGCATGTCCGCACCCACGTCGATGTTACCGACCCGACCCTTACCGCGCTCAAGGCCATGGTCGAGGTGCGTGACGAAGTGCGTCACCTGGTCGACCTGCAGATCGTTGCGTTCCCCCAGGAGGGCATCGAGTCGTATGCCAACGGCCGGGCGCTGATGACCGAAGCGGTGGCCATCGGCGCCGATGTGGTTGGCGGTATTCCGCATTTCGAGAACACCCGCGACCAGGGCGTGACGTCGGTGAAGTTCCTGATGGACCTGGCCGAACGTACCGGCTGCCTGGTGGACGTGCACTGCGACGAAACCGACGACCCGCAGTCGCGCTTCCTTGAAGTGCTGGCCGAGGAGGCACGGGTGCGCGGCATGGGGCCGCGGGTTACCGCCAGCCACACAGTGGCCATGGGTTCCTACGACAATGCCTACTGCTACAAGCTGTTTCGCCTGCTGAAGCTGTCGGGTATCAATTTCGTCTCCTGCCCGACCGAGAGCATTCACCTGCAAGGGCGTTTCGACAACTACCCGAAACGCCGTGGCGTCACCCGCGTGGCCGAGATCGATCGCGCCGGGATGAACGTGTGCTTTGGCCAGGACTCCATCGTCGACCCTTGGTACCCGTTGGGCAACGGCAACATCCTGCGCATTCTCGAGGCCGGCCTGCACATCTGCCACATGCTCGGTTATGAAGACCTGCAGCGCTGCCTGGACCTGATTACCGACAATAGCGCCCGAACCTTGAACCTGGGGGAGGGCTACGGTATCGAGGCAGGGCGACCGGCGAACCTGCTACTGCTGTCGGCAGCGGATGATTACGAAATGGTACGCAGCCAGGGGCATGCGCTGGTGTCGGTGCGCCATGGCAAGGTGCTGATGCAGCGGACACCAGCGCACGTGCAGCGCTTTGCCTGATGTCGATGGCTCTCGCCCCGCACTGACACTACCGCCCGGGGCGAGACCAGCGCACCCCGGGCGGCCGTTCAGCGCACAGCCTGAAGGAATTCGTCCAGGAGGATATTTCGGCCACACAGGATGACCGCGACGCGCTTGCCGCGGTAACGCTCGGCCAGCTTCAGCATGCCGGCGACGGCAACCGCCGCGGCTCCTTCGATGATCCAGCGTTCACTGCTGGCGATCTCGCGCATGGCAGCTTTGATTTCGGCTTCGCTGACCAGCACGGTGTCGGTCAGCAACGCCTGGCACAGCGGCAAGGTAATGCTGCCAGGCTCGACGCCGCCGGCGGTACCGTCGGACAGCGTGTCGGTGGCATCCGCCTCGATGATCTCGCCGGCCTTGAGCGACTGCTCCAGCGCCGGGTCGTTTTCTGGCCAGCAGCCGATGATATCGGTACCCGGCTTGAGTACCCGCAGGGCTGCAGCAATGCCGGAGATCATCCCGCCACCGCCAACGGCAACGAATACCGCGTCCAGGTCCGCTGCCTGCTCGAACAGCTCGAAGCCGATGGTGCCTTGCCCGGCAATGACCTGCGGGTCGTTGTAGGGGGAGACGAATGGCTTGCCCTGGGCCTGGGCCTGCCTGGCAGCCTCCAGTTCGGCCCCCAACGGGTCGGTGGGCAAGCCGATCACCTCTGCGCCAAGTGCGCGCATGGCTTGTACTTTGTAGGCAGAAGCACCATTGCTGGTGTACACGGTGACCGGCACCCCAGCTGCTTTACCTGCCAGTGCCAGCGCCTGGCCGTGGTTGCCGGAAGAAGCGGCAATCACCCCGTGGGTACGCTGGTCCTCCGGCAACAGGCGGATCTTGTTGCTGGCCCCACGAAACTTGAACGAGCCGGTGTGCTGCAGGTGCTCGCACTTGAGCAGCACCAGGCAGCCGCTGATTGCCGACAGCCGGGCACTGTAAGTCAGCGGTGTGATACTGACGGCCGGGCGTAGCGCCACATGGGCATCCTTGATCGCCTGGTACAGCGTGTCGAGGTAAATGGCATCGACAGTGGGCGAACCTGTGGCGGTGGACATGATTGCATTCCTGAACAATCGTAGAAATTGAGTCCACAATAGACATATTGTCCATTCATGACAAGAGGGTGAGCCCGCCCACCCGCGCCACTGCCTGGCTCGCCAGCGTCATGGAACGAAAAGCAAGGCGCTGCCTGCCGCCTAGGCGCGCAGTTCCTTCAGGTACTTGTACACGGTGGCGCGGCCCATATTGAGCACTTTGGCGATGTAGTCGGCAGCGCTACGCCCTTCGAACGCGCCCTCGGCATGCAACGCCTGCACCAGGCTGCGCTTGTCTTTTGCCTGCAACGTTTGCAGGGACAGGTTGCGTTCGCGAAGCCAGGCATGCAGGAAGGTGTTGATGCGTTCCTGCCAGTCGTTGCGAAACAGCGAGTCGGGCTGCGGCACCAGCCGGCTCATCTGGAAGAAGGCATCCAGCGCTGCGCGTGCCTGCTCCAGTACCGAAACATTCAGGTTGATGCACATCAGGTGCTCGGCTTCACCGGCCTGGTTGCGCAGCACGGTACTGATCGAGCGGACCTTCTGGCCGTTCCAGTTGAGCTTTTCGTAGGGGCCCAGGTTGACCCCGTTCAACAGGTCCTCCAGCTCATGGTCGATCGCCGATTCATCGCCCAGTTTGCGCTGGGAGAAATTGTTGGCGATGTGAACGACGGTCTGGCTGCGCAGCTCGTGAACGATGACTTCAGCGTGCGGGTACAGCAGCAGCGCGATGCTGTCGGCGATTGCCTTGTAGTTTTCCAGGGTCATTTTCTGTCGATGATCGAAGGCCAGGCACCATGGTGGCGGCAAAGCGTAACCGACACAAGGCGCCTGGCCGGCCGGCTCCATACGCTTGCCTGAGCGCCGGACAGGCAGCTTTTTTCCTTCACATGCGATAAGCCGTGATTATTCCTTCTTAGTAACGCTTTGCAGGCAGGCGTGCATATCGGCATAATCGGTATGTAATTACATGGTACATAACACAGTACAAAATCGTAGGAGCAGGCATGGCCCGAGGCGGTATCAACAAGGTGGTCGTGCAGCAAGCGCGGCAGGCACTGATTGCACGGGGCGAAAACCCCAGCATCGATGCCATTCGTATCGAGCTGGGCAATACCGGTTCCAAGACCACGATCCACCGTTACCTGAAGGAGCTGAACGGCCAGCAGCCCGTCGCCGCCGAGGGCGGCCTGGCACTGAGCGACGTGCTCAGCCGAATGGTCGGGCAGCTGGCGACCCAGTTGCAGGACGAGGCCGACCTGAAGATCGAGCAGGCCGAAAGCCGCTTCATCGAGCAGCGCGAGCAGCTCGAAGCGCAGCTGGCAATCGCTCGGCAGGCATTGGCGGCCGCGCATCAACAGCATCAGATCGACGCGGCCGCCTTGGCCGCCGAAGCGGAAAAGCTGCGCTCCACCCAAAGCACCCTGCAAGCCGAACAGCTGCGCAGTGCCAGCCTCAACCAGGCGCTCGGCGAGCTGCAGGTGCGCCTGGCGGACAAGGACGAGCAGGTGAAGTCGCTGGAGGACAAGCACCGCCATGCCCGTGACGCGCTGGAGCACTACCGCAATGCCAGCCGCGAACAGCGCGAACAGGAACAACGCCGCCACGAAGCGCAACTGCAGCAGTTGCAGGTGGAAGTGCGCCAGTTGCAGCAGGGCATGATCGTCAAGCAGGACGAACTGACCCGCCTGCACCGCGATAACGAGCGGTTGCTGGGGGAACACCGCCAGGCCTCCGGCGCCTGCAGGGCGCAGGAGCAACTGCTGGAGCAGCGTGATGCGCAGATCCAGGGCCTGCGCACGATCCTGGCCCAGGCGCAGGGCGCCAGCGAGGAGATGCGTCGGCAGCTGGAGGCTCAGGCGCAGAGCCTGGAGCAGCGCCGCGACCAGTGCGCCGAAATGGCGCGGCAACTGCAGCGCCTTGATGAGCAGTTGAAGGAACGTGATGAAGCACTGGTACAGTGCAAGGCGCAACTGGCCCAGGCTGCAGATTGATCAAACTTTTTCGGGCGGGTGCTTTCTTCCCTATACATTCCCTGGAGATAGTGTCATGCCCGAATCGCAACCCGTACGCAAAGAGGGGCCTCACTCGTCCGAGCAGGCCGATAAGAAGGTCGACCTGGGTTTCGACCCGGATTCCCCGGATGCAGAAGACCCGCAAGTCGACCCGCAAGGGCCGGCCAAGCCCCCCAGAGACGTTGAGAAAAAACCATAGCCTCTGGCTTGCAGCCTATCGCCGGCAAACCAGCCACCCCATCGGCTGCGCCTGATACCAGGCACGGCCGATGAAGGCACTGGCTTACCGGCGACAGGGCGGGCCAGGCGAGCGACACTCAAGTGTCGGCTTGCCTGGCTGCCTCCACACCCGCAGCCGACAGCTTGATCGGGTAGTTGACACTGATCTGGTGGTCGCTGCCGACCGCCACACTGCCGTCCTGGATCAAACCGGCCTCCTGCAAGGTCTTGAGCATACCGGCCACCGCTTTCTCGCCGCGGTAGTTGTCCAGCACCTCCTTGCCGAGCCCTTGCGGGTGGGCGTGCAGCAGGCGGGTCAGAACCTCGGCCTTCAATGCATCATTACTCATGGCGGGCCTCACTTGCCGTGCTTGGCCTGAAGTGCCTTGGCGTGCTCCAGATGCTGTTCGAGCTTGGGCAGGGTTTCGCTGGCGAAGGCCTTCAGTTCGGCCTTGTCAGACGAGGCGGCCTCTTTCTTGAACAGTTCCACCGCCTTTTCGTGAGCATCCACCTGGTTGTTGATGTAGGCCTTGTCGAAGGACTCCTCGCGCCATTCCAGGATCATTTTCTTGACCTTGTCAGTGATCGCCGCTTCATCGGGTACGGAAATGTCCAGTTTGCGAGCGATATCACCGAGTTTCTGGTTGGCCTGGGTGTGGTCAGTGACCATTTGCTGGGCGAATGTCTTGATCTCGGTGTTCTGGCTTTTCTCCTGGGCCAGCTTACCGGTAACCACTTCGGCAATGCCGGACTCGGTGGCGGCCTCGACAAAGTCATCGGAACTCGCCGCCAGGGCATGTACCGATGCCAGGCCCAGCACCATGGAAAAACCGACGCGCTTGATGAAGAGATTGCTCATGCTTCACTCCTTAAACCGTGACGCGACCTCAGTGTCGCGTACGGTTGAGGGTGAAAGCAGGGCAAAGGTTTAATCTTTTTCCTCGTCGGCGGTGTCCACATGCTGGTCAACTATAGTGAACAGCGGCAAGCGCGGGGTGGCCAGGGATTTCAATGTACGCAGCCAGGAATAAGGACGAAGAGGGGCTTTTCGCCATGACCGGTGAGGGCCGTGCCGTGGCGCTGTTCCGTCTGGTTCTGGCGTTCATGCTGATGGTGATGCTGGCCTTTGTCGTGGTCGAAGGCTGGCGCATCTGGCGTGACTACCGGCATGCCTTTACCAATGCCGAGAACATGGTCACCAACCTGGCCAGAGCCACGGCGCAGCACGCTGAAGATGCCATCCGCCAAGTGGATGCCATCACCGCAGCCCTGGCTGAGCGCCTGGAAGGCGATGGTTTCGGGCATATCGACCGGCCGCGCTTGCATGCCTTGCTGGTACAGCAAAAGAACATCATGCCGCAGTTGCATGGATTGTTCGTGTATGACGCCGAGGGCAACTGGATCGTTACCGACCAGGCAGCAATACCGCCCAATGCCAACAATGCCGACCGCGACTACTTCATCTACCACCGCACCCACAACGACCGTGGCGTACACATCGGCTCGGTGGTACGCAGCCGCTCCACGGGTGCCTTGATCATTCCCATTTCCCGGCGTTTGCAACATGCCGACGGCAGCTTCGCCGGGGTGTTGCTGGGCACCATCAAGGTGGACTGGTTCGTGCATTACTACGGCGACTTCAAGATCGACGAACGCGGCGCGCTGGTATTGGCCATGCGCGACGGCACCATCCTGGTTCGGCGGCCTTTCGTCGAGCGGGTAGTGGGGAGCAGCCTGGCCAACAGTGAGATTTTCCGCAACCATCTGCCCTATGCCACAGAGGGGCTGGTAGAAGCGGTTGCGGTGGTAGACGGCACGCCACGGTTGTATGCCTATCGCGCGCTGGCGAGCTACCCATTGGTGGTGGAGGCCGGCTTGTCGCGCGAGTCGATCGTAGCACCCTGGCGCCACGATGCGATCAAATCAATGGCCGTGCTGCTGCTTTTGCTGTTAGGGCTGGCGGCATTTGCTGGTGTGGTACTGCGCCAGTTGCGCGAGCGTATCTTCATCGAGCGGGCGCTGCACCAGGCGCACCAGACGCTCAAGTCGCTGGCCCTGACCGATAGCCTGACCGGGCTGGGCAACCGCCGGCGGCTGGATGCGGTGTTCGAAGCGGAACTGCGTCGGGCACGGCGCCAGGGCTATCCGCTGACCCTGGTGATGCTCGACCTGGACCACTTCAAGGCCTACAACGACCGCTATGGCCACCCGGCGGGCGACCAGTGCCTGCGGCGCTTTGGCGAAGTGCTGCAACAGGCGCTGAAGCGGCCGGCCGACCTGGCAGTGCGCTACGGAGGCGAGGAGTTCACCCTGCTGCTGCCTGACACCGATGCCCGCGGGGCGGAACTGCTGGTGCAGGAGGTACAGCAGCTGTTGCGCCGGCACATGCTGGAACATGCAGGCAGCCCGTTGGGGCGGTTATCGTGCAGTGCCGGCATCGCCACGGGAGACCCGGCGCGCGAGGAGGTGACCGCCGAGCGGCTGATGGCGGCAGCGGATGCGGCTTTGTATGAGGCCAAACGTCAAGGCCGGGACAGGTACTGCGTGGCGCAGGACAGCTGGGCGAGTGCGGATTCCTGAGCCTGCGGGCGAGCGGCAGGGGCGCGTTGCGCGCCCGGGCTCATTGCCCTAGACCCAGGCGCATCGCGCAGCGCCCGACGAGGCCATGGGCAAGCTCATCGGCAAGGATGCCACGCAGGCGTGTATCCAGCCGTTCCTCGTCAATTCTTTCGAAGCCGAAACGTGCGTAGAACGGCGCATTCCACGGCACATCGGCAAACGTGGTCAAGGTCAGCTCGCGGGCACCCGCCTGGCGCGCGGCATCCACCACCTGCCGCAGCAAGGCGCGGCCGACGCCTTGCCCTTGGGCCTGGCGACGCACCGAGATCTCGCACAGGTGTAGCGCCTGCCGCTCGAACCGGGCACAGGCGAAACCGAGCACGTGGCCTTGCAGGTCGTCGGCCACCCAGCTGGCGCCCGCGGCGACGAATGCGCGGTGCGCATCAACGTCCAGCACATCGGCCTGCGCCAGCCACGCCAGTGCCGGCCAGTCGGCGAAAGCCTGGGCAGCCGAGCGTTCCAGCGCCGGCAGCCATGGGATATCGCGCTCGAGGGTAGGGCGGATGCGCATGGACTCACTCCTTGCAAAGCGCTACGTCTTAATCCGAAGCGCGCAGCCGGTCAAGGGCTGAAACGTGACAATGGCTTCATCAGCCAGCACCAGCAACCGGGCACGCCTGCATGGAAAAAATGCCAGGCAATCGGTACCCTTGCGCCTTCATTCGCCATCCACCGGACTGTTCCATGCTGTTCAATCTCGCCGTGCTGTTCGGCACCCTGGTGGCCATGGAGGGTGTTGGCACGTTGGCCCACAAGTACATCATGCATGGCTGGGGTTGGTGGCTGCACCGCTCGCACCATGAGCCACAGCTGGGCATGCTGGAAACCAACGACTTGTACCTGCTGGCCCTGGGGCTGGTCGCCACGGCGCTGGTTGCCCTGGGCAAGGGCGGTTATGCACCATTGCAGTGGGTTGGCGCTGGCGTGGCGGGCTACGGGGTACTGTATGTCGTGGCCCATGACGGGTTGTTTCATCGGCACTGGCCACGCAAGCCACGCCCGGTCAACCGCTACCTCAAGCGCCTGCACCGCGCGCACCGCTTGCACCATGCGGTGAAAGGGCGCACCGGCAGTGTATCGTTCGGGTTCTTCTATGCACCGCCATTGCGGGTATTGAAACAGCAGTTGCGCAGCAGGCGCAGCCAGCCGTGACAATCGCGACTGGCCTTGCCTGCGGCAATCCCTTCAGTTCATTGCCTCACCCTTGGCCTGCAGCGCCACATGCCCGCAACTGACCCACCCGCCGAACCCCGCCGCGGTGAAGAACATGATCAGGCTATACAGCGCCGCCGGAAAGTGCCGTTGTGAATGCCAATCTCCAGTTGCCAGATACCAGCAGCCAGCGAGGCCACATGTCGCGTTGCAGCGCGCCTGCCGGCGCAGTAGCATTCCCGGTTTTACCGAGGATTAGCCTGTCATGCCGTTTCAGCAAGGTCTGCTTGCCACACCGGTGCCGGTTCACGCCCGCCACCTGTTCTTTGCCATCGAAGCACTGGAAGCGCTGCCGGCAGCCCTGGATGCGCTGGCGGGCCATGTCGACGGCGTGCGCCTGACGCTGGGCATCGGTGCACCGCTGGCAAAAGCCCTGGGCAGCCAGGTCGATGGCCTGAAGCCTTTCCCGCAACTGGACGCCGCGGTGGAAAACCCCAGCACCCAACATGCCCTGTGGCTGTGGCTGCGCGGGGAAGAGCGTGGCGACCTGTACCTGCGGGCCCAGGCCCTGGAACAGCTGTTGAGCCCGGCATTCAGCCTGGTGGACCAGGTGGACGGTTTTCTCCACCAGGGCGGGCGTGACCTCACCGGTTATGAAGACGGTACCGAAAACCCACGTGATGAGGCCGCCGTCGAGGCGGCCATCCTCAAGGCTGCGCAGCCTGGCCTCGACGGGTCGTGCTTTGCGGCATTCCAGCTGTGGAAGCACGATCTGCAGTACTTCAAGTCGCTGCCCCAGCATGCACAGGACGACATCATCGGCCGCCGCCTGAGCGACAACGAAGAACTGGATGACGCGCCAGAGTCTGCACACGTCAAGCGGACCGCCCAGGAGAGCTTCGCGCCGGAGGCGTTCATGGTACGTCGCTCGGTGTCCTGGGCAGACACCCGCGGCGCGGGCCTGGCGTTCGTCGCGCTGGGCCGCAGCTTCGACGCCTTCGAGGTGCAGCTGCGACGCATGAGCGGCCTGGAGGACGGCATCATTGACGGCCTGTACCGCTTTAGCCGGCCGCTCAGTGGTGGCTATTACTGGTGCCCACCGATGACCGACGCCGGTGTCGACCTGCGCCTGTTGCTGTCGGCCTGACAGCTGAACATCCCGCCCCTGGCACATTCGCCAGGGGCTCCGCGGTGGCGCAAGGCTGCCGCTGCGCTGCCCATTCACCAGGCCCCACCGTGCGACTCTGTGGCGCGCCAAATATGGCGTTACCGCTTATTTAATGCCGCTGGTCCGAACGCTTCGCAATAAACCGAATCCCTCAATATGACCGAACTCCGAACAGGTGTACGGCAGGTAATGCCGTGCATTCCGAAGTCATACGAGGTTTAAGACCATGGCCAACAAAGAGAACAGCCGTACCGGCAATCAACAAGGCAGCCAGGGTGGTAACAAGAACCCAGGCAACTTTGCCAATGACCGCGAGAAAGCCTCCGAAGCTGGACGCAAGGGCGGCCAGCATTCCGGTGGCGGCCGCAGCAGTGAATCGAGCCGCAAAGGCGGCCGTTCGTAAGTGAGGCTACGCAGTGCCGGGTTAGCCTGGCACTGCGATTTTGCGCAAACAGGAGTGCCCCATGCGATTGCTCCCCCTGATAGCCCTGATGGGCGCCTTCACCCTGGTCGGTGGCTGTTTCGACCGCGACAAAGACCACCCGGCGAAGGATGCCGACCAAAGCAAACCGTCCCTGCAGATGCAGCAACCCGGCGACAAGCCTGCTTCACAACCTGCGCCAGGCCCTGAGCCGATGCCCGGGCAGAAACCCAGCCAATAACACGCGCACAAGGAATACGGCATGACGGTCATGACCTGCAAGACCGCCGCGATGGTACCGGCCTCGACCAATGGGCCAAGCCTGTACGACCGTTACCACGCACTGCTGGGCGGTGCCGATGCGGCCAGCGCCGCATGGTTGAACGAGCAGTTGGCCCAGGTGCAAGGTTTGCCGGACGATCTGCCTGCTGACCCGGCGCAGCTGGAGGCCTGGAGCGCTCGGCATGCTGCCGAGGTCGCTGCAGCCTACGCCGCCTACCTGGCGCAACGTCGCCAGGGTAGCCCACGGCGCTATTTCGCCAATCGCGCCCAGGCGCTGTGGTTCCTGCAGCAGGTCGCGCCCACCAAGGCGGTGGACGGTGCGTGGCTGCACGGTACCCTGCGCCATTGGCGTGACCCGCGCTACCACGGCCTGATCCGCACTTACCTGGAAGAACTGGGCAGCGGTGATCCGCGCTGCAACCACGTGTTGATCTATCAACGCCTGCTGAGCCGGCTGGGCTGTCTGGACCTACCCGAACTGGATGACCAACGCTACCTGCAAGGGGCCTTGCAACTGGCCCTGGGGCACCATGCCGACGCGTTTCTGCCCGAGGTCATCGGCTACAACCTGGGCTACGAACAACCGCCGCTGCATTTGCTGATCACCACCTACGAACTGGCAGAACTGGGCATCGACGGCCATTACTTCCAGCTGCACGTGACCATCGACAATGCCGCCAGCGGGCATGCGCACTTGTCCATCCAGGCGCTGCGCCAGCTGTGTCCGGCGCACGACCTGTGCAGGTTCTACCAACGTGTACGCCAAGGCTATCGCCTGAATGACCTGGGGGTGGATACCCCCAGCCTGATCGGCAGTTTCGACCTGGAGGCCGAGCTGCTCATGGCCCTGGAGCACAAGCGGCATTTCGGCCAGTTCATGCATTCCGATCATTGCCGCCTGCAGAAACGCACCGTCAACCAGTGGCTGGCCGAGCCAGGCGGCATGCCGGCGTTCCTCGAAGCCTTGCAGGCGCAAGGTTGGATCCGCCGGGGAGAGGCCCCTGCCAACAGCCGCTGGTGGCGCCTGGTCGAAGGCCCGTCGGCGCCCATGTACGGTGTGTTCACCGCCTATGAGAAACAGCTGTGGCATGACTGGATCGCAGCGGGCTGGCAAGCCCCTGGCTCGCGGGTGATGCCTGGCAGCTGGGAGGAGCCGTTGCAACTGGATACACCACTGGAGCGTACCGCACAGGAAACCGACATCGAGACCTTGATCGACAGCATGGCCGGTAACCGTCATGCCACACCGGAAGGATTGCTGGCGACCCAGGGCTACCTGCGTGCCACCGGCCTGGCCCAGGAGGAACCGCGCTGATGCAGCTTGACCCACAACAGATCCAGGCAGACCAGGCATTGCTGCAATTGGGCAAGCGCCTGCGTGCCGACGGCTACCGCTTCACCTGTGTCACACCGGCCACCCACGCCCGGGTCAACGCCCGCCCAGGGGCAGAGCGGGCCAGGACGCTGCGCGATGTGTTCGGCTGGAGCCGCCCGTTTCCGCCCTCGCTGGTTTCCGCCGACGAACTGGACCAGCTACGCCAGGCGCAGGTATTGGCGACGCGTGGCGAGTGGTTGGTGAGTACGGTCCGCTGGGCCACCCTCGAAGACTTGCTGCTGGTGCACTCGGCGTACCCCACCGAGGCCAGCGACGCGGTGTTCTTCGGCCCGGACAGCTACCGTTTCGCCCAGGTGATCCACGAGCACCTGCAACGCACCCCGAAGCGCGTCGAGCATGCCGTGGACATTGGCTGCGGCACCGGTGTCGGTGCCTTGCTGGTGGCCCAGGCGGTACCGCACGCCCAGGTTACCGCCGTGGACATCAACCCGCTTGCGCTGCGCTATACAGCGATCAATGCGGCCCTGGCAGGCGTGAGCAATGTCTCGGTGGAGCCAAGCGACCTGCTCGACGGCATTACCGGCCTGTTCGACCTGATCATCGCCAACCCGCCGTACATGCTCGATGTGCAGGAGCGCACCTACCGTCACGGTGGTGGCGTGCTGGGTGCCGAGCTGTCGTTGCGCATCGTCGAGCAGGCGCTCGAGCGGCTCGGCCCTGGGGGCTCGCTGGTGCTGTATACCGGCGTGGCGATCGTCGACGGCAGGGATGCCTTGCTTGAAGCCATCCGCCTGCGCCTGGCGGGGCCTGGGTGGTCGTGGGTCTACCGCGAGGTCGACCCGGACGTGTTCGCTGAGCAATTGGGCGAGCGCGGTTACGAACAGGTCGAGCGCATCGCCGCAGTTGCCCTCACCGTCACCCGTAACGGCTGAACCAGCATGCCAGCGCCTTGTACCTTCGGCATCGAAGAAGAATATCTGTTGACAGACCTTGCCAGCGGCCGGGTGCCGGCCACCCCTTCGCCGGGGGTGGCCAGGCGCTGTCGGGAGCTGCTGGGCGAGCAATTTGCCCAGGAAATGTTCCGAAGCCAGATCGAGGTGGTGTCGCCGATATTCGATAACACGCACCAGGCACGCGAATGCCTTGCCCAGAGCCGGCAGCGCCTTGGCCAGGCCCTGGCCGAGGAGGGCCTGGGCCTGTACGGCGCGGCCAGCCACCCGTTTGCCCTGTGGCAGAAGCAGAAAGCGGCCTCTGCGGCGCATTACCGGCAGTTGTTCGATGATTACCAGCACGTGGCGCGACGCAGCCTGGTCAACGGCCTGCATGTGCATGTCGGTGTGCCGGCCGGTTGCGACCGGATGCAGTTGATCAATCGCCTGGTGCCGTGGCTGCCGCTGCTGCTGGTACTGAGCACGTCGTCGCCGTTATGGTGCGGCCAGGATACGGGCTACCTGAGCTACCGCCGGGTGATCTGCGGCGAGTGGCCGCACATGGGCTTGCCCGAGCCTTTGCCTGACTGGTCGGCCTACGAGCGCTACCGGGCCTTGCTGCAACGTACCGGGTCGCTGGCCAAGGATGGCGACTTCTGGTGGGCCGTGCGCCCGTCGCGGCGCTACCCGACCGTTGAACTGCGCATCTGTGATGCCTGCCCGGACCTGGAAGATGTGCTGTGTATCGCCGGGTTGTTCCGGCATATCGTCGAGCACTGCGTACGCTGGGGGCACGACCCCGAACCGCTGACCCGCGAGCTGCGCTGGGTCGCCCAGGAAAACTACTGGCGCGCCATGCGCCACGGCCGCCACGGTACCTTCATCGGCCAGCGGCAACAGCAGGCTGTTTCCGCCCACGGCTGGCTCGCCCAGCTGCAGGATGCATTCCCCGTGGACACGGCAGACGCCGAGCGGGCGATGCTGCATGCGCGCCGGATCGTTGCCGAAGGCACCAGCGCAGACCGTCAGCTGGCCTGCTTCGAGCACGCCCGCGCCAGCGGCAAGACCGCGCCGCAAGCACTACGCCTGGTCGTGGACCAAGTACTGGCGGAGGGCGGCAAATACGCTCTTCACAGCGCCACGGCACTTGCAATCGCGCAGGGTTGAACGACAATGGCGGCGCCCTTTGCCAGCCATCCGGACACCCAGCAGCATGATCTTGACCCAGCAATTCCCAGATATTTCCCTGGCTGACACCTTGTTCGTCTTTGCCCTCGAGGCCGAGGCGGGAAGCGTGTTCGCCGGGATGAACAGCGTGTTCACCGGCATCGGCAAGGTCAATGCCGCCATCGCCCTGACACGAGCAATCGCCGCCAACAGGCCGAGGCTGATCGTCAACCTCGGGTCGGCTGGCAGCCTGCGGCATGGCAAGGGCGAAGTGGTGTGCTGCACCCGCTTCGTGCAACGGGACATGGACGTTACCGCGCTGGGCTTCGCCCGTTACGAAACGCCGCTGTCGGATATCCCGGTGCTGCTGGAGCATGGCGTGGTGATCCCCGGCTTGCCCGTGGAAACCTGCGGCAGCGGCGACAGCTTCGAGATCAACCACGGCGACGCGCCGTACGACGTGGTCGACATGGAGGCCTATGTGCTGGCCTTGATCGCGCGCAGCGAGAGCATTCCATTTGTCTGCCTGAAATACATCTCCGACGATGCCGGCAGCGATGCGGCTGGCGACTGGGCGGTGCAGGTGCACCTGGCCGCAGAGGCGTTCCAGCGGGTGCTGTTCAGCCCAGTGTGACCGCTGGTCGGGGGTGTTGCCAGCTGAAGCAAACCATCGCCCAGGGGGCTTCTCGAAACCGGTATCGGCCCTGCGACGGGCCGGCCCGGTTTCAGCAGAGGAGGAGCCCCCATGCCCAACAAACCCCAAGACCAGTTCAGCATGCAGAACCCGCTGACCCAGTACCCGCATCCACCATTCCCGGCCCAGGGCCAGCCTGCGCCGGGCCTGGACGTCAACATGCAGCCCAAGCCCGACCACGGCGAAGCCACCTACAAGGGCTTCGGCCGGCTGGCCGGGCGCAAGGCGCTGATCACCGGCGCAGACTCGGGTATCGGCCGCGCAGTCGCCATCGCCTTTGCCCGCGAAGGGGCCGACATCGCGCTGAACTACATGCCCATCGAACAACCCGATGCCCGCGAAGTGATCAAGCTGATCGAAGCCGAAGGCCGCAAGGTGGTCGCGATTGCCGGCGACCTCAAGGACGAGCAGTTCTGCAAAGAGCTGGTCGAGCAGGCCCATGAACAGCTCGGCGGCCTGGACATCCTGGTCAACGTCGCTGGCAAGCAGGAGGCGCGCAAGGACATCAGCCAGATCACCCACGAGCAGTTCGACCATACCCTGAAGACCAACGTCTACGCGCTGTTCTGGTTGTGTCAGGCGGCGGTGCCGCTGATGCCGGCGGGCGCAACCATCATCAACACGGCCTCGATCCAGTCCTACCAGCCGTCGGCCACCTTGCTCGACTATGCCACCACCAAGGCTGCTATCGTCGCCTTCACCAAGGCCTTGGCCAAACAGGTGATCGAACGCGGCATCCGGGTCAACGCCGTGGCCCCGGGGCCGATCTGGACCGTACTGCAGCCCAGCGGCGGCCAGCCACCGGAGAAAATCCCCGAATTCGGTGCACAAACGCCGATGAAGCGCCCGGGCCAGCCGGCCGAGTGTGCGCCGGTGTACGTCCTGCTGGCCAGCCAGGAGTCCAGCTATATCACCGGCGAGGTGTTCGGCGTCACCGGCGGCAACCCGTTGCCGTAGGGCTGGCCGGCTAAACCTTCGCGGCTTGGTGCAGTCACTTGTGGTATCGGCAGGCAACCTGGGGGCAGATTCATGGCAAGGGCAATCTGGAAAGGCGCCATCAGCTTTGGCCTCGTGCACATCCCTGTGGCGCTCAATACCGCAGTGCGCACCGAGCGGGTCGACTTCGACTGGCTCGACAAGCGCAGCATGGAGCCGGTGGGCTACAAGCGGGTGAACAAGGTGACCGGCAAGGACATCGACAAGGAGAACATCGTCAAAGGGGTCGAGTACGAAAAAGGCCGCTATGTGGTGATCAGCGAAGAAGAGATCCGCAAGGCGCGCCCCGAGGCGACCCAGACCATCGATATCTTTTCGTTCGTCGACGCCGGCGAGATCCCTCTGCAGCATTTCGACACGCCTTACTACCTCAGCCCGGACCGGCGAGGTGGCAAGGTGTATGCGCTGCTGCGCGAGACCCTGGCCAGCACCGGCAAGGTGGCACTGGCCACGGTGGTGCTGCATACCCGTCAGCATCTGGCCTTGCTGCGGCCACTGGACGAGGCGCTGGTGATGATCACCCTGCGCTGGCCGGAAGAGGTGCGTGGCCTGGAAACGCTGGAGCTGGACAGCAGCGTTACCGAAGCCAAGGTGGACAAGCGCGAACTGGACATGGCCAAACGGCTGGTGGAGGACATGACCGGCGCCTGGTCGCCTGACGACTATCACGATGCCTTCCGCCAGACCATTCTCGACCTGGTGGAAGAAAAGGCCAGCAAAGGCAAGATCGAAACGGTGGAAACAGGCGAGGCCAGCGGCACCGAAAAAGGCGCGGACATCATCGACCTTACCGAGCTGCTCAAGCGCAGCCTTGGCGGCAAGGGCGGCGCAGCAGGCAAGAAGAAGCCAGCGCCAGAGAAGAAACCCGCCAAACGGACGCGCAAGGCGTCCTGATAGCCTTTATCGGTACAGGCTGCGGGACCAGCCTCTCACTGGCCCAGCAGCTTGCGCATCCGTGCGGTGATGGACTGGCGTACCTTGCCCATGTCTGCCCAAGGATCGTCGACCTCTGCCAGGCGTTCGCGCAGGTTGTTGATGTTCCATTGGTTGGCACCCTTCAGCTGGGTGAGCTCTTCGCGCCAGATCGGTACCGAAACCGGCAAGCCCTCGCGCGCCCGGAGCGAATAGGCGCAGGCAGTGGTCGCGCCCTTGCCGTTGCGCAGGTAGTCGATGAAGATGCGGCCCACGCGGTTTTTTGGCCCGGAAACGGCGCTCAGGCGCTCGGGGAACAGCCGGGCCAGGTAATTGACGATGGCGTGGCTGAAGTCCTTCACCTCGTCCCAGCCGGCTTTGCGGTTCAACGGCACGACCACATGGATGCCCTTGCCGCCGCTGGTTTTCAGGAACACCTTCAGGCCTAGCTCGTCGAGCAGGGTCAGGGTCAGCTGGGTGGCCTCCAGCATGGCTTTCCAGGGCAGGGCGGGATCCGGGTCGAGGTCGAGGACGAAGCGGTCGGGCTTGTCGAAATCCTTGTCGGTGCCGTTCCAGGTGTGCAGTTCGAGCATGTTCATCTGCACCGCGCCCAGCAAGGTATCGGGGCGATTGATGATCATCGCCGCCTGGCCTGCCTCGGCTTTGCCGTAGCTGAGCACGTTGGGGATGTGCAACTGGCCGGCATTTTTCTGGAAGAACAGCTCGCCCGCCAACCCGTCAGGGGCGCGCACCAAGGCGACCGGGCGGTCCTTGAGCTGCGGCAGGATCCACTGGCTGACCTCGGCATAATATTCCGCCACGTCGCGCTTGGTGGCGCCGCTGCTGGCGTCGATGACGCGCTCGGGGTGGGTCAGGCGCAAGTCACCGAAGTGCTCCGCGGCCTTGGCGGGTTTGGATTTGCGCAGGGTCTTGCCGGGCATGGCTCGCTCCAGGTCGATGGCGGTGGCAGGTTTGTCGTCGCGCAGGCCGTGAAATACCGAATGGCGCACGATCCCTTCGCGGGTCATCTGCGCGTAGGCTACTTCCGCCAGCAACTGTGGCTTCAGCCAGTGCACGCCGCGGGCCTCGGCCCCGCCAGGCGGCCTGGGCAGGGCGGGCTTGGCGATTTCGAGCGGTTTGAGCCGCGCATGGATGCTGTCCAGCGTGGTGGCGCTGAAGCCGGTGCCGACCTTGCCGGCGTAGCGCAACTCACCGCTGTCGTTGTCATGCAACGCCAGCAGCAGGGCTCCGAAGCCGTTGCGGCTACCTTTCGGCTCGGTAAAGCCGACGATCACGAACTCCTGGCGTTTCTTGCACTTGAGCTTGATCCAGTCAGCACTGCGCCGGCCGACGTAGGTGCTGTCCACGCGTTTGCCGATCAAGCCCTCCAGGTCCAGGCGGCAGGCACTGTCCAGCAACGACTCCACCGGCTGGTCGAAATCGGCAGAAAACACCAGGTTGTCGGCGTCGTTCGCTTCGAGCAGCTGGCGCAGCGTGTCGCGGCGCTCCTGCAGCGGCACCTGGCGCAGGTCTCGGCCGCCGAGAAAGGGCAGGTCGAACAGGTAATAGGTGATCTGTTCGTCGTGATCGGTATCGAATGCGTTCTGCAGCGCCTGGAAGTCCGCCACCCCCTGCTCGTTGTTCACTACCATCTCGCCATCCAGCCAGGCCGAATCGACCCCAAGCTGGCGCAGCGCAGCCACCTGGCGCGGCATCTTGGCGCTCCAGTCATGGCCGTTGCGGGTGAACAGGCGAATGTCATCGCCGTCGATGCGCGCCAGGATGCGGTAGCCGTCGAACTTCACTTCGTAGCGCCAGTCACCCGCCGGTGGCGAGTCGACCAGCGTGGCCAGCTGCGGCTGCAACAGCTCTGGCAGCGGCGCTGCCTTGCCCGTGGCCGAGCGTTTGCCGGCCGCAGGCTTGGCCTTGGCCGGCTTGCCGCTGCTGCGCTTGGGCAGCAGGGTCCGGTCGCTGAGCACGCTGTCCGGCTGCGCGTCGACGATGCTGTATTCGCTTTCGCTGCGCGCCTGGCTGTCGTGGGACTTGACCAGCATCCACTGTTCCTTCTTGCCGGCCAGGTGCGTGCGGAACAGGTTCCATACCCCGCTGAGCTTTTCGCCCTGCAGGCGGAAACGCAGCTTGCCTTTGGCATAGGCCTCGCGGGCGTCCCCCTCCGGCTCCCAGATGCCGCGATCCCAGACAATCACATCGCCGGCGCCATAATGCCCTTCGGGGATGTGGCCTTCGAAGTCGGCGTAGTCCAGCGGGTGGTCTTCGACGTGCACGGCCAGGCGGCGTACCTTGGGGTCGAGCGACGGGCCTTTCGGGATGGCCCAGCTTTTCAACGTACCGTCCAGTTCCAGGCGGAAATCGTAATGCAGGTGGCTGGCATCGTGCTTCTGGATGCAGAACTGCAGGGCGTGTGCGCGTCGGGTGCGCTTCTGCTTGCCACTGGGTTCGGGCGTGGCGTTGAAATCGCGTTTGCGTGCGTATTCCTCGAGGGGCTTGGCCATGGCAGGCTCCGGGGCGATTCGCGGTCTTATCGTTGGGAGGCAGCTGAGGCAGGCGGAGTTCAAAAAAAGCCGCTGCAGGCATACAAGAAACTCTGAATCTTCCGGCGCTTGGCGGAGTCGACCGTGAGTAAGCCAACCAAGGGAGACAATCCATGTCCAGACCTGATGACCCCAAACCCTACACCCCGAGCGAAATCGACGACACCGAAGACCGCATGGGCAGTGTGCACGAGCTGGACTTCAGTGATCGCCTCGACGATCGCGAAGGACGGGTGGGGGATGAGCGGCCGCCGCAGGAAGTCGCCCAGGAGTTCCCGGCCCGTCGCGTTGCGCAAAGTGGCATGACCGGTGGCGAAACGCTGAGCGACAGCTTGCATGAAGACAACGTCACCTATGACGACCTCAGCCCCGACACGTTGCTGGACGAGTCGGGCGCTCGCGACCCGCACGAGCCTGGCCATGGCGGCCCGGCCGACAAATCCCTGCGCCACGTTGATGCCGGGGAGATCGGCGGCGGCATCGGCCTCGATGAAGCCGAGCTGGCCCGTTCCGCGCCGCTGGATGGCCAGCCGTGGAGCGACGATGTAATCGATGAAGACGAGGAGGGCAAGCCATGAACGAATTACGATGCGCCTGCCGTGAATGTACCTGTACGGTGGATGCCGCCCCCCAGGATGGCAAGGCTTACTGCTGTGAAGCCTGTGCTACCGGGCATCGCAACGGCGAACCGTGCCGCATGCCGGGCTGCAACTGCGCACAGGTAGCGCAGCCGAAAGAGAGCAGTGTGGACAACGCCCTGGACGAAACCTTCCCGGCGAGTGATCCGATTTCGCCGTGATCACTGGCAACGGGGGCGGCAACCTGTGGGAGCGGGGTTACCCGCGAACACCGGCAATGGCCGGTGCCCTACACCGCATCTCATCTTCTGCGGGTGCAACCGCCCCCACCTATGCCGCCGGCTGAACCCGACCAGGCGCTGGTTGCCTGAATGACGTCAATGGGTCTGCCAGATACCGTTACTGCGCTCGCAGTCGGTTCGGGCCTGGCCCAGGCTCGGGGTATCGTAGTAGTAGGTCACCACCCGTGCATCCTTGGGTAAGGCCGGGCGGGTGGCAGGTTGGTCATTACCCGTGGCCTTGGGGTTGGCCAGGGCTTCCTGGGTCAGCGGGGCGATGCAGCTGCCTACGCTACCGTCGGCGCAGCGTGCCACCTTGCGCTTCTCTGCACTGAGCATGTCCTTGCTCTGGTTGCTGCACGACCAGTTGAGCGCTTCAGGCGGCATGTTGCCGTAGGTGTAGCAGGTGTGCTGCTCCACCGGCCGCACCGCTTCGCTGGACGATCGGGTCATCACGTCGCAGGCCTCTGCCAGCACCCTGCCGCTGACCAGGCTCATGACTATCAATGTCACCCAGGCAATACGCATGGTCACCTCCCGGCCCCAGGGCCGTCGTCGACATTAAGCTGTTTTTTCGCGCCGGCGCATGGCCTTGGCGCGTTTTTCCAGAATCAGGTAGGTCATCACCGCCAGCACCAGCGGGATCAGGTAATACAAGGTGCGGTACGCCAGCAGGGCCGCCACCAGGCTGCCTTGGCCGAACTGGCCATGGAGCAAGCCGAGGAAAACGGTTTCCAGCACGCCCAGCCCGGCCGGGATGTGCGCCACCACGCCCGCCACGCAGCTGATCAGCAGCACGCCAAGGACCGACGGGTAGAACGCCTGGTCAGGCAATAGCCAGTCGATCAGCAATGCCATCACCGCCCAGTTGCTGGCACCGAGCGCCACCTGGCATGACGCCAGGCGCAGCGAAGGCAAGGTCAGTTCATGGTCACGCCATTGCCAGGTGCGCTTCTTGGCCAAACCACAGGCCAGCAGGTAGGCCAAGGTGATGGCCAGCAGCGCGCAGCCGATCAGTTGCAGCCCGCCGGTGCCGACCGGCCAACTGGACGGCAGCTCCACCAGGCGCAAGGCGAATACACCGCCGGCCAGCAGCATGTAGCCCATCCAGTTGGTCAGCAGGCCGAGAGTGAGGATGCGGGTGATGGTAGGCGTATCCAGCCCGAGCCGGCTGTACAGCCGGTAACGCAAGGCCACGCCGCCGACCCAGGTGGTGAAATTAAGATTGAAGGCATAGCACACGAAAGCCACCGGGAGCACCTGCCGGGCGGGCAGGGTATGGCCGGTGTAGCTGCGTGCCAGCAGGTCATAGCTGGCAAAGATCAGGAAGCTGCACAGCGCCATTGCCAGCCCGATCGCCAGGCTGCCAGGCTTGTAGGCGAGCAAGGACTGCCGCACTTCGTTCCAGTCCAGGTTGCGCGCCAGGGTAAACAGCAGCACCGGGATGAGCACCAGGAACAGCAGGGTGAACAGGCGCTTGGCCCAGGTATGCCAACGCTTTCGCTCCATCAGGTATTGCCCTCGTGCAGGTTGCCTTGCGTCTCCACTTCCGGCTGCAACGACTTCAGGCGCTTGCGGTGCGCGGGTAGCCAGCCGGCAATGCGCGGGAAGTGGCGGATCACGTGGAAGCACAGGAATATCAACGGCGCCCGCCACCAGTAGCCACGGACCATGCGCTCAAGGGTGACGGGTTTGCATTGCTGGTTGGCCAACGATGTCAGGTGCTGATGCAACTGCTGGTTGAAGCGGCGGTCGCGGATGAACAGGTTGGCCTCGAGATTGAAGGCCAGGCTCAACGGGTCGAGGTTGCTGGAGCCGACCGTGGACCACTCGTCGTCCACCAGGGCAACCTTGCCGTGCAGGGGCCTTTCGCAATATTCATGAATGCGCACGCCATCGCGCAGCAGGTAGTTGTACAGCAGCCGGGAAAGCGCCCGGACCCAGCGCATGTCCGGCTGGCCCTGCATGATCAGGGAGACCTCGACACCACGCCGGGCGGCATTGCGCAGCTCGCGCAACAGCCGGTAACCGGGGAAGAAGTAGGCATTGGCCACCACGATGCGTTTGCGGGCATTGCGCAAGGCTTCCAGGTAATACGCTTCGATGGCGGTGCTGCGCTGCCCGTTGTCGCGCTCGACCAATACCGCAGTGATATCGCCGGTGGGGGCGGTGACCGGGCGTACCTCGCTGGGCGGTTCGAGCACCGGCGACATCAGGCGACGGCTGACGGCATGCACCTGCGCCACCACCGGGCCGGTGACTTCCACGGCATAGTCCTGCTTGGCCATGGGCCCGAAATCGCCCAGGTGGTCTGCGCTGTAGTTGATACCGCCGATAAACGCCCGTTCGCCGTCGATGACCACGATCTTGCGGTGCAGGCGCCGGAACAGGTTGGTGCGCATGCCCGCCAGACGTGGCTGCGGATCGAACAGGTGAAAGCTGACCCCGGCCTCGGTCATCGCGGCAATGAAGCTGCCTGGCAGGTCGGCGGTACCGTAGCCATCGGCCACTACCTCCACCCGCACACCGCGACGTGCCGCATCGATCAGCACCCGTTGCAGCTGTTGGCCGACCTTGTCGTCGAAGATGATGAAAGTTTCCAGCAGGACTTCTTCCCGCGCCTGGCCGATAGCCTCGAATACACGGGGGTAGAACGCTTCGCCGTTGATCAACAGCTCTACACTGTTGCCATCCACCCAGGGTCTTTTCACAACGTGATCTCCGCAGCCAGGGGCGCGTGGTCGGACAGGTGCGACCACGGGTAGCTGGACAGCACTTGCGCCTTGCAGGGCGTGGCATTGCGCAAGTAGATGCGGTCCAGCCGCAATAGCGGCATGCGCGCAGGAAAACTGCGGGCTGGGGTCCCGAACCGCTCGCCAAAGGCTTCGACCAGGCGCCGGGACAGCACCGCATCGGCCTTGAGCCGCCAGTCATTGAAGTCACCGGCGATGATCACCGGCGCGTGGGCTGGCAGCCGGTCGAGCAATTCCAACAGCAGTTTCACCTGGCTCTGCCGATGCGCCTCGCGCAGGCCCAGGTGCACGCACACGGCATGCACCTGCTCATGCCCGGGCACCTCCAGTTGACAATGCAGCAGGCCGCGTTGTTCGTTGCCGTGGACAGAAACGTCCAGGTTGTCGAAGCGGGTAATCGGGAACTTCGACAGCAGCGCATTGCCGTGGTCGCCATGCGGGTAGACGGCGTTGCGGCCATAGGCGAACTGCGGCCACATGCTGTCGGCCAGGAATTCGTATTGGGGGGTATCCGGCCATGCCGGATGGCGTATGGCATGCTGCTGGTGGCTGCCGTGCACTTCCTGCAGGAACACCAGGTCGGCGCCGGTGGCGCGTACGGCTTCGCGCAGCTCGGGCAGGATGAAGCGCCGGTTGAAGAAGGTGAAGCCCTTGTGCACGTTGAGCGTAAGCACGTTCAGCCGATGCACGGCGGTGATCTTGTCGATGATGCAACGGGGGGTGGGCAAGGTCTTGTTCACAGGTCCACCTCGGGTTCCACGCCGGGTTCAGTCATCAGGTGGTGATCCAGATGGAGCTTTTCCAGCAGGCGTCGGGCGTCATAGGGGGCGTGTACTTTCTGGTCATTGTCGAAATAGCAATAGACGTCACGCGGCCGCTGGCTTGGCGGCGGCCCGGGCACGATCAGCTCGGCGTCCTCGGCCTGGCGGCCTTCGCTCCAGTGCACGATGCGCTCTTTCCAGCGGCGCAACGCGCGTGACGTATAACCGCTGCTGTACAACTCGACGTCGCCATGCAGGCGCATGTAGACGAAGTCGGCAGTCACGTCTTCCACGTAGGGCCATTTACCGGCACTGTCGGCCACCACCAGCGCCACCTGATGCTTGCGCAGCAGGTGCACGAAGGCCTCGCAGAGGAAGCTCTCATGGCGTATTTCCACCGCATGGCGCAGGCGCCGGTTGCCCTCGATGGCGGTGCCGCCGTTGCCTTGCAGGCGCTCGGCGCATCCTTCGGCACACCGACGCGCAGCGGCGCGGTCGTGCGGCAGCCGTTCGAGAAACGCCTCGAACAGCGCTTCATCGAACTTCATGCTGGGCGGGAACTGCCACAGGAACGGCCCCAGCTTGTCCCCGAGCAGCAGAGGGCCGGATGCAAAGAAGTTGGCCAGCGGCTGTTCGATATTCTTCAGGCGCCGTATATGGGTGATGTAGCGCGGTGCCTTGACCGAGAAGACGAAATCTTCCGGGGTCGCCTGAGCCCAGCTGCGATAGCGCTCTGGTGTCTGCAAGCTATAGAACGACCCATTGATCTCGATGGTATTCACTGCCCGTGAAGCAAACGCCAGCTCGTCGTCCTGGGGTAAGCCCTTGGGGTAGAAGTCCTTGCGCCAGGGGCCGTAGCGCCATCCTGAAATGCCAATGCGCACTTCGCTCACGCTGCCTCCTAATTGCTTGTTGCACCGGTTCATCAGTTGCGACCGGTGCAGCCGCGCGAGGGTTCAAGCAGGATTGATCGACGGTGCAGGCGGCGCCGGATTGAACTTTGCCGCCAGCAACGATTCCACCCTTTAGCAGCCTGAGGGCAGTGAACGCTGCCCCAGCTGTGGTTACGGTGAGGAGCGATGCCATGAAATTCGACCGTTTCGCGCAATGGCTGGCGAACTGGACCGGCCGCCCGCTGAGCTTCGCCATTGCCCTGTTGCTGATAATGGCCTGGGCCTTGACCGGGCCGTTGTTCGATTACAACGACACCTGGCAACTGGTGATCAACACCTCGACCACCATCATCACGTTCCTGATGGTGTTCCTCATCCAGAACACGCAAAACCGCGACAACGACGAACTGCACATCAAGATCGACGAACTGCTGCGCACGACCAGACGCGCGCACAAGGCACTGCTCGACCTGGAAGACATGGACCCTGCCGAACTGCATGCGCTGCGCAAGCAGTACCAACGCATGGGCGAGCGCGAGGAGGGTCGCCAGGGGCGACATGACCCACCCGCAGAGTGAAGGCCTGCCCATTTCACTGGAATGAACACCGCTGACTCCTGGAGGCAAGCATGCCCAGACACATCATCCACTTTACCGGCCCGATCAATTCCTCCACCTGTGGCAACCTCATCGGCACCTGTGCCAAAGCCCTGCAACAGGGCGCCGAGCTGCTGCAGCTGAACATTGCCACCATGGGGGGTGAATGCAGCTATGGCTTCACCCTGTACAACTTCCTGCGCGGGCTGCCGATCCCGCTGCACACGCACAACCTGGGGACCGTGGAGTCGATGGGCAACATTCTGTTCCTGGCCGGCGAGCACCGCACTGCCTGTGCCCACAGCAAGTTCCTGTTTCACCCGTTCCACTGGACCCTGCACGGCTCGGTGGACCATTCGCGCATGGCCGAATACGCCATGAGCCTGGATTACGACTTGCGCCTGTACGCGCAGATTGTCGCCGAGCGGACCGAGGGCAGCAGCGAGGTGCTGGACGTGCCGCGCTACCTGATGGCCTATCCACGCATTCTGGGCCCGCGCGAGGCGCTGGAGAGCGGCATGATCCACGCCATAGACGAACTGCCGACCGAAGCCGATGCCTGCCAGTGGAGCGTGCACGCCTGACTAGGCCACGGCCTGAACAACGGCACCGGCTGCGCCGGTGCCAGCGCTAGCGAATGGAAGCGGCTGTGGCTTGGTCACAGGCCAGCAGCGAGCGGATCAGCAGCTTGATGTCATCCTTGAGCATCGGCACCCGGTCGATATGGGCGAAGCAGCAGTCGGCAATTTCGTGCTGGGCGGTGGGCTGGGGCGCGTCGGCGAATTCGGCTTCGAAGACGTAATGCATGCGCTCCGGGGTTTCGTGGCGCATCAACAAGGTCATTGTTTCGGCTTGCAAGCCAGTCTCCTCAAGCAGCTCACGCTCGGCCGCCTGCAGTGGCGTTTCGCCGGGCTCGACTTTGCCGCCTGGCAGGGTCCACGGGGCTTTGGGTTTTCTGACCCAGAGCCATTTATGGGCGTGCTTGGCGTGACGGCAGATAACGGTTGCGCGTGCTTTGACCGGTTTCATGCGACCTCCTGGTGACGCTATTCCTATACGGAATTAGTCACCAGGCGCGCAATCAACGTTGTGTTTATATGCGCAGAACAAGATGGGTGGTCAGTAGGGCACGGACCCGTACAGGGCCTCGATCGCCTCGACCAGTTCGTCGTAACCGACCGGCTTGTTCAAATGCCGGTCGAAGCCCGACTGGCGTGACTTGTGCTGGTCGGCGCTGGCACCGTAGCCGGTCAAGGCGATCGCCGGGGTGTGCTGCAAGTGGCTCAGGCCACGCAAGGCCTTGATCAGGGCGTGGCCGTCCATCACCGGCATGCCGATGTCAGACAAAATGATGTCGTAGCTGGCGGCCGCCGCCGCTTCCAGCGCTTGGCGAGGGTCGCTGAACGCACTGACCTCGGCGCATTCCATTTCCAGCAGCTGCTGCATCACTTCCAGTACATCTGGCGAATCGTCGACCAACAGCACCCGGATGCCGCTCAAGCGGCCATCGGCTGTCGCATCCGCTGGCGCCACGGCGGGGCGCTGACCGCTGTCCGAGCAGGGCAGGCTGACGGTGAAGGTGCAGCCCTGGCCGATGCCTGCCGAATCAACACTTACGCTACCACCATGGGCTTCGACCAACTGGCGAACCAGCGACAGGCCAATACCCAGGCCTTCGCGCGGATGGTTGCCCACTTGCGGTGCGGCCTGGCTGAACAGGTCGAAAATGTGCTCCAGGCTATCTGCTGTCAGGCCAACCCCATGGTCAATGACGCGCAGCCATACCTGCGCTTCGTCATGGCTCAATACCAAGCGGACAAGGCCACCCGGCGGGCTGAACTTGAGCGCGTTGTTCAGCAGGTTCCAGACCACCTGTTCCAGCCGCGTGCTGTCGCCTTCGATAATCAACGGCAAGCCGTCAGCCGGCAGCTCCAGCAGCACATTGCAGGCAGGTTGTTCACTCTGCACCAGTGCATGGATGCCCTGCAGGATGGCGCGGATATCCACCGCTTCGGTCTTGAGCTTCAGCTTGCCGGTACGAATACGGGCGACATCGAGCAAGTCGTCGATGATTCGCGCCTGGCTGTTGACCGCCTCGCGGATGCTCGCCACAGCCTTGCTCGCCGCTGCGCTGTGGGCGATGGTCGGCAAGCGCCGGAGGATTTCCGCATTGAGCTGGATCAGGTTGAGCGGGTGCTTGAGTTCGTGGGACATGATGGCGAAAAACTCGTCCTTCATGTGGCTGCTGCTCTGCGACTCGGCCAGTTGCTTGCTCTGCTCGTCCTGCCGGCGCTTATGCCCCGTGAGGTCGCGGGCGATCTTCACGAAGCCGCGCAGGGTGCTGCCCTTGAGCTGGGATATCTCGCCGCTGGAGTAGAAGCGGCTGCCATCCTTGCGCACATGCCAGCGCTCGTCCTGGTCGCGCTCATTGACCCGGGCGGCATGCAGTTCCTGTTCGGGAACGCCGCGCGCACGGTCCTCTTCGGTGAAGATCAAGCGGTAATGCTGGCCCAGCACATCCGCCTTGCTGTGGCCGAACATCAGGCTGGCGCCGGTGTTCCAGTCGGTAATCAGGCCCTGTTCGTCGAGCAGGATGATGGCGAAATCGTGGGTGCTTTCGGCCACCACGCGCATGCGCTCCTCACCCAGGCGCACGCGTTCCTCCGCCGCCCGGCTCTTGCTGATGTCGATGAAGGTCAGCACCGTGCCATCGCTGTCCTGCTCGCTCGAGCGGTACGGCAGCAACCGCGCCAGGTACCAGCGTTGGTCGTGGCCGCCGACCTCGCGTTCGATGATGTGTTCGCCCTGGGCCACGGTGCGGGCATCCTCGGCCAGCGCCGGGTAGTCGAGCCGGTGGGTGATATCGAGCAACGAGCGGCCGGTGTCGACCGGCAGCATGTTGAACAAGTCGGTGGCGCGCGGGGTGAACCAGCGGATATGCAGGTTGCGGTCGACGAACACCGTGGCGATATCGGTACTGGCGATCAGGTTGCTGAGGTAATCATTGACCTTGTCGGTTTCCTCGACCTTGTTCTTCAGCTCGAAGTTGACCGTCAGCAATTCCTCGTTGATCGACTGCAGCTCTTCCTTGCTGGTGCCCAGCTCTTCGCTGGCGGAGCGCAGTTCTTCGTTGATGGCCTGCATTTCTTCATTGGAGGCGGTCAGTTCCTGGCTGGAGATTTCCCATTGTTCGATGGTTTCCTGCAATTGCAGGCGAGTGCGCTGCAGCTCGCGCTCAAGGTTGTGCAACACCATGCTGTCGGTCTGGCGAAGCGACTCGGCGATGGGCAACGACGGGCCGGCTGCACGCTCTTCGAAAACCACCAGCAGGTATTCGCCAGCGCTCACTTCGTCCTTGTGCGGCTGCACGGTGATTTCCACCTGCACCCGGTCGCCACCTTCGCCCAGTTCCACCGGCCGCGAGGTCACCGCCTCGGTACCCTGGCGGGCCTGGAACAAGGTGCTGCGCAGGGCCAGGCGCAAGCTCGGCAGCACCAGGCTCAACAGGTTACGGCTGAGTTCACCGCCGGCCAGTTGCATGAAGCGGCCAACGCCCTCGCTCAGGTGCAGGATCGTACCTTCGCCGTCGATGATCAGGCTGGGCGGGTTCCGGCGCGCCAAGGCCCGGTGGTGCACTTCGGCGTAGACGGGTTTGCGCCCGGGCTTGTCCTGCCCGCGTGCGACCTGGGGCGGGCTGGTGAGGTCCGGCCCCGGCAACTGGCGGCCCGAGCGGCGGCCCAACGTGCTGACGTCGCGGGCTCGGTAGATACGGTTGCGCTTGTCGACCACGGCGAACAGTTCACTGGCCAGGTCGGCAGACTCGGCTGAGCCCAGGAACAGGAACCCCCCGGGCCGCAAGGCGAAATGGAACATCTGCAGAATGTCCTGCTGGATCTCGCGGTCGAGGTAGATCAGCAGGTTGCGGCAGACGATCAGGCCGATCTGCGAGAACGGCGGGTCGGACAGCAGGTTGTGCCGGGCGAACAGGACTTTCTCGCGAATTTCCTTGCGTACCCGGTAGTGCTGGTCTTCCTTGACGAAGAACTGGCGCAGCCGCGAGGGTGGCACGTCGGTGACGATCGCCTCCGGATACGAACCACCCCGGGCAATGCTGATGGCACGCTCATCGAGGTCGGTGGCAAACACCTGGACCTGGCTGGCGCGCTGTTCCACGGCCAGTTGCTCGCAGGCGAGCATGGCCAGGCTGTAGGCTTCTTCGCCAGTGGAGCAGCCCGCCGACCAGATGCGTATTTCGCCAGCGCCCTCGGTTGGCTCGGGCTCGCTGACCAGCTGCGGCAGCACATGGCGTTCCAGCGCCTCGAAGGCCTCGCGGTCACGGAAGAAGTTGGTGACACCGATCAGCATGTCGGCCAACAAGGCCGTGGCCTCTTCGCGTTGGTCTTCCAGGTAGCGCAGGTAGGCGCCAAGGTCGGCCTGCCCGGTCACGTGCAGCCGGCGCTCGATGCGCCGGAGCACGGTGGCGCGCTTGTAATGCTGGAAGTCATGCCCGGTGACACTGCGCAGCTGCAGGAGAATCTCCTCCAGCAGCGGCTCGGAGGCCTGCGGGTCGCCTGCGCGGCTGCCCAGCGCGGGTGGCAGGGTATCGTCATCGATCCGCGGCAGCTTTACCTGGCTGGCGTTCTGCCAGAGCTCCAGCAGTTTCTGGGGGATTTCCGCAGCCGGCAGGACGATATCGACCATACCGGTGTCTATGGCCGCGCGGGGCATGCTGTCGTACTGCGCGTCATCGGGCGCCTGCACCAGCGTGACGCCGCCTTGCTCCTTGATGCGCGAGAGCCCGACCGCGCCGTCGGCACCGCTACCGGACAGCACCACGCAAAAGGCATGGTCCTTGTGCACGTCAGCCAGGTCGCGAAAGAACAGGTCGATGGCCACGTGGTCGCCGCGCCGCCGGTTGGCTGGGGTCACCCGCAGGTAACCGTCATTGGTCGACAAGCGGTTGGCGGGCGATATCACATACACATGGTTGCGCTCGATCGGCACTGGCTCGGTCACCTGGCGCACCGGCATCGCGGTGGTTTCCTGGATGATGCGGTCCGCCACACTCTGGTGGTCGGGCGACAGGTGCAGGACGATGACGAAGGCCATGCCAGAATCGGCCGGCATTTGCCGGAACAACGTGCACAAGGCCTCGAGGCCACCTGCCGAGGCGCCTATGCCGACCACGGGGAAGTCCAGATGGCTAGGGCTCAGGTTGGGGTTTTGCGGCGAGGCGGGCTGGTTAGCAGACGACTTCATGGCGGTGCCTTGTACAGACCTGACAGACGGCCCATCGACGCATCGCCGGGCTTGTGAAAGGCCATTATAGGCAGGCTGGCGCGGCAATCGCGAGGGGTTGGACAGAGTGCCAAAAGGCAGTGCACCAATTTGCGACCTGCCAGTCATTTGGCGCCACTCGTCCACAAACCACGCATTGGAATGAGCGCCCGGCGCCGCCTGGGTTCGGAGTAAGGGCACGGTATGCGACCGTGACTACCATTCCAACCGCAAGGAGAAACGACATGGCTCGCGATCAAGATCAAACCAGCCAACGTGGCGGCACCAAGGAAACCAACCCGGGCAATTTCGCCAACGACCGCGAAAAAGCGTCCCGCGCCGGGCAGAAAGGTGGCCAGGCCTCCGGCGGCAATTTCGCCAATGACCGCGAACGCGCCTCGGAAGCAGGCCGCAAAGGTGGCCAGAACAGCCACGGCGGCGGCCGCAACCAGTAACGCAGCGGCTGGCAACAGCGGCGGTGGCCCGGCGCGCATTGCGCTGGGCCACCTTTGTTGCGAAGCGTTTCACAATCTTTTTGAATCTTCGCGGCGCGCTCGACTCAACACGAAGTCATCCATGGAAAAGAGGAGGGCCACGCGATGCCTAATCCGCAGTTGTACATCATCGACTATCGGTTACACGGCAAGCCGCGCAGCTTCATCATCCGCCTGGAACGCATGGACAATGCCGAAGCCTGGCATTGGGCCAGCTGCGACGCCGGTATCGGCATCATCCCCAAGTTCGGCCGCGAAAAGATCCGCAAGGTAAGCAAGCCGATGGCCGAGCGCTATGGGGTGACCGAGGTGAGCTGGCGCGCCTCCGGCAGCAAGCCTGGCCAGTCGCTGGAAGACCCTGTCACCACCGCCTGAAACCGGCTCGCCGATACACCGACCGCTCATGCCCCGGATTCGGGATCGCTGGCAGGAACCCCAGGCCGGTTCGGCTCATCATCCGTCAGATTGGGGTCGGTATCGGGATCGTCCACTTTGTCATTGCGCCCGTCCGGCTCCAGTTCCGGCCAGTCATCCTGTACATTCCCGCCGCCTAGCCACTGCTTGTCGTTCATGCCCTTGGCCTCCGTTTCGGTAAAAAAGGCCCGCCAGGCCGGCGGGCCAACACAGGAGTGAGAGGCGAAGCCATTGACCACCCCTCATGCCATCAGAACCCGATGACGCGGGGGACGATCATTCGCATCCAGGCAGATGCCGACCAGTGGCAGCGCTCATGCTGCCGGTTGTTTCAACACCAGGGTCAGAATGTCGTAGCTCGCCACCAGCTCGCCCAGCTGATTGGTCACCTCCACGTCCCACGCCACCACGCCTTGCGGTTGCCCCAGCGGGCTGGTCTTGCCCTGGTCGATCTTGCGCTTGCAGGTCAGCCGCGCCTGGATGGTATCGCCGATGCCCACCGGGTTGATGAAGCGCAGGGTATCCAGGCCGTAGTTGGCCAATACCGGCCCTGCACCCGGCGACACGAACAGCCCGGCAGCCGCCGACAACACGAAGTAACCATGGGCGATACGTTTGCCGAACTGCGACTCCCTGGCGGCGATTTCGTCGAAATGCATGTAGAAGTGGTCGCCCGACAGGCAGCCGAAGTTGACCAGATCGGCTTCGGTCACGGTGCGGCGGTGGGTGAGCAGCGATTCGCCGATGCGCAGTTGCTCGAAGTAACGGCGGAACGGGTGCACTTCGCTTTCGATCACTGCGCCACCGCGCACGTACTCGCCGGTAACCGCTGTGAGCATGCTCGGCGATCCCTGCACCGCCGCGCGCTGCAGGTAGTGCTTGACCGCACGCAGGCCACCCAGCTCTTCGCCACCGCCAGCGCGGCCCGGGCCACCGTGCTTGAGTTGCGGCAATGGCGAGCCGTGGCCGGTGGACTCCTTGGCCGCTTCGCGGTCGAGCACCAGCAGCCGGCCATGCCAGGCAGCGGCGGCCGGGATGGCCTTGGCGGCGATGCTGCGCTCGGCGGTGACCAGGGTGGCCACCAGGCTGCCTTTGCCACGGGCGGCCAGCACCAGGGCTTCGTCGAGGTCGTCATAGGCCATCAGGGTGCTGACCGGGCCGAACGCTTCGATATCATGGGCACCACCCTCGGCATGCGGGTCGCGCGCCTGCAGCAGGGTCGGGGCGAAGAACGCACCTTCGGCCACGCCTTCGCCACGCGGCGCAAAGCCGTCACTGGCGCCGAACAGCTGGTCGCAACTGTGCAACAGGCTGCGCACGCGCTCGGCCACGTCGTGCTGCTGGTCATGAGAGGCCAGGGCGCCCATGCGCACGCCTTCCAGCGAAGGGTCGCCGACCACCACCTTGGCGAGGCGCTCGCGCAGCCGCGTGGCAACCGCATCGATGTGCTTGGCCGGGACGATGGCGCGGCGGATGGCGGTGCATTTCTGCCCGGCCTTGGTGGTCATTTCGCGCACTACTTCCTTGATGTACAGCTCGAATTCCTCGCTGTCCGGGGTCACGTCCGGACCGAGGATGGCGCAGTTCAACGAGTCGGCTTCGGCGCTGAACGGCACCGAATTGCGCACCAGGTTCGGCGTGACGCGCAGCTTGGCGGCGGTGTCGGCAGAACCGGTGAAGGTCACCACGTCCTGGCCCTGCAGGCGGTCGAGCAGGTCGCCAGTACTGCCGATTACCAGTTGCAGGCTGCCTTCCGGCAGCAGGCCGGAGGCGTGCATCAGGCGCACCACGGCCTCGGTCAGGTAGCTGGTCGAGGTCGCCGGCTTGACGATGCAGGGCATGCCGGCCAGGAAGGTCGGGGCGAATTTCTCCAGCATGCCCCAGATGGGGAAGTTGAAGGCGTTGATGTGCACCGCCACGCCGGCGCGCGGCACCAGGATATGGCTGCCGGCGAAGTGGCCTTGCTTGCCCAACGGCATGGCCGGGCCTTCGTGCACCAGGTTGCCCGAGGGTAATTCGCGGCTGCCGATGCCGGCGTACGAGAACAGCGTGGCATTGCCACCTTCGATGTCGATCCAGCTGTCAGCGCGGGTGGCGCCGCTGTGGTGGGACAGGGCGTAGAGCTGCTCCTTGCGTTCGGCCAGGTACAGGGCGAGGGCTTTCAGGCGCGCGGCGCGTTGCTGGAAGTCCATGGCCATCAGGCTGGCCAGGCCTCGCGCCCGGGCGAAATCCACCGCCTCGGCGAAGTCCGGGCGTTCTTCATGGCTATAGGCAAGCACGTGGCCGTCGAGGGCGCTGCGCAAGGCCTGGGCGCCGTGCTGGCCGAGCCAGCGGCCGGCGATGAAGCTTTGCAGGGTAGGGGCGGCAGACATGCTGTTCTCCATGCTGTTCAGAGGTAAGGGGCGCTGTTACCACAGCGCCAGGGTGTAGCCGATGATCAGGCGGTTTTCGTCCACGGCGTTGGTCAGGCCATTGCCGGAGCGGAAGGTGACGTTGCGCCAGCGCAGGCTGACGTCCTTGAACGGGCCGCTCTGGATGACGTAGGTGATGTCGGTGTCACGCTCGCGCTCACGGCCGTTGCTGAGCGTGGCGGTTTCGGCGTGGCGGCCGTCGGTGTAGCGGGTCATGAAGCTCAGGCCGGGAATGCCCATGGCGACGAAGTCGTAGTCGTAGCGCAGCTGCCAGGAGTCCAGGCCGGCGCGGGTGAAGGTGTTGTAGGTCACCAGGTTGACGGTGAACGGGTCGCCGCCGTTGACGAACGGGAACGCGCTGTCACCGGACATCTGTTGCCAGGTGGCGGTGAACTTGTGGGCCCGCACACCGAGGGTGAACATGGCGTTGAAGTTGCGGTTATCGATGGTGCCGGCACGTTCGGCGCCGTCTTCGCGGCTATCGAAATAGCGCAGGTCGGTGCGCAGGCTCAGGCCTTCGCCCAGCGGGCGGGTATCGACCATGCCGATGAACTGCTGGCGGTAGATGTCCTCGAGCTTGGCGTAGTAGTAGCTGACGCTGGTTTGAGCGGTGATGGCATAGCTGCCACCGCCAAAGTCCAGGTGGTCGCTGCTGGCGGCGCCATAGCCAATGTCATCGCGGCCCGAGGAATCACGCAGGTTGGCCTTGCTCAGGCGGCCGGCATTGAAGGTCAGGCCGGCGAGGTCCTGGCTGGTCAGCAGGCCGCCCTGGAAGGTGGAGGCCAGCAGGCGGGTGTCGTTGTACACCACCACTGGCAGGATCGGTTGCAGGGTGCCCAGGCGCAGGGTGCTCTTGGCCAGCCGCAGTTTGCCAGTCAGGCCCAGTTCACTGTAGTCGTCGACCGGCTCATGGCTGTTCGGGCCAAAGGGCAGCAGGCCAGTGTTGCGGCGGTCGCGGCTGGAGTCGAGCTTGATACCCAGTTGGCCCATGGCATCGACGCCAAAGCCGAGCGTGCCCTCGGTGAAGCCCGATTCCAGCTTGGCGGTGAAGCCCTGGCCCCATTCCTCGGCCTTGGCCTGCGCCGCGTTGCTCTGGCGGAAGTCGCGGTTGAGGTAGTGGTTGCGCAGCTCCAGCCGGGCGTGGCTGTCACCGACGAAGTCGGCCATTGCCGGCAGCGGCAGGGCCAGGGTGGCCAGCCAGGCGGCCGACATGAAGTGTGTACGGTTCATTGTTGTTGTTTTACCCGACATGGTTGTTCTTCCCTGGAGTCAGTGCTTGCTGGCGCCGGCAGCGCCGATACCGGTCATGGAGCGGATGAACTGCGCCAGGTAGCGGCCACGCTCCTGGCTGGCGCGTGCGGAATGGTCGGTGACCGAGAACGCCCAGGCGCCGAGGAACGCCAGGCTCATGGAGAACAGCGCGGGGTTGCTGTAGGGGAACAGGGCCTTTTCGTGATGCAGCACGTTGACCCACACTGCCGGGCCCAGCACTACCAGCAGCACCGCCGAGACCAGCCCGGCCATGCTGCCGCACACCGCGCCACGGGTGGTCAGGCCTTTCCAGAACATCGAAAGCAGCAGTACCGGGAAGTTGACCGAGGCCGCCACCGCCAACACCAGGCCGGAAAGGAAGGCGATGTTCTGCGACTCGAACAGCAGGCCGAGGATCACCGCCAGCAAACCGATCAGCAGGGTGGCGATCCGCGACACGCGCATTTCCTCCTGCTCGCTGGCCTTGCCCTGGCGCATCACGCAGGCATACAGGTCGTGGGATACGGCCGACGCCCCGGACAACGCCAGGCCGGCCACCACGGCAAGGATGGTGGCAAAGGCCACGGCGGAGATGAAACCGAGGAACAGGTTGCCACCCACTGCCTGGGCCAGGTGCACGGCGACCATGTTGCCGCCGCCGATGATCGCGCCAGTGGCATCGCGGTAGGACGGTTCGGTGCCGACCATGACGATGGCGCCAAAGCCGATGACGATCAGCAGCAGGTAGAAATAGCCGATGAAGCCGGTGGCATAGAACACACTCTTGCGCGCTTCCTTGGCATCGCTGACGGTAAAGAAGCGCATCAGGATATGCGGCAGGCCGGCCGTGCCGAACATCATGCCCAGCCCCAGCGAAATGGCATCCACCGGGTTCGACAGCAAGCCACCAGGGGCCATGATCGCCTGGCCCTTGGCATGCACGGCCACGGCACTGGCGAACATCGCCTCGGTGCTGAAGCCGAAGTGCCTGAGCACCATGAATGCCATGAAGCTGGTGCCCGACAGCAGCATCACCGCCTTGATGATCTGCACCCAGGTGGTGGCGAGCATGCCACCAAAGGTGACGTAGGCGACCATCAGCACGCCGACCAGCATTACCGCATACAGGTAGCTGATGCCGAACAGCAGTTCGATCAGCTTGCCGGCGCCGACCATCTGCGCCACCAGGTACATCAGCGCCACCACCAGGGTGCCGAACGCCGAGGTGAGGCGCACCGGGGTCTGTGCCAGGCGGTAGCTGACCACGTCGGCGAAGGTGTACTTGCCCAGGTTGCGCAGGCGTTCGGCGATCAGGAACAGGATGATCGGCCAGCCGGCGAGCACGCCCAGCGCGTATAGCAGGCCGTCGTAGCCGTTCATGAACATCATCGCCGAAATGCCCAGGAACGAGGCGGCGCTGATCATGTCGCCGGCGATCGCCAGGCCGTTCTGCATGCCGCTCAGGCCCCCGCCGGCAGTGTAGAAGTCGCTGGCCGAGCGGGTGCGCAGGGCCGCCCAGCGGGTGACCAGCAGGGTGAAGCAGACGAACACCATGAACATCGAGATGGCGGTCCAGTTCATTGCGCACACTCCTGCTTGACCTTGTCATTGAGCGGGTCGAGCACGTTGTTGGCGCGATGCACGTAGATGCCGGTCAGGGCGAAGGACAACAGCACCATCAGCACGCCAACCAGCATGCCGACAGTGGTCACGCCACCGCTGAGGGACTGGCCGAGGGTACTGGGCGAAAATGCCACCAGCAGGACGAAGCCGTAGTAGGTCACCAGCATGGCCAGGGTCAGGCCGCCATTGAGGCGGCGTTTGCGCCGCACCAGGTGCTGGAAGTCGGGGTGGTTGGTGATGCTTTCGATGCGTTCGGGGGTCATGGGTTGCGATCTCTGGGTGTTGTAATTGTTTTGTTGAGGTCACGCGGGTGTTGCATTGTTGTTGGAGCGGCCTTTTGCAGGAGCGGCCTTGTGTCGCGAAAGGGCTGCGCAGCAGCCCCGGTAATCCATGATCAGGGCCAGGATCCTGGGGCCGCGTTGCAGCCCTTTCGCGACACAAGGCCGCTCCTGCACAAACCGCGTCAGCAGCCAGGGGCTTGGGCCTACAGCTGGTCGAAGTCGAGCACTACCTTGTCGCTCAGCGGGTAGGTCTGGCACGACAGCACGTACCCGGCCGCCACTTCGTAATCCTCCAGGGCATGGTTGCTGTCCATCTCCACCTCGCCCTCGATTACCCGGCACTTGCAGGTCGAGCACACGCCGGCCTTGCACGAGTACGGCAGCTCGGCGCCGATGGCATTGCCGGCGTCCAGCACGTTCTGGGTATTGCGTGGCAGGTCGAAGGTGAGGGCCCGGCCATCGCTGATGACCGTGATGTGGCTGAGTGCCGAGTCCACCTGGCGCGCCGCTTCGCGGGCCTCGCGTCGGGCTTCGCTGCCGGCTGCGGCGAACAGCTCGAAATGGATACGGTCCTTGGCCAGGCCATTGGCCTGCAGGCTGTCGCGCACCGTCTCGGTCATCGCCTGCGGGCCGCAGATGAATGCCGCGTCCAGGCTGGCAACGTCCAGCCAGCGCGAGAACAACTGGCCGCACTTGTCGGCATCGATGCGGCCGTTGTACAGGTCAACATCCTGTTGTTCGCGGCTGAACACGAAAATCAGGTTCAGGCGCTCGAGGTAACGGTTCTTCAGGTCTTCGAGCTTGTCGCGGAACAGCGCCGCGGAACTGGAGCGGTTGCCGTACAGCAGGGTGAAGCGGCTGTGCGGTTCGCTGGCCAGGGTGGTGGCGATGATCGACAGGATCGGGGTAATGCCGCTGCCGGCGGCCACCGCCAGGTAGTTGCCCTGGCGGGCTGGGTCCAGCGGCACGAAGAAACTGCCTGACGGCGGCATCACGTCCAGGCGCTGGCCGGCCTTGAGCACGTCATTGGCGAACGCCGAGAAGCGCCCGCCTGGCACGCGCTTGACCGCCACGCGCAGTTCGCCGTCCTGTACCGCGCTGCAGATGGAGTAGGAGCGGCGGACTTCTTCGTTGTCCAGCTGGGTACGCATGACCAGGTACTGGCCTTGGGTGAAGCGGAACGCATCGCGCAGGTGTTCAGGCACGTCGAAGGCTATCGATACCGCATCGCGGGTCTCGTTGCGCACCTGCTTGATGGTCAGGCTGTGAAACAGGCTCATGGCGTTCTCCACGGCTCAAATGCATTTGAAATAATCGAACGGCTCCAGGCACTCGCGGCAGCGGTACAGCGCCTTGCAAGCAGTGGAGCCGAACTGGCTGAGCAATTCGCTCTGCGCGCTGCCGCACTGCGGGCAGCACACCTGGGGCGCCTCGCCGAGCAGGCTGCGCTTGCTGCTACTGCCTTGTGGCGGGGCAATGCCATAGCTACGCAGGCGTTCGCGGCCCAGTTCGCTGATCCAGTCGGTGGTCCAGGCCGGCGTCAGCCGGCGCTCCAGTTCGGGCGCCGGGAAACCAGCCCGTTCCAGCGCCAGGCGGATATCCGTCTCGATCACCTCGGTGGCCGGGCAACCGGAGTAGGTCGGCGTGACCACCAGGTGCAGATGGCCGGCCCGCCAACCGAGGTCGCGCACGATGCCCAGGTCGACCACGCTGACCACCGGCACTTCCGGGTCCATGACCTGGGCCAGCACCGCCCAGGCACGAGCCAGGTCGTCACCGCGTGGCGCGCGGGCGCCACGGTCGCCGGCAATCAGCTCACCAGGTTGCATCGGGGTAAGCCCTCGGCAGGCACTGCATCTCGGCCAGCAGCAGGCCCAGGTGCTCGGTGTGCAGGCCTTTGCGGCCGTCCAGGTAGAAGTGGCTGGCGGCCTTGGGCAGCGGCAGATCGACCGCGCTGAACACCTCGCAAACCTGTTGCCGCCAGGCCGCGCCAACGCTGGCCGGGTCGGCGGCGATGCCCGCTTGCGCCAGTTGTGCCTCGTTGTCGCTGCCGGCGGTGAGTTCCACGGTGAAGCGCCACAGGGCCGGGATGGCGGCAAGCATGCGCTGGCGGCTTTCTTCGGTGCCGCCGCCCAGGCGCTGTACCCATTCGCTGGAACGGCGCAGGTGGTAGGTGACTTCTTTCAAGGCTTTGCCAGCGATGCCGGCAATACGCTCGTCAGCGGAACCGACCAGGCCCTGCAGCATGGCGAGATGCCAGGCGTCGTAAAGGAACTGCTTGGTCATGGTCACGGCGAAATCGCCATTGGGTTGCTCGACCAGCAGCAGATTGCGGTAGGCCCGCTCGTCGCGGCGGAAGGCCAGGGCGTCAGCATCGCGGCCGTCGGCCAGCAGCTCGGCGGCGTACTCCAGCCAGTTACGCGCCTGGCCGACCAGGTCGAGGCCCACGTTCATCAAGGCCAGTTCTTCTTCCAGGGCCGGGGCCCGGCCACACCATTCACAAAGGCGTTGGCCCTGCACCAGGGCACTGTCGCCGAGCAGCAGCAGATAGGGGATCAGGTCGTGCTTGTGCATGGCCAACCTCACATGTGCCCGACTTCGTCGGGCAGTTCGTAGAAGCTGGCATGGCGATAGACCTTGTCGTCCGCCGGGGCGAACAGCGGGTCTCTGTCGTCGGGGGAGGAGGCGGTGATCAGGGCCGAAGGTACCACCCACAGGCTTACGCCTTCGCTGCGGCGGGTATACAGCTCGCGGGCGTTCTCGATGGCCATGGCCGCATCGGCCGCGTGCACGCTGCCGACATGCTTGTGGTTAAGGCCGTGCTTGCTGCGCACGAACACTTCGTAGAGGGTCCAGACAGACATTTTCGATCTCCGCATCAATCGCCGCTCAGGCGGCGTTCTTGTTCTGTTGCTTGCGTGCGTAGGCCACCGCCGCCTCGCGTACCCAGGCGCCGTCCTCGATAGCCTTGCGCCGGGTGGCGATACGTTCCTGGTTGCATGGGCCATTGCCCTTGATCACTTCGTAGAATTCGTCCCACTGGATCTCGCCGAAGTCGTAGTGGCCGCGTTCGGCGTTCCACTTCAGCTCGGGGTCTGGGGCGGTACAGCCGAGCAGCTCGAGCTGCGGCACGGTCTGGTCGATGAAGCGCTGACGCAGCTCGTCGTTGGTCTGGCGCTTGATTTTCCAGGCCATGGACTGGGCGCTGTTGGGGGAATGTTCGTCGCTGGGGCCAAACATCATCAGCGCCGGCCACCACAGGCGGTTGATGGCGTCCTGGACCATGTCGCGCTGGGCCTGGGTGCCGTGGCGCATCATGGTCAGGAGCATTTCGTAGCCCTGGCGCTGGTGGAAGCTCTCTTCCTTGCAGATGCGAATCATGGCGCGCGAATAAGGGCCATAGGAGGTGCGCTGCAGTACCACCTGGTTGACGATGGCGGCGCCATCCACCAGCCAGCCCACCGCGCCCATGTCGGCCCAGCTGAGGGTGGGGTAGTTGAAGATGCTCGAATACTTGGCCTTGCCGCTGTGCAGCTTGGCGACTTCTTCGTCGCGGTCGGCGCCCAGGGTTTCCATGGCGCTGTACAGGTACAGGCCGTGGCCGGCTTCGTCCTGGATCTTGGCCATCAGTTGCAGCTTGCGCTTGAGGCTGGGGGCGCGGGTCACCCAGTTGCCTTCGGGGAGCATGCCGACAATTTCCGAATGGGCGTGCTGGGAGATCTGCCGGATCAGGGTCTGGCGGTAGGCCTCGGGCATCCAGTTCTTGGCTTCGATCTTGATTTCGGCGTCGATCTTTTCCTGGAAGTTGCGCTCTTCGGGCGACATCTCTTCCAGCGACTTGACGCGCTTGACTCCGGTTTCCACTAGCTGTGCGTACATGTGCTGCGACTCCTGCTAAGGCATGAGTCATTTGTAAGCGATACAAAACTCAACGTCAAAGATATTTGTGTGTATCGAATAAGATTTATGTATCGCTTTGCTGGCCGAGGGGGGGGCTGCTTTGCAGCCCTCTCGCGACACAAGGCCGCTCCTACACGGGAACGCAATCTGTTGTAGGAGCGGCCTTGCGTCGCGATCGGGGCGCCAAGCGCCCCCAGCAAACCCCAGGCAAAAAAAAGCCCCGGACGATGCCGGGGCCGAACAGGCAGCTGAATGAATCAGCTGGCCAACCGTTTGTCGAATACGTGGCAGGCCTTGCCCTCGGAACGCTTGAGCGTGCCGCAGGGTTGCAGGCGCACCTGGGTGCTGATACCGATATAGGTCTTGATCTGCTTGGTCAGCTCCCCGGTCAACAGCTTGCGCTGGCTGTCATCGAGGTGCTGGCACTCCGCGCGCAGTTCCACATGCACCTCGACACTGTCCAAGTTGCCGTTTCGATACAGATAAATCTCATAAAGCTCAGAAAGCTGTTTTATTTTTAGCACCTGCTCCTCGATCTGGGTCGGGAACACATTGACCCCGCGAATGATGAGCATGTCATCGCTGCGACCGGTGATCTTGCCAATCCGCCGCATCGGCCGGGCGGTGCCGGGCAACAACCGGGTCAGGTCACGGGTGCGGTAGCGCACCATGGGCAACGCTTCCTTGCTCAGCGAGGTGAATACCAGTTCGCCCAGCTCGCCATCTGGCAACACCTGGCCAGTGGCCGGGTCGATGATCTCGGGGTAGAAGTGGTCTTCCCAGATGGTCGGGCCGTCCTTGGTCTCGATGCATTCCATCGCCACCCCCGGGCCCATGATTTCCGACAGGCCATAGATGTCGAGGGCGTCGATGCCCAGGCGCTGTTCGATCGAGCGACGCAGCTCGTCGGTCCAGGGCTCGGCCCCAAAAATGCCCAGGCGCAGCTTGAGCGCGTGCGGGTCGATGCCCTGGCGCTCGATCTCGTCGGCCAGGTTGAGCATGTAGGACGGGGTGACCATGATGATGTCGGGCTGGAAGTCGCGGATCAGCTGCACCTGCTTCTCGGTCTGGCCGCCAGACATGGGGATCACCGTGCAGCCCAGGCGCTCGGCACCATAATGTGCGCCTAGCCCGCCGGTAAACAGGCCATAGCCATAGGACACATGCACCTTGTCACCTTTGCGCCCGCCAGCAGCGCGGATCGAGCGAGCCACCACGTTGGCCCAGGTATCGATGTCGTTCTGGGTGTAGCCGACCACCGTCGGCTTGCCAGTCGTGCCGCTGGATGCGTGCAAGCGCACCACCTCCTGCTGGGGCACGGCGAACATGCCGTAGGGGTAGTTGTCGCGCAGGTCGTTCTTGCCGGTGAAGGGGAACTTCGCCAGGTCTTCGAGGCACTCGAGATCATCAGGATGGGCGCCGCACTCGGCAAAGCGCTGGCGGTACAGCGGCACGTTGTCGTAGGCGTGCTTCAGGCTCCAGCGCAGGCGCTCCAGCTGGTGCTGGCGCAGGGCGTCGACGCTGGCGGTTTCCATCGGGTCCAGCTGGGCACGATCGGCATCATGGTACATGTTCATGGCTTCACTCGAATTGTTCTTGTACGCCGCGCGACAGCGGTTGCAGGTGCGCGGTGAGTGTCATGGACGCAGCATATACGGCTGCATTCGGTTCGGTAACGGGCCGATGGTCGGAGCCGCTCAAAGGCGCTCGATGACCATCGCGATGCCTTGCCCTACGCCAATGCACATGGTGCACAGGGCGTAGCGCCCGGCGCTTTCCTCCAGCTCGTGCAGGGCAGTGGTGACCAGGCGTGCGCCGCTCATGCCCAGCGGATGGCCCAGGGCGATGGCTCCGCCGTTGGGGTTGACCCGCTTGTCGTCATCGGCCAGGCCCAGCTCGCGCAGCACCGCCAGGCCCTGGGCAGCAAAGGCCTCGTTGAGTTCGATGACATCCATGTCGGCCAACGACAGCCCGGTCAGCTCGAGGACCTTGCGGGTAGCCGGTACCGGCCCCATGCCCATCAGCCGCGGTTCGACCCCGGCCACAGCCATGCCGACGATGCGCCCTCGGGCCTTGAGGCCATGGCGACGGGCGGCGCTGCCGCTGGCCAGCAACAGCGCACAGGCGCCGTCGTTGACCCCGGAGGCATTGCCGGCGGTGACGCTGCCACCTTCACGGAACGGGGTGCCAAGCCTGGCCAGTTGCTCCAGGGTGGTATCACCACGCGGGTGCTCGTCGTGCTCGACCACTTTGGCCGGGCCTTTGCGTTGTGCGACCTCGACCGGCACGATTTCCCGTGCCAGGCGGCCACGCGCTTGGGCCGCGGCGGCCTTGTGCTGGCTGCGCAGGGCGAACGCGTCCTGGTCGGCGCGGGAAATGCCGAACTGCTGGGCAACGTTCTCGGCGGTTTCCGGCATGGAATCGGTGCCGAAGGCCGCCTTGAGCAATGGGTTGACGAAACGCCAGCCGATGGTGGTGTCGAACAGCTCGGCCGCGCGGCCGAACGCCTGCTCCGCCTTGCCCATGACGAACGGCGCACGCGACATCGACTCCACGCCACCGGCCAGCATCAACCCGGCTTCGCCGCAGCGCAGGGCGCGGGCAGCATTGCCGATGGCATCCAGGCCGGAGCCGCACAGGCGGTTGATGGTGGTGCCGGGCACGTCGATGGGCAGCCCGGCCAGCAGGCTGGCCATGTGCGCCACGTTGCGGTTGTCCTCGCCAGCCTGGTTGGCACAACCGAGGATCACGTCGTCGATGGCTTTCCAGTCCAGTTGCGGGTGGCGGCGGATCAGCGCCTTGAGCGGGATGGCCGCCAGGTCATCGGCCCGCACACTGCTCAAGGCCCCGGCATAGCGGCCGATGGGGGTGCGCACGGCGTCGATGATCAAGGCATCGGCCAGGGTGTGTTCAGTCATCTTGCGTCTCCTGCGCCAGCACAGTGCCGCGCACTTTGTAGGATTTGCCATGGAACATCGCCAGCAATTCACCGCGCTGGTTCTCGATGCTGACCTGGTACAGGCCAGTGCGGCCCCTGCGGCTGATCTCGCTGGCGCTGGCGGTGAGCACGTCATCGGGCAGTGCCGGGGCCAGGTAGTCGATGCTGCAGCCTTGGGCGACAGTGGCCTGGTCGTAACTGTTGCAGGCGAAAGCAAATGCCGAATCGGCCAAGGCGAACAGGAAACCGCCATGGCAGGTGCCATGGCCCTGGATCATGTCGGCGCGTACCGGCATGCGCAGGGATGCCTGGCCGGGGCCGGCGGCCAGCAACTGGATGCCCAGGCCCTGGGTGGCCAGGTCGCGGGCGTACATGGCATCGGCACAGGCTTGTGCCAGTTCGACTTCAGTCATGCAGGGTGCCTCCTTTGGCTTCGCAGCGACGTAACAGCAGGGACGGGCGGTAGCGGCTCTCGCCGTAGCTGCGCTGCAGGTTGTCGAGCACACGCAGGGTGTGGGCAATGCCGATGTGTGCCGCCCAGGCCAGCGGGCCGCACGGGTAATTGACGCCTGCGCGCATGGCCAGGTCGATGTCGGCGGCGCTGGCAACGCCCTGCAACACGGCATCGGCGGCCTCGTTGGCGAGCATGGCCACGGTCCGCAGCACCACCAGCCCAGGCAGGTCGGCGACCGGGGTTACCCGCAGGCCGGCCCGCTGCAGCAAGGCCACCGCCTGGTCGCGGGCGTAGTCGCTGGTGTCCACCGACCAGCTGATGGCAAGGCGTGTGGCGCTGCCGTAATCCAGTGCCAAGTCCAGCAGCACCAGGTTGCGCAGGCCGTCTTGCCGGGCACGCTGGCTGGCCAGGCGGCCATCCGACAGCGCCAAGGTGGCTTCGCCTACCTGAATCAGACCACTACCGGCACGCTGGGTCACGCTGATGCCGCTGCCGCGCAAGCGCTCGACCAGCGGCTGCAGCACCCCGAGATGACCTTCGACGACGCAGGCCTCGGCTGGGACCGGGCTGTGCAGCTCGAGCGGCTGCGCACGCTCGGCCCCTTCGGCATAGCTATAGAAGCCCTGGCCGGTCTTGCGGCCGAGACGGCCGGCGTCGACCAGTTCCTTCTGCAGCAACGAAGGCTGGAAGCGGAAATCGCCATAGAACGCCTCGAACACCGAGCAGGTGACCGCGTAATTGACGTCTTGGCCGATCAGGTCGGTCAGCTCGAATGCGCCCATGCGGAAACCGCCGGCATCCCGCAGCAGCGCGTCCAGTGTTGCGCAATCGGCTGCGCCTTCCTGCAGCAGACGCAGGCTTTCCGCGTAGAATGGCCGAGCCACGCGGTTGACGATGAAACCCGGCGTCGAGCGCGCGTGCACTGGCTGCTTGCCCCAGGCCTTGGCGGTGGCATGAATGCATGCGGCAACGGCTGGGGCGGTGGCCAGGCCCGAGACCACCTCAACCAGCGCCATCAGCGGTGCCGGATTGAAGAAGTGCATCCCGACCACCTGCTGCGGGAGTTTCAGCCCGGCGGCCAGGCTGGTGATGGACAGCGACGAGGTGTTGCTGGCAAGGATGCAATCGGCAGCGCACAAGGCTTCCAGCTGGCCGAACAGCGCTTGCTTGACGTGCAGGTTCTCGACAATCGCTTCGATCACCAGGCGCGCATCGGCCAAGGCTTCAATGCTGTCCACCGGGCACAACCGGGCGCTGATCGCTTGCCGTTCGGCGGGCTGCAAGGTGCCTTTTTCCACCAGCCGGGCAAGTTGTCGATCGATACCAGCCAGCGCCTGCGCAGCAGCGCCAGGGCGGTTGTCGTAGAGCTTGACCGGGTGGCCGGCCTGGGCCGCGACCTGGGCGATACCAGCCCCCATCGCACCCGCGCCGATCACCGCCACCTGCGCATTGCTTGCAAGTGCACTCATGATCAACGCCCCTTGAATGCCGGGGTGCGCTTGCCGATGAAGGCGCTCACCCCTTCACGGTAGTCCTCGCTGCGCCCGGCCAGGCGTTGCAGGTCACGTTCCAGCTCCAGCTGTTCATCGAAACCATTGTCGAAACTGGCGTTGAGGCCGCGCTTGATCAGGGCCAGGCCATAGGTTGGCTGGGTGGCGAGCTGGCGGGCGAGGGCGAGGGCCTCATCGCGCAGGGCAGCATCATCCACCACACGGTGGATCAGCCCCCATTGCTGAGCCTGTTCCGCGCCGAGGCGCTCGCCCAACATGGCCAGGGCCTTGGCCCGTGCCATGCCGACCAGCCGCGGCAGCAGCCAGGTACCGCCGGAGTCCGGCACCAGGCCGATCTTGCAGAATGCCTGGATGAAGCTGGCCGAACGGGCAGCCAGCACCAGGTCGCAGGCCAGCGGGATATTGGCACCGGCGCCGGCTGCCACGCCATTGACCGCGCAGATCACCGGCAATGGCAAGTCACGCAGGGTACGCACCAGCGGGTTGTAGAAGCGTTCGATTGATTCGCCCAAATCCGGCAGCTCGGCGCCGGGTGCGACATTGCGCTCGGACAGGTCCTGGCCGGCACAGAAGCCACGGCCTTCAGCGGTCAATAACAGCACCCGTGCATCACTGTTCTGGCGCACCTGCTTGAGTGCTTCGCGTACTTCCAGATGCATGGCGGTATTGAAGCTGTTCAGTTGCTCCGGACGGTTCAAGGAGAGGAGGGCGACGCCGTCCTCGATAGAAAACAGGATGTGCTGGAAGGTCATGACAGACTCGCTTCGTCAGGCTAGGGAAAGATGATCAGCGGCCCTGGAAGCGGGCCTGGCGTTTTTCCTGGAAGGCGCGGATGCCTTCGTCGCGGTCGGCGGTGCCGGCCAGCAAGGTAAAGGCATGACGCTCGAAGCGCAGGCCGCTGGCCAGGTCGGTGTCCGCTGCCTTCAGCAGCGCTTCCTTGGCCAGGCGCACCGCCAACGGCGCCTTGGCGGCGATGCTGCGGGCGACCTGCATGGCGCGTTCCACAGTCAATTCGGGCTGGGTGACTTCGCTGACCAGGCCCGCCTGCAGCGCGTGGCGAGCGCTGATGGTCTCGCCAGTCAGGACCATTTGCATGGCCAGCGGCTTGCCTACGGCTCGCAGCAGGCGTTGGGTGCCGCCGGCGCCAGGGATGATGCCGAGGTTGATTTCCGGCTGGCCGAAGCGCGCATCGGTGCCGGCGATGACGATATCGGCGCACATCATCAGCTCACACCCAGCACCCAGGGCATAGCCGTTGACCGCAGCGATCAGTGGCTTGCTGAAAGCAGTGATGCCTTGCCAGTGCGCAACACGGGGGTCATTGAGGATGCCCACCAGATCGCGCTCGGCCATCTCACGGATATCGGCGCCCGCGGCGAACGCCTTGCGATCACCGGTGATGATCACCACGCGGGTCAGTTCGTCGTGCTCAGCCGCACTGAGTGCAGCGGCCAGTTCTGCCAGTAGCTCGGTACACAGGGCGTTCAGGGCCTCGGGCCGCTGCAGGGTAATGAGCTGGACGCCCTGTTCGGGTGCCTGCACGTCGAGATATCGCGGCATGTCGGGTTCCTCTGGCTGCACGCACGGCACCCCGTGGGGCCGGCATTTCTTGGAATTGTCTGCAGGGACGTGATGCTGGGTCACGTTCAGGGTGAACCCAGTATATGCACTTTACGATACAGTTATGCAACATCTAAAAATAGTATATGTATCCTTTCTTTCTGCGACACTCGCATCGCAGCTGGCCCTATCGAAGCGTCAGAATAGGCTCTACCTGGGACAATGTACCAATCCTGCCGGTTATAAAAGCTGTTTCGGTGGAAAAAGTGATACGCGAACTGGGCGATTGACGGCTGATTTAATGCGATACAAGATGTAGCGACGTTTCTTATCACTTCAGGAGCTTTCGCCATGCCTTGCTATCGACTGGACGGCCTGACGCCCGTGGTTCATCCCACAGCCTATGTGCACCCCAGCGCCGTGCTGATTGGCGACGTGATCATCGGCCCTCGCTGTTACGTGGGCCCACTGGCATCGCTGCGGGGGGATTTCGGCCGCATCGTGCTGGAGGAGGGGGCCAACCTGCAGGACACCTGCGTGATGCATGGCTTCCCCGGCGGCGACACGGTGGTCGAACGCAACGGGCATGTCGGGCATGGCGCCGTGTTGCACGGTTGCCGGATCGGTGAAGACGCCTTGATCGGCATGAACGCCGTGGTCATGGACGGTGCCCGGGTGGCGCCACGCTGCATCGTTGCGGCCACCGCATTCGTCAAAGCGGGTTTCGAATGCGCAGCACAAAGCCTGGTGATGGGCGCGCCAGCTCAGGTCAAGCGTTTGCTGAACGAACAGGAACTGGCCTGGAAGCAACGCGGCACCGCTGAGTACCAACACCTGGCACAACGCTGCATGAATAGCCTGGTTGAATGCCTGCCACTGAACGAAGCCGAGCCCGGGCGCCGACGCATGGAAGACTCCGGCGTCAGACCCAAAGGTTCGGCGCCGGCATGAGCCTGGTAGCGTCACGCCATGGTCAGACGGTCCGCCGCGCAGGTATAGTCGGTGCTTTATCCGCGCACAGTTCGCCCATGAGCAATCTCGTCCCACTGAACAACCTGATCACCCGCTTCCAGGAACAGACGCCGATCCGCGCCAGTTCCCTGATCATCACTCTGTACGGTGACGCCATCGAGCCGCATGGTGGTACTGTCTGGCTGGGCAGCCTGATCAACCTGCTGGAGCCGGTCGGCATCAACGAGCGGCTGATTCGCACGTCGATCTTCCGCCTGACCAAGGAAGGCTGGCTGACCGCCGAGAAGGTTGGCCGGCGCAGCTATTACAGCCTGACCGGTACTGGCCGGCGGCGCTTCGAGAAAGCGTTCAAAAGGGTCTACAGCCCCAGCCAACCCGCCTGGGACGGCGCCTGGACCTTGGTATTGCTGTCGCAACTCGAGGCTGGCAAGCGCAAAGCGTTGCGTGAAGAACTGGAGTGGCAGGGGTTTGGTGCGATGGCGCCGAACCTGCTGGGTTGCCCACGGGCAGACCGCGTCGACCTGACGGCCACCTTGCGCGAGCTGGATGCCGCTGACGAGAGCATTGTCTTCGAAACCCACACTCAGGAAGTGCTTGCCTCCAAGGCCATGCGCGCCCAGGTCCGGGAAAGCTGGCGTATCGACGAACTGGGGCAGCAGTACAGCGAATTCATCCAGCTGTTCCGGCCGCTATGGCAAGGCTTGAAAGAGCAGCAGCAACTGGATGCGCAGGATTGCTTCCTGGCCCGTACGTTGCTCATTCACGAATACCGCCGGCTGTTGCTGCGCGATCCGCAACTGCCAGACGAACTACTGCCAGGGGATTGGGAGGGAAGGGCCGCACGACAGCTGTGCCGTAATCTGTATCGCCTGGTGTTCGCCAAGGCTGAAGAGTGGCTGAATGCTGCGCTGGAAACGGCTGATGGGCCACTGCCAGATGTGAATGAAGGGTTCTACAAACGTTTTGGTGGCCTGGTGTAGGGAACGCTTGCTTATAACTACGCTAAATGAATATTTAGTGTAGTTATAAGTAAAATGCATATCATCGGGACAGGCGACGAGCTAGCCAAACCGTTTGCCCGCCACATTCTGCATCCTCCACGATGTGCTCCAGCATGCCGAAACCGTGGTCGTTCAATCGAGCGGTGTATTCCTCAGGATCCAGGCTGGCGTGATAGAGGGTTTCGCCCTGGAATTCACCCAACGCTTCGCCATGTGCAGGTCCACTGGTAAACATCAGCAGTGCACCGGGTGCTGCGTGGTGCTCGAAGACCGGGAACATCCGGCGCTGATCGTCAGGCTTGAGATGGAAAAAGCTGTTCCAAGCGAGAATGCCTGCGAACTGGCGATCAAGCGCTAGCGTGCGCATGTCTTCATGAATCCATTCCTGCGCTGGAAATCGCTTGCTGCACAAGGCGAGCATCTGCGTAGACGAATCCACACCGACAACCGATACGCCGGCGTCGATCAGATGGCGTGCTACAGGTTGACCAGAGCCGCAGCCCAGGTCCAGAACGGTTGCCGTTGGTGGAAGCAACGAGCGGAAGCGTTCGATCCATTTGCGATCAACAAAATGGTTGGAGCGCAGATCGTTCCAGATCGATGCGTGGCGATCGTAGAGACTGATGATCTGATCGGCGGATGGATGATGCGGCATGGTGGGACATCCAGAGCGCGGAAATAACAACGGCGCTATCCCTCCTATACCCCATGCCCATATAAATCAGATCTTTAACGTAGGCTCTCAAATTGTGAGTCAAGTTAAAACTCCATCATCTCTTCGCACTTGAAGAAGTAAAGAAGGTGTGATCGCAACATCGAGAAGTAAAAACAGTTGATTTGCAGCAACCGTTGCTCACAAGGCGTGGCTGGGAATGCCACTGGTCGGATTGTTTGCAAAAGTTGACCTTGAACCGCTTTTTCATAGCCTAACGCTATCTGCGACTACATGGTAGCTTCGAAATTGTCTTATGTAGTCCGTTCATCCGCTTAGGATTGAGGAAGGAATTTGGTACCTATGCAGCAGGTGAAGCAGTGGGATCCATTAAAGGTCACTTACGCAATCGACTCGTAAGAGCTCGAAAAAAATCTGCTGGGAAAGCCAGCATCTGGCTGTTCTACAGTTTAAAGCTCGATGAAGACATTCCAATCATTGGCGATCTTGAAATGCTTTACTGGTTGTCTGAGTTAGAGATACAGCCACAGGTTAAGCGCTTCACATTGGAGTGCGAGGTGGATATTTCGCTGGATGAACAAGGTGAAACATTCAAAAGGTTTACAGTAACGCGAATTGAAAAGACAGACGGCTCAGTCGAATTTCACCAAATTGATTCAAAACAGTACGAATCGTTTGACGACACTATCGTACCTGTTAGATATCGCATTGATAATCGTATTGAAGTCGGACGTTTGGTAACAATTCCGGCTGCACGGCTCAGGGTTTTTTCCAATTCTTCGCTGAGTTTCTGGTTGAAAGTGATTGCTTTTGTATCTCAGGTTAGGGGCTATGATCTGAGATATGAGATGGGGCAAGTTGGTACATCCATAAGCTTATACAGAGAAGGCACGATCAATGATATTTTGGAATCGGTTAATATCAAAGATTCTGCCTTGGCAATCGGGGCCATTTGTAGAACGATACTCCAAGGTCACATCATAATTAGCCCGAACAATTTCAGAAGCTTTGGTCTAAACACTCCATGGAGGATGCCATGAGAACCAAGCGTCCTAGATCTGAAATTAGTCTGCTTATTGAAACGTCGATGCCATGGAGCGAAGTACGTGCCGATCTCCTGAGCCCGGAAGACGCGGCGACGTTTAGGTATAGAAGGGACGCTCTGGAGCAATATATTGAAGGGCAAGCAATAAAAGATATAAAAAAGTCTACAGGCGTAAGTGGGAATTTTCTCCGAAAAATTATTGCTCGATGCCTTGCTATTGCGCCCGATGGCATGCCCTTTGGTTACCGCGCACTTGTCCCAAACTTCCGTACAAAAAACTATGTGCGGAGCAAAGAAGAGTTTGATCCGCTGGCGCCAAAAAACGCAGGGATGGCAGGTGTACTAGGTCAAGTATTTAGGCGCTATCCAGATCTGCAAGAAACATTGAATACGTACATCTTAAAGATTAGCAGAAAGGACAAGAAAGGATCGCTAGAGGATGAATTGGATAAATTCAACAACCGCCCAAAAGATGTACATAAATTTTTCATCGATCTGCTGCGGGGCTATGGACATCCGACTGAAGCCTGGCCATTTAATACTGACAATCTCGGTCGCCGGACAATTACAGCGTATGTCAAAGACTTGCGGGAGAATAACATTGAAAGATATGTGCGCATAGGTGGTGATGGTGCCGCCAAAGCACATGTGTCAATTGGTACCGGTGATACACCACTTATTCATTACGACGACTTTTTCGACTGCTGGCTAGTTGACAGTCACACTGTTGATTATATCTCCTCCATTGAAATTGTTAACGAAGAAGGGGTGATATCATCGAAGCCATTGACACGCCTGCATGTGCTACTTTTGTATGAGCCACTGGCGCGTGCTGCCATATGGTACAGAGTGGTATATGGGGCTGATGTGACGGCAAATGATGTCTCGGCATTGGTGAGAGAGGCATTATCTAAGGAACTGCCAAAACCTCGTCAAGTAATCCCAAATCTAGCGCCGGATCCGGGGGCAGGATTCGTGACCGAACTGTATCCTGAACTTGCTCAATCACCACCGTCATGGATTGCCTTAGACAACGCTTGGGCGCATCACGGGGATGCGGTTTGCTACACATTGCGGAAAGATATCGGTTGTGCATACGACTATGGCCCACCCAAGAGGTTCGAGAGACGAGCTCGGATAGAAAGTCGTTTCGACCGTTTTTCTGCTGAGCTTGCGAAACGCCTTAGAAGCACGGTTGGGGCCGGGCCAGGAAGAGGTGCGGCCACTGATGCTGTGGGGGCCTCAGTGAAATATTCAATTTCTAGCGATGTACTAGAGCATTTAACTTATGTAACGTTTGCAAATTCGAATATTCAGACAACTGAGGGGTTGGGTAATACCACACCCAAGGCAGCTATTGCTGGCTTTCTTGCTCAAAGGGACGGCCATTTTCTACCACGAACCCTGCCTGCCGATAAGGTTGAGGTGATTGGGAGAGCACTCGTACGTGTTCTGGTGTTTGTAAGAGGGAACCTTCATAAGGGGATTCGCCCTTTTATAAATTTCGAAAGAATAAGGTATCGGTTCGAAAATTCGGCTAAAGCAGAGCATCTGATTGGGGAGAAGATTTTTATTGAAGTAAACGAGTCCGATATCAGAGGGTTCAACGCTTTTTCACTCAGTGGAGATCCATTGGGGTGGATGAAAGCCGAGGGTTATTGGGGAGACGAGGCGCATAGTAGAAAGACCCGCAAGGCGATCAACTCTAAGCTTTATCAAAGAATTCAAGAGTTTGTGAATGGCGGGAATTTACTACAAGTTTACAAAAACTCACTCATATCCAGTCAGGGTAAGCGGGGGCGGGGGGACAACCGGAAAGCAGCGGCGGAACTTGATAGATTAAAACAAGAGGTATCCCGAGCAACTGGGGAGCCCCCCGAAACACCGCGATACTCTAAACCAGATCCACCAGACCCGCGATTGGATGAAAATCGACCCTTAGAAGAAGCTCCACCAGCTATGCCCTCTAGCGGTTGGGTGAGCCCACCCCACGACTTTGATATACGTGGTTTGCTCAAGAAAATAAGGTGATATCGCTATGAGTGAATTCAATCCCCATGATCCTGATGCGCGGCGTGCTCTTATGTCGCATCATCCGCTGATCACAAATGAGTTCACCACTTTCACTCCTAGCATCCCCAAAGTCGCGGGCGAAGTGCTTGATGCGGTAATGCTTCACAAGAAAAGCATCTGCTTTAATGCGCTGCCACAAATGGGTAAGACTAAGATCTGTAATAGCTGCATAGTAGCGCTGGAGGAGCATCCTGACTATCAGGATCGGTTAATCATCAAAATCTCAGCGGATCCGAACTCACATGAAAGCGTGATGAGGACTCTTGTGCGGTCTCTTGGCCTTGCAATGCCTAAAATTTTTAATTTGGATTTTGTGCGTGAAGATGTATTAAATATGATCGAGGGGCGCCTGACTTTGATAAAAGGCAGGCACGCAGTTTTCTTTATTGACGAAATGCAGCGACTTACCACGGATGACTACGAGTGCTTGCAATTTCTGCAAAACGAGTTGGCAATTAGAAACATTGGTGTCACGGTGATTGGTTTTGCGCAGGCGGATATTGAAAAATGCGTCACCAATTTGCGCACGAGGGGGCGGCCTGAGCTGATAATTAGATTCTTGAATGAGCTAGTCAAGCTTCCGCTTTGCGATAGCGAGGCATGGATTCGCGAAACGCTCGAATATTACGATGATTCTCTGTTTTATCCCGTCGATAGCGAATGCAGCTATACACGTTTCTTTATGCCAATGGCCTTTGATGCTGGGTTCAGATTGGCTAATTATTCACGTCCCATTTTTCAAGCTCTGGACGAGGCTAAGACGGCTAAAAAGCTGCCATGTCTACCTACTGTTTGCGTGCTTGAAATGGTACGTTTCATTCTTATTCGATCTCGGTCAAACGATTCCCCAGAATTCGTAATTGATTCAAGGGTTTTAGCTGGGGCAATTAACGAATGTCAGATCGAGAATTATGCAGCTAGTTTCAATAAGCCGAGCGCAGGTCGTGATAATAAGTAGCAGTAAATCACTGATTCATTCGGGGGTCATGCTCCCTTATTCATCTTCCTGGCTTGTGTTTGCCAATCTTCTCAAGTGGAATAGATTTTACGATATTCGCCAGTTGAGGGAGTATTTCTTGCTTTCCAGCCAATGGCGCGAGCCTAGTGTTCACTGGGAATACAGCAAAAACTTTCCAATGACTGAACTAGAGACTGCGATGAGCTTAGAGGTCGGGGCGCTGAAATCTAGCTTCATTGATTGGTGGTTTCCGGACATGGAGCATTCGCACAGGGCACAAATTCGCCATTGCCCGCAATGCATTAAGGCAGGCTATCATTCCGTGATATTTTACTTCGAGCGAGTGACGCACTGTCCTTGGCATGGACATGCTCTGGAGCTATGTGAAAAATGCACTCGTTTACTTAATGTAGATTTTACTTCACAACAGGCTATGTATAGATTCGGCGGCCAGTGTGATCACCTTTCGGTGGTTCTTGGCCTGACAAGGCCTCAAAACCTGGATGCCGGGTTCTTTTATGAAGTCGATCAATGGGTGACAGATTTCGCCGATTGGATACGTGGCAGCATTAATTTGATAGGGCGTTCCGCACATGAGGTGCTGGTAAACACTTTAAAAAGCGAGATGATGGACGTATCAATTGCATATGGCTACTTGGTTAGAAATCTCGGCTCGCCGGGTTTTGCCAACGATGCGTTTAATAACTCAGTTGTACTAACGCTACCTTGCCCAAAATTAAGAAGCAATAGCGAAAATGGCGTAAGTCGCAATCTGGGCTTGCCCGCAATCATGGGTGGCCTGTCAGAGCATGAGCGCCATGAGATGAGAGCATGTGTCAAATCTCTTCGAAGATATATTTTTAAGCGCTACATTCGGTACCATAGAAAATGCTTAATGCGCCTGAGGCGGATCGAGCATGACCAATGGTATATGCTCAGAGCTGACGTTGCATGTCCTTGTGTAATGGCATATTTGCTGGTGGTGGCTAAAAATTGGGGGGTCACGCCATTCGATTTCATCCATACTCGTAAGCGTTTAAGGTTGAATTCCGTAAGCGATGCACGTGGAAAAGAAGCTTCCCGGATACATGGTGAGTTCGAGGCTGAACTCGTTACGAAGCTGGGTGATTTTTATCGGCTCTGGGACATGCTAAGAAACTCTCATCTTGTCGACGCTGAATGTGTTCTTTGTCTCGATAGAAATTTTAGAAGGGTCTGGGGGTTTACCCCAGAGTCTTATCAGACTGGTTCAATATGGGGGGTGTCAACTGACTGCGATAGACATTTATTCATGGAGGATCCAGACTCACTCATTAGTAAGGGGAAAGGTAATTGTAGGATGAGGCTTAGCCTTCCTCTAACCATCGAGGCCGATACGGCAAGAAAACGATTTCATATTAAAAAAGATAATATAAGCTGTGCCCTGTTCAATTCTGGCATGAAGCGCGGCGGGACACACGATATAGAAATTTAGGTACCACTCCGATATTTTCTAAAACATCGCCATAGTGATTATTTCCGCCAATACTCCATCACAGAAGTCAGCGCCAACCCCAGCCTGGTAGCTGCCTGCTGAGGCGAAAGCCCCTCAGCCTTGAGAGCGAGAACTGCCTTCTCGTTATCAGCGTTCAACGGCCGACCACGAGATCTCTTCACCAGAGAACCAGTGTCGTCGAATTGCTCTTGGATCAACTCTATTCCGCCGGCGGCCTCGAAGTCAGTGAGTTTGGCCATCGACTCCCCAACCCGCACACGAGCGACGACTCCTTCTCGCTGCGCCACACAAAGCGCCATCAGAGAGATTGCATCCAGACCTAGGGATTCTGCGAGCGCGTCGAACTGCTCGAGCGTGATGCTCGTCTGAGCGTTCTCGAGCTCAGCGACTTTGCGGCGGTGCGTGGCATCCGAGAGATCGGCGTACCGGGCGCCACGAACGAGGCGGAGTGCGCGCAGCACCCCTGCGAAAGCGGTTCTGAGATCCATGACTTGCTCAAAAGTCAGGATATAGCCACATCCAGGCTTTACGAATAAACGCTAAATCAGTGTATTATTCGTAGTCGTCGAGGCTCACGGAGCTGGCATCGAGGTGAGAGAAGGGTGGTAGGACGCCACTGCGTCTTCTCTGCAGGAGCACCAACCAAGGGCTTTTTAGGTGGATACCTCAGAAATTGAGCTGCTTCAGGAAGCGGCCGTTTGGCGCGAAGGCGCCAGCGGAGAATTGGATCAGCTTGTTGAGATGGTGCAAGAGCGCTACCCGGGAAAGGCCTACTGCCTCGTCCGTGAGTGGACGCTGTTTCGAGCGGCGCTGACCGAGCCTGAGCTGGCAAAGGTGGCAGCCGCGGGGCATCTCCCGCTGTTCCTTTTCGCCCACCACGTGGTTCTGGACAGTGCAGGGCGATTTGAGCCTGGTCACTGGGTACGCTCCAGCATTGGTGTAGCAATGGTAGATGGTCATTTCTTCGAAACGAGGAACACTGTCTACGTTTTGGTGGGCAAAGGTGCGGAGCAGACTGCTTCGCTCAAGACAATTTTTTCCTTTTATTGACGTTGACGAGCCCTAGCTCGCGGTTGAGTTATCCGACTGATGTTTAGAACCAGTACCACTGAGCTTGCAGGTGTTCCAGGTATGTTTGGTGATGGCCTAGCACACTGGCATGGTGTGTCGAGAGCGCTGTCGACGCATTGGTACCACGTCAGCGTAAGGCGTTGGGTTGAAGGCCGGTTTGTGCGAGGCGAGGAGATGCTCAATGATGAGCCCCGCTTGCACGAAATGCTGAAAGCACAGGATGAGCAGTTCATCGTTGACGATGTCCAGGTCGTCACCCCAGGGAGGCTGAACGGTGGTGAGCATTGGCGTATGGAGCGGCTGAGTTCTCTTTCGCTTGGTTTCGACAAGAGTGACTGTGCTGTCTGTCTTCTCGAGGTCGAGAGCGGGAAGGTCTACAACGACTCCTTCGACGCTAATTTCGATCCAGCCACCCTCAGTCAGGTCAGGGAGCTCTATCGAGCGCCAGCCTGATCGGGTCTAGACCTCCCAATCTAATGCATGTCCTTAGCAAGGAGCTTTTCTTTGGCTGCCTCTAATACGTATGCCGTCGACCTGCACAGCCGGCGGTACTCAGATTTTGATCTCTTGCGAATCGCTCGTGCTGTAGGCCAGGGGTACCCGCTGCCCGTGACTGCGTTTCTGGTAAATGTCCAGATCATGGCCTGCAGCGCTGTAGGCGTTGTTTTCGGCCATGTGCACGCCGCCAGCCCGATCGGACGATTCGCCGATGGCCATTACCTTCGCACGTCTGACATCCAAAGCCTTCAGAAAGAAGGGCGGTTTTGGGTTGCGACCACGCTGAACTCAAGGTACGTCCTTGCTTCGTTCCGAAGGGGCGGTGGCCGGGCAGGGCTGCAGGAATTTCTAAAGGTCGGGTCAAAGGGGTTCTTTGTGAGCCCTAATCGCTTGCACTGAAAGATTGTTTTATAAAAAGTGGCTTCCTGAGGATGCCGCTGATGCTATTTCTTTGCCTTTTTTCAAGCGCTGGAAATTCTTCCGACAGGAGTTACAAGTCGTGGCAATTGCTGATTACATCAAGGTCTCTGGAAAGCTAGAGGATATTCGAGTCTTCGAGCACAAGGTAGGAAATGTTCGAGTGATCATGAAAATTGATGGTGTCCTCATTCCGAATACTGACATTCCAATTAAGCTTTACGAAGAGATTGAGGCGGGCAAGCATTACGATTTTTACTGTGTGTACAAGAAGTCTCGGAACAAGCTTAAGAACACGGGCGTGATCTATGCATTTAAAGAAGAAGATGGTCGGATCCGCAGCCTGACGAAGCTTCGCTTAGCGACGCCGGTGTACATGATGGTTTATGGGGCTATCTGGTTCGCGGTAGCTTATGTGGCTGTGTTTCTTCTTGCGCTTCTACCAGTTCTCGCAGAGCATCCTACGAATGGAGCTATACCCGTTCTGCACAGCTATTCAATGATTGGTGGGGCAATTCCTGGATTGTTTTTCCTCTGGTGCGCTATTGATTTTTGGCGCAAGTCAGCGAATTTAGAAGCCTGGCCGAGCGTTGCTCCGAGTGTCGTGGTTGAGCGGTTCAGTAAGCTTCACAAGTAAAATCCAATGCGCTTGGGCGTGCCGCTGCGCGGCCAGGCTGTCGTGTACCGAGCCCCGCATCTTGCGGGTCTCGGCCCTGCGGGCTTCCATCCTGCACGCCTCCGGCCCCCGGCCTGCGCGCTCCGCTTGCCGGACGTGGTCAAATGCGCAATGGAGAAAAAATCCAGCAGTCACTCATGTCGATCAGCAGCGACCTAGCTTATCCAGAACGTGATCGAGCGCACGTCCGCCTTTCAGGCTACTAATACGCCAGTTAGGCCTGTTCTCGAGGATGTCCTTTCTGAGTTCATCATTGATCCTCAGCATGCTCGGAGCAAAATATGAGAAGACCTCGTCAGAGACATATTCAGTCGAGAGGAAATCCACCCACTCATTTTTCCGAGCGCACACGTATAGTGGGTATTTCCTGTTCAACGCCTCAAGGAGGCTGTCATAAGACAGGATCTTGAAGTCATCTCCCTCCATGCTCTTGATTTTGTTGCGCCTAATCGTATTCTCAGCGAATTCATGGCGGCGTCCATGAACGAGGACATATTTGATATGGCAAGCGTTCCTCCCCATGGGCTCGCGTACTGACCCCAATGTGCCATTTATGAAGCCATTGTAGTTACTGAGATCCTGGAACCAGCCGCGCCATTGCAAAATTTGATTGTAAGCTGACACTAAATCTGGGTGGAGGTCGTTAGTGCCTTCTTTGAAGTACCTGGATTGAGGTTTCTCAATCTCAATCAGTACCAGATTCCAGTCAGCAGAGCTCTTCGACATATAGAAGAAGTCAGGTGCGTAGTCGCTGGCCAAATGGAGCTTTCTGAAAACCAGGTCGAAATGAATGCCATGGTTCTGGACGAACTCACGAGGGATGAACTGCGTATGCTTCTCCAGGAAGGTTTGGTAGACCTGCTCGGGATGAGCCTCATCCAATAGCTGCGCAAACTGTTGCTTCAATTCGTCTTGGACGTGGAAATCAGGGTGCATCGGAGTCCGTTCCTGTTGGGTGAGTGCTATGGGTGTGTGATAGGGGAGTGTCGTTCAGACAGCGTGAGTTTTGGAAGGCGAGGCTTGAAATTTTTGACAGGAAATCTGGATGCAGGGTGGCACCGGAAGGTGACGCTTCTCATCGAAGAAACTACCGGTACCAGGGCAGCTTTTCAGAAACCACAGTAAGCCGCTATCTAAGCATTTGAGGTACCGCGGCGCAGTGCAGCTATGTCCGTTTTTGGTGGTGTTCCGAACTGGCGCCCCTATTCGCGACTGAACTGCGAGGGGCTCTCGTAGCCGACCTTGAAGGCTGCAGTGGCAGCATCGAGGTTTTCATTTAGCATCAACCGCTTGGCCTCGTTCAGCCTCAACCATTTCTGGTACTGGAGAGCACTCATTGCGGTGAGCTGACGAAAATGCTGATGGAAGGTTGAGAGCCACATTTGAACCTGTGAAGCCAGTTCGTCCACTCGCAGCGGCGTTGAATAATTCAGCTTCATCCAGTCGATTGCTTTCGCAATCCTATGTCCCTTGCTTCCGACCGAGGCGATGTTCCTCAGTAGCGGTGCTTGGTCACTCAGCAACAGTCGGTAGTGGATTTCACGCTGGATCAAGAGCCAGAGGACGGGTATTGCATCAGGCTCCTCCAGGAGCTCAATCAAACGAGTGAAGCTCTCGAGCAGCTTGGAGCTCATCGCGCCTACACCGGCACTTGCTTGGAGGCCATGTCCACTCGAAGGAAGCCGGCCATCTTGCGCGATCAATTCAGCCAGTGTCCGAAGATCGAGCTTGAACACCAGCCCCAGGCAAGGGGCGTCGTCGCTAGCAATCGTTACCGGAGTGAGCGGGAATATTCAGCGAGGTGACCAGAAATCGAGTTGTGTCGTAGGGGAAGGCATCTCCTCCGATGACCACTTCCTTAGCGCCCTGTGCGACCAACACAATGCTTGGCTCGACGATGCAGGTGATCGGAGGGGCAGGCTCATTGCGCGGGTAAACGCTCAGGTCTGCAATGGCTGTAGGGAAGTCACCTGCGGTTTTTGCGTGCGCTCCGATCACCCTGCAGAGAGTGCCCATGGGGTTATCAAGGAGGGGCGTTTTTAGATCACCCAGATGCCCTAGGCATAGGCGAGAATTAAATCAGCGTCCCATAAAAAAGCCCCGGTGAACGTTTTATCGTGGATAACGTTCACCGGGGCAAAGGAAACCAAAGTTTAGTGGTTCGCCGCTGCTACAGCTTGTGGCGCTTGAGGCGTCTCATGGGACAGCTTGGTCATAGTGAAACCTGTGTAGCCGTACACGATGCAGAGCACTGATGCGACGATGTTGAAGAACATGTAAGGGATGACCGAGACGACATCAATGTTGAACGTCGCGCTGATGAACAACCCTGCCAAGCCCCAAGGTACGAAGGTTGCCATGCAAGCACTCAGGTCGTTGATGATGCGCGTTGCGTTTTCCGGCTTGTAGCCCATCTTCACGTAAAGCGGGGTGAGCAGGGTGCAGTTCAGGATGATCGAGAAGTAGTTGGTCGAGACCACGCCCAGGCACAGCGTACAGCCCAGCGTCGAAGCAGTGGTCAAGCCCATCCGCCCTTGGATGAGTTTACTAAAGGACTCAACGATCACATCCAGAATCTGAGTGCCCTTCAAAATCCCGCCCATGCCGAGGGAGGCGATGATCATGCTCAGCAAGGAGAGCATGCTGCTGATGCCGCCGCGGTTGAGAATCGGGTCGAGATAGGGGTTGCCAGTGCTAATCGTGAAGCCGTTGGCCATGTAGTTACCCACTTCTGCAACGGAGAAGCCCTGGTAGAAGACGGCGATCAACAGGCCGACCAGGTTACCCACGAAAATCGCGGTCAGGGCTGGCTTGCGCATAACCAGAAGGGTAACGATGACGGCGAGCGGCAAGAGGGTGAAGATGTTGAGCTTCATCACGTGATGAAGGTCGTTCAGCAGACCGGTGATGATGCTCGGATCCATCTCGGAGTTCACGTATGTGAAACCGAAGAACATGTACATGAGCGCAGTGATCAACGCTGCCGGAATGATGAGCTTGGCGTTGTGCTTGACCAGCACCATCAGGTCGACTTTCGAGGTGCTTGAGGCAAGCAGGCAGTTATCTGCGGTAGGGGAGAGCGAGTTACCAACGTGAGCTCCTGAGACCGTTGCGCCTACGACGATCGCAGGATCGATGCCGAGACCGATGCCAACGCCAAGCATTGCGACGCCGGCGGTGCTCATGGTGCCCCAGGAACTCCCGGTGGCCATGGACACTACGGTGCAGAGCAAAAAGGCTACCACCAGGAACATCTGAGGTGTGACGAGGCTCAGGCCCCAGTAGGTCAATGTGGGAATGGTACCCGCACAAAGCCAGATAGCGACCATGCAACCGATCGAGAGCAAGAGAGCGAATACTCCGACCCCGGACTTAAGCATTTCGTAGATCGTTCCTTCGATTTCCTTGATGTTATAACCCAGTCGAAGGGCAAAAAGGCCAAGGAAAAGCCACGACGAAAACAGGACAATAAGAATTGGAAGTTTAAGCGTGACCAGAGAAACAACGATGAACAATACCAGAGAAGCCAGGGTTATCAGGGCAAATGATAGGGTCGGTTTCTTTATTGTTTTGGCTTGCGACATGGAAGGGGCTCCTTCGACTTCGGATCGGCTAATCGGCTGCGTTTTTATAGGTTGTGAAGCTGCATGGCCTGGTGCATCACCTCGCAGACCCTGATCTCGGGGGCCTGGAGCGCGATGGAGGCAGATCATTTCACATTAAAAAAATTCAGTCAATGAAAAGAATTTCAGTCATCGCGATGTGTCTTGACCCCGTGCGGCCACGCGCTCAGCCGGTTTTTTTCTCCTTGGTGAGAGCAAGCCCCATGGGATAGCATGGAAATAATTGACGCCAAATTTTATCGGATGAAGTTCTCAATGAAGCTGTCTGCTACCGATCAAGCCATCCTTGACTCCTACAAATCCGTACTCGATGGGCTCTCGCTTTTTTTGGGCGACGGGTTTGAGTTTGTCCTGCATAGCCTTGAGGATTTGGACAAATCTGCGATCAAGGTCGTTAACGGGCATTATTCAAAGCGGACAGAGGGAGCACCGATCACTGATTTGGCGATGACGATGTTGCAAGAGATCAAGCAGGGCGGAGACATCCGTAAGAACATGGTCTATGTCAATCGAAGCCGCGGCAAAACACCCATCAAGTCGGCAACCCTCCCTGTCATAGGCCAGGGTGAGCGCATCATCGGCTTGCTCTGCATCAACCTGCACATGAGCATACCGCTGGGTTCTTTCCTGGAGAGCTTCTTCGGCGCTCAAGGGGGCGATACCCTTCCCCCAGTAACCGAAAACTACGCAGCAAATTCAGAGCTGTTGATTACTTCGGCCATTGATGCGGCTCGCGAGGAGGTTCAGAGTGATCCTAGCATTGCAGCCGTCAATCAAAACAAGACCATCGTTTCACTGTTGAGCGACAAAGGGATTTTTGAGCTCAAGGATGCCGTCAACATCGTTGCCAACGAGTTGAAGGTCTCGAAGAATACGGTGTATCTGCACATCCGAAACAGCGCTAAGTAGCCTGAAGGCCCTTAGGTTAGAGAAGCCGCAGCTTAGCCTGCGGCTTTTTGCATTCTACAGCTCCCACGGCCAAATCACGGTCGACCCCATGGCGGGATTGCGATACTAAATTTCATTGACTGAAAAAAATTAATGCGATAGCGTTTGGGGATGCATTTACCTCAAGGAACCCCGTGATGAGCGATATTCGTGTGATTCAAACCGCTTCCGCCCCCGCTGCGGTAGGCCCCTACTCGCAGGCCATGGTGTTCAATGGCTGCCTGTTCACTTCGGGTCAGATTCCCCTCGACCCTGTTTCCGGCCAAGTCGTCGGGACGAACGTGCGCGAGCAGGCAGAGCTCGTGATGAAAAACGTTGCAGCAATTCTGGACGCTGCTGGCACTTCGTTTGAGAAAGTCATCAAGACTACTTGCTTCCTGAGCGACATGGCTGATTTCGCAGAATTCAACGAAATTTACGCAGAATACTTCGTGAGCAAGCCGGCGCGCTCCTGCGTCGCCGCTAAAACGCTCCCTAAGAATGTACTGTGTGAAGTAGAAGTCATCGCTGCAGTGTAATTGAGTTCAGTTTGGGCAACTTGCTGATTGCCTTTGGAGTGGATATGTCGAAAAAATTTGATACCGTAATTGATCGCCGCAACACTTCGTCCATGAAATGGGCGGGGGTCAATAGCGAGCAGACCATCTCTGTAGGCGTAGCAGATATGGATTTCCTGACTGCCGATGTGGTCGTGGAAGAGGTCAGAAAACTCGCTGAATTTGGCGTTTTCGGTTATTCGATCCTTTCCGAAGGCTATTACAGCTCTTTCATCGACTGGTGCGCCCGTCGCTACGATTGGCAGGTGAAAGAAGAGTGGCTGAGCTACACCCCAGGCGTCATCGCCGGTATGGGTAGTGCAGTGCGGGCCTTCTCGGAGGTTGGCGATCACGTCATTTTCCAGACCCCGGCCTTCTATCTGCTGAACGAGCTGACAGTTACCAATGATCGTGTTTCGGTCAGGAACCCGCTCATCTATAAGGACGGTGTTTACTCCATCGACTTCGATGACCTAGAGCAGAAAGCAAGCCACCCCAAAGCCAAGATCTTCATGCTGTGTAACCCTCAAAACCCTTCGGGGCGCGTATACACACGTGATGAGCTGGAAAAAATTGCTGATATTTGCTTGCGGCACAACGTCCTGATCGTCTCGGATGAAGTGCACTGCGACATGGTTTACCAGCCGCATAAGCATATTCCTATCGCATCCTTGAGTGAAGCAGTGGCAGATATCACCATCAGCTGCCTTTCGCCTACCAAAACGTTCAACATGGCGGGTCTGCAGATCTCGGTGAACGTGATTTCCAACCCTGATCTACGCGCTCGCTTTGCCAAAGATCTGCTGTCTAGGGACAGCAAACGGCCCAATGTCTTTGCAAACATTGGTTTGAAGGCGGCTTATGGGAAAGGAGAGGCATGGTTGGATGAAGCTATCGATTACATTCAAGGCAACGCCAACTACCTGATGGACTTCGTTGAGAAGAACATTCCTGAATTCAAGGTCGTCAAGCCGGAGGGCACGTATCTGATTTGGGTAGATTGCTCGAAAACGGGTATGCAGGGCATGCAGCTCAAAGAGTTCTTCCTGAAAAATGCCAATGTCCTGGTATCGGCAGGGAGTGAATACGGCCCTGAAGGTGACGATTTCATCCGCATCAATCCAGCATGCCCCCGGGAAATGTTGGTTCAAGTCATGGAACGCATGGCGTCAGCAATTGCAGCAGCGCGGTAAGCTCCCCTTGGCGCCTCTTATGAGGCGCTTTTTTTCGGCCTCAAAACTCGCAAGGCCGGTGCTGGAAATAGCAATGTAAAGGTACGAACGATGCAAAGCATTCCACGGTTGCCACTCGGATGTTTCCCTACTCCTATTCACGATTTGCCCAGTCTCAGCGAAGATCTCGGCATCACGCTGAAGATCAAGCGGGATGATCTGACAGGCCTCGCCGCTGGAGGCAATAAAATCCGTAAGTTGGAATACTTGATTGCCGATGCTCAGAGCCAGGGGTGTTCGGTGCTCATCACCGCAGGGGCTCTTCAGTCGAACCATGTGTTACAGACCACCGCGGCAGGTCGCAAGAGTGGGATGCGTGTGATCGCTGTGATGGATGGTGCTGCGCCTCAGACATACTCCGGGAATCTGCGGCTCAGTAAGCTCTTGGGTGCGGAGTTGGAGTTCTTTGAAAGCGACCGGTTTGTCGAAGATGTCAGGGATTACATGGCGCAACGCCAGGCGCAATTAGCCCAAGAGGGAGAGGCGGCTTACATCGTACCGGTAGGTGGGTCGAATGCGCTTGGCAGCCAAGGGTACGTGAACTGCGTGCACGAGATGGCGGAGCAGTACCAGGCTGCCGGGGAGGCGCCGCCCGATTATCTGGTGGTTGCCGGGGGCTCTGGGGGTACCTTTGCTGGCATCGCTGCCGGCTGCGCTCATTTCTGGCCAGGTACCAAGGTAATTGGCATTGTGATCACCACGAATTACTTCGCTCAGCGTGAGCACATGGCCAAGCTGACGGAGGAAGCCGCTGCAATGGCAGGATTCGATCAAAGCTGGACTGCTGCTGATATCGGGCTGGACTATAGCTACATCGGGCCTGGCTATGGCATTCCGAGTCCTGCGGGAGACTTTGCTGTGAATACCATGGCTTCAAGGGAGGGCATTCTCCTGGATCCCACGTACACGGGTAAAGTCCTGTCGGGGCTGATCGGACAGGTCGAACCTGGACAAATTGCTCCAGGAAGTCGTGTGCTCTTTGTCCATACAGGCGGGGCAACTGCTTTGCTGGCCTAGCTGCCCTTTCCTGCGCTGCGTCTTCTCACTAGGAGTGGGATTTCTCGGCAGCCTCTATAAGTGCTGCGGCCTGGGCCGCGGCAGCTTCGAAGCTTTCTGCGGAGCAGTATGTCACCCCCATCCCCTTGGTGCGCTTCTCAGCATTTTTCTTGAAATCCTCGCGATCAGAGGCATCCGGCATGATCGCGATCATCGCAGCACAACGCCCGGCGAATCTTGCCTTATTTTGCTTCAACCAGAGCCCTCGGGCTTTGTAATCCTCTGGGGTCTCCTGGGAGGAGCCTGGCTCGTAGGCCACCACGAATGGCTGATTGCTGTCGAGTAGCGCTTCCATCTCCGCGCCCCATTGTGATGAGTAACCCGGGTAACAGGACGATGCCTTCAGGCTGACAAATGGAAACTGGGTGACGTCGTGCAGTCGGTAATCCATCGCGTGCTGTCTCTGTCTTCATAAGGTTTATACATCCTAACATCCCATGTATGATGCGCAAATGAGATTTCATCTCATAAAGGTGCGTTATGCCCTAGGGTGTGGCGTGAGCTGGGGGGGCGGCAAGCGTGGCACCAAGTCGTTGGAATGCGTGAATCTGTGAGGTTGTGATGAGCCGTGTTATGTACTTGCACCATCAGTGCTCAGCGATGGAGAAGAAGCTGCTGAAGGCTCTACGGGCTTTGAATTGGCGAGAGGCGTGGCCTACGCAAGCAGGCTTTCTTCTAGAGGAAATAGGTGTTAGCCCCGAGCATACCTTTCTGTTCGCCCGGCTCATCATGGGGCTGGTGGAAGCTGCTCCTGAATTTGAGTTGCTCGGCCCGGACTCCCAGTTCGTCTCCAGGGATGAGCTGAACATGATGGTTGCTCTAGGAGGCGTAACTCGTAACAAGGTTATCGCTGGCGATCATCCAAACCCTTTCCAGCCTGTTGCTTTCGGCGGGCTCTTGGAAGCATGCGGTTCGGCTTTGAGAAAGGATGGCATCATCATCAAGTCTCGGTCGACGCTGATCCCTACGGGCAACATTCCGGATTTAAGTGAGCACATTCAGCCTCTTCGGAAACAGACCTCGCTGACTTTGGCCCGAGTGAAACGCATTGAAAGCCTTGCGCCGCTGGTGCGCAGAGTCGTGTTGGAGGGGCAAGGCCTGGAGTCGTATAGAGATCTCCAGCCTGCGGAGTGGGTAAAAATCTTTCTACCCTCGGAGAAGCCAGCGGCAGAGGGGCGTGCATTCACGATTCAGAATTACGGGCCGAATGGCGACGAGCTTGGATTCGAGATTGCGCTCCACTCTGGTGGTGTCATGAGCCAATGGGTTCAGCAAGCGAATGTCGGGGATGAAGTGCACCTTTCCAGCATCAGGGGTGGGCTATGGCCAGTAGATTCCGGTAAGTGGCTGTTGCTTGCCGGTGATGAAACTGCTCTTCCTGCCATCAAATCCATCCTGAAAAGCCTTCCCGGTGACATGCTGGCGTACGTCTTCATTGAGGTGGCTAACCCCAGCGAACGGCAGGTGTTGCCCATTAGTGAACGAGTGCTCGTGCAATGGATATACCGTTCGCAAGGTGCCTCAGTTGAGCGCGAGGGCTTGTTGAGCGCAGTGAACTCCGCGGCGTTTCCTTCCAAAGGCGGGCATGCCTGGTTAGCGGGAGAGGCATCGGTGGTGCGAGCCTTACGTCAACGCTTGCTCCGCGAGCGGAGCATTGAAGCAGGAAGAATCCAGGCGGCGGGATACTGGAAGGTTGGAGAAATCGACCATCGAGACCTGGCAGTAGGGTAGACCTATTCCTTGAGGCGGCTTATCTGGGGAGCCAGCATTCCACGGGCTGCCTGTGCCGCGGCTTCATCGTTGCCTGCGAGGATTGCCTCGTATATCGCGAGATGGTCTGCGTGGCTGGGATCGGGCAATGCTTCGTTGGCCATGGTGGTCTTGGTCAGCGCCCGGAGCGACGAGGAGAAGTACCCATAAAGCGCCTGAAGGGCTTCGTTGTGCGAAGCGTCTACGATCGCTTCATGAAACTCGCGATCATGCTCTATGAGTTGATCCACGTTAGTGCCACTTGCATGCGCGGCTCGTAGATCTAGCGCCTTCTTTAACCGTACCAAGTCGTCAGATGTCCGCCGCATGGCTGCAAAGCGGGCGGCCTCCGATTCGAGGATGCACTGCATTTCCAAGTGATCGCTCAATGCTGATTGGTTGAGTCGAGTGATCGTCTCGGCAGGATCCAGCTCCCGGCGAACGTAAGTTCCATCTCCTTGGCGGACTTCGAGCATTCCCGAATGGGAAAGGACGCGAATTGCCTCACGCACGGTGTTTCTTCCTACCTGAAACAGCTCTACCAGCTCTGCCTCACGCGGGATGCACTCGCCGACTCTCCAAGTCTTCGCCCGAATCAGTTGACGGATGGCGTCAATGGTTTGCTCGACAAGTGAGCGTCGTTGGATGGTTGGAGTGATCAAGCGCTGTCCGTGAGTTAGGGCGTTCCCGGTCAATTATACGGGAAGCTGGAGGGGTGGGCGTAGGCGCAGAAATGCTGCGGAGGTACGCCCCGAACGAATTGGCGAGAAATCGATATATCTAGTCGTAGTGGCTCGATGTCTATTCTGACCAAATCGGTAAACTATGCATGATTGAAAATCATTCACAGTTGTAGAGGTCTTTGTTATGAGTCAGTACAACGCTGGTGAGGCCACCAGCGCAACCATCAGCAACGTTTCGGAAAATGCAGATCGTGTGGTCAAAGGCGGTAAGCGCTCCACTCGTCTGGCATTTTTCATCGCTGGTTTTGCGTTGGCGTGCTGGGCGCCCCTGGTGCCATTTGCTCAAGCTCGCATGCATGCCGATTCGGCACTTCTGGGCACGATCCTTCTCTGCCTGGGCTTCGGCGCGGTGCTGGGTATGCCATTGGCATCCGCTCTTGCGGGTCGCGTAGGTACCAAGCCGCTGATCATTGCTGGTGGCTTTGGATTGGTCATCACAATGCCACTGCTCGCTACCGTATCATCTCCGGAGCTGCTGGGGCTGTGCCTGATCGGATTCGGCGCCTCGATTGGTGCCATTGATGTTGCGGCCAACATTCACGGCATCGAAGTTCAAAACTTGGCTAAGACCCCCCTCATGTCTGGGTTCCATGGCATGTACAGCCTGGGTGGCCTGATCGGTGCCAGTGGCATGGCTGGATTGCTGACGGCTGGTGTGCCAGTTGCCATCGCTGCAGCGGTCGCGTGCTTGGTTATCTTGGGGTGCGTGCTCACTGCCATGCCTGGCTTCCTCATCACCAAGTCCGAAGAGAAGCATCCTCTGTTTGTCGCCCCTAAAGGTTACGTCATCACAATTGGCGTTTTGCTCTTCATCATCTTCCTGGCTGAGGGCGCGATGCTGGATTGGAGCGCTATTCTGTTTACTCAACACAAGCATGTAGACGTTTCTGCTTCGGGTACTGGTTATGCCGCTTTCGCAATTGCGATGGCCGTAAGCCGGGTCGTTGGTGACAAGCTGGTTAGCCGTTTCGGTGAACGCACCATGCTGATGTTTGGCTTCCTTGTCACCGGCCTGGGTGTCGCAATGGTTGCCGCGCTCCCGAGCTATGTTGGCGTGATGATCGGTATGGTGGTTGCAGGTTTCGCCGCAGGCAACATTGTCCCGGCCCTGTTCAACCTGACCAGCCGTCAGAAGGTAATGCCAGCGCAACAAGCCGTCGCCGCGGTAAGCATCCTGGGCTACCTCGGTGTCCTGGCTGGCCCTGGCGCGATTGGCCACGCTGCCCATTACATCGGCCTGATCGCTTCCTTCTACTCGGTAGCAGCATTGGTGATTGTGGTCATGCTGGTGGTGCCATCCCTCTGTGCCAAAGTCGGGCACTGATAAAGGCACCTTCATACGGCGCAAAGCGCGGCCCTCTCGGGCCGCCTTTGTGCGTTCGGCATTTGAGTAGCATTAGATAGATGGGCACGAACCATGGTGGCGGCTTTGAAAGCAATTAACCAAAGCAACAATGATCCGGACTTGGCAACAGCGCTCGTCGTAGGTGCGACAGAGAGCTGGAATGCTGACAGCTTGCCCACGCACAGCCACGAGCGGCATCAGCTGATGTATGCCATCAGAGGCTCCATCCACGTTGAAACACAGCAGGGTAGCTGGATGCTGCCTCCGAGCCGCGCGATCTGGATTCGAGGAGGCACGGAACACAGCTTTTCGGCAAAGCGCACTGTCGAGCTCAAGGTGCTCTACATCGAACCGTCGATCATGGAGGCACCCGACTGGCAAGAATGTGCCGTGATCAATGTCACTCCACTGGTCAAGGAGCTCGTCGCCACGAGCGTAGAGCTGCCGTGGGATTATCTGCCTGACTCTCCATCCGCCCGACTGGTGAGAGTTCTTATTGAGCAGCTGATCGAAATGCCAAGAGCCCCGGTCAATCTGCCAGAGGCTGTCGATCATCGAGCTCGGCGCGTGACTGCTCGTTTGCGGGCCGATCCGGCATCTAAAGAGACCTTGATTGAACTGGCCAACTTCGCAGGCGCAAGCCCACGCACCCTTGAGCGAATATTCCGGGATGAAACGGGAATGTCTTTCACTGAGTGGCGACACCGCCTTCGTCTGGTCGAAGCTTTGGAAAAACTATCAGAAGGTTTGGCTGTGAATCAGGTCGCGTCGGCTGTTGGGTATGACAGTACATCTGCATTCATCAACGCTTTCAGAAGCCACTTCGGAACCACACCTGGCGGTTATTTTAAATAGCCGCAATGTGAGAGTGGTCTTGTTTTTTATTTGACCATTGCCTTTAATACAAATCATTAGTGTTCTGATGACGAAAAGAATCTTTCTGTCAATTCTGCTGGGCTTGGCACTTTCATGCTCAAGCGGGCTGGTCTACGCCAATATCAATCCTATTCATCAAGGGATCATACATGTTCCTGTTCGACCCTCGTCTGTCCTGGTATTTGATCCTGGCTCCCTCGACACTCTGAGTGAGCTTGGTATTGAACCTGGTGGTGTACCTGTGGATCACTGGGCAGGGGCACTGCGCAAGTACGCCGACTCACGTTTTCTGAAAGTAGGTTCGTTATTCGATCCAAATTTTGAGGCGGTGTACCGGGCGCATCCAGATCTCATACTGATTGCTGACAGGTCGCGCTCCCATCTCAAGCAATTGTCTGAAATCGCCCCAACGCTTGATCTGACGGTAGATGATCGAAATCTACTTATTGAAAGTGAGCGCAACGCCCTAAAGCTCGGGGAGCTTTTTGGAAGGGTTTCAACTGCGGTTGAGAAGATAAACAACCTTGAACATTCAATTAAAAGTCTGAAGGCCTTGGCTTCGCGCCAGGGTAGAGGTTTGATTCTACTGACGTCCGGTGGGCGCATGAGTGCGTACGGGCCGGGATCTAGGTTTGGAATACTTCATGACACATTTGGTATTAGGCCTGTCGATCCAAATCTGGAAGTTGCTGTGCACGGGCAGCCAGTTTCCTATGAGTATCTAAGCAAAATGCAGCCGGACTGGTTATTTGTCATCGATCGAGACAGCGCGATCGGGGAAGATGGCGCTGCGGCCTCGCGATTGCTGGACAATGCGCTGGTTCATCAAACACCGGCTTGGAAACGAAATCAGATCATCTATTTGGATACCGATGACTGGTACATGATCGGTTTGACTGGTCTAGGGTCGCTTCAACGAACAGTTGATAGCTTGATCTTACGGCTATCCGGTGACTCCTCTGATTGTGCAGCAGAGGGCTACAATTGTGAGGTTGTCAAATGAGGCCTTGGCAATCTTTCTCAGTAGCTACGCTAATTGTCCTGATAATTTCAAGTTTGCTCCTGGGTGCTGATAGTTTCAGACCATGGGAGCTATGGGGCGGGGCTGCTCGGCATTATCAGCTTGTTCTATTCGAAAGCCGCGTGCCGAGGACTTTCGCTCTGATCTTAGCTGGGGCATCGCTCGGAGTGGCGGGCCTGCTCATGCAAATGATCGTTCGTAATCGTTTCGCCGAACCTTCTACAACAGGAACAATGGAAGGCGCTGTATTAGGCTTTGTGTTAGCTGCCATCTTCTTTCCTACCCTAGGCATGGCAGGGAAAACGCTGGTTTCGGCGGCTTGTGCAGCAGCTTGTGCAGTGGTCTATCTGGTGATTTTGAATCGAATTCCCCTGCGCTCGACTTACCTGGCTCCACTCATAGGTCTGATATTTGGAGGAATCATTCACTCCATTTCTACGGCCATTGCACTTGACCATAATTTGACCCAATCACTCTATGCCTGGACAGCCGGCGATTTCGCTAGCGTGATTCGAGGGCGTTACGAGCTGCTTTGGCTGGCGGTTCCGTTAGTTTTGTTGGTCTACCACTTGGCAAACCAATTTACAGTCTCCGGTTTTGGGCGGGACTTTTCGACCGGCCTCGGGTTAAATCACAATATGCTAACGGCAATCGGGTTGGCCATCGTCTCAGCCATTTCTGCATTGGTTGTTATTGTGGCAGGAGGCATAGCCTTTATTGGTTTGATCATTCCCAATCTTGTCAGGCTTAAATGCGGCGATAACGTTAAGGTTACGTTACCCTGGATTGCAGTCTGGTCGTCATCGTTTCTTTTGTTATGTGACGTGCTGGGTAGGGTCTTGATATATCCTCACGAAATTCCAGTCGGTACTGTGATAGGCGTTCTCGGTAGCATCTTGCTTCTTGTTATGTTAAGGGTTCGGAAATTAAATGTTGGCTAAGCCTGGAGTTAAGCTAGTGCTGCTAGGCGTTCTTTGTCTAGTGGCCGTCTATGCATTCATGACGTTAGAGGCATATGGTCAATGGGAATATGTCCTGCCTTTTCGCGCTGGGAAATTGGCGGTTATTATAGTGGTCGCATATTGTGTTGCGGTCTCTTCTGTGATTTTTCAAACCATCACGCAGAATAATATTCTCAGTCCCTCAGTAATGGGTTTCGATTCCCTCTATATACTGATCCAGGCACTAGGTATTTTGCTGTATGGCCAAGCCGGAATGTTCGGAGAGAACGAGCTTATAGGGTTTGTGGCGAACACCTTGATCATGTCGATTGCGTCCACTGCTCTGTTTCGTTGGGTGGCGCCCAAAAATGCTCAGGGCATTCACATGCTTTTACTGATGGGGATTGTATTTAGCCTGTTATTTAAAAGCCTCACCGGCTTTGTGATGCGTATGATCAATCCCAATGATTTTATGCTTTTGCAAGGGTTGATGTTTGCAAACTTTAATTCACTCCATGCGAAGCTTATACCGCTGGCCTTGGTTTTGGTCGCTGCAGGAACGCTAATTTTCTGGATCTGCCGCTGGCAATACGATGTTGTCGCGCTAGGTAGAGAGACTGCTATAGGGTTGGGCGTAAATTACTCTCGGACTCTAATTGTCAGTCTTGTAGGTGTGTCTATCCTGGTTTCTGTATCCACCGCTTTGGTGGGGCCGGTGACATTTCTTGGAGTCTTGGTCAGCAACCTTGCCTACTGGGTGATGAAGGATTATCGCCATCGTCTCACGGTTCCGGCGGCGTTCTTCTGTGCTGTGTTGTGCCTCGTAGGCGGCCAAACGTTGCTGGAGCATGTTTTCGCGTTGCGCCTTCCCATCAGTGCCGTAATTGAATTCTCGGGCGGAATTCTATTTATTATCTTGGTCATGAAGCGGTTGAAGAAATGATAGATGTTCGTAAATTAAGCAAGCGCTACAATGAGCGCACTGTAGTTGATGATGTCTCGCTCACCATTGACCAAGGCGGGATAACGGTAATTATTGGGCCTAATGGCGCCGGTAAGTCATCATTTCTTTCTTTGATGAGTAGGCTGTCAGAGCCCAGCACTGGATCCGTCAGTATCGATGGCATGGATGTGATGATGACTGCTAATGGCGAGTTGGCTAAGCACCTTGCAGTCCTGCGTCAGGATAACCAGGTGGCCGTGAGGCTGACGGTTCGGGATCTGGTTTCATTTGGTCGATTCCCTCACTCTAAAGGCCGGCTGACCGAGCATGACCAAGCATTGGTGACCCGATCCATTGGATATCTGAACCTGGCCGCTTTAGCTGATCGCTATCTGGATGAGCTCTCTGGCGGCGAGCGTCAGCGGGCATTTATCGCAATGGTGCTTTGCCAGGACACTCGCTACGTATTCCTGGATGAGCCTTTGAATGGCCTGGATATGAAGCAAGCCGCGGCCATGATGGGGACGATCAGGCGGGCTGCTGATGAGCTGGGCAAGACGATGGTCATCGTGCTGCACGATATCAATTTCGCATCCGCATACGCTGATCAGATCATCGCTATGCGTGACGGGTGTGTCGTGCACCATGGCTCGCCCGATGCCATTATTCAAGCTGATCTGCTGTCCGACCTCTACGACACGCCTATCGTGATTCATGACGTCGGTGATGCGAGAATCTGCACGTACTACAGGGCCGAGCCGGTTTTGTGATCGAGGCGTTTGGGCTGGAAGCGAAGGGCAATTGCTATGTCAATGATTCATGGTGGTCACGACGATCCGGACGCGGCACCCGCTTTGATGGTGGGGCGAGTGGAGGAGTGGCAGCCTGGCTATGTGGATAGCCATCTGCACCTGAAGCATCAATTGATGTTTGCCACTCAAGGAGTGTTGCACGTGGCCACCGCATCCAATGAGTGGATTTTGCCGCCCTCGCGTGCGATCTGGATCACCTCGAATACGCTTCATAGCGTTCGGCTCAAAAAGCCAGCCTTGGCGAATGTTCTCTACATCCAGCCTGATGCACTCACTGGCCCGGATCTCGGGGAGTGCTTTGTGCTCGACGCCTCGCCTTTGGTAAAAGAGCTCATCACCACCTGCACTCAATTCGCCTGGGACTATCCGTTGGATTCTCGCCAGGCACGACTGGCTCAGGTGCTGCTCGATCAGTTAAGCGAGGTAGGCCAGACTCCTGTTAGCTTGCCGCTCCCAACCGATGAACGCGCATTGGCAGTGGCCAATGCGGTGAAGACGGATCCAGGTGGGCGTTTGCCCCTCACCGACATCGCGAAAAAGAATGATACGAGCGCGAGGACAGTAGAGCGGCTGTTCGCCAGCGAAACCGGGCTGTCATTTGGAGCTTGGCGACAGCGCTTGCGTCTGATCGTTGGCTTGGAGCTATTGGCATACGGTGCGCCTGTGGCAACAGTCGCTGCTGAGATCGGATACAGCACGTCATCAGCTTTCGTTGCAGCGTTCAGGGAAATGTTTGGAGTAACGCCAGCGCGCTATTTCAGCTGAGGTTGTAAGGGGCGGTCGGTGACCGCCCCTCATGTAGCTCTCGTACAACGGTCAGAAACGATAGCGGAGGGTCACGCTGGCGTTACGTGGAGCCCCATACACGTAGGTGCCGTAGAAGCCAGTCATGGTGGAGTAGGTTTTATCGAATAGGTTGTTCACGTTGAGGGTAACGTCCGTATCCTCTGTCACATCGTAGCGAGCCATGAGCGACGCCAATGCATATGACTCCTGGTTGACTGTGACTGCGCCTTGAGACCCGGTGGTTTGCTGGTAGAACCGGCTCTGCCAATTCACTCCGCCGCCCACTGTCAGCTTATTGAAGTCGCCCGGCATGCGATACGTAGTGAACAGCTTGGCAGTCGTGCGGGGGATATTGCTGTTCAACCGACTGCCGTCTGCAGACGAAGCTGTGAAATGAGAGATCCCAGTGAACACATTCCAATTGGGCGTCAGCTCGCCCTGAATGTCGATGTCGAAACCTTTGCTCTTGGTGCCACTCACCGCGTTGTAGGCTGTAGCGCCATCGGGGGTTCGGTTGGCAGGATCCTGTTCAGCCACGTTATCCAGTTTGGCTTCAAATACTGCCACGCTCGCACTCAAACGACCGTCCAGGTATTCGCCTTTCAAACCGATCTCGGTTGTCTTGCCCTCTGTCGGGGCGAGTACAGAGCCGCTACTGTCACGATAGGTCTGAGGGTTGAAGATGCTGGTGTAACTCACGTAGGTCGAGTAGGTGTCGTTGATGTCGTAAATCAGGCCTGCATATGGCACGAATTTTCGCTTAGTGAGACTGTTATTGGCGCTGTCACTCTCGTATTCGTAATAGTTGAACCGACCACCGATGATCAGATGGAGCGGGTCAGCCAAAGAAAAGCGACCGACCGTGTAAAGCCCCTTCTGCTTGATGGTGCTGTCTGAAAAGGTGTCGAAACCTGCAGCATCGAAATCGAGGTTAGGGTAGTTCCCAGAGTAGTTTCCAAAATCAGCAATTGGGTCGAGCGTCATCTTCCTGGCGAGATAACCGGTGCTCGCGTCATTTTGCTTTCTCTTCGATTGCATTGCGCCGATCACCATCTCATGCTCCCTGCCCATGAAGGTGAAGGGCCCCGATGCCATCACGTCGAAGCTGTTCTGTCGCACTTTCCCGTCGTCCCCAAGAGCATCGACAGACACCGAGCCGTCAGCGGCGACAGTCGACCCCACGCCAAACAGGCGTTCTTCATAATCAATGCGGCCTTGGTTGAAAACGCCACGCAGTGTCCAGTCATTGCCTAAACGATGCTCTACATCCACGAATGCGGTTGTCACCCGGTTGTCCCACCTACTCCAAGGCGCGGCAGCTGTTTGCGACCTCGACCAGTCAGTGCGGCTGCCATCGCTATTGAAGAGTGGCAGGCCTCCCCAAGGCATGCCTCGCGGCTTGAGGTTCTGGTAGTCATATCCGACAGTCACCGTCGTATCGTCAGTCAGATCCGCAGCGAGAGTGCCATAGTAGGCACGACGCTTGTCGGTGTAGCCATCGATGAACGAGTGCGCATCCTGTTCTACAGCAATGAAGCGCCCTCTAAGTTTGCCTGTTTCTGAGAGTGGGCCGGACAAGTCGATCGTCCCTCGGTAATTGTCCCAGCTGCCGGCGCTTAGCGAGAGTTCGCCACGAAACTCCTGGGTCGGTCGTTTCCTGACCAGGTTGATCGAGGCCGACGGGTTCCCCGCACCTGTGAGCAGCCCCGTCGACCCTCTGACGACTTCGACTCGATCGTAGAAAGCCGTGTCGAGGTAGTCAGTCCCACTCATGAAAGTCGTGGGGATACCGTCATATTGGAAACTGTCGACCTTGAAGCCGCGGGCGTAGTAGCTGGAACGATAGTCGAGCGTGGAAGGGGAGATCCCAGTGGTATTGTCCAAAACTTCCTTGATGGAGTTGAGGTGCTGATCGTCCATCCGTTGGCGCGTGACCACCGTAACCGACTGGGGTGTTTCCTTGATGGTTAATGGAAGCCGGGTCGCCGCCGGAGTTTGCCCTGTCGTATAGGAACCCGAGTCTTCGGTCACGGCTACGGGGTAATAGGCGTCAGCCGTCACATCTGAAGCTGGAATTTCATACACGCCTGGCTGCGAGGACTCTGGTTGTTCCGCTGCTTGAAGCAGGAGGGGTTTGACCAAGGTGCCCGTGGCCACGATGAAGCTACTGATAAGGCTAATGCGACGCATTTACACTCCGACTTGCTTCTCATCTAGAAATTGCCGGCTATTCTGCGATGCTCCGCGATGCATCAGATATTGCGAAGGCGCCAATTAGTAACTTCGTCACGCCAACGTGCGGACTGCACCGATTGACAGGTGGTTTGACCCAGAATTAGATATGCCTAAGGCATAGGTCACTGCCTGCACAGCCAGATGCATGCACTACCTATCTTCATCATTTCCTTCGCTCTCGCCGCCCCGCGTAGATTGCGAAAGCGCTGGCTCATTTCAAGGCACGCCATCGAGGGCGCAACCCAAGCGTTCGGCTGCTCATCACACTCAAAAACCGTCAAATCAGCATGCCTTTGATTTTTGCATGCAATTTTTTGTCGCCTGTATTTTTTTGTCGTGATTTCTATCCTATTGATTCTATTGGATAAATATTTTCTGCATGCAATTTTCTACGGAAGGGTCTTGTCAAGTCTTTGTGATTGTATAAAGTGGGCAAAAACAAGAAATCACCGCTAGCTGTACTCAGCGTTGCCGTTTTTCACTGCCACAAATAAGTCCACAAGAAAGGATCCAGTGATGAAAAGCAGACGTTCCAGCCCTGTTGTGCGCACCGCATTCACGGCCATCACCCTTGGGGTGTTGAGCCTGGGAAGTAGCGCATTTGCCGAAGTCGATCGCCTCCAAGGCGTCGTCCCTCCCTTAACTGCCACCAAGCCACTGACCATCGGCGCAAGCCTCGTGCACTTGCAGGATGATTTCTGGAAGGGCATCGCCTATGGCATCGCTGATGAGGCCAAACTGTCCAATGTGAAAGTCGTTCAGCTCACTGTGGCGGGCGGGTACGGGAAGGTGCGGGAGCAGTTTGGTCAGCTGGAAACCTTGCAATCTCTAGGTGTCAATACGGTTGTTTTGGGCGCTGCAGCCTTCGATGGTTACACGCCACTTCTGAAGCGGCTGAAGGCAAGCGGGATCAACGTTGCGGCTGCTGGGATCCCGGTGAACAGCCCCAGTGTGGACTTCGGTGTTGGTCAAAGTGACGTTGGTATCGGGGCGGCCTTGGCCGGGGCGGTGTGCACTGATAAGGGCGCTGAGCACCGGAAGGTCATCGTGGTACCTGGCCCAGCCGGTGCAGAGTGGGCTCGTCTGCGAGCAGTTGGCTTCAACGATGCGGCGGCTAAATGCGCGGGCCTGGAAGTCATCAACGGCGCACAGGGTGGCGGCATGAACCTGGAGTCGGGGCTCGCGATGACCTCCGACTTGCTGCAGACCAATGCTGATGCGAGCTATGTCTACACCCCTGCAATTCCCACGGGTATGGGCGCAGTTCAAGCTGTGAAGCAGCAGGGTAGTCAGGCAAAAGTCGTGACCGGCACGATTACCCGCCGAGTAGTGCCACTCATTGAAAACAAGCAGCTGCTGGCGGTGGCCTCAGAGCCAGGCATTCTCATCGGGCGCTTGATCGTTCAGTACGCCATCAGGCAGAACGAAGGGTTGCCGATGCCTGCTATGCAGAAGTCTGAAGGCATGCCTTACCCACAAATTGCTGTACCTAATCAGCTCCTGCAGTCGAGCAACGTAAAAACCTACCCCTACGATGTTTATGACCTCCCACCTGAGGGGTGGTCGCCAGAACAGCTGTCGAGTGCATCGCGATGAGCGCGGTCATGTATTCGCAGCTGGGCGGCGAGTGTGCCTCTGAGCCTCTGGTTGAGGTGCGCAATTTGAGTAAGGCGTTCGGCGCTACCCAGGCACTCAAGGACGTTTCGCTCAGCTTTTATCAGGGGCAGGTTCATTGCCTGCTTGGTGAAAATGGCGCGGGTAAGTCAACCATCGGCAAGATCATTTGCGGGCTCTATCCTCAGGATGATGGAAAGGTCTTGTTCCGCGCCGCTGAGGCCCAGGTGCGTAGCATCCGGGATTCTCAGGCGCTGGGAGTTGCGGTGGTTTTCCAGGAGCTTTCCGTCCTGCCCGACCTGACGGTTCGCGAGAACATATGCCTGGGCAGCGAGACCCGGTTGTGGCGCAGTGCCCCCGGGTCGGAAATCCAGACCGTGAAGGGGTTGCTCGACGAGCTCGACCTGGACGTGGATCTCGATACCAGAACGGGAGATCTTCCTGTTGCTTCTCAGCAACTGATCGAGATAGCCAAGGCTTTGATCAAGTCGCCAAGGTTGCTCATCCTGGATGAGCCTACGGCGATGCTCAACGCCAATGAAAAGGCAAAGCTCTATCGAGTGATCGACCGCTTGAAGGGGCAGGGTATCGGAATCATTTTCGTCACTCACCACCTTGAAGAGGTTATGCAGCTTGCTGACCAGGTCAGCATCATGCGCAGCGGTCAGCTCGTTCAGTCTGCATCGATTAGCAGCATTCGAGACCAGGATCACCTTTCAGAGTTGATTGCCGGCAGGCGACTCGCCGGTACTGTTACCAGAACGGCGCGCCGCTGCGACTCCGCTCCAGTCATGACAATCCATGGGGTGGCCGGTGCGCCAGTTGCCGGGATCGAGATCAAGCGTGGGCAGATTGTCAGTCTGTACGGTGTCGTTGGTTGCGGTCGTGAGCAAGTCATGGATGCGGTCGTTGGGCTGGCTCCTCGTACACCTTTGTTGATCGAGATCGACGGAGCTAAATACTGCCCGAAAAGTCCTGCCCATGCGGCGGAGCGAGGGATTGCATTCCTGCCTACCGGGCGAGCTGCGAACTGCGTTTTCGCTGATATGAACATCCGTGAAAACCTGAGCATTCAGTACGTGCGCAGCTTCAGTCGTTTCGGTTGGATCAATGCCAAGCGCGAGCGGGATGATGTCGCCAAGCGTGTTGCCGAGGTGCGGACTCGTTTGGCAACTCCTGAGCAGCCACTCACTGACCTCAGTGGTGGCAATCAGCAAAAGGTTTTGCTGGCGAGGTGTCTTACCTACTCAACATCGCTGCTGGTTCTTGAAGATCCCACGGCAGGTATCGATGTCGGCGCCAAGGAAGAAGTTCACAACCTCCTCAGGACGCTGACCGATCAAGGGCTTTCGGTGCTTCTGCTGTCAAGCGATCTGCCGGAAACCTTATCGCTCTCCGACGTGGTTTATACGATGTACCACGGTTCGGTGGCCGGCTTTTACCCGCAACCTGATCCCCAGCTCACCCCTGAAATTCTCCGTGATGTTTTAGGCGGTACCGTGCAACGCAGTGAGGAATTGATCCATGGCAGCAATTAAAGAAGTCTCGATGAGTGCCCCAGTGGTCAGCCGGCGCCGCCGATTCAAGAAGGGTGAGCTCATTCTTCCTCTTTTTATCGTGGTGATTGCGGTAGTGGCCACGCTCATCGAGCCACGGTTCATGTCAGCGAGCAACCTGGCGAACCTTGGCAAGCAGATGGTGCCGCTTGCGATAGCAGCTGTCGGTCAATGCCTGGCAGTAATCAGTGGAGGTCTTGACCTCTCCATTGCGGCAGTGATGTCCCTTGCCGGTGTGTCCGGAATCCTGGTGATGGAGCAGTACGGCGTATGGGCGGGGATTGCCACAATGCTGATCACGGGTAGCGTCATGGGGTTGTTCAGTGGCGCCATCATTTCCTATATGAAGACGACCCCTTTGATCGTTACGCTTGGCATGCTCTCAATTTCGCAGGCGCTGGCCCTGATCCTGTCCCACGGTGTTCCTATCTATAACATCCCTGAGAGCTTCGCTAACGCCGTAGGCTTTGGCACGCTCCTGGGGTTGCCAGTGATCATCTGGATCGGTGGCGCGACCGTAGTTGCAGCATGGATTCTTCTGCGCAAAACCGTTTTCGGTCGCTATGTATACGCGATTGGTTCCAACAGCAGCGCGGCGACCAAATCAGGATTGAATGTGCCGCGCTATACAACGCTGGTCTACGGGTTCTCGGGTTTGACCGCAGGTATCTGTGCCATCGTCATGACCAGTTGGACTAGCGCTGCCGAGCCAGTGGCTTCACCTAATTTGACGCTCGAATCCATTGCGGCGGTCGTCTTGGGTGGCGTTGCGCTCAAGGGTGGCAGCGGCGGCATCCACCACGTTCTGTATGGCGTGATCATCTTAAGCATGCTGACGAACGCCATGAACATCACTGGCGTATCGACCTTCTACCAGATGCTTGCAGTTGGCCTGGTAATCATCCTGGCTGTGATGCTTGACCGCTTCCGCGGCAAAGCTAACTGACAATCGCCATTCAATGCTCGGCCCGCAGATTCGTTTGCGGGTCATCGGCAGACGCTGGGAGTAGGGTGATGAAAATTGGATTTCAGGTGCGGCGCATCGGCGCCAACGTCAAGCAGTTCGGACGAAAACTTGTCCGATCTTGGGAGATGCTTCAATACATTCGATGGTAGTCCGGGCGAGGGAGAGCATGCTTAAGGTGCTCTCCCTGATCGTCAAGCTTCGACTTGTCTCTCCAGCCCGCTAAGCAACCGATTCTTGGTATGGAAGGAGTGCTCACGAATGAGTGAAAGAAACCCTTCCTCATCTCCGGTGGCGAATGCTCGTGCAATTTCACTGTGCTCGGCTTGCGCCTCCATCAGGTCTCCCGTGAGTCGTACCTCTGCACGAACGTAGCACTCGATGGCGCCGCGCGTGCCATTCAAGGCTCTCATGAATTGAGGTCGGTTAGCGCTGGCAAACAAGGCAAGGTGGAACTGAGCATTCAGCTCAAACCACTGATTCATATCCTCCTCTGACAGCTCTGCCGCTGTTCCCATTTCCGCAAGGATTGAATAGACCTCCGCGATTTCGGCATTCGTGCGTCTGCGGATCGCGTGTCGCCCCAGCTCCTGCTCCAGGAGTGTTCGTAGCTCAAATGCTTCGATGATGTGTTCAGCTTCAAGCTTGGCAACTGAATAGCCGCGGCGAGGATTGAGCACAACCATTCCCTCCGATTCGAGCCTCGGCAGAGCTTCCCTGAGCGGACTGCGACTGACCCCCAGCCGATTCGCCACCTCTTCTTGACGCAAAACCTGACCTGGACTGAACACACCGTTGAGGATGGCATTGCGCAATTCGCGGTATGCCACCTCGTGAAGGGAGAGGGGCGGGTTCGCCCCAATGCGTTGCTGAGATTTTTGTGCCATGAAAATGACCATCGCTATGAGAAAAATAATATTGCATACAAACGACAAAAAATCACTGTATCTCGCCACTTCTGATTTTCATCTTAAAAATATCCTTAAAAATCAGCTAGTTATGTGATTTCTGCGTAAATGTTGTTGGCGGTCTTTCGGTATTGCCGGGCAAAATTTCATTGTGTAGAGTCGATTTTATACAAAATAAGCGACGCCGAGAACGGCGCAAAAACTCATTCCTACCTGCCCACAACAAAAGTAAAAACAGGAGAAATCTATGAGTCAGCAAAAGGGCTACATCCTCAAGGGACGTGTCGTCGATGGGAGCTTGAACGCTCCTCTCGAACAAGGTGCCGTAGTCACCGAGGGCGAGCTGATCGCCTGGGTTGGGCCGGCAGCTTCACTCCCTGTTCAGTATCAAGGGCCTGCCTATCAAGTGATCGCTCTCGAAGGGCGAACTATCATGCCAGGCCTCATTGATGGGCATACCCATATCTCCTTCGGCGAGTCTCGTTCCGAGGAAGAAAATGCGCTGTACACCCCGGTAGAGTTCCGTACCGCCAAGGCTCTCTACTACGCCAAAAAGGTACTCCAGGCTGGCGTGACCAGCGCCTTTGACGCTGCAACCACCTACGCAGTCGCCCAAGCGGTGCGAGACGCGGTTGATACCGACATGTTCCCTGGGCCGCGCTTCACCGTTTCGGGGAAACAGTTGACCAACCACCAGGGCTTGGAGGACTCCTTCCCAAGCAACATGGAGTTCCCGCTTGGCCAAAGCGCGGTGCTGGTTAAGACTCACAGCGACCTGGTTGAAGCGATCCGTTTGCAGGCTAAAGAAGAAGTGGATGCCATCAAGGTGTCTGGTTCCAACGACAACCTGATCACCCCGGATGCTCAAGACTGCTCTGCGTTTACGCTCGAAGAGCTCAAAATCATCGCAGATGAAACCCACCGTCTGGGCAAGCTGTGCAGTGTCCATGCGCGCTCTACCGATTCCGCACGCGATGCCGCGATTGCAGGCTTCGACAACCTGTTCCATGCCTCATACATCGACGATCGTGGTATCGAAGCGTGCTTGACCAATAACGTGGTCATCACGCCTACCATCACACTGCTCTACAACCTCGTAGAAGCTAACCAGTCGCTTGCAGGTGCATCGGGCGCTGATGCATTCAAACGCGAGATCGAAGCTGCACAAGTCAACTTGCGTCGAGCATTTGATGCAGGTGTCCCGCTGCTGGCCGGTAGTGAAAGCGGCTGGTCGCCGGTGCCTTACGGTCAATGGCACGCTCGTGAAATGGAGATCTTCGTCAAGCTCTTGGGTCTTACCCCATTGCAAGCGATTCACTCCAATACTCATGCAGTGACGCGTCTGCTGTCGCCGCGGTACCGGAATAAAGTGGGGCTGCTGGAAGCAGGGCGCTACGCCGACATTCTCGTAGTTCCTGGCAATCCTCTGGATGACATCTGCATTCTGCAAAAGCCATCCCAGTTCGACTACATCTTCAAAGGCGGCAAGCCAATCGATCGTACTCCGCCTGCACCGCGCAAGCGCAAATGGTATGAACGCACCAAGATTTTCCTGGGCGGGTTGTATCAGTTCGATGAAGAAACCGGCAAAGGCAACTTTGTCCACTAAGACTCTCGCAGTTTTGTTCTAAGTTTTAGTAGTAAAAATCCCCGGCTTATAGCAGGGGGAGGGCAGCGTTTACCCTGTGAAAGCTGCTGAAAGTTGTTGTTCAAATATTAATAAAGGAAGCATGTCATGGCTCATAAAGTTACTTACAGCAATCCTGAAGGCGCTGCACCTGCTCAAGGTCGCTATTCCCACGTGGGTACCACCAGCGGCGGTAAGCTGCATTTCCTGGCAGGCCAGCTTGCAGTAGCTCCAGATGGCAGCGTTGCTGGTCGTCATGACTTCGAAGCGCAGTTCCTTCAAGTCTTCCAGAATCTGGGCGACGTGCTTCGTGGGCTGGGCTGCGGCTTCAACGATATCGTTCGTTTCACCACCTACGTGGTGCACTCGCAGGATCTGGAGCATTTCCACCGTCTGCGCGCCGAGCACTTCCCGAAATGGTTCGAAGGCACTGATTATCCGCCGAACACACTGCTGACCATCGATCGCCTGGTCAAAGAGGACTTCCTCTTCGAAGTAGAAGCCATTGTTCAGGCGCGCGACTGATTAATCACGTACAGATTGGAGAAAAGCCATGCAACTGAACGCATTCGATCTTGAAGTCAGAGGATTGGTTGCCAAGTGCTGGGAGGCTGGTAAAGGCACGCCGCTCCTCCTGCTTCATGGATCTGGCCCAGGTGCGGCGGCGTTCGGTACTTGGCGATTCGTCCTTGAGCCTTTGGCTGAGCATTTCAACGTGTTCATCATGGACATGTTTGGTTTCGGTGGATCTGCAAAGAAACCCGAGGGTGAACCGTTCGATCTTGAACTGTGGATGGATCAAGTCCGTGCCTTGGTTGCTCATACCGGGCGAGATGAGGTCTACGTCATTGGTCACTCGATCTCGGGCTACCTCGCGTTGCGCCTTGCGGCAGAGGACGCTCGCGTCAAAGCCCTGGTTACGACAGGGACAATGGGTGAGCATTTCGAGTGCAACGCCGAAACGGAAAAGTGCTGGACGTTCCCGGAGACGCGTGAAGCCTTGAAATCCACCCTGACGGGTTTGATGTTTGATACGTCTGTAATCACGGACGAGCTTCTCGATTTGCGCATGGATATTCTCCATGACGGCGTTTATGGCCCGTATTTTACCCGCATGTTCCAGGGTAATAAGCAAAGTTACATTGATGAAGCAACCCTGACAGGGGAAGAGTTTGAGCAGATCAAATGCCCGACGCTTCTCATTCACGGAAGAAACGATGTGATGTTCCCAGCCGAAGAGCTGACGCTCAAGATTGCCGAGCACTTACCGCACGCCGATGTGCTCCTCCTGGGTGCCTGTGCGCATTTGCCTGCAACCGAGCATCCTGAGCGTGTAGTACGCGAAGTTATGGCGTTTTTCAAAAAACACAATCTTTCCTGACTCTCTAAGCGAGAGTTGTTTTAGCGAGGAACTACCGTGAAACTGGTAACTTATTCCCAAGCAGGTCAACGCTTCATCGGTTTGCTGAGCAAAGATGAAAAGTCCATCCAGCCTTTTGATGCCCCTGCTGAAGATGGTCTGCTGGAGCTGATTCGTCGAAACGCAGAGGGCCAGTCGCTGCCGAGCCTGCGTGACGAGTCCGTCCAGGTCTCCGACGTGAAAATTGAAGCGCCATTGCCGCGCCCTCTGCGCAACATTATCTGCGTAGGTCGCAACTACCACGAACACGCCAAAGAACTCTCGGGTTCTGTCTTCAAAGCGAACGACGCCGACGTCAAATCCTGGCCGATCGTGTTCAACAAACTGCCGGAGACCGTTACCGGCCCGTACGACACCATTCCTCTTCAGCCTGATGTCACCAGCCAGGTGGACTACGAGGCAGAGCTGGCACTGGTCATCGGCAAGGGTGGTAAAAACATTTCCAAAGCTGATGCCCTGAATCATGTCTACGGCTACACCGTAGTGAACGACGTCAGTGCCCGTGACCTCCAGGTTCGTCACCAGCAGTGGGATCTGGGTAAGTCGCTGGACGCCTTCTGCCCAATGGGGCCTTGGTTGGTAACCGCTGACGAGCTCGACGGTTGCAAGACCCGCGTACGTTGCTGGGTCAATGGCGAGCTGCGCCAGGACGGCCCGACTGAAAACATGATCTTCGATATCCCGACCCTGATCGAGACCTGCTCGCGTGGTATCACCCTCTACCCAGGTGACATCATCGTGACCGGCACCCCAGCTGGCGTTGGGATGGGCTTCAACCCACAACGTTTCCTCAAGTCTGGAGATGTCGTACGGGTTGAAATCGATGGCCTCGGCGCTATCGAAAACCGCTTCGAGTAATCTCGCACAAGTGTTGTGTTGGTGAGGTTTTTTGCCGCCTTACGGGGCGGCTTTTTTTTGCTTCAGCTTTCCGAAATGCGCTGGTTCTAAACCAACAATTACATACAAGAGCTGGGTCAGATTTTCGCTGTTGCTTCCACCGAAGCTCTGATCGCTACAGTGCTTAAGTCCAAGTGCATAGCTCTGCCTTGTCGACGTGAGGTAAGTTGTGAATAGTCGTGCTATAGAAATCGCCGCGCTGAAGGTTCAGCGGCGGTGGCTTTTGATCCTCGGTGTCCTTTTGATTGGCGCTACGCTGCGCGCTCCCATCACAAGCGTGGGCCCGGTTCTGCTGGACATTCAGCGAGACGGTGATTTTGGATCACTCGCAGCGGGCCTGATACAGGCGTTACCCTTGGTTTGTTTTGCGCTGGTCTCACTGATAGCGCCGAAAATTGGGCGTCTAGTGGGAGTGGGGCGAGCGTTAGGCCTGTCGCTGGTGATCATCACCGCGGGCACACTGGTGCGCTCCTCTCCTGGGGAAGGGGCGGTATGGATAGGGACAGTGCTGCTCAGTGCTGGCATTGCGATCAGTAACGTGCTGCTGCCGAGCTACGTCAAGCATGAGTTCGGTGAGCGTGGCCCGTGGCTGATCGGTCTCTACGTCGCTGCAATGGCCATTGTTGCAGGGATTGCATCCGGCATTGCGATACCCATTGCCCAAATGCCGGGTCTCGATTGGCGTTGGTCGCTCGGTATCTGGGCCATGCTATCTCTGCTTGCTCTGATCATTTGGATGCCGCAATTGCGCTCCAGTCGGACTCAGTCTGTTCGATCAGAAAACAGTACCTGTACCTTTTCTCCGTGGAGAAGTAGGAAAGGCTGGTGTATAGCGATCTTCTTCGCATTGCACTCACTGGTGTTCTACTGCGTCATTGGCTGGTATACGGCTTATGCAGAGGACACAGGGATGTCTGCTGCGACTGCTGGCTATCACCTTCTCATTTACCAGATCATTTCGACGATCGCGAACATCTTCACCGGCCCGATCATTCGCAAATTGACGAACCTCTCGTGGATTGGGTTCGCGTGTGGTTCAGTGTTGGTGGTGGGGGCGACCGGATTGCTGATTCAACCCCAGCTCGCATTGCTGTGGGTTGCGTTACTTGGCTTGGGCGCAGGAGGCACGATGGTGATGAGCATTGCCCTGTTCGCCATCTGCACGGAAACGCCACAGCAGGCAGCGAAGCTGTCAGGGATGGCGCAATTTATTGGATATACCGGCGCAGCACTCGGGCCGCTGGGAATTGGCGTGTTGCGAGATGCGATGGACGGCTGGTTCTGGCCGCTGACCTTGATAGTGGTCGCAAGTGTAGGGGTAACAGTATTTGCCTCTCTGTCAGGCAAGCCAGGGCGCGCCTGAACAGGTGTGGATGAGCTTGCGCAAGGTCAAGCTCATCTACTTTCCGCGCTCAGGATTCAGGAAGTGCAGGGGTGGCCGTCCATGAAGATGAGGTCGGTAGAGGGGCAGTAGAATGCCAGAGAGCCACCCAGCCCACCCGTTGTATCTAATGCAAGGACGTTCCCAAGCCTCGTCGGCGCATCTACTGTGGTGTGGCCCACACAGACACGCCAGGCTCCGCTCACGCCAGAGTGATCACGTGTCTTCACCCGCTTTGAACTCCACAAGGCAGTTCCTGAGATCCTCTTCCTGCCCAACCGTTGGGTCAGATGACCCCAGCTGATTCCCTTTGGAACGTCAGCATGGACAACGCCAACTGTTCCGTTGGATGAGTCGATTTCGATGGCTATCGGAAGCTGTTCGAATGTGCGCACAAGGTGCTGTTGAAGCGTCATGTCCAAAGTAAGCCACCAGTCCGCGCCATTACCTTTTGATGGGGTTTGGGGGCCTTGTCTGAAGGCTTCAATCAGCATCCATTCATGGTTGCCTCGCACCGAGTGAAACCAGGGTTTGTTGAATAGCTCCAGTCCCTCGCGGACATCCGGGCCTCGATCGACCACATCTCCAACCGTGATCAGGCGGTCGTTGTTGTAATCAAACCCGAGAGCATTCAACCCCAGGTAGAGCTGCTCTGTTCTGAAATGAATATCACCAACAATGTAATCCCGACCTTTCGTGTTGGCTGATAGTCGCTTGAACATTTTTAGCCTCTCTGCGCCGCTTCCGGTGGCGGCTGAACTGAGATGCTCAGCGCCACGAGGCGCCGAGCATCTGGGGGGCAACTACTCGACGTAGCCTGTACGACCTGCCATGGCTGCGAAGATCATCACGCCAACGCTGGCTGCAACCATAAGTACGAGCGGCCCTGTCCAGCTTTCGCTGGTTTCATGCAGCATGCCCACACCGACCTGGCCCAGTGCTGCAATTGCGTAACCAAAAAATTGGGCCATGCCTGACACCTTGGCAGCTTGTTCGGGTGAATGAGTACGCAGGCCGAACAGGGAGATGCTCAGCACCATAGAGACGCCAGCGCTCAGTCCCAACAAAACCATCCACACAATGGAGAGCTCGGGCTGGAACAGCAGGCCGCAGGAGCCAGCTACCATTACCAGGCCGCATGCGAAGCCCATGGCTGCTTGATCGGACTGTCGCTTGATCATGGGGCCGGTCGTTATGTTCGCTACCGTCGAGACAATCTGGTAGAGCAACAGGTAAAGGCCCGCGGTGGCAGGTGAAATTGCGTGTACGGATGCATACGCGGTGTACCAGTCGATGACGCAGTAAAACACGAAAGAGTGCAGTGCAAAGAAGATCGCAATTTGCCAACCTTTCGAGCTCGCCCATGGTGATGCAGCCGGCATGCTCGTGCCCTTTGCTTGAGTGCCTGCAGCATCAGTTTTCAGTTGGGGTAGCCAAAGCAGCAGCGCTGCCAGGGCGGGGATGGCCCAGATGCCTATAGACCAGTGCCAGTCAAAACCTGGCGCTGTCGCGATAGGCACCGCGACACCGGTCGCCACGCCGGCCATTACGGCCATCGCAGCTACGTACAGACCAATCACTCCAGGGCCTTTGGCTCCGAATTTTTGCTTGACGAAGCCTGGCAGCAGCACGTTACAGATTGCGATACCTGTACTGAGTGCTGCAGTCCCGAGCCAGATCAAGCCTGCGCCTGAAATCGAACGCACGGTCGTGCCAGCAACGATCAGGATAAGTGCAAACCAAATGGCTCGCGCAATTCCCATCTTGCGACCAATAGCTGGGGCTGCAAGTGCGACGACAGCGAAGATAACCAGGGGGGTGGCGTGTAGTAATCCCGCAACGCGCGCGTCGATTCCGAGGGCGCTCTGAATATCCAAGAGCACCGGGCCCAGGCTTGTGATGGGGGCGCGAAGGGTTGCGGCCAGTAGGAGAATGCTCGCCAGTAACAGCCAGCTTTTGGTGGCAGACGTCGACGACGTTGCAGCAGATGAAGTGGACACGTTAAACCTCACTATCAACGTGCTGAGCAAGGCTTCAGCACAGGGGCTGTGCCAAACTCAGAGTTCACCTGCACGGGATGCATCTGCACGTATTGCAGACACCAACTATCAAGACTGGATCACCGATCGCGACCCAAGCGCCGCCAGAACTGAGCGCTCAGCAATGATATCAACCTTGCCGGAAGCGAAAATGCTGCTTCCTGCCATGTTGTGCTCATTTCTCGCCAGTCACCGCCTGCGCCTCTTGTATCAACCAGTCTCGAAACGCTTTCACGCGTACCTGATCGGCACACTCGCTTCGATAGACTACGAAATAGGAAAGGGGTGACATCACCTGTATATCGGGGAACAACCGTATCAGGCGGCCTGAGGCGATATCATCCCGGGCCATCACGCTTCGAGCGAGCGCTATTCCCTGTCCCTCGATTGCCGCCTGCAGCACGGCTGCCGAGTTGTTGATTTTCATGCCTCTCTGTGTGGCTGCTCCACTGACGCCACATGAGCCTAACCAGTTATCCCATGTGGTGAATCCGGCACTAGCGTCCATCGACATGTCGTGGATGAGGGTGTGCTTAAGCAGGTCGCAGGGTTGAGTCATTGCTGCGACACCGCTTGCTAAGCGCGGTGAACAGACCGGATAGATTTCCTCCTCCATGAGCTTCACCGCTGTCAGGCCAGGCCAAGTCCCTGCGCCGTATCGAACCCCTATATCCACGCGATCAGCCAAGAAGTCGACGGCTTTAAGTTGGGTATCGAGCCTCACGTCAGTGTCCGGCCAGGTCGCATGGAATCGTTCGATTCTAGGCAGTAACCATTTGGCAGCGAAGGCAGGGCTGACTGTTACGGTGAGCAAACCGTTGGGCGACTGTTCTCTCATCTTCTCGACGCCGATCATCAATCTTTCAAACCCTGCTCGGATGTCTGGCAGTGCCCGTTCTGCCGTTTCGGTCATCACGAGTCGAACCTTGCCGGTTGAGCCTCTGTGAAATAGAGGAGTGCCCAGCCATCGTTCAAGGGTGCGCACGAGTTGGCCTACCGCCGCAGGTGTGACGTTGAGCTCCTGAGCGGCGCCTGCAAAGCTCTGGTGGCGAGCACTGGCTTCGAAAGCACGCAGCGCATTCAAGCGGTTGGGGGCGATCATGACGCTAAACCTTTTCTTTATCGTATAGGCATTTTATCTCGTTTGTCTGGTGTCCGCTTCCTTGCGAATAATTCCCTCACCAAGCAGCGGATCAGCTGCTCTTTCAAAAGCCCTAGCGTGTGAGGATCTCAGAATGAACGGTCAATTCTTCGGCAAGAAATTGTTGGTTATTGGTGGCACCAGTGGCATGGGCCTCGAAACGGCGCGGCTGGTGCTGGAGCAAGGCGGGGAAGTGGTCATTGTCGGCAGCCGCGCTGAAAAGACACAGCAAGCCCAGCATGAACTGTCCGGTCTCGGCAAAGTCAGCGCTCTGACTGCCGACCTCAAGGACGCAGAAGGTGTCGCTGCCCTGCTCAAGGCTATTGACGAACAGCACAAAGACGTTGACCTGCTGGTGAATGCTGCCGGGGTGTTCTTTCCCAAGCCCTTCCTGGAGCACCAGGATGCCGACTATGACCAGTACATGCAGTTGAACAAGGCAACGTTCTTCATCACCCAAAAAGTTGCTGCGAATCTCGCCGCACAAGGTCGCCCTGGTGCCATCGTGAATATCGGATCGATGTGGGGCAAGCAAGCCATTGCCGCGACGCCATCCTCCGCTTATTCGATGGCAAAAGCGGCGCTGCACTCTCTGACCCAGCACCTGGCGATGGAGCTTGCTTCCAAAAACATCCGCGTCAATGCCGTATCGCCTGCAGTCGTTCAGACGCCAATCTACGAAGGGTTCATTCCCAAGGCAGAAGTCCACTCTGCACTTCAGGGCTTCAACGGCTTCCACCCGATTGGCCGAGTCGGCACTCCACTGGAGGTCGCAGAGGTTGTTGCGTTCCTGCTGTCCGAAAAAGCCAGCTGGGTAACTGGCGCGATTTGGGACGTTGACGGTGGTGTGATGGCTGGCCGTAACTGAAGAATGACAAGGGGGTGTGGCCATGATGCTCGCACCCTCGTCATAGCCTATTGGCGAGGAATACTGAAATGATGAAGGACTGGAACGCTTACCGTGATGCTCTTATGGAGCACGTTGGGGAGTTCGCCAAACAGAGCCCGGACACTGTCCGCGGCCTGGTGACGATGGACGGCGCGGCGGCCAAGACGGGTCATCTGGATGGCAAGACCCACGAGCTGATCGCGCTAGCCGTTGCTGTCACAACGCGCTGCGATGGGTGTATCAGCGTACATACCAAAAAGGCCGCCGAGCATGGGGCGACCCGTGGAGAAATCGCAGAAGCGCTGGGTGTCGCTGTCGCGCTCAATGCCGGTGCTGCGCTGGTCTACTCTGCGCGTGTATTAGAGGCTCACGGGCAGTTGCCCACCACCTGATTGTGGAACGCGCAGGGGGCAATTTGCTTGCCCCCTGCGGCTAGATCCAGGAGACCGACCGCGTGCTTATCAACGCAGATTTTTCTCTCCGTGCCATCGTAACTCCAGAGGAACAGCGGTGGACTGCCTCTCCTCAACCAGGTGTCGAGAGGGTAATGCTTGATCGCGTTGGCGGTGAAAAAGCACGAGCCACCAGCCTTGTTCGTTACGCCCCTGGCTCCAGCTTTCAAGCCCATGAACATCCAGGCGGCGAAGAGATTTTGGTGTTGTCCGGTACGTTCGCCGACGATGAAAGCGAGTACCCGGAAGGTTGGTATCTGCGTAACCCGCCAGGCTCTAGCCACTCACCTTCAAGCCCAAAGGGCGCGGTAATTTTCGTGAAGCTGTGGCAGATGGATGCCAATGACCAGGTGGTGACGCGAATTGACACGCACGCGCCTGCGACATGGCGTGAAGTCGATGGTCAGCAGATGTGTCCGCTGCATGTCAGCCCACGAGAGCGTGTATGCCTACTGCGCCTGCCTGCGGGCGCTGAGGTGCTCAACCCCGCTGAGGATGATTGCGAACTTCTTATCGTCTCGGGAGCGTTGGTTGAGGGTAACCAGCATTACGCAGCCGGCAGTTGGCTTCGGTTTCCGGCTGGTGGTTTCACAACCCTTCATGCTGATGAGGGAGGTGCGACAGTTTATTTTCGGCAGGGGCAACTGATTGGACTTGGAGATTTGAGATGAGGCGCGCGCGGGTCGGCATCGTTGGGGGAGGGCTGAGCGGACTTTACGCAGCGTATCTGCTTCAGGCGCACGGTATCGACTACGTTTTGCTCGAAGCTCGGAATCGTCTGGGTGGACGTATTCTTTCGGTTTCGCCAGACGGAATTGGTGTTGCACCCGAAACCATCACTAATCGGTTCGACCTGGGGCCATCATGGTTTTGGCCAGAGTTTCAGCCTCAGTTGGATGCCCTGATCAATAGCCTTGGTCTGAAGCGTTTTGAGCAGCCAGGGCAGGGTGATGCTTTCATCGAGCGAGCAGTAGATTCCCTTCCAGTTCGAGTGCCCAGTTTTCATTCTGCGCCAAGCTCATTTCGACTGCTCGGCGGCATGAGTGCGTTGGTTGACGCCCTAGTGGAGAGTCTTGACCCTGCGAAACTGATTGTCGGCACCCCAGTTCGCCACATGAAGATTGACGGCTCTTGCGTGATTATCGAATGCCAGAGTGGTGATGATGAGGTGCAGCACTGGGCGGTTGAGCATGTGTTGCTTGCGGTGCCACCGCGCATTGCTGCTCAGAATTTGATTTTCGAGCCGATGCTACCGAACGAGATTATCCAAAGCTGGCGTGCAACCGCTACCTGGATGGCTCCTCATGCCAAATATGTAGCCGTGTATGAAGCCGACTTTTGGAGCGGGGAGGGGCTATCAGGACAAGCTCGAAGCACTGTCGGGCCCATGGTGGAAATGCATGATGCCTCGGTGCCTGGCGGTCATGCCGCACTTTTCGGTTTTTTGGGAGTGACCGCCCAGGCTCGTAAGCGGCTATCCCTCCAGCAAATCAAGGCGATGTGCCGCGATCAATTGGTTCGAATCTTTGGCCCCCAAGCTGGAACACCTACAGCGGAGTTTCTTCAAGATTGGTCGACTGAGCTCTTCACTGCTACGGCTGAAGATTTATTTGTCGGCGATCACCACCCGATGCGTCTAGAAGCTGAGGTCAAATTTGCACCTTGGGCTGGGCGGCTGAGGTGTATTGCCAGTGAGTGGTCGCATCAATTTCCTGGCTATCTGGCAGGTGCTGTCGAGACTACCGAGAAGGCTGTGTTCGAGGTGGTCGGCGGCCAAAATAAACTAAACACAGGGATAACCTCATGACAGCGGTGGCAGTCGAGTTGGGTGAGTGCCGCCAGCGAGGCAATCTTTGGCGCCTAGTGATCGCACAAGCCCTGGCGGGCGCAAACTCGGTAGTGGTCTATGCGACCGGAGCGATCGTAGGGGAGACGCTCTCACCCTCAAAATTGCTCGCGACTTTACCCATCTCCATTTTCGTAGTGGGCATGGCCTTGAGCATTCTCCCAATTGGCATGTTCACACAGCGATTTGGCCGGCGTGCGACGTTCCTGCTAGGCACCGGTGCCGGAGTAGTTGCTGGCCTTACCGCGTTCGCAGCGGTGACAGTCGCTTCGTTCTGGCTGTTCTGTGCTGCAATGCTTTTCGCAGGTGCATATGCGGCAGTAGTCCTGTCGTTTCGCTTCGCCGCGGCTGATGGGGTCTCTGCTTCCAAGCGCGCCCGGGCGATGTCATTGGTCATGGCTGGCGGAGTTGCAGCGGGAGTAGTAGGCCCCCAGCTAGTGAACTGGACGATGAGCTTATGGCCGCAACCCCTTTACGGAGCTACGTTCCTAGCGCAAGCCGCGGTGGCAATGCTCTCAGGGGCAATACTCGTCGGAGTGCGCTTGCCGTTGCCAACCTACGCAGCATCATCCGGTGGCAGGCCTATTTCGCAAATCGTGAGGCATCAGCCTTTCTTGGCTGCTGTAGTCTGCGGCTCCATCTCTTACATGCTGATGAATTTTCTGATGACCGCGGCGCCGCTGGCAATGCACCACGAAGGTCATCCGCTTCACAGTGCCAATACCGGCCTTCAATGGCATGTGGTCGCGATGTACGCGCCCAGTTTTTTCACGGGCAATCTGATCGCTCGATTCGGAGCGAAAACAATTGCGGTTACCGGCCTGCTTTTGACGATGATGTCGACCTGCATAGGCCTCGCTGGGGTTGATGTACTCCATTTTTATGGGTTGCTCGTATTGCTTGGCGTGGGCTGGAACTTCGGCTTCCTTGGCGCGTCCGCACTTGTGTTGGAGTGCCACCGACCTGAAGAAAAAACCAAGGTGCAGTCGCTCAACGATTTCATTGTGTTCGGAGTGATGGCCGTTGGTTCGTTTTCGTCGGGCGGCATCCTCAGCGTTTACGGATGGCAGACTGTACTGTGGGTTTCACTTATTCCGCTCTTCATCGCAGCCGTGATACTCGTTTTCTTTCTGCGAGGCGACCCTTTACAGAAAAAATGAGCTTTATAGGTATAGCAGGCGAGTACCACCGAAGCTTACCGTGGAGTGCACGAGTAGGATCGCCTCACAGGGAAGCCCAACCGTCAGTGGTGCGACATCCTGGTGGTGTGAGTGAGGAAGAAGACGCCTGGGCCGCCGGCTTTTGAGTTCAGGCTACTTTCTAATTAGTATCCTGTTTCATCAGGCGGCTGAAATGGGTGCTGACTTCGAATCTCTGTTTACTAATGTAAGTCAGCAAGTTTCCAGTCGTCTATTGTGTTGTTCTGATTTCCTCTGAGCTTTCCAAGGGGGAGGCATGAGGTGATACTCAAAAATATCTCAACGCATCCCCCGATTTCTCATGTGCTTTAATCTGCCAATTTATGTTCATTTCTCGCCAAGATCGGTTTTTCTCGGCTATGAGTCCGATGGCTCGATCCTGCGCTCGGCCCAGAAAATCCTATGTCAGGGCGCGTCCTCATCTCCCCCCTGCATGGCATTACCCTCTCTAGGCGCTCTATTACGGTGGTTTCAGGCGATCATCAAAAAGTGCTGCTGATGACGTTAAAATAGTATTGTCAGTGAACTATATTTCAGTCTAGTATCCTTGCAGCGCCCTACCACGAGGGCTGCTCCTCCTTGAATAACCTCCTGCGGAAGTGTTGATTCTGGCTCTCTACTGACTTGCAGAGTGACGCCCAGGCGCTCGCTCGGGCGAGCTCTGCCCAGATTATTTATCAGCAAAAATAAGGAAAACAAATGTTGAACAACCATGCTGTCGCCTTAGCTGGAAGCCTGATATTGGCAGCAAGTCCAGTTTTCGTTGGAACTGCTCAGGCTGGTGAGTTCGAAGATGATAGCAAGTTTAACTTGTTGCTTCGTAATGCCTATATCAATCGTGACTTCAAAGATGGCGTCCGCGATCGTGCTGAGTGGGGGCAGGGCGTGATCGGGAAATTCAGTTCGGGATTCACCCCTGGACTGATTGGGCTTGGCGTTGATGCTCATGCAATGCTGGCTGTGCGTTTAGATGGGGGGCGGGGCCGAAGTGGGGCAGGCGGTATCGATTTTTTCAAACATGGAGATAGTGGCAAAGCCGCGGATGACATTTCGAAGGCCGGCGGTGCCGTGAAGATGCGATTCTCCAACACCGTCATCAGCTACGGTGATCAGATGCCCAACTATCCCGTGCTCAGCTACGCCGACACCAGGCTTCTGCCAGAAACCTACACAGGGACATCTGTGGTATCAAAAGAGATTACGGGGTTGGAACTCAACCTTGCACGTTTTCACGCTGAGTCGCGAAAAAGCGAAGCCAGTCGCGACAGCGGCTTGAAATCCATCAACGTGCTGGGTGGCTCATACAGCTTCAACGATAACCTGAGTACCTCCCTGTTCTTCTCTGATGTTGAGGATCAGGTGGAGAAGCAGTACCTCAATGTCAATTATGTGTTGCCGATCGAAAAAGATTCGTCCCTCAAACTTGACTTCAATGGCTACAAAACAAAGCTTGATAGCGCTGTTGTCGACCGTTTGAACACTCAAGGTGACGACAACAAAATCTGGAGTCTGGCGGCAACCTACAGCTTTGGGTCGCATAGCGTTACCGTTGCTCATCAGCGGAGCTCTGGTGATAGTCTTCTTGGTTACCCATATGGCGGCTATCAAAATGCAGGCGGCATCGGTGATGGCGGGAGTACGGTATGGCTTGCCAACTCGTACTGGTCGGACTTCAACGCCGCTGATGAACGTAGCTGGCAGCTGGGTTACGGGTTCGACTTTGCCGCGGTTGGAATTCCTGGGCTGACCTACAATTTCGCCTACGTGCGCGGCACCGATATCACCACTCGCGACAGCACGGGCGGTACCGAGCGTGAGATTTTAAACCAGATCAAATATATCGTCCAAAGTGGGCCGGCCAAGGATCTTACCTTCCGAGCCCGAAGCTCAATACTCAGGATTTCGGAAAAATCCTCGGATTACAACATTGGCGGCAACGAGGTTCGAGTTTTCGTGGAGTACCCTCTGAGCATTTTCTGAATAACCAATTCAGATTCACTCCAGGCTTTATCTCCGCCATTAGCGGCTAAGCCGCGGCGGGGCTGGACAGTTGTGGGGGAGCTCGAACAGCATCGAGCTCATCCACTCTTCATGAAACGTCATCTTGATGCACAGGATGAAATATCAGATTTTTTACTCGTCTCGATAGTCTTTTTCGCCTCGCTTCCAGTATCCGCTTAAGTCCATGTTCCTGAACTCGGGTCTGTCATTAAGATGGGATTTAATTTTTTAATATCGCTAGATTCTGCAGCTATGAAGTCCTCGCAGGGCGTGGGCGGGATATTTGATAAAATGGCTTCAGACAATCCGGAATAATTATCTGATGCTCTGTAAAGCCATTGTGCATCGATCTGCGCAAGAGATTTAATAGGTTGTTTTTCTGCCTCGTTTTCAACCTCCATCAAAACTTTCGCAGTGGCGTTTTCTGGGAGGTTTTCGAGAATTGAAAGAATCGCAGGGAGCCCAGTGTCGTCGGCTGCCAGAAAATACTTGGTTGACTGTTCAGCGATGACGATCCCACTGCTACGATGCGGCGAACTGATTTCGCAAAACTCACCAGCCTTAGTCAGAGCTGCCCATGTAGACAAAGGGCCGGATGGGTTGTGCAGGAAAAAATCTACATCGATTTCTCCTGTCGCTTCATCCATATTTCGGATTGTGTAAGCGCGGCCTGGTTGAAGATTATCTGCTTCATCTCTAACGAAGATTTTCACCCACTGGCCAGGTCGGTCTGCTCTTAAGCCTGGTACACCCGAGGCATCCAGTGTGAGTCTTCGCATCATCGGTGTGATGGACTGCACCTTTTTAATCTCAACCTTGTAAATTTTATAACTAGGCTTGGAGCTATTGGTCATGACTTACACCTCCGCGTTGTTTGGTGGTCATTGCTAATTGGCATGTTGTGAGTGATTCATCTCCCAGCAGATCAGGGTCATATTTGTTCGAGTTGAACAAGGATTTTACGAGATTGATTAAGGGGTATTGATCAATTTTTTTAAGTGTGTAGAAAAAATTTATCCCTGGCTTGGTATCTGGCTGTTCTAGGCGAATAGTCCAAGGGTTGTAAGCCTGCGCTTTGTTAACATATGGGCGCATCTTTTTTTCATAGCTAGCAAACGCCTGTGCATGTACGGGATTTTCGAGTAGCGATCTTGCAAGTAGGTATGCCCCTACGATCGCAAGGGTGGTTCCCATGCCACTAATAGGCGTTGCGCAGTATGCTGCGTCGCCTAAGATTGCAATGCGTCCTCTCGACCACGATTTCATTTTTATTTGACCGAGATCTTCAAAATACAGATCTTCGGCGTGGCGTAGACCTTCGATGATCCTTGGTACTTCCCAGCCATCGTGTTGGAAGGTGTTTTGAATGAAACGAATGACTTCAGGGCGGTCTTTCAAGTCTAGGCCGCGCTCATTGCTTCTAATGTAAAGGTAGGCTCTCGAAGTTTTTTGCCTATCGGGACGCAGTAGTACGGATTTCCCGCCAACACAGTTGTGCCATCTGACCCAGTTGCCGTCCTGCTCTTCGTAAGGTATCGCAAAATATGCCGTGTATAAGCCTATGTGGTGAACTGGCACGTATCCGAATACAAGCTCTCTAGTTCTAGATCGCATGCCCTCAGCGATAAAGACGAGATCAAACTGACGCCGGGCGCCGCTTTTAAAGCCCACGTCAACATTGTCATCTCCTTCTACATACGAAGTGATCGTGTCCCCGTATATGTATTCAATTTTCTCTTTATTTACGTTTAGAAGTATATTGCATAGATCGGCTCGGAGAATTTCTATGTCAGTTACGAAAGACTTTTTTCCACCAGCGCGTGGATGTTCAGCGCGGATGGTGTCATCATCATCCACGAATCTAAGCCCACTTTCATTTGTCATGAGGTTTTCGATACTGTCAAGGATCCCCATCCTGCTAATGACGTCTCGGCCTTCATCTCGTATGTCGACGGTTTGCCCAGTTAAGCGCGGAACAGGGGATCTCTCAATAATCGTCACGCGGTATCCGAACTTGCAAAGCCAGTATCCCAATGTCGAACCGGCAATTCCGGCTCCTGAAATCAGTACGCTTTTAGACATTTGATTTTCTCTTTTGTCAAGTTTATAAGCTGATGATTGAAGTCAATGATTTGAAGGTGCATATGTATGATTAAGACATACTCGCAGTGTGAACTCTGAGTCGGGCCTCTATTCGTGGGCGAATAGGGGCGTATCATCGAGGCTATGTTCAGCTGATTGATGGTTGTAACTGGATTTTTCTGGGTATCTAGTTTCGAAGGCTGCTAGTGCCACCGAGGCGGAGATAATAATGATTAGGGCATGCAGAAGCCCAAAGCTCTTGGCTTCGTAGCCGAAAGTAGGTCGGGTGTCGCCCAATGCTTGGCTAAGTCTTTTGAACGAAGCAAGAAAGTTAGGGGTGTGTAGGAGTATGCTTGCCAACAGCAAGCAAGGTGTAGCGAATGATTGTGCAGGAGGGATGGATAAACTAGACACGTTCAACCTCGTGGTTTGACGTGCTGAGCAGTAGCAACAGCACTGGCTTGTGCCAAACTCAGAGTTCACCTGCACCGGAATGTGTTTGCACTACGACGTAAGCGCAATTGTGCGATCTTGATCTGTATCCTCCACTGACGCTTTGGATCAGTCAGCTTTAAGAGGATTGTTTCAAGCCTTGCTAATCATAGCTGAGCAAAGTGCCCTAAAGTATCGCGTTTGCGACGACGTGTATTTGTATCTCGCCAGATTCACACCGCCAGTGTTGCATCAGCTGGCTCAGGCTTTGACGGCTTTATTGAATTATGAGGCCTGCCCTGGTGGCCGCTCCTAAAGCGATGCCATAAAAATGCACTCATTCTTCTTGAGGTCGCTTCCTTACGGTATGTATTTATATAGCGCCCTCAGAGCATTCTCTAACTTGTCTACAGGCTTTTGCTCACCCCGGAGCAGGGGAGATCGCAGATGAACATTGATGCACGCCGGAGCTCTAAGTACAACAACTGGAGAATTCACTATGCAGCCGAAAACCGAAGGACTTGAAGAGCAAGGCCCCAGCGGCGTGCCCTACATTAACGATCCGGAAAAGCCCACCTCACCGCCCCTGAACGATGCCGACGCCACGGACGCAGCAGAGGCTGAGGAAGACATCCAGGACGACGCAGAGTCGATTTAAAGCGGAGGAGCAGCGCCATGGACAACTACCACCTGAGCCCAACCGCTGATGGCTGGGAGCTCAAGAAAGCCGGTGCGGAACGAGCATCCAAGCGAGCTGCCACGAAGCAGGAGTTGGTGGGTTCGCTGTCCGATTTCTTTGAGGGCAAAATAGCCTCGGTGAAGATCCACAAGGCTGACGGTACCATCGAGGAAGAGCGCACTTACCCGCGTTCCGCCGACCCAAAGCGTTCGAAGGGGTGATTCCTATCACCGCAGCTGACCTCGGTATTGATGTCCGAGATCCGAGCGGCTACGGATTGTACAAGTGGCTGCTCGCAAGCTTTCTGATTGGGAAGAGGATTAGATCTTCGGTCGCAGTCGAGGCCTACCGGAACCTGGTTGATCGGCTTGGGTTGGATACGCCTGAAAAATTGGCTGGCTGCTCCCATCGGGATCTCGTCAGGTTTTTGGGCCAGGCAGGATATGCGCGTTACGACGAATCCACTGCCTCGCGATTGCATGAGCTAGGTGTTGGCCTGGCTGCCGAACTTGAATCTCGAACGAATGCTGTAGAGAGCCGGTCAATGAAACCAGCTGAGTTTGACGCGTGGTTGCTCAGATTCAAGGGCATAGGGCCGAAGACGTTGGAAATCTTCAAGCGTGAAGCTGTTCTGGGAGAAAAGTAATGCGTGTAGTCGGATGGCTTCTTACCGGGCTGGGTTGTGGCGGTCTCTTTGTAGCTGTGGGGCTGATAGCCATGGCCGCTACTGGGGAGCTCGCTAATCCAGACCAAGGCCTCGTTGTGAGCCTGTGTACTGCCGCATTGTCTGGCACCTTGATCTTGTTGGGGAGACGTTGCCAGATTCGAAGCAAGCCGCTCCTGCCAATTCTTCTCGCTTCCTGACCTGAGTCTACGGGGCCTCGAAGTTGCCAGGGTGAAGACACCCTGGCATAACTCATGCCCGCTTAGCGGTTTTCGCTATTGCGGCCACCACCGTGGCTGTTTTGCCCGCCTTTGCGACCCGCCTCGGAAGCCCGCTCGCGGTCGTTAGCGAAATTCCCGCCCGACGCTTGACCACCTTTACGGCCTGCTTCAGACGCTTTTTCGCGGTCGTTGGCGAAGTTGCCTGGGTTGTTCTCAGCAGTGCCGCCTTGATGACCGCGATTACTTTGATTGTTAGCCATGATCTTTCACCTCATGTGGCACACAGGAAAGTCTGTGTTCAACTCCGAGGGGTGAAAGCGGCTAGTTCGCTCACCTGAGTTTCGCTTTGCCCGACGAGTTGCGCTAAGGAAGCTGATTCCCGGACTGTGGCGAGCCAACTCTTAGCATCCCAGTAGAACTGTTTCAGGCCCTGGCCATTCGGCTCTCGCGCTGAACTGAAGTCCTTTCTGCCCCCTCGAATTTGGACACGGTCTCAGAGGGATTCGGGATATGGACGACACGGCCCTGGCATTCATGATCTTCGCGGCGGATCATCCGGACGCGCTTGCCCAAGTCCAAGTCTTGAGTGAAGCGGAAGCGCTGGAGGCTGGAGAGCCGCTGTCGGCCCTGCGTGACACCATGGTTGTCCAGGCCCTCATGGCTGAAGCCAGCAAGCAAGGCGTTTCCCTCGATGATCTTGTTCAATCCTTGATCCGCAGGGACGACGTGGAGGAGGATCCGAGCGTTCCAGGCTTGGAAAAGTACAACCGCATGCGTGATTTCAACGCCTCACCGGAACCATCAGGTGCGGAGAAATCTGGAAAGCGTTCGAAGCGTTCATCCGTTCACGCCTTGCAATTTTGCGTTCAAAAACACGATGCCACTCGGCTGCACTACGACTTCCGCCTGGAGCTCGACGGCACGCTGAAGAGCTGGGCGATTCCCAAGGGGCCATGCCTGGATCCGAAGGTAAAGCGCCTCTCGGTGCATGTCGAAGATCACCCGCTCGATTACGCGTCCTTCGAAGGCACGATCCCGGAAGGGCACTACGGTGCCGGGGATGTCATCGTCTGGGATCGTGGAATATGGCTTCCCCAGGGCGATCCGGCTGAGGCCTACAAGAAAGGTCGTATGAAGTTCGAACTGCAGGGCGAGAAACTCTCGGGCCTATGGAACCTTGTTCGGACGAACATCGAGGGTAAGCAGGAGCAATGGTTTCTAATCAAGCATCAGGATGAGGCCGCTAAGCCACTCGCTGATTTCGACGTTGTGGTCAAACTGCCCAATAGTGTCCTCAGCGACCGTACCATCATCCCCAAGAAGCGCGGTCGGGCGAAGGCCACGTCACCTAAGCCGAACCCTCCCACAACCGTCACCGGGCCGAGCACTGAAGGCGCTGTGGCTGGAGCGCTGCCAGAGAAGCTCTCTCCGCAGCTAGCGACCCTGGTCGATTCCAGCCCTCGAAGCGAAGAGTGGCGCTACGAAATCAAGTTTGATGGGTACCGCATGCTGTGCAGGGTCGATGGGGATGACGTCCGGCTTTTCACTCGCAACGGTCACGATTGGACTGCGAAACTGCCCAAGCAGGCCAGTGCAATCGCCTCGCTCGGACTTGAATCAGCCTGGCTGGATGGCGAGATTGTGATCCCTGATGAAAACGGCGTACCTAACTTCCAGCTGCTGCAAAATGCATTCGACGCCGGCAGGAGCCAAAGCATCGTCTACTACCTGTTCGACCTTCCATACCTCAATGGCGTCGATCTTCGGCAGGTGCCGGTCGAGAGCCGTCGTGGATTGCTAAAGCAGCTTCTCGCTGACGCGACCGACCCGCTGGTGAGGTTCTCCGAAGACTTCACCGAAGACGTGGACGCATTAATGAACAGTGCCTGCCAGATGCGGATGGAGGGGCTCATCGGCAAACGCTTGGGCAGCCCTTATGTATCCCGCCGCAGCGATACGTGGATCAAGCTCAAGTGCAAGCATCGCCAGGAGTTCGTCATCGTCGGCTACACCGACCCGAAAGGCGCGAGGAGCGGCTTCGGGGCCCTCGTCCTGGCCCTCAATGATGAAGACAGTGGAAAGTTGCGGTACGCAGGCAAAGTCGGCACTGGTTTTACCGAGTCGACCCTCGCCACCATCCTGGAAACGCTGTTGCCGCTCGAGCAGAAACAGGTGCCGGTGATGAACCCACCGAAAGGTGTCGACGGCAAAGGCATTCACTGGTTGCAGCCGACGCTGCTGGCCGAGGTGACCTTCGCTGAGATCACCTCGGACGGCGTGGTCAGGCACGCGGTGTTCCAGGGGATTCGGACGGACAAGCCTGCCCAGGATATTACGGAGGAGAAGCCGGCGCCTGCGCCGAAGGAGCGAAGGTCAGCCAAAGCGAAATCGGACGACAAGGCCGCCACGACCAAGGTACGGATTACCCACCCTGAGCGTGTGATTGATCCGAGCAGCGGCCTTACCAAACGAGACCTGGCCGAATACTACGCGCAGGTCTCACCTTGGCTGCTGTCCCATCTAAAAGACCGGCCCATCGCTCTAGTAAGAGCGCCCGAAGGGATCACCGGAGAGTTGTTTTTCCAGAAAAACGCTGACCGCCTTGCCATCCCGAATATCACAACAGTGCCGAAGGCAGAAGCGGGCAAAGCGGGTATGGTCATCAACAGCGTCGAGGCCTTGGTCGGTGCCGTGCAGATGAGCACCATTGAGCTGCATTCCTGGAACGGCACGACCGACCACATCGAGCAGCCAGACCGCTTCGTGTTGGATCTCGACCCTGATCCCGCGCTGCCTTGGAAGGCCATGGTCGAAGCCACCCAGCTGACCTTGGTGGTACTCGATGAATTGGGCCTGCAGTCGTTTCTTAAGACCAGTGGCGGCAAGGGCATTCACATCATGGTGCCGCTCGCGCCTAAAGCTTCATGGGAAGAAGTGAAGGACTTCAGCCAGGCCATCGTGAAGTACATCGCCAAGCTGATCCCGGATCGGTTCTCTGCCGTGCTGGGCCCGAAGAATCGTATTGGCAAAATCTTCATCGACTATCTGCGCAACGGAAAAGGGGCCACCACTGCCAATGTCTTTTCCGCACGGGCCAGGGAGGGGCTACCGGTATCGGTGCCGATCTTCAGGGAGGAGATCGTCGAGCTGCAGTCGGCTGCCAAGTGGAACATCAAGAATGTTCAGGAGCGGCTGGACGAGCTGGGTGGCGATGACCCGTGGGAGGGTATGCCAAGCATCAGGCAACTGATCACCTTGGAAATGAAAACGCGGATCGGAATGAAGTAGGCCTTGATGTTGCTGCAGGTGGGTTGAGGGCGCACGCTGTCTGGGCCATTATCGCGAAAATAGAACAGAGTTAAGGGTGGTTTCGTGAGCGCAACGTCCTCAATTTGGTTTTTCGCTGTGCCGTTCGCTATCGCAGCGGCCATTCCCGGCCCGGCCCAAGCTGGCCTCCTCGGTCAGGTGGTTGCCCGTGGGGCTCGTTCGTCGGTGCCTTACATTGCTGGCATGGTATTGGGTAATGCAGTGTGGCTGCTCGTGGCAACGCTAGGGCTCGCTGCATTGGCTCTGCAGTTTGAGCACGTGTTCGTGGCAGTGAAGTGGTTGGGTGTTGCATTCATCCTATTCATCGCCTGGAGCCTTTGGACAAAGAATGTCGAAAAACCGCAGCAGCCGGACAACCGATCTGCAGGTCGTGGGCTTCTTGCCGGCGCTGCATTGACCTTGAGCAACCCTAAGGCCGTGGTGTTCTTCGGCGCTGTTTTGCCTCATGCGTTTGACCTTACCTCTCTGACTACCTCTGAGATGGTGTTCATTACGCTACTCGGCATCGGTATTGATCTGACCGTTCAGCTGGCTTACCTGCTTGCCGCATCGAAGATCACGCAGGCGATTCGCTCGACAAAGGCCATGAAGCGGCTAAACCGAACCTCAGCAGGAATAATGACCGCTTGTGCAGGTTGGATGGCTATATCGAGGTAGTGTCACTCTGCGATGGGACGGGTGCTGGGCTGATCAACATTGTGGGCATACTTTCATTACGCCACGCCAGCGGATTAAATGCAGTGCAAGTCGTTGCTACTTGAGAGCTTAAGTTGGTCAGTCCACTGTTGCTTGGCTCAAAGCTGTCACTAACTCATCAATGGAGTATGGCTTTTTTAACAGTCGAAACTTGTGCCTGTAGTTTTTCGCCAGCGCGTGGCTGTACCCGCTGGCGAGAACAACAGGCAGTGTTGGCCATCTATCGGCGATGACATTTCCTAGCTCCAACCCACTCATCCCTGGCATCACGACATCAGTCACCACCACATCAATTTTGTCGAGATGGTGTTCGAGCAGCTCGATTGCGCTGGCGGCGTCACCTGCGAGTTGAGCGTCGTAGCCGAGCTCATGCAACAGCTTGACCGTTATCTCGCCAACTTGGAGATTGTCCTCAACCAACAGCACCCTAGCAGCGCTTCCGGTAATGCCTCCTGCCTGTCGAGGGGCGGTGAGCGGCTCTGGTGCGCCCACAGTGGGCAATGCGATACGAATGGTCGTCCCGTTGCCAACTTCACTTTCTACGTCGACCTTGCCGCCGGATTGATGCACGAAACCATAAACCTGAGAAAGGCCTAAGCCAGTACCTTTGCCAATCGCCTTGGTTGTGAAAAACGGTTCGAAAACCCGTTCCAGAATTGCAGGTTCGATGCCATGGCCATGGTCTGCAACGCTGATGATGACAGAGCAGCCAGCGGATTCATCCTGGGCCTCTCCGGCGACGATGTCGATTGCGACCTCGCCACAACCTCTCATTGCATCGCGAGCGTTCACGACCAGGTTCACCAATGCGGTTTCAAACTGATTCGGATCGGCACTCACGTAGTGGTCTTCAGAAGGGAGAGTTACGACGATATCCACCGTTTCACCCACCATGCTTCGAAGCATCTCTGCTATTCGCTCCACGCGATGAGCGACGAGGAAGATTTCTGGCTTCAAGGCCTGACGCCTTGCAAAGGCGAGTAGTTGTGTGGTCACCCTCGCCGCACGGTCAGTGGTCTGGTTGATCAGCTCAACGTAGCGGGTCTGCTTGGCTGACAGTTGCTCACTGCGGCTCAAGAGCTCGGCGGCGTTTCGAATGATGGTCAGAAGATTGTTGAAGTCGTGGGCGACACCGCCAGTGAGCTGCCCGATGGCCTCTAGCTTCTGCATCTGGCGCATCTGCGCTTCAGCGGCCAATAGATCATGTGAGCGGGCCTGAACCTCCACTTCCAATTGCTCGTTGAAATCTCGTAGTTGTTCCTCAGCAGCATGGCGATCATGAACATCCAGGGACATGCCATACCATCTGAGTATTTTTCCTGACTCAGGATCTCGGTAGGGCATTGCTCGAACCATGAACCATCGATACTCACCGTCATCGGCACAGAGGCGATGTTCTGACTCGAAGGGCTCTCCTGTAGAACACGCTCGGTCGAAATCATCGAGCGTGTGCTGGATATCGTCCGGGTGGATACAGGCTGCAGCCAAAAGCCTGGCGTTCTTCTGTTCGCCTGCCTCGCCAAAATACTGCTTCCACTGGTCATTGACGAAGACGATCTTGCCATCCGCGTCGCATACCCAAGCCAACTGCGGCATGGTGTCCGCCATAATCTTGAAGGCGGCTTCGCTTTCTCTCAAACGAGCCTGTGTGAGATGTCGTTCGGTCAAGTCGCTAGCGGCACCAAACCACTCAGTGATTTCGCCTACTTCATCCAGGATCGGGATGGCGCGCGACAGCGTCCATCCAAATGTGCCATCGGGTAGCAGTACCCGGTGTTCCAGCTCAAACACAGATTTGTTCTGGATGGCCTTGTTGATGGCTGCGATGACCTGTTCACGGTCGCCGTCAGGGATGTATTTCTCCATCCAGCTCTTGCACGGCTCAGAGGTCTCTTCCAGAAAGCCGTCACCGGTCAGCTGCCGCATTTCCTCCCAGTTGGGGCTCATCCTATAGACCGTCGTGCTTGTTGCTGTGACGAGCGCTCTGAACCTCATCTCACTGTCATGAACACTACCCCCAATAGGCGCTGTGCTCGTGAATGTGGTAGCTGATTCTCGGCTTGAAGACATGCGTTCCATGGGCCTGTCCTAGGGCTTGGGTTAGCGCTGTTTCCTACGCTGCGAGGCTTGGGGTATACCCAGAAGAGTGAGCCTCCACGATGGAGTTCAGAGGTTTTCGGTGGGTGGTCAATGAATCAGACAGCTGGGCGTTAACAGGCGCAACGACGTTAAAGACCTTGTCGAACAGGAGAAGAAAAGTTGTACAAACATATTTGTTTGTACAGGAAATACGGCCAACTGTCCGATAAAGGTTTTTATTTAAATCCAGTCATTGAACAGCTGTCTTGCTTTGCTATGGTTAGGTTCCCGTACAAGACTAAAGTCGTAGGAGGGCGGCATGCGTATTCGTGGTGATGTTTTTTGGGATTGGGCGGATCCAGTGCTTCATCATCGCAGCCATGACGAGGAGCTCGATGACGGCACGACTATCGATGTCCAGGTCAGGCTTTCGCGCACAGGTCAGACGCAAATGTTCATCGGCGTGTACGCAGGATGTGGAATGGCGCTGCATGAGGAAGCTTTCGAGTCCCGACCCGGCGAGTCAATGACCCGAGCATTAGCGTGGGGGGTTGGTCGAGCAAGGCGTCTGGCGACAGATCAGCGCCCTAACGTGAAACAAGTGGCCTAGCTGCAACCAGTATCCAGTGGCCGTTGGCTCACACGTCACCGGCCACTACCATCTCCTCTCAATAGCCAAGCCCATTCACCGGCGCTAGGGTCAGCCATTGGCTGCACGTCCCGCAAGATCTTCAACGCCGCGTATTGAAAGTCAGCTCTCATCCGCAGATTTGCGCAGTCATGGGATGAGCTATCTATGGCGTCCAAAGCCCTGAGCGACCTGAGTACCTCGCCACAAGCATTAAGTTGCGCCGTAATTCGGATCGATTCGTACTCAGTCATGCCTGACTCCTCCCGGAGCAGTAGGACGTGGGTTAGCGGCTGTTCAGAAGCTATATGGACATCTTCTCACTCATAAGCGAGGAAAGATATCAAGCTCCCCACCGGGCTTCGTCCTGCTGAACGCGGCTACAATGCAAGCGGAGCGCGCCGGCCCATGGAAGGGCCAAAGGCCTGAGGATGGAAGCCCGCAGGGCCGTACCCTGGCAGCGCCAGGGTACGGTTCACGTCAGGCGTCCCCGAAGGAGCCGGCGCGCGGTTGAGCCTATTTCACACTGCCCCGGCAGCTACTCGCTTGAACGGCTGTTTGTAGTTGCTGGGGTCGGTGTAGCGGGAGGATGCAGGTGCGTGCCGTTTGGATCGGTGATTTGTATTACGGTGCCGTGCTTCCAACCATCCGCCTTGGGGTCAGCCGCAGGGATTTGAATATCGGCTCTCTGAGCTTTGGTTTTCGCCGCATCCACTCCCAACCGTCGATTCCGCTGCTCGATCATCGCTTGGTCAGCCTGTCCATCGGTGGTGAAGCCCATCATCAATTGCGGAACACCCACAGGGAGCGCTTTGTCCTGGTCGGTGTGCCACGTGTGCCATGTCTTTCCGTAGGTATGGGCAAGCCGCTCCATCAAGGCATGTTCAGCAGGCGCAGGAATTCCTGGCGCGATCAGCTGCCCGGAAGAGACCTCATACCCGTGGCTGTGCCACATCGCTTTCTCCTTGGCCGGCAGCCCAGCGAAGAGCTTCTCGTCGATGATGTACTCAACGCCCATGATCTTCGCGTCCGCCCTATTGCCGTCGAAGATCACACACTGGATGACATCTTCGTTGAGGATGGAGCAGTAGTGATGCGCCTCCATCTGCACATCGGGGTGACCGTTGTAAAAATGAAAGCCATCCAGATAGGCGTTGATAGCCTCAATGGGCGGCTTGGCCTGCAGTGTCGCTGCACCCGCTTCCAGCAGTTGAGTCTTTGCTGATTCAGGCCTGCCGGGCGTGTCCACTGGCGACCTCGTCTCGGGAGCAGAGCAAGCCCACAGAACGCAGCAGGCCAATGGAATGGATACGGGTTTTAGGAAAGGTCGCATGAGATAGGCTCTGGCTGATGTCCAGAATGGACAGCTTTGGTCTATCGAATGAGCGGCCCAAGAGACGGATGGCCGGCTCAAGAAATCAGCAAAAGAAAAACCCGCTGCTAGGCGGGTTAATGGGAGCTTCTATCACACGTAGGGTTAACTCAAGTGTCGACGGTGAGTCGTGAAAATTGAGTGAAAAGTACGTCCTCATTCTGTAATCCGAACTGCCATGGCTCACGGTACTTGCGCTGACCCAGCGGCTCCTCCGAGTGAAAAGAGCCAGCGAGTCTCTTTGATCGTCATGCACAGCCCAGCCAATCGCGAGCCTAGTAAACCGAGTTATGGATTTGTCAGCTGGGCAGCCGTGCCTATCAGGTTGAACGACTCGTCACAGAGGTGAGTCTTCAAGGAATAAGTCTCTCCTCGCTAAACGAGACGGATATGAACCTAATGACGAGCTGAGTGTGTGCATGCGGGACAAAAAAGCGCGAAAAGCTAAGATCAAGGCCAGGGCAACGATAATCTGTCTTCGAAGCGGCAGGATTCTTTTAGTACGGAAGCAATGCGGGAAGTGGAATTTTCCTGGCGGTGCTATCGAGCCAGGTGAATCACCTGCGGCAGCGGCTGCACGGGAGCTTCAAGAGGAGACGTCCATTGAAGGCCACGGCTTGTTTCCCCTGTGCACTGTTCAGGTGGGTCTTACCGTCCACCACGTGTTCACCACGCATTTCGATGATGAAGAAAGGCCTGTTGCTTGCAATGAGATCGTGGCCTGCAAATGGGTGCTCAGAGACAAGCTCACTCCCGCGATGCTGAATGCGACAGCCGCTGGGCTTTTGTCAAGTCGATTGCCGGCGTTGACCGCATATAGCTCCTGACGGCGACTTGGGCACGGTTTGGCTGACCATGACGGCCCCATCATCATGCAGATCTCACTAGCTACTTCTTGATCTTCTCGATCCTGCCGCCGCACGCTACATATTTTTCCTTGTAACCAGAGCGGCAATAGTTCGGCACCTGGGTGGGACTGGGTGGCGGTGGGCACGCATTCGGTGTGTTGATGGTGTTGAAATGCTCACATTGCTGCGTCGAGCGTGCTTGGGTCTCGTGTAGCGAGTTGAAATTATCCTGTTGTGCTTTGACTTTGCGTTCGCACTCATTTACCTCGGCGTCGAGCTTGTGGAGGCAATCTAGGCCTTCAAAGGTCTGCGGGTCGATGTAACGGTACTGAGTGCAGGCAGTCAGCAGTACCGTTACCGCCAGAATGGGCAATCCGATCAACAAGGTCGCGGCTCCGTCCAGTTTTGAGCATCACAACTTCGACTAGGGAATGCCAGTTCGGTTCAGTGGATGGCTCTGGCATAGGGGTTCGAGACCTCTCTTGCCATCCTCTGGCAGAATGCTAGATAGCTAACTCTTGTAGAAGGAAGGCAGCGATGCGCACTGCGTCGGAACTGACATCATTGGCTCATCGTGCACCCGATGATTTCAGATCGTGGTCGAGCTTCGTATCGCTGACTGAGTTTGTCTGGCAAGACCATACTCTGGTCACAGATGCTGCTGGGTGGCAGGCGATCTGGTTTGAGATGGAAATCGTCAATGCCCTTGCGCTGGCCGAGTGGGAGGAGCAGGGGTCTCCTGATGATTGGCTCCACCGGTGGCGCGCGGGGTATCAAGCGGATGCGCAGGTATTGGTTTCTCAACTTTGTCGCCTGATCGTATGAGACAAGATATTTGATGTGGCTGATGCTTCCAGGCAGTGGCGTGCCCGCATCGGTTCATTTAGAAACACGAAAATTGAGGGGCTCAAGCCATGAGGATTATCGACACGGATCGCAGAAGCTATATCCCACTGAGAATTGCCTATTTGCTCGTAACGGCTGTAATACTGGCGGGTTCTGCGATATTGCTGCTTGGTAAAGGAGCGTGGGGTATGTTGGCATTTTTCTGCTTGAACACGCCTTTTGTTGTGGTGTCCGTTTACTTGAAGGACGGCAGGCTGAAGCGCTTCAATGATGGCGTTTCTGACTTGGCGGAATTTTTTCGACCATTCAACTGACTCCGGATTGAAAGCGGGCAAGGTTGACTCTCTAGCGCCTGGAATGCTCTTTCCGCACCACACATTTTGTGAACAAAAGAGCAAGCAGAGCGCGCCGGCCAGGATGGGCCGAAGGCGTGAGGATGGACGCCCGGTAGGGCCGTAACCAGGCGCAGCCTGGGTGCGGTTCACGACAGCCGTGCCCCGCAGGGGCCACGCTCGAGGTGCCGGCCATCTAATCTGCCCTACTGCGGATTGACCAAGTGATGCCAAAACGCTTAACTGTACGAATATACAGTATAGGCGTTTTCGTCATGGTCACCATCCTCGGCCCCCTTGAGCCCAGCGGAGCAAAGCTCCCACTCTTTTCCTTTCACGTCCCAGCAGGCTTTCCCTCGCCGGCAGCCGATCACCTTGAGAAGCGTATCTCGCTTGATGAGCTGCTCGACGTCCGGGCCCCGCATATCTACCTGGTGCGTGTGGAAGGGGACAGCATGATCGGCGCCGGCATCTACCCTGGCGATCTGGTGATTGTCGACCGCTCCATTGAGGCTGAGCCTGGGCACATTGTGATCGCGGCTGTGAACTGCGAGCCGCTGTGCAAACGACTTGCCCGGGACGGCAGCCAGGTCGTGCTCAAATCCGAAAACCCACGCTACCCATCCCGTTACCTCCTCGAAGGCGAAGAACTCCAGGTATGGGGTGTCGTGACCTACAGCGTGCGAAGCCATGACAAAGCCTGAGCGGGTCTTCGCCCTAATAGACTGCAATAGCTTCTACGCGAGCTGTGAGCGGGTGTTCCGCCTCGACCTGCGTACCAAACCCGTCGTCGTGTTGAGCAACAACGACGGGTGCGTGATTGCCAGGTCGGCGGACGCGAAGCCTTACGTGAAAATGGGCGAGCCGTACTTTCAGATCAAGGACAAACTTCGTAAGCATGGCATCGTTGCCTGCTCGTCAAACTACGAGTTGTACGGCGACATGAGCGAGCGGGTGATGACCGTCATCGAGTCGATGGTGCCAGCAGCCGAGGTGTACAGCATCGACGAGGCCTTCGCTGAGCTTACTGGCATGCCGGGCGATCTGGAGCGGCTTGGAAGACAGATCCGGGCAGAGGTGTACCGCCGCACAGGCATCCCGGTCGGCGTCGGGATTGCTACGACAAAGACGCTGGCTAAGCTCGCTAACTATGCCGCCAAAAGGTGGCAGTCGCACACTGGCGGGGTCGTCGACCTGCGCGATGAAGTGATGCGCAGCTGGGTACTCAAGAAATGCGACGCTGGAGATGTCTGGGGTATTGGCCGTCGTCTCTCCGCCCACCTGGCGGCTATGGACATCCGCACCGCTTGGGAGCTTGCGCATGCTGATGCCTGGTCGCTCAGAAAGCAGTTCAGCGTGGTGCTGGAAAAGACAGTCCGCGAGCTTGGTGGTACCACCTGCCTCGAACTCGACGAGCCCGACCCGCCGAAACAGGAGATTTGCTCTAGCCGCATGTTCGGTACCCGGCTGACCGAGCTGGCTCCGATCAAAGAGGCCGTGGCCACCTACACATCGCGAGCAGCTGAAAAGCTCCGCGCTCAGCAATCGCTTTGCAAACGGCTACGGGTGAGTATCCGCACGGGCATGTTCAATCCGGATGAAGCGAAATACGCCAACGGCGTCCTGGTCGAGTTGCCATACCCAACAGACGACACGCGTTTGCTGACAAAGGCGGCGCAGGAGGGTGTGGAGCGGGAGTTCCGAGAAGGCTTCCGCTATAGCAAGGCAGAGGTGCTGCTACTCGATCTGAGCCAGCCGAACGAAATCACGGGTGATCTGTTCGCGGCGGCTCAGCCGGTGGCGAGTGAAAAGCTGATGGGGGTGATCGATGCGGTGAATGGCAGGTGGGGTAGGGGGACGATGCGGGTTGCGAGCGTGCCGGTCGATCCCGGCTGGGGCATGCGGCGCGAAATGATGAGCCAGAGTTTTACCACTCGAGTTGATGAGCTATGGACGGTTTTCCGTAAATGATCTCGCGATTGCTCGATTGGTACAGCGCAAAAGCAGCTCAGAAAAAAGCGGCTACTGAAGACTAGAGCCGCTGCACTGCTGAGCAGTAAGCTGGGCGAGCCCAGCGCGAGAGAGAGGGGGAATTGCCGCCCCACCCCAGGCGGTGACCACGATCTACTGCCGATACAGCTCCACCCTTCGGTTAAAGCCGATTCGTCTCTTGGAGTTTTTCAAGCTTGTCCAAGATCTTTGATTTGGCGCTGTCCAACACCATTGGATTGGTTAGAGCCGACAGCTCATCACGAGGCTTTCTGCCGAGGAAATAGCTGATGCGCTCGCCGTTTGCCCCTGAAGGATGGGGTAGGCCATCAAGAAGCTGCTCATCATTCAGCAGACCTTTGGCCTGCAAGTGTAGGAAGATCTCCGTTACCTTCGGCCCCAGCGGCACATACAGGCACTTGGTGCCCAGGGCTTTGATCTCTTCCACCAGATGAGTTTCTACCTGATGCCTCAAGCTGGAGCGGCTGAGCATGGCTGGACTACCGCTATAGTTCTGGCCGTCAACGAAAACTGGATAGCGCAATGCTGAGGTGTAGTGCACCAGATGACGGTGTGTATCGAAGAGTCGTGCACAGCTGTCGATACCTAGGAGCGTTTGGACACCCACATGATCCAGCATGTTGACCAGGTTGTTTCGCATCGGCCCGGCGAAGCTAGCGGTTGCCTTGGCGGCTTCCCTGGCCTGCTCGATAGAAGCCCCCTGGCGAAGTTGTCTGCAAGCCTCATCCAAGGCGCGGCTGGCTTGTTGCAATCCTGGTGTGATGCCGCACAGCACGATACGGGCATCGGTGTTGATGTGGTCGAAGGGGGCATAGAAGGTTTGCAACTTGCCTTCCGACGCCAACAACAGCTCCGCTGGCAGGCCGTTGCTAAAACTGTGTGTTGTAGTAGCAAGCAGGGTGCTGAATTGTTCGAGGCTCATGGTCACGTCCTATGTTGATTGGCAGTTGAGTTAGTCAGCACGGGTAGCGATGAAGCCACGGCGTCCTTTCAGCCAGCGCAAGGCCTCGCTAGAGTCGACCACCGTCTGATTCTGTTCTTTACGTGTTTGAAGCTGGTCAGCTGCGGTGGGTTGAGCCGCGTTGCGTACTGCTCGCTCTGTCATTTGCCCCAACACTGCAATTTCCTTGAGGGTCAGATATCCGCTTTGATCTTCACCCGACAAGAACATGGGTAGTGCCTCGTCATCTTGAAATGCCGGGTGGGTATCGAGGTCTAGCCGTGCTCGAATCAAAGCGTGGAGCATAATTTTTTCGAGCCCCTTAGGTAAGTTCATTTCTCGGCCGCCGATGATCGGCGAGAAGACTTCGATGTCGGGTCTTGCAGACAACACAAGTGTGGCCAAACGCATCCAGCTGTCGTTCATTCGGCTTTGCTCTGCACCATTTGTAGCGAGTTTCAGCCGGCCATTGATCGCATAGTCATAGCAATCTCTTGCTGCTTCCTGAACAGGGCTCTGACCTCGATAAATCTGATTGAGATTTGCCAAGTGACTGGAGTCGACTTCCCCATTGAACTTGATCAATGAGGCACCCAGTGAACCCCAATAAACATCGTGCGCTTCCTGGAGAATCTCGTCCAAATCGAGCTTCTCCTCTGGCGAGAGAAAGGTTTTCTCAAATTGGTTACGCCAATAAGTGCTCATCGTGTCGGCCCGTTCAGAAGGTGTAAGCGGAGATTAGATTGAAAATATTACATCGTCAATGATTAATTTGTGACATCTTCAATGATTTCTAGCCTGGTGTGCTGAGGCGTTGCCGCTTGCCTCCAGTGGGCATGAAGCCAGAGGCACTCGGATCGACAAGGCGAGGACAGGCCAGCTGCAAAAATGGGACACCCATGGATTGCCCTTCCAAATCTCGTCCCGTACGTGTGCCGCGAGCACTGGATGATGGCGTTTGGCCTGCTCGCGCGATAAGCTCGGGCTTTACGATTTTCAAGGAAGACTATGAACAAGTTCATTGCTGTCGTTGGGATGTGCTTCTTGCTAGGTGCGTGTGCCACCTCCCACTACACCGCTGGACGCGACTTCCCATCGGCGGGCGTAGCGAGCATCACCAAAGGAAAGACCACGACAACAGAGCTGAAAACACTTTTCGGTGAGCCCTACACGAAGAGTGCTGTGAGCGAGACCGATGAGAAGTGGATCTACACGTACACGTCTGGCTCTGCCCATGCGCAGAGCTACGTTGTGACGATGAAGGTCACCACCACCGGTACGCAGAAGACGCTGGATGTCCTGATCCGCGATGATGTAGTCATCAACTACACATTCAGCGAAGGGCCCGCTCCTGGTAGCAGTACAGCCACCTATTGATGAGGGAGGCACCTGATTGGACAGAACGTATGCCTATGTTGATGAGTCAGGTAACTCTGACCTAGACACATCCAAGGCTGGGAGCTCTGGCTTCTTCGTGGTTTGCTCCATCCTTGTGGCTGAGAAAGACCTGCAGGACGCCTACCAGCGTGCCGAGGAGCTTCGCCGGCAGCATTTTCAGACAGGCGAAATCAAGTCGAGTAAGGTGCGAGCGAAGGATGCTGACCGGCGTGTTCGTATCCTTTCCGACCTGGCGAAGCTTCCGATCAAGCTCTATTTCGTCGTCGTTGACAAGGAGCGCATCTACAAAGATGGAGGCCTGCAGTTTAAGACCTCGTTCGTAAAGCACATCAACGGATTGCTCTACGGGAGGCTTTTTAGGAACTGCCGCAATCTACAGATGACTGTGGATGAGCATGGAGGCGTCGAGTTTCAGGAGAGCCTGAAGGCATACGTCCAAGATCGCTATGTCGATGATCTCTTCGGAGACGACCATGCGTTCCAGACGAAATCCAGCAAAGATGATGTCCTGATTCAGGTCGCTGATTTCTTTGCGGGATCTGCAGCCCAGCTCTATGAGCAGAAGGCTGTTGGCGATATTGCTGAGGTCTATAAAAAGCTCCTCCGCGAGCAGACCCTTGGCCTTCTGGAGTGGCCACCCAAGTTCAATTCGCTGCTTGCTCCACCGATGGATGAGTCCAGCTACGCGGACTACCAGGTGCATCAGGAAGCCCTCCGCCAGGCAGACCGTTTCATCGAGAAGGCCGGCCAGTACCCGGACGAGGATGAACGTCTGCAGGTCAGCATCCTGGATTACCTGAGATTCCAGAGCGAGTTCGTCACGAAGGACTACATCCCAACAGCCGACATTCTGGCCCATCTTGGTGACAGAGGTTTTGGCGACCTGTCGGAGCAGCGGGTGCGGTCAAGTGGCATTGCGAAGCTTCGGGATGCTGATGTCATCATCACAAGTACATCCAAAGGCTACAAAATTCCCCAGACAAGGGCGGACATCAATGACTTCTTGGAAATGGCATCTGGCGTGGTCGTGCCATTGCTTGAGCGTGTCAAAAAGGCCCGAGAGGTTTACAAGCTCAGTAGTAGCGGTGAGTACGACATCATCAAGGTCTCTAGACTTACGGATCTGGAGAAGCTCCTATCCTCACTTGATGCTTTCGCACCGGACAGCTGATTGAGAAGGCCAGGCATAATTTGCTGGTTTCTAGAAAATTCTAGGTTAGTTAAACCGAACGAAGATCCAGCATCAACGTCCTATTAAAAGACATCGCTCGCGGGATGCTTTAGGATGTTCCGCCTGTTTCCCTTAAATTGAGGATCTCATATGTCTCGTCTCGCAGAATTCCGTTAGCTTGAGCAAACACTGGCCGCGCAGCTGGCCGAACTGGAAGCAATGAAAGGCTCGTCCGAGCTTCAAGCAGAAATCGAATTTGAGACCAAATTGCGTGATCTGCTGAACAAATACGGTTTCAGCCTCCGTGACATCATCAACATTCTGGATCCTCAAGCCACCCGTCGTGCCGCCGCTCCAGCAGTAGCTGAAAAGTCCCCGCGTCGCGCTCGCCAGGTTAAGCAGTACAAGAACCCGCACAACGGTGAAATCATTGAAACCAAGGGTGGGAATCACAAGCTGCTCAAGGAGTGGAAGGCTGAGTACGGTTCTGATGTGGTGGAGGGCTGGCTCGCCCAGTAACATGCTCCACTAATGGTTTGCTAAAGCCCCCTGATGGGGGCTTTTCTATGGAGATGCTGTCAGGTGATCCCAGATGGGTTAGCTAGCTCAATCGTTTAGATGGCCCGCATCCAATCCAGGGCTCTACGGAAAACGGGGTACTCCTGATCAATCACCTCCGGTTGCCAATTCCTGATGTTGTCCTCCTGAGCGATTATTGCTGCCTCTCCCTTCTCTGTGATGTTCAAGGCATCCTCGATACATCCCATGGGCCATACCCAGGTTGTATGATTTTTCATGGCCTCATGAGCAGCATTTGCGAGCGGTTGCCCATCGGAGTGCTTAGCAAAGGCGGCCCAGCAGTCAGCGGCTGATCCACTCTTTGATGTTTGAGGCATGCCATGGCCGCCGAGTTGAAAGCCTTCAGCTTGGCTAACGTTTTGAAGTACAGATTTGACGTTGGTCATCTCTTCGCACTCCTTCGGCAGCCAAGGGCCTCTGGCGTGCGTGAATGCAAAATCCAAGTCAGCGATCACGCCGCATTTGATGCCCATCGCTGTCAGTACAGAGAAGCCCTTGGGAATGGACGTGCAGCTACCTAGTGCAACAAAGCAGATACGTTCGAGCTCAGGCCTTACTCCATAGAGTTTTTCGTAGATGAGAGGCAGCAGCCTCTGATCGGTCTTGCCCTCGCAGAGAATCACCTTTTCGGCAAAATAGATCTCAGCAATGTTCCCCAGCTCAAAGAGAGTCCGAGATTGGGCTTGTGCCTCTGAGATGGCTTGCGCAACCGCTGCACCCATGGGGACGCGAACCTCCGAACCGTGCTCTCGTGACCTGCGAACGATCACCGTATCTGGTGCGTTATCCCTGCTAACCATCAATGGCGAGTGCGTGGTGAACACCACCTGGTAGCCAGATTTTGAAAGCATCTGGAGTGCTTCCCGGAGGCCCCTGACACCTTGCGGGTGGAGAAAAATTTCGGGCTCGTCGATCAGTAGGAGTCGACGGGCAAGATCTTGATCGCGGGTTTTTCTAATGTCAGCCAGAAGCCGTATCAAAGCCATTTGGATCGCACGCTGTGCACCGCTACCAAGGGTGTCGAATCGCCTGGTTTGACCGGATATCTCATCGGTCACGTTTAAATCACCACTTTTGAAGAACTCCTTAACGTCGATAGACGGTACGTCCAGGTTCAGCAGCAAGCCAGGGAAGAAGCTGGAGAGGGCACTGTTGGCACTGTTATCAAAATCTGTCAGGAGAGGGGATCTATTCTCGCCGTTGGCGCCCAGGATGTTCCTGACCGCTGTGAGTGCGTCCTGTACTTCTTGGTGCGCGGTGAGGATAGGCGCCATGATTTCGTCCAGCAGTCCTCGAATTGTGCTGCCTGCTTTGCCTTTGCCTAAGTCCTCTTGGACATCGTCCATGGCGCGGATGTGCAACGCCTCAGGTAGCAATGCCGAAATAGCCTGCGGCAGCCCCGTGGGATAGGAGCGCCAGGAGGTAGGCAGGCCTTGCTCGTCTAGATTGGCGTCTGCCCAGACCTCCGAGATCGGCTTTGCTGAGCCTGATGCAGAAATCCTTATCCAAAGGTTTCCGCCGATGCAGTAGGGGGTAATCGCGGCTCGATGCTTGGCTTCAGGAATTTGTTCGATCAGTTCCTGGGTGATGCCAGATACGCATGCACTGATGATGATCGGCTGGCTGGGGTCGTTTGCATCTGTCTTTGCAAATGCCTTGGGCGCAAGCACCAACCTGATCGCGTCGAGGATCGTGGATTTCCCTGCATTGTTTTGACCAACCAGTGGGGTGAAATCACCCAGCGGCAAAAACACTTGATTGCAAGAGCGGAAGTTTTGGATGTGGATTTTGCTCAACGCGTGCATGGCGGGACTTCCCTGTGTGCGGTGGGGATGGCCTCTCAGCGTAGCTGGTGTGTGGCTATGCGCCACTATCTGGGCCGGTGGAGTCCAGTTGCACGGATGTTAGAAATGCCCAAAAACTGTTTGGTGCAATTGGCTCACGTTAGGCGAACGGTGAGCCTAGCGCCCCGAGCGGTTCACTCCGAGGGCGGCCCCGGCAGGCCAAGCGCTGTTGCAAAGCACTGCAAGGATGGCTTTACGCCTGACTCGGTTCATTCTCAGAAAAGAACAATTCGGTCTGCCCGGGAGATCCGATCGTACCAGCGCTACGACCTACCAGCGGTTTCCTGTAGGCGCGAAGTAAAGCCGGCATTGCAAGCGCTTCATTGCCCGGCAGGGCCAATCCATCAAACTCACCGTCAAGCAATATCTCCTGGAGCTCATCGCGGAGCTTTAGAACCAGGCTGCTTGCAGACTGCCCAGTTTGCTCGCTTATCGTTAAGGTAAGCAGTGTCAGTGGACTGAGATTCAGATGCCCACTGAGCTGATTCAGCTTGTCGATGGTGATGCTCGACTTGCCGGCTTCCAATTTCGAGAGGTACGTGCGACTTGCGACCTCGCCCAATTGTCTTTGGGTGAGATTCCTTTTACTCCGGATTGCTCGGAGCACGTTTGCAAACGATTCCTTAAGCGCCATGGGGCTCCCGCTTCCTGGTTACTTCCGGGCCAATGAGTTCAACGATTCAGCGCCCTGCACTGGAGAATGCTGAACCTTCGACTCATCCTTCGAGCTTCCTAATGAGTCCGCCAAATTGTTGTGCTGGTTCCACGTACCGAAGTGCTGACTTCATGTCACTCCAGCCCACGTATTCCATGAGCGTTTTGATATCCCAGCCGGAGCTCGATGCCCATGTGGCAAATCCACGCCGGATTGAGTGAGCACTGTAGGTCTCCGAGGGAAGGCCGCAGCGCTGGAGGATGTCTCGGAGAAGAGGGATCAGGCTGTGGGCAGCAATAGTTTTCTCGCTGATGTTCCCCCAGCGATCGATCCCCCTGAACACACCACCGCGGACTAGGCCTGCAGTTTCGATCCAGTTCAGATAGGCCTCCACAGGGCAAAGCTTGCTCAGCGATGGGGTTTTGTACTCGCGACCGATGTTTTGCCGATCGCCCTTACTAGACCCCAGGTAAAACCTGATCCCGACGTAACGCTCTGCATGCGTGTTTTCGATCGTGAGTCTGGCCAATTCGTCCCCGCGGAAGCCCCTCCAAAAACCGATTGTGAGCAGGGCGATGTCTCGGGTCGCCTTGAGCTGGGCGGCCATATTGCCGGCAGATCTTGCCTGAGCCACTTCATCCTCGAGGTGGGCGACGGCTTTTTCGAGGTGTAGCAACGCGAGTGGGGCTGCTTGTTTTTGCTGAACAGGGTGTAAGGCTCGGATGCCTTTTAGCAGCTGCCTGACCTTCGGAGCTTTGGTGGGATCGGGGAAGCCATTGCTTTGATGCCAATTGGCGAGTGCAGCCAGGCGTTGCTTGAGCGTACTGAGCGCCAGCTGGTCGGCGTACTCAGCGACGTACCTCACCACAGACTCGGTGGTGGTTGGCAAAAGTCCGCCCCAGGTGACTTCAAAGTGGGATAGGGCGGCCGCGTAGCTCTTCGACGTGTTCTGACGAACACTCGCCTCTAGATACCTTTCTGCCTTACTCGCCCCTTCAACCACGTTTTTCACCGTTTTCGCCTCCGGTGGCTCGCTTTTGCCATTTGTACTGCCTTCTGGGCCATTTTAACCCCGCTCAAGCATCTGACAAGAGATAATCCTCAATTATGTCTTACCAGAAATTAGGCGATCTCAACCTAAAGATAATGGTAACGTGTCACGTAATTACATGACACGTAAAACAGTACGAAATCGTAGGAGCTGAAATGGCTAGAGGCGGCATTAACCTGGCATTGGTGCGCAAGGCTCGAGAGGCACTGCTGTCCAGAGGGCAAAACCCTAGTATCGACGCTATACGCATCGAGCTCGGAAATACCGGCTCAAAGACAACAATTCAGCGATATTTGAAGGAAATTGAGTCGCACGATCCGCGACCATCCGCTTCACCTTCGCGCCTGAGTGATGAGCTCACGGAGATGGTGGGCAAGATGCTTGAACGCTTGCTGGAGGAGGGGAATGCAGCGCTGGCGCATGAGCGAGCGGCATTCGAGTTAGAGCGCAAAGCGATGAAGGCGGAAAGCAGTACACTTCAGGCTCAGCTCGATCAGGCGCAATTGGAAATCACCAAACTCCAGTCCGCGCTGCAGAGCCAGGATGAAGAGCTCAAGACCCTTCAATCCAGCCTCCAAACTGAGATTACTCGTAACGCCAGGATCAGCCAGAACTGCGCTGACCTTGAAGTTCGTATCCAAGAGAAGGACACCCAAATCCAGTCGCTCGAGGAGAAGCACACGCATGCGAGGGAATCGCTTGAACACTACCGCGCTGCGGTAAAAGAACAGCGCGACCAGGATCTAAGCCGCCATGAGTCACAGATCTATCAGATGCAGCAGGAGGTGACAGTCCTGCAGCAGACGCTGATGGTTAAGCAGGAGGAGGCCACACGGATGATCCGCGACAACGAACGCTTAATCGCTGAAAGCCGCCAGCACGCCAAGGAAGCCAACCAGCATCGCCACACTATTGAGCATCTGAAAGGCGACCTAGGCATCGCCAATTCCGCGACTGCCCGGGCGGAAGGCGCCAAAGAGCTCCTTGCGCACCAGCTTGAAAGCAAGACGAAAGAGTCTAATGAAGCTCGCTCCGATGCCGCCGAAGCGAAGCGTAAGGAAGTTGATTTAGCGCAAAAGCTCGCAAAGGCAGAAGCTGAAATCCAGGAGCTGCGAGCCTCCATCGGTACGAATGAGTCAGAGGGATAAGCCAGTCAATCGAGAGATATCACACGATGGCGTACAGATGTGCTCCTTGCTTTTGATTTCCTCACAGCCATCAGCATGGGAAAAGCGCCGTACCCGGCTACGTGCTCGATAGGCGCAATTCATGCCCCACAGTCAGACAGATCACGTTGATCAGCTGGATGGCCATGCCTGGCTCGATACGATGGGCTACAAAACTGAGCTAACCCGTCGAGCAACCCGCGAGGTGCCAGGATCTACCCTCACAGTCCTAGCGCCACTCGTAGCTCAGGCCTAATAGACTTGATGTCCCATTGGCTTCGCAGGTGCCGTTGGGAGCCCATCGAAATCGCCTCCCCGAGCTCCCAGATGCTCAAGGAGCTAACCTTCGCTGAGAACCCGGTGAAAATGGCTGGAGGCGGCTAGATGTACAAGACAGTATCGTTCCCAGCCCAAGAGCTCTTCGAGCAGGTTTGGTCAACACCAGTTCTGACCCTTGCTCGCGAGATAGGTGTCTCAGATGTAGCGCTTGGTAAAGCCTGCAGAAAGGCCGGCATCGCTGTCCCTCGTCGAGGCCACTGGGCAAAGCCAGCAGCAGAAAGACCCAAGAAACCAACGCCACCAACCTCAAACGAGTTGGTTTCATTCCGCGTATTAGATCGCACCTTATTCCCACCGAAGCCAACCAAGATCCCCAGCGAAGCGCCTCCGCTTCCCCAGGTGCCAATACCTGATGTCCTGGTTGATCCGCATCCCCTCGTAGAGCGCTGGCGCAAAGCGGCTGAAAAAGCTAAATCGGTTGAAGGGCGACTAGCACTGCAGCAAAACAACGTGCTCAATACTCGCATCTCGGCTGCACTGATCGAGCGCTCAGCAATATTCCTGGACACGCTGCTCAAACACACTGAAGCGAATGGCTGTAAGTGGGCCGTTGCCAAACAGCACACGACGGTCACCTTCGACGGAGAGACTGTCTACGTAACCCTTCGTGAAAGGCTATCGAAGCAAGAGCTCCCACCGCCGCCGCCTGACCCAAAACCCGCGAAGGTGTGGTCATTGGATCTATCACGTATGGGCCTACCAAAATACGAATATCTCTCTACCGGGGAGCTGACTTTGATCCTCAGGGAAAGTCCAGACTACGGGCCCCAGAAAACCTTTGCCGACGCAAAAACGGGCAAGATAGAGGAGAAGATCCACCTTTTTATCACCGGCTTAGAAGCGTTGATCTTACGGATCAGGACAGATCGTAAGGAATCTGAGGAAAGGAGGAGGCGCGACGACGAAGAGGAGAGAGCTCGCAAAGCTCAAGCTATCAAAGCAGAACAACAGCGCCGAATGCGCAAGCGGTTGGTGCGGAATCTAGAGCGGTGGGAAAAGGCGAATAGATTACGCTCCTTTGTAGAGCAGGTAGTCAGAGCGAGCCAGGCAGAAGACGAACAGGTCAAAGCATGGGCTGAGTGGGCGCGACAACAGGCCGATCTCTTAGACCCGTCGACATCGCTCGAAGTCGTGTCATTAGATTGTGAAATTGAGCAATACTTTTCCGAGTACAGGGTGGTCAGAGATGAAAGCGACTGGTGGGCGAGTTAGCCTGCAGCCCCAGCGGAGGCCACGCCCTTGTCTTAAGCAGGCTAGGCCATGGGCCGCGATAATCGACTTTGTGACGTACATATCCAGCTATGCAGAAGACGTCCAGCCGACCAGGTGAACAGTGAAGCCATCCCAGGCCATTCAAGGCAAAAATAAGATAATGCGGGAAGCCATCGAAGCCTGCGGCTTCGTGAACGTTCGAATCTTTGGCTCAGTTTGTCGTTATGAAGACGTCGAGGGGAGCGACCTCGAACTTCTGGTGACCATACCAGCCCAGCGGGAAGGGAAAATCTCTCTCTTCACGATCTTCGATCTTGAGTCAAGGCTTGAGGAGATGCTGGGCGTACCGGTTGAATTGAACGTCGCGAGCAACATGCCTGAGCATCTAAAACTTGAGATCGAGCGCTCTGCCATTCCTCTATAGTCAGGGAGGGAATTCAGCCAACTGGCTTCGCCCAGCGCTCACAGCAATGTCCTAAATGCGTCAATATTGTCAAAAATGCGACATTTTTCAAGAGCTACCCTTGAATCAAAAATTCAAAAACGGAGTTCTTTTGTTTGTTCTCAAAAGCAAAGCAGCGGTGTCCCTGCCACCTCTCAACTCGCCGGATCACTCTGGCTTGTATCGCTGTGATTTGGCCTTTTCGCACTTGATCTACTGCGAAGCGGCTCTTTAAGCAATCTCAAAGGAAAATCATGAAGAAATGGACGGTGGGCATGCCCGCACGAAGCATTGTCGCTTCTTTGGGGCCTGCAAGGCCCTCAGCTTGCTTTTGCAGCCAAACAACATACAAATAAACCTGATTTTTTTGTGGGTATTTGACATGTCGATCAGTCTCTGAAGCTGCCAGTACGGATGGACACAAGCTGACGACTCCAGCGTCCTCGGGAGATTTTTCTCGTAGTCACTCAGTCGACAATTGGGTGGACAGCAAAAGCAGGGAAGCAGGTAGTGCCTAGCCACTGGCCTTCGGGACAAACATTCCAGCGATGATCCGAGCATCGAGCAAGGCATGATGAGGGAGGTCGGATCCATCGTGCAGCGGCTCAAGGCTGAGCGCATTGGTAGGTGCCGGATAGACATTCTGCGGCCACCTACCTTCGTGATATGCGAGTTCGCAGAACAGCTCCCAATCGTACTCCGGGGCATCAGTCACCACTCTAGTCATGCAGTCAAATGAGCCTAGAAATGCCAACAGCCTGTCCCTGGCATCGAGTACGGGATATCTGTAGTCGCCACCCCATAACTGAGGCAGCACGATCTCCTTTACGAAATCGCTGCAGTAGTCCAGGTGCCATGTGTCGAGCAATTCGACCTAAAATTCCCTGCCGTCTTCTGCCACCAGCGCCAGCGAAATCAGTTTTGCTGGGGCGTTGAGATGCGTGAATTCGCAATCTAGAAAAAGTCTCATCAGAAGGATCCTGTACTACCAATGCTTCGTAACCGACTCACGATGCCTCAAGAAGGAATGCTCTGGAAAGCTGCGTTAAAGCACCTGGGCCCTCAACGACTTCTCGAAACCGTGGCTGATCTGCTGCGTTCGTTCGGGCCGAAACCCGCCCGTAGCCAAAAGGAATATCTCGAACAGCAATGGCTAGGCGAGGACATTCTGAGGATAGTTCAGAGCGCTCAGATCAAGGCGGGCATTGAAGCGCCAGGGCCGGACGACCTACCTAATAGGGTTACGATCCTGGCGGGCTATAGCGATTACCTCGCCGACCGTCTCTTGCTGATAGTGCCCGCTGACGTCATCCCTCGAGAACTGGTGGGGAGGCGAATTGACGATGACCTAGGTGTTTGAGGGCAGGGCGGTGGTAGAAGGTCGTCCTCAGGACGCCCAGTGATGGCGTTGCTCACCTGTAAACGCTCCAAACCACATCCACCGCTGGATTAGGGCAGAGGAATATCAGCCGAACGCTTCAACGATCAACGCCTGAATTGTAGAGGCAGGCCCTTGTAGGAAATGTTCTTTGCTACTGATCTCGAACGCTATGGGATTGACATGTATCACTGACGCGCCAGCGCCGAGAGCACGTAAGGGCAGTTCTGCGGCTGGAAAGACAACGCCTGAAGTACCGATTGAAAAGAATAGGTCACACTCTTCTGCAGCTCCTAGACCAGCGCTCCATGCATCCTCAGGAAGCATTTCTCCGAACCAGACCACCCCGGGTCTGATGTGCCCGTTGCATGCACCGCACCGCGGTGGTTCAAGACGGCAATTTTCGTCAGACACACCACCTGGGGGTATGGCGGCTTCATAGGGATTTCCGCAGTCAATACACCGGGGTGAGTGAAGGCTGCCGTGGAGATGAATCACATCCAAGCTCCCGGCCCGTTCATGCAGGTCATCAACGTTCTGGGTCACAACCGTCAATCTAGGTACGTGCTTGGCGAGCTCTGCTATCGCCATGTGTGCAACATTCGGCTTCGCCTGAAGCACTTTCAGTCGGCGTGACTCATACCAACCCCAGCACAGGCTCGGATCCGCACGGAATGCCTCAGCAGTTGCCAGCTGTGCAGGATCGAAGCGAGACCAGAGTCCGGTTAATGCATCCCGGAAGGTAGGGATGCCACTCTCTGCTGATACGCCGGCGCCGGTGAAAACCACTACGTGCTTCGCTTCTCGCAGAAGTCCCGCAATGATACTGCTGGGCATAGAAGGTGTCCTGGATGTCAGTAGTATTCGAGCCGATAGGGGGCTTTGCTGAACCTACGCAGCGCGATCGCGCTCTGTTGAATAGGATCAGCCAAAACACGAAATCTACCTAATGCATCCGACGACACCAGATGGACGCTACTTCGTAGTGAAAGGACAGCTATGGCGCTGCTCGAACCCCGCAATCCCTGAGGATGTTCGGCAGCGCCTGGTAATCCAGCTCATGGACGCTCGTCGTGAGGTAAAACGGGCGAAATTTGAGGAAGACCTGAGCGCTCTGAGGCTTGCCCACGAGATGGTCAACGCTGCCAAAGTGGCACTTGGTGAGCGCGGGGGCGTCTGGTGGACTGATGGCAGCCCCGATTACAACCGGTCTCGGGTGGTTGATACCCCTTACGCTGCTTGGTACGACAAGCTGAAGACGATCAGCTAGGCAGGAGAGTTCCTCGAAGGAAGTCGCTCAGATGTCCACAAAACCACGCTAGTGCTGTGGAGGTGGATTCCGCATATCTGGCGCAACCTCTGTAAGCAGTCACAGATTTAGGCCATCATTAACTGTATGTACATACAGCATTTGATTTCACACCGCTCAGCCGGGTACTGAACGGCCCCAACGTCCACGTCTAGCACCGACCGCTTGAACCGTCTATGCAAGCCTCTCCAGATATAGAGATCATCTCAAGGCCCCAGAGGGCAGGGCCTCCAGGCTATTTGGAAGAGCTTTTCTGGACATTCGAGCGACGCAACAACTACCTCCAGTGCCGAATTTACCGAACCCGACGAAACACTGTATAGGTATACAGTATCCTGATTCGGCGTATCTTGCCAGGTGGTTGGTGGGGTAGGCGCTTCACTTTCTACGGTGCTAGGGTGAAGGTCTCAACGCCACTTACCGAATCTTGGGGGCAAAATGAAAAGGCTTGGAAGCCGGCAGCGGGCTAGGGAAAACATTGCTCGAATGATCGCCAAAATAGAGCGGCTCGAGGCAGCCCGCCGCGAGGGGGATTCTCGAATTAGTCAACGAATCCGCGGCATCATTGGCGGAGCTCTCAAGGCTGTGAGTGCAAGTCGGCTCTATGCCCGCATGCATCAAGGCAGGGATTCGCTACAGAAGGATTGGTGACCAGTGTCAGGTGTCCGTCAGCATTTCATACCTCAATTTCTGCAGAAGGGATTTCGCATTCCCTCGAACGGCAAAACTGTCCGCTGCTGGGTGTACGAACATACCCGGGCGCCGCGACCTGCAAACATAGCTGATGTAGGGCTCGTGCGCCGCTTCTATGCCATCCAGGCAGAAACCGACCTGGATGACAAAATTACTGAGGCAGAACGCGAGGTCTACGCGCCACTCATAGATCGGCTCCGGAAGGGATACGCTCGCCCGGAAGATACGAGCCTCATTGCCGAGATGCTCGCTCATTTTGAGGTGCGAAGTAGGCACGTCAGAGAGAACATGGGTGAGCTTTTCGAAGAGGTTACTAGCCAGATCATGTCGTACCTGGCAGACCCGCATATCTTGGGCTTGCTCATCGATGAACATCTCACGCCAGAGTCAGAAATGTTTCGCAAGGCTTTGGCACAGCATGGGATTACGCTCGATCAGATGCAGTCCATCCTGCAACACAGTCAGACAACGCTTAAGGAAGCCTTACGGCCCATGACTGAACGGTTTGCAGCCGATATCACCAATGCCTTACCGAGCTTCCTGCCTCAGATCAACGCAATAGTGAAACAGAGCCATGTACGAATCATGTCCGAGTCGATTTCACCATCCGCGCGGGCGGCGCGCCTGGCCGTGATGAATTACTCAGTCAAAAGCTTCGAACCCGACAATCTCCCGTTGGGCGATTCGATCGTACTTTTCCACGTCAAAGGAGATAGGGCTTTCAAGCCATTCCTCGATAAGCATGACGAGGTGATTCACGTCGTGCTTCCGCTGTCCTCAAATCAGTACCTTTTGGGCAGCGCAGCTGGCGCTGTTGGTGATTTGAATTACGACTTGGTGGAACAGGTGGCCCGTTGCTCGATGAGATATTTCATCTCCTGCAGCGACCAAATGTCAGATCTGCAGGAAAAAATAGGCTCCAATTCGCGGTGGATTTCTCAGGCAGAAACTCAGTCCTTAATGGCGGACGTAATCAAGGAAATGCTGCCTAAATCGATCATCTGAATCCTGGCAAGCGGGCGGCTTGGTTGGCTAGCCCCAACCCAACGGGCACGCATTGTCATGCTCGAAACGCCTACTCATGAAGCTCCAGCCGACCTACCGGCTTCCCACACCGCGTCAAAATGAACGTATGACCTTTCTCTGCGAGCTTGAGGATGCGACGAAAACGTCGACGCGCTTGGCTGATGCTCATCAGGTACTCCATAAAACCCTCTTAACCTAACAACCGCCGAAGAAGCCCTTCGACCTGAGTGTTTTCATACCTAGCACAAAGCTCCTCGAGCTTAGCGTTGCGGCGCTCACCACCCGCGAGACTGAGTCCATGCAAAGCATTGGTCAGCCGCTGTTGCTCCTCGATCCCTTCGCGAACCTCTAGCCACATTGAGTTGACCAGTTTCGCTACCGACTCAAGCTCAGCCGCCAACACCTGCGTTTCAATGAGCTTGTTTTTATTGACCGTCGTCTTGAGAGCACCGGCGCGCTCCTCAAGCTCCTGGAGCTGTTCACTCAAGCATTCAGCCCGATCAATCGATGTGGCTTCACCGTCGATGTAGATTTTGTCTTCCTGTACGCAGTAGATGGCCAGAGAGCCGTCGGCGCCACCGGTGACATCCAAGGCGAGCACGTTGCCCAATCTCAAGGGCCGGGGAATCCATGTGTGCCCAGTGCAAACTCGCCATACGCCAGGGACTCCTTCACGGTGATGCTTAACAATCCGATCTCGTCCCCACAGAGCGATTTCCTCGATCGCGGTGTTGTCGAGCTGGGTGACAAAGTTCGGCCAGTTCATGCCGAAGGGCACATCAGCATGAACGACGCCGACTACACCTCGGACGGACTCAATCTCAATGCAAATCGGCAGGTCTCGAAGCCTGTCGATGATCATCCCTTTGGACTCATCAGCTATGGTCATCCACCAACCCGCGCCATGCGCCGAATAGCGAGCTTCGGGATTAGCCTCATAAGCGTCGATAAGCATCCATTCGTGGTTGCCCTGCACACTAAAAAACCAAGGTTCACCCAGCAGCTTGAGGCCGTCCATCACGCCGGGCCCACGGTCAATGACATCACCCACCGCGACCAAGCGATCCTTCGTCCTGTCGAAGTCCAGCGCATGCAATCCGCGGTGTAGATCCGTGGTTTTGAAATGAATGTCTCCGACCACAAAGTCGCGGCCGTGAAGGTTTTTCTCGAGCTGGAGTACCTTGGGTCTCATGGGGGAGGATGCGGCTCCGTTCGCGTGCTGTGGAGGGGCTTTGACCTGACAATTTTCCGCTTCGATAGGGCCCAAGTCGAGGGGAAAACGCGGTTCGTCAACGCCTCCCATAGTGATCCCAAATGGGAACATTAAGGCCGTTTTTATGGGTTAATGATCCCAAACGGGATCATTATGGGTAGTGCTGATTCCCGCGCTACGGTGAAAAAATGAGCATGTGAAAGGGCACGGTCGGTGGCTAGTCGATGGCCATCGCCGCAATGTCATCCTCAGCCGCCTGAAACAGCAGAGATATAGCTGAGCAATCCATTGATATTCCATAATGTTAGTACGAAAGTATTTTATATTGCGTTTTAATATTTAGATCCTTTGATAACGGAGTATCTGTCGTTGAAAGCTATTTCTCTCCTCCCGGCTGGCCTAGCGCTTCTTGCTGCCTGTTCATCTGCCTTCGCTGGCTCAACCCTTGAACGTGTAGAAAGCAAAGGGGCGCTCACCGGGGTACTGATGGAAAACTACCCTCCGTTCTCGTTCCTGAATGATCAGAATCAGCTCGACGGGTTCGACGTTGATGTCGCCAAGGCGGTAGCTAAACGGCTTGGGGTGAAGCTCAAACTCGAAACACCGTCGTGGGATGTGATCGCGGCTGGACGCTGGAGTGGGCGCTACGACATCTGTGTGTGCTCCATGACGCCAAGCAAAGCGCGGGCAGAGGTATTCGATTTCCCTGTCGAGTATTACCAATCACCCGCGGTCATCGTGGTCAACGCCAAGGACAGCACCATCAGCTCTGGTAAAGAGCTGTCTGGAAAGAAGGTAGGCGTAATCAGTGCGTCCACCTATGAAGCCTATCTGAACAAGGATCTCGTCATCGAGGGGGCTGAGGACAAACCCCTGGCGTACCCATTTGACACCGTCCAGGTCGCACCCTACGACAACGAAACCGTAGCGTTCCAGGATCTGGCGCTAGGCACCGGAGTACGGTTGGATGCCATGGTCACCAATCTCATTACGGCTAAAGAACGCATCGCCCAAGATCCTCGCTTCAAGATTGCCGGTGAGACCCTGTATGCCGAGCCGAACGTAGTCGCCGTTGAGAAAAACGATCGCCAGTGGAGTGAAAAGGTCGCCCTGGTTGTGACTGAGCTCAAGGCAGATGGGACGCTGACCAAGATCTCCGAAAAATGGATTGGCGCCGATATCACTAAATGACAGCCCTTAATCCGCATCCGGCCAAAACCGCGCTGGCGCCCAACACGCAGAGGGATCGCATCTGGCGAATCTTTGGCTTCAAAACCCGCTTGTACCTGACATGGGCGGCATTGCTCGGCGCCTGTATATTTTTCTTCCTGAGCTTCGACCTCAAGTTCTCGATCATTCTCGATAAGCTGCCAAACCTGGTTGGACTCAAACTGGGGCCCAATGGGTTCCTGCAGGGTGCAGCACTGACGTTGTTCCTGTGCTTTTGCTCGATCTGGCTGTCGCTGGTGCTGGGGTTCGTAACAGCGCTGGCGCGGCTTTCTCGAAGCGCTGTGGCCTTTGGAGTGGCGAGCTTCTACGCCTCTTTTTTCCGTGGCACGCCTTTGCTTATCCAGATTCTGCTTATTTACCTGGGGCTGCCCCAACTCGGCGTAGTGCCAGGCGCAATCAGTGCGGGCGTTATCGCGCTGTCCCTCAACTACGGGGCCTACCTGAGCGAGATTTTCCGTGCCGGTATCATGGCGGTACCACCCGGCCAGCGCCAGGCAGCAGTGGCGCTGGGAATGAACCCGACCACTACGTTCTTCCACATCATCCTGCCTCAGGCGATGCGCACGATCATTCCTCCGACCACCAGCCAGTTCATCTCCATGCTGAAAGACTCATCGTTGATTTCAGTGATGGGGGTATGGGAAGTGATGTTCCTGGCGCAGTCTTACGGCCGCTCTTCGTACCGCTACATCGAGATGCTGGCCACCGCCGCACTCATCTATTGGCTTCTGTCCATTGGGCTGGAGCTTGTCCAACACCGACTCGAGCGCTACTACGGCAAAGGCTTTCAGGATCAGCGATAAGTTGAGTGCTGACACCAATGAATACAGGAACAGTGATGTCTGACCCTAAACCCCTATTGTTTGCCCTTTACGAACAAGCCAGCGTCGGCTGCGGTGGCGCGCCGAGCTTGTGGACACATCCGGCCGACGAGCGCCTGGCAGCCAACACCTTCGAGTTTTGGGCCAACCAGGCACGCATCGCTGACCAGGCCAACCTCGACATGCTGTTCTTTGCAGATGTATTGGGGTTCTATGATGTGTTCGGCGGTAACGCAGAGGCAGCCGTGAAGTGGGCTGTCGAGGCGCCTGCAAATGACCCGCTGATGATTATCCCGGGCTTGGCAGCGATCACGAAGAATCTGGCGTTCGGCGCTACCGTGTCCACGACCTACGAGCATCCTTTTGCCCATGCCCGACGGTTCAGTACGCTTGATCACATGACAAACGGCCGGATCGCTTGGAACATCGTTACCTCCTACCTTTCCAGCGCTGCGCGCAATTTCGGTCTGGAGGAAATGCTCAAGCATGGAGATCGGTATGAGCGCGCCGAGGAGTTCATGGACGTGGTCTACAAGCTGTGGGAGGGCAGTTGGGCAGATGACGCTGTGGTCGCCGACAAAACCCGCCAGGTGTACGCCCAAGGCGACCGGGTCAAGCCGATCGACCATGTAGGAGAGCGCTATCGAGTGGCGGGGCCTCATCTGTCCGCTCCGTCGCCACAGCGAACGCCACTCCTGATTCAGGCGGGTTGGTCTGGAAGAGGGCGCGAGTTCGCGGCCAAGCATGCTGAACTGATCTTCATAGCCAAGTCGAACCCTCATGAAATCCGTCAAGGGTTGGAAGAAATCTGGACGATGGCTGAGGCACGTGGCCGCGCTCGGGATGACGTGCAGTCGCTGACAGTGCTGCGCATCGTGACGGCGAAAACCGAGATTGAAGCCCAGCGCAAATACGACGAGCTCCAGAGCAACTATCACCTGGAAGCACAACTCGTCAGCTATGCCGGCGACACAGGCATCGACCTGAGCCGCTACGCGGACAGCGATGCGTTGTCGACTCATACCGAGGGTCTTACTTCTTACATGCTGCGACCCGACGGAAGCGGCAAGCCTCTAACCGCCGGGGACGTCAGGAAGCGCTTTGCCAATGTTACACGGGGCACCGATCTGATCCTGGTTGGCACTCCGGAGCAGGTGGCAGACAGAATCGAGGAGCATGCACGGATCTCAGGTACGAGTGGCTACATGCTCAACCCCTTAACTAGCCCTGGCACATTGGAAGACTTCGTGGAGCTGGTGGTGCCAGAGCTGCAAAAGAGAGGGCTCTACCGAACCAGTCCTCAGAGCGGGAGTTTCCGATCCAGATTGAGAGCTGACGGATCTAGCCGCCTGCCAGACTCTGCCTACGGAGCCTCCTTCCGCTTACCCGTTTAACCAAGACATGCTGGCGCTCATGCCCTGTAACGATTGAGCGCCAGCTTACCTCGCGCTGCTATCAGAAGCCTTCCAGGACAATCTTGCCCCGCGCTTTTCCGCTTTCGATCAGGGCATGAGCACGCTTGAGGTTTTCGGCGCGAATCGTACCGAAGTGCTCGCCCATCGTCGTCCTGATAATTCCCTCATCAACCAGTTTCGAGACCCTATCAAGCAGGTGGTGTTGCTTGATCATGTCCTCCGTCTTGTACAGCGAGCGTGTGAACATGAGCTCCCAGTGCAGGGACAACGATTTGCGCTTGAGCGGCATGACATCCAGCTGCGCTGGGTCATCGATCAGTGCGAGCTTGCCTTGCGGACGAAGCACTTCAACAAGCTGAGGAAGGTAGGTGTCGGTGTGCGTCAAGCTGATCACATAATCGACCGGATTCAGCTTTAGTTCCTGCAGCTGAAGAGGGATCGAGACTGTGTGGTCGATGACATGGTGGGCTCCCAGCTCCTTGACCCACGCTTGAGTCTCAGGCCTGGAAGCGGTACCGATGACGGTGAGCTGAGTCAGCTTCCTAGCTAGCTGAACTAGGATCGAACCCACACCACCTGCAGCACCGACTACAAGAAGGCTTTGACCCTCGCCACCATTCTCTTCAACGCCCAAACGATCAAACAGCAATTCCCAGGCAGTGATGGACGTGAGTGGCAGGGCTACGGCACTAGCATTATCCAAACTGCGAGGCTTGTGCCCAACGATGCGCTCGTCCACAACGTGAAGCTCGCTGTAGCTGCCAGCACGATCAATGGCTCCAGCGTAGAACACCTCATCACCAGGCTGGAACAGTGTCACATCCGAGCCAATCTCGCGGACGACTCCAACAGCATCCCACCCTAAGACCTGTGGCTGATCACCGCCGCGGCTGGCGCGAATCTTCGTATCGACCGGGTTGACGGCAATGGCCCGGACTTCGACGAGCAGATCACGGGCACCGGGTTTTGGCTCAGGTATTTCTGCGTCATACAGCGACTGCGCGTCTTGAATAGGTAATCCGGGTTGGGTGTAAACGACAGCCTTCATGGTGCTACCTCTATGAGATTCAAAGTGGGCGTAGGCTATTCGCTTCGATTCACTCAAAAAACAGCCTAAATGCAGTAAGACTTTCTCGCTTGAAATGAAAGTGGCGTGAGGTACTGGAGACCAGACCCAGATGCCTCACAGTCCATCACTTGCCGGCAGGTGGGAAGTCGATATCCGTCATCGCCACGTTGTTGAGGTAGTTGGTCAGCGTCAGCAGGGAAACCTGGGCGATCACATCCACGATTTTCGCATCATCCAACCCTGCTTCCCGTGCCGCTAGCAACTGAGCATCGCTGACCTGCCCTCGACTGATTGTCACTGCCCTGGCGAATGCAGCAACGCCATCGAGCGTGCCGGCCCGTGCAGCCAGCAGCACATCGGCATCCAGTCCTGCTTTGGCCCCGAAAAAGCTGTGCGCAGAGATGCAGTAGTCGCATCCATTCACTTCAGATGCAGCCAGCGCCGCCACTTCACGCTCGGCGGGGCTGAGGCTGTTCTTGTTCAGAGCTTGGGACAACGCGAGGTATCCGCCCAACGCTGCAGGCGAGTGGGCGAGGGTGGCGAAAGCATTCGGGATGAAGCCCAAGCCTTTTTCTACCCCTTGCAACGCCGTTTGGGCGGCCGCAGGCGCCTGATCCAAAGTGAGAGCATTGATACGCGTCATGAGTCGACTCCTTGAAAAATATTCGTACCGGTGTCAGGTCAGGCAACCGGGATCGGGTTTTCGACCACGGACTGATTGAACAGGTTGATCAGTTCATGCTCATTAGCCCCTTGGTTCGCACGCAGCGGCAGGACGCGGTCTACCAAAACTTCGGTGGTAGCGGTTTCAAGCTTGGCCAGAGTTTCCTGGATGAAGTCATCCAGCGGCATTGCACGGTCGTCACCGCTTTTGTGGATCAGATCGGTATCGACCCAAGGTGGGGCGATCTCCAAAACCTTGACGCTCGTGTCACGCAGGGTGAAGCGCTGCGAAAGGGAGTAGGAGTGGAGGGCTGCCTTGGTAGCTGAATACAGTGCGGTGGCTGCCAGTGGCAGGTAGGCCAGTACCGAGCTGTTGTTAATGATGTATGCGTCCGGCTGGCGCTTGAGATGCTCAACGAAGGCGGCACTGACTCGTACTGGGCCGAGTAAATTAGTCTCCAGCAGGCTTACCGCCTGGGCATCGTCGTAATCACCGGATGCTGGGTTGTCGAACGGCATGATGCCGGCGTTGTTGATGATCACATTCAGCGAGGGGTGGCGCTGGATAACCTCCTGGGCCACCTGTGCAATTTGCTGGGGATCGTTGATATCCAGTCTTACCGTTTCGATGCCTGGGTGAGCATGAGCGATCTCGTCCAGCAGTGCCTGCCGGCGGCCTGCAATGATTACCTTGTTACCACGCTGGTGAAAGGCTTCGGCAAGGGCGCGGCCAATGCCTGAGGTACCACCAGTGATAAAGATGGTGTTGGCAGTCAGTTTCATGAATGGTGTCCTTCGCGGTTAGTCAGTTGGCGCTGTAACGCGGGGCGAGCTGGCTCTTGGAAAGCTGGCCGAACAGTGCTTGTCGGTTGGCTTCGTAACGCTCGAAAGCCTGCAGGTCATGCAACGACGGTAGGGAGATCAATACGTCCTGGTCGAAGTCCTGCAAGGCGCCAGTCACCAGATCCTGAGCCGACATCACGATGCCAGGGTCAAGATTCTCGAGGGGTAAGCCGCCGATCTGCCAGAGGTCGGTTGCAGTGGCTCCAGGCAGTACCGCCTGGATCTTGATGCCCTTGTCCGCAAGTTCTTTGTGCAGGGAGTGGGTAAAGGCGGTGACATACGCCTTGCTGGCGCCGTAAACGCCATTGAGCATCTCTGGCGCGAGGCTCACGACGGACGAAATGTTGATGACGGCGCCATGCTGGCGAGCAACGAACCCTGGGATGGCAGCGTAGGTAAGGCGGGTGAGGGCGGTGACGTTGAGATTGATCATCTCAGCCATGCGCTCCACATCGCTATCCAGCAAGCTGGTATGAGTGCCTATACCTGCGTTGTTGACCAGCATCGTGATACTGGCGTCATCCTGCAGCTTGCGCTCCACCTGGCGCAGGCCCTCGGCATTACCCAAGTCTGCTGCGAACACCTCCACAGCCTGTTGGGTCTCGGTAGTGAGCCGACCGGCTAAGGCATTGAGTCGCTCACGGTTGCGTGCAACCAGCACCAGGCCGTAGCCGCGACGAGCAAGTTGCTCCGCGTAGATCGAACCGATCCCGGTGGATGCGCCAGTGATGATCGCGGTGCCTTTGAATTCCTGCGTCATGGTCATGCTCCAGCGATTGGGTGTGGAGTCATGATGGCGGAACGTGCTTTCGTCTCAAACGACACATATGCTACGTTTTCCGGACATCGAATAATGGAGCTTCAACCATGCACCGGGTCGGCTACCTCATCACTGAAGGTTTTCAGGTCATGTCACTGGCGACTCAGTCTGTATTCGAGTTCGCGAACATTGTTGCCGGCGAAACGGCTTACAAGATCCAGAACTTTTCCATAGAAGGCGGTACCGTCCGATCGTCTCTCGGGATGTACATGGATACGCTACCCCTGGGTGCTCCAGGCTTGGCCGACACCTGGATGATTACGGGGACATTGACGCCTCTGACACCACCAGGTGAGGACGTGCTGGCGAGCGTGCGCGGCTTTGTCGATGGCGCGAGACGCACGGCAGGCCTTTGCACGGGCTGTTTCGTGCTGGCGCAGGCAGGTGTGCTCGATAACCGCAGGGCAACGACGCACTGGGCCTATGCGAACAAGCTTCGTGAGATGCACCCGAAGATCGAAGTCGAGGAAGACCGTATTTTCATCGTGGATGGGCCAATATGGACGTCTGCAGGTATGACTGCCGCTCTGGATATGGCGCTGGCCATGGTTGAGAAGGATCTGGGCACCGAGATGGCACGGTCGGTGGCGCGTAAGCTGGTCATGCATCAGCGCCGCTCCGGTGGTCAATCACAGCACTCCGAGCTGCTGTCGCTTTCACCAAAATCTGACCGTATTCAGATGGCTCTGGATTACGCCCGTAAGCATCTGAGCCGCCCTCTGAGCGTGGACGAACTTGCTGAGGTCGTTCATCTAAGCGCTAGGCAATTCACGCGCGTATTCACCGCCGAGACGGGGCAATCACCGGCGAAGGCCGTGGAAAGCCTGCGCCTCGAGGCTGCCAGATTGATGATTGAGCAGAGTCGGCACAGCCTTGATGTAGTAGCTCGGGAGACCGGCTTCAGGGATCGCCGCCATCTGCGAGAGGTTTTTATCCGCGGATTTGGTGTACCGCCTCAAACCGTGCGGAGGGATGCCCGACGGGTCGTATCTGCATGACTGAGACAGTTCTGGCCGTTTCTAAGCGACCAAACGGCCTAAAAACTGATCCAGAGCACGGTAATCATCGCAATGGTGGAAATTCTCCTCACCTACGAACCTGGAAAAGTCTGTCTCTCCATAGCCCGCCACATGGCAGCCCGCGAGCAGTCCTGCCTCAACACCAGACAAGCTGTCTTCTACCACTAGGCAGTTGTCGGGGGCTAATCCCAAACGCTCTGCGGCATGCAGCATGATTTTGGGGTCGGGCTTCCAGGCCTGCACCTCATATGCACTGATTATGGTGTTCTCGAAGGCCGGATATAGGCCAACAGCTTTGAGGCAGGTTTCGATCTTGATGCGAGGGCCGTTGGAGGCCACACATGCAGGAATTTTGAGCGCCTCAACAAACTCGATCGCGCCCGGCATAGGCTCTAGGCTCGCCTCAAACAGCGGCAGGCTGCGCGTGCGAAACCCAGCAGTGAGGGCCTCAGAGGAAAGCGTAGGGTAGAGGTCACGCAGACCATCTACGAAGCTCTGGAATTGTACGCCCCGAAACCGGATGAGTACGTTGGCAGGTGTCATCTCAATATCCTGCTCTCCGAGCAACTGACTCAACAGCTGCGCTGCAAGTCGTTCGCTGTCTACCAGGGTGCCGTCGCAGTCGAAAATAATGCCTCGAATCTTCATAGAACTTCTCTAGCTCCTTATACCGCGGTTTACAGACACGCCGGCCTTGGGCCAAGCGCTCCCTTCGTAGATCCCAGCCAATGTCGTCATAAGCACAGCTAGTAGCCGCCGACCGTAGCACGCTGTCTGGGTGGGCAGCTCTTTGAGCTCGAGGATGAGTCGTTAAAGAGGCCTCATGCATGTCTACCTGTTATGAAAACGCGGCTTAAAGGGGAAAGGTAGACAGGAGTACAAATGTACTCCTGACGGATTTGCCCCCGAAACACCGTGTGTTTGTCCATCGTTTTACAAGACTCTATAGTGGTTTCATTGCGTTCTGTTCTCCTAGAGATCATCAATGAAGCGAACCTTGCTGGGTATGGCAGAAGCTGGAGAGCCGCTCCTAAGACAAGCGCTTGCCGCAATTCGGGCCTTCAACCTGGCAGAGTCTGAGGGTCGTCCGGATGAAGAGCTCAAGCGCCTTAAACTCGAAGCCGACCACCTCTATCAGACGGTGATCGACTAACAGCTGCAGAAGGCAGGCAGTCTTGGGCAGACGGAACATTAGGGAAAATGCCAAGCCACTAGCTCAAGTTAACAACGAGGTCGAGGGACAACATGCATCAAAAAATTCGACAACCGCTGCTTCCTGATGACCCGATGTACCAGCAGGCTATCGACGCCATGAAGAAATACGACCAAGCCAAAGCGGATGGAAAGCCTGAAGCTGTAGTAGAGCGGCTCCGCCTCGAGGCTGAGTACGCGTTTCAAACCGTAACGGACTACCAGCTCGAAGCCCTCGGTGGTCACTCTCCAACACGCCATTAGCAAACATCGCAATACCTGACAAAGCACGTGCTTCGTGTCGAAGATGAGGTTGAATCGACGAAGCTGGCACTCAAGGAATACCTAGGCCGGACTCCCGCGCAGGCACCGATGCTGGCGCCAATTCAGGTAGGATGTCAGAGCCTCTGCAGCCCATATTGGGACTGCTCACGACCTGCTTGAGACTCGCTATGACGTGGCAATTGGACGCCTTCATCGACCTTGATCGTACCTTCTCCATTATCCCCTTCGATGCAGACGCGTCCGATGATGTAGAACTGAGCGGCCGCCATAATGGGAGCGGAGATCGTCGCTGGCCAGACTTGCTTCAGCATCGCCGAGTGATTCTGCTTTCGGAGGCTGGATCGGGTAAAACCGCCGAAATCCGGAACGTTACTCGCCAGCTCCGTCGCCAAGGAAAAATCGCCTTCTTCCTGCGGATCGAAAACGTCTATCCAGAATTGGAAGACGCGATCGAAGAAGGCAGCTTCGAGGAATTCGAAAGCTGGTTAGATTCCGGTGCGGAAGGCTGGCTGTTCATGGATTCTGTGGACGAGGCTCGGTTAAAGGATCCGCGAGATTTTGAACGCGCAATCCGAAAAATCGGCCGTTTGACACAACGCCTTGGCGCCCAGGCGCACCTACTTATTACCGGTCGTAGCACAGCGTGGCGCGCCAGGACGGATCTCGCGATCTGTGAGGCGAGCTTTGCCTTTGAGCCTATCACTAAGCAATCAACCGCGGCAGATGCGAGTGAAGCTGTAGCTCACACGGCTCCAACAAAACCGAAGTCAGGCAGGTCGTTCCTTGTTGTTACTTTGGACGATATCCATGGAGCGCAGGTCGACCGCTTCTTGGCAGCCACTGGTGTCGTAGATGGCAAAGGGTTTCGCGCTGAACTTGACCGGAGGGATGCATGGTCGTTGACCACGCGCCCGCTGGATTTCCTGGAGCTCGTCGACTATTGGCACGCCCATCACCGTGTAGGCTCGCGCCTGGAGCTGATGAGAAGCAGCATCGAGCGCCGTCTAGAAGAGCACGATCAAAATCGCGCTGAGATCAGACCTATCGCTCCAGAGAAACTCCGCGAAGGTGTTCGTCTCATCGCCGCCGCGACAACATTGGGTCAGATGTCTGCTGTCCGTGTACCGGATGGCGATGCCAATAAAAAGGGCATCCCGGTTCGTTCTGTCCTGAAGGATTGGAATGACGCAGACGCAGGCACACTGCTAAGCCGGCCGATTTTCGAGCCTGGCATCTATGGAACGGTACGTTTTCACCATCGCACAGTCCGAGAATACCTAACGGCTGAGTGGCTTCACGAGCTGATTCGCGATGCCGCCTCTCGAGTCAAAATCGAGAATCTGTTCTTCCGCACTCAATATGGCATCCAAGTCATCAACCCTTCACTGCGCCCAGTTCTACCTTGGCTGGCGCTTTTGGACACGCGCATTTGCTCAAGGCTAGAGGAGGTTGCACCCGAGGTGTTTTTCGAGGGGGGTGATCCCGGGCAGCTTCAGCTAACGACTCGCCGGAACGTACTGCGCAAGGCTTGCGAACACTTGGCAAAGCCGGCACATAGCTGGTCGATGACTGACTTTTCTGCAGTGCAGCGATTCGCTCACCATGATCTCACCGAAGATATCAAAGACCTGCTGGCGCTCTACAGCACAAACGACGATATCACCTGGTTCCTGCTGCGCATGGTGTGGCAAGGCGAGGTGGTGGGTGCGCTCGCAGAAGCGAAGCAATTCGCCCTCACTGCCCAGCATAAACACACGCGTTTGGCAGCCATACGCGCTGTCATCGATTTGGGTACCCCCCAGGACGTCGCCGATTTACGCCAAGGGTTGCTGCACGGTGACAAGGAAATTAATCGGGAGTGGTTGGCTGAGCTTGTAGATGCCTTACCCGCAAACGATGAATCGCTTGGGTGGCTGCTTGCTGCGATCGAGCGGGCCGCTAAGAAGGAGCGGTTTAGTGGGAGGGACAGCCTAGCGTTAAACCTTTCATCATTGGCTGCGGACTTGCCACAGAGACACCTCCCAACCTTAGTCCGAGGGCTGGGTGAGCTCTTGGCCAAGCCGCCTACCAAAGATCACGGATTCATCTCCATCTCGAAAAATCACATCTGGCTTGCCGAGATTGCTGGCCAGGGCGTGCTCCGGCTGATTCAGAAGCGTGATCCATTTGCACTCGATGAGGCCGCTCTAGACATCCTGAGCAAACTCGCGCTGGCACATGTGTACGATGAGCGGGATGTTCGGGAGTTAGGTGAAAACCTCAGATTAGCGGTGCCCGCGTGGCCTGAGCTCGATTACAAATTGTTTTGGCATGACGTCGAGGTTGCCCGTAAGGGGCGTGCACACCGCAACGAGCCAGTGATCAATGTCTGGCAATTGATCGGTTTCCGGCCATTTTGGTCGTTGAACAAGGAGAACCTTGTTCTCGCATGCGACCAGATTGCTAGCCTCACTGATTTTCAAGATCGCCACATGGCGATGAGTCTGGGCGTCGAAATTTATAAGCAGCATGGCAAGCCGACTGAATGGGAGATCCAGCTTCGGAAGGCAACTGAGTGCGACGCCGAGCTTAGCAAAAAGCTGGAACTCATGCTGAATCCGCCGCCGCGACAAGTCGATGAATGGGAGATTCAGCAGGCCCAGTGGAAAGAAGAAGCGGCCCAACGAGAGGGTAAGGAAGCGAATCGACGTCGCGAGTGGCGTGAAGGGCTTGCCGCTGATGTAGCGAGTATCAACAGTCCCGATCCGGGCGTGATGACTCGTCGTCAAGCCTATCTACTGGAAGAGATGCGTGATGGTACGTCATCCTCAAGCACATGGAGCAACGGGAACTGGGAGTCACTCGTTCCTGAGTTCGGAATGCCGGTCGCTCAAGCGTTTCGTGATGGGGCGATTAGTTTCTGGAGGGGTTATTGCCCGCAGCTTCCATCTGAAGGCGCGCCGGCGAATACAACCCCATACCAGGTAATTTTTGGGTTAACGGGGCTTGCTATCGAAGCCAGGGAAGAATCGTCCAGTTTCCTCCAAATGTCTTGTAGGGATGCCGAGTATGCCGTTCGTTATTCGCTGCTGGAACTGAATGGCTTCCCAGAGTGGCTACCTACGTTGTTTAAACGTTGGCCGCAACCTCTTTTAGAAATCGTAGGACGTGAGATCTGTTACGAGCTGGGTCAACCATGCTCGGATTCTGGTGGCAATCATGTCCTGCGCAGGCTCCGCTACGGTGGTGAATGGCTGTATGAGGCACTAGCAACTCCGCTCATGACTCGCTTGGCTCAACCTGTGAAAAACCTGGAATCCCTTCAACTCGTCCTGAGCGTTGTGGTGGAGTCCTCCATCAGTGATCGGGCACTGGCTGTGCTCGCCAGCGAGCGTGCCATCGCAGAGAGCAGTCTGGATATCGCGCCGTATTGGTTTGCTATGTGGATTGGATCAGAACCAGCCAAGGGTATACCGGCACTGGCAGCTCGTATCGATTCGCTGCCTTCAGATGAGGCAAAAGCGCAATTTGCAATGCTCTGCCTGATTGGCATCGTTGGTGGCCACAATGCGCACCGTTGCCGGCAGAACTACAAAACAGTAAAACATGCAAAAGCGCTGTATCTGCTAGTTAACGAGTACGTACGTATCGCAGATGACATCCAGCGCGCAGGAACAGGCGTCTATTCGCCAGGACTGAGGGACGACGCCCAGAGTGCTCGAGACGGATTACTTGCTCTAATTCGAGAAACACCTGGTAAGGAAGCATTCCTGGCCTTGGAGGAAATTGCCCAGGCCCATCCCGCAGAAAGCCTTCGCCCATGGAGTGCGTTTTATGCTGAGCAGAAAGCTACCGCCGACTCGCAGACTCCGCCCTGGCCGCCAGAGAAGGTCATCGATTTCCATAACTCGCTGGAAAGCACTCCCACCACACATCGAGAGCTCTGGAATCTCGCGATCGATCGGCTACTGGATCTGAAGCATCTGCTGGAAGAGAGTGATTCAAGCTGGGCTGAGCTTCTTTTGCCTTCAAGCCAGGAGACCTCTGTTCGCAAATTTATCGGAGACTGGTGCAGAGACCACGCTGCAGGGCGCTACGGTGTAACCCAAGAAGAACAGCTTGCGGACGATAAGCGACCAGACTACAGATTCCTGAACACCCAGTTTGATGCTCCGGTACCAGTCGAACTGAAGCTCTCCCAGAACTGGAGTGGGCCGCAGCATTTCGAGCGACTTGAAAATCAGCTATGCGGGGACTACCTGCGTGATGACAGGTCGAGCTGCGGAATCTTCTTGCTTGTCAGCAGAGATGATCAAGACAAATGGGAGACTCCAAAGGGTGATCGGGTTGGATTTGAAGGCTTGGTTGCAGCTCTGCAGGAACACTGGCTGAGCATTGCATCCAGGTATCCAGGCGTTGAGGACGTAATGGTCATCGGCGTCGACCTTACCAAGCGGGGAGGACAGGCAGCAGCCAAAGCCATCAAGGCCAACCAGGCGAAAGCCGGCCTAAGCGAGGAGGAGTGAAACAATGCTCGATCTCGTTGAAGGCTAATGTCTAGCCCCGCACGTTGATACCTCTATCCCGCGGCAATAGTCTGATCGCGTATGTGTCCGGCACCAAAACCTTATGCAGGAAAAGACCTCTTTATCGGCAACTCAAACCTCGCCGATGAGAGCCGGAGACGCCGAGCAAGACCTTGAATACCGCCGATTGGCGGTATTTTTTGCTTGCCGGCTGGCTGGCGCCCGTCTATCAGCCCCTACGCATAGCTAGCGGAGTGCGCAGGCGTGACGGGATGGAAGCCCGTAGGGCCGAGATGTCGCCGCGCGACGGCTCGGTTTACGACAGCCGGGCCCGACGGGCACGCCTATCAGCAGTGAAAAAAACTTCCGACCATCACGGATGGTTGCATCAATGCGATTACTGATATTCCGTATTTCTTCGATCCGCAACGGCGCTCACAGAGAATAAATGTAGGCGCCCATTAAAATATTTTTAATTTTTCTCTAAAGGTTTTGGCCGAATGAGCCGTATTTATAATATATGAGCTTATTGAGGTATTTATGCAAGACCAAGCCTGGGCCAGCGGCACCCTTCTACATCACGCCGAGCCGAAGATCGATGAAACCACATATTCTAACTGTGCTGAGCTATCGATAGACTTTCAAAGCGGCCACTCCCGCCTTCTTATGGATGGCCTCCCGCATGAGCTCACCGCCCACCAATGTGGAATTTTAGTTTTCATTCTCGGAGAAACAGTCAAGCTCTTAGCTGGCGCATCCGACTCTGAAGTGTGCCGACAAGCAGCGCTGATCGTTAAAAACTACATGCTATGGTATGAGCTGATAGAGGTGCGGACGACTTCAGAAGAAGAGGACACACTGGAAAGCTACGTGTACAGGCGAACCTCGCATGAGCATTTCTATGCCGGATCTTTCCGATGCCTTCAGTCGAATCCTGGAACTAATAATTATCACGCGGTACAAATAGCCGCATGTATAAACACAAATCGAACAGTGTTCTCTTATGACAGAAACATCATTTCAATGGATATAGTACAGGCCTCTAGGTTGGTAGAGCAACTCTGGATTGCTGGATACCTCAAAGCCCAGGCAGAAGCAGCTGTCGAACGTAACGTTTCCGCTCCTTCCGCCGAACTCGAAAACTCTTGTGGCCCAAGGTTTAATTCCCATGAACAGTCGGCTGGCGGCGAAGCCTTCGAAAATCTTCGCCAATTTGAATGGCACGGATATGGGCTTAGTGGCACTTTCCCTGTAGCTGTGAAAAATTTGAAAAAGCATGTGATACTAGACATGGATGGCTCACACTATCATCTCTCAGCACAAAACTGCGTTGAAATCGCGAAAAATATCGCTATATTGCTAGCGACCAACTGTGAGCTAGGATTTCAGCACTTTGACGAAGCTACTCTGGCCCTGCTTGCAGCCTCACTAGAATGGCATAAATTTATCCATGAACGTGCAGGCTGCGCTGGCGCGAATCCCATGGACATTATTACTGGCGAAAAGAGAGGTTACGAGTTCATCGCTTCTGCGTACTTTCAGAGCAATGCACCATCTGCAAGCGCCGCTCTCTATCACCGCGTGCTCATCGCACTTGATGAAGACGTAGGCCTTCCATGTATCAGCATCGACAACAGAGCTTTTCCGATAAGCATAGAAGAGGCGCTATGGCTGATGGAAAATCTTCAGATCGCCGGATACCTCGCAGCGATGGCTGACGAATAGGCTTGCCAAGCAGAGGGGGTGATTCTCGTGCAGAAGCCCGAGGCTTGGGGGTTGTAACGTAGTTTCTGGAATGTAACATCGGCCACGTTACATTCCAAAAACTGCGTTACAAACGATGATGTCAGGCCCCTGGGGTGGAGCGCCTCTTTGCTTCAGCCAGATGCTCTTTAAGCTTCGCAATGCTCATAACCTCCGATCCACGATGCACCACCGCATGGCAGTTAGGCCATCCAAAAGAACATCGCCAAGGTACGTCGACTGTGATCACAAAAATCGGCATTCGTGGGTACCGCATCTACAAAGATTTCGAGCTTTAAACCCAACTCGGGCGTGAACATTCTCGTCGGTGACAATGACACTGGGAAGTCCACATTGATGGAGGCCATCTTGCCAGCCCTGAACGACCGAATTGGTGGACGAGGGATTCTTGAGGAACTGAACCCACGTTGGTTCAACACCGAGTTGGTGGCTGAGTTTCTGGCGCTTCGGGCGGCGGGGAGGACGCCCAAGCTGCCAGAGATACTGGTAGAGCTTTACATGCAGGGCTCAGCTGATCTGCAGGTGCTGCTAGGCGCTGTATGAAATCCCATGAAACACAATCGCCGACCCTTGAACGCTAGATTTTCTAGAGTCCCCTGCCATTGACGGAAAGGAATTCTGTGCTGGCAAAGCGTCACGGACTCTCGGACGAGCCCCGGGGTTTGGTCTCTGATCTCTTTATCAACACCTGTGGCCAAGAGCGTCCGACGGATGCTCGATGGCGTGCTATAGAGGCTCTCTTCGGGTGAATCATATCGACCGCTTCACGCCTCGTAACTCATGCGCCGAGGTAGATTGCAGGTGCTCGCGGCTGGTGAGTACGACTTTCGTCTAGGTAATGGCAATCTGGAGCTTAGGGTATCGAAGCCATCATCGCAATGTGCCACTATTCCAGCCCAGCGCCTCGTGCGAAGGCTACAGGCGGTCTGACATTCACGTCGACTTATCAAGGAAGGTTATGCCTCAGGTCATCATCCCGCGCTCATTCCGTAAAATGCTTCGAGACCTCAGCAAAGCTGACAAAGTGGGTAAAACAGCGGCCCAACGCGCTGAAGCCGCTTGCACACAAGCAAACCTGAGCGACCAAATTCGCCTGGAGCGCACGAAAAATGGTGAGTCGCGTTTAGATTGCGAGAAGTACGAACTCGGCGACGGCTACCGTTTGGTGCTCCAGCGCAACAAAGTCGGCACCGAAGATTTTCTGATTATGCTGTTTGTCGGTTCACATGCCGATTCCGATACCTGGCTGGAGTTGCACCGAGGTTACAAATGGGTGCGTAAGGATTCCGACGGCAAGATCGACTTCATCCAGGTCTCCAGCGCAGAAGAGCCGATCAGGGCACCGATCATCGACGTTTCGCTGGACACACCCGAGCACGTCCTGGATGAACCGCTGCTTTCGACGTTCTCTGCCGAAGACTTCAAAGGCTCGACGCTTCGCGCAGAGACCATTCAGATTTTGCTGGGGGTCACTAAAGGTGATTGGGGTGAAGGAGCAAACAGCATCCTGGATATGGTCGAAAAGCAGCAGGATATCGAGTCAGCTGTGCTCGCGGCGGATCTGCTGGGTATGGCCGACCATGGCGACCTGGAAGGTGCTCGCCAGCGTCTGCGCCTAGACGCCAAACAGGCCCATGAAGCCACTGCTACTGAACTCTGGGAAGCTGTCAATGCCCCTATAAACGCAGAAACCTTCTACACCTGGAAAGAAGAGGAGGGCATGCCTGACCCGTCCAACCGGGAAGAGTGGATGCTGTACCTGCACCCTGAGCAGCGCAAGATCGCACATGCTGACCTTGCAGGCCCTTCGCGTTTGAGAGGTGTTTCCGGGAGTGGAAAAACTTGTGTCCTTGTTCATCGCGCTCAGTTCTTGGCCAAAAAATATGGCGAATATGTCCTGGTGGTGACGCTGACTGATAGCATGCGTAAGCTGCTGAATTCGCTCGTTACGTCCCTGTGCGGCCCCGAACGCTCACTGATTCATGTAACTACTATTCAGTCGTTGGCGCGTGATCTTGTCCACGAACTGAAGCCCGATCCAACCCGTAGGCCAGTTGAGTCTTACACCGATTCTGCGATGTCTGCGGTTCTCAAGGCCGTGCCTGAGTTCAATACAGGAGCCTCCGCGCTTGGCCGATTGTCCGCGCATGACCTCAAGCATTTCTTGCGAGAAGAGCTGAGCTACATCCGCACACGGTTGCTGCCATCTGACTACTCGAACTACGTGAAGTCGTCATTCCGACGCATCGGCCGGGGTAAAGCGTTGGCAGAGCCTGCCCGCAGACAGGTCATGCAAGCCCTCCAAGCCTATGAACAAATCATTGCACAGGGCGGCGTTCCAGATTTTGAGGGCATTGTGCAGGAAGCCATCACCCTTCTGAGTGCTCAGGGTGAAAAGAGCACCAAGCGCTGGCGCGCTGTCCTCGCCGATGAGGTTCAGGATCTGAGTCAGAACGAGATTCAGATGCTGTCGTTGATCCGGACGCAAGCTGGTGATTTACTGAAAACGGCCCCAGATGGTCTTTTCCTGGTAGGTGATGGTGCTCAGACTATCTACAAGCGGGGTTTTTCGCTGAAAACGCTCGGTATCACGCTCAACCGGGCGAGCGTTTTTAAGAAGAACTACCGCAACACCAAGGAGATCCTGCAGGCCGCGTATGCGTTGATCATCAACTACGAGTTCTCGGACATTGATGAAGACTCGCAACAAAAACCGTTGGCACCTGACTTTGCTGTTCGACGGGGTGAGCGTCCAGGGCTCGTTCGCTGCAAAAGCAAAGAGGACGAGCTGGCTTACGTCATCTCGGCCATCACCAAAATCAGGGAAATCCACGGCGACGAAGCGCTCAATGATGTTTGCGTGATCTCCCGGTCGCGAGCCTTCCGAAATGACGTTACTCAAGCCATGGAGAGCTCGGGAATACCTCATGTTGACATCAAGGCTTCGATCGACGCCCCTGGAGTACGCGTATCTACCGTAGAAAGCGCCAAAGGTTTCGAGTTTGGCACTGTGTTACTTGCTAGCGTGGCTGAGTCGCTCTCTAGTACCCGCCCGCAAGAAGCATCTGATGCTGCCGATGTTGCCAAGCTGTATGTTGCGATGACTCGCGCCCGTGACTTGCTGCATATCAGCTACATCTCAAACGCCGAGTTGTCACCTGTTGAAGCGCTCAACACCATCCAGCCTTGGTGCGAGTTGTTGAAATTTGAAGGAGGCAAAGTACGTTCCCTAGCTGAATACGCTTAAGGCCATAGGTTGGAGCAGGTCTAGTTGGCCTGCTTCTACTTGCTCCCTGGTCGTTCAGAGCCTAGCACCGCAATGCAATACACTTTCTGCGCTAAGACGCATCTGATCTCGCAAGCGGAGCGCGCAGGTCTGTGGCCGGAGGCCCGAGGATGAAAGCCCCATAAGGGCCAAGCGGCGGATGTGGTCTCTGATCTTTTCATCGAAACCCATGGCGGTCGTTTGCTGACAATGAAATCACTCGGCGCCCGCGGGCGCTCTCGGTGGCCACGATTGATTCTCGGACGCTTAAATCATCTCCCGGGGTTGACTATCATCTTCGACAAATTCTAAGCGATCACCTGGAGTCAGCCGAAAAGGCGCAAATCTCGTTGGACTATCGAGGCGTCAAAGCATCCATGACCGAGGGTGCCCTGGCTCCAGTCAACAAACGTCCCTGACACAGATTGAGCTACTGTATCTTGGGCTTGCACGCGCAGCTTTCGGTCTGAAGCACAGGACGTGGGAGATCAACGGAAAGTCGATTCGTTGGCACAGCGTCTAGGAGGCAGCTTTATGTTAGACCTGTCGGACTGACCGGTGATCTCTGGCCGCGCGGGAACCAGGTGGCATTGCAGATCAAGAGGAGGGCGCCTTGCAGGTGCCCTCTATATAGCTATGACCGGTTATGCAGATGCTCGCTGATCTTCGGTGTGTGGCGTGCCACCAAACGCCCTAAGATCGTAAGCCTGCCTGAGTGCCGTTTCATCATCCGAGTGCACCCGGGCCTGGGCAAACGGCGTATTGAGGAATCGGCGACGCTCTGCATTGCCCAACTCAGACCAGAACCTCACCTGGCCTAGCGCATCGGGCACGCCAAACTCCCCAAGCAGGTAACCCTCTAGAGCGGTGAGGCGTTGTTGGCCGTCAAGCAGCACCTCGCTATTGATCGCAAACGCTCCAGTGCGATCGGCATACGCATACCACTCATTGACGAGGTACGAGCCAAGGTCTGCCCCCATCCAAATCGAGGTAATGAACCTGACCCTCTGCTCATCCGTCCACACAGCCGGACGCTGCCAGGGGGCGAGGGGATGCCCCATGGCGAATCGGGTTGCCCATGGGTACTGGGCACGCGCACTGCCAGGGTCGGCTGAGTACTTCTCAAGATTGGATGCCAGTGTGTGTATCTGGTGCATGTAGAGCGTGGAAGCAAGGTGGTTTTGCGGCATACGGATGCAGCTAGTATCGTCGGCGCCGCTGAAGATCTGGAATGTTGGGTGATTAGAAGCCATAAGGTCTCAACAAACAGTAATTTTGAGCTGCGCGCATAAAGTGGGCTTAGATAATGGCGCGCATTAACGCTCAGCAAGATAGCATAACTGCGATTGCTAAAAACTCGATGCAAGTGGAGCCTCACCCAGCAAAAGGCGAATTCAAAAGCTCTAGAGCAACAAAGTGTTTCTTATACGGTACGGGGAATAGCTTCGTGTACCGTATAAAGAACATTTGGATTGGCCACGCAAGCCGTAATTAAATTTGATATTCAGCGATTGCTCCGTTCACATATTATTGCTAAAGGTGGCAGATGCCACGAGACGAACATCTATTAACCGAGCAAGCGGAGCGTGCAGGCCTACGGCCGAAGGCGTGAGGATGGCAGCCCGAAGGGCCAAGACGGCCGCCTAGCGGTGGCTTGGTTCACAACAGCCGACCCCGTAGGGGCACGCTAAAAGAGGGCAATAAGGGTAGGGTGCTGATGAGGCTGTCAGTCTGCAGCCCCTGTTCTTGGGCGCTTCCGGTGCGCAGGATCCACTAAATGCTTCGCAGCTTCACGGCTCCGCAAGACTTGGTCACGGATTTCTTCCGGATCGATCGACATCACACCACGCTCGACCCTCAGCGTTTTGAGCTTGTTTACAGCCTCGATGAATTCGCGCTCACGCTTGATCTCGGCCTCGCGCCTGCGATCTGGGAACAAATGAGCCCAAATTTTGAAGAGAAAATTCATCGAGTACCTTGAACCTGGGTAGGCTTAACGTTGGCGAATGCTAGATGAGGAGGGCGCTTGGAGCAAACTATTTAGCAATTGCTTGATTTAACTGTAAGAGCAGAGTGCTAAAGTTGTGGATAAAGTTGACCACCTGTCGTTTTTCAATGCGACTTTAACCCGCCTGACTACAGTCACAAGAGGTTTCCTAAGCTCTGGTCGACCGACAGATTAAGCGACTAGCAGCAAAGACAGCGATTGAGGATCATGAGATGGTCAACATTCTCACCCATGCTGCTCGACATGCTAAAGCAGAACTTCTCGCTGCGGGCATCGAAGTGGGACACGCGAAACTTCAGGAAGTCCTGGCTGCGCTCCTTGGCTACCAAACCTACAGGGCACTCAAACTCGAAGAGGATGATCAAGAGCTTGAGAACCATCTGTCCGATGCACAGTTTATCGTTCTCCACCAGGAGCTTGGCGAATGCCGAGCAGCTGAGCTGTTCGAGCTTCCAGGTGAGGTGCTGCCCACGTGCATCGCGGCGCTGGAGGAATGCCTGCCAGCTCAGGTTCTCCCAAGCGTGGACGCTTACCTTGAGCGTAATGGCATCAGCGCAGTAATCGCAGCTTTGACAAATAGTCCGCCACTGGGATTGCACCTCGGGCCAGATTGGCGCTCGAGCTACAAGCTCAGCCTTGGCCAGCGCCTTTCATTTTATGAGCCAATCTGGGAAGCGCGTCGCTTATGGCACGTCCATGCTGAAGTATCACTGGAGAGCATCGCGTCGGACGCTGAGCTTCAGAAAATCGATGTGCTGCTCACTCATGCAAAAGCTGGCCGATCTGGATTGATCTTGAGGGAAGTCAAGCCAGCCGCGGACGTCACGGCGATTATTGACAGCATGCAAGTGGATCAGTTGGTTCAAAGGGATGACGGCTCAGTTGTTCGCCCGTTAGTAGCTGTCGTCGCCCATATCACCTCTGGTACCGTCCTTGGAAGCGCCGTTTCATTTGCTGGCAATCAAGAAGTTGTAGAGGTCGATGCTTTGACCGATGCGCTAGATTCGGCTGTGCATGGTGATAATGATGGAGGAAATGGTACCAACGATTACCACATCTTCCAGCTTGATTTGGGTCACGACTTTACGTCTGCACGGATTAAGCAAATGGCCCTAGAAGCGGGGATTGAAATCACTCAGCCCTCCAATCGTCTTAAGCGATCGCGCGGGAAAATAGAATCTGTTTTTCACAGGATCTCGAAGTCAATGCTCATGAAGCAGACAAACCTACGCGCCCTGAAACCTATTTCGGATGTGGAAATAATGTCGACTGAAGAGTTCGAGCAGCTCTTCAAAAAGAGCTGAAGGCTCACGACCTTAGCAAAGAGGAGGGGCCACGCCTTCCTTTTTGTGCCTGCGGAATATGAAAAGCGCAGAGCTTGTCTGGCGCTTTACAGGACAGACGCTCGTAGTGGCCAACCCTTGCACTCCGCTTCCATAAGCCAGGTGAACTCCTGGCTTTCTCATTTCAGATTTCTACCCACATGGTCTCCAGAGAGAAGAGATCCTAAGAAACGCGGCATCGACTTGATCCCCGTACGTCCTCACGGCTGCGGGCGGGCGCCTGCGTGTCCTCGGCTTACAGGCGCTTGATGAGGTGCGTGAGCAAACCGTGGTCGGCCAGCAGGCCGGGGCTGCTCTCGCCGGCCACCCAACACGAACGCCACATTTTTCGTAAATTGACGCTGCCGTTGGAGAATCTGTGGCCTGGGAGAAAGCTTCTCCTGTCAATTTATGCTAAATATTTAGAAGGAGTGCTTGGACATCACGACTTTTGGCTACGGCTATTAGGCACTGGCTAGCACTCACCTTTACAGGGACTCCAGCCCCTCAATGGAGCCTCCAAGCACTTTTGCGCTTCTAGTAACAATTGCTTTTTGGCCCGACGGGCGGTCACTCCAAGCGCGCTAAAATGCAAAAATAATGGCTACGGGAGCTTGCTACCATGAACGCCCCTCATCGATCAGACGCCATACGAGCAGCCAAACAGCGCATCGTCGAGCTAGAGGACGAGATAGGTAGGCTTCAAAAAGAAGCGGAGGTTGAGCGTGCTCAGCAGTTTCTCCAGGATCTAGCCAACCTCATGCAACACTACCACGTGGAGGTAGACGAGGTCGTAGAGCTGTTAATGCTGAGAGGGGACATCGATCAAAAGCCGTTCATGGGTGAGACGATTTACCAATTGCGTCACATTTTCAGCATTGCTGAAATCCAAATCGCCGAGGGAGCAGATCGGCCAACCTGGCTACCAAAAGACTGAGGGCAGGGTGCGGGCATGTCTAAGAATTTCACTGCAGACATCCAGAAAATGGGCGTGCTTTTCGAAGTAGATAGAAGGATATCTGCTGAATACAGCTGCGCTAGCTCTTTGCTACAAGAAGAAGAGGTAGCTAGAAAATTCAAATTTCTCGGAGCGCTAGACCGACTCGCCCACAACAATGACTACTCCGCACGCGATGTGATAGAGATGCTCAAGCCGGGATATCTAGATAGCGCACGCGAAGAAGGAGCCAGCGAACAAACCAAGGAGCTACACGACAAGTTAGTAGGGCGTCGAGATAAAACCGAGACTTGATCTGAGTTTACTCAACTAAATATTCATTTAGTTGAGTTATGCCACCACCTCTTAGAAAAAGATAGGGCAGGTAGGAGTGATATGGATGAGTAGGTGTTCTCGATGCTAACAGCATTTAAGCCAGGCTTTCTAGCCATCTGAAATTAACGACCCTAATTCAAATGCTGGCGATTGCCCACGACTCTTTATTTCGATCAATTAACACCAGACACCAAGCGCCTGCGCTTATCAGACTTCTAAAAATTAACTCAGCAATTGGGTGATTACCACGCAGCCGAGATCACAAGATTAGGAATAAATCCAACGACTCAGCGATACCGACACTAAGGTTGGTGTGGAGTTTATGTGGCAGAGCTGATCGAACCATGCTGCCGAAGCACCTTAATTACTTCCGCGCTGCAGTAAAACCTAACTTACTTCCGATTCACCGGCGGCGCCTTCGATCGGATTACCGCCAAGTCACGCTTAGATTATGCTTAGATACAAACATGCAGCTACGTCGTGATCTCCAGCTCATGTTCTCCGTAATTGCCTGATTTCTGAAAGTCACATGGCAACACGTGCGACACCTCGGAGTCTGAATTCAGCCCGGATCTTGAGTCCAGCGTGCCTGGGAAGTGAATGTGCAGCAAGGATGATCTGGACAACCTTAGATTTGTGGTCTAGCGAAAAGCACCCAGCGTGAGGGTGTTAATCGCGAAGCAAGATTGGAGTTATGGAAAATGGGGAGCGATAACCCGGATTGCTTCCAGATGTAGGTACAGTTTTTCTTCCGCGCTCTCATCCTTGGCTGTAAAGGTCGAACGTCCGTGATGGGTTCAGGGTTCAAATGTATCTGAGTAGTGCCCTGTGTGGAAAATATGAATCTGCGCATAATGAGTATTATGTTAAATGAAAGATTATGTAATACGTGTTCTAGTCTCCTAAGCCACGACACCGATCAAAGCAGCAATGAGCACCGCGCCTTTCTCGCTTTCATCAAGCAGCTCATTGCTTGGCGGTGACCCTAGCCGAACCAGTCGCGTGGTTCCCACAGTCGCCGATCCAATTGACCATGCACCGCAGTGGCGCAAATAGTCGCTTGTCCAGTAGCAACACTGATTTGTTTGAGCGAGCCAACCACATCTCCCACCGCATAAAGCCCCTTCACGTTGGTGCATTGATGGGAATCGACAACCACGGCACCTTGCTCATCGACTTCAGCGCCCAGCGCCGAAGCCAGGCCTGAGCACGATTCAGACCCTAGGCACGGATAGACGATATCGAAGTGAAATGAACCGTCCTTCAGAGTTTGTACCTCAACCTGATCTCCGGCCAACCGGATGACGTCCACCGCCGCATCTTCCACTAGCTGGATTCCAGCTTGAAGCGCTTCACCGGCAATTCCCTGGCATTCTGCAGCACTGGCCTTCATAAGCACTGTCAGTCGGTCAGTGAAGTTGCGCAGGAACAGAGCGTGGCGGATTGCGCACTCCGCTTCACCGTAGACAGCGACATTGTCTCCGTTCACTTCGTAGCCATCACAAATTGCACATAGGCGAATCCTCGATTGCGCAACCGCGTCGTAAGCGGCCTCAACAGGAGGAAGTACATCCTTCATGCCAGTGGCCATGATTACCGTTCGCGCGGTGATCGAACGGCCGTTGAGCGTGGCGACAAACCCAGACCTCTCGTGGGCTACCCCCTCGACACAACCAGCCTCGATCAATGCGCCATATTGAGTGGCCTGCTCCGCCAAACGCGCAAGCAACTCCTCTCCAGAAATGCCAGGTGGGAATCCGGGATAGTTATGCGAGCGAGGAATCATCCTTGCCCGACTGTGGCCGCCATCGGCGACCAGCACTCGCCTATGGAAACGGCTGAGATAGATTGCAGCGGTCAATCCGGCAGGGCCAGCCCCGATGACAAGGCATTCGAAATCATATTGACCATCAAGGTTCGCTGCGTCGCGGTCATTACTACTATTCGGAGGGGATTCCATGGATGCTCACTTCGGGCTTCTCGCAGTCTATAAGTAAGCAGTGGACTACCAATAGCTGACATCGGGTGCCTGTGGGCGACAGATGGCCGTACTGTGCTAGTCACCCTCCCGGTTGCAATTCGGCAATACGGCAACCTGTCATCTGCGTGACAAACCTCAGCGTACTGCTACAGCGAGGAATTCAACTCAGAGATGAGCTCTTCCCGATACTTGAGTGCGGCGACTGCGGTCTCGCCCAAGGAGCTGGCGACCGCACTGAGCAGTCCCTGCGCCAGGAGCATGAACGCACACATGCTGTTGCTGAAGAACAGGCTATGGTTGGGCACGTAAAAGCTGTGCAGCGCGGTCTTGGCCAAAGGCGAACTGGCGGAGTCGGTCAAAGCAACGACCTTTATCCCGTGTCGTTGGGCCACCTCGGCAGTCGCCAGCACGCTCGGGGTATACGGAAAGCAGCTGGCGACAACCAACAGGTCTCCGGCATCCAGTTGAGCAAGCGCATCAGCAACGCCTTGGCGACTGGAATCCAGTGCGCTGACATCAGGCCGAAGCATTCCAAGCCCATAAGACATGAACAGCGCCAGCGAATTGAATTGCCTCATGCCGTGGATTCGCACGCGTTTGGCGCTGCACAGCAGGCCAACGACATCGTCAAACGCAGCGGGATCGACCTGCTCGACCAGACTGGCGATGTTGGCGCTTTCCTGGCGCCCCAGTCGCGCCAATTGGCTAATCGCTCCAGCGCCTTCCGTATTGACCACCAACCGCGAGGCCTGGTCGCTGTAGAAGCTTTTGCCTTCTGTCAGCTCTCGTCGGAAGACATCCTGCAATTTGCTGAACCCTGAATACCCAAGACGTCTGGCGAGCCTGGACAGTGTCGAGGCGTTGACCCCGAACTGCGCGGCCAACTCGGTGATTGAAGACACCGCCGCGTATTGCGGCGATTCAATCATCTGGGTCAACACTCGCGTCGAACTGCCGCCTAAAGCGATATCCACCTCTTGTCTATCGATGGCAGCCAGCAGCTGTTTCAGCTCAGCCACTGTCTCTGGCAGGTATTCATTGAACTGCGTCATCGAAGCTATCCGCTATTGGACTAACACAACGGCGCCCTGGGCGTCAGGATGATCTGCCACTCGGCGCGCATAAACCCGCCATTCTACAGCGTTGGACGTCAGCGTGAAGATCGCCGTGGCAAGCGTATTTTCGTCATCAGGGTCATCTTCCGCACAGCGGTAGACTGGCAACGTTGCGCTCTGCTCGTCGCGCAGTATTTGCAGCGCCAGCGTCAAATCAAGCTTACGGCTTGAGCCGGCCAACAGATGATCGACTCGCTGCTGACGAGCACCAGAACTACCTGTCACGATCTGCTTGAACTCCCGGAACGACGAATCGACCAGATGGTTCGAGTGGCCAGTCGATGCTTCAACCTCACGAACGACAACGCCATCTGACGTTGCTTCGACACTGACGACACGAGCGCTACCCGCTTGCCCGAATGCGTGGTGGAACGCCCCGGCGCGAGGCGTCGGGGAGATTGCGGCAACTGCCTCATCCACCGTTCGGGCATCCAGCGAGGCACGCGCCAGAATCATCCGAGGCAAGCCCACGGGGATATCAACCGGGCGGATATTGTTGACCGTCGCAACGACGCCGAACTCGTTGACCGCAAAGGTATGGCCCGGAATCGAGCCGGGATAGACGAAGCTGATGAAGGCCGCGCCGTCCTCCGGCTTGGCGTGGACAATCGCACAATCACCGCGCAATTGCGGCAGCCCGTCTTCATTGTGCGCGATGAGGGTCCCCTGCTCTGCCTGACCCAATACCGTGGTACAGCCATCCACACTGACCAACCCAGGAAAATCGCCCCTGCAGTTCCACATGAAGACTTCATCGACGGGCAATTCAAGCCCGGCGGCCAGGCCTTCGATCTCCTGCCAGTAGCGCGGATAGCGTTCACGCACCAGCGTTTTCATTTGCCGCGCCTTGTCCGTATCAGCCAACGAAGCGAGGTGTTGCCAGAGCGGCAACCTGCGCAGTTTGCCACGTACGGATTGACGACCGAATTCACCCAGGCGCCGTCCGAGCTCGAACGCATCGCCGGCGATGTGAAGTTGAGTGAGCATCGCATTGCCCCTTATGAAACGTGCTGGAGAAACTCGCGCAAGCGCGGGCTGGGTGGGTTGGCGATCAGCTCTTGTGGCTTGCCGTCTTCGGCGATGCGCCCCTTGTCGATGAAGATCAGTCGGCTGGCTACCTTGCGCGCGAAATCCACTTCATGGGTGACGATGACCATGGTCATGCCCTCCTCTGCCAGCGCCTTCATCACCGTCAGCACCTCATGACGCAGCTCAGGGTCCAGCGCCGAGGTCGGCTCGTCGAACAGCATCATCTTGGGCTTGACCGCCAGTGCCCGGGCAATGGCCACTCGCTGCTGTTGGCCGCCGGACAGCTGCGACGGGTAATGGTCAGCGCGTTCAGCCAGGCCTACCTTGGCCAGCAGCTCACGACCAAGCGCATGTGCTTCGGCCTTGCTTGCCCCGCGCACCCGGATCGGCCCGAACGCCACGTTTTCCAGGGCCGTCATCTGTGGGAACAGATGGAACTGCTGGAACACCATGCCGGCTTCCTGGCGAATGAGGCGTTCATCGACCTTTGGGTCGTTGACCTTCAAGCCGTCGACGATCAGCTCGCCCTCGGTGACTTCTTCCAGCTTGTTGATGCAGCGTAGCAAGGTGGATTTGCCAGAGCCCGACGGCCCGATGATGACCACGACCTCACCGCTGGCAATGCTCAGGTCGATGTTATGCAGCACCTGGGTGCTGCCGAAGTGTTTGGAAACGTTCTTGAATTCGATCACAGGATTTTCAACCTCGCTTCCATACGGCGCAGGATGTAGCTGAGCACCAGGGTAATGATCAGGTAGATCACGGCCACGGCAGACCAGACCTCCATCGCACGGAAATTGCCGGCGATGACTTCCTGGCCCTGGCGAGTCAGTTCGGCCACACCGATGACGATGAACAACGACGTGTCCTTGATACTGACGATCCACTGGTTGCCCAGGGCCGGGATCATCCGGCGAAACGCCAGCGGCGTGATGACATAGCGAAGGGTGTCGCGGCCAGAGAGGCCCAGCGCCAGTCCAGCTTCACGAAAGCCCTTGTTGATCGACAGCACAGCGCCTCGGGTAATCTCGCCGATGTAGGCGCCCGAGTTGATCATGATGGTGAACACAGCGGCCCCGAACGGATCGATGCGCACGGGAATCATCAGGGGCAAGGCGAAGTAGATGAACATCACCTGCACCATGATGGGGGTGCCGCGAATCAGCTCGATGAATACCAACGCTACCCGACTGCTGAAGAAACCGCCGTAAGCGCGGGCGAAGCCCGCGATCACGCCGATGATGGCGCCGCCGATCAGGCCCAGGATCGAGATCCAGAGCGTGAGTTTGGCGCCCTCCAGCAGAACCGGGAGCGCATCCCAGATGGCGCTCCATTGAAAATGCATGACGGTGAACTCTCAGAAAACTTGGGAAGATTTACTGTGGTTGGGTGCCGAACCACTTTTCATAGATTTTGGCGTAGGTGCCATCCTCCCGAAGTTTCTTCAGGGCTGCATTGACTGGCTCACGCAATTCGCTGCCTTTGGGGAAGCCGATGCCGTATTGCTGTGCCATCATCTGCGCGCCCACGGCTTTGACCTGACCTTCGCCGGCGGTCTTGATGTAATAAAGCACGTTCGGCGTATCGTGCATGGCGGCGTCGACGCGCCCCGTGCGCAGTTCCAGGTAGGCGTTGTCGATGTTGGGGAACTGACGCAGATCCTTGGCCTTGAGATTGGCCTTGGCGTAGTCGGCGGCCGACGTTCCGCTCTTCACCGCCAGGCTTTTGCCGGCAATGTCTGCTTCCCCCTTGATGGTCTCGTTGTCACTCTTGACCATCAGCAGAAAGCCGCTGTCGTAGTAGCCGTCGGAGAAATCGATGGCCTGTTTGCGCTCTTCCTTGATCGTGATCCCCGCCAGCGCCGCGTCCACGTTATGGGTTTGCAACGCAGGAATGATGCCGTTGAAATCCATCGGCTTGAGCTGGTAGGTCCAACCCAGCTCTTTGGCGATAGCCGCCCACAGATCGATATCGAAGCCCACATACTCATTGCCCTGCTTGAACTCGAAAGGCACGAACGCCGTGTCTGTTGCGATCAGCAGCTCTTTTCCGGCAGCCATGGAGGTGCCTGAAATGGCCAGAGCAAAAGCTGCAAGCGATACCTTAAGAAATTTTTTCATCGTCTTTCCTCTGTAAGGGGGAGGCTCGGTTGCCATTGGCGGCCCGAGGGAAAGCGGCAGTAGCAAGATATGGGGCAGGCCCCTGATTGTTATTGGCGGCAATTCCATGCCAGTGGTGTGCGTCCACCAGCGCAAGGCGAGCCGCACTCCCTACGGCTAGATGCAAATATCCGTTGCTTATGATCTATATGCAAGTATTATTTGCACACCCCTTGGAGGTGATCATGAGCCACGTCTTGCATCGAAGCTTCAACCATACCTACCCCACAGCCGTAGCAGGTGATGGGCCCTATCTGATTGATAGCGCCGGCAAGCGCTACCTGGATGCCAGTGGCGGCGCAGCAGTTTCCTGCCTTGGCCACAGCGACCCCGAGGTCATCGAAGCGGTACGCCATCAGATAGGGCAATTGGCCTACGCCCACAGCTCTTTCTTCACCACTGACGTCATGGAAGAGCTGGCAGATTTTCTCGTCGCTCGCGCCCCGAAGGGTCTGGAGTCTGTCTATTTCGTGTCCGGGGGTTCTGAAGCGGTGGAAACCGCACTCAAACTGGCGCGGCAATACTTCGTGGAAATCGGCCAGCCCAGCCGCAAGCATGTGATTGCGCGTCGTCAGAGCTATCACGGAAACACGTTGGGCGCCCTGGCGGCAGGTGGTAACGAATGGCGACGGCGGCAATTCGAGCCGTTGCTGATCAACGTCAGCCACGTAAGCCCGAGCTATGCCTACCGTGATCAGTTACCGACTGAGACCGTCGAGCAATATGCTCAGCGCCTGGGCGCAGAGCTGGAATCGGAAATCTGCCGCCTGGGCCCGGCAAACGTCATGGCTTTCATCGCTGAGCCTGTCGTAGGGGCCACCTTGGGTGCCGTTCCAGCTGTCGCGGGCTACTTCAAACGCGTGCGTGAAATCTGCGATCGCCATGGCGTGCTGCTCATTCTCGACGAAGTCATGTGTGGCATGGGCCGCACGGGTTCATTGTTCGCGGCCGAACAGGAGGGAATCACGGCCGACCTGATCACTGTCGCCAAAGGGTTGGGCGCCGGCTACCAGCCGATTGGCGCAACGATGGTCAGCGCGAAGATCCGTGACGCTATCGCCAACGGTTCAGGCTTCTTTCAGCATGGCCACACCTACATAGGCCACGCGACCGCCTGTGCCGCGGCATTGGCCGTGCAGAAAACCATCGACAAGCGCGGGCTTCTGAACCGGGTCGTGACGCTGGGAGACACCCTGCAAGCACGCTTGACCGAGCGGTTCGGCGAGCACCCTCATGTGGGTGATGTCCGCGGGCGCGGGCTATTCCGTGGCATCGAACTGGTCAATGATCGCGCAACGAAAACGCCTTTTGATCCATCGGTCAAACTGCACGCACGGGTGAAGAAAGCCGCCATGGCACACGGCCTCATGTGCTACCCCATGGGCGGTACTGTGGATGGGCAACGAGGCGATCACATTCTGCTGGCACCGCCCTTCATCATCGACTCAAGTCATATCGACGCGATCGTGGACAAGCTCGCGTTGGCAATAGACAGCGCAATCGCGGGGGTTTGAGAGGACGCTTATGAACATTCGATCCCGATTGACCTCACTCCATGAAGAGGAGATGAGCCAGGATCAGCGCAAGGTGCTGAGTGACATTCTTCAGGGGCCAAGGGGAAATCTTGACGGCCCCTTCCTCGCCTGGATCCATAGCCCTGCACTGGCTGATCACGCACAACGGCTTGGCGCTTTCTGCAGATACCACACGCGGCTGGACCTGCGTTTGAGCGAGCTGGCGATCCTGCTCACCGCAGCATGGTGGCAGTCCCAGGCAGAGTGGCAGATCCATGAGCCTATTGCTCGCAGCAGCGGGCTCAGCGATGAGGTCATCGAGGCGCTGCGGGTACAACGTACGCCCACTTTCATCCAGAAAGATGAGGCCATCGTCTACCACTTGGGTGAAGAGCTCTACCGTACGCGCCGAGTCAGCGATGAGCGCTACCAGGACGCGGTGGATGCTTTCGGCGAGCCCGCCGTAGTCGAGCTGGTGGCGATTTTCGGGTACTACGCCTTGGTGGCCATGACGCTTAACGTTTTCGCTGTCCGGCGCCCTACAACCGCACCTTTGCCATTCCCTGAACCTTGACGGCCGCCGCAGGAGGAGCGGGAGAACTCGCTCCTGCAGCTTGGCTGACGTCCTGGTTCGCGCGCCCTGCTACATCCATGCGCTGACTAATCCTGCGCCGGCTGATAAAGGCTTACCGCGCGGGCATCCACCGCTTTTGGCAGCAGCCCCTCGCGATAGAACGCATCGGCGATGCGCTGCTGCTCGGCCAGGTTCTCCAGCTTCACTGGCTGCACGTCGTAACTACGCCGGGCGTTGGCCTGTTGTACCGTGGTGCTGTCCAGGTTGCCCCACAGTGGGCCAAGGATCCGCGCGGCCTGCGCCGGGTTGGCCTTGGTCCAGGCCCCGACCTCGCGCAAGGCCAGGTAGACCTGCTGGAGCACCTCGGGGTGGGCCTTGGCGTAGTCGCTGCTGGCCAGGTAATAGCGCTGGTAGCTGGCCAACTCGCTGCCATCGGCCAGGATGCGCGCGTTCTGCTGGCGCTGGGCACTGGCCACGTAAGGGTCCCAGGTCACCCAGGCATCGACCTTGTGGTTCTCGAAGGCGGCTCTGCCGTCGGCGGGGATCAGGTAGGCCGGGGTGATGTCCTTGAACGTCAGCCCGGCCTTGGTCAGGGCCTGGATCAGCAGGTAATGGCTTCCGGCCGCCTTGGTCACCGCCACGCGTTTGCCTTTGAGGTCGGCCAGGGTCTTGAGCGGCGAATCCGCCGGCACCAGGATCGCCTGGGCCGTTGGCGATGGTGTTTCGCGGGCGAAGTAGGTCAGCTCGGCCCCCGCCGCCTGGATGAACACCGGCACGGTGTCGGCGACGTCCGCCGACAGGTCGACATTGCCCAGGTTCAGTGCCTCCAGCAGCGGCAGCCCGCTGGGAAACTCATGCCAGCTGACCCGGATGCCCTCGGCCTGCAGGCGTTGCTCGAGGCTGCCGCGGGCCTTGAGCAGGGTCAGCAGGGTCGAGGACTTCTGGTAACCGATGCGCAGGGTCTGGTCGGCGCTGGCCAGGCTTGGCAGCAGGGCGCTGGCCAGCAGCGCCAGACCCAGCTGGCGTAGAGCTTTGAATGGCATGAAGGAATCTCCTGAGTCAGGGTTGTGCGGCCAGCTTGGCGGTCGCAGGAATGCTGAACCCGCTGGCGAAGGTCGGTGCCACATCGAGGCGTTCGTTCATCAGGCCGTGGGCATGATAGAAATCGGCGGTGTCCTGCTGCGTTGCCACGGTCTGTGGGTTGATCACTTGCCAGCGCAGATGGCGGCGTTCGAACTGCAGGCGGGCGGCATCCTCGGGAAAGCCGATGATTGCGGCCAGGGTTTTCGAGTAGCTGTCCAGGTGCTGGTTGGCCCACACCTGCGCCTCGGCCAGGCGGTTGAGGTAGTCTTGCAGTGCCGCACGCCGCGCAGGCTCGCCCAACGCCTTGTCGGTGGCGGCAAGGAAGCTGTTGCCGCTGGACAGACCGCGGCCGTTGACCAGCACCCGGCCCTGCCCGCTCAGCTCGGCCAGCGCGGTGTAAGGCTCCCAGGTCGCCCAGGCGTCCACCGCGCCATTGGCCAGGGCGATCTTGGCGTCCACCGGCCCGAGAAAACGGAACTCCACGTCCTTCTCGCCGAGCCCGGCCTGGTCCAGTGCCTTGAGCGCCAGGTGGTGCCCGATCGAACCTCGGCCAGTGGCAATGCGCTTGCCCTTGAGGTCCGCTGCGCCTTGCAGCGGCGCATCAGGCCGGACCAGCAGCGCGGTACCGTAAGGGTCTGACTTGTCCACGGCGACGGCTTTGACCGGCGCCCCCGAAGCCAGCACGAACAACAGCGGCGCATCACCAATGATGCCGGCATCGATCGCCCCGGCATTCAGCGCCTCGGCCAGCGGCGCGGCAGCGGGGAATTCGGCCCAATGGATGTCGTAGGGCAGATCGCGCAAGGCGTCGGCTGCCTCCAGCTGGGCGCGCATGTTGCCCTTCTGGTCACCGATGCGCAGGGTCAGGCGCTCTGCGGCAATCGCCTGGCCTGTCAGCAACAGGGCCGCGGCAAGGGTCAACAATTTCGTTCGAATGGACATGGCGCTCCTCGCTGCCTGGGCGGGCGGCGTCATGCAGCCCGGTCAGGCGACTCTAGCGACAACCATCAAATAAACTAAATTGATTTTAGGAATAACCTAATATGCGTTTTAATCAAAGCAAACCCTGCAGATGTCATTACCCGCCAGTGCGATTATGCTGATGCCTTATTTTTCCCGTTCGATTCCGTGAGCGCCGATTATGAAAATCGATGATATGGACGCCTTCGTCGCAGTCATTCGTTGCCAGTCGACCAACCTTGCCGCCGAAGCCTTGCAACTGACGCAACCGGCCATTACCCGCCGGGTGCAGAATTTCGAGGAAGACCTTGGCGCCACCCTTCTCGACCGCAACACCAAACCGCTCAAGCCGACGCCCATGGGGCTGCGAGTATACGAGCAGTGCAAGGCGATCCTGCGCGAGATCGACTCGCTGCGCGAACTGGTGGCCAACGATGGCGCCCCGTCGGGCACGCTGCGCCTGGGCGTGCCGCAGACCCTGGGCGATGTGGTACTGCTTGACGCCCTGGCACAGATCCGCGAAGCCTACCCACAGCTACGCACCCAGGTCAGCAGTGGCTGGGGCAGCAGCTTGATCGCGCGCATGGACAACGGCGAACTGGACGCCGCTGCCGCATTGTTCCCGCCAGGCAAGATTTTCCCCGAGGGCATCGCCAGCCAGTCCATCGCACGCATGCCGCTGAAAGTGGTGGCGGCCAGGGGTAGCGCAGGCAAGCGCAGCTACAAGCTCAAGGACTGCTATACCCGCGGCTGGGTGCTCAACCCTGACGGCTGCGGTTTCCGCGCAGGGCTGCAGCGAGCGCTGAGCGAACAGGGGCTGAGCCTGTCCATCAACCTGGAGACCTTCGGCACCGAGTTGCAACTGGGGCTGGTCGCCAATGGCCAGGGGCTGGGGTTGGTCCCGGAACCGTTGCTGCAAGCAAGCCGGCATCGCGATGCCCTGGACGTGCTCAATGTCACCGATTTCAAACCGCAGGTAGACCTGTGGCTGTTCCATCCGCGCTACCTGGGCAATTTGCAGGAGCCAGTGGAACTGTTTGGTGAAGTAGCCGGGCATAGACTGCTGGGCTGAGCGTGCCGAGGACCAGCGTGTGCAGTGTCACTAAATGCATTTTTCGCATAACATGCCGCTGCATAGATTCTTAAAACAAATAATTAGCATAGAACAAAAAAGACTTTTACAGCCTTCATCCATACGAATACGGTCTTAAGCACTTACCGTCATTCAGGGATGAAACCCCATGAGTCACCCCTCCGACAGCGCCCTCGCCGAGCTGACGCAGGCCCTCGCCGCCAATGCCGAGCGTTATGATCGCAGCGGCCAGTTTCCGCAGGACAACTTCGACCTGCTGCAACGTCACGGCCTGCTCGGCTTCACCGTGCCCCAGGCCCTCGGCGGCGGCGGTGCTGACCTTGCCAGCGCTCGCCGGGTGATCGGCGCGGTCGGCAAGGGCGACCCGGCCACCGCGTTGATCCTGGTGATGCAGTACCTGCAGCATTTCCGCCTGCAGGACGAAGCGCGCTGGCCCGAGCACCTGCGCCAGCGCGTGGCCCGTGAAGCCGTGCAACAGGGCGCTCTGATCAACGCGCTGCGCGTCGAACCCGAACTTGGCAGCCCCGCCCGCGGCGGCTTGCCGGCCACCGTCGCCCGGCGTACCGCCGAAGGCTGGCGCCTGAGCGGGCGCAAGATCTATTCCACCGGTAGCCACGGCCTGACTTGGTATCTGGTCTGGGCGCGCAGCGACGATGCCGACCCACTGGTGGGCGGCTTCCTGGTGCACCGCGACACGCCCGGGATCACCATCATCGACGACTGGGACCACCTGGGCATGCGTGCCACCTGCAGCCATGAGGTGCGATTCGATGACGTGCTGATCCCTCTCGACCACGCCGTCAGCGCCAGCCCCGCCAGTGCCGCGAGAGCCGAACTCGATGGCCACGGCCTGCTGTGGATGGCCGTGCTGCTGCCAGCGGTGTATGACGGCGTGGCCCGCGCCGCCCGCGACTGGCTGGCGGGCTTCCTCAAGCAGCGCACGCCGTCGAACCTGGGTGCACCGCTGGCCAGCCTGGCGCGTTTCCAGGATGTGCTGGGGCGCATCGACACGCTGCTGTTCGCCAACCAGAGCCTGCTCGATGCCGCTGTCGCCGGGCAAACGGCGGCGCAGCACGCCGGCCAGCTCAAGCACCTGGTGAGCAGCAATGCCATCCAGGCCGTGGCCCTCGCCGTCGAGGCCGCCGGCAACCCCGGACTTTCGAGACGCAACCCGCTGGAGCGGCACTACCGCGACGTACTCTGCAGCCGCATTCACACCCCGCAGGACGACGTGGTATTCGGCCAGGTCGGCCGCGCCGCGCTGACGGAGGTCCGCCCATGAGCCATTCGATCATTGCCAGCCAGCTCGACGTCCAGGCCAACCAGCAGCTGCGCGAGCAGTTGCCAGACCATGAAGTGCTCGACATCGCCCCCGGCCAGTTGGCCCTCGAAGCGCCCGCCGATGTGTTCATCCTGCGCCCGGTCAATGTGCGCGGGCAGCGCGTCGACAGCCCGCCGCCAGGTTGGCCCTGGGGTTTGAAATGGGTGCAGCTGGTGTCTTCGGGCATCGACTTCTACCCCGACTGGGTCTTCAAAGGCGCGCCGGTGACCAGCGGCAAGGGCGGCAACGCCGAGCAGGTGGCCGAGTTCGCGCTGGCCCTGGTGTTCGCCGCTGCCAAGCACCTGCCAGGGCTTTGGGTCAAGGATGCCGACTGGCGCCTGACCCCGCTGGCGCCGCTGCGTGGCCGCACCCTGGGTATTCTCGGTTTCGGCAGCATCGGCCAGCGCCTGGCGCGCAAGGCCGTGGCACTGGGTATGCGGGTGCTGGCCCTGAGCCGCCCTGGCCAGCCAATTGCCGAAATACCTGGTGTGGAACGTGCCGACGACCTGCGTCAGTTGTTCGCTGGCAGCGACCATCTGGTGCTGGCCGCCCCGCTCACTCCTGCCACCCGCGGCCTGATCGACCGCCAGGTGCTGAGCGACGCCCGCCCTGGCTTGCATCTGGTCAACATCGCCCGGGGTGCGCTGCTCGACCAGCAGGCCCTGCTGGAGGCCCTGGACAGCGGTTTGATCGGCCGTGCCAGCCTGGATGTCAGCGACCCCGAGCCGCTGCCCGTCGGCCACCCGCTGTATCACCACCCACGGGTATTTCTGTCACCCCATACCTCGGCCATTTCCGAGGAGGGTTACCCCGCCTTCCTTGAAGCCTTCCTCGCCAACTTCCACCGCTACCGCGCGCAGGCGCCCCTGGCCAACCTGGTCGACACCACACGCGGCTACTGATTACCGGAGAGCACACCATGAGTTCACTGTCTGCCATCACGCCCCGTTCTGCCAATGTGCGCGAGCGGGTCAGCGCCGAAGAATGGGAGGTACGCGTCAAGCTGGCCGCAGCCTACCGCCTGGCGGCGCTGTTCCGCTGGACCGACCATATCTACACGCACTTCTCCGCCCGCGTGCCGGGGCCGGACGAACACTTCCTGATCAACGCCTTTGGCTTGCTGTTCGACGAAATCAGCGCTTCCAACCTGGTCAAGGTGGACGTCGACGGCACGATCATCGACGACCCACTGGGCCTGGGTATCAACCAGGCCGGCTATGTGATCCACAGCGCCATTCACCGCGCCAGGCCCGACCTCAAGGCGGTGCTGCACACCCACACCCGCGACGGTGCGGCGGTGTCGGCCCAACGCGACGGCCTGCTGCCGATTTCCCAGCACGCCCTGGCCTATTACAGCCGGGTGGTTTACCACGATTACGAGGGCGTGGCCCTGGACCTGGACGAGCAGCAGCGGCTGGTGGCCAACCTGGGCGACAGCAACATCCTCATCCTGCGCAACCACGGGCTGCTCACCGGCGGCATCAGCGTGGAGCATGCGTTCCGCGAACTGCATGGGCTGGAGCGGGCGTGCAACATCCAGGTGGCGGCCCAGGCCGGGGGCAATGACCAGCTGTTGCATGCACCGCAAGCGGCGATTGCCAAGGTGCATGAGCAATCGAAGCGGTTTGCCGATGGCAAGGGCGAAGGTATCCAGCGGCATTGGGATGCGTTGATCCGGCAGCTGGATCGCGAGGGCCGCGATTACCAGGACTGATTGCAAGGCAACCGTCGTCTGTGCCGGCCTCTTCGCGGGTACAGATAACCCTCTCTCATCGAAGGACATCCCATGCCCCCACTGCATCGCCTGTTCGCCACCGGCTGCCTGGCCCTGGCCCTCGCTGCCTGCTCGCCCGCCGACGACAGCACCACCAGCAAAACCCTCAGCGTTGCCTTCTGGGGCGACAACACCACCCTGGTCAGCGTCGACCCTTTCCAGGTCTACTGGCTGGAACACCGCGTGTTGCTGCGCAACGTCGCTGAATCGCTCACCGACCAGGACCTGGACAGCGGGCGCATCATCCCGTGGCTGGCAAAAAGCTGGGAGATCAGTGCCGACGCCCTGAACTACACCTTCCACCTGCGCCAGGACGTCACCTTCAGCAATGGCGAGCGCTTCGATGCGCACGCCGTGAAAGCTGCCTTCGACAGCAACAAAGCCTTCGCCAGCCAGTTGCCCGCCACCTTTGGTGCCACCTACCTCGCCGGCTACGACCACGCTGAGGTCATCGACGACTTTACCGTGCGGCTGGTGCTGTCACGGCCCAATGCCGGCTTCCTGCAGGCGACTTCCACCACCAACCTGGCGATCCTCGCGCCGGCCTCGTACCAGCTGAGCGCGCAGGAACGTTCGCTAGGCAAGATCATCGGTACCGGCCCGTTCATCCTCGAGCACTACACCCCCGAGGTCGGCGCACGCCTGGTCAAGCGCCCCGACTACGCCTGGCCGTCGGCCAACATGCGCAACCAGGGCCCAGCCCACGTGGAGGCCGTGGAGATCAGTTACATACCTGAAGAAAGCGTGCGCAATGGCCTGTTCCTGCAGGGCAAGGCCGACATCCTGTGGCCACGCAACCCGTTCTCGGAAGTCGACCTCAAGCTGTTCCAGGCCAAGGGCGCGACCATCCAGAGCCGCTCGTTGCCAGGCCCGGCGCTGAACCTCTACCCCAACACCCGCAACGACCGCCTGCTGGCCGACCGCCAGGTGCGCCTGGCGCTGCAGAAAGCCATCGACCGTAGCAGCTACGCGCACACCGTGTACAACGCAGCGTTCCCGGTGGTGAGCGGCGTGTATGACGTCACCACCCCGTACTTCAAGCCACAGGCCAGCAAGCTTGCCTATGACCCCGAAGGCGCCGAGCAACTGCTGGATGCCGCTGGCTGGCGCAAGGGCGAGGATGGCTACCGGCACAAGAACGGCCAGCGCCTGACCCTGCGCTACAACCTCACTCCGGCCGAAAGCGCCGGTGACGTGCTGGTGCAGGACCAACTGCGCAAGGTGGGTATCGATCTCAAGCTGAATGTGCTGACCCGTGCCGAATGGGTTGCCGGCAACGCAGCCGGTAACTATGACCTGACCTCCACCTACATGACCCGCGCCGACCCGATCATCCTGCAGACCATCCTCGACCCCCGCTCGGCCAACAGCGCCACGCTGGCCACCAACACCTACGAGCCACACACACTGGCCAAGGCCCAGGTACTGTTTGACCGTGGCATCACTGCCACCGCCGATCCGCAGCGGGCACAGGCCTATGGCCAGCTGCAGGACCTGCTGATTGACGAAGCCTCGGCGTTCCCGCTGTACGAGCGGGTCTGGCAGGCCGCCACCGCGCCACGGGTCAAGGACTTCCGCTGGACCGCAGAAGGCTTCGCCCTGTTCAGCGACATCCAGGTCGGCCAGCCATGAAGCGCTACCTGACCGGCCGTATCGGCCAGGCGCTGCTGGTGCTGTGGGGTGCCTACACGATCACTTATTTCATTCTCTACCTGCTGCCCGGCGATACCCTGGCGATCATGCTCAGTGCCTCGGGCCTGGAGGCCGACGGCCTGTCACCCGAGGACCTGGCCAAGGCCCGCGCCTACTACGGGCTGGACAAAGGGCTGTTCGAGCAGTACTTCGACCTGCTGTGGCGCGCGTTGCACGGCGACCTTGGGCAGTCGCTGTCCCTGGGGCGTCCGGTCACCGCGCTGCTGGCCGAGCGCCTGCCGCAGACCCTGGCGCTGGCGGGCTCTGCCATCGTGCTGTCGCTGCTGGCCGGGGTCGGTCTGGCCTACCTGACCGCCTACCTGCAATGGCGACCGCTGAAGACGGCATTGGCCCGCCTGCCTTCGCTGGGCTTTTCGGTGCCGGTGTTCTGGATGGGCCTGCTGCTGATCCAGGTGTTCGCCTTCGCCCTCGGCTGGTTCCCGGCCACCGGTAGCCAGGGCCTTGCCAGCCTGGTGCTGCCGGCGATCACCTTGGCGATACCCAGCGCCGCCGTCTACGCCCAGGTCTTGCAACGCGGCTTCCAGGGGGTGTGGCAGGAACCGTACATCACCACTGCCTTCGCCAAAGGCCTCAGCCGGGCCCAGGTGCAGGCCCGTCACGGCCTGCGCAACGCCGCCTTGCCGTTGCTGACCCTGGTCGGCCTGCAGGTCGGCAATACGGTGTCTGGCGCCGTGCTGGTGGAGACCATTTTCTCGCGTAACGGCGTCGGCCGCCTGGCACAGGAGGCCGTGCTGCGCCAGGACATCCCGGTAGTGCTGGCGATCGTCGCGGTATCGGCGACCGCGTTCGTGGTGGTCAACCTGCTCGTCGACTTGCTCTACCCCTGCCTCGACCCGCGCATCACCCATACGGCCAAGGTGAACTGAAATGACCCTCGATATCTCCCTGACCCCGATTGGCACCGCACCCGCCAACGACGAGGCTCGCCCTGCGGTTACCTGGAAGCGTCGCACACGCTGGCAGCGCGTATGGCAAACCTTGCTCCCGTTGCTGCGCCGACCCGGCTTCAGCCTGGCGCTGCTGGTCGTGCTGTTTGCCCTGTGCGCGGCGCTGGCACCCCACCTGCTGACCAGCTACGACCCTTATGCCACGTCGCCTGCCGACAAGCTCAGCGCCCCCGGCCTGGCGCACTGGTTCGGTACTGACGAGCTGGGCCGCGACCTTTACACCCGGGTGGTGTACGGCGCACGCCTGTCGGTGATGGCCGCCCTGCTGGCGGTGGTCATCGCCCTGTTCGGTGGCCTGGGTCTAGGTGTACTGGCTGGTTTTGCCGGCGGGCGCATCGACGCGGCGCTGATGCGCCTGATCGATGTGTTGCTGGCCCTGCCCGGCCTGCTGCTGGCACTGGCCATCGTCACGGCCATCGGCTTCGGCACGGTACCAGTGGCCGTCGCCGTGGGGGTCGGGATCATTCCGGGTTTCGCCCGCACCACCCGCGCCGAAGTGCTGCGAATCAAGACCCTGCCCTATGTCGAAGCCGCGCGCCTGGGCGGCGCCAGTTGGGCACGCACGCTGCTGCGCCACGTGCTGCCCAACGCCTGGGGCCCGGTGGCGGTGCTCGCCACCCTGGACTTCGGCGCCGCCATCCTGGCTACCGCCGGGCTCAGCTTCCTCGGCTTCGGCGCCGCTCCGCCAGCGGCGGAATGGGGCACGCTGATCGCCAACGGCCGCCACTTCCTCATCACTGCGCCTTGGGTATCCCTGCTGCCGGGGCTGTTCGTGGTGGCCGTGGTGTTCAGCCTCAACCACCTGGCGCGCAGCGCCGAGGAGCATGCCCGATGAGCCTGTCGCCGTTGATCGAGGTACGCGACCTGAGTGTCAGCTACGCCTTCGCCGGGCAACGCACCCAGGCCGTGAGCCAGCTGTCGTTCAGCCTGGCCCAGGGGGAGACCTTGGCCATCGTCGGCGAGTCCGGTTCGGGCAAGTCGACCCTGGCCAACGCCTTGCTCGGCCTGCTGCCCGGCAATGCCCAAATCGACCAGGGCCAGCTGTGGGTCGACGGGGTCGATGTGGCCCAGGCCGACGAGCGCACCCAGCGCCAGTTGCGCGGGCGTACCGTCGGGCTGGTGCCACAGGACCCGATGGTCAGCCTCAACCCTACCTTGCGCATTGGCCGGCAGATCGCCGAGGCGCTGGTGCTGGCCCGCGGCCGGCGCTACCGCGAGGTGCACAGCGAAGTCCTGGCCTTGCTGGCCCAGGTTGGCCTGGACGAGCCAGCGCTGCGGGCGCGCCAGTACCCCCACGAATTGTCCGGCGGCATGCGCCAGCGGGTACTGATCGCCATCGCCCTGGCTGGCGCGCCGCGGCTGATCATTGCCGACGAGCCCACCAGCGCACTGGATGTAACGGTGCAGCGGCGCATTCTCGACCACTTGCAACAACTGGTGGCCGAGCGCGGCATCTCGTTGCTGATCATCACCCATGACCTTGGCATGGCATGCGACCGCGCCGACCGCCTGCTGGTGATGAAGCAGGGCAAGCTCATCGAGCACGCCTCCCCCAGGCGGATACTCTGGGGTGCACAGCATCCCTATACCCGTGCTCTGCTCGATGCAGCGCCGGCCTTCGTGCCGCGGCGCAGGCCGGGCGTGGTGCCGGGCCAGGCGCCGCTGCTGCGCCTGAGCAACGTCGGCAAACGCTTTGCGCTGCCGGGGCAGCCTGCCCCCTTCACCGCCCTGGATGACCTGAACCTTGAAGTGCACGCCGGGCAGACCCTGGCCATCGTGGGCGAGTCGGGCTCAGGCAAAAGTACAGCGCTGCGTATTGCCCTGGGGCTGGAAAAGCCCAGCCAGGGGCAGGTCGAGTTCGCCGGCGAAGCGGTCAGCACGCTCAGCTGGCGGCAGTTCCGCCCCCTGCGTCGGCGCATCCAGCTGGTGCAGCAGAACCCGTTTGCCGCACTCGACCCGCGCTTCACCGTGTTCGACAGCATCGTCGAGCCGCTGGTGTCGTTCGGCCTACTCAAGGGCCAGGCACTGGAACGCAAGGCCCGCGAACTGGTTGCCAGGGTGCACCTGCCGCTGCCCTTCCTCGACCGCCTGCCGCGGGAATTGTCCGGCGGCCAGCGCCAGCGGGTGGCCATTGCCCGGGCCCTGGCACTGCAACCGGACGTGTTGCTGCTCGACGAACCGGTCAGCGCACTGGACGTATCGGTGCAGGCACAGATCCTCGCCCTGCTGGATGAGCTGCAGCGCGAATCGGGCATGGCTTACGTACTGGTCTCTCATGACCTGGCGGTGGTGGCAAGCATGGCTGACCAGGTGCTGGTGCTGCGGCGCGGGCAGGTGGTCGAGCAAGGGCCGGCGCTGCAGGTGTTCGGCCAGCCGGCCAGCGCCTATACCCGAGCGCTGATCGAGGCCATCCCTGGGCATTCGCGCAGCGTACTGCCCGTGGCGGTTTGACCGTTGTGCCACGCGGCACGGGCGTGCCGCGTGGATCAGACATTGAGGCCTATCTGGCCAGAGGTATTGAACGTGAGCAAACGACAGATCCATCTCAGCGCGATGATCCATGGTGTCGGCCACGGCTGGGGCGAGTGGCGGCATCCCGAGGCACTGGCCGACGCCAGCGTCAATTTCGCTTACTACAGGCAACAGGCACAACTGGCGGAGGCTGCGAAGTTCGATTTTGCCTTCATCGCCGACAGCCTGCACATCCACGCCCGCTCCAGCCCGCATTACCTCAACCGCTTCGAGCCGCTGACCATTCTCTCGGCACTGGCAGCTGTGACCTCGCGCATCGGCCTGGTGGCCACGGTCACGGTCAGCTACACCGAGCCTTTCCAGGTCGCCCGGCAGTTCGCCTCGCTGGACCTGATCAGCGGCGGTCGTGCCGGCTGGAACGTGGTCACCTCATGGCTCTCGGGCACCGCTGAAAACTTCGGCAAGGATCAACACCCTCCGCATGCCGTGCGCTACCGCATCGCCCGTGAACATGTCGAAGTCGTCCAGGGCCTGTGGGACTCGTGGGAAGACGACGCCTTCACCCGCGACAAACAGACCGGCGAGTTCTTCGACCCGGCCAAGCTGCACACCCTGGGCCACCAAGGCGAGTTCTTCAAGGTCAAGGGCCCGCTGAACATCCAGCGCTCACCCCAGGGCCAACCGCTGATCTTCCAGGCCGGGGTGTCGGAGGACGGGCGCAACTTCGCCGCGCAGAAGGCCGACGCGATCTTCGTCAACCCCGAGTCGTTCAGTGATGCCCGCGCTTATTACCAGGACCTGAAACAACGCGCCGCGGGCCATGGCCGCGACCCGGAACAACTGTTCATCCTGCCGGGTATCCGCCCCATCGTCGGCCGCGATGAAGCCGAGGTCGAGCGCCGCTACCAGCAGGCAGTAGACCTGGTGAGCATCGAAGACGCGCTGGTCGCCCTGGGCCGGCCGTTCAACGACTATGACTTCAGCCGGCATGAGCTGGATGCACCGTTCCCCGACCTGGGCAGCCTCGGCGACAACAGCCACAAGGGCACCGCCGACCAGCTGAAACAGCTGGCCCGCGACGAGGGCCTGAGCCTGCGCGAGATTGCCTTGCGCTTCTCGCGCCCGCGGCGGGACTTCACAGGGACCCCAGAGCAAGTTGCCGATGCCTTGCAAGGCTGGTTCGAGGGCGGCGCCGCCGATGGCTTCATCATCAACGCGTTGCTGCCCGATGGCCTGCAGTACTTCACCGAGCTGGTGGTCCCCCTGCTGCAGGCGCGCGGCCTGGTACGCAGCGAGTACACCGGCAGCACGTTGCGCGACAGCTTCGGCCTGGGCGTACCGAGCAACCGCAATACCCAACGTCGCCTCCAGGCCGCCGTCGCCTGACCGCCGCCCCTTGAAAAGGAGTTCCACCGCATGACCCTCGAATTCATTGGCCTCATCGGCCCCCAGGAAAGCAGTGAATCCCAGGCTCCGCGGGGCCCGCTGGTCGACCTGGATTTCATCAAGGCGTTCGCCCAGGCCCAGGAATACGCCGGGTTCGACAAGGCCCTGCTGGCGGTCAACACCAGTGCGCCGGACTCGATGATCCTGGCCAGCTACGTCGCTGCACTGACCGAGCGCATCGGCCTGCTGGTGGCACACCGCCCCGGCTTCCAGGCCCCGACCTTCGCCGCCCGCCAGTTCGCCACGCTCGACCAGCTCAGCCGTGGCCGAGCCTCGATCAACGTGATCACCGGCGGCGACAGCGGCGACCTACAACGCGACGGCGACTTCCTCGACAAGGATGCCCGCTACGCCCGCACCGACGAATACCTGGAGGTGCTGCACAATACCTGGACGCAGACCACGCCGTTCGACCACCACGGAACGCATTACCGGGTGGAAGACAACCTGACCCTGGTCAAACCCGTGGGCAAGCTGCCCGTGTACTTCTCCGGCGCCTCGGACGCGGCAGTGGAAGTCGCGGCCAGGCACGCCGATGTCTACATGATGTGGGGTGAGCCGCTGGCGCAAGTGCGCGAGCGCATTGCCCAGGTACGCAAGGCCGCTGCCCGCTACGGGCGGGAGAACCATATCCGCTTCAGCCTGTCGCTGCGGCCGATCCTCGGTGCAACGGCAGCTCGCAAACCGTCGAGTTCGACCCGGGGCACTTCTTCAACGCCGGCGCGGCACGCCTGCCCAGCCATCACCTGACCATCCTGGGCTACTGCCGTGAGCTGGGCGTGGAGTTGCAGGTGCTGGTCAACAGCAGCCGCAATGCCCTGGCCCAGCCGGACCTGGCCCGCCCGCCGCTGCTGCTGCGCCAGGCGGTCAACGACACCCGCGGGCACTTCAGCGAGCTGCTGGCGCGCAGCATCAACCGCAACAGCCTCGATGCCGACCTCAGCAGCAGCCAGCGCAAGGCCTTGCTGGCGTTCCTCAAGGTCTATGGCGACCTCGACAGCCAGCAGCAGTACCGCGGTTCGGTGCGCGCCGGCTACACACGCTTTGCCGGTGCCGGCGACCAGACGCCAATCCAGCGCCAGCCGGTGCCGCTGGAGCAATTGCTGGACAGCAACCTGCTGCTGCCCCTGGTATTCGACGAGATCCCCGAGTTCTCCTCGACCATGTTCCAGCCCGTTGGCGGCATGGACCAGATCCCCAAGGCGTTCTACCGCCAGGTCAAGGACAGCGTACGCCTGGGCGCTGAAGTGCTGGCGCTGGACACCGGCACCACCGGCGCCAGGGTGACCTGGCGCGACCGCAAGAGTGGCCAGCAGCATGTCGAGCACGCCGACTACGCCATCGTCACCTTGCCGCTGCCGTTGCTGGCCAAGCTGCCGAACAACTTCGACCAGGCCTTCAGGCAAGCCATTGCCAGCGCCGAAGGCGACAAGGCCAACAAGGTCGCCTGGCAATCACCGCGCTTCTGGGAAACCGATTTCCAGATCTACGGCGGGCTCAGCTACATCAACCATGAGGCGCGCACCTTGTGGTACCCCAGCGATCACCTCAACAGCGCCCAGGGCGTACTGGTCGCAACCTACAACACCGGCGAGGTGGCCCGGCAGTTTGCCGCCAAGTCGCTGCAGGCGCAGGTGGCCTCGTCGCGCCAGGCCGTGGAGTCGCTGCACCCCGGCCACAGCCACAAGCTTGGCCGGCCGGTGGTGGTGAACTGGTCGAAGATCCCGTTCAGCGAAGCCCCGTGGATCGTCCATGACGAAGTCGCACAGCCGGGCTACGACCTGCTCAACCAGCCCCAGGGCCGCACCTGGCTGGCCAGCGATGCCTTGGCCCATGGTGGCGTGGGCATCTGGCAGAACAGCGCAGCCGAATCCGCCCGCCGGGTGGTGGCCCTGATCGCCCGCCATGCCAGCCAGCCCACCCGCGGCGTCGCCGCCTGACCTGCAAGGAACCTTGCCCATGCCTCGTCTTCTCCTGCTTGCCGGAGTGCTCATGTCGCTCAGCCTCAACGCCCACGCCGACCGCATCACACGGATCGCGCCGCCCGGCTCGAATTTTCCCATCTCGCAATTGGTCACGGTACCGGCCGGCAGCCAGCTGACGTTCGTCAGTGGCACCCTGCCGGATGTCGTCGACCCCAACGCGCCCAAGGGCAGCACGGCCGCACTGGGCAACACCGAAACCCAGACCCGCTCGGTGCTGAACAAGCTGCGCACGGCGCTGCAGCGCCAAGGCCTGGACCTGGGCGACATCGTCCAGTTGCGGGTGTTCCTGGTAGGCGACCCGGCCAACGGCGGCGCACTCGACTTCGCCGGGCTGCAGGCGGCCTACACCGAGTTCTTCGCCACTGCCGAACAACCCCGCACCCCGACCCGCACGGCCATCCAGGTGGTGGCCCTGCCGCTGCCGGGCGCGCTGGTGGAAATCGACGCGATCGCGGCCAAGGCGCCGTGAGCGCGCCCGCCCTGCCAGACAAGGAAATGCGTGCATGAAGCAAGCTTTGAAAACGGCCCCGCTGTTCAGCGTGGCCCTGGCCGCCGGGCTGCACGGCGCTCCCGGCCTGGCCGAGGAACCCGCCGCCCAGGCCCTCGGCACGGTGATCGTCACCGGCAACCGGGGTAGCGAGAAACGCACCATCACCAGCAGCCCGGTACCGATCGACGTGATCAGCGCCAGGCAACTGCAGGAAACCGGCAAGCCCGGCCTGATGGAAGCCCTCAGTGCCAGCGTGCCGTCGCTGACCCTGCCGGAGAAGACCGGCTGGGACGCCAGCGGCATGGCCCGCGCACCGAACCTGCGCGGGCTCAATGCCGCCCAGGTGCTGGTGCTGGTCAACGGCAAGCGCCGCCACACCAGCGCCACCCTGAACATCAGCGGCATCAACGCCGGTGCGGCGCCCAGCGACCTCGACCTCATCCCCATCGCGGCCATCGACCATGACGAAGTGCTGCGTGACGGCGCAGCTGCCCAGTACGGCTCCGACGCCATCGCCGGGGTGATCAACGTGATTCTCAAGGCCGACACCAGTGGCACGGCGGTGAGTAGCGTCGGCCAAGGCTACGACGGCAAGAAACAGACCGTGCAGCAGAACCTGAACAAAGGCTTCGAGATCGGCCGCGACGGTGTCGTCCAGCTGGCCCTCGACGCCCGCAGCCAGAACGACGACAACAAGGCCAGCGCCAACGGCTACAGCCAGGCCGAAGCCCTGGACCGGGCCGGCAAGGTCACCTACGGCGGCTATGGCACGCCGAAGATCAACCTGCTGACCCTGGGCTACAACGCCGAACTGCCGCTGCAGGACGACCTCACCCTCTACTCGTTCAGCACCTGGTCCTACCGCAAGGCCGAGCAAGGCCAGAACTTCCGCCTGCCGACCATCGTCAACACCATCACCACCGGGCCCAACGGTCGCCCTTCCGGCTATACGCCTACCTGGTACATCGAAGAGTACGACTACCAGGCGGCGTTCGGCGCCAGGGGCCTGGCCGGTGAGTGGGACTGGGACCTGTCCAGCACCTACGGGCGCAACCAGTCCGAACAAGGCACCTGGAACAACCAGAACCCGTCCCTGGGCGAGGCCACGCCCGACCATTTCGAATCCGGCACCTGGGTCAGCTCGCAGCTGACCAGCAACCTCGACCTGCGGCGCAGCTTCGAGGTCGGCCTGGCCAGGCCCCTGGACGTCTCCTGGGGCCTCGAGCAGCGCCGCGATACCTACCAGGTCCAGGCCGGCGACTGGGCCAGCTGGGCCGACGGCGGATACTGTGTGGCGCCTGGCAATTGCGCAGCTTCAGGCGCCCAGGTCACCAACGGCATCTCGCCTGCCGAAGCCAGCAGTGCCAGCCGCAACAGCTACGCCGGCTACCTGGATGTCGGTTTCAACCCGCTACCCCAGTGGTACTGGGGCGCGGCCCTGCGCTACGAGCACTATGACCGCGGCATCGGCGCCACCCGCAGCGGCAAGCTGACCACGCGCTACGCGTTGACCCCTGAGCTGGCCGTGCGGGCCACTGTGAGTAACGGCTTCCGCGCCCCGTCGCTGGCCAACAGCCTGTTCAGCGCGCGCTCCACCACCTACGGCGTGGTCGACGGCGTATACCAGTCGATCAACTACGGCGTGCTGCTGGTGGACTCTGCCGCGGCCCAGGCCCTGGGCGCCGAGCCGCTGAAACCGGAAAAATCCACCAACTACAGCCTTGGCCTGGCCTGGCAGCCGAGCGAGCGCCTGGCCTTCACCGCCGATGCCTACCTGATCAACGTGCGCGACCGCATTACCCTGACCGGCACCCTGCTCGGCCCGGAAGTGACCCAGGCCTTGCTGGCCAACGGCATCGACTCGACCTCGGGCGGCCAGTACTTCACCAACGGCGCCAGCACCCGCACCAAAGGCCTGGACCTGGTGGGCAGTTATGACCAGGACCTGGGCAGTGCCGGGAGCGTGAAGTGGACGGCGGCCTTCAACTGGAACAACACCGAGATCCTCGCCTACAAGGACAGCGTGAGCATCCTCGGGACCTCATACGAGCTGATGAACCGCCAGGCGCGCAACCTGCTGACCGAGGTGCAGCCGCACACCAAGCTGATCCTCGGCGGCAACTGGCGGCTGGACCGCTACCGGGTCAACCTGGGGCTGACCCGCTACGGCTCGTGGCGCGAGGTGAATGCGGCCAACGACCGCTCGCTGGACCGCGAGTACAAGGCGCGCTGGATCACTGACGTGGATGTGGGCTACCAGCTGACCAAGGACCTGGAGCTGGCGATCGGGGCGCGCAACCTGTTCGACGTGTACCCCGAGCGCCAGGCGCCAAGCAGCAAGACCATGGTCAAGGGGTACGGCGTGTATTCGCCGTATGGCTTCACCGGGGGCTACTACTTCGGGCGGCTGACCTACACCTTCTGAGGCAGTCGGGGCTGCTGGTGCAGCCCCGACGATCTAGCGGCTGAAGCGCGGGATCGGCAGACCCAGGCTGTCACGCAAGGTAGTCCCCTCATAGGCAGTACGATAGACCCCGCGCGCCTGCAACAGCGGCACCACCTCCTGGGTAAACCGGCGGAACTGTCCCGGATGGCCAATGTAGATATTGAAACCATCCAGCGCCCGCGCCTCGAACCACTCAGTCATCTTCGCCGCCACCGTTTCAGCCGAGCCCACGAAAGCCCCCGGTCGCAACTGACGGCCGAACTCGACCGCCTGGCGCAAGCTGAAGCCCTTGGCCAGCGCCTGGTCGGCGATACGCTTGGCGTTGGTGAAGAAACTGCTGCGCGCATATTCCAGGCTTTGCTGGGGGAACGGCGCGTCCAGGTCGTACTGGCTGAAATCATGCCAGCCAAAATTGCGCCCGAACTCCTTCAGCGCCAGTTCGAAGCTGTGGTCGACCTGGTGGTAGTGGCGTTCGATCTCACGGGCATGCTCGTCGTTATCGCCCACATAGATCTCCGCCCCCGGCAGCACCAGCAGTTGCTCCGGATCGCGCCCCAAGCGCGCGGCACGGGCCTTGATGTCGCGGTAGAAGGCCTGACCCTGCTCGATACTGGCGGCGTGGGTGAACACCACGTCGGCAGTGGCGGCGCCGAGGTCGCGGCCCTGCTCGGAATCGCCGGCCTGGAAAATCACCGGCTGCCCCTGCGGCGAACGCTGGATGTTCAACGGGCCGACCACCGAGAAGTGCGGCCCCTTGTGGTCGAGGGCGTGCAGCTTCGCCGGGTCGAGGAAGCGACCGCTGGCCCGGTCACGAGGGAAGGCATCGTCTTCATAGGAGTTCCACAGGCCTTGCACCACCTGCACATGTTCCTCGGCCCGGGCGTAGCGGGTGTCGTAGTCGTAATGCTCGTCCAGCCCGTAGTTGCCGGCGGTGCCGGCATCGCCGCTGGTGACCACGTTCCAGCCCGCGCGGCCCTTGCTGATCAGGTCCAGCGAGGCCAGCCGGCGGGCGACGTTGAACGGTGCGTTGTAGGAGGTGGTAAGCGTACCGACCAGGCCCAGATGACGGGTACTGACCGCCAGCGCCGAGAGCAGGGTCAGCGGCTCCAGGCGGTTGAGGTAGTGCGACGGTGAGCCCGGGGTGATGAACTGGCTGTCGACGATAAATATCAGGTCGAACAGTGCCGCCTCTGCCTGGCGAGCGATGTCGATGTACCAGTCGATGCTGACGCTGGCGTCGGCTGGCAGCTCGGGATCAAGCCACAGGTTATGCCGGCCCGGGCCGCCGCAGCCCATGGTCAGGGCGCCGAGTTTGATCTGTCGTTTGCTCACGGGAAATCCTTTCAATGGCTGCTGGAATCGGCCGTCTGGAAGGCCGCGCCAAACGAGTTGTCGAACAGCTCTGCGGCTGGGTAGGCCTTGATCAGGCCGAGCCCGGCGAAGAAGTCCACGGTCTTCTGCGCGTCGACGATCACCTGCGGGTTCAACGGCGCCAGGTCGGTGCGGGCGCGGGCGAACCAGGCACGGGCGATGTCGCGGTCGGCGCGGGTGCGCTGGGCCCAGGCATCGGCGTAGGCCTCGGTATTGGCCGGGTTGTCGAGGGCCCAGTCGCGGGCCTTTTTCAGGCGCTGCAGGAAATCGGCGATCTGGGCACGCTTGTTTTCCACGGCCTTGCTGTTGGCCACCACGAAACTCTGCGCCGGGATCACCCCTTCGGCGGTGGCCAGCACCCGGGCGCCCTGGCGCTCCTGCTGGGTGACATAAGGCTCCCAGGTGGCGATCACGTCCACCGCACCGCCATCCAGGGCGTGGGAAGCATCCAGGGCACTGAGGTAGCGCAGCTCAAGGTCATCGCGCGGCACACCCGCCTTGTCCAGGGCGCTGAACAGCAGTTGCTGGCTCCACGAGCCTTTCCAGATCGCCGCGCGCTTGCCGCGCAGGTCCTGCAGACTGTGGATCGACGAATCCTTGCGCGCCAGGATGGCCACGCCTTCGAGGTTCTGCCGGCTGACCGCGATCACCTTGATCGGCGCCCCCAGGGCCCCGAGGAATAACGGCGGCGCATCACCGAGCAGGCCGATGTCGAGGCTGCCGACGTTGAGTGCCTCGGCCACCGGCGAACCTGCGGTGAACTGCTTCCACTCCAGGGTATAGGGCAGGTTGTCGAGCACGCCGGCCGCTTCCATCACCGCACGGGCATTGTAGCTCTGGTCACCGACTACCAGGCTCTGGGCAGCGGCGGCAAGGCTGAAGGTGGTGGCCAGCAGCGTGGCGGCCAGATGTTTGATGTAGCGCACGTTCGTCTCCGGATACCCGCCTGGGGTATGTGAGGCGATCCGCGCGTGCGGTCTCGTCCAGGGTTTATTTATAGCCCTAAGGCATTGATTTAGCGTTTTTTATAATTTAAAGCGTGTTCGCCGGCCTGTGAAATGCGCATTAGGCATAACCTCATGCTTGCGACCGGCACCATTTCAAAACAGAACAGCGCCTGTGTAAATGCGTTTTTCGCATATTAGCTTATTATCATTTTGCATTTTGAGAATAGAAAAGAGGTTTGCTAGGGTTACTACAAACCCGAAAGCCGAGCCTGCCCCATGACCCAGAACCTGCGCCCGGAGCGCTTGCGTCATTTCATCGACCGCTTCGCCGCGTTGCTCGACCAGCAACCTGACGAGGCCACCCTGCTCGACCATGGCCAGCAACTGCTGGCCGAACTGGTCGCCGAGGACGACTGGTTGCCGGGTGAGCTTGCCCAGCCCGATCCGCAGCGCTACCAGCAGTACCTGTTGCATTGCGACTCGCGCCAACGCTTTTCAGTGGTGAGCTTCGTCTGGGGCCCCGGGCAACAGACCCCCATCCACGACCACCGGGTCTGGGGCCTGATCGGCATGCTGCGCGGCGCCGAGCTCGCCCAGGGCTTCGCCCGCGACGCGCAGGGCGCGCTGCGGCTCGAGGGCGCGGCGGTGCGCCTGGCGCCCGGCCAGGTGGAAGCGGTGTCGCCGCGTATCGGCGACATTCATCAAGTCAGCAATGCCTTCAGCGACCAGGTTTCGATCAGCATCCACGTCTACGGCGGCAACATCGGCGCGGTCAAGCGCGCCGTATACGCCGTGGACGGCAGCGAGAAACCGTTCATTTCCGGCTACTCCAACACCCACCTGCCCAACATCTGGGACCTGTCCAGCGAGAACCCTGCCCGATGAGCACCGTCACCACCCGCCACTACCACGACATCCGCCACGCCCTGCTGGCCCGGGAGGAACTCGCCCTGATCGACGTGCGCGAAGAAGACCCGTTCGCCCAGGACCACCCACTCTTCGCCGCCAACATTCCGCTGTCGAAACTGGAGCTGGAGGTGCTCGCCCGGGTGCCGCGGGCAGATACCGCCATCACCGTCTACGACAATGGCGAAGGCCTCGCCGCCGTGGCCGCGCAACGCCTGTTGGCGCTGGGCTACAGCGACGTCGCCATACTCGAAGGCGGCCTTGCTGGCTGGCGCGCCGCCGGTGGCGAGCTGTTCCGCGACGTCAACGTACCCAGCAAGGCTTTTGGCGAACTGGTAGAGAGCGTGCGCCACACGCCGTCGCTGGCCGCCGAGCAGGTGCATGCGCTGCTGGATGAAAAGGCTGACGTGGTAGTGCTGGATGCCCGCCGTTTCGACGAATACCAGACCATGAGCATTCCAGGCGGCATCAGCGTGCCCGGCGCCGAACTGGTGCTGCGCGTGGCCGAACTGGCGCCGGACCCTAACACCCAGGTGATCGTCAACTGTGCCGGGCGTACCCGCAGCATCATCGGTACCCAGTCCCTGGTCAACGCCGGCATCCCCAACCCGGTGGCGGCCCTGCGCAACGGCACCATCGGCTGGACCCTGGCCGGCCAGCAACTGGCCCACGGTCAGCAGCGGCGCTTCAGCGAAGTCGGTGCCGGCACCCGTGCCAATGCGGCGCGCCAGGCCCGAACAGTGGCCGACCGTGCCGGGGTCCTGCGCCTGGACCGCGCCGGGCTGGCGCAATGGCAGGCCGAAGCCGGGCGCACCACCTACCTGTTCGACGTGCGCACGCCCGAGGAATACAGTACCGGGCACCTGCCTGGCAGCCGCTCGGTACCGGGTGGTCAGCTGGTGCAGGAAACCGACCATGTGGCAAGCGTGCGCGGGGCGCGCATCGTGCTGGTGGATGACGACGGTGTACGCGCCAACATGAGCGCCTCATGGCTGGCACAGATGGGCTGGCAAGTGGCGGTGCTCGATGGCCTGGTCGCGGCGGACTTCAGCGCGACTGGCGAATGGCAGCCAGCGCTGCCGGAATTACCCGCAGTCAGCGCGGTGAGTGTCGAACAACTGGCCAGCTGGCTGCAGGAGGACGGCACCGTGCTGCTCGATTTCACCACCAGCGCCAACTACGTCAAGCGCCATATCCCCGGTGCCTACTGGGCAATCCGTGCCCAGTTGGGGCAAGTGCTGGAACGCCTGCCCCAGGCCAGCCGCTTCGTGCTGACCTGTGGCAGCAGCCTGCTGGCGCGCTTTGCCGCGCGCGATCTGCAGGCCCTGACGCGAACCCCGGTGTACGTGCTCGAAGGTGGCACCGCACGCTGGATCGCGGCCGGGCAACCGCTGGAAACCGGCGAAACGCGGCTTGCCGTTCCACGCAGCGATCGCTACCGGCGCCCGTACGAGGGCACGGACAATCCCCGCGAGGCGATGCAGGGGTATCTGGATTGGGAATTTGGGCTGATTGCCCAACTCGAGCGTGACGGCACCCATGGGTTCAAGGTGCTGTGAGCCTGGACAAGTGTTCACCTTGGGGGATGTAGCGCCTGTGAGACCGAGCGCCGCGCGGGCGGCGCTCGGTCTCACAGGCAACGAAGAACTTCAGGCAAACACATCTGTCATGCGCAACCGGCCGCTCTACGGCGCATTTTATCTACTTGAAACCGCTCGTGAGGGCAGCCAGGGTTTACCGACGTGTATTGCTCCGCACGTTCCGTGCAGCGACTTGGCTGTCAAGACTTGATGGCACAAAGCCACCAATTAATAATGGTGCTTTCTCCGTATCACGCAAGGACCTGCCGTGAAGAAGCGCTACCTGACCCTCCCCCTCTGTGCTCTGTTACTGCAGGGGTGTGGTGTGACCATGGCCCGTTATGAGCCCAACTTCCAGAACGTTCAACAGCTCAAGCAGAATGCGCCACTACAACCGGTGCAAGAGGCCCAGGTTGCAGCTGACGCCGGCCAGGACTCGCTCATGGTTCGTCTGAACCCGATATCTTCACCCGAAGGTAGCGTTCCCCTGCACATTCAAGCCGCGATCAATGACGAACTCCGTCATGCCGGCCTGCTTGATCCGCACGCCGATCGACAGCTACAAATCCAATTGATCAAGAGTCAACTCAATTCTGGTGTAGCCAACGGCCATGGTGAGCTGGCCGCTCACTTCACTGTGCGCAAGGGTGATGTGGTGTTGTATGAAACCACGAAACAGGTGCAGCAGGACTGGAACAGCAGCTTTTTCGGCCCGATCGCCATACCCGCTGCAGCGAACAACTACAACCCGATGCTGCAAAACCTGCTCAAGACGCTTTATACCGACCCGCAGTTTATCCAGGCATTGAAATAAACACGGAAATAGAGCCGCAGTCGCGGCTCATTTCTCACCGGCTCAGCTGCGTGGGACAGGTGTACCGACAGCGGAATACTTCAGGCGATTGCTCTCGAACCAGTCCTTCAGCAGTGCATTCACCTGCCGATTGAAAGTATCGGTAACCGCTGCTTTCGGGGTGTTACCTACGAGTGGCAGGAACCAGATTCCCATCCACGTATTGATCGCGTCATGGTTGCTGCTCTTGCCAAGCGACTGACCACGGTCGTCCAAGGTTTCCAGGCTCATGGTGTATTGATCTGTTGCCAATGCCGGGATGATGGTGAACGTGAAACCACTGATGAAGGCGAGCACCATCTGCCCACCACCAGGCGCATGGTTGTAGACCTTGAGTCGAAGGTTGTAATCGCCAGGTTGCTTCTCGAACTCATCAAAGGTCACATGGCCAAAAAGGCCTGATTCGTTGAACGCACGCTTGAGCTCTGGTTTCAACATGTCTCGAGCTTGCGGTACTTCATTAGCGCTACTGGGATCGCCCTGAAAAAAGTCAAAATCCACATAGACGTTCGGCTTGTTCGCGTAGCTGGCCATCGACGGCAGTTCCACAGGCGCTACCTCATCCTTGGTGAAGCTCGCGCATCCACCGAGGCTGACAGCCAAGGCAAGCCCCAGGAATTTTACAAATCGCATTTCATCTTCCTTGCAAGATCAATAAGTTGCTTCACATGAAGTCGATGCGGATTCTAGAGGGATTTCGTTGATTGCAAAAGGCCATCACTGTTGCCGAGCATTGGCTTTGCGATTGCGCCTGATCACGCGAGCACCACTGAAACGTGGCTGAAATGCGCTGATGAAGCCATGTACCCGGTCAAACAACGGCGCGGGTGTCTGCGCGCCTACAGGCCCGCTCCCACAAGCACTAGAAATCCACCTTCCCCCGCCCCGCCTTGACCGTGCTGCGCCTGGCTTTCCCCTCGAGGCGGCGGGTCTTCGAGCCGAGGGTCGGTTTGGTGGGGCGGCGTTTCTTCTCGGTCTTGCCGGCAGCGATGATCAACTCGGCAAGACGCGCCAATGCGTCGGCCCGGTTCTGCTCCTGGGTGCGATACTGCTGCGCCTTGATGATCAACACGCCGTCGCCAGTGATGCGACTGTCACGCAGCGCCAGCAGCCGCTCCTTGTAGAACTCGGGCAAGGATGAGGCCGGGATGTCGAAGCGCAGGTGCACAGCGCTGGACACCTTGTTGACATTCTGCCCACCCGCGCCTTGCGCGCGAATGTAGCTCAGTTCGATTTCGGCATCTGGCAGATGTACGTTATTGGAGATGGTCAGCATGGCATGGCCCCTGGGAATCGCCCCCATTATCGCCGCCTTCTTGGCCTCCGAGCTACGGAATGAGTTTGGACCTGAGTGCGGTAGAACAGGCGATGGGGCGTGGAATTCAGTTGCAATGATGTCCCGCACCGCTCGTCGTACCAACTGCAGATTGAAACCAACACGCCGGGGCCAGGCCTCTCGAACCGGTATGAATGTTCTCAACTGCAGGAGCTTCTACCATGCGAGACTTCCCTACCCCGCCGTTTCCTTCTCAGCCTCAGAGTGTCCCTGGCTCACAGCGCAAGATGGAGCCCCACCCGGATTGTGGTGAGCAGTCGTACACCGGCCACAATCGCCTCGAAGGTAAGATTGCACTGATTACCGGAGCAGACAGCGGCATCGGACGGGCCGTAGCGATTGCCTATGCCCGTGAAGGTGCCGACGTCGCCATCGCTTATCTGAATGAACATGAAGACGCGCAAGAAACCGCACGCTGGGTCGAAGCCGCAGGCCGTCAATGCCTGCTTTTACCCGGAGACCTGGCGCAGAAACAGCACTGCTACGACATCGTCGAAAAGACAGTGAGCCAGTTCGGGCGAATCGACATCCTGGTCAACAACGCGGCGTTTCAGATGGCCCATGAGTCCCTGGAAGAGATTGACGATGATGAATGGGTGAAGACCTTCGATACCAATATCACCGCCATCTTCCGTATCTGCCAGGCGGCACTGCCTTCCATGCCCAAGGGCAGTTCGATCATCAATACGAGCTCGGTCAATTCCGACGATCCGTCCCCCAGCCTGCTGGCCTATGCCGCGACCAAAGGGGCCATTGCCAACTTCACTGCTGGCCTGGCTCAACTGCTTGGCAAGAAAGGCATTCGGGTCAACAGCGTCGCGCCAGGCCCTATCTGGACGCCTTTGATTCCGGCAACCATGCCGGACGAGGCCGTCAGGAACTTTGGCTCCAGCTATCCGATGGGGCGACCGGGGCAGCCGGTCGAAGTCGCGCCGATCTACGTGCTGCTGGGCTCCGACGAAGCCAGTTACATCAGTGGCTCACGTTACGCAGTGACTGGCGGCAAACCGATCCTTTAGCGACGATCCTTGGCGAAAGGCTCGCCGTGCTGGCGAGCCTTTCGCTTTTGCATGGCAGTATCAGCGTTTGTGCTGAACGTGATCACGGGCCGTTTTCTGCGCTGTCGAATCATGGGCTGTACCCGTGGATCCATCCGGACGATGGGCATCGTTGTCTCGTTCCTCTTCCCCATGCGGCTTCGTCTGCGCGCCTGCCTTCTGCCTATCACTCTTTTTCTTCATCTTGCGCTCCGAATTTCAGCCTTTGAACAAGGGAAGCCCAAGCGTGGACAAAGTTCATTTTCCTCTATTTGCGCAGCGCTCACACAAGGCGAACCAGACGCCGGATAGCCGTGTCGGAATCAGAACAGGTGATATCGAAGGCACACCGATGGAAAGAGAACCGGTAAAGGCTCAACAGGGTGCAGCTCAGCGAGATGAGGGTGGATGGTTGCCCCTGGAGCAATATGGTGCGCTCGGCGATGGGCGCTCTGTGGCACTGACTGGTCTGGACGGTTCCATCGACTGGTGGTGTGTGCCGCACATGGACTCACCCCCCCTGTTCGACAAGCTGCTGGCCCCCCAAACAGGAGGCTACTTTTCCATTACCCCCAACCAGCCGTTCGTTGCTGAGCGGCGCTACCTGCCAGGCAGCAACGTCCTCGAGACACTCTTCACGACCGACGACGGTCGTGCGCGGCTGACCGAGTCCTTGAACAGTGGCCCTGCCGGGCGTTTGCCCTGGGCCGAACTTGCCAGGCGCATCGAAGGTATCGAGGGTAGGGTCGACTTCGAGATCGCCATCGACTTCGGAACCCAAGCCGACACGGTAAGCCCCTACGTGGCGCCGAATGACAATGCCTGCGTTTTTCATGCAGGCCGAATACTCGGCATGTTCCTGCACGACCATCATGTGCACATCCAACGCAAGGACGACATGGGCGTCCGTGCTGTACTTCGCCTTGCTGCGGGGCAACGCTCGGTGGTCGCAATCATCGCGGGGCGTGATGAGCCGCTGGTGGTACCGCCATTGGCCCTGATCGATGAACGCATCGACGGCTCGCATCGGGAGTGGTGCCAATGGTCAAGGGGGCTGCTCTACGACGGCCCGTATCAGGCCCAGGTCATCCGAAATGCGCTGGCCCTCAAACTGCTGCTGTCCTCTCCGAGTGGTTCGATCATGGCGGCAGCGACCTCGTCCCTTCCCGAACGGATTGGCGGCGGCAAGAACTACGACTACCGCTTCGCCTGGATACGCGATGCCGGCTACACCATCGAAGCGTTTCTGGGCATCGGCGCTCAGCCAGAAGCCAAGGCTGCTTTTACCTGGCTATTGCGCCGGCTGGATGAACATGGGCCGCGGGTGTTCTATACCCTCGACGGTGCAATCGGTGATTGCCTGCGCCCGGTCGCTCTGCCTGGCTACAAGAACTCGCCCCCCGTTGTCGGCAACGACGCCCGCGACCAACTTCAACACGGGGTGTTCGGTGACATCTTCGAAACAGCGCGCTGCTTCATCGACAGCGGCAACATTCTCGATGCCCCGAGCGCCATGCTCCTCTCAGGCCTTGCCGACCAGTGCGCCGACGATTGGCGCCAGCAGGACGCCGGTATCTGGGAATTGCCGGAAAAGCAGCACTACACGATGTCCAAGATCAGTTGCTGGCAAGCCTTGAGCCGAGCCATCGAACTGGCAGATGGAGGCCATCTTCCCACCACCTGCCGGGAACGCTGGGATCGCGAGCGGCAGCGTATCCAGGAATGGATTGAGGTGCACTGCTGGAATGAGGAACGCCAGGCCTATGTTTTTCATCCAGACAGCGAGCGGCTGGATGCCTCGCTGGCATTGGCCGTCAGGTTCGGCTACCCCAGCACGAAACGTCTACGCAGCACGCTGGACGCCCTCGACCATGATCTGAAAGCCGGCGCTTTCCACTATCGCTACACCGATGCACAGGGAGAGGAAGGTTGCTTCCTGGCCTGCACATTCTGGTTGATCGAAGCCTGGGCCATTCTGGGAGACCAGGAGCGCGCGGTGGCCGCCTATTCAGACGCTTTGAAAGGGCTAGCCCACGGGGTAGGCATCTACTCGGAGATGGTCGATCCGCAGACGGGGCAGTATCTGGGCAACCTTCCGCAGGGCTTGACTCACCTGGCGGCCCTAAGAGCTGCGATGGCCATCGGTGGCTACCATCCCGAAAGGTGATAACGCACGCGGCTGGCGACAGGATCAACTGGATGCCGCCTCACATGTCCCCAGCAGCACAGCGAGCCCGAACCAGAGGCCTGGACGCTGCGAATCACCGAGGGCGCCAGCGTTCAGATTTTCAGCAAAACGCGGAAAGTCTTCCGGCAATCGCCTTGTTTTTCAGAAAACGCCCAACGGCTAGCCTGTCACGACTTCTCACCTGCAAGGACACCTCCGAATGAAAGCCATCGTCTACGACACCCCAGGCCTTCCGATTGAAGACTCGCAGTCGCTGTTCGAGCACGAACTGCCCAAGCCGACGCCGGGCGCCAGGGATCTGCTGGTCGAAGTCAAGGCCATCGCGGTCAACCCGGTCGACACCAAGGTCAGAGCCAGCCGTGGCGGCGACCGCCCTCAAGTGTTGGGTTGGGATGCAGTCGGTATCGTTCGCGAAGTCGGCGCCGAGGTATCGTTGTTCCAGCCTGACGACGAAGTGTTTTATGCCGGCGCAATCGATCGCCCTGGTACCTACAGCGAGTTTCACCTGGTCGACGAGCGCATCGTCGGGCACAAGCCGCGTACGCTGGACAACGCCAGCGCCGCCGCCTTGCCACTGACCTCCATCACTGCCTGGGAGCTGCTGTTCGACCGCCTGGGTGTAGAGGAAAATGGCGGTGCCGGTCAGAGCCTTTTGATCATCGGCGCCAGCGGCGGTGTCGGCTCGATCCTGCTGCAGCTCGCCCGCAAGCTCACCCAGCTCCAGGTGATCGGCAGCGCTTCGCGCCCTGAAACCCAGGCATGGGTCACTGAGCTCGGCGCGCATCACGTCATCGACCACTCGGCAGCCATCGCCCCGCAACTGCAGCAACTCGGGCTGCACCCGGTGGACTACGTGATAAGCCTGACCCACACCGAAAGCTACCTGGCGCAGATCGTCGAAGTATTGCGCCCACAAGGCAAGCTCGCACTGATCGACGACCCGGCGCAGCTGGATGTGGTGCCGTTCAAGCGCAAGTCGCTGTCGGTGCATTGGGAGCTGATGTTCACCCGCTCGCTGTACCAGACCGAAGACATGATCAAGCAGCACCAACTGCTGGAGAAGATATCGTCACTGATCGACGACGGGGTTATCCGGACTACCGTTGGCGAACATTTCGGCAGCATCAGTGCCAGCAACCTCAAACGGGCCCACGCGCTGATCGAAAGCGGCAAGGCGAAAGGCAAGATTGTCCTGGAAGGCTTCTGATCATTCATCCACTCAAGGACTGGACAATGAACACATGGTTCAAAATGGCTGGCCTGGCACTGGCTGTCGCCCTCAATGGTGTTGCGGTCGCAGCCAGTGCTAGCGGCACCGGGGCACGCCTCGAACGCGTCTACGCCTTCAACGGGGCAATGCCGACCGGCGTGACGGTGAGCGAAACGGGGCGGATATTCGTGAACTTCCCAAGATGGGGTGATGATGTTCCGTACACGGTGGCAGAAGTCGCTCAAGGGCGCCTGGTGCCCTACCCTGACCTGCAGACCAACGTGGCTGATCTTGCGCATCCGGCTAAAAACTTCATCAGTGTGCAAAGCGTGGTGGCCGACGGCAAAGGCCGTGTCTGGGTTCTCGACACGGCCGCGCCGAAGTTCGCCCAACCCACACGGGGTGGCGCGAAGCTGGTCGCCATCGACCTGGCCACCAACAAGCCTGTGAAGACGGTGGTTTTCCCTGATTCGGTCATCCTGCCGAGCACCTATGTGAACGATGTGCGCTTCGACTTTCGGGTTGGCGATGAAGGTACGGCGTATATAACGGACTCTTCGATCAGCGGCCCGGGCGGGATCATTGTCGTCGATCTTGCCAGCGGCAATGCCGTACGGCGCCTGAGCGGTGCCAAGTCCACTTCGGCGGACCCTGCATTCGTTCCGGTCGTGGAAGGCAAACCGGCGCTGATCACGCGTAACGCCAGCGGCGAGGCAGGCCTGTTGACCGTGGCTTCGGACGGTATCGCACTTTCCAGCGACGGCCAGACCCTCTACTTCTGCCCGTTGTCGAGTCGACATCTTTACTCAGTGCCGACGCAGCTGCTGCGCGATCCATCAATAAGCGAAGCGGAGCTTGAACAAGCGGTTGTCGACCTGGGTGAGAAAGGTGCTTCGGACGGACTTGAAGCCGATGCCAATGGCGCTGTCTATGCTGGCGATTACGAACATAACGCTATTCGCAAACGCCACGCCGACGGCAGCTGGCAGACCCTGGTCGAGGATTCCCGGGTGCTTTGGCCGGATACCTTGTCCATCGGCCCGGATGGATACCTTTACTTCACCGCCAACCAACTGCATCGGTCGGCAGGCTTCAACGACGGGCAAGACAAACGCGTGAAGCCCTATAGCCTGATGCGTGTGAAGATCGACGCCGGGCCCGCCCGGACGTATTGACACGGCGCCATGGCGTGACGGGGCCACCAGCCCCGTCATCCTCCTCCGTTACCCGCCAGGAGTTGCTCGAAACGCTCCGCCAGGAACGCCCTCAGCGCCTGGACAGCGGGCGTGAGCGATGTTCGGTGAGCGCACACCAGCTGCAAGGGCGCGGGTTGACCGTAATCACCAGGGAACAGCTCGATCAGGCGCCCTGCGCGCAGGTCCGCCAGAACGTCCAGCCTGGATTTGTAGACGATGCCAAACCCTGCAACGCCCCAGCGCCTTACGATATCGGCGTCGTCGCTGACGCGATCACCGGTCACGGGGATGGTCCTGAGTCCGTCGGGCGTATCGAAGCTCCATCGCTCGTAGGTCTGCTCGCCCATCACATAGCGCAGGCAGTTGTGCCTGGCCAGGTCTTCAAGAGTGGCTGGCGCGCCATGTCGAGCGATATAGGCAGTTGAAGCGCAAGCCGTTCGGCGGTTTTCCGCAGCAAGCATCAGCGCGACAAGGCTGGAATCGGCAAGCTGGCCGTAGCGGATACTCGCATCCAGTTGCTGGCCGACAAGGTCAGCCACCTGATCGCTGACCCGCAGTTGCAACAGCAACCTGGGGTGCAATTGCTGGAACTCGTCAAGCCAGGGCAAGAGCACATTTCTGCCGATATCCGAAGGCATCGACAAGCGCAGCACGCCGGCGATTTCATCGCGCCCTTCGGTCAGGGCAACCTCACCATTACCCAGTGCCTCCAGTGCCTGGCGAGCATGGGCCAGGTATCGCTCGCCATCGCCCGACAGGCGCAAACGCCGCGTGGAGCGCACGAACAGCCTGGCGCCCAGGCTGCCCTCCAGACGCTGGACGGCCCCGCTGGCCAGTGCCGGCGAGATATCCAGTAACCTGGCCGCTGCCGAGAAACTGCCTGCAGAGGCCGTGGTGACGAAGACCTGAAGGTCATCAACTCGAACTATTTTCTTCACAGTGGACAATTCTTGACCTTGGCGTGAGGGCCCAAGGGTAGCGACATTGCAGATTCCCGCCCAGCCTGCTCTTGCCAGAATGCCGAGCCGGCAACTTGATCAGGCGCCGAAATTGAACGCGAATCGAGATTCGCGGGCGGCAGATTGCGGCCGCTGATGGATCCTCCTGACGGTCGCCATCGTCCACGCACTAAACGCCAGACCATTAGGCACCAGGATCGCCTGGCCAATTTTTCCGCGCCAGTACTGCACGGATTGAACTACGCTTTTCAAACCACACCGCAGATCGAAGAACCATTGCACACGGTCGTGACGACCCAATGCTGGTGGTAAGGGATGGCCATTCTTCGGAATCCGATACCTTCATCGCCACAGCCGGGTACGCTCCGTGATAACCAACCAGCCCCTGCTTGCCCTACTGTTGCTCATACTGCTGTCTGGCGGCTGTACGACACCCGAAGTCGCTCTCGAACCGAGCCAGGCCCTGCCGGCGGACGATTCGGCGTTCGGCCGTTCGATCCAGGCCCAGGTTGCGCCCCATCAAGGTCAATCGGGCTTTCGCTTGTTTCCCGATAGTGCCGAGGCTTTCGCCGCCCGCGCCGAGCTGATTCGCAACGCGCAAAGCAGCATCGATTTGCAGTACTACATCGTCCACGACGGTTTCACTACACGGATACTGATGCGCGAGTTGCTCGCGGCCGCTGATCGCGGCGTCCGCGTGAGAATCTTGCTCGATGACACCGCCAGTGATGACCTGGGGCGCATAATCGCAACCATGGCGGCGCATCAGCACATACAGATCCGTGTGTTCAATCCTCTGCACTTGGGCCGCAGCACCGTGGTGACACGTACACTGGGGCGGCTGTTCAACCTGTCGCAGCAGCACCGGCGTATGCACAATAAACTGTGGCTGGTGGACAACAGCGTGGCCATCGTCGGAGGGCGCAATCTGGGCGACGAGTACTTCGATGCCGAGCCCAACAGGAACTTCACTGACATCGACATGCTCAGTGTCGGCCCAGTTGCACAACAGTTAGGACAGTGCTTTGACCAGTACTGGAACAGTGTCCTGAGCAAGCCCATCGAGCAGTTCACTACGATCAAACCGACGGCCACGGACCTGACCAAACTTAAGGCCCAGCTTGACGAATCGCTCGAGGAAACCCACAAACAGAACCCTGCGCTGTATAGCAAACTGATGACCTATATCACGCAGCCACGCCTGAACAACTGGCGACGGGGGTTGATTTGGGCCTGGAACAAAGCGATGTGGGATGCACCGAGCAAAGTCCTGTCCAGTGGCGAACCCGCCCCGTACTTACTATTGGCCACCCAGCTGGAACCCGAGCTTAACGGGGTCAACAAGGAGCTGATTCTGGTTTCGGCCTACATGGTGCCCGGCCAACCGGGGGTGGTGTACTTGACCCGCCGTGCCGACGCTGGGGTGTCGATCAGCTTGCTCACCAACTCACTGGAAGCCAACGACGTGCCCGCCACCCAGGGTGCTTACGCGCCTTATCGCAAAACCTTGCTGGAGCATGGTGTGCAGCTGTTCGAATTACGCCGCCAATCGGGTGACCATGACCAGGGAAGGCCGCGCCTCTGGCATAAGGGTTCCGCCAGTAGTTCCGACTCCAGCCTGCACACCAAGGCGATGGTTTTCGACCAGCGGAAAGCGTTTATCGGTTCGTTCAACTTCGACTCACGCTCGTTGTTGTGGAACACCGAGGTGGGGGTACTGGTCGATGATCCAGCACTGGCCGGGCAGGTGCGCGGATTGGCCCTCGAAGGCATGGCACCTGCTCTGAGTTATCAGGTCCGGCTGGAAAATGGCCATCTGGTCTGGATCACCGAAGACAATGGCAAACGCCATACGTTGCCCAAGGAACCGGGGGGCTGGTGGCGACGCTTCAACTCATGGCTCAGCAGCACGATTGGGTTGGAGAAGTTGTTATAGGATGGGTGTGGCCAAGGTCGCTGCTGGCGGTGGGGCATTCAGCTTTCAGACGCGAGATGAAACATGCAGCAGTGGATCAAGGCCCCCGCGCGTCCCATGTGTCAATCGCTGGTGACAGTGGCTATCGCCCCGCTCGCCATCCTCCTCAGTTGCCAGGTACCAGCCACACCTCAAGCCGATCAGGAGATCAAGCGCTTGTTGGACTTTGTCGAGCACAGCAGCTGCAGGTTTGTGCGTAACGGAACCGAATACACAGGGCCCCAAGCCCGGGCGCATCTGGAGCAGAAGCTGCATTACCTGGAAAGCCAGAACCGGGTGAAAACTGCGGAAGACTTCATTGACCTTGCAGCCACCAGAAGCAGCATCAGTGGCCGTGCCTATGAGGTGCGATGCCCAGAAGGTGTCGAACCGGCAAATAGCTGGTTGAACAAAGAGCTGCAAAGGCAACGTAAATCTCGATAGTGGGCATCTTACAGTCGCTCCGGCCTGATGTTCGCGTCGGCGGCTAATGATGATGCAGCGGGTTCATCAGAATGGACAAGCGCTGAAAGATCTCGTGATAGCAAGGCAGCCGCTGCGGGTTTCAACATGGTTGCCGTCAACTCTTCACAGTCGACCCACTTACAAGCAACGATACCTCTGCCAAGCACGACGTTGCAGTCCTCAGTCAGGCAGGTTTTAAAAACATGGTATAGAACGTTGCCGACCTCAAAGGTGCCAACTGCGCTCAAGCCGGGGCAGTGTAGCGACAACTCTTTCCAGATCTCGCGGGCAGCGGCAACCAATGGTGCCTCCCCGCTCGCGAGCAGACCGCTTGGGAACTCCCATTTGGCGTCCTTTCTGCGCACGAGCAGCACCTCATTGCTTCGCAAACAGATGACCTCGGTTGTCGAGCGAGGCTGCAATACCTGGAGACAGGCTGGACGCGAACCGTGGCCCACAACGCTCAAGCGACAAGCTCGGCAAAGTCTTGAAACCTACTTGCTACGCTGCTGAAGCAATGCCACGACCTGCTCCGCAGTGGCCTTGGCAGATTGTGGATTCTGGCCCGTCACCAAGCGGCCATCGACAACCACATTGGAAATAAATGGCAGGAATGCCTTTTCGTAGCGCGCCCCTCGACGCTTCATCTCTTGCTCGGCGTTGTAGGGGACCTTGCTCGCTACGCCCGCCAGCACCTCTTCGATCCAGGCATAGCCAGTCAGCCGGCGTCCCTCTACCAGAAGACGACCGTCAGACAGCCGGGTATTCAACAACCCACAATACCCATGGCAAACCGAGGAGACGACGCCACCACGCTCATAGATCTCGCGCGTCAGCCGCTGCAGGCCCTCGTCTTCGGGGAAGTCCCACATCACCGCATGGCCACCGGTAAAGTAGATGGCGTCGAAGTCTGATGCCACTAGCGCCTGCGGGCTCGAGGTGTTGGCAAGCCGTGCCATTGCCGCCGGGTTGTTCAACCAGGCTTTGCCCGTGCTATCGAGCAAAGGCCACTTGAGCGAGCGAGGCTCGAGTGGTGACTTGCCACCCAGCGGGCTCACCAGGTGCTGTTCGTAGCCGCTGTCAGCGAACACATGCCAGGCATGCGTCAATTCACTCAGCCACAACCCCGTGGGATGGCTCGGGTCACTGTAATGGGCAATGTTGGTGACGACGTGCAGGATGCGTTTGGTCATGCCTCGGTACCTGATAGTTGTGGGATGGGGCCAAGCATCGCTCATGTACAGGCGAGCAGTTCCTGGTCATCAGCGTTGAACACGGGCGACAAGCCATCAGGTCGCTTGATCACGCAGCAAACCGTCAAGCAAGGTGGTCAAGGCATCCTCGATGGCATGCTCGCCAACCTTGGCCGGCAGCAACCGGCCATCGATCGAAAGCAGGGTCAACCCATGCAGGTGCGCCCAGCTTGCGGTCGCCTGTCCCAAGGCGGAACGGGCGCGAATGGTGCCTTCCGCCTGCCCGCGCTCGAGTACCTCGATCACCAGGTAGAACGGCGCCTGAGCTCGGGGATCGACATGGATCTGCGCCGGGTCTCCGGCCTGTGTCGAGAACATCAACCGGTACAAGTCCGGATTGTCCTGGCCAAACGCCAGGTAGGCATAGGCCATGGCCTGCAAACGCTGCGGGGCTGACATCGTCGGCAACATCGCGTCCTGCATCGCCGCGTTCAGTCGCTCGAAGCCCAATAGCGCCAGCTCATGAAGCAGCGCCCCCTTGTCCGGGAAATGCCGATACGGAGCCGAATGGCTCACTTGGGCTCGCCTGGCTATTTCGCGCAGGGTGAATTGCCAGCCTTGCTGTTCTTTCAGGGTCGCCAGCGCAGTGTCGATGATGGTCCGACGCAAGTCGCCATGGTGGTAGGGCTTTGCTTCGCAGGTTTCATCGGATGACATACGGCTCTCCGCTCATGTTGACAGTGAACACATTGTCTTCCTAAGATCATCGCAAATCAAGTTTACAGTGTCTACATTGCAAAGCCCTTGAGAGGTGCGAGATGACCCTTGCCGCAACTTCCATCCCAACGAGCAACGCGACAACCACCCTCGAACAGCAGCGCCGTGCGTTTCTCCACGACGGCTCACCCAGCATTGCGCAACGCAAGGCCAACCTGCTCAAGCTACGCGCGGCAGTGCTTGCCCACCGACGCGATGTGGAGGAAGCGATCAACGCCGATTTCGGCAACCGCTCAAGGCACGAAACAGACATCATGGAACTGCTTGGCGTGGTCCAGTCCATCGATTACCTGCTGCGGCACCTACGTCGCTTCATGAAGCCCGAACGTCGTCACGTCGCGGCGTTTCACCGTACTGGCCGCGCCTACGTGGAGTATCAGCCCAAAGGCGTCATCGGCGTCATGGCGCCGTGGAACTACCCGGTCGCGTTGACCTTCATCCCCTTGGCCACCGCCCTGGCGGCTGGCAATCGGGTGATGATCAAGCCCTCCGAGCTGACGCCACGCACCAGTAAGCTGATTCAGCGCCTGCTGGCGGCCAGTTTCAGTACCGATGAGGTGGCGGTGATACTCGGCGGCCCTGAGGTAGGCGCGAGCTTCAGCGCCCTTCCCTTCGACCACCTGCTGTTCACCGGCAGTACCCAAGTTGGTCGAATGGTGATGCGCGCTGCCAGTGACCATCTGGTGCCACTTACCCTCGAACTGGGCGGCAAGAGCCCTGTGGTCGTGGCCCCGGGGCATGCCGTTCGCAGCACCGTCGAGAGCATTGTCTTTGGCAAGCTGGCCAACGCTGGCCAGACCTGCGTGGCACCTGACTACGCCCTGGTCCATGAAGATGACCTGGATGCATTCATTTCCCAGTACCGCGCGGCTGTCGCCCGTGGTTACCCGCAAGGCCCGACCAGCCCGGACTACACCTCCATCGTCAGTGACAGGCATTACACCCGCTTGCAGGCGCTGATCGAAGACGCGCGTACCAGCGGTGCCCAGATCATCGAGGCGGGCGTGATGCCAGAGCGCGCGGCGCAGCGACCGCGGACACTGGCACCGGTACTCATCGTGGGCGCTGGTGACGATACGGCGGTCATGCGCGAGGAAATCTTCGGGCCTCTGCTACCCGTGCGCACCTATCGCTCGCTCGACCAAGCGATCGGCTACATCAACGCCAGGCCACGCCCCCTGGCGCTCTACTACTTCGGCAAGGTGGGGGCCGACAGCGAAGCGCTACTCAAGTGCACCACCTCCGGCAACGTCGGCATCAACAACACCCTGATGCACGTCGCTGTGGACGACCTGCCGTTCGGCGGCGTAGGCCCCAGTGGCATGGGCGCCTACCACGGCATCGAGGGTTTTCGCGCCATGAGCCATGCCAAGGGCGTGTTCGTCCAGGGGCGCTGGAACCTGCCGAGGCTGCTGCGCGCACCTTTCGGCAAGCTGGTCGAGTTGGCCCTCGCCTTTTCCCTGCGGCCACGTCCGTAACGGCATGCCCGGTGGCAGAAAAGCCGGCCCATTGGCGCCTTGACATTAAAGTTAAGTTAAACGTTAAGGTGCCAGTGCAAGGTACATCCAGTTCGGCGCCAAGCGCGATGCCTGGGCGCATTCATCAATGCGTGATGCAATTCACCGGAGAGACTGAAACGTGAAACTCGGAACCGTCGCTGCTGTGGCAGGTGCCCTAATGACGCCCGTTGCCAACCCCACCCTGGCCGACCCTGGCGGCAACCCCGGGCATGTCGAAACCACGGTCATCGATATCGCAGGCCACCCGGTACCCGTGGTCAAAGGTGGCTTGTACGACCGCTACCGCTCCAACCCGCCGCTGTCGGTGATCCAGGCCGAAGCCCCAGGCATGGACCTCAGTTGGTTCAAGGGCCTGGAAAAGACCAAGGTCGACATGGGTTTCGAATCCTACTCGCCTAACTTCTATTACAAGAACAGCAGGGTTACCGCCGTATACACGGCAGACCTTGATCGCCTGCGCGCGTTGATGCCCGCCGAAGTGCTCGACCAGGTGCAACCCCTGCAGGTCTGGCCTGGCCGCGGCCTGGTAGCGTTCACCGCCTACACCTACGACTACTGCGACAACGACAGCTACAACGAGATTGCCTTGTCGATCATCACCAACAAGCCAGGCAAGTCCAATCTCGGGCCGTTCAGCTTGATCGGCCAGTCCCTGTCCAAGGACTTCTGGGGTTATGTGCTCAAGTTGCCGGTAAATACCGAGCTTGCCCGTGTCCGTGGCGTGGTCGGCTACAACCTGCCGAAGTGGCTGACGCAGATCAACCGCCGAGAGGACGCCGCGACCGTGGCCTATGACATCGCCGATGCCCAGACGGGCAAGATCGACGTCATCTTCAAGGCCAGAAAACTCGACGACGTATCCACTGAAGCCGGCCTGGTAACCAACAGCTTTACCAACCTCGACCACGCGGGCCGGCTGAGCTATGGCTATGCAACGTCCCGGCAGACCCGCCACGGGTCAAGCATGAGCGCAGACTCGGCGCGCCTGGTGCTCGGCGACGGGAGCCTGTCGAGCTACATCCGCTCCTTGAAGGTGGGCAAGATGGTCAGATACGAATACGTGCCTGAATTCCAGAGCGCCCTCTATGCGCCGAAGCTGCTCGCGAATTTGAATACCGCTGACTGAACGCTGTATCAGCGCCGGCCCTTGAGCCGGCGCACCAACCAGTCATTTGGCAGGTGAAGCGCCCGTCTTGCCCAAGGCGATCTCTTCGCGCAGACGGCCAAGCACACGCTGGGTATTGTCTACGCACGGCATCCCGTCTGGCTTGCTTTCAATGCCTTCGATAACCGTCAGCAACTGCTCCTTGTTGCGAGCCAAGCGCTGCTGCAACAGTTCGATCTCCTCGACCTTGCGCTTCAATCCGGACAGCAGTTGGTCATGACGCCAACCTTGTGCACTCACCGGCAACAGATGGCGGATTTCATCCAGGGTGAAGCCTGCTGCCTGGGCGCTGGTGATCATTTCCAGGATCCAGACGGCATCATCTGAATAGTCGCGGTAACCGTTGGCCTTGCGTTCAACCGATTGAATCAGCCCGCTTGCCTCGTAGAAACGGATACGTGAAGCGGCCAGACCCGTGATTTTCGCAAGTTCTCCTATCCTCATCCGACACCTTTGCGCAAGTTTTCAGGGTGAAGTCACTTTAAGCCTGCAAGCCCTGCAGTGCCAATCAGGCGTACAACAAGGGCTTGACCTTAAAGCTGACTTTAATCTTAAGGTAGGTGCCTGGGCAACGAGCACCATGGTGCAGAGCGCTCAGGCGCGACAATCACCGATACGTACAGCACAGGTGAACGGGCCACCATCATTGCAGCGAGAAACCTTGTTACCGAGGTTTCCAGGAGACCAAATGCAAACCGTTTTAGGCGCAACTGGCCAGATAGCCATCGAATTGGCACGGGCACTGAACCAGACCTTTACCGAAGATATCCGCTTGGTCAGCCGCAACCCGCGCAAAGTCAGTTACTCCGACACCTTGGTTGCGGCTGACCTGCTCGACGCCAGCCAGGCGACCAAGGCCGTGCAAGGTAGCAGCATCGTTTATTTCACTGCGGGCTTGCCGCCAGATACCCAGCTCTGGGAAACGCAGTTTCCAACGATGCTGCAAAACGCTCTTGATGCGGCGCGCGCAGCGGATGCCCGCTTCGTCTATTTCGATAACACCTATATGTATCCGCAGGATGATCGCCTGCTGATCGAGGACACCCCCTTCGCACCGGTCGGCCGCAAGGGCCAGGTTCGGGCACGGATGGCATCGATGGTGCTGCAGGAGATGCAACGCGGTGACATTCCTGTCGTCATCGGGCGCGCTCCGGAGTTCTATGGGCCCGGCAAGACGCAGAGCATCACCAATACCTTGGTCATCGACAGCCTGAAGGCCGGCAAGACACCCCGCGTCCCCGTGCGAGACGATACGCTGCGCACACTTATCTGGACGCCGGATGCAAGCCGGGCCTTGGCGGCGCTGGGAAATACACCCGACGCATTCGGGCAAACCTGGCACCTTCCTTGTGATGATGAACGGCTGACCTATCAACAACTTGTCAGCCTGGCGGCCCAGATCTTTGGCAGGGACGCTACCTATAAAGTGCTGGGCAAACTGACTCTGACAGCGGCAGGCCTGGTATCCAGGCAGGTGCGTGAGCTGCGGGAGCTGCTGCCACGCTACGCACACGACAACTTGTTCGACTCCTCGAAGTACAAGCAGCGTTTTCCCGATTTCAAAGTTACCACTTACCATCAAGGGCTCGTTCAAATCCGGAATGAGCGGCTGGGCTGATTACGATTGAGGTGCAGCAAGGCGGCTGGCCGTGAAAATCCACGCTCGACTCATACGGGTTGAACAGTTTCAGTTATCACCGTCCACGCCCGTGACCGTCTCCGCAATCAGTTCCGCCAGCTGAGTCACATGCTCGCTCAGCATGATGTGGGCGTGGTGAACAAGCCCGATATCGCGGTGAAAGGTGTTGTCTCCCAGGTCGAGTGCCCTTACTGCGGAAGGCCAGCGTCGGCGCATCACGGTCTGCGGAACCAGCGCCACGCCTACCCCCTTCCCCACGAGTTCAGTGATTGCATCGAGCTCGTCCATTTCACATACCTCTCTGGGCGTGAAATGCATCTGGCGCAGGAAACGGTCAACCTGCCGTCCGCCGAAGGAGGATCGGTCATAACGAATGAACGGCTGAGTCGAAAGCAGTTCGCTCCAGTCTGCCTGCGCAAACGTTCTGGGAACGATGAGCCGATAGGGCTCGCTGGCGAGGTTCGTCCAGCAAAGGTCGGACTGCAGCGTAAACGGCGGCCTGATGATCACTGCCAGGTCAATTTCGCCAGAGTCGACCGCACTCAACAGTTCCAGAGAAAGCCCGGGGATGACCCGCGTGCGGCACTCCGGCCTGGCCCGATGGAACTGAGCCAGAGCGCCAGGTAGCAAGGAGCGCTGAATAGAGGCGATGGCGCCGATGTTCAACTGGACTGAGGGTGATGCACCCGGCTCGGTTGCCCCCAGATTGCCATACAGCCGGATCACTTCCTGCGCCTGCAGCAAGATCTGCTGACCACGCCGGTTCAGTTGAGCCGTGCGCCCCTTGCGCTCGAACAACTTGAAACCCAGCTCGGCTTCGAGCCGCTGCATCTGGGCGCTGACGGCCGCCTGGGTCAGGTTGATCCTGGCGCCAGCAGCGGCAAAGGTGCCTTCTCGCGCTACGGCCACCAGGGTCTTCAGCTCGCGTATCACTGATAGATATCCTTTGTGATTCTAACAAAAATACATTGATTTTTTTTTAGATTCTACAGCCCTAGAATCACCGTGACCAACAGCAAAAGGGCCGGCGCGGCCGACCGGGTTCTCGTCGTCGATGTTGGCAGAACGTTCGAAAGCAGAGGCCTTTGAACATTTTCAAGAATGAACAATCCGGAGTTTCTGATGAGCCTGTCCCCCTTCCACCTTGCAATCCCGGTTTACGACTTGCCTGCAGCGCGCAAATTCTACGGTGAAGTGTTCAACCTGGAAGAAGGCCGCTCCGCAGCACAGTGGGTCGACTTCAATTTCTACGGCCATCAACTGGTCATCCACGAACACCCGAAAATGGCGTACCAGGAGAATGCCCTCAGCAACCCGGTTGACGGCCATAACGTCCCCGCCCCTCACTTCGGCGTGATCCTGCGCTGGGACGAGTGGGAAACGCTGGCACAACACCTGACCAACCTGGGCACCCAGTTCGTGATTGAGCCCTACGTCCGCTTCAAAGGCCAGGTCGGTGAGCAAGCCACTCTGTTTCTCCTCGATCCGTGCGGCAACGCGCTGGAGTTCAAGTCGTTCAAGGACATGAGCCAGATCTTCGCCAGGTAAGCGCGCTCAGGCATGCGTTGCAGAGCATGCCCAAGCAGCGTGAGCGACCCGGGCACGCATCTAGCTACTGCCTGACAGGCAGCAAACCTTCTTATAAAAAAAAGGCTAGAGCCATGAAAAGAATCCCACTCGTCTGGCAAATAGTTGCCGGGCTGTTGTTAGGCATACTGGTCGGATGGTACTTCAATACCAATCCGCAACATCAGCAATGGGCCAGTGCTGAAATACTGAAACCGCTCGGTGAAATCTTCATCAGCATGATGAAGATGATCGTCATGCCCATCGTTTTCTGCTGTATGGTGCTGGGCGTCACAGGCGGCGGTGAAAACAAGTCGTTCGGGCGCATGGGCGCGAAAGCACTCGGTTACTTCTTTGCCATCACGACCCTGGCGATCATCGTTGGCCTGGTGCTCGGCAACCTTCTGCAACCGGGTGTCGGCACTCGGTTCACCGGCATGGCTTATACAGAGGCGGTTATAAACACCGAGACGCCCAAAGGGGCCCTGGTAGTCCTGCAGCATATCGTCCCGGATAACCTTTTTCGCGCGCTTTCCGAAGGCAAGCTGCTTTCCACGCTGTTCTTTGCCGTTCTGTTTGGCATGGCGCTCAACGCCCTTCCACAAGAAAAGAGCGCTCCGGTGGTCGCCGTGCTGCGAGGGACAGCCGATGCGATGTTCAAGCTGGCGAATTATGTCATGGCCTACGCACCTGTCGGTGTCTTCGGCATGATTGGTTCCACAGTCGCCACGTTCGGTTTTGCCTCGCTGCTGCCGCTGCTGAAACTGGTCGGCGTCGTCTATTTCGCGCTGATCCTGTTTGCCCTGGTTGTTCTGGGGGGTATCTGCTACATGATGGGCGAGAGTCTGTTCAAACTGACTCGCTATTTCAAAGATGAGCTGATCCTCGCCTGCTCAAGTGCAGCGTCTGCTGCCGTCATGCCTCAGCTGATGGAAAAACTTGAAAAATACGGCGTACCGCGTCGGATCGTGAGTTTCGTAGTGCCTGTAGGGTACGCCTTCAACCTCGATGGCGCGTCCATTTTCCTCGGTGTGGCGACCATCTTCATCGCACAGTTATATGGCATTGACCTGTCCATTACCCAGCAGGTATTGCTGGTGTTGACCATGGTGCTGACATCCAAAGGCGCAGCAGGCGTGCCTGGTTTTGCCATCATCATCCTTTCGGCAACGCTCGCTTCAGCGGGCTTGCCACTCGAAGCGGTAGCCATGGTGGCTGGTATCTTCCGTGTCATCGAAAGTGGAACCACTGCACTCAATGTCCTGGGCAATGCCGTTGCACCGCTGGTCATTGCTCGCTGGGAAGGTGTGACCAGAGTAACGAAAGCTGAGCAAACCTAGGTTCTGTACGAAAAGCCTTGATACTTGTTCATGCTGCGTTGAAAACAGCCTCGGAATGCTCATGTACTCCAGTACACTCCGCTTCCTCGGCTGTTTTCGCCTTGCCTGACCTGCGTCTCAAGACTTTTCGTACAGAGCCTAGTGTTTAACAACCGGGGTTGGCCGCGGCCGCCCCGGTACTCGTTCGCTAGCCGAGCCATGGCGCAATAAGGTGCTCTCTGGGGCAATTTCAGGGTCAGCCATCCAGGGCGTGCTGTAAACCGCCTCCCAGTGGCAACTCGAAAGACTTCTTCACCGTACGCACGACCAAGGTAGAGGTATACGTGCGGATCGGAATATCCCGGTACGTGTCGAGGAACCGATAGATATAGTCGGTGTACTCGGTAGCGTCGCGAAACTTGGCCACCATGACGAAATCGAACTCGCCGGTCATCAGGTAGCAGTCCTGGATCTCCGGGTGGCGGGTCAGGATGTGCTGCATCTTGCGATCGATGTCGTTGCTGTCGCGGTCCAGCTTGACCAGAAAAAAGGCGGTCACCTGAATACCCAGCTTGCGCTCGTCCAGTATCGCGACCTTGGCCTTGATGATGCCCTCGCTCTCCAGGCGCCTGATCCGCCGGTAGCAACTGGTGGAAGACAGCCCGACGCTGTCACTGAGCAGCTCCAGATTCTGGGAGCAATCCTTTTGCAGCTTTCCCAGAATCTTCAGATCCATGGCGTCTGTCATTTTTCCCGTGTCTTCCTTGAAAAAATGCAATGAATCCGCCGCACGGACGCGCCAAGTTGCACGATTCCCTGCGCGCTGGCCCTCTAACATCAACTCAGCTTAGCAGCCCGGCCAGATCTGGCCTGCAGGGCGCAGGAGAGGGACCTCATGATCATTGCCAAACCAACGTGGACGGCGGACATCCACGGCCTTTTTACCGCCCCCTACTGGATTCCTGCCGCGCAGCGTGCGGCCGTGGCGGCGTCCTGGGCCGGGTGCATGAACGGCTATTTCGTGTATCTGGATGAACCGGCGTCGGTCAAGGCCTGGTCAGAGACCATCTACCAGCACCTGGCCTCGCGCAACATGCCGCTGACCCTCGACCAGCAGCAGTTCTGGCCCATCGATGCGCTGGAAACCTTCCGCTTGTGGGTCAACCAGGGCTGGCGCCTCGACGCCAGTTCGCCATTCGATGTAGCCGAGCGCATCCCGCCACCCGACCTGCCGCACCCGGTCAAGCGGGTGCGGCAGGACATCCGCGCGCTGAGCCTCGAGGAACTCAACCTGTACCGCGCCCGCCTGGACGACGTGATGCAGGTAGGCGACCCCGACAGCGGTTCGCCATGGCAACGCTACGCCTACATCCATACCAACTGGTGCCTGCATTACCAGGAGGCGTTCGCGCTCTGGCACCGGGCGTACCTGTTGTACCTGGAGCAACTGATCGACTGCGCCATCCCCTATTGGGACTGGATGGCCGAGGACGCCAGCGTCGATGGCAGCCCGCAGGCCGGCCTGCCCCAGGCTTTTCTCGATGAAAGCTATGTGCACCCGCACACCGGCCAAACCCGACGCAACCCCCTGCGCTTCGCAGCCGCCAAGGACGGCCGTTCCAAGCTGTGCACCAGCGCGGCCAAGGACGTGGACTGCCTGTATGTGCAGCGCAACCCGTTGTTCTACACCCGCGGGGATCAATCGCGCCTGGAGCGCACCCGCTTGTATGGCATGAGCCGGATTTTCCAGCAGCAGGTGGTGGATGCCCTGAAGTTCACCACCTTCAGCCAGCCACAGGGTGTGCCCGGTTATCCCTGGGCCAACATCCCGGTGTTCGACCCGCCCCAGGAGGACAGCCTGTACCCCAACCGTGCCCTCAACTTCGACGGCCTCTACGAGCAACCCCACGACAACTATCACGGCTGGATCGGCGGCGACATGGCCGACAACGCCTACACCGCCTTCGACCCGGTGTTCTGCTCCTATCACGCCAACATCGACCGCATGCTCGAAGTCTGGATCAGGGCCAACCCGGGGGCGCAATTCACCACGCAGTGCCTGCTCCAGCCGTTCTCCGGCCGCGACGCCACGCAGGTCACCTTTACCAGCGCCGACGCTTGGCGCTACACCACCCTCGGCGACATGGCCCAGGACAGCCGGCATATCGGTTACGACTACGGCGTGCCAGTAGCCCCCCAGTTCGGCACGCGCAAGGCGGCCAGCCACGCCTGTTGCCAGCACAGCGCAGTCGCCGCCAGCGCCGAAAACAGCACGGGGCCCGGGCCATGGGTGGTGTTCGATCATGTGCGCTGCACCCACGACACCTATCTGATCGACGTGTTTCTCGATCAGCCCGACGCTACCGCACAGCACATCAGCGCCGACAACCCTCACTACGTGGGGCGTTTCAGCCGCATCGGCATGGGCCTGGAGGACGACAAGGGCCGCTGTATCAGCCATGGCGTGTCGCGCGCATTGAATGCGGCCCGCAACGCCACTGCGCTGGGCCTTGGCCCCGCCGATGCAGTGCAGGTGTCGCTGCTGGTGACCCATCCCGACAGTGGCCGCGTGCTGACGCCTGACGAATACATCCACCTGCCCGGTTTCATCGCCCAACTGGTGTGGGACGACCCACGCCAGACCCTCGCCGGCCCGCCCCCGGTCGCCGGCTGCTGCTCCGTTTCCACCCCACGCACACCTGGAGAACCGACATGAGCACGCCCTTCAACCAGTTCACTTCTCCCGCCGAACAAGCGCCCAAGGACTACAACAAGCTGGGCCTGGAAGACCAGCTGCCGAAGTTCGAACGCGACTGGAACAACTACCTCACCGGCTGGACCGAATCGTCCATCATCGGCAACCCATGGTCGAGCCTGTACGACGCGCCGCGCTCGGGCTACTACAACCCGCTGGTGGAAGGTTTCGGTGATGTGGTGGTGCCGGCGATCACCTGGGCGCCCTTCCCCAACCGGCTATGGACGTTCTTTTACAACAACGGAGCCGCAGTCGTTCCCCAGCTGGGCGGCAAAGCCATGACCCTGCAACAGGTGATGGAGTTGGCCGACTACGGTCAGATCACCCTCAACGACACCCTCTACACGCTGTACGACCCGGACAACAAGGGCACCCTGCTGCAGCTGCCGGCCAAACGCTGCCCCAGCATCGACTGGAACGGCAAGTACACCGCGTTCTCGCCCTCCGGCCCACGCGGCTGGCTGGATGAATACTGCGAGTGGTCGATCGTGCGCGATGCCAACGGCAACATGCGCAAGATCACCTTCACCTGCGAAAACCCGGCGTACTACCTGGCCATGTGGCGCATTGACCCGAACGCCGTGCTGGGCCTGTACCGCGAATACATCGACCCCAACGTACAGCTCGAAGACCTGTACCTGCGCTACACCGTCGACTGCCCGACTGGCAAGGCCGGCGACCCGGTCATCGACCCCCCCACTGGCCTGCCGGCCTATGACACAGTCAACAAGTGGAATGCCGGCACCGCCTGTGTGCCTGGCCAATATGGCGGGGCGATGCACCTGACCTCCGGCCCCAACACCCTCAGCGCCGAGGTGTACCTGGCCGCCGCCGCCACCATCCTGCGCCCGATAGCCAGCAGCCAGAACGCCCAGTCGCTGATCTGCTGCGCCCAGTATGGGCAGAACTACCGCAACTCCGACCCGCACATCGGCTTCATGGCCAACTCCGCGGCAGTGAACAACCGGCTGTCACTGACCAACCCGATTGGCCTGTACCTGCAGCAACCCACCGATTTCAGCAGCTGGAAAGGCCCGCAAGGCCAGGACGTGAGCCAGTATTGGCGGGTCACGCGCGGCACTGCCAAGTCGGCTGCCAATGGCTCCGACCAGATCCTCCAGGCCGTGTTCGAGGTGCCGGAAAGCGCTGGCTTCTCGATCAACGAGATCACCATCAACAAACAACCGGTCGACTATGTATGGGTCATCGCCCAGCAACTGCTGGTAGGCCTGAGCGTCAGTGCCCTGCCGCCCGCCACCACCCCGCCTTCCTTCCCCTGCGTGCAGGACCGGGTGACAGGCCTGCAGCCCTGGCCGGTGCAACTGCTGCCGCTGGACCTGTTCTACGGCCAGTCGCCCACCGACCTGCCGGCCTGGCTTGCCCCGGGCAGCAGCAATCAGTTCGTGCTGGTGGTACAAGGCGCCGACCCGAACACCACGGCGCAGACTGCCAGGGTGCAGTTCTCCAACCCCGGTATTAACGCGCAGGTCACCCAGTTCCTGCCTGACGCCTCGGCCATTCCCGGGCAGACCAACGCGGGCGGCACCCAGGCCTACATCCTGAGCATCACGGTCAGCCCCAGCGCAGCCCCCGGCCTGGTAACGGTACGTGCGCTCAATCCGGGCGAAGACGCGAACGTGAGCGCGGCGGACCACCCGTGGGAATCCGGCCTGGCGCTGGTGCCTGGCGCCTGAAGCACGCCCTCTATCGCCGCACCTTCGGGTGCGGCCTCACTGCTTGCAAGGAGCGCGATGATGTCCAGGTTACGCTTGAGTCTTCTGTCGCTACTAAGCGGCATGCTGCTGTGCCTGTCGACCCTGCCAGCCGCCACGGCGGCGCCAATGGCGGAGGCCGACGCCTGCGTACAGCAACAGTTGGTGTTCAACCCGGCCAGCGGCAGGTTTCTGCCGGTCAACAACTTCAATGCCAGCAACCAGGCGTTCATGAACTGTTTTGCCTGGCAGCTGTTCATTGCCCTGAACTGGCCGGTGAATCCCGGTTGGCCAGCCACCGCCAGCCTGGCCGGCGAACCCGACATGAACAGCACCCTGGCGCAGTTCGGTGTACCCACCGACCCAGGGCAGCCGATGAGCGTGGCGCCGGTGTGGGCCAGCTACAAGGACGCCAACGACATCTTCCTGCCCGGCGCGCCCAAGCCCAGCGGCTGGGGCGAGCAAACCCTGGTGCCATCCGGTTGCGGCACCCAGGGCAGCCTCAAGGCGCTCAAGGTGGGAGCACGCAAGTTCATGAACGCCACCTCCGAAAGCGCGATCAACGCCGTGCACGGTTTCCACTTGTCCAGCGGGACGCTCGCATCCCTTCCCGACTCGATCATGGAAGCATCCGGCGGCTGGCTGACCGACCAGGCGGGCAACCTGGTGTTCTTCGAGCGCAAGGTGGGCAAGGCCGAGTTCGACTACATCGTCGGCAAGGGGCTGTATGACGCCGCCAACCAGTTGAAGGTCGCGCAAAACGCCGACGGCACTACACCGGAGGGGCTGTCGCTGCCCATTGGCGAGCCGATGCGCTCGCTGCCGCCATCCCCGGTGCCGCAGGAACAACTCGGCGCGATCGAGCTCAAGGCCGCCTGGCGCATACTGACCGGCAAACCCGAACTGTTCGGGCGCTACCTGACCACCGTCGCCTGGCTCAAGCGCCCCGACACGCTGACGTGTACCCAGGAGGTAGTGGGGCTGGTGGGCCTGCATATCATCAACAAGACCCAGGCCTCGCCGAACTTCATCTGGACTACCTTCGAGCAGGTCGACAACGTGCCCGAGCCGGGTCAGGTACCGCCGCAACAAACCCCGCCGAACGGCTTCGCCTTCAACAACCCGGACTGCGGCAGCGGCCCTGAGTGTGAACCGAACCAGCCCCGCATCCAATGCAAGCAACACCACCCCGACCGGGACTGCACCGATCTGTTCCCACGCGACCAGCCAGTGCAGACCACGCGCGAGCATCCTGTGCCGAGCGACCTGCAAGCGCTGAACGGTGCAGTGCAAGCCACCTTCGCGCAGCACAGCCAGGGCAAGTCGGTGTTCCAGTACTACAAACTGATCAACGTACTCTGGACCCTCGCGCCCAACCCGCCCAGCCCGGAACCCGGCGCCAACGCGCCGGTGCCGTTGTCGTACGGGGCGTACATCAGCCAGGGCAATGTGCCCGTGGCCAACACCACCCTGGAAACCTATGTGCAAGGTGATGACTGCAACCAGTGCCATCAGTACGCGACGATTGCCGGCAGCAGTTCGCTGGCCTCGGACTTCTCGTTCCTGTTCAACAGTGCCAGCTCCGCCAGCAAGCACAGCCTGATCAAGCGTGTCCAAGCCTTCGAAACCCTGAAGGACCGGCGCTGAAGCGCACACGGGGCGATCATCGATCGCCCCGACTTCGGTTCCGAGTGTGTCCTAGCCTGGCTCGCGGCGAAACACCAGTACCCGCGCCACGCTGCGCTGGCACACGGCGCCGTCCTGATTGCAGGTTTCGCTTTCCAGCACCGCCATGCCCCGCTCAGGCCGGGACTTGGAGCTGATCAGTTCCTTTACCGTCGTCGTGACGCGTAAGCGGTCGCCCGGACGCACGGCCCGCGGCCAGCTGACCTCGCTGCCGGCACCGATCAGCCCGCCAGCCAACGGAACACTTGCCACCAGCAAGCGCATGGTCACCGCCGCCGTGTGCCACCCGCTGGCCGCAAGGCCATTGAAAAAACTCGCCTGCGCTGCCTCGGCATCGGTATGGAACGGTTGCGGGTCGAACTCGGAAGCGAACTGCAAAATGCCCTCGGTGGTCATTTCATAGGACTCGCTGGCGAACGACGCACCTACCGCAAGGTCTTCGAAATACAGCTTGTTCTGCTCGACAGCAGCCATGTGCACGCTCCTGGTTCGGTGTTGAAGGGCCTTTGCGCCCTGTTGTTCATGCAGAAACTACCCGCCTGGCATCCCTGCGCACCGCTTGCGGCGGCACGCCGAAGCCGCGCAGGAAGACCTCGCGCATGTGACGGCGGTCCCTGAAACCGGTCTCCCTGGCGACCACATCGAGGCTATGCCGGCTCTGCTCGATCATCAACCGCGCCGCCTCCAGGCGCAGGCCTTCCACAGCCTTGGCCGGTGATTGCCCGGTTTCGGCGGTGAATACGCGGGTAAACTGACGCGGGCTCAGGTGCACCACCCCGGCCAGCTCCTCGACGCTCAACGAACGGCTCAAATGCTTGCGCGCATAATCCAGCGCGGCCTGGATACGGTCCGACCGGGGCGACAGCGCAAGCAGCTCGGAATGCTGCGATTGCCCGCCTGAACGGCGTTGGTGCATGACCAGCTTGTGCGCTACCGACCTGGCCACGTCAGCGCCGAGGTCCTTTTCCACCATGCCCAGCGCCATGTCCAAGGCTGCCGTCATGCCGGCAGAGGTCCAGACCGGCCCATCGACGATGAAGATGCGGTCTTCCTCTACCTCGACCTGCGGGTACATTTCGCGCAGCTTTTTCGCATAGGCCCAGTGGGTCGTCGCTCGACGCCCCTGCAGCACACCCGCATGGGCCAGGACGAAGCTGCCGGTACACAGGCCGGCGGTGCGCCGGGCGCCTTCGACAAAGCCGCGCACACTGGCCAGCACCGCCTCATCAGGTGCCGTCAAGGGCGTCAGGGTGCCAGTGACCATCCAGGTGTCGGCCAGGCCCGGAGCGCCCACAGGCAGCGTGTCGATATGCATGCCCAGGGAGGAGCGCACGGTGCCGCCCTGGATGGAAAAGTTCTGAATCCGGTAGACCGCTTCGCCCGTCACGATATTGGCAAACTCGAACACAGCCTGGGTCGCCAGGGACATGATCTGGAAGCCTTCGGTCATCAGATAGCCGACCCGGTGCATCGCTGAACTCCTGCTGCAATGTCTCGAAAGCGTACCATATACGTCGTTTGAGACAAGCCTGGCCTTTGTCATCATGGCTCCACCGCAACCCACCACTGGAGCATGACCATGACGCAGCAATTCAAAGGCACCGCGCTCATCACCGGCGCTTCCACCGGAATCGGCGCGATCTACGCAGAACGCCTGGCCCGACGCGGCTACGACCTGGTACTGGTGGCGCGCAACCGCGAGCGCCTGAACGACCTGGCCAGCCGCCTTACCAGCGAAACCCGACAGAACGTGGAAGTGTTTCCGGCAGACCTGGCCAATGCCCAGGACCTGGCCAAGGTGGAGCGCAAGTTGCGCGAAGACGCCAGTATCAGCCTGTTGGTGAATAATGCCGGCATCGGCACCCATACCAGCCTGTTGGAAAGTGATGTCGAGCGCATGGCCGAAATGATCACCCTCAACGTCACCGCCCTCACCCGCCTGACCTACGCCGCCGTCCCGGGCTTTGTCGCTCGCCAGCACGGCGCGGTGATCAACATCTCGTCGGTGGTGAGCCTCGCCCCCGAGCGGCTCAATGGCGTGTATGGCGGCAGCAAGGCCTATGTCACCGCGTTCAGCCATTCCCTGCACAGGGAACTTGCCGACCAAGGCATCCAGATCCAGGCGGTACTGCCCGGCGCCACCGCGACCGACTTCTGGCAGATCGGCGGCTTGCCGGTCGAGAACCTCGACCCCGCCATCGTGATGTCGGCCGAGGACCTGGTGGACGGTGCCCTGCAGGATTTCGACGCCGGCAAGCTGATCTCCATTCCCTCGCTGCATGACCTCGAGGCGTTCGAGCGCTACGAAGCCAGCCGCCAGGCTCTGTTCAGCCAGTTGTCCAGCAACCGCCTGGCCCCGCGTTACGCCGCCAATTGATCGCCAAGACAGGAAACCACCCATGAAACTCAGCGCCAACACCATTTTCATCACTGGCGGCACCTCGGGCATTGGTCGCGCCCTGGCCGAAGCCTTCCATCAGCGAGGCAACCAGGTGATCGTGGCGGGCCGCCGCCAAGCACTGCTGGACGAGATCGCCAAGGCCAACCCCGGTATCGATACCGTGCGGCTCGATATCAACGACCCGCAGCAGATCAAGGAGGTCGCCCAGGAGGTCATCCGGCGCCACCCTTCGCTGAATGTGATCATCAATAACGCCGGTATCATGCCGTTCGACAACCCGGCATCGGGTGACTACGACGACGCCCAGGCGGTGAGCCTGCTGCAGACCAATCTGCTCGGCCCGGTGCGTGTCAGCGCCGCTTTCGTCGAACACCTCAAACGCCAGCCTGACGCCTACATCATCAATAACAGCTCGGTGCTCGCCTACTTGCCACTGGCGGCCACCGCACTGTATTCGGCGACCAAGGCTGCCCTGCACTCCTATTCCCTGTCGCAGCGCTTCAGCCTGCGCGACACCAGTGTAAAGGTGCTGGAAATCGCCCCGCCTTGGGTCGATACCGACCTGGTCCACAAAAGCGGCGACGCACGTGCCATGCCGCTCGATGCCTTCATCGAGCAGACCCTGGTCAAGCTCGAGAGCGCGACGACCGAGGTGCTGGTGGACCAGGTCGTCCCGCTGCGCGCCAACCAGGGGATCAACGAGCACGCGCTGATCAACCAGTTCAACCAGGCGCTGGTCGACAACCCGATTCCCGTTGCCTGAGTCGGCCCCGCGGGCGACCCGCACGCATCCGCCGCCAGGCCGTCACCAGGCCGAACGGAATGACGCGCCATAGGCGCTTGGTGGCAGACGGCTGGCACCATCCGCTCTCAATCGGGAGCGGAAGGTTCCGGTTTGCGGTTGGCTCCGGTAAAGCCCACGCTTCTGCAGCTCCGGTACGACCAACTCGACAAAATCTTCCAGCGTCCCGGGGCTGGTCAATGGGTTGAGCATGTAGCCACTGGTACCTGAAATGCGCGCATGTTCCTCGATGCGATCAGCCACTTGCTGCGGCGTGCCCACCAGGATCAGGTCGGTGCCCCGCGTGACGTTGGCAAAACGCTTCCTGACGTCCCCTGCGGTCAACGGCTTGCCGCTGCCATCCGGGCGCATCATGTAGGAGGTCAGGCCTTCGGTATGATTCGACAGTGCATCACTGTCGGCATAGCGGCTCAGGTCGAAGCCGGTGTCGCCGGCATAACTCACCAGCTGGGCCTCCAGGTGGTAGTTGCCTTGCAACTGATCGTACTTGCGCTGCGCCTCGATCTCGGTTTTGCCGGTGACGATCCGCAGCACCGTCAACGACTGCACATCGCCCCGGCTGCGGCCACGGGCCTCGGCCATGGCCCAGATTTGTTCCAGGCCCTGGCGAATTTCGTGGGGGTCGGACTTGGCGATGAATATCAGCTCGGCATGTTTGGCGGCGAACTCGCGGCCCCTGCCCGACCAGCCGGCCTGGATCAACAGCGGCGTGCGCTGTGGTGACGGCGCACAAAGGTGTGGCCCAGCCACTCGATAATGCTCGCCAATGTGCCCGACAGGCTTGACCCGGTCACCCTGGGCATACACCTGGCGTGCCTTGTCGGCGACGACCGCATCATCCGCCCAACTGCCTTCCCACAGCTTGTACACCACGTCCATGAATTCTTCGGCACGCTCGTAGCGGTCGGCATGGCGGATCATCTGCTCCAGGCCAAAATTACGCGCCGCGCTGGAAAGATACGAGGTGACGATGTTCCAGCCGATCCTGCCTTGGGTCATGTGGTCCAGCGTGCTGAACCGCCGGGCGTGGCTGAACGGGTGTTCGTAGGTCGTGGTAACGGTGGCACCGAATGCCAAGTGCCGAGTGATCGCAGCCAGCCCCGGAATGATCATCAACGGATCGTTGGCAGGCGCCTCGACGGCCCATTTCAGCGCTGCATCCGGATTACCGCCGAACACGTCGTAGAACCCCAGTACATCGGCGAAGAACAGCATGTCGAGGTTGGCCTGGTCGGCAATTCGGGCCTGGTTGGACCAGAACTCGAAGGTATTGGCCGCCAGGCGCTCGTCAGCTGGGTGGGTCCAGAGACTCGGTGCACCACCGCACCCAACACTGGCCTGTTCGTAGAGCGCAAACAATAGGGGCTTCGCTTCGGACATCGACGGTTACTCAGTAGACAATAGGCTTATAAATAGTAAATAGAAATATAAAACCTAATTGAACTACCATTTTGGAATATGCATGTACCGCCGAGCTATACCGTCCCCCCACGCTTGTGCAACAACTCGAACACCACCATGCCGCCTAGCATCGATGCCACGAACAGCCAGGCTTGCCAGTACCCCGCCGGCAACAGCACCAACGCTGGCCCCGGGCACATGCCGGCAAGGCCCCAGCCTATGCCGAACAACAGGCTGCCGCCGACAAGGCGACGATCTACGTCACGTCGGTGAGGCAGCTGCATCGGCCCACCCAGCAATGCCGCCGGATGCCCGCGTGCCCAGCGCATAGGCCACCATGCCGCAGCAATAGCGCCGATCATCACCAGCGCCAGCGAAGGGTCCCACTGCCCGGCGATGTCGAGGAAAGCAAGGACTTTAGCCGGGTCGGCCATCCCGGCCAGCAGCAACCCTGCGCCGAACAACAGCCCGGCGATAAACCCACTGAGAGCACGCATGTCAGGCCCCTTGTACCAGGTGTCGGACGACATACACCGTGGCAAAACCGCTGGCCATGAAGCACAGCGTTGCCACGGCTGACCGGGGAGACAGCCGCGACAGGCCACAGACACCATGGCCGCTGGTACAACCACTGCCGTAGCGCGTGCCGAGCCCGACCAGCAGCCCGGCAGCCACCAGTGTCGCGGCTGCTGCGGTGAATCGGGGGGCCGGCACGCTGGCAAACATCCCCCACAGCAGCGGTGCCGCCAGCAACCCCAGAATGAAGGCCAGTTTCTCCGCGCGCCCTTGCCCGCCGGGCTGCAACAACGAACCGAGCAAACCGCTGATCCCGGCGATACGGCCGTTCAGCACTGCGAACAGGCCTGCGCCGAGCCCGATCAACACACCACCGGCCAGCGCGGACCATGGCGTGAACGCCAGCGAATCAATTGCCATCGTATTTCTCCTGCAACAGGAATGGGGGCCAGGCTCAGGCGAGACGGCCGATGCAGGCACTGATCTCGCTCACGATCTGCAGTGTTGCCTGCTCAATCGGCCCTTCATTACGGCACAGTACCCAGCCATGCTCCACAACCGCACGTTCGAACGCCTCGGTACAAGCCACCTGCTCGTCCAGGCTATGCATCACCGTACTGCCCAACCCGCGCGTTCGTGCCGCCGCCCTTGCCCATGAAGTAACAGCGGCGGTGACAACCCCGACGTGCAAATCCGGCACTTGCACACGTCGGGCGATGTTCAGCCGCAGGATCTCGTCGAACGGCACTGTGCGGCGGAATGCGGCATCCGACGGGTACCAGCGGTCAATCAGGATGATGCTGCCCGGTGGTTGCGCCGGCAACACCTGCCGGGAAATCCACGCACGGCTTTCGGCAAGGCGCTCGCACACGCGCAACTCCAGATCCCGGCAGGGATGCCTGGCCAGCTGATTGACCAAGGCCATGGTTTCCCTGCGGCAGGGGTCGCTGTTCTTTTCGCTGAGCCGGACAACTTTATGGTTGGCGGCCCTCAAGGCTTTGGTAACGGCCTCAAGAAGCGTGGTCTTGCCGGTGCCCTTGGGCCCATCGATGGAAACAAAAAACGGGCGGGTCATTGCTCGATACCAGTTGGTCTGGGCGCGGGATGAGAGCATTGATCGTGGCCTGGCTTCAAGGCTTGCGTGACCGCAAGCAGGGCGCGGCTCGATAACGCCATCAGCCAGGCCGAAGCTCAGGCGGGCGGCTCGCCTGCCAGCGGCCAATCGGCGCTGATCACACGGTTGCGCCCTGTTGCCTTGGCTTTGTACAAGCGCTCGTCAGCGCATTTGAGGATAGCGGCGGAGGTCTGTTCTGCACGGCTGCGACAGGCAACCCCGATGGAAATCGTCATGGTGCCGACCTTGTCCAGCGGGCTGGTCGCAATCGTCGTGCGGATGCGTTCGGCAATCTCGGTTGCAATTTGCAGGCCAGTATCCGGCAACAGCAGGCAGAATTCTTCGCCCCCGGCGCGGCAAGCCAGGTCGCCGGCACGCGAACAGGCCTGGATGATGGCCGCGATATGCTGCAAGGCAATATCCCCCACATCGTGCCCCCAGGTATCGTTTACCCGCTTGAAATGATCGATATCCAGTGCCAGCGCACAGTACGGTTGCGCCTGCCCGTCGAGGATTGCCAGCGCTGCGTTCATGCCCCGACGGTTGACCAGCCCGGTCAGTGGGTCACTTTCTGCAGCCTGGCTGAGGCTGCTGATCTTGCGGTCCAATGACTGTATCCCGGCCACCAATGCGCTGCGAATGGCGGCGGCTTCCGCGTACCAGGCGTTCATTGCATTCAGTTCCCGGCTGGCGGCCAGTTCAGGAACGTGTTGCGCGCTTCTGGCCAACTGGCGCAGCGGGCGAGTCACCCAGGTGGACACCACCAGCATCAGCGCCAACCCGAGCAAACTCACCGGAAGCAACTTGAACAACATGTCATGCATCAGGTTACGCAAGGGATACAATGCGTTGTCTCGTGGCTGCTGGGTGACGACTGCCCAATGCGCGCCCTTGACTTCGGCATACCCGGCCAACATCGGAATGCCCCGGTAATCCGTCGCTTCCAGTTCGCCCTCTTCCCCGCTGCGCAAGGCCGCATGAGCCGTCGCGCTGGTGTTCAGTACCGCACCCAGCCTGGCTGCATCCGGGTGGTAAAGGATCTGCAGGTTTTCATCCACGACGAACGCAAATGCATCAGCCAGTTGATGGCCACCCAGCAAGGTACTCATGACCCCGCCCTCGCGCAGGTTGACCACCCCGCCGATCAAGCCGAGCACCTTGCCCGCGCCGTCGCGTACCGGGTTGGAGATGAGCACACTGAAGTGCCCTGCTGGAGAAATGAACGCCTGGCTGACCAGCGGACGCCCTGCGCTTGCCGCTCGCCTGACGGCGTTGGAAAGGTTCACGGCCTTGTCGAAGTCCAAGGGCGGGTAACCGTCAAGGATGTTCCCCGAAGCATCGGCGGTGATCACGATCTGCAGCTCGGAATCCTGCACCTGCAGGCGTTTCACTTCGGCTTGCACCAGGCTGCGGTCGGTAAAGCCCGGGCCAATCAGCAAGCTGCTGTATTGCAGGCGCTCGTGCACCGAATGGATGAACTGGTCGATGCCTGACGCCACCTTGTAGGCGTAGGCCTTATGGGATTCCAGCGCCGAATGGATCAGCGCGTCGCGCAGCACCCCATGCGCCACGACCAGGCACGTGGCCAGCGTGACCAGGACACTGGCTGACAACAGCACCAGCATCAGGCCGCGAATGCCAATGAACTGCGCGCTCTTTCGCTCCATGAAACCGGCTCCCCCTGCCCCCTTCAGAGCGTAGAAGACTCCGCTAACGGTGCAAGGGTTGAAGCGCAACCTGACCTGCGCCGCTAATGTCGGATACCTGTCCATCGCTGGGGCGCAGCTCATTGTGTAGGAGCGGCCTTGTGTCGCGATGGGCCGCAGAGCGGCCCCCGGCGTTTGCCGCGGTGATACTGATAACCGGGGGCCGCTCTGCGGCCCATCGCGACACAAGGCCGCTCCTACAAGCCTGCATTGGCGCAGGCCGGTCAGGCGTTACACCGCCAGCGCGCGCTCACGCAGCTCGCTGTTGAGGATGCGGTCGTTCTCGCTGTAATCGACCGGGCAGTCGATCACGTGCACGCCCGGGGTCTTGATGCAGTGCTCGAGCAGCGGCAGCAGGCCGTCGGCGCTTTCCACGCGGTGGCCGTTGGCCCCGTAGGCTTCGGCGTACTTGACGAAGTCCGGGTTGCCGTAGTCCAGGCCGAAATCGGTGAAGCCCATGTTGGCCTGCTTCCAGCGGATCATGCCATAGCCGTCGTCACGCAGGATCACCACGGTGATGTGCATGCCCAGGCGCACTGCCGTTTCCAGCTCCTGGCTGTTCATCATGAAGCCGCCATCGCCGCACACCGAAATCACCGGGCGGTCCGGGTGCACCAGGTGCGCCGCCATCGCCGATGGCAGGCCGGCGCCCATGGTCGCCAGGGCGTTGTCCAGCAGCACCGTGTTGGGCTTGTGCGCCTTGTAGTTGCGGGCGAACCAGATCTTGTAGATGCCGTTGTCCAGGGCCACGATACCTTCGGACGGCAGCACGCGACGGATGTCGGCGACCAGGCGCTGCGGGTAGACCGGGAAGCGGCTATCATCGGCACCTTCGGCGATCTGTGCTTCGTTGGCTTCACGGATGGCCATCAGGCGGGTGAAGTCCCAGTGCGAGGTGTCGCTCAGCGCTTCGCCGATCTGCCAGACGGCGTTGGCGATATCACCGATCACTTCCACCTGCGGGAAGTACACGGCATCCACTTCAGCGGAGCGGAAGTTGATGTGGATGACCTCGGTGCCGCCACGGACCATGAAGAACGGCGGCTTCTCGATCACGTCGTGGCCAATGTTGACGATCAGGTCGGCAGCTTCGATCGCACGGTGGACGAAGTCACCGGACGACAACGCAGCGTTGCCGAGGAAGCGCGGGTGGCGCTCGTCGACCACACCTTTACCCATCTGCGTGGTGACGAATGGGATGCCGGTCTTGTCGATCAGTTGCTTGAGGACCTTGGCAGTCATCTTGCGGTTGGCGCCAGCACCGATCACCAGGATCGGGCTACGCGCGTTCTGCAGCTTCTGCACGGCAGCCTCGATGGCCACGTGCTCGGCCAGCGGGCGGCGGTGCAGGCTTGGCGGGATCGGCAGTGCGTCGGTCTGCTCGGCGGCGATGTCTTCTGGCAGTTCCAGGTGGACCGCACCCGGTTTTTCTTCTTCAGCCAGGCGGAAGGCTTCGCGCATGCGCGCCGGGATGTTGTCGGCTGAGGCGAACTGGTGGGTGTACTTGGTGATGGGGTCCATCATGCCGCACACGTCGATGATCTGGAAACGGCCCTGCTTGGACTTCTTGATCGGCTTCTGGCCGGTGATCATCATCATCGGCATGCCGCCCAGGTAGGCGTAGGCGCTGGCGGTAACCAGGTTGGTCGCGCCGGGGCCGAGGGTGGACAGGCTGACGCCGGTCTTGCCGGTCAGGCGACCATAGGTGGCAGCCATGAAACCTGCGGACTGCTCGTGACGGGTGAGTACCAGTTTGATCTTCGACTTGCGCAGGGATTCCAGCAAGTCGAGGTTTTCCTCACCTGGAATGCCGAATACATACTCGACACCTTCGTTTTCCAGGCATTGCACAACGACATCGGCGGCCTTGGCCATTTAGGGTACTACCTCAAAATCTTCGTGGGATTGCAGATTTATCAAGCTGCGTGACTGAGATGTTGCAGGATGTCTCAGTGGCGCGCATCGTAGGCCCTCCGGTTAATAATAATAAATATATTGTTATGATGCCTGACATCACAGTTCGTTATGAATGCAACTCCTCTGATTGGTAGTCCCCCACAATGAATCTCAAGGCACTGCGTTGCTGCGTCGAAATCGTGCGCCAGGGCAGCTTCACCAAGGCCGCGCAGCACCTGCACATCGCCCAGCCGGCGCTGAGCATGGCCGTTACCCGCCTGGAAGAGGAACTGGGCGTGACCCTGTTCAACCGCACTACCCGCAAAGTCATCCTCACCGCCGAGGGCGAGCGGTTCCTGCCACGGATTGCCTCGGCCCTGCGCGAAATGGACGTGGCCCGGCAGGAGCTGCGCGACATGGCCGACCTCAAGCGCGGCGAAGTACGCCTGGGTATCCCACCGATGTTCGGCTTGCACTATGTACCCGGTTTGATGAACGCCTTCCGCCGGTTGTACCCGGGCATTGCCATGACCGTGTTCGAAGGCAGCGCCGAGGACATTGGCCAGCGCCTCGAACAGCGGGAAATCGACCTTGCGCTGCTGGAGTCCAGGCGCGTGCCGCCCGACAAGGAATCGATCCTGCTGGGCAGCGACGAGATGCTGGCGTGCATGCACCCCGATCACCCTTATGCCGGCAAGGCCTTCCTCACTGCCGAGGACCTGCGCAATACCGACATGGTGGTGTTCGACCGCACCTTCGTGCAGCGTCACCTGCTCGACGCGTTCTTCGCCGAACACGGCATCACCTACCAGGTGGCACTGCAGAGCAACTTCGTCTCGCTGGTGGTGCAGGCGGCTCTGGACAACATGGGGGTGGCCACCCTGCTGCGCTCGGTGCAGCAGCGCACGCCAGGCATCGTCGGCGTACCGTTCCGGCCAGCGCAGCTGATGAGCTTCCGCTTGTGCTGGCGCTCGGGGGAATACCTGTCGCTCGCCAGCAAGCGCTTCATCGACTTTGCCGCGCAAACCCATTACCTCGAGCGCTGACGCCGGCCGGGCCATTGCGCGGCACAAGCCAGTGGCAAGCCGCGCATTTCATCGACGTTGCCGCCCTGAATTGACTATGATCCCCGACTTGAACGTTTCAGCATGTTTCAACAAGGATTCAGATGTCAGTTCAGGAATTAGCGCCTCCCCCGCACAAAAGCACCATCGCGAAAATGGAAGCCTCCATGGCGCTGGGCAGTTTTGCCATCGGCACCGGCGAGTTCGCCATCATGGGCCTGATGCCGGATATCGCCAGCAACCTGCAGCTGAGTGAGCCCCAGGTAGGCCACGCGATCAGTGCCTATGCATTGGGGGTGGTGGTCGGCGCCCCGACGCTGGCCATTCTCGGTGCCCGACTGCTGCGCAAGCACATGCTGCTGTTATTGATGGCGCTGTACGCCCTCGGCAACCTGGCGACCGCCTTCGCTCCCTCGTTCGGCGGCCTGGTCGCTTTCCGCTTTATCAGTGGCCTGCCCCATGGCGCCTACTTCGGTATAGCCGCCGTGGTGGCCTCGAGCATGGTGGCGAACAACCAGCGCGCCGGGGCGGTGGCGCGGGTGATGCTGGGCCTGACGTTGGCCATGCTGCTCGGCAACCCGGTCGCCACGTTGCTGGGCCAGTATTTCGGCTGGCGTTCGGCATTCGTGCTGGTGGGTGGTATTGCCCTGTGCACCTTGGCACTGGTCTGGCGCTTCGTGCCCCAGCGCCACGATGAAGTGCGCAGCGACCCGCGCAAGGAATTGCAAGCATTTGCCCTGCCGCAGGTATGGATGGCCCTGGCGATCGCCGCGATCGGCTTTGCCGGTATGTTCTGTGTATTCAGCTACCTGGCGCCGACCATGTTGCAGGTGACCCAGGTGTCGCCGCAGTGGATTCCGTTCGGCCTGGCTGCGTTCGGCGTGGGTGGCATCGTCGGCAACCTGGCTGGCGGCAAGCTGTTCGACCGCCTGCAGTTCCGCGCCGTGGGGCTGGTGCTGATATGGTCGATGGCCGTGCTGCTGTTCTTCACCTTCGCTGCCCAGGCATTGTGGAGCCTGCTACTGGGCATTGGCCTGGTCGGGACCATGATTGCCCTGGCGGCACCGCTGCAGATCCGCCTGATGGACATCGCTCATGAAGCACCGAGCCTGGCGGCTGCGTCGAACCATGCGGCGTTCAACCTGGCCAATGCGCTTGGGCCATGGTTGGGTGGCATGGCGATCAGCGCCGGCCTGGGCTGGACCAGCACCGGGTACATCGGCGCGGCGACTGCCTTGGTCGGCCTGCTGATCTACCTGGCGGCGCGGCGGATGAAGGGCGGGCATTGAGTTCAGCGGGCTGGCCAGCCTTGGCGAAACCTTTACAATGCCGGCCCGTCTTTGAAATATGTTTTCCCCATGAAATCACTGCTTTACGCCATAACCTTACTGTTTTCCTTCAATTTCCCTGCCCTGGCCAGTCCGCCAGCCACCTTTACCGAGGCCAAGGTAGTGGCCAAGCAGCAGGTGTACATGGACCAGGCCAGCAGTGCCATGGGCGAGCTGTACTGCGGCTGCAAGTGGACCTGGGTGGGCAAATCCGGCGGGCGTATCGATACCGCCTCGTGCGGCTACCAGACGCGCAAGCAGCAAAACCGCGCCGAGCGCACCGAGTGGGAGCACATCGTGCCCGCCTACACCTTCGGCAGCCAGCGCCAGTGCTGGAAGAACGGCGGCCGCGAGCACTGTGTGGACGACGACCCGGTGTTCCGCGCCATGGAAGCCGACCTGTTCAACCTGTACCCGGCGGTGGGCGAGGTCAACGGTGACCGCAGCAACTTCAACTACGCCATGGTCAATGGCAATGCCGGGCAATACGGGCAGTGCAGCACCAAGGTCGACTTCGTGCAGCGTGCGGCCGAACCGCGTGACGAAGTGAAGGGCCTGGTGGCGCGCACAACGTTCTACATGTACGACCGCTACAAGCTGAACATGTCGCGCCAGCAGCAACAACTGCTGATGGCCTGGGACAGGCAGTACCCGGTATCGGCCTGGGAAAAAGAGCGTAACCGCCGTATTGCTGCGATCATGGGGCACGCCAACCCGTTCGTGACCGGGGAGCGCAAATGGACAGCCGACTACAAGCCGGTGGGTAGCGGCGTGGTGCAAGCGGCAACGGCCAAGCCCACCAAGGCCGAAGCCAAGCCAAGCCTGGCCAGCGGTGGGTCGCTGGGGCCAGTGCTTGGCAACCGCAACAGCCACGTTTATCACCTGGCCAACGGCTGCCCGGGGTATGCCCAGGTTACGGCGAAGAACCAGGTCACCTTCGCTACCGAGGGTGAAGCGCAGGCGGCGGGTTATCGCAAGGCGGGCAACTGCCGGTAAGCACCTGCGGTGCGCTGCAAGGGCGTAGGAGCGGATTTATCCGCGAAGCAAGCGACGCGGTGGCTGGCACCGGCCTTGCCGGTGATCGCGGCTGAAGCCGCGCCTGCAGCCGTTCGCGGGTATGCCCGCAACCTCAAGCCCTGGGCAGCTCATTGACCAGATTCGCCGGCCGCTCACCCGCCAGTGCGCTGAGCAGGTTGTCCACCGCGCAACGTGCCATGGCCTGGCGGGTTTCCTCGGTCGCCGAGCCGATATGCGGGGTCGCCACCACGTTGTCGAGTTGCAGCAGGGGCGAGTCCAGCGACAACGGTTCCTGCACGAACACATCCAGCCCCGCGCCGCGTATGCGCCTGGCGCGCAGCGCTTCGACCAGTGCGGCCTCGTCCACTACCCGCCCGCGGGAAATATTCACCAGGATTGCCTCAGGCTTCATCAACGCCAACTCCCGTGCGCCGATCAGGCCTTCGGTGGCGGCACTCAGCGGCACGGTCAGGCAGACGAAATCTGCCTGCTGCAACAACTCGTCCAGGCTGCATTGACGCGCAGCATAACGCGCCTCCACCTGCGGCTTGGCCCGCTGGCTGTGATACAGCACACGCATGCCGAAGCCAGCCGCGGCGCGCCGGGCCAGGGCCTCGCCAATGCGCCCCATGCCGACGATGCCCAACGTCTTGCCATGCACATCGCTACCGAAATGCGCCGCGCCCAGGCTCGCCTGCCAGTGCCCGGCGCGGACCCAGTTCGCCAGCTCCACAACCCGCCTGGCAGTGGCCAGGATCAGGGCAAAGCCAGTGTCGGCGGTGGTCTCGGTCAGCACATCGGGGGTGTTGGTCAGCATCACCCCGCGGCGGCTGAGCTCGGCAATGTCATAGTTGTCCACGCCAACCGAAACGCTGGCAACCACTTCCAATTGCGGTGCCAGGTCAAGCAGGCCTGCGTCCAGCCGCAGGCTGGCCCCCAGCAGCCCGTGCGCCCCCGGCAAGGCATCGCGCAGGCGGGCCAGGCCGTCGGGTTGGTTGATATCCACCCAGGTCACCTCGACGCGCGCTTGCAGGCGCGCCATCAGGTCGTCGGACAGGCGTTTGTACAACACGATTCGCTTGTTCATCGCAGGTTTCCTATTGGCTCATGGCCAGACGCGAACCGCCGCGCTTGGCTCGGCCGGACGTCTGGGAAGTGTCCAGTGCGGCGGTCAACGCCACTGCGGCAAGCAGCGCGCCACACATGAACAGGTAAGAGGCACCGGGCCCACCGGTGGCGCCATTGAGGTAGCCCACCAGCCACGAACCGCCGAACGAGCCCAGCGCGCCCATGCTGTTGATCAGCGCCATGGCGCCGCCAGCGACATTGGCCGGGAGGATTTCCGGCACGATCGCGAAGAACGGCCCATAAGGTGCATACATGCAGGCGCCGGCCAGCACCAGCAGCGCGTACGACAGCCAGAAGTGCTGGCTGCCCAGGGCGTAGGAGCCATAGAAGGCCACGGCGGCGATCAGCAATGGCGGCCAGACGAAGCGCTTGCGCTTCTGCAGGCGGTCGGACGCCCACGACACGCCTACCATGGCCAGTACCGCCGCCAGGTACGGCACCGACGCCAGCCAGCCGGCCTGTACGATATCAACGTTGGCCGCCTGCTTGAGGATCGACGGCAACCACAGCACGAAGCCGTACACGCCGATGCTCCAGCAGAAATACTGCAGCGCGAGAATGATCACTTGTGGCGAGCGGAACGCCTCGCGGTAGTTCTTCACCGGCCTGATACCTTGCTGCTCGGCGGCCAGCGCCTGCTGCAGGGCGGTCTTTTCCTGCTCGCTCAGCCAGTTCACCTGGGCCGGGCGGTCGTCGACCAGGCGCCACCAGCAGAACGCCCAGATCACCGCAGGCAGGCCTTCGATGATGAACATCCAGCGCCAGTCGTAATGCTTGATCAGGTAACCCGACACCACCGACATCCACAGGATGGTCACCGGGTTGCCGAGCATCAGGAAGGTATTGGCTCGCGAGCGCTCGGCACGGGTGAACCAGTGGCACAGGTACACCAGCATCGCTGGCATCACCGCCGCCTCCACCACCCCGAGCAGGAAGCGGATGCCGACCAGCATGTACACGTTGCTGACCATGCCGGTGAGCGTGGCCAGGCCGCCCCAGAGGATCAGGCAGACGAAGATCAGCTGCTTCACGCTGCGCTTCTCGGCATAGATGGCACCGGGTACCTGGAAGAAGAAGTAGCCGAGGAAGAACAGCGCCCCCAGCAGCGATGACAGCACGGGCGTGATGTGCAGGTCTTCGGCCATCCCGGAAGCGGCGGCGAAGCCGTAATTGGCGCGGTCCAGGTACGCCAGGCTATAGGTGACGAAGACGATCGGGATGATGTACCACCAGCGGCGCGAGGCCAGGTTGTGCTTTTGCATCGGTGTTTCTCCTGAGCTTGTTGTTTTTGTTGCAACAGGTGTTTCGAGGTATGCGCTGTTCAGGCACTTCTGCGCAGGTCGTGGGCCTCCAGTTCATGGCGCAGCGGCAGCCCTTCCATGTCGCCGCGCGACTGCACGGCGCGGCTGCCGCACCAGTTGCCGCGCGCCACCGCTTCGGCCATGGGCCGGCCTTCCAGTAGCGCGCTGAGCACGCCGACAGCGAAGGCATCGCCGGCACCGACGGTGTCCACCACGCGGCTGACCGGCACTGGCGCGACCAGGCCCTCGCCTTCGGCACTGCGGAAGTAGGCACCCGCTTCGCCCAGCTTTATCACCACCCGGGTCACCCCCAGGTCGAGGTAGAACGCCGCGATGTCTGCCGGCGTGTGCTGGCCGGTCAGCAGCCGGCCCTCCTCCAGGCCGGGCAACACCCAGTCGGCCTTGGCCGCCAGGGCATTGATTTCGCGCAGCATGCTGCCCTGGTCAGGCCACAGCGAGGGGCGCAGGTTGGGATCGAAGGAAATGCTGCGCCCGGCATCGCGCATGCCATCCACCAGGGCATGCGACAGCGCCCGACAACCTGCCGACAAGGCCAGCGGGATGCCGGTGGCGTGCAGGTGGCGAGCCTGCAGCCAGCCTGGGCGGATCAGCGCCGGCGACAGTCTGCTGGCCGCCGAGCCACGACGGAAGTACTCCACCGCCGGATCACTGCCATCGTCGCAGCGGGCCTTGAGCTGGAAACCGGTGGGATAGCTGGCATCGACCTCGACAGCGGAACAATCCAGGCCTTCGCGGCGCAGGCTGTCGAGCACGAAACGGCCAAGCGAATCGTCACCCACCCGGCTCAGCCAACGGACCTTGAAGCCGAGCCGCGCCAGGCCGATGGCCACGTTGCTGTCCGCCCCGGCAATGCGCTTGCCGAACTGGCCGACACTGGCCAGGTCCCCGGCCTGCTCGGCGACGAACATGGCCATGGTCTCGCCAAAACACAGCACGTCATGTTCATGCATGGCTCGGCTCCTTGTGCGCTGTGGCACGCCGTCCCAGCGCCGCCAAGTTGCGCACCTGGGTGCGGGTCAGCGCCAGCAGGTCGCCGCCGGCCAAGGGGTATTCGACAGCGCGCACCACACCGGGGGTGAACTCCGCCAGCAGCGCAGCCCATTCCTGCAAGTCCGAGGCCTGCGGTGGTACGGCAACCAGGCGGCCATCGGCCAGGCGCTGCACGGCTTTGCAATGCACGTAACGCACCCAGCGGCCGAGCAGGCGCGCGGCGTGTCGGGCAGGCTCGCCCTGCCACTGCCAGTTGCCGATATCGAAGGTCATGCCCAGGCTCAGCCCAAGCTCTTCGGCGCGCTGGAAAAACTGCTGCAGCGGCTGGATGCTGCCGCCCTGCACGGTCTGGTCATTCTCCACCAGCAGCACTGGCCCGGGGCCTGGCAACAGCCGCGCCAGGGCCGCGAAATCGCACCCTTCCCGGTAATGCCCCAGGGAAACCTTGAGAGCCACCGCGCCGAGGGCGTGGGCGGTTGCCAGCCTGTCCCGCAGTTGCGGGTCAGGCAGGCCGCGCGCCGTCCACAACTCAAGTGGCGTGGAATACACGCATTCCAGGCGCTGCGCGGCAATGGCAGCAGCCAGCGCGGCAGTGTCCGGCACACCGCTGAACAATTCTTCGCGTAGTTCCACACGGGTAGCGCCAGCGGCAACCAGCAGGCCAAGGAAGTGCTCCTGGCCACGTTGCCTAACCAGATCGGCACCGTAGCTGGAGAGGCTGATGGAAACGGGGTTCGTGTGCATTGTTGTTGTCCTTATGAAACCGGTTTCATTTCTTGATAGCCCAGCAGGCAGTCACCTGCCGCTGATTAGTGTCGGGGGGTTGAACCGCGGATGATCAGGTTGGCCTTGAAATCGATGCGCCTGGCCGCCCCACTGTCGCCGCGCAGACGAGCCAGCAGGCTGTCGAACGCCGCCATACCGATACGCTCGGTAGGCTGGGCCAGTGCGGTGATGCCACTGCCGACCAAGGGGTACCAGTCGAGGTCGTCCAGGGCTATCAGACCGACGTCTGCAAACAGGTTGCATCCGGCGTCATGCAGGGCCCGGGTGACGGCCAGGGTGGCAATGCCGTTGAACGTGAAGATGGCCTGCGGGCCATGGCCTTTGCCGGCAAGAAACGAGGCCAGTTGGCCATTCAAGCCGGTGTTGGTTTCCAGTACCTGCTGGCGCATGCCAGGGCGACGGCCGATCGACGCGGCAAACGCCTGGACCCGCTCCACACGTGAGCTGGTGCCATCCAGAGGCTCGGTGACCGCGAGGATATCGCGGTAGCCTTGCGCTTGCAGGTGGTCCAGGGCCTGCTCGACCGCGTCGGCGTTATCCAGCCCCACCAGGTCGACCTTCAGCTCGGGCAGTTGACGATCGACCAGCACCATCGGGATGTCGCGCTGCAGGGTGAGCAGTTCGCCGGGGTGATGGCCGAGGGTGTTCACGATCAGCCCTTCGACGTTGTACGACTGCAACGCCACCAGATGGTGACGTTCCTGCTCGTCGTCGCGGTTGGTGTTGCATACCACCAGGCTGTAGCCGTGCTGGCGGCAGGCGGTTTCCACGCCGTGCATCACGGCCACCGAATAGGGGTTGAGAATATCGGCTACCAGCATGCCGACCAACCGCGTCTGGCCGCGCTTCAAGCCACGGGCCATTTGGTTGGGGCGGTAACCGAGGCGCTCGATGACCTGCTCCAGGCGCTTGGCCGTGGCTTCGGCCAGCAACTGCCGGTCGCCGCCGATATAGCGCGAGACGGTGGCCTTGGACACGCCGGCGACCCGCGCCACTTCGCTGATGGTGACCCGTTCACGGGGATGGCCAGGCGCGTCGGTCATGGGCTGTTCCTTATGATTGTTGTGATAGCGATGAAACCGGTTTCAATACAGCAAAACCATGCGCGTTCGTCAACCTGCCGTTGGTCGGCAAGCCATGGATGAAACAATGTCAAACATTAACTATCGTTAATAAGCAATTGATAATAATGATAAACATGGATCTGTATCTGGCAGTGGGTTGCGCATGGATAGGCCAGGCCCGGCAAGCGCAGTACAATGCTTGCTACTCGGCCCGATACTCCAGCCAATGATCCAGTCCGACCTCGACCTGTTCGGCACCCAAGCGCAACGCCTGGCCAGCCACACCGTGCTGCTGCCCGGCTTCGCCCTGGCTGAAGTCGAGCCTGTGCTCGACGCCCTGCGCCCGGTATTGCGTGCCGCGCCGTTCCGGCACATGTACACCCCGGGTGGCCTGCGCATGGCTGTAGCGCTCACCAACTGCGGCACGCTGGGTTGGGTCAGCGATGAACAGGGTTACCGTTACAGCCACTGCGACCCGCTCAGCGGCCAACCCTGGCCTGCCCTGCCCCCGGTATTGCTTGCCCTGGCCAACCGCGCGGCGGCCGTGGCCGGCTTCGACGGTTTCGTGCCGGATGCCTGCCTGGTCAATCATTACCTCCCCGGTACCCGCCTCAGCCTGCACCAGGACCGCGATGAACAGGACTTCGGCCAGCCGATCGTGTCGCTGTCCCTGGGCTTGCCGGCGGTGTTCCTGTTCGGTGGCTTGCAGCGCGCCGACAAGCCCCGGCGCATCGCCCTGAGCCATGGCGATGTACTGGTCTGGGGTGGCGCAGACCGCTTGCGCTTCCATGGCGTGCTGCCGATCAAGCCTGGCGTGCATCCGCGCCTGGGTGAACGGCGCATCAACCTGACCCTGCGCAAGGCCGGGCGCTGAACCGGGCCTGGGCTGCAGCATCGGCGCAACTGGATGAACGCGCATGAAACAGGTTGAACATCTTGGCCTGGCAAGCTTCAAAAGATAGGCCATGCCTTTTTCAGCCGGGAGCCCGCCATGCCCTACCTGTACTCTGCCAGCCGCCTTTGCACCGGAGCAGCGCGACCATGAAAATGCCCTGCCGCGCGCCCAATGCCTCACTGCAGCTCGATTACGTGCGCGACACCCTGTTCGGCCCGGTCGCGCAGAGCATGGAATGCCAATGCCAGATTGCCGCCCTCAACCTGCAAGGCCGCCCAGGCCTGCGCCTGCACATCTGCCCGCCATTGCCCGACAAGGTGGAGCGTGCCCACAGCGTGGCGTTTGTCTGGGATGGGCGCAGCTACCACGGCGTGGTCCGCGACCAGGGCAAATGCGGGGACGGCGGCCTGAACCTGCTGCTGGAACTGCAGTGAAGCCGATCAACGGTGGCCAACCCGGCTGAACCTGCCGGGCACGGCGCGTCTCCATACAAAAGAGCCCACGCCCGCCGGAGAATGCCATGAACAGCCCGTTGCTCAAGCTCTTCACCCACCCCGCCGACGCCTGGCTGGACATCCGCCGGGCCGAGGAAGACCGCCCGCAGCAATACCTGCCACGTCTGCTGGCCCTGGCGTTGATCCCTGCCGTCTGCCTGTTCGTTGGCACCACCACGTTCGGCTGGAGCCTGGCGGCCGGGGAGCGGGTGCGCCTGAGCATGGGCAGTGCCGCGCAACTGGCCGCCTTGCTCTACGGCACCACGGTGGTCGGGGTCATGCTGATGGGGGTGATGATTCGCTGGATGTCGCGAGGTTTCGATGCCCAGCCCAGCCTCAACCAATGCATCGGCTTTGCCGCCTACTGCGCCACGCCATGGTTCTTTGCCGGCGTGGTCGGCCTGCTGCCGATCCGCTGGCTGGCCGTGGTCGCGCTCTTGGCGGCGTCGGCGTATGCCAGTGTGTTGCTGTATGGCGGATTGCAGACGTTCCTGCGGCTGAAAAAAGAACAGGCCTTGCTGTTCGCCACCTGCGTGTGGGGGGTGGGCCTGTTGCTGCTGGTAACCATCCTGGTGGCGATGATCCTGTTCTGGTTCAACGGCCTCATGCCGGAATATGTGCGCCCGGCCAGCCTGGGCTGACCGGAGCGCAAAGGCGCCCTTCAGGCAATCGCCTTGAGGGGTGCGGGGTGACTGTCACGCAGCGCGTGCAGTTGCCCTACCAGGTTGACCAGGTCGCGGCAACTGTTAAGGCTTTGCAGCGGGACCCCGCTCAGGGTCACGCCCTCTTCGAGACTCTGGCCCTGACCCAGGCGGATGGTCAGGTTGGCGCCGTCCGGGCAGCTGACTTCACAGCGGTCGGGCAGGCAGGCCTGCTCGATCATCTGCCGCATCTCCAGCATCGAAACTCCTATCAACGACATGGTACGACCCTCTCTGTGGGATGGCCTGTTTGTGTGGAGTACACCTTTGTCAGGCACGGTGCCAATTGATATTGCGCATGCCGGGGCAGGCATTCATAACGCCGAGGCAATGGTCATGCGGAAATCCTTTAGCACCTTAGTGGAAGATTGCCGGTGTGCGCCGGGTGTTCGGATCCAATGGCGGATTTAACGACGAGCGGTCCCATCCGGCCCCAAGGACGCCCATAGGTGCTGAGCCGCATAGGCTCGCCAGGGTCGCCAGGCCAGGGCCCGTTCGGCCAGGTTCGCCTGGTCGCCTTCAAGCTTGCGCAACGCCTTGGCCAAGGCCACATCGCCCAACGGCAAGGCATCGGCTGCGCCGGCCTGGCGCAGCGCCAGGTAGGACGCGCTCCACGGGCCGATGCCTTTCAGCCGGCACAGGTCGCGCAGCAGCGTATCAAGCGGCTGCCCACGCCGCAGCAATCCAGGTTCGGCGAGCAAGGCATTGGCCAGGGTGCCCAGGGTCGCTGCGCGTGCACGTGGCATCCCCATGTTTTCGAACTGCGCGGCCGCCAATACCGGCAGTGTCGGGAAAACGTGGCTCAACCCTGGTACCACCAGGCGCAGGGCTTCACCGTGGCGTTGCACCAGGCGCCCGGCCAGGGTCATGGCCCCGGCCACGCTGATCTGCTGGCCCAGCACTGTGCGCATGGCTTGCTCACCGGCGTCCCAACCTTGTGGCACGCGCAGGCCTGGGCGCTGCTGCAGCAAGCGGGCCATCAGCGGATCGTGGGCAAGCCCGGCATTGATCTGCGCAGGCTCGGCATCAAGGTCGAACACCCGCCGCAGCCTGGCGACCAGGCCTGGCAGCGCCCGGGCCGGAACGCCTTCAAGACGGATGCGCAGGTACTGGTTACCCGAAGGCGTGGCGTGTACAACCGCATGCCGCCCCGCAGCCACCATCGAGCGACTGTAGGTGCCACCCAGACAGGTCTCGACGCCAGGGATACAGCGGGCGGCGAGGAAGGCCAGGGTCGAGGGCCAATGATAGGGGGCACGGTAGCGTAGCCACAGGGTCTGGTGGCTGGCGCCGGGCAGCGATCGGCGCACCGTGTGCAGGGAAGTGAGCTTGGCCATGGCTGCATCATGCCAGCAAATGCACGAGCTGTACCGGCGTCGTAGCCGGTACAGGCCGTTCAATCACGGTTCCGTCGTGTTCCGGGCGTCGTGCATCTGCCCGAACCGTCCGGCATGGAAATCATCGAACGACTCGGCAATCTCCGCCTGGCTGTTCATCACGAACGGGCCATACCCCACGATCGGTTCATCGATCGGCTCACCGCTGAGCAGCAGTACGCTGGCACCCTCCAGCGCTTCGATGGCGACGTCTTCACCCGACCGGTCAAGCAGCACCAGGCTGGCCGGGCCAGCTTCGCGCTCATGGTTGACCCGCACGTTGCCGCGCAACACCACCAGCGCCGCGTTGCGCCCGGCGGCCACCGGCAGGCGCAGGGTGGCACCGGCATTCAGGCGCAAGTCCCAGACATCCATGGCGGTAAAGGTCCGCGCCGGCCCCGAGTGCCCGCGATAGTCACCCGCGATCACCCGCAGGCTCCCGCCCTCGCCGTCCAGCATGACCAGCGGGATATCCTTGGCCAGCAGCGTCTGGTAGCCAGCCGCTGCACGCTTGTCCCGCGCCGGCAGGTTGACCCACAGCTGGACCATTTCCAGCATGCCGCCACTGCGGGCAAAGCCTGGGGAATGGAACTCCTCATGGATGATGCCGTTGGCAGCGGTCATCCATTGCACGTCACCGGGGCCGATCAAGCCACCCGCACCCGTGGAGTCACGGTGCTCCAGTTCGCCCTGGTAGACGATGGTCACGGTCTCGAAGCCGCGGTGCGGATGCTGGCCGACGCCGCGCCGCGCGTTGGTCGGCGTGAACGGATGAGGGCCGGCATAATCCAGCAACAGAAACGGGCTGATCTTGCTGGCCAGATTGTCGTAGGTGAACAGGCTACGCACCGGGAAGCCATCACCCACCCAATGGGCGTGAGGGCTGCGGTGGATACCCAGTATGCTTTTCATGAGAAGGCTCCTCTCTTGGCTGCGATCACCTTACCAGCGATGCCAATCAGGCAGTAGCTGGCTGAAATGGCATACATCGTTCCATATGAAGGACAATCAGAAGAACAGGGCGTGGAGGATCGGATGCCCCGGGTATTGCGACCTCGAACAATGCTCCAGATCAGCCACGCCGTCCTGGCCAATGCTGGCTGGAAAACTATCCCGCCTGCTGCAGCAGGAAGGCCCGCACGGCATCGGCACAAGCCTCGGGATGTTCCTGCATGAAGCAGTGCCCACCGGCAACCTGCCTGCCGCTCACCTGAGGGGTGAGCGCGGTCAGGCGCTTGACCGAATGGGGCACGAAGGGATACGTATCCTCGCCATACAAGACGTGCGTAGGTGTGCGGATCGCCGCCAGGCTGGCCCAGAGGCGACGGGGGAACGAACTGAATATTTCCACTTCGCGGCTGGGCCGGCACTTGAGTACCACCGCCTCACCGCAGTCACCGATGGCATGCTCGACATAGGCGTGCAGCGCTGCATCGGTCCATCCCTTGAAGATCCCGCGGCCCTGTAGCGAAGCCAGCGCCGTCTCTCGATCAGGCCAGTGGCTACGGCGGCTGGCGGCCTTGCGTGCGAGCGCGTGGCGCCGGTGCAGGCCAAGCAATGCAGCCGCGCCCATTACCCCGAGCATGCGCCGGCTGAACAACACCGGATCAAGCAGCACGGCACGGCCGAACAGTTGCGGCTCACTGGCCAGGATCAAGGCCGTGAGCACGCCCCCGAAGCTGTGCCCCACGGCATACCGTGGTACATCGCCATACTCGCCCCGCCCGGCGGCGAAAGCCTCCACCGCCAGCGCAGCGGTACGGTTCCAGCCACGAAAGGCCCCACCATGGTCGCTGTCGCCATGGCCCTGGACATCGCTCAGCCACAGGTCGAAATGCTCGCCCAACCGCAGCAGCAAAGGCTGGTAAGCCAGGCAGCAGAAGCCGTTGCCGTGCAAAAAGTGCAGCAACGGCCGGCCACTGGCCGGGCTTCGCCAGCCCCGCAGGGTGAAGCCTTCGGTGCATTCATGGGACCAGGGGATCAACTGCATCGGCTTGCTGTACTCGCGGGGTCAGGAAAACGCCGATTCTACAAACAGCAGCGGGTACAGTGAAATCACCAGCAGCAAGGCCATCAGGACATTGAACAGCATCAGCCAGCGCGGGTTCTGCAACAGTGTGCGCAGGGCGCTGCCGAACATCACCCACACCCCCACGCTGGGCAGGTTGACCAAGGCGAACAAGGCGGCAATGACGATCACGTTGGCCACATAGCCCTGCGCCGGCGTGTAGGTGGTAATGGCCCCCACCGCCATCACCCAGGCCTTTGGGTTGACCCATTGAAATGCCGCAGCCCCCCAGAACCCCAGCGGTTTACCGGCGCTGGTCGAGGCCGTGCCGACCGGCCCGGAGGTGGCAATCTTCCACGCCAGGTACAGCAGGTAGGCAGCGCCGCTGTAGCGCAATACCGTGTACAGCATTGGCCAGGCCTTGAACACCTCGCCTAGGCCCAGGCCGACGGCCAGTACCATCAGCATGAAACCGACACTGATGCCCATCGCGTGCGGAATCGAGCGGCGCACACCGAAGTTCACCCCCGACGCCAGCAGCATGGTGTTATTGGGCCCTGGCGTGATCGAGGATACGAAGGCGAACAGCACAAAGGCGGTCAGCAGGTCGGCAGAGGCAAGCATGGCGGGCATTCCATTTTCTTCATCGGTGCTGCCACACTAGCGGAGTTGCCTTCTTCGCGACGGGTACAGTTCCGATAAATTATTCAGATACACATTACTGTACCGCCACCATGAGCCCAAGGAAGCCGTCACCATGACCGTCACCATTCGCCCTGCCGTACGCACCGATGCCGAGCAGATCCTGGCCTTCATCACCGAGCTGGCCGAGTACGAACGCGCCCGTCACGAGGTCATCGCCAGCGTTGCCGATATCGAGCACAGCCTGTTCGGTGAAGGCAGCACGGTGCACAGCCTGATCTGCGAGCGCGATGGCCGGGCAATTGGCTTTGCCGTGTATTTCTACAGCTATTCGACCTGGCTGGGGCGCAACGGCATCTATCTCGAGGACCTGTACGTGACCCCTGAACAACGCGGCGACGGTGCCGGTCGGCAACTGCTGCGGCACATTGCCCGCGAAGCGGTGGCCAACCACTGCGGGCGGCTCGAATGGAGCGTACTGGACTGGAACGAGCCGGCGATCGGCTTTTACCGGTCGCTGGGGGCCGAGGCGCAGGATGAGTGGGTACGCTATCGCCTGGATGGCGACAAGCTGGCGGCATTTGCGCGCGGGTGAGCAGCCATACACTGCCGCGGGCGGCCTTGCGAGCCTTCGCGGCACCCGCTTGGCGCCGATCAATTCCCTGCCCCAGAGGCATCTGACAATTGACGCCAGGCGCAGCCCATGGTCTTCTTACACCTCGCGTTCAGGTGCCCCCTTGGGGTGAAACGGGAAACCGGTGCGTCACAGGCCCTCCAGCAGGGCCGGACAAAGCCGGTGCTGCCCCCGCAACGGTAAGCGAGCGAAGCGTCAATACCACTGTGCCCTGTAGTCGGGCATGGGAAGGCGATGCTTTCCAGGAGCCCGGCTCCTCCTCGCAAGCCCGGAGACCGGCCTGGCGTTCATGAACACCCCGCGGTGGGCGGGCGCTGTTGCATTTCCCTGGGCAGTCACGCCCGGGGTTGCCGCGCTCGCCCGTTGCTTCCAACAGCAGAGGAACGCGTCATGCCTGTCACCAGCGCCAAGCCACACAGCCTTGCCACTCCCGTCACGCTCAGCCAGCGTGTCGTCATCGCCGTCGGCGCCAGCCTGCTGGGCCTGTGCCTGGTGTACTTCGCCGGTTTCTCACACATCGAGGCCGTGCACAACGCCGCTCACGACACCCGCCACAGCGCCGCCTTCCCCTGCCACTGAGTACGCCTGATGATCATGCGCATTGCCCGTACCGCGGGCTTCAGCGGGCTGCTAGCGGCCTTGTTGCTGACCCTGCTGCAAAGCTTCTGGGTCGCCCCGCTGATTCTCGAGGCGGAAACCTACGAGACGTCGGCGCCAGCGGCTCAGCACGAGCATGGCAGCGAAGTGCCGGCCCATGAGCACAGTGCCGAAGCCTGGTCGCCGGAAGACGGTTGGCAACGCGTGCTGTCGACTACTGGCGGCAACCTGGTGGTTGCCGTCGGCTTTGCCCTGATCCTGGCCGCCCTTTACAGCCTGCGCGAACCGCGGCGTATCGGCACCGGTGCACTGTGGGGCCTGGCCGGTTTCGCCGTGTTCTGCCTGGCCCCGACCCTGGGCTTGCCGCCGGAGCTGCCAGGCACCGCTGCCGCCGACCTGGGCCAACGCCAGGCCTGGTGGATCGGCACGGCCAGCGCTACCGCCCTGGGCCTGGCCTTGCTGGTGTTCGCCCGCCACTGGCTGCTGAAAGTGCTGGGCGTTGCCCTGCTGGTGGTCCCGCATGTGATTGGCGCGCCACAGCCCGAGGTGCATGAAAGCCTGGCTCCCGAAGCGCTGGAAACCCAGTTCAAGCTCGCCTCGTGGCTGACCAACGCCGCCTTCTGGCTGGCCCTGGGCCTGCTCAGCGCCTGGCTGTTCCGCCGCGCCAAGCAGGCCTGATGGCGCCCTTCTATGCCGGCTTCGGCTGCCGCCGGGGTTGCCCGGCGGAGGCCTTGGAAGCGTTGCTCCGCCAGGCCCTGAGCACTCAGCGCCTGGCCCTGGCCGACCTGCATGGCATCGCCAGCATCAACCTGAAGGCCGACGAACCCGGCCTGCAACAGCTGGCCGAACGCCTCGCCGTGCCCTTGGTGTTGTACCCTACCGCGCAACTACACGCCTACCAGGCGCAGCTCAGCCACCACTCTGCTGCGGCCCATGCCCACAGCGGCTGCTGGGGCGTGGCAGAAAGCGCAGCCCTGGCGTTGGCCAGCCAGCGACGTGGCACCGCCAGGTTGCTGCTGACGCGTCAGGTACTGGGCCCGGCGACCCTCGCCCTGGCTTGTTGAAGGTTTCACCGCCACTTTTCTGCAAGGACTTTCCATGACGGTCTATTTCATCGGCGCCGGCCCCGGCGACCCGGAACTGATCACAGTCAAGGGGCAACGGCTGATCCGCCAGTGCCCGGTGATCATCTATGCCGGTTCGCTGGTCCCTGCCGCAGTGCTCGAGGGCCATCAGGCCGAGACCGTGATCAACAGTGCCGAACTGCACCTGGAGCAAATCATCGCCGCCATGCGCAGCGCGCACGAACAAGGCCAGGACGTGGCCCGGGTGCACAGCGGCGACCCCAGCCTGTACGGCGCGATCGGCGAGCAGATTCGCCACCTGCAGGCGCTGGGCATCGACTACCAGATCGTTCCCGGGGTCACTGCCACAGCGGCCAGCGCCGCCCTGCTCGGCTGCGAACTGACCCTGCCACAAGTCGCCCAGACGGTCATCCTGACCCGCTATGGCGACAGCTCGCCAATGCCTCCCGGCGAGCAACTGGCCGACCTGGCGCGGCATGGCAGCACGCTGGCGATTCACCTGGGGGTCCGGCACCTGCCGCGCATTGTCGATGAACTGCTGCCGCACTACGGCGCACAGTGCCCGGTGGCGGTGGTGCATCGCGCCACCTGGCCAGACCAGGATTGGGTGCGTGGCACCTTGGGCGATATCGTCGAGCGCGTAGCAGCCAAGGACTTTCGGCGTACCTCACTGATCCTGGTCGGGCATGTCCTGGGCGACACACCGTTCGCCGAGTCGGCCCTGTACCGTGCCGGCCACGCCCATCTGTATCGCCCTGGGAACTGAGCATTGCCAGGGCCGGCGCAGGCATAGCAGACTCTTTGTTCCTACCTGCGAACAGGAGTCATGCCAATGCTGGATCTACGCCCCAACTGCGAGTGCTGCGATGCCAACCTGCCGGGTGACAGCCCCGATGCGTTGATCTGCTCGTTCGAATGCACGTTCTGCCGCACCTGTGCCGAAACCCGTTTCCACGGGCGTTGCCCGAACTGCGCCGGCCAGCTGGTGGCCCGCCCGACGCGGGTCGGCCAGGCGCTGGCCAACAACCCTGCCTCGACTCTGCGGGTGAACAAGGCGCATTCTGCCTGCGCTTGACCCGCCTCAACAAACGGGCATCACCGCTTTGGTAGGGTGATGCTTCCCATATTTGTAGGAATTTTCAACAACAAGCGCGGGGACTTTCAACACTTCTATACTCGGCATTACCAAACTTCGGGAATGGTCGTATCGTGCAGCGCTTCCGATAACCCCCCTTGTTCAGACGTATTCCTGAGTGTTCCAGGAAGCGGACCACATCCCGACAGGAGTTTCCTTCATGACAACCGTGCTGATCGTTGACGACCATCCCATCGTCCGGCTGTCCTTGCGCATAATGCTCGAGCGCGAGCGCTTCGATGTCGTCGGTGAGGTCGGCAATGGCAGCGAAGTGGCGCAGGTCGCCCGCGAACTGCGCCCGGATGTGGTCATTCTCGATATCGGCCTGCCCGGCCTGGATGGCATGGAAGTGATCAAACGCCTGCAATGCCTGGAGCCGGTACCCAAGGTCATGGTCCTGACCGGGCAGGCGACCGACCTGTACGTGCGGCGCTGCCTGGATGCCGGGATCGGTGCCTTCGTCACCAAGGAAGAGGACCACGATGCATTGCTGTTTGCCCTCAAGGCGTTGGTCAAGGGCTACTCGACCTTCCCGCAGATGTCGGTCAACAGCAACTCGCTGGAAAGCGAGCCGGTGCGCCTGGCCAGCCTCTCCAACCGTGAAATGGAAGTGCTGCGGCGCCTGGCGCGCGGCGAGAACAACAAGAACATCGGCACCTGCATGAACCTCAGTGCCAAGACCATCAGCACCTACCGGGGCCGCATCATGGAAAAGCTCAAGACCGAATCCCTGGTGGAAATGGTCGACCTGGCCAAACGCAACAGCGTCCAGTGAGCGTGGCCCCGCCATGAAACGCCTGCTGGCAAGCGCCCTTCTGGTCATCGCCCTGGCCAGTTCCAGTGCGCTGCTAGCCAGCAGCGAGCCCCGCCAGTTGCTGGCCCGCTCGGTCAGCGCGGCCGCGCCAATGGCACTTTCCAGCGACGACCGGCAATGGTTGCAGCAACGCCAGCGCCTGCTGCTGGGCAGTTCGCGGCCCGACTATCCACCGCTGGAAATCAATGTCAGCCAACGTGACTATGAAGGCCTCAGCGCCGATTACGCAGGCATCATTGGCGAACAGCTGGGTGTCGATATCGAAGTGCGCCGTTTTGACAGCCGCCACGAAGCCATCGCTGCGCTGCGCGATGGCCGTATCGACCTGTTGGGCAGTTCCAACGCGTTCGAGGCAGCCGATGCCCAACTCAGCCTCAGCGCCCCCTACGCTGATGACCTGCCGGTCATCGTCACCCGCGAAGGGCAACGTTTGAAGAGCGGCTCCGATCTTGCTGGCCTGCGCCTGGCCATGGTCGACCACTACCTGCCCGCCAGCACTGTCCGGGCCCTCTACCCCAAGGCGCAATTGAGCCTGTATCGCTCCACCCTGGCGGGCCTGGCTGCCGTCGAGCTGGGTGAGGCCGATGCCTACCTGGGCGATGCCATCAGTACCGATTTCACGATTGGCAAGAGCTACCAGGGCCTGTTGAAGATCGACCACTTCTGTCAGGTCGCGCCCGGGGCGTTTGCCTTCGCCCTGGCCAGCGACAACCCACGCCTGCGTCGGTTGGTCGACGAGGCGCTGGCGCGCATCAGCGAAAGCGAGCGCCTGAACATCCTGCGCCGTTGGAGCAGCGGCAATACCAGCCTGCTGCTGCAACGCCACCTCGCCGCCCTCACCGCCGAGGAAGAAGCCTGGATCGCCGCCAACCCCACTGTCAGTGTGCTGATCAATACCTCGCTGGCACCACTGACCTTCAACGATCCGCAAAATCATCCCAGCGGCATCACCCTCGATCTGCTCAAGCAGATATCGCTGCGCACGGGGTTGCGCTTCAAGCCGGTCGAAAGCCCTTCGGCGCATACAATGATCGAACGCCTGATGCGCGGCGATGCACAGATGATCGGTGCCCTGGGTTATGGCGCGGACCGTTCGAAACAACTGCGCTATACCCGCCCCTACCTGGTCAGCCCGCGGGTCTTGGTCACCCGCAACGAACCCGCGCCACCCGCCCAGGCCAACACGCTGCAGGGCCAGCGCATTGCCTTGGTACGCGGCTCTCCGCAACGGGCCATGTTGCAGCGGCGCTATCCCCAAGCCACGCTGGTCGAAGTGGATAACCCGCTCGGCCTGATGGAAGCCGTGGCCAACGGTGACGCCGACGTCGCCTTGAGCAGCCATATCAATGCCGCCTACTACATCAGCCATGTGTTCAAGGACCGCTTGCGCATCACCAGTGTGCTCGACGACGACCCAGCCGTCGCTGCCTTTGCCGTGGCCGCAGACCAGCCACAGCTGCAGGCGATCCTCGACAAGGCCCTGCTGAGCATCCCCCCGGACGAGCTGGACCAGCTGATCAACCGCTGGCGCACCAGCACCCTGGTCAGCGACAGCCCCTGGCGCGACTATCGCACCCTGGCCCTGCAGGTACTGGTGCTGTCGGCCTTGCTGCTGGCTGGGGTGGTGTTCTGGAACAGCTACCTGCGCAAACTGATCAACCAGCGCACCGAGGCCCAGCATGCCCTGCAAGCGCAGCTGGCACTCAGCCGCGGCCTGCTGGAGCAACTGCGTCAGGCCAAGGACGACGCCGAGCAGGCCAGCCAGACCAAAAGTACCTTCCTGGCCACCATGAGCCATGAAATCCGGACCCCGATGAACGCGGTGATCGGCTTGCTCGAGATGGCCCTGGAGGACAGCCGCAGCGGCCACTGCGACACCCAGACGCTGCAGACCGCGCATGATTCGGCAATCGGCCTGCTTGAGCTGATCGGCGATATTCTCGACATTTCCCGCATCGAATCCGGGCACATCACTTTGCAGCCGGTGCCCACCAACCTGGTCGAGCTGGTACGGGCCAGCGTCCGCGTGTTCGAAGGCAACGCACGCGCCAAAGGCCTGCACCTGTACAGCGAGCTGCCTGACGCGTCGGTCTGGGTCGAGGCGGATCCGCTACGCCTCAAGCAGGTGTTGTCCAACCTGATCAGCAACGCCATCAAGTTCACCGACCGCGGCGAGGTCCAGGCCAGCCTGCGCCTGCTTGCCGCCGACACCGACGCCGCCCCGTTGACGGTGGAACTGACAGTACGCGACACCGGCATCGGCATCAGCCCTGCCGACCAGGCCCGGCTGTTCAATGCCTTCGTCCAGGCCGACGGCCCCCGGGCCCGCCAGGGGGCCGGCCTGGGCCTGGTCATCAGCCGCACCCTCGCCGAATTGATGGGCGGTTCGTTGAACTTGCAAAGCGTCGAAGGCGTAGGCACCAAGGTGCAGGTCAACCTGCAACTGCCCGCCTGCACAGCCCCAACCCCGGCCGAACAACATGCGCCAGTATCGGAAGACAGCAGTGGCCCGTTGAACATACTGGTAGTGGACGACTACCCCGCCAACCTGCTGTTACTGGAACGCCAGCTGCACAGCCTGGGGCACAGCGTGACGTTGGCCGAGAACGGCGAAATCGCCTTGGCCCGCTGGCAGGCGGCGCACTTCGACCTGGTGATTACCGATTGCAGCATGCCGGTCATGGACGGCCATCAGTTGACCCGTCGAATCCGCAGCCTCGAGGGCGAGCGCGGCCTGGCGCCTTGCCGAATTCTCGGAGTGACCGCCAACGCCCAGGCCGAGGAGCGTGCCCGCTGCCTGGCCAGCGGCATGGACGAGTGCCTGTTCAAACCGATCGGCCTGCGTACGCTCAAGACCCATTTGCCCCAGGCCCAGCCCCGGCAACCGCCGCCAGCCCAGCACGCCAGCGGCTTCGACCTCGGCGAGCTACGCCATTTGACCCAGGACGATGAACAACTGACGCGGCATTTGCTGGAACAACTGTCGCAAAGTACCAGCGAAGACCTGGCCGCACTGCGCGCACTGGGCCCAGACGCCCCCAGCGAGGCAGTGCGCGCCCTGGCCCACCGGATCAAGGGCGGCGCGAAGATGCTCAGGATGCGCGCACTGGTCAAGGCCTGCGAAGCCATCGAACAGGCCCACGCCCAGGGCCTGCCAACGGCGGAACTACGCCTGCAACTGGAACACAGCTTACAGGCCCTGCAAGGCGAACTGGGCGATACGCTCAGTGCAATTGCAGCGACGAACTGATCTGGCTGATGGCATCCACCACGTGTCGTGAACCCTGTTGAATTTCCATGATCACCGTGCCGGCCTCGTTGGCCAGGGCCACGCCATGCCCGGTGCGGGTCAGGCTGGACTGCATGCTGGCCACGGCCAACAGTGAAAGGTCATGGTTCTGCCGCACCACATCGACAATGTCCAGGGTGGCCTTGCTGGTCCGCGCCGCCAGGCTGCGCACTTCGTCGGCTACCACGGCGAAACCGCGCCCGTGCTCGCCGGCGCGGGCCGCCTCGATCGCCGCATTCAACGCCAGCAGGTTGGTCTGGTCGGCAATCCCGCGGATGGTCAGCACGATCTGGCCGATCACATCCGACTGTTTGCTCACCGCGTCGATGCTGCGAGCGGCGTCGTTGAGTTCCTGGGAAATCTGTTCGATCACCTGCACGGCTTGCTGCACCACCTGGGTGCCCTTGCGTGCGCAGGCATCGGTTTGCACCGAGCTGGCATGGGCGGCATCGGCAGCGCTTTGCTGGGTACTGACCTGGCGGGTGATGTCGCGGGCGAACTTGACGACCTTGTACAAGCGGCCCTTGCTGTCGAAGATCGGGTTGTAGGAGGCCTCCAGGTACACCGTCCGGCCGTGCTTGTCGACGCGCTCGAAGCGATGCGAATGGTATTCGCCGCGGTTGAGCGACGCCCAGAACTCGCGGTAGCCCGCCGACTCGCGCTCCTGCGCCAGGCAGAACAGCCCGTGATGGCGGCCGACCACCTCTTCCAGGCGATAGCCCATGGTGTCGAGAAAGTTCTGGTTGGCCGTGATCACCCGGCCTTGCGGGGTGAACTCGATCACCGCCATCGACCGGCTGATAGCCTTGAGCAAGCTTTCGCTTTCGTGTTCCTCGACCACCCGCTGGCTGATATCGGCCGCGACCTTGATCACGCTGCTGACCTGCTGCTGCTCGTCCAGTACCGGCATGTAGCTGGCCTCCAGCCAAACCTCGCGGCCCGCCTTGTCGATGCGCTCGAAGGTACCGCTGATGGCTTTGCCCTGCCCCAGTTCACGCCACAATTGCTGGTATTCAGCGCTTTTTGCGTAGTCAGGGTCGCAGAACAGCCGGTGGTGCTTGCCACGCAATTCGTCGGCGCTGTAGCCCATGGCCTGGCAGAAACGCTCGTTGGCGTCGAGGATGGTGCCGTCGGGAGCGAATTCGATCATGGCCATGGCGCGGCTGATCGCCGCCAGCTTGGCCTGCAAACCGGCCAACGCCTGATGGCTGCGCTGGATCTCGACCAGATCGGATTGGCGATGAAAATCGAACATGGCGACGGCCTCCTGTATGCGCGGTGTCCTGAGCATAGATCGCCGTCGGGGCCATGCAAGCACAGTGCTATCAGCGTGTACAGGCAATAGCCGCGTTACCGAACGCGGCACTTGGCCAGAGGCAGATCAGGAACTTTCCCGCACCATCAGTTCGAAGCCGAGGTCCTGCTGGGCGTTCGCCACCCGCTTGCCATCCAGCAACGCCAGCAGCGCCTGTGCCGCACCGCGTCCCACGGCGGCCCTGGGCGTGCGAATCGAGGTCAGCCGCGGCACCATGTGCGCCGAAGCCGGCAGGTCGTTGAAACCGACCATCGCCACCTGACCGGGTACTTCGACCCCCTGGCGCAATGCCTGCAGCACCGCGCCCTGGGCCAGGTCGTCGTTGCAGAAGAAGATGCCGTCGACATCCGGCGCCTGTTGCAGCAACTGGCTGAACAGCGCGCTACCGAGGGCGATGGAAGACGGTTCCGGCGCCAGCACCTCCAGCTCGGCCGCCTGCAAGCCGGCCTCGGCCAGCGCCTGGCGGAAGCCCTCGGCGCGCTGCATCACCCGTGGGTCGAGCTGCGCAGCAATGAACGCCAGGCGCTTGCGCCCGCGCTCGATCAAATGGCGCGCCGCAGCGCGGCCGGCCTGCTGCTGGGAAAAACCGACCGACAAAGCCCCGGCATCGCCGTTCAGTTCCATCATGTGCACACAAGGCACACCGCTGGCCGCCAGCATCTGCCGCGACGCCTCGCTGCGCTCGAAACCGGTCAGCAACATGCCGCAAGGCTGGTAGGCCAGGTAATTGCGGATCAGGTTTTCTTCCTCGGCCAAGTCATAGTGGTAGTTGCCGATCAGCACCTCCAAGCCACGCGGGCGCATGACATCGTGGATGGCTTCCAGGGTGTCGATGAACAGCTGGTTGGACAACGACGGGATCAATACCACTACTGACTGGCTGCGGGCCGAGGCCAGGGCACGGGCTGCCGGGTTCGCCACATAGCCCAGGCTCGCCGCTGCGGCAAGGACCTTTTCCACCAGCTCCGGGGCAACCGTGCTGACACCACGCAGGGCGCGCGATGCGGTAATCGGGGAAACCCCGGAATGCCTGGCAACTTCTGCCAGAGTAGGACGACCTGTGGTACGGGAGCCGGTGCGGGACATGAATGTTGTAATTTTACTACTTGCAAGGAAGGGGAACGGCCACTAAGGTAGCGCTGTCTCAGGATGCAGGCAATGTAATCTTTGGTCGCAGCCATCATCGGCTCGCCGCCAGGCGTCCATACTGCGTAAGGACAAGATCAATAACACCGGGGAGGTGACTGTTCGTCGACGACGAGACAGCGCTATCTCACCCGCAGGAGGTACTGATGAATTCTCCCCTGTCTGCCATCGTGGTGATGGGCGTGGCCGGTTGCGGCAAAAGCTGCATCGGTGCTGCCATCGCCGCCCGAAGCGGTGGCCGCCTGATCGAAGGCGACGCTTTCCACCCTGCCGAAAATATCCGCAAGATGAGCGCTGGCATTCCCCTGGACGACAGTGACCGTGCCGGCTGGCTGGTGCGCCTCGGCCAGGAACTGCAGGCGACCACCCAGGCGGGCGAGCGGCCGATCCTGACCTGCTCGGCGCTCAAGCGCCGCTACCGCGAAACCCTGCGCCAGGCCATGCCCGGGCTGGTGTTCGTGTTCCTCGAACTGTCGCCCGCCGAGGCGGAAAAACGCGTGCTGGCCCGCCCTGGGCATTTCATGCCGGCAAGCCTCATCGACAGCCAGTTCGCCGCCCTCGAATCGCCCCGTGGCGAACCCCTGACCCTGGCACTTGACGCAACCCAGCCCGTCGATGCCCTTGCCGAGGCGGTGGACAGCTGGCTAAAGCAGCGCGGTGAGCGGAGCCTGGCACAAACCGCCTGACCCGGCGGCTTCATCGGCCTGGCAAAGACAGCGCTACCCGACCCGTACCTGCGGGCAAAGTTTCAAACATCTACGCCAAAACAACGATAATACCGAGGCCTTCAAACCATGTTCGGACTGGCTACTGATACCTTCCTGCTGCTCGACGCGCTGGTTACCATCGTCGGGCTGATCCTGCTGATTACCCACTTCAAGGTCCACCCCTTCGTCGCCCTGACCCTCGCGGCCGGCTTCCTTGGCCTGACCTCCGGCATGCCGGTGGCCAAGGTGATGAAATCGTTCCAGGACGGTTTTGGTGGCGTGCTGGGCTTCGTCGGCATCGTGCTCGCCCTGGGCACCATGCTTGGCAAGCTGATGGCCGACTCCGGCGGCGCCGACCAGATCGCGCAAACGCTGATTCGCGCCTTCGGCAAGAAGAACGTGCACTGGGCCATGATGTTCGCCGCCTTCCTGGTGGGCATCCCGCTGTTCTTCGAGATCGGCTTCGTGCTGCTGATCCCGCTGGTGTTCATCGTTGCCCGGCGCTCCGGGGTGTCGCTGATCAAGATCGGCATTCCGCTGCTGGCCGGCCTGTCGGTGGTGCACGGCCTGGTCCCGCCGCACCCGGGCCCGCTGCTGGCCATCGGCATCTTCCATGCCGACATCGGCAAGACCATCTTCTATGGCCTGATCGTGGCCCTGCCGACCGCCATCATCGCCGGCCCGCTGTTCGGTAACTTCATCGCCCGCTACATCCCGGGCAGCCCGTCGCAGGAACTGATGGACCAGATCGCCAAGGAATCCGACCAGGGCAACCTGCCGAGCTTCACCATCACCCTGGTCACCGTGCTGCTGCCCGTGGTACTGATGCTGCTGAAGACCTTCGCCGACGTGGTGCTGCCTGCCGAGCACATCGTGCGCCAGTGGATGGACCTGATCGGCCACCCCATCACCGCCCTGCTCGCAGCCCTGCTGCTGGCCTTCTATACCTTCGGCGCGGCCCGTGGCTTCAACCGCCAGCAGATCATGAAGATGCTCGACCAGAGCCTGGCACCAACCGCCGCGATCGTGCTGATCGTCGGTGCCGGCGGTGGTTTCAAGCAGATGCTGGTCGATACCGGCGTGGGCAACGTGATCGGGCAGATGGCCGTGCAGGCCGAGATTTCGCCGATCCTGCTGGCCTGGCTGGTGGCTGCGGTAATCCGCATCGCTACTGGTTCTGCCACGGTCGCCACCATCACTGGCGCCGGTATCGTTGCGCCAGTGATCGACCTGGTGCCGGGGGTGAACCGTGAGTTGCTGGTGCTGGCCACCGGTGCCGGCTCGCTGATCCTGTCGCATGTCAATGACGCCGGCTTCTGGCTGGTGAAGCAGTACTTCAACATGACCGTGGCGGAAACCTTCAAGACCTGGAGCATGATGGAGACCATCCTGTCGATCGTCGGCATCATCTTCATCCTGTTGCTGTCACTGGTGGTGTAACCGTTGATCGGGGTAATGGCACCCTGACGTTTCGGGTAGGGCCGAAAGGAAGTATCAGCCCTACCCGAAGCAAAGGAGCCTGCCATGCACCGTCCAAGCATCCTGCTGATCGCCCTGCTCGCTACGCCGCTGGCCCTGGCGGCCGGTACCGGCCCCACCTACCCCGACGACCCGCACAACCCGGCCCCGAAACCGGGCGTGGACAGCACCCTCAACCCGATCGAGAAGCCCATGCCACGGGACACCGACCCGCGCATCAAGGGCAACGACCCCGACAGCCCGCCGGCGAAGCAGAACGACAACCGCGACTTGCCGGGAATGGATGGCAGTGGCTCGGAAGGCACCGGGCGCCAGGGCACCGGCGACAGTCAGCGTTGAGACGCCGATTTGCCAGCTGCCTCAGGTTGCAGTGGCCGCGCTGAACCCGGCTAATGCACCCAGGCGCCGGCGCCCTGTCTGCATGCAGCGGGGCGCCCTGGCACGCGGCCTGGCAGCCGCGCCATGGCCGCCGTCGATGATTCATCGGCAGATATCATTCAGCGTGATAATAACCTTCGTCTCGTTCGATTCGTGCCTCGCGCGCAAGACACTCACACTCCGCCCACTACTAATACATTGGCGGAGTTCTCCATGGAACAATCACTCAAACCCTTGCGCTTTCCCCTCGCTGCCCTGGCAGTGGTGGTGATCAGCGCTTGCGGCCGAACCCCCGACGCTGTGCAGGCTCCCACCGCGCCGAAGGTCAGTGTGGCCAAGGTGATCGAGCAACCGATCAACGAATGGGACGAGTTCACCGGCCGCCTCGAGGCCCCGGAAACCGTCGAAGTACGCCCGCGGGTGTCCGGCCAGATCGACCTGGTGGCATTCACCGAAGGCGCCCAGGTCAAGAAAGGCGACCTGCTGTTCCAGATCGACCCACGCCCGTTCCAGGCCGAGGTCCGCCGCCTCGAAGCGCAACTGCAGCAGGCCAAGGCCACTGCCATCCGCAGTGCCAACGAAGCGCGCCGCGGCGAGCGCCTGCGGGACAGCAACGCCATCTCCGCGGAGCTTGCCGAATCGCGCAGCAGCGCCGCCGCCGAAGCCCGCGCCGGGGTTGATGCGATCCAGGCCCAGCTTGACCTGGCGCGCCTCAACCTCAGCTTCACCCGCGTCACCGCGCCCATCAGCGGCCGGGTCAGCCGTGCCCAGTTCACTGCCGGCAACATCGTCACTGCCGATGTCACCCCGCTGACCAGCGTGGTGTCTACCGACAAGGTCTACGCCTACTTCGACGCCGACGAGCGCGTGTACCTCAAGTACACCCAGCTGGCCCGCGAAGGCCAGCGTGGCCAGAGCACCCCGGTATACCTGGGCCTGACCAACGAAACCGGCAACCCGCACCTGGGCCAGATGAACTTCGTCGACAACCAGGTCAACCCGCGCACCGGCACCATCCGTGGTCGCGCAGTGTTCGACAACAGCGACGGCCAGTTCACCCCGGGCCTGTACGCGCGCCTGAAGCTGGTCGGCAGCGCCCAGTACCAAGCCGTGCTGATCAATGACGAAGCCGTGGGCACCGACCTTGGCAAGAAGTTCGTGCTGGTGATGGACAAGGACAACAAGGCCGCCTACCGCGCCGTGGAGCTGGGGCCGAAGCTGGAAGGCCTGCGCATCGTGCGCAGCGGCCTGGGCAAGGACGACCGTATCGTGGTCAAGGGCCTGCAGCGCGTCCGCCCAGGTTCGCCGGTCACCCCGGAAGAGACCCCGATGGCCAGCGAACAGACCCTCGCCGCCCTCGCCCAGCAGCGCCAGGCACTGGAGGCCAGCAACCCGACGCCGAAGGTGGCGGGCAACAACGTGAAAGTCGCCAGCGCCCCGGCGCCACGCGGTTAAGGGACCACACCGATGAACTTCTCGAAATTCTTCATTACCCGGCCGATCTTCGCCGCGGTGCTGTCGCTGGTGCTGCTGATCGCAGGCTCGATCTCGCTGTTCCAGCTGCCGATCAGTGAATACCCCGAAGTCGTGCCGCCGACCGTGGTGGTACGTGCCAACTTCCCCGGCGCCAACCCCAAGGTCATCGGCGAAACCGTCGCGGCACCGCTGGAGCAGGCCATCACCGGCGTGGAGAACATGCTGTACATGTCTTCCCAGTCCACCGCTGACGGCAAACTGACGCTGACCATCACCTTCGCCCTGGGCACCGACCTGGACAATGCCCAGGTGCAGGTACAGAACCGTGTCACCCGTACCCAGCCCAAGCTGCCCGAGGAAGTGACCCGCATCGGCATCACCGTCGACAAGGCCTCGCCCGACCTGACCATGGTCGTGCACCTGACCTCGCCGGACAACCGCTACGACATGCTCTACCTGTCCAACTACGCCATCCTCAACATCAAGGATGAGCTGGCGCGCCTGGGCGGCGTGGGCGACGTGCAACTGTTCGGCATGGGTGACTACTCGCTGCGCGTGTGGCTCGACCCGAACAAGACCGCTTCACGCAACCTCACGGCCAGCGACGTAGTGGCAGCGATCCGCGAGCAGAACCGCCAGGTGGCTGCTGGCCAGCTGGGCGCGCCGCCCGCCCCGGGTGCGACCAGCTTCCAGCTGTCGATCAACACCCAGGGCCGCCTGGTCAACGAGGAAGAGTTCGAGAACATCATCATCCGCGCCGGCGCCGATGGCGAAATCACCCGCCTGAAGGACATCGCCCGGGTTGAGCTCGGCTCCAGCCAGTACGCCTTGCGTTCGCTGCTGAACAACCAGCCGGCGGTGGCCATCCCGATCTTCCAGCGCCCAGGCTCCAATGCCATCGAGATTTCCGACGAAGTGCGGGCAAAAATGGCCGAGCTGAAAAAGGACTTCCCCGAAGGCATGGACTACAGCATCGTCTATGACCCGACCGTGTTCGTCCGTGGCTCGATCGAAGCGGTGGTGCACACCCTGTTCGAAGCGCTGGTGCTGGTGGTACTGGTGGTGATCCTGTTCCTGCAGACCTGGCGCGCCTCGATCATCCCGCTGCTGGCCGTGCCGGTCTCGCTGATCGGTACCTTCGCGGTCATGCACCTGTTCGGCTTCTCGCTCAACGCGCTGTCATTGTTCGGCCTGGTCCTGGCCATCGGTATCGTGGTCGACGACGCCATCGTGGTGGTGGAAAACGTCGAGCGCAACATCGGCCTGGGCCTGAAACCGCTGGATGCCACGCAAAAGGCCATGAGCGAGGTGACCGGCCCGATCATCGCCACCGCCCTGGTCCTGTGCGCCGTGTTCGTGCCTGCCGCGTTCATTTCCGGCCTGACCGGGCAGTTCTACAAGCAGTTCGCCCTGACCATCGCGATTTCCACGGTGATTTCGGCCTTCAACTCGCTGACCCTGTCGCCGGCCCTGGCAGCCGTGCTGCTCAAGGACCACCATGCGCCCAAGGACCGTTTCTCGCGGTTCCTGGAAAAGCTGCTGGGCAGCTGGCTGTTCGCGCCGTTCAACCGCTTCTTCGACCGGGCTTCCAACCGCTACGTCGGTGGCGTGCGCCGGGTCATCCGCTCCAGCGGTATCGCCCTGTTCGTGTATGCCGGCCTGATGGGCCTGACCTACCTGGGCTTCTCGTCCACCCCGACCGGTTTCGTGCCGGCGCAGGACAAGCAGTACCTGGTAGCGTTCGCCCAATTGCCTGACGCGGCCAGCCTCGACCGCACCGAGGCGGTGATCAAGCGCATGAGCGAGATCGCCCTGAAGCAACCTGGCGTAGCCGACTCGGTAGCCTTCCCTGGCCTGTCGATCAACGGCTTCACCAACAGCCCCAACAGCGGCATCGTGTTCACCCCGCTCAAGCCGTTTGACGAGCGCAAGGACCCGAGCCAGTCGGCCGCCGCGATCGCCGCCGCGCTGAATGCCCAGTTCGCCGATATCCAGGACGCCTACATCGCGATCTTCCCGCCACCACCGGTGCAAGGCCTGGGCACCATTGGCGGCTTCCGCCTGCAGATCGAGGACCGCGGCAACCTGGGCTACGAAGCGCTGTACAAGGAAACCCAGAACATCATCGCCAAGAGCCGCAACGTACCGGAGCTGGCGGGCCTGTTCACCAGCTACCAGGTCAACGTGCCGCAGGTGGATGCCGCCATCGACCGGGAAAAGGCCAAGACCCACGGCGTAGCCATCACCGACATCTTCGACACCCTGCAGGTCTACCTGGGCTCGCTGTACACCAACGACTTCAACCGCTTTGGCCGCACCTACCAGGTCAACGTCCAGGCTGAGCAGCAGTTCCGCCTCGACGCCGAACAGATCGGCCAACTGAAGGTACGCAACAACCTCGGCGAGATGATCCCGCTGGCGACCTTCCTCAAGGTCAGCGACACCTCCGGGCCGGACCGGGTCATGCACTACAACGGCTTCATCACCGCAGAAATCAACGGTGCTGCGGCCCCGGGCTACAGCTCTGGCCAGGCGGAAGCGGCGATGGAAAAGCTGCTGAAAGCGGAATTGCCCAACGGCATGACCTTCGAGTGGACCGACCTGACCTACCAGCAGATCCTGGCGGGCAACACCGCGCTGTTCGTCTTCCCGCTGTGCGTGCTGCTGGCGTTCCTGGTGCTGGCCGCCCAGTACGAAAGCTGGAGCCTGCCGCTGGCGGTGATCCTGATCGTGCCGATGACCCTGCTGTCGGCGATTACCGGGGTGATCATTTCCGGCGGTGACAACAACATCTTCACCCAGATCGGCCTGATCGTACTGGTCGGCCTGGCGTGCAAGAACGCGATCCTGATCGTCGAGTTCGCCAAGGACAAGCAGGCCGAGGGCCTCGATCCGCTGGCCGCGGTGCTGGAAGCCTGCCGCTTGCGCCTGCGGCCGATCCTGATGACCTCGATTGCCTTCATCATGGGTGTGGTACCGCTGGTGTTCTCCTCCGGTGCCGGCTCGGAAATGCGCCATGCCATGGGTGTGGCGGTGTTCTCGGGGATGATCGGCGTGACCGTGTTCGGCCTGTTCCTGACCCCGGTGTTCTTCTTCCTGATCCGCCGTTTTGTCGAACGCCGCCAGGCCCGCAAGGCCGAACGCGTGCACTCGCTGGAGAGCCATGCATGAACCTGCTCAAACCCTTGACCCCGAGCCTGCTGGCGCTGGCCCTGGCGGCCTGCGCGGTAGGCCCGGACTACCAGGCACCGGCCACCGAACCCGCGCAGCTGAGCAGCGACGTACAGGCCAAGGCCTACGACCGTAGCCGCTTCGAAAGCCTGTGGTGGAAGCAGTTCGACGACCCGGTACTGAACCAGTTGGTGCAGGCTTCGCTGGACGGCAACCGTGACCTGCGCGTGGCCTTCGCCCGGCTGAAATCGGCCCGCTCGATCCGTGAAGACGCCGAGAATGATCAGTTCCCGGTAGTCACCAGCCGCGCCAGCAGCGATATCGGCAAGGGCCAGATCCCCGGCCAGACCACGCAACGGGTGAACAGCGAGCGCTACGACCTGGGCCTGGACATGGCCTGGGAGCTTGACCTGTTCGGCCGCATCCAGCGCCAGATCGAGGCCAGCGAAGCCCAGGAAGCGGTGGCTGCAGCCGACCTGCAGCAGTTGCAGGTCAGCCTGATCGCCGAGCTGGTCGATGCCTACGGCCAGCTGCGCGGCGCGCAGTTGCGCGAGAAAATTGCCCTGGCCAACCTCAAGACCCAACAGGAATCGCGGGCCATCACTGAAACCCTGCGTGACGCCGGGGTCGGCAATGACCTCGACGTGGTGCGTGCCGACGCGCGCCTGGCCGGGGTCGAGGCGACGGTGCCGCAACTGCAGGCGGAACAGGCCCGCGCCCGGCACCGTATCGCCACCTTGCTTGGCCAACGCCCCGAAGCGCTCAGCGTCGACCTGTCGCCCAAGGCCTTGCCGGCGATCGCCAAGGCTCTGCCGGTGGGAGACCCGGCAGAACTGCTGCGTCGTCGCCCGGACATCCGTAGCGCCGAGCGCCAGTTGGCGGCGGCCACGGCCAATGTCGGCGTAGCCACGGCCGACCTGTTCCCCCGCGTCAGTCTCAGCGGCTTCCTAGGCTTTACTGCCGCCCGCGGCTCGCAGATCGGTTCTTCGGCGGCCAACGCCTGGGCACTGGGCCCGAGCATCACCTGGGCCGCCTTCGACCTGGGCAGCGTGCGGGCCCGCCTGCGCGGTGCCAAGGCCGATGCCGAAGGGGCGCTGGCCAACTATGAACAGCAAGTGTTGCTGGCCCTGGAAGAATCGGCCAACGCCTTCAGCGATTACGACAAGACCCAGCAGCGGCTGTTGTCGCTGATGCGCCAGAGCGATGCCAGCCGCAAGGCAGCGGAGCTGGCTTCGATTCGTTACCGCGAAGGTACGGTGGATTACCTGGTGCTGCTCGATGCCGAGCGTGAGCGGCTCAGTGCGGAAGATGCGCAAGCCCAGGGCGAGGTCGAGCTGTACCGCGGCATCGTCTCGATCTACAAGGCCCTGGGCGGCGGCTGGCAACCGGAGACCGTCGCCAGCGCCCGCTGATTCGACCTGTTTCAACGACTCCTTTGGTTGGCACCTCCCCCAACCGTTTGCCCCGCAGGCGAAGGCCCGCGGGGCTTTTTTATGGTCCGGGAGGTATATCGGGCGCGGGGTGTACGCCATGGAATGTGCGTTGCCTGTGAGGCCGAGCGCCGCCCCACCGCAAAACCCAAGCCAGACACTTGCCTCTCCCCACCCGGTTGCATTTACCCCTCACCTGCCCCAAGCTCTGCCCTTCCCGCCGCCACGGATCGTCCGATGCCCAGACGCAACCGCTACCTGATCGCCCTGCTGCTGTTGATCCTGGTATCGGCCCTGTTCGGCTACCTGTGGCGCGACGACCAGCCAACCCCGCCAACCTTGCCTGCACACAGCTATGCCAAGGCCTTGCGCCAGGCCCACGAAGGCCAGCCCGGCGCTGCGCGGGTGCTGTACCAGCAACTGCAACGCAACGATCTGCCTGCGGTTCGACGTGCCGCCTTGTACGCCGAATTGCCCAACTATCCTTCGCCGCAGGCATTGAAACTTGCCCGCCAGGACCTCGAACACGGCGACCCGCTGGTACGGCGAGCGGCCATTGCCAGCATCCGCCGCCTGCTGCCAGCGGCGCAGCGCAGCCTGGTGCTCGGCCCGCTGCTGGACGACGACGAGCAAAGCGTGCGCTTTGCCACCGTGGATGCCCTGCTGGGCCTCGACCCGGACGCCATCGGCCTGTATTTCGGCCCCTTGCAGACCGCCCTCGAACAGTATCAACAGGCCCTTGAGGAACAACCCGAGGATGCCGACGCCCAAGTACACCTGGCGCGCCTGTACCTGCACGAAAACGATTACCCGCGCGCCGCCACCGCCCTGCAGCGCGCCCTCGCGGTCGCCCCCGGCAACCTCGACGCATTGGCGACCCAGGTCCGCCTGCTGGAACGCCAGGGCCATCACGATGCCTCGCGGCAGGTCCTGGCCAAGGCCTTGGCACTGAGCCCCGACTCGGCATTCCTGCAGTACGAGCTAGGCCTCTGGCTCAACCGCCATGAACAGCGCGAATACGCCCTGCTGGCCTTGTCCCGTGCTGTCGAGCTGGACCCGGACAACACCGACTACCGCTACACCCTGGCGGTGACCCTGCATGAGCTGGAGCAGTACGACGCGGCGCAAAAACAGCTGGAAGCCGTAATCAACCGGCAACCTGCCAATCGCCGCGCGCGGGTGTTGCTGATCCAGTACTGGAAAGAAACCGGCCAGTTGCAGAACGTGCAGGTGCTGCTGGCGGAGCTGGAGCAGCAGAACCCGGACGACCCGGTGTTGCAACAGGGCCTGTAGGGCAAGTTGCAACTGGGTTGAACCCGGAGGCCGTGGCCAGGGTCCAGTGGATATCGGACCACCCTTACGGGAGAAACGTTTTGGCCAGTTCGTTGGCGTTGGACGAACGTGCCTTGATCCTGGCGCCGTCGTCCTTAGCTACCGATGTCGCTCGGCAGCTGGCTGGCGCCGGTATCGATAGCCTGTGCGCACTCGACCTGGCCCAACTGCAGGCTGGCCTGGCGGAAGGCGCAGGCCTGGCGTTGATTGCCGAGCAGGTCTTCGATCCAGGCCCGAGCCCCTTGCTGCAGGCGTTCCTCGACCAGCAACCCAACTGGTCGGACCTGCCCATTGTGCTGCTCACCCAGGGCGCTCATGGCGTCACGCCTGCGTGTCACCTTCCGCAGGGCAATCTGATACGGCTGGCGGTACCGTTCGAACACGCCCAACTGCTGCAGATGGCCCAATCCGCACTGCGCAACCGACACCGGCAATACCGGGTGCGCGACCAGCTGCTTGATCTGCAGCTACGCTTGCAAGCTCAGGGCATACCCGGCGAGGCCCGGGAGCGTGACGAGTTCGCCCGCTACCAGGCGCGTAAAATGGAAGCCATCGGCCAGCTCGCCGGTGGAGTCGCACATGATTTCAACAACCTGCTCACCAGCATCGGCGGCAGTTTCGAACTGATCGACCGGCGCCTGCAGCAGGGCCGCAGCGACGGCCTGGGCAGCATGCTGCGCATGGGCCGCGAGGCGGTGTCACGCGCGGCCCAACTGACCCATCGGCTACTGGCCTTCTCCTCGCGGCAATCACTGCATAGCCAGCGTATCGACCTGCATGACCTGCTGCAGGCGAAGCGCCTGATGGCGTGCGTGAACCCGGCCGTAAGCCTGCAAGTGGATATTGCCCAGGGCTTATGGCCTGTCGAAGCCGATGGCGCGCAATTACAGGAAGCCCTCGACAACCTGCTGCTCAATGCTTGCGAAGCCATGCCCAGTGGCGGTCATTTGCGCATCGAGGCGAGTAACCAGTCGATTGCTGCCGGGCATCCCATGGACGGTGCCTTGTGTGCCGGTGACTATGTGTGCTTGCGTATCATCGATGACGGCCAGGGCATGGCGCAGAGCACGCTGGAGCACGCGTTCGAGCCGTTCTTCAGTACCAAGGCGATCGGCCAGGGCATCGGCCTCGGCCTGTCGATGGTGTACGGTTTCAGCAAGCAGTCCCGCGGCCATGTCACCCTGCATAGCCAGATCGGCCGAGGGACCCAGGTGGAGCTGTACCTGCCGCGCCACCTGGGCCAGGCCCAGGCATCGAACGAGCCGATGCCAGCCGTGCAGCATGGCGGTGGCCGTCACGTGCTGGTGGTCGAAGATGACCCGGATGTGCGCCAATTGCTGTGCCAGGCCCTGTGCGAAGATGGCTTCGCCTGCCACAGTGCCGCCGATGCCAGTCACGGCCTGAAGGTGCTGCGCTCGAGCCAACCCATTGACCTGCTGCTCACGGATATAGGCTTGCCCGGCATGAACGGCCGGCAGTTGGCCGAGATTGCCCGCAACCTGCGCCCGCGCTTGCCGGTACTGTTCATTACCGGTTACGCGGAAACAGCCATGGCCCGCGACGGCTTCCTGGCGGCTGGCATGCACTTGATGGGCAAGCCGTTCGAGCTGCAGCAACTGCAGGCGCTGGTGAGCCAGATCCTCGGCCGGCCCTGAACAGTTCACTCGTCGAGCAGGCGCATTGCCTCGTCCGCAAGGTCCGCCAGCGGGAACGGCTTGTTCATCAATGCGGTGCCGGGCTGTTCAAGCAACTGCGGCTCGATCCGCTGGTCCGCATAGCCAGTGATGAACAGGATCCTCTGACGCGGAAGCTGCATGCGCATGGCCTTGGCCACTTGTCGGCCACTGAAACCACCCGGCAGGCCGATGTCGGTGATCACCAGGTCGAACGGGCCATCATGGCGGAAGCGCTCCAGCGCGGTATTGGCGTCGCCAGCTTCGGTGATGTCGAAACCACGCTCGGCCAGGTACTCGCGCATGACCGCGCGCAAACCCAGCTCGTCATCAACCAGGAGCAGGCGCTCGCCGCGTGACATGCGTTGTGCGCGCTCTACCACCCGAGGCGCCTCGGGAATCGGCTCACGGCACCTTGGAAACAGCATGGAGACCCGGGTGCCCTGGTTCGGCGCCGACTCGATCCAGGCATAGCCCCCCGACTGGCCAACGAAGCCATATACCATCGACAAGCCAAGCCCGGACCCACGCCCGATGGGTTTGGTAGTGAAGAACGGCTCAAAGGCCCTGGCAATGTCCGCTGCCGCCATGCCATGACCATCATCCTCGACATGCAAGGCGACATAGTCGCCTGGCGGTAAACCCTTTTCGTCAGGGAACCAGGCCGTCAGACGCTTGTTGACGCTACGCACGGTGACATTGCCCCGCTCCAGACAGGCTTCGCGCGCATTGGTGCAGAGGTTGATCAAGGCATTTTCGAGCTGGACGCTATCGAGGCATACCGCCCACGGGGTGACATCCAGCTGCCAGTGCAGGCACATCTCTGCGCCCAGGGCCCTGAGCAGCAGCGGCTCACTCAAGCGCAGCTGCCGGTTGAAATCCAGCGGCTTCGGCGCCAGCGGCTGATGGCGTGAAAAGGCCAGCAGGCGATGGGTCAGCTCCATGGCACGCTGCACCGAATCGCGCGCCACTTCCACATACGCCTCGACCCGTTCCAGGCGCCCTTCCTGGAAGCGGCGCTGCAACAGTTCCAGACTACCGCCGATACCGGACAGCAAATTGTTCATTTCATGGCCCATGCCCCCGGCCAACTGGCCAACCACCTCCAGGCGCTGGTGGTTGCGCATCAGTGCTTCGGATTGACGAGCGGCTTCCTCACGGTCTTCGGTGATATCCCGGCCGACCGCAGTCAGCAGGCTGCCATCGAAACGCGCGCTCCAGCGAAACCAGTGATAATGGCCGTCGCGGTGGCGCAGGCGGGTCTCGATCTGCTCGCTGTTGCGGTACTGCAGGAAGCCGCTGACGGCCACCTGCACCTCTGCCCGGTCGGCCGGATGCACCAGGTCCAGCACCAGCGCATCGCGCACTTGCTCCTCGCTCCAGCCCAGGATGCGGTACCAGGCGGGGTTGGCGGCGCACATCCTCAGTTCGGGGGTCACGGTCATCATCGCGTCACGCGACAGTTGCCAGAATTGCTCGCGTTCAGCCACATGCCGTTCGATCTGCAATTCGAAACTGCGTGCCTGTTCGCGCCAATGACGGTGGGCCTCGACGTCGGCGGCAGTCTCGATCACGGTGTGCAGGAACCCCGCCACGCTGCCCAGTTCATCGTGCAACGGGGCATAGCCGAACGCACACCAAAGTGCCTCGGCACCGGCATTGCGGGCAATACGCAGCGGAGGGTCCTCGACAAAACTCGAGCGCCCCTCCAGGGCCTTGAACACCCAGGGCCCCATGTGCGGCCAGACGTCGCTCCACAATGCATCGAAGGCCATGCCCAACGCATCCGGGGCAACAGGCCGCAGCGTCCGATAGGCATCATTGTGGACCACGTTGAGATCCGGCCCCCAGACCACGGCACACGGGAACGGTGACACATGCATCATGTCGACGGCGATACGCAGCGATGCCGGCCAGCGCGGCCAGGGCCCAAGCGCAGTACGCCCCCAATCGAACTGCGAAATCCGCTCGGCCATCGTTTCGGCCAACGGCGCAACAGGCGGTTGCAGGGTGACCTGCGACGCAGGTTCGTGCGGCGTAGCGTTTGCGACCAATTATTCTTACTCCCGCTGTGCTCAGGGCTGCACCATGGTTTTCGTTCAAGGTAGCACAGCGCGCACCAGCTGCTATGGCGTACGTGCACAGGACGGCTATGCTCATTAGGTTTCCCCTGGGCCAGGGAACAACGGCCCACTCAGGTTGCCGACGGGAGCGTGGTCATGAGCAAGAAAATGCTGGTGGTGCTGACCAATACGGCCAAGTATCCGACCCTCAAGCGGGCAACCGGATTGTGGCTGGGGGAAGCCGTGCACTTTGTCGAGAAAGTCGAAAGAGCCGGCTACAAGGTCGATTATGTCAGCCCGCTGGGCGGCTACGTCCCCGTCGACCCGCACAGCCTGCCAATGGCCCCCGACCTGGACTGGCAGTGGTATGACGACAAACGTTTCATGTCGCGCCTGGGCAGTACCTTGAGCCCTGGCCGGGTGAAGGCCACCGAGTACAGCGTCATCTACTACACCGGCGGCCATGGGGTGATGTACGACTTTGCCGATAACCAGCCGCTGCAGGAACTGGCGCGCCAGGTATATGAGAACGGCGGCATTGTCGCTGCAGTCTGCCATGGTGTTGTCGGCCTGCTGAACATCAAGCTCAGCGACCACAGCCTGTTGCTGAAGGAGCGCAAGGTAACCGGCTTCTCCAACACCGAGGAAAAGCTCGCCGAGCTGGACAAGGTGGTCCCGTTCCTGACGGAGAACGAGCTGGGTGCGCGCGGCGGCCACTACAGCAAGCATGAGGACCCGTGGATGCCCTACGTGGTAGCCGATGATCGGCTGATTACCGGGCAGAATCCGGCCTCCACCGCCCTGCTGGCCGAGAAGGTGTTGGCGAAACTGAAGCAGAGTTGAAGCTGACAACGGGCTTCGGCTTTTCTGTAAAGCTGCAACACTTGTCGCCTACAGCCGGCCTGTCATCAAGCACATAGGATCGATGCTGACCTGTTCACCCCGAACAGCAAGGGTCAACGGAGCGGCACGCCTATGGCAACTATCATGATTCACACTATCAATTGGCGAAAACTGTTGCTGATTCTGGCCATCGGCGTCATACCCGTGCTATCCGGGTTGCTGATGATGGATTATCAACTGGAAAGGAAACTTGAAGAGAACGCCCAGATTTCCGTTCAGGAGGCGGTTTTCAGTATCGACCAGGCATTGGGCCGCATGGAGGCCAGCCTGGAAACAATCCTGCCGCTGGCCGGCAAACCCTGTACCGTTGTGCTGGATGCGCTGGACCAGAGCGTCGCCAGCAGCCCGCACCTTCGTTCATTGGCGCTGACCCGCGGGCAACAAGCGTATTGTGCGACCGACATGGACCCGTTGGAGTATCTCTCTGCCTTCTCCGAGTCCGGACGGCAGGCGAAGCTGGCATTCGACGCCCCTTCGTCGCCCAACGCGGCGATTATCAAGATCCAGAAACCGCACAGCGATCCCGGTGTCATCGCAACCGCCTATGGTCGACTGTTGCGCGACGAACTGCGCGCCTTTCAGGACGGCCTGACCTTGCTGCTGGAATTCAACGACCAGTACATCTGGAGCGACGGCGACAGCCGCGACCCACAACGTCCTTCGCAAGTCGAATACAACCAGCGAGCAGTATCGGAAAAATATGGCTACGTGGTGATCGGAGGCTACGCCAAAGGGTATACCGCGCAGGAGTTCCGCCTTTCCCTGCATCAGGTACTCCCTTCGCTGGTACTGGTCGGGGTCGCCAGCATGTTCATTACATACCTGGGCCTGGCCAAAAACCGCAAGAGAAAGGCAGATACCGCCGCCATCGATCCATGACGGCGGTACCCCTCGAGCTATCAGTCGGTGCTCAGCACACCACGGCGTACCTGGTCACGTTCGATGGATTCGAACAGCGCCTTGAAGTTGCCCTCGCCGAAACCATCATCCCCCTTGCGCTGGATGAACTCGAAGAACACCGGGCCGAGCAGCGTTTCCGAGAAGATCTGCAACAGCAGGCGCTTGTCACCAGGTTGCGAGGCACCATCGAGCAAAATGCCCCGTGCCTTCAGTTCATCGACTGGCTCGCCATGGCCAGGCAGGCGCTCTTCGAGCATTTCGTAGTAGGTTTGCGGCGGTGCCGTCATGAAGCGCATGCCAAGGCCTTTCAGGGCATCCCAGGTCTTGAGCAGGTCATCGGTGAGGAAGGCCACGTGCTGGATGCCTTCGCCGTTGAACTGCATCAGGAACTCTTCGATCTGCCCGGCGCCCTTCGAAGACTCTTCGTTGAGGGGGATACGGATCATGCCATCCGGTGCGGTCATGGCCTTCGACGTCAGGCCGGTGTATTCGCCCTTGATGTCGAAGTAGCGAATCTCGCGGAAGTTGAACAGTTTCTCGTAGAAGCCGGCCCAGTACGCCATGCGCCCACGATAAACGTTGTGGGTGAGGTGATCGATGATCTTCAGGCCGGCACCCACCGGGTTACGGTCCACGCCTTCGATGAACTTGAAGTCGATATCGTAGATCGAGCTGCCCTCTTCGAAGCGGTCGATCAGGTACAACGGTGCTCCGCCGATACCCTTGATGGCCGGCAGGCGCAGCTCCATCGGGCCGGTTTCGATTTCCACTGGCTGGGCGCCCAGCTCCAGGGCACGGGCATAGGCCTCATGGGCGTTGCGCACGCGGAACGCCATGCCACACACCGATGGGCCATGTTCGGCGGCGAAGTACGAGGCGATGCTCTTGGGTTCGTTGTTCAGGATCAGGTTGATGCCGCCCTGGCGATACAGGTGCACATCCTTGGAACGGTGGGTAGCCACCTTGGTGAAGCCCAGCATCTGGAATACCGGCTCGAGTACGCCAGGCGCCGGCGAAGCCAGCTCGATGAATTCGAAGCCCATCAGGCCCATTGGATTGTCGAAGATATCAGCCATGTTCGTGTCCTCATCTGCAGCGAAAAATTAATGATTGCGTGGGATGTCGGACGGAAACGGCGGTGAGCAGGGGATTCCACGCACGCTGCGGGCGAGGAAGTCACCTATGATCAGCTTGAACCCATGATATGTCATATGGACCCATTCTCGGCGGGCTTGATCCTTCGGCATTGAAGGACCTTATTGTTGTATTCGTAAATCGATTCTACAGGGCGTAAATTGGTTTGTCGCGTTTTTAGTTGCTCACGCCTGCCGACAAACGGCTATCCTCTGGTTTTATTCTTGCAGATCAGCCAGCATGCCCCTTACAGCCAAACGCCGCGCCGGCCTGACCTGGCGCACCCTGCTGCCCTGGGTCGTCGGCGTGCTGCCGGTGGTGTGCGGCCTGGCCGTGATGAACTGGCAGATCGAACGCGAAATGCAGGCCAGCAGCCAAGCCACCACTCGCCAGGTGGTGGCGCATGTCGAACGTATTCTCGACAACCTGTCCAGTGCTGCCGACTCCCTGCTGCCGCTTGCCGGCAGCCCGTGCGAGCAGGTCAAACTCAGATTGCGCGCCGAGGTCACGCGCAACGCCTTCGTCCGCTCGACCAACCTGTTCCGGCATAACACCCTTTATTGCACCTCGTTGTTCGGCGACTTCGACGAGCCAGTCAACGCTGGCGACTATGCCGACGGCAAGCTGTGGCTGATGGATGGCAACTCGGTCACCCCGGGCCATCCACTGCTGGTCTATCGGGCCAGCGACAATGACCAGGGCGCGATCAGCACGGTCGATGGTGAGCACCTGCTCACGGCGCTGCGCCTGATCGGCCCCGACGAAACGCTGCAGATCCGCGTGGGCAATGCCTGGCTGGGCAAGGATGGCATCGTGCACAAGGGCCAGCCCCCCGCCGCCGCCAAGGCGAATGTGCAGGTGGGCTCGACGCGTTACCCGTTCAGCGTGCAGGGAGGTTATGGCAGCGACAGGCCAGGCCAGCTATGGCGCAGCCACTACCCCGCCCTGTTCGGCCTGCTGCTGGTGCTGGGTGCGGTGTCCGCCCTGGTATGCCGCTGGCAGATACGCCGCATCACCTCGCCCCGTGCCGAGCTGCGCCGGGCCCTGGAGGCCGACGAATTCCTGCCATTCTTCCAGCCGGTGGTGCGCAAGGGTGATTACCGTTGGGCCGGCGCCGAAGTGCTGATGCGCTGGAATCACCCGCAGGAAGGCCTGGTGCGGCCCGACCTGTTCATCCCCTACGCCGAACACAGTGGGCAGATCGTCGCCATGACCCGCGCGCTGATGACGCACACGGCCCACAGCCTGGCGCCGTATGCCGGGCTACTGGAAGACGGCTTTCATATCGGCATCAACATCACCGCCGACCATTGCCGCGACTTTAGCCTGCTGGACGACTGCCGTACCTTCCTCCAGCATTTCCCACCTGGCCGGGTGGTGCTGACCCTGGAGCTGACCGAGCGCAAGTTGATCGAGGCTACGCCGGTGACCCTGGAACTGTTCGAGAAGCTGGACGCCATGGGCGTGAAAATCGCCCTCGACGACTTCGGTACCGGCCAGTCCAGCCTCAACTACCTGCGCCAGTTCAAGGTCGACTACCTGAAGATCGACCAGAGTTTCGTCGCCATGATCGGCGGTGACGCGCTGTCGGTGCACATCCTCGACACCATCATCGAGCTGTCGGCCAAGCTGGGCCTGGGGATTGTCGCCGAGGGGGTCGAGACCGAAGCCCAGCGCGACTACCTGGCCCATCATGATGTCGACTTCCAGCAGGGCTACCTGTACGCCAGGCCCATGCCGGCGGCGGCGTTCCTCGAAGCGTTGGCTGCACATGCGAGCGCATCGCGGTTGCCGCAAGCTGCGCCCCCTGAGATCATGCGCGGCTGATCCAGCCGCTCAACTCCCAATTCGAGGCATTCGTGTCAAAAGGCATTCTCTCGTCGGTCATGGCGTCCTGTCTGTTCGCCGTGATGTACTTCTATACCTCGCTGCTCACTCCACTGGACGGCGAGGAAATCTTCGGCTGGCGCACGCTGCTGACCTTGCCTTGCCTCACCCTGTTCATGCTGGTCTCGCAGGACTGGAAACGGGTCGCCGAACTGCTCGCCCGGGTCAGACGCACGCCGCTGCTGGCGCTGGGCATGCTCGGTACATCGTGGCTGATGGGGGTGCAGCTGTGGCTGTTCCTCTGGGCGCCCCTGCACGGGCGCAGCCTGGAAGTGTCGATGGGCTACTTCCTGCTGCCGCTGGCCATGGTCCTGACCGGGCGGCTGGTCTATGGCGAGCGGCTGTCACGCCTGCAAAAGGTGGCCGTGGCGTGTGCCGCGCTGGGCGTAGGCCACGAACTGTTCCAGCATGGCAGTTTTGCCTGGGAAACCCTGGTGGTGACGATCGGCTACCCGATCTACTTCGTGTTGCGCCGGCGTTGCCGCACAGACCACCTCGGTGGCCTGTGGTGCGACATGTGCCTGCTGTTGCCGTGGGCGTTGTATTTCGTGATCCAGGGCCCGCTGTCCACGGCCGACCTGCAGGCATACCCCGGGTTGTATGCGCTGATCCCGATTCTCGGAGCAATCAGCGCCTCGGCGCTGATCGCCTATGTGCTGGCCAGCCGTTTGCTGCCCTTCAGCCTGTTCGGCCTGCTCAGCTATGTCGAACCCGTGCTGCTGGTGGGTGTGGCGCTGCTGCTCGGCGAGACCATCGGCCCGGACCAGTGGCTGACCTACCTGCCGATCTGGGCCGCGGTGCTGGTGCTGATCCTCGAAGGGTTCAGGCACCTGCTGCGTCAACGGCGTCGTTCGGTGTAAGCCGAACCTGGCGCACCCGTCGCTCTTCAACCGCCTCCACGACCAGCGTCCAGCCGTTCCAGGCCAGGCGGTCGCCAACCACCGGCAGGCGGTCCAGCAAGCTCATGACCAGGCCCGCGAGGGTCTGGTAGTCCTCGGTGGCGCGGGCGCTGAACCCCGTGCGTGCCTGTACCTGGCTCAGGTTCACCGCACCGCTGACGACGAAGCCCTCACCCTCCTCGACGATGCCCGGCCCTTCAACCTCGCTGGCATCGGGCAGTTCACCGGCGATCGACTCGAGGATGTCGGTCATGGTCAGCAAGCCGGTAAAGTCACCGAACTCGTTGACCACGAAGGCAATGTGGGTGGACTGGCCACGCATCTGTTCCAGGGCGTTGAGGATGCTGAAGCTTTCCAGCAGGTTCAATGGCGCCCGAGCCATACCTTCCAGGTCCGGCTGGTTACCCGCCAGCAGCTCCTTGAGCAGTTCCTTCTTGTGCACGAAGCCCAGTGGCTCGTCCACGCGCCCATCGCGGATCAACGGCAGGCGCGAGTACGGCGAATTGGCCAGGGCCTGGGCAATGGCGTCGGCCGGCTGCGCCAGGTCGATCACGTCGACCTCGGTGCGTGCCGTCATCACCGTGCGGATCGGCCGCTCGGCGAGGTTCAGCACGCCACTGATCATCACCCGCTCGCGACGGTCGAACACCACCTGCTCCTCGCCGCCGGCGACCAGGTCGGCGATCTCTTCACCCACCTCGTCAGCCTCGACCCGGCGACCACCCAGCAGGCGCAGCACAGCATGCGCAGTACGTTCGCGCAGCGGCCGGTGCTGCTGCAGGCTGCGCTTGCGGCGGGCACGGGCCAGCTGGTTGAACAGTTCGATCAGGATGGAGAAGCCGATCGCCGCGTACAGGTAGCCTTTCGGGATATGGAAGCCCAGGCCTTCGGCCGTCAGGCTGAAGCCGATCATCATCAGGAAGCCCAGGCACAGCATGATCACCGTGGGGTGGGCGTTGACGAAGCGGGTCAGCGGCTTGCTGGCAACGATCATGATGCCGATCGAGAAGACCACCGCGATCATCATCACCGACAACTGTTCGACCATGCCCACTGCGGTGATGACCGCATCGAGCGAGAACACCGCGTCGAGCACCACGATCTGCGCAACGATCGGCCAGAACGCGGCGTGGCGCACCGCGCCGCTGGCCTGGGCCACATGGCCCTCCAGACGTTCATGCAACTCCATGGTGGCCTTGAACAGCAGGAACACACCACCGAACAGCATGATCAGGTCCCGGCCGGAGAAGCTCTTGGCAAACACCTCGAACAACGGCGTGGTGAGGGTGACCATCCAGGAAATGCTGGCCAGCAGGCCCAGGCGCATGATCAGCGCCAGGCTCAGGCCAATCACCCGCGCGCGGTCGCGCTGATGCGGCGGCAGCTTGTCGGCGAGGATGGCAATGAACACCAGGTTGTCGATGCCCAGCACCAGCTCGAGGATGATAAGCGTCAACAGGCCCAGCCAGGCCGTGGGGTCGGCTAGCCATTCCATTAGCGGATACTCATCTGGGCAACGTCACGAGGACGAGAAAAGAAAGACCGTGAAGGCCGGGGACTGGGGGGCTCCGCGAAGGTGCTCATAGGGACCTTGATAGCAAATAGGGAAAACGATCGTACCGGCTGAGCAGCTGATCTTGATAACACAAAACTATTACAAAACCTGTAGCCACTCACCGTAGCAAACCGCTGGCCCGGCGCTGGGTACTTTTCTTCAATACCAGCGGCCGTCATTAGCCGAGGATGAAGCCCTCTCTCAACCAAACGGATTTCCTCATGAGCCTGTCCCTGTCCATGGCCGCCTTCGCACTGGCGGCTTCGATCTCCCCCGGCCCGGTCAACATCGTCGCGCTGGGCAGCGGTGCCCGCCATGGCCTGCGTGCCAGCCTGGCCCATGTGGCCGGCGCCACGCTGGGCTTCTGTCTGCTGCTGGTGCTGGTCGGCCTGGGCCTGCACCAGTTGCTGCTGCGCTGGCCACTACTGGGCCTGCTGTTGCACTGGGGCGGCGTGGCGTTCCTGCTGTACATGGCGTGGAAGCTGGCAGCCGACGATGGGCAACTGGCTGGCAGCCATCCGCTGCAGGCCCCGTCGGCGTGGCACGGCGCGGCGATGCAATGGCTCAACCCCAAGGCCTGGCTGGCAGCGGTGGCCGGGGTTGGTGCCTACACCGGCGGTGAGCAGCAGCTGCTGTGGCTGTTCGCCTGGATCTATGGGCCGATCTGTTTCCTTTCAGTGGCCAGCTGGGCGTGGGCAGGCAGCGTGGTCCGGCAATACCTGGGCAACCCACGGCACCTGCGCCGGCTGAACCGGGGCTTGGCCGTGCTGTTGGTGGGCAGCGCGATCTACCTGGTGTTTCAGGGCCAGCAAGGGGCGGCATTGCGGTAATGCCCGGGGGTGGCCGCCAGGTGCTGCTTGAACGCCCGCTGCAGGTGTGCCTGGTCGGCAAACCCGGCTTCCTGCGCTACCTCGGCAATCGCCCGGCCCTGGCGCAATTGCGCCCTGGCCAGTTGCACGCGCTGGTCGAGCAGGTAGCCATGCGGCGTCAGGCCGAAGCGCTGGCGGAATGCGCGGATCAGGTAGGAGCGTGACAGACCGCAGGCGGCGCAGATGTCTTCCAGGCTCAGCGGGTCGCTGCGATGGGCACGGATGAACGCAGCCGCGGCGGCCAACCGCGGGTTGCCCTCCTCGGCCACCCCGCTGTTGCCGCCGAGCAGGCCCGGCAACGCGGCGAACAGCGCCGCCAGGCGGCGTTCGCGGTCTGGCACACTGGCATCGAACAGGTCGGCAAACAGCTGCAACAGCCGCCGGTACAATTCCGCCGAGCGACTCCAGGCCTGGGCCGGCAAGGCAAACCCCTGCGCCTGCAACCAGGGCATGTCGACGAACAGCATCAGGTACGACCATGCTTCCCCGGCAATGGGGTTGCAGGCATGCACCACGCCTGGGTTCATCAGCACCGTGGTACCCGCTGCCACCTCGAGCTGCCGGTCACCGTTGAGGTAGGTGCTGCGCCCACCGGTGATCACCCCCAGGGAAAAGCTCTCATGGGAGTGCGCGGCGTAACACACCTGGCGCCCATCCCCTACCCGTCGCGCTTCGACGAAGGGCAACGCCGGATCGCGCCAGAACCTTGATACTTCGATCATCCCTCGCTCCGCTTGTCAGCGCCATGGCCCTGGATACTACACGCCTGTCGTGCAACCAGGTCCAGCGTCCGTTCCACTTCGCCGATATCGACCGTGAAGCCATCGCCGTCCGGCCTCCCCACCACAAAGGCAAAATGCTGGTGGTCACGATCCGTCAGGTACTTGTAGTAGCTGACAAAGCGGTTGGGCGGTTGCAAGGCCAGCAGGCAGCCACCCGGCGGCAATACATTGACCCCGTGTGCCAGCTGGCTGCCTTCGACGCCGATGACCACGCGCGCACCTGCACAGGCCGCCACGATGCTCGCGACGTCGGCCTGCGCCGGGTTGACGATGCGAAAGCCGCGGGTCGCGCGCAGGTGCTCGGCCAGCGCCAGTTCGTTGCGCAACAGCCGCCGGTCGCCCTCCCCGCCCCGCAGCACAAACACACCAGGGTGCGGGGCATGTGCCACATGCGCCAGCAACTTGTCGGCCATGGCCCGGTAACGGGCATGCCGGTTGCGGTTGTTGGCCTGGTCATCGAACAGCACCAGTTCCCGGAAGAACGCACTGCGCAAGCGCAGCGGCCTCATCTCCAGCCAGTCTTCATAGGCCGGCACCTGCGGATACAGCGGGAATCTGGCCGAAGGTGCCGTGGTCACCGGTATGCCCTCGTTGCAGGCCAACGCGTAGGTCGGGCAATCTTCCGTCAGCCAGTTGCCGAACCAGGTATTACCGTTCTGCGTGCAGTAGATTGCCGCGCGATCAACTTCGTGGTCCACGCTGATGGTCGGGAAAGTGCTGGGCTTCAGCGACAGCCAGTGGCTGGCATTGCCCTTGTACAGTGCCCCTTCTACCAGCCATACATCCTTGATCAGGTAGCCGCGGGTCGGCCCCTGCTGCATGCTGATGCCGCCGCGCATGGTCGGCCCCGGGTGCACGTACGGATAGAACCGCTGGCCTTCCCACCCGGTCACCCGCTCCAGTTGGCCTGGCAGGTAAATGGCCGGGGGCGAGAGCGTGACTTCACCGGGCGCGATGTCCCAGCTGTTGGCGGCGACGCTCTTCAGGTCGATGACGCTGCACCTGCCCAGCCGTTTGCGCAACATGTACTGGTAGGCGGCCAAGGTCCAGGTGTGCTGCCTGGCGGGCGGTGATGCACTGCACTGCGAGATGTCGCTGCCCATGAGGCGTCCTCCCTTGCTGACAAGACGCGACCTGGCGTTGCACGCCACATCAACGTCTCCCTGGCAGCCCTTCAACTGCACATGATCCGCTCCATGCTGGGCGGTGACTGCAGGCTGGCGTAGCGGCTGCGTAAGCTCTCCATGAATGGCTCGCCTGCACCGCTGCGGCCGTAGAGGTAGATCTTGTGCAGGCCGCCAAACACCATTTCCTGGTAGCGGCTGGCGACTTCCGCGTCACTCGGGCCTTCGGGCAACCCCAGATGCAGCGTGAGCTTGTCGCCTTCGATGGCGAACATCGGGGTGTCCCAGAGGAACTTCGCGGTGCCGGTCCTGGGTAAGCGAACAAACAGACAGGCATGGTTGCCAAGCGAATCGATATCGCCGCCGCGGCGGCGCTTCCATTTCAGCAACCCGTCGTCCGGGCGCGCCAGGCAAAGGCCAATGTCGTAGTAATCGAAGCCCTTCTCCAGGGCCCATTCCAGCGCCATGAAGGTGGTGATCGAGTTCACCTCGCGCAACCTGCGCGCATCGGCAAACACCGCCTCGCAATAGCCGAAACGCAACGTGCTCCAATAACGCTTGCCGCCACGCACCACTTCACAGCCCAGGTGGCAGCCAATCACTTCGTCGTTCAATGTGATCAGGTCGAGCCGACCGGCGCTCCTGGCAATGCGGAACACTTCCGGCGTGGGGAACTGGGCGGCATGGATCCCCTGCCTGGCGCTGGCATAGGGGCGCAGAAGGTCGCGGTCGGCCATGGCGATCTCCTCGTCCGTCAGGGCCTGGCGCATACGGTACAGCGGGCGATGCTTGCGGATGCTGCGTCTGAGCTCGCTGTCGTAGCGCGCCGTGATGTCCTCCAGCGGACGGCCCAGCGGCACCACGGCGCTCAGGTAATGCGGCACCGACAACGCCCCCGCCGTCGGCATTTCGCTGACCACCACCCGGTGGTCGGCTGCCGTGGTCGCGCTGGCGCTGTCGATGATTGCCGTGCTGGCCTGGCCCTTGCCGGCGATCAGCAGCTTGGCCATTTCCCTCTGCTGCTTGCGCCCGACGTAGACAATCTCGTAGGGGCTTTCCTGCTGCAAGCGGAACCTGGCCACTTCCCAGCGCCAGAAGCAGGCACGCGCCAGTCCTTCACGCAGTTTGCTGGCCAGGTGTCTGATTTCGTAGCGTATCGAGGGCGACAAGTGTTTACGCGCCAAAGCCGTCAAGGTCGCTTTCATTTCTTCTTCGACGTCCTTCGATGTGCTCTTGGTCTATCGGGACAGGACAACTGTTCAGCAACGGCTGGTCAGGGATAGGCGCGTTTTACCCAGAAAGTGTGCTATCGAATAAAAATTTAAGGTGTAGCTGAACCGTATCGCAAGCAACGCTTTGATTGCATTTTCTGACACCTGTTCCGGCTGCTGCAGCGTTTCATGGCGTCAATTTCCTGCCTGAACAGCGCATCCGCTGAACACGCGCCGTGAGCCTGCGCTCCCGCGTTATCCCGTTACCACTTGGCCAGCAAGAAATAACGTTTGATGCCTTCTTTACCGAGAAGGAGCATCGCCGTGCCCGCCAACAACCCTCATCAAACCGTGCTCGAAGCGCAACTACCGCAGTGGGCCCGCCAGGCAACGCCAGAACAGTGGGCCACCTTGCCGCGTACCCAGGTCGCCCCGTGGCAGGCACAGGACTGGTTCGCCAATTCACCCCCAGACCTGCGCCAGGCCGTGCACGCCAGCAGCACGCGCCTGCTCCACGCGCAAGCAGCCTTGGCCCACTCACTGAAAAGCCTGAAACAGATCACTGAATTCGCTGAGCCATTGCTGCAGGGCCGCCTTGCCCAACATGGCATTCACGCCCTGCGCAGCGCCGAGTTGCTGCGGGTCGAACGCACCTGGCATTGGGGCGGCATGCGCTATCTCTATCGTCACCAGCGGCATGACTTGCTCCAGGCCGCCCTGCAGAATTTCGCCGACGACGAGGTGTTCACCGCCGAGAGTGCCATTGCCTTGAGCGGCAACATCCAGGTGACAGAGGTCGAGGTACAAGGTTCGGTCACATTGGGCATGCAGGTACCCGTGGCCCACTTTCCGCTGAAGTCCGAGCGCTACCGGGTGGAGCGCCTGCCGCTGCCCGCCGCCACCTTTGCCACGTTGTGCCGTGAACTGGACCTGGGGGGTGCATACCAGCACCACCTTGAACAACACTTCGCCCAACCTACCACCCGAGCGTTGGCCATCAAGGTGCAGAAAGGCCGCCTGCGCCTGGCCGCCGACCTTGCCTACCTGCGGCACCTGATCGACGGCAGTACGCGTGATCAGGTCGAGCAACTGCTGCAAGGTGGCGAGGTGAAGTGCTGGCAGCTGGCGCTGTTCGGCATCACCCTGCACGAAGTCATGCTGATCGATGCCGGCCACGCAGGGTTGGCATTGTACCTGCCCGGCCATGACCCAGCCCTGCGACAGTGCAGCAACCTGGAGGCGGTGCACGATGCCCTGGCGACCTTGCTGCTGGAAGCCGATGCCCGCCAGACCTTCAGCGCCTACATCAGCCAGGACCAGCGCGCGCACTTTCTCGACCTGTTGCAGCAGAACCTCGACGCTACCGGCAACAGCGCCCTCGACCGCACCTGGCAGCGTGCAGCACACGCCGACCTGCGCCCCACGCGCCTGGCGATCACGGCCGAGCCTTTCGGCCACTACCAGGACCTGCACCTGGCCCGTCTCAAGCACGAAGCCAGCCTGCTGGCGGTGCCGACCGCCGCGGCCGATGCCAGCGCGCGGGCCAAGCGCCTGGAGGCATGGGAAAGCCTTGGCCTGGATGCACTGAACATCGCCGGATTCTTCATCCCAGGCGTAGGCACCCTGATGCTGGCCGTTACCGCATGCCAGCTGCTCGGCGAAGCCTTCGAGGGCTATGAGGCCTGGCAGGAAGGCGACCGGCACCTGGCGCTGCGCCACCTGGAGGCGGTCGGCCTGAACCTGGCCTTGATCGGCGGCTTCGCGGTAGCTGCCAAGGTGGTACCCAAGCTGTTCAACAGCCCATTGATGGAAAGCCTGCAGCAGGTACGCGGCCGCGACGGGCGCTACCGGCTGTGGAATGAAGACCTCACCCCCTACCGCAGTGCCCGGGTCCTGCCCGAATACCTGCAGCCCAATCCACTTGGCCAATACCTGTACGAGGGCCGCCATTTCATCCGCATGGACGGCCATCTGTTCGAACAACGGTTCGACAACGACCTGCAGCAATGGCGGGTGGTTCACCCCGATACGCCGGATGCCTGGCAGCCACCGCTGACGCATAATGGCCAAGGCGCCTGGCGTGGCCAGCATGAGCACCCCGAGCAGTGGCCATTTGCCCAGCTGGCGCGCCGGCTTGGCGAGGCCTACCGCACCTTCACCCCCGAGCAGTTGGCGCAGGCTGGACAGCTCTGTGGCATCGATGCCGCGCAGTTGCGCCGGGTGCACCTGGAAGGCCTGCCAACGCCGCCACTGTTGCTCGATGCGCTGCAACGCATGGCGGCACAGGCCGAGGTCAAGGTTCTGGCTGGCAAGGCCCCGACCGGCTTGTTCGAACGGCTGTACAACGGTAACGCAGCCATTACTCCGCCGACGCAGAAACTGCTCGACACCTACCCGCGGCTTTCCCCTGCCCTGGCCAGGCGCTTGCTGGCACCGCTGGATGAGGCCGAACTGCTCGCCTGGCAACAGCGCAGCCAGTTGCCTGTGCGGGTTCGTCAAGCGCTGGAGCAGGTACACAGCGAGCTACCGCTGGTACGCGCGCTGGAAGGCCTGCTTCAGCCAGCCCGGGCCAGCAGCGCCAGCGAACGCCTGTTGTTCAGCGCACTGGATGCCATGCCGGGCTGGCCGGAGGAAGAGCGCCTGGAGTTGCGCGGCGCCAGCCCGGAAGGCGTCCGCCTGGACCAGGTCGGCAGCGACCGGGCCACCACCCTGTGCCGCGTGATCAAGACAGCCGATGGCTATGAGGCCGACCTCGGCGAACGCCCTGCACCCGCACGGCGTGATCACGACCTGTGCCGTGCGGTAGAACAGGCCCTGCCAGCCGCGCAACGCCAGGCGCTGGGTTTGCTCACCGACGATGGCAGCACGCTACGCCAGCGTGTACTGGCGTGGGCCGACCAGCACCGGGCGGCACTGGCACAGCGGCTGTGGGGGCACCGCGCGTTGCTGCGCAGGCCCAAGGGCACCCTGTACGGCGGCCGGCCACTTGCCCCACACCCCCAGCAGCCGCGCCTGGCAGGGTCGCTGGCCGGGGCCTACCGCCGCCTGTACCCCGACGCCACCGATCAGGAATTTGAAAACTGGCTCGGCAACGATGAGGACAACCCGTACCTCGATGACCTTCGCTCCCCCACCCAGCGGCTGCGCGACCTGCAGCAGCGTCTGGATACCCTGCGTCGCAACCTGCGGGTGTGGGCCCGGCCCGACCCGCAGCGCGCGCATCAGAGGCACCGGGCGATCCGCCCCATCCTCAATGCCTGGCAACGGCTCTCGACCGTAGCGCTGGAAGGCGGTGGTCGCCTGCACAGCCTGGACCTGTCCGGCCTGGAACTGGACAACCAGGCCCTGGCCAGCCTGCCACTGCCCAATGACTTCAGCCATGTGGAGCATCTGTCCTTGAGCTATAACCGTTCGCTCAGCCAGTTGCCGGGCGGATTCTGCCAGCGCTTCCCCAACCTGCGGCGCTTGCTGCTGACTGACTGCCGCTTCGACACACTGCCGCGCCTGGGCAACCCTGCCCAGTTGAGCTGGCTGGATATGGAAGGCAACCGTATCATCTGGGATGCCCAGGCCCAGCAAACCCTGGATAGCTGCTTCGGCCTGGTTGTTCTGGACCTGTCGGGCAACCCCTTGGTGCAGGCGCCGGACCTGCGCGGGCTGGCTTATCTGAAAACGCTGTTCCTGAACAACTGTACGCTCAGCGAATTACCACGCGGCCTGGAGCTGGTAAGCGAGCCGATCATCCTCGATATTGGCGACAATCAGCTGCTGCAGTTGCCCGAGGGTTTCAACGTGCCACGGCCAGTCGCCGACGCGCTGCGCCTGGAAAGCGAGTGGCTGGGCGCCCCGGTGCTTGCGCAGATCGAAGCCTACAACGCCATGCACCAGGTGGACCTGCTGGTAAACGCAGGTGATTACCTGGAATTCTTCGAGCAGACCGGCCCGGCCGAAGCGGCCCTGTGGCAACGGTTACCACTGCAGTACCGCCGCGATCTCAGGCCCTTGCTTGAACGTGAACCGTTCCTGTCCCATCCACAACATGCCCGTACAGAGTTCTGGCGACGCCTGTCCGTGCTCGACGCTGACGCTGACCTGCGCCAGCAATGGTTGACGCACCCGCCGTACGACCTGTTCAACCTGCCGATTTGACCTTGCTCCGGGGTGCCTGCCGCTACAACAGCAGGCACTTGTGCCCAGGTTAGGCCAGACTGGTGTTTTTCCGGCAGCCGGTGCATGCTCGCAGCTGAAGCGTTTCACCCGGCTCTAAACCCGCCCAGCAATGTGAGGTGCAGTACCCATGGACCGTCTGCTCGATTCACTCTTCCCCAGTGCCGAAAACATCCCGCAAGCCTGGCGCCTGGAAGCTCCCCTGGAACAACGCGACTACTTGGTGAACGGCGAGCTCAGGCGCTGGGACGGCCCCCTGGCCACGGTGCGCAGCCCGGTCTGGCTCAAGGACGGCAACGAAGAACACCAGGTGGTGCTGGGCAGCGCGCCGCTGCTCGACGCCGATACCGCGCTTACCGCCCTTGATGCCGCCGTACAGGCCTACGACAAAGGCCGCGGCGCCTGGCCCACCCTGCGCGTGGCCGAGCGCATCCAGCATGTCGAGGCGTTCCTGGCGCGCATGCGTGAGCAGCGCGAAGCAGTGGTCAAGCTGCTGATGTGGGAAATCGGCAAGAACCTCAAGGACTCGGAAAAGGAATTCGACCGCACCTGCGACTATATCGTCGACACCATCAACGCCCTCAAGGACCTCGATCGCCGCTCCAGTCGCTTCGAGCTGGAACAGGGCACGCTGGGCCAGATCCGCCGGGCGCCGTTGGGCGTAGCGCTGTGCATGGGGCCGTACAACTACCCGCTCAACGAAACCTTCACCACGTTGATCCCGGCCTTGATCATGGGCAACACCGTGGTGTTCAAACCGGCCAAGTTCGGCGTACTGCTGATTCGGCCGCTGCTCGAAGCGTTCCGCGACAGCTTCCCGCCAGGTGTGATCAACGTCATCTATGGCCGTGGGCGGGAAACGGTGAGCGCGCTGATGGCCAGCGGCAAGATCGATGTGTTCGCCTTCATCGGCACGCACAAGGCCGCCAGTGACCTGAAAAAACTGCACCCGCGCCCGCACCGCCTGCGCGCCGCGCTGGGCCTGGATGCCAAGAACCCGGGCATCGTCCTGCCCCAGGTGGACCTCGACAACGCCGTCGAGGAAGCCGTCACCGGCGCGCTGTCGTTCAATGGCCAGCGCTGCACGGCGTTGAAGATCCTGTTCGTCCACGAGGACGTGGTGGACGCCTTCCTCGACAAGTTCCAGCGCAAGCTGGCCGCACTGAAGCCCGGCATGCCCTGGGAGCCTGGTGTAGCGCTGACGCCACTGCCGGAGCCGGGCAAGGTCGATTACCTTGACGGCCTGGTCGCCGATGCCAAGGCCAAGGGTGCACGGGTAGTCAACGCAGGTGGCGGGCACAGCCGCGGCTCGTTCTTCTACCCGGCCGTGCTGTACCCGGTGCAGCCCGACATGCGCGTGTACCACGAGGAACAGTTCGGCCCAGTGGTGCCGGTGGTGCCTTACCGCGACCTGCAGACGGTGATCGATTACGTGCTGGACTCCGATTACGGCCAGCAACTGAGCCTGTTCGGCAACGACCCGGCAACCATCGGCAGCCTGGTCGACACCTTCGCCAACCAGGTCGGCCGGATCAACATCAACGCGCAATGCCAGCGCGGCCCGGACACCTACCCGTTCAATGGCCGCAAGAACAGCGCCGAAGGCACCCTGTCGGTGCATGACGCCCTGCGCGTGTTCTCGATCCGGACGCTGGTGGCAACACGCTTCCAGGCAGCCAACAAGGCGCTCATCAGCGAGATCATCCGCAACCGGCAGTCGAGTTTCCTGACTACCGACTACATCTTCTGACCAGCGCCCTTATAGCCAATCGATCCATCAATACGGTCGATTTTCCATCCGCGCAAACGACTCTAAGCAACAGGGCGCCCGCCGGCGCCCAATTGCAAAGGAGCGTCGAACATGCCAGCCAGACCCATTCCCGAAGGCCAGCACAGCATCACCCCCTACCTGGCCATCAACGATGCCGCCAAGGCCATCGAGTTCTACAAGAAGGCCTTCGGTGCCGTCGAAATGTTCCGCCTCGACGCCCCGGGTGGCCGCATTGGCCACGCCGAGCTGAAGATCGGCGACTCGTCGCTGATGCTGGGTGACCCGTGCGACATGGAAGGCGGCCTCACCGCCAGCCAGAAGCTCACCGGCGCGGGTGTAGGGCTGCACCTGTATGTCGAGGACAGCGACAAGGTCCATGCCCAGGCGTTGGCAGCCGGCGCCACCCAGCTGAGCGCAGTGACAGACCAGTTCTATGGCGACCGTAGCGGCACGCTGAAAGACCCATTCGGCAATATCTGGTTCATTTCCACCCACAAGGAGGACCTGACCCCCGAGGAAATTCGCGCCCGGGCCGCGAAGCTGTTCGGCGGCAACTGAGCGGCAGGTTGAAAGCGGCGCGACTTTGCCTGAAGCTTGGCGCTCGTAGCCTGGAGCCGCTTCATGCGAATCATCGACAAAACCGCCGCACAGGTGCGCAGCCTGACCCCCGCGGAAGAGGAGCTGCTGGTCGGCTTTGCCAGCGGCACCCTCGCCGGCCCGCGCCTGCTGCAAGCCAACCAGATGCTGATGAAGGTGCGCAGCGCCAACCAGTGGCTGGCCTGCGACTGCCGCAGCGATGCCTTGCCGGTGCTCAATGTCACCCTGAACGGCAATACCGGTACGCTGTTTCTCAAGAACAACCCCGGTACCGCCGAGCATGCGCCCGGCTGCCCGTTCAGCAAGGACGAGCGGGAAGCCGCCGAGCGCGAAAACCACCCCGCCCCGCCTGCTGCCTGGCTGCCTCCGGACACGCCCCTGCGCCTGATCGGTGACTTCCACAGCGGCGCTGCCGGTGCCGGCGGCGACAGCAACGAACGGCGCGAGCAGCAGCGCCTGCTGGCGCTGCTGCTGACCTGGATCGAAACCAGCGGCCTCAACCTGTATGCCACCCACCTGAAACGGGACCTGACCGGGCAGTTTGCCGAATTGCGCAGCGTGGCCAGCCGCTACCCGCTGCTGGAGCGGGTGCCGGCCAGCAACTACCTGGAAACCCGCCTGGACATGAAGCACATGATGATGCTCAAGTCCCGCCTGCGCGAAGCCACGGTGTTCGGCAACCACCGCCGCCACGGCCTGCTGCTGGACTGCCTGGACCAGGTCAAAGGACGCAAGCTGTTCAACCACGGCAATGCCGATGGCTTCGATTTCCAGGGGCACCACCTGTACTGGGGTGGCAGCCGCACCGCCGGGCCGTTGCTGGCCCTGGCGCTGTACTCGCCGACCAGCGCTGGCAGCCATTTCTACGAGCTGATTCATGTGGCCAGCGTGCCGGTGCTGTCGCGGGCGCACCTGTTTCCGGTCTATCGCGATGAAGAGCGCGAACCGCTCAAGGCGCTGGTGTCACTGATCGACTGGATGGCCAGCAAGGGCGTGAAAGTGCAGATGCGCCGGCCGGTGATCGGCGGCGAGGTGATGGATGAACTGGTGCTGACCTCGGACCAGGACCGGGTGCTGTCGGTATCGCTGCTGGAGCAGCCGATCGGGCCCGAGCCGGATACCGAGAACTTCAAGCGCTACGCTGACTTCAAGAGCCCGGAAACCTTCCGCAAGTACGTTGCGGGGTTCTTCATGCGTGAGCGCTGAGGGCCATTGGGGGCTCGCCGGAGCCTTTGTAGCGCCTGGCAAATCGAGCGCCGCGCGGGCGGCGCTCGATCTCACAGGCGCTACAAATCAAACGGCATGCACCCCCGTTACCAAACAAACGGCTCAGCCAAGAAACAGCTTGTACGCCGGGTTGTCGGTCTCGTCCCAATAGCGGTACCCCATCTCATCCAGCGCCAGCGGCAAACTCGCCAGCTCATCCCCCGGCACTTCCAGCGCAGCGAACACCCGAGCCTCTGCCGCACCATGGTTGCGGTAATGGAACAGGCTGATGTTCCAGCGCTTGCCCAATCGCTCCAGGAAGCCCAGCAACGCCCCCGGACGCTCTGCAAACTCGAAGCGCAGCACCCGCTCGTCAGCACCTGGCGCGGCGTGGCCGCCCACCGTATGACGCACATGCAACTTGGCCAGTTCGTTGTCGGTCAGGTCAAGTACGCTGTAGCCCTGCTCACGCAGGCTGGCCAGCAAGCGCTCGCGCGGGTCGTGCAGCGGGTGTGTCTGTACCCCCACGAACAGGCGCGCCTCCTTGCCGGGATAGTAGCGGTAGTTGAATTCGGTGATCTGCCGCTTGCCCAGCGCCTGGCAGAAGGCACGAAAGCTACCGGGCTGTTCCGGGATGGTCACGGCGATGATTGCCTCGCGCTGCTCGCCCAGTTCGGCACGCTCGGCCACATGGCGCAGGCGGTCGAAGTTGACGTTGGCCCCGGAGTCGATGGCCACCAGGGTGTGACCCTGCACGCCTTCGCGCGCCACGTACTTCTTGATCCCGGCCACAGCCAGGGCGCCGGACGGTTCGGTGATGGAACGGGTGTCATCGTAGATATCCTTGATCGCCGCGCACAACTCATCGCTGCTCACGGTCAGTACCTCGTCGACGAACTGCCGGCACAGTTCGAAGCAATGGGCACCCACCTGTGCCACCGCCACCCCGTCGGCGAAGGTGCCGACCTGTGGCAGGATCACCCGTTCGCCAGCGGCCATGGCCGCCTGCAGGCAGTTGGAGTCTTCTGGCTCGACGCCGATCACCTTCACCTCCGGGCGCAGGTACTTCACATAGGCAGCAATACCCGCGATCAGCCCGCCACCGCCCACCGGCACGAAGATGGCGTCCAGCGCACCCGGTCGCTGGCGGAGGATTTCCATGGCCACGGTGCCTTGCCCGGCAATCACATCCGGGTCATCGAACGGCGGCACGAAGGTAGCGCCTTCGCTGTCGGCCAGTTTCAGCGCGTGGGCCAGGGCATGAGGGAAGCTCTCACCGTGCAACACGACATGGCCACCGCGCGAACGCACACCCTCCACTTTCAGCGACGGTGTCGTGGTAGGCATGACAATGGTGGCTTTCATGCCCAGGTGCGACGCTGCCAGGGCCACGCCCTGGGCATGGTTGCCTGCCGACGCGGTGATCACCCCGCGCTCGCGCTGCACGCTGCTCAGGCGTGACAGACGCGTGTAGGCACCACGAATCTTGAACGAGAAGGTCGGTTGCAGGTCTTCACGCTTGAGCAACACCTGGTTGCCAAGCCTCGCCGATAACGCGGGCGCGCCTTGCAAGGGTGTCTCGATGGCCAGGTCGTACACGGGCGCAGAGAGAATACGGCGCACCTGTTCCGACAGCAGTTGCTGCGTGGAAGTCGGGGTACGAGGGCTGACATTGAGGCTGGTCATCGATTGCAACTCCTTGGCTTTTATTCACGTTGCCCAGGAGTCAGAGAGAAGAAACCCGCCTCCAGGGCGGGTTCGGTGCACGTACGCGCTAGCCCGCCAAGCTGATAATGGCGGTAATAATAATGGCGTGCGCGTGCGGGAAGGTTTTCATGCCCAAGAACTTAGCCGGTCCTGCGGCATGAAGTCAACACTTGGCGTGCTGCGCCGAAAGCGGCACATCGAACACCTTGTCGAAGCCCCACTGGAAGACAAACGCATAAACGAAGAAGAACACGAACAACGCCAGGTTGGTCAGCAGCGCCGCCCACAGGCTGACATCCAGCCAGTAGGCCACCAGCGGCAGCAGGATCAGCACCAGCCCGCCTTCGAAGCCCAGGGCATGCATCAGACGTCGCAGGAAGGTCCGCTCACGCCGGCGCTGACGCGCTTCCCAGCGCTCGAATACCCAGTTGTAGGCCATGTTCCAGCTCATCGCGATGCCCGACATCAGCACCGACAACACGGTCGACTGCGCCATACCTGCGCCGAACGCCAGTTCCAGCGCGGGCGCCACACAGGCGACGGCGATGGCTTCGTAGAGAATGGCCTGGACGATCTTGCGTGCCTTGCCTTGCATGTTCTGCTCCCTGGGTGAACGATCTGTAAACTACTAGAACTGGCTTGTAAGAAAAAGCCTGAAATTTGGACAACACTGCATCCGGCTGCTTGTATCTATCGAGGACAGACGCCGACATGTCGTACTACTTCGTCCAAGGAATCGAACGAGGATAAAGACAATGGCTTACGCCTTTTTACTGGTGGCCGGCACATGAGCCTGGCATTCATCGATTTCCTTACCTATGTGCTGTTCGGCCTGAAGATCTTCGCGATCGTGCTGGCCTCGCTGATGTTCCTGCTGGGCCTGGACGACCTGTTCATCGACCTGTGCTACTGGTGCCGCAAGCTGGTCCGGCGTTTTCGTATCTATGACAAGTACGAAAGAGCCGACGAAAAACGCTTGTTCGAGGTACCGGAAAAGCCCCTGGCGATCATGGTTCCAGCCTGGAACGAAGTGGGCGTGGTGGGCGAAATGGCGCGCCTTGCCGCTTCGACCATCGACTATGAAAATTACCAGATCTTCGTTGGCACCTACCCCAACGACCCGCAAACCCAGGCCGATGTCGACGCGGTGTGCCTGCACTACCCCAACGTGCACAAGGTAGTCTGCGCGCGCCCCGGCCCCACCAGCAAGGCCGACTGCCTGAACAACATCATCGACGCCCTGCTGCGCTTCCAGCAGGACGCTGGCATCGAATTCGCCGGTTTCATCCTGCATGACGCCGAAGACGTGATTTCCCCCATGGAGTTGCGCCTGTTCAATTACCTGCTGCCGAACAAGGACATGATCCAGATTCCGGTGTACCCCTATGCACCGGAATGGAAAGGCTTCACCGCCGGCCATTATGTCGACGAGTTTGCCGAAAACCACGGCAAGGACGTGATCGTGCGCGAAGCCCTCACCGGCCAGGTGCCCAGTGCTGGCGTGGGTACCTGTTTCAGCCGCCGCGCCATCGCTGCGCTGCTCGAGGACGGCGACGGCATCGCCTTCGACGTGCAGAGCCTGACCGAAGACTACGACATCGGTTTTCGCCTGAAGCAAAAGGGCATGAAGTGCATTTTCGCCCGCTATTCCATCACCGACCCGAGCCTGACCCTGAAGCAGGAGTGGCGCCCGGGCATGAGCCGCGAATTCTCGCAGGTGATCTGCGTGCGCGAGCACTTCCCGCGCGACTGGCAACACGCCATCCGGCAGAAGTCACGCTGGATCGTCGGCATCGTGTTCCAGGGCACCAGCAACCTTGGCTGGAGCCGCAAGGGCGCGCTCAACTACTTCCTCTGGCGTGACCGCCGCGGCTTGTTCGCCTACCTGCTGAGCTTCCTGGTCAACCTGTTGCTGCTGGTGTTGCTGGCCATGTGGCTGGTCACGGTCATTGCACCGGAGTCGTGGCGCTTCATGTCGATCCTCGATGACAGCCCGCTGCTGGCCACGTTGCTCTGGCTGAACGGCCTGCTGCTGGTCAACCGCCTGTTCCAGCGCGCCTGGTTCGTCACCCGCTTCTACGGTATCGGCGAGGGCCTGCTGTCGGCACCCCGGATGATGTGGAGCAACTTCGTCAACTTCTTCGCCAACTTGCGCGCCTTGCGCCAGGTGATGGAAATGGGCGACTCGCGGCGCGTGGCCTGGGACAAGACCACTCACGAATTCCCCGCCATTGCCGCCCCGGCCCGCACCCCGCTGGGCCAACGCCTGATTGCCAAGGGCCTGATCAGCGACGAGCAGTTGCAACAGGCGATCATCAGCCCGGTACGCCGACGCCTGGGCCGTGAACTGCTGCTGCGCGGCTGGCTGAACAGCGAACAGCTGGTGGCTACCCTGGCCGAACAACTCGACCTGCCCTGGGCACCGCTGAACCCGTTCAAGCTCGACCCGCGGCTGATCGCCAAGCTGCCACGCAAGCTGGCCACGCACTACGGCGTGCTACCGGTAGCCGAAGACGGTGACACGCTGATCCTGGCCAGCGAAAGCCCGGTCAGCCAGGTGTCGCTGGGGGTGATAAGCCGGCAGTTGAAACGCCCGGTCAGCGCACGCCTGGCCCCCCAGGGCCGGGTGACCCTGGGCCTGCGTTATCACTACCCGAGCCCCTGGCAGAAAGCCGAAACCCGCGACATGCTGGCCGTTCTGGAACGCTGCCAGGACGATGAAGCGCTGCTGGAACGGGTCAGCCATCACCAGGTGATGCTCGGTGCCCTGCTGCAGGTGCGCGGCATGGTGCCGGTGACCCTGTTCAACCAGGCGCTGATCGACTACAACCCCGACCACCAGAGCCTGGGCGAATACCTGATCACCCGCGGCATCATCACCGAGCAGGTGCTGCAAGAAGCCCTGATCGAACAGGCCAGCGAACAGCAGGCCGCCTTTGACCTGACCCGGGAGGTGGCATGAAGCCGCGCTTTTCCCTCACTTTCACTGGCCTGTTGCTGTGTTCCGCCGCCCTGCCCGCCGCAGCATCGACACCGATGACCGACTTCCAGCGGTTCACCAGCTACCCGTTCATGGAACGTAGCTACCGAGAGGCGAAGAAGGACAACTGGGCCGAGGTCGAGCGCCTGACCCGGCACGTCCTCGAGCGGGTACCGAACAATGACGAAGCCCGCGCATTGCTGGTGCAAGCCCTGGCCCACCAACGCCGCTACCAGGAAGCCGAAGCGCTGGCCGAACAACTGGGGGACGACCCGGCGCAGGCCAACGCCCTGCTCGAACTGCGTCTGGCCTGGATCGAGCAGGACCCGCCCGCGGCCAGCCAGGTGGAGCGCTGGCTGGCCAGCAGCGATGGCGCCCAGCGCGTGCGCCTGTGGCAGGCCTACAGCCTGAGCCTGGCCAAGTCCGCTGGCGCCGCCAAGGCCCTGGACTGGCTCAATCACCTGCCGCTACGGGAGGACGGCCAGGTCCTGCGCCTGGCCCGGGCCAACTTTGCCGAACAGCTGCACAACTGGAAGGAAACCATCGAACAGCTGCAGCCGCTCGCCGATCAGCGCCAGTTGCCGGCCCAGGACTGGCAGCGCCTGGCCAATGCCTATATCCAGCAGGTGGACGAAAACGGCTTGAACGCACTGCTGCCCAGCGCCCCATCCGCCGCAGCCGCCGACCAGGCCCGCCTGGCCATGGCCAACCGAGCCATCGCCGTCGGCCACAACCAGCAGGCCCAGCGCTGGCTGCAGGCGCTGCCGACCGAGCAACTGAACCAGCCGGAGCAGCGCCAGCAGTTGTGGGAACTGGCCCGCCAAGGCGAGGATGCCGCGCTGGTGCAGCGCCTGAGCAACGAACTGCAACGCCCCTGCCTGGAAACCGTCGACTGGCTGTCGCGCCGCGACCCGGCGCTGGCCCGCGAGCAATTCAAGGGTTGCACGGCCAGCACCGACCCCAAGGCCTACGCCGTGCTCAGGCAGCGTCTGTACGGTGACCCACCACAGCCTGCGCAACCACACACTGCCGCCGAATGGGCAAACCGCTACCGGCAAAGCGGTGACCTGGCGGCGCTGGAGCAAGCCACCTTCCTGCTGACCCAACAGGGCCGCACTGATCACGCCCGGCAATTGCTGGAGCAAGCCTACGACCGCCACCAGGGCCGCCTGGCCCCGTCGCTGCTGCAGCGCCTGGGCAACCTGTATGCACGCAACGACGGGCCGCTGGACCGTCGCCGCATGCTCGGCCTGGTCCCCCGGGTCGACGCCAATACCCGCGCCCAGCTGCTCGGCCGCCTGGCCGAGGCCGGCCACTGCGATGCCGTGCGCCAGGCCATACCGGCCGCCCCCAGCGAGCCCGGCCAGTACCGCGCGCTGGGCCGCTGCGCCATGCCTGACCAGCCCGGTGAAGCAGTCGTCTACTATCAGGCCGCTGAGCGCCTGGGCGACCGTGGCAGCCGTCTGCCGCTGGCCTATGCCCTCGAGGCTGCCGGTGACTCCGAGGCCGCCCTGGCCATCTGGCGCAGCCTGCCGGACAGTACCTGGACCGAGAACGCGCGCCTCACCGCTGCCCGTGGCGCGCTGAACGCCGGCGACCCGCAGGCGGCCCGCCGCTATTGGGAGGCCGCCGGGCAGCATAGCGCCGACGACTGGGCGCTGGGTGCGGCCATCGCCCAGCAGCAAGGCGATTACCAGGGCGCGCTGGCCTTGCAACGCCAGGCCTTGGCGCATGCGCCGCGAGCCGACCATTACTACGCCGCCGCCAGCACCGCGCAACTGGCCGGCGACCCCGCGCAAAGCAGCGCCTGGCTGGCCGAAGCCGTACGCCTGGCCCCCGACCAGCCGCGCTACCGCGCCGACTACGGCATGCGCCTGGCCGGCTCGGCAGACAAAAACCAGCGCCGCCAGTCGATCCCCTTGCTGGAACGTGCCACCCACGACTTTCCCGAGGATTTCCGCCTGGGCGAGACGCTGGCGTTGCGCTACGACGAGGTCGAAGACAGCGCCGCGGCACGTCGCGAGCTGCGCCGGGTGCTCGATGTCGAGCAGAACCTGGTCGACGGCGATGACGAGTACGGCAGCCTGGAGGCCCGCAAGTACCGCCAGCGGCGGGCCCATGAGAGCCTGTCGCGGCGCGACACCATCACCCTGGCCAGCACCTGGTCGCCGGCCGGTACCTCGACCAACGACAGGTTCCTCGACAATGGCCAGCGCAGTGGCACTTCGCGCCACGCACAATCGCAGAACGTGCAGTTGGCCATGTGGGACCATGCCCTGGGTGAAGAGCCCAGCCGCAATGGCAGCACCCTGTCGGTGTATGGCCGGGTGCTGTTCGGCGGGCAAAGCCGTACCGACTACGCACAAAGCATGGGCACCGGCGTCGGCCTGCGCTACAAGCCGCTCGGCCAGGCCAACCTCAACCTGTACACCGAGCTGTACCACCAGCGCCAGGTCGACGAGGCGCACTACCGCGGCCTGAGCCTGGGGCAGCTGCTGAGCCCGGCCAAGGTCGGCGGCAACTGGGGCGACCTGCGCCACCACGCCGAATCGAGCAATGACCTGCTGTTGCGCGCCACCGCCTCGTTCCTCGACCAGGGCGCCTGGCGCAACGACTGGCGGGTCGACGAGGACGACTGGAACGAGCGCTTCCTCTACCTCGACGCCGCCTGGTGGACCCGTGCCGGTGACCACGCCTGGCTGTCGCGCTACCAGCAGGGCCACGCCTGGAAGCTGCCGGGCAGTTCGCCGCAGACCCTCATGCCGTATGGCTTTGTCGAGTTCTCCAGCCAGGACCCGAGCAACGACTGGCGCCAGGATGCCCGGGCCGGGGTCGGTGTGCGCTGGCAATGGTGGTTCGATGACGACCGCTACAACGCCTACCGCGGTTCGCTGAAAGTGCGTGCCGAGTACCAGCAATCGCTGGGCGGCAACCTCTATGAGCGCGCCAATGGCGTGCTGGTCGGTGCGGAGATGACCTTCTGATGCGTACACTCCTTGCCCTGTGCCTGCTCGCCCTGTGGTTGCCGGCCAACGCCGACCAGCGCCTGTTCTACCAACCGCTCAACCGCGACGCCAGCATCACCCCTGGCCAATGGCAACAGCTGTGGCACGCCACCGCCGCGCAGGGCGGCAAGACCCTGATCGTGCAATGGAGCGCCTACGGCGACAGCGATTTCGGCGGCGCGAACGGCTGGCTGGCCAACAGCCTGCGCAGCGCCCGCGCCGAAGGCTTGCAGCTGGTGCTGGGGTTGTACATGGACCCGGCCTATTACCAGCGCCTTGACCAGCTCGATGGTGATGGCCTCACCAGGTACTGGCAGGCACAGTTGGGGCGCTCGCTCAGCCACTACCAGCAACTGCGCCAGACCTGGCAATTGCCTGTGGATGGCTGGTACCTGCCGATGGAACTGGACGACCTGCATTTTCGTCAAGCCGAGCGGCGCGCTGCGCTGTTCAGCCAGTTGCAGGCCTTCAACCGCCAGCTCGACAAGCCCTTGCACATCAGTGCCTTCAGCGCGGGCAAACTGTCGCCGCGGGTCAATGGCGCCTGGCTGGATCAGCTGGCCGGCCTGGGCGTGACCGTGTGGTGGCAGGACGGCACTGGCACCGGGCGCTTGCCCGCGCTGGTACGCCAGGGCTATGAGCAGGCCTTGCCGTGCCGGGTGGGCGTGGTGCGCGAGGCGTTCCGCCAGGTAAGCGCGCCAGGGCAGCCGTTCCGCGCCGAGCCCGCTGAACCGCAGCTGGGCGGCGGTTGCCATGCCGAGGCCGTGTTCGACTTGCGTTACCGGCCTTGGGCCCGGGGTATTCTGCCCAACAATTGAGTCGCCAGGCCCGGCCTGTTCACGGGTAAACCAGCTCGCACAGGGACGGCACAGGTGTTGGGGCACTGTGGCGGACCGGTAGAGGCGGCCCTACCCGCGAACAGGCCGGGCCTGGCAGTACTCCCAGGAGCCCAGCGATGTTCAAGACCATCGAAGCGCACGTACGCAAGCAGGTCGCCCCAGCCGCCCTGCGCGCCGAGTTCCGCCAGCACGAATTCGAGTCCATGCGCCCGTTCTGCCTGCTGGTGTTCTGCGTCAGTATCCTGATCTGGCTGGTCTTCGACCTGATCGTCAGCTTCCTCGGCGGCCAGGGCTTCACCTGGCTGTCGTGCCTGTTTCTCGCCCTGCTCGGCTGCCTTACCCTGGTGCTGCGCTTCACCCGCCGCAGCCATCACTTCGATGTGCTCAACCTGCTGTTCGTCGCGGTGATCACCCTGGGCATGCGCCTGGTGATCGAAGGCATCCCGGTGGCCCAGCGCCCGGTGTGGCTGGTCCTCGGCGTGTCCACCGTGCTGTATGCCGTGTCGGTGCTACCGGTTCGGCGCTGGTCGTTCTTCTGCGCCATGGCCATCACCTGGGTGCTGCTCAGCCCGTTCTATCACACCCGTATCGACGCGGACGAACTCGAAGGGGCCATGCTGCTGAGCTACGCAGTGTTCCTCAGCGGCCTGGTCATCTACAGCTACGTGCAGATGCGCAAGGCCAAGCTGCACAACTTCTATCTGTCCAAGGTGCTGCTGGAGCAGGCCTATGTCGACGCCCTGACCGAAATCCCCAACCGCCGCTCGTTCATGACCCAGGCGGGCGACCAACTGCGCCTGGCTAAGGCCGGGCAGTACCTGGCGATGATCGACATCGACAACTTCAAACGGGTGAATGACCGCTTTGGCCATGACGTGGGTGATGAAGTGCTCAAGCGCGTGGCCATGCATATCAAGGCGAGCATGGCCGGTTTCGAATTTGCCCGGCTGGGCGGCGAGGAGTTCGCGGTGTTTTTCCAGGGGCTGGACCAGCAAGGTGTCGAGCAGCGGGTGGCGGCTTTGTGCCAACGGGTGCGCGAGGACATTGCCGAGCACCCGGTGACCGTCAGCATCGGCCTGGCCCGGGTAGCCCCGGGAGACAGCCTGACCACGGCGCTGGTGCGCGCCGACCGGGCGCTGTATGAAGCCAAGCACAGTGGCAAGGACCGCTTCGTGCTGTGGTCAGGCACGCTGGCAGGCACTGATTAGCAGGCTCGGCCGTTTCGCGGGCAAACCCGCTCCTGCAGCATTTGCATGGCACGCAGGTTCAGCGCGATAGCTGCGCCAGCGAGCTTACCCGCGAAGCGGCCGGCACAGCCGACACCTCACCCGGCAGGCAGGCGAATCCGGAACTGCGCCCCGCCCAGCGCCGACTGCGCCACGGTCAAGGTACCGCCCTGCCCCTCGATCGCCCGCCGGCTGATCGCCAGCCCCAGGCCAAACCCACCCGTATTGCGGTCACGGCTGCGGTCCAGCCGGTAGAACGGCTGGAAGATCCGCTCGCGCTCTTCCACCGGTATGCCAATCCCGTCATCTTCCACCGTCACCAGGCAGGTGCCATCCTCTTCCCGGCGCAAACGCAGCAACAAGCTCTCGTCGCAATAACGCATGGCATTGCGCACCAGGTTCTGCACCGCGCGCGCCGTCAACCTGGGGTCCAGGACAAAACGTGGCAAATCACCTTCGGCGCGCACTTCCCACTTGATGCCGCGGCCATCGAGCTCCTCGGCAAAGCCGCCGAGTACGCTGTCGACCAGCTCCAACAACGACACCTCGACCCGCTCGCGGGCCTGGTCGGCGTTGTACAGGCGGCTGTAGGACAGCAATTCCAGCACCAGTTCGTCCAGTTCGCGCACGTGCCCGACCAGCTCCAGCAGGCGCTTGCGGCTGGCCGGCGGGACTTCGTCGAACAGCAGCACCAGGCCGAAATCCAGCCGGGTCAGCGGTGTGCGCAACTCGTGCGACACCGCATTGAGCAGCTCGCGCTGCTGGTTGACGTGGCGCTCCAGGTCGCCGGCCATGGTGTCGAACACCCCGGCCAGCTCACCGATGTTGGAATGCGGCGAGATGTGCGTGCGCTCGGCCATCTGCCCCTGGCCCAGGCGCCGGGCGGTTTCTTTCAAACGCTCCAGGTCGCGCCAGTGCGGCCAGACCCACAGCAGCAGGCAGCCGAGCATGACCGCACCGATCAGTACGGTCACCCCCCACGACAGCACGTTGATGTCCAGCGGGTCGGGGGGTGAGTGCAGGCGCACCAGCCATTCCTTGTCCAGCGGTGCCAGCACCGTTTCGTAGTAGCCCCACTCGGCGATGCGCACCACATGCAGGCCATGCTCCAGGCGCGCCTGCTCGGCCTCGCTCAGGCCGGCCTGGTCCATGCGCAGCAGCTGCAATTGCAGCGGCGCGAAATCCCTGGCCAGCTCCTGTTCCACTGCCGGCCACTGCTCGCGCGGGGCCTGGCGGAACTGGCGCACGATCAGCGCCTGCACGCCCTTGGCCTGGTCCAGGTTGTAGGCCATGAAGCGCTCCTGGAACAGCCCGACGATGGTGTCAGGGATGAACAGCAGCGCACCGGCATAGGCGACGATGATGACCAGGTACAGGCGCACCAGGATCTTGAGCATGGCCGATCAGCACTCCCACTCGACGCGGCTGAACAGGTAGCCCTTGCCCCATACGGTCTTGATCTTGCGCGCCTCGCCAGCGTTGTCGTCGAACTTGCGCCGCAGCTTGGAAATGGCCACGTCCACCGAACGGTCGGTGCCATTGAACTCGATGCCGCGCAGCTGCTGCAGGATGCGGTCGCGGTTCAGCACCTCGCCGGCATTGCGCGCCAGCACCACCAGCAGGTTGTATTCACCACTGGACAGCTCCACCTCCTCGCCGCGCCAGCTCACTGTGCGCTCGGCCAGGTCGATGCGCAGGCCGCCGATCAGGATCAGCTCGTTGTCCAGGCGCGGTTCGTGGATGCTGCTGCGGCGCAACAGGGTGCGCACGCGGGCCAGTAGCACGCGTGGCTCGCAGGGCTTGGTCACATAGTCGTCGGCGCCCATTTCCAGGCCCAGGACCTGGTCATGGCTGTCATCGCGGGCGGTCAGCATCAGAATCGGCAGGCTCTGCGATTCCTGGCGCAACAGGCGGCACAGCTGCAGCCCATCGATGCCCGGCAGCATCAGGTCGAGGATGACCAGGTCGGGCCTTTGCCGACGGTACTCGTCCAGCACGTGGTCGCCACGGGCGATCACCTGGACATGGAAGTCGTTGCGTTGCAGGTAGCTGGCGATCAACTCGGACAGGGCACTGTCGTCTTCGACCAGGAAAATGTTCGGCATAGGCGGTTGGGCATCCAGGGGTGGTAGACCTTACCGGGCTGTGCGTGGAAAACTCCGCGAACCGCCCGGTGCAGACGTACGCAGAATATAGAACCCGATAGCACCACAGGATTGTTCTTCACACTTTTTCACACTCGTCCTACAGGTATTAACAGCCACCCAAGCAGCGCCTGCCTTAGCATATGGGCGGTCATCATCGGAAGATCCGTATGTCTATTACCCTCCCCCAATGCCTGCGCCCCGTGGCGCTTCTGGCGTTTCTGGGCCTGTCCCTGGCTGGCTGCGGCGACAGCGCCGAGCAAGACGAACAGGCCGCCACCCCGCAAGTACGGGTGGAAACCCTGCAGCTGCAACCACTGGCCATCAGCAGCGAACTCAGCGGTCGCATCCTGGCGCCGCGCACCGCCGAAGTCCGCGCCCGGGTGGCTGGCGTGGTGCTCAAGCGGGTGTACCGCGAAGGCAGCGACGTCAAGCAAGGCGATGTGCTGTTCCTGATCGACCCGGCGCCGTTCAAGGCCGACCATGACAGCGCCCGCGCCACCCTGGCCAAGGCCGAGGCCACGCTGTACCAGGCACGCCTGCAAGAGCAGCGCTACCGCGAGCTGGTCGACGACAAGGCCGTCAGCCGCCAGGAATACGACAACGCCAGGGCGGCGTTCCTGCAGGCCGATGCCGCCGTCGCCGAAGCCAGGGCCGCCCTGGAGCGTGCCCGCCTGAACCTGGGCTATGCCACCGTGACCGCGCCGATATCCGGGCGTATCGGTCGCGCCCTGGTCACCGAAGGCGCGCTGGTCGGGCAAAACGAGAGCACGCCGCTGGCGACCATTCAGCAGCTGGACCCGATCCACGCCGATGTCACCCAGTCGACGCGTGAACTCAACGCCTTGCGCCGGGCCCTGCGGGCGGGTGAGCTGCAGCAGGTCGGCGATGGTCAGGCCCGTGCCACGCTGATCCAGGACGACGGCAGCGCCTATCCGCTGCCAGGCAAGCTGCTGTTCTCCGATATCAGCGTCGACCCCAGCACCAACCAGATCACCCTGCGCAGCGAGTTCCCCAACCCGGACCTCGACCTGCTGCCCGGCAGCTACGTGCGCGTGCGCCTGGAGCAGGCCGTGCAGCCCCAGGGCCTGAGCGTGCCGCAGCGTGCCATCCTGCGCGACAGTGCCGGCGTGCCCAAGGTGCTGGTGGTCGACCCGCAGGCCCGGGTCAGCGATCGCCAGGTGGTCCTGGGCAGCGCCCAGGGCGACCGCTGGATCGTCAGCGAAGGCCTGGCGCCCGGCGAGCGGGTGGTGGTCGAGGGCCTGCAACACGTCAAGGCCGGTGACCAGGTGCAGGTCGACAATGCATCCGGGGCGCCGCCCATCGCACAGCACACTGGCCAGTGAGGGCCTGATTCATGCCGCAATTCTTCATCGACCGCCCGGTATTCGCCTGGGTGGTCGCACTGTTCATCCTGCTCGCCGGCGCGCTGGCCATCCCGCAGCTGCCGGTGGCCCAGTACCCCAATGTGGCACCGCCGCAAGTGGAGATCTACGCCGTGTACCCGGGCGCCTCGGCGGCGACCATGGACGAAAGCGTGGTCAGCCTGATCGAGCAGGAGCTCAACGGCGCCGACAACCTGCTGTACTTCGAGTCGCAGAGCAGCCTGGGCAGCGCCACCATCACCGCCACCTTCGCCCCGGGCACCAACCCGGACCTGGCCCAGGTCGACGTGCAGAACCGCTTGAAAGTGGTCGAGTCGCGCCTGCCGCGCCCGGTCACCCAGCAAGGGCTGCAGGTGGAGAAGGTATCCACCGGTTTCCTGCTGCTGGCCACGCTCACCTCCGAGGACGGCAAGCTCGACGAAACCGCGCTGTCGGATATTCTTGCGCGCAACGTGATGGATGAGATCCGCCGCCTCAAGGGCGTCGGCAAGGCCCAGCTGTACGGCTCGGAGCGCGCCATGCGCATCTGGATCGACCCGCGCAAGCTGATCGGCTTCAACCTCACGCCCAACGACGTGGCTGCGGCGGTCGCGGCGCAGAACATCCAGGTTGCGCCTGGCAGCATCGGCGACCTGCCCGGCCGCAGCACCCAGGAAATCACCGCCAACGTGGTGGTCAAGGGTCAGTTGAGCACCCCCGAGGAATTCGCCGCCATCGTCCTGCGCGCCAACCCGGACGGCTCCAGCGTTACCATCGGTGATGTCGCCCGGGTCGAGATCGGCGCCCAGGAGTACCAGTACGGCACCCGCCTGAACGGCAAGCCGGCCACCGCCTTCAGCGTGCAGCTGGCGCCGGGGGCCAACGCCATGGAAACCGCCACGCTGGTGCGGGCGAAAATGCACGACCTGGCGCGCTACTTCCCCGCAGACGTGAAGTACGACATCCCCTACGACACCTCGCCGTTCGTCAAGGTGTCGATCGAGCAGGTGATCAACACCCTGTTCGAGGCCATGCTGCTGGTGTTTGCGGTGATGTTCCTGTTCCTGCAGAACCTGCGCTACACCCTGATTCCCACCCTGGTGGTGCCGGTGGCGCTGATGGGCACCTTTGCCGTGATGCTGGCCATGGGCTTCTCGGTCAATGTACTGACCCTGTTCGGCATGGTGCTGGCCATCGGCATCCTGGTCGACGATGCCATCGTGGTGGTGGAGAACGTCGAGCGGATCATGGCCGAGGAAGGCCTGCCGCCGAAAGCGGCCACGCGCAAGGCCATGGGCCAGATCAGCGGCGCGATCGTCGGCATCACCCTGGTGCTGGTCGCAGTGTTCCTGCCCATGGCCTTCATGCCAGGCTCGGTGGGCGTGATCTACCAGCAGTTCGCGCTGTCGATGGCGGTGTCGATCCTGTTCTCGGCGTTTCTTGCCCTCAGCCTGACCCCGGCACTGTGCGCCACCCTGCTCAAGCCGGTGGCCAAGGGCGAGCAGCATGAGCGCAAAGGTTTCTTCGGCTGGTTCAACCGCCGTTTCGAGAGCATGAGCAACGGCTACCAGCGCTGGGTGATGCAGGCGCTCAGGCGCAGTGGCCGCTACCTGCTGGTGTACGCGGTGCTGCTGGCCGTGCTGGGCTATGGCTTCAGCCAGTTGCCGACGGCATTCCTGCCTACCGAAGACCAAGGCTACACCATCACCGACATCCAGCTGCCGCCAGGCGCCAGCCGCATGCGCACCGAACAGGTGGCGGCCCAGATCGAGGCGCACAACGCCGAGGAGCCGGGGGTGGGCAACACCACGCTGATTCTCGGCTTCAGCTTCTCGGGTAGCGGGCAGAACGCGGCGCTGGCCTTCACCACGCTCAAGGACTGGTCCGAGCGCGGTGGCGATGACAGCGCCCAGTCGATCGCCGACCGTGCCACCCTGGCCTTCACCCAGCTCAAGGACGCCGTGGCGTTCTCCGTGCTGCCGCCACCGATCGACGGCCTCGGTGAGTCGACCGGCTTCGAGTTCCGCCTGCAGGACCGCGGCGGCATGGGCCACGCCGCACTGATGGCCGCCCGCGACGAGCTGCTGGCCAATGCGGGCAAGAGCAAGGTCCTGGCCAACGTGCGCGAAGCGTCGCTGGCGGAAAGCCCGCAGGTCCAGCTGGAAATCGACCGCCGCCAGGCCAACGCCCTGGGCGTATCGTTCGCCGATATCGGCACGGTCCTGGACGTGGCCGTGGGCTCCAGTTACGTCAACGACTTCCCCAACCAGGGCCGCATGCAACGGGTGGTGGTGCAGGCCGAAGGCGACCAGCGCAGCCAGGTCGAGGACCTGCTGAGGATCCACGTGCGCAACGACAGCGGCAAGATGGTGCCGTTGGGTGCATTCGTCCAGGCCAGATGGCTCAGCGGCCCGGTGCAGCTGACCCGTTACAACGGCTACCCGGCAGTGTCGATTTCCGGCGAGCCGGCGGCCGGCTACAGCTCGGGCGAAGCCATGGCCGAGATCGAGCGCCTGGTGGCCCAGCTGCCGGCCGGCTCCGGCCTGGAATGGACCGGCCTGTCGCTGCAGGAACGGCTGTCCGGCAGCCAGGCGCCGATGTTGATGGCGCTGTCGTTGCTGGTGGTGTTCCTGTGCCTGGCGGCGCTGTACGAAAGCTGGTCGATCCCGACCGCAGTGCTGCTGGTGGTGCCGCTTGGGGTACTCGGCGCGGTGCTGGCCGTGACCCTGCGCGGCATGCCCAACGACGTGTTCTTCAAGGTTGGCCTGATCACCCTGATCGGGTTGTCGGCGAAGAACGCCATCCTCATCATCGAGTTCGCCAAGAGCCTGGTCGACCAGGGCGTCGATGCCGTTGACGCCGCCGTGCAAGCCGCACGCCTGCGCCTGCGCCCGATCGTGATGACCTCGCTGGCGTTCATCCTCGGCGTAGTGCCCCTGGCCATCGCCAGCGGCGCCAGCTCGGCCAGCCAGCAGGCGATTGGCACCGGGGTGATCGGCGGCATGCTCAGCGCCACCCTGGCGGTGGTGTTCGTGCCGGTGTTTTTCGTGGTGGTGATGCGCCTGGCCGGGCGCCGCCAAGCGCGTGATAGCGACACACCGGGCGTGGCCAGCGAGCGCTGACTGGACAAGCAGCGCGTGACATGGGAGGGTTCCCGGCACTGACTGCCTGGAACCCTTTTTCATGCCTGATGCACTGCCCCCCTGCTCGATCCTCATTCTCGCCGGTGGCCGCGGCCAACGCATGGGCGGCCGCGACAAGGGCCTGATCGACTGGCAGGGCGAACCGCTGGTGGCGCATGTGCAGCGCGCGGTACGTCCGCTCAGCGATGACCTGGTGATTTCCTGCAACCGTAACCAGCAGGCCTACCGGGCGTATGCCGACCAGTTGGTGGGCGATGCCGAGGCCGGCTACCCCGGGCCGTTGGCGGGGGTGATTGCCGGGCTCAAGGTGGCGCGGCATGAATGGGTGGTGCTGCTGGCCTGTGATGCGCCGCTGGTTGACCGGGGGTTGGTCGAGGACCTGCTGCGGCTGGCGGTGCCCCGTGACAGTGCGGCCATGGTGCGCCAGGGTGGCTACTGGCAACCAATGTTCAGCGTGTTGCCACGTCGGCTGTTGCCGGTGCTGGAGCAGGCCTGGGCGGCGGGTGAGCGGAGTTTGCAGAAGGCCTTGCTGCGCGAGACCGTGCAAGGGCTGGAGTGTGCCGAGGATGATCGCAGGTTGAGCAACTTCAATAGCCCGGAGTTGCTACAAGGCTGAAACCTCTACTGTCTTTGATGGCCTCTTCGCGGGCTCGCCCGCTCCCACAGGACTTGCGCATTACTTGAGCTATGCGCTGTACCTGTGGGAGCGGGCGAGCCCGCGAAGAGGGCCGGCACAGGCAATACATCAACTGGCCGTCAGCTCCTCGATACTGATCTCACGCATCCTGAACTTCTGCACCTTGCCGGTCACCGTCATGGGAAACTCTTCGACAAAGCGGAAGTAGCGCGGCACCTTGAAGTGGGCGATCCGTGCCTTCGCCCACTCGCGCAGTTGTTCCTCGCTGGCCACCTGCCCCGGATGCAGCCTCACCCAGGCGACGATCTCTTCACCGTACTTGCTGCAGGGCACGCCGATCACCTGCACATCGGCCACCGCCGGGTGGGTGAAGAAGAACTCCTCCAGTTCACGCGGGTAGATGTTCTCCCCGCCGCGAATGATCATGTCCTTGCTGCGCCCGACGATGCGCACGTAGCCCTGCTCGTCCATCACCGCGAGGTCGCCGGTGTGCATCCAGCCGTCCTGGTCAATGCTTTCGGCGGTGGCCTCGGGGTTGTTCCAATAGCCCAGCATCACACTGTAACCGCGCGTACACAGCTCACCGATCTCGCCGCGCGGCACGGTGTTGCCGTCGCCATCGATCACTTTGTTCTCCAACCGCGGCTGGGTGCGCCCGACGCTGGTCACGCGACGTTCCAGGTCGTCGCTGGCGCCAGTCTGCAGCGATACCGGGCTGGTCTCGGTCATGCCATAGGCAATCTGCACCTCGGCCATGTGCATCTCGCCGATCACCCGGCGCATCACCTCGATAGGACAGGTGGCACCCGCCATGATCCCGGTGCGCAGGCTGGACAGGTCGAATTCGCCACGCTGCGGGTGGTCCAGTTCGGCGATGAACATGGTCGGCACGCCATACAGCGCAGTGGCCCGTTCTTCGGCGACCGCACGTAGCGTGGCCAGCGGGTCGAACGCGTCGCTGGGGTAGATCAGGGTACTGCCGTGGGTCATGCAGCCGAGGTTGGCCATGACCATGCCGAAGCAGTGGTACAGCGGTACCGGCACCACCAACCGGTCATGCTCGGTCAGGCCGAGGCTTTCGCCGACCATGTAGCCGTTGTTGAGGATATTGGCATGGCTGAGCGTGGCGCCCTTGGGGAAGCCCGTGGTGCCGGAGGTGTACTGGATATTGATCGGGTCATCGCAACGCAGTTGCGCCTGGCGCTCGCTCAGGGCCTTGCAGCTGACGGCTGCGGCACGGGCTTGCAGGTGGTGCCAGGCAAGAAAGCCCGGCGGTGGCGCGGCGGCCAGGCTGACCACCCCGCGCAGTTGCGGGAAGCGCTCGCAGGCCAGGGCCCCCGGCTGGCCGCTGGCCAGGCCCGGCACCAGGCCCTGCAGCATGGCGTGGTAGTCGGAGGTCTTGAACGCGTCGGCGCAGATCACCCAACTGCAGCCGGACTGGCCAAGGGCATAGTCCAGTTCACTGGAACGGTAGGCCGGGTTGATGTTGACCAGTATCGCGCCGACCTTGGCGCTGGCGAACTGGGTGATGCACCACTCGGCGCAGTTCGGAGCCCAGATACCCAGGCGGTCGCCGGGCTGCACGCCCAGGGCCATCAGCGCCCGGGCGTGCTGGTCGACGGCCGCGGCCAATTGCTGCCAGGTGTAGCGCAGGGCCTGGTGGCGGACCACCAGGGCTTCACGCTCGGGGAAGCGGGCAACGGTGCTGTCGAAGGCGTCGCCGATGCATTGGCTGAGCAGGGCCTTGGTCTGGTTGCCCTGGGAGTAGCTTGGCTGGGGCATGGCGTTCTCTTGTTGTTCTTTTGTTGGTTGTACCGGACCTATCGCGGATAAATCCTGTAGGAGCGGATTTATCCGCGATGAAGCCAACACCGGCTTAGCGGACGAACACCTGCGGCGTAGTGGTCGACATGTCCCCACCCGGCAGCTTGATGTTCTTCACCTTCTCCAGGGTATCCGGGTCGAACACCGCCAGGTCGTTGAAGGTGCCGCCCAGGTACAGCTTGTCGCCCTTGCGGTCGAAGGTGACGCAGTAGTAAGTGTGGTCCAGGTTCGCCGCCTTGATCAGCTTGCGTTGCTTGAGGTCGTACTTGGCCAGGCGGTTGAGTACACCGTAGATCTGGTTGGGGTCTTTTGGCGAACGCAACCCGGTGAAGTACAACTCGGTCAGGTCGGCGAATTCCTGGGTGTGGGTCTTGCCGGTCTTCAGGTCGACGCTCAGGTAGCCATACAGCAACTCGGCAGTGGCCGGGTCCTGCTTGTCGTCCTTGAACCTGGCGATGGTGTACAGCATCGAGAACTCGTGACGCGGGCTCTGGTGCGGCCAGAAGTACAGCACGTCCGGGGCGCTGTAGCCCTTGCGATGCCAGTTGCGCAGCGGTAGCGCCACCGTGTACTTGCCGGTGTGCACATCCATCTTGTAGATGTCCGGCCCGGCAACGTACAGGCTGCCGTCGTCCGCCGCGCGCATCAGGTACACCTGGCGCGGCATCGGGAAGGTGCGTACGGGCTTCGCCTGCAGGCCATCGGCAGTGCTGAACACTTCCAACCGCGGTGGCTTGACCACGTAGTGGTCGTTCAGCCGTTGGGTCGGGTTGACCGTGGCATAGACTTCCTTGCCGTCGGGGCTGATGGCGAACGAGTACATCGACTTGCCGACCTCGCCCGCCACGCTGGACAGGCTGGCATGGAAGGTGTTCTTGCAGGTGTCCAGGTCGATGCCGTAAATGTCGCCGTAGTGGTTGTTGAGCACATAGGCGGTGCGGTTGTCCGGCGCCATCATTGCGCTGCCGGGGCCGAACTTGTCCGGCATGTTGCAACTCTTGTAGACAGTGTCGCTGGCCACATCGAGCACATGCAGGTTGTTCGGGTAGTTGGTCACGATCATGTATTCGTGGCCAGCCTTCAGCGCCGGCCCGGTGTCGGCGGCCTGTACCAGCCCGGCGCAGGCCGTGGCGGCGATGGTGAGCGCGAGTGACGCGCAGCGTCCAGCTTTCATGCGGTTTCCCCTTGTCGTTCTTGTTGGGCCGGTCACTTGTCTTTCGGGAACACGGTGCCAAGGTTGCGCCAGTCTTCGGCAGAATTGCTCGCCTGGGCGTTCCAGTCCTGGTAGGTGCTCATCATGTCCGGCACCTGGGCCGGCCACCAGCAAGGGTCGGAGCAGCCATACAGGTCGGCCTCCATCGGCTGGCACAGCGAACTCACGCCGCCGAAGGCGTCCACTTCCCAGCCCGGGTCGGTGGTGGCGGTACAGCCGGCCACCGCACTCATGGCCATGACCTCTTCGACGCGATCTTCGGCGGCGGCCTGCTCGAGGATGCGCGCCTTGTTGTTCAGGGGCTTCAAGTGCTTCATGTCAGTGTGCCTTGCGCGGGGTGATGTAGCGATCGATGAAGGCCGGGTTGGCGGCCATGATGCGGCTGTAGACTTCGATGCCGAAGTCGACCCAGTCGCGCATCAGTTCGCAATAGTGGTAGGTCGGGTGCTGCGGGTCGCCATAGCGGGCGTAGCTTTCGTGATAGCAGCCGCCGGAGCACAGGTTGCGGATGCGGCAGCTGTCGCAGCCGGTGTTGCTGCGGTCCAGGCGCTGCGACAGGAAGTCGTTGAGCTGCGCCTGCTTCACCCCCTGGTGCACATTGCCGAAGGTCGGCAGGCTGGAACCGGTGAAGCGATGGCACAGGTTCAACTCGCCCTGGTGATCCACCGCCAGCATCTTCAGCCCAGCACCACACGGCAGTGCCTTCTTGTGCCCTTCATGGATGTCGGTGATCAGCTGGTGCAGGTTGGAGAAACCGATGTTGCGGTGCTCCAGCGCCGCCTGCAGGTACTTGCGACCGAGCGCCTTCATGTTGGCGAACACCTGCACCAGCTCTTCACTGGTGAGGTTGAAAGCGGCCATGTCGCCGGAGGTCACCGGGGCAAAACCGACTTCGGCGAAGCCCAGCTCGTTGAACAGGTGGTTCCAGATGGTCTCGACGTCGGTGATGCCCCGGGTCAGGGTCACCCGCGCGCCCACCGGGCGGCTGTGGTAACGCGACAGCAGCAGGTCGACCTTGCGCCGCACCACGTCATAGGTACCCTGCCCGCCCACCGTGATGCGGTTGCGGTCATGCACGGTCTTGGGGCCGTCGATGCTCACCGACAAGCCGAAGCGATGGGCATTGAGCCAGTCGATGATTTCTTCGCTCAGCAGGGTGGCGTTGGTGGTCATGATGAATTCCACCTGCTTGCCGGCTTCGGCGAAGCGCCGCTCGCAGTAGGCCACCATATGCTCGATCAACGGCCGGTTGGACAGCGGCTCGCCACCGAAGAACACCACGCTGTAACGCGGCTCGTCGGGCGATTCCTTGAGCAGCATCTCCACCGAAGCCTCGGCGGTGGCAACGTTCATCTTCTTGCCCGCCGAGGGCTTGTCCAGGTCTTCCTTGTAGCAATAGGTGCAGCTGAGGTTGCAACCGGTGTTGACGTTGAGCACCACGGTGTTCAGCGCGGTGCGCTCGACCTGCTTGAGGGCGATTTCCGGGGTCAGCGGCGAGCCGTCGCTGACCAGCTCCAGCGCCATCAGCTCGCGCAGGGTGTCGTGGATATCATCGCCGGCAAACTGCTGGCCAAGGCGCTGCAGCAACTCCTCGGCCGAGCAGCCCTGCTGGCGCAGGGTGTCGATGATGCCAGCGGTCACCGCATCGGCGGTAAACAGCGAACTGCTGGGAATGTGGAACAGCATGCGGTCGGCATCGACCTGCACTTCGTGCAGGTTGCGTTCGACCAGGTTCAGTAGTGCGCCCATGGCGACCTCCGATAATCGATCCGTTGGCAAACCGTCAGCCCCTGCCGTTACGGCAGCGGCGGGTTGTTCCAGCGCTGTACGGTGACGATCATGTGCCCTTCGCCGGTCTGGCCGCCGTCGGCCAGGGTGGCGATGACCTTCAGGTTGCCGGCATTGTTGGTCATCATCTTGCGCGCCGGGTTGGGGCCGGCGCCGCCGGGCACGAACACGCCATCGGCCTGCATCTGCCCGGCGAACTTGACGTCTTCGTCCTCGACCGCACGCTCGTTGAACGGCTCGACCTTCCAGCTGGCCGGCAGGTAGCCGATGCGCAGTGGCTGGCCGTTGGCGTCCTTGCCCCAGGCCTCGGCCTCGAAGCGGCCCTGCACCTTGGGCACCGAGGCGCCGTTTTCGCCGATGCGGGCGATGGAGAACGCCGGGACCACCTTCACTGCCTCGACCTTGTCGTACACCGCCAGGTACGCGCCCTTGAGCGCGCCTACCGCGACTTCGCGCTGGCCAGGCCTGGCGTCGGCCGCGGCGCGCGCCTTGACCCGGAGCAGGCTTGGCGTCTGCTCCAGCACTTCGACCACTTGCACCCCGGCGCCCAGGTCCGCGCTGCCAGCCAGGCCGCTGCCGACCAGGGTGATCTCGCTTTCGCCGCCGGCCTTGATGAAGGCCGGCTGCACGGCCAGCAGGCGCGCCTGGCCCGCTTTCACCGCAGTGAAGTCCAGGCCGCGCTCATCATGCTCGGCCTCGAACATGCGGCCTTTCATTTCACCGTCCAGCGCGGCGAACACCTGGCGCAGGTTGACCTCGCCAACCTTGACGGTGCCGCGCCATTCGTAGCCGTTGTAGAGGATTGCGGTACCACTGCCATTGAACGGCGTGCCGTCGGCGTAGGCCCCGTTGATCTCGACCTTGAAGGTATCGCCCTGGTCCGCGGTCACACTCATCACCCCGCGTACATCGCCCTTGGCCAGCATGTGGCCGCTGAACGGCCACTGCCCCGGCAGCGCGTCGGCTTTCGGTTTCAGCTGCTGCCATTGAGCCCAGGCCGGGCTTTCCAGTGGGTAGCGTTTGGCCAGCTCGGGCACCACTTGCTGCAGGGCGATCGGCAGCCAGTCGCGGTCACGCGCCTGGGCCTGGTACTCGAGGGATGGCCACTGGCCGAGGTGGAAGTTGACCAGATGTTCCCACTCCTTGGCCGGACGACGCTGCAAGGCAACGCGGGCACCGGAATGGCAACGGCCACAGGTTTCGCTGAGCTGGGTGTCGAACTGCTCGACGGTGTTCAGCCGGCGCTCCATGGCGTAACGCACACCTTCGGTTTCGCTGGGTGCCAGGCCCTGCTTGTCGGCGAGGTATTTGACCAGCGTGCGGCGCTCATCGTCACTGATCTGCAGGCCGTGCATCACCTGCATGCGCGCAATGCTCATCAACCAGCCTTCCGGTGTTTTTCGCTGGTGGCTGATACGGCTGTAGCTGTCGTTGCCTTCGGGGATATGGCACCCCATGCACTTGTTCTGCAACAGGCTCGGGCCCTGCTCGGCCGCCATGGCCTGGGTGCTCAGCAGCGCGGCGGCGACCAGCGCCAGTTTGCCCGCATGCCGCCGGAGTCGAGTCGTCTTCAAGGTCAGACCTCCACGGTTGTTGTTCTTATCGTTTTCGCACGCTTTGGAACAGCAGGTGTGCATGTGACGGTTGCGATACAGGATCTGTGCCAGATGTTGCAAAAGCGTTTTCTTTCAACCTGTTAGGCGGTTTCCGGGCGTTTGATGCCAGCAGCGATGGCCGAGTGCAGCGTGCCATTTCGCGACAGCGTGTTTCAGCTTGAGACAGGGCCCGCGGCGCAGGCCAATCGCTGGCAAGCCAGCGCCCACAGAAATTGCACGGTGCCTGGGTTCGGCGCTGTACCCGCGGGCGCTGGCTTGCCGGCGAACGGCCCGGGAGGCCAGTGTTGCAACACCGTCTCACAGCGTCTCAATGTGCAACAGCGCCACCCTGCACCGGCAACCTTGCTCGCAGGCAAAAGCCAGCGCCTTCAAGGCTTTACCGGCACTTGCCCAGCTTGGCACGGCCATTGCGCCTATGCCCGTCACACCCAATGACAAGAGGCACAGCCCGATGCTTTCCGAACTGCCCATCCTGCCCGCCACCCGCGCCTTCCTCGAACGCAAGCTGAAGATGCGCATCGGCGCCGACTGGCAGGACGCCGCCAGCGGCCGCACCCTGTCCTTCCGCAACCCGGCCACCGGTGAGGTGCTGGGTGAGGTGCCCGCCGCCGACGCCGAAGACGTCGACCGCGCGGTGCGCGCGGCACGCCAGGCCTTCGACGATTCCGCCTGGAGCCGCCTGCGCCCGCGAGAGCGGCAGAACCTGTTGTGGCGCCTGGCCGACCTGATGGAGCGCGACGCCCGCCAACTGGCCGAACTGGAATGCCTGAACAACGGCAAGAGTGCCGCCGTTGCGCAGGTGATGGACGTGCAGCTGGCCATCGATTTCCTGCGCTACATGGCTGGCTGGGCCACCAAGATCGAGGGTAGCACCGTCGAACCCTCGCTGCCGTTGCTGCCCAACGACCAGTTCCACGCGTTCGTCCGCCGCGAAGCCGTCGGCGTGGTCGGCGCCATCGTCGCCTGGAACTTCCCGTTGCTGCTGGCCTGCTGGAAACTCGGCCCGGCGCTGGCCACGGGTTGTACCGTAGTGCTCAAGCCCGCCGATGAAACACCGCTGAGCGTGCTCAAGCTGGCCGAACTGGTGGATGAAGCCGGCTACCCGGCCGGGGTGTTCAACGTGGTCACCGGCACCGGCCTGAACGCCGGCGCCGCGCTCAGCCGCCACCCCGGCGTGGACAAGCTGACCTTCACCGGCTCCACCGAAGTTGGCAAGCTGATCGGCAAGGCGGCCATGGACAACATGACCCGCGTCACCCTGGAACTTGGCGGCAAGTCGCCGACCATCGTCATGCCCGATGCCAACCTGCAGGAGGCGGCCGCCGGTGCCGCCACGGCGATTTTCTTCAACCAGGGCCAGGTGTGCTGCGCAGGTTCCCGGCTGTATGTACAGCGCAAGCATTTCGACAATGTGGTGGCCGACATCGCCGGCATCGCCAACGGCATGAAACTCGGCAACGGACTGGACCCGGCGGTGCAGATGGGGCCGTTGATCTCGGCCAAGCAGCAGGACCGCGTCACCGGCTATATCGAACTTGGCCGTGAACTGGGCGCGACCATCGCCTGTGGTGGCGAAGGTTTCGGGCCGGGCTATTTCGTCAAGCCGACGGTGATCGTCGACGTCGACCAGCGCCATCGTCTGGTACAGGAAGAAATCTTCGGGCCAGTGCTGGTGGCGATGCCGTTCGACGACATCGACGAAGTGATCGGCCTGGCCAATGACAACCCCTATGGGTTGGGCGCGAGCATCTGGTCGAACGACCTCGCCGCCGTGCACCGGATGATCCCGCGCATCAAGTCGGGGTCGGTGTGGGTCAACTGCCACAGCGCGCTGGACCCGGCCCTGCCGTTTGGTGGCTACAAGATGTCCGGTGTCGGCCGCGAGATGGGCGCGGCGGCCATCGAGCATTACACCGAACTGAAGTCGGTGCTGATCAAGCTCTGACCAAACCTCAGATCTGGCTCGCTCGACGGCCCGCCAGCTCCACAGCTCAACCACTGCCCTCGCGGCCAGTGCTGTCCCTGTGGAACTGGCTTAATGGCGCCCGGGCCACAAAACGGCCCCGGGCTCTCAGCGATAACCTTGCTCTGCCAGCCACCGCCGCACCATCATCTGCTGCGCGACCGGCAGATCGTGCATCAGCGCCTCAAGTGGCCGGCCAGCCTGCAACGCCCGTACCACTGGCGCCAACTCCACCCCCTGCAAATGCCACACCCCCAACGGCTGATCCGTCGTCACCACCACATCGGCCTCGTCCACCCAGCCATCGCGCAATACCGGCCGCCGCTCAACCCTGAGCGTCTGCCAGTCTGCCGCCACATGCAACGCCTGCCGATCCGGCCATGCCTGGCGTTGCTCCCAGAACGCCTGCCCCGCCCGAGTCTGTTCCTGGCCATAGAAATCCCGCCCGATCCTGGCAAAGCGCAAGAACAGCTGTTCGACCCGCTGCTGGTGGAAGCGCCGCGCCAATGCAGCCCGCTCGGGCTGGCCCAGCAAGGTATTGATCACCAGCGGCGCCTGCAACGCTGACGACAGCGACTGAAAGATCCCGTTGCCCGACAACGGGTCAACAGCCATCGCGGCATCGCCTACCCGTATCCAGTCCTGCCCCACGCAGTCGCCAGCCAGGATTGCCGTACTACTGCGCGCATGCACCTGCGCCGGCGCCAATGCCTGGGCGTCGAACAGCTCTGCCACCAGCGCGCTGCGGGCGCGCCGCGCTGCACAGTACGCCGGCAACCCGGCCTTGCCCGGCAGGCCGGCGGCGTCCACGGTGACCTGCCAGTAGCAGCGGCCATCTTCCAGTCGCGCCATCCACGCCCAGCCATCCTCCACGCTCTCGACCGCCGATGCCGGTGCACCCGGGCTGCCCTGCCAGACATTGAGCAGGCTGACCGTCTCCGGCCCGCGCAGGCGATCAGCTGTCAACGGCGCCTGACGGCCGCGGGCCTCGACCAGGAAATCGGCCAGCAGTACCTGGCCATCGTCCACGCGCACCTGGTGGCCGCCGTCGCGCGAGACGTCGCGCACGCGCCCCTCGACCACGCTGACGCCCGCCTGCCGAAGGTCGTCGCGCAGCGCCCGGTCAAACCGCTGCCGGTCGAGCAGGAATTCCTGGTTCAGCTGCAGTTGCTGGCCGTTCCACTGCACCCGTCGCGTGGCCGGCAGCGCCGCCTGGCCCAGGGCCGCGCCAAGGCCCGCGTGACGCAGGCCCTCCAGCACCCGTTGCGAAACCCCTTCGACCGCCGCGAACCGCCGCCACTCGGACACCACCGTGACCGGGTAGCCCAGGCGCCGCAAGCCAATGGCCGTGGCCGCGCCCGCCGGGCCGGCACCCAGCACTACAATGTGCGGTTCAGGCATGCCCGCCCCCCCGCCGCTCGGGGCCGGCAAACGCCGCGTGCTGGCGCAACCAGTCATGCACCTGCGGGCGACCCATGCCGGGCGCCTCCCGCAGCAGCGCAGCGATTCGCCCGCTCAGGGCTGCGCACCCCAGGCTCGCGCCGGCCCTGCCACCCGCCCCCACATAGCCGCCGAAGTCCGCCTGGCGGGTGCCAAGCCACGACCATTGGCCCGGCGCGCAGCGGGCATCGCCGGTGACCCGAATCACCCCTGGGTAACTGGCCGGATACACCGGCCCGCCTTGTGCCGGGCTGGAGGCACACAGCAGCACGCCGGCGGCCACGGCTTCGGCACACGCCTGCTGCAGCACGGGCCGGTCTTGCTGCAGGCCCAGGCTGAGGTTGACCAGACTGGCCCCCGCCTCTACCAGCCACAGCAGCGCGGCTGCCACCTGCAACGCACTGGTACTGGCCTGGCCATTGAATACCTGGGCCACCAGCACCGGTACCGGCCCGGCCTGACGCTGCAAGGCGTCCAGCACCGCGCCCCCGTGCCCGAGCGGGTCGGGCAGCGTTTCACCTTCGCGCAACTGGCCATCCTCCAGCCAGAAACGTCGCGCCCCCCGCAGCGCGCTGGCCTGCTCCGGCGAGCAGCCGCTGTCGATGATGCCAACGCACAGGTCAGTGCCCATGGCTGAGCACCTCCCGCGGCAACACCTGCAGTTGGCCATCGTGCAATTGCAGGTGCAGGTCGGCATCGGCCAGGGTCGATGCACGGTGGCTGATCAGGATCCGCGTACGGCCGGCAAACAACTGGTCGATGGCCGCGATCACTTCGCGCTCGGTCGCTTCGTCCACCGCCGAGGTGGCCTCGTCCAGCACCAGGATCGCCGGGGCCTGCAGCACCGCGCGGGCGATGGCGATGCGTTGCTTCTGGCCGCCGGACAATTGCTGGCCACGCTCACCGAGCATGCCGTCCAGGCCCTGTGGCAAGCTTTCGACCAGGCTGCCCAGGCGTGCCAGTTGCACCACCCGCTCAAGCTCTGCGCGGGTGGCCTCGGGCATGCCGTAGGCCAGGTTCTGCGCCAGGGTGCCACGGAACAGCACGATGTCCTGGCTGACCACGGCAATGCGCCGGCGCAATGCGACCAGGTCCAGTTCGCGCAGGTCGGTGCCATCCAGCAGGATGCGCCCGGCATCCGGGTCGTAGAAGCGCTGCAACAGATCGATCAGGGTCGACTTGCCGACCCCCGAGGCACCGCTGATGGCCACTTTCAGGCCACCGGGCACGCACAGCTGCACGTTGTTCAGGACTGCACCCTGGCGCCCTGCATGGGCAAAGCTCAGCGCCTCGAGGCGCAGTTCGCCAGGGCCTGCGGGTATCGGCTGCGGGCTGGCCGGCGAGCGCACGGTTACTGCCTCCTGCTTGAGCTCCATTACCCGCCCCAGGCTCACCGCCATGCGCTGCACCGCCACGTACAGGCCCAGCAGGCTCTGCACCGGCCCGACCGCCATGCCCATGTAGGTGGAAAAAGCGATCAGCGCGCCCAGTTGCCAGGTACCCTCGATCACCCACCAGCCGCCGACCAGGAACGCACAGGCGCGACACCAGGAAGTCAGCGTACCGGGGATGGCCTGGGTGAAGAACTCGGTCACCTGTACCTTGAGCAGCTGGCGCATGTAGCCCTGCCCCAGCTGGTCCAGGCGCCCGGCCTCGCGGTGCTGCTGGCCGGCCGCCTGGATGAACTTCATCGCCGGCAAGGTTTCCACCAGGAACGCCGACACATCCGCCGAGCGTTCGCGCAGGTTGCGCACTTCACGCTCGACCTTGCGCCGCATCCAGCGCAGCCACAGCACTTCGATCGGCACCAGCAGCACCAGCAGCAACGACAACTGCCACGACAGCATCAGCATCAACGCCACCGCGCCCAGCAGGCCAATCACGGCGGACACGGCGGAGAACAGCGAATCCACGGCAAAGCGCTGGATCTCCGCCACGTCACCATCCAGCCGCGACAGCAGGTCGCCGATACGGCGCCGGCCATAGAACGTCGGCGACAATTGCTGCAGGTGCCGGTACAGGTCATCACGCAGGGCAAACAGGATGCGCCCCGACAGGCGCGTGTGCAGGTAGCGGTTGACCCCGGCCAGCACGGTACCCAGCAGGCCGGCGGCGATCATCAACGCCGCGATGTGCCAGAGCGTCTGGTAATCCCTGGCCAGCAAGCCCTCGTCGATCAAGGTCTTGACCAGCCAGGGTTGCGCCAGGGCCAGCAGCGAGGCGCCCAGCGACAAGCCCAGCAACAAGCCGATGGCGCGCCGATGCGGGCGCACGAAACCATACAACCAGGCCAACGCCTGGCGCATGAGGACCGGGTCGCTGGACTCTACCAGGCGGGCGAACAGGCTGCCCATGTCAGCCCCGCAACTGCTTGAGCTTGCGGTACAACGTGGCCCGGCTGATGCCAAGCGCCTCGGCGGCGGCGGACACGTTGCCCTGGTGGCGCGCCAGGGCGCCGCGGATCATTTCCAGTTCGTTGTCCTTGAGGCTGCCGGAGGCTGGCGCGGCGCTGGCCAGTTCGTCCAGCAGGCAATCGGTGAGGTGGTCCAGGGTCAGCACTTGCTCGCCGTCCTCGCGCATGGCCAGCGCCGTGCGCACGACCATTTCCAGCTGGCGGATATTGCCCGGCCAGTCGAACCCCGCGAGCAGCGCGCTCAGCGCCGGGTCGAGCGTGACCCCGCGCGCCTCGGACTTGTCCAGCAGCCCCTGGATGATCGCCGCCAGGTCATCGCGCTCGCGCAGCGCCGGCAGGCGCAGCGACACGCCGTTGACCCGGTAGTACAGGTCCTCGCGGAAATGCTGCTCCTGGACCAGGCGCTTGAGGTCGCGGTGGGTGGCGCAGATCAGCGCCACGTCGATGTCCTGCTCGTCACCCGCGCCCAACGGCGCCACCCGCCGCTCCTGCAGCACGCGCAGCAGGCGCGCCTGCAGGGCCAGGGGCATGTCGCCGATCTCGTCGAGGAACAGCGTGCCGCCATGAGCCTGCATCAGCCGCCCGACCATGCCGCCCCGGCGCGAACCGGTAAACGCGCCCTCGCGGTAGCCAAACAGCTCGGACTCGATCAGCCCTTCGGGAATGGCCGCGCAGTTGACCGCCACGAACGGCTTGCCGGCCCGCGCGCTGGCCTGGTGCAAGGCGCGGGCGACCACTTCCTTGCCGGTGCCGGTCTCGCCCAGCAGCAGCACCGGCAGGCCACTGCCCAAGCCTTGGCCGGCCATGCGCAGGTTGCGGGCCAGGCGCGGGTCGCCACCGGCCAGGGCATCCAGTGCCGGCGACTGCTTGCTCGGCGCCGGCTTGCTGGCCGGGGTGCTGCCGTTGACCCGGGCATGGCGCGGCAACTGCAGGGCGCGGAAATGAAACTCGCCCTTGGCCGTTTGCACACTGCTCACGCCGCCCTGCCACAGGCGGGCGATGAAGGCCGGTGCACGTTCGCCCAACAGGTCGCTGCTGCGCCGCCCGATCAGCTCACGGCGCGGCACCTGCAACAATTGGCAGGCACTGTCGTTGGCGGCCAGTACTTCACCCTCCAGGCTCAGTGCCAGCAGGCCATGCCAGGCGCTGTTGAGGTACTGCGGGCGGCTGTGGAAAGCCAGCACCCACTGCTCCGGGTGGCACAAGCCGAACAGCCGGCTTTCGATGTTGCCGGCTGCCAGCATCAGCGTCGACAAGCTGTCCTGCGGCTGCGCCATCACGCCCTCGCGGGTGATGTCGAGCACACCGATCACTTCGCCTTGCGGGTCGCGCAGCGGCACAGAGGTGCAGGAGAACGGGCTGAGGCGGTCCAGGTAATGTTCGCCGCAGTTGATCAGCGTTGGCCGGCCTTCCACCACCGCCGTGCCAATGGCATTGGTGCCGCGCAGCGACTCGCTCCAGCAACTGCCCGGGTGCAGGTCGCGCAGGCCTTCGCGCTGCAGCACGTGCTTCTGCCCTTCGATGGCCAGCACATTGGCCTGGGCATCGCCGAGGATGACGATACCGGCCTTGCCCTGGCGCGCGACCAGGTAGTCCAGTTCGGGGGTGACGGCATCCAGCAGCAGACGGTTGCGCTCCAGCAGCAGGCGCAGGTCATGGCCTTGCTCCAGGCCCAGGCCGACCTGCTCGCCCTGCAGGCAGTCCAGGCCATGGCCCAGGCTACGGCGCCAGGAAGCGTCTATCTCGTCGCGCAGCATGCCCAGCGGCAGTTCGCCTTCGCGGGCCAGCTTCAGGCGGGCCTGGCGGGATTCGTGCAACGGATCGTGGGCGTTTGTTATAAGTTGTCGCGCCATGTTCTACTCCGGCTGTGCCCCACAAGGTGGCGGGGAACGGGCTTGGGAATTTTCCGCAGTGTGCGCGAGAAAAGGCCGGGCGTCATCTGGTGGATGCGTGATGGGTGGCCAGGGCATGCCCTGGCTCGGCCGACCTCGGCCAGCCACTTTCAAGTTTCGGAAATTTCCTGGGCTTGATGCGGGCGCCTCTGCGCGGGTGAACCCGCTCCCACAGGGACGGCGTTGTGCTGGGTCACGCTGAACCTGTGGGGGCTGGCCTCCCGCGGACGATGGTTTCGGCTCCAGCCGACGGGTGCCTGCGACACTGGCGTGGCAGCAGCCTCAGCCGACCAGGCCGCGTACACAGAAGTACAGGATCGAAGGCCCCATCAGGCAGCCCAACCCGGTGTGGAAGGTCGCCGTCAACGCGCCATACGGCACCAAGCGCCGGTCGGTCGCCGCCAAGCCGGCGGTCACCCCCGATACCGTCCCTGCCAAGCCGCCGAACACCATCGCCGAGCGCGGGTTGTCCAGCGCCAGCAGCCGCGCCGACACCGGGGTGAACACCATCACCAGGATCGCCTTGATCAACCCGGTGGCAATCGACAGGGCCATCACGTCCGAACTGGCGCCCAACGCCGCGCCGGTCACCGGGCCGACAATATAGGTCACCGCACCGGCGCCGATGGTGGTCATGCTTACCGCATCGCGGTAGCCGAAGGCATAGGCCACCGCCGCACCAACCACAAACGGCAGCAGCGTGCCCAGCAACAGCGCCAGCGCGCCGACCAGGCCGGCCTTGCGTGCCTCGGTGGCCTGCACTTCGAAGGCCGTGGCGACAATCGCAAAGTCACGCAGCATGGCCCCGCCCATCAGGCCGATGCCGGAGAACAGCGCCGTGTCCGCCAGGCCTTTCTGGCCACCGGTCAGGGTACCGCCCACCCAGGCCAGGACCAGGCCGATGACGATGGCGATGGCCGAGCCATGCACGCGGCCAAAGGTCAGGTACTTCGACAGCAGCACCGACAGCCACATGATGGCGCCCACCACCGCGAATGCCGTGATCAGGGCGTTATGTTGCAGCGCATTGTCAATGATCGGCCACATGCTCAGTGCCCTCCGGCAGGGGCAGCCTGCGCGCTGGTTTCGGCGCCGGTGTCTGCCGGCAAGGGTGCGCCGCGATGGCTGCGGCTGATCAGGGCGATGGTCGCACCGCATACCAGTACCGCGCCCACTGCGGCCAACAGCGCCACCGGCCCGCCGTGCAAGGCGGTCACCACGTTCTGCTGGGCCGCCATGGCGACCACCACCGGGATGTACATGGCCCCCCAGAAGCCCACGCCGAATTCGCACTCCTTGCTCATGCCACCGTTGCGGTGCATGTACAGGCGCGCACAGATCAGCAGGATCATGGCGATACCGACCCCGCCCACATTGGATTTGACACCCAGCAGCACGCCCAGGAAGTCGCCGACGATGACGCCGGCAAGCGTGCAGACCGCCAGCAGAGCCACACCATAGATAATCATTGTTGTTGTCCTCAGGTAGTGTCGAAGTTGCTTGTTGTTGTCCTTCGTAAGCACACGTGTGCCGCAGGGCCGATGTGTGGGGGGGTGCCATCATCGATCGCTGGCCACCTCCTGGCGCAATAGCGCATCCAGGCTGTCCCATCGGGTGCCTTCAACAGCCATCACCCGGCCTTGTTCGAACACCGGCCTGGCCAGCCCGCTGAGTACGCTGCCAGGTGGCATTTCCAGGTGCAGGCGCACACCGCGCTCGTAGGCGTTGCGCAACGTCGCACGCCAGTCGACCAGCCGCGCCATGTTGCCGGCCAGGTCGTCGCGCAGCCGCTGCGGGTCGAAGACTGGCCGCGCGCTGCTGCCACTGAGATAGGTAATACGTGGCCGCTGCAGCTCGACCCGGGCGAACGCACTGGCGAGTTCCGCTGCCGGGCCGGCCAGCAGCGGACAATGCGACGGCACGCCAACCGCCAGCCGCCGGGCACTGCCCTGCCCCGACCGCCGCGCCAGGTTGGCCACCGCCGCCATCGCCGAGTCGCTGCCAGCGATGACGATCTGGTTGTCACTGTTGAGGTTGGCGACGTACACCTCGCCGCCCACCGCCTTCAGCAAGCGCTCGACGCTGGCCAGGTCGAGGCCACTGAGCGCTGTCATGCCATAACCTTGCGGATAGGCGCGCTGCATCAGCTCGCCCCGCAGGGCAACCAGGCGCACGGCGTCGGCAAAGCCCAGGGCGCCCGCCGTGACTGCCGCCGGGTAAGCCCCGATCGACAAGCCCGCGACATAGCCCGGCGCGGGGCTACGTTGCATCAACCAGCGTGCCCAGGCCACACCGGCCAGCAGCAGGCACAGTTGCACGGCACGGGTGGTCTGCAGCGCCTGCTGGCTGTCCAGCGCCAGCGCCTGCAGGCCAAGGATGTCGCTGGCCTCTTCGAGCAACGGTCCGGCGCCATCAGGCAAGTGCTGCAACATGCCCACCTGCTGGGCGCCCTGGCCGGGGAAGGCGAACAGGCTGCTCATGCGACACACTCCATGACTGCCCACGGGTCGCTGACCAGGCGTGGGCCATGGGCTGCCTTGAGCAGCACGCGGCGGGCCAGGCCGGCCCACTCGCGCAAGGCGACAGCGCCCGCCGGCGTTTCCAGCTGCACGTCGACACGGCACGGCGCACCGTCGAGGGCAGCCAGCAGGCCCCGCGCCTGCGCACGGGACAGCGGTTGTGGCGCACGCAGCAGCAAGTCGAGGTCGCTCTCGGCGTGGACCACTTCGATACCACTAGCGAGCTGGTAACCGACCGAGCCGGTAGGCCCCCAGGCCAGCCCGCTGGCATTCAGTACTGGCGCGAGCGAGACCAATGCCTGCAAGGCCGGCCACCGGCTCTGCGCTTGCCAGTGCAGTGCTTCCGGCCCTTGCTGACGCTGGATATGCGCCAGGCGCATCATTGTTGCCAGGCGCTGCGCCCGGCCCTGGCCGCGCACCCCCACCGCCACCCAGCCGTCTCTACCCATGGCTCGGCGTACCACCACCGGCTGGCCGCCAAGCAACACCTCTCGCGCCCACTGCGGCGCGTCGCTTGGCAAGCCGGAGGCAGGCATCCCCCAGAGCAGGTCGTGCGGCCTTGGCGCGTTCATTTCAAGCGCCCTGCCATTGGCGGCGCAATTGTTCGCGCACCTGGCGCGAAGCGTTGCGCTGCTCGCCCGCCAGCCGCGGTGACAGATCGGTCGAAGTGCCGATATCGTGTACTGCTTCGGCCAGGCAAGCGCGCACCCGGGCGATGTCGGCAGCGCTCGGCGCCTCGGCGTCATCCACCGTCAACCGGCGCCACAACAGGCCGAGGGACGCGTAGCTGGCCAGGTCGTAGGCCATCGGCGGCACCTCGGCAGCCAAGGCCTCCAGTTGCTCGACACTGCGCAGGGTGATCCGCGCCGCTGCCGCCTTGCCCATGGCGTGCACCATGACCCCGGCATCATCCAGCGCGACAAGGCGCTGGGCTTGATAGCCGTGGGCCAGAAACGCACCGGACATGGCCTTGCCGACCAGCAGGCCGATTACCGGGTGCCCGGCCAGGCGCGCCTGGGCATAAGCCTGCACTGCAGCGGCCAGCGCCTGATGAATGCCCAGCGCCTCTTCACGGCGGCCATAGGCCTGGCTGGGCACGTCGATCACCGCAACGATCGCCCGCTTCTGGCCATCACGGTCAGCCTCGACCGCCTCGCTCACAGCCTTGGCCAGGGCCCAGCCCTCCAGCAAGCCGACTTCGCCCGAGCGGGCCCGGGGGAACGGGTTGTCGGCATCCGGCACCACGGCGATGAAGCGCGCCAGGCGGTTGTCCAGTTCAGCGTCGACTACCCGCAACGACGCCGGGTAACCCGGCAGGGCTTGGCTGCCGGACAGGCTCGCCAGCCAGTTCAAGGCGCGGTTCATTGGGCTTCTCCTTGGTAGAGGGCGCACACAGCGGCGGCGTCCAGTTGCGGGCAGGCAGCACCCAGCCGGGCCAGGCGTTCAAGGAACCAGCCGTGCTGGCTGGCGCGGTCCCTGGAGGGCTGCTCGAGCAGCTGCAGCAAGCGTTCGCGCAGGGCCTCGATGTCATCGGCCACATAGCCATCGGCCAGGCCGCTGGCATGGCGTTGCTCGCCACCGCTCAGGCTCCAGATGAACGGCCGGTCCTTGGCGTCGTACTCGGCGATGCCGGCCTCCTGCTCGATCACCTGTGGGCCGTTGAGGCCCAGGCGCGCCTCGCGGGTAACCAGCAAATGGCTGCACAGGCCAGCGGCGATGGCCATGCCGCCAAAGCAGCCGACCGCGCCGGCAATCAACCCGACCACGGGTTGCCACTCCCGCAGCTCGACAATCGCTGCCTGGATTTCGGCAATTGCGGCCAGCCCCAGGTTGGCTTCCTGCAGGCGCACACCGCCGGTTTCCAGCAGCAACACGGCACAGGTGGGGATGCCGTTGCGGTTGTCTTCGATGGCCAGCTCCAGTGCACCGGCGATCTTGGCCCCGCCCACCTCGCCCATGCTGCCGCCCTGGAAGCCACCTTCGATGGCCGCGACCACGGCGTTGCGCCCGTTCAACAGGCCCTTGGCGATGACCACGCCATCATCGGCCTGCGGCACGATGCCCTGGCGCGGCAGCCACGGCGACATCAGCCGGTCGAACGGGCCCAGCAGTTCGCGGAAACTGCCCGGGTCGAGCAAGGCACGGGCACGCTGGCGACCGCCCAGTTCGACAAAGCTGCGGCTGCGCAGCAAACGTGCGGTGTCAGTCATGGGGCGATCTCCTCGAAGCCCTGCTCCAGGCGCAGGCGGACCACGCCTGGGGTGGCGCCGAAATCATGGATGTCGATGTTCATGGCCGGCCAGGTGTGGCCTGCGAACAGGCGCTGGAACAATTGCCTCCAGCGGGCGCCGCTGCCGTTGACCGAGGTCACCAGCTGGATCTGCAAAGTACCGGCGGTACCCGGTTCGATCAGCACTTCGAGGTCGCCAGAGCTGACGCAGCCCACCACTGTACAGCCACGGCCCGGTTCGCCGGCGGGGAATTGAAAGGTCAGGGTTTCCATGTCACAGGCTCCCGGCTTTGTCGAGGAACAGGCAAGCGGCCAGCAGATCGGCAGCCCCGCCCGGTGAGGCGTTCAGGCGTAGCAGCTGGGCGTCCAGCAGACGCAACTGGCGGCGACCAGCAAGGCTGCCACTACCGCCGGCGTCCAGTACCGCGCGGGCCCCCTCCTGCAGGGTTTGCAACCCCTGTGGGCCGGCGCGCCAGAGTACGCAGGTGTCGCTGAGCACGGCCATGATCGCCAGCAAGGCGTCAAGCCGGGCATGCGCCTCGCTGGCACCGTTGCCGCGGCTGCGCTGCAGTTGTGGCAGGCCGTGCTCGATGACCGCAGGGAAGCCTTGTTGTGCTTGTTCGCGGGCGCCTGCCGAGCCATAGCGGCGGCGCACCTGCTGGCCATGGCTGTCGTGCGCAGCGGTAGCCGGGTCGTCGTGCACGGCGATGCGCCCGGCGCGAGCGGCCAGGGTAGCGGCGTCGGCGCGGGCATCGAGGGCCCTGGCGGCAACCAGCAAGCCCAGTGCCCAGATGGCGCCACGGTGGGTGTTCACCCCGCCGGTGACGGCCAGCATGGCCGCCTCGCCTTCACGGCCGAGGTGGCCCAGGCGGGCACGCAGGGCCTGGCTGACGGTGCCGATGGCCTGAGCGGCTTCGGCCATTTGCCGCAGGCATGGCCACAGGGAAAGCGCCGAGGCGTGCATCAGGGCCAGGGTCATGTCGCCGTGCGCGCCGCTGCCGCGGCGGTCGACCAGGCCGGGCTTGGGAGACAGGTCGGCTTCGTCGATCAGGGCCTCCACCGCCAGGTCGGCGAGGTGTTCGGCCAGGGAGATTGCAGCTACCTGGGCCGGCCTCTGCGCGGGCAGGCCCGCTGCCACAGGGGCTGCGGCGGTATCCAGCATGTCGTGTGCTTTCATCACCAGCTCCTGAACCGTGCAGGCGGGTTATAGAGGCCGCCGGACCATTCCACCAGGTCGGCAATGCTGCGCGCGGCCAGCAGCTCACGGCTGGCGTCGGTGCGGCGGATGCCGAGGTCTTCCGGCAAGGCGACCAGGCCCTGCTGGCGCAGGCGCAAGGTGTCCTTGGGGGCGTGGCGCAGGCCGATGACGGTGACCCCGGCGACAGCGGCGATCATCTGCTGGCGCTGCTCCAGGCTGCGCGCCTTGTACAGGTAGGCAATCCCCTCTTCGGTCAACAGGTGGGTGACGTCGTCGCCATAGATCATCACCGGTGCCAGCGGCATGCCGGCCTTCTTGGCCACCTCCACGGCATCCAGGGTTTCGACGAAGGTGGGCTTGCCGCCCTCCTGGTAGGTCTCGACCATCTGCACCACCAGCTTGCGGCCACGTTCGAGCAAGGTTTCCGGCACGGTCATGTCGAGCCACGCCGGGGTGGCATGGCGCCGGCCACGCGGGTCGTGGCCCATGTTCGGGGCACCACCGAAACCGGCCAGGCGGCCACGGGTCACGGTCGAGGAATGGCCATCGCCATCCACCTGCAGGGTGGCGCCGATGAACAGGTCGACGGCGTACTGCCCAGCCAGCTGGCACATCATGCGGTTTGACCGCAGCGAGCCATCGCGCCCGGTGAAGAACACATCGGGGCGCTGGGCGATGTAGTCCTCCATGCCCAGCTCGGTGCCGAAGCAGTGCACGCTTTGCACCCAGCCAGTCTCGATGGCCGGGATCAGGGTCGGGTGCGGGTTGAGCGTCCAGTTGCGGCAGATCTTGCCCTTCAGCCCCAAGGACTCACCGTAGGTCGGCAGGATCAGTTCGATGGCTGCGGTATTGAAGCCAATGCCGTGGTTCAACGACTGCACCTGGTGCTTTTCGTAGATGCCGCGGATGGCCATCATCGCCATCAACACATGCACCGGCTTGATATGGCGCGGGTCCCGGGTGAACAACGGCTCTATGTAGAAGGGCCGATCGGCAACCACCACAAAATCTACCCAGGATGCGGGGATATCGACCCGTGGCAGGTCAGCGGCGCGGTCCACCAGCTGGTTGACCTGGGCGATGACGATGCCGTCACTGAAGGCCGCAGGCTCCATCAGCGCCGGGGTGTCCTCGGTGCTGGGGCCGGTGTACAGGTTGCCGTCGCGGTCGGCCATGAAACCTGCCACCAGGGTGACATTGGGAATCAGGTCCACCAGCAGCCGCGAGTACAATTCGATGTAGGTGTGGATGGCGCCCACTTCCAGCAGGCCGTCTTCCAGCAGCTGGCCGATGCGCAGGCTTTGCGGGCCGGCAAAGGAAAAGTCCAGCTTGCGCGCGATGCCGCGTTCGAACAGGTCCAGGTGCTCGGCGCGGCTGACGCTGGGCATGATCATGTGCAGGTCATGCAGGCGGCCGGGGTCGACCTTGGCCAGGGCACGCGAAAGAAAGTCGGCCTGCTTCTGGTTGTTGCCTTCCAGCACCACCCGGTCGCCGGGGGCTAGCAGCAGCTCCAGGGCTTCGACGATGCGTTCGCTGGGCAGCACCACGCCATCGGCGAGGTGGCGTACCCGGTCGAGACGGCGCTGCTTCTCGGCGCGCCGTCGCGACCATTGCGGCGGTGGATTGTGTGTTGTTGTCATGCTGACTCCACGGGTTCGCTGTCGTGGAGCCACCTTAGGGCTGGGGTGGTTGCCGCATCAATCAAGCTCAGGGGCTTATCGTTACGCCCAGGTTAACGAATGCCAGCGGGCGGTGGCCCGAATTCGGGGACCAGGCGAAACCTTGCTAGAGTGTTGATGGCGTCGGCCAAGGCAAAAATGCAGAATCCCCCTGCAGATTTGTCGATTGTGCACGGCAAATTCGCATGACAGGATTCTGCGATCCTCCAGCGAATTCCAGACTTCACTTGGAAAATCAATAACAAAGCAGGGAGAACGCAATGACTGCGCACGCTACTACCTCAGCCACCGACCCTGTATTGGCCGAAGTCCGCAACCATATCGGCCACCTGACCCTGAACCGCCCTGCCGGCCTCAATGCCCTGACCCTGGACATGGTGCGTAGCCTGCGCTGGCACTTCGACCTGTGGGCCAAAGACCCGCAGGTGCAGGCCGTGGTGCTGCGTGGCGAGGGCCCCAAAGGCTTCTGCGCCGGTGGCGACATCCGTTCGCTGCATGACAGCTTCAAAGCGGGCGAAACGCTGCACGAGACGTTCTTCGTCGAGGAATACGCGCTCGACCTGGTCATCCACCATTACCGCAAGCCGGTGCTGGTGCTGATGGACGGCTTCACCCTGGGCGGCGGCATGGGCCTGGCCCAGGGCTGCGACCTGCGCGTGGTCACCGAGCGCAGCCGCCTGGGCATGCCCGAAGTGGGCATCGGCTATTTCCCGGATGTCGGCGGCAGCTACTTCCTGTCGCGCATCCCCGGCGAGCTGGGCACCTACCTGGGCGTCAGCGGCGCGCAGATCCAGGCCGCCGATGCGCTGTACTGCGGCCTGGCCGACTGGTACCTGGCCAGCGACCAGCTCGCCGCCCTCGACCAGGGCCTCGACCAACTGCGCTTTGGCGACCATCCACTCAAGGACCTGCAGAACCTGCTGGCCAGGCTCGGCACCCAGGTGCTCGACGATGCCCCGCTGGAAAAACTGCGCCCGGTCATCGACCACTTCTTCGCCCTGCCCGATGTGCCGGCCATCGTCGAGCAACTGCGTGCCGTCAGCATTGGCGACAGCCACGCCTGGGCCGTGGCCACCGCCGACCAGCTGGAAAGCCGCTCGCCGCTGGCCATGGCGGTTACCTTGGAAATGCTGCGCCGCGGCCGCCACCTGGGCCTGGAGGACTGCTTTGCCATGGAGCTGCACCTGGACCGCCAGTGGTTCCAGCACGGCGACATCATCGAGGGTGTGCGTGCGCTGATCATCGACAAGGACAAGCAGCCACGCTGGAACCCACCGACCCTGGCCGCGTTGCAGCGCCAGCGCGTCGAACAATTCTTCGAAGGCCTGTGAGCCGGGGAGTACACAGATGCAAGACCTGGAACTGAGCGAAGAGCAGATCATGATCCGCGACATGGCCCGGGACTTCTCCCGCGGCGAGATCGCCCCGCATGCCCAGGCCTGGGAAAAGGCCGGCTGGATCGACGATGGCGTGGTGCGCAAGATGGGCGAACTGGGCCTGCTGGGCATGGTCGTGCCGGAACAATTCGGCGGCAGCTACACCGACTATGTCGCCTACGCCCTGGCCGTGGAAGAGATCGCCGCCGGCTGTGGCGCCACCGGGGCGATGATGAGCATCCACAATTCGGTGGGCTGTGGCCCGCTGCTGGCCTACGGCACAGCGGAGCAGCAACAGCAGTGGTTGCCGCGCCTGGCCAGCGGCGAGGTGATCGGCTGCTTCTGCCTGACCGAACCGCAGGCCGGCTCCGAAGCGCACAATCTGCGCACCCGCGCCGAGCTGGTGGACGGCCAGTGGGTGATCAACGGCGCCAAGCAGTTCGTGAGCAACGCCCGCCGCGCCGGCTTGGCAATCGTCTTCGCGGTGACCGACCCTGAGCTGGGCAAGAAGGGCCTGTCGGCATTCCTGGTGCCCACCGACAACCCGGGCTTCAAGGTCGACCGCAGCGAGCACAAGATGGGCATCCGCGCCTCCGATACCTGCGCCGTGACCTTCGACAACTGCCGCATCCCCGCTGCCAATATCCTCGGTGAACGTGGCAAGGGCCTGGCCATCGCCCTGTCCAACCTCGAAGGCGGCCGCATCGGCATTGCCGCGCAAGCCTTGGGCATTGCCCGCGCCGCCTTCGAGGCCGCGCTGCTGTACTCACGGGACCGCGTACAGTTCGGCAAGCCGATCAACGAGCACCAGAGCATCGCCAACCTGCTGGCCGACATGCAGGTACAGGTGAATGCTGCGCGCCTGCTCATCCTGCATGCCGCGCGCCTGCGCAGCGCCGGCAAGCCGTGCCTGTCGGAAGCGTCACAGGCCAAGCTGTTCGCTTCGGAAATGGCCGAGCGGGTGTGCTCGATGGCGATCCAGGTGCATGGCGGGTACGGCTACCTCGAGGACTACCCGGTGGAGCGCTACTACCGCGATGCGCGGATCACGCAGATCTATGAGGGGTCGAGCGAGATCCAGCGGATGCTGATTGCCCGCGAGCTGAAGCACTACCCGATTTAAAGCCTTGCACACACCCTAGGCTCTGTACGAAAAGCCTTGATACTTGTTCATGCTGCGTTGAAAACAGCCTCGGAATGCTCATGTACTCCAGTACACTCCGCTTCCTCGGCTGTTTTCGCCTTGCCTGACCTGCGTCTCAAGACTTTTGGTACAGAGCCTAAGCGGCCTCGTGTCGCGACAGGGCCGTAACGCCGCACCAGGATGTCAGCTTTGATGCACACATTGCTGGGGCCGCCATGCGGCCCTATCGCGACACAAGGCCGCTCCTGCACAAGCCAGCGTTGACCGCCCCCCCACTCGGCTATCGCCAATAGCGCGCATCATCCACCACGCTGGCATGGCCCTCGAACAACGCCGGCAACTGCTCCTTGAGGTAGTCGATCCAGGTCCGCACCTTGGCATCCAGGTAATGGCGTGACGGGTATACCGCGTACAGCGCGTTCTCCCGCAGCCGGTACGGGGCCAGCAAGCGGCACAAGCGCCCCTGTTCAATCGCCTGGCTGGCGGTATAGAACGGCAGCAGGCCAATGCCCATGCCCAGCTCGCTGGCCACCAGCATGGCGTCGGCGACGTTGGTGGAGAAACTGTCGCTCGGCGCGATCACGCACTGGTCCACCCCTTGCGGGAATACCCAGTCCCCTTCGTACATCGGGTAGGCCATGCGCAGACAGCGGTGCTGGTGCAGGTCTTCCGGGCGCTCGGGTACGCCGTTGGCCTGCAGGTAGCTGGGCGCCGCACACGGAATGCTGAAGATGTTGCCCAGCGGCACGGCGATCAACTGCGAGTCCGGCAGGGCCCCGTCTACGGTAATCACCACGTCATGCCCTTCGGCCAGTGGGTCGGGGTTGCGCTGCGACAGGGTCAGCTCGATCACCACCTCCGGGCACAGCGCGTTGTAGCCGGCCACCAGCGGCATCAGCAACAGCCCCAGGCCGTGCGGGCAATGCAGACGCAGGTGGCCACGCGGGGTCAGGTGCGCACCACGGGCTTCGCCCACCGCTTCTTCGGTCAGCAACAGGATCTGCCGCGAGCGTTCAAGAAATCGCTCGCCGGCCTCGCTCATGCGCAAACGCCGCGTCGTACGGTGCAGCAGGCGGGTCTGCAGCTGGTTTTCCAGCTCGGCAACAATGCGCGATACCTGCGCCGCGGAAATGTCCAGGGCATTGGCAGCCGCAGCGAAGCTGCCGCACTCCACTACCCGGGCGAAGGTACGCATGGCATGCAGCATGTCCATGAATGGGGCTCCTTGATCACATTATTCTTGCGCCATAGGCAGGAATCTATCACGGATTAGCCCATTTATTGTGGATGAGCAATGAATGGATCATCAGCATCCATTCAAAGGAGCCTGCCATGAAACGCTCGATCACTGTCCTTGCCATAGCCGCCAGCCTCGCCTCGTTCGGCGCCCTCGCCGACACCGTTGGCAGCCAGCCCGTCAGTACCCACTATGAATACGGCATGCCGCTGGACGTGGCCAAGGTCATTTCCATCACCCCGGCCAGCAATGCCGCCGACTGCCAGGTCGGCACCGCGCACATGGTGTATGTCGACCACCAGGGCCAGCAGCGTGAAATCGACTACCGGGAGATGGGCAACTGCTCGCAGCAATGACTCAGGCCAGGACTGCGCTGATCCAGCCCAGCTGTTGCCTGAAGTGGTCGAGCTTCGCTTGAGGCACCGCATCGCGAGCCCGCTCGAAGTTGGCCAGGGTCTGCTGCTTCTGCCGCAGCATGCGCCGCCACTTGACCAGGAACGCCTCGCTCTTCTCCTGCAACAGCAGCGGGCCGAAATACAGCTGTTCAGCGGTGTACGCCGCCACACCTGGCTCGGCGACGATGATCTCGTAGTCGAAGCGGTTCTCCCGCAGCAGTTCTTCGTGGACGATGCGCAAGCCATTGTCCATCAGCCATTGGCGCAGCTCGCGCTCACCGCCATTGGGCTGGAGCACCAGGCGGGTGACGCCAGCCAGGCGCTGCTTGCCGGCTTGGAGAATGTCACGCATGGTGTCGCCGCCCATGCCACAGATGCTCACCACCGAGATGCGGTCCTGCGGCTCGATCGCTGCCAGGCCATCGGCCAGGCGCACGCTGACCCGGCCGTCCAGGCCGTTCCTGCGCACGTTGCGCTGGGCCGAGGCGAACGGTGCCTGGGCCACCTCGCCGGCAACCGCTGCCGTCAGCACGCCACGCAACATCAGGGCCACCGGCAGGTAGCCGTGGTCCGAGCCGATGTCGGCCAGGCGCGCGTCTTGTGGCACATAGGCGGCCACGCGCTCCAGGCGCCTGGACAATGTCTGTTCGTTCACGGTAAACCCCTGGCTTTGCAATGGGGCGCGATTGTGACGGCGAACGCCAGGCATTTCAAACTCCGGGGCGCCCTCGACCGGGCCAGCGCGCTCGCGTAGGCTTGCCGCTTTCCTTCCGTTGCAAGGCAAGACACACCATGGCAAATGCAGACATCATCTACACCCCGGACCCGGACGCCGAGTCGATCTCTTCTGACGTCGCCGAATACAATGGCGTGCTGGTCACCACCCAGATCCCGACCCACGCCGATGGCAGCCTGGAGCTGGGTGGCATCGTCGAGCAGAGCGAGTGCACCCTGCAGGCGCTGAAGGTGGCGCTGGAAAAAGCCGGCAGCGGCATGGACCGCGTGCTGCACCTGACCATCTACCTGACCGACATGGCCGACCGCGCGGCGTTCAACGAGGTGTACCAGCGCTACTTCAGCAAGCCCTGGCCAGTACGCGCCGCCGTGGGCGTGGCCGCGCTGGCGGTCGATGGCATGCGCGTGGAAGTGACCGCGATGGCCGCCAAGCGCTGAGCGATCCATAACGCACAATCCGTGCAGGAGCGGCCTTGCCTCGCGAAAGGGGTGCGCAGCGCCCCCAGGCCATCAGTTGCGCGTCGATATCGCCGGGGCCGCGTTGCGGCCCATCGCGACGCAAGGCCGCTCCTACACAGGCCCTACCCGCTACCGTCCTGCACCTCTCGGCAGTGCAATGATGCTGCCGCCCGCTTTCGCCGCTACAATGCCCGCCTAAACCGTGACAGCCCGAACCTATAACGACATGTCCCTTCCAAAGAATCACCTGGAACTGCTCAGCCCTGCCCGTGACGTTGCCATCGCCCGCGAAGCGATCCTGCACGGCGCTGACGCCATCTATATCGGCGGCCCGAGCTTCGGCGCGCGCCATAACGCCTGCAACGAAGTCAGCGATATCGCCGAACTGGTCGAGTTCGCCCATCGCTACCACGCACGCGTTTTCACCACCATCAACACCATCCTCCACGACAACGAACTGGAACCCGCGCGCACGCTGATCCACCAGTTGTACGACGCCGGCGTCGACGCCCTGATCGTGCAGGACCTGGGCGTGATGGAACTGGACATCCCGCCGATCGAGCTGCACGCCAGTACCCAGACCGACATCCGCACTCTGGAGCGGGCCAAGTTCCTCGACCAGGCCGGCTTCTCCCAGCTGGTGCTGGCCCGCGAGCTGAACCTGCAGCAGATCCGCGCCATTGCCGCCGAGACCGATGCCGCCATCGAGTTCTTCATCCACGGCGCGTTGTGCGTGGCCTTCTCCGGCCAGTGCAACATCTCCCACGCGCAAACCGGCCGCAGCGCCAACCGTGGCGATTGCTCCCAGGCCTGCCGCCTGCCCTACACCCTGAAGGATGACCAGGGCCGCGTGGTGGCCTTCGAGAAGCACCTGCTGTCGATGAAGGACAACAACCAGACCGCCAACCTGCGCGACCTGGTCGATGCCGGCGTACGCTCGTTCAAGATCGAAGGCCGCTACAAGGACATGGGCTATGTGAAGAACATCACTGCCCACTACCGCAAGGAACTCGACGCCATCCTCGAAGACCGCCCGGACCTGGCCCGCGCCTCCAGCGGCCGCACCGAGCACTTCTTCGTACCCGACCCGGACAAGACCTTCCACCGCGGCAGCACCGACTACTTCGTCACCGAGCGCAAGGTCGACATCGGTGCCTTCGACTCGCCGACCTTCACCGGCCTGCCGGTGGGTGTGGTGGAGAAAGTCGGCAAGCGCGACCTGCAGGTAGTCACCGAAGTGCCGCTGACCAATGGCGACGGCCTCAACGTGCTGGTCAAGCGCGAAGTGGTGGGTTTCCGCGCCAACATCGCCGAGCTGCGCAGCGAATTCGAGGAAGACGGCGAGAAGCGCTACCGTTACCGCGTCGAGCCCAACGAAATGCCCGAAGGCCTGCACAAGCTGCGGCCCAACCACCCGCTGTCGCGCAACCTCGACCACAACTGGCAGCAGGCCCTGCAACGCACCTCGGCCGAACGCCGGGTCGGCGTGCACTGGCACGCGGTATTGCGCGAGCAGCGCCTGGCGCTGACCGTCACCAGCGAGGAAGGTGTGAATGCGCAGGTGGCGCTGGACGGCCCGTTCGGCCCGGCCAACAAGCCGCAGCAGGCGCTGGAGCAGTTGCACGACCTGCTCGGCCAGCTGGGTACCACGATGTACCACGCCGACAGCGTCGAGCTGGACGCCCCGCAGGCGTACTTCATCCCCAACTCGCAGCTCAAGGCCCTGCGCCGCGAAGCCATCGAGGCGTTGACCGCCGCACGTGTGCAGGCGCACCCGCGTGGTGGGCGCAAGGCCGAGACCACGCCACCGCCGGTGTACCCCGAGTCGCATCTGTCGTTCCTGGCCAACGTGTACAACCAGAAGGCCCGCGACTTCTACCACCGCCACGGGGTGCAACTGATCGACGCAGCCTACGAGGCCCATGAAGAGCATGGCGAAGTGCCGGTGATGATCACCAAGCACTGCCTGCGTTTCTCCTTCAACCTGTGCCCCAAGCAGGCCAAGGGCGTGACCGGCGTGCGCACCAAGGTGGCGCCGATGCAGCTGATTCAAGGCGACGAAGTACTGACCCTGAAGTTCGACTGCAAGCCGTGCGAAATGCATGTGATCGGCAAGATGAAGAGCCACATCATCGACCTGCCGACCCCAGGCAGCGCGGTGGCCCAGGTGGTCGGGCACATCAGCCCGGAAGACTTGCTCAAGACCATTCCACGCGGGCCGCATTGAGCATAGGCCTGCAATGGCCCGGCAGCGGGTTTCCCGGTCCGCCAAGGCCCGGGCAACCCGCCTTCAGCGTATCTGGTGCTTGTGCAGCAACCGATAGAATGTCGGCCGCGAAATACCCAGCACCTTGGCCGCCGCGCTCAGGTTGTCGCTGTGCCGGTTGAGTACGTCGCATAGCGCCTGGCGCTCGGCCCGGTGCTTGTACTGCTCCAGCGTGCCCAGTGGCGGTTGTGCCGGGTCGAGCGTCTCCAGCCCGAGGTCCTGCGCCTCGATTTGCCGGCCCTCGGCAAGTACCAGCCCGCGGCGCACCCGGTTGGCCAGCTCGCGCACGTTACCCGGCCAGTCATGCCGGCCCATGGCCGCCAGGGCGTTATCGCTGAACGATCGCGGGCGCCGCCCGGTTTCCAGGCTGTAGAACTGGGCAAAGTGGCTGGCCAGCATGGCCAGGTCACCATGCCGGTCACGCAGTGGCGCGGTAACCACCTGCAGGACGTTGAGGCGGTAGTAAAGGTCCTCACGGAAGCGCCCTTGTTCGATGGCCTTTTCCAGGTCCACATGGGTAGCCGCCAGCACCCGCACGTCTACCGGGATCGGCTGGCTGCCGCCCACGCGCTCGATTTGCTTTTCCTGCAGAAAGCGCAGCAGGTTGGCCTGCAGCTCCAGCGGCAAGTCGCCGATTTCGTCGAGGAACAGCGTGCCGCCGTGGGCGGCTTCGATGCGCCCGGTCTTGCGCTGGTGGGCACCGGTGAACGCCCCTTTTTCGTGGCCGAACAATTCCGACTGGATCAGGTGTTCGGGTATCGCCCCGCAGTTGATGGCGATGAACGGTTGCTCGCTGCGCTGCGACTGGCGATGCAGGGTACGCGCGACCAGCTCCTTGCCGGTACCACTTTCACCACGGATCAGCACTGGCGACTCGGTGGGTGCCAGCTTGCCCAGCAGCTTGCGCAGCTCGCGGATCGGGCGGCTTTCACCCAGCAGCTCGTGGGTGGTTTCCTCGACCTTGCGCACGCCCCTGCCGCGCAGGCGGGCCATGCCGAAGGCACGGCCCAGGGTGACCTGCACCCGGGATACGTCGAATGGCAGGGTATGGAAGTCGAAAAACCATTCGCAAACAAAATCGCCGACCGCCGGCATGCGCAACTGTTCGGCGCTGAGCACGGCAATCCATTCGGTGTTGCTGCGCGTGATCAGGTCCTTGACCGCATCCGGATGCCGCAGGTGGCTAGCCTGCAAGCGTAACAGGCCCACATCGCAAGGTTGATCCAGCGCGGCGCCGAGCCTGCAGCTGTCCACATCCCAGCCTGCGCTGCGCAGGCCTGGCAACAAGCGGTGGCAGTCGTCGCAAGGGTCGACGATGAGCAGACGGCGTTGGGCGGCTGGCTGTTGCATGACCGATCCTTGGCGCCAGTTTTTGGTTTTGTGAAATAAAACAGCAAGTTGTGGCGCCCGATTAACAGTAGCAACGAAGTTGACGGTGCCCAGTACCGTCTGTCTGCCGAATCATTTTTTTACAATCTGCCATGGGAATTTTCGCACTTTATCGACATCACATGGCGGCAAGGGCCGGAATGAAACACCGCCCTGAAAAAATTTTTACCAACCCTGTGTGACTTGCCCCCGGACATTGAGCATCAGTACACATAACCCCGCGCTGCACTTCGCGACCACTGAGGCGACTTCAAAGCAACGCGGACTTCATCTGGATGTTTGGGACCATAGAGAGACCGAACCATGAATGCCCCGCTCCGTGTCAACGAAGCACTGCTGATCGCCGACCACGCCTTCGAACCCTTCCAGTGCGTAGCCTGGGATGCTCCCAACGGTACTGGTGAACTGAGCCTGGCAGTGATCGACCGGACCAGCACCCGCATCGGCAGCAAGCAAGTGTCGTCGAGCATCTATTCCGACCCGGCCCAGTGGGCCAGCCTGATTGAAGAAGTGCGCGCGGAACTGTGCGAAAAAGGTTACGACCTGCAACCGTGGTCGATGCCGAAATAATATAAGCCGGCCACAACCAAGTGCGTGCATTGCCACGCACTTGTACAACTTCCACAGTTGCTGTTGTGGCAACGCTGCTTGTTGCGACATTGTGTCGCGCCGATAGTTTTCATTCCCGCACCTTGAACTGTTGCAAGTGCTGATAATCCGCTTGCAGTTGTTCCGCCAGACGCTGCGCGCGCCCCAGGCGCACCGGCGCCAGTTCCATATCCACCAGCAACGTGGCACACGGCATCGGCCGTACGCCATTGCAGTGCTGCAGGCGGCCATCGGTAAACACCAGGCAACGCAACGCTTCCTGCGGGTGGGCGCGTTGCCGCGCCTGTAGCCAATGCCGGGCCTGTTCCAGTGCGGCAAGCAACGGCGTCCCGCCACCGGCACCCAAGGCCTGCAGCCACGGCTGCAAGGCCGCTGAAGCCTTCAGGCCGTGGCGCTGCCACTGCGGCGTGCGCCCGCTGGCGGTGAGCAAGGCCAGCCGGGCGCGCTGGCGGTACGCCTGGTCGAACAGTGTCGCCAGCAGCCCCTTGGTCTGCGCCAGCGCCTGGTGGCGCCGGGTCGAGGCCGAGGCATCGACGATAACCAGCCACAACTCGGCTGGCCTGGCCTGGCGCAGCTGCCAGCACAGGTCCTGGCGCAGCCGTGGCCGGCCCTTGAGCAAGGTCGGCAGCCAGGCCACCCGACCGCTCGCGGCATGCCGCGCACGGCCCGTGCGGGTACCGTCCTGCTTGCCTGCGCCTGCTTTGGCATCCGGCCCCTTGGCAGTTGGCTGGGGGATGCTCAGGGCTTTTTTGCCCAGTTCGGCACCTCACGGCGAGCACCGCTGGCGACCGGCTGCGCCGGCAATGCCCCCCAGTCGCCCTGCCCGGCCTGTGCGCCCGGGTTACCGGCACCTTGCGGCACAGGCTGCTGCTCAGCTTGCGATGGCGTCGACGGCGGGTTGGCCTGGGCTGTAACCCGGCGACGATGGCGCAGGGCGAACTCGGCCACCGCCTCGACATCGGCCTCTTCGATGGCTGCAGCACCGCGCCAGGCGCAGTGCGCGCGCGCAGCCCGCAACCAGACCAGGTCGGCACGCAGGCCATCGACCCCGGCGGCAAAGCAGCGCTCGGTGATCCAGGCCAGCGCCTGGTCATCCAGGGCGATGTCGGCCAGGGCGTGGCGGGCGGCCTGGCAGCGTTCGCGCAATTGCGCCTGGGCCGGGGCCCATTGCGCGCAGAATGCCTGCGGGTCGCTGTCGAACGCCAGGCGGCGACGAATGATCTGTTGACGCGCCGCAGGCTCGGGCAAGCCCTCCAGGGCCACGTTCAGGCCGAAGCGGTCGAGCAGCTGCGGGCGCAGTTCGCCTTCCTCCGGGTTCATGGTGCCGATCAATACGAAGCGGGCACTGTGCCGATGCGAAATGCCGTCACGCTCGACCCGGTTGGTACCGCTGGCCGCCACGTCGAGCAACAGGTCGACCAGCGTGTCGGGCAGCAGGTTGACCTCGTCGACGTACAGCACGCCGCCATCGGCTTGGGCCAGCACACCCGGGGAAAACTGCGCCTTGCCCTGGCCGAGCGCGGCATCCAGGTCGAGGGTGCCGACCAGGCGTTCCTCACTGGCCCCTAGCGGCAGGGTGACGAATGGGCCCTCCCCCAGCAGGTCGGCGAGGCCACGGGCCAGGGTGCTCTTGGCCATGCCACGTGGCCCCTCGATCAGCACACCGCCGATCTTCGGGTCGATGGCCGTCAGGCACAGCGCCAGCTTGAGGTCGTCGGCACCGACCACGGCGGCCAGCGGAAATTGCACGGGTTCACTCATTTCAAGCCTGTTCCTCGCCGTCGAGCAGCTGCTCCTCGAGGGCTTCGCGGTAATCGCCCGGCGCCTGCCAGAGGCCGCGTTGCTGGGCCTCCAGCAGGCGCTCGGTAAGGTCGCGCAAGGCCTCGGGGTTGTGCTCGCGCATGAAGTTGCGGGTCGCCGGGTCGAGCACATAGGCATCGGCCAGCGCCTGGTAATGATGGTCGTCGATCAGCTGCGTGGTGGCATCGAAGGCAAACAGGTTGTCGACCGTCGCCGCCATCTCGAACGCGCCCTTGTAGCCATGGCGCTTGACCCCGTCGATCCACTTCGGGTTGAGCGCGCGGGCGCGGATGACCCGGTTCAGCTCTTCCTTGAGGGTACGGATGCGCGGTCGGTCGGCCTGGCTGTGGTCGCCGTGGTAGCTGGCCACGGCCGCAGCGGACAAGGTTTCCGACGCCGCCAGCATGCCACCCTGGAACTGGTAATAGTCGTTGGAGTCGAGCAGGTCGTGCTCGTGGTTGTCCTGGTTCTGCAACACCGCCTGCACCCTGGCCAGGCGCTGGGCGAACTGGGCGCGGGCCGGTGTCCCGTCGTCGCTGCCGCCGTAGGCATAGCCGCCATGGTTGAGGTAGACCTCGGCCAGGTCGTCGCGGCTGTGCCACAGGCGCCCGTCGATAGCGTTCTGGACGCCGGCGCCATAGGCCCCGGGTTTGGCGCCGAACACCCGCCAACCAGCCTGGCGCGCAGCCTGCTCGGCATCCAGCCCTTGCGCCTGCAGCGTGGCACGTTCGCTGCGCACACGGGCAGCCAAGGGGTTGAGATCGTCCGGCTCGTCCAGCGCAGCGACCGCCTGCACAGCGGCATCGAACAGGCGAATGAGGTTGCCGAAGGCATCGCGGAAAAACCCGGAAACGCGCAAGGTCACGTCCACCCGCGGGCGGTCGAGCAAGCTCAACGGCAGGATTTCGAAATCGTCGACGCGCTGGCTGCCACTGGCCCAGACCGGCCGTACGCCCATCAGCGCCATGGCCTGGGCGATGTCGTCGCCACCGGTGCGCATGGTCGCCGTGCCCCATACCGAAAGGCCGAGCTGGCGCAGGTGGTCGCCGTGGTCCTGCAGGTGGCGTTCGAGGATCAGGTTGGCCGAGGCGAAGCCCAGGCGCCAGGCCGTGGTGGTGGGCAGGTTGCGCACATCCACGGTATAGAAGTTGCGGCCGGTGGGCAGCACATCCAGGCGCCCACGGCTGGGTGCACCACTCGGGCCGGCAGGCACGAAACGCCCTGCCAGCGCAGCCAGCAGGCCGCTGATTTCGGCGGCGCCGCAGGCGTCCAGGCTGGGCGCCACCGCTTCACGCAGGGCCTGCAGCACATCATGCACCGGCTGCCATACGCCCTGTTCCGGTAACTGTACGGTGCCGTCCAGTGCCTGCTCGATCGCCTGCAGCGCCAACAGCTCAAGACGCTCGCGGGTGTCGCCACAGGTGCGCCAAGGCTCATCACTGATGGCCTGCAGGCGCTCGGGGCGGGCGCCCTGCCACGGCTGGCCGAGGTCGCAATCGAGCGGGTCGAAGCCCGGCACCAGCGCCTTGGCCAACACGCGCAGCAGGCTGGCATTGCCGCCACGACCATCGCCCCGCTCGACCCGTAACAGCGCCAGCAGGGTATCCACGCGCAGCCGCCCTTGCGGCGACTGGCCGAACACATGCAGGCCATCGCGAATCTGTGACTCCTTCAGGTCGCACAGGTAGGTATCCAGGCGCGGCAGCCACACGGCGGCGTCGTCCAGTTGCCCTTCCAGTTGCAGCTCGCGGTCGATGTGGTTGGCCTTGACCAGTTCGAGGATGTCGCGCTGCAGTTCGCGGGCGCGCCTTGGGTCGAGCAGCTGCGCTTCGTAGAATTCATCGGCCAGTTGCTCCAGATGGCGCAACGGGCCATAGGTTTCGGCGCGCGTCAGCGGCGGCATCAGGTGGTCGATGATCACCGCCTGGGTACGCCGTTTGGCCTGGGCGCCCTCGCCCGGGTCATTGACGATGAACGGGTAGATGTTCGGCAGCGGGCCGAGCAGCGCGTCCGGCCAGCACTGTGCCGACAAGCCGACGCCCTTGCCCGGCAGCCATTCGAGGTTGCCGTGCTTGCCCACGTGGATCACCGCGTCGGCGGCAAAGGCATGGCGCAGCCAGAAGTGAAACGCCAGGTAGCCGTGCGGCGGCACCAGGTCGGGGTCGTGGTACACCGCACTGGGATCCACCTGGTAGCCGCGGGCCGGCTGGATACCGACAAAGGTCAGGCCGAAGCGCAGGCCGGCGACCATCAACCGGCCACTGCGGTACATCGGGTCCTGCTGTGGCGGTCCCCAGCGCTCCAGCACTGCCTGGCGGTTGGCTTCGGGCAGGCGGTCGAAGGCGGCCTGGTAATCGGCCAGGCTCAGGCTTTGCGCGCAGGGGCGCAGGTCCAGCTGGTCGAGGTCATTGGTCACGCCACCCAGCAGTTGCTGAATCAGTTGCGTGCCGCTGCCCGGCAAATCGGCCAACGGGTAACCTTCGGCCCGCAGCGCCTTGAGAATGTTCAGCGCAGCCGCTGGCGTGTCCAGGCCGACACCGTTGCCGATGCGGCCATCCCGGGTCGGGTAGTTGGCCAACACCAGGGCCACCCGCTTCTGGGCATTAGGCAAACGCGCCAGCTCGACCCAGCGGCGGGCCAGCTCGGCGACGAAATCCATGCGTTCGGGGTGGGCACGGTAGCACACCACATCGGACTGGCTGCGCTCGCTGCGCCAGGCCATGTCCTTGAAACTGACCGGGCGGGTGATGATGCGCCCGTCCAGTTCCGGCAAGGCAATGTGCATGGCCAGGTCGCGCGCGCCCAGGCCCTGCTCGCTGGCTTCCCAACCGGGCTGGTTGTCCTGCGCGCAAATGGCCTGGAGCACCGGGATGTCGCGACGGAACGGGCGCAGGTTGGGCCGTTCGGGGCTGGACAGGGCAAAGCCGGTGGTATTGACCAGCACCTCGGCGCCAACCTCGTCCAGCCAGGCTTCGATCTGCTCCAGGCACGCGCTTTCCTTGAGGCTGGCCACGGCGATCGGCAGGGGGTTGAGCCCGGCAGCCTGCAGCCGCTGGCAGAACACGTCGATGAATGCGGTATTGGCCGCCTGCAGGTGCGAGCGGTAGAACAGCAGCGGTGCCACCGGCTGCTCGGGGTGCCACTGCGGGTACCAGTCCTGCAACGTGGCACTGCCCTTGGCCGGGTGATATACCACGGTGCGTGGCAACGGCTGCGGCTCGTCCCAGGCATAATCGCGGCCCAGATATTCGCTGGCCAGGCAGTTGAACAGGTTGATGGCGTTGGCCTTGCCGCCCTGGCGCAGGTAGTGCCAGAGGCGCTCGGCCTGCTCGCCGCTGACGGTGCCCAGGCGGGTCAGTTCCGGGTCCGGGCGATCATCGCCCGGCACCAGGATCAGCTGCACGCCGCGGGCAGCCAGCTCGACCAGTTGCTCGACGCCGTAGCGCCAGTACCCCACACCACCGTGCAACGACACCAGGATGACCTTGGCATGACGCAACACCTGGTCGACGTACAAGTCGACCGAGGCATGGTTCTGCACCTGCATCGGGTTGGCCAGGCGCAGGCTGGGGAAATCCTCGGGCAACAGCTCGGCGGTATCGGCGAGCAATGCCAGGTGCGAATCGCCGCTGCATAGGATCACCAGCTCGGCAGGGGTCTGGCCAAGGTCGGCAATGCTGTCATCCGGCACGAAGCCGCCGGGCTGGGTCCGCAGCAGGTGCATGGGTCAGGCGCCCAGGGCCTGGCGCAGGCGCGCTTCCAGGCGGGCAGCGTCGAGGTCCTGGCCGATCAGCACCAGGCGGGTGATGCGTGGCTCGTCGGCCCGCCAGGCGCGGTCGAAGTGCTTGTCGAAACGGGTACCCACGCCTTGCACCAGCAGGCGCATCGGCTTGCCCGGAATGGCGGCGAAACCTTTGGCACGCAGGATGCCGAAGTCGACCACCAACTGGGTCAGGGCATCGAGCAGCAGGCTTTCGTCAGCCTCTGGCAGGTCGATGGAAATGGAGTCGAAGGCGTCGTGGTCATGATCGTCATGCTCATCGCCGTCATGGTGCGCGTCGTGGTGGGTACGGCGGCCATCGATGTGTGCCTCGGCTTCGGCGCCCACGCCCAGCAGCACGTCCAGCGGCAACTTGCCGCTGCTGGCCTCGATCACCTTGACTGCCGGTGGCAGTTCTTCGGCCACTTCGGCACGGACCTTGGCCAGGCCCGCAGCGTCTATCAGGTCGGCCTTGTTCAGCACTACCAGGTCGGCGCTGGCCAGTTGGTCGGCGAACAGTTCGTGCAGTGGCGACTCGTGGTCGAGGTTGGGGTCAAGCTTGCGCTGGGCATCGACCTGCTCCGGGTAGGCGGCGAAGGTGCCGGCGGCCACCGCCGGGCTGTCGACCACGGTAATCACCGCATCGACGGTGCAGGCATTGCGGATTTCCGGCCACTGGAAGGCTTGCACCAGTGGCTTGGGCAGGGCCAGGCCGCTGGTTTCGATGAGGATGTGGTCAAGGTCGCCACGGCGCGCCACCAGCTCGCGCATGACCGGGAAGAACTCTTCCTGCACGGTGCAGCACAGGCAGCCGTTGGCCAGCTCGTAGACCCGACCGCTGGCTTCTTCCTCGGTGCAACCGATGCTGCACTGCTTGAGGATTTCACCGTCGATGCCCAATTCACCGAACTCGTTGACGATTACCGCGATGCGGCGGCCCTGGGCGTTGTCGAGCATGTGCCGCAGCAAGGTGGTCTTGCCCGAGCCGAGGAAGCCGGTGACGATGGTGACGGGGAGCTTGGCCAGTGTTTTCATGTCGCATTGCCCTTGGCAGATTGGCGCGGGCATGCAGGACGACAGCCGCAGGCCAGGCCGGCCGGGCTTGTTCGCCACCGGATCACCCCGCCCGGTTGAAAGTCGAAAACGTGCCGAGGCAGGTCTCCTGGCTCGCACCGTTCCAGTTGCTCGCCAATGCGGCAGGCTGGCGGGATGACGCCTTCCCGCGCGCGGGCGCAGTGGCTGTGTCGATCCGTTGTCGGTGCTTACAGTTGCGGGGGCAGCCGCGGCTTGTACCGCGTTCCCGTCTTAGCTTCGGCCTGGCCGAAGAACCTCGAAGTGGCAAGGCTACGCAGTGGTTGGCGGGTGGTCAACCATTGCCGCTGGGGTTTGTCGCGATATGTTCAGCGCCTGGGAGACCGAGCGCCGCCTGGCGGCGCCCGGCCCCTCCAGGCGCTGAAAGACCTCCGCCAGCAGGGAGTTTCGTGACTGGCCGTTCCCGATCTGCCGCGGATGTATTATGGTGGCGTGGTGCGCATATAACAGCAGCCCGAGTGATTGGGCACTTGCAAGACAATGAGGGTGTCATGAGCAACGAAAGCATTAATTGGGACAAGCTGGGTTTCGACTACATCAAGACCGACAAACGCTACCTGTCCGTATGGCGCAATGGCGAGTGGGACAAAGGCACCCTGACCGAAGACAACGTGCTGCACATCAGTGAAGGCTCCACTGCCCTGCACTACGGCCAGCAATGTTTCGAAGGCCTCAAGGCCTACCGCTGCAAGGACGGTTCGATCAACCTGTTCCGCCCGGACCAGAACGCCGCGCGCATGCAACGCAGCTGCGCCCGCCTGCTGATGCCGCAGGTGCCGACCGATGTGTTCATCGAGGCGTGCAAGCAAGTGGTCAAGGCCAACGAGAAGTTCGTCCCGCCTCACGGCAAAGGCGCCCTCTACCTGCGCCCGTTCGTGATCGGCACCGGTGACAACATTGGCGTGCGCACCGCCCCCGAGTTCATCTTCTCGATCTTCGCCATCCCGGTGGGCTCGTACTTCAAGGGCGGCATGAAGCCGCACAACTTCCAGATTTCCAGCTACGACCGCGCGGCCCCGCAAGGCACTGGCGCGGCCAAGGTCGGTGGCAACTACGCCGCCAGCCTGCAGCCGGGCGCCGAAGCGAAGAAGGCCAACTTCGCCGATGCCATCTACCTCGACCCGCTGACCCACACCAAGATCGAGGAAGTCGGTTCGGCCAACTTCTTTGGCATCACCGCCAACAACGAGTTCGTCACGCCGAAATCGGCCTCGGTGCTGCCGGGCATCACCCGTCTGTCGCTGATGGAACTGGCGCAATCGCGCCTGGGCCTGACCGTGATCGAAGGCGATGTCGAAATCAACAAGCTGGACCGTTTCGTCGAAGCCGGCGCCTGCGGTACTGCTGCGGTGATTACCCCGATCGGCGGCATCGAGTACAACGGCAAGCTGCACGTGTTCCATGATCTGGAAAAAGTCGGCCCGGTTACCCAGAAGCTCTACAACGAGCTGACCGGCATCCAGAGCGGTGATATCGAAGCACCGGCAGGCTGGATCGTCAAAGTCGCCTGAGGCGCCTTGGTGGAATGAAACGGGGCATGCCAGCGATGGCATGCCCCGTTTTTACTTGCATTCATTGAACTTGCGCGCTGCTACAGGGTTCGGGTCGAGCGGGTGACTTGTTCAGCACGGCGCAGCAGAAACAGGTGCCGCGCCTTGTCGAACACCCAGTTGTACAGCACGGTGTAAGGCAGGATGATCACGAAGAAGCCCAGCTCCACCATGAACGCCTGCACCAGGGAAATATCCAGCATCCACGCCGCCAGCGGCAGGCACCAGACCACCAGCCCCGCCTCGAAACCCAGGCCGTGCACAAACCGTGCGCGGGCCGTCCAGTGGATCCGCTCAAGCCGTACATGGCGATCGACCAGCGCGTTGTAGACCATGTTCCACAGCATCGCGATCAGCGACAGCATCACCGCCAGCATCCCTGTCGTTGCCAGCGGCTTGCCCATGATCCAGGACAACAGCGGCGCACACAGCAGCACGGCGAACACTTCATAACCAACGGCATGAACCAGGCGTTCAATGAAGGAAACGTTTTTCATGGCAAAGCCCATCATATTGCTTGAGTCGTGCTTCCCATTTTCTTTGTTAAAACTGATACTCGCGACATAGCTACCATCGGTTTTATCAATACCATGCGCTACTCACCCGAAGCTCTGCTCGCCTTTGTCGAAGCCGCATCGCTGGGCTCGTTCTCCGCGGCAGCGCGCAAGCTGCGTAAAAGCCAGTCCACCATCAGCATCGCCATCGCCAATTTCGAGGCCGATATCGGCTGCCCATTGTTCGACCGCAGCGGTCGCCACCCCACCTTGAACCAGGCGGGCCGGCAAGTGTTGAGCCATGTCGAGGCGATTCTCGATGCCAGCGCCCAGCTCGATGCCTTGGCGGTACGGCTGGCGGAAAAGGTCGAGGCATTGGTGTCGGTGGTGATGTCGGACAGTTACAGCGTCACCTTCCAGGGCGCGCTGATGGCCCGCTTTGCCGAGCGTTATCCGCATACCGAACTGCGCTGCGGCCCGTCCGAAGATGCCGATGTCATCGAGCTGATCCAGCAGGGCCTGGCGCAGATCGGCATCCTTGCCGCGCAACCTGGGTACCCCGCCGACGTGGCCGTCGCCCGCTTGCCGGAGCAGGCGGAGTTCGGCGTATACGTGGCCAGCGATCACCCGCTGGCGAACCAGGCTCCGTTGCAAATGCAGCACCTTGAAAGCACACGCCAGCTGTACATCAGGACCTATGCCCCCAGCCCGCACCAGGGCCGCGGCCAGGCCTGGTCGGCGCCGGACTACCTCACCCTGCTGGAGTTCGCCGTGCGCGGATTTGGCTGGGCCGAACTACCCAGGGCGCTGGTGGCGCGGTTTGGCGACGGGTTGCTGGAGCTGCAGGTGGCCGGTTACCCACGGCGTGTCGCCATGGATGTGGTCTGGTCAGGCAGGCAGGCGCTGGGGCCTGCGGGGCAGTGGCTGGTGCGGCAGATGCTGGGGCAGCAGGCTGATCTGGCCGGCACGCAGCCAGCCCGCACCGGGCGCTAAACCGAAGATTCCTACGATGTTTTAGGAAGCCTGTTGCTCCCCCGCGAAGGTGTTCCTCGCTAGTGTTCTGACCGTTGCGTCAAATCACTGGAAAGGAACTCCTCATGAGCATCAGCAAAGCCATCCACATCGCCATGCAGGAAGAGATCCCCAACACCTACGGCCACTGCAATGCCTGCGGACGGCTCGGCCTGCCGATCCTGCTGCTGCGCCAAGCCTACGCCCCGCGCCCGGATAGCGAGCGCCCCTATCGCCTGGCGGAAGACAGCGAGATCACCTTCCACCCGATGCACACCGACCAGTTGCGCCTGCTGCGCCAAGGTTACGTCTACGTGCTGCTCGACCAGGAAATCTGGCAAGCCTACGAGGTTGCGGCAGCCGGGACCCTGCAGCGTTTCCCGGTGTCGCAGATGCCCCTGGCGCCACCCAGGCCATTGCCCAAGTGGTGCGCCACCGAGGGCCATGACATCATCGCCTCGTTCATCAACATCGACACCCTGCTCTACCGCAAAGCCTGGATCGCCTTCGCCAACGACCCCTGGCCGCGGGCGGTCCTCGACCGCTACCGGCAAGGCATCGCCAGCGCTGACCCGGGCACCCTCGCCCGCTTTGTCGAGGTGGACCTGGACACCGCGCGCAACGACCCTGCCAGCCTCGGCATCGCCATGACCGACAGCTTCCGCTTCGGCCTGGAGGATGTGCTGGAGTTCTCGACGTTTTCCTCTGCCAGGTATGCCAGCGTGCATGGCTTCTACAGCCGCCTGGGGCGCTGGCACGAAACCCGCGTCCAGGTGCGCAACGCCATCCAGCGCGAGGAACTGCCCAACGGCATCCTGGCGCTGACAGTGCCCGACCCGGTCGGCCTGGTGATGGAGCTGAATGCACAACGCACGGGCTGGGTCCAGGCCATGCAGGAGTGGCGCGCGCAGCCGCAGCGGCACTTCGAATACTTCACCTCGCAGGCGCTGCTGGGCATCCGCGAGCTGCACGCCGTCACTGCCGCCGCGCAGGGTGCCGAGGACGCAGAGCGCGAGGCGCGAGAGGTCGAGCAGTGGAACCACAGCGCGCTGGCCGGCAAGGCGCCCCTGCCGTCGGTGGACATCGAGGCAAGGAGCGAACGCAACATCGCGCGCAAACAGCAGGAAGCCCGCGAGCGCCTGGAGGAGCGTTACGACGAAAGCGCCCGCGCCGCGTTCCAGGCCGATTACGATCGCGAGCTGCAGAACTGGCAGGCGATGATCGATCAGGTCGGCAAGCTGTATGCACGGCACTACGCTGCGAGCGCGTTTCAGCAGATCGGTTACTTCGACTATGACGCGACAGATCCTGTCTCGGTCGAGTATTTCATCCAGATGATGGCGTCCTGCCTGGCCGGTGGCCCTACTGAAGCCCTGCCCGAGCAAGGCCAGCCGCTCGGGCTGACCCAGCATGTCTGGCAGCAGCTGCTGGAAGATGACCAGAGCCTGCTGTACCAGGCACTGCTGGCCAAGCACCAGGGCCTGATGCAGCAGGTGGTCGCTGCGCTGTCCGGCGACGACTTCGGCAAGGTGCACGACATCATCAAGGGCATCGCCGGGACTGGCGACGGCCAGCTGTTGATGATCAAGCCGATCCAGGATGCCGTCGGCCAGTTGCTGGGCGCGACCAACAGTGCGGGGAACGCACTCAGCCAGCACCTCAGTGAGCGGGCCAAGAGGCTGATCGGCCACGTGCACCGCTCGGCGTTGGCACTGTTCGCCGGGCAGCAGGTGACCCCGTTCCGGCTCTCGCTGACCCTGGGTGAATACATGAGCCTGCTCGACGAGGCCGTGCAGGCACGCACCGAGGCGTTCTTGCAGCAGGTCGACCAGCAGTTCCGCGATCCCCTGGGCCGCAAGGTGCGGGCCATGGTGCTGAGCGGGGCGATCAATATCACCGCGCCGGGCAATCGCAACCAGATGATCGAGGTGGTGCTGTGGACGTTCGAAAGCGCCGAGAGCTTGCAGGCGCGGCTGGTGCAGCTGCGGGAGGGAGCAGCCGGTGGTGTCGGGGCGCTGGTACGGAATATCGCGATAGGTGCGGGTACGCTGCGTACACAGGTCACGGAGGGGTTGAAGATCAGCTCGCTGGCCGCGCAAAGCGTGGCCAGCGACGCCATGCGCAGCCTGCGCGATGCCGCCGCCAGTGGCGGCAGCGTCGGCTTGCTGTTTGCCCTGGGCAGCCTGTGGTTTCACCAGGACAGCCTGGGCAGGAACTATCGGGCATTGCAGGAAACGCATCAGAACAATCCGGAAGCGCTGGCGGCGATCTGGTCTTCGTCGCTTGGGTTGCTGGGGGTTGGGGTTGAAGTGGCTGGGGGTGTCGTCGCGGTAGTACGCCCGAAGATACCGTGGCCCGGGACGGTAACTGCGGCATCACTGGGGAGCAGCCTGGCCAAGTATGGTGGTGCAATTACGGCGATCGCAGGAGTCATGGATGGTGTGCAGTACGCATATGCTGCGATGAGAACAACACGGACAGGAGACTCAACATCTTCCCGAAGATACAAAGCTGCGACTGTGATTTCTGTCGTTGCGTCGGGTGCAGGTATCGCTGCGGCGCTCACCGGGTTATTACTTCCTGTCGCCGCGGCGGCTATTTTGGGCCTTATGGCATACAGACTCGCAACATCAGCCAAAACGCTCGAATCGTCCGCAACGGAATTATGGGCTCGCCATAGCAGGTGGGGTTTGCCTTCAGAGCATCGGCGTTTGATTGATGCAAAAGATCTAGATTCTGCGATCGGTTCGCTCAATGCTGCCACGCTCGGATTAACAGCCGAGGCCGCATTTGAAATTCACCTTGGCTCAGAGGTCAATCACAACACTCCAGCCCCTATCAGCAGTGATGACGCTTCGGTACCGGCGCACTACAGACTGAACTACGCCATGAAACTTCCAAACTTCTGCAAAAATAAGTCACACTACCAATGGCAGATGAGACTACTTCAATCAGGCGAATACGGAAAAACAGCCACCCTATTAAGCGAGCACACTAACGCGGAGCCTTTCGTAGCTATAGAAAATGCTGAAAGCATACTGCTTAACCCGGAATCACCACGCTTCTTATATATCGATCCATACACCAGCACGCTGCGCATCCAAGATTCTCTACCCCTTACAACCAACCACAACATCCTCTCGATCGACCTGACACTCACTTACTGGCCAGATAAAAACGACAGTTCGACGCAAGCCAAAATAATCTTCAGGGAAAACAGACTTAACAGCCTGAGGCCGTTCCCATGAAACGCCCACTGCTTAACCCCCCTTGCCCTGGATGGATGAAGGACCTACCTGCTCCTGAGGAGTCTATTTCATCTAAAGCAGCAGTAGGCAGTCAGGTACCCAATCATCAATGCCCGCTATACCTGGAATTACCAAGGCGCACATTTAACTTTAGACATTTACTCATGATTTATTCCTTGCTTACCGCCTTAGCTACGCTGCAGTTACCCAGCCTAATCGTTGACAGCATACATCATAGTGATTACGAAACTGCACTGATGTGCGTATTTGCAGCCACCCCTGGATTATGGGCTTCCCTCTTCATGTTTCGACTCAGTACTTCCGCACCGAGAGATGAACCCATCCGCTTCAACAGAGCTCGTCGGAAAGTCTATGCTTACAACTTTAGATACCGATGGTGGAATCCCTTCGAAGCATGGAAGGTTGTTCCCGTGAGCTACGACTGGTCACAGGTACGTGCTGAGCTCTGGTGGCGCAACGCAGTTCTTCCTAACGGAGGGTTCTTTTTCAACAACGGCGTTGTGCTATCCATCGTGGAGCCTGGCACGAATAATGTCATAGACCGCTTCCATTTAAGTTTCATGGGCGCCAATGAGCACGTATGGGCCTACATTTGCACCTACATGGAAGAAGGCCCCTCAGCCCTGCCACCAGCCGGCGAACCCAAAGACCACAATGATGTGCTCTGGTGTGAATTCGCCCTGCGCCTGGCGCCTAGGGTCGTGTGGCCAGCAGAAATGGACCTGGAATCGCGAACCGCGCCCTGAACCATCACGGGCCCCCCCCCCTCAATCCTCCGCCGGCACCTCCACCACCTTCCAGCTGTCATCCGGGTCGAAGCGCTTCATCTGCCTGGCCAGGTGGTCACCTTGCGGCCCGAGGTCCTTCTCGAACACCTCGCCGTCATGGCTGATCATGAAGCTCATCACCCCGCTATCGTCGTACTTCGCCGGCCAGGCGACCATGGCAAAGCCGCGGCTCATGTGCTTGCCAATCAGGTAGCTGTAGGCACCGCCGGGGGCGGATGGGCCTTGCGCGTCGAGGATGCGGAAGTGGTAGCCATACCACGCGTCGCCGGCCACGTCCTGGCCAAACAGCGGGCCCAGTGGGCTGACTTGCCCGTCGCCGTCCTCATCCCAGTACAACCCGTCATGCTTGCCAGGTTCGCTGAAGATCTTCTGCGCATATTCCAGGGCGCCGTCACCGTTATGGTCCTGGGTGGCGTAATCCATCTGCGCGTCGTGGTAGGCCAATAGTGATTGCATGGCCCCCAGTTCGTTGCGGCCAATACGCCGGGCGCGGATTTCGGCGCTGCCGGCCTTGAGGTCGAAGCGCCAGCCCTGGCTACCTTGAGTAAGCGGGATGGGCAGCGTCCAGTGTTCACTGCCCACCGCGAGGATGGCCTTGCCATCCCCCGACCGGTCGATGCTGTGCTGCGCGCGATACTGCTCCAGGAACGTGTCCACGTCACTGCGTTGCACACCGCCGCGCGGTATGTAGATACGCCAGTCATCGCCCAGCAGCTGGGCCAGACGGGCTTCATCGGGTTTCGCTTCGCCCAGCGCCGCAACGAAGGCGTCCACGGCCTTTTCCGGTGTCGGGAAGGCTTCCTGCGCCGTAACCAGGGTTGACCAGATCATACCGGCCGCGATTACCAGTGCCGCTATCGGTTGACGGTTCATCGACGGCCACCTCCCCCGCGGCGTACAGGCGCACTGGGCCGGGAGATCGTGTGCCCGGCGGCACGCGACGCGCCCGGCCGCTGGGCGAACGACTGGCTGGTGCGACCACGGCTGGCCTGCATGCTGGTGCGCGACGGCGCTCGCACGCCATCGAAGGCATTGTTGCGGGCCCGACCGGCACCGCTGCCGGGCCGCTTCTGCGCGAGTTGCCGCGCCTGGCCTTCACCCTGCCTGCGCGGGGTCACCTGGTTGTTCTGCAGGCGGGCCTGGGTACTGCGGGCGTCCTGACGGCGCTCGGCTGCCCTGGTGTTGTCGTCACGCGTTTGCAGGCGGTTGCCGAGCGTATTGCCCGCTTGCGCCTCGCGCATCTGCTGGCGCGCCTGGCGATTGCTGGTGGCCGGCCGTTCGATGCCGGCCCGGTCCATGGACGCACGGGCCTTGTCGCGGGCCTGGGCGCGCTGGGCGTCATCGCCACGGAAGGCGGTACGCTGGCTGGCACCGTCGAGCTGGCGACCATATTGCTGGCGGCTGCGGGCATCGCGGTACGGCACGCCGTCGCGGTTGGCGGCGTTGTGCTGCCATTTGTTCTGGGTGTTGCTGATGCGGTTGTTGGCATTGATGTTGTTGTAGCGGTCGACGTCGATATCGATGTCGTGGTTGTCCCAGTCGCAGTCCCCCCACAACGAGGCGACGATCGCCACGCCGGTACCAAAGGCCAGGCCGGCAACCAGCGCGGAACCGGGGTAGTACATGGGTGGCGGCGGGTAATACGGTGGCGGCGAAGCCGGGTAGGCCCAACTGCCATAGGCGGTAGTCGGGTTATAACTGGGCACGTACACCACTTGCGGGTCGGCCGGCTCGATGACGATGGTGGTGGGCGGGCTGCTGGCCGCGACCACCTGGGTAGTGCCACCGCTGGCGGCCGGCGCTGGTGCCGGGGCGGCCTGCACGGTCACGTTCTGGTACTGGTTGCTCTGCAGGTTACCCGCCGCCTGGGCCTGGTGACGCAGGCGCTGCACGCCGCCCATGACATCGTCGGGCTGCGCGAGGAAGGCATCGCCCAGCCGCTGCACCCACACCGGGTCCTGGCCCAAGGTGGCCAATACCTGGGGGAAGGCCACCAACGCTTGTACGCTGGGGTCCCAGGGCTGGTTCGCCACCTGCTTGACGGCCGCGTCACCAGAGGCCTTGGGGTTGGCCTTGGACCAACTCACCGCTTCGCTGACCTGCCCAGGGTAGGTGGCGGCCATCAGCACCTGGGCCAGCAAGGCATCGGGGTACAGGGCGATGGGCGCGAGCATCTGGTCCAGTTGTTCCTGGCTGAACACCGGGTCCTTGGCCAGCACCGTCTCGGCTTGCGGTGCCGGGTCCGGGGCGGGCACATCCTCTGCCGACACCGGGCCAGGCATCGCGCTCAGATACAGCAGCACCGACAACACCATTGACAATGGCTTGCGCATCGCTTCTCTCCATGAGGCCGGACCGCGTGGGTTAAGGGTAGCAACGGCCATGCTTTTGGCCAGATGCACAGGCGCAAACTTTTCATGCACCAAGGGTGCAGTGCCGTGGTGGCAGCTTCATCACGCCCTCCCGGTTCTGCAGCACCCATCGATAGTCACTATCGAGAACGGCAATTTCTGCCCAGTGGCCTGGCGGAATACCCTGACTCCATCGACTTGACCTTCCCGACACCGGTCCCTGGAGCTACCCGATGAACACCCTGGCCCGCCTGCTGTTCGCCACCCTTGCCACTGCTGCGATCGTCAGCGCCAGCGGTTGTGCCAACCACCCCGAACTGCGCCCCTACAGCGCCGAAGAAACCCGCCAGCTGCAACTCGAGGCGCTGCAACGGCGTGGCTTGTCGCTGGACGATTACGAGCAACAACGGCGGGTGATCCAGCGTGCCGGCAGCCTGCCTGTGGTGACCGAAGCCGCCGACAGCGACGGTTTGAGCAACGGCTGAACGGGCCCGCCAGAGGTTCCCTCGGTCCTCCCGCACCGGTATGCTTTACCGCTCAAGCACAAGCCTTGCAGGATGGCGACCATGACCAGGCCCCTTCTGTTGCTGGGTGCGGCACTGCTGTTCTGCCCTGTGCTGCTGGCCCAACAGATCAAACGCGAGCTGGGCGAATTCGACTTCACCCTCGGCACCAGCCCCTCACGCAGCATGGCCCAAGGGCTGATCTCGCCCACGGCGATCGGTGCGTTCCACGGTGGTCTCGACTTCAACCACCGCAGTGGCTGGTACCTCGGCCAATACGCCCCAAGCATGGGCGTGTCACCTGATTCCACCCTGCGCCTGGACAGTTACCTCGGTTACAAACAGCGCTTCGACAGCAGCCTGGGCTACGAGGTGGGGTTGATCCAGTATAGCCAGCCAAACATCGCCGGCCCTGACAGTCATGCCCTGTACGCTGGGGTGTCGGTACTGGGCAGCCGTTTCGGTGGCGCGCTGCGCGACAGCCCTGGCCATCGCACCGGCACGCTGTTCGCCGATTTCGGCCAATTGCCGCTGTTCGGCGTCGAGCTCACCGCCAAGCTCGCTCATCACCGCCTGGGCCAGCCCTTCACCGTTGGCGATGGTAGCCAGGTGAACGGCTTTGCCGATTGGTCGCTGGCGCTGTCCCGGCCCTGGCTTGGCATTGACCTGGACCTGATCTACAGCGACTCCAACCTCAGTGGTGGTGCTTGCGATGCGTATTCCGGCAGCAACAGCTATTGCGACAGCATGCTCACGCTGAAGGCGCAGCGCAGGTTCTTCTAGCGTTTTCGCACCAGGGCCAGGGCTATGCCGCCGAGCACAACGACGCACGCCAGCAGCAAGCGCAACGACAACGTTTCACCGATCAGGGCAACCCCACCCAGTGCGGCGATCACCGGTACGCTGAGCTGCAAGGTTGCCGCCTGTTGTGCACTGATCTGCCTGACCACGCTGTACCACACGGCGTAGCCGGCACCTGATGCCAGGACGCCGGAGCCCAGGGCATACAACACGCCCAATGGGGTCACCTGCAGCTCGGCGCCCAGTAACAGCATCGGCGCCAGCAGTACCAGGCACGGCAGGCTGCGGGCGAAATTGCCAGCAGTGTCCGCCAACGGCCTGGGCGAGCCTTTGCCGAGGAGCGAATACACCCCCCAGGACACGCCGGACGCCGCCATCAGCAAGGCACTGGCCAAGGGGGGCGCTGCGCTGCCGGGCAACAGCAGCAGCAAAAGCCCGGCAAAGGCAATCAGCATGCCCAGCAACATCCGCGCGGTGATCCGTTCACCGGTGTACCAGGCGAAACCGAACATGCTGATCTGCACCGCACCGAACAACAGCAACGCACCGGCACCGGCGCCCAGTTGCAGGTACGCGGCAGAAAACAGGAACGCATAGAGGAACAAGGCCAGGCCACCCCGCCAGCTGCCGCCCATGGCCAACACCGGCTTGCGCAGGCGGATCAGGGCCAGCAAAAACAGTGCGCCACTGGCCAGGCGCACCACCGTGAAGGATGCCGGGTCGATGGCGCCGTCCTTCAGCGCCAGGCGACAGAACACCGAGTTGGCAGCAAAGGCCACCAGGCTGAACAGTGCAGGCCACAGCCAGGACCGGGCCTTGCGGTGGTAGAGCGTGGTGGTGCCGGTACTCATGGTGTGGTCACCTCTGAGAAGGAATTGTTGTTATAGCGGCCATGCTGATCTGACCAGCACCGATATACAACAGCCTGTTCCGTTGCCGCCACCAGTGCATCGTCGGCGCTACAGCGCTGCCACCGCCTCGATCTCCACCAGCATGTCGTCCAGCGCCAGCCGCGCTACCGGGATCAACGTACAGGTCGGTTTCAGCTGCGGGCCCCAGGCCTTGTCAGCCTCGGCGACCCACTCACGCAGGCGCGTTTGCGAGTGGTCGACGATCAACAGCGTGAGTTTGAACACCTGGGCCAGGTTGGCGCCTTTCGAACCCAGGGCCAGCTCCAGGTTGGCCAGCGCCTGGCGTGCCTGCTCGGCGAACAGCGGCGACAGCTGCCCGTGGCGGTCTTCCCCGCCCTGGCCGGCGATAAACAGCAGACGGCTGCCGGCACGGACCTCGGCGACGTGGGAATAGGCATTGTCGCCAGGGTCGTACAGGCCTTCGGGATTGCTCAGCTGGAATGCGGTTGAATGGGTCACGGTAAGCCCTCGATCGGTTGCAGGAAGGGCGCAGTATCGGACCTCGAGTTAACTCGAGGTCAAGTGCGATGCGTAGGACCTTTCGCACAAGGCGCAGCCCCCCCGTGAACCACGCGTATGTATGCACGGTGGCGGCTACACGCTAGATTGCATGCCCCGGCACGGAGGCCTGCACGCAACAAGGAAAAACCATGAGCAAACACGACTTTCAACTCGCCTATACCATCAAGCCGCGCGACCCTGAGCGGGATGAGCCGGATGCAGCCCAGGCGCGCCACCACCTGCGTGAAAACCTTGGCCTGGACACCGTCGAGCATATCGAGACCACACTGCTGGGCCTTGTGCAGCTGGCCAGCACAACCGCGGATGATCGGGTCAGGGAAGCGCAGCGCTTGGTCCGTGAGCGGATCCACGCCGAACTGAAGCGCTTGCAGGTCCTGTCGAGCGTCAAGTTCTATGGCAGCCTGATGGTGAGTGGCCTGGGCCCGGCCATTCGCATCGATATCCTGTAGGACGGCAAGGCATCAGGCGCCCCCGCGCCTGATGCCGACCAGCTTATTTTTCCTCCAGCACCGCCCTGCCCTTCACCGCCCGTGGCCCACGCCAGGCCCAGAACAGCAGGCCGGGGAATGGCGCGTAGACCACGAAGACAATCCACAGCATCTTGCGTTCGGCGCGCCGGTCACTGCCGATGATGTGCCAGATGGCCCAGATTTCCAGCACGATCACCAGAATGGCGACGATGAACCAGATCGTTCCGATTTCCATGAGCATCCTCCCAATGGCATGTACTGCTTTGGGTTGCGGAGGACGCCCGGGGTTCAGATTGATTTGTCTGGCTTTCCGGCTTCAAGGCTGCACAGGCCGGCCTCAGTGCCGTGGTGCATTCTCCAGCGCCGCCTTCAACGCTGGCGCATCGGCAAACGCCTGCTGGCTCACCAGCTTGCCCTGTTCCAGTTGCAGCCACTGCACCTGGCCATCCTGCCCGGGATAACGGCTGGCTACCCGCCCATCGCGGTCAAGCAGCACGCGGTAGTGGTAGTCGCGCATGGCAGGAATGGCGAACAGCTTGCTGATCAGCGCCGGCATGCGCTGGATATCGGCGACGAATACTGCATCACGCGCTTCCAGGTAGCCCTTGGGCTGTTCGGCCAAGGCCGCCTTGACCAGCTTGGCACCGTCCATGTCGCGCGCCACCAGCAGGATATGCGTGCCGGCATCGAGGCTGTAGGCCTGGTCGTGTTGGTCGAGCAACGTCCACGGTGCGAGCTTCTCACCCGGTTGCAGGGCATTGGCCAAGAGCGGCATCAGGCAAAGCAACACGGCAGCGGCGTATTTCATCAAGGCATCCTCAGTGACGGGAGCATCAGCATAACGGTAACCGACCCAGCCAGACAGCTTGCCTGAACACGACCTCGAATATGCCAGCGCCACCCACGAGATTGTCTTTCCCACGGCCACCCGCCACACTCTCCAGGCCAGCCCGGAAGCGGAGTCCAGAGTGCCCACGCCACGCCAGTTCAGCAAGAAGACCAGTACCAGCAACATGCTGCGGCTGAAGTCCAACAGCACCAGTGCCCAGGCCCCTTACCGGGTCGATTTCGTATTGCTCGAACACTTCTCGATGGCCAGCTTCACCGTGGCCATGGACGTGCTGGTCACGGCCAACCTGCTGCGTGCCGACAGTTTCCGCTTCACCCCGCTGTCACTGGACGGCGACCGTGTGCTCAGCGACCTGGGGCTGGAGCTGGTGGCCAGCGAAATGTCTGCCGAGGCGCTGAAGGAACTTGACCTGCTGATTATCTGCGGCGGCTTGCGCACGCCGCTGAAATACCCCGAGCTGGACCGCCTGCTGGGTGACTGTGCAGCTCACGGCATGGCCTTGGGCGGCCTGTGGAACGGTGCCTGGTTCCTTGGCCGCGCCGGGGTGCTGGACGATTATGGGTGCAGCATCCACCCCGAACAACGCGCCAGCCTGTGTGAACGCAGCCCGCAAACCCGCATCACCCCGGCCAGCTTCACCCTCGATCGCGACCGGCTCAGTGCCGCCAGCCCCAATGGCGCCATGGAGCTGATGCTGGGCCTGGTGCGCCGGCTGTATGGCGACGGCCTGGCCGAAGGCGTGGAAGAGATCCTGTCGTTCTCCGGCGCGCGCTACCGCCAGGTTGGCCCGGGGGCGAAGAAATCCATGAGCCTGCACCTGCGCACCATCGTCGAGCTGATGGAGAACAACCTCGAGGAAACCCTCAGCCTCGACCAGCTGGCCGCCTACAGTGGGCGCTCGCGCCGGCAGATCGACCGCCTGTTCCAGGCCCAGCTGGGTACCTCGCCACGGCGCTACTACATGGAGTTGCGCATCACCAAGAGCCGCCGCCTGCTGCAGTACTCCGACCTGTCGGTGATGGAGGTGGCAGTGGCCTGCGGTTTCGTCTCGGTATCACACTTCAGCAAGTGCTATGCGGCGTACTTCGGCTACCCGCCATCGCGTGAGCAGCGACTGGGCGAATGACGGCCCGCCCAGGTATTCAGAAAATACCGGTCAGGCGCGGATATAGCGCAGCACTGCATCGCAGATCATGGCTTTGTGGCGCTGCTTGACCTCGTCAGCGGAGAGGTCGATCTGGAAGATCTCGCCAAAGGTATGGCGGTTCGATACCCGGTAGAAGCAGAACGAACTCATCAGCATGTGCAGGTCGATGACCTCGATGCCGGCGCGGAACACCCCTTCCTCGACACCCCGGCGCAGGGTATTGCCGAGGGCCTCGAGCACCAGGCTGCTCATTTCGCGGATCGCCGGCGACTGCTTCACGTACTCGCCATAGTGGATGTTCTCGGTACAGATGATCCGCACGAAATCGACGTTGCGGTCGTGGTGATCGAAGGTGAACTCCACCAGCCGGCGGATCGCCTGCTCGGCCGGCAGCGACTCCAGGTCCAGGCTTTGCTCGGTCTTGCGGATATCCCCGTACAACTTGACCAGGCATTCGCAGTACAGCTGCTCCTTGCTGCCGAAGTAGTAGTAGATCATGCGCTTGGAGGTGGCGGTGCGCTCGGCGATGGCGTCAACACGGGCACCGGCCAGCCCTTGCTGGACGAACTCGTGGATGGCGGCCTGAAGGATGTCCTCACGCGTTTTCTCGGGGTTGTTCTTGCGCGTCTTGCGCCCCCCTTCGATTTCAGGCTGGCCGAGGCTGACTACGGAATCACTCATACCCACTCACAGGCTGCTTATTGGATTGAGCGGATTATCCGTGAGCGCGGCGACGCAGGGAAGCACGCTGTTGGTGGAGCGCCCCTGGCGTGCATCGATCGACATAAAACAAAACGATATAGAAATGCCTAAATGATCTAATCAAATGGAATATAAAAATTGAAAGCCAAACGCCACCTCCTTAGTCTGGTTGCATCCTTTCCCAACCGATCCAAGGAGCCACGCCCATGCCTGCCCGTGCTTTCTCCCCCCTGCGCCGCCTGTTGCTCGGCGGCTTGCTGGCCAGTGTCGTCAGCACCCTGTTGCCCTGGTCGCAAGCCCTGGCCGACGACACCAGGACCCTGCGCATCGGCTACCAGAAGTTCAACAGCATCAACATCCTCAAGGGCAGCGGCGCCCTGGAGAAGGCCCTGGCACCGCAAGGCGTGACCGTCAGCTGGCATGAGTTCGCCGCCGGCCCGCAACTGCTCGAAGCGCTGAGCACCGGCGCCATCGACCTTGGCCATGCCGCCGACGCCCCCTCGGTATTCGCCCAGGCCGCAGGCAAGCCGGTGGTGTACCTGGCTGCCGAGCAGCCCTACCCACGTGGCATCGGCCTGGTGGTGCGCGAGCAGGATCACCTGGCCAGTGTCCAGGACCTCAAGGGCAAGCGCGTCGCCACGGGGCGCGGCTGGAATGCCCAGTACCTGCTGGCAGTTGCCCTGGAGCAGGCCGGCCTCAGCTACCGTGACATCACCCCGGCCTACGTCAACAACGCCGCCGATGCCGTGGCCGCCCTGCAATCAGGCAGCGTCCAGGCCGTGACCCTGTGGGACCCGTTCCTGGCTGCGGCAGAAAGCCAGCCAGGCCTGAAAAACCTGCGCGACGGCAGCGGCCTGTCCAACAACCGCACCTTCTACCTGTCCACCGCCAGCTTCGCCGACCAGCACCGCGACCTGCTGAAAACCTTCTTCAGCGAACTGGGCAAGGTCAGCCAGTGGGCCAATGCCAAGCCTGGCGAAGTCGCCGCGCTGCTGGCCCCCCAACTGGGGATCAGCGCCGACGTGCTGCAAGTGGCCAGTGAGCGCCGCAACTACAACGCCGTGGCGATCACCCCGCAGATCGTCGCCGAGCAGCAGAAGCTGGCCGATACCTTCCAGGGCCTGGGCCTGATTCCGCGCAAGCTGCAGGTGGCCGATGCGGTCTACCCGGCTTCCGTGTTGCCTTGAACGGAGCCCCCAGCATGCCGCGCCCGATCCGCTTCAATGCCTTCAGCATGAACGCCGCCAGCCACCAGTCGCCCGGCCTGTGGCGTCACCCGCGCAACACCAGTGTGGCGTTCAACCGCCTGGACTACTGGACCGACCTGGCCCGCCTGCTCGAACGCGGCCTGTTCGACGCCCTGTTCATCGCCGATGTGCTGGGCATCTACGACGTGTACCAGGGCGGCCCCGAAGCCGCCCTGCGCGGCGGCGTACAGGTACCGGTCAACGACCCACTGCTGCTGGTGCCGGCCATGGCCGGGGTTACCGAACACCTGGGCTTTGGCGTCACCTTCTCGCTCACCTACGAACACCCCTACCCGTTCGCCCGACGCATGTCCACGCTCGACCACCTGAGCAATGGCCGGGTCGGCTGGAACATCGTCACCGGCTACCTCGACAGCGCCGCAAGAAACCTGGGCCTGGCGCAGCAGCTGGGCCATGACCAGCGCTACGACCTGGCGGAGGAATACCTGCAGGTGCTGTACAAACTCTGGGAAAAGAGCTGGGACGACGACGCCGTGTTGCTGGAGCGTGACAGCGGGCGCTATATCGAGCCCTCCCGGGTGCGCCCTATCAAGCATGCCGGCGAGCATTTCCAGGTGCCCGGCATGCACCTGTGCCAGCCGTCGCCCCAACGCACGCCGGTGCTGTTCCAGGCCGGCGCCTCGGCACGCGGCCAGCAGTTCGCGGCACGGCACGCCGAATGCGTGTTCATCAGCGGGCCGACCCCCACGGTGCTGCGCCGCTACGCCGACGGCATCCGCCAGGCCAGCGAGGCCGCCGGGCGCGAGCGTGACGCAGTCCTGATCTACGCCCAGGCATTGGTAATTGTCGCGCCCTCCCGGGAACAAGCCGAAGCACGCTTCGCCGAGTACCGCCGTTATGTAGACCTGGACGCCGCCTTGGCGCTGCTGTCGGGCTGGACCGGCATCGACTTCGCCGGCCTCGATCCCGATGCGCCGATCGAATATGTCGAGAACGATGCCGGCCGTGCAGCCCTCGCCGCCTTCACCGCGGCCGACCCGAACCGCCGCTGGACCGTACGCGAGGCCGCCGAATTCGTCGGCCTGGGTGGCCGGGGCCCGGTGCTGGTCGGCGCCGTCGGCGAAGTCGCCGACCAGTTGGAAAGCTGGTTGGAGGAGACTGGCATCGATGGTTTCAACCTGACCTACGCCGTGCAACCGGACGACCTCGCCCAAGTGGTCGAGCTACTGGTACCCGAGCTGCAACGGCGTGGCCGCTACCCGCTGAGCTATGCCGAGGGCAGCTTGCGGCACAAGCTGTTCGGCCAAGGTGACCGGTTGCCGGCAGCGCACCCAGGCCGTCAGGTTCGCATTTAGCTGGCAAATACCGGGTATTCCAACATTTAATTTGTGGATGGCACGCACTCGCCCCTATTCTGTCGCCACATCCCCTGCGCCGCACCGGCCGGTGCGGTTCACGGCATGGGGAGAGAACAACAAGTCGAGATCGTCCATGTCGAACCATTCCTACTTCGCCCCCCACGGTGGGCACCCGGCTCAGACCGAGCTGCTGACTGACCGTGCCATGTTCACCGAAGCCTATGCGGTCATCCCCAAGGGCGTGATGCGTGACATCGTCACCAGCCACCTGCCGTTCTGGGACAAGATGCGCATGTGGGTCATCGCCCGCCCATTGACCGGTTTTGCCGAGACCTTCTCGCAGTACATCGTCGAAGTCGCCCCGGAAGGCGGCAGCGAGCGCCCTGAGCTGGACCCGAACGCCGAAGCCGTGGTGTTCATCGTCGAAGGCGAACTGGACATCACCGTCGAAGGCAAGCACCACACCCTGGTACCGGGCGGCTACGCCTTCCTGGCACCCGGCGCCGAGTGGAGCCTGCGCAACAACAGCAAGGCCAACGTCACCTTCCACTGGCTGCGCAAGCACTACCAGAAGGTCGAGGGCCTGGACGTTCCAGAATCCTTCGTCACCCACCGTGACAACGCCACCGTCATCGAAATGCCAGGCACCGAAGGCCGCTGGGTCACCACCCGCTTCGTCGACATGGCCGACATGCGCCACGACATGCACGTGAACATCGTCACCTTCCAGCCCGGCGGCGTGATCCCGTTCGCCGAAACCCACGTGATGGAACACGGCCTGTACGTGCTGGAAGGCAAGGCGGTATACCGCCTGAACCAGGACTGGGTCGAAGTGGAAGCCGGCGACTTCATGTGGCTGCGCGCGTTCTGCCCGCAAGCCTGCTACGCCGGTGGCCCAGGCAAGTTCAGCTACCTGCTGTACAAGGATGTGAACCGCCACGTGCACCTGACGCTGAACCCCAAGCGCTAAGCTCCGGCTGATGCCCACAAGCCCGCCAATCTGGCGGGCTTTGTGTTTGCCGCGCATACTGGAACCCCGTCCCTGCGCGGTACCTGTCATGAACCGCTGCCTGCTGCTCGCCGCCCTGCTGCTCTGCGCCCGCGCCCTGGCCGCCGATGGCTGGAACCTGGCCTACGACCGCGAAGGCATTCGCGTGTACCTGAGTGGCGTTGCCGGTTCGCCATACCAGCAGTTCCGTGGTGTCAGTACCATGCAAGCCAGCCTGCGCACGCTCACCGACCTGCAGGAAAACCTGCGGGTCGCCTGCAAATGGCTGTATGCCTGCGCCCAGATGCGCCTGCTGGAAGTGAACGGTGCCGATACCTGGGTGTACCTGACCACCGACCTGCCATGGCCGACAATGCCACGCGACATCGTGCTCAAGGTGACCACCGAGCGGCTTGACGACGGTACCTTGGTGCGCCACCTCAGCGCCGAGCCGGGCCGTTTGCCCGAAGAGCCCGGGCTGATCCGCGTGCAGCACTTGTCGGGCGAATGGATCATGAAGCCGCTCGGCGAGCGCAAGACCGAGGTGATCTACCAGTTGCAAGCCGACCCGGCAGGGGATGTGCCGGGTTGGCTGGCCAATCGGTTCGTGGTGGATGCGCCGGTGGTAACCCTCAGAACCCTGAGGGCGGTAGCCGAGCGCCAGCCTTGAGGGCCGCTGCGCGGTAGTCAGGGGCCCAGGCGAATGCTCGCCGGAGGGCCCCGTCAAAAAGCCCGGGTTTCAGTCAAAATCGAAGGGCGGGTTGCAATGGCCGGCCTCGGTCAGGTAGGTACCTTCAGGGCAGGGTGTACTGGGCACGCTCCGGACAGTCCTACGACGAGCTTCAGGCTGCTCGGTAGCCGCTGCAGTCGCTTCGCTGACAGCAGTATCCGCCTCTTCAGGCTCGTTGCCATGGGCTACTTGAACCAGGCCTGCGGCGGCCAGCAGGGTTATGAATGCAATCTTTTTCATAGGGTCTCCGGAATGAGATCAAAGGGGTTGCGCAGCAGATCCTATGTTCTGCCCAGCCTGGATGGCTTTAGCCAGACTCCCCGCGAATCATTCAGAAACCCGCTCCTGCCGTGTGGGAACGATCGAGGCTGCAGCCATCGTTGCAGGGGAAATACACCGCATTCGACACGTCGCCGAACCCGTTAGCGCAATTGCAGCGCTCAGATGCCGCCGCCCGCCAGCAATTGCGTTATCACCTCGGCCAGGGCCTTGACCATGGCATCCGCCGTCGGCCGGTGGACGATGACGATTTCATAGCTGTCGACCTCCGGCAGGCCCTGGCCTGCGCCCAGCACCCGGTGCTCGCCGGTAGCGGCCCGCGGTGGCAGCAGGCTGATGCCCATGCCATCGGCCACTGCGGCCTGGATGCCACTGAGGCTGGAGCTGGTGAAGCTGATGCGCCAGCGGCGGCCGATGCCCTCGATGGCGTTGATCATATCGTCGCGGTACAGGCCCCGGGGCGGGAAGGTCACCAGCGGGATCGGGTCCAGCTCGAAGGCCGGCGTGCGCGCGCTGTCGATCCATTGCAGGCGCTCCGGCCAGCAAGCCACGCCCTCGCGGGCGTTGCGCCGCTGCTTGAGCAGCACCAGGTCGAGTTCACCGTTGTCGTAGGCCTGGCTGAGGTCGCGGCACAGGCCGCTGGTCACCTCCAGCTTTACCTGCGGGTTGCGCCTGCTGAATGCCGACAGCGCGTTGGTGGTGCGCCCGCCGACGAAGTCCTCGGGCACCCCCAGGCGTACGCTCACCCCCACCATCGCCCCGGCCAGGGCTTCGAGCATCTGGTCGTTCAGGGCCAGCATGTGCCGGGCATAGCCGAGCAAGGTCTGCCCGGCGTCGGTCGGCAATACATCGCGATTGCCCCGCACCAGCAGGCGATGGCCAACCATGTCTTCGAGGCGCCGTACTTTCTGGCTGATGGTCGATTGGGTCGAATGCAGGCGGGCCGCAGCCGTGGTGAAACTGCCACAATCGGCCACCACCACGATGGCACGCAGCAGGTCGAGGTCGAACAGCGCCCTATTCGATTTCACGCCAGTAGACATCCTGGTATTCAACTTTTTAATGGCAAGGCTGTTTTCTATCACGCCCCTCCCTGCACCGCAACGCACACCACTAGTCGCCCAGTGCCACGCCTTCGCGTCGCGGGTCGGCACCGCCCGACCAGCCATCGCCGCTGCGCTGGATGATCTGCATGCCACTGGTCATGGTCATCGGCGTCAGCGCATGCCCCCAGGCCGCCAGCTGGCGGATCAGCGCCGGGCTGGCCAGCCCCGCCTCCACTTCGGTGGCGGCATTGCGGCTACCAAAGTTGGGCAAGCCGGCGGCCTGCTGCGGATCAAGCTGCCAATCCAGCAGGCCGACCAGCGCCTTGTTGACGTAACCGATGATCTGCGAGCCACCGGGCGAGCCGAGGCTGGCCACCAGTTCGCCAGAGGCCCGCGAGAACACCAGGGTCGGCGCCATGGACGACAGCGGCCGCTTGCCCGGTTGCACCCGGTTGGCCACAGGCTTGCCCTGCTCTTGCGCAATGAACGAGAAGTCGGTCAGGTGATTGTTGAGCAGAAAACCCTTGACCATCAGGTGCGCGCCGAACGCCGCTTCCACTGAGGTGGTCATGGCCAGCGCCTGGCCGTGGTCATCCACCGCACTGAGGTGCGAGGTGGAAATGCGCAGTGGCGAGCGGTCGGGGGCCATCGCCAGGTCGGCGCCCTGCGGCTGGCCAGGGCGGGCGCGCTTCATGCTGTATTGGCCGACTTGTGCGGCGCGGGCGGCCAGGTAGGCGGGGTCGGTCAAGGCCTTGACCGGGACCGGTACATAATCGCTGTCGGCCAGGTACTGGGCACGGTCGGCATAGGCCAGGCGCTCGGCCTCGGCAACCAGGTGCACGGCCAACGGCGGCGCCTCCAGCCCGGCCGCGGATGACGTGCGCAACGGCCGCATGGCGGCAAGGTCGCGTGACGGCGAAGCCCGCTGCAACGCTTCGAGAATGCCCAGGGTCTGCAGCACCGCCACCCCGCCCGACGACGGCGGTGGCATGCCGCAGATGCGCCAGGCCTTGTACGGGCCGCAGACCGGCTCGCGCACCTTGGCCTGGTACTGCTGCAGGTCCTGCAACGACAGGTAGCCGCGGTTGGCATGGCTGCGCACCCTGGCCACCATGGCTTCGGCGATTGCGCCGGTGTAGAACGCCTCGGCGCCATGCGCGGCAATCTGCTCGAAAGTGTGCGCCAATTCGGGGTTGCGCAAGGTCGTGCCGACCGCCAGCGGCTTGCCGTGCTCATCCAGGAAGTAGCGGGCCATGGCCGCTGACCGAGCAATGAACGGGTCGCTCGCCACCAGGGCATGAAGGCGTTCGGAAACCGGGAAACCGTTGCGCGCCAACCTGATCGCCGGGGTGAACAGCTCACGCCAAGGCAACTTGCCGTGTTGCGCATGGGCCAGTTGCAATGCCCGCAAGACCCCGGGCACCCCCACCGAACGCCCGCCGATCTGCGCGGCCCGGAACGGCATCGGTGAGCCGTCGGCCTGCAGGAACAGATTTTCCGACACTTCTGCCGGGGCCGTCTCGCGGCCATCGTAGGCCTGCACGCGCTGGCCGTCCCAGTACAGGATGAACGCCCCGCCACCAATACCACTGGATTGCGGCTCGACCAGGGTCAGCACCATCTGCATGGCGATGGCCGCGTCGATCGCGCTGCCGCCGGCACGCAGCATGGCTCGCCCGGCCTCGCTGGCCAGTGGGTTGGCGGCAGCCACCATGTGCCGGCTGGCGTGCACCGGCTGCAGGCCAGTGCGGAAGCCAGAGGCCAGTTCGGGTGGCGCGGGCAGTACCGGGTCGGCACAGGCCCAGCCACTGGTAGCCAGCAGGCACAGGGTGCCCACCAGGGACTTGGGGAATGTCATCGTTTGCTTCCTGCCATTACCTGTTCAGCACGGCACTGTGGGCATAGGCAAACTTGACTGCAAGCCCTGGCGTTTTTTTGGCCTGCTGGCAATGGGCGCGGGCTTCAGGCAACTTCCTCGAATGGCAGGCCCACATAGTTCTCGGCAATATTCGCCAACCCCGCCGGCGATGTCAGGAAGTACTCGCGGTCGGCCTCCTGCATCTTCTGGTCCCAGGCGTCCTGGTGGCTGCCGAAGTCATGCAGCAGCTGGGTCATGAACCAGCTGAAGCGCTCACCCTTCCACACCCGGCGCAGGGCCAGCGGCGAATATTGCTGCAGCAGGTCGGTGCGCCCCTCGCGATACACCTTGAGCAGGATGCGGTACAGGTAGTTGACGTCCGAGGCCGCCAGGTTCAGGCCCTTGGCCCCGGTCGGCGGGACGATGTGCGCGGCGTCACCGACCAGGAACAGGCGACCGTACTGCATCGGCTCGACCACCAGGCTGCGCAGCGGCGCGATGCTCTTCTCCAGGGCCGGGCCCGTCACCAGGCGCGCCGCCACGTCTTCGGGCAGCCGCGCTTTGAGCTCGTTCCAGAAGCGCTCGTCGGACCACGCCTCCACCTGCTCGTCCAGCGGCACTTGCAGGTAATAGCGGCTGCGGGTCGGCGAGCGCTGGCTGCACAGCACGAACCCGCGTGCGTGGTGCGCGTAGATCAGCTCGTGATTGACTGGCGGGGTATCGGCCAGCAGGCCCAGCCAGCCGAACGGGTAGACCCGCTCGTAGTGCTTCAGCACTCCGTCGGGAATGCTTTGCCGCGAGACGCCGTGGAAGCCGTCACAGCCGGCGATGTAGTCGCAGTCCAGCCGATGGACCTGGCCGTCCTTCTCGTACGTCAGGTAGGGCCGCTCGCCCTTGAGCTCATGCGGCTGGACATTGCTCGCCGCGTAGATGATCGGCGCCCCACTGGCCTCACGTGCCTGCATCAGGTCACGGGTGACTTCAGTCTGGCCGTACACCATCACCGTCTTGCCACCGGTCAGGGCCTTGAGATCCAGGCGCTGGCGGCGCCCGCCGACCAGCAGCTCGACGCCTTCATGGACCAGGCCTTCGCGGTCCATGCGCGCGGCTACGCCGGCTTCGCGCAGCAGATCGACCGTACCTTGTTCCAGCACGCCGGCACGGATGCGGCCCAGCACGTACGCCGGGGTCTGGCGTTCGACGATCAGCGTATCGATCCCGGCATTGTGCAGCAGCTGGCCCAGCAGCAGGCCAGACGGGCCTGCACCAATAATTGCAACCTGAGTGTTCATTGTTGTTGTCTCTGTGCGGACGATGCCGGCCCGGGACTGGCAGCGGAGCGGCACCTGCTGTTAGGGTTTGCCTGTGCATTTTTACGGGCAAAAACTGCCACTGAAGTGTGCTATTCCATGCAAAAACTGCACTTTTACAAATAACGTTCGATTAACGGACAGGCGCTCCCGCATGAAATCTCCGCTCCCCGGTGTCCCGTTGTTCAAGCTGTACGGAGAAAACCAGGCCTGGCCCGGCACCGACCTGCTGCACTGCGAGTCGATCCCGGCGCGTAGCCGCCTGCACCACTGGGAAATCAAGCCGCACCAGCATGCCGAGCTGTTCCAGCTGCTGTACGTGCAGCGCGGCCGGGCCGAGGTGGAAATCGAAGGGCTACGCAGTACCATCGGCGAAGCGGCGATCCAGGTGGTGCCGCCGCTGACCGTGCATGGCTTTCGCTTCAGTGCCGACATCCAGGGGCATGTGCTGACCTTCGGTACGGCGCTGCTGGCGAACCTGGAACAGCGCCTGGAGGCACCGCTGGCGGTGCTGGCGAAAGCGGCGTGTTACCCGCTGGGCCAGGACCGTGTACGCCTGCGCAGCCTGATCGACACCCTGCAGCAGGAATACCAGGGCAACGCACCGGCACGCGCGGCGCTGCTCGAGGCCCTGGTGACGGCGCTGATGGTGTGGATCAGCCGTCGCCAGCAGTCGGGGCAGGCACCGCGCAACCGGGACGAGCGGGACCGGCACGTGCTCGGGCAGTATCTGCGCCTGGTCGAGGCGCATTATCGCGAGCACCTGTCGGTGGAGGATTTTGCCGCCCGGCTGAACATTCCCAGCCTGCAACTGAACCAGCTGTGCCGGGCGCTGAGCGGGCAAACGGCGCTGCAGGTGGTGCACCAGCGGCTGCTGCTGGAGGCACGGCGCAATCTGGCCTACACGCGGATGAGTATCGGCCAGCTGTCGGATAGCCTGGGGTTCACCGACCCGACCTACTTTGCCCGCTGGTTCAAGCGCTTGAGTGGGCAGACGCCCAATGGCTATCGGCGGGCAGTGCAGCTGGGCTGATTGGCTATCGCCGGTACCGGCGATAAACACACTCAGCCTCTGCTTGACGTTTACGTCAACCTGCGGTCAGGATACCGCCATACACCACGCCGAGCCCCAGCATGAGCACCCAGACCTACAGCATTTCCGACCTGTCCCGCGAGCTGGACATCACCACCCGCGCCATCCGCTTCTATGAAGAACAGGGCCTGCTGAGCCCTGAACGCCGTGGCCTGGAACGTATCTATTCGGCGCGCGACAAGGTCAGCCTGAAGCTCATCCTGCGCGGCAAGCGCATCGGCTTTTCGCTGGCCGAATGCCGTGAGCTGATCGAGCTGTACGACCCGTCCAGCGGCAACCTCAAGCAGCTCAACAGCATGCTGGCGAAAATCGCCGAGCGCCGCGCCCAGCTGGAACAGCAGATGCTCGACATCCACCAGATGCAACTGGAACTGGATACCGCCCAGGAGCGCTGCGAACAGGCCCTGGCCGCCACCCTGAACAACAAAGACAACCGCTGAAGCCACAGGAAACCCGCCATGTCCCTGCCCAAACACGTCCGCCTGGTCGAAGTCGGCCCTCGCGACGGCCTGCAGAACGAAGCCCAGCCCATCAGCGTCGCCGACAAGGTACGCCTGGTGGATGACCTTACCGAGGCGGGCCTGGCCTACATCGAAGTGGGCAGTTTCGTCTCGCCCAAATGGGTGCCGCAAATGGCCGGTTCCGCAGAAGTGTTCGCTGGTATCCAGCAACGCCCGGGTGTCACCTATGCCGCGCTGGCGCCCAACCTGCGCGGTTTCGAAGATGCCCTGGCTGCCGGGGTAAAGGAAGTGGCGGTATTCGCCGCGGCTTCGGAAGCCTTCTCCCAGCGCAACATCAATTGCTCGATCAGCGACAGCCTCAAGCGCTTCGAGCCGATCATGGAAGCCGCCCGTGAGCACGGCGTGCGTGTGCGGGGCTATGTCTCCTGCGTACTTGGCTGTCCCTATGAAGGCAAGGTCGACGCCGGCCAGGTTGCGCCAGTGGCTCGCGCCCTGTACGACATGGGCTGCTACGAGGTCTCGCTGGGCGACACCATCGGCACCGGCACCGCAGGTGATACCCGACGCCTGTTCGACACAGTGTCGGCACAAGTACCGCGCGAGCGGTTGGCCGGGCACTTCCACGACACCTATGGCCAGGCCTTGGCCAATGTGTATGCCAGCCTGCTCGAAGGCATCAGCGTGTTCGACAGCTCGGTCGCCGGGCTGGGCGGTTGCCCTTACGCCAAGGGCGCGACTGGCAACGTCGCCAGCGAAGATGTGGTGTACCTGCTGCAGGGGCTGGGCATCGACACCGGCATCGACCTGCAGCGGCTGATCGCTGCCGGCCAGCGCATCAGCGCTGTGCTGGGCCGCGACAATGGGTCGCGGGTCGCACGCGCGTGCAGCGCACGATAGTCATACGGGTGTCACATCGATGTGGGTGAAGTGTTACCGCCGCCACGTTTCACAGCAAAAAATCGGGTAACAGGGAAACAAATCGGCAAAATCTCAGGCCAGGCGATGCCGGTGAAAATCCTTAACCGCCTGTTTTTAAAGGGATTTAAAAAGTTGGCACGCACCCTGCTATATCTCTGGCACAACAACAAAAAAAACGTGACACCCAATAAAAACAACAGGTAACGGCTCTGACATAACAAGAACAATACGGCAGAGGCGTAGCAAGCAGATTTTTTTGGAGTCGACACGCTTTTCAGGGGTACGCCCCGCGGTCTGGCACAGAACAATAAAACTACCTCAAGGTAGCGGCAGCCAGGTTCGGATCAGCCATGATGAAAGCAGGTCAGCGCTCAAAAAAATACGTTTGCTCTTGACCCCGCATGGGGGTCGCCCGCAACACCCGGACAGGCTGACAAAAACAACAACAGGCCGGTCCCAATAATAAAAATAGAGCAGGCAACAACGCTTTGAGGGGAGCTTCGGCTCCCCTCAGTGCTTCCTGCCCTCTTCCTCTTCCTGCTTTTTCTCATCCTGCCCTTCAAGCTTCTCTACCAGCAACGGCATCGTGCCCAGCACCAGCAGGGCCAGCACCGTGCTGATCAGTGCCGTGGCTTCGCGGCCCATGCCGGCGGCCGTGCCGATGGCGGCAGTCATCCATAACCCGGCGGCCGTCGTCAGGCCTTTGACATGGCTGGGGTCCTGGCCGTTACCTTTCAGGATGGTACCTGCACCGAGAAAGCCGATACCGGCGACGATACCCTGGATCACCCTGCTCAAGGCGTCTTCCTCGGCACCGGCCATGCTCGGTGCCAGCACGAACAGTGCCGCTCCCAGCGACACCAGCATATGCGTGCGCACGCCAGCCGACTTGCCCTTGTGTTCACGCTCGAAGCCCAGCACCGCACCGAGCAAGGCGGCCATCAGCAGGCGCACGAGTATCTGCGTGACTTCGCGGGCGTCGGTGATATCGGCGAATTCGGCCTGGATTGCTTGCCAGATGAGGTCCATCGCGGTCGTTCCCATGCCTGAGCTTGGTGTTACCAGGCCCGCGGGTTCATCTGCGAAGAGGCCGGGCCTGGCATCTGCAACGATTGACCAGCATAGCCAGGGCAAAGTGCCGCTGAACCTGCCGATGCAGCAACCGGCCCGATTCGGTGGTCCACTTTTTAACTGCTGCAGGAGGACCACCCCATGCCCGTTGAAATCGACCCAACCACCCGCCGCTGCACCCTCATCGGCGAGGATCTGCGCATCGAAGGCGAAGGCCCGGCCATCGAGATCATCACCGATGAACAGCTGCGCATGTCGGTAGCCCTGCTCGCCGGCCAGCGCGTGCCGATCACCGAGGCCGAGGCCGATGCGCTGACTGTAGCGGGTGCGGTGGATAGCCGCAGGCATCTGAAGGCCAGCGCGCCAGGCTCGGTCATCTAGGCTCTGTACGAAAAGTCTTGAGACGCAGGTCAGGCAAGGCGAAAACAGCCGAGGAAGCGGAGTGTACTGGAGTACATGAGCATTCCGAGGCTGTTTTCAACGCAGCATGAACAAGTATCAAGGCTTTTCGTGCAGGGCCTAGGGCCTGGCGGGGCAAGCCAGGCAATCTGATACGGTTTTTATCGTAAAATCTGAGCCTGTGCTGATAACAGGCTCAGGGCCATAGTGTTCACGCCTGATCGAGGCCTGATGAGCACCGCGCCATGACCGATAGAATCCTTTGCACAGAGATCGCCACTGCCCCAGCCAGCCCCCAGTCACCACGCACCGACACCGGCATCCATACCCGCAGCTTCTCCGGGCGGTACCGCAACCTGCGCATCGGCTTCGCCGGCGCCCTGTTCCTGCTGTTTTTCGGCACGGCCTGGCTGGACTGGGACGGTCGCCAGGCCGTGCTGTGGGACCTGGGCAACAGCAAGTTCCACATCTTTGCCGCCACCTTCTGGCCGCAGGACTTCATCCTGTTGTCGGCGCTGCTGATCATCTGTGCCTTCGGCCTGTTCGCCATCACGGTGTACGCTGGCCGCGTGTGGTGCGGCTACAGCTGCCCGCAAAGCACCTGGACCTGGTTGTTCATGTGGTGCGAAAAGGTCACCGAGGGTGACCGCAACCAGCGCATCAAGCTGGCCGCCGCCCCCTGGAGCCTGAACAAACTGGGCCGCCGCGCGCTGAAGCACAGCCTGTGGTTGGCCATCGGCCTGCTCACCGGCCTGACCTTCGTCGGCTATTTCACCCCGATCCGCCCACTGGCCGCAGAGCTGTTCACCTTGCAACTGGGCGGTGTGGCGCTGTTCTGGGTACTGTTCTTCACCGCCGCCACCTACCTCAATGCCGGCCTGCTGCGCGAAGCGGTGTGCCTGCACATGTGCCCCTATGCCCGCTTCCAGAGCGTGATGTTCGACAAGGACACCCTGGCAGTCGCCTATGACCCGCGGCGTGGCGAGGCCCGTGGCGCGCGCAAGAAAGGCAGCGATGCCCGCGCGCAGGGCCTGGGTGATTGCATCGACTGCACCTTGTGCGTGCAGGTATGCCCCACCGGCATCGATATCCGTGACGGCTTGCAGATGGCCTGCATCGGTTGTGCCGCCTGCATCGACGCCTGTGACGCAGTCATGGACAAGATGGGTTACGCCCGCGGCCTGATCGGCTACAAGTCCGAACACAGCCTGCAAGGTGGCACCACCCATTGGTGGCGCCCGCGCCTGCTGGGCTATGCCGCCGCCCTGGGGGTGATGATCACGGCGCTGGTGCTGGCCTTGCACCTGCGGCCAATGGTATCGCTGGATGTGATCAAGGACCGCAGCCTGTTCCGCGAGAATGCCCTCGGCCAGATCGAGAACATCTATCTGCTCAAGGTCATCAACAAGACCGCCCGCCCGCAGCACTACACGTTGCGCCTGCTCGATGCCGACGGCTTGCGCTTGCAGGGCAAGACCGCATTCACCCTCGCGGCCGGCGAAATGAGCGAACTGCCGGTGTCGGTGGCGCTGTTGGCCGAGCGCCCGGCCAGCAGCGCGCAGACGCTGAGCTTCGAAATCAGCGAGCGCGACGATCCGGCCATCCGCAGTGTGGCCCGTAGCCGCTTCGTCGCACCGCTGAACCGTTGATCCCGTACACTGACCCCACCTTGCCTGCCAGGCTTCGACAGAAGGCCAGAATGAAACGCTACGAACGCTTTGCCGATGACATTGCCGAACTGATTCGCTCCGGGGTGCTAGGCCCCGGCCAGCGCGTGCCCTCGGTGCGCTATGCCAGCCAGACCCATGGGGTCAGCCCGTCCACCGTGTTCCAGGCCTACTACCTGCTGGAGCGCCGTGGCCTGATCCGCGCGCGGCCGCGTTCAGGTTACTTCGTCAACGCCTATACCCCTCGCCAGTTCAGCGAGCCGCAGGCCTTGCAGCCGGTCAGCGAGTCCACCAATGTCGACGTCAGCGCACTGGTGTTCTCGATCCTCGACTCGATCAAGGACCCCAACACCGTGCCGTTCGGTTCGGCCTTCCCCAGCCCCGAGCTGTTCCCGCTGCAACGCCTGTCGCGTTCGCTGGCCAGCGCCGGCCGCAGCATGGACCCGCGCATGGTGGTCACCGACCTGTCGCCCGGCAACCCGCAGCTGCGCCGGCAGATCGCCTTGCGCTACATGGTCGGCGGGCTGATGTTGCCGATGGAAGAGTTGCTGATCACCAACGGCGCGCTGGAAGCACTGAACCTGTGCCTGCAGGCGGTCACCCAGCCCGGCGACCTGGTGGCCATCGAGGCACCGACGTTCTATGCCTGCCTGCAGGTGCTGGAGCGGCTCAAGCTCAAGGCCGTGGAAATACCCGTGCATCCGCGCGAAGGCATGGACCTCGGCGTGCTGGCGCAGACCTTGGAAAAACACCCGGTCAAAGCCGTGTGGTGCATGACCAATTTCCAGAACCCGGTGGGCGCCAGCATGCCGGAAGCGAAAAAACAGGCACTGGTGGAGCTGCTGACGCGCCATCAGGTACCGTTGATCGAAGACGATGTGTATGCCGAGCTGTACTACGCCCAGCAGGCCCCCAAACCGGCCAAGGCTTTCGATACCCAGGGCCTGGTGATGCATTGTGGTTCGTTTGCCAAGAGCCTGGCACCTGGCTACCGTATCGGTTGGGTCGCCGCCGGGCGCTTTGCGCAAAAGATCGAGCGCCTGAAGCTGATGACCTCGCTGTGTGCATCGATGCCGGCCCAGGCAGCCATTGCCGACTACCTGCAGCACGGCGGCTACGACCGCCACCTGCGCAAGCTGCGCTACGCCCTGGAAGGTCAGCAGGCCAACATGCTGGCGGCCATCGCGCGGCATTTCCCGGCGCAGACGCGGGTCAGCCAGCCCTCCGGCGGTTACTTCCTGTGGCTGGAGCTGCCCGAACAGATGGATGCGCTGAAGCTGTTCCACATGGCCCTGGCCCAAGGCATCAGCATCGCTCCAGGGCCGATCTTCTCGCCCACCCGGCGTTTCGGCAACTGCATCCGCCTGAACTACGGCAGCCCCTGGCATGACGACGCCGAACGCGCCATGGAGACCCTGGGGCGGATCATTCGCTCGTTCTGATGGCTGATGACCCGGTAGGCGACTATAGTTGCCCGATCCGTTCACCGGGACTTCGCCATGCAACCCGATCCGCTCCCGTCGTTGGCGCAGCTGCAGGCGCGTGTCGCCGAACTGGAGGCACGCCTGGCCGAGCGTGACGACGGCGCCCTGGCCCACAACCGCTTGCTGGGCGAATTGCTCGACAACAGCCGGGCCAACGTGTTTGCCGCCGACCGCAAGTTGCGCCTGGTGGCGATCAACCGGACGGCCCGGGAAACCTTCGAACGGTATCGTGGCTTTGTGCCGCAGATTGGCGACTACGTGCCGCAGTTTCTGCTCGACCAACCCGACCTCATGGGCCGCCTGGCACCGGTGTGGCCACGCGTGCTGGCCGGTGAAGCGTTCATCGATACCATTACCGTCGGGCCGTCTGAGGCCCCGCGCCATTACGAAATCCGCTACCACCCGTGGCGCGATGCCGAGCAGCGGATCCTGGGCGGCTACATGTTCGCTTATGACATCACCGAGCGCATGGCCAACCAGCAGCGCCTGCGCCAGGCCGAGGAAGCACTGCGCCAGGCGCAGAAAATGGAAGCCGTCGGCCAGTTGACCGGGGGCATCGCACACGACTTCAACAACCTGCTGGGCAGCTTGCTGGGCTCGCTGGAACTCGCCGAGCAACGCCTGGGCCAGCAGCGCCTCGCTGACACCGCGCGGATGCTCGAACTCAGCCGCAACAACGTATTGCGCGCCACTGCCTTGGTGCAGCACCTGCTGGCTTTTTCACGCCAGCAGACCCTCGTGCCGCAAGCCGTCGATGTGCACCAGCTGGTTGCCGACATGCACGACCTGATCCGCAGCTCGACCGGCCCGCACATCGCGTTTCAGGACCAGACGCTGGCCGGACAATGGCCGATCCGTATCGACCCGCAGCAGCTGGAAAGCGTCTTGCTCAACCTGTGCATCAACGCCCGTGACGCCATGCCAAGCGGCGGTAACCTGAGCATCAGCTGTGCAAACGTCGATCTCGCAGTGGCCGAGGCCAAGCGCCTGGACCTGCCGCCAGGCCACTACCTGCACATTGCTGTCGAGGACAACGGCCTGGGCATGCCCAGTGCGGTACTGCAGCGCGCCCTCGAACCGTTCTTCACCACCAAGCCACTGGGCCAGGGGACCGGCCTGGGCTTGGCGATGGCCTATGGCTTTGCTCGCCAGTCCGGTGGGCAGTTATTGATCGACAGCATCGCCGGGCGGGGCACCTGCGTTCATCTGTACTTTCCCCGGTACCAAGGCCCGGGTGTTGCGGACAGCGCGCTGGCTGGCGCAGCCCATGGCGAACCCGCAGGCCCACGCGGGCAGCGCATCCTGCTGGTAGAGGACCAGCCGGCGCTGCGCCTGGTGCTGGTCGAAGTGCTGACCGAGCTGGGCCACGAGGTGCAGGCCCTGGAAGATGGCCGTCAGGCCGTCGAGGCGCTGCGCCAGAACCCACCGCCGGACTTGCTGGTCGCGGATATCGGCCTGCCCGGAGGAACCGACGGCTACCAGCTGGCAGAGATTTATCAGAAACTTGTCAAAGACGCCCCGGTATTGCTGATTACCGGTTACGAAATGACCGATGCGCTACCCGAGGCCGGGCTTGGCCAGCGCACCGCCCTGTTGGCCAAGCCGTTCACCCTGCAAACCCTTGGCGAACGGATCGGCCAGCTGCTGGGCACCCACCCGCAGCCGCGCTGACCGCTATTCGGCGGCAGGCTAACACGCTAAAGTCTGGGCGTTACCTTTTGTCGGATAGCGACATGCCTCATCGCGACCTGCTCACCCTGCGTCAACAAGTCGAAGACCTGCAACGGCAGAACGCGTTGTTGGAAGCACAGCTTTCGAGCCAGCAGGACCACGGCCAGGACTTCTACCGCTGGTTGTTCGACACCATGGACGAAGGCTTCTGCATCATCGAGTTCTTCGACGGCCCGCACGGCCCGCTCAGTGACTACGTGCATGTGCTGGCCAACGCGGCCTATACCAAGCATGCCGGCATTGCCAATGTGGTCGGGCAGAAGCTGCGCGAGATGGTGCCGGATGAGGCCGATGACTGGGCAGCACGCTACGGTGCCGTGCTGCGCACCGGCGAACCCCTGCATTTCGAGCAGGAGCTGGTGGCTACCGGGCGGGTGTTGTCCATTACCACGTTCCGCGTCGAGCCCGCCGAGAAACGCCAGGTGGCCGTGCTGTTCAAGGACGTCACCGAACGGCGCCGGGCAGAGCAGGCCGTGCAGCGCCTGAACGAAGAGCTCGAGCAGCGGGTAAGCACTGCGCTGGCAGAGCGCAGGCTGTTTGCCGAGCTGGTCGATCACAGCGTGGTCAACGTGCATGTGATCGACAAGGACATGCGCTGGCTGGCGGTCAATCGGCAGGCCAGGCACGATTTCCAGTTGCTGTACGGGCAAACGCCGGAGATCGGCGACTACATGCCCGCGCTGATCGATGACGGCCAGCCCGAGCAGACGCCGATCCTGCCCCTGTGGCATCGCGCACTGCAGGGCGAGCAGTTCATCGAGACCGGCACCTTTGGCCAGGCCCCCGTGCAGCGCCATTACGAGCTGCGCTTCAACGCCCTGCGCGACCATGCCGGCGAGATCCAGGGCGCCTATCTGTTCGCCTATGACATCAGCCAGCGGGTGCAGGAACAAGCACGGCTGGCCAAGGCCGAGGAGGCCCTGCGCCAGGCGCAGAAAATGGAAGCAGTAGGCCAGCTCAGCGGTGGCATCGCCCACGACTTCAACAACCTGCTGGGCGGCATCCTGGGTGCCCAGGAACTGATGCGCCAGCACCTGGAGCAGTCACGTTTCGACAGCCTGGAGCCGTTGCTGGCATTGTCCAGTGGCTCGGCGCAACGGGCTTCTGCGCTGGTGCACCGGCTGCTGGCGTTTTCCCGCCAGCAAACCCTGCAACCCCGTTCCACCCAGGTGGCCACGCTGGTGGCTGGCATGGAAGAGCTGCTGCGCCGCAGCATCGGTCCGTCCATCAACCTGACCAGCCGCTTTCCCTACCAGCTGTGGCCGACGTTCATCGACCCGCCGCAACTGGAAAGCGCCCTGCTCAACGTCTGCATCAATGCCCGCGATGCCATGCCTGACGGTGGCGTGATCGATATCCATGGCGACAACCTGTTGCTGGACGACGAGCACGCCCGCGCCCTGGAACTGCCCGCCGGTGAGTATGTGCGGCTGAGCATCAGCGACAACGGCAAGGGCATGTCGGCAGAGGTGGCCCAGCGCGCAGTGGACCCGTTCTTCACCACCAAGCCGATGGGCCAGGGCACTGGCCTGGGCTTGTCGATGACCTACGGTTTCGTGCGTCAGTCGGGTGGGCAACTGCGGCTGTTGTCGACGCTTGGCGAAGGCACCCGCGTCGAGCTGCTGCTGCCCCGTCACCATGAGCAACCGCAAGTACCGGCGCCCATGGCGCAGCGCACGGCGCCGGAAAAACGCAGCACGGCGGCGCAGCGTATCCTGCTGATCGAAGACCAGATCGCCTTGCGCGTGGTGGTCTGCGAAGTGCTGGAAGAGCTGGGCTACCAGGTCGATGCTTTCGACAACGGCCCGGCCGCCCTCGCCCACCTGCAAACCGGCGCGCGGCCAGACCTGTTGCTGAGCGATATCGGCCTGCCGGGAGGGCTGAATGGCCGCCAGGTAGCGGAACGTTGCCGCGAGCGCTACCCCAACCTCAAGGTACTGTTCATCACCGGCTACGATGAAAGCGCGGCGCTCAGAGACGGCCAGCTGCTGCAAGGCACGCTGGTGCTGACCAAGCCGTTCGAGCTGCAGGTACTGGCCGAACGGATACGCACGCTGCTGGACGGTTGACGGGGGTCAGCGCCCGCCGCCCAGGTCGACGAAGCTGCCGGTAGCGTACGACGCCTTGTCCGAGAGCAACCAGAGGATGGCCTCGGCGACTTCCTCGGGGCGCCCGCCACGGCCCATGGGCAAGCCGGGCTCAAGTTTGCTGACCCGGTCGGGGTCGCCGGACAGCGCGTGGAACCCTGTATGGATATAGCCTGGCCGAACGCCATTGACCCGCACGCCCTCGCCTGCCACTTCCTTGGCCAGGCCGATGGTAAAGGTATCGAGCGCGCCCTTGGAGGCGGCGTAGTCCACGTATTCGTTGGGCGAGCCCAGGCGTGCAGCCACCGATGACACGTTGACGATGGCACCGCCCTGGCCGCCGTGTCGGCGCGCCATGCGCAGCAAGGCGTGCTTGGCGCAGAGCATGGGGCCGACAATGTTGGTTTTCATGACCTTGAGCAGGCGGAATTCGGACATGTCCTCGACCCGGCTCTGCTGGCCGATGGTGCCAGCATTGTTGACCAGCGCGGTGACCGGGCCGAGTTCCTGATCGACACGCAGGAACAGCTGTATGACCTCGTCTTCGACGCTGGCGTCGGCCCGCACGGCAATGGCCTCGGCGCCCAGGGCGCGGACCTGGCCGAGGATGTCTGCCGCAGCCTGGTCGTCAGCGTGGTAATTGATGCAGATGCGGTAGCCCTGGCGAGCGGCCAGCAGCGCTGTGGCGGCGCCGATGCCACGGCTGGCACCGGTAATGACGATGACGTTCTGCATGGATAGGTCGATCGTTGGGAAGGGACGATCGACAATAGGGGAAAAGGCACCGTGTGGGAATAGAAGGCGGGGCCTGCCAGGTGCCTGGCGCAAGCGGTTGGCTGGCGCTCGATGCGCCCCAGCCGACATCCCAAGCCAGGCACCCGGTCGCCTCAATGCCCCGCCGACGCCGGCCCCGCCTTGGCGGTAAAGGGCGGCTTGGCAAACCACACCAGCAGGATCAACCCGGCGAACACCCAGGTCATCAGGGTGAAGTAATCCACCGTCGACATCATGTAGGCCTGGCCGTTCAGCATCTGCTCCAGCTGCGCATAGCTTTGCGGGCTGGCCCCGCCCAACTGCTCGAGGGTATGCCGCGTCGCCGGGTCGAACTGGCTGATGTGTTCACTCAGGTAGGCATGGTGCTGGTCCGCTCGACGAATCCAGATCCAGGTGGTCAACGACGCCGCAAAACTCCCGCCCAGGGTACGCAGGAAGGTCGCCAGCCCGGAGCCATCGGCAATCTGCTGTGGCGGCAGGTCGGATAGCAGGATGCTCAAGGTCGGCATGAAGAACAATGCCACGCCGATGCCCATGAACAGCTGCACCAACGCCACGTGCTGGAAGTCCACCTCATTGGTGAAGCCGGCGCGCATGTAGCAACTGGCGCCGATCGCCAGAAATGCCAGCCCCGCCAGCACACGCAGGTCGAAACGGTGCGCGTACTTGCCCACGAACGGCGACATGATCACCGGCAGCAGGCCGATCGGCGCCACCGCCAGGCCCGCCCAGGTGGCGGTATAGCCCATCTGCGTCTGCAACCACTGTGGCAGGATCAGGTTGATGCCGAAGAACCCCGCATAGCCGCCGACCAGCACGAGGGTGCCAACCCGGAAGTTGCGGTGCACGAACAGGCGCAGGTTCACTACCGGATGACGGTCGGTCAGCTCCCAGATCACGAACACCGTCAGGAACACCAGCGAAATCAGGCTGCCGGTGACGATGAACGATGATTCGAACCAGTCCAGGTCGTTGCCTTTGTCCAGCACTACCTGCAAGGCACCGACGCCAATGATCAGCGTCAACAGGCCGATGTAGTCCATCGGTTGGCGGCTGGTGACCACCGGCCGGCTGCGCATCTGCTGGCGCACCACGGCGGCGGCGAACAGGCCGATGGGTACGTTGATGAAGAAAATCCACGGCCAGCTGTAGCTGTCGGTGATCCAGCCACCGAGAATCGGCCCGGCAATCGGCGCCACCACGGTCACCATCGCCAGCAACGCCAGGGCCATCCCGCGCTTGGCCGGTGGGTACACCGCAATCAGCAAGGTCTGGGTCATCGGGTACAAGGGCCCGGCCACCACCCCCTGCAGCACGCGAAAGCCGACCAGCTCCGGCATCGACTGGGCAATCCCGCACAGGAACGAGGCCAGCACGAACAGCAGTGTGGCCCAGATGAACAGCTTCACTTCGCCAAACCGCCGGCTCAGCCAGCCAGTGAGCGGCAAGGCAATGGCGTTGCTCACCGCGAACGAGGTAATGACCCAGGTACCCTGCTCGTAGCTCACCCCCAGGTTGCCGGAAATGGTCGGCAGGGCCACGTTGGCAATGGTGGTGTCGAGCACCTGCATGAACGTCGCCAGCGACAGGCCAATGGTGGTCAGCAGCAGGCTTGGCGGGGTGAACTGGGCCGCAGCAGTATTGCTCATCGCTGCGCCGTCTTGCCGGTTGCGCTGTTCTCGTGGATCAGCCGGGCGATCAGATTGTCGGCTTCGACCAGCTGACGGTCATAGACCTGGGTGGTATAGCTGGCCTGCTGGGGTGGCTGCTGGGCCAGTGCCGGGCCGCTCTGGTCGTGCAAGTCGACCTCGACCACGGTGGACAGGCCGATGCGCAGCGGGTGCTCCTTGAGCTGGTCGGGGCTCAGGTGAATGCGTACCGGCACGCGCTGGACGATCTTGATCCAGTTACCGGTGGCATTCTGCGCCGGTAACAAGGCAAAGGCGCTGCCGGTGCCGGCGCCAAGGCTGTCGACCGTGCCGCTGTACTTGACCTCGCTGCCATACAGGTCGGCGCTGATCTGCACCGGCTGGCCAATGCGCATGTCGCGCAGTTGGGTTTCCTTGAAGTTGGCATCGATCCACACCTGATCCAGCGGGATCACCGCCATGGTCGCGGTGCCAGGCTGCAGGCGCTGGCCCAGTTGCACGGTACGCTTGGCAACGTAGCCGGTCACCGGTGCCACCAGGGTTGTACGGGCATGGTCGAGGTACGCCTGGCGCAGGTCGGCCGCGGCAGCCATCACCTCGGGGTGCGAGGACACCACGGTGTCATCGACCAGCGCGCTGCTGGTGCTGAGCTGCTGGCGCGCGCTGTTGACGGCGGCCTGGGCCACGCTCAAGTCGTCGCGGGCGTGGGACAGTTCTTCTGCGGCAATGGCGCCGCTGTCGGCCAGCACCTTGCGCCGGTTGAAGTCCTGCTGGGCCTTGCGCAGTTCGGCCAGGCGGGTTTCCAGCTGGGCCTTGAGCGAGTCGACGTTGCTGTACAGGCCGCGCACCTGGCGCACGCTGCGCGCCAGCCTGGCTTCGGCGGACTGCAAGGCCACTTCGCTGTCGGCTGGATCGAACTGCAGCAGCACCTGGCCGGCATGCACCAGGTCGCCGTCATCGGCGCCGATACTGGTGACCGTACCGCTGACCAAAGGGGTGATTTCCACCACGTTGCCGTTGACGTAGGCATCGTCGGTGCTTTCGTGCCAACGCCCGACCAGGCTGTACCAGGCCCAGGCGCCTGCGGCGGCCAGGATCACCAGCAACAACAGGCCAAGCAGCCAGGCCTTGCGCTTGCGCGAGGGCTCGGGCGTTGCGGAGGGAGACGGGGTGTCTGCGGAAGTGGCCATGACAGTACCTTGGAAAATGCGTGACAGGGTTCAGCGATCACCGAAGCGGCGGATCGTCAACGGGTCGCCGGCAGCGAGCAGCACCTTGGCCAGCAGGCCCTCCAGGGCCTTCAGTTCTTCGGCGTCCAGTGCGCCGCACAGTTCGTTCATGGCGGCGGCGCCGATCTCCGGCAGCCGGTCGGCCAGGCGCTGGCCGTCGGCAGTCAAGGCCAGGCGCACCTGGCGACGGTCGTCGGCACAACGGGTGCGCACGATCAGCTCCTTCTGCTCGAGGCGGTCGAGCATGCGCGTCATCGAACCGCTGTCCAGGCCCAGGTAGCGGCACAATTCGGCCGGGGTATCCACCTGGTACTGGGTGACGATGATCAGCACCTTGAACTGCGCGGCGGTGACGCCCTCGGATTCGAGGTGCCAGTCAAGGATGCGGTCCTTGAGGATTGCCGCACGGCCAAGCAGCATGCCGATGGCGCAGGTCTGAAAGTTGTCTGGGGTGAAATGGGCCATCGGGAACTGCTCGGGTAAGTGTGTAAAAATATTACTGCTTAGGCAGTGAATGTCAAAGCCTTGATTAGCAAGCTATGAAATATTTCATGATTTCGCCCGATCCGCCGGCCTGTGTAGAAGCGGCCTTGCGTCGCGATGGGCCACAAAATGGCCCCAACAGTTTGTGCCGCAACACAGATCCAGGGCCGCTGCGCGGCCCATCGCGACGCAAGGCCGCTCCTACAAGGCGCGCAGGCCCAATGCCTGCACCGCCCCGCAGGCGATGGCAATACCGACCAGCTCGGCCAGGCTTTGTGCCTGCAAGCGTTTCATCACCCGGCCGCGGTACAGGTCCACGGTCTTCACGCTGACTCCCAGCCGTTCGGCGACCTCACGGTTGCTCAAGCCCTGCGCCAACGGCACGAACACGTCGCGCTCGCGCGGCGTCAGGGCATCGACCCGCGCCTGCACCTGAGCCAGCGCCTGATCGTCCTGACGCGCCCGCCCGGCCTGGTCCAGCGCGGCCTGTACGCTGTCGAGCAGCAACTGATCGTTATACGGCTTTTCGATGAAATCGCAGGCGCCAGCCTTGAACGCCCGCACCACGATCGGCACATCGGCATGGCCACTGACGAAGATCACCGGCAGCGCCAGCCCGCGCTCGCGGATCGCCTGCTGCACTGCCAACCCACCCAACCCCGGCATGCGCACATCCAGCAGCACGCAGGCCGGCCCGTCATCAACGCAGGCATCGAGAAACGCTTGCCCGCTGGCAAACGGCAGTGCCTGCAAACCTACCGACTGCAGCAGCCACACCGTCGAATCCCGCATGCCCTGGTCGTCATCGACCACATACACTTTCGCTTGCACCGCGCCTCCCCTTATCCCCTGCTGACCGCCAGGCGGCAGCACAGCACCAGACCGCCCTTGTCACCTGCCCGCGCCCACAGGCTGCCGCCAAAGCCTTCGATCAGGCTGCGGCTCATGCTCAAACCCAGGCCCAGGCCGTCGGCCTTGCTGGTGGTGAACGGCGTGAAGATATCATCCAGCCGCTCGGGGGCTACGCCCGGTCCCTGGTCGGCCACTTCTACCAGCACGCCGTCGCCATCGCGCGTGGCGCTCAGCAGGATACGCGACGGCCGCTCGCCGTGCTGCTCGCGGTTGGCCTCGATGGCGTTGCGCAGCAGGTTCAGCAGCACTTGCTCCAGCAGTACCCGGTCGGCGTACACCGAGGGCAGTTGCGCACTCATGCGCAATTCGACCAGCACCTGGTCGCGCGCAGCTTCCCAGGCACACAGGCGCATGGCTTCACCGGCCACCTCGGCCACGTCCAGTGCCTGCAGGCGGCGCGGCCCTTTGCGCAGGAAGGCGCGCAGGCGGCGGATCACCTCGGCAGCATGGGTGGCCTGCTCGCTGATGCGCTGCAGGCCCTGCCCAACCCGCTCACGCGCCTGCGGGTCGTGTGCCACAGCCTGCAGGTAGCGCTGGCTGGCATTGGCATAGTTGACCACTGCGGCCAATGGCTGGTTGATCTCGTGGGCGATACCAGAAGCCAGCTCGCCCAGGGTGGCCAGGCGGGCACTGTGCGCCAGGCTCTCCTGGGCCTCGATACGCAAGGTGATGTCGCGGGACACGCTGACCACCTCCACCACCGCGCCGGTATAGGTTTCGCGGATGGCCCGGCTGGCGATCTCGAACCAGCGGTAGCCGCCTGCGGCCTGGCGCACCCGGCAGGTCATGGTGTGGTAGCCGTCCTGGTCAAGGGCGGCGGCGGCCTGGCGCAGCACCTGGCGACGTTCGCGCGGGTGCAGCAGGGTATGCACCAGCCTGCCGCGCAGTTGCTCGGGCCACAGCCCAAGCAGGCGAAAGGCCGCCGGCGAGGCATCGAGAAAACGGCCATCAGGGCTGTGCCGGGAGATCAGGTCGGTGGTGTTCTCGATGATCAACCGGTACAGGCGCCGGGCGCGGCTGGCCTCGCGTGCAGCGTGGCGCTCGTCACTGGCGTCGCGGCAACGCGCCAGCACTTGCTGGCCCTGATCGTCGGGGATGAAGTTCCACAGCACGATGCGCTCGCCAACCTGTACCTCGACGTCGGCAATCGCCCGGTGCTGGCGCAGGCAGGCGCGCACCAGGGAGGCACAGTTGGCTGGCAACCAGCTGGCCAGTGCGGGGCCCTCATCGAGCCACGCCTGCAACGCCGGGTTGACTGCCAGCGGCGTGGCGTCGGCGGAAAGCATCAGGCTGGGCTGAGGGTCCTTGGCAAGCAAGGGGTAGGCAGTCTTGTCCAAAATGAGCAGCTCGTTGTTATAGTAGTTTTACTATATTGCTATAGTCGATATTCCTAATACCATAGCGACTCGCGTAAAACAGCGACAAGGGTAACGGCCCACCGTCCGTCACCCTGCACCCTGATCAGAGCTAACAATCAGCCACCGGGGGCCAAGCGCACTGGCTGCGCCTGCCTCCCCTACAGGATTACCGCATGTCGATCTATGCCCAGGGCCTGATGCCCGCTGCCGTCAACCATGTCGCCCTCACCCCGCTGAGTTTCATCGAACGCACCGCTGCCGTTTACGGCAATTATCCAGCGGTGGTCCACGGTGCCATCCGCCGCAACTGGCAGGAAACCTACCAGCGCTGCCGACGCCTGGCCAGCGCCCTGGCCGGCCGGGGTATCGGCCGCGGCGATACCGTGGCGGTGATGTTGCCGAACATTCCGGCCATGCTCGAGGCCCACTTCGGTGTGCCCATGACCGGCGCTGTGCTCAACACGCTGAATGTGCGCCTGGATGCCGAGGCCATCGCCTTCATGCTGCAGCATGGCGAGGCCAAGGTGCTGATTACCGACCGCGAATTCCACACGGTCATCGCGGCTGCCCTGGCCCTGCTCGAACACCCGCCGCTGGTGGTGGATGTGGATGACCCGGAGTACGGCGAAGGCCGCGCGCTCAGCGAACTCGACTACGAGGCCTTCCTCGCCGAAGGCGACCCGGAATTTGCCTGGGAATGGCCCGATGACGAGTGGCAGGCGATCTCGCTCAACTACACCTCCGGCACCACCGGCAACCCCAAGGGCGTGGTCTATCACCACCGTGGCGCCTACCTGAATGCCCTGGGCAACCAGATGACCTGGGCCATGGGCCACCGCCCGGTGTACCTGTGGACCCTGCCGATGTTCCACTGCAACGGCTGGTGCTACCCGTGGACCATCACCGCGCTGGCCGGCACCCACGTGTTCCTGCGCCGGGTCGACCCGCAGAAAATCCTCACCCTGATCCGCGAACACCAGGTCAGCCACCTGTGTGGCGCGCCGATCGTGCTCAATGCCCTGGTCAACATGCCCGAGGCGGCCAAGGCGGCCATCGAGCACCCGGTGCAGGCCATGGTCGCCGGCGCCGCGCCTCCCGCCAAGGTGATCGGCGCGGTGGAGGAAATGGGCATCCAGGTGACCCACACCTACGGCCTGACCGAAGTCTACGGCCCGGTGACCGTGTGTGCCTGGCATGACGAATGGGACCAACTGGCGCTGGAAGAACGCGCGCGGATCAAGTCGCGCCAGGGCGTGCGCTACCCGACCCTCGATGGCTTGATGGTCGCCGACCCGCAGACCCTCGAGCCGGTACCGCGCGACGGCAACACCCTGGGCGAGATCTTCATGCGTGGCAACACCGTGATGAAGGGTTACCTGAAGAACCCCGAAGCGACCGCCGAAGCTTTCCGTGGTGGCTGGTTCCACACCGGCGACCTGGCCGTGTGGCATGCCGACGGCTATGTCGAGATCAAGGACCGGCTCAAGGACATCATCATTTCCGGCGGCGAGAACATCTCCACCATCGAGGTGGAAGACGCCCTGTACAAGCACCCGGCCGTGCTGGAAGCCGCAGTAGTGGCACGCCCGGATGAAAAATGGGGGGAAACCCCGTGCGCCTTCGTCGCCCTCAAGCCGGGCCGCGAAGACACCCGCGAGGCCGACATCACCGGCTGGTGCCGCGAGCACCTGGCCGGGTTCAAGGTGCCGAAGACCGTGGTGTTCGGCGAACTGCCGAAAACCTCCACCGGCAAGATCCAGAAGTACGTGCTGCGCGACCGGGCCAAGGCCCTCTGAAGCCGCAGCTGCCTCATCGCCGGCAAGCCAGTTGCCACAGGGTCGAGGCAAGCCTCGATCCTTGTGCAATGCCTGTGGCAGCTGGCCGGTGGTGGGGCGCGCACAGACAACCTCAATCTTCCAAGAGCACACGATGACCACCTATACCGCCCCCCTGCGCGACATGCGCTTCGTCCTGCATGATGTGTTCAACGCCCCCGCCCTGTGGGCCCGCCTGCCCGCCCTGGCCGAGCGCATCGACGCCGAAACCGCCGATGCCATCCTCGAGGAAGCAGCCAAGGTCACCGGCCAGCTGATCGCCCCGCTCAGCCGCAACGGCGACGAGCAGGGCGTGCGTTTCGCGGCCGGCACCGTCACCACCCCCGATGGCTTCCGCGAGGCCTGGCACACCTACCGCGAAGGTGGCTGGGTCGGCCTGGGTGGCAACCCCGAGCATGGCGGCATGGGCATGCCGAAAATGCTCGGCGTGCTGTTCGAGGAGATGCTCTATGCCGCCGACTGCAGCTTCAGCCTGTATTCGGCGTTGAGCGCCGGCAGCTGCCTGGCGATCGATGCCCACGCCAGCGAAGCGCTCAAGGCCACCTACCTGCCGCCCCTCTACGCAGGCCGCTGGGCCGGCACCATGTGCCTCACCGAGCCTCATGCCGGCACCGACCTGGGGCTGATCCGCAGCCGCGCCGAGCCCCAGGCCGACGGCAGCTATCGCATCAGCGGCAGCAAGATCTTCATCACCGGCGGCGAGCAGGACCTGACCGAAAACATCATCCACCTGGTACTGGCCAAACTGCCGGATGCGCCGGCAGGTGCCAAAGGCATCTCGCTGTTCCTGGTGCCCAAGTACCTGGTCGAGGCCGATGGCAGCCTGGGTAGGCGCAACCCGGCGCATTGCGGCTCGATCGAACACAAGATGGGCATCAAGGCCTCGGCCACCTGCGTGATGAACTTCGACGGTGCGGTCGGCTATCTGGTGGGTGAGCCGAACAAGGGCCTGGCCGCGATGTTCACCATGATGAACTACGAGCGCCTGTCCATCGGCCTGCAGGGCATCGGCTGTGCCGAAGCGTCCTACCAGAGCGCCGCCCGCTATGCCAATGAACGCCTGCAAAGCCGCGCAGCCAGCGGCCCGCAAGCCAAGGACAAGATGGCCGACCCGATCATCCAGCATGGCGATGTGCGGCGCATGCTGCTGACCATGCGCACCCTCACCGAAGGGGGCCGGGCGTTCGCCGCCTACGTTGGCCAACAGCTGGACCTGGCGCGCTACGCCGAGGACGCCGGCGAACGCGAGCACGCCCAGCGCCTGGTGGCACTGCTGACGCCAGTGGCCAAGGCGTTCTTCACCGACAACGGCCTGGAAAGCTGCGTGCTCGGCCAACAGGTGTATGGTGGCCATGGCTACATCCGTGAATGGGGCCAGGAGCAGCGCGTGCGCGACGTGCGCATCGCCCAGATCTATGAAGGTACCAACGGCATCCAGGCCCTCGACCTGCTCGGGCGCAAGGTGCTGGCCGACGGCGGCCAGGCACTGGCCAGCTTTGCTGCCGAGGTACGTGCCTTCAGCCTCGACGCGCCGCTGCACCGTGAAGCCCTGCAAGCGAGCCTGGCACGGCTGGAGGCGACCAGCGCCTGGCTGCGCGCGCGCGCGGGCGAGGAGCCCAACCTGGTCAGTGCCGTGGCGGTGGAATACCTGCAGCTGTTCGGGCTGACCGCGTATGCCTACATGTGGGCACGGATGGCCGCGGTGGCGTTGGCCAAGCGTGACGAGGACGATGCGTTTCATGCGGCCAAGCTGGCCTGTGCGGAGTTCTACTTCCAGCGCGTCCTGCCACGTGGCTTGGGCCTGGACGCGAGTATTCGTGCAGGGAGCGCCAGCCTTTATGGCATGACCGCCGGGCAATTCTGATCGCCCTGCCCGCCCTCAGCGTCGGCAAGCCGGCTCCCACAGGCACTGCGCAGGCCCTGTAGGAGCCCGGCTTGCCGGCGATGGCGGCCAGGTGGAACGGGTTGCTGCCGCGAAGCGTTCTCAAACGCTGGAAAACCGTTGCCAATCCGACGAAAAACCGGCACAACAGAGAATCACTCGCCGTTACCGCAGTTCTCCGGAGCCCTGCGCCAAGGGTAGAATGCGCAAAACCCGGAGCCGCAATGAACCACGACCGCCGCAACCCCAGCCCAGACGATGCCATCACCGACGCCGCCGCGCACTGGTGCATGCGCCTGCATGCCGAGGATTGCACGCTGGTCGAGCGCGAGGCGTTCAGCCGCTGGCTGGCGGCCGACCCGCAGCATGCCGAGGAATACCAGGCAATGCTGGAGATCTGGCACACCGCCGACCTGCTGCCACGCACCGCCACCGCCATCGATTTCAACCCGCCCGTCCAGCAGCCGGCACGCCCGCGTGGCTGGCGGCCATTCGCCTCGGCTGCCGCCATCGCCCTGGCAGTGCTGCCGCTGGCCGGCTGGCTGGGCTGGGAACAAGGCTGGCTGCCCAACCATTACCAGCACTTCGCCGCCGTCGAGCACATGCAGACCGTGGAACTGAGCGATGGCAGCACGGTGCAGCTCAACCTCAACACCGAGCTCACCTACCTCAACTACAAGGACCAGCGCCAGGTCACGCTCAAGCGTGGCGAGGCGTTCTTCAAGGTGCGCCACGACAGCAACCACCCGTTTATCGTGCATGCCGGCCGTGGCCAGACCCGTGTCACCGGCACCCAGTTCAACGTGTGGAAGTACCAGGACCAAGTCAAGGTCACGCTGGTGGAAGGTTCGGTACTGGTGTCCAGCGACGGCAGCGACGGCGGCTACCGCCTCGGCCCGGGGATGCAGGCCAGCTATCGCCAGGGCGATTTCGAACCGCAATTGCAACAGAGCGGCGATTACGCCAACAGCCTGGCCTGGCGTGACGGCAAACTGGTGCTCGACAACCTGAGCCTGGCCCAGGCGCTGCCGATGATCAACCGTTACCTCGATGCACCGCTGCTGCTGGCCGATGCCAGCACCGGGCGCATCCGCATCAGCGGTATCTACAACACCCGCGAGGTGGGGCGCCTGGTCAACAACCTGCCCAAGGTGCTGCCGGTCTACCTGACCCGCAGCAAGGATGGCAGCACTGTGCTCAACCGCATCTCGCCGCCACCCGACAAGGGCTGACGCCTACCCTGCCCTACAGCGTCATCGCCGCCAGCCAGCCGAACGCCAGCAGCGGCAGGTTGTAATGGATGAAGGTGGGTACCACGGTGTCCCAGATGTGGTGGTGCTGGCCGTCCACGTTCAACCCCGAGGTCGGGCCAAGGGTCGAGTCCGAGGCCGGCGAACCCGCGTCGCCCAGGGCACCCGCAGTTCCCACGATGCACACCGTGGCCAGCGGGTCGAAGCCCAGTTGCACGCACAACGGCACGAAGATCGCCGCCAGGATCGGTACGGTGGAGAAGGACGAGCCAATGCCCATGGTCACCAGCAGCCCCACCAACAGCATCAGCAAGGCACCGACAGCCTTGCTGTGGTTGATCCACTGCGCCGACGTTTCCACCAGGCTTTTCACCTCGCCGGTGGCTTTCATCACATCGGCGAAGCCCGAGGCGGCGATCATGATGAAGCCGATCATGGCCATCATCTTCATACCCTCGGTGAACAGGTCGTCGGTGTCTTTCCAGCGCACGATGCCCGACAGCGAGAAGATCAGGAAGCCGACCATGGCACCGATGATCATCGAGTCCAGCCACAACTGGACGATGAACGCCGCGGCAATGGCCAGCCCGGCCACCAGCAGGGTCAGCGGGTTGTACTGCACGCTCACCTGCTCTACCTGCTCGATGCGCGCCAGGTCGTAGTCACGCTTCTTGCGGTAGCTGACGAATACCGCCAGCAACAGCCCGGTAAGCATGCCGCCGGCTGGAATGGCCATGGCGTGGGTGACATTGACGCCACTCACATCGACGCCCGCGCGGGCGACGTTGGCCAGCAGGATTTCGTTGAGGAAGATGTTGCCAAAACCCACCGGCAGGAACATGTACGGGGTAATCAGGCCGAAGGTGATGACGCAGGCGATCAACCGACGGTCGATGCGCAGGCGAGTCAGCACATAGAGCAGCGGCGGCACCAGTAGCGGGATGAAGGCGATGTGGATGGGCAGGATGTTCTGCGACGACACCGCCACCACCAGCATCAGGCCGATCAGCAGCCATTTCACCTTGCCGCCATTGGCATGGCCCTGGCGCTCGATCATGCCCAGGGCACGGTCGGCCAGGGCATGCGCCAGGCCAGACTTGGCGATGGCCACGGCAAAGGCGCCCAGCAGTGCATAGGACAGGGCCACCGTGGCACCACCACCCAGGCCGCCGTTGAAGGCCTTGAGCGTACCCTCGATACCCAGGCCACCGACCAGCCCACCGGCCAGGGCGCCAATGATCAGGGCGATGACCACGTGCACGCGGGACAGGCTGAGTATCAGCATGATGCCGACCGCGGCGATCACTGCATTCATGGTTGGCTTACCTCGTTGCGACAGAAAAAAAGCCGGCACTCTGAAGCAGTGGGCGGCAGAAGTCAAAAGCGCCATGCTGCGGCAGATTACCAATGCCCGGCGCGCTGCCCTGAAAGGGCGGCCTGGCGTCGCGCCTGAGGCGCAACGCGGCCGCAGCCATTCGTCTGCTGATGCTGGAACCCTGGGGCCGCATTGCGGCCCTTTCGCGACACGAGGCCGCTCCTACCAGGGCGACGCAGGCCTGCAGGTTAAATTGAACGTTTGAATAAAGAAAAACCTGCGCCGGCCGACACAGACGTCAGCCACACTCCTATTACAAGGGACCCATCCCATGCCTTTGCGACAACTTTCCATCCAGTGGAAGATTACCCTGCTCGCCGGTCTCTGCCTGGCCGGCATCGTCACCCTGCTCGTCGGCCTGTCGCTGTACCGCATGGAGCACAGCTCGGACCTGGTCAAGGCCAGCAGCATGCAGATGCTGACCGAGTCGGCACAGTCGCGCATCGAATCGCAAGGCGAGGTGCAGGCCTTGAACATCCGCCGCCAGTTCATGGACGCCTACCAGTACGGCGCCGGCTTCGCCCGCCAGGTGCTGTTCCTGCGTGAACAGGCCGAAAAGCGCTTCCTCGATGCCTTCGACCTGCGTGAAGACATGACCCGTCAGGTGCGCGCTGCCTTGCAGGCCAACCCGGACCTGCTCGGCCTGTCGCTGGTGTTCGAACCCAACGCGCTGGACAACAAGGACAGCCTGTTCGCCGGCAAGGCGGAACTGGGCAGCAACGCCACCGGGCGTTTCGCCCTGTACTGGTCGCAGCCGCGGGTCGGCCAGCTGACCTCCATGGCCCTGCCTGAAACCGACATGGCCAACACCGAGATCGGCCCCAGCGGCCAGCCGGCCAACACCTGGTGGGTCTGCCCGCGTACGTCCGGCAAGGTCTGTGTGGTGGAACCATACTTCTATGACATCGATGGCCAGCAGGTCCTGATGACCAGCATCGTCTTCCCGCTGCGGGTAGACGGCAAGGTGATCGCCACCCTGTCCGTGGACATCAACCTCAACAGCCTGCAGGCCCTGAGCCAGGAGGCCAGCCGCAGCCTGTACGAAGGCCGCACCACGGTCGGCATCCTCAGCCCGGTCGGCCTGCTGGCCGGCTACAGCGCCGATGCCAGCAAGCTGGCCCAGCGCTTCGACCAGGTCGATACAGCCAAGGGCGCCGAACTGGTGCGCACGCTGGCCGATGGCAAGTTGACCACCCTGCACGACCAACAGCGCCTGAAAGTGCTGGCAGCGTTCCGCCCGATCCCGGATGCCCAGCCATGGGGCGTGTTGCTGGACGTGCCGGAAGATGCCCTGACCGGCCCGGCCGAGGCGCTGAAGCAGGAACTGGACGCGCTGAACACCAGCGGCACCCTGCTGGAGCTGGGCCTCGGCCTGGCTGCGGCAGTGGCCGGCCTGCTGATGGTGTGGCTGATGGCTCGCGGCGTGACCCGGCCGATCCTCGGCGTGGCGGCCATGCTCAAGGACATCGCCAGCGGCGAAGGCGACCTGACCCGCCGCCTGACCTACCAGAAGCGTGACGAACTGGGCGAATTGGCTGGCTGGTTCAACCGCTTCCTCGACAAGTTGCAGCCGACCATTGCCGAGGTCAAGCAATCGGTGCAAGCCGCTCGTGGCACCGCCGACCAGTCCTCGGCAATTGCCACGCAGACCAGCGCTGGCATGGAGCAGCAGTATCGCCAGGTCGACCAGGTGGCCACCGCCTCGCACGAGATGAGCGCCACCGCCCAGGACGTCGCCCGCAGCGCCGCGCAGGCCGCGCAGGCCGCCCGCGACGCCGACCAGGCGACCCGCGAGGGCCTCGCGGTGATCGAGCGTACGACCACCAGCATCGATGCGCTGGCTGCCAACATGAGCGAAGCCATGGCCGAAGTCGAGGGCCTGGCGCAAAACAGCGAGAAAATCGGTTCGGTGCTGGAGGTGATCCGCTCGATCGCCGAACAGACCAACCTGCTGGCACTCAACGCCGCCATCGAGGCTGCCCGCGCCGGCGAGGCAGGACGTGGTTTTGCCGTGGTGGCCGACGAAGTGCGCAACCTGGCCCAGCGTACCCAGGAGTCGGTGGAAGAAACCCGCCAGGTGATCGAGGCGCTGCAGAACGGTACCCGTGAAGTGGTCGGGGCAATGGACAACAGCCACCGCCAGGCCCAGGGTGGTGTCGAGCAGGTTGGCCAGGCGGTCACTGCGCTGCAACGCATCGGCCAGGCGGTGACGGTGATTACCGACATGAACCTGCAGATCGCCTCGGCTGCCGAGGAACAGAGCGCCGTAGCCGAGGAAATCAACAGCAACGTGGCGACCATCCGCGACGTCACCGAGTCGCTGTCGGGCCAAGCCAACGAATCGGCGCGGGTCAGCCAGTCGCTGAACAGCCTGGCCAACCAGCAGCAGGCGCTGATGGATCAGTTCCGCGTATGACCGCAGGCAGGGCCGGCGCCCCGCCGGCCCTGCAACCTCGCCGCCGCCGGGCATCCGGGCGGGTCGTCTACACTTGCCGCACCACTCAACGGCAACCGACGAGGGCCTGGATGAAGAAGATCCCAACACTGTTGGCCGGCCTGCTGCTCACCCTAGGCCTGGCCAGTACCGACAGTGCCGCCTCGGCTGAACGCAGCGAGCCCATCCACTTTGGCGCCATAGGCTGGGAAAGCGGCGCCCTGACCACCGAAATCCTGCGCCTGATCGTGGAGCGTGGCTATGGCTACCCCACCGACACCCTGCCCGGCAGCACGGTCAGCATGGAGGTGGCGCTGGCCCGTAACGACCTGCAGGTGATCGCCGAGGAATGGGCCGGGCGCAGCCCCGCATGGGTCAAGGCCGAGCAGGCCGGGCAGGTGTACGCCTTGGGCGATACCGTGAAAAACGCCGAGGAAGGCTGGTGGGTACCTGCCTATGTGATCGAAGGTGACGCTGCACGCAAGCTGAAGCCCATGGCACCCGACCTTCGCAGCGTCGAGGACCTCAAGCGCTACCCGCAGGTTTTCCGCGACCCGGAATCGCCCGGCAAAGGGCGCTTTCTGAACAGCCCCAGCGGCTGGACATCGGAAACCGTCAACAGCCAGAAACTCAAGGCCTATGGCCTGGACACGCTGTACAGCAACTTCCGTACGGGCTCGGGAGCGGCGATGGATGCCGAGATCGGCTCGGCTATCCGCCGCGGCCAAGCCGTGCTGTTCTATTACTGGAACCCGACCCCATTGATGGGCCGCTACAAGCTCATACGCCTGGAAGAACCGCCGTTCGACGCCCAGGCCTGGGCCACCCTCACCGATCCCGGCAACCCCAACCCCAAGGGCAGCCGTTCGCTGCCGGCGAAATTGTCGATCGGGGTGTCCAAGGCGTTTCATCAACACTACCCGGAGCTGGTGCGGGTGTTCGAGCAGGTCGAGTTGCCCATCGATCGGTTGAACAAGGCGCTGGCCGACATGAGCGAAAAGCGCACCCCACCCCGTGACGCCGCCCTAGCCTTCCTGCGCGATAACCGCCAAGTGTGGAAGGCCTGGCTGCCTGCGGACGTCGCCAGCAAGGTCGAGGCCAGCCTCTGAGCAGCGGCTGGCGCAGGCTTGGCCGGCAAGGTCCTGGCTTGCCGGCAACAGGGCCGCGCCTGACAATGCCGCACCGACCGACCAGCCCGGACCCACCCGCATGTCTCTCAAAGCCCTGCGCACCTTGGTGACCATCGCCCGGCATGGCACCTTTGCCCGTGCCGCCGACCTGCTCAGCCTCACGCCCTCGGCGGTGAGCCTGCACATCAAGACCCTCGAAGACGAACTGCAAGTGACACTGTTCGACCGCAGCCGCAGGCAGGTGGCGCTGACTGAGGCCGGCCAGTTGGCGGTAGCCCGCGCCGAGTCCATCCTGGCTGCCTATGACGAACTGGCCGATACCCTGGCCAGCGGCCCGAGCCTGCGCGGCCGCCTGCGCCTGGGGGCGATCCACACGGTGCTGGCGCGGCGCTTGCCGAAGGCGCTGGTGTGGCTCAAGGCGCACCACCCACAGCTGCACATCAGCGTGGCATCCGGCATGTCGGCCGAACTGGCACGGCGCGTGGAAGATGGCGAGCTCGATGCAGCGATCACCACCGAACCGGTCAGCCCCTACCCGCAGAGCCTGGACTACACGCCGTTGTTCGAGGACCGCTTCTGGGCCATCGCCAGCGCCGAGCTGGCCGGGCACAGTGTGGCGCAGTTGCTGGCCAGCCAGCCCTTCCTGCGCTTCGACAAGCGTGCCTGGGCCGGCCGCCAGATCGAGCAGGAACTGCGCCGCCAGCACCTGCAGGTGAGTGAACAGATGGAACTGGATAGCCAGGAAGCCCTGGCGCGCATGGCGGTGATGGGCCTGGGTGTGGCGATCGTGCCCATGGCCGACGAAGACCTTGCCCGCCTGCCAGCAGCGACCTGCCTGCCGTTTGGCGAACCGCAGCTGACCCGGCGGGTGGTCTTGCTGGAGCATCAGAAAAGCCAACGGCGGCATTTGAGTGCAGTGCTGAAGACTGCGTTGGAAGCTTGAGGTTACGGGTGACCGCCAGGGGCGGCCTTTTGTCGTGAACGAACCGTAAAAAGGTGGTGGCGAAGATGAAGCGCTGGGGGCGCTTCGCACCCCTTTCGCGACGCAAGGCCGCTCCTACACACTCAGTGGCTGGGCGAACATGCATTTTTGCTCAACGGTCAATGAAGAAAACAACGTTTTTATAAATCAAACAGCCTCCGTAATCTTGCCCGGTACCCGGCCACGGAACGCTGATCATGCTCCACTTGCTGCTGACCACCCTGCTACCGATCATCCTGCTGATTGCCTTGGGCACGTTCCTGCGGCGGCGTGGCTTTGTCGTAGAAAGCTTCTGGCCTGGCGCCGAGCGCCTGAGCTACTACGTGCTGTTGCCGTCGCTGTTTCTGCACGGCCTGGCCAGCGCCAACCTCGATGGCGTACCGGTGCTCGGCATGGTCGGCGTGCTGATGCTCTCGACCTTGGCCGGGGCCGTGCTGCTGGTGCTGTACCAGGGCGCAATGAACCATGCTGGTGCCGACTTCACGTCAGTGTTCCAAGGCGGTATCCGCTTCAACAACTACATCGGCGCCACCCTGGCAGCGGGCATCTACGGCAGCGCCGGCATCGCCCTGGCCGCGGTGGCCAACGCCGCCATCGTGCCCTTGGTCAACCTGCTTTGCGTGCTGGTGTTCGCCCGCTTCAGCGCCCGCCATAGCTCACCCGCCACGGTACTGCGGGCGATCTTCGCCAACCCGCTGATCGTCGGTTGCGCTGGCGGCTTGCTGCTGCGCGCCAGCGGGCTGGGCTTGCCGGCGGGTATCGAGCCCACCGTCAAGGCGCTGGGCCAGGCGGCCCTGCCGCTGGGCCTGCTGTGTGTCGGCGCCGCCCTTGGCGGCGCCAGCCTGGGCCAGCAGCTGCGCCCGTTGCTGGCCGCCTCGGCGTTCAAGTTCTTGATCATGCCACTGACGACCTGGGGCCTGTGTCGCTTGCTGGGCCTGGGTGGCCAGGCGGCAGTGGTGGCCGTGTTGTTCCAGGCGCTGCCCACGGCTTCCTCTTCCTATGTGATGGCCCGACAAATGGGCGGCAACGCACCGCTGATGGCTGCCATCATCGCGCTGCAGACCGTGGCTGCCGCTGCGACGTTGCCCTTGGTACTGATGCTTGCGCTTGACTAGACTGTGAACCACCTCACGGTTCGGAGCCCGCCCATGCGCCTGTTCTGGATACTGACCGGCCTGGCCCTGCTCTCGGGCCCAGTGGACGCTGCCGACCCCGTCAAGGCAGCGATCGCCGAAGACAAGGCCACGCGGCTCGAGGACAAGGTGGTGAACGACGCGCCACCGCCAAACAAGGCAGAAACCCTTACCCCGGCAGAAGCGCAGGCCGTGGACCCGGCCGGCCAGGCAGCATTGGATGACAGCATCACCTGCCTGGCCCGGACCGTTTACTGGGAGGCCAAGGGCGCCGACGCCGAAGACATGGCCGCCGTGGCCAGCGTGGTACTCAATCGGCTGGGTAGCGAGGGCTTCCCGGACACTATTTGCGGCGTGGTCAAACAAGGTGTCGAGAGCAAGGCCTGCCAGTTCTCCTGGTGGTGCGACGGGCGCCCTGACCAGGTCGAGGAACCGCAGCGTTATGGCATTGCCAAGGAGATCGCGCGCAAGGCGCTCAACCAGCAATTGAAGGACAGCACCGGCGGGGCGTTGTACTTTCATGACCGCAACGTTCGCCCGGACTGGGCCAAAGCCTATCGCAGGACCGCCCAGACGCAGCATTTTCTGTTCTACAAGCCCAACCAGGCACTGGCCCGCTGACACGGGCCCAGGCTGGCCAATGAGGCGCTGATCGCACTTTTTCGGCGCTGGCAGGTCTACTCCCTCTTTTGCCGCCAGCCACGATTGCCGGCGTTTTCATTGCTTTGCACGATCCCGGGCCAAAAGCCCCGGGCTTGTGTAGGATGAGCAGCGCAAACCACGACGCTGCCAGTCATAGGGAGATCCACATGCGCGTCCTGTCATCTGTTGCCGCCTTGGCGCTGGCCCTGGTCGTCTCGACCGGGGCGCTGGCTGCCACCGGCGAAGAGGCGCAACTGATCGATTCGATCAATACCTACCGCAGCAAGGCCCAGCCCTGCGGTGGCGAAGCGTCGCTGGAGCTGCCGCCACTCAACAGCGATACCCGCCTGGCGCTGTCACCGGAAGGCACCCGCGACCTGCAGCAGGCGATGACCCGCGCCGCTTACCCGATGGTCAACGTGCAGGCCATCAGCCTGTCGGGGCCGCGCGATGCACGCGCCGCCATGCACGCCATCGAGGAGAGCTTCTGCCAGGTGGTGCTCGACCCGCAGTTCGTCGATATCGGCGTCAGCCAGGAAGGCCGCGAATGGCGTATCGTGTTGGCGCGGCCACTGCTCAGTGGCCGCCTGGGCGACTGGCAGGCCGAAGGGCAGAAAGTGCTGCAGGAAATCAATGCTGCGCGCAAAGTGCCGCGCCAGTGCGGTGGCCAGCCGTTTGCCGCCGCCCCTGCGCTGAGCTGGAGCAGCGTGCTGGCCGGCGTCGCCGCCAACCACACCCGGGCCATGGCCAACCAGAACTTCTTCGACCATATCGACAAGGATGGCCGTACCCCCGGTGACCGGGCCGAACTGGCCGGCTACCTGTACCGGCAGATTGGCGAGAACATCGCTGCAGGGCGTGACACTGCGCACAAGGTGGTCGATGGCTGGCTGGACAGTCCGGGGCATTGCGCCACGCTGATGAACCCGGAGTTCCGCGAACTGGGGGCTGCCTATGCGGTGGACCCGAAGAGCGATGCGGGCATCTACTGGACGGGGGTGTTCGGGGCCCCGCAATGAGCCAGGCGGAGATAGCCTGGTTTCAGCCGTTCGGCATGAGGGGCTCAGCTCACATCGTGGTATCCCTCCATGCTCGCGAATACCGGCAGAGCCCGTGCCATTCTCCGCGTCGCCTGCTTCGCGGATAAATCCGCTCCTACAATTGGCGCTATTTTCTTCTCAACGAGGCTCACCCGCCATGGCACTCCACACCTGGCTGATCTACCTGCTGGCCAGCATCGGCCTGTCGCTGACCCCTGGCCCCAACAGCCTGCTGGCCCTGAGCCATGGCGCACTGTATGGGGCGCGGCGGACGTTGTTCACCATCATCGGCGGGGTGTTCGGCTTCAGCGCCCTGATCGCCCTGGCCATGTTCGGCCTCAGCGCATTGCTGCAGGCTTCGGCCTCGGTACTGAGCGTGCTCAAGTGGGTGGGGGGTGCCTATCTGATCTGGCTGGGAATCCAGCTGTGGCGCAGCCCCGGCTTGCACCTTGAGTTGACCGGGCAAAGCGCCCGGCTGGGCAATGCCAGCCTGTTCCGCCAGGGCCTGCTGTCGGCCATGGCCAACCCCAAGGTGCTGTTGTTCTATGGTGCGTTCCTGCCGCAATTCATCGACCCGCAGCGTGGGCTGTTCGTGCAGTTCGTGGTCATGGCAGCGACCTTTGCCAGTGTCGAGTTTCTGGTCGAATACCTGTTGGCCCGCCTGGCGTTTCGCATCCGCCCCTGGCTGGCCAAGGGCGGCAAAGGTTTCAATCGCTGCTGTGGCAGCCTGTTTGCCCTGATCGGCGTCGCGCTGCCGCTTGGGCGATGAGCCAGGCAGCTTGCGCAGCAGGGCGCGTCGTCCTTCAGTTGCGGCCGGCCTTGGCCAGGAAAATGACCAAGGCTACACCCGGCAACCCAGCCCCCAGCCACGCCACACCCTGCCAGCCGAACTGGCTGAACAACGCGCTGGCGACCGCCGAGCCCAGCGCCCCGCCGAGGAAGATGCTGGTCATGTACACCGCGTTCAAGCGCCCGCGGCTGGCCGGGTCCAGTGCGTAGACCTCGCGCTGGCCAATCACCATGTTCATCTGCACGGCGAAATCCAGCAGCACCCCGGTAAGCCCCAGGCCAATCACGCTGTAGCCCGGCGCCGTCAGCCCCAGCAGCAGGGCCGCCGGTGCCAGCAGCAGCGCCAGCAGCGAGCCAGCCCGGGCATGCCCGGCATCGGCCAGGCGACCGGCCAGCGGGGCGGCAACGGCACCCACCGCGCCGACCAGGGCGAATACGGCGATCTGGCTCTGCGACAAGCCATGCGCACCGGCCAAGGCCATCGGCACTGCGGTCCAGTACAGGCTGAACGCCGCGAACATCAACGCCTGGTACAGCGAGCGCTGGCGCAGCAAGGGGTAACGGCGCAGCAGCGTCAGCAGCGACAGCATCAAGTCGGCATAGCTGGCCTTGTGCTCGGGGCGGCGCTGCGGCAGGGTCAGCGCCAGCAACAGGATGATCGCCAGCATGACCGCAGCGGCGCCGATGAACACTGCACGCCAGCCAAAGTGGTCGGCCACCAGGCTCGACAACGGCCGCGCCAGCAGGATGCCCAGCAGCAGGCCGCCCATGATGTTGCCGACCACGCGTCCACGCTGCTGCTCCGGCGCCAGGTGCGCCGCCAGCGGGATGAGCATCTGCACCGCCACCGAGCTGAAGCCGATCAGCAGTGCATAGCCCAGGAACAGCTGGCCCTGGCCACTGCGGCTGGTGCCCGCCAGCAGCAGGCTGACCCCGGCCAGTACCGCAGTGGCCACCATCAGCCGGCGGTTTTCCAGCAGGTCGGCCAGCGGCACCAGCAGCAACAGGCCCAAGGCATAGCCCAGCTGGGTGAGCGAGACGATCAGGCTGGCGTGTTCGGTGGACAGCCCAAGGTCGGGGGCAATCAGCCCGACGATGGGCTGGGCATAGTAGATGTTGGCGACAATCGCGCCACAGCAGAACGCCAGCAGTGCGACCAGGGCCCGGCTCAGGCCGGTGGCTGCCGGCTGCGCGGCGGCAAGGGAGGGATTCATGCGAGGTTCCTCGGCAACGGATGGAATATGCCGACCACCTTACCCAGCGGCGTCGGCAGCGGGAATCCGGCGCTGGCGCAACGGGCTTTTGCGTGTTGCGCAACGCTAGGCGCGCTGCGCCAGTACCGCTTCGCAAAAGTGAATGAACGCGTTCACCCGCCTGGAACCACGGTGGTTGGGCAGGTACAGGGCATTGATGCTGTCGTTGGCCGCCCCAGGGCTGGCCCGCCAATCGGGGAATAGCCGCTGCAGGCGCCCGGCCGCCACGTCCTCGCGCACCAACCAATCGGCCAGCAGTGCAATGCCGCTGCCGGCCAATGCGGTCTCGCGCAGCAGGTCGGCATTGGCGCTGCGCAACGGCCCGCTCACTTCCAGCTCCAGGCTCTCCTGCGCCCGGGTCAGGCGCCAAGGGCGGCCTTTCTGACCATAGCGAAAGCGCAGGCAAGCGTGCTCGAGCAGCTGCCGGGGATGCTGCAGCGCATCACGCCCGGCCAGGTAGGCCGGGCTGGCCACCAGCCAGCGCTCGAAGCGGCCCAGCTGGCGACACACCAGCTCATCGTTGGGCGAAGGGTCACCCAGGCGGATCGACAGGTCGTAGCGGCCATCGAGCAAATCATCCAGGCGGTCGCTGAGGTCGATGTCCAGTTCCAGTGCCGGGTGCTGCGCCAGGAACGGCCCCAGGTGCGGGGCGATGACCCGCCTGCCGAATTCCACCGGCAAGCACAGGCGCAGCACGCCGACCGGCTCCTCGCCGCGGTCGGCGACGCTGGCATCGGCCTCGTCCAGCGCTTCGAAAATACCCCGGGCGCGCTCGTAATAGCGCGCGCCGGCCTCGGTCAGGCTGACCTGGCGGGTCGAGCGGTTGAGCAAGGTGGCACCCAAGGTGGTTTCCAGGGCGTCAACCAGGCGCGTCACCGACGAAGTCGCCAGCCCAAGCCTGCGCGCGGCAGCCGAAAAGCCTTGGGCATCGACGGTGGCCACGAACATTTTCATCGCCAGGAGTTTGTCCATTTGCTGCCCGTCTTCCAAATCTCGGAAAGTTCTTACAAACGGCCGGGCGGGTCAAGAAGCGCGGCACCGGGAAATCGCGTCCATAGTGGAAGCAGTCCCCTTCGAGCGAGGCATTCCATGACATTGCGCAACCTCCTGACCGACCTGCCCCCTTGCGCCGCCACCAGCGCTGAACGTGTCGATGAACTGCTCAGTCGCCCGGGCATACGCGTGGAACGCATCGTCTCCACTGGGCAGGCCAGCCCACCCGGGTTCTGGTACGACCAGGCCGAAGGCGAATGGGTGGTCCTGCTCAGCGGTGCCGCGGGCCTGCGCTTCGAGCACGAACAGTACACCCGCCTGCTGGCGGCGGGCGATTGCCTGGACATCCCGCCACATTACCGCCATCGCGTGGAATGGACTGCCCCCGGCACAGCGACGATCTGGCTTGCGGTTTTCTACAGCAGAGGCAGTCCGTGGCCGGCGTAACCTGTCGAGTTTCCGCAGCCCGGCCCACCCGAAGCGCTTTTTTATCGTCATTTTCGCCGCCTGATCCATACATTTTGCGGCTAACAGGCCAGTTCAACCCTGCGACAATCAGCCTCACAAAATTATGTACCAACTTGTTAATTAGCAAGCTAAGCGTTTAAACTGCGCGTATTCCACCTGCTGAGATCCCTGGCATGAAAGCAATACCGCGCGCTTCCGGCGCCACACACATCATCCTGGTCGGCCTGGGCGTAATCGTCGCCCTGCTTGGCCTCCTCCTGGCGGCGGGCGGCGTCAAGCTGGCCGGCCTGGGCGGTTCCTGGTACTTCCTGATCGGCGGCCTGGCCATGGCCATCGCCGGTATTCTCATCGCACGTCGCAAGCCGGCTGGCGCCTGGCTGTACGCAGCGTTCCTGGTAGGTACCGCGATCTGGGCGCTGGCCGACGCCGGCCTGGTGTTCTGGCCGCTGTTCTCGCGCCTGTTCATGTTCGCCGCCATCGGCCTGGTGGTGGCGCTGGTCTACCCGCTGCTGGCGCGTGCCAGCGGCGCCAGCAGCGGCCGTGGTGCCTATGGCGTGGCCGCGGTCATGGCCGTGGCACTGGTCATCGCCGTCGGCAACATGTTCGTTGCCCACCCCACTGTCGCCCCTACCGGCAAGGGCCCGGGCATGACCCCGGTCGAAGCCGGCAAGCAGCAGAAGGACTGGGCGCACTACGGCAACAGCGAAGGCGGCAGCCGCTTCGCCGCGCTGGACCAGATCAATCGCGACAACGTCAGCAAGCTCCAGGTGGCCTGGACCTACCACACTGGTGACGTGGCCATCAGCGACGGCAACGGTGCCGAGGACCAGCTGACCCCGCTGCAGGTTGGCAACAAGGTGTTCATCTGCACCCCGCACAACAACCTGATCGCGCTTGACGCCGACTCCGGCAAGGAACTGTGGAAGAACCCGATCAACGCGCAGTCCAAGGTCTGGCAGCGCTGCCGTGGCATGGCCTATTTCGACGCCAGCGCGCCAATCGCCCAGCCAACCCAGCCGAACAGCACGCCGGTCACTGTCGGTAGCGTGCCGGCCGGTGCCAACTGCCAGCGTCGCCTGCTGACCAATACCATCGATGGCCGCCTGATTGCCGTAGACGCCGACACCGGCGAGTTCTGCCAAGGCTTCGGCAACAACGGCCAGGTCAACCTGCTGGCCGGCCTGGGCAATGTACCGGACTCCTACTACCAGCTGTCCTCTGCACCGCTGATGGCCGGCACCACGGTGGTGGTCGGCGGGCGTATCGCCGATAACGTGCAGACCGACATGCCTGGCGGCGTGATCCGTGGTTTCGACGTGTTCAGCGGTGAAATGCGCTGGGCCTTCGACCCGGGCAACCCGGACGACCGACAGGCGCCACAGGGCGACAAGACCTACGTGCGCAGCACCCCGAACAGCTGGGCACCGATGTCCTACGACCCGGCGATGAACACCGTGTTCCTGCCGATGGGCTCGTCGTCCACCGATATCTACGGCGTCGAACGCACCCGGCTGGACCACACCTACGGCGCTTCGGTGCTGGCCCTGGACGCCACCACCGGCAACCAGAAGTGGGTGTTCCAGACCGTGCACAACGACCTGTGGGACTTCGACCTGCCGATGCAGCCGAGCCTGATCGACTTCACCAAGGATGACGGCCAGTCGGTACCGGCGGTAGTAATCGGCACCAAGGCCGGGCAGATCTACGTGCTCGACCGCGCCACCGGCAAGCCGCTGACCCAGGTCGACGAAGTGCCGGTCAAGCCCGGCAACATTCCCAACGAACCCTATTCCCCGACCCAGCCGAAGTCGGTGGGCATGCCGCAGATCGGCGCACAGACGCTGACCGAATCCGACATGTGGGGCGCCACCCCATATGACCAGCTGCTGTGCCGTATCGACTTCAAGAAGATGCGTTATGACGGCCTGTACACCGCACCCGGCACCGACCTGGCGCTGAGCTTCCCGGGCTCGCTGGGCGGCATGAACTGGGGCAGCATTTCCACCGACCCGGTGCATGGTTTCATCTTCGTCAACGACATGCGCCTGGGCCTGTGGATCCAGATGATCCCGTCGCAGAACAAGGGCGGTGCCGCCTCGGGCGGCGAGGCGCTGAATACCGGCATGGGCGCCGTACCGCTCAAGGGCACACCGTATGCAGTGAACAAGAACCGCTTCCTCTCGGTAGCCGGTATTCCGTGCCAGGCGCCACCATTTGGCACCCTCACCGCCATCGACATGAAAACCCGCCAGGTGGCCTGGCAGGTGCCGGTCGGTACTGTCGAAGACACCGGCCCGCTGGGCATCCGCATGCACCTGCCGATCAAGATCGGCCTGCCGACCCTCGGTGGCACCTTGTCGACCCAAGGCGGCCTGGTGTTCATCGCCGGCACCCAGGACTTCTACCTGCGCGCCTACGACAGCAGCAACGGCAACGAAGTCTGGAAGGCCCGCCTGCCCGTGGGCAGCCAGGGCGGCCCGATGACCTATGTCTCGCCGAAAACCGGCAAGCAATACGTGGTAGTCACGGCTGGCGGCGCGCGCCAGTCGACTGACCGCGGCGACTACGTGATGGCTTACGCGCTGCCGTGACACCGCGTCGCCTGCTTCGCGGGCACGCCCGCTCCCACAGGGCCACCAGTGGCCCTGTGGGACGCAGGCTTGCTTGCGAATACCCCTGGAACACACTCCGAGATTCAGTAATGCCCTGCGTAACCCGCATCACCCCCACCCTGCTACTGGCCCTGGCCAGCACCACCGCCCTGGCCGACGGCGACCTGACCACCCGCAGCACCCTTACCGGCGACTGGGGCGGCCTGCGCCATCAATTGGAAGCAGACGGCGTCAAGTTAACAGGCGACTACAGCGGCGAAACCGCCTATAACGCCCATGGCGGCCTGCACCGCTCGGCGCGCTATTCGCAAAACCTGAAACTGGGCGTGCAGTTCGACCTGTCGAAACTGTATGGCCTGGACAACGGCGGCAAGGTCCAGCTGACCATCAACGACCGGCGCGGTAACAGCGCTTCGGAAGACCTGGTGGGCAACCGCCTGCCGATCCAGGAAAACTACGGCGGCCTCTACACCCGCCTGACCGAACTGAGCTACGAGCGCACCCTGTTTACCCCGGCGCTCAACGTCAAGCTTGGCTACATGGCCATGGGCAACGACCTCGGCGGCCTGGACAGCGGCATCCTGTGCAATTTCATGAACGCCGGCTTCTGCGGCCACCCGCTGAACATGTCCGGCGGCAGTGGCTGGACCAATTACCCCAATGCGCACCTGGGCGCACGGGTGAAGTACGACCTGTCGCCGGCCTGGCAACTGCGCGTGGCGGCGTTCAACGTCGACCCCGAGAGCAACGGCAACGCCAGCCGCGCCTGGCACCTGGGGCCCAAGCACACGACGGGCACCGTGATACCGGTCGAGCTGGTGTACAAGCTGCAGGGCGCGCTGCCTGGCGAGTACAAGCTGGGTTACTACTACGACAGCTCCGATGTGAAGCGCATCGGCAGCCATGAGCAGGTGTCAGGGCGTGGCGGCCACTACCTGCTGGTCGACCAGGCACTGTGGAACGATGAGGGTTCGCCGGGCCGCAGCCTGCATGCCTTCGGCCAGTATTCGGCATCGAGCAAGGCCGCTTCGCCGTTCACCCGCTGGTATGGTGCCGGCGTGGTGCTGTACCAGCCGTTCGCGGGGCGCCCAAAGGATACCGTGGCGCTGGGTTATGGCCGCGCCGTGCCCAACCCACGTAGCCGCGACGCACTGGAGGATGCCGCCTACAACGCTGGCCAGCCGTTCCCCGATATCGACAGCGCCGAGCAGCTGATCGAGCTGAGCTATGGCTACCAGGCGACGCCGTGGCTGAACCTGCGCCCGGACATGCAGTACATCATCGAGCCAGGGGCATTCTCCGGGAAAGCCATCGACAACGCGCTGGTGCTTGGCCTGCAGGTCAAGGCGACCTTCTGAGGCGCATGGGCCGCCGTGCGGCCCATTCACGGCCAGCCCATCAGTGCTGCCTGAGGTAATCCACCAGCCTCGACAGCATGGCATCGCAGCCCTGCAGTTGCTCGACACTGACAAACTCATCCGGCTTGTGCCCCTGATCCATGCTTCCCGGCCCACACACCACGGTCGGGATCCCCGCCTGGTCGAACAATCCACCTTCGGTGCCAAACGCCACCGTACCGAACGCCTCCGACCCGCTCAGCAACGCCACCAACTGTGCCGCCTCACTGTCTGCCGGGGTCGCCAGCCCCGGGTAGGCACTCAACGGTTGCAAGCGTATCGCGCTGGCCGCATTGACCTTGCGCATGCGCGGGAGCAACTCGGCCTCGGCATAGGTTTGCAACTGGTCGGCCACCGCCTGCGCTGCAAACCCCGGCAAAGTGCGTACTTCGAAATCGAACTCGCACTCTGCCGGCACGATGTTCAGCGCCCTGCCGCCCTTGATCACACCGGTCTGCACCGTGGAGAACGGCGGATCGAAGCGCGCGTCGTGGTGTTCCGGCAAGGCCAGGGCCTCACCGATATCACCGAGCTTGCCGATCAGCTTCGCCGCATACTCGATGGCGTTCACCCCATACGGCGCATAGGCCGAATGACAGGCCGCACCCTGCACCTGGCAACGCATCGCCAGCTTGCCCTTGTGCCCGAGTACCGGCTTGAGTTCGGTGGGCTCGCCAATCAGGCACAGCCGAGGCTTGTGCGGGCGCTGTTCGAGTGCGGCCAACAGCGAGCGCACGCCCAGGCAGCCGACTTCCTCGTCATAGGAAAACGCCAGGTGCACCGGCAGGCGCAACGGCTGCGCGACCAACGCCGGCACAGCCGCCAGGACCGAGGCGATGAAGCCCTTCATGTCGGCCGTGCCGCGGCCATACAGGCGACCGTCGCGTTCGCTCAGGGCAAACGGTTCGACGGTCCAGGCCTGGCCGTCGACCGGTACCACATCGGTATGCCCAGACAGCACGATGCCGCCAACGTCCCTCGGCCCGATGGTGGCGAACAGGTTGGCCTTGGTGCCCTCCGGGTTATGGAACAGTTCGCTTTCCACGCCCAGCCCGGCCAGGTAATCGCGGATGAAACCGATCAGCGCCAGGTTGGAATCGCGGCTGACCGTGGCAAAGCCGATCAGCCGGGCCAGCAGCGTGCGGCTGGCATCTTCACTCATCGCCCGGCACCCCGTAGCTTGGCGCCACAGTCGGGTTGAGCGCACGGGTGACGTAGTCCTGCATCTGCGGCCGGTACGCCTGCCACAGGCCGTCGAGCACGCCGATCGGGTCGGCGTCGGCCCAATCCACCCGCAGGTCCACCAACGGCCAGGTCAGTTCGCCGGCAATCTTCAACGCCGCCGAGTGCACAGGCCCGGCCTCGCCGCCAGCGGCCAGCGCCGCTTGCATGGCCGCCAGCAGGCGATCGGCCAGGTGCCCTCCAGCCTGTTCAAAAGCCTGCACCATCGCCTCGATCACCTGGGGCGAGGCCAGCAGGTTGCCAGCTGCCGCACATTGTTCACCGGCCACGGCGTGATGCGTGCCCAGGGCTTGTTTCCCGGTAAACAGCGCGACCTGGCCGTGGCTGTCGATCACCGTGACCTGGCGGTATTCACTCCAGCCATTGGCGCTCAGCACCCGGTCCAGCGCCGCGGCGGGCGGCAGCTGCTGTTCCAGGGCATCGAGAATCTGCGGCCCCAAAGCTGGCAAGGTGATGTTCTGCGTGGCCACCGCGCCAACGCCGGCCCGCACCCACGGGCAGCGGGCGCCCACCGCGATGCTCGACGAGCTGATGGCGATACCGACCTGCCCGGTTTCCTGACAGCGGCCGATGATGGAGAAAGTCATGTCATGGTTCCTGTTGTGCTGTGCGATGCAGGGCATTCTGGGTGGAACCTTCCGGCAGACGAAACCACCTTTTTCCGAGGCCTTGCAGAGGAAAAAACTAAGGCCAGGCCAAGCCCCCCCCCAGAATCCCCGCAAATACTGCTGTACTCAGCCCTGCAGGCCACAAGAACAGGGGCCTTCGCCGTTTTATCGGCAAGCCCCAGCTAAATACTATTTTCGCCGTTTCCACGGCATCCCTAGTCTGGCCCCAGGCAACGGCGGTCCTCCAAACCGACCTGACAAAAACCGCCTGAACAAGGGCTCGGACATGACACTGAACAATCTCGAAATCGACACGCTCGTGGTCGGCGCCGGCCAGGCCGGCGTGGCCATGAGCGAACACCTGAGCAAGCTTGGCGTGCCGCACCTGGTGCTGGAGCGCAAGCGTATCGCCGAGGCCTGGCGCAGCGGCCGCTGGGACTCGCTGGTGGCCAACGGCCCGGCCTGGCACGACCGCTTCCCGGGGCTGGAATTCGACCTCGACGCCGATGCCTTTGCCGGCAAGGACCAAGTGGCCGACTACTTCGAGCAGTATGTACGCAAGTACAACCTGCCAGTACGCACCGGCATCGAAGTGAAGAAGGTCGTGCGCAACAGCGACCGCCCCGGCTTCACCATCGAAACCAACCAAGGCGTGATCCGCGCCAACCGCGTCGTCGCTGCCACCGGCCCGTTCCAGAAACCGGTGATCCCGGCCATCGCGCCGCACGACAGCAACCTGCACCAGATCCACTCGGCGGCCTATTACAACCCCGCACAACTGCCAGCAGGGGCTGTGCTGGTGGTCGGCGCCGGCTCCTCGGGTGTACAGATCGCCGAAGAACTGATGCGTGCCGGGCGTCAGGTATACCTGTCGGTCGGTGCCCACGACCGCCCGCCACGCGCCTACCGCAACCGTGACTTCTGCTGGTGGCTGGGTGTGCTGGGTGAGTGGGACGCGGAAGTCGCCAAGCCCGGCCGCGAGCATGTGACCATTGCCGTCAGCGGTGCCCGTGGCGGCCATACCGTGGACTTCCGCGCCCTTGCCCACCAAGGCATGACCCTGGTCGGCCTGACCCAGTCGTTCGACAACGGTGTGGCACGCTTCCAGGACAACCTGGTCGAGAACATCAACCGCGGCGACGAAAACTACCTGGCCCTGCTGGATGCCGCCGATGCCTACATCCAGCGCAACGGCCTTGACCTGCCGGAAGAGCCCGAAGCCCGTCAACGCCTGGCCGACCCGGACTGCATGCGCAACCCGCTGCTGCAACTGGACCTGGCCAAGGCCGGGGTCACCAGCATCATCTGGGCCACCGGTTACAGCGTGGATTTCAGCTGGCTGCAGGTCGACACCTTCGACGCCAACGGCAAGCCCCAGCACCAGCGCGGCGTGGCCCGCGAGCCGGGCATCTACTTCCTTGGCCTGCCGTGGCTGTCGCGGCGTGGCTCATCGTTCATCTGGGGCGTATGGCACGACGCCAAGCACGTCGCCGGGCACATCGCCACGCAACGCACCTATAGCGCCTACCGCGACCGCCAGCAACGCGCCGCGGATGAGCAGCAACAAACCCAGATCAGCAACGTCAGCACCTTCGGAGCCCACTAATGCCTACCCATACTCGCATCCGCATGTTCAACACCAAGGCCACCTACCCCAACCAGACCCTGGACAACGACCTGTGCCAGGCGGTGCGTGCCGGTAATACCATCTATGTGCGCGGCCAGGTCGGCACCGACTTCGACGGCAACCTGGTGGGCCTGGGCGACCCGCGGGCGCAGGCCGAGCAGGCAATGAAGAATGTCAAGCAACTGCTTGAAGAGGCCGGCTCGGAGCTGTCGCACATCGTCAAGACCACCACCTACATCACCGACCCGCGCTTTCGCGAGCCGGTGTACAAGGAAGTGGGGAAATGGCTGAAAGGCGTGTTCCCGATTTCCACCGGGCTGGTGGTCGCCGGGTTGGCCCAGGCCGAGTGGCTGATGGAGATCGACGTGATCGCCGTGGTGCCCGACCCCGCCTGAACGGTTTGACGCGGTCGCTTGCAGGAGCGGCCTTGCGTCGCGATGGGCTGCGCAGCAGCCCCCGGATCTCAGCGAATATGCACATTGCCGGGGCTGCTGCGCAGCCCATCGCGACGCAAGGCCGCTCCTGCACGGATTGCCCTGGTCAGGCGATCGCGGCGTCCACCAACACCTGCGCTTCCTGCACCAGGCGCTGCAGGTGCGCCTCGTCGATGAAGCTTTCGGCGTAGATCTTGTAGATGTCCTCGGTGCCCGACGGCCGCGCGGCGAACCAGCCATTGGCGGTCATCACCTTCAGCCCGCCAATCGCCTGGCCATTGCCCGGCGCGTGGCTGAGGATCTGCACGATCGGCTCTCCGGCCAGTTCGGTCGACTTCACCTGCTCTGGTGCCAGCTTGCTCAGCAGCGCCTTCTGCCGGGCATCAGCCTTGGCTTCGACCCGCGTAGCAAACGGCTTGCCCAGCGCCGCTGTAAGGTCGGCGTAGGCCTGGCTCGGGTTGCGCCCGGTGCGGGCGGTCATCTCGGCAGCCAGCAAGGCCGGGATCAGGCCGTCCTTGTCGGTGGCCCAGACCGAGCCATCGCGGCGCAGGAACGAAGCCCCTGCACTCTCCTCGCCACCAAAGCCGAGCGTCCCGTCGAACAGCCCTTGGGCGAAGAACTTGAAGCCCACCGGCACTTCGTACAACTCGCGGCCCAGGCGCTGGGTAACGCGGTCGATCAGGCCGCTGGACACCACGGTCTTGCCCACTGCGGCGTCACTGCGCCATTGCGGGCGGTGGCGGTACAGGTAGTCGATGGCTACGGCCAGGTAGTTGTTGGGCTGCAGCAGGCCATCCGGGGTGACGATGCCGTGGCGGTCATGGTCCGGGTCGCAGGCGAACGCCACGTCGAAGCGCTCGCGCAGGCCGATCAGGCCTTGCATGGCGTACGGCGAGGACGGGTCCATGCGGATCTGGCCGTCCCAGTCCACGCTCATGAAGCGGAAGGTCGGGTCGACCTCGGTATTCACCACTTCCAGGTCCAGCTGGTAGCGCTCGGCAATCGCCGACCAGTAGCGCACCCCGGCCCCGCCCAGCGGGTCGACACCCAGGCGCAGCTTGGCGCCACGGATGACGTCGAAGTCGATGACATTTTCCAGGTCGGCCACGTAGCTGCTGACATAGTCGTGACGCTGGGTGGTGGCGGCCTGCAGCGCCTGGGCATGCGCCATGCGCTTGACCCCCGCCAGGTTCGCCGCCAGCAGTTCGTTGGCCTTGGCTTCGATCCACTTGGTCACGTCGCTGTCGGCCGGGCCGCCATTGGGTGGGTTGTACTTGAAGCCACCGCTCTGCGGCGGGTTGTGCGACGGGGTGATGACGATGCCATCGGCCAGGCCCTGCGTGCGGCCACGGTTATGGCAGAGGATGGCGTGGGACACGGCCGGGGTCGGCGTGTACTCGTCGTCCTTGGACAGCATCACCTGCACGCCGTTGGCCGCCAGCACTTCCACGGCGCTGGCAGTAGCCGGTGCCGACAGGGCATGGGTATCGGCGCCGATGAACAGCGGGCCGTCGATGCCCTTCTCCTGGCGATACAGGCAGATGGCCTGGGTGATGGCCAGGACGTGGTATTCGTTGAAGCTCAACTCAAGTGAAGTGCCCCGGTGCCCCGAGGTGCCGAAGGCCACCCGCTGGGCCGCCACGGCAGCATCGGGGCGGCCGGTGTAATAGGCGGTGAGCAGTCGTGGGATATCGACCAGCACGCTGGCCGGAGCCGGCTTGCCTGCCAAAGGACTGAGCGTCATGCAAAAACCTCGAGTTCAACGGATGGTGGGGATGTTGATTGGAGCGTGCAGTGTACTGAGAGTTGCAATGCCGTGCGATGGGCGACATCAAACAAACACCCGGCCACGCAGCCCGACGATTGCGCCCGCCCCGTGCGAGCGGGCATGCTCGCGCCGACAATGGACCGGGGCGTGCCACTTATCTCGGTCACCGTCTAGAGTAGTAGCCACTCCCTTTGCCAGCGAGGCCACATGGCTTTTCACCGCCTGACCCACACCCACCCGCGCCTGACTGTCGCCACCCTGGCCGGCCTGCTCGGCGCCTGGCTGATTCCTGCAGACGACACCGTCCAGCGCATCCTTGCCGGCTGGAACCTGGGGGTATGGCTTTACCTGCTGTTGGTGTTCTACCTGACCTGGAATGCCAACCCGGACAAGGTGCGCAAGGTTGCCCGGGTCGAAGATGAAAACGCCGGCCTGGTCTTGCTCACCGTGTGCATCGCCGCGATAGCCAGCCTCGCTGCAGTCACCTTGCAACTGGTGTCCAGTCGCGGCCTGCAAGGCACCCCACAGGCGCTGCACTACCTCTATACCGGCCTGACCGTGGCCGGCTCGTGGTTGCTGATCGGCTGCATCTTCAGCCTGCATTACGCCCGGCTGTTCTACACCGCGCAACAGCATGAGCCGCCGCTGCGTTTCGCCGACGGCGAGCGCAACCCGGATTACTGGGACTTCCACTACTTCTCGTTCACCATCAGCATCGCGGTGCAAACCTCGGACGTCGGCGTCGCCGGGCGCGGCCTGCGCAAGGTGGTGCTGGCGCATTCACTGGTGGGGTTCGTTTTCAATACCGCGATTCTCGGGTTCACCATCAATATCGCGGCGGGGTTGCTGGGTTAACCGGGCCGTTCGTCCGAAAAAAACCTCACCCGCACATCCATGCAGCGGCGGACGACACCAGGCTGACCGCCGCTATGCTGCCGGGCAAACGTTTGCCAGCGCGGCACGCAGAGGTCGACGGCGAGGCCAGAGTTGTGACCGCCATCATGCATTAGTACTTTTGTCGCATTTGCCAGCGAGAATTGCTCGTGGCAGGTGCTATGGTTACCTTCCCGGTGGCCACAGCGAGGTGGCCACCCGCTCACCACGTCCGGGTACGGACAAGGAGGCTGGCATGAACAAAATGACGTTCCCCAACGCCTGCCAGGTGATGCGCTGGCATTTCCACCCACTGGGCTTCGAAGCCAGCATGGATGCGCCACGCAGCATGGTCGCGCGGCTGTTCGACCGCGCCACCGGCGAAACCCTGCTGGCGATCGCCGGCATCCCCTGTGCGGCGATCATGGCCGCGGCCGACGTAGAACGCATCATCGAAGCCGTCGAAGCGGAAATGGATGCCTTCATCCCCGCCATCCCCCTGCGCGACGCGGTCTAACCCACTGCCGTAGTACCCTCGCGCATGGCCTGCAACTTGCCCATGAACTGCTCGGCCGGCACCGGCTGGCCTAGCAGGTAACCTTGCAGCGAATCACAACCCAGGCGGGTCAGAAACGCCTGCTGCTTGTCGGTTTCCACCCCTTCGGCAACGATCCGCAGGCCCAGTGCCTGGCCCAACGCCACGATAGCGGAAACGATCGCCGCATCGTCGCTGTCCTGCTCCAGGTCGCGGACGAACCCGCGGTCGATCTTCAGCTCGTTGGCCGGCAGACGCTTGAGATACATCAGGCTGGAATAACCGGTACCAAAATCATCGATGGACAGGTCCACGCCCATGTCGGACAGGCGCTGCAGCACCGTCAGGCTGGCATCGGCGTCGTGCATGGCGGTGGTCTCGGTAATTTCCAGGGTCAGGCAGTTGGCTGGCAGACCGGATTGCTGCAACGCCCGGGCCACGCTCTCGACCAGCCCGGCATGGCAGAACTGGATGGCTGACAGGTTCACGGCCATGCGCCAGCCCTGATAGCCCTGGTCCAGCCACTGACGCATCTGCCGACAGGCCTCGATCAGCACCCACTCACCGATAGGGATGATCAGGCCGGTCTTTTCCGCCAGCCCAATGAAGCGATCGGGCAGCAGCAGGCCCTGCTGCGGATGTTCCCAGCGCAGCAAGGCCTCGGCGCCGATCGGTTGGCAAGCCTGGGCGTCGAACTTGGGCTGGTAGTGCAGGCGGAACTGGCGCAGCTCCAGCGCCTGGCGCAAGTCCTGCAGCAGTTGCAGTTGCTGGCGGGCGTTGCTGTTCATCGACGCGTCGAAGAAGCTGTAGCCGTTCTTGCCGGCGCTCTTGACGTGGTACATGGCGGCGTCGGCGTTGCGCAGCAACTCGTGCTGGTCCTGGCCGTTACCCGGGTACAGGACGATGCCCAGGCTCGCCGACAGCTGCAGGTCATGCTCGGCCACGCGGAACGGCCGCGATACCAGGTTGACCTGCTTCACCGCCACGTCCACGGCATCGTTCGGCTCCTGCAATTCCACCAACAACACGAATTCGTCACCACCAATGCGCGCCAGCGTGTCCTGGCTGTGCAGGTGGCCGCGCAGGCGGGCCGCAACGGCCTTGAGCAGCAGATCGCCGATGTGGTGGCCGAAGGCATCGTTGACCGGCTTGAAACCGTCCAGGTCGATGAACATCAAGGCAAAGCAGCCGCCCTGCTCCGCCACCTTGGCGATGGCCTGTTCGATGCGGTCGGCCAGCAGGGTACGGTTGGGCAGGTCGGTGAGGGTGTCGTGCAGGGCCAGCTGGGTGAGCTCCTGGTTGGCCAGGGTCAGCGAACGGGCCAGCTCGGCGGTGCGCGCTTCGAGGCGGGCATCCAGCACCGAGGTGAGCAAGGCCACGGCCAGCACCGCCAGGGTGGTGATCAGCACCAGGTAGACCAGGCCATCGCCCTGCAAGCCGCCACCCGCCAGCGCGCCGCAAAAGCTGCCTTCGGGGAAATTCGCCGCGGCCATGCCAGTGTAGTGCATACCGACGATGGCAATCCCCATCACTACCGCCGCCACGCCGCGGATCTGCCGGACGTAGGGCGTGTGCGTACGCAGGCGGAAGGCAATCCACAGGGCCGCTGCCGAGGCGCCCACGGCAATCAGCAACGAGGCGCCGAACAGGCTCGGGTCATAGTCGATGCCCGGCAGCATGCGCAGCGCCGCCATGCCGGTGTAGTGCATGCAGGCGATGCCGGCCCCCATCACCAGCGCACCGAAGCCCAGCTGCAACGCCGGCAGGCTCGGCTGGCTGACCAGCCACAGGGCAAAACCCGAAGACAATACGGCAATCAGCAGCGAAAACGCGGTCAGGCCCAAGTCATAGCCCAGTTCGATGGGCAGGCTGAAGGCGAGCATGCCGATGAAATGCATCGACCACACACCGATGCCCATGGCCAGTGCACCACCCCCCATCCACAGCAACGCCGCCCGGCCCTTTGCCGTGGCGATGCGGCCAGTCAGGTCAAGGGCGGTATAGGACGCCAGAATCGCCACGCACAGCGAAATCAACACCAGCGAAGAGGAGTAGCTACCGGTCAGCATTGGAAGGTACCAGCGAGGGGCCAGGCCCGGAAAAAGCTGACGATTGTACTCAAGCTTAGGCGAAACGCACGGGGTTTTTGTGCCTTGCGGACGCCAGGCAGGTCAGTCCTGCGCGGCGAATGCCTGCCCGGCATCCCAGCCCCCGCCCAGCGCGGCAATCAGCTGAACGCTGGCCACCAGGCGCCCTTGCAGCAGGTTCAACACACTGCGCTCGTTGCTCAGCGCGGTGGTCTGCACATTGACCACATCGAGGTAGCCGATCAGCCCCGCACGGTACTGGTTTTCGGTCAGGCGCAGCGACTCGCGCGCAGCATCCAGCGCTTCCTGGCGCACCACTGCCTCATCGCCATACACTTTCAGCTGCACCAGCAGGTTCTCCACTTCCTTGAAGCCGTCGAGCACGGTCTGGCGGTACTGCGCCACGGTCTGGTCATACACCGCCACGGTGCGGTCCACTTCGGCGCTGCGCTTGCCGGCATCGAACAGGGTCAGCGCCAGCTGCGGGCCCACCGACCAGTAGCGGTTGGGCAGCTCGATCCAGTTGTTGAAACTGCTGCTGGAATAGCCGCCACTCATGCTCAGGCTGAGGTCCGGGAAATACGCCGCCCGCGCCACGCCAATGTTGGCGTTGGCTGCCATCACGTTGCGTTCGGCGGCAGCGATGTCCGGGCGCCGTTCCAGCAACTGCGATGGCAGGGATACCGGCACCTGCGGTAGTGTCGGCAGGCTTTTGCTGTCGGCCAGGGCAAACTCGGCCGGGGCCTTGCCCAGCAACACGGCAATGGCATTCTCGAACTGCGCGCGCTGCCAGGCCAGGTCGATCAGGTCGGCCTGGGTGGTTTTCAGCTGGGTACGCGCCTGGGCCACCGCATCCGGGCCGGCAACGCCCGCGCGGTACTGGTTCTGGGTCATCCGCAGCGAACGCTCATAGGCGGCCACGGTGGCTTCCAGCAGGCGCTTCTGCTCGTCGATCACCCGCAACTGCAGGTAGTTCTGCACCAGTTCCGACTGCTGGCTGAGGCGGATCGAGGCCAGGTCGGCCAGGCTGGCTTCGGCACTCGCCTGGTTGGCATCGAGGGTTTCGCGCAGCTTGCCCCACAGGTCGATTTCCCAGCTGACGCCGAGCTGGGCATTGTAGGTGTTGCGAATGCCGCTGCTGTTGTTGGACAGGCTCGAACTGGAGCTGCCGGTGCCCTGAGCCGAGCGGTTCTTGCCGACACTCAGGTCGAGGCTGGGGAACAGTGCCGCGCGGCTGCTGCGCACCAGCGCCTGGGCCTGGCGATACTGGGCCTCGGACTGCGCCACGGTCTGGTTGCTGCGGTTCAGTTCCTCGACCAGCGCATTGAGCCCGGCATCGCCGTAGATCTCCCACCAGGCTCCGCGGGCGATGGCATCGGACGGCGTGGCCTGGGTCCAGCCTTCGGCGTGCTTGAACTGCGCCGTGCCGCTCATCTCGGGGCGGTGATAATCCGGGCTGAGGGTGCAGGCACTGAGCAAGGCCACGCACAACCCGGCAGCGAGCAGGTGTGAGCCACGCGCACGCGCCAGCACTTGCAGGGTTCGGTGAAGCGGGGTGTGGGCAAAAGTCATAGCGGGGTATCCAGGGCGGCGTCGCTGCGCACGCCGCGCCAACGGTTGAAACGGTGACGCAGGCGGTCCAGGTACAGGTACACCACCGGCGTCGTGTAAAGGGTGAGGACCTGGCTGAACACCAGCCCTCCGATGATGGTCAGGCCCAGCGGTTGGCGCATTTCCGCGCCTTCGGCACTGCTCAGCAGCAGCGGCAAGGCACCGAGGATGGCCGCCAGGGTGGTCATCAGGATCGGCCGCAGGCGCAGCAGGCAGGCACGGCGGATCGACGCCTCCGGCGACAGGCCCTGGTGACGTTCCAGTTGCAAGGCCAGGTCGATCATCAGGATCGCGTTCTTCTTCACCACGCCAATCAACAGGAACAAGCCCAGTAGCGAGATCAGGCTGAACTCGCCACCCGTGACGTACAGCGCCAGCAAGGCGCCGACGCCAGCCGAGGGCAGTGTCGACAGGATGGTCAGCGGGTGAATGTAGCTTTCGTAGAGGATACCCAGCACCAGGTACACCAGCACCAGCGCGCCCAGGATCATCAGCGGCTGGCCTTGCTGGGTCTTGGCGAAGGCATCGGCACTGCCACCGAGCCTGGCAATCACTTCCTCCGGCAGGCCCAGCTTGGCCACCGCGCGCTCCAGCGCCACCATGGCCTGGTCGGGGCTGTAGCCTTCGGCGATATCGAAGGCGATGCTTTCGGCCGCGAATTGCCCTTCATGGCTGACCCGGTCGTTGGCCAGGCTGTTCTCGTAATGGGCGATGGTCGACAGCGGAACGCGGGCGCCATCAGCGGTGATTACCTGCACCTGCTCCAGGGTGCTCGGGTCCCAGGCGTATTTCGGGTTGATCTCCAGCACCACCTGGTACTGGTTGAGGCTGTCGTAGATGGTGGAGATCTGCCGTTGGCTGTAGGCGTTGTTGAGCACCGTGGTGACCATGTCCATGTCGATCCCCAGGCGCTTGGCCTGGTCACGGTCGACCACCAGGGTTACCTGCTGGGTCCCGGCCCCGTCGCGGGCATCGATGGCGGTCAGCTGCGGCAGCGCACGCAGTGCTGCAACCACTTTCGGGAACCACTCGCGCAACGCCGCCAGGTCGCCACTCTGCAAGGTGTACAGGTACTGCGACGAGGTCTGGTCACGGCCGCCGCCGCCCAGTTGCAGGTCCTGGTCGGCCATCAGGAACAGGCGCCCGCCTGGCACCTTGGGCATCTCTTTGCGCAGGCGTTCGATCACCTTCTGCGCATCGAGCTTGCGCTCGTGAATCGGTTTCAGGCGCACCAGCACGAAGGCGTTGTTCGTGCCGCTGTTGCCGCCGATGAAGCCGGCAACGCTCTGCACCGCCGGGTCGGCCAGCAAGGCACGGCGATAGATTTCCATCTTCGGTTGCATCACGCTGAACGACAAACCGTCGTCACCCCGGATGAAGCCCATCAGCTGGCCAGTGTCCTGCTGCGGCATCAGCGTCTTGGGGACCACCACGTACAGGGCGATATTGATGCCGATGGTCGCCAGCAGGCTGACCAGGGTCAGGCGCTTGTGCCGCAAGGCCCAGCCCAGGCTGCGGTCATAGGCCTCGACCATGTTCCGGTGCAGCTTGTCGCTCCAGCGCTGCAGGCGGGTCTGCTCGGCCCGGTGTGGCCGCAGCCAGCGGGCGCAGAGCATCGGCGTGAGGGTCAGCGAAACCACCAGCGACACGATGATCGCCGCCGCCAGGGTGATCGAGAACTCCTGGAACAGGTTGCGCACGATGCCACCCATGAACAGGATGGACACGAACACCGCCACCAGCGACACGTTCATCGACAGCAAGGTGAAGCCCACCTCCCTGGCACCGAGGTAGGCCGCCTTCAGCGGCGGCTGGCCATCCTCGATATGCCGGGAGATGTTTTCCAGCACCACGATGGCATCGTCCACCACCAGCCCGGTGGCCAGGATCAGCGCCATCAGCGACAGGTTGTTGAGCGAGAAGCCACACAGGTACATGACCGCGAAGGTCCCCACCAGCGACACCGGCACGGCCAGGCTGGGGATCAGCGAGGCGCGCAGGCTGCCGAGGAACAGGTAGACCACCAGGATCACCAGCACCACCGCGATCAGCAGGGTGTGCTCGGCTTCCTTCAGGGTGGCCTTGATCACCGGCGAGCGGTCCATGGCCACGTTCAGTTGCACGCTGGCCGGCAACAATGACTGCAAGGCCGGCAGTTGCGCCTTGATCTGGTCCACGGTCTCGATGATGTTGGCGCCGCTCTGGCGGTTGACCACCAGCAGGACGGCACTCTGGTCGTTGAAGAAACCGCTGTTGTAGCGGTTCTCGACACCATCGGTAATGGTCGCCACGTCGGAAAGGCGCAGAATGGTGCCGTTCTGCTGGCGGATCACCACCGGCTCGTAGTCCCTGGCGCTTTCCAGCTGATCGTTGGCGCGCACCTGCCAGTTACGCTCGGCATCCTCGACAAAGCCCATGGGCCGGCGCTGGTTGGCGTTGGATACCGCCGTGCGCACCTCGTCCAGCGACACACCGTACTGGTTGAGCAGTTGCGGTTCCACAGCAATCCGCACCGCCGGCAGCGAACTGCCGCCGATCTGCACCTCCCCTACCCCCGGCACCTGTGCCAGGCTTTGCGCCAGGATGGTATCGGCCAGGTCGTACAACTGGCCTTTCTGCAGCACCTGCGAGGTCAGCGACAGCACCATGATCGGTGCCTGCGACGGGTTGACCTTCTTGTAGGTGGGCATGCTGCGCATGCCGCTGGGCAACAGGTTGCGGGTGGCGTTGATCGCGGCCTGCACCTCGCGCGCCGCCCCGTCGATGTCACGGCCGATCTCGAAGCCGATGATCACCCGGGTGGAGCCCTGGTTGGAGCTGCTGGTCAAGGTGGTCACGCCAGCGATACTGCCGAGCTTGCGTTCCAGCGGCGTGGCCACGGTGGAGGCCATGACCTCGGGGCTGGCGCCGGGCAGGTTGGCCGTCACTACGATCACCGGGAAGTCCATCTGCGGAAGCGGTGCCACCGGCAGCAGGCCGAAGCTGACCCCACCCAGCAGCATGATCGCCAGGCTCAGCAGCATGGTTGCCACCGGGCGACGGATGAACGGGCCGGACAGGTTCATGCCTGGGCCTGCCTAACATCGGTGGTCGGGCGCCAGCGACGGGCCAGGCGATCGAAGTACAGGTAGATGACCGGGGTGGTGAACAGCGTCAGCACCTGGCTGACCAGCAACCCGCCGACCATCACCAGGCCCAGCGGCTGGCGCAGCTCGGCACCGGAACCGGTGGCGAACATCAGCGGCACGGCGCCGAACAGCGCGGCCAGGGTGGTCATCAGGATCGGCCGGAAGCGCAGCAGTGCCGCCTGGTAGATTGCATCGCGCGGGCTCATGCCCTGCTGGCGCTCGGCCTCGAGGGCAAAGTCGATCATCATGATCGCGTTCTTCTTGACGATGCCGATCAGCAGGATGATGCCGATGATGGCGATCATGCCCAGGTCATTGCCGCTGATGAGCAAGGCCAGCAAGGCCCCGACCGCTGCCGACGGCAGGGTGGAGAGGATGGTCACCGGGTGGATGTAGCTTTCGTACAGCACGCCGAGCACGATGTACATGGTCACCACCGCCGCCAGGATCAGCAGCAGGGTGCTCGACAGCGACGCCTGGAACGCCTCGGCGGCGCCCTGGAAGCGGGTCTGCACGCCCAGCGGCATGCCGATGTCCTGTTGCACCTGCTCGATCACCTGCACCGCCTTGCCCAGCGATGCGCCGTGGGCCAGGTTGAACGACAGGGTCACCGCCGGGAACTGGCCGATGTGGGAAATCGCCAGCTGCGCCTGGCGCTGCTCGATGCGCGCCAGGGCCGACAGCCGCACCTGGCCGCCATCACTCGCCTTGACATGGACCGACTCCAGCGCCTGCGGGCCAATGACCGCTGCGTCTTTCGACTGCAGCACCACGCGGTATTGGCTGGCCTGGGTGTAGATGGTGGAGATCTGCCGCTGGCCGAACGCGTCGTACAGGGCGTTGGTGATCTGCGACACGCTGATGCCCAGGCGGCTGGCCATGTCGCGGTCAATCACCAGGTATACCTGCAGGCCCTTGTCCTGCAGGTCACTGGCCACGTCGGCCAGTTCCGGGCGTTGCTGCAGCGCCTGCACCAGCTTGCCGCTCCACTGCGCCAGCAGGTCGGCATCCGGTGACGACAGGCTGAACTGGTACTGGGTACGGCTGACCCGGTCCTCGATGCTCAGGTCCTGCACCGGCTGCATGAACAGGCGGATCCCCACCAGGCGATCGAGTTGCGGCTGCAGGCGGCTGATCACCTCGCTGGCGCTGACATCGCGCTCGCCATGCGGCTTGAGGTTGATCAGCAGGCGGCCACTGTTGAGCGTGGCGTTGTCGCCATCGACGCCGATGTAGGACGACAGGCTCTGCACCGCCGGGTCCTGCAGGATCACCTTGCTCAAGGCTTGCTGGCGCTCGCTCATGGCGGCGAACGAGGTGGCTTGCGGCGCTTCGGAAATACCCTGGATCACCCCGGTGTCCTGCACCGGGAAGAAGCCCTTGGGCACCATCATGTAGAGGAACACGGTGAGCGCCAGGCTGGCCACGGCCACCAGCAAGGTCAGCGGCTGGTGCTTGAGTACCCACTGCAAGGCACTGCCGTAGTGCCTGATCAGCCAGTCGATCCAGGCGCCACTGGCGCGGTAGAAACGGCCCTGTTCTGCGGGCTCGGGCTCACGCTTGAGCAGGCGCGCGCACATCATCGGCGTGAGGGTCAGCGACACCACCAGGGAAATCAGGATGGCCACCGCCAGGGTGATGGCGAACTCGCGGAACAGGCGGCCGACCACATCGGCCATGAACAGCAGCGGAATCAGTACCGCAATCAGCGAGAAGGTCAGCGAGACCAGGGTGAAGCCGATCTGCCGGGCGCCCTTGAGCGCCGCCTGCATCGGTGTCTCGCCCTCCTCGATGTGCCGGGAGATGTTCTCCAGCATGACGATGGCATCGTCGACCACGAAGCCGGTGGCGATGGTCAGGGCCATCAGCGTCAGGTTGTTGACCGAGAAACCGGCCAGGTACATCACGCCGAAGGTTCCGATCAGCGACAGCGGCACGGCAATCGACGGGATGATGGTGGCGCTGAACCGGCGCAGGAAGACAAAGGTGACCATCACCACCAGGGCGATGGCCAGCAGCAACTCGTGCTGCACGTCCTTGACTGCGGCACGGATGGTCTGGGTGCGGTCGGTGAGCACCGAGACGTCGAGGCCGGCCGGCAGGTTGTCGGTGATCGACGGCAACAGCTCCTTGATCCGATCGACCACTTCAATGACGTTGGCGCCCGGCTGGCGCTGGATGTTCAGCAGCACCGCGTGGTTGTCATTGGCCCAGGCGGCCAGGCGTTCGTTCTCCGCGCCATCGACGATTTCGGCGACGTCCTTCAGGCGCAGCGGTGCCCCGTTGTTGTAGGCCAGGATCAGGTTGGCGTACTCCTCGGGAGAGCGCAGCTGGTCGTTGGCGTCGAGCATCGAGACGCGGGTCGGCCCGTCGAAGTTGCCCTTGGGCTGGTTGACGTTGGAGGCACCGATCAGGGTGCGCACGTCCTCCAGGTTCAGGCCGTTGGCAGCCAGGGCATCGACATTGACCTTGATCCGCACCGCCTGGCGCTGGCCGCCGGCGATGCTGACCATGCCCACGCCACTGATCTGCGCGAGCTTCTGCGCCACGCGGGTATCGACCAGGTCGTTGAGCTTGGGCAACGGCATGGTCTTGCTGGAAATGGCCAGGGTCAGCACCGGCGTGTCGGCCGGGTTGACCTTGTTGTACACCGGTGGCGCCGGCAGGTCGCTGGGCAACAGGTTGCTGGCGGCATTGATCGCGGCCTGCACCTGCTGCTCGGCCACGTCCATGTTCATGTCGAGGTTGAAGCGCAGGGTCAGCACCGAGGCGCCGCCGGAGCTGGTCGAGGCCATCTGTTCCAGGCCCGGCATCTGCCCGAACTGGCGCTCCAGCGGCGCAGTGACGGCGCTGGTCATGACCTGCGGGCTGGCGCCGGGGTACAGGGTCATGACCCGGATGGTCGGGTAATCCACCTGCGGCAAGGCGGAAACCGGCAGCAGCTTGTAGGCGATCAGGCCGGCCAGGACGATGGCCAGCATGCTCAGCGTGGTGGCGACCGGGCGCAGGATGAACGGGCGCGAGAGGTTCATGCGCCGGCCTTGCCTGCGGCCTGGCCGGGCTGGGCTTCACCGGCCTGCGCCGCGCCCTTGGCCTCCTGCCCCTGCAGCTGCTGGCCGGGGCTGGTCGGCACTTGCGAGCTGTCTTCGACCACTTCCACCTTGGTGCCTTCGCGCAGCCGGTCGGTGCCCTCCAGCACCAGGCGCTCACCGGCCTTGAGGCCTTCGAGGATGACGCTGTACTCACCGTCGCTGGCGCCCACCTTGAGCTTGCGCACGTTCACCGTGCTCTGCTCGTTGACCACGTAGGCGAAGGTGCCATCGTTGCCGAACTGGATGGCTGCCGCCGGGGCCAAGGTCACCTGCCTGAGGGTGTCGGCAAGCAGGCGCACGTTGACGAACTGGTTGGGGAACAGGGCCAGGTCCCTGTTCTCGAAGCGGCCCTTGAACTTGAGGGTGCCGGTGGTGGTGTCGATCTGGTTGTCGATGCTGCCCAGCACGCCGGTGGACTGCAGTTTGCTGTCGCTGCGGTCCCAGGCCTCGACCGGCAGGCTGGCGCCGCTGCGATAGCGCTCCAGCACCGTGCTCAGCTCGGTTTCCGGCAGGGTGAAGGCGACGCTGATCGGTTCGGTCTGGGTGATCACCACCAGCGCGGTGGTGTCGTTGGCCGCCACCAGGTTGCCCAGGTCGAGCTGGCGCAGGCCCACGCGACCGTTGATCGGCGCACGGATCTGGGTGAACTCGAGGTTCAGGCGGGCGTCGTTGACCTGCGCCTGGTTGGTCTTGACCAGCCCCTGGAACTGCGCCACCTGTGCTTCGGCAGTGTCGAGGGTCTGCTTGGCGATACTGTCTTCGGCATACAGGCCTTTATAGCGGGCCAGATCAACCTGGGCGTTCTTCAGCTGCGCCTGGTTCTGCGCCAGGGTGCCTTCGGCCTGTTGCAGGGCGATGCGGTAGGGGCGCGGGTCGATCTCGGCGAGCAGGTCGCCGGCCTTGACCTGCTGGCCCTCCTTGAAGTGGATCTTCACCAGCTCGCCGGCGACGCGGCTGCGCACGTTCACCGTATTGGTCGCGGTGACCGTGCCCAGCGCCTTGTAGTACAGCGGGAAATCGCCCACCCGCACCGGCTCGACACGCACCGGGACCGGGTCGCTGGAGCCGCCGAAGCCCGGGCGGCCGCCCATCATGCCCATGCCCGCGCCCTTGCCGGCGCGCCCGCCACTGCTGTCCTTGTGCGCAGGCGTCGCGGCAGGCCACAGCCACCAGGCCAGGGCAGCCACCAGCAGCAGGATCAGCAGGCCGACGAGCCAGCGACGGGGGGAACGGGAATTGGGCGCTTGCATGGGTTGAACGAACCTTGTTCGGAATGACGACGTGGGGAGGATGAAACGATAAGCACTGGCATCGCTTTAGCAAAGGGCCTTTACCAGAGGTTTACCTTTGCCTGACGTTGCCAAAACCCTGAACTTTAAATGAAAACGGCCCGGAACGCGTTCCGGGCCGTTTACAGGGTGTTACCTGGAGCGGTGGCGGGCTGGAAAGTTCCGCTGCCTGTACCGCCCCCAGATGGCAATTACTTCAGTACAGCCAGCGCCGCATCGTAGTTCGGCTCGTCGGCGATTTCGCCAACCAGCTCGCTGTGCAGCACCTTGTCGTTCTCGTCCAGCACCACCACGGCGCGGGCAGCCAGGCCGGCCAGCGGGCCGTCGGCGATGGCGACGCCGTAGTTGTCGAGGAACTCGCGGCCACGCAGGGTCGACAGGTTCTTCACGTTGTCCAGGCCCTCGGCGCCGCAGAAGCGGGCCTGGGCGAACGGCAGGTCGGCGGAGATGCACAGCACCACGGTGTTGGCCAGTTTGTTGGCCTGGGCGTTGAACTTGCGCACGGAAGTAGCGCAGGTCGGGGTATCGACGCTAGGGAAAATGTTCAGCACCTTGCGCTTGCCGGCGTAGTCCTGCAGCGACTTGTCGGCCAGGCCTTCACCGACCAGGGAGAAAGCCGGAGCCTGGGCGCCGGGCTGTGGCAGGTTGCCGTTGACCTGGACCGGGTTGCCTTTGAGAGTCACTTGAGCCATGACGAATTCCTTATGCGGGGGTTTGAAAAGGACACTGAGTTAAGCATGAAGGCGGTCGGGTGCCTATGGGGCAGGTGAAATTGTTCTATTGCCTGACAAAACTTGTGGACAAAAAAATGCCCGGGTAGCGACAAACGCCCCGGGCATGCTTCATCGCCTGCAGTGCATCAGCTCACCAGGCCGTACACCACCGAGGTCAGTGCCACCAGGCCGACCACCACGACGAACAGGTTGGACGCCGCACCGCTGTACTTGCGCATCGACGGTACCCGGCGGATGGCATACATCGGCATCAGGAACAGCAACACCGCGATAATCGGGCCGCCCAGCGACTCGATCATGCCGAGGATGCTCGGGTTGAGGGTGGCCACGATCCAGCACACCACCAGCATCAGCGCGGCTACCACACGGTCCAGGGCCTTGCCCCCCGGGCGCGCGCCCGTCTTGGTGATGATACCCTTGAGGCCTTCGCTGGCACCGATGTAGTGGCCGAGGAAGGACTTGGCGATGGCCACGAAGGCAATCAGCGGCGCGGCGAAGGCGATGGTCGGGTTGCTGAAGTGGTTGGCCAGGTACGACAGGATCGACAGGTTCTGTGCCTTGGCCTCGGCCAGCTGGGCGCTGTTCAGGGTGAGCACGCAGCTGAACACGAAGAACAGCACCATCAGCACCATCAGCAGGTGTGCGCGCCGCAGGATCTGGCCGCTGCGCTCATCGGCGTGCTCCCCGTAACGGCGTTTCTGGTCAACGGCAAAGGCCGAGATGATCGGCGAGTGGTTGAACGAGAACACCATCACCGGAATCGCCAGCCACACGGTATGCAGGAACGCCGATGCCGGCGGCACCTGGTGGGCGCCATCGAGGATGCCGCCGGTCCAGTGCGGGACCAGGTACAGGCCCAGCAGCCCCAGGGCGACGATGAACGGGTAGACCAGCAGGCTCATGACCTTCACCGTGGCCTGCTCGCCGCAGCGCACGATGGCCAGCAGGCCGAGGATCAGCACGAACGACAGGATGGCCCGCGGCGGCGGCTCCAGGTGCAGCTGGTGCTCCATGAAGCTGGCCACGGTGTTGGTCAGCGCCACGCTATAGATAAGCAGGATCGGGAAGATCGCGAAGAAGTACAGCACGGTGATCGCGCCGCCGGCGGAGGCGCCGAAGTGCTCCTTGACCACCTCGGTGATGTCGCCACCCGCGCGCCCCGAGAGGACGAAGCGGGTCAGCCCGCGGTGGGCAAAATAAGTCATCGGGAAGGCCAGCGCGGCCAGGATCAGCAGCGGCCAGAAGCCGCCGAGGCCCGCGTTGATCGGCAGGAACAGGGTTCCGGCGCCGATGGCTGTGCCGAACAGGCCCAGCATCCAGGTGGTGTCGTGACGCGACCAGCTGCCGAGGGTGGCGGGGGTCGATTCTGCAAAGCGTTGTTCAACGCTCGGGGCCTGCTCATTCATTCCGGGTGAAGCTCCACTCGCAAGACTGCAACAGGCTGAGAATGGCGGACTAGACGTTCCGCCCAACTCAACCGGGAAAGAGGGGCGCGATTGTGCACGGAAAGGTTGCACTTGCGAAGCCCTATCCGAGGGACGGTTGCACTTGTCTTTACAAGCGGGTTGTGCCTACAGGCTGGAGGGGACTGTGCAGGAGCGGCCTTGCGTCGCGATGGGCCGCGACGCGACCCCGACAATATTTGCGGCGAAGCTGCAAAATGTGGGGCGCTGTGCGCCCCTATCGCGACACGAGGCCGCTCCTCCCAGGGCGCGCCGCCCTGGGAGAAGTTTACTTCTGGACCGCAGCGAAGGCTTCGGCAACCCGTTGCAGGTTGGCCGGGCGCAGGCCGGACATGCACACGCGGCCGCTATCGATCAGGTACACCCCGAACTCGTCACGCAGGCGGCGTACCTGCTCGACGCTGAAGCCGGTGTAGCTGAACATGCCGCGCTGACGCAGGAAGAACTGGAAGTCCTGGCCTGGCAGCAGCACCGCCAGGGCATCGACCAGCGCCTGGCGCATGTCGAGGATGCGCTTGCGCATCACTTCGACTTCCGCCGCCCACTGGGCATTGAGGCCGGCATCGCCGAGCACGCCAGCGACCAGCTGGGCGCCGAAGTTGGGCGGGCTGGAGTAGTTGCGGCGCACGGTGGCCTTGAGCTGGCCGAGCACGCTCTGGGCGGTGGCCTCGTCGTCGCAGACCACCGACAAGCCACCGACGCGCTCGCCATACAGCGAGAAAATTTTCGAGAACGAGTTGCTGACCAGGCACGGCACGCCGGCGCGGGCCATTTCGCGGATGGCGTAGGCGTCTTCCACCAGGCCTTCGGCGAAGCCCTGGTAGGCAATGTCGAGGAACGGGATCAGCTGGCGTGCCTTGACCACTTCGACCACCTGTTGCCACTGGTTCTGGTCCAGGTCGGCCCCGGTCGGGTTGTGGCAGCACGGGTGCAGCAGCACTACGCTGTTGGCCGGCAGGGTTTGCAAGGTGGCCAGCATGCCGTCGAAGTCCACGCCACGGCTGGCCTGGTCGAAGTACGGGTAGGTGTGCACCTTGAAACCGGCGCCTTCGAAGATGGCGCGGTGGTTGTCCCAGGTCGGGTTGCTGACCCAGACTTCGGATTGCGGGAAGTAGCGCTTGAGGAAGTCGGCACCGACTTTCAGCGCACCGGAACCGCCCACGGTCTGCACGGTCGCTACGCGGCCAGCGGTCACGGCCGGGTGATCGGCCCCGAACAGCAGCGCCTGGATGGCCTGGCGGTAGCTGGCCAGGCCTTCCATCGGCAGGTACAGCGAAGCTTCATGGTCCTGGCCGGCGATGCGTTTTTCCACCGCATCCACAGCCGCCAGTTGCGGCACCACGCCGGCCTCATCGTAGTACAGGCCGATACTCAGGTTGACCTTGTCGGCGCGCGGGTCGGCCTTGAAGGTTTCCATCAGCGAGAGGATCGGGTCGCCGGCATAGGCATCGACATGTTTGAACACAGCGTGCAGCTCCTTGGATCAGGACAGTACGAAAAGTCAGCCCTGAGCATACCCGGAGTGCACGGTCAGGAACATCAACTATTGTGCAAGGTTGTCCATGCAACGATGCATGGCTCGGGGCAGTGGCGAATTCTTCGCGGGCAAGCCCGCCCCCACCGGTACTGCGAGGACGGTGATATCCCTGTGGGAGCGGGCGTGCCCGCGAAGAGGCCGGGTCAGCCAAGCAACGCCTGAAGGCCTTGTAATTCCTGCTCGGTCAGCGCCACCCCCTCCTCCTCGGCGACCTCGCGCTCGCGGTAACGCCGTTCGCCAGGCATGCGCGTCAATCCCACCGCCTGCATCTGTTCCACCAGTTCGCGGCTGCGCTGGGCAAAGCGCTCGCCCTCGGCCTTGCTCGGGTCGATGACGATGATCAGCTGCCCGGTCCATGGTGTTTTCGCGCCCGGATGCCCCGACCAGTCGAATTCCCACGAAAAGTGCCCGCCGGTCAGCGCCGCCGCCAGCAACTCGACCATCATCGACAGCGCCGAGCCCTTGTGCCCGCCAAACGGCAGCAAGGCGCCACCTTCGAGGATTGCCTTGGGGTCGGTGGTCGGCTCGCCATTGGCATCCACGCCCATGCCTTCAGGCAGCTGCTGGCCAGCGCGCGCGGCAATCTGCACGTCACCGTGGGCCATGGCACTGGTGGCCATGTCGAAGACGATCGGGTCGTGCTCGGCACAGGGCGCGGCAAAGGCGATGGGGTTGGTGCCAAACAGCGGCTTGCGCGCACCATGCGGCACCACGCAGGTCATGCTGTTGACCACGCTCAGGGCCACCAGGCCTTCCTCGGCGAAAGGTTCAACGTCTGGCCACAGCGCGGCGAAGTGGTGCGAGTTGTGAATCGCCAGTACCGCGATGCCAGCGTTGCGCGCCTTGGCCACCAGGAGATCACGGGCTGCCGCCAGTGCCGGCTGGGCAAAGCCGCCTGCGGCATCGACACGCACATAGCCAGCCGCCACGTCGCTGACCTGCGGCGTGGCCTGGCCGTCGACCCAGCCACTGGCCAGCGTCGAGACATAGCCGGGCATGCGGAACACCCCATGGCTGTGGGCACCATCGCGCTGGGCGCTGGCGCAATTGTGAGCCAATACACGGGCCACGCCATCGCTGCAGCCATGGCGCTGAAAAATAGCCTGCAACAAGGCCTGGAGCTCGGTGAAAGGCACGCGCACGACGGTGCTGGTGGAAGGTGCGGACATCTGAAGCTCCTTTGTTGGAATTGGAATGGCTACAGCGTGCAACGACAAAAACTTTCCTGCATGTGACAGCTATCTGTCAATTGTTGACTTGATGACAGAAAACATTCATTTTCTTCCACAAGCCTCACCCCTGGAGCCGCAGCATGAGCCAAATGATCAAGCAACGCCTGGAACACAGCCTCGAAGGGGCCGCAGCTTCCGGCCGCAAGATCGCCACCTACATGCTCGCCAACCTGCATGAACTGCCGTTCCAGACCTCGGCCAGCATCGCTGCCAAGCTGGGCGTCAGCGAATCCAGCGTTGGCCGCTTCTGCCGCTCACTGGGTTATGCCCATCTCAAGGCGCTCAAGCAAGACCTGCAGAACGACCTGGGTGACGGCCCGTGGCTGGTGGGCGACCGCCTGCAAGATTACCGCCAGAATCAGGACGCCGGCGACAACGCTGGCAGCCTGGAGCTGGAAATCGCCGCCCTGGTGCGTGTGCACGAGTATCGCCAGGGCAGCGCCTGGCACGCCGTCGCGCAACGCCTGGCGAGCAAGCAGCGGGTGTTCATTGCCGGTTTCCAGACCGAGCGCGGCATCGCCATGTGCATGAGCCATCTGCTGCAGTACCTGCGCGACGGTGTGCAACTGGTCGATCTCGGCGCCGGCCACTTCGGCGACGTGTTGCTGGGCCGCGCCGAGGACAGCGCCCTGGTGGTATTCGAGGCACGCCGCTATTCCCGCCATGCCCTGCTGTTGTGCCAGAAGGCGCGCGAGGCCGGCATTGCGGTCACCCTGGTGACCGACACCTTCTGTGACTGGGCCGATGCCAATGCCGACGAGGTGTTCCGCATCCCCACCGAATTCAACCTGTTCTGGGAGTCCACCTCGACCATGCTGTCGTGGGTGCACCTGATGGTCAACGAGGTCTGCAAGAAGCTCGGGCCGGATGTTGAAAAACGCTTGGAAGCAACTGCCGCTCTACATAACGAATTCGTCGGCTACACCTCGTGGTCGGCGGGAAAACAACAATAGCAAGAGTGCAAGAGGTGCGAGATGAACAAGACCATGGCCTTGGTGGGTGCGTGCGCCCTGCTGCTGTCGGGCGCCGCCAGTGCCGAAACCCTGCGCTTCGCCACCGAGGGCGCCTACCCGCCCTTCAATTACGTCGACGCCAATAACCAGTTGCATGGCTTCGATGTCGACATCACCCACGCCCTGTGCGAGCAGATGAAAGTCGAATGCACGCTGGTGGCCCAGGACTGGGAAGGCATCATCCCCGCCCTGATGGCACGCAAGTACGACGCGGTGGTGGCCTCGATGATCAACACCGAGGAGCGGCGCCAGAAGATCGCCTTTACCGACCACTACTACCGCACACCGCTGACCGTCGCCGTGGCCAAGGACAGCAAGATCAGCGACGCCCAGACCAACTTCGACGGTTATACCGTCGGCGCGCAGTCGTCGTCGACCCAGGCCATCTACGCCGAAGACGTCTATGCCAAGGCAGGCGCCGACGTGAAGCTGTACCCGACCATGGACGAAGCCAACGCCGACCTCGCCGCTGGCCGCCTGGATGGCGTGATCGCCGACAAGTTCCCGCTGCAGGAGTGGATGACCAAGAACGGCGGCGACTGCTGCAAGATCCTCGGTGACGTGGCCAACACCAAGGCCGACGCCGCGATTGCCGTGCGCAAGGACGACGAAGCCCTGCGCCAGCGCCTGAATACCGCGCTGCAACAGATAGTGGCCAACGGCACCTACCAGAAGATCGCCAGCAAGTACTTCGCTTTCGATATCTACAACTGATCTTCAGGAAACTGCGCAATCTGCAGGAGCGGCCTTGCGTCGCGACAGGGCCGCAAGGCGGCCCCGGCAATCCCTGCCACGGCATAGATCCTGGGGCTGCTGCGCAGCCCTTGGTGACACCAGGCCGCTCCTGCAAAGAGTCCGCGTTGCCCATCCTAGGGGTTTGTCATGCTCGATCAATTGTCCTTGCTGTCCTTCGCCAGCGGAGGCTGGGGCCAGGCGCTGCTGGCCGGCGCCCTGGTCACCCTGTCCCTGGCCCTGGCCTGCCTGCCCGTCGGCCTGCCGCTGGGCCTGCTGGTCGCCCTCGCGGCACGCTCGCGCAAGCGCCTGCCGCGGCTCTGGGCCACCACCTTCTCCACCGTGTTCCGTGGCCTGCCCGAACTGCTGACGCTGCTGATCATCTATTACGGTTGCCAGATCGCGGCGCAGAAGATCCTCGCCGCCATGGGTTATCCGGGTGAATTCCTGATCAACACCTTCCTGGCCGCGATGATCGCCTTCAGCCTGGTGTTCGCCGCCTTTTCCAGCGAAATCTGGCTGGCCGCCTTCAAGACCTTGCCCAAGGGCCAGCTGGAAGCGTGCTCGGCGCTGGGCCTGAGCAAACGCACGGGTTTCTTCAAGGTGCTGCTGCCACAACTCACCCGTATCGCCCTGCCCGGCCTGTCCAACAACTGGCTGTCGCTGCTCAAGGACACCTCACTGGTTTCCACCATCTCGCTGGTCGACCTGATGCGCCAGACCAACCTGGCGGTCAGCGTGACCAAGGAACCGATGTTCTTCTATGGCGTCGCCTGCCTGGGCTACCTGCTGTTCGCCGCCCTCTCCGGGCGCGTGTTCGCCTTCATCGAACGGCGCAGCAACCGCCACCTGCAAGGAGCACGCGCATGAGCCTCGAACAACTGCTGGCGTTGGTGGTCGACCCCAACCTGCTGGAGCGCTACGGCCCGCGCTTCCTCGATGGCCTGCTGGTAACCGCCAAACTGGTGGCGATTTCCTTCAGCCTGGGTGCCCTGCTGGGCCTGCTGCTGGCCCTGGCGCGCATGTCGCGCAGCCTGCTGCTGCAACGCATGGCTGCAAGCTACGTGTACTTCTTCCGCGGCTCGCCGCTGCTGGCCCAGCTGTTCCTGCTGTATTACGGCCTGGGCTCGCTCAAGGGCTTCTGGCAGGACGTCGGCCTGTGGTGGTTCTTCCGCGAGGCGTGGTTCTGCACCTTGCTGGCATTCACCTTGAACACGGCCGCCTACCAGGCCGAGATCTTCCGCGGCAGCCTGATGGCCGTGGCTCCTGGCCAGCATGAAGCAGCGCGGGCCCTGAACCTGAAGCGCTCGACCACCTTTTTCAAGGTGATCCTGCCGCAGTCGCTGTTGGTGGCCATCGGCCCGCTGGGCAACGAACTGATCCTGATGATCAAGGCCAGCGCGATCGCCTCGCTGGTGACCATCTACGACCTGATGGGCGTGACCAAGCTGGCCTTCTCGCGCAGTTTCGACTTCCAGATCTACCTGTGGGCCGCCGTGCTCTACCTGCTGATCGTCGAACTGGTGCGGCGCCTGTTGAAGCACCTGGAAGCCCGCCTGGGCCGCCACCTGAATTGACCGAAGGATACGTTCCAATGCATTGCCAGACCCTTGTCCTCGGCGCCGGCATCGTCGGCGTCAGTACCGCGCTGCACCTGCAGGCCCGCGGGCGCCAGGTGATCCTGATCGACCGCGACGAACCGGGCAGCGGCACCAGCCACGGCAATGCCGGGCTGATCGAGCGCTCCAGCGTCATCCCCTACGCCTTCCCGCGGCAGTTGGGGGCGCTGCTGCGCTACGGCCTGAACCGCCAGCCCGATGTACGCTACAGCCTGCTGCACCTGCCCAAGACGGCCCCGTGGCTATGGCGTTACTGGCGCCAGTCGGCCCCTGCGCGCCTGGCCGGGGCTGCCGCCGACATGCTGCCGCTGGTGCAACGTTGCGTCGAGGAACACGATGCGCTGATCGCGGCCGCCGGCCTGGAAGGCCTGGTGCAGGCCAAAGGCTGGATCGAAGTGTTCCGCGACCCGGCGCTGTTCGCGCAGGCCAAGGCCGACGCCAAAGGCCTGAGCCGCTATGGCCTGCAGTTCGAAATCCTCGAATGCGGGCAACTGCAGGCCCGCGAACAGCAACTGGACGCCACCGTGGTCGGTGGCATCCACTGGCTCGACCCCAAGACCGTGAACAACCCTGGCGCCCTCACCCGTGGCTACGCCAGCCTGTTCCTGCAACGCGGCGGGCAGTTCCTGCATGGCGATGCACGCAGCCTGCGCCAGCTCGGTGGCCAATGGCAGGTCGACAGCCGCCGCGGCCCGATCAGCGCCGATGAAGTGGTGGCCTGCCTCGGCCCACAGTCCGCCGATCTGTTCAGCGGCCTGGGCTATGAAATCCCGTTGGCGATCAAGCGTGGCTACCACATGCACTACAGCACCCGTGACGGCGCGCAGCTGGAGCACTCCATCTGCGATACCCAGGGCGGCTACGTGCTGGCGCCCATGGCCCGCGGCGTGCGCCTGACCACCGGCATCGAGTTCGCAGCCAGCAGCGCCCCGGGCAACCAGATCCAGCTGGGCCGCTGCGAAGCCCTGGCCCGCAAGCTGTTCCCGGCGCTGGGCCAGCGCCTGGACGACAGCCCCTGGCTGGGCCGCCGCCCCTGCCTGCCGGACATGCGCCCGGTGATCGGCCCGGCTCCACGCCACCCGGGGTTGTGGTTCAACTTCGGCCATGCCCACCACGGCCTCACCCTGGGCCCGGTCAGCGGCCGCCTGCTGGCCGAACTGGTCACCGGCGAGCGCCCCTTCACCGACCCCGCGCCTTATAGCGCGACCCGTTTCGACTGAACCCACGCGGGAGAACAACAAACATGACCGCACCACTGAGCCTTGCCAGCCTTGCCCCCGAACCCGACCCACGCCCGGTGCTGATCCGCATCGAGGGCCTTAACAAGCACTACGGTGCCTTCCATGTACTGCGCGACATCAACCTGCAGGTGCGCGAAGGCGAACGCATCGTGCTTTGCGGGCCTTCCGGCTCGGGCAAATCGACGCTGATCCGTTGCATCAACCGCCTGGAAGTGGCCCAGCAGGGCAGCATCAAGGTGGACGGCATCGACCTGGCTGCCAGCAGCCGCGACGCGGCGCGGGTGCGCAGCGATATCGGCATGGTGTTCCAGCACTTCAACCTGTTCCCGCACATGAGCGTGCTGGACAACTGCCTGCTGGCCCCCACCAGCGTGCGCGGGTTGTCGCGCAAGGATGCCGAAGAGCGCGCACGCATGTACCTGAGCAAGGTCGGTATCGAAAGCCAGGCGCACAAGTACCCCAGCCAGCTGTCCGGTGGCCAGCAGCAGCGGGTGGCGATCGCCCGGGCGCTGTGCATGAAGCCCCGCATCATGCTGTTCGACGAGCCCACCTCGGCGCTGGACCCGGAGATGGTCGCCGAGGTGCTGGACGTGCTGGTGCAACTGGCCGGTACCGGCATGACCATGCTCTGCGTCACCCATGAAATGGGCTTTGCCCGGCAGGTCGCCGAACGCGTGCTGTTCCTCGAGGGCGGGCAGATCATCGAGGACAGCCCGCCGCAGGTGTTCTTCAACCAGCCGCGTACCGAGCGGGCCAAAGGGTTCCTGGCGCAGATCCTGCACTGACTGAAAATCATCCAAGCCGGCGCGATACCTGTGTAGGAGCGGCCTTGCGTCGCGAAAGGGCTGCAAAGCAGCCCCGGCATTTGTATTTCTGCGCTGAAATCCTGGGGCTGCCATGCAGCCCTTTCGCGACACAAGGCCGCTCCTACACAGGTGAGCGTCAGCCGACGGCGTGAGCGACTCTGCCGGGCCTTCATTGCACCGCTGCAAAGACCCGACTGCATCGTTAAATATTATTGACCTTAACCCCCGCCAAACCCACGCCGGCACAGGCCCGCATCGGTTTCAGCCCCCAAAAACCGGCGCCTTCCCTGGCATCAAGCCCTGTTCCGTCGTTTGACATATCGAACGGCTCTGGCAAGCTATCTACAAGCCCCGACCGGAATCGTCGCCTCTGACGAGCCGGCAGTGCTCGGGGCTACAGGCTGCACCCAAGGCCAAGCGCCGTGCACCTGCACAACAACGACAGGCCGAACCTGTCCCAAGGTGACATATGTCCAACAGCAACATTGGCAACAAGCAACCTTCCCTGCGCAAACCCGTCGTCCTGATGACCATGGGCAGCCAAGAGCGCAAAGGCCATGACTACCAGGTCATGACCCACAAATACATCACTCCGCTGGTCGAATTCGCCGATTGCGTACCGGTGCTGGTCCCCACCTGCTGCGGCATCGATGACCTCGAAACCTACCTGGACATGGCCGACGGCGTGTACCTGACCGGCGCTGGCAGCAACATCGACCCGGCCCTGTACGGCCAGGAAAACCAGACCCCCGGCAAAGGCCAGGACAAGAACCGCGACCTGTTCGACATCCCCCTGGTCAAGGCAGCGATCAAGCGTGGCCTGCCGATCTTCGGCATCTGCCGGGGCATGCAGGAAATCAACGTGGCCCTGGGTGGCGACATCTACCAGAAGGTCTACGCCGAGCCTGGCTTCAATGACCATCGGGAAAACCCTGAAGACCCGGTCGAGGTGCAATACGCCCAGGTGCACGGCGTGAAGATCGAGCCTGGCAGCTGGCTGCGTGACACCCTCGGTACCGACGAAATTCGCGTCAACTCGCTGCACGGCCAAGGCCTGCGCAAGCTCGGCGCCGGCATCGAGGCCATCGCCCACGCCGAAGACGGCCTGGTCGAGGCGATTCACGCCCCGAGCCTCTCGCCGTTCCTGTTTGCCGTGCAGTGGCACCCAGAGTGGCAAGCGGCGAGCAACCCGGACTCGATCAAGATCTTCCAGGCCTTCGGCGATGCGTGCCGGGCCCAGGTACGCAAGGCGCAGATCAAGCGCCAGCAGGCTGCCTGACCTTCGTTTCACTGCGCTTTGATCGCGGGGCGGCGCAAGGTCGCCCCCGTTTCCCCGGTCACCCTCTGCTGGTCCCAGAACACTTCCCGTGGAAGCGGGTGGCGGCTTGTGCCTGTCTCCGCGATCTTTTTTTCTTTTAAGAGATACGATGACTGCCGAGTGGTTGTCGTTGGATTCTCTGCGCCTGGGAGATCGAGCGCCGCCCGCGCGGCGCATCGCGGATGAAATCCGCTCCTACATTTGTTGCAACGTGGCCATGCCTGACAGGCCATGGTTGTCAGCCGGTATGCAAGGCTCAAGTCATGCGCCAAGGCTGGCAACCATGGCGTAACAGGTTCGGCACGTTGCAACAAATGTAGGAGCGGATTTCATCCGCGATGCGCCGCGCGGGCGGCGCTCGATTTACGCAACCACACACATCTAAAACCAATCCGCCCTGGCATCCCCCTACCATCCCCGCAAAAAATTCCCAAAAGGCACTAGTCATCGCACTAGTTGTACGATAACTTACCTCAAGCGCAAAACAACACCCTTCACCCCAAGCGCCACAGGATGCCTACAACAATGACGCCACAAGAACTGAAATCCATCCTCTCCCACGGCCTGCTGTCCTTCCCGGTCACCGACTTCAATGCCCAGGGCGACTTCAACCCGGCGGGCTACGTCAAGCGCCTGGAATGGCTCGCTCCCTACGGCGCCAGCGCCCTGTTCGCCGCCGGCGGCACCGGTGAGTTCTTCTCCCTGGCCGCCAGCGAGTACAGCCAGGTGATCAAGACCGCCGTCGACACCTGCGCCACCTCGGTACCGATCCTCGCCGGCGTCGGTGGCGCTACCCGCCAGGCCATCGAGTACGCCCAGGAAGCCGAGCGGCTGGGCGCCAAGGGCCTGTTGCTGTTGCCGCACTACCTGACCGAAGCCAGCCAGGAAGGCGTTGCCGCCCACGTCGAGGCGGTGTGCAAAGCGGTGAACATCGGCGTGGTGGTGTACAACCGCAACGTCTGCCGGCTGAACGCCGACCTGCTGGAAAAGCTCGCCGAGCGCTGCCCGAACCTGATCGGCTACAAGGACGGCCTGGGCGACATCGAGCTGATGGTGTCGATCCGTCGCCGCCTGGGCGAGCGCTTCAGCTACCTGGGTGGCCTGCCGACCGCCGAGGTCTATGCGGCTGCCTACAAGGCCCTGGGCGTGCCGGTGTATTCCTCCGCCGTGTTCAACTTCGTGCCGAAGACCGCCATGGCCTTCTACAACGCCATTGCCCGTGACGACCACGCCACCGTGGCCAGGCTGATCGACGACTTCTTCCTGCCGTACCTGGACATCCGCAATCGCAAGGCCGGTTACGCCGTCAGTATCGTCAAGGCCGGTGCCAGGATTGCCGGTTACGATGCAGGCCCGGTGCGGACCCCGCTGACCGACCTGACTGCCGACGAGTACCAGCAGCTCGCTGCGCTGATGGACAAGATGGGCCCGCAGTAGGCACTGCCCGCGGCCTGCCCGACGCCGCGCCCGGAGTGGCCAGCCACTCCGGTTATCCTTGATGACCCCGCACAAAAATAACTAGTGGGAGTATTGCCAGCATGCAAGCGAGCCAAAAGACGCATGTGCGCTACCTGATCCTGTTCATGCTGTTCCTGGTGACCACGATCAACTATGCCGACCGCGCCACCATCGCCATCGCAGGTTCCAGCCTGCAGAAAGACCTCGGCATCGATGCCGTCACCCTGGGCTACATCTTCTCTGCCTTCGGCTGGGCCTACGTGGCGGGCCAGATTCCCGGCGGCTGGCTGCTCGATCGCTTCGGTTCCAAGAACGTCTACGCCTTCAGCATCTTCACCTGGTCGTTGTTCACCTTGCTGCAGGGCTTTGTCGGTGGCCTGCCGGTGGCCTGGGCGGTGGTCACGCTGTTCACCCTGCGCTTCCTGGTCGGTTTTGCCGAAGCCCCGTCGTTCCCGGGGAATGCCCGCATCGTCGCGGCCTGGTTCCCGACCCAGGAACGCGGCACTGCTTCGGCCATCTTCAACTCGGCCCAATACTTCGCCACGGCCCTGTTCGCACCGCTGATGGGCTGGATCGTGTTCAGCTTCGGCTGGGAGCACGTGTTCATTGTCATGGGCGCACTGGGCATCGTGTTCTCCATGGTTTGGCTGAAGACCATCTACAACCCGCGCCAACACCCGCGCATCAGCCCGGCCGAGCTCGAGCATATCGAGCACAATGGCGGCCTGGTGGACATGGACCAGAAGCGCGGTAGCGACGGCCCGAAATGGGGCTATATCAGGCAACTGCTGACCAGCCGCATGCTGCTGGGGGTGTACCTGGGCCAGTACTGCATCAACGCCATCACCTACTTCTTCCTCACCTGGTTCCCGGTATACCTGGTGCAGGAGCGCGGCATGACCATCCTCAAGGCCGGTTTCATCGCCTCGTTGCCGGCGGTCTGCGGTTTCATCGGCGGCGTGCTCGGCGGGGTGATCTCCGACTGGCTGCTGCGCCGTGGCAACTCGCTGACCTTCTCGCGCAAGCTACCGATCGTCTGCGGGCTGCTGCTGTCGACCAGCATGGTGTTCTGCAATTACGTCGATACCGAATGGATGGTGGTCGGCTTCATGACCCTGGCGTTCTTCGGCAAAGGCATCGGTGCACTGGGCTGGGCAGTAGTCGCCGACACGTCGCCCAAGCAGATCGCCGGGCTTTCAGGCGGCCTGTTCAATACCTTCGGCAACATCGCCTCGATCACCACTCCGATCGTCATCGGCTACATCATCAGCGCCACCGGCTCGTTCAAGTGGGCACTGGTGTATGTGGGCGCCAATGCCCTGGTGGCGGTGTTCAGCTACCTGGTCATCGTCGGCCCGATCAAGCGCATCGAGCTGCGCGAAACCCCAAAGCCTGACGCCGGGCCAGCCGCCAGCGGCGAACTGGCCAGCTCACATCATTGACCGAGCACGCCTGCCTCGACCCTCCCCCGGCGCAGGCGGATGTACCAAAGCCTGAGAACCTCACAAGTAGGGCCCGAACATGCAGTTGATCGAACATTCCGACTCGCCCCGCTACGTCCGCCTGCACGCTGACGACAACGTCGTGGTGGTGGTCAATGCCGGCGGCCTGGGCGAAGGCGCCCGCTTCGCCGACGGCCTGACCCTGGTCGAAGGCGTGCCGCAAAGCCACAAGGTGGCCAGCGTGGCCATTGCCAAGGGCGAACCCGTGCGCCGCTATGGGCAGGTGATCGGCTACGCACTGGAAGACCTGCGCCAGGGCAGCTGGGTGCAGGAGAGCCAGCTGGCCATGCCGGCGGCCCCGGCGCTGGACAGCCTGCCACGCTGCGATGCTGTGCCACAGCCGCTGCCGCCGCTCGAAGGCTTCAGCTTCGAAGGCTACCGCAATGCCGACGGCAGCGTCGGCACCCGCAACATACTGGGCATCACCACCACCGTGCAGTGCGTGGCTGGCGTGCTGGAGCACGCCGTCAAGCGCATTCGCAGCGAGCTGCTGCCCAGCTACCCGAACGTCGACGACGTGGTCGCCATCACCCACAGCTACGGCTGCGGCGTGGCGATCAACGCGCGCGATGCCTACATCCCGATCCGCACGGTGCGCAACCTGGCGCGCAACCCCAACCTCGGCGGCGAGGCCCTGGTCATCAGCCTGGGTTGCGAAAAGCTGCAGGCCGACCAGGTGATGCATGCCGACGACCCCTCGGTCGACCTCAGCGAGCCCTGGCTGTACCGCCTGCAGGACGCCAGCCTGGGCTTTGCGGAGATGATCGAACAGATCATGCAGCTGGCCGAAACCCGCCTGAAGAAGCTCGACCAGCGCCGCCGCGAAAGCGTACCAGCCAGCGAACTGATCCTGGGCATGCAGTGTGGGGGCAGCGATGCCTTTTCCGGCATTACCGCCAACCCGGCGCTGGGCTACGCTGCCGACCTGCTGGTTCGTGCCGGTGCCACCGTGTTGTTTTCGGAAGTGACCGAAGTGCGCGATGCGATCTACATGCTCACTTCGCGCGCGCAAGACCAGGACGTTGCCGATGCGCTGGTCCGCGAGATGGACTGGTACGACCGTTATCTGCAACAGGGCGCCGCCGACCGCAGCGCCAATACCACACCAGGCAACAAGAAAGGCGGCCTGTCGAACATCGTCGAGAAGGCCCTGGGCTCGATCGTCAAGTCCGGCAGTGGCGCCATCCAGGGCGTGCTTGGCCCGGGCGAGCGGGTCAAGCGCAAAGGCCTGATCTTCTGCGCCACCCCGGCCAGCGACTTTGTCTGCGGCACCCTGCAGCTGGCCGCTGGCATGAACCTGCACGTGTTCACCACGGGCCGCGGCACCCCCTATGGCCTGGCCATGGCGCCGGTGGTCAAGGTCTGCACCCGCAGCGAGCTGGCCCAGCGCTGGCCCGACCTGATCGACATCGATGCCGGGCGCATCGCCAGCGGCCGCGCGACCATCGAAGCGCTGGGCTGGGAGCTGTTCCATTACTACCTGGACGTGGCCAGCGGCCGCAAGCGGACCTGGGCCGAGCAGCACCGCTTGCATAACGACATCACCCTGTTCAACCCGGCGCCGATTACCTGATGGCCCGAGGTTGCTCGGGCGTCCGCTATTTCGCCATCCCTGCAGGAGCGGGTTCACCCGCGATCACCAGCACAGCCGGTGCCATCCACCGTTGGGTTGTGCGCGGGATAACCCCGCTCCAACAGGGCTGCGCGCCCCAAATGAGTTCCACTTTTACCCTAAAGCCCACAGGAGCACCCCATGCCTGAAATCCTCGGCCACAACTTCATCGCCGGCCAGCGCAGCGCCGCGGGCCAACAGCGCCTGCAGAGCCTGGACGCCAGCACTGGCGAGGCGCTGCCATACCATTTCTTCCAGGCTACCGAAGGCGAAGTGGACCAGGCTGCCAAGGCTGCCGCGACGGCCTTTGCCGAATTCCGCCAGTTGGCCCCGACGCGGCGCGCCGAGTTCCTCGACGCCATTGCCGCCGAACTGGACGAGCTGGACGACGCGTTTGTTGCCATCGTCTGCCGCGAAACCGCCCTGCCCACCGCGCGTATCCAAGGCGAGCGCGGCCGTACCAGTGGCCAGATGCGCCTGTTCGCCCAGGTATTGCGCCGCGGTGATTTCCTTGGGGCGCGCATCGACCTCGCCCTGCCAGAGCGCCAGCCGTTGCCACGCGCAGACCTGCGCCAGATGCGCATCGGCGTCGGCCCGGTTGCGGTGTTCGGCGCCAGCAACTTCCCGCTGGCCTTCTCCACCGCCGGGGGCGACACCGCCGCCGCCCTGGCTGCCGGTTGCCCGGTAGTGTTCAAGGCCCACAGCGGCCACATGGCCACGGCCGACCTGGTGGCCAGCGCCATCCAGCGCGCCGCCGAGCGCACCGGGATGCCCAACGGGGTATTCAACATGGTCTTCGGTGGCGGCGTCGGCGAGTGGCTGGTCAAGCATCCGGCGATCCAGGCAGTTGGCTTTACCGGCTCGCTGAAAGGCGGTGACGCCCTGTGCCGCATGGCCGCCGAACGCCCGCAGCCCATCCCGGTGTTCGCCGAAATGTCCAGTATCAACCCGGTGATCATCCTGCCCGGGGCCCTGGCCAAGCGTGGCGATTCGATTGCCCACGAACTGGCGGGCTCGGTTTGCCTCGGCGCTGGCCAGTTCTGCACCAACCCGGGCCTGGTGATCGGCCTGCAGTCGCCGCAGTACAGCCAGTTGCTGGCCGAGCTTGGCCACCACCTGGCTGAACAAGCCGGCCAGACCATGCTCAACGCCGCAGGCTTGCGCAGCTACGTTGCTGGCCTGGAGCATTTGCAGGCCCACGCCGGTATCCAGCACCTGGCCGGCCAGGCTCAGGCAGGCAGCCAGGCCCGTGCGCAGCTGTTCAAGGCCGATGCCCGCTTGCTGATCGAATCCGACCCGTTGCTGCAGGAAGAAGTGTTCGGCCCTGCCACCGTGGCCGTCGAAGTGCAGGACAACGCGCAATTGCGCAGCGCCTTGCTCGGCCTGCGTGGGCAACTGACCGCAACGCTGATCGGCGAGCCCGAGGACTTCGAGGCCTTTGCCTGGCTGGTGCCACTGCTGGAAGAAAAGGTCGGGCGGATTCTGGTGAACGGCTACCCGACCGGTGTCGAGGTATGTGAGGCAATGGTGCATGGCGGGCCGTACCCGGCAACCTCGGATGCCCGCGGCACCTCGGTCGGCACCCTGGCGATCGACCGCTTCCTGCGCCCGGTGTGTTACCAGAACTACCCGCAGGCGCTGTTGCCCGCAGCACTGCGCGATGACAACCCGCTGGGGCTGCGTCGGCTGGTGAATGGCCAATGGCGTGAAGGGCCGATCTGACCGGTTGCCCGAAACGACAAAGCCCCGCGCATGGCGGGGCTTTTCTTTCGGCGTGCCGGCGAACAGCCCGGCGCTGCCAGCCAGGGGTTCAGGCCCCCTGCGCCTCGGCCTCGGCATGGGCCTGGCGCAAACGCTCACGGCTATTGCTCAGGTGCATGCGCATGGCCATCTTGGCCCCTTCGCTGTCACCCCGGGCGATGGCTTCGTAGATCGCCTCGTGCTCATGCATCAGGCGGCTCATGTAATGTGCCTGGTCATCATGCGCCAGCCGCGCCGAATTCAGCCGGGTACGCGGAATGATGCTGGTGCCCAGGTGGTTGATGATGTCGGCAAAGTAGTGGTTGCCGCTGGCCTGGGCGATGCGCAGGTGGAACTGGAAGTCGGCAGACACCGCATCACTGGCGTGGGCTGCCCCTTCGTTGATTTCATCCAGTGCCGCCCGCATGCCGGCCAGCTGTTCATCGCTGCGCCGCTGTGCTGCCAGGCCTGCCGACTCGATTTCCAGGGCAATACGCAACTCCAGCACCGCCAGCACTTCGCGCAATGTGACGACAGTCGCCGGGTCGATGCGGAAGCCACCGGTGGCCGGCGCATCCAGGACAAAGGTACCGATACCGTGACGGGTCTCGACCTGCCCGGCGGCCTGCAGCCGCGAAATTGCCTCGCGCACCACGGTGCGGCTGACGCCCTCTTCGGCCATGATCTGCGATTCGGTCGGCAACTTGTCGCCACGCTTGAGCTGGCCGCTGCGAATACGCTCGGTCAGCACCGTGACCAGTTCCTGCGCCAGGCTGCGCGGCTTGCGCCGGGCCCTTGGCTGTACCTGCTGCTCTGTCATTACGCTGTATTTCACCTAGAAAGACAGCCGTCATCATAGCGCAAGCAGTTGTACGATCACATACATACGGTGCGGTATTTCTCGCCCCCGCCACCGGTGGCGACACGGCGTTTCTCACTGACGGCAAATTGCTGGCCCCCGGCTTCCTGAAGCGAAAGCAAACTCCCTGTTCCGTCAGACGTTTAGGACAGCAACATGCGCGTAATTCTAGCAACGGTGGCCGGCTGCCTGCTGGCTACGCTCGCTTTCGGCGCCCAGGCACGGGCGTTGAGCCAGAACGATCGCCACACGTGCGACTGGGGCGCGCAGATCGCCGCCGAGGCCCAGCAGGCCAAGCTTTCCGGGGTAACGCTGTATGCCACCCGCAAGAAGCTGCAGGTTCGCAAGTTCGCCAAACCGTGGATGCGCATGACCGCCTTCGGCATTACCGAGCAGACCTATAACAGCCGCTCGCGGCTCAAGCCGGCGGCGATCAGGCAGACTTACTACGAGCAGTGTGTGCAGCATGCTATAGCGAGACGTTAGTCTTTTTTATCAATACGTTACGAAAGATACTTAATGTGTTGTAGGAGACACTTTGAGTCGCGATGGGGCGCAAGCGGCCCCGATAATGTGCGGCAAAAGCCCAGATTCCTGGGGCCGCCTTGCGGCCCATCGCGACACAAGGCCGTTCCTACAAGAAGCGCTGTTTCGCTTTAACAAATCATCGCAACTCATTGAAAATGATAGTTTTAAATCATCATCCCTCACTGTCTCGTTTGCCTTGGCGGGCAGGGATACGCTGGCTCGGCGGACTCGGCCTTCACCGTCAGCTGCGGGTACACCAGTACGAAAAGGCAGCATGACGCAGCGGCATCGCTTCAACGGGTATTTGTTAAGCTGATCGCAACCGTCGTATCGGATCGAGACCATTCACAAGATGGATGAACTGCGTAGAATCGACCTCAACCTGCTCTTGGCCCTGCATGCTTTGCTGAGCGAAAAGCACGTCACGCGCGCAGCCCTGCGACTGCACCGTAGCCAACCTGCGGTCAGCCACGCGCTGGCGCAGTTGCGCAGGCATTTCGACGACCCGTTGCTGGTGCGCCAGAACGGCCGCATGGTCCTGACCCCGCGTGCCGAATCGCTGGCCAGCCCGCTGCAGGACGCCTTGAACACCCTCAACGGCCTGCTGGCCACGCCGCTGTTCGAACCGGCCAAGGCCCAACGCCGCTTCCGTCTGTCGCTGTCGGATTACGCTTCACGGATTGTCCTGCCGCCGCTGGTCCGCCAGCTGCGCCAGGTCGCCCCTGGCGTGGACCTGGCCATCAGCCAGGCCAGCCGCGAAACCATGCTGGCGCAGCTGCTTGACGGCGAACTGGACCTGGCCCTGGGCTTGTTCCCCGACCCACCCGAACAAATCACCACCCAGGCGCTGTTTGCCGAGGACTTCATCAGCGTTGCCGATTGCCAGGTACTGCCCGCCAGCGGCTGCCTGCCCCTGGAGGACTGGCTGGCCCGCCCGCACGTGTTGATGGCCATGCGCCCCGATGCCTTCGATGAGATCGAACGTGCCCTTGCCGCGCTAGGGCTGCGCCGTCGCATTGCCCTGGCATTGCCGCACTGGAGCGCGGCCATCGAAGTGCTGCCCGGCACCGACCTGGTCCTTACCGTAGCGCGGCGGGCGGCAGGGCCCCTGCAGCAGCACCCGACGCTGCGTCAGTTCGAGCCTCCTTTGACTATCGCCCCGTTCGATTACCAGCAGGCTTGGCATATTCGCAAGGACAGCGACCCGGGACACCGCTGGCTGCGCGAGACCGTGCGGGCCTGCAGCCAGCCGGAGCACGGATCAGCCCTGCGGCGGCTTCGTGATCACAGCGGTGCCGGGCAGTGAACCCGCCGCCCAATTGCCTTGCACCAGCACCACACCGACCAGGATCAGCAGCAGGCCTGCCAGCCTGGCCAGGTTCAGTGGCTTGCCGCCCAGGCCCATCACGGCGAAATGGTCGACCAGCACTGCCGTGATGATCTGCCCCGCCACCACCAACACCAGAAACCCCGCAGCGCCAAGCCTGGGCGTCAGCGCTGCCGCTGCGGCCAGGTACAGGGCCCCCAGTACCCCTCCGATCCACAGCCACCACGGCCCCTGCAGGGCCTTGCCCAGGTCCGGTGCCGGCACCCTGAGCAATAGCAATGCAGCAATTACCACCAGCGAGCTCACCGTCAACGAAGTGAACGCCGCCCACAACCAGTGCCCCAGTGCGCGCCCAACGGCGGCGTTGCCTGCAGCCTGAAACGGCAACACGGCACCGGCAAGCAACGCCATCACCACCGGCAGTGCCAGCAGAAGCATGGATTTACTGAACATGGCCGCTCTCCTTCAGCGTTTCGATGACGGCCATGATCGTACAACCCGCCGAAGTGATGGAAATCAAAACCCTGCACGCGCACTATTCGTAGCATGCATGCCTGAGGGTACTGTCGTACCTTGGCCGACCACATGGAGGTGGAACATGTTGCAGGAGCAACGCAAGACCCTGATCGACCTTGGCCAATTGCCCACCCGCAACCTGGCCGAATGCCTGGCGGTAGACCAGGCGGCCCTCGCCCACGCGCTGGCCGGCCAGCTTCCCGAGGCACTGCTGGAGCAGTTGACCGCCAGCGCCGAACTGGCCCAGGCGCTGGGCCTGTCGAAAAAGGTCGCCGCCATTGGCCTGGCGCTGGGGCAATGGCTGGAGCAGGCTGCCGCGCCCTGGCGCCAACAGGCGTTCGAGCGATGCTGCACACACCCGTCCGATACCGTGCGCAGCTGGGCGGCATTTGCCCAGGCGCACCTGTCCCGCTCGCTGCCCCTGGAAGAGGCCCTGCAGGCGCAGTTGCGCTTCGCTCGTGATGAACACTTCGGTGTACGCGAGTGGGCCTGGATTGCCCTGCGCCCGCGCCTGGCGCAGAACCTTGACGCCGCTTTGCTCCTGCTCGGCCGCCATGTTGGCGATGCCGACCCGCTGGTGCGGCGGTTTTGCATCGAGATCCTGCGCCCCCGCGGGGTCTGGTGCGAACACATTGCCGCACTCAAGCAACAGCCGGAGGTGGCCGAGCCGATGCTGGTGCCACTGCTGGCCGAACCCGAGAAGTATGCCCAGGACTCGGTCGCCAACTGGCTCAACGATGCCAGCAAGACCCGCCCTGACTGGGTGCTACGGCTGTTTCAACAACACCCTCCCGCCTGCAAGGCCTCGCGGCGGATACAGGCCCGGGCCAGCCGAAGCCTGACCCCGGCAGCAGCCGAGGCCGGCGCTGGGTGAGATCAGCGTGAGGTTTCGACGCGCAGCACTTCGGTGTAGATCGCGTCGACGGTCTGCCCGACCTCGAGGTTCTCCATGCGTGCCTGCAGGTCCGGGTTTTCCACCTTGACCACCTGCAGCTTGCCTTCCGGCGGCAGCAAACTGACTTCATGCTTATCGAGGTCGATCTTCTTGATCTGCGAGGTGATCTTGACCTGGCGGAATGCCTCGCCACCAGGGTTGGGGTTGTCCGCCGTGGCGCGGATGCTACCGGACTCGTCAGTCGCCTTTGGCGCCCCGCCTACTTCGGGATTCAACACATAGGCCACCGCGCGGGTGACATAGATGTCGACCTGGTCACCCACCTTGAGGTTGTGCAGTGCCTTGGCCTTTTCCGTGAGCTGGAAGGTCACATCCTTCTTCGCATCGGGACCTTTCACCGTGACCTGGCGCTTGCCCAGGTCGATGGCCGTGACTTGCGTGGTGACGTGGCTTTCCAGCGCCTCGCTGCCGATGGGAATACCGGCAGCCTGCACCGTGAAACTGGCAGCGCAGGCCAGCGTGGCAAGGGCGATAGCACGAGCGATGGAGCGAATTGGATTCATAGGCCTGCTTCCCTGTAATCAAGACCGGACGATTGCGCGTGATGCTCACGCGCTGACAAGCATAGCCGTTCCCGGTTGGCTTGCCGGGCCGGCCCCTGGCGACAGGTTCAGCCCGCGTGCAACCAGGCAGGCCGTCGCAATAGCAAATGCGAATTCTTTACACTTGCTTTACATTTGAGAATCGTTAGTATTCGCAACCTCGAATACAACAACGAGTCACCTGTAATGGCAAAAAAGTCTGTTGCGCCGGCATCGCTGTCCATGCTCGGCCTGCTGGTCATGCCTGCTCATGCAGCTCAACCTGAGTCGCAGGGTTCCCTCGCCCTGCCCGCCACCGCCGTCACCAGCGCCTATGAGCAGCAGAGCTACAAGGCCAGTGAAAGCCGCAGCGCCTTGAAGATCGACGCGCCGCTGCGCGACATCCCGCAAACCGTCAACGTGGTGCCGGAAAGCGTGATCAAGGACCAGGGCGCCCAGTCGATGCAAGATGTGCTGAAGAACGTGCCTGGCGTCGGCCTGTCCAACGGCGATGGCCAGCGCGATCAGGTGACCATCCGTGGCTTCAGCGCCATTGGCGACATGTACATCGACGGTGTGCGCGACGATGCGCTGTACTTCCGCGACCTGTCCAACATCGAGCGGGTGGAGGTAATCAAGGGCCCTGCCGCCGTGCTGTATGGCCGTGGTTCTTCGGGTGGCCTGATCAACAGCATCAGCAAGAAACCCAGCTTCACACCCAAGCGCGAAGTCGGCCTGAGCTTCGACAGCGAAGGCAAGCGCCGCACCCAGTTCGACAGTGGCTGGGCCGACCCGCAGGGCAACCAGGCCTACCGCGTGACCGGTGCCTTCGAAGACAGCGACACCTTCCGTGACGATGGCTACATCGACCGCAAGGCCATCGCGCCATCGGCGTATTTCCGCCTTTCCGACGACCTGGAACTGAACCTGGGCGCCACCTACCTGTACGACAAGCGCCTGATCGACTTCGGCATCCCGGCCCTGGGCAACCGCCCGGTGGATGTGCAGCGTGACAAGCGCTTCGGTTCCGGCGATGCCGACCAGGACTATGCGCGCAGTGAAGTGTTCTCGCTGACCGCAAGCCTGGATTACCGCATCAACGACGACTTTACCCTGAGCAACACCAGCCGCTACTACCGCTACGACCTGGACCGCAACAACACCCTCGCCGACAGCAGCCCGAAGCGCTTCGTCACTGCGCCCGATGGCGAGCTGCTGGTCAAGCTCAACCGCGGCAATGTCGCCCGCGACGAGTACGGCCTGTTCAACCAGACCGAGCTCAAGCAACAGGCGCAGCTGGCCGGGATGCAGCACAACCTGCTGTATGGCCTGGAGGTGGGCTTCCAGGACAAGCACCAGCGGGTGCTGAGCCAGAACAACGTGGCCCAGGTGCCGGTGTACCGAGACGCCCTGGTAGCGGTGCCGGAACACGCCGCCAACCTGTCGTCGAAGGGCACCAACTGGCAGCAGACCACTGGCCTGTACGTGCAGGACCTGATCGAGCTGAATGAACACTGGAAAGCGCTGGTCGGCGTGCGTTATGACATCTTTGGCCAGGAATACGACGACGACCGCGCGCAGAATGTCGACCTCGACCGCACCGACAAGACCTGGAGCCCGCGCGCTGGCCTGGTCTACCAGCCGGATGCCATGCAGTCCTACTACGTTTCGGTCAGCCGCAGCTACCAGCCCTCGGGCGAGGTGTTCGCGGTCAGCCCGAGCAACCAGCACCTTGAGCCGGAACAAACCACCAACTACGAAATCGGCGCCAAGTGGGACCTGCTCGACAGTCGCCTGTCGTTGACAGCGGCGCTGTTCCGCCTCGAGCGCACCAACATGAAGACCGCCGACCCGGCCAACCCCAACCTCACCGTGCTGGCTGGCGAGCAGCGCACCGACGGCTTCGAAGCCACCGTCAGCGGCCAGCTGAGCGACAAGTGGCAGATCTATGCCGGCTATGCCTATCTGGACGCCGAAATCACCAAATCCAACAGCAAGACCAATGGCGTGGCCAACGAAGGCCAGACCCCTACCCTGACGCCGCGTAACAGCGCCAACGTCTGGCTGGTGCGTACCTTGACCCCGCAGTGGCGCGTGGCCGCCGGTGCCAATTACGTCGACGAGCGCTACACCGCACTCGATAACGTGGTAGTGATGCCGGGCTACACCAGCTTCGACGCCGCGCTGCTGTACAGCGTGCCGCAGTGGGACGCCGCGCTGCGCCTAAAGAACGTGTTCGACCGCGACTACTACGCCTCTGCGCACGGCTCGGTGGACCTGATCACCCCAGGCGCACCGCGTACATTGGAAGCCAGCTTCAATTACCGCTTCTGATCGCCGGGCAAGCAGCCCGCGCCCCGTGTAGGAGCGGCCTTGTGTCGCGAAAGGGCCGCAAAGCGGCCCCATTGATCATCGCGGCGAAGCTGCAATGCGGGGCCGCTGCGCGCCTCTTTCGCGACACGAGGCCGCTCCAGCACCGGCGCATCCCCCCACGCCATCAACGCTTGCGCGTTACCCGCCAGACCGTATTGGCCAGGTCATCGGCGATGATCAATGCACCACGCGGGTCCACCGTCACCCCCACCGGACGCCCGCGGGTCTTGCCATCCTCACCGCGAAAGCCAGTGGCGAAGTCGATCGGCTCACCTGCCGGCTTGCCATTGCCGAACGGCACGAAGATGACCTTGTAGCCGACCGGTTTGGGCCGGTTCCAGCTGCCATGTTCACCGACGAAGACACCGTCGGCGAAGCGCTCGCCCATGGCCGGGATGGAGAAGGCCACGCCCAATGCCGCCACGTGCGAACCGAGGCTGTAATCCGGCTTGATCGCCGCCGCTACCTTGTCCGGGTTCTGCGGCCGTACCCGCTGATCCACGTTCTGCCCCCAGTAACTGTAAGGCCAGCCGTAAAAACCACCGTCACGCACCGAGGTCAGGTAGTCCGGCACCAGGTCGGGGCCCAGCTCATCGCGTTCGTTGACCACCGCCCACAGCTGCCCAGTCTGCGGCTGGATGGCCAGCGCCGTCGGGTTGCGCAGGCCCGTGGCATAGGGCCGGTGCGCGCCGGTTGCAGCATCGACCTGCCAGACCATGGCCCGGTCGATCTCCACCTCCAGCCCGCGTTCGGTGATGTTGCTGTTGGAACCGATGCCCACGTACAGGTAACGACCATCCGGGCTGATCGTCAGCGCCTTGGTCCAGTGATGGTTGATCGCGGCTGGCAGGTCGGTGACCTTGGTCGGCGGGCCATCGGCCCGGGTCTGGCCGTCCTGGTAGTCGAAGCGCACCAGGGCATCCTGGTTGGCCACGTACAGCTTGCCGTCGGCAAAGGCCAGGCCGTACGGCGCATTGAGGTTCTCTGCAAACACCGTCTGCAGCTCATAGGTACCGTCGCCGTCGGCATCGCGCAGCAGGGTCAGGCGGTTGCCCCCCTTGACCTGGGTATTGCCCTTGGCCTTGATCTGGCTGGCGATGACATCCTTGGGCTTGAGCTTGGCCGCGCTGCCACCGCGGCCCTCGGCGACCAGGATATCGCCATTGGGCAACACCAGGGTCTGCCGCGGGATCTTCAGGCCGGTGGCGATGGCAGTGACGGTAAAGCCTTCAGGTACCGTCGGCTTCTGCTCACCCCAGGCTACCGGCTGGGCGATTTTCATGCTCGGCAGCAGGCCACGTTGTGGCGCCGGCAGTTTCGGGTCGGGCCCAAGGGCCTGGTTCGGCTCGCCATCACCGCCACAGGCAGTCAACAGCAACGCCATGCTCAACAGGCTCAATGCAGGTACAAGCTTCATGCCGCACCTCCCGAGCGCAGGCCGCTCAAACCGGTCCAGGCGGCCACTGTCGCGAGCACGCTCACGAGCACCGACAGCACCAGCCCGGACGGCATTACCGCCCAGGCGTCCTTGGCATGTTCGAAGGCATTGATCAGCCCCAGCACCCAGGTCACCAGCAGCAGCACGAAGTACAGCGTCGGCCGGCCGCCCTTGTGCTCGGCACGGATCAGGTTGGCCAACGCAAACAACAGTGCCAGCCCGCAAAATACCAGGGCGCCGGCGATCAGCCAGGCGGCGAAGTTGCTCCACTGGATCTGGTAACTGTTGAAGTAGGCGATGTCGCTCAGTAGCGCAGCGAGAAACAACGGCACGCTGCCGGCCAGCAGCAAGGCATGCAGCGGGCTGGGGGTATGGCGGTAGAAGGTTTGCTCGGATGCGGTCACGGTGCCTCCTTTTCATTCAGTGACCCAAGGGCTGATGGCGTGGCCACCAGGCGTGCGCAGGGCGCGCCTAGCAAAGGAGCCTCTGGACGAGGCGATAGTTCACCGTTTGGTTTGAATGGCCTATGCTGCGAGGCGTTGGCGCAAGGAGACCACCGATGAGCAGCAACCCGATTCGCCCGCGTTCACCCTGGGCGTTGACCACCCTGCTGGCGCTCGGCCTGGTGCTCGTGGCCGGTTGCTCCAGCAAGACCGGCACGACCCACTACGCGGCACGCACCATAGGCTCCAACTGCTTCGCCAAAGCCGTCCCCACCACTGGCGAAGGTGGCCTGGCATGGGGCGATACCTTGAGCATCGCCCGCAAGAAGTCGCTGGACAACTGCGTGCGTTATGCCAGCCGGTCGGGGGGCTCACCGCGAACTTGCCAGGTGGTCATGGCCAAGTGCAAGAACTGAATGTATTTAAACAAAAACTAAAGTAAGTTCTTTCCTACAAATAAATCTGAAATATTTTCTGCTTGTTGCGCCACGCCCTGATCGCAACTAGATCAAATATGTTTTTACACTTTCGCTCTCGACTTGAAAGCGAAAGCCTGGGCATTGTCTTGCCATTGAAACCAGACCAGCAAGGCTGCTCGATGGCAACTTGACCGGAACTCCCCGGCGATACAAGCCGCCAATAACGCAACAACAACGCATTCCCGCCCGACTGCTTTTCAACAACCGTTGATAGGCGAACGATGGACTTATCTGTCGTGAACCAGGCTTTTGGCTTTTCATGATTCACACAGATTGCCCCTGGGTAAGGAGCCCCCATGAACGACGCCTCCGTGAGCAGCGCCACCTCCGGCCCTGCCTGCAGCGCACGCATTCCCATCCTGCCGGTGCGCTATGCCATCGTCCCGCGCAGCGGCGACGCTCCCGCCTGCCGCTATGCCGATGCCGGCTTCAACTTGGAGCAGGATTTCCCTCCGCTGCAGCATTCCGCCTACACCCTGCGCGCCCTGCGCCCGGGCTATGTCTACGTGTTCATGCAGGGCCCCCGGGGCCAGAAGCTGGTCATCCACGAGTACCTCGGCGCAGGCCTCTACAAGGAACTGCGCTATCGCGGCCTGGAGGGCTACCACCTGCGCGATCGCTACCTGTCCAGCCGCACCCTGGGCTGGGTCTGGGCCGACACCTGCCCCGATACCGCCAGCGACGTGTGGATCGGCTACAGCCCGCACCTGTGGACCAACGCCATGACCGCCCGCATCAGCGCTTCGCCAGCCTTGCGCAAACGCCACATGCGCCAGCTGGACATGGCCGAACTCATCAGCGCCAGCCAGGCCCCGTCAAGCCAGCCCCACGTCTTGCCAGTCAGTGCCCTGCCCACCTGGGTCGAAGATTTCAAGCCTGCCGCGCGGCGCATGCCCCTGAGCTGGAGCAGCGATCCGCTCAGCGAAACCTTGCCCATCGGCAACCTCGTTGCCATCGGTCGGCACTACCCCTACACCCAGCCGAAGGTACCGGTGGTGCTGGCGCTCGCCGACGCCGAGGGCATGGCCCTGGACCTGAGCCTGTCGGTGTCCGCCTACCAGCACCAACTGCGCGACCTGATGCCCGCCGAGCAGCTGCAGCACCTGAAACCCGCCGAGGGCCCCGAGCACGAACGGGTGCCGGCCTGCTACCGGCTGGATGCCGAACAGCTGAGCCCGCAGAGCCGCGACTTCCACCACCGCAACCTGGTTGCCATGCTGCTGAACAAGACCCTGGAAAGCCTGTATCCGGCGGATGCGCCATCCCCGGAGCTGGCCGCGTTCCGGCTGGGCACGGAACGGCGCGGGCCAGCCCTGTCGCCCTCGGCATCGCGGTTCCAGGCCCTCACCCACGAAGACTATTCACCCAATGGCGCGCGCCTGGCACAGCGCCTCGATAGCGCCAGCTACCTGCGCTTCCTCGCCGAACGCGATGAGCTGGAGCAGCGCATCGGCGCCCTGCGCAACCAGGCCTTGCAAGCCAGCCACGACCATGACGCCAGGCTGGCAACCGCCGAACCCCTGCATATCGACGATCCCTACAGCCTGGCCGCCGCCCTGGCCTGCTACGACCGCGACGAACTCACTTCCGCCCGCGGGCTGGAAATCTCCCTGGCGCTGCTGATCCAGCCGATGGGCCAGCCGGCCCCCGGTAGCGAAGACCAGGACCGCCGTTTCAAGCGCCTGGAGCAGTGGCTGGACCAGCACGACAGCCCGCTCTACACCGCCCTCGCCCCGTTCAACCCGTTCAAGGACAAGGCCGACGCGATCGGCAGCCTGCTCGGCGCCAGCGACAACGTGATCGAAGGCTTGGCCGGGCGTTTTCCGGCCATGGCCGACATCACCGACCTGACGGCCCAGTCGGTCAACACCGTGGTGCTCAAGCGCCTGCGTGGGCAGACTCGCTGGGATGCCAGCCGTGGCCTGCGCCAGCAAGTGCTGCTGGCGGCAGGTGAAGCCAATGCCGAGAAAGCGCTCGGGCTGTTGGCGGCACGCTACCGGATTACCGACCAGGCAATCAGGGAAAATCCATTCAGCCAGGAGGTGCAGAAGTACCTGAAAAGCGGCATGGCGCAGGTGGAGGAAATGAAGCGCCTGCGTATCTCGGGAAGCCGGACGATTTCAGTTGAAATGACCACTACCGTACGGGTGAAACCCAACTTTCTCGGGTTGCTGACATCCAGCGTTGGCGGTGGTTTGAACGCCGGGATGCTGTGGTTCAACGTGTTATCGCTGAAGACGGCCTACAGCAGCCTGCAGAAAAGTGATGCCTTGGAATACACGCTGGGTTCGCTGCGTCCATCTTCGGCGTAATGGGTGCGACAGCAGCCACACTAGTCAGCGTGAGGGCCGCACAGAAAGCCGTAATGTTGAGATTAAGTGCCACGGCGCCGGGCATGGGCTTTAGCAACGGAATGATCAACCTATTAAGTAGTCATCTCTTCTCAAGGGCATCAGGCTACCCGGCAATAATTTTCGGTCTTTTCTCTGATTTCACAAAGGGGTGGCGCCAATCACAAAAGGGAGACTCGGTTTCCGGCTTGTACAATATAACTGGCGGCACAGCAACTGCTATTGGTTCTATCCTTATGTTAGAGGGAGGCTTAGCCATCGCCGGCCCGACATTCTTTATTCCTTTTGCGGGTTGGGCTGCAGTGGGGATCGTGCTGATAGGGGCCACACTAATATCGCAGGACTATATCTCTATTCGAAAGCGCACGAGCGCTTGCACAGTCCGATAGAGCTATGGGCAAGCAGGTGTATTTTTGGGACTAGGGAAAACGATGGTGAAATCCGGCCTGGCTTGAACCTAGACTTTCAAAACAAGCTACCCCGCTTCGCCAGCCTTATCGAAGAAGTCGAATCATGGCATGCTGAGACGTATGCCCCAATAGCAATTTCCCTAGAACAATCAGCGCAGCTCGGCTTAGGAGCGCTAACAACAAAGCTTAGTACTAACAGCCATTGGCCAACGCCGGACTGGGCAACAATTATACATGGCCAAGTATCAATTGAGGTGCCCACGATTGAGTTCACGATATTACTACCCGACTTCATGATCGGGCAAAGCGAATGGTCTGGCACATTAAGAATCGAAGACACCGACGGAAACGCAGTAACGCTTACTCCAACACCAGATTGCTATATCACTCCCGCTGGCGTCGCATTGCATTATAAAATTTACAGAGAAAAAGCCAGAAATGCAAAACTATCAATAAGCTATCACCTCAACCACTACCTGGCTACTTCCCCCAAATCCCACGCCGTCTTTTTCATTCAGAGATAACCCCATGGCAACCATATGGCTATTCAGCCCTAATACAAAAACCAACATAGAGCCAAAAATCTCAGGGCAGTTAGTCGATACGACCAAGTTCATTCTGCGCCTGCGGAACCCATGGGTTACAGACTCAGTATTCATGGGCAAGATGTATACAGCAATGTGTATATGCACAGCGCTTTTTACCTACCCGCTGCTTCTCGATGACTCGACAAACTACGAACTTGATGGTGCCTACGAATTTCTTGCCATGCAGATTATCTTACCGTTCACATTTACTCCATTCTTGGCCTACAGGATATTTTATATAAAAAACCTCTCAGACATCTACCTCAATAGGCTTACAAGAAAAATCTATTACAAGCGAGTAGGAAAGTTATTTACCTTTGGCTGGAGCAACATCAGAGGCGGCTTATTCAAACGCAGAGAATTCGGCGGTTCTTCCTATTCCACGAGCTACGCCTTAGCCTTCGCCCCACGCCGAGCAGACGGCAGCCTCCACCAGAAAGACTGCCTCTGGGTCGACAGCAACGAACCCACCGACTCCGACGTCCAGCACGTCGCCGAAGTATGGGAATATCTGCGTCACTTCATGGACCATGGCCCGGACAAACTCCCCCCTCCCGGCGAACCCAACTGGTGGCACAAGCCTCTGCACGCCATCTGCCTGACCCCGGCCGAAGCCTGGCGCCACTATGCCCCTTGGCGAACCGGCGAACCCGGTGAAATGCAGGGCAAGAAGAACTGGCAACTACCGTTCTGGGCCGTGCTGTTCCCTTACAACCTGACAGTTGCCATCGCTTGGTACTTCATCTGCAAACTGTTCAATGTCCAGGCTGCGCCACCACCGGCAGAGGCGTTCGAAGGAACCCCTGCTAACGGCGGCGCGTGATCACCACCTCCAGGTATTCGCTCGGCACCACGAGTGATGTCGGGCCGCCGACATTGCAGGCATTCAGCAACTCGGTCAGGTCACGCTCCAGCGCCGCAGCCGCCTCCGGCTCCAGCGAGGCAAAGGCCGTGCGCATCGGTCCGAACCAGGTGCGGAACACCTCGAGGTAATGTGCCGCCGAGCGATAGCGGAAGTTGAACAGCTGGCGGCTGACCTGCAACGCGTCAAACGCGCCTGCAAACAGCACGCGCAGTTGTTCCTCATCACCCCAGCGCGAGGGCGGCAAGGCCCCGGCAGGCGGCGGTACATGCCGCCCCAGGGTCTTGAACATCTGCCCGACGTAGCCTTGCGGGGTCCAGTTGGCCAGGCCGATCCGGCCACCGGGCCGGCACACCCGGCTCAGTTCCCGCGCAGCCTGGGCCTGGTCGGGTGCGAACATCACGCCGAAGCTCGACAGCACCGCATCGAAGGTGCCATCGGCAAACGGCAGTGCTTCGGCATCGGCGCTCTGGAACACCACATCGAGGCGCTCGGCCCGCGCCCGTTCTTCGCCGCGCCTGAGCAGCTCGGGCACATAGTCGGTGGAGGTGACGCGGCAACCGCGTCGGGCTGCGGCCAGGGTGGCGTTGCCATTGCCGGCGGCAACATCCAGCACCTGTTCGTCCCAGCGCAGGTCACAGGCCTCGGCCAGGCGCTCGCCAACGATCTGCATGGTGGTGCCGATTACCGCGTAGTCGCCACTGGCCCATATGGCTTGCTGGCGGGCTTTCAGGGCATTGGTATCCAAAGAGGTATTCATGGTCTGCGCCTTTGCAAGGTGCGCGGCCGAGGTCCTTCTGGCGGTCAACGCGCCATGGATTGAGGGGGTAGAAGCAAAACGCTACGCGCCTGGCAGGCGAAGCGACAAGACAGATTGGGGATAGCGGCTATTTGAAAGCGATCTATACGGGCGCGCACTTGTGGAGCGGCCTTGCGTCACGAAGGGCCGCAAAGCGGCCCCCGGCGATATCAGCCAGTAACGCCTGGTCAGGCCAGCCTGGCCCGCGCCGCATGCAGCTTTTTATAGCTCTCGATCAGGCGCAAGTGGCGGTCGAGGCCTTCGAGCTTCATGCTGGTCGGGGTCAGGCCATGGAAGCGCACGCTGCCATCGACCGAGCCCAACACTGCGTCCATGCGCGAGTCGCCGAACATACGCCGGAAGTTGGCCTCGTAGTCGTCCATTTCCAGCTCGTCGTCCAGCAACACTTCCAGCACCACGTTCAAGGCCTGGTAGAACAACCCACGCTCGACGGTGTTGTCGTTGAACTGCAGGAACGCCTCGACCAGTTCCTTGGCCTCCTCGAAGCGCTGCACTGCCAGGCAGATCAGCAGCTTCAGTTCAAGAATGGTCAGTTGGCCCCAGACCGTGTTTTCGTCGAACTCCACGCCGATCAGCGTGGTGATGGTGGTGTAGTCATCGACATCGCAGTTGTCCAGGCGCTTGAGCAGCAGCTTGAGGGCGCGGTTGTCGAGGCTGTGCAGGTTGAGGATATCGGCGCGGAACGACAGGGCGCGGTTGGTGTTGTCCCAGATCAGGTCCTCCACCGGGTAGATTTCCGAGTAACCCGGCACCAGGATGCGGCAGGCGGTGGCGCCAAGGTTGTCGTACACGGCCATGTACACCTCCTTGCCCAGGTCTTCGAGGATGCCGAACAGGGTCGCGGCCTCCTGCACGTTGGAATCCTCGCCATGGCCGGAGAAGTCCCACTCGACGAACTCGAAGTCGGCCTTGGCGCTGAAGAAGCGCCACGACACCACGCCGCTGGAGTCGATGAAATGCTCGACGAAGTTGTTCGGCTCGGTCAGCGCGTGGCTTTCGAAGGTCGGCTGCGGCAGGTCGTTGAGGCCCTCGAAGCTACGGCCCTGGAGCAATTCGGTGAGGCTGCGCTCCAGCGCCACTTCCAGGCTCGGATGGGCACCGAACGAGGCGAATACGCCACCGGTACGCGGGTTCATCAGGGTCACGCACATGACCGGGAACGCGCCGCCCAGCGAAGCATCCTTGACCAGCACCGGGAAGCCCTGCTCCTCCAGGCCCTGGATGCCGGCAACAATCGCCGGGTACTTGGCCAATACCTCCTGCGGCACGTCCGGCAGGCACAGCTCGCCTTCGAGGATCTCACGCTTCACCGCCCGTTCGAAGATTTCCGACAGGCACTGCACCTGCGCTTCGGCCAGGGTATTGCCGGCGCTCATGCCGTTGCTGAGGAACAGGTTCTCGATCAGGTTGGACGGGAAGTACACCACCTGCTGGTCGGACTGGCGCACGAACGGCAGCGAGCAGATGCCACGGGCGGTGTTGCCCGAGTTGGTGTCGTACAGGTGCGAGCCGCGCAGCTCGCCGTCCGGGTTGTAGATGGCCAGGCAGTGCTCGTCGAGGATCTCCACCGGCAGCGCGTCCCGCGGGCCCGGTTTGAACCATTGCTCGTTCGGGTAGTGCACGAACGGCGCGTTGGCCAGGTCCTCACCCCAGTACTGGTCGTTATAGAAGAAGTTGCAGTTCAGGCGCTCGATGAATTCGCCCAGCGCCGAGGCCAGCGCGGCTTCCTTGGTCGCGCCCTTGCCGTTGGTGAAGCACATTGGCGACTGGGCGTCACGCACGTGCAGCGACCATACGTTGGGCACGATGTTGCGCCACGAAGCGATCTCGATCTTCATCCCCAGCCCGGCCAGGATGCCCGACATGTTGGCGATGGTCTGCTCCAGCGGCAGGTCCTTGCCAGGAATGTAGGTGCTGGTGTCCGACACCGGCATCAACAGGCCCTGGGCATCGGCATCGAGGTTGTCGACCACTTCGATGACGAACTCGGGGCCGGTCTGTACCACCTTCTTCACGGTGCAGCGGTCGATGGAACGCAGGATGCCCTGGCGGTCCTTGTCGGAGATGTCCTCGGGCAGCTCGACCTGGATCTTGAAGATCTGGTTGTAGCGGTTTTCCGGGTCGACGATGTTGTTCTGTGCCAGGCGAATGTTTTCGGTCGGGATGTTGCGGGTCTGGCAGTACAGCTTGACGAAGTAAGCCGCGCACAAGGCCGAGGACGCCAGGAAATAGTCGAACGGCCCCGGGGCCGAGCCATCACCTTTGTAACGGATCGGTTGGTCGGCGATCACCGTGAAGTCGTCGAACTTGGCTTCGAGACGGAGATTGTCGAGAAAATTGACCTTGATTTCCATGCGGGATTACCGTGATTTAAGCGTGCAAAACGAAAGTGGCCGGCATTATCCGGGTTTTCACCGCGGAAGTCCTGTTTGCGCGACCAGCTTGCGCATTCCACCGGATTACTTGCCTGATCCTCTGAATCTGGACTGTCCAGCAGATCAACGGTCAGCCCCCTGTGCTAGCGTTTTCGGACTGGGGAACAGCGTATTCCCCGACCGCAAAGACAGCGCGACAGTAACCGTAGACGGGCAGGTGAACCATGGAACTACGCATCAACCAGAAGACCTACCAGGTCGAGGCAGACGCCGATACACCCTTGCTGTGGGTGATCCGCGACGACCTGGGGCTGACCGGCACCAAGTATGGCTGCGGCCTGGCCCAGTGCGGCGCCTGTTCGGTGCTGGTGGACGGCAACGTGGTGCGCGCTTGCGTCACGCCGGTGGCCGGTGTGGTCGGGCGCGAGGTGACCACCATCGAGGCGATCGAGGCCGACGCCGTGGGCAAGCGGGTGGTCGCGGCCTGGGTCGAACACCAGGTTGCCCAGTGCGGCTATTGCCAGTCTGGCCAGGTGATGGCGGCCACCGCGTTGCTCAAGCACACGCCCAAACCCAGTGACGCGCAGATCGACGCGGCGATGGTCAACCTGTGCCGCTGCGGCACCTACAACGCCATCCACGCCGCCATGCATGACCTGGCTCAAGGGGAGAAGGCCTGATGCGCACGCCCATCGATACACCTGCAGACGAACTGCTCAAGTTGCAGCACGGCGCGACCCTCAACCTGTCGCGTCGGCGCTTTCTGGCCGGCACGGCGGTCGGCGCCCTGGTGCTTGGCTTCGGCCTGCCGCTGGGCTCGGCCCGCGTGCAGGCAGCGGCCGCTACCAGCGCCGAACGCGGCACTCAGGTACCGGCATTCCTGGAGATCCGCCCGGACGGCACGGTACGCCTGCTCAGCCCGTTCATGGAAGGCGGACAAGGCCCGTTCACCGCCATGGCCCAGATCGTCGGAGAAGAACTGGATGTCGACCCGGCCAGGTTCGTGGTCGATAGCGCGCCGCCTGGGGAAGCCTATGTAGTGATGGAAAACGGCATGCGCATCACCGGCGGCAGCATGTCGGTACGCATGAGCTACCCGACCATGCGCCGCCTGGGCGCCCTCGCCCGCGCCATGCTGCTGCAGGCAGGCGCCGAACAGCTGGGCGTACCGGTTGAGCAACTCACCACCACCCCGGGTAACGTGGTACATACCACGAGTGGGCGTTCCGTGCCCTATGGTGAACTGGCCGCACGGGCCATGGACCTGCCGGTACCCGACCCGGCCAGCGTCAAGCTGCGCGACCCCAGCCAGTTTCGCTGGATCGGCAAGCCGGTACGCCGCCTGGATGCCTATGACAAGTCCACCGGCAAGGCCGTGTACAGCAGCGACGTCAAGGTCGACGGCATGCTCCATGCTGCCGTACAGCACGCGCCACGCCTGGGCATGACCGTCGGCAGCCTGCGCAACGAAGAGCAGGTCAAGGCCATGCCGGGTGTGCACTCGGTGCATCAGCTGCCTGGCGCCGTGGCGGTGGTTGCCGAGCGCTGGTGGCACGCCAAGCGTGCGGTGGAAGCCATCCAGGTGGACTGGCAGGAGCCTGCCGCCGACAGCCCGGTACGGCCGATGCCGGCCGACTTCTCCAGCGATGGCTGGCGCGACCACCTGGCCACGGTCGAAGCCCCGGCCCGCGACGAAGAAAACCAGGGCGATGTGGCCGGCATGCTGGCCAGTGCCAAGACCCGCGTCGAGGCGACCTACCACAATCAGTACCTCAACCATGCCCAGCTTGAGCCACCCTCGGCGCTGGCGCGATTCAACGCCGACGGTACGCTGGAGGTGTGGCTGCCCAACCAGGCGCCGGACATGTTCCGTGACGATATCGCCCGGCGCACCGGCCTGGCTCCGGCACAGATCACCCTGCACTCGCCGTTGCTGGGTGGTTTCTTCGGCCGCCACTTCCTCTACGACTCGGCCAACCCCTACCCTCAGGCGATTGCCTTGGCCAAGGAGGTCGGCCGCCCGGTGAAGCTGATCTGGAGCCGCGAGGAAGAGTTCCTGCGTGACGTACTACGTCCGGTGGCGGTGGTGAAATTCCGCGCCGGGCTGGATGCCGACGGCCTGCCGGTGGCCCTCGAAGCCGTGAGCGCCACCGAAGGCCCGACCGAAGCCCTCGCCGGCAAACAGGGCGAGAAGCTCGACCCGACTGCGCTCGAAGGGCTGTCGGGCAAGGCCTACGCCATCGCCAACAAACGCATCGCCCAGGTCTACGTCAAAGGCCCGGCCATGCTTGGCTACTGGCGCTCGGTGGGCAACTCGCTGAACGACTTCTTCTACGAGTCGTTCCTTGACGAGCTGGCCGACAAGGGCGGCAAGGACCCGTTCGAACTGCGCCTGCACCTGCTACGTGACAACCCGCGCCTGACCACCCTGCTGCAGGCGGTCGCCGAACTGTCCGGTGGCTGGAAGCGCGGGCCGTTCACTGCCGAGGACGGTAGCAAGCGTGCACGCGGCGTGGCCATGGCCTCGCCGTTCGGTTCGGAGGCAGCGGTCATTGCCGAGGTGTCGATCGAGAACGGCCAGGTCAAGGTGCACGACATCTGGCAGGCCATCGACCCGGGCAGCATCGTCAACCCGGCGATCATCGAGCACCAGGTCAACGGCGCTGTCGCCCTGGGCCTGTCGCAGACGCTGCTGGAAGAAGCGGTATACGTCGACGGCAAGCCACGCGCGCGCAACTTCGACCTGTACCCGATCCTGCCGCCCTCGCGCATGGCCCGGGTACATGTGCGTATCGTCGAGAGCGGGGCGAAGATGGGCGGTATCGGCGAGCCACCGTTGCCCGCCGTCGCCCCGGCAGTGGTCAACGCGGTCGCGCAACTGACCGGCCAGCGCGTGCGCAGCCTGCCGCTGAGCCGCCATACCTTCAGCTGACCGCACAAGGACGCAGCATGACCCATCGTTTCGCAAGAACCGCTGGCTGGCTGGCGTTGCCGTGCCTGGTCGCGGCAGGCCTGCTGGCCTGGTATGTCACCCGCGAGCCGGTTTCGCCGTTTGCCGGCGCACCGGCCACGGCCGCCGACCCGGCGCTGGTCAGCCGTGGCGAGTACGTGGCCCGGCTCAGCGACTGCGTGGCCTGCCACAGCGTGCCGGACGGCAAGCCGTTCGCCGGCGGGCTGGAAATGGCTACCCCGCTGGGTGCCATCCATGCCACCAACATCACCCCCGACCGCGACACCGGCATCGGTCGCTACAGCCTGGCCGACTTCGACCGCGCCGTGCGCCACGGCGTCGCGCCCGGTGGCCGGCGGTTGTACCCGGCCATGCCCTACCCGTCCTACGCCAAGCTTGGCGATGACGATGTCAAGGCGCTTTACGCCTTCTTCATGCTCGGTGTGCAACCGGTGCCACAGGCCAACCAGCCCGGTGCCATCCCCTGGCCGCTGAACCTGCGTTGGCCCATCGCCGTGTGGAACGGCCTGTTCGCCACCAGCACGCCATACGCCGAGCAGGCCGGCCAGGATGCACAGTGGAACCGCGGTGCCTACCTGGTCCAGGGCCCTGGCCACTGCGGCAGCTGCCACACCCCACGCGGCCTGGCCTTCAACGAGAAGGCCCTGGATGACAGTGGCAAGCCGTTCCTCGCCGGCGCCCTGCTCGATGGCTGGTACGCCCCCAGCTTGCGCGCCGACCACAACACCGGGCTGGGGCGCTGGAGCGAGGCGGAAATAGCGCAGTTCCTCAAGACCGGGCGCAACCGCCACGCCGTGGTATTCGGTTCGATGACCGAGGCCTTCAACAATTCCACGCAGTTCATGAGCGACGACGACCTGGCCGCCATCGCCCGCTATCTGAAGTCGCTGCCCGGCGACCCGCAACGCGATGGTGCGCCGTGGCAGTACCAGGCCGAATCGGCAGCGGCACGGCTCGATAGCCCTGGGGCGCCTACCTATGTAACTCGCTGTGCGTCGTGCCACGGCCTGGATGGCAAGGGCCAGGCCGAATGGATGCCACCTTTGGCCGGCGCTACTTCGGCACTGGCCAAGGAAGCCGCCTCGGCGATCAATATCACCCTCAATGGTTCGCAACGGGTGGTGACGGCCGGGTTGCCCGATGCCTATCGCATGCCGGCCTTCCGTGAGCAATTGAGCGAGCAGGACATTGCTGATGTGCTGGGTTTCGTGCGCAGTGCCTGGGGGAACAATGGCGGTGCGGTGAACGCGCAGGCGGTGGGCAAGTTGCGCGGGCATACCGACCCGGCCAGCAGTAGCCCGATCATTTTGCACATGCGCTGAAATGGGTAATGCCTGTACCGGCCTCTTCGCGGGCTTGCCCGCTCCCACAGGTATCAGGACTGTGGGGTCCCTGTGGGAGCGGGCAAGCCCGCGAAGAGGCCGGCACAGCCAACATCAGGTTTAATGGAGTCCCCATGGAAAGCATCGATCTGCTGGTGCTGCGCACCACCCGCGACTGGCTCGCCGCCGGTCACCGCGCCCTGCTCGCCACCGTCGCCCGCACCTGGGGCTCGTCGCCACGCCCGGTGGGCTCGATGATGGCCCTGCGCAGCGATGGCCGGGTGGTCGGCAGTGTCTCCGGTGGCTGTATCGAAGACGACCTCATCCACCGCTACACCACCGCCTATGGCGGCCCTGGCATGCCCCATGGCCTGCCGCAGCTGGTGCGCTACGGCGTCAGCGCCGACGATGCCCACCGTTTCGGCCTGCCCTGCGGCGGCACGCTCGAACTGGTGCTGGAGTTCGCCCCGTCGCTGCCGCAGCTGGAACAGCTGCTGGCTGGCCTCGACAGCGGCAACCTGGTGCGCCGCGACCTCGACCTGCGCAGCGGCACGGCCAGCCTCGCCGCCACCAGCACGCCCGAGCTGTTCAGCTTCGATGGCCAGCGCCTGTGCCACACCCTCGGCCCCGGCTACCGCTTGCTGCTGATCGGTGCCGGTGCGCTGGCCGAATACCTGGCGACCATGGCCCTGTTCAATGGCTTCAGTGTTTCCCTGTGCGACCCGCGCCCCGAGTACCGGGCGGGCTGGAACCTTGCCGGGGTCAATCACCTGGCCGGCATGCCGGACGACGTGGTGCGCGCCTTTGCCCCGGACTTGCGCAGCGCCATCGTCGCCGTCAGCCACGACCCCAAGCTGGACGACCTGGCCCTGCTCGAAGCCCTGCGCAGCCCGGCGTTCTACATCGGTGCGATTGGCTCGCGACGCAACAGCCAACTGCGCCGTGAGCGCCTGATCGAACACTTCGGCGAAAGCGAAGCCTCACTGCAGCGCCTGCATGGCCCCATCGGGATCTATATCGGCAGCAAGACACCGGCGGAGATCGCGGTCAGCGTGATGGCCGAGCTCCTCGCTGCGAAGAACGCCGTCAGCCTGCCCGGCGCGGTCAATGTGACCCGGGCCAAGGAAGCCGAGCAGCTATCACGGACCGTGTAGGAGCGGCCTTGCGTCGCGATGGGGCGCGAAGCGGCCCTGGCAATCTCCGCTGCGAAGCTGAAAACCAGGGCCGCTTCGCGCCCCATCGCGACGCAAGGCCGCTCCTACAAGGGCCACGCAGAGGGCCTACTGCCAACGCTCCAGGTTCTGCTGCAACAGCTGTTCAGGCAACGCGCCGGCGACGATCTTTTCCATTTCCCGCGCCAGCGCTTCACGCAACTGCGGCTGGTTGCAGGGCGAGTGATGCGACATCGCCAGGTACAGCCCTTCGCTGGAAATCGGCGGCTCCAGCACCCGCACCGTGCCGGCGATACCCAAGCTGCGCACCAGGGCCATGCCAGGATACTGCTCGTACACCACATAATCGCTGCGCTTGTGCAGCAACTTCTCGAACGCCTGCCTGGCGCCGGGTACTGCTTCGAGGGTGAGGTTGGCCCTGGCGTAGTCGTCGAACTGCTGGCCATGGCTGTTGCTGACCAGGATGCCGCCCTTGCGGCCTTTCAGGTCGGCCCATTGCTGGTAGGCGAAGCCACTGTCCTGGCGCACCCAGACCACACTTGGGGTGTGCAGGAATGGTGGGGCGATGAAGTCCATCTGTTGCTGGCGGGCCTGGGTCAGGAAATACCCGGCCATCAGGTCGATACGGCCGGTGCGCACTTCTTCCTGCGCGCGCGACCACGGCCCGGTATAGATCAATTCGATTTCCAGCCCCAGCTGCTTGCCCAGGTATTTCAGCAGGTCGGCGTTGACACCGATCAGTTGCTGCGGGTTTTGCGGGTCGCGCCACAGATAAGGCGGGTATTCCGGGTTGCCGGTGGCCGTCAGCCGCCGGCATGGTTCATCTGCTACTGCCACCAGCGGCAGCAGCAACAGGCACGGCAACAGCCGCAAGGCGTGGCGAAAGCAACGCTCGATCATGGACAACCCTCGGTCGGCTGCAGCATCTGTCTGTGCGCGCCATGAACAGTCTGGAACACCTGCGCTCATCCCGCTGGCCGTCTGTCGGCCAGCACGGGTGGCCCGAAGCGGCAGGCGTCACGCCTGCACCACCCGTACCTCAGGCGCCCTGCCGGCGCATCGCCAGGATCGCCGCGCCAAAGCCGATGAAGGTGGTGCCCACTACCCGGCTTACCCAGCGTGACAGCGACGGCCGAGTGAGCACGCCCTTGGCGCGTGCCGCCAACGCGGCATACAGGCTCAGCGAAACCAGCGACAAGGCCACGAAGATCCCGGTCAGGATCAGGAACTGTGGCAGCAATGCCGCGCCCTGGTCGATGAACTGCGGGAACAGCGCGGTGAAGAACATGGTCGCCTTGGGGTTGGTCACGGCCGTGAAGAAGGCCGACTTGTACAGTTTCAGCGGCGTCGGTCGTACCTTGGGCACCCCTTCTGCACCACCCTGTGCCAGCATCGGGCTGGTTTTCAGCAATTGCCGCGCGCCCAGGTAGAACAGGTAGCCGGCGCCCAGAATCTTCACGGCATTGAAGAGCATTTCAGAACTGGCCAGCAGTGCGCCCAGCCCGAGCATGGCTGCAGCCGACAGGCAGAACAGGCCCGAGCCATTGCCCAGCGACGACCAGATCGCGCTGCGCTGGCCGTGGGCAAGGCTGTTGTTGATGGCCATCAGGGTGGCAGGGCCAGGGCTGGCGATCGCGATGGCCGCGACCAGGGTAAAGGCTAACAGCGAGTGAGAATCCATTTCAGGCTCGTCAGACAACAAAACAGGAAGGGCCGCGTGCAGGGTACGCAGGTTCAGCTGGCATTCTGCCGCTTGGCCGCCTTCTTGGCGATAGCTTTCATGCGCGTGGCCGCCCGCTGCACGGTGGCCATCTTCTCGGGGCGCTTCATGCCGCGCCATTTGCGGATTTCGTCGCGGGTGCGGCCACAGCTCAGGCACAGCTCGCTATTGAGCTGGCACAGCGAGACGCAAGGGTTGTCGATGTCTTTGGCCATGCTGCCACTTAGCCAGGCATGGCTGCCCGCGCCTGTGCGGCGGCGCCCTGGAACACCTGGCGTACGTCCTCGGCCTTGCTGACCGGCAGCTCGTCGACCACGCGCAGGCCCTGGTCCAGGGCGATGGCCAGTTGCTCGCTGTCGGAGGCGTCGGCGATATCACCCAGATAAGGAGCGATGAGGTACACGTAACGGTCCTGCAGCTTGAGCGCTTCCAGCGCATCGAGGGCTTTCTGGAACCGATCGGCAGCGGCTGGGCTCATGCTCAATTTATCGAAATGAATCAGGCTCACGCGATCAGTGGCCATGTTGACGAATCTCCGTTTCCTGGTACGGCCAGGCCCACGCAGCAGCGCTTCTACGGTGCCTGGATGGGCGGGCCCGGTTAATGCCCTTCAGGGTACCAGAACGCGAAGCAGAAAGGGCCATCACCCCCAGAACTAAAAGTATTTGCCAGGTCGCGCAATGGACGCCCCACGGCGCTGTCGGGACAGGCGTTGGCATTTCCTGCGCAGGATAATCGCGCCAGCAGTTTCCCGCCGAGGCAATGCGCGAGCCCGGTAGCCCATACGACAACAAGCCTGCACCAGCAGGTAAGCCAGAAAAAGGGCCCTGAAATTCATGGCAAAGGAACACATCACCGAAACGCTCGACCTTGGCGTGACAGACCCCTCGAAAACCGCCGAAGCACGCCAGGACCGGCATTTCGAGGGCAAGCTCGACTGGATCGTCTTTGGCTTCACCAGCCTCCTGGCAATCGCTTTCGTCCTGTGGGGCTTCCTCAACCAGGCCAGCCTCGCCAGCAACGCCTCCAGCGCGCAGTCCTGGGTCATCCTCAACTTCGGCTGGTTCTTCGTGCTGACCTCTACCCTGTTCGTGGTGTTCGTGCTGTGGCTGGCCGCCAGCCGCTACGGCCGGGTACCGCTGGGCCGGGATGGCGAACAGCCCGAGTTCCGCACGGTGTCCTGGGTGGCGATGATGTTCAGCGCCGGCATGGGCATCGGCCTGATGTTCTTCGGCGTTGCCGAGCCCCTTTCGCACTACGTGTCACCACCGCCAGGGGCAGCCGCTGGGCAGACCAGCGAAGCGATGCAGGTGGCCATGGCCACCACGCTGTTTCACTGGACCCTGCACCCATGGGCCATGTACGCCATCGTCGGCCTGGTGATTGCCTACGGCACCTTCCGTCGCGGCCGCTCGCAGCTGATTTCCGCCGCCTTCCGGCCGTTGATCGGCAAGCATGCCAATGGCCCGCTGGGCCGCATGATCGACATGATGGCGATCTTCGCCACGCTGTTCGGTTCGGCCGCCTCACTCGGCCTGGGCGCCCTGCAGATTGCCGGCGGCCTGGAATACAACGGCTGGATCGACAACCCCGGCAAGCTGTTCTACATCTCGGTCATCACCCTGCTGACCATCGCCTTCGTCACCTCGGCGGTTTCCGGCATCGGCAAGGGTATCCAGTGGCTGTCCAACACCAACATGGTGCTGGCCCTGGCGCTGGCGGCGTTCGTGTTCATGGTGGGCCCGACCCTGCTGATGCTCAACCTGTTGCCGACCTCGATCGGCATCTACATCAAGATGCTCCCGGAAATGATGGCCCGCACCAATGCCAGCGGCGGCGAGCAGATGAACAGCTGGCTGGCCGGCTGGACCGTGTTCTACTGGGCCTGGTGGATTTCCTGGACGCCATTCGTGGGCATGTTCATCGCCCGCATCAGCCGTGGCCGTACCATCCGCCAGTTCGTCACCGGCGTGTTGCTGGTACCGAGCCTGGTCAGCCTGGTGTGGTTCACCATCTTCGGCGGCGCGAGCATCGAGGCCCTGCGCGAAGGTGCCTTCCAACTGGCCAATGGCGCAGTCAACAGCAACCATGCGCTGTATCAGTTGCTGGCCAGCTACCCGCTGGCCTCGGCGACTTCGGTGCTGGTAATGATCCTGGTGGGCATCTTCTTCGTCTCGGGGGCCGACGCCGCCTCGCTGGTGATGGGCACACTGTCGGAACACGGCACCACCACGCCATCGCGCCGCACGGTGATCTTCTGGGGCGCGCTGACCGGTACGGTGGCGGCGATCATGCTGGCCATCGGCGACCCACGCGACCCCGGCGAGGCGCTGACGGGGCTGCAGAACCTGACCATCGTCGTGGCCCTGCCGTTCGTGGTGGTGATGGTGCTGCTGTGCCTGGCGCTGTACCGCGACCTGCGCAAGGACCCGATGATGCTGCGCCACCTGCGCGGTAACGAACTGATCGAAAAGGCCGTGCTGTATGGCGCGGTCAAGCACGGCGAGGAGTTCTACATCGTGGTGCAGGAGAAAAAGGCATCCAGCAAGGCCACGCCAGCGGCAAGCGAGGTGTCTGAAACCTGACGCGGCCTGGGTGGGGCCGATAGCCGCGAATCATCCCACCCCTGGCACCGGCTTCGCCGGTGTTCGCGGCTGGACGTGCGCCACGCGCGCGGCTACCTCCCCCTCGGCTCAGCCCTTCAGGGCGGCCTCGATCCTGGCCACATCGATCTTGCCCATCTGCATCATGGCCTCGAACGCGCGCTTGGCCGCCGCGCGATCCGGGTGGCCGATGGCTTCGATCAGGATGCGCGGGGTGATCTGCCAGGAAATCCCCCAGCGGTCCTTGCACCAGCCGCAGACGCTGGCCTCGCCACCATTGTCGACAATGGCTTGCCAATAGCGGTCGGTCTCGGCCTGGTCCTCGGTACTGACCTGAAACGAAAACGCCTCGCAATGGCTGAAGGCCTTGCCACCATTGAGCCCCACGCAAGGTATGCCCATGACGGTGAATTCGACAGTGATCACATCGCCCTGCTTGCCCGACGGGTAGTCGCTCGGTGCCTTGTGTACCGCCGTCACCCGGGTATCGGGGAAAACGCTGGCGTAGAAGGTTGCCGCCGCCTCGGCATCGTTGTCGTACCAGAGGCAAATGGTGTTCTTGGCAGTCATGGTCTTGCTCCATGAAAGAGGTGGACACTGGAGTCTAGCGCGCCGCATCAAACACCGGCGCGAGCCCGGCCAAGTGGCTGCTTCTGCAATATTCTGCAGACATTTCCGACGTCAGGTGGTGAACCTGCCGATAAAAAAACGGTCTTTCGCTGGCGGTCAACTCACCGACCGGTTCATCGGCCCAGTCACCGGGCCTACCTTTGTCCTGTTTCAGCGAAGACCAACATGCCCGATTCCCGCCCGACTGCTTCCGCCCTCACTGCCCTGCGCAGCGGCCTGATTGCCACCCTGGTGGCGCTTGCCGCACCGGTGCACGCCGAAGAGCCCGCCAGCGATGCACGCTGGGTCAGCGACAGCCTGAGCACCTATGTGCGCAGCGGCCCGACCGATGGCCACCGCATCGTCGGTACCCTCAAGTCCGGGCAGAAACTGACCCTGCTCGGCACCCAGGGCAACTACAGCCAGGTGCGTGGCCAGAATGGCGACGTGGTGTGGATTCTCAGCAGCGACCTGCAAGCGGTGCCGGGCCAGGGCGAGCGCCTGCCGCAGCTCGATGCCCAGGTCGCCGACCTGACCGGGCAGCTGAAGACCATCGACGACAGCTGGAAGAACCGTGTTCAGGGCATGCAGGAGACGCTCGATTCACGGAAAAAGCTGATCGATGAACTGCAGGCGCGCAACCAGGCATTGAACGAACAGCTCGACCAGAGCCAGTCGGACCTGCGCGATACCAAGGCCCGCCTGGGCGACGAGAACAAGCAGGTGATGATGCGCTACATGGTGTATGGCGGCAGCATTGCTGGCGCTGGCCTGCTGGCCGGGCTGATCCTGCCGTCGCTGACCCGTGGGCGCAAGAAGAACGATCGCTGGTTCTGATCAGCCGCGCGCTGAGCCGGCTTCGGCGAACAGGAAGTCGATCAATACCCGCACCCGCAACGGCATATGCCGAGCCTGCGGGTACAGCAGCATGAATGGCCTTGACGTCCCGCCATACGCGCTCAGTACCTCCACCAGCTCGCCACTGGCCAGGGCATCGGCCACGGTAAACCGGTAAGCCTGCATCAGGCCGCCGCCATGACGCACCAGCGTGGCGGTGGCGAGGAAGTCGCCCTGGCAGGTGAACGGCCCCTGGGTGTCGAGCTCCACCTGTACCCCACCCTGGCGAAAGGTCCACGCTGGGCGACGGCCTGTGCTGGGCAGCTCGAACTGGATGCACTCATGCTGCAGCAAGTCCTGCGGGGTTTGCGGGGTACCGGCACGGGCCAGGTAGCCCGGCGTGCCCACCACCACCAGCTCGGCATTCTCCAGGCGGCGCGCCACCAGACGCGAATCGGCCGGCTCGCGGCCACGAATCGCCAGGTCGAACGGTGCCTCGGCAAAGTCGACATTGCGGTTGCTGACATGCACATCCACCTGCACACCCGGGTAGCGCTGGCGGAACCGCGGCAGCAGCGGCAGCAAGCGGTGGTGGGCGTAGGGCGTGGGCGCGCTGATGCGCAAACGGCCGCTCGGCTCGACCTGCCCGCCGGTGACCTGGCGCTCGGCCTCGACCAGCTGCCCCAGCGCCTGCCGACATTGCTGGTAATAGGCCTGGCCCGCAGCGGACAGGCGCATCTGCCGGGTGGTGCGGACAAACAGGCGCACCCCCAGGCGTTCCTCCAGGCGTGCCACGCTGCGGCTGACCGCCGCCGGGGTGACGCCGGCCTCGGTGGCGGCAGCACTGAAGCTGCCCCGCTCGGCAGCCAGGCAGAACAGCTCCAGGCTGCCCAGTTGCAGGTCATCGAAATGGCGGCTCATGGCGGCTCGATTGATTACATGGTGTATCGATTGAAATACCATGCGCCGCATTTTTCAAGTAGCGGTAACGTCCTAGAGTGGCTCCACACCAAGCTCATGGCTCACTTCACTGGAGATCCGCCACATGAACACCGCACGTACCGTCATCATCACCGGGGCCTCCAGCGGCCTGGGTTTCGCCCTGGCCGAGGCCTTCCTCGAACGCGGCGACAACGTGATCGGCAACGCCCGCAGCCAGGCCCGCCTGGAGCAGGCCGCCGCCCGCCTCGGCCAGCCTTCGCGCTTCATCGGCGTAGCCGGTGACATCGCCGAGCCAGGCACCGCACAGCGCCTGTTCGCCCGCGCCGTGGAGGCCTTCGGCGGGGTCGACCTGCTGATCAACAATGCCGGCATCTTCATTGCCAAACCAGCCACGGAGTACAGCGCAGCGGATGTCGACGCGCTGGTCGGCACCAACCTCAAGGGGTTCTTCTACCCGGCGCAGGAGGCGGCGCGGCTCATGACCCGCCAGGGGCATGGCAAGATCATCGCCATCACCGCCTCCATCGCCCTGCAACCGGACACCCGCGTGCCGGCCTTGCTGCCGGTGCTGGTCAAGGGCGGCCTGAACCAGGCGGTGAAAGGCCTGGCACTGGAGCTGGCGGCCAGCGGCGTGCAGGTGAATGCCGTGGCGCCAGGGATCATCGACACGCCGCTGCATGGCGGCAACATGCAGGGGATGGGCGCGCTGTCACCCAGTGGCCGCACCGGCTTGCCGCAGGATGTGGTGGACGCCGTGCTGTACCTGGCCGACTCACGCTTCGTCAGCGGTGTCATCCTGCCGGTGGATGGCGGTAGCACCGCTGGCACCTGGCACTGAGTGGAGGCGCGAACAGCCATGCCGTATGTCCATATTCGTGTGACCGATGAAGGGGTGAGCGCGGAACACAAGCGCCAGTTGATCGAACAGACCACGCAGATGTTGCAGCAGGTGCTGGGCAAGCCGCCGGCCAGTACCTTCGTGGTGATCGAGGAAGTGCCGACCGACAACTGGGGAGTAGGTGGCGAGACGGTGACCGCGGTGCGAGCGCGAGAACGGGGGTGAAACCTGGGGGCTGCGGCAGCCCCCTACTGCCGCAGCCGCGCCAATGCCTGCAGCACATACCCGGTGGCCCGCTCCACCTGCCCTTTGCGGCAGGCGATACCCAGTTGCCGCCACAGCCCCGGGCGCAACGGCCGGCGGACGATGCGCCGGTCCAGCTCGGCCGCCTCGCCTTCCTGCGGCAACAACGTTGCCCCGTACCCGGCCCCGACCAGGCTCTTGATCGCATCGTTGTAGTTAAGCTCGATGCGTGCTTCGGGGTACAACCCTGCCGCCGCGAACCATTCGCCAGTCACCCGCGACAGCTGGGTACTGCTGTCGTTGAGGATCAATGCCCGTTGTGCCAGCCAGGCCGGCGTGACTTTGGCCGGAGGCTGCCAGTCGGCCGGTACATACGCCAGGATCGGGTCGCGCCGCCAAGGGGTGACCTCAAGCCCTTTGCCAGCCACCTGCGGCAAGGCCACCAGGCCGATATCCAGGCTGCCCTCGCGCAAGCGGGCCAGCGATGCCTGGGACGTCAGTACCTGTACTTGCACATCGACCCCCGGGTGCACGGCACGCAAATGCTCCAGCGCCTGCGGCAGCAGGTGGGCGATGGCACCGGTCGAGGCGCCCAGGCGCACCCTGCCGGTCAGCCCCTCGACCTGCCGGCGCACTTCATCCAGCGCCTGGTCGGCATCGGCCAACAGGCGCCGGGCGCGGGCCAGCAGGGTTTCGCCGATGGCGGTCGGGCGCACCTGGCCGCGGGCACGGGTGAGCAACGGCGCGCCGATGCGCGCCTCCAGCTCGGCCACGTGCAGGCTGATGGTCGGCGGCGCCAGGTTGAGCTGGCGGGCGGCCTCGGCAAACGAGCCGAGGTCGACGATCACCACCAGCGTGCGCAGGCGGTCAAGGCTGATTTCGCGCATATCAAGGGCCGTGTTGTTCAGCAAATCTGAAGGTTGCCGTCATGATATTCAAATTTCCTTTATCAACACCACAGGCGAGGATAGGCCATCCTTCCCCGAGCGGACGCTGACCATGCACACCCCTGTTGTTTTCATCGACGGTGACCAAGGCACCACCGGCCTGCAGATCCATGCGCGCCTGCAAGGCCGCCGCGACCTGAGCCTGTTGACCCTGCCGGGCGCCGAACGCAAAGACCCGCAACGTCGCCGCGAGGCGATCAACAGCGCCGACATCGCCTTGCTGTGCCTGCCCGACGATGCCGCGCGCGACGCGGTGGCGACGATCGACAACCCGCAGGTGCGGGTGATCGATGCAAGCTCCGCGCACCGCACCGCCCCTGGCTGGGTTTACGGCCTGCCGGAACTCGACGCGCAGCAAGCCGAACGCATTGCCCACAGCAAGCGCGTCAGCAACCCCGGCTGCTACCCCACCGGGGCCATCGCCCTGCTGCGGCCACTGGTCCAGGCTGGCCTGCTGCCAGCGGATTACCCGCTGAACATCCACGCCATCTCCGGCTATTCCGGTGGTGGCCGCGCGGCAGTCGAACGGCATGAGCAGCCCGGTGCCGACAAAGCCCCGACCTTGCAACTGTATGGCCTGGAGCTGGCGCACAAGCACGTGCCGGAAATTCAGCAGCACGCCGGGCTGTCGGCACGGCCGATGTTCCTGCCCGGTTACGCGGCCTACCGCCAGGGCATCGTGCTGAGCATCCCGCTGCAGTTGCGCCTGCTGCCCGGCCAGGTCAGCGCCGCGCAGCTGCAGGCTTGCCTGGAGCAGCATTACCAAGGTGCCCGCCACGTCCAGGTCATGCCCCTGCATCAGCACGGTGCAGCGCCAACGCTGGATCCGGAGGCCTTGAACGACAGCAACGACCTGCGCCTGGCACTGTTCGCCAACCCCGAACATGGCCAGGTGCTGCTGACCGCCGTGTTCGACAACCTCGGCAAAGGTGCCTCGGGTGCGGCAGTGCAAAACCTCGACCTGATGCTCGGTGCGTTGCAGCTACAAGGCTGATGGCAAAAAACGGTTAGACTACCGGGCCCGCGCCGCCACGGCGCAGGCCGTCCATCCAACCGCCGGAGCCCGCCCCCCGATGTTCATCCTGAGCCGCCTCGACAGCGTGCCGCCCGAATCTTTCCAGAACCAGATCCGCGAGCTGGTGATCCACAATGTCGGCACACTGAGCAGTGTTGCCATCAGCGCCGACAACCCGCTGTATCCGCTGTACCAGTACGGCGTCGGCATGGAGGTGCACCAGTACCTGCAGGCGCTGGACGGCAGCCGCGGCCTGGCCGTGGCGCTGACCCTGGCGCTGGATGCCGAAGCACCGGACCAGTTGCTGGGCTTTGCCCTGTCCCTGCCTGCCGAGGATGACAAACAGGTGTGTGCGCTGGCCTTCCTGGCCGTGCGCCCCAGCCATCGGCGCCAGGGCATCGCCCGCGCCCTGTTGGCCGAGTTGCAGGCACGCTACACCTGTGTCGAGCTGAATGCCTTTGCCAGCCAGGTGCCGTGGTTCGAGGCCATGGGCATGCAGGTGGTGGCCGCCAATGGCCCGCAAGTGCTGATGAGCAGCACCGGGCGCGCCAGCGGTGCGCTGATCGGGCGCCTGGATATCGCGCCGATCTACCAGACGGCCGAAGTGATGCAGATCCATACCTACCTGCTCAACCAGCAGGGTGAGGATGCCATGCTCGAAGCGGAACAGCAGCGCGATGAGCGGCTGGATGAGCTGACCGCTCAGGCACAGGCGTGTGTGCGCCAACGCCTTAGCGTGCACTGATCCAACGGCTTGTTCGCGGGCTTACCGGCGAACAAGCCCCATGGTTCTTCAGCCATGCACCCAGCGCCGATGCAACCCACGCGCCAGGGCATCCAGCACGAACCCCAACACCCCGATCAGCAACACCATCGCCATCAGTTCGGAATACGCCAGGCGGTCGCGGGTATCGAGAATGAAGTAGCCCAACCCGGCGCTCACCCCGAGCATCTCGCACGGCACCAGCACGATCCACAGAATGCCGATGGCCAGGCGCACACCGGTGAGCACATGGCCGATCACCCCCGGCACGATCACCTTGCACAAGGTTTCCCAACGGGTGGCACTCAAACTGCGGGTCAACTGCAGCCAGCGCGGATCCAGCTGCCGGACCCCGGCGGCGGTGTTCAGCAGGATTGGCCACAACGCGGCAAATGCCAGCAGGAAATAGATCGGCTGGTCACCCACCCCCATCAGCATCACCACCACCGGCATCCACGACAACGGCGAGATCATCCGCAGGAACTGGAACGCCGGCGTGGTCGCGGCCTCCAGGTGCCGGTAGCTGCCCACCAGCAAGCCCAGCGGCACCCCGATCAGCAGCGCCAGCAGCAAGCCGATCAGGATGCGCTTGAGGCTGACCCAGATATGCCCGTAGACCTCGCCCTGCCCCAGCAACTCGGCCAGGCTGGCCAGGGTCGCCTGGGGCGAGAAGCGTGCCGACAGGCCATCGGCCGCGCCGAATACCTGCACGCCCGCCCACCACAACAACAGCAACCCCAGCAGCCCGGCCAGGCCGAGGCCGACATGTACGACATGCTTGCGCATCAGACCGCGAACTCCTCGCTACGCTGGTAGTTCTCGGCAATGCCGAACACCGAGGGGCCACCGACGGCGGCGATGGCGTTGCGCACGAAGCGATCGTCAACCAGGTCGCGGGCGGTGTGCGCCGGGTCCAGGCTGGCAAGGAAACTGTGCTCGCCCTCGATCAAGGTGTGCTTGAGGCGCTTGACCAGCTCTTCGGTATAGCTGGGGTACGGGTAGGGCTGGAAGTCGATGCGCTTTTCATCCCACTGCTGATGTTGAATCGCGCCACTGGCAATGTAGCCGGCGCGGTCGTCGGCAGCCGGCGCCAGCACCTTGGTCAGCACCGCCGGTTCATGCGGCGTGTACTTGTTGGGGCCGGCCTTGGACAACAGCGCCGCCGCTTCGGCGCGGTGGTCGCGGGTCCATTGCTGGGCCTTGACGATGGCATTGACCACCTTCTGCGACCACTCCGGGCGGTTGTTCAGGTCATGTTCATGCATGAACACCACGCAGCAGGCGTGGTTGCGCCACACATCGCCGGTGAAGCGCTGCACACGGCCGACCTTGAGGTTCTCGGCCAGGGCGTTGAACGGTTCGGCGACGATATAGCCGGCGATGCGCTTGCTGGCCAGGGCCGGCGGCATGTCCGAGGGCGGCAGCACCAGCAGGTTGACCTCGTTGGCCGCTAGTTGGCTGTCGGCGGGCTTCGACACCGGCGTCAGGCCGTTGTCGCCGAGCATCTGCTGCAGCACCACATTGTGGATCGAATACCAGAACGGGATGGCTACGGTCTTGCCGCCCAGCTGCTTGATGTCGGTGATGTCCGGCGCCACGGTAAGGCCCGAGCCCCCCACATGGTTCCAGGCCACCACCTTGGCCGGCACTTTGCTGGCATAACGTGCCCACACGGTCATCGGCGACAGCAGGTGGATGACGTTGACCTGGCCCGAGATGAACGCCTCGATCACTTGCGCCCAGCTGCGCAACAGCACCGGGCGCTCGGCCTTGATGCCTTCGGCCTCGAACAGGCCGTTATTGTGCGCCACCAGCAACGGCGTGGCATCGGTAATCGGCAGGTAGCCGATGCGCACCGGCGCGTCGGGCTCGGCGGCGGCACGGGCCTGCAGGCTGGACAGCAGCGGCACGGCCCCGGCAGCCGTCAGCATGGCGCTGAGCTTGAGGAAATCACGACGCGAGGTGGAGGAACAGCAGTCATCCATGCACATGTGCAGGCTCCGAAGGCAACGAGGTAGAGGAAGGTGCAGCGGTGCGGCTGGCCCGCCGAAGGGTCTTGAGAATCTCGATTCGCAGTGCGCCCAGTTCCTCGACCCGCTGCGCGCGCGGTTGTGGCAGGTCGATGTGCCATTGGCCGAGGATGTGCGCCGGGTGATCGCCCAGCAGCAGCACCCGGTCGGACAACAACAAGGCTTCGTCGATATCGTGGGTAATCAGCACGGCTGCGGTGTTATGGGTGGCTATCAGTTGCAGCAGCAATTGCTGCATGTCGGCACGGGTCACTTCGTCGAGCGCGCCGAACGGCTCGTCAAGCAGCAGCACCTCAGGCTGGCGCGCCAGGCAGCGTGCCAGCGCGGTGCGCTGGGCCATGCCGCCGGACAACTGCGCCGGGTACTGGTTGCGCGCATGGGCCAGGCCCACCGCGCCGATCGCATGGTCGATGCGGGCCTGGCGCTCGGCTGCGGCCAGCTTGGGCTGGCGGGCGAAATCCAGGCCAAAGGCGACGTTCTTTTCCAGGCTCAGCCAGGGCAGCAGGCTCGGGTCCTGGAAGGCCACCGCCAGGCGTGGGTGGGGCCCTTGCAGCGGCTCACCGTGCAGGGTCACGCGGCCGCCATGCGGCTGCTGCAGGCCGGCCAGCACCCGCAGCAGGCTGGACTTGCCCACCCCACTGGGGCCGAGGATGCTCACCACCTCCCCTGGCGCCAGTTGCAGGTCGAAGCGCGCCAGCACTTGCTGCCAGCCGCCGTCGCGTGGGTAGCCCAGGCTGATCTCGCGGGCTTCGAGCAATGCCTGGCTCATGCGCTGGCAGCCTGGCGATGCAGCTCGGCCCTCAGCTGCACCAGGCTTGGGGTAACGATCGGCACGAACGCCGACTCGCGCCAGCGGCGGGCGAAACCGGCACCGAACTCATCGAGGTACGCCTTGCCGCCGCTGGCTTGCAGCTCCAGCTGCACGGCATCGGCAGCACATTCAGCGAGGGTGATGCGCAACTTGAACAGCGCCGCCGGCTGGCTCTGGAAGCGCTCTTCGAGCAACCCCTGCTTGAGCTCGGCCACGGTGTTTTCCAGGCGCTCGTCGAGGACCTGGCGATGCTCTTCGAGGAACGACAGCCGCCCATGGAGGTGATCGTGCACCTCATGCAGCGAACGCCGCGCCAGGCCGATGGCCATGCCGCACTGCAAGGCAAGAAACGCCGGGCGCACCTTGGGCAGGAACGCGCGGGCGTTGTCATGTAGCAGCCAGTCACGGCCGAGCTCTACCTGGTGGAACGCCAGCGCTGCGGTATTGCTCGATTGCAGGCCCATCAGCTCCAGGTCATCAGAACGCTCCAGCCCCTGGCTGTCGGAGGGAATGGCCAGGACGAAGGGCGAACCGCCAGCATCGTCCTCGATGGCTGCCGCCACCACGAACCCGCTCTTGCGCAGGTTGGTCACCCAGTGCAGCCGCCCTTCCAGTGTCCAGCCCGCCGCCCCGGGGCGGCCACGCACTTGCAGCGCCTCGATCCCGGAGAGGAATTTCATGGCGTTGGACAACCCGGTGGCCCCCGCCAGCTCGCCGGTCAGCAGGCTGGGCAGCAGGCGCTCGCGCAGGGCCTGGTTAGGGCTTTGCAGCAAGTATTCGATAAACGCCCGCTGGCCCCAGCAGACGAAGGCTGCGGCCAGTGAGCGGCTGGCGATGGCGGCGATGGCCTCGACCGCATCGGTGACCGTGCCACCGTTGCCCCCCAGTGCGGGGTCGACGCCAATGCGCAGCAGCTGCGATTCGGCGATGTGCGCCAGCACCCGTTGCGGGTCGCACTGCCCTTGGTCGATTGCCTCGGCATTGGCATCCAGCCATTGACGAAATGCAGCATCAAGCATGTCCCTACTCCTTTTGATATCGCAGGCGCCACCAGCGCCAGGCGCACAGTTACGCGGTTGGCTGCCAGCGGTACTTGCTCAGCTCGTCATTGAGCGGCGTCTGGGCGAACACATTAGCAAAGTTGCACAGGGTTGCGAGGCTCACCCCCAGAATCACCTCCAGCGCATTCCCTTCGCTGAAACCGGCCGCGCGAAAGGCCTGGTAAGTGGCCTCGCTGACATTGCCACGGGTGGCGATCACTTCGCGGGCGAAGGCGGCCAGGGTTTCGTAGCGCGCATCCGGCAGTTCGCCACGGGCCCGCAGGGCATCGACCACCGCCGGCGGCAGCTTGGCCTTGTTCAGCGCCACCGCGGTATGGCCGGCCACGCAGAAGTCGCAGCCATGCTGGGTGGCGGCAATCAGTTGCACCACTTCGCGCTCGGCCAGGCTCAGCTCGGCCTTGCCGTTGAGGGCCGAAACGGTCACGTAGGTTTCCAGTGCCGCCGGGGCGTTGGCCAGCACCCCCAGCAGGTTGGGGATGAAGCCGGAATTCTGCTGGGCATTCTCGAGGAACGGGCGGGCCGCTTCCGGGGCGCTGTGCAGGGTGTGTAAAGTAATGCGCGACGACATGCGGTGGTCTCCTGTGATGGGTGTCACTACAGTCTGTTGGTTATAAGCATTACCCTCCATATTCATCAGTCGCCTTTCCTTGCTCTTGAGTCTTTGCCTTAGATGATTTCGTCCAGCCACCTTGTCGATGGGTTATTAGAGGGCCTGGAACTCGATGCCAGCCTGTTTCATGTCGGCCGCTATTGTGGTGGCTGGCACGCCAGCACCCAGGGCATGGGCCGCGCCAGCTTCCACCTGGTGGTGCAGGGGCATTGCTGGCTGCACATCGACGGCCAACCCGCTGCCATACGCCTGGCAGCCGGCGATGCGGTGTTCCTGCTGCGCGACCTTGGCTATCGCCTGGCCAGTGAACCGGACCTGGCCGCTGCCTGTGCCCAGCCACGCCAGCCCATGCAGCCACTGGACACCGAAGCGGTCGATGGCGTGGGGCTGGTGTGCGGCTTCTTTCACTTCAAGCCGGGTTTGTCGTCGCTGATCGTCGAAGGCCTGGCCGACTGGATACTGCTGCGCGCCGACGAACCGGCTGGCCATGCGGCGCGGGCGTTGTTCGAGTTGATTTTGGAGGAATGCCGGCGTCCCGCCGGCCCGTCGCAAACCTTGCTGGAGCGGTTGACCCACCTGCTGTTCCTTTATGTGCTGCGCCAACAGGTACATACCGGGCAGCCATTGGGCGGGTTGGTCGCGCTTGCCCGCCAGCCGGCCTTTGCCGGGCTGCTGGCGCAATTGATAGAGCAACCGGGGCAAGCCTGGACGCTGGCCAGCATGGCGGCCTGCACCGGGTTGTCACGCTCGGCTTTTTTCAAGCGTTTCAATGAACTGTCCGGGCAGTCCCCAGGGCAGGTACTGCTGGCGTTGCGCATGCGCCATGCCAGCCAGTTGCTGCAGGCGGGACACACCGTCGAGCAGGTCGGCGCACAGGTGGGGTATCAATCGGTTGCGGCGTTTACCCGGGCGTTCGCCAAGGCGGTGGGTATGCAGCCGGGGGCGTATCGGCGCCAGCATGAAGGGCGCTGAGCCTTGTTGCGCCGGTACTGCCCCTGTTGCAGCTACACCTGTCTATCAGTCATTGACACTCACCACCCGCCCCGCCTTCTCGCCAGCGTTGCCACGCGTGGCCAGGCAGTAATACAGCGGCACCGTCACCAGCAAGCCGAACAGCCATGACAGGTCGGCCCCTTCGACGATGTTCGAATAGGGCCCCACATACAGCGAGGTATTGGCAAACGGCAGCTGCACCAGGATGCCGCAGGCGTAGGCAATGATCGCGTGGTGGTTGAAGCGGCCATAGATGCCGCCGTCGGCACGGAAGATCGAGGCGATGTCGTACTGGCCTTTCTTGATCAGGTAGAAGTCGATCAGGTTGATCGACGCCCACGGCACCAGCACCAGCAACAAGGCCAGGATCAGGCCGATGAACTGGCCGATGAAGTCTGCCGAAGCATTCAGCGCCACCAGGCCACAACCCAGCAGAATCACCGCAGCCAGCATTACCCGCACCTTGATGCTCGGCGTCCACGCGGCGACGAAGGTCTGGATCGCGGTGACGATCGACAGCACCGCGCCATACAGGTTGAGGGCGTTGTGGCTGATGATGTTGAGCAGGAACAGCACCATCAGGATCGGCCCCAGCCAGCCGGTGGCCTGCTTGACCGCATCCATCGCGTCGGTGCCTTCGGGCACGCACAGCACCGCCACTGCACCAAAGCTGAAGCACAGGATGGTGCCCAGGGTGGCACCGAAGTAGGTCGCCCAGAACGGCTTGGCGATGCCCACTTCACGCGGCAGGTAGCGCGAATAGTCGGAAGTGTATGGCGAGAAGCTGATCTGCCAGATGGTGCCCAGCGACACCGTGGCAATGAAGCCCGACAGGTTGAATGCGCCACGGCTGAAGAAATCGGCCGGCAGCGCCTGGGCGAACATCATGATGAAGCCGGCCAGTAGCGCCGAGCCCATTACCCAGGTACCGATGCGGTTGAGCACATGGATGAAGCGATAGCCGATCACGCCGATGGCGGTAGCGCTCAGGGCGCCGATCCCGATCGCGCCCGGCATTGGCACGCTCGGGGCGATGCCATGGATGGTCTTGCCCGCCAGCACGATGTTGGAGATGAAGAAGCCGACGTAGATCAGCGCCGTGAAGAACACGATCAGCAGTGCGCCGTAGCGGCCGAACTGGCCACGACTCTGCACCATCTGCGGAATGCCCAGCTGCGGTCCCTGCGCAGAGGCCAGGGCGATCACCACGCCACCGGCAAGATGGCCCAGCACGATGGCGACCAGCCCCCACAGCAGGTTCAGGTGGAACACCTGGACCACCATGGCGCCAGTGACGATGGGCAGTGGCGCGATGTTGGTACTGAACCAGAGTGTGAACAGGTCGCGCGCCTTCCCGTGGCGCTCGGCAGGTGGAACGTAATCGACCGTGTGGTTCTCGACAAACGGGTGTTGCGACGACGGTTGGGACATAGGATTTCAGCTCGAAAGGTCGTTTTTATCTTTGTAAGGAAACCGCATCAAGGCGGCCTCTCAGCTGCGGACCATATTATGGTATTCCAAACTTTTGACAACACTGATCCGCAGGAAAAACTGCCCACTGATCTGTTTGCAAAGCCGTGGCGGCGAACCTGCTTGGCAGCCAAACCCGCAGCATTCGTGGCCTAGCGCCGCTCATCGCGATAAGCGCAAGCGTGAAAATTCCCCTTGCAAAATAGGTATTACGGTATACCATCAGACACATCAACGATAAAAACCGCGGACCACCGCAGCCCTTCAGAGGTACACCCCCATGATCGACGCAACCGTCTACAAGCACGTCCTGGGCTCCTTCCCGTCCGGCGTTACCGTCATCACCACCCTGGACGACGACGGCGCGGTCGTCGGCCTGACCGCCAGCGCCTTCTCCTCGCTGTCGATGGACCCACCGCTGGTGCTGTTCTGCCCCAACTACAGCTCCGACTCCTACCCTGTACTGATCCGGCAGAAGCGCTTCGCCATCCACCTGCTCTCCGGTGAACAGCAAGCCGAAGCCTATGCGTTTGCCAAGAAAGGCAAGGACAAGGCCAGCGGCATCGAATGGACCCTGAGTGAACTGGGCAACCCGATCCTGGCCGGCGCCACCGCGGTCATCGAGTGCGAACTGTGGCGTGAATATGAAGGTGGCGACCACGCCATCATGGTCGGCAAGGTGCACAACCTGATCGTCCCGGCAGAGGCGCCACGGCCAATGGTGTACTGCCGCGGCAAGATGGCCAGCCTGCCCGCCTTTGCCTGAGCCTGGCAGCCAGGCGCAGGCCCGCTCCCACACTGAAGCCCGCTGCATTGGCGGGCGAAAACAACAAGCGTTGAGGAAAGCCCCATGAAATTTTCGTTGTTCGTGCACATGGAACGTTGGGATGAACAGGTCAGCCACCGCCAGTTGTTCGAAGACCTCACCGAACTGACCCTGATGGCCGAAGACGGCGGTTTCAGCACCGTGTGGATCGGCGAACACCACGCCATGGAATACACCATTTCGCCAAGCCCGATGCCATTGCTGGCCTACCTGGCCGCACGCACCGAAAAGATCCGCCTGGGCGCCGGCACCATCATCGCGCCGTTCTGGAACCCGATCCGGGTCGCCGGCGAGTGCGCCCTACTCGACGTGATCAGCAAGGGCCGCATGGAAGTGGGCCTGGCCCGAGGCGCCTACCAGTTCGAGTTCGACCGCATGGCCGGTGGCATGCCGGCCACCGACGGCGGCAAGGCCCTGCGGGAAATGGTGCCGGTGGTGCGCAAGTTGTGGGAAGGCGACTACGCCCATGACGGCGAGGTGTACAAGTTCCCCACCTCCACCAGCGTGCCGAAGCCCTACAACGCCGTCCCGCCGATGTGGATCGCCGCCCGCGACCCGGACTCGCACAACTTTGCCGTGGCCAACGGCTGCAACGTGATGGTGACGCCGTTGATGAAGGGCGACGAGGAAGTGCTGGACCTGAAGAACAAGTTCCAGGCGGCCCTCGACAACAATCCCGGCGTGCCGCGCCCGCAACTGATGGTGCTGCGCCACACCCATGTGCACAGCCCGGCCGAGCCGGACGGCTGGAAGGTCGGCGCCCAGGCCATCTCGCGCTTCTATCGCACCTTCGATGCCTGGTTCGGCAACAAGACCACCCCGGTCAACGGGTTCCTTGAGCCAAGCCCGGAGTCGAAGTTTGCCGAAGTGCCGGCGTTCGAGCTGGAGAACATCCGCAAGAACACCATGATCGGCACCCCGCAAGAGATCATCGCCCGCATCAAGTACTACCAGGCGCTGGGCGTCGACGAGTTCAGTTTCTGGTGCGACAACAGCCTGCCGCATGCCGAGAAGAAGAAGTCGCTCGAGCTGTTCATCAAGGAAGTGGTGCCGGCGTTCGCCTGAATTCCCTTTGCCTGAATTATTGCGGGATGCGCCCGCTTGCGTGGGTCATCGCGGCCTGCGGGAGCGGGTTTTTTTTGGTGTGTAGGGCCTGGGTTTTGTGGGGAGGTTGAGATCGAGCGCCGCCCGCGCGGCGCTCGATCTCGACGACACCACAAAACCCAAGGCATCCCCTCGCCGCTCATGCCCTCGCCTTTCATCCCCTTGCAAGAGAAATTTCGCGCCCCCTCTTGCACAACAAATATTATGGTATACCATCAGACAACAAGAGCTGATAACCCTCACCAGGAGCCATCCATGAGTTTCGAAATCCGCAAGATCGTCACCTACTCCGAAGAGACCCGCATCGAAGGCGGCAAGGCCACCGACAAGCCGGTGACCATGGTCGGCCTGGCCGTGGTGATCAAGAACCCATGGGCCGGTCGCGGTTTCGTTGAAGATCTGAAGCCGGAAATCCGCGCCAACTGCTCGGACCTGGGGGCCCTGATGGTCGAGCGCCTGACCGCCGCCATCGGCGGTGCCGACAAGATCGAAGCCTATGGCAAGGCAGCCGTGGTCGGTGCCGATGGTGAAATCGAACACGCCTCGGCGGTGATCCACACCCTGCGCTTCGGCAACCACTACCGCGAAGCGGTGCAGGCCAAGAGCTACCTGAGCTTCACCAACAAGCGCGGCGGCCCGGGCACGTCGATCCAGATCCCGATGATGCAGAAGGACGACGAGGGCCTGCGTTCGCACTACATCACCCTGGAAATGCAGATCGAAGACGCCCCGCGCGCCGATGAAATCGTCGTGGTCCTGGGCGCTTCCGACGGTGGCCGCCTGCACCCACGCATCGGCAACCGCTACATCGACCTGGAAGAACTGGCTGCCGAAAAAGCCAACGCTCAATAACAACAACCAGGACGGGGCGTGACGTACCTGCCCGCCGCGCCCGCCCCTGAAGGAGCGCCCTCCATGATTCAGCCTGTTGCTGAACGCACCCCCGCCGGCACCAGCTACCTGTCCGTTGGCCAGGGCCAACCCGTGGTACTGATCCATGGCGTGGGCCTGAACAAGGAAATGTGGGGCGGTCAGTTCGTTGGCCTGGCCAACGACTACCGCGTCATCGCCTACGACATGCTCGGCCACGGCCACAGCGCCCTGCCAGCCGCCGACATCGGCCTGGAAGGCTATGCCGCCCAGCTTGCCGAACTGCTCGACCACCTGCAGATCGCACAGGCCACCGTGATCGGCTTCTCCATGGGTGGCCTGGTCGCCCGCGCGTTCGCCCTGCATTACCCGCAGCGCCTGGCGGCACTGGTGATACTCAACAGTGTGTTCAACCGCACCCCTGAACAGAGTGCCGGGGTTATCGCCCGCGCCGCCCAGGCGGCCGAGCAAGGCCCCGACGCCAATGTCGACGCCGCGCTCGAGCGCTGGTTCAGCCGTGAATACAAGGCCGCCAACCCGGCGCAGGTCGCTGCCATTCGCCAGGTCCTGGCCAGCAACGACCCGCAGGGCTACCACACCACGTATTCGCTGTTCGCCACCCAGGACATGTACCGCGCTGGCGACCTGGGCAGCATCCAGGTGCCGACGCTGATCGCCACCGGCGAGCTCGACTCGGGCTCCACCCCGGCCATGGCCCGCCAGCTCGCCGCCAGCATTCCGGGGGCGCACTGTGTGGTCCTTGCCGAGCAACGGCATATGATGCCGGTGGAAGCACCGCGCGAAGTCAACAAGATGCTGCTGGACTTCCTCGCGCAAGCCCGCACCCTCACCGAATCCGCCAAGGGGATTGTTGCATGACCCTCGTTCGTTTCCAGATGTGCATCGACGGCCAATGGCGCGATGCCCAGAGCGGCAAGACCTTCGACAGCCTCAACCCGGCCACTGCCCAGGCCTGGGCGCAGTTGCCCGATGCCGACGAAGCCGATGTGGAGCTGGCCGTGCAGGCCGCCCAGCGGGCCTTCGACAGCCCGCAATGGCGCAGCCTCAGCGCCACCGCGCGTGGCAAGCTGCTGCGCCGCCTGGGCGACCTGATTGCCGAGAACAAGGAACACCTGGCGCAGCTGGAAAGCCGTGACAACGGCAAGCTGATCCGCGAAACCCGCGGCCAGGTCGGCTACCTGCCGGAGTTTTTCCACTACACCGCAGGCCTGGCCGACAAGCTCGAAGGCGGCACCCTGCCGCTGGACAAGCCCGACCTGTTCGCCTACACCGTGCACGAGCCGATCGGCGTGGTGGCCGGGATCATCCCGTGGAACAGCCCGCTGTACCTCACCGCGATCAAGCTGGCGCCAGCCCTGGCCGCCGGCAACACCATCGTGCTCAAACCGTCCGAGCACGCCTCGGCGACCATCCTCGAGCTGGCCCGCCTGGCCCTGGAAGCCGGCTTCCCGCCCGGCGTGGTCAACGTGGTCACCGGCTACGGCCCAAGCACCGGCGCGGCGCTGACCCGCCACCCGCTGGTGCGCAAGATCGCCTTCACCGGCGGTGCCGCCACCGCTCGCCACGTGGTGCGCAGCAGTGCCGAGAACTTCGCCAAGCTGTCGCTGGAGCTGGGCGGCAAGTCGCCAAACATCATCTTCGCCGACGCCGACCTGGACAGCGCCATCAACGGCGCCGTGGCCGGCATCTATGCCGCCTCCGGGCAAAGCTGCGTGGCCGGCTCGCGCCTGCTGGTGCAGGACGAGATCTTCGACGAGTTCGTCGCGCGCCTGATCGCCCGCGCCAAGCGCATCCGTATCGGCAACCCGCAGGACGACGCCAGCGAAATGGGCCCGATGGCCACCGCGCAACAGTTGGCCGTGGTCGAAGGCCTGGTAGCGGCGGCCAAGGCCGAAGGCGCCAAGCTGCACATGGGCGGCAAGCGCGCCGAGGTCGAGGGCGACGGCTGGTTCTACGAGCCGACCCTGTTCGAGTGCGACAGCAACTCGATGACCATCATGCAGGAAGAAGTGTTCGGCCCGGTTGCCGCGGTGATCCGCTTCAAGACCGAAGAACAAGCCCTGGCCATCGCCAACGACTCGCAGTTCGGCCTGGCCGCCGGTATCTGGACCCGCGATCTGGGTCGTGCCCACCGCCTGGCCCGCGACGTGCGCTCGGGGATCATCTGGGTCAACACCTACCGCGCCGTCTCGGCCATGGCGCCGATCGGCGGCTTCAAGAACAGCGGCTACGGCCGTGAGAGCGGCATCGATTCGGTGCTGGCCTATACCGAGCTGAAGACGGTGTGGATCAACCTGTCCACCGCGCCCATGCCCGATCCCTTTGTCATGCGCTAGGAGAACTGCGCCCATGATCGAACCCGGCATCTACAAAGACGTGATGGGCTCCTTCCCGTCCGGCGTCACGGTGGTCACCACCCTGGACGCCGACGGCGCCATCGTCGGCATCACCGCCAGTGCGTTCAGCGCGTTGTCGATCGACCCGGCACTGGTGCTGTTCTGCCCCAACTACGCCTCCGACACCTACCCGATCCTGCGTGACAGCAAGCAGTTCGCCATCCACCTGCTGTCTGCCGACCAGACCGCCGAGGCCTACGCGTTCGCCGGCAAGGGCAAGGACAAGGCCAAGGGCATCGAGTGGCACCTGAGCGAGCTGGGCAACCCGCTGCTGAGCAAGGCCACGGCGATCATCGAATGCGAACTGTGGCGCGAATACGATGGCGGCGACCACGCGATCATCGTTGGTGCGGTGAAGAACCTGGTGCTGCCGGCCGAGCCGGTGACGCCGATGGTCTACCACAAGGGCAAGCTGGGCGCCCTGCCGCCATTGGGCTGAGAGACCTCATTGGCTTCTTCGCGGGCTCGCCCGCTCCCACAGGTCCTGCACAGGTTTCAATATCTATGCGATCCCTGTGGCAGCGGGCAAGCCCGCGAAGAAGCCCACACCGATGACCCTATTTTTCCGGAGCACTGCCCATGAGCACTGAAAAGTACGAGAAAGGCCTGCAGATCCGCACCCAGGTGCTGGGCGAGGAATACGTCAATCGCTCAATCCAGAACGCCGACGCGTTCACCCAGCCACTGCAGGAGCTGGTCACCGAGTACTGCTGGGGCCACGTCTGGGGCCGTGAAGGCCTCTCGCTGAAAGAGCGCAGCATGATAAACTTGGCCATGATTTCCGCGCTCAACCGGCCCCACGAGCTCAAGCTGCACATTCGCGGCGCCTTGCGTAATGGCCTGAGCCGTGAGCAGATTCGCGAGATCCTGCTCCAGGTCGGCATTTATTGCGGCGTGCCCGCGGCGGTGGACAGCTTCCGCCTGGCCCGCGAAGCGTTCGCTGAAGCCGATGCGGAGTCAACCCGTTAACACCGGGCTGTTCGAACCCTTGCAAGGAGCACCCGAGGTTCGTGGTGCTGTTGCAGTTGCGGTCGGGCAGCCTCTTTCAGAGCGCACTCGATGAAACGCCAGCCACTCGACGACAGTTTCAAGGTCAACCGCAACCCCGTTACCCTGCGCGAAATCGTGCTCGACAAGCTGCGCGGCGCGATCATGAACTTCCACCTGCTGCCAGGCGACCGCCTGGTCGAACGCGACCTCTGCGACCGCCTCGGCGTCAGCCGCACCTCGGTGCGTGAAGCCCTGCGCCACCTGGAGTCGGAAGGCCTGGTGGAGTTCGCCGACGCCAAGGGCCCGCGCGTGGCCATCATCACCCTCGAAGACGCCCGCGACATCTATGAACTGCGCTGCGTGCTCGAAGGCCTGATCGTGCAACTGTTCACCCTCAATGCCAAGGCCAAGGACATCCGCGCCCTGGAGCGCGCACTGGAAGTCAACCGCGAGGCCCTCGAAGAAGGCGAGCTGCAACAGGTGCTGGATTCGGTACAAGGCTTCTACGATGTACTGCTGGAGGGCTCCGGCAACCAGGTGGCAGCCCAGCAGTTGCGCCAGCTGCAGGCGCGCATCAGCTACCTGCGCGCCACCTCGGTATCGCAGGAAAACCGCCGCGGCGCCAGCAACCGGGAAATGGAAAAGATCGTCGAGGCGATCAAGAGCGGCGACCCGCTGGCAGCCCACCAGGCCTCGGTCGATCACGTCCGCGCCGCGGCCAAGGTCGCCCTGGACTACCTGCGCCAGAAGCAGGATGACAATACCAAGGTGCGCGATATCGTCGAGCCCCTGCCCCTCAAGGAACCCCGCATAGGCCGCTGACCATGCCCAACGCCCCGCGCTACTGCCCACACTGCACCACGGAACTGGCCCGGGGCGTTCCCACAGGCGACACCCACGAACGCCTGCACTGCACCGGCTGCGGCTACATCCACTACATCAACCCGAAGATCATCGCCGGCTGCATCATCGAGCGCGATGGCAAATACCTGCTATGCCAGCGCGCCATCCCGCCGCGCCCGGGCACCTGGACCTTGCCCGCCGGCTTCATGGAGGCCGGCGAGACTACCGAACAGGCAGCCTTGCGCGAAGTCTGGGAAGAAACCGGCGTACGCGCCGAGATCGTCTCGCCGTACTCGATCTTCAGCGTGCCGAAGATCAGCGAGGTGTACATCATCTTCCGCGCCATCGCCACCGAGGAAACCGGGCAATACGGGGCGGAAACACTGGCCTGCAAGTTCTTCGAGCCCGACGATATCCCCTGGGACGACATCTACTACCCGGCGATCCGGCAGATTCTGGAGCGCTACATTCTCGAGCGGCAAGCTGGGGTGTACGGCATCTACATGGGCAATGACGACACCGGCAAGGTGCATTTCATTCGCTAGGCTCTGTGTGAAAAGCCTTGATACTCGGTGATGCTGCGTTGAAAACAGCCTCGGAATGCTCATTTACAACCCGTAAACTCCGCTTCCTCGGCTGTTTTCGCCTTGCCTGACCTTCGTCTCAAGACTTTTCACACAGACCCTAGCCTGTGCCGCCCTCTCATCCCCAGCCATCCGCAGGCTCACGCTCAGCGCCGCCCCTCAGCCAGCATGCGCACGGCCAGGCCCGCCAGCACCGTGCCCATCAGCCAGCGTTGTAGCTGCTGCCACGATGGGCGCCCGGCCAGGAACACCGCGATCGACCCGGCCATGATCGCGATCAGGGCATTCACCGTGACGCTGATGGTGATCTGCGTGGAACCCAGCACCAGCGACTGCAACAGCACGCTGCCATGGCCCGGCTCGATGAACTGCGGCATCAGCGACAGGTACATCACGGCGATCTTGGGGTTGAGCAGGCTGGTGGCAAAGCCCATGGTGAACAGCCGCCGCGGGCTGTCGGCAGGCAGGTCGCGAACCTGGAAGGGTGAACGGCCGCCAGGGCGCAGCGCCTGCCAGGCCAGGTACAACAGGTACAGCGCGCCGCCGATGCGCAGCGCATCGTAGGCCAAGGGCACCGCCATCACCAGGGCAGTGATCCCCAGGGCGGCGCAGACCATGTAGATGACGAAGCCCAGGGCCACACCGCCCAGCGAGATCAACCCGGCCTTGCGGCCCTGGCAGATCGAGCGGGAGATCAGGTAGATCATGTTCGGCCCCGGGGTCAGGACCATGCCCAGGCAGATCAGAGCGAAGGTGAGCAGTTGCGCGGTGTCGGGCATGGGCACGTCCTGGTTGTGCGTTGATGTGCTGCGAGTTTATCCGAGGCCACGCCTGTCGTCTGCTCCAGCCTCACCCCAGTTGCGCGGCAATCAAGCCCACGGCCACCGTGATCATCGCCACGCCGGAAACCCGCCCGACCAGCTTCGCCGCCTGCGGTCGGGTGCTGAGCACGGCCTTGGCGCCATAGCCGACCAGCGAATAGATCACCAGCGAACTGCACAGGTGCACCAGCCCCAGCAGCAGTATCTGCACCGGCACCGGCCAACTCGACTGCGGGTCGGTGAATTGCGGCAGCAGGGCCAGGAACAGCAGGAACACTTTCGGGTTCAGGCCACTGACACAAAACCCCTTGAACGCCCAGCGCGACCCCGAATCCCCCGCGCCGCCCTGCCCGGCCGCCGGCAATGCCGGGCTCAGCAGCAGGTTGCCACCCAGCCACAGCAGGTAGCTGCACCCTGCCAGGGTCAGCAAGGTCAGCGCCAGCGGGTGGCCCGCCAGCAGGCTGCCTACGCCGGCTGCCACTACCAGGGTCGCCAGGCAATGCCCCGACAGCATCCCCGCTACCGCAGGCATCACCCAGCGCCCGCGCATGCCCGCCGAAATGGCATAGGCCCAGTCCGCGCCAGGGGTTATCACAAACAGCATCGACACGGCCCAGAACGCCGCCAGAACACTGAGAGCCACTTGAATCTTCCTTCTTCCACTGCTTTGGGATGAGCAAAAGATTACGTATTCCGTTGCGGCATTTTCTTTCGTATATTCCCTCCCTGCCTTCAGTTACTGGAAGATTCTTCTCAATGGACAGGATCGATCGAAAAATCCTTGCCGAGCTGCAAAAAGACGGTCGGTTGTCGGTGACTGAGCTGGCCGACCGCGTCGGCCTCAGCCTGTCGCCTTGCCATCGGCGTTTGAAGGCACTGGAGGAAAACGGCGCCATTCTTGGCTATCACGCCCGGTTGGCGCCCAGTGCGCTGGGCCTGAATTTTGCCGCCCTGGTATTCGTGACCCTGCGCGAAGTCACCCGCCAGCCGGTGGCGGACTTTGAAGCCGCCTTGGCCGAGATCCCGCAGATCGTCGAAGCACAGCGGCTGTTCGGCGACCCGGATTACCTGCTACATGTGGTGGCCAGGGACTTGCCGGCATTCCAGAAGCTGTACGACGAGCAGCTGACCAGCATTCCCAATGTGAAGCGGTTGAGTTCGACCCTGGTGATGAAAGAGGTGATTCAGGATCGCTTGTTGCCGATGTAGCGGTTTGCTTCGACTGCCGGCGTCCCTTCACCAGCCCATGACGCTGCGCAGCACCTGTGAGAGCAGGTCCACCGGCAAAATGGCCAGTTCAGGCGACCGTTCCAGCTGCCCCGCCAAGGTGCACAGCGCACCACCACAGCCCAGCGCAAACCGCCCGCCAGCAGCCCGCCCCGTCTACTCCAGGCCCTCCCGCCCACTGGCATCCTTCTTGCTGCCGTCCCCCGCTTAAGCTTTTGTCAGCCTTAGGTTTTTTAAGGTTTATGGGCACATATTTACTAATTTCTCGTTATCCCCGCGCCCCGCATCATCGCTCCAACAAGAACGCGTCGCCCTTCGCCGGCACGCCCCCGGGCAGTTCCCAATGCCCCACCTTGCCTTGGAGTCAGTCATGACCAGTGCAGCCAATTCGGCACCCCTGATAGAAAAACACACGATCGGCTACGTGCCCCCGCAAGACCGCCATGGAAAGGTAAGGGATCTGTTCACCCTGTGGTTCGGCGGCAACATCGCGCCGCTGCCCATCGTTACCGGGGCATTGGGCGTGCAGCTGTTCCACCTGAACCTGCTGTGGGGCGTGGTCGCCATCCTGGTCGGCCATCTGCTTGGCGGTGTGCTGATGGCGCTGCACTCGGCCCAGGGCCCGCAGATGGGCATCCCGCAGATGATCCAGAGCCGCGCCCAGTTCGGCTCGCTGGGCGCACTGCTGGTCGTGGTGATCGCCGGGGTCATGTACATCGGCTTCTTCGCCTCCAATATCGTCCTTGCCGGCAAGTCGCTGCACGGTGTGGTCGATGCCGTGCCCGTGCCGGTGGGCATCGTCATCGGTGCACTGGGCTCGGGCATCATCGGCATCATCGGCTACCGCTTCATCCACGTGCTCAACCGTATCGGTACCTGGGTACTGGGGATCGGTATCGTGGTCGGCTTCGGCTACATCTTCAGCCATGTGCAAAGCGACGACTTCCTTACCCGCGGCGGCTTCAACCTGGCCGGCTGGCTGGCCACCGTGTCGCTGGCAGCGTTGTGGCAGATCGCCTTCGCCCCATACGTGTCGGACTATTCACGTTACCTGCCGGCCGACGTCAAGGTCAGCGCCACGTTCTGGACCACCTACCTGGGTTCCGCGTTGGGTTCGAGCCTGTCGTTCATCTTCGGCGCGGTGGCGGTGCTGGCGCTCCCGGCCGGCATGGACACCATGGACGCCGTCAAGCTGGCCACCGGTACCCTGGGGCCGATCATGCTGGTGCTGTTCCTGCTCAGCGTGATCAGCCACAACGCCCTCAACCTGTATGGTGCGGTGCTGTCGATCATCACCCTGGTGCAAACCTTTGCCTACCGCTGGATCCCCACCGCCAACAGCCGCGCGGTGCTGTCGCTGGTGGTGCTGAGCGCCTGCTGCGTGGTGGCGGTGTTCGCCTCGGCAGACTTCATCGGCCATTTCGTCGACATGGTGCTGGTGCTGCTGGTGGTACTGGTACCGTGGACCGCGATCAACCTGATCGACTTCTACGCCATTCACAAGGGTGACTACGACATCCAGTCGATCTTCCAGGTCGATGGTGGTATCTACGGGCGTTACAACCCGCAGGCGCTGGTTGCCTATGCGGTGGGCATCGTGGTGCAGATCCCGTTCATGAACACGCCGCTGTATGTCGGGCCGATTGCCGAGCACATCAACGGCGCAGACTTGTCGTGGCTGGTGGGCCTGGCGATCACTTCGCCGCTTTACTGGTGGCTGGCCAGCCGCGACAGCGCCTACCGTCGTCGCCAGGCCGGCGCCAAGGTAGCCATGGGCCATTGACCTCTGCTGCGCTCGATCAGGCATCAAGGGGTGAGCGGCAAGCCAGTCAGGCGCCCTCGGGCAACAGGCTACGGTCGAACATGAACGCCCGCTCACCCTGCGGCGTATAGGCATACAACTGCTGCGGCCGCCCCAGCCGCGGCTGGTTCTTCTCCCCGGTATCCCTCACCCACCCCAGCTCGCGCAAGCGCTCCAGCCGCTTGCGCAGCGAGGTGTTGTTCACCGCCTGCCCCAGGCAGGCCTGCACGGCCCCCAGCGCATCCAGCACGGTGAATTTCTCTGCCAGCAGGTAAAGCGGCAAGCTGCTGTACACCGTCTTCGCGGCAAGGCGCTCGCGGGCGCGGCCGACCAGCAGGTTATGGTCGAACGGCAGCAGCACCTTGCGCTCCAGCACGCTGTCCAGATCGAAGAACGCCAGCTGCTCGCCCTCGACCTGCTGTTGCGGGTCGAGCAGCGCCAGGTAGAAAGTGCTCAGCGACCAGCCCCTGGGGTCACGAAAGGCATTGCCTTCGGTACCCACCTGTTCCAGGTAACGCGGCAATACCTTGGCCTTTTCGCGCAGGGCCCGGTCGGCAGCGCCTTCCAGGCTGGTATCAGGGGTTCGGCCATTGACGATGACCCCGGGCAAGGCCCATTGGCCGGCATGCGGTTCTCGCTCACGACGGTGCAACAACACTTGCAGATGCTGCGCTTCAGGGGCCATGCGCAGGGCGATGATATCGACGCTGGCCAGGACTTCGGTGCTACTCACGGGATGGCTCCGCTCGGGAATACGCCCATATTCCACCAGAGACGTTAAGTAATACAAGCGTTAGCCTTAAAGCAAATAGCGCTTGACACACTTATTACACCAGGTGAATTATATAGCCACCCCTCAACAAGGAGTACCGTCATGAAGATCGCCAGCTTCGATGTCGACGCGCAAAATGGCTTCACCGCCAACGCCCCGCAAGAGCTACCCGTGCCCGAAGGTGACGAAATCGTGGCGGATCTCAATGCCATGGCGCAGCGCGCCGACCTGCGCCTGGGCAGCAAGGACGCCCACCCGGCCAACGCCGCCTGGGTGGTCGCCGACCACGCCGACATGTTGCAGCCGCTGCCACTGGCCGATGCCGACCTGACCTGGGTCAGCCACTGCGTACCCGGCACTCCGGGTTTCGAACTGCTGCCCGGCCTGCCCGCCCCCATCGATTATGATTACTTCGTCTGGAAAGGCGTCGAGCCCGACCTGCACCCCTACGGTGCCTGTTACCACGACCTGGCCGAGCGCCGTTCCACCGGGGTGATCGAGTACCTCAAGGTAAACCAGGTGGGTGCGGTGATCGTCGGCGGCCTGGCCCTGGACTACTGCGTCAGGACCACCGCCCGGCAACTGCGCCAGGCCGGCTTCCAGGTACTGCTGTACCTGCCCGCCTGCCGCGCGCTCACCCAGGCGGGGGCGATCGAGGCGTGTGGTGCGCTGGCCGCCGAGGGCGTGATCCTCTGTGGGGACGCAGCGGCACTCGACCACCAGCTTGCCCGAATCAAGGAAGACCGCCCATGAGCGATAGCGTTTTCGGTCCGCGTATCATCCAGAACCTGCTGGATACCGACTTCTACAAGATCACCATGATGCAGGCAGTGCTGCACAACTACCCCAACGCCGAGGTGGAGTGGGAGTTCCGCTGCCGCAATAACGAGAACCTCGCCCCCTACCTGGCAGAAATCCGCTACCAGGTGGAACAACTGGCCGAGGTCAGCGTCACCCACGACCAACTCGCCTACCTGGAGAAAATCCCCTTCATCAAGGCGGATTTCATCCGCTTTCTCAGCCTGTTCCGCTTCAACCTGCGCTATGTGCAGGTGTACCTGGATGATGCCGGGCAACTGGCGATCCGCGTGCGTGGGCCATGGCTGCACGTGATTCTCTACGAGATCCCGCTGCTGGCGATCATCAGCGAGGTGCGCAACCGCTACCGCTATCGCGAGGTGGTGATCGAGCAGGTTCGCGAGCGCTTGTACCAGAAACTCGACTGGCTCAAGGCCGAGGCCAGCAACGAAGAACTGGCCGGCTTCCAACTGGCCGATTTCGGTACCCGGCGGCGCTTTTCCTATCGGGTGCAGGAAGAGGTGGTGCACATTCTCAAGCGTGACTTCCCAGGCCGCTTTGTCGGTACCAGCAACGTACACCTGGCCCGGGAGTTCCAGCTCAAGCCGATCGGCACCATGGCCCACGAATGGTTCATGTCCCACCAGCAGCTCGGCCCACGGCTGGTCGACAGCCAGGCTGCCGCGCTGGAATGCTGGGTGCGGGAATACCGCGGGTTACTCGGCATCGCCCTGACCGATTGCATCACCATGGACGCGTTCCTCGGCGATTTCGACCTGTACTTTGCCAAGCTGTTCGATGGCCTGCGGCATGACTCGGGCGACCCGCTGGCCTGGGCGGAAAAAGCCATTGCCCACTATGAGCGGCTGGGCATCGACCCGAAGAGCAAGACGCTGATCTTTTCCGATGGCCTGGATTTCGCCAAGGCACTGGGGCTGTACCGGGCGCTGCATGAGCGGATCAATGTGAGCTTTGGCATTGGTACGCGGCTGACCTGCGATATTCCAGGTGTGGAACCGATGAATATCGTGATCAAGATGACCGCGTGCAACGGCGCGCCGGTAGCGAAGATCTCCGACAGCCCGGGCAAGACCCAGTGCCGGGATGAAAACTTCGTGGCTTATCTGAAACATGTCTTTCAGGTGAACTGAGGGCACCTGCACCGCGAACAGGCCAGTACTGTCAATCGACCTCCTGCAGGCCGACACACAATTCCAGAAACCGCGCCGCCGCCCGCGACGGCGTCGCGGCATGTGGCAGCAGGATGGAAAACCGCCGCACCAGCGCCTGCGGCGCAACCTGCAACCGGCGTAGCGCACCGTCTTCGTGGCGGATCGACATCGCCGACACGAAACCGATGCCCATCCCGGCCCGCACCGCCTCTTTCACCCCTTCCACCCCGGCAATCTCCAGCGCCACGCGCATGGCCACGCCACTGCGGGCAAAGGCCCGCTCGACGATCTGCCGCACGCCCGAGCCGCTTTCGCGCAACACCAGCGGGTAAGCCCCCAACGCGGCCAGCGTCTGCTGGTGGCTGCCAGCCAGCGGATGCCCGCGCGGCACGATGGCAACGATCTCGTCTTGGCGCCACGCCGTCACTGCCGTGCCCAATGGCAGCTCCTGCCCCGGGGGCCCTTCGATCAGGGCGATATCCATGCTGTCCAGCGCAGCGACGATTTCCGCCGTATTGCCATGAGAGGTGCTTACCTGCACCTGCGGATAGCGGGCATGGAAATCGGCAATCAGATACGGCAGCAGGTAGCTGGCCGGTGTGGTACTCGCGCCGATGCGCAGGGTCCCACGTTCCAGCCCGCGCATGGCCTCGCGCAGCGTCTGGGCCTGGCGGAAGGTTTCGCGCAGGCGCTCGGCATAGGCCAGCAACTGTTCACCGGCCGCAGTCAGCCGCACGCCGCGGCCGGCGCGTTGGTAGAGGGGCTCGCCAAAGGTCTCCTGGAGCAGTTTCAGCTGGCCTGACACTGCCGGTTGCGAGAGGTGCAGCGCCTGAGCCGCATGGCTGATGTTGCCATGCTCGGCGACGGTAGCGAACGTTATCAGTTGTTCCGGGGTCATGAACAGAAAATATCAGCTATACGGATATTTGCCATCCCCAATTACGATTTTTTATAAGCTTATAACCAGATTAACGTAGGCCCTGTCGAAACACCTTTGCGGAGGACTCACATGGCCACGGTTCCGTCCAACCCTGCTGTTGCACCCACCCTCTCCACCCGTGGGCGGCTCAATGGCATCCTGTTCGTCGCGCTGTTCGCGCTGGCAGTCACCCAGTTGGCCGCCTTGCCGGCCATCGCCAACCTGGGTATCAGCCCGCTGATCGTCGGTATCGTCGCCGGGGCGCTGTATGCCAACGCGCTGCGTGACGGAGTACCCGCGAGCTGGGCGGCAGGCATCAACTTTTCCGCTCGCAGCCTGCTGCGCATTGCCGTTGCCTTCTTCGGCCTGCGCATCAGCCTGCAGGAAATAGCCGAAGTCGGCTGGTCGGGGCTCATCGTATCCGTGCTGGTGGTAGGCAGTACCCTGCTGCTCGGCTTGTGGTGCGGCATGAAGGTATTCAAGCTGGACCGCGATACGGCCTTGCTGACCGCTGCCGGCAGCGCGATCTGCGGCGCCGCTGCGGTACTGGCATTCGAGTCGGCCCTGCGCAGCGCCCCGCACAAGAGCGCCATGGCGGTCGGAAGTGTCGTGCTGTTCGGCACCCTGTCGATGTTCCTCTACCCGTTGGCGATCAACGCCGGTTGGCTGCACCTGGACACCCTGGGCGCTGGCCTGTTTCTCGGCGGCACCCTGCACGAAGTGGCGCAAGTGGTTGGCGCAGCCAGCAACATCAGCGCCGATACCACGCATATCGCCACGATCGTCAAGATGACCCGGGTCATGCTGCTGGTGCCCGTGCTGTTGCTGGCCGGGTGGTGGATCAGCCGTGCACGCCAGCCAGGCCAGGCACAAGGCAACGGGCGCATCGCCATGCCCTGGTTCGCCCTCGGCTTCCTGGCGCTGGTGCTGGTGAATTCGCTGCAGGTGCTGCCGGGCAGCGTGACGCAGGCGCTCAACAGCCTGGATACCTTCGCCCTGACCATGGCCATGACTGCGTTGGGGATGGAAACGCGCTTCAGCCAGATTCGCCAGGCCGGGCCGCGAGCGCTGGCCACCGGGGCGCTCCTGAACCTGTGGCTGATCGGCGGCGGGCTGGCGATAACCCTCGGCGTACAGAGGCTGCTGGGATGAGGTGAAACCTGGTTGGCTTGTTCGCGGGTAACCCGCGCCCTCAGGTTCAGCGCAATCCTTTTGGAAGCGGGTTTACCCGCGAAAGGCCAACGGGTCTCAAGCTTTTTTAGCCTCCCCCTCGTTGCCGCCCACATTTCTCGGTATGGTGTTGTCAAAGAAGGATGTTTTACCCGCACAGGAAAGACTTAGATGCCTCAACGCCATGTCATCAATGCATCCGTCAGCCCCAAAGGCAGCCTGGAGACGCTGTCACAACGTGAAGTGCAGCAGCTGAGTGAAGTCGGTACCGGTAGCCTTTACACCTTGTTCCGCCAGTGCGCCCTGGCCATTCTCAACACCGGCGCCCATGTCGACAATGCCAAGACCATCCTCGAGGCCTACCAGGACTTCGAGGTACGTATCCACCAGCAGGACCGTGGCGTGCGCCTGGAGTTGCTGAACGCCCCAGCCGACGCCTTCGTCGATGGCGAAATGATCGCCAGTACCCGTGAAATGCTGTTCAGCGCCCTGCGCGACATCGTCTACACCGAAAGCGAGCTGGCCAGCCAGCGCATCGACCTGGAAAGCTCCCAGGGCATCACCGACTACGTATTCCACCTGCTGCGCAATGCCCGCACCCTGCGTCCGGGCGTGGAACCGAAGATGGTGGTGTGCTGGGGCGGCCATTCGATCAGCAGCGAGGAATACCAGTACACCAAGAAGGTCGGCCACGAACTGGGCCTGCGCAAACTGGACGTGTGCACCGGCTGCGGCCCGGGCGTGATGAAGGGCCCGATGAAGGGGGCAACCATTGCCCACGCCAAGCAGCGCATGCATGGCAGCCGCTACCTGGGCCTTACCGAGCCTGGCATCATCGCCGCCGAGGCGCCCAATCCGATCGTCAACGAACTGGTGATCCTGCCGGATATCGAGAAGCGTCTGGAAGCCTTCGTCCGTGTCGGCCACGGCATCATCATCTTCCCGGGCGGTGCTGGTACGGCCGAGGAATTCCTCTACCTGCTGGGCATCCTGATGCATCCGGACAACCAGGACCTGCCGTTCCCGGTGGTACTCACCGGCCCGCGCAGCGCCGAGCCGTACCTGCAGCAATTGCACGCGTTCGTCGGCGCTACCCTCGGTGAAGCGGCGCATCGCCTGTACCAGATCATCATCGACGATCCGGCGGAAGTTGCCCGGCACATGGTCGAAGGGCTCAAGGAGGTCAAGCAGTTCCGCCGTGAGCGCAACGATGCCTTCCATTTCAACTGGCTCCTGAAGATCGAGGAAAGCTTCCAGCGCCCGTTCGACCCGACCCACCAGGCCATGGCGGACCTGGACCTGCGGCGCGATCTGCCTGCGCATGAACTGGCCGCCAACCTGCGCCGGGCTTTCTCGGGCATTGTTGCGGGCAACGTGAAGGACAAGGGAATTCGCCTGATCGAGGAGCACGGGCCGTATCAGATCCGTGGCGACCAGGCCGTGCTGGATCCTCTGGGCCGGCTGTTGCAGGCCTTCGTCGACCAGCATCGGATGAAGCTGCCTGGCGGCGCCGCGTATGTACCGTGCTATCAGGTGGTGACCTGATCCTGGCAAAGGGATAGCAGAACCACCGACCATCGCCGGCAGAAGCTCTTGATCTTGATCTTGATCTTGATCTTGATCTTCGCGACTTCAGGAGGCCGAACGCAGGCCTTGCGGAGGGAGGTGACGGGCATGGATGCCCGTCAAGCGCTGAGGCCCCATGGATGGGGCCTGCAGCGCGTCCTCCCGGGAGCAAGGCCTTCGCTCGGCCTCCTGAAGTCGCATTCGGCGGCGCCTGAACTATCGCGCGCTTAGAAGCCAGATCAAAAGCAGAGGCATCAGAGGCATCCAGCATCAGCATCAGCATCTGTACTAGGTGAGGTCGGCCATCGGGCCTTCCAACAACCCACACGCTGACACGCCACCGCGCTTGGACCGGACAATGCCACTTCCCTGCCCGATCAGCGCCCCGCTACCACCCTACCCCTCAAGCATAGACTGACACCACCCGCTACAGCGCAGTACACTCGGCCTTTCTACCCGGAGGGTTCGACGTGCACAGCGCAGGAAGCGAGCAACATCCACAGCCAAGCCGACGTGGTGCAGTCATCTGGTTGACCGGGCTATCCGGTGCCGGCAAGTCGACCCTGGCCGTCGCCCTGGCCCAATGCCTGAACGCCCAGGGACACGCCAGTTATGTCCTCGATGGCGATGCCCTGCGCACCGGCCTGAACGCCGATCTTGGCTTCTCCCCCGCCGACCGGCATGAAAACATCCGCCGTGCCGGCGAGGTGGCCGCGTTGTTCGCCGATGCCGGCCTGATCTGCATCGCCGCGCTCATTTCACCCTATCGCGCCGATCGTGCCGCCGCGCGCAAGGCCTGCAAAACGGAGTTCCATGAGGTGCATGTCAGCGCCGACCTGGCAACCTGCGAGGCACGTGACCCCAAGGGGCTGTATCGACGGGCACGGGCCGGCGAACTGCGGGGGTTCACCGGCATCGATGCACCTTACGAGACGCCGCTGCACGCCGAGTTGGTAATAGACACTGCCGGTGTCGCAGCAGCGGTATCGCAGCAGCAGTTGCTGCGCTATGTGCAGGATCATGTACTGCATCAGGCACTCGAGCAGGTGCTGGAGCAGCAGTCACCCCAGCCCGCTCGATGACCAGGCTCAGGACCCCGGCGTGATGTCCCCTTGCTGCCAGCGCGCTTCGCTGCTGCTCAGGGCCTGGGCGATGTCGGCAAGCTCGCCGGACGGCAAGGTCGCCGGTAGCGGATCAAGGCCGGCACTGGCGAACAGTTGGCCATAGCTGTTACGCAGCTCGGCATAGGCCAGGTCGCGGCGCAGATCTGCCTGCAAGGCGTTCAGCTCGCCCTGGATCAGCTCCAGCTCGCCAATGCCTTCGGCCTGATGGCGGTTGCGCAGTTGCTCGACGATCTGCTGGTCGAGAGCGACCAGTTGCTGGCTTGTGGCGAATTGCCGGCGGGCCTCGCTGAAGTTGGCATTGGCCACGTACAGCTGAGCCAGGATAGCCATCGACATCGCCTGGCGGCGCGCCTCGACCACCTGCTCGCCGGCCTTGGCCATATCGATCGAGGCAGGGCCAGACAGCACATTGAACAGGTTCCAGGTGATTTTCACACCATAGTCGGCCCAGTGCTGGTTGGTCAGGAAGCTGTTGCTGTCGTAATGGCCACCTGCGGAAAACTCCAGGCCCGGTAACATGCGCAACATCGATTTGCGCACCTCGGCGGCGCTGATGCGCGCCTGGTAGTCCTGCTCGCGCAGTTCCGGGCGCGATGCCAAGGCCTGCTGTTCCAGGCTGTCCAGGCCCACCTTCAGTTCGGGCACGGCATAATCGGTGTTCTCCGCCAGGGTCAGCTCACTGCCCGGCGGCAGGTTGATCAACGCGCCCAGTTCGGTCTTGGCCAGCGACAAGGCCCGGCGCTGCTCTTCCAGCTGGCGAGTCGCCTCGATCAGCGAACGCTGGTAGGTCAACGCCTGGATCGGGTCACCGATACGCTGGTCGCCCATGCGCTGGCTGTTGTCGCGAGCCTGCTCGACCCGCGCCATCAAGGTGTCGATCTGCTTGAGCAGGCGCTCGGCGGCCACCGCCCGCCAGTATGCCGAACGCACGTCCTGGATGATGGTCTGTACCACCTTGCGACGGCGCTCCTGCACGATCAGGCGCTGGTCGCCCTGCTGCTTGGCACTGACATAGCTGACGCCGAAATCCAGCACGTTCCAGACCATGGTCAGGTCGGCCACGTCCCGGTCGCGGTCCTGGGAAGTCGACGGTTCCAGGGATTGGGTATTGGTCAGCACGCTGCGGCTGCTGGAGGCGCTGACGTTGCTACGCCCGGCATAGCCCGCGGAGGCCGCCATACGGGGCAGCATGTCGAACGTGGCCAGGTCCACCTGACGCTGGGCCAGGGCTTCTTCCATGACCTTCAGGCGAGCCTCCAGGTTGTACTTGACTGCCCGCGCCATCGCCTGGTGCAGTGTCAGCGGGCCTTGCAGCGCCTCCTGGCCCTTGAACATGCTGGCCAGATCCTGCCGTGCCCGCTGCTCGCTGACGCTGCGCTCGATCGGCTGGGTCTTGACGGCACAGCCGGTCACCGCCAATGCCAACAGGCTCACCGCAAATATCCTTGACGCTCTACTCATCCCTTCCGCCCCCTTTGGCACGGCAAATTGCTTGATTTTCTGGTCTTGTCGCCCCCTCATGGCCGACGTTCACGCCTGAGGGGTAGCTGCCTCGATCTGTCCCAGCGCCTGGGCCAGCTGGCTGACCTGGCGCTGCTCAGCGTCCTTGTATGCCTGCAATTGCTGGCTGAGGGTCGGTGCCCCGGACAAGCCCTTGCCTGCCCCGGCCTCGGCGCCCTGGCGCCACGGTTTACCCCCGTTCAGCTCGTACTGGCCGCCATCATCCGGCAGCGTCTTGTCAAAGATATTGGCCAGGCTGCTGGCGCCGAAGACATTGGCATCGCCGCCGCCGAAGCCGAGGAAGCCCGCGCCGGAACCATCGCCAAGGGCATGCTGCTGCCCCACGAAAACCTGGGCCAGGTAGCTCGGCGCCAAGGCACCGTTGCGAATGAAGATATCGCCAACGGTCGGCAAGCCACCGCCCGGGCTCGGCACCTCGAACAATGGCTGCGGCACCAGCGGCGACTGGAACGGCGGCAGCGGCACTGCAAGCGGCGCGTGCACCGCTGCAGTCGAGCCGGGAAGGCCCGGTTTTGCAGGCGGATAGGCACGGTACTCCGGGTCGCCATCGCTGGACGGCAATGGCTGGCCCTGGCCGCTGAAACCGCCCACCAAGGCATTCCCGGCAATGTCGCTGATGCCGGTGCCATCGGCTTTCAGTGCCAGTGCCAGCGTGCCACTACCCGCCACTGCAGCGACATTGACTTGCCAGGTGTGGCCGTCGATACGCACCAGCGATTGCAAGGTGCCGGTGGCACTGCCGGTCGCGAGCAGCTGGAAATCAGCCAGGTCGACACCCCTGACCTCCTCGCTGAAGGTCACTGTGAACGCTTGGCTGCCAGGCGTGGAAAGCGGCACCGGAACGATCGACTCGACGCTTGGCAGACGTGTGTCGACCGTCACCCCGGCGCTGTTCCCCACGGCATTGAGCCCCGGATTCAGCGCATTGCCGAGCGCATCATGCAGGCTCGCACCATTGGCCGAAAGGCCCAGTACCTGCACGCCATCGGCATCGTTGTCGCCGGCCTGGATACGGTACTGGAACACCAGCGTGGTGGTCGCCGATCCGGCGACGAAGTCGGCAAACACCGTACGCCCGCCGATATCCAGGGCCAGCTGTGGAACGCCATCGACGATGACCGCTTCGCTGGTATTGACCACGAAGGTCAGCACATCACCGGCATTGTAGGCGACCCCAGCCGGCACGCCGACACTGCTTACAGTGGGCGCGTCGCGATCGATGCTGTAGGCCGCGCCCACCAGGCCGCCACTGAGCAGGTTGCCGGCGACGTCGCTGATGCCGGTACCGCTGGCCTCAAGGTTCAGGCCCAAGGTGCCGGTGCCGCTCACGCCACTGACGGTGATTTCGTAGACACCTTCGCCGAGCTGGCGCAGGCCGCTCAATGTACCGCTGGCGGTACCGCTGCTGGCCAGGCTGAAGTCGCTCAGGTCCACGCCATTGACGCGTTCGCTGAAGGTCACGGTAAAGCGCACGCTCTGTGCATTGCTTGGCGATGGGTCGAGGGTGACGATGGCAAGCGCGGCCGGTGCCTGGGTGTCGACCAGCACCTGGCGCATATCGGCAATGTTGTTCAAGGTCAGGTTCATGGCATTGCCCAGTGCATCGGTCAAGCTCGCACCGTTGGCCGCCAGGCCCGTCACGCTGATGCCATCGCTGTCGTTGTCGCCGGCCTGGACGATGTACTGGAACACCAGTGTCGCCGTGCCCGCACCGGCCACCAGCTCGGCGTAGACCGTGCGCCCGCCCACCTCCAGCAGCAGCCGTGGAGAGCCATTGACCTCGACCGCCTCACTGGCATTGACCACGAACACCAACGCATCGCCGGCATTGTAGGTCACGCCGGCAACCGGCCCGCCAACGCTGGTCACGCTCGGCGCCCGGGTATCGACGAGATAGGCGTTGGACTGCGCCGTGCCGTCGCCGTGGTTGCCTTGGGCGTCGGTGACCAGGCCGGAGTCCAGGTACACCCGGTTGCCGTTGCTCTGGCTGCCGCTGGTCGGCGTCAAGGTGGCCGTCCAGGTGATACCGCCATCGCTGCTGGCCAGGCCGCTCAGCACGCCGTTATCGGCCTGGAGCTGGGCCAGGGACAGGCCGCTTACCGCCTCGTTGAAAGTGATGGTCACCAGGCTGGTCTGGCCGGCGCCCAGCTGGCTATCGGCAACCACGATGCTGGCCGTCGGGCGCTGGGTGTCGATGGCATAGTTGTTGGAGTCGGTGGTGCCGACCCCGGCGTTGCCAGAGGCGCCGACCACACCGCTGTTATTCAGGGTGATCAGGTTGCTGACGTCCTCGACGTTGGCCGCCGGGGTGAAGGTCGCCGTCCAGGTCACGCCGCCATCGCTGCTGCTCACGGCACTCAAGCTGCCGTTGCTCACGCTCAGGTCGCTGTTGTCGAAGCCGCTCACCGCCTCGCTGAAGGTGATGGTCACCAGGCTCGTCTCGCCGGCACGCAGGGCGCTGTCGGCGACCACGATGGTGGCGCTGGGCAGCACGGTGTTGACCGTGTAGTTGGCCGACTGGGTGGTGCCGGTGCCGACGTTGCCGGCCAGGTCGGCGATGCCGCTGTTGTTCAGGCTGATGACGTTGCTGGCATCCTGCACCGCCAGTGCCGGGGTAAAGGTTGCGGTCCAGGTGATGCCACCGTCGCTGCTGGCCAGGTTGCCCAGGGTGCCGTTCTGCGCGGTGAGGTCGGCCAGGTCTAGGCCGTTCACCGCTTCACTGAAGGTGATGGTGACCTGGGTCGTCTCGCCAGCACGCAGCGCGCTGTCGGCCAGCACGATGGTCGCAGTCGGGCGCTGGCTATCGATGCTGTAGTTGTTCGAAGCGGTACTGCCGCTGCCAGCGTTGCCTGCCGCGTCGGACACGCCGCTGTTGTCCAGGCTGATCAGGTTGCTGGTGTCGGTGATCCCGCTGGTCGGCGTCAGGGTCGCGGTCCAGGTAACGCCGCCATCGGCGCTGCTCAGCCCGCCGAGTGTGCCGTTGGCCACCGTCAGATCGGCCAGCGTGAAGCCGCTCACCGCTTCGCTGAAGGTGATGGTCACCAGGCTGGTCTGGCCGATGCCCAGCTGACTATCGGCAACCACGATGCTGGCCGTCGGACGCTGGGTGTCGATGGCATAGTTGTTGGAGTCGGTGGTGCCGGCCCCGGCGTTGCCAGAGGCGCCGACCACTCCGCTGTTATTCAGGGTGATCAGGTTGCTGGCGTCCTCGACGTTGGCCGCCGGGGTGAAGGTCGCCGTCCAGGTCACGCCGCCATCGCTGCTGCTCACGGCACTCAAGCTGCCGTTGCTCACGCTCAGGTCGCTGTTGTCGAAGCCGCTCACTGCCTCGCTGAAGGTGATGGTCACCAGGCTCGTCTCGCCGGCACGCAGGGCGCTGTCGGCGACCACGATGGTGGCGCTGGGCAGCACGGTGTTGACCGTGTAGTTGGCCGACTGAGTGGTGCCGGTGCCGACGTTGCCGGCCAGGTCGGCGATGCCGCTGTTGTTCAGGCTGATGACGTTGCTGGCATCCTGCACCGCCAGTGCAGGGGTAAAGGTTGCGGTCCAGGTGATGCCACCGTCGCTGCTGGCCAGGTTGGCCAGGGTGCCGTTCTGCGCGGTGAGGTCGGCCAGGTCGAGGCCGTTCACCGCTTCACTGAAGGTGATGGTGACCTGGGTCGTCTCGCCAGCACGCAGCGCGCTGTCGGCCAGCACGATGGTCGCAGTCGGGCGCTGGCTATCGATGCTGTAGTTGTTCGAAGCGGTACTGCCGCTGCCAGCGTTGCCTGCCGCGTCGGACACGCCGCTGTTGTCCAGGCTGATCAGGTTGCTGGTGTCGGTGATCCCGCTGGTCGGCGTCAGGGTCGCGGTCCAGGTAATGCCGCCATCGACGCTGCTCAGCCCGCCGAGGGTGCCGTTGGCCACCGTCAGATCGGCCAGCGTGAAGCCGCTCACCGCTTCGCTGAAGGTGATGGTCACCAGGCTGGTCTGGCCGATGCCCAGCTGGCTATCGGCAACCACGATGCTGGCCGTCGGGCGCTGGGTGTCGATAGCGTAGTTGTTGGAGTCGCTGGTGCCGACCCCAGCGTTGCCGGAGACAGCACCAACCACACCGCTGTTGTCCAGGGTGATGAGGTTGCTGGCGTCCTCGACGTTGGCCGCCGGGGTAAAGGTCGCCGTCCAGGTCACGCCGCCATCGCTGCTGCTCACGGCACTCAAACTGCCGTTGCTCACGCTCAGGTCGCTGTTGTCGAAACCACTCACTGCCTCGCTGAAGGTGATGGTGACCACCGTGGTCTCGCCCACGCGCAGCGCGTTGTCGGCTACCACGACAGTGGCGGTCGGGGCCACGGTGTTGACGATGTAGTTGGCTGACTGAGTGCTGCCCACCCCCGCGTTGCCGGCCAGGTCGGCGACACCGGTATTGTCCAGGGTGATGAGGTTGCTGGTGTCGCTGATACCGCTGGCAGGCGTCAGGGTGGCGGTCCAGGTGACGCCGCCATCGGTGCTGCTGAGCCCGCCGAGGGAGCCATTGGCCACGGTCAGGTCGGCGGTGCTCAAGCCGGTCACTGCTTCATTGAAGGTGATGGTGACCGTGGTGGTCTCGCCGACCGTGAGGGTGGTGTCGGCGACCGTAATCACAGCAGTCGGGCGCTGGGTGTCGATGGCGTAGTTGTTCGAGTCTGTCGTGCCGCTGCCGACATTGCCCGCCACGTCGATTACCCCGGTATTGTCGAGCGTGACGAGGTTGCTGGCATCACTGACATTGCTGCTCGGGGTCAGGGTCGCGGTCCAGGTGATACCACCGTCGGCGCTGGCCAGCCCGCTCAACGTTCCGTTGGCCACGCTCAGGTCGGCAAGGGTAAACGCGCTTACCGCCTCGCTGAAGGTGATGGTCACCGTGGTGGTCTCGCCGATGCGCAGGGCACTGTCAGCCACCACGATGGTCGCGGTCGGGCGCTGGGTGTCGATGGCGTAGTTGTTGGAGCTGGTGGTGCCGCTGCCGCTGTTGCCAGCCGCATCGGTCACCCCGGTGTTATCCAGGGTGATCAGGTTGCTGGTATCGCTGACGCTGCTGTCCGGCGTCAGGGTGGCGGTCCAGGTGACGCCGCCGTCCGCGCTGGCGAGCCCGCTCAACGCGCCGTTGGCCACGCTGAGGTCGGCAAGGGTAAAACCGCTTACCGCCTCGCTGAAAGTGATGGTCACGGTGGTGGTCTCGCCGATGCGCAGGGCGCTGTCAGCCACCACGATGGTCGCGGTCGGGCGCTGGGTGTCGATGGCGTAGTTGTTGGAGCTGGTGGTGCCGCTGCCACTATTGCCAGCCATGTCGGTCACCCCGGTGTTATCCAGGGTAATCAGGTTGCTGGTATCGCTGACATTGCTGCCCGGGGTCAGGGTAGCGGTCCAGGTGATACCACCATCGGCGCTGGCGAGGCCGCTCAGGCTACCGTTGGCCACGCTCAGGTCGGCAACGGTGAAACCGCTTACCGCCTCGCTGAAGGTGATGGTGACCAGCGACGTCTCGCCGGCCCGCAAGGCGCTGTCGGCTACCACGATGGTGGCGGTCGGGCGCAGGGTATCGATGGCATAGTTGTTCGAATCGGTGGTGCCGCTGCCGGCATTGCCGGCGAGGTCGCTGACCCCGCTGTTGTCCAGGGTGATGAGGTTGCTGGCATCACTGACATTGCTGCTCGGCGTCAGGATCGCGGTCCAGGTGATACCGCCGTCAGCGCTGGCGAGACCGCTCAGGCTGCCGTTGGCCACGCTCAGGTCGGCGAGGGTCAGGCCGCTCACCGCCTCGCTGAAGGTAATGGTCACGGTGGCCGTGTCGCCGATTTTCAAGGCCGTGTCGCTGATGCTGATCGTGGCGGTCGGGGCAATGGTTTCCTGGATCGCCACTTGCACCGCCGCTGCAGCGGATGTGCCACCGTCACCGTCATTGAGGGTGATGCTCAGGGTGCGGCTGGCCTGGCCGATGGCGTTGCCGGCATTGCTGTTTTCGTAGGTGAGGTTGCGCACCAGCGCCTGCACCGCCGCCGCATTGGCATTGGCGTTGAACGTAACCACCAGGTTGGCCCCGCCAGTGCCGCCAGACAAGCTGCCGATGGTGACCCCGCCATAGCTCACCGTGCTGCCACTGACACCGATCTGCCCGGCGCCAGTGCCCTGGTTGCGCAGCCCCAGCAGATCCTCGCTGGCCACGCCATTGGCGCTGATCGCCACGGTCAGGTTGCCACCGGCGAAGTCGGCGGAATCGCTGTCGCTGACGGTGGCATTGCCACCGCTGTCGATCAGCACCGCGCCGCTGCCCTGGGTGAAGGTGACACCGTCACCATTGAGGTTGCCGATCACCGGCACGCTGTTGAGTGGCTGCACCACCACCGAGGCCGTGCGGCTGGTACTGCCCATGTCATCGTTGACGCTGACCGCCACGCTACGGGTACCGCTGGTGTAGGCCACGGCCGCGTTGCCGTAGGCCACTGCAGCGAGCACCGCGCGGTATTGCGCCAGGGTGGCGACACCGCTCAGCGTCAACACCGTGCTGCCCGACCCGCTGACCGTGATGCCGAAGCTGGCGGCGCTGGCGATCTGCCCGGCACTTAGCGACAGGGTTTCGTTGCCGACATCCACCACACCGCTCAGGGTCAGGGTAGCGCCGCTGACCTGGGTGTCGCCGTCGGTCTGGGTGAGGCTGAGGTTGGGTACGATCGCCACCGGTGTGCCGGTGAAGTTCACCGTACTGTCGTTACCGCCGCTAGTGGTGTCCAGGTCGACCACGGGCGGCGCGGCATACAGCACCTCGTAGGCACCGATGTCCACCCCGGCGCCACGCGGCCGGACGAAGCCGCGCAGGTCGGTGAGCGTGGCACCGGCAGCAGTGCCCTGGTCGATGGCATTGCTGGCGGTCGAGGCCAGGCGATAGTCGCCGCCGGCAGCATTGACGAAGTCGACCGAAACGCCGATCAGGTTGGTGGTGCTGGTATAGCCGCCACCGGCGCCGTTGTTGGTGGCGGCATCCAGCGCGACACCATTGACCGTGTTGCCGGTAAGGATGCTGTTCTGCACCGTCACCGTGCCAGCACTGCCCGGCGACCAGCCAAGGCCGGCCGAGCTGATCGTGCCGGTACTGGTGCTGAAGCTGTTGTTGACGATGGTGCTGTTGACGATGCTCACCGAACCGCCGGTATTGTTCAGCACGATCACCGCACCAGCGGCGACGACGCCAGTGGCACCGTATTCGCCGATGTTGTCGTAGATCGCCACGTTTTCCAGCACGTGGTTGTTGGCCCCGCCCAGACGCACCAGCGACGACATGGCCGTAGCGTTGGCGATACTGCCATCGTTGTCGTGAATGGTCGTGTTGCGCACGATCACCGTGGAGCCCAGCGTGGTCGCCGAGTTGATCACGGCACCGGCGTTGTCCTGGAAATTCGAGTCTTCGACGGTGATCGAGCCCGAGCTGGCCCGGATCACACCGCCGGCCAGGTTACCGGAGAAATAGCGGAAATCCAGGTTGCGCACGGTCAGTGCACCGTTGGTGTTGCTCTGCAGGCCCGACGATTCCACTGAGTCGCGCAAGCCGTTGTTGTTGACGTCGCCGCTGAGGATGATATCGCCCTGGCCGTCACCGTCGACGTCGCCGTTGATGGTGATGTTGCTGGTGACCAGCAGCGCTGAAGCCGTGGACCAGCGGATGGTCTGCCCCTTCAGCGATTGGTGGAAGACAATGATATCGCTGCCGCTGCCGGCGCTGGAGCCATCCACCGCAGCATCCGTGTTGGCGGCCTGGATGGCCTCGGCCAGCGACACCTTGCCGTTGAGCGCCGTGGAGGATGCATCGGTGTCGGTAACGGTAATGGTCGCTAGCGAAGTGGTGAACGCCGACAGGTCCCCGCGCTGCACGCCGGTATCTGTCGCCAGCATCCCGGAGACGGTTTCCAGCTGCCAGTCCTCGCCGGCGCGATTGCCGGTGGCATTCGCCGAAGCGCCGACATCGGCGCCGGTGAGCTGCGCCACCTGGTCAACGAATAGCTGGCCATCGCTGCCCGCGCCGGTGTTACAGGCGAAGAAACGAATATCACCACCGTCTGCCAGGCTGGCGCCGATGCGCGCCAGGTCGCTGGCATGGCTGGCCAGCTGGTTGGTCCACACGGCATTGCCGGCCAGGTAGACGTAGCCACTGTCACCGTGGCTGATGATATCGATGCTGGTCACGTCGCTACGGCCATCGAGGTAATCGGCAATCTGCTTGAAACCATCCTTGCCGTTTTCCAGCACTACCACCTCGACCCCTGCGGGAAGGCCGGCAATCAGCTTCTGGTAGTCACTGACGGCAGAGTCGACGAACACCACTTCGTGGCTGCCCGCAGCCGTGGTGGCCGGCGCCGTGGCGGGGGCGGCGTCGTGAGCAGCTGCAGTGTCCTGCGTGCTGTTGGCATCGCTGGCCACGCTGGGGGCCTTGGCCGTTGCGGCTGCCACGGCCTGGGCGCCTTGGTCGGCGACCACGGCTACCGAGGCGTCAAACATCATGCGCGGTTCCAGCGCCTGGATAAGGCTCGGACGGTTCACGGAAACGGTGGGTTGTGCGTGCGAACGGTTGCGTTTCCAGAATGCCATGTCGACCTCATTCAGCCTTGCAGCTGGTTGTTCCTGTCGTTGTGCCCGTGCAGCGGCGTGCGTGTAATCGCCCCCCAGGCATCGCAGGGCCGCAAACAGCCCCGCGATGCCGCCCCGCCCTGGATCAGTTGCGGGTCGGGAAGATGCCTTCCAGGGCAATGATGAAGTTCATGCCCAGGTAAGGCGCCTGTACCGGAACAGGTATCGAGCTGCCGCCGGCCATCACGTTCACTGCCGGAATGTTGGCATCGAACGGCTTCAGGGTGGTGCTTGCGGCAGCATCGGAGTAGATGCTCGCTGCCGCGCCCGAACCGGTAGTGTCGTAAGGTGTGGCCAGCACGCTGGCGGTGGTGGGCTCAGCGAGGTTGGCATTGGTGACCACCGCCGGAATGGCGACATTGGCTTTGCTGGCGGGGATCGCCACGGTGATGGGCGGCAGGTTCTGCGGCAGCAGGCTGACCTGGTTGACCCCGGCCATTTCGCCCTGGTCCACGGTCGGCAACCCCGGCCCGGTACCCACGCCTACGGGCATGCGACCGCGCAGGTCTGGCAGGCCGAACGTGGTCTGGCCATTGCCGCCGTAGGTGGTGCCGAGGATGGCGAACAGTGCGCTGTTCTGCGAGATGCTCAACAGCTGCCCTTGGCACTGCGCCCAGCCACGCGGCGCGAAGTTGCCCGCGAACATCCTGATCTCACCGAGGAATGGCTCACTCATTTTCCGATCTCCTATCACTACGCTATAGAGCGGGCCACACAGCCCCGCGGAATATGACGCGCATCGTCAGGCAGGCCTGTCGACGTGAAAAACTGCGCGCGCCGGCCGGCGCATCTGCAGGTACAGGCCGTTGTCGCCAACCACTTCGAAACCGTGGCGCTGGTACAGGCGCAGCGCCGGATTGTGCAAGGTCACGTGCAGGCCGGTGCCAAGGCCTTGTCGATCGGCCCGGGCCAACCACTGCCGGATCAGCCCACTGCCGATGCCCCGGCCTCGCCAGGCGGGCATCAAGGCTGTATCGATGATTTGCAGATGGCTGTCGGCCCACAGCAGGTAGGCGCGGCCGATCGCTTCACCGGCGATTTCGATGATGGAGAAATCAGCGTCGGCAAAGTGCATCTGATAATGGGCGTGCTGGGCCTGGAACTGCTGGTCGAGAAACGCCTCGATGGCAGGCTGGTCCCACGGCAGCATGGCCACTTCGTCAGCCCGGGTGGTGCCGTAGAGGGTACGCAAGAACGCCTGGTCGGCGTCGGTGATGGGGCGCAGGTGCACTTCGGAGCTGGCCATGGTGTCGCGTCCTTGCAATAGTCAGCCCCTTGGTGAGGGGCGCACATCCTGTGGATTGCCCTGCATATCGGGAACAGCGTAGCCGAACACCACGGCAAATCGCCACCACTCCTTCAGGCTCGCCATGCACTTTTATCAAACAGTTGTTCGAGGGCTCACCCCGCCAGCGCCTGCGCCTGGCTCAAGCGCAGGGCTTCCAGGGCGTTGTACGGTTCCATGGCCCATCGGCGCACACCCTCGCGCACCGCTTCGCTGGCTTCCTGGCGTTTGCGCTGGCTGTCGGCGCTGAAGGTCATCGCCGGTTGCTTGGCATCGAAGGCTGCCACCTCGCGCAGGGTTTGCTCAACGCCGGGTGCCAGCCCTAGCAGCGGGCCAAGCCGGTCCCAGGTCGCATCGGGCAATTCGTTGTAGTTGACCGCAATACCGCCATGCTGCCGGCACAACGCCAGCCCTGCGTTGAGGATTTCGCCGACCATCCTGCAGGTGTATTCCACCACGCCCATGGCCCCGGCCTGCGGCAACAGCACATCGAAAGCCGACGGCCCGAGCAGGCCCGGGACCCGTTGCATGCCCGCCTGACGCAACTGCGAGGCGACAATCTCCAGCGGGTCGCGGTACAGGAACAGCCGTGGCACCTGGGGGTACAACGCCGCCAGCACGGGCGCCTCGAACACGTTCCAGGCATCGAGCTTGACCAGCAACTGGCGCTCATCGCCCCGGCGGCGCTGGCCGTAGGCGGACAATAACGCCTGCAGCGCCGCGCCCTGCCAAGCTGCGGCGGTGGCATCCTGCAGCGGCGCGCGTAACAGGCTGTCCAGTGGGGGTGGCTCGGACAGCACGATGTTGTGCGCCTGGCTGGCCAACAACTGCGCGACCAGGGTCGAGCCACAACGCGAGGCATGGAACAGCAACGCCGATGGTGCCAGGCCCGGGCTGCGTGCGTGCCAGTCAAGCAGCGCCTGGATATCACTGTCACGGCGCAGCGCCTGGTTGAACGGCAGGCGCAGGGCCAGCTCGACCTCGTCACGGAAAAACGGCTTGCTCAGGTGACGCTCTGCGAACCAGCACCAGTCCACCCGCCAGTCGCCGTCTCTGCGCCACAGGCGGATGGGCAGCCAACCGTGGAAATCAGCCGTGTTGATCAGGCTCGCCATTGCTCGCTCCATGCTTGCCGGCCCCGGCGCATGGCGCTGAGCACTTCGGCCTCGGAAAATGCCAGCCCCAGGCTTGCGCCCAGGCTGATGGCCTCGGCCACGAAGGCCTGGGCTTGCTGATGGGCCTGCAGGCGAGCGGCCAGGGCCGGGTCCTGCGCCACCTGCTGGCGAAAAGCTTCGAACGCCTGCCCCGCCCGGCCCAGGCACAAGCCTGGGGTCTGTGCACGGCCAGTTTCGATCAGGCTCAACAGCCACGGGTCAGGCAGGCAATCGAGCACCAGGTGAATGCGCTCACCTGGCCCTGGGTTGTCGACCCGGTGGGGTCGTGACAGGTCGATGAACCAGCACTCGCCTGGACGCATGGGGACTTGCAGGTCATCGACCAGAAATTCCACGCCAGCCGGGCTGAGCAACGGCACATGCAAGCGCAGGCAGCCGCCAGGCCGGCCCAGGTCCGGGTCACGGTGCTCATGGATGCGCGCGCCCGCCCCCAGGCGCAGCAGACGGGCAGCGCGCAGCGAGCTGGCAAACGGCGCGAGCAGGGCCTGCCAGGCCGCTTCTTCCTGCCACCAGGCCAACCGCAGCGCAGCGCCCTGGCCGGGCGCAAGCGGCACAACGGCATCTTCGGCGGCCACCAGGGCCACGCCGCTCCAGTCGCCCTGGTGGTAGCCGCTGTTGAAGTGAGGCTGCCAGGCATCGCTGGCTACCCGTTGCAATGCCGTCAGCACTGCCGGCAGGTCGATGGCCAGGTCGAGGCGAGCGCAGCGTGGCAAAAGCAGTTCGGGCATGGGCACTCCTTCAGCTGAACAGTCCTAGAAACCACTCTCACGCACGCCCAGCGCGGCCAACCGACGCCAGGCTGCTTCCAGCAACGACTCGCGGGCACCGTCGAGCACCACCACGCCGCGTAGCGGCTGAGCAACCTCGGCGGTTGCTGTCACAGGGCTCAGCCATACGCCGTACTGCGCGTGCAGCGGTTCCGCACGCTGCTGGCTGTCGCGGCGCACGGCAATCGGGCCGTGACGATCAGAGGCCAAGGCTTCCAGTTCCAGGTAAGTGGCCCCGGTGGCATCGACCTGTTCCAGGCGCACTGGCACTGCCGCACGCAATGGGTCATCGGCAATGAAACGGCCCTCGATGCCCGCCGCCACTCGCCACAATTCAGCCTCGGCCAGGTAACCGCGCAAGCGCACCCCAGGCTCGACGATACGCCCCAAGGGTTGGGCGGTATTCAGCCATTGCCCGGCCGCCAGCCCGGCCGGCAGGTCGCGCACCACCCCGTCGTACGGGGCGCGCAACAATAGCCGTTGGCGCTGCGCGGCCAGGCCGCGGAACTCCGCCACCGCCTCGGCCAGTTGTTGTTCGAGCACGCCAGCGTCGCCGGCGGTGGCACTGCGCCCGGACTGCCGGCGCAGCAGCAACTGGAGAATCTGAATTTCACGGCGAACGATCGCCTGGCGCGAATCCAGGTCGGGCGACTCCAGCTCCAGCAGCAATTGGCCCTGGCTGACCTGCTGGCCATCCTCCACCAGCAAACGCTTCAAGCGCGCCGCCAATGGGGCGTGCAAGGCACTCACGCGGGACGCTTCGAGCATTGCCGGCACTTCCACCGCACCGCGCCACGGCACGACCAGCAGCGCCAGCAACAGCACCAACCCAAGGCCACTGCGCAAGGCCTTGTGCGGCTGGGCCTGGCCGCGCCGCTGCCACCACTGCTGCAGCTCCTTGCACACTGGCAGGCCGATGAACCACGCCAGTTCGACCAGCATCAGGAAAATGCCCAGCAGCTTGAAAAACAGGTGGTACACCGCCAGGGCGATACCGAAGAACAGCACTGCACGCCACAACCAGGCACCATAACCCCACACCAGCAGGCGCTTGTGCATGCCTTCGGGCCAAGGCTCGGGTTTTGCGTCGCCGTAGCCGAACAGCGCCTCGCGCAGGCGCCAGCGGCACAGGGCGAAGGCGCGTTGCTGCAGGTTCTCGACGCCCCACAGGTCACTGACCAGGAAATAACCGTCGAACCGCATGAACGGGTTGAGGTTGACCAGCAAGGTAGTGATCCAGGTGGCGCTGGCGAGCATGAACGCTGCCGTGCGCAGCGGCCCATCGGGCAGCAGCGACCAGGCCAGCAGGGCCAGCACCGCCAGGACCAGTTCGGCGAAGATGCCCCCGGCATCGATCAGCAGCCGCGAGCGCCGATCACTGACCCGCCAGGCATCACTGACGTCGGTATAGAACATCGGCAGCATCACCATGAAGGCCAACCCCATGCTCTGCACCCGGCAGCCGGCCCGCTTGGCCATATAGGCATGGCCGAACTCGTGGCAAAGCTTGGCAACGGCCAGGGCCAGGCCGAAGACCAGCATGCCGCCCAGGCTGAACAGGTGCGGGAAGGTAGCGATGAACCGCGACCAGTCGCGGGCCATCAGGAATAGCCCGAGTACCAGCAACGCGGGCAGACCGAAGCGCAACAGCCAGCCGGCATGGCGTTCGAGCAGCGGCCAAGTGCGATTGAGGAAAGCGTCCGGACGCCACAACGGGATACGGAAGAACAAGTACTGGTGCAGCGCCTTCTTCCAGACGCTCTGCCGGGTGGCCGCGGCTTTGCTGGCGTAGCTTTGACGCTGGTCGGCATCCTGCGCGCTCAGCAGGTCATGTTGAGCCAGGAACCCTCGCAGTGTGTCCAGTTCGTCGGCTTGCAGTCGCGCGCCTGGTTCGGCATTGGCTGCCGCCAGTACCTGCTGCGGATCGCCCAGGCCCCAGTGGTGCAACAAGCGCACCGCGGCTGCGCCGAGCTTGAAGTAACGACCGCGCAGCGGGTCGGCCAGGGTCCATTGCGCTGAACCGTCCAGCGCCGGGGCCGCTGGCGACAGTTGCAGGTCGGCTCGCAGGGCCGGCAGCATCACCAGCCCAGCCCTTGGCGCGCGGCCGCCAGCGGGCGGCGCAGCAGGTAATAGGCCAGTGGCGCACGCTCGCCATACAGCTTGGCGGTGCCACGCAGGCCAATGCGTGGCGGCGCCTCGACGAACGCCGCATCCAGCCGATAGGCCAACTGCCCGGCAGCCGTAGCCTGGGCTTCATAGGCGGCACGCTCGAGCTGCGCGGGGTGCCGGTGCAACGGATCGCTGTCCAGGAACAGCGCCACCTCGGCCCCTGGTTGCAAGGCGATGGCGTCGCCCACCGGCAACTCCATGCGCAGCTCGGCCTTGGCGGGATCGGCCAGTTGCAGCAAGCGTTCGCCGGTCTGCACCGGTTTGCCGGTCCAGCGCTGGGCATCGGCGAACACGGCAATGCCACCCCGCTCGGCGCGCACTTCGCTGCGCGCCAGCAACTGGCGAGCGTAGTCGAGCTCGGCGCGCTTCTGCTCCACCCGCGCAGCGAGCAGGTCGAGGCGCGCACTGGAATCCGCATCGGAGAAGGCGCGCTGAGTGCTGGCTTTGAGCTCGGCCTCGGCAACCCCCAAGGTACGCTCGGCAACATCCACCTGCGCCTTGAGCGAGGTGTCGTCGAAACGCACCAGCAGTTCACCGGCGGTCACCGTCTGGTTGGGTTTGACCCGGAACTCGGCAATCACCCCGTCCAGCGGCGCGGCCACCACCTGGCCACCGCGCGGCACCACCTCGGCGGGCGCCAGCACTGCCTGACGTACCGGTATGCACAGCACCACCACGGCCACCGCCACAAGCGCCAGCAGGCGCCGCCGTGGCCAGCGCAGGCGCCAGCGGCGCGCCGGGCGCAAGGCCTGCCAGGCATGGCCATAGGTTTCGGCCAGGTGTACCAGCAGGGCCTGCTCGGCAGCGTTGAACGGGTTATCGCGTGCCAGCCACAGGCCGCCGAAGGTTTGCCCTTCACGGTTGTGCAATGGCAGCCAGAAGGCCTGCGCAGCAGACAAAGCCTGCCAGTCGTCGCGCACCTGCGCATCAAGTACCGCCGGGTCGACCGCTGTGGCGGCATCAGCAGCACCGGCGGCCTGCAACTGCCTGGCGGCGCGCTCGACAAAGGCCACGAACGGCGCATTGCTCTCCACCACGCTGATACCGGTCAGGGCCCGGACCTTGCCTTCGACCAATAGCGCGGCATGGCGAAAGCCGAACAGCGCCTGGCCATCGTTGACCATGGCATAGGCCAACTGCTCGCTGCTGGCAGCCTGGCGAGCCTGCCGTTCCAGCCCCAGAAACCGGGCGAAGGCATGCTCAGCCATGCCGTTGGCGGCGGCCGTCATGGTTGTGCCGGGAAAATGGCCGTACCGCTCATGCCCGCCAACAGCCCTTGGGCGTCTCGCGGCAGCTCGCCGATCAGCAGCAGGGTCTGGCTGCCTTCGTCGATCCGCGCGCCCACGCGCTTGACCTGCGCCTGCAGTGGTCGGCCGGTTTCATCCGGGGTGAACTGGAAGGGTTGGCCAGGCTTGAGACGTGCCAGCCAGTTCGATGGCACCAGCAACTGGATCTCCAGCGAGCGGTTGTCCACCACTTCCAGCAGCGGCGCCCCGCTGGGTACGCTTTCGTGTGGCTGGGCACGGCGTTGCACCACACGGCCATCGAACGGTGCATTGACCACGCAGCGCCTGACCTGCACCTGGTACACCTGCGCTTCGGCCTGGGCTTGGGCCTGCCTGGCCTCGGCCAGGGAAACCTCGTAGCGGCCGACCGACTTGAGGGCGGCCAGTTGCCGATTGTGCTCGAGTTCTTCCCGGGAAGCGCGTACTGCCGCCTGGGCGGCGTTGAGCTGGGCCTGGTAAGCAGCGCAATCGAAACGCGCCAGGGTGCTGCCCTTCTTGAAGTCTTCGCCTTCTGCATAGGGCATCTCGACGATGCGCCCGGCCAGTTCACTGGCCAGCACCGCGTGATCGCGCGCGCGCAGCACGCCGCGGGCGTTCTGCCCGCTGCCTGCATCGCTGCGTGTTGGCGTGTCCAGCAACGGGTCGCCTGGTGCGTCACTGGCAACGGCCAGCGGCACCTGCAACACAGCCAAGACCAGGGCCAGGCGGATGGCAGGACGCATGGTGCACACTCCTTGTGAACTCGGTGGCCGGAGTGTACGACAAAGATGATGGCACGGATATATCACCCTGTCCGACGCGGGCCTGCACGCTAAATCATGCGAACGCGGCCGTCAGGACACTCCACGATCTACACCTTCGTCGGCACCCATCAGTTGCAGCAACGCCCGGTTTTCCACCGGCCGGCTAAGCAGGTAACCCTGCACCTCATGGCACTGGTCGTCGCAAAGCAAGGCCAGCTGTTCTGCGGTCTCCACGCCCTCGGCGGTGACCGTCATGCCCATCGCGTTGCCCAGGTTGATGATCGCCTGCACCACGCTGCGATCACTGCTGCTGGTGCCCAGCGACTGGACGAAACGCTTGTCGATCTTGATGCTGTCGAAGGGGTAGGTGCGCAGATAGCCCAGGGAAGAATAGCCCGTGCCGAAGTCGTCCATGTTCAGGCGCACCCCCAACTCCTTCAATGCGTTCATGGTCTGCAGGGCACCCTCTACGTCATTGAGCATGACGTTCTCGGTAATCTCCAGCTCCAGGCGATGGGCAGGCAGGCCCGTGTGCCGTAGTGCTTCAGCCACGTCGCGCACCACGTCGCTGCGGCTGAACTGCGCCGGCGACATGTTGACCGACACCAGGATCTCCAGCGGCCAGCCACGCGCCAGGGTGCAAGCCTCCTGGAGCACCCAGTTGCCCAGTTGCACGATCAGGTCGGACTCCTCGGCCAGGGCAATGAAGCGGTCAGGCCGCAGCAAGCCGAGCCGCGGGTGTTGCCAGCGCACCAGCGCCTCGGCAGAGGCCACCGTCACCCCGTCCACCTTGTAGCGCGGCTGGAAATGCAAGCGCAGTTCACCCCGGGCGATGCCTTCGCGCAGTTCACGCTCCAGCTCGCGCTTTTCCAGCAATGCCGAGTTCAACTGTGCCGAGAAGTACCGCCAGGTATGCTTGCCGGCCTGTTTTGCGCTGTACAAGGCCACATCGGCATACCGGATCAGGTCGCTGGGCGAACCGGAATACTCTGCGGACAACACCACCCCGAGGCTGACCCCAACCTGAACCTTGTGCTGTTCGAGGGTGATCGGGCGCTTGAGGTTTTCGATGACCCGCGCGCAGAAGCGGTCCATGTCATCATGTTTGCCCGGCCGGGCCAGGACGATGACGAACTCGTCACCGCCCAGGCGTGCCACCAGGTCGGTGTCGCGGGTCACCTGCCCTAGCCGACGCGCCACTTCGATCAGCACGGCGTCCCCGGCCGGGTGGCCGAGGCTGTCATTGATCGGCTTGAAGTTGTCCAGGTCGAGCATCAGCAAGGCCAGCTCCCCTACCCCGGCATCCTCGAGGAAGCGGAACAGTTTGTTGCGATTGGGCAGGCCGGTGAGCGCATCGTGTAACGACAGGTGCTGGACCTGCGCATGGGCCGCCACTTCGTCGGTGATGTCCGTGCAGGTGCCGCGGAAACCCTGGCAAACCTTGTGTTCGATAATGGCCTTGGCGGCAACCCGGCACTCTCGCCGTTGCTCGTGGTGATCGCGGTACTGGCAACGCAGGCTGCCCGTCGACTCGCTGCCCGCCAGGCCATGCAGCCAGGTCTCGACCTGCCCGGTAGCGCAGTCGAACAGATCGCTGATGGGGCGTTGCAGCCAGCGCTCCAGGGGATGCCCGGTCAGTTCGGTGAAACGCGGTGAGAGATAGGTCAGGTGCTGCTGTGCATCGGTTTCCCAGATCCAGTCCGAGGCGGCTTCGGCCACCGCCTTGAAGCGCGCTTCACTGGCTTGCAGGGCAGCTTTCGAGGCAGCCAGCGCGTGGTGGCTGCGGTCCATGCTGGCACTGGCGCGCATGGCGTAGCGAGCACACAGGGCCATGACCAGGGCGATGATCAGCAATGCCAGGGCCAGGGGCAACAATACCGTCTCGAGCAGGTCGGTCCCGGGCTGTTCGATCTGCCAGGTCAGCGCGAAGCCGCTGTCCTCCAGCGGCAAACGCCCCTGGTCTGCCTGCAGCTGAGGCGCGGCCACCACGGCAAAGCCTGACAGCCCCGCAGAGCGGCCCAGTTGCCCGAGCACCTTCGGCTTGAGTAACCGCACGAAGACCAGTACTGCGCCAGCATTCGGCAGGGAGGGCCGCGCCGACGGCGGGCGAATGACCGCTGCGGTGAACAGCGCCGGTTGGCCGTTGAACACCAGGTAGCCGGAGGCAGCCTGGTCCTCCTGCGTCATCGCCTGCCGAGCCCGTTGCAGTACCTGGGCGCGGCTGCCGCTGAAGTCTTCGAAGCCCTGTTCGCTGAGGCGCCCTTCGAGCATCGCGTAGGGGGTGCCGTCATCATCCAGGACGAACACGCCCTCATAGCCGTCGGTGCTGTAGAGCGTCTCGCCCAGGTTATCCTCGTCGTAGGCCCAGTGCCGGTCCACACGGCCCGCCAGGTGCTCGTAGGCGGCCTGCCACACGGCATATGAAACCAGGTAGTTGCGCTCACTTTTCTGCAACTGGGCCAGCGCCGACTCGGCGTGAAAACGGCTCTGTGTTCGCTCGCGCGCGTCAAGGGACTCGGCGATGCGGTACAAGGAAACCAGGCCCAGTAGCAATATCAGCAACAGCAGGCTGGAAAAGACCAGCGTCAACTGGCGAACCAGCTGACTGCGCGACGAATTACTGCCGAAGGTTGCTTCCATTCAGAGGGCGCCTTTTGCCTGACTCCAGAAAATGGACTGCCAGCGATTGGCACCGATCGATCCGGCCGACGACCGGGCGACCAATTTCTGCAGCCCTGCAGACTCGAACGAAACCTCAAAGTACCCGTTTGATCAACGGTTCCAACCGGCTGAAGCGTAGCCGGCGCAGCAACTTGCGTACTTGCTTGGGATGCTCGGCCTTGGCCCCCAGCGCCTGCGCCGGGTCGATCTGCGGCGCATGCCGGCGCAGCGCGCTCAACTCGGCCTCGCGCGGCGCCAGCCACTGGCCATGCGGGTCATCGATCAGCAGGCCGTTCTCCAGGTCCAGGTTGAAACCGCGTGGGTTCAGGTTGTTGCCGGTCAGCATCGAATAGCGTTGGTCGACCCACACCCCCTTGGCATGGAAGGTATGCCCGGGGTCATTCCAGATCCGCACCTGCAACTGGCCACTGGCAATCGCGGCCTGCCGGCGCCGGGCAAACGTGCGCAGGTTGTCTTCATACAGGTACGGCAAGGCACCGCTGGCACTGAACGGTTCGCCGGGTGCGATATAGAAGTCGTTGGCCGTACGGTCGCCGACAATCAGCTCCACCCGCACGCCCCGCGCCAGCGCAGCATCGAGCTCACGCATCAACAGCCGTGGCGGGTTGAAATACGGCGTGCTGATGATGACCTGGGTACGCGCCGCCGCCAGCAAGGCGCACAGCGCCCGGTTCAGCGGGTTGCCACGGCCTACGCCGAGCAGCGGAATGACCCGCAGGCCTTGCCCCGCCCCGGCGGCCGGCGCCTCGTACTTCATGCGCCGCAGCCGCGCACGCAAGCGCCGGATATCACCGCGCAGGCTGCGGGTGGCAGGCGGTGCCGGCAGGTCCAGGCGTGGCGTGGCGGTGTGGTGCAGCAGGCGCCGGACCAGGTCGACCATGGCGTCGGCCAGCGCTGGCGCGTGAAACAGGTGGTAACGGTCCAGGCGGTAGCGGTCGAAGCGGTGCAGGTAGACGTTGTTCAGGCTGGCGCCGGTGTAGATCACGCAGTCGTCGATGATGCTGCCCTTCAGGTGCAGCACCCCGAACAGCTCGCGGGTTTGCACCGGCACGCCATGGATCACGATATCCAGCCCGTGCTGCTGGCGTTGGGCCTGATACCAGGCGGCGTTACCCGGCTGGCGGCCGGCCCCCAGCAGGCCGCGCCGGGCGCGGAACCAGTCGACCACGATGGTGATTTCCAGGCCTGGCCGTGCAGCCTTGGCCTGGTACAACGCATCCAGCACCTCCTGGCCGGCCTCGTCTTGCTGCAGGTACAGCGCGACGATGACGATGCGCCGGCTTGCGCTGCGGATCTGCTCGAGCAGGCAGGCGCGGTAGGCCTTGGCGTCAGGCAGCACCCGAATCGACTCGGGCGCGATGGCGTAGCCTGGCAAGCCTGCCAGCAGGGTTTCGGGGTTCACTGACGCTCACCTTCTCTGTGCAATCTGTCGTGCATCAGCTTGCACAGGAACATCGCAATGGTCCAGCCCCGACGCGGCAGAGGGCGCCAGGCGCCCCCCGCCGCAACACCGTTACTGCAAGTCGAAGCGGTCCAGCTCCATGACCTTCTCCCAGGCGGCCACGAAGTCACGGACGAACTTGTCGCCGCCGTCACTGCTGCCATACACCTCGCTCAGCGCCCGCAACTGGGCATGCGAGCCAAACACCAGGTCGACCCGGCTGGCGCTCCACTTCAGCTGCCCGGTCTTGCGGTCACGGCCTTCGAACGCCTCGTTGTCGGCCGAGGTCGCCTTCCATTCCACGCCCATGTCCAGCAGGTTGCGGAAGAAGTCGTTGCTCAGGGTGCCGAGCTTGTCGGTGAACACACCCTGCGGGTTGCCGCCATGGTTGGCGCCAAGCACACGCAGGCCGCCGATCAGCACGGTCATCTCCGGTGCGGTCAGGGTCAGCAGCTGGGCCTTGTCCAGCAGGAGCTTTTCAGCCTTGACGCTGTAGCGGGCCTTGGTGAAGTTACGGAAGCCATCGGCCAGCGGCTCCAGCACAGCGAACGACTCGACGTCGGTCTGCGCCTGCGAGGCATCGCTACGCCCCGGGCGGAAGGCCACGCTGACGTCGTGCCCGGCATCCCTGGCAGCCTTTTCCACTGCGGCAGCGCCGGCGAGGACGATCAGGTCGGCCAGGGAGATTTTCTTGCCACCGGCATGGAACTCGGCCTGGATCTTCTCCAGCGCCGCCAGCACCTTGTCGGTGCCCTGGTTCGCCGGCCAGTCCTTCTGCGGTGCCAGGCGCAGGCGACCACCGTTGGCCCCGCCACGCTTGTCCGAGCCACGGAAGGTCGACGCCGCCGCCCACGCGGTGGCCACCAGCTCGCCAACGCTCAGGCCCGCCGCCAGCACCTTGGCCTTGAGCGCAGCAATGTCCTGCTCGCCCACCAGCGGGTGGTCGACCTTGGGAAGTGGGTCTTGCCACAGCAGCTCCTCGTTGGGCATTTCCGGGCCCAGGTAGCGTGCCAGCGGCCCCATGTCGCGGTGAATCAGCTTGTACCAGGCGCGGGCAAAAGCGTCCGCCAACTGCTCGGGGTTATCCTTGAAGCGGCGCGCGATCGGCTCGTAGATCGGGTCGAAACGCAGCGCCAGGTCCGAGGTGAGCATGGACGGCGCATGGCGCTTGACCGGGTCGTGCGCATCTGGCACGGTGCCTGCCCCCTTGCCGTCTTTTGGCCGCCACTGGTGCGCCCCTGCCGGGCTCTTGGTCAGTTCCCAGTCGAAGTTGAACAGGTTGTTGAGGTATTCGTTGCTCCAGCGGGTGGGGGTGGACGTCCAGGTAACTTCCAGGCCGCTGGTGATGGTGTCTGCGCCTTTACCCGTACCGAAGCGGTTGGCCCAACCCAGGCCTTGCAGCTCCAGGCCGGCCGCTTCCGGCTCGGCCCCGACATTGTCGGCAGGGCCGGCGCCATGGGTCTTGCCGAAGGCATGCCCGCCGGCGATCAGGGCCACGGTCTCTTCATCGTTCATGGCCATGCGGCCGAAGGTTTCGCGGATATCGCGGCCCGAGGCGACCGGGTCAGGGTTACCGTCCGGACCTTCCGGGTTCACATAGATCAGGCCCATCTGCACCGCGGCCAACGGGTTTTCCAGGTTGCGTTCGCCACTCAGCGCGCGGCTTTGTTCCTCCGGGTGCTTCGCTGGCTCGGCGACCAGGTCACCCTGGCCAGGCGGCTGAGCCTTGACCTGCTCCTTGCCGTAACGCAGGTCGCCGCCCAGCCAGACCTTTTCCGAACCCCAGTACACGTCTTCGTCCGGCTCCCACACATCGGCACGGCCGCCGGAAAAGCCGAAGGTCTTGAAGCCCATGGATTCGAGGGCGACGTTGCCGGTGAGCACGATCAGGTCGGCCCAGGAAATCTTGTTGCCGTACTTCTGCTTGATCGGCCACAGCAGGCGCCGGGCCTTGTCCAGGCTGACGTTGTCCGGCCAGCTGTTGAGCGGGGCGAAGCGCTGCTGGCCAGAGCCGGCACCGCCGCGGCCATCGCCGATGCGGTAGGTACCGGCGCTGTGCCAGGCCATGCGGATGAACAGCGGCCCGTAATGGCCGAAGTCGGCGGGCCACCAGTCCTGGGAATCGGTCATCAGGGCGGTCAGGTCTTGCTTCAGGGCCTGGAAATCGAGGCTCTTGAACGCCTTGGCGTAATCGAAGCCCGGGTCCATCGGGTCGGACTTGGAGGAATGCTGGTGGAGAATTCTCAGGTTGAGCTGGTCAGGCCACCAGTCACGGTTGCTGGTGCCGCCACCTGCGGTTTGATGGAACGGGCATTTCGATGCGTTCGACATCTGCGTGTACCTTCGGGTCGTTTATCCAGATTTCCGGTCTGTGCCAGGTGTTCTTTCAGCCGGGCGCGTGCGCCCGTGCTACCCCTCTTCAGGTCTGTACGAGGGCCTGCGAAACTGCCACGGCACGCGCCGGCGGTCTTGCACGCAAGTGCTGACACAGCGCCCGCTCGCGCAATTGGCGAAGCCAGAGAAAAGACTAGCCGAGCCTGGGCAGAGATCTAATAGAGGGGCTGTTAGGGGCTGATAGGCTGGCTCTGTCAGCTTGCAGGGTTGCCGGCTGCGCGCCACAAGGAGTCGCTCTGGCAACTCGAACCCCCAGAGCGCTGCGTGTTCTGTATGGTTAGCGGCCAGGGCAAAGCTGATTTCCGGAGACAAGCATGCTGCGTATTTTTGAACGATGGCTCGACCCCTTCCCCCCCGACGAGGTACCACCGCCACCGGTGGGCCTGCTGCGCTTCATGTGGGCCTGCACCCGCGGCGCGCGCGGCTACATTCTGGCCCTGGCCTTGCTCAGCGCCGCGGTGTCAGTCTACGAAGCCTGGCTGTTCGCCTTCCTCGGCCAGGTGGTCGACCTGCTTGCGGCCTGGCAGGCCGGTGATGCCGCAAGCCCCCAGGAAAGCCACGTACTGTGGGGGATCGGCATCGTCCTGGTGACCAGCGTCGGGCTGGTGGCACTGCGCACGATGGTCCAGCACCAGGTGCTGGCGATCAATTTGCCGTTGCGCCTGCGCTGGGATTTCCACCGGCTGATGCTGCGCCAGAGCCTGTCGTTCTTTTCCGACGAGTTTTCCGGTCGGGTCACCACCAAGGTGATGCAGACGGCGCTGGCGGTGCGTGAAGTGCTGTTTACCGTCATCGAGATCCTGCCCGGCATCGGCGTGTACTTCATCGCGATCATCGCCCTGGCCGGTGGCTTTGCGCTGAAGCTGATGCTGCCGTTCATTGCCTGGGTGCTGCTGTTCGGGCTGGCCATGCTGTATTTCGTGCCGCGCCTGGGCGAGGTCGGGCAGGAGCAGGCCCATGCGCGGTCGTCGATGACCGGGCGGGTGTCGGACGCCTACACCAACATCACCACGGTGAAGCTGTTCTCGCATTCCAAACGGGAAGCGCATTTTGCACGCGCAGCCATGGAAGACTTCAAGCACACCGGTTTTCGCCAGATGCGCCTGGTCAGCCAGTTCGAGATCGTCAACCAGGCGCTGGTGGTGGGGCTGATCCTGGGCGCAGGCGGCTATGCCCTGTGGCTATGGCACCAGGGCCAGGTCGGCACCGGCGCGGTGGCGGCCATCACCGCCATGGCCTTGCGCATCAACGGCATGTCGCACTGGATCATGTGGCAGATGACCTCGCTGTTCGAGAACATCGGCACCGTGCAGGACGGCATGGCCACCCTGACCCGCGGCCCCAAGGTGCAGGACGCGCCGGATGCCGGCGAACTGGTGACCCGCGGCGGCGCGGTGACCTTCGACAAGGTCAGCTTCAACTACAACGGCGAGCGCCAGGTACTCAACGACCTGAGCCTGCACATCCAGCCTGGCGAGAAGGTCGGGCTGGTCGGCCGCTCCGGCGCCGGCAAGTCCACGCTGATCAACCTGCTGCTGCGCTTCTATGACGTGGACAGTGGCGAAATCCGCATCGACGGGCAGAACATCGCCCGGGTTACCCAGGACAGCCTGCGCAGCGCCATCGGCATGGTCACCCAGGACACCTCGCTGCTGCACCGCTCGATTCGCGACAACATCGCCTATGGCCGCCCTGATGCGAGCGAGGCGCAGATCCGCGCTGCTGCGGTCAATGCGCAGGCCGATGGGTTCATCAGCCAACTCAGCGACCGCCAGGGCCACAGCGGTTACGACACGCTGGTGGGCGAGCGCGGCATCAAGCTGTCCGGCGGGCAACGCCAGCGTATCGCCATCGCCCGGGTGATGCTGAAGAACGCGCCGATCCTGTTGCTGGACGAAGCCACCAGCGCGCTGGATTCGGAAGTGGAAGTGGCGATCCAGGAAAGCCTGGACGAAATGATGCAGGGCAAGACCGTCATCGCCATCGCCCACCGGTTGTCTACGATCGCGGCCATGGACCGGCTGATCGTCATGGATGAAGGGCGCATCATCGAGCAAGGTACCCATGCGCAGTTGTTGGCAAAGAATGGGACCTATGCACGCTTGTGGCAGCACCAGAGCGGCGGGTTCCTGGGTGAGGACCAGGGCGTGGCCGAGGCGGTGGAATAGGCGCAAGGCCGGTAGCGCGGTGGATGGCACCGGCTGTACCGGTGCTCGCGGGTAAATCCGCTTCTGCACGGGCGTTGCCCCCGCCCACACCAGCGAGGCCCCTGGACTAGCCTCGCACGGCCAGTTCGGCAAGCACCTCGACGGAGGTCGTGACCTGGCGGAAGTGATGCTTCCACAGGTCGATGCCCAGCTTGCCCGACCGGTCCAGCGACGAACCAACGGTCATGTCGGTGACCAGGGTGGGCATTAACCCGGCATCGAACAGGGCAAAGCCCGCCGCCAGTACACAGGTCTCGGTCTGCAGCCCACACACCAGCACCCGCTCCACGCCCAGCTCACGGATGTACGCGATGGCCTCGGCGCTCTGCCCATAGCCATGCTTGACAAAAACCTGGTCGGCCTCGACCAGGTTTTCGTCCTCGGCAGCCGGGTGCCAGCCGAGCTGACGCTCGAAGGGCGTGGCCTGTTCGTCGTGCAGTTCGACCGAGGCAATGGTGGGAATGTTTGCTGACAACCGGCGCAGGCCATCGACCAGCCACTCGGGGGGACTGAAGGTGGACTGGACATCGACGATAAGCAAAACCTGGCGCATGGGCGGCTTCCGGCACTGGCAAAAGGCGCGGAGTATAACGTGTCTTCCCCCCGATAGCGCCCGAGCCTCTGCTGAAACGGCCTTGTCGTTCTGCTGCCCCCAAGCAGCAGAACGAACTCAATGTTCGTCAAAGCACAACATCTTCTCGATTCAGGCGTTACGGGTAAACCGTATTGATGCCCGCAGGCGGTATCTGATAATCGCCCAGCTCTTCAACCAGCTCCGCTACGCGGATGACCCGCAAGGTTTCATTCGGCGCAAAAAACCTGTTGCCGTCCAGCGCATTCAGGGCGACCTCGTCATGGTTGGTCCTCAAGCTGTCATGCACCTTCACCGGTTCGCTCCCTAATTTTGGTTCTGCGGCCAAACGCCGAACGCGGTGATATTGTCCGAGGCCGGTTATATTCTTTGAGACAGACGTATTAAGTTACAATTTTTTGGTTTTTAAACAACACCCACGTCGCACTCTGCGAATTTTCAAGACCCACATATCGAATACGACCAATCTGCTATTTATCAAAGAAGCACCCTAATCAAGAAACCGAATTTCCCTACCTTCGACTCAGTCGTTTAGCGCACCCACCCACCCTATTTCGATATAGCTCGAAGCAACTTACCAGAAACATCCCACAAACAGCCCCACATATAAACAGCGCACAACTCCAAACCGTAAGGCACAGCCAGCGAAACGATTGACACCTGTCAGTTTACGTTCTAGAACTCCCACTACTCCGCGTTTCGCGGAGAAAAAAGGAGAATCAAATGAACGATGAATTTGGAGTTGCCTTAATGAGTCTGCAGCTTTCTAAATAATGCGAGTTAGAGGCAGAGTTTTTTGGCGGGTCTGGTAGCGCAGAAAGTTGTGATGGTAGTGGAGGCTGCGGAGGTAGCGGAGGGTGCAACGGAGGCAGTCGCAATCAAATTTCAATAATTCCACCCTATATTTCTGCAAATACGTTTCACCAAATTTATTCCTACACATGAACAACGCATCACATTTCAATCTGCGCAATCGATATTCTCAATCGTTTGAAAATAGCATCCTTCTGAAACAATTAAACAAAATAGTGCCACTCCCATGAATCGTCATACTCTCTCCTTAGCATCACAACTCAATGGAATTTTAAAAATATCCCGGATATTAATTAAAGAACATCTTAGAGAACCCTCCGCCCTTCTGTGGACAGGCCTCGCCCCTTGCCTGATGTTCATGATCGTGACATCCAGCTACCGGCCAGGCAGCATGGATTACCAGACGGATGCCGCCTGGTTCTACGCATACATTTCCGCAAACGTGGCGTTTTTCGGCTTCAGTTTCTACCTGATCGGGCGTCGCGAAAGTGGCTTCATTCGCTCGTTCATCTACCAACGAAAGGCCATCCTCCTGTTCCTTGCCTCGCACACTACCAGCTACACGATAATCAGCATCCTTTACTGCAGCTTGTTCTATGCCGTGACCAAACCACTCTACGGCCACTACTCGCTGACTGAGTTTGCTGTGTTGCTGGCCGGTTTCTACACGGGCTACCTGGCCTTTTCCTGCATCGGTCTCGCTATCGCCGCACTGCCGCTGAAGTTCAGCACCGCCGGCACTTTGTTTTCCGTGGTCTCTTTCCTGATGCTGGTTTCCGGTTATGCCGCGGCGGCTCACGACCCACTCGCCTACTCGTGGGTCAACAGCGTCAATCCGCTATTCCTGACCACACAGATCGTCAACGGCACTTACTCCTTGTCAGGCAGTTTCATCGCCGCCTGGGCCGCGTTGTCCGCAGGCTTGCTGTTGACGGCCAGGTACTTCCGGATCCAACCCATCTGGAGTCGATACTCATGAACATCCTGACCCTTGACCGTATTGGTTTCTCCTACACTGCCGAACCGCTTCTGGAAGGCGTATCTCTGCATTTGGCCAAAGGCGAGACAGTCGGAATACTAGGCTGCAATGGGGCCGGCAAGACCACGTTGTTCGACCTTATCTGCGCATTGAGAGCGCCTCACAGCGGGCACATCGTCAATGCCTCGCACCGCCAGGTATATCTGACCCAGGTGCTGACGCCTCCTCCAGCATTGCGGATGGCAGACGCCGGCGCCCTGGTTACCCTGCTGAACGCAGCCTGCGCGCCCAGTCATGCGGATATCCTTTCGCGGCTGTGCACCTGGTCCCCTGCCCTTGGCCAGCGGTATGCCGAGATATCCCGGAAAAGGGCCTCCACCTGCAGCTATGGCGAGATTCGCAGCTATTTCACCCTGACGCTTTTACTGATGGACAGCGACCTGATCATTCTCGATGAACCTACTGCCGGCGTGGATCCGGAATTCCGGCATTACATATGGCTTGGCATCAGCAGCGCCTGCAAGGACGGCGCAAGTGTGCTGGTTTCATCGCACTACACGCAGGAAGTCGTCGACTGCTGCGATCGGTTCTACATGCTGGCGCGCGGCCAACTCGATGCGTTCGCAAGCGGCGAACAATTTCTGGCAGCACACCAGGCGGCCACACTCGACGAAGCCTTTATCAATGCCTCGTTGCAGGGTTGAGGTCTGCGCAGCAGGTGTTGAGGCATGGCACCGGCGTGTCCGTGAAGGATCCGCAACGGTGCCATCGCTGTGTGCTGTCAATATTTCGTCCGAAACGTTTCCACGCGGCTGAGAATGCGTTGCAAGCAGATGTTTTCCGGGCACTTATAAAAGGTTCAAAGTACCGCTAGAGCAAATCGATATTATCGGTCGTTTCGCTGCAACCTACGCTCCAACATATGAAAGCAACGCGGCGCGTTGGCCCATTCGCCCTTCAAGCGCCCCGCCTGCCAGCCGACCAGCAGCCACGACTACCGCTGTACGGGGCGCCGCAACGGCAACCCCCGTTGTGTGAGAAAGGGGGCCACTGATGCACAAGCCGCCACGCACCCGTTCCGAACTGGCCGAAGTGCTGTTCAGCCTGCGCCGCAACTTTTTCGCCCTGGGCGCCTTCAGCGGCGTGATCAACGCCATGATGTTGACGCCAGCCATTTACATGCTGCAGGTGTACGACCGTGCGCTGGTCAGCCGCAACCTCACCACCCTGGGCATGCTCACCTTGCTGGTCATCGGTTTGTACATGATGATGTCGGCACTGGAGATGATTCGCACCCGGGTGCTGATCCGGGTCGGAAATTACCTGGACATGGACCTCAACCGGCGCATCTTCAGCGCCGCCTTCGAGCGCAACCTGAGCCGTGCCGGCGGCAACCCGGCCCAGGCCCTGCATGACCTGGCGCAGGTGCGGCAGTTCGTTACCGGTAGCGGCCTGTTCGCCTTCTTCGATGCCCCCTGGACACCGATCTACCTGCTGGTCAGCTACCTGATCCACCCGCTGCTGGGGCTGGTCACGCTGATCGGCTCGCTGATCCTGGTGGCCCTAGCCTACCTTACCGAAAAAGCCACGCAAAAACCCTTGGCCGAAGCCAACCAGGCCGCCCTGTCGTCAGCCAGCTACGCCAACAACAACCTGCGCAATGCCGAAGTGATCGAGGCCATGGGCATGCTGCCGGCGATCGGCAAGCGCTGGTACCAAGGGCACCTGCGTATCCTGCAGATGCAGACGCTGGCGTCCGACCGCGCGGCGCTGATCAGCAGCACCGGGCGTTTCGTGCGCATTACCTTGCAGTCGGTCATCCTCGGTACCGGCGCGCTGCTGGCGATCGAAGGCAAGATCACCCCGGGCATGATGATCGCCTGCTCGATCCTGGCCGGCCGCGCCCTGGCGCCGGTAGAACAGGTGATTGCCTCGTGGAAGCAGTTGCTGGGTTGCCGTTCGGCCTGGGGCCGGTTGAACGAGCTGCTGCAGGACTACCCGCAGCGGCCAGCGGGCATGCCACTGCAACGCCCACTGGGCATGCTGGCCGTGGAAAACGTGATCGCCAGCGCGCCCGGCACCAGCACGCCCATCGTGCGCGGGGTGAGCTTCAGCCTGACTCCCGGCGAAAGCCTGGGGATCATCGGCCCGTCGGCTTCGGGCAAGTCCACCCTCGCCCGCCTGCTGGTCGGCGTATGGCCGGCCCAGGTCGGCAAGGTGCGCCTGGACGGCGCGGACATCTTCAACTGGAACAAAGCCGAACTGGGGCCCTGGCTTGGCTATCTGCCCCAGGACGTCGAGCTGCTCGAGGGCACCATCGCCGAAAACATTGCCCGCTTTGCCGAAGTGGACAGCGAAGCAGTGATCCGTGCGGCCCGCAGCAGTGGCGTGCACGACATGATCCTGCACTTCCCGCAGGGCTATGACACCCGCCTGGCAGCCGATGGCTCGCCGCTGTCCGGTGGCCAGAAACAACGCATTGCCTTGGCCCGTGCGCTCTACGGCGAGCCCAACCTGGTGGTGCTTGACGAGCCCAACGCCAACCTCGACGACGTTGGCGAAAAGGCCCTGGTCGATGCGCTGGCCGAACTCAAGGCGCGCGGGGCAACCGTGATCCTGATTTCCCACCGGCCCAACGTGCTGTGCGCGGTCGACAAGGTGCTGATGCTGCGCGACGGCGTGGTGCAAATGCTCGGCAGCCGCGACGAAGTGTTCACGGCGCTGCGCAAGGCCAGCGTGATCCCGGCGGCGAGCACGGCGCCGCTGGCTTCGGTGAAAGCACGGGAGTGATTGCGCATGCCGATGACCCACCACACCGAGTTGATTCCCGCCGAAACCCAGCACCTGATCGACCTGGACGCCGGCCGACCGGCACGCTGGGGCCTGTGGCTGGTCATCGCCGGCTTTGGCGGCTTCCTGCTGTGGTCGGGCCTGGCGCCGCTGGACGCCGGGGTGGTCGCCACCGGCACGGTCAAGGTCACCAGCAACCGCAAGGCGGTGCAGCACCTGAGTGGCGGCACGGTCGAGGCAATCCTGGTGCGCGAAGGCGATGTGGTGAAAAAAGACCAGGAGGTGGTACGCCTGGACGCGTTGCGCGCAGTCGCCGAACAGGGCGCGGTCAGTGCCCAGTACATCGTCGGCAAGACCGTGGAAAACCGCCTGGAAGCCGAGCGCGACGGCCGTGACAGCATCACCTTCGACCCCGCCCTGCTCAAGCGCTACGCCAACGACCCGCGCCTGCTGGCGGCCATGGACCTGCAACAGCGCCTGCTGGAAACCCGCCGCGCCGGCCTGGCCGGCGAGCTGAGCATCCTCAAGGAAAACCTCGCCGCCACGGCGGTACAGCTCAAGGGCCTGCAGCAGGTGTACGGCGCCCGCGCCTCGCAGATCGGCTTCCTCAACCAGGAACTGCAGGGCACCCGCGTGCTGGCGGCCGAAGGTTATGTGCCGCGCAACCGCCTGCTGGAGCTGGAACGCAACAACGCCGACCTGTCCGCCGGCCAGGCCGAGAACCTCAACAACATCGCCCGGGCCCGCAGCCAGGCCACCGAGATCAAGCTGCGTATCCTCCAGCGCCAGCACGACTACCTGAAGGAAGTGGAGTCGCAACTGACCGACACCGCCAAGGAGAACACTACCCTGGCCGACCGCCTGCGCGCGTTGGACTATGAGGTGACCCACACGGTGATCCGCTCGCCGATCGACGGCATGGTCCAGGCCCTGAGCATCGCCACGGTCGGCGGCATCATCCAGCCTGGGGCGAAGATCATGGAGGTGGTACCGCTCGACCAGCCGTTGCAGGTCGACGCGATGATCCCGGTGCAGGCCATCGACAAGATGGTCCCTGGCCTGGACGTGGACATCGCCTTCCCGGCCTTCAACCATGCACGCACGCCGAATATCCCAGGCCGGGTCAAGACGGTCTCCGCCGACCGCCTGATCGACGAGGAAAGCAAGCAGCCGTTCTACCTGGCCCAGGTGGAAGTGACCCAGGCCGGCATGGGCCTGCTCGGCAGCAACCACATCCGCCCCGGCATGCCGGCTACCGTCACTATCAAGACCGGTGAGCGCAACCTGCTCAGCTACCTGCTCAAACCGATGCTCGAACGCGTGGATGCTGCATTCAAGGAGCAATGACATGAACCGCCCGTGCCTGATGCTGTGCCTGTTGGGGGTGGCCATGCAGGCCAGTGCCATGGACCTCAAGCAAGCCTGGGACTTGTTGCAGTACCAGGGCCCGATCTACCAGGCCGCCGTGCACGAAAAACAAGCCGGCAGCGAGAACCGCGCCATCGGCCAGGCCGGGTTGCTGCCGCAGGTCAACGCCGTGGGCTATTTCAACAAGATCAACGGCAGCCAGAGCCAGTATGGCCTGGACCGTGACCTGGACTACGACTCCAAGGGCGCCAGCGTGCGTCTGCGCCAGCCATTGTTCAACAAGCAGAAGATGGCCGAGTACCGCCAGGGCCAGCAACGTGCCGAGTACAGCGTGGCGGTGTTCGATGCCAAGAGCCAGGAGGCCGCAGTGAGCCTGGCCGAAGCCTACTTCGACGTGCTGCTGGCCAGCGAAACCATCACCCTGGCCAAGGCCAAGCTGAATGCCTTCGAAGAACAACTGGCGTCGGCCAAGCGGCGCATGGAACTGGGCGACGGTACTGTCACCGATATCGACGAGTCGGTTGCCCGCCGCGACCTGGCCGAAGCCGACCTGATCGAAGCCCAGGACAACCTGGTCAATGCCCGCCGCAAGCTGGAGGAGTTCATCGGTGAAACCCCGGCGTCGCTGACCACCTTGCAGCCCGGCTTCAGCACCCCGCCGCTGCTGCCGGACAACCTGCAGGAATGGCTGGTCAAGGCGCAGGCCGACAGCCCCCTGATTCACGCCCGCCGGCACAACTATGAGCTGGCCGAAGAAGAAGTGAAACGCGCCCGCGTCGGGCATTGGCCGACCCTGGACTTCGTCGCTGGCTATACCGCCAGCAGCAGCCAGTCGATTTCCGAACTGAACCAGCGCAACCACTACAGCTCGGTCGGGCTGGAGCTGAACATTCCGCTGTACAGCGGCGGCGGCACCAGCGCCCTCACCCGCCAGGCCGGCGCCAACAGTTCCAAGGCCCTGGATGAGCTGGACGCCGCCCGCCAGCAGGTGATTTCCGAAACCACCCGCGAGTTTCATGGCGTGCAGAGTGGCGCCTTGCGGGTCCAGGCACTGGAAAAGGCCGTGGCCTCCAACGAGCGCTCGCTGCTCTCGACCCGCAAGGGCTTCAAGGAAGGCGGCACCAGCACCAACTCGGACGTGCTCAATGCCGAGGAGCTGCTGTATGACGCCCGCCACGACCTGTTCGAGGCGAAGTTGAACTACCTGTTGTCGCGGCTGCGCCTCGCCTCGTCGGTCGGTAGCCTGGGCGACGACGACATCCAGCAGATCAACGACTACCTCGGGCCAGATCTGGTGGTCAGCAATTGAGTGTCGCGCGCTACGCCCGCGGCAACCGCGCTTGCCGCAGGTTGCCGGATTCAGGCTATGATCGGTCACCCTGCCGCGGACGTCCCGAGCCATGCCCGTAGACCTGCAAACGTTGTACCCCAGGCTGATCCACCTGATGCTGGACACGGTATTCGTGGTCGATCGCGACAACCAGATCGTCTTCGTCAGCGATGCCTGCGAGGCGTTGCTGGGCTACCAGGCCAGCGAACTGATCGGCACCCCGATCACCGACTACATGCACCCTGACGACCTGGCGATGACCCGCGCCTCGATCGTGCGGGTGATGAGCGGCCACCCTCACTACGACTTCCGTAACCGCTATATCCGCAAGGATGGCGGCGTGGTGCACATCCTGTGGGCGGCATGCTGGTCCGACGAGGCGGATGCGCGCATCGGCGTGGCGCGGGATGTGACTGCCCTGCATCTGGCCGAAGAGGAACTGCGCTTTCTGGCCCACCATGACCCGCTGACCCGGCTGGCCAACCGCACCCGGTTCAATGAACAGCTGGGCACCACCCTTGCCGCAGCCCGCCGCCAGGATCGGCCCCTGGCCCTGCTGTTTCTCGATATCAATGATTTCAAGCAGATCAACGACAACCACGGGCACAGCATGGGCGACCGGCTGCTGTGTGCCCTGGCCCGGCGCCTGGAAAGCTGCGTGGGCGCTGGCGAAACGGTAGCGCGGATGGGCGGTGACGAGTTCACCGTGCTGCTGCCCGATTGCCCGTCGCCAGAACTCATTGCCGAGCGGGTGACGCAGATTCTGGCGACCATGGCTGAGCCGCTCGGCGACGAATTCGCCGGTATCACCACCCCTACCTGCAGCATCGGCGTGGCCTGCTTCCCGGAGGACGGCAACGACGCCGACACCCTCCTGCGCCATGCCGACGGGCACATGTACCAGGTCAAACGTCAGCGCGCGGCGGCCGGTTGAGCGCGAGGAGACCGCCCATGCACCACCCGGAAGAGGCCTTGCTCGCCAGCTGGCAGCACAATGCCCAGGCGTGGATCGCAGCCGTGCGCAGCGGCGCTATCGCCAGCCGCCGCCAGGTCACTGACCAGGCCATCCTGCTGGCCATCCTTGGCCGTCAACCGCAACGCGTGCTGGACCTCGGCTGTGGTGAAGGCTGGTTGCTGCGGGCGTTGGGCGAGCGTGGCATCGAGGCGGTAGGCGTCGACGGTGACCCGGCACTGGTGCAAGCCGCACGCGCAGCGGGCAGCGCACAGGTGCACCTGGCCCGTTTTGCACAGCTGGCCAATGGGCAAGCGCAGGTAGGCCAGGACTACGACCTGATCTGCGCCAACTTCGCCTTGTTGCAGCAGGACATCATTCCACTGCTGGCGGCCCTGCGCGACTTGCTGGTGCCGGGTGGTGCGCTGCTGGTCCAGACCCTGCACCCGTGGAGTGTGGCCAATGGGGAATACCAGGACGGCTGGCGGGAGGAATCGTTTACCGGCCTGGACGGGGATTGGCAGGTGATGCCCTGGTACTTCCGCACCCTCGCCAGTTGGCTCAATGCGCTGGACCTGGCGGGGTTGCGGCTGGCCAGCCTGCAGGAGCCGCAGCACCCGCAGAGCGCGGTGCCGCAGTCACTGTTGCTGGTAGCTGAACGCCCCTGAGCTAAACATGGGGCCTTGTAGGAGCGGCCTTGCGTCGCGATGGGCCGCGACGCGGCCCCAAGATTTCCGCAACGCAGCATGAATTTTTGGGGCCGCTTTGCGGCCCATCGCGACGCAAGGCCGCTCCTAACATGGACAGCGTTCAGAGCACCGGCTTGCGCGCTACGCCACTCCGTGCCTTGGCCATCGCCGCCAGGCGCACCGCCACGTTGGCCGCACCGTAACCGGCATAGCCGCCCTTGCGCTGGATGATCTCGAAGAAGAAGCGCTCCTCGAACGGTTCGGTGTACACGTGGAACAACTCGCCGCCCTGCGCATCACGGTCGTACAGCACGTTGTAGTACGCCAGTTCGCTGAGGAATTCGTCATCGAAATCGAAGCGCGCCGCCAGGTCGTCGTAGTAGTTCAGCGGAATTTCCAGCAGCGGCACCCCAGCCAGCTTGGCACGCGCCACTTCACGGAAGATGTCGTCACAGTCGAAGGCAATGTGGTGCACGCCTGAACCGCGGTAGCTGGACAGCGCATGGGCAATGGCGGTATTGCGGTTTTCCGAGATGTTCAGCGGCAGGCGCAAGGTACCGCACTGGCTGCGCAGGGCGCGGCTCTTGACCAGGCCGTAAGGGTCGGGCAACACCACTTCATCGTCGGCGGCGAAGTCGAACAGGGTCTTGTAGAACAGCACCCAGCTGTCCAGCGATTCCGCCGGCAGGGCCAGCGCCATGTGGTCGATGCGGCGCAGGCCACCGGTGGCGGTGGCGTTCCTGTCCAGGCTGAAGTCGGTGTCATACAGGGTTTGCCCGGCCGTGCCCTGCTCCACCAGGTACAGCAGGCTGCCATCCGGTGCACGTACCGCCGGCACCTCGCACTCGTTGGGGCCGACCAGGCCACGGAACGGTTGGCCGCGGAAGGCAGTGGCCCGCTTCAGCGCCGCTTGCTGGTCCTTGACCCGCAGCGCAGTGGCGCACAGCGACGGGCCGTGGGCCTCGAAGAAGTTATGGCCGAAGGAATAGGGTTCGGCGTTCAGGACAATATTGATATCGCCCTGGCGCAGCAGTTGCACCTCCTTGCTGCGGTGCTTGCCGGCTTCGGCAAAGCCCAGGCGCTTCAGCCAGCTGCCCAGGCGCGCGCCAACGGCTTCGTCCACCGCGAATTCGAGGAATTCGACACCGTCATAGCTGCTGGCCGCCGGTGGGGTGAACAGCACGCCAGGCTCGATCGGCGTGCCCTCCTGCTCCAGGCGCAGGCGCGTCTGTTCTTCAAGGTACAGCAACGAACGCAGGCCGTCGGCGGCATTCTGCCGCGGCGGAGCGGCACGGAAGCCGTCGTTGAATATTTCCAGCGACAGCGGGCCGCGGTAGCCGGTGGCAAGGATCGGCGCGAGGAACCCGGCCATGTCCATCTCGCCCTGCCCCGGGAAACAGCGGAAGTGGCGGCTCCACTCCAGCACGTCCATGGCCAGGATCGGCGCGTCGGCCATCTGCACGAAGAAAATCTTGTCGCCGGGAATTTCGCGGATCGCCTGCGGGTCGCCTTTCAGTGACAGCGTGTGGAAGCTGTCGAGGATCACCCCAAGCGCCGGGTGGTCGGCCTGGCGCACCAGGTTCCAGGCTTGCTGGTAGGTATTGACGTGGCGGCCCCAGGCCAGGGCTTCGTAGCCAATGCGCAGGCCGCGTTTGCCGGCATGCTCGGCCAGCAGGCGCAGGTCGTCGACCAGCAGTTGCTCGTCGCCCAGGGCATCGGCCTGGACGTTGCTGCACACCAGCACCAGGTCGGTGCCCAATTCCTGCATCAGGTCGAACTTGCGCTCGGCGCGATCGAGGTTTTTCTGCAGGCGTTCGCGGCGGCAGCCTTCAAAGTCGCGAAATGGCTGGAACAGGGTGATGGCAAGCCCTGCATCGGCACACATCTGGCGTACCTGGCGCGGGCTGCCGGCGTAATAAAGCAGGTCGTTCTCGAAGATCTCGACGCCGTCAAAACCGGCGGCGGCGATGGCTTCGAGCTTTTCCGGCAGGGTACCGCTCAAGGACACAGTGGCGATCGAACGCTGCATGGCGGGAGTTCCTTGTTGTTAGAGGCTGACGGCACCAGGCGCAGGCAAACACCGGTCACCGTTTCTGGCACGATCGATTATTCGCAGGTAAAGTCGACGCTTCAATATCTTTGTACGGAATGGTTAGTTTTGCGTTCGATTACCGCACAAAACCCGTTTTGACGAATTGCTAGACCGCTGGCCCGTGGTCAACATGAACCACAACGCAGGCCCACCGACCGCTGCCCCCCTGCCCTTGCGAAAGCGATGGCCGACCCTGCGCAAACAACAATAACAACGGAGACAACGATGGCTCACTCCAGCTCGCAAGCCAAGAAAGCGACCGCCAGTGGATGGATAGGCTCGGCACTCGAGTACTACGACTTTTTCATCTACGCCCAGGCCGCGGCGCTGATTTTCCCGCAGATATTCTTCCCCAACACCGACCCGAAGATGGCCATCATCGCTTCGCTGGCCACCTACGGCGTGGGCTACCTGGCGCGCCCGGTCGGCGCCTTCGTGCTGGGCCACTGGGGTGACACCCGTGGGCGTAAGAACGTCCTGCTGCTGTGCATGTTCCTGATGGGCCTGTCGACCATGGCCGTGGGCCTGCTGCCCACCTACCACGACATCGGCTACCTCGCTCCGGCCTTGCTGGTGGTACTGCGCCTGATCCAGGGCTTTGCCGTGGCCGGCGAAATTTCCGGCGCCAGCTCCATGATCATGGAGCATGCGCCGTTCGGGCGAAGAGGCTATTACGCCAGTTTCACCCTGCAAGGGGTACAGGCCGGCCAGGTGCTGGCGGCAGCGGTATTCCTGCCACTGGCCTACTTCATGCCGAGTGAAGCCTTCACTGAATGGGGCTGGCGCATCCCGTTCCTGATGAGCGCGTTGGTGCTGGTGGCCGGCTTCATCATCCGCAAGGAAGTGCACGAAACCCCGGCGTTCGTGAAGGAAGAGAAACAGGACAAGGTCGCCAAGTCGCCGATCCGCGAAGCCTTCCGCCACAGCTGGAAACACATGGTGCTGGTGATGTTCATGGCCCTGATGAACGTGATCCCGGTGGTGGCCACCATCTTCGGTGCCGCCTACGCGGTGCAGCCGGCCTATGGCATCGGCTTCGACAAGAGCGTGTATTTGTGGATCCCGGTGGTCGGCAACATCGTCGCGGTGCTGGTGATTCCGTTCGTCGGCAACCTCTCCGACAAGATCGGCCGCCGCCCGACCATGATCGCGGGCTGCCTCGGTTCGGGCCTGCTGGCCTTCGTCTACCTGTATGCGATCAGCATCCACAACGTACCGCTGGCGTTCGCCACCTCGATCGTCATGTGGGGCATGGTCTACCAGGGTTACAACGCGGTGTTCCCAAGCTTCTACCCGGAGCTGTTCCACACCCGCTACCGCGTCTCGGCCATGGCCATCGCGCAGAACATCGGCACCATGCTGACCGCCATGCTGCCGGCGCTGTTCGCCCTGGTCGCCCCGCCCGGCTCGGACAACATCCCGCTGGTGATCGGTGGCCTGGCGTTCTTCATTACCTGCCTGTGCGCCCTGGCGGCCTACATTGCCCCGGAAACCCATCGCCTGGCGATGGAAGACCTGGGTAACCCGCAGGCCAAGCCGATGGAGAAAGCAGCGTATGAAGCCAGCCGCAAAGGCAGCTTGCAGGCAGTGAGCCACTGATGGATGGCCGGGGGCGCCTTGCGCCCCCGGTAATCTCAACCCCTGACCACCGCCTGCAACCGCTGCCACAACCGCTCGACATTCCCACGCTCGGTCGGCAGTGCCCCGATCGACAGCCGCACCATCCACCGCCCATCCAGCGTCGCCGGCGTCACGTAAGCTTCACCCGACGCATTCAGCCGCTCGGCCCAACCCTTGGTATGTGCATCCAGCGCGTCCCCTTCCAGCCCCGCCGGCCGGTGGCGAACACACAAGGTCTGCAACGGCACTGGCGCCAGCACTTCCCAATCCGCCGCCGCATCGACCTGCGCGGCCAGCCACTGGGCATTGTCCAGGTCACGCCGCAAGCGCGCCTGCAACGCATCAACACCTTCGCTACGCAACATGAACCACAGCTTCAACGCGCGGAACCGCCGGCCCAGCGGGATGCCCCAGTCACGCAGGTTCTTCACCTCGCCATCCACCGCCGACTGCAGGTAGCTGGGGTTGGTGCTCATCACCCGGATCAGGTGCTGCGGGTCGCGCACGTAGTAGATCGAGCAATCGAAAGCGACGCCCAACCACTTGTGCGCATTGACCACCACCGAGTCCGCCAGCTCGATGCCGTCCCACATCCAGCGGCACTCCGGCAGGATCATCGCCGAGCCGGCCATGGCCGAATCCACATGTAGCCACAGGCCATGGGCCTGGGCGATTTCGCCGATCGGGCGCAGCGGGTCGAGCGCCGTGGTGGCCGTGGTGCCGGTGGTGGCGACCACGGCGCAGGGCTGATGGCCGGCGGCCAAGTCCTGCTTGATGGCGGCCTGCAACGCCTCCGGGCGCAGGGCGTAGTGTTCGTCGGTCGGGATCAGGCGGATGTTGTCGCGGCCGAAACCGGCCAGCAGCGCCGCCTTGTCCACTGAGCTGTGGGCATGGGCGCTGACGTAGACGATCAACGGCTTGCCCTGGGCTTGCAGGCCACCGCGCACCAGGGCGTAGTCGCTGGCGCGTTCGCGGGCACAGATCAGCGCCACCAGGGTGCTGGTCGAGGCGGTGTCCTGGATTACCCCGCTCCACTGATCGGACAGACCGAGCAGCTGGCGCAGCCAATCGAGGGTGGTTTCCTCCAGCTCGCTCAGCGCCGGGCTGGATTGCCACGACAGGCCGAGTACGCCGAGGCCGGTGCTGAGGAAGTCGCCAAGCACCGATGACAGGGTGCCGTTGGAGGGAAAGTAGCCGTAGAAATCCGGGTGTTGCCAGTGGGACAGGCCGGGCATGACCAACTGGTTGACGTCGTCGATGATCGCGGCGAAGGGTTCGCCTTGCCGGGGGGCGCTGCCGGGCAAGGCGGCCTTCAGGTAGCCGGGCTCGACCTGGGCCATGACCGGGCGTTCGCCGACGCTCTGGCGGTAGTCGGCGATAAGGTCGATCAGCTGGTGGCCGTATTGGCGGAATTGTTCGGGGGTCACGTGGGGCTCCTGTGATTTATCTACTGCCTGTACCGGCCCTGTCGCCGGCCTGCCGGCGAAGGGCCGGTACAGGCAACACGATGCCCCCAAGTCTAGGCACCTATTGCACGGCGAATAACCCCGCCTTGCGCATAGCTGCTATGGCGAACCCGCATGTCCGCCCTGCACACCGAACTGCGACTGACGCCACAACTCGAACACCCGGTTGCGCAACCAGCGGTGCTCGGCCGAAGCCTGCAGGCGCTGGTGCCACACCACCCAGTAACGCTGGCTGTGGTCGATGAAGCCCAACGGCCGCCAGGCCAGCTGATGCAGGCGGCACAATTGGCGGGCGATGTGCTCGGGCACAGTGGCCAGCGCCTGGCTGTTGGCGATCACCTGCACGGTGGCGGAGAAGAACGGCACTTCCAGGCTGACCCGCCGCTGCAGCCCCTGGGCACGCAGATGGCGGTCGATGAAGCTGTCCTTGTCGCCGCCGCCGGAAATCCGCACATGCTTGTGCGCCAGGTAGTCGGCCTGGCTGAGTGCGCCGTAGGCGGCCAGCGGGTGGTCGTGGCGCATCAGGCACACCGCGCGGTCCTCACCCAGCAGGCGGCCATGCAGGTTGGGCGGCGACTCGTCGAACAAGGTGGTGGCCAGGTCGATCTCGCCACTGGCCAGCAAGGCGTACTGGCCGGCCTGCCAGGTGCGATACTCCAGCGCTACCCCCGGTGCTTCGCGCTCCAGCGCCGCCACCAGCAGCGGCAGCATGTGCTCGGCCACGTAGTCCGAAGCGGCCAGGCAGAAACGCCGCTCGCAACGTGCCGGGTCGAACACTGCAGGTTGGCGCAGGGCATGCAGCTCTTCGAGTACCTGGCGCAGCGGTTCGACCAGCGCTTCGGCGTGTTCGCTGAGCACATAACCCCGGCCCTGGCGCACCAGTAGCGGGTCGTCGAAGGCTTCGCGCAGGTGGGCCAGCTGGCGGCTCAGGGCAGACTGGCTGACGCCCAGGCGCTCGGCGGCGTGGCTGAGGTTCTTCAGCTGCAGCAGGTGGTCGAGGGTACGCAGGTGGGCGAGGCTGAGGGAGGCGAAGGTGGGGTTCATCGGGGTTCGGCTCCAGACTGCTGGCGAGGGCTTTGCCCTCGTTTCGCGACACAAGGCCGCTCCTACAGGGATCACCGCCATTCAGTGATGCGCGAAACCCGTAGGAGCGGCCTTGCGTCGCGATGGGCCGCAAAGCGGCCCCGATTACACAGATCAGTCAGTCAAGCCGACATACACGTTCTGCACATCATCGTTCTCGTCGATCGCCTCGAGGAACGCTTCCACCTCGGCCAGCGCCTCGGCACTCAGGCTGGCGGCACTCACCGGGTTCTTCGGGGTGTAGCCGATCTTCGCCGAGGTCACGGTGAAGCCATGTTCCGGCAGGGCCTTCTGCACGGCATCCAGGTCGGTGGTGTCGGTGATGAACAGGGTCGAACCCTCTTCGTCACCTTCTTCGAAGTCCTGGGCACCGGCTTCGATGGCGGCCATCTCCGGGTCGGCGTCGCCGTTGGCGGTGGCTTCGATCAGGCCGACGTGGTTGAAGTCCCAGGCCACCGAGCCGCTGGCACCCAGCTGGCCCTTGCGGAACAGCACGCGGATCTGCGCGACGGTGCGGTTGACGTTGTCGGTCAGGCACTCGACGATCAGCGGCACCTGGTGCGGGGCGAAGCCTTCGTAGCTGACCGCCGAGTACTGCACGGCATCGCCGTCCAGGCCCGCGCCCTTGCGGATCGCGCGTTCCAGGGTTTCGCGGGTCATCGAGGCCTTCTTGGCCTGCTCGATGGCCAGGCGCAGGCGCGGGTTCATGTCAGGGTCGGCGCCGGACTTGGCGGCGATCTGGATCTCTTTGGACAGCTTGCCCATGATCTTGCCTTTGGCGTTGGCCGCGGCTTCTTTATGTTTGGCTTTCCACTGTGCGCCCATGTCGACTCTCTTGTTTCAGCGGCCGGTTCAGGAAGCGACCGGCCAAAAGTGGGTGCAGTTTATACGCCCTCAGGCATGCGATCGACAAGAAATCTCGTCAGCCTTTATCGGCCTTGCCCGCTGCCGCGGCAAAGCGTGCCAGGCGTACGTCCAGCCGACGCGGGCGCAAACCGTGGTCTTCGGCGCGCTCCTTGCGGCGGATGGCATTGCGCACCAGCAGCGATCCCAGGTAGCGGATCGGCTCAGGCGGGAACCACCCCAGCGGCCCCTTGACCAGCGGCGAGCGGGTCCATGGGTTGTCCAGCCCCAGGGCCAGCGACGAGAGGATCTGCCCGCCCATGTGGCACGGGCCGACCCCGCTGCCCGAGTAGCCAAAGCCGTAGAACACGTTGCCCTGCCCGTCCAGCCGGCCAAAGAACGGCAAACCGGTTACCGAACGGTCCGATGGCCCGTTCCAGCTGGCCGCCAGCGGCACCTCGGCCAGTGCCGGGAAAAACCTGCCCAGGCTTTCGCGCAGCAATGGCCGGTATGGCGACGGCTGGTCGAACACCGGCAACATGCGCCCGCCATAGGCAAAGGTGTTGCCGCCCTTGCCGAGCATCAGCCGGCCATCGGAGGTGTTGTGGTAGTAATGCACGAAGATGCGCGAGTCGAGCACGCTGATACCACTGTCCAGGCCGACCTGGCGCAGCAGGTCGGGGCACGGTTCGGTGATGACCATGTCGCTGGACACAATCGCCACGCTGCGCTCGAACTGCGGGAAGGCCCGCGCCATCCAGGCATTCAGGCCGAGCACCACGCGCTCGGCGCGCAGCGTGCCATGGGCGGTGCGCACCTGCACCGGGGCGCCATGCTCCAGGCCGGTCATGGCCGTGCCTTCATGAATGCGCACGCCGCGCTGCAAGGCCACCCGGCGCAGGCCGCGCACCAGCTTGCCCGGTTGCACCGTGGCGGCGGCCGGCGAGAACCAGCCTTCCAGATGCCGCGCGGAACCTGCCAGGCGCTGCACCTGGTCCAGCGGCAGGCGGCGGAACGAGTTGATGCCCTGGCGCTGCAGCGCGGCGATCACTGCGTCAGTAGCACCCACCTGGGCCGCGTTGGTGGCGGTGTACAGCGTGCCGTCCAGACGGTAGTCACAGTCGATGCCATTGGCTGCACAGAACGCACCGATTTCACCGATGCTGCGCTCCGACTCGCGCACCAGGCGCACCGCCTCGGCCACGCCGAACAGGCGCTCCAGGGTGAAGTACTTGGCCGACCAGGACAACGCGCAACCACCATTGCGCCCACTGGCGCCGGCACCGCAGATATCGGCCTCGATCAGCACGATGTCCAGGGCCGGCTGCGCCTCCTTGAGCATCAGCGCAGTCCACAGCCCGGTGTAGCCGCCACCAACGATGCACACATCGCAACGGGCATCGCCAGGCAATGGCGGGCACACCGCCTCTTGCGCCGAATCCAGGGCCTGTTGCAGCCAGAAGGGTCTCATTCGCTCGCTTTCCTTTCAGGTACGCAATGGATTGATTGCCATGCTGGTGTTCGGTGCCAGGTCGGCGCTCTGCGCGGCGCTGGCCGGGCGGCTGTTCCAGTGCGGCAGCAGTACCAGTGCCGAGAACAGTGCACAGCCGGCGAACACGATGAACACCGTGACGCCGTCGAAGTAGCCCGGTAGCAGCCCGCCCAGCACCGCCCCCACCGAACCACAGCCGTTGACGAAGCCCGCCGCGGTGGCACCGGCCTTGGCGGTGCCGAAGTCGATCGCTGCCGCGCCACTGATCATCGAGTCTGGCCCGTACAGGGTCAGGCCCATGACGAACAGCAGGGCCACCACCAGCACCACGCTGCCGGTGTGCATGGCCGCCATGAACGCCGCCAGGGTCACGGTCAGCAGCACCAGGCTGATCACGCAGGCCGGCATGCGCCGGGCACTGAACAGTCTGTCCGATGCCAGGCCGATCAGGATCGGCCCGAGCAGCCCGGCCAGCTCGAAGGCCGTGGGGATGATCGCCGCGCCCACCTTGCCCACCGAGGGCATCTGCTCGAAGACGATCACCGGCCCCCACAGCAGGATGGCGTAGCGCGCCGGTTTCAACAGGAAGTAGGCCAGCCCCAGGGTCAGCACCGTACGGTTGCGCAGGATTTCCTTCAGCGGTGCCCACAGGCTGCACAGGTTGCCGCCCGGGGCCATGCTCTGCGGTTCCGGTTCGACCGCCGGCAGGCCGACGTCTTCAGGCTTGTTGCGCTGCAGGAAGAAAAACAGCAGCGCCACCAGCGCCACCACGGCGGCGCTGGAGAAGAACGCCGCGTGCCAGCTGCCGACCAGGGTGTAGGCCCACCAACCGGCGAACGGCGAGGCCACCAGGCCGCCGAAGGCATAGCAGGAACTCCACAAGCCCAGCACCCGCCCGCGCTGCACCGCGGGGAAGAAACTGCCGATGTTCTTGCACAACCCGGCCCAGCCGGTGGATTGCGCCAGGCCTTGCACCAGCATGCAGGTGGCAAAGATCGGGAAGGTGGCGTAACTGCCCATCACCACGGCAGCGCCTGCAGAAATCAGCAGGCCACCGAGTACCACCACGCGCGGGCCGAAGCGGTCGGCCAGCATGCCCCAGGTGAACTGGCCCACGGCATAGGCGCCCAGGTAGATCGCGTCGAGGTTGGCCATGGCGGCCTTGTCGAGCAGGAAATTCGGGTCTTCGGCGATGCCCAGCTTGGCCACCGAGAAGGCTTTGCGGGTGAAGTAGAAGGCGGCGTAGGCCAGCCAGGTGATGGCGAAGATCTGGATGCGCCAGCGTTTCAACGTGGCTAGGGATTGGTTCATTTAAGTCTGACCTCTTGCTCAAGTGTGCCGGCAGAATGTGAAGAAACGCCTGTCTTGTTGTTGTGTTGCGCACAGCGATGACGAGGGCTGTCATCGGGTCAGATGGCACCGTGTGGGGGGCCATGGCCCTGGCGGCACTTGTGGTGCCAGCGTCGGGCTGAACGCTATGGAAACAGCTGCTGACTGATAAATAAAATCGATTTATCGTATTTCACACATAAGCCAGACTTGTTACTGAGGTGTTCATGTCGGTTTCCCACGCCCAACTCAAGGCCTTCCATGCCGTGGCCGTTCACGGCAGCTTCACCCGCGCGGCAGCCAAGTTGTTTCTTACCCAGCCGGCGGTATCGGACCAGGTACGCAAGCTGGAGGAGCGCTTTGGCGTACTGCTGTTCCACCGCAACAAGCGCTCGGTGCAGCTCACCGACCTCGGTGAGCGCTTGCTGGGCATCAGCCAGCGCCTGTTCGCCTGCGAGGCCGAGGCCCATGAACTGCTGCACGACTCACGCGCCCTGCACACCGGCAGCCTGGTGCTGGCGGTGGATGCGCCAGTGCACGTGCTGCCGCAGATCGCCCGCTTCTGCCAGCGCTACCCGGGCATCCAGGTGAAGATCGAGACCGGCAACACCGATGAATCGCTGGCCCGGCTGTTCAGCTACCAGGCCGACCTGGCCCTGCTGGGCCGGGATGTCGACGACGAGCGCCTGCATTGCCTGCCGCTGCGCCGTGACCCGATGGTGGCGTTCGTCTCGCACCAGCACCCGTGGGCCAGCCGTGGCTCGATCAGGCTGGCGGACCTGGACGATATGCCGCTGGTACTGCGCGAACCCGGCTCGGTGACGCGGCAGACACTGGAAGAAGAGATGCAGCGGGCCGGCTTGCGGATTCGCCCGGCGATCCAGGTGGAGGGCCGTGAAGCCGCCCGTGAAGCGGTGGTGGTGGGGATTGGCGTGGGGGTGGTGTCGGCAGCGGAGTTTGGCGCGGATGCGCGGGTATGCGCGCTGCCGATCGTCGATTGCCAGCGGCACCTGACCGAGACCTTGGTGTGCCTGAGCGAGCAACGCACGCGGCGGGTGGTGGCGACCTTCCTGCAGATGATCGAGGAAGCGCTGTAAACCTGTACTGGCCTCTGCGCGGGTAATCCGGCGAAGAGGCCACAACAGGCAACCCGACTATGCTGGGATAACCCCCTCCTCCGGCACTCACCCCATGCTCTTGCGCCTCGCCGCCGACACCTTGGTGCTGCTGCACCTGGCCTTCATCCTGCTGGTGCTGTTCGGCGGCCTGCTGGTGCTGCGCTGGCGCCCAGCCCTGCTGCTGCACCTGCCAGCCCTGGCCTGGGGCCTGGCGGTGGAATTCCTGCACCTGGGCTGCCCGTTGACCGCCTGGGAAAACCAGCTGCGCAATGCCGCCGGTGACGCAGGTTATCCGGGCGGCTTCATCGAGCATTACCTCTGGCCGTTGATCTATCCCGCCGGCCTGACGCCAACCGTCCAGCTGGTGCTGGGCAGTGTCGCGCTGCTGCTCAACCTCGCCGTCTACGCCTGCGTGGCCTGGCGCTGGCGCCGCCCTAGCGGGTAGCCACCACGAACAGGCGCGGAAACGGCAACAGCACCTTGCCGTCGCTGGCCGGCGGGTAGTCGCGCTGCATGGCCTGCAAGTACATCTGCAGGAAGTCGGCCTGCTCCTGTTCATCGAGCTTGGCCAGATAAGGCCTGAGCGCCGAGCCCTTGAACCATTCCACCACCGCTTCGGCGCCGCCCATCAACGGATGATGATAGGTGGTGCGCCACACATCCACGCGCGCGCACAACGGGCTGAGCAGGTCGTAGTAGAACGCCGCGTTGTGCCGCGGCGGCAGCTGGAAATCGGCAAATTTGGCTGCCCACGGGCCTTGGCTGGCGATCTCGCGCAGTTGCCGGTGCGCCGGTTCGTCCAGGTTGTCCGGGGTCTGCACCGCCAGGCTGGCACCTTCGCTCAGTTGGCGCACCAGGTGCGGGTACAGTGAGGCATGGTCCGGGAGCCATTGCAGCGAAGCATTGGCCAGGATCAGGTCCTGCGGTTCGGCGGCGGACCAGCCGGCGATGTCGGCAACCAGCGTGCGCACCCGGGGGATGCACAGCCGCTTGCGCTCACGAGCCTTGTCGATCATGTCCGGGTCGCTGTCCAGCGCGGTTACCTGGGCGTCCGGGCAACGTTGCAGCAGCACCTCGGTGGAATTGCCAGGGCCGCAGCCCAGGTCGGTAGCGTGGCGCACCGGGCGTGGCGGCACGGCACCGAGCAGGTCGCGCACGGCGCGGGTGCGCTCGTCTTCGAACAGCGAATACTGGTTGGCAGACCAGGCCATGGGCAACTCCTTCTGGCGAGTGATAGGGGCAGCATATTGCGATCTGCGGGCGAGCGGAACTGGCTGGCGCGCTTGCAGGTCATTCCTTGCATGCGCATGAAGACTTATCTGGCCCTTGCCATCCTGGCCCTGATCGCCACCGCCGCCCTGCTCGGCTCGCCCTGGATGAACCAGCGTTTTCACATGCCAGCGGAAAAACACCCTGCCCAACAACGCGAAACGGCCGGGTCCCCAAGGGAGCCGGCCGTTTCGCGCAACGAATGACGCTTAGTGCTGTTTGCCAGAACGAAGCTGGTGCACCACGCCCATCGCCACCACGATCGCCGCAGCGATGCCGGTGGAGATGACCAGGATCTGGTAATCAGGCATGAAGGCCATGGTCACCAGGGCGGCGACGATGAAGGCAATCACCAGGTAGGTCAGCCATGGGAACAGCCACATCTTCAGGCGTACTTCCTTGCCTTCGGCGATCAGCTTGCGGCGCATGCGCAGCTGCGAGAAGGCGATCACCAGGTACACCAGCAGGGCGATCATGCCGGTGGTGTTCATCAGGGTTTCCAGTACGTCCTTCGGGCGCAGGGTCTCGCTGAAGTTGATCAGCGCGCAGACGATGGCCACCGCGCACGAACCCATGATCGCGTACACCGGTACACCGGTACCGGCGCGGGTGATCTTGAACAACGATGGTGCGTCGCCACGCTGGGCCAGGGAGAACAGCATGCGCGAAGCGGTGTAGTGGCCGGAGATCAGGCAGCTGCTCACCGAGGTCAGCACGACGAAGTTCATCAGCAGCTCGGCATATGGCACGCCCAGCAGTTCCAGGGTGCGGCGATACGCGCCATAACCGGAAACGCCCAGCTGCGGGTCGTTCCACGGTACCAGGCAGACGATCAGGAAGATCGAGCCGACATAGAACAGGCACACCCGCCAGACCACCGAGTTGGTCGCCTTGACGATCTGCGTGGCCGGGTCCTTGGCTTCGGCTGCGGCGATGGTGACGATTTCCGCGCCGAGGAAGGCGAACATCACCCCGAGCAAGGCACCGATCACGGTGGTGATGCCATTGGGCATGAAGCCTTCGGCAGTGAGGTGGCTGATGCCGCGCACTTCACCGAACTGCCAGATGTTCAGCACCGCCGCGGTACACACGATCAGGAAGCAGACGATCGCGATCACCTTGATCAGGGCGAACCAGAACTCGAATTCACCGTAGTGCTTGACGTTGAAGAAGTTGACGGTGATCAGCAACAGGGTCGTGGCCAGCACGAATACGTTGACGCTGACGTCGGGGAAGAAACCGTGCAGGATCTTGCCCGCCACATAGGCTTCCCAGGCCATGAGGATGACCCAGTACCACCAGTACAGCCAGCCGATGGTGAAACCGGCCCAACGGCCAATGGCGCGGTCGGCGTAGGTGGAGAACGAACCGGTGTCCGGCGAGGACGTGGCCATTTCACCCAGCATGCGCATGATCAGTACCACCAGGATGCCGCCTGCCAGGTAGGCCAGGACAGCGGCTGGGCCGGCGCTGTGGATCACGCTGCCGGAGCCGACGAACAAGGCGCCGCCGATAACCCCGGCGATCGACATCATCGTCAGGTGGCGCGACTTGAGCGAGGCACTGAGTTTGCTCTCGTGCCCGCTTTTCGCGGTGGTGGTTGTAGATGTTGCGTCCATCAGTTGTGTACCCCGTGCTTCTTTTTATCCAAGGAAAACTGTGAAACCCCGATGGCTGGCGGTTTCACCTGTACATCAGTGCTAATGCGGGCAGGATGGTGTGCGACGAACACACGCAGGCCTTCCATGGCGGCCTGCTGACGCGCCCCAGGGCTGGCGCCTGGGGCGAACTGAACATGCTTTATGTGGCGATATCTGACACCTAATGTAAAAATGTCCGGCGCAGAGAACCATGCACAGTGGCATGAAACTCGCACTGCACTGTACAGGCCGCCAATGCAGTACACCGCGCAAGCGCCTGGCGTTTCACACCCTGAAGGTCCCGAATGCTGCAATTACATCCAGACTCCTCCACGCCGCTGGTCAACCAGATCATCGACGGGCTGCGCGAGTTGATCGACAACCAGACCCTCAAGCCAGGCGCCAAGGTCCCGTCCATTCGCGCCTTTGCCGCGACCTACTCGGTCAGCACCTTCACCGTGGTCGAAGCCTACGACCGCCTGGTCGCCCAGGGCCTGCTGGTGAGCCGGGGCAATGCCGGGTTTTTCGTCAACCGCGCGGCGGGCGAGCTGCTGGACCCGCACAACGCCGAGGCCGACACCAGTCGACCAACGTTCAACTCCGAGTGGTACCTGCAGCAGATCTTCGAAATCCGCCAGTTGCCGTACAAGCCGGGGTGCGGCTGGTTGCCCAACGACTGGATGTACGAAGACGGCCTGCGCCGCGGCCTGCGCCAGGTGGCCGGCAGCCCGCTGGAGCTGTCGGGCTATGGCGACCCCATGGGCCTGCTGGAACTGCGCGCACTGACCGCGCAGAACCTGCAGCAGGAACTGTCGATCGTCGCCAACCCGGCGCAACTGATGCTCACCCACGGCGCCAGCCAGGCCCTGGACCTGGCAGCGCGCACGCTGGTGCGCCCGGGCGATGTGGTGCTGGTGGACGACCCTGGCTACCCCAACCTGATGAGTATCCTGCGCACCCAGGGTGCGACCCTGATCGGCGTGCCCCGCACCCCGGCCGGCTACGACCTGAACCAGCTGGAGCAGTTGCTCACCCACCACCGCCCGACGGCCTTCTTCACCCAGCCACACCTGCACAGCCCAACCTGCTCACGCACCCCGCTGCCGCAGCTGCACCGCCTGCTGCAACTGGCCAGCCAGCATGGCTTCCGCCTGGTGGAAAACAACCTGTACGCCGACATGATCGCCGAACCGCAGCCGTGCCTGGCCAGCCTCGATCACCTGCAGCAAGTGGTGTACGTGGGCAGCTACTCGAAGAGCATTTCGCCGAATGTGCGGGTCGGCTACCTGCTGGCCAACCCCGAACTGATGCAGAAGCTGCTGCACCTGAAGATGCGCTCGGGCCTGACCACCTCGCAGGTGATGGAGCGCGTGGTGTACGCCGCGATCATCGATGGCCGCTGGCGCAAGCACCTCAAGCGCCTGCGCCAGCGCCTGGCCGAGGCGCACCAGGAAGTTGGCCGGCATCTGCACCGGTTGGGCTTCGAGTTGTTCATCGAATCGGACGAGGGCATGTACATCTGGACCCGGCACCCGGCGATTCCGGACAGTGCGGCGTTGCTCGATGACGCGCTGGAGAAAGGCATCATGCTCGGGCCCGGGCAGCTGTTCATGGTCGATGCCAAGGCCACCGGGTGGATGCGCTTCAACGTGGCGTTCAGTACCGAGCCCGCGATGTGGGAGTTGCTGGAGAAGGTGTTGGTGAAGCATGTGCGGCGGGGTGGGATGTAGGGGACGAGACGTTGTTGACGGGGGTTGCCGGCACATTTGCAGCGCCTGTCAGATCGAGCGCCGCCCGCGCGACGCATCGCGAGCTGCGCTCGCTCCTACGTTTGTTTCAGGCCAGTAACGCCTGTAACAGACGCGCGCGACCGCCGGGTTGGTACGACGCGATATCCCGTCATGCGCCAAGGCATTCGGGTGCAAATCCCCCTGGAATAATTGGCCCGAAACAACGTAGGAGCTCGCGATGCGCCGCGCGGACGGCGCTCGATCTCACCGTCACCGCAAAAATCAAGTCATGACAAAAAGCGACGGCCGCGCTGCAGCAGGGTGGGCTGGCACTGGACACAATAATGGCCAATTAGTAGCATCCAGACCAAATGGACATCACGGACACCTCATGCCATGGATTGCACCACCGGCGTCATTCAGCGCCCGATAGACCATCCCATCCGCCCTTCGATTACCTGGGAAGAAGCCTGGAAAGGCCCCGACGAAGGCTTGATCCGCTGTTGGGAAATTGGCCGTGAGCGGGCTGTGAATCAGCCAGAGCTTGCCCGGCGCTGTGCCGATGGCGCACTGCCGGTGCTTGGCTGGAAAGGTGGGCATGATCGGGTGCTGAAAAAGCCGATGAAATATGGCTCTTTCAAATACCTGGCGCAATGGCAGGGCCTTCGTGGCGAAGACCTTTACATCGATACGCGAACCGAGATGACCCTCACCTGCCGTCATACCGGAATGCTGACCACCTTTACACCGGATCTGGAAAAATACGCCAACGCGTTGCTCTTGGTGGATTAGCAACGGACGCGCAAATCAACCGCCGCTTGGCGCGCGCATGCAAGGCCCCCAGGTGATGACCTACCACCGCCTGACGCGCGAAAACTTGGATCCCATCCTCTTAAAAGGTATGCTGGCGATAGCTAAACGCCACCACCCTGGCAAGCTGCAAATCTGCTTTCAAGGACGAACCTTTTGCCCAGCCACCCTACCCGCCACACCATCGCCCGCCAGTGGCAGCTGCTCAAGCTGCTACCCGGCCGCCACCCAGGGATGAGTTCCACCCAGTTGCAGGCCGCCTTGAAGACCCTGGGCTATAGCACCAGCAAACGCACCGTCGAGCGCGACCTGGTCGAGCTTGCGGCGCTGTTCCCGCTGCGCTGCAACAGCAAAGGCATGCCGTACGGCTGGTATTGGCAACCCGGCCTGAGCCTGGGCGAAGCACAGCAACTGCAACCTGACGTGCTGGCGCCCCCGGAACAGATCGAACTGCATGCCTGGGTCGACGACGGGCTGGCCCGGCGCCTGCAAGCACAGCCACTGGCCACGGACATGCAATTGACCGCGCTCGCGGACGGCGGCGCTACGCTGGTGGCCACGGTCGACGACAACCGTGTGCTGATGGGCTGGCTGCTGTCCCAGGCGGGCTCGATCCGCGTACAGGCGCCGCAGGCTCTGCGCCAGGCCATGCTCGAACAGTTGCGGCAAAGCCTGGTGCTGCACGACGGCGGTTGCTGACGGCGAGCAAGCGCCATCAGCCCACCACCAGGGCCTAGGCTCTGTACGAAAAGCCTTGATACTTGTTCATGCTGCGTTGAAAACAACCTCGGAATGCTCATGTACTTCAGTACACTCCGCTTCCTCGGCTGTTTTCGCCTTGCCTGACCTGCGTCTCAAGACTTTTCATACAGAGCCTAGAGAGGCTGTGCCTGGCGCAGGTTTCGACGCGCCAGGCAGGCATACCCCAGGCCCAGCACACTGCAAACCAATACGCCCAGCAGCGCCATCAGTTCGCGGCTGTAGCGCGCCACCCAGGCCGGGAAGCCGATGACTTCACGATAGACCTGCACGTCAGCCTCGCCGTCGGCATGGCTGATGCTGATCCCGCCCTGGCGGATCTGCGTGTAGTCCGCATCGAAATACACCCATACCTTGCACGCGCCAGCAGGCTCTATGGCCGGGATTTCCACCTGTGCGGTAGCGGCCTCGACGATGGTGTCGTTGCCAGCCGCGTCGCGCACCTGCACCAGGCCCTTGGCCGGCAGACGAATTTTCACCTGGCGCACCGGCGCGTCACCGCTGTTGCGCAGCTCGATGAGCAAGCCGGTACGGTGGTCGACCAGCCCGGCCTCGAACGGTTTGGCGAACAGCTGGGTATAGGGTGCCTGGGCCATCTCGATCAGCCGCTCGACCTGGTCGTGGCTCAGCCCGCCTTCGCTGATGGTGTTGATACGGCCCTGCAATTGTTCGTACTTGAGCTGCTCGCTGGCCTTGCTGATGCGCTCGCTGAACTGGCTGGGATAAGTCAGGTAGGCGTAGCTCAGCGAGGCCTCCAGGCGCGGGCTGCCGCGGAGCAACCCATAAGCGGCCAACAGGACCATCAGGCCGATCAGCACGGCCACGAGGAGCTTCCCCACCTTGTCCCAGCTCAATGCATACTTCCTTCTGTGGTGATGCCAACGATGCAAACCGGCCAAGGGTGCCAAGTTCGCGCCCCTCAGGCAAGCCTGACCCGGTAGCCTGCAGCTGCCGCTTGACCAGGCCACGGCAGTGGCGGACGATCAACTTCCCCCACACAAGGACGAAAAGCATGTTGCGGATATTGGGCAGAGCCTCATCGATCAATGTACGAAAAGTCCTGTGGGCGTGCGCCGAGTTCGAGGTGGCGTACGAGCGCGAAGACTGGGGCACCGGCTTCCAGCCCACGGACAGCGCCGAGTTCCTCGCGCTGAACCCCAACGCCATGGTCCCGGTGATCCAGGATGGCGACTTCACCCTGTGGGAATCGAACAGCATCATCCGCTACCTGGCCACCCGCTACGGCGCTACGGCGTTCTACCCCAGCGAGGCGCAGGCCCGAGCCAGGATCGACCAGTGGATCGACTGGCAGGCCTCGGACCTCAACCGGTCCTGGAGCTACGCGTTCATGTCGCTGGTCAGGCACTCGCCGGCCCACCAGGACTCGCAGGCCCTGGCCGCCGGTTGCGCGGACTGGGCGCGCTACATGCGCATCCTCGAGGGCCAGCTGGCAAGCACCGGTGCCTATGTGGCCGGCAGCCAGTTCACGCTGGCCGACATCCCCATCGGCCTGTCGGTGAACCGCTGGTTCGAAACGCCACTGGAGCACCCGCAGCTACCGGCCGTGCGCGATTACTACGAGCGCCTGAGCGAGCGCCCGGCCTATCACCTGCATGGCCGCAACGGTACGCCGTGACAAACACCGATTGATACCCGCGACGGGCCGCCAAGCGGCCCCGATGCCTTACGCAGCTGCCCGCCCCGTCAGCGCCTGGCCACGCCCACGCCAGGCAAACATCAGCACCATCAACAACCCAAGCGCTGCCGTCGCAGCCCCCGCCAAGGCAATCGCCGGATAACCCAGCCCGGCATTGATGACCGCGCCACCCAGCGCCGCGCCAATCGCATTGCCCAGGTTGAACGCACCAATGTTCACCGCCGAGGCCAGGTTAGGCGCATCCTTGGCCGCTTCCATCACGCGCATCTGCAGCGGGGGCACCAGGGCGAAGCTGGCAGCGCCCCAGACCAGGATCGCCAATGCCGTCGGCAGCGACCAGCCCAGCAGCAGCGGAAACACCAGCAGTACCGCGATCAGGGTGGCCAGTGACACGATCAAGGTGCGATCGACCGAACGGTCCGCCGCCTTGCCGCCCCACACGTTGCCCAAGGTCAGGCCGACGCCGAACAGCACCAGCATGGCGGTCACGAACGTGGTGGACGCGGCCGCCTCGCGCTGCAGGATCGGCGCGATGTAGGTGAATACCGTGAACATCGCACTGGAGCCCACCACGGTCAGCAGCAACGCCGCCAGCACCGGCCGGCGCGCGAGTACGCGCAGCTCGGCCATGGCCCCGTCCCCCTTGGGCGAGGGCACATTGGGCAGTGCGTACCAGAGGCTGGTCATGGCAACCAGGCCGAGCCCGGCGATGCCCCAGAATGCGGTGCGCCAGCCAAGCAGTTCACCGAACCAGGTCGCCAGCGGCACGCCACCGATGGTGGCCAGGGTCAGGCCCATGAACATTGCCGCCACCGCCCCGGCGCGCTTGTCGGGCGGCACCACGCTGGCCGCGACGATCGAGCCGATGCCAAAGAAGGCGCCGTGGTTGAGCGAGGTCACCACGCGCGCGACCAGCAGGCTGGCGTAGTCGTCGGCCAGGGCTGACAGCAGGTTGCCGAGGGTGAAAATGGCCATCAGCCCGATCAGCAGGTAACGCCGCTGGACTTTCACCGTGGCCAGGGTCATCAGCGGTGCGCCGACCAGTACACCGATGGCGTAGGCGCTGACCAGCAACCCCGCAGCCGGGATCGAGACGCCAAGGTCGGTGGCGATACTGGGCAACATGCCCATGGGGGCGAACTCGGTGACACCAATGCCAAAGGCACCGATGGCGAGTGCGACAAGCGGGGGATTGATACGCATGGCAAACTCCTTATCTGTGCCGCAAATGCTACGATCCACCAGCTGGCTGCACTAGACTGCATTTTTGCGAACCACCTTTGCTGACGAGGCACAAATGGATTTCAGCGGGCGATCCGGAGAGATGGAAATATTCGCCAAGGTGGCGCAAGCGGGCAGCCTGTCCGCCGCAGCGCGGGCGCTGGGCCTGACGCCTTCGGCGGTGAGCCGTATCCTGGCCCGTACCGAACAGCGCCTGGGCACCCGCCTGCTGCTGCGCACCACCCGGGCGATCACCCTTACCCCTGAAGGCGAGGCGTACCTGCGTGGCGCACGGCGGGTGCTGGCCGACCTGGACGAAGTGGAACAAGCCATTACCGACCAGGGCGTGCCACGCGGGCGCTTGCGGGTCAGTGCAGCGCTGGGCCATGGCCGGCTGACCGTGGTGCCGCTGCTGGCGGCGTTCAGCGCGCGCTACCCGCAGGTGCTGGTCGACCTTACCCTCAGCGACGAAATCGCCGACATTTCCGGCGGCCAAGCCGACGTGGCGCTACGCTTCGGCGCGCTGCCGGACAGCTCGTTGAGCGCCCGTGCCATCGGCGAAACCGGCCAGGTCATCGTGGCCTCCCCTGACTACCTGCAACGCTGTGGCACGCCCCTGGTGCCGGAGGACCTGGCCCGGCACAACTGCCTGCGCTTCAACTTCCGCCGTGCCGCGCCGGACTGGCCGTTCCAGCGCGACGGCCAGGTCTTTGCACTGAAGGTCAGCGGCAACCTCGAATGCAGCAGTGGCGAAGCCCTGGCGCAATTGGCCACGCTCGGCGCCGGGGTTGCCCGCATCGGTACCTTCACCGTCGCCGACGACCTCGCCAGCGGGCGCCTGGTACCGTTGCTGGAAGCCTACAATCCGGGTGACCGCGAGCCGATCCATGCCGTATTCGTCGGTGGCCCGGCAATGCCGGCGCGGGTGCGGGTGTTCGTCGACTTTCTGGTCGAACAGCTTCACGACACTGGGCCTGCCGACATCGCCAGGCTTGGCTAGCAGCCTCGCGCGCACCTCGCAAAAGGATCCTTGGCGGGTGAATCCGCGCCCACAGGGTACACTTGCCTTCAGCACAGGCTCAGGAGTCGCTTCATGCCCTACCCCATCGAACAGAAGCTGGTCATCGGCGTGGCTTCGAGTGCGCTGTTCGACCTCAGCGTCTCGGACGACATCTACCAGGCCCAGGGCGTCGAGGCTTACCGCCAGCACCAGCAGCAGAACCTGGACGAGCCCTTGCCCAAGGGCGTGGCGTTCCCGTTCATCCGCCGCTTCCTCAGCATCAACCAGGCGTTCCCCGAGCAGTTGCCGGTGGAAGTGGTGCTGCTGTCGCGCAATTCACCGGAAACCGGCCTGCGGGTGTTTCGCTCGATCGACCACTACCAGCTGGACATCACCCGCGCGGCGTTCATGTCTGGCCGCTCGCCTTACGAATACATTCCGGCGTTCAATGCCTCACTGTTTCTCAGCGCCAACGAGGAAGACGTGCAGAAGGCGATCGACGCCAACTACCCCGCCGGGCGGGTGCTGCCGACGCGCATCTACGATGACGAGATCGACACCGAGTTGCGGGTGGCCTTCGACTTCGACGGGGTGATCGCCGACGATGAAGCGGAGAGCGTATACAAGCGCGACAACAGCCTGGACGACTTCCAGCAGCATGAGCGCATGCACATGGCCACCCCGCACGCGCCGGGGCCGCTGGCCGACCTGTACCGCAAGCTTTCGCTGATACGCATGCTGGAGGAACGGAAACTGGCCGAAGACCCAAGCTACAAACGGATCTTGCGCATTGCCATCGTCACGGCACGCAACGCACCTTCGCATGAGCGGGTGGTGACCACCTTGAAGAACTGGGGCGTATCGCCGGATGAATGCTTCTTCCTCGGCGGAATGGAGAAACCCCGGGTGTTGTCGATCCTCAAGCCGCATGTGTTCTTCGATGACCAGCGCAGCCATTTGCAGTCGTCGGCAGGCAACCTGCCGATGGTGCATGTGCCGTTCGGCGTGGCGAACAAGATACTTTCCGCGCCGGTCGCGCCGCCGGAAGGTGTTGCATGAAGCTTATCCCCGGGCTGGCGGGCCAGGCCAATGTACTGCTGTGCGGCGCTAGCCAAGGCATCGGCCTGGCCCTGTGCACGGCGTTGCTGGCGCGCGACGATGTGCGCCAGGTCTGGGCCGTGTCGCGTCAGGCCAGCAGCAATGATGCGCTGCTGGCCCTGGCCAGGCAGCATGCTGGGCGAGTGGCGCTGGTGGATTGCGATGCCCGCGACGAGCAGGCGCTTGCGGCCCTGGCACGCCAGGTGGGCCACGGCTGCGAGCACCTGCACCTGGTGATCAGTACCCTGGGCATTCTCCATCAGGAAGGCAGCAAGGCAGAAAAGTCGCTGGCGCAACTGGACCTGGCCGGCCTGCAGGCCAGCTTCGCCACCAACGCGTTCGCGCCGGTGCTGCTGCTCAAGCACCTGCTGCCGCTGCTGCGCCGGCAGCCCGCCACGTTCGCGGCACTGTCGGCCCGGGTCGGCTCGATCAGCGACAACCGCCTGGGCGGCTGGTACAGCTACCGCGCCAGCAAGGCGGCATTGAACCAGCTGCTGCACACGGCCAGCATCGAGCTGAAACGCCTGAACCCGGCCGCTACCGTACTGGCCGTGCATCCGGGCACCACCGATACCCGGCTGTCGCGGCCGTTTCAAGGCAACGTGCCGGCGGGCAAACTGTTTACCCCGGCGTTTGCCGCACAGTGCCTGATCGCGCTGGTGGGGCGGCTGGGGCCGGCCGAGAGTGGTAGTTTCTGGGGCTGGGATGGCCAGCGCATCGAGTGGTGAGCGAAGGCTGGCGCTGGGGCAACCGCAAGCGCCAGTGAACCTTTGCGGCAAGCGCGGCTCAGTTGTGCAAAGCGCGCTCGCCTCACCGACAAAGGATTGCCATGGGCCATGCCCCCTCCACTGCCCTGCCCCTGGCGCGCGTCGAGCGTGAACTGAGCCTGCGCGCGGTACTCACCGGCATCGCGCTGGGCATCCTGCTCACACCCTCGAATGTGTACGCGGGCCTGCGGATCGGCTGGTCATTCAACATGTCGATCATCGCCTTGCTGGTCGGCTTCGCCGTGTGGCAGAGCCTGCCAGGGCGCGGCAAGGGCCGGCCGGCGTGGACGCTGCACGAAAGCAACATCAACCAGACCGTGGCCTCGGCCGCCGCATCCATCGTTTCCGGCGGGCTGGTGGCGCCGATCCCTGCCTATACCCTGCTCACCGGTCACCAGTTGGACCCACTGCCGATGATGGCCTGGGTGTTCTCGGTAAGTTTCCTCGGCATCTGGATCGCCTGGTACCTGCGCCCCACCCTGCTCGCTGACCATGGCCTGAAATTCCCGGAGGGCATGGCGACGTTGGAGACCCTGCAACAGATCTACCAGCAAGGCCACGAAGCCATGCTGCGGATCAAGGTACTCTGCAGTGCCGCGTTGCTGTCGGGGCTGGTGAAGTGGATCGACGGCTTCGTCTGGACGATACCGCGCTGGGCCCCCACGCCAGTGCTCGAGCGCCTGACCTTCACCCTCGACCCTTCGCTGATGCTGGTCGGTTTCGGTGGCATCATCGGCATCCGCGTGGGCCTGACGCTGCTGCTCGGTGCCGCACTGGCCTGGGGCGGGCTGGCACCGTGGCTGATCGAGCATGCGCTGGTGGTGCTGGCGCCGAACGCCAGCGGCCCGCAGTTCGCGGCGCTGGTGGAATGGCTGCTGTGGCCGGGGGTCAGCCTGATGGTGTGCGCGACCCTGACATCGTTGGCGGTTCGCCTGTTGCAAATGCCCCGGCAAAGGCCCGCCGACCGGCTGGCCCGGGCATCGCGCACGCAAACGGGGTTTCCCCTGACGCCGGCTGCCGGGCTGCTGTTGTCCATTGTCCTGGTGGTAGCGCTACAAGCGTTGCTGTTTGGCATCGACTGGTGGATGGCGCTGCTGAGCATCCCCCTGGCAGTGTGTCTTGCCGTGGTCGCCGCGCGCGTGGTCGGTGCCACTGGCATTGCGCCGATCGGTGCCATCGGCAAGCTGTCGCAGCTCGGCTTCGGCCTGGTCGCCCCGGGCCAGGTGGCGATCAACCTGATGAGCGCGAATACGGCCGGTGGCGCGGCCGGGCAATCCACCGACCTGATGAACGATTTCAAGGTTGGCCAGGCGATCGGTGCAACGCCGCATCGGCAGCTGATTGCACAATGCATCGGCATCTTTATCGGCAGCGTGGTGGCCGTGCTGGTGTATCGGATGCTGATTCCCGACCCGCAGGCGCAACTGCTCAGCGAGCAATGGCCTGCACCCGCCGTGGCAACCTGGAAGGCCGTGGCCCAGACCTTGACGCAGGGGCTGGGCGCGCTGTCGCCGGCGCTGCGTTGGGCGATCGTCGCGGGTAGCGCGGCGGGCGTGCTGCTGGGTGCCCTCGACAGCCTGCTGCCGCACCGGGCGGCGCGCTGGCTGCCGAGTACCGCCGCGCTGGGGCTGGCGTTCATACTGCCGGCGTCGATCAGCATGATGATGGGGCTCGGCGCGCTGCTCACCTGGCTGGTCGGTTGCCGGTGGCCGAGCGTTACCGAGCGGTTTGCGATCACCGCCGCAGCCGGGCTGATTGCCGGGGAAAGCATCACCGGGGTAGGCGCATCGTTCTGGGAGATGGTACGGGCGCTGTAGCGGTTGGCATGCTGCGGCCATGCTGCGCCCCTGTGCCCTTCTGGCGTTGCGTTTGAACTTTGCCCGCGCATTTGCGGCCTCCTCTGCAGGAGGTACTGCACATGACCAGCAAGGAACGACACTCGACCCTCATTTGCCTGCAAGCTGGCAAGGTGCTGCTGGTGCGCAAGGCGACCGGCGCATGGTCATTGCCTGGGGGCAAGATCGACCCCGGGGAAACCCAGCTCGAAGCGGCGCGGCGGGAATTGCACGAAGAGACAAGCCTGGAAATGCGCGACGCCCAGTTCCTCGGCCATCACGTATTCGATGCCGAGGAACACTGGCTCTATCGAATGGCCGTGCCACCCGGGATGACGCCTTCTCCCGCACACGAGATCGTGGAATGCCGCTGGTTCAGCGGCGATGAGCTCAACCAGGTGACAGTGAAGCCGAAGGACCTCGAATTGCTCAGGCGCGAGGGCTGCGTCGGTAGCAGAGCGTGAAGGCACTCAGGCCGAGCGCTTCGCCGAAAATGCCGTCTGGCGCGCTTGCTGAAACGTTTTTTCAGGTCTATAAATTGGGCACAATTCCAAGAAAGGCATGTTGCCCATGTTTCGCCTCAAACGCTTCGTTGCGCTTAGCGCCCTGTGCGCGACCTCCCACGCCATGGCCTGGGATTACGTCCTGCTCGACACCGACAAGGCCGCCCAGGACTGGCAGATCACCAGCCAGCAACTGGGCCTGAACACCGACAAGCCGTTCAGCGTGAGCCTGCGCACCTTGCACGGGGGCCGGCAGGAAGGTGTCAGCATCATCGACATCGATAACGGCACGATGAAACTGTCGGTCGTGCCGACACGCGGCATGAACATTCTGCAGGCCTCGGTCGGCACGGTGCGGCTGGGCTGGGATTCACCGGTCAAGGAGGTGGTCAACCCGTCCTTCATCGAACTCAACGGGCGCAATGGCCTGGGCTGGCTGGAAGGCTTCAACGAGCTGGTCACCCGCTGCGGTTACGAATGGGTCGGCCACCCCGGCATCGACAATGGCGAGCTGCTGACCCTGCATGGCCGCGCCGCCAACATTCCTGCAAGCAGAGTCACCCTGCACATCGACGAGAAACCACCGTACGCCATCAGCTTGCGTGGCGAACTGAAAGAACAGGCGTTCAAGAAGGTCGACTTCGCCGTCGCCACCGAACTGGTCACCGAACCCGGCAGCGTGGCGTTCACCGTCAACGACACGCTGACCAACAATGGCGACTATGCGAAGGAGTACCAGGCGTTGTACCACAGCAACTTCAGCACGCCATTCCTCGAGCAAGGCGCGCGCTTCGCCGCGCCGGTGAAACAGGTGTCGCCGTTCAACGACAAGGCCAAGGGCGACCTGCCCGACTGGCAGACCTACCGTGCGCCGACCCGGGACTATGACGAGACGGTCTACAACGTGGTGCCGTATGCCGATGCCAAGGGCGATACCTTGACCGTGCTGCACAACAAGGCTGGCAACCTGGGCGTTGCGGTCGGTTTCAATACCGGCACGCTGCCGGTGTTCTCGCTGTGGAAGAATACCGACACCCAAGGCCAGGGCTATGTCACGGGTCTGGAGCCGGGGACGAGTTTTTCCTACAACCGCCGTTACCAGCGGCCACTGAACCTGGTGCCGACCATCGGCCCCAAGGAACACCGGCAGTTCCATATCCGCTACAGCTTGTTGGCGGACAAGGCAGCGGTGGACAAGGCCTTGCAGCAGGTGGACGAGATCCAGGGCGGGCGCAAAACCGAGGTGCGGCAGACGCCATTGGTTGATTTGAGCAAGGGCTGACGTCGGTTGAGGCCAGCCAGCCGATGGCTGGCCTCAACCCATTTGTGCGCAGGTGAGTTGCCATCAGGCGGAGGTATTCGCAAGGCTCGGGCAAGCGCTCAGTAATGCGCGAATGCCAGTAACGCCCCCGTTAGCACGGCTATCCAGATCAGTACGATGAACACCGCTGCGGTAACGCTGACCGGTCGCTTCACCTGGCTCTGTTCCCACGCCAGGGCTTTGTCCTGGCACTGCGCGAGCACGGCCGGCGGCATCAGGCGAATTGCCAACAGGATGCCAAGGGGCAAGATGATCACATCGTCCAGATAGCCCAGCACGGGTATGAAGTCGGGAATGAGATCGATCGGGCTCAGCGCGTAGGCCACCACGAATACCGCTATCCATTTGGGCAGCCACGGCGTATCGGGGTGCTGGTAACAGAACCAGAGCACCATGGTCTGCCGCTTGAGCGACTTGGCCCATTGGCGTGCACGGTCCAGCAAAGCTTTCATGTAGCCAAAGTCCTCGCAATTGGTTGATAGGTGCCTTTCTCAGCCAACCGCCTGGCAAACGCTGCTCGGCGATGGTCAATCCAGCGCATTATCCATGCTTCTGGGCGGATAAACGCGTGGCATTTGTTCAGTGCCGGCCTCAGCCCCAGCTGCTCAGGCGTCCGCAACCGGCCTGGCCCATTGCCCAAGGAATTCGCCTACTCTGCGCTCGAGATCACTCTCAACCGTCCGCAGCCGTAAAATGGGAATACCACTTGCAGCCAGGATTTCGTTCTTCATGGCATCCCGCGCCGCCTGCACGGGGTGGTCGTGGTAGCCGCCATCGACCTCGATCACCCCTACCGGTGTCTTGCCCACTTTGTAATAGATCACGAAATCGCAACTGGCGCGCCTCATGAACGCCCGCTGGGCTGCCGTCCAGGCGGGATTACTCGGCGATGCGAGCTTATCCAGGCGGATCTGCGTGTGGTACTTCAGCGCCTGGCACGCCGGGGCCAACAGCGCCTCGCGGAGCAACTGTGCCACGATCTGCTCGGACTTGTAGCGTGAATCCTCCGGCCGCAGACGAGCGTTCAGGCGTGCCAGGGACTGGTCGTACTCGCGGTACAACAAGTCGAATGCCGACACCACCGGCGCACGGACGATCTGCTCATCCTGCGCGTAATAGCTGATGTAGCGGATCAAGGCGGCGAGGTGGCCATTATTGCTGGTGAATACATCATCACCGGTCACCAGGGTGAAGCGATGCTTGGCCCGCGACACTGCCACGTTGATCATGCAAGGGTCGTCGACGAAGTCCAGGCGTCCTTGCGCCTGGTTGTAGCGCTTCTTGTCCAGCACGGTCGAGAAGACGATTTCGTCGCACTCGCGGCCCTGGAACTTGTGCACAGTGTCATTGACGAAGTCCGGCGGCAGGTGCTTGTCGGAAAGACTGACCTGGGCCCGGAACGGGGCGATACAACCTCGGCCTCCAGCGTCCACGACGACAGGCGGCCCTTCGTCCTCGAGCACCTTCAGCAACGACTCCAGCTCGCGCAGGTTGGTGTTCTTGCGTGCGTGGTTGCCCTTGGCGGTGACCACCAGGCGCAGGGGCTGTTCGCCGTTATCCACGGTCATGGGCACCAGCGCATTGTCGTAGAACTGCTGGTTGCAGAACTGGATGATCCTCGGGTGGCATCGGTAATGCTCCTTCAGCAATGTCCTTGGCAGTGCCTCCCGGAACACGGCAATGCACGAATCCAGCAGGCTGTAGCGCTCGCAATCGTAGGCCTCGGCCGGCGCTTGAAGCCCCAGTTTCACCGGGATGTAGGGCAACTGGCGGTTATCACCGACAACGATCAGGTTGTTGGCGCAGCCCAGTGGCAGGATGCCCGGCACGATATCCTGCAAAGACGCTTCGTCGATGATCACGTAGTCGAGGATCGCCCCCGCCGCGATCGAGTTGACGATGGAATGCGTGCCGCTGCCTAGAATAGGGAAACGCTGCACGAAGGCATCGAAATCGCTGCGGTAGGTTTTGCCATCGAAGCTGCCTCGCGGCGCTGCACGGCTTTGCAGATGCTGCTTCAGATGCTGCATCGATGCTGTTGTCAGCGCTTCCAGCAGCGCCGTGAAGTTGGCCCGCGCCAACGACTCACGGCACGCCCGCAGCTCGGCTTCCTTGGCCTGTTGCGACTTGTCGTAGTAATGCATCTGCAGGGCATGGAACGCGGCCATGCGCGCCTCGCCCGCGGCGAACGGTGTGGTGCGAAAGATTCTGAATTTGAACAGCAGCTCGATGCGGTCCTTGAGCTGCACGCGCTGCTCGCCAAGGTGCGCCAGGTAGGCCATGAGGTCGGCCGTCTTGCGCGGGGTCAGCCCGTATTTGTCCAACGAGCCCGTAGCCTGCACACCGTTTTCTGCCTGCCACTGCTGCAGGTAGCGCCGCTCGATAACCAGCTCGTCCAGTTCGATTTGCAGTTGTGCCGCCCGGTTGTGGTCTTGCAGGTGCTGCTTCAAGCGCGCCAGCAAGGCCTGTATTTCTTCCAGGGACGGTGCCGGCCCGGGCGCGCTGGAGGGCCACGCCGGCAGGTTGGCAAAAAAGGCCTCGCGGTTTTCCTTTTTACCAAGCTTGGCTACCAGGTAGCCCAGGCCGCACTTTTCCAACTTCTCGTAGACGTTTGCCACAGCCGCATTGTTGTTGGACAGCACCGCCACCGTCTGCCCGCGCAACAGGATATTGGCGAGGATGTTGAGGATAGTCTGGGTCTTGCCGGTGCCCGGTGGGCCTTCGATCACGCTGATCTGCGCGCTGAACGCCCGCTCGACGGCCTGGTACTGGCTTTCGTTCAGCCCGAACGGATAGATGAGCCCCAGGCCTGGCGCCAGCGTGCCGTTGCGCCCGGTGCAATAGGCCTGCAAGGCCGTGCTGGCGCTGGCAGGCAGGTTCCCCAGTTGAGCCACGACATTGCTGGCTATCTTACGATCGGACTCTGACTGCGCTTGAGCCTGGCGAGCACTGGCAACAGCCTTGAAATAAGCGAAGACCGGCGTATCGCTGATCGCGGTAGGCGCGCTGAAGACAATGCCGTCCATCTTGTGAATATAGGGCTTGTCGGTACCCGGATAATGCACCACGGCGTATCGCTCGCCGTAGATGACCGCTTTTTCGATGGGCTTGACGATCGTGCTGCCGGGTCTGATCAGCAGCACATTGCTCAGTTCGCGAGAGGGTGACACCCTGCAGTTACTGAGCGGGCGAATGTATTTTTTTCCAGATGGAAAATGACAGGTCAGTGCCAGGGCTTCGAACTTGTCGCTCCAACGAATAGACCAGTCGCTTATGTTTGCGGTCTTGTCCTCACCATCCACCTGAATCGAAACCATGTTCCCTTGGTCCTGTGCGCATGACACCCGGATATCCGTACCGGATGTTTCCCTTACTGTGAAACGCCATAGTGCCACTATTGTGCGCAGGGTCGATAGCTGGTTGCGCCTCTCCCTGTATCAAGATGCCACTGCTTTCGTTATCACTGCACGCGCCGTGCTCGCCGACGATGACCGCCGAACACCTGCTGCTGCCACCTCTGCGGGGTCATGCCTTCAGTCCTGAAAGTGGGATTGATCGTAGAAACCGCACGTCAGTGCGATGTCCACAAGCAGCATGGTGGAAGTTTCCAGCAGCGTTTTGCTCTTCAGCACCCGCTGTTCGCGCAGCCATTGCTGCGGGGGCATACGGGTACTCTGCTTGAACATGCGCGAGAAGTGGCTGCGTGACAATGCGCACGCTTGAGCGACTTCGGCAACCGAAATGCCGCTGTCCAGCTTTTCCAGCATGAGTTGTTTGGCGGCTTCTATCTGCCAGGCACCGAGCGGCGCCGTTGCCGCCGGCACTGACGCCGGCACGGTGAATTGTTCCATGTTCTCACCCGTTCACACATCCAGGTAACCGGGTGCGCGCCTGCCCGCGGTCACAAGCCAGGCACCAGGCTTCCCAGGGGAAGACCAGGCCCAGGTGGCTCGGCCTGCAGCGCACCCTTGCAATCAATCACCAGCCCCGTTCAGGGGCTACGGGTGACGTTCAGACAGCTGCCGCCACCGGTGCCAGGGTCGGGCCATGCTGAACACGCTCAGGCGCCTTGTGCACCATGGTGTAGGCGTAATCGACGCCCATGCCGTAGGCGCCGGAATGTTCTTTCACCAGCGCCATCACGGCGTCGTAGGTGGCCCGGTTCTTCCAGTCGCGCTGCCATTCCAGCAGCACCTGTTGCCAGGTCACCGGCACCACGCCGGCCTGGATCATGCGCTGCATGGCGTAGTCGTGGGCTTCCTTGCTGGTGCCGCCGGAGGCGTCCGCCACCATGTAGATCTCATAACCGGCGTCGTGCATGGCCGACAGGGCGAAGGTGGTGTTGCACACTTCGGTCCACAGGCCGGAAACGATCACCTTGTTGCGGCCGTTGTGCTTGAGCGCGTCACGCACCTTCTGGTCATCCCAGGAGTTCATCGAGGTGCGCTCCAGCAGCGGAGCGTCCGGGAACACCGCGAGCAGCTCCGGGTAGGTGTGCCCCGAGAAGCTTTCGGTCTCGACCGTGGTGATGGTGGTGGGCACGTCGAAGATCTTCGCCGCCTTGGCCAGGGCCACGGTGTTGTTCTTCAGCGTCTGGCGGTCGATGCTCTGCACACCGAAGGCCATCTGCGGCTGCTGGTCGATGAAGATCAGCTGACTGTTGAGGGGGGTCAGAACTTCGGTTTTAGGGTTGCGCATGGTTGCTTCCTCTCCGCTGGATGATGGTCAGTCGCACCGTTCGTGGTGCATGCCTCGGCGTCGTCGCCGCTTGAGGTGGAACACAAGATAGCGAAACCCGGCAGGCATCGGTGGCGCACTTTTGCGCTCACAGAAGCTCTTTTTTGCGCCATCAGGCGTGGCGATGCGCTGCTAGCATTCGCCTGTCCATGCGGGTCAATCCGGCCCGCTCATCTGCAGGGGAATGCACATGGCAGCTTCACAACCACTCAACAAAGACACCGCCTACTGGGGCGTTCCCTGGGAGGATGCCTATGGCTATCCGCAGGCACGCCGGGTCGGCAACGAGATCCATGTGTCGGGCCAGTTCAACCATGACGAGGATGGCAACCTGGTCGCCCCGGCGCCGCTGGATGCCGACGGCAAGCCCAGTGACTTTTCCTCGATGGGCGAGCAGATGCGGGTCGCCTACGCCAACATTGCCAAGCTGCTCGCGCTGTATGGCGCAACCCTGCAGGATGTGGTCGAGGAGACGCTCTACGTGCTGGACATGGACGCGGCCTTCGCCGTCGTCGGCAAGGTGCGCAAGGCGGCATACGGCACTGAGCGGCCTCAGTGCGCAAGCAACATCATTGGTGTCTCCAGGCTGGCCCAGCGCCCGCAGTTGATCGAGATCGCCTGCAAGGCCGTGATTGGCGCCGGCGCATCCGGGCGCTAGCTGGCCGGGGCTGGCCTCAGCTGGCTGGGAGGTGCCCTTCGACCAAGGGCTTCTGCTCGGCCACGGCGGCGGCACAGAAGGTCATGAAGGCTTTGACTCGCCACGACTTGCGAATGTCCTGGTGGGTCAATAGCCACAGTTCATCCTGCAGCTCGGGCACCACCGGGCCGGCACGCACCAACCCCGGGGTGATGTCGCCCAGCATGCACGGGAGAAAACCAAACCCGAGCCCTGCCGCGATGGCCGCGCTCGCAGCGGCGACGGAATCGGTGCGGTACACGATGCGCTCGGGGGCGACCCGGTTCTCGACGTAACTTGTCGCCCGCAAACCGCACAGCGCGCCAGCATACGAGACCCATGGCTGCTCCCCTTCGAAAAGGGCGGCAGCGCCTGCCTGGCCGGCACAGCAGTACGGCGCCCAGGCGATGTTGGCCAGTTTGCGGCCGACCAGGCTGTCGGCAGGTTTGCGCGTCGCCCGGATGGCGATATCCGACTCGTCCCGGGCCAGGCTCAAGGTCTGGTTGCCGACCAGTACTTCCAGGGTGATGCCCTCATTCAGCGCCTTGAACTCGGCGATGATCGGGGTGAGGAAGTACAGCAGCAGCGAGTCGCTGGTGGTGATCCGCAGCTTGCCGAGGGGGCCCTGGCCAGCACGGGAAACACGCCGCGTGACGCTGACGATGTCCAGCTCCACGCGCTCGGCCAGCGCGCGCAGCTCGGCACCTTCGGCCGTGAGCAGGTAGCCCGACTTGCGATGGTCGAACAGGGCGATGCCCAGGGTGCGCTCGACCTGGGCAATGCGCCGCGAAACGGTGGACACGTTCACCCCGAGCTTCTTGGCCGTGGCGGCACGATTGCCACACTCACTGAGGGTCTTGATGATGCGCAGGTCGTCCCACGACAGCTGGCTGACAGCCTCGCCTGCGTCCCACTTCGCAGGGGTTGCCGAAGCAGGCTGAAGTTTTCCAGTGAGTGATTGCACAGGTTCCGATCCACAGGCGAATGCGCCGATGATACGAGAAGCGACCGGGTTGAACCAAGTCGTCTGCCGTGTCGCGGTGGTTTCACCCTGCTGACGCACTATGACAACTGGCAGTTCACCCACGGCGAGCAAGCGCTCGAGGTTGCCATCAAAGGCAATGTCACCAGCAACAGCAGCGAGGCCATCCGCGAAATGGTGCTCGGCAGCCTGGGCCTTTCCCTGTCGCCCGAATGGCTGTTCGCAGCCGATGTCGCGCACGGCCGCGTGCGTAGCGTACTTGACGATTACCAGGCCACCGCACTGCCTGTCAGCGCCGTGTTCAGCCCCGAGCGACGGCGCTCCGCCCGTACGAAGGCGTTCATCGATTTTCTCCGGGCGCACCTGTAGGCGCCCCGGGCGCTATGCCGAACCCTGCTTCAGCCAGGCCTTCGGGCTAGCGCCAACCTTGCGCCGGAAAGTCCGGGCCAAGGCCGACGGGCTTTCATAGCCGACCTCATCGGCAATCAGCGCAATCGGGCGCCCCTCGCGCAGACGCTTCTGGGCCAGGCTGATGCGCCAGTTGGCCAGGTAGTCGGCCGGGGTCATGCCCACGGTGTGGCGAAAATGCGCGGCAAAGCTGGCCCGCGACATGCCTGAACGATCAGCCATCTGCGCCACCGACCAGTTGTGCTGTGGTTCGCTGTGGATGGCGACCAGTGCGCGCGAGAGCTGGGCGTCGGCCAGCCCGGCCATCATCCCCGAGGTAATGCTGCGGTTGGCGATGAGATGGCGAAGCAGCTGGACTACCATCAGCTCGAACAGGCGATTGAGCATGACATCGCGGCCACATTCGTCGCCGGAGGCTTCGGCAAACAGCCAGTCGAGGGTACCGGTCAGCATTGGCAGTTCGCGCAGTGGCTTGATGATGAAATCCGGCAAGGCCAAGGTCAGCGGGTTGTTGGCACCGCCCTCGAACTGCAAGGTGGCGCAGACCAGCTCCGCCTCATCGGCTTGGGTCGCCACCAACCGGTGTGCCTGCGGGCGCACCGCCAGGATCAGGCTCGGTTCGTTCAATTCCAACAGCTGCCCGTGCTTGTCCCTGAAGGCCAGGCGGCCGGAACGCAGCAGGTGCGCGTACCCCACCCGCTGTTGCCCATCAAGGTCGGTAGTGCCGCAGAAGCCGCCCTGGTGAAAGGTGGCGGCATGCAGGTTGAAGTGTTTGAGCAACGTCGACAATCGGTCCATGGCACACTCGGGTTTAGACGATCTGTTGCATAATTTCGATGATCTGCAGCCGAAAGGAAAGCCCGGCTACCTAACATTGACTCCAAGCTTGATCGACAAGCCCGTTAATCAACCCTTGGAGAATGACCATGACTCGTATCGCTGCCCTCTCGCTGGACCAGGCACCTGCTGGCTCGCGCACCGCGCTGGAAGGTATCCAGAAAGGCCTCGGCTTCATCCCCAACGCCTTCCGCACCCTGGCCCACTCCCCTGCTGTATTGAACGGTTACATGGGCCTTGCCCAAGCCCTGGGCAAAACCTCGCTGAGCGCCGCTGAACGTGAAGTGGTCGCCCTCGCCGCTTCGCAGGTGAACGGTTGCGACTACTGCCTGGCCGCGCACGCTTTCTTCGCAGGCAAAGCGGGCCTGAGCGAAGAGGCAATCAGCCAGGCCCGCAGTGGCACGCTCAGCGCCGTTGCCGCACTGGCGCGCCAGGTCACCGAAAGCCGCGGTCAGCTGAGCGACCAGCAGATTGCAGCAGCCCGTGAGTCGGGTATCGACGATGGCAAGATCGTCGAGGTGGTGGCGCAGGTGACGCTGTTAACCCTGACCAACTACCTGAACAACATCGCCATTACCGATATCGACTTCCCGCCGGCAGCACGCTAGCCAAACCATCCGGCCATCGCCGCTCAGCGGCGATGGCCGGGGCTGATGCACCGCCTCAATCAGCACCATTACGCAAATATATTTTGTACGCTAACTATTATCGCGCAACATACCAGTCAACCAGCAAGCACATGCTGATCCCACTATCCCAGCTAACGGAGCATGACCATGAACTTCAGCAAAGCAATCGCCATCGCCACCTTGACCTTCGGCGCCAGCTTCGGTGCCTTCGCCCAGACCGCCTCGCCGTACCAGTACGGCACGCACCTGGACATCGCTCAAGTCATCGCCATAGATGCCCCGGCCAACGCCAGCGGGCACACCAGCACCGCCACCCTGACCTACCGCGACAGCGACGGCAAGGTGCAGAAGGTCAGCTACCTGCGCCCGACCACTTCCGCCAACCAGAACTGAACACCCTAACTAGCGCCCCAGGAGCTTGACCATGAAACTCTCCCGCCCCCTCGCCGCCGGCCTGCTTGCGCTCGCCGTCAACAGTGCCTTCGCCGCCGGTAGCCCCGGTGTGGAAAGCACTACCCAGGCTTTCCTTCAGGCCCTTGAAGCTGGTGGCGGCAAACCGCTGGAAACCCTGGCGCCGAAAGACGCGCGTGCCGTGCTCACTGGCGCCCAGGCCAGCGTGAAGGTCGACGTTGCCGGCACCCAGGTCGAGCGCCGCACTATTGCGGTCGACGGCCAGGCCCTGGAGATCCGCGTGGTACGCCCACAGGGGGCGCAAGGCGAGTTGCCGGTGTTCATGTTCTTCCATGGCGGTGGCTGGGTGCTGGGTGACTATCCGACCCATGAACGCCTGATCCACGACCTGGTGCTCGGCTCCGGTGCGGCGGCGGTGTACGTCGACTACACCCCGTCGCCGGAAGCTAAGTTCCCCACCGCCATCAACCAGGCCTACGCCGCCACCCGTTGGGTTGCCGAAAACGGCAAGCAGATTGGCGTCGATGGCAGCCGTCTGGCGGTGGTAGGCAACAGCGTTGGTGGCAACATGGCAGCGGTTGTCGCGCTCAAGGCCAAGGAGGCCGGCACGCCGAAGCTGCGCTTCCAGGCCCTGCTGTGGCCGGTGACCGACGCCAACTTCAACAACGGCTCGTACAACCAGTTCGCCGAGGGCCATTTTCTGACCCGCAACATGATGCAGTGGTTCTGGGACAGCTATACCAGCGACCCCAGGCAGCGTGACGACATCCATGCCTCGCCGCTGCGCGCCAGCCTGGAGCAGTTGAAAGGCCTGCCACCCGCGTTGGTACAGACCGCCGAGATGGATGTGCTGCGCGACGAAGGCGAAGCCTATGCGCGCAAGCTGGGTGCTGCCGGTGTCCCGGTGACCGCCGTGCGCTACAACGGCATGATCCACGACTTCGGCCTGCTCAACGTGCTCGGCCAGGTGCCCGCTACCCGCAGTGCGATGGACCAGGCGGCCCAGGCGATCAGGCAGCACCTGCAGTGATCGTGGTTGCGGCTTGCTGACATCTTCTCGGGCCGGTCGCGCGGCTGCCACAAGTACAACCGAGGTCTGAAGGCTGGTGGTATTCGTGTCGGAGTCGCGCTTACCGGCGATGGGCCGCGAAGCGGCGCTGGTTTGGAAGTGTCTGCTTGGGGTGGAAAGCGGTTATTCCACGAGCGGCAGCTATCGACCCATAGCGGCCCGTCGCAGACGACAGCCCCAGGTCAGAAGTGAACGGAGCGAAGACTCCACTCATCTTCTCGGCTTGGTACGACGTGGGCGCAGCTATTGCCCTGCTGCCATATGCAGCTCCAGTGCATCGCTTGCACGCCGCGAAACGTCGGCGCTGACGTGTTCGCCCAGCAGTTGGCTCAGTTGGCGAAGTTGCTGAGGCGTAACCCCCATGTTCATCGCGATGCGTATATGAGCCTGCAGTTGCGGCGTCACGCCTTCCAGCGCAGAAAGCATCGCGACGGTGGCGATTTCCCGGCTTTGCCAATCCAGATTGTCGCGTTCGAATATGTCGCCAAAGAGGTGAGCGCGCAGGTATTCATTGGCAACCGGAGCAAAGTCGAATAACGCACCTTCGACAGGTCCACCGGACAATCTGGTTTGGTTTGCAATGCCCGCCGCCAGCAACTCATCCCCTTTGGGAATCGATTTGCTGGGTTCGCGCCCCGGTTGGTCCACGATTCCTTGTTGTTTGCGAGCCTGCACCACCTTCATCAACTCGCCCAGGGCATTCAGACTGCGGGGGAAACCCGCGTAGGCGTACAACTGCACCAGTACCTCGCGTGCTTCGCTGATGGTCAGTCCGGCATCCAGTCCCCGATTAATCGCACCGTTCAGACTTGGGATATCGCCCGCTGCCGCGAGGGCTGCTATGGGGACAATGCTTTGCTGGCGATTGTCGAGCGTCTCGCCAGGGAGGGTTGGTTGGTCGTGTTCAGCCATGTAATGGTTCTCCTGTACTGCTAATGTCGGTGTCGTGGCGTCCAGAGCGGCAGTCAGGCCCAGAGCAATCCCAAGAATGCGGACAGTCCCGCGCAGATTAGTCAGCCTGCTCAGCGTCGTATTACTGCTCATCGTGACCTTCTCCATCCGTTCCAGATTCTTTCAACGCCTAGCTGCGATCAAACTGGCTTTCGGTGAACGGGTCGGCGCGGCCGCCATGCAGGGCGATCCGAGACAGACCCGCATCGATCTCCTGCAACTCGTCGGCGGTCAGTTGGACACTTGCTGCCCCGACGTTTTCGACCAGGTGCGGATATTGCGTGGTGCCAGGGATCGGTACGATCCACGGTCGCTGCGCCATGACCCAGGCGAGGGCGAACTGAGCGGAAGTAGTGTTCTTGCGCCGAGCCCAGTCCCGTGCGAAATCTAGAAGCGGCATGTTGGCTGCCAGGGCTTCGGGCTGGAAACGCGGCAGGTTATGGCGGCGATCGGTCTTGTCGAAACGCTGGCTTGGGTTGACTGCACCGGCAAGAAAGCTCCGAGCAGTTGGGCAGTAGGGAACAAAGCCAATTCCCAGCTCCTCCAGCGTCGGAAATATCCGGCTTTCCGGCTCCCGCCACCACATGGCGTATTCGCTCTGAACGGCAGTGACAGGGAGCACTGCGTGGGCTCGGCGGATGGTAGTCGCACTGGCCTCTGAAAGACCCCAGTGCGTAACCTTGCCCGCCTGGATCAGCTCCTTCACCGTACCCGCTACCTCCTCGATCGGCACGCTGGGATCGGGGCGATGCTGGTATAGAAGATCGATTCGGTCCGTCTTCAGGCGTTTCAACGAACCGTCTACGGCCCGGCGGATATGGTCAGGGCGGCTATTGAGCGCTGTGGGTCGGCCTTCCTCGACGCCGAAGCCGAACTTGCTAGCGATCACCACCTGGTCGCGGATGGGGCCCAAGGCTTCGCCGACGAACTCTTCACTGAAGTAGGGGCCGTAGACCTCGGCGGTATCGAAGAACGTGACTCCCTGTTCGAAAGCGGCGCGGATGAGCGAAACCATAGCTTTGCGGTCGCGCGGACCTCCGCCGTAATAGCCCACCATCGGCAAGCATCCAAGCCCCATGCAGGAGACTTCCAGCGAGCCGAGTCTACGCATGCCCATGATCTGCCCCTCAACGGGAACTCCAGCGCTGCCGCTCCCGGTACTTATCGTTTGTGCCAAGGCATTTTCAGGCCTCCAGAGCGCGCTTGCCGCCAGCAGCAAGCTGGATCCAGTAACGATGAAATGGCGACGATCCATGGACACCGAATCGTCAGAGGAGTACGTGCCGGAAATGTTCTTACTCATAAGCTGAAGGGTCCCCGTGGCATGTGGTATGGAAGAAGGGCTACCAGGCGTAGGCCTGAGGCGCTTCTCCGCCGGGGCCCGGCCAAATTTCTTCCAGGCAACGCACGGTGTCTTCTGACAGCGTGATCGTCGTCGCACGCAGCGCGTCCTGGAGTTGCTCCACAGTGCGGGGGCCAATCAGCGGGGCGGTGACGACGGGGTTGCGCAGCAGCCAGGCCAGCGCGATATCCGCGGGAGCCTCGCCCAGGTCCTCACAGAGGCTTTCGAATGCTTCCAACTGCTCCCGATGTTGTTCGATGAGGCTCGTGAACGCGGGTCTTGCGCGCCGGCCGCTGGTGGCCTTTTTCAGAACACCGCCCAGCAGGCCGCCGGCTAGAGGACTCCATGGAATGAGACCGAGCCCGAAATGTCTGCAGGCGGGAATCACCTCCAGCTCCACCGTCCGGGCTGCCAGGTTGTAAAGGCTTTGCTCTGCCACCAGCCCAAGGAAGTTGCGGGCACTGGCCATCGACTGCGCTGTAGCAATATCCCAGCCAGCAAAATTGCTGCTGCCGATATAGAGGACCTTGCCCTGCTGGACGAGAATTTCCATGGCTTGCCAGATCTCCTCCCAGGGCGTGTGACGGTCGATGTGGTGCATCTGGTAAACATCGATGTGGTCCGTCTTCAGCCGACGCAGGCTGTCCTCACATGCTTTGCGGATGTGGTAGGCCGACAACCGCCGATCGTTCGGACCCGGTCCCATGGGTTGATAGAGCTTGGTGGCCAGGACGATGCGATCACGGCGGCCTCCCTGTTCAAGCCACCGGCCGATGATTTTCTCGGACAGGCCAGAGCCTTGCGGGATGTTCGGTGATTGTTCCGTCCCATAGACGTCGGCCGTATCAATGAAGTTGATGCCTGCCTCGACCGCTTCGTCGAGGATGCGATGACTCGTCGTCTCGTTGGAGACGTCGCCGAAATTCATGGTGCCCAGGCACAGGCGGCTGACCTTGAGACCTGTTCGGCCGAGATGCGTGTAGTCCATGCACATGCTCCGTGACGTGATGGCGCCTGTCGGGCGGATTGCTCCGGTCGGCGCAGGTGAGCAACGATAGCGCGCGTCAGGGGACTGAATTAGCGGGTTGTCCTTTCATGGACTTGTGAGGAATTCTCATGAGCAGAAGTTGAAATGAGGCGGTTTAATAGTTCACCGATTCACGGGCTTTGGCTTGCTGGACCGCTATCGCGTCGGTCTCCGGGAAATTGTCACAGCGATATCCTGATTGGAGCGCCAAGCTAGCCCCCTCGATTTGGAAGGCCTTTATGCAAAGCCATCGTGCTGATGTTGCCGATCTGATCTACTTTCGGGCCATTGCCCGCCATCGCAGCTTCAGCCGCGCGGCTACCGAGATTGGCGTTAGCGCATCGGCACTGAGCCACGCGCTGAAGGGGCTGGAAAGCAGGCTTGGGGTCCGACTGCTCAACCGGACGACCAAGAGCGTTACGCTGACAACGGCAGGGGAGGCGCTCATCGAAGCGATCGGTCAGCCGCTCGAAGCTATCGATGAGGCGTTGGAAACGCTCAACCGGTTTCGCGACACCCCTAGCGGACGGATTCGAGTCAATGCAGCTGTCGAGGCGGCCAATCTGCTCCTTGCGCCGGTCCTGCCCGGCTTCATGGACCGCTATCCCGACGTCGAACTCGATATCGTGGCCAGCAATCGCCTGGTTGACGTGACCGACGCGGGTTTTGATGCCGGCATTCGTTATGGCGGCACGGTGCCTGAGGATATGGTAGCGCGGCGGCTGTCGGCCGATATCCGTTGGGTGATTGCGGCGTCTCCTGAATATCTGGAGCGCAATGGCACCCCTGAACACCCGGACGACCTGCTTAACCATCGCTGCATCAGCAACCGTCTGGGCGACGACCGGGTCTATCGATGGGAGTTGGAACGCGATGGAGAGGCGCTGCAGATTGCCGTGCCGACCTCCGTGACGGTCGATCACGCGGAGACCGGTTTGGTCGCCGTGCTGGGAGGGGCAGGCTTGATGTATTTCCCGGAGCCTCTGGTTGCGCCTTATGTGAACGCTGGGCGGCTTCGCCTGGTGCTGAATGAATGGGCCCCGCTAGAAGAAGGATTCCACATCTATTACTCAAGTCGCCGGCAACTGCCGACGGGGCTGAAGCTTCTGATTGAGTACATCCGAGAAATCAAACCACTTGGTTACTAAACGCGCGTCTGCACGCGTCATTTCCGTTGTACAGGGATAGACGTCCGCTTGTGGCCGAGAGCAGTCGTCCAGCAACGTCTGCTTTGGGTCGAAAGCGGTCATGCGCAACCGGCCGGTGCGGCTATCATTAGTTTGATCCAGTCGGCCCGCATGAACGGGCATGATCCTTATGCCTATTTCAAGGTCGTGCTGATGCGGCTGCCGACTCAGCGGGCCAGTGAAGTTGAGCAGCTGCTGCCGCATCAGTGGGCGGCAGCTTGGCAGTATAGAAGTCGTTGAGGAAAGCAATGTGATCCGGCTAGCCGACGTAAGTGATGAGCCCGATGTTAGAAACTGCGCTGAACAAGCCTATGCTCGTTATGTGCCAGTGATTGGGCGCAAGCCAGCCCCGATGATCGCCGATTACGTCGCGCAGATAGCGGCAGGAGTGGTCTATGTTGCGACGGACGGCCAAACCGGGTTTCAGGGCTTTATTGTGTTTTATGACAAGGATGGATATTTCCTGTTGGAAAATGTAGCAGTCCTCCCGAGCGCAGCCGGATGCGGGGTTGGAAAGAAGCTAATTAGTTTCTGTGAAAATGCCGCCCGACATCATGGTGTGAGCGCCGTTCGTCTGTATACCAATGCAAAGATGACAGACAACCTTTCGGTATATTCCAGGCTTGGTTATGTAAAAGTAGCGGAGCGCACGGAGGATGGCTTCGATCGCGTTTACTTCGAAAAAGACCTTACATAACCGGACGCGGCCTCTACAGGCCGGCCCAGATGATGCTTCTGCATGAGGGGGATGGGCCGGTCGCTTACAGTCCGCAATGCGTCGAAAGCGGACGGTGCAGATAGGATGATGTTCTCGCCACATGAGTCTGTTTCTCTGAGCTGAACAACCAGGTTGCCCTAGTGGCTGATCCTGATGGGTGCGCAGCAGCCTGAGCGAGCTGGGCTATGCCGCGCGCCGACGGCGGGAAATCGACGAAGGTGATCTGGTGGACATGCTGATACTGGCGGAGGCAGTCTGGTTATGGGCGCACGAGCATGACCATTCAGGCGGCCCGCTCGGCGTCGATCTGGTGCCATAGTTCCTCTTCGATGAACTCGGCATAACGGTCGGCCATCTCGGCGCAGCCATTCCGGCCCAAGTCATGTGGGCCACCGTCTGGATCCAGCCACTGGCCGGATAGCACGCGAAACTCCAGCTCCCGGTAGCCTTGAGCGTCCCAATCGCTCGATCAGGCGCCAGGCCGAAGCTGCTCCTCCACCAGATCAGTTACACTGCAACACGCTGGCTTCACCGTCCACCGCAACCTCATACACGGTGCCTCCTGGACATGTTATTTACCAAGCTCTTCCGAACGTTTTCTGTGCTATTGCCTACGGCCTTCACAGCTTCCCGGAGCTGTTGCTCGGTGACGCCGAATTTTTGTGACCCGTAATGGACCTTCCAGTCTTCGCTGAGATTGATGCGAGCCCGATCATGTGTGCCGCGGTTCAAAAGATTATCAGCCATTTCTAGGCTCCTTTGAGGAGACTTGGTCAAACCAGGCCGCTGAACATCTGGACCTAGGGTAGAGGGGCAGGTTTATTTTTTTTGAGGGTAATTGGTCGGCAGAAAGCCTGAGGCGAGCGAAAAACGATTCCAAAACTGAAAATGGCGACCCTTGCAATATGCGGCCTGTAGCCGTGCCGTTTCACCGTTGTTTTGGAATCGATTTTGCGTTGCGGGCGGCATGAATATGGCGCTCGTACCACGGTCTTGAAAACCGTTGAGCAGAACCTACGCCTGGGCTGCACCTGTTGGGCGGCTCGATTGGCCTCTGCGAACAGCCGCTTTCGATCCAAAACGGACATTGGGAGTATCTGAGCGTAATTACATTTTAAAACATCGATTCGTTTGACATAACGAGACGGTTGATCGAATGTTGTGTTTGATTGGATATCAGCCAATGCAGGTATTTTATATTCCTTGAACTAGAAGTTCGTCAATACAGTGATAAATTCATGACTAACATAACATATCGGCCTGCCCATCCGGATGACGCCTCCCTGTGTATCAAAATCCGAGGGTTGACGCGAGAAAATGCATTCTCATCAGAGGAACTGCATGCGCTTGGCATTACCACCGAATCTTGGAGCACAGGCATCCGGGACGGCAGTTGCCCAGGTTTCGTAGCGTGTGAAGATGGCCAGATGATTGGCTACTGCTTTGGAGATCGGGATACCGGCGAGATTGTTGTTCTAGCCCTTCTTCCATCTTACGAGGGCCTGGGAATCGGAAAATCGCTGCTTGCGATGATGGTGGAACAACTTAAAAATCGAGGGCTTCCTCGCGTGTTCTTGGCTTGCTCCAGCAATCCGGATGTCAGGTCTTATGGTTTTTACCGACATCTGGGATGGAGCCCAACAGGGGAAAGAGATGACTCTGGAGATGACATTCTCGAACTAAAATTAAATAATTGAACGATATTGTGATTCTAAGATTAAACGGAATTCGGAGCCTAGGCTTGGAATTGCCACCAAACTTTCATGAACGGCCGCTTAGGGTCGAAAGCGGCCAGTCGCAAAGAAACGGCCAGCGATTTTACGGCTTCGCTATCCATTGCCGACTAATTGCTGCAGCCTACCTCCAGATTGCTGAACATCCGCCCCAGGAGCTGTGGTAAATGGAAGAAATGGAAAAAATCGTCGCTCCAGGCGGCAGATTCGAAGTCAGGGTCGCCGCCTGGGAAGCGCGCAACAGCCAATGGGTGTATGTGCCCTCCCTCTTTGATACGCACACCCAGGCGGTCATTTTTGCATTCACCAACCCGCATTGGTCCATGGATCAAGCCACCTGGCGCAGTGATGCGACGGTTCATTTCATGCTCCGGAAATTTCCGGGCGATCACCTCCCGGCGACACTGGAGCTCTTGGTGAATTGCGCCAATCAGACTGCGGCCGTGGGGGCAGCCGTCGAACACAGGCTTGCCGAGATCGAGCAGGCACTGGAGGCCGCATTCGAGAAAAAACCCAGTGCGTCCTGAGGATCGATCGGTCAGCCCATCGGCCTTGCTCGCGCGCCCCCTGTAAGGCGATTGAACACCCGTGGGAAAGCCAGGGGGTTGAACACGCGCCCCTTGCCTACAACCGAAACGATTGCCGCATCGCCCGCGCCAGCAAAGCCACGGCGGCGTCCCCGCCCGATGCCGGGCTGCGCACGAACAGGATGTCGTGGTCGGGAATGGCCGGCAGCCCCTCGAGGATCTGCATGCGCTCGGTGACCTTGGCCCGGTCGATCACACTGATGGCCAAGCCGGCCTCCACACAGGCTTTGACGGCCTGGTTGGAGTGGCTTTCAAGGATGATGCGCGAGCGGCGTCCCGAGGCCTTGAGTGATTCGACCATGGCCTCACGATAGGGGCATTGCAAGGCATGGGCAGCCAGCGGCAGCGGGTCGTGAAGTACCGCTGCCGCGTTCATCGGCCCGACCCAGACCGGCGTGGTCGACAGCAGTCGCTCGGCATCGGGCCCGAGCGTGCCTTCGGCCTGGGCGATGACCGCTGCCTGCAATTTGCCGCGCCGGACCAGCTCCCTCAGGGCATGGCTCGGCCCGGTCCTGAGTTCGAGCACCACATTCGGCCAGGCAGCGCTGAACATCGGCAAGATATCGCCAATCACATGGGCCGCGTATTCGTCAGGGACACCGAGCGTGATACGCCCGGCCAGATCCGGCCCGTGCAGCTCTGCCAGCACCTGATCGTGGGTGCGTAACAGCTCGGCGGTCGAATTCAGTAGCCGCCGGCCCAGGGCCGTCAACGATATGGACTGGTTGTCGCGATTGAGCAACCTGCCGCCGGCGACGGTCTCCAGGCGTTGAATGTGAACGCTGACCGCCGCCGGGCTTTTATGCAGCTGCTCGGCCGCAGCGCTGAACTTGCCGATGCGCACCACGGCATGGAAGGTACGCAGGAGGTCGATATCGAGCGTGGTCGCCATGATTCAATATCCGTAAAGAACTGCTGCACATATTTTTGATTTATCAGATTAGCCCGATTTCGTAGTGTCGGGGTATGAACCAGCACCTGCCGACCCCGCCCCCCACGCCGACCCGTCGCCCCTGGCAGCGGGCCTTGCCGCTACCCTTGCTTGAAGCCGGGCTGCTGCTGACCTGGAGTTCCGGGTTCATCGGTGCACGCTTCTCCATCGATCATGCCCCCGCCCTGCTGGTGGTGTTCTGGCGCTGCCTCGTGGTGAGCCTGCTGTTGTTCCCGTTCGTCTGGCGCGTCCTGCGCCAGACGCCGTTTGCCGTGTTGCTGAGCCACGCGGGCATCGGCCTGCTGGCCATGGCGGGCTACCTGACCGGCGTGACGCAGGGCATTGCCCTGGGTGTGCCCGCCGGCCTCGCCGCGTTATGCGCCGACCTGTTGCCGCTGGGCATGGCGCTGCTCGCAGCGCTGGTACTGGGCGAGCGCCTGCCGCTGCAGGTGTGGGTCGGCCTGATCGTCGGGCTGCTGGGGGTGCTGTGGGTGACCCACGATGCGCTGATGCTGGGCACTGCACCGCTGTGGGCCTATGGCCTGCCCGTGGCCGGCATGTGCTCGCTGGCGGTCGCCACCTTGTGGCAAAAACGCAGCACGGTGCAGGCCATGGGCTTGTTGCCCAACCTCTGGCTGCAGTGTTTCGTCTCCAGTTTCGCCTTCGCCGCCATCGAAGGCAGCCAACGCAGCCTGGCACCGGTTGCCAGCGCAGGCTTTGCATTGAGCGTGTCGTGGACCGCAGTCCTGTCGACGCTGGGCGGCTATGGGTTGTACTGGGCCTGCCTGCGCAGGTCCTCGGCCACCCGTGTCGCCAGCGTGCTGTACCTCAGCCCGCCGATCACCCTGCTCTGGGCCTGGGCGATGTTCGATGAGCCGTTGTCCTGGCCGATGGCAGCGGGGATGGCGCTATCGGCGGTCGGCATCTGCCTGGTGGTACGCGCCGAGGCCCGCAGATGAGATCCCGGTTGGGCAACCCATGCAGGATCGTGCAGGCCATTCGCAGGATTGGCATAACCTGACCCAGCCCAGGCTTTTTACTCTTGCGTCACCACCTGCTTATCGACAGGGGCTTCTTCAGCCACGAACAGGAGTGAGAAAAATGCACGGCATTGAACAAAAAGTCATCGTGATCACCGGCGCCAGTAGCGGGATCGGCGAAGCAACCGCGCGCTTGCTCGCCAGCCAAGGCGCACGTGTGGTGCTAGGCGCCCGCCGCACCGATCGCCTGGAAGCACTGGCCAGGGAGATTCGTTCAGCAGGCGGTATTGCTGATGCCCTGGCGCTGGATGTCACCCGCCTGGATGACATGCAGTCGTTCATCGACTTCGCCGTCGAACTGCATGGCCGCGTCGATGTGCTGATCAACAACGCCGGCGTCATGCCGCTTTCCAAGCTCGAAGCGCTCAAGGTCGATGAGTGGAACCGGATGATCGACGTCAACATTCGCGGCGTCCTGCACGGCATTGCCGCAACGCTGCCGCTCATGCAACAACAGCGTGCCGGGCAGATCATCAACATTGCCTCCATTGGTGCCTACGCCGTGAGCCCTACCGCTGCGGTGTACTGCGCCACCAAATATGCCGTACGGGCTATTTCCGAAGGCTTGCGCCAGGAGGTGGGCGGTGACATCCGGGTCACCGTGATTGCCCCGGGCGTCACCGAGTCCGAACTGGCCGACAGCATTTCCGATGAAGGCGGGCGTGCCGAGATGCGCGAGTTCCGCAAGATCGCGATTCCAGCCTCGGCGATTGCCCGGGCGATCGCCTACGCCGTGGAACAGCCTGCGGATGTCGATGTCAGCGAACTGATCGTGCGCCCGACCGCGAGTCCATTCTGAGTGACTGGACGACAATGAGGAAAGCAGATGAAGCAGGCCGGAATGGAGACATTCCGGCTTTTTTGCGGTCGATGTCCCTGGAATGGTTTTTCCAGGCGGCCAGCAAGAGAGGCGATGCTACCCATGAACGTCATCGAGCGGACTTCTGCCCATGGTCTGGAGGCCTATATCCGTGGGCAGCGGCTTGCCGCCTCGGATGTCCTGGCCGATCGCGACATGCTGGTGCAGATCTTCAACCGTGAGCGCGAACAAAGTAGCTTCATCGTCCCCGCAGTTGCCGAGCCCCTGCTGGTATGGATCATCTCTGGAGACGCTACCGTGGAGGAACGCGAGCTTGGCGGCGAGTGGCAAAGCAGCCGGGTGGCCAGGGGGGATTTCTTCCTGACGACCTCGGCACAACCTTACGAAATGCGCTGGAAAGTGGACGGCGCAGACCCCTTCGAAGTGATGCACATCTACCTCGGCATCCCGCTGCTGGAGAAAGCCATACACGAGGTGTTGGGCGGCGTTGTGCAAGCGCTTCGCCTGCGTGAAGTCTCGGGCGGGCGCGATGAAGGCTTGTCCGTTCTGCTGCAACAAGTGCAGCGGGAACTGACCGGGCAACGGCCCAGCCCGCTTTATCTGCAAGGGTTGGCCCAGTGCATCGCCGTTCACCTTGCGCGCAACTACCTGGACAGCGCAGCAGACGATATCGTGCGCCGCAATGCCCTGCCCGCTTACAAGCTACGCCGCGTGTTGTCGGCGATGGAAGCCAACCTGGCCGGGGAATTCCAGCTCGGGCAACTGGCCGAGATAGCCGGAATGAGCGAGTACCACTTCAGCCGGCTGTTCAAGAAGGCCGCGGGCTACTCGCCGTCACAGTTCTTTATCCGGCTGAGAATGGCAAGGGCGCGGCAACTGCTTGTGGAAACGGAGCGGAGCGTCATTGATATAGGGCTTGAGGTTGGCTACAGCAGCCCCAGCCATTTTTCCCAGGTGTTCAAACGTGAAGTTGGCGTTACGCCCACTCAATACCGCAAGTAGCGAGTGGGCAACGCCATTCACGGGTTCCGGCGCACATCACCCCACCGCGACGCTCATGCCGCCGTCGGCCATCACCACCGAACCGACAATGAAGCTGGCGCGCTCCGATGCCAGGAAGGCGACGATTTCGGCGATTTCCTGCGGTGCTGCCGCCCGGCCGATAGGCGCAGACTTGCCGTGCTCCTGCAAGAAGCCGCGACCATCCTCCATGAAATGGTTCAAGAGGTTGGTCACCACGTCACCGACGCCAATGGCGTTGACCCGGATGCCATGTTCGATCGCCTCCAGCGCCTGGGTACGGGTCAATTGCGCCAGTGCGCCCTTGGACGCGGTGTAGGCCGCGATACCGGGGAAGGCAAAATAGGAGGCGTAGGAGGCAATATTCACGATCGCCCCGCTCTTGTGCTTGATCATTTCCTTCATCGCTTCCCGGGAATGCAGGAACGCCCCCGTCACGTTGGTTTGCATCTGCCATTCCCAGTCTTCGCGGGTCATCTCGAGCAGCGGCTTGTACAGAATGCGACCGGCGTTGTTGACCAGCACGTCCAGCTTGCCAAAGTGCTCGACCGCCAGCGCCACTGCCTGCTCGGCTGCACCGTCGACCGTGATGTCAGCAACAAACGGAACAAGGCCAGCACGCTCAAGTGCGTTGACTGCGGGGTCGATGTCCTCGGCGATCACCTTCGCACCGCGAGCGTGAAGGAGTTCGGCGGTGGCCTTGCCGATGCCGCTGGCCGCGCCGGTGACCAGCACGACTTTGCCGGCCACTTCGTTTGGGGTTGGGGTGAAGTCGGTCATTTTCTCGTCTCCAAGTCAGGAATGGGTTGTCGCTTTCGACGGAGCCAATTTCTCCCTTTTCGACGTAGGCCGCCCTGGCGACCTTGCTCTGGCTGTCGGAGTTTTGCTTGTTTCGATTGATGAACAGTCGCCCCGCCGGCCAGGCGGCGTGTGGGTCGCGATAGTAGAAGCCCCACTGGGAGGCTGCTGCGTCATCGGCGACTGCCTGGGCCCAGCGCCGCGGCAACTACCTTCTCACCCTTGACCCATACCCTCCCGGCGCCACATGCTCGGCCACTCCACCCACGCTCAAGGAACGATTGCATGAAGCTGGAAACCCTCGCCCTCCACGCAGGCTTCAGCCACGACCCGGCCACCCGGGCCGTGGCCGTGCCGATCTACCAGACCACCTCGTTCGCCTTCGACGACACCCAGCACGGCGCCGACCTGTTCGACCTGAAGGTCGCCGGCAACATCTACTCGCGCATCATGAACCCTACCAACGACGTGCTCGAACAGCGCATGGCGGCGCTTGAGGGCGGGGTCGGTGCGCTGGCGGTGGCCTCGGGCATGGCAGCCATCACCTACGCCATCCAGACCGTCGCCGAGGCGGGCGACAATATCGTCTCGGTGGCCAAGCTGTACGGCGGCACCTACAACCTGCTGGCGCACACCCTGCCACGCATGGGCATCCACACCCGCTTTGCCGCGCATGACGACATCGCCGCCCTGGAAGCGCTGATCGATGAGCGCACCAAGGCGGTGTTCTGCGAGTCCATCGGCAACCCCGCCGGCAACATCGTCGACATCGCCGCGCTGGCCGAAGCCGCCCACCGCCATGGCGTGCCGCTGATCGTCGACAACACCGTGGCCACCCCGGTACTGTGCCGGCCGTTCGAGCATGGGGCGGACATTGTCGTGCACTCGCTGACCAAGTACATCGGCGGCCACGGCACCAGCATCGGCGGTATCGTCATCGACTCGGGCAAGTTCCCCTGGGCCGAACACAAGGCGCGCTTCGCCCTGCTCAACACCCCCGACCCGTCCTACCACGGCGTCACCTACACCGAAGCCTTCGGCCCGGCCGCGTTCATTGGCCGCTGCCGCGTGGTGCCGCTGCGCAACACCGGCGCCGCGCTGTCGCCGTTCAACGCCTTCCTGATCCTGCAAGGCCTGGAAACCCTGGCCCTGCGCATGGAGCGCCACACCGAGAACGCGCTCAAGGTCGCCCGCTACCTGCAGGCCCACGAGCAGGTCGCCTGGGTGAAGTACGCCGGCCTGCCCGACCACCCCGAGCACGCCTTGGCGCAGCGCTACACCGGCGGCAAGCCGGCATCGATCCTGTCGTTCGGCATCAAGGGCGGCCAGGCGGCCGGGGCGCGCTTCATCGATGCGCTGCAACTGGTGGTGCGCCTGGTGAACATTGGCGATGCCAAGTCACTGGCCTGCCACCCCGCCTCCACCACCCACCGCCAGCTCAACGACGAAGAGCTGGAAAAGGCCGGCGTGCCGCGCGACATGGTGCGCCTGTCGATCGGCATCGAGCACAGCGACGATATCATCGCCGACCTGGCCCAGGCCCTGGAGGCCAGCCGCGGTTGACCTTTCCGCGCCCCACCCAATACCGACGGCGGGCGCACCTCGTGCAAAAGCGGATTCCCCTGCAATGACCCTGTTCTACCTGAAACTGATGGTTACCCCGCTGCTGATGTGGGCCATTTCCCTCGCCTCGCGGCGCTGGGGTGGCCTGCTGGGCGGGTTGCTATCCGGCCTGCCGGTGACCTCGGCGCTGGTGATAACCTTCCTGTGCCTGGAACAAGGCACGGCCTTTGCCCTGGGCGCGGTGCCCGGCGCGCTGGGCGGCCTGGCCGCGGTGCAGGCCACCTACACGTTCTACCTGTTCGCCACGCGCCGGCTCGGCATAGCCGCGGCCGTGTCGCTGGCGATCCTGTTCTACGGCCTGGCTGCCTACGCGTTTACCCACTGGGGCAGCCTGTACTTGTCGATTGGCGTGGCGCTGCTGCTGATCGGCGTATTGATACGCGTCAGCGGCCGCGAGCCGAAACCGGACACCCTGGCCCGCCCCCGACATCGCTACTGGGAGATCCCCCTGCGCATGGTGTCGGCAACCGCGCTGCTGATGCTCACCACCCGCCTGGCCAGCTGGCTGGGGCCGGCGACCAGCGGGATGCTGGCGCCGATCCCGGTCATTGCCTGGCCATTGGTAGTGTTCGCCCATGTGCAGCATGGCCGTGCCGGGATGGCGGCGATGGTACGCGGCAATGCGATTGGTGCGGTGGGCGTGATTGCGTTTTATCTGGTGATCGCGGGGCTGTTGGAGGCCTGGGGGGTTGCCATTGCCATCAGCCTGGCCATGGTTTGTGCCGTGGGGCTGACCATCGGGTTGGCGGCTGCGTTGCGACGGCACTGAGCCATCCGCCGCGCCTGCCCGAGCGGCATCCATCACTCAGAGAAGTTTCCTACAAGCTTTTAGGAAGGCCAAAGCCTCTCTGGAAAGCGATTCCCCGTTAGTGTTCAGAGGTCGACAAGGCCCTGGCCAACACGAGGATCGCCCATGAGCATCAGTCAACGCATCGCCATCGCCGCAGCCGAAGCCGGCCTGCCGCACGACCAGTGCATGTCCTGTGAGCGCCAGGGCCTGCCGATCCTGCCGCTGCGCCGCGCGCTGGTGCCAGACACCCGCCCCGAGTGTGTCGTCACCGTGGCGGATAACCTGCATATCTCGACCAGGATCGGCTTGCGCACCTTGCGCATGGGCTACCTGTACGTGCTGCTCGACCAGCAGGTCTGGCAGGCCTACGCCGTCAGCGCCCAGGGCCACCTGCGCCGCTTCAACCCGTACGAGCCACCGGATGGCCCGCCAAGGCCACTGCCGGAAAAGTGCGTGCATGAAGACCACGACATTCCCTCGGCCTTTCTCAACCTCGACACCGAGCGATACAGCAGCGCCTGGCTGGCCTTTTCCAGTGATGCCTGGCCGGTCAGTGTGCTGAACGCCTACAAGCGGGGCCAGGCTCCGGCGCAGCGCTTCGAAGGGCTGGACCTGACCCAGGCGCGTAAGCATCCCGAACTGCTGGGCATCGCCATGACGCCGGACAACTTGCAGGTCGACAAGCAGGTGTTCGAGTACGCCCAGCAGGCATGTTCACCGTTCGACAGTGCGCACGGTTTCCATAGCCGCTGGCTGCGCCGGTTCGCCCTGCGTGGCTATCTGATCAATGCGATGAACCGCCACCAACTGGAAAACGGCGTGCTGGCCGTGGTGCTCGACGACACCGTCGGGCTGATCCAGGAATACAACCACCAACGCCTGAACTGGGTCGTGAAGCGCCAGGCCTGGCGTGAAGAGCCGATGCGAGCCTACCAGCTGCAGACCTCGCAGATCCTGCAGATCATTCGTGCCACCAACAGGGAACGGGCCGCGCAGAAAGTACCGTCGCTGGAACCGCTGACCGGTGATGCCCCGCCGGTGTTCACCGACCCGGCGATTCAGCGACAACCGCTGGTCGAGCGTGCGCAGCAGGAGAGTGACGAGCGGCTTGAACAACGCTACCACGAACCGCAGCGCGCCGCGTTCCAGGCGGCTTACGACCAGCAGGAAAGCGAGTTTCAGCGTTACATCGACCAGGACGCGCAGGCGTACGTTGCCTTGTTCGATACGCCGATGTTCCAGGTGATCGAGGCATACGACTACGACGGTAACGACCGTGAGTCCGGCGTGGCGTATGCCAAGACCCTGGCGCTGTGCCTGGGCGGAGGCGTTACCGAAGCCATGGTGCCGGCCACCGAACCACGTATTCCTGCAGCCGGAACCAGCGAGGCCCTCTGGCTGAAATGGCTGCAGGACCCTGACAGCCCACCCTACCGCGCCTTGCTGATGCGCGACCGGGCGTTGCTGGCTGGGCTGCTGCCGAGCTTCGCCGCGGGTGACGGCATCAACTGGAATGACAGCGACAAACTCTACGCGATGTTGAGCAAGATCATTGCCAGCGACGATGCCGGCTTGCGCCTGCGCAATACCCTCAAGCAGGCCATCGCCGAAACGCAAAGCGCGCTCAACGCAGCCAGTCAGCGGCTGGCGCCCTGCCTGTCGCCTGGCATCCAGAAAGCCGTGCGGCACCTGAACAGCGTCACGCAGTATCTCTACAACGGCGTGCAGCTGATCGAGCTGGAAGTGAAGATGAAGCTGGGCGAGTACTACGCCCTGCAGAGCCAGCACCTACGGGAAATGCAGCACAAGGCCAATGCCTCCATCGCCGCGGCGCGGGACCGGATGCAGCGCAACATAGACGATTTCGAGTTTGGCTCGATGAAGTCGATGCGCAAGGTGCGGCCGATCATCCAGCACGGGCTGATGAGCCTGGCCGTGCTCGACCCGCGCTTCACCCACACGATGATCAGCGTGACAGTGTGGGTCGAGGGCACGGCCGAGGAGGTGCATGGGCGGTTGTTCAAGGAAGCCAGCATGGGCGTGAACCAGGCGAGCAGCTTGGCGCAGCTTGCCCTGGTGGATATCTCGGTGGCGGCGGGGATGTTGGAAAGCGATGCGCGCAGGTTGTTGCACGGGATGAAGATCACCTCGCAGCAGGCGGCGCGATTGGTAAGGACCGGGTTTTCCGGGTTGCGCGGGGTGGCTGGGAGTTGGGAAGTGCTGTTGGCGATAGGTGGGTTGTATCTGCAGCAGGACAGCCTGGGCCGGAATCAGGAGAAGGCGGAAGAGGAAATTGGGCCCAAGGCGCAGGAGGCCAAGTTGGCGTTGCAAGGATCTCAGTTGGGCGTGTTGGGTGGGCAGATTGAGCTGGTGGGGCTCATTTTGAGGTCAAGTACCCAGCACATTGGCAAACCGTGGGCTAAAAGTGCGTCAGGTACTGGAGTGTCGCTGATAAAATTCGGTGCCATGATAAGTGCAATAGCCGGGGTTTTCGACACCGTGCAAGCTTTTTCTGCTGCTAAGCGCGCACGAGCAGCAGGGAATGACGTGGCTAGCATGCTTTATGTTGGCGCGGGTTTCTTGTATGGAATTTCAACTGGGTTATTTGTCTACGGCGTTTTTAAGTCCTTCCTCCTAGGGCCCCTGGGTTTGGCTATGCTGTTTGCGCTCGGTGCCTACGCACTTACAAAGCGGGCTAGTGGAAACGAATCTACTGCCCTCGAACGGTGGGCGCGTCGCTGCTATTTTGGAAAAGCTGACGAGAAGCCTACTATCCATTGGGCTTCTCCTGAATATGCAGATATTGCATTTGCAGAGCTCAATGCGGCTACGCTCGGTGTACGTGCAGGGATCCATTTTGAATCCAAACGCTCGAACGACCCAGCGGGCTCTAGGATAGGCGGCCTAGTCAATGTGGAGTTAGAACACAAACTTAAACTCCAAATTGTATTGCCTAAATATAGTCACGAGCACTCGGCTTTTCGTTGGGTTGTAATAGTGCATCGTCAAGGTGACGGAACCTTCCCCGATTTTATCGGTGGAGAGACCCTGTTGGTAGATGAACATCAAGCCGTCTCGGTTGAAGCGCTCGCTCCATCGTCAGAATTCTCTGATTTTTCTAAGCCAAGCCTGCCTGATTATAGAGGTGAGTTTTCGTTGAGTAGGAATCGACAGACGTCAGGTTCAGGTGACCTCGCAACAAGCTGGCTGGAGATCACTGGAACAGTAGAACTAATGACAGCTATTGGGTCGCATACTATTCGTGCAGCGACGCTATTGGTGATGTACTGGCCAGATAGGAGCATGCCCAGCGCTTATATTGAGGTCTGCGTCAAGGAGAGCAATGATTGAAACCTAAATCCAGGATCCTTTGCGAACGCGCTTTAGGTTGGAGCTATGACCTGCCTGATGTCAGTTCGCAGACAACTCCTCAGTTAAGCTTTGAAGACATCGACCCGTCACCAAACTATTTTGACGAAGTCTACCTTGAGCTTTCGCGCTCTACTGTCAGCTTGCGTGGTGTCGCAACTTTGCTGGGCATTCCATTTTTGCTCTTTTCTTCAGGCGGCCTGGTCTATTTATATTCACTAATGCTTGATTTTAGCTGGTCGCTCGACTGGGATGTTGGTCTTATTGCGATTCTAATGCCTCCGGTAGGCATGTGGGCCATTGCGACATATGTAAAGATGGATCTCTTGCTCCCGCGGGACGAACCCATCCGCTTCAACCGCTTACGACGCAAAATCTATCTCTATCAATTCAGATTCCACTACATCTATCTGTTCAGCCGCAAACACTGGGGCGTAAAACCGGTCGCCTACAACTGGGACGACGTAACCGCCGAAGTCTACCGAGTCTACGCCCCCGGCCACGGAGGCCTGATCGAAAACGTCATGCTGTCAGTCCGCAATCCGGAAACCAACGAAGTCATCGACCGCGTGTTCTTCACCCACGACCTCCGCCGCGGCGAAGCCTACTGGGCCATCGCCCGGCTGTTCATGCAGCAGGGGCCTGAAGCCCTGCCGAAGTTCGTCCACCCCCCCCGCGACTGGAATGACGACGATGGCTTGAGCCACATGCACTGTCTAGCGCCAAAGGTACTTTGGCCGGAAGCCATTGACCGTGAATCCCGTACTGCCCCGTCTGAAGGTGAGGCCCGATGAAACCCGTGATACTCGTAGGCCGTCGGCATGTCTGCCCGCTGCATGGCACCAACCCGGTAGAAAGCGGCAGTTCCGTGTACACCTTCAATGGCAAGCCGGTTGCCAGAGTGGGAAACCGCACCACGTGTGGCGCTGTAATAGTATTGAGTTTTACGCCGCCGAGGTTTCCAATTACAAACCTGATTTTAATCTAAGCAAGACCAAGCAAACCTATTCCGACACCGCTATAAGTGGATCGCAATTGAGTATATCGGGTGCGGTAGAGCTTTTTCCTGTTTCTGGAAGACATACGATAAGGTCGGCAACATTGCTGATTGCATATTGGCCAGACAGAAACATTTCAGGCGCACGACTTGAGACGCTTGTGCGGGAGGTGAACGAGTGAAAGATCAGCATAGGGTATTATGCGAGAGAGCACTGGGTTGGAGCCACGATCTACCCCATGTAGAGGCGGAGCCAATTTATCTGCTTGGCGCAGAATGGGTTTCGCCGCCTCCAAATTATTACGACGAAATATATCTAGAGTTATCACGTGCTACTATCAGCCTGCGAGGCTTGGGCGCTTTGCTGGGCGGCGGTGGTCTGGTAATAGGTAGTGGGATGGCGCTGTTTTTTTACTGGCTAATTATTTTTAATGACTGGGGAGGGGGATGGGTAATGACGATTTCTCTCTCGCTCTGTCCGCCAGCAGCTGTATGGGCGCTATTGCCTTACATAAAGCTGGATCTGGTGCTTCCCAGAGATGAACCGATTCGTTTCAATCGGCTGCGTCGGAAAATCTATATTTATCAGTACCGATTTCACCGCTTTTTCGTCTTTAGCCGCAAACACTGGGGCGTCAAACCGGTCGCTTACAACTGGGACGACGTAACCGCCGAAGTCTACCGAGTCTACGCCCCCGGCCACGGTGGCCTGATCGAAAACGTCATGCTGTCGATCCGCAACCCAGAGACCGATGAAGTCATCGACCGCGTATTCTTCACTCACGACCTCTACCGCGGCGAAACCTACTGGGCCATCGCCCGGCTGTTCATGCAGCAGGGGCCTGAAGCGCTGCCGAAGTTCGTCCACCCACCCCGCGACTGGAATGACGACGATGGCCTGAGCCACATGCATTGCCTGGCACCAAAAGTTCACTGGCCGGAAGACATAGACCGCGAATCCCGTACTGCCCCGTCTGAGGTAGAGGTTCGATGATCGTGCCGCGGTTGGGCAGCCTTACTGTACGCCTGCCCAGCCGATCATTCCCTGCGTTGGTCCAGTCCTACGGCAGGCTGTTCGACGCTCTGCCTGCCATCATCAGCCAGGCCGTCATCCGCTTGGCCATCGCCGCCCTCTTCTTCGTTCATCAGCGGGTCGTCATCAGGGTCGGGGATGGTCGGCCGATCGGGGTCGACTGCCGGGTCGGGTGAAGTGGGCAAGTCAGGGTTCGTACCGCCTTGTGCACTCGGATCGGGGCTCATCGCTGCATACCTCTCACAAAACTGTTAACGATTTTCGGGCCACCCATCAACGCGGTTGCGGATGCTCGGCAGAAACCGAATTGTTGGCTTCCACATCCTGCATTTCTTCCTCGACAGGGCCCTCGTCGTCCGCAGGTAACGGGACTTCCCCTGCACCGCTGCCGGCTTGCTCGTCGTTGGTCCTTGCGCTGCCATTGTCCCGATCCAGCTGCCCATCCTGATCCGAACCAGGGTTGCCAGGCGGTGGGTCCCAATCGACGGGACGCTTTTCGGACCACGCCTCGCCGACGCCTTGCCTTGGCTCGGGCTGGGTTTTCTCGAGGCCGGGGCCTTTCTGGTCGTTTGCCATGGAAGTTCTCCTCGGTTTGCGCGTTGATCGCGCATACCCATCGGACGGGAAACGGCCAGCAGCAGTGCCTTGGGTACGACAGGTGGCGCAAAAGGCCGGGGTACCGACCATGGCCCGCCGCTCTGGATAGCGATTCCCGTTAGGGTTCGGGGGCCGTCAAGGCCCTGTTCAACACGAGGATCGGCAAGTCATCGAGCGCCTGTTCCTGTATCACCACATACAACAAGGCAAACGAAGGTGTTCGAGGCTGACCGGTCGGGGCGCTCGACCACCTTGTAAGCCAGGTCCATACCGGCGCTTGCTGGCGGTGCGCACCTAGAGAACAGGATGGTTAGGTGCCCTGCCCTCGAGCACCGCTGCCAACTCGGCCGCCGCAGTGCGCGCCATCAATGCCCGCGCCTCGACGGTGGCCGAGCCGATGTGCGGCAGCGCCACCACCTGGGGCAACGCCAGCAACGGCGAGGCGGCCGGCAGCGGCTCTTGCTCGAACACGTCCAACCCGGCCGCGCCGAGCTGCCCCTCGACCAGCGCCTGCACCAGCGCGGCCTCATCGACCACAGCACCACGGGCGATATTGACGAACACTGCATCGGCCTGCATGGCTGCGAACTGCTCGCGGCCGAACAAGTGATGCGTGGCCGGACTCAGCGGCACACAGACGCAGACGAAGTGCGCCTCGCCCAACAGTTGTTGCAGCGGCACCCGCCTTGCGGCGAACTGCGCTTCATACTCGGGCTTGGCACTATTGCCGCTGTACAGCACCTGCATGCCAAAACCGAAATGCCCGCGTCTGGCCAGCGCCGCACCGATGCGGCCAAGCCCGACGATACCCAAGGTCTTGCCGTGCACATCGCGGCCGAAGCGTGTGGCGTCGATAGCCTGCGTCCACTCGCCATCATGCACCATCCGCGCCAGCTCGCCAGCGCGTCGGGCAGCCATCATCAGCAACATGAACCCGGTATCGGCGGTGGCTTCGGTCACCGCATCCGGGGTGTTGGTCAAGCGGATGCCACGCTTGCGCAAGTACGCCAGGTCATAGTTGTCGAAACCCGCCGACACGCTGGCAATGGCCTTCAATGCCGGGGCCTGGTCAAGCAGCTGTGCCCCCAGCGGCAAGGTACTGCCGATCAGCCCGTCGGCAGTGGCCAGCGCCGCAAGAAAGCGTTCGCGGTCGGCCAGCGGCTGGTCGAAACGCTGAAAGTGGTAACGCCGGCCCAGGTCGGCCAGCACCTCGGCGCTGGAAATGGGGCCGAAGGAAACGACACGTTGCATGGAACCTCCTCAGTTGATGCGCGTTTCGGGTTGAGCCGCGTACAGTCGGCGCGGGACGCCCCAGATGATCAATACCACCGCCAGCAGGCTGACGGCCGCCAGCAGCCACAGTGCCGGGGTCGGCGACCCGCTGACGTCGCGTACCCTGCCGACCAGATACGGGCCGACAATGCCGCCGAGCTGGCCGATGGAGTTGATCAGCGCGATACCCGCCGCCGCCGCCAGGCCGGCCAGGTACTTCGGCGGCAGGGTCCAGAAGATCGGCATCCAGGCGATGATCCCGGTCATGACCAGGCTCATGCCGAGCATCAGCAGCCACAGCTGGCCGCTGAAACCCGCGCACAGCGCATAGCCTGCGGTGGTCATGGCCGCACAGCTCGCCATGTGCCAGCGACGCTCGCCACGCAGGTCGGAGCTGCGGCCGATCAGCAGGTTGCCCACCACTGCCAGCAGGTACGGGATCATGCTCAGCAAGCCGATGTCCATGGCGTCGGCCACGCCAGCATTGCGAATCAACTGCGGCATCCAGAACAGCAACCCGGTCAGTGCCATCACCAGGCACAGGTAGATCGCCGACAACGCCACCGAGGCCGGCTCGCGCAGGATGGCGCGAAGCGAGCTGCCTCCTTCGGGCCTGGGCTCGGCATCGAGACGCTCGCGCAGGTAGCGCTTTTCTTCCGCGTCGAGCCAGCGGGCATCCTCGATGCGGTCACTGACCAGCCACAGCACCAGCAGGCCCAGCAGTACCGACGGCAGCCCTTCGAGCAGGAACAGCCACTGCCAGCCGGCCAGCCCGTTGACCCCGTCGAAGTGGCTGAGAATGAACCCCGCCAACGGGCCACCGACGATGCCGCACAGGCAGATCGAACTCTTGAAATAGGCATTGATGCGCGCACGGCGGTCGCTGGGGTACCACTGGGTGAAGAAGTACAGCACCCCGGGCACGAAACCGGCCTCCATCACACCGATGAGGAAACGCAGCACGTAGAACCAGGTTTCGCTGGTGACGAACATCATCGCCGCCGAGGTCAGGCCCCAGCTGATCATGATGCGGGCGATCCAGATGCGCGCGCCGATGCGGTGCAGCAACACGTTGCTCGGCACTTCGAACAGGAAGTAGCCGACGAAGAACAGGCTCGCGCCCAACCCGTAGACCGCATCGCTGAAGCCCAGCGCGCTCTGCATCTGCAGCTTGGCAAAACTGATGTTGACGCGGTCCAGGTAGGCGAACAGGAAACACACGATGAACAGCGGCACGATGCGCCAGTTGATCTTGCGGAACAGGTGGTTATCCAGCGATTCCCGCGCGACCAGGTCGGCGGGTAAGGAGCGACTGGGCATGGCTGCAACCTCTTGTTGTTGTTCTTGGGATATGGGTCGAATGCCCGCCCGGGCCTTGGCCGGGCGGGGCAGCGAGGCAACGTCGGAGCTCAACGAGTCAAGCCAGCGCCTCGCGGCTGTGCTGGCCATCGACCAGGCGCTGCAGGCCCAGCGGATTGGCGTTTTTCAGGGCGTCGGGCAGCAGCGCATCGGGGTAGTCCTGGTAGCACACCGGGCGCAGGAAGCGGTCGATGGCCAAGGTGCCGACCGAGGTGCCACGCGCATCGGACGTGGCCGGGTACGGCCCGCCATGCACCATCGCATCGCACACTTCCACGCCGGTCGGGTAGCCGTTGACCAGCAGGCGCCCGGCCTTGCGCTGCAGCACCGGCACCAGCGCGGCGAAGCGCTGCAAGTCTTGCGGCTCGGCAATCAGGGTGGCGGTCAGTTGCCCATGCAGGGCTTGCACGGCACGGCGCAGTTCGGCTTCATCGGCCACGGCGACGGCCACCGTGGCCGGCCCGAACACCTCTTCCTGGAGCAAGGCGTCACCGTTCAGCAGCAGGTTCACGTCGGCCTGGAACAGCTGTGCCTGGGCCTGGCCACCCGCCTGTTCGGCGCCGGCCAGATGGCGCACGCCCGGGTGCTGGTGCAAGCGTTGTACACCTTGGGTATAGCTGCACAGGGTGCCGGCATTGAGCATGGTCTGCCCGGGCTGGTCGGCCAGTTGCGCGCCAAGCGCGGTGAGGAAGCGGCTGAACGCTTCGCCAGCGATACCCAGGACCAGTCCGGGGTTGGTGCAGAACTGCCCGCAGCCCAACACCACCGAGCCGGCCAGTTCCTTGGCCACCTGCTCGCCCCGGGCCTGCAAGGCCGCCGGCAATACCAGCACCGGGTTGATGCTGCTCATTTCGGCGAACACCGGGATCGGCTGCGGGCGTGCTGCCGCCAGCTCGCACAGGGCGCGGCCGCCTTTGAGCGAGCCGGTGAAGCCCACCGCCTGGATAGCTGGGTGGCGCACCAGCGCTTCGCCGACACCGGCACCGTAGATCATGTTGAACACGCCGGCGGGCATGCCGGTGGCGAGCACGGCGCGCTCGATTGCCTCGGCCACTTGCTCGGCGGTGGCCATGTGGCCGCTGTGCGCCTTGACCACTACCGGGCAACCGGCGGCCAGCGCTGCAGCGGTGTCACCGCCAGCGGTAGAGAAGGCCAGCGGGAAGTTACTGGCGCCGAACACCGCCACCGGGCCGACGCCGGTACGGTACTGGCGCAGGTCCGGGCGTGGCAGCGGTTGGCGCTGTGGCTGGGCGCGGTCGATGCGCGCGCCGAGGAAGTCGCCGCGGCGCAGCACGTTGGCGAACAGGCGCATCTGGTTGCTGGTGCGCGCCCGTTCACCCTGGATGCGCCCGGCCGACAGCGCGGTTTCGCGGCACACGGTGGCGATGAAGGTGTCGTCCAGCGCATCCAGCTGGTCGGCAATGGCATCGAGGAACTGCGCACGGCGCTGCGGCGCCATGCCGTTGAATTCGGCAAACGCCGCTTCGGCTGCCTGCGCGGCAGCGTCCACTTCTTCCGGGGTGGCCTGGGCAAAGGCCAGCGGCAAGGCTTCGCCGGTACGCGCATCGAGGCTGTGCAGGCGCACGCTGCCGGCGGCGCTGCGCTGGCCGCCAATGAAATTGCTTCCGGTCATGGTTGACTCCTGTAATGAGAAAGAAGGTTCAGATGCTCGTGTCAGGTAGTTAGCGGAAAGGGGGCTGCTGCGCAGCCCTTCGCGGGCTCGCCCGCTCCCACAGGAACCGCGCAGTTCTGGCAGCTTGCGCCGTATTTGTGGGAGCGGGCGAGCCCGCGAAGGGCCGCAAAGCGGCCCCGATTCATCAGCCGGCTGGCAGCGAGCTCAAAGGCTTTTCACCACCCCGGGGCGGACCTGCGCGGGCGCTGCTGCAATACCGTTGCGCAGCGGCTGGCCAAAGGCATCGAGGCTGACCTCGAAGGTATCGCCCGGGCGCGCCTGGATGCCGTCGGCGAACGACAGCGTGGCGGTGCCGAAGTAATGCACGTGGATATCGCCAGCACGCAAAAACTGCGGGTACTTGAAATGGTGGAATTCAAGGTTCTCGAAGCTGTGGCACATGTTCTGCTCGCCCGACAGGAACGGCTTGCGCCACAGCTCCTGGCCGTCGCGCAGGATGCGGCTGGTGCCTTCCAGGTGGGCCGGCAGCGCGCCCAGGCGCAGCTCGGGGCCGAAGCTGCAGGCGCGCAGCTTGGAATGGGCCAGGTACAGGTAGTTGCGCCGCTCCATCACATGGTCGGAAAACTCGTTGCCCAGCGCATAACCGAGACGATACGGGGTGCCATCGGCTGCGATCAGGTACAGCCCGACCAGCTCCGGCTCCTCGCCGGCATCCTCGGCGAACGCCGGCAGCGGCAGGTCGGCGCCCGGGCGCACGACGATGCCGCCGTCACCCTTGTAGAACCACTCCGGCTGCGCGCCCTCCTCGCCTGCCGGCGGTCGACCGCCGTCCAGGCCCCACTGGAACATGCGCATGCTGTCGGTCACGGTGCCTTCGGCCTGCTGCTGGTGCATCTTGTCGCGGGTGGCGGCGCTGCCCAGGTGAGTCAGGCCGGTGCCGGTGACCAGGCAGTGCGCCGGGTCGGGATGGTCCAGCGGTGGCAATACCCGGCCTTCGGCCAGCAGGGCCAGGTAGTCGTGGCGCTCGCCGAGGCCGGCGGCCTGCACTTCGGCAGCCAGGTCACGGCCGGCGGCAATGGCTTGCAAGGCCAGCTCACGGGTGCTGCCGGCGCCACGTACTTCCAGGGCGTACTCGCCTTCCACCACGCCCACCCGACGTGCGCCGGTGGCGGTTTCGAATTGAATCAATCGCATGCTTGTGCTCGCTCTTCGGTTGCGAAAGTTAGCGGGGGGCCGGGGCTACCCGCGTGGAAGCCAGGCGCTGGCGGCGCTCGAGCCGGTTGTACACCACCCCGGTCAGCAGCAAGCCGAACAGCATCACCACGGCGAGGAAATACAGGCCCGACGACAGCTGCCCGGTGTGCTCCTTGAGCGCGCCGATGCCGAACGGGCCGAGGTAGCCGCCGAGGTTGCCGATGGAGTTGATCAGCGCGATGCCGGCAGCGGCACTGGCACCGGAGAAGAACCGCCCCGGCAAGGTCCAGAAGATGGCCGTGCAGGAGAACAGCGCAAACGCCACCAGGCACAGCGCCGCCAGCTGCAGGCCGGGCACGCTCAGCCAGGCACTGAGGAACAGGCCGAGCGCCCCCAGGGCGTACAACATGCCAAGGTGGCCGTAGCGGTCGTTCAACCGGTCGGAACTGCGCGGCACGATCAGCAGGCCGATGATGCCGAACAGGTACGGCACCGCCGAAACGAAACCGGTGACCAAGTCGCTGCCGCCAAACTGGTGGATCAGCGTCGGCAGCCACAGGCCCAGGCCGTAGATGCTCAGGGTGACCGGCAGGTAGAACAGCGCCAGCAACAGCCCCCGCCCGTCCTTCAACGCATGCAGGGGGTTGCCGTGGCGGGTCTGGCCGAACTCGCGCAGGTCGTTGGCCAGCTGTTCCTGCAGCCAGCTGCGTTGCTCGTCGCTGAGCCAGCGCACCTTGGCCGGGCCGTCCGGCAGCAGGCGCAGGGTTGGCCAGGCCAGCAGCACCGCCGGGGTGCCGATGCAGATGAACAGCCATTGCCAGCCATGCAGGCCGAAGTTGCCATCGAGCCCCAGCAGCGCACCGGAAAGCGGCCCGGTAATCAGCATCGCCAGCGGCTGGGAAAGGATGAAGAAGCCGAGGATCTTGCCGCGATGGCGCACCGGGTACCACTGGGTGATGTAGTACAGCACCCCCGGGAAGAAGCCCGCCTCGGCCGCCCCCAGCAGAAAGCGCATCAGGTAGAAGCCGTTGGGCCCGCTGACGAACGCCATGCCGACGGTGATCGCGCCCCAGGTGACCAGGATGCGGGCGAACCAGCGGCGCGCGCCGAAGCGGTCGAGCAACAGGTTGCTGGGCACCTCGAACAAGAAATAACCGATGAAGAACAGCCCGGCGCCCAGGCCATAGGCCGCGTCACCCAGGCCGATGTCGGCGCCCATGTGCAGCTTGGCAAAGCCCACCGCAGAACGGTCGACATAGGCCACCAGGTACAGCAGGACCAGAAAAGGGATGAGTTTCAGTGTGATCAGGCGGACGAGCCGCTGCTCCTGAATCATGGCGATGTCTCCGATTGTTCTTGTAATGGGCAGAGCACCTGGTCGGGCTTTTTGGCAGGCCATCGACCGGAAAATCGATCTTATAGTATTACTATTTAAAACAACAAGCCTTCACATAGCGCATTTTTGTCGATACAGTCAGTCGCACAACGACAAATAGTAATACTAATTAGGTGTCCCCATGTCTGATCACAAACGCCCGCTGCGCTCCGCCCAATGGTTCGGTACCGCTGACAAGAACGGTTTCATGTACCGCAGCTGGATGAAGAACCAGGGCATCCCGGACCACGAATTCCAGGGCAAGCCGATCATCGGCATCTGCAACACCTGGTCGGAGCTGACCCCGTGCAACGCGCACTTCCGCAAGATTGCCGAGCACGTCAAGAAAGGCGTGCTGGAAGCGGGCGGCTTCCCGGTGGAGTTCCCGGTGTTTTCCAGCGGCGAATCCAACCTGCGCCCCACCGCCATGCTCACCCGCAACCTGGCCAGCATGGATGTGGAAGAAGCGATCCGCGGCAACCCGGTGGATGCCGTGGTGTTGCTGACCGGCTGTGACAAGACCACCCCGGCGCTGCTGATGGGGGCGGCGAGCTGCGACGTGCCGGCGATCGTGGTCACCGGCGGGCCGATGCTCAACGGCAAGCACAAAGGCAAAGACATTGGCGCCGGCACCATCGTCTGGCAGATGCACGAGGCCTACAAGGCCGGGCAGATCGACCTCAACGAATTCCTCTCGGCCGAGGCCGGCATGTCGCGCTCGGCGGGTACCTGCAACACCATGGGCACCGCCTCGACCATGGCCTGCATGGCCGAGGCGCTGGGCACCTCGCTGCCGCACAACGCCGCCATCCCGGCGGTGGATGCACGCCGCTACGTGCTCGCCCACCTGTCGGGCATGCGCATTGTCGACATGGTGCGCGAAGACCTGCGCCTGTCGAAGCTGCTCACCCGCGAAGCCTTCGAAAACGCCATCCGCGTCAACGCCGCCATCGGTGGCTCGACCAACGCAGTGATCCACCTCAAGGCCATCGCCGGGCGCATCGGCGTGGACCTGCAACTGGAAGACTGGACCCGCATCGGCCGCGGCACGCCGACCCTGGTCGACCTGCAGCCTTCGGGGCGTTTCCTGATGGAAGAGTTCTACTATGCCGGCGGCCTGCCCGCGGTCATCCGCCGCCTGGGCGAACACGGCCTGCTGCCCAACCCCGGCGCGCTGACCGCCAACGGCAAGAGCCTGTGGGACAACTGCCAGGCTGCGCCGCTGTATGATGAAGAGGTTATCCGCCCGATCGACAAGCCGCTGGTGGCCGACGGCGGCATCTGCATCCTGCGCGGCAACCTAGCGCCCAAGGGTGCCGTGCTCAAGCCGTCGGCGGCCACCCCGGCGCTGATGCAGCACCGCGGCCGGGCGGTGGTGTTCGAGAACTTCGAGGACTACAAGGCGCGCATCAACGACCCCGCGCTGGAGGTGGACGCCAATTCGGTGCTGGTGATGAAGCACTGCGGGCCGAAGGGCTACCCCGGCATGGCCGAGGTCGGCAACATGGGCCTGCCGGCCAAGCTGCTGGCCCAGGGCGTGACCGACATAGTGCGCATTTCCGACGCGCGCATGAGCGGCACGGCGTATGGCACCGTGGTGCTGCACGTGGCGCCGGAGGCTGCGGCGGGCGGGCCACTGGCTGCGGTGCGTGAAGGTGACTGGATCGAACTGGATTGCAAGGAGGGCCGCCTGCACCTGGATATTTCCGACCAGGAACTGGCCGGCCGCCTGGCCGACCTGCAAGCCCCGCCGCAGCTGATCAGCGGTGGCTACGCCAGGCTGTATCTGGACCACGTGATGCAGGCTGATGAAGGTTGCGACTTCGACTTCCTGATCGGTTGCCGCGGCGCGGCGGTGCCCAAGCACTCGCACTAATGCCTGAAGCCTGCCGGTTAGCGTCATCGGGGCTGCTGCGCAGCCCATCGCGCCGGATTCTTCGCGGGTAAACCCGCTCCCACAGGTACCGCGCCAGCTTCGAGGTGACGCTAAACCTGCGGGAGCGGCTTCAGCCGCGAACACCGGCGCAGCCGGTGCCATCCTCCGCGCCGCCTGCTTCGCGGGCATGCCCGCTCCCATAGGCACTGCGCTGGCTTCGAGTTAACGCTACACCTGTGGGAGCGGCCGTGGCCGCGAACACCGGCAAAGCCGGTGCCATCCTCCGCGCCGCCTGCTTCGCGGGCATGCCCGCTCCCACAGGTACTGCGCTGGCTTCGAGTTGACGCTACACCTGTGGGAGCGGCTTCAGCCGCGAACACCGGCAAAGCCGGTGCCATCCTCCGCGCCGCCTGCTTCGCGGGCATGCCCGCTCCCACAGGTACTGCGCTGGCTTCGAGTTGACGCTACACCTGTGGGAGCGGCCGTGGCCGCGAACACCGGCAAAGCCGGTGCCATCCTCCGCGCCGCCTGCTTCGCGGGCATGCCCGCTCCCACAGGTACTGCGCTGGCTTAACGTTAACGCTACACCTGTGGGAGCAGCTTCACCCGCGAACACCGGCGCAGCCGGTGCCATGCACCGCGTTGACGCGCTAATGCTATGATGCTGCCCCCGCCCGAAGGATCGCCTCCGCCGCACATGAACTACCGCCAGCCCACCACGCGCAAGAGCATGCACGCCACCCTGGTCCAGGACCTTGGCGTACAGATCGTATCCGGCCAACTCGCACCCGGGCAGAAGCTGCCCTCCGAGGCCAGCCTGTGCGAAACCTACGCGATCAGCCGGCCGGTATTCCGCGAGGCCATGCGCGCCCTCACCGCCAAGGGCCTGATCGAAGCCCGCCCGCGTACCGGCACCCTGGTCCGCCCCCGGCACGACTGGCACATGCTCGACCCGGATGTGCTGCACTGGCTGATGCAGGCCACGCCGCAGCAGGAATTCTTCAACATGCTGTCCAGCGTGCGCTGGGTCATCGAGCCCGCCGCCGCCGCGCTGGCCGCCACCAACGCCAGCGCCGAGGACGTCGCTTCGATCGCCGAGGCCTACCAGCGCATGGAAGCCGCACGCAACCATGAAGAGCGCCTGCAACCCGACCTGGACTTCCACGCCCGCATCGCCGACGCCACCCACAACGACCTGCTGGCCTACCTGTGCAACATGCTGTCGATGGCGCTGCGCGAGTCGGTGCGCTATTCCAACCAGCGGGCAAATTTCGACGAACTCGCCCTGCCCCGGCACAAGGCAATCCTCACCGCCATCCAGAACGGCGACGCGCTGGGCGCGCGGCATGCTTCACTGGTGCAACTGGAGGATGCCCGCGTAGCCCTGGCCAAGGTGCTGGGCCAGGACCCGGCTAGCTGAGGCGGCGCTTGAACGGGGGCGTATACGTTTAGCCAGGTTCCACTTGGGTCAGCGAACGCCGTTAGCCTCGACCTCCTCCATGAAATCCGCAAGATAGGCCACCAGCCGCGCATGGCGTTCGGCAGCCAGGCGCACCCCTTCGGCCGTCTTGAAGCCCGATGCCAGCTTGAGCAGCTTGGTATGAAAGTGCTCGATGGCGTAGGCCGTATCCTGATACCCCCGCCCCTGCGCAGCGGGATTCTCGAAATCGTACAGCGCCGAACCCATCCGCCCGGAAACATAGAAACAGCGGGCAATACCCACCGCACCGATGGCGTCCAGGCGATCACTGTCCTGCAGAATTTGGGCTTCGAGGCTCGCTGGCTCGAAACCTGCGGAATAGCTGTGCGTTTTGATCGCATGGCCCACCTGCTCGACACGCGACAACGGCCAGCCAAGCGCGGTGAGGATGGCGGTGGCCTTTTCGGCCGACAAGCTCGACGCCTGTTTACGCAAAGGTGAGTTCTTTTCGACCGGCACACAGTCATGCAGTACCGTCGCGGCCAGCAGTACTTCCAGGTCGCCGCCCTCTGCCCGCTGGATTCGCTGCGCGTTTACCCATACACGGTGGATGTGGGCCAGGTCGTGGGAGCCATCGTGGTGGTCTGGTGGGAGATGTTGCAGCAGTTGAGCGGCGAGGTGTTGGAAAGGGGCGAAAGCTTCGCTGGTCATCGCTGGTGCGTTCCATTTCGGTTGAATGCGCTGCAGCAAGCGCTACAAGCTGTGAAGGATAACGTGCGAAAAATCAGAAATAGGCACTTCCCTGTAGGCCGTTTCCCAAAGATACTCCCTGCGCCTGTTTTTCGTTGCGGTCATTTTTACAGCGTTCTAGTCTCGGTCCGTCGTTGCATATCAACGACCGGCTTTGACAGGCCGCGACGATACACAGTGCATACCCGTTCATGGCGGTTGTGCATGGGGCACGCTCGCGTGCGCCGGTTTCTGTGTTCGCCGGTCTGTCAACCCATGCACAGCTGCCACCTTTCCGTTTGACAGCGGGCTGGCGGTGGCCCCACCGAGAACACAGTGAGATGCTAAAAATCGTTCCAGATCCGCCTCATAACCTCCAATCCCTTGAAGACACTCTGATCCAGGCAACGGATTACGCATTGTGCGCGTCGACCGTCGTACACCAGGCAATGCTAATGCATCCCAAGTCACCGGCATTAATTCTCATGATGACCTCGATGCATGAGCTGGAGACGCTGCGCGCTCTGCTTGAGCAAGCGCTGATTCAGGTGCAGATGCCCTCTGAGCCACGAACCTTGCACTAAGGCTTAAACGATGTGTCGCCTGGGCTGCCTTATTGCCGGCGATAGGGCCAGCGCAGGCACTAGAGATTTTCAGGGAGATTGAACAGTGCCCACTGAAGAAACCAAATGCACCGTCGGCAAGACCACCTTCTACCAAGGTGCAAACCAGACCCATCCCCTCTTCCGCATCGAAGCCGGCATCCCCTGCCAGAGCGCCCGCGAACAGGCCTCGGAATTGATGGGCTACGCACGGGACCTGACGCTGGACGGCTTGATGGAAGACAAGCCACAGCTGATATGGGCTTCGCACTACCTGTGCGCGTTAGCCAAGGCGCTGATGGATGATGCCGAGCTGGGCATGATGCGCTGAACATCACTCACCGAATTGCCTTCAAGATCTGGAGCGAAACACACACTTGAAGGCAATTCGTAAGCCCTGCCACATGGCTAGTCAGCAATGCTGCTGATCAGAACACCGACCATCCGATCCGCGAACTCAACAGCTCAAGCGCCGCCATCCCGGCCAGAGAGTTGCCCGCAGCGTTCAGCTCTGGTGACCACACGCACACAGTGAATTGCCCCGGCACGATCGCCACGATGCCACCGCCCACTCCACTCTTGCCCGGCAACCCCACACGGTAGGCGAAATTGCCCGCCTCGTCATACAGCCCGCTGGTGGCCATGATCGAGTTCACCTGCTGGGTTTGGCGCGGGGTGAGAATCTGCGAGCCGCTGTGCTTGCAGAAACCATCGTTTGCCAAGAAACAGAACGCCCGGGCCAGGTCGAGGCAGTTCATCTGCAGGGCGCAGTAGCTGAAATAGCTGCGCAGCACCGTTTCGACCTCGTTATGGAAGTTGCCGAACGACTGCATCAGGTACGCCATGGCCGCGTTACGCGCGCGGAATTGGTACTCCGAATCGGCGACACGCGCATCGATCGTGATATGCGGGTTGCCCGACAGCCGCCGCACGAAATCGCGCATCGACAACGTAGGTGCAGCAAAGCGCGACTGGTTGATATCGCAGATCACCAACGCACCCGCGTTGATGAACGGATTGCGCGGGCGCCCGCGTTCGAACTCCAGCTGCACCAGCGAGTTGAACGGCTGGCCGGAGGGCTCATGGCCAAGCCGCTCCCAAATGGCCTCGCCCGAGTGGCCAATGGCCTGAACCAGGCTGAACACCTTGGAAATACTCTGCACCGAAAACGGCACTAGGGCGTCGCCTGCGCAGTGATAACTGCCATCGTTGCCGTAGACGGCGATGCCCAACTGGTTCGCCGGCACGTCGGCCAGCGCAGGGATGTAGTCAGCCACTTTGCCCTTGCCGATCAAGGGACGTACTTCTTCGAGAATCTCGTTCAACAGCGTTTGCATGGAGGGCCCTGTATCAATCCCCAGACGACGGCTTAGGGGTAGTGTTCTTGACGAAGGTTAAGCGGGAGAAATCACACATTCGACAAGAAATGGCCGAGACTACCATGGTGGGCTGCGGCCACGGGGCCAGCAGGATCAGCCTGGCCTGTGCCTACACATGGTACTGGGCAAGTCATCGGCGGATACAACGCAAACGGCTCGATGCAGGTCGCACCTAGCGGGCGGTTTTGTGGCGAACGTAAAGCGCACTCGCACCACCTGAAAGGTGCCGTGCCTGCAGCTCGAACGCATGTGGATGCCCCTTGATCAAATCGCTCAGCTTCTTGAAACCATGGGTGCGCGGATCGAACTCCGGTCGGAGCTTTGTTATGTTTGCGCCCAGCATCCCCAAGCTCGCCCAGCCCTCCTCGTCAGCAAGGTCGTCCAGAATCTTGTTGATGAAGCCAACCGGGACTTTCGGCTTTTTGCGAGCAACTACGTCTTTGTTCGACTTGCCGGCGCCGGAAGCGGCATCAGCGTCACCTGCCACTTGCTCGCAAACAGGCGGCAACACCTCCTCGCGCAACAGCTCGGTGTAGACAAACTTGTCGCAGGCGGCCACGAATGGCTTCGGCGTCTTCTCTTCACCAAACCCGTAAACGGTCAGGCCTTCCTCACGCAGGCGCGAAGCTAGGCGGGTGAAATCGCTGTCGCTCGAAACCAGGCAGAAGCCATCGAAACGTCGGGTGTAGAGCAGGTCCATCGCATCGATGATCAATGAGCTGTCGGTTGCGTTCTTGCCTTTTGTGTAGGCGAATTGCTGGATGGGTTGGATGGAGTAGTCGAGGAGGACCTTTTTCCAGCCACCTAGTTGAGGGCCGGTCCAGTCTCCATAGATACGCTTGACGCTGGCCACGCCGTATTTGGCAATTTCCTCGAACAAACCTTCAACGATGGCGGCTGGGGCGTTGTCGGCGTCGATCAGTACAGCGAGGTGTTTCTGTGAGTGGTGCGCGCTGTGAGTGGCCATGATCCGTCCTTGAAAAAAATCAACCATATCGTCAACGGTTCCAGAAATCTCCTCCTTTTCAATATTCAATCGGATCAGCTTGCGGGGCCTTCTGAGCCTGTATTACCTGGATCGGTCACCGGTACTCCATCCGGCAACTGAACACTGAGGAAAAAACGGCGGAAAAACAGCTACAGACCAACACGATTGCACCTCTAATTGATTTCCTCTCGTCAGACAGGGAGCGGACTTGCAGGGGCTACTCGCCTCTCGCTTTCTAGCAAGCCGGTGTTCCTGTACAGGTAAATCATAACATCACGGTGCAATCATATAGCTAGCAAAGCGATTATGCGATTTATCTCAAGCTACTGTGAGTTTCTCCGAACGTAGGCTAGCTGCCACGTGCACACGCTTTGCGATGGGCGAACAGGGCCCTGAGGCGGGGGTCTTCCTCACGTCCATCGGAGATGCCATTTAGTCCGGTTTTTTCTGATCGCGAATTACCTCATCATACCGATCAACTTGAAGCTGCATTAATCGATTGGGAAGCGTCAACGATATGATGAATGCCAGAGTCGCCAGCGTTAGATAGGTCCGCTCCACCCAGATCAGCGCGTCACTCAGGCTATCGTCCTTGCTATTACCCAAAAGATTTCCTGCAAAAACAAATCCCAAAACAATCAGATATAACATGAACAGCCATTTATAGCGAGTTATGCGACTGACAAAATTAGTTCGTTTCGCAGCAGTTTCACGCCAGACCCGTGCGTCAGCTTTCGGCTCCATGACCAACGTAAGTACCGTCATTAGGAAGCCGGCAAGAATCGCAAACACATCAGTAATCATCGACCTCGCATCGCTGCTCAGATGAACCAGCGGCTGCCCCTTCCATCCGCACCATAGACTTACAATCATGGCGCCAATAAAAAAAGCAACTCTGCGGTAGTCGATGTTGATTTTCATTTATTGCTCCAGAAGCTTTTGCTTCTTCAGCTGCGCATAATAAACTGCCATTGCATCCCAAATATTAACATAATTGAGAGAGCTACCGTCCTTTTCCGGACGTACTGTAGTGTGAAGTTTTACATCGCCCCCGGTAATAGGCGTATTTTCCCGGGTCATGATAGTAAAGCTATCCAAATCATAGCCGTCATCGTTCTCGATGATTTCTGAAGCTAGATCGACGACTGTTTCCTTCGACTCGTCCGTAGCGCGCGAGTTTCCTTCTAGGCCGATTTCAATCGACACTATGAGATCCTCTAGAGCCTTTTCCTCCGAACGTGTCGCATCCTTGGCAACGAGCGCAAGTAGCTCTTTTCCAACGGGCGCCAATGTCTGACCAAGCCAGCCTTCTTTTTTCTTGGGCAAACTGAGCTTATAGGCGCCTACATTCAACCGAACTGATTTCACCCCTTGCTCACTCAGCAATTTAAGTTTATCAACATTAGCAATCGGCGATAACTTAAAGCTATCTAATTCATAGCCATTCTTTTTCAGTAGCATGAAGATATACTGCCCTGCCCGAGAGGGAGTCAGCCCATGAGCGCAAAAAAGCACATTAGTTCCGGACACAAATAGGTAACATTCCCCTGACTTAAACTCTCGCCCAGCGGGGGGAATTGCACCCACCTCCTCGTCTTTTTTTGAAGCGGCTTTGGGTGTCAGAGTCGCAGTTTTTAACCCTGGAGAATACATGGCGAAATGATAGAGCCGCCCTTCGGGCAAGTCCTTGAAGCGCTGGATACGGACAATCTCATCCAGTATTGAAACCTCACTCTCTCCGATTGTTTTCAAATCGGAAATTTCAGCCAGGGCCTCACTGAAATCCAGCAATTCCCTAGACTCGGCCAAAGATCGGAAATAGTAAATCCGTTTATTAAGCTTCGCCATGATACCCTTGCTTGCGGCATGAACTTGACCGCTCTTTTTTATGAAATTGACAGTAATGGGCTAACAGCATGGACTAAGCCTTGCCACAGACACCAACGGCCAGATAGTAGCCCAATGCTAGCATGCATGCAAAGGAAGTTCGAACCGGCACGCCGATGTCTTGAATGGACAAGCTGAGGAGTACAAGCGTAAGGGCTGAAGTCTTCGACAAAATAAATAATCAGGACGACATCAAAGGTGGCCGCACCGGTGCCTCAGCATCACGTTATTGAGGTGGTTGGCTAGGTGCGGATGTGCTTGCAGGGTTTCTTGGGATTTCGTACAGAGCCTACCTTGCCGCTCCAGTTACCCAGGAAGTTGCGCGCATGTTCGCCGGCACGGCTTGGGCTGAAGTCGTACACTACGGCTTTGAGCGCCGAAAACGGCGTCGTGCTGTAAGCCCAGACATAGGCCCGGTGGGTTTTCTTCTCGCCCGGCGCGAGCATTTGCACCGGTATTTCATCAGCGTGAATCATGCCTTGGTTCAGCACGGCTTCACGCAGTGCATCGACCAGCGGCTGGAGCCGCACACCGGTTGTCCGACCCACTGGGCCAAGGTCGAGCGAGCGATTGACAGCCCGGCGCGGCCAAAGATTTCTCCTGCCGGTACAGCGGTAAGTGATCGGCAAACTTGGCCACCATGACGTGGGCGAGCAAGCCTGCGGTCGGGATACCTTCGATAACCTGCGCCGGCACCGGCGTCTGTATCAGTATTTCGCACTGACTGCAGGCCCATTTCCCACGCACATGTTGCTCCACAGTGAACAGGCCTGGCGTGTACTCCAGCTTCTCGCTGACGTCTTCGCCGATGAGCTGAAGTTGGCAGTCACAGGCGTACTGGGGTGTTTTCTGGTTCGTGTCGAATCACGGGGCGTGGAAACTGCGCCGGCAATGGCGCACGTCTCGGGGATTGCCGGGCTTCGGCTAGTGGTGCAGCTGGGCTTTTCGGGGATACCCTGTGGGTGCGATACTTCGGCGCATTATTGAAATCCCATCCTTTTGCTGGCTCACCCCTGCTTAAGGCAGAAAATTTCTTTCAATTTGCCTGATCCACTACCTAAAAGTACTCGCCGTGAACAAGCAACAGCTCGCAGCCAAGATCTGGGAATCTGCCAACCAGATGCGATCCAAGATCGAAGCAAACGAATATAAGGACTACATCCTTGGCTTCATCTTCTATAAGTACCTCTCCGACAAGCTGGTGGCCTTCGCCTCCGCCGAGGGTTTCACAGACGAAGACCTCAGTGCGGTAACTGAAGAGGACACGGAAACCGTTGACCACTTCAAGTCCAGCCTGGGCTACTTCATCGCCCACAAGCACCTGTTTTCGACGTGGCTCGAACAAGCCAGCGACTTCGATGTTGCTGAGGTTCGCGAAGCCCTGTCGGCCTTTGGTCGCCTGATCCACCCGAACCACAAGCGCCTGTTCGAGGGCATCTTCAAGACGCTAGAAACCGGACTGAGCAAGCTGGGCGACACCGCTGCGAAGCAGACCAAGGCGATCAGCGCACTCCTTGAGCTAATCAAAGACATTCCCATGGATGGCAAGCAGGGCTACGACGTGCTCGGTTTCATCTACGAGTATCTCATTGGCATGTTTGCAGCCAACGCGGGCAAGAAAGCAGGCGAGTTTTACACGCCGCACGAGGTGTCTGTGCTGATGTCCGAGGTCATCGCACACCACCTGAAAGACCGCGAGACCATTCAGATCTACGACTCCACCAGTGGCTCGGGCTCGCTGCTGCTCAACATCGGCCAGGCCATCGCAAAGCACATGGGCGACAAAGACAGCATCAAGTACTATGCCCAAGAACTGAAGGAGAATACCTATAACCTCACGCGTATGAACTTGGTCATGCGCGGCATCCTCCCGGGCAACATCGTCACGCGTAATGCCGACACGCTGGAAGACGACTGGCCGTATTTCGACGAGCAAGACCCGGTCAACAGCTACAATCCGCTGTACTTGGATGCCGTGGTCTCGAACCCGCCTTACTCACAGAAGTGGGACCCGCAGCACAAGGACGCTGACCCACGGTACGCCCGCTTCGGCGTGGCACCCAAGTCCAAGGCCGACTACGCCTTCTTGTTGCACGACCTGTATCACCTGAAGCCAAACGGCATCATGGCCATCGTCCTGCCGCACGGTGTGTTGTTCCGGGGCGGTGAGGAAGGCGTCATCCGCAAGCAGTTGATCGAGAACGATCACCTCGAAACTATCATCGGCTTGCCGTCCAACATCTTCTTCGGCACCGGTATCCCAACCGTCATCCTCGTGCTCAGGCAAAAGCGGGAAAGCAGCGATGTGCTGTTTGTGGACGCCTCCAAGGGCTTCGCCAAAGAGGGCAAGAACAACAAGCTGCGCGCTTGCGACATCAAGAAGATCACCGATGTAGTGATCGCCCGCGCCACCGTGCCCGGCTTCAGCCGTTTGGTGCCCAAGACCGAGCTGCAAAGCGAGGCCAACGACTACAACCTCAACATTCCGCGGTACGTGGACTCGTCCGGGCCGCCCGAGAGCTGGGATTTGTATGCTTCGATGTTCGGCGGCATCCCGCTGAGTGAACTGCATGCGCTCGCCGACTTCTGGAAGGCCTTCCCCAATTTGCGCGCGGCCTTGTTCACTTTGAATGGCACACCGTACGCCCAGCCGAAGACCGATGACCTGGCTGGGGCCGTGCGACAGCATCCTGAAGTAACGAAGTTCAACCAGGCTTTCACTCACGCGTTCGACGGCTTCAAGGCCTGGCTGCACAGCGAGCTGATCGGCAAGATGCTCAAGCTACAGGTCCCACGCCAAGAAGCGCTGATCTGTGAAGAGCTGTTCGCTCGCTTGGCCAAGGTCGCCACAGTGCCGCTCATCGACAAGTACCAGGCCTACCAGGTCCTCGATGACCACTGGCAGACTATTGCTGTGGATCTTGAAATCCTGCAGACCGAGGGCTTTGGTGCTACGCGGGTGGTCGACCCGAATTATGTTTTCAAGAAGAAGGACGGGAAGGACGTGGAGGTGCAGGACGGCTGGAAAGGCCGCATCTTGCCCTTTAACCTCGTGCAGTTGGCACACCACAAGAAGGAGCTGGACGCACTCCGCAAGAAGGAGTCCGAACTGACCGAGGTGGTCGCTCAGCTGGAAGAACTACTTGAAAGCTTCAGCGACGAAGAGAAGGCCAAGGACACCTTTAATGAAGCCGGCGACAAGTTTGTCGCGGCCGCCGTAACCAAGGAGGCCAAGGAGTTGACGGCCGAGAATCAGGCCTCCGCGGCTTTCGGCTCCGAGTCCTACGAGGCCAAGATCATCCAAGCAGCCAAAGTGCTGGCCGAAGAAAAGTCGCTAAAAGCGGCCATCAAGAAGGATTCCGCAGCGCTGCACCTGAAGACCAAAGCCACGATTGAGGCGCTCAGCGACGAGCAGGTGTACGCCCTGCTCGAAAGCAGCTGGCTCACGCCACTGGTGGACGAGCTGCATCGCTTGCCTGGCAAGGTGACATCCAGCCTCATCGCCAGGCTGGAAGCCTTGGTAGAGAAGTACCGGATCACCTATGCCGACAATGCCCACGACATTAAGCAAGCAGAGAATGCCCTGGTGAGCATGCTGGGAGAACTGGATGGCGGCGAGTTTGACCTCAAGGGCATTGAGGAGCTGAAGACCTTGTTGGCAGGGAACTGAAATGGCGGATCAGATTGCAGGAATGGTGCCGCGTATTCGGTTCAAGGCGTACAGCGAACCGTGGGCGGAAGAGAAAATTGGCGACGTCCTCGCCGAGAAGCGTCGCCCTATCGTGCTGGAGGACGTTCAGCGTTACGAGCTCATCACGGTCAAGCGTCGCAACGAAGGCGTCGTTTCTCGCGGCCACCTGTTAGGACGCAACATCCTCGTGAAGAACTACGCCCAGCTCAAGGCGGGCGACTTCGTCATTTCCAAGCGTCAGGTGGTCCATGGGGCAACCGGCATCGTGCCGCCGGCCTTGGATGGTGCCATCGTGTCGAATGAGTATCTGGCCGCCGTAGACAATGAGAAGCTCCTCTCGGAGTTTCTCGCGATCGTGGCGAGCTTACCCGCAATGCGCAGGAAGTTCTTTCTGAGCTCCTACGGCGTGGACATCGAAAAGCTGTTCTTCGATGCGGATGACTGGAAGAAACGGAGTGTGATACTCCCCGATGTTCAGGAGCAGAGTCGTATCGGTCAGTTTTTCCAAAAGCTGGATCAGCTAATTGCGCTTCATCATCGCAAGCACGGGAGGCTATTGGCGCTGAAAGCGGCAATGCTTCAGAGGATGTTTCCTAAACCTGGCGCGGTAGCTCCTGATGTTAGGTTAAGTGGTTTTTCCGGGGCCTGGACTAAATGCAAGCTTGCGGACATCTCGGAAATTAAGACAGGCCCATTCGGAAGTGCGCTTCACGCGAGCGACTATGTGCCCGATGGAAGTCCAATAATTACTACCGAGCACTTCAAGAACTGGAGTCTGCCGAAAGACAAAAGAGGAATCCCACAGGTATCGGAGAGTGACTATAAAAGATTGAGCAGCTATTCGCTCAGAAGCGGAGACCTCGTATTCTCGCGCGTAGGCTCGGTTGATATAAATGCTCGCGTTCTGGCTACGCAAGCAGGCTGGCTATTTTCTGGTCGAGTGCTTCGAGTTCGACTTCAATCGGCCATAGATAGTGAATACATGCACTACGAACTCTCTACTGATCGAACGAGAAGAGATGTGGTCGCAAGGTCTGTTGGCCAAACAATGCCGTCCATAAATACGAAAATACTTGGAGAGACAGAGGTTCTAATTCCACCTTACTTCGAAGAGCAAAATAAGATTGGCGCCATCTTCCGAAAAATGGATGAGCTGGTCGAGAAACACGCCACTCAGTTTGAGAAGCTCCGGCAAATCAAATTGGCTTTTCTAGAAGAGATGTTCCCCTGAGAGCAACGCCCATGACCACCTTTGCCAAGGAATCCGACTTCGAAGTCGCTGTCATCCACGAGCTGCGCCAGCGCGGCTGGGGGGAACTGGACGTCATCAAATGCCCCAACGAGGCAGACCTGCTGGCGAACTGGAAGCAGATCCTCTTCGAAAACAACCGCGGCAAGGATCGGCTGAACGAGGTGCCGCTGACCGACAGCGAAATGCAGCAGGTCATGGAGCAGATCGTCGCCCTGCGCACGCCGCTAAAGCTGAACGGCTTCATCAACGGCAAGACGGTTGCCATCACGCGGGACAACCCGGCTGACACGCTGCACTTTGGCAAAGAGGTGAGCTTGAAGGTCTACGACCGGCACGAGATTGCCGCCGGGCAAAGCCGCTACCAGATCGCCCAGCAGCCGTGCTACGCCCGCGCCTCTGAGCTGCAGCATGACCGGCGGGGTGATTTGCTGTTGCTCATCAACGGTATGCCGGTAATCCACATCGAGCTGAAGAAGAGCGGTGTACCTATCAGCCAGGCCTACAACCAGATCCAGAAGTACGCACGCGAGGGCATCTTCACCCGGCTATTCTCTCTGGTTCAGATCTTCGTGGCCATGGAGCCTAGGGAGGCGCTGTATTTCGCTAACCCCGGTCCGGACGGCAAGTTCAACAAGGACTACGCCTTCCACTGGGCTGACTTCAACAACGAGCCCATCAACAACTGGAAGAGCTTCACCTCCAGCCTGCTGTCCATACCGATGGCGCACCAGCTGATCGGTTTCTACACCGTAGCCGACGAGGCCGACGGCGTGCTAAAGGTGATGCGCAGCTACCAGTACTACGCCGCGCACGCCATTTCCGACAAGGTGGCCAAGACCGATTGGAAAAGCCCGAACCGCCTAGGCGGCTACATCTGGCACACCACCGGCTCGGGCAAGACCATGACAAGCTTCAAGTCGGCCCAGCTCATCGCCAACTCTAAGGACGCCGACAAAGTGGTGTTCCTGTTGGACCGGGTGGAACTGGGAACGCAGACGCTGAAGGCCTACCGGGACTTTGCCGGTGACAGCAACCAGGTGCAGGCCACCGAAAACACCGGGGTGCTAGTCAAGACGCTGAAGAGCACCGCGCCCGCGGACACCCTGATAGTTACGTCCATCCAGAAGATGAGCCGGATCACGGACGACGCCGATGGCCTAAAGGGGAACGACCTAGAGATCATGCGCGGTAAGCGCATCGTGTTCATCGTCGACGAGTGCCACCGCTCCACCTTCGGCGACATGCTGGCCGACATCAAGGCGAGCTTCTCAGGTGCGGTGTTCTTCGGCTTCAGCGGCACGCCCATCCACAAGGAGAACATTCGCAAGGACAACACCACGACGGATGTCTTTGGGGGCGAACTTCACCGCTACAGCATCGCCGATGGAATCCGCGACAAGAACGTGCTGGGCTTCGACCCCTACCAAGTTCTGACCTACCGCGACCGCGACCTGCGGCAAGCTGTAGCGCTGGAGAGGGCCAAGGCGGCGACCGTGACCGAGGCGCTGGCGGACGCAGCGAAGAAGAAAGTCTTCAATCGGTACATGAACGACGTGCCGATGGCAGGCCACCGCGATGCGGCTGGCGAGTACCAGCGCGGCATTGAAGACTACTTGCCGAACGCCCAGTACGAGCGCGACGAGCACCGCCACGCCGTGCTGAAGGACATCGCCGGCAACTGGGAGGTACTGAGCCAGGCAGGGAAGTTCCACGCCATCTTCGCCACCAGCAGCATCACCGAGGCGATCACCTACTTCCGCCTCATGAAGACGCAATGCCCCACACTGAAGATCACCGCGCTGTTCGATCCGCACATCACCGATGACGACACTGGCGGTACCGATCCTGCCTTCAAGGCAGCGGGACTGGAAGAGATCATCAAAGACTACAACGCCGCCTATGGGCAGAGATTCGACATGGGAACCCATGCGAACTTCAAGAAGGACCTGGCCGCACGTCTGTCCCACAAGGTGCCCTACACCCGAGTTGAGGCCGAGCCGGAGAAGCGGCTGGATCTGCTGATCGTGGTGAACCAGATGCTGACCGGCTTCGACTCGAAGTGGGTCAACACGCTGTACTGCGACAAGCTGCTGGAGTACGAAAACATCATCCAGGCGTTCTCACGCACCAACCGGCTGTTTGGGCCAGACAAACCGTTCGGCACGATTCGCTACTACCGCAAGCCACACACTATGAAGCGCAACGTGGATGCGGCTGTGAAGCTGTACTCAGGTGACAAGCCCATTGGCCTCTTTGTCGATCAACTACCCCGGAACCTGGAGCGCTTGAACGACTGCTTCACCGAGATCCGCGCCATCTTCAGTGCGGCAAGCATCGCCGACTTTGCCAAGCTGCCCGACGACTTGGCGGAGCGCGCGGCTTTCGCCAAGCAGTTCAATCGGTTCAGCGCCATCTTGGAGGCTGCCAAGATTCAGGGCTTCACTTGGGACAAGTCGGTCTACGAGTTCGACACCGAGCCCAAGCAGTCGATTGCTCTGGCCATCAGGAAGCTGCAGTACCTGACGCTGCTGCAGCGCTACAAGGAGCTTGGGGCAGGCGGTGGCGGTGCTGGCGAGAGCATCCCCTTCGACATCGACAGTCACATCACCGAGATCGACACCGGAAAGATCGACGCGGACTACATGAACTCGCGCTTTGCCAAGTACCTTAAGGAGTTGCAGAGCTGCGACGGGGCATCTAAGGAAGCAACATTGGCCGAACTGCATAGGTCGTTCACATCGCTCTCGCAGGAGGACCAGAAGTTCGCCGAGATCTTCTTGCATGACATTCAGCGCGGCGATGTGAAGATTGACCCTAACTGGACGTTCCGCGACTATTTGACTAATTACAAGGCGGCCGTAAAAGATAGAGAAGTCACGGCTATCGTTGCAGCTTTGGGGGTGGATGCAGCGAAGCTGATTGATTTGATGAGCACTCATCTCACGGAGGCTAATCTCAATGAATACGGTCGGTTTGATGACCTTAGGGGCACAGTAGATCAATATAAAGCAAAGGCATATTTTGACGGTCTTGAGGGTGTTTCACTCCCAATTTTCAAAGTCAAAATCAAGGCGACCAAGCTTCTGAGCGACTTTCTCCTACGGGGTGGTCTTGAAGATAGTTAGTGGGTTCAGAGCAAAAACCGAACAAAGAGACAGGGGCTAAGGATCGTGTCTCAGAAAGTGGTGTAACTCATCATGGCTTTGGCCTTTGAGCTTGCCGTTTAATTGATCACGGCTGTCAGCTTAGCCTCTGGATTAAAGCTGACAGCCTCAAAGGCCTCCAACTGCATGTAACGTCGATACAGACACCACTCGTCGTTCTGCTCCAGCAGCATCGCACCTACCACCCGCGTGATAGCTGGGTCGTTGGGGAAAATGCCCACGACATTGATGCGGTGCTTGACCTAGGCGTTGAGTCGCTTCAGATGATTGGTGCTGTGCAATTGCTGACGGTGCGCCTTGGGAAATGCCATGTGCACCAGCACTTCGTCCTCGGAGCCATCAATGAGCGCCGCGATCTTGGGATATTTTTCGCGCAGGATTACCGACCCCATCGCTTTCTCGGCAGCGCGTCGTGGCTCAAGGAAACCTGGAGAGTAGCTGCCTGGCGCAGCTTGGGGATCTTCAGATCAACGTCACCCACACGGGTTTGCCAGAGTCGATCACGGTAGCCGTTGCGGCTGTTTGTCCGGTCTGGGCTTTTGACATCGAAGCCGGCGCGGCACAGGCCCTCGACATCGAACTCCATCATGCACTTGGCAAAAAACTGGATCATTTGCTTGAGTAGATCAGCATCTGCCCCTTTCTCAACCAACCCGGTCAATGCGGTACAGGGTTTGGTAATCGTGGTTTCTCTGGTGAGTGTTTGATCTTCGCAAACTCAACGTTAACCAAGAACCACGATGACCATCCTCTTTCGCCTGCAAGCGCCTTCGGCTGATTCAGTTACACTACTTTTCGGGACACAATCGCGCAGGAAGCATCAGCACCTGAACCGCGACTAAAAGCCCCGACCGAAATTGAACCAGGATAGCCCGCTCCTTTTATGAAACGCCTGCTCAGCTACGTGGTTAGCGAAACGATGAGCTCAGCTATCTTGCCTAACCGAATCACAAGATTAATTAATGAAACAAGCAAAGCCTCTAAAAAATCAATAACACCAGAAACAACAAAACCACCCGAAGGTGGCTTAGTCGTTTAAATAATGGTCGGGACGGAGTGATTCGAACACTCGACCCCTTGCACCCCATGCAAGTGCGCTACCGGGCTGCGCTACGCCCCGACTGGGCTTTGAAGCATGTTCTCAATGCTACCGAGAACGTTGAAGAATGTACCCTAACCTCCTGATAAATGAAAGCTTTTTCTCAAAAAATTTTCACTCATCACCAACCAGGTCACTTCTTCAACACCACCAACACATCCTCCAATTCAACAATCATCTGCCGAATCAGCTGCTTGTACTGGCTCGACTCATCCTTGGCCTCCTCACTGGAGAGCCTTAACCGCGCCCCACCAATGGTGAAGCCCTGGTCATAAAGCAGCGCACGAATCTGGCGAATCATCAGCACGTCCTGGCGCTGATAATACCGCCGGTTCCCCCGCCGCTTCACGGGATTGAGCTGGTCGAACTCCTGCTCCCAATACCGCAGCACGTGCGGTTTTACCGCACAAAGCTCACTCACCTCACCGATGGTGAAGTACCTTTTGCCCGGTATGGGGGGCAGTTCGTCGTTATGGCTTGGTTCCAGCATAGGCCTCAACCCGGGCCTTCAACTTCTGCCCTGGACGAAAGGTGACGACGCGCCGTGCGGTGATCGGGATTTCTTCCCCAGTCTTGGGGTTGCGGCCCGGCCGCTGGCGTTTGTCGCGAAGGTCGAAGTTGCCGAAACCGGACAGCTTGACCTGCTCGTTCTCTTCAAGTGCGTGCCGAATTTCTTCGAAAAACAGCTCGACCAGCTCCTTGGCCTCACGCTTGTTAAGCCCTAGCTCCTCGTACAGCCTTTCGGCCATCTCAGCTTTCGTCAGAGCACCCATGCCGTTATTTCCTTAACGTGGTGTTCAACCTTTGTTCGAGCGAGGTGAGGATGTTTTGCAGTGCGGCGTTCACCTCATCGTCGTTAAGAGTGCGCGATGGATGCTGCCAGGTCAAGCCGACGGCCAGGCTTTTTCTATCAGGATCAATACCTTTACCCTGGTAGACATCAAACAGCCTGAGGTCTGTGAGCCATTCGCCTGCATTGTCACGAATTACTTCAAGCACCGCGCTAGAAGCTACATCACGTCCTGCGATCAAAGCCAGGTCACGACGGGTTTCCGGGAACTTGGACAGCTCGCTGAACTTCGGCAGGCGGCCTTCGACCACGTCACCCAGCACCAGCTCGAAGAGGAACACCGGGCGGTCCAGGTCCAGGGCCTTGGCCAGCTCTGGGTGGATGGCGCCGAGGTAGCCGACCAGCTTGCCGTCACGCTCGATGGCGGCGGTTTGGCCCGGGTGCAGGGCTGGGTGCTTGCCGGCGCTGAAGGTGAAGTCGCCCAGCGCGCCGGAGTAGCCCAGCAGGGCTTCCACGTCGGCCTTCACATCGAAGAAGTCGACGCCGTCGCGGCCGTTGGCCCAGCCTTCCGGCAGGCGGCTGCCGGTGACCACGCCGGCGATCATCGGTTGCTGCTGCAGGTCGCCGAGCTGGCCGACGAAGCGCAGGCCGCTTTCGAACAGGCGCACGCGGTCTTGCTGGCGGTTCAGGTTGTGCTGCAGGGCCTTGACCAGGCCCGGCCACAACGAGGCGCGCATGGCGGCCATGTCGCTGGAGATCGGGTTGGCCAGCAGCAGCGGCTCTACGCCCGGGCTGAACAGCTCGAACAGTTTCGGGTCGATGAAGCTGTAGGTGATGGCTTCCTGGTAGCCGCGGGCAACCAGCAGGCGACGCAGGGTCGGCAGGTCACCGCGGGTTTCCGGCTTGCCTTGCGGCGCCAGGCGGGCTTGCGGGTAGCGCACCGGCAGGTTGTTGTAGCCGTACAGGCGGGCCAGCTCTTCGATCAGGTCCACTTCCAGGCTGATGTCGAAGCGGTGGCTTGGGACGTTGACGGTCCACTGCCCTTCCCCGTTACGAGTCGTGGTCAGTTCCAGGGCGTTGAGCAGTTGCTCGACCTGGGCGGGGTCCATTTCCATGCCGAGCATCTGGGTGATGCGTTCGGCGCGCAGGGTCACCGGGGCGACTTGCGGCAGGTGCTGTTCGCTGACGGCTTCGACCACCGGGCCGGCTTCGCCGCCGACGATGTCGAGCAGCAGCTGGGTAGCGCGCTCCATGGCTTCGCGGGCCAGCTGCGAGTCGACGCCGCGCTCGTAGCGGTGCGAGGCATCGGTGTGCAGGCCGTAGGAACGGGCTTTACCGGCGACGGAAATCGGCTCGAAGAAGGCGCTTTCCAGGAACAGGTCGCGGGTTTTTTCGGTGTTCACACCGCTGTGCTCGCCACCCATGACGCCGGCGATGGCCAGGGCGCGGGTGTGGTCGGCGATGACCAGGGTGTCGGCGCGCAGGGCCACTTCCTGGCCGTCGAGCAGGACCAGCTTCTCGCCTTCTTCGGCCATGCGTACGCGGATGCCGCCGTTGATTTCCGCCAGGTCGAAGGCGTGCATCGGCTGGCCGAGTTCGAGCATCACGTAGTTGGTGATGTCGACGGCAGCGTCGATGCTGCGCACGTCGCTGCGGCGCAGGCGCTCGACCATCCACAGCGGGGTCGGCTTGCTCAGGTCGACGTTGCGGATGACGCGGCCCAGGTAGCGTGGGCAGGCGGCCGGGGCACTGACTTCGACCGGGCGCACTTCGTCGTGGGCAGCCACTACGGCTGGCACCACCGGGCGGGTGACCGGGGTGTCGTACAGGGCGCTGACGTCGCGGGCCAGGCCGGCGATGGACAGGCAGTCGCCGCGGTTCGGGGTCAGGCCGATCTCGATGCTGGCGTCGTCCAGGCTCAGGTACTGGCGAATGTCTTCACCCACCGGGGCGTCGGCGGCCAGTTCCAGCAGGCCGTCGTTCTCTTCGCTGATCTGCAGCTCGGCAGCCGAGCACAGCATGCCGAACGATTCGACGCCGCGCAGCTTGGCCTTCTTGATCTTGAAGTCGCCGGGCAGTTCGGCGCCGATCATGGCAAACGGGATCTTGATGCCGGGGCGGGCGTTAGGGGCGCCGCATACCACCTGAAAAGTTTCCTGGCCGTTGCTGACCTGGCACACGCGCAGCTTGTCGGCATCCGGGTGTTGCTCGGTGGCGAGGATCTCGCCCACGACGATGCCGCTGAACTGGCCGGCAGCGGGGGTGACGCTGTCGACTTCGAGGCCGGCCATGGACAGGCGGGCGACCAGTTCATCACGGGAGACTTGCGGGTTTACCCAACCGCGCAGCCACTGTTCACTGAATTTCATGCTGTTCTCCTGAAAGTTGCGTCGGGCATTGACCTAGCGGAATTGCGCGAGGAAGCGCAGGTCGTTGTCGAAGAACAGACGCAAATCGTTGACGCCATAGCGCAGCATGGCCAGGCGCTCGGCGCCCATGCCGAAGGCGAAGCCCTGGAATTCTTCTGGGTCGATGCCGGACATGCGCAGTACGTTCGGGTGGACCATGCCGCAACCCATTACTTCCAGCCAGCCAGTTTGCTTGCACACGCGGCAGCCTTTGCCGGAACACATCACGCACTGGATGTCGACTTCGGCGGACGGCTCGGTGAACGGGAAGAACGATGGGCGGAAACGTACCGCCAGTTCTTTCTCGAAGAACACCCGCAGGAACTCTTCGATGGTGCCCTTGAGGTCGGCGAAGTTGATGTCGCGATCGATCAGCAGGCCTTCGACCTGGTGGAACATCGGCGAGTGGGTGATATCCGAGTCGCAACGGTACACGCGGCCCGGGCAGACAATGCGGATCGGCGGCTGGCTGGACTCCATGGTGCGCACCTGCACCGGCGAGGTGTGGGTGCGCAGCAGCATGTTGGCATTGAAGTAGAAGGTGTCGTGCATCGCCCGCGCCGGGTGGTGGCCGGGGATGTTGAGCGCTTCGAAGTTGTGGTAGTCGTCTTCCACCTCGGGGCCTTCGGCGATGCCGTAGCCGATGTGGGTGAAGAACTGCTCGATGCGCTCGAGTGTACGGGTGATCGGGTGCAGGCCACCGGTGGCCTGGCCGCGGCCTGGCAGGGTGACGTCAATGCATTCGGCCGCCAGGCGAGCGCTGAGCTCGGCTTCTTCGAAGGCCGCCTTGCGGGCATTGAGCACCACGGTAACGCGCTCTTTGGCGTCGTTGATCAGCGCGCCGACTTTCGGCCGCTCTTCGGCTGGCAGGTTGCCCAGGGTCTTCATCACCTGGGTCAGTTCGCCCTTCTTGCCGAGATAATTAACCCGGATCTGTTCCAGGGCATTGATGTCTTCAGCGCGCTCCACAGCTTCCAGGGCTTGGGAGACCAGCGCATCCAGGTTTTCCATGTACAGACTCCAGATACGAAAATAGGGGAAGAGCTTTGAAGGCTCTTCCCCTATCGATGACGTTCAATGCCCGACGGCGCTAGCGCCGCCGGGTGATTGTCGCGGGTACTTAAGCCAGAACGGCTTTAGCTTTCTCGACAATCGCAGCAAACGCCGCTTTTTCGTTCACTGCCAGATCGGCCAGAACCTTACGGTCGATTTCGATCGAAGCCTTTTTCAGGCCAGCAATCAGACGGCTGTAGGACAGACCGTTGGTGCGGGCACCGGCGTTGATACGAGCGATCCACAGTGCGCGGAACTGACGCTTCTTCTGACGACGGTCACGGTAGGCATATTGACCAGCCTTGATGACCGCCTGCTTGGCAACCCGGAATACGCGCGAGCGCGCACCGTAGTAGCCTTTAGCCAGTTTCAGAATTTTCTTGTGACGCTTACGAGCGATGACGCCACGCTTAACACGAGCCATGAGTAACTTCCTCTATCTAAACCAGAATTAACGTACGCGCAGCATGCGCTCGACTTTTGCCACGTCAGACGGGTGCAGCAGGCTGGCACCGCGCAGTTGACGCTTACGCTTGGTCGACATTTTGGTCAGGATGTGGCTCTTGAAAGCGTGCTTGTGCTTGAAGCCGGAAGCGGTCTTCAGGAAGCGCTTCGCAGCACCGCTCTTGGTTTTCATTTTTGGCATGTTGGAACTCCGCATTCGATAAAATTACACAATAATCATCAGGCCTGCCGTGCCCGGGAGATTACTTCTTCTTTTTGGGGGCGATGACCATCATAAGCTGGCGTCCTTCCATCTTCGGATGCTGCTCAACGGAGCCGTATTCGGCGAGGTCGGCTTCGACCCGCTTCAACAGCTCCATGCCCAGCTCCTGGTGGGCCATCTCACGGCCGCGGAATCTCAGAGAGATCTTGGCCTTGTCCCCATCGGTAAGGAAACGTACCAGGTTGCGTAGTTTTACCTGGTAATCCCCTTCTTCCGTCCCTGGACGAAACTTGATTTCTTTAATCTGGATCTGCTTCTGGTTCTTCTTGGCTTCGTTGGCCTGCTTCTTCTTCTCGAAGAGGTGCTTGCCGTAGTCCATCACCTTGCAGACGGGCGGCTGCGCGTCGGCAGAAATTTCTACCAGATCCAGCTTCGCTTCATCAGCGATACGAAGCGCTTCATCAATCGAGACGATGCCAATCTGCTCGCCGTCAGCGCCAATTAACCGAACCTCGCGTGCCGAGATATTCTCGTTGATCGGGGCTTTCGGTGCAGTTCGTTTATCGTTTCTCATTTCACGCTTAATAGTCATTACTCCGATTCTAGGCGACCGCGCTGGGCAACAGCGCTGTTGAGCAGCTGCGTGAATTCAGCCACCGGCATGGAGCCGAGGTCTTTGCCTTCACGGGTGCGTACGGCGACGGTCTGCGTTTCGACTTCGCGATCCCCTATAACCAAAAGGTACGGGACCTTGAGCAAAGTATGCTCGCGGATTTTAAAGCCGATCTTCTCATTTCTCAAGTCCGACTTGGCACGGAAACCGCTACCGTTCAGGGTATTTTCCACCTCGAGGGCGAAATCGGCCTGTTTGTCGGTGATGTTCATGATCACCGCCTGGGTTGGCGCCAGCCAGGCCGGGAACACACCGGCGTAGTGCTCGATCAGCATGCCGATGAAGCGCTCGAACGAACCGAGGATGGCGCGGTGCAGCATGACCGGGCGCACCCGGCTGTTGTCTTCGGCGATGTAGCTGGCATCCAGGCGCTCGGGCAGGTTCGGGTCGTACTGCAGGGTACCGCACTGCCAGTTACGGCCGAGGCAGTCGCGCAGGGTGAACTCGATCTTCGGCCCGTAGAAGGCGCCCTCGCCCGGCTGGTATTCCCACTCCAGGCCCGATTCGTTCAGGGCGTCGGCCAGTGCACCTTCGGCACGGTCCCACAGCTCTTCGGAACCGACGCGCTTGGCGGGGCGGGTCGACAGCTTCATGGCGATGTCGGTGAAGCCGAAGTCCTTGTACACGTCCAGGGTCAGCTTGATGAAGTCGGCGGCTTCTTTCTTTACCTGTTCTTCGGTGCAGAAGATGTGCGCGTCGTCCTGCACGAAGCCACGCACGCGCATGATGCCGTGCAAGGCGCCGGACGGCTCGTTACGGTGGCAGGCACCGAACTCGGCAAGGCGCAGCGGCAGGTCGCGGTAGCTCTTCAGGCCTTGGTTGAACACCTGCACGTGGCACGGGCAGTTCATCGGTTTTACCGCGTAGTCACGGCTTTCCGACGAAGTAGTGAACATGTTCTCGGCGTAGTTGGACCAGTGGCCGGAACGCTCCCAGAGAATGCGGTCGACCACCTGTGGGGTCTTGATTTCCTGGTAGCCGTTGGCGCGCTGCACCTGGCGCATGTACTGCTCGAGCACCTGGTACACGGTCCAGCCGTTGGCGTGCCAGAACACCATGCCTGGGGCTTCTTCCTGCAGGTGGAACAGGTCGAGCTGCTTGCCGATCTTGCGGTGGTCGCGTTTTTCGGCTTCTTCGATGCGCTGGATGTACGCGGCCAGCTGCTTCTTGTCGGCCCAGGCGGTGCCGTACACGCGTTGCAGCTGCTCGTTCTTGGCATCGCCGCGCCAGTAGGCGCCGGACAGCTTGGTCAGCTTGAATGCCTTGAGGAAGCGGGTGTTCGGCACGTGCGGGCCGCGGCACATGTCGACGTATTCTTCGTGGTAGTACAGGCCCATGGCCTGCTCGTCCGGCATGTCTTCGACCAGGCGCAGCTTGTAGTCTTCGCCACGGGCCTTGAACACGTCGATGACCTCGGCACGCGGGGTCATCTTCTTGACTACGTCGTAGTCCTTGTCGATCAGCTCCATCATGCGCTTTTCGATGGCGGCCATGTCTTCAGGGGTGAAGGGGCGCTCGTAGGCGATGTCGTAGTAGAAGCCTTCGTCGATGACCGGGCCGATGACCATCTTGGCGCTCGGGTACAGCTGCTTCACCGCGTGGCCGACCAGGTGGGCGCACGAGTGGCGAATGATCTCCAGTCCCTCTTCATCTTTAGGGGTGATGATCTGCAGGGTGGCGTCGTTGTGGATCAGGTCGCAGGCATCGACCAGCTTGCCGTCGACCTTGCCGGCAACGGTGGCCTTGGCCAGGCCGGCGCCGATGGAAGCGGCGACTTCGGCTACGGATACGGCATGATCGAACGAACGTTGACTGCCATCGGGAAGAGTAATAACGGGCATGGCGCCTCCTCTCCTAGTGGTGACCCCTACCAAAGGTCACGTGGGTTGGGATGAGCCAGTACAAGATCCGACCTGCCTTCCTGTACAGGAAGCCTGCCTCACAGTGGCAGAAGCCTTTCGGCTTGCGGGGGACGAACCAGAGTGACTGGAAAGAAAAAAGATAGCTGCGGGCGCGCAACGGCGTGACCACAAGCCGAGCATGCTAGCACGCGGCTTGTAGGCCACGCAGAAATATTTGGAAATTACAGTGTTTGGGTGAACTTACACGGAAAAATTCCTATCAGACCTTGGGAAGCAACCTACTCTTGATGAGACCTTAACCCAAGGAGTAACTGGTTATGCGAGTTCCGTCTCTTCTGGCCCTGGCGGCCGCTGGCGCCCTGCTGCTGCCCGTGGCTGCAAACGCCGCCGGCAACTTCCCAGCCGGGAAGGAGGCCGCCTACATGACCCAGTGTATCCAGGTGGCCAGCGGCCAGGGCGTTGACGCCGCAACCGCGAAAAAGCACTGCGATTGCGGTGCCCAAGCCATCAAAAAGAATTTCACCGACGCGGAAATCGCCGACCTGGACAGCAAGGATGGTGTTGATGCCAAGCTGATGCAGAAGGCGCAGACCGTGGTGAAACAAGCCTGCGCACCGAAGAGCTGAAACCTTGCAGCCAGAGCGGATGAGCCAATCTTTGCCCTGGATCAATATCCTGCGAAGGTAAAAGGCGCTAGATGCGCAGAATTAGACTATGATGTGTCCCGTGCTCCGTAGCCTCGGCCGCATTGCACCACTGAAAAAACTAAATGTTCTGGAGATTCACCCATGTCCAATCGCCAACAAGGCACCGTCAAATGGTTCAATGATGAGAAAGGCTACGGCTTCATCACCCCAGCAGGCGGCGGCGACGACCTGTTCGTTCACTTCAAGGCCATCGAATCCGACGGCTTCAAGAGCCTGAAAGAAGGCCAGACTGTTTCCTTCGTCGCCGAGCGCGGCCAGAAGGGCATGCAGGCTGCACAGGTTCGTCCGGAGTAATTCGGATAGCTGTAAAAAAACCCGCCCTCGTGGCGGGTTTTTTTATGGCCGCTTGCCGGCTAGCCCCGTTGGCTTTTGGTGTAGGAGCGGCCTTGCGTCGCGATGGGGCGCGCAGCGGCCCCAGTTTTTCAGCCTTGCAGCATGGATTGCCGGGGCCGCTGCGCGGCCCATCGCGACACAAGGCCGCTCCTACAACGGACCGCGGCGAGCAGGTCAGCCGCAGTTGACGCGGGTCACCTTGCCCTGCTCGTCCACATTCAGGTTCAGGCGCTCGGAGCGGTACTCCAGGGTGACCACATCGTGCGGCTTGAGAATACGCGCCATCTGCGAGCCACTGGCCTTGCGCGCCTGCTCCAGCAGTTCGGCGCTGGCCACTTTGCCAATGGTGAAATCGGCGCCGCTGGCTTCGCAGCGGCCATCGTTGCCAGCTGGCGCGGCCGGGGTAGCGCCAGCGCCAGCATTGCCACCAGTGCTGCAACCAGCCAGGACAACAGCCACCGCCAGGGTTGCCAGGTAAGCACGGGTACGGAACATGAAGCCTCCTAAATCGGTCCGGGAACTGCCTGATCCGACAGTTCCACTGTTCTTTTGTTGCAAAACCGGTCAAGTTTGCCTCAACCAAGCGCCACAGGCGAAAACGCAATCGTGACCGGATTTTGCACAAGCCGCCGCATTTGCCATATGCTTAAGTCGCAAGGTCAATGACGCAAAGTCATGATTTAGTGCAGGAAGTGGAGCGCACCCCGCCTCCATCGAACACCAGGGTCAGTGTTCGTCCTTCGTCCGGGCCCCCAACGAGAGCGTTAATGAGCAGCCACAGCATTGTTGCCGATATCAAGGTCAAATGGGCCGAAGGCCAGAGCGCGTACAGCCCCGGCACACCGGAAGAGTTGTTACTGATTGCCATCGACCTGCTGGTGCGCGACCGCGGCGGCGAGGCGGCGCGCAGCTTCATCGACCAGGTGTTCGAACGCTACGCGCCGCATGCGGCTATTCCAATCGAGCCAAACGCGCGCTGAGCAGGTCGAACAGGCCCTGGGCATCGCCCTGCTCCACCCATAGCACATTGGCAGGCTGCTTGAGCACACCGTACCAGTCGGCAATGGTCTGGCCGAAGGTGGGGCCTTCGCGGCTGTCGATGCTCATGTGGATGCGCCGGCCGCTGAACAGCTCGGGCTTGAGCAGGTAGGCGATGACGCTGGCGTCGTGCACCGGACCACCGGGCATGCCGTACAGGTCCATGTCGTGGGTGATGTAGGCGTTGAGGATGTCCACCACGCGCTTGCTGGCCTGGTTGTTCACCGCTGCCAATTGCTTGAGGCGAGCGTCACTGGTCAGCAGTTTGTGGGTGACATCCAGCGGCAGGTAGGTCAGTTGCATGCCGCTGGCCAGCACCACTTCGGCAGCATGCGGGTCGGCATACAGGTTGAATTCCGCCGCCGGGGTTATGTTGCCGCCGTTGAAGTGGGCACCACCCATGACTACCACCTGCTTGATGCCCTTGACGATCTCCGGGCGCTGGACCAGCGCCAGGGCCAGGTTGGTCTGCGGGCCGAGCATGGCGATGGTAATGCTGTGCGGCTTGGCGGCGCTGAGGGTGTCGACCAGGTATTGCACGGCATTGCCCTGGGCCAGGGGCGCTTTCGGTTCCTTGACTTCGACGCCGGTGAGGCCTTCCTCGCCATGCACCTCGGCGGCGTAGATCGGCTTGCGCAGCAGCGGGCGCCCGGCACCGGCGTACACCGGGATATCTTCGCGGCCAGCCCATTCGCGGGCCAGGCGGGCGTTGCGCGAGGTTTTTTCCAGGCGCACGTTGCCTGCCACGGTGGTGATGGCGCGAATTTTCAGTTCATCGGGCGAGGCCATGGCCAGGAACAGCGCGACCACGTCGTCGGCGCCGGGATCGGTGTCGATGATCAGGTCAATCGGGGCGGCCTGAACGGTGGCAGCGGTGACCATGAAGGCGATTCCTTGTAGCAGGGGTTTGAGCATGGTAGGCACTCCTGTTGCCAAAGCGAACGTCTGTAGGAGCGGCCTTGCGTCGCGATGGGCCGCAAAGCGGCCCCAGTTTTTCAGCTCCGCAGCCAACATTGCCGGGGCCGCTTCGCGCCCCATCGCGACACAAGGCCGCCCCCACAAAAAACAGCGTGTCCTGACGGTTAGAACGTGACGCCGGAAATCAGCGCGATGTTGCTGTAGGGCTGGCACTCGCCGGTGCGCACCAGCGCACGGGCGCTGCGCGACAGCACCTTGAACTCCTCATGGCTCAGCCATTCCCGCTTGCCCAGCTTGCCTTTCAGCCGCTCGATCTCGACCAGCGCCGGCGGCACCACTTTCTGCATCTCTTCGGCCAGCACGTGGCGCTCTACCTGCAGCTCGCTCAGCACCACGCGCAGCACACTGGCGAAATCCGGCAGGCCGGGCGTTACGGCCAGGTCGATCAGTTCGACACCCGGCGGTACCGGCAAGCCGGCATCGCCAATCACCAGGATGTCGCCATGCCCCATGCCGGCAATGGTGCGTGACAGGGCGACGTTCAGCAGCGGGGTTTTCTTCATGGTGCAAGCTCCGCCAGGTAGGGAATCGACGGCTGGGCCCCGGCACGGGTAACCGACAACGCTGCGGCGCGCTGGCCAAAGGCAATGGCTTCGCCCTCCTCCAGGCCGCGCACCAGGCCGGCGGCAAAGCCACCAATGAAGGTGTCGCCAGCAGCGGTGGTATCCAGCGGCTGCACCACCGGCGCAGGGAAGTGCCGGTGGCCCTGGGCGGTGACCAGCAGCGCACCTTGCGCGCCCAGGGTAATGATCACCTTGCCCGCGCCCAGCTGCAGCAAGCGCTCGCCAGCGCGCCGGGCACTGTCCAGGTCGGTCACCGCCACGCCACTCAGGGCTTCGGCCTCGCTTTCGTTGGGGGTGAGGTAGTCGATATGCGCGAACCAGGCCGTGGGCAGCGGGCCGGTGGCGGGCGCCGGGTTGAGGATCACCTGCTTGCCCAGCTCGTGCCCCCTGGCCAAGGTCCAGGCGACGGTCTCGGCCGGCACTTCCAGCTGGCAGATGATGATCTCGGCCGCCTGCAACAGCGCATCGAAGCGTTGCACCGACTGCGCTGTCAGCAGGCCATTGCCCCCCGGGATGATGACGATGCAGTTCTGGCTGGCCGCATCCACGGTGATCAGCGCCACACCGCTGGACACGCCCGGGCAGGTTTCGATCGCCCGGCAGTCGACGCCCTCGACATACAAGGCCTGGCGCAGTTGCTGGCCGTAGGCATCGTCACCCACGTTGCCGATCATCGCCACGCTGCCGCCCAGGCGCGCCACGGCCACGGCCTGGTTGGCGCCCTTGCCGCCGGGCACGGTGAAAAAACTGTCGCCGGGGAGCGTTTCGCCGGCCCGGGGCAGGCGCTGGGCGCGGGCCACCAGGTCCATGTTGAGGCTCCCGACCACCACGACCTTGGCACTCATGACATTTCCTTAGCGTTAGCGGTAATCATTGAACAGGTCCGGGCGTGGCCCGGTGGACTCGCGCAGCACCAGGCGCGGGGTGACGATGCGCTGCTCCGGCGCGCCCTGCCGAGGGCTACCGATGCGCGCCAGCAACAGCGAGGCGGCGCTTTCGCCCAGCTCGCGGATCGACTGGCCGACGGTGGTCAGCGGCGGATACACATAACGGCTGAGCTCGATGTCGTCGAAGCCGATCACCGACAGCTCGGCGGGCACGTTGATCTGGCGTTCGGCGGCGGCGCGCAGCACGCCGACACCGATCATGTCGTTGCCGGCAAAAATCGCCGTCGGCCGCTGGCCCTGCAGCACCTGCGCCGCCGCTGCGTAACCGCCCAGGCTGGTGAAGTCGCAGTGCAGCACGCGGTTGCCCGCGACCGTTGCGCCGGCCTCGGCCATGGCGCGCCGAAAGCCGCCCAGGCGCAGCTGGGACACCCCAGTTTCGGCGGGGCCGCCGATGTAGGCGATGTCGCGGTGGCCAAGCTCCAGCAGGTGACGGGTGGCCAGGTAGGCGCCCAGTTCGTGATCGATGCGCACCAGGTCGGCGTCCACGCCTTCCAGTTCGCGGTCGACGATGACCATCGGCGTGCGCACCCCGGCCAGGCTTTGCAGCAGGTCGCTGTCCTGGCCCACCGAGGCCACCACCAGGCCGTCGATGCGCTTTTCCAGCAGCACGCGCAGGTAACTGCGCTGCTTTTGCGGGTTGTCATCGGAGTTGCACAGGATCACGCAGTAGCCGTTGCGCTCACAGGCATCCTCGATACCCCGCGCCAGCTCGGCGAAGTACGGGTTGACGCTGTTGGGCACCAGCAGGCCGATGGTGGCGGTGCTGCGCGCCTTCAACGAACGCGCCACGGCGCTGGGCACGTAGTCGAGTTCAACGATGGCGGCTTCGACCTTCAGCCGCACCTGCTCGCTGACCGGGCGGGTCTTGTTCAGCACATGGGACACGGTGGTGTAGGAAATGCCCGCCAGTGCCGCGACGTCTTTGATGGTTGCCATGTTGTCAGTTCCGCCGGGCCGCGCGCCGGCTACGGTAAGTGTCGAGCACCACGGCGATGACGATCACCGCCCCGGTGATGATGCGTTTGGTCGGTTCGCTGGCGCCGATCTGCGCCAAGCCGGCAGCCAGTACGGAAATGATCAGCACGCCGAAAAAGGTGCTGATCACCGAGCCGCGCCCACCCATCAGGCTGGTGCCGCCAATCACCACGGCGGCGATCACCTGCAGCTCGAGGCCGGCGCCGGCGTTGGGGTCGGCCGCCTCCAGGCGCGAGATCTGGAACAGCGCGGCCAGCCCGGCGAGCAGGCCCATCAGGGCGAACACCAGCACCTTGTACGGGCGCGGATCGATACCGGCCAGGCGCACCGCCTCTTCGTTGGTGCCGATGCCGATCAGGTAGCGGCCAAACACCGTACGCGTCAGCACCAGCTGGGCCAGCACGATCACCAGCAAGGCGATGATGAACGCTGGCGAGATGCCGAATGCGATAGGGTTGGAGAACCAGGCATAGGCATCGCCGATATAGGCAGTGCGCGAGTCGGTGAACTGGTAGGCCAGGCCACGGGCCATTTCCAGCACGCCAAGCGAGACGATGAACGACGGGATGCGCCAGGCCACGGTAACGCCGCCGGTGATGCTGCCGGCCAACGCCGCCACGGCCATGCCCAGCAGGGCCGCAGGCAGCATGCCCCAGCCCCAGCCGAGGATCGCCACGCTGACGGTCGAGGCGGCCAGCGCCAGCACCGAGCCCACCGACAGGTCGATACCGCCGATGATCAGCACGAAGGTCATGCCCACCGCCAGCACCATCAGGTCGGGGATCTGGTTGGCCAGGGTGCTGAAGGTGTTGTACGACCAGAAGTGGCTGCTGAGGAACGAGAACAGCACGATCATGGCCAGCAACGCGCCGGCCAGGCCCAGGTAGGTACCCAGGCCAAAGTAGGTGCCACTGCGGCGCAGCGGTGCGGCGCCCTGGCTGTCGAGCGGGGTGGTTTTCATGCGTCCATCCTGGGGGCTGCATCGTGCAGCAGTGCGTCACGTTTCTGATAACCGGCAAAGGCGGCAGCCAGCAGCTGGTCCTGGCTCCAATGGCCGCGCTCGAAGGTGTCGATCAGGCGCCCGGCCGAGAGCACGGCAATGCGGTCGCAGATCAGCATCAGCTCGCGCAGGTCGCTGGACACCACCACCAGGGCCTTGCCCTGGCGCGCCAGTTCGGCCAGCAGGCCATAGATGTCGAACTTGGCACCGACGTCGATGCCACGGGTAGGCTCATCGAACAGCAGCACCTGGCAGTCACGCTCCAGCCAGCGGCCGATCACCACCTTCTGCTGGTTGCCACCGGACAGTTCGCCGACCACCTGCTGCGGGCCGGCAGTGCGGATGCGCATGGCCTGGATCTGCCGGGCGGCCAGGGCCTGCTCGGCCTGGCTATCGAGCACACCGGCGCGCGACACCGCACCCAGGTTGCCCAGGGCGATATTGGCGCTGATCGACTGGGTCAGCAGCAGGCCTTCGCCTTTACGGTCTTCGGTGATCAGGGCGATACCGGCCTGCACGGCGGCCTTGGGCGAGTCGATGGTGACCGCCTGCGGTGGCTGGCCGAGCGCGATGCTGCCGCTGTCGGCCCGGTCGGCGCCGTAGATCAGGCGCAACAGCTCGGTACGGCCGGCGCCGATCAGGCCGGAGATGCCGAAGATCTCCCCTGCCCTGACCTCAAACGACACCTCACGCACCTTGTCAGCGCGGCTGAGCTTGTCGACCCTGAGCAGCGGCGCACCGATCTGCCGACGGCCCAGGTCGATGTGCTCGCCCAGTTCGCGGCCGACCATCAGGTTGACCAGTTCGGCGCTGCTGTAGCGCTGGATCGGCTCGTCACACACCAGCCTGCCGTCGCGCAGCACGACGATGCGCTGGGCCACGCGCTGCAGCTCTTCAAGGCGGTGGGAAATGTAGACGATGGCCACACCACGCCGGCGCAGGCGTTCGATCTGGGTGAACAGCAGCTCCACTTCGCGCGCGGTGAGCATGGCGGTGGGTTCATCGAAGATCAGCACATGGCAGTCGCCGATCAGGTTGCGGGCGATCTCGACCATCTGTTGGTGGCCGATGCCCAGTTCGCCAACCGGGGTATCCGGGTCGATGGCGTCGAGGCCGACCTGGGCCATGGCGGCCGTGGCCAGCTGGCGCAGGCGCTTGTGGCTGATCCAGCCAAAGCGGCTGGGCAGGTTGTCGAGGAACAGGTTTTCCGCCACGGTCAGGGTGGGCAGCAGGTTCAGCTCCTGCATGACCATGCGCACGCCGAGGCGCTCGGCCTCGCTGCGGCTGCCGGGCGCATAGGCCTGGCCGCGGTAGTTCATATGCCCGCTGGTGGGGGTTTCCAGGCCACTGATGAGCTTGGACAGCGTGCTCTTGCCCGCGCCGTTCTCGCCGGTCAGGGCCAGTACTTCGCCGGCGCGCAGGCTCAGGCTGACCTCGGCCAGCACTGGTTGGGCGTAGGTCTTGCCCAGCCCGCTGGCGGCGAGCACCACTTCGTTGGCCGATGCAGGCATGGCCGTTTCTCCTGCCAGCAATCAGGGTTGGGTGATGAGTTGGACCGGGGTCTGGATGACGTTGTCGGCATCCACCTCGGGTTTCTCGCCCTTGACCATCTTCAACGCCGCCTGGATGCCGAACACCGCCTGCTGGCTGGCCGCCTGGTCGAGGGTGGCGAGCACCCGGCCATCCTTGAGCATGGGCTTGATGGCATTGATGTTGTCGTAGCCCACCACCTGCACCTGGCCGGTCTTGCCAGCGGCGCGCACGGCCGACACGGCGCCCAGGGCCATGCTGTCGTTGCCGGCCAGCAGGGCTTTCAGGTCCGGGTATTCGTTGAGCATGGAGGCGGCGACGGCGTTGCCCTTGTCGATTTCCCAATTGCCGCTCTGCACCGAGACGATCTTGATCTGCGCGGCGTCCATCGCGTCCTTGAAGCCGGCGGTGCGCTGCTGGGCGTTGGTGGTGGTCGGCACGCCTTCGATGATGCCGACCTGGTCGCCGGCCTTGAGCTTCTCCTTGGCCAGGTAGTCGCCGACCAGGCGCGCGCCCTTGCGGTTGTCGGGGCCAACGAACGGCACGCTGATGCCCTTGCTCTTGAGCAGTTCCGGGTCCAGGCGGTTGTCGATGTTGATCACCACCACGCCCTTGTCCATGGCTTTTTTCACTGCGGACACCAGCGCCTTGGAATCGGCCGGGGCGATCACCAGTGCCTTGGCACCGGCATTGACCATCTGTTCGACGATGCGGATCTGTTCGCCGGTGTCGGTCTCGTTCTTGATGCCGTTGGCGATCAGCTCGAAGTCGTCAGGGTGGGCTTTCTGGTAGTCCTTGGCGCCGTCTTCCATGGTGCGGAAGAACTCGTTCGCCAGGGATTTCATCACCAAGGCAACCTTGGGCTTGTCTTCGGCGTGGGCTGCGGAGAATGGCGTGGCGAAGGACAGCGAGGTAACGACAGCGAGGGCCAACAGACGGCCGGGGAACGGCAGTTTCATGGACGATGACTCCGAATCTTGTGGTTTTTGTCGGATAGCAAACGTTTGCGATACCTCACTATGGAAATACTACCGAGGTTTGTCAAATCCGTTTGGCTGTCGGAGGTCATAGGGCTGCCGGCCAGATTATCCAGAAAACTCTCACAAAATCGAACGCGTTTTCCTCTTTTTTGCGCGAAGTTGCGGACTGGATACTTGCCGCTCACTGCGTCAATACACCTCCATTTATCTCATCAGGCAGAGAGAACAATAACGATGAACGTCGCATTCAGGACCTTCGCCCCCAGCGCACTCGCCTTGCTGCTGGCGCTGCCAGCCATGGCCTCGGCCACCGCAGCCGAGCCCCGGCAGCAACGGGCCAATGTGGTTATCCTGGCCACTGGCGGCACCATCGCCGGCGCGGGTGCCAGTGCTGCCAACAGCGCCACCTACCAGGCCGCCAAGCTGGGTGTGGACAAGCTGATCGCCGGCGTGCCGGAACTGGCCGAGCTGGCCAATGTACGGGGCGAGCAGGTGCTGCAGATAGCCTCGGAAAGCATCACCAACGACGACTTGCTCAAGCTCGGCAAACGCGTTGCCGAGCTTGCCGACAGCAAGGACGTCGACGGTATCGTCATCACCCACGGCACCGACACCCTGGAAGAAACCGCCTACTTCCTCAACCTGGTGGAGAAGACCGACAAGCCGATCGTGGTGATCGGCTCGATGCGCCCGGGCACCGCCATGTCCGCCGACGGCATGCTCAACCTGTACAACGCCGTGGCCGTGGCCAGCGACAAGCAGTCACGCGGCAAAGGTGTGCTGGTGACCCTGGATGACGAGATCCAGTCTGGCCGCGATGTGAGCAAGGTGATCAACCTAAAGACCGAAGCCTTCAAGAGCGCCTGGGGCCCGATGGGCATGGTGGTGGAAGGCAAATCCTACTGGTTCCGCCTGCCCGCCAAGCGCCACACAGTCGATTCCGAGTTCGACATCAAGCAGATCAGCAGCCTGCCGCAGGTGGACATTGCCTATGGCTACGGCAATGTCACCGACACTGCCTACAGGGCGCTGGCACAGAACGGCGCCAAGGCGCTGATCCATGCCGGGACCGGCAACGGCTCGGTGTCAGCGCGGGTAGTCCCGACCCTGCAGCAGCTGCGCAAGAACGGCGTGCAGATCATCCGCTCGTCGCACGTCAACCAGGGCGGTTTCGTGCTGCGCAACGCCGAGCAGCCGGATGACCAGAACGACTGGGTGGTGGCCCATGACCTGAACCCGCAAAAAGCGCGGATCCTGACAATGGTAGCGCTCACCAGGACCCAGGACAGCAAGGAGCTGCAGCGGATCTTCTGGGAATATTGATTGCCGCCCAAAGGAGGCTGGAGCGCAAATCCGCACCAGCCTCCTTGGCCGCAGGGGTTTCCGACCAAGCTGTTGCGAAATAACTTACAGTGAAATACTGTATGTTAATACAGCAAAAACAAGGAAACGCTTGTGTCCAACACTGCCTCCGCCACCCCCGACAGCTACCAGCAACTGGGTATGCGCATCCAGAAGATCATCAACAGCCCCACCGCCCAGCGCAGCCGGGCGGCGCTGATCTTCCGCCTGGAACACGAAACCCCCGAAGACTGGGAAACCTTGCTTGAGGAAATCGCCGAAAACGACAACGTCACCCTCGCCCATCGCGACGATGGCGGCGTGCAGATTTTCTGGACCGTGCCCAAGGAAGATTGACCGCGCAGGCGCCCGCCTCCCTCAGGCCAGCCCCTGCAGATAGGCACTGGCCTCGCGGTAACGGGCCAACCGCGCCAGGTCGGCAGGGCCCGGGCAAGGAATGCGCGATAGGTCGCTGTTGTCGGCCAGGTCGGCCAGTTTGACGGTGCGCGCCAGCGGGTCATCGCCCAGGCGCACCACGAAGTCCTGGTAAGCCTCGCCCTTGCGGCGGCTGAGCGCCAGCAAGGCGGCAAGGATTTTCAGCGCGAAACCTTCGCGCGCCAGGTCGGAAAGGGTCAGCGGGGTATCTTCGATCACATCGTGAAGCACCGCGACAATCCGTTGTTCAGGTGTGGAAACCCGCATCATCACGCGTAGCGGGTGGAGAATATACGCTGCCCCACCCTTGTCGTATTGCCCTTCATGCGCCCTGGCGGCCACGGCAATGGCCCGCTCCAGTGTAGACATGAGGCCCTCCCCGTTCGGCTTCTTCCTGCCAAGCATAGCCAAACTTGGGCCACCGCGGTCCGTGTAGGAGCGGCCTTGCGTCGCGATGGGCTGCGTAGCAGCCCCAGGGGTTCGGCGTCACGGCAGACTCTGTGGGGCTGCTACGCAGCCCATCGCGACACAAGGCCGCTCCTACAGAGGCCGTGCAAGGCTGTGCAGTCAGCGGGCTGCGCCGTGCTGGATAACCACCGAATCGGTGCCCAGCTTGGCCATCACCTCGGCCTGGCGGGCTTCGGCTTCCTCACGGGTCGGGAACGGCCCCATCAGCACCACTGGCTTGCCGTCGCGGTACTCCACCGAGGACGGAATGCCCTTTTCGATCAGGCGCGCAGTCATGTCGCTGAGCGCACCCATGTTGGCACCCTGGATCACTTCCACATCCCAGCCTTGCGGGGCCGGCTGGCCAGCCAGGGCCTCGGCGCGGCGCTGCAGGTCGGCGCCGCCGCACATCTCGCGGATGCGCAGGTTGTTGCCGCTGTCATCGACAATGATTTCGTACTGGCCATCACGCTTGATCGCCACATAGCTGCGGTAGGGCTCGTACTGCCCGGCATCATCCTTGCCGCGTACCTGGCCGCAGATGGTGCCCTGGGTGTCGATCCGCACATTGCCGAACTTGGCCGTGCTGGGGTTGTGCAGGTGTTCGGCCACCTGCTTGTGCACGCCTTCGACCTCGTTCTCACAGCCCGCCAGGGCGAGCACTGCCATTACCACAGCCAGTTTGCGCACGCGTGTACCTCCAGATTCGAAGGGGCGGATTCTAGCACGCCGGGCAATGTCCCGAAGCGCGACCAAACGTTACAGCCTGCTTCGCGCGCACAGCAAAAAGGGCGATCATTGCTGATCGCCCTTTTCGGATTTGGTAGGCACAATTGGACTCGAACCAACGACCCCCACCATGTCAAGGTGGTGCTCTAACCAACTGAGCTATGTGCCTGTCGTGTGGTGCGCATATTAGAGATCAAACACACACCTGTAAAGCGTTTTTTTCAGAAAAATCAAAAACTTTCGACAACCGCCCAGGGCGAGGCAGCCTCGCGTCGCAACCGCCAGCACATCCGCCCGGCGCCAGATAGAATCGCAATGAAAAAAGGGGTGACCCTTACGGATCACCCCTTCTTCGATTTGGTAGGCACAATTGGACTCGAACCAACGACCCCCACCATGTCAAGGTGGTGCTCTAACCAACTGAGCTATGTGCCTGTCGTGTGGTGCGCATTCTACTCATTCCAAAAACCCTGTCAACACTTTTTTTCGCGCTAAGCTACTGAATCATAAACTCTTTATAGAAAGGTGCACGGGCAAGGGCCGGGTAAAGGATTTTCAACGGACGACTAGCGGGTGTTTATTATTATTGATAGCATCGGTACATTCGTTAAAAATATAAAACACGAGGTTCCTGCAGCATGGCTAACACCCCCTACCCCCAGTCCTACTACGCCGCCTCGGCCAACCCGGTGCCGCCACGTCCGGCGCTGCAGGGTGAGGTGGAAACCGATGTGTGCATCATCGGCGCCGGTTACACCGGCCTGTCCAGCGCCCTGTTCCTGCTGGAGAACGGCTTCAAGGTGAGCATCGTCGAAGCGGCCAAGGTCGGCTTCGGCGCGTCGGGCCGTAACGGCGGCCAGATCGTCAACAGCTACAGCCGCGACATCGATGTGATCGAGCGCACGGTCGGCCCCAAGCAGGCGCAACTGCTGGGCCACATGGCCTTCGAAGGCGGGCGCATCATTCGTGAGCGCGTGGCCAAGTACAACATCCAGTGCGACCTGAAGGACGGCGGCGTGTTCGCGGCCCTCACCAGCAAGCAGATGGGCCACCTGGAGTCGCAAAAACGCCTGTGGGAACGCTTTGGCCACAACCAGCTGGAGCTGATGGACCAGAAGCGTATCCGCGAAGTGGTTGCCTGCGACAACTACGTGGGCGGCATGCTGGACATGAGCGGCGGCCACATTCACCCGCTGAACCTGGCCCTGGGCGAGGCGGCGGCGGTCGAGTCGCTGGGCGGCATCATCTATGAGCAAACCCCGGCCGTACGCATCGAGCGTGGCGCCAACCCGGTGGTGCACACCCCGCAGGGCAAGGTCCGCGCCAAGTTCATCATCGTCGCCGGCAACGCCTACCTGGGCAACCTGGTGCCGGAGCTGGCCAGCAAGTCCATGCCGTGCGGTACCCAGGTGATCACCACCGAGCCGCTGGGCGAGGAACTGGCACGCACCCTGCTGCCGCAGGATTACTGCGTCGAGGATTGCAATTACCTGCTCGACTACTACCGCCTGACCAGTGACAAGCGCCTGATCTTCGGTGGTGGCGTGGTGTATGGCGCGCGTGACCCGGCCAACATCGAGGCGATCATCCGGCCGAAGATGCTCAAGGCCTTCCCGCAGCTGAAGAACGTGAAGATCGACTACGCCTGGACCGGCAACTTCCTGCTGACCCTGTCGCGCCTGCCACAGGTTGGCCGTATCGGCGACAATATCTATTACTCGCAGGGCTGTTCGGGCCACGGCGTGACCTACACCCACCTGGCCGGCAAGGTGCTGGCCGAGGCCATGCGTGGCCAGGCCGAGCGCTTCGATGCCTTCGCCGGCCTGCCGCACTACCCGTTCCCGGGCGGGCAGATGCTGCGGGTGCCGTTCAGCGCCCTGGGTGCCTGGTACTACAGCCTGCGCGATCGCCTGGGCTTCTGATGTAGCCAGGCCTGGCCTCTTCGCGGGTAAACCCGCTCCCACAGGGACATCACTGGACCTGAGGGCAGCGGGTTTCCTGTGGGAGCGGGTTCACTCGCGAAAGGGCCGGTACAGATAAACGCTATTTGTTCAGGCTGCTCACAGCCTGCTTCGCCGCAATCTCCTGCCCCGCCCGGGCCAGTTCATCGGCAGCCTGCAACCAGCGCTGGCGGTCGACCTGGGCCGGCAGCTGCCGCGGTGGCTGCACCAGCACCGCCCAACTCCCCTGCCTGGCCCATGCCGAGGCAAAGTCATCGAACGCCATCAGTTGCCGCCGGTGCATGCCCGAGCGCAACAGCACCCGTTGCTTGTAGCGGTCATAGCCAATCAGTACGGCATAGCGTGGCTCACCCCACCAGGCCGCACCGTCCTCATAACGCAGCAGTACCGGGTTGCCCGCCGCCACCTGGATCAACAGCGCGTCCAGTTGCTTGTCCAGGGGATACACCACCCTGCCGTAGTCCCGCGCCACCCGCGGGATGGTGCTGTCCAGCGCGTCGGCGCCCTGGGGCAGGTTCAACGGCTGGTCCAGCAGCCCCGGGGTGATGGGCGCGCCCTGTTGCGACAGGACCGCCGCCAAGGCCATGGCGCCACTGTGGTTGGCGTTGCCCCGGTAGAACGGCACGCTGCTGATTTCCACCCGCTGCGGCAGGCTGTTGAGGCTGGCGGGCGGCGTACCGGCACAGCCGGCCAGGCTGGCGGCCAGCAGGCAGGCCAGCAGCAACCGGCGTGGGGGGGTGATTGCCGACTTGAAGGGATCTTGCTCCATGGACACTCGCTTGTTCCAACGCCAGGCAGGCAGCGCCCGGCTCTGCCAGCGATCATAGGACGGACCGCGGCGCGGGTATAGCCCGGCACCGGCTAGGAGCAAAACGGACCAAGCAGTAGACCTTCGGTCAATGGAACGTCACAGGCGAACGGCTAGACTAAACCAGTGTCTGTAGGGCAAGCGCGGGCTGGCCGAGCGCAGCCCGTAGAGTTGGAGGCACAGATGAGCCTGACCGTGGCAATTCTCATGCTGGTGGGCATGTGGCTGAGCGTCGCAGCCGCCATGCTGTGGGGTGTGATGCGTATCGTGCGGCGCCATTCCCACCATCACCTGCCGCCGCAGGCCCCTGCCAGAGCGCAGCCTGCACACCGGGCCCGGCGGCATGCCGGGGTGCACTGAGCAGCAATTTCCTTATCCCCATTCGCGGGCAAGCCCGCTCCCACAGATGCTGCACAGTTTTCAATGCCTGTGCTGTCCCTGTGGGAGCGGGCTTGCCCGCGAATGGGGCGCAACGCGCCCCCGCTACCTCACCCTTGCGCCGCTTCGCGCTTCAACCGCGCCCGACGGGCCAGGATGTTGAGGATCTCGATCGCCGTCGAGAACGCCATGGCCGCATACACATAGCCCTTCGGTACATGGGCGCCGAAACCTTCGGCAATCAGCGTCATGCCGATCATGATCAGGAAGCCCAGGGCCAGCATTACCACGGTCGGGTTGTCGTTGATGAAGTTGGCCAGCGGGTCGGCGGCCACCATCATGACGATTACTGCGGTGATCACGGCAATGATCATGATCGGCAAGTGCTCGGTCATGCCCACGGCGGTGATGATGCTGTCGACCGAGAAGACGATGTCCAGCAACAGGATCTGGAAGATCGCCGCGGCAAAGCCCAGGGTGACCGTCGAGGAAACCTTGGCTTCTTCCTTGGCACCGTGCGGGTCGACGTTTTCGTGGATTTCCTTGGTCGCCTTCCACAGCAGGAACAGGCCACCGGCAATCAGGATCACGTCCTTCCAGGAGAAGGCGTTGCCGAACACTTCGAACACCGGGTCGGTCAGCTGGACGATCCAGGCCACCGTGCTGAGCAAGGCCAGGCGCATGACCAGGGCCATGCTGATACCGATACGGCGCGCCTTGGAGCGATATTCCACCGGCAGCTTGTTGGTCAGGATGGAGATGAAGATCAGGTTGTCGATGCCCAGTACAACTTCCATGGCCACCAGCGTAGCCAAGGCAACCCAGGCAGTAGGGCTAGCGACGAGTTCCAGCAAGTATTCCATTGTTCACATCCTGCAGCAGCGGTTGGGGTCAGATTTCCTGGGTGTCTTTGTGCTTGTCGGCGTCCTCGGGCGCATGCCCTTCCCTGCCGATGGCCTCGCTCAACGCCTGCTGGGCGGCCTTGTTGGTGTCGTCGATCGCCTGCTTGGCCGACTGCGCGGCCTGGTCGAGCATCTGCTGGGCAGACTTCTCGGCCTGCTCGCAACCGGCCAGGGCGAACAGGGCCAAGGCTAGCACCAGCGGCGTGCCGATGGATTTGAATTGCAGCATGGGTTCCTCGCTTGTGTGTTCCGGTGGCGCACAGGGCGCCTGATGGAGCGCATTCTAGGGCGCGCAATACATCAGGAAAATTCGTATTTTCAGCAGCTATACTTCGGTTTTTACGAATCCGGAACGCACCGATGCTCAACTACCGGCAATTGCACTACTTCTGGGCCGTGGCCAAGACCGGCAGCATCGCCCGCGCCAGCGAACAGTTGAACCTGACCCCGCAAACCATCAGCGGGCAGATCAGCCTGTTCGAACAGACCTACGGCCTGGAACTGTTCCAGCGCGTCGGGCGCCAGCTGGAGCTGACCGAAACCGGGCGCCAGGCGTTGGTCTATGCCGAGCAGATGTTCCAGCTGGGCGGCGAGCTCGAAGCCATGCTGCGGGCCGGCCCGCAGGAGCAGATCTTGTTCCGCGTCGGCGTGGCGGACGTGGTGCCCAAGTCGATCGTCTATCGCCTGCTGGCACCGACCATGGAGCTGGACGATGTGCTGCGCATCAATTGCCGTGAAGACAAGCTGGAACGGTTGCTGGCCGACCTGGCAATCCAGCGCCTGGACCTGGTCATCTCCGACAGCCCGATGCCCAGCCACCTGGACATCAAGGGCTACAGCCAGAAACTGGGTGAGTGCGGGCTGAGCTTTTTCGCCACCCCGGCCTTGGCCCGCCGCCATGCTGGCGCCTTCCCCGGCTGCCTGCAGGATGCGCCCTTGCTGATCCCCGGCCAGGAGACGGTGGTACGCAGCCGCTTGCTGCGCTGGCTGGGCGAGCAGCAGGTGCAGCCACGGATCGTCGGTGAGTTCGATGACAGCGCGCTGATGCAGGCGTTCGGGCAATCGGGCAGCGGCATCTTCGTCGCCCCCAGCGTGATCGCCGAGGAAGTGTGCCGCCAGTACGGTGTGCAACTGGTCGGGCAGACCGAGGCGGTACACGAATCGTTCTATGCCATTTCCGTGGAGCGCAAGGTCAAGCACCCGGGGATCGTGGCGATTACCGAGGGGGCGCGGCGGGAGTTGTTTCATTGGTAGCCATGAGAGCCCTTTCGCGGGCAAGCCTGCGAAAGGGCTGCCCCTGCTCGACCAAGGTCTATGGTAAAGTCGCGCCTTTTTCGAACATGCCGGGATACCGCTGCACATGACTCCTGTCCTCCGTTTCATCAACCGCACCAGCCTGGTGACCCAGATCGTCATCGGCCTGATCGCCGGTATCGCCCTGGCCTTGCTCGCGCCTGCCATCGCCCGTGACATGGCGTTCCTCGGCAAGGTATTCGTCAGCGCCCTCAAGGCAGTGGCACCGGTACTGGTGTTCATCCTGGTCATGGCCTCGATCGCCAACCACCGCCACGGCCAGGAAACCCATATTCGGCCGATTCTCTGGCTGTACCTGCTGGGTACCTTCGGCGCCGCAGTAGTCGCGGTGGTCGCCAGCATGCTGTTCCCCTCGACCCTGGCGTTGAACGCCAGCGAGGCTACGCTGAGCGCCCCGGGCGGTATCGGCGAAGTGCTGCAGAACCTGCTGCTGAGTGCGGTCGACAACCCGATCAACGCCCTGCTCAACGCCAACTTCATCGGCGTGCTGACCTGGGCCATCGGCCTGGGCGTGGCCCTGCGCCATGCCGGCGAAACCACCCGCAAGGTGGTAGAAGACCTGTCCACCGGCGTCACCTTGATCGTCCGCGTGGTCATCCGCTTCGCCCCGCTGGGTATCTTTGGCCTGGTCAGCGCCACTCTCGCCCAGTCGGGCCTGGACGCCCTGCTCGGCTACCTGCACCTGCTGGCGGTGCTGATCGGCTGCATGCTGTTCGTGGCGCTGGTAATGAACCCGCTGATCGTGTTCTGGAAGATTCGCCGCAACCCCTTCCCGCTGACTCTGTTGTGCCTGCGCGAAAGCGGCATCACCGCGTTCTTCACCCGCAGCTCGGCGGCCAACATCCCGGTCAACCTGGCCCTGTCGGAACGCCTTGGCCTGCATGAAGACACCTATTCGGTGTCGATCCCGCTGGGTGCGACCATCAACATGGCCGGTGCGGCCATCACCATTACCGTGCTGACCCTGGCGGCGGTGCACACCCTGGGGATCGTGGTCGACCTGCCGACCGCCGTGCTGCTCAGCGTGGTGGCGGCAGTCTGTGCCTGCGGTGCCTCGGGGGTGGCTGGCGGCTCGCTGCTGCTGATTCCGCTGGCGGCCAGCCTGTTTGGCATCCCCAGCGAGATTGCCATGCAGGTGGTGGCGGTAGGCTTCATCATCGGCGTGCTGCAGGATTCGGCCGAGACGGCGCTGAATTCCTCGACCGATGTGCTGTTCACCGCGGCGGCGTGCCAGGCCGAAGCGCGGCGCAACGCTTGAGCTGGCCGGGGCCGCGTTGCGGCCCTTCGCGACACAAGGCCGCGCCTGCACGCAAAGGACCGCACTGCGGCCCCAATTGCCTTGTGCGGTGGCATTACCTACCCTAGTGGCCTTTCCCCAGCAACGAGGCAGGGCCATGTCAGAACACCAGACCGCAGGCGAAGGCCGTTTCAACAGCATCGAGATCCGCATTCTCGGCGCGCTGATCGAAAAGCAGGCCACCAGCCCGGAAAGCTACCCGCTGACCCTCAACGCCCTGGTGCTGGCGTGCAACCAGAAGACCAGCCGCGAGCCGGTCATGAACCTTACCCAAGGCCAGGTCGGCCAGGCCCTGCGCGCCCTCGAAGGGCAAGACATGGCGCGGCTGCAAATGGGCAGCCGCGCCGACCGCTGGGAACATAGGGTGGACAAGGCGCTGGAGCTGGTGCCGGCGCAGCTGGTGCTGATGGGCCTGATGTTCCTGCGCGGCCCGCAAACCCTCAACGAACTGCTGACCCGCAGCAACCGGCTGCATGACTTCGACGACATCGAACAGGTCCAGCACCAGCTGGAGCGCCTGATCGCCCGTGGCCTGGCCTTGCACCTGCCACGCCAGGCCGGGCAGCGCGAAGACCGTTATACCCACGCGCTGGGCGACCCGGCGGAAATCGAGGCGATCCTCGCCGCGCGGCAGCAGGAAGGCAGCCCGCGCAGCAGTGCCGGGAATGTGTCGGAAGAACGTATCGAAGCCCTCGAAGCCCGCATTGCCGCGCTGGAGGCCCGCCTGGCCGCGCTGGAAGGCTGAGCCGTCACGGCTCCGGGTCGGGGAAGTTACGGCAGCTCTTGCGCTCGGCCAGCTCCCGGTCGGTGGGGCGCTGGTCGACGAACACGGTGCGGCCGTCGGCGTAGATTTCCAGGTAGCCCCAGTGCAGGTCTTGCTCTTGTTGCCCGGGCTTGGGCGGGACTAGCCACCAGGGTTCGCGGCTGATCAGGGTCATGGGTCGGGTTCCTGAAGGTGTCTGCAGTAATCATAGACACCCTCAAGATGAGCTTTGCCAGTTCTGACGCATTCGCGGGCGAGCCCGCTCCCACCAGGTTCTCCACTGGCATTGAAAAAGTGTGGAGTACCTGTGGGAGCGGGCTTGCCCGCGAAGAGGCCGGCCCAGGCTTACGCTGGTGCCGAAGTGCGGATCAGGTGATCGAAGGCCGCCAGTGAAGCCTTGGCGCCCTCGCCCACGGCAATCACGATCTGCTTGTACGGCACCGTGGTCACGTCACCGGCAGCGAACACCCCCGGGATGCTGGTCTGGCCCTTGGCGTCGACGATGATCTCGCCACGCGGCGACAGCTCGACGGTGCCTTTCAGCCAGTCGGTGTTCGGCAGCAGGCCGATCTGCACGAAGATGCCCTCCAGCGCCACCTCGTGCTGCTGCTCCGTGGTACGGTCCTGGTAGCGCAGGCCGGTGACTTTCTCGCCATTGCCCAACACTTCGGTGGTCAGCGCGCTGGTGATCACCTTGACGTTCGGCAGGCTGTGCAGCTTGCGTTGCAATACCGCATCGGCGCGCAGCTGGCTATCGAATTCGATCAAGGTCACCTGGGCGACGATACCGGCCAGGTCAATGGCCGCTTCCACCCCCGAGTTGCCACCACCGATCACCGCCACGCGCTTGCCCTTGAACAGCGGGCCATCGCAATGCGGGCAGTAGGCCACGCCACGGGCGCGGTATTCCTGCTCGCCGGGCACGTTCATTTCGCGCCAGCGCGCACCGGTGGCCAGGATCACGGTCTTGGCCTTGAGCGAGGCACCGCCGGCCAGGCGGACTTCATGCAAGCCGCCATCGGTGGCCGGGATCAGCGCTTCACCGCGCTGCAGGTTCATGATGTCGACGTCGTACTGCTTGACGTGTTCTTCCAGGGCCGTGGCCAGTTTCGGCCCTTCGGTTTCCTGCACCGAGATGAAGTTCTCGATGGCCAGGGTATCGAGCACCTGGCCACCGAACCGCTCGGCGGCAATACCGGTGCGGATGCCCTTGCGTGCGGCATAGATGGCCGCCGAGGCGCCGGCGGGGCCACCGCCGACCACCAGCACGTCGAAGGCGTCCTTGGCGTTGATCTTCTCGGCCTGGCGAGCGCCGGCGTTGGTGTCGATCTTGCCGAGGATTTCTTCCAGGCCCATGCGGCCCTGGCCAAACACTTCACCGTTCAGGTAGATGCTCGGCACCGCCATGATCTTGCGCGATTCCACTTCGGCCTGGAACAGCGCACCGTCGATCGCCACGTGGCGCACGTTGGGGTTGAGCACGGCCATCAGGTTCAGCGCCTGGACCACGTCCGGGCAGTTCTGGCACGACAGCGAGAAGTAGGTTTCGAAGGTGAATTCGCCTTCCAATGCCTGGATCTGCTCGATCACTTCGGCACTGGCCTTGGACGGGTGGCCGCCGACTTGCAGCAGGGCCAGCACCAGCGAGGTGAATTCGTGGCCCATGGGGATGCCGGCAAAGCGCAGGCTGATCTGGCCATTCGGGCGGTTGAGCGAGAACGATGGACGACGGGCGTCATCACCATCCACGCGCAGGGTAATCAGGCTCGACAGGCCGGCGATCTCCACCAGCAGGTCGTGCAATTCGCGGGACTTCGCGCCGTCGTCGAGGGAAGCAACGATCTCGATCGGCTGGGTGACCCGCTCCAGGTAGGTTTTCAGTTGCGATTTAAGCGTGGCGTCCAACATACGGGGCGATTCCTTTTTCATAACTCGGATACAAAAACGCCCAGGCGATAGCGCCCGGGCGTTTATACGGGGCGGTAGAGCATTCAGCTTTGGCGGCTGCTCGCCGCCCACGGCTTGCTCACGGACTTAGATCTTGCCGACCAGGTCCAGCGACGGCGCCAGGGTGGCTTCGCCTTCTTTCCACTTGGCTGGGCACACTTCGCCCGGGTGGGCGGCAACGTACTGGGCAGCCTTCACCTTGCGCAGCAGTTCGGCAGCATCGCGGCCTACACCACCGTCGTTCAGTTCGACGATCTTGATCTGGCCTTCCGGGTTGATCACGAAGGTACCGCGATCAGCCAGGCCGGCTTCTTCGATCAGCACGTCGAAGTTGCGCGAAATGACGTGGGTCGGGTCACCGATCAGCGGGTACTGGATCTTGCCGATGGTTTCCGAAGTGTCGTGCCAGGCTTTGTGGGTGAAGTGGGTGTCGGTGGACACACCGTAGATTTCCACGCCCAGCTTCTGGAACTCGGCGTAGTTGTCAGCAAGGTCACCCAGTTCGGTCGGGCAGACGAAGGTGAAGTCGGCCGGGTAGAAGAACACGACAGACCACTTGCCTTTCAGGTCGGCTTCGCTGACCTGGACGAACTCGCCCTTGTGGTAGGCGGTGGCGTTGAACGGTTTGACCTGGCTGTTGATGATAGGCATGAGAGACGCTCCTTCATGGGGTTGGAATCAGTTGACGGAGAGAATCCTAACCGCTGGTCGCTGATTAGGCTCATTGGCAAACCTCATGCGCATCATTGGTTTTGGCTATAAAGCGTCTGTCTTGATAGAGGCTTTGCCTTCTAAGCCTCCCCGCGCCTGCAGGTGTGCACCTGCTGCTGGCTGTCGAGCTGGTAGGCCAATGTACATTGCTCATCAGGCGCATCCCCCCACTTGACCAGCAGTGTGCCGGCATCCCTGTCGGTGCGCACATGCAGGCGGCTCCCCTGCCCGACCATGCCCAACTCATCCTGCCCGATGGCCTGCCCGGCAAACACCAGCGCGCCGAACGGCAGCGCGCTGCCATCTTCGAAACGCGCCCGCAGGGTGAACTGGCGACCGCTGCGCGTCGGGTAACGCAGCAACGAGGCAGCACCAGCGCGTGGCACCACCGATTGGGCGGTCAGTTGCAACTCGGTATCGCGGGACATGCCCTTGGGGTCGAGTTCAACCGTATTGACCTGGTAGGGCACCAGCGCCGGCATGACCGCGTAGCCGCGCCGGTCGAGGCTGACCTGCGGGTGCTGGCGCAGGCGCGCAGCATCGGCGCCGGGTGCATGCACGATGGCAAAGCTCTCGCCCAGCGGCGGTGCGCTGATCAAGCCACCGGCATGGGCGACCACGGCACCCTGCGCGCCCAGCGTCGCCTGGCGATAGCCACGCCGGCTCGACAACGACCCCTGGATATCGCCACTCGCCCCGCGGTGCTGCAGGTTGGCGTCGAAGCCACTGTCGGCCCGCTCGCCTTCCTGGCGCACCAGCGCCAGCCCATGGCCCCATTGGCCATGCTCACCGGACACGCCTCGCCAACGAACGCTGGCGCTGCCCTGCCCGCGAGAGTCGCTGTGCAGCGCCGTACTGAGCGAAGACCGACGGCGCTCGCCAAGCGGCAGGCTGGCATTGAACATGACGGCGTCGACGGCATGGCCTGTCACGGCCTGCTCGCGGCTCAGGTTGATGCCATAGCTGAGCGACCCGATGTGGTTGTTGTAGCCAACGCTGTAGCTCTCGCTACGGCCACTGCCGGCCCAACGCTGTCGCAGGCTGGCGCGCAACGTGAAGCGACCGCCCCGCTCGCCCACGGGCTGATCCACCCCCAGGCCGGCCTGCCAACGCAGCGGGTCGATGCGCGCACCCGCCACGGCGCGGGCATAGTCGTTGAAGCTGTAGTAGCCTGGCCCCTCGCTGCGGGTCAACGTCGCGCTCAGGTCGGTACCGGCAGTGCCCAGGCGCTGGCGCCAGCTCAAGCGCCAAGCCTGGCCACGCACCTGGCGATGGCGGGCAGGCTCGGCGCTGGCGTGATACCCGGTCAGGCCCAGGGCACCCAGCCCGGTGTTCATCGCGACCCCCATGGCACTGGCCAGGTAATCCTCGGCCAACCAGGTACCGCCGTGTACGCTCAAGTGATTGTCCAGGCCTTGCTGCCAGCTGCCTTGCACAAAGCCTGGGCCCGAGCGCCCAAACGCTTGACGCCAGACGCCGCTGGCCAGTTCAAAACGCCTCGCGCCAGGGCGCAATGCCAGCGGCGCGGCAGCGTAGGGCTGGATGAAGGTGCGAACGCTGCCATCGGCCTCGCGCAGCGTCACCTCAAGGTCATCCTGCAAGTCGTTGGCGTACAGGTCGTCGATCTCGAACGGGCCCGGCGCAACGGTGGACTCATGGATCAGCACGCCGCGCTGGCGAATGCTGATCAACGCGACGCTGTTCGCGACCCCTCTCACCACCGGGGCAAAGCCGCGTTGCTGCTCCGGCAACATGCGCTGGTCACTGCCCAGCAGTAGGCCGCGCATGGCGCTGCTCTCGAATACGTCCGAGCGGCTATAGCTGTCGCCGATGGTCAATTGCGCAGCCCAGGCGGGAATATCCCGCTGCAACGAGGTTGCACTGGCCTGATAACGCGAAGGGCTGCCGGAGGACGCCTGCCAACTGCCTTCGTGCCGCCAGTACCAAGCACCCATATTGAAGCCGGAGCGCACGCCCAGATAGGCCTGGCGGGTGGCATCGCCTTGCTCGAGATCATGCTGCTCATACAGGTTCAGGCGGTAGTCGAAGAAGCCGGCAGTAACCCCGCTGTCCCAGTTCTCTGCTGGCAGGTAACCGCTGGGCAGGCGCCGCAGGGCTTGCTGCGGGATGCTCAGGTTCAGCTTCAGGTCGGCGAAGTCCAGCGCTTCCGTGGCATCTGCAACGATACTGCCAAGGCCTGCGCAGGCCCCGTCCTGCACGAGCCGATCGGCACTCTGCCGGCCGAGGCGGCGCAGGTCGACGCCGAGCTTTTGCAGCAAGGCTTCGCTGTAGCAAGGTGTCGCCTGATCGCTTTGCCCCTGCACCCGCAAGGGCACCAGGTGGCGGCCCAGCCACTGCTGGTTCAGCGTCACATCGAGCGAGTAGGTGCCCTCTGGCACTATTGCATCGTGTTCGTAACGGCTCAGGTCGGCTGAGGTTCCCTGGCGCAGCAGCCCGGCATCGAACTCGACGGCGCTTGCCGGGGTGGCGAGCAGGCCACTCAACACAGCTACGGCCACAGGGTAATGACCATTGGATCGCAATTGCTGACGCATCGTACACCAACCTCAGTTTCCCTGGCGCACGGTCACCGCTTGCGACGCATCACGCACCGCGCCGTAGTCATCGATGAACGCATAGCGCAGGCGAACGGTTGCCTGGCCAGCCAGGCGCTCGACGTCAAAGCGGGTGCTGGCGAATGGCAGCAGATGGTGAGGTTCCAGCTCCAGCGGGGCTTTGCCGTCCTGCTGCAGGCTCACGCTGGCCAGGTTGACGACATAAGGGCTGGCATTCTCGGCCATCAGTACCCATTGCTTGCCATCAGGGCGCAAATGCCAGGTGACCCGTTGATGGGCCTCGACGGCTTTCCCCCGCAGCCCCACCGGCCGATACAGCAATTTGATGCGCGAACGTATAGCCACCTGCATGGCATTACCCGACTGCTTGGTCGGCACTTCAAGGACATTGAGCCAGTACAGGCTTTCGCGGTCCGCCGGCATGGCATCACCGTCATGAAAAAGCCTCAGGCTCTGGCCCTTGTCGCCATCCAGGCGGAACATGGCGGGCATCACGTTGAACGGCACTTGCAGATCCAGCACCTGGGCCTGTGGCCGGCCATCGTCGACCCAGGCTTGCACGAGCGAGGGCTTGCTGCCGACATTGCTCAATTTGACCGTGACTTCCGACTGATCGGCAGGGAAGACCACCCGCGTGTTGGCGATGACCACATCGGCGACAAGCGGCGGCGATGCCAGGCAGACGGCCAGCAGCAAGCCGCGCCGCAAGGCGGTGAAGAAAAATCGCATGAGTAGGTGCTCTGGAACGAAAAAGAGGCAGCCCTGGAGCGGGCTGCCTTCAGAGAAATGTCACTTGTAGTCCAGCGAGTACGCCACGCGGGTAGCCACCAAGCCAGGCGTAGTGCCACCGGTGGAGTAGTAACGCGCGGTGTAACGCAATGTGGCATTGCCGCTGACGATCGACACCCACTGCGAATTCTGCGCGCCCTTCGGCGCCGCCAGGTCCATCGGTGCCTGCTGATCGTTGAGCAGTTCCACCTGGACATTCTCGCTACCGCCCGCATCCACGATGAGGCGCCCTTCCGGGCTGATGGTCGAGCCAGACTCGAAATAGGTCGACACGCTGGTAACGCCTGGGGAGCAGTTGCTGAGATTCAGCTGGAAGAGCGTGTCTCCGTATGTTTGGCCGGGTTTGGCAAGCCGTGTCGCGTTCACCGGAGGCAACGAAACCGCCAGGTCGCCATTACCACCATTGACCTGACAGGTTGGCGCGTCTACGCGGCCATCGAAACTGATTACGCCAGTATCAGCGTGTGCCGCCTGCGCCCAGAACAACAGCATGCAGCAGCCTGCAAGCAACGACTTCGAGTTCATAGTCACCTTCTTTACTCGTGAAAATAGCCAGGCATTGGCTGCCGGGCCCCTGCCGCTGGATGCGGCGCGGTGCAGTATCAGTAAGGTGAGGCGGGAAAAATGTAGGCTGACTCAGCAGTCGGGGAGTTGAAAATTACCCCCCCGAGGTAGGAAGCATGACCACGTGCAGACGAGACCATGCTTCCCGCCGGGTGCCATCAGCGGGTGATGGTGCGCAGGGTAACGAACTCTTCGGCGGCAGTCGGATGAACGCCGATGGTCTCGTCGAACTGCTGTTTGGTGGCACCGGCCTTGAGGGCAATGCCCAGCCCCTGGATGATCTCGCCGGCGTCCGGGCCGACCATGTGGCAGCCCAGCACCTTGTCGGTCTCGGCATCGACCACCAGTTTCATCAGGGTCTTCTCCTGAATGTCGGTAAGGGTCAGCTTCATGGCGCGGAAGCGGCTTTCGAAGATCTGCACCTTGTGCCCGGCTTCCAGGGCCTGCTCTTCGCTCAGGCCCACGGTACCGATCGGTGGCTGGCTGAACACTGCCGTGGGGATGTTGCGGTAATCCACCGGGCGGTACTGCTCGGGCTTGAACAGGCGCCGCGCCACGGCCATGCCTTCGGCCAGGGCGACCGGGGTAAGCTGCACGCGGCCGATCACGTCACCGATGGCCAGGATCGACGCTGCGGTGGTCTGGTACTGATCGTCGACCCGGATGAAGCCGCGCGCGTCCAGTTCCACGCCGGTGTTCTCCAGGCCCAGGTTGTCGAGCATCGGCCGGCGGCCGGTGGCGTAGAACACGCAATCGGCGAGCAACTCGCGGCCGTCGTTGAGGGTGGCCTTGAGGCTGCCATCTTCGAGCTTGTCGATGCGCTGGATGTCGGCGTTGAACTGCAGGTCCAGGCCGCGCTTTTCCAGCTCTTCCTTGAGGTGGGTGCGCACCGAGCCGTCAAAGCCACGCAGGAACAGATCGCCGCGATACAGCAAGCTGGTGGTGGCGCCCAGGCCGTGGAAAATGCCGGCGAACTCGACCGCGATGTAACCGCCGCCGACCACCAGCACCCGGCGTGGCAGGTCCTTGAGGTAGAACGCTTCGTTGGAGGTGATGGCCAGTTCCTTGCCGGGGATGTCCGGCACCTGTGGCCAGCCACCGGTGGCAATGAGAATGTGCTTGGCGCTGTAGCGCTGGCCTTCCACTTCCACCTCATTGGCCCCGGTCAGCCGCGCATGGCCCTGCAACAGGGTGACCCCGCTGTTGAGCAGCAGGTTGCGGTAGATGCCATTGAGGCGTTCGATTTCGCGGTTCTTGTTGGCAATCAGCGTTCCCCAGTCGAAGTGCCCTTCCTCCAGGGTCCAGCCGAAACCTGCTGCCTGCTCCAGTTCGTCGGCAACGTGGGCGCCGTACACCAGCAGTTTTTTCGGCACGCAGCCGACGTTCACGCAGGTACCGCCCAGGTAGCGGCTCTCGGCCACTGCCACTTTCGCCCCGAAGCCGGCGGCAAAGCGCGCCGCGCGCACACCGCCGGACCCGGCGCCAATCACGAACAGATCAAAATCGTAGGCCATGTATTCAGTCTCCTAGGCAGGCGCCCAGCATAACGCCGTTGGCGGCCGCAAACAAAAAAGCCACCCCGAAGGGTGGCTCTGCGGCCAGCAGGCTTATCAGTAAGCCTTGCCAGTCTTGTAGTAGTTCTCGAAGCAGAAGTTGGTGGCGTCGATGTAGCCTTCGGCACCACCACAGTCGAAACGCTTGCCCTTGAACTTGTAGGCAATCACGCAGCCGTTCTGTGCCTGCTGCATCAGCGCGTCGGTGATCTGGATCTCGCCACCTTTGCCCGGCTGGGTGTTGGCGATGATATCGAAGATATCCGGGGTGAGGATGTAGCGGCCGATGATCGCCAGGTTGGACGGGGCGTCTTCCGGCTTCGGCTTCTCGACCATGTTGGTGACCCGGAAAATGTCGTCACGGATCATGTCGCCGGCGATCACGCCGTACTTGTTGGTTTCCTGCGGGTCGACTTCCTGGATGGCGACGATCGAGCAGCGGAACTGGTTGTACAGCTTGACCATCTGGGTCAGCACGCCGTCACCTTCCGGGTTGACGCACAGGTCGTCCGCCAGCACCACGGCGAACGGCTCGTCGCCGATCAGCGGGCGGCCGGTGAGGATGGCGTGGCCCAGGCCTTTCATTTCGGTCTGGCGGGTGTAGGAGAACGAGCACTCGTCGAGCAGGCGACGGATACCGACCAGGTATTTTTCCTTGTCGGTGCCCTTGATCTGGTTTTCCAGCTCGTAGCTGATGTCGAAGTGGTCTTCCAGGGCACGCTTGCCGCGCCCGGTAACGATGGAGATCTCGTTCAGACCGGCATCCAGTGCCTCTTCAACGCCATACTGGATCAGTGGCTTGTTGACCACCGGCAGCATTTCCTTGGGCATGGCTTTGGTAGCGGGCAGGAAGCGGGTGCCGTAACCGGCTGCCGGGAACAAGCATTTTTTGATCATATACGTCCTTACAAAAGGCTAGGCCTGTGGAATTCGGCGCAGTCTAATCAGGCGGCAGTCACCTTACAATGCCCTACCGCTGGCCGACCGTTGGGAAGATAGAGATAACCCAGTGTAGATAGTTCCAAGGGAACGTAAATATTGCTGTCATAGATAACCTTGGAGGGCAGCAGTGGCGTTCGAGCGTACCGGCCTCCTCGCGGTTGAACCCGCTTCCACAGGGTACTGCAACAGCATGCGAAACTGTACAGCCCCTGGGCGCAGCAGGCCCACCCGCGACGAGCCCGGTACCGGCCATCAGCTACCGCTGCCCTGGCCGATCAGCACCCCGTCCAGCTTCTGCCCATACAGGTTCACCCCGTCATTGGCGTGGAACTTCAGCCGTGTCTTCTCGATGGAACCCTCTACCAAGCGCGGGTCCTGCGGCCGTTCATGGCGGTTGATCCAGGCCGCCACGTCCCAGGCCTGCTGGTCGCTGAGGCTGCCCGGCTTGCCCAGCGGCATGTTGTACTTGATGAACGACGCCGCCGTGTTGATGCGGTGCATCCCGGCCCCCCAGTTGTAGGAGTCCTTGCCCCATAGCGGCGGCATCACGTATTCGCCGGCCACCTTCTGCCCTTCGCCATTGTCGCCATGGCAGATCGCGCACTGTTCGCGGTACACCTGCTGGCCACGCTTGAAGTCGTAGCCGCCCTTGGGCTGCGCCACCTCCGGGTAACCGCGCCCGGCTATCTCCACGCCCGTCGGCGCCTTGGTCGACAACCAGTACGAATACACTGCCAACGCCGTCATCTGCGGGCTGTCGGCGGCCGGCGGCTTGCCGTTCATGCTGAACTGGAAACACCCTTGGATACGTTCGGCGTAGGTGTTGACCTTGTCGTTTTTCTTGCGGTATGCGGGGTACATCGGGTACGCCCCCCACATCGGCGCGGAATGCGCCAGCCGGCCCTGGTCGAGGTGGCAATTGCTGCAGTTCATGCCGTTGCCCACGGCCTCAGGCATCAGCTGGCGGGTATCGACGAACAATGCATGCCCCTCACGCACCATCTTGCCGAAGGCATTGTCGGGCAAGTCGCTTTCGGCTGGCGGCACGAACTGCGGCGCGGCCTGCACGCCTGGCACTTTCAACTGCGACTGGTCTTCCATGGCAATCTGCGCGGCCTGGGCGCTGCCCATGGCCAGTAGCAGCAGGGTTGGAAACAGCGGTTTCATGGCGTGACCTCCTGGCTGGCGGGGCGGGCGAAGAACTCGGCAATGGCCTTGACCTCGGCATCGGTCATGGCCTTGGCCACACCGACCATCAACTGGTTGGGGTCATTGCTGCGGCTGCCATCGCGCCAGGCATTGAGCTGCGCCATCAGGTAACTGGCGGGCTGGCCAGCCAAGGGCGGGAAGTGCTCGCCAACGCCGCTGCCGCCCGGGCCGTGGCATTGCACGCAGCCGGGTATCTGCCGGCTCCAGTCGCCGTACAGGGCCATGCGGGTGGTGGGGTCATTGGCGATCTGCTGACGGCGCAGTTCGCCGGCGGGGCTGGCCGGCAGGCTGGCCAGGTAGTTGCTGACCGCGTCGATCTCGTCCTCGCTCAACGCCTTGGCCAACGGCTCCATCACCGGTTGCTTGCGGCTGCCGCTGCGCCAGTCATGCAGCTGCTTGCGCAAGTAGCCGGCCGGCAGCCCGGCCAGGCGCGGAAAGCCGGCAGCGGCAATGCCCTTGCCGTCCGGGCCATGGCAACCCAGGCAAGCCATGGCGGCGGGGTTGGCCCCGCCCTGGGTGAACACCTTCTGGCCATCGGCGGCATGCGCCGCAGGCCAGGCCAGGATCAGCAAGCTGCCGACCACGACACGTCTCAAGGGTGTCATCACGAATCTCCTTTTCTATTGTTATATGCTTAGGCCTAAAACATATAAGCAAAAGGAGCACGATCAGTTGCCCTGGATCAACTCCCGGAGATGCATTGGGTGGCCGCGGTGCGCACGTCGCCCAGGCGCAGCGGGAAGTTGTTCAGCCGTTCGTGCAGCTTGATGCTGCTGCCGCTGCCACGCTTGTCGATGTCCACCAGCGCCGCCGGGCCCGCGCCCGCGCTGAGCTTCTGCGGCACGATCAGGCGCAGGCCATCGCCACGCTGCTCTTCCTGCAGCGGGTCACGCGTATCGGCCAGCTTGTGCTTGACGCAATCGGCATAGGCGCGCGGAGACTTGCCAGAAATAACATCCAGCGTTTCATGCGATTGTTCCAGCTCCGCGACACTCACGCAGCCACCCAGCGTCAGCGACAACGCCGCCACCATCCACTTCATTTGCAGCACCTCTGCCATCAAGAATCCGCTTCGACCACGACCAGGCGGTTTTGCTCCCTGCTTTGGCAGATTTATCTGCGCCTGGCCGAACAGCGCGGCAGTGTAACCCGACATCGTGGTATCGTTTGCCTTTGCAGAACCAATCCTTGCGGAGCATCACATGAAATTCGTACACCAGCGCGAGCACCTGAACGAGGACGACATCGTCGTCATCGAGTGCTCCCAGCGCTGCAACATCCGCCTGATGAACGACGCCAACTTCCGCAGCTTCAAGAACGGCGGCCGTCACACCTACCACGGCGGCCATTTCGACAAGTTCCCGGCGAAGATCACCGTGCCCAGTACCGGCTTCTGGAACATCACCATCGATACCGTGACCACGCGCCCGATCTCGGTGACCCGCAAGCCAACCTTGACCCACAAGATCAAGATCGTCCGTCGTTCGTCGTCGAAACTCAGGTAAGGCCACCATGACCCAGACCACCAAGTACGTCATCAAATACAAACTCGACGGCCAGCGCCGCTGGGACTTCGCGCAGATGCCCGACGCCTCCCTCGAGCAAGCCCTGGAAGCCCTGCGCAAGATCCACGGCGAAGACGCCGAGAAGATCAGCGACATCCAGGTCAGCAAAGCCTTGTAACCCCCGCCCCCGCCGCCCCGCTCGCCCGCGCAAGGAGAACCGCATGAGCCACTGGCCCGACCGCCGTATCCTCGACCTGCTGGGCATTGAACTGCCCATTCTCCAGGCGCCGATGGCGGGCGCCAGCGGTGCGCCCATGGCCATTGCCGTGGGCCTTGCCGGTGGGCTGGGGGCCCTGCCCTGCGCCATGCTCACGGTTGACCAGGTGCGCGCCGAAATCGCCGCCTTCCGTGCCGGGTGCCCGGGCCGGCCGCTGAACCTGAACTTCTTCTGCCACCAGCCGCCAGCGCCCGATGCCGAACGCGATGCACGCTGGAAGCAGGCACTCGAGCCGTATTACCAGGAAGTGGGTGCGGATTTCGCAGCCCCCACCCCCGTATCCAACCGCGCGCCTTTCGATGAGCAGAGCTGCCAACTGGTCGAACAATTGCGCCCGGAGGTGGTGAGCTTCCACTTCGGCCTGCCCCAGCGCGAGCTGCTGCAACGGGTAAAGGCCAGCGGTGCCAAGGTGCTGTCCAGCGCCACCACCGTGGAAGAAGCGGTATGGCTGGAAGGCCATGGCTGTGATGCGATCATCGCCATGGGCTATGAAGCGGGCGGCCATCGCGGCATGTTCCTCAGCGACGACATCACCAGCCAGATCGGCACCTTTGCCCTGGTGCCACAGGTGGCCGATGCGGTCAGCGTACCGGTGATTGCCGCTGGCGGCATCGCCGACCACCGCGGCCTGGTCGCAGCGCTGGCCCTGGGGGCCTCGGCGGTGCAGATCGGCACGGCTTACCTGTTCTGCCCCGAGGCCAAGGTCTCGCCGGCGCATCGCCAGGCACTGGACAGCGCGCCCGCCAGCGACACAGCGCTGACCAACCTGTTCACCGGCCGCCCGGCGCGCGGCATCAACAACCGCCTCATGCGCGAGCTGGGGCCGATGAGCGAACTGGCACCGCGCTTCCCGCTGGCCGGTGGTGCACTGATGCCGTTACGGGCGATCACCGAGCCACAGGGCAACAGCGATTTCAGCAACCTGTGGTCGGGGCAGGCGTTGCGCCTGGGCCGGCACCGCCCGGCGGGCCAGTTGACCCGCGAAATTGCCGAGAAAGCGCTGGCCGTGGTCGGGCGGCCAGCCTTCTCGTAGGCAGGCTCGGCCTCATTGCGGCTGAACCCGCGCCTACAGGGTCATCACACCATTCGGACGCTGTGCAGTACTTGTAGGGACGGGTTTACCGGCGAACTGGCCGGGCCTGCCGATGCCCCCTTCCACGCCCCCGGTCTATCGCTATATAGTTGAGGATATAACGATAAGCCCAAGGAGCTGCGTTCATGCGTACCCGCCTTCTCCACTTGGCTGCCACCGCCCTGGCCAGCTTGCTCACCCTCAACACAGCCTGGGCCGCCGAAGTCCAGGTGGCGGTCGCAGCGAACTTCACCGCCCCCATGCAGGCTATCGCCCGGGACTTTCAGCACGACACCGGCCACAGGCTGATCGCCGCCTATGGCGCCACTGGGCAGTTCTACGCCCAGATCAGCAATGGCGCCCCGTTCGAGGTTTTCCTCGCCGCCGACGACAGCACACCGGCCAGGCTCGAGCAGGAACAGGCCGCCGTTCCAGGTTCGCGCTTCACCTACGCCATCGGCACCCTGGCCCTGTGGTCGGCCAAGCCTGGTTATGTCGACAACCAAGGCCAGGTGCTGCAGCACAACGCCTACCAGCACCTGGCCATCGCCAACCCGAAAACCGCGCCTTACGGCCTGGCCGCCGTCCAGGTGCTGGACAAGCTGAAACTCACCGAGGCCACCCGGCCCAAGCTGGTCGAGGGGCAGAACATCACCCAGGCGTTCCAGTTCGTCTCCACCGGCAACGCCGAGCTGGGCTTCGTCGCCCTGTCGCAAATCTACCAGGATGGCAAGCTTGCAAGCGGTTCGGCGTGGATCGTGCCATCGTCCCTGCACGCGCCCATTCGCCAGGACGCGGTAGTCCTGGAAAAAGGCCGGGACAACCCCGCCGCCAAGGCCCTGGTCGAGTACCTGAAAGGCCCGAAGGCCGCGGCAATCATCAAAGCCTACGGTTATGAACTCTGATGCCGCTGGACGCCACTGACCTGGGGGCCATCTGGCTGACCGTGAAACTGGCCAGCCTGACCACCCTGATCCTGCTGATCGTCGGCACGCCGATCGCATGGTGGCTGGCGCGCACGGGCTCGTGGCTGCGCGGCCCTGTGGGCGCACTGGTGGCCTTGCCGCTGGTGCTGCCGCCCACGGTGATCGGTTTCTACCTGCTGATCGCCCTCGGCCCGCAGGGTTGGCTGGGCCAGGCGACGCAGGCGCTGGGCCTGGGCAACGTGGTGTTCAGCTTCAGCGGCCTGGTGATCGGCTCGGTGATCTACTCCATGCCGTTCGTGGTCCAGCCGTTGCAGAATGCGTTCGCCGCCATCGGCCAGCGCCCGCTGGAAGTGGCCGCCACGCTGCGCGCCAGCCCCTGGGACAGCTTCGTCCACGTGGTGCTGCCACTGGCCCGCCCAGGCTTCATCACTGCCAGCATCCTCGGCTTCGCCCATACCGTGGGTGAGTTCGGCGTGGTGTTGATGATTGGCGGCAATATCCCGGACAAGACCCGGGTGGTCTCGGTGCAGATCTTCGACCATGTCGAGGCCATGGCCTATTCGCAAGCGCACTGGCTGGCTGGCGCCATGCTGCTGTTCTCTTTCCTGGTGCTGCTGATGCTGTACGCCGGACGGCGCGGCAAAGCTGGCTGGAGCTGACATGAGCGGATCGATTGTGGCGCGCCTGAAACTGGCCCGCGACGACTTTACCCTGGCGGTCGACCTGCACCTGCCCGGGCGTGGCATCAGCGCACTGTTCGGCCACTCGGGCTCTGGCAAGACCAGCTGCCTGCGTTGCCTGGCTGGCCTGGAACGGGCCGCCAGTGGCTATATCGAGGTCAACGGCGACGTCTGGGAAGACAGCGCGCGCGGCTACTTCCGCCCCCCGCACCTGCGCCCGGTCGGCTATGTATTTCAGGAGGCCAGCCTGTTTACCCACCTGACGGTGCGCGGCAACCTGGAATTCGGCTGGCGCCGGGTGGCCCCTGCCGAGCGCAAGGTCAGCCTCGACCAGGCTTGCCAATTGCTCGGCATCGGCCATTTGCTGGCACGCCGGCCGGCGACCTTGTCCGGTGGCGAGGCGCAGCGGGTGGGCATCGCCCGCGCCCTGCTCAGCAGCCCGCGCCTGCTGCTGATGGACGAGCCGCTGGCGGCCCTCGACGGGCCACGCAAGCGCGAGATCCTGCCCTACCTGGAACGCCTGCACGACGAGCTGGACATCCCCCTGGTGTACGTCAGCCACGCCCAGGACGAAGTGGCGCGGCTGGCCGACCACCTGGTATTGCTGGAGCAAGGCCAGGCGGTGGCCAGCGGCCCGGTCGGCGAAACCCTGGCCCGCCTCGACCTGTCGCTGGCCCAGGGCGAGGACGCCGGCGTGGTGTTCGACGGCCTAGTGGTGGGCCACGACCCACACTACGACCTGCTCACCCTGCGCCTGCCTGGCAACAATGGGCCGCTGCTGCGCATCGCCCACCCGGCCCAGGTGATGGGCAGCACCTTGCGGGTCAAGGTGCAGGCGCGTGACATCAGCCTTGCGCTGACTGCCGATGGCACCTCGAGCATCCTCAACCGCCTGCCGGTGCGCGTGCGCCAAAGCCAGCCGGCGGCCAACCCGGCCCATGTGCTGGTCAGCCTGGATGCCAACGGCAATGCCCTGCTGGCGCGTATCACCCGCTTCTCGGCAGACCAACTCGGCCTGCACCCGGGCCAGCTGCTGTTCGCCCAGATCAAGTCGGTGGCCTTGCTGGGCTGAGCATCCACCGCGTGGCCGCTGTCCATTGATCAGTCAACCTGATCGAGGCCTGCTGCCGATGCCCGACTGCCCGCTCCCCGCAACGCTGCATTACGTCGATGACAGCCAGCCTGGCCTGAGCCGCCGACGCTGGCGGGACCGCTTCATCTACCTGGACGCCGAAGGCCAGCGGGTACGTGACCCGGACACCCTGGCACGTATCGCCGCACTGGTGATCCCCCCGGCCTACACCGACGTGTGGATATGCGCCGACCCGCAGGGCCACCTGCAAGCGACCGGGCGCGACGCCCGTGGCCGCAAGCAATACCGTTACCACGCCCAATGGCGAGAGCTGCGCGACCAGCACAAGTACGGGCGCATGCTGGCCTTTGCCCAAGCGTTGCCGAAGCTGCGCAAACAACTGGAGGCGCACCTGGCCCGCCCGGGCCTGGATCGGGAAAAGGTCATGGCCCTGGTGGTCAGCCTGCTCGACCACACGCTGATCCGCATCGGTAACCAACGCTACCTGCGTGACAACCAGTCCTACGGGCTGACCACCCTGCGCAACCGCCACGTGCAAGTCAAAGGCAGCACCATTCGCTTCCAGTTCCGTGGCAAGCGTGGCGTCGAACACAACGTCACCCTCAACGACCGGCGCCTGGCCAGCCTGCTCAAGCGCTGCATGGAGCTGCCCGGCCAGGCGCTGTTCCAGTACCTGGATGAAGACGGCCAACGCCATAGCGTCGGCTCCAGCGAGGTGAACCAGTTTCTGCAACAGTTGACCGGTGCCGACTTCACCGCCAAGGACTACCGCACCTGGGCCGGCAGCCGCCTGGCCCTGGCCTTGCTGCGGCCGCTGGCCTGGGAGCCCGAGAGCGAAGCCAGGCGCCAGGTCAGCGCCATCGTCCGCCAGGTGGCCACGCGCCTGGGCAACACACCGGCGGTATGCAGGCGCTGTTATATCCACCCGGCAGTACTGCAACACTTTGCCGCAGGGCGCCTGGCCAACTTGCCAAAAAGCCGCGTGCGCAAGGGCCTGGACCGTGAAGAAGTGGCGTTGTTGCTATTTCTTCAGGCACTTGAGGAACAGCCGGACCATTAACCTGGTCTATTCAGCCCATGATGCGAAGAAATTTCCCATTGGGCGCCAAGCCCCCTATTCTTGCCACCGAGCACCTTGGCCGACAAACCCCTGGCGGTTTGCTTCGGCACCTGCGACTGAAGACACGCAACAGAATTTGTCTGTCGGGGAATTACTATCCGCCGAAAGCGTCTTTAATGAGAAGGAAGAGGGACAAGCTCCCGCCGCCGTGGCAACTAGCCCGACGGACTTTTACATCACCAAGGAGAACTACATGCTGATACTCACCCGTAAGGTTGGCGAAAGCATCGTCATCAATGATGACATCAAAGTCACCATTCTGGGCGTCAAGGGGATGCAGGTGAGGATCGGTATCGATGCACCGAAAGATGTCCAGGTCCATCGTGAAGAGATCTTCAAGCGTATCCAGGCCGGCAGCCCGGCCCCGGAAAAGCACGACGACTCGCACTGAGCGACCTGCCTCAAGCCGCACGGACGCGCTTGACCGCCCCGCGCCTCAGGTGCCGAGCAGTTCGCGCACCTTGGCGATCATACCGTCCATGTCGAACGGCTTGTCGAACACCGCGGCGAACAGTTCCGGGTCCCCCTGGTTGGCTTGCGCCCCACTCATGAGGATGACCGGCAGGTTGCTCAGGTCCGGGTCCTCGCGCATCGAACGCACCAGTTCCTTACCGTCGAGCAGCGGCATCATGAAATCGGTAATTACCAGTTGAACGCGCTTTTCCTTCTCCTTCAGCGCTTCCAGGGCCTTCAAGCCATTGCTGGCCTTTACTACCAGAAAGCCTTCGTCCTCCAGGGCAAAACCGAGGATATCGGCAATCAGGTATTCGTCATCGACGATCAGGATGGTGTTCATTGGCCCGCCCCGTCAGCCACTTCCCTGTGGCACCGGCGTTCCTGAAAGCACACCACAGGCGCCTTCGAACGCCTTGCGCAAGGTAAGGCCTTGTGGCCCGATCTGCAGCTCGTGCAAGGCCGGGTCGTGATGGCTGTCACGCACCTTGAGGATCGACAGCATGCGCCGCAGCTGCGAATCCAGCTCGACGAAACGCATCAGCATCAGGTTGTCGACGATGCTCGACAGGTCTGGCGCCGGGGCGCTGATTTCCGCGCCAAAGATATCGCGCATCTCCCAGGTGAGCATCACGCTGACGTCACGCGCGCGCAGCTCGCCAGTCAAGGCGCGGAAAAATGCATTGAGCCGCGCCGGGTCGATGGCCAGGCGGCTGAACGCCCCCAGGCTGTCGATCAGCACGCGCTTACTGCCTTGTGCCTCGACCCGCTCCAGCAGGCGCGCCCCGACCTGATCGAGCAGGCCTTCTGTGGTTGGCTGCCAGCACAGCTGCAGGCTGCCGCGCTGCTCCATCGCGACAAAATCGTGCCCCAACGACGCGGCCTTGATACGCAAGCGTTCCGGCGTTTCGTAGAAGCCGAAATGCAGCCCCGGCGCCTGCGGGCTGCTGGCACCGAGGAAGGCCAGGCCCAATGAGGTCTTGCCGATACCGGAGGGCCCGATCAGCAGGCTGACCGAGCCCGTGGCCAGGCCACCGCCAAGCATTTCATCCAGGGTTGCCACGCCGCAGCTGACCCGCTCACGGGTGGCCGTGCCCGCAGAGCTGGGGTGGCCGAACAGCGACTCCAGGCGCGGGTAGACGTGCAGGCCGGCTTCATCGATGAGGCATTCGTGGCGCCCCGACAGCGCCGCACTGCCGCGCGTCTTGCGCAGCTGGATATGGCGCACGGCACGGCTGCCGAACAGTTGCTCGCCCAGCTCGATCACGCCGTCGACCATGGTGTGCTCCGGGCTGCCCTCTTCCAGGCGCGCACTGGTCAACAGCAGTACGGTGCAGCCGGCAAACGCCGCATGGCCTTGCAATTCGGAGACGAACTTCTTGGTATCCAGCGTGGTTTCTGCCCGCACGCGGGCATTGAGCACGCCATCGACGATCAACAGGCTGGCCTGTTGCCGGGCGATTTCCTGGCGCAGCAGCCGCACCACCGCGTCCAGGCCCTCCTGCTCCAGGGTATCGAAGGCGCTGACGAACTGGATCGGGTCGCCGACCAGCGACGGGTCGAAGAATTCCAGGGTCGCCAGGTACTGAAACAGCCGCTCGTGCGACTCGCTGAGCAAGGTCGCCACCAGTACCCGGCCACCGCCGCGCACATGCCCGCAGGCCAGCTGGTTGGCAAGAATGGTCTTGCCGGCCCCCGGCGGGCCCTGCACGATGTAGGACGCACCGGCCACCAGGCCACCCTTCAACAACGCATCGAGCCCTTCGATGCCCGTCACCAGCCGCCTGAGTGCCTGAGCCATGGTATCTACCTGTCGAGTTGGCTGTGTGTCTGGTCCTGATAGATTGGCAAGTAAAGCTGCATGCAAGTTCCCTGGCCGGGTTCACTCTCGACACGGATTGCGCCACCGCTCTGCCTGGCGAAGCCGTACACCTGGCAAAGGCCCAGGCCGGTCCCCTTGCCAAAGGGCTTGGTGGTGAAAAACGGCTCGAAGATGCGCGGCAGTACTGCTGGCGCAATCCCTTCGCCGCTGTCTTCCACCTCGAAACGCACAAAACCGCCGTGCAGTCCTTCCACCTCGCCAGCCAGCTCGACCACATCGACGGTCAAGCCGATCCGGCCCTGCCCGGCGATGGCATCGCGGGCATTGAACAGCAGGTTGAGCAGCACCATCTGCAACTGCCCGGCATCCACCTCGATCAGCGGCAGGTCCGGTTGCAACAGCACCTTCAGCTCGATCGAACCCGGCAGCGCATGCTCCAGAAGGCCGCGTGTGGCGGCGACCAGGCTGGCCGGGTCGACGCGGGTTACATCGAACGTGCGATGGCGGGCAAAGCTGAGCAACTGCTGGGTCAGTTCGGTACCCCGCTGCCCGGCGTCGAGAATGTGCTGCAGCATGCGCTGGGCGCGTGCCGGGTCCTTGGTGGACAGCGCCAGGTGCGCCGAGCTGATGATGATGGTCAACAGGTTGTTGAAATCGTGGGCCAGGCCGCCGGTCAGTTGGCCCAGTGCTTCCAGCTTCTGGGCCTGGAACAGCTGGGCACGCACCGCGTCCAGTTGCAGCGCCGCCTCGCGGCGGTCGGTGATATCGCGGATGACCTTGGCCAGGCCAACGACCTGGCCTTGGTCATCGCGGATCACATGCAGCGCGGCCAAGGCCCAGAACTGCGTGCCGTCCTTGCGCACCTGCCAGCCTTCGTCCTGCGCCCCGCCCTGCTCCAGCGCCTGGCGCAGCAAGCGCTCCGGGAGGCCCTCGGCGCAATCCTGCGGGGTAAAGAACAATGAGAAATGCTGGCCGATCACTTCATCGGCGCGGTAGCCCTTGATGCGTTGCGCACCGGCATTCCATGACACCACATGGCCGGCCGGGTCGAGCATATAGATGGCGTAGTCCACCACCGACTGGACCAATTGCTCATAGCGGTGGTCAGGCATGACGGGGTCGAGACAGTCGGCTGAAACCATGCAAACTCCACCGGTACGGCAGGAAAGGAAAAATACACGTGGCCGAACTCACCCACCAGCCTGCTCGCGCGTGGCTGGGCCCGCAGGGTAAGCGAAGCTCAGTGCTCGGCGTCAACCGATACCGAGCCGATGCACCACGGCATCGTCACTTTGAGCAGCCACAGGCTGACCAGCAGTATAAAGCCCCCGCCGGCCAAAGCCATCAGCTGCTGCGACTGCGCGTGTCCGGCATCGAACCCCAGCATCACCAGGTACACGCCGAGGCTGATCAGGCAAACGTAAAGAAAGGCGCCCAACACCAGCACGTGCGCGAACAGCAGCCACCACAAAAGCCGTTGGTACAGGATACGCTGCGAAGCTTCGGATTGAGTCATCGCCGCACACTCATTGGATCCAATGAAAGGGGGAAACTGGCGCGTTGACGGCAAGGTGTCAACTACCCCTTCGATCGACCCCTTCTCTGTTGATCATAGGTGCTGCGGTTGACGCAACTATAACGATGGGTTATAAAGCGCGCTTGAATGCAAAGCCCTTCTGCTTAGAAGCGAGCCGGTCCTCACGACCCCTTCAAGCGTGCGAGTGTGGTGGAATTGGTATACACAGCAGACTTAAAATCTGTCGGCGTGAGCCTTGCGGGTTCGAGTCCCGCCACTCGCACCAAATTCCTTTGAAAAGGCGCCTTTAAGGCGCCTTTTTGTTGCGCGCCAGCAAGCCTCGCCGCAGCTGCTAGAGTGGAGCATGTACTGGTCCACTGGAACGCTGCCATGCGCTACTCACTGTTCGATGGTCAACGCGACATGCTCCTGCTGGTCGCCCGAGTGACCCTGATGATCCTGTTCCTCTTGTCTGGCTGGGGCAAGCTGACCGGTTTCGACGGCACGGTCGGCTACATGACCTCGCTGGGTGCCCCTGCCCCGATGCTGGCAGCGGCAATTGCCGTGCTCATGGAATTCGTTGTCGGCATTCTGCTGATCCTCGGCTTCTACACCCGGCCACTGGCGTTCCTGTTCGCCCTGTTCGTACTGGGCACCGCGCTGCTGGGCCACCCGTTCTGGAACATGGCCGACCCGGAGCGCAGTGCCAACCTGACCCAGTTCCTGAAAAACCTCAGCATCATGGGCGGCCTGCTGGCGCTGGCCGTCAGCGGCCCCGGGCGTTTTTCAGTAGACGGTCGCTGAATCACTCCTCTTCACAGTCGTCGAACCACGCTGGGTGATCGCGCTCTTCGTCATCGAGGTCATCCAGCGTTTCTTCGTCTTCCTCGATGTCATCCTCGATGCCTCGGGCATCGGCTTCTGCTTCACCGTCGTCGTACAGGAATTCGTGATCAAGCAGGTGATCATGCTCGGGTTCGTGCAGGTCATCTTCGTCGTGCATGCTGGCTCCTGGGCTCGTGGCAGGCCTGTATAGGCTGATCAACCGCACAGGTCAATGCATTACCGTTTAATGCTGGGTTAACCGGCCGAGTCCAACCTGCAGGCTCTCCCTTCGAACGTTGCTTGCCCGCCTTTCCCGGCGGGCTTTTTTTGGCTGCCATTCTCCCCTCGTCCAATGCAGGGAAAATCACAGGGAACCCGGCCCATGCTGGCCACGCTCGCAAATGATGCAGGACCTTTGTTTTTTCAAGGAGAACATCCATGACTGTAAACATCGACACCCTGATCATAACCACCCCTGTAGCCAAATCCGCCACCGACCCGGTCGCCCTGGAATTGACCGGCGCCCAGGCGCTGGCCACGCTGCCCGAGGTGGTTGCCCGCCTGAGTGATGGCTCGGTGCGCCTGACCGCCCCGACCAAGGGCGCCTCCAGCAAAAGCACCCACCGCACCCGCTGCGAGTGGAAGGAACCCGTCTACTGGGCACTGAACAGCGCTGCCCGGCACCGCAACCACCAGACCATGGTCCTGGAGAAGGTCAACCTGGCGCAGAAAGTGGTGATTTCCCAGTTGCATGTCAAAGACGATGACAGCCCACCTATCAAGGTGTTCTGGAACAAGGCCAGAATAACCGTCGGTTTCCGTACCGAGTTCAACCAGCTCACTACCAGCAGCAGCACGGTACTGACCGACGTCCCGCTAGGGGCTCGTTTCGACATCACCATCGAAGTAACAGCGGCCGGTGCCTGCACGGTCAGCGCCAGCTGCAATGGCCGCACCGGCACGACGTCGGGACTTCAGCTCAGCGGCAGTTGGGCCACGCGCACGCTGAACTTCCATGGCGGGGTGTACAACCAGGTGGACTACACCGATTCCACGCCGCCCGAGGACGGCTCGGTGTGCGTGATCAGCCAGCTTGACCTGAGCCATGCGTGACACCCCCATCACCTGAGCTTCACAAAATGCCGACATCCGGCTGGGCACACTGGCCCTGCTCCCTAATGTTCTTACAGCCCGCCGCATCCTTGCCGCGGGCTTTTCTTTTTGCGGCATACGCAGCGCCTCTGAGCATGACCTGAAGCAGTTTTACCGTAGCGGCCCGGGGCTATGCTTAGCCGGCGATAAGCAAGCCCATTCGGAACAGGATACGGAGGCTCATATGAAAGCTGCTGTTGTTGCCCCAGGCCGTCGCGTAGAAGTGGTGGAGAAGACCTTGCGCCCACTCGAACACGGCGAGGCGCTGCTGAAGATGCAATGCTGTGGTGTGTGCCACACCGACCTGCATGTGAAGAACGGCGACTTCGGTGACAAGACCGGTGTGGTGCTGGGCCACGAAGGTATTGGCGTGGTCCAGGAGGTCGGGCCGGGCGTCACCTCGCTCAAGCCAGGCGACCGCGCCAGCGTGGCCTGGTTCTACCAGGGCTGCGGGCATTGCGAGTATTGCAACAGCGGCAATGAAACCCTCTGCCGCGAAGTGAAGAACGCCGGCTACACGGTAGACGGCGGCATGGCCGAAGCCTGCATCGTCAAGGCCGACTACTCGGTCAAAGTGCCCGACGGGCTCGACTCCGCGGCTGCCAGCAGCATTACCTGCGCCGGCGTGACCACCTACAAGGCGGTGAAAGTCTCCAACATCCGCCCCGGCCAGTGGATCGCCATCTACGGCCTCGGTGGCCTTGGCAACCTGGCACTGCAATATGCCAAAAACGTGTTCAACGCCAAAGTGATCGCCGTCGATGTCAATGACGAGCAGCTGCGCTTCGCCAGCGAGATGGGCGCCGACCTGGTGATCAATCCGCGTACCGAAGATGCTGCCAAGGTCATCCAGGCTAAGACCGGCGGCGCCCATGCGGCGGTGGTTACCGCAGTGGCCAAGGCTGCCTTCAACTCGGCGGTCGACGCCCTGCGCGCCGGCGGCCGACTGGTGGCAGTCGGGCTGCCATCGGAAGCCATGGACCTGAATATCCCCCGCCTGGTGCTGGACGGTATCGAAGTGGTCGGTTCGCTGGTCGGCACCCGCCAGGACCTGCAGGAAGCCTTCCAGTTTGCCGCAGAAGGGAAAGTGGTGCCGAAGGTCACGCTGCGCCCTATCGAAGATATCAACCGCATCTTCGAGGAAATGCTGGAGGGCAAGATCAAAGGGCGGATGGTGATTCAGTTCGAAGGTTGACGTACACGTGCGCTGGCTGTGGCTGCAGCGCACGCTACCCCTTGATAAAAGCGAACCAACCGGTGTCGCCTGGGCTCTAGTTGCTGGTAGGCGCAGGAATTTCTGCCTGGCAACCTGCCGGGCCTGGGATGAAAGGTGGTTTGAAGGGGTGGACAGCATGACGGACGAAGAAGCAAAAGACGTGCTCGAGCGGATCGAATACGAGCTCAAACTTGGTCAGCCGCACACTGCGACACAAATCGTCATCCACGATCTGGGCTTATGGGCTTATCTGGCACAGACCAGCGGCCTCATCACCAGTGGCGGTGTGCTGTTCGATAGGCCAGTGTTACTGCAGCCGAAATGCGATGCTTCCTTCACGGTAATGCCCAAGCCGTGAGTCGGAGCGCCTTCGCGAACAGGCGACTGGTCAGTTAATCGAGGTATAGACATGAGCATCCGCAGCTTGGCGAAGAACCTGCCACCCGACCCAGGCAATGAAGGCTGGGTGCTCGGTTGGGGGGTGCTGAGAGACCGCCATCCCTGGCATTTCGTCGATGTTTATGCCGACCAGAAGACGGCCAGGGCCGAGGCACAGCGCCGTGGTCATGGCTACGTCGTGGAGTTCGGTTCGCACCGCTTGGGGGCGGATGAATTCATCTGTGGGGTAAACCCGCCTGAAGGCTAGCGCCTGCGCATGAGGCGAGGCAGCGGGGGCGCTTGGGCCCCCCCACTTTCGATCATGCCAACAGACGTCGCATGATCAACTCGCCATCGATCAGTTCACCCGTCTCGACAAAGCCTTCGCAGGCATAGAGACGTCGTGCCCCGGTGTTCTCCGGGGCGACGCCAAGGGCGACGCCAGGGCCACCGGGCATCTTTTGCAGATGCTCCAGCAGCGCCCGCAAGGCAGCGCGCCCGTATCCACGGCCCTGGTAGCGGTGGTCAATCATCAGGCGATAAATCCAGCGGCTGTTCTCGTCCGGATCGAGGGCATGCATCAGGAAGCCGACCATTTCACCGGTGTGCACAGCGCGCACACCCAAGGGTTCACACCAGGGGCTATCGGCGGCCTGTTCCAGCGATTCGGCGTTAGTGGCGATGAAGTCCGATTGCTCGTCGCGTACCCGCAGGGTACGGCATTGGGCTTGCTCCTCAGCCGAGCCGAGGGCCACCAGAAGCACTGATGGGTATAGCGTGGACATGTTTGGTTCTCCGCGGGGCAACGACGGCCCCTCCAGAATTTCGTTGACGGTTCGTTGACGGACACATCATGGGAAACTGGGTCATGGGGGCACCTCCTTGTTCGCGGAAGGGAAAGACGGTCGGCTGATCCGGCCGACCGAGGCGTGATTCTAGGGGCGTGCGCGGCAAATATTCAAGCGACCGACCAGGCACTGCAGCGCGTGACTGGCCGATGCCCTGCACCCGCCTGAAATTTGCGCGTCTGGTTGTTGTGGGCAGAACTCAGCAATGGCCTGGACGTCGCGCAAGACTACCCCGTGGTTACCTTTCGGCTGGGCGATCGCACTCCGCCAGCCAGACAGCGAGCACGCCCTACGCCCCAAGCCATTGCCCGCGTCATCGTCTCGCCTGGGCGAGAATCAAAGCTCTCTTCGTGGATCATCGCTCCACCAGGAGCATAGACACCGATGAACATCTGGGTAGCGCCGGTTCGGGACAGCCGAACCTGCACATCGATTTGTGTTCCGTCACTCAACGTTTCGTTATGAGTTCTGGTGTGTAATACCGGGTCGCCCCACTGCCAGAAGCACTCGCCACGCTCCCTCGCCATCGTCCCAATGTCCTGAGTTATCGAGAAAGATGCTTCTTACAGCAACGAGCACACCGACTCAACATTTTTGACGCCAAATAAATGGCTACCGGACGACCGGGAAAGGCCAAGTACGTATTGAGTGAAACGGAACGATCAGCCTGATCGCAACTCGGCCGGATCATTGTCCTCATTGCCGAGGCCACACAGCTCGGGAGGGTTGAGCGTCGCAGCAAAGCTCATCCACTTCTCGAAGACCTCCCGATGGTGGGCCTGCGCCTCTTTCCATGAAGGATCGCCAATACGTCCGTACGCGACTTGGTTCATGATCGACGAGGTTATGGCATCCAGCTCTCTCAGGAGCTGATATGCAGCAAACCTTTTATCTAGTGGCATGTGTCATCTCGCAAGGCAGTAGAACTCAAACTCGCAGCATCGCTGAGGTTTGGGACAGCTCTGTTCTGTTTTTGCTCCTTGTCAGCCGTCGGCTGCAAGGTCAACCAGGCGCCTGAAGCTGGCGAGCTCCTGCACAACACGGATCTTACAGCATGTGCTCAAGGCCACGCCGCCTCGACGCTATCGCCAGGCTCTGGAAATTTCGTCGAGTGCCCCAGGGTTGTCCCAAATAGCCGGGGCCAGCAAAATCCGCAGGAATGAAAAAAGCCCCGCAACCTCAATGGCTGCGGGGCTTTCGAATAGTGGAGGCCGAGGTCGGAATCGAACCGGCGTAGACGGATTTGCAATCCGGAGCATAACCACTTTGCTACTCGGCCTCAAAGTTCGGATCTAGCTGCTTGCGCTTCGCTATCTCCTTGAAACGCTGAACCTTTTTCAAAGTTTGCTGCGTTTCGATGGGCGCCATTATGTCTGCATTCGTTTAACCTTGCAACCCCCTGAACGAAAAAAAATTTCAACGGGTTCAAGGTGTTAGCGCAGGCGGCCGAGTTTACTCCATAACCCCACCACGGTGTTCTCCACCGTGCCGCTGGCAGCCATGCCGATGCGCTCCTGCAGGCTCTTGCGTTCGGCATAGTGCAAGTGGAACAGGTTGGCCGTGCGCGCACGTTCGCTGAGGTATTCGTCGCTGGTCTGCAATTCGTCCACCAACTTGCGGTTGAGTGCCGCGACGCCCAGCCAGACTTCGCCGGTGGCCACTTCGTCGATGTGCAGCTGCGGGCGATACCGGGCGACGAAATCCTTGAACAGCTGATGGGTGATGTCCAGGTCTTCCTGGAACTTCTCCCGCCCCTTCTCGGTATTCTCGCCGAACACGGTCAGGGTGCGCTTGTACTCACCGGCCGTGAGCACTTCGAAATCGATGTCGTGCTTTTTCAGCAGGCGGTTGACGTTGGGCAATTGCGCCACCACGCCAATGGAGCCCAGCACGGCGAACGGTGCGCTGACAATCTTTTCGCCGATGCAGGCCATCATGTAGCCGCCGCTGGCAGCCACCTTGTCGATGCACACGGTCAAGGGGATGCCGGCCTGGCGGATGCGCGCCAGTTGCGAGGCGGCCAGGCCGTAGCTGTGTACCAGGCCTCCCCCGCTTTCCAGGCGCAATACCACTTCGTCATGCGGGGTGGCCAGGGTCAGCAGCGCAGTGATTTCGTTGCGCAGGCTTTCGGTGGCGGAGGCCTTGATGTCACCGTCAAAGTCCAGGACGAAGACCCGGCCCTTTTCCTCGGCCTTGCCTTTCTTCTTCTGCTGCTGTTTTTCCGCCTTGGCCTGCTGCTTGCGCAACGCCTTGAGTTCGGCCTTGTCGAGCAGGCCGGACTCCAGGCGCTCACGCAGGTCCTTGTAGAATTCGTTCAGACGGGTGACCTGCAATTGCCCGCCCGGTTTACGCCGCCCTTTGCCACGCAACCCGGCGATGGCCGACAGCACCACCAGGATGGCGATGACCAGGGTGGCGGTTTTGGCGAGAAAGCTTGCGTATTCGGCAAGAAACTCCACATTGACTCCTTAAATACCTGCGCCACAACGGCGCGTAACTGTAGCAAGCATACCGTTGCGCCTGAGGTGCTGCCAGCCGGTGCAAACGCTGGCAACATCTTTCAAACAAGCTTTTCAAACGCTTGTATGTTTTTTCGTTGACAGCCCGTGTGCCGCATCCTAACCTCGCAGCAACCTCCAACAGGCCGGAACCTTCCGTGGGCAACCTCTACCTGATCCGACATGGCCAAGCCTCCTTCGGCGCCGAGGACTACGACGTCCTCTCGCCAGTGGGCGTGCGCCAAAGCCAGGCCCTGGGCGAGCACCTGGCCCAGCTTGGCGTGCGCCTGGACCGCTGCGTGGCAGGCAACCTGCGCCGCCAGCAGGATACCGCGCGCCTGGCGCTGGAGGCCCTGCACGCCAGTGGCTGCACGGTGCCGGTTGTTGAGACCGATGCCGCGTTCAATGAGTTCGACGCCGACGGCGTGATCCGCGCCTTGCTACCCGGGCTGCTGCCGGACGAGCCTGATGCCCTGCACATCCTGCGTAATGGTGCACAGCATCGCAGCGAGTTCCAGCGCCTGTTCGCACTGATGGTACAGCGCTGGTACGAGGGCGAGCATGCCGACGATGGCCTGGAAACCTGGCAGGCTTTCACCACTCGGGTGCGCGATGGCCTGCACCGCGTACTCGATGGCGCCGCCGGCAGCGAGAACATCGCCATCTTCACCTCGGGCGGCACCATTGCCGCCCTGCTCCACCTGGTGACCCGTATTACCCCCGGCCAGGCGTTCGCGCTGAACTGGCAGATCATCAACACGTCGCTCAGCCAGCTGAAGTTCCGCGGCCGCGACGTGGCACTGGCTTCCTTCAACAGCCAGGCCCATGTGCAGCTGTTGAAGGCGCCGGAGCTTGTCACCTATCGATGAGCCCGGCTTGTTGTGTCCCTGCGGGGACGTGTAAATCACTCTATAAGGAATGCGCCATGACCTCCGTAGCTGATGCCGTCAAAAAGATGCAAGAGAAGTTCAACCCATCCGCTGCCGCCGGCCTGGACCTGGTGTTCGGCTTCAACATCACCGACGAAGACAAGCACTATGCGCTGATCGTCAAGGACGGCACTTGCGACCTGCAGGAAGGCGAAAACCCGGATGCCAACTGCACGCTGGTGATGGACAGCGAAACCCTCAAGGGTATCGTCAGCGGCGAAACCGACGGCATGCAGGCGTTCATGAGCGGCAACCTGCGCGTTGAAGGCGACATGATGCTGTCGATGAAGCTGAGCGAGCTGTTCCCGTCCTGAGGGCTGGCGATACCGGCTGATCAGAAACCGAAGCCTGAATGGCTTCGGTTTTTTTTTGCCCTTGGCAGGCTGCGCTGGCTTTTTGTAGAAGCGGCCTTGTGTCGCGATGGGCCGCATCGCGGCCCCGGCGATCTTGTATCAGCGCAGCAATCCTGGGGCCGCTTCGCGCCCCATCGCGACACAAGGCCGCGCCTACACGGTTGCGTGCCAGGCAAACAATGCAGCTTTCATCAAGGCAGTTGATCAAGCTGCAACACCCTTACCTATTTAGTATCTGGCACGCTTGTTCCAACCTCACCAGCGCATTAGATTAGCCAATAGTCCTTGCGATCGAGAATAAGGAAAACGCATGACGCTCACCGACCAGTCCACCCAGGTACGCCCCGGCGAAGAACTCGATGCAGCCGTCATCGATCCTTACCTCAAGGCCAATATTGCCGGCCTGGACGGCCTGCCGCGCATCACCCAGTTCCCCGGTGGCGCCTCCAACCTGACCTACCTGGTCAGCTACCCTGACCGTGACTTCGTGCTGCGCCGCCCGCCGTTCGGCCAGAAGGCCAAGTCGGCCCACGACATGGGCCGCGAATTTCGTATCCTCAACCAGCTGAACAGCGGCTTCCCGTATTGCCCCAAGGCCTACGTGCACTGCACCGACAGCAGCCTGATCGGCGGCGAGTTCTACGTCATGGAGCGGGTCAACGGCATCATCCTGCGCTCGGACATCCCGGCCGAACTGGACCTCGACGCCCCGCGCACCGAGGCCCTGTGCAAAAGCTTCATCGACCGCCTGGTAGAGCTGCACCAAGTGGACTACAACGCCTGTGGCCTGGCCGACCTCGGCAAGCCACAAGGCTACGTGCAGCGCCAGATCGAAGGCTGGACCAGCCGCTATGAAAAGGCCCTGACCCCGGACGCCCCGCGCTGGGAACAGGTAACCGCCTGGCTGCGCGAAAAGATGCCTGCCGACCACCCGCGCGCGGCCATCGTGCACAACGACTACCGTTTCGACAACGTGATCCTCGATGCCGCCAACCCCATGCGCATCATCGGTGTGCTGGACTGGGAAATGGCCACCCTTGGCGACCCGCTGATGGACCTGGGCAACAGCCTGGCCTACTGGATCGAGGCCGATGACCCGGCGCCAGTGCAACTGATGCGCCGCCAGCCCAGTAATGCGCCGGGCATGCTCAGCCGCCGCGAGTTCGTCGACTACTACGCCGAGCGCGCCGGCATCCGCCTGGACAACTTTGACTTCTACTATTGCTATGGGCTGTTCCGCCTGGCTGGCATCGTCCAGCAGATCTACTACCGCTATTACCACGGCCAGACCCAGGACAAGCGTTTCGCCCAGTTCATCCACATGAACCGACTGCTGGAGCACATGACCCTGCAGGTCATTGCCAAGTCCAGCCTCTGAGCCCGACCCGACCACGGATAACAAGGAAAACAGCATGTCCAAGACCCACCTGTTCGACCTCGATGGCAAGATCGCCTTCGTTTCCGGCGCCAGCCGCGGCATTGGCGAGGCGATTGCCCATTTGCTGGCGCAGCAAGGTGCCCATGTGATCGTGTCCAGCCGCAAGCTCGACGGCTGCCAGCAGGTTGCCGAGGCCATCATCGCCGCGGGAGGCAAGGCCACGGCGATGGCTTGTCACATTGGCGAACTGGAGCAGATCCAGCAGGTGTTCGCCGGGATCCGCGAACAATTCGGTCGGCTGGACATCCTGGTCAACAACGCCGCCACCAACCCGCAATTCTGCAATGTACTGGACACCGACCCGGGCGCATTCCAGAAGACCGTGGACGTCAACATCCGTGGCTACTTCTTCATGTCGGTGGAGGCCGGCAAGCTGATGCGCGAGCAGGGTGGCGGCAGCATCATCAACGTCGCGTCGATCAACGGGGTTTCACCTGGCCTGTTCCAGGGCATCTATTCGGTGACCAAGGCGGCGGTCATCAACATGACCAAGGTCTTCGCCAAGGAATGCGCGCCGTTCGGCATCCGCTGCAACGCGCTGTTGCCGGGCCTGACCGACACCAAGTTCGCCTCGGCACTGGTGAAGAACGACGCTATCCGCAATGCTGCACTGCAGCAGATCCCGCTCAAGCGCGTAGCCGACCCCAAGGAAATGGCCGGCGCCGTGTTGTACCTGGCCAGCGATGCCTCCAGCTATACCACCGGCACGGCGCTCAATGTCGATGGCGGGTATCTGTCCTGATCAGGCTTTGGTTGCCGTCAGCGTATAGCTCAGTGGCAGGCGCGCAGGCCGGTCACGCAAGCGCCACTCGCCATCGTTACCCTTGGCCATCTGCCCCGGCAACGCCTCCCACGGAATGCTCTGGTGCTCGACCAGAGCAGTCAGTTGCATGCCCTGGCCGAGCAAGGCGCTGATGACTTCGCCCAGGCCGTGGTTCCATTCGTGGGTTTCGCAGTGGGTAAGGCGCTGCTCGGTGTCGACGTAGGTCTGGTCGCTGTGCCAGACCGTCGGCGCTTGCTGCTCGAAGTAGGGGTATTCCAGCTGCAGGCGGTCCTGATGGTCTTCATTGACCGCCATCAGCATCGGGTGACCGTCACGCAGGAACAGGCGCCCACCCGGTTTCAGCAACGCAGCGACGGTACGCGCCCAAGGCTCGATGCGCGGCAGCCAGCAGAGCGCACCTATGCCGGTGTAGACCAGATCGAAGGTGCCGGCCGGCAACACCTCGCTGGCGGCGTAGACCTCGGCCTCGACATACCTGATTGGTGCAGCACAGCGCTCGGCCAAAGCCCGCGCCTCGGCCAGCGATGCCGCCGAATAGTCCAGGCCACAGACCTTGGCGCCGAGGCGCGCCAGCGAGAGGGTATCGGTGCCAATGTGGCACTGCAGGTGGACGGTATCAAGCCCGTTGATGTTGCCGAGCAATGGCAGGTCAAAGCGCACGGTATCGGACAGGTGGTCGTGATGCTGGACAAACCGTTCGACTTGGTAGTCCTTCGAGGCGGCGTGCAGCGGCGCGCGTTCGTCCCAGCTGGCGCGGTTGAGTTGCAGTGAGCGGTCCATGCTGTTTTCCCTGAGTGGCAGGCGCTCATGCTAGCCTCCACCAGGCTCACGGCGACAGGACCGCCTTGCGAAAAATTGTAAAGCCAACGCGGCCTTGTGGCAGCTTGTGCAGCCGCGAAGGCGGCGTTGCCGGTACTGGCGCAGGCACGGGTATACCCGCTCCCACAGAGGCTGCGATTGTGCTGTCCGCTGGTTACAGGCAAGTCGCCGCCGCGGCCCGGCGCTGTAGCGCCACGCCATCGTTTTTCTGCGCGTAGAAATCCACCCGTGCCCCACCGGCTTGCGGATACACATCCACGAACGCTTCGGCTTCACGGGTATAAACCGTGAACCCGCCCTGCTCGCGCGGTTCCAGATAGCCGCTGGCGTCGTCGCCGAACACCTGCTCCTCCTGCCAGCTGAACTGGATGCACTGGGCCACCAGCTCCGGCGCCTTGTGCGAGTCGAGCTGCGCGGTCGGCTTGCCGCCGCGGGCCGTTTCCATGGTTGCAGAAGCACAACCCACCAGCATCAGTGCCGCGGCCATCGGCAGAATCGCACGCATGTTCCATCCTCAGGGTAAAAAAAGAAGGCGACTCTAGCACTGGCAGGCATCGCGAGTGAATTGCCTGGCGCAAACCGCTGTCGCAGCTAAGACACGTCGCCACAAGGAATCGTCATGAAACTGCACTACCTGCTACTTGCCGCACTGCCCTGCCTGCCCCTGGCCGTCGGTGCTGCGCCATCCAGCGAAGAAAGCATCACCGCCCCGGAAACCCACAACCGCGAACTCAAGGTCGGCGACAAGGCGCCTGACCAGTACAAGCGCGATGACCAGGCCTTGAAGGACTGGAAAGGCAAAGGCCTGCCGGCACCGGAGAAGGAAAGCCACTGGGTGCGCATGGGCGATCACTACGTGCTGGTGCAGATTACCAACGGTGTCGTGCTGGCGATCCAGCCAGCGCGCTGAACCTGCCCGCATCAGGCCTTCCGCTCAGCGCTGGCATGGCAAATATTTTTGCCTGCCAGCGAAACCAAATGGAGCGTTTCCAGTCTCAGGAGGTGTGCCGCAAACCGTTGCGGATCAAGGACCTATATCGTGATACCCCGTCTTGCAAGCCTTTCGCTGATCGCCGTTGTCCTGCTCACCGCAGGCTGCCATAGCCATCGCTACCATGACGACGACGATGGCTGGCGGGACCGCGACCATGAGCACCGTCACCACCATCGGCATGATCGCCATGACGACGATGATGATGATGACGATCGTGATTACCGCGGTGACCGCTACTACCGCTGAAGCGTCTTCTCCCCCAGATCCGCCGCCCGTGCGCGGCACCTTTACCTGATGATTCCTTCGAGGTTCGTATCATGCGTGTGACTCTGCCTTCCCTTGCCCTTGGCCTGCTGTTGTGCCAGGGCGCTTTCGCCGGTGACGGTACTGCCGCCATTGGCGGTGGCCTGGGTGGTGTTCTGGGTAACGTTGTTGGCCAACAGATCGGTGGCCGCACCGGGGCGGCCATTGGCGCCGGCCTCGGCGGCGCAGCCGGCAGTGCGGTAGGCGCAAGCAAAGGCAACCGTACCGAAGCTGCCATCGGCGGTGGCCTGGGCTCGGCTGGCGGTTCGCTGCTGGGCGGCGCGGTGGGCGGCAAGACCGGCTCCACCGTGGGCGCCGGCCTGGGCGGCGCGGCCGGTGGCGCCATCGGCAACCACCTGGGCGACAATGGCGGCAGGCACCACCGCCGTCACCGCCACTGATCCCGGTGACCAAGGGGCCGCAATGCGGCCCCTTCTGTTTGGCAAACCCTGCAGTACATCAATACCCCCTTCAGCACAATCCGGCACACTGCCTGCTACTGTCTAACGTGCCCCCGTGTGAAGGAACACCCCCTCCCCATGAACCAAGAGCTGCTCTGGGTCCTCGGCCTGCTGGCCATCGTCATCGTCCTGTTCGTCATCAACCGCCCGCGCATGGACGTGGTCGCGCTATTGGTGATCCTCGCCCTGCCGCTGTCGGGCATCCTCACCGTGGAGCAGGCGCTGGCCGGTTTCAGCGACCCCAACGTGGTGCTGATCGCCGCCCTGTTCGTGATCGGTGAAGGCCTGGTGCGCACCGGCATCGCCTACCGCATCGGCGAGTGGATGAGCGAGCGCGCCGGCAACAGCGAAGCCCGCCTGCTGGTGCTGCTGATGGTGGCCGTGGCGGGGCTGGGGTCGATCATGAGTTCCACTGGCGTGGTGGCGATCTTCATTCCGGTGGTGCTGAGCATCGCCGCGCGCCTGCAGCTTTCGCCCAGCCGGCTGATGATGCCGCTGGCCTTCGCCGGCCTGATCAGCGGCATGCTCAGCCTGGTGGCCACGCCGCCCAACGTGGTGGTGCACAGCGAGCTGGTGCGCCATGGCGAAGCGGGCTTCAGCTTTTTCAGCTTCACCCCGTTCGGCCTGGTGGTGCTGGTGCTGGGCATCGGCTACATGCTGCTGACCCGGCATTGGCTGAATGGCGAGGTGCGCAAGGATGGCCGGGTGGAAAGCCGTCGCACCTTGCTCGACCTGGTGCTGGACTACAAGCTCAATGGCCGCGAACGGCGCCTGCGCATCCGCCCGCATTCGCCGCTGATCGGCCATACCCTGGGCGAACTGGAACTGCGTACCCGGCATGGCGCCAACGTGATCGGTATCGAGCGCCAGCACAAGTTCACCACGCGGGTGATCGCAGCCGATTCGGCTACCGTGCTGCAGCAGGGCGACGTGTTGCTGCTGGACCTGTTTGCCAAGCATGACGACCTGCGCAACCTGTGCCAGTCCATGCAGCTGGAGCCCTTGCACTTCAAGGCAGCGTACTTCATCGACCAGTCCCAGGAGCTGGGCATGGCCGAGGTGTCGCTACCACCCGGCTCACAACTGATTGGCAAGAGCATCCTCGAACTGGCCTTTCGCACCCGTTTCGACCTCAACGTGGTTGGCCTGCGCCGCGAACAGGCGGCGATCGACGCGCAACTGGTGGAAGAGAAGCTGCGCCTGGGTGACACCCTGCTGGTGGTCGGCCCATGGAAGGCGGTGCGCCAGCTGCAAAGCCGGCCCAAGGACTTCCTGGTCCTGAGCCTGCCTGCGGAAATCGACCTGGTCGCGCCCGCGCGCAGGCGCGCACCGCAGGCGCTACTGAGCCTGGCGGTGATGGTTGGCCTGATGGTCAGCGGCGCGGTACCCAACGTCATCGCCGCACTGATCGGCTGCCTGCTGATGGGCGCAGGCCGCTGCATCGACATGAACAGCGCCTACCGGGCCATCCATTGGCAAAGCCTGGTACTGATTGTCGGCATGCTGCCCTTTGCCCAGGCGCTGCAGAAAACCGGCGGCATCGACCTGGCCGTAAGCGGGCTGGTCAGCCTGCTCGGCGGTGCCGGCCCAGGCGCCATCCTGGCCTGCCTGTTCGCGGTCACTGCGCTGATCGGCCTGTTCATTTCCAACACCGCTACTGCGGTACTGATGGCCCCGGTAGCCGTCAGCACCGCCGCACAGCTGGGCATGTCACCCTACCCGTTCGCCATGACCGTGGCGCTGGCTGCCTCGGCCGCGTTCATGACCCCGGTTTCGTCGCCGGTCAACACACTGGTGCTGGGCCCCGGGCAATACCGCTTTGCCGACTTCGTCAAGGTCGGCGTGCCATTCACGCTACTGGTGATGCTGGTGACCGTATCGATGGTGCCGTGGTTCTTCGGGCTGTGAGGCAACTGGCAAGCAATGCAGGCAGTTTGACATTATCCCGGCCGATCGCGGCAGATTGACATCAACTACCCTGACGAAACACACTGATACGTCATTGCCCCAGGTGCTTCAAGCCGTTGTCCTGGATTTCGTTTCCGCTCTGCCGGTCGAGCCCATGGTTTTTCCAGCCCAATCGCGCCTGTTGCACGTCGTCATCTTGCTTGCCCTGACCTTCGCCCTCACCCTGGGCGGTATCCTGGCCCGCCCGATCGAATCGCTGTCGCTGTTCTGGCCGGTCAATGCGGTACTGGCCGGGGTGCTGCTGCGCTTCCCCCGGCAGGCCACGCTGGCGGGCTTCGCCCTGGTCTGGCTGGCCATGGTTGGCGCCGACCTGCTGTGCGGCAGCGCCTGGGTACCGGCCCTGTGGTTCAACCTGTGCAACCTGGGCATGGTGGTCACGCTGTGGCTGTTGCTCTCGCGTTTGCCACGCCTGCACCAGCGCATGCGTACCCCCCACGGCGTGGTCAGCGTGTTCGCCGCTTGTGCCGCCGGCGCCATGGTAGCGGCCAGCATGGCAACCGTGATGGCTGCCCCCTGGTTCGAACAGTCCTTGCGTGCTACCTGGCTGGCCTGGTTCAGCGAACAGTTCTCTACCAGCGTGCTGGTGCTGCCGGTGCTGCTCACGGCCCCCTCGGCGCGTGCCCTGGTGCGTGGCGGCGCCCAGGCGATCCGCCTGGCGCCGTTGCTGGTACTGCTCGCCTCGCTGGCGCTCGGCATTGCTTTCGGCGGCCCCGGGGCCATTGCGTTCCCGATTGCCGCGCTGTTGTGGTGCGCCTGGACGTACTCACCGTTTCTGGTTGCCCTGCTGACGCTTACCGTGGGCAGCACGCTGATCGTCGCGGTGGCGCAAAACCTCATGCATTTCATCGTGCCGCAGAGCGAGCCGGGCGTGACCACCCTGATGTCTGCGCGCCTGGGCATCGCCATGCTGGTGCTCGGGCCGCTGGTGGTCGCCTGCGTCAGCCAGGCCAACCGCAGCCTCATGGCGCGCCTGGCGCATCAGGCCAGCATCGACCACCTCACCGGCGTGCTCACCCGCAGTGCCTTCACCCGCCGCGCCAATGCCCTGCTGGACAGCCGTCAGCAACACGCCCAGGCGCTGCCACTGACCCTGATGATGCTGGACATCGACCACTTCAAGGCGATCAACGATGCCCATGGCCATGCGGTGGGTGACCAGGTGCTGCGCCAGTTCGCCGCTGCCTTGCAAGACCAGCTGCACGATAGCGAACTGTTCGCCCGCCTGGGCGGCGAGGAGTTCGTGGTGATCATTCCGGGCCTGGCGCCCGACCGCGCCAAGTTCACTGCCGAACGCCTGCGCCGCGCGGTGCAGGACCTGCATGTGCTGCAGGCCGACCAGCGCCTGCAGATTACCGTGAGTATTGGCCTGGCCGGTTGTGCCGCCGACACACCAGCACCCACCCTGGACGAATTGCTGGCGCGCGCCGACCAGGCGCTGTACCGGGCCAAGGCGCATGGCCGCAACCGCGTGGAGCAAGCCGAGGCCCAGCGTCAGGTGATCTGAGCTAGCCGGCCAGCAAGTCCCATGACAGCTTGGCGATCAGCACGCACAACAGCACCAGGAACAGCCCGCGTACAAAACCCGCCCCCTTGCGCACCGCCAGCCAGGTACCGGTCAACGCGCCAAGGACGTTGCACGCGGCCATGGGCAGGGCGATGGCGTACAGCACATTCCCCGAGGGCACGAAGAACACCAGCGCCGCCAGGTTGGTGGCGATGTTGACCACCTTGGCCGACGCCGAGGCGTGCAGGAAGTCCAAGGCGAAGAAGCGAATGAACAGGAAGATCAGGAAGCTGCCGGTGCCCGGCCCGAACAGGCCATCGTAGAAGCCGATCGCACCGCCGATCAGTATTGCCAGGCACTGTTCCTTGCGGCCGATCTTCGCCGGTGTGTGCAAGGTGCCGAAATCCTTCTTGCAGAAGGTGTAGATGGCCATCAGCACGATCAGCACCAGCACCGCCGGGCGCATCACGCTGGGTGGCACCAGCGACACCGTGGCAGCGCCGGCAAACGACATGACAAAGGCACTGAGCGCCGCCGGCACGATCAGGCCCCAGTCCAGGGTCACCTTGCGGATGAACGAACGGGCCGCGAAGGCCGTGCCACAGACCGACGCCAGCTTGTTGCTGCCGAGCAGTGCCGCCGGTTGCGCCGTGGGCAACACGTTGAACAAGGCCGGAATCTGGATCAGCCCGCCGCCGCCGACGGCAGCGTCGATCAGCCCGGCGGCAAAGGCGAACACGGAGAGCACAGCGATATCCATCATGATGCGATTCCAGGCAGTGAAGACGCCCGCAAGGCTAATCAAAGTGCTGCGCTTGTGTTGAAATGCCGCATTGCGAAAACTGCAACAAGGAACAGCCAATGGCATTGGACATGCTGCGGGAAATCCAGGCGTTCGTCAGCGTGGCGCACAAGCGCAGCTTCGTTGCTGCCGCCCGCGCGCTGGGCCGCTCGCCAAGCGCGGTGACACGCGCAGTACAGGCCCTCGAAGACAATGCCGGTAGCAAGCTGCTGAACCGCAACGCCAGCGCCGTGACCCTGACCGAAGCCGGCGAGCGCCTGTTGCCCCACGCCGAGCGCTTGCTGGATGTGCAACGTGATGCCGCTGATGAACTGGCCGCGCTCAGCGGCAGTGCACAGGGCTGGATCCGCTTCGCCGTGCCCCAGCTGCTGGGTGAACATGTGCTGCCCCAGGTACTGGCCGAGTTTTCCCGCCGCCACCCCCAGGTGACACTGGACGTGCAGTACAGCGACGGGGCGCTCGATCCTCTGCAGGGCAAATTCGACTTCGTGGTGCGCGGCGCCTTTCCGCAATCGAGCGAATTGATCGGTTACCCGCTGTGGGATTACCAGCGCCACCTGTATGCAAGCCCGGCATACCTGGCAGCAGCAGGCACGCCACAGCACCCCGAGGACCTGCAAGGGCATGCATTGATCCTGCACACCGCCCCACGCATCCTCAAAGCCTGGCACTTCTGCCGTGACGGCCAGATCACCAGCCTGCGCCCCAGGCCGAGGTTGCGCCTGGATTCAGGCGACGCGGTGTATCACTGCACGCTGGCCGGTGCCGGTATCGCCCGCCTGGCTGCCTGGGTCGGCGAAGCGCAGGTCAGGGCTGGGCGCCTGGTGCGGGTATGCCCGCATTACCGCCTGACCTCCAGCAGCGGCCAGGACCCACAGATGCATGCCGTCTACCCTGCCGGAGAACTACCGGCGCGGGTACGAGACTTGCTCGCGGCGCTGCGCCGCGCCGGCATGGCCTATTGAAACACCTGGAAACGGCTGTTCAAATTCTGCTCAATTTAACAGAGCCCGCCGTACGCTTGGCTTGCAGCACTTTATCCACAGACCTACCCACGTTTTTTGTGGACAGATTTCCCAGCGTAAAGAACGACTTATCGTACAAATCGGTAGGGTGAATCGGCCAAACGACAACAGCGGCAGGCCCGCCCGAAAGCCGGGCGGGCCGCGCAGAGGTGGGGTGTGCAGGAATCGAGTTCAGCTTGGCGGGATGGTGCCAAGAATACCTATCAGCAGGGTCAACAGCAGAAAACCACCCAGGAACAGCGCGAGCTTGCCCATCGGAACCTCAACAGTGTGGATGCGGGAATGGGCCTATTGTCCGGCTTGGGCTGATACGGTTACAGATTCAGGTTTGTGGAAAAAAAGCGGATCAGATGCCACGCCCTGCTTGTGTTGCTGAATGCGCAGCAGCGCCCGGATCCGTAGGTTCGGAAGGCTGCCCAGGCATTCACCCTGTGCTAGGGTCAACCGCTCGAACCCGCCAAGGAGTGCCACCCCCCATGATCGCTTTCGCCGACAACACAGCCCTGCTGCTGATCGACCTTCAGGCGGGCATTCACCACCCACGTCTGGGCCGGCGCAACAACCCGGAAGCCGAACTGCGCATGGGCGAGCTGCTGGCTGCTTGGCGTCACTTGGCGCGACCGGTGGTTCATGTGCGCCACCTGTCACGCGCGGTGGATTCGGTGTTCTGGCCAGGCCAGTCCGGTTGCGAATTCCAGCCTGCGTTCACGCCACTGGCGAGCGAAACGGTGTTCGACAAGCATGTGCCCGACGCCTTCGCCAACTCCGGGCTGGAGCGCTGGCTGCACACCCGCGGCATCAACCAGCTGGTGATCGCCGGGGTGATAACCAACAACTCCGTGGAGTCCACCGCCCGCTCGGCGGGCAACCTCGGTTTCGACGTGGTGGTGGTCGAAGATGCCTGCTTCACCTTCGACCAGCGCGACCTGCAAGGCCGGCTGTGGCCTGCGGAGGACGTACATGCGCTTTCGCTGGCCAACCTGGCCCTGGATTATGCGCGCATCTTGCGCACGGAACAGGTACTGGCTGGCAGCAGGCTTGCGGGCGGCCGCTGACCCTCCAGCGTTTGTATCTTCATGTGTACAGACTGAACGCTGATACACAACCATGCGCCTGCAGGCCGAGCGGACATATCCCTGATACAGCCTTCATCTTTACTGGCAACCATCAACCCGCACCGATGGCTTCGCCAAGGAGATGCCCAATGCCTGCCCGCCACTCGAGCACTGCCCTGCCACGCCGTTTCAGCCGTACGCTGCTTGCCTGTGCCCTGCTGCCGCTTGGCCTGATGGCGGCGAATATCGCCACGGCTGCGCCACAGAAGGCCCAGCCAGCCGCCAGCGTGACGGATGACTTCGGCCCGCTGAAACACATCAACGCCGGCGTGCTCGACGTAGCCTATGTCGAGCAAGGCCCGGCCGACGGCCCGGTGGTGATCCTGTTGCATGGCTGGCCCTACGACATCCACAGCTTCGAACATGTCGCACCTGCCCTCGCCGGCAAAGGCTACCGGGTGTTGGTGCCCTACGTTCGCGGCTATGGCCAGACCCGTTTCCTGTCTGCCGCCACCCCACGCAACGCCCAGCCCGCGGCGCTGGCCAGCGATGTCATCGCGTTGATGGACGCGCTGCACATCCAGCGTGCCGTGCTCGCCGGCTTCGACTGGGGCGCACGCACGGCCGACATCGTCTCGGCACTGTGGCCCGAGCGGGTCAAGGCGCTGGTGTCGGTCAGCGGTTACCTGATCAGCAGCCAGGAAGCCGCCAAGGCCCCCCTGCCCCCCAGCGCCGAACTGCAATGGTGGTACCAGTATTACTTCGCCACCGCGCGCGGCCAGGCCGGCTATGAGCAGAACCGCCATGCCTTCGCCAAACTGATCTGGCAAACCGCCTCACCCAAGTGGGCCTTCGACGATGCCACCTTCGAGCGCAGTGCCAAGGCCCTGGACAACCCCGACCAGGTGGCGATCACCGTGCACAACTACCGCTGGCGGTTGGGGCTGGCCCAAGGCGAAACACGCTACGATCCGCTTGAAGCCAGGCTGGCCCGCTTGCCCAGCATTGGCGTGCCGACCATTACCCTGGAGGGCGACGCCAACGGCGCCCCGCATCCACCAGCCGAAGCGTATGCACAGCGCTTTACCGGCAAGTACCAGTACCGACTGATCAGCGGCGGCATTGGCCACAACCTGCCCCAGGAAGCACCGCAGGCGTTCACCCAGGCGGTAGTGGATGCGGATCACCTTTAACGTCACGGCCAGCAATTGCTACAGAACGTTTCAGAAAGCACGGCAGGCCGAGGATTGAGCCGAGTGGATGGCCTGCCCTGCTCGCAACCGATGGCGGCCAGCTAGTACGGGGGATGGAGACAGGTTGGTCAGACACGGGTTGAAACGAGGGTTGTAGGATACTTTCCCAGTCGGCGTAGGACGTTTCCCATCAATAAGCATTGCCTGTATGAAACATCAGTTTCTCCAGCAAATTCGAGCTGCTACGGTCCAGTTTTCCTACAACGGCAAGGAGGCCTACAGCATGAGAACAGCATGGATCCATTCAATGCCTCGGCCCTGAAACTGCAGAAAAATCTACTCAACCTGCGCCTGGAGCGTGATCGCCTGAGGAGGGAGGGCAAGGACAAGGAAGCGGACGAACTCGCGGAAACGATTGCCCGTATAGAAGAGACGATGCGCAAACTACCCGACGGCATGAAGCCGATGACCTTGCAATAGGGCGGTGGAAGGCATCCGTGCGGGGGGCTGGTTTCCCAGTTGCAGAAAAACAAAAGCCCCGAATGATCGGGGCTTTTGTTGAAGAGAAATGGCGGAAGCGTAGAGATTCGAACTCAACGAGATTGCGGCAGATAGGCTGGAGGCCTTGATTTCTGTGGCCAAGAGAGAGCGTTTGTGAGCGTTTTTGTTCCCAGAGTGTTCCCAAGGTGGGTGTGCACGTCACCCTGCCAGGGTGTTTCCCATAGGGAGCCGCCGTTTAAGGTTGACCCCTCAAAAAAAGGTAATTTTGGTAATTGAGATCTGAAAATGCTCTGGAGGCCACGTAAATCAAGGGCTACAGGGATTTTAAAAAAGGTAATTTTTTGGTAATTGAAAGGTAATTGGATTACCTCCATGACTGGTTGTGTGAGGGAAAAACCATACCCTTTAAAATCAATAACTTACGGAAGAATTACCTTTCTCCTTACCTTTAATTACCTTTTTTGGTAATCGCTCAAACCCTTGCCCCATAAGGCTTGCAGGGGTGTTACACCCCCCTCCTAACCGAAATTACCTTTTTTTGATGGGTCTCCCTAAAAATGGAAGGGAGCGAGCCCTATGCCCGCAAAAATAGGCCTTGCTGCAGGGATTCGCAGAAGCGCGCCCTCCCCTATACCTACCCGGCCGCCCAGTAACTGCGCTGAGCTGGCGGTCGTGCAGGTGCGCAGAAATTCCGACACGTTTAGCCCGCAGGCGTGGCGTGGGGACGAGAGCGCGCGCCGGGTGCTGGTCACACCGGCCGACTACTCTCGCCAGCTGGCGGCCAGCTGATACTGTATGCTCATACAGTGTTTATTGAAGAGCCCGCGATGGTGATTGATGACAAGGAGTTCGACTTGGGCATGCCTACGCAGGAGGATTGCTCAAGCACCAGGTGGTAGTGATGACCCATGAGACCGAGTAGGCGTGGCAGCACCTCGCCAGGGCCAATCGGAATATCCGGAAGCTGACGATGATCAACGAAGGCCTGAACAACAGGTCATGGGTCTGCAGCGAGAAGTGAGGGAGCTCAAGGCTCAATTGACCTTTGAGAAAAACACACACCTAGGGATGGTTACGACCTGGGGTGGCAAGCCTGACGCTCGGATTTGGCGAGACGTCGCGCCCGTCTACCCGAAGCTTTGAAGGCACACCTCGGGACGCAACAGCTATTCTTGTAGGATTGCGCCAGAGGGTTCGAACATGTGTGGACGGTTGTCCCAGTATCGCGGACTGCATGAGTTTGCCGATGCACTCAATATGGAAGGCGTATGGCGCAGCAACGTCGACACGCAACCTCTTCAGCGCTACAACGTTGCCCCATCCACATCAGTCGCCGTGCTGCGCTGTGACGAGGGAGGTCCCCGGGCCGATCTGGTGAAATGGGGGTGGCGACCGCATTGGGCTACCGACCGTGCCGCCCCGATTAATGCCCGGATAGAAAAGGTTGCCCACAGCCCCTTTTTCCGCTCAATCTGGCCAAACAGGGCGATTGTTCCTGTTGATGGATGGTTCGAGTGGGTCGACGAAGGCGGTCCAAAGAAGCAGCCGTACCATATACGACGACGCGACGGTCACCCAGCTCTTTGCGCATCGATTGGACAGTTCTGTAATAGAGAAAGCGACGGTGTTGTGATCATCACAGCTGACGCCCTCGGAGGCATGATTGACATGCATGATCGTCGTCCTGTAGTGCTATCCCCTAACCTCGCATGCGAATGGGTCCAGTTGAATATGGCAATCGAACAGGCCGAACAAATGGCTTTAAACTTGGGGGAGCCCGCCGAGCTTTTTGAATGGTATCGAGTCAGTACCGCTGTGGGCAACGTGCGAAACCAAGGGCCGGAGCTCATTCTACCGGTCTTATAAACTCGACCCAGTACATAATGCTTACCAGCAAAACCCAGGACCTAAAGCATAAAATTTAATAGATTTAACCACCAACACTAAAGCACAAGAGCAAAATCATGGGCGAAGCAAAATATAGAAAGGCACACGACCCCGATTACGGAAAACCAAAAAAAGTTGCCACCGTGCGAGGACTCATACTCTCACCACCAGTGACAATAAATGGAGATTCCATCAGTACCCATGGAGGATTAGATGCTCAAGACCTCCGCTTTGCACTAACCTACTGGGATAGGCTTGCTCTGCCAGACAACAATGTAGTCAGCTTTGGCGCTCCTCCTGAAGCTCAATATCTTGAAGACTGTGGCGTGCTTCGTAGGCCGCGCGTCAGTTTTAATGGTCTGACAAGCGGAGCTTACGCTGTATACCAGACCCAGGAGCTTGCGCTGACGCTCTATGAGAAGGAGGACGAGGGCGCTTGGTCGATTCATGATGGGATAAACTCTGTCAAGCGGGTTGGGTTCGAAGCTAAACAGGATGGAACGCTGATTCAGCTACTTAATGCTGTACCTGTACCCGGGCCAGAAGTCCCATTGGCTGAAATATTAGAATTTAAGGCCAAACGAAGGGACGAATTACTACACTTCCGGCAGCATTTTGATGCCTTGTCTTCCAGCATCAGCTCCTCCGACGCAATGGAAATTGAGTTAGCGAAGACATTGAAAGAAATTGACGAGAGCTGCGCCAACCTCTTGAAAGTAACACGCGAATGGCAATTCCCGGTAAAACTAACAGACACGAAAGCCTTTTTAAACTTTGACATAGGTAATGCTTTTAAAGCAGCCGGGAGCGCTTATGCCGCAAGCTCGAAATCTTTCGGACTATCTCAAACAAGCTCAATTATTGCGGCTGCAGGGGCGGCGATTGCAAGCCAAATAAAACTAGAACCGGCACCAGCATTCCAAAAAATAACAAGACCACGCTCTCCATACAAATATGCATATTTGGTACGACGTGATCTTCAATGATTTGCAAGCCGGCCCCGAGTGCCGGCTCATTCCACTACGGGTGTAGGAAGCGCACGACTTCCTCCCCGAGCCACTCATTGATCTGGGAGAGCCTGGTCTGAACGGGCTCCAGTTCATTCTGGGTCCAGATCTCCGTGGCCTCCTTGATCGAGCCGAACCCCCCGGCGTTCTGAGGCACAATCCCCATCAACTGCGGCGGGATGCGCAAGGCGGCTAGCAGATCGTCCCGGCTGATGTTCTTGATGGCGCCGAAGTCGTCCCTGGCCGCCACCTCGCTGATCGGCAGCAGTTGAATGCCGTCCTTCTTGCCTCCCGGCGCGTACATGAACAGGTTGCGGAAATTGCCAGGGCCCTTACTGTTCTTCATCGCATCGCGCAGGTCATCGACGAATTTCTCGTTGTGGGCGGCGTCGGTCATGTACAGGATGAAGCCAGCATGGCTGCCGTTCTGGTAGTACTTGCGACGGAACAGCGTGGCGCTCTCGTTGAGCAAGGCACTTTGCAGCGCGGCCAGCCACTCGGGTAGGCCGTACACCTCCTGGTTGATGTCGGCCTCGCGCAGGTGGCAGATGGTGCCGGTCCTGAACTGGTGCTCGTCCTTCCACCCGCGGACTTGGTAGTACGTGGCCAGGTCCGAGCCGCGGCGCATGTACTTGGCCAGGCACGGCTGCAGGCCCAAGGCCTGACCCAGCATATTGTGGCGCTTCTCCAAGTAGAGATTTCCGCACCACCCCCAGTCCATGACGATCTGCTCAAAGGCCTGACGGCTCAGCAACTTGTGCGGGATGAAGCTGCGCACCAGCATGTTGCGCTTGAAGGTCAATCCAGACTGGAGGTAGACGCTTGCCTTGGTCGACCGGGCCAGGCCGTCGAGGTTGACGGGCGGCTCGTACCAGCGACCATTGGACCAGCATTCCAAGTAGTCCAGGATCTCGCGCCCGTCCAGCACCGGTACTGGGTCGCCGAAGGTGAAGGCCACGCTCTGGCCGCCCTCTCCTTTGGCCAGTAGCTCGCCGTCCAGGGGCGGCTGCACCAGGTCGCCGCCACTCTGCCGGCGCTTGCGCGATTTGCTCATTGGTAGATCTCCATGATGCCGGTGTTGGCCACGGTCTGGCCCTCCAGCGGCTCGTTGTGCAGTGCATGAAAGAGCGCCCACGCCAAGTCGGCGTGGCCGGTTGTGTCGTTGCGGCCGGCGGTGTAAGTAAATTGTCGGCCACCGGGAGTGATGGTCTTGCGGATCGCCATCAGTGACTGCGCAAGGTCTGTCCAGCCGGCGTCGAACTCCAGGCGGCCCTTGCTGATGACATCCCAGGCTTTCATCACCAGGCGTGTCTTGACCTCTGGGTTGTAGGAGAAGGTGCGCAGCCCAGGGAAGAACTGCCTCACCAACTGGGCCACGGCGCTACCCATACCGGTGGTATCGATACCGATGTAGGTCACCCAGTACCGCTGCGTGACCTTGCGGATCGTCTCGGCCTGGCTGTTGAAGTCCATGCCGCGGAACTGGTGCCGCTCCAAGACACGGAACTTGCCGCCTGGTACCAGCGGCGGCGCGACGACAATGAGGCCGGCCGTGTCGCCTGTTTCCGCCGGGTCGTAGCCGACCCAGACCTGCCGATCGGAGAAGGGCCGGGCAGCGAATGGCTTGTAGTCCGTCCACTCCGTCCAGCTGTCAACCATGCAAGGCTGCAATACAGCCAGTGGGAAGATGCTTGCGCCGTCGTCGACGAATTCGCACATGAGCAGGTTCTGGAATGCCGCGGCGTCATACTCCAGTCGCAGTTCATCCAGGTCGAACAGGTCGCAGCCCCGCTCTTCGGCGTCAAGGATCGTGACGATCTGCCGCCAAATTCGGTCTTCACATTGCCGGCCCATTTGCAGCGCGCTGTGCCCGACGTCCAACTTGATGTGCTGGGCGGTCGGCTTGCCCTTGTTTAAACGCTCCCCCGTCCAGAAGCTATAAGCCTCATGCGCCATGGAGCTGGGCGTCGAGAAGTAGGTCCGACGGTACTGTTTCTGCATCGCCATGCCCGAGGCGACCTTGTTCAGTTCCTTGAACTTGAACGTCCAGAAGAATTCGTCGAAGTAGAAGTTACCGTGGTAGCCCTGGGCCGTTCGGGCATTGGTACCAAGGAAATGCAGCTCGGCACCGTTGGCCAGGATGATCGGGTCGCCGGCCAGCTCAACACCGATGGTGTCTCGGGCAAAGGCCTGGATGTAAGCCTTGAAAATGTGCGCTTGCGCCTTGCTGGCAGACAGGAATATCTGGTTGCGCCCGGTCGTGAGCGCATCGATCAAGGCTTCCCGGGCGAAGTAGAACGTTGCGCCAATCTGGCGTGACTTGAGGATCGCCCTGGTGCGCTGATTGCCCGCTCGGTACCAGTCTTTCTGGTAGTCGAAGCAGCCGTCGAGGAACGCTTCAAGCAGTTTCTCGACTTGTTCCTCGTCGATCTCGTTGCGCTTGGGCTTGCGCTTCGGTCCGTCGTTTCGCTTTGCCAGTTCTGGATTGAGGTCAGTTTCGGTACCGCCCCCCTTGTATCGCTCAATGCGCGCTTGGCGCTCCAGTTGGCGGTGAAGAAGGTCTATTTCCTTGTAGTCCGCGCCTGACTTAGGGTCTTTCAGGATCAACTGCACCAGGCGGGCCTCGGTCGCCGCCTGAATCCGCTCCAGAGGTGTGGCCCGATCCCACTCGTCGCGGGCTTTCCAGCTGTGCAGGGTCTTTTCTTTCTCGCCGATCAGCTCGGCGATCTCGCACACGCGATAGCCCTGCCAATACAGGTGCTTGGCGTGGCGGCGATGATCTGTAGGTAGGTCGACTATGGCGTTCATGGCGCCGATGCTGCCGCTCGCGCGCGCGTTCCCCTATCGACGTCCCCTGTAGGCTCCAGCCCTACAACTGCAGCGCGTTGCCGCCAAGCGGCTCGCTGCGGACCATGCCCCCATCGCAAGGCAACAACGCCACCGCACTGAGGATTCCCGGCATGGCCGACAAGACCGACACCCCTGCAAAAAAACTCCGCTCCAAGTGGTTCCGAGTTGCCGTGGAAGGCGGCACCACCGACGGCCGCACCATCGAGCGCGCCTGGATCGAGCAGATGGCGGCGCAATACAGTCCGAACACCTACGGCGCTCGCATCAACTGCGAACACATCAAGTGGGCCTGGCCTGGCGGTGAGTTCGGTGCCTACGGCGACGTGCTGGCCTGTAAAGCCGAAGAAGTCGAGATCGCTGGCGAGAAACGACTGGCACTGTTCGCCCAGTTGCAGCCCAACGATGCCCTACTCGCCCTGAACGCCAAGAACCAGAAGATCTACACATCGGTCGAGATCGATCCCAAGTTCGCAAAGACTGGCCAGGCCTATCTGGTTGGCTTGGCGATCACCGACACCCCGGCAAGCCTGGGCACCGAAGCCCTGCAGTTCAGCGCTCAGCACGGCACCCTGACCGGCCGCAAGCAGAACAAAGACAACCTCTTCACTGCGGCAGAAGAGGTGCAACTCGAATTCGAGGAAGTGACCGACGGCCCCAGCATGTTCGCGGCCCTGCGCGACAGGGTCGGTGGCCTCCTCAAAAAGAGCAAGGAAAAGGAAGGCAAGGACGCCGCCAACTTCGCCGCCCTGGGCGAGCTGATCGAACAGCTCGCTAACCACGGCGCCGAGCAAGCCGAGGCGATGACCAAAAGCCTGGCTGCTTTCGCCGAGCTGGAGACCAAGTTCGCCAAGCTCAGCAATGACCATGAAGCCCTGGTCACGCGCCTGGGTAACACCCAGGACCACACTCAGAAGGATCGCCCATCGGTTCCCGGTGGCAACGGTCGCGAACTAACCGACTGCTGATCCACGAACGATCAAGGAACACCGGAGACCACCATGCGTAACGATACCCGCCTGCTCTTCAACGAATACCTGGCCCAGTTGGCCAAACTTCATGGCGTGCCTGACGTCACCACCAAATTCACCGCCAGCCCGGCCGTGGCGCAAAAACTGGAAAGCCGTATCCAGGAGTCCAGCCAGTTCCTGAGTATGATCAACATCTACGGCGTCCCCGAGCAGATGGGTGAGAAGATCGGCCTGGGCGTGACCGGCAATATCGCCGGCACCACCGACACCGACGTCAAAGCCCGCGAAACCCGCGACCCGACCGGCCTCGACAACCGCGGCTACGTCTGCACCCAGACCAACTACGACACCCACCTCAAGTACCAGAAGCTCGATGCCTGGGCCAAGTTCCCGGACTTCCAGGCCCGTATCCGTGATGCCATCGTCAAACTGATGGCGCTCAACCGCATCTGCATCGGCTGGAACGGCACCAGCCGCGCCGCCTCCTCCAACCCAGCGACCAACCCGCTGCTGCAGGATGTGAACGTCGGCTGGCTGGAGAAAATGCGCCTGGAGAACGCGGCGCGCGTCATGAAGGAAGTAGTCGACGGCAGCGGCAAGATCTCCATCGGCGCCGGCAAGGACTTCGAGAACATCGACGCCCTGGTGTTCGCCATGGTCAACGAGCTGATTGAGCCTTGGTACCAGGAGGACACCGAGCTGGTGGTGGTCTGCGGTCGCAAGATCCTGGCCGACAAGTACTTCCCGATCATCAACAAGGCCAATGCCCCGACCGAGATGCTCGCGGCCGACATCGTCACCAGCCAAAAGCGCATCGGCAACCTGCCGGCCGTGCGTGTACCGCACTTCCCGGCCAACGGCCTGTTCGTGACTCGCCTGGACAACCTGTCGTACTACTGGCAGGAAAACAGCCGCCGAAAGACCGTTGTCGACAACGCCGCCCGAGACCGTATCGAGAACTTCGAATCGGTCAACGAAGCCTACGTCATCGAGGACTTGGGCTGCGCCGCGTTCGCCGAAAACATCGAGATCGTGTGAGGGATATCGCCATGACCAATCCCTGCCGGCGGCACTTCCAGCGTGTCACTGCGGCCCAAGCCGCGGCGGCCACTGCTCCTGAGCAGACCATGGAGGGGGCCACTCAGTACGAGCTGCAGCTCGCCCAGCTCCACCAGGACCGCCAGCGCCTCTCCGCCATCCAGTCGCGGGAAGGCAAAGGCAAGCTCAAGGTCGAACTGCTGCCCGCCTATGAGCCCTATGTGGCGGGCGTGATTGAGGCCGGCTGTGGCGCCCAGGACGAGGTTCTGACCACTGTGATGGTCTGGCGCTTCGACGCGGGCGAATGGGCCGGTGGCCTCGATGTTGCGGCCTACGTGCTGCAGCATGGGCTGAAGATGCCAGATCGCTTCGAGCGCTCCACCGGCTGCATCGTGGCCGAAGAGATCGCCGAAGCCGCGCTCAAGGCGCAAAAGACCGGTGAAAACTTCCCTCTCGATATCCTGACCCGCACCGCCGAGCTGACCGCCGAAGAAGACATGCCTGACGAGGCGCGCGCCAAGCTGATGTTGGCCCTCGGCAAAGCCACCCTCACCAGCCTGGACGACGCCAACCCCGGCCAGCCAGGCCAGATTCAAGCGGGAGTCGACCTACTGCGCCGCGCCATCGAGTTGCATGACAACTGCGGCGGCAAGAAAGACCTGGAGCGCGCCGAGCGCCTCCTCAAAAAAATCGCCGGCTCTGCCGGCTAACCGAGCGTCCCACGCAACCCGGCGGCTCGGGGTGGATCAGCGGCTTTCTCCTTGGCCCAGCTGTGAAGCCCCGACCACCGCCGACCTATTCAGAGCACCGCGATCATGAGTGGATTCATTCCTGGCGGTCTAGCGACCAGTACCCCCGTACCCGGCGTGCACATCAACAGCGAGGCCTTCTGGCCCTCGATCGACCTGGACAAGCTGCGCGAGACCCTGCGAATCGACTCCAGCGTCACCTCCGCTCGGCTCGAAACTGCCGTCATTGCCGCCATCATCAGCGTCAATCGCGACCTGGCCGTATGGCGTGAAGCCCAACAGGCAGCAGGCCACATCGCCCTTGAGGCTGTCCCAAGCGAGAAGATCCAAGACCAGTCCCAGCTGGTTTACCTCTACAAGCGCGCCGTCGAGTGCGCGGCCGGCGCCGAGGTCTGTGAGCGGTACCGAGGCTATGACACCACTGCCAGCGGCAATAAAAAGGCCGACGAGACTGAACCCACGATCGATGACTACCGCCGCGACCAGCGCTGGGCCGTCCGGGACATTCTGGGCACCTCTCGCACTAACGTGGAGCTGTTGTGATGGCCAGCATGATCATCGACTGGAACGAGCTGTCCCGCCGTGGGCTCCTGGTTCGAATCAATCGCGAGATCCTGCATCCGATGGGCCTAGCGGTATGCCGCAATCCAGAAACAGGGCTGTCGCCTGGCGCAGTCGTGAGCGATGACGGGCCCTTCGCATACGCCGAAGACGCAGGCCAAGCGCCACACGGAAACGACTTATCGAAGGGCGAAAAGCGATGACAGTCCAGCTCCGCACCCAACAGAACGACACCGTCGACGCCCTGTGCTGGCGGCACTACGGCCGCACCGCGGGGGTCGTCGAGGCCGTCCTTGATGCCAACCCTGGTCTGGCCGATCGCGGCGCGGTGTTGCAGGGCGGCGTGCTGGTCAACCTGCCCGAAATCCAAACCTCTGCGCCTGAGCGCCAGATGGTGAACCTGTGGGAGTGATTACCCATGACCAAAACCACCCGAAACCATGGAAGGACTCCCATGCCTGACCGTCCTGAAACCTGGGCCTTCCTGGCCACCTGGCTCGAAAACAACTGGCCCGGGCTGTACGCCGGCCTACTGGCCGCCCTCATTGCCGCGCTGCGGGTTGTCTACGGCGGCGGGAAGCTCCGTCAATTGGTCATCGAAGCGCCGCTGTGCGGGTTCGTTGCCCTCTCGGCCAGCCACGGACTGTCGCTGATTGGCATCCCGCTCACCACCGCGCCCTTCTTCGGCGGCCTGATCGGCCTGCTGGGCATTGAGTTTGTCCGGGCGGCAGCGAAGAAAACCTTCACTCGTAAGGAGGGAACCCTATGACCCTTCGCCACGGCGACCGCTCCCAGGCGGTGCGCGACCTGCAGCGCAAACTCATTGACCGCGGCGCCAAGATCGGCGCCGACGGCGTGTACGGTGACGCCACCGAGGCCGCTGTCCGCACCTACCAGCATCGGGCAGGCCTGGTCGCGGACGGTATCGCAGGCCCGAAAACCTTGGCCAGCCTGCAGGGCGCTGATTGCGCCCATCTGCTGAAAAATGTCGACATGGTCCGGGCCGCCGACCGCCTGGGCGTGCCCCTGGCGGCCGTGTACGCGCTCAACGAGGTCGAGTCCAAAGGGCGTGGCTTCTTGGATAACGGCAAGCCGGTGATCCTGTACGAGCGACACATCATGTACGCCCGCCTGCAGAAGATCCGCCGGCCCAGTGACGACCAGGACGAGCTGGAGCAGCTGACCGATCAACTTCGCCAGCGTGCCGACGAGTTGGCCAAGCAGTTCCCGGCCCTGGTCAATCCGAAGTTCGGCGGCTATGTCGGCGGTACCGCAGAACACCAGCGTCTGGCCCAGGCCCGGATGATCGACGAGCAGGCCGCCCTGGAATCCTGCAGTTGGGGCGCCTTCCAGGTGATGGGCTTGCACTGGGAGCGCTTGGGCTATCCCAGCGTCCAGGCCTTCGTCGAGGCCATGTGTCGCAGCGAATCGGACCAACTTGAGGCCTTCGTCCGCTACATCGAGGCCGACCCTACCTTGCTCAAGGTCCTTAAGTCGCTCAAGTGGGCCAAGGTGGCCGAGCTGTACAACGGCCCGGACTACAAGCGGAACCTGTACGACGTGAAGCTGCAGCGAGCCTTTGAGCGGTACCAGGACTGCGGCTGTGGGCAGGAGGCAGCCTGATGGACCTGCGAGACGGGTTGCTGGCCGGTGCTCTGTTCGCCGCAATGTCGGCCGGGCTGTGGGGTTGGGGTCAACAGCTCCTGCTCGGGACTGAAAAGGCCAAGACCACGGTTCTGGAAGGCCAGCTCACAACCGCCCAGGACGATGCCCGCCGCAACCTGGCCTCCGCCACCGCACTGAAATCCACCCTGGAGCGCGAGCGCGACGGCCAAGCCCAACTCCTGAAGATCCAGGGCGAGCTGCGCCAGGGCTTGGCCACCCGCCAACGCACAATCGAGGCACTCAAGCATGAAAATGACCAACTCCGGGACTGGGCTCGCCAGCTTCTGCCTGCTGCTGCTCGCCGGCTGCGGGAGCGTCCCGCCCTCACCGGCGCCGACGCTTACCGTCAATGGCTGTCCGGTGGTGGTCCCGTGCGTCCTGCCGGCGACGGCGCCGACAGCCAACGGGGACCTTCTCAGTGACCAGGATGTTGTTGAACAAGCCTGGGCCGAGTGTGCCGCCCAAGTTGACCGTGTTTTTCAGCACCAGGTGAACCATGAACAAGCCCAATAGCCTCCGCGACCACCTGCTCGCGGCCGTCCCAGGTCTCAAGCCGAACCCAGACGCGCTGCTGATGTTTATCGACGCCGGCAAGGTGCGCTGCACTGCGGCCCCGACCCTGTCGTTCGAATACAGCTACACGCTGCAGATCATCCTGACCGACTTCGCGGGCCACCCCGACAGCGTGATGCTTCCGATTCTGGGCTGGCTACGGGTCAACCAGTCGGAACTGTTGGTGAACCTGGAAAAGGCCGCCAACAGCGTCAAGTTCGAGGTCGACCTCATTGACCGGAGCAAGGTAGACATGAGCATTACCCTGCCGCTGACCGAACGTGTCGTTGTGAAACGCATGGATGACGGCTCCTATGACGTCACCCACCCGGGCGAACCGCAGTACGAGCCGTACCAGGATTACGGCGAGGTGACCATCTTCGCGGATGGCCAGCCGCTGGCCTCTTGGCAGCCGCCGCCGGCACCGGAGGGCATGGCATTGTCGGTACCGCACCCAAGGCGGCCAGACCATGGCTGATCTCGAAGCCCTGGAGGGCTGGGTAAGTCCGCTCCTACAGCGCATCGAGCCAGCTGAACGCTCCAAGCTGGCCCGCTCGATCGCCCAACAACTCAGGCGCAGCCAGAACCAGCGCATTGCAGCGCAACAGAACCCGGAAGGCTCGGCGTATGCGCCCCGCAAACCGCGACAACTGCGCGGGAAACAAGGCCGGATCCGGGCCAAGGTCAAGATGTTCCAGAAGCTGCGAACCGCGACCTTCATGAAGGCCCGTGGCGACGCCTCGGCGGCCACCGTGGGTTTCACCGGCCGGATCGCCAGGATTGCACGGGTACACCAGGAAGGCCTGCGGGATCGAGCGGCCCGCAACGCGCCGACCGTCCAGTACGACCAGCGCGAGCTGCTCGGCCTCACGGATGCCGAACTCGATCAGGTCCGTGACACCTTACTCGCCCACCTGACCCTGTAGCGCCCCGCCATACAAGGCCCCGGTGATGCGCGCGTGCGTAGGCGGCGCGACCATCGCCGGCATGAACAGCCTCGCCGAACTTGCCCGACTCATCGAAAACCTCGTCCGCTTTGGCACCATTGCCGAGGTGCAGCACAAGCCGCCTCGCGTGCGGGTACGCACTGGCGAGTTGCTGACCACCTGGTTACCGTGGCTCGCTATCCGCGCCGGCGCCGATCGAGAGTGGGACCCACCCACTGTCGACGAGCAGGTCATCCTGCTTTCGCCAAGTGGCCAGCTTGCCAATGGCGTGGCAATCACCGGACTTTTCAGCGACCTCATTCCAGCCAATGGCGACCGCCCCGGCCTGCACCGTCGCACCTATGCCGACGGCGCCGTCATCGAGTACGACAGCAAGGCTCACCACCTGAACGCCATGCTTCCTGCCGGGGGCACCACCAACCTGATCAGCAAGGGCGGGATCCGGATCGAGGGCCCCATCACTCACATCGGCGACTACAACCAGACCGGCAAGATGACCGTCTCCATTGACGTCGTCGCGGCCGGCATTAGCCTGGTGACCCACAAGCACGGCGGCGTCATGTCGGGGCCGGGCACCACCGGAGTACCCGTGAAATGAACCGCCTGAACGGGTCGACCATCACTGCGATGGAGCACATCAAGCAGTCGATCGAAGACATCCTAACCACCCGCCTGGGCACGCGGATTGCGCGCCGGGAGTATGGCAGCCTCCTGCCTGAGCTGATCGACCACCCCCAAAACGACGCAACGCGCCTGCGCCTTTACGCGGCCACCGCCATGGCCCTGATGCGCTGGGAACCCCGCATCCGGCTATCCCAGGTGCAAATGGCCACCGTTGGCCTGAGTGGCCGAGCTGAGCTGGAACTCACCGGGGCCCTGGTCGACAACAACGAACCGTTCAGCATGCGCATGCCGCTGCAATTCGGGGGGGCCGCATGAATACGTTCCTCCCGATCGACCTCAGTCAGCTTCCAGCACCGCAAGTGGTTGAACAGATCGACTACGAGCAGATCCTCGCCGAACGCAAGGCCTATGCCGTTTCCCTGTGGCCCGCAGACCAGCAGGCTGAAATCGCTGGTCGGCTTGAGCTTGAGTCCGAGCCCATCACCAAGCTGCTGCAGGAGAATGCCTATCGCGAAATGGTCTGGCGACAGCGGGTGAACGAGGCTTCTCTCGCCGTAATGCTCAGCTCCGCCGGCGGTAACGACCTGGACCAGATCGCGGCCAACTTCAACGTCAAACGTCTGGTCATCCAGGTGGCCCAGCCACAGGCTATCCCACCTGTGCCGGAAGTCCTGGAAGGCGACGATGCCCTGCGCGAGCGGGCCCAGATGGCCTTCGAGGGGCTGAGCACCGCCGGCCCACGCAACTCGTATGTCTTCCACGCCCGAGCAGCCAACGGCCAGGTCGCTGACGCCACCGTGGAGAGCCCGTACCCGGCCGAGGTGGTGGTCACGATCCAGTCCGCCTTAGACGACGGCACGGCCAGCGCTGAGCTGCTCGACATAGTCCGCGCCTACCTCAGTGATGAAGACCGCCGGCCTGTCGCCGACCGCCTGACGGTCCAGGGCGCACAGGTTCTGCCCTACCAGGTGAATGCCCGCCTGTACCTCAAGACGCTGGGCCCCGAAGCTGAACCCATCCTTGCGGCGGCCGAGCAGCAGTTGCAGGCCTTCGTGGCGCAGCGCCGCCGGCTGGGCATGCAGGTGTCGGAGTCCGCCATCCATGCTGCCCTGCACGTTGAGGGCGTGCGTAAGGTAGAGCTCCAAGGCTGGGCCGATATCAACGCCACGCTCAGCCAGGCGCCCTACTGCACCAGCATCACCCTGACCCAGGGCACTGAGCCATGAACCTGCTACCTGGTAATGCCACGGACCTGGAGCGCCAGGCTGCCGAGGCGCTCGCGCAGATCGAGCGGGTACCCGTGCCAATCCGCGACCTCATCAACCCGGATCGATGCCCGGTGGCTCTGCTCCCCTTCCTGGCCTGGGCATTCTCGGTGGACCGCTGGGACAGCCGCTGGCCTGAGGCGGCCAAGCGCGGCGCGATTCGCTCGTCGTTCTTCATCCATTCGCGCAAGGGCACTATCGGCGCGCTGCGGCGGGTCGTGGAGCCGCTGGGCTACCTGATCGAGGTCATCGAGTGGTGGCAGACAGAGCCCAAGGGCGTGCCTGGAACCTTCGCGATCAAGGTGGGCGTATCCGACGAGGGGATCAGCGAAGAGACCTATCAAGAGCTGACCTGGCTCATCGATGACGCCCGCCCAGTAAGCCGCCACCTGACTGGCCTGGCCATCAGCCTGGAAACGATCGGGGCCTTCTACATCGCCGGCGGCCTGTACGACGGCGACGAGTTGGACGTTTACCCACCTGCCATGCGCGACCTCGAGGTGACCGGCTCGATCGGCCGCGGCGGTCGCGAACACACCATCGACACATTGGAAATTGCACATGGTTGACCAGAACTCGCAGTTCTACGCGATCCTCACGAACGTGGGGGCCGCGAAACAGGCCAACGCGGATGCCCTGGGCATCGCGTGGAAAATCACCCAGATGGGCGTTGGTGACGCCAACAACACCGAGCCTACGCCCAACGCCAGCCAGATCAGCTTGATCAACGAGTGGCGCCGGGCCCCGCTCAACCAGCTCAAGATCGATGACAAGGACAGCTCAATCATCGTGGCTGAGCAAGTCATCCCGGCCGAAGTGGGCGGTCGCTGGATCCGAGAGATCGGCCTGTACGACGCCGATGGCGACCTGGTGGCAGTGGCCAACTGCCCGCCGACCTATAAACCGCTGCTCAACCAGGGATCCGGCCGTACCCAGGTGGTGCGCATGAACCTGGTGGTCAGCAGCTCCAGCAACGTTGAGCTCAAGATCGACCCCAGCGTGGTGCTGGCAACCCGCGAATGGGTAACCAGCGAGCTGGCCAAGCAGGACTTCAAACATTCTGTACTCGTGGCTACTACGGCCAACATCGTATTGGCAGGACTGCAGACAATCGACGAGGTAGTACTTGCCGCCGGGGATCGCGTGTTGGTGAAGAACCAGGCCGCCGGTAAGGACAACGGTCTATACACCGTCGCAGCAGGCGCCTGGGTACGTTGTAGCGATGCTGACGTCAGCGCCGAGGTGACTCCAGGTCTGCTGGTATTGGTGGAGCGCGGTACCGTCAATGGCGACAGTGCCTGGCAGCTGTTGACCAATGCGCCGATCGTCTTGGGTGTGACTGCGCTGACATTCGACATGGCGTTTGGGCGCACGGGAGTCGCCGAGGGCACATTCCGCAGTGTGACCGTGGACAAGTACGGCCGAGTCGTCGCGGCGACCAACCCGACCACGGTAGCGGGCTACGGCCTGACCGATGTGTACACCAAGACGCAGATCGACCAGGCCCTAGCGCTCAAGGCGTCGCTGGCAAGCCCGGATTTTAGTGGTACTCCATTGGTACCAACGGCACCAGCGGGTACCAACACGCGGCAGTCGGCCAGCACTGCTTTTGTGATGACGGCTATCGCACAGCTTGTGGCTTCGTCACCGGCCGCCCTGGACACGCTCAACGAGCTGGCGACGGCGCTGGGCAACGACCCGAACTTCGCCACGACCATGACCAACGCCTTGGCGCTGAAGGCGCCTCTGGCCAGTCCGGTCTTTACCGGCGATCCCCGAGTGCCAACGGCGCCGGCAACCGATAAGGACACGACTGCTGCCAATACTGCATTTGTCTATGCAGCCATGGCGTTGTTCGGCATCGGTGGTGCAGTGGTAAGCACCGAAACCAACATGAACAACTTCCTGGTGCCGGGCAACTACCTGACGCATAACACGGGGCTGACTAACATTCCGCCGGGGTGGAATGCCACACAGCGGCATAGCATCGTGGTGTCGGGTCTTGGGTCAACAGGGCACCTGGTGCAGACCATGGTTTCCGGCCTGGCCACGACTGAGCCAAAAATGGCGCTTCGAGTGCTCAACTCGGCACAGAACTGGACTGCATGGATCGAGTTTTGGCATAGCGGTAATACGCCAAAGCAAACGACCCCTACGGATAAAACTGCTGGTGCCATGCTGACGGTGGGATCTTTTGGTGCTGGCTTAGGTGTTCTGAGCACTGAAACCGACCTGAACAACTACAAGGTGCCGGGAAACTATCTGACGCCTTTGGCAGGGATGACAAACATTCCGCCGGGGTGGTCTCCAAGCCGTCGCTACAGTTTGGTTGTCGAGGGCTACGACGCAAACAACTACCTGGTCCAGCGCATTACTGACGGCCTTCCGCAGGAATCAATCCCAGTGGTTGCTGTGCGCGTGATGCAGAACATGGACTCGTGGTCCGAGTGGTATGTCTTATCTGCCAGCAACACATTGCCGTTTCGCGGGACGGTGGTCATCAAGACCCCAGGGGTCACTGCCTGGCAGGTGCCGCCCTTTGTAAAAAAGGCCTGGGTGACCGTGATTGGCGCCGGTGGTGGCGGAGGCTTCTCGGCGGCTGCCAGCGGCCTCGGCTCGGCTGGTGGTGGCGGTGGCGGACTGTCACAGCGCCTTGTTGACTTGACCGGCGTAACGAGTGTGTCGGTGACGGTGGGAGCTGGCGGGGCAGGTGCCCCGGTGGCTGGCAACACCGGTAGCACAGGGGGCACTTCGTCCTTTGGGGCGTATCTCTCCGCAACCGGCGGATTGGGTGGCGGTGGTAACAACAGCAACGGCAACGCCCCGGGTAGTGGTGGGCGAGGCAGTGGCGGCGATCACAACACCTCTCTTGGTGTCGGCTCGCCAAACTATGGAGTCTTCGGTGGCGCGGGAGGTGGGCCAGGTCCTCGTTCTACGCAAAGTAGTGTGGCTGGTAACAACGCGATCGACGCGGGCGGTGGTGGTTCGGGCGCATACGTCGGCAATGCGGGCGGCAATGGCGCCGATGGCTGCGTAATTATTCAATGGTGATGACTATGTGGGCACGTATACAAGATGGTGTCGTCGAAGAGACGACGGATATTGACCCGGAGGGGCGTTACCACCCCGATCTGAAATGGCGCACCTGTGCCGCGCAGGTGCAGCCTGGCTGGCTGTTCGCCAATGGCGTGTTTGCCGAAAAAGTCGAAAGCGCGGAGGAGCGTCGTGCGGCCGAACGGCAATGGCGCGACGTCGAGCTGGCAGCCCAGCAATGGATCCGCGACCGGCACCGCGACGAACTGGACCTGGGACGGCCCACTACGCTCAGCAATGAGCAGTTCGCCGAGCTGCTGGCCTACTTCCAGGCGCTGCGCGACTGGCCCCAGGCAGAGGCATTCCCGGATGCCACATATCGCCCAATAGCACCGGCCTGGATCGCCGAACAGCACCTGTAGCAACGGCCGTTACAACCCCTTTTGCTCGCGGATCCCCCGCGCGCGCGGCAGCCTGTGCAGTGTCATCCACCTGCACAGGCACACACCATGGCCGACGAATACCACCACGGCGTCCGGGTCCTCGAAATCAGCGAGGGCACCCGCCCAATCCGAACCGTTTCCACTGCCGTCGTCGGCATGGTCTGCACTGCAGACGACGCCGACGCCACGGCTTTCCCGCTCGATACCCCTGTCCTGCTGACCAACGTACAGGCTGCCATCGGCAAAGCCGGCACCACCGGCACCCTGGCCGCCAGCCTGCAGGCGATCGCCGACCAGACCAAGCCTGTGACCGTCGTGGTGCGGGTAGCAACCGGTGCGACCCCCGAGGAAACCACCAGCAACCTGATCGGAACCACCACCGAAACCGGCAAATACACCGGCATGAAGGCGCTGCTGGCGGCCAAGACCCGGCTCAAGGTCACCCCACGCATTCTGGGCGTGCCAGGCCTCGACTCCCTGCCGGTGGCCACCGCCCTTGTCTCGATCGGCCAGCAGCTGCGCGCTTTCGTCTACGTCTCAGGCTCGGGCTGCAAGACCAAGGAAGAAGCCGTTGCCTACCGCGAGAACTTCGGCGCCCGTGAGGTCATGGTCATCTGGCCTGACTTTGAGCAGTGGAGCACCGTCAGCAATGGCACCGTCCCAGCGCCGGCTGTGGCCCGGGCCCTGGGCCTGCGCGCCAAGATCGACCAGGAGATCGGCTGGCACAAAACCATCTCCAACATTCCGGTCAACGGCGTAACCGGCATCACCGCCGATGTGTTCTGGGACCTGCAGAACCCGGCAACCGACGCGAACTACCTCAACAGCAACGAGGTAACAACCCTCATCAATGCCGACGGCTTCCGCTTCTGGGGCTCGCGCACCTGCACCGAAGATCCCCTGTTCGCGTTCGAGAACTACACCCGAACTGCCCAGGTCCTGGCCGACACCATGGCCGAGGCGCACATGTGGGCGATCGACAAGCCGATGCACCCTTCCCTGATCCGGGACATGCTGGAAGGCATCAACGCCAAGTTCCGCGAGCTGATCGCCGGTGGCTACCTGATCGGCGGCAGTGCCTGGTACGACGAGCAGGCCAACACCGAGGCAACCCTCAAGGCCGGCAAGCTCTTCATCGACTACGACTACACGCCTGTGCCGCCGCTGGAGGACCTCTCGCTGCGCCAGCGCATCACCGACCGCTACCTGGCTGACTTCGCCAGCCGCATCAACAGCTGACGGAGACCATACCCATGGCCATGCCACGCAAGCTCAAGAACCTCAACCTGTTCAACGATGGCGGCAGCTATCTCGGCGTCTGTAAGACCGTCACCCTGCCCCCGCTCAGCCGCAAGATGGAAGGCTATCGCGGCGGCGGCATGAACGGCCCGGTCAAGGCAGACCTGGGCTGGAGCGATGACGGCATCCAGCTGGAATGGAAGCTCGGCGGCTTTGACGACCAGGTCATTCGCCAGTTCGGCGCCATCAAAGCCGATGGCGTGCTGCTGCGCTACACCGGCACCTACCAGCAGGACGATACCGGCGTGCACACCGCCGTCGAGATCGTTGTCCGCGGCCGTCACGAAACCATCGAGGCAGGCGAAGCCCAGGCCGGTGAAGACACCGAGAAAAGCGTCACCACCACCTGCAGCTACTACAAGCTGACGGTCGACGGCGAAGTCCTGGTTGAGGTCGACCTACTCAACTTCATCGAAGTCATTGACGGCGTCGACATGCTCGCCGAACAACGCAAAAACCTGGGCATCTGATCGCGCCCCCACTGAACAACCGGAGCCACCATGAGCACTACCGAAACCAACACCGCAGTCACCACCGCCGAGGCTCTTGCCGAAGCCCAAAAGCTGAACGACAACCAGGTCGAGCTGGATACCCCCATCCAGCGCGGCAAAACCGAAATTGCCGTCATCACGCTGCGCAAGCCCACCGCCGGCGAGCTGCGCGGTATCCACCTGTCCGAGCTGCTGCAGATGGATGTGGCGAGCCTGATCAAGCTGATCCCGCGTATCAGCGAGCTCAATGAGTACGAGGCCAGCCGTCTGGACCCAGCCGACCTGGTCGCCGTGGGCGTGAAAGTGTCCGGTTTTTTGCTGCAGAAGCGGATGAAGACGGACGCGTCCCTCGCTGCGTAGAAGACGCCATGGCCGATGTGGCCGTGGTGTTCCACTGGACGCCGAGCGACATGGACGGGCTCGGCGTGAAGGACCTGATGGACTGGCGCGAGCGGGCGCGGTTAAGGAGTAGCAACAATGGCCAATGACCTGCGCCTAGAAGTGGTGCTGAGCGCGATTAACAAAGCCACCGCGCCGCTGCGCCAGATCAGCCAGGGCAGCCAAGAGGCCGCGAAAGCCCTCAAGGCTGCCCGGGACAGCCTCAAGGAACTGAACGCCCAGCAGAAGGATGTGAGTGCTTGGCGTTCCCAGATGGCCGAAGCCCGCAAGACCGCCGAAGCCCTGAACGCGACCAAGAGCCGCGTCCAGGAGCTGGCCGGCGCGCTGCGCGACCAGGAGCGTGCAGTCCAGCCGCTTCAGGCCAGCTATGACAAGCTCCAGGGCGAAACCTCTGCCCTGAACGATCACCACAAATCTCTTACCACGCAGCTGAAGCAAACCCGCGAGCAGGCGCGAGCGGCCAACCAGGTATGGCAAGAAAACCGCAAGCGCATCAGGGACCTGGGCGAGCAGATTGGCAGGACCAACCAGCCCACAGAGCAGCTGCGCAACGAATATGCAGCCCTTGTTACCCAGCAGCAGGCTCAATTGGCGCTGGTGCGTCAGCTCAGTGGGAGCCAGAAGGAACTGCAGCAGCAGCACCGCGCCAGCGCGACCGAGGCCCGTGAGCATCGTGAGCGCCTGTCGGCGCTTGGCAACCAACTGCAGGAAGCCCGTGCACCGATGCAGGGGCTCAACCAGGAGTTCCGCAGCGCCCTGCGCGAGGCGCGGGCCCTGAAATCCCAACATGCCTCACAAGAGCAGGGCCTCCAGGCTCTGCGCGCCAAGCTGGCGGCCGCAGGGATCAGCACCCGCGACCTGGCGAGTCATGAGCGCAAGCTGCGCGATCAGATCACCGCCACCAACGAAGCCATCAGTGCCCAGACCAAGCGCATGGACCAGCTGGCGGCCAAGCAGGCGAAGCTGGCCAAGGCCCGTAGCGAGCTGGAAAAAGCACAACGCCTGGGAGCGAGTATGGCCGGTACCGGCGCGGCCGGCCTGGCCACCGGTTACGCCGCAGCACAGCCGGTGAAGGCTGCGATTCAAGCCTTTGCTCCCAACGAGGATTCGGCCACACAGCTGAAAGTCTCGATGATGGGCAGCAACGGCCAAGTGGCTGAAGACTTCCAGAAGATCACCGACCTGGCCACGCGCTTGGGCGATCGTCTGCCCGGTACCACTGCCGACTTCCAGAACATGATGACCATGCTGCGCCGGCAGGGCCTGAGCGCGCAAAGCATCCTGGGCGGTACCGGCGAAGCGGCAGCCTACCTGGGCGTGCAATTGAAGATGCCGGTAGAGGAATCGGCTGAATTCGCGGCAAAGATGCAGGACGCTACGCGCACATCCGAAAAAGACATGATGGCGCTGATGGACACCATTCAGCGCGGGTTCTATGCCGGCGTTGACCCAGGGAACATGCTGCAGGGATTCAGCAAAATCGCGCCGGTGATGGACGTCATCAAGAAAACCGGCATCGAAGCGGCCAAAGAGCTTGGGCCTTTGCTGATCATGATGGACCAGGCCGGCATGGAGGGCGGCGCTGCCGGTAACGCCTACCGCAAGATCTTCCAGGCAGGCCTAGACAAGGGTGGGGTCGAGGATGTCAACGACTCGACCGCGTTGAAAAGCCGAGGAATCAAACTCAACTTCACAAACGACGATGGCAACTTCGCGGGTCTGGAGAACCTCTACAAGCAGATCGAGAAACTCAAGGTTCTGAACGACGAAGACCGTACAGCGACGATCAAGTCGCTGTTCGGCGATGACGCCGAGACTATGGCCGTCCTCAACACCATGATGAACAAGGGCCTGGCCGGGTATCAGGAGGTGCAGCAAAAACTCCAGGACCAGGCCGACTTGCGTACTCGCGTCAACGAACAATTGGGCACGCTGAGCAACGTCATGGAGGCGGCCGAGGGCAGCTTCACCAATGCCATGGCCGATTTTGGTGCGGCAGTCGCCCCGGAACTCAAGGGTCTGATTTCTACGCTGGGCGAAATGGCAGCCAGCGTCGGCGCTTGGGCCCGGGAGAACCCTGGGCTGGCGGGCGGACTGGTGAAGGTTGTTGCGGCCGTCGCAGTGCTCGCCGCTGGTTTCGGGGCCCTGGCAATCACCATGGCCAGTCTGCTCGGCCCGTTCGCCATGGTGCGTTATGGCATGACGCTGTTCAGCGTGAAGGGCGCCGGCGTGCTGCCGGTCGTCGGGAAGCTGGCCAGCGTGCTCAGCGGAGGGCTGCTGACTGCAATTCGCGCTGTCAGCATCGCCTTGTGGGGCTTGGCCACGAACCCTGTAGCGCTGGCCATTGCTGCTGTCGTCGCCGTTCTGGCCGGCGGGGCGTACCTGCTCTATCAAAACTGGGACCAGGTCAAAGCGTATTTCGCTAACTCCTGGGCCGAGATTCGCGCTGGCTTCGGTGCTGGAATCGGCGGGATTCTCACCGTCTTGGCCAACTTCAGCCCGATCGGATTGATTTATCAGGCCTTCGCGGGGGTGCTGAATTATCTGGGCATCGAGCTACCGACCCGGTTCACCGAGTTCGGCAGCATGATCGTCAACGGCTTGGTCAATGGCCTGCTGGCAGGACTGGGGCAAATCAAGAGTGCCATTGGCAATCTCGGCGATTCAGCAATCGGCTGGTTCAAGGAAAAGCTCGGCATTCACAGCCCATCGCGGGTATTTGCCGAGCTGGGTGGTTTTACGACCGAGGGCCTCGCCGTCGGTGTCAATGCCGGCGTGAAAGCTCCGCTCGATGCCGTCGCCCGCATGGGGCAAGACCTGACCAAGGCCGGTCAGTTCGACCTGCAGGCCAACGCTCCAGAAGTTGCGACCAGTAAGGGCCTGGTTACAAGCGCAAGCAGTTTAGGCGCGCAGTTGACCCAAGCCGGGACGCTGGACAAGAACTTCGCGACGGCAGGCGTTGATCAGGCGATTCCAGCGAACATTGCCGAGCTGAATAGCCAGTTGGCCAAGGTCGGTCGCCTGGACATCCAAGGTGCAGTGCCACCGGCCGAATCGGGCCTGCAGCGCCGTGCCGAAGTGCTCAGCCTGAGCCAACAATTGGCCAAGGTCGCACCGCAAGAAGTCCTGGCATCGGCTCCTCAAGTCGACGCTGGCAGGCCGACTGCTGAGGTCATCAGCCTGAGCAAGCAGTTGACCAACATGGGCCAACGGGATCTGCAGGCTGTTGCTCCACAGCTCGGTACCGGCCAATCCCTAGCGGCGAACGCTGCACCTGGTATCACTCTGGACAGCCGGCCACCTATTGCGGGCGCAGCGCCGAGCATCAGCGACAGCCACGACGTCATCAACATCAACATTCACCCGGCACCTGGTATGGACCCACAAGCCATTGCCCGTGCTGTCAGCGCAGAACTGGATCGCCGCAACAGCGAGAAATCTGCCCGTCAGCGCAGCCGCCTTTCTGACCAGGAGTAACCCACCATGATGCTCGCCCTGGGCATGTTCGTATTCAGCCTGCACACCCTGGCCTACCAGGAAATGCAGCGACAAACCGATTGGCGGCATGCTGCGAACAACCGTGTCGGAGCGCAGCCGGCACGGCAGTTCCTCGGCCGCGGCGAAGATGCCATTACGCTTCCAGGACTGCTGCTGCCCGAACTGGCGGGCACCACCGTCAGCCTTGATGCCTTGCGCCAGATGGCCGACACGGGCAAGGCCTGGCCGCTGGTTGAAGGAACGGGCCGATTGCTTGGTCTCTGGGTGATCGAAAGCCTGAGCGATAACCGAACCATCTTCTTCCGAGATGGCGCTGCACGGCGCATCGACTTCACCATCAGCCTCAAGCGCATCGATGACGGTCGCATCGACCTGCTCGGTTCCGGATTGAGCGGTGGCCTGAACATTCTGCGAGGCCTGATGTGATTGACGCGGCTATTTCGAAGGTCACCGGCTACCTACGCGATGCCATTGATGGATTGCAGCGAGACGCTGCCTATCCGGTACCGGCGTTTCGCATCACCGTGGACGGGAACGATATCGCCATGCGAATCGCGCCACGCCTAATGAGCCTGCAATTGACCGACAACCGGGGGCTTGAAGCGGATCAGCTGAGCATTACGCTCAGCGACCACGACGGCCTGCTGACGATCCCGCCCCGTGGGGCCGTGATACGCCTCTGGCTCGGCTGGAGCGACACAGGCCTTGTCGACAAGGGCAGCTACATCGTCGATGAAACAGAACACAGTGGCGCGCCGGACGTTCTGAGCATCCGCGCCCGATCGGCGGATCTGCGCAAGGGCCTCAAGAGCAAGCGCGAGCGCAGCTGGAGCACCACAACGCTCGGCCAGGTCCTACGTGACGTTGCCCTGGGTAACGGACTCGCCGCCAAGATAGCCGGCACACTGGCCGACCAAACGATCCATCAGCTGGACCAAGCCAACGAGTCCGACGCCAACCTGCTGACCCGTCTCGGCGAGGACTTCGATGCGGTGGCCACCGTGAAAGCGGGTTGCCTGGTGTGCCTGCCGGCAGGTGGAGGCAAGACCGTCAGCGGCCTGAGCTTGCCACACATCACCCTCACCCGCCGTGACGGCGACCAGCACCGCTTCCTCCAGGCAGATCGCAACAGCTACGACGGTGTGCGCGCCTACTTCTACGACGTCAACAGCACGAAAAAGCAGGAAGCGATCGCCGGGGGCGGTGAAAACCTCAAGGACCTGCGGCACACTTATAGCGACCGTCAGTCCGCGTTGCGGGCCGCCAGGGCAGAGCTGAACCGCCTGCAGCGGGGTAGCGCAACGCTCAGCTATACGCTGGCCAAAGGCCTGCCAGACCTGATCCCCGAACTGACGTACACGCTCCAGGGGGTAAAGGCCGAAATCGACGAAATCATCTGGTACGGCGGCAACGTGCAACACAGCCTGACGGACAGTTCCGGTTACACAGTCAGCCTGGAGCTAGAAAGCAAGTTGCCGGAGGACAGCGTTGACGGCCTCCTTGAGGACGGGGTGAAAGGCAAAATCGAATACACCGGCATCATCGCGTTCTACCGAGACACAGCCACAGGGCAACAGAAGTCGGTCACGACCGGCGATCAAACCAGGCCGAGACGGTTGCGACATGTCTATGTAAACGAAAAAAATGCTCGGACAGCAGCAGATCGCGAATGGAAGCGTATGCAGCAAGACAACGCGTGACAGCCACAAAAAACCCGGTAACAACCGGGTTCCTTGTGTTATTGCCTTACTCGGTCGACTGCCGAAGCGCCTCCATGATCCTCATAACATCCATTCGCTGCTGCTCACTAATTTCACGCAGCAGAGTTAGGAAAATTCGCTCCAGTTCGGTAAGGTCTTGCATTGCAGGTACTCCATATGTCCTTTATGAGCAACCGGCATAGTGCTACTGCAGGCTGCCCTGCGACAGAAGTACGTTACGCAACTTCCCTTCCTCGAAGATAGGCTTCCGTTGAAGCCGCATTCAGCAAATCTATTTTATACTCACGCATCAACTGCAGAACATCATTCGCCAGATCGACGAAATCTTTCGCACGCAGATCCACATGCTCCCCATGCGCCACCTGGTTACGCTTAGCCACCAAGCTTTCATCGATTAAGTTGAAACGCGTCGAATAACGCTCAGCGTCTATATCAAGCGAGGCGGCAATATTCGTAAATACCCTTGAAGTGAGGTTTGACTCAGTATTTATAGCCGAGGACATTTTCATTTGCGCACGCTCACCCAACCCTGAAATTATAAAATCCAGAGCAGCAATATTTGGCCCGGACTTACGAGACGCGGACAACGCCTCAAGCTTCCCTTTTAAACCAAATACCGCAAAGCAAGTCTTCAACTCTCGATACGTCAAACCGCGATGATGCACAAAATTCAGGTACAGCTCCGACGCATTTTTTATGAAGCCTTCCCAATGCGCATAGACTAACGCAATACCCGCTCTAATATAGAATTTCTTCTCCGCCCCGTCGGCTTTAGCAGCCATAATGAATGCGCTAATCTCTTTGACACGCCAACCCATCTCGGCATCTAAACCATCTTGCAAGTGCCCAAGCGTCCGCATATCTTTCATAGCGGACCCTCAATTCTCAATAAGATTAGGCGCTAGTGGAAGCAGTTTTGTGAGCCGAGTAGTGCCTCGAATTCCAGCACCCGAGTACTGCAGGAAAATCGGGTTACTCCAAATTTCCTGAGCAGTTTCCCGTATTAGCTGATCACGCTCTTGGTCGCCCATTTGTCCCATGGTGTTTACGTGATGCGAAACACTGGTAGAAAGAAGTTCAAAAACGGACATTAGGAACTTGCCCGTGAAAGCCCTTCCGTTCCAACGTTTGAAAGACGACGCCCCTAACGCAGACTCAAGGAAGTCGAAGGTTTGAGAAAAGACCTGTTCCTCCCCTACCCTATCAAATTCTCTATTAGATGCCAGACGAATTAGCGCATCATCTAAATATTCGTGTACGTCCATGCCTGATTCATACGGTATCGACCTGAATGCGAAAAATCTAAGTGCCAACTCCACACCCAGTTGCGACTCGATCGCATAATCAGTCAGATCCGTACAGGTGACAAAGCTTTCACGCTGGGAGCACCTAATAAGCCAATCATAAAACTCCTTATCTATAGAGATAGCCATGCTATTTCTGACTTCCTGCTCCGTTAAACTTACGCCGCCTGTATTTAGCCGCTGGAACAGTTCAAATTTTGCACTCTCATCGCTATCAGACTTGAGAATTTCGACTCGTAGCCGCGCTCGTTTTATTTCGATCTGCTGGGACTGACTGAAGCCATCCTCAGCACCTTCAGCTGATTCCTTCCATCGCATGCCGTTAAGGCTAGGCAAAAAACGTGTTCCATTGAGAACCAGAGGCCCGAGCTCATCAGCTTTAGCGCCCTTTAAATCTCCGGTGAATTGGAGAATCGTAGATAAACGCTGCAATCCATCGATGAGCTCCCAGACTCCGTTCTGATCTTGGTAAACAAAAATTGGCGGAATTGGAATACCTAAAATCACCGACTCGATGAATCGAGTTTTCCGCTCATCATCCCATCGAAAAAGCCGCTGAAAAACTGGATCAATGACCAGTTCCCCATCCCGATAGAGATTGATTATCTCCCCGACCGACATTTCATAGCCGTCCGTAACAACCTTTTTTCTGGCCGACTTAATTTCATCCATTAGCGACATGACAACTCCCTTCCTTTTAATTGTGATGGCAGTACTAATTATGTTTAGGGCTTGAATTCAAAAACGCCGATGCCGTTCGCACGAGGATGGCTAAATCTGAGCCATCGATTTTCTGTGCGAGACGCAACAGTTCGACCGCTTCCGGGCTAAGTTCATCAGCATTCACAGGCTGTCGGACCCCGGTAACGACGTAGAGCACATCCACACCTTTCTCAGCAACTGCAGCGAGGTAGGCGGCGTCAGGGCTTCTCTCACCCTTCTCGTAATTGAACTGTGACGTTTTTGCCACGCCAGCAATGGCAGCGAGCTCCGCCTGGTTGTAGCCAAGGCGGACACGCTCCTCTCTCAGCCTTTCGCCGATATTCAACAAAACGGAACTCCAATCCTTGACCATTCAACAAATGTTGAATAATCTGAGCCTGCAATCACACGAAATCACACGAAACGAGACTATGCCGAACACCTACCCCACCGAGCAAGCATGCCGGGAAGCGCGCGCTCGCCTCGCGCAACAAGGAATTTCAGCGAAAGAGTGGGCTGAGAAGCATGACCTCAACCCCTCCACCGTGTACGCGGTCCTGAACGGCCAGAAAAAGTGCCTCCGGGGTGAAGCGCACCGTGCAGCAGTACTGCTCGGCATAAAACCCGGTCCTGAAAATTAAGCCCCCTGGCTCAAGGAGGAAACCAGAACATGAAGCGACCAGTTCTAGAAACCCTTCGCCAGGTAGTGAGCGCAGTGGTATGCGCCTACCCCGGCGGTCGTGAATGCGCGGCACCCCGTCTCGGTTACGAACTCAAGCAGTTCGACAACCGCGTCTATGAGAACGCCGGTAGCCGCCCACTGACTTACGACCAGATCCACCTTCTGGAAACCGACGCCGGTACCACGCACCTGCCCGAGTTCATCGCCAAGATGTACGGGGGCATGTTCGTGCCGCTTATCCAGCCCGAAGACCTGGACAACGTCGAGCTCTACCAGCGCTCAGTGCGGGCTGCTGCCAAGCGTGGGGTAGTCGACCAGATCATCGCCAAGTCCCTGGAAGACGGCGTCATCGAGGAAGACGAAGCCAAATTCATCATGGATGCGCACCACCAGTACCTCTCCGCTCGCACGGCCGAAGTGACAGCGACCATCCAGCTGCACACGAAAGGGGATTCGAATTGAGCACCTACAAGCTCGTTTGCCCCCACTGCTCCAGCCGCATGCGCATCCGCACAAGCGAAGGCAAACACATCTTCCTACGGATCGCTTACCTGCAATGCGCGAACGAGGGTTGCGGCTGGTCCGTACGGGCGCAGTTCGAAATGACCCACGAAATGAGCCCGAGCGGCATGCCAAACCCCACGGTTCGACTGCCTGTCGCCCCGGTGGCCATGCGCCGCCAAGCAATGCAAACCGCTGCTGCTGACGATCAACCCGACCTGCTGGACCAGCTGGACATGGAGGAAGCCACCGCATGAACGCCATCGCCCTGACCACCAACCCCGAAACCGATTACCGCGCTGCCATGCAGCAGGCCGCCGTGGCCTTCCTGTTCCGCCGGGAGGGCCTTCACCTTGCTGGCGACCATCAGGTGCTGGAGAACTGCAGCCGCTACTTGGCGCAGTCGCTGGAAGTGCCAGCACACCTGGTGCAGCGCATCGCTGAACTGGCCGTCGCTGAGTTCGAGAGCAAGACCACGGGGCGCTTGAAACTCCTGGGCGTATGCCCGACCAGCGGGATCTTCCGCGCGCAGTTGATCTTGCTGGATACCACGACACAGCAACGGCACCTGGTGCCGGCGCGCTATCTGCCCCGACGTATGCGGCAGACCTGCAACACCTCGAAGTAACCCGAACAACCCCCTTCCCGATGCCCCGTTCTGCGTGGGTAAGGGGAAACTGCATTCCATTGGTGGCATATGAGCAAGATCAACCTCCAAATTGAGCTGGACGAGCAGCAGGCCAAGCACTACCTGCAATGGCTCACCAGTCAGTTCAACCTGACCATGGCCGACGTCTGGTATTCCGACCGCTACCGCAATGTACCGGTCGGTAAGCGTGGCCCGCAGGTTCTGGCGGATGTGCCCCACCTCTCCGGCATCTGCCGCACCCGCAAAGCGCTTGAGCAACAGCTCGCAGCTACTAGCCCGGAGCGTGCGCAGTGAATCGCAAGCCCATGGAACACAGTCTGCGTGCCGAAGTACTTCGGCGCCTGCAGGATCAGTACGGCCTCAAGCCTATGGCCGGTACTCAGTACCTTCGCAAGGGGACTTGCCCCAACTGCGGCAAAAAAGAGCTGTACTCGCGCCAGGACGAGCCCTGGTTCATCAAGTGCGGTCGAGAGAGCAAATGTGGTGAGCAATGGCACATCAAAGAGTTGTTCGACGACCTGTTTGATGACTACAGCAAGCGCTACCCGGCCACCCAGGAATCTCCTCGAGCATCGGCAAACGCCTATTTGCAGAATGCCCGCGGCTTTGACCTGGACCTCGTCAAAGGCTGGTACACCCAGGAAAACTACTGGGATCGCAATCTCGGGATTGGCAGCGCCACAGTTCGTTTCAACCTGGAGCACGGCGGCTATTGGGAGCGCCTGATCGACCAGCCGCACCGGTTTGGCAAGAAAAAAGCACGTTTTGCGCCCGGCCAATCACCCAAAGGCTACTGGTGGTGCCCGCCAACGGTTGATCTGCTGGAAGTGGACGAGTTGTGGATCGTCGAGGGTATTTTCGATGCCATCGGTCTGCTGCATCACGACATGGACGCCGTATCGGCCATGAGTTCGAGCGCATTCCCGTTCGAATCGCTCAAGGCGCTGGCCGAGCTGCGTCGCGGCCATGGCAAGAAGCTCCCGCGCCTAGTATGGGCCTTGGACAATGAACCAGGCGCCCATCGCTTCACACGCAAGCATGCAGCACTGGCCCGCGAACTGGGATTCACCTGCGAGGCAGCCCAGATTCCACAGAATGGCCGAAAGGTGGACTGGAACGACCTGCACCAGCGCTGGAACTTCATCGACGCTGACAAACGCCAAGAGCGGATCGATCGAGACCTGCGCGAGGCCCGTTATCACGGCAGCCTGCTGCTGGCCGACAGCGCGGCCGAGAAAGGCGTGCTGATGTACGACTGGCGCGAGCGCCAGGAATTTCACTTCTCCTATGAGAACCGCCTCTACTGGTTCAAGATGGATGTGGAGAAGTTCAACAAGGCGCTCCAGCAGCTGGACGAGTCCGAGCGGCAGGAAGACTTGGTCCTGACTGATCGCCAGCGCCGCGACAAGGCGCTTCGCCAGTGCGGCGCGGTGATCGAGATCGCCAACTGCTACCCGCAAGCGTTGTACTTCCAGCGCAACGAGGTGACGGACGAGTCCTGGTACTACTTCCGCGTCGATTTCCCGCACGACGAGCCGAGCGTGCTGAACACCTTCACCGGTGGGCAGGTCACCACTCCCAGCGAATTCAAGAAACGCCTGGTCGGCATGGCAGCCGGCGCCTACTTCACCGGCAGCGCCTCCCAGCTCGATCGGATCATGCAACAGCAGCTGTTTGCCCTGAAGACCGTCAAGACCATCGACTACGTCGGCTACAGCAAAGAGTACGGTTGTTATGTGTTCGGCGACTTGGCCGTGCGCGGTGGTGTGCTCGAACAGGCCAATGCCGAGGACTACTTCGAGTTCAAAGGCCTACGCCTCAAGTCGCTGCAGAAGTCGATCAAGCTTGAGATAAACCGGGACGCCTCGGCCTACCGCCCCGAGTGGTTCAAGTGGTTGTGGACCTGTTTCAACACCCAAGGCGTTATTGCCCTCGCCTTCTGGTTCGGCTCGTTGTTCGCCGAGCAGATCCGCGCCGAGTTCCAGTCGTTCCCGTTTCTGGAGGTGACCGGCGAGGCCGGCGCCGGTAAGTCCACCCTGCTGATGTTCCTGTGGAAGCTCATGGGGCGTCAAGATGAGGAAGGCGACGACCCTATCAAGATGACCAAGGCGGGCCTGCGTCGTTGGCTGAGCCAAACCTCGGGCATGCCTGTGGTAATGCTGGAGGCCGACCGTAGTGACGCCGAGACAGGCGCGGCCAAGTCCTTCGACTTTGACCAGTTCAAGCCGTTGTTCAACGGCCGCGGCCTGGGCCTGACCGGGGTGAAGAACGGTGGCAACGACACCAACGCCCCGCCCTTCCGCGCAACGCTGGTATTCAGCCAGAACGCCTCGGTCGTTGCGTCCGAGGCCATCCTTACTCGTATCGTCAAGCTGCACTTCGTGCGCCCGGAGGTCACCAGCGACAGCCGTGCGGCCGCTGACAACCTGAACCACCTGCAGGCCAGCGAAGTGAGCCACTTCCTGCTGATGGCAGCCAAGGCTGAGCAGAAGGTGATGGAAATCTTCCGTGCCCAGGTAAAGGTGCATGAGCAGTCGCTGCGCGAAATGCGCGAGATCCGCATCGAGCGGATCATCAAGAACCACGCCCAGATGATGGCCCTGGTAGACGCGCTGCGACTGGTCGTGCCGATGACTGACAACCAGCACGAAGGCACCCTTCGCGAGCTGCGCGCCATGGCTGTTGGCCGCCAGCTGGCCGTCAACTCTGACCCGAAGGAAGTGGCCGAATTCTGGGAAGTGTTCGACTACCTGGAGTCGCTCAGCGACGAGCCAGTGGTCGACCACAGCAAGAACGCGGAACTGATCGCAATTCACCTCAACGAGTTCTGCGAGCGGGCCGCAGAGCACAAACAGAAGCTCGCCGACGCAACCACCCTGCGCAATCTGCTGCGCAACAGCAAGTCACGCCCCTTTATCGACGCCAACCGAGCAGTCGATAGCGCTGTGCGTGCGGCGTTCAACAGCCGCACCACCAGCGCGAACACACGACCGACCACCGTCAAGTGCTGGACTTTCAAGGCCGGCTGAACAGCTCTGGCGCTGCAACGCCGAGCAAAAACCCAAGGAGAAACGACATGTACCTAAGCAAAATCGAAGGGCCAGCTGGCTCTGGCAAAACCACGAAACTGCGGAAGCTGGCGGAGGAAAAGCGGCTCGAAAATCACATTCTCGTGGCTTCGCAGATGAGCGCGGAGGCGCTCAAGCGAGCTGTGCGCCGGCTGGTGTGGCGCGGGGCAAAAGACCTGTTCATCGATGAGTGCCCGAAAAGCTTACTGGACGAAATCGTTGAGATCGTGATGGATCTGCCGGGCTCTATGCACATCACCCTGCACGCAGTCGTCGAACCGACTCCACCGGCCCCAAGCAGCCGAATCGTTTTCGATGAGTTTTTCGCCTACCAGGACGAGCGGCCCGGCATTCGCGAAGCGGGCACTCAAGCGCTTGCCCGCCTTGTTCCGGTGGCACTGCGTGACACGGGCCAGAGCCGCACGGTAGGCCGCTTCCTGCTCGGGTTGTACAACGGGCATGAGTTCCCGTTCACCCTCACCGACCTGCGCAGCCTGGATGCAGGCCTGTTCGACGACTGTATCGCCGTACTGCGCCTCGACAACGTCCCCGAGCTTGAAGTCCACGAGTACCTACCGAAGGGCCGGATGATCTTCAACCAACTGCGCGAGTACTGGGGATGAAGTGGCAGGCGAAGCGCAACCAGGACGGCCAGGTCATCCCGCGTTGCTGGGTAACCGACAGCGGCTACACCGTGGCCGAGTGCCGGCTTCCGCACTCGCGGTACCCGGTGACCCGTCCAGGCTCCTCCCTGCCATTCGCCTATGCCGACAGCCGTGAAGAGGTTGTCCAGGTCATCACGACAGACATGCAGGCCAGCGCGGCCAGCGAATAACCAGGTGGCGCCGAGGAGCTGCAACTCCCCGGCGCCGACCAACCCCAAGGAGAAACGACATGCAAGTAGAAACCCCGGAAGTTGGCGCTGAGCAGGCTACCACACCCGCTTTCAAACCAGGCGACAAGGTAACTTTCACTGAGATCCGGCGTGGTGCAAAGACAATCCGTATGACCTCCAAGGAGGCCACCATCGTACGCATCCTCGGCACCACAGCCATCGTCAAGTACCGCAACGGCCACAACGTAGCCATCCAGGTATCGGAGCTGACCCCGGCAGGACAGCGCAACGCGCTGACCCGCGCCTTGCTTGGGGAGGCCTCGGCATGATCCAACAAATCCGTCCTCGCCTGGCCAGCCACTCGCTGGACCTGCCCAACCACTGCGATATCTGCAACAAAGCTCGCTCGATCAGGAAGCATCAGCGCTGCAGCAAGATCCGCCAGCAACGTATGTCGGTGGAGTGGGAGGCCTATATGGCCAATGTCGAGGCCAAGAAGGCACAAAAGGGGCGCTGCTATGCTCGCTAAGCGAAAGCTGTATCACTTCCACTTCTGCTGCGGCCTGGGTGGCGGAGCGAAGGGCTTCAACAGGGCCAAGCCCATTGTCGGCAACATGCAGGCCGAGTGGGAATGCATCGGCGGTGTGGACGTTGACCCAGCCGGCCTGGCCGATTTCGAACGACTGAGCGGCGTGAAAGGTACGCTGATTGATCTGTTTACCCGCGACCAGTACATCCGCTTCCACGGCAAAGAGCCACCACCAGGTTGGCGCGAAGCAACGCCGGAAGATATCCGGCGTGCCGCCGGCGGCCGACGCCCCGACGCGGTGTTCATCAGCTCCCCATGCAAAGGTGCCAGCGGCCTGCTGTCCGAAACCATGAGCATGACCCCGAAGTACCAGGCCCTTAACGAACTGACACTGCGGTGCATCTGGCTTTTCGGCGAGGCCTGGCGGGATGACCCGGTACCGTTGCTGGTGTTCGAGAACGTGCCGCGACTGGCCAGCCGTGGCCGGCACCTGCTGGACCAGATCGGAGCGCTGCTCAGCCACTTCGGCTATGCAGTTGCCGAAACCACCCACGACTGCGGCGTGATCGGAGGCCTGGCACAGAGCCGCAAGCGCTTCCTGCTGGTGGCCCGCCATGTCGAGAAGGTGCCGCCGTTCCTGTATGAGCCGGAGAAGAAGAGCCTGCGGGCCGTGGGAGACATCCTCGGCCGCATGCCGCTGGCTGGGGATATTGAGCTGGCCGGCCCCATGCACCGGGTGCCAGCCCTGCAGTGGAAGACCTGGGTTCGTCTGGCCCTGGTCGAGGCAGGAAAGGACTGGCGCAGCTTGAACGATCTGGCGATCGAGGATGGCTACCTGCGCGACCTGATCATCGTTCCCCAGTTCCGTGACGGCTTCCTCGGCGTGAACGATTGGGCCGAGTCTGCCGGTACCGTGGCGGCCCGCAGCGGGCCGACCAATGGCAAGTTCTCCGTCGCCGACCCGCGTGCCAAAGCTGGTGCACTGCAGTACCAGCAGTACGGCGTGCGACGCTGGCAGGACACAAGCGGCGCGGTCATCGGGGTGAAGAGCCCAGGGCAAGGCACATTCAGCGTTGCAGACCCGCGCCGAGGTGGAGAAGGCTTCGGCAAATACCAGGTGACGCCGTTCGCTGGTACCGCCAACACGGTGATTGCCGGCAGCACCACGGGCCAAGGCGCCTTTGCCGTGCAGGATCCGCGTTATCACAATTGGCACCCAGGCGCGTCAAGCCGCAAGCTAAATGTGGTAGCCATGAACCAGACCGCTGGCACCGTGACCGGCTCGCAGCAGGTGGCCAGTGGTGCACTGTCGATCGCTGACCCGCGCCCGGGCATGCGCCGCAGCAAGGGCGATGCCTACCTTACTGGCGGCCACTACGGTGTGGTCCCATGGAATGGCCAGGCCGGCGCCGTTTCTGCCAGCGCAATGCACGACAACGGACGGTGGAGCATTGCAGATCCGCGCCTGCCCGAGGCCAACGACCGACTCACCTGCGTCATCGAATCACTCGACGGAACCTGGCACCGCCCCTTCACCACCCTGGAGTTGGCCGCGCTGCAAAGCCTGGTCGAGCCCGAGGAGCAGCTGGAGCTGGATGGCTTGAGCGATCAGGCCTGGCGAGAGCGTATCGGCAATGCGGTACCGCCGGCAGCGGCGGAAGCAATCGCCCATGTAATGGGCACCACCCTGCTCCTGGCCGCCCAGGGCGAAACCTTCATGCTCAGCAGCATGCCGATATGGGTACGCCCTGTGGCAGTTGGCCTGAGCGTTGCGCATAGAGAAATCGCCGGGTGAGTGCGATGAACTTGCATACCAAGAACTGACGCCCCGAACTTCTAGGCCTGGAAACAGGCCTTGATGTCATCACGGCCCATACACTGGGCCGTATCTTCGTTTTCGAGTGAAAAATAATGGCAGCTGGAGTCGAAGTACGCGGCAACCATGTCCGCGTGTATTTCCGTTACCAGGGCGAGCTTTGCCGGGAGACCATTCCCGGGGACGCCTCGCCCGCAAACCTGGCCAATGCCGAGCGTCTGGTCGGGATTATCAACTACGAGATTGAGGCCGGCACGTTCAACTATGCCCGGCACTTTCCCGACTCGCCGCGAGTCAAGACCAACACCCTCGGCCACTACATCGACCTGTGGCTAGAGATAAAAGGCAACCAGATGGCAGCCAGCGGCTTCGCCATGTACCGCAGCCGCACCGAGAAGCACATTCGCCCACGCTGGGGCGATCAGCAGGCAGATCGCATTGATCATCTGGACATTCAACACTGGGTGCAAAGCGTGCTGATGCCCAAGCTGCACAACAAGACCGTACGCGAGATCGTCAGCCACCTGCGCCAGATCTTCCAGCTGTACCGTACCCGGAACCGCTTCGCGTTCGACCCGACCGATGGGATCACTATCTCGCTGCCAGACGCTGACGACCCAGACCCATTCACCCGGGAAGAAATCAACGCGATCCTGGAGCAGCAGACTGAACGGCAACAAGAAATCAACCTGACGGAATTCATGATCTGGACTGGCCCACGCGTCAGCGAAGCGATTGCCTTGGCCTGGGAAGACGTCGACCTGGTGGCGGGTACCGTGGAGATTCGCCGCGCGCGGGTGGCCGGTCAGTACAAAGTGACCAAAACCCGGCGCTCTACACGAAAGGTCAAACTGCTCGCTCCAGCCCTGCGCGCCCTGCAGGCGCAAGCCAAGTTCACCCAGCACATTGCTCCGGAACTGATCGAGGTCGTCGACCGCGACAATCGGACGGTGCGGGAACAGCGCGTGCGCTTTGTATTCCACAACAGTGCCACTGGTGAGCCGTACCGCTCTTCTGATGTTCTGCGGCATGGCTGGTGGATCACCCACCTGGAAAAAGCTGGCGTACGCCAGCGTGGGCCGAACACCTGCCGGCACACCTTCGCCAGTCAGATGCTTAGCAGTGGTATCGCCACGCCGGAGTGGATCGCGGATCAGATGGGGCACACCTCGACGGCGATGATCTTCAAGCACTACGCGAAGTGGATCAGCGAGGACGGCCCTGATGTGGTGGGGTTGTTGAATCAGGCGCTCAGGTTGACCTGAACGCACAAAAAAAGGGGCCGCAAGGGCCCCTTTCTTCTGCCTGTCATTCCCAAAGTGTTCCCAAAACGCTCCCATGTGAGGGTCAAGCGGTGGCGAACATCAATGAAATCAAGCACTTGTATGGCGGAAGCGTAGAGATTCGAACTCTAGGATAGTTGCCCATCGACGGTTTTCAAGACCGTTGCCTTAAACCACTCGGCCACGCTTCCAGCTCGTTTTGCGGCCGCCATCATACCGTAATGAAACAAGCTGTCAAACTCTCTGTGTCGCGGGTTGCGGGAGCTCTGGTAGACTCCAGACATCTGAACGTTCGAAACCACAGGTTCATCAAGGAGTGTCGCCATGCGCGAACAGGATTACGCCGTACACCACGGCCAGCAGGTCGAGCAGCAGGAGATCAGCAAGGTCCTGCGCAACACGTACAGCCTGCTGGCGCTTACCCTCGCCTTCAGCGGTGTCATGGCCTTCGTGGCCCAGCAGATGCGCGTCGGCTACCCGAACGTGTTCGTGGTGCTGATCGGCTTCTACGGGTTGTTCTTCCTCACCAACAAACTGCGTGATTCGGCCTGGGGCCTGGTGTCCACCTTCGCCCTCACCGGTTTCATGGGCTTCATCCTCGGCCCTATCCTCAACCGTTACCTGGGCATGGCCGGTGGCGCCGAAGTGGTCAGCTCGGCATTCGCCATGACCGCGCTGGTGTTCGGTGGCCTCTCGGCCTATGTGCTGATCACCCGCAAGGACATGAGCTTCCTCAGCGGTTTCATCACCGCAGGCTTCTTCGTTCTGCTGGGGGCTGTCGTGGCCAGCTTCTTCTTCCAGATCAGCGGCCTGCAACTGGCGATCAGCGCCGGCTTCGTGCTGTTCTCGTCGGTGTGCATCCTGTTCCAGACCAGCGCGATCATCCACGGCGGCGAACGTAACTACATCATGGCGACCATCAGCCTGTATGTATCGATCTACAACCTGTTCGTCAGCCTGCTGCAACTGTTTGGCATCATGGGTCGTGACGACTGATTGAGTGCCCCGGAAAAGCCCGCTTCGGCGGGCTTTTTTTGTGCCTACTGTCCCGTCCTGAATAAGGTTTACACCTCCCATCCCGAATTTCCGGAGAGTCAGATGGAGCAAGGTGTAAAGCGCACACAGCGTGATTACTCACTGTCTTTTAAATTGGCGGTGGTTGATCAGATTGAAAAAGGCGAATTGACCTATAAGCAGGCCCAGGTGCGGTATGGCATCCAGGGTCGGTCGACGGTTCTGGTATGGTTGCGTAAGCACGGTCGGCAGGATTGGAGCCAGGGGGCCTCGATCCGCGACGAGAGGAGCTGCGCGATGTCTGACCCCAAAACGCTTACTCCAGAGCAGCGGATCAAAGAGCTTGAGCAGCAGCTTGAGCTGATGAGCCAGAAGGCCCAGTTCTTTGAAACGGTCGTTGATGTTCTGAAAAATGACTATGGTGTCTCGGTCGTAAAAAAGCGATCCGGCAAGTCCTCTCGCAAGGTCAAGTCGCAGGACTGAGCATTGCCAGGGCTTGTCAGTTTCTAGGCATCAGTCGACAGGCTTACTACAAGCGCAACCGAGCTGCTGATGGCAAAGAGCGCCAGGCAGATCGGGTGGTTGAGTTTGTTCAGCAAGTCCGGATGCGCCAGCCTCGTCTGGGTACACGCAAGCTGCACTATCTGCTGCATTGCCAGCCTGACAAACGATTCCAGGTCGGCCGAGATAGGCTGTTCCAGGTCTTGGGAGAGCGCCGTTTGCTGGTGCTGCCCAAGCGGGCATACCACAAGACAACACAGAGCTTTCATCGCTTCTACCGCCACCCCAACTTACTCAAGCCCGGCCCAAGCCAAGTCGTTCCGACAAGGCCGGAGCACGTCTGGGTTGCCGACATTACTTACCTGCCCGCACGTAACGGCCCGCTGTACCTGAGCCTGGTAACGGATGCGTACTCCAGGAAAATTGTTGGCCACCACGTTCATGAAAGCCTGCATGCCGAGTCAGTGGCGCAAGCTTTCAAGCAGGCACTACGAAAGCGACGTCGTCGCCAGCCATTAGTCCACCATTCGGATCGAGGCATCCAATATTGCTCGGCGCTATACCAGTCACTGCACCAACGGCACGATGTTCAGTGCTCCATGACTGATGGGTATGACTGCTACCAGAACGCGCTGGCCGAGCGAATCAACGGAATTCTCAAGATGGAACTGCTGTTGAGCAGCCCTGAAGATCTTGAGCAAGCGAGGCAGATGGTTGACGAGGCAGTGCAGATCTACAACACAGAACGGCCCCATATGGCCCTGAAAAACAAAACGCCCGATGCGGTGCATCGAGCGTTTTGAGGCCTGTCGGCCTACCTGAGCAGGTGTAAACCTATTTCAGGACTAGACATACAGCCTGATCGCGGCAATGAGCCGCGAACACCGGCAAAGACGCCCTCATCATGCTTTTCTCTACCCCAATCCACCGGCACCCCGTAGAATGCGCTCCTTTTTTCACCGGGGCAGCTTTCAGCCATGAGCTCACACGAACACAGCCCAGGCGCAGCGGCGCCTGTCAATGAACTGGTGCTTGGTCTGGAGGACCGGCCACGGCTGTTGATCGGCCTGCTGGCAGCCCTGCAGCACCTGCTGGCGATCATCGTGCCGATCGTCACCCCGGGCCTGCTGATTTGCCAGGCACTGGGCGTTTCTGCGCGGGATACCAACCTGATCGTGTCGATGTCGCTGGTCATCTCCGGCATCGCCACCTTTGTTCAGTGCAAGCGCTTCGGGCCGTTCGGTGCCGGGCTGCTGATCGTCCAGGGCACCAGCTTCAACTTCGTCGGCCCGCTGATTGCCGGCGGTGCGCTGATGGTCAAGCAAGGCACACCGGTCGAAGGCGTAATGGCCGCCATCTTTGGCGTAGTCATCGCCGGCTCGTTCGTCGAAATGGGGGTGTCGCGCATCCTGCCCTTCGTCAAACGCCTGATCACTCCGCTGGTGACCGGTATCGTCGTGCTGATGATCGGCCTGACCCTGATCAAGGTCGGCCTGATCAGCATGGGAGGTGGTTTTGGCGCCATGGCCAACGGTACGTTCGCCAACGGCGAGAACCTGCTGCTGTCGGGCGTGGTGCTGGCGATCATCGTCGTCCTCAACCGCATCCCGGTGGTGTGGATGCGCAGCTGTGCCATCGTCATCGCCCTGGCGGTCGGCTATGCGCTGGCGGGCTACCTGGGCCGCCTCGACTTCACCGGCATGCATGAGGCCGCGCTGTTCCAGGTACCGATGCCGCTGCACTTTGGCCTGGGCTTCTCCTGGGCGCTGTTCATTCCGATGCTGGTGATCTACCTGGTGACCTCGCTGGAAGCCATCGGCGACGTTACCGCCACCAGCAAGGTATCGCGCCAGCCGGTCGAAGGGCCGTTGTGGATGCAGCGGATCAAGGGCGGCGTGCTGGTCAACGGGGCCAACTCGCTGCTGGCTGGCTTGTTCAACACCTTCCCGAGCTCGATCTTTGCGCAGAACAATGGCGTGATTCAGCTGACGGGTATTGCCAGCCGCCATATCGGTATCTGGATCGCCCTGATGCTGGTGCTGCTGGGCCTGTTCCCGAGCGTTGCCGGGGTGATCCAGGCAGTGCCGGAGCCAGTGCTGGGTGGTGCGGCCATGGTCATGTTCGGTGCAGTTGCGGCGTCGGGTATCAATATCCTGGCCAGCACTCGGCTGGATCGTCGTGCCCTGCTGATCATCGCGGTATCGCTGGCCCTGGGCCTGGGCGTGGCACAGGTGCCGGAGTTCCTGGCGCACATGCCGGCAGCGATTCGCAATGTGCTGGAGTCGGGTGTGGCGACTGGGGGGATTTGCGCGCTGGTGCTGAACTGGTTCCTGCCGGAGGGCAAGGAGCAGGCTTGAGTTCACTCAGCCCTTGCAAGGTTTTTGTAGGAGCGGCCTTGCGTCGCGATGGGCTGCAGAGCAGCCCCAGTATTTCGGCGTAATGCAAAAATCGCTGGGGCTGCTTTGCAGCCCATCGCGACGCAAGGCCGCTCCACAAGGGCCCGCATGGGCCTGGAGATTGATGCGCAACACAAAGCCCGGCCCGCATGCACAAGCGGGCGCGGGCTTTTTTGCTTTATCATGGCACCATTCCTTTTGCATGAGTTACCCATGAAATTCGCTATCGCGGTGTTCTCCCCGGCCCATGCGCCCTCCTCGCGACGCGCCCTGCGCTTCGCCGAGGCGGTGCTGGCTGGCGGGCATGAGATTGCCCGGCTGTTCTTCTACCAGGACGGGGTGCACAGCGCCTCGGCCAACGTGGTCGCACCCCAGGACGAAGTGGATGTGGCGGGCCAGTGGCGTGCCTTTATCGAGACCAAGCAGCTGGACGCCGTGGTGTGCATCGCCGCCGCCCTGCGCCGTGGTGTGCTCGACGAGGCCGAGGCCAACCGCTATCAGCGCCCGGCCGTGAACCTGCCCAAGCCCTGGGAACTGTCCGGGCTCGGCCAACTGCACGAGGCAGCCCAGGTGGCCGATCGCCTTGTCTGCTTCGGGGGCGACTGAAATGGCCAAATCGTTATTGATCATCAGCCGCCAGGCGCCCTGGAACGGCCCATCGGCGCGTGAGGCGCTGGACATCGCCCTGGCCGGCGGTGCGTTCGACCTGCCCCTGGGCATGCTGTTCCTCGACGACGGGGTATTCCAGCTTGCAGCGGATCAGCAGCCCGCGGCCGTGCAGCAGAAGAACCTCGCTGCCAACCTGCAAGCACTGCCAATGTTCGGTGTCGAGGAACTGTTTGCCTGCAGCCACAGCCTCGCCCGGCGTGGCCTGGCCCCCGACCGCCTCGCGCTGCCGGTGCAAGTGCTCGACAACGCCGCCCTGGCCGCGCTGATCGCCCGTTTTGACCAGGTGGTAACGCTCTGATGACGACCTTGCATGTAATTGCCCACTCCCCCTTCGGCGACGAGCGCCTGGCCAGTTGCCTGCGCCTGCTCGGTGCCGACGATGCCCTGCTGCTGTGCGGTGACGCGGTGTATGCCTTGCGCAGCGGTAGCGAGCCGTACCGCCAGTTGCAAGCCGCCAGCCTGGCTCAGCGCCTGTTCGCCCTGGAAGAGGACGTACTGGCCCGTGCAATCGTCAGCGAACTGGCCAAGGCCGTGGACTACGCTGGCTTCGTCGAACTGTCGCTGCATTACGACAAGGTCAACAGCTGGCTATGAATACGCTTACCGTTGGCGATCAGACGATCGCTCTGGACAAGGACGGCTTCCTGGTCGACCTGCAGGACTGGTCACATGCCGCGGCCGAGGCCTTGGCGGCGCGCGAAGGCATCCCGCTGACTGCGGATCACTGGGAGATCCTCGAACTGCTGCGCCAGTTCTACCAGGAATACCAGCTGTCTCCGGCTACCCGCCCGCTGATCAAGTACACGGCGCTCAAGCTGGGCCCGGACAAGGGCAACAGCCCGCACCTGAACCGCCTGTTCAATGGCACTCCCGCCAAACTCGCCGCCAAGCTGGCGGGCCTGCCCAAACCGACCAACTGTATATGACCCAGCCACGCCCACTCACCTTGGAAACCCCGGCTGAACACCCGTTCGCCGAATTCGTGCGTATTCTTGGCAAAGGCAAGCGCGGCGCGCGTGGCCTGACCCGCGAAGAGGCTCGCGCGGCCATGACCCTGCTGCTGGAAGACAAGGTCGAAGACGCCCAGCTCGGTGCCTTCCTCATGCTGCTGCGGCACAAGGAGGAAAGCGCAGAGGAACTGGCCGGCTTCACCGAGGCGCTGCGCGCACACCTGCAGGCCCCGCGCATCGCCGTGGACCTGGACTGGCCCACCTATGCCGGCAAGAAGCGCCATCTGCCATGGTACCTGCTGGCCGCCAAGTGCCTGGCCAGCAAGGGTGTGCGCATCTTGATGCATGGCGGCGGCGCACATACCGCCGGGCGCATGTATACCGAGCAACTGCTCGATCTGTTGCAGATCCCGCTGTGCCGCAATTGGGCAGCCGTTGCCGAGGCACTCGACCAGCATCAGCTGGCGTTCTTCCCGTTGCAGGATTGGGCACCGCAGCTGCAGCGTATGATCGACCTGCGCAATACCCTGGGCCTGCGCTCACCGATCCACTCGCTGGCCCGGGTCCTCAACCCGCTGGGCGCGCGCTGTGGCCTGCAGAGCATCTTCCACCCCGGTTACCAGGCGGTCCACCGCGAGGCCAGCCGCCTGCTGGGTGACCATGCCCTGGTGATCAAGGGCGATGGTGGCGAGATCGAGGTCAACCCGGATGTCATCAGTCACCTTTACGGCACCACGGCAGGCGAGGCCTGGGATGAAGAATGGCCAGCGCTGAGCGAGCGCCGTCACGTCAAGCCGCCCAGCCTGCAAGCCGAGCATTTGTTGGCCTTCTGGCGTGGCGAGGTCGAAGACAGCTATGGCGAGAAGGCCGTCATCGCCACCATGGCCCTGGCCCTTCGCGGCTTGGGCCAGGGCCGCGAAGAGGCGTTCGCAACAGCCCAAGGCTATTGGCAAGCGCGAAATCAATCGATCTAATCGATTATAACCCCCGGATCTTTGCGCTATTTTTTCGAACGATTTGGCCTAGACTGTGCTCCAACGACAAATCACTTTGTTCCAGGAGCTCACCATGGGCCTTTTGATCGATGGCCGCTGGCATGACCAGTGGTATGAAAACGGCAAGGACGGTACGTTCAAGCGTGAAAATGCCCAGCGCCGCAACCCGCTGCCCGCCCCCGAAGCCGGCCGTTACCACCTGTATGTCTCGCTGGCTTGCCCCTGGGCACACCGCACCTTGATCGTCCGCGCCCTCAAGGGCCTGGAACCACTGATCGATGTATCGGTGGTCAGCTGGCTGATGCAGGACCATGGCTGGACCTTCGATCAGCAGCAAGGCTCCTCCGGTGACCACCTCGACGCCTTGCAGTACCTGCACCAGCGCTATACCCAGGATGACCCGCACTACACCGGCCGCGTGACAGTACCAGTGCTGTGGGACAAGCAAGCCAAGCGCATCGTCAACAACGAATCGTCGGAGATCATCCGCATCTTCAACAGCGCGTTCAACGAGCTGACCGGCAATACGCTGGACCTCTACCCCGCGCCGCTGCGCCCGGCCATCGAGGCACTGAACGAGCGTATCTACCCGGCGGTGAACAACGGCGTATACCGCGCAGGCTTCGCCACCACGCAAGAGGCCTACGAAACGGCGTTCGACGAGGTATTCAACGAACTGGACTACCTGGAAGACCTGCTCAGCCGCAACCGCTACCTGGCAGGCGAGTACCTGACCGAAGCCGATGTGCGCCTGTTTACCACCCTGGTGCGCTTCGATGCGGTGTACCACGGCCACTTCAAATGCAACCTGCGGCGCCTGAGCGATTACCACAACCTGTCAAACTGGCTGCGCGAGCTGTACCAGTGGCCGGGGGTGGCGGGCACGGTGAACATGGAGCATATCCAGAAGCACTATTACATGAGCCACAAGACCATCAACCCGAACGGGATCGTGCCCAAGGGGCCGCTGCAGGACTTCAGCCTGCCGCATGACCGCGAGCGGTTGCCGGGCGAAGGGATCTGGCAGGTTTAAGGTATTCGGGGCTGCTTTGCAGCCCATCGCGACACAAGGCCGCTCCTACAGGGGCACCGCACAGCTCGGGAGCGGCGCGGTATCCGTGTAGGAGCGGCCTTGTGTCGCGATGGGCCGCAAGGCGGCCCCAGCGATTTCAGCTGTTCTGTGAACCTTCGAACCAGGCCAGCTTGTCACGCAACTGCACCACTTCCCCGACAATCACCAAGGTCGGCGCATGCACTTCATGCCGCGCCACCAAGTCCGGTAGGTCTGCCAGGGTGCCGGTGAACACCCGCTGATTACGCGTGGTCCCTTGCTGCACCAGCGCTGCCGGGGTACTGGCCGCGCGGCCATGGCGAATCAGCTCGGCACAGATGGTCGGCAAACCGACCAGGCCCATGTAGAACACCAAGGTCTGCGCCGGCGCCACCAGGTCGTCCCACGGCAGGTTACTGGTGCCATCCTTCAGGTGCCCGGTCACGAAGCGCACCGACTGCGCATAATCACGGTGAGTCAGCGGAATCCCGCCATAGGCGGAGCAGCCACTGGCCGCGGTAATGCCCGGCACCACCTGGAACGGGATGCCCTGCTCGGCCAGCTCTTCGATCTCTTCGCCACCGCGCCCGAAAATGAACGGGTCGCCGCCCTTCAGGCGCAATACCCGCTTGCCCTGCCGGGCCAGGTCGACCAGCAGGCGGTTGATCTGGTCCTGCGGCACGGCATGCTCGGCACGGCGCTTGCCCACATAGATACGCTCGGCATCGCGCCGGCACATGTCGATGATCGCCGGTGCCACCAGGCGGTCGTACAGCACCACGTCGGCCTGTTGCATCAGGCGCAAGGCGCGGAAGGTCAGCAGGTCCGGATCGCCCGGGCCGGCACCCACCAGATACACCTCACCGCCCTGCTGCACCGGCGCGCCGTCCACCATCGCCTGCAGCAGGCGCTCGGCCTCGGCGCCCTGCCCGGCCAGCTGGCGTTCGGCAATCGGGCCCTGGAACACGGTTTCCCAGAAGCCGCGGCGCTGGTTGACGTCCGGGTACAAGGCTTTGACCTTGTGCCGGAACCGCGCTGCCAGCCCGGCCAGCTCGCCGTAGGCCGATGGAATCCAGGCCTCGAGCTTGGCCCGAATCAAGCGCGCCAGCACCGGCGCGTCACCGCCGCTGGAAACTGCAATCACCAAGGGCGAGCGGTCGACGATCGCCGGGAAGATCACCGTGCACAAGGCCGGCGCATCGACCACATTGACCGGCAGGCTGAGGGCCTGCGCATCGGCCGACACCTGGGCGTTGAGCCCGGTGTCGTCGGTGGCCGCGATCACCAGCCGGCAACCGACCAGGTCGGCTGCCTGATAGCCACGCACCAGCACCTCACCGCCACCTTCCCGGGCCAGCGCGGCCAGTTGGCCGTCGACCTCCGGCGCCACCACGCGCAGCGCGGCACCGGCATCGGCCAGCAGGCGCGCCTTGCGCAGGGCGATCTCACCGCCGCCGACGACCAGCACGCGGCCGCCCTGCAGCTTGTGGAACAGCGGCAGGTAATCCATTTAGCGGATGACCTCGACGCCGCCCATGTACGGTTTCAGCACCTCCGGTACACGGATCGAACCGTCCGCCTGCTGGTAGTTTTCCAGCACCGCGACCAAGGTCCGCCCCACCGCCAGGCCGGAGCCGTTGAGGGTGTGCACCAGCTCTGGCTTGCCGGTTTCCGGGTTGCGCCAGCGGGCCTGCATGCGGCGCGCCTGGAAATCGCCGCAGTTGGAGCACGAGCTGATTTCACGGTACTTGTCCTGGCTTGGTACCCACACTTCCAGGTCGTAGGTCTTCACCGCGCCAAAGCCCATGTCGCCGGTGCACAGCGCCAGCACACGGTACGGCAGCTCCAGCAGCTGCAGTACGCGCTCGGCGTTGGCGGTCAGGCCTTCCAGGGCTTCCATCGACTTGGACGGTTCGACGACCTGCACCATCTCGACCTTGTCGAACTGGTGCTGGCGGATCATGCCGCGGGTGTCACGGCCGGAAGCACCGGCTTCACTGCGGAAGCACGGGGTGTGGGCCACCAGCTTCAGTGGCAGCTGCTTGGCATCGAGGATCTCACCCGCCACCAGGTTGGTCAGCGACACTTCGGCGGTCGGGATCAAGTAGAAGTCCGCCTCGCCTTCGCGGCTGATCTTGAACAGGTCTTCCTCGAACTTCGGCAGCTGGCCGGTGCCCTGCAGGGCTGGGGCCTGCACCAGGTACGGGGTGTAGTGCTCCTCGTAGCCGTGCTCGGCGGTATGCAGGTTGATCATGAACTGCGCCAGCGCGCGGTGCAGGCGGGCGATCGGCCCACGCAGCACGGCAAAACGGGCGCCGGACAATTTGGCGGCGGCTTCGAAGTCCAGGCCACCGCTGATTTCGCCGAGGGCGACGTGGTCCTTGATGTCGAAATCGAAAGTCCTCGGCGTGCCCCAGCGGCGCACTTCGACGTTGTCGTCTTCGCTGGCACCGACCGGTACGCTGGCGTCCGGCAGGTTGGGGATGGTCAGCAGGATGCCGTCCAGTTCGGCCTGGATGCCATCCAGCTCGGCCTTGCCGGCCGCCAGCTCGTTGGCCATGCGCTCGACGTCGGCCATCAGTGGCGCAATGTCTTCGCCCTTGGCCTTGGCCTGGCCGATGGACTTGGAACGGGCATTACGCTCGGCCTGCAGCTGCTCGGTGCGGGTCTGCACCGCCTTGCGGCGCTCTTCCAGTGATTCGATGCGCGCGACATCCAGGCTGAAGCCACGGGAGGCCAGGCGATCCGCCACTTCCTGAAGTTGGCCGCGTAACAGTTTGGAATCGAGCATATCGTTCTCTCGTTATGTGTAGGTGTTGGTTCAGAATCGGGTCAGGGACAGGCCGGCCCAGGTCGCGAGCAGCCCGCCTACCACGCTGATAGCGGTATAGCCCAGCGCCAGCGGTACTTGCCCGCTTTCCAGCAGGCGTACGGTATCCAGCGACAAGGAGGAAAACGTCGTCAGGCCGCCCAGAAAGCCGACGATCAACCCAGCGCGCAGCTCGATCGGCACCATCGGCTTGTGCAGGAACAGGCCATACAGCAGGCCGATCAGCAGGCAGCCAACCAGGTTGACCGCCAGCGTACCGAGATAGAAGTGCCGTGGCCAGTGGGCAACCACCCAGTTGGAGGCGGCAAAGCGCAACAAGGTACCGGCAATACCGCCCGCGCTGACGGCAGCGATCAATGCAATCACGGTTTTCTCCGCTGTCTGGGGCTGCTGCGGTCGAGGTCGGCCAGGTGCCGCAGCTTCTCGCCAATCTTCAGTTCCAGGCCACGCGGCACCGGCTGGTAGTACTGGCGCGGTTCGAGCGCTTCGGGGAAGTAATCCTCGCCGGCGGCGTAGGCGTCGGGCTCGTCATGGGCATAGCGGTATTCGTCGCCGTAGCCCAGTTGCTTCATCAGTTTGGTCGGGGCGTTGCGCAGGTGCAGCGGCACTTCCAGCGAACCATGCTCGGCGGCCTCGCGCAGGGCGGCCTTGAAGCCCACGTACACCGCGTTGCTCTTTGGCGCGCAGGCGATATAGGTGATGGCCTGGGCCACCGCCAGCTCGCCCTCGGGGCTGCCCAGGCGCTCCTGCACGTCCCACGCCGCCAGGCACAGGCTGAGCGCGCGCGGGTCGGCGTTGCCGATGTCCTCGCTAGCCATGCGCACCACCCGGCGGGCGATGTACAGCGGGTCGCAGCCACCGTCGAGCATGCGCGCGAACCAGTACAGCGCGGCGTCCGGGTTGGAACCGCGCACCGACTTGTGCAAAGCGGAAATCTGGTCGTAGAACGCTTCGCCGCCCTTGTCGAAGCGCCGGCGGCTGTCGCCGAGCAGGCTTTGCAGCAGCTCGACGCCGATTTCGCCGCCATCCTCGGCCAGGTCCGAGGCGTTCTCCAGGAAGTTGAGCATGCGCCGGCCATCGCCATCGGCAGCGGCCATCAACATCTTGAAGGCGTCCTCGCCAACCCGCAGGTTGCGCTTGCCCAGGCCGCGCTCTTCACTCAGGGCGCGGTTGACCAGCTTGCGCAGCGCCGCCTCGTCCAGGCTCTTGAGCACGTACACCCGCGCCCGTGACAACAGCGCGTTGTTCAGCTCGAACGACGGGTTTTCGGTAGTGGCGCCAATGAACAGCAGGGTGCCGTCTTCCACGTACGGCAGGAAGGCGTCCTGCTGCGACTTGTTGAAGCGGTGCACTTCGTCGACGAACAGGATGGTCCGCCGGCCATACTGGCCTGCCTGCTGCTTGGCCACCTCGACCGCCTGGCGAATCTCCTTGACCCCGGCCAGCACCGCCGACACCGTTTCGAAGTGCGCATCGCAGAACTGCGCCAGCAACCGCGCCAGGGTGGTCTTGCCCACCCCTGGCGGCCCCCAGAAGATCATCGAATGCAGCGCACCCTGCTCCAGCGCTTCGCGCAGCGGTTTGCCGCGCGCCAGCAGGTGCTCCTGGCCGACGTACTCGTCCAGGTTGGACGGGCGCAGGCGGGCGGCCAGGGGCTGGGCGACGGGTTCGCTTCGAAACAGGTCCATGGCGGGCTCTGGTTACTCCTTGATGACATCCGCGCCTTGCGGGATGTCGAACTTGAACTTGCTGTCCGGCACCGCCTGGTTGGCCTTGACGCCATTGAACAGGATATTGGTACGCTGGCCGACGCTGTCGATCAGTTGCATGTCGTTGATCAGGCCTTTGCGGAACGACACGCGCAGCGAGTCGAACAGGGTGTCCTTGGTCTTTGGCTTGAGGGTGAAGTCCATCACTTCGCCCTGCTCCTTCGAGGTGATATCGAAGCTCTGGCTGATCTTCGACACGTCACCGGACAGCAGCAGTGCCGGGGTCTGGTTCAGGCGCACGTCGAGCTTCTTGATGGTGGCCTGCTCCAGGTCCGGGTCCCACAGGGTGACGTTCTTGCCGTCGGAGACTACCACCTGCTCCTGCGGGGCATCGGTGTGCCAGTAGAACAGGCCCGGGCGCTTGACCGTCATCTTGCCGGAAGTTTCCTGCAGGCTGGTGCCACCGGCGTCCAGGGTCAGCTGGGAAAAGTTGGCTTCGATGGTCTGCGACTTTTCCAGCAGTTGGGTCAGGCGTTGTACATCTTGCTCACCGGCATAGGCCGTAACCGTGCCCAGGGTCAGGGCAGAAACCAGCAGCATGCGAATCGCGCGCATGGGAATCCTCATCGAGCATTGAAAGAGGCCGGGCACCACCGTTGGCGCCCGGCAAGGTGTTCATCAGTCGCGCGGGCCGCCCGGGGCTATCACTTCCCGCGAGCCGTTGCTGTTCATGGGGGTGACCACGCCGGCCATTTCCATGGCTTCGATCATGCGCGCCGCGCGGTTGTAGCCAATCTTGAGTTTGCGTTGCACGGCCGAAATGGAGGCACGGCGGCTTTCCAGCACGAACTGCACGGCCTCATCATACAGGGCGTCGCTTTCCGAATCATCGCCATCGCCACCACCGCCGCTGCTGCCATCGAAGCCACTGCCGGCCTCCTCGACGCCGTTGAGGATGTCGTCGTTGTAGTCCGGGGCGCCGCGCAGCTTCCACGCCTCCACCACACGGTGCACCTCGTCGTCGGAGACGAACGCGCCGTGCACCCGGATCGGCAGGCTGGTGCCCGGCGGCATGTACAGCATGTCACCATGGCCCAGCAGCTGTTCGGCGCCACCCTGGTCGATGATGGTCCGCGAGTCGATCTTGCTCGACACCTGGAACGCCATGCGGGTCGGGATGTTGGCCTTGATCAGGCCGGTGATCACGTCCACCGAGGGGCGCTGGGTGGCGAGGATCAGGTGGATACCGGCCGCGCGCGCCTTCTGCGCGATACGGGCGATCAGCTCTTCGACCTTCTTGCCGACGATCATCATCATGTCGGCGAACTCGTCGACGATCACCACGATGGTCGGCAGGGTCTTCAGCGCCGGCGGCTCGTCGTCCATGCTCTCGCGGCGGTACAGCGGGTCATGGATGATTTCGCCGGCTTCCTGGGCGTCCTTGATCTTGCGGTTGAAGCCGGCCAGGTTACGCACGCCCATGGCCGCCATCAGCTTGTAGCGCCGCTCCATCTCGGCCACGCTCCAGCGCAGGGCGTTGGCGGCGTCCTTCATGTCGGTGACCACCGGGCACAGCAGGTGCGGGATGCCTTCGTAGATCGACAGTTCGAGCATCTTCGGGTCGATCATGATCAGCCGCGCGTCTTCCGGGCTGGACTTGAACAGGATCGACAGGATCATCGCGTTCACCCCCACCGACTTACCGGAACCAGTGGTACCGGCCACCAGCAGGTGCGGCATCTTGGCCAGGTCGGTAATCACCGGCTTGCCACCGATGTCGTGGCCCAGGGCCAGGGTGACCGGCGACTTCTGCTCGTCGTACTGCGGCGTGGCCAGCACTTCGGAGAAGCGCACCATCTGCCGGTTCTCGTTGGGGATCTCGATACCCACGGTGGTCTTGCCGGGGATGACCTCGACCACTCGCACGCTGGTCACCGCCAGCGAACGCGCCAGGTCCTTGGCCAGGTTGGCGATGCGGCTGACCTTCACGCCCGCAGCCGGCTGGATTTCGTAACGGGTGATCACCGGGCCCGGGTGGATCGAGTCCACCGCCACTTCCACACCGAATTCCTTGAGCTTGATTTCCAGCAACTGGCCGACGCCGGCGAGCGATTCTGGCGAATACTCGATCTTCTTCTGCTCGGCCGGGTCGAGGATGGAAATGGACGGCAAGGTGCCTTCCACGGCGCTGTCGATGAACAGCGGCGCCTGCTTCTCCTTCATCACCCGCTTGCTCGGTTCCGCTGCCCTGGCGGCAGAAGGCGGCACGATCGGCGGGGCCGCGGGTTGTTCACGCTGCACCACTGGCTCACGTGGCACTACCGGCTCGCGTGCTGCAATGGCCTCGCGCGCCACCACCGGCTCGCGCGACAGGGTAGGCTCGCGTGGCTCTACCGGTTGCGCGGGGGCTTCCTCACGCTTGAACAGGCGCTCGCGCAGCGCCGGCCGTGCCGGCTGCTCATGCTTGTCGGCAGCCGGTACCGGTGCAGCCTTGAATACCGGTTCGTCCTCGCGCAGTTGCGCCTCCAGGCGCTTGCGCTCGTTGCGGGCTTCCCACCAACGGGTGGCGGCGCCTTGCATCAGCTCGAACAGGTCGAGGGTGATCTTGCCGGTCAGGTCCATCACCTTGAACCAGGACAGGTCGGTGAACACGGTCAGGCCGAACAGGAACAGGGCAATGAACATCAGCGTGCTGCCTTGCACGTTCAGCAGGTTGCGCGCCAGGTCCCCGAGGCTTTCGCCCAGCGCACCACCGGCCGAGAACGGCATGCTCGCCGGCGGGTGGAAATGGATATGCGCCAGCGCCGCACCGGACAGCACCAGGAACACCAGGCCGATCAGCCGCCAGGAGAACAGCCAGCCGCTCCAGTCCCAGGGCTGGTGGCGTTCGCGGAAGATCTGCCAGGTCTTGATCGCCAGCAGCAACGGGAAGATATAGGCGAAGTAGCCCAGCACCATGAACAGGATGTCGGCGAAGTAGGCACCGGCACGCCCGGCGGCGTTCTGCACCTGATCGACGTTGCTGGTGTGGCTGAAGCCCGGGTCCGACGTGTCGTAGGTGAGCAGCGCCATCCACAGGTACAGGCACAGGGCGCCGACAGCGATCAGCGCACCTTCCTTGAGGCGATAATGCAGCTGCTGCCGCCACAGGGGCACGGGCAAGGGAGCTGGGGTTGCGGTGGATTTCTTCAAAACGCGTCTATTCCTGCGCGTGCTGCGCGTCCAATAGTGATCGGCCGGCGGTGCGGCCAATGAACCACTACTTTTAACATTACTGCCCGCCGGCCGCCATGGCGGGGCGCCGTATGGGGGCTTGGCCGGGGACGACTTTCACATAGCTGCAATTTGACCACGCATTGTCTTCTGTGACAAAGGCTTATGCTGTGTTTTTGCACAGGTGTGACAGCAAATGTAGCGGATGGTGCCTGTGCTTGGATGAATGTGTAGGAAATTGCCTTTTTCATCGCCTGTGCCGGCCATTTCGTGGCCATGCCCCTTACCACGAGCCGGGTGCAAACCGTGATGGCTGCTGGGTTCCTGTGGGAGCGGGCGCGCCCGCGAAGAAGCCAAAGAGATTGACCCTGCCTGCCACCCAAGCCATGCTGCCTGCTCCCCTCCCCCACCGCACGATAGACCATGCTCACCTGGCTGACCCGCGACTCGCTGACCTTCCCACCTCTGGAAAAAGCCCTGCACGAGCCCAACGGCCTGCTGGCCGCCGGCGGCGACCTGAGCCCCGAGCGCCTGGTGCAGGCTTATCGCCATGGCTGCTTCCCGTGGTACCAGGACGGCCAGCCGATCCTCTGGTGGTCGCCCGACCCGCGCACGGTGCTGTTCCCGGACCAGCTGCACGTATCACGGTCGCTGGCCAAGCTGCTGCGCCAGGGCCGCTACCAGGTCAGCTTCGACACCGACTTCGCCGCCGTGATCGCCGCCTGCGCCGCCCCCCGCGACTACGCCGATGGCACCTGGATCACCGACACCATGCGCGCTGCCTACTGTGAACTGCACCGGCGCGGCATCGCCCATTCGGTGGAAGTGCGCCAGGACGGTGAACTGGTCGGCGGCCTGTACGGCCTGGCCATGGGCCAGTTGTTCTTCGGCGAATCAATGTTCAGCCGTGCCGACAATGCCTCCAAGGTCGGCTTCGCGACCTTGGTCAACCACCTGCGCCAGGCCGGCTTCGTCCTCATCGATTGCCAGATGCCGACCAACCACCTGCACAGCCTGGGCGCCCAGGCCATCAGCCGCGCCGAGTTCGCCGGCTACCTGGCACGCCACCTCGACCAGCCCAACAGCGCCACCTGGGTTCCCTAGGCGAGTTCCCATAGCTGGCATACACTTAAAACAAAGTCTCACCGAGGGGGTTGATCATGACAGAGTTGGCGCGGTTGAAGTTCTATGCCACTCAACCCCACTCCTGCAGCTACCTGCCCGACGAACAGGCCACCACGCTGTTCCTCGACCCCAGCCAGCCGATGGACGTGCACGTGTACGCCGATTTGTCGGAGATGGGCTTTCGTCGCAGTGGCGACCACCTGTACCGCCCGCATTGCCAGAACTGCAATGCCTGCGTACCGGCACGCATTCCCGCGGCGCGCTTCATTCCCAACCGCCAGCAACGCCGCATCCTCAAGCGCAACGCCGACCTGACCGTGACCGCGGCACGCCCGGCGTTCAAGGAAGAGTACTTCGACCTGTACCGGCGCTATATCGAAACGCGCCATGCCGACGGGGACATGTACCCGCCCAGCCGCGACCAGTTTTCCACGTTTCTGGTACGCGACCTGCCGTTCTGCTGGTTCTACGAATTCCGCCTGGAAGGCCGCCTGATGGCAGTGGCCGTGTGCGACCTGCTGCCCAACGGCCTGTCGGCGGTGTACACCTTCTACGAGCCGGAAGAAGAACGCCGCAGCCTGGGCCGCTTCGCCATCCTCTGGCAGATCACCGAAGCCCTGCGCCAGGACCTGGAGGCGGTGTACCTGGGCTACTGGATCAAGAACTGCAAGAAAATGAACTACAAGACGCAATATCGGCCCATCGAACTGCTGATCAACCAACGCTGGGTCACCCTCAACTGAAAGGCATTGGCTTGACACACAATTTTCGGGCATAATCCACGCCACTTTTTTGCCCGGTGCGGTTATGCGTCGGGCCAACACTGGATCCGAGGGCTCTACTGCATGTCGAAAGAAGACAGCTTCGAAATGGAAGGTACTGTCGTCGACACCCTGCCCAACACCATGTTCCGCGTGGAGTTGGAAAACGGGCACGTCGTAACCGCGCACATCTCCGGAAAGATGCGCAAGAACTACATCCGTATTCTGACTGGCGACAAGGTCCGCGTCGAACTGACGCCGTACGACCTGAGCAAGGGCCGCATCACCTACCGTGCGCGCTAAGCTCAAGCCATGAAAAAGCCCGGCCATGTGCCGGGCTTTTTTGTGCCTATCGAAACCGCGTCGCGGCCATCGCGGCTGAAGCCGCTCCTACAGGCGAATCGCAACCTCCCGTAGGAGCGGCTTCAGCCGCGATAGGCCGCAAAGCGGCCCCAGCGGTTCAAGCCACCTCAGCCGTGGTCTCGAAGTCGAACACCAGTTCGCCATCGCGCAGGTCGACGTGCACCACGCCGCCATGCTCGGCCAGCTCGCCAAACAGGATCTCCTCGGCCAGTGGCCGCTTGATCTTGTCCTGGATCAGCCGCGCCATCGGCCGCGCGCCCATCTGCACATCGTAGCCCGAGGCCGCCAGCCAGCCGCGCGCGGCATCGCTGACTTCCAGCAGTACTCGCTTGTCTTCCAGCTGTGCCTGCAGTTCGATAAGGAACTTGTCGACGATGCTCTTGATCGTCTCGTGGCTCAGGCGGCCGAACTGGATGATGGTGTCCAGGCGGTTGCGGAACTCCGGCGTGAAGCTCTTGCGGATGACCTCCATGGCATCGGACGCGTGGTCCTGGTGAGTGAAGCCGATCGAGGCCCGCGCGGCCGTTTCGGCACCGGCGTTGGTGGTCATGATCAGGATCACGTTACGGAAGTCGGCCTTGCGCCCGTTGTTGTCGGTCAGGGTACCGTGGTCCATCACCTGCAGCAGCAGGTTGAAGACTTCCGGGTGGGCCTTCTCGATTTCGTCGAGCAGCAATACGCAGTGCGGTTGCTTGGTGATCGCCTCGGTCAGCAAACCACCCTGGTCGAAGCCAACATAACCGGGTGGTGCACCGATCAGGCGCGACACGGTGTGGCGCTCCATGTATTCGGACATGTCGAAGCGCACCAGCTCCACGCCCAGCGCCTTGGCCAGTTGCCGCGCCGCTTCGGTCTTGCCGACGCCGGTCGGGCCGGCGAACAGGAACGAACCGACCGGCTTGTCTGGCGACTTGAGGCCGGCACGCGACAGCTTGATGGCGGTGGCCAGCGAATCGATGGCCGCATCCTGGCCGAACACGGTCAGTTTCAGGTCGCGCTCGAGGTTGCGCAGCAGCTCCTTGTCGGAACTGGTGACGTGTTTTGGCGGAATCCGCGCGATCTTGGCGACGATGTCCTCGACCTGCGGCACGTCGATACGCTTGACCCGGTTGGCTTCCGGTTGCAGGCGCTGGTAGGCACCGGCTTCGTCGATGACGTCGATGGCCTTGTCCGGCATGTGCCGGTCATTGATATAGCGCGACGCCAGTTCGGCGGCGGCGCGCAGGGCTTCGTCGCTGTACTCGATGTTGTGGTGGCTTTCGAAGCGCCCTTTCAGGCCGCGCAGGATGCCCACGGTGTCTTCCACCGACGGCTCGCTGACATCGACCTTCTGGAAGCGCCGTGCCAGGGCGCGGTCCTTCTCGAAGATGCCGCGGAATTCCTGGAACGTGGTCGAGCCGATGCAGCGGATTTCGCCCGACGACAGCAGCGGCTTGAGCAGGTTGGACGCATCCATCACCCCGCCCGATGCCGCACCGGCACCGATGATGGTGTGGATCTCGTCGATGAACAGGATCGCCTGTGGGCGCTTGCGCAGCTCGCCGAGCAGCGCCTTGAAGCGCTTCTCGAAGTCGCCACGGTACTTGGTACCGGCCAGCAGCGCACCCAGGTCGAGGGAGTACACCACGCTCTGCGCTAGCAGGTCGGGCACCTGGCCATCGACGATACGCTTGGCCAGGCCTTCGGCGATGGCAGTCTTGCCCACGCCGGCTTCACCCACCAGCAGCGGGTTGTTCTTGCGCCGGCGCGCCAGGATCTGCGCCACGCGCTCCACTTCCTGCTCGCGACCGACCAGCGGGTCGATACGGCCGGCACGGGCCAGCTCGTTCAGGTTGCTGGCATAGGCATCCAGCGGGTTGCTCGAAGAAGCGCTATCGCCGCCTTCATCGTCCTGCATTTCCTGGTCGTTTTCGGCATGCGAACCATGGCCCGGCACCTTGGAGATGCCGTGGGCGATGTAGTTGACCACATCGATGCGGGCCACGCTCTGCTGCTTGAGCAGGAACACAGCCTGGCTTTCCTGTTCGCTGAAGATCGCTACCAGCACGTTGGCGCCGGTGACTTCACGCTTGCCAGAGCTTTGCACATGGAACACGGCACGCTGCAGCACGCGCTGGAAGCCCAGGGTCGGCTGGGTTTCGCGGTCTTCGTCGTTGACCGGAATCAGTGGGGTGGTGGAATCGATGAACTCTTGCAGGTCGTGCTTGAGCTTGTCGAGATTGGCGCCACAGGCGCGCAGAACGGTCGCGGCAGCCTCATTGTCAAGGAGTGCCAGCAGCAGATGCTCGACGGTCATGAACTCATGACGCTTCGAACGGGCCTCCTTGAAGGCAAGATTGAGGGTGACTTCGAGCTCGCGGTTTAACATAGCTTCACCTCATACCCAAGTGGTCGGCTTTTAACCGTCCTTCTCGATTTCACAGAGTAGCGGATGCTGGCTTTCCCTGGCGTATTGGTTGACCTGCATAGCCTTTGTTTCGGCGATGTCACGGGTAAACAATCCGCACACTGCCCGCCCTTCGGTATGGACGGTCAGCATGATCTTGGTCGCCAGCTCGCGGTTCAGATTGAAGAACGTCTCGAGCACTTCGACGACGAAATCCATCGGCGTGTAGTCATCGTTGAACAAAACCACCTTGTACATCGGTGGCGCCTGCAGGATCGGCTTGGCTTCCTGAACCGCAAGACCTGAGCCGTCGTCCTCATTCGATTGCGGGCGATCCTGATTGAATGTTAGTCGAATCTCACTAGGTGCATGCATGGAAAGAATTTCATCATGAGCGACAGGTTAAGGTTGTGGATTGACTGCAAAAGCCGCCACCGGAGCACGCGCCGCGTGACCTTGACTAACGGCAAAACGGTGTTACAAACAATAAGAACCCACCGTGGTCGATAAAGATCCGCGCAGTCAACCAGATTTTTCGCAAGGTTCGTATGCGGATGAAGTGGATGATACTCCAGTGATGGAGTCCTTTGCAGAGGGACATAGGGATGGCAAGCGGTAAAGTCAAGTGGTTCAACAATGCCAAGGGCTATGGGTTCATCAATGAAGAGGGCAAGAGCGAAGACTTGTTCGCTCATTTTTCGGCCATCCAGATGGACGGTTACAAGACCCTGAAGGCCGGCCAGGCGGTAAGTTTCGAGATCGTCCAGGGCCCCAAAGGCCTGCACGCAGTGAACATCAGCAGCAAAGCCCCCAGCCCCTCCGCCGCCAGCGCCCATTCCGCCGGCAGCCCTGCCGGCGCCTGAGTGCCGCGGCGCCTGTCGGCAGGCAAAAAACCGGCCGCCTCCTTACGGAAGCGGCCGGTTTTGCGTTGCCTCACATATGCTTGATCATTTCATCGCCAAAGCCTGAACTGCTGACCAGGGTGGCGCCCTCCATCAACCGCTCGAAGTCGTAGGTCACCGTCTTGGCGGCAATCGCGCCGTTGGTGCCCTTGATGATCAGGTCGGCCGCTTCGGTCCAGCCCATGTGCCGCAGCATCATTTCTGCCGAGAGGATCACCGACCCTGGGTTGACCTTGTCCTGCCCGGCATACTTGGGCGCGGTGCCATGGGTAGCCTCGAACATGGCCACCGTGTCGGACAGGTTGGCCCCCGGCGCGATACCGATGCCGCCCACCTCTGCCGCCAGGGCGTCGGACAGGTAGTCACCGTTGAGGTTGAGGGTGGCAATCACGTCGTACTCGGCCGGGCGCAACAGGATCTGCTGCAGCATGGCGTCGGCGATGGCGTCCTTGACGATGACCTCGCGGCCGCTCTTGGGGTTGCGGAACTTCATCCACGGGCCACCATCGAGCAATTCGGCACCGAACTCGTCACGCGCCACCTCGTAGCCCCAATCCTTGAAGGCGCCTTCGGTGAACTTCATGATGTTGCCCTTGTGCACCAGGGTCAGCGATTCGCGGTCATTGTCCACCACGTATTGCAAGGCCTTGCGCACCAGGCGCCTGGTCCCCTCGCGGGACACCGGCTTGACGCCGATACCGCAGTCCTGGTCGAAGCGGATCTTGGTGACGCCCATTTCCTCCTTGAGGAACTTGATCACCTTGTTCGCCTCGGGCGAACCGGCCTTCCACTCGATGCCGGCATAGATGTCCTCGGAGTTCTCGCGGAAGATCACCATATCGACGTCGCCAGGCTTCTTCACCGGGCTTGGCACGCCCTGGAACCACAGCACCGGGCGCAGGCACACGTACAGGTCGAGCTGCTGGCGCAAGGCTACGTTGAGCGAACGGATACCGCCACCCACCGGCGTGGTCAGCGGCCCCTTGATCGACACCACGTAATCACGCACGGCATCGAGGGTTTCCTGCGGCAACCAGGTGTCCTGGTCGTACACCTGGGTGGCCTTCTCGCCAGCGTACACCTCCATCCAGGCGATCTTGCGCTTGCCGCCGTAGGCCTTCTGCACGGCGGCGTCGACCACCTTGATCATGACCGGCGAGACATCCACGCCGATGCCATCGCCTTCGATATAGGGAATGATCGGGTTGTCAGGCACGTTGAGCGAATGGTCGGCATTGACGGTGATTTTGGCGCCGTCGGTCGGAACCTTGATTTTCTGGTATCCCATGCTTGCACTACTCCGCTGTCGGGTATGTGTGTTTGGTCATCTGCGATCCAATGAGACTAAACCACATCTGCCGAGGTGCAAGGCATGCGACAACCGACCACATTGCGGGTACGTCTTTGGTCTTATAAATGGGCCGATATCACTTGGCCTTGCTGATTAGCCCGAATGGTTTGGTATACTGCGCCGCGACCGAAGGGTCATCGGGGCGATCCCTTGGAAAAATGCGGACCGCCCTCGGCCATGAACGGCCACTAAGCCTGGGCTGTTACCGCAGTTCAGCACTTGACGCTCGACTGATGCATCCACCATCACCGCTCGCAGCCTCTCGACTTTCCGCTCATGGCGCTGCCAGGGCGATGCGCCTACCCTGCGCACCACGAGACTCGAGCACGCTCAGCACACAGAGAGTTAACCCGCATGCCCACCCGTTCCAAGATCATCTATACCTTCACCGACGAAGCCCCCGCCCTCGCCACCTACTCGCTGCTGCCGATCATCGAAGCCTTCACCGCTTCGGCTGACATCGCCGTCGAAACCCGCGACATCTCCCTGGCTGGCCGTATCCTCGCCGCCTTCCCGGAGCAACTGGGCGCAGAGAAGCAAGTAGGCGATCACCTGGCGGAACTGGGCCAGCTGGCTACCACCCCCGAAGCCAACATCATCAAGCTGCCGAACATCAGCGCCTCGGTACCGCAGCTGAAAGCCGCGATCAAGGAACTGCAAGCCAAGGGCTACAACATCCCTGACTATGCCGACGAGCCGGCCACCGCGGAAGAGAAAGAATCCCGCGCCCGCTACGACCGCATCAAGGGCTCCGCCGTGAACCCGGTCCTGCGCGAAGGCAACTCCGACCGCCGCGCACCGCTGTCGGTGAAGAACTACGCACGCAAGCACCCGCACAAGATGGGCGCCTGGGCTGCCGACTCCAAGTCGCACGTCGCCCACATGACCCAAGGCGACTTCTACGGCAGCGAAAAAGCCGCGCTGATCGAGGCCGACGACACCCTGCGCATCGAGCTGGTCGGTAAAGACGGCAGCACCACCGTGCTGAAGGAAAAGACCGCCGTCAAGGCAGCTGAAGTCATCGACTGCGCCACCATGAGCCGCAAGGCCCTGAAAGCCTTCATCGCCGAGCAGATCGCCGATGCCAAGGCCTCTGGCGTACTGCTGTCGGTGCACCTGAAAGCCACCATGATGAAGGTCTCCGACCCGATCATGTTCGGCGTCATCGTCGAAGAGTTCTACGGCGACGTGCTGGCCAAGCACGCCGCTGCCCTTGCCGAAGTAGGCTTCAACGCCAACAACGGCATCGGCGACCTGTACGCCCGCATCAAGGACCTGCCAGTCGAGAAGCAGGCCGAGATCGAAGCCGACATCCAGGCCCTGTACGCCCAGCGTCCGGCCCTGGCCATGGTCAACTCCGACAAGGGCATCACCAACCTGCACGTGCCGAGCGACGTCATCGTCGACGCCTCGATGCCGGCCATGATCCGTGACTCGGGCAAGATGTGGAACGCCGCCGGCGAACTGCAGGACGCCAAGGCAATCATCCCGGACCGCTGCTACGCCGGTATCTACCAGGCCACCATCGAAGACTGCAAGGCCAACGGTGCCTTCGACCCGACCACCATGGGCAGCGTGCCGAACGTTGGCCTGATGGCACAGAAGGCCGAAGAGTACGGCTCCCACGACAAGACCTTCCAGATCAAGGCCGACGGTGTTGTCCGCGTGGTCGACAGCAAAGGCAAGGTGGTCCTCGAGCAGAACGTCGAAGCCGGTGACATCTTCCGCATGTGCCAGGTCAAGGACGCCCCGATCCAGGACTGGGTCAAGCTGGCCGTCAACCGCGCCCGCCTGAGCAACACCCCGGCAGTGTTCTGGCTGGACCCGGCCCGCGCCCACGACGGCGTGATGATCGAGAAGGTGCAGAAGTACCTGAAGGACCACGACACCTCCGGCCTGGACATCCGCATCCTGGCCCCGGTCGACGCCATCAAGTTCTCCCTGGCCCGCATCCGCGAAGGCAAGGACACCATCTCGGTGACCGGCAACGTGCTGCGTGACTACCTGACCGACCTGTTCCCGATCATGGAACTGGGCACCAGCGCCAAGATGCTGTCGATCGTGCCGCTGATGAACGGCGGTGGCCTGTTCGAAACCGGCGCCGGCGGTTCGGCTCCGAAGCACGTGCAGCAGCTGGTGGAAGAGAACTTCCTGCGTTGGGACTCGCTGGGTGAATTCCTGGCCCTGGCCGCTTCCCTGGAGCACCTGGGCAACACCTACGACAACCCGCGCGCCAAAGTGCTGGCCAACACCCTGGACCAGGCTACCGGCAAGTTCCTCGACACCAACAAGTCGCCTTCGCGCAAGGTCGGTGGTATCGACAACCGTGGCAGCCACTTCTACCTGACCCTGTACTGGGCCCAGGCCCTGGCTGCGCAGACCGACGACGCTGCCCTGCAGGCGCGCTTCGCACCACTGGCCAAGACCCTGACCGAGAACGAGGAGACCATCGTCGCCGAGCTCAACGCCGTTCAGGGCAAGCCGGCCGACATCGGTGGCTACTACGCCCCGGATGCCGAGCTGACCGCCAAGGTGATGCGCCCAAGCCAGACCCTGAACAACGCCATTGCCGCCCTGTAAGGTTCGCTTGAAGTAACCGCACAAACCCCGGCCACGCACCGGGGTTTGTGCTTTCTGGATAAACGATTTCTGGCCGCCAGCGCGGACCCTGTGGGAGCGGGTTTACCCGCGAATGCGATGGCGAATCCACTGACGCATTCGCGGGTAAACCCGCTCCCACAAGGGCTGTGCAGGCCTCTAAGGAGCTGTTCATGACCTGGCAACCCCACATCACCGTCGCCACCATCGTCGAACACGAAGGCAAGTTCCTCTTCGTCGAAGAGTTCAAAGCCAACCAGCACGTCTTCAACCAACCCGCCGGCCACCTCGAAGCCAACGAAACCTTGCCCCAGGCCGCCCTGCGCGAAACCCTGGAAGAAACCGCCTGGGAAGTCGAGCTGACCGGGGTGGTCGGCATCTACCTGTACACCGCGCCCAGCAACGGCGTGACCTACCAGCGCATCTGCTTCGCCGCCCGCCCCGTGCGCCACCACGCCGACCTGGCCCTGGACAGCGACATCGTCCGCGCCGTATGGCTGACCCGCGAGCAACTGCTGGCCGACCCGGCCCGCTGGCGCAGCGAACTGGTACCACGCTGCCTCGACGACTACCTCAAGGGCCCACTGCACAGCCTTGACCTGCTGCGCGACTGACGTGGCGCCGCAGGTTTGATAGAATCGGCGCTTTTCCCCCCTGATACACACCGGTAACCATGACCAGCCCAGCACTCAAAGACCCCGCCAAGACCCGCGTCATCGTCGGCATGTCCGGCGGCGTGGACTCTTCCGTCTCCGCCCTTCTGCTCATGGAGCAGGGCTACCAGGTGGAAGGGCTGTTCATGAAGAACTGGGAAGAAGACGACGGCACCGAATACTGCACTGCCCGTGAAGACCTGGCCGACGCCCAGGCCGTGTGCGACCGTATTGGCATCAAGCTGCACACTGCCAACTTCGCCGCCGAATACTGGGACAACGTGTTCGAGCACTTCCTCGAGGAATACAAGGCTGGCCGCACGCCCAACCCGGACATCCTCTGCAACCGCGAAATCAAGTTCAAGGCGTTCCTCGACTACGCCCTGTCGCTGGGTGCCGACCTGATCGCCACCGGCCACTATGTGCGCCGCCGCGACACCGGCGAACGCACCGAACTGCTCAAGGGCCTGGACCCGAACAAGGACCAGAGCTACTTCCTGCACGCCGTCGGCGGCAAGGAAATCGCCCGTACCCTGTTCCCGGTCGGCGAACTGGAAAAACCCGAAGTGCGCGCCATCGCCGAAAAGCACGGCCTGGCCACCGCCAAGAAAAAAGATTCCACCGGCATCTGCTTCATCGGCGAGCGCCGTTTCAGCGACTTCCTCAAGCAGTACCTGCCAGCCCAGCCGGGCAACATCGAAACCACTGATGGCGAGGTGATCGGCCGCCACCACGGCCTGATGTACCACACCATCGGCCAGCGCCAGGGCCTGGGTATCGGCGGCCTGAAGGATGCTGGCGACGAGCCGTGGTACGTGCTGCACAAGGACCTGGCGCGCAACGTGCTGGTGGTTGGCCAGGGCAACGACCACCCCTGGCTGTTCTCGCGGGCCCTGCTGGCCTCGGAGATCTTCTGGGTCAACCCCATCGACCTCGCCAGCCCACGCCAGCTCACCGCCAAGGTTCGCTACCGCCAGGGCGACCAGCGCTGCACCCTGGAGCGCAGCGCAAGCGGTTACCGCGCCGTGTTCGACGAACCGCAGCGCGCCGTCACGCCCGGCCAGTCGGTGGTGTTCTACGATGGCGAGGTGTGCCTGGGTGGTGGCGTGATCGAGACCGCCGAGCCGTGGAGCCCGCGCGCATGAGCAACCTGCAGGAGCAGCTGATCGCGCTGGGTGGCGTGTTCCAGGCCGCGGTGCTGGTGGACCGCATCGCCCGCACCGGCCAGGCCAGCGAGGCCAACATCGGTTGCATGCTGGGCAGCCTGCTGGTACGTGACCCCAAGGACACCCTGGAGGTGTTCGGCGGCGACGACCTCAACCTGCGCGACGGCTACCGTGCGCTGGTTGGCGCCCTGGAACGCGACCCCAGCAGCCTGCAGCGCGAGCCGCTGCGCTATGCCCTGTCGATACTCGGCCTGGAGCGCCAGTTGAACAAACGCGCCGACCTGCTCGACACCATCGGCAACCGCCTGCCGCAAATCCAAGCCCAGGCCGAGCACTTCGGCCTGGTTCACGAAAACGTCATCGCTTCCAGCGGAGCCTTGTACCAGGACACCCTGAGCACCTTGCGCCAGCGTATCCAGGTGCATGGCGACATGCGCTTCCTGCAGCAGGCCAGCAACGCCTCGAAGATCCGCGCCCTGCTGCTCGCCGGTATCCGCGCCGCCCGCCTGTGGCGCCAGCTGGGCGGCCACCGCTGGCAACTGGTGTTCAGCCGGCGCAAGTTGCTCAACGAACTGTACGACATGATGCGTTCGCCCTCCTGACAGGCGACACCAAACCCTGTGGGAGCGGGTTCACCCGCGAATGCGATGTTGGCCTCACTGCCGCATTCGCGGGTAAACCCGCTCCCACAGGGATCGCATCAAGCACTTTTGTACGGCCGACCTTTGGTCAGCCACCCGACTCGGGCGCATTTTTCATGTATGATATGCGCCCTTCCAAAAGCCTGACTGTCCGAGAACACCCCATGCAGCTCTCTTCGCTCACTGCGGTTTCCCCTGTAGACGGCCGTTATGCCGGCAAAACCCAGGCCTTGCGCCCCATTTTCAGCGAATTCGGCCTGATCCGTTTCCGCGCCCTGGTCGAAGTGCGCTGGCTGCAGCGCCTGGCCGCCCACCCGCAGATCGGCGAAGTGCCGGCGTTCTCCGCCGAAGCCAACGCCCTGCTGGACAGCCTGGCCACCGATTTCAAGCTTGAGCACGCCGAACGCGTCAAGGAAATCGAGCGCACCACCAACCACGACGTCAAGGCGATCGAATATCTCCTCAAGGAGCAGGCCGCCAAGCTGCCTGAGTTGGCCAAGGTAAGCGAGTTCATTCACTTCGCCTGCACCAGCGAGGACATCAACAACCTGTCCCACGCCCTGATGCTGCGTGCCGGCCGCGACGACGTGCTGCTGCCGCTGATGCGCCAGATCGCCGACGCCATCCGCGCCCTCGCCCACGCCCATGCCGACGTGCCGATGCTGTCGCGTACCCACGGCCAGCCGGCATCGCCGACCACCCTGGGCAAAGAGCTGGCCAACGTGGTGTACCGCCTGGAGCGCCAGATCGCCCAGGTTGCCGCCGTGCCGCTGCTGGGCAAGATCAACGGTGCCGTGGGCAACTACAACGCCCACCTGTCGGCCTACTCGCAGATCGACTGGGAGCAGAACGCCCGCGCCTTCATCGAAGACGAACTGGGCCTGCAGTTCAACCCGTACACCACCCAGATCGAGCCACACGACTACATCGCCGAGCTGTTCGACGCCATCGCCCGCTTCAACACCATCCTGATCGACTTCGACCGTGACGTGTGGGGCTATATCTCGCTGGGCTACTTCAAGCAGAAGACCGTCGCCGGCGAAATCGGCTCGTCGACCATGCCGCACAAGGTCAACCCGATCGACTTCGAAAACTCCGAAGGCAACCTGGGCATCGCCAACGCGCTGTTCCAGCACCTGGCCAGCAAGCTGCCGATCTCGCGCTGGCAGCGTGACCTGACCGACTCCACCGTGCTGCGCAACCTGGGCGTGGGCTTTGCCCACAGCGTCATCGCCTACGAAGCCAGCCTGAAAGGCATCGGCAAGCTGGAAGTCAACGAAGCCCGCATCGCCGCCGACCTGGACGCCTGCTGGGAAGTGCTGGCCGAGCCGATCCAGACCGTAATGCGCCGTTTCAACATCGAAAACCCCTACGAGAAGCTCAAGGAGCTGACCCGTGGCAAGGGCATTACCCCGGAAGCGCTGCTGACCTTCATCGACGGCCTGGACATGCCCGCCGAAGCCAAGGCCGAGCTCAAGCAGCTGACCCCGGCTACCTACATCGGCAACGCGGCAGCGCAGGCCAAACGCATCTAAGCTGACCGTCGCGATCAACGCCCGGCCTGGCCGGGCGTTTTTATTCGCGGACGAAAACGACATTTTTTCAATAGGTTGAACATGAATCCTGATACTCCACTGCAGCTGCTCGGCGGCATCTCGGCCCGCGAATTCATGCGCGACTACTGGCAGAAGAAGCCGCTGCTGGTGCGCCAGGCCTTCCCGGACTTCATCAGCCCGATCGACCCCGACGAGCTGGCCGGCCTGGCCCTGGAAGAGGAAGTCGAGTCGCGTATCGTGCTGGAACACGGGGCGCACCCGTGGGAGCTGCGCCGCGGCCCGTTCAACGAAGACACCTTTGCCGAGCTGCCGGAAAAGGACTGGACCCTGCTGGTGCAGGCCGTGGACCAGTTCGTCCCGGAAGTTGCCGAACTGCTGGAAAACTTCCGTTTCCTGCCGAGCTGGCGCATCGATGACGTGATGATCAGCTTCGCTGCCCCCGGTGGCAGTGTCGGCCCGCATTTCGACAACTACGACGTGTTCCTGCTGCAGGGGCATGGCCAGCGCAACTGGAAGATCGGCCAGATGTGCAGCAGCGACAGCCCGCTGCTGGAGCACGCCGACCTGCGCATCCTCGCTGCCTTCGAGCAGAGCGAAGAGTGGACCCTGGAGCCGGGCGACATGCTCTACCTGCCACCGCGGCTGGCCCACTACGGTGTGGCGGTGGACGACTGCCTGACCTATTCGGTCGGCTTCCGTGCCCCCAGCGCCGCCGAGGTGCTGACCCACTTCACCGACTTCCTCGGCCAGTTCCTGCCGGATGAAGAGCGTTACAGCGATGCCGACGCCCAGCCGGTCAGCGACCCGCACCAGATCCAGCACGACGCGCTCGACCGCCTCAAGGCCCTGCTCGACAAGCACATGAGCGACAAGGACCTGCTGCTGACCTGGTTCGGCCAGTTCATGACCGAGCCGCGCTACCCGGAACAGATCGTCGGCGAAGACCTCAGCGAAGAGGAACTGATCGACGCCCTTGAGCAAGGCGCCATCCTGATCCGCAACCCGAGCGCCCGCCTGGCCTGGTCCGAGTTCGAAGACGACCTGCTGCTGTTCGCCAGCGGCCGCAGCTGCCCGCTGCCGGGCAAGCTGCGCGAGCTGCTGAAGCTGGTCTGCGCCGCCGATGCGCTGCACATCGACAACCTGGCCGAGTGGCTGCAGGATGAAGACGGCCTGATGCTGGTACAGCAGCTGGTCAAACAAGGAAGCCTGGGATTCGCCAATGAATAAGGTTCATGTGCGCCTCGCCGACTGGCACAAGGACAACGCCGACATCCGCCGTATCCGCGAAGCGGTGTTCATTGCCGAACAGCACGTACCGCCGGAGCTCGAGTGGGACTCGGACGACCCGACCGCCGTGCACTTCCTGGCGCTGGAAGGCGACTACCCGATCGGCACTGCCCGCCTGCTGCCAGACGGCACCATTGGCCGGGTCTCGGTACTGAAGGACTGGCGCGGGCTGAAGGTGGGTGACGCGCTGATGAACGCAGTCATCGCCGAAGCGCAGAACCGCGACCTGAAGCAGCAGATGCTCAGCGCCCAGGTACATGCCACGCCGTTCTACGAGCGGCTGGGCTTTCGCGTGGTCAGCGAGGAATTCCTCGAAGCCGGCATCCCGCACGTGGACATGGTGCGCGATTCGCGCGCCTGATGCTTGACCTGCACCGGCCTCTTCGCGGGCTTGCCCGCTCCCACAAGGACCCCACAGATATTGAGTATCTGCGCAGTACCTGTGGGAGCGGGCAAGCCCGCGAAGAGGCCGGCACAGCAAAACACATCTCCCCTGACAAAAACCTGTACATCCATCCAGATAAAACTTGCCTCCGCGCCCCCGCTTGCGCATCCTATCGCCCATCACTCCCGATGAAGCGTTCCCGGCCATGCGCCTGTTCCTCTGCGAAAAACCCTCCCAGGCCAAAGACATCGCCAAAGTGCTCGGCGCCAACCGCAAGGGCGACGGCTGCTGGCAAGGTACCGACGTCTGCGTGACCTGGTGCATCGGCCACCTGCTGGAAACTGCCCCGCCCGACAGCTACGACGAACGCTACAAGCGCTGGAACCTGGCCGACCTGCCGATCATTCCGGAACAATGGAAGATGCTGGTCAAGCCCAAGACCGCCAGCCAGTTCAAGGCGGTCAAGCGCCTGCTTGGCGAAGCGCGGGAACTGGTGATCGCCACCGACGCCGACCGCGAGGGCGAGATGATTGCCCGCGAACTGGTCGAGCATTGCCGCTACCGCGGCCCGGTGCAGCGCCTGTGGTTGTCGGCACTGGACGACGCCTCCATCCGCAAGGCCCTGGCGCGTCTGCTGCCGGGCCACGAAACCTTCAACCTGTACCACTCGGCGCTGGGGCGCTCCCGCGCCGACTGGCTGATCGGCATGAACATGAGCCGGCTGTTCACCTTGCTGGGCCGCCAAGCCGGCTACCAGGGCGTGCTACCGGTGGGCCGGGTGCAAACACCCACCTTGCGCCTGGTGGTCGACCGCGACCGCAGCATCGCCGACTTCGTACCGGTGCCGTTCTGGGCTATCGACGTGCAACTGGAACAGGCTGGCCAAGGCTTCAACGCCCAGTGGCGCGCGCCCGAAGACGCCTGTGACGACCAGGGCCGCTGCCTGAAACAGGACCTGGCACGGCAGGCCGCTGCCGACATCAACCAGGCCGGTAGCGCCCGGGCCGTAAAAGTGATCACCGAGCGCGTGCGCGAAGCCGCGCCGCTGCCCTTCGACCTGGGCACCCTGCAGGAACTGTGCTCGAAAAAGTTCGGCCTCGGCGCCCAGGAAACCCTCGACATTGCCCAGGCCCTGTACGAAACCCACAAGCTGATCACCTACCCGCGCAGCGACTGCGGCTACCTGCCGCAAAGCCAGCACGGCGAGGCGCCAGCCATCCTTGCCGCCCTGCAACGGACCGATGCCAGCCTGGCAGCGCTGCAGCCCCACCTGCAGCCGCAGCGCCGCTCGCGGGCCTGGAACGATGCCAAGGTCAGCGCCCACCACGGCATCATCCCGACCGCCGCCGCCAGCGACCCATCGCGCCTGCCGGCCAAGCACAAGGCGGTGTACACGCTGATCCGCGCTCGCTACCTGGCGCAGTTCCTGCCCAATCACGAATACGACCGTACCCAGGCCGACTTCGACTGCGCCGGCCATGCCCTGCGCGCGGTAGGCAAGCAGATCGTCGAACCCGGCTGGCGCCGCGCCCTGCCCGAGGCACTGGCCCCGGCCAAAGGCCGCGAGGCGCCGCCGGCCCAGGTACTGCCAGCGCTGCGCGAGGGCCAGGACTGTGCGGTACGAGGCCTGCACCTGAAAGACCTGTGGACCCAGCCGCCCAAGCCGTTCACCGAAGGCGACCTGATCAAGGCGATGAAGAACGTGGCCAAGCTGGTGGATGACCCGCGGCTGAAACAGAAGCTCAAGGAAACCACCGGCATCGGCACCGAGGCGACCCGCGCCAGCATCATCCAGGGCCTGCTCGAGCGTGGCTACCTGGTAAAAAACGGCAAGGCCCTGGCCGCCACGCCGGCAGCCTTCAGCCTGATCGACGCCGTGCCCCGCGCGATAGCCGACCCTGGCACCACGGCAATCTGGGAGCAGGCGCTGGACATGGTGCAGAGCGGCGAAATGCCCCTGGAAGAGTTCGTCGCCCGCCAGTCGGCGTGGATGGGCAAGCTGGTGGAGCGCTGCAGTGGCATGCGCATCAGCATCAGCGGGCCGCCAGTGGGCAAGGCGGCGCCGTGGAAGAAGAAACGCCGCAGCGGTGGCGGCAAAGGCAAAAGCGCAGCTGGCCCGGCCAAGGCCAGCGAAGGCAAACCAAGGCAGGGCCGGCGCAAGACGGCGGCGAAATGAGCCGCCGCCTTGCCGGTTGCAACCCCGCGCTCAGTTATTCATGTTGCTGCCAAAGCGCAGCGGCCGCCCCTGGCGCCCAGTCCCCGGAGAGCGACTGGTGCGCTTGCCTGCAGCGCCAGTCAGCGCCGACATGGCTGACAAGGTCGCCACTGGCGTAATCCTGGTGCAGTCGCCAGGCAGGGTAATTACTTTTTTCGGCAGTCCTGACCGCAAGGTCGTTACTCGGAGCGGAAACCTTGCCCTCCCCATCAACTGCTACGACCTGGTAAACATACAGGGTGTCCGGCAGCAGGCCACCATCGGTATGTTCAGTCCTGTCACCGGCGATGGTGGCCACCTGCTGACCGTCACGGTAGAGCTCGTAGCGATCGATCGGGCTCGCACCGCTTGAGGCCCCCCACATCAGGCGGATGCTGTCGACAGCCTGCCCCATCGAGTGCAGATTTTGCGGCGTGCTGGGCACGCCACCTTCACCCAGTGTGCGCACGACGACGGGGGCTGAAGGCCTGGAGCGCGCACCCTCGCTGTCAACTGCGACGATGGAATAGTGGTAGGTCGTATCCGCCGTCACCTGGTCGTCATCCCAGTGCGTAGTGGCGGCAGGCACGACGAACGTGTCGGTGCCATTACGGCTCAGCTGGTAGCACTCGATGGGGTGCGCACCCGTCGATGGCTGCCAGCTCAAAGCAACCTTCTTGTCGGTTACCTCAGCGGCTTTGAGGCCCATCGGCACGCTCGGCCGGTCATCACCGTCGCCCGGCAGAAAGTCCAGATCGACCACGTGATAGAAGGCGTTGCCGGTGTCGGCCACTTCCCACACCGCGAGCAATACGTGATAACCCTCGCGAGCGGGAAGCGGCAATGCGTGGGTGGTCGGATTGCTGGGTTTCATCTCTTCGTCATACGCCCAGTACGGCTGCAATTCGATCAGTTCCGTATGGAAAGGCTCCGCCTCGAACTGATCGCGCGCCAGCACCCTGGCACTGTCCCAATCGGGTTTGGTGATGAAATAGTTCCAGCGACGCGTTCTATGATTGGCGGCAAAATACCAGGAGATGTCCAGGGTATCCCCGCTACGGACTTCGTGTTTGCTCCAGTGGTCGCCGGGCTGATCAAGTATCTTCCCGGTCGCCTGGTTGGCACTGGCAATTTTGCCGTCCGGTGGCGGCAGCAGGTTTTTTGGGTCGTCCTTGGCAAATGGATCCGTCAGGCCAGCTTGTGTCTGCGGAAAGAACTTGCCTGCTTCGCGCTGATTCAGCGCACCGTCATCCAGCATGCCTGCCTGCCAGGCAAAGTAGGCCCGCGATGCGGGGGAAAACACATGACCATGTCGTGGCGTGACAGGCCCGCGAGGCGAATGTTGTTGAGCTTGGTTCATCGTTGATTCCTTGAATGGTTGGCCGTATTGGCCAAGGCCATTTGTAAGGATTGCCGATGCCCGGCGATACGCGTAGATCTGACAGGCGGGCAGCGTTTCCCTGATAGCATGAAAAATTCCTGATATATTTTCATGAAAAACATCACAATAATTTTCATTAGGCTCCGGCATGTTCAAGCAGTCCGCCCAGCACATCGCCACGTACTACGCCCAGACCTACCCCGCCAGCATTCCACTGCACCCTAGCCTGCAAGGCCGCCACGACACCGAGGTGCTCATAATCGGCGCCGGCTTCAGCGGCCTCCACACCGCCCTGCGCCTGGCCTTGGCTGGCAAACGCGTAGCCCTGCTGGAAGCCAGCCGCGTGGCCTGGGCCGCGTCTGGGCGTAACGGTGGCCAGGCCTTGCTCGGTTGGTCGTGCGACATGCCCCCGTTGGAAAAGGCCCTGGGCCTCGAACGCAGCCAACGCCTGTGGGCCAGCATGTGCTGGGCCGCCGAAGAAATACGCGAACTACCGCAGCGCCATGGCTTCGACATCGACTACCGGCCAGGCAGCCTGTGGGCCGCCGTGATGCCACGCCGGGTGAAAATGCTTGAACAGGCCTTGCACGAGGCTGAACACAAATGGGGCTACGACGCCCTGCGCCTGATCGGCCGCGACGAGCTGCCGCAATGGATCGACAGCCCGCGTTATCAGGCTGCGTTGCATGACGCCAAAGGTGCCCACCTCAACCCACTGAAGCTGGCCCTGGGCCTGGCCGACGCCATCGAGGCTGCGGGTGGGTGCATCTTCGAGCAAAGCCAGGTGCTGAGCTACGCGCCGAGTGGCAACGGCTACGTGGCACGCACCGGCGGCGGCGAGGTACGTTGCGACGTGCTGGTGCTGGCCTGCAATGCCTACATCGACCAGCTCGACCGTAACCTGTCGCGGCGCTTGTTGCCGGTCGGCTCCTACCAGGTCGCCACCGCGCCTTTGGATGCCGACTTCGCCCGGTCGCTGCTACCACGCAACAGCTGCGTGATCGACAACCAGTTCGTGCCCGACTACTTCCGCCTCACCCCGGACCACCGCCTGCTGTTCGGCGGCGGCTGCACCTACCTGGGCGGTATTCCCAGGGACGTCGCCAGCGCCACCCGCCCCTACCTGGAGCGGGTGTTCCCGCAACTGGTCGGGGTGGCCATCGATTACGCCTGGGGCGGGCATATCGACTGCAGCATGCGGCGCACCCCGGACGTCGGCCGTGAGGGCCAACGTTACTGGTTGCAAGGTTTTTCCGGGCATGGCGTGCTGCCTACCCTGGCCGCCGCGCGAGCAGTGAGTGACGCCATCCTCGGTGACGACGACCTGCTGGCACTGTACCAGGGCATCGACAACGGCCGCTTCCCAGGCGGTGACCTGCTAGCTGCCCCGCTGGAAGCCGCCGCCAAGGCCTGGTACCGCATGCGTGACCGCGTCTGAGGCTTTTGCTGTCGCCTGTGCGGTCAGGGCTTGGTCTCTGTCCAGGCTCTGTGGGCGCGGGTTCACCCGCGAAGAGGCCTGCACAGGCGACACAAATTACCGATAGCTGCCAAAATCCCTCCTATGCTCAATAGCTCCCTTCGGTGCCTGCACAACAGGAGACGCGACGATGAGCTATGTAACCACGAAGGACGGCGTACAGATCTTCTACAAGGACTGGGGCCCGCGCGATGCGCCGGTCATCCACTTCCATCACGGCTGGCCGTTGAGCGCCGATGACTGGGACGCGCAGATGCTGTTCTTCCTCGCCCATGGTTACCGCGTGGTCGCCCACGACCGCCGTGGCCACGGCCGCTCCAGCCAGGTCTGGGACGGCCACGACATGGACCACTATGCCGACGATGTGGCGGCAGTGGCTGCCCACCTGGGTATCCAGGGCGCCGTGCATGTCGGCCATTCGACCGGTGGCGGCGAAGTGGTGCGCTACATGGCCCGCCACCCCGGCGACCAGGTGGCCAAGGCCGTGCTGATCGCCGCCGTACCGCCACTGATGGTGCAGACAGCGGCCAACCCGGGCGGCCTGCCCAAGTCGGTGTTCGACGGCTTCCAGGCCCAGGTCGCCAGCAACCGTGCACAGTTCTACCGGGATGTGCCGGCTGGGCCGTTCTATGGCTACAACCGCCCCGGTGTCGAAGCCAGCGAAGGCATCATCGGCAACTGGTGGCGCCAGGGCATGATCGGCAGCGCCAAGGCCCATTACGATGGCATCGTGGCGTTTTCCCAGACCGACTTCACCGAGGACCTGAAGGGCATCAGCCAGCCGGTGCTGGTGATGCATGGCGACGATGACCAGATCGTGCCGTATGAAAACGCCGGGGTGCTGTCGGCCAAGCTGCTGCCCAACGGCACGCTGAAGACCTACAAAGGCTACCCGCATGGCATGCCGACCACCCATGCCGATGTGATCAATGCCGATCTGCTGGCGTTTATCCGTAGCTGATGTGTCGGCCAGTAGCGGCCTTTTCGTGGGCATGCCCGCGAAAGGGTCGGCACTGGCAACACACCTTCCCCAGGATTACCATGTCGCCCTTCTGGCGCGGCCCTTTGCCGCCCCCTTTGCCTCCTTGCCTGCCAACCTCAATGCCCTTCGAACTTACCGTAGAACCCCTCACCCTGCTGATCCTGGCGCTGGTCGCCCTCATCGCCGGTTTCATCGATGCCATCGCCGGCGGCGGCGGGCTGCTCACCACCCCCGCATTGCTCACCGCCGGCATGCCACCGCACCTGGTGCTGGGCACCAACAAGCTCAGTTCCACATTCGGCTCGGCGACGGCGGGTTTCACCTACTACAAGCGCAAGCTGTTCCACCCGGCGCAATGGCGCCCGGCATTGTTCGCCACCCTGACCGGGGCCCTGCTCGGCGCAGTGATCGCCCACTACATGCCGGCCGAATGGCTGAACAAGATGCTGCCGGTGATCGTCTTCGCCTGTGGCATTTACCTGCTGTTCGGCGGCACGCCCAAGGCTCCACTCGATGCCGACGCCCCGATCAGGAAGAAATGGCAGCTGCCCCAAGGCTTCACCCTGGGCTTCTACGACGGCGTGGCCGGCCCGGGCACCGGGGCGTTCTGGACCGTCAGTACCCTGCTGCTGTACCCCATCGACCTGGTGCGCGCCAGTGGTGTGGCGCGCAGCATGAACTTCGTCAGCAACATCGCGGCGCTGACGGTGTTCATCATTTCCGGGCAGGTGGACTATATCGTCGGCTTGTGCATGGGCCTGTCGGTGATGGTCGGCGCCTTCTTCGGTGCACGCACGGCGATCAGTGGCGGCAGCAAGTTCATCCGCCCGGTGTTCATCACCGTGGTGCTGGCCTTGACCGTGCGCCTAGCGTGGCAGCACTGGTTCGGCCAGGCCTGATGGGCTGTGATACCCCTGCTTGCCCGCCTACTGCAGCTAGGACGGGAAAGCAGGGATATCACGGCCCAGCCGCCGTGCAACGTAGAGGTCGATGAGGTAGCGGGCGATGGAGCGCCCGGCCGGCAGCGGCGGCAGGTCGTGGACGCTGAACCACTTGGCATCCTCGATTTCGTCCGGCTGCATGACGATATCGCCCCCGGCGTATTCGGCATGGAAGCCCAGCATCATCGAATGCGGGAACGGCCAGCACTGGCTGCCGATGTACTGGATGTTCTGCACCTCCACCGCCACTTCCTCACGCACTTCGCGCACCAGGCAATCCTCCGCCGACTCGCCCGGTTCGGCGAACCCTGCCAGGGTGCTGTACACCCCGCTGACAAAGCGCGGCGAGCGCGCCAGCAGGATCTCGTCACCACGGGTCACCAGCACGATCATGCTCGGCGAAATGCGCGGGTAGCTGCGCAGGTCGCAGGGCTGGCAGTACATCGCCCGCTCCCAGCGGATCTGCGTCATCGCCTGGCCGCAGCTGCCGCAGAAGCGGTGCTCACGCGCCCAGGTGCCGATCTGGGCGGCGTAGCCCAGCACCTTGTAGGTGTCGAAGTCGCCTTCGAGCATGAACGCACGCAGGCCACGCCAGTCACAGCCGGGCACCTCGGTGGCGCGGCGCAGCTCCAGCAGGAACACCGGCTGGCCATCGAAGTGGCCGATGCCATGCTCGCACAGCACATCCAGGTCCTGGCGCTTGAGCCAGTCGCGGGAGAACAGCGCGCCGTTGGTGTCCACCAGGAACCCTTCCGGGCTGCGGGCCACGGCCAGGCCCCCGGTGATCTGCGGGTCGAGTACTGCGGTAGTCCAGCGTGCTGACATGTCGGGGGATCCTTTACTGCGCGTCCCCCGGCCTGATCAGTCGGCGAACGTCGGTTTCTGTTTGCTCATGTGCGCCGCCACGGCCACGCGCAGGTCTTCGGACTGCAGCATCGCGGCGTTCCAGGTGGCGATGTATTCCAGGCCATCGTCAATGCGATGGTCACGCATGTAGCTGAGCATTTCCTTGGTGCCGGCCACGGCAATCGGTGATTTTGCGGCAATCTCGCGGGCAATGGCAAAGACCCCGTCCAGCAGCGCAGCCTGATCATCATAGACCCGGTTGACCAGGCCGATGCGCAGCGCCTCTGCGGCCTCGACATTGCGCCCGGTGAAGGCCAGCTCACGCATCATGCCGTCACCGATGATACGAGGCAAACGTTGCAGTGTGCCGACATCGGCGGCCATGCCCATGTCGATCTCCTTGATCGAGAATTGCGCGTCGTTGCTGCAGTAACGCATGTCGCAGGCCGCGATGAGGTCGATGGCACCGCCGATGCAGTAGCCCTGCACGGCGGCCAGCACCGGCTTGCGGCACTTGTCCACGGCATTGAACGAGGCCTGCAGGCGCAGGATGGTGCTGCGCAGGAAGCGCGCGTTGCGCCCCACATCCTTGCCCATCTGGCCCGCCAGCGAGGCCAGCATCATCAGGTCGATGCCGGCGGAAAAATGCTTGCCGGCGCCGCTGAGCACCACTACCCGCACCGCGTCGGTATCCTCGACCCACTGGAAGATGTCGATGATCTCTGCCCAGAAGGCGGCGTTCATCGCGTTGACCTTCTCCGGGCGGTTGATTTGCACGTGGGCAATGTTGTCGGTCAGTTCGACCTTGAATGCGCTGTACTCGGTCACGGGCGGCACTCCTGGGAGTAAAAGGTTCATGCCACGGATGGTAACCCAGCCCGATGGCCGCGCTTGTGCCAAAAACGGGACTGTATGCCTTGCCTAAGGCGCGCTGATGCGGCACCGTTCGCCATCGCCGAATCATAAGGAAACACATTCATGTCGCGCTCCCTGACTGGCGCCCTCGCCCACGGCTTCCTGGGCCAGTCGCCGCTGTGGTACAAGGCGGTCATCTGCCTGTTCCTGGTCCTCAACCCGCTGCTGCTGGTCAGCCTTGGCCCGGTTGCAGCCGGCTGGGCACTGGTGCTCGAGTTCATCTTCACCCTGGGCATGGCCCTGAAATGCTACCCGCTGATGCCCGGCGGGCTGCTGCTGGTCGAAGCCCTGCTGTTGCAGATGACCACCCCGCAAGCCTTGTACGAAGAGTTGCAGCACAACTTCCCGGTCATCCTGCTGCTGATGTTCATGGTCGCTGGCATCCACTTCATGAAGGAACTGCTGCTGTTCCTGTTCTCGCGGATCCTGCTCGGGGTACGCTCGAAGGCCATTCTGGCATTGCTGTTCTGCGTGCTGTCGGCATTCCTCTCGGCGTTTCTCGATGCGCTGACGGTGACCGCCGTGATCATCAGCGCCGCGGTCGGCTTCTATGCGGTCTACCACCGGGTAGCCTCCGGGGCCAACCCGCGCGAGGACGCTGCACTCGACAGCGACCAGCAGGTCGCAGCGCTGCACCGCAACGACCTCGACCAGTTCCGCGCCTTCCTGCGCAGCCTGTTGATGCATGGTGCGGTAGGTACCGCCCTGGGCGGGGTGTGCACCTTGGTGGGCGAGCCGCAGAACCTGCTGATCGGCCATGAGATGGGCTGGCACTTTGCCGATTTCTTTCTCAAGGTGGCGCCGGTGTCGTTGCCGGTGCTGGCTGCCGGCCTGCTGACCTGTGTACTGCTGGAGAAACTGCGCCTGTTCGGTTACGGCACGCTGATGCCCGAGCCGGTGCGCCAGGTACTGGCCGCCTACGCCGCCGAGGACGACGCCGCGCGCACCCAGGCCCAGCGCATCGCGCTGTGGGTGCAAGGGCTTGCCGCGCTGATCCTGATCGTCTGCCTGGGGCTGCACGTTGCCGAAGTCGGCCTGATCGGCCTGATGGTAATCGTGCTGATCACGGCATTCACCGGCATCACCGACGAACACCGCCTGGGCCGTGCCTTCCAGGACGCCATGCCGTTCACCGCATTGCTGGTGGTGTTCTTCGCCGTTGTCGCAGTGATCCACCAGCAGCAGCTGTTCAGCCCGCTGATCGCCTGGGTGCTGGCACTGCCGGCCGAACAGCAGCCAGGCATGCTGTACCTGGCCAATGGCTTGCTTTCGGCGATCAGCGACAACGTGTTCGTCGCCACCATCTACATCACCGAGGTGAAGCAGGCGTTTGTCAATGGCAGCATGAGCCGCGAGCATTTCGAAACCCTGGCGGTGGCGATCAACACCGGCACCAACCTGCCCAGCGTGGCCACCCCGAACGGGCAGGCCGCGTTCCTGTTCCTGCTGACCTCGGCCATCGCGCCGCTGGTGCGGCTGTCGTACGGCCGCATGGTGTGGATGGCCTTGCCTTATACCGTGGTGATGGGTGGGCTGGGTTGGTGGGCGGTGACCTACTGGCTGTGAGGTAGCCTGCAGCGGGCCTGTCGCCGGCCAGCCAGCGCCCACGGGTTTTGCACTGCACGCCTGTGGGGGCTGGCTGGCCGGCGACAGGCCCGCTGCAGAGAAAGCACAAGCTGCTGTCGATTCTGCTGCCTGCCATTCGACTATCCCATGCCAGCAGCCACCCCGGCTGCCAACAGGAGAGTCCCCATGCGCAAACTCATCGTCGCCGCGTTCATCAGCCTCGACGGGGTCATGCAGGCCCCCGGTGGCCCGCAGGAAGACACCAGCGGCGGCTTCAGCTACGGCGGCTGGCTGGTGCCCTACGCCGAGGAAGTTTTCGGCCAGGCCATGCAGGCCTTGTTCAGCCAGCCCTTCGAACTGCTGCTGGGCCGGCGTACCTATGACATCTTCGCCGCTTACTGGCCAAAGGTGGATGGCAGTTCGCAAGACTTCTCCATCGCCAACCTGTTCAACAGCGTGCCCAAGCATGTGGCCACCCACGCCCCGGCTACCCTCGCCTGGCACAACAGCCATGCCCTGGGTGCGGACACCAGCGCAGCGGTGCGGGCGCTGAAACACCAGGCTGGTGCCAACCTGCTGACCCAAGGCAGCAGTGAGCTGGTGCAGCAGCTGCTGGCAGCGGGCCTGGTCGATGAATTGCAGTTGCTGATCCACCCCTTGTTGCTTGGCCATGGCAAACGCCTGTTCGGCGACGCTGCCGCAGCGGCGGCCTTCACCCTGCAGCACTCGCAGGTTTCGCCAAAGGGTGTAATCATCGCCCGCTACGTACGCGCTGGCGACGTGCAGACCGGCTCGTTCTGAAAGGCGCGATTGCGTACAACTTTTGCCGCGCGCCCGCATCGAAACACAGGTAAGCCCTCTCCACCGCAAGGAGCTCGACCATGGCGCTACGCACCCCGCTGCTGCTTTCCTGCCTGACCCTGGCCCTGCTTGGCTGCGCCGGCAACGACCACCCGGCGCCACCGCATACCCAGCAAGTCGACCTGCAACGCTACCAAGGTACCTGGTACGAACTGGCGCGGTTGCCGATGTTCTTCCAACGCAACTGCGTGCAGTCCGAGGCACACTATGGCCTGCGTGCGGACGGCCGCATCGACGTGACCAACCGCTGCCGGGAGAAGGACGGCCAGTGGAATGAAGCCAAGGGCATCGCCGAAGCCCAGCAACCGGGTAGTACCGACAAACTCTGGGTGCGCTTCGACAACTGGTTCAGCCGCCTGGCACCCGGCCTGACCAAGGGCGAGTACTGGGTGCTGTACCACGACAAGGACTACCGCGTGGCGCTGGTTGGCCACCCCAACCGCGACTACCTGTGGCTGCTGTCCCGCACACCGGCCATCCCGGACCAGACGCGGGACCAGTTGCTGGATATCGCTCGGGAGCAGGGCTACGACACCAGCAAGCTGATCTGGCGCCAGGCGGATGCCGAGGCGACCAACTGAAACCACGGGCGCCGCGGACGGCTCAGCCGCCCGGGTTTGGCCAATCACAAGGAGTTGTAATGGATTTGCTGTTCCTCGGCACCTCCGCCGGGGTGCCTACCAAGGCACGCAATGTCAGCGCCACGGCCGTGATCGAAGCCACAGGCAGCCACTGGTACCTGGTCGACTGTGGCGAAGGCACCCAGCATCGGCTGCTGCACACGCCGCTTTCGCTGCGCGACCTGCGGGCGATCTTCATCACCCATGTGCACGGTGACCACTGCTTCGGCTTGCCGGGCCTGCTGGCCAGCGCCGGCATGAGTGGGCGCACCCAGCCACTTGAGCTGGTGCTGCCCAGTGCCCTGCATGAATGGCTACGCCAGGGGCTGGCGGTCAGCCATACCTTCCTGCCGTTCGAACTGCGCCTGCTGGCCGTGGAGGATCTGCTGGAATGGCGCAGTGAGGCGATGCAGGTCACTAGCGTGCAGCTGTCGCACCGGGTACCGAGCGTCGGCTTCGTGTTCACCGAACTCAACCCCGAACCGCGCCTGGACATCCCGCGCCTGGAAGCCGAAGGCATCCCCCGCGGCCCGTTGTGGGGCGAGCTGGCCAAGGGCCTGACGGTGGAACATGCCGGCCGATTGCTGCACGGCCGTGATTACCTGCGCCCGTCGCGCCCGCCACGGCGGGTGATCGTCTGCGGCGACAACGACAACCCCGAGCTGTTGGCCGATGCCGCCCGGGGTGCGGATGTGCTGGTGCACGAAGCCACGTTCACCCAGGCGGTGGTCGAGCGTACCGGGGTCACCTTCGGTCACAGTACCGCAGCGGCGGTGGCGCGCTTCGCCGAAACGGCAGGCGTGCGCAACCTGGTACTGACGCACTTCAGCGCCCGCTACCAGCACGACCCACGACGCAGCCCGAGCATCGTCGATCTGCGCGAAGAGGCCCTTGCACATTACCGTGGCCATCTGACCCTGGCGCAGGACCTGCAGCGCTATCACATCGGGCGAGAGGGCTGCCTCGAACCAAGCGGATGATTCAATTGTTTCTGGGCTTTTTGAAGTTCGTATGGACGTTCGATCGCGGGTATCGGCCGGGGATCGAGGCGAACCGCCAGGCCGCAGGGGCAGCAGGTGCCGGTGGTGCATTTGCGGCGTTTCTGGCTGATCTTACCCAGCCCGCCCAGGCAGCGCGGCCGCTGTAGGAGCGGCCTTGTGTCGCGAAAGGGCCGCAAAGCGGCCCCGGCGGTGCCTGCTTCTACTTCAGGATCCTGGGGCTGCTGCGCAGCCCGATCGCGACACAAGGCCGCTCCTACAAAAAGCGCGTACTCCTGATACTGACGGCTCTAGGCCGCCAGGCGTCCGCTGGCAATCGCCTCCGACGCCGCCAGCATCGCCCGCAGCAACACCGCGCAGCCCGCGGCCAAGTCCTCGGGGGTGGCGTTCTCGATTTCGTTATGGCTGATGCCGTTCTCGCACGGCACGAAAATCATCCCCGCCGGCCCCATCTCGGCAAGGAAGATCGCGTCGTGCCCTGCCCCGCTGACGATGTCCATGTGCGGCAAGCCCAGCGCCTTGGCCGACTCGCGCACGGCATCGACACAGCCCTTGTCGAAGTACAACGCCGGGAAGTCCGCCGTCGGCACCAGCGTGTGGCTCAAGCCGTGCTTGGCGCAGGTCGCCTCGATCACCGCACGCACTTCACTGATCATCGCATCCAGTTGCTCACCTTGCAGGTGGCGGAAGTCCAGGGTCATGCGCACTTCGCCAGGGATCACGTTGCGCGAGCCGGGGTAGGCCTGCAGGCAACCCACCGTGCCACAGGCGTGCGGCTGGTGGCCGAGGGCGGCGCGGTTGACCGCTTCGACCACGGCGGCAGCACCGACCAGGGCGTCCTTGCGCAGGTGCATGGGGGTCGGGCCGGCATGCGCTTCGACGCCGCGCAGGGTCAGGTCGAACCATTTCTGGCCAAGGGCACCCAGTACCACGCCGATGGTCTTGGCCTGGTCTTCGAGGATCGGCCCTTGCTCGATGTGCGCTTCGAAATAGGCCCCCACCGGGTGGCCCTGCACCGCGCGTGGGCCGGCGTAGCCGATGGCGTTCAGCGCCTCGCCGACACTGACGCCCTGGGCATCACGCTTGGCCAGGGTTTCCTCCAGGGTGAACTTGCCGGCGAATACGCCTGAGCCCATCATGCACGGAGCAAAGCGCGAGCCCTCCTCGTTGGTCCACACCACCACTTCCAGCGGCGCTTCGGTTTCCACACCCAGGTCGTTGAGGGTGCGAATCACCTCCAACCCTGCCATCACCCCGAAGCAGCCATCGAACTTGCCACCGGTGGGCTGGGTGTCGATATGGCTGCCGGTCATCACCGGCGGCAGCTTGGGGTTACGCCCCGGGCGCCGGGCGAAGATATTACCGACCGCGTCGATGCTCACCGTACAGCCGGCGGCTTCGCACCATTGCACGAACAGGTCGCGAGCCTGGCGGTCGAGGTCGGTCAGGGCCAGGCGGCAGACACCGCCCTTGGCAGTGGCACCGAGGCGCGCCAGGTCCATCAGCGATTGCCACAGGCGGGCGCTGTCGATGTGCCGGGCGCTGGTATTGAGGATCTCTTGGACTGGGGTCACGGGTTTCTCCTTCAGGCTTTGTTGTTGTCTGTGCCGGCCTCTACGCGGGCACCCTGCGAAGCAGCACACGCGGTCTCAAGGCAAAGGCTTGGCCACCTGCGCCGGGTTGCGCGCCAGCACCCCGGCGAACAGGTAGTACAGCCCCCCTCCCAGCAGCGAGCCGGTGAACCAGCCATAGTCGTAGAACCAGCTGAAGCTGCTGTTGCCAATGGCCATCAGGGTCAACGCGACCGGCAACGCAAAGGCGGCAAAACCAGCCCAGTTCCAGGCCGGGTACACGTCGTCGCGGTACAACCCGGCCAGGTCCAGCTGCTGCCGGCGGACCAGGAAGTAGTCCACCACCATGATCCCGGCGATCGGCCCCAGCAGGCTGGAATAGCCCAGCAACCAGTTGGAGTACACGCTCTCCAGGCTCAGGTCGGAGACGATCCAGCCCAGCTTCTTGAGTAACTCATGGCCCATCAGCGCCAGGCCGATGAAACCGGTCAGCCACACCGCGCGGCTGCGCCCGATCAGGCGCGGGGCGATGTTCTGGAAGTCGTTGGTCGGCGACACGATGTTCGCTGCGGTGTTGGTCGACAGCGTGGCGATCACGATCAAGGCCATGGCCAGGGCTACCCAGAACGGGCTGTGGATCTTGCCGATCAGGCTGACCGGGTCGGCCACGGTCTCGCCTACCAGCGACGCCGAGGCGGCGGTCAGCACCACGCCCAGGGCGGCGAACAGGAACATGGTCAGCGGCAGGCCGAAGATCTGCCCGAGAATCTGGTCCTTCTGGCTGCGGGCGTAGCGGCTGAAGTCGGGGATGTTCAGCGACAGCGTGGCCCAGAAGCCGACCATCGCGGTGAGCCCGGCGCAGAAGTAACCGAGCACGCTCGCGTCGGCCGGGCGCTTGGCCGGCTGGGCCAGCAACTCGGTCATCGACATGTGCGGCAGGGCCCAGAACAACAGGCCGACGCCCACCGCCACCAGCAGCGGTGCCGACAGCGTTTCCAGCCATTTGATCGACTCGGCGCCGCGCAGCACTACCCACAGGTTCAGGCACCAGAAGAGCATGAAGCCGATCACCTCGCCGGTACCGCCCAAGGCCTTCCAGCCGTCGAACACCGAGCCAAGGAACAGGTGGATGGCCAGGCCACCGAACAGGGTCTGGATGCCGAACCAGCCACAGGCGACCACCGCGCGGATCAGGCACGGTACGTTGGAGCCGAGGATGCCGAACGATGAGCGCAGCAGCACCGGGAACGGGATGCCGTACTTGGTGCCGGGAAAGGCGTTGAGGGTGAGCGGGATCAACACGATCAGGTTGGCCAGCAGGATCGCCAGCAAGGCCTCGCCCACGCTGAGGCCGAAGTAGGCGGTGAGCACGCCGCCGAGGGTGTAGGTGGGCACGCAGATGGACATGCCCACCCACAGGGCGGTGATGTGCCATTTGTTCCAGGTGCGCTGGTGCACCTTGGTCGGGGCGATATCGTGGTTGTAGCGTGGGCTGTCGAGGACATCGCGGCCCTCGGCCAGCTCGAACAGGCCATCCTGCTCGACCACTTCCGATCTGCTCTGCTGCATGGGGCTTTCTCCAGATGTTCTTTTAGTTCTTTTGCTCATCGGCTTGAAGCGATGGCCGGAGTACACGCGTTATGTGCTTGAAAATCTCGACCAGATTTCCATCTTGTCAAGGCAGTCAAAGTGGTTAAAAGCCCCATGATCAGCGCAACCACAGGAATTTATCGTTTATTTTCAGCAAGTTAAAAACCACAAATTCAATGGGAAAATTTTCTTGCTGAATCCAGGATCTGCATCTAGCCTCGAATCTTGTCAGGCATGACAGGATTAACCGCCCTGCCCGCCTGCCCCTGACAATTCCAAGAACCGGCCCAGACCGGTCAGCCTGCGAGGAAGACGGCATGTCCCTGTTGATCCGTGGCGCCACCGTGGTCACCCACGAAGAAAGTTACCCCGCCGATGTCCTGTGTGCCGATGGCCTGATCCGCGCCATCGGTCAGAACCTCGAGCCGCCCACCGGCTGCGAGATCCTCGACGGCAGCGGCCGTTACCTGATGCCCGGCGGTATCGACCCGCACACGCACATGCAGTTGCCGTTCATGGGCACCGTGGCCAGCGAGGACTTCTTCAGCGGCACCGCCGCCGGCCTGGCCGGGGGCACCACCTCGATCATCGACTTCGTCATCCCCAACCCGCAGCAATCGTTGCTGGAGGCTTACCACACCTGGCGTGGCTGGGCGCAGAAAAGCGCCAGCGACTATGGCTTCCACGTGGCCATCACCTGGTGGAGCGAGCAGGTGGCCGAAGAGATGGGCGAACTGGTGGCCAAGCATGGGGTGAACAGCTTCAAGCACTTCATGGCCTACAAGAACGCCATCATGGCCGCCGACGACACCCTGGTGGCCAGCTTCGAACGCTGCCTGCAACTGGGTGCGGTGCCCACCGTGCATGCCGAGAACGGCGAGCTGGTGTACCACCTGCAGAAAAAACTGCTGGCCCAGGGCCTGACCGGGCCGGAAGCGCACCCGTTGTCACGCCCCTCGCAAGTCGAGGGCGAGGCCGCCAGCCGCGCCATCCGCATTGCCGAAACCCTCGGTACGCCGCTGTACCTGGTGCACGTTTCCAGCCGCGAAGCGCTGGATGAAATTGCCTATGCCCGCGGCAAGGGCCAGCCGGTGTACGGCGAAGTACTCCCCGGCCACCTGCTGCTGGATGACAGCGTCTACCGCGACCCGGACTGGGCCACCGCCGCAGGCTATGTGATGAGCCCGCCGTTCCGCCCGCGTGAACATCAGGAAGCGCTGTGGCGCGGCCTGCAGTCGGGCAACCTGCACACCACCGCCACCGACCACTGCTGTTTCTGCGCCGAGCAGAAAGCCATGGGCCGGGATGATTTCAGCCGGATTCCCAATGGCACTGCCGGCATCGAGGACCGCATGGCAGTGCTGTGGGATGCTGGAGTCAACAATGGGCGCCTGTCGATGCATGAGTTCGTCGCGCTGACCTCCACCAATACGGCAAAGATCTTCAACCTGTTCCCGCGCAAAGGTGCCATTCGCGTTGGCGCCGACGCCGACCTGGTGCTGTGGGACCCACAAGGTACCCGCACCATCTCGGCCAAGACCCACCATCAGCAGGTGGACTTCAACATCTTCGAAGGCCGCACTGTGCGCGGCATTCCCAGCCACACCATCAGCCAGGGCAAGCTGCGCTGGGCTGATGGCGACCTGCGCGCAGAAGCGGGCGCGGGGCGCTATGTGGAACGGCCGGCGTATCCGTCGGTGTATGAGGTGCTCGGGCGCAGGGCCGAAGTGCAGCGGCCGACGCCCGTGCAGCGCTGAAGCCATTGCGGCTGCTGCGCAGCCCATCGCGACACAAGGCCGCTCCTACAGGCGTACGCGGTTCCTCGCAGGAGCGGCGTTGTGTCGTGATGGAACGCGCAGCGGCCCAGGAAACCACCGCAATCCTTGTTGCCTGCATCCAAAAAAAATAGAGAGGCTACAACCGTGATCGACGCCCTGAACCACTTGCCGCGCCCCCGGGCCGGTGCCGACCAGCTGGCCGAGCGCTTCAGCGACCTGGCCCCACCCCTCACCCCGCGCCAGGCCGCCGTCGAAAGCGCGCGCTGCCTGTACTGTTACGACGCGCCCTGCGTCAACGCCTGCCCCAGCGAAATCGACATCCCGTCGTTCATCCACCGCATCAGTGACGACAACCTGCAAGGCGCCGCCGAACGCATCCTTTCGGCCAACATCCTCGGCGGCAGCTGCGCCCGCGTCTGCCCCACCGAAATCCTCTGCCAGCAGGCCTGCGTGCGCAACAATGCGCAGGAATGCGCACCGGTGCTGATCGGCCAGCTGCAACGCTATGCCCTGGACAATGCGCATTTCACCGCGCACCCGTTCCAGCGTTCGCCAGCCACCGGCAAGCGCATCGCCGTGGTCGGCGCCGGCCCGGCCGGGCTGGCCTGCGCCCATCGCCTGGCCATGCACGGGCATGACGTGGTGGTGTTCGAAGCTTGCGACAAGGCCGGCGGCCTGAACGAATACGGTATTGCCCGCTACAAGCTGGTAGATGACTTCGCCCAGCGTGAAGTGGAGTTTTTGCTGGGCATCGGTGGCATCGAGATTCGGCATGGCCAGCGCCTGGGTGGCAACCTCAGCCTGGGCGAGCTGCGCGACCAGTATGACGCGGTGTTCCTCGGCCTCGGCCTGAATGCCGTGCGCCAGCTGGGCCTGGCCGCTGAAGAAGCCCCCGGCCTGCTCGCCGCCACTGAATACATCCGCGAACTGCGCCAGGCCGATGACCTGAGCCAACTGCCACTGGCCGACCGCTGCCTGGTGATCGGTGCCGGCAACACTGCAATCGACATGGCGGTGCAGATGAGCCGCCTGGGCGCCCGCGATGTCAACCTGGTGTATCGCCGCGGCCACGCCGACATGGGCGCCACCGAGCACGAGCAGGACATCGCCAAGGCCAACCAGGTCCGCCTGCACACCTGGGCGCGCCCCGATGCCGTGCTGCTGGACGACAGCGGCAAGGTGCGCGGCATGCGCTTTGCCCGCACCGAGCTGGCTGACGGCCGCCTGCGCGACAGCGGCGAAACCTTCGAGCTGGCCGCCGATGCCATCTTCAAGGCCATCGGCCAGCGTTTCGACGACAGCAGCCTCGGCGACCCGCTGGCGGCGCAACTGGCCCGCGACGGCGAGCGCATTCGGGTCGATGCAAACATGCAGACCAGCCTGCCGGGCATTTACGCCGGTGGCGACTGCACCGCCCTCGGCCAGGACCTGACCGTCCAGGCCGTACAACACGGCAAGCTGGCCGCCGAAGCCATCCATGCCCAACTCATGCTCAATGTGGAGGCAGCGTAAATGGCCGACCTGTCGATCGAATTTGCCGGTATCAAGGCACCCAACCCATTCTGGCTGGCCTCCGCACCGCCAACCGACAAGGCCTACAACGTGGTACGTGCCTTCGAGGCCGGCTGGGGCGGCGTGGTGTGGAAGACCCTCGGCGAGGACCCGGCGGCGGTCAACGTGTCGTCGCGCTACTCGGCGCACTACGGCGCCAACCGCCAGGTGCAAGGCATCAACAACATCGAGCTGATCACTGACCGTTCGCTGGAGATCAACCTGCGCGAAATCACCCAGGTGAAAAAGGACTGGCCCGACCGCGCACTGATCGTGTCGCTGATGGTGCCGTGCGTGGAAGACTCATGGAAGTTCATCCTGCCGCTGGTGGAAGCCACCGGTGCCGACGGCATCGAGCTCAATTTCGGCTGCCCGCACGGCATGCCGGAGCGTGGCATGGGCGCGGCGGTGGGCCAGGTGCCGGAGTACGTGGAGATGGTCACCCGCTGGTGCAAGACGTATTGCTCGCTGCCGGTGATCGTCAAGCTCACGCCAAACATCACCGACATCCGCCAGTCGGCCCGCGCCGCGCACCGTGGCGGGGCCGATGCGGTGTCGTTGATCAACACCATCAACTCGATTACCAGTGTCGACCTGGAGCGCATGGTCGCCCACCCCATCGTCGGCGACCAGAGCACCCATGGCGGCTACTGCGGTTCGGCAGTCAAGCCGATCGCCCTGAACATGGTGGCGGAAATCGCCCGCGACGCGCAAACCCGTGGCTTGCCGATCTGCGGCATCGGCGGCATCGGCAACTGGCGCGATGCCGCCGAATTCATCGCCCTGGGCAGTGGCGCGGTGCAGGTGTGCACGGCGGCGATGCTGCATGGCTTCCGCATCGTCGAGGACATGAAGGACGGCCTGGCACGCTGGATGGACCAGCATGGGCATGGCAACCTCGAGGCGTTCCGTGGCCAGGCGGTGGCGCATACCACCGACTGGAAGTACCTGGACATGAACTACAAGTCGGTGGCGCACATCGACCAGCAGGCATGCATTGGTTGCGGGCGCTGCCACATCGCCTGCGAGGACACTTCGCACCAGGCCATTGCCAGCACGCTGAAGGCAGATGGCACGCATGCCTACAGCGTGGTGGAAGAGGAATGCGTCGGCTGTAACCTGTGCCAGATCACCTGCCCGGTGGAAGGCTGCATTGACATGGTCGCGCAGGATACCGGCAAGCCGTACCTGAACTGGACGCAGGACCCACGCAACCCCTACCGCGAGGCCAGTTGAAGCAGCACTACCGACTGACGTAATCAGTGTGGGAGCGGCTTCAGCCGCGATCACCGGCATAGCCGGTGCCAGCCAACGCGTCGCCTGCATCGCGGATAAATCCGCTCCTACATCGCCCCGCGCAAACCAGGCTTTGCCCCCTCAAGGCTCCAGCCCGATCCCTCGCAGAATCACGCAAGTCACTGTCTGCACCGCATTCTCGAACGCCCTGTCCGACAACGCCTCGCCACCATTGAGCAGCTCGACCTGGTAGCCAAAGTCGGCATAGTGCTGGGTCGAGGCCCAGATCATGTACAGCAGCGCCGAAGGCTCCACCGCCAGGATACGCCCCTCTTCTACCCAGCGACGGATCTTGGCTTCCTTGAGCTTGGCCCAGGGCACCAGGCTTTCCGCCAGGTCCGCCGCCAGCACCGGCGCCCCGTGCAGCATCTCCTCGGCCCAGATTTTCGAACCCAGCGGCCGTGAGCGCGAATGGCCCATCTTGGCGCGGATATAACTGGTCAGCACCACGCGCGGGTCGTCGAAGTTCTCGAAGCACAGCGCGTCCTGTTTCCACACTTCCAGCAGATCCTGCAACACCGCGCGGAACAGCTCGTCCTTGGTGCTGAAGTAATAATGCAGGTTGGAACGCGGCAACTCGGCCTGCTCGGCGATATCGCCCATGGAGGTAGCGCCGTAGCCCTTCTCGGCAAATACCTTTTCCGCCGCCTGCAGGATCTTGCCGATATTGCGCCGGCGGATCTCGATCTTGTGGTTGGCCATCAGGCTTGGGCCGTCCACACCGCCAGTTCATAGCCGTCCGGGTCGATGAAGTGGAAACGCCGCCCGCCGGGGAAGGCGAAGGTCGCCCGGCTGATGCGTGCACCGGCCGCCTCGACTCGTTGTTGCGTGGCTTCGAGGTCGTCGGCATACAGGATCACCAGCGGCCCACCCGGGCGCACCGGCTCGCCGGTGGTAAAGCCGCCCGTCAAGCGGCCATCGCTGAACTCGGTGTAGCCTGGCCCGTAGTCGGTGAACGCCCAGCCGAACGCGCTGCCATAGAATGCCTTGCTCCTTGCGATGTCGCTGACATTGAACTCGATGTTGTCGATCTGCCGATCTGTACCGCGAATACCCATGGGTGCTCCGTGCCGAATGGTGTTTGCGCTAGGCTCTGTGTGAAAAGCCTTGATACTCGGTTCGGGTAGCTTCTCGCAACTGCTAAAATGTGCGCCACCTTGTTGCTGGCAGGCATGACGTTGATCATCGCCCAAGCCCCCTCGCCAACAGACAGTCGCCTTTCAGGATGACTGATACGCCTACAGAACTGGAAGGACCTCACGATGTATCTGGTGCGAATCGCGTTGCGCGATGTCCGATCGATCAAGTCCTTGGACCTGGACTTCCATGCCAGTGCCGGCGGAACGCGTCGCTGGACCTTGCTACTCGGAGAAAACGGCTGCGGCAAAAGCTCGGTGCTGCGAGCCATTGCATTGCTGCTGGCAGGCAGCGATGCCCTTCCTGAACTGCTCGGCGACCCTGATGCCTGGATCAGGAACGGCGCAAAGAAATGCCGTATTGAAGGAACGCTGGTTACCGCCAAGGGCGAAACCCGAGAGATTGCGCTGGAAATCAACCGTGGTGACGGGATCCGCAAGATTTTCGCGCACAACCATGACTCGCTGGAAGCGCTGGATGCCGCGATTGCCAAAGCTGATCGCAACTACTTTGTCCTGGCCTACGGTGTTTCCCGTCGGCCACCGGTGCTCAACATGCGCTCCACCTTCCCCGATGAACGCTCAAGGGTACCTCGGGCTCAAGGTATGGCGACAATGTTTTCGCCAGACGCCAGCCTGGTATCACTTGAGCAGTGGGTGATGGACCTGGATTACCGCAAAGGCCTGTCGTCGATGATGGGCGCGGTCAGCGAAGCGCTGGACAAGCTTCTACCCGGCATGCAGTTCTCGCGAATCGATCGAGCCACGCGGCAGATCATTTTCAACACGGTAGATGGCGAAATACCACTCAACCAACTTTCCGACGGCTATCAGAACATGGCCGCCTGGTGCGGCGACCTGCTGTACCGGATCACCGAAACCTTTCCCGACCGCAAGAACCCGCTCAGCACGCGCGGGGTGCTGCTTATCGACGAAATCGATCTGCACCTGCATCCGGTGTGGCGGCGTCACCTGGTTGAGTTTCTCTCCAGCACCCTGCCGAACTTCCAGTTCATCGCCACCACCCACTCGGCACTCACGGCACAGCAGAGCGGTGAAGGTGAGCTCTACGTCATCCGAAGGGAGGGTTCGGAGTCAACGCCGACCCTGGTTCCGTTCATCGGCGAACCGCGCAAGATGATGCTTCATCAACTGCTGATGAGCCCTATGTTCGGCTTGGACTCGCTGGAGTCCGTCGAAATCGAGAAGGCTCGCAACGCAGTCAGAGAACTCTGCCTTAAAGAGTCGCTCAGCAAGCAAGAAGCAGCGCAAATGAAAGCGCTGCAGGCAATCTTGAACGACGCCCCCGAATGGGACGTCATGCCGCACTATGCAAAAGAGCAAGCCGAGTTGATCCGCAACCTCAAATCTTCATTGCTCAAGAACAAGCGCAAAACCAGGATATCGCCAGACAAACTCACCGCCATCACCAAAAACCTAGAGAGCGAGCCATGATCAAGGTTTCGCGCACTCGCTCTGCCGCAAAACTGAAGGGCTTTACCGGGACTCAGCTGGAAACCAAACTCAACAACCTGCTGCAGTTTTATCAGGACGACGGCCATACGGGAACGGTCAATTTCAGACCGAAGAACCGTCAGGTCTGGGGCCGGGCCAAGCCGCAACTCAAGGTCGAGTCCTACAACAAGTGCATCTACTGTGAAGCGGACACTGGCGTGGTAGCGCATGGCGACGTCGAACACTTTCGACCCAAAAGCCAGTACTGGTGGCTGGCGTACTGCTACGACAACTACACGTTCAGCTGCCAGATCTGCAACCAGACCTATAAAGGCGATACCTTTCCGGTGCAGGGCCCAAGGCTCGCGCCGCCTACAGTGCCGTTAACCCTACCCAGCGACGGCGCAGAGCTGAAATCCTTGTTGCAGACTATTTGCCCCGACCCAGTCACCACCACGGATGCTGCAGTGGCCCAGCTCTACGCCAAGGAAGATGCGGAGCTCATCAACCCCTACGTCGCCGACCCTGAACAGTTCTTTGCCTGGAAAGCCATCCCGGAAACACGCGAAGTCTGATTGGTTGGCATAACCGGATCCAGTCAATCCAGCAGGGCTGTTAAGGCTGCAGAGGACGTGCTCGGGTTGAACCGCCAGGAATTGCTGCGCCTGCGCTGGAATGCCTACGAAACGCTGGAGACGCTGGTATTGCTTTTTCAGGAAGGCAACTTTACTGCCGAGCGCCAGCGTGAGTTCTTGCTGCGCATCCGAACCCAGGCCGATGCAGACCGCCCATTTGCCGGTATGACACGGTTCTTTCTGAAAAGTTGGGGTCTGCTCTAGCCGCCCCGGCAGCTGCATTCAGCCATCGCAGCTATATCAACGCCGGGTCGCCCGGTCCCGTACCGGGCACTGGGCCCGGTGCAGGTTGAGCGCGGTGTTGATGATGCCGATATGGCTGAATGCCTGCGGGAAGTTGCCGAGCATGCGCTGGCCGACCGGGTCGTACTGCTCGGCCAGCAGGCCGAGGTCGTTGCACAGGCCGGTCAGGCGTTGGTACAGGGCCTGGGCCTCGGCCTGGCGGCCTAGCAGCACATACACGTCGGCCAGCCAGAACGAACACACCAGGAAGGTGCCCTCGCCCGGGGTCAGGCCATCGCTGCAACTGTCGCTGTCGTAGCGCAGCAGCAAGCCATGCTTCAGCAGGCGCTGTTCAATCTGCTCCAGGGTGCGCAAAAAGCGCGGGTCATCCACCGGCAGGAAGCCGGTCAGGGCGATCTGCAACAAGCTGGCGTCCATTTCGCTCGAGCCATAGGCCTGGACGAAAAACTGGCCGCTGGCGTCCAGGCCCTGCTCGCACACTTCGCGGCGAATCTGCTCAGCCACCTGGCGATAATGCTGGCCACGCTCGCGGCCTTCCTCGGTGGTGTCGGCCAGCCCCGCGGCACGGTCGAAGGCCACCCAGGCCATGACTTTGGAATGCACGAACTGCTGGCGGCCACCGCGCACTTCCCAGATGCCTTCGTCCGGCTCGCGCCAGATGCGCTCGAGGTAAGGCAGGATCAGCCGGGCGATGGCGGCGCTGCGCGGGTGGCGCGGCAAGCCGCCGTTGATTGCCTGGGCCATGGCATCGGCCAGCTCACCGTAGATGTCGAGCTGGGTCTGCGTCGAGGCCGCATTGCCCACGCGCACGGGTTGCGAATGCGCGTAGCCGGCCAGCCACGGCAGGGTGTATTCCTGCAGGTCGCGCTCACCGGCCAGGCCATACATGATCTGCATCTGTTCGGGGTTGCCGGCCACCGAGCGCAGCAGCCATTCACGCCAGGCCTGGGCCTCGTCGAAGTAGCCCAGGTTCATGAACGCCAGCAGGGTCATGGTGGCGTCGCGCAGCCAGCAGAAGCGGTAGTCCCAGTTGCGTTCGTGGCCGATGCGTTCGGGCAGCGAGGTGGTGACCGCCGCGACGATGCCGCCGGTGGGGGCGTAGGTCATGGCCTTGAGGGTCAGCAGCGAACGGCGCACCAGGGCGCTGTAGGGGCCGACCTCGGGACAGCGGGCCGCGAAGGTCTGCCACTGGTCGATGGTGTCTTTCAGGGCCTCGTCGATGTCGCAGTCCGCTTGCACCGGCAAGTGCGATGGCTGGTGACGCAGGCTGAACACCTGCCGCTGGCCCGCAGCGACCCGGAAGCGGGCCACGGTGTGGTGGTCACGCGCTTGCGGCGCCACCGTCGCCGCCAGGACCAGGCGATCAGGCCCGGCCACGGCGCTGAGCGTGAGCGGTGCCACCCGCTCCACCCAGGGTACGCTGCGGCCATAGTCGAAACGCATCACCAGGTCCATCTCGAAGTTGGTTTCACCCGCCAGGCCCTCGACGATGCGCACCACCGAGTTGACCTCGCCCAATGGCATGAAGTCGAGCACGCGGGCGCGGCCGGTGGCAGTGACCCAGGTGGTCTCCAGCACCAGGGTGTCGTCCAGGTAGCGACGCTCGCTGTGCTCCACCGGGTCGCTGGGGGCCAGGCGCCAACGGCCGTTTTCTTCGTTGCCCAGCAGCGCGGCGAAGACTGCCGGGGCGTCGAAGCGTGGCAGGCACAGCCAGTCAAGCGAACCATCGCGGCTGACCAGGGCGGCGCTGCGGCAGTTGCCCAGCAGGGCGTAGTCTTCGATGTGGGCAGGCATTGCGGCTCCTTTGTGTGGCTGCCTGTGACGGCCTCTTCGCGGGCTCGCCCGCTCCCACAGATACATCTCTGGCCTTGAAACCATCGATATCCCTGTGGGAGCGGGCGTGCCCGCGAAAGCGCCGGCACAGGCTTTACAAAAACCTCACCCCAGGCGATGCCACTCGCGTTTGTCCCGCGCCAGCAGTTCATTGCCGGCCTCGGGCCCGTCTTCACCGGCCGGGTATTCATGCACCTCGCCGCCCTGGGCCCAGGCATCCAGGAATGGCTGCACCGCCCGCCAGCCGTTCTCGATATTGTCGGCGCGCTGGAACAGCGTCTGGTCCCCGGTGAGGCAGTCATAGATCAACGTCTCGTAGCCGGTCGCCGGGGTCATCTTGAAGAAGTCCTTGTAGGCAAAGCCCAGTTCCACGTTCTCCATCACCAGCTCCGGCCCGGGCCGCTTGGCCTGCAGGTCGAACCACATGCCTTCGTTGGGCTGGATCTGGATCTTCAGGTAATTGGGCTTGGGCCGCTCCAGTTCCGACTCGCGGAACTGCGCATACGGCGCGGGCTTGAAGCAGATGGCGATTTCGGTGTCGCGCACGCTCATGCGCTTGCCGGTGCGCAGGTAGAACGGCACGCCGGCCCAACGCCAGTTGTCGATCATCACCTTGAGCGCCACGTAGGTCTCGGTCTGGCTGTCGGGGGCGACGTTGGCCTCCTGGCGGTAACCGGGCAACTGCATGCGCCCGTGCTTGCCGGCGCGGTACTGGCCGCGCACGGAATGCTTCAGGGCCATCTTCGTCGACCATGGGCGAATGGCACCGATCACCTTGGCCTTCTCGCTGCGCACGGCATCGGCGGCGAACGCCGCCGGGGGCTCCATGGCCACCATCGCCAGCAACTGGAACAGGTGGTTGGGCACCATGTCGCGCAGCGCCCCGGTGCTGTCATAAAAAGCACCGCGGGTCTCGACACCGACGGTTTCCGCGGCGGTGATCTGCACATGGTCGATGTAGTGGTTGTTCCAGAACGACTCGAACAGGCCGTTGGAGAAACGGCTGACCAGAATGTTCTGCACCGTCTCCTTGCCCAGGTAATGGTCGATGCGGTAGATCTGCCGCTCGCCCATCACTTTCAGCAGGCAGGCATTGAGCGCTTCGGCGCTGGCCAGGTCGGTACCGAAGGGTTTTTCCACCACCACGCGGCGAAAGCCCCCGGCGGATTCGTCGAGCAAGCCGGCCTGCCCCAGGCGCAGGGCGACCTCCGGGAAGAACCGCGGCGAAGTCGCCAGGTAGAAGATGGCGTTGCCATGGCTGGTCTTGTCGATGCGCCTGGCGAGGGCCTGGTAGGTGGCCGGGTCGAGGAAGTCACCGGTCTGGTAGTCCAGGCGTTTGGCCAAGCGCGCCCACAGTTTCTCGTCCAGGCCTTTGCTGCTGCCCTCACCGCCTTTATCACGCTCGACCATGAACGCATGCAGGCGCTCGGCAAATTGCTCGGCAGTGGCCGGGTTGTGATCGACGCCGACAATGCGCAGGTTGCGGTCCAGCAGGCCGTCGCGGCTGAGGTTGTACAGCGCCGGCATCAGCAGGCGCTTGACCAGGTCGCCATTGGCGCCGAACAGGAACAGGGTGCAGGGTGGCGCGGCAGGAATGTGCTGTCTGGTCATTCGCCTTTCTTCTCGATGTGGCCACCGAAGCCCAGGCGCATGGCCGAGAGGATCTTGTCACCGTAGGTGCCCTGCTGCTGGCGCGAGCGGAAGCGGGCGAACAGGGCGCTGGACAACACCGGCACCGGCACGGCCTGCTCGACGGCGGCATCGATGGTCCAGCGGCCTTCACCGCTGTCTGACACCGAGCCGCTGAACTGCGTCAGCTGAGGGTCGGCCACCAGGGCATCGGCGGTCAGGTCGAGCAACCACGAGGTGACCACGCTGCCACGCCGCCACACTTCGGCGATTTCGGCCACGTCCAGGTCAAAGCGCTGGTCCTCGGGCAGTTCGTTGCCGCCCTTGCTGCGCAGCAGGTCGAAGCCTTCGGCATAGGCCTGCATCAGGCCGTACTCGATGCCGTTGTGCACCATTTTCACGTAGTGCCCGGCACCCGGCGGGCCGGCATGGATGTAGCCATGCTCGGCGCGCTGGTACTCGCCGCTGCGGCCATGGGTACGCGGGATGTCACCCACGCCCGGCGCCAACGCCTTGAACAGCGGTTCCAGGCGCTCGAACACGGCCTTTTCGCCACCGATCATCATGCAGTAGCCACGCTCCAGGCCCCACACACCGCCGGAGGTGCCCACGTCCAGGTAATGCAGCCCGCGCTTGGCCAACTCGCCGGCCCGGCGCATATCGTCCTTGTAGAAGGTGTTGCCGCCGTCGATGATCGCATCGCCCGGCTCCAGCAGCTCAGCCAGCTGGGCGATGGTCTGCTCGGTGGGCTCGCCGGCCGGCAGCATCACCCACACCGCACGCGGTGCCTTGAGCTTCTGCACCAGCGCCCCGAGGTCGTGCGCCCCTTGGGCACCCTCCCCCTCCAGAGTGCTGATGGCTTCACGGCTGCGGTCGTGCACCACGGTACGGTGGCCGGCGCGCATCAGGCGCCTTGCGATATTGCCGCCCATGCGGCCCAGCCCGATGATTCCCAGTTGCATGAGCCGATGCTCCCCTTGCGAATTGAATGACAACACAGTGCAGCCTTCAGGTTAGTCCAGCGAACCGCTCGTGGGTTCAGCGACGAACGGCGCGACCACGATAAACAAAAAAGTTCCCAAGACCTGCAAAAGAATTCAGAATGCGCCCCGCGTGAAGCGTCTACGCTTTAACTTGTCACCAGCCAAAACCGCGAGGTGTGCTCATGGGTACCTTGATGCCTGCTACTCCAACCCAGACCCTCTATGTCTCCGTGCGCCGTGATGAGCTGCGTAAACTGAAGGAAGAACGTGACCAGCTGCGTCAGCAGGTCGCTCAACTGAACCTGCTGCTGGCACAGGCACGCACCGACGGCGACGCCGTCAGCCTCTGACCCTCCCCCTTCCCGGTGGGAGCTGAACCGCTCCCACATCGCTTAATCAAGCAGCCAGCTGTTATCGCCATTTTCCAGTACGCCGCCATGGCTGGTGGTATCGCCGACCCTGGCAAACGGCTGCCCGTCCTCCATCATCAGTGCCGAGCCGCTGGTGATCAGCGCCCCACACCCGAGCCGGTCGCCAACCCTGGCTGCGGCCCTGCCGTTGACGAAGAACAGGCTGGAACCGCTGCTGACACTGGTCGGGCCGCACAGCGGGCAATGGTGAGCGTGGCCCAGCAGAACGATGGCAGGCATTGTTGCGACTCCTTGCTCATATGACGCGCCGGGCACCGGTGCCGGCGGCCTCAATCAGAACGTTCTCGACAACCGCCAGTGCACGACCTGGCCATCGACTTCGGGGAAAGGTACCTGGTGCATGAACACCTGCTCACCCAGCGCGCGCTCGACGCAGGTGTAGTGGCCGGGCCATGGGCAGGGGGTGCCGGATGGCCAGCCGGGGGCATCCTCGCGCCTGGCGGTTTCCGGGTCGCGGAACTGCTTGCCCAGCCGCCGGTAATGGGCCCGGTCGACAAGTGCCTTTGGGTAGAACTGCGGCGCGTTTTGCAGGGCATCACCTTGCACCGACCATAGAAACGCCACCAGCGCCGCTTCGAATGCCCAATAGCCCAGGTGGTCACCGCGTGCCCGCGCATGGCGCTCGTGCCAGTAACAGCCGTGCGCCTCGGCGTACCACTGGCCGAGGTAGCGCGTGATTGCGTCCTGTTGCGCGGGGCCACGTAGATCGAGGCTGTCCAGCAACGTGGCGTAGGGCTCGGGGTGAAGCAACGAAGTGCCTGGATACGCCTTGCCCAGGCGCTGGAACAGCCGATGCAGCAGCAGGTCGGGGCTGCGCTCGTCGGCCTGGTTCAGCCAGCCCAGCAGTTGGCCGACCCGCTCGGGGTAACCGCACAGCACCGCCAGCGACAGCAGCCACAGGGCAAGCCGGTAGTCGTCCGCCACCCACGGGCGCAATTGCTCGCTGGCTGCCGGGTACGCGGAAAAATGCCGGGCGAACTGGGCGAACGCGTAATCGACATAGGCCTCCACCAGTTCCATCGGCTCGCCACCGGAGTAGCGCTGGATGGCTAGCTCCAAAGCCATGTGCGCCCAGTCGCGGCTAAGCCCCCGGTAGTGGTGCCTGTGCTCGGCGGGGCCGGCCAGCAAGGCCTGGGTGTCCGGGTCGGCGAATTCCTGTTCCTTTTCATGGGTCGAGGCCCGATAGTGCTGCTCGACCATCCACGGGTCGCGCTTGATGCTGTCAAAGTGGCCCATTGGCCCTCCTCCACGCTAACCCAGGCAAGCCGGGCGCTGTCGGGCGTGATCGACCAGGTCTTTGGGGTAATAGGGCAAGTCGCGGTAAGGCGTATCGTCGATACCCCACAACAATGTGACCAAACCGGCCTCGAAGGCCCAGTAGCCGAAAAAGCCGGCATCGCTTCGGGCTTTGTGGCGATCATGCCAATAGCAATTGCGCATGCCTCGGTACCATTTCTTCAGATAGCTGCGCATGGCCTGTTGCTGTTCGGCCTGTTCGCCGCTCAAGGCTTGCAGCAAGTCTGCGTAGGGGCGCGGGTGAACCATTGCCTGACCGGGCAGGTTGATGCCGACTCGGGTAAACAGCTGGTGAATCAGCAAGTCTTGACCGTGATCCGGGTCGTCACTGATGTAACCGGCGATCTGTTCGATGCGCTCAGGCATATCCAACAGCACAGCGAGGGACAGCAGCCAAAGTGCGAACTGGTAGGCGTCGGGCTCCCATAGCTTCAAAGAAAAATCGGGATAAGAGCGTTTGTGACGCTGGAACTGGTTGAACATGTGCTCCGCGTAGAATTCAAGCGACTTGATGGGCTCACCACCTGAATAAAGAGCCACAAGCAAATGCACAGTTTGCCAGCACCACCTCCAGCTCAACATCTTAACGTTTACATATTCGGGACGCTTAATTTTAAGAAAAGTATCAGCCTGTCGTTCGACATATTTTTCCTTCCAAAAAGAAACACTATCGAGATAAGCTGCTTCTTGCAGCAATGGTTCACGCTTACACTGATCGAATCGACACATCATTCACACCCAATGGATTCAGACGGCCACGCTCACCTGCAAAATAGGCGACCCGGTCAGATCAGCCCTTATAGGCCCTTTACCAAGCGCCAAGTCAAGATACGTCCCTCGTCAGCGGGCATTTCAACGCCTTGCATAAATGTTTGAGGCCCCACGACCCAATCGTCGCAGACCCACACCCCAGTCCGAGGACAAAGCTCTCCTGATTTGGCAATCGCATCCGAATAAGTCGCAGTTTGAAGACTCCGGGGAAAGGTTTGAATGACCTGACGCTCACGCGCATAGTCAACCAAATCTTTAGGGTAATAAGGTAAATTTCTGTAGGGCGCGTCGTCGACGTCCCACAACACCGTAACCATCCCAGCCTCGAATGCCCAGTAGCCAAAGAAGCCGGCATCGCTCCGTCGTCTATGACGGTCATGCCAATAGCAGTTACGCATGCCGCGATACCATTGTTTTAGATAGCTGCGTAAAGCTTGTTGCTGCTCATCACCTTGAGCATTTATGGCATTAAGCAACTCTGCATAGGGCCGTTTGTTTATCAGATCATTCCCAGCCAAAGCAATGCCAACCCTGGCAAAAAGTTGCCTCAAAAGCAAATCCTGGCCGTCCTCGGCATTATCACTTATATAACCTGCGACCTGCTCTATCCGCCCCGGCATATTCAACAGCACCGCCAAAGACAAAAGCCAAAGAGCAAACTGGTAGGCATCTGACTCCCATAGCTTCAGCGAGAAATCCGGATAGGCCTGCTTATGACGCTGAAACTGGGAAAACATATGCTCAGCATAGGGGCGTAGCGAATCAATGGCTTCTCCTCCCGAATAGAGGCCCACCAACAACTGCAAGGAACCGAAGCACCAACTCCAACTCAACCCCTCAACGTTCACATAATCCGGCCTTTCAATAGAAAGAAAAGATTCTGCCTGCCGCTCAAAATAAAATTCCTTCCAAAAGGATAGACTATCCTTAAAAGCTGCCTCTTGAAGTAAAGGCTCACGCTTAATTTCATCAAATTTTTTCATTGCCGCCCCCTAAATTGCCACTTCGCCGACCACTCGCGCATTTTTATCAAGTTTAGATATTTGAGTTACCGCACCACGCTCATCAACTATCATTAACCAACGTTCATAGCCTTCCTGATACATTACTGCCGCTCTTCTTTCCCCAACTTCATCCGCAAGCCTTGGGAGTATCCACGCATCACTCATCTGCCTGGCACTCGGATATCCCTTACTCCCCTTCGTAACCGGCAAACTCCCCGGCGAAAACACGCCCCCCGTTCGATACTTGGTCTCGGTAATAATGAACGGCGGTGGCGGATGGGCATTACGATAGACACCATCCAGCCCGCGCCCAGTGGGTTTCATTTCCAGGCTGCGCGGCCCCCGCGCCGCCGACAACAGGTTTTCGTGGCCCTTGCCGAGCATGTACTGATCACTGACCACTTCCCCGTAAATACCCTTCTGCGTCCGGGTCGCCGTCGCGTGATCGAAGGTGTGCACATTGGCGCCATGCGCAGCCACTGGCGGTGACGTGGGCACCGGCGGGCCGAGCACACCTTCGGGGCGCTCCAGGTAACGCGGGCGCATGCCAATGCCAGACGTCACCCGCCCACCACTCATGGCCATGGGCACCGGCTTTGCTGCATGCACCCCGGCATGCGCCACCTGCGCAGGCAGGTCGCTGGCCTGTTCCAGTACCTTGGCCAGCCTGGCATCGAGCTGCATCAGCGCATGCGGGATTTCCCGCACGGCATGCACCTGCACCGCGTAGAACTGCGCTTCCATGGCCTGCAGCCGCACCAACAGGCGCGAGGCCGCCTGGTTGAACGGCCAGTTGCCGAGGTAACTGCGCAGCTTTACCGTCGCCGCAATGACCTTGGCCAGAAACTGGTCCAGGTAGGCCAGCAGGTCCTTTTCATAGCTGGCGAACCGGACCTGGCGCAGCCAGAACTCCACGCTGCCGCGGGTGAACTTGCCGAGAAACGCAACCACGGCCTGCAAGATGACCTGGCTTTCACGAATCAACAGCAGGCACAACCCACGCAGAAACGCCGCCGCTTCCTGCCCAACCAGTGCCCCTGCCACCGAGCCCACCGCGGTGCCCGCCGCCCCGACCACGGCGCCAATGATCGGGGCGATCAAGGTGATCAGGCAGGCCACCAGCAATACCCACTCCTGCCATTCCGGCGGCTGCGCCGCTACTTGGCTGCCATCCGCCGTGTAGCGCCTGCCCAGACGCAGGCACACCGCGGCCAGGTCACGGGCACTGAGCACGATCACCACCCCCGGCACCAGCGACAGCAGCATGTCGGCAATGACCACGCTCAGTGGCCGCTCCTCGGCAAACTCGCCAAGCACCAGGTCGCGCAGCCAGGCAAAGCCGCCGGCCACTTTGTCGACCGCTTCATCCAGCCAGTCCGCTGTCGAACTCATGCCTGGCCACCTGCCGAGGTGCAGCCGGCAAGCAGAGCCTGCAAGGCAGCATCCAGCTCGGTCGCGGTGGTCAGTTGCAGCGGGCCTGGGCCTACCTCATACCGCACCTGGGCGCTGCAGCCGGGAGTGACCCCAGCCAGGCGGGCATAGCCGTTCTGGTCGACCACGCCCTGGCGCTGGGTACCATCGGACAAGCTCGCCACGTAGGCCGTGCCGGCGATCGGCGTACCGTCGGCGTGCACCAGGCGAAACTCGATATCGTCCTGTACCGGGGCAGGCGGCTCACCGTAGCGTGCCGGCGCCTTGACCTTGGCGATGGCATGGAGCAGCAGTGGCTCGGGGCAGCCGATTTCGATGCGGCCATCGGCCAGCTTGATAAAGGCCCCGCCACAGCTCAGGGTCAGCGACGTGCGGCTGTCGATATGCACGTGGCCGCGATGGCTGGTGATCGACACGTCGTCCTGGCTGTCGACCCGCAATTGCCCGCCAACCTGCACGCGCTTGTCCAGTGCCACCTGCTCGCTGGCCTCGAGGCCGACGCTCACGCTCAGCGCGCCACCAACCGCCAGCACCTTGCCCAGGCCAACGCTTTCGATCTTGCCAAGGGCGACCGTCTCGCTTTTGCTGGCGCCCACCTTGACGCTGCGGTTGCCGCCTATGTGCACCACTTCGTCATGCTCGACGCGCTCGCTACGGTCATTGCCGATCAGCGTGGTTTCGTTGTGCTTGACGACGTTGTTCTGGTCACGCTCGGCATGAATGAATACTTCCTGCCGCCCCAGTTCGTCTTCGAAGCGCAGCTCGTTGAAGCCAGTGCCCTTATGGGTCTGGCTCTTGATGGTCATGCGGGTCTTGTGTTGCGGCAGGTCGTACGGCGGTAGCTGGTCACCGCAGTAGGTGCGCCCGGTGACGATCGGTTGGTCGGGGTCGCCATTGACGTATTGGACAATCACATCCTGGCCAATACGCGGGATGGCCATCGAGCCCCAGCTGCCACCGGCCCAGCCTTGCGACACCCGCACCCAGCAGGAGCTGAACTCGTTGCCTTCGCTCTCCCGGTCCCAGGGGAAGCTGACCTTGACCCGGCCCCATTCGTCGCAGTAGATCTCCTCGCCCGGCGGGCCGACCACGGTGGCCATGTGCGGGCCATCGATGCGCGGCTTGGCCACGGGTGCCGGGCGCCACTCGGCCATGCCCTGCACCAGCAGCGCATCGTTCACATAGTGGGTGCCTTGTTCGGCGCCGGCGGCCTGTTCCTGCAGGCTGGTGAGCTGGGACCCCTGATGACACAGGCTGACCACGCGCCAGTGCACATTGAGGTCTTGCCGTGGGTGGCCGACCAGGGTGAAGCTCAGGCCCGGTTGCAGACGCACGTCATCGCCCTGCACTTCGGCCAGGCAGGCATCGTGGCGCAAGCCCGTCAGCCGTGTTTCGGTGAAGGGCTTGCCCACTGCATCGCGCTTGTAGCGCCCCGGGTAATCGAAGCGTTCGTAGTCCAGGGACTGGTGCGTGACGTTACTGGCCTGCGCCCTGTGCTCCTGGCGATAGGCGGGGTGGGTGAAGGTGTAGTCGCGCTGCACCTGCCGCGCCGTACGCACCTGCTCGCAGTAGCGCAAGCGCCGCAGGCAGGCGCGGGCCTGGTCGCCGCCACTGTCGGCGTGGTACAGCACCTGATCGGGGCCGACATCGACCTCATCCTGGCAAAGTCCCCCGTCATCTTCGCGCTTGAGCGCGCCCCGGCTAAGCAGCCCGAACGAAAGCAGGCGGTCGGTGACGATCAGCGTGTGCTGCTTGGCACAGTGGGCGAAGCGGTAGACAAACCCTTCTTCAGCGGCCAGGCGATGAATGAAGTCGAGGTCGGTTTCACCCGCCTGGACACAGAACTCCCGTACCTGGTGCTCGGCGCAGCTGTTCAGTTCGAAGCGGTTGATACCTTGGCGCTTGAACATCAGTTCAAGAATCTGCGGCACGGTTTTCTGCTGGAAGATGCGCCAGTTCGAACGCAACCGGGCGCGGGCCAGCTGCGGTTCGACCACGGCGTGGTAGCGCGTGCGAGAAAAGCGGGTTTCGCCCTGGCTGAAGGCGCTGACCAAGCCATGCACGTGGCGCACGGGCCGGTCGGCGCAATAAAGGGTGAACAGCGCCGGCTTGTCGAGCAGGTGGCCGAAGTCGATATCACTTTCGTAGCTGACAAGTTCCAGGTTCAACACAAATGGCTGGTTGAGGCTCTCCTCCAGCTTGAATGAAACCACTTCGAATTCGCTGTGCGCGGCGAGCGCCTGAAAACCGAAGCGTAGGTCAGACTGTTTCATGAGTTGCTCTACCCGCCATGCTGTTTATCGGCGAAAAACAACCACACCCTGGCCTTCTGCAAGATGAGAACGTCGAATCAAATTGGCCAGCCGTCAGGCTACAAACCGCGTAGAACGTGGCGTTTCGGGTTTCAACCCATGACAACTTCTAGGATGGGGCAGTGACTGAAGAACAACTTAAACGGTTCTGGCCCGATATAAAAGGAACGATGGGTTTAATAAACAGGGGCGTGTCGTAGGCAATTTCCTAAAGTACTCACCTACAAACTTTTTATCAGCGCGTTATTTACCTAAATATATAACTCGTCAACTTCTCAAAGTGTCCGGCGACTCGTCATGGTGCAGGGCATCGCCCCGCTACAGGACGGTGCACAATCGCCCGGCAGCAGCGAGCCCAGGGCGAAGCGACAAAATGCACCATACCGGTGCAAGCGTTGCCTGATTGGGGCATGCCTTGCGCACCGGGCCCTGCACGCCCGCAGGCATACACATCCGCTCACATACGCCAACGTTTGCGTCTAGCGTGCGGCGTCACCTTAGTGACCAGTGGGTCACCTTTCCCCCTTTTTCTCTCCTACACTCGGGTTTCGGCCCGCCATTTGCTCATCGGAAGAGTGACGAAAAAAAGTCGAACTTTCAGGAAAGCCGGCAGGTCAGGAACTAAGTAGGCCAAACGCAAGGGGCATTCCCTGGCTCGGCCCACCCATCCCAACCAGTCCAATCGCTTTTGGCGGGAATGCCGATCGCGCTGTGCCTGCGCGCACGACTCAGGGGCATGGAAGCACTACGCAGCATTCAGCATCAGAGAGAACCAACACGAGATATCGCCACGGGTGCCAGCACCCGACCAAAGCATAGGGACGGAGAGAAGTATGATCAGTGCCGCTGTCGAGCCTCACGTAGACACCTTTACCTCGGACAATCGCGAATCGGTCACCCCGGATTTCGCCACGACAGGCAAGGCACCCGGCGCCCAGCGCCGCCAGCACAACCCCAACAAGCGCAAGATCCTGTTCGTCACCTCGGAGATCGCCGACCTGGTGAAGACCGGCGGCCTGGGCGACGTTTCTGCTGCCCTGCCGCGGGCCCTGGGGCATCTGCATGACGTACGGGTGCTGATCCCGGGCTACCCGCAAGTGGTGGAGAGCGACAACCCCATCCACATCGTCGGCGAACTGAGCGGCCATGCCGCCTTGCCGCCGTGCAAGATCGGCCGCATGGACCTGCCCGACGGGCTGGTCATCTATGTGCTGATCTGCCCCGAGTTGTACCAGCGCGCTGGCACCCCCTATGCTGCCGACAACGGCCGCGACTGGCCGGACAACCACATCCGCTTCGCCCGCCTGGGCCTGGCCGCCGCCGAGATCGCCGCGGGCGAAGGCATGATCCACTGGAAGCCCGAACTGGTGCACGCCCATGACTGGCCTGCCGGGCTGGCGCCTGCCTACATGCACTGGCGCGGCCTGAACACCCCAACCCTGTTCACCATCCACAACCTGGCCTACCAGGGCGTATACAGCCGCGGCTGCAGCCCGGAACTGGCGATCCCCGACCACGCCATGCAGCAGGAAGGCATGGAGTTCTACGGCAAGCTGTCGTTCCTCAAGGCCGGCCTGGCCTACTCCAGCCACATCACCACGGTCAGCGCCACCTACGCCCAGGAAATCACCACCCCGGAATTCGGCTGCGGCCTGGATGGCTTCCTCGCCAGCAAAGCCCAGCAAGGCCTGCTGGGTGGCATCCCCAACGGCATCGACGAAAGCTGGGACTCGGCCACCGACAAGCACCTGCAGCACAACTTCAGCATCAATGACTGGGAAGGCAAGGCGCGCAATACCCGCGAGGTACGCGAGCTGTTCCAGCTGCAGCCGTCCGAGGGGCCGCTGTTCGCCGTGGTGTCGCGCCTGGTCTACCAGAAAGGCCTGGACCTGACCCTGGGCGTGGCCGACTACATCGTCGAACAAGGTGGCCAGATCGCGATCATCGGCCGCGGCGAACCGGAAGAAGAACAGGCCATGCGCGAACTGGCGCTGCGCCACCCGGGGCGCATCGGCGTGCGCATCGGCTTCAACGAAACCGATGCGCGGCGCATGTTCGCCGGCAGCGACTTCCTGCTGATGCCGTCGCGCTACGAGCCCTGCGGCCTCAGCCAGATGTATGCGCAGCGCTTCGGCTCGCTGCCGGTGGCGCGCAACACCGGCGGGCTGGCCGACACCATCGAGAACGGGGTCACCGGCTTCCTGTTCGATGAATCGACCGTGGAAAGCTACCGCGAAGCGCTTGCCCGCGCCTTCTATGTGTACCAGAAGAAAGACCTGCTCAACGCCATGCGCTGCCTGTCGATGACCCAGCCGTTCAACTGGTGCCAGGCCGTGGAACCCTATGCCCGCCTGTATGAGGATCTGGTCCGCCAGGCCCACCTGGCCTACTACTGAGAGAGGGATCGAAGATGCACAGGCATGGCGCACACTTGCTGGACGCCACGTCGGCGCGCTTCGCCCTCTGGGCACCCGATGCGCGCAGCGTGAGCGTGGAACTCGAGCAGCAGCCGGCGATAGAGTTGTTGCCCGCTGAGGATGGCTGGTACAGCGGAGTCGCCCCGGCCCGGGCAGGCGACAACTATCACTACCGGATCGACGGGCAGCTGCAGGTGGCCGACCCTGCGTCGCGCTACCAGCCCGACGGTGTCCATGGCCCAAGCCAGCTGGTGGATATCGCCGCCTATCCATGGCAGCACCCTTGGCAAGGCCGGCCCTGGCACGAAGCCGTGATCCAGGAACTGCACGTGGGTGTGCTGGGTGGCTACCAAGGCGTGGCCAGCGTGCTGCCACGCCTGGCCGCCACCGGCATCACCGCCATCGAACTGATGCCGATAGGCCAGTTCCCCGGGGCACGCAACTGGGGCTATGACGGTGTGTTGCCTTTCGCCGCCCAGCATTCCTATGGCACCCCGCAGCAACTGTGCCAGCTGATCGACCAGGCACACGGCCATGGCCTGATGGTGATGCTCGACGTGGTGTACAACCACTTCGGCCCGGACGGCAATTACCTGCACCAGTACGCCAGCCCGTTCTTTCGCGAAGACCGCCAGACGCCCTGGGGCGCGGCCATCGACTTCCGGCGCCCGCAGGTGCGCGAATACTTCATCCAGAACGCCCTGATGTGGCTGTGCGAGTACCGCTTCGACGGCCTGCGCCTGGATGCGGTGCATGCCATCGACCAGCCGGATTTCCTCGTCGAGCTGGCGCAACGGGTGCGCGCCGCGGTCGAACCCGGCCGCCAGGTATGGCTGGTACTGGAAAACGAACACAACCAGGCCTTTCTGCTGGAACAAGGCTTCGACGCGCAGTGGAACGACGACGGCCACAACGCCCTGCACGTGCTGCTGACCGGCGAAACCGAAGGCTACTACGAAGACTACAAGCACCAGCCGATCGACAAGCTGGCCCGCTGCCTGGGCGAAGGTTTCGTGTTCCAGGGCGAAGCCAATCGCCACGGCCAGCCCAGGGGCGAGCCGAGTGGCCACCTCGCCCCCAGCGCTTTCGTGTTGTTCTTGCAGAACCACGACCAGATCGGCAACCGGGCTTTGGGCGAGCGCCTGAGCGTGCTGTGCCCGCCTGCGGCGTTGCGCGCGGCGACCGCCTTGCTGTTGCTGAGCCCGATGATCCCGCTGCTGTTCATGGGCGACGATGATGGCAGCCGCGCGCCCTTCCTGTTCTTCACCGATTTTCACGACGAACTGGCCGACGCCGTACGTGAAGGCCGGCGCGGCGAATTCGCCCATTTCCCGGCCTTTGCCGACCCCGAACAGCGCGCCCGCATTCCCGACCCGAACGCCTTGCAGACCTTTGAACGCTCACGGCCAGACAGGCACGACGTGCTCGCCGGCTGGCATGGGCTCTATCAGCAGTTGCTGACAATCCGCCGCCAGCAGTTGCTGCCACGCCTGCCCGGCACGCGTGCGCTGGGTGCCAAGGTGCTCGGTACCAAGGCGCTGAGCGCCAGCTGGCGCCTGGGTGATGGCAGCACCCTGCACATCGACCTGAACCTGGCAGACCAACCCCAGCCCGTGGCCCTGCCGCAGGCCGGGCTACGGTTGTTCGACAGCAGCGCCAACGCCCACTCGGACGCCACCCTTTCGCCCTACAGCTGCGTGGTCAGCCTGCTGCCGCCCAGCCCGGAGACGCCATGAGCGAACCTTTGCTACACCAGCTGGCACGCCAGGCCGGGCTGGCCCGCGACTGGGTCGACGCCAACAACCGCCCCCAGCAAGTCAGTGACGATGTATTGCGCCGGGTACTGGAAGCCCTTGGCCATGGCTGCGCAGACGATGCCCAGGTACGTGACAGCCTGGCCAGCCTCGCGCACAGCGATGATGCCGAGCATGTGCCACCCCTGCTCACCGCAGATGTCGGCCAGGCGCTGGCGCTCGACCGCTACTTCGCCGGCGGCAGCCCGGTGCACTGCAACCTGGAGGACGGGGCGCCGTTGCAATTGCAGCTGGATGCCCAGGGCCGGCTGCCTGGCCAGCTGCCACCGGGTTACCACCAACTACAGATCGAAGGCCATGCCTTCACCCTGGCCGTGGCACCGGCCGGTTGCGTGGCACTGCATGAGCGGGTCAGCCAAGCGCCTGCGCGCTGCTGGGGCATCTCGGTGCAGCTATATAGCCTGCGTCGCCCAGGCGATGGTGGCTATGGCGACTGCATGGCCCTTGAACAACTGGCCCGCAGCGCCGCCGAACGCGGCGCCGACGCCCTGGCTATCAGCCCGATCCACGCGCTTTCGGCATTCGACCAGCACCACTACAGCCCCTACTCCCCCTCCAGCCGGCTGCTGCTCAACAGCCTGTACGCCAGCCCGGCGGCCATCCTCGGCGAGCGCGCCGTGCGCCAGGCCGTGGAAGCATGCGGCCTGGAACAGGCGCTGGAAGCGCTGGAGCAGGAGCCGCTGGTGGACTGGCCGCGTGCAGCCGAAGCCCGTCGCCGGCTGTTGCAGGCGCTGTACCAGGACTTCAGCCAAGGCGACCACCCGCAGCGAAGCGACTTCGACAGTTTCCGCGAGGCCGCCGGCGAAGCGCTGGAACACCATTGCCGCTTCGAAGTGCTGCAGGCCGAGGCGGTCGACCAGGGCCTCGGCGCCGACTGGCGCAACTGGCCAGAGGCCTGGCGCGACCCCTACCACGCCGAAGTGCAGAGTTTTGCCGCCAGTTACCCGGCGCGCATCGAGTTCCATGCGTTCTGCCAGTGGCTGAGCGAACGCAGCCTGCAACGCGCCCAGGAAGCCGCGCGCGGCAATGGCATGGCGGTCGGCCTGATCGCCGACCTGGCGGTGGGTGCCGACGGCGCCGGCAGCCAGGCCTGGAGCCGCCAGGACGAGCTGCTGGCCAACCTCACCGTGGGAGCACCACCGGACATCCTCAACCGATCGGGCCAGGACTGGGGTATCTGCGGCTTCTCCCCGGAAGGCCTGAAACGCAACGGCTACCGCGCCTTCATCGAGATGCTGCGGGCCAACCTGGCGCATGCCGGCGGGCTGCGGATCGACCATGTGATGGGCCTGCGCCGGTTGTGGGTGATCCCGCGTGGGGCCAAGCCCAGCGAAGGGGCCTACCTCGAATACCCGCTGGACGACCTGCTGCGCCTGCTGGCGCTGGAGTCGATGCGCCACGGCGCGGTGATCCTTGGCGAAGACCTCGGCACCGTACCCGAAGGGCTACGCGAAGCCTTGGCCAGGCGCAACGTACTGGGCATGCGGGTGCTGCCGTTCGAGCAAGCCTCGCCCGGCAACTTCACGCCGATTCTGGACTGGCCGGACAACGCCCTGGCCACCACCGGCACCCACGACCTGGCGCCGCTGGCCGGCTGGCTGGAAAACCGCGATATCGACTGGAGCCACCGCCTGCAACTGATCGATGCCGCTACCGAACTGCATTGGCGCCATGACCGGCAGAAAGAACACGCTGGCCTGCGGCGCACACTGGAATCCAACTATGGCCTGCTTGAGGACAACGACGCCGTGATCGACGCCGCCATTCGCTATGTTGGCCACACCCGCGCCCCGCTGGTGCTGGTCCCCCTCGAAGACCTGCTGGGCTGCGACGAGCAACCCAACCTGCCCGGTACCACCGAAGGCCACCCCAACTGGCGCCGGCGCTTTGCCCGGCCAGTGCGTGAGCTGCTCGATGATGCCGATGCCGCCCGGCGTATCGAGCTGCTGGCCCAGGCCCGCGAGCAAGCCTGGGAGCGTGACCGATGAAAGCCCTGAGCGCGACCCTGCGCCTGCAGTTTCACAGTGACTTCACCCTCGACCACGCCGTGCCGCTGGTGCCGTACTTCGCCCAGCTGGGCATCAGCCACCTGTATGCCTCACCCATCCTCAAGGCCCGCGCCGGTTCGCGCCATGGCTACGACGTGGTCGACCCGACCCAGGTCAACCCGGAACTGGGCGGCGAAGCAGCCCTGGTGCGGCTGGTCGCAGCCCTGCGCCAGCACGGCATGGGGCTGATCCTCGACACGGTGTCCAACCACATGGCCGTCGGCGGTGCCGACAACCCGTGGTGGCAAAGCCTGCTGGCCTGGGGCCGGCGCAGCCCGTATGCGCAGTTCTTCGACATCCAGTGGCACTCCAGCGACCCGTTGCTGGCCGGGCAGTTGCTGCTGCCATTCCTTGGCAGCGACTACGGCGTGGCCTTGAAGCAGGGTGAAATTCCGCTGCAATTCGACGCGCAGCAAGGTGTGCTGCACATCGCCCATTACCAGCACCGGTTCCCGATCTGCCCGGCCGATTACGGCTGGATTCTGGCCTTGAGCCCGGAACCGGCGCTGAAGGCCCTGGCCGAACATTTCACCGCCCTCAACGCATCACCCGACCCGCTGGCCGACGCCCTGCCCTTGCATGCCGAGCTGGCCCGCCTGGTGGGCGAAGGCGCCGACCTGCAAGCGGCCCTGCTGGCCTTCGACAGCCGCAGCGAGGCTGGCTTGCGGCGCCTGCACCTGCTGCTGGAGCGCCAGACCTACCGCCTGGCCAGCTGGCGCACCGCTGCCGACGACATCAACTGGCGGCGCTTTTTCGACATCAACGAACTCGGCGGCCTGCGCGTCGAACGCGCAGTGGTGTTCGAGGCCACCCATGCCAAGCTCTTCGAGCTGATCGAGCGCGGCTTGGTGGATGGCCTGCGCATCGACCATATCGACGGCCTGGCCGACCCGCGTGGCTACTGCCGCAAATTGCGCCGGCGGGTCGCTGGCTTGCTGGCGCGACGCCCGCTGCACGCGGCGCTGGAGCATTTCCCGATCTACGTGGAAAAGATCCTCGGCGCCGACGAGCACCTGCACCGCGACTGGCTGACCGACGGCACCACCGGCTACGAGTTCATGAACCAGGTATCGCTGCTGCAGCATGACCCCGCTGGCGAGACCACGCTGACCGAGCTGTGGGCCAACGTGACCGAGCGCCCTGCCTTCAGCGAAGAAGTGCGCCAGGCGCGCCACCTGGTGCTCAATGCCAGCCTGGCCGGGGACTGCGAGTCGGTGGCCCAGGCGCTGTTGCAGGTGGCGCGCAACGACCTGATGACCCGCGACCTGACCTTGGGCGCGATCCGCCGTGCCTTGCAGGCGCTGGTGGCGCATTACCCGGTGTACCGCACCTACTTCAACGCCTGCGGCCGCCCGGCGCAAGACGAAGCGTTCTTCCAGCAGGCGCTGGCCAACGCCCGGCAAGACCTCAGCGAGGCCGACTGGCCGCTCCTGGAGCAACTCGAGCAGTGGCTGGGCGGGCAGGCCTGGCGCACGCTGCCAGCGGGCCATGCGCGCAAGCAACTACGCCACGCCTGCGTGCGCTTCCAGCAATTGACCGCCCCCAGCGCCGCCAAGGCCGTGGAAGACACGGCCTTCTACCGCAGCGCCCGGCTGCTGTCGCGCAACGACGTCGGTTTCGAGGCCGAGCGTTTCAGCGCCCCGCCCGAGCACTTCCACAACGAGGCGCAGCGGCGCCTGCGCGACTTCCCCGACAACTTGCTGGCCACCGCCACGCATGACCACAAACGCGGCGAAGACACCCGCGCGCGCCTGGCGGTGCTGAGCGAGCGCGGCCCGTGGCTGGCCAGCCGGGTGGAGCACTGGCGCGAGCTGGCCAGCCCGTTGCGCGTGCCGCTGGACGACGGCCCGGCGCCCAGCCCCGGCGACGAGCTGATGCTGTTGCAGACCTTGCTCGGCAGCTGGCCGCTGGAGCTCGACCCGCATGATGACCATGGCTTGCGCCAGTACGCCGAGCGCATTCGCCAATGGCAGCAGAAGGCCGTGCGTGAAGCCAAGCTGCGCAGCAGCTGGAGCGCACCGAACGAGGCTTATGAGGCTGCCTGCGCGGGTTATGTCGACGGCCTGCTGCTGGACAGCGAGAACCAGCAGTTGCGCAACTCGCTGGCCGAAGCCGCGCAGCTGCTGGCCTGCCCCGGCGCACTCAACGGCCTGGTGCAGGCCCTGCTGCGCATGACCACGCCCGGTGTGCCGGACCTGTACCAGGGCAACGAATACTGGGACTTCAGCCTGGTCGACCCGGACAACCGCCGGCCCGTGGATTACGCCGCCCGGCGCAACAGCCTGGACGACGCCACGCCGCTGGCCGAGTTGCTGGCGCACTGGCAGGACGGCCGTATCAAGCAGGCCTTGATTGCCCGCGTGCTCGACTGCCGCCAGGCCAACGCCGAGCTGTTCCGCCGTGGCGCCTACCTGCCGCTGACCGTGCAGGGCCGCCACGCCGACAAGGTACTGGCGTTCGCCCGCCTGGGCGAAGGCCAGCGCGCCGTCATCATCGCGCCACGCCTGGCCAGTAGCCTGCTGGGCGCAGCCCCCATACCCCTGATCCCGGCGCAGAACTGGGACGACACCCGGGTAACTTTGCCGTTTGCCTTGTCGCCTGCCAATTCGACTGGACTTTTTGGCGGTGCCGTTGTCAGCCCTGTTAGAGAGTTGATGTTGAGCGCCGTGCTGTCGGAGTTCCCAGTCAACCTGTTGATCGAACATGCCTAGCATTCAGGAGCGTCGTGATGAGTGTCGATGAAAAACGAGTACGCGAATTCGCCTACCAGATCTGGGAATCGGAGGGCAAACCGGAGGGCCAGGAAAGCCGCCATTGGGACATGGCACGCAAGCTTGCCGAAGCCGAGGCGTTGGCCCCCGAGGCCAAGCCCAAGGCCGCCGGCAAAGCCAAGGTAGCGGCCAAGCCGAAAGCAGCGGCAGCGCCCAAGGCGCCCGCCGAGCCCAAGGTAGCGGCGTTGCCGGGCGTCAAGCCGGCTGCAGCGAAGAAACCACGTGCGGTGAAGAAACCCACCGCCGGCTGAGCCGCTAGCGGCCCTTCGCGCCAAGCCCGCAGCCACAAGCCTGTGCTGGCTAGTGGCTGGGGAAACCCCTGTGGGAGCGGGCGTACCCGCGAAAGGCCGGCCCAGCCATCCATCGTTCCGTTTCCACCACCCGGCCATTCGAGGACCGTCATGAGCCCGCGCACGCCCAAGAAAACCCGCTCCGTTGCCCCCTCGCGCATCCGCGAAGGCCTGCCCTTCCCCCTCGGCGCCACCTGGGACGGGCTGGGCGTCAACTTCGCCCTGTTTTCGGCCAACGCCACCAAGGTCGAGCTGTGCCTGTTCGACCCGACCGGGGAAAAGGAAGTCGAACGCATCGAACTACCGGAATACACCGACGAGATCTATCACGGTTACCTGCCCGACGCGCACCCTGGCCTGATCTACGGCTATCGCGTGCATGGCCCGTACGAGCCGGAGAACGGCCATCGCTTCAACCCCAACAAGCTGCTGATCGACCCTTACGCCAAACAACTGGTCGGCGCGCTGAAATGGTCCGAAGCGCTGTTCGGCTATACCATCGGCCACCCCGACGGCGACCTGTCGTTCGATGAGCGCGACAGTGCGCCGTTCGTGCCCAAGTGCAAGGTCATCGACCCGGCGTTCACCTGGGGCCGCGATGAGCGCGTGCAGATCCCCTGGGAGCGCACCATCATCTACGAAGCCCACACCAAGGGCATCAGCATGCGCCACCCCGCCGTGCCGGAACACCTGCGCGGCACCTTCGGCGGCCTGGCCAACGACGAGCTGCTCGGGCACATCAAGGAGCTGGGGGTATCAAGCATCGAGCTGCTGCCGATCCATGCCTTCGTCAACGACCAGCACCTGCTGCAGAAAGGCCTGAACAACTACTGGGGCTACAATACCATCGCCTTCTTCGCCCCCCACCCGGCCTACCTGGCCAGTGGCAAGATCGCCGAGTTCAAGGAAATGGTCGCGCACCTGCACGACGCCGGGCTGGAGCTGATTCTCGACGTGGTCTACAACCACACCGCCGAGGGCAACGAGCTGGGGCCCACGCTGTCGATGCGCGGTATCGACAATGCCTCGTACTACCGGCTGATGCCTGACCAGAAGCGCTATTACATCAACGATTCCGGCACCGGCAACACGCTGGACCTCAGCCATCCGTGCGTGCTGCAACTGGTCACCGATTCACTGCGCTACTGGGCCGGCGAGATGCATGTCGACGGCTTCCGCTTCGACCTGGCGACCATCCTCGGCCGCTACCATGATGGCTACAGCGAGCGCCACAGCTTCCTCGTCGCCTGCCGCCAGGACCCGCTGCTGCGCCAGGTCAAGCTGATCGCCGAGCCCTGGGACTGCGGCCCGGGTGGCTACCAGGTGGGCAATTTCGCCCCGGGCTGGGCAGAGTGGAACGACCGCTTCCGCGACACCATGCGGGCGTTCTGGAAAGGTGACGAGGGCCAGCTGGCCGACTTCGCCGCGCGCATGACCGCCTCCGGCGACATGTTCAACAACCGCGGCCGACGGCCGTACGCGTCGGTCAACTTCATCACCGCCCACGACGGCTTCACCTTGCGCGACCTGGTGTCGTACAACGAGAAGCACAACGAGGACAACGACGAGAACAACCAGGACGGCACTGACAACAACCTGTCGTGGAACTGCGGTGTCGAGGGGCCTACCCAGGACCCGGCGATCAATGCCCTGCGCATGCGGCAGATGCGCAATTACTTCGCCACCTTGCTGTTCGCCCAGGGCACGCCGATGATCGTCGCCGGCGACGAGTTCAGCCGTACCCAGCACGGCAACAACAATGCCTACTGCCAGGACAGCGAAATCGGCTGGGTGAACTGGGAGCTGGACGAAGAAGGCCAGGAGTTGCTGAAGTTCGTCAAGCGCTTGACCCGGCTGCGCCTCAGTTACCCGGTACTGCGCCGTTCGCGCTTCCTGGTGGGTGACTACAATGAAGCCATCGGGGTCAAGGACGTGACCTGGCTGGCACCGGACGGCAGCGAGATGAGCGTGGAGCAGTGGGAAGACCCGCACGGGCGCTGCCTGGGCATGCTGATCGATGGCCGTGCCCAGGTCAGTGGCATTGCCCGGCCAGGCGCCGAAGCCACCATGCTGCTGATCGTCAACGCGCACCATGACATCGTGCCGTTCAAACTGCCGAGCGTGCCTGAAGGCGATTACTGGAGCTGCCTGGTCGATACCGACCGGCCGGAGCTGCGCAAGGGCCAGCACCTGCAGTTCGACAGCAGCTTCGAGGTCAAGGGGCGGTCGTTGTTGCTGATGGTACTGCAGCGCGACGAGGAATGAACCTGTACCACCGGCATGGGTCCTTTGTGTAGGAGCGGCCTGGTGTCGCGAAAAGGCCGCAGGGCAGCCCCGGCCCGGCTTGGCATGCGGCTGGAAACGGGGGCTGCCGGGCGGCCCTTTCGCGACGCAAGGCCGCCCCTACACTGAAGTGTGTAAACCGTTATCTGAGGAGCCACCGTGAACCCCGAAGCCGGCGGTAAAGGTTTCGCCAGCGTCAACCAGGCCCCGGCCGTGAAGCGCCTGCGGGTACTGACGGTGAATACCCACAAGGGCTTCACCGCCTTCAACCGGCGCTTCATCCTGCCGGAGCTGCGCGAGGCGGTGCGCAGCACCCAGGCCGATATCGTGTTCCTCCAGGAAGTGCTCGGCAGCCACGATCGCCACGCGGCACGCTACCCCGGCTGGCCACAGACGTCGCAGTACGAGTTCCTTGCCGACAGCATGTGGAGCGACTTTGCCTACGGCCGCAACGCGGTCTACCCCGACGGCCACCATGGCAATGCGCTGCTCTCCAAATACCCGATCATCGAACACCGCAACCTCGACGTATCGATCACCGGCCCCGAACGCCGTGGCCTGCTGCACTGCATTCTCGACGTCCCCGGGCAGCACAACGTGCATGCCATCTGCGTGCACCTGTCGTTGCTGGAAAACCATCGCCAGAAACAACTGCAACTGCTGCGCAGGCTGCTCGAGTCGTTACCCGGCGACGCCCCGGTGATCATCGCCGGTGACTTCAACGACTGGAAATCCCACGGCAACCGTACCCTGGGCCTGGAGCGCGACCTGCACGAAGCCTTCGAGCGCCATCACGGCCACCTCGCCCGCACCTACCCTGCCCGCTTGCCACTGCTGCGCCTGGACCGGATCTACCTGCGCAATGCGCAAAGCCATGGCCCGCGTATTCTGGGGCACAAACCTTGGTCACACCTGTCCGACCACTTGCCGTTGAGCGTGGAAGTCCGACTTTGATTGCGCGTACGCTCAGTCATCGTCAACACCGATTCGCACGGTGGTTTTGACCATCTGATGGTCCGACAGCCGCTGGCGGAACGCCTGAGGTGTCATGCCAGCGACCCAGCTGTCAGGTGTGACTATTTCGAAGGGGAGCCCACCTGCATCGGGCACCACGCAGGTCTGTGCGGTTTCCGGCTGGCCGCGCATGACAAATATCCGGTCGAAGGGGGCGTCGAGGTAAGCGGGATCGGTCGTCAGCCAGGTGTTGAGATCGGCACTGTTGCAATCCCGCATGCCGTAGTCACGTAATAACTGTGCCCCCGGTTCGGTAGTGCTGAGCATGTTGGTGTCACCCAACAGTATCAGGTCATCATCAGCATGCTCAGCGCGTACGTCGTCGAGGCCTTTGAGTATCAGGTGCAGCTCGAGGACGCGCTGGGCTTCGCTGTTTTTCCCGGTGTTGGCTTTCAAGTGCAGTGGCACCAACAGGAAGTCGCTCTTGCCGGCTCCTGCCGACAGCTTCACGGCATAAGGCGTGCGGTTGAGCGGGACTGCCCTTGACCGTTCGCCCAGCAGTTCGACACGTCGTTGCTCGTCCATGCCGGCAACGCTCCATGGCCCACCGCTGAGCTGTACGCGCTGCTTGTTCCAGGCCAACCCCGTCCACTGATCCTTGGGCGAGGATGCCTTGGGATGCTTCTCGAAGAGCTTGTATTCCCAGCTCGCCCCGCGGCTGTTCAGCAATGCAAAGGCTTCGTCCAGCTGGCGATTGACGGGTGCGCCGTCTTCGCTTCGGGTAATCGAGATCTCTGACAAGGCAAGCACATCAACCTTGGCATGCGCAATATAGGCGGCAATGTCGTCTGGCGCCTGCGCAGGCCGAGCGGCTGGTTTCACGTTTCCCAGCCACTCGATATTCCATGCTCCGATGGCGAGCTCATCCTGTTGTTGGGCAAGCGAGGTGCTGTGATACGCAACCAGGCTGAACACCGAAGCGGCCAAAAAAGCGTTGTATTTCATGACATTCACCTTTAGCAAACCGGAGGCTGACCGTGATTCGGTCGGTCTCGGATATTCGGCGAGTGCCTGTCGGACCAGCAGCAGGAAAGGGGTCCTTGTCGGGAAGGCAGGCTACCGCCCGACGGCTTTCCACTGATTAGTCATAGAGCGCTTCCAGGTAATAGCCAACAGGGCTATATGAATTAATAAACCTTTAAAAACAATTAGTAAGGATCACCAACAAAACACGAACAAACAATTAACACTTTCTTGACGCAAACGGCGAACTCTCCTTAGCTGAACCTGACCAGTAGTCCTCATTTCGCGCCTGCCCCGTGGTGCGCGCCTTCGTGCGCGTCCGCAAAAGCTGGCGTGCTGGTTTGGGTCGCCCACTGTTTTTGCGGTACAGCTCGTGACCTCAGGCCAGGTCCCAGGCTGTACCCACAAACCAAGGAGATCCGCGCCATGAAAAGCACCTCGAACCCCTCGCGTTTCGACAGCATTTTCTATGCGGTTTCCACGTCGCTGCTTCTGGCAACCCCGGTGGAAACGATCGCGTACGAACTGCAGGATGACCCCACTGCGCCCGGCTTCCTGCAGCAACTCGCGCCGCCGCAGCCATCGCTCGACCCGGTCAGCGCCAGCGGCTTGAGCATCGGTACCGTGAATGCGTTTTCACAAGCCATGAGCGCGCGCCACGGGCAACCCGCACCGGATCTGGACGCCAGCCAGTGGGCGCAGTTCTTCCCCAGCCCCGCGCGCAGCGGCGCGCAGCCACCGGACCCGCTGGAGGCGCCCAGCCAGCAGCTGACCATCGGCCCGGACCTGTTCGTGCGTGAAACGGCAGCCGGCAACGTCCACCGTGCGGGCATCTTCGTCGGCCAGAACAGCCTGCAGACCCACTTCAACGGCATGCGCCGGCGGCTGGGCGACAACCAACGCAACGCGGTAAACCTGAGCGGCGAGAGCCTGGGCGTTTACTGGAGCATGACCCATGAACAGGGCTGGCACCTGGATGCCGTGGCCATGGGCTCGCGCATAGACATCAACGGCCGCGGCGAGAATGGCCAGCGCCTGGACGACAGCGGCCACGCCATGACCCTCTCGCTGGAGGGCGGCATCCCCATCGGCCTGGGTGGGGGCTGGGTGATCGAGCCGCAGGCGCAGTTGATCAACCAGCAGTTCTTCCCCGGCAACCAGGCCCAGGAAGAGACCTTGCAGGCCTTCGACAGCCAGCCGAGCTGGAGTGGCCGGGTCGGTGCCCGCTTGTCCGGGCGCTACGATGTGCGCGGCATGCCGATCGAGCCCTACGTGCGTACCAACGTGTGGTATGACTTCAGCAATGCCGATGAGCTGAAGCTGGACCAGGTCGACAAGATCTCCAGTTCGCGCTACTCCACCACGGTGGAACTGGGCCTGGGGCTAGTGGCGCGGGTGACGCCGGCGGTGGCGTTGTTTGTCAGTGCCGACTACAGCAGTGACGTGGATGACAATGACCTGAACGGATTGATTGGCAGCCTTGGGGTGCGGATGCGGTGGTAGGCAGGTTCGGCCCTTTCGCGGGCACGCCCGCTCCCACAGGGATAGCACCCGGGCCAGAGGCTGGCGCCGTACCTGTGGGAGCGGGCATGCCCGCGAAGAGGCAGAAGATCAGGCCGGTTTCATCATCAATACCCCAAGCGGCGGCAGGTTCAGGGCCAGCGACAGCGGTTGCCCATGGCTCGGCAGCGCTTCGCTTGCCACCGCACCGAGGTTGCCGACATTCGACCCGGCATACAGTTCGGCATCACTGTTCAGCAGTTCCTGCCAGCGCTCGCCAAACGGCACGCCGATGCGGTAGCCCTCACGCGGCACCGGAGTGAAGTTGGCCACCACCAGCACCGGCTCGCCGCTGCTGCTCCAGCGCAGCCAGGCGTACACGCTGTTCTGCGCATCGTCACCGATCAGCCACTGGAAGCCCTGTGGCTGACAATCCTGCTCATGCAACGCCGGAATATCCCGGTACAGCCGGTTGAGGTCGCTGACCAGGCGCTGCACCCCCTGGTGCTCAGGGTATTGCAGCAGGTACCAGTCCAGTTCGCTGTCGTGGTCCCACTCGCGCCATTGGCCGAACTCGCAGCCCATGAACAGCAGCTTCTTGCCCGGGTGCGCCCACATGAAGGTGAGGTAGGCACGCAGGTTGGCGAACTTCTGCCAGCGGTCGCCGGGCATCTTGTCGATCAGCGAGTGCTTGCCGTGGACCACTTCGTCGTGGGAGATGGGCAGGATGAAGTGCTCGGAATAGGCATAGATCAGCCCGAAGCTCATCTCGTTGTGGTGGTAGGTGCGGTGCACCGGGTCGTTCTGGATGTAATGCAGGGTGTCGTGCATCCAGCCCATGTTCCACTTGTAGGCAAAGCCCAGGCCACCCTGCTGGGTTGGCTGGCTGACACCGGGCCAGGCGGTGGACTCCTCGGCGATGATCAGCGCCCCCGGTGCCTCGTGGGCTGCCACACCGTTGAGGTGGCGGATGAAGTCGATGGCTTCCAGGTTCTCGCGCCCGCCATGGCGGTTGGGGACCCACTCGCCAGCCTTGCGCGAATAGTCGCGATACAGCATCGAGGCCACCGCATCGACCCGCAGGCCGTCGATGTGGAAGTGCTTCAGCCAGTGCAGCGCCGAGGCCATCATGAAACCGCGCACTTCGTTGCGGCCGAGGTTGTAGATCAGCGTGTTCCAGTCCTGGTGGTAGCCTTCCAGCGGGTTGTCGTATTCGTACAGGGCGGTGCCGTCGAAACGTGCCAGGCCGTGTTCGTCGGTGGGGAAATGCGCCGGCACCCAGTCGAGCAGGACGCCGATGCCACCCTGGTGGCAGGCATCGACAAAGGCGGCGAAGTCCTCGGCGCTGCCGTAGCGCGAGGTAGGCGCGAACAGCGACAGCGGCTGGTAGCCCCAAGACCCACCGAACGGGTGCTCCATGATCGGCAGCAACTCGATGTGGGTGAAGCCCAGCTCCTGCACATAGGGCACCAGGCGCTCGGCCAGTTCGCGCCAGTTGTAGAAGCGCCCGATGTCACCCGCCTCGTCCAGTTCGCAGCGCCACGACCCCGGGTGCAGTTCGTAGATCGACAGCGGTGCACTGTAGGCATGGCGCTGGGCGCGTTGCGCCATCCAGTCGTGATCCTGCCAGGCGTGAGCGAGCGGCCCCGCCACCTTGGAGGCGGTACTCGGTGGCAGCTCGGTGGCACGCGCCAGCGGGTCGGCCTTCAGCGGCAGGATGCCGTCCTTGCCCAGCACCTCGTACTTGTAGGTTTCGCCCACGCCCAGGCGCGGCACGAACAGCTCCCACACCCCGGCGCTGTGGCGCAGGCGCATCGGGTGGCGACGGCCGTCCCAGTTGTTGAAGTCGCCCACCACCGAGACCCGCCGCGCATTCGGCGCCCACACCGAGAAGCACACACCGTCGACACCGTCGACCTGCGTCGGCTGCGCGCCGAAACGCCCGGACAGGTCGCGGTGGTTGCCCTCGGCGAACAGGTACAGGTCCATGTCGCCCAGTTGCGGGCCGAAGCTGTAGGGGTCTTCGGTGATCTGCTCGCCGCCGGCCCAGGCGATCTGCAGCAAGTACGGGTGCGCCTGGTCGAGGTGCGCGGTGAACAAGCCTGGCAAGCTGCCCTGCTCCATTTCGGCCAGGATGCGCCCGTCATGCCGGGCCAGGATGCGCACTTTCAGGGCATTGGGCAGGAAGGCGCGGACCACCTGCCCACCACTGCCGTCGCCATGGGGGCCGAGTACTGCAAATGGGTCGGCGTGCTCGGCGCGGGCCAGGGCGTCGAGGTCCCGTTGCCGAAGGCCGCCGTTTTCACGCGTTGTTAGGTTCATGCTGACTCTCCCCAGGTACTGATCAGTCCATGCAGGCCATGCAAAGGCACGGCCAGCCAACTTGGACGGTTTTCGGCTTCGTATGTGATTTCGTAGGCAGCTTTTTCCAGGCAGAACAGCTCCAGTGCGGCACGTTCGCCTTCGGCCTGCTGCCAGGCATGGGGCATGGCTGCGGTGGCGAGGCCGTAGGCTTCGACAAAGGCATGCCGCGACTGGTGCAGGTACTGCCTGGCAACCCGCTGCCGGGCCTGCCGCGCCGGGTCGGAAAGGTCCACGGCAGAGGCGCTGCGCAGGATCATCGCAGCAGCATAGTCGAACGATCGCAGCACGCCGCTGACGTCCTTGTACGGGCTGTGTTTCGCCCGCCGTTCCTCTAGCGGCCGGGCCGGCTCGCCTTCGAAATCGATCAGGTAGGCATCGCCCTGCACCACCAGCACCTGGCCCAGGTGCAGGTCGCCGTGCACGCGCATCAGCAGGCCGCCCTGGGCCTGGCGGGTGAGTTCGGCGATGTGCTGGGCCAGGCCGTCGCGCTGTTGCTGCAAGTCGTCGACCAATGCCTGGCTGTCGCTGTCGAGGTGCTCACGGTGCTGCACCAGCAGGTCGAGGGCGCGGCTCAGTTCGGCACTGATCTGCGCACTCCAGCGCTCGCTGTCGGCAGCATCGCTCGGCCGCGGCTGGAACGCCTCGTCGTTGCTCGGCGCAGCCAGCAGCAGGTGCATCTCGCCCAGGCGCTGGCCAAGCAAGGCGGCAAAGCCGGTCAGCTCGGCGAGCGCGTCGGTGTGCACCTCGGTGTCGAGGCTGGCTGGTTCCATCTGGTCGCGGATGGCCCGTTCCAGGGTGTTCTGGGTCCAGGCCCAGGCATCGCCCTGGTTGCTCAGGTAACCCTGGGCGATCATCAGCAGGTGTGGCGCGCCCTGCTCGTCCACGCGGCTGACCCAGGCCAGCAACGGCGAGATATTGGCAAAGCCGGCAGCGGTCAGGTAGGCACTCATTTCCAGCTCCGGGTGCACACCCGGGTTGACCCGGCGGATCAGCTTGAGCACCACCTTGTCGCCGATTACCACCGAACTGTTGGATTGCTCGGCACTGAGGTAGCGCACGCTGCTGTCATCGTTGAGCTCAAGGCCGGCCAGCTGGTCGGTGCTGGCGAACTGCAGTTCGCCCTCGCCGCGGCCGCAAGGCAGGCGCAGGCCGTCGTGACAGGCACGCAGTACAGCGCGGATGAACGGTTCGAGGACAAAGGCGTCGGTGATCAGGCCAACTTGATGGGCCCGGCGCACCCGCGACAGGGCCAACTGCTGCGGCAACGCAGTGCTGATCTGCTCTTCCGGCAGCAGGCCGAACGGCAGCTGGTAGCGCGTGGCCACGCCGCCACTGAGCACTTCGATCTCGCTGAGCAGCACCGGCGTGGTGGTAGTGCCGAAGCGCACGCCGTAGCACAGGCGCACCTGGTCGATCGGGCCTTCCTTGCCGGCGAACCAGCGGCGCTTGGGTAGATAGTGCGGCAGGATGGCGCCTTGCAGGGTGTCGCTGGAGGGGGCTTCGAGCAGTTCTTCCATGCGCTTGCGCAATACCAACGTAGTCAATTCGGGTAACCCCTCGGTGGGCTGGATGTGCCAGCTGGGCATGCGATCGTGTTCGGCCAGCAGGAACCAGTAGAAGGCATAGGGTGGCAAGGTCAGCAGGAACGGCAATTGCCCGATCGGCGGGAAGGCACTGCCGCCGAGCATCTCCACCGGTACCTTGCCGGCGTACTGTGACAATTCCAGTTCGGCCGCCTGCGCGGCACGCGAGACGTTGGCCACGCACAGGATGACCTCGGTATTGCCGTCGGCATCGGTGTATTCGCGGATATAGGCGAGGATGCGCCGGTTGTTCGGCGTCAGCGTGCGCAGGCTGCCACGGCCAAAGGCCTTCTGCTGCTTGCGCACCGCCAGCATGCGCCGGGTCCAGTTGAGCAGCGAGTGCGGGTCGTTGGCCTGGGCCTCGACGTTGACCGTCTGGTAGCCGTACAGCGGGTCCATGATCGGCGGCAGCACCAGCCGCTGCGGGTCGGCGCGGGAGAAGCCGCCATTGCGGTCCGGCGACCATTGCATGGGGGTACGCACGCCATCGCGGTCGCCGAGGTAGATGTTGTCGCCCATGCCCAGCTCGTCGCCGTAGTACAGCGTGGGCGTGCCGGGCATCGACAGCAGCAGGCTGGTCAGCAGCTCGATACGCCGGCGGTCACGCTGCAACAACGGCGCCAGGCGCCGGCGGATGCCCAGGTTGATGCGCGCGCGGCGGTCTTCGGCGTAGTAGTTCCACAGGTAGTCGCGCTCGCGGTCGGTGACCATTTCCAGGGTCAGCTCATCGTGGTTGCGCAAAAAGATCGCCCACTGGCAATTGGCCGGGATCTCCGGGGTCTGGCGCAGGATGTCGGTGATCGGGAAGCGGTCTTCCATGGCCAGCGCCATGTACATGCGCGGCATCAGCGGGAAGTGGAAGGCCATGTGGCATTCGTCGCCCTCGCCTTCACCGAAGTACGGGCGGGTGTCTTCCGGCCACTGGTTGGCTTCGGCCAGCAGCATGCGGTCCGGGTAGTTGGCATCGATCTCGGCGCGGATCGCCTTGAGCACGGTGTGGGTTTCGGCGAGGTTCTCGTTGTTGGTGCCGTCGCGCTCGATCAGGTAGGGGATGGCGTCCAGGCGCAGGCCATCGACACCCAGGTCGAGCCAGAAGCGCATGACGCCGATCACCGCCTTGAGCACCTGCGGGTTGTCGAAGTTGAGGTCTGGCTGGTGCGAATAGAAGCGGTGCCAGAAATACTGGCCGGCGACCGGGTCCCAGGTCCAGTTGGACTTCTCGGTGTCGAGGAAGATGATGCGCGTGCCGTCGTATTTCTGGTCGTCGTCCGACCACACGTAGAAGTCCCGCGCCTTGCTGCCGCGCTTGGCGTGGCGGGCGCGCTGGAACCAGGGGTGCTGGTCGCTGGTGTGGTTGATGACCAGCTCGGTGATCACCCGCAGGCCGCGCTTGTGCGCCTCGGCGATGAAGCGGCGGGCGTCGGCAAGGTTGCCGTAGTCGGCATGCACGGCCTTGTATTCGGCGATGTCGTAGCCATCGTCACGGCGTGGCGAGGGGTAGAACGGCAGCAGCCACAAGGTGTTGACGCCCAGCTCGGCGATGTAGTCGAGCTTGCTGATCAGGCCGGCGAAGTCGCCGATGCCGTCGTTGTTCGAATCGAAGAACGACTTGACGTGCAACTGGTAGATGACGGCGTCCTTGTACCACAGCGGGTCGTCGATGAAGGCTGCCGGGCGGGAACGCTTGGCCATGTGCGACTCCTTTCAATTACAGGTTGCTCTGGCCCCATGCACAAGCAACTGACTTTACACAGTCCCGGTGAGAGCGGGCGGGCCGGCGAATCAGGCGCCGCAGTGCATGGCACCGGCTTTGCCGGTGTTCGCGGGCGCGCCCGCTCCCACAGGTTTACCGCAGCTTTTCGATACGCCAGATCCCGAATGGCAGGTGCCAGGGCTCGATACGCATGAACTGGGTCTTGCCATACCAGGACCAGCGGTGGCCGTTCATCAGGTCCTCGCCATGGGTCTCGGCGTTGTCATCCAGCCCCAGCTCCCACAGCGGCAATTCGAAGTGCGCCTCCTGCGCATTGTGCGGATCGAGGCTGATGGCGATCAGGATGTAGTTGTCGCGCTCGCGCGTGCGCTTGGCGAAGTACAGGATGTTGTCGTTCCAGCAGTTGAAGAACGCCACGCCCAGGTGGGTTTGCAGCGCCGGGTTCTGCCGGCGAATGCGGTTGAGCTGGGCGATCTCGGCGATGATGTTGCCCGGCTGGGTGTAATCGCGCGGGCGAATCTCGTACTTCTCCGAGTCCAGGTACTCCTCCTTGCCTGGCAAGGCGGCCGCCTCGCACAGCTCGAAGCCCGAATACATGCCCCACAAGCCCGAGCCCATGGTCGCCAGGGCGGCCCGGATGAGGAAGCCGGCGCGCCCGGAATGCTGCAGGAAGAACGGGTTGATGTCCGGCGTGTTGACGAAGAAGTTCGGCCGGTAGCACTGGCTCCAGGGCGGCTGGTTGAGCTGTTCGAAGTACTCGCGCAGCTCTTGCTTGGTATTGCGCCAGGTGAAATAGGTGTAGCTCTGCGCGTAGCCGACCTTGCCCAGGCGCGCCATCATCGCCGGCTTGGTGAACGCCTCGGCGAGGAAGATCACGTCCGGGTAGTGGCTGCGCACATTGGCGATCAGCCATTGCCAGAACGGCAGTGGCTTGGTGTGCGGGTTATCGACGCGGAAGGTCTTCACCCCCTCCTCGACCCAGCCGATGATCACGTCGCGCAAGGCCAGCCACAGGCCTGGCACCGCGTCAGGAGCATAGAAGTCGACGTTGACGATGTCCTGGTACTTCTTCGGCGGGTTCTCGGCGTAGCGGATGCTGCCATCCGGGCGCCAGCTGAACCAGCCAGGGTGTTGCTGCAGCCACGGGTGGTCCTGGGAACACTGGATGGCGAAGTCCAGGGCGATTTCCAGGCCGTGCTGGGCGGCTGCCGAGACCAGCCGGCGAAAGTCCTCACGGCTGCCCAGCTGCGGGTGAATGGCGTCGTGGCCGCCCTCCGGACTGCCGATGGCATACGGGCTGCCGGGGTCGCCGGGCTGGGCCTGCAGGGAATTGTTGCGGCCCTTGCGGTGCTTGCTGCCGATCGGGTGGATGGGCGGGAAATACAGCACATCGAAGCCCATGTCGCGGATCATCGGCAAGCGCTGATGCACGTCGTTGAAGGTGCCGTGGCGCTCGGGGCTGTCAGTGCAGGAACGCGGGAACAGCTCATACCAACTGGCGAACTGCGCGGCCGGGCGGTCCACATCCAACGGGTACTCGATGCTGCGGGTCAGGTAGCTGCGGTGCTCGGCCTCGGCCATCAGCCGGCTGGCCTCGGCGCCGAGGAACACGGCCACCTGCTCGTCTTCATCGAGGGTGGGCAGGCGCTCGGCAAGTGCCTGCAGTTGGTCGCGCAAGGCACCGCCGCTCAGCTCGATGCCCTTGCCCAGCAGCAGGCGCCCTTCTTCGAGTTCGAGGCTGATGTCGACGCCGGCCTGGTATTTTTTTTCCAGGTCGTGGCAGTAGGTGGCAAAGGGGTCGATCCAGGCCTCGATACTGAACAGGTGCGGGCCGATTTCGGTGGGGATGAACTCGGCCAGCCACAGGTCGTTGCCCGCCGCGGTCATCGGCACGCAATGAATGCGCCGGCTGCCGGCCTGGCGCCAGTTCAGCATCACCGCCATGCGGTCGTGGCCGTCGCTGAATACCTTGCTGCTGACCGCAACCGGCTGGTTGCTGATGGCCTTGGCTGCGAATGCGCCGCCTTCGAGCACCGGCTGGGTGTCCTCGATGACAATGCGCGGCGCCAGCAGGGCCTGGGACAGGCTGATGACCTGGTCCGGATGGTCATTGGCCATGGGCACGCTTTCGAAGGGCTCTTTCAGAGACATCAGGCCTTGCTCCCTTGGGCTGGTGGCAGTAAGGGTTCAGAGCCATGCGCAGGCGCGGGGGTTCAAAAAAATTGAGCGAACGGCAGCTGCCAGGGGTCGAAGCCTGCAGCACCTCTTCAATTACCCACGCGAGGTCAGGCCATGAACATTCCCATCCCACCGGAAACACCCGACCCCAACATCGACGACCCGAGCCTGCCGCCGCCCGTGCCGGAAGAGGACCCGGACGAGCTGCCGATCAAGCCGACCGTGCCGCCGACGGTGGGTGACCCACCGAGCCAGGAGCCACCGGTGAAGGCTTAAGGGTAGACCAGGATTTTGTGCTGACAGGGCCGGCCTCTTCGCGGGCACGCCCGCTCCCACAGGTATTTCACTGCCCTGGGGCTCTGTGAAATACCTGTGGGAGCGGGCGTGCCCGCGAAGAGGCCGGAACAGCCAACCCATCAACCAGCAGTAACCGCCGAAATCTCCGCCACACTGATCTCGCGCATGCGGAACTTCTGCACCTTGCCGGTCACCGTCATCGGGAACTCGTCGACGAAACGGATATGCCGCGGCACCTTGAAATGCGCGATGCGCGCCTTGCACCACGCCTGCAACTCCTCGACCGTGGCGCTGTGCCCCGGATGCAGCTTGATCCAGGCGACAATCTCCTCGCCGTAGCGGCTGCATGGGATGCCGATCACCTGCGCATCGGCCACCGCCGGGTGGGTGTAGAAGAACTCCTCCAGCTCACGCGGGTAGATGTTCTCGCCACCGCGAATGATCATGTCCTTGTTGCGCCCGACGATGCGCACATAGCCCTGCTCGTCCATCACCGCCAGGTCGCCCGAATGCATCCAGCCGGCCGGGTCGATGGCCTCCGCCGTGGCCTGCGGGTTGTCCCAGTAGCCGAGCATCACGCTGTAGCCCCGGGTGCACAGCTCGCCGATCTGCCCGCGCGGGACGATGCAGCCGTCGGCGTCCACGACCTTGTTCTCCAGTTGCGGCTGGGTACGGCCAACGCTGGTCACACGCAGCTCCAGGTCGTCGTCCGGGCCGGTTTGCAGCGATACCGGGCTGGTCTCGGTCATGCCGTAGGCAATCTGCACTTCGGCCATGTGCAGTTGGTCGATGACCCGGCGCATCACCTCGATCGGGCAGGTGGCGCCGGCCATGATGCCGCTGCGCAAGGTGGACAGGTCCACGTGTGCCCGCAACGGGTGGTCGAGCATGGCGATGAACATGGTCGGCACGCCATAGAGGATGCTGGCACGCTCCTCGGCCACGGCGCGCAGGGTGAGCTCGGCGTCGAAGGCGTCGTTGGGGTAGACCATGGTGCTGCCGTGGGTGATGCAGCCGAGGTTGGCCATGACCATGCCGAAGCAGTGGTAAAGCGGCACCGGGATCACCATGCGGTCGCGTTCGCTCAGGCCCAGGCTTGCGCCGACCATGAAACCGTTGTTGAGGATGTTGTAGTGGCTGAGCGTGGCACCCTTGGGTGCGCCGGTGGTGCCGGAGGTGTACTGGATGTTCACCGGCTGGTCGAACTGCAGGCTTTGCTGGCGTGCAACGCAAGCTTCGCGAGAGGTCTGCCCTGCCCGCTCTGCCAGCGCATGCCAGGGCAGGAAGCCTGACGGTGGGTTGCCCGCGAGGCTGATCACACCACGCAAATCCGGCAGCCGTGCACTGGCCAGTTGACCCGGTATGGCGCCCGCCAACTCGGGCACCAGTTGCTGGACCATGGCGTGGTAATCGGAAGTCTTGAAGGCATCGGCACACACCAGCCAGCGGCAGCCGGACTGGCGCAGTACATATTCAAGCTCGCCCACGCGGTAGGCCGGGTTGATGTTGACCAGAATCGCGCCGACCTTGGCACTGGCCAGTTGCAGGATGCACCACTGGGCACAGTTGGGCGACCAGATGCCGACGCGGTCGCCGGTATCTACCCCCAGCGCCATCAGTGCACGGGCATGCACTTCGACCTGTTCGGCCAGCTGCCGCCAGCTGTAGCGCAGGCCCTGGTGGCGCGAGACCAGGGCTTCGCCATCGGCACAGCGGGCTACGGTGGCATCGAACGCCTGGCCGATGGTCAGGGTCAGCAACGGTTGGTCCTGGCGACCGCGGGTATAGCTTGGTTGACTCATGGGTGTCCCTTCTTGTGGTTGTTCTGGGCACGGCTGAAGCAAGCGGGAATACTCTGGCGCAGATTTACGTTTACGTAAAGGTGACGAGTCGATTGACAGTCACCCTGCGCAGGTTTACGTTAACGTAAAGGTGATGAACAACACCGGCCCCAGGCTTGACGTCGAGCCCTGTGGGAGCGGGCGTGCCCGCGAATGCGATCACTCAGGCAATGACGGTGGTCCTGCTGACGCATTCGCGGGCACGCCCGCTCCCACAGGGTTCGACGCCAGATCCTTGAGCTACGGTGTTACCCATATTTCAAGAACAACAAGGTGCCCCAGCATGCATTACCCCTCCCTGAACTTCGCCCTGGGCGAAACCATCGACATGCTCCGCGACCAGGTCCGCACCTTCGTCGCCGCCGAACTGGCGCCACGCGCCGCGCAAATCGACCACGACAACCTGTTCCCCGCCGACATGTGGCGCAAGTTCGGTGACATGGGCCTGCTGGGCATCACCGTGCCGGAAGAATACGGCGGTGCCGGCCTGGGCTACCTGGCCCACGTGGTGTCGATGGAAGAAATCAGCCGTGGCTCGGCCTCGGTGGCACTGTCCTACGGCGCCCACTCCAACCTCTGCGTCAACCAGATCAACCGCAATGGCAGCCACGAACAGAAGCTTAAGTACCTGCCCAAGCTGATCAGCGGCGAGCACATCGGCGCCCTGGCCATGAGCGAGCCCAACGCCGGCTCCGACGTGGTGTCGATGAAGCTGCGCGCGGAAAAGCGCGGCGACCACTACGTGCTCAACGGCAGCAAGACCTGGATCACCAACGGCCCCGACGCCAACACCTATGTGATCTACGCCAAGACCGACCTGGACAAGGGCGCACACGGCATCACCGCATTCATCGTCGAGCGTGACTGGAAAGGCTTCAGCCGCAGCAACAAGTTCGACAAGCTGGGCATGCGCGGCTCCAACACCTGCGAGCTGTTCTTCGACGGCGTCGAAGTGCCGGAAGAAAACATCCTCGGCCAGCTCAACGGCGGCGTGCGCGTGCTGATGAGCGGCCTGGACTACGAGCGCGTGGTGCTGTCGGGCGGGCCGACCGGGATCATGCAAAGCTGCATGGACCTGGTGGTGCCGTACATCCATGACCGCAAGCAGTTCGGCCAGAGCATCGGCGAGTTCCAGCTGATCCAGGGCAAGATTGCCGACATGTATACCCAGCTCAACGCCAGCCGCGCCTACCTGTACGCCGTGGCCCAGGCCTGCGACCGTGGCGAGACCACCCGCAAGGACGCGGCCGGGGTCATCCTCTACACCGCCGAGCGCGCCACGCAGATGGCCCTGGAGGCGATCCAGATTCTGGGCGGCAACGGCTACATCAACGAATTCCCGGCAGGCCGCCTGCTGCGCGACGCCAAGCTGTACGAGATCGGTGCCGGCACCAGCGAAATCCGCCGGATGCTGATCGGCCGCGAACTGTTCAACGAAACCCGCTGAGCACAAGGGACGGGCGCACATGGCTACCTTGCACACCCAGATCAACCCGCGCTCGGCGGAGTTCGCCGGCAACCGCGCGGCCATGCTCGAACAGGTCCAGGCCCTGCGTGGCCTGCTCGCCCAGGTGGCCCAGGGCGGCGGGCCCAAGGCCCAGGAACGCCACACCTCCCGCGGCAAGCTGCTGCCGCGCGAGCGCATCGACCGCCTGCTGGACCCCGGCTCGCCGTTCCTCGAGATCGGCCAGCTGGCCGCCCATGAGGTGTATGGCGAAGACGTACCGGCTGCCGGCGTGATCGCCGGCATCGGCCGCGTCGAGGGCGTGGAATGCATGATCGTGGCCAACGACGCCACGGTCAAAGGCGGTTCCTACTACCCACTGACGGTAAAGAAACACCTGCGCGCGCAGACCATCGCCCTGCAGAACCGCCTGCCGTGCATCTACCTGGTGGACTCCGGCGGCGCCAACCTGCCACGCCAGGACGAAGTGTTCCCCGACCGTGAGCATTTCGGGCGGATTTTCTTCAACCAGGCCAACATGAGTGCCCTGGGCATCCCGCAGATCGCCGTGGTCATGGGCTCGTGCACGGCCGGCGGTGCCTACGTGCCAGCCATGGCCGACGAAGCGATCATGGTGCGCCAGCAGGCCACCATCTTCCTTGCCGGCCCGCCCCTGGTGAAGGCCGCCACCGGTGAAGTGGTGAGCGCCGAAGACCTCGGCGGCGCCGATGTGCACTGCCGCACCAGCGGCGTGGCCGACCACTATGCCGACAACGACGAGCACGCCCTGGCCCTGGCCCGGCGCAGCGTGGCCAACCTCAACTGGCGCAAGCTGGGCCAGTTGCAGCACCAGGCCCCAGTGGCACCGCTGTATGCCGCCGAGGAGCTGTATGGCGTGGTGCCGGCCGATGCCAAGCAGCCGTTCGACGTGCGGGAGGTGATCGCCCGGCTGGTCGACGGCTCGCAGTTCGATGAATTCAAGGCGCTGTTCGGCACCACCCTGGTGTGCGGCTTCGCCCACTTGCACGGCTACCCGGTGGCGATCCTGGCCAACAACGGCATCCTTTTCGCCGAAGCCGCGCAGAAAGGCGCGCACTTCATCGAACTGGCCTGCCAGCGCGGCATCCCGCTGCTGTTCCTGCAGAACATCACCGGCTTCATGGTCGGCAAGAAGTACGAAGAAGGCGGCATCGCCAAGCACGGCGCCAAGCTGGTCACCGCTGTAGCCTGCGCCCAGGTGCCGAAGTTCACGGTGATCATTGGCGGCAGCTTCGGTGCCGGCAACTACGGCATGTGCGGCCGCGCCTACGACCCGCGCTTCCTGTGGATGTGGCCCAACGCGCGGATTGGCGTGATGGGCGCCGAGCAGGCCGCCGGCGTGCTGGCCCAGGTCAAGCGCGAGCAGAGCGAGCGCAGTGGCCAGCCGTTCAGCGCCGAAGACGAAGCCCGGCTCAAGCAACCGATCCTCGACCAGTACGAGCACCAGGGCCACCCCTACTACTCCAGCGCCCGGCTGTGGGACGACGGCGTCATCGACCCGGCCCAGACCCGCGACGTGCTCGGCCTGGCCTTGTCGGCCGCGCTGAACGCAGCGATCGAACCGAGCCGCTTCGGCATTTTCCGGATGTGACCCATGAGCGATTTCAGCACCCTCGAAGTGATCCGCGACCCGCGCGGTTTCGCCACCCTGTGGCTGAGCCGCGAGGACAAGAACAACGCCTTCAACGCCTTGATGATCCGCGAGCTGATCGTCGCCCTCGACCAGCTGGCCGAGGACGCCAGCCTGCGCTTTGTGCTGCTGCGCGGCCGTGGCCGGCACTTCAGCGCCGGCGCCGACCTGGCCTGGATGCAGCAATCGGCGCAACTGGACTTCAACACCAACCTGGACGATGCCCGCGAGCTGGGCGAGCTGATGTACGCCCTGCACCGCCTGAAGACGCCGACCCTGGCGGTGGTCCAAGGCGCCGCCTTTGGCGGCGCACTGGGCCTGATCAGCTGCTGCGACATGGCCATCGGTGCCGAGGACGCCCAGCTGTGCCTGTCGGAAGTGCGTATCGGCCTGGCCCCGGCAGTGATCAGCCCGTTCGTGGTCAAGGCCATCGGTGAGCGCGCCGCCCGCCGCTACGCCCTCACCGCCGAACGCTTCAGTGGTGTGCGAGCCCGCGAACTGGGCCTGCTGGCCGAGGTGTACCCGGCCAGCGAGCTGGACGCCCAGGTCGAAGCCTGGGTCGCCAACCTGCTGCAGAACAGCCCGCAGGCGCTGCGCGCCACCAAGGACCTGCTGCGCGAAGTGGACGCCGGTGAACTCAGCCCGGCCCTGCGCCGCTACTGCGAAAACACTATTGCCCGCATCCGCGTCAGCGCCGAAGGCCAGGAGGGCCTGCGCGCCTTCCTGGAAAAACGCCGCCCCGCCTGGCAAACCGATGACACCAAGGAGCCGCGCCCATGAGCCGCCCCGCTTTGACCACCCTGCTGGTCGCCAACCGTGGCGAAATCGCCTGCCGGGTGATGCGCACCGCCAAGGCCATGGGCCTGACCACCGTCGCCGTGCACAGCGCCACCGACCGTGATGCCCGGCACAGCCGCGAAGCCGATATCCGCGTCGACCTCGGCGGCAGCAAGGCGGCCGACAGCTACCTGGTGGTCGACAAGATTCTCGCCGCCGCCAAGGCCAGCGGCGCCCAGGCCATCCACCCCGGCTATGGCTTCCTGTCGGAGAACGCCGGCTTTGCCCGTGCCATCGAACAGGCCGGGCTGATCTTCCTCGGCCCACCGGCCAGCGCCATCGATGCGATGGGCAGCAAGTCGGCGGCCAAGGCACTGATGGAAGCCGCTGGCGTGCCGCTGGTGCCGGGTTACCACGGCGAAGCCCAGGACCTCGACACCTTCCGCGCCGCCGCCGAACGCATCGGCTACCCGGTGCTGCTCAAGGCCAGTGCCGGCGGTGGTGGCAAGGGCATGAAAGTGGTCGAGGAGGAAAGCCAGCTGGCCGACGCCCTGGCCTCGGCCCAGCGCGAGGCGCAATCATCGTTCGGCGACGCGCGCATGCTGGTGGAAAAGTACGTGCTCAAGCCGCGCCACGTGGAAATCCAGGTGTTCGCCGACCAGCACGGCAACTGCCTGTACCTGAATGAGCGGGACTGCTCGATCCAGCGCCGCCACCAGAAGGTGGTTGAAGAAGCCCCTGCGCCTGGCCTGTCGCCTGAACTGCGCCGGGCCATGGGCGAGGCGGCGGTCCGCGCCGCCCAGGCGATCGGCTATGTCGGTGCTGGCACCGTCGAGTTCCTGCTCGACGCCCGTGGCGAGTTCTTCTTCATGGAGATGAACACCCGCCTGCAGGTGGAGCACCCGGTTACCGAGGCCATCACCGGCCTCGACCTGGTGGCCTGGCAGATCCGCGTGGCCTGCGGCGAGCCCCTGCCAATCACCCAGGAACAGGTGCCGCTGATCGGCCATGCCATCGAAGTGCGCCTGTATGCCGAGGACCCGGCCAACGAATTCCTGCCCGCCACTGGCACGCTGGCGCTGTACCGTGAGTCGGCGCCTGGCGAAGGCCGGCGGGTGGACAGTGGCGTCAGCGAGGGCGATGCGGTATCGCCATTCTACGACCCGATGCTGGGCAAGCTGATCGCCTGGGGCGAAGACCGCGAGCAGGCACGCCTGCGCTTGCTGGCCATGCTCGATGAATTTGCCATTGGCGGGCTGAAGACCAACATTGCCTTCCTGCGGCGCATTCTCGCCCACCCGGCATTTGCCGCGGCCGAGCTGGACACCGGCTTCATTCCGCGTCACCAGGCCATGCTGCTGCCCGCGCCCCAGGCGTTGCCAGCCGGTTTCTGGGAAGCTGCGGCCGAGGCTTGGTTGCAAGGCCAGGCCGGGCAGCAGCGGGATGACGACCGCGGTTCGCCGTGGGCCGAGCGCACTGGCCTGCGCCTGGGCCTGCCGGCACGCAGCAGCCTGCATCTGGCCAGTAACGGGCAGGATCAGGCGGTTGCCCTGGAACGCAGCGCCGCGTCCGCCTGGCAACTGCTGGGCGAGCACCTGGTGCATGACCATGCAGGTGTACGCCGCCAGCATCTGGCGCTCCGCCGTGGTGGCACGTTGTACCTGCAGTGGGACGGCGAGATGCATGCGGTGGAAGCCTTCGACCCGATCGCCGAGGCCGAGGCCAGCCACAGCCATCAGGGTGGTTTGGGTGCGCCGATGAATGGCAGCATCGTGCGGGTGCTGGTCGAGCCAGGGCAGCTGGTGGAAGCGGGGACGGCGCTGGTGGTGCTGGAGGCGATGAAGATGGAGCACAGCATCCGCGCGCCGCATGGCGGCACGGTGCAGGCGTTGTTCTGCCAGGAAGGCGACATGGTCAGCGAAGGAACGGTGCTGGTCGAATTGGCGGAGTGACCGGAGCTGTTTGGCTTGAGTTTTGTGGGGCCTGTGAGATCGAGCGCCGCGCGGGCGGCGCTCGATCTGCAACGCACCACAACAACCACACCTGGCACCCGCCAGCCCCACCCGAATCTCAAACCCTAAAAAACCCCGTGCACCCGCACGACCACCCCCAGAAACTCGCACCCCGCTTCACAGAGAACAGTCGGATAGCGCGTATTCAGCGGCCTGAGCATCTTGTCTCCGCCCTCCTCGATCAACTGCCGCAACACCGCCGGCCGCCCCGGCTGCCGGGCAATGACCAGCCTGCCTGGCTCTGCCGGCAGGCCGGTATCCACCAGCACTCGCATACCCTCAGGCACGCTCTTGCCACTGGCGGCATTCATCGAATCGTTCTCTACCACCAGCCAGAACGCATTACCCGCAGGCATGTAGTCGCTCTGTTCGTGGCTTTTGCCTGTTTCTGGCAAGGGCCCCTGCAAGTCCGCCCAACTCAGGACCGGGAAGCGAAAGCTTGCATAGAGCAGCGCTTTGCCTGAGTCCGCTTGGTCGGCCGCATAGCGACCAGGTGATTCGCGCACCATATCGCGCTCCACCACCATGACTTGGGCTTCGAGAAACACCAGCCCAAGTTTTTCAAGCTTTTCGTTGATGGTTTCCAACGTCGGCTGCCGCGTGCCACGCAGCCAATGGCCTACGCCGCCCTGAGTCATGCCCAGGCGTTCGGCCAGCTTGAGCTGGCTGAGATTGTGTTCGCGCTTGTAGCGCTTGAGAAAAGCGTTCCAGTTTTCCATGAGCGGCAACAATACGGACTGTATTATCGGCAGCAATACACAATCTGAATTATTTCTTTGGCCATGAATAGTACAGATTGACCTATGCTGTGATTCCTGTGTGTTTGAAGGGAAATCAGAAGGTATCGCGATGAAACCACCGAAAAACGACGAAACAGATCTCGACAGCGAAGCCGCCCGCCGCGCCCTCGACTACTACCTCAACCCCAACCCGCAGCGCCCCACCCTCGACAACAGGATCTGGACGTTGCACGAGGGCGTCACCAGCGAACAGGCCCGGGAGCATGCCATCGCCCTGCTGCGCTGCGCCGCCGCCACTGCCCAGGAAACCGCCACCCACCAGCACGGCAGCCAGCGCGAACTGACCTTCGCCCTGATGCACATGATGGACATGGCCCGCGCGCTGCTGGAGCACAAACGCGCTATGGAACCAGGCATCTAGGCAACAAAGAAGGGAGAGAACGTGATTGGCCGGGTAACGGCAAAGGCCCCGATTGCCGGGACAAGGAAGCGCACCGGTAAAACTTTTTTACCGGATAAGCGAAAAATTCATTTGACTAGTAAATGATAACGATTATTATTGCACTCAACTGATCGCGAGATCAGCTGGATAACCCGGAGCTTAGGTCGCTCTCGGATTATCTCCTCATCAGGCTAATCACGGTTTTGGACCCGGCTTTTTGCCGGGTCTTTTTTTTGGCTCTTCAGGCTAATGAAGATCGTGATGGCGCGCATGCTAGCAAATGTGTATCAGGGCGTGAACGCTCATTGCAGAACATTGCAAAATCAGCACTTGAGAATCAATATCGTTTGGCTTAGGCTGACAATGCGTCACGGAAGATGCCCCCTCTCCCATCCAGCAAGGAGCTGACCATGAGCCGCCTGCTAGTACCGCTCGAGCACCCAACCCCGGCTGCGGGGCACGATACCGAAGCGTCTCTACTGCACGCCTTGAGGCATCTGCCACGGCGCGTACAGCAAGTCTTCCTGCTCAGCCGCCTGGACCAGCTGGGCTTCGCCGCCATCGCCGCCCGCCTCGACCTGCCCCTGGCGAGCATCGAACGGCATATGGGCCAGGCCCTGCAGGCTGGCCACTCACGCCGCGATGCGCTGGCGAGCATCGCCCGGCAATGGTACGTACGCTTGCAGAACCCCGAGGTGACTGCCTGCGAGCGCATCGACTTCCGTCGCTGGCTGGACGCAGACCCGGCGCACCTGCAAGCGTTTCATGACACTGAACTGCACTGGCGCAGCCTGCTGGCAGCGGCACGGCAGCTGGGGCATGACGGCTGGTACCGGCAAGGACGAGCCGCGCTGTCGCTGGGCGGTTGCTCGGTCGCGCTAGGCCTGGGCGTGGCGGCGCTGGTAGTGCTCGGTTTCTGCGCCTGATCAACGCCTCAACCCGCCGTCGGCGTTTACGCCGGGATTGGCCTGCTGGCTATCAGGTTCGCGTGCTGGTCAGCGTTTCCGGCAAGCAGGCAAGCAACAGCCACCCGCACAAACTCACGCCCACGAACAGAAGCCCCAGGCCCATCGGCAGCACACTTTCGACGCTGGCAACCAGACTGCCAGCCAAACCACCGCCGGCAAACAGCAAGGTTGTATTGAGCGACGCTGCCGCACCGGCCTGCTGCGGGTAACGCGCCAAAGCTTGAGTCGTTGCCGCAGGCCGCACCAGCGTTGTCCCGGTGGTGCACACGATCATCGGGAGTAGAAGCCCCGCCACCGTCAACCCTGCAACCAACTCCCAGACCAGCAGCGTGACGCCCCCGAAGGCGATTAGCAGGAACCCGGTTTTAATCTGCGCCTGCGGGCTTATGCGATTGTTCGCATAGGTCGCGGCTGCCCCGCCAGCGATATACGCCAGCCCATAGGCAATAAACACCAGCGAGAATTGATACGGAGTCAGCCCGAGGCCATCCATGAACGCCAGTGGCGCGACCACGATGAAGGAAAAATGGCAGGCAAAAGCGAGGCTGGACAACAGGGAGTACGCAAGATAGGTCGTGTCACGCAGCATGCTCCGATAGCCGCCCATGCCTGAAACTCGCCCGCGCGATGCAGGCGTGTCCTGCAGCAACGCAAACGACAAGCACGCAACGATCAGGGCAATGAAGGCGAATACGGTAAAGCTGCCCTTCCAGCCAAAGGTCTGTTGCAGAAACGCCCCCGCAACCGTTGACAACGAGATGAACAGCCCACTCGCGCTGGTTAGCAGGATACGCATGGCATTGCGCTGTTGGCCGCTATACAGGTCCTGGACCAGCGCCTGGCCGAGGACAAAACTCCCGCAACCCAAGGCCTGCAGCAAACGAAACGCCATGAACGTCTCGTAGCGGGCCGAGAATGCGCAACCCACTGCCCCGGTAATGGAAAGGCCCAGCCCAGCGAGCAACAGCCGCTTGCGTCCTATGGCATCGGACAGTGGCCCGATCACCAGTTGCGCCAGGGCCACGCCAAAAGCGAAGAAACTCACCGAGTAGGCTATTTGCTGCGACCCGACATGAAATGCATCTGCAAGCGCAGGGAATGACGGGAGGATCACATCGAGGGGGAACACGCCTAGTAGGCACAGCAGGATCAACAGGGCCGAATACAAAGGATTGCTGAACGGTTCGAAGGGCCAGGGCACGCTGTCAACCCCGCCGCTTCACGTTGCAAAAGAGCATCACCTGAGTCTCCGGAAGTCCGCCACGTCGTCGCCCGATGATAGCGACGGCTCGCAGATGTACAAACCGACCCAGGCGGCGACACTTCCGATAAAGCTGTGGGATTTTGCCCTCCACAGGATATGCGCAAGGCTTGCGTACACCCTGTGGAGCCACGCCACCCTGAACTTATCGCCGCTGGCTGGCAGCCAAGGCGATCTCCAGCTTCTCGACCAGTGTATCGATCTCCTCACTACCGATGGTCAACGGCGGCAGGAAGCGCAGCACCGCGCCATGCCGCCCGCCCAATTCGAGGATCACCCCTTCACGCAGGCAACCCTGCTGCACGGCCTTGGCCAGCACGCCATCCCCGGCCGGCACCCGGCCTTGACCCGCGTCGGTAGAGACGATCTCCACCCCGACCATCAACCCACGCCCACGCACATCACCGATGCACGGGTAGTCGCGCTGCAACTGGCGCAGCCGGCTCATCAGGTAGTCGCCCATGCGCTCGGCGTTGGCCACCACACCCTCGTCGCGGATATACCGCAGGGTCGCGGTGCCGGCCGCCATGGCCAGCTGATTGCCGCGGAACGTGCCCGCATGCGCACCCGGCGTCCACACATCGAGCGCCTCCCGGTAGACCATCACTGCCAACGGCAGGCCGCCGCCGATGGCCTTGGACAGCACCAGTACGTCCGGTTCGATAGCGGCGTGCTCGAAGGCGAACATGCGCCCGGTGCGGCCGATGCCGCTCTGCACCTCGTCGATGATCAGCACCACGCCATGGTCGCGGGTCAGCTTGCGCAGGCCCTGCAGCCAGCGCACCGGCGCCGGAATGACACCGCCCTCGCCCTGCACCACTTCCACCACCACCGCCGCCGGCAGCGGCACCCCGGACTCCGGGTCACTCAACAGCTGGCCGATATAGCTCAGCCCTGCGTCGATACCGGCCTCGCCACCCAGGGCAAACGGGCAACGGTAGTCATAGGGGTACGGCAGCACCTGCACATCGGGCATCAGTGAGCCCGGCAGCTGCTTGGGCCCCAGGTTGCCCATGAGGCTGAGCGCGCCGTGGGTCATGCCGTGGTAGCCGCCGGAGAAGCACAACACGCCTTTGCGCCCCGTGGCGATCTTCGCCAGCTTGATCGCCGCCTCGATCCCGTCGGCCCCGGTCGGCCCGCAGAACTGGATACGCGCCTCGGCAGCAAAGGCTGGCGGCAAGGCTGCGAACAAGGTCTCGACGAACAGGTCCTTGACCGGCGTGGTCAGGTCGAGGGTATGCAAGGGCACGCCGCTGTCCAGGGTCGCGCGCATCGCCGCCAGGGTGCACGGATGGTTGTGGCCAAGCGCCAACGTGCCTGCCCCCGCCAGGCAGTCCATGAACAGCTGCTCACGGGTGTCCTGTACGTACAGCCCCTGCGCTGCCTTCAGCGCAAGTGGGATACGCCGCGGGTAGGAGCGCGCGTTCGACTCGCGCGCCGCCTGGCGCTGCAGCAGCGGGTCAGCCTCGAACTGGCGCGGCGGTTGGCGGCGAAAATGCGCCAGGTTGTACGGTGCAAGCTGAATGTCTTCCATGGATCGCTCCCTCTGCGGCTGGCGCTCAGCGTTGCTCGGCGGTTTCAAGGGCCTGGCGCAGGCTCAGCGGGCGCATGTCCGTCCAGTGCTGTTCGATCCAGGCCAGGCACTGCGCCTTGTCACCCTGCTGACCGACCGCGCGCCAGCCCTCGGGCAGGGCCTTGTAATCCGGCCAGATGGAATACTGCTCTTCATGATTGACCACCACCACGAACCCGCACTCGGCCTTTTCCCAACTCATTGTCGACTCCTTGGACAAACGATTTCACAGAATCCCGGCTGCCCGCAGGAAGGCTGCAGTCGAGGCGCTCACAAACAGTGTGAATGCTAATAAATTGCATTAACACTTACCATCTCTTTCGTATATATTCCGCCGGGGCCCCATGGGAGACCAAGGATGGCCTTTTGCTGTGACTACCACGATAAAAAGGAGCAACTCATGGGACGAGGTGTCGGGCCGGGCAATGGCCTGTCGGTGCAAGCACTTTTGCCAGACAGCGCCCTGCCGCTGTTGGTCGAGCCGGCACAACCCGGCGCGGGTAACTTCGCGGCGCTGCATGCGCTGGCCAACGACTGCCTGCACGAAAGCGGCGCCCTGCTACTGCGCGGGTTCGGAGTGCTGGGCGAACAGGCGTTCCAGGCGCTGGTGCGCAGCTTCGGTCAGCCGCTGCTCAATTACGAATTCGGCTCCACCCCGCGCAAGGCGATCGAACAGGGGGTGTACACCTCCACCGAATACCCCGCGCACCAGGTCATCCCGCTGCACAACGAGCAGTCCTACACCCTGCAGTGGCCGATGAAGATCTGGTTCCACTGCATACAGCCCAGCGCTGAAGGTGGCGAAACCCCGATCGCCGACAGCCGGCGCATCTTCCAGCAGCTCGACCCGGCCCTGCGCCAGCGCTTCGAAAGCAAACGCCTGATGTACGTACGCAACTACGGCAACGGTCTCGACCTGCCCTGGGAACAGGCCTTCAACAGCGCAGACCGCGCCGTGGCCGAGGCCTACTGCCGGGCCAACCAGATTGCCTTCGAGTGGAAGGACGACGGTGAACTGCGCACCCGCCAGGTCTGCCAGGCCAGCGCTCGCCACCCGGTCACGCAGGACTGGGTCTGGTTCAACCAGGCGCACCTGTTCCACGTGTCCAACCTGCCAGCTACCGTGCGGGAAAGCCTGCTGGCGGTGGTCGACGACCCGCTCGACCTGCCGCGCAACGTCTATTACGGCGACGGCAGCGAACTGGAAGAAAGCGCGCTGGCGGAGATCCGCGGCGTGCTCGAGCAGTGCACCGTGCGCTTCCCCTGGCAGCAGGGCGACGTGCTGATGCTCGACAACATGCTGGTGGCCCATGGCCGCGCCAGTTTCAAAGGGCCACGGCAAGTGATCGTGGCCATGGCCGAACCCGCCCAGGAGTGCCGCCCATGACCACTTCCAAGCCGTTGCGTGAGGCCAGCGCCGGCCAGCAGGCGCTGTGGCAGTACCATCAGCTCAACCCGGCCAGCCCGGCCTACAACATGGTCGCCGCACGCGAGCTGCGCGCCGACCTCGACCCGGCCACCCTGTGCCAGGCCTTCGCCCAGGTGGTCAGGCACTGCGAGACCCTGCACTGCGGCTATCGCGAGCAGGATGGCAAGTTGTGGATGTACCGCCCGGAGCACATCCAGGTAAACACCCGCATCGAGCGTATCGACGACCTGGACAGCGCCGGCGTCGCCGCCTGGATCGCGCAGCACGCCGACCAGCCGTTCGACCTGGCTGCGGCAAACATCTGCCGGCTTGACCTGTTGCAAAGCCAGGGCCGGCTGTACCTGTGCATGGCGGCCCACCATATCAGCGGGGATTTCCTCAGCGTCGAATGGATGCTCAAGCTGACCTTCGCCGCCTACCATGCAGCGCTCAGCGGCGAGGCTCTGGTCCTGCCGCCGGCCGGCCTGTATTTCGACTGGCTGGACGAACAGCGCACATTGTTGGCAGAGGACAAGCTCGAGGCGGCAGCCCGCTACTGGCGCAACCAGCTCAGCGGCAGCCCGACGGCACTTGCGCTGCCCGCCGACCGACCACGCCCGCGCACGCCCGGCTTCGCCGGTGAAGAAATCGACTACCTGCTCGACTCGGCCCTCAGCAGCCAGCTGCGCCAGCTCGCCGAGGCCCAGGGCGTCAGCCTGTACGTCGTGCTGGCGACGCTGTTCCAGATGTTCATGCACCGTTACACCGGCCAGGATGACTTCCTCATCGGCACGCCGACCATGGACCGGCACAGGGCGCGCTACAAGCAGCTGATCGGGTTCACCCTCAACAGCCTGCCGCTGCGCGCCCGCTTCGCGCATGCCCCGAGCCTGGCCGAATGCCTGCGCGACACCGCCCAGCAAATGCGCGAGGGCCTGCGCCATCGCCGCTACCCGGCGGCGCGCCTGCAGCAGGAAGTCGACGGCCCGCTGTTCCAGTGCATGATGACCTACATGCCCAGCCAGCGTGACGCCGCCTTCGCCGAGTACACGCTGCGCGAGCACCTGTTCACCCAGCGCGGCGCCGCCAACGAACTCAACCTGCGCTGGCAGGACGACGGCGTGCAACTGCTGGCGCAATGGCGCTATCGCAGCGACCTGTTCGACGCCGCACGTATCGCCCGCCTGGCCGAGGATTTCGCCTGGTTCACCGGCATCGCCCTGGCGCAGGTCGACACGCCCGTCCACCAGCTGCCGGCCACGCCGCCGGCCAACGGCGCACGCCGCGCCGGGGCCGACCAGCCGCCCGTGTTCGCCACGGCCCTGGCCGCCTTCGAGCACCAGGTACAGACGCATGGCCAGCGCATTGCCCTGCGCGATGCCGACGGCAGCCTGAGCTACAGCGAACTGGACCAGGCCGCCAGCGCCCTGGCCGCCCGCCTGGGCGAGGCCGGTGCCGCGGCCGGGCACATCGTCGCCATCGCCCTGCCGCGCAGCCGCGCGCTGATCACGGCGATGCTGGCCAGCTGGAAGCTCGGCGCCGCCTACCTGTGCCTGGACCCGGGCCTGCCCGCGCAGCGCCAGCGCCAGCTGCTCGACAACAGCGGCGCCAGCGTACTGATCGACCCCATGCATACCCTGCATGGCCTGGCCCCGGCGGTAGGCCAGGCGCACACCGCCGGCCACCCGCAGCAGCTGGCCTACCTGATCTACACCTCCGGCTCTACCGGTACGCCCAAGGCCGTGCGGGTGACCCAGGGTAACCTGGCGCACTATGCCCAAGCCGTACTCAAGCCGCTGGCCCTGAGCCCGCAAGCCAGCCTGACGGCACTGGCCAGCGTCGCCGCGGACCTGGGCTACACCGCCTGGTTCGGCGCGCTGCTCAGCGGCCGCACCCTGCAACTGATCAGCGACGAACTGGCCAGCGCCCCGGAAGAGCTCGCCCAGTACCTGGCAGCCAACCCGGTCGACTGCCTGAAGATCGTGCCCTCGCACCTGGCCGCCTTGCTCGCCGTGGCCGAGCCACAACGCCTGCTGCCGCGCCAGTGCCTGGTGCTCGGTGGCGAAGGCCTCGACCTGGCGCTGGTCCAGCGCCTGCAGCAGCTTGCCCCGAGCTGCCGCATCGTCAACCACTACGGCCCCACCGAAACCACCGTTGGCTGCCTGACCCACGCCGTGCAGGACGAAGCCCCGAGCCTTTCCGGTTTCGCCCCGGTCGGCCTGCCGCTGGACAACGTGCAGGTGCAGGTGCTCGATGCGCACCTCACGCCACTGCCGCTGGGCAGCATCGGTGAGCTGTACATCGGTGGCGCCGGGGTCGCCGACGGCTACCTCGGCCAACCCGGCCTGACCGCCCAGCAGTTCGTGCCCGACCCGTTCGCCGGCAATGGCCAGCGCCTGTACCGCAGCGGCGACCGCGTGCGCATGTTGGCCAGCGGCGCCATCGAGTTCCTGGGGCGGATCGACGACCAGGTCAAGATTCGCGGCTTCCGGGTCGAGCCGGGCGAGGTCGAAGCCTGCCTGCGCGCCTGCCGCGGTGTGCGCGAAGCAGCCGTGCTGGCGCGCGCCCTGGCTGAAGGCGAAGCGCCACGGCTGGTTGCCTACCTGGTGGCCGAACCCGCGCTGGACCGGGCGCAGTTGCGCCAGCAACTGGCCGAGCGCCTGCCCGAGCCACTGCTACCGAGCGTTTATGTCGAACTCGAGCAGCTGCCGCGCCTGGGCAACGGCAAGGTCGACCGGCACAACCTGCCGCTGCCGGCGCCCGAGCCAGCCCCTGCGCAGGCGCACAGTACCCCGCGCGACCCGGTCGAGGCGCTGCTGCTGACACTCTGGTGCGAGGTGCTGGGCAAACCGGCGCTGTCGATCCATGACGACTTCTTCGCCCTGGGCGGCGACTCGATCATGGCCCTGCAAGTGATCGCCAAGGCGCGCAAGCAACAGCTCAAGTTCAGCCCCCGGCATTTCTTTGCCCACCCCACCATTGCCCGCCTCGCAGCCACCCTGGACTCGCCACTCAAAGCCCTGGAAGCCCAATTGCTGGGTATATGGCGAGAAGTGCTGGAGCGCCCCGAGCTCACTCGCCAGGACGATTTCTTCAGCGCCGGCGGCGACTCGATCATCGCCCTGCAGGTGATCGCCAAGGCGCGCAAGCTGGGCTTGAAGTTCAGCCCCAAAGAGCTGTTCGCCCAGCCGCGGGTCGACGCCCTGGCCCTGCTCCTCGCCCAGCGCCAAGCGGCCCAACCCACACCTGTGGCAACGCCCGCAGTACCACCAGCCATGCCCTCGGTATCGCTGAGCGCCGGACAGCGGCAACCGTTGCAAGCGCTGCTCGGTACCCCGCTGGAGGACGCCTACCCGCTGTCGCCGCTGCAAAAAGGCCTGCTGTTCCACACCCTGCTGGAAGGTGCCAGCGGGGTCTACGTCAACCAGCTGCAGGCCGAGCTGCAAGGCCCGTTGGACGCCGAGCGCTACCTCGCTGCCTGGCATGCCACCTTCGCCGCTCATCCGCTGATGCGCACGGCAATCCTCTGGCAAGGCCTGGACGAGCCGGTGCAAGGCGTGTGCAGTGGCCTCACCCTGCCGGTGCAGCGCCTGGACTGGAGCGCGCTGGACCCGAGCCAACGCCAGCAGGCCCTGGACGCCTACTGCCAGGCCGACCGAGCCCAAGGCTTCGACCCCCAGCGCCCACCGCTGCAACGGTTGGCCCTGATCCACCTCGACGCGCAGCACAGCTGGCTGATCTGGAGCCGTCATCACCTGATTGCCGACGGCTGGAGCTCGGTGCTGCTGATGGAAGAGATTCTCGCCCGCTACAACGGCCTTGCTGTACCGTCGCGCCCACCTTACCGCGACTACATCGCCTGGCTCGCCGCGCAACCGCACCAGCACAGCCTGCAGTACTGGCAGCAACACCTGGCGCAGTTCGAAGGCGTCGGCACGCTGCCGGCACTGAACCCGGCCGACCCCGAGCACAAGCCGCGCTACCACAGCCACAGCCTGCGCCTGAGCGAAGCCCACAGCAGCCGCCTGAACGCCCTCGGCAAAGCCTGCCGAGTTACCCTCAACACCCTCATGCAGGCTGCCTGGGGCCTGTTGCTGGCCCGCGCCAACAACCACACCGAGGTGATGTTCGGGGTCACCAGCAGTGGCCGCCCGGACGCCTTGGCCGATGCCGGGCAGATGCTCGGTGTGTTCATCAATACCCTGCCGCTGCGCCTGCGCATCGACCCCGGCATGGCCCTCGGCGACTACCTGCAGCAGGTGCAAGCCACCAGCGTGGCCATGCGCGAACACGAGCAGACACCGCTGGCGCAGATCCTCCAGCAGCACCCGCGCGGTGCCGGGCTGTTCGACACCCTGCTGGTGTTCCAGAACCTGCCCGCGCTCAGCGAGCGTCAGTTGCAGGCTGGCGAGCTGACCTTCAAGGTCCTCGACAACCTCGAACAGACCAGTTACGGCCTGACCGTCGAAGTGCTGCCCGGGCGCTGCCTGGAAGTGCTGTTCAGCGCCGATGCCCAGCGCCTTCCCGCTGCCGCGCTGGCGCGCCTGAGCGACGACTTGCTGAACCTGCTGCAGATGCTGGACAGCCCACCGGACACCCGCCTGGAACAACTCACCACACTCAGCCCGGCCCAGTATCGGCGCCTGCTCGACTGGGGCCGCCAGCCGGCGGACTACGACCTTGAGCAAAGCTGGGAAGCACGGGTGGCAGCCCAGGTCGCCGCGCACCCCGAACGCATCGTCGCGCGCTGCGCCGAGCAAACGCTCACCTATGCCGAGCTATGGCAGCAGTCCGAACGCCTGGCACGTGGCCTGCAGGCCCTGGGCGCCCAGCCCGACCAGCCGGTGGCCTTGTTGGCCGAGCGCGGCATCGAATGGTTCTGCCTGATGGTCGCGACCCTGCGTGCCGGTTGTGGCTGGTTGCCGCTGGAGCCCTCGCAGCCGCCGGCGCGCTGGCAGCAGGTGCTGGCGCGCCTGGAGCAGCCGCTGGTGGTTTGCAGCCAGGCCTGTGCCGAGCCTTTGGCCAGCGTCTACCAGGGCCGCCGTGCGTTGCCGTCGGAGCTGCTGCAGCTGAGCACCAGCGGCAGGCTGCCGCAGCAGCCGGCACGCCCGCAACAGCTGGCCTACGTGCTGTTCACCTCCGGCTCCACCGGCCAGCCCAAAGGGGTGATGGTGCCGCGCGCCGGCATGCTCAACAATATGCTGGCCAAGGTGCAGCCGTTGGGCTTGAACGCCGACGACGTGATCGCCCAGACCGCGCCGGCGTGCTTCGACATCTCGGTCTGGCAAACCCTCACCGCGCCGCTGTTCGGCGCCTGTGTCGAGATCATCGGCGATGCGCTGGTGCGCGATCCGCAAGCCCTGCTGGCGCTGCTGCGCGAGCGCCGCGTGAGCCTGTTCGAACCGGTACCGGCACTGCTCCAGGCGATGCTCGAAAGCCTCGACGGCCAGCCAGCGGCGCTGCCGCATCTGCGCTGGGTCATACCGACCGGCGAAGCACTGCCGGTCGCCACCGCGCAATTGTGGTTCCGCCACTACCCGCACATCCCGCTGATGAATGCCTACGGCCCGGCCGAATGCTCCGATGACGTGGCCTTCCAGCCGCTGTACCAGGCCCCGGGGCCGGATGCCAGCGTGGCCATCGGGCGGCCCACCGCCAATGCCGAGCTGTATGTGCTGGGCCACGACCTGCAACCGGTCGCCGCCGGGGTGGTCGGTGAGCTGGCGATTGGCGGCATCGGGGTCAGCCGCGGTTATCTGGCCGACCCGGCGCGCACCGCCGCCAGCTTCATCCCCAACCCGTTCGGCAGCCCGGGCAGCCGCCTGTACCTCAGTGGCGACCTGGCCCGTTGGGATGCCGACGGCGTGCTGCAGTACCTCGGGCGCAAGGACTTCCAGCTCAAGTTGCGCGGGTTCCGCATCGAGCCTGGCGAAATCGAGGCGCACCTGGAGCGCCACCCCGACGTCCTGCGGGCCATGGTCTGCCTGCAAACACTCGGCGGCAGCGACCTGCTGGTGGGCTACTGGCAGGGCCGCAGCGGCCATCGGCTGAACGACGCCCAGCTGGCCCAGCATGTGCGCGACAGCCTGCCGGCGTACATGGTGCCGTCGCTGTGGGTGGCGATGGACAGCTGGCCGACCAACGCCAACGGCAAGGTCGACCGCAAGGCCCTGCCGCTGCCAACCTTGCAGCACGCCGAGGTCGAGCCCCTGGTCAGCGCCAGCGAGCAGTTGCTCGGCGAACTGTGGGCCGCGCTGCTGCCCGCGCAACCGCTGGGGCGCAACAGCCACTTCTTCGAAGCCGGCGGGCATTCGCTGCTGGCCACCCGCCTGATCGCCCGCCTGCGCCAGCGCTGCGCCGTGGAACTGCCGCTGCGCAGCGTGTTCGAGGCGCCGCTGCTGTGGCAACTGGCCGAGCGCCTCGACGCCCTGGCCGCCGCGCCTGCTGCGGACACGACGCGCCCGGCGTTGCTGCCGGTGCCGCGCCAGGCGCACATGCCGGTGTCGCTGAGCCAGCAGCGGCTATGGCTGGTCGACCGCCTGCACGGCCCCTCGGCGTCCTACAACATGGCCGCCAGCCTGAGCCTCGACGGGCAGCTGGACCTGGCGGCGCTGCGTGCCACCTTCAATGCCCTGCTCGCCCGCCATGAAGTGCTGCGCAGCGCCTACCACGACGTCGACGGCGAACCGGTCATGCGCATCGCCGAGCAGCTTGAGCTGGAGGTCAACCTGCGCGACCTCAGCGCGATGGATGACGCCCAGCGTCAGCAAGTGGCCGAACAGGAAAGCCTGGACAACCTGCGCCTGCCGTTCGACCTGCGCCAGGCGCCGCTGATCCGGGCGCGGCTGCTCAAGCTTGGCGAGCACCAGCACCTGCTGTTGCTGGCACTGCACCATATGGTCGCCGACGGCTGGTCGGTGGGCGTGCTGGTCAACGAGTTCAGCCAGCTCTACGCGAGCCTGCGCGCAGGGCAACCGGCGGCGCTGCCCGCACTGCCCGTACAATATGCCGACTACGCGGCCTGGCAGCACCAATACCTGCAGGGCGCAGTCCTGCAGCGCGAGGTCAGCTTCTGGCAGCAGCAGCTGCAAGGTGCGCCCCAGGTGCTGGCCCTGCCCTGCGACTGGCCACGCCCGGCCCAGGCCGACGCCCGCGGCGCCGCCAGGGCGCTGGAGATCCCCGCGCCGCTGCTGGCCCGCCTCGAAGCCCTCGCCCTGGCCGAGGGCGTGAGCCTGTACATGCTGCTGCTGGCCAGCTTCGAGCTGCTGCTGCACAGCATCACCGGCGCCGACGACCTGTTGCTGGGCACCGACGTGGCTGGTCGCGAGCACGCCCACCTCGATGGCCTGATCGGCTTCTTCGTCAACGTCCTGCCGCTGCGCTCGCGGCGTCTGGCTGGCGAGACGTTGCGCGAGTTCCTCGGCCGCACCCGCGACACCTGCCTGCAAGCCCTGGAACACCAGGCGCTGCCGTTCGACCGCATCGTCGAAGCGTTGCAAGTGCCGCGCGAACGAAGTCGCAACCCGCTGGTGCAGGCGCTGTTCGTGCTGCAGAACACGCCGTCGGGCGATTTCTCCATCCCGGGCCTGGAGGTGCGCATGCAGCCTGCGGCCGAGCGCACCAGCAAGTTCGACATGGCGCTGTTCCTCGAACGCCACGGCGACGTCATGCGCGGCGACTGGGTATACGCCCGCGCCCTGTTCAAAGGCGAGCGCATCGACGCGCTGATCGGCGCCTGGCTGCACCTGCTGCAGCAAGTGGTGGAGCAGCCGCACGCCGCCCTTGCCCATTTCACCGTCACACTGCCCCTCGTGGAGACACCGGCCTTGGCAAAACCCGCCCCCTCGTCGAGCAAGCTCGACAAGCTGAAAAAACTCCCGGCCCGGGCCACTGCGCCGCGGCCATTGATTCGTACCTCAGCGCTGCAAGCGGGCCGCACCTTCCCGCTGGTGATCGAACCGTTGGCCGCCGACCTCGACCCGGTGGGCTGGGCGCAAAGCTCGCGGGACCTGATCGACACCCTGCTGTGCCAGCACGGTGGCCTGTTGTTCCGCGGCTTCGCCGTGGACGACGCAAAAGCCTTCGAAGCCTTTGCCGAAGCCATTCACCCCGGCTTGTTCGGCGGTTACGGCGACCTGCCGAAAAAGGAAGGCGGGCGCAACATCTACCGCTCCACGCCCTACCCGGAACGGGAAATGATCCTGTTCCACAACGAGAGCTCGCACCTGCCGCGCGCGCCGCGCAAGCAGTGGTTCTACTGCGAACAACCGTCGCCGGTCGGCGGTGCCACGCCAATCGTCGACTGCCGCGAGCTGTACCGGCAACTGCCGGCCGAGCTGGCCGCGGCCTTCGAACGCAAGGGGCTGCTGTATGTGCGCACCTTCACCGACCGGCTGGACGTCAACTGGCGGGCATTCTTCAAGACCGACAGCCGCGCCGAGGTCGAGGCCCTGTGCCGGGCCAGCCATACCGAATTCCGCTGGCTGGCCAATGACGAGCTGCAAACCCGCACCCGCTGCCCGGCGGTGATCCGTCACCCGCTGAGCGGCGAACGCAGCTTCTTCAACCAGCTGCAGCTGCACCACAGCTTCTGCCTGGACGCCCAGGTGCGCGAAGACCTGCTGAAGATGGTCGGCGCCGACCGCATGCCGCGCCAGGTGTACTTCGGCGACGGCAGCCCGATCGACGACGCCAGCATGGCCCTGATCGGCCGCCTCTACGAAGCCTGCGCGGTGCGCTTCGACTGGCAGCGCGGCGACGTGGTGATGCTCGACAACCTGATTGCCGCCCACGCCCGCGACCCGTACGAAGGCCCACGCAAGATCGCCGTCGCCATGGGCGACATGCATGAACCGGCCCGGCTGGCCGCCCGCCACAACGCAACGGAACTGCAGGACTGAAGCACACGATGAACGACGCCATGGAATTGAACCACGACCTGCCACTGAGCGCCGAACAGGCCCTGGCCGTACAACTCGGCCGCGCGCCCCTGCACCTGGGGCTGAACCTTGCCGGGCCGCTGCAGGCAAGCCGCCTGCACGAAGCCTTGCTGCAGGTGATCCAGCGCCACACCAGCCTGCGCGTGGCCTTGCGCCCTTCGACGCTGTACCGCAGCCTGCGCCAGAGTACGGTCCCAGCGAGCCTCGACTGGCACCTGCTGGGTACTGACCAGCACGCCGCCGCCCAGGCCCTGGCCGCCCGGCCACAGGCCGTCGAGCAAGGCTGCCTGGTGCGCGCCATCCTGCGTCCGCAGGGTGCCGACCAGTGGCGCCTTGACCTGTATGTCGCCGCCTGTGCCGCCGATCGGCTGAGCCTGCAGAACCTGCTGGGCGAACTGGCGGCGCTGTACGCCCAGCCCGACGCGGCCCTGGAGGAGCCGTTCCAGTACAGCCAGTACGTGGAATGGCGCAACGACCTCGACGCCGACGAAGAAGCGCCTGCCGGACGCGCCTACTGGGCCGGCCTGGGCCTGGAGGCGCTGGCGCCGGTGCGCCTGGGCGGCCTGCACCAGCCCGCTGCGCAGGCGCCAGGCAACGCCGTTCAGCAGGCCCTGTCCGAGGCCCTGCAAGCGCAGCTGGAACACCTGGCGCAACGCAGCGAGCAAAGCGTGGGCAGCGTGCTGCAGGCGGCCTGGTGGGCGTTGCTGGCGCGCCTCGGCGGTGACGCCAGGTTCATCGGCGGCTGGCAACAGGATTGCCGCTTCGAGTACGAAGCCCTGGCCAACGGCATCGGCGCCTACGAAAAAATCCTGCCGCTGGCCTTGGCACCGCAGCTCGACCAGCCCTTCGGCACCTGGCTGCAGCAACTGGCCGAACAGCTCGACGGCCACGCCCAGCAGCAGGAGTACTGGAACGTCAACGACCCTGCGCACACCCTGCAGCGCACCGTCGGCTTCACCCTGGTGCGCGACACCGCGCCCTTCACCAGCGGCGGCCTGCACTGGTCGGTCGATGCCCTGCCCGGCGCCGATGTGGGCTTCGCCCTGGCCCTGCAAGCCACCCTCGACGCACAACAGCGGGTGCTGGCCCTGAGCGTACAGTCGCCTACCGCGCACTATGCCGAGGCCGATTTGCGCTGCCTGCTGGAGCAATACCTGCACCTGCTGCAGGCACTGGTCGAACAACCATCCCAGCGTGCCCTTATCGAGCTGCCGCTGAGCCCGCCGGCGCACCAGGCCTTGCAGCAACGCCTGCGCGGCCCGCAGCGCGACTTCGGTAGCCGCCCGCTGATCGGGCGCCTGGCCCATTGGGCACAGCACACCCCGGATGCAGCGGCGTTGCAGGACGGCGCGCTCAGCCTGACCTACGGCCAGCTGCATGGCCAGGTCGAACACCTGGCGGCCGTGCTGCAGGCGCGCGGCATCGGTCGCGGTGCGGCCGTCGCCCTGCTGCTGCCGCGCTCGGCACAACTGCTGCTGGCGCTGCTTGCGGTCATGCGTGCGGGCGCCGCCTATGTGCCGCTGGATCCGACTTGGCCAGCGGCACGCCAGCAGCGGATCCTGGCCGACGCGCAGCCGCAGCTGGTGATTGGCGGCGCGCAGGGCATCGCCCTCGGCGAATTGCTCGAAGCGCCTGCTGGTGCGCTAGCCAGCGGCGACATCGCCCTGGATGATGCCGCCTACCTGCTGTACACCTCGGGCACCAGCGGCGAGCCCAAGGGCGTAGTGATCGAACATGGCCAACTGCTCAACTACACCGCCGCGGTCAGCGAGGCGCTGAGCCTGGGGCAATGCAAGCGCTTCGCCTTGATCTCCTCGGTGGCCGCCGACCTGGGCAATACCACCCTGTATGCCGCGCTGTGGGCCGGCGCTTGCCTGGTGCTGGCGGACGACCACGCCAGCCGGGATGCCAACGCCTTCGCCCGCTTCGTCGAAGACGGGCAGATCGACTGCCTGAAAATCGTGCCGTCGCACCTGGCAGCGCTGCTCGACGGCCAGCCCGCCATCGCCCTGCCCCAGGTGCTGGTGCTCGGCGGCGAGGCCTGCCCTGCGGCCTTGCGTCAGCGCATCGGCCAACTGGCCCCGGCCAGCCGCGTGCACAACCATTACGGCCCCACCGAGACCACGGTCGGCGTGCTCTACAGCTTCGACCAGACGCCTGACCCACGCAGCCCGCTGCCGCTGGAACAGGCCTTGGCCAACACCTGGGTGCGCCTGCTGCAAGCTTCCCCGACCGGCCTGCAACCGGCGCCGATTGGCGCCCTGGGCGAGCTGTACATCGGCGGGGCGCAGGTCTGCCGCGGCTACCTGAACCGGGCCTCCGACGCCTTCATCGACGACCCGCTGCAACCCGGCCAGCGCCTGTACCGCAGCGGCGACCTGGCGCGCCTTGCGGCCAACGGCCAGTTGCACCTGGCCGGGCGCGTCGACCAGCAGATCAAGATTCGCGGCTTCCGCGTCGAGCCCGGTGAGCTGGAAGCTGCGCTGCTGGCCCTGGAGGGGGTCAGCCAGGCCGTGGTGCAGTACCGCGACGGCAAGTTGCTGGCGCATGCCGTCAGCCAGCGTGACAGCGCCGCGCTGCTGGCTGAGCTGCGCGGTCGCTTGCCGGACTACCTGATACCGGCGCAACTGCTGTGCCTGGCCGAACTACCGCGCCTGGCCAACGGCAAGGTCGATTTCGCCGCACTGCCAAGTAGCGACAGCCAGGCCAGCGAACAGCTCGAGGTGGCGCCGCGCGATGCCCTCGAAGCGCTGCTGGTCGACCTGTACCAGGAACTGCTCGAACGCCCGCAGGTGAGCATCAACGACAGCCTGTTCGACCTGGGTGGCCATTCGCTGATCGTCATCAAGCTGTGCACCCGCCTGCGCAACCTGCTGCAACTGGAGGTGGCGCCGGCGCTGGTGTTCGACCACCCGAGCGTGGCGGCGCTGGGCGCAGCGCTGCGCGCCGGCGAAAGCCGGCCCGGCCAATTGCTGAAGATCGCCGAGCTGCGCCGCCAGCTCGCGGCGCTGTCACCCGAGGAGCGTGCCGCCCTGCAGGCCCGCGCCCAGTCCGCCACTGTGCCACGGAGCTGAAGCCATGCAACTCGATCCCCAGCAACTGGCCGAGCGTATCGCCAGGCTCGCCCCGGAAAAACGCCAGGCCTTCGCCAGCGCCCTGGCCGCGCAAGGCTTCGCCCTCAGCCGCCTGCCCATCGTCGCCGCTGGCGAGCCGGGCCCGTACCCGCTGTCGTGGGCCCAGCAGCGCCTGTGGTTCCTGCACCGCCTGGACCCGGCCAGCAGCGCCTACAACATGCCCGCAGCCCTGCGCCTGCGCGGCAGCCTCGACAGCGCGGCGCTGCAACGCAGTTTCGACCAGCTGATCGCCCGCCATGCGATCCTGCGCAGCACCTTCGACGAGGCCAACGGCCAGGCACGCCAGACCGTGCATGAGCAACTGCCAATGGTGCTGGCCCAGCTGGACTTGGCCTCGCTGCCCGAGGAACAGCGCAGCGCGCGCCTGCAACAGCTGATCGACAGCGAGAGCAACCGCCCCTTCGACCTCGGCCAGGCGCCCTTGCGCGGCCTGCTGGCGCGGCTCGCTGCCGATGAGCATGTGCTGGTGCTCAGCGCCCAGCACATCGTTGCCGACGGTTGGTCGCTGGGCATCCTGGTCAAGGAGCTCTCCGCCCTGTACAGCGCCGCCGTGCAAGGCCGCGACAGCGACCTGCCGGCCCTGCCGATCCAGTATCACGACTACGCCGCCTGGCAGCAGACCGGCCTCGGCGACAGCGCCCTGGCCAGCGAGCTGGCGTACTGGCGCGAGCAGTTGGGCGCCGAGCAGCCGACCTTGCAACTGCCCACCGATCACCCACGCCCGCGCCAGCCGAGCGGGCGTGGCAGCCGCCACACGTTGCGCATCGAGGCGCCGCTGTGCCAGGCCCTGCGTGAGCTGGCCCGTGGCACAACGCTGTTCAGCGTGCTGCTGGCGGCGTTCAACGTGCTGCTTTATCGCCTCAGCGGGCAGACCGACCTGCGGGTCGGCGTGCCGGTGGCCAACCGCAACCGGGTCGAGACCGAAGGGCTGATCGGTTGCTTCATCAACACCCTGGTGCTGCGTTGCCAGCTCGACGGCCAGCTGCGCTTCGACAGCTTGCTCGACACCCTCGAGCACACCCGCCGCCAGGCCCTGGCCCACCAGCAGCTGCCGTTCGAGCGCCTGGTCCAGGCCCTGGAGCCCGAACGCCAGTTGCAGCATTCGCCGCTGTTCCAGGTGATGTTCAACCTGCTTGACGGCACCACCCCGCGTCGCCTGCAACTGCCCGGCCTGACAGTCGAGGAGATCGAGCGCGAACAGACCAGTGCGCAGTTCGACCTGGTGCTCACCGTGGTCGAGCGCAGCGACGCACTGGAACTGACCCTGACCGGCAATGCCGACCTGTTCGAGCCCACCACCCTGGCCGACCACGGCCGCAGCTATGCCACGCTGCTGCACAGCCTGGCGCAGGCGCCCACCACGCGCATCGCACAACTGCCGCTGTACAGCGACGTGCAACAACAGCGCCTGCTCGCCGACTGCCAGGCTGCGCTGGACCTCGGCCCGCTGCCGGAGCTGGTGCACCTGCGGCTGGCCGCGCAAGCGGCCGAACAGCCGCAACGCATCGCCCTGATCCACGACGACCGCACCTGGAGCTACGCCACCCTGCAGCAGCGTGCCGCGCTGATCAGCCGCCACCTGCTGGCCCTGGGCCTGCCCGCCGAAGCGCGCATCGGCCTGTGCCTGCCGCGTGGCCTGGACATCATCGCCGCCGTGTTCGGCACGCTGGGTGCCGGGCTTGCCTTCGTGCCCCTCGACCCGCAGTTCCCCAGCGAACGCCTGGCGCACATGATCGACGATGCCGACATCTGCCTGGTGCTGGTGGCCCCGGACACCGCACCCTGCATGGCGGCGTACCAGCGCCCGTGCCTGGACGTCACCAGCCTGGACGCCGACGCGCCGGCGCTGGCCGGGGTGCCGAGCACACGCCCGGTACAGCGCGAACAACTGGCCTATGTCATCTATACCTCCGGCTCCACCGGCAAGCCCAAGGGCGTGGCGGTCACCCACCGCTCGCTGGCCGGCTACACGGAAGTGGCGCGCGCCTATTACGGCATCGACGCCGACGACCGCGTATTGCAGTTCTCGACGTTCAACTTCGATGGCTTTGTCGACCAGCTGTTCCCCCCGCTGGTGTGCGGCGCGGCGCTGGTGGTGCGCGGCCCCGAGCTGTGGGACAGCCACGAGTTCCATGCCCGCCTGTACCGGCACCGCATCACCGTCGCCGCCTGCCTGACCACCGCCTACTGGTTCCAGCTGGTACAGGATTTCGCCCGCCAGCCGCACGCTGCCTATGGCGCGTTGCGCCTGGTCAGCGTGGGTGGCGAAGCGATGCCCAGCGCCGGCCTCGAGGCCTGGCGCCAGGCCGGCCTGGGCGCCGTGCGCCTGCTCAACATCTATGGCCCGACGGAAATCACCGTGGTCTCCAGTATCCAGGACTGCACCGCGCTGCTGGTCCGCGAGCCGCTGCCGCTGCAATTGCCAATCGGTGCGCCGCTGCGTGGGCGCGCCTATTACCTGCTCGACCGTGACGACAACCTGGCAGCACCTGGCGCCCCTGGCGAGCTGTGCATCGGCGGCGAGCTGCTGGCCCGCGGCTATCACGACGTGCCCGGCCTGACCGCCGAGCGCTTCTGCCCCGACCCCTACGGCCCGCCCGGCAGCCGACTGTACCGCACCGGCGACCTGGCCCGGCGCTTGCCCGACGGCAGCTATGAGTACCTGGGCCGGATCGACCAGCAGGTCAAGCTGCGCGGTTTCCGCATCGAACTCAGCGAAATCGAATCGCACCTGCGCAGCCACCCGCAGGTCCGCCAGGCCCTGGCGCTGGTGCGCGAGGACCGCCCAGGCGATCGCCGCCTGGTGGCGTATCTGGTGTTCCACGATCACCCCGTGGATGCCAGCGAACTGCGCCAGCACCTGGCCGCGCAACTGCCGGACTACATGATCCCCGCAGCGTTCGTGAACCTGGCACAGATGCCCATGACCCCCGGCGGCAAGCTCGACCGCGCCGCCCTGCCGGTGCCGGACTACAGCGCCCAGGGCAGCAACCAGCGCGCCGCGCAGAGCGAGCGCGAGCAGCAGCTGCTGGCCCTGTGGCAGGAAGTGCTGGGCGAGCAGGCGATCGCCATGGATGACAACTTCTTCGCCATCGGCGGCCACTCGCTGCTGGCCGCGCAGCTGGTGGCCCGCATCCGCCAGGCGCTGAAACTGGAACTGCCCCTGCGCAGCCTGTTCGAGGCGCCGACCATCGCCCAACTGGCGATCCTGCTGGACAACGCCAGTGCCGACCGCCAGGCAGCCATCGGCGTCGCCGCGCTGCCGAGCGATGGCCGCCGCGTGCTGTCCCATGCCCAGCAGGGCATGTGGCTGGTGCAAGCGTTGCAACCGGGCAGCGCGGCCTACCACATCCCCAGCGCCGCGCGCCTGCTCGGGCGCCTCGACCTGGCCGCCTTGCGCCAGGCATTCCAGGCGCTCAGCCAACGCCACGAGGCGCTGCGCAGCAGCTTCCACGAAGACGACGGCACGCTGTATGTAAAGGTGCAGGACAGCCTCGAACTGCCGCTGGACTGGCACGACCTCGGCCTGCTGCCGGCAACCGAGCGCGAGGCCAGCGCCAGGCGCCTGCTGGTGGAGCTGGCGACCCGCCCGATCGACCTGCGCCAGGCCCCGCTGCTGCGCCTGCACCTGGTGCGCCTGGACGACGAGCAGCACCTGCTGTTGCTGGTGATGCACCACATCGTCTCCGATGGCTGGTCGATGGGTGTGCTGGTGCGCGAACTCGGCCAGCTCTACCGCGCCGCGCTGCACGGCGCCAGCGCGGCGCTGCCCGTACTGCCGGTGCAGTACAGCGACTATGCCGCCTGGCAACGCCAGCAGCTCGACGTCGCGACCTGCCAGCGCCACCTGGACTACTGGCGCCAGGCCCTGGGCGAGCCGCTGGCGCCGCTCGAACTGTTCAGCTACCGGCCACGCCCCGAGGTGCTCGGCGGCCAGGGCGCACGGTTAACGTTCCAGGTCGATGCGGCCCCGGCCCAGGCCCTCAGGCAGCTGTGCCTGAGCCATGGCGCCACCTTGTTCATGGGGTTGCTGGGTGTGCTGCAACTGAACCTGTACCTGCACAGCGGGCGAACCCAGGCGGTAATCGGTACCGACGTGGCCAACCGCGAACGCAGCGAGACCGAGGGCCTGGTGGGCTTCTTCATCAACCAGCTGGCGCTGCGCGGCGACGTCGGCGGCAACCCCTGCTTCAACGCCCTGCTGCAACGCTTGCGGCCACAAGTGCTGGAAGCCTTCAGCCACCAGGCGTTGCCTTTCAGCAGCCTGGTCGAAGCACTCAACCCCGCCCGCAGCCTGGCCTACAACCCGTTGTTCCAGGCCAAGCTGGTGCTGCAGAACCAACCCGACAGCGCCCTGCAATTGCCGGGCCTGAAGGTGCTGCCCGAACGCATCGAGCATGGCCAGTCGCAGCTGGACCTGCACCTGAGCGTGGAAGAGCACCCGGCTGGCCTGGCCTGCACCCTGAAATACAACACCGACCTGCTCGATCAGCACGCGGCCGAGGCCTTCGCCAGCGCCTTCACGCGCCTGCTCGAACAGCTGGTGAAGGCCCCCGAGCTGCCGGTGGAAGCGCTGCTCCAGCCGCTGCGCACGCAGCTGCAGGAACAACGCATGCAGCACCTCAGCGCGCGTAGCGAACAGAGCCTGGCCCGCCTGGGTAGCAGCCGTCGCCGCAGCCGCATCACCATCGATTCTATGGAGGGATAACACATGAACGGCCCCGCGATTGCCAAGCTGGGCGGCATGCGCCGCAAACCAATCCGTGTGGACGAGGATTCCCTGGTCCGCTTCACGCCGCTCAACCCGGGCAGCGCCTACACTGCCGTGTGCGAACCGGCCAGCCCCGGCGTCAGCCTGGTCGCCTGGGCCGAGGCCAACCGCGAGCTGATCGAGCGCAAGTTGCTCGAGCACGGCGCGCTGCTGTTCCGCGGCTTCCCGGTGGCCAGCGCGCAGGCGTTCGACGACTGCATCAGCGCATTGTCCGGCGGCGCGCTGGAGTACAAGTTCCGCGCCTCGCCGCGCACCCAGGTGGACCCGCGCCTGAACATCTACACCTCCACCGACTACCCCAAGGACCAGCGGATCTTCCCGCACAACGAGCATTCCTATTCGCCGGTGTTCCCGCTGAAGATCTTCCTCTGGTGCGACGTCGCCCCGCTGGCGCGCGGCGAAACGCCGATCGGCGACACCCGGGCAATCACCCGCGCCATCGACCCCGAGGTGCGCGAACGCTTCGCCCGCCTGGGCATCATGTACGTGCGCAACTATGGCGATGGTTTTGGCCTGCCCTGGCAAACCGTGTTCCAGACCGACGACCGTGCCCAGGTCGATGCCTACTGCGCCAGCGTCGGCATCCACACCGAATGGAAGGCCGACGGCCGCCTGCGCACCCGCCAGGTCGGCCCGGCGCTGGTACGCCACCCGCGCAGCGGCGAGACGCTGTGGTTCAACCACGCCACGTTCTTCCACGTCAGCACCCTGCCGCCCAGCGTGCGCGACGCCCTGGAGGCCGACTTCGCCGATGACGACCTGCCGCAGAACACCTTCTACGGCGACGGCAGCCCGATCGAGCCGCAGGTGCTGGAACACCTGCGCAGCATCTACCTGCAGCACATGACCGAGTTCCCCTGGCGCCACGGCGACGTGCTGCTGCTGGACAACATGCTCTCGGTGCATGCCCGCAACGAATACGACAGCCCGCGACGCATCCTGGTGTCGATGGCCGAGGCCCTGAACAGCACGGAGGTGGCGCTCAAGCCCTGACGCGCCCGCCTGGTTCACGGTTTCCCTGCCCACTATTCAAGGTTTTCACACATGTCCAGCATCGCCATCGAGGGCTTCCGCCCTGCCCTGCAACAAAATGCCCACTGGTCCCGTGCCAACGGCCGCGACGACGCCCTTTACCTGACCTTCGCCGTCCCTGACGGCACTGACCTGGCGCGCTTGCGCAGCAGCCTGGCGCAGGTGCTGGAGCAGCACGAGATCCTGCGCACGCGGCTGCTGGCCAGCCCCGGTATGGAACAGCCGGTACAGGTCATCGCCGAACAGCTGCACATCGACTGGCGCGAAATCGCCGAGCAGCCGTCGCAGGCGGCGCTGCACGGTTTGTTGAAAGAGGCCCTGGGCCAGGCCAGCCTGGCAGTGGCGGTAATCCGTACCACACCGCTGCGTGCCTGCCTGGCCGTGCCAGCCGCCAACGCCGACTACACCACCTTGCAACTGCTGCTCGACGCCTGGCAGGCGGCATACCAGGGGCAGCCCGCAGACGCGGAAGCGGTGCAGTTCGCCGACTTCGCCGAGTGGCAGTTCGAGCACCTGGGCAGCAGCGACAGCGATGCCGGGCGCGCCTTCTGGCAGCGCCAGCAAGCCGCCGACCAGTACCTGACCCTGCACCCATTCCAACGCGCCGAGGCCAGCGCGTCGGCGCAGCCAGCCAGCCTTGCACACACACCGGACGCCGCCTTCCAGGACCTGATCGGCAGCGCCCTGGCCGGGCTCGCTGCCACGCCTGAGGCGTTGTTCGGCTACTGCTGGGCGCTGCTGCTCAAGCGCCACCTGGGCCAGCCGCAGGTGTTGCTGGGCTGGGCCGACGATGGCCGCAACAGCGCCACGGCGGGCGCCTTCGGGCCCTATGCCAAGCGCCTGCCGCTGCGCCTGGAGCCGGACGACCAGGCCACCCTGGACACCGCCCTGCCGGCCTTCACGCAATTGCTGGAACAGGCTCGCACCTGGCAGGAAGAGTGGCCGGCCCAGGCCCAGGACACGCCCTTCGGCTTCCGCCTGCGCCGGCCACTGGCCTCGGCCTGGCCGGTACTGGCGCTGCACGGTGAAGCCTGCGCCCACAGCCTGCTGCTGGAAGTGCTCGAGCAGCCCGAGGGCTTCAGCTTCCAGCTGCACTACGATGCCGCCCGCCTGGACGCCGACGCGGCCGGGCTGTTGCTCGACCAGTTCCTCACCCTGTGCCGGCAGGCCAGCGCTGCCAGCCAGCAAGCGCTGGGCGAGGCTTCGGGCATCAGCGACGCTCACCAGGCCTGGCTGGCGGCACTGAACCACACCGAGGTGCAGCAGCCAGCGCCGACCCTGTTGCACCAGCTGTTCGAGCAACAGGTCGCGGCCCGGCCAGACGCCATCGCGGTCAGCCACGGCGAGGCACAACTTACCTACCAGGCGCTGGAGGCCCGGGCCAACCAGCTGGCGCACCAGCTGCGCCAGGCAGGCCTGGTACCCGGCCAGGCCGTCGGCCTGTTCATCGGCCGCAGCCTGGAGGCGATCGTCGGCATCCTCGGCATCCTCAAGGCCGGTGGCGCCTACCTGCCGCTGGACCCGAGCTACCCGGCCGAGCGCCTCAGCGACATGCTCGAGCAGACCCGCGCCACGCTGCTGCTGAGCCTGAGCAGCCTGCAGAGCCGCCTGCCCCAGGGCGACTACCGCACCCTGTGGCTCGACCGCCTGGCCGAGCACGAGTTGCCCACACAGCGCCCGGCACCACTGACCGACGGCGACAGCCTGGCCTACCTGATCTTCACCTCCGGCTCTACCGGCCGCCCCAAGGGCGTGATGGTGTCGCACCGCAACGCCGTGCATTCCACTGCGGCGCGCCTGCTCGCCTACCCGGAGCCACTGCAGGCCTTCCTGCTGGTCTCGGGGCTGGCGTTCGACAGTTCGGTGGCCGGGCTGTTCTGGACCCTGGCCCAGGGTGGGCAGCTGTGCCTGCCGCAGGATGACCAGGTGCAGGACGCCCTGGCCCTTGGCCGGCTGATCGCCGCCCGGCAGATCAGCCACACGCTGATGCTGCCTTCGCTGTACGCGCAGGTGCTGGAACAGGGCGCCGAGCACCTGGGCAGCCTGCGCTGCGCCATCGTCGCCGGCGAAGCCTGCCCGGCCAGCCTGGCCCGCCGGCATAAGCAGCAGTGCGCGCAGGCGCAGCTGTACAACGAGTACGGCCCGACCGAGGGCACCGTGTGGTGCAGCTATTACCGCGCCCGTGGCGACGAGCACGGCGTGCTGCCGATCGGCAAGGCGATCGCCAACATGCAGGTGCAGGTGCTCGACAGCCACCTGCGCCCGGTGGCTGCCGGGGTGATTGGCGAGATCTACCTCAGCGGCGCCGGCATCACCCAGGGTTACCTGGGCCGTCCGGACCTCACTGCCGAGCGCTTCCTGCACAACCCGCTGAACCCTGGCGCTGGCCTGCTGTACCGCAGCGGCGACCTCGGCCGGGTCAACGCCCAGGGCGACATCGAGTTCCTCGGCCGCCTCGACGACCAGGTCAAGATTCGCGGTTTCCGTATCGAGCTCGGCGAGATCGAAGCACGCCTGCTCAGCCACCCCGGGGTGCGCGAGGCGGCGGTAGTCGCCCGCGCCAACGATGCCGGCGACACGGAGCTGGTCGCCTATGTGGTCGCCCGCGATGCCTGCCCCGGCGCCATCGCCCTGCAGGCGCACCTGGGCCTGCACATGCCCGAGCACATGGTGCCGAACACCTACGTGATGCTCGGCGCCTTGCCGCTGACCCCGAACGGCAAGCTCGACCGCAAGGCCCTGCCGGCACCGGTGCGTGAGCGCCGGGCCAGCTACCGCGCACCGCGCAACGAGCACGAAGCCTCGCTGGCGGCGCTGTGGGCCGAGGTACTGGGGGTCGCGCAGGTGGGCCTGGACGACAACTTCTTCGAACTCGGTGGCCACTCGCTGACCGCCACCCGGCTGGTCTCGCGCCTGCGCAGCAGCCTGGGCATCGAGGTGCCGGTGCGGGCGCTGTTCCAGCATTCCACCCTGGGCGCGTTCGCCGAGCAGGCCTTGCCCAAGGCCGAAGCATCGACGCTGCCGGCGATCAGTGCACAGCCGCGCCAGGCGCCTTTGCGCCTGTCCTTTGCCCAGGAGCGCCTGTGGCTGTTCGACCGCCTGCATCCTGGCAGCACCACCTACAACGTTCCCGAGGCGGTACGCCTGCGCGGCGCGCTCGACCTGCCGGCGCTGGAGCGCAGCTTCAGCGTGCTGCTGCAGCGCCACGAGAGCCTGCGCACCACCTTCGTTCTGGACGGTGCCGTGCCGGTGCAGCAGGTGCAACCCGCCGAAGCCTTCACCCTGGGCCTGGTCGACCTGAGCCGTTTGCCGGCCCCGCAGCGCGACCTGCGCCTGCACCAGGAACTCAAGGCCAAGGCCGCGCAGCGCTTCGATCTGGAGCAGGGGCCGCTGCTGTGCGCCGGCCTGATACGCCTGGCCGCCGATGAGCATGTGCTGTGGCTGACCCTGCACCATATCGTGTTCGATGGCTGGTCGATGCGCGTGTTCACCCGTGAGCTGGTCGCGCTGTACAGCGCCTTCTGCAACGGCCAGCCCTCGCCGCTGGCCGAGCCGCAGCTGCAGTACGCCGACTTCGCCCAATGGCAGCGCCGCGAGCTGACCCCGACGGTACTCAAGCCGCAGCTGGACTTCTGGCTACGCCACCTGGGCCAGGACCGCAGCCTGCTGCAGTTGCCGTGCATGCTGCCGCGCCCGGCCCTGCCCAGCCATCGCGGCGCCGAGCACAGCCTGGTGCTCGGCCCGCAGCTGACCCAGGCCCTGCACGCCTACAGCCGGGAACAGGGCTGCACGCTGTTCATGACCTTGTTGGCGGCGTTCAACGTGTTGCTGGCTGGCCACAGCCGGCAGTCGGCAATTCGCATCGGCATCCCCATCGCCAACCGCCACCACCAGGCGCTGGAGGGGCTGGTGGGCTTCTTCGTCAACACCCTGGCGCTGCGCACCGACCTGTCGGGCAACCCGCATTTCGACAGCGTGCTGCACCAGGTGCGCGACAACCTGCTGCATGCCCATGCCAACCAGGACCTGCCGTTCGAGCAATTGCTGCAGGCCCTGCCAGGCGCCCAGCAACACGCCGTGCCGCTGATCCAGGTGATGTTCGACCTGCACCAGGAGCGCAACCTGCGCTCTACGGCGTTCGGCAACCTGAGCATCGAACCCTTGCAGCAAGCGCACGGCAAGTGCAGCACCTTGTTCGACCTGATGCTGGATGTCAGCGAACGCGAAGAGGGGCTGATCGCGACCTTCACCTACGCCACCGACCTGTTCCTGCCGGCCAGTATCGAGGCGTTGGGCGAAGACCTGCGGGCCCTGCTCGAAGCCCTGCCCGGCCAGCCGGCGGCTTCGTTCGAGGCGCTGGTGCAGCGCCTGCAGCCACAGCCGCCGGCCCAGACCGCGCAGCGGCCGGCAGCCCGCGAACAGCTGGCGGAGTTGTTGTGCGAGGTGCTGGAGCTCGCGGCGCTGGATGAACAGGCGCAGTTCTTCGAGGTGGGCGGCAGTTCGCTCAAGGCCGTGCTTCTGTGCGCGCGGGTACAGCAGATGTGGGGTACCCAGGTACCCGCCAGCCTGGTGTTTCTCAACCCGCAACTGGGTGACCTGCTGAACGTGCTGAGCCGCTACAGCCACGCCTGACGAGCAGCTGCGGGGCACTGTCCCCGTAGGTGATCGCGGATAAATCCGCTCCTACAGGTCCGGCGTCGGCTGAAGCCGGCGCGGTTCACATGTGTAGGAGCGGATTTATCCGCGATGCAGGCGACGCGTGGATGGCACCGGCCTTGCCGGTGATCGCGGCTGAAGCCGCTCCTACAGATACCGCGTAAACCCGAGGCCGGCGCTGTTCACACGCGTGTAGGAGCGGATTTATCCGCGATGCAGGCAACGCGGTGGATGGCACCGGCCTTGCCGGTGATCGCGGCTGAAGCCGTTCCTCCTGACGGTGGGCAAAAAACCCAATTTCAGGCGCGCAGCCAGTACAGCAGCAGGGCCACAGCCAGGCCACACGGCAGCAACGCAAGCACCCAGAACAGCGCCCCCATGGCCAACCCCAGGTCCCCCATGCTCACCAACAGGGCCAGCGCCGATAGCAGCAGCGCCGCCAGCCGCAAGCCTCGCGTGCCGGGAAACCGCCGTGGCTGCATCACCCGCTGCCAATGCTGCGCCTGGCTCAGGGCCAGGGCCGACAGCCCCAGCAGTTGCAAACCCAGCACTGCTAGGCTGAGCAACCCTTCAAGCATCCTCGGCCTCCGCTAACCGATGCGTCATCGCGGCACGTCGGCGCAAGCGCCAGCCCAGGCTGCCAGCCAGCACCGCGCAGGCCAGCAATACCAGGTCGACCCCGGCTACCGCCCACAGGCCCTGGCCAAACGCGCGCAGCGGATGATCACCAGTGCTCCAGGCATTGGCCAGCACCGCCAGCAACGCCAGGGCGGCGATCGCCAGGCACTGGCTGGCCCACGGGGCACGGGCATGCGCGCAGCGGGCGATCACCCACAAGGCATGCACCCCAGCCAGCAGCCAGACGCCGAAGAATATCTGCACTTCCCAGTCGGCGCGCCCAGCCAGACCGGAGGGCAAGCAACGGTTGGCCAGCAGCATGCCCAGCGTGGCCAGCGGCATGCCGGTGATCAGCACGCTGCACAGCAGGCTCATCGCCAGCGTGCCCCATGCCCGGCCAGGCTGCTGCAGGCGGCGCTTGGCCAACCAGTACAGCAAACCGCTGGCAAGCATCACGCAACCGCTGAGGCCGGCGAAAAAGTACAACGCGCGCAGCGCCGGTTGATGGAAATGCGCCACATGCAGGCCAGCCAGTACATCCAGGGTCGCCGCCGCTGCGGGCAACCTTGAGGCATGCAGCAAGCGTGCGCTGGCGCCGTCGAAGTACAAGGTCTGCCCGTCCACGCTCAGACGGTCGGCCACGCTGCGGCTGATTTCGACATAGGCGTTGGCATCGCCGGGATGCCACACCCTGACAAATGCCGGTGTGCCCCCGCCCCAGTACTGGCGGGCCTGGGTCAGCATGCCATCGAGCGAGGCAAGCGGCCCCGGGGTGCCAGTCGCCGGGCGGCTGTAGGCAGCGTCGGCTTGTACCGCGAACTGCCCGGCCTGGCCGGGGTAAAGCGCCTCGATGGCAGCCGGCAGGTACAGCGGAAACATAATCAGCAGGCCGCTCAGCAGGATCAGCGCATGAAACGGCAAGGCCAGCACACCGGTGAGGTTGTGCAGGTCGAGCAGGCGCCGGGGGGCCTTGTCGGCGCGCAGGGTGAACAGGTCCTGGAACAGCCGCGCATGGATGCACAGCCCGGCGATCAGGGCGATCAGCCCGACCATGGCGGCCAGCCCCAGCAGCCGGGTACCGAGGTTCCAGGCCTGGAGGTTAAGGGTGTAGTGCAAACGATAGAAGAAGTCGCCGCCACGGCTACCGGCCACCTCCAGCGCGCCCTGCCCGTCTGGCAGCAGAAAGCGGCTGAAGCCCTCGCGGTCGACACTCCAGGCCTGGAAGCGCACCAGCGGGCGGCGGGCATCGGGCAATTCGACATACCACTGCAACAGCGCCTTGCCGTCGCTCAGGCTGGCCATCTGGGGCAGCACCTGGCGGTCCAGCGACAACGGTGTGGTGGCCGGCGCCACGCGCAGCGCTGGCAGCATCCAGCTGTCCAGTTCACGGTCATACAACGCCAGGCTGCCCATGAAGAAGGCGATCAGCAGCAGCCCGGAAAAACCCACGCCGAGCACCCGGTGTGCCCACAGCATGGCCTGGCGAACATTGTCGAACATCAGCCCGCCTCCAGCAGCAGGTGCTGCACGGCCAGCAGGGCCAAGGCGATGGTGGCCAGCCACAGCGCATTACGCCGGGCACGGCGCGCGCACAGCAGCCACAGCACCAGCGCCGGGTACGACACGAAGGCCGCGAGCGAACTGCTCAGCACCGCCTCGCTGCGCGCCTGCCCCAGCCAGGCCAGCGCCAACGCGAGCTGGACGCTGAGCGCCCAGGTGACCAAGTAGCCCAGCAGCATGGCCAGCAGCAGCCATAACGCACGCTGTCGGCCGCGCCTGGCGGCCGTGTTGGATACGGGTCGTTTCAACCGGGCCTCCTTGTTCGGCATCAGGTGCAGCGCGACCAGGGCGCAGCATGCCGCCAGGTCACGCCGCTGTCACGCCTCAGAACTTGGCACGCAGGGTGAACGATACTGCGCGCGGGTCGCCGAAGATGTTGCCATCCTGGAAGGTGTTGATGCGCTGGTAGTACTTCTTGTTGGCCAGGTTGGTGCCGAGCAGGTCGGCCGACAGGTTCTCGTTGATCTGGTAACCGATACCGGCATCGTACAGGGCGTAGCCACTCTGCTGCAGCTTGGTGCCGTGCATGTCGATGCTCGGCACGTTGAGCTTGTTGTAGGTTTCGCTGACCACGCTCACCCCACCCTGCACGCTCCACTTCTCGAACTCGCCCGGCAGCTTGTAGAGGGTCCAGACGCGCAGCATGTTCTTCGGCAGGTAGGTCTGCAGCTGCTCGTTGGGGCTGTCGTAGCGCTTGTAGGTGTGGGTGAAGTTGGCGGTGAGGAACCAGTCCGGGGTCATCTGGCCGCTGACTTCCAGCTCGTAGCCGCGGGTGCGGGCCTTGCCACCGGCCACCACGGCCCGCGACGACGGGTCGTTCATGTCGGGAATGGCACGGTTCTCTTCCTCGATCTGGAACGCCGCCAGCGAGGCGTTCACCGCACCGTCGAGGAACTCACCCTTGATCCCCAGCTCGTGCTGCTTGCCTTCGATCGGCTCGAGGATGTTGTTGTTGATGTCCAGGTTGCTGACCGGCTGCGGGTTGAACACCTCGGCGTAGTTGGCATACAGCGAGTAGGTGTCGTTCAGCTGGTAGATCAGCCCGTAGAACGGGGTGAACTTCTGCGACTCACTCTGGCTGCTTTTCTCCGATGGCGAACCGGCCTCGGGCTGGTGCTGGCTGCGGTGCATGTCGAGCCAGGTGACGCGCCCGCCCAGGACCAGGGTCAACGGCTCGGCCAGGCTCAGGCGCAGGTTACCGTAGACCGCCTTGGTGCGGCTGTTGGCGACGTTGGTGGGCAGGCGATCGGAGTCGGGGAACGCTGGGTAAGGGAAGTTCGCCTGCGGGTCGTACAAGTCGACATCGCCGAGATAGCTGGAATAGTAACCGCCGTTGGAGGAGAACTCCGAACGCGAATAGTTGGTCCCCAGCAGCAGCTTGTGCTCGCGGCCGAACAGGCTGAACGGGCCGTCGGCGTACAGGTCCACTTCGTCCTGTTTCTCGCGGTAGTCGAACATGATCGAGTTCATCGACACCAGGTTGTCGGCCGGGTCGATACCCCCGCCGTTGCGCGCGTAGGCCTGGGTCAGGTCGTAGTTGTTGTCGGCATGGCGCACCGACAGCTTGGTCTTCCAGCCGCCACCAAGCTGGTGCTCGAGTTCGGTGAACACCGAGGCGCTCCAGAAATAGTCGCGGTTCCAGTTGGCCCCGTAGAAGTTCTTGCGCGACACATCCGGCAGCGACATGGCCGCTTCGCCGGCGCTGTTGGTGTAGCGGAACGCCGGCAACGAGCGTTGGGCGCCACGGATGTCGGTGTTTTGGTTGCTGGCGCCGATCGTCCAGACCGTGTCCGGGGTCAGGTCGATATCGACGATGCCGTAGGCCTGGTTGGTCTCGCGCTTGCCGCTGCCGTCGTAGGGGAATGCCGTCTTGTTCTCGCTGAGCACCAGGCGCCCACGAATGTTGCCGGTTTCGGTCAGCGGCCCGGTGACATCGATCATGCCGCGGTAGGCATCCCAGGAGCCGGCGCTGATTTCGGCCGATACTGCCGGGTCGGCCATCGGCCGCTTGCGCACCAGGTTGATGCTGCCGCCAGGGCCACCCGCGCCGGTCAGGCTGCCGGCCGGCCCCTTGAGCACTTCGACGCGGTCGTACATGGTCAGGTCCGGGGACAGGAAGATCCGGTTGTCCATGGTGGTCGGGGTGCCGTCCAGTTGCAGCGAGGTGATCTCGAAGCCACGGGCGAAGAAGCTCAGGCGGCTGGCGTCGATGCGCTGCACGGTCACGCCACCGACTTTGCCCAGGGCATCTTCGAGGGTATAGAGGTTCTGCTTCTGGATGCGTTCCTGGCCGATCACGTTGATGGTTTGCGGCACTTCCTTCAGGCGCAGCGGTACCTTGGTGCCCACCGACACCGTCGGTGCTTCGGTCTGCATGCCGACGATGGTCTGCTCCGGCAAGGTGATCGAAGACGGTGGCACCTGCTCCTCGGTGCTTTCCTCGGCCCAGGCCATCGGCGCAAGCAGCACACTGCTGCTCACCAGCGGGGCCAGCAGCCAGCTCCCCGCCTTGCCCGGCTGCCGGCCCTTTTCAACTTGACACATACCGCGAACTCCTATGCGTGGCCTTTTGGGGCCATTGTTTTTATGTGGTGTGAGGTGTTTTGCGTCGGCTACACCGACGCGGGCAGAACGGAACAAGCGCTTGGCGCCGGGCTGATCGCACCATGCTCGTAGGGATAGAGCTGGCCGCCGTCGCACTTGAGCACCCGGTCGGCAACCGAGAAATAGTGGTCGTCGTGGCTGATGGCGATGATGGTCTTGCCCTGGGCCTTGAGCTCGGGCAGCAGCTCGCGGTAGAAGAACGCGCGGAAGCCCGGGTCCTGGTCGGCGGCCCACTCGTCGAGCAACAGGATCGGCCGCTCCTCGACCAGTGCCACCAGCAGCGCCAGGCGCTTGCGCTGGCCTTGCGACAAGCGGGTGGTAGACAACCCGCCCTGCGCATCGATGGTGACCTTGCGCTGCATGCGCAGGCGCTCCAGCCAGGCCTGGGCCAGCTGCGAGTCGAAGTCGCCTTGCGGGCCGACCAGGCGCTCGAACAGATAGAAGCTGGAGAACACCGTGGAGAAATGCGTCCGGTACCAGTCGCGCAGTGCCGGGGTGATGGCGACGCCGTGCAGCTTGAGCGCGCCGGCACTGGGTTCGTAGAGGCCGGTGAGCAGCTTGGCCAGGGTCGACTTGCCGCTGCCGTTGCCGCCGACGATGAACAGGATCTCGCCCTTGGCGACGCTGAGGTTCACCGGCCCCAGGCGGAAGCCGTAGTCATCGCCCTGCGGCGGGTAATCATAGCTCAGCGCCTGCAGTTCGAGCAGCGGTTGGCTGGGGTCGGGCTGGCCGCTGTCGGCCATCAACCCGCTACGCTCATCAGCGAAGGCCAGGGTCTGGATCTTGGCCAGCGACACGTTGCCCGCCACCAGCGTCGGCAGGCTGCCGATCAGGTCGTTGAGCGGCATGCGCAGGAACATCAGCACCAGCACGAAGGCGGCGATCACGCCATTGCCCACCCCCAGCCAGGCGCCAGCGGCGAACAGCCCGCCGGCCAGGGCGAGGATCAGCGCCACGGTCCAGTTCAGGCTCAAGGTCCAGTAGCGGTCGGCGTGAACCTCGTTGCGCCGCGCATATTCGGCAGCCGGCTGCAGGTCGAGGGCGTAGAAGCGCTCCTTGCGCCGGGCATTGAGGGCCAGTTCGAAACGCCCTTCGATGGCGCCCTGGTAGGCGGCATACAGGCGATCGTCGGTGTCCCGCACGCGCAGCATCAACTGGCGCATGCGGGCGAACCAGCCGTGCGCCAGCCAGGTGCCCAGGCCCAGGCCGACCACGCAGATCAGCAGCAACTGCCAGGACAGCCAGGCCATGTACAGGCAGCCACCGAGCATCAGCAGCAGGTTGTAGAACACGAACGGCATGCGGTTGAAGGCCTGGCCGATGCTGACGATGTCCTTGCTCAAAGTCGCATAGAGGCTGGCTTCACCGATCTTTTCCAGTTGTTCGATGGAGGTGTCGAGCAGGCGCTTGACCATCTGCAGGCGCAGTTCGTAGACCACCCGGTGGCCCAGTGCCGTCAGCAACGCCTGGGCGCCGAAACCGAAGCCGAACAGCACGAGCAGCAGGCCGACGAACAGCGCCCCCAGGGCCGGGTTCATGCTGACGCTGCCGGCGATCAAGCGGTTGATCTCGTTGATCAGGCCGATGCCGGCGGCCGCGCTGACCAGGCTGGCCAGCAGGCCCAGGCCGAGCAGGCCACGGTGACGCTTGAGCAGGGATAGAAACAAAGGCATGCGGAATCCTCGGGGTGGCCTGTTAAGCGGCGCAAATGGCTTACTCGAAGGCGAGCAACAGTTTTTCGATCTCGGCCAGCTCATCGACGACCGGCGTGCTGCAGGCCTGCTCGATCAACCCTGCCATGTCGGCCAGCACCGGGTTGGCGAACAACTGCGCCAGGGCGATTTCGCAGGCGAACTGCTGGCGGATCCGCGCCTGGATCCGCACCAGTTGCAGCGACTGCGCGCCCAGGCGGAACAGCTCGGCACGCGGGGCGATCGGCCAGACGCCCAGCACCTCGCGCCAGATCTGCGCCAGCCCCTCCTGCCATGGCCCGGCCAGCGGCGCATCGTCGCCGGCAGCAGCAGCGTCCCACTGCGGCTCGGGCAGCGCCTTGCGGTCGACCTTGCCGTTGGCGTTCAGCGGCAGGTGCTGCAGCACCACGAACGCGCTCGGCACCATGTAGGCCGGCAGTTGCAGGCGCAGGCGCTGCTGTGCCGCGAGGCTGTCGAAGGTGCCGGCAGCGAGGCACAGGTAGGCCACCAGCAAGTCCTGGCCGGCCGCCGCCTGACGCAGCGCGACCACAGCCTGGGTGACCCCAGGCAAGGCTGCCAGCGCGCTTTCGATCTCGCCCAGCTCGATACGGAAACCGCGCAGCTTGACCTGGAAGTCGCTGCGCCCGAGAAACTCCAGGCTGCCATCGGCGCGGTAGCGTGCGCGGTCACCGGTGCGGTACAGCCGGCTGCCGGCCTGCGCCCCTGGCGCCGAGGCCTGGGCAAACGGGTTGGGCACGAAGGCGGCAGCGGTCAGTTCCGGGCGATCGGCATAACCACGGGCCACGCCAGCGCCACCGATGTACAGGTCGCCCGCCACGCCCACCGGCAGCGGTTCGAGGTAGTCATCGAGCACATACAGGCGGTTGTTGGCCAGTGGCCGGCCAATCGGCAACACCGCGCTGGTCACCTGCTCGACCGCGTGCGCCGCCGACCACACGGTGGTTTCGGTCGGGCCGTAGACGTTCAGCAGTTGCACCTTGCGCGCCAGCAGGCGCTCGGCCAGCTCGGCCTTGAGCGCTTCGCCACCGCACAGCAGGCGCAGGCCGGCCCAGGCCGGCGAGTCGTGTTCGACTAGCATCTGCCAGGTGGCGGGCGTGGCCTGCATCACGCTGATGCCATGGCGCGCCATCAACCCCAGCAATGCCGCCGGGTCCTGGCTGTCGGCGCGGCTTGCCAGCACCACGGTGGCGCCGTGGACCAGTGGCAGGAACAGCTCCAGGCCGGCGATATCGAAGCCCAGGGTGGTCACCGCCAGCAGCCGGTCGGCGGCGCTCAGCTGCACATGGGCCTGGATGCCATGGAGGAAATTGACGAACGCCTCGCGCTCGATGTCGACGCCCTTGGGGCGCCCGGTGGAGCCCGAGGTATACAAGGTGTAGGCCAGCTGGCGCGGGTGCACGGGCAGGCCGAGGGGGCTCTGCGGCAATTGGCTCAGGGCGTCGTCCAGGGTTTCCAGCAGCACCACCCGGCCGGCATTGCCGAGCACCTGCTGCAGGTTGGCGCGGGTCAGCACCAGCCGTGGCCGGGCCTGGCCGAGGATATCGCTGTTGCGCGCAGCCGGTTGCCCGGGGTCGATCGCCAGGTAGGCGCCACCGGCCTTGTGCACGGCCAGCAGCGCTACCAGCAGCTCGGCTTCGCGCTCCAGGCAGATGCCTACCCGCTCGTCGCAAGCCACGCCATTGGCCCGCAGCCAATGGGCCAGGCGGTTGGCACGGGCGTCGAGCTCAGCGTAGCTCAGGGCCTGCCCGCCACAGATCAGGGCGCAGCGCTGCGGCGCGGCCAGCACCTGGCGCTCGAACAGCGCGAGCATGTCCAGCCCTGGCTGCAAGGCCAGTTCGCTGGCGTTCCAGTGTTGCAACTGGTGCTGGCGCTGCGCCGGTGCCAGCAGCGGCAGTTGCCACACTGGCGTGTCGGGCTGGCCCATCAAGCCATCGAGCAGCAGGCCGTAACTGCTGGCGAAGCGCTCGATGGTGGCCGGGGCGAACAGCTCCAGGCTGTATTCCATTTCGCAGAAGATGCCGTCAGGGCGCACCGCGACATCCAGCGTGAGGTCGAACTTGGCGCTGTCCTGCGCAGGCAGGACGCGCTCGATGTGCAAGCCGGGCAGGCTGAAATTGACCGCCGCCCCGCTGCTGAGGTTGAACATGGCCTGGAACACCGGGGTGCGGCTGACATCGCGCTGCACCTCAAGGTGTTCGAGCAACAGTTCGAATGGCGGTTCGGCATGTTGCAAGGCATCGAGCGACTCTTGGCGCAACCGCTCGCACAGCGCGCGGCCGCTCAGGTGCGGGTCGAGATCGACGCGGTAGACCAGGGTATTGACGAAAAAGCCCAGCAAGCCATCGAGGGCTTCGTGGTTGCGCCCGCCGTGGGGCACGCCGACGGCGAAACTGGGCTGGCCGCTGTAGCGCGCCAGCAGCAGCTGCCAGGCGGCCAGCAGGATCACCAGGGCGCTGCTGCCGTTGGCACGGCAGAAGGCCTGGACCTGCTCGGCCTGCGCGGTGGGCAGTTGCCAACGCAGGCGTTGCCCGCGCAGCCCTGGCTGCGCTGGGCGAGGATAATCGGTGGGCAATTCCAGCACCGGCACCTGGGTGCCCAGGTAGTGCTTCCAGTAGTCGAGGTCGGCTTGGTATTGCGCGCCATCCAGGCGTTCACGCTGCCACAGCGCATAGTCGATGTACTGCACTGGCAGCGCTGGCAACTGTGGGGTATCGCCGCGCAGCGCCTGGGCATAGGCGCTGGCCAGGTCGGCCACCAGGATCGGGTTGGACCAGGCATCGCTGACGATGTGGTGCATCTTCAGCAACAGCCCGTGGCAGGTTGCGTCGTAGCGGACCAGCTCGACCTTGAGCAAGGGGGCTTGAGACAGGTCGAAGGCGGTGCCGTCTTCGATGCTCAATAACCCCTGCAGATGGTCGTGTCGCGCGGCCTCGGCCACGCCCGGGAACGACCGCTGGTGCAGGACGAATGCGGCCTCGGCCAGCATCTCCTGGCGCGGCTCGCCGTCAATTTCGATGAAGCGCGTACGCAGCACTCCGTGCCGTTCGAGCAATGCGCAGAATGCCTGGCGCAGGGCTTGCACATTCAGCTCGCCGTTGAACAGAAAGGCGCGGGTGAGGTTGTAGGCGGTGGAAAGCGGTGCCAGGCGCTGCAGGAACCACAGGCGCTGCTGGGCGAACGAGAGCGGTTGCGGCCCCTCATGGGCGCGCCTGCGAAGCGGGTCTGGCTGGGCCTGGGCATCGCTTTGCAACAGGGCAAGCAACTCGTCGATATTGTCCATCGGCATGCGAATTCCCTTGTATGAACCGACTGGAAATTGGGTGCGCGGGATCTTATTCGTGAATGATAATTGATGTCAATTAAGATGGAATACAATTCTCTTCCGCGCTGCCGGAACCACGAATGGCGGGTGGTTCGTCACCGGGGTAGCGACGGGGACGAGTACAAGTTCGAGTACAACCTCGAAGAAGGCGACCCCCTCGTAACAGACGGACAGGGACGCACAGACCGCTATCTCTGGGGCCCGTTGTACGACATTTACAAGCATGTCGACGCGCTGGGGAACTGCTGGCGAGCCTTACCCGTTCAGGTCACAGACGGAGCAGGACGTACACGGCGCTACAGCAGCACTTTGGCCGCAGCGGCCGGTTTTTCGTTTTGGCGCCTGGCTGCCAAGCAGAAACGAGCAGTATAAAATTTTTTTCTGCCGCCCCTCTGGCAGTTGGCCATCCGCTCTTTAAACTGCGATCAATGCCGCTTGCTGGCCAGGGCCTTGCGCCTGTGCACGGACAAAGAGCAGTAACCCTTGGATCATACAATGTGCAGGTGGTTGGCATGACACTTCAACTCGACCTGGTGCGGGTCTTCTACGCCCTGATAGCAATCAAGCAAAAGCTCTTTCCTCGACCACTGAGCCAGGAAGAGGCCAGCCTGCTGGAACACTTCCGCAGCCTGTCCGAAAAGGACCGTATTGCAGTGCGCTATATGTGCACTGCAATACGGGAAACCTCCAAGCATCATCCCCGCCTCTGAAACCGGGAGCGCTGGACCGATTGCGGCAGGAGCTGCTGAACCTCATGGCGCATGATCAGGCCCGGATTTCACGGGCTAATTTCTGCACTGAAAAGCCCGAATGCCCACGGAATGGATGGCTTTGTCTGAAACGAAAAAAGAGAAAAACCCTCAGGGCGACCTGGTTCGCTGGCGCCAGGTGTACACCTACAACGATTTGTACTACCGGCATGACGACACCTTCGCGACAACCAGTTGCCAGGCGTGCCCAAGCACATCTACCAGGGTGAGCTGCAATACCAAGACCACAGCGGCTGGTACACAGGCGTCAACATACATCAGCCTCGCGTACGGCCGTGGACTATGCCAATACCCCGTATGCGCCGTTCTACACCATCTGGCGGGCGAACCTGGGATATGAAGCGCCGAAGGGCAACTGGAAAGTGTCGCTGGATCTGAAGAACCTGGCGAACAAGGCGTACGTGACGGCGGTGACGCCGCTGTACAACGCGCGCGGGCAGGATACCGCGTCGTTCTGGCCAGGGGACGGGATTGGCGCGTCCGTGGGGGTCGAGGTCAGGTACCGAACAGGCGGCCGCACGTTTGACAGGACGTCCGTTACCCATTCGAAACCGAGCGCTGTTCGCGCCGAAGGGCTTTACAGGGTTAAATGGAAAGGTTTCAGCATTGACCTGAATCAATCAAACGACATGGGCGGTGTTGTAAACAGCACACCGAACATAGGGGAATGAAGTTTGATGAGCGAGTCCAACCCGGCAACCAGAATTATATGCAACAATCTTGAACTGGCCGATCAATTGCGCCAGTTGTTGGCACCTGTCGCACCCGATTGCGAGGTGCTGAGTACGCCTGCCAATTGCAGCGCCGCACCGCTTTGCCGCTGGCTCGGTGAAGCCCGGTTGGGCTCGGCTGGGCAGGTACAAGCTGCCTTGCTGGATGCCACCGAGGTTCTCGAACAGACCCGACACGCCTTCAAATCCCGCGAACTGGGTTTGCTGCGGCGACGCTTGGTTGCATTGCTGGATAAATTGTCGGAAGATTCCCAATGATGTAAATATGCCATCACCAGGTTCCGCCCTGCGGGAACCGGCTTTGCCGAGCAGGATAATAGGCCTGAAAGACGAAGCGCCGTGGCAACAAGTTCTCGAGCAGAACTTGTTGCCACGGCGCTTTTTTTTGTTCAGCAAAAAGGAATCTTCTCCAATACCGGGGGATATGAATGAAGGTGACAAAAGACCTCGAGGAACTGCTCAAGCGTATCCGTCTCGACCACGCGGAGATTGTCGAACGCTTTCGCTTTCTCGACTGGAGCGCCGAAGATGCCAGACGACTAGGCGCAGCAGCTCAGCACATGGCCCCGTCCCAGCAGGCTTTCGTCGACCATCTGTACCGTCACCTGGCGGAATTCTCCACGCCGTCCGCTTTGCTTCGCACGCCGGAGGTCACCGCCCGTTTGAAGCAGAGCCAGGCTGACTATTACCAGCGCTTGTGGAGCGGCCCCTACGATGAAACCTACGTCAACGGCCGCCTGCGCATCGGGGTGATCCATCAGCAGATCGGCCTGGAACTGAAGTGGTACCTCGGCAGCTATCGGCTTTACCTCGACGACATGCTTGAAAGCGTGTTCGGCGACAGCCCGGATGTGACACTCTATTCAAGCCTATTGAAGGCGGTGTTCTTCGACATGACACTGGCCATCGATACCTACAGTGCCGCCCAGCACAAGGCGCTGGAAGACAGTGAGGCTCGCTTCGCCCGCGCGCTGCGCGGTGCCAACGACGGGCTGTGGGACTGGAATGTGGATCAGGACCGGCTTTACGTTTCTGAACGCTGGGCCAGCATGCTCGGCCTCAGCCGCGACAGCATTGGCGAGAGCAGTTCCAGTTGGTTCGGTCGCGTGCACCCGGACGACCTTCCGGATTTTCGCCATGCGATCAATGCCCATCTTCAAGGGCAGACATCATCCGTTCACCACGAGTACCGCATCCGCAAGCACAACGGCGACTACATCTGGGTCCTCGTGCGAGGGGTCGCCGAAATGACCAACCCTGGCGAGCTACGCATGGCTGGCTCGCAGTCTGATATCAGTGCACGCAAGGATGCCGAGCAGCGTCTCCAACACACCGCCCAGCACGACCCGTTGACCGGCCTGGCCAACCGCATCCGGCTTGACGAGCAGATGCAGAAAACCTTCCTGAAGCCGCGCAAGGGCGGTGACTACGAGGCGCTGCTGTTTATCGATCTCGACCGCTTCAAGCTGATCAACGATAGCCTCGGTCACAACGTCGGGGATCGCGTGCTGGTAGAGGTGGCGTCGCGCCTGAGGGAGTCCCTGCGCCCCAGCGACCAGCTGTTCCGCTTCGGCGGAGACGAGTTCATCGTCCTGCTTCATGACCTTACCTGCGACCGCGACGCCGAACAGATATCCCAGCGCATCCTCGACCACCTGCATCAGCCATTGCACATGGACGGTCGTACCTTGGTGGTCAGTGCCAGCATCGGCATCGCCCCCTTGCATGGCCATGGCAAAGCCCTGGACGTTCTGCAGGCCGCCGACCTTGCCCTCTACCGGGCCAAGTCTGCCGGCAAGGCGCGCTTCGCTCACTACGAGGAAGCACTGCAGGACACCGCGCAGCAGCATCTGGAACTGGAGTCCGCGCTAGGCCAGGCACTGCAACGCAATGAGTTCGAACTGTATTACCAACCGATCTATCGTCTGGACACAGGGGCGCCGCAGGTGACCGGGGTCGAGGCACTGCTGCGTTGGCGCCATGGTGAACGCCTGATCTCGCCACTTGAGTTCATTCCTGCGCTGGAAGAATCGGGAGAGATCATCCGCGTCGGCGAATGGGTACTGCGCCAGGCCTGCCAACAGACCCGGCTCTGGCAACTGGCCGGACATGGCCGTTTACGCTGCTCGGTGAACATCTCCAGCACCCAGCTGCAACAAGTCGACTTCACCCTTCGGCTTATCGACATCCTGCAGGAAAGCGGCCTGCCGCCCGCCAGCCTGATCCTGGAAATTACCGAAAGCCAACTGATGCATGACGACATGGGCACATTGGCCTGTCTGCACGAATTGACCAGCCTCGGCGTACTGCTGGCACTGGACGATTTTGGCACCGGCTATTCCTCGCTGGGCTACCTCACCCGCTTTCCGCTGCACATCCTCAAACTGGACAAGAGCTTCATCAACGGCGTGCCTTGCGAGAGCAAACAGAGTGCGATCAGCCAAGCGATCATCGGCCTCGGTCGTAGCCTTGGTCTGGAAGTGGTGGCCGAAGGTATCGAGAGTTCGGCGCAGCTCGAATTCGTGGTCGGTGAAGGCTGCCACTACGCCCAAGGCTACTGGTTCAGTCGGCCACAACCTGCCGCCCAGATACAACATTTGCTCAGCACAGAAGACCGTTTCGAGGAAAGCGCAGTTACCCGGCGCGTAACCGTCAGTTCAGGAGAAAAACAATGAAAACCAATCTTCCGGTCAGTGGTCGTGCCGTCGAATTCAGCGCAAACGCGAACATCCTTTCCACAACCACCCCCAAAGGCGCCATTAGTTACGTCAACCCCGACTTCGTCAACATCAGTGGACAACAACAATTGCGCGACCCTGCGGCAGCAGGGGGAAACCGCCCAGGTGGCCAGCGCAATAACCCAGATGGCCAGCAGTGTGCAGGAAGTGGCGCGCAACGCCCAGCTCACCGCAAGCGCCGCGAACCTGGCCAATGAGGAATCGGACCGTGGTCAGCAACGGGTCGAGCAAACTCGCCAGCACCTCGATAGTCTCGTCAGCGAGGTGCAACAGACCCAGATATCAGCATGGCGTCGATCAAGCAGACAGGCGTGGCGGCGGAGGGAAAAGAGCACATGACAGGAACGAAAAAAGGCCCCGAAGGGCCTTCTTTCTTGCCTTACCGAAATAATTCGTTAAGGCCAATTTGGAGCGGGAAACGAGACTCGAACTCGCGACCCCGACCTTGGCAAGGTCGTGCTCTACCAACTGAGCTATTCCCGCGTCGTGATGGGTGCCATTCTAGCGATTTCCAAAACGGCGTCAACCCCTTGATTCAAAAAAACTTTTATTTCTGCTCCGAGCCTTCGCGCAGGTGCGGCCAGGCCGCCAGCAGGTAGTGCACCATCGACCACAGCGTCAGCCCCGCCGCCACCAGCAGCAGTGCATAGCCGAGGATGACCCAGAAGGTCACTGCCGGTGGGTTGGCCAGCAGGATTACCAGCGCCAGCATTTGCGCGGCAGTCTTCCACTTGCCCAGGTTGGACACCGCCACCTGCGCCCGCGCTCCCAGCTCGGCCATCCACTCGCGCAGTGCCGAAACCACGATCTCGCGGCCGATGATGACCGCCGCTGGCAGGGTCAGCCAGAAGTTGGCGTGGGTCTGCACCAGCAACACCAGCGCCACTGCCACCATCAGCTTGTCGGCCACCGGGTCGAGGAAGGCGCCGAACGGCGTGCTCTGCTGCAGGCGACGCGCCAGGTAGCCATCCAGCCAGTCGGTAGCGGCGGCGACGGCGAACACGCTGCTGGCGGCCAGGTAGCTCCAATGGTACGGCATGTAGAACAGCAGGATGAAAATCGGGATGAGCAGGACGCGCAGGACGGTGAGCAGGTTTGGAATATTCATCGGTACGACTGGCCGCAAGTTGAACCCCGCATTCTACTCGCTATGCAGGCTGGCATAAATCGACTCGGCAAGCTTTTTACTGATGCCGGGGGCTTTGGCAATTTCGTCGACACTGGCGCGGTTGAGTTCCTGCAAGCCGCCGAAATGTTTCAGCAGGTCGCGGCGGCGCTTGGGCCCTACCCCGGCCACATCTTCCAGGCTCGACACCCGCCGCGCCTTGCCACGGCGGGCGCGGTGGCCGGTAATGGCAAAACGGTGCGCTTCGTCGCGGATCTGCTGGATCAGGTGCAATGCCGGCGAATCGCCCTTGAGGGTGAACTCGTGGTGCACGTCGTTCAGGTACAGGGTTTCGAAGCCAGCCTTGCGCGTCACGCCTTTGGCCACGCCGAGCAGGGTCAGGTCGGTAAAGCCCAGCTCCTGCATCACGTCGCGAGCCATGTTCAGCTGGCCTTTGCCACCGTCCACCAGCAGCACGTCGGGCAGCTTGCCCTCACCGTCGCGGATGCGCCCGTAGCGGCGGGTCAGCGCCTGGTGCATGGCGGCGTAGTCGTCGCCGGCGGTGACTCCTTCGATATTGAAACGGCGGTAGTCGGACTTCAGCGGGCCTTCCGGGCCGAACACCACGCAGCTGGCCACCGTGGCCTCGCCGCTGGAATGGCTGATGTCATAGCACTCCAGGCGCTGCGGCACTTCGTCCAGGCCCAGCACTTCGGCCAGCGCTTCGAAGCGCGCGGCCATGTGCTGGCGGTTGGCCAGGCGCGCATTGAGGGCCTGCTCGGCATTGGTCACCGCCAGCTGCTGCCAGCGGGCGCGAGTGCCACGCACGCGGTGGCTGATGGCCAGCTCGCGGCCACGCAGGCTCTGCAAGGCTTCGCTGATGGCCTGGAAATCTTCATGCACCACGTTGACGATCAGCTCGCCGGGCAGTTCGCGCTCGGCGTTGCCCAGGTAGTACTGGGCGAGGAATGCGGCCATCACTTCGGCCACTTCTTCCTCGATACCTACCTGCGGGAAGAAGTTCTTGCTGCCCAGCACCCGCCCGCCACGCACGCTGATCAGGTGCACGCAGGCGCCACCAGGGTTGACGAAGGCGGCGATGACGTCGACGTCGCCGCTGCCACCTTCGATGTACTGCTGGTCCTGGACCCGGCGCAACAGGGCGATCTGGTCACGTAGCTCGGCGGCCTTCTCGAAGTCGAGGGCCATGGCGGCTGTTTCCATCTCGGCGTTCAACTCGTTGCCCAGCTGCTGGCTGCGGCCTTCGAGGAACATCACCGAGTGGCGCACGTCTTCGGCGTATTCCTCGGCGCCCACCAGCCCGGTGCACGGCCCTTTGCAGCGCTTGATCTGGTACTGCAGGCACGGCCGGGTGCGGTTGGCGTAGTAGCTGTCTTCGCACTGGCGCACGGAAAAGGCCTTTTGCAGCAGGCTGAGGCTCTCGCGTATGGCGCCGGCACTGGGGTACGGGCCAAAGTAACGGCCCTTGGCCTTCTTCGCCCCACGGTGAATGCCCAGGCGCGGGAATTCACCGTCGGAAAGAAACACGTAGGGGTAGGACTTGTCGTCGCGCAACAGGATGTTGTACGGCGGCCGCCATTCCTTGATCAGGTTCTGCTCCAGCAGCAACGCCTCGGTTTCGTTGGCGGTGATGGTGGTTTCGACCTGGGCGATGCGCGCCACCAGCGCGGCGGTCTTGGGCGCCAGGCCGGTCTTGCGGAAGTAGCTGGCCAGGCGCTTCTTGAGGTTCTTGGCCTTGCCCACGTAAAGCAGGCGGGCTTCGCCATCGAACATCCGGTAGACGCCCGGGCGACCGCTGCAGGTCGCCAGGAAAGCGCTGGCATCGAAAACTTGGGACATGAGGTTCTACAGGCTTGCGTCGACCATACCGTGGCGAACGGCCAGCAAGGTCAGTTCGACGTCACTGGTGACCGAGAGTTTTTCAAAGATCCGATACCGGTAAGTATTGACGGTCTTGGGCGACAGGCACAACTTGTCGGAGATGATCTGCACTTTCTGGCAGCCGACGATCATCAAGGCAATCTGGATTTCCCGTTCCGACAGGGCATCGAACGGCGAGCCCTGTGGCTGGAAGGGTTTCAGCGCCAGTTGCTGGGCGATCTGCGGGCTGATGTAGCGCTGGCCGGCGAAGGCCAGGCGAATGGCCTGGACCATTTCGTCAAGGCCAGCGCCCTTGGTCAGGTAGCCGGCGGCACCGGCCTGCAACAGGCGCGTGGGGAACGGGTCTTCCTCGCAGACGGTCACGGCCACGACCTTGATATCCGGGTGGCTGCGCAGCAACTTGCGGGTGGCCTCCAGGCCGCCGATGCCGGGCATCTTCACGTCCATCAGCACCACATCCGGCTTCAGCTCGCGGGCCAGCTTGAGCGCCGACTCGCCCGAGTCCCCCTCACCCACCACCTGCAGGCCGTCGATGTCGGCCAGCATGCGGGTAATACCGGTTCGTACCAGATCGTGATCGTCAACCACTAGGACCCTAATCAAGCACACACCTCGTCAGCAGGGCGATTGGATCCCGCCACCTTAACAAAATTTTGCATGGTGGGCCTAACGCATTCCTTCTGTCAGAAACGCCTGATGTTCAACGCTGGGCGGTCGCGCTGCCTGGAGTGGCCGGGCGTTGTCGGTCAACCGTGTCATCAGGTGCCAAAGTACCGCCTGATCGTCGCATGACAACTGCCGGAAAGCCGCCAACAAACCCGCCTCATCCGCACTCAGCCCGGCCAGCGGTGCCGGGGTGCGCGTGCCGCTGAGTACATACAATGCATCCACGCCCTTGGCGGCCAATGCCGCCAGGTAATCGAGCCGCGGTGTGCGCCCGCCACTCTCGTACTTGCCCTGGGCATTGGGTTCGACCCCGCCGATATCGCCAAACACACGCTGGGTCATGCCCAGTCGTTCCCGCTCTTCCCGCAACCGCGGCCCGATTCCATTCATGGTGGTTCTCCTGTTACCGGAAGCCACTATGCCGATGCGCTCCGGCGACGACAAGCCATCATCAAGCTATCAATCGATCGTACGCTGCATGCGCACGAAACATTCATCCTCACCCATCTCCACAAAGCCATGCCGGCGGTACAGCTGGCGAGCCGGGTTGCTGCGAAACACCATCAGGCGCAGCAGCGGCAGGCGGCGCTGCCTGGCCCATAGCGCCAGCTCTTCCAGCACCCAGCTGCCGACACCCTGCCGACGATACTCGGGAAGCAGGTGCAGTTCGCGGATGAACAGGGCCTGGCGGTCCTGGCTGAGGCTGCAGTAGCCCAGCAGCGCTGCGTCCCCGTTGATCAACCACTGCTCGCGCCAATGCCAGGCTTCATTGAAGGCTTCCTCAAGCCACAGCAGGCTGTATTGACTGTAATAGGGCAGCATGGCGCAACGGGTGAGATCGCGAGCGAATGCCAGGTGGGTGGCCTTTGCCGGGGTCAGTTCTAGGCGCATCGTCAGCCCTCCGCCGAGGCTCGCAGGGTCAAGCATTTGCTGAGGCAAAACTATCATTTTTACCAGTTTAAAAAAGTCTGGCGCCCACTAACAATAACCGCACCAGCCCACCAACAACCTGGAGCAACAGCATGAAGGCCGCCGCTCACTACCGCTTTGATAAAAAAAAATCCGACACAACCGGAGCCCTCGCTGAAGGCACTTATACAATTGCTGGCCAAGCCAGGAAGTTTACTGCCGAGCACGGGGGTTTATTTTTTCTAAAAGAAAGTCAACAGTTGTATTTCGGCACTTCCTTTAACATACAGCATGATGGCCAAGACCTCCGAATATCCCTAACCTTTAAAATACCTCGATCTATCCCCGTAGACAAATCCCACCCTTTTCCGAAGGGGCCATATCATATTGAATCCGAAATATTCGACGCCAACGATGGCGATCCTTACCAGGTTGCCATCAAGGGCAACCTCAATTGTCGTTACCGTACTGACCATACCGTCGGGGCAGTGGCGAACTGTACATTCCAAGAAAGCAAGGGCTATCCGGCCATCGAGTTCCACGTCGCCAACATCGAAGCCAAAGGCTGACACGGGGCTGTTAGCCATGCACTTTATTTAACTTCACGTTGCAGCGTAGGTGCCTTCACCGTGGCCATTATTCATTCGCTTGCGGCCACGGTGATTGGTGTATTGCTTTCTTCACGGCCCCTTCACCGCAGATAACACACCGGTGAACTTACCGCTTGCCGCCGGTCCCCTTCTTCCTCCAGCCAGTCTGCCAATACCTGTGCATTGTTATGGCTATGGTCCCTGGCCGCGTACAGCAGCGTCAGGTTGCCCTTGGCCGCAACGTCCAACAGCGGGTACCAGTACTCAGGATGCGCCGCCAATTCCTGCCGATACAGGCGGACGAACTCGGGGTAATCCACCTCGCCCTGGTGAAACGCCTTGCGCAAATCGTTGGATGGCGCCACCTCACGCAACCACTGCCCCTGCAGGTCTTGCTTGCGCTTGTTACGCGGCCACAGGCGGTCGACCAGCACACGCTGGCCGTCATCGTCCTCAACCGCATCGTAGACACGCTTGCAGCGAATCATCGGTGTTCCCCGCCGTTACCGTCTGTCTTGAGCCTAGATAATTCATTGATCGAGGTCACGGCCAGACGGCGGATTGTTTCTATGCTCAAGGGCTTCGGCACTTTCGCCAACGCCAACCGGAGCCCCCATGGCTACCCCGTCACTGGCCAGCCAGCCGCAACTGGCCCAACACGACGCCCGTCCGCAGCTGGCACACAAGCCAGGCCGCACCACCCTGGTGTTGTTCTTCGGCCTGCTGCTGGCCGGGCTCGCCTACAGCACCTGGAGCCTGAAACAGGATGTCAGTGCCAGCGGCACGGTGATCACCACGGTCACGCCATTCCTGTTGCTCGGCCTGGCGCTGCTGATCGCCCTGGGCTTCGAGTTCGTCAATGGCTTTCATGACACCGCCAACGCGGTGGCCACGGTGATCTACACCCACTCCCTGCCAGCCCCGGTTGCCGTGGTCTGGTCGGGGTTGTGCAACTTCCTTGGCGTACTGCTTTCCAGCGGCGCGGTCGCGTTCGGCATCATCGCCCTGCTGCCGGTGGAGCTGATCTTGCAGGTCGGCTCGTCTGCCGGCTTCGCCATGGTCTTCGCCCTGCTGCTGGCGGCCATCATCTGGAACCTCGGCACCTGGTGGCTCGGCCTGCCGGCCTCGTCCTCACACACCCTGATCGGTTCGATCATCGGCGTCGGCGTGGCCAATGCGCTGATGCACGGGCGTGACGGTACCAGCGGGGTGGACTGGGCCCAGGCCAGCAAGGTCGGCTATGCCCTGTTGTTGTCACCGCTGATCGGTTTTACCTGCGCCGCGCTGTTGCTGGTGGCATTGCGCGCGCTGGTCAAACGCAAGGCGCTGTACCAGGCGCCACAAGGGCAGACAGCACCGCCGTGGTGGATCCGCGGCGTGCTGATCCTGACCTGTACCGGGGTGTCCTTCGCCCATGGCTCCAACGATGGGCAGAAAGGCATGGGCCTGATCATGCTGATTCTGGTGGGCACCCTGCCCATGGCCTACGCGCTGAACAAGACCATGCCCAATGAGCAGGCGCTGCAGTTTTCTGCCATTGCCGAAGTCACCCGCCAGGCACTGGTACGCAGTGCCCCGCAGGCGCCCCCGGCCGACCCGCGCCAGGTGCTGACCGCCTTCATTTCCCAGCCCGCGGCCAGCCCGCAACTGGTGCCGGCGCTGGCGGCACTGACCGGCATGATCGGCCAGCAGGTCAAGGGCTACGGCTCGCTCAAGCGCGTACCGGCCGAAGCCATGGCCAACGTGCGCAACGACATGTACCTGACCAGCGAAGCCATCCGCCTGATCGAGAAAAACCAGCTGGTGGCCTTCGATGCCGACACCCTCAGCCATGTGCAGCTGTTCAAGACCCAACTGGACGACGCTACCCGCTACATCCCACTGTGGGTGAAGGTGGCCGTGGCCATCGCGCTGGGGCTGGGGACCATGGTCGGTTGGCGGCGCATCGTGGTGACGGTGGGCGAAAAGATCGGCAAGAGCCATCTCAGCTATGCCCAGGGCGCTTCGGCCGAACTGGTGGCGATGTGCACCATCGGCGCGGCGGACATGTTCGGGCTACCGGTGTCGACCACCCATGTGCTGAGTTCAGGGGTGGCCGGGACCATGGTGGCCAACGGCTCGGGGATTCAGCAGCGCACGCTGATCAACATGCTGATGGCCTGGGTGCTGACCTTGCCGGCGGCGATGCTGTTGGCCGGGAGCCTGTACTGGCTCCTGCGTCACCTGTTCTGACAGGCTGGACATGCCCTTGCAGGAGCGGCCGGTGCATCGCGGTAGTCAGCCAGGGATCTTCAGGCCACGCTGCACCGCTGGCCGTTGCAGGAACACCGCCAGCACCCGCTGCACGTGCTTGAACTGATCGAAACCGACCAGCTCGCGGGCGTTGTAGCGCTCCACCAGGTTGCGCACCCAAGGGAAGATGGCGATGTCGGCAATGCTGTAGTCATCGACCATCCAGTCCCGCCCCTGCAGATGCCGGTCGAGCACGCCGAGCAGGCGCCGGGATTCGTTGACATAGCGATCACGCGGACGCTTGTCTTCGTATTCCTTGCCCGCAAAGAAGTGGAAAAAGCCGACCTGGCCGAACATCGGCCCGATGCCGCCCATCTGGAACATCAGCCATTGCATCGTCTGATAGCGCTGGGCCGGTTCGCGGCTCAGCAACTGCCCGCTCTTCTCCGCCAGGTACTGCAGGATCGCGCCCGATTCGAACAACGCCAGCGGCTGGCCGCCCGGCCCGTCGGGGTCGAGGATGGCGGGGATCTTATTGTTGGCACTGAGCGAGATGAACTCGGGGCTCAGCTGGTCATCGTTGTCGAAGCTGATCTTGTGCGGCTCGTAGGCCAGGCCGATTTCCTCCAGCATGATCGACACCTTCACGCCATTGGGCGTGGGCAGCGAATACAGCTGCAAGCGCTCGGGGTGGCGCGCCGGCCATTTACGGGTGATGGGGAATGCGCTCAGATCGGTCATGCTTGGCCCCTGCAGAGATGAAAGCTACCACTTTAGGGACAACGTCGCGGTTTGACCATCGCCAGGCAGCTGAGCGAAGGCGCGGCTCCCTGCCGCGCCCGCGTGGCGATCAGTAACGCGGCGCTACAGCCTCGGCCCCCTGCGAGATGATGACCTCGACGCGGCGGTTGAGCTGGCGCGATTGCGCGTCGGCATTGGTCGCCACCGGGTACTCCTTGCCATAGCCGACGCTGGTGATACGCGCGGCCGCCACCCCCTGGCGCCGCAGGGCATTGGCCACCGCCCCGGCGCGGCGTTCGGACAACTGCTGGTTGAAGGCATCGCTACCGGTGGCGTCGGTAAACCCTTCAACCAGCACCTTGCGCTCCGGGTTGGCCAGCAGGTACTCGGCCAGTTGCCGGATGTTTCGCTGGCTGCTGCCTCGCAGCTCCGCACGGCCGGTATCGAACAACACATCACCGAAGGTCACCACGGTACCGCGCTCGGTCTGTTTGGCCTTGAGCGCCTGCAGCGCCTTCAGTTGGGCAGTGCGCACGTCCAGGCGCGCCTGGGTACGTTGCGCCTCGATACCTTGCAGGCCGGCTTCCGCCTGGCGCAGCAGGATGGTCTGCTCGGCGCTGTCGATCTTGCGCTGGGCCAGGTAGGCCAGCTGCTCGACGTCGGGCGATTTCCGGTTCTTCAGCGAAGCCCCTTCGGCCTTGCCCAGGGCGATGTAGGCTTCCTGGGTTTCCAGCGCGGCAATACGGCTGGATTCAGGCTTGCCCTGCAATACCGAGTAAGCCTCGCGGGCCTCCAGCAGGCGGGCGTTTTCTGGCGTGGCCGCGCAGCCGGCCAGCAGCAGGCCGAGTAGCGAAGCCATGGTAAACAGTGGGCGTTTCGACATGTTGGTGTCCTTCAGTGGATGACGTTCTGCGGCGCTTCGAGCATTTCCTGCCTGAGCACCTCGATGCCTTTGCGGGCAGTGTCCAGTTGCTCCTGGCGTTTGCTGGCCATGGCCTTGCGTTCGGCCAGGCGGGCATCGGCCTCGGCCTGCTCGGCCAGCCGGCGGACCAGTTCGAGGTCGTGCTGGCCGAGGGCGCGCTCCATGGCGCTGAGCTTGTCCTGGGCTGCGCGCATCTCGACCGGGGCGTATTGCGTGGCATCGGCAGACACCGCGCGATTGACCGCGCTTCGCGTCAGTTCGATCTGCTCGCTAGGCATGAGGGCGCTGGCGCAGCCGCCGAGCAACATCAGCGCGCCGACGAGCACGCTTTTGACTGTGGATCTGGCACGCATGAAGGGTCTCCTTGAATGCGTCTGCACAGGTTTCGGGCACGGCGTTGCCGCCGTTGCCGGAGTGTCGATGCAGAAGGTTGGGCATGAACCAGGATGGCGGTGAGAAGCCCGCCCGCGTCAGCGGGCCGGGCAAGGGGGCAGCGTGAAATACGTGCGGGTCATCCTGGGCTTCTTGTGGTGAAGACGCGGCCAGAGTAGTGCGAAAAGCGGGAAGCCCAAATCGGACCTATCCCTGAAAGACGTGCGATTTTTCAACAGGCAGGCAGCGTGGCGCCGGCCTCAGGCTTGGCCATGCGCCTTGAGCTTGAGCTTTTCCGTGTCCACGCGCACGAACACCGAGTCGGCGCTGACCGTCAGCACATCGCCGGCCCAGACCTCGCAGAGCACCCGCGTCTTGCGCCCGACCTCACCTTCCACGCGGGCCTTGAGCAGCAACTCGACGCCCATCGGTGTCGGTTTCAGGTAGCTCAGGTTGAGTGTGCCAGTGACGCAATCGATACGCGGCAGGCTGCCCGCTTCGCGGCCCTCGGCGCGGTAGTGGTAGGCCATCGCCGTCCAGTTGGAGTGGCAGTCCACCAGCATTGCCAGCAAACCGCCGTAGACCAGGCCGGGCCAACCGATGAAGGTGCTGTCTGGCGCATGCCGGCATAACAGATGGACGCCGTCGGCGTCCCAGTGGCTTTGCAAGTGCAGGCCGCTGGGATGGGAGCAACCGCAGCCGTAGCAGGTGCCGTCGGGGGCAGCCAAGGCCTGGAGGGAAAGGGGCTGGTCGTTCATACGCTTCCTGTGCTTGTTGGAATGGGGGCGGATAACGCCCCCATTTAAGCAGAAACATCAGGCTGGCTGGGTAACTGCCTTGCCGCGCTTCTGGGTCAATGACACCAGCAGGATGAACAGTGTGACCCCGGCGGTCATCAGCGTCTCGTAGCGGTAGGCATCGCTGAACAGCATGTAGCCCAGGACCATGACGATGGTGCCGATCACCAGCCAGGTCAGCCACGGGAACAGCCACATCTTCAGCTCCAGCTGGCGCCCTTCACGCTCGGCACGGGCACGCATGCGCAGCTGCGACACGGCAATCACCAGGTACACCAGCAAGGCGATGGCACCGGTGGTGGACAGCAGGAAGCCGAACACCTTGCCGGGGAACACATAGTTGACCAGGCAACCGGCAAAACCGGCCAAGGTCGACAACAGCACCGCCACGGTCGGTACCCCGGCGCCCGAGATGCGCTTGGTCACGCTCAGCGCCTGGTCACGGGCACCCAGCGAGTAGAGCATGCGCGACGCGGTGTACAGGCCCGAGTTCATGCAACTGGTCACGGCCACCAGCACCACCAGGTCGACCAGCAGCTTAGCACCGGGCACATTCAGCACTTCCAGCACGCGCTGGAACGACCCTACCGCTTTCAGCCCCGGGTCGTTCCAGGCCACCAGCGACACCACCAGGAAGATCGACGCCAGGTAGAAGATGGCGATGCGGTACACCACCAGGTTGGTGGCGCGGCGAATCTTGTCTTTCGGGTTGGCGGTTTCATCGGCGGCGATGGTCACGATCTCGGCGCCGAAGAACGAGAAGATGGTGATCAACACACCGCCCAGCACCGTGCCGAAGCCGTTGGGCATGAAGCCGCCGTGGTCCCACAGCCGGCTGACCCCGGACACCTCGGCCAGCGGCCAGGCGCCGAACACCGCCAGGCTGCAGACCACGATGAAGGCGATGATCGCCACCACTTTGACCAGGGCGAACCAGTACTCGAAGGCACCGAAGTTCTTCACGCTGATCAGGTTGGTAGCCGACAGCACCAGCATGATCAGGAAGGCGAACAGCCAGGACGGCACCGCGGGGAAGTAGGCATGCAGGATATCGGCGCCGGCAATCGCCTCGACCGGGATGATCAGCACCCAGAACCACCAGTACAGCCAGCCGATGGTGAAGCCGGCCCAGGGGCCGATGGCTTCGGAGGCATAGGTGGAGAACGAGCCGCTATTGGGGTTGGCGATGGCCATTTCGCCGAGCATGCGCATGACCAGCAGCACCAGCAGGCCGGTCATGGCGTAGGAAATGAGGATGGCCGGGCCAGCGGTGGCGATGGCGTTGGAAGAGCCGATGAACAGGCCGGCGCCAATGATGCCGGCGATGGAAATCATGGAAACCTGACGGGAAGTCAGGCCGTGCTGCAAGGAGCGCTGTTTGTTGTTGTGTAGCGAAGCCATGAACAACCCTCGAATGGCTCGGCCGCGGCAAAGCGGCGGAAGATTGAAGCAGAATTCTTGTCAATTTCTGATGTTGGTTATTGTTGTTTTGCAGATGCTGGAAAAACCACTGACCTCCTCTTCGCACAACCGGTTGTCATCGTTGATCGAGGTCAGTATTAATCTATAGGGCGGGGTCAACAAACGACCTTTTCGAAACACATGATTCCATTACGGAATGAACTCCTTCCTTTTTTGCTCGGTATCTGCCCCTCATGTCCAAACGCCTGATGCCTTCGACCACCGCCCTCCAGTGCTTCGAAGCGGCCGCGCGCCACCTCAGCTTCACCCGCGCGGCGCAGGAACTGCACCTGACCCAAAGCGCGGTCAGCAAGCAGGTGGCACAGCTCGAGGACATGCTGGCGCACTCGCTGTTCCAGCGCATTCGCCGCCGCCTGCACCTGACCCCTGCCGGTGCGCTGTACCTCACCGAAGTGAACAAGATCCTCACCCAGATCGACATGTCCAGCCGCTACATCCTCAGCTACGGCGACGAGACCGAAGTGCTGCGCATCGCCACCCAGCCCACCTTCGGTGCGCGCTGGCTGGTGCCGCGGCTGAAGGGGTTTGGTGACCGCCACCCGCGCATTCACCTGGACATCCGCAACGAGCTGGAGCCATTCGACCTGGTCCAGGCCAAGGCCGACATCGCCTTCTTCTTCGGCCAGGGCACCTGGCCCGGGGCAACCTGCATCGAGCTGTTCAGCGAAGAGGTGGTACCGGTGTGCAGCCCGCAGCTGCTGGCCAGCCACCGGTTCGACAGTGCCCAGGCACTGACCGAACACCGCCTGCTGCAATGCGTGTCGCGCCCGGAGGCCTGGCACGAATGGTTCCTGGGGCTGGGCCTGCACAGCCAGAACAGCTACCACGGGCCGCGTTTCGACACGTTCTACCTGTGCATTCGCGCGGCCATCGCCGGCTGCGGCATCGCCTTGATCCCGCGCTACCTGGTGGCCGAAGAGCTGAGCGAGGGCAAGCTGGTGGTGGCCTGGGATCACCCGGTGGCGAGCAATGGCCGGCACTTCATCGCGCATGCCGAGCATGCCGCCGAAGTGCCCAAGATCCGGGCCTTTGTGCAGTGGATCCGGGAGCGGGTGGCTGAAGGGGATTGATTTGGCCTGTACCGGCCTCTTCGCGGGCGTGCCCGCTCCCACAGGTACTGCACAGTATCCGAACCAGTGGTGATCCTGGGGGAGCGGGCACGCCCGCGAAGAGGCCGGCACAGCCAACACAACTCAACGCCCAGATCAGGAATCCATGGAATGATCCCAATCAAATAATTCGTTTGCGGAATAACCTGCCGACACGCTTGGATAGTAAGAAACTCGAACAAGGTCCCGCGTGCCCATGAACCAGGAAAGTATCAGCCAGTCCATTGCCATCGTTCATCCGATCACACTTTCCCATGGCCGTAATGCCGAAGTCTGGGACACCGACGGCAACCGCTACATCGACTTCGTCGGCGGTATCGGTGTGCTCAACCTGGGCCACTGCAACCCGGCGGTGGTCGAGGCGATCCAGGCCCAGGCCAGCCGCCTGACCCACTCCGCCTTCAACGCCGCCCCACACGGCCCGTACCTGGCGTTGATGGAGCAACTGAGCGAGTTCGTGCCGGTCAGCTACGCACTGGCCGGCATGCTCACCAACAGCGGCGCGGAAGCGGCGGAGAACGCCCTGAAAGTGGCTCGCGGTGCCACCGGCAAGCGCGCCATCATCGCCTTCGATGGCGCCTTCCACGGCCGCACCCTGGCCACCCTGAACCTCAACGGCAAGGTTGCCCCTTACAAGCAACGGGTCGGTGAACTGCCCGGGCCGGTCTACCACCTGCCCTACCCCAGCGCCGACACCGGGGTTACCTGCGAACAGGCGCTCAAGGCCATGGAGCGCCTGTTCAGCGTCGAACTGGCGGTGGAGGACGTGGCTGCGTTCATCCTCGAGCCAGTCCAGGGCGAAGGTGGCTTCCTCGCCCTTGATCCTGCTTTCGCCCAGGCCCTGCGCCGCTTCTGCGACGAACACGGCATCCTGGTCATCATCGACGAGATCCAGTCGGGCTTCGGCCGCACCGGCCAGCGCTTCGCCTTCCCCCGCCTGGGCATCGAGCCAGACCTGCTGTTGTTGGCCAAGAGCATTGCCGGTGGCATGCCGCTGGGCGCGGTGGTCGGGCGCAAGGAATTGCTCGCGGCACTGCCCAAGGGCGGCCTGGGTGGCACCTATTCGGGCAACCCGATCGCCTGCGCGGCGGCCCTGGCCAGCCTGGCGCAGATGAGCGACGAAAACATCGCCACCTGGGGTGAGCGCCAGGAGCAGGCGATCGTGCGACGTTTCGAGCGTTGGAAGGCCACGGGCCTGAGCCAGTTCATCGGGCGCCTGACCGGTGTCGGCGCGATGCGCGGCATCGAGCTGGTGAATGCCGACGGCAGCCCGGCGCCAGCGCAACTGGCCAAGGTGATGGAAGCGGCACGTGCCAAAGGGCTGTTGCTGATGCCCAGCGGCAAGGCGCGGCACATCATCCGCCTGCTGGCGCCGCTGACCATCGAAGCCGCAGTGCTCGAGGAAGGCCTGGACATTCTCGAGCAGTGCCTGGCGGAGCTGGGCTGAAGGTTACAGGCCGAGCTCCTGCGGCGTGAGCATGTCGGACTCGAAGGCAATCCAGCCGCCTTCGAGTTCGGCGTGGCCGTTGACGATCGGGCCGTAATAGGTCAGGCCGTTTTCCAGGGTCACGCAGATGTGCGTGGCGTTCTTTTCCGGGGCTGCGAGCGTACCGACGAAATGCACCTTCTTCAGCGTTTCGGTGACGGCCTCCAGGCCAACGCGCATGCCCGGGTTCTCCGAGGCTTCGGCGTCGCCGCCACGGTCTTCGGCGCTGACGGTGATGGTTGCGATGTACGGGTACTGGGTGCTCAAACGGGGTTACCTCTGTGGGTGTGTAGGCGTATGGGCGCGTAGAGTACGGCAGGTGGTCTCTATTGTCTCTACTGGCCTCTTCGCGGGCACGCCCGCTCCCACAGGAAGGTGCATGGTACCTGTGGGAGCGGGCGCGCCCGCGAAGAGGTCAGACCTGCAAAAGGTGATCTATAGGGCCCGATCTGTTAGGGTGCCCGCCGATGCACGCCACCTACACGAGGATCCCCGAGTGAGCGCCGAAGAACCCCTGATCGCCGACCTGTTCGAAGTCGACAAACGCCTGTCCCTCAAGCCTGTGGTGGACTTCAACAGCTACCTGCGCAATGCCTTCGGCGAAGGCCCGTGCCGCTGCCATCGCTGCGCCGAAGGTGGCGAGCAGAGCAGCTACAGCCATACCCACACCTTCACCTTCGACGGCCGCCCGTGGCACCGCCGCTTCGCCAGCACCGCCGCCAGCGACGTCGCCCAGGCACTGAAAAAGGCCTGGCTGTCGTACACCAAGGCCGACCTCAACCTGGTCGGCAACCTGGACCTGGCCACCCTCAAGACCTTCACCGAAGCCGCCCTGCACACTCGCCTGCTGGCCCTGCTGCCGGCCAGCGGCCTGGCCCGCGAAGAAGATGGCCAATGGCTGCTGCTGGCCCAGGCTGACTGACAGCCGGGCGGCACGGCAGGATTCTGCCGGTCTGCTAACGTGGTGGAATCCGACCATTCGCAGGTAGTCCGCCATGGCCCGCACAACGCCTATCGAGCTGTACCGCAATATCGGCATCGTCGCTCACGTGGATGCCGGCAAGACCACCACCACCGAGCGGATCCTGTTCTACACCGGGGTCAACCACAAGATGGGCGAGGTGCACGACGGCGCCGCGACCATGGACTGGATGGCCCAGGAGCAGGAACGCGGCATCACCATCACGTCGGCGGCGACCACTGCGTTCTGGCAGGGCTCGACCAAGCAGTTCGCCCACAAGTACCGCTTCAACATCATCGACACCCCCGGCCACGTCGACTTCACCATCGAGGTGGAGCGCTCGCTGCGCGTACTGGATGGCGCAGTGGTGGTATTCAGCGGCGCCGACGGCGTCGAGCCGCAGTCCGAGACGGTGTGGCGCCAGGCCAACAAATACCATGTGCCGCGCCTGGCCTACATCAACAAGATGGACCGCCAGGGCGCCGACTTCCTGCGCGTGGTCAAACAGATCGACCAGCGCCTGGGCCATCACCCGGTGCCGATCCAGCTGGCCATCGGCAGCGAGGAAAACTTCCAGGGCCAGATCGATCTGGTGAAGATGAAAGCCATCTACTGGAACGACGCCGACCAGGGCACCAGTTATCGCGAAGAAGCCATCCCCACCGAACTGCAGGCGCTGGCCGATGAATGGCGGGCGCACATGGTCGAGGCGGCGGCCGAGGCCGATGACGAACTGCTCGGCAAGTTTCTCGAAGGCGAAGAGCTGAGCACCGAGGAGATCAAGGCCGGCTTGCGCAAGCGCACCCTGAACAACGAAATCGTACCGACCATCCTCGGCTCGTCATTCAAGAACAAGGGCGTGCCACTGATGCTCGACGCCGTCATCGACTACCTGCCGGCGCCGTCGGAAATCCCCGCCATCAAGGGCACCGACCCGGACGACGAAGAGAAACACCTGGAGCGCCACGCCGACGACAGCGAGCCATTCTCGGCCCTGGCGTTCAAGATCGCCACCGACCCGTTCGTCGGCACCCTGACCTTCGCCCGGGTCTATTCCGGCGTGCTCAGCTCCGGCAACGCGGTACTCAATTCGGTCAAGGGCAAGAAGGAACGCATCGGCCGCATGGTGCAGATGCACGCCAACCAGCGGGCGGAAATCAAGGACGTGTGCGCCGGCGATATCGCCGCACTGATCGGCATGAAGGACGTGACCACCGGCGATACCCTGTGCGACATGGACAAGCCGATCATCCTCGAGCGCATGGACTTCCCCGACCCGGTGATTTCCGTGGCCGTGGAACCGAAGACCAAGGCCGACCAGGAGAAAATGGGCATCGCCCTGGGCAAGCTGGCCCAGGAAGACCCGTCATTCCGCGTGCGCACCGACGAAGAGACCGGCCAGACCATCATCTCGGGCATGGGTGAGCTGCACCTGGATATCATCGTCGACCGCATGCGCCGCGAGTTCAACGTCGAGGCCAATATCGGCAAGCCGCAGGTGGCCTACCGCGAGAAGATCCGCAACACCTGCGAGATCGAGGGCCGCTTCGTCCGCCAGTCCGGCGGCCGTGGCCAGTACGGCCACTGCTGGATCCGCTTCGCCCCCGGCGACGAGGGCAAGGAAGGCCTGGAGTTCATCAACGAGATCGTCGGTGGCGTGGTTCCGCGCGAGTACATCCCGGCGATCCAGAAGGGAATCGAAGAGCAGATGAAGAACGGCGTGCTCGCCGGCTACCCGCTGATCAACCTGAAGGCGGCGGTGTACGACGGCTCGTACCACGATGTCGACTCCAACGAAATGGCCTACAAGATCGCTGCCTCGATGGCCACCAAGCAGTTGTCGCAGAAAGGCGGCGCGGTGTTGCTGGAGCCGGTGATGAAAGTCGAGGTGGTCACGCCGGAGGAGTACCAGGGTGACATCCTCGGCGACCTCAGCCGGCGCCGCGGGATGATCCAGGACGGTGACGAAACGCCGGCTGGCAAGGTGATCCGTGCCGAGGTGCCGCTGGGCGAGATGTTCGGCTACGCCACCTCGATGCGCTCGATGACCCAGGGCCGGGCGAGCTTCTCGATGGAGTTCACCCGCTATGCCGAGGCGCCGGCGAGCATTGCCGATGCCATCGTGAAGAAAAACCGCGGGGAATAAGTCCTTCTCTTGCACCGGCCTGTTCGCGGGCACGCCCGCTCCCACAAGGGTGAGGTGCACCCCTGATGTTGGACAAAAAAGCCAACCTCAGGGGCGCAGTGCAAGGGTCATGCAATCGCTGTGGGAGCGGGCGCGCCCGCGAACAGGCCAGCCCAGGCAACAGCCCTTCTCAGTGCTGCTCCCCGGCCCGCTTCAACAGCTTCTTGCAGCGCTCCGACAAATGCACCACACGCAGATGCTTGCCCGCCTTGGCATAGCGCTCGCGCAAGGTCTGCAAAGCCGCAATCGCCGAGTAATCGACAAAGCTCAGATGCTGGCAGTCCAGCGTGACCTGGACCGGGTCGTTGGCGCTGTCGAACTGTTCGAGGAAGGCGGTGGTCGAGGCAAAGAACAGCGTGCCATGCAGCCGGTAATGCTTGCCCCCCTCGCCGTCTTCGTGGCTGTCGGCATACAACTCCCGCGCATGCTGCCAGGCAAAGTTCAGCGCGGCGATGATGATGCCGAACAGCACCGCCACGGCCAGGTCGGTGAACACCGTGACCACGGTTACCGCAATGATCGCCAGCACATCGTTCAGCGGCACCTTGTGCAACACCCGCAGCGACGCCCAGGCAAAGGTCTGCTGCGCCACCACGAACATCACCCCGACCAGCGCCGCCAGCGGAATGCGCTCGATCAGCGGGGCCAGGAACAACACGAACAGCAGCACCATCACCCCGGCCACCACGCCCGATAGCCGCCCACGGCCATTGGAGCTGAGGTTGATCACCGTCTGCCCGATCATCGCGCAACCGCCCATGCCGCCGCACAGGCCGGACACCATGTTGGCCGCGCCAAGGGCCACGCATTCGCGGTCCGGGAAGCCGCGGCTTTCGGTGATTTCATCGGTGAGGTTGAGGGTAAGCAGGGTTTCCAGCAGGCCGACCATGGCCATCAGCAGCGCATACGGCGCGACGATCTTCAGCGTTTCTAGGTTCCACGGCACGTCCGGCAGGGCCAGCTGCGGCAGGCCGCCGGCAATCTGCGCCATGTCGCCCAGGGTGCGGGTAGGCAGGCCGAGCAGGTACACCAGCAAGCCGACACCAAGGATCGCCACCAGCGCCGGCGGCACCGCACGGGTCAGCTTCGGCAGCAGGTAGACCACCAGCATGGTCAACGCCACCAGCCCGACCATCAGGTACAGCGGGGTACCAGTGAGCCACTGGCCACCTTGCTTGAAGTGTTCCAGTTGGGCCAGGGCGATGACAATCGCCAGGCCGTTGACGAAACCGAGCATCACCGGGTACGGCACCAGGCGCACCAGCTTGCCCAGGCGCAGCAAGCCGAACAGGATCATCACCGCGCCACCCAGCAGTACCGTCGCCAGCAGGTACTGCACACCGTGTTGCACCACCAGGGCGACGATCACCACCGCCATCGAGCCGGCCGCGCCGGAAATCATCCCCGGGCGGCCGCCGAACAGCGCCGTCAGGGTGCAGATGATGAACGCCCCGTACAGGCCCATCAGCGGGTTGAGATGGGCCACCAGGGCGAACGCGATGCATTCGGGCACCAAGGCGAACGAAGTGGTCAGGCCGGCGAGCAGGTCGGCGCGGAGTCGGGCGGGTTTCATGGGGATCCTGTGGTGCAGTCCGGGGCGGACGGGGAAAAACGAGGGGCGCGATGTTACGGAATTTGTCTGCCAGCAGCCACCGTTCAGCGCACCCGGTCCCGGCTTTGTATGGCCAGGTCCAGTGCCCGCTGCATGTCCAGGCGCGCCGAGCGCCCCAGGTCGGGGTGGTCCAGCCGCCCGCCGCGTTCCGACGGCAGTATCGGCGCGGTCAGGTCTTCGGCATCCATGGCCTCGAAGTCCTGTTCGCTGCCCAGGGTCAGGGCGCTGCGCCGCAACAGCATGCGCACCTGCTGCGGGGTCAGGGCCGGGTTGATCGCCAGCATGGTCGCCACGGTGGCCGTGACCAACGGCGTGGCGTATGACGTGCCGCAGTGCGGCCGATCGGCGGCGACCGGGCGAATGCACGCGGCAGCACTGATATCCACGCGCATGTCGATGTTCGAGCTGTGGCGCTTGCGGACATGCCGAGGGTCTTCGACCGGCACCGCCTGGTCACTGCGCTGATGCCCGCCCACCACCAGCAACTGCTCGGTGACGAACGAGGAAGGCAGCCGATATTCATCGGTGCCCGACCAGGACGCACCATTGCCGGCCGAGTTCACCACCAGCACATCGGGATGCTTGGCCCGCAGCCAGAGGAAGAATTCTTCGAGCAACTCTTCATAGCCACTCATCGCCAGCCCGGAGCGCACCAGTGACTCGACCTCATCCCCCTGCACGTTCTTCGCCCCGACCCGGTGGATGCCCCAGCTCCAGTTCAACACCCGCACGCCGTCTTCGACCAGGTTTACCGAGGCAGCGATATTGGCGGTGATCCCGGCATCCGAGTTGCGCCCGACAATTACCTCGAAACCCGGACTGTGCTGGCCCAGCCCGGGCAGGAAGCCTTGCCCCCGGGCCGCCAGGATGCCGGCCACATGGCTGCCATGGCTGCCCGGGCGATCGCCGTCGGGGCCATACAGGCAGGTCTGCCCCTTGTTGCAAGCACCCCGGTAGGCGCTGAAGGGCGGCGCGTCGAAGTCCACCTCGCGCTCGATCACGCCCACCCGTACGGGCTGCACCGGCACCCCGGAAGCAGGGATGCGGCGCTGGTAGAAGTACAACGCATCCATGAAACGGTTGGCAGCCCATTCGTCTGCCTGGTCGATGGTCGGCTGGCCGCTGCCTTCGCCCTCCTCGCCGCGTTCGGGTGCGGACTCCTCGACGATCACCGCATCCACGCTGACCTCGGTGCCGAGGCGCAGGACCAGCGCATCGCGCTGCACCAGGTCGCGCGCCGGCAAGCGCAGCTGGTAGACATTGAGCGGCGGGATGGCACCGACCACCTGGGCACCGTACTTGTCGGCAATGCGCCGGGCTTCAGCGGCGCCATCGTGTTTTTCCTCGATCAACAGGCTGACCAGGTCGAGGTAGGTGGTCAGGCCATCCATGTTCTTCGCCACTTCGCCAGGCCCTGCGGCAACCACGTGGCTGCGCTGTCGAGTCAACCAGACGGCGTTGCTGGTCCGCTCGCCGTCTTGCAGCCACAGCGGCGCGCTGCGTTGCTCGTCCTTGGCCAGGGTCAGCCTCAGCGTGTCGCCAAGCCGCTCGATGCCAGCCTGCTCGAGTTGCGTCTCGCCGAGGCGGACAATCGGCACACTGGCCCCCAGGCCCTCGGCTCGCACGCACCATTGCTGTTCAGCTTCGCCCAACAGGTCGCCGCAACGCTGCAGTTGCGTGATGCGCAGCGTGTCCGCTTGCGCCGACACGGCACAACTGAAGATCATCATCAGCATGATGACATGGCGCTTCATGCAATCAGCCCCCCGCCTTTCCTGACATTGCGACTGCCCAACCAGCGCCAAGGTTCAGCTGCATGAACAGCAACTTGTGACCTGGGCCCGGCACAAGCGCTACAAATTTGCCATCATGTTGATTCCAACCGCGGAGATCATCCACATGCCGCTACGCCCCCTTTTCGCCTCGCTGCTGCTGGCCACCAGCCTTACCGTCCACGCCGCCACCGAGGTCGTGCCGCTGCAGCACCGCAGCAGCGCCGAACTGCTGCCGGCAGCGCAGGCGTTCCTCGGCAAGGACGGCAGCGTCACTGCCTTCGAGAACAAGCTGATCGTCAACGCCAGCGCCGAGCGCATCGACGACCTGCGCGCCCTGCTGCAACAACTGGACACTGCGCCCAAGCGCCTGCTGATCAGCGTCGACAACAATGACAGCAACTTCCAGGACAACCGCGGCAACGCGCGCGTCATCTACTACGGCACCAGCAACCGCGACGGTGGCATGCAACAGGTGCAGGCCAGCGAAGGCCAGCCGGCACTGATCCAGGTTGGCCAGAGCATCCCGGTTACCAGCACCAGCACCGACAGCTACGGGCGCTTCCAGAGCAACACCGAATACCGCAACGTGACCCAGGGTTTCTACGTTACGCCAAGCCTGAGCGGCGATACGGTTCGTCTGCAAATAAGCACCAATAATGACCGCATCAGCCAGGAACGTGCCGATGTAGTGAAAGTACAGAGCACCGACACGACGGTCACCGGCAAGCTGGGTGAGTGGATCACCCTGGCCGGGTTCAACCAGCAGAGCCAAGCCGAGCGCAGTGCCTCCAGCCACAGTTACAGCACCCAGCGCGGTGAAAACATGACTTTGCGGGTAAAAGTCGACCTGGTCGACTGATCCCAGGCAATTCAAGGCCTCGACCAAAGGCCTTGAAACTGACTGCCGAGTCGTATTAGACCAAAGATGTAGTAAGCACAAAAAAGCACTACAAAACATTTGACAGGGTCTTTTTGCCAAGGGCATGATGGCCTCGCTCCCGCTAATCAGGGGCCCTGGCAAGGGCCTTCGAGGCGCGCTCCTCCCACCCCTGGGGGCGCCTCGTGTCTATACGGCCCACAAGGCGGTTCGACGGGATTGCGACTGCAACGAAGAAGTTGTCCCGAGGGACGGAAGCGCATCACCGCAGTACTGGCAATCGCGTAGCACCGCAGCAAGGCAACCACGAGCCGACCTGCCGGAGTTCCTTGCGCCTGGCCTGCATCCCCTTCCCCTTCGAGCCTTCACGTTCGCCGCCGCACTTCCACGAACAGGACAGCCGCCAGCTTCCCTGATCGGCCCCGAGCATCAGCACAATTACCCCAAGATCGATGCGACGAGGTTTATTTCCATGGCACTGACACGCGAACAGCAAATTGCAGCCCTCGAGAAAGACTGGGCCGAGAACCCGCGCTGGAAAGGCGTGACCCGTACCTACACCGCCGCTGATGTCGTTCGCCTGCGTGGCTCCCTGCAGCCGGAGCACACCCTGGCCCGCCTGGGTGCAGAAAAACTGTGGAAGCTGGTCACCGAAGGTGCCCACCCGTCCTTCCGCCCAGAAAAAGATTTCGTCAACTGCATGGGCGCCCTGACCGGCGGCCAGGCAGTGCAGCAGGTCAAGGCTGGTATCCAGGCCATCTACCTGTCGGGCTGGCAGGTTGCCGCCGACAACAACTCGGCCGAGTCGATGTACCCTGACCAGTCGCTGTACCCGGTCGACTCGGTGCCGACCGTGGTCAAGCGCATCAACAACGCCTTCCGCCGTGCCGACCAGATCCAGTGGAAAGCCGGCAAGAACCCGGGCGACGACGGCTACATCGATTACTTCGCACCAATCGTGGCGGACGCCGAAGCCGGTTTCGGCGGCGTGCTGAACGCCTACGAGCTGATGAAGAACATGATCGAGGCAGGCGCTGCCGGCGTGCACTTCGAAGACCAGCTGGCTTCGGTGAAGAAATGCGGCCACATGGGTGGCAAGGTACTGGTACCAACCCAGGAAGCCGTGCAGAAGCTGGTGGCCGCGCGCCTGGCCGCTGACGTGTCGGGTGTACCGACGATCATCCTGGCCCGCACCGACGCCAACGCCGCCGACCTGCTGACCAGCGACTGCGACCCGTACGACCAGCCATTCGTGGTTGGCGAGCGCACCCGCGAAGGCTTCTACAAGGTACGCGCCGGCCTCGACCAGGCCATCGCCCGCGGCCTGGCCTACGCCCCGTACGCCGACCTGATCTGGTGTGAAACGGCCAAGCCGGACCTGGACGAAGCCCGCCGCTTCGCCGAAGCGATCAAGAAGGAATACCCGGACCAGATCCTGTCGTACAACTGCTCGCCTTCGTTCAACTGGAAGAAGAACCTGGACGACGCGACCATCGCCAAGTTCCAGCGCGAGCTGTCGGCAATGGGCTACAAGCACCAGTTCATCACCCTGGCCGGCATCCACAACATGTGGCACGGCATGTTCAACCTGGCGCACGACTACGCCCGCAACGACATGACCGCCTACGTGAAGCTGCAGGAGCAGGAATTCGCCGATGCCAGCAAAGGCTACACCTTCGTGGCGCACCAGCAGGAAGTGGGCACCGGCTACTTCGACGACATGACCACCGTTATCCAGGGTGGGGCATCGTCGGTGACTGCACTGACCGGTTCGACCGAGGAAGAGCAGTTCCACTGATAGTGGGTTGCGGTTGAAGGAAGGCCCGGGGCTTGTGAAAGCCTCGGGCCTTTCTTTTTCCCATCAGCAGTACACGGAACCTGAGCGGCCTTGTGTCGCGATAGGGCTGCGCAGCAGCCCCAGCAATTTGTGCATCCGCGCCAAAATCCCGGGGCTGCTGCGCAGCCCTATCGCGACACAAGGCCGCCTACAGGGGTGATCGTGCAGTCCTGCGGTACCTCAGTGCTTCATGCCCAGCTCGGCATCATCCATCAGCGCCTTGGCCATCGCACTGAGGTAGTAGGCAGCCCAGATCATCATCGGCTTTTCTTCCATCAGGCCAGTGATGGTCAGTTCGCGCACATAGCCCATCAGTTCCGAAGATTGCTCGCGGGCGTCACGGCAGGGAATGCCTGGCTCGATGCGGAACAGCGGGTGGGTGCCGTTTTCGCCTTGGTAGAAGGTGGTTTTGCCGACGGTGAATTGGGTGTCTTCTGTGGTCATTGTTCAATTCCCTGAAAATTCTCTACTGCCTGGGCCGGCCCTTTCGCGGGTAAACCCGCTCCCACAGGTGCTGTGCAAATCTTGGCGCTTGTGATGAACCTGTGGGAGCGGGTTTACCCGCGAAGAGGCCCGCCCAGACAACACATCAAACGAGCCTTAGTGCAAAGTCCGAGGCTCTGTGTGCATCTGCGCCTGAACCAATGCCGACTCAAGCAAAGCCCGCAGCGCCTCCAGCTCATGCATCGAGGTCATCATCAGGATGGACGCCGGGGATTTGGGCTGCAGCAACAAGGCCTGATGCACCACGGTCGCCGCGCACAGTGCATAGTCGGTGGCCTGGATCAGGGTGTCTTCGAGGGAATGGGGGTTATGGGGTGGATCGGGGACAACTTTCAGCATAGCTATTTACCTTCTATGGCCGGGCACCTGCCTGCTGTCAAACAGAAGGGTGGCAGCTGTACGTGGGTTGACAGACCGGCGGAAATAGCTAAGTTCCGGCGCACGCAAGCGTGCCCGCACGTACAGCCGCCATAAAGGCGAGCCGCACACTATTTACCGTCACAGCCTGTCAAAGCTGTATCGTTGATGAGCAACGACATGCCGAGACTAGAGCGCTGCCAGAGCGGCGGCAACGGAAAATGCGCGGCAGGAGTATGTTTGGGAAATGGCCTACATGGAAGGGGACAAATCTGCTTTATGCGGAAATTCGGCAGCGCCTGCGCCGGCCTCTTCGCGGGCGCGCCCGCTCCCACAAGTACTGCGCAATTGTTGAAGACTGAGGTGATCCTGTGGGAGCGGGCATGCCCGCGAAAGGGCCGGTACAGGCCAAAGCAAAACCCAGGATCAGGTCTATGCTTGAGGCAGCATCGCAGCAAGGACCGCCCATGCCCCGCCAAAGCTCCCTGACCCTGCTCGCCCTGACCACCGCTGCCCTCTATATATATGCACTGGCCAGCGACAACACCCTGCTCGCCCTGCTGGCCAAGCCCGTTCCGGTATTGGTGCTGATCGCCTGGCTGCGCAGCGCACCGGCCACACCTTATCGCCACTGGATCACCCTCGGCCTGGCGCTGTCGGTGCTCGGCGACATCCTGCTGGCGATACCCAGCGACCTGTTCGTGTTCGGCCTGGCCGCCTTCCTCTGTGCCCACCTGGCCTATCTGCGCGCCTACTGCAGCAGAACCTTGCGCCCAGCCTGGCCCGCACTGCTGCTGAGTACAATCACCGGCCTCACCTTGTTCGCCGTGCTTGCCAGGCAGGGCCTTGGGCCGCTGCTGCTTCCGGTGTCGGCCTACGCCCTGGCCATCAGCGCCATGCTCTGGCGCGCTCTGGCCGGCGGTGGACTCGCCGCACTAGGCGCCGGCCTGTTCGTCTGCTCCGACAGCCTGATCGGCATCGACCGCTTCGTCAGCCCGTTCGCTGCCGCACCGTACCTGATCATCCTCACCTACTGGCTCGGCCAGTGGGCAATCGCTTCATCGGCCAGTCATCGGCCAATCGGTAAAGTATTGACCCAGAGCGGTGCGAGCGGTGTCGGAAGTTGCTAGAACAGGCGTTTTTCGCGTTTGCAAGTAGGGGCAACCGCCAGATGAACTTTTCAAGGTCCAGAACAGCCGAATTACCAGGGATCAGTTCAAATGATATCAATTATCATTACGAAGTTTGTCCTTCGTTACCAGCGGCAAGAAACATAATTAACAAAACCGCATGCAATGCCCTAACCTCAAGGCTTTCAGCCGGTTACGCGCGGGTTTTGTACTTAATCCTACGAATAAATTTGCGACAGAAATTTTACTTGCACCGGGTTTACCCATAAAATCAGCCCGATTGATTCAGCTGCGACATTTGGTCACTGCACGTGCGACACCAGGTCGCCGCTCTACACTTATTTCAGACTGCAGAGCTGGGTCTCTGTATAAGGATTTCTAGCATGTCCGATTCGGCAGGACTCATCGCCCACAACTGGGGCTTTGCCATCTTCCTCCTGGGTGTCGTCGGCCTGTGCGCCTTCATGCTCGGCCTGTCCAGCCTGCTCGGTAGCAAGGCCTGGGGCCGCGCCAAGAACGAACCCTTCGAATCCGGCATGCTGCCCGTCGGCAGCGCCCGCCTGCGCCTGTCCGCCAAATTCTATCTGGTCGCGATGCTGTTCGTGATCTTCGATATCGAAGCCCTCTTTCTCTTTGCATGGTCTGTGTCCGTCCGCGAAAGCGGCTGGACCGGATTCGTCGAAGCACTCGTTTTCATAGCAATTCTGTTGGCAGGTCTTGTCTACCTTTGGCGCGTCGGGGCACTTGATTGGGCTCCCGAAGGTCGCCGCAAGCGGCAAGCGAAGCTGAAACAATGAGGCTTTGGCATGCAATACAATCTCACCAGAATCGATCCGGATGCGCCCAACGAGCAGTACCCGGTCGGTGAACGGGAAACCGTCACCGATCAACTGCTGGAGGACCAGGTCCACAAGAACATCTTCATGGGCAAGCTCGAAGATGTACTGCGTGGCGCGGTCAACTGGGGTCGCAAGAACTCCCTCTGGCCGTACAACTTCGGCCTGTCCTGCTGCTACGTGGAAATGACCACGGCCTTCACGGCTCCCCACGACATCGCCCGCTTCGGCGCCGAAGTCATCCGGGCCTCGCCGCGTCAGGCCGACTTCATGGTCATCGCCGGTACCTGTTTCGTCAAAATGGCGCCGATCATCCAGCGCCTGTACGAGCAGATGCTCGAGCCGAAATGGGTCATTTCCATGGGTTCGTGTGCCAACTCCGGTGGCATGTACGACATCTACTCGGTCGTTCAGGGGGTCGACAAGTTCCTCCCCGTGGACGTCTATGTGCCCGGCTGCCCGCCGCGCCCTGAGGCTTTCCTGCAAGGCTTGATGCTGCTGCAGGAGTCGATCGGCCAAGAACGACGCCCGCTTTCCTGGGTTGTTGGTGATCAAGGCATCTACCGTGCCGAGATGCCAGCCCAGAAGGACCTGCGTCGTGAGCAGCGCATCGCCGTAACCAACCTGCGCAGCCCCGACGAAGTCTGATCCAGCGACCTGCCGCCCGCTCCCCTGGAGCCGGCGGCCTGGCTTCATTCTTAACGTTGACCCAAAGCGACCGAGACCATGACAGCGGACAACGCTATTTTCATTCCGCCCTACAAGGCAGACGACCAGGATGTGGTCGTCGAACTGCACAACCGTTTTGGCGCCGAAGCATTCGTCGCCCAGGAAACCCGCACCGGCATGCCCGTGCTGTGGGTCAAGCGCGAGCAGCTCAAGGAAGTGCTCAGCTTCCTGCGCGGCGTGGCCAAGCCGTACAGCATGCTGTACGACCTGCATGGCGTCGACGAACGCCTGCGTACCCAGCGCCGCGGCCTGCCAGCCGCCGACTTCAGCGTGTTCTACCACCTGTTGTCGATCGAGCGTAACAGCGATGTGATGATCAAGGTGGCGCTCAGCGAAGGCGACCTGAACCTGCCGACCGTGACCGGTATCTGGCCGAACGCCAACTGGTACGAGCGCGAAGTCTGGGACATGTTCGGCATCGACTTTGCCGGCCACCCGCACCTCAGCCGCATCATGATGCCGCCCACCTGGGAAGGCCACCCGCTGCGCAAGGACTACCCGGCCCGCGCCACCGAGTTCGATCCCTACAGCCTGACCCTGGCCAAGCAGCAGCTTGAAGAGGAATCGGCACGCTTCAACCCGGAAGCCTGGGGCATGAAGCGCCAGGGCGCCAACGAGGACTACATGTTCCTCAACCTCGGCCCCAACCACCCTTCGGCGCACGGTGCCTTCCGTATCGTCCTGCAGCTGGACGGTGAAGAAATCGTCGACTGCGTACCGGACATCGGCTACCACCACCGTGGCGCCGAGAAAATGGCCGAGCGCCAGTCCTGGCACAGCTTCATCCCCTACACCGACCGTATCGACTACCTCGGCGGGGTGATGAACAACCTGCCGTACGTGCTCGCGGTCGAGAAGCTGGCCGGCATCAAGGTGCCACAGAAGGTCGACACCATCCGCGTGATGCTGGCCGAGTTCTTCCGTATCACCAGCCACCTGCTGTTCCTGGGTACCTATATCCAGGACGTCGGCGCCATGACCCCGGTGTTCTTCACCTTCACCGACCGCCAGCGCGCCTACACCGTGATCGAGGCGATCACCGGTTTCCGCCTGCACCCGGCCTGGTACCGCATCGGTGGCGTCGCCCACGACCTGCCGCGCGGCTGGGACAAGCTGGTCAAGGACTTCGTCGAATGGCTGCCGAAACGCCTCGACGAGTACGAAAAGGCTGCCCTGCAGAACAGCATCCTCAAGGGCCGTACCATCGGCGTTGCCGCGTACAACACCAAGGAAGCCCTGGCCTGGGGTACTACCGGTGCCGGCCTGCGTGCCACCGGCTGCAACTTCGACCTGCGTAAAGCCCGCCCCTACTCCGGCTACGAGAACTTCGAGTTCGAAGTACCGCTGGCCCACAACGGCGATGCCTACGATCGCTGCATGGTCCGCGTCGAGGAGATGCGCCAGAGTATCCGCATCATCGACCAGTGCCTGCGCAACATGCCGGAAGGCCCGTACAAGGCGGACCACCCGCTGACCACGCCGCCGCCGAAAGAGCGCACCCTGCAGCACATCGAGACCCTCATCACGCACTTCCTGCAAGTCTCGTGGGGCCCGGTCATGCCGGCCAACGAGTCGTTCCAGATGATCGAGGCGACCAAGGGCATCAACAGTTACTACCTGACGAGCGATGGCGGCACCATGAGCTACCGCACCCGGATCCGTACCCCGAGCTACCCGCACCTGCAGCAGATCCCTTCGGTGATCAAAGGCAGCATGGTCGCCGACCTCATTGCGTACCTGGGCAGTATCGACTTCGTTATGGCTGACGTGGACCGCTAAGCATGAACAGCACGCTTATCCAGACAGACCGTTTCGCCCTGAGCGAAACCGAGCGCTCGGCCATCGAGCACGAAATGCATCACTACGAGGACCCGCGCGCGGCGTCCATCGAAGCCCTGAAGATCGTCCAGAAGGAGCGTGGCTGGGTACCGGACGGTGCCATCCACGCCATCGGCGAAGTACTGGGCATCCCGGCCAGCGACGTCGAGGGTGTGGCCACCTTCTACAGCCAGATCTTCCGTCAGCCGGTCGGCCGCCACATCATCCGCGTGTGCGACAGCATGGTCTGCTACATCGGCGGCCATGAGTCGGTGGTCAGCCAGATCCAGAGCGAGCTGGGCATCGGCCTCGGCCAAACCACCGCCGACGGTCGCTTCACCCTGCTGCCGGTGTGCTGCCTGGGCAACTGCGACAAGGCCCCGGCGCTGATGATCGACGACGACACCTTCGGTGACGTGCAGCCGGCTGGCGTTTCCAAACTGCTGGAGGGTTACGTATGACCATTACTTCCTTCGGCCCGGCCAACCGCATCGCGCGCACGGCCGAAACCCACCCACTGACCTGGCGCCTGCGTGACGACGGCGAGCCGGTCTGGCTGGCCGAGTACGAGTCGAAGAACGGCTACGCCGCGGCGCGCAAGGCGCTGGCGCAGATGTCGGCCGACGACATCGTGCAGAGCGTCAAGGACTCCGGCCTCAAGGGCCGTGGTGGTGCAGGCTTCCCCACTGGGGTGAAGTGGGGCCTGATGCCCAAAGACGAATCCATGAACATCCGCTACCTGCTGTGCAACGCGGACGAAATGGAGCCGAACACCTGGAAGGACCGCATGCTGATGGAGCAACAGCCCCATCTGCTGGTCGAGGGCATGCTGATCAGCGCCCGCGCCCTGAAGGCTTACCGTGGCTACATCTTCCTGCGCGGCGAATACACCACCGCCGCCAAGCACCTCAACCGCGCCATCGAGGAAGCCAAGGCCGCCGGCCTGCTGGGCAAGAACATCCTCGGCAGCGGCTTCGATTTCGAGCTGTTCGTGCACACCGGTGCCGGCCGCTACATCTGCGGTGAAGAAACCGCGCTGATCAACTCGCTGGAAGGCCGCCGCGCCAACCCGCGCTCGAAGCCGCCCTTCCCTGCCGCCGTGGGCGTGTGGGGCAAGCCGACCTGCGTCAACAACGTCGAAACCCTGTGCAACGTGCCGGCCATCGTCGCCAACGGCAACGACTGGTACAAGTCGCTGGCCCGCGAAGGCAGCGAAGACCACGGCACCAAGCTGATGGGCTTCTCCGGCAAGGTGAAGAACCCGGGCCTGTGGGAACTGCCGTTCGGCGTCACCGCCCGCGAGCTGTTCGAAGACTACGCCGGCGGCATGCGCGACGGTTTCAAGCTCAAGTGCTGGCAGCCAGGCGGTGCCGGTACCGGCTTCCTGCTGCCCGAGCACCTCGACGCGCAGATGTACGCCGGTGGCATCGCCAAGGTCGGCACCCGCATGGGTACCGGCCTGGCAATGGCGGTGGACGACAGCATCAACATGGTTTCGCTGCTGCGCAACATGGAAGAGTTCTTCGCCCGCGAGTCGTGCGGCTGGTGCACGCCCTGCCGTGACGGCCTGCCGTGGAGCGTGAAGATGCTGCGCGCGCTGGAAAAAGGCCAGGGCCGCGCCGAAGACATCGAGACGCTGCTGGGCCTGGTCAACTTCCTCGGCCCAGGCCGCACCTTCTGTGCTCACGCACCGGGTGCCGTCGAGCCGTTGGGCAGTGCCATCAAATACTTCCGCTCCGAGTTCGAGGCCGGGGTCGCGCCAGCATCTGCTGGTGACACCCTGCGCCCCAATTTGGCGAAGCCGATCGTGGTCGGCGCATAACAAGATGATTGCGGCGGGTGGTCCGTGCCACCCGCCAGCTTGCCGACAGGCCCGATTCATTCGTGGCGTGTCGCAAGCTCACCGATTTCCATTAGCCACGCCCGCTCACGCGGGCCAACGAAGAACTTTGAACAATGGCCACTATCCACGTAGACGGCAAAGCGCTCGAAGTCAACGGTGCAGACAACCTGTTACAGGCCTGTCTGTCGCTCGGCCTCGACATCCCTTATTTCTGCTGGCACCCGGCGCTCGGTAGCGTTGGCGCCTGCCGGCAATGCGCGGTCAAGCAGTACACCGACGAGAACGACACCCGTGGTCGTATCGTCATGTCCTGCATGACCCCTGCCTCCGACGGCACCTGGATCTCCATCGACGATGAAGAGTCCAAGGCGTTCCGCGCCAGCGTCGTCGAGTGGCTGATGACCAACCACCCGCACGACTGCCCGGTGTGCGAGGAAGGCGGTCACTGCCACCTGCAGGACATGACGGTAATGACCGGCCACAACGAGCGCCGCTACCGTTTCACCAAGCGTACCCACCAGAACCAGGACCTCGGCCCGTTCATCGCCCATGAGATGAACCGCTGCATCGCCTGCTACCGCTGCGTGCGCTACTACAAGGACTATGCCGGTGGTACCGACCTGGGCGTATACGGCGCCCACGACAACGTGTACTTCGGCCGCGTCGAAGACGGCGTGCTGGAAAGCGAATTCTCCGGCAACCTGACCGAGGTCTGCCCGACCGGCGTGTTCACCGACAAGACCCACTCCGAGCGCTACAACCGCAAGTGGGACATGCAGTTCGCCCCGAGCATCTGCCACGGCTGCTCCAGCGGCTGCAACATCAGCCCGGGCGAGCGCTACGGCGAACTGCGCCGGGTGGAAAACCGCTTCAACGGTTCGGTCAACCAGTACTTCCTGTGCGACCGTGGCCGCTTCGGCTACGGCTACGTCAACCGCAAGGATCGCCCACGCCAGCCGCAACTGGCCGACGGCACCAAGCTGAGCCTGGACGCTGCCCTGGACAAGGCCGCCGACCTGCTGCGCGGGCGTACCATCGTCGGTATCGGCTCGCCGCGCGCCAGCCTGGAAAGCAACTACGGCCTGCGTGAGCTGGTTGGCGCCGAGTACTTCTACTCGGGTATGGAAGCCGGCGAGCTGGCCCGCGTCCGCCTGGCCCTCGACGTGCTGAACAACAGCCCGCTGCCGGTGCCTACCCTGCGCGACATCGAAGACCACGACGCCGTGTTCGTGCTCGGCGAAGACCTGACCCAGACCGCTGCCCGCGTCGCCCTGGCCGTGCGCCAGGCCACCAAGGGCAAGGCCGAGGCCATGGCCGAAGCGATGAAGGTGCAGCCGTGGCTCGACGCGGCGGTGAAGAACATCGGCCAGCACGCGCTGTACCCGCTGTTCATCGCTTCGCTGGCGGAAACCAAGCTGGACGACGTCGCCGAAGAATGCGTGCACGCCGCCCCGGCCGACCTGGCCCGCATCGGTTTCGCCGTGGCCCACGCCATCGACCCGAGCGCGCCTGCCGTTGCCGGCCTGGACGCCGAAGCGCAAGCACTGGCCCAGCGCATCGCCGACGCCCTGGTCGCTGCCCAGCGCCCACTGGTAGTCGCCGGTACCTCGCTGGCCGACCCGGCGCTGATCGAAGCCGCCGCCAACATCGCCAAGGCCCTGAAGCTGCGTGAGAAGAACGGTTCGCTGAGCCTGGTGGTGCCTGAAGCCAACAGCCTGGGCATGGCCATGCTCGGTGGCGAGTCCGTCGACGCTGCGCTGGATGCCGTCATCAGCGGCAAGGCCGACGCCATCGTGGTGCTGGAAAACGACCTGTACGCCCGCGTGCCGGCCGCCAAGGTCGACGCAGCCCTGGCCGCGGCCAAGGTGGTGATCGTTGCCGACCACTCGAAAACCGCAACTGTCGACCGCGCGCACCTGGTGCTGCCGGCTGCCTCGTTCGCCGAAGGCGACGGTACCCTGGTCAGCCAGGAAGGCCGTGCCCAGCGCTTCTTCCAGGTGTTCGACCCGCAGTACCTGGACAGCAGCATCCTGGTTCACGAAGGCTGGCGCTGGATGCACGCCCTGCGCGCCACCCTGCTGAACAAGCCGGTCGACTGGACCCAGCTCGACCACGTCACCAGCGCCTGCGCCGAAGCCGCCCCGCAACTGGCCGGCATCGTCAACGCCGCGCCGTCTGCCGCGTTCCGCATCAAGGGCCTGAAGCTGGCGCGCGAACCGCTGCGCTATTCCGGCCGTACCGCCATGCGCGCCAACATCAGCGTGCACGAGCCACGTACCCCGCAGGACAAGGACACCGCGTTCGCCTTCTCCATGGAAGGCTACTCGGGCTCCGCCGAACCGCGCCAGCAGGTGCCGTTCGCCTGGTCGCCGGGCTGGAACTCGCCGCAGGCCTGGAACAAGTTCCAGGACGAGGTCGGTGGCCACCTGCGCGCCGGTGACCCGGGCGTGCGCCTGATCGAATCGCAAGGCGACCGCCTGAACTGGTTCACCCGCATTCCGGGGGCCTTCAACCCGGCCCGTGGCACCTGGACCGCCGTGCCGTTCTTCCACCTGTTCGGCAGCGAAGAAAGCTCCTCGCGCGCCGCCCCGGTGCAAGAGCGCATCCCGGCTGCCTACGTGGCCCTGGCCAAGTCCGAAGCCGACCGCCTGGGTGTCAACGACGGCGCCCTGCTGAGCCTGACGGTCGGCGGTGTGGCGCTGCGCCTGCCGCTGCGCATCAATGAACAGCTGGGCGCTGGCCTGGTCGCATTGCCGAAAGGCCTGGCCGGCATTCCGCCGGCCATCTTCGGTGCATCCGTCGAAGGTCTGCAGGAGGCAGCACAATGAGCTGGTTCACCCCCGAAGTGATCGATGTGATCCTCTCCGTGCTGCGGGCCATCGTGGTCCTGCTGGCGGTGGTGGTCTGCGGTGCGCTGCTCAGCTTCGTCGAGCGTCGCCTGCTGGGCTGGTGGCAGGACCGTTATGGTCCGAACCGCGTCGGCCCGTTCGGCATGTTCCAGATCGCTGCCGACATGCTGAAGATGTTCTTCAAGGAAGACTGGAACCCACCCTTCGTCGACCGCGTGATCTTCACCCTGGCACCGGTGGTGGCCATGAGCGCCCTGCTGATCGCCTTCGTGGTCATCCCGATCACCCCGACCTGGGGCGTCGCCGACCTGAACATCGGCCTGCTGTTCTTCTTCGCCATGGCCGGCCTGTCGGTGTACGCGGTGCTGTTCGCCGGCTGGTCGTCGAACAACAAGTACGCCCTGCTGGGCAGCTTGCGCGCCTCGGCCCAGACCGTGTCGTACGAAGTGTTCCTGGGCCTGGCGCTGATGGGCGTGGTGGTGCAGGTGGGCTCGTTCAACATGCGCGACATCGTCGACTACCAGGCACAGAACCTGTGGTTCATCATTCCGCAGTTCTTCGGCTTCTGCACCTTCTTCATCGCTGGCGTCGCCGTGACTCACCGTCACCCGTTCGACCAGCCGGAAGCGGAACAGGAACTGGCCGACGGCTACCACATCGAGTATGCCGGCATGAAATGGGGCATGTTCTTCGTCGGTGAGTACATCGGCATCATCCTCATCTCGGCGCTGCTGGTGACCCTGTTCTTCGGCGGCTGGCACGGCCCGTTCGGCATCCTGCCGCAGCTGTCGTTCCTGTGGTTCGCGCTGAAGACCGCGTTCTTCATCATGCTGTTCATCCTGCTGCGCGCCTCGATCCCGCGCCCACGCTATGACCAGGTGATGGACTTCAGCTGGAAGTTCTGCCTGCCGCTGACCCTGATCAATTTGCTGGTGACCGCTGCGCTCGTGCTCTACAACGCGCCAGCCGTCGCGGCCCAGTGAGGATTTGACCCATGTTCAAGTATATCGGCGACATCGTTAAGGGCACCGGCACCCAGCTGCGCAGCCTGGCCATGGTGTTCTCCCACGGGTTCCGCAAGCGCGATACCCTGCAGTACCCCGAAGAACCCGTGTACCTGCCGCCGCGCTACCGCGGCCGCATCGTCCTCACCCGCGACCCCGATGGCGAGGAGCGCTGCGTGGCGTGCAACCTCTGCGCGGTGGCCTGCCCGGTCGGCTGCATCTCGCTGCAGAAGGCCGAGACCGAGGACGGCCGCTGGTACCCGGAGTTCTTCCGCATCAACTTCTCGCGCTGCATCTTCTGCGGCCTGTGTGAAGAAGCGTGCCCGACCACCGCGATCCAGCTGACTCCGGATTTCGAAATGGCCGAGTTCAAGCGTCAGGACCTGGTGTACGAGAAAGAAGATCTGCTGATCTCCGGCCCCGGCAAGAACCCTGACTACAACTTCTACCGTGTTGCGGGTATGGCGATCGCTGGCAAGCCGAAAGGCGCTGCGCAGAACGAAGCCGAGCCGATCAACGTGAAGAGCTTGCTCCCATAAGGACAGAAAGATGGAATTCGCTTTCTACTTCGCATCCGGGATCGCCGTGCTCTCCACCCTTCGGGTGGTGACCGGTACCAACCCCGTGCACGCCTTGCTTTACCTGATCATTTCGCTGATTTCCGTGGCCATGATCTTCTTCGCCCTGGGTGCGCCGTTCGCCGGCGCCCTGGAAGTGATCGCCTACGCCGGCGCCATCATGGTGCTGTTCGTGTTCGTGGTGATGATGCTCAACCTCGGGCCGGCTTCGGTCGCCCAGGAACGCGGCTGGCTCAAGCCCGGCATCTGGGCCGGGCCGGTGATCCTCGCCGCCCTGCTGCTGCTGGAGCTGCTGTACGTGCTGTTCGTCGCCCCGAGCGGCGCCGCCATCAGCGGTACCACCGTGGGCCCGAAAGCCGTGGGCATCAGCCTGTTCGGCCCGTACCTGCTGGTGGTCGAACTGGCGTCGATGCTGCTGCTGGCGGCAGCCGTCACCGCCTTCCACCTGGGCCGCAACGAGGCGAAGGAGTAAATCATGGGTGCTATCCCTCTCGAGCATGGTCTGGCGGTCGCCGGCATCCTGTTCTGCTTAGGTCTGGTTGGCCTGATGGTCCGCCGCAACATCCTCTTCGTGCTCATGAGCCTGGAAGTCATGATGAACGCCTCTGCGCTGGCGTTCATCGTCGCCGGTGCCCGTTGGGTCCAGCCCGACGGCCAGGTGATGTTCATTCTGGTGATCAGCCTGGCAGCCGCCGAGGCCAGTATTGGCCTGGCCATCCTGCTGCAGCTGTATCGCCGCTTCCACACTCTCGACATCGATGCTGCCAGTGAGATGCGCGGATGAACCTTCTCTTCCTGACTTTCGTCTTCCCCCTCCTCGGCTTCCTGCTGCTGTCGTTCTCGCGCGGGCGCTTCTCGGAGAACCTGTCGGCCCTGATCGGCGTCGGCTCGGTGGGCCTGTCGGCCGCCGTGGCTGCCTACGTCATCTGGCAATTCAACGTCGCCCCGCCGGAAGGCGGCGCGTACAGCCAGCTGCTGTGGCAGTGGATGTCGGTGGACGGCTTCGCGCCGAGCTTCACCCTGTACCTGGACGGCCTGTCGGTGACCATGCTCGGCGTGGTCACCGGTGTCGGCTTCCTGATCCACCTGTTCGCGTCCTGGTACATGCGTGGCGAAGCCGGTTACTCGCGCTTCTTCTCGTACACCAACCTGTTCATCGCCAGCATGCTGTTCCTGGTGCTGGGCGATAACCTGCTGTTCATCTACTTCGGCTGGGAAGGCGTGGGCCTGTGCTCGTACCTGTTGATCGGTTTCTACTACAGCAACCGCAACAACGGTAACGCGGCACTCAAGGCGTTCATCGTCACCCGCATCGGCGACGTGTTCATGGCCATCGGCCTGTTCATCCTGTTCGCCCAGCTGGGTACCCTGAACGTGCAGCAGCTGCTGGTGCTGGCACCGCAGAAGTTCCAGGCTGGCGACACCTGGATGGTCCTGGCCACGCTGATGCTGCTGGGTGGTGCGGTCGGTAAATCGGCGCAGCTGCCCCTGCAGACCTGGCTGGCCGACGCGATGGCCGGCCCGACTCCGGTCTCGGCACTGATCCACGCGGCAACCATGGTGACCGCGGGCGTGTACCTGATCGCCCGTACCAACGGCCTGTTCCTGCTGGCCCCGGACATCCTGCACCTGGTCGGCGTGGTCGGTGGCGTGACCCTGGTACTGGCCGGCTTCGCCGCGCTGGTGCAGACCGACATCAAGCGTATCCTCGCCTACTCGACCATGAGCCAGATCGGCTACATGTTCCTCGCCCTGGGCGTGGGTGCCTGGGACGCGGCGATCTTCCACCTGATGACCCACGCGTTCTTCAAGGCCCTGCTGTTCCTGGCTTCCGGTGCGGTGATCGTTGCCTGCCACCACGAGCAGGATATCTTCAAGATGGGCGGCCTGTGGAAGAAACTGCCGCTGGCCTACGCCAGCTTCGTGGTCGGTGGCGCTGCCCTGGCCGCCCTGCCGATCGTCACCGTGGGCTTCTACTCCAAGGACGAGATCCTCTGGGAAGCCTTCGCCAGTGGCAATACCGGCCTGCTGTATGCCGGCCTGGTCGGCGCGTTCATGACCTCGCTGTACACCTTCCGCCTGATCTTCATCGCCTTCCACGGCGAAGCCAAGACCGAAGCCCACGCGGGCCACGGCATCAGCCACTGGCTGCCGCTGGGCGTGCTGATCGTGCTGTCGACCTTCGTCGGCGCCTGGATCACCCCGCCGCTGGCAGGCGTGCTGCCGGAAAGCGCCGGCCACGCCGGTGGCGAAGCCAAGCACGCGCTGGAGATCACCTCGGGTGCCATCGCCATCGCCGGTATCCTGCTGTCGGCCCTGCTGTTCCTGGGCAAGCGCCGCTTCGTCAGCGCCGTGGCCAACAGTGGCATCGGCCGTGTCCTGTCGGCCTGGTGGTTCGCTGCCTGGGGCTTCGACTGGATCTACGACAAGCTCTTCGTCAAACCGTACCTGCTGATCAGCCATATCCTGCGCAAGGACCCGGTTGACCGCACCATCGGCCTGATTCCTCGGATGGCGCGTGGCGGCCACGTTGCCATGAGCAAGACCGAGACTGGCCAGCTGCGCTGGTACACCGCCTCTATCGCCGTGGGTGCCGTGCTGGTGCTCGGTGCCGTGGTAGTGGCTGCGGTATGACTATGAATCTTGCGACTTTGCCAAAGGAAACCAACCCGTCATGATTTTGCCTTGGCTGATCCTGATCCCCTTCATCGGCGGCTTCCTGTGCTGGCTGGGTGAGCGCTTCGGCGCCACCCTGCCACGCTGGATCGCGCTGCTGACCATGTCCCTGCTGCTCGGCATCGGCCTGTGGCTGTGGGCCAACGGCGACTACACCCTCGCCCCTGCTCCGGGCGCCGAGCCGGCCTGGGCCCTGGAATACAAAGTCCAGTGGATCCAGCGCTTCGGCATCAGCATCCACCTGGCCCTCGACGGCCTGTCGCTGCTGATGATCCTGCTCACCGGCCTGCTCGGTGTGCTGTCGGTACTGTGCTCCTGGAAAGAAATCCAGCGCCACGTCGGCTTCTTCCACCTCAACCTGATGTGGATCCTCGGCGGCGTGGTCGGTGTGTTCCTGGCCCTGGACCTGTTCCTGTTCTTCTTCTTCTGGGAAATGATGCTGGTGCCGATGTACTTCCTCATCGCGCTCTGGGGTCACAGCTCGGCAGACGGCAAGAAGACCCGGATCTACGCGGCGACCAAGTTCTTCATCTTCACCCAGGCCAGCGGCCTGATCATGCTGGTGGCGATCCTTGGCCTGGTGCTGGTCAACTACACCAACACCGGGGTGATCACCTTCAACTACAGCGACCTGCTGAAAGCCGAACTGCCAGCCGGTACCGAGTACCTGCTGATGCTGGGCTTCTTCATCGCCTTCGCGGTGAAACTGCCGGTGGTGCCGTTCCACTCCTGGCTGCCTGACGCCCACGCCCAGGCGCCGACCGCAGGTTCGGTGGACCTCGCCGGTATCTTGCTGAAGACCGCGGCCTACGGCCTGCTGCGCTTCGCCCTGCCGCTGTTCCCGAATGCCTCGGCCGAGTTCGCGCCAATCGCCATGACCCTGGGCCTGATCGGTATCTTCTACGGTGCCTTCCTGGCCTTCGCGCAAACCGACATCAAGCGCCTGGTGGCCTTCTCCAGCGTCTCGCACATGGGCTTCGTGCTGATCGGTATCTACTCCGGCAGCCAGCAGGCCCTGCAAGGCGCGGTAATCCAGATGCTGGCCCACGGCCTGTCGGCTGCCGCGCTGTTCATCCTGGCCGGCCAGCTGTACGAGCGCCTGCACACCCGTGACATGCGCGAAATGGGCGGCCTGTGGCACCGCATCGCCTACCTGCCGGCCATCAGCCTGTTCTTCGCCGCCGCCTCCCTGGGCCTGCCCGGCACCGGCAACTTCGTCGGCGAGTTCCTGATCCTGATCGGCAGCTTCGCCAGCGTGCCGTGGATCACCGTGATCGCCACCACTGGCCTGGTGTTCGGTTCGGTGTACTCGCTGATCATGATCCACCGCGCCTACTTCGGCCCGGCCAAGGCCGACAGCGTGCTGGCCGGCATGGACGGTCGCGAGCTGATCATGGTCCTGGGTCTGGCTGTACTGCTGATCCTGCTGGGCGTGTATCCGCAGCCGTTCCTCGACACCTCTGCCGCCACCATGAGTGGTGTGCAGCAGTGGCTCGGTTCCGCTTTCACTCAACTCGCTTCGGCCCGGTAAGAGCGCTATGGAATTCACCACTCAACACTTCATCGCATTGGCGCCGATGCTGATCACCACCATCACCACGGTGGTGGTGATGCTGGCGATCGCCTGGAAGCGCAACCACTCGCAGACCTTCCTGCTGTCCACCGTGGGCCTCAACCTGGCCCTGCTGTCGATCCTGCCGGCGCTGAAGGTCGCGCCGCTGGCGGTCACCTCGCTGGTGACCATCGACAAGTTCGCCTGCCTGTACATGGCGATCATGCTGGTGGCGACGCTGGCTTGCGTCACCCTCGCCCACGCCTACCTCGGCGAAGGCTCCAAGGGCTTCCCGGGCAACCGTGAAGAACTCTACCTGCTGCTGCTGATGTCGGCCCTCGGCGGCCTGGTGCTGGTCAGCGCCAACCACCTGGCCGGGCTGTTCATCGGCCTGGAGCTGCTGTCGGTACCGGTCTACGGCCTGGTGGCGTATGCCTTCTTCAACAAGCGCTCGCTCGAGGCCGGCATCAAGTACATGGTGCTGTCGGCTGCCGGCTCGGCGTTCCTGCTGTTCGGCATGGCCCTGCTGTACGCCGACGCCGGCAGCCTGAGCTTCGACCAGATCGGCAAGGCCCTGGCTGCCACCAGCATGCCAAGCCTGCTGGCCCAGCTGGGCCTGGCCATGATGCTGGTCGGCCTGGCCTTCAAGCTGTCGCTGGTACCGTTCCACCTGTGGACCCCGGACGTCTACGAAGGCGCCCCGGCGCCAGTCGCCGCGTTCCTGGCCACCGCCAGCAAGGTAGCGGTGTTCGCCGTGGTGGTACGCCTGTTCATGCTCTCCCCTGCTGCCAGCAGCGGCGTGCTGAGCACCGTGCTGGCGGTGATTGCCGTGGCTTCGATCCTGATCGGTAACCTGCTGGCACTGACCCAGAGCAACCTCAAGCGCCTGCTCGGTTACTCGTCCATCGCCCACTTCGGCTACCTGGTCATCGCCCTGGTTGCCAGCAAGGGCCTGGCCCTGGAAGCCATGGGCGTGTACCTGGTCACCTACGTGATCACCAGCCTCGGCGCATTCGGTGTCATCACCCTGATGTCGTCGCCCTACGGCGGCCGTGACGCCGATGCGCTGTACGAGTACCGCGGCCTGTTCTGGCGCCGCCCGTACCTGACGGCGGTGCTCACCGTGATGATGCTGTCGCTGGCCGGTATCCCGCTGACCGCAGGCTTCATCGGCAAGTTCTACATCATCGCCACCGGCGTCGAGTCGCACCTGTGGTGGCTGGTCGGTGCGTTGGTGATCGGTAGCGCCATCGGCGTCTACTACTACCTGCGCGTCATGGTCACCCTGTACCTGGTCGAGCCGAACCTGCGTCGCCACGACGCCCCGCTGAAGTGGGAACAGCGCACTGGTGGCGTGATGCTGCTGGCCATCGCCATTCTCGCCTTCGTGCTTGGCGTGTACCCGCAACCGCTGCTGGAAATGGTCCAGCAGGCGGGCCTGCAACTGATCGGCTGATCGCCCCGGTAAAACAAGACACCCCGCTTATGCGGGGTGTTTTTTTATCTGCCTTGTTTTCGCTGCAGGTGGTTTCATCGCGTCCAGTGGCAGCTCATTCATCAGCGCCTCCCTGGGTTGCCGTCGGCAATGCCGCCCTGCGCAACTCACCGTTGGCCGAAGGCAGGTAAACTTCCGGGTTGGGCATCCCGCTGGGTGAGAGCTCATGGGTCATTTCGAATTCGGCACGCACTGACCAGCCGCACGCCTCGGTTGTGCATTGCAAATAGGCAATGCGCAGGAAAATATGGCGCCCTTCGCTGGTGCGTATGCGCATCCGGCTGTGGCAATGCGGGCAAACCAGCTTGTAAGTACTCACGGCAAGTACCTGCAAGCATGTTTCGACGCCAGGCTCTCTAAGAATAATCGTTCAGCTGTGTCAGTATTGGCTGCAAACTTGAAATTATTCTTCAGTTCGATGTTTCTCATTGCAGAAATGCTCCTTAAAACGCAGGGCTGTATTCATAACGAGTAGTTTAAGCCCATGGAATATCATTAAACCAGTCATGGATATCTGTTATGAGTACTCATGTACTTGCTGCAGTGCTCACCCGCCTCAAGCTTCTGACCGGCGCCAAGACCGATGCCGAGCTGTCGCGCAAGCTGTCGATCAGCCCGCAAACCCTGAGCAGCTGGAAGGTGCGCGACAGCATTCCCTATTCGCTGTGCGTAGACCTGGCCCGGCAACATGGTTGCTCGCTGGACTGGCTGCTGCTGGGCGAAGCCGCCCCCATCACCTCAGCCTTGGATGACGCCGACTGGGAGCACGACATGCTCACGCGGCTGCGCACGCTAGCGCCAGCTGATCGCCAGGCCATCCTGCTGCTGATCAAGGACAAGCAACGCATCCAGCAACTGGAACAGCAATTGAATGCGCTGGCCGGATCCGCCACCGGCTAGCCCCGGTTCCGCCAGCGCTGGATGAGCTCGCGCGGGTCTAGTGTATCCAGCCAGACCATGACCTTGAGGCTGATCGGGATCACCACCACCGCAGCCACGAATGCCGCCATGCCACGTGTCAACAAGGGCGTCAATGACGACACCAGCGGCTCGAACAAATGGCCCACCCCGACGGTGACGAACACCAGCAGCAGCTTCTGCCCCAGTTTCAGGCGCCTGGCGGTATTGGTGATCAAGCGGTCACGCGCCGCGCTCACCAGCAGTGCGCCGAGCAGTGCTGCGAACAGCACATCGCCATCCATTTCCAGCAATGCCACAAGCGCGGCGCACGGCGTGTCGAACAACTCGGCTTCAGGCATGGTTGCGCCCTCGACATACAGTGGGCAAGCACGCCGTCGATCCCAGGTTGTAGCGGACCGCAGCCTCGATAAAGCGCAAGTAGCACACCCGCAATGCGCGCCCCTGGTCATGCCTGGCGACGTCCTCGAGGCGCTTGTAACCTCGCCTGCGCAGCACCGCTCGCCAATGGGCGAACTCGCGTGCCGCGTCGATGACCGCACAGCGGGCGGCCACTTCCAGCGCGGTTTCGCTGACCGACGCCTGCAGCAGCAGCCGCTCGCGCAGCCTGCCGAGGTCTATGCGGGGCCAGAACGGGTCATGGCTGTCGGCAAAACGTGGAAACAGAGAATCGCTGCCCATGGTCGCCCCTCACTGCCCGGCCAACATGCCGTAGCGAATGGCCTTGATCACTGCTGCCACCCGCGTGGGCACATCGAACTTGCGCAGGATGTTCGACACGTGGAAGTTCACCGTCGATTCCTTGCACGCCAGGATCTGGCCGATTTCCCAGGAACTCTTGCCGTAGGCGCACCACAACAGGACTTGCTGTTCACGTGGCGTCAGGCGAACCGGGGCGTCCGCCAGGGGGTGCTGCGAATGTCGTGCGTGGTCATTCATGGTTGAACTCCGCAGGTGATTGAGAGAGGCATCGTTGCCGGTCTGCGGCCACCTTACGAAGCGCCTGCCGTACGGCTCCACCACTGCGGCTTGTAGCGAACTTTCGTACAAACCACCTGACGAAACCTGTGGCAAATTTGCCGCGTTTCTTAGTGCTCCAAGGGTGATTTCGCTCGTCTCAACGCCGTTGTCATTTGCCCTGTCACCTGGAGTCGTACCATGCGTTGCGTTTTGCCCCTATCGTCCTGCCTCGGCCTGCTGGCTGCCTTGGCTGCCAACCAGCCTGCGGCAGCCTCCTCGGTCGAACTGGACCAGGTGCTGATCACTGACGAGGAGCAGAATGACCTGAGCGCAGCCAGCGAACGCCTGCGCGAGGTGCCAGGGGCCAGTAACCTGGTGGACATGCAGCGGGCCGGACAGGGCCGGCTCGCCAGCAACCAGGACGTGCTGGCCTACCAGCCGGGGGTATTCGCCCAATCGGCGGGCAACGATGGCATCAAGTTGTCGATCCGCGGCTCGGGCATCAACCGCGCCCCAGGGGCCCATGGCTCCGGGGTGTACACGATGTTCGACGGCCTGCCCCTGACCGGCCCGGGCGGTACCCCCTACGAACTGTTCGAGCCGCTGTGGCTGAGCCGTGCCGAAGTGCTGCGCGGCGCCAATGGCTTCGACCACGGCGCGCTGGCCCTGGGCGGAGCGCTCAACTACATCACCCACACCGGCTACGACGCCGCGCCACTGCAGGTGCGCTACGAAGTCGGCAGCCGTGGCTACCAGCACCGCCAGGTCAGTTCGGGCCAGGTACTGGGCAATCTCGACTATTACCTGGCCCTGACCGATTCCGAATATGACGGCTACCAGGCGCACAGCAGCGGCAGTGCGAAGGGCGTTACCGCCAACGTTGGCTACCGTTTCAACCCTGACCTGGAAACCCGCTTCTACCTGCGCTACCGGGAAACCGAGAACCAACTGCCCGGGCGCCTGACCAAGGAGCAGATCAAGCACCACCCGCGCGCTGCAAACCCGAACTACCTGGCCCGCGATGACAGCCGCCCCCAACCGGGCAGCACCTGGCTGGGCAACAAGACCACCTTCTACCTCGACGACGATGCACGCCTGGAAGCCGGCCTGGTCTACCACGACTACCCGATGGACCTGCGCGAAGGCCCGATGCGCCTGAAGGTGGCCTACACCGATGTCAGCGGCACCCTGAATTACTTCCGCCGCGACACACTGTTCGGCCATGACAGCAAGACTACCGTTGGCTGGCGCACCACCAAGCACCTGCCCAACAGCGGCGCCTCGCAGTTCGCGCGCACTGGCGATGTGTTCGGTGCACGCAGCCGAGACTTCACCTACCAGGGTTCGGACACCGTGGTGCATTTCGGCAACGACCTGGAGCTGGTCCCGGACCTGTGGTTGACCAGCGGCCTGGCGATGATCTATACCCGTCGCGAAAGTGATGTCACCTACCACCCTGCCGGGGGTGGCAAAGTGAGCCAGCATGACTGGGACTACGCCCCACGCCTGGGGCTGCGCTACGACATCCGCCCGGACCTGCAGGTGTACGGCAACCTGAGCCGCTCGGTCGAACCGCCGCATCCCTGGGCCCTGATCTGGAGCGCGCCGACAGCCAACCAGCCGATCGAAATGCAGAACCAGACCGCCACCACCCTGGAACTGGGTGCGCGCGGCGATGCGGCAATAGGCCATTGGGACCTGGCCTGGTACTACGCGCAGGTCCGCCATGAACTGCTCGCCGTGGAAATCATGCAAGGCGCCCCGGCCAAGGAGTTCAACGCCAGTGCCACCGTGCACCAGGGGCTGGAAGCCGGCCTCGACAGCACGCTGTGGGAACGCGCCGGGACTGGCAGGCTCAGCTTGCGCCAGGCCTACACGTTCAGTGACTTCCACTACCGCGACGACGACCAGTTCGGCGACAACCGCCTGCCCGGCATCCCGATGCACTACTATCAGGCCGAGCTGCGCTATGACTGGCCAAGTGGCTTCTACGCGGGGGTGAATACGCAAATGGCGTCGAAGGTGCAGGTGGACTACGCCAACAGCTTCCACGCCGACGCCTATGCGTTGCTCGGCACGCGCCTTGGCTGGAATTCACCGAAACAGGACTGGCAGACCTGGCTAGACCTGCGCAACCTGACCAACCAACGCTATGCGGCAACGGTGACTCCCGGCTACAACGATGCAGGCAAGGATGCTGCCCGCTCGACACCGGGCGAAGGGTTTGCAGTGTATGCCGGGGTTTCCTACAGCTTCCGCTGAAGCGCCGTTGTAGGAGCGGCCTTGCGTCGCGAAAGGGCTGCGCAGCAGCCCCGCCAATTCACGTTGCGCTGCTGAAAGTCTGGGGCTGCTGCGCAGCCCGTTCGCGACGCAAGGCCGCTCCTACAACGATCATGCGCTCAGCGCTGATGGCTGAAGGCAGGTCAAACCGCCCTGTTCAACTTCACCCACGAAGCAAACTTGTCGATGAAACCCTGCAGGAACGGCCGAGTCTTGTCGTTGAGCTTGCCGGCATCGTCGAACAGGCTCGCCGCCCCGCCAATGTAGGCTTCGGGCATCTGCATGCAAGGCATGTCCAGGAAAACCAGCGACTGGCGCACGGCATGGTTCGCGCCAAAGCCGCCAATGGCCCCCGGCGACACACTGACCACCGCCGTCGGTTTGCCACTCCAGGCACTTTGCCCGTAGGGCCGCGAACCGACATCGATGGCGTTCTTCAGGCACCCCGGCACCGAACGGTTGTATTCCGGGGTGACGAACAGCACCGCATCGCTGCGGCGGATCTCATCGCGAAAACGCTTCCACGATGGCGGCGGCGCATCGGTCTCGACATCCTCGTTGTACAACGGCAAGTCACCGATCTCGACGATCTTCAGCGCCAGGCTGGACGGCGCCAGCTCCGAGAGTGCGCGGGCAACCTTGCGGTTGTAGGAGTCCTTGCGCAAGCTACCGACGACGACTGCTACCGAATACACCTGGGTCATGGCAATTTCCAACCTTTGCTGGGAAAGAGGACGTTGTAGTTATAGATGACCGTTGTTCGCCACTTTGGTTTTTTTTGCCCAGGACGAAAACTTCCAGCGCGGTTCCACGGTCTATCCGTTCAGACATTCCCTACGCAATTCAGAGGTTTTCACCCAAATGGCAGCAGTAATGGTCGGCCAATTCCACGCCCGTGACGCCGAAGGCCGCATCTACCCCGTGCACGAGTTCCAGGAGTCGACCCTGCAAGTGGACGGCAGCACGCTGGGCGCGCCCATCACCACCTACCGCCTGGCCATCGGCGACAAGGTCAACCACCTGGGTGAAAACCGCTTCGAACTGGCCCGCAGCGGCGTCGAGATCATTCGCATTCCTTGATGCAGTCCACCGTGTAGCGGCCACCTTCGTTCTGCAGGCCGTGCACGTCGGCGACAAAGCCAGGGAAGCCCTGGTTGAACGCCCGGGCAAAGGCCAGGTAGTCGAGTATCGAGCGGGTCGCTTCAGTGAACCGTTCCCCTGGCATGATCAAAGGAATGCCCGGCGGGTACGGCACCAGCATCACCGCCGCCACCCGCCCCGACAGCGCCTCGATCGGCACCGCCTCCACTTCGCCACGCACCATCAGGTCATAGGCCCGGGCCGGGCTCACGGCCACCTCCGGCAAGCGGGTGAACAACCGCTTCAGTTGCTTGGCCGTGGCATTGGTGCGGTAGCAGCCATGCAACTGGTCGCATAGCTCGCGCAACCCCATGCCCTGGTAGCGCGACGCATCGGCCGCCACCACGCTGGGCAGGCAGCTGCCAAGCAGCGTATTGCCATCATAGTGGCGCTTGAACTCCAGCAATTCGGTAAGCAAGGTGCTCCACTTGCCTTTGGTGATGCCCATGGAAAACAGCACCAGGAAGCTGTACAAGCCGGTCTTCTCCACCACCAGCCCGCGTTCCCAGAGAAACTTGCTGACCACTGCCGCCGGGATGCCATGTTCGCCCAACGCACCGCCCGCACTCAGGCCAGGCATCACCAGCGTCACTTTCAGCGGGTCGAGCAGCACATAGTCATCGGTCACTTCGGCAAACCCATGCCACTCCGCGCCCGGCTGCAGTAGCCAGTCCTGCGCGGCCAGGTGGTGGATGCCTTCGGCGCCTGGCGGCTGCCAGATGCTGAACCACCAGTCGTCTGCGGCAATGTGCTCGCGCAAATTGGCCAGGGCGCGGCGAAAGCTTAGGGCCTCGTCGAACATCTCCTGCAACAGCGAATGCCCGGCCGGGCCCTCCATCATGCTCGAGGCGACATCCAGCGAGGCAAGGATGCTGTACTGCGGCGAGGTGGAAATATGCATCATGAACGCTTCGTTGAAGCGGTCACGGTCCAGCTGGCGCCTGGCGCCGTCCTGCACGTGAATCATCGAGGCCTGGCTGAACGCGGCCAGCAGCTTGTGGGTGGAATGGGTGCTGAACACCAGCGGGCTGTCTGCGCCGCAGGCCGTGCCCATGGCATAGCGCCCGGTGAAGAAGCCGTGGAACGCCGCGTAGGCGAACCAGGCCTCGTCGAAGTGCAACACCTCGACACTGGCACCCAAGGTCTGCTTGATCAGCCCGGCGTGATAGCACAGGCCGTCGTAGGTGGAGTTGGTCACCACCGCCAGCTTGATGCGCTGCCCGCGGTCGCGCGCGAGCGGGTTGGCCTGTATCTTCGCCTGGATCGACGCGGGGCTGAACTCACTGAGCGGGATCGGCCCGATGATCCCCAGTTCGTTACGCTCGGGGCACAGGTACAGCGGGATCGCGCCAGTCATGATGATCGCATGCACCACCGACTTGTGGCAGTTGCGATCCACCAGCACCAGGTCGTCACGGCCAACCATGGCGTGCCAGACGATCTTGTTGGCGGTGGAGGTGCCATTGATCACGAAGAAGGTGTGGTCGGCGCCGAAGTTGCGCGCCGCCCTCGCCTCGGCTGCGGCCAGGGGGCCGGTGTGGTCGAGCAGCGAGCCCAGTTCGGGCACCGAAACCGACAGGTCCGAGCGCAGGGTGTTTTCCCCGAAGAACTGGTGGAAGGCCTGGCCTACCGGGCTTTTACGGTAGGCCACACCGCCACCGTGGCCCGGCGTGTGCCAGGAATAGTTGGATTGCGCGGTGTGCTGCACCAGGGCCTTGAAGAACGGCGGCAGCAGGCCATCGAGGTAAGTGTGCGCCGCACGGGCGACCTGGCGCGCAAGAAACGGCACGGTGTCTTCGAACAGGTAGAGGATGCCACGCAGCTGGTTGAGCTCGCTCATGGCTTCGGCGGGAGCATTTTCCAGGGTGACCTGCTCGCCGAGGGCGAAGATCGGCAGGTTGGGTGCCCGCAGGCGAGCCAGGCGGATCAGCTCGGCCATGTTCTGCAGCAGGTGGGTATTCTCGGCGACGCCTTCGGCGGCGATCAGCATGCAGGCCAGGCCGTGGTGGGTGGTGGCCACCAGGCGCGCTTCGGCGTGGTCGGCCGCCTTGATGATGGTGAAGCGGTCCTGGCTCAGCTCCTCGGCGATACCGCGCACACGCTCGCCGGCGACGCTGTCGGCCTTGATGGCACGATGGACGATGAGGATGGGGAACTTGAGGTCCTTGTACATCAGGTGGCTACCTCCGAAGGACATGGCGTCCCAATGAGGTTAGCTGTCGGAGCGGCCTTGTGTCGCGAAAGGGCCGCAAAGCGGCCCCGGGCTTCGGTTTGAATGCAAAAACTGGTGGGGCCGCGTTGCGCCCCTTCGCGACACAAGGCCGCTCCTACAGCGACCGCATCGCCCACCAGCAGGCTATCAACCGGCTGGCGTCTCGGTTAGAACCTGCCACATCGAGGGCCCACCGGCCGACTTGGCAATCGCCGCCAGGCGCTCGGCATGCGCTTCCAGTTCCTCGGCAGTGGCCAGGATCACCCGCCCCGGCGCACGCCCGACAATCCGGCGGATCTCGCTGCCGCCCGCGGCCTGCCCGTCACCCTCGGCGTCAGCGCCGTGGCCCGCCAGCGACAGGCTGGTCTGGCCACCGGTCATTGCCAGGTAGACGTCAGCCAGCAGTTCCGAGTCGAGCAGTGCGCCGTGCAGCTCACGGCCCGAGTTGTCGATGTCGTAGCGTTTGCACAGGGCATCGAGGCTGTTGCGCTGCCCCGGGTGGCGCGCGCGCGCCAGCAGCAGGGTGTCCAGCACGGTGCAGTGCTGGGAAATGTCTGCGCGGTCGTGCTGGCCGAGCAGGGCGAACTCGTTGTTGATGAAGCCAACGTCGAACGCCGCGTTGTGGATGACCAGCGTGGCGCCCTGGATGAATTCGAAAAATTCCTCGGCGACATCGGCAAAGCGTGGCTTGCCGACCAGGAAGGCATCGGTGATGCCGTGGACGTTGATGGCGCCCTCGTCGCTCTCGCGGTCCGGCTGCAGGTAGACGTGGAAGTGCCGCCCGGTCAGGCGCCGACCGATCACCTCGACACAGCCGATCTCGATGATCCGGTGGCCTTCGCTGACCGGCATACCCGTGGTTTCGGTATCGAGAATGACAAACCGCTTATCTTGCTGCTGCTCCACGCAGGGCGCTCCAACTTGCATCAGTTACAAAGGCGACGATTGTACCCCAGCTCAGCGCTGCGCGCGCACCTCATCGACCCCGCGGTTGGCCAGCTGGTCGGCGCGTTCGTTGCCGGGGTGGCCGATATGCCCACGCACCCATTTCCAGGTCACCTTGTGGCGGTTGACCTGTTCATCCAGCAACTGCCACAGGTCGGCGTTCTTAACCGGTTCCTTGCTGGCGGTCTTCCAGCCGCGCTTCTTCCAGTTGACCATCCATTCGTTGATGCCTTTCATCACGTACTGCGAGTCGGTGGTCAGCACCACCTCGCATTCGCGCTTGAGCGCCATCAGCCCCTGGATCGCCGCCATCAGTTCCATGCGGTTGTTGGTGGTTTCGCGTTCGCCGCCCCACAGTTCCTTCTCGACGCCCTTGTAGATCATCAGGACCCCCCAACCGCCCGGGCCAGGGTTGCCCTTGCAGGCACCATCGGTAAACATCTCGACGCTTTCGCTCATGTACCACTCATGTTCAGTGCTTTTCAGTGTCCGGATTGACCGCCGTGCGGTTGACCTTGGCCAGCGGCAGCGGCAGCAGCTTGCCCATCGGTTCGCGACGCTCCGGGCGCAGCGGCCGCAGGCCTACCACCATCTTGCGCGCCACCAGCAGGTAGACGCCGCCACCGGAACCCTGCCAGCCCCCGGCCAGGCGTTCCCAGCCGGCCAGGCGCTGCTGCCAGGCCGTGGCGGCAAGCGGCGGACGATAGCACCCGAAGCGGCGTTTCTCCAGCGCGAAGCCCAGCAGGTTGAGCCAGTCACCCACCCGTGAAGGCGAGATGCAGCGGGCCTTGCGCAAGGCGCCATGGCTGAACAGATGGCGCACGCCCCAGCTGCTCCATGGGTTGATGCCGACGATCAGCAAGTGCCCGCCAGGGCGCACCGCGCTGGCGGCCTCGCGCAGCAGGCCGTGGGGCGACAGGCTGAAATCCAGGCCATGCTGCAGCACCACCACGTCGGCGGCGTGCTCGCTCAGCGGCCAGGCCTGTTCTTCACAGACGATTTCCACCCCTGGCAGCGGCGCCCCCAGGCGCACGTTGCGCTGCACCTGCGGGGCGCTGGGTGGCGGCTCGGCGCACGGCCCGTAATGCACAAGATAACCACCGAAGAAGCGCCCGAGCTCTTCTTCCAGCAGTTTTTCCTCTTCCTTGAGCATCAGTTGGCCGAGTGGGCCGTTGAACCACTCACGGGCCAGGCTGATCAGCTTGACCCAGTCCGGGTCGGCCTGGGCAAAGGCTTGGTCGGTCATTGCGCTCTCCCTCGAAGGTTCTCGCACCGCGCCATCGCGGCTAAGATGCCCTCATGTGCCACGCTAGGCGAATCGGATCCGCACCATGATACAGATCGATGCTCTCCCCGCTTTCTCCGACAACTACATCTGGTTGTTACAGGATACTGCCAAACGCCGCTGCGCGGTGGTCGATCCGGGAGATGCCGGCCCAGTGGAAGGCTGGTTGTCGGCGCACCCGGGCTGGGTGCTGAGCGACATCCTCGTCACCCACCATCACCATGACCACGTCGGCGGCGTGGAACGGCTCAAGCAACTGACCGGGGCGCGGGTGTGCGGCCCGGCCCGGGAACGCATTCCCTGCCGTGACCTGGCGCTAGACGACGGCGACCAGCTGACCGTGCTGGACGTGACCTTCCAGGTGCTGGCCGTGCCCGGCCACACCCTCGGCCATATCGCCTTCTTCAGCGACCAGCCGGCAACCCCCGTGCTGTTCAGTGGCGACACCCTGTTCGCCGCCGGTTGCGGACGCATGTTCGAAGGCACCCCCGAGCAGATGCAGCCGGCCCTGGCCCGTCTGGCGGCGCTGCCTGAGCACACCGAGGTGTACTGCGCCCATGAATACACCTTGAGCAACCTGCGCTTCGCCAAGGCGGTGGAACCCAGCAACCCGCATGTTCTACAGCGGATCGCTGACGTTACCCGCTTGCGTGCCGACAATCGCATCAGCTTGCCATCAACGATCGGCCTGGAACGCCTGACCAACCCCTTCCTGCGCACCTCTGAAACATTAGTTAAACAAAAAGCAGACGAATGGAAGGGACATTCAAACCCCTCGCATGTCGCTGTTTTTGCTGCCTTGAGGTCTTGGAAGGACGCCTTCTGATAACCCCAAGATATATCGCAAGCGAGGCTCAACGGTTGACCCGGCCCGGAGCGGTTTCTAGAATCGCCGAAATTTTTCGCCCGGAAACCTGTGTCAGCCGATGTCTTCACGTAGCCGCAGAACCTCTCATTCCGTCGCCCTGACGCGCCTGGCCCAAATCAGTGCGCTGGCCCTGGCCGCCACCCTGGTGGGCTGCCAGAGCACCCGTCAGCTCGACGAATCCGATAGCGTTCGCGCGCACAACTACCAGGCACGGATCAAGCACAAGCCGTCCCCGTTGCAGGTCAAGCCGGCCGAGCAGCCGCCACAGGACGTGTGGGAACGCATGCGCCAGGGTTTTGCCCTGCAGGACAACATCGACGTCAACCCGCGCATCGAACAGCAGCGCCTGTGGTTCGCCAGCAACCCGAGCTTCATCGAAACCGCCGGCGAGCGCGGCAGCCTCTACCTGCACTACATTGTCGAGCGCCTTGAAGAGCGCGACATGCCGCTGGAACTGGCCCTGCTGCCAGCCATCGAAAGCGCCTACAACCCGATGGCCTACTCGCGCGCCCACGCTGCGGGCATGTGGCAGTTCATCCCGTCCACCGGTCGTCACTTCAACCTGCGCCAGACCAACTTCTACGATGGCCGTCGCGACGTGACCGCCTCGACCAACGCCGCGCTGGACTACCTCAGCCGCCTGCACGACATGTTCAACGGTGACTGGCTGCTGGCCCTGGCTGCCTACAACGCCGGCGAAGGCACGGTCAGCCGCGCCATCGAACGCAACGAACGGCTCGGCCTGCCGACCGACTACTGGAACCTGCCGCTGCCCCAGGAAACCCGCGACTACGTGCCCAAGCTGCTGGCCTTGTCGCAGGTGGTGCTGACGCCGGAAGCCTATGGCGTGAACCTCAACCCGATCGCCAACGAACCCTACTTCGAGGCGGTGGCCATCAACGACCGCCTCGACCTGTCGCGTGTGGCCGCCTTCGCCAACATCGACGAGGACGAGCTGATCCAGCTCAACCCGGCGTACAAGAAACGCATGACCGTGGACGGCCCGCAGCAACTGCTGGTGCCGACGGCAAAAGCGCAGCTGCTGAGCGACAGCCTGTCCAACCTCAAGCCCGAGCAACTGGTCAGCCTGCAGCCGAACCAGGCCGTGTTCGCCCGTGCCGTGGCCGAGGCCCAGGCACCGGTGGCGGCGCGCAGCTACCGGGTCAAGCGCGGCGACAACCTGGGCAGCATTGCCAAGGCCAACCGCGTTTCGGTCAAGGACATCAAGCGCTGGAACCGGCTCTCTGGCAACAGCGTACGCGCTGGCCAGGTGCTGGCCCTGCGCGGGGGCAATGCGCCAAGCGCGGCTGCCAACCGGGTAGCAGCATCCGGCAAGCGTTCCACCCAGTACAAGGTGCGCAAGGGCGACTCGCTGTACCTGGTGGCCAAGCGCTTCAACGTCGAAATGCAGCACCTCAAGCGCTGGAACCCGCGTAGCGGTCACGCCCTGAAGCCAGGCCAGACCCTGACCGTCTACCTCTCGCATTGACCTCGATGGAAACGGCGCAGTCCTTGTAGGAGCGGCTTCAGCCGCGATCACCGGCACAGCCGGTGCCAGCCTCCGCGTCGCCTGCTTCGCGGATAAATCCACTCCTACAGTTGGCGCTATCCCTGTAAGAGCGGCCTTGTGTCGCGACAGGGCTGCGCAGCAGCCCCAGCGATATCGACATCACCTTTAATAATCTGGGGCTGCTGCGCAGCCCTGTCGCGACACAAGGCCGCTCCTACAGCTACCGCGTCATGCCGTTAGGCAGAAGCAGGCACGCTCGCCCACCCCACCTTCAAAACCTCTCTTTTTCCAACCCCACCAAGCTGTTACTGTACCCCGATCAAAGCCCAACGCCTCTGGATCGGATGCCGACTTGATACGTCCCCTCCTGCTGTCACTCAGCCTGGCCTTGAGCTTTCCCGCAGCCGCGATGGTGAGCGAAAGCCACGGATACGCGCAGTTCGGCACGCTCAAGTACCCAGCCACATTCACCCATTTCGACTGGGTCAACCCGCATGCGCCCAAGGGCGGCACCTTGCGGGCCATGGCCTTCGGTACCTTCGACACCCTCAACCCCTATACCTTCAAGGGGTCGAGCCCGATTACCACGCCCAACTTCCAGCAATACGGCATCAGCGAGCTGAACGAGCCGCTGATGGTCGGCACCGGCCAGTACGACCCGTCCGGCGATGAGCCGACCTCCAGCTACGGCCTGATCGCGCGTTCGGTGGAGTACAGCGAGGACCGCAGCTGGGTGGTGTTCAACCTGCGCCCGGAAGCGCGCTGGCACGACGGCAAGCCGATCACCTCGGCAGACGTGGCCTTCAGCTACCGCACGCTGCTCAAGGACGGCCACCCGATCTACCGCACCAACCTGCAGGAAGTGCAGCGGGTGGATATCCTTGGCCCGCTGCGCATCCGCTTCGTCTTCAAGCGCGCCGGCAACCCGCTGCTGATCCTGCGCCTGGGCGAGATGCCGGTACTGCCCAAGCACTATTGGCAAACGCGCGACTTCAAGGCCACCACCTTCGAGCCGCCACTGGGCAGCGGCCCCTACCGCATCACCGAGGTCCAGCCCGGGCGCCGGCTGGTGTTCGAGCGGGTGAAGAACTACTGGGGCAAGGACCTGGCGGTGAACCGTGGCAAGTACAACTTCAACCGCGTCGAATATGAGTTCTATCGCGATGCCACGGTGGCCTTCGAAGCGTTCAAGGCCGGCGAGTTCGACATCTATATCGAGCACCAGGCGAAGAACTGGGCCAACGGGTACAACTTCCCCGCCGTGCGCCGTGGCGAGGTGATCAAGGCGCAGATCCCGCACCGCATCCCGACCCAGACCCAAGGCTTGTTCATGAACAGCCGGCGGGCGACCTTCAGCGACCCACGGGTGCGCCAGGCATTGGGGCTGATGCTCGACTTCGAGTGGACCAACCGCGCGCTGTTCAGCGGCGCCTACCGCCGCTCGACCAGTTACTACCCCAACAGCGATTTCACCGCCAGCGGCCTGCCCACCGGCAAGGAATGGCTGCTGCTGGCACCGTTCCGCGACCAGTTGCCGGCCAGGCTGTTCAGCGAACCGTACAAGGTCAGCCAGACTGATGGCCGCGGCATCGGCCGCCAGACCCTGCGCCAGGCCCTCGGCCTGCTCGCCGAGGCCGGCTGGAAACTCGATGGCCAGCGCCTGGTCGACAGCAAGGGCCAGCAACTGCGCATGGAGCTGCTGCTGGTCAACCCCAACCTTGAACGCATCCTGCAGCCTTATGTGGAAAACCTGGCCAGCATCGGCATCGACGCACATTTGCGCACGGTCGACCGCGCCCAGTACAAACAGCGCCTGGACCAGTTCGATTTCGACATGATCCTGATGACCCTGAACCAGACCCTGAGCCCAGGCCTTGAACAGTGGCTGTACTTCCACTCCAGCCAGGCCACGACCAAGGGCAGCAAGAACTATGCTGGGGTCCGCGACCCGGTGGTCGACCACCTGCTCGACACCTTGCTTGCCGCCCGCACCCGCGATGACCAGGTGGCTGCCGCCCGCGCCCTGGACCGCGTGCTCTCATGGCAGTACTACATGATCCCCAACTGGTACCTCGACAATCATCGCCTGGCCTACCGCAACCGGTTTGCCTTCGTCACCACGCCGCCCTACACCCTCGGGCTGAACAGCTGGTGGATCAAGACTTCGGAGAAAGCCCAATGATGCCAACGCACCGCCTGCGCCGGCTGGCCGGCAGCCTGTTGCTTGCCTGCCTGAGCCTTCCCGCCCTGGCCGCACCGCAACACGCACTCACCCTGTACGACGAGCCGGCCAAGTACCCGGCCGACTTCAAGCACTTCGACTACGTCAACCCCGACGCGCCCAAGGGCGGCACCTTCCGCCAGTCCAGCTTCGGCGGCTTCGACAGCCTCAACCCGTTCATCAACAAGGGCGTGTCGGCCGAGAACATCAGCATCATCTACGACACCCTGATGCGCCAGAGCCAGGATGAGCCGTTCACCGAATACGGCCTGGTGGCCGGCAAGATCGAGAAGGCCCCGGACAACAGCTGGGTGCGCTTCTACCTGCGCCCGGAAGCACGCTTCCACGACGGCCACCCGATGCGCGCCGACGACGTGGTCTTCACCTTCAACGCCCTGATCAAGGACGGTGCGCCGCTGTACCGCCAGTATTACTCCGACGTTGCCGAAGTGGTCGCCGAAGACCCGCTGAAGGTGCTGTTCCGCTTCAAGCACCGGAACAACCGCGAGCTGCCGCTTATCCTCGGCCAGCTGCCGGTACTGCCCAAGCACTGGTACGAAAACCGCGAATTCAACCGCGGCAACCTGGAAATCCCGCTGGGCAGCGGCCCGTACAAGGTTGCCGAAGTGAAAGCCGGGCGCTCGATACGCTACGAGCGGGTCAAGGATTACTGGGCCAAGGACCTGCCGATCAACCGCGGCTTCTACAACTTCGATGTGATGACCTTCGATTCCTACCGCGACACCACAGTCGCCCTCGAAGCATTGAAGGCAGGGGCGTTCGACTATGCGCTGGAAGTCAGCGCAAAAAACTGGGCCACCGCCTACAACGTACCGGCCGTGCGCGAGGGTCGGCTGATCAAGGAAGAACTGCCCAACGGCAACCCCACCGGCATGCAGGGCTTCATCTTCAACATCCGCCGCCCGGTGTTCCAGGACATCCGCGTGCGCCAGGCGCTGAGCCTGCTGCTGGATTACGAGTGGACCAACAAGCAGCTGTTCAATGGCGCCTACACCCGCACCGGCAGCTACTTCGAAAACTCGGAAATGGCTGCCCGCGGCCTGCCCAGCCCCAGCGAGTTGAAAATCCTCGAACCGCTGCGCGGCAAAGTGCCTGAACAAGTGTTCAGCGAAGCCTTCCACAACCCGGTCAGCGACGGTAGCGGGATGATCCGCGAACAGCAGCGCCAGGCCTACAAACTGCTGCAGGAAGCGGGCTGGAAAATCGTCGACGACAAGATGGTCGACGCCCAGGGCAAGCCGGTGAGCATCGAGTTCCTGCTGGCACAGACCGAGTTCGAGCGCATCCTGCTGCCGTTCAAGCGCAACCTCGCCGACCTCGGTATCGAGCTGAATATCCGCCGGGTCGATGTGTCGCAGTACATCACCCGCCTGCGTTCACGCGACTACGACATGATCGTCGGCGGCTACCCGCAGTCCAACTCGCCGGGCAACGAGCAGCGCGAGTTCTGGTCCAGCGCCGCCGCCGACAACCCCGGCAGCCGCAACTTCATCGGCCTGCGCGACCCGGCCATCGACCAGTTGGTGGACCAGTTGATCAACGCCGATTCGCGCCAGAGCCTGATCGACCACTGCCGCGCCCTCGATCGCGTGTTGCTGTGGGGCTACTACGTGATCCCCAACTGGCACATCAAGACTTGGCGCGTGGCCTACTGGAACCACATCGGCCACCCCAAGGTATCGCCCAAGTACGACATCGGCATCGACACCTGGTGGATCAAGCCCGGCGTGACGCCAGCGGTCGGCGCAACCCCTGCGGACGAGGCCAACTGAGATGCTGGCCTATATCCTGCGCCGCCTGCTGCTGATCATCCCGACCTTGTTCGGCATCCTGATCATCAACTTCATCATCGTCCAGGCCGCCCCCGGCGGCCCGGTCGAACAGATGATCGCCAAGCTCGAAGGCTTCGAAGGCGCCACCAGCCGGATTGCCGGTGGCGGCGCCGAAGTGTCGGTGGCCGGTTCCAACTACCGCGGCGCCCAAGGCCTGGACCCGGCGTTGATCGCCGAGATCGAGCGCATGTACGGCTTCGACAAGTCGGCGCCCGAACGCCTGTGGATCATGATCAAGAACTACGCCCGGCTGGACTTCGGCGACAGCTTCTTCCGCGATGCCAAGGTCATCGACCTGATCATCGAGAAAATGCCGGTGTCGATATCGCTGGGGCTGTGGAGCACGCTGATCATGTACCTGGTGTCGATCCCGCTGGGTATCGCCAAGGCAGTGCGCCACGGTAGCCACTTCGACGTGTGGACCAGTTCGGCGATCATCGTCGGCTATGCCATCCCGGCGTTCCTGTTTGCCATTCTGCTGATCGTGCTGTTCGCCGGCGGCAGCTACTTCGACTGGTTCCCGTTGCGCGGCCTCACCTCCAACAACTTCGACGAGCTGAGCACCACGGGCAAGGTGCTGGACTACTTCTGGCACCTGGTCCTGCCGATCACCGCGCTGGTCATCGGCAACTTCGCCACCATGACCTTGCTGACCAAGAACAGCTTCCTCGACGAGATCAACAAGCAGTACGTGGTCACCGCCAAGGCCAAGGGCCTGAGCCGACCGCGCGTGCTGTACGGCCACGTGTTCCGCAATGCCATGCTGCTGGTGATCGCCGGGTTCCCCTCGGCATTCATCGGTATCTTCTTCACCGGCTCGTTGTTGATCGAGGTGATCTTCAGCCTCGACGGCCTGGGCCTGATGAGTTTCGAGGCGGCCATCAACCGCGACTACCCGGTGGTCTTCGGCACCCTGTTCATCTTCACCCTGCTGGGGTTGGTGGTGAAACTGATCGGCGACCTGACCTATACCCTGGTCGATCCACGCATCGACTTCGCCAGCCGGGAGCACTGACATGGCCTTGTCCCCCCTCAACCGTCGGCGCTTCGAGCGCTTCAAGGCCAACCGCCGTGGCTGGTGGTCGCTGTGGCTGTTCCTGATCCTGTTCGGCCTGAGCCTGGGCGCCGAGCTGATTGCCAACGACAAGCCGATTGCCGTGCGCTACGACGGCGCCTGGTACTTCCCGGCGTTCAAGCGCTATCCGGAAACCACCTTCGGCGGCGAATTCCCGCTGGAAGCCAACTACAAGAGCCCGTACATCCGCGAACTATTGGCGAAGAAGGACAGCTTCGTGCTGTGGGCACCGATCCCGTTCAGCTACCAGAGCATCAATTACGACCTGCGCGTGCCGGCCCCGGCACCACCGTCGGCGGACAACTGGCTGGGCACCGATGACCAGGGCCGCGACGTGCTGGCACGGGTGATCTACGGCTTCCGTATTTCGGTGCTGTTCGCCCTGACCCTGACCCTGCTCAGTTCCATCGTCGGCGTGATCGCCGGGGCCCTGCAGGGCTTCTATGGTGGCTGGGTCGACTTGGCCGGGCAGCGCTTTTTGGAAGTCTGGTCCGGCCTGCCGGTGCTGTACCTGCTGATCATCCTGGCCAGTTTCGTGCAGCCGAACTTCTGGTGGCTGCTGGGCATCATGCTGCTGTTTTCGTGGATGAGCCTGGTGGACGTGGTACGCGCCGAGTTCCTCCGCGGGCGCAACCTGGAATACGTGCGTGCTGCCCGTGCCCTGGGCATGCGCAATGGCGCGATCATGTACCGGCACATCCTGCCCAACGCGATGATCTCGACCATGACCTTCATGCCGTTCATCCTCACCGGCGCCATCGGCACCCTCACCGCGCTGGACTTCCTCGGTTTCGGCCTGCCGCCAGGCGCGCCGTCGCTGGGCGAGCTGGTTGCCCAGGGCAAGTCCAACCTGCAGGCGCCATGGCTGGGCATCAGCGCCTTCGCCGTGCTGGCGCTGATGCTGAGCCTGCTGGTGTTCATCGGCGAATCCGCCCGCGATGCCTTCGACCCGAGGAAGTGACATGAGTGAACAGAACCTGATCGAAGTGCGCGACCTGGCGGTGGAGTTCGTCACCGGGGAGCAGGTCAACCGCGTGGTGGATGGCATCAGCTTCGACATCCGCAAGGGTGAGACGCTGGCCCTGGTCGGCGAGAGCGGCTCGGGCAAGTCGGTGACCGCGCACTCGATCCTGCGCCTGCTGCCCTACCCCCTCGCCCGGCACCCCAGCGGCAGCATCCGCTTCGAGGGCAAGGACCTCCTGCAGCAGAACGAGAAGAGCCTGCAACGCATCCGCGGCAACCGCATTGCGATGATCTTCCAGGAGCCGATGACCTCGCTGAACCCGTTGCACTGCATCGAGAAGCAGATCAACGAGATTCTGCTGCTGCACAAGGGCCTGAGCGGCAAGGAAGCGACGGCACGTACGCTGGAGCTGCTGGACATGGTCGGCATCCCCGAGCCACGCAAGCGCTTGAAGGCTTTGCCCCACGAGCTATCGGGCGGGCAGCGCCAGCGGGTGATGATCGCTATGGCGCTGGCCAACGAACCCGACCTGCTGATTGCCGACGAACCGACCACGGCGCTGGATGTAACCGTGCAGTTGAAGATCCTCGACCTGCTCAAGGAACTGCAGGCGCGCCTGGGCATGGCCTTGCTGCTGATCAGCCACGACCTCAACCTGGTGCGGCGCATCGCCCATCGGGTGTGCGTGATGCAACGCGGGCAGATCGTCGAGCAGGCCGAATGCAGCCGCTTGTTCAGCGCCCCGCAGCACCACTACACGCAGATGCTGATCAACGCCGAGCCCAGCGGGCTACCGGCCCACAACCCGGTGGGCGCGCCCTTGCTGGAGGTGGATGACCTCAGGGTGTGGTTCCCGATCAAGAAAGGCTTGCTGCGGCGTACGGTCGACCATGTGAAGGCCGTGGACGGTGTCAACTTCAGCCTGCCGCAGGGGCAGACGCTGGGGATTGTCGGCGAGTCCGGCTCGGGCAAGTCGACGCTGGGCCTGGCGATCCTGCGGCTGATTGCCAGCCAGGGCGGGATTCGCTTCCACGGGCAGCAGCTCGAATGCCTCAACCAGAAGGCAGTACGGCCATTACGGCGGGAAATGCAGGTGGTGTTCCAGGACCCGTTCGGCAGCCTGAGCCCGCGCATGTGCGTGGCGGATATCGTTGGTGAAGGGCTGCGCATCCACAAGATCGGCACGCCGCAGGAGCAGGAAGCGGCGATCATCGCGGCGCTGGAGGAAGTCGGACTGGACCCGCGCACCCGGCATCGCTACCCGCATGAGTTTTCCGGTGGCCAGCGCCAGCGCATTGCCATTGCCCGGGCCCTGGTGTTGAAGCCGGCGCTGATCCTGCTGGATGAACCGACATCGGCGCTGGACCGTACGGTGCAGCGGCAGGTGGTGGAGCTGCTGCGCAACCTGCAGCAGAAGTACAACCTGACCTACCTGTTCATCAGCCATGACCTGGCGGTGGTCAAGGCGCTGAGCCATCAGTTGATGGTGATCAAGCATGGCCAGGTGGTGGAGCAAGGGGACGCGCAGGCGATCTTCCACGCGCCGCAGCATCCGTATACCCGGCAGTTGCTGGAGGCGGCGTTTCTGGAAGTAGAGGCGTCGTAGCCAGCCACCGCCACGGCGGCCCCCTTTGCGGCTAGACCGGCGAAGGGGCCGGCACTGGCACGCCACGAACTTCTGTGGAGCGAGCGCCCCGGTCGGCTACTCAGAAATCGATAGTGCCCGAGAACTTCACCAGCCGCGGATCGCCCTGGGTCAGGTAGCCGCCATTGGCCGAAGCCCAGTAGTTCTTGTCGGTCAGGTTTTCCACGTTGACCCGCAAGGTCAGGTCTTTCTCCGCCACTCTCAGCGTGTAGCGACCACCGATGTCGAAGCGGTTCCAGGTCGGCAGGCTGACGTTGTTCGCCGCATCGACGAACTGCCCACCGGTACGTAGCATCCGCGCATTCAGCGCCAGCCCCGGCACACCCGGTACGTCCCAGTCGACACTGGCATTGAGCTGGAAGGTCGGCACACCGATGGCGTGGTTGCCGTCATTGCTGCCGTTGGCGGTGTTCTTCTGCTCCGAGCTCATGCGGGTACCACCGGCCATCAGGCGCAGGCCTTCGACGGGCTCGCCGAACAGGCTCAATTCCAGGCCTTTGTTGACCTGTTCGCCGTCGCGGATGAACACATTGTTCAAGGTGTAGCCGTCCGACGGCTTCTCGATGCGGAACACGGCCAGGTTCGCGCCAAAGGTCTGCCGGTCAAGCTTGATACCGGCTTCAAGCTGCTTGGTCCGCCCGGGCGGGAACCTCTCGCTGGCGTTGGCGACGTTGGCCGGCGCCGTTGGCCCCTGGGCGAGGCCTTCGATACGGTTGGCGTACAGCGAGACGCTGTCACTGGCTTTGAACACGACGCCGTACACCGGCGTGGTGATCGACTTGTCGTAGGGGTCGCCACTGCGGCTGCCGTCCGTACTTGGCCGGCCAGGCGTGACAGGACCGCTGCCGTCGTAGGAATAGCTTTGCATACGCAACTGCTGGCGGCGCACACCGTAGGTCAGCAACAGGCGCTCGTCGAACAGGCCAACCGTGTCGGAAATCGCCAGGCTGCGGGTGCGGGTCTTGGCGGTTACCCCCGGGTCGCCCATGTCACCGCCCCAGCGGGTGACCTTCGCAGGCTTGGCTTGCTGCACGGTGTCGTAGATGTTGCTGCTGATCGGCGCATAGAAGGTGTAGGCGTTTTCCGCCTGGGTCCACAGGGTGTTCGCACCCACGGCGATCTGGTGGCTGATCGCTCCGGTCTGCAAGCGGCCATTGAGGCCGGCACTGAAGCTGCTGTTGTCTTCACCATGGACAATGTCGGAAGGGGAAATCGTCGCCGCGCCGCTGTTGCCGACCAGCACCGGGGTACCATAGGTGCCGTGTTCGCGGGTATGCCGTGCACCGCCGGCCAGGTAGGCTGTCCAGCTGTCGTTCAGGTCCCATTCGCCGCGCGCCATGCCAAAGGTGTCTTCCGACTCGCTGTAGCTCCAGGCCTGGCCATAGTTGTGGCTGGCATCCGGCGCGGTCGGCAGGCGGGTGGTGGTGCCACCCAGGCGCACCGAATTGCGCAGGTGGTTGATACGCTGCTTCTGGTAACCGATGTCGGTCGACAGGCGGAAGGCGTCACCGCGGTAGTCCAGGCCTGCGGTAAACAACTTGCTGCGCTGGTCCTGGTCGTCGACCGCCGTTTCGCCTTCACGCTGGCTGAGGTTCAGCCGCGCACCAAAGCGGTTGTCTTCACCAAAGCGCTGGCCGATATCCAGGTGCTCGCCAATGCGGCCATCGGCGCTGATGTCCTGGGTGTAGCGGCGTGTCGGCAGGTCTTCGGCGCGCTTGGGCCGCAGGTTGACGTTGCCGCCCAGGCCGGTGCCGGTGGGGCTGACACCATTGAGGAAAGCGTTCGGCCCCTTGAACACTTCGACCCGTTCCACGCCATCGGTGGACATCACCTGGCGCGGCAGGATGCCGTACAGGCCGTTGAAGGAAATGTCATCGCCGGCCAGCGGCAACCCCCTGATCACGAACACCTTGGACTGGTTGCCAAAGCCGTACGACTCGCGCACCGAAGGGTCGTTGGCCAGCACGTCGCCGATGTCTTCGGCCTGCTGGTCCTCGATGACCTTGGCGGTGTAGCTGGTCATGGTGAAGGGCACATCCATGTAGTCCTGGTCGCCCAGCACCCCCATCTGCCCGCCACGGGCAACCTGGCCACCGGCGAACGCCTCGGGTATTGCGCCTGGCTGCGCCTTGAGGGCATCGGCATTGATGTCGGTCGCCTCCAGCTGGATCGGTTCGCCAGCGTGGACCAGCAGCGGGACGAAACAGCAGAACGCCAGCAAAGCTGGGCGTGACAGTGGCGGCGCAGGCATGACGGATATCCGGAGCAAGATTAATGAGCTTGCTAATGCTAATGCTTCGCAAACACATATGGCAAATGCGACCGCCCTGCCGCTCTGTCTAGCCCAGGTCTTCGCTTACCCGCTCCACCGCATCCACCACCTTGCGCGCCCCGGCCTGGATGGCGCTGATGGCAGTAGCGGCCTGGAGCGCCAACTGCAATGCGCTGGCCGCCTCCATCCGGCTGCGCTCGACCTCGCTGACTGCCTGGCTGGCCAGGACCTGGTTACGTGCGACCACGGCATCGATCTCGGCGGTGGCCGTGCTGGTGCGCGCCGCCAGCTTGCGGACCTCATCGGCCACCACGGCAAAGCCTCGGCCCTGCTCACCGGCACGTGCCGCCTCGATGGCCGCGTTGAGCGCCAGCAGGTTGGTCTGCGCGGCAATCCCGCCAATGGTCTGCACAATGGCGCTGATGCTGGTCGATTGCTCGCCCAGCGCACTGATGGTGACCCCCGCAGCCTGCATCTGGCGAGCCACGTCCTGCATGGTCTGCTCCATGGCGTGCATCACCGCCACGCCTTCGCTGGCACCGGCGTCGGTGCTGCGGGAAACGTCCAGCGCCACCTGCGCGGCACGCTTGACCTCCGCCTCCCGTCGCACCTGGTCAGTTACCACCGAGGCGAACTTGACCACCTTCACCAGGCGCCCCCGGGCGTCGCTGACCGGGTTGTAGCTGGCTTCCAGCCAGACCTCACGGCCTTGCCGGTCCAGGCGGCAGAAGCGACCCGCCACATAACGCCCGGTATTGAGCGTCTGCCAGAACACGGCGTAGTCAGGGCTGCTGGCCTGCGCGGTGCTGCAGAACATCCGGTGATGCCTGCCCACCACCTGCTCGAGCCGATAGCCCATGGCCTCGAGAAACATCGGGTTGGCATCCAGCACAGTGCCATCGAGCCCGAACTGGATCACCGCCGTCGAACGCAGCAACGCGTCAAGCAGTGCCTGGCCTTGCTGGGCCGGGCTCGGCAGCCACTGCGCCAGCGGCTGGCCAACGGCACTGTCGGGCTCTGCGCCCAGGGCGGCAGCGCACGCCGGGTTGAGTTCCAGCACGCGGCCGTGGGCATCCAGCCTCATGAAAGGTCCCTGTTCGATCTGGGCCAGGCGCTGGCGAAGGCTCAGTATTTGCGCATCGCGCTCGGCGAGCGCGGCTTTGAGGTGCCGATTGAACATGGAAGTACCTGCGTAATGACAAGATGTGATCAGGCCAACGGGCCTGCCAACCGGGTGCGGCAGTACCACTGCCGGAACACCTCGACCGGCATTGGCCGGGCGATGTGGTAGCCCTGCGCCTCGGCACAGCCCCAATCCTTGGCCTGGGCAAGCTGCTCGGCCGTCTCGATACCCTCGGCAGCCACCTGATAACCCAGGCTGCTGGCCAAGCCGACGACCGACTGCACCAGCAAGGCCTCCTTGCCACCACGCGTGGACCGCTGCACAAGGCTTCTGTCCAGTTTGACCAGCGAGGCCGGAAGGCGAGTGAGGTAGGCCCAGTTGCTGTAGCCAGTGCCGAAATCGTCGATGGCGACAGCAATGCCGGCCTGGCCGGCGCGTTGCAATTGCTGGTACACCTCTTCGGGCTGCTCCATCAGCACACTCTCGGTGAATTCCAGCTGTACGCGGCCCGGCGCGACCGCCTGGCGCTGCAGTTCGGCCAGCAAGGTGTCCATGAACGTCGCGCTTTCCAGGTCCCGCGCGGTGACGTTGAAGCTGACGCTGAAATCCAGGCCGCGGGTGCACTGCAGAATGCGCAGCACGGCACGCATTACCCAGAGGCTGAGGTTGGCCATCAGCGCGGTTTGTTCTGCCAGCGGGATGAACTCGCCGGGCGAAACGTCCCCCAGCAGTGGGTGGCGCCAGCGCAACAAGGCCTCGGCAGAGCGACACTCGCCGCTGGGCAGCTCGACCCGCGGCTGCAGGTGCAGGCTCAGTTCATCCTCGCTGTGCAACGCCTGCGCCAGCGATGTGAGCAACATGAACGCACGACGTTGGGCCGCGTCCACCTCGGTCTGGTACCAGGCATGCCGCCCCGAACTGCGCCGTGCCGTATCGGCAGCGGCCACGGCGCGGCGCAGCCACTCCAGGCTGTTGCGCTCATCCTCCAGCGGGGTGATGGGCGCGATGCCGATGCCTGCGTCGAGCAGCACGGGTATCTGGTGACACTGGGCTGGCGCCTGGAGCGCCTGGAGGATGCGCTGGCAAAGCGGCAGGACGGCAGCGGCATCCTCGAGCAGCACGGCGAACCGGGTGGGGCTGATCTTGTACAACGACAAGCCGCTTTCCAGCTGGCTGGCGATGCGCGACTTGGCTTGCAAGGTCAAGTCATGGGCAAAGTTGTACCCCAGCCCGCGAATCAGCTCGCTCAGCGCCTCTGCCGACATGATGTCGACGGCCAGCAGTGTCATCGACTGGCCGCGATCCAGCCCCGCGCCGACGTCACATTCGAGCTTCAGGCGGTTGAACAGCCCTGTGGCCTGGTCGTGAAAGTTGTTGCGGCGCATGCCGGCGATGATCTGCATGGCCATGTCGGCGAAGGCCAGCAGCATCCCGCGCTGAGCGTCGTCCAGCGCTGCGCGCGGGGTGGTGTCAATGATGCAGAAACTGCCAATCGCCACCCGCTGCTCGACCCGTAGCGGCGCACCGCAGTAGTAGCGAATGCCCGGTTCACCGGTCACCAGCGGGTTGTCCGCGAAGCGCGGGTCGGCAGCAGCGTCGAGGATCTCCAGCGGCTGCACCTGCAAGATGGTGTGGGCACAGAACGATACGTCCCTGGCCGTGCCCGGTGTCTCCAGGCCAGCACGGGCGGTGAACCATTGCTGACATTCACCAACAATCGAAACCAGGCAGATGGGTGCGGAAAAGTAATGCCGGGCCAGCTCTACCAGCGCATGCAACTCACTGCTTTGCTCCTGATGCTGCACGCACCATTCGGCAACTGTGGCCAGGCGCTCGTGCTCGTTGCTCGGAACGGGCGCAACCTTCATGTCGTTTCACCTGTCCCGCAGGGGGGAGCCAAGAAAGTAATAGCACTACGCTACACCAATATTTGTACACGACAAAATGTTTGTACAGGTTTTGTATAGATTTAACGACCGCCGGCCATTGGGGTCATTGTGCAATCATCAGAAAAATTGACGATTATCGTCTTTCATCATCAATCAAAACCCGCATAAATTTTCTACCGCCCTCTTTCAGCGAACACGGTAGAGCCATGCCCACCCAGCCAGTAACGCCCGCTTCCTCCGTCATTGACACCCTGGCCCAGCGTTCCAGCCTGCCAAACCCGGCGCTCGACCCATGCCAGGCCAGCGATCTGTTGCTGGCCCATTACGGGATTGCCGGCGAACTGTCGGCCATGGGCAGCCAGCAGGACCTGAACCTGCGGGTCGACACAGCCCAGGGCAGTTACGTGCTCAAGGCGTGCCACGGCAGCTATGCGCGGGGCGAGCTTGAAGCCCAGCATGCAGCACTGGCTTACCTGCGCGAACAGGGCCTGCCGGTGCCGGCCGTGCGCGCGGCCAATGATGGCCAGGCGTTGCTGGAAGTGGACGTGAACGGCCAGGCGCTGCGCATTCGCCTGCTCGACTACATCGAAGGCCAGCCGCTGACCCGCCTCGGGCACATGCCAGCGTACCTGATGGCCGAGCTGGGCGGCCTCTGCGCCAGGCTGGACAAAGCCCTCGCCGGCTTCGACCACCCAGGCCTGTCGCGCACCCTGCAATGGGACCCGCAACACGCCCAGGCGCTGATCCACCACCTGTTGCCGGTACTGTCCGACCCGGCACGACGCGCGCGTGTCGAACAGGCCACCAGCGTGGCAGCCGCGCATCTGGCCCCGCTCGCCGCGCAACTGCCGACCCAGGCCGTGCACCTGGACATCACCGACGACAACTCGGTCTGGGCCCGCGACGCCGCGCGCCAATGGCAGCTGCAGGGCGTGATCGATTTCGGCGACCTGCTGCGCACCTGGCGTATCGCCGACCTGTCGGTAACCTGCGCCGCGCTGCTGCACCACGCCGAGGGCGACCCGCTGCGCATCCTGCCGGCCGTGCGCGCCTATCACGCGCTCAACCCACTGGGTGAAGCCGAGCTACGCGCCCTGTGGCCACTGGTGGTCAACCGCGCCGCCGTGCTGGTACTGAGCAGCGAACAGCAACTCAATGTCGACCCGGACAATCAGTACATCCGCGCCAACATCGCCCATGAATGGGAGATCTTCGACACCGCCACCGCCGTGCCTTTCGCGCTGATGGAAATGGCCATCCTGCAAGCAGCGGGGCTGCAACCTGCCACGCCGGACCTGAGCGCCTGCGCGCCCCTGCTTCCGGAGCTGAATGAACAGCCCGTCACGCGCGTAGACCTCGGCGTGCTCAGCGTGCATTACCAGGCGGGCAACTGGGAGCAACCGGGCTTCGACCAGCACCTGCTGAGCGCGCAGCCAGCCCCGGCCTGCAGCCTGCACGGCCAGTATCGCCTGTCGCAAACCCATGTCGATCGCCCCGAACAGCCCGCCACCTGCGCCCTCGGCGTCGAATTGCATGTGCCCAATGGCAGCCTGGTGCAGGCACCGGAAGCCGGCACCTGGCAGCGCCATGGTGACAGCCGTGGCTGCCTGCGCAGCACGCATTGGAGCTTGTGGCTGCAAGGCCTGGAAGGCGCCCCCGCCGATGGCCAGGTCGTGGACAAAGGCCAGTCGCTGGGTAGCAGCTGTGGCTTCCTCAGCGTGCAGCTGTGCCTGGACAGCAGCATCCAGCCGCCGTTCTTCGCCACCCCGTCGCATGCCCCGGCCTGGCTGGCCCTGTGCCCGTCGCCAGCGGCGCTGCTGGGCTTCGACTGCGATGCCGAACCGCTGCCGGACCCGCAGGCCCTGCTGGCCCGCCGCGACGCCAGCTTCGCCCGCTCGCAGAAGCACTACTACGCGCAACCGCCGCACATCGAGCGCGGCTGGCGCAACTACCTGATCGACATGCAAGGCCGCTCCTACCTGGACATGCTCAACAACGTCGCCGTGCTGGGCCACGGCCACCCGCGCATGGTCGCCGAATCGGCGCGGCAGTGGTCGCTGCTGAACACCAACTCGCGCTTCCACTATGCGGCCATCAGCGAGTTCTCCGAACGCCTGCTGGCGCTGGCACCCGCAGGCTTCGACCGGGTGTTCATGGTCAACAGCGGCACCGAAGCCAACGACCTGGCCATTCGCCTGGCCTGGGCCTACAGCGGCGGGCGCGACATCCTCAGCGTGCTGGAGGCCTACCATGGCTGGTCGGTGGCCACCGATGCCATCTCCACTTCGATCGCCGACAACCCGCAGGCTCTGGAAACCCGCCCGGACTGGGTGCACCCGGTGGAAGCGCCGAACACCTTCCGCGGCCGCTTCCGCGGTGCCGACAGTGCCGCGCAGTACCTGCGCGATGTCGACGCCAAGCTGGCCGACCTCGACGCCCGTGGCCGCCAACTGGCAGGCATCATCTGCGAGCCGGTATATGGCAACGCCGGGGGCATCGCGTTGCCGGCCGGTTACCTGCGCGAGGCCTATGCCAAAGTCCGCGCCCGCGGCGGGGTATGCATTGCCGACGAAGTACAGGTCGGTTATGGCCGCCTGGGCGAGTACTTCTGGGGCTTCGAGGAACAGGGCGTGGTGCCCGATATCATCACCATGGCCAAGGGCATGGGCAACGGCCAGCCGCTTGGCGTGGTCATCACCCGCCGCGAAATTGCCGAGGCCCTGGAAGCCGAGGGCTACTTCTTCTCCTCGGCCGGCGGCAGCCCGGTCAGCTGCCGCATCGGCATGGCGGTGCTGGACGTGATGCAGGAAGAAGGCCTGTGGGACAACGCCCGCGACACCGGGCGCTACTTCAAGGCACGTCTGCAAGCGCTGGTGGACAAGCACCCGCTGGCCGGCGCCGCGCATGGCTCGGGCTTCTACCTGGGGCTGGAACTGGTGCGCGACCGCGAAACGCTGGAGCCGGCCACCGAGGAAACCATGGCGCTGTGCGACCGCCTGCGTGACCTGGGCATTTTCATGCAGCCGACCGGCGATTACCTGAACATCCTCAAGATCAAGCCACCGATGTGCACTACCCGGGCAAGCGTCGACTACTTTGTCGACAGCATCGACCGGGTGCTGGGCGAAGGCCTGTAAGGGGGCTGTCAAGCGGGCCGGCGAGTGGTCATAATTTCCGGCCCGTTCATCAGGTTTGCCGACATGGCTTTCAGCAGCGACTCCTTGGCTATCTTCCTCGCCGTGCTGGAGGCGGGTTCGTTCTCCGCCGCCGCGCGCAAGCTGGGGCGCGTGCCTTCCGCCGTGAGCATGGCGATCGCCCAGCTGGAAGCGGAGCTCGATCTGGTGCTGTTCGACCGGGCCACGCGCAAGGCCTTGCCGACCAGTGCCGCCCTGGCCTTGGAGCCCCAGGCCAGGCAGGTGATGTGCCAGCTCAACCTGCTCGACGCGCAGGCCCTGCAGCTGCACAAGGGCCTGGAGAAACGCCTGACCATTGCCATGGCGCCCGAGCTGCAGACCGGCCGCTGGAGCCAGCCACTGGAAATCCTCGCCGAGGAATTCCCCAGCCTGGAGATCGAGGTGCGCTCGGCCACCCAGACCGAGGCCATTCGCCTGCTGCATGACGGCAGCGTGCAACTGGCGCTGGTGTTCGAGCGGCCCGGCATCGACGAGCGCGAGTCGTTTTTGGAGGCTGGCAGCCAACTGCTGGTGGCCGTCGCTTCACCGCGCCATCCGGCCGGGCAGAACAGCGCCACACCGCTGCCTGAAGAGGTGTTCGCCGAACAACGGCAGATCATCGTGGCCTCGGGAAAGGCTACCGGCTCGGACCCGCGCATGGTGCTGTCGCGGCGCATCTGGCTGACCGACAGCTACCTGGCCACGCTGGACCTGGTGCAGTCCGGCCTGGGCTGGGCCTACCTGCCGCAGCCGCTGGTGGAACCGCTGATTGCGTCGGGTGCGTTGGCGGAAGTGCGCTTCGACAACATGGCCAGCCGCCTACGGTTGTGGGTCGACATCATCTGGGTCAAGCCGCGCCCGCTGGGGCTGGGTGCAAGGCGCTACCTGGAGGTCATGCGCCAGCTGTTCGAGAAGGAGCCGCCGCGGGCCTGACTGTGGCTGGGTCGGCAGCCTCCAAAACCACTGAAAATGCAAGAAGCGAAACTTCCTACAAGCTTTTGGGACGCCCTAACCTCCCCTGCGAATTGATTCCTCGCTAGTGTTCTGCCCTCCCAGCGGACGCCATTCAAGGTGCACTAGCCGAAAAGGAATTTCACATGCAGAGCCAGGCAGAAACGGCCACTCGCTACCCACAGCGCCTCCATGACTTCGCCACCCGGCAGCGCAGTCCAGAAGAAGCCCTCTATCTTCTGCTCGACCCGTTTGCCGGGTGTCCGCCCGAGCACCCCTTGAGCATTCCGGCCCTCATCGACGCGCTAGGCAGTGAAGCCATAACCCATATCGACTGCTCCGGGCTGGTCCAGGACCGGCAATACTGGCCAGCCCTGGTCCGGCTCGCCAAACCTGGCTCAGTGCCCCCAGCCCTGGCCGCCCTCAGCGCGACCTGCGCCGCACGGGAGGCAACGGCCACCTGGCACCATGTGTGTGGCTGGCTGCTCAGCGAGCAACCCGCCGCCCTCATCGGCCGGCACATCAGCCAGCAATGCCAGGTGCTGCATCAACCGCCACCGCATGGCATCACGGCCTGGTTCCAGCCTGTGCGCCTGGCCTTGCTGCGCGTGATCATGCGAAACGCAGCCGAGGTGCTCGGGCCCATTCGTAGCTGGCTACACCCGGATGGCTGTGGCAGTTGCGCGGTGTTTGAACGGCAGCCATTGGCTGGCGAGTTGGTCGTCCCCGAAGCCGTGAGGGCGACCCAGCACGTCGCACCGCAGATCATTCAGCTGCTCGCTGCCTGGCGTCGCCTGAATGCCGTGCAGCACACCTACGCGCCCTGGCGCTTCTCAGGCGTAGCGGGTTTGCCGGACCACGCGCCCGCCCATGCCATGAACCTGATCCTCAAAGCCTTCAGACAAGGCCTGCGCGACCGCGCCGATCTCCAGTGCATGTGCCTGCACCTGCTCATGATTCACCCACTGCTCCTGCAGCACCCGACCATCCAGCGCGATGTGGCACAGGCGGCTGCCGGCGAGCGATGCCTGGCAGCCCGCTTCGCCAGCTACGACGACCGCACCTGGTCGCACATCGTCGCGGCTTTGCCGCAGGCAAGGAGTTACTCATGAGCATCAGCAAGGCCATCCACATCGCCATGCAGGAAGAGATCCCCAACACCTACGGCCACTGCAATGCCTGCGGACGGCTCGGCCTGCCGATCCTGCTGCTGCGCCAAGCCTACGCCCCGCGCCCGGATAGCGAGCGTCCCTATCGCCTGGCGGAAGACAGCGAGATCACCTTCCACCCGATGCACACCGACCAGTTGCGCCTGCTGCGCCAGGGTTACGTCTACGTGCTGCTCGACCAGGAAATCTGGCAAGCCTACGAGGTCGCGGCAGCCGGGACCCTGCAGCGCTTCCCGGTGTCGCAGATGCCCCTGGCGCCACCCAGGCCATTGCCCAAGTGGTGCGCCACCGAGGGCCATGACATCATCGCCCCGTTCATCAACATCGATACCCTGCGCTACCGCAAAGCCTGGATCGCCTTCGCCAACGACCCCTGGCCGCGGGCGGTCCTCGACCGCTACCGGCAAGGCATCGCCAGCGCAGACCCGGGCACCCTCGCCCGCTTTGTCGAGGTGGACCTGGACACCGCGCGCAACGACCCTGCCAGCCTCGGCATCGCCATGACCGACAGCTTCCGCTTCGGCCTGGAGGATGTGCTGGAGTTCTCGACGTTTTCCTCCGCCAGGTATGCCAGCGTGCATGGCTTCTACAGCCGCCTGGGGCGCTGGCACGAAACCCGCGTCCAGGTGCGCAACGCCATCCAGCGCGAGCAACTGCCCAACGGCATCCTGGCGCTGACAGTGCCCGACCCGGTCGGCCTGGTGATGGAGCTGAATGCACAACGCACGGGCTGGGTCCAGGCCATGCAGGAATGGCGCGCGCAGCCGCAGCGGCACTTCGAATACTTCACCTCGCAGGCGCTGCTGGGCATCCGCGAGCTGCACGCCGCCAGCGCCGCCGCGCAGGGTGCCGAGGACGCACGGCGCGAGGCGCGCGAGGTCGAGCAATGGAACCACAGCCCGCTGGCCGGCAAGGCGCCTCTGCCGGCGGTGGACATCGAGACAAGGAGCGAACGCAACATCGCGCGCAAACAGCAGGAAGCCCGCGAACGCCTGGAAGAGCGTTACGACGAAAGCGCCCGCGCCGCGTTCCAGGCCGATTACGACCGTGAACTGAAGCGCTGGCAGTCGATGATCGACCAGGTCGGCGAGCTGTATGCACGGCACTACGCTGCGAGCGCGTTTCAGCAGATCGGTTACTTCGACTATGACGCGACAGATCCTGTCTCGGTCGAGTATTTCATCCAGATGATGGCGGCCTGCCTGGCCGGTGGCCCTACTGAAGCCCTGCCCGAGCAAGGCCAGCCGCTCGGGCTGACCCAGCATGTCTGGCAGCAGCTGCTGGAAGATGACCAGAGCCTGCTGTACCAGGCGCTGCTGGCCAAGCACCAGGGCCTGATGCAGCAGGTGGTCGCTGCGCTGTCCGGCGACGACTTCGGCAAGGTGCACGACATCATCAAGGGCATCGCCGGGACTGGCGACGGCCAGCTGTTGATGATCAAGCCGATCCAGGATGCCGTCGGCCAGTTGCTGGGCGCGACCAACAGTGCGGGGAACGCACTCAGCCAGCACCTCAGTGAGCGGGCCAAGAGGCTGATCGGCCACGTGCACCGCTCGGCGTTGGCACTGTTCGCCGGGCAGCAGGTGACCCCGTTCCGGCTCTCGCTGACCCTGGGTGAATACATGAGCCTGCTCGACGAGGCCGTGCAGGCACGCACCGAGGCGTTCTTGCAGCAGGTCGACCAGCAGTTCCGCGATCCCCTGGGGCGCAAGGTGCGGGCCATGGTGCTGAGCGGGGCGATCAATATCACCGCGCCGGGCAATCGCAACCAGATGATCGAGGTGGTGCTGTGGACGTTCGAAAGCGCCGAGACGCTGCAGGCGCGGCTGGCGCAGTTGCGCGAAGGGGCAGCCGGTGGTGTCGGGGCGCTGGTACGGAATATCGCGATAGGTGCGGGTACGCTGCGTACACAGGTCACGGAGGGGTTGAAGATCAGCTCGCTGGCCGCGCAAAGCGTGGCCAGCGACGCCATGCGCAGCCTGCGCGATGCCGCCGCCAGTGGCGGCAGCGTCGGCTTGCTGTTTGCCCTGGGCAGCCTGTGGTTTCACCAGGACAGCCTGGGCAGGAACTATCGGGCGTTGCAGGAAACGCATCAGAACAACCCGGAAGCGCTGGCGGCGATCTGGTCTTCGTCGCTTGGGGTGTTGGGGGTTGGGGTTGAAGTGGCTGGGGGTGTCGTCGCGGTAGTACGCCCGAAAATACCGTGGCCTGGGACGGTAACTGAGGCAACACTGGGAAAGAACCTGGCCAGGTATGGCGGTGCCATTACCGCGCTCGCGGGTGTCATGGATGCAGCGCAGTATGTGAATGCGCACGTTCGGGCTGATCGCCAAGGGGACAGTTCTTCCGGTCACAAGTACGCACAGGCGGCAGCGTTTGCCGCTGTCTCCGCCTTTTCCGGGATTTACTCCGCACTATTCGCAAGCTCGCTACTCGGCCCCTTGGGCGTTGCAATTATCTTTGGCTTGGCCGCCTATGCGCTGGCGATGGATGCCAAAAGTCAAGAGTCCTCATTGTTAGAACTTTGGTCTCGACATAGTAGATGGGGAATACCAGAAACCCATCGACGATGGGTAGATTCAAGAGACCTCGACACCTCGATTGGCGCACTGCATGCGGCAGCTCTGGGAATTATGGCCAAAACCTCTATCGAAACCAGATTTCAAATATCTCAAAACGCTCATATACAAGAGCAAACTGGAACTTTAATCGGCGATGGCTCTGCTGTCGCGGCAGGCTTCGTACTTGACTTGCACATCAGCTTGCCTAATTTCAATCCAGAAGATGCACATTTCAAATGGCAACTGACTGTATACCCGGCAGGCCTTGCCCGGCAGCCATTTCACCTTTATAGCAACAGTTCACGCCCTAAAATAATTGAATACACCCCCGAAGAAACAACAAACACCTTTGCCAATCCTAAAGTCATCAACGACCAATTACAACTGAAAACCACCCACAAAACCCTCCACATTAGCAACTCAATCCCTTTACTTGAAAATCATAATGCAAAATCGATTGAATTAACACTCACCTACTGGCCCAACAAAAACGACCAGTCGCTTTACGCAAAGGTTACAGCAAAAGAAAATAATCTATCCTCGCTGAGGAGTCTATTCTAATGCCCCGCCCACTCCTTAATCCACCCTGCAAAGGCTGGATAGAAGATCTCCCCTACCCTGACATCCCCCCTACAATTGAAACCAGCTTGGGCAGTCAGAACCCAAACCACCAAGACCTGGTCTACCTCGAGCTACCCAGAACGTTAGGTTGGGCAAGGGAAATAACGGCTTTTCTAGCATTTCCCACTGTCGCAATTAGCTTATTCCCACTCAGCCTTATACCTTCAAGCTTAGAATACCGAGATTTTGAAAATACATTCCTGAACATACTAGCTTCCGCATGCGGAATATGGATGTTTATCATTGGCCTCCGAGTAAGTTTATCCCCTCCTCGAGACGAACCCATTCGCTTCAATCGCCAACGCGGAAAGATGTATGCATATAATTTTAAATACTGTTGGTGGAACCCATTCGCGACCTGGAAAGTCGAAACAGTGTCTTACGACTGGTCCCAAGTTCGCGCAGAACGCTGGTCACAAAATGGCGCCCTGCCGAACGGAGGGTTCGTTATCAAGTGGGGGGTCATGTTATCAATCGTCGCACCAGGCACGAACAACGTCATCGACCGTTTCCCTTTGGGCATCATGGCAGACGAGCATACTTGGGCATATATCTGCACCTATATGCAAAAAGGCCCATCAGCCCTGCCGCCCCCCGGCGAACCGAAGGACCATGACGACGTGCTCTGGTGTGAATTCGCCCTGCGTCTGGCTCCCAAGGTGAACTGGCCGGTCGACATGGACCTTGAATCGCGAACCGCTCCCTGAAGCAGCCCCTCAAGAGTCTATTTCCAATGAAGCGTCCGCTCCTTAATCCGCCATGCACAGGCTGGAAGGAAGATCTCCCCCACCCGACCATCCCTCCTACTATCGAAGCCAGCTTGGGTAGCCAAAGTGCAAACCACCAAGACCCAACTTACCTTGAGATCCCACGGACACTGGGTGCAGCTAGAGAAATATTGATTATTCTTACACTCCCAATTATCGCACTCTCCGCACTTCAACTCAGCCTAGTTATATCCAGTTTTACACAACAAGATTTTTCACTCCTGCTCATTGACCTCCTGTTGTTCGCATGCGAAATATGGGCATCCATCTTTTTCCTGCGGATTAGCATATCTCCTCCACGAGATGAACCACTTCGTTTTAACCGAGCACGAAGAAAGATCTATGCCTATAACTTCAAGTATTGTTGGTGGAAGCCATTGGGGTCCTGGAAAGTCGAAACTGTTTGCTACGACTGGTCCCAAGTCCGCGCCGAACGCTGGTCACAAATCGGCGTCCTGCCAAGCGGCGGAGTTATTTACAAATCGGGTGTCATGCTGTCCATCGTCGCGCCAGGTACGAACAACGTCATCGACCGGTTTCGCCTGAGTACAATGGGAGCTGACCAACATGCCTGGGCCTATATCTGCACTTACATGCAACAAGGCCCTTCAGCCCTCCCGCCCCCCGGCGAGCCGAAGGACCATAACGATGTGCTCTGGTGTGAATTCGCCCTGCGCCTGGCGCCTAGGGTCGTGTGGCCAGCAGAAATGGATCTGGAGTCGAGAACAGCGCCCTGAACCAAGGGGTTCCAGCCTGCCGGATGGGCGCGACAGCCAGCACAAGCCACTATCACCCGCTGCTCCCACGCTCAGGCAGTTGGCGCTACCAACCTGTACCCGACCCCCGCCTCGGTGATGATGAACCGTGGCGCGGTGGGATCATCGCCCAGCTTCTGCCGCAAGTGGCCCACCACGATCCGCAGGTAATGGGTGTCATCCACGTGGGTCGGCCCCCAGATGTCCTTGAGCAGCTGCTGCTGGGTAATCACCCGCCCCGGGTGCCCGGCCAGTTGCGCCAGCAGTGCATATTCCTTGCGCGTCAATGCCACCTCTACCCCGTCCAGGGTCACCCGGCGAAAGGCGAAGTCCACGGTCAGCGGCCCGAAGCTGGCGGCGATCTCCGAGCCGCCGGCCTGCGGCACCTGGCGCAGCAAGGCACGCACCCGGGCGAGGAATTCCTGGATACCAAACGGCTTGGTCACATAGTCATTGGCACCGCCATCCAGCGCATCGACCTTCTGCACCTCACTGGCACGCACCGACAACACCAGCACCGGCACCGCACTCCACTCCCGCAGTTCACGCAGCACCTGCTGGCCGTCCATGTCCGGCAGGCCGAGGTCGAGCACCACCAGGTCGGGTTTGCCCAGCGCCGCCTGGGCCAGCCCTTCGCTGCCGGTGGCGGCCTCGAGCACTTTGTAGCCTTGCGAAGCCAGGCTGATGCGCAGGAACTTGCGGATCTGCGGTTCATCGTCGATGACCAGAAGAGTAGCGGACTGGCTCATGGGGTTTCGCTTTCGGCTTCAGGTTGAGGGGGCAGCGGCAAGCATAAAGTGATGCAGGTGCCCTGGCCATCGATGCCTTCGCCAACCTGGATCTGCCCACCGTGCGCGCCGATCATGCCCTGGCAGATGGCCAAGCCCAGGCCGGTGCCCTGCCCGCCACGGTCACCGCGGGCTGCGGTATAGAACATGTCGAAGATCTTGTCGCGCTCGGCTACCGGAATGCCCGGCCCCTGGTCGCTGACGGCGAAGCATAACTGGGCCTCGCGCACCGCCACCTGCAGTTCCAGCCGACCATTGGCGGGCGAGAAGCGCGCGGCATTTTCCAGCACATTGACCAACGCCTGTTCGATCAGCGCCGCATGCACGAACAGCAACGGCAGCTCGGCCGGCACATCGGTGTGCACGCGCAGCGGTGCCAGCACCACGCGCAGGCGGTTGAGCGCGCTGCCGACGATGTCGGCCGGGGCCACCCAGTCACGGGCCAGCTTGAGGCCACCATGGCCCAGGCGGGTCATGTCCAGCAGGTTCTGGATATAGCGGTCGAGGCGCTCCGCCTCATTGCGGGTACCCTCCAGCAGTTCGCGACGGTCTGCGAGCGGAATCGCCTCGCCCAGCGCCAGCAGGCTGTCGATGCTGCCGCGCATGGCCGTCAACGGGGTACGCAGGTCGTGCGACACCGAGGCGAGCAAGGCGCTGCGCAGTTGCTCGGTTTCGCCATGCAGGCGTGCGGCCTCCAGCTGTTCGGCCAGGCGCGCGCGGGCCAGGGCCTGGGCCAGCGGCTGGCCCAGGGCAGTCAACAAGCGCCGGCGCGGATCGCTGAGCGGCTGGCCGGAACGTGAACGCACGCCGAGCAAGGCCAGGGGCTGTTCATCCACCGCCAGCGGCCACCACCACCAGCGGCCATTGGGCAGGGTATCGCTGCCATGGCCGGCGGCCTGGCCATGCTGCCAGGCCCATTCGGCCGCAGCACGTTCGGTGTCGCTGAAGGCCTGGGCGATGCCAGTGGCCACCTGCAGCTGGCCTTCGGCATTGCGCTCCAGCAGGCATACCTGCGCATCCTGCCAGCCGTCCAGGTACTGCGCGGCAGCGTTGAGCACCGCCTGGCGGTCGGTGGCCACCGTCAGCCGGCGCGACAGGTCGAGCAGCTGGCTGGTCTGCGCCTGGGTCTCGCGCAGCGCCTGCAACTGGCGGCGCTGGCGCGCGGCCAGGTTGCCGGTGAGCGCGGCCATCAGCAGGAAGAACAGCAAGGTCAGCACGTCTTCTTCGCGCTGGATGGTGAACGAGAAGTTGGGCGGGATGAACAGGAAGTCGTAGGTCAGGAACGACAGCGCGGCACAGGCCAGGGCGGGCCCGAGGCTGCTGCGCACCGCCACCAGCAACACGGCGGCGAGGAATACCAGCGAGATATTGGGCAGCGCCAGCACGCTCGACACCGCCCAGGCCAGGCCCGCCGCCAGGATGGTCGCCAGCAATGCCAGCAGGTAATGGCGCCAGACCCACACCTGCCGCACCGCCAGACGCGGCGCCTGCGGCTGCACGTCACGGTCGAGCACGTTGATTTCCAGGCCGTGGCTTTCACGCAGCAGGCGCGCGGCCACGCCGGCACCGAACAGGCGCCGGCGCAGGCGGTTGCGCGACTGTCCGACCAGCACCAGGCTGGCGCGCCGCTCGGCGGCATGCTGGATCAATGTGCCCGCCACTTCGCCGGCGCGCAACAGCACCACTTCTCCACCCAGGCGCTCGGCCAGTTGCTGGGCCGCCAGCAGGCGCTGCCGCGCGGTTTCATCGCGCAGACGGCCGTTGTCCACGTGCACCAGGCTCCACGGCAGGTGGCGGCGCTGCGCCACCCGGCTGGCATGGCGCACCAGGCGTTCGGCCTGGTCGTCGCCATCCACCCCCACCAGCAGGCGCCCGCGCAGCGCCGGCGCCTCCTGCCCGCGTTGCCGATAGCCATGCGCCAGGTCGGCATCCACCTGCGCAGCGGCAGTTTGCATGGCCAGCTCACGCAGGGCGGTGAGGTTGGTTTGCGAGAAGAACGCGTCGATGGCGGCGCGCGCCTGCTCGGGCACGTACACCTTGCCTTCGCGCAGGCGCTCGAGCAGTTCACGCGGTGGCAGGTCGATCAGCACCAGTTCGAAAGCTTCCTGCAGCACCCAGTCCGGCAGGGTTTCGCGCACCTGCACGCCGGTGATGTCGCGGACCTTGTCGTTGAGGCTTTCCAGGTGCTGGACGTTGACCGTGGTGTACACGTCGATGCCGGCGGCCAGCAGTTCCTGAACGTCCTGCCAGCGCTTGGCGTGGCGACTGCCGGGCGCGTTGGTGTGCGCCAGTTCGTCGACCAGCACCAGGGCTGGCGCGGCCTTCAGCAAGCCATCCAGGTCCATTTCCTCGAGGGTGACGCCGCGATACTGGCTACGCAGCAGCGGCTGCTGCTGCAGGCCACCGAGCAGCGCCTCGGTTTCGGCGCGGCCGTGGGTTTCGACCACCCCGGCCACTACCTGCACGCCCTGGCGTTGCTGGGCGTGGGCGGCCTGGAGCATGGCGAAGGTCTTGCCGACGCCGGGGGCGGCGCCGAGGAACACCTTCAACCGGCCGCGGCCGGTTTGCGCGAGGGTAGCCAACAGCGCGTCTGCGCGGGTGGAGTCACTCATCTTTCATCCTTTGCTATTTCCAGCAAGCAGCAAATTCAGGGACAAACACCGTACCTGTGGGAGCGGGTTCACCCGCGAATACGATGGTGGCGCCACTATCGCATTCGCGGGTGAACCCGCTCCCACAGGGTCCCTGCTAGCCCCTCAAGTCATCTATCAATGGCTGAGGTTTTCCAAGGCCTGGTTCAACGCCAGCACATTGACCACCGGCGGGCCAACCAATGGCTGCAGGGTGGCTTCTTCGAGCAAGCCTTGCAAGCGCTCTACCGGCAGTTGCCGCGCCGCCGCCACCCGTGGAATCTGGTAGGCCACGGCTTCCGGTGGCAGGTGCGGGTCGAGGCCACTGCCCGAAGTGGTCAGCAGCGCCAGAGGCACCGCCCCCTGCTGCGCCTGATACTGCGCTGCCGCATCACCCTTGACCCGCTCCGCCAGCGCCGGGTTGCTCGGCGACAGGTTGCTTGCACTGCTGGCCACGGTGGCGAAGGCACCCGCCGAAGGGCGCGAATGGAACCAGCCATCACCCTGGAAATCCTGGGCGATCAACGCCGAACCGCGCACCTGGCCCTGGTCATCGCGTACCAGGCTGCCGTTGGCCTGGCTGGGGAATGCCAGCTGGGCAATGCCGGTCACCGCCAGCGGATACAGCGCGCCCGTCAGCACGGTCATCAACAAGGCCAGGCTCAACGCCGGGCGGACATAAGCATTCATGGCGGCCTCCTCAGACCAGGTGCAGGGCATTGAGCAGCAGGTCGATCAGCTTGATCCCGGCAAACGGCACGACAATGCCGCCCAGGCCGTAGATCAGCAGGTTGCGCCGCAGCAGGTGCGCGGCACTCGCGGCCTGCACCCGTATCCCGCGCAGCGCCAGCGGGATCAGCACGATGATGATCAGCGCGTTGAACACGATGGCCGAGAGGATCGCGCTCTGCGGGCTGGCCAGGTGCATCAGGTTGAGCACGCCCAGCTGCGGGTAGATGGCAGCGAACAGCGCCGGCAGGATGGCGAAGTACTTGGCCACGTCGTTGGCGATGGAAAAGGTGGTCAACGCACCGCGGGTGACCAGCAGCTCCTTGCCGACCTGGACCACGTCCAGCAGCTTGGTCGGGTCGCTGTCCAGGTCGACCATGTTGGCCGCCTCGCGCGCGGCCTGGGTGCCGTCGTTCATGGCCATGCCCACGTCAGCCTGGGCCAGTGCCGGGGCGTCGTTGGCGCCGTCGCCGCACATGGCCACCAGGCGGCCGTCGTTCTGCTCCTGGCGAATGCGGGCCAGCTTCTTCTCCGGCGTGGCCTCGGCCAGCACGTCATCCACGCCGGCCTCGGCGGCAATGGCGGCAGCGGTCAGCGGGTTGTCGCCGGTGACCATCACCGTGCGGATGCCAAGCTTGCGCAGCTCGGCGAAGCGCTCGCGAATACCGGGCTTGACCACGTCCTTGAGGTGGATCACACCGAGCAGGCGCTTGTCCAGGCACACCAGTAACGGCGTGCCACCGCTCTGGGCGATGCGCTCCACTTCCCGGGCCAGCGCGGGCGGCATTTCCAGGCGTTGCATGCCGACGAAGGCCAGCACGGCATCGACAGCGCCCTTGCGGTAGCGGTGCTGCTGGAAGTCGATGCCCGACAGGCGCGTCTCGGCGCTGAACGCCACGGCCTCGAATTGCCCAGCAGCCGGTTCGATGAAGTCATGCAGTTGGCGCAGGTACTCGACGATCGACTTGCCCTCGGCGGTGTCGTCGGCCAGCGACGCCAGCAAGGCGCCCTCCCCCAGCTCACGGGCGGTGACGCCCGGGGCGGCATGCAGCGCGCTGCAGCGGCGGTTGCCGAAGGTGATGGTGCCGGTCTTGTCGAGCATCAGCGTGTGCACGTCACCGGCCGCTTCCACAGCACGCCCGGAGCGGGCAATCACGTTCAGCCGCACCAGCCGGTCCATGCCGGCAATGCCGATGGCCGACAACAGGCCGCCGATGGTGGTGGGGATCAGCGTCACCAGCAGCGCGGCGAGGAAGATCAGCGGCAGGCTGCCTCCGGCGAAGTGGGCGAATGGCTGCAGGGTCACCACCACGATCAGGAAGATCAGGGTCAGGCCGATCAGCAGGATGTCGAGGGCGATCTCGTTCGGGGTCTTCTGCCGCTTGGCGCCTTCGACCAGGGCAATCATGCGGTCGAGGGTCGATTCGCCCGGGTTGCTGGTGATCCGGATCAACAGCCAGTCGGAGACCAGCCGGGTATTGCCGGTCACTGCCGAGCGGTCGCCACCGGACTCGCGGATCACTGGCGCCGACTCGCCGGTAATGGCGGCCTCGTTGACCGCTGCGATACCTTCGAGCACCTCGCCATCACCGGGGATCATCTCGCCAGCTACCACCCGCACCACATCGTCCTTGCGCAGCGCGCTGGCCGCGACGGTTTCGTAGCTGCCGTCGCGCTTGCGCCGTTGGGCGGTCAGGCCCTGGCTACCAGCCTTGAGGCTATCGGCGCGGGCCTTGCCACGGCCTTCGGCCAGGGCTTCGGCGAAGTTGGCGAACAACACCGTGAACCACAGCCACAGGGCGATCTGCACGGCCACACCGGTGCTGACGCCGCTGCCAGGCACGGCGCACAGGACGGTGGTCAGCAACGCCGTCAGGGCGACCACCAGCATCACCGGCGAGCGCTTGAGCTGACGCGGGTCGAGCTTGACGAATGCCTGCACCAGCGCCGGGCGCCACAGCGCGGCGAAGCGGGTCTGGTCCTTGGCACTGTGGCGGGTTTGTACTTCAGAAATGGGCATGTTCATGGTCGATCCTCAAAAACCCAGGCTCAGGTGTTCGGCGATTGGCCCAAGGGCCAGGGCCGGCAGGAAGGTCAAGCCGCCGACCAGCAGGATGGTCACCAGCAGCAGGCCGGTGAACAGCGGGCCATGGGTGGGGAAGCTGTTCAGCCCCAGGGGCGCGCTTTTCTTCGCCGCCAGGCTGCCGGCCAGGGCCAGCACCGGCAGAATGTAGCCAAAGCGGCCGATGAGCATGGCCAGGCCGATCATCAGGTTGTGGAACACTGTGCCGGCACCGAAGCCGGCAAAGGCCGAGCCGTTGTTGGCGGCACCCGAGGTGTAGGCGTACAGCAACTGGCTGAAACCATGCGCACCGGGGTTGCTCACCGCAGCCGCCGGGCCAGGCAGGCTGGCAGCGATGGCCCCGAGCACCAGCACGCCGACCGGCATCACCAGCAGGGTCGCCACCAGCAGTTGCACCTCGCGGGCCTGCAGCTTCTTGCCCAGGTATTCCGGGGTACGGCCAATCATCAGCCCCGCCAGGAACACCGCGATCAACACGAACAGCAGCATGCCGTACAGCCCTGCACCAACGCCGCCGAAGATCACCTCGCCGACCATCATGTTGACCATCGCCACCATCCCGGTAAGGGGGTTGAGGCTGTCGTGCATGGCGTTGACCGAACCGTTGGAGGCGGCGGTGGTGGTCACCGTCCACAGCACCGAACCGGTGGTGCCGAAGCGGCTTTCCTTGCCCTCCAGCGGCGCGCTGTGCTGGACCTGCGCACTGTCCAGGGCCGGGTTGGGCTGATACTCGGACCACAACGCCGTGCTGCCGCCGATCAGGAACAGGGCCAGCATGCAGGCGAGGATGGCGCGGCTCTGACGCAGATCCTTCACGTAGTGGCCAAAGGTGAACACCAGCGCCGCCGGAATGAGGATGATCGACGCCACCTCGAACAGGTTGCTCCAGGCCGTGGGGTTCTCGAACGGGTGCGCCGAGTTGACGCCGAAGAAGCCACCGCCGTTGGTACCCAGTTGCTTGATGGCGATCTGGCTGGCGGCCGGGCCCAGCGGGATGGTCTGTTCGCTGCCCTGCAGGGTGACGGCGTGGGCGTAATCGGCCAGGGTCTGCGGCACACCCTGCCACACCAGCAGCAATGCCAGCAGCAGGCACAGCGGCAGCAGGCCATAGAGGGTGGCACGGGTCATGTCGACCCAGAAGTTGCCCAGCGTCGTCGCGCTGCGCCGGGCGATGCCACGGCACAGGGCAACCAGCACGGCCAGGCCGGTGGCGGCGCTGACGAAGTTCTGTACGGTCAGGCCGAGCATCTGGCTCAGGTAACTGACCGACGCTTCACCGCTGTAGGCCTGCCAGTTGGTGTTGGTGACGAAGCTGACGGCGGTGTTGAACGCCAGCGACCATTCCTGGCCGGGCAGGTGCTGCGGATTGAGTGGCAGGTAGCCCTGCAGCAGCAACACAGTGAACAGCAGCAGGAACCCGGCCAGGTTGAAGGCCAGCAGGGCCAGGCTGTACTGCCGCCAGGTCTGTTCCTGGCTGCTGCGCACTCCCGCCAGCCGGTAGCAGGCCTGCTCGACCGGGCCGAGCACCGGGGACAGCCAGGTCCGCTGGCCCTCCATGACCTTGTAATAGAACCGCCCGAGCCAGGGTGCCGGTAGCAGCACGATGGCGAAAAAAGCCAGGAGCAAGGCGAAATCGTAACTGTGCATGGCCGCTCCCTAGCTGCGATCGGCGCGCAGCAGCGCCACCAGCAGATAAAACGCCAATGCCACTGCCAGCAGCAGTGACAGCCCGTCGAGCACGTTCATGTGTGGTTCTCCCCGTGGTGCGGCTTGGGCCGCTTTGGGGGAATTGTCCGAGGGAGAGGCGTAAAGGGGCGAGATCGAGGGGCCGCGATCAAGATAAAGAATGCGTAAAGATCAAGTCACGTGTTGCCTGCACCGACCTCGTTTGTAGGAGCGGATTTATCCGCGATGCGCCGCACGGCGGCGCTCGATCCCACGGGCGACAAACATCTCAAGGCGAACTAGGACTGCACCTGCCCCGAATTCCGGCTCCAGTCCAGCAACAGGCTATACCCCACGGCCAGCAAGGTAGGCCCGATGAACAACCCGATGAAGCCAAAGGCGAGCAAGCCGCCAAACACCCCCAGCAGCACGATCACCAGCGGCAGGTTGCCGCCACGGCTGATCAGGTACGGCTTGAGCACGTTGTCCACGCCACTGATGACGAAGGTGCCCCAGATGCCCAGGAACACCGCCATGCCATACTCGCCTTTCCACACCAGCCAGGCCGTGGCCGGGATCCAGGCCAAGGGCGGCCCCATCGGGATCAGGCTGAGCATGAAGGTCACCAGGCCCAGCACGATGGCGCCGGGGACACCGGCAATCAGGAAGCCGATCAAGGCCAGCACGGCCTGCGCCGCAGCCGTGCCGATCACACCGTTGACCACCCGCTGCACCGTGCCGGCGACCAGCTCCAGGTAGTACTCGCCGCGCTCGCCCACCAGGCGGTGCAGCAAGCGCAGGACGAACGCCGACAACCGCGGGCCGTCGCGATAGAAGAAGAACACGAAGACCAGGCTCAGGGTCAGCTCCAGCACGCCGCTGCCGATCTGCGCACTGCGCGCCAGCAGCCAGTTACCCACCTGCCCCAGGTGCGGCTTGATCGAAGCCAGCAAGGCCGCGCCCTGCTGGTCCAGCGACTGCCACCAGCTGACCAGGCGTTGGCCCACCAACGGGATGCCCCCCAGCCAGGCCGGGGCATCGGGCAGGCCATCGACCTGCACGTCACGGACAAACGCCGTGGCATCGCGAATATGGTCGGCCAGGTTGAACCCCAGCCACACCAGCGGCAGGGCCACGATCAGGATCCAGGCGCTGGTGAGCAGGCTGGCGGCCAGGGTTTCCCGCCCACCCAGCACGCGCGTGAGAAAGCGCATCAGCGGCCAGCTGGCAAAGGCCAGGATGGCCCCCCACAACAGCGCCGAAATGAACGGTGCCATCACCCAAAGGCCGGCACCCAGCAGTGCCAGCAGCAGGATCTGGATCAACAGGCGGTCATTGTTAACCATGGCGGGCTCGTTCAACGGATCAGTTCAAGGTGCAGGCCTTCGCCAGGCGCGCTACCGACCTCGAGGCGGCTATTGCGCACCCCCGCCTTGACCAGCGCCTCGCGCCAGGCTTCGGCCTGTGGGCCACTGAGGCTGGCACGCAGTGTGCTGTCGAGGTTGAGGCTGCGCGCCAGCAGGTCTGCCCAGGTGTCTTGCGGCGCCGCGAGGTCCGGGTAGTCGAGCTTGCCGGTGTCGCGCATTTCCCGCAGCACCGTGGCGGCAGTCGGCAGCAGTACGCCCAGCGGGCTGCCGGCGACGAACTCTTCCACATGCAGGTAGGCGCGGCGGTTGCCACGGGTAACGCTGTACAGCGCGACCAGGGTGTCGGCCTGCTGCGCCGAGCGGCGCAACAGGATGAACGCCTGTTGCTCGTCGCCGCCGTTGAGGCGGGCATTGCCGAATACATCGTTGGCCCACAGGCTGGCTTCGCCGCAATCGCGGCCCTGGCACCAGAACAGCGGGTAGCCACCCTCGCGCTGCAGCGTTTCGCGCGCGCTGGTGAACGCTTCGCGGGCGGTGCGCTCGACTGGCAGCTCATAGGTGACCGAGCTGACCTGGCCGCGGCTTTCGACCTTGTTCTCGACCCGCAGGCGGCCGCTGATCTTGCGTAGTGGGCCCAGCGGGTAGACGCGTTCCTGCTCCACGGCCGGGCGCTGCTCGACCACCTTGGCGTCCACCGGTACTGGCAGGCTGCCGCCCCATGATACGGGGCTGGCGATCACCAGGCAGGCCGCAAAGGCAAAACGAATGGCAGCAGGCGCGCTCATCGGCGACCCAGGCGGCGCTCAGCGCCGAGGTGAAGCTCCAGGATGTCTGGCAATTGCATGGTTGTCTCCCTGTTCAACCCGCCAAGCCTCGACAGTTGTCCGTTGCAAGTCAAGCAAAGCCAAAGAAGCGATTGAAACAGTCTGCGACAAGCGCTGCGCCTTGCTCATCGTTCAGGTGCAGGTGATGGCCACCGGGCAGCTTCACCTGTTCAAAGGGTAGCTGCTGCAGCAACGCGGTGTGGCGTGCCAGCATGCCGTCGGCCGCCACGACCAGGCACGCCGGACAACTCACCCGGCGCACATGGGCCATGGCCTGGGTTTCACTCAGGCGCAGCGGTGATGGCAGGGTCAGGCGGCTGTCGCTGCGCCAGCTGTAGCCGCCCGGTACCGGCATCAGGCCGCGCTGGGCCAGCAGCTCGGCAGCCTCGCGGCTGACCGCGACCATGCCCTTCATGCGCGCCTCTACCCCCTGCTCGAGCGTCGTGTACACCGACTTGCGCTTGTCGTCCAGGCGCAGTTGGGCCTGCAGGGCCATGCCCAGGCGCTCGGCGGCGTCCTGCTCGGCACCGGTCGGGGGGATCACGCCATCGATCAAAGCCAGGTGGCTCACCCGTTCCGGCAACGCGCCAGCCAGTTGTACCGAAATGATTGCCCCCAGCGAATGGCCCAGCAGGGCGAAACGTTGCCAGCCCAGTTGCCCGGCCACCCGCAGCACGTCATGGGCGTAATCGGCCAGGGCATAGCCGGCGCCGGGCGGCCGGTGCTCGGAGTAGCCGTGCCCGGCCAGGTCCAGGGCAACGATGCGCAGGCCTTTCAGGCGCGGTGCCAGGCGGGCGAAGCTGTTGGCATTGTCCAGCCAGCCATGCAGGGCGATCACCGGTAGCCCGTCGGCAGGACCGAACAGGTGCGCCGCCAGTTCGATATGGCCCAGGCTCAGGCGTACTTCCTCTACCTGCGTGCTCATGCCTGGCTCCAGCGGTCGAACAGGCCCTTGATCAGGCTGGCGGTGTCGGTCGGCCGCTCCAGCGGGAACATGTGCCCGCCCGGCACGCTGTGGTATTCGCCCTTGGGCATGCCGCGCACGGCCAGCGCATGGTGGCGGCGGATGACCTTGCTGCGCTCGCCGCGAACCATGGCCAGTGGCACCTGCAAGTGCCGCGCAGGCGCAGGGCTGGTATGCGGAATGCTACGGTAGATGCTGATTTCGGTTGCGACGTCGAAGCGCAGTTGCAGCCCTTGCGGCATCGCCTGCAGGCCATGCTCGACATACGCATCCAGGCAATCGGGATCGAAATGGCGAAACAGCGACTTGCCGGCAAAATAAGCGCGGGCGCTGTTACGGTCGCCGAAGGTTTCGCGGCGTCCCAAGGTGCGACCGGCCGGGGTGATACGGTCGATGAAGCCGAAGCGCTTGGCAGTGCGCAGCAGCCACTGGTCGGCGCGGGTGAGCACTGGCGAGTCGAGCATCACCACCCCGCGGTAGTACTCCGGGCGGCGCAGGGCCGCATGCAGGTGCAGCACACCGCCCAATGAATGGCCGACACCCCATACCGGCTGGTCCTGCCGGGCCAGATGGTGCAGCAACTCATCGACCAGGCTCTGCCAGTTGTCGTCCACCGGAAAGCGTGGATCGTGCCCGTGCTGGGCCAGGTGCTGCACCTGGTAGTCCGGTGCCAGCGCCGCGAACAGCTTGCCGTAGGTGGCCGAGGGGAAACCGTTGGCATGGGCGAAGAAGATCTGCTGCGACATGGCGCCACATCCGGATGGCAAATGATGGCCCATTGTCGGTATCGCCGGGCGGTTCGGCAACGTCCGGAAAGGTCATCGGCGAGGGCTATCAGGTCATGCCCGCATCCACCGGTACAGCGCTGGCCTGGAACACAGCACGATACGTGTGGGAGCGGCCTTGTGTCGCCAAGGGCGCAAAGCGGCCCCGGCGGCTCAAGCCGGGGAGTTGATTGCCCGCAGGGTCATCAGGCCAGCCAGCGGCCAGTCCCCTTCCAGCTCGGCCAAGCTGGCAGTGCTCATGCCCGCCGGCCGCTGTTGATGGCCATGCTCCAGCGCGCCGACCAATGTCCCCACCAGCGGCTGATGGCTGACCAGCAACACATGCTCCAGGCCCAGACGCTCGATTTCGCCGATCACCTGCTGCACGTCACTGTCAGGCGTCAGCCACGGCACAGTGCGCACCGGCTCGGCGAAGCCCAGGGTGTCATGCACCAGGGCCGCCGTCTGCTGGGCGCGCACATAGGGGCTGGCGAGGATCGCCTGCAATGGCTGGCCCAGCAGGCGCGCAGCGCTGTGCAGCACCTGCTCGCGGCCATGGGCGGTCAGCCGGCGTTCGGCATCGCTGTTGGCCCGCGGCTCCGCTTCGCCGTGGCGCAATACCCACAGCTTCACAGCTTGGGCTCCTCGTCACGCACCGGGTGCGGCGCAGGGGCGACGGCATGCGGCGCCTCGCCTTCAGGCGCGCGCGGCGTCGGCCAGTCGGCGAACGGCCAGGGTTTCTGGTCGCTGTGGAAGCTGCCGAATCGGCCGATCTGCGCCAGGTACTGGCTCAGGCTGTCGCCGAAATTCATCAGGCTGGCGCTTGGCGCGCCGTACACCAGGCGATAGATCAACTGCACCAGCACCAGGCCGCCAAGGAGGATCTCGGCCAGTTGCCAGACCACCAGGAAAACCAGCATCCACAGCACCCGCAGGATGATCGACTCGCGCTGGGCGCGCTCCGGGGTATCGTTCATGTTTCGCTCCTTGCTTCGTGCGGCTCAGTTGAAACCGCTGATGGAAATAAAGTCGACGTCGGTCTTCGGCTCGGCGCGCATCAGGTGCTCGATCACCTGGTTCAGCGTGCGGCCTTCGAACAGGATCGCATGCAGGCCCGCCACCAGCGGCATGTACACCTGCACTTCCTGGGCCTTGGCCTTGAGCACCTTGAGCGTATTGACCCCTTCGGCCACTTCGCCCAGGCGGTTGACGGCCTGCTCCAGGCTCAGGCCCTGGCCCAGCGCATAGCCCACCTGGTAGTTGCGGCTCTTGGGCGAGGAACAGGTGACGATCAGGTCACCCACCCCGGCCAGGCCGAGGAAGGTCATGGGGTTGGCACCCTGGCTGACGGCAAAGCGGGTCATCTCGGCCAGGGCACGGGTAATCAGCATGCTCTTGGTGTTCTCGCCCATGCCCAGCGCCACCGCCATGCCGGCGATGATGGCGTAGACGTTCTTCAACGCCCCACCCAGCTCGACGCCAAAACGGTCGCTACTGGCGTAGACACGGAAGGTACGCCCATGCAGCACGGCCTGCACCTGCTGGCAGAGCTTTTCGTCCTCGCTGGCGACCACCGTGGCGGTCAGCGCGTGCTCGGCGATCTCACGGGCCAGGTTGGGGCCCGACAGCACCCCGATGCGGGCTTCGGGGGCGATTTCTTCGAGGATCTGGCTCATCAGCTTGAAGCTCTGTGCTTCGATGCCCTTGGTCAGGCTGACCAGGCCCTTGCCGCGCAGCAATTCGGCGTGGGGCGCGAGCACGCTGCGCAGGGCACTCGACGGCAGGGCGACGAAGATCAGGTCGCTGGCCTGCAAGGTCGCCAGCAGGTCGTTGACCGGTTCGACGCCATCCTGCAGGCGGATGCCCTTGAGGTAGCGTGGGTTTTCGCGGTTGACACGCATCGCCTCGGCCTGCGCCGGGTCACGCATCCATTGGCGCACCGGCACACCGTTTTCTGCCAGCAGGTTCGCCACGGCGGTGCCGAAGCTGCCGCCTCCCAGAACTGCAACAGGTTGCTGTTCAGTCATATTCAATCCGTTAGAGCCATTAAGTTAAGTGGCGACCTGAACATTATACGGGTCGTCTGCTACAGAACCAGTGGTGGGGGTTTTCGGGTTCGCCTTGGGTTTTTTGGCGCCTGTGCGATCGAGCGCCGCGCGGGCGGCGTTCGATTACACAGGCGCTGAACCCCTGAAGACATGCCCCCGCCCCAACCACCATCCCAAGCCCGCCTCCCCCACGGCCCACTGGCAAAACCCGCCCGGTCAGTTACCATGCCTGTCTCACTCCTGAAACAAGGCAGCTTTGTGTTCCCTGGCACGCCCCCGTACCCGCGCCTGCTCCTGCTGACTGCCCTGCTCGGTGGCCCTGCCGTGGCCGATGACTTGTTCATCGACAATACCGACCTGCCGCAGGTTCTGACCGCCACTCGCCTGAAACAATCCCCGGCGGCAGTGCCGGGCAGCATGACCGTGCTCGACAGCGAACTGATCCGCGCCAGCGGCGCCCGCGACATCCCCGAGTTGCTGCGCCTGGTGCCGGGCATGATGATCGGCTATGGCGCCGGCAACCAGCCAACCGTCAACTACCACGGCAGCAACGTCAACGACGCCCGACGCATGCAGGTGCTGATCGATGGCCGCTCGGTGTACCGTGCCGGCCTGGCCACGGTGGACTGGAGCGATATCCCGCTGGCCATGGAAGACATCGAGCGCATCGAGGTGTTTCGCGGCCCGAACACGGTCAGCTACGGCGCCAACGCACTGATGGCGGTGGTCAACATCCTGACCCGCAACCCCGCCGACAGCCATGGCACGCGGCTGAAGACCACCCGCGGCCAGGACGGCATCAACGACTTCTACGCCAGCCACGGCTTTGGCTGGGACGGCGGCGACATGCGCCTGTCGCTGTCAGGCCAGGAGGATGATGGTTTCGATGAAAACCAGTTCGGCCAGGACTACCGCGACAGCCGCCGGCTGACCCGCTTCAACCTCAATGCCAGCCACAGCCTGGCCCACGACCAGACCCTGGAATGGCAGCTGGCGGCGAAAGAAGGCAGCAACCAGCGGCCCTACACCTACAAGCCGGTATTCAAGAGATACGAGGAAGGCCACGACGCTGACGTGAATGCCAAGGACTACGCAGGTTCACTGCGCTGGACCAAGGACTTCAGTGCCGAGCACAGCCTTTATATCCAGGGTTCGGCGCAGCATTTCGACCGTCAGCAGGTCTGGCGTGCCTGCGATGCCTTGCAGTCGTTCAGCCCGGAATTGACCAAGCTCTGGCAGATCAACCCCGACTTCGCCGAGAAAGTGGCGCGCGGCATTGCTACCGGTGCGCCACTCTCGACCAATGACCCGGTCATGAAAGGGCTGCTGGAGAAGGTTCAGCAGCAATGGGCGAACGGTGGCAACCAGCAGGTCTGCGGCGATGTCGACCAGAGCACGCGCGAAACCCGCTACGACCTGGAAATCCAGGACACCCTGAGCCTCACCGACAGCCTGCGCCTGCTCAGCGGCATGAATTACCGCTACGATCGTGCCGACTCGCAGACCTACTTCAACGGCAGCATCGACGACCAGACCTGGCGCCTGTTCGGCCAGCTGGAGTGGCGCGCCGACGAGCACTGGATCCTGCAGGGCGGCACCATGTTCGAGGACTCGCGCCTGTCTGGCAGCTCGTTGACCCCGCGCGTGGCGGTCAACTACCTGATCACCCCGCGCCATGGCTTGCGCGCGGTGTATTCCGAGGCCGTGCGCTCGCCCGACATGTTCGAGAACAACGTCAACTGGAGCTACACGGTCAAGAACCTCAGCCCCAATGCGTTCGGCCTGCAAAACGGCGAGTACTTCGTCAAGACCCGTGGCCCGGGCGACCTCGAACAGGAGCGCATGCGCTCGCGCGAGGTGGGCTACAACGGTTACTTCAGCGACATCGACCTGAGCATGGATGTGAAGCTGTTCTACGACGAGATCACCGGCATGATCAGCGAGCCCCTGAAGAACAACCAGTTCATCGCCAGCAACGCCAACAAGGCCCGCTTCAGCGGTAGCGAGGCACAACTGGACTGGCGCCCGACCCTGCGCGACCGCCTGCGCCTGACCTATGCCTATGTCGATGCCTGGGCCAGCAACCCCGACGACCGCCGCCTCAGCGCCCGCAACAGCGGTTCGGCCGGGTGGATGCGCGAATGGGGCGACGGCTGGTCGAGCGCGCTGTTCTACTATGGCGACGATGCCCTCAACCAGTACCGTTACGAGCGCCTCGACCTGCGCCTGGCCAAACGCTTCCGGGTGCATGGCAGCAACCTCGAGCTGGCGGCGCTATGGCAACAACGCCTGGACGATGAACCGACCACGGCGATCCAGAACCGCTACGACAGCCGCCATCGCCTGAGCGTCAGCGCGGAGCTGGAGTTCTGATGGCCCTGTTGCTGCGCCTGTTGCTGCTCTGCCTGTGGCCGTTGGGGCCGCTGTCCGCCAGCGAAATCGTGCTGGTCGGCGCAGAGGACCAGCCCGGCATCCGCAGCTTCGTCGCGGCCCTGGAAAGCCGCCGCCCACACGATCATGTGCACTTCCAGACCACCGCCGACCTGCCACGCCCCGGCCTGCTCAAGAGCGACCTGCGCCTGATCCTGCTGGACAACGCCGCGCTGGAGTGGCGCCTGGCTGAAAACACCGGCCCACCAGCCCTGGCCATGCGGGTCAGCCGGGTACAGGCTGCACAGCGCCTGGGAAAGTCGCTACCAGCGTTCCTCACATTGTTGTGGAGCGACCCGCCGCTGGGCCGGCAACTGCGCCTGGCGCGCTACCTGCTGCCACAGGCCCAGCGCATTGGCGTGCTGTACGGCGAGCACAGCGGTTTCCTGCTCGAAGAGCTGCGCCTTGCCGCCCGCCCGCTGGGCCTGGAAATCATTGCCCAGAACTGGCCCGACCCGCGTGACAGCCGGCCCCTGCAGCACCTGCTGGCCAACAGCGATGTGCTGCTGGGCCTGGACGACCCCGACCTGTACAACTCCAAGACCGCCAAGAACCTGCTGTTGAGCAGTTATGGCCGACAGATGGCGCTGATCGGCCCGAACGCCGGGTTCGTCCGCGCCGGCGCCCTGGCCAGCACCTTCAGCGACCAGGACGACTGGCTGGCGGTACTCGACCAGTTGCTCGACCAGCCGCCGGCACGCTGGCCACGCAGCTTGTATCCGGCACGCTACGGCGTCAGCGGCAACCAGCAGGTGGCGCGCGCCCTGGGCCTTGAACCGATCGATCCGAACGCCGCCGCCCAGGCCCTGGCTGAAGGAGAACCCACCCCATGAGCAAACGCCTGAGCTGGGACATCCACACCCGTACCCAGATCATCAGCCTCGGCCCTGCCCTGTTGCTGACCCTGCTGCTGATCAGTTTCTTTACCTTCGTGCGCATCCAGGACCTGCGCCAGGAACTTAACCACACCGGGCAACTGATCGCCAACCAGCTGGCGCCGGCCTCGGAGTATGGGGTGATATCGGGCAACAACGAGGTGCTCGAAGGCCTGATGCGCGCCACCCTCAGCATCCCCCACGTGCGCTTTCTCGAGGTGCAGGACAGCCGCAACCATATCCTGGTGTACGTCGAGCAATCCGATGAAAGCACCAGGCGCGCGCAACGCGTCGAAGTGTTCCAGGCGCCCATCCGCCTGCAGCAGATCCGCCTGGACAACGACTTCCTGCAACAGGGCAAGGCAGCCACCCCGGCCATCGGTGACGACTACCTGGGCCGGGTGATCGTCGGCATGTCCGATGACGCCTTCAGCCAGCGCCAGCAGGAGATCGTGATCAAGGCCGGGATCCTCGCGCTGTTCGCCCTGCTGTTCACCTTCCTCCTGGCGCGCCGCCTGGCCCTGAGCCTGGCCAAGCCGATCAGCGACATGGGCCATGCGGTCAAGGCCATCCAGCAGGGCGAATACGACACCCTGCTGCCGGTGGTCGATGACAGCGAGCTCGGCCACCTGGCGCGCCACATCAACAACCTGGCGCACGCCCTCGAGCAGGCCAGCGATGAGCAGAAACAGGCCATTGCCGAGCTGATCCAGGCCCGCGAAGAGGCCGAGCAGGCCAACCGCGCCAAGTCGGACTTCCTGGCCATGATGAGCCACGAGTTGCGTACACCGATGAATGGCGTGCTGGGCATGCTGCAGTTGCTGGAAACCACGCCGCTGAGCAACGAACAGGCGGAGTACACGGCGGTGGCCAGCGAGTCCACCGGGCACCTGCTCAAGGTCATCAACGACATTCTCGACTTCTCGCGCATCGAGCGTGCCGCGCTGCAGCTGGAACACATCGACTTCAACCTCGGCGAGCTGATCACCAGCAGTGTCCAGTCGTTCCAGCACAGCGCCCAGCAGCGCGGCCTGGGCCTGCACCTGCAACTGCCGGTCGGCATCGAGCAACTGCAGGTCAACGGCGACCCCACGCGTATCCGCCAGATCCTGCTGAACCTGGTGGGCAATGCCTTGAAGTTCACCGAACGCGGGCAGGTGCAGGTCGAGGCCCACTGGCAGGTACTCGACCGGCAACTGATCTGGCTGACCTGCAGCGTGCGGGACACCGGTATCGGCATCGACAGCGAACGCCTGGAAATGATGTTCGTCGCCTTCCAGCAGGCCGACAGCTCGATTTCCCGCCGCTATGGTGGCACCGGGCTGGGGCTGTCGATCGCCCGTACCCTGGCCGAACGCATGGGTGGCAAGCTGCGCGGCGAAAGCCGTGAAGGCCTGGGTTCGACCTTTACTCTGGAAATGCCGTTGGCCCTGGCCAGCCCTGCCCCGGCCGCGCTGGCGCAGGCAAGCAAGGCACAACCTGCGGTGGGCGATGAGGGCCAGGTGTTGCTGGTAGAGGACAATCAAGTCAACCAGAGCGTCATCGCCGCCATGCTGCGCAGCCTGGGGCTGGCGGTCTGCACCGCCGGGGACGGCCTGGAGGCGGTCGAACGGGTCAGCCGGCAGCGCTTTGCCGCCGTGCTGATGGATTGCCGCCTGCCACACCTGGACGGCTATGAGGCTACCCGGCGCATCCGCCAGCTGCCTAACGGCGCCGGGCTACCGATCATCGCCCTGACTGCCAATGCGCTGCAGGGCGACCGCGAGCGTTGCATGGCCGCCGGCATGGACGATTACCTGAGCAAACCCTTGCGCCGCACCGACCTGCAGCAGGTGCTGCAGCGCTGGCTGCCCGGCCGGACAACCGCGACTGGCGATAAATGCTAAAGTGCGGCAGTCTTAAACACTGGACAGGACCTTCAACGGACCTGAAAATAGACGTTTCAGTGCACACCTGTACTTCTTTCGCCAGGTGCGCTGTGACTTTCACCACAACGCAATAGTCTACCTGTAGGCTGCCGCCCCGAAGCTTTTGGTATTCGGGCCGGCCGGGAAGATTCATCCCCTGCCACAGGGGGTTATTGAGGAGCTCGCATGACCAAACAACACGCCTTTACTCGGGAAGACCTGCTGCGCTGCAGTCGCGGTGAGCTGTTCGGCCCAGGTAATGCGCAACTGCCCGCGCCGAACATGCTGATGGTCGATCGCATCACCCATATCAGCGAAGAAGGCGGCAAGTACGGCAAAGGTGAATTGGTCGCCGAGCTGGATATCACCCCGGACCTGTGGTTCTTCGCCTGCCACTTCGAAGGCGACCCGGTAATGCCGGGCTGCCTGGGCCTGGACGCCATGTGGCAGCTGGTCGGTTTCTTCCTCGGCTGGCAGGGCTTGCCGGGCCGCGGCCGCGCCCTGGGTTCGGGCGAGGTGAAGTTCTTTGGCCAGGTACTGCCGCAGGCCAAGAAGGTCACTTACAACATCCACATCAAGCGCGTCCTGAAGGGCAAGCTGAACATGGCCATCGCCGATGGCTCGGTCAGCGTCGACGGCCGCGAGATCTACACTGCCGAAGGCCTGCGGGTCGGCGTGTTCACCTCCACTGACAATTTCTAAGGGTTATTCGCATGCGCCGCGTCGTTATCACTGGTCTGGGCATCGTATCGTGCCTGGGCAATGACAAAGCTACCGTTACCGAAAACCTGCGCAACAGCCGTCCGGGTATCCGTTACAACCCGGAATACAAGGAAATGGGGCTGCGTAGCCAGGTTTCCGGGTCCATCGACCTCAACCTCGAAGAACTGATGGACCGCAAGGTCTACCGCTTCGTCGGCCACGCCGCTGCCTACGCCTACCTGGCGATGCAGGACGCGATCAAGGATGCTGGCCTGACCGAAGAACAGGTGTCCAACCCGCGTACCGGCCTGGTGGCTGGCTCCGGCGGCGCCTCGACCCTGAACCAGATGGAAGCGCTGGACACCCTGCGCGAGAAAGGCGTCAAGCGTGTCGGCCCGTACCGCGTCACCCGCACCATGGGCAGCACCGTTTCGGCGTGCCTGGCCACCCCGTTCAAGATCAAGGGCATCAACTACTCGATCTCGTCGGCCTGCGCCACCTCTGCACACTGCATCGGCACCGCGCTGGAGCAGATCCAGTGGGGCAAGCAGGACATCGTCTTCGCCGGTGGCGGTGAAGAAGAGCACTGGAGCCAGTCGTTCCTGTTCGACGCCATGGGTGCCCTGTCGACCAAGCGCAACGAGACCCCAGAGCTGGCCTCGCGCGCTTACGACGCCGACCGTGATGGCTTTGTCATCGCCGGCGGTGGCGGCATGGTGGTGGTCGAGGAGCTGGAACACGCCCTGGCCCGCGGCGCCAAGATCTACGCCGAAATCGTTGGCTACGGCGCGACCTCCGACGGCTACGACATGGTTGCGCCGAGCGGCGAAGGCGCCATCCGCTGCATGCAGCAGGCACTGTCCACTGTCGACACCCCGATCGACTACCTGAACACCCACGGCACCTCGACCCCGGTCGGTGACGTTGCCGAGATCAAGGGTGTTCGCTCGGTATTCGGCGACAAGGCACCGAAGATCAGCTCGACCAAGAGCCTGTCGGGCCACTCGCTGGGCGCCGCTGGCGTACACGAGGCGATCTACTGCCTGCTGATGATGGAAAACAACTTCATCGCCGGCTCCGCCAACATCGACGAGCTGGACCCAGAGGTCGCCGACCTGCCGATCCTGCGCAAGACCGAAGAGAACGCCAAGATCGACACGGTCATGAGCAACAGCTTCGGCTTCGGCGGCACCAACGCCACCCTGGTGCTCAAGCGCTGGGAAGGCAAGTAAGACGCTGCTGCGGTAAACGAAGACGCCCCGACTGGTTCGGGGCGTTTTCATTTGTATCGCCTGTGCCGGCCTCTTCGCGGGCACGCCCGCTCCCACGGGGGCCCCATGGCATTCAGGCTTGTGCTGATCCTGTGGGAGCGGGCATGCCTGCGAAGAGGCCGGCACAGGTCACTGGCGAACCTTGGGCAACACCGCCAGAAAATTCTCCCGGGCCACCTTGTTGGCCACCTGTTCCGGCAATGCATCCAGAAACGGCCTGAACCCGTGCATCTGCTCCCCAAGGCTGCCAAACCGCCCTACCACATCCGAGCCCAGCATGAAGCGCTCCGGGTACTTCTCGACCAAGGCCAGCCAAGCCTTGCGCGGCACACCCTTGCTGTCCAGCAAATAGGGCTCCAGCACGCTCCACGACAGGTCGACATAGAGGTTCGGATAATCCTCCAGCAACCGCGTCAGCACCGGCAGCAGAAAGTCCATTTGCGTCTGGTGTCGGTGTATCTCCATGCTGCTGCCAGCATGCGCCCAGATGAATCGCGTGTGCGGGTGATTGCGCAGCGGCTCTTCGATCTCCGCCAGGTACAGCGGGTTGCGCTCGCGCTTGGAGGTGATATTGGAATGCAGCAGCACCGGCAGGTCACGTTCGGCGGCCAGGTGATAGATACGCGTCATGGCTTCGTTATTGGCGCGCGGGGTGTCGCCGCTGGTCAGCGCCGTCAGGTCATCATGACGGGTGAATACCTCGCCAATGCCCTGCCACAGCCCCGGATACAGGTCGAGCATGCGCTCGATATGGCTGACGGCATTCTTGTCCACCGGGTTGAAGCCACTCAGGAACGGGTGAAAGCGTTGGCGCTGCGCCTCCGGCAACTGCTGCAGCGCTGCCGCCACATAGGTGTCGGTGGCGCTGTACCAGTAGGCATCGGCATCGTCACCGGCGTAGTAGCGTGGGCGCTTGGGCTCGTCTTCATGCCATTTCTTGGCCACCGGGATGCCGGATATCATCGATTGCTCGATGCCCGCGGCATCCATGGCCTTGATCAATGCCGGCATGCCTTCGCTTTCCTGAAAGAAATCGACGTAGTGCAGATGCGCATCACTGTAGCGGTAGTCACGCGCCTGTACCGCCTGGCACAACCAGGTGGACAACAGCGCGCAGGCCAGCGCTCGGGCTATCATGGGCAGCGTCCTTTTGCGAATACCGACCCTGTAGACCGGCCGGCCAGCGAGACGGTTCAGCCCGGGCAGACAAACCGCTATGCTTGGGGCATTTCCCCGTGCCTGGAGCCCTTCCCATGAGCAGCCCCCTGGTCATCCACCCGCGCGCCGAATCGGTCGAGGGCCAGCCGATCCTGCGCCCGCTGCCGTCGGCCCAGTGCCGCAGTGTCGGCCCGTTCGTGTTTTTTGACCATATGTTGGAAACCGACTATGCCCCGGGGCATGGCATGGACATCCGCCAGCACCCGCACATCGGCCTGTCGACCCTGACCTACCTGTTCGAAGGGGCAATACTGCACAAGGACAGCCTCGGCTCGGCGCAGCGGGTGCTGCCGGGAGAGGTCAGCTGGATGACCGCAGGCAGCGGCGTCGCCCATGTCGAGCGCACACCCGAAGATGCCTGGGCCCATGGCTCGCGCCTGCATGGTTTGCAGGTATGGTTGGCATCACCACGCGAGCATGAACAGGACCCGGCCAGCTACAACCATTACCCGGCTGCCAGCCTGCCCGTCAGCGACAGCCTGGGAGTGCGCATCTGCATGATCGCCGGCAGCGGCTTCTGCCTGCAATCACCGGTGCCGGTACTCTCCCCTACCCTTTACGCGCATGTGCAAATGCAGCCGGCGACCACTTTGCGGGTACCGACCGAGCATGCGCAGCGGGCGTTGTACCTGCTCGATGGTGAGCTGATGATCAACGATGAGGACGTGGAGCCGTGCAGCCTGGTGGTCCTGCCGGAGGGCGAAGAGCTGACGCTGTATGCGCAGGGTGAGTGCCAGCTGGTGCTGATTGGCGGTGCGCCACTGGATGGGCCGCGGCGGATGAACTGGAATTTTGTCGCCAGTGATGGGGAATTGATCGAACAGGCCCGGGCCAGGTGGGCTGCGGGGGATTGGCCGGTGGTGCCTGGGGAAACTTCGAGGATCGAGCTGCCGCGCTGATTTTGGGGCTGCTCTGCAGCCCATCGCGACGCAAGGCCGCCCCTACAGAGACCGCGTATGCTGCGAGCCACGCTATCCCTGTAGGAGCGGCCTTGCGTCGCGATGGGCCGCGGAGCGGCCCCCATGCCAGGTCAGCGCTGGAACACTTCAGTCAGCAGGTTATGCATCGCGCGGAACGCCCGCTCCGAGGTGCGCCGGTCATACTGCATCTTGCCCGGCACATTGGCATTCGGGTCGGTAAACGAGTGCACCGCGCCGCCATAGCTGAGCAACTGCCAATCGACCTTGGCCGCGTTCATCTCGTCCTCGAATGCCGGCAACTGCTCTTTCGGCACCAGCGGGTCCGAGGCGCCGTGCAGCACCAGCACCGAGCCCTTGATACGCTTGGCATCGGCCGCGTTCGGCGTGTCCAGGGTGCCATGGAACGACACCGCCGCACGCAGGTCGGCGCCCGAACGAGCCAGCTCCAGGGCACAGCAGCCACCGAAGCAGAAGCCGAACGTGGCTACCTTGCCGGGCTCCAGCAACGCCTTCGACTGCCCCAGCAACTGGGCCAGGGCTTCCTGCATGCGCTTGCGCAGTTCACCACGGTCGTTCTTCAGCGGCATCATGGCCGCGCCAGCCTCGTCGGCATTGGACGGGCGCAGCGATTGCCCGTACAGGTCGGCAATCAGCACCACATAGCCCTTCTCGGCCACTTCCTTGGCAATGCGCTCGGCCCCTTCGCCAATGCCCATCCAGTTCGGCGCCATCACCAAGCCCGGGCGGCCCCACGCTCCCGGCTCATACACCAGGCGGCTTTCATAGGTCTTGCCGGACAGGTGATAGACCAGCGATTCGACGATTACTTTGCTCATCAAACACTCCTTTGCCACTCATGATCATGATGCCCGCCATGAAAAAAGCCCGCCGAAGCGGGCTTTTCATCCATCAACTCAAGCAGACAGCTCGACCAGCAGCTTGTTCAGGCGACGAACGTAAGCCGCCGGGTCCTTCAGGCTGTCACCGGCCGCCAGCGCCGCCTGGTCGAACAGGATATGCGACAGCTCGGCGAAGCGGTCTTCGCTCTGCTCGTGGTCCAGCTTCTCGATCAGCGGGTGGGTCGGGTTGAATTCGAAGATCGGCTTCGACTCCGGCACCTTCTGCCCGCTGGCCTCGAGGATCTGGCGCATCTGCAGGCCCAGGTCCTGTTCACCGATGGCGAGGATCGCCGGCGAATCGGTCAGGCGGTGCGACACGCGCACTTCGGCCACGCTGTCACCCAGGGCACCCTTGAGGCGCTCGACCAGGCCTTCCTTTTCCTTGGCGACTTCTTCCTGGGCCTTCTTGTCTTCTTCCGAATCCAGCTTGCCCAGGTCCAGGTCGCCACGGGCGACGTCGACGAAGGCCTTGCCGTCGAACTCGTTGAGGTAGCTCATCAGCCACTCGTCGATACGGTCGGTCAGCAGCAGTACTTCGATGCCTTTCTTGCGGAACACTTCCAGGTGCGGGCTGTTCTTCACCTGCGCGTACGACTCGCCGGTCAGGTAGTAGATCTTGTCCTGGCCTTCCTTGGCACGGGCCAGGTAGTCGGCCAGGGCAACGCTCTGCTCGCCGCTGTCGTCCTGGGTGGAGGCGAAGCGCAGCAGGCCGGCGATCTTCTCCTTGTTGGCGAAGTCCTCGGCCGGGCCTTCCTTGAGCACCTGGCCGAAGTTTTTCCAGAAGCCCTTGTACTGCTCGGGTTCGTTCTTCGCCAGCTTCTCCAGCATGTCCAGCACGCGCTTGGTCAGCGCGGTCTTCATCGAGTCGATGATCGGGTCTTTCTGCAGGATTTCACGCGACACGTTCAGCGACAGGTCGTTGGAGTCGACCACGCCTTTGATGAAGCGCAGGTACAGCGGCAGGAACGACTCGGCCTGGTCCATGATGAACACGCGCTGCACGTACAGCTTCAGGCCGCGTGGTGCTTCGCGCTGGTACAGGTCGAACGGCGCGCGCGCCGGCACGTACAGCAGCGAGTTGTATTCCAGCTTGCCTTCGACCTTGTTGTGGCTCCAGGCCAGCGGGTTCTCGAAGTCGTGGCCGATGTGCTTGTAGAACTCCTGGTATTCCTCGTCCTTGATCTCGGTACGCGGACGGGTCCACAGGGCGCTGGCACGGTTGACGGTTTCCCATTCCTGGGCCGGCTGTTCCTCGCCTTCGGCGGCGACCTGCTCCTTCGGCAGCTGGATCGGCAGGGCAATGTGGTCGGAGTATTTCTTGACCACGTTGCGCAGGCGCCAGCCATCGGCAAATTCCTGCTCGCCCTTTTTCAGGTGCAGGACGATACGGGTACCGCGCTGCGGCTTGTCGACGGTGGCGACTTCGAACTCGCCCTCGCCCTTCGACGACCAGTGCACGCCTTCGGCGGCCGGCAGGCCGGCGCGGCGGCTATACACGTCGACCTTGTCGGCAACGATGAATGCGGAGTAGAAGCCCACGCCGAACTGACCGATCAGGTGCGAATCCTTCTTCTGGTCACCGGTGAGGTTCTTCATGAAATCGGCAGTGCCGGACTTGGCAATGGTACCCAGGTGGGCGATGACGTCTTCACGGCTCATGCCGATGCCGTTGTCCTCGAGGGTCACGGTACCGGCGTCCTTGTCGAAGCTCAGGCGAATCTTCAGGTCGGCGTCGTCTTCGAACAGCTCTGGCTTGGCCAGGGCCTCGAAACGCAGCTTGTCGGCGGCATCGGAGGCGTTGGAGATCAGTTCACGCAGGAAGATCTCCTTGTTCGAATACAGGGAATGGATCATGAGGTGCAGCAGCTGCTTCACCTCGGTCTGGAAGCCCAGCGTTTCTTTTTGAGTCTCCACACTCATGGTCTTCAAAACTCCGATCTGATGGCAGTTGACGCCGGCGGCCGGTGCGGCCTGCGTTAGCGGCGGATGTCATGCAGATGGGGGCTGCGCGGATGATTTCAAGGGCTTTTCCGGTTCGATCTTGAAATGCGCGCGGGCGGTGGCAATCGGCGACTGCCGGTCGCCCTGCCAGGCGGTAATGGCCACATTGGTCACGCGCCGGCCCTGGCGCCACAGCTGGCACTGGGCGTAGGTATCGCGAAAATGCCCCGCCCGCAGGTAGTCGATGGAAAAATCGATGATCTTGGGGATGCTCGCGCTGTCGCTGTAGATCAGCAGGTACAGCGCTGCCGACAACTCCATGAAGCCTGCGATCACGCCACCGTGGATGGCAGGCAGCAGCGGGTTGCCGATGTTGTCCGGGCTGGCCGGCAGGCGGAACAACAGGTCATCGCCGTCGCGCGTGCATTCGATGCCAATCAGGCTGGCATAGGGAATCAGGGCCAGTAACGGCCGATAGTCGCCAACCGCGTGGGCGGCGTTGAGTTGCTGGCGCACCGCGTGCGGGATCATGCACCGCCCTCCTTCAGGCTGTTGCCAAAGCGAATGCCGCCCTTGATCTGCTGGCCCAGGCGCATGAACGTGCCCACGACCTGGCAAATCGGTTGTGCCGGGTCATCCTGGTAGGCCGTGCCCCGGGTGAAGATCACGTCACGGGTCACCCGGTAGCACTGGGCGTGGCCGTAGATGGCCTTGCCGGCCTCGGCGGGGTGCATGTAGTCGATGCGCAGGTCCAGGGTCGGGCACACCTCGAAACGCGGCAGCACACAAAGCGTGGCCATGCCACAGGTGGTGTCCATCAGTGTGGTCAAGGCGCCACCATGCACGGCGCCGGTTTGCGGGTTGCCGACGATGGCCGGCGACCAGGGCAGGACCAGGGTCATGCCATCGGCATCGGCCTGGGCCACACGCATCTGCAATAACTGACAATGTTTCAAAGCCGAGAGAAAACGCTCGGCCATGGCCTTCAAGGTTGCATCGCTCATTGGCTGTTACCCCGCGCACTGCCGCAGCGGCATAAATTCATTAAAAAGTCTATATAGAAGAGCGCGTTATATATGTGTAATCTTCGCGGAACTTATTCCGCGTAGTTGGACTCGAAGGAACAAGTCACTTATTCCACCAAGGAGAAACACCCCCATGCGTAAACCTTTTGCTTTTGCTCTGATGCTGGCCGCTGCCATGGGCCTGGCTGCTTGCGATAAAGCGAGCGAAGACAAAGCCCAGGACGCACAGCAACACGCCGAGCAAGCCCAGGAAAAAGCGGGCGAAGCTCAGGATAAAATGAACGAGGCTGCCAAGGAAAACGCCGAAGCCGCCAAAGATCAGGCCGAAGCCGAGCAGAAGGCCGCCGAAGAAGCCGCTCCGGCTACTCCGGCTCCGGAAGCCGCGCCAGCCACCCCGGCCGAACCTGCCAAGCAGTAATCGGCTGGAACGAAAAAACCCGACCTGGTCGGGTTTTTTTGTGCCTGAAATCAGCAGGTAAACCGTTTCAGTTGCTGCTCGGCAGCGAATGTTGTTCCTTGGCCGGCTCGGCGGGCAGACTTTCAGTAGGCGTGAATACCATCACTTCCAGTACATCCGAATGAAACTCGCGGCGGTACAGAATCAGCACTACGCCGACGCTCATGGCCATGAATAGCCAAGGGCTGATGAACCAGCTCAACATGGCCATGCCGAAGTAATAGGAACGCAGGCCGAAGTTGAACTGGTTGGCAGCCAATGACAGCACTCGCGCCGCCCGCAGGGCAAATGCCTTGCGTTCCAGTTCATTGACCAGGCGTTCGCCTATCATCGGCGCCGAACCTACCAGTACTGCGGCAAAGTTGTATTGACGCATGCACCAGCTGAAGGTGAAGAAGGCATAGACGAACACCATGGCCAGGCACAGCAGCTTGATCTCCGACATGCCCTGGGAGGTCTGCTGCACCAGTGGCAGATCGGCCAGCAGCGACAGCGCCCGGTCGGAAGCGCCGAGCACGGTGAGGATACCGGCAAGGATGATCAAGGTGCTGGAGGCGAAGAACGAGGCGTTGCGCTCAAGATTGCCGATCACGCTGGCATCGGCGATGCGGTTGTCACGCAGCAGCATGCGGCGCATCCAGTCTTCACGGTACAGGTGCAACACGCTGGCCAGGCACGCGGTGTCGCGGCCCTTCCAGATGGCATAGCGGGTGTAGCCGCCCCAGCACAGGGCGAACCAGGCGATGGCCAGCAGGTTGTTGAGATTGCTTTGGATGAAGTTCATGCAGAGTTCCCGGGAGGGCCAGATACCTGAAGGATAGGGACCGGATTTCGACGCTGGCAAGCGGCAAAAGGCACACATCCATCCTGATATTTGCACCGCTCATCCCGGCCTCTTCGCGGGCACGCCCGCTCCCACAGGTACACCGCCAATTCTGAGGCTTGCGCTTTCCTGTGGGAGCGGGCGCGCCCGCGAAGAGGCCAGTACAGGCAAACAAAAGCCCCGCATCCTCTCGGATACGGGGCTCTTGAGTTTCCACCCTTGGCAAGCACCCTTCGGCTTGTGGCCGGTGCCGCTCTCAGGCTTCGACTATCAGGCCAGCGCTTCGCGCGGCTTGCCGAGCATGCGGTCGCAGGCTACGGCGCCAACCAGCGTCACCACCGAAGGCACCAGCCAGGCCAGGCCCTGGTCGCTCAGCGGCAGATGGGCCATGAAGTCCGGCAGTACGTGGGCAATGCTGCTGCCCTTGATCGCATCGACCATGCCGAACAGCAGCGACACCAGCATCACCGGTGCCAGGATGCGGGTTGGCGAGTTCCACAGGTCCTTCACGAAGCTCAAGCCGACCACCACGATGCACGGCGGGTAGATGGCGGTGAGCACCGGGATCGAGAACATGATCAGCTTGGTCAGGCCGAGGTTGGAAATCAGCAGCGAGAAGCCCGCCAGGATCACCACCAGGGCGCGGTACGACAGCGGCAGGATCTGGCTGAAGTACTCGGCACAGGCGCAGGTCAGGCCAACCGCAGTCACCAGGCAGGCCAGCGCGATCAGCACGGCGAGGAAGCCGCTGCCCAGCGAGCCGAAGGTGTGCTGCACATAGGCATGCAGCACCGCCGCGCCGTTGGTGGCGCCCGCCGCGATTTCGTGGCTGCCGGCACCCAGGCGGAACAGGCTGACATAGACCAGGGCCAGGCCGACACCGGCGATCAGGCCAGCGATGATGGCATAACGGGTGATCAGCTTCGGCGACTCGACACCGCGCGAGCGGATGGCGTTGACGATGACGATACCGAATACCAGGGCACCCAGGGTGTCCATGGTCAGGTAACCATCGGAGAAGCCCTTGGAGAAGGCCGCGGCGGCATAGGCTGGCTGCGCTTCACCCATGGTGCCCGCAGGCAGCGCGAAGGCGGCGATGCCGAGCACCGCCAGGGCGATGATCTTCAGCGGCGCGAGGAAGCGGCCGACGGTGTCGAGCAACCTGCCCGGGTACATGGACACCGCCAGCACCACGAGGAAGTACACCAGGCTGTAGATGAACAGTGCCAGCGGGCTTTCGCCGGTCAGCGGTGCCACCCCCACTTCGAACGACACGGTCGCGGTGCGCGGGGTAGCGAACAGCGGGCCGACCGACAGGTAGCACACGGCTGCCAGCAGGCCACCGAAGAACTTGCCGATCGGGCTGCTCAAGGCATCCATGCCGCCACCGACCTTGGCCAGGGCGACCACGGTGATGACCGGCAGGCCCACGGCGGTCACCAGGAAGCCCAGGGCGGCCATCCACACGTGCGGGCCAGACTGCAGGCCGACGATAGGCGGGAAGATGATATTGCCCGCGCCCACGAAAAGCGCAAACGTCATAAAGCCAAGCGCCAGGATGTCCTGGCCTTTTAAAACTTTCATTTAAGGTAGTACCACACTGCTGAAATCGGGATTCGAGAAGGGATTTCCCCATGGGTTGGGGGAAATGCTGCCCGGCTTGATAAGCCAGACCCGTTTAGCGTGTCGTTCCCTTTTGGGGGACGGGCACAGAGTGAGCGCGTAGGGTAACTGTTTTGTCACTTAAACGCACTGGCACAGTGCTGCTTGTCCGATGTGCGTATGTGTTTGTCGTCTGTGCAACCGCGGACGGTCAGGATTATCCCGATATCGGGAAATTCGTCTGCCTGAAAATTCCTATCAAACCCATCGAAAAATCAATATTGCCTGTGTCGGCCTCTTCGCGGGCTTGCCCGCTCCCACAGGCGATCTCCACATTCCGAGCCTGTGGTGATCGCCTGTGGGAGCGGGCAAGCCCGCGAAGAGGCGGGTACAGGAATACCCAACCCCCGGAAACGACAAAGGCCACCCGAAGGTGGCCTCTGTGCGCGTGGGGGGTGTAGCGGTATTACTTCTTGACTTCCCAGCCAGTCAGCTCGGCCAGGGCCTTGCCGATGTCAGCCAGGGAACGCACGGTCTTCACACCAGCGTCCTGCAGGGCGGCGAACTTCTCGTCCGCAGTGCCCTTGCCACCGGAGATGATGGCGCCAGCGTGGCCCATGCGCTTGCCCGCCGGAGCGGTAACACCAGCGATGTAGGAAACCACAGGCTTGGTGACGTTGGCCTTGATGTAGGCCGCAGCTTCTTCTTCAGCCGAACCGCCGATCTCGCCGATCATGACGATCGCTTCGGTCTTCGGGTCTTCCTGGAACAGCTTCAGGATGTCGATGAAGTTGGAGCCCGGGATCGGGTCGCCACCGATACCGACGCAGGTCGACTGGCCGAAGCCGGCGTCGGTGGTCTGCTTGACCGCTTCGTAGGTCAGGGTGCCGGAACGCGAAACGATACCGACCTTGCCTGGCAGGTGGATGTGGCCTGGCATGATGCCGATCTTGCACTCGCCCGGGGTGATGACACCTGGGCAGTTAGGGCCGATCAGGGTCACGCCCAGCTCGTCGCACTTGACCTTGGCATCCAGCATGTCCAGGGTAGGAATGCCTTCGGTGATGCAGACGATCAGCTTGATGCCGCCAAAGGCCGCTTCCAGGATCGAGTCCTTGCAGAAAGGAGCCGGAACGTAGATGACCGAAGCGTCAGCGCCGGTGGCTTCCACGGCTTCCTTCACGGTGTTGAACACCGGCAGGCCCAGGTGGGTGGTGCCACCCTTGCCTGGGGTTACGCCGCCGACCATCTTGGTGCCGTAGGCGATGGCCTGTTCGGAGTGGAAAGTACCCTGCGAGCCGGTGAAGCCCTGGCAGATAACCTTGGTGTCTTTATTGATCAGGACGCTCATTACTTGCCCTCCGCAGCTTTGACAACTTGTTGAGCAGCGTCGGTCAGGCTGGTTGCCGCAATGATGTTCAAACCGCTTTCTGCCAGTACTTTAGCGCCCAGTTCGGCGTTGTTGCCTTCGAGGCGAACGACAACCGGAACCTTGACGCCGACTTCTTTCACTGCACCGATGATGCCTTCGGCAATCATGTCGCAGCGAACGATGCCGCCGAAGATGTTGACCAGAACGGCCGCGACATTGCTGTCGGACAGAATGATCTTGAACGCTTCGGTAACGCGCTCCTTGGTAGCACCACCGCCAACGTCGAGGAAGTTGGCCGGCTTGCCGCCGTGCAGGTTGACGATGTCCATGGTACCCATGGCCAGGCCGGCACCGTTGACCATGCAGCCGATGTTGCCTTCGAGGGCAACGTAGTTCAGTTCGAACTTGGCAGCGTGGGCTTCACGGGCGTCGTCCTGCGACGGGTCGTGGAAGGTTTTCAGCTTCGGCTGACGGTACATGGCGTTGGCGTCGATGTTGATCTTGGCATCGAGGCAGTGCAGGTCGCCGTCGGCCTTGATCACCAGCGGGTTCACTTCCAGCAGCGCCAGGTCGTGATCCTTGAACAGCTTGGCCAGGCCTACGAAGATCTTGGCGAACTGTTGAACTTGCTTGCCTTCCAGACCCAGCTGGAACGCCAGTTCACGGCCTTGGAACGGCTGTGCGCCGACCAGCGGATCGATAGTGGCCTTGAGGATCTTTTCAGGGGTTTCGTGAGCGACTTTCTCGATGTCCACGCCACCTTCGGTGGAAGCCATGAACACGATACGGCGGCTCGAACGATCGACTACAGCGCCCAGGTACAGCTCTTTGGCGATGTCAGTGCAGGATTCGACCAGAATCTTGGAGACGGGTTGACCGTTGGCATCGGTCTGGTAGGTAACCAGATTCTTGCCCAACCACTGTGCAGCGAACGCCTTGGCGTCTTCTTTGCTGCGAACCAGCTTGACGCCGCCCGCCTTGCCGCGACCACCTGCGTGAACCTGGGCTTTTACCACCCACTCGTTCCCGCCGATCTTGTCGCAGGCTTCTGCAGCTTGCTCAGGGGTATCGACAGCGAAACCCTTGGAAACTGGCAGGCCGTATTCAGCGAACAGCTGCTTACCCTGATACTCGTGAAGATTCATGCTTTTTACCGTCTTCGTTAGGTACTGCGCTTCGGCGCTGCGCCATTACTGGCGCCGCACCACCTGTGACCGTTGACCCCGGGTTTTCCCGTGTGATCCGGTCCGGCGGACTTTCCGCGGTGAGTCATGCACGCAAGACTCACGACGGGCAGCCCGCCGTGGTTTCTTATAATTAACGCTTCTTACGGTTGGCCACGTGAATGGCGCCGCCATTCACAGCCAGCGCTGCTTCATGCAACGCTTCGGACAGGGTCGGATGGCTGAAGACCATCATGCCCAGGTCCTCGGCACTGGTGCCGAATTCCATTGCGATTGCGCCCTGCTGCACCAGTTCGGCAGCCGATGGGCCAATCACGTGTACACCCAGGACGCGGTCGGTCTTGGCATCGGCGATGACCTTGACGAAACCACCGGTGTCGTTGGCAGCCATCGCACGGCCGCTGGCCGCGAACGGGAAGGTGCCCACGTTAACCTCAACGCCCTCGGCCTTCAAGGCCTGTTCGGTCTTGCCGACCCACGCGATTTCCGGGTGGGTGTAGATGACCGACGGGATCAGGTCGTAGTTCATCTGGGCCTTGTGGCCCTTGATGCGCTCGACCACCATGATGCCCTCTTCCGAGGCCTTGTGGGCCAGCATCATGCCGCGCACCACGTCGCCGATGGCGTAGACGCCCGGCACGCTGGTGGCGCAGTAGTCGTCGACGAAGATGTAGCCACGCTCGTCGATGGTCACGCCGCTGTCGGCAGCCAGCAGGTCAGTGGTCACCGGGCGACGGCCGACCGCGACGATCAGCTTGTCGAAGGTGATCTTCTGCTCGCCGTTGGCGTCGGTGTAGGTCACTTCGACTTCGTTGCCGTTGACTTTCGAGCCGGTGACGCGCGCGCCCAGCTTGATGTCCAGGCCTTGCTTGGTCAGGGTCTTCTGGGCTTCCTTCGACACGGCGGTGTCGGCAGCCATCAGGAAGGTGTCCAGCGCTTCCAGCACGGTGACTTCAGCACCCAGGCGAGCCCATACCGAGCCCAGCTCGAGGCCGATCACGCCAGCACCGATAACGCCCAGGCGCTTCGGCACGGCCTGGAATTCCAGGGCGCCGGTGGAGTCGACGATGACGTTCTGGTCGACCGGAGCCGGCGGAATGTCGATCGGGCGCGAGCCGGAAGCCAGGATCACGTTCTCGGCTTCGATGATTTCGGTGGTGCCGTCAGCCTTGGTGACTTCGACCTTCTTGCCAGCCAGCAGCTTGCCGTGGCCCTGGATCGAGGTCACGCCGTTGGCCTTGAACAGGGTGGCAACGCCACCGGTCAGGTTCTTGACGATGCCAGCCTTGCGGCCAACCATCGCGGCGACGTCCATCTTCACTTCGCCAGTGGAGATACCGTGGACGTTGAAGCTCTCTTTGGCTTCCTTGTACTTCCAGGAGCTGTCCAGCAGCGCCTTGGAAGGAATGCAACCCACGTTCAGGCAGGTGCCGCCCAAGGCCAGCTTGCCCTCGGCGTCGGTGTATTTTTCGATACAGGCAGTCTTCAGACCAAGTTGTGCGGCCTTGATGGCAGCCACATAGCCGCCAGGACCTGCACCAATCACCACTACGTCGAATTTCTGGGTCATAAAAGATTCCTTTTTTCAGCTTCAAGCGACAAGCTGCAAGCCGCAAGGCCGGCAGGCTTCGAAGCGAAGCATGCCGCTTGCCGCTTGCAGCTGCGCGATTAGATGTCCAGCAGCAGGCGAGACGGGTCTTCCAGCAGGTTCTTGATGGTGACCAGGAAGGTTACCGCTTCCTTGCCGTCGATCAGGCGGTGATCGTACGACAGCGCCAGGTACATCATCGGGCGAATCACGACCTGGCCGTTGATGGCCATCGGGCGCTGGATGATGTTGTGCATGCCGAGGATGGCAGCCTGCGGCGGGTTGACGATCGGGGTCGACATCATCGAACCGAAGGTACCACCGTTGGTGATGGTGAAGGTGCCGCCGGTCATCTCTTCGATGGCCAGCTTGCCGTCACGGGCCTTCTTGCCGAAGGTGGCGATGCCGTTCTCGATTTCCGCCAGGCTCATCGACTCGGCGTTACGCAGTACCGGTACCACCAGGCCACGGTCGCTGGACACGGCAACACCGACGTCGGCGTAGCCATGGTAGACGATGTCGTTGCCATCGATCGAGGCGTTGACCGCCGGGAAGCGCTTCAGGGCTTCGGTGGCGGCCTTGACGAAGAACGACATGAAGCCCAGGCGCACGCCGTTGTGGGTCTTCTCGAACAGGTCCTTGTACTTCGAACGCAGGGCCATGACTTCGGTCATGTCGACTTCGTTGAAGGTGGTCAGCATGGCCATGCTCGACTGGGCTTCGACCAGACGCTCGGCGATCTTGGCACGCAGGCGGGTCATCGGCACGCGCTTCTCGGTGCGGTCGCCAGCGGCAACCACAACCGGGGCAGCAGCGGCAGCGGCAGCCGGCTTGGCCGCCGGAGCCGGGGCCGACTTCTTGTTGGCGACGGCAGCGACGACGTCTTCCTTGGTGATGCGACCACCTTTGCCAGTGCCAGCGACGCTGGCCAGGTCGATGCCGTTTTCTTCAGCCAGCTTGCGCGCGGCCGGGGCGGCAACCGGGTCTTCCTCGCCAGCGTCGGCAGCAGCGGCAGCCGGAGCAGCAGCGGCCGGGGCGGCAGCTGGAGCAGCGGCGGCAGCACCGCCCTCAACGATCGAACCCAGCACTTCGTCGGACAGGACGGTGTCGCCCTCGCCCTTGACGATGGCGCCCAGTACGCCGTCGGCGGTAGCCAGTACTTCCAGGACGACCTTGTCGGTCTCGATGTCGACGATCAGCTCGTCACGCTTGACGGCATCGCCCGGCTGCTTGTGCCAGGTGGCAACGGTGCCATCGGCAACCGATTCCGGGAAGGTTGGGGCTTTGATCTCGATAGCCATTATCAGTGTTTCCTTAAATTCGGTTTCAGGTGCGCGAAGGCGTTAGACAGTGAAGGCGTCTTGCAGCAGTTTTTCCTGCTGTTCGGCGTGCTTCGAAGCGTAACCACAGGCTGGCGCGGCAGAAGCGTCGCGGCCGGCGTATTCCAGGACCAGTGCCTTGTTGTGGCGGCCCAGGATACGGCGCATGTGGTGCTGGCTGCTGTACCAGGCGCCCTGGTTCATCGGCTCTTCCTGACACCAGACCGCATGCTTGAGGTTGGTGTAAGGCGCCAGGATTTCGACCAGGTCGTCCTCCGGGAACGGGTACAGCTGCTCGATACGCACGATGGCGATGTCTTCGCGGCCTTCGGCACGGCGTTTTTCCAGCAGGTCGTAGTAAACCTTGCCGCCGCACAGGATCAGGCGTTCGACCTTGGCCGGATCGAGGCTGTCGATTTCCGGGATCACGGTCTGGAACGAACCTTCTGCCAGGTCCTCGAGGGTCGACACGGCCAGCTTGTGGCGCAGCAGCGACTTCGGCGTCAGGACGATCAGCGGCTTGCGCAGCGGACGGATGACCTGGCGACGCAGCAGGTGGTAGATCTGCGCCGGGGTGGTCGGTACGCAGACCTGGATGTTGTGCTCGGCGCACAGCTGCAGGTAACGCTCCAGGCGCGCGGAGGAGTGCTCCGGGCCCTGCCCTTCATAACCGTGTGGCAGCAGCATGGTCAGACCGCACAGACGGCCCCACTTGTGCTCGCCGCTGGTGATGAACTGGTCGATCACCACTTGCGCACCGTTGGCGAAGTCGCCGAACTGGGCTTCCCAGATCACCAGCGCGTTCGGCGTGGTGGTCGAGTAGCCGTATTCGAAGGCCAGTACCGCTTCTTCCGAGAGGAAGGAGTCGTACAGCTCGAACTTCGGCTGGCCCGGGAACAGGTTCTTCAGCGGTACGTAGGTGCTGGCGTCCTTCTGGTTGTGCAGCACCGCGTGACGGTGCGAGAAGGTGCCACGGCCGATGTCCTGGCCGGTCATGCGGATCGGGTGACCTTCGAACTGCAGGGTGGCGTAAGCCATGGTCTCTGCATAACCCCAGTTGATCGGCAAGCCACCGGCCTGCATCTTCTGGCGGTCTTCGTAGATCTTGGCAACCTGGCGCTGAACGACGAAGCCTTCCGGGATCTCCAGCAGCTTGGCCGACAGTTCCTGCAGGGTCTTGAGGTCGAAGCGGGTGTCGTGACGCGCGGTCCAGGCATGGCCCAGGTACGGACGCCAGTCGACGAACAGCTCGCGGTTCGGCTCCTTGACCAGGCTCTTGACCACGTGCAGGCCGTTGTCCAGTGCGCTGCGGTACTCGTCGACCTTGGCCTGGGCACGTTCGGCATCGATGCGGCCAGCCTGAATCAGTGCGTCGGCGTACAGCTCACGGGTGGTGCGCTGCTTGCTGATCTGCTGGTACATCAGCGGCTGGGTGCCGTTCGGCTCGTCGGCCTCGTTGTGGCCGCGACGGCGGTAGCAGACCAGGTCGATGACCACGTCACGCTTGAACTGCATGCGGTAGTCGATGGCCAGCTGGGTCACGAACAGCACGGCTTCCGGGTCGTCGCCGTTGACGTGCAGGATCGGCGCCTGGATCATCTTGGCCACGTCGGTGGCGTACTCGGTGGAGCGCGCGTCCAGCGGGTTGCTGATGGTGAAACCGACCTGGTTGTTGATCACGATGTGCACGGTGCCGCCGGTCTTGAAACCGCGGGTCTGCGACATCTGGAAGGTTTCCATGACCACGCCCTGGCCAGCGAATGCGGCATCGCCGTGGATCGAGATCGGCAGTACCTTGTCGCCAACGGTGTCGTTGCGGCGGTCCTGACGGGCGCGCACCGAACCCTCGACCACGGGCGAGACGATTTCCAGGTGGGACGGGTTGAACGCCATGGCCAGGTGCACTTCGCCACCCGGGGTCATCACGTTCGAGGAGAAGCCCTGGTGATACTTCACGTCACCGGAGCCCAGCTCGTTCATCTTCTTGCCTTCGAACTCGTCGAACAGCTCGCGCGGGTTCTTGCCGAAGGTGTTCACCAGGACGTTCAGGCGGCCACGGTGGGCCATGCCGATCACGACTTCCTTGGTGCCGTAGGAGCCGGAACGCTGGATCATCTCGTCCAGCATCGGGATCAGGCTTTCGCCGCCTTCGAGGCCGAAACGCTTGGTGCCCGGGTACTTGGTGCCCAGGTATTTCTCAAGGCCTTCACCAGCGGTCACACGCTCCAGCAGGTGGGCCTGCACGTCGGCGGAAAACTCCGGACGGCCGCGCACGCTTTCCAGGCGCTGCTGGAACCAGCTGCGCTGTTCGGAGTCGACGATGTGGGTGAACTCGGCGCCAATGGTGCGACAATATGTCTTCTGGAGCGCCTCGAAGATCTCGCGTAGGCTCGCCTCCTCTTTGCCGATGAACAGGTCGCCGGCACGGAAGGTCGTATCAAGATCGGCATTGGTCAAGCCGTAGTGATTGATCGACAGGTCTACAGGCGCAGGACGCTGCCACAACCCCAACGGGTCGAGCTTGGCAGCCTGATGGCCGCGCATACGATAGGCCTGGATCAGTCGCAGAACTTCAACCTGCTTCTTCTCGTGTTCACTGCTCACGCTCCCGGCAGATACCGGCTGGGCGCGGCGCTGGTTCTTTGCCAGCAGTACGAAATGGTCGCGGATTGTCGAGTGCGATACATCGGTAGCGGTGCTGCCGTCGGCGGGCAACTTCTGGAAGTAGGTGCGCCACTCTTCTGGCACAGCGTTAGGGTCGTGCAGGTAGAGCTCATAGAGCTCTTCCACATATGCAGCGTTACCACCTGAAAGGTGGGCGCTTTCCCACATGCGCTGCATCACGCTTTCTTGCATGCTTGGTCACCCTCGGTTAGGGGACTGATCGGCGAGAGCCACAGCAAACCTGGAAAAGTCCGAATACAGCGACTGAACCACGCCACTAGGATCCTGCTGATTTTCCGGGTACCAGCCCGGAAAGCCCCTGCTGGTCTCATATCTTCATAGGTAATGAACGCAGGCTTTGTGGGCCCTTGTTCGGGTTTTACCTCGGTGCGGGCTCACCACCCGCACCTCGGCTTACTGCAGGTACAACGCTTTGTATCAGGTGCCGCTTTGCAGCAGCATGTTACGTACGTGACCGATTGCCTTGGTCGGGTTCAGACCTTTCGGGCAAACGTTGACGCAGTTCATGATCCCGCGGCAGCGGAATACGCTGAACGGGTCATCCAGGGACGCCAGGCGCTCCTGGGTCTTGGTGTCGCGGCTGTCGGCCAGGAAGCGATAGGCCTGCAGCAGTGCAGCGGGGCCCAGGAACTTGTCCGGGTTCCACCAGAACGACGGGCAGGAAGTCGAGCAGCACGCGCACAGGATGCACTCGTACAGGCCGTCCAGCTTGTCGCGGTCTTCCGGCGACTGCAGGCGCTCGATAGCCGGCGCCGGCGTGTCGTTCTGCAGGAACGGCTTCACCTTCTCGTACTGCTTGTAGAAGATGCTCATGTCGACGACCAGGTCACGAATGACCGGCAGGCCCGGCAGCGGGCGCAGGATCAGCTTGTTGCCCTTCACTACCGCCGACAGCGGGGTGATGCAGGCCAGGCCGTTCTTGCCGTTGATGTTCATGCCATCGGAACCGCAAACGCCTTCACGGCACGAGCGACGGTAGGAGAACCCTTCGTCCTGCTCCTTGATCAGTGCCAGTACGTCCAGCACCATCAGGTCCTTGCCGCCGGTGTCGACCTGGAAGGTCTGCATTTTCGGCGCGGAATCGGTGTCCGGGTTGTAACGATAAACTTCGACTTGCAACATAGCGGCCACCCTTAGTAAGTCCGGACTTTTGGTTCGAAGGCTGGAACAGTCTTCGGCGCAAAGTTGACGCCACGCTTGGCGACGCGCTTCTCACCCGGGTAGTACAGGGTGTGGCACAGCCAGTTTTCGTCGTCACGGTCTTCGTAGTCTTCACGGGCGTGAGCGCCGCGGGACTCTTTACGGGCTTCGGCCGCGATGGCGGTAGCTTCGGCGACTTCCAGCAGGTTCTGCAGTTCCAGTGCCTCGATACGCGCGGTGTTGAAGGCCTTGGACTTGTCGTTGATCTTGACGTTGGCGATACGGTCACGCAGACCGGCCAGCTGCTCGATACCCTTCTGCATGTATTCGCCGGTACGGAATACACCGAAGTAGTTCTGCATGCAGCTCTGCAGCTCGCGCTTCAGGCTGGCAACGTCTTCACCGGTGGTGCGCTCGTTCAGCTTGTTCAGGCGGTTCAGGGCAACATCGACGTCGGTGTCGCTGGCGTCGCGGTATTCCACGCCTTCGGTCAGCGCCTTCTCCAGGTGCAGGCCGGCAGCACGGCCGAACACCACCAGGTCGAGCAGCGAGTTGCCGCCCAGGCGGTTGGCACCGTGCACCGATACGCACGCCACTTCACCTACGGCGAACAGGCCAGGGATGATCTGGTCGTTGCCTTCGGCGTCCATGGTGATGGCCTGGCCGTGGATGTTGGTGGCAACGCCGCCCATCATGTAGTGGCAGGTCGGGATGACCGGTACTGGCGCGACCACCGGGTCGACGTGGGCGAAGGTCTTGGACAGTTCGCAGATGCCTGGCAGGCGGCTGTGCAGCACTTCCTCGCCCAGGTGGTCCAGCTTCAGCAGCACGTGGTCCTTGTTCGGGCCCACGCCATTGCCGGCGATGATTTCCTTGACCATCGAACGGGCGACCACGTCGCGGCCGGCCAGGTCTTTGGCGTTCGGCGCGTAACGCTCCATGAAGCGCTCGCCGTGGGCGTTGATCAGGTAGCCACCCTCACCGCGGCAACCTTCGGTGACCAGTACACCGGCGCCGGCGATGCCGGTCGGGTGGAACTGCCACATTTCGATGTCCTGCACCGGCACACCAGCACGCAGGGCCATGCCCACGCCGTCACCGGTGTTGATCAGGGCGTTGGTGGTGGAGGCGTAGATACGGCCGGCACCGCCAGTGGCCAGTACGGTGGCCTTGGACTTGATGTACAGGGTTTCGCCGGTTTCGATGCAGATCGCGATCACACCCACGAACGCGCCGTCCTGGTTCTTCACCAGGTCTACGGCGTAGTACTCATTGAGGAAGGTGGTGCCGGCTTTCAGGTTGCCCTGGTACAGGGTGTGCAGCAGCGCGTGACCGGTACGGTCGGAAGCGGCACAGGTACGGGCGGCCTGGCCACCTTTACCGAAGTCCTTGGACTGGCCACCGAACGGACGCTGGTAGATACGGCCGGTTTCGGTACGCGAGAACGGCAGACCCATGTGGTCCAGCTCGAAGACCGCAGCCGGGCCTTCCTGACACATGTATTCGATAGCGTCCTGGTCACCGATGTAGTCGGAACCCTTGACGGTATCGTACATGTGCCAGCGCCAGTCGTCGTTCGGGTCGGCCGAAGCGATGGCGCAGGTGATGCCACCCTGGGCGGATACAGTGTGCGAACGGGTCGGGAAGACCTTGGTGACCACGGCAGTCTTGTGGCCGCCTTGAGCCAGCTGCAGCGCAGCGCGCATGCCGGCGCCGCCGCCACCGATGATGATGGCGTCGAAAGAAATGGTTGGAATGCTAGCCATGGATCAGATACCCCAGAGAATCTGCACACCCCAGACGAAGTAAGCGAACATCGCAACGCCGCATACCGCCTGGAACAGGAAACGAATCGCAGTTGCCGACTTGCCGAACGACATTGGCGTCAGGTAGTCGGTGGCGATGGTCCACATGCCGACCCAGGCGTGAGCGCCCAGGGCAACGAGGGCCAGCAGACTGAAGATCCGCATCGCGTTGTTGGAGAACAGACCATGCCACTGGGTGTAGTCGATGCCTGGGTGGGCAACCACGTAGCCGATCAGGAACAGGAAGTAAGCCGCGAGAACGACCGCAGAGACGCGCTGCGCCATCCAGTCATAGAGACCCGAACGCGACAGGTTCGTGACATTGGTTACCATACCCAAACTCCCACCAGAACGATCAGCACCACGGAGATGACGATCACGATTTTCGAGCCCAGCTTGCCGCCTTCCAGCGTCTCACCGATACCCATGTCCATGATCAGGTGACGTACACCTGCCACGAGGTGATAAAGCAGGGCGGACAGCAGGCCCCAGGTCACGAACTTGGCCAGCGGGCTGGTCAGACACGCCTTCACCTCACCGAAGCCTTCCTCGGAACCCAGCGACTTGCCCAGTGCATAAAGCATGATGGCAAGGCCGAGGAACAGGATGACGCCGGAGATACGGTGCAGGATGGACGTGTACGCAGTGACGGGGAGCTTGATGGTCCTTAGGTCTAGGTTTACAGGTCGTTGGCTTTTCACGGCTTTTTTCACACTGAAGAGCCCCTAGCGAATCAGGGCAAAGTTGTTGGTAAGTGTACTGGTCAGGTACCCACCACCCAGGGAACGGCGACCCCCAGCAGTTCGGGCTTGCAAGCCCCTGGCGGTCGGGTTGCGAGTATAGACAGTTAGGCTGCTTATGACAACGTGACGGGGTAGCCCAAATAGCGCATTGCCTTTAACGGACAAAAGGCGTAAATGGGCGAGAATTTCGTGAAAAACCAGGCCTCAATGCCTGTTTCAACAAGCCTTTAGGCAAATTGACATATGAATTTATCCCTCTATAGTGGTGCGGGCCCTGCGTGGGGGGTCTGTCTGATGATTTCAAGCATTAATAGGAGGCCACATGGCTGACAAAAAAGCGCAGTTGGTCATCGAGGGCGCTGCCCCCGTCGAGCTGCCCATTTTAACCGGCACCGTTGGTCCTGATGTAATCGACGTCCGCGGGTTGGGGGCCACTGGTCACTTCACCTTCGACCCTGGTTTCATGGCGACTGCCTCGTGCGAGTCGAAGATCACCTACATTGACGGCGACAAAGGCATCCTGCTGCACCGCGGCTACCCGATCGAGCAGCTTGCCGAAAAATCCGACTACCTCGAAACCTGCTACCTGCTGCTCAACGGCGAACTGCCGAATGCCGAGCAGAAGGCCCAGTTCGTCAGCACCGTGAAGAACCACACCATGGTTCACGAGCAGTTGAAGTCGTTCTTCAACGGCTTCCGCCGCGACGCCCACCCGATGGCGGTAATGTGCGGCGTGGTCGGTGCCCTGTCGGCGTTCTATCACGACTCCCTGGACATCAATAACCCGCAGCACCGCGAGATTTCCGCGGTACGCCTGGTCGCCAAGATGCCGACCCTGGCCGCGATGGTTTACAAGTACTCCATGGGCCAGCCGATGATGTACCCGCGCAACGACCTGTCGTACGCGGAAAACTTCCTGCACATGATGTTCAACACCCCGTGCGAGATCAAACCGATCAGCCCGGTGCTGGCCAAGGCGATGGACCGGATCTTCATCCTCCACGCCGACCACGAGCAGAACGCCTCCACCTCCACCGTGCGCCTGGCCGGTTCGTCGGGTGCCAACCCGTTCGCCTGTATCGCCGCCGGCATCGCCGCACTGTGGGGCCCGGCGCACGGCGGTGCCAACGAAGCGGTACTGACCATGCTCGATGAAATCGGCGATGTCTCGAACATCGACAAGTTCATCGCCAAGGCCAAGGACAAGAACGACCCGTTCAAGCTCATGGGCTTCGGTCACCGCGTGTACAAGAACCGCGACCCGCGCGCCACCGTGATGAAACAGACCTGCGACGAAGTCCTGCGCGAGCTGGGCATCAACAACGACCCGCAGCTGGAACTGGCCATGCGCCTGGAAGAGATCGCCCTGACCGATCCGTACTTCATCGAGCGCTCGCTGTACCCGAACGTCGACTTCTACTCGGGGATCATCCTCAAGGCGATCGGCATTCCGACCAGCATGTTTACCGTGATCTTCGCCCTGGCACGTACCGTGGGCTGGATCTCGCACTGGAAAGAAATGCTCTCCAGCCCGTACAAGATCGGCCGCCCGCGCCAGCTGTACACCGGCGAGCAGAAGCGCGACATCGTTGCGCTGCAGGACCGCAAGTAAGCTTCGCCAGCCGAACGCAAGAAGGCTGCCCTCGGGCAGCCTTTTTTATTTCCGCTCGACGCGACGCGGCTTTGTAGAAGCGGCCTTGTGTCGCGAAAGGGCTGCGAAGCAGCCCCGGCAATATTGCGGTAAGCCTAGGCTCTGTATGAAAAGTCTTGAGACGCAGGTCAGGCAAGGCGAAAACAGCCGAGGAAGCGGAGTGTACTGGAGTACATGAGCATTCCGAGGCTGTTTTCAACGCAGCATGAACAAGTATCAAGGCTTTTTGGTACAGAGCCTAAGATCCCAGGGCCGCTCCGCGCCCCTTTCGCGACACAAGGCCGCTCCTACAAGAAGCAGCCCTCCCAGGGCAGCCCCTCAGTTTTTTTCGGCCCGCTCGCGCAACCCTTTCAGGGTATTGAACGGTGCATCGACCACGAACTTGTTGGCCACCATCGCCGGCACGCTACCACCCGGCTCGGTGTGCACCTGATAAGTCACTTCCGTGCTGTCGCCCTTGGGCACCAGCTTCCAGAACCCTTCGACCTTGGCCACCCGCACGAAGCCCTTCTCTTCCTTGACATAGTCCGGTACCCCGACCAGCTTGCGGGTCAGGCTGCCGTCAGCCTCCTTGACCGTGGTCACCTGCAGCACCGAATCGCGCGGCGTTACCGGCCATGGCGTATTGAACTGGGTATAGGTCCAGACCTGGCCACCCTCCTGCTTGAGCACCTTCTGCGTCTTGCATTCATGGATCCACGCGCAGGCGCCGACCACATCCTCCTGCAGCGCCTGCACCTTCGCCAGCGGCGCCTTGATCAGGGTAACGCCCTGGTACGCCTTGTACTTGGAACCGGCCACTTCACTGAGCGATACCTTGATTCCCTCCTCGTCCTTGGCCACCTGCCAGTTCTCGGCCCAGGCCGCAGGGGACAGCACAACACCCAGGCCACACAGCAGTGCAATACGCTTGAACGATCTCATCATGTTTATCCTTGTTGTCGAAGATCCAGCCTTCACGCCGCCGTCATCTGCTCCCACCAGCCAAGAATCCTGATCGCCTCGTCACGGTCACTGCCGCACACCTCGACATCCGCCTGGAAACCGCCACACACTGCGGGCCGCTCGGGCTTGCCGAACAGGTCACAGAGGTTGTCGACGGTCAGGTGCAGGCAGCGCTCGCCGGCCGCCTTGCCATTCGGCATGCGCGGCATCGCAGAGCTGATGGACGGGGCAATGCAGCAGGCACCACAACCCTCACGGCATTTCATGGCTGTTCACCAAAATCAGGACTCCCTGGAACAAAACGGGACGAACGTCCCTGGATAGTAACCGCTCAAACAGGCGTTTGAAATTGCTGGCATGATGAAATCTGTCATGACCCAGCAGTCAGTTTGGCCGCTACTGACGGTACTCGAAATCAATGGCAGCCCCTTCCACGTCGCGACGGCTGTCATTGCGCAGCTGCAGCTGCATCTCGTTGTTGATCAGCCGGCCATTGAGCTGGAACGGGCTGTCGTCGGCCTCTGGCTTTTCCGTGAACAGTGGCGGCAGCAAGGGCTGGCGCCGCTGGATCGGTGAAGGGCTACCAACTTCCGGCTGCAGCTTGTCGACCATATCGGCCGGCAGGCTGAGGTCGAGCCTGGCCTTGGGCAGTGGCTTGGCAACGGCCTGGCTCACCGGCTTGCGGGCTGGCCTGGCCTTGCTGTTGGCAGCCTTCTTTGCCGCTGCTTTGTGCACGGGCCTGGCCTGTGCCTTGGGCGCCGGTTTGCCTTGGGCCGCCTGCGCCTGGCTTGCCGGCTGGGCAGCCTGGCCTGTGCCAAGGTAGCAAAGCGGAGCAAGGCACAAGATCAAGGCAAAACGGCGCAAAGCATTCATGGCAAATGGACAGACTGGCAGGAAAAGTGCGTATGCTCTCTGTTCCGCAGGCGCCTGGCAAGCCTACAAAAGCGCAGCCGCCGGCTCACGGCACAACTGCTGGGCCAACAGCCCAAGGGTAATCACCGCGCGCTCGGCTTCCTTGTTCCACGGGATGCCGCAATTAAGGCGGATACAGTGGTTGAACTGTTCGGTGTTACTGAAGATCAGCCCCGGCGCAATGCTGATACCCTGCTCCAGCGCGCGCACATGCAGTTCCTGGGTGTTGACCCGCCCCGGCAAGCTCACCCACAGGATAAACCCGCCCGTCGGCCGAGTCATCTGGGTGCCCTCGGGGAAATGTTGCTGCACCGCCAGCTGGTAGGCACTGAGGTTCTTGCGGTACTCCTGGCGAATGTAACGCAGGTGCCGGTCGTAACCGCCATTCTCCAGGTAGGCCGCCACCCCCATCTGCGTCACGCTGCAGGCCGAGTGGGTGGTAAAGGTTTGCAGGCGCTGGATTTCATCCTGGTAGCGCCCGGCTATCATCCAGCCAACGCGCACCCCCGGGGACAGAGTCTTGGAAAAGCTCGAACAGTAGATCACCCGGTCCAGCCGGTCGAACGCCTTCAACGCCTTGGTCTTGCCCTGCTCGAACATCAATTCGCCGTAAATGTCGTCCTCGACGATCTGGATATCGAAATCCGATGCCAGGCGCAGCAACTGCTTCTGCCGCTCTTCCGGCACGGTGCCGCCCAGTGGGTTGCTCAACCGCGCCGTCAGCACCAGCGCCTTGATCGACCACTGGTTGGCCGCCAGCTGCAACGCCTCGAGACTGATGCCGGTGGACGGGTCACTGGGAATCTCGATCACCTTCAGGCCCAACAGGTCAGCCAGTTGCAGCAGGCCGTAATAGGTGGGCGACTCGGCGGCGATCAGGTCGCCAGGGCGGGTCAGCACACGCAACGACATCTGCAACGCATCGACGCAACCATGGGTCACGATCACTTCACGTGGGTCGACCAGCACGCCGGCATCGCGCATGCGGATGGCGATCTGCCGGCGCAGCGGTTCGAAACCAGGGCTGAACATGTAGCTGAAGGCACGCGGGCTGTGAAAGCGCGTCACCTTGGCAATTTGCTGGTGCAAGGCACGGACCGGCAGGTAATCGACATGCGGCACGGCGGCACCGAACGGGAACACCCCGTCGCGGCGCGCCTCGGTCAGCACTTGCTGGATGATGCTGGCGCGGGTCACCAGGCCGGGCCGCTCCACGCGGGCGATGTCCGGCGTCTGCGCGGTCAGCGCCGGAGTCTGGTGCACGTAGTAACCGGACTGCGGCCGCGCACGGATCAAGCCCTGGTCTTCGAGGTTGGCATAGGCCTGCAGCACCGTGGCATGGCTGACGTTGAGCTGGGCGCTCATCTTGCGCACGGAAGGTACGCGCTCGCCTGGCTGGTAGACACCGCGACGGATGTCATCGGCCAGTTGCTGGGCGATACGCTGGTACAGCAGCAGGTTGGTCATGGCTGGCTCTCGACGCGCGGACGGACTCGTTGTTCTTGTGTCACTCACTGAGGGTAGAGAATACCGTAACAGTTGCAAAGTGTACGGGGACAGATCGCAAGATAGTCAACAATACAGTTGCGTGACAGTGATAAACATTGAAATCCGGGGGCATCGACGAAATGCCGGGCTGCCTTGCAGCCATCGCCAGCAAGCCAGCGTGGCTGCAAAGCGGTCGCGTTGACCGGGCTCAGCGCGCCGGTGCGAGCCTGCCTTTGTCATCGGAGAACACGATCTCCACCCGGCGGTTCTGCGCCCTGCCCCGCTCCGAGGCATTGGCCTCGATCGGGTACTGGTCACCATAGCCCTCGACCTGCAGGCGCTTCTCGTCAATGCCCAGGTCGACCAGCATGTCAGCCACGGCCTGCGCCCGGTCACGCGACAGCTTCAGGTTGTCCTCGGCCGTGCCGGTGCTGTCGGTATAGCCTTCGATCCGTACCACCCGGCGCGGGTTGAGTTGCAGGAACTGCACCAGCTTGAGCACGGTGCGGCTGGCCGAGTTCTTCAGGTCGGCACGGCCGGTGTCGAACAGCACGTCACCCAAGGTCATCACCAGGCCGCGATCGGTCTGCTCCGAGGCCAGCGCGGCAATCTGCGATTCGATCCACTTGCCCTGCTGCTGCACACTGGCCAGCTTGGCCTCGCGCAAGGCCAGCTGCAGGCGCTGGCGTTCCAGGTCGAGCTTGGCCTGGCGCTCCTGGTTCAGCGCCAGCTTGGCATGCTCGCTGGCAATCTCGCTGTAGCGCTGGCTGAGGTAGGCGTAATGGCGCACATCGGCACCGGTGCCGATGTAGCTGGACAGGCGCTCGGCGCGGGCCAGCGACTCGCCTGCGCGGATCACGTCACGCGGGGCGCTGCGCAGCACATCGGAGTTGTCCTTGACCTGCTGGAAGGCAGCGCTGGCATCATCCAGTGCGGCACTGCTGCGCTGGCTGGCGCAACCTTGCAAACCTGCCGCCAGCGCCAGCACTGCCAGCGCGGCCAATGGGGCACGGCGGATCATGGCTGCACCTCCAGCTGCTTGCGCAGGCGCTTGACCCGCGACTGCAGCAGCTGCAGCTGCTCTTCACTCTTCTGGTTCAGCACCTGGGCTTCGGCCAGGCGCGCATCCAGCTCGGCCTGCTCGGCGCGCATGCGCGCATCGCGGTAGTCTTCGGTGAGCATGTTGATCTTGGCCCGGGCCAGCTTGTCTTCGGCCAGCTTGAGCGCTTCGACCTGCTCGGTGGCACCGACGGCCTTGGCCTGCTCCAGCGCCTGCTCGGAAATACGCATCTGCTCGACAGGAGCCGGATCGTTGGCGCAGCCAGCCAGGCCGAGCACGGCCAGGGCAAGGATTAGTGGTTGGGTTCTCACGCAATCTTCCTAGTGTTTGGGGGCGTCCGAGGGCACCTGCAGCTGTGCTTTCCAGCGCTCGACATTACGCTGCAGCACGGTCTCGGACGCACCGGAGATCGGCAATTCTGTCAGTTTTTTTGCCAATTGCCCACGCAACCAGCTGTCATTGCAGGCGGAATTATGCGACACGGCCAGGTACAGCCCTGGCCGGTCCACCGGCAGGCCGCGGGCAATCAGCTGGTTGCTCATGCCCAGGCTCTGCACCATCGCCATGCCCGCATAGCGGCCCGCGAGCACATAGTCGACCTGGCCAAGCACCAGCTTCTGGAATGCCTGGGTCAGGTTCTGCGCCGGCACCAGCTTCAGCTGCGCCTTGACGAAAGCGCTGAAGGCCGGCGTCAGCCGTGCATGCTCGGACACACTGCCCTGGTACCTGACCAGGTCCGCCGGGCCATCGAACACCAGTTCGGCATCGTGACGGGTCCACACCAGGTATTCGTTGAGCTGCAGGGGTGGGTGGAGGTAGTCGAGCGCGGTCAATTGCTCCACCTGCATCGGGGCGTCGAGCAACAGGTCCATGCGCCCGCTGCGCACCTCTTCCAGCGCCTGGTCACGACGGCCGGCGTTGAGCACCTCCAGCTTCAGCCCCAGCTCCTCGGCCACCTGGCGCAGCAGGTCGACGTTGGCGCCGACCAGGTGTTTCGGGTCGTTCGGGTCTTGCCATGAATAGGGCGGCGCATCGGGGCTGCCAGTGGCCACCAGGCGTTCACACTTGCCGGCCGCCATGGCCAGCGGCGCCAGCAACGCTGCCATGCATGCCAGCACCCTGCCCGTTCCGCGCAACGTCATCCCTCACTCCTCAACCCATAAAAAAACCCGACCCTCGAAACGAGGGCCGGGTTCTTTATAAGTGAAGCAGGCGGATCAGACCAGCTTTTCCAGCTCCGGAACCGCTTCGAACAGGTCGGCGACCAGGCCGTAGTCGGCAACCTGGAAGATCGGTGCCTCTTCGTCCTTGTTGATCGCCACGATCACCTTGGAGTCTTTCATGCCGGCCAGGTGCTGGATCGCGCCGGAGATACCGACGGCGATGTACAGCTGCGGCGCAACGATCTTGCCGGTCTGGCCGACCTGCATGTCGTTGGGCACGAAGCCCGCGTCGACCGCGGCGCGCGAAGCACCGACGGCAGCGCCGAGCTTGTCGGCCAGGCTGTACAGGTGCTTGAAGTTGTCACCGTTGCCCATGCCACGACCACCGGAAACGACGATCTTGGCAGCGGTCAGTTCCGGGCGGTCGGACTTGGCCAGCTCTTCGCCGACGAAGGCCGAGATGCCGGCGTTGTGCACGGCGCCAACCGCTTCGACGGCAGCCGAACCACCCTCGCCCGCCACGGCGTCGAAGCCGGTGGTACGCACGGTGATGACCTTGATGGCGGCGCTCGACTGCACGGTGGCAATGGCGTTACCGGCATAGATCGGGCGCTTGAAGGTGTCGGCGGACTCGACCGAGATGATCTCGGAGATCTGGTCCACGTCCAGCAGCGCGGCAACGCGCGGCAGAATGTTCTTGCCGTTGGTGGTGGCCGGGGCCAGCACGTGGCTGTAGCCTTTGGCCAGTTCGACGATCAGCGGCGCGACGTTTTCCGGCAGGGCGTGTGCATAGGCTGCATTGTCGGCAACCAGCACCTTGGCCACGCCAGCGATCTTCGCAGCAGACTCGGCAACGCCACCGACGTTGTGGCCAGCGACCAGCACATGCACATCACCACCGATCTTGGCGGCAGCAGCAACAGTGTTCAGGGTGGCCGGGGCTACGGCACCGTTCTCGTATTCAGCGACAACCAGGATAGTCATTTAGATTACCTTCGCTTCGTTCTTCAGCTTCTCGACCAGTTCGGCCACCGATTTGACCTTGATACCAGCGCTGCGGGCAGCCGGGGCTTCAACCTTCAGGGTCTTGTTGGTGGAGGCGAGGGAAACGCCCAGCGCATCTGGAGTAACGGTTTCCAGCGGCTTTTTCTTGGCCTTCATGATGTTCGGCAGCGACGCGTAACGTGGCTCGTTCAGGCGCAGGTCGGTCGTGACGATGGCCGGCAGGTTCAGGGCCACGCTCTGCAGGCCGCCGTCGATTTCACGGGTGACGTTCAGCTTGTCGCCAGCCACTTCCACCTTGGAGGCGAAGGTGCCCTGGGCAAAGCCGGTCAACGCCGCCAGCATCTGGCCGGTCTGGTTGTTGTCACTGTCGATGGCCTGCTTGCCAAGGATGACCAGTTGCGGCTGCTCCTTGTCGACAACGGCTTTCAGTGCCTTGGCCACGGCCAGGGAGTTCAGTTCGTCGGCGGCTTCGACCAGGATGGCACGGTCGGCCCCCAGGGCCAGGGCGGTACGCAGCTGCTCCTGGGCGGTGGCCGGGCCAACGGAGACCACGACGATCTCGCTGGCAACGCCCTTTTCCTTCAGGCGCACGGCTTCTTCCACGGCGATTTCGCAGAAGGGGTTCATGGACATCTTGACGTTAGCAAGGTCGACGCCGGAGTTGTCCGCCTTGACGCGAACCTTGACGTTGTAGTCGACCACTCGTTTGACAGCTACAAGAACCTTCATGGATTCCTCGTTACTCTCCGGTGAATAGATAGTCGCCTGGGGTCATTGCCCGGCGATGCGCGTGGGTACAAGGGCACCTCTAAAAACGTACCGGGAGGCAGTAACTTGAGAGTGACCGAACAGTCGTGTCCGGACGCTTGCGTCAAATACTCACGGGTCATTTTCTGTCGTGGCGTGTAAACTCCACTACAAACCGGCCGGAGACCGCAGAACCCTGCTCCACAGCTGGTCTTTAGAGGTGTACCTGCGCCCGGCTGCAAGCCTACGGCGAACGTAAAACCGCTCGTATCTTGACCGTAACACCCAATCCGGTCAATACGGCAAATGGGTCATCCTCCAGCCGCGTTCCTGCGATTTTACTGGCCTGCGGCAAATTCAAACAAACGTTTGTATTGGACCCGCCAAGTGGTGTAGATATAATGCGCGGCCAAGACAAAACGGTGTAGTCCGTCATTTGCCCAGCTACAGTTCCGCCGTTGCGTAGAACCGCTGCGAATGCCCCCACGCACCCATAAGACCCAGCAACAGCACGAGCCTTGATGAGTAGGAGAGAACCAGTGGAACGCGAGTACATGGAATTCGACGTGGTCATCGTCGGCGCCGGCCCGGCAGGCCTGTCCGCCGCCTGCCGCCTGAAGCAGAAGGCCGCCGAAGCCGGTAGCGAAATCAGCGTCTGCGTGGTGGAAAAAGGCTCTGAAGTCGGCGCCCACATCCTCTCTGGCGCGGTGTTCGAGCCCCGTGCCCTGAACGAGCTGTTCCCCGACTGGAAAGCCCTCGGCGCGCCACTGAATACCGAAGTGAAGCGCGACGACATCTACGTGCTCAAGGATGCTGGCAGCTCGACCAAGGTGCCTGACCTGTTCGTGCCCAAGACCATGCACAACCAGGGTAACTACATCATCTCCCTGGGCAACCTGTGCCGCTGGCTGGCCCAGCAGGCGGAGAACCTGGGCGTGGAAATCTACCCGGGCTTCGCCGCCCAGGAAGCGCTGTTCGATGACAACGGCGTAGTCCGCGGCATCGTCACCGGTGACCTTGGCGTCGACCGCGAAGGCAAGCCCAAGGATGGCCTGTACACCCCGGGCATGGAACTGCGCGCCAAGTACACCCTGTTCGCCGAAGGCTGCCGCGGCCACATCGGCAAGCAGCTGATCAAGCGCTTCAATCTCGACAGCGAAGCCGACGTCCAGCACTACGGCATCGGTTTGAAGGAAATCTGGGAAATCGACCCGGCCAGGCACGAACAGGGGCTGGTGGTGCACACCGCCGGCTGGCCGCTGGATGTGATGGCCAAGGACAACACCGGTGGTTCGTTCCTTTATCACCTGGAAAACAACCAGGTGGTGGTCGGCCTGATCGTCGACCTGTCCTACGCCAACCCGTACCTGTCGCCGTTCGATGAATTCCAGCGGTTGAAGCACCACCCGGTGATCAGCCAGTACCTCGAAGGCGGCAAGCGGATCAGCTACGGCGCCCGCGCAATTGCCAAAGGTGGCCTGAACTCGCTGCCGAAGATGGTATTCGATGGCGGCGCGCTGATTGGTTGTGACCTGGGCACCTTGAACTTCTCCAAGATCAAGGGCAGCCATACCGCGATGAAGTCCGGCATGCTGGCGGCCGAAGCGGTCGCCGATGCGCTGGCCGCCGGCAGCGAAGGCGGCGACAAGCTGAACGGCTACGTCAGCGCCTTCAAGGCCAGCTGGTTGTACGAAGAACTGTTCGCCAGCCGCAACTTTGGCGCAGCCATCCACAAGTTCGGTCCGATCCTCGGTGGTGCGTTCAACTATGTCGAGCAGAACTGGTTCGGTGGCAAGCTGCCGTTCACCCTGCACGACACCAAGCCGGACTACGCCTGCCTGAAGCTGGCGGCCGACTCGCAGAAGATCGACTACCCGAAACCGGACGGCAAGCTCAGCTTCGACAAGCTCAGCTCGGTATTCCTCTCCAGCACCAACCACGAAGAGGAACAACCTTGCCACCTGAAGCTGACCGACCCGAACATCCCGATCGCCAGCAACCTGCCGCTGTACGACGAGCCGGCGCAGCGCTATTGCCCGGCAGGTGTGTATGAAGTGGTCAGCCAGGAAGACGGCAGCAAGCGCTTCCAGATCAACGCGCAGAACTGCGTACACTGCAAGACCTGTGACATCAAGGACCCGGCCCAGAACATCACCTGGGTCACCCCTGAAGGCGCTGGCGGGCCGAACTACCCGAACATGTAAGCCCCTGCCCTTGCGGTAACGAAAAGCCCCCGGTTCTCACGAGCCGGGGGCTTTCTGTTCTACCTGTCCCCTGGCGCTGCTGGCCCGTGTAGGAGCGGCCTTGTGTCGCGATGGGGCGCGCAGCGGCCCCAAGGTCTGCGCAGCGGCACGGACTGCCGGGGCCGCTGCGCGCCCCATCGCGACACAAGGCCGCTCCTACAGGCACCGCGTCGGCAGGAAGTCGGGCTCACTCAACAGCAACGGCTCACGACGCCCGAAATAGAGCGCCGTCAGCAACCCCACCGCGCCCATGATCAGGCAAAACCCGGCACACACCCACGGGCTCCATGGCATCAAGGCAATCAGCGCCAGCGGCGTGCTGCTGGCCCATAGCGCATAGGCCACGTTGTAGGTGAAGGAAATACCCGACACGCGGATCTCGGCCGGGAACAACCCGACCATCACCGACGGCACCACCCCCACCACGCCACAGCACAGGCCGGCCAGCGCATAGGCCAGCCAGGTCATGCCCCATTGCCCTACCAGGCTGGCATACAACACGCCGATACCCAACGGCAGCAGCAGGCTGTAGAGCATCAGCGCGCGCCAGGCGCCGACGCGATCGACCAGCAGGCCGGCCAGCACGCAACCGATATTGAGGAAGACGATACCCACGCTGCTCAGGGCGAAGGTGTGCCCGGCCGTCATGCCAAAGCGTTGCTGCATCACCGTCGGTGTAATCACCACCAGCACCACCACGGCGGAGGTCAGCACACAGGTCAGCAGCGCCGCCGGGATCAACGCCCGCCGGTGTTCGCCCAACACCCGCCGCAGCGGGAAGCTCACCGGCTGTTGCTGGCGCGCACGCAAGGCAAGGAACACCGGGGTTTCGCTGAGCCAGCGGCGCAGCCACACGCCGATCACACCAAACACCCCACCCAGCAGGAACGGGTAGCGCCAGGCGTAATCGAGAATTTCCTGCGCGGTGAACAGCTGTGCCAGCAGGGTCGCAGTCAACGCCCCCAGCAGGTAACCGAAGGTCAGCCCGGCCTGCAGGAAGCCCAGGGCATAGCCACGCCGCCCGGCGGGCGCGTGCTCGGCGACGAAGGTCCAGGCACTCGGCACTTCGCCGCCCACCGCCGCGCCCTGCAGAATACGCAGGGCCAGCAGGATCAACGGCGCCGCATAGCCGATGTCGGCGTAGGTCGGCATCACCCCGATCAGCAGGCAAGGCAGGGCCATCATCAGGATACTCAGGCTGAAAACCCGCTTGCGCCCAAGATGGTCGGCGAAGTGCGCCATCAGGATGCCACCCAGCGGCCGCGCCAGGTAGCCAGTGACGAAAATCCCGAAGCTTTGCAGCAGGCGCAGCCATTCGGGCATTTCAGGCGGGAAGAACAGCTGGCTGAGGGTGAGCGCAAAGAACACGAAAATGATGAAATCGTAGATTTCCAGCGCGCCGCCCAACGCCGCCAGGCCCAGGGTCCGGTGATCGCCGCGGCTGAACCGGGGCGGGTAAGCGGTATCGTTGGCAGTCATGGCAGGGTCCGCCCATCGGCAAAGGGCGAGAGGATAGCAAATCGCTGTCCGCTTGCCCCGCCCACGGCAGCGCTAGCGGCTGAACACCGTGTAGGAGAAGTTGACGCGCCCCAGGGATCGCCCCGGTGTCGCTGACAGGGTGCCCGGCAGCGGCAGCTTGCCCACCTGCAGCGGCGTATCGATGATCGCCATGAACGCCTCCAGCGCATCGTTATCGGGCACCTGCGGCAGGCTCAGGCTGACCGCCTGGCGCTCGCTGGCAGGCACCGATGGTACTGCCAGCTGGTTGGCGTGATACAGCAGGGCATGCTGGATCTGCGGGCTGACGCGGCAGAAGCGCTCCAGGTCGACCCCGGCATGGCTGGCCAGCTCGATATTGCCCAGCAGCAGGTGGAAAGGCTGCAGGGCACACAGCACCAGGCGCTGCAGCTCCTCGAAGCTGTCCACGGGAGCGATCCGGTAATAGCCCAGGCCATTGAGCAGCCGCTCCAGTTGCAGGCGCTGGCACGGGTTTGCGTCGGCGATGAGGATGCGCAGGGTCTTGTTTGCCATGGTCGGGCCTGGGCAGTGGGTAATGGGTAGGCTCCATGACCATACTGCGCCAGTGGCGGCTACTGCCAGGTCCGAGCCTGGCAGGGGTCTTCTTTGATAGAAGCCGGGAAAGATGCAGAAATCAAGTGACGGGCCGATGGATTTTTTCATTCGCCGGCCACCCGGCAATCAGCATTCCCACTCGCGCATGCGCACCCGGCAGTGCTTCATGGCGTTGACGATGTGCTTTTCCACCAGGCTGCGGGAAATGCCTAGGCGCTCGGCAATCTGCTGGTGCGACAGGCCATCGAGCTTGCGCAGCAAGAAGCAGTCACGGCAGACCTTGCCCAGTTCATCCAGGGCACGCTGCATCAGCGCCAGGCGTTGGTCGCGCTGCAGGTCATGCGCCGGCGCCGGGGTGTGCCAGCGTTCATCGCTGTCCAGCACCTCCAGCGGCTCGGCCTGGCGTACCAGGTGCCGCCGGTGGCGGTCGACCAGCAGGTTGAGCGCGGTGCGGTAGAGGAAGGCACGCGGATGCTCGATGCGCTCGCCGTCGGTGCGTTCCAGCACGCGCAGGTAAGCATCGTGCGCCACGTCCTCAGCGGCCTGGCGACTGCCCAGGCGCGCGGAAAGGAAGCCCACCAGTTCGCGATAGTAATGTTCCACGACGTTACCTGAGATGGTTCTGCCAGCTTGGTCGAAAAGGCCTTTCAGGCAGCTGCAGGACCGAGTGATATCAACCTGCGATCTTACAAATTATAATTATTCTCAGCAACACGGGTTTTGGCTGTAGGGTTTCAGCGCCTGTTGGATCGAGCGCCGCCCGCGCGGCGCATCGCTCTCACAGGCGCCACATCTCTGTCGCCGTACCACCCCGCACGATATCCGCTAAATCCCCTCCCGCCGCTTTCGTCTATCTGGCACCCCCTCGGCTGGACGTCTGTATGAGACCTTTAACCACCACCCGTCGCCGGGTCCTGCTCACGGGCCTGGGCCTGCTTGGCCTGGGCAGCCTGCTGGCCTGGACGGCACTGCCCTCCGCTGCACAGCCACTCAGCACGGTCGCGGTGACCCGTGCCGACATCGAAAGCAGCGTAACCGCACTGGGCACCCTGCAACCACGACGCTACGTGGATGTCGGGGCGCAGGCCTCGGGGCAGATCCACACCCTGCACGTCGAGGTTGGCGATACGGTGCGCAAAGGCCAGCTGCTGGTCGAGATCGACCCTTCGACCCAGCAGGCGCGGCTGGATGCCGGCCGCTACTCGATCGACAACCTCAAGGCCCAGTTGGCCGAACAACGCGCGCAGTTCCAGCTGGCACGGCAGCAACTCAAGCGCCAGCGTGACCTGGCCGCTGCCGACGCCACCCGCGACGAGGACGTGCAGGCCGCCGCTGCCCAGCTCAAAGTCACCCAGGCGCGCATCGACATGTTCCAGGCGCAGATCCGCCAGGCCCAGGCCAGCCTGCGCAGCGACGAGGCCGAGCTGGGCTACACCCGCATCTACGCGCCCATGGACGGTACCGTGGTGGCGGTGGACGCGCGCGAGGGGCAAACCCTCAACGCCCAACAGCAAACCCCGTTGATCCTGCGCATCGCCAGGCTCTCGCCAATGACGGTATGGGCCCAGGTATCGGAGGCCGACATCGGCCAGGTCAAGCCGGGCATGATCGCGTACTTCACCACCCTGGCCGGCGGCAAGCGCCGTTGGACCAGCACCGTGCGCCAGGTGCTGCCGGTGCCGCCCAAGCCGCTGGACCAGGCCAGCCAGGGCGGCGGTAGCCCGGCCAGCGTCAGCAATGGCAACGCCGGCAACCAGGTGGTGCAGTACAGCGTGCTGCTGGATGTCGACAACCCGGACGGTGCGCTGATGGCCGAAATGACTGCCCAGGTATTCTTCGTCGCCGGCAAGGCCAGCCAGGTGCTGACCGTGCCATGGGCAGCGCTGGACGACGCCGATGGCCTGCGCCTGGCGCATGTGCTGACCCGTGACGGCAAGGTGGAACAGCGCCAGGTGCGCACCGGCCTCAGTGACCGCCTGCGGGTGCAGGTACTGGACGGCCTGAATGAAGGCGAACGCCTGGTGATCGGCGCCCCTGGCGTGCGCGGAGGCTGAATGAGTACACCCCTGATCGAACTGGTCGACATTCGTAAATCCTACGGCGGCGTCGACACGCCCAAGGTCGATATCCTGCATGGCATCAACCTGCGCATCCACCCCGGCGAATTTGTCGCCATCGTCGGCGCTTCCGGCTCTGGCAAATCGACGCTGATGAATATCCTCGGTTGCCTCGACCGGCCCACGTCCGGCCGCTATCGCTTCGCCGGCAAGGACGTGGCCGAACTGGGCAGCGACGAACTGGCCTGGTTGCGCCGCGAGGCGTTCGGCTTCGTCTTCCAGGGCTACCACCTGATCCCCTCCGGCTCGGCCCGGGAAAACGTCGAAATGCCGGCCATCTATGCTGGCATCGCCGCCCCCCAACGCCACGCCCGCGCCAGCGCCCTGCTCGCCCGCCTGGGCCTGGCCAGCCGCACCGGCAACCGCCCGCAGCAGTTGTCTGGCGGCCAGCAGCAGCGGGTATCGATCGCCCGGGCATTGATGAACGGCGGCCATATCATCCTCGCCGACGAACCCACCGGCGCGCTCGACAGCCACAGCGGCAGCGAAGTGATGGCGTTGCTCGACGAGCTGGCCAGCCAGGGCCACGTGATCATCCTGATCACCCACGACCGCCATGTGGCGGCGCGGGCGCAGCGAGTGATCGAAATCCGCGACGGCCTGGTCGTCAGCGATTCGGCCAGCGCCCTGCCCCCGCCTCACAACGGCCGAGGGCTGCAGGCCGCGCAGTTGCGTCAACGCCTGGATCACGGCGCGACCCTGCGCGGGGCCTGGCGGGGCGAATTGCGCGAAGCCCTGCAGGCCGCCTGGCGGGTGATGTGGGTCAACCGCTTGCGCACCGCACTGACCCTGCTGGGTATCGTCATCGGGGTTGCCTCGGTAGTAGTGATGCTGGCCGTGGGCGAAGGCAGCAAACGCCAGGTCATGGCGCAAATGGCTGCCTTCGGCTCGAACATCCTCTACCTCAATGGCAAGCCGGCGAGCCTGGGCGAACAGGCCGGCACCATCACCCTCGACGATGTTGCCGCCATCGGCCAGTTGCCGCAGGTCCGGCACGTGATGCCGGTGCTCGGAGAAAAGATGATGGTGCGCCACGGCAACCACAGCCAGCGGTTCTATGTGGGCGGCAACAACACCCGCTTCCCCGAGATTTTCAACTGGCCGGCGGTGCACGGCGCCTTCTACACCGATAGCGATGAAGCCAACGCCGCAGCGGTGGCGGTGATCGGCCAGAAAGTGCGGGAAAAGATGCTCGACCCAGGGCGCGACCCGCTGGGGCAGTACCTGCTGATCGGCAATGTACCGTTCCAGGTGGTCGGCGTCCTGGCTGGCAAGGGGGCCAGCTCTGGCGACCAGGACAGCGACGGGCGCATCGTGGTGCCCTACTCGGCAGCCGCCATTCGCCTGTTCGGCCAGCGCGATCCGGACTACATCGCCGTCGCCGCCCTCGACTCCACGCAGGTCGGCGCAACCGAAGCGGCCATCGACCAGCTGCTGCGCCAGCGCCACAACGGGCGCCGGGACTTCGAGCTGAGCAACGACGCGGCACTGATCCAGGCCGAAGCGCGCACGCAGAACAGCCTGTCGCTGATGCTGGGGGCGATTGCCGCGATCTCGCTGCTGGTGGGCGGCATCGGGGTGATGAACATCATGCTGATGACGGTGCGCGAGCGCACCCGCGAAATCGGTATCCGCATGGCTACCGGCGCACGCCAGCGCGACATCCTGCGGCAATTTCTCAGCGAGGCGGTGCTGCTGTCGATGGTCGGCGGCCTGGCCGGCATCGTCCTGGCCCTGGCCATCGGCGCTGGCCTGATGCTGGCAGATGTGGCGGTGGCCTTTGCCCTGCCTGCCATGCTCGGCGCCTTTGCCTGCGCCGTGGTCACCGGCATCGTGTTCGGCTTCATGCCCGCGCGCAAGGCCGCCCGCCTCGACCCGGTCAAAGCCCTTACCAGCGAATAATCCATGACTCTGCCTAGCCGCATCAGCCTGTTGCCCCTGTGCGTATGCCTCGCCGCCTGCAGCATGCCAACCCCACCTGCCAGCGACCTGCCCGCCCCGCTAGCCTGGCAAGGCGCAGGTGCATCACCCTCGGCACCGCTGCCGACGCCCCAGTGGTGGCACGCGTTCGCCAGCCGCGAGCTGGACCGCCTGGTGCAGCGTGCCCTGCACAATGCCCACGACCTGGCCGCCGCCACCGCGCGGGTGCGCCAGGCCCAGGCCCGCGCGGTGATTGCCGGTGCGCCGTTGCTGCCGGAGCTGAAGCTGGGCCTGGACGGCAGCCGCCAACGCCTGCTGCACGGCGATGGCTACGACCAGCTTGATGTCAGCCGCAACGAACCGACCAGCACCTCATTCGACGTGCAGCTCAGCGCCAGCTACGAGATCGACTTCTGGGGCGGCCTGCGGGCGTCCCGCGCGCAGGCCTTGCGCAGCCTGGATGCCAGCCGTTTCGACCGCCAGACCGTTGAGCTGACCCTGGTCAGTGCCGTGGCCGACAGTTACCTGCAGGGGCTGGCGCTGGCAGAACAGCTGCGCATCGCCCGCCTGAACCTGCGCAATGCCCAGGACCTGCTGGGCCTGGTCGAAGCGCGCCAGCGCAGCGGTTCTGCCACGCGCCTGGAGCTGGCCCAGCAGCGCAGCCTGGTGGCCGCGCAGCAACGCCAGTTGCCGCTGCTGGAACAGAAGTGGCAGGACAGCCGGGTCACCCTGGCGACCCTGCTCGGCGACCCGGTGCAGTCGTTGCCCAGCAGCCAGGAAGCGATCACCAGCCTGCAGTGGCCGGCCATCGGCAGCGGCGTGCCCAGCGAACTGCTCACTCGCCGACCGGACATTGCCGCTGCCGAAGCGCGTCTGGCCGCTGCCAGCGCCAATGTGCACGTCGCCCGCGCGGCCATGCTGCCCAAGCTCACCCTCGGCGCCAACCTGGGGGCGGGTGCCGACACCTTCGCCCACCTGTTCGACAGCGCCTACTACACCCTCAGCAGCGGCCTGGTCGCGCCGGTGTTCAACCATGGCCGGCTGCGCGCCGCACGTGAGCTGGCCGAAGCCGAACAGGCGGAATTGCTGGAGACCTACCGCAGCAGCATCCTGGCCGCTTTTGCCGATGTCGAGAAGGCGCTCAATGCGATCGATGGCGTCGATCGCCAGCGCCAGTGGCAGGATCAGGAGGTGCAGCAGGCCCGGCTGGCATTCGAGTTGGCGCAACGGCGCTATGGCGCAGGCGCCGAGACCTTGTTGAGCGTGCTGGAAACCCAGCGCACCTGGTATGTGGCGCAGGACCAGCAGGCGCAACTGCGCCTGGCGCGGTTGCAGGGCAGCGTGGCGTTGTACAAGGCCTTGGGTGGGGGGTGGGGAGCCAACCCGTAGGGCTGGCACAGGCAGCGGCTAGCTCCGCACCTTCAGGTTGCGCGCATACCACGGTCGCTGCGGCACCCTGGGCTGCAACTTGTCGAACAGGCCGTCATCACTGTAGATGATGCGCAATGCCAGCTTCATCGTTTCCGGGTCCATTTCCACACTGCGCCCAGGCCGCAACCCCGGCACCGTCGAGCAGCCATGGGTATCCGGCCCCAACCACGGGTCCGCCACGGCCACCCAGCGCCCGGGGGCGAACCACGGCACACCATTGACCTGCAGGCGCCTGACCTCGCCGGGGTGCAAGCGTTCATGGGCCTCGAACCAATCCTCGATGCGGTCATCGATCCAGCCATGAAAGCGCCAGAACACCGGGTTCACATGGGAGGAAAACGGGTCGCCAAGGAAATCGTTCTGCGCGGCGAACCAACGCCCGGCAAAATCATCCGGCGTACGCGCCGTCGGCACCGGCATGCCATTGGCGGGGTCGCGCGGCACCGATGCCCAGCGCATGTGCAACCAGTCGTGCAGGCCCAGTTCCAGTTCCGAGCCAAATTGCGCCAGGGTCAGCGAGCTCAGGTACTCGGGGTCGGTATAGCGCGACTCCCAGACCTGGAAGTTGCCATGGAAGGTATCCGCAGCCTTGATGTCGCGCACCCACTGGCTGTACTCCGCGTCACCGCTGGCCTGCCAGGTCGGCGGCAGGGCATTGCCGTCATGGTTGTCGAAATAACGGGCGAACCCGACGCGGTCGCGCTCCAGTTCTGGCTGCGGCAGCGGGAAGCGCGGCCAGGAAGGCAGGTCTTGCAACGCACGTGCGCTGCCAAGCATATGCCGGTGCATGAACAGGAAGTCCTCGCCCGAGCCATTGCGGTCCTTGTGCCGGCCACGCGCATCACGCTCACGGTCACGCGGCCCCGGTTGCCAGCCCAGGCCACGCAGGGCGCCCTGCTTGTCCTTGGCCAGCTTGTGCCATTTGTCCCGCGAGGCGTGCCACAGCTGGTGGAACAGGCGATGCTCCGCAGAGGTCAGCCAGGCCAGCAATTGCGGGTTCAGCGGGGTCCGCTCCCGGGCTTCCGGGAAGCTGCGTTTCAATGCCAGGAAGTGGTTGTCCTGCAGCGGCAACGACAACGCCCGGTCCAGCCGCGCGATGCGCCCATTGAGCGTCGCCGGCCCGGCGTTGCCGAAACGCCCCCACACCTCGTCGAGCACGACATGGCATTCATAGCGCGCCTGGGACGACAACAGCCGCCAGCGCAAGCTGCCCGGCTTGTCTGCCAGCAAGTCGCCGACCACGCGGTAGCGCGGTTCCGCCGCCGCACGCAGGCGCTCGGGAGTATCCAGATAGCCGCGCAGGGCGCGGCCATTGCCTGCAACGTCAAGCAACAGCTCCAGGTCACCCGCCGGCAAGCCCAGCAGGCCTGCCTCCGCGCCCAGCAGGGTCAAGCGCCAGATACCGCGCAGGGTGTCGCCCAACTGTTGCAGGCCGGTGTCGGCCAACTCGACGACGGCCTCGCCAGGCGTCTGCGGAAATTCCTCGGCGGCGCCCTGTCGCTGCTGATACAGCGCACCCACCGCAGCGGGCACCACCACGCCCGTCAATGCCACACCGGCGATGAAACCACGTCGCGAAATCGTCATTGCATACCTGTGCATTCATTGCGGCCATGGAGCACGGCCCGTCCAACGCTAGAACGTTGCATGGGCGGCGAAATTTAACCGGGCAGGGCCAGAGGCCGCCGCTAAATTTCGGCGCTGCGAGCTCGTTCACTGCAGGTAGCGGCGGCCTCTGTGCCCATCCCTCGACGGTGAACCTACTGAGACCAAGATGACGACTTCACGCTGGAACAAAGCCCTGTTTATCAGCCTGGCCACTGCGCTTACCGCTGGCGCCGGGTTTGCTGCCTGGCACTATTTCGCCACGCCTGCCGGCTACTCCAGAGCGGTGATGCGCCAGGCCAACGACCTGCAGGAACGCATCCTCTCGTTCGACAGCCATGTCACCCTGCCGCTGACCTTCGGCACCGAAGGCAGTGAAGCGGACAAGGACGGCGCTGGCCGCTTCGACTTGGCCAAGGCTGCACGCGGGCGCCTGTCCGGCGCCGCCCTGACGATATTCGCCTGGCCCGAATCGTGGACGGGCAACACAGGCCCGCACCGCCCTACCCCGGGCTTCGTCGAAGCCGCCCGGCATACCCAGGAGGTGCGCTACAACGCCATCAGCGCGATGGTCCGCGACTTCCCGCAACAGGTCGGCATCGCCTACACCGCGCAAGACTTTCGGCGCCTGCACGGCGAGGGCAAGTTCGCGGTGCTGCTCAGCATGCTCAACGCCTACGCCCTGGGCGACGACATCGACCAGCTCGACCGCTGGGCCGCACGCGGGGTGCGCATGTTCGGCTTCAGTTACGTGGGCAACAACAGCTGGGCCGATTCCTCGCGCCCGCTGCCGTTCTTCAATGACACTGCCGATGCCCTGGGCGGCCTGTCACCGCTCGGCAAGCGCGCCGTACAACGGCTGAATGACCTGGGTGTGATCATCGATGTGTCGCAGATGTCCAGCAAGGCGCTGGCCCAGGCCGTCGCTCTCAGCCGCGCCCCGGTGGTGGCGTCGCATTCGGCGCCACGGGCCATGGTCGACATCAGGCGCAACCTTTCCGACAAGGAATTGCAACTGATCAAGGACAGCGGCGGTGTAGTCCAGTTGGTGGCCTTCTCTACCTACCTCAAGCCGCTGAGCAGCAAGACCCAGGGCAAACTCAACGCATTGCGCGCACGCTACGCCCTGCCGCCACTGGCCGACCTCAACTACGCACTGATGCCGGGTGACCCGGTGATCGCCGGCTGGCCCGAGCAGAAGGTCGGCCAGTATGCCAACGAGCTGTACGGCATTCTCGAAGAAGAACCCCCGGCCACCCTCAAGGACTACGGCGATGCCATCGACTACACGGTGCGCAAGGTCGGCATCGACCATGTCGGCATCAGCTCGGACTTCAACGAAGGCGGCGGCATCGACGGCTGGCAGAACGCCAGCGAGGCGCGCAACGTCACTGCCGAACTGATCAGCCGCGGCTACTCCGAAGCGGATATTGCCAAGCTCTGGGGCGGCAATTTCCTGCGCGTGTGGGAGCAGGTGCAACGCGCCGCACAACCTGTCGCCTCTTTATCCCCCTGAACTTGCGAGCCACGTGATGAACGACCGTCGCACCTTCCTCAAACAGGCCGGCCTGCTGGCCGCCGCCTTGCCACTGACAGGCCCCGGCCCGCTGCTGGCAACTGCCCACGCAGCGCCTGACCCAGCGGCCAATGGCACCGACTGGGCGGCATTTCGCGGCCTGTTCGAGCTGGACCCTGGGTATGCCCACTTCGCCAACTTCTTGATCACCTCGCACCCACGCCCGGTACGCGAAGCCATCGAGGCACTGCGCGCCCGCTTCGACCATCACCCGGCCCGCCTGGTCGACTGGGACAGCCAGTCGGAGTGGAAGCACGAAGCCGCGGTGCGCGAGTGGGCGGCGCGCTACCTCGAAGTGACGCCGCGCCAGATCGCCCTGACCGGCAGCACCACCGAAGGCCTCGGGCTGATCTATGGCGGGCTGAAGATCGCGCCGGGGCAGGAAATACTCACTACCGTGCATGAGCATTCAGCCGCCCGCCACACCATGGGTTTTCGCACCACCCGCGACGGCACCCGAGTGCGCCGGTTGCGCCTGTTCGACGACCCTGCCAAGGTCAGCAGCGACCAGGTTCTGACCACCATCGCTGCCGCCATCGGGCCACAGACCCGGGTGCTGGGCATGACCTGGGTGCACTCGGGCAGTGGCGTGAAACTGCCGGTGGGCGAGATCGGCGCGCTGGTCCGCGAGGCCAACCGCCAGCGAGACGAGCACGACCGGATCATCTACGTGATCGACGGCGTACACGGCCTTGGCGTCGAAGACATGCGCTTTGCCGACCTCAACTGCGATTATTTCATTGCCGGTACCCACAAGTGGCTGTTCGGACCACGCGGTACCGGGATCATCTGCGCGGCGTCCACCGGGCTGGAGCAACTGGCCCCGACCATTGCCAGCTTTTCCGAGAACGAAGACTTTGCCACCGTGATGACGCCGGGTGGCTACCACGCGTTCGAGCACCGCTGGGCGCTGGGCAAGGCGTTCGAATTGCACCTGCAACTGGGCAAGGCGGCAGTGCAGGCGCGGATCCATGGGCTCAACGAGCGGCTCAGGCAGCAGCTTGAGGCATTGCCGGGGGTCGAACTGGTGACACCGCGCAGCGCACGCTATTCGGCGGGGTTCACTTTCTTCAGGGTCAACGGCCAGGACGCCGACGAGGTGGCCCGCCATCTCAATAACCAGCGCATCGTGATCGATGCCGTGTCGCGGGATGTGGGGCCGGTGGTGCGGACGGCGCCAGGGTTGTTGAATACCGAGGCCGAGATCGAGCGGTTGGTAACAGTGTTGGGGCGAGCCGTTCACGGTTGACGCCTTGGGGCTGCGTGGCGGCCCATCGCGACGCAAGGCCGCTCCTGCAACATCGCGTCAATCTGGCCTGATGCTTATGCAACACGCGCCCCGGCAATCTCGAGTCAGCCCTGCTCGCTGATCACCTGCAACCACGCCCCGACATCCCGATAGATGTCCGCCACCTGGCCCACGATCCCCGACATGCGCAGAAAGTCATGGGTCAGCCCCTCCACCCGCGCGAAGCGCACTGGCGTGCCACCCGCCAGCAGCCAGTCGCGATAAGCGATACCTTCATCGTGCAACGGGTCGTACTCGGCGACGAACAGATACGCCGGCGCCAACGCTTCCCGCAGGGACGAGCGCAACGGCGACACCCGCCAGTCCAGGCGCTGCTCAGGCTGCGGTACATAGTGCCGGTAGAACCACTCCAGCGTGGCCGTCTCCAGCAGGTAACCCTCGGCATGCTGGCGATGCGAATCACGCTGGCAGGCCATATCGGTTACCGGATAGAACAGCAGCTGCGCCAGCGGCTTGAATGCCAGTGCCCCGGGCTGCTCGACTGCCATGATCGCCATGACCGCTGCCAGGCTGGCCCCCACACTGTCCCCCGCCAGCACTATCCGGTGCTTGTCCAGCCCCAGCGCCGTCGCCTGTTCAGCCAGCCAGTTGGCAGTGTCCAGCACATCGTGCAGCGCCACCGGAAACTGCTGCTGCGGTGCCAATCGGTAGTCCGCGGCCAGTACCGCGAACTCGCCCAGGGCAGCCAGGCGGCGGCACACCGAATCATGCGAGTCGAGGCTGCCAACCACGTAGCCGCCACCGTGCAGGTACAGGATCACCGGCTGCAAGGCGGCAGCGGCCTGGCCCTGACGGTACAAACGGGCAGCCAGGCGGGAACCGTCGCGCGCGCCGACCTGCAGTTCGCTGACCATGACGTGGCCCGGCGGGCTCGGGTCGAGCAGCTGCGAGCTGCTTGCGAACTCGGCGCGGGCCTGGGCCACGTCCATCGCGTGCATGGGCAGGCTCCTGCCCGTCAGCCGGCCAAATTCGACCAGTTCCAGAAAAGCCGCCAGATCAGGGTGCAATGCCATGTGGGTTCCTTGGTGGACAAAGTGACTCGGGCTCCCCTACGGACGTAGCCGCACACCGAAAAATTACCCGCCCCTACCGCTAAATCAGTGCCCCAGGCGCTCGTCATCCTTGCACAACGAAAAACCGCAGAGGCATACCGTGGACCTTCAGAGCATCCTCAGCAAACTGTTCGCCAACGCCCATGCTGTCGGCATCGAGGGCGTGTTCCAGTTCGTCTTCGGCCAGGACCAGGTGTTCTGGTCGGAGGTCCGCGACAGCAGCCGCACCAGCGCCGGCCGGCACAGCGCGCCGGACGTCACCATTGAAGTGGCCGAGCAGGACTTCCTCGGCATCATGGGCGGCACGACCAACGTCGAGGAGCTGTTCGCCAGCGCGCGGCTGAAGATCACCGGCAACATGGGCCTGGCCACGCTGCTGCCGCAGATCATCAGCAACGCCCGCCGCGGGGTGACGACGACCAGGGTGGCGATGAACCAGCGCTACCCGACGCCGGCACGCTTCAGCGAACGGGTATCGGCGGGCCAACCCGTGCAGCGCGAAGTGGCCCGCATCGCCCGCGCCGACCTGCCCGTGGCGCGCTTTCATGACGACTACCTGGTGCATGGCATTCCGCTGGTGATCAGCGATGCGCTGCAGGACTGGCCGCTGTTCACCATGGGCCGTGAGGCCTCGCTGGTGCATTTCGCCGAACTGCAGGGCATTACCCGCCACGGCGACTACGTGAAGAAGACGTTCTCCACCGACCGCGACTTCCGCTCCACATCCATAGCTGAGTTCATCGCCTCGCTGGACACCCCGGCCAAGCCTGGTGAAACCCCGGCCTACATGGGCAATAACATCGTGCCGGAAAAGCTGCTGTCACTGATCCGCTACCCGCCGTATTTCGCCCGCGACAAGTTCATCGCGCCGCGCATCTGGATCGGCCCCAAGGGCACCCTGACGCCGCTGCACCGCGACGATACCGACAACCTGTTTGCCCAGGTCTGGGGGCAGAAGTCGTTCATCCTTGCCGCGCCACACCATCGTCCGGCGCTGGGCACCTGGTCGACCAGCCCCAAGGGCGGCCTGGACGGCTGCGATTTCAACCCCGACACCCCGGACTACCAACGCTTCCCGACGGCACGCGAGGTGCCATTCCTGCGTGTGGTGCTACAAGCCGGTGACCTGCTGTTCCTACCCGAGGGCTGGTTCCATCAGGTGGAGTCGGTGTCTACCTCGTTGTCGGTGAACTTCTGGGTAGATTCCGGGCGCGGCTGGTAGCCGGAATTACCGGGGGCGTCCTGCGCCCCCGGCACGATTCAGACAGAAGCGAGCAGCGCCTCGGCAAAGCGCTGTGCCACTTCATCGATCTGCTCACCGGTGATGATCAACGGCGGCAGGAAACGCACCACCGCGCCATGCCGCCCGCCCAGCTCCAGGATCAACCCGCGCTTGAGGCATTCACGCTGCACCGTGGCCGCCAGCTCACGGTTGGCCTGTGGCTGGCCAAGCGCATCTCGCTGCCCTTGGCCGCCGACCAACTCCACCCCGATCATCAACCCACGGCCACGGATATCGCCCAGCTGCGGATAATCCCGCTGCAACTGCTGCAGATGCTGGCGCAGGCGCTGGCCCATGGCCTCGGCATGCTCGGCCAGGCGCTGTTCGACCAGGTAAGCGATCACCGCCGAACCCGCCGCCATGGCCATCTGGTTGCCACGGAAGGTACCGGCATGGGCACCCGGCTTCCAGCTGTCCAGCCAGTCGCGGTACACCACCACCGCCAGTGGCAGGCTGCCACCGATGGCTTTGGACAGGGTAACCACATCCGGCACGATGCCGGCGTGCTCGAAGGCAAACATGCGCCCGGTGCGGGCAAAGCCGCTCTGGATTTCGTCGACGATCAGCGCCACGCCGGCTTGCTCGGTGATCCGGCGCACGCCCTTGAGCCACTCGATATCGGCCGGGATGACCCCGCCCTCGCCCTGTACCACCTCGAGGATCACTGCAGCGGGCAAAGGCACGCCGCTTTCCGGGTCGAGCAACAGGTTTTCCAGGTAATGCAGGTTGGCCCTGACCCCGGCTGCACCGCCCAGGCCGAACGGGCAGCGGTAGTCGTAGGGGTATGGCATGAACTGCACGCCGTTGCCGAGCAAGGCGCCCAGTGGCTGCTTCGGCCCATGGCTGCCCATCAGGCTCAGCGCGCCCTGGCTCATGCCGTGGTAGGCGCCCTGGAAAGCCAGCACGGTGCTGCGGCCGGTGGCACTCCGTACCAGTTTCAGCGCCGCCTCTACCGCATCGGTGCCGGTCGGGCCGCAGAACTGCACCTTGGCCTCACGGCGCAGTGCCTCGGGCAGGACGCCGAACAGGTCCTGGACAAAGCGGTCCTTGACCGGCGTGGTCAGGTCCAGGGTATGCAGGGGCAGCTCATCGGCCAGGACCCGCTGGATCGCCTCGACCACCACCGGGTGGTTATGGCCCAGCGCCAGGGTGCCGGCACCGGCCAGGCAATCGATGAACTGGCGGCCTTCGACATCCTCGACATGAATGCCACTGGCGCGCTTGAGCGCCAACGGGATGCGCCGCGGGTAGCTGCGGGCGTTGGACTCCTGTTGCTGCTGGCGCTGCAGCAAAGGCGAATCGGTGAACGCGTACAACGGGCGCGGCGCACTGGCCGGTAGAACCTGGGCAAGGCTGGAAGCGGTGGGCATGGGTGGTTCCTCGCAAGCAAGCGAATGAGCGGGTGTCGCTTGGGAAACGCTTGAATGCGAGGAGGATTTAGCGGTTGGTGGAGGATTTTCGTCAGCCTGTTGTGGCCTCTTCGCGGGTAAACCCGCTCCCACCGGGAGCACACCGTAGCTGAAACCTGTGCTGTACCTGTGGCAGCGGGTTTACCCGCGAAGAGCCCACAACAGTCGGCAAGGATCAACGCCCCGAGCGCGCCGGTACCTGCAACAGGACCCGCAACCCATCACTGCGGCTGTCGAACTTCAGGCTGCCGGCACAACGCTGCACGATCGCCTGCACGATCGCCAGGCCCAACCCGCAACCACCACTTTGCCCATTACGCCAGAAACGCTCGGTCAAGTGCTCCAGGTCGGCCTCGGCAATTCCCGGCCCATGGTCACGCACCATGAAGCCTACCTGCCCGTCGCTCATCTGCACCTCCAGCTCCACCGCCTCATCGCCACCGTGGCGCAAGGCGTTGTCCAGCAGGTTGCGCAACGCCGCCACCGCCAGCGGTGCCGGCATGCCCAGGTAGACCTGGGTGGCTTCTTCCGGCAAACGCAAGACGATACGCCGGTTGTCACCACCACCGGCGTCCTGCACCGCCTGCCGGGCCACCTGCTCGGCGCTGCACTGCACGCCATCCTCGAACGACAGGCTGCCCTCCACCCGCGCCAGCATCAGCAACTGCTCCAGCGTACGGTGCATGCGGTCGGCGCCCTGCTCGGCATGTGCCAGTGCCTGCTCGCGCACTGCCCCGTCGGTCATGCGCGCCACCTGCAGGTGGGTCTTGATCGCCGTCAGCGGGCTGCGTAGCTCATGCGCGGCATCGTCGGTCAGGCGCCGCTCACGCTCGATCGTCTGGGCAATGCGCAGGAATAGCTGGTTCTGGGTTTCCAGCAACGGCTGCAGTTCGCTGGGCAGGCCCGCCACCTGCAGCGGCTCGACGCTGTCCGCGCGCCGGCGGCGCAAGGCATCGCGCATGCGGTTGAGCGGTTCCAGGCCCTTGCCCAGGCCGATCCACAACAGCCCCAGGCTGCCGAGCAAGGCCATCAGCACCGGCGCCGAGGCGGCCAGCAGGATCGACTGGTTCAGCGCCTCGCGCTCCATGTGCCGGTCGGCGGTGGTGATACGCACATCGCCGTGGTTGTAGGTGAAGGTGCGCCACAGTGCATCGTCGATGGTCTGGTCACGGAAGCCACTGCGCTCGTCGTCCATGGCGCCATCGTGCTTGTGGTTGCTGGCGAGGATCTCGCCACGCAACGAGCTGACCTGGCAGGCCATGCCGTCCGGCACGCTGAACTGGTCGGCAGAAAAATGCGCCTCCTCGCCCTTGGCGGTCAACGGTTGCGGCAGCTGGTCGATGAGCCCGGCGACCATGCGTGCCGAGGCCACCAGGCGCTGGTCGAGGGAGAACATCATCTGCTGGCGCAGGTCGCGCAGCATCCACGCGGCCGCCAGCACCCAGATGACCACGAAGGCGCTGCCCAGGATCAGGCTCAGGCGTACCCGCAGGCTCATGATGCGGCCTCTTCCGGCGCCTGCGCCGGGCCCAGGCGGTAGCCCAGGCCGCGCACGGTCTCGACGATGCCGTTGCCCAACTTGCGCCGCAGGTGGTGGATATGCACGTTCAAGGCATTGCTCTCCACCTCGTCGCTGAAGCCGTACACGCAGTCCTTGAGCTGTTCGCTGGACAGCACTCGCCCAGGGTTCTGCAGCAGCGCCTGGAGCAGGGCCTGCTCACGGCGCGAGAGGTCGACCGGCCGCCCGGCCAGGGTGGCCGCGCAGGTACTCGGGTCGTAGCACAGCGGGCCGTGCTCGATCACATTCACCGCGCGCCCGGCCACCCGCCGCAACAGGGTGTGCAGGCGTGCGGCCAGCTCACGCAGGTCGAACGGCTTGAGCAGGTAATCGTCGGCCCCGGCCTGCAGGCCATCGACCCGGTCGGTGACCGCATCCCGCGCGGTGAGCACCAGCACCGGCAGCGTTTCGCCCTGCTGGCGCAGGCGGCGCAGCAGCTTGAGGCCGTCTTCGTCGGGCAGGCCGAGGTCGAGAATCATCACGTCGAACTGCGCGGCCTGCAGCATCGCCCGCGCATCGGCGACATTGCCCACCCGGTCCACGGTCAGGCCCTGGGCGGTGAGGCCGGCGCAGATGCCGGCGGCGATCAGGTCGTCGTCCTCGCAGAGCAGAACGTGCATGGTGGGGCTCCCGGAGTGGTGTGGCTGACATTGCACCTTGGGCGGATTAAGAGGGGATTATGGACCTTTTCCGCAGGGGGTTGGGGTTCGTCTTGGATGTGCTGGGGGCGCTGAACCAGCGGTGAACGCTTCGGCCCTACATCACCCCTTCCGGCGTATCCACATCCAGCAACACCCCGGCATCCTCTACCTCAACCACCACGCGGCAAGCCTGATGCCCGCGCACCAGCGCCCGCGCCCCTTCATCCCCGCCCAGCCGCCCCAACGCCGGCCAGAAATCGCGCCCGAAGATCACCGGGTGCCCGTGCTGCCCGGCATGGCGCGGCAACACGATGGTCGAAGGGCTGGCCGCTTCGGCCAGGCGACACAAGGTGGCCGGTTCGATCCACGGCATATCGCCCAGCAGAATGGCCACCGCCTGCGCCTGGCTGTCGCGCAACGAGCCGGCACCGGCAGCCAGGCTGTGCCCCATGCCGGCGGCAGCCTCTGGGCTGGCGACGATGCGGCAATCGCCAGGCAGGCCGAAATCCTCGCCCCGCTCGCCTGCGCGTAACACCACGCGAACGTCAGCGAAGGCTGCCCGAGCCCGCTCCACGCTATGCGCCAGCAGGCTGCGACCATCCGCCAGGGCCACCCGGCGCTTGTCGGCGCCAAAACGCCTGGCGCTGCCTGCCGCCAGCACCAGCGCGACCACGCTCACGAGCGCACCTTGCGTTTGTGCGAGGCAGCTGCGGCGGCCATCGCAGGGCGGTCGAACGCTTTGGTACCTATCGTTTCAGGCATGGGCAACTCGCAATGGCCGGATCATCAGGCAATGCAACCACTGCCGGGTCGGCATGGCAAGCGCGGCTGATGGTACCGCGCCCGGATAGGCAGCGCCGGTTGCACCCACAAGGGTTAACCTTGGGTTAATCGACCCAGGCCAGCATGACACCTTTCAACGTACTGCCAAGGCGAAGACATGCGCGTCCTCCTGCTCTTCCTGACACTGCTCCTGGCCGGCCCGTTGCAGGCCAACCCGTTCGATGTCAAACCTGACTTCCTGCCGGTCGACCAGGCTTTCGTGCTGACCCACGACCGCCAGCCCGATGGCCAGATGCGCCTGTATTTCCAGATCAAGCCAGGCTACTACCTGTATCAGAAACGCCTGAAGTTCGACGGCCTGCCCGTCGAGCAACACCCGCAGCTGCCAGCTGCGCTCAACCACCACGACGAATTCTTCGGCGACAGCGCGGTGTACCGCGACCAGTTGCAACTGCTGCTGCCCGCCAGCGCCCAGGGCCAACTGCGCCTGGGCTGGCAAGGCTGTGCCGACGCTGGCCTGTGCTACCCACCGCAGACCACCTTGATCGACCTCGGCGGCAGCACAGCGCCGGTAGCCGAGCAAGCCAGCGACCAGGCGCTGGCCAGCGGCCTGCAGCAAAGCCACCTGGCCTGGAGCCTGCTGGCGTTCTTCGGCCTGGGCCTGTTGCTGGCCTTCACCCCCTGTTCGCTGCCGATGCTGCCGATCCTCGCCGGGCTGGTACTGGGCAATGGCGCCAGCGCCCGGCGCGGCTGGCTGCTGGCCGGGGTCTATGTACTGAGCATGGCCCTGGTATATGCCGCCCTGGGCGTGGTCGCCGCGCTGCTGGGCGCCAGCCTGCAGGCCTGGCTGCAGCAACCCTGGCTGCTGGGCAGCCTGGCGGGGCTGTTCGTGGTCCTGGCCCTGCCGATGTTCGGCGTCTTCGAACTGCAACTGCCTGCCGCCCTGCGTGACCGCCTGGACCGCGCCGGGCGCGGCACGCGTGGCGGCCACCTGTATGGCGCGGCGCTGCTCGGTGGGTTGTCCGGGCTGCTGATGGGCCCGTGCATGACCGCGCCGCTGGCGGGGGCGTTGTTGTACATCGCCCACAGCGGCGATGTACTGCAGGGGGCGCTGGTGTTGTTCAGCCTGGGCCTGGGCATGGGCGTGCCGCTGATGCTGCTGGTGACCTTGGGCAACCGCTACCTGCCGCGCCCTGGCGCCTGGATGAATCGGGTCAAGGGGGTATTCGGCTTCGTGTTCCTGGGCATGGCGCTGTACACCGTGCGCAGCCTGCTGCCCAGCGCGTTGCTGCTGGCCCTCAGCGGCGGGCTGCTGATCACCCTGGCCTGGGCAGCCTGGCCGGCCCTGCAGCGGCTCCCGGCGTTGCGCGCTGTCCCGCTGCTGGGCGCCCTGTGGGGCGGCCTGCTGCTGGTGGGTGCGGCGGCCGGTGGCGACGACCTCTGGCAACCGCTGCGCCCGTTCACCAGCAGCGCCTCACCGGCCAGCGGGCAGCAGGTGGAAGACGCCTTCGTCACCGTCAGCCGCCGCGAAGACCTGCAACGCGAACTGGCGGCAGCCAAGGGGCGCGGCCAGTGGGTGATGGTCGACTACTATGCCGACTGGTGCGTGTCGTGCAAGGTCATGGAAAAACAGGTATTCGCCCGCAGCGACGTGCAGGCGGCCCTGGCCGGCGTGCACCTGCTGCGCCTGGACGTGACCGCCGACAGCCCGGCCAGCCAGGCTTTGCTGCAGCATTATCAGGTACCCGGCCCACCCAGCATCATCTGGGTCGGCCCGGAAGGCGACGAACGCCGCACACGGCGCCTCACCGGTGAAGTGGATGCAGCCGCGTTCCTGCAACACTGGACCCAGACCAGGAGCCAAGGCTGATGCTGACCGTAACCCTCGGGCCGCTGACCATGGCCCTCAACCACCTGCTGATGCTCACCGCGCTGGTGATCGCCAGCGTGGTCGGCTGGTGGGTCGCCCGGCGTGGCGGCGAAAGCCCGGAATCGGCGCTGTTCAACCTGTTCCTGATCGGCCTGTTGTGTGCACGCGCCGGCTTCGTGCTGGCCTATTGGCCGATGTACCAGGACGACCTGCTGCAGATCATCGACATCCGTGATGGTGGCTTCCTGTTCTGGTCAGGCCTTGCCGGGATCGTGCTCGGCGCCCTGTGGCAAGGCTGGCGTCATCCCGGGCTGCGCCGCCCGCTGGGCTGGGCGCTGTTCAGCGGCGCACTGTTCTGGGGCCTGGCCAGCCTCGCCGGGCACCTGTACAGCAAGGGCACCGAGCTGCCCGAACTGAGCCTGCGCAACGCCAGCGGGCAATCCGTGGCGCTGCACGGCTACCGCGGCAAACCGCTGGTGATCAACCTATGGGCCACCTGGTGCCCGCCTTGCCGGCGCGAGATGCCGGTGCTGCAGCAGGCACAGGGCGATTACCCGCATGTGACCTTCCTGTTCGTCAACCAGGGCGAAACCCCGGAAAACGTCAGCACCTTCCTCGCCACCACCGGCCTGAGCCTGACCCATGTGCTGTTCGACGGTACCGGCCTGCTGGCCCAGCGCGTCGGTTCCATGGCCCTGCCCACCACCCTGTTCTACGACGCCGACGGGCGGCTGATCGGCAGCCACCTCGGCGAGCTGTCGCGGGCCAGCCTGCGTCACGCCCTGGAACCTTTCGACCGGGCCACCGCGCCCGCCCCTGCCGCACAAGGAAACTGACATGCGACTGACTGCACTGCTGCCCCTGTCCCTGGCCCTGCTGGCTGCCCCGGCCCTGCAGGCCGAAGAGTTGCCCAAGGCGATTCAGCAACTGCAAGCCAAGGGTGCCGTGATCAAGGGCAGCTTCGCTGCGCCCGACGGCCTGCGCGGGTACGCCGCCCAATACCAGAACAACGCCCTGGCCCTGTACCTCACCCCGGATGGCAAGCATGTACTGGTGGGCAGCCTGTTCGACGAACAGGGCAAGGACCTCAGCGCCGAGCCGCTGAAACAGCTGGTGTATGCGCCGATGAGCAAGGCCCTCTGGGCGAAGATGGAGAACACCGCGTGGATCGCCGATGGCAAGGATGACGCGCCACGCAAGGTCTACCTGTTCAGCGACCCCAACTGCCCGTACTGCAACATGTTCTGGGAACAGGCGCGGCCGTGGGTGGAGTCGGGCAAGGTGCAGTTGCGCCATATCATGGTCGGCATCATCCGCGAGGACAGCCCAGGCAAGTCGGCCGCGCTGCTGGCGGCGAAAGACCCGGCCAAGGCCCTGCATGAACACGAAAAGGCCGGCAAGGCCAGCACGTTGAAGCCGCTGACGCAGGTGCCGGAGGCGGTGCAGCAGAAACTGGCGGCGAACATGGCTTTGATGGAAGAAATGGGGCTGCAGGCAACCCCGGCGATCTTCTATCAGGATGAGCAGGGCAACCTGCAGAGCCAGCAAGGGGCGCCGCGGCCGGAGCTGCTGGGCAAGATTCTCGGCAAGCGCTGAGCGATTGGCCGCCCGTTCCGGCCTATTCGCGGGCACGCCCGCTGCCCCAGGTGCAGCGCCGCTCACAAGGCCGGTGCAATACCTGTGGGAGCGGGTTCACCCGCGAAGAATCCAGCGCGCTGCATGGCACCGGCTGCGCCGGTGTTCGCGGGTAAACCCGCTCCCACAGGGACAGCGCAGGTCTTGTCTATTCAGGTCACAACCCCTCAAGCTCGGCCATCAGGTCACTCAGCCGATCGACCTTGTCCTCATCCAGCGCACTGCCCTGCAGACCCTGCACATGTTCGGCCAGCTCCGCCACCGTGCTGCACTCGAACATTGCCCGCAGCGGCACGTTCAACTGCAGCTGCTTCTGCACCTGCGAGGCGATCCGCGTAGCCAGCAGCGAATGCCCGCCCAGCTCGAAGAAGTTGTCGTGCATCCCCACCCGCTCGACCTTGAGCACATCGGCCCAGATTTCCGCCAGCAGCGCCTCCAGCTCATTGCGCGGGGCCTGGTACGCCTGGCTGTGCTGGCCGCCGATGTCGATGGCCGGCAAGGCGTTGCGGTCGAGCTTGCCGTTGGCGTTGTGCGGCAGGCTGTCGAACCAGCCCCAGTGCAGCGGTACCATGTACTCCGGCAGCTCGGCCCGCAGGCGCTGCTTGAGTTGCTCCAGCAACGCAGCATCGGCGCTGATGCCCTGATGCGCCACCAGGTAACCGACCAGGTACTTGCCATTGACGCCCTCCTGCACGCCAACCGCAGCATCGCGGATCTCGACCTGCTCGTGTAGGCGCGCCTCGATCTCGCCCAGTTCGATGCGGTAGCCACGAATCTTCACCTGATGGTCGATGCGACCGATGTACTCGAGCACACCATCCGGGCGCTGCCGCGCCAGGTCACCGGTGCGGTACAAGCGCTCGCCTGCTGCGCCATGCGGATGCGGGATGAACGCCAGCGCGGTGCGCGCCGGGTCGCCGACATAACCGCGGCCAACGCCGGTGCCGGCCACGCAAAGTTCTCCCACCGCCCCCAACGGCACCAACGCCAGCTCTTGGTCGAACAGGTAAAGGCGGTTGTTGTCGGTCGGCCGGCCAATCGGCAGGTAGCTGCCGTGGGTGGAGCCAGCATCGACGCGGAAGAATGCTACGTCGTCGGAACACTCCGCCGGGCCGTAGGCATTGACCAGGCCGATCTGCGGGTAACGCTGCAACCATTGCGCGGCCAGCTCCGGCGGCATGGCTTCGCCGGTCGGCAGCATCCAGCGCAGGCCGTCGAGGGCCTGGTGGTCGCTGGCCAGCATGCCCTGGATCAGCGACGGCACGCTTTCCAGCACGCTGATGCCGGTGGCCCGTACATGCGCCAGCAGCGCCTGCGGGTCATGGGCGATTGCGTTCGGCACGATCTCCACCCTGGCGCCGAACAGCGGCGCGGCAAGGAACTGCCATACCGAGATGTCGAAGCTCTGCGAGGCGGTCTGGGCGATCACGTCGTGCTCGGTAAGCGCCAGGTAGGGAACCTTGCTCAGCTGGTTGTTGAGCATGCCGCGCTGCTCGACCATCACCCCTTTCGGCAGGCCGGTGGAGCCCGAGGTGTAGATCACATAGGCAAGGTTGCCCGGCGCGCTATGGATGCCAGGGTTGTGGCTGGCCAGCGGGCTCGCCTGGACATCTTCCCACACCAGTAATTGCGGGCGTGCCGCTGCTTCCAGCGCTTCCAGCAACTGCCGAGCTTGCCCGGCACAGGCCGCGCTGCACACCAGCACCGGGGCGCGGCTGAGCTGGAGAATACTTTGCAGGCGCGCCGACGGCAGGCCCGGGTCCAGCGGCAGGTAGCCGGCGCCGGCCTTGAAGCTGCCGACGATCATGCCCAGCAATGGCAACCCGCGCTCGGCCAGCAGCGCCACTGGTTGGTCAACTCGCACACCCGCCGCAATCAAGGCATGGCCCAGGCGGTTGGCCGCCAGGTTCAACCCGGCATAGTCATAGCTCGCCTCCAGGCAGCGCGCCACGGTACGTTGCGGGTGCGCCGCCACCTGCGCCTCGAACTGGGCGATGTAGCTCTGTTCCAGCGGGTAGGCGCGGCTGGTGCGGTTGCAGTCCTCGAGCAGGAAGCGCTGTTCCTCGGCGCCCAGCAGCGGCAGCGCACTCACCTCCCCGGCAAAGCCTTGCACCAGCGCCAGCAGCAGGCGCTTGAACTCGGCCAGCAGGCGCTCGACGGTCGGGTAGTCGAAATAGCGCTGGTCAAACGACAGGTGCAGGCCCAGTTCATCGCCCGGGTAGCACACCGCCGTCAACGGGAAGTTGGTGTGGGTGCGGCCCGAGTCGGAACTGGCGTTGAGCTGTTGGGCATGGTCGAGCACGGCGGTTTCGACCGGCGCGTTCTCGAACACGAACAGGCTGTCGAACAGCGGCTGGCCCTTGGGCAGTTCGCTGCACTCCTGGATCGCCACCAGCGGCAGGTATTCGTACTCGCGCAGCTCCATGTTGCGCTCCAGCAGGCCTTGCAGCCACTGGCGCACGCTGCAACGCTGGCCGGCCGCCGGCAACTGCACGCGCAGGGCGACGCTGTTGATGAACAGGCCGACCGTACGCTGCATCTGCGGCTGGCTCACCGGCCGCCCGGCCACGGTCACGCCGAACACCACATCACGGTCACCGCTGTAGCGCGCCAGCACCAGGGCCCAGGCCGCCTGGGCAAAGGTGTTGACGGTGAGCTGGTGAGCCTGGGCCAGTTCGCGCAGGCGCACGCCGTCGTCTACCGCCAGGCGGGTATGGCAGTCACCGACGACCATGCCGCTGCCGGCGTGGTCGTGGCGGAGCGGGCGGTCACTGGGAATGGCGGTGGCGCGCTCGAAGCCGGCCAGGCTGGCCTGCCACCAGGCGCGGGCATCGTCCAGGCCCTGGTGTTGCAGCCAGCCGATGTAGTCGCGGTAGCGCGGCGGCACCGGCAGTTGCGCCTGCCGGCCCTCGCCGAGGGCCTGGTAGATTTCGAAGAAGTCGTTCATCAACAGCGAGCGGCACCAGGCATCGATCAGGATGTGGTGGTTGCTCATCATGAACCAGTAGCGCTCGTCGGCCACGCGCACCAGGCGCAGGTGGAACGGCGCTTCGCTGAGCAAGGCGAAGCCAACCTCGCGTTCCTGCTTGTGCAGGGCCTGCAGGCGCTGCTCCTGGGCGTCCTCATTGAGGTCGCGCCAGTCCTGGTAATCCAGTGGCGTGTTGCCGGGTTTATGGATGATCTGCAGCATCGCCTCGCCGCTGTTCCAGCTGAACGATGCGCGCAACGCCTCGTGCCGTGCCACCACCGCTTGCCAGGCCTGGGCGAAGCGTTCAGGGTCGAGGGCACTGTTGATGCGGTAGCGGTCCTGCATGTAGTAGAGGCCGGTGCCCGGTTCCAGCAGGGTGTGCAACAGCATGCCTTCCTGCATCGGCGTCAGCGGGTAGACGTCCTCGATCTGCGCAGCCGGCACCGGCAAGGCGTCGATCTGCGCCTGGGTCAGGTGCGCCAGCGGGAAGTCGGACGGCGTGAAGCTGCCGTTGCCATCGGCCAGGCAATGCTCGACCAGCGCCAGCAACTCCTGGCGATAGGCCTCGGCCAGGCTGGCGATGGTGCGCTCGTCATAGCGCTCGGCGCTGAATGTCCAGCGCAATTGCAGGGCACCGCCATACACCTGGCCATCAACACTCAGCCAGTTAGGCAACGGCGCATCGGCAGCGTGGGCCTGGCCGGCCGGGGCGTCCAGCGGTTGCAACAGCGCCGCGCCGTCAAACTGCTGGTCGAACTGGCCCAGGTAATTGAAGGTGATACGCGCCTGCGGCAAAGCCGCCATCTGCTCGCGCACCGTCGCATCGGCCAGGTAGCGCAGCACGCCGTAGCCCAGGCCTTGGTGCGGCACCTGGCGCAGTTGCTCCTTGATGCACTTGATCGAAGCGGCCCGCGCCGCATCGTCCTCGCCCGGCAGTGGGCGCAGGCTGAGTGGGTAGGCATTGGTGAACCAGCCGACGCTGCGGGTCAGGTCCATGTCTTCGAACAGCCCGTCGCGGCCATGGCCCTCGAGTTGCACCAACACTGCCTCATCGCCGCTCCAGCGGCATACGGTGCGCGCCAGCGCAGTCAACAGCAGGTCGTTGACCTGGGTGTGGTACGCCGCCGGGGCCTGCTGCAACAACTGCCGGGTCTGCTGCGCATCCAGGCCGATGGCCAGGGTGCGGGCATGGCGCTGCAGGTTGCCACCCTGCGGGTGATCGCACGGCAGTTCGCGACGCACGCCCGCCAACTGGCCTTGCCACCAGCCCAGTTCGTCGCGCAGCGAGTCGCTGCCGGCATAGCTGGCCAGGCGGGCCGCCCAGTCACCCATGGTGTGCGTCTTGGCCGGCAGCGGCTGGCCACGGTACGACGCCTGCAGGTCTTCCAGCAGCACCCGCCAGGACACGCCATCCACCACCAGGTGATGGATCGCCAGCAACAGGCGCTGGCTGCCCTGCCCGTCACGCACCAGCAGCGCGCGCAGCAATGGGCCTCGCTGCAGGTCGAGACTGCGCTGCAGGTCGGTGTACAGCGCCTGGCAATCGGCGAAGTCGGCAACCGTCGCGCTCCACAGCAATTGCCCGGCGCCAGGCTGGGCGTAGGCGGCCTGCCAGCGGCCGTTGGCCTCGCTGAAACGCAGGCGCAGGCTGTCGTGGTGCCGCACCAGGGCGGCCAGGGCCTGCTCCAGTGCCGCTTCGTCCAGCGCTTGGCGGGCTTGCAGCAACACCGCCTGGTTCCAATGCTGCGGCTGCGCCAGGTCGGTGGCGAAGAACCAGTGCTGGATCGGGGTCATGCCGACCGGTCCCTGGCGCAGGCCCTGGTCGATGCTGCTGGTGGCTTCGCTGTGGCGAACGACGGCCGCCAGGGCCTGGATGGTCTGGTGCTGGAACAGGTCGCGCGGGGTGAACTGCAAGCCGGCCTGGCGGGCCCGGCTGACCACCTGGATCGACAGGATCGAATCGCCACCCAGTTCGAAGAAGTTGTCCTGCACGCCGACCCGGGCAAGGTTCAGCACGGCGCACCAGATCTGCGCCAGTTGCGCTTCAAGCGCATTGCCAGGGGCCTGGTAGTGCTGGCAAGCCTGCTCCAGCTCTGGCAGCGGCAGCGCGCGGCGGTCGAGTTTGCCGTTGCCCATCAGTGGCAGGCGGTCGAGCAGGACCAGCTGGGCAGGCACCATGTAGTCCGGCAAGTGCCGCCGGGCATGGGTCTTCACCGCTTCACGCAGCCGGCCCTGGGCCGCGCTGTCGGCCGTTGCCTGCCGGCATACCAGGTAACCCACCAGTTGCTTGCCACCCGGCAGGTCGAGCGCCAGCACCACGGCCTGGTCGACCTCGGCATGCGCCTGCAGGCAGGTTTCGATTTCCCCGAGTTCGATGCGGAAGCCGCGAAGCTTCACCTGCTGGTCGGCACGGCCAAGGTACTCGACCAGGCCATCGCTGCCCAGGCGCACCAGGTCACCGGTACGGTACAGGCGCCCGCCCGCGGCACTGAACGGGTCGGCGACGAAGCGCTCGGCACTGAGGCCCGGGCGGTCGTGGTAACCCTGGGCCAGGCCGGCACCGCCGACATACAGTTCACCGATGCCGCCTTGCGGCAATAGGGCAAGGTTTTCGTCAAGGATGTAGGCCGTGCGGCTACCGACGACACGGCCGATCGGCACGCTGCCAAGCTCCGCCGGCAGCGTGTCCGGTGCCAGGCAGGCCAACGGCATGACCACCGTTTCGGTCGGGCCATAGGCATTGAACAGCTGCTGCGGCGCAAACGCCTGGCGGATGCGCTGCAGGTGTTCGCCGCTCAGCGCTTCGCCACCGGTGATCACCAGGCGTACCGGCAACTGCTCGTCCTGCCCGGCCAGGTACTGCGCCAACTGGCTGCCGTAGCTGGGGGTAAAGCCGAGGATACTGACCTGTTGTTCACGCACCAGCTGGCAGATGTCTTCTGCGCCCCACTGCCCCTGGGCGCGCAGCACCACACGAGCGCCGCACAGCAGCGGCGCCCACAGGCGCTCGCTGGCAGCATCGAAGTTGATCGAGTAGAAGTGCAGCTCGCAGTCGTCACTGCGCATGCCAAATGCCGAGATCACCGCCTGGCAGTGCATGGCGAATTCGCCGTGGCTGACGATTACCCCCTTGGGCTTGCCGGTGGAGCCGGAGGTGTAGATCAGGTAGGCCGGGTGCTGCGCCAGGTTGCGGTTGTCCAGCGGCGCGGCGCTGTAGGCCGACAGGCTGGCGGAGTCGTCTTCCAGGCTCCAGCACACCACCCCTGCGGGCAGCTCGCCAAGGCTTTGCAGCAGCGCGCGCTGGCTCAGCAGCAGGCCGATGCGGCTGTCTTCGATCATGAAGCGCAGGCGGTCCAGCGGGTACTCCGGGTCGAGCGGCACGTAGGCGCCACCGGCCTTGAGGATGGCCAGCAAGCCGACCACCATGTGCAGCGAGCGCTCCAGCGCCAGGCCCACGCGCACCTGCGGGCCGACCCCGCGCTCGCGCAAGGCGCGGGCCAGGCGGTTGGCTTGCTGGTCGAGCTCGGCATAGGTGAGGTGCTGGCCGGCAAAGGTCAGCGCAGCGGCGTGCGGGGTGCGCGCTGCCTGGGCGGCGAACAGGCCATGCAAGGTCTGGTCGAGGTTCCCATGCTCGCCGGGCAACGGGCCCGCCAGCACCTGCTGCTCGGCGCTGACCAGCATCGGCAGCTCGCACAGGCGCTGTTGCGGGTCGTCCAGCAGGCCGCCCAGCAGCTGCTGCCAGTGCTCGGCCATGCGAGCGATGCGCGGCTCGTCGAACAGGTCGCGGCTGTAGGTCAGGCAGCAGTCGAGGCGGCCATCGAGGTCGGTCACCTCCAGGTACAGGTCGAACTTGGTGGCGCTGGCATCGTTGACCAGGTAATCCACCTGCATGCCGGCCAGCGTACGGCTTTGCTGGAAAGCCCAGCGCTGGACGTTGCACATCACCTGGAACAGCGGGTTGTAGGCGCTGCTGCGCGGTGGTTGCAGGGCTTCCACCAATTGCTCGAATGGCAGGTCCTGGTGCGACTGGCCCTCGATGGCAGCCTGGCGCACCTGCTCCAGCAAGGCATGGGCAGTCATCTGCCCGTCAACCTCGCAGCGCAGCACTTGGGTATTGAGGAACGCACCGATCAGGCCTTCGCTTTCCGGGCGCATGCGGTTGGCCACCGGCGCGCCGATGCGCAGGTCGCGCTGGCCGCTGTAGCGATGCAGCAAGGCGGCCAGGGTGGCGGTCACGGTCATGAACAGGGTCAACCCGCGCTGGCGGTTGAAGGCGTGCACGCGGGCGACCAGCGCCGGGTCCAGTTCGAATCGGTACAGCTCGCCACGGTGGCTCTGCACCGGCGGGCGTGGGCGGTCGGCGGGCAGCGCGAGCACCGGGTGCTCATCGCCCAGGCGCGCCTGCCAGTAGGCCAGCTGGCGCGCACCCTCGCCACTTTCCAGCCATTGCCTTTGCCACAGGCTGTAGTCCAGGTACTGCACCGGCAACGGCGGCAGTGGCGATTCGCGGTCATCGACGAACGCCTCGTATAGCTCGCCCAGTTCGCGGGCAAAGATGTCCATGGCCCAGCCTTCGGTGACGATGTGGTGCAGGGTCAGCACGAAGAAATGCTCGCGCTCTGCGGCCTTGACCAGGCAGGCGCGCAGCAGCGGGCCGCGCTCCAGGTCGAAGGGCTGGTGCGCCTGGTCGTCGGCCAGTTGCTGCAGGCGTTGCTGGCGGGCTTCGGCAGGCAATGCGCTGAAGTCCTGCCAGTCCAGCTGCAGGCGACCATCTTGTGCCACGCACTGGTACGGCACGCCGTCAATGCTGGGGAAGGTGGTACGCAAGGTTTCATGACGCACCACCAGCGCCTGCAGCGCACGCTCGAAGGCTTCCACATGCAGGGTACCGCGCAGGCGCGCCATGCCGCCGACGTTGTACGCCGGGCTGTCCGGCGCCATCTGCCAGAGGAACCACATGCGCTGCTGCGAGTACGACAGCGGCACGGCCTGGCGACGGTCGACGCGGGCGATCTCGCCTTGCAGGTTGCGCTCGCCGGCGGCACGGATACGCGCGATCTCGGCACAGAAGGCGCCCAGCTCGCTGGCATCGAACAGGGCCTTGAGCGGCAGCTCGACATCACAGGCCTGGCGCGTACGCGACACGATCTGGGTGGCCAGCAGCGAGTGGCCGCCGAGGGCGAAGAAGTCGTCCTGCAGGCCGACGCGCGGCAGGTTCAGCACCTCGCACCAGATGGCCGCGACCTGCTGCTGCAATGGGCTGTGTGGCGCGACGTGCTCACGCTGCTGCCACACCGGGGCCGGCAGCGCCTTGCGCGCGACCTTGCCGCTGGGGCCCAGCGGCATCTGCGCCAGCGGGATGAGCTGGGCCGGCACCATATAGGCCGGCAACCGGTCGGCCAGCACGGCCAGCAACTCGGCTGGCTGGGCGCTGCCGCAGTAATAGCCGAGCAGTTGCGCGCCGATGGCATCCTGGTGCACCAGCACCAGCGCCTGTGTGACGCCCGCTTGCGCCAGCAGGCAGGCCTGGACTTCCTCGGGCTCGACGCGGAAACCACGCACCTTGACCTGCTGGTCGAGGCGGCCGAGGTATTCCAGGGCCTCGCTCTGTACCTGCCAGCGGGCACGGTCGCCACTGCGGTACAGGCGTTCGCCATGGCCATCGGCCCGGGGCACGAAGCGCTCGGCGGTAAGGCTCGGGCGGCCCAGGTAGCCACGGGCCAGGCCGGCGCCGCCGAGGTACAGCTCGCCCGGCACACCGGGGGCAGTGAGTTCAAGTTCGTCGTCCAGCACCCGGCACAGCACATTGGCCAACGGGCGGCCGATCGGCGAACGCTCGCCATCCGCCGCCTGGCAGTGCCAGTGGGTGACGTTGATGGCGGTTTCGGTCGGGCCGTAACGGTTGTGCAACTGCGCCTGTGGCAGCACCTGCAGCACACGGTCACGCAACGCCGCGGGCAGCGCCTCGCCCCCGGAAAACACCCGGCGCAGACTGGTGCAGGCCTGCGCCAGCGGTTCCTGGATGAAGACCTGCAGCAGAGGCGGCACGAAATGCAGCGTGGTCACGCCATGGGCCTGCACCAACGCGGCGATGCGCTGGGGGTCGCGGTGCTCGCCGGGGCCAGCGAGCACCAGCTTGCAGCCTGTGGCCAGCGGCCAGAAGCATTCCCACACCGAAACATCGAAGCTGACCGGCGCCTTCTGCAGCAGCACGTCGCTGTCGTCCAGGGCATAAGTGGCCTGCATCCATTGCAGCCGCTCGGCCAACGCCGCGTGGGTGTTGCCTACGCCCTTGGGTTGGCCAGTGGAGCCGGAGGTGTAGATGACATACGCCAGGTTGTCGCCGTGCAAGTGCAGCCCGGGTGCATGGCTGGGCCAGCTGTCCAGGTGCAGCTGGTCGAGGGCGATGGCGCTGACCCCATCGACCTGCGGCAGCTTGCCCAGCAGGCCGCTATGGCTCAGCAGCAGGCCGGCGCCGCAGTCGGCGAGCATGTAGGCCAGGCGCTCGGCCGGGTAATCGACATCCAACGGCACATAGGCGCCACCGGCCTTGAGGATCGCCAGCAGGCCGACCAACAGTTGCGGCGAGCGCTCGATGGCAATGGCCACACAGGTATCGGGGCCGACCCCCTTGTCCCTGAGGTAATGGGCCAGGCGGTTGGCTTGCTGGTGCAGCTCGGCATAGTCCAGGCTGCCCCCCTGCCAGACCAGCGCGATGCGCTGCGGGGTGTTGCGCGCCTGTTCATTGAGCTGCTCGACCAGCAGGCACTGCGGCGCTACGGCCGGTGCCTGGCCCCAACCCAGCAGTTGCCTGCGGCCTGGCTCGTCGAGCAGCTGCACCTCGCCCAAGGCCCGTTGCGGCGCAGCGCAGACTTGCTCCAGCAGGGCCAGCAGGTGCTCGGCCAAGCGCTCGATGGTAGTGGCCTCGAACAGCCCGGCGGCATAGTCGAAAGCCAGGCTCAGGCGGCCCTGGTGGTCTTCTTCGCTGTGCAGCTGCAAGTCGAATTTGACCTCGCGGCTGTGCCACGGCAATTCTTCGACGAGCAGGCCAGGCAGGCGGCGCAGGGCCGACAGGTCACGTTGCTGGTGGTTGAACATGACCTGGAACAGGCCTTGTTCGCGCGCCCCGGGCATGGCTTCGACCAGTTGCTCGAACGGCAGGTCCTGGTGGGCCTGGGCTGCCAGTGTGGCTTGGCGCACCTGGGCCAGCAACTGGCTGAACGGCAGGCGGCCATCGAGTTGCGCACGCATTACCTGGGTATTGATGAAGAAACCGACCAGGCCCTGGGTTTCCAGGCGCGGGCGGTTGGCGTTGGGCACGCCGACGCGGATGTCGGCCTGGCCGCTGTAGCGGTGCAGCAGCGCCTGCCAGCCGGCCAGCAAGACCATGAACAGGCTGGCTTGCTGCTCGCGCGCCAAGCCCCTGAGCGCCTCGGCGAGGCCGGCTGGCACCTGCACCTGCAACCGGGCGGCCCGCTGGTCGCGTTGGCTGGTGCGCGGCTGGTCGGTGCACAAGTCGAGCACCGGCGTTTCCTCGCCCAGGCGCGCCTGCCAGTAGTGCAACTGACGCTCGGCCTCGCCGGCGGCCAGCCATTGCCGTTGCCAGCTGGCGTAATCGGCGTAGCCGAGGGGCAGCGGCGCCAGGTTGGCCTGCTGGCCCTGGCAGTGGGCGGCATATAACCTGGCGAATTCATCCAGCAGGATATTCAGTGACCAGCCGTCAGCAACAATGTGGTGCAGGGTCATCCACAGCTGATGGTCTTCATCACCCAGGCGCGCCAGGGTCACCCGCAGCAGCGGGCCCTGGGTCAGGTCGAAGGGCTGGCAGGCTTCTGCCTCGCGCTCGGTGATGACCCGGTCGGGTGGCTGGCCTGCGAGGTCCAGGCGGCGCAGCTGGAATGGCGCTGACGGGAGGATGTGTTGCAGGGCTTGGCCGTGCTCTTCGCTGAACACGGTGCGCAGTGACTCATGGCGCTGCACCAGTGCCTGGAAGGCCGCTTCCAGGGCAGCTTCATCCAGCTCGCCACGCAAGTGCAGGCCAGCCGGAATGTTGTAGGCCGCCGCCTGCGGCTGCAACTGCCACAGTAGCCACAAGCGGTTTTGCGCCAGTGACTGGGGCAATGCCCGGGCGCGCGCCAGCGGGGCGATGGCAGTGGCTCGGGCGCCGTCGGCAGCGAGCAGGGCGGCCACTGCCTGGCTGTAGTCGGCCAGCACGGGCGCCTCGAACAAGGTGGCCAGGTTGAGCGAGATGCCCAGCTCGTCGGCCAGGCGAGCGGTGGCCTGGGTGGCGGCAATGGAGTTGCCGCCCAGCAGCAGGAAGTGGTCGTCTGCCGCCACCGCCTGCACCTTGAGGATGTCGCACCATACGCTGGCGATGCGTGCCTGTAGCGCATCAGCGGTTGCCGGGCGGGCGTCGGCTGGGTTCTGGTCAGGGAACCGGGCATAGCAATCCAGGCTGCCATCGGCCATGCGCACGCGGCAGGCCGAGCGTTGCAGCTTGCCGCTGGAGGTCTTCGGCAATGCGCCGGGGTTCAGCAGCAGGACCACCGCCGGGGCCTGGCGGCAGGCATCGGCGACGACCTGGCGCAGGGTCTTGATCAGGTCGTCGGGCTTGAGCGCCTTCTGCACGTTGCGGCTGACTTCGACTGCCACGCCGATGCCCTCCTCACCCTGCTGCTCGACGGCAAATACTGCCACCCGGCCTTTGCGCAGCACCTCGACTTCGCGTTCCAGGGTTTTTTCCAAATCCTGTGGGTAGAGGTTCTGCCCGCGTACGATCAGCAGGTCTTTCAAGCGCCCGCTGACGAACACTTCGCCTTCGCGCATGAAGCCCAGGTCGCCGGTACGCAGCCAGGTCTGGCCGTCCATTTCGACGAACGTGCGGGCGCTGGCTTGCGGGTTGCGCCAGTAGCCCCGGGCGATGCTCGGGCCGCTGGCCCAGATCTCGCCGACCTGGTTGTCGCCCAGCACCTGCAGGCGTTGCGGCTCGACGATACGCACCGCATGCCCCGGCTGCGGGTAGCCGCAGCTCATCAGCACGCTGCCCTGGCCCGGCTCGGCGCGGTTGGCGGCGAAAGCCTCGGCGTCCAGTTCCAGCGCGGCGATGCCCTGGCCACGGCGGCTACCGCTGACGAACAGGGTCGCTTCGGCCAGGCCGTAGCTGGCGAAGAAGCTCTGCGGGTCGAAGCCGCAGGCGCGGAACTTGTCGGCGAAAGTGGCCAGGCTGTCCTGGCGGATCGGCTCGGAGCCGGAATAGGCCACGCGCCAGCGGCTCAGGTCGAGCCCGGCCAGGGCGGCCGTGCTGACCCGTTCGCTGCACAGGCGGTAGGCAAAGTCGGGGCCACCGCTGATGGTGCCGCCGTACTCGCTGATGGCCTGCAACCAGCGCAGCGGGCGGGCCAGGAAGTAGCCCGGCGCCATCAGCACGCAGGGCACACCGCTGAAGATCGGCTGCAGCAGGCCACCGATCAGGCCCATGTCGTGGTACAGCGGCAGCCAGCTGACGATGACGTCGTCGGGGTTGAGGTCGATACCGAAGCCGCGGCGGATCAACTGCTCGTTGGCCACCAGGTTGCCATGGCTGACCTGCACGCCCTTGGGCAGCGCGGTGGAGCCGGAGGTGTACTGCAGGAAGGCGATGTCATCCCCCGTCAGGGCCGGTTCGCGCCAGTGCGCAGCCAGCGCCGGGTCCAGGCGGTCGACCGCCAGCAGCGCAGGGGCGTTGGCCCTGCTCAGCGCCTGCAGGCCTTGCAGGCTGCCTTCCAGCGCCGCCACGGTCAGCAGCAGGCGCGGTTCGGCGTCGTCGATGATCGACAGCAGGCGTTGCTGATGGTGCTGGCGCGTCGACTCTGGCGGGTAGGCCGGCACCGCGATCACGCCGGCATACAGGCAGCCGAAGAACGCCGCCACGTAGTCCGGCCCGCTGGGGAACAGCAGCACCGCACGCTCGCCGAAACCGGCCCGCGCCTGCAACGCAGCGGCGATGGTGCGCGCGCGCTGGTCGAGTTCACGGTAGCTGAGCACGGCCTGCTCGCCGGGAGCGTCGGCGAGAAAGCGCAAGGCGATCCGCTCCGGGGTATGTGCGGCGCGTTGCGCCAGGGCCTGGACCAGCGAGAGCGGGAGTTCGAAGGCGTCCGTCATGGGGTGTTCCTGCCAGTGTCGGGTGGGGGGCGGGCCGGCTGCTGCGCAAACCTGGGCGAGCAGCGTACGGCGGCCGGATGTACACAGGGGAACGTATGGGCAGGGGGAGAAATTAGCGGGGCCTGGCTTGCCAGCTGTGGCGCCTGGGAGATCGCGCGCCGCGCGGGCGGCGCGCGATCTCCCAGGCGCCACACCTCCCAAGGCATGCCTCCCGAAACCACAACTCGGTCGTAATAATTACATTTCTCATTTGACAATCATTATCACTATTAATAGGTTGTCGCACGTCATAGGAAGCTTCCCACAGCTGGAAGCCTCCTTTCCCCTCTGTGACAAGGTGACTTCCATGGCGGAACAACTATCCACAAGTAAGTGCGATTCACCATTACTGCAGGCCTTCGTCGACAATCGCAGCATCCTGGTCAAGATTGCCGCACGCATCACCGGCTGCCGCTCGCGCGCCGAAGATGTGGTGCAGGATGCCTTTTTCCGGCTCAGCGCGGCCCCGCAGATCACCTCGTCGTTCAAGGCGCAGCTGAGCTACCTGTTCCAGATCGTGCGCAACCTGGCCATCGACCACTACCGCAAGCAGGCGATGGAGTTGAAGTACTCCGGCAGCGAGGAAGAAGGCCTGAATGTGGTGGTGCAGAATGCCTCGCCCGAGGCCACCCACATCAACCTGGCCGCGCTGGATGACATTGCCGAGGCGTTGAACCAGCTGCCGCAGCGCACCCGCTATGCCTTCGAGATGTACCGCCTGCACGGGGTGCCGCAGAAGGACATTGCCAAGGAACTGGGGGTGTCGCCGACGCTGGTCAACTTCATGATCCGCGATGCACTGGTGCACTGCCGCAAAATGGCCGGTCGCCAGGCCTGACCCTTCAAGACTACCGAGGGTATGTGGAAGTGGGCCCCGCGGGCACCGGCGCAGCCGGTGTCAGGCACCGTGCCACGCGCTTCGCGGGAAAAGCGCAGCTACACCTCCCCGGCCCTCAAACCAATTCACAGCGCTCGAAAAACCGCTCCCGCCCCAGAATCATCAGCGCCGCCCGTTTGTGCGGGAAGTCGAACTCCTTGTCGCAGTGGAAGCACTGGTCGTGCAGGTATCCGATCATCTTGCCGTTGTCGGCACGCGGCTCGGCCACCACCCGCTGGGTACGCGGGTCGTCGAGGAACAGGTAGTGCACCAATGCCGATAACCAGCTGGCCACCTTGTGCGGCCCGCGATGGCGCTCCTCTCCCACCAGCATGTGGATGCCGCGATCGTAGTCATCGACCGGGTAGAACGGCGCAATACGGTCCTCCTTGGCCCAGTAGGCTTCAAAGTAGGCAAACGGCTCATCGTCGAAACAGCCGATCAAGGTCAGGGCATGCGGGTCGGCCTGGAGTTTGCCGAGGTACTCGCGGTGCTGCGCCAGCGTGCCACCCTCCTGCCAGAACGCCTCCACGCGCGGGTTGTTCTGCCAACGGTTGAAGCGCTCCAGGTCCGCCTCGATTTCCAGGGTGCGCAGCGACACCCAACTGCCCAGGCGCGCATCGAAACGCCGGTACACCTCGCCACGGGGCTTGGGCGCGCGGCGCGGGTGGCGCTTGCCGTTGCTGAGCTGCATCTGCTGCGGGTACGCCACACCGCCCGACTCGCCCAGCCAGGGCTGTGGCAACTGCCAGAACAGCGCGCGCTCGCACAGGTACTGGCCAGGTTGCTCGGTGGCCAGCAGCAGGCCACTGAGCAATGCCTGCGTGGGCACCTCCGGCAGGTGCCAGGCCAGGCGCTGGCAAGCGCTGTCGCGGGACAACAACCAATAGCAGGCCGCCCATAACGCCTGCTCGGGGCGCTGCGGGCACATGCGTTCGGGGTAAAGCTGCAAGGTTGCGCCTGCCTCCAGGCGCACGCGGAGCAACGGGCGGCCTTCTAGGGACAGGCTCAGCCAGCTGTTCCCCTCCTCGGCACTGAGGCTGCGCCAGCACGGCGCGAAATGGGGCTGCGAAGCGGCATCGAACGGCATGGGCTTGGCTCACGGCAATGAAGAAAAAGGCTCACTGCTGAAAACGTTGCCAGCCGGCGGGAATTTAGTCGCGCGTGGGGACCAGCGTGATGCGGTAGGGCTCGAAGATCCGCGCCAGTTCGCCGCTGTCGCGCAGGCCGCGCAGCAGCGTCGCGAACGACTGCTCGCCGATCGGTGCGCCAGGGCGCAGCAAGGCATAGTGGTGGTAGACCTGGTCAATCCGCTGCGAAGACACCAGCTGCTCGCGGCTGGCCGGGTTGCGCGCGAGGAAATCGCTGAGGTAGGAACGCGTGACCAGGGCAATGTCGGCACGCCCGGCCTGCACCATCAACAGGTTGCTGTCATGCGAATAGGTCAGGGTCGCGTTGTAGGTCTTGCGCAGGTAGTCCGGGTCCGGGTTGAAGCCGGCGAACGCATAGTGATAACCGTTGAACAGCGCCAGGCGCTTGCCGCGCAGGTCGTCGAAGTAATGCTGATCACGGCCATTGGCCTGGCGGGCGACGAAGACTTCGGCATCTTCCAGGCCCATGTCCACGGTCTGGTGGGCAATCTGCTGCCAGCCCCATTGCGGGTTCTCGAAAATGGCCATGTCGGTACGGCCTTGCTGGAAATCACCAAAACGCCGCTGGATCGACGTCGGCACCAGGACAAAGCGGTATTGCTGCTGCGCGCGGTTCAGTGCATCGACCAGCTGAGGCAGCAGACCCGTGTCGGCGCCCTGCTCGGGGCGCACCGTGTAAGGCGGGAAGTGTGCCGCGCCGACCTTGACCTCGATGGCATCGGCCGCCCGGGCAGGCGCCGCCAGCCAGAACACAGCCAGCAGTATCAGTGTGGAAAAGGCCTTGAGGCCGGGCGTTGGAATCAAGACGGACACTCATACGGTTCATGCCTGGGTACGCCTAAGCTAGGCGTTTTCCCGCTTGGACACAACTGCCGGTTGCGCTGTCGTTGCGCCAAACCCGGGGGCAAATTGCCAGGGGGTGCCGGATGCCCAGAGTTTGGCTACGCTCTAGCAGGATCTGCAAGGGAGCCTGGTATGGGCCAGTGGTTGGTGATCGACCTGGAAGCCACCACCGATGTGGGTGGGTGGCCGGTCACAGAGATGGAAGTCATTGAAATCGGCGCAAGCCTGGTTACCCGCGAAGGCCGCGAAGTCGACCACTTCCAGCGCTTCGTGAAACCCCGTCGGCGGCCACAGCTCACCCCGTTCTGCCGCGAACTGACCCACATCAGCCAGGCCAGCGTGGACAGTGCCGCGCCCTTTCACGAGGTGTGGGCAAGTTTCGAGCGCTGGCTCGGGCACCACCGTGGGCAGCTTCAGGCCTGGGTCAGCTGGGGCGACTACGACCGCCAGCAGTTGCACCAGGAATGGCAACAGCACGGGCTGGACAGCCTGCTGCGGACCCTGCCGCACATCAACCTCAAGCAACGCTTCGCCAAGGCCCGCCACCTGCAACGGCCAACCGGCCTGAACGGCGCCCTGCAACTGGCCGGCATGCACTTTTGCGGGCAGCAGCACCGGGCCCTGGAGGATGCGCGCAATACCGCACGGCTGCTGCCCTTGAGCCTGCCTGCCAATGGCGCCTGAAAGCAGATGACGGGGCTGGTGGGCTTGGGCATACTGGCCAGCACTTTTTCATCCCCTTTTTCAGGAGTCGCCCATGTTCAAGGTCAACGAGTACTTCAACGGCACCGTCAAGTCGATCGCCTTCGCTGGCGAAGAAGGCCCGGCCACTGTCGGCGTGATGGCCCCGGGCGAATACGAGTTCGGTACCGCCAAGCGCGAGATCATGCATGTGGTATCGGGTGCGCTGACCGTGAAACTGCCGGGTAGCGACAACTGGGAAACCTTCAACGCCGGCGACAAGTTCAACGTGCCGGCCGACAGCAAGTTCCAGCTGCAGGTGAAGGTGGATACCGCCTACCTGTGCGAGTACCGCGACTAAGCGGTAGCCTGACCCGGCCTCTTCGCGGGCTTGCCCGCTCCCACAGGTTCACTACAAGCTTGCGGGCCTGTGCAGTACCTGTGGGAGCGGGCAAGCCCGCGAAGAATCCAGCACTAATCCTTCAGGAATGCCGCAACCTTCTCAGCCGCCGCCTGCAAGTGCTGCTCATGGCTGAACCCCGAAGCCTTCAGCGGCTTCAGGTCATGGTCCGCCGCCACCAGCCAGCTCACCTCGATGGCCGGCGACAGCACATAGCCTGCCACCGTCTCGCGGTTGCCCAATGCATCCCGCTCGCCCTGCACGATCAACGTCGGCGTCTGCAGTTCGGCCAGGTGCTCGACCCGTGGCTTTTCCGGCTTGCCCACCGCATGGAACGGGTAACCCAGGCACACCAGCGCATCCACCTCCAACGCGTCGGCCACCAGGCTGGCCATGCGCCCGCCCATGGACTTGCCGCCCACAGCCAACCGGCCCGTGACCAAAGGTCGCACCTGCCGGTACACCTCGCGCCAGCATTCGAGTAACACCTTCTGCGGGTTCGGCGGCCGCTTGCCACCCCCTACCCTGCGCTCGGCCATGTACGGGAACTCGAAGCGCACCACCGCCACCCCAAGCGCTGCGAGCCTTTGCGCCATTTCCTCCATGAACCCGCTATCCATCGGCGCACCTGCGCCGTGGGCCAGGATCAGGCAGCCCTTGTAGCCACCGTTGCCGTGAACCTGTGGTGGATCGCAGCGCAAGCCTGGGACATTTCCGACCTTCGCCCATTGATCCCCGTCAATACCGGCACTTTGCCCATTAATCATGCTTGCCTCGCTGTAAAGCCTGCCAAATAACCGTGGATGGGAACCCATACATGAACACAACCAGCAGTACCGCCTATAACTACAAGGTGGTCCGCCAATTCGCCATCATGACGGTGGTGTGGGGAATCGTCGGGATGGGGCTCGGCGTCTTCATCGCCGCCCAGCTCGCCTGGCCTTTCCTCAACTTCGACCTCCCCTGGACCAGCTTCGGCCGCCTGCGTCCCCTGCATACCAATGCGGTGATCTTCGCCTTCGGCGGCTGTGCGCTGTTCGCCACCTCCTATTATTCGGTGCAACGCACCTGCCAGACCACCCTGTTCGCACCGGGCCTGGCCGCGTTCACCTTCTGGGGCTGGCAACTGGTGATCCTGCTGGCGGCCATCAGCCTGCCGCTGGGCTACACCAGCTCCAAGGAATACGCCGAACTGGAATGGCCGATCGACATCCTGATCACCATCGTCTGGGTGAGCTACGCCATCGTGTTCTTCGGCACGCTGATGAAGCGCAACACCAAGCACATCTACGTCGGCAACTGGTTCTTCGGCGGCTTCATCCTGACCGTGGCGATGCTGCACGTGGTCAACAACCTGGAACTGCCAGTCAGCCTGACCAAGTCGTACTCGCTCTATGCCGGCGCCACCGACGCCATGGTGCAGTGGTGGTATGGCCACAACGCGGTGGGCTTCTTCCTCACTGCAGGCTTCCTGGGGATGATGTACTACTACGTGCCCAAGCAGGCCGAACGCCCGGTGTATTCCTATCGCCTGTCGATCGTGCACTTCTGGGCACTGATCACCCTGTACATCTGGGCTGGCCCGCACCACCTGCACTACACCGCCCTGCCCGACTGGGCACAGTCGCTGGGCATGGTGATGTCGCTGATCCTGCTGGCACCGAGCTGGGGCGGCATGATCAACGGCATGATGACCCTCTCCGGCGCCTGGCACAAACTGCGCAGCGATCCGATCCTGCGCTTTTTGGTGGTGTCGCTGGCGTTCTACGGCATGTCCACCTTCGAAGGCCCGATGATGGCCATCAAGACGGTCAACGCCCTGTCCCACTACACCGACTGGACCATCGGCCACGTACACGCCGGCGCCCTCGGCTGGGTGGCGATGATCTCGATCGGTGCCCTGTACCACACCATCCCGAAAGTGTTCGGCAAGGAGCGCATGTACAGCATCGGCCTGATCAACGCGCACTTCTGGCTGGCCACCATCGGCACCGTGCTGTACATCGCCTCGATGTGGGTCAACGGTATCGCCCAGGGCCTGATGTGGCGCGCGGTCAACAGCGACGGCACGCTCACCTACTCGTTCGTGGAAACCCTGGTGGCCAGCCACCCAGGCTTCATCGTGCGCTTCGTCGGCGGTGCGATCTTCCTCAGCGGCATGTTCCTGATGGCCTGGAACACCTGGCGCACCGTGCGTTCGCCGGCGCTCGATGTCGCCCCTGCGAACGCCCAGCTGGCTTGAGGAGACCTGCCTGATGAAACATGAAGTCATCGAGAAAAACGTCGGCCTGCTGGCCCTGCTGATGGTCTTCGCCGTCAGTATCGGCGGCCTGACCCAGATCGTCCCGCTGTTCTTCCAGGACGTCACCAACAAGCCGGTGGAAGGCATGAAGCCCTACACCGCGCTGCAACTGGAAGGCCGCGACATCTACATCCGCGAAGGCTGCGTAGGCTGCCACTCGCAGATGATCCGCCCGTTCCGCGCCGAAACCGAGCGCTACGGCCACTACTCGGTGGCCGGCGAGAGCGTCTGGGACCACCCGTTCCTGTGGGGCTCCAAGCGTACCGGGCCGGACCTGGCGCGGGTCGGCGGCCGCTACTCGGACGACTGGCACCGCGCCCACCTGTACAACCCGCGCAACGTGGTGCCGGAGTCGAAGATGCCATCGTACCCGTGGCTGGTGGCGCAGCCGGTGGACAACAGCCACACCGACACCAAGATGCGCACCCTGCGCACCCTTGGCGTGCCGTACAGCGACGACGACATCGCCGGGGCCCGCGACGCGGTCAAGGGCAAGACCGAGATGGATGCCCTGGTCGCCTACCTGCAGGTGCTCGGCACCGCGATCAAGAACAAGAGGTGAGTGCGATGGTAATGGACATCGGCATGATCCGCGGCCTCGGTACCCTGGTGGTGATGATCGCCTTCATCGGCCTCACCCTGTGGGTATTCAACCGCCGCCGCGACCGTGATTTCGCCGAAGCGCGGCTGCTGCCCTTCGTCGACGACCGCCTGCCCGCCGCCGGGCAGGAACCTGCTGTAAGGAGCAATGGGCAATGACCACCTTCTGGAGTACCTACATCAGTGTGCTGACCATCGGCAGCCTGATCGGCCTGACCTGGCTGTTGCTCGGCACCCGCAAGGGGCAGAGCAACAACACCACCGACCAGACCATGGGCCACAGCTTCGACGGCATCGAGGAGTACGACAACCCGCTGCCGAAGTGGTGGTTCTGGCTGTTCGTCGGCACCCTGGTGTTCTCGGTCGGCTACCTGATCCTCTACCCGGGCCTGGGCAACTGGAAAGGCATCCTGCCGGGTTATGAAAATGGCTGGACCGGGGCCAATGAATGGCAGAAGGAAATGGCCAAGGCCGACGCCAAGTTCGGCCCGATCTTCGCCAAGTACGCGGCCATGCCGGTGGAAGAAGTCGCCAAGGATCCCCAGGCACTGAAGATGGGCAGCCGCCTGTTCGCCTCCAACTGCTCGGTATGCCACGGCTCCGACGCCAAGGGTGCCTACGGCTTCCCCAACCTCACCGACAGCGACTGGCGCTGGGGCGGCGACGCGGAAACCATCAAGGCTACGATCATGAATGGCCGCCACGGCGTGATGCCGGCCTGGGCCGAAGTGATCGGCGAGCAGGGCGTGGCGGATGTGGCGGCGTTCGTGCTGGCCGACCTCGGTCAGCGCAGCCTGCCGGAAGGGGCCAAGGCCGACACCGCCAAGGGCAAGGCCATCTTCGCTGCCAATTGCGTGGCTTGCCACGGGCCTGAAGGCCAGGGCACCCCGGCCATGGGCGCGCCAAACCTGACCCACCCGCAGGCGTTCATCTATGGTTCGAGCTTTGCCCAGTTGCAGCAGACCATTCGTTATGGTCGCCAGGGTCAGATGCCGGCGCAGGCGGAGATCCAGGGCAACGACAAGGTGCACCTGCTGGCGGCCTATGTGTATAGCCTGTCGCAGGATGCTGCTGGCGAAACCGTGACTGCCAAGTGAATTTGCCGAAAGAAATTCGGCGCCTGTGAGAGCGAGCGCCGCCCGCGCGGCGCATCGCGGATAAATCCGCCCTACAGTTGCAACGTGCCGAACCTGTTGTGCCATGGTCGCCTGCCATGGCTGTAGGAGCGGATTCATCCGCGATGCGCCGCGCGGCCGGCGCTCGATATCTGCCTCCCCGCAAAAATCAAACCCTCCAGCTGCGTTCCCCGGCACCCTGCCCGCCCTACCCCTCCCCCTTGCACCCCCTCCGAACAGAACTAAGCTTGTTGCCTCAGTGGGCTTCGCTGCGAAAGCAGCGAAGCAGACGCGGCGCATGGCCTGTCGCCGTCCCGACAAAAGCCTGACCGATCGATCAGAAAAATATGAAAAACGGTACACATTACAAATATTTATTTGTGTACAATCGATCAGGCCCGATTACTGCGGGACATCAGTTGACGGGCTCGGGCACGGGTCGGCGTACCAAAGTTGCGTTGCGGTAACCCCGGTGGTTATCAATACTGGCGCCGATTTTCGACCAACAAGAACATTAAAACCGTGGAACCTTAGCAATGAGCACAGCAATCAGTCCGACTGCTTATAACTACAAGGTCGTCCGCCAGTTCGCCATCATGACGGTGGTCTGGGGGATCCTTGGCATGGGCCTCGGCGTCTTCATCGCCTCGCAGCTGGTGTGGCCGCAACTGAACCTGGACCTGCCCTGGACCAGTTTCGGCCGCCTGCGCCCGCTGCACACCAACCTGGTGATCTTCGCCTTCGGCGGCTGTGCGCTGTTCGGCACCAGCTACTACGTGGTGCAGCGCACCTGCCAGACCCGGCTGATCTCCGACAGCATGGCCGCCTTCACCTTCTGGGGTTGGCAGGCGGTGATCGTCGGCGCGCTGATCACCCTGCCGATGGGCTACACCACCACCAAGGAATACGCCGAGCTCGAGTGGCCGCTGGCGATCCTCCTGGCCATCGTCTGGGTCACCTACGGGCTGGTGTTCTTCGGCACCATCGTCAAGCGCAAGACCAAGCATATCTATGTCGGCAACTGGTTCTACGGCGCCTTCATCGTGGTCACCGCGATGCTGCACATCGTCAACCACATCTCGCTGCCGGTGAGCCTGTTCAAGTCGTACTCGGCCTACTCCGGGGCCACCGATGCGATGATCCAGTGGTGGTACGGCCACAACGCGGTGGGCTTCTTCCTCACCACCGGCTTCCTCGGCATGATGTACTACTTCGTGCCCAAGCAGGCCGAGCGGCCGATCTACTCGTATCGCCTGTCGATCGTGCACTTCTGGGCGCTGATCACCCTGTACATCTGGGCCGGCCCGCACCACCTGCACTACACCGCCCTGCCCGACTGGGCGCAGTCGCTGGGCATGGTGATGTCGATCATCCTGCTGGCTCCGAGCTGGGGCGGCATGATCAACGGCATGATGACCCTGTCCGGCGCCTGGCACAAACTGCGCACCGACCCGATCCTGCGCTTCCTGGTGGTGTCGCTGGCGTTCTACGGCATGTCCACCTTCGAAGGCCCGATGATGGCAATCAAGACCGTGAACTCGCTGTCGCACTACACCGACTGGACCATCGGCCACGTGCACGCCGGCGCCCTCGGCTGGGTGGCGATGATCTCGATCGGTGCCGTGTACCACATGATCCCGCGCCTGTATGGCCGCGAGCAGATGCACAGCGTCGGCCTGATCAATGCGCACTTCTGGCTGGCCACCATCGGTACCGTGCTGTACATCGCCTCGATGTGGGTCAACGGCATCACCCAGGGCCTGATGTGGCGCGCCATCAACGATGACGGCACGCTCACCTACTCCTTCGTCGAAGCCCTGCAGGCCAGCCACCCTGGCTATATCGTCCGCGCCCTGGGCGGTGCGTTCTTCGCCAGCGGCATGCTGCTGATGGCCTACAACGTGCTGCGTACCGTCCGTGCCGCCAACCCGGCACAGGCAGAGGAAGCCGCCAAGATCGTCGTCGTGGGAGCGCACTGATGAAGCATGAAGCCCTCGAGAAGAACATAGGCCTGCTGGCCTTCTTCATGGTCATCGCCGTCAGTATCGGTGGCCTGACCCAGATCGTCCCGCTGTTTTTCCAGGACGTCACCAACAAACCCGTGGAAGGCATGAAGCCACGCACCGCGCTGGAGCTTGAAGGCCGCGACATCTATATCCGCGAAGGCTGCGTGGGCTGCCACTCGCAGATGATCCGCCCGTTCCGCGCCGAAACCGAGCGCTACGGCCACTACTCGGTGGCCGGCGAGAGCGTCTGGGACCACCCGTTCCTGTGGGGTTCCAAGCGTACCGGGCCGGACCTGGCACGGGTCGGTGGCCGCTACTCGGATGACTGGCACCGCGCGCACCTGTACAACCCGCGCAACGTGGTACCGGAGTCGAAGATGCCGTCCTACCCGTGGCTGGTCGAGCACAAGCTCGATGGCAAGGACACCGCGAAGAAGATGGAAGTGCTGCGCACCCTCGGCGTGCCGTACACCGACGCCGACATCGCCGGGGCCCGCGACGCGGTCAAGGGCAAGACCGAAATGGACGCCCTCGTCGCGTACCTGCAAGGTCTTGGCACCATCATCAAGAGCAAACGGTGAGGCTGATGGATATCGGGATGATTCGCGGCCTGGGCACCGTCGTGGTGATGGTGGCGTTCGTGGGCCTGGCACTGTGGGTGTTCAGCCCACGGCGAAAAAAGGACTTCGACGAAGCGACCCAACTGCCCTTCGCGGATGACCCCGAGGCCAGCCGGCACGTCGAGCAAGCAAAAGCTTCTGGGAGCAAACAACAATGACAACCTTCTGGAGTCTGTACGTTACCGTCCTGACCCTGGGCACCATCTTCTCGTTGACCTGGCTGCTGCTGTCGACCCGCAAGGGCCAGCGCGAAGAGGTCACCGACGAAACCGTCGGGCATGCCTTCGATGGCATCGAGGAATACGACAACCCGCTGCCGAAATGGTGGTTCTGGCTGTTCGTCGGCACCATCGTCTTTGCCCTGGGCTACCTGGTGCTGTACCCCGGCCTGGGCAACTGGAAAGGCGTGCTGCCGGGCTACTCGTACCTGGACAACGACAAGCAGACCGAGTTTTCCAACGGCCAGGCGGGCTGGACGGGCGTGCACGAGTGGGAAAAGGAAATGGCCAAGGCCGACGCCCGCTTCGGGCCGATCTTCGCCAAGTTCGCGGCGATGCCCATCGAGGAGGTGGCCAAGGACCCACAGGCGCTGAAAATGGGCGCGCGGCTGTTCGCCTCCAACTGCTCGGTGTGCCACGGCTCCGACGCCAAGGGTGCCTTCGGTTTCCCCAACCTGACCGACAATGATTGGCGCTGGGGCGGCGAGCCGGACACCATCAAGACCACCATCATGGGCGGCCGTCACGGCGTGATGCCGGCCTGGGCCGAGGTGATCGGCGACCAGGGCGTGGCTGACGTGGCGGCGTTCGTGGTGAGCAAGCTGGATGGCCGCAGCCTGCCGGAAGGCGCGAAGGCCGATGTCGAGAATGGGCAGAAGATCTTCGCCGCCAACTGCGTGGCCTGCCACGGGCCGGAAGGCAAAGGTACCCCAGCCATGGGCGCGCCGAACCTGACCCACCCGCAGGCGTTCATCTACGGCTCGAGCTTCGCTCAGTTGCAGCAGACCATCCGCTATGGCCGCCAGGGGCAGATGCCGGCCCAGCAGCAGCTGCAGGGCAATGACAAGGTGCACTTGCTGGCTGCGTATGTGTACAGCCTGTCGCAGCAGGCGGAGCCGGCCAAGGCCGAGTAAGCAGGCCCGGCCTCTTCGCGGGCTTGCCCGCTCCCACAGGGACTACACCCACCTCAAGACTGGTGAGGAACCTGTGGGAGCGGGCAAGCCCGCGAAGAGGCAGGCAAAGGCAGAGCATTTCTCGCAGGGAAATGACCTGGATCAATTGACACCCGCCATAACACGATTCACGCCACGAACCCAACGCGACTAAAGGTCGCAGCGCGACCCCAGACTGCCATCAGCGGCGTATCATGGGCCGCAGAGCGCTAGCAGATTGCGCCAGACTGCGGCCGGCACGCACTGGCCGCGGCGTTTCTCCACTGCCGTGGGACTTGATGATGAGCAAGCAGATTCCGGTACATGATGTCACCCCGCCTGCCAGCAAGGGCAAGGACTCCGTCGACCTCTACGCCTCCCGGGAAAAGATCTACACCCGTGCCTTCACCGGCCTGTTCCGACGCCTGCGCATGGTCGGCGGTGCCGTGCTGTTCCTGCTGTACTTCGGTACCGTCTGGCTGAACTGGGGTGGCCACCAGGCCGTGTGGTGGAACCTGCCCGAGCGCAAGTTCTACATCTTCGGCGCCACCATCTGGCCACAGGACTTCATCCTGCTTTCGGGCATCCTCATCGTCGCCGCCTTCGGCCTGTTCTTCATCACCGTGTTCGCCGGCCGCGTGTGGTGCGGCTACACCTGCCCGCAAAGCGTGTGGACGTGGATCTTCATGTGGTGCGAAAAGGTCACCGAGGGCGACCGCAACCAGCGCATGAAGCTGGACAAGGCGCCGATGAGCGGCAACAAGTTCCTGCGCAAGCTCGCCAAGCACAGCCTGTGGCTGCTGATCGGTTTCGTCACCGGCATGACCTTCGTCGGTTACTTCTCGCCGATCCGCGAACTGGCCATCGAGTTCTTCACTGGCCAGGCCGACGGCTGGGCCTACTTCTGGGTCGGCTTCTTCACCCTCGCCACCTACGGCAACGCCGGCTGGCTGCGCGAGCAGGTGTGCGTGTACATGTGCCCGTATGCACGCTTCCAGAGCGTGATGTTCGACAAGGACACGCTGATCGTGTCCTACGACCCGCGCCGTGGCGAAACCCGTGGCCCGCGCAAGAAGGACCTCGACTACAAGGCCCATGGCCTGGGTGACTGCATCGACTGCACCATGTGCGTGCAGGTCTGCCCCACCGGCATCGACATCCGTGACGGCCTGCAGATCGAGTGCATCGGCTGCGCCGCCTGCATCGATGCCTGCGACAACATCATGGACAAGATGAACTACCCGCGCGGGCTGATCAGCTACACCACCGAACACAACCTGTCCGGGCAGAAGACCCACCTGCTGCGCCCACGCCTGATCGGCTACGCGCTGGTACTGGTGGTGATGATCGTCGGCCTGGCAACCGCCTTCGCCACCCGCTCGCTGGTCGGTTTCGACGTCAGCAAGGACCGCGTGCTGTACCGCGAGAACGCCCAGGGCCGGATCGAGAACGTGTACAGCCTGAAGGTGATGAACAAGGACCAGCGCGACCACGTCTACGTGCTGGACGCCGCCGGCCTGCCGGACCTCAGGCTCGAAGGCCAGCGCGAGATCCGCGTGGCCGCCGGTGATATCGTCAGCCTGCCGGTGCAACTGTCGATTGCCCCCGAGAAACTGCCCTCGACCACCAACGAAGTCACCTTCATCCTCAAGAGCGCCGATGACAGCGACGCCCAGGTTGAAGCCAAGAGCCGTTTCATCGGCCCACAGATCCGCTGAGAGAGATAACCGACAATGCCTGCCACCGCCGCCAGCCCCTGGTACAAGCACCTCTGGCCCTGGATCATCATCGGCATCCTGGCCACCTCGGTGTGCCTGAGCCTGAGCATGGTCAGCATCGCCGTGCGCAACCCGGACAACCTGGTCAACGACAACTACTACGAGGCCGGCAAGGGCATCAACCGCTCGCTGGACCGTGAACTGCTGGCGCAGACGCTGGGCCTGAAGGCCGGCGTGCACCTGGACGAGCTGACCGGCGAAGTCGATGTGCGCCTGGCCGGCAACAGCGACCCGCAGAGCCTGGAACTGAACCTGATTTCACCCACCCAGCCGGAGAAAGACCGCAAGGTACTGCTGAGCCGGGTCGAGGCCGGGCGCTATGTGGGGCAGCTGGAGGACAAGGTTGACGGGCGTCGTTTCGTTGAATTGCTGGGTAGCGAAGGTGGCCAGGTGTGGCGTTTGTTCGAGGAAGAGAAGGTCGAGCATGGTGTGACCTTGCAACTGGGTGATGAAGCTCTGCAAGGTGCCGAGCACCAGCAGTAGCGACACCACAACCCCCTGTGGGAGCGGGCATGCCCGCGAATGCGACCGCTCAGGCAAAGGTGTTTCAGGCCTGACGCTTTCGCGGGCATGCCCGCTCCCACTGGGTTTCCCATGTACCTGAGCAGTGCTTGCCTTATGACCCAACCCACCCCGTGCTACCACTGCGCCCTGCCCGTCCCCGCCGGCAGCCGCTTCACCGCCTTGGTGCTGGGCGAGCCCCGGCAGTTCTGTTGCCCCGGCTGCCAGGCGGTGGCCGAGTCGATTGTCGCCGGGGGCCTGGAACACTATTACCAGCACCGCAGCGATACCAGCGCCAACCCCGAGGCCTTGCCCAGGCAACTGCAGGACGAACTGGCCCTGTACGATCGCAACGACGTGCAGCAAGCCTTCGTCCGCCACCAGGGCGGGCTGGCCGAAGCCACCCTGCTGGTCGAAGGCATCAGCTGCGCGGCCTGCGGCTGGCTGATCGAGAAACACCTGCGCAACCTGCCCGGTGTCGCCGAAGCACGTCTGAACCTGTCCAACCACCGGCTGCTGCTGAACTGGGACAACCAGCAGTTGCCGCTGTCGCGCCTGCTCGCCGAGCTGCGCCAGATCGGCTACGCCGCTCACCCCTACCAGCCCGACCAGGCCGCCGAGCAACTGGCGCGCGAGAACCGCAGTGCCCTGCGCCGCCTGGGCGTGGCCGGGCTGCTGTGGTTCCAGGCGATGATGGCGACCATGGCCACCTGGCCGGAATTCAACATCGACCTGTCGCCCGAGCTGCACACCATCCTCAGGTGGGTGGCACTGTTTCTCACCATCCCCATCGTCTTCTACAGCTGCGCGCCGTTCTTCAAGGGTGCCGCGCGCGACCTGCGCACCCGCCACCTGACCATGGACGTTTCGGTGTCGCTGGCCATTGGCCTGGCCTTTGGCGCCGGCATCTGGACCGCCATCACCGGTGGCGGCGAGCTGTACTTCGATACCGTGGGCATGTTCGCCCTGTTCCTGCTCACCGGCCGCTACCTCGAGCGCCGTGCCCGCGAACGCACCGCAGCGGCCACTGCGCAGCTGGTCAACCTGCTGCCGGCTTCATGCCTGCGCCTGGATGCCCACGGCCACAGCGAGCGCATCCTGCTCAGCGAACTGCAGTGCGGCGACCGGGTACAGGTGCTGCCCGGCGCGGTGATCCCCGCCGACGGCTGCATCGTCGATGGCCGCTCCAGTGTCGATGAGTCGTTGCTCACCGGCGAATACCTGCCGCAACCTCGCCGGGCTGGCGATCGTGTCACCGGCGGCACGCTGAATGTCGAAAGCACCCTGAGCGTGCAAGTCGAGGCCCTGGGGGCCGATTCGCGGTTATCGGCCATCGTTCGCCTGCTGGAGCGCGCGCAGACGGAAAAACCGCGCCTGGCCGAAATCGCCGACCGCGCCTCGCAGTGGTTCCTGCTGTGCTCGTTGCTGGCCGCCGTGGCCATCGGCCTGTGGTGGTGGCACCTGGACCCGGCGCGAGCGTTCTGGATCGTGCTGGCCATGCTGGTAGCGACCTGCCCTTGTGCGCTGTCGCTGGCCACGCCGACGGCCCTGACCGCCGCCACCGGCACCTTGCACAAGCTTGGCCTGCTGGTTACCCGCGGCCATGTGCTGGAAGGCCTGAACCAGATCGACACGGTGGTTTTCGACAAGACCGGCACGCTGACCGAGGGCCGCCTGACCTTGCGCAGCATCCGCCCGCTCGGCAACCTGCCGGCCGACCGCTGCCTGGCCCTGGCCGCAGCCCTGGAAAACCGCTCCGAACACCCCATCGCGCGCGCCTTCGGCCGCAGCGCCAGCCCGGCTGACGAGGTGCAAAGCGTGCCAGGCCTGGGCCTGGAAGGCGAAGTGGCCGGCCAGCGCCTGCGCATTGGCCAGGCCACCTTCGTCTGCGCCCTGAGCGGCGCAGAGCCCCCTGCCGTGCCAGAGCCGCGCGGCCAATGGCTGCTGCTGGGCGACCGCCAGGGGCCGCTGGCCTGGTTCGGCCTGGACGATCGCCTGCGCGACGACGCCCCGGCCCTGCTGGCCGCTTGCAAGGCCCACGGCTGGCGCACGCTGCTGCTCTCCGGTGACAGCTCGCCGATGGTTGCCGAAGTGGCCGCCCAGCTGGGCATCGACCAGGCCATCGGTGGCCTGCGTCCGGACGACAAACTGGACCGGCTGAAAGCGCTGCAGGCCGCCGGGCGCAAGGTGCTGATGCTGGGCGACGGGGTCAACGATGTGCCGGTGCTGGCCGCCGCCGACATCAGCATTGCCATGGGCAGCGCCACCGACCTGGCCAAGACCAGCGCCGATGCCGTGTTGCTGTCCAACCGCCTGGCGGCGCTGGTGCAAGCCTTCGAGCTGGCCCGCCGCACCCACCGCAACATCCTGCAGAACCTGTTGTGGGCGACCCTGTATAATGGCCTGGTGTTGCCGTTCGCCGCGCTCGGCTGGATCACCCCGGTGTGGGCGGCCATTGGCATGTCGCTCAGCTCGCTGGTGGTGGTGCTCAATGCCCTGCGCCTGACCCGCCTGCCGCCGGCAGCGGGAGTGTCCACCCATCAAGCGTCCTTGCCTGGGAGTAAGTCGCCATGCCCGCCCTCTATGTCATGATCCCCGCGGCACTGCTGCTGGTTGGCGTGGCCGTGTACATCTTCTTCTGGGCGGTGGACAGCGGCCAGTACGACGACCTCGAAAGCCCTGCCCATAGCATCCTGTTCGACGACCAGGACCCGCGCCACCAGGCGGCGGTGACGCCTGACGACAGCCAGGCCGCCCCCGCCAAGGAACCGCCACCCCGTGCCTGAACTGCTTCCCCTGCTGGGCTCGGCACTGATCCTTGGCCTGCTGGGCGGTGGCCACTGCCTGGGCATGTGTGGCGGCCTGATGGGCGCGCTGACCCTGGCCATTCCCCCAGAACAACGCGGCCGGCGCGTGCGCCTGCTGCTGGCCTACAACCTTGGCCGGGTGCTCAGTTATGGCTGTGCCGGCCTGCTGCTGGGCCTGGCCGGCTGGGCCGTGGCCAGCAGCCCCGCGGCCCTGGCGCTGCGGGTGGTGGCGGCGCTGTTGTTGATCGTCATGGGGCTGTACCTGGCCGGCTGGTGGAGCGGGCTGACCCGCATCGAGGCGCTGGGCCGGGGGCTGTGGCGGCATATCCAGCCCGTGGCATCGCGCTTGCTACCGGTGTCCAGCCTGCCGCGCGCATTGCTGCTCGGGGCACTATGGGGGTGGCTGCCGTGCGGGCTGGTGTACAGCACCTTGCTGTGGGCGGCCAGCCAAGGCAATGCCGGCTACAGCGCAGCGTTGATGCTGGCCTTCGGCGTGGGAACCTGGCCAGTGCTGCTGGCGACCGGGTTGGCCGCAGAACGGGTAAACACGTTGTTGAAACGACGCAGTGTGCGCGTGGCTGGCGGAGTGCTGGTGATGTTGTTTGGCATCTGGACCCTGCCGGGGCCGCACCAGCACTGGCTGATGGGGCACTGAACGGGGCTGCCTTGCCGCGCCGCTCAGCGCTCCCGATTCCCCTTGATACAAATCAACACAGTTTCCTACAGACAACCCTAGACTCCGGTGCATTGCTGCTCTTTCCGGGGACCGCCCTCATGCTCGACGACCTACGTTGGGATACCGACCTGATCCGCCGCTACGACCTGGCCGGACCACGCTACACCTCTTACCCGACCGCCGTGCAGCTGCACAGCGAAGTGGGCTCGTTCGACCTGCTCCACGCCCTGCGCGAGAGCCGTCGGGCCGTGCGCCCGCTGTCGCTGTACGTACACGTGCCGTTCTGTGCAAACATTTGTTACTACTGCGCTTGCAACAAAGTCATCACCAAGGACCGCGCCCGTGCCGCGCCGTACCTGCAGCGCCTGGAACAGGAAATCCAGCTGATCGCCTGCCATCTCGACCCCAAGCAACGGGTTGAACAGCTGCATTTTGGCGGCGGCACCCCAACCTTCCTCAGCCATGTGGAACTGCGCCAGCTGATGGCCACCCTGCGCCAGCACTTCCACCTGCTGGACGACGACTCCGGTGACTACGGCATCGAGATCGACCCCCGCGAGGCCGACTGGTCGACCATGGGCCTGCTGCGCGAACTGGGCTTCAACCGCGTCAGCCTCGGCGTGCAGGACCTCGACCCGGCCGTGCAGCGCGCAGTCAACCGCCTGCAGAGCCTGGAGCAGACCCGGACCCTGATCGAGGCCGCACGCACCCTGCAGTTCCGCTCGATCAACCTGGACCTGATCTATGGCCTGCCCAAGCAGACCCCGGAAGGCTTCGCTCGTACCGTCGAGGAAGTGATCCGCTTGCAACCCGACCGCCTGTCGGTATTCAACTACGCCCACCTGCCCGAGCGCTTCATGCCGCAGCGGCGCATCGACAGCAATGACCTGCCCAGCGCAGCCGCCAAGCTGGAGATGCTGCATGCCACCATCGACCAGCTGACCGCAGCCGGCTATCGCTACATCGGCATGGACCACTTCGCCCTGCCCGACGATGAGCTGGCCATCGCCCAGGAAGAAGGCACCCTGCAGCGCAACTTCCAGGGCTATACCACCCATGGTCACTGCGACCTGATCGGCCTGGGCGTGTCGGCGATCAGCCAGATCGGCGACCTGTACTGCCAGAACAGCAGCGACCTCAACACTTACCAGGACAGCCTGTCCAACGCCCAGCTGGCCACCCAGCGCGGCCTGATCTGCAACGACGACGACCGCTTGCGCCGGGCGGTGATCCAGCAGCTGATCTGCCATTTCGAGCTGGACTTCGAGCCGATCGAACAGGCCTTCACCATCGATTTTCGCGGCTATTTCAACGACCTCTGGCCAGAACTGCTGACCTTGCAGCGCGACGGCCTGATCCGCCTGGACGACAAGGGCATCCGCATCCTGTCGGCCGGCCGCCTGCTGGCGCGCTCGGTGTGCATGGTGTTCGATGCCTACCTGGGGCTGCACAACCGCCAGCGTTTTTCGCGGGTGATCTGAAACCGAGTCGTTCAACCGCATGGACAAGCTTCCTTGCCAGGCACACTATGGGCGCAGTGATGGCCCCGGCACACACGCCGGGGCCTGGCCAGCTCGCCGCACGACAGCGCACGCTGGCCTACAACCTATGCCGTGAGTTACCCTTACGTCTTATGTGTGCTTTCCCACAAGGATCGAAGAAAATGTCCGAGCCAGTCAAACTGCGCCCACACAACCAGGCCCATTGCAAGGACTGCAGCCTGGCCCCCCTGTGCCTGCCCCTGTCGTTGAACCTGGAAGACATGGATGCACTTGACGAAATCGTCAAGCGCGGGCGGCCGCTGAAAAAAGGCGAGTTCCTGTTCCGCCAGGGTGACAATTTCGGCTCGGTCTACGCGGTACGTTCCGGCGCCCTGAAAACCTTCAGCCTCAGCGACAGCGGCGAAGAGCAGATCACCGGCTTCCACCTGCCCAGTGAACTGGTCGGCCTGTCGGGCATGGACACCGAGGCCTATCCGGTGTCGGCCCAGGCGCAGGAAACCACCTCGGTGTGCGAAATCCCCTTCGAGCGCCTCGACGAGCTGTCGGTGCAGTTGCCTCAGCTACGGCGGCAACTGATGCGGGTCATGAGCCGGGAAATCCGCGATGACCAGCAAATGATGCTGCTGCTGTCGAAAAAGACCGCCGACGAGCGCATCGCCACCTTCCTGGTCAACCTGTCGGCGCGCTTCCGTGCCCGCGGCTATTCGGCCAACCAGTTCCGCCTGAGCATGTCGCGCAACGAAATCGGCAATTACCTGGGCCTGGCCGTGGAAACCGTGTCACGCGTGTTCACCCGCTTCCAGCAGAACGGCCTGCTTCGCGCCGAAGGCAAGGAAGTGCACATCCTCGACCCGATCCAGCTGTGCGCGCTGGCCGGCGGTGCGATGGAGGCCTGAGGGCTGGTTTAGCAGGTATACTTGGGCATTCGTTTTCCCAGGATACCCGCACCAATGCACAGCGACGCCTTCGACCTCAAAGCCCTGATCCGCCCGGTAGTGGACTTCCCCAAGCCGGGCGTGATCTTCCGCGACATCACCCCGCTATTCCAATCGCCGCGCGGGCTGCGCTATGTCGCCGACCAGTTCATCGAGCGCTATGTCGAGGCCGAGTTCAGCCACATCGGCGCCATGGATGCGCGGGGCTTCCTGATCGGCTCGATCATCGCCCATCAACTGAACAAGCCGCTGATCCTGTTCCGCAAGCAAGGCAAGCTGCCCGCTGATGTGCTCAGCGAGGCTTACCAGACCGAATACGGCGAAGCGTTCCTGGAAGTGCATGCCGACAGCCTGTGCGAAGGGGATTCGGTGCTGATCTTCGATGACCTGATCGCGACCGGCGGTACACTGCTGGCAGCGGCCAACCTGGTGCGCCGGACCGGGGCCCAGGTGTTCGAGGCGGCGGCAATCATCGACCTGCCGGAACTGGACGGCTCGCGCCGGCTACAGGCGGCGGGTGTGCCGACGTTCTGCCTGACCGAGTTTTCGCTCAGCGAATACTGAGACCACAGGGCTGCTTTGCAGCCCATCGCGACACAAGGCCGCTCCTACAGGGGAATGAGCTGCGCCGCTAATGTTGGACATCTGTCCACCCTCTGGGAACGCAACCTCCTGCAGGAGTGGCCTTGTGTCGCGATGGGCCGCAAAGCGGCCCCGGCAATTCTGAATCAGAGCGAAATCGGCCGCCGCCCGGCGAAGGCATGGGCCAGGGTTCCGCCGTCGACCAGCTCCAGCTCCCCACCCAGCGGCACGCCATGGGCAATGCGCGACGCCACCAGGCCCTTCTCGCTCAGCAGCTGGGCAATGTAATGCGCAGTCGCCTCCCCCTCCACCGTCGGGTTGGTTGCCAGGATCACCTCGCTGAAGGTGCCCTGCTCCTCGATCCGCGCCATCAGTTGCGGTATGCCGATCGCCTCCGGGCCCAGGCCGTCCAGCGGCGACAGGTGGCCCTTGAGCACGAAGTAACGGCCACGGTAGCCCGTCTGCTCCACCGCGTACACATCGGTCGGCCCCTCGACCACGCACAACTGGGTATCGTCACGGCGCGGGTCGGCGCACTGCGGGCACAGCTCCTGCTCGGTCAGGGTACGGCACTGGCGGCAATGGCCTACCCCTTCCATGGCCTGGGTCAAGGCCTGGGCCAGGCGCAGACCGCCGCTGCGGTCACGCTCGAGCAGCTGCAGGGCCATGCGCTGGGCGGTTTTCTGGCCAACACCCGGGAGAATACGCAGGGCATCGATCAGTTGGCGGATGAGAGGGCTGAAGCTCATGGGAAAGGCCTGACAATTCAATAAGAGGCGGTTTATACCCAGCGCAGACAACGCCGTCAAACAACCTTGCGTACAGCGTAAGGCCGGCGCGGTCCCTGTAGGAGCGGCCTTGTGTCGCGATGGGGCGCGAAGCGGCCCCAGGTTCTCAGCTTCGCAGCATGGATTGCCGGGGCTGCTGCGCAGCCCTTTCGCGACACAAGGCCGCTCCTACAAAGACCGCGCAGGCTGCCAGAAGGCACAAAAAAAACCGCCGCTGTCGTGAGCGGCGGTTCCTGGTAAGGCAATGCCCTTAGAACGGCATCTTGAAGCCCGGCGGCAACTGCATGCCGGCGGTCATGCTGCCCATCTTTTCCTGGCTGTTCTGCTCGACCTTGCGCACGGCGTCATTCAATGCAGCGGCAATCAGGTCTTCCAGCACTTCCTTGTCGTCGGCGTCGGTCGACATCAGGCTCTGGTCGATGCTGACGCGCTTCACATCGTGACGACCGGTCATCACCACGCTCACCAGGCCACCACCGGACTGGCCGGTGACTTCTGCGTTGGCCAGCTCTTCCTGCATCTTCTGCATCTTTTCCTGCATCTGCTGGGCCTGCTTCATCAGGCCGGCCATGCCACCTTTCATCATGGGGTATACCTCGATTGGGTCATGTGATGCGGCCCGACACCAGGCCGGCCGCATGGTTATCCGTTACTGGCCCTGACTGGCCAGGGCCTCTACAGGTTCAATAGTATCCTGCCGCACCTTGGCACCGAACAGCTGGATCATCTGCTGGATCAACGGATCCTGCTCGATCGACACCACGGCCTCGTGCTGACGCTCCCTGCGCTTGCGCGCCGCGGCCTGGGCCGGGGTTTCCTGCTCGGGCTGAATCAGCTCGATACGCAGGTTCAGCGTGCGCCCCAGGTGCTGGTTGAGCGCTTCGTTCAGGCGCCGCTGCTGGGTGGCGTTGAACAGCGCCCCCTGGCCAGGGTCCAGGTGCAGCAGCCAGTCGTCGCCATCGGCGGCCACCAGCGTACAGTTTGCCGCGATGTTGCCCGTCATCCCGGAGACCGGCAACTGCGGGAACATTTCCAGCCATTGCAGGGCCAGGCCGGTCGCCGGCTTGGCCGCTGGCAGCGGCTCGGCGACCGGCTTGGGGGCCTCTTCCTGGACGTGTTCGGCCAGCTCGTCCAGGTAGCTGAAGCCGACCGGGTCGCTTTCGCCGCCATAATAGTCTTCGTCCAGTGGCGGCTCATCGTCGCGGTCCATGCCCACGGCAGCATAGGCCGACGGGTCGAAGGGCGGCTCGTCGTCGTGGGCCGGGACCGCCGGCATCGGCGCGGGCGCTGGCGCGGGAGCCGGCGCAGGCGCCGGCGCGGCCTCAGGCGCTACGGGTACCGACTCCTCCCACGGCAGGTCAACCACCTCTGCCACGACAGCTGGCTCCGGCTCGGGCTCGGGCTCGGGCTCGGCTTGCGGCTCGGGTTCGACAACGGCAGCAGGCTCAGCCTGCGGCACAGGTGCATCAACCGGCTGTGGTGCTGGCATCACTGGCATGGGTGCCTGCTGCTGCGGCGCGGCAACCGCTGCAGCAGGTTGCACGGCAGCGGCTGGCGGCACCGCGGCAACCGCTGGCGCTGCCACCGGGGTTGCAGGATCAGCTGTGGCCTGGCTGATCCCCACTGGCTTTAGCACCGGCTTCGGCGCGTCGTCGGCGTCGGCCGGGCGGAACGCCAGCATGCGCAGCAGGACCATTTCAAAGCCACCACGTGGGTCCGGCGCCAGCGGCAGGTCACGGCGACCGATCAGGCCCATCTGGTAATAGAACTGCACGTCCTCGGCCGGCAATGCCGCGGCCAGCGCCAGTACCCGCTCGCGGTCACCTTGGCCGTTGTCCACGGCTTCCGGCAATGCCTGGGCGATGGCCACGCGGTGCAGCACATTGAGCATCTCGGCCAGTACGCCAGCCCAGTCCGGGCCCTGTTCGGCCAGGTTGCGCACGGCCTCGAGCAAGGCCCGTGCATCCCCCTCGAGCAGCGCCTGCAACACGCCATAGACCTGGCCATGGTCAAGGCTGCCGAGCATCGCCCGCACATCGGCGGCCAGCACCTTGCCTTCGCCAAAGGCGATGGCCTGGTCGGTCAGGCTCATCGCATCGCGCATCGAACCATCGGCAGCGCGGCCCAGCAACCACAGGGCATCCGTCTCGAAGGGCACGTTTTCCGCAGTCAGTACGTGGCTGAGGTGTTCGACCACCCGCTCCGGGCTCATGTTCTTCAGCGAGAACTGCAGGCAGCGCGACAGAATGGTGGCCGGCAGCTTCTGCGGGTCGGTGGTGGCGAGGATGAACTTGACGTAGGGCGGCGGCTCTTCCAGCGTCTTGAGCAAGGCGTTGAACGAGTGGGTCGACAGCATGTGCACTTCGTCGATCAGGTAGACCTTGAAGCGCCCACGGCTTGGGGCGTACTGCACGTTATCGAGCAGTTCGCGGGTATCCTCGACCTTGGTCCGGCTGGCGGCGTCGATCTCGATCAGGTCGACGAAACGGCCTTCGTCGATTTCCCGGCACACCGAACAGGTGCCGCATGGCGTCGAGGTGATGCCGGTTTCACAGTTCAGGCACTTGGCAATGATCCGGGCGATGGTGGTCTTGCCCACGCCCCGGGTACCGGTGAACAGGTAGGCATGGTGCAGGCGCTGGTTGTCCAGGGCGTTGATCAAAGCCTTGAGCACATGGGCCTGGCCGACCATTTCGCGGAACGAGCGCGGACGCCATTTACGTGCAAGGACCTGATAACTCATCGAAAAACCATCGTAGCCTGATCGAGCGGAAGATCGCTAATGCTAGCGGAGCGGGGGCAAAAATGCACCCCGCGCGGCTCGTCTAAGCTAGAAACTGTATGTGCTGTCCAGGGAGGATATGCCTTTGCCAAGACTGCTGGCCTTGCTGCTGTTGTGGACCTCGCAATGTCTCGCCGAACAGGCGGTGCTGCGTTTTTCCGTGGCCGAGAGCTGGAGCATGCCGCTGGTGCGCATCGAAGCCGACCAGCCAGTGGAGGGCCTGCTGTACGACCTGACGCAGGCGCTGGCCAGCGAGGTGGGCGCGCGCCCTGTGTACCACGTCATGGCCCGCCTGCGCCTGCAGGAGGCTATGGAGCATGGCGATATCGATGTGCGCTGCTATGTCAGCAGCCAGTGGTTCGATGCCCCACCAGGGAATTTCGTCTGGAGCGTCCCCCTGATCAACCAGCGCGACCTGCTGGTCGGTCGCCCGGGCGACAGCACGGCGATATCCCCCGAGCAGCTGCCACCACAGGCGATCGGTACAGTGCTGGGTTTCACCTACCCGGGTTTGCAGCCGTTGCTTGACCAGGGTCGTTTGCAGCGCGAAGACAGCCGCAACCAGTTGCTGGTATTGCAGAAGCTGCAAGCCGGCCGCTATCGCCACGCAGTCAGCAACCAGCTGTCGCTCCAGTGGTTCAACCGGGGCCTGCCGGATGGGCAGCGCCTGCAGGCGCTGGCGGTGCTGGACGAGCAGCAGCTGGGGTGCATGGTACGCAATGATCCGGCGCTACCGACCCAGGCCTTGCTGCGGGCGCTGGCGCGTATGAAACAGTCGGGGCAGATCGAGCGGATCGTGCAGCGCTATGGCGGGCAGGGCCATCAGGCGGTGATGCCCGTAGCCCGACCTTGAGCACGCCACGTCTACCTGAAGCCTCTCACCCAGGCGCAACCAGGCTTGCGCTGAGGAACAGGCCCAGCCCGAACACACCATGCGTCACCAGGCTCTTCAAGCAGTTACGCACAGGTGTCGGTGTCTTCGCTGCAAAGAACCCCGCCCCCATCGCCGGCTGCATGAGGCACAGCGGCGCCACCACCGTCCCCACCCCAACCGCCAGTGCAGGCCACAAGGTCGGCGCCAGCAACCAGCCTTCGCCGACAATCACTACCAACAGCAGCGCGAACAGCACCCCGATGGCGTAATGAATCAACCAGCCCCACATCAGTTCGTGCCGCACAGGCTCCGCCTTGGCAATCGCCCCGTGGCGCACACGCCCTTGCCACAGATGCCCCGCCCAGCGCCCGACCATGGCGAAGTTCGGCGCGGCAACCCCCAGGCGCCGCAGCAACAAGCCCCACACGTCCATGACCAGCGTGGCACCCAAACCAATCGGCAAGGCCGCTGAAAGCATCGCAGTAAACGTCATTGAAAAGCCCTCGATGATTGACTGTCGTCACTACGCCGCGCAGCATAGAAGTTGAAGTCAACTTCAAGTCAAGGGCCCGCAATGGACATTGCCGACGTCGCCAGACGCACAGGCGTACCCGCCTCGACACTGCGTTACTACGAAAAGAAAGGCTTGCTCAAGTCACTTGCCGGGCGTGGCCAGCGCCGGCAGTTTGCCGCCGATGTGACAGACCGCCTGGCGCTGATCGCCCTGGGGCAGGCGGCGGGGTTTTCGCTGGATGAAGTGGGAGCGATGCTGGTGGACTTGCAGGTCGACCGGCAGCTGCTGATTGCCAAGGCCGACGAACTGGATGCACGGATCAGGCGCTTGCAGGCAATGAGCAAGGGCCTGCGGCATGCGGCGCAGTGCCCGGAAGCGGATCACCTGGCATGCCCGACATTCCAGCGGCTGATGAAGTTATCGGCAGCGGGGCTTGGAAAAAGGCAGAACCGGTCAACGCTTGTCATGAAACACCCAAGGTAGAGGTACTGGTGCAAACCCGAACCGAATGATGGCTCATTAATATCAATAAGCCATCACTCAGTGTAGAGTGACGCGCCTCCGCACCCAGCTGTGCGCGAGAACCGTACTCACACTCAGGAAAAGTTGCATGTCCACAGTAAGAAACCTCACCGCTGCCGCACTCATAGCGCTGACCCCTGATTGTGCTACAGGCCCCAATTCTGTCCAGGAGTCGGAACTTGCCGGCTATCGCGCCAGAAACCTCGCGGTTGAAGAAAAGAACCCTGGGCTTGCCGCCGGCCTTGGTCTGCTTCCAGGTGGCGGTTCCTTCTACGGTCGCGCATACGGCTTTGGCGTGGTCAACCTGTTGTTTTGGCCGCTTTCCATTTTTTGGGACCCGGTGAGTGGGCATGACGCCGCAGAACTCATCAACTATCAGGCCACCAAGGCTCACGTTGCGAGCTTGAAAAAACACGATATGGACGCGCTGGACGCCCAGCTTGAGTCCGATGAGATCGACGTCAAGCGCTACACGCTCGACAAACGCAGAATCGATGAAAAGTACAACCTCTGAGAGCTTCGGCCGAACAGCGCAACGTCCGGCCTGAGGCTGGCGTATTCGAGGATACGGCCTGGGTCGGCCTGCCTGGCTTGTGGCGCGGATGGGATGAAGCCTGTCCGCTGTCGATCATTGTACGAATGTTAGGAGTGTAGGGCTGTCAGCTTGCAGATGACACTTCATTCGGGAGATTCCGAATTCCGTCGTAACCGGAAATATTTCTAGCGAGACGTCTTGAGAATTCAAGAGCCTGAAATGGAGGCAGCCCCACCAGCCACACCCCGGCACTCGATGTTCCCGCTATGGCTGCTCCCTTCCGGGCCTGACCAGGTTAACGGGTAATCAATGCGGGGGGACCGATGGGGCCACCACTACAGAGCTCGCTGAGCAGCGAGTGGCGCCATTGTACCGGTCTTGAGAGCAGATACAACCTCTGGGGCGAGAAAAAGTCATCATTTCTCAATGACTTGTCCGGATTGAAAAGGCCTGGGCGGGCCTCTTCGCGGATTGGCGCGCACCTTCACGGGGCGCGTCACCTTGCAGAGCCTGAGCAAGACGGGGCTTCCGTGCAAGCCTGGACGTGGGTCTCGAGCCAACATTGCCGGGGCCGCTTTGCGGCCCTTTCGCGACGCAAGGCCGCTCCTACAGGAAATTGCGCAGGGCGTCAGACGGCTATGCCCTGCTCGGCCAGGAAGGCAACGAAGGCGTCTTCGTCCAGTACCTTCACCCCCAGTTCGCTGGCCTTGGCCAGCTTGGAGCCCGCCCCTGGCCCCGCCACCACGCAGTGGGTCTTGCCTGACACCGAACCGGCCACCTTGGCTCCCAGGCTTTCCAGCTTTTCCTTGGCAATGTCACGGCTCATGCGCTCCAAGGTGCCGGTCAGCACCCAGGTCTGGCCGGCCAGTGGCAAGCCTTCGGCGACCTTCTTCTCGTTGCTCCAGTGCATGCCGAACGCCAGCAACTGCGCCTCGATGTCCCGCGCCAGCTTCTGGTTGGCTTCATCCTTGAAGAACTCGCGCACCGCGTCAGCCTGCTTGGCCGCCAAGGCCTGGCGCAGGTCGATGCCGTCGGCGGCGATGATCTTGTCCAGGCTGTCGAGCTTGGCCACCAGCTTTTCAGCACCGGTCGGGCCGACCGAGGCGATGTCGAGCTTGGCGATCATGCCCGCCAGGGTCGTGCTGGCAGCGAATTCGGCAGCCAGCTCGCCTTCGTCCTGCAACTGCATGCCGCTGTCGAGCAGTTGCTGGATCACCTTCTGGTTATGTTCGTCTTCGAAGAAGTTGTGAATTTCGTAAGCCACCTCCAGGCCGATGTCCGGCAGGTAGGTGAGCACTTGTGGCAGCGCCTGCCGGACGCGCGCCAGGCTGCCCAGCGAACGGGCCAGCACCTTGGCGGTCTCTTCGCCGACGTCCGGAATGCCCAAGGCATAGATAAAGCGCGCCAGGCTCGGGCGCTTGCTGGCTTCGATAGCATCCAGCAGCTTGCGGCTGGACACTTCGGCGAACCCTTCCAGGCCGACGATCTGCTCGAACTCCAGCTTGTACAGGTCCGCCGGCGAGCCGATCAGGCCTTCGTCGACCAGTTGCTCGACGCTCTTCTCGCCCAGGCCGTCGATGTCCATGGCGCGGCGCGACACGTAATGGATGATCGCCTGCTTGAGCTGGGCGGCGCAGGCCAGGCGACCGACGCAGCGGTACACCGCGCCTTCGCTGGTGGTTTCCTTGCCCTTGCTGCGCTTGACCAGCCGGGTACGCTCGACCTGCGAGCCGCACACCGGGCATTCGCTCGGCACCTGCACCGGGCGGGCCGCTTCCGGGCGACGCTCCAGCACTACCTGCATCACCTGCGGGATCACGTCGCCGGCGCGGCGGATGATCACCGTATCACCAATGCGCAGGCCCAGGCGCGCGATCTCGTCCATGTTGTGCAGGGTGGCGTTGGACACGGTCACGCCCGCCACCTTGACTGGCTTCAGGCGGGCCACCGGGGTCACCGCGCCAGTGCGGCCGACCTGGAACTCGACGTCCAGCACCTCGGTCAGCTCTTCCATGGCGGGGAACTTGTGGGCGATCGCCCAGCGCGGTTCACGGGCGCGGAAGCCCAGCTCGCGCTGGGCCGCCAGGCTGTTGACCTTGAACACCACGCCGTCGATTTCATAGGGCAGGCTGTTGCGTCGCTCGCCAATGTCGCGGTAGTAGGCCAGGCACTCCTCGATGCCGGCAGCGTGCTTGAGCTCACGGCTGATCGGCAAACCCCAGGCCTTGAGCTGCTCGAGGATGCCGATGTGGCTGTCGCCGATGCTCGCGGACACCTGACCGACGCCATAGCAGCAGAACTCCAGCGGGCGGCTGGCGGTGATCTTCGAGTTCAGCTGGCGCAAGCTACCGGCGGCGGCGTTGCGCGGGTTGGCGAAGGTCTTGCCACCGGCTTCGGCCTGGGCGGCGTTGAGCCGCTCGAAACCGGCCTTGCTCATGTACACCTCGCCGCGCACTTCCAGCACCGCCGGCCAACCTTCGCCCTGCAGCTTGAGCGGGATGTTGCGCACGGTGCGCACGTTGGCGCTGATGTCTTCGCCGGTAGTGCCGTCGCCACGAGTGGCGCCCTGCACCAACAGGCCGTCACGGTACAGCAGGCTCACGGCCAGGCCGTCGAGCTTGGGCTCGCAGCTGTAGTCGATTGCACCGGGCTGGTCGAGGCCATCGACCACACGGCGGCCGAACTCACGCAGGTCGGCTTCTTCGAAGGCGTTGCCCAGGCTCAGCATCGGCACTTCGTGGCGAACCTGGCTGAACGCGGCCAGGGCCGCGCCGCCAACGCGCTGGGTCGGCGAGTCGGGGGTCACCAGGTGCGGGTGTTCGGCTTCAAGCGCCTTGAGCTCGTTGAACAGGCGGTCGTATTCGGCATCGGGCACGCTGGGCTCGTCGAGCACATAGTAGCGGTAGTTGTGCTGGTCGAGCTGGTGACGGAGTTCGTGGATACGGGATTCGACGGTCATGGGGTTGTCTTCTCTTGCAAAGCAAAAGAGCAGCCTGGGGGCGTCCAGCACCGCCCTCAGGCTGCTCTTTCGTCTGGATCTGTCAGCGCTTTTGGGTCAGCGCACGGCGCTCGAATTCGACAATACGCTGGCGATAGTGCTCGATGGTCTGGGCAGTCAGCACGCTGCGCTGGTCGTCCTTGAGCTCGCCGTTCAGTTCGTGGGCCAGCTTGCGCGCCGCAGCCACCATCACATCGAAAGCCTGCTTCGGATGACGCGGGCCCGGCAGGCCGAGGAAGAAGCTCACCGCACGGGTGCTGAAGTGGTCGATATCGTCCAGGTCGAATACGCCAGGCTTGACCGCGTTGGCCATGGAGAACAGCACTTCGCCGTGGCCGGCCATGCTTTCGTGCCGGTGGAAGATGTCCATTTCGCCGAAGCGCAGGCCACTCTCCAGGATGTTCTGCAGCAGGGCCGGGCCCTTGAAGCCACCCTCGTCGCGGGAGATCACGCTGATCACCAGCACTTCCTCGGCCGGCGGCAGTTCCTTGACGCTGCTGCTGGCAGGCGCCGGGTTGCTGCTGCGGGTGTTCTGTGCGGCAAAGTCTTCGTCGCTGTCGGCAAACAGGTCGGCTTCACGCGGTTCGGCGCTCAGGTTCAGGTCGCCCTGCTGGGCCTCGGCAGCAGCCGTGGCACGCTTGCCGCGCTTGCTGGCCTTGGCCGGCTTGGGTTCACGCTCGCGGTCGCGCGCAGAAGCGCTGAGCGACGGCAGGTCGCTTTCGTCCAGCTCAGGCTCCTTGTGGGTTTCCAGCACCCGCGACGGGCCAAGCACTTCGGCATTGCCCTCTTCGTCCGGCAGGTTGGCATAGCTGCGATCCAGACGGAATTTCAACTTGCCTTTGCCGCCGCGCATGCGGCGCCAGCCGTCGAAAAGAATCCCGGCAATGACAATGATGCCGATGACGATCAGCCACTCGCGCAGACCGATTTCCATGTAATCCCGTGCCTCTATAAAAATATGCTTGAAAACAAAGGGTTCAAAGCCCTTTAACACGTGGCGCCAACTCTATGTTCTGACAGGCGTTTTTACCCACGCAAAAAACGAGTGACATTAAGCTAGCACGACCAAAGACAACTTTACACCGTCTGTCGCACATGGCGGGGGCATTTCGCTTCAGAATATGCCCCAGCGCTGCCTGTCAGGCATCGACCATGGCCATGGCCTCCTCCACATCCACCGCGACCAGCCGTGAACAGCCCGGTTCATGCATGGTCACGCCCATCAGCTGGTCGGCCATCTCCATCGCGATCTTGTTATGGGTGATGTAGATGAACTGCACGCTTTCACTCATTTCCTTGACTAGGCGGGCATAACGCCCGACGTTGGCATCGTCCAGCGGCGCATCGACCTCGTCGAGCATGCAGAACGGTGCGGGGTTCAACTTGAAGATGGCAAACACCAGCGCCAGTGCGGTCAGTGCCTTTTCGCCGCCGGACAGCAGATGGATGGTGCTGTTCTTCTTGCCCGGTGGTCGCGCCATGATCGTTACCCCTGTATCGAGTAGATCTTCGCCCGTCAGTTCCAGATAAGCGCTGCCACCACCGAAAACTTTTGGGAAAAGTGCCTGTAATCCGGCATTTATCTGATCAAAGGTATCCTTGAAGCGGTTGCGGGTTTCCTTGTCGATCTTGCGGATGACGTTTTCCAGGGTCTCCAGCGCCTCGACCAGGTCGGCGTCCTGGGCATCCAGGTAGCGCTTGCGCTCGGACTGCTGCTGGTACTCTTCGATGGCCGCCAGGTTGATCGCCCCCAGGCGCTGGATTCGCGCATCGAGCTGCTCCAGCTCCTGTTCAGTGCCTTGCTCGGTGGCGTCGGCCTCGAGGGTGGCGAGCACGCCTTGCAGGTCGTAACCATCGGCCAGCAACTGTTCCTGCAGGGTCTTGCGCCGCACGTCCAGGCCCTGGCACTCCAGGCGCAACTGCTCCAGCTGGCCACGCAGCAGCTGCGCTTGCTGCTCGGCCTGGGTGCGGCGCTTCTCCGCATCGCGCAGCTCACGGTCCGCTTCGTCCATGTGCAGGCGGGCCAGGCGCATTTCCTCATCGACGCCCATGCGCTGCTCCAGCAGCGCTTCGAGCTTCAGGCGCAGCTCCTCCAGCGGCGCCGCGCCTTCTTCCAGGTTCAGGCTCAATTGCTCCTGGCGCTCGGTCAGGCGCGCCGCCTGCTGCTCCAGGCGCTCCAGGGCCTGCCGGGTGGAATCGTGCTGGGCGCGCAGCGAGCCCAGGCGCACGGCCAGCTGGTGGGCGTGGTCCTTGTGCTGGCGGGCCTCCTGGCGCACGCGGTCGAGGTTTTCGCGCAGGGTGTCGCGGCGGGCCATCAACTGCTCGCGCTGCTCGGTGTCCTGGGCCATCAACTCCAAGGCTTCCTGCAGCAACAGGCGTGCTTCGCCCAGTTGTTCGTGCTCGAGGGCGCGCTGCTCTTCCAGCTCGGCCAGTTCTTCCTGCAGGCGCCGGCGACGCAGCTCGACCTGCTCGGCGCGCGCACGGCCGGCCGACAGGCTGGCGTTCAGCTCACCGTGCAGGCGGTTTTCTTCCTGGGTGCGGCGGCGCAGCTGTTCACGCTGCTCCTCCAGGCCCAGCTGTTGCTCGCGCAGGGCCTGCAACTGCTGCTCCAGCTGCTCGAGCGCCGCTTCCTGCTGCGCCTGCTCGTGGCCGAGGCGTTCGATTTCCTGGCCGCGCGCCAGCACCCCGCCTTCGGCCTCACCACCACGGCGTATGCGCAGGAAATGCCGGCCTACCCAATAGCCATCGCGGCTGACCAGGCTCTGGCCTTCACCGAGCGAGGCGCGCTGCGCCAGCGCTTGTGCCAGGTCTTCGACGGGCCGCACCTGGCCCAGCCAGGGCGCCAGGTCGATACCGCCGGAGACCTTTTCCAGCAAGCTGCCGGGCAGCGAAGCACTGGTGCCACTGGCCAGCAGCAGACGCAACTCGCCCTGCTCCAGGCCGGCAAAATCGAGGCGGTTGAAATCGTCCACCAGCACCGCCTGCAAGTCGGCGCCAAGCACCGTTTCCACGGCCAGCTCCCAGCCCGGCTCCACGCGCAGCCCTTCAGCCAGGCGCGGTTGCTGTTCAAGGCCTTGGCCGTACAACCAGTCGGCCGCCCCCGCGCCCGGCTCCAGCGCCGCCTGCTGCAAGGCTTCGAGTGACGCCAGGCGGCCACCCAGGCGCTGCAGGTCGCCCTGCGCCTGCTGCTGGGCCTGGGTGGCCTGGTGCAGTTGCTGGCGCAGGCCTTCCAGGCGCTCGACCACCTGCTCTTCGGACAACTGCAGCTCTTCGAGCAACATTTCGCTGCTGGCCAACTGCTCGGACAATTCCAGCATGGCGGCGTCCTGCGGGTCGCTGCCCAACTGCTCGCGCTCCTCGCCCTGCTTGCGCTGGCGTTCGGCCAAGCGCTCCAGGCTGGCCTCCAGCTGCACCAGGCGCGCCTGCTGCACTTCGGCCTGGCGGCGCGGCTCGGCGGAGCGGCTGTTGAAGCTGTCCCACTGCTCCTGCCAGCCGTGCATGCCCAGTTCGGCCTCTTCAAGGGCGGCGGCGGCTTCTTCGGCAGCGGCCAAGGTCATTTCCTGCTCGGGCTCGAGCATGGCCAGCTCTTCGCCCAGGGTCGCCAGCAGGGTGCGGTCGTGGCCCAGGTGCGATTCGGTCTCCAGGCGCGTGCGCTCGGCTTCCTTGAAGTCGTCCTGCAACTGGCGCAGGCGCTGCTGGCCGTGCTGGATGCTCTGCTCGACCCGGGCGATATCCCCTGCCACCGAATAGAAGCGGCCCTGCACCTGGTTGAAGCGCTCGGACAATTCGTGATGGCTATCGCGCAGGCGCTCGATGCTGGCATCGGCGTTGCGCTGCTCGGCGACCAACGCTTCATGGGACACGTCCTGGTCGCCGATCACCGCCTCGCGCTGGCGCACGCGGGCGTCCAGGTCGCGCCAGCGCAAGGCCGACAGGCGGGCCTTCAGCTGGCGTTCCTGGGCCTTGTATTCGCGGTACTTCTCGGCGGCCTGGGCCTGCCGGTGCAAGCGCTCCAGCTGGCGTTCCAGCTCTTCGCGCAGGTCGGTCAGGCGCGCCAGGTTCTCCTGGGTGCGGCGGATGCGGTTCTCGGTTTCGCGGCGGCGTTCCTTGTATTTGGAAATCCCGGCCGCTTCCTCGATGAAGTTGCGCAGTTCCTCGGGCTTGGCCTCGATCAGCTTGGAGATCATGCCCTGTTCGATGATCGAGTAACTGCGCGGCCCCAGGCCGGTACCGAGGAAGATGTCGGTGATGTCGCGGCGCCGGCACTTGGTGCCATTGAGGTAATAGCTGTTCTGCCCGTCACGGGTGACCTTGCGGCGGATCGAGATCTCGGCGTAGGCGGCATACTCGCCGACCAGGGTGGTTTCGCTGTTGTCGAACACCAGTTCGATGCTGGCCTGGCTGACCGGCTTGCGGCCACTGGAGCCGTTGAAGATGACGTCGGTCATCGACTCGCCGCGCAGGTTCTTCGCGGAGCTCTCGCCCATCACCCAGCGCACGGCATCGATGATGTTGGACTTGCCACAGCCGTTGGGGCCGACCACGGCCGCCATGTTGCTGGGGAAATTGACCGTGGTCGGGTCGACGAACGACTTGAACCCGGCCAGGCGAATGCACTTCAGGCGCATCGGTCAGCCTCTGGCCAGCGCCGCCAGCACCAGTTCGCAGCTGCGCTGGCAGTAGGCGGTCAGCACCTCGCGAATGCGCGGCAGGTCACGGGCGACCACGGCGTCGAGCAGGCGGGCGAACAGGTCGAGGTAATCGCTCATGCTGGCCTGGCGCTGATCCAGTGCCAGGTAGTAGGCGCGGCTCATGGCCGGCTGCAGGTTTTCCACGGTTTCCTGCAGGAACGGGTTGTCGGCGAATGGATAGGCCGCGCGCATGACTGCGAAACTGTCGGCGACGAAGGCCTTGATATCGAGCTGCTGATGGGCACGTTGCAGGCGCTGCTGGATGTCCAGGAACGGGCGCAGGTCAGCATCGGTGCGCCATTTTTGCGCGACCGCATTGCCCAGCAGGATGTAGAACTCGCTCATCAGCGCACACAGGCTGCGGACCCCGCGCTCGTCCAGTTCGGTCACGTGGGCACCACGGCGCGGCAGGATCGCGACCAGGTGACGGCGTTCGAGGATCAGCAGCGCTTCGCGCACCGAGCCACGGCTGACGTTGAGCGCCTGGGTGACCTTCAGCTCCTGGATACGCTCGCCTGGCGCCAGTTCGCCGCGGATGATGCGTTCGGCCAGGTAATCGGCAATCTGCTCGGAGAGGCTGTCCGGGGCCTTGAACGTCATGGTTGTCCTTCAAAATCAGTGAACTGGGCACAAGCAGCGGATTGTAGCGCACTTGCCCGGTAATCGCGCAGAGGGGCCAGGTGGTTTATTTGACCCGCCAGGCAACCTCGCGCCCGGCGCGATCTATGCTTGGCATATGGGCAATGTGAACCGTTGGGCAGCGACGCGCACAATTTCCTGACCTTTGAGTCAGAAAATTATTGACCAGCAGGACAGCTCTTGCTTAGAGTCCGCCCAACAACAATAAAACCATTGCGAGGCCATCCCCGTGATCCAGTTTCTCGTCAACCAGGAGCTGCGTAGTGAGCATGCCCTGGACCCGAACATGACGGTGCTGCAATACCTGCGCGAGCACCTGGGCAAACCTGGCACCAAGGAGGGCTGCGCCAGTGGTGACTGCGGCGCCTGCACCGTGGTGGTCGGTGAACTGACCCAGGACGACCAGGGCAACGACAGCCTGCGCTACCGCAGCCTCAACTCATGCCTGACGTTCGTATCGTCGCTGCATGGCAAGCAACTGATCAGCGTCGAAGGGCTCAAGCACCAAGGGCAACTGCACAGCGTGCAACAGGCCATGGCCGATTGCCATGGTTCGCAGTGCGGCTTCTGCACTCCCGGCTTCGTCATGTCGCTGTTCGCCCTGCAGAAGAACAGCAACGGCCCCGACCTGCACCAGGCCCAGGAAGCCCTGGCCGGCAACCTGTGCCGCTGCACCGGCTACCGGCCGATCCTGGAAGCCGCCGAGCAGAGCTGCCGGCAACCGTGCCGCGACCAGTTCGATGCCCAGCAGGCCCAGACCATGAGCCGCCTCAAGGCGATTGCCCCGACCCAGACTGGCGAGTTGAACAGCGGCGACAAACGCTGCCTGGTGCCGCTGACCGTGGCCGACCTGGCCGACCTGTACAGCTCGCACCCCGAGGCGCGGCTGCTGGCCGGCGGTACCGACCTGGCCCTGGAAGTCACCCAGTTCCACAAGACCTTGCCGGTGATGATCTACGTCGGCCACGTGGCCGAACTCAAGCGCATCGAGAAGACCGCCAGTCACCTGGAAATCGGCGCGGCCACCCCACTCACCGACTGCTACGGCGCACTGAACGAAGAGTACCCCGACTTCGGCGCCCTGCTGCACCGCTTCGCCTCGCTGCAGATCCGCAACCAGGGCACCCTGGGCGGCAACATCGGCAACGCTTCGCCGATCGGCGACTCGCCACCCTTGCTGATTGCCCTGGACGCGCAGATCGTCCTGCGCCAGGGCGAGCGCCAGCGGGTGATGGCGCTGGAAGACTATTTCATCGACTACCGCATCACTGCCCGCCAGGACAGCGAGTTCATCGAGAAGATCATCGTGCCACGCGCCACCCGCGACTGGGCGTTCCGCGCCTACAAGGTTTCCAAGCGCCTGGACGATGACATCTCTGCGGTGTGCGGGGCCTTCAACCTGAGCATCGAAGACGGTGTGGTCAGCGGCGTGCGCATCGCGTTCGGCGGCATGGCGGCCATCCCCAAGCGTGCCCGCGCCTGCGAGGCAGCGTTGCGCGGCAAGCCGTGGAACCAGGCCACCGTCGAGCGCGCGTGCCAGGCCCTGGCCGAAGACTTCACCCCGCTCAGCGACTTCCGCGCCAGCAAGGAATACCGCCTGCTGACCGCGCAGAACCTGCTGCGCAAGTACTTCATCGAACAGCAAACGCCGCACATCGAAACCCGGGTGACCGCTTATGTCTAACCATCACGTAGCCAAGAGCCAGGCCGAGATGGCCGCACTGTTCAGCCAGGACCTGACCACCGGGGTTGGCCGCAGCGTCAAGCATGACAGCGCCGACAAGCATGTGTCCGGCGAGGCGGTGTACATCGATGACCGCCTGGAATTCCCCAACCAGTTGCACGTCTACGCGCGCACCTCCGATCGCGCCCATGCGCGCATCCTGCGTATCGACACCACGCCCTGCTATGCCTTCGAAGGTGTGCGCATCGCCATCACCCACGAAGACATCCCCGGCCTCAAGGACATCGGCCCGGTAGTGGCCGGCGACCCGTTGCTGGCCATCGACAAGGTCGAGTACTTCGGCCAGCCGGTGCTCGCCGTGGCCGCGCGCGATCTCGACACCGCACGCCGTGCGGCGATGGCCGCGATCGTCGAGTACGAAGACCTGGAGCCAGTGCTGGATGTGGTCGAAGCACTGCGCAAGAAGCACTTCGTGCTCGACAGCCACACCCACCAGCGTGGCGACGCCGCTGCCGCCCTGGCCACCGCCCCGCACCGCCTCCAGGACACCCTGCACATCGGTGGCCAGGAGCACTTCTACCTGGAAACGCAGATCTCCTCGGTAATGCCCACCGAAGATGGCGGCATGATCGTCTACTGCTCCACGCAGAACCCTACCGAAGTGCAGAAGCTGGTCGCCGAAGTGCTCGACGTGCCGATGAACAAGGTGGTGCTGGACATGCGCCGCATGGGTGGCGGTTTTGGCGGCAAGGAAACCCAGGCCGCCAGCCCGGCGTGCCTGTGCGCCGTCATTGCGCGCCTGACCGGGCAACCGACCAAGATGCGCCTGCCAAGGGTCGAGGACATGACCATGACCGGCAAGCGCCACCCCTTCTATGTCGAGTACGACGTGGGCTTCGATGACGACGGCCGCCTGCATGGCATCAACCTCGACCTGGCCGGCAACTGCGGCTACTCACCCGACCTGTCCGGCTCGATCGTCGACCGCGCCATGTTCCACTCCGACAACGCCTACTACCTGGGCGATGCCACCGTGCACGGCCACCGCTGCAAGACCAACACCGCCTCCAACACCGCCTACCGCGGCTTTGGCGGCCCGCAGGGGATGGTCGCCATCGAGCAGGTGATGGACCACATCGCCCGGCACCTGGGCCGCGACCCGCTGGCGGTGCGCAAGGCCAACTACTACGGCAAGCGCGAGCGCAACGTCACCCACTACTACCAGACCGTCGAGCACAACATGCTCGAGGAAATGACCGCCGAACTGGAAGCCAGCAGCGACTATGCCGAGCGCCGCGAATCGATCCGCCGCTTCAATGCCAACAGCCCGGTGCTGAAAAAAGGCCTGGCGCTGACCCCGGTGAAGTTCGGCATCTCGTTCACCGCCACCTTCCTCAACCAGGCCGGTGCGCTGATCCACATCTACACCGACGGCAGCATCCACCTCAACCACGGCGGCACCGAGATGGGCCAGGGCCTGAACACCAAGGTGGCCCAGGTGGTGGCGCAGGTGTTCCAGGTCGATTTCAGCCGCATCCAGATCACCGCCACCAACACCGACAAGGTGCCCAACACCTCGCCGACCGCCGCCTCCAGTGGCGCCGACCTGAACGGCAAGGCGGCGCAGAATGCCGCCGAGATCCTCAAGCAGCGCCTGACCGAGTTCGCCGCGCGGCACTACCAGGTAACCGAGGAAGACGTCGAGTTCCGTAACGGCCATGTGCGCGTGCGCGACCAGATCGTCAGCTTCGAGCAACTGGTGCAGCAGGCCTACTTCGCCCAGGTGTCGCTGTCCAGCACTGGCTTCTACCGCACACCGAAGATCTACTACGACCGCAACCAGGCGCGCGGCCGGCCGTTCTACTACTTCGCCTTCGGCGCCGCCTGCGTGGAGGTGATCCTCGACACCCTGACCGGCGAGTACAAGATGCTGCGCGCCGACATCCTGCACGACGTGGGCGCTTCGTTGAACCCGGCCATCGACATTGGCCAGGTGGAAGGCGGCTTCATTCAGGGCATGGGCTGGCTGACCAGCGAAGAACTGGTGTGGAACGCCAAGGGCAAGCTGGTGACCAACGGCCCGGCCAGCTACAAGATCCCCGCCGTGGCCGACATGCCGCTGGACCTGCGGGTGAAGCTGGTGGAAAACCGCAAGAACCCGGAAGACACCGTGTTCCACTCCAAGGCCGTGGGCGAACCACCGTTCATGCTCGGCATCGCCGCCTGGTGCGCGATCAAGGACGCCGTGGCCAGCATCGCCGACTACCGCGTGCAGCCCGCCATCGATGCACCGGCAACGCCGGAGCGGGTGTTGTGGGGTTGCGAGCAGATGCGCAAGGCGGCGGCTGCAGCGCAACCTGCCGAGCCGCAACTGGAAAGCGTCCCGCAGTAACGCCGCCGGCGCGCTTTTTGTAGGAGCGGCCTTGTGTCGCGAAAGGGCCGCGCAGCGGCCCCAAAATTCGAACAGCAACATGGCTTTCTGGGGCTGCTGCGCAGCCCTTTCGCGACACAAGGCCGCTCCTACACAAAGCGGACCGCGTTGCCCTGGAGAGGATCTGCATCATGCACCAATGGATCAACGCCCTCGCCGACCACCAGTCCCGTGGTGAAGCCTGCGTGCTGGTCACCATCATCGAGGAGCGCGGCTCGACCCCGCGCAACGCTGGCTCGAAAATGGTCGTCAGCGCCACCGGCCTGTTCGACACCATCGGCGGTGGCCACCTGGAATACAAGGCGCTGCACATCGCCCGGCAGATGCTCGAGGAGCAGCGCAGCACCCCGCACCTGGAGCGCTTCAGCCTCGGCGCCAGCCTGGGCCAATGCTGCGGCGGCATCACCGTGCTGCTGTTCGAGCCGATGGCCGCCGTGCAGGCGCAAATCGCCGTGTTCGGCGCGGGCCATGTCGGCCGCGCTCTGGTACCCTTGCTCGCCGCGCTGCCCTGCCGGGTGCGCTGGATCGATTCGCGCGAGCAGGAATTCCCGGCCCTGGTGCCCGACGGGGTAACCAAGGTGGTCAGCGAGGAACCGGTCGACGAAGTCGCCAGCCTGCCAGCGGGCTGCTACTGCATCGTCATGACCCACAACCACCAGCTCGACCTGGAGCTGAGCGCCGCCATCCTCAAGCGCAACGACTTCACCTGGTTCGGCCTGATCGGCTCGAAGACCAAGCGGGTCAAGTTCGAACACCGCCTGCGCGAGCGCGGCTACGACGAGGCCGTGCTGGCACGCATGCGTTGCCCGATGGGCCTGGCCGAGGTCAAGGGCAAGCTGCCCATCGAGATCGCCGTGTCCATCGCCGCCGAGATCATCGCCACCTACAACGCCTGCTTCGGCCAGCACGACGCTGCGGCCAATGCCGGCCCCATTGCCCAGTTGCTGCCGCCCTCCCGGCGCAGCCAAGCCCATTGACGAGTGTGTTATGACCGTTACCCGCAAAGCCTACCGTGCCGCCATCCTGCACAGCATCGCCGACCCGGCCGAGGTGGGCATGGAGGCCTCCCATGAGTACTTCGAGGACGGCCTGCTGGTGGTCGACGATGGCCGCATCCGCGCCGTTGGCCATGCCAGCGAACTGCTGCCGAGCCTGGATGCCGACATCCCGGTCGAGCACTACCAGGACGCGCTGATCACCCCAGGCTTCATCGACACCCATATCCACTTCCCGCAGACCGGCATGATCGGTTCCTACGGCGAACAGCTGCTGGACTGGCTGAATACCTACACCTTCCCTTGCGAAAAGCAGTTTGCCGACAAGGATCACGCCGACCAGGTCGCGAAGATCTTCCTCAAGGAACTGCTGCGCAACGGCACGACCACTGCGCTGGTGTTCGGCAGCGTGCACCCGCAATCGGTCAATGCCCTGTTCGAAGAGGCCGAGCGCCTCGACCTGCGCCTGATCGCCGGCAAGGTGATGATGGACCGCAACGCGCCGGACTACCTGACCGATACCGCCGAGTCCGGCTACGCCGAAAGCAAGGCGCTGATCGAGCGCTGGCATGGCAAGGGCCGCCTGCACTATGCCGTCACCCCGCGTTTCGCCCCGACCAGCACCCCGCAACAGCTGACCCTGGCCGGCCAGTTGCTCAAGGAGCACCCGGGCGTGTACATGCACACGCACCTGTCGGAAAACCTCAAGGAAATCGATTGGGTCAAGTCGCTGTTCCCCGAGCAGAAGGGCTACCTCGACGTGTACGACCACTTCGAGCTGCTGGGCGAGCGCTCGGTGTTCGCCCATGGCGTGCACCTGTGCGACGAGGAATGCCAGCGCCTGGCGGAAACCGGCTCGGCCGTGGCCTTCTGCCCCACCTCCAACCTGTTCCTCGGCAGCGGCCTGTTCAACCTGCCGCAGGCCGAGCGCTTCAAGGTCAACGTGGGCCTGGGCACCGACGTCGGTGCCGGCACCAGCTTCTCGCTGCTCAACACCCTCAACGAAGCGTACAAGGTGATGCAGCTGCAGGGCGCGCGCCTGCACCCGTACAAGTCGCTGTACCTGGCCACCCTCGGCGGCGCCCGGGCGCTGCGCCTGGACGACCGCATCGGCAGCCTGCGCCCGGGTAACGATGCCGACTTCGTGGTGCTGGACTACAAGGCCACGCCGCTGCTGGACTACCGTATCCAGCAGTCCAACAGCATTGAAGAGACGCTGTTCGTGCTCACTACCCTGGGCGACGATCGCACCGTGCGCGAAACCTACGCCGCCGGGCGTTGCGTGCACCAGCGTTAAGGTTCTTTTGACAAGCCTCGGTATAGCGAGCCGCCGATTGCAGCACCGATCAGCGGCGCTATCCAGAACAGCCACAGCTGTTGCAGCGCCCAGCCACCGACAAACAAGGCCGGCCCCGTGCTACGCGCGGGGTTGACCGAGGTATTGGTCACCGGGATCGAGATCAAGTGAATCAGCGTCAGGGCCATGCCGATGGCGATCGGCGCAAAGCCTGCCGGCGCGCGCACGTCGGTGGCGCCCATGATCACCACCAGGAACATCGCCGTCATCACTACCTCACTGACGAAGCCTGCCCCCAGCGAGTAGCCGCCGGGCGAGTGCTCGGCGTAGCCATTGGAGGCCAGGCCTGATGACAGTTCAAAACCTGCCTTGCCACTGGCGATGAAATAGATCACCGCTGCCGCCAGAATCGCACCGGTCACCTGGGCGATCACGTAGGGCAGCAGCTCCTTGGCCGGAAAGCGCCCGCCCACCACCAGTCCGAACGACACCGCGGGGTTGAGATGACAGCCAGAGATATGGCCAATGGCGAAAGCCATGGTCAGCACGGTGAGACCAAAGGCGAAAGCGACACCGAGAACACCAATGCCAATGGGGGAACTGGCTGCGAGCACCGCACTGCCACAGCCACCAAGCACCAGCCAGAAGGTGCCAACCAGCTCGGCACCCATGCGCACACCCAGAGACGTAGTCATGGACCTCTCCTCAAGTAGTTGAACGCAAAATGCGCAAGCCCAACCACATTGAAAAGGGGTTTGCAACTAGTAAATCTATCAGGTGTACGGCCAAAGGCCAGCAAGAAAAAGGGCCGCATGGCGGCCCCTTCGATTCCTGGCAAACGATCAACCCTTGGCGGCTGCCTTGGGCTTTTTCAGCAGGTGCGAAAACACCGCATGCAGGTCGTCCGAGGCGCTTTCCTCGTCCAGGTTCAGCTTGCTGTCGATGTGGTCCATGTGGTGCATCATCAGGCTCACGGCCTGCTCGGCATCACGCGCCTCGATGGCATCGATCAGTTGCATGTGCTCGTCATACGAGCAGTGCGAGCGGTTGCCGCTTTCGTACTGGGCAATGATCAGCGAGGTCTGCGACACCAGGCTGCGCTGGAAGCTGACCAGCGGCGCGTTACCGGCAGCCTCTGCCAGCTTGAGGTGGAACTCGCCGGACAGGCGGATGCCGGCGCCCCGGTCACCGCGGGAAAAGCTGTCGCGCTCGTCGCGCACCATCTGCCGCAGTTCGTTGAGCTGCTCTGGCGTGGCGTGCTGCACCGCCAGCTCGGTGATGGCCCGCTCGACCATGCGCCGCGAGAAGAATACCTGACGGGCTTCTTCCACCGTGGGGCTGGCCACCACGGCGCCACGGTTCGGCCGTAGCAGCACCACGCTTTCGTGGGCCAGGCGCGACAAGGCACGGCGGATGATGGTGCGGCTGACGCCGAAGATCTCGCCCAGCGCTTCCTCGCTCAACTTGGTGCCCGGAGCCAGACGCTGCTCGAGGATCGCCTCGAAGATGTGCGCGTAGACGATGTCGTCCTGGGTACCACTGCGGCCGGCCTTGCCGTTGCGCGCAGGTTTCTTCAGAGGTTGCAGCTGTTCGTTCATGGGCTCTCGAGGCACGAAGGAAAGTATGGCGCCATTGTACACAGGCTGAGCCGATTCTGCAGGTGGCCTTTTACCTATATAGCCGTTGTACGCCACAGTGCGCACACAAAACATAAAACATTATTTGCATTCTTTGTACACAAAAGCATAATCCACCGAGCAACTTCTTGACCTGCAAGTCAATAAAAAGCGGTCAGACGTCTGCCTTCCCTCGCGGGGCCGCCAAGTGCATTGCGCAGGAACCGGGCCCAAGAACAACAAGAAAGACTTGAGGAGTACCTGCTGTGGAAAGCCGCAAATCCGAAGCCCCTACGCTGGATCTCGCCCCACCGCTCGAAACGAGCTGGCTGGAGCGGATTTTCAAACTCAAGCAACACGGCAGTACCGTCAGGACCGAACTGATCGCCGGGGTGACCACCTTCATCACCATGGCCTACATCATCTTCGTCAACCCCAATATCATGGCCGACGCTGGCATCGACCACGGCGCCGCCTTCGTCGCCACCTGCATCGCCGCCGCACTGGGCTGCCTGCTGATGGGCCTGTATGCCAACTGGCCGGTGGGGCTGGCGCCCGGCATGGGCCTCAACGCCTTCTTCACCTACACCGTGGTCGGCACCATGGGCTACAACTGGGAAACGGCACTCGGGGCGGTGTTCGTCTCGGGCGTGCTGTTCATGTTCCTGACCTTGTCGAAAGTGCGCGAATGGTTGCTCAACAGCATCCCGGTCAGCCTGCGCCATGCCATGGGGGCCGGCGTCGGATTGTTTCTCGGGCTGATCGGCCTGAAGACGGCAGGCATCATCGTCGACAGCCCCGCCACCCTGATCAAGCTGGGCTCGCTGCACGAGCCAGGGCCGCTGCTGGCGGCGCTGTGCTTCCTGCTGATCGCCATCCTCAGCTACAAGCGGGTGTTCGGCGCGATCCTGATCAGCATCATCGGCGTCACCCTGGCGGGCTGGGGCCTGGGCCTGGTCAAGTTTGGCGGGGTGATGTCGATGCCGCCGAGCCTGGCCCCGACCTGGATGGCCATGGATGTGGCCGGGGTGTTCAACGTCAGCATGATCAGCGTGGTGCTGGCGTTCCTTTTCGTGCACATGTTCGACACGGCCGGCACCCTGATGGGCGTGGCGCAGCGGGCCAACCTGGTGGCGCCGGACGGGCGCATCGAAAACCTGTCGCGGGCGTTGAAGGCCGACAGTGCTTCGAGCGTGTTCGGTGCCGTGGTCGGTGTGCCGCCGGTGACCAGTTACGTGGAGAGTGCTGCCGGCGTCGCCGCAGGTGGCCGCACCGGGCTGACGGCGGTGGTGGTCGGCGTGCTGTTCATTGCCGCGATGTTCTTCGCGCCACTGGCCGGGATGATTCCCGCCTACGCGACTGCCGGTGCGCTGATCTACGTGGCGATGCTGATGATGGGCAGCATGGCCCACATCCATTGGGACGAAGCTACCGACAGCATTCCGGCGATCGTCACGGTGATCATGATGCCGCTGACCTTCTCCGTCGCCGATGGTATCGCCCTGGGCTTCATCAGCTACGTGGCGCTGAAGGCGGGTACCGGCAAGTACAAGGAAATCTCCGCCAGCCTGTGGGTGCTGTGCGCGATCTTCATTGCCAAGTTCGTGTTCCTCTGACCCCAGCTGCAGCAACCAAGGGCGCTTCGGCGCCCTTTCTTCATTTGGCCGGCATCAATCTGCTGGCTTTTGTAGGAGCGGCCTTGTGTCGCGAAAGGGCTGCGCAGCAGCCCCGGCAATTTGTGCATCTGCGCTGCAACCCTGGGGCTGCTGCGCAGCCCTTTCGCGACACAAGGCCGCTCCTACCGGGGCCCGCGCTAGCGATCGGATGGCGGCTGGCTGGCCGGTGACAAACAGCAGACGAAAAAAAGCCCGCCAGTGTGAGAGCGGGCCAAGGACCTACGAAGATTCTTCTAGCGACCAACTAGCTTCCACGATAGGTCGAATAGCTGTACGGCGAGATCAGCAGTGGCACGTGATAGTGCTCTTGCTGCTGGTCAATGCCAAAACGCAGCACGACAACATCCAGGAACGCCTGGGCCGGCAGCTGCACGCCGCGGGCGCGGTAGTAATCGCCAGCACTGAACTGCAGTTGGTAGACACCGGTGCGGTAGTCGTCACCCTGCAGCAGCGGCGCGTCGACGCGGCCATCGCTGTTGGTCAGGGCAGTGTTCACCAGCTCCAGCTGCTGGCCTTCGACACGGTACAGCTCGACCTTGATCGAGCTGCCCGGGCAGCCATGCGCGGCATCCAGTACGTGTGTGGTCAAACGTCCCATTGCTTGTCGCCTCTTGTTCAATCTGTGGGCAAAAAATACACGGCCAGCATCACGGCAAAGGCCATCGATGCGCGGGAAGGACACCATTAAGACATTTGAACGAAAGATTGTACACAATTTTTTGAACCAATCCGCTTCACCGGGCGTTTCCCGCCCAGCCGCTCCCTTTTGTTGGCAAATACACGGGCAACTCAGGCTCCGAGCCGACGACAACGTCCCAAGCTGACCAATCAGGCAGGTTTCTTGCAATGAAATTCCGGGCCGCTGCCAAGCGACAAAAGGGAAGAAATGCGGAAAAACAGGCTTACAAAAGATTTCAGAAGTTGTATACAATCAGCCCATCCGGTGGTGCGACATCCCGACGCGGCCCGCCCACCCCCGCACAAACGCACAAGAAGGAAGACTGCAGTGAGCGCTGACTATCCTCGCGACCTGATCGGTTACGGCAACAACCCTCCTCACCCGCAATGGCCGGGCAACGCTCGCATCGCGCTGTCTTTCGTCCTCAACTACGAGGAAGGCGGCGAACGCAACATTCTGCACGGGGACAAGGAATCCGAAGCGTTCCTCTCTGAAATGGTCGCCGCCCAGCCGCTGCAGGGCGTGCGCAACATGAGCATGGAATCGCTCTACGAGTACGGCAGCCGCGCCGGCGTGTGGCGCCTGCTGAAACTGTTCAAGGACAGCGGCGTACCGCTGACCATCTTCGCCGTGGCCATGGCCGCCCAGCGCCACCCCGACGTGATCCGTGCCATGGTCGAAGCCGGCCATGAGATCTGCAGCCACGGCTACCGTTGGATCGACTACCAGTACATGGACGAGGCCCAGGAGCGCGAGCACATGCTCGAAGCCATCCGCATCCTTACCGAAATCACCGGCGAACGCCCGCTGGGCTGGTACACCGGCCGCACCGGCCCGAACACCCGTCGCCTGGTGATGGAGGAAGGTGGCTTCCTCTACGACAGTGACACCTATGACGACGACCTGCCCTACTGGGAGCCGAACAACCCCACCGGCAAGCCGCACCTGGTGATCCCCTACACCCTCGACACCAACGACATGCGCTTCACCCAGGTACAAGGCTTCAACTGCGGCGAGCAGTTCTTCCAGTACCTCAAGGATGCCTTCGATGTGCTGTACGCCGAAGGTGCCGAAGCACCGAAAATGCTGTCGATCGGCCTGCATTGCCGCCTGGTCGGGCGCCCGGCGCGCCTGGCCGCGCTGAAGCGCTTCGTCGACTACGCCAAAAGCCATGACCAGGTCTGGTTCGCCCGTCGCGTGGACATCGCCCGCCACTGGCACACCACCCACCCGTACCAGAAAGAGAACGCCTGATGACCGCCTTCAAGACCCTCAAGCCATCCGCCCTGGACCGTGAAGCCTTCGTCAAGGCCTTCGCCGACATCTACGAGCACTCGCCCTGGGTTGCGGAAAAAGCCTACGACCTGGGCCAGTTGGCTGAACTGGACGAGATCGAGGCGCTGCACCAGCGCATGAGCGACATCCTGCTCAGCGCCAGCCACGCCGAGCAGCTGGCGCTGATCAACGCGCACCCGGACCTGGCTGGCAAGGCGGCTATCCAGGGCGAACTGACCGAGTCGAGCACCAACGAGCAGGCCGGCGCCGGTATCCACCAGTGCACCGCGGAAGAATTCGCCCGTTTCACCGAGCTGAACGACGCCTACAAGGCCAAATTCCAGTTCCCGTTCATCATGGCGGTAAAAGGCAGCAACCGGCACCAGATCCTCGCCGCTTTCGAAAAGCGCATCCACAACGACGCCGATGCCGAATTCAAGGAAGCCCTGGCGCAGATCAACCTGATCGCGCTGTTCCGCCTGCTGCAGCTGTAACCGGCGCGGCAACCCTTGACCTGAACCAGAACAACGAACATAGAAGAGATATCCGCATGCGCACCCTGATGATCGAGCCCCTGAGCAAAGAAGCCTTCGCCCCCTTCGGAGACGTGATCGAAACCGATGGCAGCGACCACTTCATGATCAACAACGGCTCGACCATGCGCTTCCACAAGCTCGCCACGGTGGAAACCGCCGAGCCTGAAGACAAGGCGATCATCAGCATCTTCCGCGCCGACGCGCTGGACATGCCGCTGACCGTGCGCATGCTGGAACGCCATCCGCTGGGCAGCCAGGCTTTCATCCCGCTGCTCGGCAACCCCTTTCTGATCGTGGTCGCGCCGGTTGGCGATGCACCTGTATCAGGCTTGGTCCGGGCCTTCCGCAGTAATGGCAGGCAGGGCGTTAATTACCATCGCGGCGTCTGGCACCACCCGGTGCTGACGATCGAAAAGCGGGATGACTTCCTGGTGGTTGATCGCAGCGGTTCTGGCAACAACTGCGACGAGCATTACTTCACCGAGGAACAGATGCTGATCCTCAATCCCCACCAATAAGAAAAGGTCGGTCATGCAACGGCCCAGCCTGAGCGGGTGACCGGCAAGAGGTACATACTGTGGAAGCACACCTTCACGAATGGCTGAACCTGAGCATTCGCTGGGTTCACATGATCACCGGCGTAGCCTGGATCGGTGCATCGTTCTACTTCGTCTGGCTGGAGAACCACCTGAACCGAAGCAACCCGCGCGATGGGTTGTCGGGTGATCTCTGGGCAATTCACGGCGGTGGTATCTACCACCTGGAGAAATACAAGCTCGCACCACCGAAAATGCCCGAGAACCTGCACTGGTTCAAATGGGAAGCCTACTTCACCTGGATGTCCGGTATCGCCCTGCTGTGCGTGGTGTTCTACTGGAACCCGACGCTGTACCTGCTGGCCCCTGGCAGCACCTTGAGCGGTGCCGAAGGCGTGGCCATCGGTATCGGCTCGCTGATCGCCGGCTGGTTCATCTACGACTTCCTGTGCGACTCGCCCCTGGGCAAGAAGCCAGCGCTGCTCGGTGCCGTGCTGTTCGTGCTGATCATCGCCGCCTGCTGGGGCTTCAGCCTGGTGTTCAGCGGCCGTGGTGCGTACCTGCACACTGGCGCGATCATCGGCACCATCATGGTCGGCAACGTGTTCCGCATCATCATGCCGGCCCAGCGCCAGTTGGTGGCGGCGATCGAGAACAACCAGACGCCCGACCCGGTTCTGCCGGCCAAGGGCCTGCTGCGCTCGCGCCACAACAACTACTTCACCCTGCCGGTGCTGTTCATCATGATCAGCAACCACTTCCCGAGCACCTACGGTAGCCAGTACAACTGGCTGATCCTGGCCGGTATTGCCGTAGCCGCGGTACTCATCCGCCACTACTTCAACACCCGCCATGACAGCAACAAGTACGCCTGGACCCTGCCGGTCGGTGCCCTGGCGATGATCTGCCTGGCCTACGTGACCGGCCCCAAGCCGATGCCCACCAGCCCTGAGCAGGCCGCAGCGAAGATCGAGTACCAGCCGCTGCCGGCGACCGCGGTCGGTGGCAAGACCGCTGCCGAGCAACGTGCCGAGGACGCCGCCAAGGCTGCCGCTGCACCTGCCGCGCCCGCCGAAGCCCCAGCCCAGGCCACGGCCCAGGCGGGCGGCGAGAGCTTCGACAAGATCCACAATGTCATCCAGGAACGCTGCACCGTGTGCCACTCGTCCAAGCCGACCAGCCCACTGTTCAGCAGCGCGCCTGCCGGCGTGATGTTCGACACCCCGCAGCAGATCCAGGCCCAGGCCGCGCGCATCCAGGCGCAAGCGGTCGCCAGCCAGATCATGCCGCTGGGCAACATCACCCAGATGACCACCGAAGAGCGCAAGCTCGTCGGTGACTGGATCGCCAAGGGCGCGCCGGTCAACTGAAACACCCCTGTCGGGGCAACACCGCTTCCTGTGGGAGCGGGTTTACCCGCGAAGAGGCCGGCACATCCGGCCTCGAACCCGAAGATTGATGCAACAAGCAAGCATCGAGCGTCAGCCCCAGGCGGTAACCCCAGGCTCTCCACCGCGTGAGCCTGCCGCCTGGTGCCGGCGCTTGGATCCGAGAATAAAAACAAAACTCGAGGTGCTGCATGTCCGAGTCACGCAAGGCGTATATCCCTGTTGCGCCGCCGCGAGAGCCCTTGCCCCTGTTCCAGCTGATCCTGGTTGGCCTGCAACATGTCCTGCTGATGTACGGTGGCGCGATCGCCGTGCCGCTGATCATTGGCCAGGCCGCCGGGCTGTCCCGTGAAGAAGTCGCTTTCCTGATCAACGCCGACCTGCTGGTAGCAGGTGTCGCCACCATCATCCAGTCATTCGGTATCGGCCCGGTGGGCATCCGCATGCCGGTGATGATGGGGGCCAGTTTCGCTGCCGTCGGCAGCATGGTGGCCATGGCCGGCATGCCCGGCGTGGGCCTGCAGGGGATCTTCGGCGCGACCATCGCCGCCGGGTTCTTCGGCATGCTGATCGCGCCGTTCATGTCCAAGGTCGTACGGTTCTTCCCCCCCCTGGTCACCGGCACGGTGATCACCTCGATCGGCCTGTCGCTGTTCCCGGTGGCGGTCAACTGGGCCGGCGGCGGCCAGCAGGCTGGCACCTTCGGTTCACCGATCTACCTGCTGGTGGCCGGCCTGGTGCTGGCGGTGATCCTGCTGATCAATCGCTTCATGCGTGGGTTCTGGGTCAATGTGTCGGTGCTGGTAGGCATGGGCCTGGGCTATATCCTGGCCGGCGCCATCGGCATGGTCGACCTGTCGGGCCTGAGCCAGGCACCCTGGCTGCAAGTGGTCACCCCCCTGCACTTCGGCATGCCGACCTTCAGCCTGGCACCGATCCTGTCCATGTGCCTGGTGGTGGTGATCATCTTCGTCGAGTCCACCGGCATGTTCCTGGCGCTGGGCAAGGTGACTGGCCGTGAAGTGACCCCAGGCATGCTGCGTCGCGGCCTGTTGTGCGACGCCGGGGCCTCCTTCGTCGCCGGTTTCTTCAACACCTTCACCCACTCCTCGTTCGCCCAGAACATCGGCCTGGTGCAGATGACCGGGGTACGCTGCCGCTATGTCACCGTGGTGGCCGGCGCGCTGTTGATCCTGCTCAGCTTGCTGCCCAAGGCGGCCTTCCTGATTGCCTCGATCCCGCCTGCGGTGCTGGGCGGCGCCTCCATCGCCATGTTCGGCATGGTTACCGCCACCGGGATCAAGATTCTGCAGGAGGCGGACATTGGCGACCGCCGCAACCAGTTGCTGGTTGCGGTGAGCGTCGGCTTCGGGCTGATCCCTGTGGTACGCCCGGAGTTCTTTGCCCAGATGCCGCAGTGGATGGAACCCATCACCCACAGTGGCATCGCCATGGCCACGGTCAGTGCGCTGGTGCTGAACGTGCTGTTCAACATCCTCGGCGGTGCCGATCGCGCGGCGCACAACGCCTGCCATCAGCACTGAAGCAACCCGCCTGGAGCAACAGGGGGCGGCGCACTGCCGCCCCTGCCTCGACCTCGTCGTAAACGCTGTACCGTCGGCCCGCCGGAATGGGCCGCCCGGGGCGCCTGCGCGCCAAAAAAACCCAACAAAAACAATAAGTCCGGGAACCACAACATGAAACGCATCACCTCGTCCCTCTTGCTGGGCAGCAGCCTGCTGGCCACCCTCCCCGCCCACGCCGGGGAATGGCTGCAGTGGCACGGCGAAAGCCTGACCTACCTGTATGGCAAGGACTTCAAGGTCAACCCCCGCATCCAGCAGACGATCACCTTCGAGCACGCCAACAAATGGAAGTACGGCGACACCTTCATGTTCGTCGACAAGATCTTCTACAACGGCAAGGCCGACCCCGGCAAAGGCGTCACCAGCTACTACGGCGAGTTCAGCCCGCGCCTGTCGCTGGGCAAGATCAGCGGCCACAAGTTCGAACTGGGCCCGATCAAGGATGTGCTGGTCGCCATGACCTACGAGCGCGGCGAGGGCGACAACGAGGCCTACCTGATCGGCCCCGGCTTCGACCTGGCCATCCCCGGCTTCAACTATTTCACCCTGAATTTCTACCTGCGTAACACCGAAGGCAGCCGCCCCGGTGACAACGTCTGGCAGATCACCCCAGCCTGGTCCTACACCGTGCCCGTGGGCAAGTCCGACATTCTGATCGACGGTTACATGGACTGGGTGGTGGACAACGACCAGACCCGTCGCGGGACCTACCACGCCAACCTGCAGTTCAACCCACAGGTCAAGTACGACCTGGGCAAAGCCCTTGGCCTGGGCGCCAAGCAGCTGTACGTGGGCATCGAGTACAGCTACTGGAAGGACAAGTACGGCATCGACAGCCAAGGCAACGTCGACAGCAACCAGAGCGTCACCAGTGCACTGGTCAAGGTGCACTTCTGAAAAACTGACCAAACGCACAAGTTTGGTCCGTCACGCTCCAGGACGGAGCACTTGAGGCAAGGCGCGCAAGCCAGTAATCTGCGCGCCCCCTCGATCAGGGCAGAACGGATTCTGCCTGCGTTTACTGACCGCTCAGTCAATGAATTCGGGCGGTTGGCCAACGTGTTGCCAGCCTGAAAGACCCTTTTCATCCGTTCAGAACGAAGTCGAGCAGGAAGGTTTTGCCAGCCCGGGAAAGTTGGCTCAACCCTTGCCAAACAGCTGTGGCCTATCGAAAAAAACTGACTCGAAAGACAAAAAAAAGCGCGATAACGCGCTGACAACAGATCAATCAAGGGAGCGAAACTCGCAATGCGTACCATCAACAGCCTGATCCTCGCCGGCGGCCTGCTGGCCTGCGGCACCACCTTCGGCGGCGACCTGCTGCAATGGCAGAACAACAGCCTGACCTACCTGTGGGGCAAGAACTTCAAGGTCAACCCGGCGATCCAGCAAACGCTCACCTTCGAGCACGCCGACGCCTGGAAGTACGGCGACAACTTCATCTTCGTCGACAAGATCTTCTACCAGGGCCAGAAAGACGCCGGCAACGGCCCGAACACCTACTATGGCGAGATCAGCCCGCGCCTGTCCTTCGGCAAGATCTTCGATCAGAAGCTCGAGTTCGGCCCGGTCAAGGATGTGTTGCTGGCGATGACCTACGAGTTCGGCGAGGGTGACACCGAGTCGTACCTGATCGGCCCCGGCTTCGACCTGGCCATCCCCGGCTTCGACTACTTCCAGCTGAACTTCTACAACCGCACCACCGATGGCAGCCGCGCTGGCGACAACGTATGGCAGATTACCCCGGTGTGGTCGTACACCATCCCGGTCGGCTCTTCCGACCTGCTGATCGACGGCTTCATGGACTGGGTGGTGGACAACGACGAGAACCGTCGCGGCACCTACCAGGCCAACCTGCACTTCAACCCGCAAATCAAGTACGACCTGGGCAAGGCCTTGCACCTGGGTGAGAAGCAGTTGTACGTGGGTGTGGAATACGACTACTGGAAGAACAAGTACGGCATCAAGGACTCCGATGCCTTTACCACTGACCAGAACACCATGAGCTTCTTGCTCAAGGTTCATTTCTGAGTTGAACCTTCGGGGCCGCGTTGCGGCCCATTCGCTGCCAACCCCGTTCCCACAGGCGCAGCGCACCCTGCAGGAGCGGGTTTACCCGTGAACCGGGGCTTTGCCCCGGCCATGCACCTCAATTGGCAGGCCGAACCGCCCGCCACAGCTTCCCTGCCAGGCTTACCAGGGCCAGCACCACCGCACCGGCCACAACCCCGACGCCGCCATTCAGCAGCGCCACGGTCAACGCCCCGCCACGCCCCTCGCTGAACGCCTCGATGGCGTGATGCAGCGGCACGATGCCATGCACCAGGATCCCGCCGCCGACCAGGAACATCGCCGCAGTACCGATCACCGACAGGCTCTTCATCATGTACGGCGCGGCCCACAAAATACCGTTACCCACTGCCTGGGCCAGGCGGGATGCCTTGCGCGTCATCCACAGCCCGAGGTCATCGAGCTTGACGATGCCGCCCACCAGCCCGTACACACCGATGGTCATGACCACCGCAATGCCCGCCAGCACGATCACCTGTTGGCTCAACGGCGAATCGGCAACGATGCCCAGGGTAATGGCGATGATTTCCGCGGAAAGGATGAAGTCGGTGCGCACCGCGCCCTTGATCTTGCTCTTCTCGTACGCCACCAGGTCGACATTGGCATCCGCCAACGCCTCCTTGCGCGCCTCGTGCTGGGCCTCGTCCTCCGCCTTGCTGTGCAGGAACTTGTGCGCCAGCTTTTCGAAACCCTCGAAGCACAGGTAGGCCCCGCCCAGCATCAGCAGCGGGGTCACCGCCCAGGGTATGAACGCACTGATCAACAGCGCCGCCGGTACCAGGATGGCCTTGTTCAGCAGCGACCCCTTGGCCACCGCCCACACCACCGGCAGCTCGCGGTCGGCGCGCACGCCAGTGACCTGCTGGGCGTTCAGCGCCAGGTCATCGCCCAGCACACCTGCGGTCTTTTTTGCCGCGACCTTGGTCATCAGCGAGACGTCATCGAGCACCGTGGCGATGTCGTCGATCAGTACCAGTAGACTGCTTCCTGCCATGTTTGTCTGCTTCCGCATGAATGAATGCTGCCGATTCTAGCGCAAAGCCGCTGCCTTGAGCCCCCGTCGAGCCCGGTGCTACCATGCCCGATCCCTCTTAGAGGTGGCCAGACACGAGGAAGATCCCTGACCATGAGCACCATTCGCGAGCGCAACAAGGAACTGATCCTGCGCGCGGCCAGCGAGGAATTCGCCGACAAGGGCTTCGCCGCCACCAAGACCAGCGATATCGCGGCCAAGGCCGGCCTGCCCAAGCCGAACGTGTACTACTACTTCAAGTCCAAGGACAACCTCTATCGCGAGGTGCTGGAAAGCATCATCGCGCCGATCATGCAGGCTTCGACCCCGTTCAATGCCGACGGTGACCCGAAAGAAGTGCTGAGTGCCTACATTCGCTCGAAGATCCGCATTTCGCGCGACCTGCCGCATGCGTCCAAGGTGTTCGCCAGCGAGATCATGCACGGTGCCCCGCACCTGTCGCCGAACCAGGTGGCGCAGCTGAACGAGCAGGCCCGGCACAACATCGAGTGCATCCAGCGCTGGATCGACCGCGGGCAGATCGCCCACGTCGACGCGCATCACCTGATGTTCAGCATCTGGGCAGCGACCCAGACCTATGCCGATTTCGACTGGCAGATTTCGGCGGTGACCGGCAAGGCCAAGCTGGCCGACAGCGATTATGACGCGGCGGCCGAAACCATCATCCGCATGGTGCTCAAGGGTTGTGAACCCGAAGTAGCCTGAGCCGCCAAAGGCCATTCGCGGGCACGCCCGCTCCCACAGGACCACCACAGTTCGGAAGTCTATGGCAGCCCTGTGGGAGCGGGCGCGCCCGCGAAAAGGCCAGAACAGGTAATAGAGCGCTAGGCTGCTACCCCGGCATCCGCGCGCAAGCCCACCTCCTCGATCGCACTGATCGCACACTGCTCGTCGATATCCGAGGTATCGCCGCTGATCCCCACCGCCCCCAGCACCTTGCCGTCCTGATCACGCACCAGCACGCCACCCGGCGCCGGCACCACCGGCCGTTCACCCAAGCCGTTCAGCGCGGCAAAGAACGCTGGCCGTTGCTGCGCATCCAGCGCCAGCAAGCGCGAGCCCTTGCCCAGCGCAATCGCGCCCCAGGCCTTGCCAGTGGCCACCTGTGGGCGGATCAGGCTGGCACCGTCTTCGCGTTGCAGCGCCAGCAGGTGGCCGCCGGCGTCCAGCACCGCCACGGTCAGCGGTGCAGCATTGATCTTGCGGCCCGCCGCCAGCGCGGCATTCACCAGGCTGACCGCGACTTTCAGGTTCAAAGCGTTCATGGAAAGGTCCTCTTCTTGTTGTGAGAAGCCCTGAGGGCAGTTGAAAACAATAGGACCAATAGAACACAACGGGTTGATTTTTTGTATACAATATTTTGAAACGATCGTATGCGATGGCGCAAACGCCCGTTTTCCTGGGCGCTCGAACGAAAGCATCCACTGCCGACGAAAACCCGTTGACCTGAGCGGCCAGCCATGAATACACTCTGGCGCAAAGCAAGTTGTATACAATTACAAAATCGATGAGGCACAAACCATGAGCAAAATGAGAGCAATCGATGCAGCCGTTCTGGTCATGCGCCGTGAAGGTGTAGATACCGCGTTCGGCATCCCGGGGGCTGCCATCAACCCGTTGTACTCGGCCCTGAAGAAAGTCGGTGGCATCGATCACGTCCTCGCTCGCCACGTCGAAGGCGCCTCGCACATGGCCGAGGGTTATACCCGCGCCAACCCGGGCAACATCGGCGTGTGCATCGGTACCTCCGGCCCGGCCGGCACCGACATGGTCACCGGCCTGTACAGTGCCTCGGCCGACTCCATCCCGATCCTCTGCATCACCGGCCAGGCGCCGCGTGCGCGCCTGCACAAGGAAGACTTCCAGGCAGTCGACATCACCAACATCGTCAAGCCGGTAACCAAGTGGGCCACTACCGTTCTGGAGCCAGGCCAGGTGCCTTATGCGTTCCAGAAAGCCTTCTATGAAATGCGCACCGGCCGCCCAGGCCCGGTACTGATCGACCTGCCGTTCGACGTGCAGATGGCCGAGATCGAATTCGACATCGATGCCTACGAACCGCTGCCCGTGCACAAGCCGTCCGCCACCCGCGTACAGGCCGAAAAAGCCCTGGCCCTGCTCAATGACGCCGAGCGCCCGTTGCTGGTTGCCGGTGGCGGCATCATCAACGCCGACGCCAGCGACAAGCTGGTCGAGTTCGCCGAACTGACCGGCGTGCCGGTCATCCCGACCCTGATGGGCTGGGGCACCATCCCTGACGACCACGCGCAGATGGTCGGCATGGTCGGCCTGCAGACCTCGCACCGCTATGGCAACGCCACCCTGCTGAAATCCGACCTGGTGTTCGGCATCGGTAACCGTTGGGCCAACCGCCACACCGGCTCGGTCGACGTTTACACCGAAGGCCGCAAGTTCATCCACGTCGACATCGAACCGACCCAGATCGGCCGTGTGTTCACCCCCGACCTGGGTATCGTTTCCGACGCCGGCAAGGCGCTGGACGTGTTCCTCGAAGTGGCCCGCGAGTGGAAGGCCGCCGGCAAGCTGAAGTGCCGCAAGGCCTGGCTGGAGGACTGCCAGCAGCGCAAGGCCAGCCTGCAGCGCAAGACCCACTTCGACAACGTGCCGGTCAAGCCGCAGCGCGTCTACGAAGAAATGAACCAGGTGTTCGGCAAGGACACCTGCTACGTCAGCACCATCGGCCTGTCGCAGATCGCCGGTGCGCAGTTCCTGCACGTGTACAAGCCACGCCACTGGATCAACTGCGGCCAGGCCGGCCCACTGGGCTGGACCATCCCTGCTGCCCTGGGCGTGGTCAAGGCCGACCCGAAACGCAAGGTGGTCGCGCTGTCGGGTGACTACGACTTCCAGTTCATGATCGAAGAACTGGCGGTGGGCGCGCAGTTCAACCTGCCGTACGTGCACGTGCTGGTGAACAACGCCTACCTCGGCCTGATCCGTCAGGCGCAGCGTGGCTTCGACATGGATTACTGTGTACAACTGGCGTTCGAGAACATCAACGCCACCGACGCCGCCACCTACGGTGTCGACCACGTTGCCGTGGTCGAGGGCCTGGGCTGCAAGGCCATCCGTGTGTTCGAGCCGGCAGACATCGCCCCTGCCCTGCTCAAGGCACAGAAGATGGCCGAAGAGTTCCGCGTGCCGGTGGTGGTCGAGGTGATTCTCGAGCGCGTCACCAACATTTCCATGGGCACCGAGATCAACGCGGTCAACGAATTCGAAGACCTGGCCCTGGTCGGCAACGACGCGCCTACCGCCATCTCGCTGCTCGACTGATCGCCTGACGCCCCCGTGCCGGCCCCTGTTGCAGGGGCGCCGGGGGCCTTCACTGCAAGGAGACACACCATGCCTCGCTTCGCTGCCAACCTGTCCATGCTGTTCACCGAACAGGACTTCCTGGCCCGCTTCAAGGCTGCCGCCGATGCTGGTTTCAGCGGCGTCGAATACCTCTTCCCGTATGACTTCAGCGCCGCCGAGATCAAGCAGCAGCTGCAGGCCAACGGCCTGACCCAGGTGCTGTTCAACCTGCCGGCCGGTGACTGGGCCAAAGGCGAGCGAGGCATCGCCTGCCACCCGGACCGCGTCGCGGAGTTCCGCGCCGGGGTCGACAAGGCCATCGAATACGCCAAGGTGCTGGGCAACACCCAGGTCAACGCCCTGGCCGGCATTCGCCCACAAGGCCCGGACTGCGCCACCGTGCGCAAGACCTTCGTGGAGAACCTGCGCTACGCCGCCGACAAGCTGAAAGCCGCCGGGATCCGCCTGGTCATGGAAATGATCAACACCCGCGACATTCCCGGCTTCTACCTGAACACCACCCAGCAGGCCCTGGATATCCAGGCCGAGGTGGGCAGCGACAACCTGTTCCTGCAGTACGACATCTATCACATGCAGATCATGGAAGGTGACCTGGCGCGGACCATGGAAGCCAACCTGAAGCTGATCAACCACATCCAGCTGGCCGACAACCCGGGGCGTAACGAACCTGGCACCGGCGAGATCAACTATCGCTTCCTGTTCGAGCACCTGGACCGCATCGGCTACCAGGGTTGGGTGGGCGCGGAGTACAAGCCGCTGACTACCACCGAAGCGGGTCTGGGCTGGCTGAAGACCCATAACGCAATTTAAGAAACAACGCGGAACACTGTGGGAGCGGGCGTACCCGCGAACACCGGCGAAGCCGGTGCCACCCACCGAGTTGTCTGCTTCGCGGGCAAGCCCGCTCCCACAGGGGGCCAAGGCTCGCTTGAGATATCACAAATACAAAGAGGCACATTTTCATGGCTAAAATCGGTTTCCTCGGCACCGGCATCATGGGCAAGCCCATGGCGCAGAACCTGCAGAAAGCAGGCCACAGCATCTTCGTTTCCACCCACCACGACGCGGCCCCAGCCGACCTGATCGCCGCTGGCGCAGTGGCCCTGGCCAACCCGAAGGAAGTGGCCCAGGAAGCCGAGTTCATCATCATCATGGTGCCGGACACCCCCCAGGTCGAAAGCGTCCTGTTCGGTGAAAACGGCGTGGCCGAGGGCGTGGGCCCGAACAAGGTAGTGATCGACATGAGCTCGATCTCGCCGACCGCGACCAAAGCCTTCGCCGAAAAGATCAAGGCCACTGGCGCTGCCTACCTGGACGCCCCGGTATCCGGTGGTGAAGTGGGTGCCAAGGCCGCGACCCTGAGCATCATGGTCGGTGGCTGCCCGAAGGCCTTCGAGCGCACCCTGCCGCTGTTCGAAGCCATGGGCAAGAACATCACCCGCGTGGGTGGCAACGGCGACGGCCAGACCGCCAAGGTGGCCAACCAGATCATCGTTGCCCTGAACATCCAGGCCGTGGCCGAAGCCCTGCTGTTCGCCGCCAAGAATGGCGCCGACCCTGCCAAGGTACGTGAAGCGCTGATGGGTGGCTTCGCCTCGTCGAAGATCCTTGAAGTGCATGCCGAGCGCATGATCAAGGGCACCTTCGACCCAGGCTTCCGCATCAACCTGCACCAGAAGGACCTCAACCTGGCCCTGCAAGGCGCCAAGGAACTGGGCATCAACCTGCCCAACACCTCCAATGCCCAGCAAGTGTTCAACACCTGCCAGGCCCTGGGCGGCGGCAACTGGGACCACTCGGCGCTGATCAAAGGCCTGGAGCACATGGCCAACTTCTCGATCCGCGACGACAAGTAATTTGAATCCGGGGGCTGCTGCGCAGCCCTATCGCGACACAAGGCCGCTCCTACAAGCGGTACGCGATCCCTTGTAGGAGCGGCCTTGCGTCGCGAAAGAGGCGCAAAGCGCCCCCAGGATTGCAGATCCACACCGCTGAACCTGCGACCACAGTCTCAGCGGTGACCCCGAGCAACACCCGCCCCTGGTTCGGCCTGCACGGAGGCAGTTCCAGGGGCGTTCTTGATTGTGCAGAACAACAATAAACTGGGAGCCTGCCATGTCGGTCGATCCGCAAAAACTTCTCCGCGAGCTGTTCGACACAGCCATCGCCGCCGCCCACCCGCGCCAAGTCCTCGAACCCTACCTGCCCGCCGACCGTAGCGGCCGGGTCATCGTCATCGGCGCCGGCAAGGCCGCCGCCGCCATGGCCGAAGTGGTCGAAAAAAGCTGGCACGGCGAAGTCTCCGGCCTGGTCGTCACCCGCTACGGCCATGGCGCCAACTGCCAGAAGATCGAAGTGGTCGAAGCCGCCCACCCGGTCCCCGATGCCGCCGGCCTGGCCGTGGCCAAGCGCGTGCTGGAGCTGGTCAGCAACCTCGGCGAAGACGACCGCGTCATTTTCCTGCTGTCTGGCGGTGGTTCGGCGTTGCTGGCCCTGCCCGCCGAGGGCCTGACCCTGGCCGACAAGCAACAGATCAACAAGGCGCTGCTCAAGTCCGGCGCCACCATCGGCGAGATGAACTGCGTGCGCAAGCACCTCTCGGCGATCAAGGGCGGCCGCCTGGCCAAGGCCTGCTGGCCGGCCACGGTCTACACCTATGCCATTTCCGATGTACCGGGCGACCTCGCCACGGTGATCGCGTCCGGCCCCACCGTGGCCGACCCGAGCACCTCGGCCGACGCCCTGGCCATCCTCAAGCGCTACAACATCGAGGCCCCCAAAGCGGTCATCGACTGGCTCAACAACCCAGCCTCGGAAACCGTCAAGGCCGATGACCCGGCCCTGGCCCGCAGCCACTTCCAGCTGATCGCCAAGCCCCAGCAGTCGCTCGAGGCCGCTGCGGTCAAGGCGCGCCAGGCCGGGTTCAGCCCGCTGATCCTCGGCGACCTGGAAGGCGAGTCGCGCGAAGTGGCCAAGGTGCACGCCGGCATCACCCGGCAGATCGTCCAGCATGGCCAGCCGCTGAAGGCGCCGTGCGTGATCCTCTCCGGTGGCGAAACCACCGTCACCGTGCGTGGCAATGGCCGTGGCGGGCGCAACGCCGAATTCCTGCTCAGCCTGACCGAGAGCCTCAAGGGCCTGCCAGGGGTGTATGCCCTGGCCGGCGACACCGACGGCATCGATGGCTCGGAAGAGAACGCCGGTGCCTTGATGACCCCGGGCAGCTACGCCCGCGCCGAAGCGCTGGGCCTGTCGGCCAGCGACGAGCTGGACAACAACAACGGCTACGGCTACTTCGCCGCGCTGGATGCGCTGATCGTCACCGAGCCAACCCGCACCAACGTCAACGACTTCCGCGCCATCCTGATTCTCGAGACTGCCCAATCATGACGCCTGATAAAAAAGTGAAGATCCTCGCCACCCTCGGCCCTGCGATCAAAGGCATCGACGATATCCGCCAACTGGTCGAAGCCGGGGTGAACATCTTCCGCCTCAACTTCAGCCACGGCGAACACGCCGACCACGCGCTGCGCTACCAGTGGATTCGCGAGGTCGAGCAGCAACTGAACTACCCGCTGGGCATTCTCATGGACCTGCAGGGGCCGAAGCTGCGCGTTGGCCGCTTTGCCGAAGGCAAGGTCCAGCTGCAACGCGGCCAGGCCCTGCGCCTGGACCTGGACAAGGCCCCGGGCGACAGCCGCCGGGTGAACCTGCCGCACCCCGAAATCATCGCCGCGCTCGAGCCTGGCATGGACCTGTTGCTCGACGACGGCAAGCTGCGCCTACGCGTCACCGCCAAGCACAGCGACGCCATCGACACCGAAGTGCTGGCCGGTGGCGAGCTGTCCGACCGCAAGGGGGTCAACGTGCCGCAAGCGGTACTCGACCTCTCGCCGCTCACCGAGAAAGACCGCCGCGACCTGGCCTTCGGCCTGGAACTGGGCGTGGACTGGGTGGCCCTGTCGTTCGTCCAGCGCCCGCAAGACATCACCGAAGCACGCCAGCTGATCGGTGACCGCGCCTACCTGATGGCGAAAATCGAGAAGCCCTCGGCAGTCGAGCAACTGCAGGCCATCGCCGAACTGTCCGACGCGATCATGGTGGCCCGTGGCGACCTCGGCGTGGAAGTGCCGGCGGAAAGCGTGCCGCAGATCCAGAAGCGCATCATCGGCACCTGCCGCCAGCTGGGCAAACCGGTGGTGGTGGCCACGCAGATGCTTGAATCCATGCGCTTCTCGCCGGCCCCGACCCGTGCCGAAGTCACCGACGTGGCCAACGCCGTGGCCGAGGGTGCCGACGCGGTGATGCTGTCGGCCGAGACCGCCTCGGGTGACTACCCGCTGGAAGCCGTGCAGATGATGAGCAAGATCATCCGCCAGGTGGAGCATGGCCCGGACTACCAGGCCCAGCTCGACGTGGGTCGGCCGAAGGCCGAAGCCACCGTGTCGGACGCCATCAGCTGCGCGATCCGCCGGATCAGCGGCATCCTGCCGGTGGCGGTGCTGGTCAACTACAGCGAGTCGGGCGCCTCGACCTTGCGTGCTGCGCGCGAGCGCCCACGGGCACCGATCCTCAACCTGACGCCGAACCTGAACACCGCGCGCCGCCTGAGCGTGGCGTGGGGCGTGCACTCGGTGGTCAACGACCGCCTGCGCCAGGTGGACGAGGTGGTGTCCACCGCGTTGGAGATTGCCCAAGCGCAAGGCATGGCCAGCCGTGGCGACACGCTGCTGATCACCGCCGGTGTGCCGTTCGGCAAGCCGGGGTCGACTAATACGCTGCGGATCGAAACCTTGATCTGAATCAGCGCATCTCTCCTGTGGGAGCGGGCGTGCCCGCGAAGCGGCCAGCAGGGACAACGATGTTGCCTGAGCTGACGCATTCGCGGGCACGCCCGCTCCCACAGGGTCGGTGGTGTCGCACACAACTGCGGAAAACCCGAGGCCCAAAGAGGCCCACCGCTCCCCATCAACTTCACTGACTGCCCCGATGTACACCAAGAATTTCGTCAACCCGTGCCCCGACTGGGCCACGGCGCTGCTCAACGGCTTCAGCCAGGTGCTGCTGCTGCGCAATCCCCTGTGCGGCCTGTGCTGCCTGCTGGCCATCCTGCTGACCGCCCCCGACCTGGTCGGTGGCGCCCTGCTCGGCGCTCTCGCCGGGCTGCTCACCGCCCAGGCCCGCGGCTACGACCGCGCCGATCGCCAGGCCGGCTTGTACAGCTACAACGGCGTACTGATCGGCATCCTGATCAGCGCCGTGCTGCCCTGGTCGGCCATCCTGCCACCGCTGATCATCGCCGCCGGTGGCCTGTCCAGCATCATCACCCAGCAATGGCGCAAGCGTGGCGGCAAGCTGCTGGTTGCCTACACCGCCCCCTTCGTGCTGCTCGGCTGGGTCACCCTGCTGATCGCCACGCCCGCGCCCGCTGGCTTCGTCGAAGCCGACCCGCTGTGTGCCCTGGCGCGCGGGGTGGGGCAGATTTTCCTGCTCGACCAGCCGCTGGCCGGCCTGCTGATCATCGTCGGCATGTTCATTGCCAACCCCTATGCCGCACTGTGGGCAGTGCTCGGCTCGGCCATCGGTGGCGGCCTGGCGTTGCTCACCGATCAGGCACAGGCTGCGTGGCTGGGCCTGTACGGCTTCAACGCGGCATTGGCGGCACTGGCCTTCAGCAGGCAAGGTGAGAAGCCCTGGGTAACGCTGCTGGCCATCGTCCTCGCCCTGCTGGTGCAACCCCTGTTCAAATGGCTGCCGCTGCCCGGCCTGACCGCGCCCTTCGTCGCCGCCTGCTGGCTGATGCACCTGGGCAGCCACCTGGCCCAGCCCAGGCAGCGCAACGCCAGCCGCTTGCACAGCTGAAAGGCAACCCCTAGGCTCAGCCCATCGCCATTGTGGAACGAGCCCATGAACAACCCCGCGAGCCTGCGCGAGCGGCTCTTCGTCATCGTCTTCCAGACCGACACCGTGGCTGGAAGACGCTTCGACAAGATCCTCCTGCTGATCATCCTGGCCAGCCTGGTCACCGTCATCCTCGATAGCATCGACGAAGTACACCAGGGCTACGCCGGCCTGCTGGCCGCTATCGAGTGGGGCTTCACCGCGATCTTCCTGGCCGAGTACCTCACCCGCCTGTACTGCTCGCCCAAGCCGCTGCGCTATGCCTTCAGCTTCTACGGCCTGGTCGACCTGCTGGCGATCGTGCCGGGGATCATCGCCCTGTACTACAGCGACGCCCAGTACCTTCTGATCATCCGCGTGATCCGGATGCTGCGGATCTTCCGCGTGCTCAAGCTCAGCCCGTACCTAAAGCAGGCGCATTACCTGATCGACGCGCTGCGCGGCAGCAAGCAGAAGATCATCGTGTTCCTGGTCACCGTTTCCACCCTGGTAACCGTGTTCGGCACCCTGATGTACGTGATCGAAGGGCCGCAGCACGGTTTCACCAGCATTCCCAAAGGCATCTACTGGGCCATCGTCACCCTGACCACCGTGGGCTTTGGCGATATCGTGCCGAAGACCCCGCTGGGGCAGGTGATTTCGTCGCTGGTGATGATCATCGGTTATTCGATCATTGCCGTGCCGACCGGGATATTCACCGCCGAACTGACCAATGCCATGCGCGGCGAGCAGGTGCAACACGACTGCCCCACCTGCAGCAAGAAGAGCCATGAACCGGCGGCAGCGTTCTGTTCCCGCTGTGGCAATGCGCTGTTCCCTAAACAATGAAGTTGCCTGTTCCGGCCCTGTCGCACGATTAGGCAGAAGCATAACCAAAGTGTTTTTTGTTCTTTAACCGCCACGGACCTGCCCGCTATAGTCGCAGGCAAAATTGCCAATACCTTCTCGCTAACAAGGAAGCAACGTGAAAAAACTCTTCACCGCCTCGCTGCTCGCCGCAGGCCTTGCCCTGGGCAACCTGGCCCAGGCCGCCCCCACCCTGCTCAACGTTTCCTACGACGTGATGCGCGACTTCTACAAGGACTACAACCCGGCCTTCCAGAAGCACTGGGAAGCCGAGCACAACGAGAAGGTCAACGTGCAGATGTCCTTCGGCGGCTCGAGCAAACAGGCGCGTGCAGTGATCGATGGCCTGCCGGCTGACGTCATCACCATGAACATGGCCACCGACATCAACGCCCTGGCCGACAACGGCAAGCTGGTGCCGGACAACTGGGTAAGCCGCCTGCCGAACAACAGCGCGCCGTTCACCTCGGCCACCGTGTTCATCGTGCGCAAGGGCAACCCGAAAGCCCTGAAGGACTGGCCCGACCTGCTCAAGGACGGCGTGCAGGTAATCGTGCCCAACCCGAAGACGTCGGGTAACGGTCGCTACACCTACCTGTCGGCCTGGGGCTATGTACTCAAGCAGGGCGGCGACGAGAACAAGGCCAAGGCCTTCGTCGGCAAGCTGTTCAAGCAGGCGCCTGTGCTCGACACCGGTGGCCGCGCCGCAACCACTACCTTTATGACCAACCAGATCGGCGATGTGCTGGTGACCTTCGAGAACGAAGCCGAGATGATCGCCCGCGAATTTGGCCGCGACCAGTTCGAAGTGGTCTACCCGAGCGTATCGGCCGAAGCCGAGCCGCCAGTCAGCGTGGTCGACAAGGTCGTGGCGCGCAAAGGCACCCAGGCGGTGGCCGAGGAATACCTGAAGTACCTGTGGTCGCCAGCGGCCCAGGAAATTGCCGCGCAAAACTACCTGCGCCCGCGTGATGCAACGGTACTGGCCAAGTACACCGACCGCTTCCCGAAAGTGGACTTCCTGTCGGTGGAGAAGACCTTCGGCGACTGGCGCACCGTGCAGAAGACCCACTTCAATGATGGTGGGGTGTTTGACCAGATCTACACCAACAATCAGTAATTGATGTAAGCCTTACCGGCCTCTTCGCGGGCAAGCCCGCTCCCACAGGATTAGCACAGGCCTGAATGCTGTGGGGTCCCTGTGGGAGCGGGCTTGCCCGCGAAAGGGCCGGTACAGGCGACATTAGACCTGACGGAATACCAGGGCCTTCAAGCCCCCCGCCGGGTCCACGTCAGGAAATTCCGGCGGGTTCTCCAGCCGCTCGACAAACGCCAGCGACGGCGCCTGCTGCGCCATGCCCTCGATCAGAAACTCCGACCCGATCCCCGGGTCGTTCACGCACGCCAGCACCGTACCGCCCGGGTTCAACAGCTCCGGCAAGCGCCGCAGGATCTTCGCGTAGTCCTGGGTCAGCACGAAGCTGCCGCGCTGGAAGGTCGGCGGGTCGATGATGATCAGGTCATAAGGCCCGTACTTGCGCACCTTGCCCCACGACTTGAACAGCTCATGCCCCAGGTATGCCACGCGCGATGGGTCATGGCCATTCAGCCGATGATTGTCGCGCCCGCGCGACAATGCCGACTTGGCCATGTCCAGGTTCACCACCTGCTCGGCGCCGCCGGCAATTGCCGCCACCGAGAAGCCGCAGGTATAGGCGAACAGGTTCAGCACGCGCTTGCCCGCCGCCTGCTCGCGCACCCAACGTCGGCCATAGCGCATGTCGAGGAACAGGCCGTTGTTCTGCCGCACCCCCAGGTCGAGCAGGTAGGTCAGGCCGTCTTCGATCACTTCGCGTTGCCGGCACGGCTCGCCCAGCAGCCACTGGCCCGGGCTGTCGGGCAGGTAACGGTGCTGGATAAGGATAGCCTGGCCGGTCCACTGTGGGCGCTCGGCGAGGCTGCGCAACATGGCTTCCAGTTCAGCCAGCTGGCCTTCGGCCGGCTCGCGGAACAGCGCCACCGACAGCACACCCTGCAGCCAGTCGACGGTGACCTGCTCCAGGCCCGCCCAGCAGCGGCCACGGCCGTGGAACAGGCGGCGGGTTTCCTGCGGGGCAGGGTCGAGGGCGGTGAGCAGGTGATGCTCAAGAGTCTGGATTGGCGAAGTCATCAGGGGTCGCAAGCTGGCAAAAAAACGGCATTCTACCTTGCGCGCCCTTTCACGGGTAAACCCGCGCCCACAGGGGCTGTGCCGGCCCTGCAAGCGGGTCTGCCCGCCTACCCCCTCACTCCTCGGCCACAACCCGAGCAGGCCGGAACCACCAGCCCTGCTGCATCCCCGCCGCCGCCAGCAGGATCAGCGCCACCCCCAGCCACTGCAGCGGTGCCAGACGGTGCCCAAAGGCCACCCAGTCGACCAATATCGCTGCAATCGGGTAGATGAACGACAGCGCCCCGGTCAATGCCGTGGGCAAGCGCTGGATGGCGCTGTACAGCAGCACATACATCAAGCCCGTGTGCACCATGCCCAAGGTCACCAGGCTGGCCAGCGCCGGCACTTCGCCCGGCAACCCGCCCAGCTTGACCCAAGGCGCCAGCAACAGCACGCCGGTAGCCACCTGGATCAACGCGATCAGGTGCGGTGGGGTGCCGCTCAGGCGCTTGATGATCAGTGCCGCGATGGCATACAGGAAGGCCGCCCCCAGCGCCAGGGCAATGCCCAGCAGATAATCGTCACCACCACCCTGCCCGCTGCCATGGGCACTGACGATCGCCAGCATGCCGAGGAACGCCACGCTCAGCCAGGTGACCTTGGCCAAGGTGATCCTTTCGCCCAGGAACACCGCCGCCAGCCCCACCAGCATGAACGGCTGCACGTTGTACACCGCCGTGCCGATGGCAATCGATGCCCGCGAGTAGGACGCGAACAACAGCACCCAGTTGCCGACGATCGCCACACCGCTGGCAATCGCCAGCATAAACGCCGTGCGGCTGATAACGCCCGGCCGCAAGAAGCCAAAGCCTGCGCAGATGGCCAGCAAGGTCACGGCACCGAACACGCAGCGCCAGAACACCACCTCGAGCACCGGCTGGCCAGACACCAGCACGAACCAGCCGATGGTCCCGGAAATCAGCATGGCGGCCACCATTTCCAGCGAACCACGGCGCAACGAACTATCCATTTCACACCTCCTGTCGATGATGGCAACAGTATGCAAATGTTTCCGGGAGGCCTTCCAGCGAATATCGAAGGTAGATTTGCCGAGCTACCTTTACTATCAAGGCAAATCATCCAAACGACCTTACGAGGTGAGCATGACCGATGCCATCGACCAGTTGCTGATCAATGCACTGATGGAAGACTCACGCCGTTCGCTCAAGGCCTTGGCGCAGATCAGCGGGTTGTCTGCGCCCAGCGTCAGTGAACGCTTGCGCCGCCTGGAGGAGCGCGGCGTGTTGCGTGGCTACACCGTGGAGGTCGACCCGCGCGCGTTTGGCTACCAGCTGCAAGCGATCGTGCGCATCCGCCCGCTGCCCGGGCAGTTACAGGAGGTGGAGCGGCAGATCATTGCCATCCCCGAGTTCACCGAGTGCGACAAGGTCACTGGCGAGGATTGCTTCATCGCCCGCCTGCATGTGCGTTCGATGGAGCAGCTGGATACCCTCCTTGACCGGCTTAACACGCTGGCCGAAACCAATACCGCAATTATCAAGAAAAGCCCGGTGAAGCGGCGGCTGCCGCCAATGGAGTGAGCCAAGTCTGAGCCGACCGCTGCGCAGGCAAACCTGAGAAGAGGCCGGCTCAGAAAAAAGCTGACTATTTTTTGTACACAAGAATGTCACCATAAGTGCCATTTTTGTGTGCACTTTCCAATTTAGCGCCCCAATACGTTACACCACGCCCACCTTAAAGTTTGACCAATCGATCAACTAAACAGTACGCAAAAAATTTAAACCTGTTCAATCGGTCAATTTATATTTGACGCATTTCATAAAGTTATCGGCAATAACGACAGATTCAAAATAATGGCATCTGCCTGGTTGGTTCTCCTATGGCACGGAACTCGCTTTTGTGTGTTCGTGTTTTGTATACAAGTTGAACAAAACATAAATACACAAGAACCCGCGACGCCGCCCCAACAGCGGCCGCCGCGCCCTGAACCCAGTGATGCCAACGCTGCACCGACGAGATGGCGAGCCCGTGCGCATGCCCGCTCATCGCAGTCCACGTGCATCAGGAGCCCGCCGGAATGAGTACCAGCCTCGACCTTGCCCCTGAACTATCCGTCGCCAGCACCCACCCCGCCTCGCCACTTGCCGACAGCCAGCCGGCCCTTGCCCTGAGCCCGCGCCTGCATAATCGCGACCTTGCCCCGACGCGCCTCCAAGGCCGCCGCTGGGGCCGCTACAGCATCTTCGCGCTGTGGACCAACGATGTGCACAACATTGCCAACTACTCGTTCGCCATGGGCTTGTTCGCCCTCGGCCTGGGTGGCTGGCAGATACTGCTGTCGCTGGCCATCGGCGCAGCGCTGGTGTACTTCTTCATGAACCTGTCTGGCTACATGGGGCAGAAAACCGGCGTGCCGTTCCCGGTCATCAGCCGCATCGCCTTCGGCATCCACGGCGCGCAGATCCCGGCCCTGATCCGCGCGGTCATCGCCATCGCCTGGTTCGGCATCCAGACCTACCTGGCATCGGTGGTGCTGCGCGTGCTGCTGACTGCCGTGTGGCCGCACCTGGCCGCCTACGACCACGACAGCATCCTCGGCCTGTCGAGCCTGGGCTGGGTGTGCTTCGTGTCGATCTGGCTGGTGCAGCTGGTAATCCTCGCCTACGGCATGGAGATGGTGCGCCGCTACGAGGCCTTCGCCGGCCCGGTGATCCTGCTGACGGTTGCCGCCCTGGCGGTGTTCATGTACGTCCAGGCCGACGCCCGCATCGCCTGGTCGGTGGCCGCGCCGCTGAGCGGCTACGAGATGTGGCGCAACATCTTTGCCGGCGGCGCCTTATGGCTGGCCATCTACGGCACCCTGGTGCTGAACTTCTGCGACTTCGCCCGCTCTTCGCCCTGCCGCAAGACCATTCGCGTGGGCAATTTCTGGGGCCTGCCGGTGAACATCCTGGTGTTCGCCATGATCACCGTGGTGCTGTGCGGTGCGCAGTTCCAGATCAACGGCCAAGTCATCGACAGCCCGACGCAAATCGTCGCCAGCATCCCCAGCACGCCGTTCCTGGTGCTCGGTTGCCTGGCCTTCCTGATCGTCACCGTGGCGGTGAACATCATGGCCAACTTCGTCGCGCCGGCCTTCGTGCTCAGCAACCTGGCGCCGCGCCAGCTGAACTTCCGCCGTGCCGGGCTGATCAGCGCCACCCTGGCGGTGCTGATCCTGCCGTGGAACCTGTACAACAGCCCGCTGGTGATCGTGTACTTCCTGTCCGGCCTGGGCGCGCTGCTCGGCCCGCTGTACGGGGTGATCATGGCCGACTACTGGTTGCTGCGCAAAGGCCGCATCAACGTGCCGGAGCTGTACACCGAGCACCCAGCCGGGGCCTACCACTACAGCAAGGGCATCAACCTGCGCGCCGTGGCCGCTTTCGTGCCGGCCGCACTGCTGGCCATCGTCCTGGCCCTGGTGCCCAACTTCCATGGCATCGCGCCGTTCTCCTGGCTGATCGGCGCCGGCATCGCCGCTGCGGTGTACCTGCTGATCGCGCCGCGCAACCGCCAATACCACGACGTCAGCGGCGAATGCATCGCCGTCGACCACAGCAGCCACTGACCAGGGAGGGCTACACATGCGTATCCTGATTGCCAACGTCAACACCACCGCAGCCATCACCGAAGCCATCGCCGAACAGGCCCGCAGCGTGGCCGCGCCCGGTACCGAAATCATCGGCCTGACCCCATGGTTCGGCGCCGAATCGGTGGAAGGCAATTTCGAAAGCTACCTGGCCGCCATCGCCGTGATGGACCGGGTGCTGGCCTACGACGGCCCGTACGATGCGGTGATCCAGGCCGGCTATGGCGAGCATGGCCGCGAGGGCCTGCAGGAGTTGCTGGACGTACCGGTGGTGGACATCACCGACGCCGCCGCCAGCACCGCGATGTACCTGGGCCACGCCTATTCGGTGGTGACCACCCTGGACCGCACCGTGCCGCTGATCGAAGACCGCCTGAAGCTGTCCGGGCTGTATGACCGCTGCGCCTCGGTGCGCGCCAGTGGCCTGGCGGTGCTGGAACTGGAGGCCGACCCGCAGCGCGCCGTGGCGGCGATCGTCGAGCAGGCCGAACGCGCCGTGCGTGACGACAAGGCCGAAGTGATCTGCCTGGGTTGCGGTGGCATGGCCGGGCTGGACGAGCAGATCCGCCTGCGCACGGGCGTGCCGGTGGTGGATGGCGTCAGCGCCGCGGTTACCGTTGCCGAAGCACTGGTGCGCATGGGCCTGAGTACTTCCAAGGTACGTACCTATGCCACGCCGCGGGTGAAAAAGGTGCTGGGTTGGCCGATGCGCTGCGGTCGTTGATTCCTGATACGGTCAATCCGTCACCCGCGGCTCAGGTCGGGCAGCCCCGAGCCCGACCATCCAGCCCCTGGCGCACGTTGCGGCTGAGCAGGCTGGCCTTGCCGTCGTGCCAGGTCAGCTTGAGCACGTAGAGGGTATCGAAATCGTCACCGTTCCAGTCCTCGGTGATCACCCGCTGGTCACCCAGGGCCTTGCCGGCCACCGTGTTGATCAGCTCGGGGAGGTAGCCGTGCGACCAGGCGGTGTAGACGGTCGCGTTGCGGTACTTGTCGCGCAGCAGCTCGTCGGCCAGCGCTTCGGTGTCGTTGGCGCCGTAATCGATGTTCACAGGCAGGCCCAGGCGAATGGCGCTGGGACTGATGGTCATCAGCGGGCGGATGTAGCTGTAGCTTTCCTGCTTGCTACCTTCCTCGACATGCCGCGACGGGTTGGCGGCGAACACGTAGTCGGCCTTGCCGAAGCGTTCGGGCAGCACGCTGGCCAGATCCAGCGCCCGGTTGAGGCCCTGGCAGCTCAATTGGCCCAAGCCCTCTTCCGGCTTCTCGGCGTGGCGCAGGAACACCAGGGTTTGCGTGCCATCCGCCGGTTGCGCCCGGCTTTCGACAGCCTCCAGCAACAGCGGCACGGCGGCGGTGCTGAGCACCAGGCCCAGCAGCAGGTGGCGATGACGGGAAAAGAACGTAGGCAACTTGATCAAGGCGAGACACCCTTTGTAGTGGGTGCCATCCTTGGCAACGAGTGAGGGTCAGAGTGCCCTGAACCCGTTTGGTTCCTCCTTGAAGTCGGCTGCCGTCCCTGGACAAGGCCATGCTAGGTAATGGGTATTGCCGAATTGTGTAGGGTAAAGAACCTGCGGTTGCATGCGCCTGGCGGGTGGCCGGGCGCTTTCAGTCATCCCGCGTCAGCACTTCCAGCAACTCGATCTCGAAGGTCAGGTCCGAATGCGGCGGGATCGCACCCACGCTGCGCTCGCCGTAGGCCAACTGCGCCGGTACCTGCAGCCTGCGCTTGCCACCCACGCGCATGCCCATCAGGCCTTGGTCCCAGCCCTTGATGACCCGGCCGGTGCCGATCACGCACTGGAACGGTTTGCCGCGCGACCAGGATGAGTCGAACTCGCTGCCATCGGCCAGCCAGCCGGTGTACTGGGTGGTGATCAGGGCGCCTTTGACGACGGCCTTGCCGTCGCCTTCGACGAGGTCGGTGATCTGCAGTTCTTGGCTCACGGGGCACACTCCAATACTGGAAACAAAGCCGCCCTTTTCTCAGGAATGCGCCTGTTTGGCAAGTTCGCATGGCATCGACGTCAGTGCCGCCCGCTGCCCCAGGCCTGAATCAGCCGAGCTGCTCGAAGGCCTGCTGCCCGGTCAATTCCCTGGTCTGGTTGGCGAAGCAATACCAGGCGGGTTTCTGTTCGACAAAAATCTGCAGGTCGAACGCCCATTCCTGGTCACCGTCAAGCAGGCCGACCGGCACGGCATGGAAGTCGTTGGCCTTGAGCCGGTAATACAGATGGGTGCCGCACTGGCCGCAGAAACCGCGCTGAGCCCAATCGGACGAATCGTAGACGCTGGGCGCACGCCCTTCGATTACCGGTGGCTGGCTGCAGTGCACCACCAGCAGCGGGCCGCCGGTCCACTTGCGACACATGCTGCAATGGCAGGCGCTGATGTGGGTGTTGTCGACGATAGCGGTGAGCCGGGTGGCACCGCACAGGCAGGTACCGTGTTTTTCCAGGGGCATGGCTGACTCCTTCAGCTGAAGATGGGCCAGCAATTATAGACGCCTGTGCCGGCCACATCGCCGGCACAGGCAGCGCAAGGCGGATGCCCGGGTCAGATGGACACCGTACCACGCAGGTACAATGCTGCCCGCCCGCTGATGATGACCCTGCCGTTGCCCGGCACTTCGCATTGCAGGCGCCCTTTGCGCGCACCACCCTGCTCGCAGCTGAGCACCTGTTTGCCCAGGCGCTCGGCCCATATCGGCGCCAGTGAGGTGTGCGCCGAACCGGTCACCGGGTCTTCGTTGACGCCCACTCGCGGGCCGAACCAGCGGGTAACGAAATCAAAGCCGCGGCCTGCCGCCGTCACTGCGATGCCGCGCACGTCGAAGCGCGCCAGGGCGACGAAGTCCGGCTGCAAACGATCGAGCAACAAGGCATCGTCGATCACTACCACATAGTCATCGCTGCGGAACACTGCTTGCGCCTGGCTCAGCCCGAGCGCCTGCAGCAGGCCCGTGGGAAGTTCCACGGCGGCCGGTTGCCTGGCTGGAAAGTCCATGGCCAACAGCCCATCGCCGCTGCGGCTGACACGCAGCTCGCCACTGCGGGTGTTGAAGCGCAGCACCTGCGCCTGCTCGCCCAACTGTTCGAAAAGCACATAGGCTGACGCCAGGGTGGCATGGCCGCACAGGTCGACTTCCACGGTCGGGGTGAACCATCGCAGGTCGAAGGCTTCACCGTTACGCACGAAATAGGCGGTTTCCGACAGGTTGTTCTCTTCTGCGATGCGCTGCAGTACCTCATCCGGCAACCAGCTTTCCAGCGGGACTACAGCGGCCGGGTTGCCACCGAAAGGCTTGTCGGAAAAGGCATCGACCTGGAAGATCTCGAGTTGCATGCAAACGCTCCTTATGGGCCGGGCAGTGCCGGGGATATCGAATGGGTCAAGGTAGAACGGGGGTCAGCACCGGCTCACCGGCAAAGAACGCCTGCAAGTTGCGCAGCACCAAGGTTACCGTGTCGCGTGCCGCCTCTGGCGACTGGCCGGCTACATGGGGCGTGAGCACGGTATTGCCGAGGGCCTTGAGCGCATCGGGCACCTGCGGCTCGTCATCGAACACATCGAGCGCGGCACCGGCCAGCCGCCCCTGCTGCAGGGCGGCAACCAGCGCCTGGGTGTCGACCACGCTGGCGCGGGCGATGTTTACCAGGTAGCCCTTGGTGCCCAGCGCATCGAGCACCGCGGCATCGACCAGATGGCGGGTCTCGGCACCGCCGGGGGTAGCCACCAGCAGAATGTCGACGGCCTCGGCCAGGTGCAGCGGGCTGTCGTACCAGGTGTAGGGCAGATCTTGGCGTGGCGTGCGGCTGTGGTAGCTGATGGGCATGTCGAAGCCCTGATGGGCGCGCCTGGCGATAGCCTGCCCGACCGCACCGAGGCCGAGAATGCCCAGGCGCTTGCCGGTCACCGAGGGGCTGATCACTCGGTTCCATTCGCCGTGGCGGATACTGGCATCGGCGCGGGGGATGTCGCGCAACAACGCCAACAGCAAGGCCATGGCGTGGTCCGCGACCGCGTTGGCATTGGCCCCGGCACCGTTGGTGACGGTGATGCCGCGGGCGGCGGCGGCGGCCAGATCGACCTGCTCGTAGCCGGCGCCGATCACGCAGATGATCTGTAATCGGCGCAGGGTTTGGATTTCGGCGGCTGTCAGGCCCAGCGGGCCGCGGGTGAGAACCGCATCGATTTCATCGGCGTGCTGCCGAATGGCCTCGGCGCGCAGTTGCGGTGTGGGGGCACGAATCAGCTGATAGCCAGCCTGCTCCAGCAGGGGCAGGTAATCGTCGACGGTTTCTACCAGGACCAGGACTGTCTTGCGCATGCCACCTCCGGATCAGTTCGAGGTGGCATTATGCGGAATCACCGACCAGTACAGTCAACCGAAATAATGAGGCAGAACTGCACTGTTCTGCTCAACATGGCTTCCTACTCTTGCTCTTGCTCTGCTCTGCTCTGCTTTTGATCTTGATCTTGATCTTGATCTTGATCTTGATCTTGATCTTGATCTTGATCTTGATCTTGATCTTCGCGACTTCAGTAGGCCGAGCGAAGGGCTTGCGGAGGGAGGTGACGGGCATGGATGCCCGTCACCTCCCTCCGCAAGCCCTTCGCTCGGCCTACTGAAGTCGCATTCGGCGGCGCCTGAACTATTGCGCGCTTAGAAGCAAAAGCAAAAGCAAAAAGCAAAAAGCAAGAAGCAAGAAGCAAGAAGCAAGAAGCAAGAAGCAACGTTAACGCTGCAACTACTGCGCGAATGCGCGTCCCAAGCCACCCGGCACGCCACTGCTGTCCGTTTCCTGCCAAGGCCCATTCGGGCTCAGCGACCAACTCCAGCCGTTATCGAACCGGTAGTAGGTACGCTGGCGGTAGAAGGTATTGGGTTGCTTCTCAAGCACATATACACCCAGTTTCGGGTCCCAATGGCTCGCCCCGCCAGGCGGTGGCGCGAAGCTGGCCGAAGTCCGCGGCATCGGCTTGGGGATGGCCGCCGGCTTGCTCGGCGCAGTGGACGGTTGCCCACCCGGCACCGGCTTGACCACCGGCCCCTGCTGCGGCAACCGCTCGATCGGCGGCTCCGGCTGCTCGTACGGCTCATGCACCGTACACGCAGACAAACCCAGGGCCAGGGTGATCAGGGTCAGGCGGACGGTGCTGTGCATGGCATTGCTCTCTTACGGGTCGGGGCTGTCGATGGTCAGGTGCTGGGTCGCCTGGGTGGCGCTGGGCAGTGGCGCGCCCTGGCCAATCCACTCGCCATGGGTAGGCTGGCCAGCGCGCGAGACACGTGCAACCAGTTGGACTTCGGCAAAGTCGGACAGTTTCATCTGCGGCATCATTGCGTCAGCATCGGACAATTCCACCTCGATCGGCAACTGCGCCACCGTCACCCGCTTGGCCGCCAACGGCATCGGCGGCCCATTGCTGGCGCGGGCGAAGATGAACACCGTGTCGTTCGCCCGAACCTTGTCTTTCAACGCCGCAGCCAGCTCCACCCGCACCTTCAGGCGCGCCGCCACCGGCGCGGCTTGCGCGGCCTGGCCCGGCGAACCACCCAGGCGCTCGGCAGCGCGATCGATGCCACCTTGCAGGGCCGCACGCGATGCGTCGCCTTCCGGCAGTTGCGCCAGCAAGCGCTTCCAGTAATCGATCGCTTCCTGGTAACGCTCGCCCTCGAACGCAGCGATACCACGCAGCCCCAGGCTGGTCACTTCGTTGGGGTCGGCTTTCAGTGCTTCGTCCGTCAGCGCCTGCAACTGCCCGCTCCATTGCTTGCCAGCCGCGAAGTACAAGGCCTGGGCCCACTGCCCGAGCAATTCAGGCTGGCGCCCGGCCAAGGCCACCGCGCGCTCGAAGGTGCGCGCGGCGTCGGCCGGGCGCTGTTCGGCCATGTAGGCACGCCCCAGGAAGTACACCGCCTCGGCCGAATCCGGCTGGGCCTGCACCACCCGCTCCAGGCGCGTCGTCATTTCTTCCATCGACTTCGGCGCCTCGGCGAACTCCTGGGTCAGCGCCACCTTGTCCGCCGCGCCAAAATGCAGGTACAGCCCCAGCGCCATCAGCGGCACCAGCAGCGCCGCCAGCACTGGCAACGCCTTGCCCAGGTGGCCCTGACGCGCAGGTTCGACACCGTCGGTATCCGCCAGCAGCTCGCGGGCGGCTTCGTCGCGGCCCTTGGCCATCTGCGCGTCGTCGAGCACGCCAGCGGCCTGCTGCGCCGCCAGTTCGGCGATACGCTCCTGGTACAGCGCCACGTTCAGGGCGGTGCGGTCTTCTTCCTGCTGCTGGCGACGGCCACGCAGGATCGGGATCAGCAGAAAGCCGATGGCAGCGAGCAGCAGCAGGCCCGCACTAAGCCAGAATTCAGTCATGGGTCTGTTCTTTTTCCAGCAGTTTGGCGAGACGCTCGCGTTCTTCGAAGGACAGCTCCTGCGCAGCCTGGGTGGCCGAACCACGGCGACGGCGCACGATCACCGCCAGCACCACGAAGCCACCGACCAGCAAGATCCCCGGGCCGAACCAGAGCAACCAGGTGCGGCCACTGAGTGCCGGCTTGTAGCGCACGAAGTCGCCATAGCGGTCGACCATGAAGTCGACGATCTGCTGGTTGCTCTTGCCTTCGCCGAGCATGCGGAAGATTTCGCGGCGCAGGTCGGCGGCGATCGGTGCGTTGGAGTCGGCGATGTCCTGGTTCTGGCACTTGGGGCAACGCAGTTCCTTGGTCAGCTGCTGGTAACGCTCGCGCTCGGCGTCATCGCGGAACTGGTAGGTATCGATGGCCGCCTTGGCCACACCGGCCAGGCTCATGCCCAGCACGGCCGCTGCCAACCAGCGCTTCATGGCCTGGCCTCGTCGACCAGGCCCTGGTACAGCGGTGCCAGCTGTTCGCGCCATACCGTGGCATCGACGATGCCGACGTGCTTGTAGCGGATGATGCCCTTGGCGTCGATCAGGAAGGTTTCCGGCGCGCCGTACACGCCCAGGTCCAGGCCCAGGCTGCCCTGTTCGTCACGGATGTCCAGCTGGTACGGGTTGTGGAACTCGGCCAGCCACTTCTGTGCCGCGGCGTTGTCGTCCTTGTAGTTGATGCCGTGGATCACCACGCCCTGCTCGGCCAGCTGGTTGAGGTACGGGTGTTCGACCTTGCACGACGGGCACCAGGTCGCCCACACGTTGACCAGCGCCGGGCGGCCCTGCAAGTCAGCCTGGGTCAGGGTACGGTCGCCCTGGGTCGAGGCCAGGGAAAACGCCGGGAACGGCTTGCCGATCATTGCCGACGGCAGCTCGTCGGGCTTGAGGAACAGCCCCTTGTAGAGGACAACCGCCATCAGCAGGAACACCACCAATGGCACCACCATGATCCAACGCTTCATGCAGCTGCTCCAGACACGCCCAGGGCTTCACGCACCCGGGTCTTGACCTTGACGCGGTAGCGCCGGTCGAGGGCCGCCAGCAACCCGCCCAGGCCGGTCAGCAGACCGCCCAGCCAGATCCAGCGGACATAAGGCTTGATATGCACGCGCACTGCCCAGGCGCCGTTTTCCAGCGGCTCGCCGAGGGCAACATACAGGTCGCGGGTGAAGCCGGCGTCGATGCCGGCTTCGGTCATCATCGACTGCTGCACGCTGTACAGGCGCTTTTCCGGGTGCAGGGTGGTCACTTCGCGGCCATCGCGGCTGACCACGATGGTGCCCTTGTCGGAGATGAAGTTCGGCCCTTCGTAGTGCCTGGCGCCTTCGAACAGGAAGTGATAACCGCCCAGCTCGACGCTTTCGCCCGGTGCCATGCGCAGGTCGCGCTCGGCGCTGTTGTTGCTCGACAGCACCACGCCCAAGGCACACACCGCCAGGCCCAGGTGCGCCAGCTGCATGCCCCAGTAGCTGCGCGAAAGGCCCCGCACGCCTTTGACCAGGCCTTTGTGGCGGGTCTTGTCGAAGATGTCGCGCAACCCACCGAGCACCACCCAGGCAGCCAAAGCGAAGGCGCTCAGCGCTGGCCAGTCGAAATCATCGACGATGAAGCCGGCGAGCGGCGCCAGCACTGCGCTGCCGATCAATACCGGGGTCATCATGCTCGCCAGCCACTTGCCCGGGGTGTCTTTCCAGCGCACCACCACGCCCACGCCCAGCACCACCATCAGCAGCGCCATCAACGGCAGGAACAAGGCATCGAAGTACGGCGGCCCGACCGACAGCTTGGCCCCGCTGAGGGCGTCAAGCACCAACGGGTACAAGGTGCCGAGCAGGATCATCGAAGCAGCCACCACCAGGATCAGGTTGTTGGCCAGCAGCAACGTTTCCCGCGACCACAGGGCAAAGCCGACCTGGCTCTTGACCACCGGCGCGCGCACGGCGAACAAGGTCAGCGAACCGCCGACCACGAACAGCAGGAAGATCAGGATGAACACACCACGCGCCGGGTCGGCGGCGAACGCATGCACCGAGGTCAGCACGCCGGAGCGGACCAGGAAGGTACCCAGCAGGCTCAGCGAGAACGCGGCAATCGCCAGCAGCACGGTCCAGCTCTTGAACACCCCGCGCTTTTCCGTCACCGCCAGCGAGTGGATCAACGCGGTGCCCACCAGCCAGGGCATGAACGAGGCGTTCTCGACCGGGTCCCAGAACCACCAGCCGCCCCAACCCAGTTCGTAATAGGCCCACCACGAACCAAGGGTGATCCCCACGCCGAGGAAAGCCCAGGCGACGATGGTCCACGGCCGCGACCAGCGCGCCCAGGCGGCATCCAGGCGCCCGCCGAGCAGCGCGGCGATGGCGAAGGCAAAGGCCACCGAGAAACCGACGTAGCCCATGTACAGCATCGGTGGGTGGACGATCAGGCCGAAGTCCTGCAGCAGCGGGTTGAGGTCGCGGCCATCGCTCGGCACCTGCGGCAACAGGCGCTGGAACGGATTGGAGGTGATGATCAGGAAGCTCAGGAAGCCGACGCTGATCATGCCCATCACCGCCAGCACACGGGCCAGCATCACCTGTGGCAGCTGGCGCGAGAAGATCGACACGGCAAAGGTCCAGCCGCCGAGGATCAACGCCCACAGCAGCAACGAGCCTTCGTGGGCGCCCCAGACGGCGCTGAACTTGTAGTACCACGGCAAGGCGCTGTTGGAGTTGCTGGCCACGTAGGCGACCGAGAAGTTGTCGGTCATGAACGCGTGGGTCAGGCAGGCGAAGGCAAAGGCCAGGAACGCGAACTGGCCCCAGGCCGCCGGGCGCGCCAGGCTCATCCACAGGCTGTCGTTACGCCACGCGCCCAGCAGTGGCAGCGTGGCCTGCACGACGGCAAAGCAGATCGCCAGGATCATCGCCAGCTGGCCAAGTTCGGGGATCACCAGCGCCGCGTTCATGGCCTGGCCTCCATGCCGCCAGCCGCCTGGCCGCTTTCCTTCAGGGCCTTGGTCACTTCGGGCGGCATGTATTTCTCGTCGTGCTTGGCCAGCACCTCGTCGGCGACCACCACGCCGTCGCCGTTGAGCTTGCCGAGGGCGACGATGCCTTGCCCTTCACGGAACAGGTCCGGGAGGATGCCGCGGTAGGTGATCGGCACGGACTTGTTGAAGTCGGTGACCACGAAGCGCACGTCGAGCGAATCGGCAGAACGCTGCACCGAGCCCTTCTCGACCATGCCGCCGGCGCGAATGCGCGTATCCAGCGGTGCCTCGCCGTTGGCGATCTGGGTCGGGGTGTAGAACAGGTTGATGTTCTGCTGCAATGCGCTCAAGGCAAAGCCGACGGCAACCCCGACGCCGACCAGCAGGCCGACGATGAGCAACAGGCGTTTCTTGCGCTGCGGATTCACTGGTTGTTCTCCCGGCGCAAACGACGCGCCTCATCTTGCAGGTAGCGACGGCGGGCCAGCACGGGTGCGGCAACATTCAGCGCCAGCACTGCCAGGCAGATGCCATAGGCCGTCCACACGTACAGGCCATGCTGGCCCATGGCGAGAAAGTCACCGAAGGTGGCAAAACTCATGGTGCGGCCCTCCGCCCCAGGCTGTTCAATATTTCCTCCTTGACCCAACTGGCGCGAGCTTCGCGCTTGAGCACTTCCAGGCGCATGCGCAGCAGCAGCACCACGCCAAAGAAGCAGTAGAAGCCCAGCGCCGTGCACAGCAACGGCAGCCACATTTCAGCAGGCATCGCCGGTTTTTCCGTGAGGGTGAAAGTGGCGCCCTGGTGCAGGGTGTTCCACCACTCCACCGAATACTTGATGATCGGGATGTTCACCACGCCGACGATCGCCAGCACCGCACAGGCCTTGGCCGCACTGTCACGATTACTGATCGCCTGGCCCAACGCAATAATGCCGAAGTACAGGAACAACAGGATGAGCATGGACGTCAGCCGCGCATCCCAGACCCACCAGCTGCCCCAGGTCGGCTTGCCCCAGATGGCACCGGTAACCAGCGCCACGGCGGTCATCCAGGCGCCAATCGGTGCGGCGCACTGCAGGGCGACGTCGGCCAGTTTCATCTTCCACACCAGCCCCACCACCCCGGCCACGGCCAGCAGCACGTAGCAGGATTGCGCCAGCATCGCTGCTGGCACGTGGATGTAGATGATGCGGAAGCTGTTGCCCTGCTGGTAGTCCTGGGGGGCGAACGCCAGGCCCCAGGTGATGCCGACCAGCAACAGCAGCACGGCAGCGCCGGCAAGCCACGGCAGCATGCGGCCGCTGATGGCATAGAACCATTTCGGGGAGCCCAGCTTGTGGAACCACGTCCAGCTTATTTTCATCAGGGTACATCCAGGGTATTGGCCGGGCTTGGAAGCCCGGGACTCGTTATTCGCCGACGCTGATCTTCAGGCCGGCCGCTATCGCAAAGGGTGCCAGGGTCACGGCCAGGGCGGTGAGGCTGGCCAGCCAGAGCAGGTGGCCGGTTGCCGGCATATTCTGCAATGCCGCTTGCAACGCACCACTGCCCAGGATCAATACAGGGATATACAACGGCAGAATCAGCAATGCCAGCAGCAAACCGCCGCGCTTCAGCCCGACCGTCAGCGCCGCGCCGACGGCGCCCAGCAGGCTCAGGACCGGCGTGCCCAGCAGCAGCGAGCCGAGCAGCACCGGCAGGCAATGGCTTGGCAGCCCCAGCATCAGCGCCAGCAGCGGCGCCAACAATACCAGTGCCAGCCCGGAAAAGATCCAGTGCGCCAGCACCTTGGCCAGCACCAGCAACGCCAGCGGATGCGGCGACAGCACCCATTGTTCCAGCGAGCCGTCCTCGAAATCACTGCGGAACAGGCCGTCCAGCGACAGCAGTACCGCGAGCAGTGCCGCCACCCAGACCAGGCCTGGCGACAAGGTTTGCAACAATTGGCTTTCCGGGCCGACCGCCAGCGGGAACAACGCCACCACGATGGCAAAGAACACCAGCGGGTTGGCCAGCTCGGCCGGGCGGCGGAACAGCAGCCGCGCTTCGCGGCGCAACAACAGGACGAATACGCTCATGCTGCCCATTGCCCCAGGTTCAGTTCACGGTAGCCGGAGGGCTTGCGCGCCAGCGTGTGGTGGGTGGTCAGCACCACCGTACCGCCCTGCTCGCAGTGCGCCGCCAGGTGCGCTTCAAGCTGCGCCACGCCTTGCTTGTCGAGGGCGGTGAAAGGTTCGTCGAGAATCCATAGCGGCGGGCTGGCCAGGTACAGCCGGGCCAACGCCACGCGGCGCTGCTGGCCTGCCGACAGGGTGTGGCAGGACACATCTTCGAAACCGCGCAGGCCCACAGCCTGCAGCGCATTCCAGATTGCCTCGCGGCTGGCCGGCTGGTGCAGCGCACACAGCCAGGTGAGGTTCTCTTCAGCGCTGAGCAGGTCCTTGATGCCGGCCGCGTGGCCGATCCACAGCAGGATACTGGCCAGGGCATGGCGCTGCTCGGACAGCGGCTTGCCGTCCAGCAGGATGTGCCCGGCCGTCGGCTGCATCAGGCCGGCCAGCAGGCGCAGCAGGCTGGTCTTGCCGCTGCCGTTGGGGCCACTGATCTGCAGCATGTCGCCGGGCCGCAGTTCGAACGCCAGCTGCTCGAACAAGAGGCGCCGGTCGCGCTCGCAGGCCAGGCCTGCGGCTTGGAGGTGAAGGGTCACGGTTTCGCCTTATCTGTACAGGGCTTCAGGGGCGGTATCGCCCGGCGCTGCCGTTATACCGGCAACGACGGGCGGTCGGCATTATTACATGCACCGTCGCGCTGCCAAGAGGGCAGGCTCAACAGGTTGTATACAATCATGACTGAAATCAATAGTCCCGGCCTGCCAAGCCACATAAATACATACCCCCAGGCCTGCCCGGCCTGGCCCGACCATGCCAGTTCCATCAACTGGCAGGTCTAGACATGAACACTTACTTGCACCCGTTAGCGGCTGAACAGACGCGCAACCACCTCAGCGCCATCCCTCGCCCCGATCGAATTGCTGCAGAAAAAATACGCCAATGGGCGAAAACCCACGGCACCGATCTCGATCCCGACACGACAGTTGCCGTTACCTTGCATTACAAGCCCGACCCCAAGGGGGGCTGGCTAGCCCAGGTGGTGGAGGAAATGCCACTCAGTCAGGCCTTGTTGTCGAAGTGGCAGGCGCCATCCATCGACCTGCAAAGCGCCGCCAGCACCGCGCTTGGCCGCCCAGGGGCGCTTGTCGCCCTTGACCTGATAGGGTTGTTCAAGGAATGGAGCCTGCCGCAGACGAGCTGGTCGCAAGCCTTTTCCAGTGCCCAGGTGCATATCGTCGATCGGCTGCCCCAGGAGGGCGAACTGCAAGACTATGCGGTGTACCAAGGCCTGTTCCGTAAAACCGACCCGATGCAGTATGCCCGCGAGGCGCAAATCGCCGCGGACCTGCAAGCGTTTCAGCAATTCATCTGGGCGCTGGATATCGAAGACGCATTCTTCAGCCAGCTGAACGACTATTGGCTGCAGCAGTTCGATGATTTCGCCATGCTGGCCCAGGTGAACTTCATCGCTGCGTGTAACAAGCAGGTCGCGGAAGGCAGCCTGAGCAAAGCCGGTTGCCAGCTTGCCTGGCGCTCGGCCGGTATCGCCATCGATGACGGCGCAGCCCCCGCCCAGGACAGCCTGGTCGAAGCCCGCATGCTGAACTTCTATGGTTATGTCGCCACTGACATTGCCTGCCTCAGCGATCGCGCCTCGGGCCTGACCCTGCTGTATATCCCCGGCAACTCGTCCCCCCTGCATGAGTTCCAGAACCAGGAGGCCATGAAGTCCTGGCTGGTGGAGCAATGCAGGGCTGCCGAGCCTTGCAAGGCACTGATGGCGCATTTCCGCCTGGACGACTTGCAGAGCGGGCTTGGCTACTCCGGCCTGCAAGCCACGCTGGAAGGCCTGGCCAGTTACCACGGTACCCAGTATGTGCAGGTGAACAACGTGATCATTCCATCGCGCGGCTGGTCAACCGAGTACATCAACTACAAGGTCGACGAATACAGCCCGGTGATAACCGACGGTCTGTTCAAACATATCGCCTTGCGGCACAAACAACGTAGCTATGACGACGCACGCTACCTGATCACCACCAACAGCGACGTCATCAAGGCGAAATGGCGCGGTTACCTGAACCTTTCGCTGAACCTGCTGGCGCCTTTGTCGCTGCTCGTACCGGGCTTGGGATGGGTGGTTGCGGTTGGCGGCATTGCCCAGCTTGGCTTGGGCCTGGATGAGGTCATCAATGGCAGGAGCCTGCAAGACAAACTGGACGGTGCCAGCAACGTCGCCTTCGGTGCATTGTGTGCAGCACCACTGGTAAACGCGGGATGGAGTGGCAGCAAACGATTATTCCGCGCCCAGTTCGACGGCTTCATCTTCCCGCGCAGGATCAACGGCCAGATCGGCTACCCACTCAGCCCGACCCGAGCGCCCAGGCCGCACTGGGGTGGCAGCAACTTCCACAAGTATTTCGAGCAGCCGGTTGCCGTGGAACCATTGCCGCACAGCCCCGAGACGGTCATCAGCCGACAAACCACTCACACCGGCATGGACAGCCTGATCGACGTGCGTCATCCAGAGACCGACTATGTCTATGATCTGGATGCAGACGCATTCGTCAGATCCAGCGACGTTGGCGACGTTGCTCCGGCCCGTTTCATCGCCGAGAACGCGCAATTGAACCGCTATCAACCCGAGATCAACGGCCCCCGTCAGGTGACCGATGCCATGCGTGAACGCACGTTGCGCAGCCTGGGCATCAAGCTACCGCTGCCCGTCGAAGTGCCACGGGTCACCCAAGGCGATCAGCTGCCCATTCCCAGCAAAGTCATCCATACCTGGCCTGGCCGTGACCTCATCTCACCGGCGCTGCTGGAACAGATCGGCCGTAACGGCAGGCTGCTCAACGACGCCGGCTTCACCCACGTCCTCTACCTGTCCAACGCAAGCTACGACGCCTTCGCAATCAATAGCCGCGCGCTGGCCAGCGCCGCCCCCGACTTGCAGGTACGGGTCCTCGAACAACAGGAGTTCTACCGCAACATGGGGTATTCCCGGCGTTACTACGCTGCGGCCATGGAGGGCCCCGAGCCCGGACGCTCTCATCTGACAGCAGCCAATGACATGCTGAAGTACCATGCGCTGTACCACGAAGGCGGCTTGTACATGGACATCAACAATGACTTGCTGGCCCCGGCCGGGCATCCTGCCGCGGCAGGTATCATCAACACCAGCGCACCCCACGACTGGATCGGCAATGTGCCGTTGAACGTCGCCCGCAATGGGCTGTTGCTGGAGCAACCCACCTCGAACCCATTCAGGAGCATCCACCAGCTCTATAACACCAGCGTGATGGGTAGCCATCCGGGGAACCCGACCCTGCGCCAGGTGCTCGACGAAATGGAACTGCGCCTGGACGCTCGCCCAGGCTTTTTCACACAGAAACAGCACTGGCCGCTCGGCGGCTCGCATGCGCCCAAATACGCGAGCTACACCAAGGCACTGAACGAGTTGACCGGTGTCGGTATGTTCAATGATGTCGTCGACAGGGCCCTGCCTGCACACAGGCAAATGCGGCAAATCTACAAACTGCTGAGCTGCCCGCTGCTGAGCACGCCCACATTACTGGGGGCAGACTTGCATCCGGTGTCGGAAGCCGAGCTGCAGGCCACGCTGCAATCGATGTTCCGCGTATCACGGATAGTCCGGGTGAACAAAGGGTTCGGTTGGCGGCACCTGAACCACTAGGCTCCGTATGAAAAGTCTTGAGACGAAGGTCAGGCAAGGCGAAAACAGCCGAGGAAGCGGAGTGTACTGGAGTACATGAGCATTCCGAGGCTGTTTTCAACGCAGCATGAACAAGTATCAAGGCTTTTCGTACAGAGCCTAGGGTCTGTGTGAAAAGTCTTGAGACGAAGGTCAGGCAAGGCGAAAACAGCCGAGGAAGCGGAGTTTACGGGTTGTAAATGAGCATTCCGAGGCTGTTTTCAACGCAGCATCACCGAGTATCAAGGCTTTTCACACAGAGCCTAGCAGAGCATTGCCACCGGGTTGGCCGGAGGCCCGGCACTCAGGCCAACCCTCTCTGTGCTTCTCAAGTCGACGGCTTCGCGGCCGTTATACTGGCAACGATGCGTGGCAGGCGTCGTGCATGCGCCACCATGGTGCCGAGAGGGCGGGCTCTACAGGCTGTACAGGATCATGACCGAAATCAATAGCCTCAGCGCACAGAACGCAATCACCAGCCAAGCCATGAAAGCCGGCATGACTGGCGAACTGCTGCGCCTGATCCAGCCGCTGCCCGGTTTGCTGGCCCCCGGCGAGACCGCGCAAGCCGAGGTCATGTCGTTGCGCCAGACCGGCCAGGACTTTCAACTGGTGCTGCGCCTGGTGCGCGCAGATGGCGTGCAGACGCAGCTCCAGGCCAGCGCAAGCCAGCCCCTGCCACAGGGGAGCCAGGTCACCGTCAGCCAGACCGAAAGCGACCGCCTGGCCATCCTGCTGCAACAGGCAAGCGCCAGCCAGGTCGCCACCCTCACCCGCCTGGACACCAGCAAGGTACCGGTCGGCACGCTACTGCAGGGCAAGGTGCTGACCAACCAGCTGTTACCCCAGGCAGTCGGGCAACCGGCCGTTTACCGGGCATTGGTCAGCCTGCTCGACAGCGCCCAGGCCGGGGCTACCCTGGCTGTCGACAGCCCGCGGCCGCTGGCTATCGGCAGCCTGCTCAGCGCCCAGGTGCAGGGTGACCAATCGCTGCGTTTCGTACCGCTCAGCGGCCGGCAAGAGCAGCTCAGCATCGCCCAGCAGTTGCAGGCCCAGCAGAACCGCCAGGCTTCGCTGCCCGGCCTGCTCCAGGCCCTGCAACAGCTGACCCATGCCTCCGGCGTCGATAGCGAGCTGCGTGCCAGCGCCGAGCGCCTGCTGGCCAGCCTGCCAGAGGCAAGGCAACTGGGCGATGCCAGGACGCTGGCCCAAGCCCTGAACAACAGCGGTGCGTTTCTTGAGGCCAAGTTGCTGAGCGGCCCCGCCAGCGGCATCGCCAGCGACCTCAAGGCACACTTGCTGCGGCTGATCAGCCAGGCCCCGGCCAGCTTGCCCGGCCCCCCCGGCCTGGCGCCCGCCAGCCTGGCCGTGACCATGCCGGCAATGGCGCGCACGGCACTGGGCATGCTCGAACGGGTCAGCCCCAAGCCGCAGCCTGGCGCGTTTCCGCTACCGGCGCGGCTGCTGGCGGCCATGGCCGACGAGGGCGACCTGCAACAGCTCTTGCGCCTCGCCGCCGCAGCGGTATCGCGCTTGCAAAGCCACGCCATGAGCAGCCTGCAACAGACCGGCACCCTGGAAAACGGCAACCTGCAGACCACCTGGCAGACCGAGGTGCCGATCCGTCAAGGCCAGGAGTTCATACCTTTGCAGGTGAGGCTGCAGCGCGAGGAAACGCCACAACAACAGGCCGACCGCCAGCACGAAGCACAAGACCCGTTGCAAGCGCTATGGCGCATCGAACTGGCCTTCGACCTCTCGCCCCTGGGCCCCTTGCAGGTGCAGGCGCAGTTGAGCCAAGGCCGTTTGAGCGGCCAGTTGTGGGCGGAGCGCGAGCAAACCGCGCGGCTGATCGAAACCGAACTTGCCAGCCTGCGCCAACGGCTGCTGGCCCGAGGCCTGGATGTCGACGACCTGGCGTGCCACCCCGGTACGCCACCACAAGGGCCGCGCACCCGGGTAGAACAACGCTGGGTGGACGAAAACGCATGAGCGGCCAACATCCCCGCCAGGCCATCGCCCTGAGCTATGACGGCGAGCAAGCCCCTACCCTCAGCGCCAAGGGCGATGACGCACTGGCCGAGGCCATCCTGGCACTCGCCCGTGAACATGAAGTGCCGATCTATGAAAACGCCGAACTGGTGCGGCTGCTGGCACGCCTGGAACTGGGCGAGCAGATCCCCGAGGCGCTGTACCTGACCATTGCCGAGATCATCGCTTTCGCCTGGCAGCTGCGCGGCAAAGTGCCGGCGGGCTTCAGCGACGAACCCGGCACGCCACGCGACATCACTCCGGTAACCGCCCTGTTGCCTGCGGATGAGCGCCGGTAGTTATCTACCACCGCTGGCCACGCCAGCCGTTCACCCTTGCCGTTCTTTCAACGAGCAAGGCGAATACCATGCCCACCAGCCGCATCAACACCGCTGGCGTGAATTACGTCCGCGATCATCTCAGCCATATCCCCCGTCCGGACCGCGAAGCCAACCGGGCCATCGGCCAATGGCTCAAGCAGCGAGGCCATGACGTCGACCCCGAACAGATCGATATCGTCACCCTGCACTACTGCCCGGATGGCAGCGGCGGCCATCTCGCTGCCATCACCCAGTGCCTGAGCTTGCCGCAGGCATTGCTAAGCAACTGGCAAGGCGAATCCGACAACGACCTGTTCGGTGACCTGCTTCGCGCACCTTGGGCTGGCAGGCTGCCCAATGGCCCGCTGCGGCTGGTCGAAACCCTGCCTGCGCCTGGCATCATCCATCAGGGCGCCGCCTACTCGGTGTTCAATGGCCTGTTCCGCCGCACCAAGCCACAACGGTATGACGCCTCGACGCACCTGCCGATCGCTGCCGAGGCCTTTCAGCAATTCATCCACGAACTGGATTTCCATGCGCCGTTCAAGGCGCAGCTCGACCGCTACTGGCGCGACCATTTGCCCGATCACCGCCTGGTCAGCAAACTCAACTTCATTGCCGCCTGCAACAGGCAGGTCGGCGAAGGCAGCCTCAGCGAAGCGGCCAGGCAGCTGGCATGGCGGGCTGGCGGGCTGATGCCGCCGGGCGCCAATGTACGCCTGAGCACCCTCAGCATCTACGGCTACGCCGCTACCGACATCCTGTATCTGAACGACAAGGCCAGCGGCCTGACCCTGTTGTACATCCCCGGCAACAGCTCGCCGCTGCTGGAATTTGCCAGCGAAAACGCCATGAAGGACTGGATCGGGCAACAGTGCAAGGAGCCCGCCAGGCGGTTGGCCCTGAAGCAGCACTTTCGCTTGGCCGACCGCCCGCAAGGCCTTGACTTCAGCGGCCTGGATACCGCCCTGGAAGGCCTGGCGGCGTACCCCGCCAGCCATCGGTTGCCACCCGAGCACGGCTACTTCAACGACGACGGCATCTGGCCACCGCGGACCTATGTCAACTACCGACCTGGCAAATACAACCCGAAGATAACCGGTGACCTGTTCCAGGCGCTGGCCGAACGCCAGCGCCAGCGCAGTTACGATGATGCCGATTTCCTCATTACCCGCGACAGCCAGGTCAGCAAGGCCCGATGGCTCGGTTACCTGACCACCACACTCAACCTGCTGGCGCCGTTGTGCCTGGTGGTACCAGGCCTGGCACCGCTGTTGGCAGCCGGCGGCATCGCGCAGCTGGGCCTGGGTCTGGACCAGGCAATCAACGGCAAGTCATTGAAGGACCAGGAAGCCGGTGTCGGCAATATTACCTGGGGCCTGTTCAATGCCGTGCCGCTGGCCATCGCCGGCGCCAGCAAGGCCAAGGCATTGTTCGAGTTCAAGCAGGATGCGTTCGTCATGCCGGTGCGCTTGAACGAACAGCTCGGTTACCCGTTGAGCCCCCTTTCCCCGCCCCGCTTCCCAGAGCCCGAGGGCGTGCGCTACTTCCACATGCCTGACGCTATCCCGCCCGTGACCGGCGGCGACCAGGCCGTGGCCGACTCGATAATCCGCGTGCCGGCCTACACGGGTGGCTTCGACAGCCTTCAGGGGCAAATCGATAACTATACCGAAAACATGGTGTACGACCTCGAACGGGACGTGTTCATACCCGACCAGGCGCGCAACGCAATCGACCCGCCAGGCTACCTTGCCGCCGCCGGCAGCAGCAACCTGCAACCGGCACCCGCCCGCCGTGTGGTGACCCACGCCATGCGCAGCCGCACCCTGCGGGCGCTCGGCGTCGAGCTTGCTTTGCCGGTGGAAATACCCTCTTTACCCGCCAACAGCGCACCGATTGCGAAGAAGGTGTCGTGCCTGTGGGTAGGAGACAAGCTCATCAGCCGGCAGCTGCTGGCCAACCTCGGCCAGAATGCCAGGCGGCTCGAACACAGCGAATATACCCTGCGCCTGTTCCTCTCCAGCGCCGCGCCCGAGGTTTATGGCGAAAACTTACGGCGGTTGGCCGAGTACGCGCCTGGCTTGCAGGTGCTGCCTTTGGAAGAACAGGCCTTTTTCAGGGCTTTCCGCCAGAGCAGGTATTACGCCCAGTACGAAGCTGCCCTGGACGGCAATGGGGGTATCGCCACCAATTACGCCTCGGCCTCCGACGTGCTGCGCTACCCGATGCTGTACCACCAAGGGGGCCTGTACATGGACATCGACGATACCTTGCTGGCGGTGGGTGAATACCCGCGCATCGTCGACGGGCAACCTGTCGGCAGGCCCGGCGAGGCCATCGACCAGGTCGAACTGCGCACCACCCCGGAAGGCTTGCTACTGTCCCCGCCCATGTCCAACGAAAAGCTGGGCATGAACTGCCTGTACAACACCAGCCTGATCGGCAGCCACGCCGGCAACCCGACGCTGGAGGCGATTTCCGAAGAAATGCATGCGCGCTTCCAGACCAACCCGGACTTCTACGACAACAGGCCCAGCCTGGCTGAAGACCCGGCGAACTTCTATCGCTACGCCAACCGCCTCAGCTACCTCACAGGCCCAGCCCTGCTCAGCGATGTGGTCGACCGGCATTTGCCGGGGCTGCGTACGTTGCGCCAGATATTCAACTTCTGGAGCGTGCCGCTGGTCAACGACCACCCGTTCATCGACCCGCATCGCAGCCAGCAGGCCGTGCGCAGCCTGCTGCCGCTCAACCGCTTTGCCAAGGTGGGTGGCAACCATTCCTGGAGCAGCACCTGAGGCGGTTTGCCCGCTACTGCGTTGCGGCAGCGCTCGGCTCGCCAATGGTTGCCCTCAAGCCCATTGGCGACCCAGGCCAGCCCTCACTGATGGCACCTGTATCAACCGTTGCGGTGCAGCTTGCTCATCAGTTCGGCCTCGGCCTGGGTCAGGCCGCAGCTTTCGGTCAGCTCGGCCACGCTGGCGCCCATGCCCACCAGCTTGGCCGCCTGGGTGAAGGTGACGTTTTCGGGGTCGCGCTGCTCCAGCTGCTGGATCCTGTCCGGCAGTGGCGCAACCGACACGCTCAACGCGTGCAGCGCCTCGCCCATGCGCACGGTACCGTTCTGGTAGTCGTCCAGGCGCTTGGCCAGGTCCTTGATGCGCTGGTCACGCAGCGCATCCCCCACCGCCTGCTGGGCGGCCAGCTCGCGCTGGCGCTTGCTGTAGTTGAGGAAAAACCACAGGCTCACAGCCCAGACCAGCGCCAGGAAGATGACAGCAACCTCGAGGATCAACTCAGATATTCTCCAGCTCGGACCACTCTTCCTCGGTCATCATCTTGTCCAGTTCAACCAGGATCAGCAGCTCGCCGTTCTTGTTGCACACGCCCTGGATGAACTTGGCCGACTCTTCGTTGCCCACGTTCGGCGCGGTCTCGATCTCGGACTGACGCAGGTACACCACTTCGGCCACGCTGTCGACCAGGATGCCGACCACTTGCTTGTCGGCCTCGATGATGACGATGCGGGTATTGTCGGTGACTTCGGTCGGCATCAGGCCAAAGCGCTGACGGGTGTCGATCACCGTCACCACGTTGCCACGCAGGTTGATGATGCCCAGCACGTAGCTTGGCGCACCCGGTACCGGGGCGATCTCGGTGTAGCGCAACACTTCCTGCACCTGCATCACGTTGATGCCGTAGGACTCGTTGTCCAGACGGAAGGTAACCCATTGCAGGATCGGATCTTCGGAACCTTGTGCAGACGACTTTTTCATTCCCCTACCCTCAATATCCGCCACTGGCGGTGTGTTCGGTGTCATTTCTGTTTCGCATGCAATTGCTTGGCTGCACCGCTGGCGATCAGCTCGGCCAGCGCAGCGACGTCGAGCAATGCACACATGTGTTCGATAACCGTGCCGGCCAGCCACGGGCGCTGGCCACGCTGGCTGCGCCACTTGATCTCGGCCGGGTCCAGGCGCAACGAGCGGCTGACCTGGTGCACGGCCAACCCCCATTCATAGCCCTGTACGGAAATCACGTACTGCAGGCCCTGGCGAAAATCATCGCGGTAGCGGTCAGGCATGACCCAACGCGCGGTGTCCAGCACCTTCAGGTTGCCGGCCTGGCAGGTCAGGATGCCCAGGAACCAGTCAGGCTGGCCGAACAACGGCGTCAGTTCCTGGCCGGCCAGGGAGTAGATCGAGCCCAGGCACACCAGTGGCACCGCCAGGGTCAGGCCGGCCACGTCGAACAGCAGGCATTCGAATGGCTCGGCCGCCCAGGCCGGGCGGCCATCGACGGTGGTCGGCGGCCCGGGCAGGTTGGGCGCCGGCAGGTGCACATCCACCAATGGCACCGCCACCACGCTGGGTTCTTCGATCAGCACCGGAATGCTGGCCTCGGCCACGACCTCGCGCTCGACCACCGACACCACCGGGGCGTCGACCGGCATCACGCTGGGCAATACCGCCAGCTTGGGCTCGGCGAACGGCCGCAGCGCCGGGCTGGCGCTGGCCTGGAGCGCTGCTGGCGTGGCCGGTTGCCGGGCATCGCGCGCCTGTTCTTCGCGCACCGCGTCGGCAAATTCGTCTGCCACTGCGGGCGCTGCGAGCAGCTCGTCGGCCTCGGTGGCGTCCTGCAGCAGGCCGTCAAGGTAGGATTGCAGGGCCATCTGTGGCCGGCTGCTGGTTGTTCGGGTCTGGGTCATCAGGCCACCTGCGCCGCAGTCTTGTAAGTCAGCAGGTGCTTGAGCAGCGCCCGATAGGCCACCAGGCCGCGGCTCTTGCTGTCGAATTGCGAGGGCGTGACGCCCTTGCGGCTGGCATCGCGCAGGCGCGTATCCACCGGGATATAGCCCTGCCACACATGCTGGCCATAAGTGTCCCGCAGTTGCTTGAGGGTACCCAGCGAGGCCTGGGTCCGCCGGTCGAACAGGGTCGGCACGATCTGGTACGGCAGCGCCTGCTTGCGGGAGCGATTGACCATGGCCAGGGTGCCGACCATGCGCTCCAGGCCCTTGACCGCGAGAAACTCGGTTTGCACCGGGATCACCAGCTGCTGGCTGGCAGCCAGGGCATTGACCATCAGCACGCCGAGCAACGGCGGGCTGTCGATCAGGGCGAAGTCGAAATCCTGCCACAGCTGCGCCAGACTCTTGGCGATGACCAGGCCCAGACCGTTCTGCCCTGGCGACTGGCGCTCGAGCACGGCCAGCGCGGTGCTCGACGGCAACAGCGAAATGCGCTCGTCACTGGTGGGCAGCAGCAACTGCCCGGGCAGGCCTTCGGGCACCGCGCCCTTGTGCAGGAACAGGTCGTAGCAGCTGTGCTCCAGGGCATCCGGGTTGTGCCCGAAGTAACTGGTCATCGAGCCGTGCGGGTCGAGGTCGACGACGACCACACGCTTGCCGGCCTCGGCCAGCAGGCCGGCCAGGGCGATGGTAGTGGTGGTCTTGCCGACGCCACCTTTTTGATTGGCTACTGCCCAGACTCTCATCAAGCAAACTCTATCTATTGATTTGGCAGGAACACTGCGGGGGCAACTGTCTTGCGCAAAATTCGAAAGCTCGCGCGGTCGCTGTGGGAGCGGCCAAGCCGGCGAACACCGGCGCAGCCGGTGCCATTCACCGTATCGACTGCTTCGCGGGCACGCCCGCTCCCACAGCTGACAGCGCCACATCCACTATCATGTACATCGCAGCGTCGGGGAATTGACGGATCACTGCCCCGCCACCGTTGCTGGCGTTGCCGGTGCACTTTGTGTGCCAGCCCGGCGCAATGCCGCATCCGGCTTGGCATTGGCGCTGCCCGAGCCAGTCAGGCTGCGGCGCACTTCGAGGTTGCGCGAAATCACCAGCACCACGCGGCGGTTACGCGCACGCCCTTCGGCCGTATCGTTGCTGGCCACCGGCTGGTACTCGCCGTAGCCCACCGAGGCCATGCGTGCCGGGTCGACCCCTTCCATGGCCAGCAGGCGCACGATGCTCGCCGCGCGCGCCGACGACAGCTCCCAGTTGGTCGGGTACTGCGCGGTGCGGATCGGCAAGTTGTCGGTAAAGCCTTCGACATGCACCGGGTTGGCGAACGGCTTGAGAATGCCGGCCACCTTTTCGATGATGGCGAATGCCTTGTCGCTGGGCATGGCATCGCCGCTGCCGAACAGCAACGAGGAATTGAGTTCGATCTCGATCCACAGTTCATTGCCGCGTACGGTCATCTGGTCGCTGCTGATCAGGTCGCCAAAGGCATCACGCACGTCATCGCTGATGGTTTTCAGCGGGTCGGCAGTGCTCGCCGCCAGGGCCGCATCGGTCTGTTCGCTGTCCTTGACCAGGGGCTCGGCCGGGCGCACGCTCAGCGGCCGCTCGTCGCCGATGGGGATCGGCTTCATGCTGCGTTCGGGGTCGTTGAACACCCCGAGCAAGGCCTGGGAAATGACCTTGTACTTGCCCTCGTTGATCGAGGAAATCGAGTACATCACCACGAAGAAGGCGAACAGCAAGGTGATGAAGTCGGCGTACGACACCAGCCAGCGTTCGTGGTTTTCGTGTTCCTCGGCATGACGACGGCGACGCATGGGTTACTCCATGAAGCCTTGCAGCTTCAGCTCGATCGAGCGGGGGTTCTCGCCTTCGGCAATCGACAGCAGGCCTTCGAGCAACATCTCGCGGTAGCGCGACTGGCGCATGACAATGGCCTTGAGCTTGTTGGCGATCGGCAGCAACACCAGGTTGGCGCTGGCCACACCGTAGATGGTGGCGACGAAGGCCACGGCAATGCCATTGCCCAGTTGCGACGGGTCCGCCAGGTTGCCCATCACGTGAATCAGGCCCATCACCGCGCCGATGATGCCGATGGTCGGCGCGTAGCCGCCCATGCTCTCGAACACTTTGGCGGCCTGGATATCACGGCTTTCCTGGGTCAGGAAATCAACCTCGAGGATGCTGCGGATGGCCTCCGGCTCGGCGCCGTCCACCAGCAGTTGCAAGCCTTTGCGGGCATACGGGTCGGGCTCGGCATCGGCCACCCCTTCCAGGCCCAGCAGGCCTTCCTTGCGCGCCGTCAGGCTCCAGTTCACCACGCGATCGATGCCGCCGGCCAGGTCGACCCGTGGCGGAAACAGGATCCAGCGCAGGATCTGCAAGGCGCGCTTGAACGACGCCAGCGGCGACTGCAGCAAGGCCGCCGCCAGGGTACCGCCAAGCACGATCAGCGCCGCAGGGCCATTGATCAGCGCACCAACGTGGCCGCCTTCGAGGAAGTTGCCACCGACGATGGCGACGAACGCGAGGATCAGGCCGATCAGGCTGAGCACGTCCATCAGACGCACGCCTCCACCAGGTGCTTGCCGATATCGTCCAGGCTGTACACCGCGTCGGCAAGGTTGGCCTTGACGATGGCCATGGGCATGCCATAGATCACGCAGCTGGCTTCATCCTGGGCCCACACCGTGCTGCCGCCCTGCTTGAGCAGGCGTGCACCTTCACGGCCATCGGCGCCCATGCCGGTAAGTACCACCGACAGCACCTTGTCGCCATACGACTTGGCCGCCGAGCCGAAGGTGATGTCCACGCACGGCTTGTAGTTGAGGCGCTCGTCACCGGGCAGGATCTTCACCGTGCCACGGCCGTCGATCATCATCTGCTTGCCACCGGGGGCCAGCAGGGCCAGGCCGGGGCGCAGCATGTCGCCGTCCTCGGCCTCCTTGACGCTGATGCGGCACAGCTTGTCCAGGCGTTCGGCAAAAGCCTTGGTGAACGCCGCCGGCATGTGCTGGATCAGCACGATCGGTGCCGGGAAGTTGGCTGGCAGCTGGGTCAACACACGCTGCAGGGCAACCGGGCCACCGGTGGAGGTGCCAATGGCCACCAGCTTGTAAGGCTTGCGCTTGGGCGCCGGCGCATGCGTTGGCGCGGCGGCCGGGGCTGCCGCACGGGTAGTCACCGGCGTACGTGCCGAGGCCGGGCTGGCGAAGCTGCTGGCAGGCGCCGGCGTAGCCACTGGCGCGGGGCTGGCGTAGCTGCCAAAGCGGCGGTTGCTGCGGGAAATGGTATGCACCTTTTCGCACAGCAGCTGCTTGACCTTCTCCGGGTTGCGCGAGATGTCCTCGAAATTCTTCGGCAGGTAATCCACCGCCCCGGCATCCAGTGCGTCGAGGGTGACGCGGGCGCCTTCATGGGTCAGCGAGGAGAACATCAACACCGGCGTCGGGCAGCGCTGCATGATGTGCCGCACTGCGGTGATGCCGTCCATCATGGGCATTTCGTAGTCCATGGTGATGACATCGGGCTTGAGCGCCAGCGCCTGGTCGATTGCTTCCCTGCCGTTGGTCGCGGTACCCACCACCTGGATCGTCGGATCCGCCGCGAGGATTTCCGAGACGCGGCGGCGGAAGAAACCGGAATCATCCACCACCAGGACCTTGACTGCCATAAACACTCCGTTAGGTGGCGCAACCCGCCAGGGTGCGCCACCGAAATCAAATACGCCGTGCGGCGTAACGCTTGAGCATGCTCGGGACGTCGAGAATCAACGCGATGCGACCGTCGCCGGTAATGGTGGCCCCGGACATCCCCGGGGTGCCCTGCAGCATCTTGCCCAGCGGCTTGATTACCACTTCTTCCTGGCCAACCAGTTGATCGACGATAAAGCCGATGCGCTGGGTGCCGACCGACAGGATCACCACATGACCCTCGTGCTGCTCTTCGTGCACCTGGCCCTGGACCAGCCAGCGCTTGAGGTAGAACAACGGCAATGCCTTGTCGCGTACGATCACCACTTCCTGGCCGTCGACCACGTTGGTGCGCGACAGGTCGAGGTGGAAGATTTCGTTGACGTTGACCAGCGGGAAGGCGAACGCCTGGTTACCCAGCATCACCATCAGGGTCGGCATGATCGCCAGGGTCAGCGGCACCTTGATGACGATCTTCGAGCCCTGGCCCTTGGCCGAGAAGATGTTGATCGAGCCGTTGAGCTGGGAAATCTTGGTCTTCACCACGTCCATGCCGACACCACGGCCGGACACGTCGGAAATCTCGGTCTTGGTCGAGAAGCCCGGGGCGAAGATCAGGTTGTAGCAGTCCGATTCGCTCAGGCGATCGGCGGCGTCCTTGTCCATCAGGCCCTTTTCCACGGCCTTGGCGCGCAGGATGTTGGGGTCCATGCCCTTGCCGTCGTCAGAAATCGACAACAGGATATGGTCGCCTTCCTGTTCCGCCGACAGTACCACCCGGCCCATCCGCGGCTTGCCTGCAGCCTCACGCTCGTCAGGCATTTCCACGCCGTGGTCGACCGCGTTGCGCACCAGGTGCACCAACGGGTCGGCCAGGGCCTCGACCAGGTTCTTGTCGAGGTCGGTTTCCTCGCCGACCAGCTCCAGGTTGATCTCTTTCTTCAACTGGCGGGCCAGGTCACGTACCAGGCGCGGGAAGCGGCCGAAGACTTTCTTGATCGGCTGCATGCGGGTTTTCATCACCGCGGTCTGCAGGTCGGCGGTGACCACGTCGAGGTTGGACACGGCCTTGGACATGGCCTCGTCGCCGCTGTTCAGGCCCAGGCGCACCAGGCGGTTACGCACCAGCACCAGTTCGCCGACCATGTTCATGATCTCGTCCAGGCGCGCGGTATCGACCCGCACGGTGGTTTCCGCTTCGCTGGCACCGTGCTTGTCGGCAGCCGGGGCCGGCGCGCGTGGTGCCGCAGCAGGCTTGCTGGCTGCTGCCGGAGCCGCAGCCGCAGCTGGGGCTGGCGCTGGCACTGCAGCAGGCTTGGCCGCTGGCTGGCTGTCGGCTTTGGCGGCAGCCGGCGCTTGCACCTTGGCCGCAGCGGGGGCTTCGGCAGCGGCCACTTCGCCGCTGAACTTGCCCTTGCCGTGCAACTGGTCCAGCAGCGCCTCGAACTCGTGCTCGCTGATTTCGTCACCACCGGCGTCAGGGGCAGCGGCGGCAGGCGCCGAGGCCTTGGCGGCCGGCAAGGCATCAGCCTGGAACGTGCCCTTGCCATGCAGCTGGTCGAGCAGCGATTCGAATTCGGCGTCGGTAATCTCGTCGCTGGCCGCTTCCGGCGCACTGGCGACCGCTGGCGCGGCAAGCTCGGCAGTGAACTGGCCTTTGCCGTGCAACTGGTCGAGCAGCGATTCGAACTCGGCGTCGGTGATCTCGTCACCTTCGCCACTGACGGTCTCGCCCTGCAGCTGCTCGTCGGCCGCAGCTTGCGCCTTGACCGCATCGAGCGAGTCGAGCAACTGCTCGAACTCGCTGTCGGTAATGTCCTGCTCTTCGGCGGCAGCCTCGACAACCGGCTCCGCTGCCGCAGCGGCAGGCGCTTCGGCTTCTTGCGCAGCGCCCGGCTCGGCCAGGCGCGACAACGCCGCCAGCAGCTCGGGGGTGGCTGGGGTCACTTCGCTGCGTTCGCGCACCTGGCCAAACATGCTGTTGACCGTATCCAGTGCCTCGAGCACCACATCCATCAGTTCCGCATCGACCCGGCGCTCACCTTTGCGCAGGATGTCGAACACGTTCTCGGCGATATGGCAGCACTCCACCAGCTCGTTGAGCTGGAGGAAGCCGGCGCCCCCTTTTACAGTGTGGAAACCGCGAAAGATCGCATTGAGCAGGTCGGCATCGTCGGGCCGGCTTTCCAGCTCGACCAGTTGCTCGGACAGTTGCTCAAGAATTTCGCCGGCTTCTACCAGGAAATCCTGGAGGATTTCTTCATCGGCGCCGAAGCTCATCAAAGGTGCTCCTTAAAAACCCAGGCTGGACAGCAGATCATCGACATCGTCCTGACCGGACACGACGTCTTCACGCTTATCGGCATGAATCTGCGGACCTTCACCCCGAGTCGGATGTTTTTCTCGATCTTTTTCTGCGCGCAGTTGATCGTGGTCATGCTGGATGCCCGCAAAGCGGTCGACCTGGCTGGCCATCAGCACCAGTTTCAGCAGGTTGCTTTCCACTTCGGTCACCAGCGCGGTGACGCGCTTGATCACCTGGCCGGTCAGGTCCTGATAGTCCTGGGCCAGCAGAATGTCGTTGAGGTGGCCGGCGACCTTGCGGTTACCTTCCGCGCTGTGCGTCAGGAAACTGTCAACCCGTTTCACCAGGTCGCGAAACTCCGGTGCAGCCACTTCGCGGCGCATGAACCGCTGCCAGTCGCTGCTCAGGGCCGCAGCCTCGCTGGCCAGGTCGTTGAGCACCGGGGTGCTTTCCTCGACCAGGTCCATGGTGCGGTTGGCCGCGCCCTCGGTGAGCCTGACCACGTAGGACAGGCGCTCGGTGGCGTCGGTTATCTGCGACACCTCCTCGGCCTGCGGCATGGTCGGGTCGATCTGGAAACTGACGATGGCACTGTGCAACTCACGGGTGAGCTTGCCGACTTCCTGGTACAGGCCGCGGTCACGGGTCTGGTTCAGCTCGTGGATCAGCTGCACCGCCTCGCCGAACCGGCCGTGCTCGAGGCTTGCGACCAGTTCCTGGGCATGCTTCTTCAGGGTCGACTCGAACTCGCCCAAAGAGGTTTGTGATGAATCCATGGCGCCCCCCTGACGAGACTCAGCCGTTGACGCGTTCGAAGATCTTCTCGATCTTTTCCTTGAGCACCTGGGCGGTGAACGGCTTGACCACATAACCATTGACCCCGGCCTGGGCCGCTTCAATGATCTGGTCGCGCTTGGCCTCGGCGGTCACCATCAGTACCGGCATGGCTTTCAGTTTGTCGCTGGCACGCACCTTGCGCAGCAGGTCGATGCCGGACATGCCGGGCATGTTCCAGTCGGTCACCAGGAAATCGTAGTGGCCGTTCTCCAGCATCGGCAGCGCGGTGATGCCGTCATCGGCCTCTTCCGTGTTGGTGAAGCCCAGGTCACGCAACAGGTTCTTGATGATCCGCCGCATCGTCGAAAAGTCGTCAACGATGAGGATTTTCATGTCTTTGTTCAAGTAGACCTCCAAGCAGTCTCTAACGCGCTCGGCCCCGAGCGCGCATTCAATCAATTGGGTACAACGTGGAAAACGACTGCAACGACACCGGGTTCAACGCGCCCGCCATTCACCCAGGCGGCTGCGCAGGCGCGCGGCACACTGGCTGTGCAACTGGCTGACTCGCGACTCGCTGACCCCGAGCACCTCACCGATTTCCTTGAGGTTCAGCTCTTCGTCGTAGTACAGCGCCAGCACCAGGCGTTCACGCTCCGGCAGGTTGGCGATGGCCTCGGTCAGGGCCGCCTGGAAGCGCTCGTCCTCCAGGCCACGCGCAGGCTCGACCTGACCACTGGCACCATCCTCATGCAGCCCTTCGTGCTCGCCGTCCTGCAACAGGTCGTCGAAGCTGAACAGGCGGCTGCCCAAGGTATCGTTCAAGATCCCGTAGTAATCATCGAGACTCAACTGGAGTTCGGCAGCAACTTCATGATCTTTAGCGTCACGCCCGGTTCTGGCCTCCACGGCACGCATCGCGTCACTGACCATGCGCGTGTTGCGGTGCACCGAACGTGGCGCCCAGTCACCCTTGCGCACTTCGTCGAGCATGGCCCCACGAATACGGATACCGGCGTAGGTTTCAAAGCTGGCGCCCTTGCTGGCATCGTACTTGTTGGCCACTTCCAGCAGGCCGATCATGCCGGCCTGGATCAGGTCCTCGACCTGCACGTTGGCCGGCAGCCGCGCCAACAGGTGGTAGGCGATGCGCTTGACCAACGGGGCGTAGCGCTCGATCAGCTCGTACTGCGCGTCTTTCGATGCTCGGCTATACATCTTGAAACCACTGGCGTTCATAACACAGGTCCCGCGCTGGTGGGTTGCACCAGGCGCTCGACAAAGAATTCAAGGTGACCGCGCGGGTTGGCCGGCAGCGGCCAGCTGTCGACCTTCTGGGCAATCGCCTTGAAGGCCAGCGCGCACTTGGAGCGTGGGAAGGCTTCATAGACCGCGCGCTGCTTCTGCACGGCCTTGCGCACACATTCGTCATAGGGCACGGCACCCACGTACTGCAGGGCAACGTCGAGAAAGCGGTCGGTGACCTTGGTCAGCTTGGCAAACAGGTTGCGCCCTTCCTGCGGGCTCTGCGCCATGTTGGCCAGCACCCGGAAGCGGTTCATGCCGTAGTCGCGGTTGAGCAGCTTGATCAGGGCGTAGGCATCGGTGATCGACGTGGGCTCGTCACACACCACCAGCAGCACTTCCTGGGCCGCGCGGACGAAGCTGACCACCGAGTCACCAATACCGGCAGCGGTGTCGATCACCAGCACGTCGAGGTTGTCGCCGACTTCGCTGAACGCCTGGATCAACCCGGCATGCTGGGCCGGGGCCAGGTGCACCATGCTTTGGGTGCCCGAGGCCGCCGGGACGATGCGCACACCGCCAGGGCCCTGCAGCATCACGTCCCGCAGCTCGCAGCGCCCCTCGATGACATCGGCCAGGGTGCGCTTGGGCGTCAGGCCAAGCAACACGTCGACGTTGGCCAGGCCCAGGTCGGCGTCGAGCAGCATGACCCTGCGGCCAAGCTCGGCCAGCGCCAGAGACAAGTTCACTGAAACGTTAGTCTTGCCGACGCCACCTTTGCCACCGGTCACGGCGATCACCTGTACGGGATGCATGCTACCCATGTCTGTTATTTACCTTGTCTCGCTGGGACTCAGGCCACACGTGGGGCAATTCTGCGTACCCCTTGGCATAGCTACCTTGCACACGCTTCATCATCAACCCGCTCGCCGTGGGTTGTGATAGAGATCAGCGAACATGTCGGCCATGGCCTCTTCGCTGGGCTCGTCCTGCTGCTGCACATTGACCGCGCGCGACACCAACTGGTGCCCGCGCGGCAGGTGCAGGTCGTCAGGAATGCGCGGCCCATCGGTCAGGTAGGCCACTGGCAGTTCATGACTGATGGCAAGGCTCAGGACATCACCCAGGCTTGCCGTTTCATCGAGTTTGGTCAGGATGCAGCCGGCCAGACCGCAGCGCTTGTAGCTGTGGTAGGCGGCGGTCAGCACCTGCTTCTGGCTGGTGGTAGCCAGGACCAGGTAGTTCTTCGCGGCAATGCCGCGCCCGGCCAGGGTTTCCAGTTGCATGCGCAGGGCCGGGTCGCTGGCCTGCAGGCCAGCGGTATCGATCAGCACCACGCGCTTGCGCAGCAGTGGCTCCAGCGCCGCAGCCAGTGACTGGCCAGGGTCGACGTAGGTCACCGGTACGTTGAGGATGCGGCCCAGGGTCTTGAGCTGCTCCTGGGCGCCGATGCGGAAGCTGTCCATGCTCACCAGCGCCAGGTTGTGGGCGCCGTACTTGAGCACGTAGCGCGCGGCCAGCTTGGCCAAGGTGGTGGTCTTGCCCATGCCGGCAGGGCCGACCATGGCGATCACCCCGCCCTCTTCGATCGGCTCGATCTCGGGGATGTCGATCATCCGCGCCAGGTGCGCCAGCAACATGCGCCAGGCTTGCCGTGGTTCCTCGATGTCGGCGGTCAGGTCGAGCAGCTCGCGGGCGATCGGGCCAGACAGGCCGATACGCTGCAGGCGGCGCCAGAGCGTGGCCTGCTGCGGCTTGCTGCCCTGCAGCTGGTTCCAGGCCAGCGAGCCGAGCTGCACTTCCAGCAGCTCGCGCAGGCCAGACAGCTCGGAGCGCATGGCATCGACCAGGCGCGCATCGACCGGCGCCGCAGCCGGGGCTGCAGCGGCAGGCGCGGGGGCGTCGACGTGTGGTTCGATCAACGGCTCGGCGGCGGTCAGCGACTGCCCGGCGAACAATTGGCGGTTGTTGTCACTGCTGTCCGGGCGGGGATCCAGCTCGGCACGGGCAGTGGCGATGCGCGTATGGGTCTTGCGCAGCTCTTCTTCCAGCTCGGCATTGGGCACACGCGGGGCCAGGGCGGACAGCTTGTAGTCCAGCGCAGCCGTCAGTTCGACACCCCCGGCGATGCGGCGGTTGCCGATGATGGCGGCATCAGCGCCCAGCTCATCACGGACCAGCTTCATGGCCTGACGCATATCGGCGGCGAAAAATCGCTTAACTTGCATTATCCACTACCTCAGCCGTTAGGGCCCACGGTGGCAACGATGGTGACTTGCTTGTTGTCCGGTATTTCCTGATACGCCAGAACATGCAAATTCGGTACAGCCAGGCGACCGAAACGCGACAGCATGGCGCGGATCGGGCCGGCAACCAGGAGGATGGCCGGCTGGCCCTGCATTTCCTGGCGCTGGGCCGCTTCGATCAGCGAACGCTGCAGCTTCTCGGCCATGCTCGGCTCCAGAAGAACACCGTCTTCCTGACCTTGCCCGGCCCTTTGCAGACTATTGAGCAAAATCTGTTCCAACCTTGGCTCCAGAGTAATCACTGGCAGCTCCGACTCAACGCCGACAATGCTTTGCACGATGGCGCGGCACAATCCGACGCGCACCGCCGCCACCAGCGCGGCGGTATCTTGACTCTTGCTGGCGTTGTTGGCGATCGCCTCGGCAATGCTGCGAATATCGCGCACCGGTACCTGCTCCGACAACAGCGCTTGCAGCACCTTGAGCAGGCCCGACAAGGAAATGACACCTGGCACCAGCTCCTCGGCAAGTTTAGGCGATGCCTTGGCCAGCACCTGCAGCAATTGCTGGACCTCTTCGTGGCCGATCAGCTCGTGACAGTGCTTCTGCAGGATCTGGTTGAGGTGGGTGGCCACCACGGTACTGGCATCGACCACGGTATAGCCCAGCGACTGCGCCTGGGCGCGCTGGCCGACGTCGATCCACACCGCTTCCAGGCCAAACGCCGGGTCGCGCGCGGCAATCCCGTTGAGGGTGCCGAACACCTGGCCAGGGTTGATGGCCAGCTCACGGTCCGGGTAGATCTCTGCCTCGGCCAGGATCACCCCCATCAGGGTCAGGCGATAGGCGCTGGGCTGCAGGTCGAGGTTGTCACGGATGTGCACGGTGGGCATGAGGAAGCCGAGGTCTTGCGAGAGCTTCTTGCGCACGCCCTTGATCCGCGCCAGCAACTGGCCACCCTGGTTGCGGTCGACCAGCGGAATCAGCCGGTAGCCAACCTCCAGGCCAATCATGTCGATGGGCGTTACGTCATCCCAGCCCAGCTCCTTGGTTTCCTGCGCACGCTGCGGCGAAGGCAGCAGGTCCTGCTGACGCTGCGCTTCCCTCTGCGCCTCGAGCTTGGCCTTCTGCTGCTTCTTCCACACCAGGTAGGCGCCACCGCCGGCCAGCAGGCCGAGGCTGAGGAAGGCAATATGCGGCATGCCTGGCACCAGGCCCATGACGATCATCAGCGCCCCGGACACCGCCAGGGCCTTGGGCGAATCGAACATCTGCCGGTTGATCAGCTTGCCCATGTCCTCGGAGCCCGAGGCGCGGGTGACCATGATCGCGGCAGCGGTGGACAGCAGCAGGGACGGCAACTGCGCCACCAAACCGTCACCGATGGTCAGCAAGGCGTATACCTTGCCGGCATCGCCGAAGCTCATGCCGTGCTGCAGCATACCGATGAGCATGCCACCGATCAGGTTGATGAACAGAATCAGCAGGCCGGCGATGGCGTCACCGCGGACGAACTTGCTGGCACCGTCCATCGAACCGTAGAACTCGGCCTCCTGGGCCACCTCGGCACGGCGGTGCTTGGCCTGGGCCTGGTCGATCAGGCCGGCGTTGAGGTCGGCATCGATGGCCATCTGCTTGCCGGGCATGGCATCGAGGGTAAACCGCGCGCTCACTTCCGAGATCCGCCCGGCGCCCTTGGTCACCACCACGAAGTTGATGATCATGAGGATGGCGAACACCACCGCACCGACCACATAGTTACCGCCGATCACCACCTCGCCGAAGGCCTGGATCACCTTGCCGGCAGCGCCGTGGCCCTCCTGGCCGTGCAGCATCACCACGCGGGTGGAGGCCACGTTCAGGGCCAGGCGCAACAGCGTGGCCACCAGCAGGATGGTGGGGAACGCGGCGAAGTCGAGCGGGCGCAGGGCGTATACGCAGACCAGCAGCACCACGATCGACAGGGCGATGTTGAAGGTGAAGAACACGTCGAGCAGGAACGGTGGTATCGGCAACATCATCATTGCCAACATCACCAGCAGCAACAGCGGCACGCCCAGGTTGCCCCGGCCGAGCCCGGCCAGGTTGTGACGGGCGTTGCTGATTAACTGAGTGCGATCCACCACGAGTCCTCTTGATGCAAAACTTTGACGCCCCGGGGGCGCCTGGGCGTGGCTTTGCAAGAAGCTTTCCAACTTTGTCGGGCTTCAGAGATTTAGCGCCTGTGGGAGCGAGCGCCAAATGTTTAAAGGCGGGAACCTGTCAGCTGTCACGCCGCAGGTCTGGCGGAATCGGCAGGTCTTCCTTCAAAGGCTCCGGCCGCTTGCCCTTGCCGGCGCGGTACTGGCGGATCTGGAACACATAGGCCAGCACCTGCGCCACCGCCAGGTACAAGCCGGCAGGAATTTCCTGCTCCAGCTCGGTGGAGTAATAAATCGCCCGCGCCAAGGCCGGCGACTCAAGAATCTGGATCTTGTGCTCCGCGCCAATCTCGCGAATCTTCAAGGCAATGAAATCGGTCCCCTTGGCCAGCAACAAGGGCGCCGCGCCGCCCTTCTCCGGGTCATACTGCAAGGCCACCGCATAGTGCGTAGGGTTGGTGATGATCACGTCGGCCTGCGGCACCGCCGCCATCATCCGCCGCTGCGACACTTCGCGCTGCAGCTGGCGAATACGCTGCTTGACCTCGGGCTTGCCCTCGCTGTCCTTGTACTCGTCCTTGATTTCCTGCTTGGTCATCTTCAGCTTCTTGTGCGTCTGCCAGAGCTGGAACGGCACGTCCGCGGCAGCGATCAGCAGCAACCCGGCCGACATCCACAACGCACTCCAACCCACCACCTGCAGGCTATGGATGATCGCCTGCTCCAGCGGCTCGTTGGCAATCGACAGCAGGGCCTGGCGGTCATTGGCCAACACCACCACCGCTACCACCAGAATCACGAAGAACTTGGCCAGCGCCTTGAGCAGCTCGGTCAGGGCATGCATGGAGAACATGCGCTTGATCCCCGACAGCGGGTTCATGCGGCTGAACTTGGGCTGCAGCAGGCTGCCCGAGAACAAGAAGCCACTGAGGGCAATCGGGGCCACGAAGGAAACCACGAACAGCAGGATCATGACCGGCTGCACCGCCCATATCGCCATCTTGCCCGAAGCCAGCAGGAAAGCCCCCATGGCCCGCTCGTCGACAATGATTTCGCGGGTCAGGCTGAAGTTCATGCGCATCATCGCCAGCAGCGTCTCGGCCAGGTAGCCACCAAACGCCAGCAGGCCACCGGCACCGGCGAGGGTCACCGCCACCGTGTTCAGCTCCTTGGAACGCGCGATCTCGCCTTTCTCGCGCGCATCGCGCTTGCGCTTGTCGGTGGGTTCTTCGGTCTTGTCCTGGCCGCTCTCGCTCTCTGCCATGCTCAGCGCGCCCTCGCCAGTTCACGCAGCCATTGCAGCGCTTCGCTGGCCAATGCCTGGTAGTGGGACAATATATCGGCCAGGCCGACCCAGAAGATGAACATGCCCAGGACCAGGGTCAGCGGGAAGCCGATGGAGAAGATGTTCAGCTGCGGCGCGGCACGGGTCATCACGCCAAAGGCGATGTTGACCACCAGCAACGCCGCGATCACCGGCAGGATCAGCAGCAGCCCGGCAGCGAATACCCACCCCAGGCGCCCGGCAAGCTCCCAGAAATGGTTGACCACCAGCGCATTGCCCACCGGCAAGGTGGTGAAACTTTCCGTCAGCACCTCGAACACCACCAGGTGGCCATTCATCAACAGGAACAGGATGCTCACCAGCATGGTCATGAACTGGCTGACCACGGTGACGTTGACGCCGTTGCCCGGGTCGACCATCGAGGCAAACGCCATGCCCATCTGCACCGCGACGATCTGCCCGGCAACCACGAACGCCTGAAACAGCAGTTGCAGGGCCAGGCCGAACAGCGCGCCGACGATGATCTGCTCGGCGCACAGCAGCAGGCCGCGCAGGCTCAGCGGGTCGAACTCGGGCAGCGGCGGCAGCGCCGGCACGATCACCACGGTAATCGCCAGCGCCACGTACAGGCGCACCCGCGCCGGGAGCATGCGGGTACCGAAAATCGGCATGGTCATCAGCACCGCCGTCACCCTGAACAACGGCAGGATGAAGGTAGCGACCCAGGTGCCGATCTGCGTGTCGGTCAGCTCGAGCATTGCCAGGTCAACCGATCAGCTGCGGGATATTGGTGTACAGCGCGGTGATGTATTCCATGAACTTCTGTACCAACCAAGGCCCGGCAACGATCAGCGTGACCAGCATCACCAGCAGGCGTGGCAGAAAGCTCAAGGTCTGTTCGTTGATTTGCGTGGCGGCCTGGAACATGGCCACCACCAGGCCCACCAGCAGGCTCGGCACTACCAGCACGGCCACCATCAAGGTGGTCAGCCACAAGGCATCGCGGAACAGGTCGACAGCGACTTCAGGGGTCATCGGCGGCTCTCCTTGACGGCGTCAGACGCCGCCGAAACTGCTGGCCAGGGTGCCCATGATCAGCGCCCAGCCATCCACCAGCACGAACAGCATGATCTTGAACGGCAACGAAATGATCAGCGGCGACAGCATCATCATGCCCATGGCCATCAGCACGCTGGCCACCACCATGTCGATGATCAGGAACGGGATGAAGATCATGAAGCCGATCTGGAACGCGGTCTTCAGCTCGGAGGTGACGAACGCCGGCACCAGGATCGTCAGCGGGACCTGGTCCGGGCCGGCGATGTCGGTGCGCTTGGACAGGCGCATGAACAGGTCGAGGTCGCTTTGCCGGGTTTGCGCCAGCATGAAGTCCTTGAGCGGCCCCTGGGCCTTGTCGATGGCCTGCTGGGCGGTCATCTGCTCCTTCAGGTACGGCTGCAGCGCATCCTGGTTCACCCGGTCGAACACCGGCGCCATGATGAACATGGTGAGGAACAGCGCCATGCCGGTGAGCAACTGGTTCGACGGCGTCTGCTGCAGGCCCAGGGCCTGGCGCAGGATCGAGAACACGATGATGATGCGGGTGAAGCTGGTCATCAGGATGACGAACGCCGGGATGAAGCTGAGCGCCGTCATGATCAGCAGGATCTGCAGGCTGACCGAATACTCCTGCTGCCCGTCCGCGGTATTGGACAGGGTGATGGCCGGGATCGACAGCGGGTCGGCGGCCAGGGCCAGCGGCGCCGCCAGCAGCAGCGCCAGAATCAACAACAAACGCAGCGCGCCGCTCATCACTTCTTGTCCTTAGGGTCCTTGCCCATCAGCTCCATCAACCGCTGGGCGAACTCCGGCGTCGCCTGGCGGGCGCTTTCCGGTACTTCCACGGGCTCGGCCAGCACATGCAACGCCTCGATGCTGCCAGGGGTATGGCCGATCAGGATCTGCGCCTTGCCCACCTGCACCAGCAACAGGCGGTCACGCGGGCCGATCGCCCGGCTGCCGACAATCTCGATCACCTGCCCGCCCTTCACCGCAGCCCCTTGCATGCGCCGCAGCAGCCAGGCCAGGAAGAAAATCAGGCCGACCACCAGCAGCAGGCCGAAAACCATCTGCGCCAGCTGCCCGCCGAGGCTGCCTGGGGCAGCCGCAGGGGTTGCCGTCGGGGTGGCCGCGGCCAGGCAGGCCTGGCTGGCAAGCAGCGCGGCGAACGCCAGGCAGGCGCGCATCGTGCCCTTCACTCAGCGCAGCTTCTTGATACGTTCGCTGGGGCTGATCACGTCGGTCAGGCGAATGCCGAACTTCTCGTTGACCACCACCACTTCGCCATGGGCGATCAGCGTGCCATTGACCAGCACATCGAGCGGCTCACCGGCCAGGCGGTCCAGTTCGATGACCGAACCCTGGTTGAGCTGCAGCAGGTTGCGGATGTTGATCTCGGTGCTGCCCACTTCCATGGAAATGTTCACCGGAATGTCCAGGATCACGTCCAGGTTCGGGCCTTCGAGGCTGACGTTCTCGCTCGGCTTCGGCGAGCTGGCGAACTCTTCCATCGGCAAGCGCCCCGGGCCGCCGGCGCTGCTGGCGGTGTCGCCACCCAGCAGTGCATCGATGTCGGCCTGGCCGGCTGCACCGGTTTCTTCCAGTGCTGCAGCCCATTCATCGGCCAGCGCCTGGTCCTCTGGGGAGGTGATCTCGTTTTCGTTAGCCATGATTTCCTCGACAGGCATTCAATACGTTATGAGCGACCGGCGCGCCATCAGCGGCGTTCGATCGGGTCGATGATCTGCAGCGCCAGGTTGCCCTTGTGCGAACCCAGGCGCGCCTTGAACGAAGGCACGCCGTTGGCGCGCAGCACCAGGTGTTCAGGCAGCTCCACCGGAATCACATCGCCAGGCTGCATGTGCAGGATGTCGCGCAGCTTCAGCTGGCGCCGGGCGACCGTGGCACTCACCGGCACGGCCACATCCAGCACGTCCTCGCGCAAGGCCTTGATCCAGCGTTCGTCCTGGTCGTCCAGGTCGGACTGGAAGCCGGCATCGAGCATTTCCCGCACCGGCTCGATCATCGAGTACGGCATGGTCACGTGCAGGTCGCCGCCACCGCCGTCCAGCTCGATGTGGAAGGTCGATACCACCACCGCCTCGCTGGGGCCGACGATGTTGGCCATGGCCGGGTTGACCTCCGAGTTCATGTACTCGAAGGTGACCGGCATGATCGCCTGCCAGGCTTCCCGCAGATCGACGAAGCACTGGTCCAGCACCATGCGCACCACGCGCAGCTCGGTAGGGGTGAACTCGCGGCCTTCGATCTTGGCGTGACGGCCGTCGCCGCCGAAGAAGTTGTCCACCAGCTTGAACACCAGCTTGGCGTCGAGGATGAACAGCGCGGTGCCGCGCAGTGGCTTGATCTTGACCAGGTTGAGGCTGGTCGGCACGTACAGCGAATGCACGTACTCACCGAACTTCATCACCTGCACGCCGCCCACTGCCACGTCGGCGGAGCGACGCAGCAGGTTGAACATGCTGATCCGGGTGTAACGGGCAAAGCGCTCGTTGATCATTTCCAGGGTCGGCATGCGGCCCCGCACGATACGGTCCTGGCTGGTCAGGTCGTAGCTTTTGATGCTGCCAGGCTCGGTGGCACTCTCGGTCTGCACCAGCCCGTCGTCGACGCCATGCAACAAGGCATCGATTTCATCCTGGGACAGCAGGTCCTGTACGGCCATTGCGGACTCCTACTGCAATACGAAATTGGTGAACAGCAGCTGGTCGACGACCGGCTTGCCGACTTCCTTCTGCGCCACTTCCTGGACCACTGCGGTGGCCTTCTGGCGCAGCATCTCCTGCCCGACCGGGCTGCCGGCCAGGGTATCGAAGCCCTGCCCAGAGAACATCATCACCAGGTTGTTGCGGATCACCGGCATGTGCACCTTGAGGGCATCCAGGTCGGCCTGGTTGCGCGCCTGCATGGTAATGCTCACCTGCATGTAGCGCTGGCGACCGTTCTGGTTGAAGTTGACCACGAAGGCCGGCGCCAGCGGCTCGTAGATCGCCGCAGGCTTGACGTTACCAGCGGTTGCCTCGGCGGCCGGGGCAGGCTCGCTCTTGTGCATGATGAACCAGGTAGCGCCCACCGAAAGGCCGATCGCCAGCAACAGGCCGACGACCGCCAGCAGGATCAGCTTGAGTTTGCCTTTAGTGGCGGGGTCTTTGACTGCTTCGCTTTTCGCCATGCCAATAATCCGTCGTCCATCGGGGGTTCAAGGGAGGATGGCTTGGCTTGAGCAAGTGTTATGCCAGATTTGGCATTGAGGGATGTTGCGCCTGCGAAATCGAGCGCCGCCCGCGATGCGCCGCGCGGGCGGCGCTGGCCCTCGAAAGCGCCGCAAAACCCAAGGCATACACCCCGACATCAGGCGTAGTAGTCGACCGCACTGTCACCGATAACCACTTGCTGCTCCACCGGCCTGCCGCTGTCGGCGCTCTCGGTACCGCCCTGCCCCGCCTGCCGCGCCGCCACCCCGGACAACTGGCTGCCCTGGGCCTGCGCCTGCTGTTGCTGCTGTTGCTGCCCACGCGACTGGTCGGCCACGTTGACATCCGGCTGGGCCAGGCCTTGCTGAGTGAACAGTTCGCGCAGGCGATGCACCTGGCTATCAAGGGCATCGCGCACGCCGGCATGGCCACTGATGAAGGTGATCTGGGTCGACTGGTCCGTCGCAACATTGACGCGAATGTCCAACCGACCAAGCTCTGCCGGCTCCAACTGGATGTCCGCCGACTTGAGGTTCTGGCTGGACAGGTACATGACCCGGTTGACCAGGCCTTCGGCCCAGGCGTTCTGGTTCATTGGCAGCGGCTGGTGCAACGGGCTGGCATTGACCGGCACGGCGTTGGCGGTCTTGGCCGTGGCGGCCTGGGTCAGGTTGGCCAGGCGGTTGGCGAAATCATCCACGCGGGTATCACTGCTGGCGCTCTTGGTGTCCTTCAGGCCATCTTCGAGCAAGGCACCGAAGGCCTTGTCGCCAGGCTCGCCTGAATCCGCTGCGCGCGCCGAATCGCCCACGGCATCCTGCACCAGGTTCGCCAAGGTATTGACGGCCACAGGCGCATCGTCAGCTTGGGCCGAGGCCGGGTCCTGGGCATGTACCGAGGTTGTCCCCTTGGCCTGGGCACTGTGTTCCAGGGCCAGGCGCAAGGTCGGCAGGTTGGCCAGCGGGTCGGCGTCGGGGTCGAAGGTTTCCTCGGCGGCCGGCGCTGCAGGCGGTGCGACCGTGGGCTGCGCCGTGGCGGCCTGCAGCACCGGTGCCACGGTCTCGGCCTGGGCCTGGATCAGTTGCGCGCCGGGCTGGGCGTCGGTGACCTGGCCGGCCACCAGGCTGGCATCGCGCATGTCGGTGTCAGCCTGCAGCGGGGCCTGGCCGTCGGCTGGCAAGGATTTGCCGTCATCGGCAACAGCGGGCGTGTCGGCGGGCTCGGCCTTGCCGCCAGGTGCCGCTTCGGCTTTGTCCTTGGGCTTGGCCTGGGCGACCTTGTCATCCTGCCCGGCAGCCTTGTCCCGGCCCTGCCTGGCTATTACCTGGCCAAAGCCGGCGCCCTTGTCCGCCGGTGCCTGCAGCGCTTTGTCGGCCTGTGCGGCGGGCGAACGCGAGGTGTTGGCAATGACGTTGGCTTGCAACAATGGGTTGGGTGCGACAGGCATCGAGCGGTCTCCGCGCCAGGAACAAAAAAGACATCCAGGCAGAGCAAAGCAAGACTCGCGCCAAGTTGCCCTGTCAACCGGTCAAAATACGTTGCTGCTCGCCCCGGTAGAAATGCTGTACTTCAAGGAACTCCCGATCGATACGGGAAATCAGGTCTTCAATGCCATACAGCGGGGGCCGCCGCGCGCGCTCCTCCAGCTGCTGGCACAGGCCGGCCAAGGCAACGGCGCCCATGTTGCTGCTGCTGCCCTTGAAGCTGTGCGCGACCGTACTGAGCTCCTCGGCACTTCTGGCCGCGCGCAACTGGCTCAGGCGCCGCTCGGAATCGTCGAGGAAGGTTTGCACCAGTTGCAGATAGCCTTCCTCCATGACTTCACGCAGGTCGCTGAGTACCTTTTGGTCAATATGCATGTCAGTCACTTGTTCACTCCCTTGATCAAGCCAGATTATGCCCGAGCCAGCCCATGGCTCACCAGACGAACTCTACCTGCGCGCACCGCCCGCCTTCGCTCCAGCGCGCACTGCTGGCCAGCCGCTGGACCAGGTTCAACCCACGCCCACTCAGGCGTCGCTCCAGCGCAGGCTGCGCCAGCGTCCGCTGCACATCGAACCCGGCACCGCTGTCGCGAACCTCGATCATCAGACGCCCGCCGTCACCCTGCGGTTCAACCTTGAACTGGATACGCACGTAGCCGTCGGTCAGTTGCATCAGGCGCCGCGCGCGTTCCTCGTAGTAGGCGGCAAAACCCTGGACGTCGCGCTTGAGCCGCGAGTCCAGGCCCAGCACGCCGTGCTCCAGGGCGTTGGAATACAGCTCGCTGAGCACGCTGTGCAGGTTGCCGGTGCGCGCCCGCAGGCCATGGATTTCCTGCAATAACTGCACCAGATAGGGCACCGGGTCGAAGCGCTTGAGGCTCTCGCCGCGCACCTCGAACTGCAACGACCAGTCCAGCGGGCTGGAGCGGCCGCTGTCAGAGTAGAGGGTCGGCGCCGGTACCCGTTCCTCGGCGCTGAACATGCGAATGTCGCACAGGCTGATGTCATCGCGCGGGCGCCCGCCAAAGCGTTCCAGGGCCTGCATCACTTCGTCGAACAGGCGCGCCGGGTCACGGTTGTCGGCCAGCACCTGGTGCAGGCGCTGCACGCCGAACAGGCGCTCCTGGTCGTCGGCAGTATCGATCACGCCGTCCGACAACAGCAGCACGCGCTCGCCCGGCGCCAGCGGCAGCACCTCGGTGGTGTCGTCGAAACGCTCGGCGGGCAGAATACCCAGCGGCAGGTGTCGCGAACGCAACGCCGACAGCACCTGGCCCTGCACCGACAGGCGATAGCCATCGGGCATGCCGCCGTTCCACACTTCCACCGAACCGCGCTGCATGTTGAGGTCGAGCAGCAGCGCACAACAGAACATGTCCACCGGCAGGATGCGTTTGAGCTTGGCGTTCATCTCGCGCAGGATCTGCGCGATGCCATAGCCCTTGGCGGTCATGCCATAGAACACTTCGGCCAGCGGCATGGCGCCTACCGCCGCCGGCAGGCCATGCCCGGTGAAATCACCGAGCAGCACGCGCATCTCACCGGACGGCGTGAAAGCGGCCAGCATCAGGTCGCCATTGAACAGCGCATAGGGCGACTGCAGGTAGCGGATGTTGGGCGCGGCCAGGCAGCCGGAGTGGGCCACCTTGTCGAATACCGCCTTGGCTACCCGCTGCTCGTTGAGCAGATGGTGGTGATGCCCGGCAATCTGGTCGCGCTGCTCCAGCACGGTGGCCTGCAACCGGCGCAAGCGGTCCATGGCGCGGATCTTGGCACCGAGAATCACCGCACTGTAGGGTTTGGCCATGAAGTCATCGCCACCGGCCTCCAGGCAACGTACCAGGCCCTCTTCTTCGTTCAGCGACGTCAGGAAAATGATCGGCACCAGCGCTTCGCCGGCCAGGGCCTTGATCTGCCGCGCCGCCTCGAAGCCATCCATCACCGGCATCAGCGCATCCAGCAGCACCAGTTGCGGGCGCCGCTCGATGAACAGCGCCACGGCCTGCTCGCCGTTTTCCGCGGTGACCACCTGATGCCCCTGGCGTCGGACGATCTGCGCCAACAGCAGGCGGTCGGCGGCACCGTCTTCGGCGACCAGCACGGTCAACGCCTGTTCGGCCGGCATGTCGGCGCTCAACTGATATCGAAGAGTTTTTCGAAATTGGAGATGGCGAGGATCTTGCGCACATCGGAGCTGGCATGCACCACACGCACATCCGAATCATCACCACCGGCGTGGTCGCGCAGCAACAGCAGCATGCCGAGTGCGGAACTGTCGAGGTAGGTGGTTTCCTTCAGGTCGACCACCACCGAATCGGGCCGATTGGGCTGACGCTCGTAGGCGTCACGAAATTCCTGATGCTTGCCGAAATCGAAGCGACCCTTGATCTTGATCGTCAGTTTCTTCCCGTCCTGCGAAAAATCAGTCTCGACTGCCATGCTAGCGATTCCTTCGATGATGGCGGATGCAGCTCCTTTAAGGTTTAGCAGGCAACGGTGGGAGCTGCAAGCGATGCGGCTTGCGGATACTGGCTACCTGTGCCGGCCGCTTCGCGGGTAAACCCGCTGCCAGCGGATCGTCAATGCGGGTGCTGCCGTGGCAGGCGCTGGGACAGTTCGTCGAGCAGGCGCTGTTCGCGCTTGTCTTCGGCGCGCCGGGCCTCCTCCTGGTAGCGCTGCACCAGCTTGCGCAAGCCCTCCACCCGGGCATAGGCCTGCTGCCAGGTTCCACGGGCGTTGTTGAGGTTGTTCTGGTGCCAGGCCAGGCTCTGCCGCTGCTGGGTCATGGCCGTTTCCAGCTGGCCGAGGAAACGCTGGTAATTGACCAGCCAGTTGCCATTGACCCCCTGCCCGCCACGGTTGATCCACTGCAGCTGGTAATCCTCGCGGAAGCGCTCGAGCTCGGCCAGCTTGGCCTGGGCGGTCGCCACCAGCTGCTGGAAATGGCCAAGGCGCTGGGCCGCCTTGCGCTCGGCCTCCTCGGCCATGGCCACCACCGGCGCCAGGCGCGCGGCGCGTCCGGGCTGTGCCATGGCCTATCAGCCCGCCGGGGGCGTGAAGATCGCCCCCAGCTGTTCGCGGCTTTGCGCCATGCTCACGTTCTCCTGCAGGCCCTGGCGCAGGAATTCCACCATCTGCGATTGCAGGGCGATGGCCAGGTCGGTTTCCGGGTCGCCACCGGCGACGTAGGCACCCACGCTGATCAGGTCGCGGCTCTGCGAGAGGCGCGACCACAATTGCTTGAGCTTCTGCGCCTGGCGCAGATGGTCGGCATCGACCACCTGGGGCATGACCCGGCTGATCGAGGCTTCGATGTCGATCGCCGGGTAATGGCCTTCTTCGGCCAGCCGCCGCGACAGCACGAAGTGGCCGTCGAGCACGCCGCGCGCCGAGTCGGCAATCGGGTCCTGCTGGTCGTCGCCTTCGGACAGCACGGTGTAGAACGCAGTGATCGAGCCACCGCCCGGCTCGCCGTTGCCCGCGCGTTCCACCAGCTTGGGCAGCTTGGCGAACACCGACGGCGGGTAACCACGGGTGGCCGGCGGCTCGCCGATGGCCAAGGCGATTTCCCGCTGGGCCTGGGCAAAACGGGTCAGCGAGTCCATCAGCAACAGCACGTTCTTGCCCTTGTCGCGGAAGTACTCGGCAATGCGTGTGCAGTACATCGCGGCGCGCAAGCGCATCAATGGCGCATCGTCGGCGGGCGAAGCCACCACCACCGAACGCTTGAGGCCTTCTTCACCGAGGATGTGCTCGATGAATTCCTTCACCTCGCGGCCACGCTCACCGATCAGGCCGACCACGATGATCTCGGCTTCGGTGAAGCGGGTCATCATGCCCAGCAGCACCGATTTACCCACGCCGGTACCGGCGAACAGCCCCAGCCGCTGGCCACGGCCAACCGTGAGCAGCCCGTTGATACTGCGAATACCTACATCAAGCGGCTTGCTGATGGGATCGCGGTTGAGCGGGTTGATCACCGGCCCGTCCATCGGCACCCAGTCCTCGGCCTTCATCCCGCCCTTGCCATCCAGCGGGCGGCCGGCGCCGTCGAGCACCCGGCCGAGCATGCTCATGCCCATCGGCAGGCGGCCGCTGTCGCCCAGCGGCACCACCCGGGCGCCCGGGGCGATGCCGACGATGCTGCCAACCGGCATGAGGAACACCTTGGGCCCGGCAAAGCCCATGACTTCGGCCTCGACCTGTACCGGGTGGTAGCTGTCGTCGTTGATCACCAGGCAGCGGGTGCCCACCGCTGCGCGCAGGCCTTCGGCTTCCAGCGTGAGGCCGACCATGCGCAGCAGGCGGCCTTCGACGACGGGCTGGGCTGGCAGCTCGATAGCTTCGGCATAACCGCCCAGGCGCTTGCCGAAGCTGGTGCGCTCAAGCTTCATCGGAGCTGGCCAGGTCGACGGCGATATCCGCCGCCGCCGGATGCAGGGAATGGTCATGCAAGCGGTCGAACAGTTGCGCCACGGCCTTTTCGATGCGGGTTTCCATGCTGGCGTCGATGCGGCTGTGAGCGGTCTCGATGCGACAGCCGCCCGGGAGCAGTGCGCTGTCTTCGAGCAGCCGCCAGGTTTCCTCATGCCGTTCGCGCAGCGCCTTGACCAGCTCGAAGTCCTGCGGATTGAGGTGAATACGGATGTTGTCGGCGCCCATCGGCAGCAGCTTGAGCGCCTCGCGCAGCACCTGGGTGATGTGACTGGAGTCGCCGCGCAGCTCGCGACCGATCACCTGGCGGGCCATGTGCGCCACCAGGTGGACCACCGACTTTTCGATCTGCGTATCCTGTTCGGCGATAGGCTCCATCAGGTTGGCCATCAACCGATCGAGGCTTTCCAGCTTGGCTTTCAGCGCCTCTTCGGCTTCCTGGCGAACCTTCAGCTGGGTGCTGTGGAAGCCCTCGCGCTCGCCAGTGGCGAAGCCCTCGTTGTAGGCCTCCTGGCGGATCGCCTCGAGTTCTTCCAGGGTCAACGGCTGGACTTCTTCCAGCGGCACTTCCTCGACTTCGTCCTCGATGACCTCGGGTTCCGGCTCCGGTTCGGGCTCGGGCTCCGGTTGTGGGTCGAAGCTGGGCAGCGCCCACACGTCCACGCCCTCGAGGTCGCGGGCGCGGATCAGGTCGCTGGGGTGATGTTCTTTGGTGGGCATGCTGTCATGTTCTCAAACCATGTTCAGCCGACACGGTCCCTGTGGGAGCGGGTTTACCCGCGAAAGCGTCGGCAGCGACAACCTCTATCGCCAGGTCTGACGCCTTCGCGGGTAAACCCGCTCCCACAAGGGGCGGCGTCGGTCTCAGATCGCGAATACCTTAGATCATTTCCTCGGCGCCCTTGCCACCGAGCACGATCTCGCCGGCTTCGGCCATGCGGCGGGCGATGGTGAGGATTTCCTTCTGCGCCGTTTCCACGTCGCTGACCCGCACCGGCCCCTTGGCCTCCAGGTCGTCACGCAGCAGCTCGGAGGCACGCTTGGACATGTTCTTGAAAATCTTGTCCTTGACCCGCTCGTCGGCGCCCTTGAGCGACACCACCAGCACGTCGGACGATACCTCGCGCAGCAGCGCCTGGATGCCACGGTCGTCGACGTCGGCCAGGTTGTTGAAGACGAACATCAGGTCCTCGATCTGCTCCGACAGGTCGCTGTCGATTTCGCGGATCGCGTCCATCAGTGCGCCTTCGACCGAGCTGTCGAGGAAGTTCATGATGTCGGCCGCACGCTTGATACCGCCCAGGGTGGTGCGCGCTGCATTGGAGTTGCCCGAGAACTGCTTCTCGAGGATCTGGTTCAGCTCCTTCAGCGCCGCCGGTTGCACGGTATTGAGCGACGACACGCGCAGGACGATGTCCAGGCGCACCTTGTGGTCGAAGTTGCTCAGCACTTCACCTGCCTGGTCGGGGTCGAGGTAGGCCACCACGATGGCCTGGATCTGCGGGTGTTCGTAGCGGATCACGTCGGCCACGGCTCGCGGTTCCATCCACTTGAGGCTGTCCAGGCCGCTGGTGTTGCCACCGAGCAGGATGCGGTCGACCAGGCCGTTGGCCTTGTCTTCGCCCAGGGCCTGGTTGAGCATCTTGCGGATGTAGGCGTCGGAACCGACACCCAGGCTGGTCTGGTCGCCGACGATCTCGACGAACTCGCTCATCACCTGCTCGACCTGGTCACGGTGCACATTGCCCATCTGCGCCATGGCCACACCGACCCGCTGCACTTCCTTGGGCCCCATGTGGCGCAGCACCTGGGCCGCATCGGTCTCGCCCAGCGAGAGCAGGAGGATCGCCGCTTTGTCGACGCGGCTCAGCTTGGCGGTAACGGCTCGGTTATCACTCATCGGCGTTGATCCACTCTTTCACGACCTGGGCCACACGGCCCGGGTCTTCGGCCACCAGGCCTTTGATTGCGTTGAGCTGCGCCTCGTAGCCCTCGGTCGGGCTAGGCAGCAGAATGCTTGTCGGGCCACCCAGAGTGACGCGGTCGTTGGCCAGTTCGCCATCCAACCCCACCATGCCGCCCAGCTCCATGTCGCTATCCTGGGCAGCCTGCTTGCCGCCCCCGGTGATGTTGTTCAGCACCGGCCGCAGTACACCGAACACCAGCACCAGGATGAACACCACGCCCAGCACCTGCTTGACGATGTCCCAGAACCACGGTTGCTGATAGAAGGCGATGTCGCTGATTTCCTCGCCACGGTCGGCGGCGAACGGCACGTTGATCACCGTCACGCTGTCGCCACGACTGGCATCGAAACCGACCGCATCCTGTACCAGGCGGGTAAACCGCGCCAGGTCCTCGGCGCCCCACGGCGTACGGCTGGTGTCGCCAGTGGCCGGGTCGACCTTGACCTGGTCATCCACCACCACCGCCACCGACAGACGGGTCATGCGCCCCTGCTGCTGACGGGTGTGGCTGATGGAACGGTCCAGCTCGAAGTTCTTGGTGCTCTGCTGACGCTTGTCCGATGGATACGGCGCCAGCATCGGCTGGCCGGTGGCCGGGTCCATGATCTGCTGGCCGTTGGCGTCCACCAGCGGCTGGCCGGGCTGGATGGCCGCCGCCGGTGCGGCGCTGCCACCGGTGGTCTGCGGTGCCGAGGCCGGGCCTGGCGGCTGGTTGCTCAGCGCGCCGGGCACGCCCTGCGGGCCCTGGCTGCTGGCACGTTGTTCGTCGACCGACTGCTCGCTGCGCAGCGCCGGCTGGTCGGGGTTGAACTGCTCGGAGGTGGACTCGACCGCACTGAAGTCGAGGTCGGCAGACACTTCGGCCTTGTAGCGGTCATTGCCCAGCACCGGCTGCAGGATGTTGTGCACGCGCTGGGTGAGCATGCTTTCCACCCGGCGGCTGTAGTCGAACTGCTTGCCGGCCTGGGTCAGCGCGGTGTCCTGGATCTGTTCGGACAGCAGGTTGCCCTTCTGGTCGACCACGGTGACCTGGGACTTGTCCAGTTCCGGCACGCTGGTCGCGACCAGGTTGACGATGGCCATCACCTGCCCGGCTTCCAGGGCACGGCCCGGGTACAGCTCGACCAGTACCGAGGCGCTGGGCTTGCGTTCGTCACGCACGAATACCGAGCTTTTCGGGATAGCCAGGTGCACGCGCGCAGCCTTGACGTTGTTCAGGCTGGACACGGTACGCGCCAGTTCGCCTTCCAGGCTGCGGCGGTAACGGGTGGCTTCCATGAACTGGCTGGTGCCCAGGCCCTGCTCCTTGTCGAGCAGCTCGAAGCCGACATTGCCATCGCTCGGCGCCACGCCGGCGGCAGCCAGTTTCAGGCGCGCACGGGAGAGGTCGTCGGCCTTGACCAGCAGAGCGCCGGAATTGGGCTCGACGTTGTAGGGGATGTCGGCAGCGGCCAGGGTATCCATGACCTGCTTGGTGTCCATGCCCGCCAGGCTGCCATACAGCGGGCGGTAATCCGGTTGCTGCGACCACAGCACCACGGCAAAGCCGATCGCCACGCTGGCAGCCAGGCCGACCAGCAGGCCGACCTGACGCAGCATGGGCATCTGCGCGATGTTTTCCAGAAACGCCATGCCGAACAGCGGCGGCTTGGCCGCGGGCGGGCCGCTTTTCACGGGGGCGTTGTCGACGACTGCTTCAGCCATGGATTATGTCCGTCCTCAAACCGGCATCTGCATGATGTCCTGGTACGCCTGGACCAGCTTGTTGCGTACCTGGGTCAGGGCCTGCATCGATACACTGGCCTTTTGCGAAGCGATCATGACGTCAGTCAGGTCGACGCCGCTCTTGCCGATCTCGAAGGCGTTGGCCAGCTGGGTCGAAGCCTGCTGCGTCTCATGCACCTTGCCGATGGCCTGGCCGAGCATGTCGGCAAAGGTACTCTGCCCCGGCGCCAGCTCAGGGGCGGCAGCCACCTTGGGCAGCGACATGGCATCGGCCTGCATGGCCCGCATGTCCAACATCAGACGATTGAATTCAACACCTTGGCTCATGACCCTTCTCTCTCCTGCGGCCGCATTTTTTTGACGGGATGCGGCAGATAGCCTACGTAAAGCAACAAAGGTGCCAGCCTTGGAATGTCAGCCAGTTCAGCGTCTGTGCCGATGGCTTTTTCCTGACGACCAGGCAAGCCAGCGCCCGCAGCGACCGCTCACGCCTTCAGGGCTGCGCTGTACTTGTGGGAGCCGGCTTGCCGGTGATGGGGCACGAAGCGGCGCTTCTAGTCTTCAGCCGAACAGGCTGGCCTCGACGTCAAACCCGGCGTCACGCATTTGCGCCAGCTTGTAGCGCAAGGTGCGGGGGCTAATCCCCAGGCGCTCGGCCGCTTCTTTGCGCCGGCCACGCTCGGCGCGCAGGGTGTCGATGATCATCTGGTACTCGTGGCGACGCATGTCATCACCCAAGCCGCCGGCTTCGACCGCCGCCTCGGCCGGCGCCTCGCTGCCGGCCGACAATGGAATGGCGCCCGCCAGACAAAAATCCGCCACCTCGATCACGCCACCCTGCTGCAGGATCAGCGCCCGCTGCAAGGCGTTGTCCAGTTCACGCACGTTGCCCGGCCAGGCATATGCCTGCAGGCATGCACGGGCCGCTGGCGACAGGCGCACCGGGGCGTGCTTCATCTTCGCCACGTGGCGGGCCAGCAGCCGCTCGGCCAACTGCAGGATGTCGCCCGGGCGTTCGCGCAACGGGCGCCAGGCCAGGGGGAACACCGACAGGCGGTAGAACAGGTCTTCGCGGAAGCGCCCTGCCGCCACTTCGCCGGCCAGGTCGCGGTTGGTGGTCGCCAGCACGCGGATGTCCAGGCTGATCGGCTTGCGCCCGCCTACCCGCTCGACTTCACGCTCCTGCAGCACCCGCAGCAGCTTGGCCTGCAAGGCCAGCGGCATTTCCGAAATTTCGTCGAGCAGCAAGGTGCCGCCTTCGGCCTGCTCGAACTTGCCGGCCTGGGCGGCGATGGCGCCGGTGAAGGCGCCCTTCTCGTGGCCGAACAAGGTAGCCTCAAGCATGTTGTCGGGAATGGCCGCGCAGTTGATCGCCACGAATGGTTGCGCAGCCCGTGGCGATTGCTGGTGAATGTAGCGGGCCAGCACTTCCTTGCCGGTGCCGGACTCACCCGAAATCAGTACGGTCGAGTCGCTGCGTGCCACGCGCGCGGCCAGTTCCAGCAACTGCCGGCTGGCCGGCTCGCAAGCTACCGGGCCCTCTTCGTCGGCCGCCCCCAGTCGCCCGGCAGCATGGCGCTCGACCAGGCTGAGCAGGGCCTTGGGCTCGAATGGCTTGACCAGATAATCGACGGCGCCCTGGCGCATGGCCTCGACGGCACGCTCCACTGCAGCATGCGCGGTCATCAACAATACCGGCAGTTGCGGCTGCTGGCGGCGCAGTTCGGCCAGCAGCTGGTGCCCGTCCATGCCAGGCATGTTCACATCGCTGACCACCAGGCTGAAGGCCTCGACCTGCACCGCCTCCAGCGCTTCTTCGGCACTGCCCACCGCCTGGTAGGCGAAGCCGCCGATGGTCAGGGTATCGCCCAGCGCCTGGCGCAAAACCCGGTCATCTTCCACCAACAGCACCTTGATCACCGTCATGCGCCCTCCGCCAACTGCCCGTCAATCAACGGCAGCTCCACCCGCACGCAGGTACCACGGCCAACTTTCGAACGCAGGCTGAGGGCGCCCTGGTGCGCGCGCACCACGGCCTTGACCACGGCCAGACCCAGGCCGGTGCCAGTGGCCCGGGTGGTCAGAAACGGCTCGCCCAGGCGCCCGAGCAAATCTGCGTCGATGCCGCTGCCGGCATCGCTCACGCACAGGTGCAGGGTGCGCTGGCGGCGGAACAGGTGCACCTTCAGCCGCGCCGGGCCGTCGCTGGCCTGCAGGGCATTCTCGATCAGGTTGAGCAAGGCACCGACCAGGGTATCGCGGTTGCACAGCAACTCGCCCAGGTGGCTGTCGCACTGCCAACGCACGGCGTGCCCCTGTACATGCACCTGGGCTGCCTGCTGCAGCGCCTGGAACAATGCCTTCGGCGTTATCCGCTCACCCAGCGGCAATTCGCCCCGGGCGAACACCAGCATGTCGCGTACCTGGTGCTCCAGTTCATGCAGGCGTTCTTTCAGGGTGCCGGCAAAACGCTGACGGGTTTGCGCGTTCAGGTCTTGTTCGGGGTCGGCCAAGTGGCTGGCGTAGAGCATCGCCGCCGACAGCGGCGTGCGGATCTGGTGGGCCAGCGAGGCGACCATGCGCCCGAGCGACGACAGGCGCTCATGGCGGGCCAGCTGGTCTTGCAGGCGACGGGTTTCAGTCAGGTCGTTGAGCAGCACCAGCTGACCGGGTTCGGCATCCAGCGAGCGGGTGGCTATCGACAGGCGCCGGCCATCGCGCAGCGAGACTTCGTGGCCGTCGTCCTTGCGCGGGGCAAAGCTGCGGGCGATCACCTGGCGCCACAGCTGGCCGATCAGCGGCTCACCGAGCAGTTCACAGGCGGCCGGGTTGGCTTCACGCACCAGGCCCTGGCCATCGATCACGATCACCCCGCCTGGCAGCAGGTCGAGCAGGTTCTGCAGGCGGTTGGCCAGGCGCTCCTTTTCGCTCAGCTCGGCAATGCGCTGGGCACTGACCACCGCCAGCTCACCCTTGAGTTCGCTGACCCGCGCCTCGAGCAGGCTGTAGGACTGGCTCAGCTGGCTGGACACCTGATTGAACAGGGCAAAGGCCTGTTCGACGCCCTGGCGGCTGTCCTGCTCGACCAGGGATTGCCCCTGCGCAAAGGGGGCTCGGGATACGTGGGCGGCCTGGGGCATCGTGCTCTCTCGCGTGGCTGACCGTCATAAAAACGGTATGTTGCCAGCGGTGTAGCAATAGCCGTGCCGGAGATGGGGGGTTTAGTGCAGGGCGTGGGTATTGTGGCGGGGCGGAGATCGAGCGCAGCTCGCGATGCACCGCGCGGGCGGCACTCGATCCAACAGGCACCGAAAAGACCAGGGCGAACACCCGCCCCAGCCATCAATCCTCCGCCTGCTCCTCGCCCCCCTGGCGGCTCATGCCGTACTTGCGCATCTTCTCGACCAGGGTGGTACGGCGAATGCGCAAACGCTCCGCCGCGCGGGCGACGATACCGTTGGCATCGTCCAGTGCCTGCTGGATCAGGCCCTGCTCCAGGCTACCGAGGTAGTCCTTGAGGTCCAGGCCCTCGGGCGGCAGCATCGCGTGGTTGCTGAAGTTCGGCGTATGGCCGTTGATGGCCACCCGCTCTTCCAGGTCGCTGCGCAGGCTGTCGACCATCTGCTCGTCTTCGTCATCGACGTAGCGGAATTTCTTTGGCAGCTCGGATACGCCGATCACTCCATATGGATGCATGATCGCCATGCGCTCGACCAGGTTGGCCAGTTCGCGCACGTTGCCCGGCCAGCCATGCCGGCACAGCGACATGATCGCGGCGGAGTTGAAGCGGATGGAGCCGCGCTTCTCGTGCTCCATGCGCGAAATCAGCTCGTTCATCAGCAGCGGGATGTCTTCCACCCGCTCGCGCAGTGGTGCCATCTCGATCGGGAACACGTTCAGGCGATAGTAGAGGTCTTCACGGAACGTGCCGTCCTCGATCATCGTCTCGAGGTTCTTGTGGGTCGCGGCGATGATGCGCACATCGATGCTCTGGGTCTTGTTGCTACCCACCCGTTCGAAGGTGCGCTCCTGCAGCACGCGCAACAGCTTGACCTGCATCGGCAACGGCATGTCGCCGATTTCGTCGAGGAACAGGGTACCGCCGTTGGCCAGCTCGAAACGCCCGGCACGACTGGTGATGGCCCCGGTGAAGGCGCCTTTCTCGTGGCCGAACAGTTCGCTTTCCAGCAGCTCGGCCGGGATCGCCCCGCAATTGACCGGCACGAACGGCGCTTCACGGCGCTTGGAGTGGTAGTGGAGGTTGCGTGCCACCACTTCCTTGCCGGTACCGGACTCGCCGAGGATCAGCACGCTGGCGTCGGTATCGGCCACTTGCTGCATCATTTGCCGTACGTGCTGGATGGCGCGGCTGGTGCCTACCAGGCTGCGGAACAGGTTGGGTTCGCGCTGGCGGCCACGCTCGCGCGCCTGGTCGTACATCTCGCGATAGACCTGGGCACGGTGCAGCGAATCCAGCAGCTGGCTGTAGCTGGGCGGCATTTCCAGGTTGGAAAGTACCCGGCGGCGAAGGTCTTCCGGAAACTCCACAGAAGAAATTTCACCTAAAAGCAGAACCGGAAGGAACTCATCCCACCCTGCCACTGTCTTAACGAGCCCAAGGAGATTGCCCGGAGCATTCACAGCACCGATGAGCACGCACAGCACTTCACGACTCGAAGACAAAGGCTCGACCACTTGCTGCCAGTCCTGGCTGGAGCAAGCGAGGTTTTCTTCGCCCAGGAAGTTAAGCACCACCGCGAGATCGCGGCGGCGGGCGCTGTCGTCATCGATCAGCAGAATCTTGGTTTCACGCCACATGCAATAGCAACTTCCCTAGTCATATCGGCGCCCAGCAGGGGCGTGTTCGACATCATTCCGACTGAATGGTCAGTGTTCGGACGTCTGAAATTCGAAAACAGCCACTAGTAAAGTCAAAAAAAACCAGCCAGTCAAATTAATGGCGCATGGCTTTTGGCAACATCTGTGGTCACGAGAACAAATGGTATACCTTCGCGGCGTTTTTCGCCTGACGGATTTTCGTCATTTCTTCGACCAGGGATTGACGTTCGCCACTTGCAACTTCAATTAATTGGCGATAGACGCTCAATAATTGCTCAAGGCTGGCACTGACATCGGCCTCGTTGCCCTTTGCCTCGGTCAGCATGTCGCTGATGCGCAAGCGGCACTCCAGGTCCAACTCTCCCACCGCTTCCCAGTCACGGTTGGCCAGCGCCGCCAGCAGCAGCTCCCGGGTTTGCTCGATTCGGGCGATTACTTCGCTCATGTCACTCCTTTGTCAGGAAGCCGCCGACTGATCGCCGATTGCATCCCAACCTTCCTTCACAGTGATCAGCAGGCGTGCCACTTCATCGATGATAGCGGGGTCACCCTTGGCGTTGGCCTCGATCAAGCGACGGCTCATGTAGGTATACAGGCTGTCCAGGTCGGCCAGGCTGTCGGCGTGGTTTTCCAGGTCCAGGCCTTCGCGCAGCCCGCCGATGATGTCGATGGCCTTGCCGATGAGGATACCCCGTTGCGCGACGTCGTTGCGCGCAATCGCCCCCTTGGCCTGCGCCATGCGGTCCAGGCCGCCCTGCATGAGCATCTGCACCAGACGGTGCGGGCTGGCTTCGGACGTTTGCGCCACACCATTGACTTTCTGGTACTGCCGAAGGGCCAACATCGGGTTCATGGATCTACCTCGTTGCTGCAAAAAAGGTTGCTTGTACCTGTGTATCGCCGGGCCGTCAAAAAACTTTAGGCGCGCAATAGAAAAGCCCGACACGCCTGCTGAGGCCGTCGGGCTTTTTACGTTACCGCGCTACCGTTGCGATCAGGAGTTCTTGGCCTGCGCGTTGAGCGCATCGAACACCGACTTGATCTGGTTGGCCTGGGCATTGAGCTTGGCCACCGCGGTATCCATCGCGACGAACTTCTTGGTCAGCGATTCGGTCAGCGACTCGGTGCGGCGCTCCAGCGCCAGCTGCTGATCGGCCAGGTTCTTGGCTACCTTGTCCAGGCTGGCCTTGCGCGTGGCCAGGCTGCCATCGGTGGAGTTGTAAGGGTCAATGGCCTTGTTCATGCGCTCGAAGATGCCATTGGTACCGGTGAACAGCTCCTGCACCTCCGCACCCAGCTTCTTGTCGTTCATGGCCGCGTTGAACTTGGTGGAGTTGAACTCCAGGGTACCGTCCTTGGTGGTGTTGATGCCCAGCTGGCTCAGGGTGGTCAGCTGGCTGCCTGCGCCCACTTCGGAAAGCACCTTGCGGATATCGTTGACCAGCGAACGGGTGGTCGGGTCGTTGGTCAGTGGCCCCAGCACCAGGTTGTCGTCGGCATCTCGCGAGGTGGAAGTCAGCGAGGTGATTGCCTTTTGCAGGGTGTTGTAGGCATCGACGAACGACTGGACGGACTTCTGCAGCCCCTCATTGTCAGCCGCCACCGTGATGCTGGTGCTGGTGCCGGCAGCGGAAACACCGGTCAACTCCAGCGTCATGCCGCTGATGGCGCTGTCGATGGTGTTCTTCGCACTGGTGACCTTCAAGCCGTCAATGGTCAGCTCGGCATCATGAGCCGGATCGGTGATGTAGCCGGCACCCGTGCCGGACATCTTGACGGTGCCATCGATCTGCAGCTCGGGAATACCGCTGAGCGAAATGTCCGAGCCCGCCCCGGTGGTGGTGGAGGTAAGCACCAGCCGCGCGCCACCCTCGGCATTGACGATGTTGGCCGAGACGCCCTGGACGTTGAGTTCCTTGTTGATCTGGTCGCGCACGCTTTCCAGGGTGGCGCCACTGGCGATGTCGATGTTCCAGTTGTTGCCACCCTGGCTCACGGTCAGCTGGCCAGCACTGATGGCCGAGGTCGAACCGCCGGCGAATTGCTGGCTGGCAACCTTGGAGCTGGTGGCCATCTTGTCGACCACGATGGAGTAGCTGCCGGCCACCGCCTTGTTGCTGGAGGTGACCTTGATCACCGCCTCGTTGGCCGACTTGGCGGAGTAGGCGTTGAACGATGGCGCGTTCGGATCGTTGAGCTTCTTCATGGCGTCCTGGAACGCCGTCAGGGCACTGCGTAGCGAGCCCACACCAGAAATCATTGCGGCGTTGTTGCTGGTTTGCCGGGTGATCTGCGCCTTTTTTGCCGCAGTGTCGGCACTTACCAGCGCCTGGACCATTTCGGTGATGTTCAGCCCGGTACCCAGACCGATACTGGAGACAATGCTACTCGCCATGACCGTTATCCCTCTCTTCAATCGTCAGCTCCGCTCCTGCGAAGGCCGACATGGAACGCCCCTGAAGCATTCGTCGCCAATCAGGCCTTGGCGTCGAACAAAAGACTGTTTACATCGCTCAGGCTGTGAGCAATCCGCAATGCCTCTTCCGAGGGCAGCTGGCGAATCAGCTCTCCAGTCTCGCTGGCGATGACCTTGACCACGATCTTGCCGGATTCTTCGTCCGTGGAGAATTCCAGGTTACGACGGGTCGAACTGAGAAACTTCTCGATTTCCGAAACGGCCTGCTTCACCTTTTCGGCATCATGTGCACTTTCCGCAGCGTTGACTGCCTTGGGTTCCAGCGTATCGCTGTTGCCACGCGGCGCTTCGGCCGAGCGGGTGACCGGTTTGTCTGCGGCCGGGTCGGCCGGACGAGCGGTCGGGTAGGACAGGTTAAGCTTGACGCTCATGTCCATGTTTTGCCACCTCGCAATGAAAAAGCGGGGGAAGCGCCTGAATGCGCACTCCCCCGCCGGTCACCATCAGCGATTACTGAAGCAGCTTCAGTACGGCGGACGGCAGCTGGTTGGCCTGGGCCAGAACCGAAGTGGAAGCTTGCTGCAGGGTCTGCTGCTTGGTCAGCTGGGCAGTTTCAGCAGCGAAGTCGGTGTCCTGTACACGGCCACGAGCGGCTTCGGCGTTTTCGTTGATGTTCTGCAGGTTGTTGACGGTGCTGGTCAGACGGTTCTGCGAAGCACCCAGGTCAGCACGGGTGGTGTTGATGGTTTGCAGAGCGGCGTCGATGGCGTCCAGAGCAGCGTTCATGCTGGCTTCGGCTTCGGCGCTGGTCGAACCGGTGATGGCGATGGAGGCCGAGTCAACGCTCAGGGTCTGGGCGTCGAAACCGCTGTCCAGGCTGATGCTGATCTGGTTGTTGGCACCGGAGTTGGAACCGACCTGGAAGGTCAGGACGCCAGCGGTACCGTCCAGCAGGTTCTTGCCGTTCAGCTGGGTCGACTTGGCGATACGGCTCAGCTCGTCGGACATTTGTGCGAACTCTTTGTTCAGAGCTTCACGGTCCTTGGTGCTGTTCGAGTCGTTTCGCGACTGGACTGCCAGTTCACGCATACGCTGCAGGATGTTGGTCTGCTCTTGCATCGCGCCTTCAGCGGTCTGGGCGATGGAGATACCGTCGTTGGCGTTTTTGATCGCCATGGTCTGACCACGGATCTGCGAGGTCATGCGGGTAGCGATCTGCAGGCCGGCGGCGTCGTCTTTGGCGCTGTTGATTTTCAGGCCGGAGGACAGACGGGTCATCGAGGTGCTCAGTGCATCGGAAGCACGGTTCAGGTTTTTCTGAACGCCCAGAGAGGTGGTGTTGGTGTTAACGGTCAAAGCCATGACGAATTCCTCGTTGGATTGGGTACTACGGCTTCCGGCCTTGGCAAATCGCCGGGTGTGGCACAGAGAACCTTCGTAATAGTTATCTTCGTCAGGGCGGGTTTCTTTAGCGGTTTTTCGAAAAAATTTACTGGCAACCTGCCACCCCAATGAAATCAAGGAGTTGACGCCAGATTACAGGCGCCAAAAGGCAGCCAGGGAGAAAAAAAACGCCGCCTGAAGGCGGCGGCGTCTAGATCAGCGCTGTGCGCTCAGTCACGTCGTTCGATGATCGCCGAGCCCCAGGACAGGCCCACACCGAAACCACTCAAGGCCACCCGCTTGTGCTGGGAGCCAAGTACGTGCTTCTCGAGCAGCAACGGAATGCTCGACGACACGGTATTGCCGGTCTCGACCATATCCTTGACGAATTTCTGCTTGTGCTCGCCCTCGACGAAACGTGCCGAGACCGCATCGACGATCGCCGCGCTGCCCTGGTGCAGGCAGTACAAGTCGATGTCGCCAGGCTGCAGGGCACTGGCTTCCAGCAGTTGCTGCAAATGCGCCGGCACTTTCACCAGGGCGAAGTTGTAGACCTGGCGGCCGTTCATGAAGAACTTGCCATCGGTGGTGCGCAGGTGCTCGGCCCCGGCGCCGTCACTGCCGAACAGCGACTTGCCCAGCTGCCAGGCAGCGCCCTCGCCCATCCAGGTAGCGGTGGCGGCATCGCCGAACAGCATGGTGGTGTTGCGGTCTTCAGGGTCGACGATCTTCGAATAGGGATCGGCGGTGATCAGCAGGCCATTTTTCAGCCCGGCGGCTTCCATGAAGCCTTTCATCGCATACAGGCCATAGACATAGCCAGAGCAGCCCAGCGAGATGTCGAAGGCAGCCACCGCAGTCGACAGGCCAAGCTTGTGCTGGACGATCGCCGCAGTGTGCGGCAGGCCTTCGGCATCACCGTTCTGGGTGACCACGATCACCGCATCGATGGCTGCCGGGTCAAGCGATGGATTGGCAGCGAACAGGTTCTTCGCGGCCTCGACGCAAAGGTCGGAGGTTTCCTGGGCAGCTTCCTTGCGCGGCAAGAAGGTCGAACCGATCTTGCCGAAAATGAAGTCCTGGTCCTTGCCGAATTTCGCGCCCTGGGCGTAGTTGTCCACGCCTTCAGTGGGCACGTAACTGGCGATGCTTTTAATGCCAATCATATGGCTTCCCAATTCAGTAACAGCGAAATACCCGCCAGGGCCAAACGGCAAAACGCCAGGCGATACGGGTGGCTCCCGATCCCTGACGGCTTGTCCGGGGGCGACGCGGCGGTTCCCGGTTTCGACAATATACAGTGAAGATGCGCGTTCTGACTCTTAAGTCACGCTCTTTTTGTCGAATCGACAAAGCGGGCAAGTCGGGCCGCCTGGCGGCCCGTTGCGGGCGAGCCCGCTCCCACGGATTCGATCGCGCAGTCAGAAGCTGCGCGATCCAGGGCGGGAACCGGGGCTGCCAGGCAGCCCGGCGATCAAGCGATCAGCGCCTGCCACTCGACCCGGCTGTGCGGGTCCAGGGTGAACAGCGCCGCGCCGCGGCTGTGCCCGGCGTTGTAGAACGGGTCCTGCGCCTGCGGGGCACACGGCAGTGCATCCGCCTGGCCATGGCGCACCACCTGCGCCTGGGGCGTCCACACCACCAACAGCCCGGCCTCGGACACGCTCAGGCAGGCTGCCACCTGGGCGGCGCGAATGCTCGCCGCCTGTTCATCCAGCCCGCCCAGCGCCCGCAGCACTTCGGCCCGCACCATCAGGCAACCCGACACCGCCGAGACGTTGTGCTCCACCTGCAAGCGCTGCAGGTAGCCCGGTGCATCCTTGGCCAGGCCCTGGAACGCCGGGCGGATGCCCGCCTCGCCCGCCAGCACCAGCCCGGCTTCGAGCACCTTGCCATCGCTGCCCAGCAGCTTGCCGCCAACCACCCCGACCTCCGGGCGCTGGGCCTGGTTGAGCAGGCCTTCCAGCCAGTTGGCATTGAGCACTTCGGCGTCACTGTCGAGCATCACCAGGTAGTCGCCCTGCGCCTCACGGCTGGCCAGGTTGAGCATGGCGACCGGCGCCATGGCCTGCTCGCTGCGGATAACCCGCACCCGGCTGCCAGCAGCCGCCAGGCTGGCCAGCCATTCGCGCAGCTGCGGCGACTGGCTGGCGTTGTCGGCGATGACGATCTCGTGGTTCTGGTAACGGGTGCGTTGCAGCACGCTGACCAGGCACCTCTGCAAGGCGTCAGCATTGTCCTGGCAGTGCAGCAGGATCGATACCGCCGGGCGCTCGGCATGCCGATAGTCGATCTGGTGAGTGCCCGGGTGTACCGAACCCACCGTGGCCGCATAGCCACGCTGAGCCAGACGGCGGGTCAGCACCGCCCGCTCCTGGTCCTGGCTGTCGAGCGCGGGGGCGTTGCAGATCAACAGCGGCTCGGCAAGGTGCGCCAGGCCGGCCAGGCCTTGCTCGCCGATCATGCGCAGCAACAGGTCGAACTCCAGGGCCAGCGGGTACTGGCTGTCGAAGCCACCTGCCGCCAGCAGCAGGTCACGGCGCAGCAACCAGTGACGCGCCATTACCCCGGGCACGCTCTGCAGCAGGTCGAGACTGGTGCCAGGCCGCAGTACTTCACGCAGACGGCCGTCCGCCTGCACCTGGATTTCATCCATGGCCACCGCGCGAATGCCTTCGGCACCCAGCAGTTCAAGGCTGGCCCGCAGCAAGCCGCTGGCGGTGAAGCGATCGCCGGCTTCGGCCAGCACCACCCAGTCGGTATCCAGCTGGGCCACCGCCTGGTTGATCTGGCGTACGTGGTCGTTGCTGTCGACCTTGACGAAGTGCACGGTCTGCCCGGCATTGGTCACCATCGGCAGGTCGCCGCTGGTCAGTACCACCACCTTGAACCGGCGGCACGGCCCAGCCATCAGGCTGTCGAAGGTGGCCTGCAGCTGGTCCATCTGCGCGTCCAGGTCGAGCAGCACGATACCAAAGCTTGGGCCACCGTCTGCTGCCGCCAGGCGCTGCCGGGCCAGGCTGACCTGCTCGGCGTTCGGCGTACGCGCTTCGAGCCAGTCCAGCAACTGCCCGGAGGGCAGCGACGCGAGCAGCGCCTGGCTGTCATAGCTCGGCAATGCCGCGAGCCGGGCCAGCCAGGGCCGTAGCGGAGCGGCCTCGGCTTCATCACCAGCTGCCTCCAGCGAAGCCAGCAGGCGCTCCACCACCACCCGGTTGAAGGGGCTCAGGGCCAGTGCCTGCCACAGGCGTGCGCGGACGGTGCGCTCGTTGTCATTGGCATTGAGCTGCATCAGCGCCTGCTGACGCACCAGGATCGCTTCGAGCTCACGCAGCTGGATGCGCCCGCAAGGCATGGCATGGATGAGGAATTCCAGCTGAGCCAGCAGATCGAACATCGGCTGGTTGTAGAACGGCATCTCGACGAACTGCTGTTTGCCGAAGATGCGCAATGGCTCGGGGCTCGGCACGTTCCAGCGCGAGGTGATGATCATGCAGCCATGCAGGGCACGACCGCTGAGCAAGCCCTCGGCCATGACCTGGAAGCCTTCCAGCGCCACCTGTTGCACCCGTTCGGCACCGAGGCCGCTGAGCGCGGTCGGGATCGAGGCGAGAAACGCGGCGAACTGCTCGCGTTCCTGGCGGCTGCGCTCGTCACGGTTGGCCAGCACGGTGAGCACGTTGGTGTTGTGGTCCGACCCCCCCAGGTTGGCTTCCCGCACCGCGTACGGAATCGGCAGGATACGCGCCTTGGCGTTGGCCAGCAGGTAGAAGGTATGGCCAATTTCCTGCCACTCGAAGCTGGTGTTCGCCGGCAGCAGCGCATACCACTGCTGCAGCAGGTCGGTACGGGTGACCGCGTAGAACGGCGGCAGGAACTGGCCCATGAACTCGAGCAGGCGCTGGGCCGGGTCGTCGCTGCAGTAGTCTTCCTGCACGCGCTTGTCACGCCGGTAGAAATGCACCTCAGTGCCATGCCCCACGTACATCATGCCGTAGCCATGGCACACGCCGTAGTCCGGGTGTTGCTCAAGGAACTGCACCGATTGGGCCATGCCATCGAACAGCAGGAAGTCGTCGTCTGCGGCAAAGGTCATGAACGGCGTGCGCACTTCGTTCACGCCATAGGCGAGCTTGTCCTGCAGCCCTTTGTAGGTGTACTGCGGCAAGTGGCGGTAGTCCATCTGCGGGTAGTCCGCCTGCAGGGTGGCGTCGGCCTGGCTGGAGGAGTCCAGTACCAGGATGCTCGCCGGGAAGTCGCGATAATAGTGCAAGGCCCGACGCAGGAACGCCGGACGGTTATGGGTGATCAACACCACGGTGAAACGCTCGCGCAGCGAGCGGTCGATGAGCGGGGTATCCTGAAGCTGCATGAAGACCTTCCTGCTGGTGACCTGGGGTAACAATCAACGCACGCGGCGCAGGTAGCCGTCCGGCGCCACGGTAAGCAGCAGCTTGTCCTGCACCTGGCGGTCGATGGCGAAGTCGCTGTTTTCTTTCAAGTACTGCCATACGGCGGTCTTCGGGTTGTCGCCATGGCCCCATGGGCGGTCCGGGAAGAAGTCGGCCGGCATGTCCTCGACCACGGTGTCCATCACCACGCAGTAGCTGTCCACCGACACCAGCGGCGCATAGGCGCGCAGCTCTTCGAGCACGTGGTCGTGGGTGTGGTTGGAATCGAGCACCACGATGACCTTCTTGCCTTCGGCCAGCTGGCGCACCTTGGCAACCATCTCCGGGGCGATGCTCGAACCTTCGAGCATGGTGATGCGGTGCGCCATCGGGTGTTCTTCGATGGCCTTGCGGTTGTGCGGGCGGATGTCGACGTCGATGCCCAGCACCTCGCCATGGCCCAGCAACTGCAGCAGCGAAGCGTAGTAGATGATCGAACCGCCATGGGCGATGCCGCATTCGATGATCAGGTCTGGCTGGATGCGCCACACCAGTTCCTGCATGGCAATCATGTCCTGGGGCAGCTGGATGATCGGCCGGCCCATCCACGAGAAATGGTAGCTGTACTTGTGCTTGGCCGATTCGTTGAACAGGTCGCGTGCCAGGCCCTGGAGCTTCTGGTCCTGGCCCTGGGCGGCGATCTGCTCGTTGCACTCGGCGATGAAGGCCTGGTGGACGTTGTTGTTGTCAGTCATGGAGGCGGTCTCTGCAAAGGTCATTGGAACGCGGCATCATCGACCGCGTGGTAGACGAAACGGTTGCCGGTGTCGCGGCGGATCTCGTCCAGGTAGTTGGAATTCATCACGAAGATCTGCGCACCGTCCGGCAGGCTCGCCAGCGCTTCCTGCGGCGACGACACGCGCAAGCCGCTGAGCGGCAGGTGGCGGCCCTGCTTGGCCGGGTTGATGTCGATCACATGGTCGACCTGCACCCCGGCACGCTGCAGGTACAGCGAATAGATCACGCCCTTGGACGACGCCCCCCAGATCGCCGCACCGCGCCCGGCATGCTCACGCAGCAACGCCTGGCCGCGTTCGAGGCTGGCGCTGAAGCCCGCTGGCAACTGCAGGCGCTGGCCATCGAAGGCTGGCACCCGCAGGCTGGCCAGGTCGGCGACGATGTACAGGTACTGGCCGTTGAACAGGTGGCCGGCGTCCAGCACGGTGCCGAAACACCGGCGCAGGTCATCCAGGCGGAAGTAGTTGACGTGCTCGTAGAACAGGTCGAACCAGGCGCGGTGGTCGAGGATCCAGTCCAGGCATGGCACTTCGATGTAGATCAGGCCACCCTGGTTGGCATCGGCGATGGCCTCGAGAAACGCCAGCGGGTCGGCGATATGCTCCAGTACATGACGCAGCACCACGGCGTCGGCCGACAACCCCAGCGCACGGGTGAACGGCGCCTTGATCACCTCTGGGTTGTCGCCTTCGTAGGCCGGGTCGATGCCGGTCACCCGATGCCCGCGCTGGCGCAGCAGCTCGAGGAAGTAGCCCTTGCCGCAGCCCACCTCGATCAGGCGCTGGCCGGCAAAGTAGCGGGTGATCAGCCGTTCGACGTCATCCAGGTGACGCTGGAACGCCGGCGACAGCGCCTGCTCGTTCTGGTAATCGCTGTCGTAGCTCAGCAAGGACGCGTCGAAGGCCTGGTTGTAGACCAGGCCGGTGCGCTCATCCTGGACCAGGCACATGTCGCCGCTGGCCGATGCGCGTGCGCTGGCGGCATCGGCGAAGGTGCGGTTCTGCAGCACGGGCAGGCCGGCTGCGCGGTACAACTCATAGGCCATGAGGCGCTCCTTGGGCAGCCAGCAGCTGCTCGAGTCGGTCGGTCACGGCCCAGAACGCCATGGGTTCGTGGCTCGGATAGGGGTAATGCCCCAGGTTCAGCAGCAGCTCGGCGCCGCGCTCGCGCAGGCGCTGTTCGACCAGGCTGCGCACCGCTACCGGCCGGCCGCTGGCGCAGTTGACCACGCCGGAGAACCCGCTGCAGTGCAACAGGCCGGCCAATTGCCGTGCTGCCTCGGTGACCGGCTGGAAGTCGCGCAGTTGCTCGCCGGCGGACATGTCGAACACCGCCGCCTTGCTGTCGATGGCGCGGTCGAGTGCAGCCAGCAGGCTATTGGGGTTCTGGCCTTCACCATGCAGGTAGAACAAGCGCGCCCATTGCAAGCTGAACGGCCGGTGCATCTGCAACGCCTGGAGGAACTGATGCAGGCTGTGCTTGGCCAGGCCATAGGGGTTGGCCGGGCGCGCCGGGCAGTGCTCGTCCAGCGGGCCGCTCTGCATGCCGTATTCGAAGCAGGTGCCGGTGACCAGCACCTGCGCCACGCCCGCCTCGACCGCGTGCTTGACGAAGCGATAGTCGGCCATCAGGTTCTGCTCCAGGTGGAACAGCGCCTGGTAATTCGGCAGCCCCGGCCAGGCCAGGTGGGCCAGGGCATCGATACCGTCGACCCAGCTGGCGACCTGCCTGGCATCCGCCAGTTGCAGGTCAGCAGCGACGAACTGCACCTGGTCGAACCACGGCATGCGGCGCGCCCGTTCCAGGTCACGCGCCAGGGCGCGTACCCGGCAACCGCGGGCCAGCAGCTGCGCCACCAGATGGCGGCCAACGAAACCGGTGGCCCCGGTCACCAGCACATGCAGCGCGCTCATAGCACGGTCAACTCAGGCACGGCGATGACGAAGCGACCGCCCCACTCACGAATACCGGCCTGCTGTTCGCTGACTTCGCGCAGCAGGTTCCACGGCAGCACCAGCACGTAGTCCGGCTGCTCTTCGGCCAGGCGTTCGGGCGCCACTACCGGGATGCGGCTACCGGGCAGGAACTTGCCCTGCTTGTGCGGGTTGGCGTCGGCCACCCAGGCCAGCAGGTCGGCCTTGACCCCGGCATAGTTGAGCAAGGTGTTGCCCTTGGCGGCGGCGCCGTAGCCGACCACCCGCTTGCCGGCGGCCTTGGCATCCAGCAGGAAGCGCAGCAGTTGCAGCTTGATGCGCTCGGCGGCCGGCGCCAGGGTGGCGTAGAAGCCGGGGCTACGCACGCCCACCTCGTCCTCCAGCGCCAGCAGGCGGGCGACGGTCGGTTCCACGGCGCGGCGCTGGCCATCGGCACGCTGCACAAACACCCGCAGCGAGCCACCATGGGTCGACAGCTCCTGCACGTCGAACAGCTCCAGGCCGTTGCGCTGGCAGAGGATCTGCACCGCGGTCAGCGACAGGTAGGAATAGTGCTCGTGGTACAGCGTGTCGAACTGGTGCTGGGCGATCAGCGACAGCAGGTGCGGGAATTCGAAGGTGGCCACGCCGCTCGGCTTGAGCAAGCTGGCGAAGCCGCCGAGGAAGTCATTGATGTCCGGCACATGGGCAAGCACGTTGTTGGCCGCCATCAGGTCGGCGCCCCAGCCCTCGGCCAGCAGTTGCGCGGCCACGGTGCGGCCAAAGAACACTTCGCGGATTTCCAGGCCCTTGGCCCGCGCCGCCTCGGCGGTGCTGCGGGTCGGCTCGACGCCCAGGCAGGGAATGCCGCGCCGGGCCACGTACTGCAGCAGGTAGCCATCGTTGGCGGCAATTTCCACCACGCGGCTGTCGGCATTCAGCCCGAAGCGCTCGGTCATGCTCGCCACATAGGCTTCGGCATGGGCCAGCCAGGAGCTGGAATAGGAGCTGAAGTAGGCATAGTCGGCGTCGAACAGCTGCTCGGCGCGGGTGTAGTCCTCGGTCTGCACCAGCCAGCATTGCTCGCATACCGCGACTTTCAACGGCACCCACTGCTCCGCCTCGGCCAGTTGCTCGGGACGCAGGTAGGCATTGGAGGGCGGCGAGGTACCCAGATCGATCAACGGCAGGTGCAGGGCACTGCCACAACCACGGCAATTCATACGGTCACTCCGGTAAAGCGGTCGTCCAGCCAGGGGTGCTGCTGATCCCGGGCCGAGAGGTTGATCACAGGCAGCGGCCAGGCAATGGCCAGGCGCGGGTCGAGCACCGACAGCCCGCCTTCATGCTCCGGGGCGTAGTCGGCGCTGTGCAGGTACAGCAGCTCGGCGTCGTCGCTCAGGGCCTGGAAGCCGTGGGCGCAGCCAGCCGGCACCAGCAGGCTGCTGCCCTGGCCGGCCTCGAGGTGTTCGGCATGCCAGTGCAGGAAGGTCGGCGAGCCAGCACGCAGATCGACCACCACATCCCATACCGCGCCCTGCAGGCAGGTGATGTACTTGCTTTCCGGTTGCGGCCCGGCCTGGTAATGCAGGCCGCGCACGCTGCCGCGCTGGCGGGTCAGCGAGCGGTTGATCTGGCGGATGTGGAACGGCGCGCCGAAGCGCTCCAGGCTGTCTTCGCAGTACAATCGCGAAAAAGCGCCACGGGCGTCTTCGACACGGCGATGTTCGATGCGCGTCAGGCCCGGCAACGGCAAGGGGTGCAGGCGATACTGGCTCACAGCGACTCCTGGTACAGGCTCAGCTGGGTCAGGCTCACCGCACGCATGTCCATGCCCTTGTGCCAGGCAAGGTGCCAGCCCAGGGTGCGCTCGAGGCATTCCTCGAGTGCCCAGCGCGGGCGCCAGGCCAGCAACTGGCGGGCACGCGAGCTGTCCAGGCGCAGCAAACCGGCTTCGTGCATGTCGCTCTGCTCGAAGCTGACGCCGGGCGCCTGCGGCCAACGATCGGCCAGCAACTGCACCACTTCGCCGACGCTGCACATGTCATCGTCACCGGGGCCGAAGTTCCACGCGCCGGCAAAGCGCTGGCCCTGCTGATAAAGGCTCGCGGCCAGCTGCAGGTAGCCGGCCAGCGGCTCCAGCACGTGCTGCCAGGGGCGCACAGCCGCGGGGAAGCGCAAGGTCACCGGCTCACCGGCAGTCCACGCCTTGAGCACGTCGGGGATCAGCCGCTCGGGCGAGAAGTCGCCGCCGCCCAGCACGTTGCCGGCCCGTGCGGTGGCCAGGCTCAGGCCATGTTCGGCATGGCGCTCGGCCGGGAAGAACGATGCGGCATAGGACTGCGCGAGGATCTCGCAGCAGGCCTTGCTGCTACTGTAGGGGTCGTGCCCGCCCAGCGCTTCGTTCTCGCGATAGGGCCAGGGCCATTCCTGGTTGGCGTACACCTTGTCGGTGGTGACCACCACGCAGGCGCGCACGCCACCAGTCTGGCGCACGGCCTCGAGCAGGTTGAGGGTACCCATGACATTGGTCGAATAGGTGCCCAGCGGATCGCGGTAGCTTTCGCGCACCAGCGGTTGCGCCGCCAGGTGCAGGACGATCTCCGGCTGCACTTCAGCGACCAGCTCCAGCAGCACGCCAAGGTCGCGGATGTCGCCACGGCGGTCATCGATGCCCTCGCCGACCCGTGCCAGCTCGAACAGGCTCGGCTCGGTCGCAGGGTCGAGGGCAAAGCCGGTGACCCGGGCGCCCAGGCTGTGCAGCCAGAGTGCCAGCCAGCTGCCCTTGAAACCGGTGTGGCCGGTGAGCAGAACGCGCTTGCCAGCCCAGAACGCAGGGCTCAGGCCCATTGCTTCCATGGCGCCTCCCCGCTGTGCCACAACTGTTCCAGGTGGTTCTTGTCCCGCAGGGTGTCCATCGGGTGCCAGAAGCCCTCATGGGCAAAGGCATGCAATTGCCCTTCACGGGCCAGGCGCGACAGCGGCTCGGCTTCCCACGAGGTGGCATCGCCGTCGATGTAGGGCAGCACCTCGGGCGACAGCACGAAGAAACCACCATTGATCCAGCCGCCATCACCGCGCGGTTTCTCGGTGAAGCCCAGCACCTGGTCACCATCGCGCTGCAGGGCACCGTAGCGGCCAGGTGGCTGCACCGCCGTGACCGTGGCGAACTTGCCGTGGCCATGGTGGAAATCGACCAGCGCGCCGATGTCGATGTCGGACACGCCATCACCGTAGGTGAAGCAGAACGCCTTCTCGCCTTCCAGGTAACGCGCGGCGCGGCGCAGCCGGCCACCGGTCATGGTTTCTTCACCGGTGTCGACCAGGGTCACGCGCCATGGCTCGCTGTAGTTCTGATGCACGTCCATGCGGTTGGCGCGCATGTCGAAGGTGACGTCGGAAGTGTGCAGGAAGTAGTTGGCGAAAAAGTCCTTGATCGCATAGCCCTTGTAGCCCAGGCAAATCACGAAGTCGTGGATACCGTGCGCCGAATACTGCTTCATGATGTGCCAAAGAATTGGCTTGCCACCGATCTCGATCATCGGTTTGGGCTTGAGGTGCGACTCTTCGCTGATACGCGTGCCAAGACCACCCGCCAGAATGACTGCCTTCATCGATTTCCTCTTGTACTTCGCGCCCCTTGCAACGCCAGGGCGAAGGATTTATGGCGATATCGATGGGGTACTGCAGGAAATGCGCCAATCTGCAAAAAAGCTGGGGCCGCTGTGCAGCCCCAGTTGCTATCAGGTGAAACTCAGTCGGCCAGCCAGCCCCACTCCCAGTGGCGCAGGTTGTCGTCACGCAGCACGAAGTCGCGCATCACCGCCTCGCGCAATTCGTCGCCCATGCGGTAACTGGCCGCCGGGTCGGCCAGGTGCGAGCGGATCGCCTGCAGCCATTCCTCGGTGCTGTTGCTGTACACCCGCGTGCACGGCAGGTAGCCGCGGTAGGCCTCGGTGTCGGTGCAAATGGTCGGGTAACCGCAGGCACCGTACTCCAGCAGCCGCAAGTTGCTCTTGCAGTCGTTGAAGATGTGGAATTCCAGCGGCGCCAGGGCCAGGTCGAGGTTCAGGCTCGCCAGCTTGGCCGGGTAGCGCGCCAGCGGCACGCCCGGATGGTACTCGTGGATGTAGGGCTTGAGCGCCTCGGGGCACATGCCGAAGAACACCCACTCCACCTCGTTGGCCAGTTCGCGCACCACCTCGGCGATGATCTCCAGGTCGCCACTGTGGCTGGTACCGCCGCCCCAGCCCACCCGCGGCTTGCTCGAAGTGCCACGGCGGCTGGCCGGAAGGTTGGTCCACAGGTGCGGTGCCAGCATGTTCGGCACCACGCGGATATCGTCATGCATGTCTGCCAGCGCATTGGCCAACGCCTGGGTGGTCACCACCACCCGGTCGCACAGGCTGATGCCACGGCGCAGGTGCTGCTCGATGTCGGCTGGCTTGTTGCGCGCATGGGTGTTTTTCTTCGGCGCGCTGAGCACGTAGTCGTCGATCTCGAAGATGCGCCGGGCGTTGGAGAAGCGGGCAATGCGTTCGATGTCGCGCACCGAGTCATCGTTATGGCGCAACTGCAGGATGATCACGTCCGGGTCCATGCGCGCCAGCTGGACCACGGTCGGCGACTCGTAGACCACGCGCCCGACCACGCGCCCGGCGGCTTCCAGCTGCTTGAACGGCTGTTCGACCCGGTAATGGCCCACCGCACTGTCGTTGATCGGCAACCCCAGCACCGACGGCAAGGCCCGGGCACACAGCGGGCTCCAGCTGCCGCGCAGGCTCGGCTCGAGGCTGAAGTCACCGTTGGCCAGCCCCAGGTTGGGGTTATAGGCCGGGTCGCGGACGACCTTGCTCAGCCAGCGCTCGCAGAATACCTGCTGCTGTTCCAGCAACGCGTCCTGACCAAGCCCATCGCTGCTGGTCGTCGCTTCGCGCTTGAGCAGCACGGCATAGGGCGTGCCGACCACCAGATAACCGCGCGCCCCCGCACGCAGGCACAGGTCGAGCTCGGCCATGCCCTGGCTCAGCGGTTGCGCACCCAGCCCTCCCAGCTCGGCGAACACTGCCTTGCGCACCATCAGGCAATCGCCGCCGACAGCGCTCCAGTCCTGTACCACCTGCAAGCGTTGCAGGTAACCACGCGACTGCGCATCTTCCCCGGCGAACGCCGGACCGGCCACGCTGGCAACCCCCAGCACCCGGCCCGCCTCGACCACCCGGCCCTGGGCATCGACCAGCTTGGCGCCGACCACCGCCACTTCCGGGCGCTGGGCATGCTGGAGCATTTCCGCCAGCCACTGGCCGTCGAACACCTGCACGCTGGCATCGAGCAACAACAGGTAGTCACCGCAGGCCTGGGCCGCCGCCGCATCGAGCAGCTGGCTGCGCGAACCGCCGGGCGCCCGGACCACGCGCAGCATGCCGGCACCGAGCTCGCTCATCGCCTGCAGCCAGCCATCGACGTCGGCCGCCACGCTCGGCCCAGCCACCAGCAAGACCTCGTAGCGGCCATAGGCGGTGCGCTCGATCAGCCCTTCGACACAGGCCTGCAGGCCCGCCAGGTCATCACCAACAGCAACCAGTATCGATACCTGCGGGGTGTCGGCATGCAGGTAGTCGACCCGATTGAGCAACGACAGGTCGTCATGCCGGATCCGATGCGCCACGCCCAGCCGCTGCAGGTGCGCGGCCAGCACCGGTTCGCTCTGGGCGATCACTTCCGGCAGCGACAGCCAGTTGGCGAAGCTGAACTCCGACTGCACCTGGATTTCGGCAATGTGCTCGACCACCTGCAGGCCTCGGCTCTCGACCAGGCGCCAGAGCAAGTCATGCGGGGCCAGCTCGGCAAAGCCGGCATCGAAACCGCCAAGGTCGAGAATCGCCTCGCGGGCGAAGGCCAGGGTGCGGCCGACGTAGGGGTAGCTGCGCAACAGATCGAGGTTGAAGTCCGGCTTGAACACCGGTTCGCCCGGCTGGTCATCGAGCCAGGCCCCTTCATCGCTGTAGGCGCAGGCCAGGTTGGGGAACACCGCGGCACGTTCGGCCAGCAGCAGAATGGCCGACTCGGCGAGCCGGTCACCGGCACGCAACAGGTAGATCCAGTCGGCGTCGTGCAACGAGGCCAGCAACTGGTTCAACTGCTCGGGCCAGTCGCTCTGCAGCGCCTGGTGCACCAGCGGGATCGGGCTGGCGGGTTCGGCATCGGCCAACACCACGCAGGCATGCACCGGGTACAACTGCCCGGCCAGGCTGTCGAGGGTACGCCCCAGGGCCTGGGCGTCACCCTGGGTATCCAGCACCACCGGGACGATGCGCGGCTGGCGCGGCCAGGCCGCTATGGCCTGGGGCAGCAGGCCGCGCTGCACGTCGCTGAAGCGGCGCGCCGCCAACCACTGCTGATAAAGCTCGGCATAGCTTTCGCATTCGCTGCCCACCCGGCCACCCAGGCGGGTCTGCCAATTGCTGATGATGCGGGCCACGCACAGCTCCTGCCACTGCCGTGGTTGCAGCTGTGCCTCGGTCAATGGCACGTAGCGCACCCAGCCACTGGCGGGCGCCGCTTCGCCACTGCGCGCGGCGAGCATCTGCATCATCCAGCGCCACTCCTGCGGTGCGGCCTGGACCAGCGCCTCCTGCTTGCTCAGGCGCTGCGGGTGCAGCCGTTCGATCAGGCCCGGCTCGCTGAGCATGACCAGGTTGCCGCGCCGCATCAGGCAGGCGAACAGTGCCAGGTCCAGCAGCGCGACGAAGCTCAGGCCATCGCTGGTGAGCGCCTGCAACCACTCCAGTGCCTGCTCGCGACGCATCAGCGCCGCCGAGAAATTGCCGAGGAAGTTCACAGGCCGCCCATCGAGCATGGCCAGCATGTCTTCGCCCTTGAACAGGCTGTCGACATTGGCGAAGCGCGCATTGGCGATGCGCATCGGCAGGATGAAATTGTTCTCGTCGCAGAGCACCCGCTGCGACAACACCAGGCCGACTTCGTCGTGCTCCAGCAACGCCTTGGCCTGGTGCGTCACGCACTGCGGGAACAGCCGGTCGTCGTCGCACAGCACCTTGACCAGCGCACCCCGGGCCAAGCCCACCGCCTGCACCAGGTTGGCGACAAAACCCAGGCGCCGGCCATTGCGCACGTAGCGCACGCAAGCGCGCAAGTCGCCCTCGACAGCGTTGACGATGGCTTCGATTTCCTCGCCTTCGCTGTCATCGCAGACCAGCACCTCCAGGGCTTCATAGGTCTGGCCGAGGGCGCTGTGCAAGGCCATGGCAAAGAACCGTGGGCTGTAGGCAGGGATGACGATACTGACGAGAGGCTTTTCGTTCACGTTGGCGACCTTGCAAAAAAAAGTGCGCCGCACCTGACGGTGGCGGCGCACGATTGGCTACGCATGCAGCGCTATCAGATGTAGTTGACCAGCGACAGACCGGCGACCTTGGCATATGCCTGCAACGAGGCCTGCAGCATGTTGGTCTGCATGGTCAGGCGGATCATCACTTCGGCCGGATCGCTTTCGCGGATCGAGCTCTGGGTCTTGGTGTTCTCCGCGCCCAGCGCCGAGTTGGTCTCGGCCTGCACGTCCAGCGCCTGACCACGGCCACCGATCGAGGCGATCGACGAAGTGACCTGGTTGGTGGCGCTGCCGATGTTGCCGATGGCCGAGTCCAGCGCAGCCTTGAACGCCTGCGCCGCCGCCGGGTCACCGTCGATCGGGGTGCTCAGCGCAGCGCGCAGCTGGCTGATGGTATCGAGCACATTCTGGGTCTGGTGGGTGTCGACCTTGATGGCAAACGAATCACCGGCACTTGGCGCCCCGGACAAGTCGAACTGCACGCCGAGTACCGTGGCGCTGGTACCGCTCAGGGTGCCCGTGGAGATCGGCCGGCTGCCGTCGCTGACCGGCGCGGTGTACAGCTCGAAGTCGGTGGCGCTGGTGAACTTGAGCACCGCGCCTTCGGGGAAGGCAGCCTTGTACGCCGCCGGGTCGACCACCGAGCTACCGGTGATCTGCACCGACGAAGCATTACCCGGGCTGCGGCTGCTGCCGATCTGGTCGGCCTTGGAGGTCAGGCTGAAGGTGTGGCCGGCAATGGCTGCATCCGGGTCGGCTTGGTCACCGGCCTTGAAGCTGATGTCCAGGCGCAGGTCGACGCCACGGAAGCTGATTTCGGTGTTGTCGCCGTTCGGGTCGAACTTGCCGCCCTGGGTGGCTTCGAGGGTGACGTCGTTGCCGTTGGCATCGGTGATCTTGAACTGGGTGCTGCTGACGAACTCGATGCTGTACGGCTCGCCACTGCGGAAGCGGTCGTTGTAGGTGGCGCTGCCGGAAACCTGGCCGTTGGACAGGCTGACCCGGCCATCATCGGTGGCCGGTGCCGTCAGCCGGGTCTCGCTGCGGCTGGTGTTCAGCGCCTGCTCGAAGGCATCGTAGCCGGTTTCGTTGGCCGCCAGGCTGAGCATGTCGCCGACCTGCAACTTCAGCTGCGACTGGTCGCCCTGGTAGGAGTAGGTGCCATCGGCATTGCGCACGTACGGCTGGGTGTCGCCCTTGGAACCGGAGAAGATGTACTTGCCGTTCTCGTCCTTGCTGTTCATCAGGGTGAACAGCTGCTGCTCCAGCGAGTCCAGTTCGGCGGCATTGGCCTTGCGGTCGCTGTCGGTGAAGCCGGCGTTGCCGGAGCTCACCGCCAGTTCGTTGACCCGCTGCAGGATGGTGCCGATGGACTTCAGGGTGCTTTCGGCAGTACCCAGGGCATTGCGCACATTGACGATGTTGTCGCCGTACTGTTCGAGCATGTTCTGCTGCTGCTCGAGCTGCAGCAGGCGGGCGGCGCCAACCGGGTCGTCCTTGGCCGAGCGCACGCGAATGCCGTCGGTGGCTTCCTGCTGGGTCTTCACCGAGTTGGCGAAGTTGCGCTGGTAGTTGGCCTGGTTGGTGTTGTAGAACTGCGAAGTGGAGATGCGTACGCTCACGATCTACGGCTCCTTAAAGACTGTTGATCAGGGTGGCGAAGGTTTCCTGGGCCGCCTTGATGATCTGCGACGACGCGGTGTAGTACTGCTGGAACTTGATCAGGTTGCCGGTCTCTTCGTCGACCGACACCCCCGACAGGCCGTTGCGGCTGTCCAGTGCAGAGGTATGCAGGGCCGAGGTGGCATCGCTGTCCATCTGTGCCTGGCCAGCCTTGCCGCCAACGTTGGAAACCAGCTTGGCATAGGCGTCGGTGAAGCTGATGCCCTTGCCGTTGGTCCCTACCTCGACCGTGGGCTTGGTCTGCAGGTCGATCACCGATTGGGCGTTGCGGTTGTCCGCCGAGCCGGCGCCGGTCAGCGCCACGGTATAGCTGTCGCCGTTCTTCGGGGCGCCCGAAACGCTCATCTCGAAGGTGAAGTCGCTACCCAGCGGGTTGCCACTGCCATCGACCATCGGCACCGACAATTGCAGCTTGTTTTCCTGGCCGGGGATGATCGTACCGCTGCCGATGCTGTTGCCCTTGGCATCGTACAGGGTATAGGCCTGCGGCGACGTGCTGTCGTCACCGAACACCAGCTTGACCGGGGTGGAATACTTCAGCCCGGTCTGCAGCTGCGAGCGCTGGGTGGCGTCATAGATGTCCATTTCCGAGGTCAGCGTCGGCTGGGTGATCACCCCGGTGCCTTTGTTCCCCGCGCCACTGGTGGCGGTCAGCGGTGCAGCGAGTGCCAGGCGCTTGGGGTCGGTGAGCACGGTTTCGATGCCGGCCGCAGCGTTGCGGGTCGGGGTGATCTTGAAGCTGTCGCCAGCACTCAGGCCACCACCGTTGAGCGACAGGGTGAAGCCGTCGATCACCGGCGGCGGCGTGTCACCGAGGTCGAAGCTGCCCATGTCAGTGCCTTCAGGCAACTTGCGTACGCTGTAGCCGGTGGCGCTGGTAAAGGTCACCTGGTAATCGCTGGTGGTCAGCTTGCCGGTGTCCTTGATGGTCACGTCGAGGTTGCCGGAGCCGGCGCTGTTGCCGGACTTGGCAATACTGCGCTGGCTGACCGCCGCGGCGCTGTTGATATCGCCGAACAGGGTGGCGCCGAAGTTACCGTTCTTGTCGATACCCTGGGCCAGCTGGCTGTTGATCGCGTCCGCCACCACCAGGGCCACGCGGCCCAGCTCGTTGAGCGCCGGATCGAGGGTTTCCTTGCGGTAGCGGATCAGGCCACCCAGCTCGCCCCCGCTGGTGGTGCTGGTGATGTCCATCTTGGTCGAGCCGCGGTTGAGGATCAGGCTCATGCGGGTCGGGTCGGTCGCGCTCGGCTCCACGCCCAAGGTCTGGGTGGTCTTGCCCAGTACCAGGGCCTGGCCGTTTTTCAGGTAGACGTCGTAGTTGCCATCACGCTCCACCACATCGGTGCCGACCAGCTTGTTCAGCTCACGCACGGCGCCATCGCGCTGGTCGAGCAGGTCGTTGGGCTGGCCGGAGATCGAGGTGACGCGAGAAATCTGGTCGTTGAGGTCAGCGATGGTCTTGGTCAGGTTGTTCACCTGATCGGCGATCGCCGCCATGTTGGAGTTGATGTTGCTGTTCTGCTGGTTGAGCTGCGCCGACAGCGTGTTGAAACGCTTGCTCAGGGACTGCGCGCTGGTCAGCAGCAGCTGCCGCGAGGCGTCCTCGGTCGGTTTGGCCGCGGCATCCTGCAGCGTACTGAAAAAGCTCTGCAGTGCGGCGGTGATGCCGGTATCGCTGCTCGACAGGGCGGTATCCAGCGGAGTGATCTGGTTCAGGTACGAGGCGGCATCGCTGCTCAACGACGTGGTGCTGCGCAGCTGGTTTTCCAGAAATGCGTTATACACCCGGCGGACATCGGCCAGCGTGGTGCCGGTGCCGATGAACACCTGGCCGACCTGCTGGCCACCCTTGGTCTTCTGCACATTCTGCTGGCGTGAGTAGCTTTCGACATCGGCGTTGGCAATGTTGTTACCGAGGGTGTACATCCCCGATTGCGCGGCGCCAAGCCCCGACATACCAATGTTGATCAGACTCGCCATGGTTCCATGCCCTTAAAGTTTTGTTGCGGTACCGAGCATTGCGTAGTGCTCGTACGACTTCATCTGTCTTGCGATCTGCGAGATCTTGCTGGCGTAATTCGGGTCGGTGGCGTACCCGGCCTTTTGCAACTCTTGCACGAACTGTTCTGGTTTATCGGCGGCCTTCACCGCATCTTGATAGCGCGAATTGTTCTGTAACAAGCTCACCAGGTCGTGGAAGCTGTCCTGGTACGAGTCGTAGGAACGGAACGCTGCCGTTTCCTTGACGAACTGGCCATCGCGGAACTCGCTGGTGATCGCCCGCGCCGAATCGCCCTGCCAGTTGCCGCTGGCCTTGATGCCGAACAGGTTGTGGCTGCTGCTGCCATCGCTGTTGCGCATGACCGATTTGCCCCAGCCGGTTTCCAGCGCCGCCTGCGCCACCAGGTAGCGCGGGTCGATGCCGATGCGCTTGGCCGCCTGTTCGGCCATCGGCAGCATGGTGGCAACGAATTCGTCGCTGTCGGCGAAGGCCTTTTTCGGTGCCAGCGGTGGCTGGGCCACAGCGCGCCCGAGGATGCGCAGGCCGTTGTCCGGCACGGCAAAGGTCTTGGCCACCTGCTGGCCGTCGCGGGCCGGCACGGCAGCGTTGTTGGTGGTGGCGGCCGACGGCACGATGCCGGCCAGCAGGCGATCGGTGACCCTGCTCGGCAGCGCCAGGCGCCGCGAATTGAGCGCGGCCACGTCGTTGCGGCCAGCATTCGCCTGGGCGGCATGCACAGGCTCGGCGACCTTGTTGCCCCACAGCGTCGGGGCGTTGCCATCGATGCGCGGGAACGGGCTGGTGTTGGCCGGCGCGCTCTTGTTCTTCGACAGCTGGCGCACCAGCACGTCCTGCAGGCCGATCCCCCCGCCTTCGCGGGACATGCTCACGGCCAGCTGCTGGTCGTACATGTCGCGATACTGCTTCACCGTCTCGGTGTTCATCGGGTTGTCGTCGGCCAGCACGTCGCTGGCCTTGCGCGAGGCCTTGAGCATTTCGCTGATGAACAGCGATTCGAACTCCTGCGCCACCTTGCGCACGTTGGCGTCGCTGTCGCGGTCGCCGTGCTTGAGCGAGCTCAGGCGGTTGAGGTCGGTGTAGGCACCGCTATCGGCGCTGCCGGAAACCAGGCTTTTGCTGTTCATCGGCAGCGTCCTCAGATCACGATCAGGTCGGCCTGCAAGGCGCCGGCCTGTTTCAGGGCTTCGAGGATCGCCATCAGGTCGCTGGGCGCTGCACCTACCTGGTTTACCGCGCGGACGATTTCATCCAGCGTGGTGCCCGGGCCGAACTTGAACATCGGCTTGGCTTCCTGCTCGGCGTTCACCCGCGAGCGCGGCACCACCGCGGTCTGGCCATTGGAGAGCGGCCCCGGCTGGCTGACGATCGGGTCTTCGGTGATGGTCACGGTCAGGCTGCCGTGGGTCACCGCCGCCGGCGACACCTTGACGTTCTGGCCGATGACGATGGTGCCGGTACGCGAGTTGATGATCACCTTGGCCACGGCCTGGCCCGGGTCGATCTCGAGGTTTTCCAGGATCGACAGGTAGTCGACGCGCTGGCTCGGGTCCATCGGCGCGGTGACTCGCACCGAACCGCCGTCCACGGCCTGGGCCACGCCAGGGCCGAGCAGCTCGTTGACCTTGTCGACAATGCGCTTGGCCGTGGTGAAGTCGGGGCGGTTGAGGTTCAGGGTCAGGCTGTTGCCCTGGTTGAAGCCGCTCGGTACCGCCCGTTCGACGGTAGCGCCACCCGGGATGCGACCAGCCGACGGAACGTTGACGGTGATCTTCGATCCATCCCGGCCCTCGGCATCGAAGCCGCCGACCACCAGGTTGCCCTGGGCGATGGCATAGACGTTGCCGTCGATACCCTTCAGCGGCGTCATCAGCAGGCTGCCGCCGCGCAGGCTCTTGGAGTTACCGATGGAGGACACGGTAATGTCCACCACCTGGCCCGGCTTGGCGAAGGCCGGCAGGTCGGCATGCACCGACACCGCCGCGACGTTCTTCAACTGCACGTTGCCGGAGCCGGCCGGCACCTTGATGCCGAACTGCGAGAGCATGTTGTTGAAAGTCTGCAGGGTGAACGGCGTCTGGGTGGTCTGGTCACCCGTGCCGTTGAGCCCCACCACCAGGCCATAGCCGATCAACTGGTTGGAACGCACGCCAGAAATACTGGCGATGTCCTTCAGACGCTCGGCTTGGGCACCGAACGCGCAGGACAGGAGCAGGGTCGCGGCAATCAGCTGCCTTACGTAGAACATGTTCATCCGTACTCAGAAGGGCCAAAGCGGACTGATGAAGAAGCGGTCCAGCCAACCGGGCTGGCTGGCATCGGCGAACGAACCGGTGCCCGAATAGGTAATGCGCGCATCCGCCACACGGGTGGACGGCACGGTGTTGTCGGTGGCGATGTCATCGGCACGGATCAGGCCGGCGATACGCACCAGCTCTTCACCGGTATTGAGGGTCATCCACTTTTCGCCGCGCACGGCGATGATGCCGTTGGGCAGCACCTCGGCCACGGTGACGGTGATCGAGCCGGTCAGGGTGTTGCCCTGGGTGGCCTTGCTGTCACCCTTGGTGGTGCGATCGCCGCTGTAACCCGCCTCCAGCGACAGGTCGCCGCCGCCGAACGGGTTGTTGGTGTTCGGGTTGGCGCCAAACAGCGAGGTCAGGCCGATGTCGGCCTTGCTGTTCTTCTGGATCTGCGAGCCGGCGTTCTTGCTCGCCGAAGTGCGTTCGTTGAGGGTGATGGTGATGATGTCACCCACGCGGAACGCCTTGCGGTCGGTGTACAGGCTCTGCTCGAAACCGGCCTGGTAGATCGAACCGTTGTTGGCTGCAGCCGGCAGCGGGGTGCGCGGCAGGACCGGCGCGTAATACGGGTCGTTCGGCTTGGGCGTCGGCGCGACGCAACCTGCCAGCACGACCGCCCCCCCCAGGGCGAACACAGACAACAAACGCTTCATGACACTTACCTCACGGTGTAACGGGAGTAGAACCTGCACTAGGGCTTAGAGCTGCTGGGTTACGAACGACAGCATCTGGTCAGCGGTGGAGATGACCTTGGAGTTCATCTCGTAGGCACGCTGGGTGGTGATCATGTTCACCAGTTCTTCCACGGTGCTGACGTTGGAGTTCTCCAGGGTCTGCTGCAGCGTGGTACCAAAACCGTTCAGGCCCGGGGTGCCGACTTGCGGCGCGCCACTGGCGGCGGTTTCCAGGAACAGGTTGTCGCCAATTGCCTGCAGGCCGGCCGGGTTGATGAAGTCGGCGGTCTGGATGTTGCCGATCACCTGCGCTGCCGGGTTGCCGGCGGTGGTGATCGACACGGTGCCGTCCTGGCCGACGGTGAAGGTCTGGGCATCATTCGGCACCACGATCGCCGGTTCCAGGGCAAAACCCTGGGCGGTGACGATCTGGCCATCGGAGTTCAGGTGGAAGGTACCGTCACGGGTATACGAAACCGTGCCATCGGGCTGCAGCACCTGGAAGAAGCCGCGGCCGTTGACCGCCATGTCCAGCGGGTTTTCCGTGGTCTGCAGGCTGCCGGTCTGGAAGTTCTTCTGCGTGCCGACGATGCGCACACCGGTACCGACCTGCAGGCCGGACGGCAGTTCGCTGTCCTGGGTGGACTGCGCACCGGGCTGGCGCTTGATCTGGTACAGCAAGTCCTGGAACTCGGCGCGATCACGCTTGAAGCCGGTGGTCGAGACGTTGGCCAGGTTGTTGGAGATGACCGTCAGGTTGGTGTCCTGGGCGGACAGGCCGGTTTTAGCGACCCAAAGAGCCGGAAGCATGTAAGTTCTCCTCGTGCGCCTGTTTTACGGCACCCGTTCAAAAGTGATTAGCCGATTTGCAAAACACGCGCCATGGCTTCGTCGCCTTCCTTGGCCGCGTTCATCATCTTGACGTGCAGTTCGAATTGACGGGACAGCGCCAGCACCGAGGTCATTTCCTCCACGGCGTTGACGTTGCTGCCCTCCAGGAAGCCCGACACCACCCGCACATTGACGTCGGCGGCGGCTGGCTGGCCGTCCTTGGTGTGGATCAGCCCGTCCAGGCCCTTGGTCAGGCCTTTGCTGTCCGGGTTGACCAGCTTGATACGGTCGACCTCGGCCATCACCCGTGGGTCTTCGCCCATGGAGCGGATGCTGATGGTGCCGTCGGCGCCGACTTCAACCTTCTGCTCTGGCGGGATGGCAATAGGGCCACCGTTACCGATCACCGGCATGCCGTTGCCGGCACGCAGCACGCCAAGGGCGTCGATGTTCAGGCTGCCGGTACGCACATAGGCTTCGCTGCCGTCGGGTGCCTGCACGGCAATGAAGCCCTTGCCGGTCACCGTCACGTCCAGGTCGCGCCCGGTTTCAACCATCGGCCCTTCGCTGAAGTCGGTGGCCGGGCGTTCGGTCATGGCAAAGGCACGCGCCGGAAAGCTGTCGCCGAACACCGGCATCGAGCGCGCCTGCTCCAGGTCACGCTGAAAACCATTGGTGGAAATGTTCGCCAGGTTGTTGGCGTGGGCCTTCTGCGCCAGCGCGTTCTGGCTGGCGCCGGTCATGGCCACGTAAAGCATCTTGTCCACAGTCATCCTCCGCTGCACTGGCGATCGTTTGCCGCTCGCCGCTGCTGTGCAGGCTCTAAAGCAAGTTCCGAACCAACTTTTTGAAATCAGCAAAAAGCCCGTGATTACGGGCTTTTGCGGGGTTCTGCCGAAGCGCGGACGCCGGTTATCCGGCGCCGGGTTGCCGATTGCGGCAAGCCTGCAGCAACGTCTTCGCAGGCAAACCGGCGAACACGCCGGCCAGGTCAAGGCTCGCGGCAGGCGCCATTGGTAAAGGGCCCGGCAAACTTCTTCCAGCCCTCCCCCGGCGGCCACTGCGAGCACACCAGGCGCCCATCCACCTGGCTTTCCCAGCGCCACCACGGCGCGGTGCCGGCCTGGGCCTGGTACAGGCACGCTGCAGCAATCAGCGCGACAAGCAGTTTGTTCATGAAGCCCCCTGCAAAAACGACGAACCCCTTCATGACAAAGGGGTTCGCCCGCACACGCTCAGCCAGCGACCATCAGGTCATCTGGATGATGGTCTGCATGATGGTGCTTTCGGTGGAGATGGTCTTGGCGTTCGCCTGGTAGTTGCTCTGCGCCTTGATCAGCTCGACCAGCTCCTGGGTCAGGTTGACGTTGGAAGCTTCCAGCGAGTTGGACTCGACGCTGCCCAGGGTACCGGTCTTCGGCGCATCGATACCCGGAATGCCGGACGAGTAGGTCTCGGTCCAGCGGGTACCACCGATCTGCTGCAGGCCCTGCTCGTTGGCGAAACTGGCCAGCGCAACCTGGCCGATGGCGCGGGATTGCTGGTTGCTGAAGCTGGCGAACAACACGCCGGTGGAGTCGATGCTCAGGCTCGACAGGATACCGGTGGCATAACCATCCTGGGACTGCGACATGCGCGCGGTCTCGGTGTTGTAGGAGGTGGTGCTGTTCATCGACAGGCGCATGCCATCGGCATTGCCTGCGGCGCCATTGGCGATCCAGTTACCCGCCGAGTCTTCCACCGCCGGCACCCAACCAGTCATGGTGAAGGTGTTGTTGGTGACGGTGAACGACGAGCCCGCCGGGTGGCCGGTGTTGTCGGCGGTCATGCTCTTGACCGAGCCATCGCTGTTGAAGCTGATGGTGCCGGTCAGCGGCGTGGTAGAGGATGGGTCGAACGGGTTGCGCCCATCCACCAGGGTGTACATGGTCCACTCATTGGTGCCGGTCTTACGGTAGAACTGCTCCATGGTGTGCTCGTTGCCCTGGCTGTCGTACACCTTGGTCGGGAAGGACTTGGTGTAGGTCTTCTGGTCAGCCGGGTCGAACGGCAGGTTCGGCACCATCGCGCCAGTACCATCGTCGACTTCCAGCGGGATATCGGCGGCCGAAGAGTTCAGGTTGATGCCCTGGTCGATCAGCGACGTGGCCTTGGGCTGCAGCGCCGAGGTATCGATCTGCAGGTCACTCAGCACGCCCTTCTGGATCTTGCCATTCGAGTCTGCGGCATAACCTTGCAGGCGCAGGCCGTCCGAGGTCACCACGAAGTTGTCCTTGCTGGCCTGGAAGGCACCGGCACGGGTATAGACGCGCGAGCCGTTGTCGGACAGCACGAAGAAGCCCTGGCCCTGGATGCCCATGTCCAGCACGTTGCCGGTGTTGTTGACGTCACCCTGGGTGAACTGCTGGGACACGGCCGCCAGACGCACGCCGTTACCCACCTGGTTCTTGCCCACGCCGAGGCGGTTGGCGCCGGCGTAGACATCGGCGAACTCGGCACGCGACGACTTGAAGCCGGTGGTGTTGACGTTGGCGATGTTGTTGCCGGTGACGTCCAGTTGCTTGTTTGCTGCGTACAGACCGCTAAGGCCGATATTGAAAGACATGAATTCGCTCCTTTTGCCGCACTAATGGGCCTTAGATACCGATGGTTTGCACGTCGGAGAGGGATACTTTGCCAACGCCAGCGAGGTTCAACACCATTTCACCGCCGGAGCTGAAGCTGACGCTGGTGACCTTGGCAGGCAACAGCGTGTTCATCTGCACCGCCTTGCCATCCACCGTGGTGCTGGCGGTGAAGGTGTAGGTACCCGGGTCGACTTTCTCGCCGCTATTGTTGGTACCGTCCCAGATGAAATCGGCGTAACCGGCTTTCTGCTCGCCCAGCTCGATGGTCTTGACGGTGTTGCCGTCCTTGTCCTTGATGGTGATCTTCGCTTCGCCGATGGCTTGCGGCACCACGAACTGCGCGTTGAAGCTTTCGCTGGTGTCGACGATAGCCTTGTCGTTCTGCACCACCACCGAGCGACCGACCAGCGACGACGCCTGCAGCGCCTGGGACGAGGCCATGGCACTGGTAATGGCACTGACCGATTCGTTCAGCGAGGTGATGCCTTCGAGGCTGCTGAACTGCGCCAACTGGGCAACGAATTCACCGTTGTCCTGCGGGTCCAGCGGGTTCTGGTGCTGCATCTGGGTCACCAGCAACTGCAGGAAGGCATCCTTGCCGAGCGAGTCGGTGCCGGTCTTGGATGCGGTGTCCACGGTCTTCTTGGTGTTGGTACCCACACCCGACGCCGCAAGCACTTCGTTGAGATTCACGCCGGTAGTATCGATTGCCATGGTCTGGTTTCCTTATCACTGACCCAGGGTCAGGACTTTCTGCATCATGCTCTTGGCCGTGTTCATCAGTTCGGCATTGGTCTGGAACGCACGGCTGGCGGAAATCATGTCAGCCATTTCCTCGACCACGTTGACGTTCGGGTAGTAGACATAGCCGTCCTTGTTCGCCGCCGGGTGGTTCGGCTCGTAGCGGGCCTCCAGGTTGCTCTGGTCCTCGACGATGCCTTTTACCTGCACGCCCTGCCCGGCTTCGCCCTGGTCCTCGAACAGCGACTGGCTGCTGCCGGCCTGCGCATCCTGGAAGGTCGTGGCGAACACCGGGTGGCGGGCGCGGTAGGTCTGGTCGATGCTCGAAGACACGGTCTCGGCGTTGGCGATGTTCGAGGCAACGGTGTTCAGGCGCGTGTTCTGCGCGCTCATGCCGCTACCGGCAATGTTGAAGACACTGGAAAGGGACATGGTCATTCTCCCCGCAGGGCCGAAACCAGCCCTTTGAATTTACTGTTGAGCAAGGTGAAGCTGGCCTGGAAGCCGACTGCGTTTTCGGTGTAGTTCGACTGCTCGATCTGCGCGTCCACGGTGTTCTGGTCGATCGACGGCTGCAGCGGCGTGCGGTACTTCAGGGTATCGTCGGCCATCGCCAGGCCTTCGGCCTCGATGTGGCGGCTGTTGGTGCGCTCGAGGCTGAAGCGGCCGCTCTGCTGCTTGTCGCTTTCGGCAGCGAGCACCGAGGCGAAGTCCATGTCACGCGCCTTGTAGTTGGGCGTGTCGGCGTTGGCAATGTTGTTGGCCAGCACCTCGGCGCGCTGCGCGCGGAAGCCCAGGGCCTTTTCGTGGATGCCAAGCGCCTTGTCGAAACTGATGCTCATGTCGGGGAAACCTTCGAAGGTTGACCGGAATATCGTTGGCCAAGGTATAGCAAGGCCTGTGCCAACCCAGGCAAACCCAGGAATTACGGGCTTGCCGGGCACAGTGCTGTCAGGGTGATGCCAGAAAAGCGGCAAAGACCTTCCGCCTGATGCGGCGAAAGCGGCAATTGCCGGGTGGCAAAAGCGGCAAAACAAAAAATTGACGTCAGCTTTTCCTGCTTCGACCTGTTCCGGGCATGCCGGTAAAAACGCCGACCCGGCAAAAAAAAAGGCCGGCAACTTTGGTTGCCGGCCTTTTTGCTTACTTGGCCTGGTAGATGATCCCCGGGCTACATTGGACCATCTGGTAATGGTCCGGCAGCCCGTTCAGCGCCTCGGAAGCACCGAGGAACAGGTAGCCACCCGGCTTCAGGGTGCTGTGAATGCGCAGCAGGATGTCCTTCTTGACCTGCGCCGAGAAGTAGATCAGCACGTTGCGGCAGAACACCACGTCGAACTTGCCCAGGCTGGCATAGCTGTCGAGCAGGTTGAACGAGCGGAACTCGACACGGCTGCGAATCGCCGGCTTGACCGCCCAGCGCCCCGGCCCCTTGGGGTCGAAGTAGCGCTGCAGGCGCTCCTGGGACAGGCCGCGGGCAATCGCCAGGCTGTCGTACTCGCCGGTCTTGCAGTTGGTCAGCATGCTGCCGGACAGGTCGGTGGCGACGATCTGCGCGCCCATCTTCAACTGGCCGAGGTTGCCACGCTCGAACTCGTCGATGGCCATCGAGATGGAATACGGCTCCTGCCCCGACGAACAGGCCGCCGACCACATGCGCAGGCGCTGGCCAGGGTTGTTGCGGATGAACTCCGGAATCACCTTGTTCTTCAGCACTTCGAACGGGTAGGTATCGCGAAACCACAGGGTTTCGTTGGTGGTCATGGCATCGACCACCTGCTCGCGCAAGCCACCTCGCGGCTGGGCCTGGATGCGCTGTACCAGCTCGCCCAGGCTCTTGATGCCCTGTTGTTCCATCAGCTTGTTGAGACGGCTGGAAACCAGGTACTGCTTATTCTCCCCCAGCAGGATGCCACAGGCTTTCTCCAGGAAGACCCGGAACTGTTCGAAATCCAAATTACCCGTAGACACTTCTGCCGCCTCTTTTCAATCACTGGTGCCGGGAGATTGCTCCCGGCGCTTTCAATGCGCTGCCTTGATCCGGTCGACCACCCGCTGGGCCAGGTCGTCCGGCTTGAACTTGGCCAGGAAGTCATCGGCCCCGACCTTCTTGACCATTGCCTGGTTGAACACCCCGGAAAGCGAAGTATGCAGGCAGATATGCAATTTTTGCATGCGCGGATCGCTGCGGATCTCTGCGGTCAGCGTGTAGCCGTCCATTTCCGGCATTTCAATGTCCGAGATCATCATCAGGAACTCTTCTTCCGGCTTCTTGCCTTCGTCCACCAGCTGACGCAGATAGTTCAAGGCCTGGCGACCGTCATTGAGCGCCACCACCTCGACCCCCACGGTCTGCAGGCAACGGCTGACCTGCTTGCGCGCCACCGATGAATCGTCGACGGTGAGCACCCGCAACAGCACGGCCTTGTCCTGCACCTCGGCGTCGACCACCCCGGCCGACACCGACTCGGACGACGGTGCCACTTCGGCCAGCACCTTCTCCACGTCGATGATCTCGACCATGCGGTTGCCCACCCGGGTGACAGCGGTCAGGTAGTGATCGCGGCCGGTGCCCTTGGGTGGCGGATGGATTTCTTCCCAGTTCATGTTGACGATGCGTTCCACCGAGTGCACCAGGAACCCCTGGGTCTTGGTGTTGTACTCGGTAATGATCACGAAGCTGTTGCGCGTGTCTTCCTGCAGCGGCCGCAGCCCGGTGGCCATCGACAGGTCGAGGATCGGGATGGTCGCCCCGCGAATGTTGGCAACGCCGCGCACCACCGGGTGCGCCTTGGGCAGCAGGGTCAGCGCCGGGCATTGCAGCACTTCCCTCACCTTGAACACGTTGATGCCGTAAAGCTGCTCGCCATTGAGGCGGAACAGCAGCAGTTCCAGGCGGTTCTGCCCTACCAGCTGGGTGCGCTGGTTGACCGAATCCATAACACCTGCCATGCCAGACTCCTCTACATTTAAGCCTTTTGTTGCCACTCAGATAGCGAGTCGGCACGGGCTTTGCTTTTTTGAGCGTCATGTACACGAAAACGACATTTTCCCGACGATTGACGCGCCTGCTGACTGGCTCGCTGGCCATGCTCTGCCTGCTGGTGCCCGGCGTTCGCACGCTGGCGGACGCGTTTACCTTGCCTGAACAGCTTATCGGTGTCACCCAAGGGTTTCTTGAATTCAGCGTCGAAGATTACCTGGCCACCACCCAGACCGCCGGCCGCTACGAAATCCAGGTCAACCCGCTGGACCCGCGCCTGCGCATGCCGCTGTGCAGCCAGCAGCTGGACGCCTCGCTGGAAAGCCCGGCGCAACCGCTGGGCCGGGTAACGGTAAAAGTGCGTTGCGACGGCGCCGCGCCGTGGACCGTGTTCGTACCGGCCACCGTGCGGCTGTTCCGCGAGGTGGTGGTGATGACCCGGCCGCTCAAGCGCGACAACGTGGTAGGCGAAGGCGACGTGGCCCTGCGCGAACGCGATGTCGGCACCCTGGGGCAAGGCTTCCTGACCGAGCTGGACCAGGCGGTCGGCATGAAGATGCTGCGCCCGACGGTGATCGACCAGGTGCTCACCCCACAACACCTGGAACAGGCCGAGGTGGTGCGCAAGGGCGACCACGTGGTGATCATCGCGCGCAGCGGCAGCCTGAGCGTACGCATGCCCGGCGAAGCGCTGAGCAAGGGCGGCCTGAGCGAACAGATCCGGGTGCGCAACCTCAATTCCAAACGGGTAGTCAAGGCCAGGGTCACCGGCCCAGGCCAGGTCGAGGTCAGTATGTAGCCAGCCGACATTGCGCTGGCGGTGAGGAACCGCTGCTCCTAAACTGTGTCAGAAAATGGGTTCGCAAGCTTGCCGACAGGCGGCTACGCATTTGTGCCTAAAGTTTCTTTCGGGTTGGCCGAAAACAAGGCAAGCGTCCAAATACCCAGGGGTTTCTGATCATGGTCATCGACTTCAGTCGTGTAAATAATTCTCCGTCCGTCACGGGCGGTGTGCGCGGCACCAGCGCATCCGGCAGCGCCGACAAAGCGGCAGCCAGCCAGGAAGCCACCACCAGCGCCAGCGGAGAAGCGGTACACCTCAGCCAGGAGGCACAGCAGTTGCAGAAGATCAGCGACAAGCTGCGCGACGAGCCGGTGGTCAACAGTGCCCGTGTGGCCCAGTTGAAACAGGCGATCGCCGACGGCAGCTACCAGGTCGATGCCGGCCGGGTCGCCAGTAAACTGCTCGATTTCGAAGCCCAGCGCTGACCGTTCGGCGCGCTGACTTCACGGACGCTAGAAAAGCCAAGAGTTAGCCATGCACGACACCACCTTGCTGCAACTGATCGAAGATGACATCGCCCCGATGCAGGAACTGCTCGACCTCTTGCAGAAGGAGGCCGTGGCACTGCACGGGCGCGACATGGCGTTGCTGGAGACCATCCTCGCCCGCAAGCAGTCTTTGATCGTGCTGCTGGAGCAGCAAGGCATGCGGCGCAACAACCTGCTCACCAGCCTGGGCCTGAGCGCCAACCGCGCCGGGGTGGAAGCGGTGGCCGCGCAATCAGCGAACGGTGAACTGCTGCTGCAGCAACTCGACGTGATCAGCCAGTTGATGCAAGCCTGCCAGCAGCTCAACGAGACCAATGGGCGGATCATCCAAGTGCAGCAGAACGCCACCAACAACCAGATCCGCATCCTCATGGGCGGCGACTCTCCGTCGCTCTACGACAGCCGTGGCAGCACATCGCCGCTGGTCAAGCCACGGGCGCTCAGCCAGGTTTGATTTTTTCTATCAAGGCACGGAACATACTGGCAAAATGCCGTTAATTGCGTGTGTCGCTTTTGCCTGGAGAACGATAAAGCCGTGTTCAATGAATCCGATGCCCCGCAGCCGCCAAAGGTGCTGAACACCCCTTTGGAGATTGCGGCCAACTTGCGGCAGCTGCAGGAAAGCCATGACCCCCTGATCATCACCTTCCACGACCGTAGCCAGCGTTTCCAGAGCTACGTGGTGCACGTGGACCGTGACAGCAACACCCTGGCGCTGGACGAGATGATTCCCCGCGACGGCGAGAAGTACATCGAGAACGGCGAACACTTCCGCGTCGAAGGTTTTCACGATGGCGTGCGCATTGCCTGGGAGTGCACCCACGCCCTGCGGATCAGCGAAGTCGATGGCCACCGCTGCTACCGCGGCGCCATGCCCCTGGAAATGACCTACCATCAGCGCCGCAACGCATTCCGCGCCGCGCTGAAGCTGTCGCAGTTGGTCGACATCATCCTCGATGGTGCCCACCTCAAGGGCAATGGCGCGCTGCGCGGCAAGCTGCTGGATATCTCTGCCACCGGCTGCAAGCTGCGCTTCGACGGCAATGTCGAGGAGCGCCTGCAACTGGGCCAGGTGTACGAGCGCTTCAAGGCGGGCAACCCGCTGGGCCTGGTGGATACCATGGTCGAACTGCGCCACCTGCATTATGAAGAGCGGATCAATACCACCTTCGCCGGCGTACGCTTCCATAACCTCAGCGGCCAGGCCCAGCGCAAGATCGAGAGCTTCGTGTACCAGTTGCAACGCGAAGCGCGGCGGTTCGACAAGGACGACTATTGATCGTCGGCTGCAAGACAACAACGCCACCTTTCGAGGTGGCGTTTTCATTTGTGTTCTTACAGTGCCGGCCTCTTCGCGGGCGCGCCCGCTCCCACAGGGACGGCGCAGCCCTCAGGCTTGTGCGGTCCTTGTGGGAGCGGGCATGCCCGCGAAGAGGCCGGCACAGGCTTACACCGACTTGCTGACCTCTTGCGGTTCAGCCGCCGGTTGCCCGGCCCCCTTCTCTTCCGCCTCGGTGTCCTCCGCGGCCACCGGTGCCTGCATCACGTCCTGCACGGTCTGCTCATCCACCCGTGGGTCGAGTGCCGCCGACAACGGCGAACCGGCCGCCGGCATCGCCACGTGGCCCAACGGCGCATCCTGTACCTGGTGCAACCCGGTGACCGCTTTCGGCCGGATGCGCCATACCAGCACCAGCGCGAAGAACACGAAGAAGGCATACAGCATCTGCGCCCCCAGCAGCTTCATCAGCACCCCCGCCGCCAGCGGCCCGATGCACGCGCCCACGCCATAGGTCACCAGCAGCATCGCGGTCAGCGACACACGTCGCTCGCTCTCCACATGGTCGTTGGAAAACGCCACCGCCAGCGGGTACAGGCAGAACTGCAGCAACGAGATCAGGAAGCCCACACCAAACAGCAATTCCAGCGGCACGCTGGGCAGTACCGCCAGCGGTGCCGAAGCCAGCGCCAGGCCCACCGCCACGCTACGGATCAGCACCGCCCGGTCGTAGCGGTCGGACAACCAGCCCAGCGGCCACTGCACCAGCAGGCCGGCAAAAATGCAGCTACCCATGAACAGACCGATCTGCTCGGTGCTCAGCCCCTGGCTGGAGGCATACAACGGCGCCAGGCCATAGAACGAGCCGACGATCAGGCCCGAGCCCAGCACCGTGCTGAGCGACTGCGGCACGCGCTTGAGGAAGAATTTCGGCTCCATCGGCGCCGGGCGCAAGGGCGCCGGGTGGATCCGCCGGGTCATCGCCACCGGTACCAGGCACAGGGCAAAGCACATGGCCACCAGCATCAGCAGTTCGGGGCCCAGTTGCGGGTGCACCACCAGGATCAGCTGGCCGAGCACCAGGCCCAGGTAAGAGGCGATCATGTAGCCGCTGAACACCGCGCCGCGATGCTTCACATCGGCCTGCTCGTTGAGCCAGCTTTCGATGACCATGTACTGGCACATCATGCCCAGGCCGACGATCATCCGCAGCCCGACCCAGGCCGGCAACCAATTGGTCAGGCCGTGGCCGAGCACTGCCGCGCCGACGATACCGGCGCAAGTGGCATAGGCGCGGATGTGCCCGACCCGGCCAATCAGGCGGTGGCCGACCTTGCCGCCGACCGCCAGGCCAAAGTAGTTGGCCGCCATCAACGCGCCTACCCACAGGCTGTCGACGTGGTCAGCCGCCAGGCGCAGGGCCAGGTAGGTACTGAGCAGGCCCGAGCCGATCAACATCATCAGCGCGGCGAAATACAACGACTGAAACGGCTTCCATATATTTCGCATACGTACCGTAAAGCTCCCTGGTCAGGTGACGATTGGGTGCAAGAAGCATAAGGGCAAAAACTGCCTGGCGCAGGCCCCGATAGCGATTTTGCCGCTACGGGGCGTGTCCAGTGTCGGTTGTGTCGCGATCAGGCCTGTGCCGCCAGCACTCGGCGTTCCCAGGGCGTGATCTCATCAAGGAAATCGGCCAGCTCGAGGGTCTTGCTGGCAATGTAGCCTTCGATGAACTCACTGCCGAACAGTTCCCGTGCCAACGCGCTGCGCTTGAGCCGCTCCAGCGCGGCATGCAAGGTGCACGGCAGGGCCAGGTGCTCCGGCACGGCGAACTCGCCCTGGATCGCCGGCGACGGCTGCAGGCACTGCTGGATGCCGTGCAGCCCGGCGGCCAGGCTGGCGGCAATGGCCAGGTACGGGTTGGCGTCGGCACCGGGCAGGCGGTTTTCCACCCGCCGCGCCAGCGGCGCACTGGCCGGGATGCGCAGGCCTGCGGCGCGGTTGTCTTCGGACCAGCAGGCATTGTTCGGTGAGGCATAGGGGTGGCACAGGCGCTGGTAGGAATTGACGTTGGGTGCGAACAGCGCAGTGAAGTCGGCCAGGCACGCCTGCTGGCCGCCGATGAAGTGGTAGAAGGTTGCGCTGGGCTGGCCTTGCTCGTCGCTGAACACGTTACGCCCGCTGGCCACTTCCACCAGGCTCTGGTGAATGTGCATGGAGCTGCCCGGCGTGCGCGCCAGCGGCTTGGCCATGCACACCACGGCCAGGCCATGCTTGAGCGCCACTTCCTTGAGCAGGTGCTTGAACAGAAAGGTCTGGTCGGCCAGCAGCAGCGGGTCGCCGTGCAGCAGGTTGATCTCGAACTGGCTGACGCCCATTTCGTGCATGAAGGTGTCGCGCGGCAGCCCCAGCGCGGCCATGCACTGGTACACCTCGTTGAAGAACGGCCGCAGGCCATTGTTGGAACTGACACTGAATGCCGAATGGCCGAGTTCGCGGCGGCCATCGCTGCCAACCGGTGGCTGGAACGGCTGCTGCGGATCGGGGTTGGGCGCGAAGACAAAAAATTCGAGCTCGGTCGCCACTACGGGTGCCAGGCCCAGCGCTGCGTAGCGGGCGAGCACTGCCTTGAGCTGGCCGCGGGTGGACAGTGCCGAAGGCCGGCCATCCAGTTCGTTGGCATCGCAAATGGCCAGGGCGCGGCCATCGCTCCAGGGCAGGCGGTGGACCTGGCCAGGGTCGGGCACCAGCGCCAGGTCGCCGTCGTCGCTGCCATAGAACTTCGCCGGCGGGTAGCCACCCATGATGCATTGCAGCAGCACACCCCGGGCCATCTGCAGGCGGCGGCCTTCGACGAAGCCCTCGGCGGTCATCACCTTGCCGCGCGGGACGCCGTTGAGGTCGGGGGTAACGCATTCGGTTTCATCGATGCCCTGCAGGTGCCCGGTGTTCATGACGCTTGTCCTTGTTGTTGTCGGCTGACAACAACATAGGCTGGGGGTGTTTAAAATATCAAGCACCTGCCTTCAACACCGCGCGCCCCTCCTCGCGGGCACGCCCGCTCCCACAGGGATAACACTGCGCTCAAGGTCGGTGCGGTGCGGGCCCGCGAAGAGGCCGGTACAAGGAGGCTTCTATTCGCGCAAGGTCATGCCATTGGCCGGCAGCGGCAAGGCGGTCTTGTAGCGTACCTGCTTGAGGGCAAAACTTGACCGGATGTTGGCCACCCCCGGCAATCGCGTCAGGTAATCGAGAAACCGCTCCAGCGCCTGGATGCTCGGCAACAGCACCCGCAGCAGGTAATCGGGGTCGCCGGTCATCAGGTAGCACTCCATCACCTCGGGCCGTTCGGCAATTTCTTCCTCGAAGCGGTGCAGCGCCTGCTCTACCTGCTTTTCCAGGCTCACATGGATGAACACGTTGACATCCAGCCCCAGCACCTCGGGCGACAGCAAGGTCACCTGCTGGCGTATCACTCCCAGTTCTTCCATGGCCCGCACCCGGTTGAAACAGGGCGTCGGCGACAGGTTCACCGAGCGCGCCAGTTCGGCGTTGGTGATGCGGGCGTTTTCCTGCAGGCTGTTGAGAATGCCGATATCGGTACGATCCAGTTTGCGCATGAGACAAAATCACCGGTTTTTTCTGTTTATGCGGAATGTTTATCTGCCCCGCTCGGCAAAGGCAATCAACTTGAGAGAAAAATTCTCCTGCTGGCCCACTAAGATGTAGGGGACGCTGACTTACCAGTCACAAGCCGGTACTCAGCGGCGGCCGCTTCAGAGCTCACAAAAACAAATACCCGAGCGAGCGTAAAAAGCATGAACGAGTACGCCCCCCTGCGTTTGCATGTGCCCGAGCCTACCGGCCGGCCAGGCTGCCAGACCGATTTTTCCTACCTGCGCCTGAACGATGCAGGCCAAGTCCGTAAACCACCTGTCGATGTCGACGCTGCCGACACCGCCGATCTTTCCTACAGCCTGATCCGCGTGCTCGATGAGCAAGGCGACGCGCAAGGCCCGTGGGCTGAAGACATCGACCCGCAAGTCCTTCGCCAAGGCATGCGCGCCATGCTCAAGACGCGGATCTTCGACAGCCGCATGGTGGTTGCCCAGCGCCAGAAGAAAATGTCCTTCTACATGCAGAGCCTGGGTGAAGAAGCCATCGGCAGTGCCCAGGCCCTGGCGCTGAACCGCAGCGACATGTGCTTCCCGACCTACCGCCAGCAAAGCATCCTGATGGCCCGCGACGTGTCGCTGGTCGAGATGATCTGCCAGCTGCTGTCCAACGAACGCGACCCGCTCAAGGGCCGCCAGCTGCCGATCATGTACTCGGTGCGCGATGCCGGCTTCTTCACCATCAGCGGCAACCTGGCGACCCAGTTCGTGCAGGCGGTCGGCTGGGCCATGGCCTCGGCCATCAAGGGCGATACCAAGATCGCCTCGGCATGGATCGGCGACGGTGCCACCGCCGAATCGGACTTCCACACCGCCCTCACCTTCGCCCACGTGTACCGCGCCCCGGTGATCCTCAACGTGGTCAACAACCAGTGGGCGATTTCCACCTTCCAGGCCATTGCCGGTGGCGAGTCGACCACCTTCGCCGGCCGTGGCGTGGGTTGCGGTATCGCCTCGCTGCGGGTAGACGGCAACGACTTTGTCGCCGTGTACGCCGCCTCGCGCTGGGCCGCCGAACGCGCCCGCCGTGGCCTCGGTCCGAGCCTGATCGAGTGGGTCACCTACCGTGCCGGCCCGCACTCGACCTCGGACGACCCGTCCAAGTACCGCCCTGCCGACGACTGGAGCCACTTCCCGCTGGGTGACCCGATCGCTCGCCTGAAGCAGCACCTGATCAAGATCGGCCACTGGTCCGAGGAAGAACACCAGGCCACCACTGCCGAACTCGAAGCCGCGGTCATCGCCGCGCAGAAAGAAGCCGAGCAGTACGGCACCCTGGCCAACGGCCATATCCCGAGTGCCGCCTCGATGTTCGAGGACGTGTACAAGGAAATGCCCGACCACCTGCGCCGGCAACGCCAGGAACTGGGGGTTTGAGATGAACGACCATAACAACAGCATCAAACCGGAAACCGCCATGGCCACCACTACCATGACCATGATCCAGGCCCTGCGCTCGGCCATGGATGTCATGCTCGAGCGCGACGACAATGTGGTGATCTACGGCCAGGACGTCGGTTATTTCGGCGGGGTGTTCCGCTGCACCGAAGGCCTGCAGAACAAGTACGGCAAGTCCCGCGTGTTCGACGCTCCGATCTCCGAAAGTGGCATCGTCGGCACCGCCGTGGGCATGGGTGCCTATGGCCTGCGCCCGGTGGTGGAAATCCAGTTCGCCGACTATTTCTACCCGGCCTCCGACCAGATCGTCTCGGAAATGGCGCGCCTGCGTTACCGTTCGGCCGGCGAGTTCATCGCCCCGCTGACCCTGCGCATGCCCTGCGGTGGCGGCATCTATGGCGGCCAGACCCACAGCCAGAGCCCTGAAGCGATGTTCACCCAGGTGTGCGGCCTGCGCACCGTGATGCCCTCCAACCCCTATGACGCCAAAGGCCTGCTGATCGCCTCGATCGAGTGCGACGACCCGGTGATCTTCCTCGAGCCCAAGCGCCTGTACAACGGCCCATTCGACGGCCATCATGACCGCCCTGTCACCCCTTGGTCGAAACACCCGCAAAGCGCCGTGCCCGATGGCTACTACAGCGTGCCGCTGGACAAGGCGGCCATTACCCGCCCCGGCAACGACGTGACTGTGCTGACCTATGGCACCACGGTGTACGTGGCCCAGGTGGCCGCCGAAGAAACCGGCGTCGATGCCGAAGTGATCGACCTGCGCAGCCTGTGGCCGCTGGACCTCGACACCATCGTCGAATCGGTGAAGAAGACTGGCCGCTGCGTGGTGGTGCACGAGGCCACCCGCACCTGCGGCTTCGGTGCCGAACTGGTGTCGCTGGTGCAGGAACACTGCTTCCACCACCTGGAGGCGCCGATCGAGCGCGTCACCGGCTGGGACACCCCCTACCCTCATGCGCAGGAATGGGCTTACTTCCCAGGGCCATCGCGGGTAGGTGCGGCATTGAAAAAGGTCATGGAGGTCTGAATGGGCACGCACGTCATCAAGATGCCGGACATTGGCGAAGGCATCGCGCAGGTCGAGTTGGTGGAATGGTTCGTGAAGGTCGGCGACATGATCGCCGAGGACCAGGTGGTGGCCGACGTCATGACCGACAAGGCCACGGTGGAAATCCCCTCGCCGGTCAGCGGCAAGGTGCTGGCCCTGGGCGGCCAGCCGGGCGAAGTGATGGCGGTCGGCAGCGAGCTGATCCGCATCGAGGTGGAAGGCAGCGGCAACCATGTGGATGTACCGCAGGCCAAACCGCTCGAGGCCCCCGCCGCCCCGGTGTGCAGCAAGCCGGAACCGCAGCAGGAAACCAGGCCGGCAGCGTACCAGGCGCCTGTCCAGCACGAGGCAGCCCCGATCGTGCCGCGCCAGCCAGGCGACAAACCACTGGCTTCGCCGGCAGTGCGCAAGCGCGCCCTGGATGCCGGTATCGAGCTGCGTTACGTGCATGGCAGCGGCCCGGCCGGGCGCATCCTGCACGAAGACCTCGACGCCTTCATGAGCAAGCCGCAGAGTGCTGCGGGGCAAGCGCCGAATGGCTATGCCAAGCGCACCGACAGCGAGCAGGTACCGGTGATCGGCCTGCGCCGCAAGATCGCCCAGCGCATGCAGGACGCCAAGCGCCGCGTCGCGCACTTCAGCTACGTGGAAGAAATCGACGTCACCGCCCTGGAAGCCCTGCGCCAGCAACTCAACAGCAAGCATGGCGACAGCCGCGGCAAGCTGACCCTGCTGCCGTTCCTGGTCCGTGCACTGGTCGTGGCGCTGCGTGACTTCCCGCAGATCAACGCCACCTATGACGACGAAGCCCAGGTCATCACCCGCCATGGCGCAGTGCATGTGGGCATTGCCACCCAGGGTGACAACGGCCTGATGGTACCGGTGCTGCGCCATGCCGAAGCGGGCAGCCTGTGGGCCAATGCCAGCGAGATTTCGCGCCTGGCCAACGCTGCGCGCAACAACAAGGCCAGCCGCGAGGAACTGTCGGGCTCGACCATCACCCTGACCAGCCTGGGCGCCCTCGGCGGCATCGTCAGCACGCCGGTGGTCAACACCCCGGAAGTGGCGATCGTCGGCGTCAACCGCATGGTCGAGCGGCCGGTGGTGATCGACGGCCAGATCGTGGTACGCAAGATGATGAACCTGTCCAGCTCGTTCGACCACCGCGTGGTCGATGGCATGGACGCCGCACTGTTCATCCAGGCCGTGCGTGGCCTGCTCGAACAACCCGCCTGCCTGTTCGTGGAGTGAGCATGCAACAGACTATCCAGACTACCCTGTTGATCATCGGCGGCGGCCCTGGCGGCTACGTGGCTGCCATCCGCGCCGGGCAACTGGGCATCCCCACCGTGCTGGTGGAAGGCCAGGCGCTGGGCGGTACCTGCCTGAACATCGGCTGCATTCCTTCCAAGGCGTTGATCCATGTGGCCGAACAGTTCCACCAGACCTCGCGCTTTGCCGGCCCATCGGAGCTCGGCATCAGCGTCGCTTCGCCGCGCCTGGACATTGGCCAGAGCGTGGCCTGGAAGGACGGCATCGTCGACCGCCTGACCACCGGGGTCGCCGCCCTGCTGAAGAAGCACGGGGTCAAGGTGACCCATGGCTGGGCGAAGGTCCTCGATGGCAAGCAGGTGGAAGTCGATGGCCAGCGTATCCAGTGCGAGCACCTGTTGCTGGCCACCGGCTCCAGCAGTGTCGAACTGCCGATGCTGCCGCTGGGCGGGCCGATCATTTCCTCGACCGAAGCCCTGGCGCCGAAAGCCCTGCCGCAGCACCTGGTGGTGGTAGGCGGCGGCTATATCGGCCTGGAACTGGGCATTGCCTACCGCAAGCTGGGCGTACGGGTCAGCGTGGTGGAAGCGCGCGAGCGCATCCTGCCGACCTACGACAGCGAGCTGACCGCGCCGGTTGCCGAGTCGCTGAAGAAGCTGGGCATCGCGCTGCACCTGGGCCATAGCGTCGAAGGCTACGAGGGCGGCTGCCTGCTGGCCCGGGATGGCCAGGGCGGGCAACTGCGCCTGGAGGCCGACCAGGTGCTGGTGGCCGTCGGCCGCCGACCGCGCACGCAAGGCTTCAACCTTGAATGCCTGGACCTGAAGATGAACGGCGCGGCGATCGCCATCGACGAGCGCTGCCAGACCAGCATGCGCAATGTCTGGGCCATCGGCGACGTGGCGGGCGAACCGATGCTGGCGCACCGGGCCATGGCCCAGGGCGAGATGGTCGCCGAGATCATCGCCGGCAAGGCCCGCCGCTTCGAGCCCAGCGCGATTGCCGCGGTGTGCTTCACCGACCCGGAAGTGGTGGTGGTCGGCAAGACCCCGGAACAGGCCAGCCAGCAAGGGCTGGACTGCATCGTCGCGCAGTTCCCGTTCGCCGCCAACGGCCGGGCCATGAGCCTGGAATCGAAAAGCGGTTTCGTGCGTGTGGTAGCGCGCCGTGACAACCACCTGATCCTCGGTTGGCAGGCGGTTGGCGTGGCGGTATCCGAGCTGTCGACGGCGTTTGCCCAGTCGCTGGAGATGGGCGCCTGCCTGGAAGATGTGGCCGGTACCATCCATGCCCACCCGACGCTGGGGGAAGCGGTACAGGAAGCGGCATTGCGCGCCCTGGGCCACGCCCTGCACATCTGACACTGAAGCGGCCGAGGCCGACTTGGCCCGCTGCGCCCCGAGGCGCCGCGGGTCTTTTTTCGTGCCTGAACCGACCCTGTTGCCGGCACGCTGGCGACAGGGCCGGCTCAGGCAAAACAGGTCATTCGGCTATGGCATTCTTGCCGGCATCCTTGGCCCGGTACAGCGCCTGGTCGGCACGCGCCAGCAGGGCATGCTGATCTTCTCCCAACTGCCACTGCACCACGCCATAGCTGATGGTCAGCCGGCAATCGCCCACCGGCTCCACCTGGGCCACCACATGGCGTAGCCGTGCAGCCAGCTCCAGGCCCTGCGCCAATGCAGTCTGCGGCAGCACGATGACGAACTCGTCGCCACCCCAGCGTGCCAGCAGGTCGCGCTCACGCAGGCAGCTGCGCAGGCTGTCGGCCACCCGCACCAGCGCGGCATCACCCTGGGCATGACCGTAGCGGTCATTGATTGGCTTGAAATCGTCCAGGTCCATGGCTATCAGGGCCAATGGCTGGCGAAAGCGCTGCGCCCGCTCGCATTCCAGTCGCAGGGTCTTTTCCAGCCGGTAGCGGTTGGCAACGCGGGTCAACGCATCGCGCTCTGCCAGCTCGCGGTTCTCCTCCAGCTGGCGTTGCAACTGCTGGTTCACCCAGGACAGTTCGCGGGTACGCTCGGCCACCTGGCTTTCCAGCGACAGGTTCCTTTGCTCCAGCTGCGCCACCAGGCGCTTGCCGGCATCGATATTGCGGTGGGCGCCGAGCATGCGCGCCACCGAGCCGTCTTCGTTACGAGCAATGATGTAGCCGCTGTCTTCGATCCACAGGTAGCTGCCATCGTGGCAGCGGCAGCGGTACTCAACCAGGTAACGCTCGTTGCGCTGGTTGATGTACGCCTCGAAATGCGCCATTACCCGTGGATAATCCTCCGGGTGAATCACGCTTTCCCAGGTGAGTACCGAATTGGACAGGGAATGGCTGGGGTAGCCGAGCATGGCGTACCAGCCCGGGTTGCGATAGACGTAGCCGGTGTTGGCATCCCAGTCCCAGATACCGTCGCTGACCAGATCGAACAAGGTGTGCAATTGTTGCTCACTGAAGCCGGCAGGTACCGGCCCGGTTTGCTGACTCATCGAAGCTCTCCCTGATGCCCAGCAACTGCGCTCCGACCAAGGGGCTGCCGACCATGTGGTAATTGCCGCAAGCGGCAAGGTCATTTCTGTGACGAGCAGCATAGGCCCTGCGTGCTGCCATCGGAATAGCACTCAGGTTGGATTATTTATCCAGTTGACGACTGACATGACTGCCATGACGCAAGCCGATAGCCAACGCCGGTACAGCTTCAGGGGGGAAAGAGAAATGGCGTCCCAGGCAGGAATTGAACCTGCAACCTTCCCCTTAGGAGGGGGATGCTCTATCCAATTGAGCTACTGAGACGCTGGCACCGGCAGCGAGCGCTGCACAGCGGGACGGCCAGCATGTTAACCAGCATGCTGGCGTTTGTCATGCCTCAAGCAGGCTTTTTCGCGTAATCCTTTTCTGCCAATGCTACACCTGCGGCAGCACACCTTCATCACGCAACAGCGCGAACAACGCTTCTACCGTTGACGCCAGGGCGGTGGAGTTGTCCAGCACGTGCAGCGATGGATCGGTCACCGCCTGCAAGCGGGCATTACGAGCCAGGCGCTGCTCGATTTCCTCAGCGCTTTCCCGGCCGCGAGCCAGCAAGCGCTGGCGCAACACCTCGGGCCGGACTTGAACCAGCACCGCCAGAAGGCCGGGATAGCGCTGGCGTGCCTCGGCCAGATACGCGCGCGAACCGTTCACCAGCACCGCCCTGCCCTGCGCCAGCCAGTCGTCCACCTGCCGAGGTATGCCGTAATCCAGGCCATTGGCTTGCCAGTGCATGGCAAACCCGCCCTGCGCACGCAGCGCCTCGAACTGCTCGGCCGTGACCCCGTGAGCAGCTTCGCCCTTGGCTTCGGCCGAACGGGTAATGACCCGACGGGCGATTTCCACCCCGGCAGCTGCCAGTCGCTCACGTGAAGCGTCGATCAGGGAATCTTTCCCGGAACCCGACGGTCCTATCAGGTATATCAGCCGGCCGGTCCCTGATCGGCGGTCGCTTGCGTCATGTTGCATAGCCACTATGCTCTATGAAAGGAAACCGGCGCATTCTAGGGCTTTTCTCCGGCTTTTGCTGCGTTTTACCAGTTTTTGACGGCAAAAGACTGACAGTTCGAATAGCCTGTGCATGTAAAACTTTTCAAACCAGTGCTCATTTCTGATAATTGGTACTGGCATAAAGCCTTTATCCAGATCAGTATTTGTCACAGAATTGACGCCAAGGAAACGGCGACCATGAGGCAAGATGAGCATCCATTTTTCACCGGCGGTTGAACATTTTGTCGTCGCCACGGTCGTACTTCCACCCCGTGCGGCCAATTTGAGAACCGCTTCCCCTGAACCAAAATCCGGTCAATTTATATGCGCCCAATGAAACAGGCTATTTATTCGAGCCGCACCGCTGACAAGTTCGTCGTACGCCTGCCAGACGGGATGCGTGAGCGCATTGCCGAGGTAGCGCGCAACCATCACCGCAGCATGAACTCCGAGATCATCGCACGCCTGGAGCAGAGCCTTATCCAGGAAGGTGCGCTGGGTGACGAGTTGAGCATGCGCATGGACAGCCCAGAACTGTCCCTGCATGAGCGCGAGCTGCTGCAACGCTTCCGCCAGCTGTCCCACCGCCAGCAGAACGCGCTGGTCGCCCTCATCGCTCACGATGTGGAAATGGCCGCCGACGCCTCCTGAGGCGCTCAGCGAACCTGAAAAAGCCAGCGCAAGCTGGCTTTTTTATGGGCGCATGATCCTGCAAGAGATGCGATCTTTGTAGGAGCGGCCTTGTGTCGCGATGGGCCGCAAAGCGGCCCCAAAAATCCATGCAGCGCTGCTGAAGTCCTGGGGCCGCTTTGCGGCCCATCGCGACACAAGGCCGCTCCTACAGGGATCGCGTAGGCCGCAAAGAGCGGGTTACAGCAGGAACAGCGTGGCCAGGCCGAGGAAGATAAAGAAGCCGCCACTGTCGGTAACCGCAGTGATCATTACGCTGGAACCCATTGCCGGGTCGCGGCCCAGGCGCGTCAAGGTCATCGGAATCAACACCCCCATCAAGGCCGCCAGCAACAGATTCAAGGTCATGGCCGCAGTCATCACCAGGCCCAGCGACCAGCTACCATACAGCCAGAACGCCACCACCCCGATCACCCCACCCCAGATCAGGCCGTTGAGCAGCGATACCGCCAGCTCCTTGCGCATCAGGCGGCTGGTATTGCCTGGCGACACCTGGTCCAGCGCCATGGCGCGCACGATCATGGTGATGGTCTGGTTGCCGGAGTTGCCCCCGATACCCGCCACGATCGGCATCAAGGCGGCCAGCGCCACCAGTTTCTCGATCGACCCTTCGAACAGGCCGATCACCCGCGAAGCGACAAAGGCAGTAATCAGGTTGATCGCCAGCCATGCCCAGCGGTTGCGCAGCGAACGCCAGACCGAGGCGAAGATGTCCTCCTCCTCGCGCAGACCGGCCATGTTCAGCACTTCGCTTTCGCTTTCTTCACGAATCAGGTCGACCATTTCGTCGATGGTCAGACGGCCGATCAGGCGCTCGTTCTTGTCCACTACCGGCGCAGACACCAGGTCATAACGCTCGAAGGCTTGTGCCGCATCGTAGGCATCTTCCTCGGGGTGGAAGGACACCGGGTCGGTCGCCATGACCTCCGCCACCTTCTTCTCCGGGTCGTTGACCAGCAGGCGCTTGATCGGCAACACGCCCTTGAGGATGCCGTCATAGTCGACCACGAACAGCTTGTCGGTGTGGTTCGGCAATTCTTTCAGGCGGCGCAGGTAGCGCAACACCACTTCCAGGCTGACGTCTTCGCGGATGGTGACCATCTCGAAGTCCATCAACGCACCGACCTGCTCTTCGTCGTAGCTCAATGCCGAACGCACGCGCTCGCGCTGCTGGGCATCGAGGGTTTCCATCAACTCGTGGATAACGTCACGCGGCAGCTCGGGCGCCAGGTCGGCCAGCTCGTCGGCGTCCATTTCCTTGGCGGCAGCGAGCAGCTCGTGATCGTCCATGTCGGCGATCAGCGATTGCCGCACGGCGTCGGAAACTTCCAGGAGGATGTCGCCATCGCGATCCGAGCGCACCAGCTGCCAGACCGTCAGGCGGTCTTCCAGGGGCAAGGCTTCGAGGATATAGGCGATGTCGGCGGGGTGCAGGTCATCGAGCTTGCGCTGCAGCTCGACAAGGTTCTGACGGTGAACGAGGTTTTCCACCAAGTCGTGGTGGGCACCTTCCTGACGGTGCGTCAGGTCTTCGACCACGCGCTGGCGTTGCAGCAGTTCGACTACCTGGGCCAGGCGGTCCTGCAGGCTTTCCTGCGCTTTTTTTACTTCTACTTCAGTCATAGGCGAACTCCACTCCCAGCAGCGGAGCACGCCGGGAGAATCAATCGGTCAGATCTTTCTGTACGAATCTTGTTAGCGAGTAACTACTGGGTAAGTCCATGGTGGTTTTCCACAAGCCCCGGCGGGGCTGACGGGCGCAATCATACACTGCTAAAGCTGTCAGATCGCTGAAAATTTTGGCCAGAACAATCGTTTGCGTGATAAAGCTGGGACAACGCTCGAAGCTATCAGTGCGACGGCGGGTCTGGCGGTTAAAGCACATTTGTTGTGCCTGGATGTGTATGCCTGACGGTTGATCTCCGGCCCTACCCGGCCGCAAAGCCAAACGCCACATCTACAGGAGAGCTTAGATCGACATCGCCAACAATTCATTGGCGAAGAAAACAAAAAGCCCGCTCAATTGAGCGGGCTTCTTGATGGGGTATGGCGGACTCAGGAGGATTCGAACCTCCGACCGCTCGGTTCGTAGCCGAGTACTCTATCCAGCTGAGCTATGAGTCCGTGGTGGTATTTTTAGACCAGGTTACCACTGGTGGTTGAAGGTGCTTTGCAAGCAGAGCCACTTCAAAAGTGGCGGACTCAGGAGGATTCGAACCTCCGACCGCTCGGTTCGTAGCCGAGTACTCTATCCAGCTGAGCTATGAGTCCGTGGTTGGTATTTTTAGACCAGATTACCACTGGTGATTTGAAGCAGCCTTGCAATCAAAGCCACTTCAAAAGTGGCGGACTCAGGAGGATTCGAACCTCCGACCGCTCGGTTCGTAGCCGAGTACTCTATCCAGCTGAGCTATGAGTCCGTGTCTTGCCGCGCATTATAGGTCGCTGAAACATTTTTTCAAGAACTTTTTCGTTTAAAATCAACTACTTAGCGTTCTTACTGTTTGCAGCGCCCTAAGCGAATAATGGCGGTGAAGGGGGGATTCGAACCCCCGATACCCTTATGAGGTATACTCCCTTAGCAGGGGAGCGCCTTCGGCCACTCGGCCACCTCACCGCAACACGAGGCGAATATTAAACACAGCCTTCCTCGTTTGCAACCCTTTTTTTGAAAAAAACTTCAAAAAAATTAAAGGCTTGGCTCCTCGTCCTTCTCCTTCTTGATCCGCAGGTAGATTTCCTCGCGGTGAACGGCCACTTCTTTCGGGGCGCTGACGCCGATACGCACCTGGTTGCCCTTGACGCCGAGCACCGTCACGGTGATCTCGCCGTCTCCAATGATCAGGCTCTCGGCGCACCGACGAGTCAGAATCAACATAGCTTTCTCCTTACGCGAAACATACAGGGATAACAGTCTTGGGTGTCGCGGCCTGGCCGTGGACGACGACTCGGGCCTTGGTTGCCCGCCACGCAGGCTTGGACAGGGCCTGCGTGGCAAGCAGAAACGCGAAGGGCGCGGCAAGCCGCGCCCTTCCAGGCAGCGATTTACTCGCTCTGTCGTGCCGGAGCGTCGAGTTCGAACGCGGTGTGCAGCGCGCGTACGGCCAGCTCCAGGTACTTCTCTTCGATCACCACCGAAACCTTGATCTCGGAGGTGGAGATCATCTGGATGTTGATGCCCTCCTTGGCCAGGGCTTCGAACATGCGGCTGGCAACACCGGCGTGCGAACGCATGCCGACGCCAACGATCGACACCTTGGCGATCTTGGTGTCGCCGATCACTTCACGGGCACCGATTTCACGCGCGGTGTTTTCCAGCACGCTCTGCGCCTTCTCGTACTCGTTGCGGTGTACGGTGAAGGTGAAGTCGGTGGTGTTATCGTGGGCAACGTTCTGCACGATCATGTCGACCTCGATGTTCGAGGCGCTGATCGGGCCGAGGATCTTGAAGGCCACGCCCGGGGTGTCCGGCACGCCGCGAATGGTCAGCTTGGCTTCATCACGGTTGAAGGCGATACCGGAAATGATCGGCTGTTCCATGGATTCCTCTTCATCAATGGTAATGAGGGTACCCGGACCCTCCTTGAAGCTGTGCAGCACGCGCAGCGGAACGTTGTACTTGCCGGCGAACTCCACCGAACGGATCTGCAGCACCTTGGAACCGAGGCTGGCCATTTCCAGCATCTCTTCGAAGGTGATCTTCTCCAGACGGCGGGCCTGTGGCACGACGCGCGGGTCGGTGGTGTAGACGCCATCGACGTCGGTGTAGATCTGGCACTCGTCGGCCTTCAGCGCCGCCGCCAGGGCCACGCCGGTGGTGTCGGAGCCGCCACGGCCCAGGGTGGTGATGTTGCCGTGCTCGTCGACGCCCTGGAAGCCCGCTACCACGACCACGCGGCCTTGCTTGAGGTCGGCACGGATCTTCTGGTCGTCGATCTGCAGGATGCGCGCCTTGTTGTGCGCGCTGTCGGTGAGGATGCGCACCTGGTTGCCGGTGTAGGACACCGCTGGCACACCACGCTTGATCAGGGCCATGGCCAGCAGGGCAATGGTGACCTGCTCACCGGTCGACACGATCACGTCCAGCTCGCGTGGAACCGGCTGATCGCTGATCTGCTTGGCCAGGTCGATCAGGCGATTGGTTTCACCGCTCATGGCCGACAACACAACCACCAGGTCGTCGCCCGCCTCACGGTGTTTCTTGACCTTATCGGCTACCTGCTCGATCCGCTCGATGGAACCGACAGAGGTGCCGCCAAATTTCTGTACGATCAACGCCATTTCAATGGTGCCTCAGCCCATACAGGGCCCCAAAAAACAATCCAACATGGGTCGGCCAGCGACTAGACCACTGGCCGACCCATCTCAAAGTCCCTGCTCTGCGAATGGCACGGCCAGCGCCAGGGCCTGGTCCAGTGCAGCGACGTCGACGCCACCACCCTGGGCCATGTCCGGACGGCCACCGCCCTTGCCACCCACCGCCGCAGCGGCTTGTTTCATCAGATCGCCAGCCTTGAGTTGGCTGGAGAGGTCCTTGGTCACACCGGCCACCAGCACGACCTTGCCCTCATGCTCGCTGCCCAGCAGGATCACTGCGTGGCCGAGCTTGTTCTTCAGTTGATCGACCAGCGCCAGCAAGGCCTTGCCGTCCTGCCCGTCCAGGCGGGCGGCGAGCACCTTGGCGCCCTTGACCTCAACGGCCGCGTTGGAGAGATCATCCCCGGCGGCGCTGGCGGCCTTGGCCTGCAGCTGTTCCAGCTGCTTCTCCAACTGGCGGTTGCGCTCGAGCACAGCCGACAGCTTGTCGATCAGGTTGTCACGGTTGCCTTTGACCAGTTGCGCGGCTTCCTTGACCTGCTCTTCGGCAGCGTTCAGGTAGGCCAGCGCCGCTGCGCCGGTTACCGCTTCGATACGGCGCACGCCAGAAGCCACGCCGCCTTCGCTGATGATCTTGAACAGGCTGATGTCACCGGTGCGCTTGGCGTGGATACCGCCGCACAGTTCCACCGAGAAATCGCCGCCCATGCTCAGCACACGCACGGTGTCGCCGTACTTCTCACCGAACAGCGCCATGGCGCCCTTGGCCTTGGCGGTCTCGATGTCGGTCAGCTCGGTTTCCACCGCAGTGTTCTTGCGCACTTCGCGGTTGACGATGTCTTCCAGGGCCTTGATCTGCTCCGGTTTCACCGCCTCGAAGTGGCTGAAGTCGAAACGCAGGCGCTGGCTGTCGACCAGCGAGCCCTTCTGCTGTACGTGCTCGCCCAGCACCTGGCGCAGCGCTTCGTGCAGCAGGTGGGTGGCCGAGTGGTTCAGCGAGGTGGCGTGCTGCACCTCGGCATCGACCCTGGCATCGACCGACGAACCGATCAGCAGCGCACCGCTGGCGACCACGCCGTGGTGCAGGAAGGCACCGCCAGTCTTGGTGGTGTCGCGCACGTCGAAACGTGCAGCGCCGGCCTGCAGGTAGCCGGTGTCGCCCACCTGGCCGCCGGACTCGGCGTAGAACGGCGTGCGGTCGAGCACGACCACGCCCTGCTCGCCTTCACCCAGCTGGTCGACGGCCTGGCCGTCCTTGTACAGGGCGATGACCTTGCCCTGGCCTTCGGTAGCGTCGTAGCCGAGGAACTCGGTAGCGCTGTCGACCTTGACCAGGCTGTTGTAGTCCATGCCGAAGGCGCTGGCCGAGCGGGCACGCTCACGCTGGGCGTCCATCTCGCGCTCGAAGCCGGCTTCGTCGATGGTCAGCTCGCGCTCGCGGGCGATGTCGGCAGTCAGGTCCATCGGGAAGCCATAGGTGTCGTACAGCTTGAACACCACGTCGCCCGGTACCACGTCGCCCTTCAGCTGCGCCAGGTCCTGCTCGAGGATACGCAGGCCCTGCTCCAGGGTCTTGGCGAACTGCTCTTCTTCGGCCTTGAGCACGCGCTCGATGTGCGCCTGCTGGCTGTTCAGCTCGGGGAAGGCTGCGCCCATTTCGGCGACCAGCGCGGCCACGATCTGGTAGAAGAAGCTGCCCTTGGCACCCAGCTTGTTGCCGTGGCGGCAGGCGCGGCGAATGATGCGGCGCAGCACGTAGCCACGGCCTTCGTTGGACGGCAGCACGCCGTCGGCGATCAGGAAGCCGCACGAACGGATATGGTCGGCCACCACTTTCAGCGAAGCCTGGCCGTCATTGCTGCAGCCGATGGCCTTGGCCGCGGCCGCCAGCAGGTTCTGGAACAGGTCGATCTCATAGTTCGAATGCACGTGCTGCAGCACGGCGCTGACACGCTCCAGGCCCATGCCGGTGTCCACCGACGGCGCTGGCAGCGGGTGCAGCACGCCATCGGCGGTGCGGTTGAACTGCATGAAGACGTTGTTCCAGATCTCGATGTAGCGGTCGCCGTCTTCTTCCGGCGAGCCGGGTGGGCCGCCCCAGATGTCCGGGCCGTGGTCGTAGAAGATCTCGGTGCACGGGCCACACGGGCCGGTGTCGCCCATGGTCCAGAAGTTGTCGGAAGCGTACGGCGCGCCCTTGTTGTCGCCGATGCGCACCATGCGCTCGGCTGGCACGCCGACTTCCTTGGTCCAGATGTCGTAGGCTTCGTCGTCAGTGGCGTAGACCGTTACCCAGAGCTTTTCCTTGGGCAGGTTCAGCCACTTTTCCGAAGTCAGGAAGGTCCAGGCGAAGGTGATGGCGTCGCGCTTGAAATAGTCGCCGAAGCTGAAGTTGCCCAGCATCTCGAAGAAGGTATGGTGGCGCGCGGTGTAACCAACGTTTTCCAGGTCGTTGTGCTTGCCGCCGGCGCGCACGCACTTCTGGCTGCTGACAGCACGGGTGTAGGCACGCTTCTCCGCACCGAGGAAGCAGTCCTTGAACTGGTTCATGCCGGCATTGGTGAACAGCAGGGTCGGGTCGTTGTTCGGGATCAGCGAACTGGAGGCGACTCGGGTATGTCCCTGCTCTTCGAAGAAGCGAAGGAAGGCTTCACGGATTTCTGCGCTTTTCATAGGTTCTTCCACGGAAACGGCAGCCCTGTTGGGCAAACGCGTCGACGAAACGACGGCAAAGGGCCGCATTATATCGGTCCTGCGGTCTCGATGCAGTGTGTTTATACGATAGAAACCATCGTTTGGACGGTTTTTCGGGCTATGCAAACGAAAACGACATGGCCGGATGCTAAAGCCTGCCTTTCGCTACTGGCAAGCCAATTACCGCTCAGGGGGAGGGAAAATGGAACAGGCGGTGAATTAAAAGAGTTTCATGGGCTGCCATTCCGGGCAAAGGCCTGTGTAGGAGCGGCCTTGCGTCGCGATGGGGCGCAAGGCCGCCCCGGCAATTTCAGCCTGGTCGCCAATGTTGCCGGGGCCGCTGCGCGCCCCATCGCGACGCAAGGCCGCTCCTACACCAAACCTTTGCCCATTAGCGCTAGCCGAGGCGCTGCCCTGAATCCGGCACGATCAGGATACCGGCGCGCAAGCCGTTCTTGACCTTGGGGTTGGGGAAGATGATACGCGCCCCTTCCTCCTCGACCACCCAGCGCGTTTCCGCCAGGTCCTCGGCCAGCAGGTAGCCCTTGCTCAGCTCGGAGAAGTTCTCGATGTCCGCCGGCAGATGCAGGTGGAAGCTGTCGCTGTGCTTGATGATCTCGCGGGAAACGCTGAACAGCTGCAGGCCATCCAGCGAACCTTCGCCTTCCGGCTCGGTGTGCTCGATGATCTGGATCAGGCGCTGTTCCAGCTTGTCGAGGTTGACCAGTTCGTTCTGGCCGAACGGGCGGGCCTTGCCCAATTCCAGGGTAAAGGCTTCGGCTTCCAGTTGCTCATAGGTGAAGGCACTGAAGGTAATGGACGACTTGCTCTGCAGCAGCACCGCCTGCATCCCCGCTGCTGCCAGGCGTGCCAGCTCATCACGGGAATGCTTGCGCCCCTCTTTATAGGGGTACAAGGCGAACTGCTCGATCTTCGAACCGCGAATGGCCGTATGCAGGTCGTAATGCAGGCGCTTGCGCCCCGGCTTGCTGAAAAACACCCGGGCGAACTGTTCCAGCTCCGCGGCACGCAAGGCCTCGAAGCCACTGGACAGCTCGTGGCGGCCGTTGAACAGGCGGTTGATGTCCTGCTCGATGAAACGCTCACCCTTGCGGATCGCCGCTGGGTTACCGAACAGGAACAGCACTCGCGCCCGGGGAATGATCTTGCCCTTGGCCACATCGTGCAGCAGGCGCTCGAGCAATTCGATCGGTGCCGTTTCGTTGCCGTGGATACCGGCGGACAACAGCAAGTCGAGCCCGCAATCGTCGCTTTCGGCCGGGCGCACTTCCAGCGCGCCCTCGCCTAGCCAGCGCAAACGCACGCCCTTTGGAGTCACTTGGGTCTTCTCGGCCGGTTCGTGATCGGTGAGGGTCAGCTCAAGCAATTTGCCAAGGGCGAGCATAGGGACTTCCTTAGTGGTGGTGGCCGCAGTCGGGGCCATGGACGTGATCGTCGTCTTCGCCAAGCTCCGCCGGCTCCATTTCCAGTTGCAGGCTGACCAGGTTGGTGGCCATCGGCCGCAGCAACAGGTTGGCATACTCGGTGTCGTCTTCCTCGACATCCACGCCGATCAACAGCTGGCCACGGCCATCCTGCTGAATCCACACTTCCTTGCCTTGCCAGACCACGGCAAAGCGGGTGCAGGAAGTCTCCAGCTGGGTGCCGTCTTCATCTTCGAGGATCAGGCGCAGGGCGTCGGTCATTGCAAAGTCTCTCTTCAAGGTTGGCGTTGGAACGGATAAACCGAGCCCAACTTCAGGATCTGGGTCAACTCGTCCAGCGCCGTACGGCATTCCAGCAACAGCTGCGGGTCGGCCAGGTCCGCTTCGCCAAGGCGGTCGCGGTAGTGCTTGTCGACCCACTGCACCAGGGTGTCGTACAGCGGGGCGGTCATGATAACGCCTTGGTTGACCGCTGCCAGTTCCGTTTCCTTCAACGCCACGCGCAAACGCAGGCAAGCCGGGCCACCGCCGTTCTGCATGCTCTGCTTGAGGTCGAACACCTTGACCTCCTTCACCGGGCCGCCCTGGCTGGTCAGCTGGCCCAGGTAGGCCCAGACCCGTTCATTGTTGCGGCACTCTTCCGGCACCACCAGCAGCATGGAACCATCCTCACGGCTGAGCAGCTGGCTGTTGAACAGGTAGGACCGCACCGCGTCCTCCACCGTCACCGCTGCGCGTGGCACGCAGATGGCCTGGAAGTTGCCACCCTTGCTGGCCAGTTTAGCTCGCAGCTGGCCAAGTACCGTGTCGGTCTGGAGGAACGCATCCTCGTGGTAGAACAGCACTTCGCCGTTGCCCACCGAGATCACATCGTTGTGGAACACGCCCTGGTCGATCACGGCCGGGTTCTGTTGAGCGTAGACCACGCCATCGTCGCTCAGGCCATGCAGCCTGGCCACCGCCTGCGAGGCTTCCAGGGTTTGCCGGGCCGGGTACTTCTGCGGCGCCGGGTAGCGGCTGTCGAACGCACTGCGGCCATAGACGAAGAACTCCACGCCAGCCTCGCCGTAGCTGCGGCAGAAGCGCGTGTGGTTGGCCGCGCCCTCGTCACCGAACTGGGCCACCGCAGGCAGCGCCGCATGGTGGGCAAAATGCCGCTCATCGCTGAACATGGCCCCGAGCACGCGGCTGGTGGTCGGGTGCTCGATGCTGCGGTGGTACTTGCAGTTGAGGTTGGCAGCGGTGAAGTGCACACGGCCATCGGCCGTGTCGGCACTGGGGCTGACGGTGGCGGCGTTGGCCACCCACATGCTCGAGGCCGAGCAGCTGGCCACCAGCAATGGCATGGCTTCCCTGGCAGCGCGCTGGATCACTTCGGCATCGCTGCCGCTGAAGCCCAGGCGGCGCAGCGCGGCCACATCCGGGCGCTCCTGCGGCGCCAGTACGCCCTGCTTGAAGCCCATGTCGGCCAGCGCCTTCATCTTCGCCAGGCCCTGGCGCGCGGCTTCGCGCGGGTTGGACCCCTGCTGGCTGTTGCTCTGCGAAGCCACGTTACCGTAGGACAGGCCGCCGTAATTGTGGGTAGGCCCCACCAGGCCATCAAAATTCACTTCATAGGATTTCATCGGCTAGGCTCCGAGACCTGTTGTTATAGGGTGACGCCCGGCGTGAGGGTCGCCGGCAAGGCAAGGCTGGCGGTCTCCAGCGAGGCCACGGGGTAAGCGCAGTAGTCAGCGGCGTAATAGGCGCTGGCGCGGTGGTTGCCACTGGCGCCGACACCACCGAACGGCGCGCTGCTGGCGGCGCCGGTCAGCTGCTTGTTCCAGTTGACGATGCCAGCGCGGCTGCGCAACCAGAAATACTGGTAGCGGGCGCGGGAGTCGGACAGCAAACCGGCAGCCAGGCCGTACTGGGTGTTGTTGGCCTCTTCGATGGCGGCATCGAAGTCGGCGTAGCGAATCACCTGCAGCAGCGGGCCGAAGAATTCTTCGTCCGGCCGCTCGCTGACGGCACTGACATCGAGGATGCCCGGGGTCAGCAGCGCGGCATCGGCCTGCGGCTGGGTCATTTCCAGCAGCTTCACGGCGCCCTTGGCAACCAGCTCGGCCTGGGCCGCCAGCAGCGCGCGCGCCGCCTGCAGCGAAATCACCGACCCCATGAACGGCGCCGGCTGTTGGTCGAACGCCCCCACCGTGATGGTCTTGCACACCTCGACCAGGCGCGCGATCAGCGCATCGCCCCAGCTGCCTTGTGGGACCAGCAGGCGACGGGCGCAGGTGCAGCGCTGGCCAGCGGAAATGAAGGCCGACTGGATGATGGTGTATATCGCAGCGTCGAGGTCCTTGACCTGGTCCACCAGCAGCGGGTTGTTGCCGCCCATCTCCAGCGCCAGGATCTTGTCCGGGCGGCCGGCGAACTGCTGGTGCAGCAGGTTGCCAGTACGGCTGGAGCCAGTGAAGAACAGGCCGTCGATACCCGGGTTGGCGGCCAGCGCCACGCCGGTTTCACGCGCGCCTTGCACCAGGTTCAACACCCCCACCGGCAGGCCGGCGGCAATCCAGCAGTTGACGGTCAGCTCGGCGACCTTGGGGGTCAGCTCGCTGGGCTTGAACACCACGCAGTTACCCGCCAGCAGGGCTGGGACGATATGGCCGTTGGGCAGGTGGCCAGGGAAGTTGTACGGGCCGAACACCGCCACCACACCGTGGGGCTTGTGCCGCAGCACAGCCGTGGCATCGGCCAGCGGGCCGCTCTTCTCGCCGGTGCGCTCGCGATAGCTTTGCACCGAGATCGCCACCTTGTTGATCATGCTGGTGACTTCGGTGGCCGACTCCCACAGCGGCTTGCCGGTTTCCTCGCCGATGCACTGGGCCAGCGCTTCGGCATGCGTCCTGAGCTGCTCGGCAAACTTTTCCAGCACCTCGATACGCGCGTCCAGGCTCAGTTGTGCCCAGGCCGGGAAGGCCTGGCGGGCGGCCTGTACGGCGGCGTCCACCTGGCTGGCGTCAGCGCCCTGGCCTTGCCAGATGACGGACTGCGTTACCGGGTTGAGCGACTGCAGGGTTTCGCCCTGGCCAGCCTGCCAGTTGCCGGCGATGTAATGCGTGGTCATTTATTTGGCCTCCCGGCTTGCCGACAGCGGCACCGCGCGCACATTGTCGCCAGCACCCATGCGCAGGCGCTTGGCCGTCAGGGGGTCGACCACCAGGGTACCGGCGGCCAACCGCGCAGGTGCAGCCGTGATGCGGCAGTCGTCGCGCTTGCGGTTGTGAATGATGTATGGCGTGGCGTCATCGCCCGGCGTGCCCACGGCCAGCACCAGGGTCTGGCTTTCGCGCACGGCGCGGATCTTGTCGGTGTCGCACTCGATGGCAGGGCCAGCGTCGAAAATGTCGACGTAGCCCTGGTAGTTGAAACCTTCCTGCTTGAGCATGGCCAGCGCCGGCTCGGTGTCCTTGTGCACGCGGCCGATGACGTTGCGGGCCGCCTCGGACAGGAAGCAGGTGTACAGCGGGAACTTGGGCATCAGCTCGGCGATGAACGACTTGTTGCCCACGCCGGTGAGGTAGTCGGCCTGGCTGAACTCCATCTTGAAGAAGTGCCGGCCCAGGCTTTCCCAGAACGGTGAACGCCCCTGCTCATCGGACATGCCGCGCATTTCGGCGATGATCTTCTTGCCGAACAGCTCGGGGAACTCGGCCATGAACAACATGCGCGCCCGCGACAGCAGGCGGCCATTGAGGCCCGAGCGGTAGTCGCTGCGCAGGAACAGCGAGCACAGCTCGGAGTTGCCGGTCAGGTCGTTGGCCAGGAACAGGGTGGGGATTTCGCGGTAGATCTTCAGCTCCTGCGAGGCGCTGACGGTCAACCCGACCCGGTAGTTGTACCAGGGCTCGCGCAGGCCGACGGCACCGGCGATGGCACTGATGCCCACTACCAGGCCTTCGTCGTTTTCCAGCACGAACAGGTAGTCGGTGTCGGCGCGCTCGGCTTCGCCACGGAAGCTTTTTTCCGCCCAGCCAACGCGATGCCCCAGGCGCTCTTCGTTGGCCGGCAGCGTGGTCAGCCCGGTGGTCCCGGTGCTGCGTGCCAATTCGATCAACGCAGGCAAATCGCTGCTGCGTACAGGACGAACGATCATGCTATCTCCTTGTGCGACGGCGGCGGCCGGCGCGAAACTCTGCTAACGCATCAATCCGCAAACGTCTGTTGCCAGACCTCAGACCGCGACCAGGCGCACGCTGGCGCCCTCGCCCACCCCCAGCGCATCGGCGGCCGCCAGGCTCAGGCTGACCGGCTTGCCGGGCACCCAGTCCAGGTCCAGCAGCCCTGCGCGGTAGTCCTGCAGCAGGCCGTTGCACACCAGGTACGGGCGCCCGCCCTTGACCGGGGCGTCCTCCAGCTTCACCGGCACCACCCGGCTGTGGGCGATCGAACGGATGCCCGAAGTACGCGCATGCAGCGTCGGGCCACCATCGAAGATGTCGATGTAGTGCTCGGTTTCGAAGCCTTCGCGCATGAGAATGTCGAAGGTGATCTGCGCCCGCGGATGCACCTGGCCCATCGCCTCCTGCGCCAGGTCAGGCAGCAGCGGCACGTAGATCGGGTAATGCGGCATCAGCTCGGCGAGGAAGGTACGGCTCTTCAGGCCGCACAGGCGCTCGGCGTCGGCGTAGTTGAGGTCGAAGAAGTTGCGACCGATGGCATCCCAGAACGGTGATTCACCCTGCTCGTCGCTGTAGCCGACGATCTCGGTCACCACCGAATCGGCGAAACGCTCCGGGTGCGAAGCCATGAACAACAGGCGACCACGCGAATTGAGCTCGGCCCAACCACTGTTCACCAGCTCCGGCAGTACATAGAAGCTGGTCAGCAGGCTGTTGCCGGTCAGGTCGTGGCACAGCGACAGCACGTGGATCTTGTTGTGGATCTTCAGCTCGCGCGAGGCGTGTACGAAGGTTTCGTTACGAAAGCTGTAGAACGGCTCGGAGTAGCCGGCCGAAGCGACGATCGCCGAGCAGCCTGCCAGCTTGCCGGTTTCGCTGTCTTCAAGGACGAAGAAGTAGCTTTCCTCGCCGTTGAAGCTGACCTCGGCGGCGAAGGAAGTCTCGGAAGCGGCGATCTTGTCGCCCAGGCGAGCAGCGTCGTCCGGCAGCGAGGTGACACCAATGGGGCTGTCTGCAGCCATGCGCTGCACTTCGTTCAGATCAGCCATTTGCGCGGGGCGCATCACCAGCATGGTGTCACTCCTTTGGAATACGGGCCGCTCACGGCGGCACGAAAAAACGGCAGGTGCACCGGCACCTGCACGGGAATCGGGTATCGCCGGCCCGCACGCAGCGCGGGAGCCGGCGAAGGGACCTCAGGCCGTTCAGGCCTGGGTCAGGGTGGCCACGGCGCGCTCGAAGCGATCCAGGCCTTCATCGATATCGGCGTCTTCAACCACCAGGCTTGGGGCAAAGCGGACCACATCCGGGCCGGCCTGCAGCACCATCAGGCCCTCTTTCTCGGCGGCGTTGAGCACCTCCTTGGCCTTGCCTTTCCAGGCCTCGGCGAGCACGCAGCCCAGCAGCAGGCCAACGCCACGCACCTGGGTGAACAGCTGGTACTTCTGGCCGATCTGCTCCAGGCGCACCTTGAAACGCTCGTGCTTGGCCTTGATGCCAGCCAGGGTTTCCGGGGTGTTGACCACGTCCAGCACTGCGCAGGCGACGGCGCAGCCCAGCGGGTTGCCGCCATAGGTGGTGCCGTGGGTGCCGACGGCCAGGTGCTTGGCCAGCTCGGTGGTGGTCAGCATGGCGCCGATCGGGAAGCCGCCGCCCAGGCTCTTGGCGCTGGTCAGGATGTCCGGGGTCACACCGTAGTGCTGATAGGCATACAGCGAACCGGTACGGCCCACGCCAGTCTGCACTTCGTCGAAGATCAGCAGGGCGTTGTGCTCGTCACACAGTTTGCGCGCGCCTTCCAGGTAGGCCTTGTCGGCCGGCACCACGCCGCTCTCGCCCTGGATCGGCTCGATGACCACGGCGCAGGTCTTGTCGGAAATCTGTGCCTTCAGCGCTTCCAGGTCGTTGTAGGGCACATGGCTGATACCGGTGATCTTCGGGCCGAAGCCGTCGGAATACTTCGGCTGGCCACCGACGCTGACGGTAAACAGGGTACGCCCGTGGAAGCTGTTCACGGTGGCAATGATTTCGTGCTTTTCCGGGCCGAAGCGGTCATGGGCAACGCGCCGGGCCAGCTTGAAGGCGGCCTCGTTGGACTCGGCGCCGGAGTTGCAGAAGAACGCCCGGTCGGCAAAGGTGGCATCCACCAGCTTGTGCGCCAGGCGCAGGGCCGGCTCGTTGGTGAATACGTTGGATACGTGCCAGAGGGTGTTGGCCTGCTCGGTCAGGGCCTTGACCAGTGCCGGGTGGCAGTGGCCCAGGGCGTTGACCGCGATGCCACCGGCAAAGTCGATCAGCTCGCGACCCGACTGGTCCCAGACACGGGAACCCTCGCCTCGCACAGGAATGAAGGCCGCCGGGGAATAGTTGGGGACCATGACCTGGTCGAAATCGGCACGTTGCACCGGGGCTTGCTCAACGGACATCTGAGTCTCCTGATGAGGAACGCTGGCCTGGAAGTGGCGAGCGATGGGGGGATTGTAAGGACTGATCCGCGCCTGTCCTTGCGGCCAAGCGACAACTTGTTACAGCGCAAAACCCTGTTTGCACAAGGTTTTCGGCAATGCGACAAACACTGTCGCAATAGCGCAGTGTACGGGAGAGAGGGGGCTGGGTGAACGGGTGTTCACAGGCGATTCGGGGTGGCCGCGGGTGCAAGGTGGTGTTGATGTGTCGTGGCGGAAATCGAGCGCCGCCCGCGCGGCGCATCGCGGATAAAATCCGCTCCTACATTTGTTGCAACGTGGCCATGCCTGTCAGGCCATGGTTGCCAGCCGGCTTGCAAGACTCAAGACATGCGCCAAGGCAGGCGACCATGGCGTAACAGGTTCGGCACGTTGCAACAAATGTGGGAGCGGATTCATCCGCGATGCGCCGCGCGGGCGGCGCTCGATTTCCGCCCCACCATCACCCCCAAGGCATGCACCCCGCCCCCACCGAAACCTCAGCCCTTCTCGGCCGGCGCCGAACTCAACTCGAACGGGCTGCTATTACGCCGCTGGTTACGGTCTTCGCGTGGTGTTGCCCCAAAGAAATTGCGATACGCACTGGAAAAATGCGGCCCGGAAGAAAAACCGCAGGACAGGCCGATCTGGATGATCGACTTGCTGGTCTGCATCAGCATCTGCCGCGCCTTGTTCAGCCGCAGCTCCAGGTAATACTGGCTCGGCACGCGATTGAGGTACTGCTTGAAGATGCGCTCCAGTTGCCGCCGCGACACGCACACATGCTGGGCGATTTCGTCGGTGGTCAGCGGCTCTTCGATATTGGCTTCCATCAGCAGCACCGCCTGGGTCAGCTTGGGGTGGCTGGAGCCCAGGCGATTCTGCAACGGAATGCGCTGGCGTTCACCCCCCTCGCGGATGCGCTCGACCACCAGCTCCTCCGACACCGCCCCAGCCAGCTCCGCACCGTGATCACGTGCCAGCACCGCCAGCAGCAGGTCGGTCACCGCCATGCCCCCACAGGCGGTCAGGCGATCGCGATCCCAGTCGAACAGATGGCTGGTGGCGATGACCTTGGGAAAACGCTCGGCAAAATCATCCTGCCAGCGCCAATGCACCGCCGCCCGGTAGCCATCGAGCAGGCCCAGCATCGCCAGGGGGTAGACCCCGGCCGACAGGCCACCGATCATGCAGCCGCTGCGCGCCAGTTGCTTGAGCGCCGCCACCAGGGGCCCCGCCACCGCCGCCGGCGGCTCGTCAGCCAGCAGGAACAGCTTCTGGCAACCGTCAAGACGGCCGTTCCACGGCTCGCCCGGCAGGCGCCAACTACCCTCCTGCGCCGGCTCCGCCTGCAGGAACAGCAGCTCGTAGACCACCTCCGGGTGCACCCGCTGCGCCACCTGCAACACTTCCTCGGCCAGCGCCAGGGTCAAGGGCCTGGTATTGGGCCAGATGAGAAAACCGATTCGCTGGGTGGTCATAGGGTGCGGTCCGAAACCTGAGGTCGTTCGAGTCTGTGCGCCGGGTCAGGCTGCGCTTGCGGCGCAGCATGCCCTATTATGGTGCAAAAATGCAGCTTTTACTTCAGACTGCCGGAGAGGAACTGCTTGAGGCGCTCCGACTGCGGGTTGGCCAGCACCTGGCGTGGGCAGCCGGTTTCTTCCACCAGGCCCTTGTGCAGGAACACCAGCTGGTTGGACACTTCGCGGGCAAAGCCCATTTCGTGGGTTACCACGACCATGGTCCGGCCTTCCTGGGCCAGGGCCTGCATGACCTTGAGCACATCGCCCACCAGCTCCGGGTCCAGCGCCGAAGTCGGCTCATCGAACAGCATCACTTCCGGCTCCATCGCCAGCGCCCGGGCAATGGCCACCCGCTGCTGCTCGCCGCCGGACATGTGCCCGGGGAAGGCGTCCTTGCGGTGCGCGACACCGACCTTGGCCAGGTAGTGCTCGGCCTTTTCCAGGGCTTCCTTGCGGTTCACCCCGAGCACGTGCACCGGTGCTTCGATGATGTTCTCCAGCGCGGTCATGTGCGACCACAGGTTGAAATGCTGGAACACCATCGACAGGCGCGAGCGCATGCGCTGCAACTGACGCGGGTCGGCGGCCTTGAGCGCACCGTCCTTGCCCGGCACCAGCTTGAGTTCTTCATTGTTGAGCAGGATCTTGCCCGCGTGCGGCTGCTCCAGCAGGTTGATGCAGCGCAGGAAGGTCGACTTGCCCGAACCGCTGGAGCCGATGATGCTGATGACATCGCCTGCCTTGGCCGACAGGGACACGCCCTTGAGCACTTCATGGCTGCCGTAGCGCTTGTGCAGGTCTTGGACTTCGAGTTTGTACATGCTGTCGATTCTCACAAAGCGGTCAGTGCTTGCGCGGCGCCAGGTAGCCGAGCCAGCGGCGTTCGGCCATCTTGAACAGGCGCACCAGGATGAAGGTCAGGCACAGGTAGAACACGCCCGCCGTGATATAGGCCTCGAAAGGCAGGTAGTACTGGGCATTGACCGTGCGCGCAGCACCGGTGATGTCGATCAGGGTGACGATCGACGCCAGGCTGGTGGTCTGCAGCATCATGATCACTTCGTTGCTGTACTGCGGCAGCGCCCGGCGCAGGGCCGACGGCAGCAGGATGCGCCGGTACATCTTCATGCGCGACATGCCCACGGCCTTGGCCGCCTCGATCTCGCCATGCGGCGTGGCCTTGAGGCTGCCAGCGATGATCTCGGCAGTGTAGGCGCTGGTGTTGATGCCGAACGCCAGGCAGGCACAGAAGGTGGCGCTGGACAACAGCGGCCACAGCACGCTTTCGCGCACCGCCTCGAACTGCGCCAGGCCGTAGTAGATCAGGAACAGCTGCACCAGCATCGGCGTGCCGCGGATCACATAGGTGTAGAGCCAGGCCAGCAGGTTGACTGCCGGCTGCTTGGACACCCGCATCAGGCCCAGCGGAATGGCCGCCAGCAGGCCGAAGAACAGCGAAATGGCCAGCAGCTTGAGCGTGGTCAGCAGGCCGCCGAAGTACATCGGCAACGCCTCCCAGACGACGTTGTAGTCGAAGATCATAGTTCAGCCACCTTGACGCCCACCGAATAGCGGCGCTCGAGATACTTCAGGGCCAGCAGCGAGACACTGGTCAGCACCAGGTACAGGGCCGCCACCGCGAGGAAGAAGGTGAAAGGCTCGCGGGTGGCATCGGCCGCCTGCTTGGCCTTGAACATCATGTCCTGCAAGCCGACCACCGAGATCAGCGCGGTGGCCTTGGTCAGCACCAGCCAGTTGTTGGTGAAACCTGGAATAGCCAGGCGAATCATCTGTGGCACCTGGATGCGGAAGAACACCTGGCGATTGCTCATGCCATAGGCCACGCCCGCTTCGGCCTGCCCCTTGGGAATGCCCAGGAACGCGCCACGGAAGGTTTCCGACAGGTACGCGCCAAAGATGAAGCCCAGGGTACCGATACCCGCGATCAGCGGATTCAGGTCGATGTAGTCTTCATAGCCCAACAGCGGCGCCACCCGGTTGATGATGTCCTGCCCGCCATAGAAGATCAGCAGGATCAGGACCAGGTCCGGAATGCCACGGATCACCGTGGAATACAGATCGCCCAGCCAGGCCAGCCAGCGCACCGGCGACAAGCGCAGCGCCACACCGATCAGGCCGAGCACGATGGCCAGGGCCATCGACGACAGGGCGAGCTGCAGCGTCAGCCACGCCCCGTCGAGGATGACTGCCCCGTAGCCTTTCAACATGATGAGGTCCTCGACCTAGAGAATGAAAAATGGTGCAAACCTCAGAGTTTCTGCTGTTTGCACCATTGCACAGGTGAAACCCGACGTCTTAGTTCGAGTCTGGACCGTAGATATCGAAGTTGAAGTACTTCTTCTCGATTTCTTTGTACTTGCCATTGGCACGGATGGCGTCGATGGCCGCGTTGATGCGATCGGCGTTGGCCTTGTCACCCTTGCGTACGGCGATGCCGACGCCGTCACCGAAATACTTCACGTCGGTGAACGACGGGCCAACGAAGGCGAAGCCCTTGCCGGCGTCGGTCTTCAGGAAACCGTCCTCCAGCAGGGTGGCGTCAGCCACGGTACCGTCCAGGCGGCCAGCCGCCACGTCCAGGTAGATTTCGTTCTGGGTGCCGTAAGGAACCACGGTGGCACCCTTGGGAGCCAGCACTTCCTTGGCGAAACGGTCATGGATCGAACCGCGCTGCACGCCGATCTTCTTGCCCTTGAGTTCATCCAGGCTGTCGCTGACGGTGGTGCCTTCCTTCATGACCAGGCGCGCCGGGGTCAGGTAGTAGCGCTTGGTGAAGTCGACCGATTTCTTGCGGTCTTCGGTGATCGACATGGACGACAGGATGGCGTCGATCTTGCGCACTTTCAGCGCCGGGATCAGGCCGTCGAATTCCTGCTCGACCCAGGTGCACTTGGCTTTCATCTCTTCGCACAGCGCGTTGCCGATGTCGTAGTCGAAACCGGCGATGCTGCCATCAGGCTGCTTGAAGGCAAACGGTGGGTAGGCGGCTTCGATGCCGATTTTCAACGGTTTTTCATCGGCCTGCGATACCAGGGAAAACACGGACAGCGCCAAGGCGCCAAGCAGTGCGAGCTTCTTCATCAGGTAACTCCATCGGTACGGGGCAATACAAGGCAGGTAACGGCTGCCCGATATGCGAATGGGTACAACGCGAGCCGCGCAGGGTATCGACCAAGGTCGCAGACCACGAGCGTGTGAGTGGCATTCTAGCGACAGCCCGGTAGTCGATATTTCTTCAAAGCGACAACTACTTACAGAAGCGCCTGAAACCGCTGCGGGCGATGTTGACAGCCAGTGCAAAATATGCAAAAGCGCAAGAAATAGAACCTATAGACCTAGCAATTCCCGGGCCTATTATTGGCAAAGCCTTGTAGTACGGCAAGTGTAGCGTGCTGTGCGGGGAAAAATGCCGGCGAAATGCACCGAAACGAAGCGGAATTGTTTCCTGGCGCCCCGATGCCGTGCGCCAACGGTGACAGAACAGTTACCGATGAATGTCGGGTAACAGTAAAGCAAAAACCCCGCCGGTTGCCCGGGCGGGGTTTTTAATGGCTACACCGACCTGTGGGAGCGGGCGCGCCCGCGAACACCGGCGTAGCCGGTGCCATCCACCGCGTCGCCTGCTTCGCGGGCATGCCCGCTCCCACAGGGGATCGTGTGCGACTCGGCTATCAGGCCGAAGCCAGGCTCATCGCCTTGTGGGTATCGATCAAATGCTGCACCACCCCCGGGTCGGCCAGGGTCGAGATGTCACCCAGCGCGCCGTATTCGCCCGTGGCAATCTTGCGCAGGATGCGGCGCATGATCTTGCCCGAACGGGTCTTCGGCAGCCCCGGCGCCCACTGGATCACATCCGGCGAGGCGATCGGGCCGATTTCCTTGCGCACCCAGTTCTTCAGCTCCAGGCGCAGCTGCTCGCTGGGCTCGATGCCGGCGTTGAGGGTGACATATACATAGATGCCCTGCCCCTTGATGTCATGCGGCACGCCCACCACCGCCGCCTCGGCCACTTTCGAATGCGCCACCATGGCACTTTCGATCTCGGCAGTGCCCATGCGGTGACCGGACACGTTGAGCACGTCATCCACGCGGCCGGTGATCCAGTAGTAGCCATCCTCGTCGCGACGCGCGCCGTCGCCGGTGAAGTACATGCCACGGAAGGTCTTGAAATAGGTGTCGACGAACCGGTCGTGGTCGCCATACAGCGAACGCGATTGCCCCGGCCAGGAATCGAGGATCACCAGGTTACCTTCGGCGGCACCTTCGATCAGGTTGCCCAGGTTGTCCACCAGGGCCGGCACCACGCCGAAGAACGGACGGGTGGCCGAACCCGGCTTGAGGCCAGTGGCACCTGGCAGCGGGCTGATCAGGATGCCGCCGGTTTCGGTCTGCCACCAGGTATCGACGATCGGGCAACGTTCCTTGCCCACGGCCTTGTAGTACCAGTTCCAGGCTTCGGGGTTGATCGGCTCGCCCACCGAGCCCAGCAGACGCAGGCTGGAGCCGTCGGCCCCGGCCACCGCGGCCTCGCCTTCGGCCATCATTGCGCGGATGGCAGTTGGCGCGGTGTAGAGGATGTTGACCTTGTGCTTGTCGATGATCTTCGACACGCGGGTGATGTCCGGGTAGTTCGGCACGCCTTCGAACAGCAGCGTGGTGGCGCCGTTGGCCAGCGGGCCGTAGACGATGTAGCTGTGGCCGGTGACCCAGCCGACGTCGGCAGTGCACCAATAGACCTCGCCCGGGCGGTAGTCGAACACACGCTCATGGGTCAGCGCGGCATAGACCAGGTAACCACCGGTGGTGTGCAGCACGCCCTTCGGCTTGCCGGTGGAGCCGGAGGTGTAAAGGATGAACAGCGCTTCCTCGGCGCCCATCTCTTTCGGCGCGCAGTGGCTGGAAGCCACTTTCATCAGGTCTTCGTACCAGATGTCACGGTGCTGGTGCCAGGCAATGTCGCCACCGGTGCGCTTGCACACGATGATCTTCTGCACGCTGTTGGTTTCCGGGTTGGTCAGTGCCAGGTCGACGTTGGCCTTGAGCGGGGTACGGCGGCCGCCGCGCACGCCTTCGTCGGCGGTGATGACCACCTTGGACTTGCAGTCGATGATCCGCCCGGCCAGCGCTTCGGGGGAGAAGCCACCGAACACCACCGAGTGGATCGCACCGATACGGGCGCAGGCCAGCATGGCGACCACGGCCTCGGGGATCATCGGCATATAGATGGTGACCACGTCACCGCGGTGCACATCCTGGCCACGCAGGGCGTTGGCAAACTTGCAGACCTGCTCGTGCAGTTCGCGGTAGGTGATGTTGCGGTGCTCGGAAGGATCGTCGCCTTCCCAGATGATGGCCAGCTGGTCACCGCGCTCTTCGAGGTGGCGATCCAGGCAGTTGGAGGAAACGTTCAGAGTGCCGTCGGCGAACCATTTGATATCGACATGGTGGTCGTCGAAGGAGGTCTGCTTGACCTTGGTGAACGGCTTGATCCAGTCGATACGCTGGGCCTGCTCGCGCCAGAAGCCGTCCGGGTTGATCACCGACTGCTGGTACATGGCCTTGTAGGTGGCCTCGTCGGTCAGCGTGGTGGCCGCAACCTCGGGACGAACGGGATACAGTGGAGCCGCACTCATCTGTGTTACCTCGGTGTAATAGTTGTTTTTGTATGGGACCGTTTGTAACTGTACCAGAGCGACAAAAGCCATTCGACGTTGGTAGTAATTTGGTACGCCCGTTCAGCACGGGCGCTCTAGCATGCGCTTTTCAGCCGTGGCGAAGCGACAATTGGCGCGTTGCCCAGAGGATTGTTACAGATTCTGCCAAAACACTTTATCAAAAGCCCCACTGTTTCAGCCTTGGCGACAACCCTAAAATTCATCTCGCCAGCAACGGCAAGGCGATTAACAACTGGTAACAGCCCCCACGAAGGCAAGCGTTAATCCCCGTCTTATCCCGATAGTTAAACCAGCACTACTCGCGGCGCCAAAAGCGCCGCGCGCCCCCTCACGACCTTAGACAGGTAAATAGAAAATGAAAGCTTTACTGGTATTGGTACTTGGCAGTCTTTGCGGCGCGGCGATGGCCGGCGAAGGCAAAGATGCCGAGCAGATTCCGGTTGAACAGTACAACTACGCGCAGCACCTGGACATTGCCCGCGTCATTTCCATGAGCGAAGTGCCCAATGTATGCGAAGTGGTGCCAGCCCGCATGACCTATGAAGACTCCAAGGGCCAGAAGCACATTCTCGAATACCGCGTGATGGGGAACGGCTGCTCGAACGGCTGATACCTTGTGAATTGGGGGCCCTGCGGGCCCCATTCGCGACACAAGGCCGCTCCTACAGGTACCGCGCAATGTTTGAAGCCTGCGCAGTACTTGTAGGAGCGGCCTTGTGTCGCGAAAGGACTGCGCAGCAGTCCCGCCTTTTATAAGGCCTGATTAATCTGCAGACTTGCCAAGCGAGTAATCCCTCAACTTGTTGGCAATGGTCGTATGCGAAACACCCAGTCTTTTACCTAAAGCCCGACTACTCGGGAATTCCCCCATCAAACTTTCCAGCACCGCCTTCTCAAAGCGCCCGACAATCTGCGAAAGATCCCCGTCCAGCGAAAACTCACCCAACGGTTGCCGCGCGCCATAATCCGGCAAGCGAATATGTTCGCTCTTGACCACGCCGCCATCGCATAACGAAACCGCCTGGAACAATACGTTTTCCAGTTGCCTTACATTGCCCGGCCAATGGTACTGGGCAAGTTTGTCCATCGCCGCTGGTGCCAGGCGCGGCATGGCGCAACCGATCTGCCGGCTGGCCTGGTCGAGAAAGTGCTGCACCAGCCCTTCCAGGCCGTCCATGCATTCGCGCAAGGGCGGAATGTGCAGCGACAACACATTGAGCCGGTGGTACAGGTCCTGACGGAACTCGCCACGCGCGCACAATTCGGACAAATCCACCTGGGTCGCGCAGATCACCCGCACGTCCAGGTACACCTCTTCATCGCTGCCTACACGGCGGAAGCAGCCGTCCTGCAGAAAGCGCAGCAACTTCACCTGCAGGCGCGGGCTCATCTCCCCTACCCCATCAAGGAACAGCGTGCCACCGGCGGTCAGCTCCAGCAGCCCCAGCTTGCCCTCGGCGCGCGCACCTTCGAAGGCCCCGGGGCCGTAACCGAACAGCTCGGTCTCGGCCATCGACTCGGGTAACCCGGCGCAGTTCAGCGCCATTAGCGGCGACTGCCCGCGCGGGCTGGCCAGGTGGCAGGCACGCGCCAGCAACTCCTTGCCGGTGCCTGTTTCACCCTCGATCAGCAAGGGTGCATCCAGTGGTGCCATGCGCCGCGCCTCGCGGACCACGGCGGCCATGACCCGCGAGCTCTGGAAGATGCTGTCGAAACCGCGCAGCTCTTGCTTGCGCACGTTGTAGATACGCTCACCGATGCGGTCGGCGCGGTGCAGGGTCAGCACCGCACCGGCCAGCGCCTCGCTGTCGTCGTGTTCGGACTGCAGTGGCGCGATATCGGCCAGGAACACATCGCCCTTGACCTTGATACGCAGGCCGTTGATGCGCGACTTGTTGGCGCGCACCAGCTCCGGCAGGTCGAAGTCTTCAACGTAGCGCGCCAGCGGCATGCCCGGCACCTCGTCCACCCGCACACCCAGCAACTGGGCTGCCGCGCGGTTGGCGGCGACGATGCTGCCGCCCATGTCGATCGACAGCACCGGGAAGTCCAACGCGCCCAGCAGCGCGTTCAGCTCCATGTGGCGACGTTCGCTGGGCATCAACCCCACGCGCTTGACGCCGAACACCCCAGCGATGGCCTCGAACTTGGGCCGCAGCGCCTGGAACTGCAAATTGATCAGGTTCGGGCAATGCAGGTAGATGGCGTTGCCATGGTCACCGCCCACCTCGCCGCGCAGCACGTTGATGCCGTACTCCACCAGCAGGTTGAGGATGTCGCGCAGGATGCCAATACGGTTCTGGCAATGCACTTTGATACGCATGAGGGCTCTCGAAGCGCCGAGGTTTTTCAACGCAGCGCAGAAAAGTCGTAAAGATAAGCTGACAAAAACCGCCTAGGCATCAGCCAGATGCCTCGGATTTTCCGACACTTGCTGGGTTTTGTAAAATATTCGTTACGAAAACGCCGCGAGAAGCCCATCTCGCCTATCTCCCACCCCCGTGCAAAGCAGCCGGCGAAGGGATATTCCTTAGGCATGTCCTGCACATAACAAGAAAAGCCCTCACCAGGAGAGCCACATGAAACAGACGCAATACGTGGCACGCGAGCCCGATGCGCACGGTTTTATCGACTACCCGCAGCAAGAGCATGCGGTATGGAACACCCTGATCACCCGCCAGCTGAAAGTGATCGAAGGCCGCGCCTGCCAGGAATACCTGGACGGCATCGACCAGCTCAAGCTGCCGCATGACCGGATTCCGCAACTGGGCGAGATCAACAAGGTGCTGGGCGCCACCACGGGCTGGCAGGTTGCCCGGGTGCCGGCACTGATCCCCTTCCAGACCTTCTTCGAGCTGCTCGCCAGCAAGCGCTTCCCGGTCGCCACGTTCATCCGCACCCCGGAAGAACTGGACTACCTGCAAGAGCCCGACATCTTCCACGAGATCTTTGGCCACTGCCCGCTGCTGACCAACCCCTGGTTCGCCGAATTCACCCATACCTACGGCAAGCTCGGCCTGGCCGCGACCAAAGAACAGCGCGTTTACCTGGCGCGCCTGTACTGGATGACCATCGAATTCGGCCTCATCGAAACCGCCCAAGGCCGCAAGATCTATGGCGGCGGCATCCTCTCGTCGCCGAAAGAAACCGTCTACAGTCTGTCTGCCGAGCCGGAGCACCAGGCCTTCGACCCGATCGAAGCCATGCGCACCCCGTACCGCATCGACATCCTGCAGCCGCTGTATTTCGTGCTGCCGAACATGAAGCGCCTGTTCGACCTGGCCCACGAAGACATCATGGGCATGGTTCACCACGCCATGCAGCTGGGCCTGCACGCACCGAAGTTTCCACCCAAGGTCGCCGCCTGAGCGACCTTGCCGATAACAACTCGAACCGGAAAACACCACATGAATGCCTTGAACCAAGCCCATTGCGAAGCCTGCCGCGCCGACGCCCCGAAAGTCACTGATGAGGAGCTGGCCGAGCTGATTCGCGAGATCCCGGACTGGAACATCGAAGTACGCGATGGCCACATGGAACTGGAGCGCGTCTTCCTGTTCAAGAACTTCAAGCACGCCCTGGCGTTCACCAATGCCGTGGGCGAAATCGCCGAAGCCGAAGGCCACCACCCGGGCCTGCTGACCGAGTGGGGCAAGGTCACCGTGACCTGGTGGAGCCACTCGATCAAGGGCCTGCACCGCAATGACTTCATCATGTGCGCGCGCACCGACAAGGTGGCGGAGACGGCTGAAGGCCGCAAGTAATCGCTTGGGAATTGGGGCCGCTTCGCGCCCCTTCGCGGGCGTGCCCGCTCCCACAGGGACCGCGAAAACCAAGGATTTACGCGGCCCCTGTGGGAGCGGGCACGCCCGCGAAGGGGCGCGAAGCGGCCCCAGTTTTTTGCAGGGGAAATGTCCGCTGTTCACCCGCAAAACCGACCGGCGACCGGCAAAAAAACCAAACTGTCATCCAGACTTGTGTATCCTGCCCCAGCTTTGCGAAGCTTCAAACGCGCCTGGCGCAGACTTTTCACTCACACTTGCGAGGAACGACGAGATGCATGAAATCCCGAATCTTCCCTTCCCAAGCCTGAACCCAGAAGAGCCAACCGTAACCGTTCATGCCGAACCGGCAGCTGCCGTCGAGCAGGATGGTGACGATCAATCCAGCGCTGACCAGGACTAACCGCGCATCCCCGACTGTGTGAAAACGGCTGACCTGCGGGCCAACCCCGTCATCACGTTTTCACACCGTCCAGAACCCACGTAGGCCCCCATGCCCGACTCACCGCGCCCCCTTGCGGTCACCCTGCAAGTCGTCTCCATCGTCCTCTTCACCTTCATCGGCTACCTGAACATCGGCATCCCCCTGGCCGTGTTGCCTGGCTATGTGCACAACGACCTGGGCTTCGGCGCCGTGGTCGCGGGCCTTGCGATCAGCGTGCAATACCTGGCTACCCTGCTCAGCCGCCCCACGGCCAGCCGCATCATCGACAACCACGGCAGCAAGAAAGCAGTCCTGTATGGCCTGGCCGGGTGCGGCCTCAGCGGGGTGTTCATGCTGGCCTGCGCCTTTCTCACCCACCTGCCCTGGCTGAGCCTGGCCAGCCTGCTGGCCGGCCGCCTGGTGCTGGGCAGCGCCGAAAGCCTGGTGGGGTCGGGTTCGATCGGCTGGGGTATCGGCCGGGTCGGTGCCGAACACACCGCCAAGGTCATCTCCTGGAACGGCATCGCCAGCTACGGCGCGCTGGCCATCGGCGCCCCGCTGGGGGTGCTGATGGTCAAGGGCCTGGGGCTGTGGAGCATGGGCGCGAGCATTATCCTGTTGTGTGCGCTCGGCCTGCTGCTGGCCTGGCCCCGGCAGGCGGCGCCGATCGTCAGCGGCGTGCGCCTGCCGTTCCTGCGCGTGCTGGGCAAAGTGTTCCCGCACGGTTCGGGGCTGGCCCTGGGCTCGATCGGCTTCGGCACAATCGCCACCTTCATCACCCTGTACTACGCCAGCCGCGGCTGGGCCAATGCCGCGCTGACCCTGAGCCTGTTCGGCGCCAGCTTCATCAGCGCACGGCTGCTGTTCGGCAACCTGATCAATCGGATTGGCGGGTTCCGCGTGGCGATCGCCTGTTTGTCGGTGGAAACGTTCGGGCTGCTGATGCTGTGGCTGGCACCGAGTGCCGACTTGGCGCTGGCAGGCGCCGCACTGAGCGGGTTCGGCTTCTCGCTGGTGTTCCCGGCGCTGGGAGTGGAGGCAGTGAATCAGGTATCGGCGGCCAACCGCGGGGCTGCGGTCGGGGCCTATTCGCTGTTCATCGACTTGTCGCTGGGGGTGACCGGGCCGCTGGTGGGCGCCGTGGCGGCGGGATTCGGCTTTGCTTCGATGTTTCCGTTTGCGGCGGCAGCGGCGGCTTGCGGGTTGCTGTTGAGCCTGTACCTGTACAGGCAGGTGCGGCGTCAGCGGGGTCTCTAACAACAGGGGGTGCTTTGCACCCCTTTCGCGACACCAGGCCGCTCCTTGTACCGTGCGCTTGATCTGAGGGGCAGCTCACGCTTGCTGGAGGAACGGCCTGGTGTCGCGATGGGCTGCAAAGCAGCCCCCGAGGCCGGTAAACCTAGCGCTGGACGTACTGCAACACCACTTCCAGCGGGTGGCGCATCTGCCGCTCGGTCATGCGCTTGACCTGGCTGCGGCAGGAATACCCCGTCGCCAGCGGCTCGCCTTCCTTGTCCAGCTTGGTCGCCCAGCTCTGCTCGAAGATGGTCCGCGAGGTGTCCTGGTTACGCGCCTCGTGCCCATAGGTACCGGACATGCCGCAGCAGCCAGTGGCCTCGGTCACCAGCTTCAGCCCCAGGCGGGCGAACACCTGCTCCCACTGGCGGGTGCTGGCCGGCACGTTGGTCTTCTCGGTGCAGTGCGCCATCAGGCGGAAACTGCCCGACGCGCTCGCTGCCTGTTCCGGCAACACGTCCATCAGCCACTCCTGCGGCAACAACACCTTCGGGCAGCCGTCCAGGCCCGGGACTTTCTGGTACTCCTGGCGGTACACCAGGGTCATCGCCGGGTCCAGGCCCACCAGCGGCACGCCGCAGTCAGCCAGGGCCTTGAGCTGGGTGGCATTGCGGATCGCCGCCTTGGCGAACGCCCCGAGGAAACCCTGCACATGCAGCGGCTTGCCGTTGGCGCTGTACGGCGCCAGGAACACCCGGTGGCCCAGGCGGTGCGCCAAGTCGATGAAGGCCGACAGCAGCGGCGTCTCGAAGTAGCGGGTGAAGGCGTCCTGCACCAGCACGATGCTGCGTTCACGCTGGGCCGGGGTCAGTTCACGCAGGGTTGGCACACTGGCCACGCCGACACGGCAGCGGGTCAGGGTGGCCTGGAAGTTGAAGCGGCTGAGCAACGGGCTGTCGACCATACCGATCTTGTCAGCCAGTAGCTTGCTCACCCACTTCGAGCCCATCACCGCGTTGTACAGCCCCGGCGCGTGGGCCAGGTACGGGACGGTGAACTCCAGCGAGCCGATCAGGTAGTCACGCAGCGGGCGCTGGTAGCGGCCGTGGTACAGCTCGAGAAAGCGCGAGCGGAAGTCCGGCACGTTGACCTTGATCGGGCACTGCCCGGCGCACGACTTGCACGCCAGGCAGCCGGCCATGGCGTCGTACACCTCATGGGAGAAATCTGCCTGCCCCTGGCTGCGTGCGCGGTTGTTGCGCAGGCGTGCCGGCAGGCCCTTGAGCCAGGACACCCGATTGCGCGCCGCAGCCAGCACATCGATGTTCGCCTCGCCCTGCAGGCGCAGCCACTCACGCATCAGCGAGGCGCGGCCCTTGGGCGAATGCTGGCGTTCGCGGGTGGCCTTCCACGACGGGCACATGGCGTCGTTGGGGTCGTAGTTGTAGCAGGCGCCGTTGCCGTTGCAATGCACGGCACTGCCGAAGTCCTGCCACACGCGCTCGTCGATGGTGCGGTCGAGATCGCCGCGCAGGGTCACGCCATCGACCTTGGTCAGGCCCTCGGCGCTGTCCGGCGGGGTGCAGATCTTGCCGGGGTTGAGCTGGTTGTGCGGGTCGAAGGCGCCCTTCAGGCGCTGCAGCGCCGGGTACAGCTCACCGAAGTACTCGGGCACGTACTCCGAACGCAGGCCCTTGCCGTGCTCGCCCCACAGCAGGCCGCCGTAGCTGCGGGTCAACGCCGCCACGGCATCGGAGATCGGCTTGACCAGCGCGGCCTGGGCCGGGTCCTTCATGTCCAGCGCCGGGCGCACGTGCAGCACACCGGCGTCAACATGGCCGAACATGCCATACGCCAGGCCGTAGCCATCGAGCAGCGCGCGGAACTCGGCGATGTAGTCGGCCAGTTGTTCTGGCGGTACCGCAGTGTCCTCGACGAACGGCTGCGGGCGGACTTCGCCTTCGACGTTGCCCAGCAAACCCACCGAACGCTTACGCATGGTATAGACCCGGGTCACCGCCTCGGCGCCCTCGGCCAGGGTATGGCCCAGGCGCTCGACACTGGTGTCGCTCTGCAGGTGCTGGATGAACGCCTGCACCCTGGCATTGACCTCGGCAGGTTCGTCGCCACAGAACTCCACCAGGTTGATGCCCAGGGTCGGGCGCTCGGGGTCGGCCGGGAAGTACTCCGCGACGCTGTGCCAGACGATGTCCTTCATCGCCAGCATCAGCACCTTGGAGTCGACGGTCTCGATCGACAGCGGCTTGTGCGCCATCAGCGCATTGGCGTCGCGCAAGGCATCCATGAAGCTGCTGTAGCGCACGTTGACCAGCACGGCGTACTTGGGGATCGGCAGCACATTGAGCTTGGCTTCGACCACATAGCCCAACGAACCTTCGGCACCGCACAGCACGCTGTTGAGGTTGAAACGGCCCTGCTCGTCGCGCAGGTGCGCCAGGTCGTAGCCGGTCAGGCAGCGGTTGAGCTTGGGGAAGGTGGTTGCGATCAGGTCCGCCTGGGTTTCCTGGATCTCTCGTGCCATGCGGTACACCTCGCCGGCCCGGCCGGGTGCGGCACACGCCTGCTCCAGCGTGGCATCGTCGATCGGCAGGCTGTGCAGGCGCTCACCACCAAGCAGCACGCTGTGCAGCTCCAGGACGTGGTCGCGGGTCTTGCCATAGGTGCAGCTACCCTGGCCGCTGGCATCGGTGTTTATCATGCCGCCGACGGTGGCCCGGTTGGAGGTGGACAGCTCCGGCGCGAAGAACAGGCCGTAAGGCTTGAGCGCGGCGTTGAGCTGGTCCTTGACCGTACCGGCCTGTACCCGCACCCAGCGCTCCTCGACGTTGATTTCGAGGATCTTGTTCATGTGCCGTGACAGGTCGACCACGATACCGTCGGTCAGCGACTGGCCGTTGGTGCCGGTACCGCCGCCGCGCGGGGTCAGCTTGACCTGGCGGAAGCGCGGCTCGCCCATCAGCGTGGCGACCCGCACCACGTCGTCGGCGTCCAGCGGGAACACCGCTGCCTGCGGCAAGCGCTGGTAGATCGAGTTGTCGGTGGCCAGCACCGTGCGGGTAGCGTAGTCGGCACTGATCTGGCCGCGGAAGCCGCTGTTGCGCAGGGCTTCGAGGAATTCGGGGTAGTTGGCGCTCGGGGCGACGGTCGACAGCTGGGCGATCATCGAAGGACGGCCTCTTGATATGGGCAAATTCACGGGATTCCTGTCGTTCCGGCATGAGTGAAGGCATGCAGGGATGACGTATAGGCCAATGTTCCTGTAGTTTCGCTTCAGGGGCAAACGGATAATCCTGCCGCTATCGATGACTTCCATGAATGAATTACCGCCACCTCACCCCGTCGATGTCGCTGCTGCTGGCTTTCGAGGCCGCCGCCCGGCATGAAAGCTATACCCGCGCCGCCGCCGAGCTGTCGCTGACCCAGAGCGCCGTCAGCCGCCAGGTACAGGCACTGGAACAGCAGCTGGGGCTGACCCTGTTCCGCCGCGAGGGGCGCCAGGTGCAACTGACCGATGTCGGGCGCCTGTACCAGCGCGAACTCAGCGAAGCCCTGGGGCGCATCCGCAGTGCCACCCTGCAGGCCTTGGCCTACCAGTCGGGGGTCGGCACCTTGCGCCTGGCCACCCTGCCCACCTTCGGCTCGAAGTGGCTGCTGCCCCGGCTGCACGCGTTCTACAGCGCCCACCCGGGCATGCTGGTGCACATTCATTCACGCATCGAAGCCATCAATTTCGATACCAGCGAGATCGACGCCGCCATCGGCGTGGCCAGCCACGACCTGCCGGGGTTGGTCTGCCATCGCCTGCATGCCGAGCAACTGGTGGTGATCCTGCCGCCGGAAGCTGGCGCGGATGGCCAGGGCTGGAGCCCGGCCCGGATCAGTGAAGAGGTGCTGCTGAACGTGGCCAACAACCCGCATGCCTGGGGCGAGTGGTTCTCGCACCATGGCCTGGCGCACCGGGCGATGCGCCTGGGGCCGAGCTTCGAGCTGACCTCGCACCTGATCCAGGCGGTACGGGCCGGTATCGGCATCGGCCTGGTGCCGCGCATCCTGGTGGAAGAAGAACTGGCCAAGGGCGAGCTGTACAGCCCCGGCGAGGCGTTTGCCAGCCAGCGCAGTTATTACCTGATCTACCCGCCGAGGAACGAAGCGTTGCCATCGTTGCGGGCGTTCAGAAGCTGGTTGCTCGAACAGATCTGACTTCTGGCGCTGGCTTGCCGGCGACAGGGCCGCGACAGGCAAGAAAAAACCCGAAGCCAGTGACCTGACTTCGGGTTTTCGGCTACTACAGGGCGCCTTACTTGGCCATGCCAGTAGCCGCTACAGCGGTATTCATCCTGCGACGCGGCTTGACCATGTAGATCACGAACATCGCAAACAGCCAGATCGGGATCGCATACACCGACACGCGGATCTCCGGGATCATCAGCATGATACCCAGGATCAGCACCACGAACGCCAGGCACAGGTAGTTGCCATAGGGGTACCACAAGGCCTTGAACAGCGGCTTCTGGCCGGTGCGGTCGAGGTGTTGGCGGAACTTCAGGTGCGAGTAGCTGATCATCGCCCAGTTGATCACCAGGGTGGCCACCACCAGCGACATCAGCAGCTCCAGGGCGTTCTGCGGCATCAGGTAGTTCAGCAGCACGGCAACGAAGGTCACCCCAGCCGATGCCAGGATCGAACGCACAGGCACGCCACGCTTGTCGACCTTGGCCAGCGATGCCGGGGCGTCGCCCTGTTCGGCCATGCCCAGCAGCATGCGGGCGTTGCAGTAGGTGCCGCTGTTGTACACCGACAATGCCGCAGTCAGGACCACGAAGTTCAACAGGTGCGCTGCCACGTCACTGCCCAGCAGCGAGAACACCTGGACGAACGGGCTGCTGCCATAGCTGCCACCCGAGGCAGCGATGCTGGCCACCAGGTTGTCCCACGGGGTCAGCGACAGCAGGACCACCAGGGCACCCACATAGAAGATCAGGATGCGGTAGATGACCTGGTTGATCGCCTTGGGGATCACGGTCTTCGGCTTGTCGGCCTCGGCAGCGGTAAAGCCGAGCATTTCCAGGCCACCGAAGGAGAACATGATGAACGCCAGGGCCATCACCAGCCCGCTGACACCGTTCGGGAAGAAGCCACCATGCGACCACAGGTTGGCCACGGTCGCCTCGGGGCCGCCGCTGCCACTGGTCAGCAGGTAGGCACCCAGGCCGATCATGCTGACGATGGCCACCACCTTGATGATGGCGAACCAGAATTCCGCTTCACCGAAGAACTTCACGTTCATCAGGTTGATGGCGTTGATCAGCACGAAGAACGCCGCCGCCGTGACCCAGGTCGGGATCTCCGGCCACCAGTAGTGGACATACTTGCCGACTGCCGACAGCTCCGACATGCCCACCAGGATGTACAGCACCCAGCAGTTCCAGCCCGACAGGAAGCCGGCGAAACCGCCCCAGTAGGTATGGGCGAAATGGCTGAACGAGCCGGCCACTGGCTCTTCGACGATCATCTCACCGAGCTGGCGCATGATCATGAAGGCGATGAAGCCGCAGATGGCGTAGCCCAGGATCATCGACGGGCCAGCGGATTTCATCACCCCCGCCGAGCCGAGGAACAGGCCGGTACCGATCGCACCACCCAGGGCAATCAGCTGGATGTGGCGGTTCTTCAGGCCCCGCTTGAGCTCGCCTGAATGCATGTTTTGTCCACTCATGAACGAAGTCACCTGCATTGTTTTTATCTGTGACGGAATCGGACCCACCGCGCTCGTGGCGCAGCGGAATGGGCAAGGTGGTTACCTTGGGTTTCCTGAACGCTGCAGCCGCCGGGGCGGGTCAACCAGGGGTGATCAGGAGTGCGCGGTACGCAAAGGAGTCACAGGTAAAACGCGGCGCACTGTATACCCCTGCAAACGCGCAGGCGTCAACGCACTGCATCGTTTCCTTGGGAAAAAACGCAGCGATCCTGTGGTGTGGGCCTTCAAAGGCGGAGTGATCGGCGTACATGGCGCCTCCATTTGTTGTTTTGTCAGCCTGGCTCTGTGGACAGGCTTTTGCACACGGCAATGGTGGCTATAACACCGTGGCGGCGGGGGTTTGGGCAAGGGTGGTCGGAGCCTGGGGGCAGGCTCGCGCACAGCGGCGACGGCAAGCAATGTTTACAGGGCCGTGGAAAATCTGAAATCAGGGCTGAATTCGGCAGTATCTGTATAGATTTTTTTACAAGGCGGTTCGGGAACTTGCCAGTCGTCAGAAAAATTCTTTTTGTTCAAGGTCTTGGGGCCGCTTTGCGGCCCATCGCGACGCAAGGCCGCTCCTACAGGGACCGCGTCGACAGGGCATCAGCAGCGGCCTTGTGTGGCGACGGGCTGCGCAGCAGGCCTGAATTCCACAGGCATAAAAAAACCAGCCCGAAGGCTGGTTCTCGTCACCGCAAAGCTCGATCAGCCACGCGGCTTGCCGCGACCACGGCCTGCCGGCTTGTCAGCGTCAGGCTTGCCCGGACGCTTGCGCATCTCGCTCGGGCGCTCGGCAACGGTGCTGCCACGGCTGCTTTTGCGCGGCGCTTCTTCACGCGGCTGGCGCGCCGGGCGTTCTTCGCCAGCACCGCCTTCGTGGGCCGGGCGCAGGCTGCGCACGCGCTCGCCACGGCCCAACGGGCGCGTCGACTTGCGCTGCAGGCGCTCCAGCTTATCCTTGGCCTTGAGCTTCATGGCCGGCAGCGCTACCGGCTGCAGGCCCACTTCAGCGGCGAGGATGTCAATTTCACCCTGGGTCATTTCGCGCCAACGGCCCATCGGCAGGTCGGAATTGAGGAACACCGGGCCGAAACGCACGCGCTTCAGGCGGCTGACCACCATGCCCTGGGACTCCCACAAGCGACGCACCTCGCGGTTACGGCCTTCCATCACCACGCAGTGGTACCAGTGGTTGAAGCCTTCGCCACCCGGCGCCTTCTGGATGTCGGTGAACTTGGCCGGGCCGTCTTCCAGCATCACGCCAGCCTTCAGGCGCTCGATCATCTCGTCATCGACTTCGCCGCGCACCCGCACCGCGTACTCACGGTCCATCTCGTAGGATGGGTGCATCAGGCGGTTGGCCAGCTCACCATCGGTGGTGAACAGCAGCAGCCCGGTGGTGTTGATGTCGAGGCGGCCGATGTTGATCCAGCGGCCTTCTTTCGGCCGTGGCAGGCGATCGAATACGGTCGGGCGACCTTCCGGGTCGTCACGGGTACAGATCTCGCCATCAGGCTTGTTGTACATGATCACCCGGCGGGTGGCCTCGGCGGCCTCTTCGCGCTTGATCAGCTTGCCGTCCACGGCGATGGCATCGTGCAGGTCGACGCGCTGGCCAAGGGTGGCCTCGACGCCATTGACCTTGATACGGCCCTGGCTGATCCAGGCCTCGACGTCACGCCGCGAGCCAACGCCGATACGCGCCAGCACTTTCTGCAGCTTTTCGCCGGACGGAGGGGTGGGTTGGCTATCTTGCAGGTCTTGCTCACTCATCTGGGCACCTCCCGGTGTAGGAATGAAATATGGCTTCTGGCGACGAACGCGCCAAAAGGCCGCGCATCATACGCGGTTCGGCGACGGAACGCACTGGAGGGTAGAGGGTTTTGTGGGCTTTGCCAGGGGTTTCTGCCTAACGGTGATGCGTTGCCTGTACCGGCCCTTTCGCGGGCATGCCCGCTCCCACACGGGATATCACAGCTCCTGAGGGCTGCGCAGTACCTGTGGGAGCGGGCGTGCCCGCGAAAGGCCCGGTACAGGCAACAAAGAAATCAGGGTAGTGACTTGCCCTCTTCTTCCACCGAGGCCTCAGCCTGTTCCTCGCGCAAATCATCAAAATCGGTCTTCAGCCCCTCTTCCATGGCATCCAGCTCCACCAGCAGGCTACGGAAGCTGGTCTCCTCCTTCGGTTCGGCAACCGCCTCCTCCTCGCCAAGGCTGGCATCGGCCAACGCCTGCAGGTGCGCCGGCACCGGTGCGTCATCCGCATCGAGCAGCGGTTCGGGCTGCATTTCCCGCAGCTCGGCCAGGGCCGGCAACTCGTCCAGGCTCTTCAGGTTGAAATGGTCGAGAAAGCCCTTGGTGGTGGCGAACATCGCCGGCCGCCCGGGCACCTCGCGGTAACCGACCACGCGCACCCACTCGCGCTCCATGAGGGTCTTGATGATGTTGCTGTTCACCGCCACGCCACGCACATCCTCGATCTCGCCACGGGTAATCGGCTGGCGGTAGGCGATCAAGGCCAAGGTCTCCAGCAGCGCGCGCGAATAGCGCTGCGGGCGCTCTTCCCACAGGCGCCCGACCCAGGGGGCAAAGTCTTCGCGAATCTGCAGGCGGTAACCGCTGGCCACTTCCTTGAGCTCGAAGGCACGGCCAGCACACGACGTGCCCAGCAGTTCCAGGGCCTGCTTGAAGACCTTGGGTTCCGGCCGTTCGGCCTCTTCGAACAGCTCGTACAGGCGTTCCAGCGATTGCGGCTTGCCCGAAGCCAGCAGAAAGGCCTCGATCAGCGACGCCAGGTCACGGGGTTCATTCAGGTTCATCAGGTTCTTCTACAAGCGCCGGGCGAAGCCGCACATGGATGGCGGCGAAGGGTTCATTCTGCACCAGTTCGATCAGCGATTCCTTGACCAACTCAAGGATTGCCATGAAGGTCACCACCACGCCCAGCTTGCCCTCCTCGGCGGCAAACAGCTCGACGAACGGCACGAAGCCGCCGCCTTTCAGGCGCTCCAGCACCTGGCTCATGCGCTCGCGGGTGGACAGGGTCTCGCGGGTGATCTGGTGGCTTTCGAACAGGTCGTTGCGGCGCATCACCTCGGCCATGGAGACCAGCAGCTCTTCCAGGCTGACCTGGGGCAACAGCTTGCGCACCTTGGCCTGCGGCGCCTCCAGGCGTGGTACCACGACCTCGCGGCCAACCCGAGGCATTGCGTCGATGCCTTCGGCGGCCGCCTTGAAACGCTCGTACTCCTGCAGGCGGCGGATCAGTTCGGCGCGCGGGTCGCCTTCCTCCTCCTCGACATCGGCCGAACGTGGCAGCAGCATGCGCGACTTGATCTCGGCGAGCATGGCCGCCATCACCAGGTATTCGGCAGCCAGTTCCAGGCGCACGCTCTTCATCAGCTCGACATAGCCCATGTACTGGCGGGTGATTTCCGCCACCGGGATGTCGAGGATGTCGATGTTCTGCTTGCGGATCAGGTACAGCAGCAGGTCCAGCGGGCCTTCGAAGGCTTCGAGGATGACTTCCAGCGCGTCCGGCGGGATGTACAGGTCCAGCGGCAGTTCGGTCAGGGCTTCGCCATACACCAGCGCCAGCTGCAGCTGGCGCGGCGCCTCGGCCTGCTCGGACAGTGCCTCGGGTGTTTCTACCTGGCTCACGCGTTGACCAGGAACGGCGTGGGGTCGCCGCAGCCGTCACGGATCAGCTCCGGCTCGTCGCCGGACAGGTCGATGATGGTCGAGGCCTTGAGGTCGCCGAAACCACCGTCGATCACCAGGTCGACATGATGCTCCAGGCGCTCGCGGATCTCGTAGGGGTCGGTCATCGGCTCGTCATCCCCGGGCAAGATCAGGCTCACGCTCATCAGCGGCTCACCCAGCTCGGCGAGCAAGGCCAGGGTGATGGCATGGTCAGGCACACGCAGGCCGATGGTACGGCGTTTTTCGTGCAGCAGCAGGCGCGGCACTTCGCGGGTGCCATTGAGGATGAAGGTGTAAGGCCCCGGCACATGCGCCTTGAGCAGGCGGAAGGTGCCGGTGTCGACCTTGGCATACAGCCCCAGCTGCGACATGTCACAGCACATCAGGGTGAAATTGTGGGTCTTGTCCAGGCCGCGCAGGCGCCGCACCCGCTCGATCGCTGCCTTGTCGCCGATCTGGCAACCCAGGGCGTAGGCCGAGTCGGTCGGATACACCACCACGCCGCCCTTGCGGATGATTTCCACCGCCTGGCGGATCAGCCGCGGCTGCGGATTCTCCGGATGAATCTGGAAAAATTGGCTCACGTAGTCGTCCTGTTCATACCGCCAAAGGCTGTTCATGGCTGAATCGGCGCCACAAAGGTGGCAGGTCCTCGGGCAAAGGCCGGTAGGCACCGATCTCGCCCCAGGTGCCGGGGCCGTGGAAGTCACTGCCAGCGCTTGCCAGCAGGCCGAACTCACGGGTGAGGATGGACAGGGTGCCCACCTGCTCGGCCGGCATCATCCCGTTGACCACTTCGATTGCCTGCCCGCCTGCCTGAATATAGTCGGCAATCAGCCTTCTGCGCTTGCTGCGGGTCAGTTCGTAGTGCATGGGGTGCGCCAGGCTCACCCAAGCGTTGGACTGGCGCAGGGTGGCGACGGTTTCATCGAGGCTCGGCCAGTGCTGTTTGACATCGCCCAGCTTGCCGGCGCCCAGCCACTTGCGAAACGCCTCGCCGCGGTCCTTGACGTGCCCGGCGCGCACCAGGTATTCGGCGAAATGTGGCCGCGCCGGGGCGTTGCCGCTGTCGCCCAGTTCGTGCTGCACGGCACGGGCGCCGTCGAGGGCACCGGGCATGCCCTTGGCCGCCAGCCGTTTGTCGATTTCTTCGGCGCGCAGCCAGCGGCCCCGGTGCAACGCTTCGATGGCCGCCAGCAAGGGCGGCGCGTCGAGCGGGAAATCGTAACCGAGCACATGGATGGTCGCGCCGCCCCAGGTGCACGACAGCTCCACCCCGCTGACCCAGTGCATGCCCTTGTCGTGGCAGGCCTGGCGCGCTTCGGGCAGGCCTTCGATGGTGTCATGGTCGGTCAGGGCCAGCGTTCGCACCCCGTGCTCATGGGCCCGGGCGACCAGTGCCGAGGGCGACAGGGCGCCGTCGGAGGCCGTGCTGTGACAGTGCAGATCAACATTCATGGAGGAGCGCTTTCGCTGGAATCGATGTTTGTTATTATGCCGTCACATCCCGATTCTGGCTGCCATTGTGAAACAATTCATCGATTTCATTCCGCTGTTGCTGTTCTTCATCGTCTATAAACTCGACCCGCGCCCCCTGGAAGTCGCCGGCCACAGCTTCGAATTCGGCGGAATCTACAGCGCCACGGCCATGCTCATCATCAGCTCGCTGGTGGTCTATGGCGCGCTGTTCCTGCGCCAGCGCAAGCTGGAGAAGGGCCAGTGGCTGACCTTGGTGGCGTGCCTGGTGTTCGGCGGCCTGACCCTGACCTTCCACAGCGAAACCTTCCTCAAATGGAAAGCCCCGGTGGTCAACTGGCTGTTCGCCCTGGGTTTCGCCGGTAGCCACTTCATCGGTGACCGGGTGCTGATCAAGCGCATCATGGGCCATGCCCTGAGCCTGCCCGACACCATCTGGACCCGCCTGAACCTGGCCTGGATCGGCTTCTTCCTGTTCTGCGGCGCGGCCAACCTGTTCGTCGCCTTCACCTTCCAGGACTTCTGGGTCGACTTCAAGGTGTTCGGCAGCCTGGGCATGACCGTGCTATTCCTGGTGGCGCAGGGCGTGTACCTGTCGCGCCACCTGCACGACGACCCTTCTACCTCCAAACCCAAGGATTGACATGCTCTACGCCATCATCGCCAGCGACGTCGCAAACTCCCTGGAAAAGCGCCTGGCCGCACGCCCGGCACACATCGAACGCCTGCAGCAACTGAAGGACGCTGGCCGCGTGGTGCTGGCCGGCCCGCATCCGGCCATCGACAGCAACGACCCGGGTGCAGCAGGCTTCAGCGGCAGCCTGATCGTTGCCGAGTTCGAATCGCTGGCTGCGGCACAGCGCTGGGCCGATGCCGATCCGTACATTGCGGCCGGCGTGTACGACAAGGTCGTGGTCAAGCCGTTCAAGCAAGTACTGCCCTGATCTGAGACCGCGTCGGCTTCTTCGCGGGCTTGCCCGCTGCCACAGGGAACCCACCAACCTCAGGCCCTGTGGTGTCCCTGTGGGAGCGGGCAAGCCCGCGAAGAAGGCCACGCGGTACTGGCAGTTATACGATTGCCATCAGTCTGCGGTATCTTTGCCACTGGCGGGCCGATTTAGCCGCCGTCAATGGTTGAATTGAGTGAGTCATGAGCGAGCTGTTACTGATTGATGATGACCAGGAGCTGTGCGAGCTGCTCGGCAGCTGGCTAACCCAGGAAGGGTTTACCGTGCGCGCCTGCCACGATGGCAAGAGCGCCCGCCAGGCCTTGGCCACGCATGCCCCGGCGGCCGTGGTGCTGGACGTGATGCTGCCTGACGGCAGTGGCCTGGAACTGCTCAAGCAGTTGCGCAGCGAGCATGCCGAACTGCCGGTGTTGATGCTCTCGGCCCGTGGCGAGCCGCTGGACCGTATCCTTGGCCTGGAACTGGGCGCCGACGACTACCTGGCCAAGCCCTGTGACCCACGTGAACTCACCGCCCGCCTGCGCGCCGTGCTGCGCCGCAGCCATCCCGCGGCCACCAGCAGCCAGGTGGAACTGGGCGACCTGGTCTACAGCCCTGCCCGTGGCGTGGCCAGCATCGACGGCCGCGAAATGACCCTGACCCTGTCCGAGAGCCGCATTCTCGAAGCCCTGCTACGCCAACCCGGCGAGCCGCTGGACAAGCAGGAACTGGCGCAGATCGGCCTGGGCCGCAAGCTGACCCTGTATGACCGCAGCCTGGACATGCACGTCAGCAACCTGCGCAAGAAGATCGGCCCGCATGCCGATGGCCGGCCACGCATCGTTGCCCTGCGCAGTCGCGGCTACTACTACTGCCTCTGAGCATCTTTACCGAGCCTTTACCCTGCGCTGACGGCGCTTGACGGTGATCTCCCTAGACTGTGCTCATCCGGTAACCACCGGCCTATGAAAGGAGAGACACCATGCGCAAGACCCTTATCGCCCTGATGTTCGCCGCTGCCCTGCCGACCGTGGCCATGGCCATGCCTGAAGACGGCCCGCGCCACGACGGCCCGCATCATCGCGGTGATGCGCCGTTCCACCAGCTGGACCTGAGCCGCGACCAGCGCCAGCAGGTCGGCAAGCTGATGCGCGAACAGATGAAGCAGCGCCACGACATCACCGAGCGCTATCTGTCCAAGCTGCCAAGCGCCGAGCAGAAGGCCATGCACGATGAGCTGCAGGCCAACCGCGACAAGACCGACAGCGCGGTCCGCGCCCTGCTCAAGCCGGAACAGCAGAAGAAATTCGACGAGCTGCAGAAGGAACGCGCCACACAGCAAGCCGAGTGGCAGGAGTTCCAGGCCTGGAAAGCTGAAAAAGGCAACAAGGCCCAGTAAGCTGTCCAGCCGATGCCCGGCCCGCCCTAGCGCGGGCCGGGCTTTTCCCGTTTAGGAGGTGCACTTGCGTTCACTGTTCTGGCGCATCCTGGCCAGTTTCTGGCTGGCCATCGCCCTGGTCGCGGGCCTGTCGATCCTGCTGGGCCACATGCTCAACCAGGACGCCTGGATACTCAGCCGCCACCCCGGCCTGAATACCCTGGCCAGCAAGTGGGCCAGGCACTACGAGCAGGAAGGCCTGGCTTCGGCGCAACACTTTCTGGAACGGCGCAAAGAGCGCTTCAAGATCGACGTGCAAGTGCTCGACGAGAGTGGCGAAGCCGTGGTGCCCGGTACCTTCCCGCGCCGTGCGGCAGCATTGGAGGCGCGCCAGCACAATGACCAGCGGCGCCTGCCGTGGCGACGGCTGACCGAGGAATACACCAGCCCCGATAGCGGCCAGACCTACCTGCTGATCTACCGTATCCCGCACCCGGCGCTGGATGCCTGGCACCGCGAGAGCCTGTTGTGGCCGCTCAGTGCGCTGGGCATTGCGCTGGTGGTGCTGACCCTGTTCAGTCTGCTGGTGACCTTGTCCATCACCCGCCCGCTCAGCCGCTTGCGCAGTGCCGTGCACGACCTCGGCCAGACCAGCTACCAGCAGAACAGCCTGGCGCAGCTGGCAGCCCGACGCGACGAGTTCGGCGTGCTGGCCAAGGATTTCAACAAGATGGGCGCGCGCCTGCAAAGCACCATCGGCAGCCAGCGCCAGTTGCTGCGCGACGTGTCCCATGAATTGCGCTCACCGCTGGCCAGGCTGCGCATCGCCCTGGCCCTGGCCGAGCGCGCCGAGCCTGCGCAGCGGCAGGCACTGTGGCCACGACTGACCCGCGAATGCGACCGGCTGGAAGACCTGATCAGCGAAATCCTCGCCCTGGCGCGCGTCGATGCCGAACAGGCGCATGCCGAGCCGGTCGACCTCAATGCCCTGCTCGGCAGCGTGCGCAAGGACGCCCTGCTCAGCGCCCCGGAGCAGGACGTGCGCCTGGAGGCGCAGCCGGGGTTGACCCTGCAGGGCTGGCCAACCCTGATCGAACGCGCGGTGGACAACCTGCTGCGCAACGCCCTGCGCTTCAACCCGGTGGGCCAGCCGATCGAGCTCAGTGCCGTGCGCGAGCAGGACCGTATCCTGGTGAGCGTGCGCGACCATGGGCCCGGGGCGGCGGCAGAGCATCTGCAGCAGTTGGGCGAGCCGTTCTTCCGCGCACCGGGGCAGGAAGCGCCGGGGCATGGGCTGGGGTTGGCGATTGCACGCAAGGCGGCGGAGCGTCATGGCGGTAGCCTGGTGCTCGACAATCATCCACAGGGAGGCTTTGTGGCGCGGCTGGAGTTGCCTGTGACTGAAGCGACAGGCAGTTGAAGATGTCAATACACACGGCCTCTTCGCGGGTAAACCCGCTCCCACAGGTACTGGTGCAAGGCCTGAAATTTGCGCCACACCTGTGGGAGCGGGTTTACCCGCGAAAGGGCCAGTTGCCTTGATACTGCAATCAGCCCAAGGCTGCGTTACTCGCCCCAGGCACTGACGAAATCAGCGGTTTCCAGAATGGGCGCCGTACGCGGCTCGGTCAGCGGCGTACCGACATACAGGTAGCCAATCAGCTCCTCGTTCGCGGCCAGCCCCAGGCCCTGGTGCACATGGGCATCGTAGGCCATGTCACCGGTCCGCCATACCGCGCCGATCCCTTGCGCATGCGCCGCAATCAGGATGCCATGCGCCGCACAGCCCGCCGCCAGGCGCTGCTCGGAACCAGGCACCTTGAAGTGATCCTGCACGCGGGCAATCACCACGATCAGCAACGGCGCCCGCAACGGCATGGCACGCGCCTTGTCCAGTGCAGCCTGGCTGGCATCGCCCTTGCGCTGCAGCGCCTCGGCGAACAGCTCGCCCAGTTTCTCGCGGCCCTGGCCTTCGATGGTCAGGAACCGCCAAGGCCGCAGCTGGCCGTGGTCCGGGGCACGCAGGGCGGCCTGGAACAGCGCCTCGCGCTGGGCGGCATTGGGCGCCGGGTCGGTCAGGCGTGGCACGGAAACACGGTTGAGCAATGCGTCGAGAGCCTCCATCGGCTACCCTCCTGGCAGGTGAATGTGGCGCCATTCTAGCGTTTACATCACCAGACCCATAGGTAGAATGGCGCCCTTCCGTTTCGAGTCAGAGCAGATCACATGGCGTTGCCGACCTTAAGGATCATTGGTTTCATCATCGGCATCTTCCTGATTACCCTCGCGGTCAGCATGGCCGTGCCAATGACGACCCTGGTGATCTTCGAACGCACCGCTGACATGCCTTCGTTCCTCTGGTCCAGCCTGATCACCTTCATCGCCGGTCTGGCCCTGGTGGTCCAGGGCCGCCCCGAACACGTCCACCTGCGCCCGCGCGACATGTACCTGCTGACCGTCAGCAGCTGGCTGGTGGTGTGCGTGTTCGCCGCCCTGCCCTTCCTGCTGACCCAGCACATCAGCTACACCGACGCCTTCTTCGAAAGCATGTCGGGCATCACCGCCACCGGCGCCACCGTGCTCAGCGGGCTCGACAGCATGTCACCGGGGATCCTGATGTGGCGCTCGATGCTGCACTGGCTCGGCGGCATCGGCTTCATCGCCATGGCGGTGGCGATCCTGCCGCTGCTGCGCATCGGTGGCATGCGCCTGTTCCAGACCGAATCGTCAGACCGCTCGGAGAAGGTCATGCCCCGCTCGCACATGGTCGCCAAGTCCATCGTCGGGGTCTACGTCGGCTTCTCGATCCTCGCCGCGCTGGCCTTCTGGTGGGCCGGCATGAGCCCGTTCGATGCGATCAACCACGCCATGTCGGCGATCTCCACCGGCGGGTTTTCCACCTCCGACCAGTCGCTGGCGAAATGGGACATCCCCGCCGTGCACTGGGTCGCGGTGGTGGTGATGATCATGGGCAGTCTGCCGTTCACCCTGTACGTGGCGACCCTGCGCGGCAACCGCAAGGCGCTGCTTCGCGACCAGCAGGTACAGGGCCTGCTCGGCATGCTGGTGACCACCTGGCTGGTGCTCGGCACCTGGTACTGGGCCACCACCCAGCTGCATTGGCTCGACGCCCTGCGCCACGTGGCCCTGAATGTCACTTCGGTGGTCACCACTACCGGCTTCGCCCTGGGTGACTACAGCCTGTGGGGCAACTTCTCGTTGATGCTGTTCTTCTACCTGGGCTTCGTCGGTGGCTGCTCCGGCTCGACTGCCGGTGGCATCAAGATCTTCCGCTTCCAGGTCGCCTACATCCTGCTCAAGGCCAGCCTCAACCAGCTGATCCACCCGCGCGCCGTCATCAAGCAGAAGTACAACGGCCACCGCCTCGACGAAGAAATCGTACGCTCGATCCTGACGTTTTCGTTCTTCTTCGCCATTACCATCTGCGTGATGGCGCTGCTGCTGTCGCTGCTGGGGGTGGACTGGATGACCGCCCTGACCGGCGCTGCCGGTACGGTCTCGGGGGTCGGCCCAGGCCTGGGTGAAGTGATCGGCCCGTCAGGCAACTACGCCAGCCTGCCGGACGCCGCCAAGTGGATTCTCGCCAGCGGCATGCTGCTCGGTCGCCTGGAGATCATCACCGTGCTAGTGCTGTGTATGCCAGCGTTCTGGCGTCACTGAGCGTCTCGGCCGGCGCGCCACGGCGGGCACGGTACTCGCTGGGCGTGGCGCCGAACCAGCGGCGGAACGCCCGGTAGAAGTTGCTGGGGTCGGCAAAGCCCAGCAGGTAGGCGGTTTCCAGCAGGGTCATGCCCGGCTGGGCCAGGTACTGCTCGGCCAGCTCGCGCCGGGTTTCGTCAAGCAATGCCTGGAAGCTGGTGCCCTCTTCCTGCAGACGCCGCTGCAAGGTGCGCTGCGACAGATGCAGCGCCTGCGCCAGGGTTTCGCGCTTGGGCTCGCCCTGGGGCAGAATGCGGCACAGTACCTGGCGCACCCGGTGGGTGACCCGGGTTTCGGAAAAACGCGCCAGGTATTCCCCGGCAAAACGGTCATGCAGCACCGCCATGGCTTCGTTGGCGGTGGGCAGCGCTGCCTCCATGTCGGCCCGCTCGAACAGCAGCGCATCGTGCGCCGCGCCGAACACCAGCGGGGCACGAAACGCCAGCTTGTAAGGCTCGATATGCTTGGGTTGCGGCCCCTGCAGCAGCACCCGGCGCGGCTGCACCGGGCGGCCGCTGAGCCATGAGCACAAAGCCAGGCCGCAGGCCAGCGACGCTTCGGCACTGTGCCGGGTAGGTGGCAGATGGTCGCCGTGCACGGTGAGGATCAGCGAATAGCCTTCGGGGTCGGCGACGAAGCTCAGGTCGCAGCTTTCGGCAATGATGCGCTGGTACCGCACCAGGCGCTCGAAACCCTCGGCCAGGGTGCGGCTGGACATCAACGCATAACCTGCCACATGGAACGACGCCGGGCGCACCACCCGCGCCATGTTCAGGCCGATGGCCTCGTTGCCCGACAGTTCCACCGCCAGTTGCCACAGGCGGGTCATGGCGTCCTGCGGGAAGCGCGCATCGGGGTCATCGAGGGCGGCGAAGTCCAGGCCCAGTTGCTTGAACATGGCCCGGCAGTCCAGCCCTTCCAGCTCGAGTGCCTTCACGATCCCAGTTGCCCAGCAGGCTGACGTGGTTCTTTCGCTCATGACAGGCTTCTTATGCAGACCGCTCCTGCGGTGAACCCCAAGGATATTCAATTGGCGCCTATTGTCACTGGAAGGCACCGCCAGTCACTCTAGACTCGAATCAGGCTCCACGCCGTGCATCCTGTCCAAAAGTATCTGCCGGAGCAGTGCCATGAACCGCACAGCGCAGTTTCGCAGTTTTGCCGAGTTCTATCCGTACTACCTGGGAGAGCACAGTAACCCGACCTGCCGCCGCCTGCACTTCGTCGGTACCAGCCTGGTGATCGCCCTGCTGGCCTATACCATCGGCAGTGGCAAATGGGCGTTGCTGCTGGCCGTGCCCCTGTGCGGCTACGGCTTTGCCTGGGTTGGGCATTTCTTTTTCGAAAAGAACCGGCCGGCGACCTTTACCCATCCGCTGTACAGCCTGATAGGGGATTTCGTGATGTTCAGGGATGTCCTGCTGGGCAAGATCAGCCTGTAGGTTTTCTGGGGCCCCAGGCCTTACGTCGGCTCCCGTAGCGCCTCAGCCGCCCGGGCCTCCCGCGCCTGCGCCTCGGCCAACCGGTACAGCTCGATGGTGCCATCCCAATGCTCGATCAACGCGGTGCACGACTCCACCCAATCGCCGCAATTGAGGTACTCCACCGTTCCTACCCGGCGAATCTCGGCATGGTGGATATGCCCACACACCACGCCATGAAAACCGCGACGGGTGCACTCGTGGGCAATGGCATCCTCGAAGTCGCTGATGAAGTTCACCGCCCCTTTTACCTTGTGCTTCAGGTAGGCCGACAGCGACCAGTAACCATAACCGTAACGAGCCCGCCAATGGTTGAGCCAGCGGTTGAGCACCAGGGTGAATTCATAGGCACGGTCGCCAAGAAACGCCAGCCAGCGGTGGTAACGGGTAATCACATCGAACTGGTCGCCATGGATCACCAGCAGCCGGCGGCCATCGGCGGTCAGGTGCTCGGCTTCGTCCACCAGCTGGATATTGCCGAGGACCAGCCTGGAATAACGGCGCAGGAATTCGTCATGGTTGCCGGTGACGTAGACCACCTCGGTACCGCGCTTGCTCATGGTCAGCAGGCGGCGCAGCACGTTGGTGTGGGCCTGCGGCCAGTAGATCCCGCCGCGCAGCTTCCAGCCATCGATGATATCGCCCACCAGGTAGATGCGGTCGGCCTGGTAGCCCTTGAGGAATTGCGCCAGGTGTTCGGCCTGGCAATCACGCGTACCCAGGTGCACATCGGAGATCCACAAGGTTCGCACCCGCTGCTTACGCGAGGGACGGGACAGTTCGGCATGGGTCATGGGCAGGCTCCGGCGCAGTTTGCTGGAGACTGGCAGGCGCGGATGACAGTGCCGTGGCAATACCGTGACGAGTGATGGGCTGCCGCGATTCAGGCACAATGCATGCCTGCCCTGCCAGGACATTCCCATGAGCGGCCCGATCCTCTCGCTGCGCCATTACCGCCACAGCCTGATCGCCCACAGCCACGAACATCCGCAACTGGTGTTCGGCCTGCGCGGCCGCCTGGAGTTCGAGGTCCAGGGGCATGGCGCCGGGATCGATCGGCAGGGGCTGGTGGTGGTACCGGCGGGTGCCCATCATACCTGCGCCAGCACCGGCGGCAGCGATTGCCTGGTGCTGGATGTACCCGGGGAACATTGGTTGTGCGAACAACTGGGCGAGCATGCCGATGCCAGCCGCCGCTTGCTGGACCGCCCCGCCGCCCTGGGCCTGAATGAGCGTCAGCAACAGTTGGTGGACTGGCTGGCGGCCAGCCCGGTGCACGACCCGCTGATTGCCCGGCAAGGCGCGGCGCTGCTGCTGGCCAGCCTCACCTCCTCCACGGCAGCTGCCAGCAGCGGCGCCTGCCAGCGGCTGCCGTATGCGGCGTTCGATGCGCATATCGAGCAGCATGCCGCCTATCCGCTGCAGGTCGCCGACCTGGCACGCATCGCCGGGTTGTCCTGCACCCGCCTGCATGCACGCTTTATTGCCGAATGCGGCATGACGCCGATGGAGTACGTGCGCCAGCGGCGCTTGCTCAAGGCGCGGCGGCTGGTGCTGCAGACCTTGTTGCCGATGGGCGAGATTGCGGCGCAGGTGGGGTACAGCTCGCAGAGTGCGTTTTCAGCGGCGATGTTGCGGGCGTTTGGTTGCACACCGCTGGCATTGCGGCGAGAGTCTGGCGACAACGCGCACTAGCCTGGCGACAGAACGTGCTGGCCTGAGCCTTTACACTGAGCCTGGGCCGGCCACTGCGCGGGACCGGCACTGTCAGCAAAGATCTTGAGCAAGGACCCTCCATGAATCACCGCACCGCCCTCGGCGCCCTGCACATTGGCGCGCTGTTCTTCGGCCTCACCGGCGTCTTCGGCAAGCTGGCCACCAGCGCCAGCCCGGCGATCATCGTGTTCGGCCGCGCTGCCTTCGCCGTGCTCGCCCTGGCCCTGTTCGCCAGCCTGAGCGGCCCGGGCTGGCAACGCCTGAGCGGCCAGGATGGCCGCCGCCTGCTGCTTGGCGGCGTGCTGCTGGCTGGCCACTGGGTCAGTTTTTTCGTCGCCGTGAAAGTCGCTGGCGTGGCCATTGCCACCCTCGGCTTTGCCAGCTTCCCGGCCTTTACCGTGATCCTCGAGGGCTTGCTGTTCCACGAGCGTATCCGCCGCAACGAAGCCATGCTGGTGCTGCTGGTGAGCATCGGGCTGGTGTTGGTCACCCCAGCGTTCGACCTGGCCAGCCAGGCCACCGGCGGCCTGCTCTGGGCACTGCTGTCGGGGCTGCTGTTCGCCTTGCTGTCGCTCACCAACCGCGCCGGTTCCGGGCGCCTGCCGGCGGTGCAGGCGGCGTTGTGGCAGAACCTGGTGGTGGGCCTGTGCCTGCTGCCGTTCGCGGGCCCGCAGTTGGCCGACGTAGCCAGCCGGGACTGGCTGTGGATCGCCCTGCTCGGCATCTTCTGCACCGCTGTCGCCCACAGCCTGTTCGTCGCCAGCCTGGCGGTGATCAAGGCGCGCACCGCCGCCGTGGTGTTCGGCATGGAGCCGGTCTACGGCATTGCAGTGGCCTGGGTGGTGTTCGCCGAAGCCCCGACCCTGCGCATGCTGCTGGGCGGCGCGCTGATCATCTTCGCCATCGTGCTGTCCAGCCGCCTGGCCGCCGAGCAGGCACCCCGGCATCGGCCCGCGGCCGAGGGCAACTGATCAGCGATCGTTGTGCCCCAGGTCACGCTGCGGGTCGATCTGGTCACGCACCCGCTGCTTCAGTACCTTGGCCTCCGGGAAGCCACCGTCCGCCTTGCGCTCCCAGATCTGCACGCTGTTGCAGGTGATGCGGAAGATCCCCCCGGTGCCCGGCTCCAGCGCCACCCGGCCGAGGTCATCGGCGAAGGTGCTGAGCAGTTCCTGGGCCAGCCAGGCCGCACGCAGCAGCCACTGGCACTGGGTGCAATAGGTGATCACGATTTCGGGTTTGCTGTCGGCCATGGTGCAACGTCTCCAGGTGAGTGGCCGCTTATACTAGCGGTCTTTAGCCCACGGTTTGAGACTCACGATGCGCCGTTTGCTGTTCTGTTTGCTGCTCGCCCTCACCGCCTTCACGGTTGGCGCTGCCGAACCGGCCAGGCCCAAGGTCGGCCTGGTGCTGTCCGGTGGCGCAGCCCGCGGCCTGGCCCACATCGGTGTGCTCAAGGCCCTGGAGGAACAGGGCGTGCGCATCGACGCCATCGCCGGCACCAGCATGGGCGCGGTGATCGGCGGCCTGTACGCCTCGGGCTACAGTGTCGAAGAGCTGGAAAAGCTCGCCACCACCCTCGACTGGCAACAGGCGCTGTCCGATGCCCCGCCGCGCAAGGACGTGCCGTTCCGGCGCAAGCAGGATGACCGCGACTTCCTGGTGAAGCAGAAACTCAGCTTTCGCGACGATGGCAGCCTGGGCTTGCCATTGGGCGTGATCCAGGGCCAGAACCTGTCCTTGTTGCTGGAAAGCAAGCTGGCACACACCGCCGACACCCGCGACTTCGACAAGTTGCCGATTCCTTTCCGGGCAGTGGCCACCGACATCGCCAGTGGCGAAAAAGTGGTGTTCAGCCGTGGCCACCTACCCCAGGTGATCCGCGCCAGCATGTCGATCCCGGCGGTGTTCGCCCCGGTCGAACTGGACGGCCGGCTGCTGGTGGACGGCGGCATGGTCGACAACATCCCCGTGGACGTGGCCCGCGAAATGGGCGTGGACCTGGCCATCGTCGTCGACATCGGCACCCCGCTGCGTGACCGCAAGCAACTGGCCACGGTGGTCGACGTGCTCAACCAGTCGATCACCCTGATGACCCGACGCAACTCGGACGAGCAGCTGGCCAGCCTGCACCGCGACGACATTCTCGTCCAGCCGCCGCTGGCCGCCTTTGGTGTCACCGACTTCGGCCGCGCGCGGGAGATGATCGACGCCGGCTACCGCGCGACCCGCCTGCTCGATGCTCGCCTCGCCGCCCTGCGCCAGCCCGAGGCCGACAGCAGCCTGGCGGTGGCCCGCTCGCCACGCCAGCGCACCCCGGTGATTACCGCAATCCGGATCGAGAACGACTCCAAGGTCAGCGACGAGGTCATCCGTTCGTACATCCGCCAGCCAATCGATGCGCCGCTGGAACTGGACCGGCTGCAGACCGACATGGGCACGCTGTATGGCCTGGACTACTTCGACCGGGTGCAATATCGCGTGGTCCACAAGGGTGATGACAACACCCTGGTGATCAACGCCCGCGGCCGACGCGGTGGCACCGACTACCTGCGCCTGGGCCTCAACCTGTCGGACGACCTGCGCGGCGACAGCGCCTTCAACCTGGGCGCCAGCTACCGGGTCAACGGCATCAACAGCCTCGGCGCCGAATGGCTGACGCGTGGCCAGATCGGCGACCAGCAGGAACTCTATAGCGAGTTCTACCAGCCGCTGGACGTGGGCTCGCGCTATTTCATCGCGCCGTACCTGGACTTCAATTCGCAGAACATCGAAGCGACCCTGGACAACGACCCCATCGCCGAGTACCGCCTGGAACGCTACGGTTTTGGCCTGAACGTGGGCCGGCAGATCGGCACCAACGGCGAGGTGCGCCTGGGCGTGGGCAAGGCCTGGGGCGAGGCCGAGGTGCGCATTGGCGACCAGGACTTGCCCAAGGTCAGTTTCAACGAAGGCTTCTACGAGCTGAAGTACTCGTTCGACACCCTCGACAACGTGTACTTCCCGCATCGCGGCGAGGACATTGGCCTGACCTTGCGCAACTACGACAAGTCGCTGGATTCCGACCAGGATTACCGGCAGTGGCTGTTCAACCTGGACAAGGCCATCAGCAGCGGGCCGAACACCTTCGTGCTGGGTGGCCGCTACGGGCGCACGCTGGACGCTACCGAAGTGGTCACGTCGAGCTTCGTGCTGGGTGGGGCGAGAGAGCTGTCCGGCTTCCGCCAGGACTCGGTGTCCGGGCAGAACGTGAGCCTGCTGCGCATGGTCTATTATCGCCGCCTGACGCCACGGGCCTACCTGCCGCTGGACTTCCCGTTGTACCTCGGCGGGTCACTGGAACGTGGGCGGGCGTGGAACAACGACAACGCGTTCGACAGCGGCTACATCAACGCGGCAAGCATCTTCCTGGGGCTGGAGACGCCGTTGGGGCCGTTGAATTTCACCTATGGTGCCAACAGCGCGCATGAGCAGGCGGTGTACCTGAACCTGGGACATACCTTCTGAACCGTCGGGGCTGCCTTGCAGCCCATCGCGACACCAGGCCGCTCCAGGGATCGCGTACTCCTGTGAGCGGCCTGGATGGGCCGCCAGGCGGCCCCAGGGCCCCTCAGGATTTCTCCAGGTTGGCCAGGATCCTGGCATGCACCCGCATGCACACCTGCAGGTCCGCCTCATCCACCCCGGTGAACAACTCCACCCGCAGCTGGTTGGCAATGGTCTCGATCTGGTCGATCAGTGGCTTGGCCGGCGGGCACAGCACGATCTTCTTCGCTCGCCGGTCCTCCAGCACTGCCTGCCGGCGCACCAGCCCCTGCGCCTCCAGGCTGTCCAGCAGGCGCGCCAGGGTCGGGCCTTCGACACCCACGCTCTGGGCCAGCTCACGCTGGGTCGGGGCCTCTTCGAAACGGGCCAGGTGCAGCAACACCAGCCAACGCGCCTGGGACAGGTTGAGCCCGGCCAGGCGGCGGTCCAGCTCGGCACGCCAACCCCGGGACATCTGGGCCAGCTGCATGCCGAAGCGGTGTTGATTGTCGGTCAGGGGCATAAGCAACTCATTGAACAGATCTAATTATTAGGCAGCTAACCATGGCCCGCTCCACGAGGCAAGGCTCGGGCCTTGGTGACTGGCCGATTATCGTGCAAAAACATGACAAAGGTCAGTAGAGGGCACTGCCGTCGAGCCTGGCGCCGGTCACAGCTCGAACTCCGCCGCCAGTGCCGCCCGTACGCAATACAGCACGCCTTCCGGCACGCGGCCACCGAACAACGGCGCAACGGCCGACACCGGCGGCAGCTCGCCCTCGCCGTCGAGGAAGGCATCCTGCACTTCCATCATCAGGTCTTCCGGCAGGTCCAGGGCCTGTTCCAGGCTCAGCTCCTGGCGGCCGAGCGCCTCGGCCAGCAGGCTGTAGACGTTCTTTTCGCTGCAATCGAGCTGCCCGGCGATCTGCGCCGGGGTCATGCCGGCGCGGGCCAGGCTGACCAGTTCGTGGCGCAGGTCGAGCACCACTTTCGGCGCCTCGTCGGTGCCGCCGCTGTTGTTCAGCACTTCGAGGAAGGCCTGGCCATAACGCTCCAGCTTGCGCGCCCCCACGCCGCTGACCTGGGCCATGTCGCTGAGGCTGACCGGCTGGCTGCGCAACATCTCCAGCAGCGTCGAATCGGGGAAGATGACGTAGGGCGGCACGCTGTGTTCCTCGGCCAGCTTGCGCCGCAAGGTGCGTAGCGCCTCCCACAGCTCGCGCTCCTCGGCACGCACCAGCTGGCTGGCCGGGCTGCCACCGCCGGACGACGAAGGCCTGGCGCTGGTCTGCGGCTTGAGGTCGCGGCGCAGCTGCAAGGTCACTTCGCCACGCAGCAGCGGCCGGCAGCTGTCGGACAGGCGCAGGCCGCCATAGCCTTCCAGGTCGATATCGACCAGGCCACGCGCCACCAACTGGCGGAACAGCGAACGCCATTCGACCTCGGCCAGGCCCTTGCCGACGCCAAACACCGAGAGTTTCTCATGGCCGAAATTGCGTACCTTCTCGGTGTCCTTGCCCAGCAGCACGTCGACCAGGTGGCCGACGCCGTAGCGCTGTCCGGTGCGGAACACTGCCGACAGCGCCTGGCGAGCCGGCTCGGTGGCGTCCCAGGTCTGCACCTGGTCGACACAGTTGTCGCAGTGCCCGCACGGCTGTTCGAGGGTTTCATCGAAATAGGCCAGCAGCGCCTGGCGCCGGCAGCGGGTTTCTTCGCACAGCGCCAGCATAGCGTCGAGCTTGTGCTGCTCGATGCGCTTGTGGCGCTCGTCGCCTTCGGAGTTCTGCAGCATCTGCTTGAGCATCACCATGTCCTGCAGGCCGTAGGCCATCCAGGCATCGGACGGCAGGCCGTCACGCCCGGCACGGCCGGTCTCCTGGTAGTACGCCTCCAGCGACTTGGGCAGGTCGAGGTGGGCGACGAAGCGCACGTTGGGCTTGTCGATGCCCATGCCGAAGGCAATGGTGGCGACCATGATCAGCCCTTCCTCGTTGAGGAACCGGTGCTGGTTGGCCGCGCGCGTCTCGGCAGGCAGGCCTGCGTGATAAGGCAGCGCCGGGAAGCCCTGGTCGCAGAGGAAGGCGGCGGTTTCGTCAACCTTCTTGCGCGACAGGCAGTAAACGATGCCGGCGTTGCCACGGCGTTCGCCGAGGAAGGCCATCAGCTGCTTGCGCGGCGCCTCCTTGGGCACGATGCGGTAGAAGATGTTGGGCCGGTCGAAGCTCGACAGGAAGCGCTCGGCACCTTGCAGGTGCAGGCGCTGCACGATCTCTTCGCGGGTGCGCATGTCGGCCGTGGCGGTGAGGGCGATGCGCGGCACATGCGGGAACAGCTCGGCCAGCTGGCCAAGTTGCAGGTACTCGGGGCGGAAATCATGCCCCCATTGCGACACGCAGTGGGCTTCGTCGATGGCGAACAGGGCGATGTCCAGGTCGCGCAGGAAGTCGAGCATGCGTGGCTGCACCAGGCGCTCCGGCGCCAGGTACAGCATTTTCACTTCACCGCGGCGCAGGCGCCCGGCCAGATCACGCTGCTGCTCGGGGGTCAGCGTGGAGTTCAGGGCGGCGGCCGGCACCCCCAGTTCATCGAGCGTGGCAACCTGGTCGTCCATCAGCGCGATCAGCGGCGAGACCACCACCGTCAGGCCCGGACGCAGCAACCCCGGCACCTGGAAACACAACGACTTGCCGCCACCGGTGGGCATCAGCACCAGGGCATCGCCGCCATTGGCCACGCAGTCGATGATCGCTGCCTGGCGCCCGCGGAAACTGTCGTAGCCGAAGACGTCCTTGAGAACGCGCTGAGCCTGTTCGAGCATGTGCAACTCCACAAATCGCCGTACCATCCTGGACACAGGCTGGACGAAAAACCCGCCCCGCACACGCCAAATGCGTAAGCGGTTTTTGCCAGGCAGCCGGCAAAACCTGCGCCTGGATGAAAAATCGCGGAGTATACCGCAGCACCGCACCGCGCAGGGCACACGGTGATAGACGTTCCCTTTCCCCCGCCGCCGCCGCAAGGTGCTAGAATTCGTTATCGTTTATTCCCCAAGGTAGCCCCGTAATGTCCTTCGCCGAGCAACTGACCCGCCTGCAAACCTTCCTCGACGCCGACGAGCTGCACGAAGAAGCGCTGGACTACGTCGCCGCCCACGGCTACCTCACCGCCTTGTCGATCAACGCTGAGGAGGTGCCGGAGCGCGAGTGGATCGACGCCCTGTTCGCCGAAGAACCGCATTACGCCAGCGAGGCCCAGCGCACCGAGATCGAAGCTACCCTGGTGGCGCTCAAGGCACACATCGCCCGCCAGCTGGCCAGTGACGACGAGTTCGAGCTGCCGTGCGAACTCGACCTGACCGACGAGCCGGACGATTCCGACCTGCGCGGCTGGTGCATCGGCTTCATGGAAGGCGTGTTCCTGCGTGAAGAGGCCTGGTTCGAGAACGCCGAAGAAGAAGTCAGCGAGATGCTGCTGCCGATCATGGTCGGCTCGGGCCTGTTCGACGAGCAGCCGGAATTCGCCGACATCGCCAGCAACCCCAACCTGCAGGACGACATGATCGTACAGATCCCTGAAGCGCTGACGGCGCTGTTCCTGCTGCTGCACGCTCCTGACGAAAAACCGGCGCTGCTCAAGCCTCGCCACCACTGAGTCGCCTGTGCGCTACGTGCTGCTGGCCACCGGCTGGCTCAGCGTTGCGCTGGGGGTGTTGGGGATCTTCCTGCCGGTATTGCCGACCACCCCATTCCTGCTTCTGGCGGCGGCCTGCTTTGCCCGCAGCTCGCCGCGCTTTCACCACTGGCTGGTCCACCACCCCAAGCTCGGGCCGTGGATTCGCGACTACCTCAGTGGTGAAGGCATTCCCCTCAAGGGCAAGCTCTACGCCATCGGCCTGATGTGGGCCAGTATCGGCCTGTCATGCTACCTGGTCCCCTTGTTCTGGGCTCGCAGCTTCATGCTGGCCAGCGCAGTGTTGGTCAGCCTGTACATCCTCAGCCAGAAGACCCTTCGCAGGCCGAAGTGACAATATTTTGTCGCCAAATATCAATTTCGCCTAGCGGCTGTGCTGTTTATCCGAAATCATTCTGGAACCCGCGCAGAGCCCCGTATTTACTGGGTTTAACGGCTCGCCTCGGCGCCTTGAAGCGTGCACGAAACTTTGTTTGTTAGACTTATCGGGCCTTACATGGCTTTTTGATATGAATAAATCTTCTTATTCATCGTGATGAATCTACTTAGCTGTGACGTTAAAAACCTGCAACACTATGTGCGATAACTTTATCGTCATTTTTTTGGCGAGCAGCAGGATCAATTCCAGGATCAGGGAGATGTACCATGCGCGTTTTGAACCCCATCACCAGTGCGTTACTGTTGGCCCTGGCGAGTGCCAACGTACAGGCGATGTCGATCACCGAGGCTGTCCAAAACGCCGTGGACTACCATCCGCAAATCAGCTCCAACCGCAACAGCAAGCTGTCGGCCGATGAGGATGTGAAATTTGCGCGTGGTGGCTACTACCCTTCCGTGGACCTGGTCGCTGGCTATGGCCGCCAGCGTTCGGACAACACCAGCACCCGTGCCCAGGGCAACCACAACAAGGAAACCCTCAACTACACCCAGTCCGAGCTGCGCCTGCGGCAGATGATCTTCGACGGCTTCAACACCTCCAATGAAGTGGGCCGCACCGAAGCGGTTTCGACCTCTCGCGCCTACTACACCCAGGCCGTAGCCCAGGATGTTGCCCTGCGTGCAGTCGAGGTGTACCTGGAAGTGCTCAAGCGCCGTGAGCTGGTCACCCTGGCCAAGAACAACCTGCAAGCCCACCTGCGGGTCAACGACCAGATCGGCCTGCGCAACGAGCGCGGTGTCGGCAGCACCGCCGACCTCGACCAGTCCCGTGCACGTCGCGCCCTGGCGGAAAACAACCTGGACACCGCCGAAGTCGACCTGGCCGACGCCGAGGCCAACTTCTTCAGCGTGGTCGGGCGCATGCCGGACGAGCTGGAAGCCCCGCCGTCGATCAAGGTGGCAATGCCTGCCAACCTCGAGGAAGCACGCGAGGGCATGCGCCAGAACAACCCGTACATCAAGTCGGCCCAGGCTGATGTCAACGCTGCCGAGAAGCAGTACGAAGTGGCCAAGTCGACCTTCTACCCACGCTTCGACGCCATCCTGGCCACCGGTGCCAACAACAACACCGGCGGCGAGAAAGGCCACAACAACAACGACTGGCAGGCCGGCGTGGAGATGAACTACAACCTGTTCCGCGGCGGCAGCGACAAGGCTCGCCTGCAGTCCGACGCGCACAAGATCAACCAGGCCCTGGACATCCGCAACAACGCCCTGCGTGAGCTGACCGAGAACCTGAGCCTGGCGTGGAACGCCATGAACAACGCCAGCAAGCAGCTGCCGACCGCACGTGAATACGCCGAAACGACCAAGCGCGTGCGTGCTGCCTACCAGGACCAGTTCGGCCTGGGCCAGCGTACCCTGCTGGACGTGCTGGACAGTGAAAACGAGCTGTACAACGCCGACCGCCGCTACACCGAAGTGCGTTATACCGAGGAATTCTCGCGTTACCGCGTGCTGGCGACCATGGGCGAGCTGTTGAGCAAGCAACGCATTTCGCTGCCGCCGGAGGCGCTGGCTTCTACCGAAGTGACCACCGAGGCGCGTTTGCCCGAGATGCGTTGATCGGTTTGCGATTGCCGGGGGCCGCTTTGCGGCCCCCCGTTTCACTCGGTGCCGTGGTTACGCTGGTATGTCTCGACACCCATGGCCTTGATCTGCCCCTCGATCAATGCCTCGAACGGCGCCAGCAGCGCATCGAAGCTGGCCGGTTGTTCCAGTGCATTCAATGCCCCCACCACCGCCTCGATGGTCGACAACGCCCCCGCCTCCGGCGCCTTGCGCAACCGATAGCGCGACGGCGCAACAGCCCCCAGCGTCACCCTCGGCAACGCCTCCAGCAGCGGGTTCAGGTACAACAGCTTGCGCGCCTTGCGCCAGGTACCGTCAGGCACGATCAGCAGCAAGGGTTCGTCGTGCGCCTGCTGGTAAGGCGCCAGCACCCGGGCCTGGTCGCCGGGGAACAACAGGGCCGGCCGATAGCCGGGCGTCGCCAGCAATGCGTCCAGGCCCTCGAACACTTCGCCGACCCGCAACTCGGCATTTTTCAGGCCCAGGGCAGCCAGGCGCGCGGTGTTGAGCGCATGGTTGGTTTCACTGTGGTGCTGCAGCAGGACGACGCGGGTGCGGCTGTCGAGTGCCGGGATCCGTGGGCAGAGGCAATGGTCGAGCGGGCGCTGGCAGCGCTCGCAGCGGGGTCTGGGCATGGGCTTCTCCTTGGCCGGAGCAGTTTGCCACAAACCCGGGGCCGGCAAAGCGGCCCCGGCCAGCTCAGCGGTTGAAACGCTCGGCCAGGCTGTACAGGTACTCGGCCATGCGCTCCAGGTCCTGGCTGATTTCCGCACCTTGCCTGGCCTGCCCGGCGCTCTCGTCGCACAGGTGGGCAATCCGCACGATCTGCTGGTTGATGTCCTCGGCGACATGGCTCTGCTGCTCCGACGCAGTCGCCATCTGCTGGCTCATGCCGGTGATCCGGCTGACCGCCTGGGCAATACCGCTCAACGCTGCCTGCACCGCCTCGACACTGTGCACGCTATCGCGGGAAATCTGTTCGCCACGGCTGGCAGTGCTCACCGCGCGCTCGGCCCCGGCACGCAACGAGGCGATGATCTGGTGGATCTCCTCGGTCGACGCGCGGGTACGCTGGGCCAGTGAGCGCACTTCGTCCGCCACCACGGCAAAGCCGCGCCCCTGCTCGCCGGCGCGGGCCGCCTCGATGGCCGCGTTGAGCGCCAGCAGGTTGGTCTGCTCGGCGATCGAGGTAATCACATCGACCACGCTGCCAATCGACTGGGTCTGTTCGGCCAGGGCATTGACCGCCTGGCCGATGTCATTCACCGCATCGCTCATGCTGCCCATGGCCTTCAGGCTCTGCAGCGCCAGCTCGCTGCCCTGCTGCGCCAGCTGGTCGGCATCGCCGGCAGCGTGCGCCGTGCTCTGCACATTGTGGGTGACCTGCTGGATGGTCGCCGCCATCTGCGCGATGGCGGTGGCGGACTGGTCGGTCTCGTTGCGCTGGCGGTCGAGCATCTGCGCCTGGGCATCGGACAGGCCAGCCGACTGCGCGGCCCGTGACTTCACCCCGACGCCAGCATCGACCAGGCGGGTCAGGGCTGTTTGCAGGCGGGCCTCTTCACTGATGATGGCCAGGTCAAGCTGGCCCTGCAGGCCAGGGTTGTCACTGTAGGTCAGCGCCACCAGCGGGCTGGTGAAGGCCTTGGGGTGTTCGGCCAAGGTACGGCGAATGGCCTGGTTCTGGCGCAGCTCGACCAGGTACCAGGCCAGCAGCAGGCTGGCCATCAGCACGCCCAGCGCCGCATAAGGCGGCAGCCACAGGTAGCCTGCCGCCGACAGCAGGCCAGCCCCGATCAATGGCCAGCCGTGGCCCAGGCCATGCCCCAGGCGGGCCGCCCACGGCACCGGCGCACGGCCGGCCCGCAAGCGTGCATACAGCGCTTCGGCGCGGCGGATCTGCTCGCGCGTGGGCACCGAGCGCACCGACTCGTAGCCACTGATGCGGCCCTGCTCGTAGATCGCCGTGACATAAGCGCTGACCCAGTAGAAATCGCCGTTCTTCGCCCGGTTCTTGACCACGCCCATCCACGGTTTGCCCTGCTTGATGGTGTCCCACATATGGCCGAACACGGCTGGCGGCATGTCCGGGTGACGCACCAGGTTATGCGGTTGGCCGACCAGCTCGTCGTAGGTGAAACCGCTGATCGCCACGAAGGCGTCGTTACAGTAGGTGATGCGGCTGTTGAGGTCGGTGGTGGATATCAGGCGTTGATCGCTTGAGAAGGTTCTTTCGTGCTCAGTGACGGGCAAGTTCATGCGCATCTTGGGCGATCCTTGCAGGATAATTTAGGGGAAAAATCATCAGCGCAAGTTGATATGTAGCAGAGCGCTATCAGTTTAGCGGCCCGCATTTGCAGGAATTTAAGGCGTCCCGACGGAATGTTATCAACGCCGTGTCTATCAGCCGACGTTGAGCTGGCTTTTCAACAGGTCGCGGAAGGTCTGGATCAGCGGTTCACGGCTGCGCCCACGGCGGATGATCAACGAAAACGGCGCCTGGTAACCGAAGGTGGATGGCGACAGCACGCGCAGGTCGCCCTTGTCGACCCAGGCCTGGGCATAGTGTTCGGGCAGGTAGCCGATGTAGGCGCCGGACAGAATCAGGATCAGCTGCGCTTCCATGCTTTCCACCGTCGCCGCGCTGTGCTTGAAGCCATGCCGGGCCAGCTCGGCCTGGCTCCAGTAGCCGCGCCCGACCATGCGTTGCTGGGTCACCACCTGCTCGGGGATTCGCCGCTCGCCATACAGCGGGTGGCGGCTGCTGCAGTACAACCAGTGCTGTTCGCGGTACAGCGGCTGATACAGCAGCCCGCTCATGCGCGAGGAAAACGCCCCGATGGCCAAGTCCAGGCGATTGTCCTGCACGCCCAGTTGCAGTTCGTAAGGGCTGGACACCGACAGGTGCAGGTGCACCGCCGGGTGTTCCTGGCTATAGGCGCCGATGGCTTCGGCCAGCGGCAAGGCCCGGTCACCGACCGTGGAGTCGATCACGCCAAGGTTGAGCGTGCCGCGCAACTCGCCCTTGAGCGCAGCGGCGTACTGTTCGAAACCGTCCAGCTCGGCCAGCAGGCGCAGGGTTTCCTGGTGGAACAGCTCGCCCTTGCTGGTGAGGCTGAAGCCGCCACGGCCACGGTGGCACAGGACGATGCCCAGGGCACCTTCGAGCTGGCTCATGTAGGTACTGATGGCTGAAGTCGACAGGTTCAGCTCGCGCTGGGCGTTGGCGAAACCCTGGTGGCGTACCACGCTGACGAAGATGCGCAGCAGTTTCAGGTCGGGCAAGGTCGAGGCCATGGTGCAACGGTTCCACAACGGTATTTGCGCGCAGTCTAACCGCTGTGCACGCGTTCAGTTCAGAAATTCCTGAACTAAGTATTTGCCGGCAGCGATTTGTCCCCGGCAGCGCCTTCAGCAGACTTGGCCGAAATGGCCCTGCCCGCCGTCAACCAACAGGCGTGCGGCGGCACAGGTTCGAACAAACAGAACAATCGACCGACTGATGAGGCCCACCGTGGACAAGATTCTCCACCAACCACTGGGCGGCAACGAAATGCCGCGTTTCGGCGGCATCGCCACCATGCTTCGCCTTCCCCACCTGCAAACTGCCCAAGGCCTGGACGCCGCGTTCATCGGCGTACCTTTGGACATCGGCACCTCGCTGCGCTCCGGTACCCGCTTCGGGCCACGGCAGATCCGCGCCGAATCGGTGATGATCCGCCCGTACAACATGGCCACCGGGGCCGCCCCGTTCGACTCGCTGTCGGTGGCCGACATCGGTGACGTGGCGATCAACACCTTCAACTTGCTGGACGCCGTGCGCATCATCGAAGAAGCGTATGACGAGATCCTCGAGCACAACATCATCCCGCTGACCCTGGGCGGCGACCACACCATCACCCTGCCGATCCTGCGCGCGCTGCACAAGAAGCACGGCAAGATCGGCCTGGTGCACATCGATGCCCACGCCGACGTCAACGACCACATGTTCGGCGAAAAGATCGCCCACGGCACCACCTTCCGCCGTGCCGTGGAAGAAGGCCTGCTCGATTGCGAGCGCGTGGTGCAGATCGGCCTGCGCGCCCAGGGCTACACCGCCGATGACTTCAACTGGAGCCGCCGCCAGGGCTTCCGCGTGGTCCAGGCCGAAGAGTGCTGGCACCAGTCGCTGGTACCGCTGATGGCCGAAGTGCGGGAAAAGGTCGGCGGCGGCCCGGTGTACCTGTCGTTCGACATCGATGGCATCGACCCGGCCTGGGCGCCGGGCACCGGCACCCCGGAAATCGGCGGCTTGACCACTATCCAGGCGATGGAGATCATTCGCGGCTGCCACGGCCTGGACCTGATCGGCTGTGACCTGGTCGAAGTCTCCCCGCCTTACGACACCACCGGCAACACCTCGCTGCTCGGTGCCAACCTGCTGTTCGAGATGCTCTGCGTGCTTCCAGGCGTAGTGCGCCGCTGACCGGATACACGGCGCCTTTGCAGAGGCGGCCGCAGTACTTGCTACACCCCGGCAGGAGCCATGAGGGAGGGCCACTGAGGCCCGCCAACACACGACAGGACCGCCGGGCGCCGTGAACCCGCCCGGGTGGTCGATCTCGCCATAATAAAGATAATCGGGAGACCCCCAATGGCCTTGGACATCATTGTTGTAATGATCTACACCGCCGGCATGCTCGGGCTTGGCTGGTATGGCATGCGCCGCGCGAAAACCCACGAAGACTACCTGGTTGCCGGGCGCAACCTCGGCCCGGTGCTGTACATGGGTACCATGGCCACCACCGTGCTCGGTGGCGCCTCCACCGTTGGCACCGTACGCCTGGGCTATGTGCACGGCATCTCCGGCTTCTGGCTGTGTGCCGCCCTGGGCCTGGGTATCATCGCGCTGAACCTGTTCCTGGCCAAACCCCTGCTGCGCCTGCGCATCTTCACCGTGACCCAGGTGCTGGAACAGCGCTACAACCCCACCGCACGCCAGGCCAGCGCGGTGATCATGCTGGCCTATGCACTGATGATCGGGGTGACCTCGACCTTGGCCATGGCCACGGTACTGCAGGTGCTGCTGGACCTGCCATTCTGGGCCTCGCTGCTGCTCGGCGGTGGCGTGGTTGTGCTGTACTCGACCATCGGCGGCATGTGGTCGCTGACCCTCACCGACATCGTGCAGTTCGTGATCAAGACCGTCGGCCTGATGTTCATCCTGCTGCCGGTGTGCCTGTACAAGGCCGGTGGCTGGGACACCCTGGTGGCCAAGCTGCCGGCGGCCAGCTTCCAGCTGACCACCATTGGCTGGGACACCATCATCACCTACTTCCTGATCTACTTCTTCGGCATCCTCATCGGCCAGGACATCTGGCAGCGGGTATTCACTGCCCGTGACGAGAAGGTCTGCCAGCGTGCCGGCACCACCGCGGGTGTGTACTGCGTGCTGTACGGCCTGGCCTGCGCCACCATCGGCATGGCCGCGCATGTGCTGATGCCCGACCTGGCCAACCCGAACAACGCCTTTGCCGAAATGATCAAGACCACCCTGCCCGATGGCATCCGTGGCTTGCTGATGGCAGCGGCGCTGGCGGCGATGATGTCCACCGCCAGCGCCGGCCTGCTGGCCGCGTCGACCACCCTGACCGAAGACCTGCTGCCCAAGCTGCGTGGCGGCAAACAATCGAGCCTGGCCGTCAGCCGCTTGTTCACCCTGCTCACCGGCCTGGTGGTGCTGGGCATCGCGCTGGTGGTGAACGACGTGATCAGCGCCCTGACCCTGGCCTACAACCTGCTGGTCGGCGGCATGCTGATCCCGCTGATCGGGGCGATCTTCTGGAAGCGCGCGACCACCGCCGGGGCCATCGCCAGCATGTCGCTGGGCTTTGCCACCGCGTTGCTGTTCATGTTCCTGGACGGCCTGGAGGCCAACACCCCGATCTACTACAGCCTGGTGGTCGGCCTGGTGAGCTTCGTGCTGGTGAGCCTGCTGTCGCGCAAAGCGGTGACGGCGGTGAAGCTGGCCTGATCGACCGCCTGTACCGGCCCTGGCGTCGGTACAGGCGTTATCCATGGACCAGATACAAGAAGGCCGCTGCACCCGCACAGGTGCAGCGGCCTTTGTCTGTATCAGCGACGACGCGGTTGGCGCTTGCGCTGCTCTTCATCAGTCGGGATCGGTACCGGCTGCAGGGGTGGCGGGATCAGCCCCAAGGCGACAGCCAGGTCGTGGAGCCAGTTGGACAGTGGTTTATTCATAATGCCCCCTTGACGGGTCAGCCTCACGGCAATTCAATCCTGCGATGTTTCATACAGATCATAGCCCCATGTTCTGTATAACGCATGCCTCTGTGCCTACAGATACGGGCCATTTTGATACGGATCAAGCCGTAACGGGGCATTCCGACAACTGGTTAATCGTTTCGCTTTGTTGCAGGTCGATCCACGCCTGCAAATTCGCCCCGCGCATCCCCTGGCGCCACATCAACCAGGTGACCGCCTGATCGAACGGCGCCTGCAAGCGGTGTACCCGCACCCGGTCACGCCCGGGCAGGCTATCAAGCATCGACTGGGCCATCAGCGCCACCCCCGCACCGGCGATCACGCAGGCCAGCATGCTTTGGTACGACTCGATCTCCATCACCCGGCCCATCGGCGTATGGGCATGGGCATACCAGGCCTCCAGGCGCATGCGGTACGAGCAGCCCTGGCGGAAGGTGAACACCGCCTTGCCCGCCACGTCCCGGGCCGTGTGCACCGGCGGGTGCTCGGGGCTGGTGATCAGCACCAGTTGCTCGTCGCACAGCGGCACCCCATCCAGCCCGGCCAGGCTTGGAGGGCCATCCACCAGCGCAGCATCAAGGCTGTGGTTGAGCAGGCCCTCCAGCAGCTCGCCACTGGGCGCCGCACGCACCTGCAGGTTCACCGCTGGATAGGCCTGGTGATAACGCGCCAAGAGCCCCGGCAGATGCGTGGCCGCCGTGCTGTACATGGTCCCCAGCACAAAATCCCCGGCTGGCTGGCCGCCGCGCACGGCGGCCTGGGCCTCGTCGCGCAAGGCGGACAGACGCTGGGCATAGTCCAGCAGCACCTTGCCCGCCGGCGACAGCTGCAGGCGCTGGCGTTCCCGCAGGAACAGTTCGACGCCCAGGTGTTCTTCAAGCTGGCGCAAGCGTGTCGACAGGTTCGATGGCACGCGGTGCAGGCGCTCTGCGGCGCGGGTGAGCGAGCCCTCCTCGGCCACGGCCTGGAAGATACGCAGCTGGCTGAATTCCACGGCATTCTCCAAAACAGAACAACTTGATCATCATTATTCAATTTTATTGAAAATGAAACCGCCCTAACCTGCCGGTCATCGCTTCCACCGTGCAGGAGACCTGTGATGTCGCCACTCATTCAACTGCTGGCCAGCGCCGTGGCGCTGATGATGGCCATGGGCATTGGCCGTTTCGCCCTGACCCCGCAGCTGCCGCAGCTGATCGCCGAGGGCCAGTTCGACCTGACGGCGGCCGGGCTGGTGGCCGCGGCCAACTATCTGGGCTACTTCCTCGGCGCGCTCGATGCGATGTTCGCCCGCTCGCCTGGCCAAGTGCGCCTGCGCCTGCAGGGTGGGCTGTGGCTGTGCGTGGTACTGACCCTGGCCTCCTGGGCTGCCGACGGCTTCTGGGGCCACTTGCTGCTGCGCTTCGGTACTGGCGTGGCCAGCGCCTGGGTACTGGTGATGATCACCAGCCTCAGCCAGCAACTGGCCAATGCCCATAACCGCCAGCGCCTGGGTGCGCTGGTATTCGCCGGGCCCGGCCTGGGCATCGCACTGAGCGGCTTGCTGGCACTGCTGGCACATCGGCTGGGGCTGGGCTCGGCAGCGCTGTGGCTGATCTATGCCGTGGCGGCACTGCTGATGCTGCTGGCGATCAGGCCCTGGCTACCCCAGGCACTGCAGGCAGCGCCCGCACCGTCTGCGCAGCAGGGCCCGCGCCATGCCGGTATCAGCCGCCTGGGGCTGGTGTATGCGCTGTATGGCGTGGGTTACATCCTGCCGGCCACCTTTCTGTCGCAGATGGCCAGCCAGCAGTTTCACGGGCAGTGGCTGGCCGACCTGTTCTGGCCGGCGTTCGGCCTGGCGGCGGCACTGGGTGTACTGCTGGTGAGCCTGCGCCGCGGCGGGCGTACTTCGACCTGGCTGACCGTCACCCTGTGGTTGCAAGGGTTGGGTGTGCTGGCCTGCCTGATTGGCGGGGGTGTCGGGCTGGCCTTGGGCGTGGTGCTGTGTGGCGCGCCATTCCTGGCTTGCATGCAGTTGGTGATGCAACGTTCGCGAGAGCTGGCGCCGCACGCGACACAGCGCAATGCCGGGTTGCTGACGGCGTGCTTTGCCCTGGGGCAGTTGAGCGGGCCGCTGCTGGCGGCGCTGAGCAGCCATTACAGTGGCGGGCTGCAACCCGCGCTGATGCTGGCGGCGGCTGGGCTGGTGGTGGCCGGTGGGCTGGTGCAACTGGCGGGTAATGCACAGCAGGACAATGCCTGCCAGGCCAGGATCACATCCTGATAGCTGTTACCGTGCTGGCCTGTTCGTTTCATCCGCGAACAGGCCGGCAACGGCGGCAATTCAACCGACAAACCGCCGCAGTTGCTGTTTCACCCACGGCTCGGCACTCACCAGGACCACGCCCAGCAGCACCATCAACGCGCCGATCACGAAGTTCATGCTCAACGGCTCGTCCAGCAGCAACACGCCAAAGGTGACCCCGAACAGCGGGGTAATGAACGAAAATACCGCCAGGTTCGACGCCAGATATTTGCGCAGCAACCAGAACCATGTCAGGTAACTGATGAACGACACCACGATGCCCTGGAACAGCACGCTACCGATTGCCAGCGGGGTCAACGCCACCGCACCGATCTGCCCGCTGAGCAAGGCAATCAGCAGCAGCCCGGCAAAGCCCACCGCCAGTTGGTAGAACAGGGTCAGGGTGGCGGGCGCTTCCGACAGCCGCGAGCAGCGCACCACCACGGTGGTCGCCCCCCAGGCCAGGCCGGCAATCACGCCAAAGGCATCCCCCAGCAGGGTACGGCCATCCATCTGCTCGAACGACATGCCACCGGCGAATGCCGTGGCGATGCCGCCGAAGGCCAGCAGAATCCCCAGCCATTGCAGCAACCGCAGGCGTTCGCTGGGCAGGCGGAAATGCAGGCCCAAGGCAGTGAACACCGGCGCGGTATAGAGGAACACCGACATGTGCGCCGCCGAAGTCAGCTTCAGCCCCTCGGCAATGAACAGAAACTCAAGGCCGAACAAGCCACCTGCCAACACCCCGGCACGCCAGGTGCTGCCGAGTTGGCCCCAACCGCCGCGCCAGCACAACATCAGCCCTACCAGCACGGCGGCAATGCCGTTGCGCAGCGCCGCCTGCATCACTGGCGCGATATCGACAGCGGCGGTCTTGATCAGCACCTGCTGGCAGCCCCAGATCAGGCACAGCCCCAGCATCACCTGCAAGGCAAAGGCGTCGGGGTTCTTGCGGACCGCGCTCATCGGCGGGCCTTCGGGGTAATCATGGGCATGGGCAAGGGCTCGGCAGTGTTCGGAAGCTACCGATTATCGGGTTTCCAGGGCTGCCCTTGCCAGCCTCAAAACGACCTCAGGCAATCTGCGCCTTCGCCGACACCTGCTCGAAGGTGGTTTCGTCCAGCGCATCCTCCTGCTCGTCGAGCACCTGGCGCGGGTGCTCGAAGCCGGGGATGCTGCTGTCGATCAGGCTCATCAGCCGCGAACCGCGTTCGGTCAGCACGAAATTCTCACCGTTGCCGCCATCCTCTTCGGGGCGGCTTTCGATGTAGCCACGTTCGAACAGCAGCTTTTCGTATTCGCAGGCACGGGTTTTCAGGTGGTCCAGGTCGCCCACCGGCTCACCCTTGGCGGCCAGTGCCGCAGCGTGCTGCTCGGCATAAGGGCGTGGCGTGAAGCTGTGACCGGCGCCGTTCTGCACTTCGTGCAGCAAGCGTTCGATCAGGTCCCAGTCGTAGGCGATGCTCATGGCTATGGGCTCCTGCTGTGGACGGAAGGGGTACACAGGGTGGGACCCGTCGTGACTGCCAAGCGTTCCGAAAGATCTCAGCGTTGACGCTGCTGCGCCTGCATGTACTGGCGCAACAACTGATTGATCCGGGTCTGGTAGCCGCTACCCTGCCCCTTGAACCAGGCGAGGACATCGGAATCCAGGCGAATGGTCACTGCCTGCTTGGCTGGCACTCGCAATTCAGCCTCGCGGAAGAAATTTTCATCCAGTTCCGGAATATCCGAGGTATCAATAGCTCGGTCGTCCTGTCCGGCCAGGCGACTCCAATCAGTTTTCGATGCTTTGGTCATAATGTTTGGCCTCCCATCTGGTGGCTTTGCGTGCAGAAATGATTCGAATGACATCACCCTGCCTCTCCGTGTACACGACCACGCCTATCAGACACTTCAGCCAGCCCAGGCAGACCCAGCGCTCTTCGTCATGGTCCGGGTTGTCATCGCGACGAATCAGCATCGGATGATTGAACATATCCGGTACATCGCTGAAATCGATGCCATGCTTGCGAATATTGATCTGGTTCTTCGCCTCGTCCCATTCAAAGAACATGGGACACCCTGTATTTACATATGTACATACGATACCTCCTGACTCAAGCCGAGGCTAGGGGGCAATCGATCGCTCTTCAATAGCTTCAGAACGCTTTGGGAAAAGGACTACGGCTTGAAGCGGAACCAACCTGACCGACCATCGACCAAGGCTCGGTTAACCCTGGTGTATGGCCATCGGTCGAAGGCGCTGAACTAACGGCCAGGCGCATACCTCCACCGGGCATCACCACCCCGGAGGTACAAAGGATGAAACCGCTGCTGCCCATTGCCTGCGCCACGGCCCTGGTCTGCGCCCTGCCCGTCTGGGCCTGCACGCCGGAGGAAGCGACGCAGAAACGTGAAGAGCTGGCCGGGTTGGTTACCCAGCTGACCGAGCAGAACCCGCAGAAGGCCAAGGAGATCAATGACGAGCTGCAAGGAATGGAGCTGGGAACGGCGAGCAAGGACTTGCCCGACAAGTGTCAGCTGATCGACAAGCGGATCAAGGAGCTGAAAGCGGCAGAGAACAAGGCTGACTGACCGCTTGCCGCCGGCGTGCGCCCTGTAGGAGCGGCCTTGCGTCGCGAAAGGGCCGCAAAGCGGCCCCCGGATGGATGCGTCAGTGCGGGAATCTCGGGGCTGCTGCGCAGCCCTTTCGCGACGCAAGGCCGCTCCTGCAAAGAACGCATCAGCCTGTGAGGGGCGCCGATTATTCCGCCGCCGCCTTGCGCTTCTTCAACGGCGCCAGGCCATCGGAACTGGCCAGCGGTGCATTGGCCTTAGGCTTGGCGGTTGGCTTGCGCTTGGCCGCGGCCTTCTTGTCACCCGACTTCTTCTCGACCTTTTTCTTCTTGCTGCCAGCCGCCTTGCCCGAAGCCTTGACCTTCTTCGGCCCGGTGTAGGTGCCCTTGACTTCCTTGATCACCCGGCGCTCGAACTGCTGCTTGAGGTAGCGCTCGATGCTCGACATCAGGTTCCAGTCGTTGTGGGTGATCAGCGAGATCGCCAGGCCTTCGCCACCGGCACGGCCAGTACGGCCCACGCGGTGCACATACTCGTCACCGCTGCGCGGCATGTCGAAGTTGATCACCAGGTCCAGGCCGTCGATGTCCAGGCCACGGGCGGCCACGTCGGTGGCCACCAGCACCTTGGAACTGCCCTGCTTGAAGCGGTCCAGGGCCAGTTTGCGGTCCTTCTGGTCCTTTTCGCCGTGCAGCACGAAGGCCTTCACATCCTTGGCCACCAGGTGGCCGTAGATGCGGTCGGCCAGGGCGCGGGTGTTGGTGAAGATGATGGCCTTGTCGAACGTCTCGTTGGCCAGCAGCCACTGCACGATCTGCTCTTTGTGCTGGTCGTGGTCGGCGGTGATGATCTGCTGGCGGGTGCCTTCGGCCAGCTGCGAGACGCTGTTCAGCATCAGGTGCTCCGGGTCTTTCAGCACCTTGCCGATGATGTCGCGCAGCGCCGCGCCGCCGGTGGTGGCCGAGAACAGCAGGGTTTGCTGGCGGTTCTCGCACTCCTTGCACAGGCGCTCCATGTCTTCGGCGAAGCCCATGTCGAGCATGCGGTCGGCTTCGTCGAGGATCAGCACCTGCACATGGGACAGGTCGAGGTTACCGGCATTCAGTTGCTCCAGCAGGCGACCGGGGGTACCGATCAGCACGTCCGGCACCTTGCGCAGCATGGCGGCCTGTTCCTTGAAGTCCTCACCACCGGTGACCAGGCCGGCCTTGATGTAGGTGAACTGCGAGAACAGCTGCACCTGCTTGAGGGTTTGCTGGGCCAGTTCACGGGTCGGCAGCAGGATCAGCGCGCGGATCTCCACACGGCGCTCGCGCAGGTCGACCAGGCGGTTGAGCAGTGGCAGCACGAAAGCTGCGGTCTTGCCGCTGCCGGTCTGTGCGGTCACGCGCAGGTCACGCCCTTGCAGGGCCAGGGGGATGGCCGCGGCCTGCACCGGGGTTGGCTCGACAAAGTTAAGCTCGGCCACGGCTTTAAGCAGGCGTTCGTGCAGGGCGAATTGGGAGAACACGGAGGTAACCTCAGGCAAGTGCGGGAAATTCAGTTGCATAGGGTAACGTTTTCTGCCGCCTTAGCCGAATTTCTTTTGGCAACTTCATTGCTATCCGCGCTCTAATGGCGCTTCGTTTGGCAACAAGACTGTACGCAAGCCCATGGATATCCAACGAATCTGGCGTGACTCCCTCGACCTGTGGGGCACCCTCGACCGCCATCCAATGCTGCACGCGGCCATTGGCCTGGCGGTGCTGCTGCTGATCTCCCTGGTCATCGGCCGCCTGGCGCGCTTCCTGGTGCTGCATGGCGCCCGCCTGCTGGCCCGCCAGCCGGCGCTGAGGTGGCTGGACGACCTGCGCAACAACAAGGTTTTGCACCGCCTGGCCCAGACCACGCCGTCGCTGGTGCTGCAGTTCGGCCTGAAACTGGTGCCGGAGCTGTCCGATACCGCCCAGCACTTCCTCGGCAATGTCGCCCTGGCCTTCACCCTGCTGTTCATGACCCTGGCGCTGTCGTGCCTGCTGGATGCCCTGCTCGACATCTACGCCCGCACCGAACACGCCCGCACCCGCTCGATCAAGGGCTACGTGCAACTGGCCAAGATGATGCTGTGGATCTTCGCCGCCATCGTCATCGTCGCCACCCTGATCGACCGCTCGCCGCTGTTGCTACTGTCGGGCCTGGGTGCGATGTCGGCGGTGCTGCTGTTGGTGTACAAGGACACCCTGCTGTCGTTCGTCGCCAGCGTGCAGCTGACCAGCAACGACATGCTGCACGTGGGAGACTGGATCGAAATGCCGCAGGTCGGTGCCGATGGCGACGTGGTCGACATCACTCTGCACACGGTGAAGGTGCAGAACTTCGACAAGACCATCGTCTCCATCCCCACCTGGCGTCTGATGAGCGAGTCGTTCCGTAACTACCGCGGCATGCAGCAGTCCGGTGGCCGGCGCATCAAGCGCAGCCTGTTCATCGATGCCGCCGGGGTGCGCTTTCTCACCCGCGAAGAAGAACAGCGCCTGAGCCAGGTGCACCTGCTGGCCGACTACCTGGCTGGCAAGCGCCAGGAGCTGCAGCGCTGGAACGAGGCCATGGGGCCAGTGGCCGAGCTGTCGGCCAACCGCCGCAAGCTCACCAACATCGGCACCTTCCGCGCCTTTGCCCTGGCCTACCTGAAGAACCACCCCAACGTGCACCCGAACATGACCTGCATGGTGCGGCAGATGCAGACCACCGCCGAGGGCGTGCCGCTGGAGATCTACTGCTTCACCACTACCACGGTGTGGGCGGATTACGAGCGGATCCAGGGGGATATCTTCGATTACTTGCTGGCGGTGTTGCCGGAGTTTGGGCTGAGCTTGTACCAGCAGCCGAGTGGCAATGACATGCGGGTGGGGCTGGCGGGGCGCGCGGCTCCAGAGCCAATGCCGCGCCGCCTTGAAGAAATGAACGAGGTTTGAGTTTACCGGGGCTGATTTGCAGCCCCTTCCCTTTTCAAGGCCGCTCAGAGTGGCGCGGCTGGACTGCGTTATCAGCGCTTTTCATCATGCCCAGTTCGGCATCATCGAGCAGGGCCTTGGCCAAGGCGCAAAGGTAGTGCGAGGCCCAAAGTAGCTGGGGTTTGTCTTCCATCAGTCCGTCGATGGACAAATCGCGGGCATAGCCCATCAGCTCTGAAGCCTGTTCGCGGGCATTCTGGCAAGGGATGCCTGGCTCGATGCGAAACAGGGGATGGGTCTGGTTTTCGCCTTGGTAGAAGGTGGTTTTGCCCACCGTGACTGGGGTTTCTTCGATGGCCATTGGTTCATCTCCCTGAAATTGCAGATGCCTGGGCTGGCCCTGCCGCCGGCAAGCCGGACTCCCACCAGGCGCAGCCCCAGGCGAATCATGATGTGATTAATGCAACGTCTGCGGGTCTGCTGACCTTTGGACTTGAGCCAGCGCCGATTCGAGCAACCTGCGGAGGGCTTCTAGCTCGTGCATCGACGTCATGATCAACACCGAGACGGATGATTTCGGTTGCATCAATACGGCTTGCTGAGCAACGGCTTCGGCGCATAGCGCGTAATCGGCGGCCATCAGCAGCGTGTCTTCCAGGGAATGGAGGTTGCAGGGTGGGTCGGGGACTATCTTCAGCATGGTGTAACCCTCAATTTGCGATTGGGACTACCGCCATTTGCTGTCAAACAAAGGGTGGCAGCTGTGCACGGGTTGACAGACCGGTCAAATTGAGAAACCCGGCGCGCCCGAAGGCGCCCCACGCACAGCCGCCATTGAGGGCAAAGCTGAGGATTGTAATTTGAGTCGGCCTGTCAAAGCCGGTCGTTGGATTGCAACGACCAGCCGAGACTAGAGGCCAACTGAGAACACTACAATGGGTAGCAGTATCTTTGGGAAATGGCCTACAAGGAAGGGGCGAAATCTGATTTTTTTATCGGTTAGGGGTAACAGTATGTAACGCTCGCAAGCCATGCGTACTGAACGACGGGTGAGGCATTGTTTCATCGTTTTGAATCCCCCTACTCGCCGCCTCGACCTAGGACTGCACCTTTAACGCTTGTGCCGCCACGGCACGAAGCTGTTCCAGGGAAATCTGGTCGAGGTGGGCGAGAAGGAATGCCGCCGATTGTGTTAGAGCAGGCGCGGGAGGATGACAAAGTAAATCGGTCAAATAGCCGTAAGCACTCCATGAACCTCATTCAAAGCGCCTAGTTGTTTAATACGTTTCTGATCCTGACGGGCTTGCTCCCGATCAACCATGAGCTCCGCTTTTTGGCCCATCTCACTCAGGAACGCTTGCCACCATGCAGCAATCTGCTCGGGATACAAGCTTTTGCGATGGCAGTATTCCACCTCAATCTCGGACACGCTGGCACATTCGCGACAGCTGCGAATTTCATTTCTGCCGACCAACTTTCAGTCGGATGTTTGGGATCGGTCACCACCACGCATTCTTCGGCACTGGCTCGTTTGCCCTAGATATTACATCGGCATTTCAGTAACGCCCTCATGTCTGGCGACTTCAGCCATCGTCAGACTGAGTGAGGGCCCAGCATCTTGAACAGTTCGGCAGAGGAATAGTATGGCACAACGGCTCTCTTTCCGCCCCCCGGGGCCTGGTTTCAGATAAACTGGCGAGGTGACAACTATCCTGACACTGGGGGAGCGCTTACGCTTCCTTGGCTTAGTGATAGCGCTTCATTGCCTCCACAGCCTCTTGAAAAATGGGATCGTCGGATATGAGCACTGACGTCAAATTCCGTTTCATTGCTGCTCCAGATGCATTGCGTTGGTGATCCAAAGTGTTGCGCGATCGAAAGACGCATGCCTAATCCGGAATCACTATCCTGACGGGGCGATAGCAGTCGTCTGCGTAGGCTAGCTATTCTCCACTGAGCGTGACGAAGTCACAGGAGGGACGAGTCCGCCCATCCTGTGTCATCGCTAATTGTGGAATGGCTCGACCGGCACCACTACGCCGAACTTCTCTAACTGCAGGAATTTTGCCCCCAATATCTCAGCCGGAATTTTGCGCTGCAGTAGTCCAAAGAAATTTTCATCGTGTGTAGAAATGATAATTTGCTTTTTGAACTGAAGACAGATACTTCTCAGAAGATCGATAGTAGAGAGAATATTTATGGAATCCATCGACTGAATAGGGTCATCAATCATAACGACATCAACCGGTTCGCCCTTATCATCCTTGGCGTGAAGTGCGCCCGCCAAAAACACGCTTAGGCTCAGGATATTAGCCTGCGCAGCGCTAAAGTAGAGAATTGGTGAAATCAATACACCGTCTTCGTCGCTAACAACAATATTTAGCCCAGGCTTATCAGAATCGAAATCGGGCTTGAACTCTACTTTCTTAAAGGCCGGATGCGGATCAATTTTTCTATAAATAACATTAATAAGATCCTCATAGAAGAAATTATTAATCAATAACTTCAGCTGCTCGATCACGGCAGCCCGCTCAGCAGTCAGGAGCTTATCAACTTGTATCCTTTTTTCAAGCCCGACCTCAACTTCTGCCAACTCATCCTGGAGAGCAAGACGCTTAATGTAGGGCTTAAAAGACGCCATCAACTCTAAAAGCAGACTGAAATCGTTCGAAACTTTTTCAAGGTTCTCAGCTCGTAATCGACGGTTGTATAGCTCACTACTAATTAGCGTCTTCACTTTCTCTAGATTATCATCCACCCGAACCACAATCAGCGCAGCAAGGCTTTCATAAAAAGCGCTGACTGCAGACTGTGCGCGCGCTAACTGCAGTTCAAGTGCTTCTTTTTGGGATCGGAGATCGACAAAGTTCATCCACGTCCCATCGGATGCCATTTTTTGATGGAGCGCATTGCATTGCGCCGCCAGGTCATCACTTACAGACTTAGCCTTGCTAAGCTGAGATTCGAATTTATTATTCTCAATCTGACAGTACGCACCTAACTGGTTTGAATTTACACCTCTATTGACGAGATAGTTGGCCACCAGCATATAGGATGCCTGAGACTTTAAATTATTTTCTTCCGTTATCAGCGCTTGCAGATTCGAATCTGCTTGCGAAATTTGCTGATTGAGCTGAAAAATCTGCTGATTCAGTTCTGTTTGTTGCTTGAGCAACGTTAATCGTTTATTAGAAAGCTGAGCGATCTCCCCTCGGGACCGGCTCAAAAGCTCATCTTGCTCAAGACTCCAGACGCTTTTATCGAGCACACTAATTCTGTTTTCTAACGCACGCTGCTCCACCCCAAGAGCAGATCTTTCACGGGCTATCAGAGCGAGTCTACTGCTCAGTTCTGTCGATTTAACTTGAATATCAGCTAGTTGCCTTACGTGCGACTCCTCTGCAACTCGAATGATAGATTGCATCTCTTTCAAAAGGTGCTTGCGACGTGCTTCAGAACGTGCCAGCAGATCGCTATTTTCCTGACTGAGGCGCGACAATAAAGTCTGGGATTTAACTTTTTCCCTGAGCCGGCCTGCATCTTCGTGAGGCGCATTGCACAACGGACAAATATTAGACGGCCATGCACTGAGGTACTCAAGACCTGCAGAAATTAAGCGCTCGTGAACACCCATCTGCTCTGCTAAAGCTGTTTGTGTGGCATGCACAGTTTTGTTATGGGTTTCGATGGATTTCAGCTCACTGAAGCATCTCGTCAAACGCTCTAGATTTTCCATATCTAGATATTTGGCACCTTCACCTCCCGACAGAACAAATTCCGCAGTTATTTTCAAGCCAGACATCTGACCCAAATCAAATACGACTGCATCGAGTTTTGATTGATCTAGCCGAATCGCTACTTCTTTCTCAGCAATCTGCTGTGAAACAACCTCCACTCGCGCACGCTGGGTTGCTAACTCTGCATAAGTTGGCCCAGCATTATCAATGGAATTTCTTAGAAATGCAGTTCGTTCATCAGCTGTTATAAGTTCTTTTTTCGTGTTCTCTAGGGCTTTAGCGAGCCCTGACAACTGAGCACGATCACCTGCCCGACTTTCCTCCAGCGTCTTTAACCGCTGCGTGATTTCCTGAAGGCGTGATTCAGACTGCAGGTAAATACCAGAATGTTCTGTAATTTCCCTGACGCGCGCCAAGCTTTGACTGGCTTCCTGAAGATCAGTAGTACTCTTGGCATGGCCATTTAGGAGTGTTTGATAACTATCAGCATCGATGACGCCTTGAGAAAGCCGAGCCAGGTTAGCTGTTTGATGCGACAGAAGTTTGCTATGAAGTTCAATTTCGGGTATTTTGGCTAACCTATCCGCGAGAGTATTTACCGCCCGTGCGTTCGTATCCTGCTCAACGCTCAACTCATGCTGCCTGGACACGAGGCTCGCGTTGAGTGCGTGTTCCGTTTGAGCGGAAAAACTCTCGTCGGCAAGGAGAATGCTTTCACCAGCAGCGTTTAGCTGCGATGCCAAAGCATTGAAGCTCTCAAAAATAGATAAATCAACCGGCTGATTAAGTTCTAAGATCATGGCCTCACGCTGGCTTTCCAGGGCCAACAATTCAGCCTTGTTGTCAACTATGAGTGCGGTCAATTCCTTGCGAGCTTCCTCAGTCTCTCCACCGAAACTCTCCATAAACTTGGTATAACGACCGTGAGGTTTCTCCTCTCGGAGAAACCTATCAATCTCATCCTGACTTAAAATGACACGCCGAAAATAATCGTTCTCACGACCTCTGTCACTAAAGCGCAGGTCGCGCCCGTTTGTCCGTATTGTGCCCAATTCTCGTGCAAAGGGCTTAGGTCGAGTAGTGGACACTACTACCCGAGTTCTTACTTTTTTGTCGACGTATTTATTCCGAAGTATCTCCTGCCCCTTCTCAAGCTCCTTAGTTGCGCGGGCTGCACCTTCGTAATTAACTCTATTGTATTCCCCACCTAAACGTTCCAAATGATTCGTGACGGCCCACTCTACCGCATCATAAAATGAACTTTTACCAAAACCATTCGGGGCAAATATCGCAACGAAATCAGCAGGAATATCGCCACCATTCGTAAAGTCAAACGTTCCTTCTGACTTCAGCTTGTAAGCGCGAAACGCTTCTATTTCAACTTTTTTGATTTTCATTTTTATTTAAAGATTCTATAATTTTATTAATCATTGCCGCTCGCTTTTCTTTGGATTCAACCTTCTGATCTAATGGCGTGCCTCGCACGAACTCATCCAGCGACAACAATGGTTCTCGGGTCTGCGTGGCACGCGGATCAAGGGTCAAATCTGCGCCAAGCAGTTGCTCCTGCAGAAGTTTAGTCAATTGCTTAAGCGTGGGTAATTTAGGAAGGCCATCAACGATCAATTTGCGAGCAGCGTATTTATTATTTTCTATTAGATATTTGTCCCAAATAGGAACTTTTCCGCAAGTCACAAAAGCGATGTAGACGTTCCACGCGGCAAGATTTCCAGGTGGCTGGTGGTGAACCGAAACAAGATTCTGGATTACCCGCCAGCTTTTCACGATTGCTGACGGGTCTTTGCACAAACATACGATACAGGAAATAAAAGAAAGCGAATCATCTGAGCAAAACATGAGAAAATCAATATCCTCAAACTCAGAGCTTATAAAATCAAAATCATAGCCTCTAGGTAATAATCTCATTCAACTTATCCCTGAACATCTGCAACTGATCCCTGCCAGGAGCTAAGCCTCGGTACTCATATTCGTTATCAATTACGCACCGAGTACGAAGCCCTTCAAGGTGAGTCAGCTTATAGCTGGTATAAATTGAGCTTTCAACCTCGCTAATTGAAAACGGGCCTTGGCTCGGGACAGTCGCAATATTATTAATCACATTTTTGAGTAAAAAACCTGGCGGAAAGGGCTTTGCTGCTGCGTCAGGCGAAGCGATTATCAGGGTGCCATTCTTGTCAAGTAGCTTACGCGCTATTCTAAGGACTTCATCCAAACGGCCAATCCAATTAGAGTTATCGCTTGTATATAAGAGGCGACGCTTCTTCTCAATTCCGGTGATATAATCGATATCAGCGATTCCAGCACCATCGATGAGCGCGGAAATCACGATAAACTCTAAATAGGCTACCCATAGCTCACGCCCCTCTAGCTCACCAGGGGATCGGCCCCCCATCAGAAGCTGGGCGTCGTACTGTTTCATGATTTCAAAAGGAGGTGGCATTCCATTTGCAATTAAAGATTCAGCGAAACCATTCAATGCAGCTTTCAAATGATGCACGTTGACTGGATCAATAACATTAAAAGAGAAAATCATTTCACGCACTTCTGAGAAGCAGGCCATATACGGTGGAATTATTGGCGCGCTTGAATGCAGAGCGGCGAGCTCCTTGTACTTTATGAGACTGTAGCATTTCACACGACCGAACTGCTGATCCAGTCGAGTAGCCTCCATCTCGAATTCAACTCCAACAAGATACGGGTAACCATTACTTACATGGTACACCCCACCTCCGGACATGCCTTGAATTACATCCTTGGGTGGAATGCCTCTTAACGCGAGTATTATCAGTTCATTGGCTACACTGGCGGAGTGTCCAATCCATTGTTTAATTGGCGTTGCGCTTGTCCTTTCGGTTTCAGGGAGTCCCACTAAGGTCAGGTTGGCTTCCTGAGGCAAATGCGAGGCATTCCAAGTTTTTTGCGACAACCCGGCTTGATGAGTGATTTTCAGTATGGCGCAATCTAGTGGCTCCTCCTGACCTACCTTCGGAAAAACCAATACATCTAGTACTTCAATCTTATGGCCATTATGGTCTACTACCATATTTCGGACTGCTTCCGCAACAATAGCGTGCCGGGCTGTAAGCACATAAGAATATTCCTGCGTCATAGCGTTCATCAGAACACCACTGCCGCCATTTACCATTACGCAGTATGACTGCATAATCTCCGAAACTGTATTATTAGAGTCTAATATCATTATCGAGCACTTCTAGACGAGAGGAATACTCCTCAAGCTCATTTTCCAAAAGCAGCGGCGCGATTACATGCCCATAATTAAAAAGTATCTTGCCTTGCGTGTCTTTAATAATCCTAGCAATTGTCCTTTTGTTTGGAAGTCCGTGCTTCGTTCCATCAGTGGAAATAATATAAATCGGAGACTCCAGCAGTTGCAGTAACTCGCTACTGGTATTGTATTGGCTACCGTGATGCGACAGCTTCACCAGATCCAACTTAAGCTTATTCGTTTTGCTGTGCCCACTCGCCCGTAAATTTTCACACACCACACCTTCATGAGCATCGCCCAAAAAAAGCATACGTTTATCATCAGCTTCGAGCAAGAAAGCAATTGAGCTTCCATTGTATACTGAAGTATCCGACTGAAATTTATCATCTTGCCAGAATTCTTCCAGCGACAACTGATAGTCATTATCATGGGATGAAGTCTTACCCGAATCAACTTCTGTCGGCCACACATGCAATAGCTTTTCAAGCTGTTTCCGGTCAGGAGACAGAACTTTTAAGTTATAAGGGCCTACCTCATGGGTTTGCCCAGCCATTACCAGAGGAGTACGAACGCAGCCAATCTTGTCGAGTAGCTCTTCCAGATCCTTCCCTTGCTTTACCGATGTCAGGGGAGAATCATCAAGAAGTTTTATGTCATTCTCGGGAATTTCGGAAACATTGAAATAGCGAGTAATCAATCGCGAAGAGTTGAACCAAATAGATTTGACCATTTTACCTAGATAACCAGGCTTCTCAAAAGCCTTGATTAGGCCATTGATATGATCGTCATCAACGTGGGTCAAAATTGCCAGGTCAATGTTCTGCTGCTTGGCCTTCAATTCATCAAGGGTTACGCACAGCGCACCAGCATAGAGCTGTCGAGGCCCGTGCCTGAAGGTTGTCGATGTTCCGCCGTCTATCAGAAGATTGAAGACGCCATTAGGCCCTTCGTGGCTAACGAGGATGCAGTCTCCATGCCTCGCTTTGAGGACGCGTACGATGATGGCCATCAGGACTCCCCTGTCGCTGCCTGACTCTGCCAGGCTGTCAAAATGACATTAGCATAAGTCGTGCTAAGAGAACTGCCAAGAGTCCGATAGAAATTCCATATTGACGCCATATAAACGGTGTAATATCACTGATTTGTTGGAATCTGAAGCATTATCAGTTCGAGAGCAATGTCGGCTAGACCGGGCTCATTTTTCGCATTGAAGGCTGCATCAACCTCCTCTTCAAAGCTTTTATCTGCTGCGCTCCCTTTCATTCCCATAAAATCAACTGTGAACCTCAACAAATCGCATGCGTATATTGTAAACTTCCCTTTATTTGTAAATGGGATATATATAAACTCCCTACAGGATATGTGATCTTCATATCTATCAAAGTGAGGATGAATTATCTTAAAATCCTTGGAGGCGGTCGGATAGGTCTTTCTACTAGGATTTACCAAAACCTCCTTATCGCCTTTACTCAAATTGCAATCTGGGCACGAGGCTGCAAGATTTCGGGGTTCAAACATAAAGCGAACGTGCTTGGCTCTGGCAGCTATATGCTCTACATCCCAAACCCTATGATTCCTAGAGAGAATGAGATTATTACAGTAACAGCACCGCGTCTTTTGCACCGTAATATAATGATCTTTGATTCGGCTCTTAAGCTTTTCTAAGCCCTTATCCGACCAATAGCCTGGATCCTTGCAATCATCCGCCAAGTTGCTAAAAGCTGTGACTATGGCTTGATCTGCCTCACAATAATCAATTGGAATGATCATTTCTCATCCCCTGCATCGATAGCCACTTCTTGTAAGTTCATTATGACTCTTGAGACGGATGGCTCATCGTCAAGTTTTGGCAGCAGGCCAACCAGCCAGTCAACAGTAGATTGAAACTCTTCTGATCGTACCTCGCCGTCGGCAGCCAGGCGTAGTGCTTTAATGATTTCTTGCCGAAGGTAAAGGTTATTTTTCCCTGGGGTCTGGAAAGCTGTTGCCAAGATATGATCTGAGGATTTTCCAGATATATCCGTAGATTCGATATCAGCACTCGCATTGCGCTCCATCACTACCACGTTGGAGTTGCTCGCATCAATATCGGCGACTATTAAAGGCGAGTGCGTGGCGATTACAAAGTGACAGTTTTTGTAGTCCGCAAACGTTTTCTGCAACAGATCAATATATCCCGACTGCCACTCAGGATGCAAACTCACTTCAGGCTCATCAATTAAAATCAAGCTGCCATCCTGGATCACTGAAGCCAAGCCAAGAAATGCAGTTACTAAACTCATCTCCCCCGAACTGGCGCTCAAGAGATCGACTTTAATTCCGTCTTGGCGATTGATCAAAACGCCAACAGGCAAGATGACCCTAAGTTTTCTTAGCGGCTCAAGAAGAGAATACAACCCTCCATCATTTTCATGCGTCTCAAAGTCTGAGCCTATCGAAACAGTATGCCCATCTAAGCTTTTAGCGACAAAAATCCTTGCTGCTTTTATTAACGCCTGGTAGTCCTCATCGCTGACACCCCCGCCGTAAGGAGCATACTGATTGAGCGATTTACTAAACTTTAATGGATCATCTTCCAATAGTTCCGATAAAAGACTAGCCTTTGCCCTGTATGTCACTTCTATTCGAGGTTCAAACCCTAGAAAATTAAAAACCCCCGCAATTCGATCCAGTCGCCTAGCTCGCTCGCTCGATAAGTTGAACAGTCCTTCAACCGCTCTCATTAGAGGTGCTAGTGCATAAGCTCTGCCGGAGCGATCACGAAGACCAAGATATTCATAACAGTTTGATGAAGACCCAAAAACTGCATTCGCCCTCAAATTCGAGATCCTAAATTTATCAAAGGGCGTCGTGGTAATGGCTATAACCTTACTCGGAACTGGAACTTTTCCGAGATCACTCACAGGTTCTCCATTCACATGAATCTTGAACTTACCATTCAATGATTTCAAACAAACTTCAGCACCATTAGCCAAATATCGCAAAACCACCTCAGACCTGTTACGAGATGGAATTTTTGTTGACTCAGACAGCCTATAAAAAACATCCGCAATGGCTGCTAGGAATCGGCTTTTTCCTATTCCATTTCGTCCAATTAGTATAGTTACCCAAGTTGAATCATTATTATCGTTCTCGTTTAATGAAAAGCGGATCGTATTTGATGGCGCTTCGTCACGTGTATAGTGATTTTGGGAAACCAGATGAACAGTTGCATCCAATAGCCGAAAACTGTTGCTTTTACGTCCTTGCATTGTATTACCCGACGTGTAAATTGTGATGGCTTCAAGCCACCATTAGACAGGATTTTTTTACCTTAGGCCAGCCAGAGTTACCTATTTAGAGTGCCGAAGCACATTGAATTGGCTGCTCTTGGAAGCGAGCCTTGACAGAGAGCAGACGACCAGCAGCGATGCATCTCGCTGCTAGCAGCGTTCAAGTGCAAATCGGACCCACCTATTCAGCCCACTTGGGGGTACATCCAGCTCCACGCCAAGGTTAATCCAGCGATTGTCAGGAATGTAGAAATGAGCCTCGGCTCTCACAAGCGCTAACGCTTCAAGCCCAGCACTCAATGCGGAATTGACAGCTGATGGCAATGTTGTCATAGGATGTCTTTAGCCCGGCAAGGCTATCGATACCGAACAGAAAAATCATCGTCTCCAGGCTCCGCTGCCACCAAAATCTCCTGACCATCCAAGGTACTCGAGGTCAGCATCCGCTTTTCATCATAATCAGCGTGTGACCCGCCTGCGGGCTCCGATCGCACCTCGACCAGACAGCACCGTTGATCTTCAGGCGAGAAGAAGAAATTCGCAGGGGCCGCGTCAAGCTTGGCGCGAATGAAGTCCCTCACATCCCCGTATTTTTCTTTGGCGACAAAGGCCAACGGCCTTGCGAACTCCCCGGCCTTGGGTGTTTCCCGCAACTCACCTAGACCGTTGACGTAGATTTCATAAACGATGCCTGCCAGCACATAATTCGAGACCAGTCTGGCAATTTCTTCAGTTTCAAGTCGAGGTTGAGCATGAAGTCCATTGCTTTGTGAGCGTTGCCACATGCAGCCTGATAGATATTTCGCCCTAAAACGAACCATGACGTTGCCGGATACCGCTAGTTTCAGAATGGTATCGAGCTTAAGAATTGCGGGAGTCTGATCGTATCAGTTGTGCGACTTTGGCTTGCTGATTATGCCATTGAGCACATTGGGGCCGTCTGAATGGACGGTGCATAGCCCCAGTCCGACTTCTCGTCATTGGTCAAAACAGCACGTGGGTGAAATCTTTCTACGCATTTCGCTATAACCGAGAAGAACACCGCCTGAGCCAGGTGCATCTGCTGGCCGCCTACCTGGCCGGCAAGCGCCAGAAGCTGCAGCACTGGAACGAGGCCTTGGCACCTTCCGCGCCTTTGCCCTGGCCTACCTGAAGCCCCCCCAACGTGCACCCGAACATGACCTGCATGGTGCGGCAGATGCAGACCACCGCCGAGGGCGTGCCGCTGGAGATCTACTGCTTTACCACTACCACGGTGTGGGCGGATTACGAGCGGATCCAGGGGGATATCTTCGATTACTTGCTGGCGGTGTTGCCGGAGTTTGGGCTGAGCTTGTATCAGCAGCCGAGTGGCAATGACATGCGGGTGGGGTTGGCGGGGCGTGCGACGCCAGAGCCAATGCCGCGCCGCCTTGAAGAAATGAACGAGGTTTGAGTTTACCGGGGCTGCTTTGCAGCCCCTTCCCTTTTCAAGGCCGCGTCAGGGAACCGCATTCCTTGTTTGCCAAAAGCGGCTTGCTTTCCCGGCTGTGAACCATGCAGTACAACGCGCCAGCCAGAATCAACCCCATCGCCCAACTGATATCCGCCCCCAGCCACTCAGCCACAAAGCCCGTATAGAACGACAGCTTCATGAACGGGATGGTACCGATGATCGACACCGCATACACCGCCAGGCTCCGACGATTGAAGCAGCCATAACGCCCCTTGGCGTCATACAGCGCCCCCACATCATAGTGGCCACGGCACACCCAGTAGTAATCCACCAGGTTGATCGCGCTCCATGGGATCAGCAGGTACAGCTGGCCGATCAGGATGTCGGCAAAGAACGTATCGAAATTGTATTGGGTGGCGACGGCAATCACCGTTGCCGCTGCGGTCAGGCCAGCCATTACCAAGGCCTTGGCCGTCGCAGTCACGCGGCGGATGGTCTTGAACGCGCCAAAGATCGTGACCGACGACATATAGGCGCTGTACAGGCACAGGACGTTGTACTGGATCACCCCCAGCGCAATCACTGCCAGCGCCAACGGCGCCCACGGGCCAAACAGGGCGGCGATGGCTGTGGCCGGGTCATGGCCCAGGGCCGAGGGCAGTTCCACGGCAACCAGCGCGCCCAGTGCCATCATGGCGAAGGAGCCCAGCGCACAACCGCAGTAGGTGGCCCAGAACGTGGCGCGTGGGTTGACGTTGGCCGGGAGGTAGCGCGAGTAATCAGCCACATAGGGGCCATAGCCCAGCGTCCACGAGGCCGACTGGGCCACGATCAGGTTGAACGCAGTGAACGAAAAGCCGGTACTCACCGCCGTCGTGGTTGCCATGTCGCCAGGGTGCAGCAGGATCAGCACCAGGGCGCCGGCAAACACCAGCGTGGACAACAGGCTCATCCACGCCCCCAGGCGGTGGATGAGTTCGTAGCCGACAAAGCCGATGACAAAGGTCAGTACCCCGACCACCACGATGGCCTGGTCATCGCTCATCGGCACCAGGGCCTGCAGGGCATTGCGCATCAGCACGCCGCTGGCGGCGAGGAACAGGACTGCGGCGGTGACCATCACCAACAGCGGAAGCGCCGCACCATGGACGCCGAACTGGGCCCGGCTCTGGATCATCTGTGGCACGCCCAGGTGCGGGCCCTGGGCAGAGTGCGCGGCCATGAACACGGTGCCGATCAGGTTGCCGACCAACAGGCCGAGCAAGGTCCAGCCCAGGCTCAGCCCCAAGGCGACGCCCAGGGTGCCGACCATCAGGGCGGTTATCTGGAAATTGGAGCTGAACCAGATGGTGAACAACCGTTTGGGCGTACCATAACGCTCAGCGTGTGGGACAAATTCGATACTTCGCGTTTCTAGCTTCACGCCGGTCTCCGGTTTTTATTTTTTTGATTATCGGGTAGCCACCGACGGGTTTCGGGCCCAGTAACGAACGTGTCATAGCTAGCTGCGCCATGCTTTGCCTGATAACGGCAGGCTACCCAGGCGGCTCATCCACACCGACGCCAGGATCACCGCCCCACCGAGCAACAGCCGGCCCAATGGCTCGTGCTGGTTCCAGATCAGCAGGTTCAGCAGCAAGCCTACCGGCACATGCAGGTTGTTCATCACCGCCAGCGTCGCGCCGGAAACCAGGCAGGCGCCCTTGTTCCACCAGTACAGCCCCAGCGCTGTCGGGCACAGGCCGAGGAACAGCAACACCAGCCACTGCACGTGGGTGCTCGGCAGGTGCTGGGCGTTGCCGAACAGCAGGAAGGCTGGCAACACCACGATCAGCGCGCCCAGGTAGAAGTAGCCGAAGCGCTTGTAGTGCGGCAGGTCGCTGGGGTGGCGTGCGACCAGGTGGCGGTAGAGCACCTGGCCGGCGGCGTAGGTGAAGTTGGCCAGTTGCAGCAGCAGGAAGCCGATGAAGAACTCGCCGCTGATGGTGTCGAAGCGGATCACCGCAGCACCGGCCACCGCCACCAGCGCTGCCGCCAGGGCCCAGGGGTTGAAGCGGCGGTTCATGGCATCTTCGATCAGGGTCACGTGCAATGGCGTGAGGATGGTGAACAGCAGCACCTCCGGGACGGTAAGCACGCGGAAGCTGAGGTACAGGCAGACGTAGGTGATGCCGTACTGCAGCGCGCCGATCAGCAGCATCGAGCGCATGAAGCGCGGTTCGACCTGGCGCCAGCGGGTCAGTGGCAGGAATACCAGGCCAGCCAGCACCACGCGCGCGAGCACGGCGAAGTAGCTGTCGACGTGCCCGGCCAGGTACTCGCCGATCAGGCTGAAGGAAAACGCCTGGATCAGCGCGACGATAATCAGGTAGCCCATGGGTGCCTCTCGGGGATCAAGGGCGCGACCTTAGCGGGTTGCGGGGGATGAGTTCAACCATGAGGAATGTAAGGACGGCAGCGCACGCGGCCTTTGTAGGAGCGGCCTTGTGTCGCGAAAGGGGTGCGAAGCAGCCCCAGGATCTCAGCACAGCAGCACAAATCGCCGGGGCTGCTTCGCAGCCCTTTCGCGACACAAGGCCGCTACACAGAGCCACAGCAGAGCGCATGTGCACAGACATAAAAAAGCCCGGCCAATGGCCGGGCAGGTACACCCAAAGGAGCAAAACCAGGTGTCAGGGTTGGGAATTCGTTGCGCCTCAGGCCACCGCTGCCAGCCGGGCCTTGGCCTGGTTCACGCCTTTCTCGTGGAACTCGCCGCTCATGTTCAGGCCTTCTGCATGGATGAAGTCGACATCATGAATGCCGATGAAGGCCATGACCTGGCGCAGGTACGGTTCCTGGTGGTCGCTGCTGGCGCCGGCGTGGATGCCGCCACGGGCCGTCAGGACAATGGCACGCTTGCCAGTCAGCAAGCCCTGTGGGCCGGTGGGGGTGTACTTGAAGGTGATGCCGGCACGCAGCACGTGGTCCAGCCAGGCCTTGAGCGTGCTGGGGATGGTGAAGTTGTACATCGGCGCAGCCATCACCAGCACGTCGGCAGCGAGCAGTTCATCGGTCAGCTCGTTGGAGCGGGCCAGGGCCTCCAGCTCGGCGGCGCTGCGCTGCTCTTCGGGCTTCATCCAGCCACCCAGCAGGTTGGCGTCCAGGTGCGGCACCGGGTTCACCGCCAGGTCACGCACGCTGATCTGGTCGGCCGGATGGGCGGCCTGCCATTGCTGGATGAAGTCACGGGTCAGCTGGCGGGAAACGGAATCCTGCTGGCGGGCGCTGCTTTCGATGATCAGTACGCGGGACATGGGTGCCTCCATCGGCAAAAAGGGTTGCGATTCGATGGAGGTGAGATTAAGGCTTGACCTATCGATAAAAAAGCGTAAAAAGTGGGTGCAATCAATCGATTTATCAGTTTATTCCGCGCTACAGCTCAAGGCGATCCGCAGTTTGATGATCTGCCGGTTGAACTTGACGGTGACGTCGACGCTTTTCCCGGCCGGTACATTCACCCGCCGTACCCGCGGTGCCTCGGGGCCGTTGCGGAAGGTGACCTTGCATGCAGCCGGCACCTGCCCATAGTTGTTCAGGGTGATGGCGCCAATGTCGTAAGCCGTGTCGTAGGCGGTGTAGTCGAGCTTGACCCCGGTCAGTTCCTTTTCCACATCGATGGGATACGCCATGGCCCCGAGGGGCAGGCACATCAGTATTGCCGCACAACATTTCTTCATGGGCCGCTCTCCTTGAAAGAGCGCAGCTTAGGACAACAGGAGCGAAACATGAAAGCGCCGCGCGTAACCCTTGACCAGTGGCGAACCCTGCAGGCAGTGGTCGATCACGGCGGGTTTGCCCAGGCCGCCGAGGCACTGCACCGTTCGCAGTCGTCGGTCAGCTACACCGTGGCGCGCATGCAGGAGCAACTGGGCGTGCCGCTGCTGCGTATCGATGGCCGCAAGGCCGTGCTCACCGAGGCCGGCAATGTGCTGCTGCGCCGCTCGCGCCACCTGGTCAAGCAGGCCAGCCAGCTCGAAGACCTCGCTCACCACATGGAACAGGGCTGGGAGGCCGAGGTGCGCCTGGTGGTCGATGCCGCCTACCCCAGCGCCCGCCTGGTGCGCGCCCTGGCCGCGTTCATGCCGCAGAGCCGTGGCTGCCGGGTGCGCCTGCGTGAAGAAGTACTGTCCGGGGTCGAGGAAGTGATGCACGAAGGCATCGCCGACCTGGCCATCAGCAGCTACAGCATCGGCGGCTACCTGGGTGCCGAACTGAGCGCAGTAGAGTTCGTCGCCGTCGCCCACCCGGAGCACAGCCTGCACCGCCTGGGCCGCGAGCTCACCTTCCAGGACCTGGAAAGCCAGTTGCAGGTGGTGATCCGCGACTCCGGCCGCGCCCAGCCGCGCGACGTCGGCTGGCTCGGTGCCGAGCAGCGCTGGACAGTCGGCAGCCTGGGCACCGCCGCGACCTTCGTCAGCAGCGGCCTGGGCTTTGCCTGGCTGCCCCGGCACATGATCGAGCGCGAGCTGCGCGAAGGCGTGCTCAAGCCGTTGCCACTGGACCAGGGTGGCAGCCGCCACCCACTGTTCTACCTTTATTCCAGCAAAGAGAAGACCCTGGGCCCGGCGACGCAGATCCTCATCGACCTGCTGCGCAATTTCGACACCGCGCCACTGGACGTGCCCTTCGCAGCCCCCGCACAAGCCTGAGAGGACCGCGCCCATGGCCTATTTCGAACACGAAGGATGTGCACTGCATTACCAGGTTTTTGGCCAGGGCCAACCGCTGGTGCTGTTGCATGGCCTGGGCTCCAGCTGCCAGGACTGGGAGATGCAGGTGCCGGCGCTCAGCCGTCACTACCAGGTCATCCTGATGGACATCCGCGGCCATGGTCGCTCCGACAAGCCCCGCGACGGCTACCAGATCGCCACCTTCAGTGCCGACCTGCTGGCCCTACTCGAACACTTGGAGACCGGCCCGGTGCACTTCGTCGGCCTGTCCATGGGCGGCATGATCGGCTTCCAGTTCGCCGTGGACCATCCGCAATGGCTACGCAGCCTGTGCATCGTCAACAGCGCCCCCGAGGTCAAGCGCCGCAGCAGCAGTGACTGGGCCTGGTGGTTGAAGCGCTGGGGCCTGGCGCGCCTGCTCAGCGTCGAAACCGTCGGCAAGGGCTTGGCCGAACGGCTGTTCCCCAAGCCCGAGCAGGCCGAACTGCGCCAGGAAATGGCCCAGCGCTGGGCACGCAACGACAAACGCGCCTACCTCAAGAGCTTCGACGCCATCGTCGACTGGGGCGTGCAGGAACGCATCGGGCAGATTCACTGTCCTACCCTGGTGATCGCCGCCGACCACGATTACACGCCGATACAACTGAAACAACGCTATGTCGCCCTGATGCCCCACGCCAGGCTGGTGGTCATCGACGATTCCCGGCACGCTACGCCCCTCGACCAACCCGAGGTCTTCAACCAGACCCTGCTGCAATTCCTTGCAGCCGCTTCCACCTCTCAAGGATCTTTGAGCCCATGCTGAAAAAACTTCTGCTCACCGCCTGCTCGGTCGCCTTTGCCACCAGCGTCATGGCCTCCGACAAGACCCCGCACGTTGTGCTGGACACCAGCTTCGGCCAGGTGGAAATCGAGCTGAATGCCGAGAAGGCGCCGATCAGTACCAAGAACTTCCTCAGCTATGTCGACAGCGGCTTCTACAACAACACCATCTTCCACCGCGTGATTCCGGGCTTCATGGTCCAGGGCGGCGGGTTCACCGAGCAGATGGTGCAGAAACCCACCAAGGACCCGATCAGGAACGAAGCCAGCAACGGCCTGCAGAACACCCGCGGCACCTTGTCGATGGCGCGCACCTCGGACCCGAATTCGGCCACCAGCCAGTTCTTCATCAACGTAGCCGACAACGACTTCCTCAACCCGGGCCGTGACGCCGGTTATGCCGTGTTCGGCAAGGTGACCAAGGGCATGGAAGTGGTCGACCAGATCGTCAACTCGCCGACCACCATCAAGAAAGGCATGCGCGATGTACCGGCCGACCCGGTGTACATCAAGTCGGCCAAACGCATCGACTGACCACAGGCTTCACAGGGACGTGAAACCGCCTGGGGTCGGATGGAACAGGAGTGTCGTCACCCATGCTGTACCGCCGTTTCGAGCAACTGATCGACATTTTTCGCGACGCGCCGAGCGAAGCGCCCCCCAGCCGGGTATGGCCGTTCTACCTGTATTACCTGCGCCAGGTCTGGCCGAGCTTCCTGGCCCTGCTGGTGGTCGGCCTGTTCGCCTCGCTGATCGAGGTGGCGATGTTCAGCTACCTCAGCCGCATCATCGACCTGGCCCAGGGCACGCCCAACGCCAACTTCTTCAGTGAGCACAGTGGCGAGCTGGTCTGGATGCTGGTGGTCATCCTGCTGCTGCGGCCGTTGTTCTTCGGCCTGCACGACCTGCTGGTGCACCAGACCATCACCCCCGGCATGACCAGCCTGATCCGCTGGCAGAACCACACCTACGTGCTCAAGCAGAGCCTGAATTTCTTCCAGAGCGACTTCGCCGGGCGTATCGCCCAGCGCATCATGCAGACCGGCAACTCGCTGCGTGACTCCGCCGTGCAGGCGGTGGATGCACTGTGGCATGTGCTGATCTACGCCATCACCTCGCTGGTGCTGTTCGCCGAGGCCGACTGGCGCCTGATGCTGCCCCTGCTGCTGTGGATCGTCGGCTATATCGCCGCGCTGTTCTACTTCGTGCCCAGGGTGAAGGAACGCTCGGTGATTTCCTCCGACGCGCGCTCCAAGCTGATGGGCCGTATCGTCGATGGCTACACCAACATCGCCACCCTCAAGCTGTTCGCCCACACCGACCACGAGCGGCAATACGCTCGCGAAGCGATCAGCGAACAGACCGAGAAAACCCAGCTGGCGGCGCGCGTGGTCACCAGCATGGACGTGGTCATCACCACCCTCAACGGCCTGCTGGTGGTCACCACCACAGGCCTGGCCCTGTGGCTGTGGAGCCAGTCGCTGATCACGGTCGGCGCCATCGCCCTGGCCACCGGCCTGGTGATCCGCATCGTCAACATGTCGGGCTGGATCATGTGGGTGGTCAACGGCATCTTCGAGAACATCGGCATGGTCCAGGACGGCCTGCAGACCATCGCCCAGCCGGTTACCGTCACCGACCCGCCCAACGCGCCGGCGCTACAGGTCAGCCGCGGCGCGGTACGCTTCGATGACGTGGATTTCCACTATGGCCAGGCGGCCAACGTGATCGAAGGGCTGAACCTGGACATTCGCCCGGGCGAGAAGATCGGCCTGATCGGCCCGTCCGGGGCCGGCAAGTCGACCCTGGTCAACCTGCTGCTGCGGCTGTACGACGTGCAGGGCGGGCGCATCCTCATCGACGGCCAGGACATCGCCCAGGTCAGCCAGGCCAGCCTGCGCGCGCAGATTGGCATGATCACCCAGGACACCTCGCTGCTGCACCGCTCGATTCGCGACAACCTGCTGTACGGCCGCCCGGGTGCCAGCGAGGCCGAGCTGCTCGAAGCGGTGCGCCGGGCGCGGGCTGACGAGTTCATCCCGCAGCTGTCGGATGCACTGGGCCGCACCGGCTTCGATGCCCACGTGGGCGAGCGCGGGGTCAAGCTGTCGGGCGGGCAGCGCCAGCGCATCGCCATTGCCCGGGTGCTGTTGAAGAATGCACCGATCCTGATCATGGACGAAGCGACCTCGGCGCTGGACTCGGAAGTCGAGGCCGCCATCCAGGAAAGCCTGGAGACGCTGATGCAGGGCAAGACGGTGATCGCCATTGCCCACCGGCTGTCGACCATCGCGCGCATGGACCGGCTGGTGGTGCTGGACAAGGGGCGCATCGTCGAGAGTGGCAGCCACAGTGAACTGCTCGCGCAGCAAGGCCTGTATGCCCGCTTGTGGCATCACCAGACCGGGGGCTTTGTCGGGGTCGACTGACGCCTGCACCGGCCTCTTCGCGGGTAAACCCGCTCCCACAGGGACCGCACAAATTTCATGGTCTGTGCAGTACCTGTGGGAGCGGGTTCACCCACGAAATGGCCAGCACAGGCAATATGAATGGATCAGTCCCGGCGATAGGGCAGCATCCCCCGGGCCTCCTCGGCATACGCGCGCACCCCTTCCCGCTCCTGCGCCAGGAAATCTTCCACCGCCCGGCGCAGCCCCGGGTGCAGCAGGTAGTGCCACGACCGCGTCAGCACCGGTTCGAACCCGCGTATCAGCTTGTGCTCGCCCTGTGCCCCGGCATCGAAGCGCTGCAGGCCCTCGGCGATGGCAAAGTCCATGCCCTGGTAGAAACAGGTCTCGAAATGCAACCGGTCGAACTCGTCCAGGCAGCCCCAGTAACGCCCGAACAAGCTGTCGCCGCCCACCAGGCTCAAGGCCATCGCCACGTCCCGCCCAGCTTGCCGCGCCATCACCACGCGCAGTGCCTCGGGCATGCGCTCCGCCAGCAAGCTGAAAAACTCGCGCGTCAGGTAAGGCGCACGCCGGCGTACTGCGTAGGTGTTGGCGTAGCAGCGGTAGACGAAGTCCCACTGCGCCTGGTCCAGCTCCGCGCCGTGGTACCAGCGAAAATCGATGCCCTGCCCGGCTACCTGCTCACGCTCCTTGCGCATCTGCTTGCGCTTGCGTGAGCTGAGGCTGTCGAGGAAGTCCTGGAAGTCACGGTAGCCATGATTGCGCCAGTGGAACTGGCAACCCAGCCGCTCCATCCAGCCCGGCACCGCGGCCATCTGCGCATCCAGCTGCGGGTCGGTGAAGTTGATGTGTGCCCCGGACAACCCGCCCTTGCCCAGGTACTCCGGCAACGCCTGCAGCACCAGCAAGGCGTCGGCAGGGTCGGCGGCCAGCAGGCGCGGGCCGCTGACCGGGCTGAACGGCACGGCACCGAGCAGCTTGGGGTAGTAGGCGATGCCGGCCCGCTCACAGGCATCGGCCCAACCATGGTCGAACACATACTCGCCAAACGAATGCCACTTGCGGTACGCCGGCAGCAGCGCCCGCACCTGCCCGTCACGCTCCAGCACCAGGTGCTCGGCGGCCCAGCCGGTGTTGTGCGCGACGCTGCCGCTGTCCTCCATGGCACTGAGAAACGCATGGCGCAGGAACGGTTGGCCGGGCGGCACCAAGGCATCCCAGGTAGCCGCCGGCAGGTCACGCAGATGAGCAAGGCTGTACAGGCTGGTCACGGTTTCGACTCGCTGTTTCAAGGTACCCAGTATCCCCAAGGAAGGCCCGCCACTCAATTCACCAAGGCCGTGGCGATCCTTTTATTCTCAATTACTTAACCGCAGTGCCACTAATTCGACATTAATCTGTCATTCGCCCCCGCAATACTTGCGCCTGTTTTCCGGAACCCCAGAACCTGTCTATTCAGGCCCTTTCCGAAGACATGCCAATACAGGGGTGGGCGCCTGAGCCTCCCCCATCTTATTCAACAGGGAGAACCTTATGCGTCTTGTTTCTACACTTACCGGAGTGAGCCTCACCGGCATGATGCTGGCTCTGAGTACTCCGGCCAGTGCAGCTGTCGACGCCAAGCTGCTCGAAATGCTCCGCGCCAATGGCTCGATCAACCAGGCGCAGTACAACGAACTGCAGGCAGACCTGGCTCAGGAAACCAAGGAAAAGGCCGCTCAGAAAGCTCAGTCCGACCGGATGAGCTCCTTTGAACAGAAAGTGGCATGGGCCGCCAAGACCCAGGTCAAGGGTGACTTGCGCCTGCGTTACGAAGACGTCAACGTCGACAACCCGAACAGCAGCAGCGGCAACCAGGACCGCCAGCGCGTGCGTGCCCGTGTCGGCTTCTACAGCGAAATCAACCCGCAGGTGGACGCGGGCATCCGTATCGCCACCGGCAGCAGCGCCGACCGCCGCTCGACCAACCAGAGCTTCGACAACTACTTCGACAAGAAGTCGCTGTGGGTCGACCAGGCCTACCTCGACTGGCACCCCACCGCCGTCCCCAACCTGCACCTGATTGGCGGCAAGATGGCCCAGCCGTGGGTGAGCATGGGCGACATCATCTGGGACAGCGACATCAACCCGGAAGGCGTGGCCGCTACCTACAAGACCGACCTGGGTGGCGCCGAAGTGTTTGCCAGCGCCGGCCAGTACACGCTCAAGGACAACGTCGATGGCGACGGTGTGCAGTACAAGCATGATGCACAGGTCTATCACGGCCAGCTGGGCGCCAAGTTCGCCCCGGCAGACGCGCTCAAGCTGACCGTAGGTGCCAGTATCTATGGCTACGACAACGACAAGGAAGCCACCATCCTGCAGTCGTTCGGCAACACCACCAACGAGTTCAACCTGGTGGAAGGCTTCGGCCAGCTGGACTTCACCGGCTTTGCCATCCCGCTGTCGGCTTACGGCCAGTATGTGAAGAACACCGAAAGCACCGATGGCGAAGACCAGGCCTGGCTGGCAGGCCTGAAAACCAAGGTCGGCGCCTGGAGCCTGGACTACAACTACCGCGATGTGCAGCGTAACGCGGTGGTCAGCCTGTTCACCGACTCCGACTTTGGCAACGGCTTTACCGGTTCGCGCGGGCACAAGTTCAAGGTTGGCTATGAAATCGACAAGAACTTCTCGCTGGGCGCTGCCTACCTGATGGCCAAGACCGACCTGTCGCAATTGCCCAACAGCGATGCCGATGTCGATACCCTGCAGGTCGACCTGGAAGCCAAGTTCTAAGCAACACCGATTGCGCTTCACCTGAAGCGGGAAATGCCGACCCCATCCGGCGTTTCCCGCTTTTTTTGCCTGGCAGAAATGCGCCGGCCTCTTCGCGGGTAAACCCGCTCCCACAGGTACCGTGCAGTGCTCAAAAGCTGTGCCGAACCTGTGGGAGCGGGTTTACCCGCGAAGAGGCCGGAACGGGCGCCCGATGAATCAGCGCTTGCGCAGGATCACGCTGCCAATCGAATACCCCGCACCAAACGAGCTCAACACGCCAAGCGAGCCCTTGGCCAGGTCGTCCTGGTACAGGTGGAAGGCAATCACCGAGCCCGCCGAGCTGGTGTTGGCATAACGGTCGAGAATCACCGGTGCATCTTCCTCGGCCACCTCACGCCCCAGCAGTTTCTTGACGATCAGCTGGTTCATGCTGAGGTTGGCCTGGTGCAGCCAGAAACGCTTCACATCGCTCGGCTGCAGCCCATTTTCCTGCAGGTGCTCACCGATCAGTTCGGCCACCTTCGGGCACACTTCGCGGAACACCTTGCGGCCTTCCTGGATGAACAGTTTGTCCGCTGCACCTTCGCCTTCTTCCGCCGCGCGGTTGAGGAAGCCGAAGTTGTTGCGGATGTTGTTGGAGAATTCGGTCCACAGCTTGCTGCTGACAACTTCGAACTGGTGCGCCGAGGTTGCCTTGTCGGCACGCTCGAGCAGAACCGCGGTGGCGGCATCGCCAAAAATGAAGTGGCTGTCGCGGTCACGGAAGTTCAGGTGCCCGGTGCACACCTCCGGGTTGACCATCAGCACCGCACGGGCCTGGCCCAGGGCCACGCTGTTGGCAGCGGTCTGGATGCCGAAGGTGGCCGATGAGCAGGCCACGTTCATGTCGAAGGCAAAACCCTGGATGCCCAGTGCCTGTTGCACTTCGATGGCGATCGCCGGGTACGGACGCTGCAGGTTGGAACAGGCGACGATCACCCCGTCGACATCGGCGGCGCTGCGGCCGGCGCGCTCCAGTGCCTGGCGAGCCGCGGCCACGGCCATTTCGCAAAGTACCGATGGCTCGTCGTTGGAGCGCTCCGGCAAGCGTGGTTTCATGCGCTGTGGGTCGAGGATGCCGGCCTTGTCCATGACGAAGCGGCTCTTGATGCCTGAGGCCTTTTCGATGAAGGCTGCGTCGGACAACGGCGCCGCTTCGATCTCACCACGCTCGATGGCCGCGGCGTTGTCCTGGTTGAACTGCTGCGCCCAGGTGTTGAAGGAGGCTACCAGTTCTTCGTTGGAGATGCTCTGGGCCGGGGTGTACAGGCCGGTGCCGCTGATCACGACGTTATGCACGGTCGTTCCTCTGGTAAAAGGCCAGCGCCACGGGGCGCTGGCTGGAATATGGCAAGTTAATGGCACTTTAGTGCCAATTCAAAGGCAAAGCTGCTCCCTCGTGCGCTGCGCCTGTGGGAGCGGGCTCGCCCGCGCAGGGTCGCAACGCGACCCCAAATTGCCCTAATAGTGCCACAAACAGGGAAGTTTAGCCCTCCACCTGGCTCCACTGTTTGCTCAAACGTTTGTCGGAAATCGGTACCTTGGTCCCCAACTGCTGGGCAAACAGCGATACCCGATATTCTTCCAGCCACCAGCGGTAGACGGTCAGCTGCTCGTCGCGCTTGCCTTCCTGGGCATGCTTGTCGGCACGCGCCTTGTACTGCGCCCACAGGTTGCCCAGCTCGGCGCTCCACACCCGGTCCTTCTGCACCTGCGCGCCGAGCTTCTCCAGGCGCAGTTCCACCGCCTTGAGGTAGCGCGGCAATTCCTTGAACCAGGCAGCGGGGGTTTCGCGCACGAAGCCCGGGTACACCAGGTTGCCCAGCTGTTGCTTGATGTCGTTCAGCGCCACCGCCTGGCTCAGGTCGATCTTGCCCTTGAAACGCTTTTGCAAGCCGTGCCACAGCTTCAGCACTTCCAGGGTCTGCCGGGCCAGGCGCTCGGCATGCTCGGCCCAGCTGCCGCGCTTGCGCTCCGCCAGCCCGGCCAATGCGGCACCGTCGCGCGGCAGCGCTTGTTCGCCGTCGAGGATGCAGCTGTCCAGGCTGGCCAGCAGAATATCTTCGACCAATGCCTCGACGCGGCCCAGTTCGCGGTACAGCAGGCCCAGTTCGGTCAGCCCCGGCAGCTTGCCACGCAGGAACTTGGCCGGCTCGGCCAACTGCTGCAGCAACAGGCGTTGCAAGGCGCGGCGGTGCTGGAACTCGGCTTCGGCCTGGGTCGAGAAACGCCCTTCGCGCACGCTGCCGTTATCTTCCACCAACGCCGGGTATACGGTCATCGACAGGCCGGCAATGTTCTGCTGGGCGGTCTGCTTCACTTCGCTGAAGGCCTTGGCCTGTACCGGTTGTTCGCTGCTGGCGTCGCGCGGCACGGCCAGCGCAGCCTGGCTGGCGGCGGCAAAGCGCGCGGTCAGCTCAGCCAGGTCGCGGCCTTCACCAAGGAACTTGCCCTGCCCATCGACCACTTCGATGTTCATGCGCAGGTGGCCTTCGACCAGGTTGACCGACTCGTCCCAGGCCTCGTCGGGCACCCGCGCACCGGTCATGCGCAGCAGCTCCTGGCCCAGGGCCTGCGGCAGCGCTCCCTGGCCGAAGGTCATGCGCGCCAGCGAGGCCTTGACGAAGTCCGGCACCGGCACGAAGTTCTTGCGCAGGGCCTTGGGCAGGTTGCGCACCAGCGCCACGCACTTGGCTTCCAGCAGGCCCGGCACCAGCCACTCCAGGCGCTCGCCCGGCAGGCTCGGCAGCAGCGGTGCCGGCACCCGCACGGTCACGCCATCGCGGGGATGGCCGGGCTCGAAGTGGTAGCTCAGCGGCAGGCGCAGGTCGCCCACTTGCAGGCTGTCGGGATATTGCGCGGCGGTCACTTCACTGGCCTCGCGGGCCAGCACGTCTTCCTCGCGCATGATCAGCAGGTTGGCGTCCTTCTGGCTGCCCATGCGGTACCAGCTGTCGAAGGTCGCGGTCTGGTGGATTTCCGCTGGCAGGCGCGCTTCGTAGAAGGCGTACAGGGTTTCTTCGTCGGCGAGGATGTCGCGGCGGCGCGCCTTGGCCTCCAGTTCGTCGAGCTGTTCGAGCAGGCGCTTGTTGGCCGCCAGGCACTTGGCCCGCGACTGGATTTCGCCGCCGACCAGGCCTTCGCGGATGAACAGCTCGCGCGAGATGACCGGGTCGATCGGGCCGAAATGCACCGGCCGGCGGCCGACCAGGATCAGGCCGTACAGGGTGATCTGCTCGTAGGCCACCACCTGCCCGCGCTTTTTCTCCCAGTGCGGTTCGAAGTGGTTCTTCTTGACCAGGTGGCCGGCCAGCGGCTCGATCCAGTCCGGTTCGATCTTGGCCACCATGCGCGCGTACAGCTTGGTGGTCTCGACCAGTTCGGCAGCCATCACCCACTGGGGGCGCTTGCGCCCCAGGCCCGAGGACGGGTGCACCCAGAAGCGTCGCTGGCGCGCCCCCTGGTAGTCGCCCTCTTCGGTCTTCTGGCCGATCTGGCTGAGCAGCCCGCTGAGAATGGCCTTGTGCATCTTCGGGTAGTCGGACGGCTCCTTGTTCACCGTCAACTGCAGGTCGCGGCAGATCAGCGCCAGCTGGCGATGGGCATCGCGCCACTCGCGCAGGCGCAGGTAATTGAGGAAGTTCTTGCGGCACCAGTTGCGCAGCGGGTTGGCGGTCAGCGCCTGGCGCTGCTCTTCGAAACCGCGCCAGAGGTTGACCAGCGCCGCGAAATCGGAGTCGACGTCCTTCCATTGCGCGTGCGCCTGGTCGGCGGCCTGCTGGCGCTCCGGCGGGCGTTCGCGCGGGTCCTGCACCGACAGCGCGCTGGTCACGATCAGCACTTCCTGCAGGCTGCCCAGGCGTGCGCCTTCGAGCAGCATGCGGCCCAGCCGCGGGTCGATCGGCAGGCGCGCCAACTGGCGGCCGATCGGGGTCAGCTGGTTTTCGCGGTTGACCGCCGACAACTCCTGCAGCAGGTTGAAACCATCGCTGATGGCCTTGCCATCCGGCGGCTCGATGAACGGGAAGGCATCGATCGCGCCGAGGCGCAGGTGGAGCATCTGCAGGATCACCGCCGCCAGGTTGGTGCGCAGGATCTCCGGGTCGGTGAACGCCGGCCGGCTGTTGAAATCCTCTTCGCTGTACAGGCGCACGCAGATGCCAGGCTCGACCCGCCCGCAGCGGCCTTTACGCTGGTTGGCACTGGCCTGCGACACGGCCTCGATGGGCAGGCGCTGGACCTTGGCGCGGTAGCTGTAGCGGCTGATACGGGCGGTGCCGGTGTCGATCACGTAACGGATGCCCGGCACGGTCAGCGAGGTTTCCGCGACGTTGGTGGCCAGCACCACGCGGCGCCCGCTGTGCGGCTGGAAGATGCGCTGCTGTTCGGCCGGCGACAGGCGCGCGTACAGTGGCAGGATCTCGGTGTGGCGCAGTTGCGCCTTGCGCAGGATCTCGGCGGCATCGCGAATTTCCCGCTCACCCGGCAGGAAGATCAGCACATCGCCCGGCCCCTTGCCGACGCTGCGCTCGTGCTGCGCCAGCTCGTCCAGGGTGGCGAGGATGGCCTGGTCGACGGTGAGGTCGTCCTCGATCTGGTTGCCTTCTTCGTCCTGCTCGCTGGTCAGCGGGCGGTACCAGGTTTCCACCGGGAAGGTGCGCCCGGATACTTCGATGATCGGCGCACCGTCGAAGTGTTGGGAGAAACGCTCCAGGTCGATGGTCGCCGAGGTAATGATCAGCTTCAGGTCGGGGCGGCGGTGCAGCAGGGTCTTCAGGTAGCCGAGCAGGAAGTCGATGTTCAGGCTGCGTTCGTGGGCTTCGTCGACGATGATCGTGTCGTAGCGTTCGAGAAAGCGGTCGTGCTGGGTTTCGGCCAGCAGGATGCCGTCGGTCATCAGCTTGACCAGGGTGTTGGCGTCGCTCTGGTCCTCGAAGCGCACCTGGTAGCCGACCAGCCCGCCCAGCGGCGTGCCCAGCTCTTCGGCGACCCGCGCCGCCACACTGCGCGCGGCGATGCGGCGTGGCTGGGTGTGGGCGATCATGCCATGGCTGCCACGGCCGAGTTCCAGGCAGATTTTCGGCAACTGGGTGGTCTTGCCCGAACCGGTTTCGCCGGCGATCACCAGCACCTGGTGTTCGGCCAGGGCCTTCTTGATTTCGTCACGCTTGGCGGCGATCGGCAGGCTGTCGTCGTAGCGCACGGTAGGCACGCTCTGCTGGCGCGCGGTGACCTGGGCGCAGGAGGCCTGGACCTTGTCCACCCACTGCGCCAGCTTCGCCTCATCGGGGCGCTTGCGCAGGTCGTGCAATTGCCGGCGCAGGCGATGGCGGTCGGCGATCATGGCGTGGTCGAGGTTTTGCAGCAGTTTGTCGATGGCGTGGTCAGTCATGGGGCTTTTTAGTGATGCAGGTGAGCCTGCTTTTTCATGATCGGCATTCGAAGGATGCGCGATTGTCGCAGATTTGCCGGTTGTCTGCTGCCTGTGCCGGCCTCTTCGCGGGTAAACCCGCTCCCACAGGTACCCCACAGGCCTCAGCCTTGATGCGATCCTGTGGGAGCGGGTTCACCCGCGAAGAGGCCAGTTGCAACAGCACATATGTTTAGCCAACCGCGACGTAAAGGTTGCCATTCACTGCTTTAATCAACCTTAGCCTGCATGTGAGTATCCAACGCATGACTCCCGTCCAGCCCATCGCCCCACCCTCGCCCCGCCCTTCGCTGCCGAAGGCCAGGCGCCGTGCCGGTGAGAATCCGCTGGTCCACATCATCCTCGCCTTCTGGGCCCTGTGGCACTGCCGTCACGCCCGCCCACCGGATGGCTCGCGCACGCTTTCATGACCGAACCCGGACGTCGTCCGCCCGTTTGATTCAACTGGGCCGCCTGCCTGTGCGGTGGCCCCGTGCGCCCATGAGCGAATCCATCATGCACTTTGCACCTGTAGAGCAAGCCAGGCGTTTCCTGGCCGACAACCCCGATATCGAGCTGTTCGAACTGTTCATCCTCGACGCCAACGGCGTACCGCGCGGCAAGCTGCTGCACCGCGACGAGCTGCTGGCCGTGTACCAGAGCGGTCGGCCGCTGCCCAGCACCATCCTTGGCCTGACCCTCAACGGCGACGATGTGGAGAACTCCGGCCTGGTGTGGGACGTGGGCGATATCGACTGCCGCGCCTACCCATTGGAAGGCAGCCTGGTGCGCCTGCCCTGGCGGCGCGTGCCGACTGCCGCGGTACAGGTGAGCATGCACCCGAGCGAAGGCCTGCCGGCCAGTATCGCCGACCCACGCCATGTGCTGCTGCGCACCATCGATGCGCTGAAGGCCGACGGCTACCACCCGGTGATGGCCTGCGAACTGGAGTTCTACCTGCTCGACCAGCAGCGTGACGCTTTCGGCCGCCCGCAACCGGCGCTGGACAACGATGGCGGCCGCCCACGCAGCACTCAGGTCTATGGCCTGCGCGAACTGGAGCAGATCGAGCCGTTCCTCGCCGACCTCTACGCCGCCTGCAAGGCCCAGGGCATCCCGGCCCGCACAGCGATCTCGGAATATGCCCCCGGCCAGGTGGAAATCACCCTCGAGCACGGCGACGCGCTGCAGGCGATGGACCAGGCGGTGCGCTACAAACGCCTGGTAAAAGGCGTGGCCCATGCCCACGGCATGCAGGCCTGCTTCATGGCCAAGCCATTCGCCCACCTGGCCGGCACCGGCATGCACATGCACCTGAGCCTGGCCGACGACGCCGGCAACAACCTGTTCGCCAGCGACGACAAGGCCGGCACTCCGCTGCTGCGCCAGGCCGTGGCCGGCATGTTGCGCCACCTGCACGACTCGCTGCTGCTGTTCTGCCCCAATGCCAACTCGTTCCGCCGCTTCCAGGCCAACAGCTACGCGCCGCTGGCGCCCACCTGGGGCGTGGACAACCGCACCGTGAGCCTGCGCGTACCGGGCGGCCCGGCCAACAGCCGGCATGTGGAGCACCGCATCTGTGGCGCCGACGCCAACCCGTACCTGGCAGCGGCGGCGATCCTCGCCGCCAGCCACCGCGGTATCCGCGAACAGCTTGACCCTGGTGCGCCGGTGGAAGGCAACGGCTATGCCCAGGCCAGCGAACACCTGCCCACCGACTGGCTGACCGCGCTCGACGCCCTGCAGCACTCCAATTGGGCCCGTGAAGCCTTTGGCGAGCCGTTCCTCGGCGTGTACCTGAAGGTCAAGCGCGCCGAGTACCGCCAGTTCATGGCCGAAGTCAGCGAACAGGACTGGCGCTGGTACCTGCACCAGGCCTGAGCCCCCGAATAACAAGGAACACCCATGAATGCAGCATTGAACCAAGGCCCGGCGCAGCGCGCGCCGTCCTACTACAGCGCCACCCTCAACGACCACACCGCGTACCCACAGCTAAAAGGTACCGTGCAGGTGGACGTGGCGATCATCGGCGGCGGCTTCACCGGCGTGGCCACGGCAGTGGAACTGGCCGAGCGCGGCCTGAAGGTGGCCATCGTCGAAACCAACCGCATTGGCTGGGGCGCCAGCGGCCGCAATGGCGGCCAGGTCACCGGCAGCCTGTCGGGCGACGAAGCCATGCGCACGCAGATGCGCAACCGCCTGGGGGCCGAAGTCGACGATTTCATCTGGCAGCTGCGCTGGCGCGGGCACCAATTGATCGAACAACGCGTGGCGCGCTACGGCATCGACTGCGACCTCAAGCGCGGCCACCTGCATGCAGCGATGAAACCTTCGCACATGGACGAGCTGCGCGCATTCGAGGCCGAGGCCCGGCGCCGCGGCATGGGCGAGCAGGTGCAGTTGCTGGACCGCAACGGCGTGGCCGAGCACCTGCAGAGCCCGCTGTACCTGGGTGCACTGAAGAACCTGCGCAACCTGCACCTGCACCCGCTCAACCTGTGCCTGGGCGAAGCCCGCGCCGCCCATGGCCTGGGGGCGCTGATCTTCGAGAACTCCGAGGTGCTGGACATCGTCCACGGCCCGCGCCCGGCGGTGGTCACTGCCCACGGTCGGGTCGAGGCGCGCCAGGTGATGCTGGCCGGCGATGTGTATCACAAACTGGAGCAACGCCAGCTCAAGGGCAAGATCTTCCCGGCCATGGGCGGCATCGTCACCACCGCACCGCTGGGGCAGCTGGCCGAGCAGATCAACCCGCAGGACCTGGCGGTCTACGACTGCCGCTTCGTCCTCGACTACTACCGCCTGACCGCCGACAAGCGCCTGCTGTTCGGCGGCGGCGCGAACTATTCCGGCCGTGACTCACGCGATATCGCAGGCGAACTGCGCCCATGCATCGAACGCACCTTCCCGGCATTGAAGGGCGTGCCGATCGAGTTCCAGTGGAGCTGCGCGATGGGCATCGTGGTCAACCGCATCCCGCAGCTGGGCAAGCTGTCGGACAACGTGTGGTATTGCCAGGGCTATTCGGGGCACGGCATTGCCACCAGCCACATCATGGGCGAGATCATGGCCGAGGCGTTGACCGGGACACTGGAGAAGTTCGACACCTTTGCCCAGTGCCGGCATGTGCGGGTGCCGATGGGCGACGTGCTGGGGAACCCGTTGTTGGCGGCGGGGATGTGGTACTACCAGATGCTGGAAAAACTGCGCTGAAGCATTCGCGGGCACGCCCGCTCCCACAGGTACCACGCAGCCCTCTGACTCGGCGCAATACCTGTGGGAGCGGGCGTGCCCGCGAAGAGCTCAGCAAGGTCGATCAGGCGATCTTCTTCAGGCCCTGCTTCTTCAGCTCTTCATCACGCAGCTCACGGCGCAGGATCTTGCCCACGTTGGTGGTCGGCAGCGCGTCGCGGAACTCGATCTGGCGTGGCACCTTGTAGCCGGTAACGTTGGCGCGCATGTGCTCCATCACCTGCTCCTTGGTCACGGTCATGCCCGGCTTGACCACGATGAACACCTTGATCACCTCACCCGACTTCTCGTCCGGCACCCCGATGGCCGCACACTGCAATACGCCCGGCAGGGCCGCCAGCACGTCTTCCAGTTCGTTGGGGTACACGTTGAAGCCCGAGACCAGGATCATGTCCTTCTTGCGGTCGACGATGCGCATGTAGCCGTCCGGCTGGATCACGGCGATATCGCCGGTCTTCAGCCAGCCCTCGCTGTCGAGGATCTCGGCCGTGGCGTCCTCGCGCTGCCAGTAGCCCTTCATCACCTGCGGGCCCTTGATGCACAGCTCGCCCACCTCGCCCAACGGCAGTTCGTGGCCGGCGTCATCGATCACCTTGCACAGGGTCGAGGGTACCGGGATACCGATGGTGCCGACCTGGTTGGCCTCCGACGGGTTCACCGCGGCCACCGGGCTGGTCTCGGTCATGCCGTAGCCTTCGCAGATGGCGCAACCGGTGACGGCCTTCCAGCGCTCGGCCACGCTCAGTTGCAGGGCCATGCCGCCGGACAGGGTAATTTTCAGCGCGGAGAAATCCAGGGCGCGGAAGGCCTCGTTGTTGCACAGGGCAACGAACAGCGTGTTGAGGCCGACGAAGCCACTGAACTTCCACTTGCCCAGCTCCTTGACCATCGCCGGCAGGTCACGCGGGTTGCTGATCAGCACGTTGTGGTTGCCGATCAGCATCATTGCCATGCAATGGAAGGTAAAGGCGTAGATGTGGTACAGCGGCAACGGGGTGATGAGGATTTCGCAACCTTCGTGCAGGTTAGCGCCCATCAGTGCCCGGCACTGCAGCATGTTGGCCACCAGGTTGCGGTGGGTGAGCATCGCGCCCTTGGCCACGCCGGTGGTGCCACCGGTGTACTGCAGCACCGCCACATCGTTGGCCTGCGGGTTGGCCTCGGTCACCGGCTGCCCTTTGCCCAGCGCCAGCGCGTCGTTGAAACGTACGGCACGCGGCAGGTGGTAGGCCGGTACCATCTTCTTCACGTACTTGATCACGCTGTTGATCAGCAGGCGCTTGAGTGGCGGCAGCAGGTCGGCCACTTCGGTGACGATGACATGCCGGACCTGGGTCTTGGGCACCACCTTCTCGGCCAGGTGGGCCATGTTGGCCAGGCACACCAGGGCCTTGGCACCGGAGTCGTTGAACTGGTGTTCCATCTCGCGTGCGGTGTACAGCGGGTTGGTGTTGACCACGATCAGCCCGGCACGTATGGCACCGAACACCGCCACCGGGTATTGCAGGACGTTGGGCAGCTGCACGGCAATGCGGTCACCCGGCTTGAGGTCGGTATGCTGTTGCAGCCAGGCGGCAAACGCCCCCGACAGCGCATACAGCTCGCCATAAGTGATAGTCTTGCCCAGGTTGCTAAAGGCCGGTTTATCGGCAAAGCGTTGGCAGGATTGCTTGAGTACCGCCTGGATATTGGGGAATTCGTCAGGATTGATTTCCGCCGTAATCCCGGCTGGGTACTTATCCTTCCAAAAATGTTCGATCATGGAAGCCCACTCCTTCAGCAACAGCGAAGTTCGATTCACGCGTCGATGCGCTTATTATTGATATGAGATGACGGCTCGTTGCAAACCGGATCATCTGAAAGCGGGCCGAGAGTATCAGCTTTACCTGGGGTCGCCTAGGGGCCAAAACAGGCCTTGTAGTCACAAAAATGACTCAATGAACAATACAAGTCATTTTTAGAGTATTTAGCCAAAATGTCGCAGATCGGGCTGTAAGCAGCCTGTTAGAGCGGTTCCACGGCATTCGCCGGCTTGCCCGCTCCCACAGGGGCCTCACAGTTCTCGAATGCTGTGCAGTACCTGTGGGAGCGGGCAAGCCCGCGAACAAGCCAACCCGGTATCAAGCTATATCCCGCAGCTCCCGCCGCAGGATCTTGCCCACCGGCGTCATCGGCAAGGCGTCGCGCAACACGATGTGCTTGGGCACCTTGTAGCCGGTGAAGTTGGCCTTGCAGAAGGCCTTGAGCTCTTCCACGCTCACCCCGCCCTCGCGCGGCACCACGAACAGCTTCACCGCCTCGCCGGAACGCTCGTCCGGCACGCCGATGGCTGCGCAGTTGGCCACCTTGGGGTGGCCCATGACCACGTCCTCGATCTCGTTGGGGTACACGTTGAAACCGGAGACGATGATCATGTCCTTCTTGCGGTCGACGATGCGGGTGAAGCCGTCCGGGTCGATCACCGCAATATCGCCGGTCTTGAACCAGCCCTCCGCATCCAGGGCCTGGGCGGTGGCCTCGGGCTGCTGCCAGTAGCCCTTCATCACCTGGGGCCCCTTGATGCACAACTCGCCGCGCTCGCCCAGCGGCAGCTCGTTGCCGTCATCGTCGATCACCTTGAAGGCGGTGCCCACCACCGGGATGCCCACCGTGCCCAGGCGCGCCAGTTGGCCATAGGGGTTGGTGCTGGCCACCGGCGAGGTTTCGGTCAGGCCGTAGCCTTCGACGATGCGGCAGCCGGTCAGGCTCTCCCAGCGCTCGGCAGTGGCCTTGACCAACGCAGTGCCGCCCGAGTTGGTGACTTTAAGCGCGGAGAAATCCAGCTGGCTGAAGCCTGGGTGGTTCATCAGCGCAACAAACAGGGTATTCAGGCCCAGCAGCCCAGTGAACCGCCATTTGCCCAGCTCCTTGATGAAGCCGGGGATATCCCGCGGGTTGGTGATCAGCACGTTGTGGTTGCCGGTGACCATCATGCACATGCAGTTCGCGGTGAAGGCGTAGATGTGGTACAGCGGCAGTGGCGCGATCATCACCTCCTGGCCTTCCTTGATCAGCTTCTGCCCGTCCGGCCCGTGCTGCGACAGGCAGGCCAGTACCTGCAGCATGTTGGCCACCAGGTTGCCGTGGGTGAGCATGGCCCCCTTGGCCAGGCCAGTGGTACCGCCGGTATATTGCAACACGGCGATGTCGTCCAGGCTCAGCGGCACTGGCTTGGCTGACAGCTCGCGGCCCTGGCGCAACACCTGCTTGAACGGTATCGCCTGCGGCAACCGGTAGGCCGGTACCATCTTCTTCAGCTTGTCGACCACAGTGTTGACCAGCCAACCCTTGGCGGCGGGCAGCATGTCGCCCATCTTGGCCTCGATCAGGTAGTCGATGCCGGTATCCGGCAGTACCTCCTGGACGTGCTTGCCGAACATGTTCAGGTATACCAGCGCGCGCGCGCCGCTGTCGGTGAACTGGTGGCGCATCTCGCGCGCGGTGTACAGCGGGTTGGTGTTGACCACGATCAGGCCCGCCCGCAGGGCGCCGAACACGGCGATGGGGTACTGCAGCACGTTGGGCATCTGTACCGCGATGCGGTCACCCGGCTTGAGGTCGGTGTGCTGCTGCAGCCAGGCGGCGAAGGCCGCCGAATGGCGCTCCAGGTCCGCGTAGGTCAAGGTCACGCCCAGGTTGCTGAAGGCCGGGCGATCGGCAAAGCGCTTGCAGGAGCGCTCGAACACCTCGACAACCGAGGTGTAGGCGTTGATATCGAGGGTGGAGGGTACGCCCGCCGGGCGCTTGTCGTTCCAGAAATCGGCTTGCATTTATTATTGTTCCTCTGCCTGGACCCGCTGAGTGTCCTGTCCTTTTACCTGCCCGCCCAAGAGCGAAAAGGCGTTGGCCCGACGTTAACAGGTAAGCCCGAGGTGGCATATACGCCAAGTGCCGCCATTAACATTGTGAATCTTATTTGTGCCCTTCCTGCAATCCGGCCGGTTGTGCATACACTGTTCGGGTACCCGTGCGCACAAGGACCCGCCATGCCTCACGACGCCTTCTGGCTGCCTGCCAGCGAGCATTGCAGCCTGTACGTGCACCAATGGCTGCCGGCCACGCCGGTCAAGGCCGTGGTGCTGCTGGCCCACGGCATGGCCGAGCATGCCGGGCGCTACCAGCCGCTGGGCGAGGCCCTCCGCGCGGCGGGCTTTGCCCTGATCGCCGCCGACCAGCGCGGCCACGGGCGCACCGCCGAACTGGGCAGCCTCGGCCTGTTCGCCCGCCATCATGGCTGGGATGCCGTGGTCAATGATCTCGGGCTGCTGGCCCAGCACATCGGCCAGCAGTACCCATGCACGCCCTTATTCCTGTTCGGCCACAGCATGGGCAGCTACATTGCCCAGGCGTACCTGCTGCACCACAGCGGCAGCCTGCATGGGGCAATCCTCAGTGGCTCCAACTACCAGCCGGCGATGCTCTACCGCGTGGCGCGGCTGATTGCCCGGCTGGAAGCCTGGCGCCAGGGGCCGCTGGGCAAGAGCGCGCTGCTCGAATGGTTGTCGTTCGGCTCGTTCAACAAGGCCTTCAAGCCCAACCGCACGGCATTCGACTGGCTCAGCCGCGACCCGGCGCAGGTCGACCTGTACCTCAACGACCCGTTATGCGGCTTTCGCTGCAGCAACCAGTTGTGGCTCGACCTGCTGCAAGGCTTGGCGCAGATCAGCCAGCCGGGTAACCTCGCGCAGATCGATCCAAACCTGCCGCTGCTGGTGATCGGGGGTGAATGTGATCCGGTCAGTGCCGGCAAGCGTCTCACCCACCTGGCCGACGCCCTGCGCGCGACCGGCAATCGACATGTACAGCTGCGCGTCTACCCCGAGGCGCGGCATGAAGTGCTCAACGAACTCAATCGAGACGAGGTCACTGGCGATATTCTCGCCTGGCTCGAACAGGCGCTGGCCCTTGGCCGGCCTGCCCGCAGCGAATGAAAGGCGCCCTCGCCCGCCCCTTAAGGAAGCCCCGATGACCCAGGTCAGCAACACGCCCTACGAAGCCCTCGAAGTCGGCCAGAAGGCCGAATACCAGAAGTCCGTTGAAGAACGTGATATCCAGCTGTTCGCCGCGATGTCCGGCGACCACAACCCGGTGCACCTGGATGCCGAGTTCGCCGCCAAGAGCATGTTCCGCGAGCGCATTGCCCATGGCATGTTCAGCGGCGCGCTGATCAGCGCTGCAGTGGCCTGCACCCTGCCCGGCCCGGGCACCATCTACCTCGGCCAGCAAATGAGCTTCCAGAAGCCGGTGAAAATTGGCGACACCTTGACCGTGCGCCTGGAAATCCTCGAGAAGCTGCCCAAGTTCAAGGTGCGCATCGCCACCAATGTGTACAACCAGAACGATGAGCTGGTGGTCGAAGGTGAAGCCGAGATCCTGGCACCGCGCAAGCAGCAGACCGTCGAGCTGGTGTCGCCGCCGAACTTCGTGGCTAGCTGAAGTCGGATGTAGCCAGTACCGGCCCTGTCGCCGGCCAGCCAGCTCCCACAGCACCGCCACAGGCTTGGGCATTGTGGTAATCCTGTGAGGGCTGGCTGGCCGACGACAGGGCCGCTGAAGCAAAATCATTCGATCGCCTGCAGGCGCCGCTCGATATGCCTGCGCTCCGGCTCCTGCCGGGTCAGCGCCAGCGCCTGCCGCCAGGCCGCACGCGCTTGCTCCACCTGCCCTAGCTGAAAATGCAGCTCGGCCCGCGCCGCATGCGCCAGGTGGTAATCCTGCAGTTCTCCCCGCGCCAGAATCCGTTCGATTTCCCGCAGGCCAACCGCCGGCCCATCCCGCTTCGCCAGCGCCACCGCGCGGTTCAGCGCCACCACGGCTGACGGCCAGTGCCGCTGCAAGACATCATACAGCCCGACAATCTCGGCCCAGTCGGTGTCCTCGGCCGTGGCCGCTTCGGCATGCACCGCGGCAATCGCCGTCTGCACGGTATAGGCACCAAATGCCCGGCTTTGCAGGGCCTGGCGCACCAGTTGGCAGCCTTCGGCAATGCGCTGCTGGTCCCACAGGCTGCGGTCCTGCTGCTCCAGCACCACCAGGTTGCCTTGGCCATCGGTACGCGCGCGCTGGCGGGACGCCTGTAGCAGCATCAAGGCCAACAGGCCGACCGCCTCCGGGTCAGGCAGCAACTGCACCAGCAGCCGCGCCAGGCGAATGGCCTCGTCACTCAGCGCCTGCTGCAACAGCGCTTCGCCCGACGACGCCGAATAGCCTTCGTTGAACACCAGGTAGATCACCCGTAGCACGCTTTCCAGGCGCTCAGGCAACTCGCTCAGCTCCGGTACCTGATAGGGGATGCCGGCATCGCGGATCTTGGCCTTGGCACGCACGATGCGCTGGGCGATGGTGGCCGGGCTTTGCAGGAAGGCACGGGCGATCTGTTCGGTGGTCAGGTCGCAGACTTCGCGCAGGGTCAGCGGTACCTGGGCATCGGCAGACAACGCCGGGTGGCAGCAGGTAAAGATCAGCCGCAGGCGGTCGTCCGCCAGCAGTTCTTCTTCGCTGGGGTCCTGCACCTGGCCGTCGAGGAGCATGCTCAGGTCTGCCTGGGAGCGGTCGAAACGGGCCCGCCGGCGCAGCGCATCGATGGCCTTGAAGCGCCCGGTGGAGACCAGCCACGCCCGTGGGTTGGCGGGTATGCCGTCGCGCTGCCAGCGCTCCACCGCGATGAAGAAGGCATCGTGCATGGCCTCCTCGGCCAGGTCGAAGTCGCCCAGCAGGCGAATCAGCGTCGCCAGGATGCGGCGCGACTCCTGCCGGTAGACCGCCTCGACCTCGGCGCGCACCTGGGCCACGGCCAGCATCAGTCGGGCATCCGCTGGGTCACCACCTCCACCAGCCGCTCCAGGCTTTCTCCCCATCCCTGGTGGAAACCCATCTCTTCATGGGCACGGCAGTCGGTGGCGCTCCAGTGCCAGGCACGGGCGGTGTAGCGGGTCTTGCCCTGCTCCTCGTCGAAACTGATCACGGCGGTCATGAAGGCCTTGTCCGAGGGCACCCAGCCCGGGCCGAAGGCATCGGTGAATACCAACCGCCGCGGCGCGGCAATTTCCAGGAACACGCCCTGGTTCGGGTACTCGCTGCCGTCCGGTGCCCGCATCAGGGTGCGGAACAGGCCCCCGGGCCACAACTGCATCTCGCACTCCGGGGTCGTCATGCCGTGCGGGCCCCACCACTGCATCAACCACTCAGGTTCGGTCCAGGCGCGAAACACCTTGGCCGGTGGCGCGTCGATCAGGCGGCTGATGGACAATTCGTGTTGCGCTTGCGCAGGCAGTGCAAGGGTCATGCTCAGGCTCTCCGTCGCTGTCAGGGTTGCAGTTCACGCACTGGCCGCACCTCGACACTGCCAACCCGCGCAGCGGGAATGCCCTTGGCGATGTTCAGCGCCTCGTTCAGGTCGCGGGCTTCCACCAGGTAGAAGCCGGCCAGTTGCTCCTTGGTCTCGGCGAACGGGCCATCGGTCAGGCTCATCTGGCCGTTGCGCATGCGTACCGTGGTGGCGGTCTGCACCGACTTCAGCGCCTCGGCCGCCAGCATTCGCCCGGAGCCCTGGATGGATTCGGCGTACGCCATGCATTCGGCGTCTTCCGGGCTGTCGGGCAGGCTGTGCAGCAGCCCCTCGTCACAATAGACCAGGCACAGGTATTTCATGGTCGCCTCCAGGCATTGGCAACGTATGTTTGGCGATAACCGCTCAGGGTTTGAGATCGAACAGCGCTTTCTGGGTCTGCATGTCGAATGGCGCCGACCAGTGTTCATGGATGACCTGCCACTGGCCGCCCTGACGACGATAGCCTACGGTGGCACGCATGAAGCCGCACTGGCTTTCGTTGTCGGCCGGGCCACAGCGGTTCAGCCAATGGGCCAGGGCCAGGTCGCCAGCGGCATGCACGGTGAGTTCGGCGAGTTCGAAGACCATCGGGCCGGGACACAGGCCCATGCACATTTCCCAGTGCGCCTGGTAATTGGCCTTGCCTTTGAATTGCAGGGCCTGGATGGCATCGAAGGCAACGATGTCGTCGGCATAAGGGGCGATGATGTTGGCGATGTCGCGGTCGCGCACGGCCTGCATCCAGCGCGCGATCAGTTGGCGGATCTCGGTTTCGGCTGTAGTGCTCATCGGGGGTTGCTCCGACAGGTCATGGGTGGTGGCAACGCCGGCAGCGTGCCTTCACCTATGGTCGAACCGAGGGCGGGGGAATCGACAAGGCCTGGAAATATTTCTGCCAGCGAAGCCGGCAACGGACCGACCTGCTCAAACGAATTCCCGATATCCCGACACGATCACATACACCGCGAAGTAACAGAAAATGGCCGCCGACAGCAGATACGACCAGGTCAGCAGCCGGTCACCCAGCAAGCGCCCGCCATGGCTGGCAATGCCACACAGGCCAATGCACCAAACCAGCCCGGCGGCGAAGAAGCCGCCGAGGAACAACCCGGCCTCCACCAGGCTGCCGCCGCCGGAACGGGAAATCAGCACGCCACCCACCGCAGCAAACCACAAGATGGCGCTGGGCGACGACATGGCCAGAAAGATACCGCGCAGGAATTCGCGCCACCCCGACTCCACCACCACCTCGCCCCGCGCCTCCATGTGCCCGCCGCGCCACGCAGCCAGGAGCATTTTCAGTGCGAACCACACCAGCAACACCGAGCCACCCAGCCACAGCGCCCAGCGCACGCTTTCGAACTGCAGCAGCACGGTCATTCCGGCCAGTGCGGCGATGGCATACAGCAGGTCGCCGACGCAGGTGCCGAGGCCCAGCCAGAAACCCTGGAGGAAACCACGCTGCATGGCCAAAGTAATCATGGCGATATTGGCGATGCCGATATCCAGGCACAGGGAGAGACTGAGGAGAAAACCATTGGAGAAAGGCATGCAAGGCTCGGCTGCGGCTCAAGAAAGCGGCCTAGAGCGTGCCATGACTGCGCAGCGGTTGGGAAGTGCGCGGGTTCAGGCCATGGCGGCTTGCTCGAAGACTTCGTCCGCCCATTGGTTCAAGCTCTTGCCGGCGGCGCGTGCGGCGATACTCGCCGCGGCATGGACTTCGGGGCGGATGCGCAGCATGATTTTGCCAGAGGCAGGTTTTTCTGGCGTTATGCCCTGCTCTGCACAATCGGCCAGGTAATCCTCCAACGCATCGCGGAAAGCCTCATGCAGCTCCGGCACCGACCTCGCGTGAAAACCGATGATGTCACGCATACCAAGCACTCGGCCGACGAAGATATCGTCACGCTCGTCATACTCGATACGGGCAGCGTAGCCTTTATAGCGCATGCAACTCATATCCTGACTCCTGCCCGCAACAGGAATTCGCGAGCCTCTTCAATTTGATACCGCTTGGCTTCCTTACCAGGATGAGGCCGGTGGCATCGCCAGCATTGGCCACCCAGCACAAGCTTGACCCTGGATCCTTTCCGCTCTAGTACCTGGCCACCCAAGTGGAGCGTCAATGCCTCGATTTCGGAAAAAGCCAACGACGCCGTAGTCGGCGTGCGAAAAAATGGCATCGAGGATCTTGCGGTATCGAGTGTTCATCGAAAAATGCTATCAAAATAAGATAGCGCTTTTCCTCGATATTCATTCAGGATTTTTCTATTGCTCGAAAAGCATGCGCGGCTGGCCCCGGGGCAGACCGCCGCAGGGCCACCGACATCTGGCAACGGCTGATCAACCCTGCTGGCAACCCTCACCCATGGCGCGGTACTGGATAGTATGTACCTGCCCCTGGTGGTCCTCGTAGGTCATTGTCGCCGGGACCACTTCGCACACGTTGGGGATGGTCGACAGGTTGATCACCCGCTTGATATCCAGGTTCATCGAATAGTCGTATTGCTGGGCCACGGGTTCGCTGTTGACGGGTTTGGCCTCATCGGCGAGGGCGAACGAGGACATACCGACCAATGCAAGAATCAGTAGTGGTTTCATGTGAGTCTGCCTTTCACGCGTTCAAGCTGATCGATTGACTTCTATTGCCGTGACGGCGCGGAGAAGTTGCCATCTACGCTGAAGATGGCACGAAGTACCGATCCCGCTTCGTACTGCCAGGGGGGATGAGTGAAAGTCTACTCCCGGCCCTGAATACTTGAACCCCACAGTCGGATATTCAGCCTTGCAGTATTTGCAACAATCTGCGACAACGTGGCCGCAAATAGTCAGGCCAGAGCGTTTGGTCACTTTTCAGGGCAGGCCCCACCATTTCACTCAATCTGCAGTGTTTGCCACTGTCGGCCAGCGAACGCCGGCTACTGGACCATTTTTACCGCCAGCATGGCACGCGCATGCGTGCTGCGGGCGACGGGCAACTATGGGTGGCTAGGGCGCCGGGGATCATCGCCGGGTTGAGCCTGAGCCCGGTAGACAACGGCTTCTGGCTGACCGGACTGTTCGTCGCCCCGCAGCACCGCGGCCAGGGGGTAGCCGGGCGTTTGATCGAGGCGGCGCTGGCGCAGGCAGGCGGCCCGACCTGGCTGTTCTGCCATCCGGACCTTGCAGCCTTCTACCAGCGCCTGGGTTTCGCCACTGCCGGGCACTTGCCGCAAGCCCTGGCTGGCCGCCTGCAGCGCTACCAGCGCAGCAAACGCCTGGTGGCCCTGCAGCGGGGTCAGTCGTCGCTGGGGTCAAGCCCGGGAAACAGCACTTCGGTGTAGCCGAACCGGGAGAAGTCCTGGATGCGTGACGGGTACAGGCGGCCGATCAGGTGATCGCACTCGTGTTGCACCACCCGGGCATGAAAGCCTTCGGCAAAGCGCTCGATCGGCTTGCCCTGGGGGTCGACGCCGGTATAGCAGATATGCTTGAAACGCGGCACCACGCCGCGCAGGCCAGGTACCGACAGGCAGCCTTCCCAACCGTCCTCCAGTTCGCTGGAGGTTGGCGTGATCACCGGGTTGAGGAGGATGGTCTGCGGCACCGGCTCGGCATTCGGGTAACGCTCGCTGCGCTCGAAGCCAAAGATCACCAGTTGCAGGTCGATGCCGACCTGCGGCGCCGCCAGGCCGACACCGCCGACGTGATGCATGGTTTCGAACATGTCGTCGATCAGTTGCTGCAACTCGGCGCTGCCGAACATGTGCTGGGGTACGGGCGGCGCGATGCGCAGCAGGCGTTCGTCACCCATCTTGAGAATGTCGCGGATCATCGGGGGTTCGGCTCGGTAGGTGGGTGCTCGCTGGGTACCGGGTGTTCATGGCCCAGCACGGTAATGGTGGCGTGGGGGGTGTGCTCGGCAGCTTCCTTTTCGCCCGGGTTCTTGCCCTCGCTGGACATATGCTCGATCACGGCGTTCATTTCCGCGCCCAGCAGCAACACCGCAGCGGAAATATAGAAGTACAGCAACAGCACGATGATTGCACCAATACTGCCGTACATGGCGTTGTAGTCGGCAAAGGTCTTCACGTAGTAGGCAAAGCCCAGCGACGCGACGATCCACACCACCACCGCCAGTACCGAGCCCGGGGTGATGAAGCGAAACTCCTGTTTCACATCCGGCATCACGTAGTAGATCACCGCCACTGCAACCATCAGCAGAATCACGATCACCGGCCAGCGCAGCACGGTCCACAAGGTGACGATGAACTCCTGCATGCCAACCTGCGCCGCGATCCATTCCATTACCTGCGGGCCCAGCACCATCAGCGCCGCCGCCGCCAGCAGCATGCCGGCCAAGCCTACCGTGTAGATGATCGACAGGGGCAGGCGCTTCCAGGCCGGGCGCCCCTCGGGCACGTCGTAGGCGGCGTTCATCGCGCTCATCATCAGGCGCACACCGGCCGAGGCGGTCCACAGGGCAATCACGATACCTACCGACAGCAGCCCGCCCTTGGACTGTTGCAACTGGTCGATCACCGGGTTCACCTGCTCCAGCGCCTGGGGCGGCAGCACCAGTTCCGACTGCAGGCGCAGCCAGGAGAAGAAGTCCGGCAGATGCAGGAAGCCGATCAGCGCTATCAAGAACAGCAGAAAAGGAAACAGCGAGAACAGCGCCTGATAAGCCATTGCCGAGGCGTAGGTGGACATCTCGTCGTCAAGGAATTCCTTGACCGTACGTACCAGCACGCGGTGCAAGGGCAGGCCGCGCAGGTCGGGGAAAATCATAGCGTCTCCTTTCGCCGCTTGATCGGTTCAACGGACAAGTCTAATAGACCCTGTCGGCGCTGTGCTGCTCCCGGCAATACTGCAAGAATTTTCCTACAGCAGTATCAGCCTCTTCGCGGGCCAGCGCGAAGAGGCCGCTTGGCGAATCACATCAAGGCTTTTTCACTGCATCCTTCACATTGCCCTTGATCTGTTGCCCCTCACCTTTCAATTCCTGCGCCTCGCCCTCGGCCCGCAGCCTGTCATTGTCGGTGGCTTTGCCAACCCCCTGCTTGACGTTACCGATCGCTTCGTTGGCCAACCCCTTCGCTTTGTCTTTGGTACCGCTCATGGCAAAACTCCTGTAACTGGAGACACATGGACCGTGTCGACAGTCGGTGGACCCAGGCCCTCTGCCAGGAGTTTCAATGAATCACGCGCGCCTGAGCCAAGCGGCACCAATGCAGGCATGGCAGACGGCAAACCTTGCCGCGCCCGGTGCCACCCCTCACAATGCAGGCCTTCGTAGCGTCAACCCGCAGGAACCTGCATGAAACTCGACAAACCCGCCGCCATCGCCCGGCGTAACCAAGCATTGGCCCGGCCGGTGCTGACCAGCGCCAATACCCTGTTCGCCATTCTCGACCGCAAGCGCAACCTGTGGTGGTTCGAGGTGCCGGTGGCGCTGCTGCGCAAGGGCCAGCCCGACTGGGTCAACCTGCTGCTGCACACCCCGGACAGCGACGAGCTGCAACACCTGAAGGTGCCGACCAACTTCCTGCGCGCCCACCAGGAGCAGATGGAAGTGCGCAACCCCGGCAAGCGTCGCTCGACCATCAGCCTGGCGCTCAGTGCCGACCGCGATTCGCTGCTGCGCGACACCCGCCCAGGTGGCGAGCAGCTGGACTTCAGTACCTTCGTGCAGGCCTGATCAGGCCTTCTCGATCCGATCGTCATGGATGACGATACGGCCCTGCTTGAACAGGCCGCCAATGGCCTTCTTGAAGTTGCCCTTGCTGACGTTGAACAGCTTGCTGATCAGCGCCGGGTCGCTCTTGTCGCACACCCCCAGCACCCCGCCTTCGGCCTCCAGGCGGGCCATGATCTGCTCCTGCAGGCTGTCGGCCAGGGCCGCGCCCACCGGCTGCAGGCTGAGGGCGATCTTGCCGTCGTGGCGCACTTCCTTGATGAAGCCCTTTTCGTGCATGCCGGAACGCAGGAACTTGAACACCTCGTTCTTGTGGATCAGGCCCCAGTGGCGGTTGTTGATGATGGCCTTGAAGCCCATTGGCGTTTCGCCGGCCACCAGCAGCTCGACCGGCTGACCAGCCTGGTAGTCCGCCGGGGTGCGGTCCAGGTAGCGGTCCAGGCGCGAAGTGGCGGTGATGCGGCGGGTGCGCTTGTCGAGGTACACGTGCACCACGCAGTAGTCGCCGATCTTCAATGGCCGCGCCTCTTCCGAGTACGGCATCAGCAGGTCCTTGGACAGGCCCCAGTCGAGGAAGATGCCGGCGCCGTTGATGTCCTTGACCTTGAGGCTGGCGAATTCGCCGACCTGCACCTTGGGCTTTTCGGTGGTGGCGATCAGCTGGTCTTCGCTGTCCAGGTAGATGAACACGTTCAGCCAGTCATCGACTTCGGTTTCGGCGTTTTTCGGGATGTAGCGCGCGGGCAGCAGGATCTCGCCGTCGGCACCGCCATCCAGGTACAGGCCGAAGTCCACGTGTTTCACGATTTGCAAACTGTTGTAACGCCCAAGCAGAGCCATTTCCGATGATCCTCAAGACAAGGCGGCTATTCTACACCTGAAGCCAGCGCGCCGCCCGACCGCTGATGCAGTGGAACCGCCAGCCGCCCCCTTGCGTCTACCGTCTGGCAAGCCTCAGCAAGGAGCAGCCCATGCCGCTACGCCTGTCCAAAGCCCTGCTCATCGCCATCGGCTTCGCCCTGGCCTTGGCCGCCTGCAGCCGCATCGACCTGGCCTACCGCAACCTCGACCGCCTGGTGCCCTGGTCGCTGGGCGATTACCTGGACATGAACCGCGAGCAGAAGGCCATGCTCGACGACCGCCTGCGCGAGCACCTGGCCTGGCATTGCCAGACCCAGTTGCCTGGCTACCTCGACTGGCTGGACCGCATACGCGACATGGTGGCAGACGGCCAGGTAACCGACCAGGCCCTGCAGCAACGCACCCGCGAAGCGCGCGAGGCGATTGGCCGGGTGGCCGAGGAAATCACTCCGTCGGCCACTGAACTGCTGCGCGGCATGAGCGATGCGCAGGTGGCGGAAATGCGCGAGGCATTCCGCGACGACATCGCCGAACGGCAGAAACAGTATGTCGATACGCCGCTGTCGAAACAGATCGCCCGCCGCGCCGAACGCATGGAAAAACGCCTCACGCCCTGGTTTGGCGAGCTGACCCCGGTGCAGCAGCAACGGGTCCGGGCCTGGTCCGAGGCGCTGGGCGACCAGAACCGCGCATGGATCGCCAACCGCGCCCACTGGCAGCAACAACTGCTGCTGACAATGAACCAGCGTAACGACGCCAGCTTCGAGCCGCGCCTGGCGACCCTGCTGCAGCGCAAGGAGAGCTTGTGGACGCCGGAATATCGCGCGGCATTCGAGAATACCGAGCGCCAGGCGCGTAGCCTGCTGGTCGACCTGGTGCAACAGAGCACCCCGCAGCAGCGGCGATTGCTGCTGGAACGGCTGGGCCAGGTGCGCACCAATTTCAGTGAGTTGAAGTGCTTGAAGGGTGGCGGTGAAAAGCAGGCCCGGCCTCTTCGCGGGTAAACCCGCTCCCACAGATACGGCACAGTATGCGAAACCAGTGGGGTGCCTGTGGGAGCGGGTTTACCCGCGAAGAGGCCGGGCCTGCTAAAGCACAGTCACCGCGCCTTGCGCCGATACGGGAACACATCGATCACCTTGCCGTCGCGTATCGCCGCCTGCAGCCGCTTCCAGTAATCCGCGTCGTACAGCTCCCCATGCAAGCGGCTGAACAGCCGGCGCTGGCCGATATCGGCAAACAAAAATGGCGGAAACTCTTCGGGGAACACATCATGCGGCCCGATCGAATACCACGGCTCGCCCGACATCTCGTCTTCCGGGTAGCGCGGCGGTGGAATGTGGCGGAAGTTCACCTCGGTCAGAAAGCTGATTTCGTCATAGTCGTAGAACACCACCCGGCCATGCCGGGTAACGCCGAAATTCTTCAGCAGCATGTCGCCAGGGAAGATATTCGCCGCCGCCAGCTGCTTGATGGCCAGGCCGTAATCCTCCAGCGCCTCCAGCACCTGGGCCTCGCTGGCATGCTCCAGGTACAGGTTCAGGGGCGTCATGCGCCGCTCGGTCCAGCAGTGGCGAATCAGCACCGTGTCGCCCTCCAGCGCCACGGTCGAGGGTGCCACCTCCAGCAGTTCGGCCAGGCACTCCGGCTCGAACTTGCTGCGCGGAAAGCGAAAATCGGCAAACTCCTGGGTATCGGCCATACGCCCCACCCGATCGACACTCTTCACCAACCGGTACTTGTCGATCACCGTGGCGCGGTCGACCGTCTTCGAGGGCGAAAAACGGTCCTTGATGATCTTGAACACGGTGTTGAAGCCCGGCAGGGTGAACACGCTCATGACCATGCCGCGGACCCCGGGCGCCATCACGAAGCGGTCGTCACTGCTGGCCAGGTGGTTGATCAGCGCCCGGTAGAACTCCGACTTGCCGTGCTTGTAGAACCCGATCGAGGTGTACAGCTCGGCAATGTGCTTGCCCGGCAGAATGCGCTTGAGGAAGTTGACGAACTCCGCCGGCACCGGCACATCGACCATGAAGTACGAGCGGGTGAAAGAAAAGATGATCGATACCTCGGCCTCGTCGGTGATCAGCGCATCGGCCTCGATGCCGTGCCCTTCGCGGTGCAACAGCGGAATCACCAAAGGCCACTGCTCGTCGCTGTTGTATAGCCGGCCGACCAGGTATGCCCCCTTGTTGCGGTACAGCACCGGCACGAACAACTCCAGGGCCAGGGCCGGGTCCTTGCACACCCAGTCCGGCAGGCAGTCGCGCAACTGCTCCTCCAGGCGCGCCAGGTCGCCCTCCAGGTCACCGTATGCGACATCGAACGGGTAGTCGGCAAATACCGCCCGCAGCAAGCCCTTCAGGCCACCGTCAGGTCGATAGGTGCGAGTTTGCGCAGCCCGTTCGCGGCCGCGCATCGACGGCCGGGTGGTGTGGATGAACATGCAGCCGTCGCTGATCAGGTCGTGGCTGAACAGGCTGCAGAACAGCGAGTTGTACCAGGTCTCGGCCAGCTCGTCGTCCAGGCGCGGGTCGATCAGGTGGATGTAGGCGTTCTTCACCAGCGGCCATTGCGCCACGTCCAGCAACACATCCTCGGCAAACCCTTGGCGCAGCCAGCCGTTGACCTCGGCGACCTTTTCCTCGTAGAGGTTGATGCGGGCAGCAGCGGCACGCTGGATTTCCTGCCAGCGCGCCTGCTCGAAGCGCTTGCGGGCGCCCAGGGTGATGCGCTGGAAGTGGTCGCGGTAGTCGTCGAAACCGGCGAGGATCATTCGGGCGATTTCGACGGCGGGCCAGGGTTGGGGCATACGAAGACCTCGGTGCGGTGTTGAGTTACAGAGCTTAGTCGCCTCTTGGTTTTTGCGGAGCCTGTGCCGGCCTCTTCGCGGGCTCGCCCGCTCCCACAGGATTACCACAGGGCCGAGCATTGCAGAGAACCTGTGGGAGCGGGCATGCCCGCGAAGAGGCCAGCACAGGTTTACACCGCAAGAAAGCACAAGAATCCCCCCGCCCCGTGGCGTACACTCGCGCCCTGCCCTGCCGCCGGAGACCGTCGTGAGCCCCATCGCCCTAGCCCGCCTGCTGACCCTTGCTGCCGTCTGGGGGGCGAGTTTTCTGTTCATGCGCATCATCGCCCCGGCGCTTGGCACGGTACCGACCGCGTTTTTCCGCGTGTCCATCGCCTGCCTGGGCCTGGTCGCGCTGTTTGCCGCCGCCCGGGTGCGCTGGGACTTCCAGGGCAAGCTCGGCGCCTGCCTGGTGCTGGGCATGATCAACTCCGGCATCCCGGCCACCTTCTATTCCGTGGCCGCCCAGGTGTTACCGGCCGGTTATTCGGCCATCTTCAACGCCACCACGCCGCTGATGGGTGTGCTGGTCGGCGCGCTGTTCTTCCGCGAGCCGCTGACCCTGGCCAAGCTGTGCGGCATCTTCCTCGGCCTGTTCGGCGTCGGCATCCTCAGCGGTGCCGGCCCGGTGGCCCTCGACCTGGCCCTGCTGCAGGGCGCCCTCGCCTGCCTGGCAGCCACCACCTGCTACGGCTTTGCCGGTTTCCTCGCCCGCCGCTGGGTCAGCGGCCTGGACAGCCGCCTGTCGGCCCTGGGCAGCATGCTCGGCGCCACCCTGATGCTCAGCCCGCTGTTCGCCTGGAGCGCACTGAGCCAGCCCCCGGCCAGCTGGGGCGGCTGGCAGGTATGGCTGTCGCTGCTGGGCCTGGGCTTGCTGTGTACGGCATTCGCCTACATCCTGTACTTCCGCCTGCTGGAAGAAATCGGCCCGGTCAAGGCCAGCACCGTGACCTTCCTGATCCCGGTGTTCGGCGTAGTGTGGGGGGCGTGGCTGCTGGACGAACCGCTATCGATGGCGCACCTGTACGGCGGCCTGCTGATTGGCGCGGCGTTGTGGCTGGTACTGCGCCCGGCGCGCAGGTGAAGCGGAGCAGACCGTGAACAGCGCATACAAGAAGGTCTTGTTCCGCCTGGAGCAGGACGCCAACGGCTATCCACCAGCCTCGGTCGAGGGGCTGTGGGCCAAGGCCGTGGACGGTGGCTATGCCGTCGACAACATTCCCTTCCATGTCTACGGCATTGCCCCGGGCGACGTGATCGCCACCCGTGAACAAGCCGGCGAAACCTGGTTTGCCGAACTGCGCCGCAGCGGCGGCAGCTCGGTGTTCCGGGTCATCGTCAAGCCCCCGGAAACCCTGGACCAGGTACGCGCGGCGCTGCAAGACTTCGGCTGCAACTGCGAGACCGAGCAAGCGGTGAAGATGCTGGCGCTCGAGGTCCCGCCGCAGCGTTCGCTCGATACCCTGCTCTATTACTTGCTCACCCAGCGCGACGCCGGCCTGCTGGACTTCGAGGAAGGCGTGCTGCGCCACGCGATCCCCGAAGAATTCCGCTAGGGCCTAGGCCTCGGCCAGGCGCGCGGCGGGCTTGCGAAACACGAACAGCAGGCCCACCACGATCAGCCCCATGCCCAGCAGGCCGAGCGGTGCCAGGCGGTTACCGAAGATCAGCAAGTCCATCACTGCAGTCACGGCCGGCACCAGGTAGAACAGGCTGGTGACATTGACCAGGTTGCCCTTGGCGATCAGCCGGTACAGCAGCAAGGTCGCCAGCAGCGAGACCACCAGGCCCATCCACAGCAGCGCGCCGACGAAGCTGCCGCTCCACTGCACATGCAGTGGTTGCAGCGGCGCGAACAGTGCGCACATGGCAAAGCCGGCCAGGTACTGCAGCGGCAGGGTGCCCATCGGGTTGTCGGTGATGCGCTTCTGCAGGATCGAACCGAAGGTCATGCAGGCCAGCGCCAGCAGGGCGAACAGCATCCCGGCCAGCGATACCCCACCCAGGTTGATGCCCTGGTAGACCACCATGACCAAGCCCGCCAGCCCCAACCCCAGGCCGAACAGGCGGCTCCACGAGCGCTGGCGCTCCATCAGCACCACGGTCAGGATCGGTTGTACCCCCATCACCGTGGCCATGATGCCCGGGGTGACCTGGGTGTCGAGCGCCAGCATGTAGAAGATCTGGTAGGCGCCGAGCAGCACGCAGCCGGTGCCCAGGGCCCGCAGCACGGCACCACGACTGCGCGGCCAGCGCAGCCCCAGCAGCGGCCCGACCAGCAGCACGCCGGCCAGGGCCAGCGCCGAGCGCAGCAGCAGGAAGGCGAACGGGCTGGCCTGCGCCAGGCCCAGCTTGGAAACGATCGCCCCGCTGCTCCACAGCAGGACGAACAGGCAGGTAGTGGCCGCCGAGGCCACGGAGGTTTTGCTAAAGACAGACATGGATTGCCACCTGATATAAGGCAAATAAGCCAGACGGACGACGTGCGCTTCAGCGAGGGAAGTCGCCGACCGTGTTCAGTAGGTTGCGTGTGCGAAGGGCAGCGGCCAGCAGCCGATCAGCCCAGCACGACCACGCAGCGAGGCGGAGCTACGCCGCCCACGACGCCACTGACAGGTGGTGGTGGATAGTGACTGATCATGACCGGCTGCTGGCTGCCACGCACGACCATGCCCGCGACTGGCGCGATGGCAAAGCAGGTGGTGGAAGGGCTGGCTGGCATGAGCAGGTCTTCGGGAAGAGGACAATGGGCTGGACTATAGCCCGGTGTTTTCTGGCTGGCAACTCCCCCCGCCGCCCACGCTCCCGTTGTAGGAGCGGCCTTGCGTCGCGATGGGCTGCGAAGCGGCCCCATTTCTTTGCATTCACGCCGATATTGCCGGGGCCGCTTCGCGCCCCATCGCGACGCAAGGCCGCTCCTACAACACTGGTTAATTTTTCACCGCCTCGGCTCGTCTGAATGCGAAACGCAGCCCGCATTCACCCGTTCCGAGGACCGCCGATGAACCTCTCCACCTGGCTCTGCCGGCCAGCCCAGATCACCTGCCTGCTGCTGGTCAGCGCCCATGCCCACGCCGCCAAACCCGGCGACGTGTTCAAAGACTGCAAGGACTGCCCGGAAATGGTCGTGCTGCCCGCCGGCAGCTACCTGATGGGCGCCCCCGACGACGAAGTCGGTCGCCAGCCCGACGAGGGCCCGCTGCACATCGTGACCTTCGCCAAACCCTTCGCCATGAGCCGCTACCAGGTGACCGCTGGCGAACTGGACGCCTACATCAAGGCCACCGGCACCGTGATCAAGAGCGGCGACGAGCGCCCCGGCCGCTGGTGCGAAGCGAGCAAACCCAGCTACCCGCAAGGCCCCCGCCAACCGGCGGTGTGCGTGGACTACGCCGAAGTGCAGGGCTACGCCCGCTGGCTGGCGAAAACCACCGGCAAAGCGTACCGCATGGTCAGCGAGGCCGAACGCGAATACGCCGCCCGCGCTGGCTCCAGCGGCCCGTTCCCGTTCCTCTTCGACGAACCGGGCAAGTACCAGATCAGCAAGCACGCCAACACCTACGGCCCCAAGGACGGTTACACCTACACCGCCCCGGTGGGCAGCTACCCGGCCAATGCCTTCGGCCTGTACGACATGCACGGCAACGTCTACGAATGGGTCGCCGATTGCTACCACGACAGCTACGTAGGCGCCCCTGCCGACGGCAGCGCCTGGGTCCAGGACCCGCAGTGCATCCGCGCGCACATGCGTGGCAACGACTGGGGCGAGCCGCCGATCTTCTCTCGCTCGGCCAACCGCAACGACCGCCTCAAGACCACCCGCGGCGACTTCCTCGGTTTCCGCGTAGCACGTGAATTGTGAAGTTGTGACGCGGTTGGCGCAGCAGCCTGACAAAAAATCGGCAATAAGAATCGTTCCGGTTTTTACCAGGTACTGCGTCCTATTGCTGACACCGATAAAAACCCTCTGCCAACGAGACCGCAATAGATGTCCAAGCCCCTGCCCGGCCCGCTCAACCCACTGGCCAAAGCGTTACTGATCCGTCACTCCTTTCGCCCCCGGGATGCGTTGACACGCGTCGGCCTGGGCCTGGCGATGTCCACCGCCATCGTCGCCCAGGTGCAGGCGCAGGAATGGACCCTGGACATTCCCGCGCAGTCGATGAACTCGGCATTGCAGGCATTGGCCAGACAGACCGATACCCAGTTGCTGTACAGCCCGGAGGACATCGGCGGGTTGCGCTCCAACGCCCTCAAGGGCCAGCACGATCTGGCTTCGTCACTGGCCATCCTGCTGGGTGGCAGCGGGCTGCGTTACCAGATCGACGGCAACACCGTGACCGTCAGCGCAGCTTCAAGCGCAAAGGACGGCCAGGTCGAGCTTTCGGCGACCAACGTGAGTAGCACGGGCCTGGGGGCCACCACCGAAGGCACGGGGTCGTACACCACCGGGGTGACCAACACCGCCACCAAGATGAACCTGTCGATCCGCGAAACGCCGCAAACCATCAGCGTGATCACCCGCCAGCGCATGGACGACCAACACCTGGCGACAATGACCGAAGTGCTCAACCAGACGCCCGGCATCACCATGTCCCAGGACGGCGGTGAGCGTTTCAACATCTACTCCCGTGGCAGTGCGATCAACACCTACCAGATCGATGGCGTGACCACCACCCAGGAAAACCAGACCCGCAACATGCCCAGCACCCTGCTGGACATGGCGCTCTATGATCATGTCGAGATCATCCGTGGTGCCACCGGCCTGATGACCGGGGCGGGTGACCCGAGCGGCGTGGTGAACCTGATCCGCAAGCGGCCAACCCGCGAGTTCAAGTCGCATATCCAGGCCGGGGTTGGCTCGTGGGACTACTACCGCGCCGAAGCAGACATCTCCGGGCCGCTGACGGCAAACGGCAACGTTCGCGGCCGTTTCGTCGCAGCCAAGCAAGACAACGACACCTTCATGGACTGGTACAGCCAGAAACGCGACCTGGTCTATGGGGTAGTCGAAGCAGACCTGAGCGACAGCACCGTTGGCCGTTTCAGCATCGACCACCAGAAGTACCGGGCCGATGGTGCCCCCGGCGTCCCGGTGCTGTTCAGCAACGGCCAACCCACCGATTTCTCCCGCTCGAAAAGCGCCGGCGCGCGCTGGATGTACGACGAAATCGAAACCACCAACTACACCTTCGGCCTGGAACAGGCTCTGGCCAATGACTGGCAGTTCAAGATCGCCGCCAACTACATGGACGTCGACCGCGATACCGATTCTGCCTACCTGCGTACCACCACCAACGTGGCCTATATCAACCAGGCCACCGGTGCGATACCGATCATCCCGGCCAAGGCCAAGGCAACCCAGACGCAGAAAGGCATCGATGTGACGCTCCAGGGCCCGTTTGAACTGCTCGGGCAAAGCCATGAGCTGATCGTCGGCTACAACTTCCAGGAGTACGAGAACCAGCACGACGAAGACGATGCGCCGTCGACCACGATCGACTATTACAACTGGGACAACCAGATGGCCCGGCCAGCGGACGACAGCTACGTCCCGTTCCTCGATTACAACGTCGCTATCCGGCAGAGCGGTTACTACCTGGCCGGTCGCTTCAACGTCACTGACGAGCTGCACTTCATTCTCGGCGCCCGGGTTTCGAAATACAGCTACGACTACAACCTCAGCATCCTGCCCACCCGCGCCCCGACCACCAAGATGCGCGAGAACGGCGTGGTCACGCCCTATGCCGGGATCGTCTACGACCTGACCCCGGAGCAGTCGGTCTATGTCAGCTATACCGACATCTTCAAACCGCAGTCCGCGCAGGATGTTTCCGGCAAGACCCTGGAGCCTGTGGTGGGCAAAAACTACGAACTGGGTTGGAAAGGTGAATTCTATGAGGGCCGGTTGAATGCCAACGCTGCTGTCTACCTGATCCAGCGCGACAACCTTGCCGAAGAGGATGGCGATAACCGGACACCTGATCGTACCCAGGCTTTCCGCGCTGTCGACGGTGCGGAAACCAAAGGTATCGACCTGGAACTGTCCGGTGAGGTGCTGCCCGGCTGGAACCTGCAGACCGGCTATAGCCATTCGCGTACCGAGGACGCCGATGGCAACCGCCTGACCACGCAATTGCCCATGGACACCTTCCGCCTCTGGACCACCTACCGTCTTCAGGGTGACTGGAACAAGCTGACCATTGGCGGCGGTGCAAGCTGGAACTCCAGCTCGTCGCTCACCTACGCCCGCCTGGGTGCACGGGTCACGCAAGACGACTATACCGTCGCCAGCCTGATGGCTCGCTACCAGATCAACGACAACCTGTCGGCCACCGTCAACGTCAACAACCTGTTCGATGAGAAATACTACGCAGGCATGGCCGGCAGCTACGCCCACTACGGCGCCCCGCGCAACACCATGCTGAACCTGCGCTACGACTTCTGACCTGACAGCAATCCCGCCACACTTGCCGCAAGCCGGCTGGCAGAACGGCGCTTCCCACCCGGGAGCGCCGTTTTTCATTGCCCGGCCATGCCCGGGCGAGCCGTAGTCATGAAAAAGCCCGTTGCCACCCCAAGGGGTACGCAACGGGCCCTCATGCAGGCAGCCGCCCCGCAACGGGGCGGCCAGCCTCAGCCGCCGACCAGGTCCCGCCGTTGCAGCAAGGCGACCAGACCGTCGAGTACCTCCGGATGCCTGAGGATGTCGTAATGCCCGGCATCCACAGAGGCATGCCGGGCAGGGCCGGCAATCCGCTCGTCGAAGTTGCCGGCACCTGCCCACCAGCACGCAGCCTCCGCAGCAGTAACCGGCAATGCGGCCATCTGCTGCGACAGTGCCTTGAGCTTCATCGCGACGACAAAAGTGTGGGCCAGCTCCGCGCTGCCGATCTCGGCATAAGCTGACTGCCCGGCCTGGGTCGCGCGCACCGCGTCAATGATCTGCGCCAACCCGTTGCTGTCGCAATCAGCCGCTATTGCAGGCACAACCAGACGTTCTCTGTCTGCGCCAAGCATCACCCCCAGGAAGCCGTGCAGGTCGTCACGCCAATCAGTGTCAGGTGCCACCTGGCCCGGCTGAGGAATGAAGCTGTCCACCAGGCTCAGCAGCGCAACCTGCTGCCCTTGGCTTTCCAGCTCATGGGCCACCAGCACCGCAAGCGCGCCACCGAGCGACCACCCGAGCAACTGGTAAGGCCCCTGCGGCTGTTTCTGGCGGATGTACTGGGCATAGTCGATCGCCATTGCCTGCAGGGAATCATCCTCCCAGGCATGCTCCAGCAGCATGCGACACTGGACGCCGTAGACGGCACAGCGGCCATCCAGGCGGCGCGCCAACGGCTCGTAGTCGAACACCGTACCGAAGCCGGCGTGCAGGCAGAACAACGGTGGCGCACCGGCCACACGGCTGTTGAGCAGCAGCAGCGGATCCAGGCTGGCCTCGTTGTCGGCGTAACCAGACAATTCGGCAATGGTCGGCCTGGCGATCACATCCCGCAGTTTCAGTTCGATCGGCAACGCCTCGCAGGCGCGGACCTTGGACAGCATCTTGAGCACCCGCAGCGAATCGCCGCCCAGCTCGAAGAAGTTGTCTTCGACCCCCACGCTGGGCACATCCAGCACTTGCTGCCAGATGTCCGCCAAGGCCCGCTCGATCGCGTTGCGCGGTGCAACCTGCAGCCGCTGGCCGACAAATTCGGGCGCCGGCAGCGCATTGCGGTCGACCTTGCCGTTTGGCGTGAGCGGCAATGCCGGTATCAGCACCAGTTGCGCAGGCACCATGTAATCCGGCAATTCGGCAGCCAGGGCCTCACGCAATGCCTGGGCGCAGCCGTGCTGGTCGCGGGTAACCACGTAGCCGATCAGCTGTTTGCCTGCGGCTGTGTCGCGCGCGACCACCACGGCATCCCGCACCTCGCCAAGATCACGCAGGCGCGCTTCGATTTCGCCGGGCTCGATGCGGAAACCACGCACCTTCAACTGGTTGTCCATGCGCCCGATGAAGTCGATCACGCCATCGCTACGGCGCCGCACCCGGTCACCGGTGCGATACAGGCGCAAGCCCTGGCCAGCTGGGTCGGCGACGAAACGCTCGGCAGTCAGTGACGGCCGCTGGTGATACCCACGCGCCACGCCTTCGCCGCCAATGTACAGTTCGCCGGCGACACCATCAGGTAGCGGATTGAGATGCGGGTCGAGTACGTACAGGGTACGCTCACCGACACGCGTGCCGATCGGTGCGAACACCGCCTCGCATGCCTGCTCGCGGGAGACCTTCCACAACAGCGGGGTAACCACCGTCTCGGTCGGGCCATAGCCGTTGGTCAGCCACTGCGGCTGCAAGCTGCGCTTGACCTGCTCGAACAGCGCATTCGGCACCGCGTCCCCGCCAAAGCAGTACACCCGCACCGGGGGCGCGGCCTGGTCCTGGCCCTCGGCGAATTCTGCCAGTTGCTGAAGGTAGGCCGGTGGGAAGCAGGCAATGTCGATGCGTTGCTCGTGCAGCACCTGCCAGGTTTCTTCTGCCGTCCACAGACGGTTTTCACGCACCACCAGACAGCCACCGGACGACAAGGTCGACAGCCAGCGTTCCTGGGCACCATCGAAGGCGAATGACATGAACAGCAGCTCGCGGGTGCTTCGATCCATGTCATACAGCGAGGCAATCGCCTGGCAGTGCATGCGGATCTGCTCGTGGCTGACCGCTACCCCTTTGGGCTTGCCGGTAGAGCCAGAGGTATAGATGAGGTAGGCCAGGTTGTCCCGCTGCAGGTTCACTTGCGGCGGCGTCAGCGGCAAGGCGTCGAGCACCTGGGTGTCCAGCTCGACACAGCACTGCACCTGGGCGAAACGCGGCCGGAGCTCGCGGGTGGTGATCAACGCGTGCATGCCGGCGTCAGCGACGATCCATTGCAGGCGCTCCTGGGGGTAATCGATGTCCAGCGGGACATAGGCCGCACCGGTCTTCATCACCGCGAGGAACGCCACGATGACCTCGACCGAACGCTCCAGGGCGATGCCGACGGTGGCCTCTGGCCGCGCCCCCAGGGCGATGAGCCGATGCGCCAGGCGATTGGCTCTTTCCTCCAGCTCGCGATAGGTCAATTGCTGCCCTGCGCAGACCACCGCGACGGCATCGGGGCAAGCCGTGGCATGCACGGCAATCTGCTCGGCCAGCAGCGGCTCGCGCTGCGGGCTGCCGGCCAGGCGGTTACGCGTGGCGGCCTGTTGCAACTGCGCCGGGGTCAACATATCCAGGCTACCGAGCGTAGCCTGCGGGTCATCCAGCATCGCATCCAACAAGCGCTCGAAGCTGTCACGCAATGCCTCGGTAGCGGCCTCGCTGAAGCAGCTGCGCAGGTACATGAACTCCACCACCAGGGTGTTGCCCAGCTCCACGCACAAGTCCATGGCGTAGTTGGTGACGCCGCGCGCACTGACCTCACCGAACTGCAGGGAATCGCTGCTGTTTTCTGCCAGGCGCTCATCGACCGGGAAATTCTCGAACACGACGATACTGTCGAACAACGCCTGGCCCGGGCGCCCGGCCCAGCGCTGGACATGGGCAAGGGCTGCGTGCTCATGGTCGCGCATCTCGACGTTGTACGCCTGCAGCTGCTGCAACCATGCCTCGACCCGTTGCCCGGGCTCGGGCGTCTGCACCACCGGCAAGGTATTGATGAACAACCCCAGCATTTCATCGGCGCCCTCAAGGCTCGGTGGGCGCCCTGCCACCGTCGCGCCGAAGCACACCGTGGACTGCCCGGTGTAGCGTTGCAACACCAGCAACCAGGCCGCCTGTATCAGGGTGTTCGGGGTCACCCGCAGCCTTTGCGCCTGGTCACGCAGGCGTTGGGTCCTGGGCCTGTCCCAGCGCAGGTACAGCGCTGCATGGCCGTCCAGCTCAGGCGCAGGGCGAGGCAGCACGCTGCCAGTCAGCAAGGTCGGGGTTTCCAGGCCGCCGAGTGTGGCGCTCCAGAACCGTTCGAGTTGTGCCTGGGGTTGCGCGCCAAGCCAGCGGATGTAGTTGCCGAACTGCACCACCGGGCGTTCCGGCGCTTGCCCGTGATAGGCCTGCAGCACCTCGCCCAGCAGGCGCGAATCGCTCCAGCCGTCCATCAGGATGTGATGGCGCGTCCAGATCAGGTGCACGCCGCCATCTTCCAGGCGCACCAGCGTCAGGCGCATGAGCGGCGCACTCGCCAACTGGAAGCCTCGGGCAGCGTCTTCTGCCGCCAATGCCTTGAGTGCCTGCGGCGCGCAGTCTCGCTGCCGCCAATCGAGCACCTGCAACGGCAAGGCCACGTCGTGCAGCACCAGTTGCATCGGCTCGTGCAGTTGCGGGTCGGACCAGAAGACCGTGCGCAGAATGTCATGCCGGGCAATCACCTGCCGCCAGGCATCGGCGAAGCGGTCAATGTCCAGCCCGGCAACCGAGACCGCGGTCTGGTTGATGTAAAGGCCGGCTTCGGGCCCTTGCAGGGTATAGAACAGCATGCCCTGCTGCATCGGCGAAAGCGGATAGAGGTCAGCAATCTGCTCCATCGGGACCGGCAGTCGCTGGCGTTGTGCCTGGGTCAGCGCCGCCAACGCATCCGCTGCCGAGGCTGCAGGCGGGTCGCCATCCTGCGCGGTACGCTGTTGCCGTGCGACCAGGGCCAGGCGCTGCACGGTCTGATGCTCGAACAGCTCCCGGGGGGTAAACTCGAGCCCGGCCTGGCGCGCTCGGCTGACCAGTTGCAAGGATACGATCGAATCACCGCCCAGCTCGAAGAAGTTATCGGTCAGGCCGACCCTCTCCAGCTTCAGCACCTGCGCCCAGATCGCCGCGATCTGCTGCTCCAACGCGCTCTGCGGGGCCACGTACTCCCCCTGCAACTGGCTGGCATCCGCCTGCGGCAGGGCCTTGCGATCGAGCTTGCCGTTCGGCGTCAGCGGCAGCCGCTCGAGCAGCAGCAGGTGCGCCGGCACCATGTAGTCCGGCACGCCGGCCTTGAGCGCAGCACGCAGGCTGTCGCGCAAAGCGCCCTGCTCTTGCGTGCTGTCGGCGGGCACCACGTAGGCCACCAGTTGCTTGCCGCTCGGCCCGTCCTGGGCCAGCACCACCGCTTCCTGCACGCTCGGCAACTCCAGCAGGCGCGCTTCGATCTCGCCCAGCTCGATGCGCAGGCCGCGGATCTTCACCTGGTGGTCGATACGCCCGGCGTAGTCGATCACCCCGTCGGCGCGGTAGCGCGCCAGGTCGCCGGTGCGGTACAGACGGCCGCCGTCGGTGCTGAACGGGTCTGGCACGAAGCGTTCGGCGGTCAGTGCCGGGCGCTGGTGATAACCACGGGCCAGGCCCACGCCGCCGAGGTACAGCTCACCGGCACTGCCGCGCACCGCCGGTTGCAGGCTGCCATCGAGGATGTGGGCCTTGAGGTTGTCGATCGGCTGGCCGATCGGCACGCTGATATTTTCGTCCGGCTGGCAGGTCCAGTGGGTGACGTCGATGGCCGCTTCGGTCGGCCCGTACAGGTTGTACAGACGCGCCGCCGGCAGGCGCTGCAGGGCCTGGCGGGCCAGTTCGGCCGGCAGCGCTTCGCCGCTGCATACCACGCGCCTGAGGCTGACGCAGCGTTCCACCGCCTCGTGGGTCAGGAACGCCTGCAACATCGACGGCACGAAGTGCAGCGTGCTGATGCCGTGGTGGTTGATGGTGTCCACCAGCAGCTGCGGGTCGCGGTGCGCCCCCGGCTGGGCCACGACCAGGCGCGCGCCGGTCATCAGCGGCCAGAAGAACTCCCACACCGACACGTCGAAGCTGAACGGGGTTTTCTGCAGCACGCTGTCGCTGGCGTCCAGTGCATAGGCCTTCTGCATCCACCACAGGCGGTTGACCAGCGCCCGATGGCTGTTGCCAGCGCCTTTCGGGCGACCGGTGGAGCCGGAGGTGTAGATCACGTAGGCGAGGTTCAGCGGCGCTACATCGATGTCCGGGTTGGCATCGCGGTAGTCGCTCAGGTCTTCCGTATCCAGCTCCAGGCAACGCAGCCCGGCCGGAACCGGCAGCGTGTCGCGCAGGTGCGACTGGCTCAGCAGCAAGGCGATGCCGCTGTCGTCGAACATGTAGCGCAGGCGTTCCTGCGGGTATTCCGGGTCCAGCGGCACGTAGGCACCGCCGGCCTTGACGATGCCCAGCAGGCCGATGACCATTTCCAGGCTGCGCTCTATGGCGATGCCGACCAGCACGTCCGGCCCCACGCCCAGCTCGCGCAACCGATGCGCCAGCTGGTTGGCACGGCGGTTGAGTTCGGCATAGCTCAGGGTCTGCTCGCCGAACACCAGCGCCGGCGCATCCGGGGTGGCGCACACCTGGGCCTCGATCAACTGGTGAATGCTGCTATCACTCGGGAACAGCGCATCTGTAGCGTTCCATTCCTGGAGCAGTTGGCGCTGCTCATCGGGGCCCTGCATCGGCAGCTCGGCCAGTGCCTGGCCGGCATCTGCCAGCATGGCCCTGATGAGGTTGCCCAGGTGCTGCGCCACCTGCTCGACCGCCTGGCCAGACCAGTGGCTGCGATCGTGGCTGTACTGGATCGACAAAGTCGCCCCCGGGCTCACCAACAGCGTCAACGGGTAGTTGGTCTGCTCGCGATTGGCCACCTCGCCAAAGCGCAGGCCATCGGGCGCGCCCTGTTGCAGCGCTTCGGCCACCGGGTAGTTCTCGAACACCAGCAAGCTGTCGAACAGCGCGTCACCGCCCTGCCCGGCCCAGCGTTGCACGTCGTACAGCGGGGAATGCTCGAACTCGCGCGCCGCCAGGTTGCTCGCCTGCACCTGGGCCAGCCACTGCGCGACGGTCTGTTGCGCACGTGGCGTGCCGACCACCGGCAGCGTGTTGATGAACAGGCCAATCTGCTCTTGCACCCCGGGCAGGTCCGTCGGCCGCCCAGCTACCGTAGCGCCGAAGCAGACGCTGGGCTGGCCGCTATAGCGGTGCAGCAACAGCAGCCAGGCAGCCTGCAGCAAGGTATTGACCGTGACCCGATTAGCCCTGGCGAAGGCCTCGATCTGCCGGGTTTGCTGGCGGTCGAAGCGCTGCAGGTACTCACCCTGGCCAGATGCTGAACCGCCCAGGCCAAGGCCAGGAATGCTTTGCGCCAGGCAGGTGGGTGCCTCCAGGTCTGCCAGTTGGCCCTTCCAGAATGTTTCAGCGGCGCCCGCATCCTGACGCTGCAACCAGGCGATGTAATCGCGGTAATGGGTTGCCTGCACCGGCATCGGTTGCCCGGCATAACGCTGCAACACCTCCCCCAGCAAGCGCGAGGTACTCCAGCCATCCATCAGGATATGGTGGTTGGTATAGATCAGGTGGTGCCGATGCCTGTCGGTACGCACCAGTACCAGGCGCAGCAATGGCGCCTCGGCCAGGTCGAAACCACGCTGGCGCTCGTCATCGGCCAACTGTTGCAATGCAGCTTCCAGCTGCGGGGTGTCGCGCCAGTCCAGTTCGGTGAATGGCGAGCCGACGGTGCGGTGCACGATCTGCACCGCTCGCTCCAGCTCTGCCTGCCACACGAAGCCGGTTCGCAATATGTCGTGGGCCGCCAGTACATCCCGCCAGGCTTGCTTGAAACGCTGCGGGTCGAGGTGGTCGACATCGACCCGCATCTGGTTGATGTAGTTACCGCTGCCTTGCTCGTACAGGCTGTGGAACAACATGCCTTGCTGCATCGGCGACAACGGATAGACATCGGCAATTTGCGCGGCAGCCACCGGCAGGTTGTCCAGTTGCGCCTGGGTCAACCCGGCCAGCGGGAAGTCCGAAGGGGTCACCCCGCGGTTATGCGCCTGGCAGCAGTGCTCGATCAGGGCCTTGAGTTCATCTGCGTAGGCATCGGCAAGACGCTGGACGGTCGACGGCTTGAAGCGTTCGCTGCTGAATGTCCAGTTGAGCTTCAGTTCCCCGGCAAAGACCTGGCCATTGATGGCCAGCTGGCTGCCCAGGGGCGCAGCGTCATCGTGATTCTGGCCAGCGCTTTCCGGCGCCGGCGTCAGCAGCCCGGTTGCCGCGTCGAAACTGCTGTCGAACTGGCCCAGGTAGTTGAAGACGATCTCGCCTGCCGGTAGTTGGCCAAGCAGCTGACGAGCCTCGCTTCCGCCAAGGTAACGCAATACGCCATAACCAATCCCTTTGTCGGGAACGGCGCGCAACTGTTCCTTGATGGTCTTGATCGAACCCGCCCATTGCGCCTGTGGGCTGAGCTTGAGCGGATACAGGCTGGTGAACCAGCCTACCGTGCGGCTCAGGTCGATGCCGTCGAACAGGTCTTCGCGGCCATGCCCCTCCAGGCGCACCAGCACCTGTGGCCGACCGGTCCAACGCGCGATCACCCGTGCCAGCGCGGTCAGCAGCAGGTCGTTGATCTGGGTGCGATAGGCCGCCGGCGCTTCATGTAACAGCTTGTGCGTCCAGCTTGCGTCCAGGCGCGTCGCGACAGAGGCCGCGCAACGCTGCAGGTTGGCACCTTGCGGGTTGTCACAGGGCAGCGCATCGTCAACGCCTTGCAACTGCTCGTGCCAGTAAGCCATTTCTTGCTGCAGCGCGGGCGTTGTCGCATAGCCCTGCAACTGCTCTGCCCAGGCCTTGAACGCGCTGGTCTTGGCGGGCAATACCGGGGTCTGGCCGGCGGCCAGGGCCTGGTAAGCCTGTTGCAGGTCTTCGAGCAGCACCCGCCAAGACACACCATCCACCACCAGGTGGTGGATGACCAACAGCAACCGCTGGCTGCCATCGGGCAACTCGCCCAACACTGCCCGCAGCAGAGGCCCTTGCTCCAGGTCCAGACTGCGCTGGGCTTGGTTGCCGACCTGCTCCAGTGCTTCAGCATGTTCAACCTGGCGGCACCACAGCAGTTCATCCAGCGCGCTGCCGAACACGGCCTGCCAGCCGCCTTCGGCGTGGCTGAAGCGCAGGCGCAGGGCGTCGTGATGGTCGACTACGCAGCGCAACGCCGCTTGCAGGTGGCGTTCATCCAGCACCTCGCGGGTGAGTAGCATCAGCGACTGGTTCCAATGATGCCGCTCAACCACGTCCGCAGCGAAGAACCACTGCTGGATCGGTGTCAGCGGCATGCTGCCCTCGACCTGCCCCTGATCGATCGCCGTGCCGGTTTCTTGTCGGGCGACCGCAGCCAGCCCTTGTACTGTCTGGTGCTGGAACAGCTCCTTGGGGGTGAAGCGGATCCCCAGCTGGCGGGCACGGCTGACCACCTGCAACGACATGATCGAATCGCCGCCCAGTTCGAAGAAGTTGTCGGCAAGGCCGACTTGCTCCAGCTTCAGCACGTCGGCCCAGACGGCTGCTATCTGCTGCTCCAGTTCGGTCTGCGGCGCAATGTACTCACCCTGCAGCACGCTGGCATCTGGCGCCGGCAAGGCCTTGCGGTCGAGCTTGCCGTTGCCGGTAAGGGGCAGCAGCTCCAGGAACAGCAGATGCGCGGGCAGCATGTGCTCAGGCAGGCTGGCCTTCAGTTCGGCACGCAGGCTGTCACGCAATTGCGCCTGCTGTTCGATACTGTCCAGCACACCAGCATCGGCAGGCACCACATAGCCCACCAGCTGCTTGCCACTGGCGCCATCCAGCGCCAGCACCGCAACCTGGCGCACGGCAGGCTGTGCGAGCAGGCGCGCTTCGATCTCGCCCAGCTCGATACGGAAACCGCGGATCTTCACCTGGTGGTCGATACGCCCGACGTATTCGATGACCCCATCGGTACGGTAACGGGCCAGGTCGCCCGAGCGGTACAGGCGCCCACCCTGGTCATCGAAGGGGTTGGGTACGAAGCGCTCGGCGGTCAACCCGGGGCGGCCGTGGTAGCCTCGCGCCAGGCCCGCCTGGCCAATCAGCATTTCCCCCGTGCAACCCGGCAGGATCGGCTTCAGGTTTGCGTCGAGCAAGTACCACGACAGGTCGGGGATGACCTCGCCGATCGGGCTGCTGGCGCCGTTGTGCAAGTCGTCCTGGGTGATCGGCCGGTAGGTCACGTGTACGGTGGTTTCGGTGATGCCATACAGGTTGATCAGGCGCGGCTGGTGGTCGCCAAACACCTCCAGCCAGGGTCTCAGGCTGCTGACCTCCAGGGCCTCGCCACCAAACAGCACATGCCGCAGGGCCAGTTGCTGCCCCGCCTTCGCCGCCTCGCAGGCAACCGCAACAAGCGGTTTGAACGCCGAGGGCGTCTGGTTGAGCACGGTAACCTGCTCGCGTACCAGCAAGGCGTGGAAGTCTTCGCTGGAACGCGCCACATCCGTGGGCACGATGACCGCCTTGCCGCCATGCAGCAACGCGCCGTACAGCTCCCATACCGAGAAGTCGAAGGCGTAGGAGTGGAACACCGTCCATACGTCACTGGCAGCGAAATGGAACCAGTGCCGGGTGGCGGCAAACAGGCGCACCACGTTCCGATGCGGCAGCAGCGTACCTTTGGGCTTGCCGGTGGAGCCCGAGGTGTAGATCACATAAGCCAGGTTGTCGGCATTCACCTGGCAGGCAGGGTTGACCTCGCTGTAGCGGCCGAGGCCGGTATCGCCGTCCAGCTCCAGCACCTGCACGCCGGCCGGTATTGGCAGGGTGTCACGCAGGTGCTGCTGGGTCAGCAACAGGCGGATACCGCTGTCCTCGAACAGATAGGCGAGGCGGTCCTGTGGATACGCCGGGTCCAGCGGTACGTAGGCAGCACCGGCCTTGAGAATGCCCAGCAGGCCGACAACCATCTCCAGGCTGCGCTCGACGGCCAGGCCGACCAGTACATCCGGCCCGGCCCCCAGCTCCAGCAGTTTGTGCGCCAGCTGGTTGGCCCGGCGGTTGAGCTCGGCGTAGCTCAGGGTCTGCTCGCGGCAGACCAACGCTATCGCATCCGGTGCTGCTTCGACCTGGGCCTCGAACAGGCGATGGAGCGGCTGTTCGGCAGGGAACTGCATCGGTGACGGGTTCCAGGCCTGTACGGCCTGGTTCTGTTGCGCCTGGCTGAGCAGCGGCAGGTCGGCCACGCGCTGCCCGGGCTGGTGCACGATCGCCTCAAGCAGGTTGACCCAGTGAAGTGCCATCCGCTCGATGGTTGCGGCATCGAACAGGTCGATCGCGTAGCTCAGGGCGGCGCCGAGGCCATGCTCGTATTCGAAGGTGTCCAGGGTCAGGTCGAAGCGGGCCGTATCGTGGGCCCAGGTCAGCCCCTCCACCTGCAGCCCGGGCACGCTGCGCTGCCCGCCCTTGGCCTGCACCTGGTGGTTGTACAGCACCTGGAACAGTGGGCTGTGGCTCAGGCTGCGCTCGGGCTGAAGGGCCTCCACCAGTTGCTCGAACGGCAGGTCCTGGTGGCTCTGCGCGCCCAGCACGCGCTGTTTGACCTGCTGGAGCAGGTCGCTGAAGGTCAGCGGCAGGTCGAACTCGGCGCGCAAAACCTGGGTATTGACGAAAAAGCCGATCAACCGTTCGGTCTCCACCCGGTTGCGGTTGGCCACCGGTACCCCGACGCGGATATCCGCCTGCCCGGAATAGCGGTGCAGCAAAGCCTGGAAACTGGCCAGCAACACCATGAACAGCGTCGCCCCCTGACGCTGGGCCAGCTGCCTGAGCGAATGCACCAGGGCTTGCGGCAGGCGAACCTCATGCCGGGCGCCGCGGTGGCTGCTGGACGCAGCACGCGGGCGATCGCTGGGCAGCTCGAGTACGGGCTGCTCATCGCCAAGCTCGGCCTTCCAGTACGCCAGTTGCCGCTCGCGCTCGCCCGCTTCCATCCACTGCCGCTGCCAGATCGTGTAGTCGGCATACTGGACCGGCAACGCCGGCAGTTGCGGCGCCTGGCCTTGGCTATAACCGGCATACAGCTGCATCAGCTCATCGATCATCAGCGGCATCGACCAGCCATCGGAGACGATGTGATGCAGTGTCACCAGCAGCACATGCTCGTCCTGCCCAAGGCGCAGCAAGCTGACCCGCAACAGTGGCCCGTGCTCCAGGTCGAACGGGCGGCGTGCCTCGGCCTCGACGTGCTCGCGCACGCTGTGTTCATCGGCGCCGGCCAGCGTCTGCATCACCAACGCCACGCTGTGCTCGGGGTGAATGACCTGGACGGCGCCCTGCCCGTCATCGCTGAAGCTGGTGCGCAAGGTTTCGTGGCGGGCCACCAGCGCGTCGAAACTGCGCTGCAACGCCTCGACATCCAGATGGCCCTGCAGGCGCAAGGCCGCCGGGATGTTGTACAGCGGCGCGGCAGGCTCAAGTTGCCAGAGAAACCACTGCCGCTGCTGGGCGTATGAAAGGGGCACAGGGGCTGCAGGCTCGCGCCTGAAGATCGGGGTGAGCCCATACAGGTTCACCCCCTGCTGCTTGAGCAAGGCTGCCAGGGCCTGGCGCTCTTTGGTGGACAGTAGCTTTACAGACTCAAGCAGCTCTTGCACAGTGAAAATCTCCTAAGAAACCAGCTTTTCAATTTCCTCCGTAGTTAGACGTTTCAGGGCCTCCAGGGATTTAGCCAGCTCATTCTGCACAGGGTCCGCCTGTGGCGTGAGCTGCTCAAGCTGCGCGCAGTAGCCGCCCAGATCGGGGCTTTCGAACAGCGCTTTCAGGCCGACCGCCAAGCCGAGCTGCTCCTGCACGCGGCTGGTCACCTGGGTGGCGATCAGGGAGTGGCCACCCAGCAGGAAGAAGTTGTCGCCCAGGCCAACCCGGTCGACTTTCAGCACATCCGCCCAGATCGCCGCCACCTGCTGCTGCAAGGGCGTACGCGGTGGCACGTGGGCCTCCTCCGCCAGGGCAAGGTCCGGGCGCGGCAACGCCTTGCGGTCCAGCTTGCCGTTCGGCGTCAGGGGCAGCTTGCCCAGCAGCACCAGGTAAGAAGGCACCATGTATTCCGGCAGCTGCCTGCGCAACGCACTGCGCAGTTGCTCGCGCAGGGCTGCCTGCGCAGCGGCATCGGCCATCACCCCAGGCTCGTCAGGGACGGCATACGCCACCAGCTGCTGGCCACCGGGGCCATCAACGGCCATGACCACGGCTTCGCGCACCGCCTGCTGTTGCAGGCGCACCTCGATCTCGCCCAGCTCGATGCGGAAGCCGCGAACCTTCACCTGGTGGTCCACCCGGCCGACATACTCCAGCACCCCGTCCGGCCGATAGCGGGCCAGGTCACCGGTACGGTAGATGCGCCCGCCGTGGGCATCGAAGGGGTTGGGCAGGAAACGCTCGGCGCTGAGCCCCGGGCGCTTCAGGTAACCGCGGGCCAAGCCGGCACCGGCCAGGTACAACTCACCGACGGCCCCCACCGGCACCGGCTGCAAGGCACCGCTGAGCACGTAGGCAGCACTGTTGTGCAAAGGTCGGCCGATGTTCGCCTGGCCACCGGCCACCCTCAGCGTGCAGGTGGAATAGGTGGTGTCCTCGGACGGGCCATACAGGTCGTACACCTTGCGCACGTGCGCCAGGCGGTAGAGGTCATCGACAAGCGACTGCTTCAGCGGTTCGCCGCACAGGTTGATGGTGTTCACCGACGCGGGAATATTGCCGGTTTCGCACAGTTGCCTGATTGCCGATGGCACGGTGTTCACCAGCCGCACCCGGTCCTTCGCCGCCAGGTTCGGCAGTTCGAGGGCATTGCCGGCCAACACCGCATAACCACCTGCCGAGAGGGTGACGAACAGCTCCCACACCGACAGGTCGAAGCAGATCGAGGTGGAGAACAGCACGCCACACAGGTCTGCCTGGTGGTATACCGATAGCGACCAGCCGATCAGTGCCGCCACACTGCGGTGCTCGATCTGCACGCCCTTGGGCTTGCCCGTCGAGCCTGAAGTGTAGATGCAGTAGATGAGGTTGCGGGCGCTGCTCAGGCAGGCCAGGTCGGTGTCCGGGTAGCCGTCCAGCGGCACCTGGTCCAGCAGCAGCGTGCGCGAGCGGAACTGCTCCGGGATACGCTCAATCAGGCTGGTCTGCGACAGCAACAGGATCGCCTGGCTATCCTCAAGCATGTACTCCAGGCGGTCCTGCGGATATTCCGGGTCCAGCGGCACATAGGCGCCACCCGCCTTGAGGATGGCCAGCAGGCTGACGACCATCTCCAGGTTGCGCTGCATGGCAATGCCCACCAGCACATCCGGGCCCACACCCTGTTCGCGCAGCTTGTGCGCCAGCTGGTTGGCCCGGCAGTTGAGCTCGGCATAGCTCAGCGTCTGCGCGCCGAAGATCAGTGCCGGGGCGTCCGGGGTTCGCGCTACCTGCGCCTCGAACAGCTGGTGGACGCAGCTGGCATCCGGGTAGCTGGCCTGAGTCGCGTTCCATCCTGCGACGATCTGCTGGTGCTCGGTGTCGTCCAGCAGGGCCAGCTCGGCGATACGCTGGTTGGGTTGCTCGACCACGGCGTGCAGCAGGTTCTGCCAGTGCCGGGCCAGAGTGCGGGCAGTCGCGGCATCGAACAGGTCGGTGGCATAGACCAGCGCAGCACCGATACCGGTCTCGTGCTCGAAGGTTTCCAGGGTCAGGTCGAACTTGGCGGTGTGGTTGTCCCACGCCACGGCGCTCACTTCCAAGCCCGGCAGCGTGTGGCGCTCGCCCCTGGCCTGGGTCTGGTGGTTGTACATCACCTGGAACAATGGGCTGTGATTCAGGCTGCGCTCTGGCTGCAGGGCTTCTACCAGTTGTTCGAAAGGCAGGTCCTGATGGGCCTGGGCCTCGACCACCCGCTGCCGGACCTGGCCGAGAAAGTCAGCAAAGGTCAGCGGCAGATCGAACTCGGCCCGCAGGACCTGGGTATTGACGAACAAGCCGACCAGGCGCTCGGTTTCCACCCGATTGCGGTTGGCCACCGGCACACCGACGCGGATATCCGCCTGCCCTGAATAGCGGTGCAGCAGGACCTGGAAGCTGGCCAGCAGCAACATGAACAGCGTCACCCCCTGTTGCCGGGCGAACCGCTTGAGCGCTCGCGCCTGGTCTGCCGGCAGGTCGATGGCCAGGCGTGCCCCCTTGAGGCTGCTGAGCGTTGGCCGCGGGTGGTCCAATGGCATCTCCAGCAGCGGGTCCTCACCGCCCAGCTGGCCGGTCCAGTAGGCCAGCTGTCGCGCCTGCTCCCCAGCCTCCATCCAGCTCCGCTGCCAGATGGCGTAGTCGGCATATTGAATGGGTAGCGCAGGCAGCTGTGCCTCGCGGCCCTGGCTGTAGGCCTCATACAGGCGCACCAGCTCTTCCACCATCAATGGCATGGACCAGCCGTCGGCGATGATGTGGTGGACGGTCAGCACCAGCACGTGCTCGTGCGCATCGAGCGCCAGCAGCCTGACCCTCAGCAGTGGCCCTCGCTCCAGGTCGAAGCCTTGGCGCGCCTCTCGCTCCACCTGCTCGCGCAAGGCTGCCTCGCCCGGCGTATCCAGCGGTTCAGGGGCCACCGGCAACACCAGGCGTGGGTGAACCACCTGCTGCACCTGCTCCCCTTGTTGATGGAAGGTGGTACGCAGCGCATCGTGCCTGGCCAGCAGGCCGTCGAAGGCACGCTGCAGGGCTGCAAGGTCCAGCTTGCCCGTGAAGCGCAGGGCCGAGGAAATGTTGTATACCGCGCTGTCCGGGTCCAGTTTCCAGAGGAACCATTGGCGTTGCTGAGCATAGGAAAGCGGCAACTGCGCGAAGTCGCCGCACACCGGCGGAATGGGCAGTTGCGCCAGGCTGCTGCCCTTGGACGCCAACTTTTCGAGGAACAGCTTGCGCTGCTCCAGCGGCAGCCGAATGAAGCGCTGGACCAGGTCGGCATTGCGGGTATCGGTGCTCATCTCAAACTGCCTCAAGCTCATTCATGAAGTCGTGGAACTCGTCCAGGTCTGCCGTGCGGTCGCGGGTTGCAGCGCTGACGGCGGTGGCATAATCGCCAAGGTTTTCGGTCTGGAAGAGCAGCGCCAGTGGTGTGTCTGCGCCCAATTCCATCTGCAAGCGCGCGACCGCTTGCGTGGCCAGCAGGGAGTGCCCACCGAGCTGGAAAAAGTTATCGGTCAGGCCGACCTGCTCCAGCTTCAGCACCTGTGCCCAGATCGCCGCGATCTGTTGCTCCAGCGCGCTCTGCGGGGCCACGTACTCACCCTGCAACTGGCTGGCATCAGCCTGCGGCAGGGCCTTGCGATCGAGCTTGCCGTTCGGCGTCAGCGGCAGCCGCTCGAGCAGCAGCAGGTGCGCCGGCACCATGTAATCCGGCACGCCGGCCTTGAGCGCGGCACGCAGGCTGTCGCGCAAAGCGCCCTGCTCTTGCGTGCTGTCGGCGGGCACCACGTAGGCCACCAGTTGCTTGCCGCTCGGCCCGTCCTGGGCCAGCACCACCGCTTCCTGCACGCTCGGCAACTCCAGCAGGCGCGCTTCGATCTCGCCCAGCTCGATGCGCAGGCCGCGGATCTTCACCTGGTGGTCGATCCGCCCGGCGTAGTCGATCACCCCGTCGGCGCGGTAGCGCGCCAGGTCGCCGCTGCGGTACAGGCGGCCACCATCGGTGCTGAACGGGTCTGGCACGAAGCGTTCGGCGGTCAGTGCCGGGCGCTGGTGATAACCACGGGCCAGGCCCACGCCGCCGAGGTACAGCTCACCGGCACTGCCGCGCACCGCCGGTTGCAGGCTGCCATCGAGGATGTGGGCCTTGAGGTTGTCGATCGGCTGGCCGATCGGCACGCTGATGCTCTCATCCGGCTGGCAGGTCCAGTGGGTGACGTCGATGGCCGCTTCGGTCGGCCCGTACAGGTTGTACAGGCGCGCCGCCGGCAAACGTTGCAGGGTCTGCCGGGCCAGTTCGGCCGGCAGTGCTTCGCCGCTGCACACCACGCGCCAGAGGCTGACGCAGCGCTCCACCGCCTCGTGGGTCATGAATGCCTGCAGCATCGACGGCACGAAGTGCAGCGTGCTGATGCCGTGGTGGTTGATGGTGTCCACCAGCAGCTGCGGGTCGCGGTGCGCCCCCGGCTGGGCCACGACCAGGCGCGCGCCGGTCATCAGCGGCCAGAAGAACTCCCACACCGACACGTCGAAGCTGAACGGGGTTTTCTGCAGCACGCTGTCGCTGGCGTCCAGTGCATAGGCCTTCTGCATCCACCACAGGCGGTTGACCAGCGCCCGATGGCTGTTGCCAGCGCCTTTCGGGCGACCGGTGGAGCCGGAGGTGTAGATCACGTAGGCGAGGTTCAGCGGCGCTACATCGATGTCCGGGTTGGCATCGCGGTAGTCGCTCAGGTCTTCCGTATCCAGCTCCAGGCAACGCAGCCCGGCCGGAACCGGCAGCGTGTCGCGCAGGTGCGACTGGCTCAGCAGCAAGGCGATGCCGCTGTCGTCGAACATGTAGCGCAGGCGTTCCTGCGGGTATTCCGGGTCCAGCGGCACGTAGGCACCGCCGGCCTTGACGATGCCCAGCAGGCCGATGACCATTTCCAGGCTGCGCTCCATGGCGATGCCGACCAGCACGTCCGGCCCCACGCCCAGCTCGCGCAACCGATGCGCCAGCTGGTTGGCACGGCGGTTGAGTTCGGCATAGCTCAGGGTCTGCTCGCCGAACACCAGCGCCGGGGCGTCCGGGGTGGCGAACACCTGGGCTTCGATCAGTTGGTGGATGCTGCGCTCGTTCGGGTACGTCGCGCCGGTCTCGTTCCAGTCTTCGAGCATCTGTTTCTGTTCTGCCAGCCCCAGCATTGGCAGCTCGCCAATCACCGCGTCAGCATTCGCCACCAGCGCCTGCAGCAGGTTGGCAAAGTAGCCAGCCAGGCGGCCAATGGTCTCGTCGCGCCACAGCGCACGGTCGTGGCTGTATTGCATCGACAGCGTCGTGCCCAGCTCCACCACCAGCGTCAGCGGGTAGTTGGTCTGTTCCTGCACGGCCACGTCGCCAAAGCGCAGGCCAGCGGGCGCGCCCTGTTGCAGCGCCTCGGCCACCGGGTAGTTCTCGAACACCAGGATGCTGTCGAACAAGGCGTCACCGCCCTGCCCCGCCCAGCGCTGCACGTCGTACAGCGGCGTGTGCTCGAACTCGCGCACGGCCAGGTTGCCGGCCTGCACCTGGCCGATCCACTCGGCCACGGTCTGCTCGGCACGCGGTGCGCCGATCACCGGCAAGGTATTGATGAACAGGCCGATCTGTTCCTCTACCCCCGGCAGGTCTGCCGGGCGGCCGGCGACCGTGGCGCCGAAGCACACGCTGGCCTGGCCCGTGCAGCGCTGCAACAGCAGCAGCCAGGCCGATTGCACCAGGGTGTTGACCGTGACCCGGTTGGCCCGGGCGAAGGCTTCGATACGTGCGGTCTGCTCAGGGTCGAAGGCCAGGCGGTGGTTGCCTTGGCCGCTACCGCGCGAGCCCGCACTGCCGGCGATGGCCTGGGCCAGACGGGTCGGCTCGTCCAAGGCCGCAAGCTGGGCCTTCCAGAAGGCTTCGGCAAGCGCCACGTCCCGGCCCTGCAGCCAGGCGATATAGTCGCGGTAAGGCCTGGCCTGCGCTTGCGGTGCCAGGCCGGCATAGCGCTGCAGCACTTCGCCCAGCAGGCGCGAGGTGCTCCAACCATCCATGAGGATGTGGTGGTTGGTGTAGATCAGGTGGTGGCGGGTATCGCCCGTGCGCACCAGTACCAGGCGCAGCAGCGGCGCGGCAGACAGGTCGAAGCCGTGCTGGCGCTCAGCTTCGGCGAGGGCCTGCAATGCCTGTTCCAGTGCCGGCTGGCCACGCCAGTCGTGCTCGCTGCACGGCAGTTCGACGGCCTTGCGTACCACCTGCACGGCCTGCCCAAGTTCGCCTTGCAGGATGAAACCGCTGCGCAGGATGTCGTGGGCGTCGAGCGTGGCCTGCCAGGCCTGCCGGAAACGCTGCACATCCAGCCCGTCCACATCCACGCGCAGCTGGTTGATGTAGTTGCCGGCCTGCTGGTCGTAGAGGGTGTGGAACAGCATGCCCTGCTGCATCGGTGACAGCGGGTACACATCGGCGATCTGCCCCGCCGCCAGCGGCAGGCTGTCCAGTTGCGCCTGGGTCAGCGCGGCCAGCGGGAAGTCCGACGGTGTCACGCCCAGATGGCAGCCATCGCAGCAGTGCTCGACAAGCTCTGCCAAGGCCTGCTCGTAGGCCTGGGCCAGGCTTTCGATGGTCGCCGGGTGGTGAACGTCTGCACTGTAGGTCCACTCCAGGAACAGCTCGCCGCCATACACTTGGCCGGTGATGCCAAGCCAGTTGCCCAGCGGTGCGCCGGCACACTGGGTACGGCCTGCGCTTTCCCTGCCAGGGGTGAACAGGGCGCCGGCTTCGGCATCGAAGCTGGCATCGAACTGGCCCAGGTAGTTGAAGGTGACACGGGCCTGGGCAGCACGCTCAAGCTGGTCACGTACATCGGCATCGCCAAGGTAGCGCAGCAGGCCATGGCCGATGCCTTTGTCCGGGACCGCGCGCAGTTGCTCCTTGATCGTCTTGATCGACTGGCCCAGCTCGTGGCCGGGCGTGAGGCGCACCGGGAACAGGCTGGTGAACCAGCCCACGGTGCGGCTGAGGTCGAGGTCGTCGAACAAGTCTTCGCGACCGTGCCCTTCCACCTGCACCAGCACTTCGGCGTGCCCGCTCCACTGGCACAAGATCCGCGCCAGCGCAGTCAGCAGCAGGTCGTTGACCTGCGTACGGTAGGCGGCCGGGGCCTGCCTCAGCAGCCTGGCGGTGCGCTCGGCATCCAGGCGGGTGGTGGCGGTACGGGCATGGCTGTTGGCCAGGCTGCCCTGCGGGTTGTCGCGCGGCAGTTCGGCGTGCTCGCCAGCCAAGGCCTGCAGCCAGTAGTCGCGCTGTGCCTGCAGCGCCGGGCTGCTGGCATGGCTGGCCAGGCGCTCGGCCCAGGCCTGCACCGAGGTGGTCTTGGCCGGCAGGTTCACGGCCTGGCCGGCCAGCAGCTGCTGGTAGGCGGTTTGCAGGTCTTCGAGCAGCACGCGCCATGACACGCCATCGACCACCAGGTGATGGATTACCAGCAGCAGGCGCTGTTGGCCATCGGCAAAGTCGAACAGTACGCCACGCAGCAGCGGCCCGTGCTCCAGGTTCAGGCTGGCCTGCACCTGGTTGCCGGCAGCGTCCAGTTCACCCAGCGCATTGAGCTTGCGCTGTTGCAGCAGCGCTGCGTCGTCCAATGGCTGGAAGCGCGCCTGCCACTGGCCGGCGGCGCGAGTGAAGCGCAGGCGCAGGGCGTCGTGCTGTGCGACCACGGCGCGCAGCGCGGCCTGCAGATGCTGTATCTGCACCGGGCTGGTTGGTTTGAGCAGTACCGACTGGTTCCAGTGCGCCGGTTGGGCGATGTGCATCTCGAAAAACCGCGCCTGGGCTGGCAACAACCCCACCTCACCGCTGAGGGGAGCGCCCTCGGCTGCCGCAGCAGGCGCTGGCTTGGCCTCGATGCGCTTGGCCACCTGCGCCAGCTGGGCGATGGTCTGTTGTTCGAACAGTTGCTTGGGGCTGATGCGGATGCCCTGCCGCTTGGCCCGGGCGATGATCTGCAGGCTGAGGATCGAGTCGCCGCCCAGTTCGAAGAAGTTGTCACTGCTACCGACCCGCTCCAGCTTGAGCACATCGGCCCACACCGCCGCCAGCGTTTCCTCGATATCACCCTGCGGCGCCACATAGCCACGGCTGACGGCACCGGGTACCGGCAACGCACGCTTGTCGAGCTTGCCGTTGGCGGTCAGCGGCAGGCGTTCCAGCAATACGATCTGCGCCGGCACCATGTAGTCCGGCAAGCGTGCCAGCAGCAGCGCCTGCAACGCTTCAACGGTCACCCCCGCTGCGGCGACCACGTAGGCCACCAGCTGCAGGCGCTCGGCGTCACCCTCCAGCGGCAAGGCCAGCACCACGGCCTCGCTGACAGCGGGCAGGCCAGCCAGCATCCGGCCGATTTCGCCGGGTTCCACGCGATAACCGCGGATCTTCACCTGGTCATCGGCGCGGCCGATGAACTCGATCAGGCCATCGGCCGTAAGCCGTGCGCGGTCGCCGGAGCGGTACAGACGGGCACCACCCTCGGCCGGCACGAAGCGCTCGGCAGTCAGCGCTGGCTGGCCCAGGTAACCCTGGGCGACGCCCTGCCCGCCCAGGTACAGCTCGCCGGTCACCTGCGCCGCCAGCGGGTTGAGGTAAGCGTCCAGCAGCTGGGCGCAGGCGTTGCCCAGCGGGCGCCCGACCGGCACCGTGCGGCAGCCTGGCAATGGCTGGCCCGGCTCGAAGGTGAGCACGCCGACGGTGGTTTCGGTCGGGCCGTAGTGGTTGATGACCCGGCAGCCCGGGCGCAGCGCGCGAACCTTTTCCAGCAGGCCCCAGCTGCACGCCTCGCCGCCGAGGATCAACGCTGCGGCCGGCAGCACGTCGGCAGCGCGATCCGCTTGCAGCAGGCCTTGCAGATGGCTCGGCACCAGTTTCAGCACGCCGACCTGATGCTGCACCATGTAGCTGGCGAAGCCGTCCGGGTCGAACGCCAACTCCTGTGGCAGCAGGTGCAGCAGGCGGCCCGAGGCCAGGGCACCGAACAGTACGGTGTGGCCCAGGTCGGCGGCGGTGGTGGAGACCATCGCCATGCTCGCTGCAGCCGGCAGTTGCAGGCGCTCGAGCAGCGCCTGGGTGTAGCTGGCCAGGGCCCCATGGCTGACCACCACGCCCTTGGGCTGGCCGGTCGAGCCCGAGGTGTAGATCAGGTAGGCTGGCTGCTCAGCGGCAATGGCCAGTGCTACCGGCTGGTCGCTGCAGGCTGCCCATTGGGCAGGGTCGCAAGCGACAACCTGTATGCCATCAAGGCCGGCGAAGCGCTGCTCGCCTGGTTCGTGCAGCAATACGGCAGCGCCACTGTCGGCAAGCAGTTGCTGCAAGCGCTCCTGGGGCTGCTGGGGGTCCAGCGGCAGATAGGCGGCGCCGGTCTTGAGCACCGCCAGCAAGGCACTGACCCACTCGATGGAGCGCGGCAGGCACAAGGCAACGATGCTGCCAGCACCGACACCGCGCTGGCGCAGGTAATCGGCCAGGCGGTTGGACGCCGCCTCCAGCCCGGCCTGGGTCATGAACCGGTCACCGGCGCGTACACCGCCATGAGCCTGGCCTCGCGCCATGGCCTGGCGCCACAGGGCAAGCACATCGCCGTGCGGGTAAGCCTGCGTGGGTGCCGGGGTCAGCGCCGGCAGTTCCGGGCTATCGACAATTGCCCGCTGCAGGTCGCCGGTCAGTGCATCCAGCACCCGCCGCAGCGAACCGGCCATGCGTTCGATGGTGGCCTGTTCGAACAGCTCGGTGGCATAGGTGAAGTAGCCTTCGATGCCGTCGGCCTTGTCGGAAAAGTCGAATGCCAGGTCAAAGCGGGCATCGCCATCGTTCCGCGCGAAACCTTCCACCTCCAGCGTACCCAGGCGCTTGCGCCCCGCGTCGCGGGCGGCCACGTGCTGGTTGATCTTGAACTGGAACAGCGGGTTGTGGGCCAGGTTGCGCTCCGGCAGCAAGGCATCGACCAGCTGCTCGAACGGCAGCTCCTGGTGCGACTGGGCTGCGCCGATCACCGCCTGTACCTGGGCGAGCAAGGCGGCGAAGGTGGCGCGCTCATCCACTTGCACGCGCAGCACCTGGGTATTGATGAAGAAGCCGATCAGGCCCTCCAGCTCCTTGCGGTTGCGCCCGGCGTTGGGTGCGCCGATGCGGATGTCGGCCTGGCCACTGTAGCGCGACAGCACCACCGCCATGGCCGCCAGCAGCAGCACGAACACGGTGTAGCCGCCTTTGCGCGCCTGGCTGCGCAGGGCTTCGGCCTGCGCGCCCGGGATGTCCACGCGCAGCACTGCCCCCTGCTGGCTGGGCGTGGCCGGGCGCTCGAAGTCCAGCGGCAGGCTCAGCAGCGGCTGCTCGTCGCCCAGTTGCGCCCGCCAGTAGGCCAGTTGGCGCTGTGCCTCACCGGCTTCGAGCCAGGCGCGCTGCCAGATGGCGTAGTCGGCGTACTGGATCGGCAAGTCTGGCAGTTGCGCCTGGCGGCCCTCGGCCAGGGCGCTGTACAGCTGGATGAACTCCTGCACCAGCACATCGCTGGACCAACCGTCGGCGATGATGTGGTGCATGCTCAGCGCCAGCACATGGTGCTCAGCCGCCACGCGCAGCAGGGTCACCCGCAGCAGCGGGCCGGCCTGCAGGTCGAAAGGCTGCTTGAGGGCAGCGTCAACGGCTTCGCTCAGCGACGCTTCGCTGGGCGTCTCGGCGAATTCCACCCACTCGATCGGCAGCGGGCAGTGGTCGAGGATGTCCTGGTAGAACTCACCCTCCTGCGCGGCAAAGCGCGTGCGCAGCGACTCGTGGCGCTGCACCAGCGCATCCAGCGCCTGTTGCAGCAGCGCCGGGTCCAGCGCGCCTTTCAGGCGCACGGCCAGCGGCACGTTGTAGGCCGGGCTGTCGGGCTCCAGTTGCCAAAGGAACAACAGGCGCTGCTGGGCGTACGACAGCGGAATGCGCGCCAGGCCCTGGCGCGCCGGCACGATGGGCAGCAGGCGGAAGCTCTGCCCACTGGCCTGCATCTGCGCCAGGATCTGCTGGCGTTGCTCCACGGAAAGGCCAACGAAACGTTGGGCGATGCGTTGTGCTGCAGTGAGTTCCATGTCAGGCCTCGGAGAATGCGTTCATCATGTGTTCGATATCGCTCAGGCCGTCGTCAGTCAGCGACAGGCCCTGCTCGTCCAGTGCCTGGGCGAACGCGCGCAACTCGGGGTGGGTGAAGATCAGCTGCAGGGGCATGTCCAGCCCCAGCTCCAGGTTGATCCGCGATACCACCTGGGCAGCCAGCAACGAGTGCCCGCCCAGTTCGAAGAAGTTGTCGTTCAGGCCAACCCGGTCAACGTTCAGCAATTGCGCCCAGAGGCTCGCCAGTTGCTGTTGCCGCGCGGTCTGCGGCGCCTCGTAGGCGTGTTGCGACTGGCCCAGGTCAGGCATGGGCAGCGCCTTGCGGTCGAGCTTGCCGCTGGGGGTCAACGGCATGTCCGCCAGGGTCACCAGGCAGGCCGGGACCATGTAGTGCGGCAGGCTGGCCCTGAGGTGCTGCTGCAACGCCAGGCGCAGGTCTCCGTCGTGGCCCTCGACCGGCACGGCATAGGCACACAGCTGCTTGCCGCCGGGCAGGTCGATGGCCACCACGGTGGCTTCGCGCACGCCCGGGTGCGCCCGCAGGCACTGCTCGATCTCGCCCAGTTCGATCCGGAAACCACGCACCTTCACCTGGTGATCGACGCGGCCGCGATAGGCCAGCTGGCCGTTCTCGTCGTAGTAGCCGAGGTCGCCGGTGCGGTACAGGCGGCCGCCGCCCAGCGGGTCGAACGGGTCGGGGATGAAGCGCTCGGCGGTGAGCGACGGCTGCTGGTGGTAACCACGCGCCAGGCAGCCGGCACCGCCAATGAACAACTCGCCAGGCACGCCGCTCGGGGTGGGTGCCAGGCCCTCGTCCAGGGCATACAGGGTGCGGCCCGGCAAGGCGCGGCCAATGGGCACACCGCCCTGGCCGATCTGCGCCGCAGTCATCTGCGAACAGTCATAGGTGGTGGCGACCACGGTGGCTTCGGTCGGGCCGTAGGTGTTCAGCAGGCGCACCGCTGGCGGGCCATCGGCCAGCCAGGCACGCAAGGCGTCTTCCGGTACCGCTTCGCCGCCGACATGGATCTGTTTCAGCCGCCCATAGGCCTCGGGGCTGCGGCGCTCCAGGGCCAGCAGGCGCCAGTAGGCAGCCGGCAGGTCAGCCACGGTCACGCCGTAGCGGTTGATCTCAGCCAGCAAGGTGGCCGTGTCCCAGACCCGCGCGTCGCGCAGGACCACGCAGGCGCCTTGGGCCAGCGGTGGGAAGAATTGCTCGATGAACCCGTCGAAGCTGAAGGTGGCGAACTGCAGCATGCGGTCGTCCGGGCCCAGGCGCGAATACTGCGCAGCCACCTGGCAGAACAGCGCCAGCGTGTGATGCTCGATGGCCACGCCCTTGGGCAGGCCGGTAGAGCCGGAGGTATAGATCAGGTAGGCCAGGTTGTGCGGCGCAGCCAGGTTGGCCAGCGGCTCGGCGGGCCAGGCCTGCAGCCACTCGCTACCGGTCTCCAGCAGCACGCAGGGCAGCTGCCTGCCCGCTTGCAGGCGCTCACGCGAGGCCGCATCGGCCAGCAGCAGGCCGACGCCGCTGTCTTCGATCATCCAGGCCAGGCGCTCTTGCGGGTAATCCGGGTCCAGCGGCACGTAGGCGCCACCCGCCTTGTGTATGGCGATCAACGCCAAGGCCATGCCCAGGCCACGTTCGACGGCCACGCCAACCAGGCGTTCCGGCCCCACGCCCAAAGCCCGCAGGCGGTGCGCCAGCTGGTTGCTGCGGCGGTCCAGTTCGGCGTAAGACAGTTGCTGATCGGAGCAGATCAGCGCTGGCGCATCGGGCCGTGCCCGCGCCTGGCGCTGCAGCAGCTGGTGCGCGCACAGGCCGCTGGCGGCCTGGCGTGGCGGGTTCCAGCCGTAGACCAGTTGCTGGCGCTCGGCAGCGCCGAGCAAGCCCAGTTCACCGATGCAGCGCTGTGGCTCGGCGCAGATGGCCTCCAGCAGCGCCAGCCAGTGCCCGGCCATGCGTTCGATGCGCGCTGCGTCGAACAGGTCGGTCGAGTAGTTGAATGATGCCGTCACCCCGTCCGATCGCTCCAGGGTGTTGAGCGAGATATCGTATTGCGCGCCCGGCTCCGGCAGGTCTACTTCCTTGACCTGCAAGCCGTGCAACGCATCGCTGGCCACCTGCTCGCCGAGGTCGCGCAAGTGGTTGTAGAGCACCTGGAAGAACGGGTTCACGCCCTGCTTGCGCTCCGGGTACAGCGCCTCGGCCACCTCGAGGAAGGGCACGTCCTTGTTGGCCTGGGCCTGCAAGGTGGTTTCCTTCACCGCCGCCAGCAGCTGCGCGAACGGCTGGCTGCCATCGACGTCGATGCGGGCCACCACCACGTTGATGAAGAAGCCGATCAGGCCTTCCAGCTCCACGCGGTTGCGGTTGGTGACCGGCACGCCGATGTTGAGCCTGCCCTTGCGGCTGTAGCGCGCCAGCACGATGGCATAGGCCGCCAGGAACACATGGAACAGCGTGGCATTGGCGGCCAGCGCCAATGCCCGCAAACGCTCACTGAGGGCCTGCGGCAGGCGCACGTCGAAGCGGCTGCCACGGTAGCTCCTGGCCTGTGGACGAACACGGTCGGCCGGCAGTTCGAGCACCTCGAAGTCGTCTTCCAGACGCATCTTCCAGTAATCGATCTGCGCCTGCATCTGCCCTTCGGCCAGCCACTTGCGCTGCCAGGCGGCGAAGTCGGCGTACTGTACCGGCAACGGTTCGGGGGTGTGCAGCTGGCCGCTGGCGGCGGCGTTGTAGGCGGCGGCGAACTCGCGCACCAGCAAGCTCATCGACCAGCCGTCGGAGACGATATGGTGCAGGGTCAGCGACAACAGGTGCTCCTGCTCCTGCACCTTGAACAGGCGCGCACGCAGCAGCGGGCCACTCGCCAGGTCGAACGGCACGAAGGCCTCGTCTTCCAGCTTGCGTATCTGCGCGGCGTGGTCCTGGCCGCCGAGGTCTTCGAAACCGATCACCACCGGGGTTGCTGGCAGGATGCGCTGCCAGGGCAGGCCATCTGCTTCCACGAACACCGTACGCAGCGATTCGTGGCGGGCCACCAGGGCGTCCAGCGCTGCCTGCAGCGCCGCACGGTCAAGGTTGCCCTGCATGCGCACCGCCATCGGCGTGTTGTAGGCCAGGCTGTGCGGGTTGAGCTTCCAGAACAGCCACTGGCGGTGCTGCGAGCGGGACACCGGCAGTGGTTGACTGCGGTCGAGGATTTCGATGTCCAGGCCGGCGCCCTGCTCAGCCTCGGCCACTGCCTGGGCGAAGCGTTGCAGGTCGACAGTGTCGAACAAGCTGCGCAACGGAATATCCAGACCCAGTTGCTTGCGTATCCGCGACACGGCCTGGGTGGCCAGCAGCGAATGCCCGCCGAGGGCGAAGAAGTTATCGCCCAGGCCTACCTGCGGCACGTGCAGCACCTCGGCCCAGATCTGCGCCAGCTGTACTTGCAGCGGGGTCTGCGGGGCCTGGTAGGCCTTGTGGCTGGCGCCCGGCTCCGGCAGCGCCTTGACGTCGACCTTGCCATTGGCGGTGACCGGCAGGTGCTCCAGCAGCATCAGGTGGCTCGGCACCATGTGCTCGGGCAACAGGCCTGCAAGGGTGGCACGGATCGCGTCCTGCCAGGCCAGGCTGTCTGCCGGTGGCTGGCTGGGCACCAGCCAGGCGGCCAGCTGCAGGTGCGGCGCCTGGCCATGGACGCGGACCAGGGCGGTGGCGACGCCGTCGAGTGTGCGCAGCTGGTTTTCGATTTCGCCCAGTTCCACGCGATAGCCCCGGATTTTCACCTGGCCATCCATGCGCCCGGCAAATTGCAGCTCGCGGCCTTGGCGCACCCAGTCACCGCTGCGGTACAGGCGCTGGCCATGGCTGCCGTTCGGGTCGGGGACGAATCGTTCGGCGGTGAGTGCGGGGCGGTTCAGGTAACCCCGGGCCAGGCCGGCACCACCAATGTACAGCTCGCCCTTGGCCTTGGCCGGCAGCGGCTGCAGGCAAGGGTCGAGCAGCGCAACGCGGGTGTTGGCCAGCGGTTGGCCGAGGCTGGCTTGCCCGTTCAGTTCGGCCACCAGGACACCGACGGTGGTCTCGGTCGGGCCGTAGTGGTTGAACACGCTGAGCGCCGGCGCCAGCTCGCGAACCTTGGCCAGCAGGCCCGGGCCGCAGGCTTCGCCGCCGAGCACCAGGCACTGCGCCGGCAACGCCGAACGGCCAGCCGCCAGCATCGCCTCCAGGTGCGACGGCACGATCTTCAGCGCATCCACCTGATGCTCGGCCAGGTAGGCAGCGAAGCCTTCGGCATCCAGGACCTGCTCGCGTGACAGCAAATGCAGGGTATGGCCGCCGCACAAGGCGCCGAACAGCATGGTGTGGCCAAGGTCCGCGGCCGGGGTCGAGACCTGCGCCATGCTGCGGATACGCTCGACCGGCAGGCGCGCGGCGATGCCATCGACATAGTTGGCCAGGGCCGCGTGGCTGATCGCCACGCCCTTGGGCTGGCCGGTGGTACCGGAGGTGTAGATGACATAGGCGAGGTTGCCCGGGGCCGGGGCGACACGGGTACCGCTGCCGCTGGCGGATTGCGTCCAGTCCAGGCGCTGCACCGCGCCGGGAAGTTGCGCCTGCCAGTCACCGGGCGCCAGCAGCAGTTGCGTACCGCTGTCGGTGAGCAGGTAGGCCAGGCGCTCGGCAGGTTGCCCGGGCTCCAGTGGCAGGTAGGCGCCACCGGCCTTGAGCACACCGAGGATACTGGCGAGCATGCCGACGCTGCGGTCGGCCAGTATCCCAACCAGCGTGTCCGGCCCGACCCCGGCTTCGACCAAGCGGTTGGCGATGACCTCGGCTCGGCTGTCGAGTTCGGCGAAGCTGGCCTGCTCGCCCGCGGCCATTACCGCCTGGCGTTCGGGGTGACGGCTGGCGGCGGCGGCAAAGCGCTGGTGGACCAGCAGGGTTTCGCCAGCCTGCACAGGCGCGTCAATGGCAGCGGCCAGGCCGGGCAACGGCAGCTCGCCGACGGCGCCAACCGCTTCGTCAGCCAGGGCCTGCAGCAGGGCCTGCCACTGTTCGCCGAGGGTTGCGATGGTGGCCGCATCGAACACATCGGTGGCATAGGTGAACGCGGCATGGAGTTGCCCCGCTCGCTCGTGCGTGTCCAGCGCCAGGTCGAAGCGAGCGCTTTGCCTGGCCAGCGCGATCGGCGCCAGGCTCAGGCCGCTGCGGGTTTCGATGGCCTGTACATCGGCCACCTGCGCCTGGTGGTTGAACAGCACGCGGAACAGCGGGCTGTCGCTGCTGCGCGGCAGGTCCAGGGCCTCCACCAGCTGTTCGAACGGCAGGTCCTGGTGGCTTTGTGCGCCTACCGCAGTTTCGCGCACGCACTGCAGCAGGCCGGCAATGTCCAGCAATGGGTCGATCTCGGTGTGCAGCACCTGGGTATTGATGAAGCAGCCGATCAGCCCCTGGCTTTCCGCTCGGTTGCGGTTGGCGATGGGCACGCCGACGCGGATCGCCGACTGGCCGCTGTAGCGCTGCAGCAGCAGCTTGAAGGCGGCCAGCAGGGTCATGAACAGGGTGACGTTGTGCTTGCGTGCCAGGCCGCGCAGGCGCTCGGCGACATCGGCGGCGATGACGAACTCGTGGCGCGCACCGCGATAACTGGGCCGGCCCTGGCGGCTGCGGTCCAGTGGCAGCTCCAGCGGCGCATGGTCGTCGCCCAGGTGCGCCCGCCAGTAGGCCAGCTGGCGTTCCTGCTCGCCAGCCTGCAGCCAGCTGCGCTGCCACAGGGCGTAGTCGCGGTACTGGATCGGCAACGGTTGCAGGGCGGCATCGGTGCCGGCCACGGCGGCGTCGTAGAGGCGCAGGAATTCGTCGATCAGCACATTCATCGACCAGCCATCGGCGACGATATGGTGCAGGGTCAGCAGCAGGACGTGTTCCTGAGCAGCCAGTTGCAGAAGGCGCACGCGCAGCAGCGGGCCGCTGGCCAGGTCGAACGGGGCCAGGGCTTCGGCTTCGGCGATGGTCTCGATGGCGGCCTGGCGGGCGTCCTCGTCCAGCTCGGCCAGGGCATCCTGGCGCAGCTGCAGTGGGGCTGCAACGGCGTCCACCTGCTGGCGGACGTCATCGCCGTCGGCGACGAAGCGGGTGCGCAGGGTTTCGTGGCGGGCCACCAGGGCATCGAAGGCGTGTTGCAGGGCGGCCAACTCCAGTGGGCCGTGCAGGCGTACGGCCAGCGGCAGGTTGTAGGCCGCGCCCTGTGGGTCGAGCTGCCAGAGGAACCACATGCGCCGCTGGGCGTACGACAGCTGGTCACGCTCGGCCACTTCGACGCCTGGCGCGATCGGCAGCACCGAGAAGTCCATGCCCTCGCCCTGCAGTGCCTTGAGGAACAGGCGGCGCTTGTCGGGAGCGAGCGCGATGAAGCGGCGGGCAAGCTGGAGGGTTTGATCAGCATTCATGTCGAGCGGTGTCCTGGCAGTCGAGCGGTAACTGTCAGACGAAGGCATGGGGGGCTGATTTAGGGGCGGCGGGTGATCGGCTTGGGGGGTGTGGCGCCAGGGCGATCGAGCGCCGCCCGCATGGCGCATCGCGAGCTGCGCTCGATCGCTCGGGCACCACAAAACCCCAGCCATGCACCTGTCAGCCCAACCCCTCACGATGCCCCTGCGCCATCGCCACCACCACCTTGCGCTTGCCGGTAAACGGCGACCGCGCATGCGCCGCAAGCATGTTGTCGAGCATCAGCACATCATTCGGCAGCCAGGGGAAGCTGATGGTGCAGTCATCCAGCACCCCGCGCACTTCATCGAGCAAGGAATCCTCGATGGCCGTGCCGTCGGCGTAATACACGTTACGCGGCAGGTCCTCTTCCTCGACAATGTCCATCAACGACTCGCGCACCTCTGGCTGCAGGTTCGACACATGGAACAGGTGCGCCTGGTTGAACCACACGTCCTCTCCGGTCAGCGGATGCCGCGCCACCACCTGGCAGCGCTGGCGAGTGCGCAATTCACCGTCGTCCTTCCAGATGCACTCGATGGCATGCGCCCGGCAGTAAGCCTCGACCTGGCGCGGGTCTTCGCTGTTGAACACCTGCGACCATTCCACGTCCAGGCCGTTGCCATAGTTGCGCACGTACATCAGCCCTTTTTCCACCAGCCGCTGACGAATGCGCGCCGGCATGCGCCGGTACACCTCGCGGCTGTCGGCAATCGGTGTCTCGCCACCGGTCTCGGCGGGGATCACGCTGTAGAACCAGATCTTCATTGGCCATTCCAGGGTGTAGGCCTGCTCGTTGTGTAGGGGAATGCGCTGGTGCGCCGGGTACTCGGTGGAGGTGTACACGCCTTGGGTCACGTTGCTGCGCGGGGTAGAGCCGAACTCGTAGTTGAGCAGCGGGTGGCCAAAGGCCGCGGCGAACTGGCGGAAGGCTTCGGCGCCCGCCACCTCGAAGCCGCGGAACAGGATGCCGCCGGCCTGCAGCAGGTGGCGGTCCACCAGCGGCTGCAGCTCGACAAACGCATCCAGCAGGTCGATGCCCGGCTCCGGCGCGCGTACTAGCAACGGCAGGTTGCCGCGCGCGGCGTCCAGGGGTTCGATCGCGAAGCTCAGCAGTTCACTCATGTCCGGTCACCTCAAGCCAGGGCCGCGTTGGCGGCGAAATCGGGATGTGCGCCATGGCAGCGCCTGACTAGATGAACGAGCGGCCCTGCGGGAAATTCACCAGCCCCGCAGCCGCAGGTAAAGCCACGGCGCGCCGGTTCGTCTGAACGATGTGCACACTTTTATCGCCCAGGAACCGTACATGACTCGCCAGCTCCTGCTCCTCACCCTGCTCGCTGCTGCCCCGGCCGCCTGGTCGGCGCAACGATGCGCCGTGGAAATCCATGGCACCGACCAGATGACGTTCGACAAGCCCGCCATCAGCGTGCCGGCGGCCTGCAGCTCGTTCACGGTCACCCTCACTCACCCTGGCGCGATGCCGAAGAACGTGATGGGCCACAACTGGGTGCTGAGCACCCAGGCCGACATGCAGGGCGTACTGGACGACGGCCAGAAGGCTGGCGAGGTGCAGGACTACATCAAGCCTGGCGACAGCCGGGTGATCGCCCACACCCGCCTGATCGGCGGCGGCGAGCAGGACAGCGTCACCTTCGATACCAAGCTGCTGAAAGCCGGTAGCGCCTACAGCTTCTACTGCTCGTTCCCGTTCCACAGCACCTTGATGAAGGGCACCCTGACCTTCGGCAGCTGACCCACTCCACCAGCGAGATCACGCTTCATGAAAACCTCTTCTCCCGGGGCCATCCGCGAACTGCTGGGCCTGCTTCAACCCTACCGCACGGCGGTGCTGACCTCGGTACTGCTGGGCATGCTCGGCGGCCTGGCGGTGACCGCCCTGCTGGCCACCGTCAACCAGGGCCTGCATGCATCGGGCGGCATGAGCCAGGGCCTGCTGCTGGCCTTCGCCGGCCTGTGCCTGCTGGCCCTGGTCAGCAGCGTGGCCGCTGACAGCGGCACCAATTATGTCGGCCAGAAGGTCATCGCCCGGCTGCGCAAGGACCTCGGCGCCAAGGTGCTGTCGGCGCCGATCGAGCAGATCGAGCGCTACCGCAGCCACCGCCTGATCCCGGTGCTGACCCGCGACGTCGACACCATCAGCGACTTCGCCTTTGCCTTCGCCCCGCTGGCCATCTCGCTCACCACCGTGTCCGGCTGCCTGGCCTACCTGGCGTGGCTGTCGTGGCCGATCTTCCTCATTACCCTGGCGGCGATCGGCATCGGTAGCGGCGTGCAGTACATCGCCCGGCAAAAAGGCGTGGCCGGCTTCAACGCCGCGCGCGATGCCGAGGACAACCTGCAGAAGCACTACTCGGCCATCGCCGAAGGGGCCAAGGAACTGCGCATCGACCGCCGCCGCCGCCACGCCATGCTGACCCGCAACATCCAGGGCAGCGCCGATTTCATCGCCAGCACGCATATCCGCGCCATCAACATTTTCGTCGTGGCCAAGAGCCTGGGTTCGATGCTGTTCTTCGTGGTCATCGGCCTGACCTTGGCATTGCAGTCGTTGTGGCCAAGCAACGACCCGGCGGTGATGAGCGGCTTCGTGCTGGTGCTGCTGTACATGAAAGGCCCGCTGGAAACCTTGATCAGCAACCTGCCGATCCTCGGCCGTGCCCAGGTGGCGTTCCGCCGTATTGCCGACCTGGCCGAACGCTTCTCGTCGCCCGAGCCCCACCTGCTGCTGGAGCCACCGGCCGAACGCACCGCCCCACCCAGCGCCCACCTGGAGCTGCACAACGTCGAGTACAGCTACCCTGCGGTGGACGGCCACGAACCGTTCCGCGTAGGGCCGGTGAACCTGAGCATCGAGCCGGGGGAGATCCTGTTCATCGTCGGCGAGAACGGCTGCGGCAAGACCACGCTGATCAAACTGCTGCTGGGCCTGTATACCCCGCAGCGCGGCGAAGTGCGCCTGAACGGCCAGGCCGTGAACCCGCAGGGGCTGGACGACTATCGCCAACTGTTCACCACGGTGTTCGCCGACTACTACCTGTTCGACGACCTGCCCGAGCACGAACACAGCCTGCCCGGCGATGCCACGCGCTACCTGCAACGCCTGGAAATCGCCCACAAGGTGAGCGTGCGCGATGGCGCCTTCACCACCACCGACCTGTCGACCGGGCAGCGCAAGCGCCTGGCGCTGGTCAACGCCTGGCTGGACGGGCGGCCGGTGCTGGTGTTCGACGAATGGGCGGCAGACCAGGACCCGACCTTCCGCCGGGTGTTCTACACCGAGCTTCTGCCGGACCTGAAGCGTTTGGGCAAGACCATCATCGTGATTTCGCATGATGACCGGTATTTCGATACGGCGGACAAAGTGGTGCACCTTAGCCGGGGGAAGGTAGTCGAGGCATTGGAGCCGGCTTGATACGGCAAAGGGGGCTGCGCCCCCTCATCAACCACAATCTATAATCGCTCTATAGTCGGTCTATAATTCCCTATAAACGCCGAACCAGAGCGGTTTCCTGAGAGGACGCCGGGGGCGCTTTGCGCCCCTGTCGCGACACAAGGCCGCTCCCACAGGAGTATGCGATCACCTGTGGGAGCGGCCTTGTGTCGCGATGGGCTGCAAGGCAGCCCCAACAGGCAGAATCAGAACAACCAGCGATACAGCAGATAGGCCACCAGCACCGCCAGCACCGGCCGCAATACGCGGTAGGCCTTGGGGTTGGCGCGCTTGAACTGCTTCACCTGGGCGCTGATGCGGTTGCTGAAGCGCTTGCTCCAGGCATAGGCCTGGTTGATCCCGCCTACGCGCTCGTCGTCGGTGTTCTGCGGAGCGGTAGCACGGCCGAGGAAGGCGCTGACCTTGCGGTTGATGCGGGTCATCAAGGGGCTGCTCAGCGGGCGTTCGATGTCGCAGAACAGGATCACCCGGGTGACGTCGGTCTCGTTCTTCACCCAGTGCACGTAGGTTTCGTCGAACATTACATCCTCGCCATCACGCCAGGCGTACTCCTCGCCGTCGACGTAGATGCGGCAGGCGTCGGAGTTGGGCGTGGACAGCCCCAGGTGGTAGCGCAAGGAGCCGGCGAACGGGTCGCGGTGCGGGTTCAGGTGGCTGCCGCCGGGCAGCAGGGCAAACATCGCGCCCTTGACGTTGGGGATGCTGCTGACCAGCTCGACGGTACGCGGGCAAAGGGTTTCAGCCGAGGGCAGCGGCTTGTCGTACCACTTCAGGTAGAAGCGCTTCCAGCCTTTCTTGAAGAACGAACCGAAACCGGCGTCGTTATCCTTTTCGGCGGCGCGAATATAGCCTTCGTCGAACAGGCGCATGGCCTCTTCGCGAATTTCCTGCCAGTTGTCCTTGAGCACATCCAGCTCGGGGAAGCGCTGGCGATCCAGGTAAGGCTTGGATGGCACACCGGAAAACAGGTACATCAGGCTGTTATAGGGGGCGAACAGCGCCGAATGGTTGACGAACTGGCGCAACACCGGCAGGCGAGCCTTGCCGCGCAGGTGCACGAACAGCACGCTGCCGAAAAACACCAGCAGGACACCCGCCTTGGCTGCAAAGGAAAAGGTCATGCTTTCACTCCTTGAGGACGAGACAGCGCCAGGGGCCCTGCACTCCTGTAAATCATCCTGCCATCATAAACCGCTGCCGCCGGTGTAAAAACAGCCTGGGCGGCAACTCATTGATGAAGATTTTGCAATGAACCCGGCCAGCGAACGTTGCGCCGGGTCAGCGACAGGCCATTTACTGCTGGTTTTCCTGCTCGCTGAACATGTCGGCGAACAACATGCTGGACAGGTAACGCTCACCGGAGTCGGGCAGAATCACGACGATGGTCTTGCCCTGCATTTCCGGCTTTTCGGCCAGGCGCACCGCCGCTGCCATCGCCGCACCACAGGAAATACCGCAAAGGATGCCCTCCTCCTGCATCAGGCGGATGGCCATGGCCTTGGCTTCCTCATCGGTCACGGTCATCACCTGGTCGACCATCGACAGGTCGAGGTTCTTCGGCACGAAGCCGGCGCCGATACCCTGGATCTTGTGCGGGCTGGGCTTGAGTTCCTCGCCGGCCAGGGTCTGGGTAATCAGCGGCGAGGCCAGGGGTTCCACGGCCACCGAGGTGATCGCCTTGCCCTGGGTCAGCTTGATGTAGCGCGACACACCAGTGATGGTGCCGCCAGTGCCCACCCCTGCCACCAGCACATCGACCGCGCCATCGGTATCGTTCCAGATTTCCGGGCCGGTGGTCTTCTCGTGGATCGCCGGGTTGGCCGGGTTTTCGAACTGGCCGGGCAGGAAGTACTGGGCCGGGTCGGAGGCGACGATTTCGTCGGCTTTCTCGATGGCGCCCTTCATGCCCTTGGCCGGGTCGGTCAGCACCAGCTCGGCACCCAGCGCCTTCAGCACCTTGCGCCGTTCCAGGCTCATCGAGGCGGGCATGGTCAGCACCAGCTTGTAGCCACGGGCAGCGGCGACGAAGGCCAGGCCGATACCGGTGTTACCCGAGGTGGGCTCGACGATGGTCATGCCCGGCTTGAGCTTGCCGCTGCTCTCGGCTTCCCAGACCATGTTCGCGCCGATGCGGCATTTGACCGAGTAGCCCGGGTTGCGCCCTTCGATCTTGGCCAGGATGGTCACGCCGCGTGGGGCGATGCGGTTGATCTGCACCAGCGGCGTGTTGCCGATGGAATGGGCGTTGTCTGCATAGATACGGCTCATGGCAGGGGTCCTTGGCATGAAAGACAGCAGGGAAAGACCTCAAGGGTAAGCCCGCCCCGGTAGCCCGTAAAGCCCGTTCGAACTCAGCGAGCCGCGTTGCGGTCAACCGCACACGCTGCCTTGGAGACACGCTGATGAGAGCCCGTTACCGCTGGCCGTTGATCGGCCTGGCCAGCCTGATCGTGCTGTTGCTGGCGCTGCACCTGGCCCTGCCCTACCTGGTGCGCGACTACCTCAATGACAAGCTGGCCGACATGGGCGATTACCGTGGCCAGATAACCGACGTCGACCTGGCCTGGTGGCGCGGCGCCTACCAGATCAACGGGCTGAAGATCGTCAAGACCACCGGCAAGGTGCCGGTGCCGTTCCTCGACGCCCCGCTGATCGACCTGTCGGTAAGCTGGCACGCCCTGTGGTACGACCGCGCGGTGGTAGCCGAAGTGGTGTTCGACCGGCCTGAACTGAACTTCGTCGACGGCGGCAACAGGCAGAACTCGCAGACTGGCCAGGGCACCGACTGGCGCCAGCAACTGGAAAAACTGCTGCCCATCACCCTCAACGAGGTACGCATCGACGATGGCGTGCTGACCTTCCGCAATTTCAACTCGAAGCCACCGGTCAACCTCAAGGCCACCCAGTTGAACGCGAGCATTCGCAACCTCACCAACATCCGCGACGAGCAAGGCCGACGCGACGCCAGTTTCGATGGCACGGCGCTGATCGTGGGCGATGCCAAGGTGGAAAGCCGCGCCACGTTCGACCCGTTCAGCAATTTCGACGACTTCGAGTTCCGCCTGCGCGCCACCGGTATCGAGCTGCGCAAGCTCAATGATTTTGCCAGTGCCTACGGCAAGTTCGACTTCAATGCCGGGCACGGCGACGTGGTGATAGAGGCCGAGGCCACCGATGGCCGCTTGAATGGCTACATCAAGCCGCTGTTGCGCGATGTGGATGTATTCGACTGGCAGCAGGATGTCGAGGAAAAGGACAAAGGCTTCTTCCGCTCGGTCTGGGAGGCGTTGGTGGGCGCGACCGAGACGGCATTGAAAAACCAGCCGAAGAACCAGTTCGCGACCCGCGTGGAATTGAGTGGCAGCGTACGCAAGCAGGACATCAGCGCCTTCGAGGCGTTCTTGCAGATCCTGCGCAACGGGTTTATCCAGGCATTCAATGCGCGCTACGAGCGTGACGCGCCGGATTCTGACCGAGGCTGACGTGACGGGGCATTCAGGGACTGAATAGCCGGTCTGCGTTTCCAGTCGGCGAACCCCGCGTTATAGTCGGTGACAAATCAAAATATGTACTGCTTGTGCTGGACTCTTCGCGGGTAAACCCGCTCCCACAGGTAACCCACCTTTCTTGAGGTTTGTGGAATACCTGTGGGAGCGGGTTTACCCGCGAAAGGGCCGGTGCAGGCTTCCAGCAGAGGACAGACCCCATGAAGTTCGAAGGCACCCGCGACTACGTCGCCACAGACGACCTGAAACTGGCGGTAAACGCGGCCATCACCCTCGAACGCCCCTTGCTGGTCAAGGGCGAACCCGGCACCGGCAAGACCATGCTCGCCGAGCAGCTGGCCGCCTCGTTCGGCGCACGGCTGATCACCTGGCACATCAAGTCCACCACCAAGGCCCACCAGGGCCTGTACGAGTACGATGCGGTCAGCCGCCTGCGCGACTCGCAACTGGGCGTGGACAAGGTCCACGATGTGCGCAACTACCTGAAGAAAGGCAAGCTCTGGGAAGCGTTCGAGGCCGAAGAGCGGGTGATCCTGCTGATCGATGAAATCGACAAGGCCGACATCGAGTTCCCCAACGACCTGCTGCAGGAACTCGACAAGATGGAGTTCTACGTCTACGAAATCGACGAGACCATCAAGGCCAGGCAGCGCCCGATCATCATCATCACCTCCAACAACGAAAAGGAACTGCCGGACGCCTTCCTGCGGCGCTGCTTCTTCCATTACATCGCCTTCCCCGACCGCACCACGCTGCAGCAGATCGTCGACGTGCACTACCCCAACATCAGCCAGGCGCTGGTCAGCGAAGCGCTGGATGTGTTCTTCGACGTGCGCAAGGTGCCAGGCCTGAAGAAAAAGCCCTCCACCTCCGAGCTGGTCGACTGGCTCAAGCTGCTGATGGCCGACAACATCGGTGAAGCGGTACTGCGCGAACGCGACCCGACCAAGGCCATCCCGCCGCTGGCCGGTGCCCTGGTGAAAAACGAGCAGGACGTACAGCTGCTCGAACGCCTGGCCTTCATGAGCCGGCGCGGCAACCGCTGACAGGAGCCGGGCCATGCTGCTCAACCTGTTCAATGAAATGCGCGCGGCCAAGGTGCCGGTGTCGGTGCGCGAACTGCTCGACCTGCACCAGGCCCTGCAGCGGCACGTGGTGTTCGCCGACATGGACGCGTTCTACTACCTCGCCCGCGCCATCCTGGTAAAAGACGAACGCCATTTCGACAAGTTCGACCGGGCCTTCGCGGCCTACTTCAAGGGTCTGGAAAACCTCGACCGGCACATCGAGGCGCTGATCCCCGACGACTGGCTGCGCAAGGAATTCGAGCGCTCGCTGAGCGACGAAGAGCGGGCGCAGATCCAGTCGCTCGGTGGCCTGGACAAGCTGATCGAGGAGTTCAAGAAGCGCCTCGAAGAGCAGAAGGAACGCCACGCTGGCGGCAACAAGTGGATCGGCACCGGCGGCACCAGCCCGTTCGGCTCGGGCGGTTTCAACCCCGAGGGCATCCGCGTGGGCGAGGCCGGCAAGCGCCAGGGCAAGGCGGTGAAGGTGTGGGACCAGCGCGAGTACAAGAACCTTGACGACCAGGTCGAGCTGGGTACGCGCAACATCAAGCTGGCGTTGCGCCGGCTGCGCAAGTTCGCCCGCGAAGGCGCCGCCGAGGAGCTGGACATCGACGGCACCATCGACCACACCGCACGCGATGCCGGGCTGCTGAACATCCAGATGCGCCCCGAGCGGCGCAACACGGTCAAGCTGCTGTTGCTGTTCGACATCGGCGGTTCGATGGATGCCCACGTCAAGGTCTGCGAAGAGTTGTTCTCGGCGTGCAAGACCGAGTTCAAGCACCTGGAGTACTACTACTTCCATAACTTCGTGTACGAGTCGGTATGGAAGAACAACCTGCGCCGCACCTCGGAGCGGTATTCCACCTTCGACCTGCTGCACAAGTACGGCGATGACTACAAGGTAGTGTTCGTCGGCGACGCGGCCATGGCGCCCTACGAAATCACCCAGCCAGGTGGCAGCGTCGAGCACTGGAACGAAGAAGCCGGCTACGTGTGGATGCAGCGCTTCAGGGAGAAATTCCGCAAGATCATCTGGATCAACCCGTACCCGAGGCAGGCCTGGGACTACACTGCATCGACCCATCTGGTGCGCGACCTGATCGAAGACAAGATGTACCCGCTGACCTTGCAGGGGTTGGAGGAAGGGATGCGTTACCTGTCCAAGTGATTTTGCCAGTGCCGGCCCTTTCGCGGGTAAACCCGCTCCCACAGGTCCCGCACAGGCCTCAAGGCTTGCGCCGTACCTGTGGGAGCGGGTTCACCCGCGAAGAGGCCGGCAGCCTTATCGCCAACGGCCCAGGTAAACCTGCTGCTCCCGCCAGGCCTCGTCCTGCACCACCGCCCGGAAGCGCACCACAGCCCCCGGCATGCACTGCGCCAGCCGTGCCAACGCCAGCGGCGTCAACGCCCCCAGCCGCGGATAGCCGCCAATCGTCTGCCGGTCATTGAGCAACACGATCGGCTGCCCGTCCGGCGGCACCTGTACCGCGCCCAGCGGGATGCCCTCGGAAATCATCGGCGCACCCTGATGCACCAGCTGCGGCCCCAGCAGGCGGATGCCCATGCGGTCGGCGCGGCTGTCCAGCGTCCACTCGCGATTGAACGCCTCGAACAGGCTGGTACCACTGAACTCGCCAATCTGCGCGCCCATCACCAGATCGAGCACTGGCTTTTGCCGGTATTGCGGCCGCAGCGCTGGCGGCACCTCGCGCAGCGTCGTGGCGCTACCGGTGAAAGTCAGCAACTGGCCCTTGCCAAGCGCAGCCCCGCGGCCATCGATGCCGCCCAGTGCTTCGCGCACCACCGTGGCACAACTGCCCAGCACATCCGCCCCGAGGAACCCGCCAGGTGCCGCCAGGTAGGCCCGCACGCCCTGCTTCGGCTGCTGCAGGGTCAACCGCTGCCCCTTGGCCAAGGCAAAGCTGCGCCACGGCGCCAGCGGCTGATCATCGACCCGCGCATCCAGGTCGGCACCGGCCAGCGCCAGCACGCAATCCTTTTCCGCCACCACGCAGAAACCACCCAGCGCCACCTCCACCACCGGCGCAGCGAGGGGATTGCCCAGCAGCCAATTGGCCCAGTACATCGCCACCCAGTCCAGTGCCCCGCCCTGGGTCACGCCCAGATGGCGCACGCCGAAGCGCCCGCCATCCTGCAACTGGCACAGCTGCGTACCGGCCTCGATCTGCAATTGCTTCATCCTTGCGCCTCCACATCACCGCCCAACGCCACGAACTCGTTGCGCGAAACCGGCACGAAGCGCACCCGGTCGCCGGGTTGCAGCAGGCTGTAGCCCTCGCGCTCACGGTCGAACAGACGCACCGGGGTACGCCCGATCAGGTTCCAGCCACCTGGCGACACCGCCGGATAGGCCGCCGTCTGGCGCTCGGCAATGCCGACACTGCCGGCCGCCACGCGCTTGCGCGGGGTATTCAGGCGCGGGCTGGCCAGGCGTTCGTCCACCAGGCCCATGAAGCCGAAACCAGGGGCGAACCCCAGGGCGAACACCGGGTACTCACGCGCGCTGTGCAAGCGGATCACCTCGGCTTCACTCAAGCCGCTGCGGGCCGCCAGCAGCGGCAGTTCCGGGCCGACGCTGGCGTCGTACCACACCGGGATCTCATGGCGGCGACCAGCGCTGCCGGTGTCTGGCAGCACGCCTTCCAGTGCACGAAGGATCAGCGCCCTCGCCTCCCCCGGTGGCAGGTCGAACTGCACCATCAGCGTGGTATAGGACGGCACCAGGTCCAGCAGGTGCTCGCCGAACGCCGCGCGCAAGCGCTGGCTGGCGGCGAGCAGCCAGGGCATGTTGGCCTCGTCGATGCGTTCGAACAGGCGCACCATCAGGCTGTCGACGGCCACCACCTCGATCCGTGGGTTCATGGCGACTCCAGCGCTTCAAGGGCCTGGCGAATCTGCCGTACCGCCGCCACCGAGCTGTCGTTGTCGCCGTGCACGCAGAGGGTACTGGCCTCCAGTTGCAGCGCGCTGCCGTCGTCGGCCACCAGCGTTTCACCGCGGGCAAGCCGTAGCGCCTGGTCCACTACCAATGCCGGGTCGTGGTGCACCGCGCCGGGCAGGCGCCGCGACAGCAGGTGGCCGCTGGCGGTGTAGGCGCGGTCGGCGAACGCCTCGAACCACAGCGGCACGCCGATTTCATCGCCCAGCGCCTGGGCCGCACGATTGTCGGCGGTGGCCATCAGCATCAGCGGCAGGTCGCCGCCGTACGCCGCCACGGCTTCCAGCACGCTGCGCAGCTTGAGCGGGTCGGCCATCATGTCGTTGTACAGCGCGCCGTGGGGTTTCACATAGGCCACGCGGCCACCCTGCACCTTGCAGATACCGTCCAGCGCACCGATCTGGTAATGCAGCAGGTCGCGGATTTCCTCCGCGCTGCAGGCCATGGAACGGCGACCGAAGCCGACCAGGTCCGGGTAGGCCGGGTGTGCGCCAATGGTGACCCCGTGCTCCAGCGCCAGGGCCACGGTGCGGCGCATGATGCCAGGGTCGCCGGCGTGGTAGCCGCAGGCGATGTTGGCGCAGTCGATAAACGGCATGACCTCGGCATCCAGGCCCATGCGCCAGCTGCCGAAACTCTCGCCCATGTCGCAGTTGAGTAGCAGGCGTTTCACCGCTCGGCCTCCCATGTGGTTGTTCATATGCCTACCTTACCGCGCCTGCAGCTGTTTGCCGCGGGTTTCCGGCAGGCTCAGTGCGGCCAGGATCACCACGCCGTAGGACACCGCGGAGAACACGCCGATGCCCAGGCCCAGCGGCACCTTCTGGCCGAGCACGCCGATCAGCAGCGGGAACAGCGCCGCCACGACCTTGCCGATGTTGTAGCAGAAGCCCTGCCCCGAACCGCGGATGCGCGTGGGGAACAGCTCGGTGAGGAACGCGCCCATGCCGCTGAAGATGCCCGAGGCGAAGAAGCCCAGCGGCAAGCCCAGCCACAGCATCACGCCATCGCTGACCGGCATTTGCGTGTACAGCAGCACGATGACGAACGAGCCCACGGCGAACAGGATGAAGTTCTTCTTGCGCCCGAGCAGGTCGGACAAGTACGCGCTGACCACATAACCGATGTAGGAACCGACGATCACCATGGCCAGGTAGCCGCCGGTGCCCAGTACACTCAGGCCGCGTTCGCTCTTGAGGAACGTCGGCAGCCACGAGGTGATGGCGTAGTAGCCGCCCAGCGCACCGGTGGTCAGCAGCGACGCGCGCACGGTGGTCCAGAGCATGCCCGGGGCGAAGATCTCGTAGAAGCGCGAAGGCGCCTCGGCGTCTTGCACGGCCTTGGCCTCGCGATACACCTCGGGGTCCTTGACCAGGCGGCGCACGAAGATCACGAAGATCGCCGGCACCAGGCCCAACAGGAACAGCGCACGCCAGGCCTGCTCTGCCGGCAGCCAGGAAAACAGCAGCGCGTAGAGAATGGCGGTGAGGCCCCAGCCAAGGGCCCAGCCGGATTGCACCATGCCCACCGCCTTGCCACGGTCCTGGGCACGGATCACCTCGCCGATCAGCACCGCGCCGGCGGTCCATTCGCCGCCGAAGCCAAAGCCCATCAGGGTACGAGCGACCAGCAGCTGCTGGTAGTTCTGGGCGAAGCCGCAGAGGAAGGTAAAGAAGGCGAACCACAGCACGGTCAGTTGCAGGGTGCGCACCCGGCCGATGCGGTCGGAGAGGATGCCGGCAATCCAGCCGCCGGCGGCCGAGGCGATCAGTGTGCTGGTGTGGATCAGCCCGGCCTCGGTGGTGCTGATGCCCCACAGCACGATCAGCGTGGGGATGACGAAGCTGAGCATCTGCGTGTCCATGCCATCCAGGCCATAGCCGATCTTGCAGCTCCAGAAGGTGCGTCGTTGCTGGGAATCGATGTCGCGGTACCAGGCGAATGGCCCGGTCGATGAGGAGGGACTGACCTGCTGCTGCACGCCGGTGGGGTTCATGGTTGCCTCGGCTTGTTGGTATTGTTTTACGGGCGACACAGGGTCGCGGCCTGGGCATCATTGTTCAGAGGCCACGCCAGCTGCGTCCAACGAGAAAAACCGCCGGTCTGGAACAAGAAAAACTGATCATGAACCTTCGTTTCCTCGAAACCTTCGTCTGGGTTGCCCGGCTCAAGAGCTTCCGCCTGACTGCGGAAAAGCTGTTCACCACCCAGGCCTCGGTGTCCAGCCGTATCGCCGCACTGGAGGCCGACCTGGGCGTGAAGCTGCTGCTGCGCGACTCGCGCGGGGTCAGCCTGACCCCGGAAGGCAGCAAGGTGCTGGAGTATGCCGAGCGCATGTTGGAAACCGCCAAGGCCATGAAGCAGTCACTGGACAGCGACCGAGCCAAGGTCGGGCGCATCCGCATCGGGGTCATGGACACGGTGATCCACACCTGGATGAGCGCGCTGGTGGCCGAGCTGAGCGAACGCTACCCGCAGGTGGAGATCGAACTGGTGGCCGATACCGCGCTGAATCTGCGCGAGCAGTTGCAGAAGGGCTTTCTCGACGTGATCCTGCAGACCGACCTGGTGCGCGAGCAATCGATCCGCAGCCTCGACCTGGCGCGTTACCCGATGGGCTGGATCGTGGCGGCAGGCTCGCTGCAGCAGCGCGACTATGCCTCGCTGGCCGAACTGGGGCGTGAGCGCATCATCACCTTCTCGAAGAACTCACGGCCGCACCAGGAGGTGCTGAGCCTGCTGCAAGCCGCGGGTGCCGAAACGCCGCGGTTGAACTGCGTGAACTCGGTGGCGGCGATTACCCGTTTGCTGCGCGACGGCTTTGGCATTGGCGCGTTGCCGCCGGCGCTGGTGGATGCCGAGTTGAGCCGCGGTGAGCTGGTGTTGCTGCAAGGGCTGCAACCGCCGCCAAGCCTTGAACTGGTAGTGGCCTGGCAGACCGGGGTGGCGTTGGTGGATGAAGTGGTCGGGGTGTGCCGGCAGGTGCTGCAAGGGTATGCGCGGGATGTGGGCGGGCAGCGGATCGTGTTGGTCTGAGCGTTTGGCTTTCTCGAGGCCGGCTGACACGATCCTTGTAGGAGCGGCCTTGTGTCGCGAAAGGGCTGCAAAGCAGCCCCGGCAATCGCTGCATCGCTGCTGAGCCCCTGGGGCCGCTTTGCGGCCCTTTCGCGACACAAGGCCGCTCCTACAGGGACCGCGCCAGGCCACGGATGAGTGCAGGTGAATCAGCGCCAGCTCTCTTTCACCGCCCTGCGCCGCCCCCCCAGGATCACCCAGCCAATCCCCAGCAGCAGGCTCTCCACCACGAAAGCCAGCACGAACCCCGCACCCAGCCCCCAGCCAACCGCCTCGGGCACCAGCAGTATCTGATAGCTGTAGCTGTTCAGGGTCTCTTCCCGCAGTTGCGGGTCGGCCTGCACCAGCACGTGCCAGGTACGTTCGGCCCATGAGCCTTGCAACGCCTGCCATTCGTTTTCCAGCAGTTCGTTACGGATCATCAGGCTTTCGATGCTGTTGGCATCACTGAGGAATACCGGGTCGTCGCTGCTGCGGTAGTGCCGCAGCAGCGCCTGCAAGTCACCGTTGAAGAAGCGCTCGGCCGTCTGCCGGAAGCCATCGAGCGCCTCGCGCGACTCGAACAGGTGCGCCTCGACCCGCTGGCTGTAATCCTTGACCAGCCCCGGGACCTGGATGCCGGCCAGCAGGCCGAAGGTGAACAGCAGCAACCGCAGGTAACTTCTGAACATGCAGCGTCCTTAGCTCTGGCCGTGCGCCACGCATTCGCCGTGCCGCCACAAGGCCCATTGTCCCGGCGCGTAGCGCTGCCAGGTCTCGTTCTCGGTCAGGGCCTCGGTAGCGATGACCGTGACCACGTCGTTGGGGGTGGTTTCGGTGTGAAAGTCGACGATCAGGTCGACATCCTTCAACCGCGCCGCACCAAAAGGTGCACGCCGCGTGATGTGCACCAGCTTGGTCGAGCAGAAGCAGAACAGCCAGTCGCCGTCGCTGAGCATGCAGTTGAACACGCCAAGCGCCCGGTAGCCGGCACACGCTTCGACCAGCACCGGCAGCAGCTGTTCAACCGCAACCGGTTCGGGGAAGCTGCCGCGAATGCGGTTGAGCAGGTCGCAGAAGGCCGCTTCGCTGTCGGTGTCGCCCACCGGCCGGTAGAAACCAGCCTGGCCCTTGAAGTCGCCCAGCTGGCCATTGTGCGCGAAGCACCAGTTGCGGCCCCACATTTCCCGCACGAAGGGGTGAGTGTTGGCCAGGCACACCTTGCCGACGTTAGCCTGGCGGATGTGGCCGATGACCACTTCGCTCTTGATCGGGTAACGTTGCACCAGGTTGGCCACTTCCGACTCGCTGCTGGCGGCCGGGTCCTGGAACAGGCGCAGGCCACGCCCTTCGTAGAAACCAATGCCCCAGCCGTCGCGGTGCGGGCCGGTGCGGCCACCGCGCTGCATCAGGCCGGTAAAGCTGAAAACGATATCGGTGGGAACGTTGGCACTCATGCCCAGCAGTTCGCACATCGGCGTGTCTCCGCTTACAGACGGGGCTCGACCCGGCCACCGCCACGCAAGGCGGCAGGGCGTGGGTCGTCAAGATAGCGGTCGCGGCGCTCGGCGGCCAACGGCGCCTGGGCCGCGAGCGCGTCGTCTTCGGCAGCCTGGCGCTGGGCCGCGGTCTCGGCCTGGGCGCGGCGCTCGCGGGCGCGTTTTTCCAGCGGCCAGCGCAGCGCCACGAACAGGAAGTACAGGCTGAAGGCGAACATGCCGTACATGGCAAAGTCCGACACCGCGCGCCAGGCGTTGTTACCGACCTTGAAGGCGATGTCCAGCGCAGTAATGGCGATGGCCGGGGCGAAGCTGTCCTTGGCCGGGTCGACAATGGTCGGGGTCAGCAGCAGCACCGCCAGCACCACCCGCAACGGTTCGCGCAGCCAGCGCCACATCCAGCCGGTGAGTTTGAAGCCCACCAGCAGGCAGCCCAGGGCGGCAACCGCGTATAGGCCCCAGGCCAGGGTGTAGTCGTTCTCGGTCATGGTGTTCGTGCAAGCCAGGCAAAGAGATGCCTATGATAAACACTTTTCCGGGCGCAGACAGCGTCTCCCTGTCCCCAGCCAAGAGTTCCCCGATGCCGAACAAGCCTCAGCCACCCATTGCCCATGCCGACAACGCCACCGACCCCTATGCCTGGCTGCAACAGCGCGACAGCCCCGAGGTGCTGGCTTACCTGCAGGCCGAAAACGCCTACCAGGAAGCCTGCCTGGCCGACCAGGCAGTGCTGCGCGAGCAATTGTTCGAAGAGATCAAGGGCCGCATCCTGGAAACCGACCTGTCGCTGCCGACGCCCTGGGGCCCCTACCTCTACTACACCCGCACCACCGCCGGCGACGAGTACCCGCGCCACTACCGCTGCCCGCGCCCGGCCGATGACTCCAACAGCGTCGATGCAAGCCAGGAGCAATTGCTGCTCGACCCTAACGCCCTGGCCAATGGCGGCTTCCTGTCGCTGGGCGCGTTCAACGTCAGCCCTGACCATCGCCTGCTGGCCTACAGCCTCGACACCAGCGGCGATGAAATCTTCACCCTGTACGTCAAGGACCTGGCCAGTGGCAACGTCACCACCCTGCCCTTCGACGACTGCGACGGCAGCCTGACCTGGGCCAACGACAGCCAGACGCTGTTCTTCGCCGAACTGGACGACACCCACCGGCCCTGGCGCCTGCGCCGCCACACCCTGGGCAGCGATGGCGCGCAGACCGTGTTCGAAGAGCCCGACGGGCGCTTCTTCCTGCATTGCTACCGCACCAGCTCCGAGCGCCAGCTGGTGCTGCTGCTCAACAGCAAGACCACCAGCGAAGCCTGGGTACTGGATGCCGAAACGCCGCTGGCGCCCTTTACCTGCCTGGCGCCACGGGTCGAGGGCCACGAGTACTTCCCCGACCACGGCCAGCTTGACGGCCAATGGCGCTGGTTCATCCGCACCAACCAGGACGGCATCAACTTCGCCCTGTACCACGCGCCGGCCACACCGGTGCCAAGCCGCGCGCAATGGCAGGTGCTGGTGCCGCACCGTGAGGCGATCATGCTCGAAGGCCTCAGCCTGAATGCCACGGCACTGACCCTGAGCCTGCGCGAAGGCGGCCTGCCGATCATCGAGGTACGCCCCCAGGGCCTGCCGGCCTACCGTGTCGAGCTGCCCGACGCGGCCTACAGCCTGTACGTGCAGGACAGCCTGGAGTTCGCCAGCCCGCGCCTGCGCCTGCGTTACGAAGCGCTCAACCGCCCGGCCCAGGTGCGCCAGCTGGAGCTGGCCACAGGCGCCCAGGTGGTGCTCAAGCAAACCCCGGTACTGGGGCCGTTCGACGCCGATGACTATGTCAGCGAGCGCCTGTGGGCCACGGCAGCGGACGGTACCCAGGTGCCGATCAGCCTGGTCCGCCGCCGGCAGGACCTGGGCCAGACCGTGCCGCTGTACCTGTACGGCTACGGCGCCTATGGCGAAAGCCTCGACCCGTGGTTCTCGCATGCGCGCCTGAGCCTGCTGGAGCGTGGCGTGGCCTTTGCCATTGCCCACGTGCGCGGCGGTGGCGAGCTGGGCGAAGCCTGGTACCGCGCCGGTAAGCAGGAGCACAAGCACAACAGCTTCGGCGACTTCATCGCCTGTGCCGAGCACCTGATCGCCGAGGGCGTGACCGCCGCCGATCGCCTGGCCATCAGCGGCGGCAGTGCCGGTGGCCTGCTGATGGGCGCGGTGCTCAACCTGCGCCCCGAACTGTTCCGTTGCGCGGTTGCCGAAGTGCCGTTCGTCGACGTGCTCAACACCATGCTCGACCCTGAGCTGCCGTTGACCGTGACCGAGTACGACGAATGGGGCAACCCTGAAGAACCAGAGGTGTACGAGCGGATCAAGGCCTACGCGCCGTATGAAAACGTGAAGGCGCAGGCCTACCCGGCGATGCTGGTGGTGGCCGGTTACAACGACAGCCGCGTGCAGTACTGGGAAGCGGCCAAGTGGGTGGCGCGGCTACGCACGCGCAAGACCGACAGCAACCTGCTGCTGCTCAAGACCGAGATGGGCGCCGGGCACGGCGGGATGAGCGGGCGCTACCAGGGGCTGAAGGATGTGGCCCTGGAATATGCGTTCGTGTTTGGCCAGCTGGGTGTAGCTTGAGCTGGCTGGGGGCGCTTTGCGCCCCATCGCGACACAAGGCCGCTCCTACAACCGATCGCAATCCTGAGCTGCGCCCCAGGCCCGCCCCCCCAAGTCAATCATCCGGTGCCACCGGCTTCTGCGGCTCCTGCCGCAACCCCGGCAAAGGCTGGTCCTTCGGCGGCCCGGGTACCGGCATGGGCGGCAACAACGGTGCCCCCGGCTGGCTGTCGTAGGCCTTGGGCGGTGTACTCGGGGTGATCTGCGGGTAGGGCGTGGGCGTGGGCGTACCCGGTGCACCGGGCACTGGCGTGGTCAACCGGGGCGGTGTGCTGGCAGCTTCGGCCATGGGCAGGCCAGCCAGCACCAGCACGGCGAGGATCGCGCGAAACATCAGCAACCTCCTGTCGGGAACCTTCCTACAGGCTACGCCGATATTCCGGTTTTCGCCTGTCCGCCAGCCGTGCAAGCGCGCTAGACTCAGGGGCATAACCGTCATTTGCCTGACCAGAACGAAGGAAACACCATGAGCTCCACCTCTTCCGCCGCCGCTACTGCGCGCCTGGACCGCATCCTGGCCGATGCCAAGCGCGACAAGGAAATGGGCTACCGCGACAAGGCCCTGAAAATGTACCCGCACGTGTGCGGCCGCTGCGCCCGCGAGTTCTCCGGCAAGCGCCTGAGCGAACTGACCGTGCACCACCGCGACCACAACCACGACAACAACCCGCAGGACGGCTCCAACTGGGAGCTGCTGTGCCTGTATTGCCACGACAACGAGCATTCGCGCTACACCGACCAGCAGTACTTCAGCGAAGGCTCCACCAGCACCCCGAGCATTGCCAAGGCCACCCACAACCCGTTCGCCGGGCTGGCAGGCATGCTGAAGAAGGACTGACCATCGATTGGCCCCCCGCTGCTACCGGGCAGCCCGTATAATCGCGGTTTTTTGCGAAGGGCCCCGGTACGTGGCAAACAAACGATACAGCTGCATCGGCCTGTTCAACCCCAAGTCGGCGGAAAACGTCGGCTCGGTCATGCGCGCCGCGGGTTGCTACGGTGTCAACTCGGTGTTCTATACCGGCAAACGCTACGAACGCGCCCGTGACTTCGTCACCGATACCAAGCGCGTGCACTATGACATCCCGCTGATCGGCATCGACGACCTGCAACGCATCATCCCGCTGGGCTGCACGCCGGTGGCGGTGGAGCTGGTGGAAGGTGCGCGGCCATTGCCGGAATACACCCACCCGGACCGGGCCATCTACATCTTCGGGCCCGAGGATGGCTCGTTGAGCGAGGATGTGCGGGGCTGGTGTGAAGAGACCATCTACATTCCGACCGAAGGTTGCATGAACCTGGCGGCGACAGTGAACGTAGTGCTGTATGACCGCATGGCCAAGGGCCTGAATACCCGTTCGGGGCCCAAGTTCAAATAGCCGACTGAACGATGGCGGCAGCCGGCAGGTCAGCTGCTTACACGTCACACGGAGGCCTCGCCATGCTGGATATCCATTCGCCTGCAACATCGCAGGACAACAACGTTCATGGGCTTGAGCGCGCCAGTTCGCTGGCGGGCGGCGCCTTGATGGTCAGCAAGGGGCTGCGCCACGGCGGCCTGGTCGGCCTGTTGCAGGTTGCCGTGGGCGGACTGGCGCTGGCCCGCGGCTTCACCGGGCACTGCGCGACCAAGGCCTGGTGGCAGCGCCACCGGCAGGAATATCACCGCTTGCGCTCAGACATCGAGCGCAGTGCCTCCGAACTGCAGGCCTTGAAGGCCAGTGCCGAGGCGGCGACGCGCGGGGTGACGGTGACCGGGAAGGACCCGTTGGCTGGCAGTTGATCCTGCACTGCCTGTGTTGGCCCTTTCGCGGGCGCGCCCGCTCCCACAGGTACTGGATTGCCCCTTAGCCCTGCGCGGTCCTGTGGGAGCGGGCATGCCCGCGAAAGGGCCAACACAGGCAATGGAGAGGCCTAGCGCAACGCCTTGCTCTGCAACACCTCGGAGCGCCGCCCCAGCACGTTCTCGCTGATCTGCACGAAGTCTTCGGTGCTGACATCGGGCAGGCGCATCAGCCCGCGCACCACATCGTCGAGCGAGCGTCTGGCCTGGGTGTGGATGCGAATTTCCGTGTCCAGCGCCTGCAACAGCATTACCCCGCGCGCCACCTGCGCCGGGCTGGCATGCTCGCCTTTGAGCCGAGTGACCTTGGCGCCCTGCTTGCTCAAACGCGCCTGCCAGGCCTGGTAGCGGTCATCGCTTATCCCGCCCGAGCGGCGCAGCAGCTCGCTGGCGTAGTAGTCGGTCAGGCTTTCCACCAGCCAGTCGCTGCCGTCGCGCCCATGGATCTGCGCAAACAGTTGCACCACTTCGCGCAGTAGAGGGCTGCTGCCGTTCTCGCTCACCATCGGCCGGCCGCTGTGCAGGTACAACGACCCGTGTGCCGCGGCGGCGCCGCGCCACATGCCATCACGGGCGCCGACCAGCAGCAGTTTTGGCGGGTTACGCGGGAACAGCGCCTGCAATTGCGGCCAGACGAAGGTGAGCAAGGTCAGGCTGTCCATGCGCCGCATGCCCTGCCCCACCGGCGCGGCCACCGTCACCTCGGTATCGCCCAGGCGCGCGCGGCGGCTGCCCAGGTCGCCGGCAAGCATCCAGCCGGTCGGGCGGTCGAACAGGCGCGATACGTTGTCGATGCGGAACTTGTCCTTGCCGATGCGTGGCCAGGCGGTTTCGACGCTGTTCCAGCCCTCGGGCAGGTCGAACGCCAGGCGCGCCACCAGTTCGGTGCCATCCTGCTGGTCGAGGTGCGCCGGCGGTACCAACTGGTCGCCGAGGAACAGCGCCCAATGTGGGTTGATGCGCGACGAATAGGCACCGCCGCGCTTCTGCTCCAGCTGCACACGGTAGCTGAGGCTGGTCTTGCCGGCAGCCGGCTGCCACACGCCACGCTGGCCCTGCGCCTGCCACTTGCCGTCAGCCTGGAAACCGCTGTAGGCCCCGGCCTTGCCCAGGTCGAAGTCGAGGCTGCGCACGGCACTGCCGTCGGCCAAGGTGAGGCGGACTTCCGCCTGGCCAGTGGCCGGCAGCAGGCGCACCTGGTAGTCCAGGTCGACCTTCTTCGCCCAGGCTGGCGAGCAGGCGACAAGGCCCAACAGCAACAACAGCTGGCAACGCATAGCGAAACTCCTTGTATCCCGCACAGCGGGCAGCGCCGGTCAGCTGGCGCGGAAAATCAGGTGGTCTTCCCAGTCGTCTTCGTGCACCTCGTGCTCGCTGAGCATACGCCCGGCCTGGGAAATGCGCTGTTCATGCACCTGCTGGCGGTCACCACAAACCAGGTGATGCCAGGCCGGCAGGTCCTTGCCTTCGCTGACCAGGCGGTAGCCGCAGGTGCTCGGCAGCCACTTGAACTGGTCGGCCTTGCCCGGGGTGAGCTGAATGCAATCTGGCACCTGGGCGAAACGGTTGGGGTAATCGCTGCACTGGCAGCTGTTCAGGTCCAGCAGCTTGCAGGCGATGCGGGTGTAATAGACGCTGTTGTCGTCCTCGTCCTCGAGCTTCTGCAGGCAGCACAGGCCGCAGCCGTCACACAACGACTCCCATTCCTGCGGGCTGAGTTGCTCAAGGGTCTTGCGCCGCCAGAACGGTGCGTTTTCAGCGATCATGACACGGATATCCTGCATTCATCTTGGCGCCGCGGCGCGCGGCGGCGCCAGTCTAGAGCCTGGCCCGCGGCAAAGCCAGACCGCTTGTCAGTGGCGACGCAAGGCAGTAGCGTGCGGGTTTTCCGTCCGTTTGCAGGAACCGCCATGAGCGCCAACCCCCGCATTGCCGATTACGCCATCAACGAACAATTCATCAACCGCTGGTCGCCACGTGCCTTCACCGCCGAGCCCATCAGCGAAGAAACCCTGCTGAGCTTCCTCGAAGCCGCACGCTGGGCGCCGTCGGCGTACAACTCGCAGCCGTGGCGGTTCCTGTATGCCCGTCGCGACACGCCAAACTGGGAGCGCTACCTGAACCTGCTGGTACCGTTCAACCGCAGCTGGGCGCAGCACGCTTCGGCGCTGGTGCTGATCATCTCCAAGACCACCTTCGCCGCCCCCGGTGCCACGGAAGAAAAACCAGCGCTGTGGCATACCTTCGACACCGGTTCGGCCTGGGGTCACCTGGCCCTGCAAGCCAGCATCAGCGGCTGGCACACCCATGGCATGGCCGGCTTCGACCAAGCCCTGGCTCGCCAAGAGCTGAAAGTGCCGGAAGGCTATGTGCTGCACGCCATGGTGGCGATCGGCAAGCTGGGCGACAAGGCCAGCCTGGACGAGGCCCTGCAGGCGCGCGAAGTGCCAAGCCCGCGCAAGCCGCTGAGCGAGCTGGCGGCCGAGGGTGATTTCAGCCTGTAAGGCCTGCTTTTTTGCTGCACCCGGCCTCTTCATGGGCTTGCCCGCGAAGAGGCCGCACAGGCATTACCAATCAGTAGCCACGGGCAAAGTCCACTTCGCCGCGCAACCCCTGCCCCGCGGCATACGCCCGCAGATTCTCGACAAACAACCGCACCATCGCCGACGGCGAGGTGGGCGCCGAGCTGTGCCCGGTCAGCAACAGGCCCCAGGCGGTCCAGAACGGGTGCTGCCTGGGCAGTGGCTCCTGGCGGCAGACATCGATCACCGCCCCGGCCAGGTGGCCGTCCTTCAACGCCGCGACCAGGTCGGCGTCGACCACCGCCGCACCCCGCCCGGCATTGATGAACAGCGCGCCGGGCTGGAAGCACTTGAACAGCGCCATGTCATACAGATCGTGGGTAGCCGGGGTGTCCGGCAGCAGGTTGAGCACATAGTCGACCTGGCCAACCAGGCGCGGCAGGTCGGCCAGCGCGGCCACTTCGACAAACGGCGCCTGTTCCCGCGCGCTGCTGGCGACACCGTACAGGATCACGCCAAACGGCTGCAGGAACTCGGCCACCCGCTGGCCAATGTCGCCGGTGCCGACGATCAGCACCTTGCGCCCTTCCAGGGTCCGCCCCGGGCGGTCGTCCCAACGCCGTTCGACCTGGCTGACCAGGCGCGACAGCACCTCGCGCTCGTGGCCCAGCATGTAGGTGAGCATGTACTCGGCCATCACCTGGCCAAAGATGCCCACGGCGCGGGTCAGGCGATAGTCACGCGGCAGGCCCTCGGCCAGCAGCGGAGTGATGCCGGCCCAGGTGGATTGCATCCAGGCCGGCTTGTGGCCCTGGCGCAGCAGGCTGGCCAGCAGGTCCGGCTGGCCCAGCCACACCGGGCACTGCGGTGCCTGGCGGGCCAGTTCGGCGGAGTCGCCGCTGGTCAGCACTTCCAGCTCAGGCGCAGCGGCACGCAGGATTTCGGCGTAACGAGCATGATCATGCTCAGCAATCAGTACGCGCATGATCAGGCCGGGTCGTTACGGCGCAGCAACTCTTCGGGCAGGTGCTCGATGTAGTCGTCTTCGGGGGGCGGCATTTGCAGGTGGTAGCCCTGGTTGTCGAGGTTTTCCAGCACCTTGGCGATGTCTTCGCGGGCCAGTTTGCGCTCGGGGGTCAGCACCAGGTCGAAGGCGTGCATCGGGGTGCCGAAGAACGGCAGCAGGCCTTCGGGCACGCGCTGCAGGCCATCGGCCTTGAGCACGTACAGGTACATTTCGTTCTTGCGTGGGCTCTTGTAGATCGAGCAAATGCGTTTCATCGGGTCTCTCCGGCGCCTGCCAGGCTATCCAGCAGGGCCTGGCCCATGCGCTCACGGCGCCAGCCGCGCAGCGAATCGGGCAGTTGATAAGGGCCATTGGGGTAGCCGCTCTTGAGCAGCGCTTCCAGGGCTTTCTTGCGCAGCATCAGCTCGGGGGCGATGCCCAGCCGCTCGCCTTCGGCCTGGCCGATGGCGCGCAACCGCTTGAGGATGCCGGCGGCCTCGATCGGCAGCGGTTCGGGCAAGGCCGGCGGCCACTGCTCGGGTGGCAGGCTGGCGGCACGCTTGATCAGCTGGATGAGGAACTCACCATCCTGGCGAATGGTGCGCGGGTGCATCTCGTCGATCTTGGCCAGCGCCGACAGGTTGTTCGGCTGGCTCTTGGCCATCGGCCACAGCGAGTGCTCCTTGAGGATGCGGTTGCGCGGCACATCGCGGTTGCGCGCTTCGCGCTCACGCCAGGCGCACAGTTCACGCAGCACCGCCAGTTGCTGGGGGGCCAGCTTCCAGGCCAGCTTGACGTCGCGGTACAGGCTTTCGGGTTCGACTTCGCGGCGCAGCTGGGCGACCAGCTCGGCACCGTCTTCCAGCACCCAGGCGTACTTGTCGTCGGACAGCCGTGGGCGCAACACGCTGAACAGCTCGGCCAGGTGCACGGCATCCTCGGCAGCGTAGCTGACCTGGGTCTCGGAGAGCGGGCGCTGCAGCCAGTCGGAGCGGGTTTCGCCCTTGGGCAGCTCGATGCCCAGCACTTCCTGCACCAGGCGCGAATAGCCCATGGAGAAGCCCAGGTTCAGGTAGCCGGCTGCCAATTGCGTGTCGAACAGCGGTTGTGGCAGCTTGCCGGTCAGGCGCAGCAGCACTTCGAGGTCTTCGCTGCAGGCATGCAGCACCTTGACCACGCTGCTGTCTTCGAGCAGCTCGGCCAAAGGTTGCCAGTTACCGATCAGCAGCGGGTCGATCAGGAACGCACGCTGGCCGTCGCCGATCTGGATCAGCCCGGCCTTGGGGTAGAAGGTGTCGACCCGCATGAATTCGGTATCGACGGCGACGAAGGGTAGTTCGTGCCAGTTCCGGCAGTGTTCGGCCAGGCTCTGGTCGTCACGGATCCAGTGTATTTCGATGGCCACGAGGCTCTCCCACTAACATTGGCGCGCAGTATATACGGCGCGGGCACTGCTGGTGAAACCCGGGCCATCCTTGATATCGATCAGTGGTGCTGTTGTGCATACTCAGAAGATCGCGCGATCACTGTGGGAGCGGGCAAGCCCGCGAAGCAGGCACCACGGTGGCTGGCACGGGCTTCGCCCGTGTTCGCGGGCACGCCCGCTCCCACAGGGCCGCAGCCACCTGCCCGATCACTGCTTCGCCGCCAGCCACGGCCGACAGCTGGCGAACAGGTCCAGCGACTGCTGGTAGACCTCGGTGTGCACCTGCAACAGGCCGAGCATCGAGTGGAACAGGTTGTCCTGCGACAGCGGGGCGTCGCTGAGCTTGGCCAGGCAGTCGGTATCGATGCCGAAGTCGTCCTTGTAGCTGTCGGAGAACCAGGTCAGCAATGGCACGTGCTTCTGCTGCTCGGGGGCGATGGCGTAGGGCGTGCCGTGCAGGAACAGGTTGTATTCACCCAGCGACTCGCCATGGTCGGACAGGTAGATCATCGCCGTGTCGACCTTGTCCTGCTTGCTGCGCAGGGTGTCGATCAGCGCGGCCAGCACCTTGTCGGTGTAGGCCAGGGTATTGTCGTAGCCGTTGATGATTTCCTGCTGGCTGCACTGGTCCAGGGCATTACTCTGGCACACCGGGGCAAAGCGCTGGTCGGCAGCCGGGTAGCGTTTGAAGTATTCCGGGCCATGGCTGCCCATCTGGTGCAGCACCAGCACGGTGTCCTTGTCGAGGTTGTCGATCAGCTCGCCCAGGCCCTGCAGCAGGATCTGGTCATGGCACTCACCGTCCGCGCACAGTTGCGCGTCCTTGAGGTTGCTGACGTCGATGAACTGCACGCGATCGCAGGTGCCCTTGCAGCCCGACTGGTTGTCGCGCCATTGCACGGCCAGGCCGGCACGCTGGAGGATGTCCAGCAAGCCTTCGCGGTTCTTCGCCACGCGGGCATCGTAGTCCTTGCGCGGCATGCCAGAGAACATGCACGGCACCGAAACGGCGGTTTCCGTGCCGCAGGAGTGCACATCGGAGAACGCCAGCAGGCCCTGCTCGCGGGCAAGGTTCGGCGTGGTGTCGCGGTCATAGCCCAGCACCCCGAAATGGTCGGCCCGCGCACTTTCGCCCACTACCAGCACGGTCAGCGACTTGCGCTCATGCTTTTGCCAGGCGGCATCGCGCCTGGCATCTTCGCCGTAATGCTGGAATGGCTGCGCAGCACTACCGACGCGCTCGCTGACATAACCGAAGGACGCCCCGACGATGTTGCTGGGGGTCAGCATCAGGCGCAGTTCGTGGTGATTGCGAAACAGCGACGCCAGGCCCTGGTAGTTGACCAGCGCCACCGAACCCAGCGCCACGACACAGGCACCGCCGACCACCAGCTTGCCGAACAGCTCGCGGTGCCAGGCGCGGTAGGCGATCGGCGCTTTCCATACCAGGATCGACGGCAATACCCCCAGGCCGAGGATATACAAGGCAAATTTCAGCGAGAGCAAGTCACGCACTTCCGCCACATTGGTTTCGGCAATATTGCGGAACATGCCCGCATCAATAAGTACGCCATACTGGTTCATGAAGTAGGCAACACCGGCGCCACTCAGGAACAACACGATGAGTATCGGCTTCAATATGAAGCGGAAGGCCAACAGGGTAAGAATCAGGTTGAATGCGAACAGCATCATCACGGCAAACGCCAGGATCAGCCATAGGCCCGGCAGACCGGGGGGGACGACCTGTTCAAGATGTTGCCAGAGGAAGACATTGAAGCCGATCAGCAGGTAAAGGCTGGCCAGCAGCGTGACCCATTCAGTCCGCAGGGATTTGAAGTTCGGCATCAGTGTTCGCATTCAAGGGTAAGGACCAGCCCGAGGGCCTGGGCGGCACCGCGGAAACTTGGCCGAACTCTAGAAAGCGCACCATCAATTTTTTGTGAAAAAGACGCCAACAAATCCGTTAGCCGGCGCCTTGAACATTAAAAGAAGTTCATGAAAGCGCGGTTCAGCCTGGCAGGCGCAGCTTGGCGTAAGGTTCCCGATCGATGTCCAGCACTTCCACGCACAGCTGGATATCCACCCCTGGCCGCCCGGGGATGGCTTCGCGCAGTACCTCGAGCAGGCTGCTGGACAACACCGCCTTCACCTCCGGCGAACGCCCGCTGAGGATGGCCAGGCGTACATGGACAAAAGCCCGCTCGCCCGGCGAGGTCCCTACCCGGAAGTGCCGGAAGGCTTCGGCACGGCTCTTGATGTCCGCCTCGTCGGCGAACTGGCCACTGCCGACCAGGGCGTGGTTCAGGCGCAGCAACAGCACATCGACGTTGAGCTCGCGCAGGTTGTCGCTGTATTCCAGGTTGAGGTGAGGCATGGCGCAGGTTCCGGGTCACGGGGAGATGCGACAGCCTACCCCAGTCCCCTACCTGCGCAAAGCCGGCTATCCTCAAAGGTCAGGACCATTCGCCAACCCCGACAGAGGTGAAGAAATGCCAGTTCCGCATGATCTGCTCGCTGACCTGCACGTTACCGCCGATGCATTCCAGGCGCTCATGGACAAGGACCAGACGCTGCATTCGCTGCACAAGGAATACAACGCCAAGGACAAGGAGGTGCTGGCCGCCGAAGGCAACGGTACCAACGACGAGGCCGTCAACCGCTTGCGCAAGGAGCGGCTGCTGATCAAGGACAAGATCGAACGGATCATTCATCCGCCCAAATCCTGACCGGCCTCCACGGGCCCGTGTAGGAGCGGCCTTGTGTCGCGATGGGCTGCGCAGCAGCCCCAAAACTTTCTGCCTTCGCCGTAAATTTGGGGCTGCTGCGCAGCCCATCGCGCCACAAGGCCGCTCTTACAGTCTGTTCATCACACGCCAGCAACCAGCGCGTTCAACGCACCATCCAGGTCCTCGACCAGGTCGCGGTAATCCTCGATGCCCACCGACAACCGCAGCAGGTTCTCGCTGATGCCCATCACGCCCTTCTGCTCCGGGCTCAGCGAGCAGTGCGACATGCTCCAGGAGTGGTTGATCATGCTTTCCACCCCGCCCAGCGAGTCGGCCAGCACGAAGATCTGCAGCGCCTCCACCAGGCGGTTGAGCGCAGCCCGGTCGCCCTTGACCTTCATCGCCACCACCGCCCCGCCACTGCGCATCTGCCGCTTGCACAGTTCATGCTGCGGGTGGCTTTCCAGCCCCGGGTAGTACACCTGCTCGACCTGCGCGTGGCTTTCGAGGAAGCGCGCCACCTGCAGAGCGTTGGCACACTGGCGCTCCATGCGCACATCCAGCGTCTTCAGCCCGCGCAGGGCCAGGTAGCAGTCGAACGGCCCCTGCACGCCGCCAATCGCCATGCTGATCCGGCGCAGGCGCGCCAGCAGCGCCTCATTCGCGGCTACCACCACGCCACCGGTCAGGTCGGAATGGCCGCCGATGTACTTGCTGGCCGAATGCATGACCAGGTCCACGCCAAGGGTGATGGGGCGCTGGTTCCATGGCGAACAAAAGGTGTTGTCGATGCAGGTGAGGATGCCGCGCGCCTTGGCCAGGTCGCACACGGCCTTGATGTCGACCAGGTGCAGCAACGGGTTGGTCGGCGATTCGATCCAGATCAGCTGGGTTTCCGGGCGGATGGCAGCGGCCACGGCCTCGAGGTCGTTGAGGTCGACGTAGGTGGTGGTCAGGCCCGAGCTGCGGCTACGGTAGTCTTCGAGGATACGGAAGGTGCCGCCGTACACGCCGTTCATCACCACCACATGGGCATCCTTGGGCAGCAACTCCAGCACCGTGGCAGTGGCGTTAACACCCGAGGCACAGGCCACCGCGCCTGCACCTTCTTCAAGGGCGGCGACACAGGTTTCGTAGGCATGCCGGGTGGGGTTGCCCACCCGGCTGTAGGAATATTCCGGCTTGTCATCCAGGCTGCGTTTGGTGAACGAGCTGGCGGTGACGATCGCCGGGAAAATGGCATTCTCGGCAACGCTGAACTGCTCGCCAGCATGAATGGTACGGGTGGCGAAGTTACGCGGCTTGTCGGACATGGTCAGGCCCATTGGCAGAGTGAAAGTTGCCACTATCGCACAACCCAAATCGTCTGGCCTTGGGGTAATCTGTGAAATATTTTCCTGCACGGCCCGCACGCGACATGGACAGCTTCGACCAGCACATTCTCACCCTGCTACAACGCGACGCGGCGATCTCGCTCAAGGACCTGGCCGAGGCCGTCAACCTGTCCACCACCCCCTGCTGGAAACGGGTCAAGCGCCTGGAAGAAGAAGGCTACATTGTTGGCCGCGTGGCCTTGCTCGACCCGCAACGGCTGGGGCTCGGGCTGACGGTGTTCGTCCAGCTCAAGACCCAGCGCCACGACAGCGCCTGGCTGGAGCAGTTTGCCGCAACCGTGACCGGGTTCGAGGAAGTGATGGAGTGCTATCGCATGTCGGGGGACTGGGACTACATGCTGCGGGTGGTGGTGGGCGATATTGCAGCGTACGACCGCTTCTATAAAAAGCTCATCACCCGCACCGAGGGGCTTTCCAACATCACCTCCAGTTTTGCCATGGAACAGATGAAGTACACCACGGCGTACCCGGTATCTCGGTAATTGGGGCTGCTGTGCAGCCCTTTCGCGACGCGAGGCCGCCCCACAGGGATCGCACCGTCCTGCAGGCGCGTGCAAACGCGCCATTCAGCTTGTAGTGTTGAGCGCTGCAATCCGGTTCCCGGCCTGGGCCTTCTCGACCCTGATCGCGACGAACTTCGAGGTTGGCGTATAGGTGCCCTCGCCATAGCTGTCCAGCGGCACCAGCGGGTTGGTTTCCGGGTAATAGGCCGCCGCCTGCCCTTGCGGCACGTCGTAGGCCACCAGGCGGAAGCCCGACACCCGCCGCTCCACACCATCCTCCCACAGCGACACCAGGTCCACATGCTCGCCCGGCTCGAAGCCCATCCGGCGGATGTCGACCTCGTTGACGAATACCACCTCACGCAGGCCAAACACCCCGCGATAACGGTCGTCCAGGCCATACAGGGTGGTGTTGTACTGGTCGTGCGAGCGCAGTGTCTGCAGGATCAGGTCGGGCTTGTCACCGCGTGCCAGCACCTTGGCATTCACCAGTTGCTCCGGCAAACAGTGCGGGCTGAAGCGCGCCTTGCCGGTGGCCGTGCGCCATTTACGCTCGGCGGCATGGTTGCCCAGGTGGAAGCCGCCCGGGTGCTGCAGACGCTGGTTGAAATCGCTGAAGCCGGGGATCACATCGGCGATCATGCTGCGGATGCGACCGTAATCGGCGACCGCGTATTCCCAGTCGATCGGCCGCTTGCCCAGGGTCGCCTGGGCCATGCCGGCGATGATCCACGGCTCCGAACGCAGGTGGGGCGATCGCGGGCGCAGCTGGCCGTGGGAAAGGTGCACCATGCTGAACGTGTCCTCCACGGTCACGCCTTGCGGCCCGCTGGCCTGCAGGTCGATTTCGGTACGGCCCAGGCACGGCAGGATCAGGGCATCGCGACCAGTGACCAGGTGCGAGCGGTTGAGCTTGGTGGAAATCTGCACGGTCAGCGCGCAGTTGCGCAGCGCCGCATGGGTGCGCGGCGTGTCCGGCGTGGCCTGGGCAAAGTTGCCGCCCAGGCCGATGAACACCTTGGCCCGCCCTTCTTCCATGGCCTTGATCGCCAGCACCGCGTTGTGCCCATGGGCGCGCGGCACGCGGAACCGGAAGCGCTTTTCCAGGGCGTCGAGCAGCGCCGGCCTGGGTTTTTCGTCGATGCCCATGGTGCGGTCGCCCTGCACGTTGCTGTGGCCACGCACCGGCGACAGCCCGGCACCGGGCTTGCCAACGTTGCCGCGCAGCAGTTGCAGGTTGACGATTTCCTGTACCGTCGCCACCGAGTGGCGGTGCTGGGTAACGCCCATGGCCCAGCACATGATTACCCGCTCGGCCTTGCGGTACATGCGCGCAGCCAGCTCGATCTCGGCCTGGGTCAGCCCCGACTGCTCGACGATGTGCGCCCATGGCGTGGCGTCCAGGGTGTCCAGGTAGGCGTCGATGCCACTGGTGTGCTCGGCAATGAAGGCATGGTCGAACACCGCCGGTTCGCCGTTGGCCTGGGCTTCGCGCTCCCATTGCAGCAAGTACTTGGCCATGCCGCGCAACACCGCCATGTCGCCGCCCAGGGCCGGGCGGAAGTAGGCGGTATTGGTCGGTTCGGAGCCATTGCTGAGCATCTCGAACGGGTGTTGCGGGTGCTGGAAGCGCTCCAGGCCGCGCTCTTTCAGCGGGTTGAAGCAGACCACCTGGGCCCCGCGCTTGACCGCTTCACGCAACGGTTCGAGCATGCGCGGGTGGTTGGTGCCGGGGTTCTGGCCGATGACGAAGATCGCATCGGCCAGTTCCAGGTCGTGGAATACTACCGTGCCCTTGCCCACGCCGAGGGTTTCCGCCATGCCCACGCCACTGGCTTCGTGGCACATGTTCGAGCAGTCGGGGAAGTTGTTGGTGCCGTAGGCACGCACGAACAGCTGGTAGAGGAACGCCGCCTCGTTGCTGGCCCGCCCCGAGGTATAGAACTCGGCCTGGTCGGGCGAGTCGAGCGCCTGCAGGTGCTGGGCGACCAGGGCGAACGCCTCTTCCCAGCTGGTTTCGACATAGTGGTCGGTGGCCGCGTCGTAGCGCATCGGGTGGGTCAGCCGGCCTTGGTACTCCAGCCAGTAGTCGCTCTGCGCGGCCAGCGCGCTGACGCTGTACCTGGCGAAGAACGCCGGGTCCACCGAGCGGCCGGTGGCCTCCCAGTTGACCGCCTTGGCGCCGTTTTCGCAGAACTTGACCATGTCGTTTTCCGGCGACTCGCCCCAGGCACAACCGGGGCAGTCGAAGCCGCCGTTCTGGTTGGTCTTGAGCATGGCGCGCAGGTTCTTGAAGGCATTGTCACTGCCCAGCCAGCTTTTGGTCACGCTCTTGAGCGCCCCCCAGCCGGCGGCGGCGCCCTTGTAGTCGCGGATATGTCGGTCCTGGCTCATGCGCTGAATCCTCACGCTTCGATGCTTTTTTTCAGCCTATGGAGCGCGGGGTAGAGCCGTCCAATCGAAAGATCTTACGGCGTGATAAGCGCTTTCGATCACGCGCCGGGGGTGATGATAGAAGCGGTCGATCAAATGGTCGGGCAAAGCAATTTGACGGCCTTGCCCCCAGGTTATAGCTTGGAGTGCAGTCCCAACCCATTCGAGCGCGAACGTGGAACAGAACAGCCGGGCCCTGATCGACGGCTTCAACCGGAAAATCGACTACCTGCGGATGTCGGTCACCGATCGCTGCGACTTCCGCTGTGTGTACTGCATGGCCGAAGACATGCAGTTTCTGCCACGCCAGCAAATCCTCAGCCTCGAAGAGCTGTTCGCGGTGGCCGAGCGCTTCGTCGCCCTCGGCACCCGCAAGATCCGCCTGACCGGTGGCGAACCGCTGGTGCGCCAGGGCATCGTCGACCTGTGCGGGCGCATCGCCGCCCTGCCCGGTTTGCGCGAGTTGTGCCTGACCAGCAATGGTTCGCAACTCGGGCGCCTGGCCCAGCCGCTGTTCGACGCCGGCGTGACGCGCCTGAACATCAGCCTCGACAGCCTGAATGCCGAGCGCTTCAGGCAGCTGACCCGTACCGGTGACCTGCACCAGGTGATCGCCGGTATCGACGCCGCGCGCCACGCCGGTTTCCAGCGCACCAAGCTCAACTGCGTGGTGCTCAAGGGCCGCAACGACCACGAACTGGTCGACCTGGTGCGCTTTGCCATCGACCGCGAGCTGGACATCACTTTCATCGAGGAGATGCCACTGGGCGTGATCGACGAGCATGAACGCGGCGAGTCGTTCTGCTCCAGCGACGAGGTGCGCGCACGCCTGGCCGAGCAGTTCACCCTGGTCGAATCGACCGAATCGTCGCAAGGCCCGGCGCGCTACTGGCGCCTGGCTGAAGCCAGCAACACCCGCATCGGTTTCATTTCGCCGCACAGCCACAACTTCTGCGCCACCTGCAACCGCGTGCGCCTCACCGTCGAAGGCCGCCTGCTGCTGTGCCTGGGCAATGAACATTCGGTGGACCTCAAGCAGGTGCTGCGCGCCCACCCGGGCAACGCCGAACGCCTAGAACAGGCCATTCGCGATTCGCTGCAGCTCAAACCCTACCGCCATCACTTCGAAGTCGGTGGCGACGTGCAGATCCTGCGCTTCATGAACATGACCGGCGGCTAGGCCGCGGTCTCTGGATTGCCATGATCGTCCACCCCACTCCTGATGTGCTGCGTGTGCTGTTCACCCTCAAGGGCTCGATCGTCAAGCGCATTGCCCTGCGCTGCCTGATGATCACCTTGCTGGCCGCGCTGATCGTGCTGGTCGAGCGGCATTTCCCGGCGTTTTTCTACCCGGTCAGCGCCACGCCGTTCACCTTGCTCGGCCTGTCGCTGTCGATTTTCATGAGTTTTCGCAACAACGCCTGCTACGACCGTTGGTGGGAAGGGCGCAAGGCCTGGGGCAAGCTGATCATCGAAACCCGCTCGTTCGTGCGCGAGAGCCAGGTCATCGCCGACCCGGCCCTGCGCGCCGAGCTGCTGCGCAACCTGTGCGGCTTTGCCCATGCGCTGAATGCGCACCTGCGCAACGAGGACGAACTGGCGGCTGCCCGGCCCTGGCTGGCCCGGCCCGAAACGCTCGGCAGCCACAATGTGTGCGACGCCATCCTGCGCGAAGTGGGCGGGCACTGCTCGCGGCTGGCGGAACAACAGCACATCAGTGACTGGCGCTACAGCCTGCTGGAACAGCGCCTGGTGGGCCTGACCGAGGTGCAGGCCACCTGCGAGCGGATCAAGGGCACGCCGTTGCCGTTCCCCTACACGCTGCTGCTGCACCGCACCATCTATATCTTCTGCCTGTTGCTGCCGTTTGCCCTGGCCGAACCACTGGGCTGGCTGGCGCCGCTGTTCACCACCATCGTGGGGTATACCTTTTTCGGGCTGGATGCAATTGGCAACGAGCTGGAAGACCCGTTCGGGCGCGATGAAAACGACTTGCCGACCGATGCCATGGTGCGCACCGTGGAGCGCGATGTACTGGCCGGATTGGGCGAACGACAGCTGCCGCCGGCGTTGTTGCCGGTGGGGTATGTGTTGAGCTGAAACTGCCATCGCAGGGCCGAGCGGCCTTGTGTCGCGGAAGGGCTGCGCAGCAGCCCCAGTACCTGCGCATTGATGCAAAGATTGCCGGGGCTGCTGCGCAGCCCTTTCGCGACACAAGGCCGCTCCTACACGCGTCAGCCAGCCGTGAGCGAATCAGCCCCGGCTGGCGCAGGCCTCGATCGGCAGCAGGTGCTTGACGAAGTTGCACGGCCGGTGCCGCGCATCCAGCTGTTCCGCCAGGATCCCTTCCCAGGCCGTCCGGCAGGCCCCGGTGGAGCCTGGCAGGCAACACACCAGGGTGCGGTTGGCCAGCCCCGCGAACGCGCGGCTCTGCACGGTCGAGGTGCCGATATCCAGGATCGACAAGGCCCGGAACAACTCGCCAAACCCGTCGATGCGCTTGTCCAGCAGGCACTCGACCGCCTCCGGCGTGCTGTCGCGCCCGGTAAAACCGGTACCACCGGTGACCAGCACCACCTGCACCTGGTCGTCGGCAATCCAGGTAGCCACCTGGGCGCGGATCTTGTAGAGGTCGTCCTTGAGCAGCGCCCGCGCCACCAGACGGTGGCCGACCTCCACCGAACGGCTGGCCAGCAGCTCGCCGGAGGTGTCGTTGTCAAAGGTACGGGTGTCGCTGACAGTCAGCACGGCGATGTTGAGCGGTACGAAGACCGCGTCGGCTTGGACGCGCACGGCGAAGCTCCTTCAGTGGCATTGCAGCCACGCTAGAGGCATGGCCCGGGGGCGTCCAATCGATATGGCGTACCGGCTGATCAATGACATCTATCGCAGACGTGGGTTAAGGTCTGCACAACCCGATACCAGGCACTTTCATGGACATCAAGCAGCTCAAGTTCCTCATCGCCCTCGACCAGACCCGCCACTTCGGCCAGGCCGCAGCGCTGTGCCATATTACCCAGCCAACGCTGTCCATGCGCCTGCGCAACCTGGAGGACGAACTGGACCTGGTGCTGGTCAAGCGTGGCCAGCGTTTCGAAGGCTTCACCGAAGCCGGCGAGCGCATCCTGGCCTGGGCCCGTACCCTGCTCGCCGCCCATGACGGCCTGCAGGCCGAGGCCGCCAGCTGCCGTGGCCAGGTGGTCGGCAGCCTGCGCCTGGGCACGGTGCCGCTGGCCAGCTTCAACCCCATGCACCTGCTGCTGCCGCTGCGTGAGAAATACCCCGAGCTACACTTCCAGCTCAGCTCGCTGAGTTCGGAGCAGGTTATCGACGGGCTCAGCCGCAACCAGCTCGACCTGGGCATCTGCTACCTGGACCAGGTCAATACAAGCTTCTTCGAAGTGATCGAACTGGGCACCACCACCATGGGCCTGTTGCACGATACCCGGCACTTCCAGTTCGCCAGCGACACCCTGCGCTGGGACGAGCTCGGTGGCATTCCGCTGGGCCTGTTGAGCAAGGGCATGCACTACCGCCAGTCGCTGGACCTGAGTTTCCGCAGCCGCGGCCTGGAGCCGAATGCGGTGCTGGAAAGCGACTCCAGTTTCCAGCTGATCCAGGCCATCAACACCGGCATGTGCTGCGCGATCATGCCACTGGACTGCGGCCTGGAAGACCTCAGCGAGCACCTGCGCATCCTGCCGGTGGCCGACGCCGCCATCCACAGCCCGGTAGGCCTGCTGCTGCGCCGCAGCGAGCCACGTTCGGCGATTGCCGAGCAGTGCTTTGCCGAGGCGCGGGCGTTGTTTCAGCGCGGCTGATTGCTGGTCGCCTGCCGATACTGCCGCGGCGTAAAGCCGGTCAGCTGCTTGAACTGGCGGCTGAAGGCGCTGTGGTCGGTATAGCCGCAGCGCATGGCCACTTCGGTGATGGGCAGGTCCGAGTGCAGCAGGCGATGGGCATGTTCGAGGCGCGCCTTGTGGATCATCTGCCGTGGCGTGAGGTGGAATACCCGCTTGCAGTAGCGCTCCAGCTGGGCCACGGAAATACCCGCTATCCGGGTCAGCTCGCGCATGCTGATCGGTTGGTGGAAATGCTGGCGGATATGCTCGTCCACCGCGGCCAGGCGCTGGTAGGCCGGGTGGGTGTCGGCGGCTGACTGCAGGTCGACCGAAATGCCGACCAGGCCGATGATCTCGCCTGCCAGGTTGTACAGCGGGCGCTTGTGGGTCAGGCACCAACCGGGCTCGCGGCTGCCGTACAGGTGCAGTTCCAGCTGGTCTTCCAGCACCAGGCCTTCCTTGAGCACACGTCGATCCTGCTCGGTATAACCGGGGCCCAGCTGTGCCGGGAAGACCTCGGCGCTGGTCTTGCCCAGCAGCGGTTGCAGGCGCTTGAGGCCGCAGCGCCGGACCAGGGTGTCGTTGGCCAGCACGTAGCGGGCAGCCGGGTCCTTGATGAAGATCGCCGCGTTGGGGATGGCATCGAGGATCGGCAACAGCAGGGCCACACCGGCCAGCAGGGCCTCGAGACTGGCGGGGCGGTGCTGGTCGAGGGCCTGGTACAGGGTTGCCAGGGCGGTGTCGGTCATCTGCTCTGTCTCGGTTTGCTGTGCCGGCCTCTTCGCGGGTAAACCCGCTCCCACAAGGGGCTTCACAGATCTTGAGGGCGGTGGGGTCCCTGTGGGAGCGGGTTCACCCGCGAAAGGGCCGGCACCGCCACTGCAGTTCTCAAGCCCTTGCCCTGTATGGCTTACAGCCTATCCAGCCGCCTTTCCCCAAGCCACTGCTTTTTCCAACTGTGCCGATTTCGTCATCCACCCTGCAGAAAACCATCAAGAACCATCGCCTTGATCGGTCCACTCTATGCCCCACGCAAGCCGCATCACGTGACATCAGAACTGCCTATCCAATAACCAACAAAAAGGCGCCCCCATGTCAGGCAAATTCAAGAAACAGTTGTCATTGCTGGACCTCACCTTCATCGGCCTAGGTGCCATCTTCGGCTCCGGCTGGCTGTTCGCCGCCAGCCACGTTTCGGCCATCGCCGGCCCGGCCGGCATCCTCTCGTGGTTCCTCGGCGGCTTCGCCGTGCTCTTGCTGGGCATCGTCTATTGCGAACTGGGCGCCGCCCTGCCGCGCGCCGGTGGCGTGGTGCGCTACCCGGTGTACTCGCATGGCCCGCTGCTGGGCTACTTGATGGGCTTCATCACCCTGATCGCCTTCTCCAGCCTGATCGCCATCGAAGTGGTCGCCTCGCGCCAGTACGCCGCCGCCTGGTTCCCCGGGCTGACCAAGGCCGGCTCCAGCGACCCGACCGTGCTCGGCTGGTTGGTGCAGTTCGCCCTGCTGGGGCTGTTCTTCTTCCTCAACTACCGCAGCGTGAAAACCTTCGCCAAGGCCAACAACCTGGTCAGCGTGTTCAAGTTCATCGTGCCGCTGTTGGTGATCGGCGTGCTGTTCACCTTCTTCAAGCCGGAAAACTTCGAGGTCCAGGGCTTTGCGCCGTTCGGCCTTTCCGGGGTGGAAATGGCGGTCTCGGCCGGCGGCATCATCTTTGCCTACCTGGGCCTGACGCCCATCATTTCGGTCGCCAGCGAGGTGAAGAACCCGCAGCGCACCATCCCGATCGCGCTGATCCTCTCGGTGCTGCTGTCGACCGCCATCTATGCCCTGCTGCAACTGGCCTTCCTCGGCAGCGTGCCAACCGAAATGCTGGCCAACGGCTGGGCCAGCGTGAGCAAGGAACTGGCCCTGCCCTACCGTGACATCGCCCTGGCCCTGGGTGTCGGCTGGCTGGCCTACCTGGTGGTGGCCGACGCGGTGATCTCGCCCAGCGGCTGCGGCAACATCTACATGAACGCCACCCCACGCGTGGTCTATGGCTGGGCGCAGACCGGCACCTTCTTCAAGTACTTCACCCGTATCGATGCCGAGTCGGGCATCCCGCGCCCGGCGTTGTGGCTGACCTTTGCCCTGTCGGTGTTCTGGACCCTGCCGTTCCCGTCCTGGGAAGCGCTGATCAACGTGGTTTCCGCGGCCCTGGTACTGAGCTACGCCGTGGCCCCGGTCACCGTCGCCGCCCTGCGCCGCAATGCCCCCGACATGCCGCGCCCGTTCCGGGTCAAGGGCATGGGCGTGCTCGGCCCACTGTCGTTCATCATCGCCGCACTGATTGTGTACTGGTCCGGCTGGAACACCGTGTCGTGGCTGCTGGCCCTGCAGATCGTGATGTTCGTGCTGTATCTGCTGTGCGGCCGCTTCGTGCCGACCCAGCACCTGTCGCTGGCCCAGCAGGTGCGCTCGTCGGCGTGGCTGATTGGCTTCTACGCCGTGACCATCCTGCTGTCCTGGCTGGGCAGCTTCGGCGGCCTGGGGGTACTCGGCCACCCGTTCGACACCGTGGCCGTGGCCGCCTGCGCCCTGGGCATCTACTACTGGGGCGCAGCCAGCGGTGTGCCGGCCCACCAGGTGCGCCTGGAGGGCGAGGATGAAAGCGAAGCTGGCGTTGAAACCTACAGCAGCCGTCCCGCTGTCGCTTCCTGAATCCCTAGCCAATGGACAAGCCCATGAAACACATCCACGTCATTGACTCGCATACCGGCGGCGAACCAACCCGCCTGGTGATGAAAGGCTTCCCGACCCTGCACGGGCGCAGCATGGCCGAGCAACGCGACGAACTGCGCGAGCTGCACGACCAATGGCGCCGCGCCTGCCTGCTGGAACCGCGCGGCAACGAGGTGCTGGTCGGCGCGCTGTACTGCCCAGCGACCTCGGCCGACGCCACCTGCGGGGTGATTTTCTTCAACAACGCCGGCTACCTGAACATGTGCGGCCACGGCACCATCGGCCTGGTCGCCTCGCTGCAGCACCTGGGCCTGATTAACCCGGGCGAACACAAGATCGACACCCCGGTCGGCCAGGTCACTGCCACCCTGCATGCCGACGGCGCCGTCACCGTCGGCAACGTGCCCTCCTACCGCTATCGCCAACACGTGGCGGTGGACGTGCCCGGGCATGGCGTGGTGCACGGCGACATCGCCTGGGGTGGCAATTGGTTCTTCCTGGTTTCCGAACACGGCCAGCGCATCGAGCTGGACAACCGCGAGGCACTGACCGACTACACCTGGGCCATGCTCAAGGCCCTCGAAGCCCAGGGCATCACCGGCGAGCACGGGGCGCCGATCGACCATGTCGAGCTGTTTGCCGACGACGCCAATGCCGACAGCCGCAACTTCGTGATGTGCCCCGGCAAGGCCTACGACCGCTCGCCGTGCGGCACCGGCACCAGCGCCAAGCTGGCCTGCCTGGCCGCCGACGGCAAGCTCGCTGAAGGCCAGACCTGGGTGCAGGCCAGCATTACTGGCAGCCAGTTCCACGGCCGCTACCAGCGCGACGGCGACCGCATTCGCCCGTTCATCACCGGCCGCGCCTACATGACCGCCGACAGCACCCTGCTGATCGACGAACAGGACCCGTTCGCCTGGGGCATCTGAGCCCCGTTTTTTCCCAGACTGAATACCGCCAGGAGTAACACCATGACCAGCAATATCTTCACCGGCACCATGCCCGCCCTGATGACCCCCTGCACCGCCGAGCGCAAGCCAGACTTCGATGCTTTGGTGCGCAAGGGCCGCGAACTGATCGACCTCGGCATGAGCGCGGTGGTGTACTGCGGCTCGATGGGCGACTGGCCGCTGCTGACCGAAGCCGAGCGCCAGGAAGGCGTGGCCCGCCTGGTCGCCGCCGGCATCCCGACCATCGTCGGCACCGGTGCGATGAACACCCGTGAAGCCGTATCCCACGCCGCCCACGCGGCCAGGGTGGGCGCCGCCGGCCTGATGGTCATCCCGCGCGTGCTCAGCCGCGGGGCCTCGCTGATTGCCCAGAAGCACCACTTCTCGGCGATCCTCGCTGCCGCGCCGCAGCTGCCGGCGGTGATCTACAACAGCCCGTACTACGGCTTCGCCACCCGCGCCGACCTGTTCTTCGAACTGCGCCGCGAGTTCCCCAACCTGATCGGCTTCAAGGAGTTCGGCGGTGGCGCCGACCTGCGCTACGCCGCCGAGCACATCACCTCCCAGGATGACGACGTCACCCTGATGGTCGGCGTCGATACCCAGGTGGTGCATGGCTTCGTCAACTGCAACGCCACTGGCGCCATCACCGGCATCGGCAACGCCCTGCCACGCGAAGTGCTGCACCTGGTGCGCCTGAGCAAGCAAGCGGCCAAGGGCGATGCCAAGGCCCGGCGCCTGGCGCGCGAGCTGGAAGCGGCGCTGGCGGTGCTGTCGTCGTTCGACGAAGGCTGCGACCTGGTGCTGTATTACAAGCACCTGATGGTGCTGAACGGCGACCGCGAATACAGCCTGCACTTCAACGAGACCGACGCCCTGACCGACGCTCAGCGCAACTATGCCGAACAGCAGTACGCGCTGTTCCGCACCTGGTATGCCAGCTGGTCGGCCGAGCAGAACCTGGCCTAAGCAGCCACGGTTTTCTCTGTGGGAGCGGGCGTGCCCGCGAAGCAGGCGACTCGGTGCCTGGCACCGGCTCTGCCGGTGTTCGCGGGCTCGCCCGCTCCCACAGGGTACCTAGTACACCCTTGCAACTGCATGTGATTTCCAAGGAGGCTCCATGACCCTCACAGGCAACCTGCTGATCGGCCGGACGCCGGTAACCGGCAGCCGCGATGCCATCCGTGCCATCGACCCGGCCACTGGCCAGGCGCTGGAGCCGGCCTACCTCGGCGGCAGCGGCGAACACGTGGCCCAGGCCTGCGAACTGGCCTGGGCCGCGTTCGATGCCTACCGCGAAACCTCGCTCGAACAACGGGCGCAATTCCTTGAAAGCATCGCCACGCAGATCGAAGCGCTGGGCGATGCGCTGATCCACCGCGCCGTGGCCGAAACCGGCCTGCCCCAGGCGCGGATCCAGGGCGAACGTGGCCGCACCTGTACCCAGCTGCGTACCTTCGCCCGCGTGGTACGGGCCGGTGAATGGCTGGACGTACGGGTCGACAACGCCCTGCCCGAGCGCCAGCCCCTGCCCCGTGCCGACCTGCGCCAGCGCCAGGTGGCGCTGGGGCCGGTGGCGGTGTTCGGCGCCAGCAATTTCCCCCTGGCCTTCTCGGTAGCCGGCGGCGATACCGCCTCGGCCCTGGCCGCCGGCTGCCCAGTGGTGGTCAAGGCCCATGGCGCGCACCCGGGCACCAGCGAGCTGGTCGGCCAGGCGGTGGCCCGCGCGGTACAGCAGTGCGGCCTGCCAGCCGGGGTGTTTTCACTATTGTACGGCTCTGGTCGGGAAGTGGGCATCGCCCTGGTCAGCGACCCGCGAATCAAGGCCGTTGGCTTTACCGGCTCGCGCAGCGGTGGCATTGCGCTGTGCCAGGCCGCGCAAGCGCGCCCGGAACCGATCCCGGTGTACGCCGAAATGAGCTCGATCAACCCGGTGTTCCTGTTCGACGCCGCCCTGCAGGCACGCGCCGAAGCGCTGGCGCAAGGCTTCGTCGCCTCGCTGACCCAGGGCGCCGGCCAGTTCTGCACCAACCCAGGCCTCGTGATTGCCCGCCAGGGGCCGGCGTTGCAACGTTTCATCACCGCCGCCGGCGAGCAGGTTGCCCAGGCTGCTGCGCAAACCATGCTCACCCCTGGCATCTTCGCTGCCTACCAGGCCGGCGTCGCTGCCCTGGCCGCCAATGCCAATGCCCGCGTCGCCGCCACTGGCCAGGCCGGGCAAGGCCCCAACCAGTGCCAGGCGCAGCTGTTCGTCACCCAGGCCGAAACGTTCCTCGCCGACCCGGCGTTGCAGGCCGAAGTGTTCGGCGCCGCATCGTTGGTGGTGGCCTGCGCCAGCGACGAGCAGGTCCGCCAGGTAGCCGAGCATCTGGAAGGCCAGCTGACCGCCACCCTGCACCTGGACGATGGCGACATCAACAGTGCCCGCAAACTGTTGCCAACCCTCGAGCGCAAGGCCGGGCGCCTGCTGGTCAATGGCTGGCCGACCGGCGTCGAGGTGTGCGACGCGATGGTCCACGGCGGGCCGTTCCCGGCCACCTCCGATGCCCGCAGCACCTCGGTGGGCACGGCGGCGATCCGGCGCTTCCTGCGCCCGGTGTGCTACCAGGACTTCCCCGATGCCCTGTTGCCGCAGGCGCTGCAGCAGGGTAACCCGCTGCACTTGCGGCGCCTGCTCGACGGTAAACGGGAAAGCTGAGCATGCTCGATAACCGTGAAAGCGATATCGCCGTGGTCGGCGCCGGCATTGTCGGTGTCGCCTGCGCCCTGCAACTGGCCCGCCAGGGGCGCCGGGTCATGCTGATCGACCGCCAGGCACCCGGCCACGGCGCGTCCTACGGCAATGCCGGGCACCTGGCTACCGAGCAGGTGTTCCCGATTGCCGACCTGTCGATCCTCAAGCGCCTGCCACGCATGCTGCTGGACCCGATGGGCCCGCTGCGCCTGGACTGGAAGTACCTGCCCAGGGCCATGCCCTGGTTCACCCGGCTGCTGCTCAACCTGCGCCCGGCGCCGTTCCAGCGCAGCGTGGCCGGTATCCGCCAGTTGAACGAAGGCAGCCTGGGCGCCTGGCAGCGGCTGCTGGGCTCGATCGGGCGCAGCGCACTGTTCCGCGAAGATGGCTCGTTGCTGGTGTTCGAGCGGCCCGAATCGCGCGCGGCACTGGAGGCCTTGCGCGCCCGCATGCAACAGCAGGCGGTGCCAGTCGACTTGTGGTCGGCGCAAAGCGTGCGCGCAGCGGCGCCACAGCTCAGCTCGTCGCTGCTGGGTGGGTTGTTCTTTCCGCGTACCGGGCACTTCATCGACCCTTACCGGGTGGTGTGCGAGCTGTTCGAAGCGGCCAAGGCCAGCGGCGTGCGTTTTGTCCAGGCGCAAGTCGAGGGCGGCCAGTTGCACAGCGGCGGGGTCAGCCTGGCCAGCGGCCAGGGGACACTCCGTGCGCGCCAGGTGTTGATCAGCTGCGGTGCGCATTCTGCCCGGCTGACCGCCGCGCTGACCGGCAAGCGTGTGCCGCTGGATACCGAGCGCGGCTATCACTTGATGCTGCCTGGCGAGCAGCAGCGTTTGCCATTTGCGGTCACCTCCCTGGAGCGCAAGTTCATCATGACCCCCATGGCCGAGGGCTTGCGCCTGGCGGGCACGGTCGAGTTCGCCGGGCTGGAGGCACCGCCAAGCATGCAGCGGGCCTGGCAGTTGCACCGCCTGAGCAAGGGCTTGTTCCAACGCGAGTTGAGTGCCGAAGGGGCAACCCCGTGGATGGGCTTTCGGCCTTCGCTGCCGGATTCGTTGCCGGTGATCGACCGGGTGTGCGATGGGCGGGTGCTGCTGGCGTTCGGGCATCAGCACCTGGGGCTGACCCAGGCGGCGCTGACAGCGGAATGGGTGGGAAGGTTGGCTGAGATGGCCGGTGGACCGGAGATGATGGCTTACCGGTTGGATCGGTTTTAGCCTGCGCTGGCCTCTTCGCGGGTGAACCCGCTCCCACAGGGATCGCACAGGCCTTGAGGGCAGTGGAGAACCTGTGGGAGCGGGTTTACCCGCGACCTGGGGCTGACCCAGGCGGCGCTGACGGCGGAATGGGTGGGAAGGTTGGCTGAGATGGCCGGTGGGCCGGAGATGGTGGCTTACCGGTTGGATCGGTTTTAGCCTGTGCTGGCCTCTTCGCGGGTGAACCCGCTCCCACAGGGATCGCACAGGCCTTGAGGGCAGTGGAGACCCTGTGGGAGCGGGTTTACCCGCGAATGGGCTGCAAAGCAGCCCCTTCATGCCTCAGCGATAACGCTCGAGCCAGTGTGCATAAGGTGCCGGCAAGGTCCAGGCGGCTTTCTCCACCCCCAGTTCCTTCGCTGCAAAATAGGCCCAGTGCGGGTCCGCCAGATGCGCCCGGCCTACCGACACCAGGTCCAGCTGGTTGGCCTGCAGCGCCGCTTCCGCCAGTTGCGGTGTACCGAAGCCCCACGCCGACGTTACCGGCAGCTTCGCCTCACGGCGCACGCGCTCGGCAATCGGCCCCATGAACGCCGGGCCCCACGGGATATTGGTCTCGGGGATGGTAAAGCCGACGCTCACGCTCAGCAAATCAAGGCCACCAGCCTTGAAACGGCGCGCCAGCTCGATCGATTCTTCCAGGGTCTGCTCATCGCGGCCATCGTACTCCAGCACCCCGAAGCGCGCGGTCAGCGGCAGGTTCTCCGGCCACACTTCGCGCACTGCCGCCAGGGTTTCCAGAAGGAAGCGGCTGCGGTTGTCGAAGCTGCCACCGTAGGCGTCGGTGCGCTTGTTGGAATGTTCGGAGAAGAAGCTCTGGCCCAGGTAACCATGGGCGAAGTGCAGCTCGATCCACTCGAAACCGGCATCACGCGCACGCCGCGCGGCATCGACGAAGTCCTGCTTGACCCGGGCGATGTCGGCCAGGGTCATCTCCCGCGGCACTTTCGGCAGGTGCGCGCCAAAGGCAATGGCAGACGGGGCGATGGTTTCCCAGCCGCGCGCGTCGTCGGCGGCAATGTGGTCGTCACCTTCCCACGGGCGGTTGGCGCTGGCCTTGCGCCCGGCGTGGGCAATCTGGATACCCGGCACGGCACCCGCGGCCTTGATTGCCTGCACCACCGGCACGAAGGCCTGGGCGTGGGCATCGCTCCAGATCCCGGCGCAACCGGGGGTGATGCGCCCTTCCGGCGCCACTGCAGTGGCTTCGACCACCAGCAGGCCGGCACCGCCGCGGGCCAGGCCGGCCAGGTGCACATGGTGCCAATCGTTGATCATGCCGTCTTCGGCCATGTACTGGCACATGGGCGGAATGGCGATGCGGTTGCGCAGGGTGACGTCCTTGAGGGTGTAGGGTTCGAACAGAGCGGACATGGGCAAGCTCCCGGGCTATGTGATTACGATTGTTCGATCATAATCGAACTATGGCAATTAATGATAGCCCCGTTATCATGACGCTCATGCGAGCCTATCAACATCCCAATTCCGAAGACCTGACCCTCGAACGCCTGCTCTATGCCCTGAGCGACCCGGTGCGCCTTGGCATCGTGCGCCACCTGGCGGGCGTGGCCGAAGCCAGCTGCGGCGAGCTGGACGGCGGCCGGCCGAAGTCGAGCATGTCCCACCACTTTCGCGTGTTGCGTGACGCGGGGCTGGTGCATACCCGCAATGTCGGCACCACCCATATGAATTCGCTGCGTAGCGAGATGCTGGGGGAGCGGTTTCCCGGGTTGCTGGACTGCATTCTGCGGCAGCATTGATTTTCCTGTGCCGGCCTCTTCGCGGGTAAACCCGCTCCCACACGGGCCGCGTCGGCCACAGGCTTGGCGCTATCCCTGTGGGAGCGGGCTTACCCGCGAAAGGGCTCGAACAGGCAACAAAAAAAGCCACGAGGTTTCCCCCGTGGCTTCTTGCACAACGATGGCCGCTTACAGCGCCATGTCGTTCTCAGGCTTGCTTTCCGCCGGCTGGCTCGGTGCAACCGTGGTACCGACGCTGGCGTCGATCACCGGTGGTTTCTCCAGCTGCAGCACTTCAGCGGTGTAGTTCCACTCTTTCTGGGTGGCCGCTGCCGAGTCGTTCAGCTTGGTGCCGTAGCTTGGCACGATCTGCTTGATCTTGGCCTGCCACTCTGGGGTAGCGACCTTCTCCTTGAACACGGTTTCCAGCACGTTCAGCATGATCGGCGCAGCGGTCGAAGCACCTGGCGATGCGCCCAGCAGGCCGGCGATGGTGCGGTCTTCGGAGGCAACCACTTCGGTGCCCAGCTTCAGCACACCGCCCTTCTCGGCATCACGCTTGATGATCTGCACGCGCTGGCCGGCCTGCCACAGTTTCCAGTCTTCCTTCTTGGCGTTCGGGAAGTAGGTACGCAGGGCTTCGAAGCGGTCATCGTCAGACAGCATCAGCTGGCCAGCAAGGTACTCGACCAGCGGGTACTGGTCGATACCGACCTTGGTCATTGGCCACACGTTGTGGGTGGTGGTGCTGCTCAGCAGGTCCAGGTACGAGCCGTTCTTCAGGAACTTGGTCGAGAAGGTAGCGAATGGGCCAAACAGGATCACCCGCTTGCCGTCCAGCACACGGGTGTCCAGGTGCGGTACCGACATGGGTGGCGCGCCGGTCGAGGCGATGCCGTAGGCCTTGGCCATGTGCTGCATGGCGATGGTCGGGTTCTCGGTCACCAGGAACGAGCCACCCACCGGGAAGCCTGCGTATTCCTTGGCTTCAGGAATGCCCGACTTCTGCAGCAGCTTCAGTGCGCCGCCGCCGGCACCGATGAACAGGAACTTGGCGTCGGTGGCCGACTCGCTACCGTCCTTCAGGTTCTTGTACTCGACGTGCCAGGAGCCGTCCTTGTTGCGGGTGATGTCCTGCACTTCGCTGGACAGCTTCAGGTCGAAGTTTTCCTGGGTTTTCAGGTGGCCGACGAACTGGCGGGTGATCTCGCCGAAGTTGACGTCGGTACCGATCGGTGTCCAGGTCACGGCCAGCTTCTGGTTCGGGTCGCGGCCTTCCATCATCAGCGGGACCCACTTGGCAATCTGCGCGTGGTCCTCGGAGTACTGCATCGGGCGGAACAGCGGGCTGGCCTGCAGCGCGTCGTAACGCTTCTTGAGGAACTTGATGTTGTCATCGCCCCACACGAAGCTCATGTGCGGCGTGGTGTTGATGAACGAGTGCGGGTTCTTCAGCACGCCCTGGCGCACCTGCCAGGCCCAGAACTGGCGGGAGATCTGGAAGGCTTCGTTGATTTCGATGGCCTTGCTGATGTTGACGTTGCCGTCTTTGTCTTCCGGGGTGTAGTTCAGCTCGGCCAGTGCGGAGTGGCCGGTACCGGCGTTGTTCCAGCCGTTGGAGCTTTCTTCGGCCACGCCGTCCAGGCGCTCGACCATTTCCATCGACCAGCTTGGCTCCAGCTCGTGCAGCCACACGGCCAGGGTGGAGCTCATGATGCCGCCGCCGACCAGCAGCACGTCTACTTTCTTGGTTTCTGCGGCGTACGCTTGCATGCAGCTTGCAGCGACAGCCAGGCCCAGCAAGGTCTTGCCAGCTTTCTTGAACATTGATCAATTCCAGTCAGGAGAACGGAGGGCGGGCCTGTGGCTGGCCCAGGTGACGCGTGTTCTTCAGCGCAGGCTTGTTGTGATCATTGTTCAGCAGCCAGAGAACCAGAAAACGACCCGGCCTTTTGTCGAATTGACCGACAGCGCTGAATCGTTTTTCTGGATTGTAACCGAATTGCCAGCACAAACAAATTGCCGCCCGGCGCGTCAAGGCGGCGGGTTGCCCCAGTGACGGATTGCCGCGCCGGCAAACAAAAACCCCCGGCCATGTACATGACCGGGGGCCTTGGATCACGCCGCAAGCGTCGCGATCAGGGTACCGCCAAGATTACTGCTGCTGAGGCAGTTTATCGATCGGGCCGCAGCCACCGATGATCTTGGAGATGGAAACCGAAGGGTGGAACAGGTAGTCGTAGCTGCAGTTTTTCGGCTGGTTGTAAACTTGGCCAGTGCAACCCGACAGCAGGGCAACACCCGAAACGACAGCAACGGCTACGGTAGCCTTGAACAGCTTTTTCATACTAAATCCTTTATATGAAATCATCTTCGGCCATCATTCTGATGGCGCGGGGATGATACAGAACCCGAGCCTTGGATCCAAGTCGCAATGTGCGCTGGCTTGTTGCTGTTGTAGGAGCGGCCTTGTGTCGCGATGGGCCGCAAAGCGGCCCCCGGTCTACAACCGAAACTCAGAATAATCCCCTTCCATGTAGGCAATTTCCCAAACATACTGCCAAACCGCTCAAACTGTTGCGACGGATTAAGTCGCGCTCTAGTCTCGGCTTGTCGTTGCGAATTCAACGACCGGCTTTGACAGGCCGACAATTTCCCGCACACGTGCACTGTTTATGGCGGCTGTACGTGGGGCACCTCGTGTGCGCCGAGTTACTCCGGGATCCTCGGTCTGTCAACCCATGTACAGCTGCCACCCTCTTGTTTGACAGCAAGTTCGCGGCGGCTCCAATGATCCTGGAGATGTGTATGCGCAAGATGGTCCCCGATCCACCCCACTCCCTCGACTCTACCCAGGCGCTGCAAGACACCCTGGTCCAATCCTCAGAGTACGTACTCTGCGCGCTGTTCGTCGCTCGCCAGTCCGTGCAACTCAAACCCGCTGCGCCAAGTTCGATCGTGATGCAGGCCGTTATCCATGAAATGGAGGCGGTACAGGGCCTGGTCGAAACGGCATTGATGCAATTGCAGATGCAGGCCCATTTACCGGCTGATCCACGAACTTTGCACTAGCAGGCCTGGCCTCTTCGCGGGCACGCCCGCTCCCACCGGGGTAATCATTGCACTCGAGACTGCGCCGTACCTGTGGGAGCGGGCGCGCCCGCGAAGAGACCGGCCCAGAGACCCAAGATTCCAGGGAGTAAAACAATGCCCACCGACGACACAAAGCAACCCACCACAGCCGGCAAGACCTGCTTCTACCAAGGCGAAAACAACACCCACCCGCTGTTCCGCATCGCACCCGGCATACCCTGCCAGGACGCCCGCGAACAGGCCTCCGAACTGATGGGCTACGTCCGCGACCTGATTATCACCGGCCTGATGGACGGCGACCAGAAACTGATCTGGGCTTCGCATTACCTCAGTGCGATGGCCAAGGCGCTGCTGGACGATGCCGAATTGGGGATGATGAAAAAATAAGCCACAACGAAAAAGCCCCTGGAGAGGTGAACATCCAGGGGGTCCATCTATCGCATTCGATGCCATGTAGTCCATTTCCCAAATCTACGCCAAACCTGCTCTGACTATTGCCTGTGCTCAACCCGCCCGCTTAGCCTCATCGCGCAGCACTTGGTCACTTATCGACAAGGACAACACAGAGCCATCAAGCGAGCCAAGGAAATCCTTGATGCTGTAAGAGGTAAACAACGATGAGCGACAAATTCACCCCCGAGGACATGTCCATCCTTGAGCTGGACTTGAGCAATACCAAGCGGTTCGAGGCTTCCCGGTTTCTAGACAGCCCCGAAACCATCGCAGCTTTCCTGGCAGAAGCAATGAAAGCTAACGACGCTCAAACCCTGATGCATGCGTTGGGCGAAGTGGCGAAAGCCAAGGGCGTGAACCAATTTGCACAAGAGGCGGGCGTCAACCGTGAATCGCTTTACAAGACTTTGAGGGGTGGCGATAAGACACGCTTCTCAACTATTCAGAAGCTGATGCTGGCTTTGGGGGTTGAGCTGACAGTGAGGCCACTTCAGAAGCTCCCAGCTTCTTAATAGGAGCCGCCCAACAGGCAAGCAGAACGCCAAATCGGTTGCCGGTCCAACAACGAAAAAGCCCCTGGAAACTTTCGCTTCCAGGGGCTTCATCTTGTATGGCGGAGAGATAGGGATTTGAACCCTAGGTACTGTTGCCAGTACAACGGATTTCGAATCCGTCCCGTTCGACCACTCCGGCATCTCTCCAATGCCGCGCATCATACCAGCGTTCTTTTGAAAGGCAAATCTTTTTTTCAAAAAAATCGCGTGGTATCAGGCGCTTGCGTGAACGTAGCGCTTACAGCGGCACGCCCAGGCGCTTGGCAACTTCTTCGTAGGCTTCGATCACGTCGCCCAGGCCCTGGCGGAAGCGGTCCTTGTCCATCTTCTTGCGGGTCTCTTTGTCCCACAGGCGGCAGCCGTCCGGGCTGAACTCGTCGCCCAGCACGATCTGGCCGTGGAATACACCGAACTCCAGCTTGAAGTCGACCAGCAGCAGGCCGGCGTCATCGAACAGCTTGCTCAGCACTTCGTTGACCTTCAGCGACAGCTTTTTCATTTCCGCCAGTTGCTCGGCGGTGCCCCAGCCGAACGCGACAACGTGGGATTCGTTGATGAAGGGGTCGCCCTTCTCGTCGTTCTTCAGGAACAGTTCGAAGGTGGACGGCTCCAGCTTGATGCCCTCCTCCACGCCCAGGCGCTTGACCAGGCTGCCGGCGGCGTAGTTGCGCACCACGCACTCGACCGGGATCATGTCCAGCTTCTTCACCAGGCACTCGTTGTCGCCCAGCAGCTTGTCGAACTGGGTCGGCACGCCGGCTTCTTCGAGTTTTTGCATGATGAAGGCGTTGAACTTGTTGTTCACCATGCCTTTGCGGTCGAGCTGTTCGATGCGCTTGCCGTCGAACGCCGACGTGTCGTTACGGAACAGCAGGATCAAGCGGTCGGCGTCGTCGGTCTTGTAAACCGATTTGGCCTTGCCGCGGTAGAGTTCGTCGCGTTTTTCCATGATTGGGCTCCGCTTGCTTGAGGTGTTGGGCTAGGCGATTTCACGCCAGTCGAGCCCGTGTTCCTGATTCGCCACCTGGAGCCAGTCCGGGTCGCACCCGAGGGTGTCGACGAAGCACTGGCGAGCCAAGTGTGGCAGGTTGTTCTTGCTGCTGAGGTGGGCCAGCACCAGGTGTTGCAGGTTGCTCCAGCCCAACTCGTGCACCAGGCGCGCGGCCTGGTGATTGTTCAAATGCCCTTGCAGGCCACCCACCCGCCGCTTGAGGAAGGCCGGGTAGTGGCCACGCGCCAACAGGTCGCGGCAGTGGTTGGCCTCGATCAGCAGTGCATCCAGGCCCTGGTAACGCTCCAGCAGGCGGGCGTCGTACGAGCCCAGGTCGGTCAGCATGCCGAAGCGCCGCTGGCCGTCGCCGACCACGTATTGCAGTGGTTCGTAGGCGTCGTGCTCGACGCGTGCCGCGCTCACCTCCAGGCTGCCGATACGCAGGCTGTCGCCACAGGCGAGAAAACCGGCCACCTCCAGCGGTTTGCGCAAGCCGCGCAAGGTCCCTTGGCTGAGGTAGACCGGTACATTGTAGCGCCGCGACAGCAAGCCGACCCCATGCACGTGGTCGGCATGTTCGTGGGTGACCAGTACCGCACTGAGCTGGGCCGGCGACACGCCGAGCAGCGCCAGGCGCCGCTCGGTCTCGCGCAGGGAAAAGCCGCAATCGACCAGGATGAACGTGTCACCACTGGCGATCAGCGTGCCGTTTCCCTGGCTGCCGCTTCCGAGTACCGCGAAGCGCACTTAGCCCAGGTGGTCCTGAATGGCGCTGAGCACGCGGCGGGCGACATCGGCCGGAGCCACGGTGTTGATGTTCTTCTCGACCGTGACCTGCACGCTGTCACCCACCTTGCTCAGGCGTACCTGATAACGCTCGGCACGGGCTTCACGCTCTTCCTTGGTCGGTTCGCTGCCGAACATGCGGCCGAAGAAGCCAGGCTCGTTCTGCTTGTCTTCGGGCTTTTCCGACAGGTTGATGTAGTACAGGCCCAGGCTGCGGTTGATGTCCTCGACGCGCCACTGGCCGCCCTGCTCCAGGGCACGGCCCACGCTGGACCAGGCACGGTCCAGGTCGGCGCCCAGGTACAGCACCGGGTTGCCACTGCCATCTTCGCTCAGGCTGACGCGGCTGGGTGCGTCGAAGTCGCGCGCGGCCAGCAGCGATACCGAACCGCCCTTCTCGGCGCTGCGGTTCATGCTGGCGAGCATTTCGTCGACCAGCAGGGCATCAGCTGCGGTATTGCTGGAGCTGGACGGGAAGTCCGGCTCGGCGGTGCTGCCGGCCGGGCGCTCGACGCTGACCACGTACACTTCGGAGGTGTTGCGCTGCACGCCAGGCTCCATGCGCACCCGCACGCGCACTTCGCTGTCACTGCTGCTGGCGGTGCTGGCCAAGCGCTGGCCGAGGGCGGCCGACAGCTCGTCGAAACGCTGCCAGGTGGTGTTGAATTCACCGGTCTGCGGGCGCTCTTCGGCGATGCGGAAGCCATTGTCCTCGAAGAACTGGCGCGCCACCGGCCACACTTCAGCCGGCGAGTGCTGGGCCAGTACCCAACGGCTGCTGCCGCTGCGCTGCAGGCTGTAGTCGGTGACCTGGGCGGCGCCGCCGGTCAACGGTTGCGGGCGCGGCACCTCGAACTCGCCCGTGGCGTTGTCGTCGGCGACGTTACGCGGAATCGGCAGCAGCGGGTCAAGGCGCTTGATGTTGCTGGCGTCCGGCGGCAGCTGCATCGGCGCGGTCGGGTGCGCCTGCAGGTAATCGCTGCCGCGGTCGCGGAAATAGCCATCCTCGCCCCACAGCCAGCCACACCCACTGGTGCTGGAAATGATCAGGGCAAGGGCAGAAAGACCAGCCAGTCGCTTCATGCGGTGTACTTCCTCTTAAACCAGTACGCCGGACTGGCGCAAGGCAGTACGGACTTTTTCGTGGCAGCCTTCGCTCAGCCAGGTCAGCGGCAGGCGAATGCCTTTTTGCATCAGGCCCATTTCGACGAGTGCCCATTTCACCGGAATCGGGTTGGACTCGCAGAACAGGTCTTTGTGCAGCGGCATGAGTTTTTCGTTGATTGCGCGGGCCTTCTCGGCATTGCCCGCAAGGGCGGCCTCGCACAGGTCGGCCATTTCGCGCGGGGCGACGTTGGCGGTGACGGAAATGTTGCCCTTGCCGCCCATCAGGATCAGCTCGACGGCGGTCGGGTCGTCACCGGACAGGACGATGAAGTCGCGGTCGACGCCATCGAGGATGGCCTTGGCGCGGGCCAGGTCGCCGGTGGCTTCCTTGATGCCAATGATGTTCTTGACCTTCGACAGGCGGATCACGGTCTCGGCCTGCATGTCGCAGGAGGTGCGGCCGGGTACGTTGTAGAGGATCTGCGGGATGTCGACGGCTTCGGCAATGTGCTTGAAGTGCTGGTACAGGCCTTCCTGGGTCGGCTTGTTGTAGTACGGCACGACCAGCAGGCAGGCATCGGCACCGGCGCTCTTGGCGTTCTGGGTCAGGTGCACGGCTTCGGCAGTGGAGTTGGCACCGGTGCCGGCAATGACCGGCACGCGGCGGCTGCTGCGCTTGACCCGCTCGACCACGTGCTTGATGACCAGGATGTGCTCTTCGACATCCAGCGTGGCCGACTCGCCAGTGGTGCCGACAGCGACGATCGCGTGGGTGCCGTTTTCCAGGTGGAAGTCTACAAGTTTGTCGAGGCTGTCCCAGTCAAGACGCCCTTGTGCATCCATGGGAGTGACCAACGCCACCATACTGCCCGCAATCATGTAACTGCTCCTGCCGGAAAAAGAGAGCGGTAATGGTACTGGGGGCATCGGCCTTGCACAAGCGAAGCAGGCGGGCGGAGCATTCCCCTCGGCGCCTTATTTCGCTACCCTTGATGCTTTGATCGGTGCAGCGCGGCCCGCCGGGCCGTCGACCTTGCTCCCCGCCAGCGTCCACGACCTCGCATGCGAGCCCCGGGCCCTGCCGACAGGAGGCTTTCGCCCGTCCTGTGCCGACCGCTCATCGCTTTAGGAATGCTGCATGTCCACCCCCACCGTCCGCGAACAATTCCTTGTCATCAGTGCCCTGGGCCCGAACCCCATGGAACTGGCCAACGTCCTCAGCCGCGCTGCGTTCGAGAACCGCTGCGCGGTGGTTACCTCGCGCCTGAGCCGCCACGGCGAGACCAGCGCCCTGGTACTGCAGGTGGGCGGCAGCTGGGATGCCCTGGCACGCCTCGAAGCCATGCTGCCGGGCCTGGGCAAGAAGCACGGCCTGACCCTCGACGTGGTGCGCAGCGCCGACCAGGAAGTGCGCCCGCAGGCCCTGCCCTACGTGGCCTACGTCAGCGCCGCCTACCGCCCGGACATCATCAACGAGCTGTGCCAGTTCTTCCTCGACCACCGCGTCGAACTGGAAGCCATGACCTGCGACACCTACCTGGCGCCGCAAACCGGCAGCAGCATGCTCAACGCGCAGTTCACCGTGATCCTGCCGGCCGGCACCCAGATCAGCTGGCTGCGTGACCAGTTCCTGGACTTTGCCGATGCGCTGAACCTGGACGCGCTGATCGAGCCCTGGCGCCCACAGAACCCCATGTAAGGAGCCACCATGGCCGTAGCACTCGACCAACCGGTCGCCGATTTCCAGGCCCAGGCCACCAGCGGGCAAACCGTGAGCCTGGGCCAACTCAAGGGCCGCCAGGTGGTGGTGTACTTCTACCCGAAGGACAGCACGCCGGGCTGCACCACCGAAGGCCAGGGTTTCCGTGACCAGCATGACGCCTTTGCCGCGGCCAACACCGTGGTGTTCGGCGTGTCGCGCGACGGCATCAAGTCGCATGAGAACTTCAAGGCCAAGCAAGGCTTCCCGTTCGAGCTGATCAGCGACAAGGACGAGGCGCTGTGCCAGCTGTTCGACGTGATCAAGCTGAAGAAGCTGTATGGCAAGGAATACCTGGGCGTCGACCGCAGCACCTTCCTGATCGACAAGCACGGTGTGCTGCGCCAGGAATGGCGCGGGGTGAAGGTGCCGGGGCATGTGGATGCCGTATTGACTGCTGCCCAGGCCCTGAACAAGGCTTGAGATTGCTGTGGGCTGCTTTGCAGCCCTTCGCGGGCACGCCCTCTCCCACAGAAATCGAGCCGGAAGCTGTGGGAGCGGGCGTGCCCGCGAAGGGCCGCAAAGCGGCCCCAATTGCATCAAAGCATCGGCGAAACACTAGGCTCCTGCCGTGGCCAGGCATCCAGCACGGCCTTGATCAAGGTCGCCAGCGGGATCGCGAAGAAGATCCCCCAGAACCCCCACAACCCGCCAAACAGCAGCACCGCGCAAATGATCGCCACCGGGTGCAGGCTCACCGCCTCGGAGAACAGCAGCGGTACCAGCACGTTGCCGTCCAGCGCCTGGATAATCGCGTATACCGTCATCAGGTAGATGAACTGGTCACCCCAGCCCCACTGGAACAACGCAATCAGGGTCACCGGCACGGTCACCACCACTGCACCCACGTACGGCACCACCACCGACAGCCCCACCAGCAGGGCCAGCAGCGCGGCATAGTTGAGCCCGAGGCTGATAAAGGCGATGTAGGTAGCAATGCCGCAGATCAGGATCTCGATGCCCTTGCCGCGGATATAGTTGGCGATCTGCCGGTTCATCTCGCTGCCCACGCGGTTCAGCAGGGTGCGCTGGCGTGGCAGGTAGCCACTGACCCAACGGCCGATCAGTTCGCGGTCCTTGAGGAAGAAGAACACCAGGATCGGCACCAGCACCAGGTAGATCATGGCGTTGACCAGCAGCGGCAGGCTGGACAGCGAGAAGGTCAGTGCCCACTGGCCGAACTTGCCGATTTCCCCGCGCACCGACTCGATGGCATGCAGCACCTGCTCGTCCGACACCAGGTGCGGGTAACGCTCGGGCAACAGCAACAGCAGCGACTGCCATTTGCCGAGCATGCCCGGCAGCTCGTTGAACAGGGTGATCAGCTGATGCCACAGCAGCGGCACCAGCACCAGCATGAACACGGCCAGCGCGCCCATGAACAGGGCGAACACCAGCAGCACCGCCAACCGGGTCGGCACCCGCAGGCGCTCCAGGGCATTGACCAGCCCCTGCATGAGGAACGCCAGCACCATGCCTGCCAGTACCGGCGCGAGCATGCCACCCAGGGTAAGCACTGCGGTAAAAGCCAGGAACAACAAGACCGCCAGCACCACCGCTTCCTCATCCGAGAAGTAGCGCTGCATCCAGTCGCGAAGCACTTTGAACATTGACGATCCTTGGAAAGACTCAGGCCTTGCGCAGCCAGTAAGTGTAGGTGCCAGCCTCGGCCGTCTCCTGCAGCAGGGTATGACCGGCCAGCTGGGCGAAAGTGCGGAAGTCGCGTTGCGAACCGGCGTCGGTGGCAATCACCTTGAGCACCGCGCCGCTGGCCAGGCGGTTGAGCTCCATCTTGGCCTTGAGCAGCGGCAGCGGGCAATTCAGCCCGCTGGCGTCCAGCTCGGCGTCACAGGTCAGGGTGTCACTCATTGCGCGGCTCTCCAAAGGCGTTGCCAGGCTGCGGCCTGGTTGGGTCGGCTAGGATAGCGCCACTGGTCGCCAACGTGTGAGCCCGCTACAGTAGGTATCTTTGACCGACGCGAGTTTCATGCATGAATCTACTGCGCCCTACCCTGCTGACGCTGGCCTGCCTGTTGGCCCTCCCTGGCCATGCAGACGACCTGCCTTCACTGGGCGACGCCAGTTCCGCAATCGTCTCGCCCCAACAGGAACACCAGCTTGGCCGCGCCTGGCTGAGCCTGTTGCGTGGCCAGGTCAACCAGCTGAACGATCCGCAACTCAAGGACTATGTTGAAACCAGCGTGTACCGCCTGGCCGAAACCAGCCAGTTACAGGACCGGCGCCTGGAATTCATCCTCATCGACAGCCGTGAACTGAACGCCTTCGCGGCCCCGGGCGGTATCGTCGGGGTCAACGGCGGGCTGTTCCTCAACGCCCAGACCGAAGGCGAATACGCCTCGGTACTGGCCCACGAACTGGCGCACTTGTCGCAACGCCACTTCGCTCGCGGCGTCGAGGCCCAGCAGCGCATGCAGCTGCCGATGATGGCGGCACTGCTGGCCGGCATCGTGCTGGCGGCCGGCGGCGGTGGCGATGCCGGTATCGGCGTGATCGCCGGCACCCAGGCGGCGGCGATCCAGGAACAGCGGCGCTTCTCGCGGCAGAACGAACAGGAAGCCGACCGCATCGGCATCCAGAACCTGGAAAAGGCCGGCTACGACCCGCGCAACATGCCAACCATGTTCGAACGCCTGGCGCGGCAATACCGCTATGACGCCAAGCCGCCGGAGTTTCTGCTGACCCACCCGGTGACCGAATCGCGTATCGCCGACACCCGCAACCGTGCCGAGCAGGCGCCCAAGGGCGGCGTCGAGGACAGCATGCGCTACCAGCTGATCCGCGCGCGGGTGGCACTGACCTACGAAGGCACCCCAGGGCTGGCGGCCAAGCGCTTCCGCGCCCAGCTGGATGAAGACCCGAAGCTGGACGCAGCGCGTTACGGCCTGGCCCTGGCGCAGATCAAGGGCGGCCAGCTCAACGAAGCGCGGGAGAACCTCAAGCCGTTGCTGGCCAAAGCGCCTAACGACATCACCTATAACCTGGCGCAAATCGACCTGGACATCACCAACAATCGCCTGGCCGACGCACAGCAGCGGGCCGAGCGCATGCAGGGGCTGTACCCGGGCAACTACCCGTTGAAGCAGGTACGTGCCGACCTGCTGGTGAAGCAGAACAAGCCTGCCGAGGCTGAAAAGGTCTTGAATGACTTGGTGAAAAGCCGCCCGGATGACCCGGACGTGTGGTACGACATGGCCGAAGTGCGCGGCTTGTCGGGCAATACCATCGGCTTGCACCGGGCGCGGGCCGAATACTTCACGCTGGTGGGGGATTTTGACCAGGCGATCCAGCAGCTGGATTACGCCAAGCGCCGGGCTGGCGGCAACTTCCCGCTGGCGGCGCAGATTGACCAGCGCCAGCGCGAGATCATGGAACAGCAGCGCATGGTTCGGGAGATGATGGGGCGCTGAGGGCCATTCGCGGGCACGCCCGCTCCCACAGGTACTGCACCGCTTGTAAGGGCGGTGCAGTACCTGTGGGAGCGGGCGTGCCCGCGAAGAAAGCGACGCGGTCTGGCGTCAGGCGTTACCGGACAACTTCAGGCGCGCGGCCTGGGTAAAGTCCAGCATGCGGTTCAGCGGCTTGATCGCCTTCGGCACCAGTGCCGGGTCGACGAAGATCTCGTTGGTACCCTTGCGCAGGCAATCCAGCACCCGCTCCAGGGTATTCATCGCCATCCACGGGCAGTGCGCACAGCTGCGGCAGGCCGCGCCGTTACCGGCGGTCGGAGCCTCGACGAACTCCTTGTCCGGGCACAGCTGCTGCATCTTGTAGAAGATGCCACGGTCGGTGGCGACGATGAAGGTCTTGTTCGGCAGGGTCTGGGCAGCCTTGATCAGCTGGCTGGTGGAACCGACCGCATCGGCCAGCTCGATCACCGCCTCGGGCGATTCAGGGTGCACCAGAATCGCCGCGTCCGGATACAGCGCTTTCATGTCGGCCAGCTGGCGCGACTTGAACTCTTCGTGAACGATGCAGGCACCGTCCCACAGCAGCATGTCGGCGCCGGTCTGCTTCTGGATGTAGCGGCCCAGATGCTGGTCGGGGCCCCAGATGATGGTTTCGCCGTTGTCCATCAGGCTCTCGACGATCTCCAGCGCACAGCTTGAAGTCACCACCCAGTCGGCACGGGCTTTCACCGCCGCGGAAGTGTTGGCATAGACCACCACGGTGCGCTCGGGGTGCTGGTCGCAGAAGGCCGAGAACTCCTCTACCGGGCAACCCAGGTCGAGCGAGCAGGTAGCCTCCAGGGTCGGCATCAGCACGCGCTTTTCCGGGGTGAGGATCTTTGCGGTCTCGCCCATGAAACGCACACCGGCAACCACTACGGTTTGCGCCGGGTGGTTCTTGCCGAAGCGGGCCATTTCCAGCGAGTCGGACACGCAGCCGCCGGTTTCTTCGGCCAGCGCCTGGATGACCGGGTCGCAGTAGTAATGGGCGACCAGTACGGCGTTCTGCGCCTTGAGCTCGGCAGCAATGGCCGCACGGTATTCGGCCTCCTGCTCGGCTGTCAGCGGGTTGGGCTGCTTGGCGTCGAGGTGGGCCTGAACCAACAGGCGTTCGGAAATCTGGGTCATGATCGCTGGACCTGCAGGCGCGTGCGCGCGTCGAATCGAGTGTATCACCCGGCCCTGGCAGATCGGCCAAGGGTGCCGGACGGCACGCAGGCCGCCACGGCCCTCTGCGGGCGCGGATTATTATCGGAGGCCGAAGGCTACAGATAATCCAGCGATTTCTAAAGCGGTTTTTGTGTTGCCGAGCTAGCGACCTGCACCGCCTTCCTGCAGGAGCTGCCTGGTGTCGCGACGGGGCGCGCAGCGGCCCCAGGATCCCAGCCATCCTGCAAGATTGACGGGGCTGCTACGCAGCCCTTTCCGCCGCTCCTGCAGGATGAGGTACCAATATCAGCCCTGCGGCGACAGGGCGCCCAGGTGCGAGGCCATGAGCATGGCGAACTCTTCCACGGTCATCTTCTGGCCGTTGAAGTCGACCATGCCGTCGGCATAGTGCAGGCTGCTCACCACATCGGTGCCCTGCACCGTGGCCATGCCGCTCTGCAGCGCCATCACGCCGACCATTTCCCCGGCCTGGCTCGATTGCAGGGCGATGGCCTGGGCGTCGGTCTGGCCGTCCAGCAGCGCTTGCAAGGTCGCCAGGTCACCAATCATCGGCTTGGACAGCGACAGCTTGCTCTTCACCTCGGTGATCAGCTGCTTGCCGAGCTGATCGGGTGGCAGGTCGAAGCTGGCCGGGGCGGCAAAGCCCATCGACAGGTCGAAGCGGCTTTCGCCATTGGCAGTCTTGAACGACAGGTTTTCCACCGCCACCCGCGGCTTGGCGGCCAGCAGCTTCTGCAGGTCGGCCTGGAACTGGGCTTTTTCTGCCTCGTCCATCTGGATTTCCGGCATTGGCTCGCCGGCGGCCGCAGCGGCCTCGAGCTCCGGCAGGTGCGACTGGTACCACGCCGACAACGCCTGCAACGCCGGCGCATTGAGCGAAGAGACGCTTACCGCCATCTGCGCCTTGCCCACCGCCCGGTCATCCCAGCGGATATCCTCGACCTTGTACTCCACGCGGCCACCGACAGTGTCCGCCCCTTCCAGGGTTTGCCGGACATTCTGCTGCAAGCCCTTGACCAGCAGCACCTGCTGCTTGGGCCCCAGGGTGACCTTGGTTTCGGCCAGCGCCAGGTCGACGTTGCCCACATAGATGGCCTCGTGAGCGGTAGCCGACAACTGCCCATCGACCTTCAGGCCCGTGAGCTCGACCGTGGCTGGCGGCTGGTCATCGCTTACCAGCTTCATCAGCAAACGGTCGGCCTGGCCGCTGAAGGTCGAGGCCTTGCCTTGCTGGTCACCACTGACCTGCAGTTGCATGCCCGAGAAGTCCAGGCGGCTGCCGTCCGCTTCATCAAGCTTGACCGGCGCCAGCTGGATCAGGCTGGTCACATTGCCGCCGTAACCCAGGCTGGTCTGCGCGCTGACCGGAGCCTGCTCGCCGGCAGCCGCGAACCACGACGCGGTGGCGTCGTCCTTCTGCAGCGTGCTGCTGCTGAATGCCAGCACCGGCATCAGCTTGAACGCCTTGACCCGCGACCAGGGGAACGGGCCGTGCTCGATCTGGTCGGTCACGCCTACATCGAAGTTCAGCACCTCGCCATCACCCAGGCGGATGTCCCGGGCCGTGAGCCGGTACTGGGCGGTACTGCTGAACCAATGCTGCTCCAGCGACACCCGCTCGATGCTCATGCTGCCGCCGGTGCTCACCAGGGCCTTCTTGAGTTCGGCGTTGCTGCGCGACAGGGCGTTGTCGAGCTCTGTGGGAAGCTGCTTGCCGGTGTACCAGGCGCCAGCGGGGATTGCGACGGCAATGGCGATAGCCAGGCCGGAAAGGATGCCAACTGATTTCTTCATGAATGGAACCGATTGCTGTCCGTAAGGGGTTCATATGCGGCCCTGGGCCGCAGGACGCCAAGAGTACCACTGCAAACCCAGGCATGGCGCTGGGCCAGCTGGAGAAATTGCGTTTTGGGAAAAGCCTGACATTCGCTGCAGGGCGGTCCAATTCTTGTAAATTTTTACGAACACACAAATTGATCAAAATCGCAAAAAAACGCGCAAAAACCGAACAACAACCTATTTTGATCGACACCCATTTCAAATCAGTAACATCTTGTCATGTTTAACTTGACACCAACCTACGCATCGTTTTTTATTTTCACCACTTTGCGCGCTCCCCACGCGCCTCCCGCCGCTCCGACATAAAAGGTGAACAACATGGAGCCCACCCGCTCGCCCTTGCCGCATGCGCAATACCCCGTGCCCGTCGTTTACGCCCCGTCGCAGGAGCCATGCCAGCATGCAGCCTGACTACAGCGTTTCCGGCAACGGCCAACTGCGCAAAACCCTGCGCCTCTGGCACGTGATCATCATCGGCCTGGCCTACCTGACGCCGATGACCGTGTTCGACACCTTCGGTATCGTCTCCGGGATTACCGCCGGCCACGTACCCAGCGCCTACATCCTGGCGCTGGCCGGGATCCTGTTCACCGCCGTGAGCTATGGCACCCTGGTCAAACGCTTCCCGCAATCGGGCTCGGCCTACACCTACACCCAGCGCGCCATCAACCCGCACATGGGCTTCCTGGTCGGCTGGTCGTCGCTGCTCGACTACCTGCTGTTGCCGATGGTCAACGCGCTGCTGGCGAAGCTGTACCTTTCGGCCATGTTCCCGGAAGTACCGGAGTGGATGTGGGTGGCCGGTTTCGTCACCCTGATCAGCCTGATCAACATGCGCAGCGTGAACCTGGTGGCGCACTTCAACCTGCTGTTCGTGGCGGTGCAGGTGGCGATCATCGCCGTGTTCATCTACCTGTGCGTGCGCGGCCTTGGCGAGGGTGAAGGGCTGGGTACCGCCTGGAGCCTGCTGCCGTTCGCCGACAACCAGACCCAGCTCAGCGCCCTGGCCGCCGGCGCGACCATCCTGTGCTTCTCGTTCCTCGGCTTCGACGCCGTCACCTGCCTGTCCGAAGAAACCCGCGACCCGGGCAAGACCATCCCGCGGGCAATCTTCCTCACCGCCCTGATCGGTGGCGTGGTGTTCATCACCGTGTCGTACTTCATCCAGGCCTACTTCCCGACCATGGCACGCTTCCACGACCATGAAGCGGCCCTGCCGGAAATCGCCCTGTATGTCGGCGGCAAGCTGTTCCAGTCGATTTTCATCGCCTGCACGGTAATCAATACCATCGCCTCGGGCCTGGCCTCGCAAACCAGCGTGTCGCGCCTGCTGTACGTGATGGGGCGCGACAACGTGATCCCGGCCAGCCTGTTTGCCCGCCTGCATTCGCGCTACAAGACGCCAGTATTGAACATTGCCGTGGTCGGGCTGATCTCGCTGTCGGCGATCTTCTTCGACCTGGTCACCGCCACCTCGATCATCAACTTCGGCGCACTGGTCGCGTTCAGCTTCGTCAACCTGTCGGTGATCAACCACTGCTACCTGCGCGAAGGCAAGCGCCAGGGCCTGGCCAACCAGCTGACCTACCTGGTGGTGCCCACCATCGGCTTCTGCATCATCGTCTCGCTGTGGCTCGACCTGAATGCCAACTCGCTGCTGTTCGGTGGGGTCTGGGCGCTGCTCGGCCTGCTGTACCTGGCCTGGCTGACCAAGGCGTTCCGGGACGCGCCGCCCAACTACATCGCTGAATGACCCATGCTGCCGCCAACGCCCGCGCCTGATCGCGGGCGTTGCATTTGCTCGAAAAGGAAAGCCCTGATGCCGCTGCGTCGCCTCTCCATCCAGTGGAAAATCACCCTGCTCGCCGGCTTGTGCCTGCTGGCTATCGTCGCCCTGCTGGTGACCAACTCGCTGGCCCAGGCCCGGCGCAGCGCGGCACTGGTCAACCAGGCCAGCAGCGAGATGCTCGACAGCAGCGCGCGCCTGCGCCTGCAAACCCTCGCCGAAAACCAGGCGCTGCGCATCCAGCGCTATTTCATGGACGCCTATCAATACGCCAATGGCTTCGCCCGCCTGGTGCAGGTGCTCAAGGCCCGCGGCGGCAGCGACCTGCGCGCCGAACTGACGCGCCAGGCGCAGGCCAGCCTGGGCGCCAACCCGGACGTGATCGGCCTGTACCTGGTGTTCCAGCCCGACGCCCTTGGCCAGGACAGCCAGTATGTCGGCCAGGATGCCGCAGGCAGCAATGACAGCGGGCGCTTCTCGCTGTACTGGTCCCAGCCCCGCCCCGGCACCCTCGAGCTCGAAGCCATGCCGGAATCGATGCTCGGCGATGCCGGCATCGGCAGCAATGGCGTGGCCAAGAACCGCTGGCTGACGTGCCCGCAGGACACCGCCAGCGCTTGCGTGCTGGAGCCCTACCTCGACGAGGTGAATGGCCGCCAGGTGCTGATGACCAGCATCGCCCTGCCGCTGCTGGAGCATGGCAAGGTGGTCGGCGTGGTCGGCCTGGACATCGGCCTGGCCAACCTGCAGCAGCTGAGCCTGGACGGCCGCAGTGAACTGTTCGACGGCCAGGGCCAGGTCAGTATTGCCAGCGCCACAGGCCTGCTGGCTGGCAACAGCCGCGACGCCAGCACGCTCGGCAATCCGATGGACAAGACGGTCACCGCAGGCCTGCTGCGCGTGGCCCACCCTTTCACACCGATACCCGGCGCTGCTCCCTGGCAAGTGTTGCTGGACGTGCCGGAAAGCGCGCTGCAGGCCCCCGCCGTCGCCCTCAACCAGCGCCTGGGCAAGCACAACCAGAGCGCCAACCTGATCAGCCTGCTGGTGGGCCTGGGCGCTGCGCTAGCCGGCTTGTTGCTGGTCGGGTTGACTGCCCGCGGCGTGTCCCGGCCAATCCTGGCGGTGGCCGCGCGCCTGCAAGACATCGCCAGCGGTGAGGGCGACCTCACCCGGCGCCTGGACTACGCCCGGCAGGACGAGCTGGGCCAGCTCACCGGCTGGTTCAACCGCTTCCTCGACAAGCTGCAGCCGGTGATCGCCCAGGTCAAAGGTTCACTGCAACAAGCCCGCGACACCGCCGACCAGTCGGCAGATATCGCCAGCCAGACCAGCAACGGCATGCAGCAACAGCACCGTGAAATCGAACAGGTGGCCACTGCGGCCAACGAAATGAGCGCCACCGCCCTGGATGTCGCCCATAACGCTTCGCAGGCAGCCCAGGCCGCACGCGCTGCCGACCAGGCCAGCCGCGAAGGCCTGCAACTGATCGACAGTACGCGCCAGGGTATCGACCGCCTCACCGCCGACATGGACGCCGCCATGGGCGAAGCGCGAGCACTGGAAGACCGCAGCGGGCAGATCGGTTCGGTACTGGAGGTGATCCGCAGCATTGCCGAACAAACCAACCTGCTGGCGCTCAACGCCGCCATCGAGGCAGCCCGTGCCGGCGAAGCCGGGCGTGGTTTTGCCGTGGTCGCCGATGAAGTGCGCGGCCTGGCCCAGCGTACGCAGACCTCGGTGGAGGAAATCCGCCAGGTCATCGAAGGCTTGCAGCAGGGTACCCAGGATGTCGTCGATGCCATGCATGCAGGCCAGCGTCAGGCCCAGGACAGCGCCTCGCGCATGGAACAGGCGCTGCCGGCGCTACTGCGCATCGGCGAGGCGGTGGCGGTGATCAGCGACATGAACCTGCAGATTGCCTCGGCCGCCGAAGAGCAGAGTGCGGTGGCCGAGGAAGTGAACCGCAACGTGGCTGGCATTCGTGATGTGACCGAATCACTGGCGGGCCAGGCCGACGAATCGGCGCGCATCAGCCAGGCCCTGAACCGGCTGGCCAACCAGCAGCAGGCGCTGATGGAGCAGTTCCGCGTCTAACCTGCAGGGCCAATGCGCCTTTTCCCGGGCTTGCCCGCTCCCACAGGTTGTGTACCGACTCCGAAGGCAGCACCGGACCTGTGGGAGCGGGCGAGCCCGCGAAGAGGCCCTGACAGGCGATACAGAATCAATGTTTTTACCGAGCACATCTTATGCAAACCGCAACCCGCTCCACCTTCTTCGACCTCACCAGCGAGCAGGGCCTGCTGCGCACCTCGATCGCCGTGACCCTGTTCATTGCCCTTATCGGTATTGCCTTCGGCCTGGCCTCCGGCTCGTTCTCCATCATCTTCGATGGCGTCTACTCGCTGGCCGACGCCAGCATGAGCGGGCTGTCGCTGGTGGTGGTCAGGCTGATCACCGCGCACACCACCAGCGTGCAGATGTCACGCAAGCTGCGCGAGCGCTTCACCATGGGCTTCTGGCACCTGGAGCCGATGGTGCTGGCACTGAACGGCATCCTGCTCAGCAGCGTGGCCATCTACGCACTGATCAACGCCATCAGCAGCCTGCTGCAAGGCGGGCGCCACCTGGAGTTTGGCATCGCCATGGTCTACGCGGTGCTGACTGTCATCGCCTGCGTGACCATTGCCGTCATCGAGGCCCGCGCCAACCGCAGGCTGGGCTCGGATTTCGTGCGCATGGACGTCAAGGGTTGGGTAATGTCGGCCAGCATCACCGCCGCCCTGCTGATCGCCTTCTGCTTTGGCTACGCCGTGCAAGGCACGCCATGGGAGTGGCTGTCGCCGTACATCGACCCGGCGGTGCTGGCGCTGGTGTGCCTGGTGATCGTGCCGCTGCCGATGTCGGTGGTGCGCCAGGCGCTTTCGGAGATTTTCCTGGTGACGCCGGGCGACCTCAAGTTGCATGTTGATGAAGTTGCCAAGGCTTTCGTCGCACGCCACGGGCTGCAGTCGTACCGCGCCTACGTGGCCAAGGTCGGGCGTTCGCGGGAGATCGAGCTGTACTTCATCGTGCCCAAGGGCATGGCGGCGAAGACCATCGATGAATGGGACGCGTGGCGCAACGAGATCGGGGATGCGGTCGGTGGTGAAGGGCCGGACCGTTGGCTGACGGTGGTGTTTACCGGGGACCCGGAGTGGGCCGAGTAAAGCAGTTGACGGTTACTCGCCCGGTGCAGGAGGGGCCTTGTGTCCTGATAGGGATGCAACACAGCCCGCGGGCTTCAGCAGCAGCGCATGATCTGCTGGGGCCGCTTTGCGGCCCGATCGCGACACAAGGCCGCTCCTACAAGCGGGCGCAAGCCGATCGATCGCATCTAGGCATTGGAAAACGAAAAAGCCCGCGACCGTTGCCGGTTGCGGGCTTTGACGTACTGCGTATGGTGGGTCGTGTAGGATTCGAACCTACGACCAATTGGTTAAAAGCCAACTGCTCTACCAACTGAGCTAACGACCCGTTGGATGGCGCGTATAATACTGATTTCTAACGGGAAATCAACACCCCACCACAACTTTTTTAAAAATATCGCGTCGGGTCGGCAACGCCGGCGGCCTTGAAGCCTTCGGCACGCAGGCGGCAGCTGTCGCATTTGCCGCAGGCACGGCCGTCATCGTCGGCCTGGTAGCAGGAAACGGTCAGGCTGTAGTCCACACCGCGCGCGATACCAGCCTGCACGATCTGCGCCTTGCTCATGTTCTGCAGCGGTGCCTGGATGCGGAAGCCCTGCCCTTCGACACCGGCCTTGGTCGCCAGGTTGGCCATGCGCTCGAAGGCTTCGACGAATTCGGGGCGGCAGTCCGGGTAGCCGGAATAATCCACGGCATTGACGCCGATGAAGATATCGCGGGCTTCCAGCACTTCTGCCCAACCCAGGGCCAGCGACAGGAATACGGTGTTGCGCGCCGGCACATAGGTGACCGGGATGCCTTCACCCGGAACTTCCGGTACATCAATGCTGCTGTCGGTCAATGCCGAGCCGCCGATGCCGTTCAGGTTCAGGCCAATCACCTTGTGCTCGACCACGCCCAGGTCGCGGGCAACGCGGGCGGCCGCATTCAGCTCGGCGCGGTGGCGCTGGCCATAGTCGAAGCTCATGGTATAGCAGCTATAGCCTTCGGCCTTGGCCATGGCGACCACGGTGGCCGAGTCCAGGCCACCGGACAACAGGATGACTGCGCGTTTCTCGCTCATGTGTAGTTGCTCCTCAACGTCCGGGTTCGTCGTTCCACAGCAGCTTGTGCAGCTGCAGCTGAAAGCGCACAGGCAGGTTGTCGGCGACAATCCAGTCGGCCAGCTCGCTGGCGCTCAGCTGGTGGTAGCTGGGCGAAAACAGCACCTCACCGGCACGCTCGGCGAGGTTGTACTGGATGAGTTTGGAAACCGCCCAGTCGTAGTCCTCGCGGGAACAGATGACAAACTTGACCTGGTCGTTGCGGGTCAGCTGCTCGATGTTCTCGTAGCGGTTACGGTGCGCCTCCTCGGAGCCGGGGGTCTTCAGGTCGAGCACACGGCTGACCCGGGTATCGGTGCCGGCAATATCCAGCGCACCGCTGGTTTCCAGCGAAACCTCGTAACCGGCGTCACACAGGCGCTGCAGCAATGGCAAGGCGTTGGGCTGGGCCAATGGCTCGCCACCGGTCACGCAGACGTAGCGCGGCTTGAAGCTGGCGACCTGCTCCAGGATCGAATCGAGGGTGCGCAGGGTGCCGCCACTGAAGGCATAGGCACTGTCGCAGTACTGGCAGCGCAGGGGGCAACCGGTGAGGCGCACGAATACCGTGGGCAACCCAGCCGTTCGTGTTTCACCCTGCAAAGAGTAAAAGACTTCGGTGATGCGTAATGTGTCTTGCATGCTCGCCACGGGCGTGACAGCTAAACAGGCTGTCCGCCTCCGTCAGGCACTGTCGCGGACTCGACATAGCGTTATCCGCAACAGCGTGTTTACGAAAAAAGGGCAGTGATTCTAACGAAAAAACCCGCGACAGGCGCGGGTTTCTTTCAAACGGTACGGCTCAGAGCTTCTGCAGGTCACGTTGCGCCAGTTGCGCGGCGGAGGTGCCGGGATACTGGCTGATGACTTGCTGCAGGATACCCTTGACCTTGTCGGTGTGGCCCATGCGGCGCTCGACATCGGCCAGCTTGTACAGCGAATCCGGTACCTTGCTGTGCTTCGGATACTTCTGGCTGACCTGGGCGAAGGCCTGGCTGGCGGCTGGCAGGTCGCCCTTGGCCAGGTTCACCTCACCCAGCCAGTACTGGGCATTGCCGGCATACTGGCTGTTGGGGTACTTGCGCAGGAAGGCGTTGAACGCCTGGCTGGCCTTGTCGAAGTCTTTCTGCTTGATCAGGTCGAAAGCGGCATCGTAGTAGAGCTTTTCTTTCGCCGGATCACCGGGCTCGCTACTGGCGGCCGGTTGTTGCGCAGCAGCACCTGCTGCTGCATCGGGGGCGGTACTGGAGGCACCACCACCGGAGGAATTGTCAGGGGTCGCGGCAGGCGCGGCGCCACTGTTGATGCGACGGTCCAGGTCCTGGTAACGCTCCAGGTTTTCCTGCTTCATGCGCGACACATCGTTCTGCAGCTCTTCGATGATGCCTTGCTGGCGGGAAAGCTGATCCTGCATCTGCTGCAGCTGCATGAACAGCTGGCCCTGTGCAGAGGCAGGGGCCGAAGCCCCTGACCCGGCATAGGCGCCGCTCGTGCCATAACCCGCGGGCGGATAACTGCCCCCGTTGTCATCAACTACAGGAACCTCAGCCCAGGCCGCAAGCGGCAGGCTGAGTGCGAGGACGGTTACTACACGGCGGCCCATACGCATGAGAACTTACTTACGCAGTTCTACGCGACGGTTCTGAGCCCAGGACTGCTCGTCGTTGCCAGTGGCAACCGGACGCTCTTCACCGTAGGAGACCAGTTCCAGCTGAGCAGGGGAAACGCCCTGCAGAACCAGGTAGCGCTGGACGGCCTTGGCACGACGCTCACCCAGAGCCATGTTGTACTCGCGGGTGCCGCGCTCGTCGGTGTTGCCTTCCAGAACAACGCGGTTGCCGTTGGCTTTCAGGTCCTTGGCGTGAACGTCCAGAGCGCGCATGGCTTCTGGCTTCAGGTCCGAGCTGTCGTATTCGAAGTAGAAGGTGGTGATTGCGCGCAGAGCAGCTTCTTCGCTCAGGGAGCCGTCAACAGCACCAGCGTTGGCACCGTAGCCAGCGTTCGGGTCTACAGCAGCGCCTTCGCCTGCGTTGTCACCGCCCTTCGAGGAGCAACCTACAGCTACGGCCATGGCCAGAGCCAGCGCAGCAAATTTACCAAACTTCAGCATTTCCATCGTGAAACTCCTAATGAAACCCCAGTGTGTTAAGCAAAAGTATTACGCCGCAATCAGTTCAGGTAAGGGGACCAGGACGGTTCTCTGACTTCGCCTTGAGCGGTAGGAAGTGGGAGCCTCACGCGTCCATTCAGCGACACGAGCATCAAGACTCCCCGGCCCTGCTGGCGGGTGGCGTAGATTAGCATGGTGCCGTTTGGCGCAACAGTGGGAGACTCATCAAGACTCGTCTCCGAGAGAATCTTTACACTTCCGCGCTGCAAATCCTGGGCCGCAACCTTGAAGTTGGTGAAGCCCTGCTGGCGATGGATCATCACCAGGGTCTTTTCGTCCGCCGACAGTTTCGGGTTGGCGTTGTAGTTACCGACGAAAGTGACGCGCTCGGCACCACCGCCCCCGACCGACTGCTTGTAGATCTGCGGCTTGCCGCCACGGTCGGAGGTGAAGTACAGGGTGTTGCCGTCCTTGCCCCAGAACGGCTCGGTATTGATACCCGGGCCGGCGGTGACACGGCTGATCTGGCGCGAGGCCACGTTCATCACATAGATGTCCGGGTTACCGTCCTTCGACAGCACGAACGCCAGGCGGGTACCGTCCGGCGACCAGGCCGGTGCACCATTGAGGCCTTCGAAGTTGGTGACCTGCTCGCGGCGGCCGGTATCGATGTGCTGGATGAAGATGCGTGGGCGCTTCTGCTCGAACGAGACATAGGCGATACGCTTGCCATCCGGCGCAAAGCGTGGCGACAGGATCGGTTCACGCGATTGCAGCAGGGTCACTGCCCGTGCACCGTCGTAGTCCGAACGCTGCAGGGTGTAGCGGGTGTTGTTGGTGGAGAAACGCTCGGCCGTCACGTACAGCATGCGGGTGGAGAACGCCCCCTTGATGCCGGTGAGCTTCTCGAACGACTGGTCGGAAATGTAGTGGGCCATGTCGCGCAGCTGGTCGACGCTGCCCGCCACGCTGCCGGTCAGCACTTGCTGCTCGGTGGCGACGTTGAACAGCGCGTACTGCACCTGCAGGCGACCGCCCGACGGCACGATGCTGCCGACCATCACATACTGTGCGCCCAGTGCTTTCCAGTCACGGAAGATCACTTCGCTGGCCTGCGACGGCTGGCTGATCATGTTCTGCCGCGGAATCGGCGAGTAGTAGCCGGAGTTGCGCAGGTCGTTACCGATGATGTCGGCCATGTCTTCCGGCAGCACGCTGCCGCCCTGCAGACCGAACGGCACTACCGCGATGGGCGTGGCCCGGTCGCTGCCGCTGGTGACCAGGATGTTCTTTTCCTCTGCCACGGCCATGCCTGCCACGCAGCACAGCATGACCAGCAGCCCTCTCAGACGTTTAATCACAACGCTAGATCCTCAGGTGTAAATGTCATCTTGAACGAACGATATTGGTTGAAATCGCTCGGCTTCATACCCTGCATTTCGGTCAGGCGACCGATGTTCTTCACCGCAGCCACCGCCGAACTGTCATACGGGCCGTCACCACTGGACCGGGCCACGCTGACGTTGGTGATGGTACCGTCCGGCAACATGTTGATCTGCAGGACCACCGTCATGCCCTTGCGCGCGGAAGGCGGACGTGCCCAGCCCTCGGCCGCGCGCAAGCGGATCAGGTCGTCGAAGTCACCGGCTACCTGGTCACCCTGCTCGTCGGCCAGCGCCTGCTGCCGCTCGGTGGTGTCGGACAACAGCTCGGCCAGGGCCTGGGCTTTCTTGTCTTCCGCCGCCTTGCGGGCCGCTTCCTGTGCCTTTTTCTTCTGGGCGTCTGCAGCGGCCTTCTTCTTGGCCTCTTCAGCTGCCTTTTTCTTCGCTTCCTCGGCTGCCGCTTTCTTCTTGGCGTCCTCGGCTGCTTTCTTCTTGGCCTCTTCGGCCGCCTTTTTCTTGGCGTCCTCGGCGGCTTGTTTCTTCGCCTCTTCAGCGGCCTCTTTCTTGGCCTCTTCTTCGGCTTTTTTCTTGGCTTCTTCCTCGGCCTTCTTCTTGGCGATATCAGCCTGCTGCTTCTCGGCGGCCTTCTTCGCCTCCTCGGCCTTCTTGGCTTCGGCGGCTTTCTTGGCCTCGGCAGCCTTGGCGGCTTCGGCAGCGGCCTCGGCTTTCTTGGCTTCGGCAGCCTCGCGGGCCTCTTCGGCCTTTTGAGCGGCGTCGGCTTTCTTTTGTTCCGCGGCCTTCACGGCCTCCTGCTCGACCTTCTTCTGTTCCAGCTGCTCGACCTCGGTCTGGCGCGAAGCGGTTTTCTTCGCTTCCCCGGCAATCTTCTGATTGGTCTGGGTGGTCGCCTGGCTCTTGGACTTGAGCTGGTACAGGGTAGCCTGAACGATCGGCTTGGAGGGCGGCAGCTCAGGCGTCATGGCAAAACTGACGAACAGCAGGGCGAACACCAGCACATGCAGGCCGATGGCCCAGATACTGGGCCAGAAGTAGCTTTCCGAGGCGGATGGCTCTCGCTGTTGCATCAGGGCGCCTCGGTAATCAGGCCAACGTTACCGACACCGGCCTTCTGCAACCCGCCCATGGCACCCATGACCGCGCCATAGTCGACAGCCTTGTCGCCACGAATGAACACCTGGGTCTGCTTGCCCTGGTCACGGCCGGCAGCAATGATCTTGGTCACTGCGTCGGTCATGGCTGGCAAGGTCATGGCCTTGTCCATCTGCTTGTCGGTATCGACTTCGCTGCCGAGGTTCCAGTAATAGGTCTTGTCGGCCTTGATGGAGATGGTGAGGATCTGGACGTTGTTGTCCTGCGGCAAGGCTTCGCTGGAAACCTTGGGCAGGTCGACCTTCACGCCCTGGTTGAGCATGGGCGCCGTCACCATGAAGATGACCAGCAGCACCAGCATCACGTCGATGTAGGGCACCACGTTCATCTCGGCGACGGGCTTGCGTTTGTGGCGAACTCGGGCCATGGGCTTCTACCTGATTACTCTTCGCTGGTGTGCACTTTACGGTGCAGGATCGCCTGGAACTCGTCGGCGAAGGTGTAGTAACGACCGATCAGCACTTCGCTGCGCGCCGAGAAGCGGTTGTAGGCGATGACCGCCGGGATTGCCGCGAACAGGCCGATGGCAGTGGCGACCAGCGCTTCGGCGATACCCGGGGCGACCGTGGCCAGGGTGGCCTGCTGGGCGCTGGCCAGGCCGCGGAAGGAGTTCATGATGCCCCACACGGTACCGAACAGGCCGATGTACGGGCTGGTCGAACCGACGGTGGCCAGGAACGGCAGGCTCTGCTCGAGTTTTTCTTCCTCGCGCGAAATGGCCACGCGCATGGCACGCGCAACGCCTTCCATGACCGCGTCAGGGTCAACCCCCGGCTGCTGGCGCAGGCGCGAGAATTCCTTGAAGCCGGCACGGAACACCTGCTCGACACCGGAATCCGGGTCCGGGTTGCTGCCTGCCTGACGGTACAGCTTGGACAGGTCGATGCCCGACCAGAAGCGCTCCTCGAAGGCATCCAGCGCACGACGACCGGCGCGCAGCATGGTGCTGCGCTGGAAGATCATGATCCATGAAGTGACCGAGGCGGCCACCAGGGTCAGCATTACCAGCTGTACCACCATGCTGGCATTGCTGACCAGACTCCACATGGAGGTATGGTCGACGACGTTAGCTTCCACGCTTATTCTCCTGCGTTCGATTGATTACCCGAGCCGTCCGCCGCAAAGGCGTCGCGCAGCTCCGGGGGTATGGCTCGGGGTTTGAAAGTGTCGGCGCGCACGGCGGCCACCAGGAACTGCCCTTCGCAGAGCAGCGTTTCATCCTTTTCCCGCCAGACCTGCTGCACGAAGCGCAGGCTGGCGCGATTGAGTTCAGTGACATGCGCGGTGACCCGCAGCTCGTCGTCCAGGCGCGCCGGCGCGTGGTAACGCGCTTCGCTGGAATGGACCACGAACAACAGGTTTTCCCCGGCCAGTTGCGCCTGGGAAAAGCCCAGGTGCCGCAGCCGCTCGGTGCGCGCACGTTCCATGAATTTCAGGTAGTTGACGTAATACACCACGCCACCGGCATCGGTATCTTCGTAATAGACGCGACAACGGTGTGCGAACGGTTCCAGGCCATTTTGCGCGCGCATACTCTAGTGCTTACTCCTCAGCTTGCCAATCCGCTGTGGCAACTGTTTTTTCTTCATTAATGTCTTATTGCCAGCGCACCCTCGGCGTGCCAGCGCTAGGACCACGAAAAGCCGTTTTCGATCTGTCAGTCATCGCCCGTTTCGGAAAAATCCCCACCCTCCCCCAGGCGCCCGGGCACATTCAGGCCAAAGTGCAGGTAGGCATGCCGGGTGACCACACGGCCACGCGGGGTACGCATGATGTAGCCTTGCTGGATCAGGTACGGTTCGAGTACATCCTCGATGGTATGACGCTCTTCGCTGATGGCGGCGGCCAGGTTGTCCACCCCCACCGGGCCACCGTCGAATTTCTCGATCATGGTCAGCAGCAGGCGGCGGTCGGAATGGTCGAAACCGCGCTCGTCGACGTCCAGCAGGTTGAGCGCCATGTCGGCCACGGCCTTGGTGATCTGGCCCTTGCCGCGCACCTCGGCGTAGTCGCGCACGCGGCGCAGCAGGCGGTTGGCAATACGCGGCGTGCCACGGGCCCGGCGGGCGATCTCGTAGGCGCCCTGGTCCTCGATGGCCAGGCCGAGGATGCCGGCCGAACGACTGACGATGGTGGCCAGGTCCCTGTCGCTGTAGAACTCCAGGCGCTGGACGATACCGAAGCGGTCGCGCAGCGGGTTGGTGAGCATGCCGGCACGGGTAGTGGCCCCGACCAGGGTGAACGGTGGCAGGTCGAGCTTGATCGAGCGGGCCGCCGGCCCTTCGCCGATCATGATGTCGAGCTGGAAGTCTTCCATTGCCGGGTACAGCACTTCTTCGACGACCGGTGACAGGCGGTGGATCTCGTCGATGAACAGCACGTCGTGCGGCTCGAGGTTGGTCAGCATGGCCGCCAGGTCGCCCGGGCGCTCGAGGATCGGCCCCGAGGTGCTCTTGACCGACACGCCCATTTCCTGGGCGATGATGTTGGCCAGGGTGGTCTTGCCGAGACCCGGCGGCCCGAAGATCAGGGTATGGTCAAGCGACTCGCTGCGGCCACGGGCGGCCTGGATGAACAGCGCCATCTGCTCGCGTACCACCGGCTGGCCGATGTATTCGTCCAGCCGCAGCGGGCGGATCGCACGGTCCTGGACTTCTTCACGGTCGCGGCCACTGGCGGCGATCAGGCGGTCGGCTTCGATCACTTGGTAATCATCCCTTTCAGGCTGCGGCGGATCAGCTCTTCACTGCTCAGGCCAGCCTTGTCCTTGATCGCGGCGATCGCCTTGCTGGCTTCCTGCGGCTTGTAGCCCAGCGAAACCAGGGCGCTGACGGCATCAGCCTCGGCCGTGGAGCTGCTGCTGACCGGCAGCGGCCCATCGGAGACCAGGGTGAACATGGCCGGCGAGGTTTCCCAGGCCTTGAAGCGGTCCTTGAGTTCGACCAGCAGGCGTTCGGCGGTCTTCTTGCCGACCCCCGGCACGCGCACCAACGCCGACGTGTCCTGGGCCTGCACACAGCGCACCAGCTCGTCGACTTCCAGGCCGGACATCAGCGCCAGCGCCAGCTTCGGCCCCACGCCATTGAGGCGGATGAGCTCACGGAACAGCTCGCGCTCGCGCTTTTCGGCAAAACCGTAGAGCAGGTGGGCGTCTTCGCGCACCACCAGGTGGGTGTGCACGGTGACGCTTTCGCCCACCTTGGGCAGACGGTACAGCGTGGTCATCGGCACTTCCAGCTCGTAACCCACGCCGTTGACGTCGATAATCAGGTGCGGCGGCTGTTTCTCCGCCAGGGTGCCGCGCAAACGTCCAATCACGTTCCGATCCTTCCTCTCGGGGAGCCGGTCAAAGACCGCTCAACCCTATCAGCAAATGCGGCGGGTGCACGTATCACCCGCACAAAATGTGTATCAGGGCATGAAGCGCCTACAGACGCAAGCGCCCGCCGCGTCGCCGCGCCGTGGCCAGGCCGTGCGGCACCAGGCTGGAGCGGGTATGCGCATGGCACAGGGCGATGGCCAGGGCGTCGGAGGCGTCGATCTGCGGCTTTTGCGTCAGTTTCAACAGGTGCATGACCATCATCATCACCTGTTCCTTGTTGGCCCCGCCGGTGCCGGCTACCGCCTGCTTGACCTGGGTAGCGCTGTACTCGGCGATTTCCAGGCCGGCCTCGGCGGCAGCGACGATGGCCGCGCCACGGGCCTGGCCGAGCTTCAGCGCCGAGTCGGCATTACGCGCCATGAACACCCGCTCGATGCCCATGGTCACCGGCCCGTGCTGGGCAATGATTTCACCCACGCCGCGGAAAACGACCTGCAACCGCTCATGCAGCTCGCCGCTGCCGGTGCGAATGCAGCCCGACGCCACGTACTCGCAACCGCGGGCGGTCTGGCGCACCACGCCATAACCGGTGATGCGCGAGCCGGGGTCGATACCAAGAATCAGAGTCATAGCGCCTGCGTGTTCAAATGTACCGGCCTATTCGCGGGCAAGCCCGCTCCCACAGGGGACGCGCCAGGCCTGAACCTGGTGCGCTCCCGGTGGGAGCGGGCTTGCCCGCGAATAGGCCCGAAAGGCCAAGCAAAAATCTTAGCCGAGTTTTTCCATGATCTCGTCGGAGATCTGCGCATTGGAATAGACGTTCTGCACGTCATCCAGGTCTTCGAGCATGTCGATCAGCTTGAGCACCTTCTCGGCACCGTCCTGGTCAAGTTCGGCGCTGGTGGTGGGCTGCATGACGATTTCCGCGTCAGCGGCCTTGAACCCCGCCTCTTCCAGGGCATTGCGCACGGCGTAGAAGCTGTTGAACGAGGTGAACACCTCGAACGAGCCGTCATCGTTGGCCACCACGTCATCGGCATCGGCTTCCATCGCCGCTTCCATCAGCGCGTCTTCTTCCACGCCGGGGGCAAAGCTGATCTGCCCCTTGCGCTCGAACAGGTACGCCACCGAACCGTCGGTACCGAGGTTGCCGCCACACTTGGTGAATGCATGACGCACGGCGGCTGCGGTGCGGTTGCGGTTGTCGGTCATGGCCTCGACCATGATCGCCACACCGCCCGGGCCGTAGCCTTCGTAGCTGAGCTCTTCGACGTTGTCGCTTTCGTTGGTGCCAGCACCACGGGCCACGGCGCGGTCAATGATGTCGCGGCTCATGTTGGCGCCCAGGGCCTTGTCCAGCGCCAGGCGCAGGCGCGGGTTGGAGGCCGGGTCAGGGCCGCCCTGCTTGGCGGCGACCGTCAGCTCGCGGATCCACTTGGTGAAGATCTTGCCTCTCTTGGCATCCTGGCGCTCTTTGCGGTGCTTGATGTTCGCCCACTTGGAATGACCAGCCATAACGACTCCGAATCCTTTGAATCACAAACAGCCCCGCCCCTGTACGGGGCGGGACGGAAAATTGCCTGCGCCGAAACGCAAAGGCGCATCCCTGTGGATGCGCCCGAGGACCGCTTACTCGACCTTGGTCTGTTCGCGCAGTCGGATGTGCAGCTCGCGCAGGGCCTTGGCGTCGACCATGCCAGGGGCCTGGGTCATGACGCACGCGGCGCTCTGGGTTTTCGGGAAGGCGATCACTTCACGGATCGACTGGGCGCCGGTCATCAGCATGACCAGGCGGTCCAGGCCGAAGGCCAGGCCACCGTGAGGCGGAGCGCCGAACTTCAGGGCGTCGAGCAGGAAGCCGAACTTCTCTTCCTGTTCTGCCGCTTCGATGCCCAGCAGGCGGAACACGGCCTGTTGCATCTCCTTGCGGTGGATACGGATCGAACCGCCACCCAGCTCGGTACCGTTCAGGACCATGTCGTAAGCGCGCGACAGGGCTGCGGCCGGGTTGGCCTCAAGCTCTTCCGGGGTGCACTTCGGCGCGGTGAACGGGTGGTGCAGCGCAGTGAAGCTGCCGTCTTCGTTCTCTTCGAACATCGGGAAGTCGACCACCCACATCGGCGCCCACTCGCAGGTCAGCAGCTCGAAGTCGTGGCCCAGGCGGATACGCAGCGCGCCCAGGGCTTCGCTGACCACCTTGAACTTGTCGGCACCGAAGAACACGATGTCGCCGTCAACCGCACCAACGCGGTCGAGGATGGTATTGAGGTTGGCCTCGGGGATGTTCTTGACGATCGGCGACTGCAGGCCTTCGACGCCCTTGGCGCGTTCGTTGACCTTGATGTAGGCCAGGCCCTTGGCACCGTAGATGCCGACGAACTTGGTGTACTCGTCGATCTTGCTGCGCGGCATGCTGGCACCGCCTGGCAGGCGCAGGGCGGTAACGCGGCACTTCGGATCGTTGGCCGGGCCGGCGAACACCTTGAAATCCACGTCCTTCAGCTGGTCGGCGACATCGACCAGCTCCAGCGGGATACGCAGGTCCGGCTTGTCGGAACCGTAGCGGCGCATGGCTTCTTCGAAGGTCATGTGCGGGAATTCGCCGAATTCCAGGTCCAGCACTTCCTTGAACAGCTTGCGGATCATGCTTTCGGTCAGGCCCATGATCTCGCTTTCATCGAGGAAGCTGGTCTCGATGTCGATCTGGGTGAATTCCGGCTGGCGGTCGGCCCGCAGGTCTTCGTCACGGAAGCACTTGGCGATCTGGTAGTAGCGGTCGAAGCCGGCGACCATCAGCAGCTGCTTGAACAGCTGCGGCGACTGCGGCAGGGCGAAGAAGCTGCCGGCGTGGGTACGGCTTGGTACCAGGTAGTCACGCGCGCCTTCCGGGGTGGCCCGGGTCAGGATCGGCGTCTCGACATCGAGGAAGCCGTTTTCGTCGAGGAAGCGACGGATGCTGCTGGTGATGCGCGAACGCAGGCGCAGCTTGTCGGCCATTTCCGGGCGACGCAGGTCGATGAAGCGATAACGCAGGCGGGTTTCCTCGCCGACGTCGGAGTATTCGTTGAGCGGGAACGGTGGGGTTTCCGCTTCGTTGAGCACGTTCAGCTGGTAGCCGAGAATCTCGATGGCACCGGACGCCATGTTGGCATTCACCGCACCCTCAGGGCGCTTGCGCACCTTGCCGGTGATCTGCACGACGTACTCGCTGCGCACGCGGTCGGCAGCGGCGAAGGTTTCGGCGCGATCCGGGTCGAACACGACCTGGGCCATGCCTTCGCGGTCACGGATGTCGAGGAAGATCACCCCGCCGTGGTCGCGGCGACGATGGACCCAGCCGCAAAGGGTGACTTCCTGGCCGTCCAGGCTCTCGTTCAGTTGGCCGCAATAATGGCTGCGCATCATGATGGTGGTTTCGCTTCTCGTGATTCGTGTATTCGGTGGAGGCCTTGGCCGCCCGGAGGGCTAATACTGCAAGACCCGGTCACAGCATTCAACTCAGTCGGCCTTGTCGCCGCCTGCCAGATTCTTTTTCGCCCCGGTCTTGAAGTCGGTTTCGTACCAACCATTACCGCTCAGGCGGAAGCCTGGCACCGACAGCAGCTTCTTCAGCGCCGGCGCCTGGCAGGCCGGGCAATCGGTCAGCGGCGCGGCGCTGATCTTCTGCAGCACTTCCATGCGGTGCTCGCAGGATGCACATTGATAGTCATAAAGGGGCATGGGTGTCTCTCGTCAACCATAACGCTGGCTGCCGGGGCAGCAAAAAGCGGGATTATATATGGTTAGCAAGCACTGCGCAGCCCGCCCGGCGATCAGCGCACGCTTGGCGGGTCCTGCAGCCAGGCAACGCAGATCACCCGGATCAACCCGCTGAAGTTGCGCACCCCACCCTGGCGCAGGTGCACTTCGCGGTCGACGTAGGACAGCACGGCGCTGACCGAACAGCGGTTGGCCGCAGCGATGCGTTCGAGGATACCCCAGTAGACGGCTTCCAGGCGCAGGCACGTGGAAAAACCGTTGAGCCTGACCGAACGCGACACCGGCTGGGTCTGCTGCATGTCGAAATCCGCCTTGAACGGATCGATGCACTGTTTACCGGGCCAGCGCCCCTGGCCAGCCACACGCTTGCTCGCTTGCATCATGCGCCACTTCTCCTCGTCACAGGTAGCAGGTGGCCTATGAAGCGCTGACGAGCGCGGTGAGAGCAGCGGCAAAATGTTCCTGATCAGAATCCACGGCGGATGTGCGCCAGGCCGGAGCGGCCTGGCGTCGCGATGGGCTGCGCAGCAGCCCCGGCGATTGGTGCACTTACGCTGAACCTTGGGGCTGCTGCGCAGCCCATCGCGACGCAAGGCCGCTCCTACAGACAGACTGGCGATTACTGGCCGTCGAGCAGCACTCGCAGCATCCAGGCGGTCTTCTCATGTACCTGCATGCGCTGGGTCAGCAGGTCGGCGGTCGGTTCGTCACTGACCTTGTCCACCACCGGGAAGATGCTGCGCGCGGTACGCACCACAGCCTCCTGGCCCTGCACCAGCTGGCGGATCATCTCGTCTGCAGGCGGTACCCCTTCCTCCTCCTTGATCGAGGAGTGCCGCGCATAGAAGGCATAGGACCCCGGCGCCGGGAAGCCCAGGGCGCGAATGCGCTCGGCGATCGAGTCGACCGCCAGCGCCAGCTCGTTGTATTGCTCCTCGAACATCAGGTGCAGGGTGCGGAACGACGGACCGGTGACGTTCCAATGGAAGTTATGGGTTTTCAGATACAGCACATAGGTATCCGACAACAGGCGGGACAGCCCATCGACGATGGACTTGCGATCTTCTTCACTGATACCGATATCGATTGCCATGAAGTTCCCCTTTCCATAAGGCTTGAGACTCAAGCGGGTGCCGACCACTTTAGCAACACTTGGCGCAGGGTGCATGCGACATGGCGCAGCATAGCGCTTGGCAGCCTGTGGTTTGAGTAGCCTGCGGCTTTACTGTTAAATAGGCAGCGTGCCACCCGTGCGGACTGTCATTGCCGGGTGCATAGGCCGGCCTGTCACGTGTTCGCGCTCTACACCTCATGCGCACCGCGCCGCCGGCTCTTCCTGTGACCAGCCTTATCAACTGTGAGCCAACCCATGTTCAAGATCGTCCATCTGGTGACGGGCGTGGCAGCCTTGCTGCTATCGCTCATACCCAGCCTGAAAACCGATGCAACTCCCTTCCTGCAACAACCCGATGCGGTCTACCTGGCCCTGCTCGGCCTGCTCAACCTGATCCTGGCCCCGGTGCTGCCGCTGTACTACCGCGGCGCCCGCCAGCAGTTGCAGCACCTGGCTTGCGCGCTGCTGGTGGTGGCGGTGGTAGTGCAGACCCTGACCCTGCTGGCCCGCCCGGAAATGGGCAACCTCGCCGCACTGGTCTGCGCCGCCCTGGCCGTGGCCGCGCACCTGGCCGCAGGCCTGGCCCGCAGCCCGCGCAAGGCACGCGCCAGCCAGCCCGCCACGCAGGACTCCGGCAACCGTGATACCGGCACCGTCAAGTGGTTCAACACGTCGAAAGGTTTCGGCTTCATTTCCCGCGATTCGGGCGATGATATCTTCGTGCACTTTCGCGCCATTCGCGGCGAAGGCCACCGCATCCTGGTCGAGGGCCAGCGCGTGGAGTTTTCGGTGATGCACCGCGACAAGGGCCTGCAGGCCGAAGACGTGGTCGCCGTGACCCGCCGCTGATCACGGTTATCCCTGCAAGGCCGGCTTGCCGGCCTTGCAGGGCTGCTGCTCATCCAGCCGTATCGGCTTCAATAATGAGGCGGTGGCGCCTCTTCCCCTTCGTTGCCGCACTGGCCGACCATCTCTTCGTAACGCTTGATCAGCTCGGCCATCTGCAATTGCAGGCGCTCGATCACCCGGGCCTGCTCGACCACAACGTCATTCAGCGCCTGGATGGTGTCATCCTGGAACGCCTGGCGGGTTTCCAGCTCGACCACTCGCATTTCCAACGACATATCAGGCCTCTAGGTAACCTTCGAGTTTCAATTCACGCAGGCGCTGGCGTATGGCTTGCACCTGCTCGTCGCCATAGGCCACTGCCGGGTGCTTGCCCCACACCGGCGCAGGCCAGGCAGCGTCGTGGTGGTGACGCACGATTACGTGCACATGCAGCTGACTGACCACATTGCCAAGGGCGGCAACGTTCATCTTGTCGGCGTTGTAGCTGGCCTTCAGCGCCCCAGCCAGGCAGCTGGCTTCCTGCCACAACTGCTGCTGGTCCGCCGCATCCAGTTCGAACACCTCACGGATACCCGCGCGCCGAGGCACCAGGATGAACCAGGGATAGTTGGCATCGTTGCTCAGCAGCAACTGACACAGCGGAAAATTTCCCAGCACCAGGCAATCCTGCTGCAAACGCGAATCGAGGACGAACACGGCACATCTCCTTCAGGCAGAACCCACCCGCTACACGCGGAATCCAGGGCGGCAAGGATACCTTGCACGCTCCCGGTAACACAGCGCTACTTTTCGCACCAAAATGAGGCCTGCGACACCTCACTCAGCCCCCATAAATGACTCTGGTTGAACTAGTTGCGGTAACACATTGACTTTCATGACAGCTTTTTTGTTTTTAATGATTCTCGACTGCAACAGCCTCGTAACCCGCTTCGCCCCGTGTTTACGGCACCTTCCGACCCCCAGTAGCGGATTTTGTGAAAATTTCATGAAGTGTTGCGTATTTTGAGCACGCTTGTTGCATTCCCTCCACGCCAAGTCGGCACGACATCTGCTACGGCAGCTGTACGCGACAAATGACAACAGCGGCATTGGTTACCAGGGAGTTTGCCGCGCCAGCCTGCATGTACAAATGCAAGACGGCGACGGAAACAACGCTGGCGTTGTACGACCCTTTACCGGGGCGTGATTTGCGACATGGAAACACCTGTAAGCGACATGGCAAAAAAGTTCCGTAAAGGATGCATATAGCCATATCGCCAACAACAGTCAGCGTGCTATACATTTTCGCCGACATAACAAGAAAGAGCTGCACCATATAACTAAAACAGATGGGCGCAGCGGTACTCTTCCTAAAAAACCAAAGGAGCAAATCACGATGCGCGTGATGAAGTGGAGCATGATCGCCCTGGCCGTTGCGGCAGGCACCTCGCAGTTGGCTTTGGCCTCTTCCCAGGACGAGTCCAAAGGCTTCATCGAAGACAGTACGCTGAACCTGAAGACCCGCGCCATGTACATGAACCGCGACTTCAAGCACGGCGCAGGCAACATCGCCGACCCAAGCAAATCCAGCGGTTTCAAGAGCGGCCACCGCGAAGATAGCGGCGCCTCGCTGCTGGGCGTCTTCGAATCCGGTTACACCCAGGGCACCATCGGTGTCGGCCTCGACGTCATGGCCATGGGCAGCGTCAAGTTCGACGGCGGCAAGGGCACTGCAGGTAACGGCCTGTTCCGTACCGACAGCGACGGCCACCCGGAAGATTCGCAGGGCAAAGGCGGCGCAGCCGTCAAGTTCCGCCTGTCCGACACCACCCTGAAGTACGGCCGCCAGTTCGTGGCCAGCCCGGTCTTCGCTACCGACGACAGCCGCCTGCTGCCAGAAGTGGCTGAAGGTACCTTGATCACCAGCAAGGAAATCAAAGGCCTCGAGCTGACCGCAGGTCGCTTCACCGCGCTGAGCTCGCAGACCGGCATGGGCAAGGACAGCATCAACGGCAAGCACACGCCAGGCCTGACCTCGGCCAACATTGCCGGCGCGACCTACTCGTTCACCGACAACTTCATCGGCACCTTGGCAGCCTCTGACGTTGATGACTACTTCAAGAAGCAGTACATCAACCTCAACTACAACCTGCCGATCGATGACAGCCAGGCGCTGAACTTCGACTTCAACGGCTACCGCTCCAAAGACCAGGGCCAGGCCCTGTACGGCGAGCTGGACAACAAACTCTGGAGCCTGGCAGCTGCCTACAGCCTCGGCGGCCACAAATTCACCCTGGCCTATCAGCGCTCCAGCGGCGATACCGGCTACCTCTACGGCGTCGATGGTAACGGCACCATCTTCGTGTCCAACTCCATCCAGATCTCCGACTTCGTCGGCCGTGAAGAAAAATCCTGGCAGGCCCGTTACGACCTGAACATGGCTTCCTACGGCGTGCCTGGCCTGAGCTTCATGACTCGCTATGTCTACGGTGACAACATCGAGACCGCAGCGAACACCGAAGGCAAGGAACACGAACTGAACGTCGAGTCCAAGTACGTGATCCAGGAAGGCCCGGCCAAGGACCTGTCGTTCCGCGTACGCTATGCCGTGTACCGCGCCAACGATGCGTACGAAGCCGAGTACGCCGCAGACAACAACGACCTGCGCCTGATCGTGGAATACCCGCTGAGCATCCTGTAAGCCTGGCTTGCAGTGCCCCGCACCTGAAAAAGCCCGGCGATCACGCCGGGCTTTTTCTTGGCTGACAAGCGTCACGCCCTGGGGCATCCTGTACGCCTTCGTTTCGCCCCCGTACAATGCGGGGTCATTTCAATGTCTTAGGCAATCGACACGGCTCACCATGCGCACCAGTCAATATTTGCTCGCCACCCAGAAAGAAACCCCTGCCGACGCAGTGGTCATCAGCCATCAGCTCATGCTGCGTGCCGGCATGATCCGCAAACTGGCCTCCGGCCTGTACACCTGGCTGCCGATGGGCTTGCGGGTGATGCGCAAGGTCGAGGCCGTGGTGCGCGAGGAAATGAACGCCGCCGGCGCCCTGGAAGTGCTGATGCCCAGCATCCAGCCCGCCGAACTGTGGCAGGAATCCGGCCGCTGGGAACAGTACGGCCCCGAGCTGCTGCGCCTGAAGGACCGCCACCAGCGCGACTTCTGCGTCGGCCCGACCCACGAAGAAGTCATCACCGACCTGGCCCGCAACGAGCTGTCCAGCTATAAACAGCTGCCGCTCAACATGTACCAGATCCAGACCAAGTTCCGTGACGAGATCCGCCCGCGCTTCGGCCTGATGCGCGGCCGTGAATTCATCATGAAGGACGCCTACTCGTTCCATGCCGACCAGGCTTCCCTGCAGGAAACCTACGACCGCATGCACCAGGCGTACACCAACATCTTCACCCGCCTGGGCCTGGACTTCCGCCCAGTGCAGGCCGACACCGGCTCCATCGGTGGCAGCTACTCGCACGAATTCCACGTGCTGGCCGAGTCTGGCGAAGACGACGTGATCTTCAGCGACAGCTCCGACTATGCCGCCAACATCGAGAAGGCCGAGGCCATCCCACGGGAAACCGTGCGCCCTGCGCCTACCGAGGAGCTGCGCCTGGTCGACACGCCGAACGCCAAGACCATCGCCCAGCTGGTGGAAAACTTCGGCCTGCCGATCGAAAAAACCGTCAAGACCCTGATCGTGCATGGCGCGGAACAGGGCAAGCTGGTTGCGCTGATCGTGCGCGGCGACCACGAACTCAACGAAATCAAGGCAGCCAAGCTGGAACAGGTAGCCGACCCGCTGGTCATGGCCAGCGACGCCGAACTGCGCGAGGCCATCGGTGCCGGCGCCGGTTCGCTCGGCCCGTTGAACCTGCCGCTGGAAATCATCATCGACCGTTCGGTTGCCCTGATGAGCGACTTCGGCATCGGTGCCAACATCGACGACAAGCACTACTTCGGCGTGAACTGGGAGCGCGACCTGCCGGTGCCACAGGTTGCCGACCTGCGCAACGTGGTCGAAGGCGACCCGAGCCCGGACGGCCAGGGCACCCTGGTGATCAAGCGCGGCATCGAAGTGGGCCACATCTTCCAGCTGGGCACCAAGTACAGCGAGGCACTGAAGTGCCAGGTACTGGGCGAGAACGGCAAGCCGGTCACCCTGGCCATGGGCTGCTACGGTATCGGCGTATCCCGCGTGGTTGCCGCTGCCATCGAGCAGAACCACGACGACAAGGGCATCATCTGGAATGACGCCCTGGCCCCGTTCCAGATCGCCCTGGTACCGCTGCGCTACGAAACCGACGTGGTCCGCGAGGCGACCGACAAGCTGTATGCCGAGTTGACCGCCGCCGGTTACGAAGTGCTGCTGGACGACCGCGACAAGAAGACCAGCCCCGGCATCAAGTTTGCCGACATGGAGCTGATCGGCATCCCGCACCGCATCGTCGTCAGCGATCGCGGCCTGGCCGAAGGCAACCTGGAATACAAGCACCGCACCGAGCAGGACGCCCAGGCATTGCCGCTCGCCGAAGTGCTGACCTTCCTGCAGGCCCGCGTTCGCCGCTGATAACCAATGCACGAGTGATCATGTACAAGCGAAGTACCTTTACCCTGGGGGGCGCCGCACTGTGCGGCGCCCTGCTCGTCAGCGGTTGCGCCAACCAGATGTCCCAGCGCAGCGACCATGAGGAGCGCGTCGAGCGCAAACTGCTCGAGCACACCCTGCAGATCGATGTCGGCGAGCCGAAGGTGATGGAGCTTCCGCAACGCCGTGTGCGTGTGCATGAGCAGCAGCGCTTCGAAGTCACCGAGTTCGAAGTCACCCGCCGCTATGACCGCTATACGCCCTACCAGCCCTGGCGGGAGATCTACGAGATCCCGCTGGGGGCAGTGGCCGTGGTGGCGGGCGTCGGCGCCAACGTGGTCAACGTCTTCGCCCTGGGCAATCTGCCGGACAGCATCACCCACGACTGGCTCAGCTATGGTGTGGACGGGCTCAACCCGTTCATGAACGTGCCGTCCAACGGTCGTGCCCAGCAGAACCTGGCCGGGATCAGCGAAGTGCAGAAGGGCAAGCGCGAGGAATCCACCAGCGTACCGTGGAGCGAGCGCCTGGTCGAAGTCAAGGCCGGCAGGATGACCCACGAGCTGACCACCGACAGGAATGGCGTGCTGCGCCTGAACCTGCTCGACAGCCCGTTCTCCGAGCAGAACCTCAACCACATCGGCACCCTGCACCTGCAGGTGGTCGACGAGGACAACGCGGTACGTGGCGATGCCAGCCTGCTGGTCAGCGCCACCCTGCGCAACAAGTTGCTCGAGGCCCACGAATTGATCTTCGATGACCTTGAGGATGACGACGTCGGCCAATGGGTACACCGGGTCAAGCGCCTGTCCGAGCTGGGCCTGGAAGAAGAAGCCAGTGAAATGGAGCAGAGCCTGATCGAGCTGACCCGCAACGATCCGGAGCTGCAGCAGGAGTTTCTGCAGTCGCTGACCAAGGCCACTGGCCGCCTGGTCGCTGACCCTGGCGCGCAATAACCGGCATCACGCACTACCTGGTAGGAGCGGCCTTGTGTCGCGATGGGCTGCGAAGCAGCCCCGGCAATTCATGCATCAAGGCTGAAATCATGGGGCTGCTTCGCAGCCCATCGCGACACAAGGCCGCTCCTACAGGGGCCGCGTTAAATTGGCGGGCCAATTATCGAGGCGGGAACAGCTCCAGCTGCTCATGCGCGCCGCGCAAATCGCGCAACCTCACCCCCACCCCCAGCAAGCGTACCGGCTTGCCGCCACGGGCAAACGCCTGCCCCAGCAATTGCCGATAACTTTCCAGGTCCCGGCCCGCCCCGGCCTGCTCCAGGGTGGTCTGGCTGAAGTCATGGAACTTGACCTTGACGAAGGGTTTTTCCGGCCGGTAACTGCTGTCCATGCGGGCGATGCGCTCGTCCAGGCTGGCCAGCAGTTCGGGCAACCGAGCCAGGCAACTGGCCAAATCCGGCAAGTCGGTGTCGTAGGTGTTTTCCACGCTGACTGACTGGCGGCGGCTGTCATTGTGCACTGCACGCTCATCGATACCGCGCGCCAGCCCCCACAAGCGCTCGCCAAAACTGCCGAACTCACGCACCAGCGCCAGCCGCGACCATTCGCGCAGCTCCAGGCAAGTGTCGATCCCCAGCCGCGCCAGCTTGTCTGCCGTCACCTTGCCCACCCCGTGCAACCTGGCCACCGGCAAGGCCGCGACGAATGCTTCCACTTCGCCCGGGGTAATCACGAACAGCCCGTTGGGCTTGCGCCAGTCACTGGCGATCTTGGCCAGGAACTTGTTCGGCGCCACGCCAGCCGAGACAGTGATATGCAGGGTGCGAGCGACGCGGCGACGAATATCCTCGGCGATGCGCGTGGCACTGCCCGAATACCACTGGCTGTCCGTCACATCCAGGTATGCCTCGTCCAGCGACAACGGTTCGATCAGCTCGGTGTAGTCACGGAAGATCGTATGGATTTCCCGCGAGGCCTCACGGTAGGCCTCGAAGCGCGGCTTGACGATCAACAGGTCGGGGCACAGTTTCAGGGCATGCCGTGAGGACATGGCCGAACGCACGCCATAGGCGCGCGCCTCATAGTTGCAGGTGGCAATCACCCCACGGTGATCCGGTGAGCCCCCTACGGCCATGGGCCGTCCGGCCAGGCGCGGGTCGTCACGCATTTCGATGGCGGCATAGAAGCAATCGCAGTCGACATGGATGATCTTGCGCAAGGACATGGATGACCGTCAGCACTGTAAATTCATACAGATAGTATCGCATGCGTACTGTTAGGAAACAGCTCACCCGTGTCGGTACGCGATAATCGGCCTGAAAGCCCCGTCGTGCCTGAGCTGCACGCGACTGAAGACGCTAAGGGTTTGAACAAAAAAGGTTTTTCCGCAACATTTGCTTGACAACGGGAAGCGAATCCGTAGAATTCCATCTCACAGGCGCGGGATGGAGCAGCCTGGTAGCTCGTCGGGCTCATAACCCGAAGGTCGTCGGTTCAAATCCGGCTCCCGCAACCAGATTCGAGAAAAGGCCACTGTTAACGCAGTGGCCTTTTTCTTTGTGCGCAGAAAACCTCTGCCAGCAAAAATGCTCGAGAAATCAAACGTTAGCGCTTGACACACCCGCCACACACTGTAGAATCCGCCCCACTGACGCGGGATGGAGCAGCCTGGTAGCTCGTCGGGCTCATAACCCGAAGGTCGTCGGTTCAAATCCGGCTCCCGCAACCAGATTCAAGAAAAGGCCACTGTAACCACAGTGGCCTTTTTCTTTGCCCGTGAAATGTGTATCGCGAGCCTGAAACGCAAAAAACTTGACAGCAACCGCTCACGCTGTAGAATGCGCCCCTCTGACGCGGGATGGAGCAGCCTGGTAGCTCGTCGGGCTCATAACCCGAAGGTCGTCGGTTCAAATCCGGCTCCCGCAACCATATTCGTCAGAACAAACCCCGCCTGTGTAACAGCAGCGCGGGGTTTGTTGCTTTTCCCTCCCCTGCTTTTCGTCGCTCCCGTTTCCCACGCCTTGCCGCCACCCCGCACGCTTGAGAGCTCGCACCGAGGATGAACTATCTTTAACCCTGCCAGCCCGCTGAAAATGCCGGAGGCCGGAGTAACATTGGATACGTTTTTCTAAGGGACTATCACTTGGCCATCTCTTCCGCTCACCTCGCGCTGCCAGCCCGGGGCAATCCATGACTTCGCACAATCCCGAAACGCCGGTACCGCTCGCCGCTGCACTGCCCAATGCCGCGCAGCGCCTGCCCTTGCTCGAACGCCTGAGCCGCTATCGCCAGCCGATTGGCCTGGTGGTGACCCTGGTGTTGTTCGCCATGGCCTTGATCGCCTGCCGCCACCTGCTGAGCGAGCTGGACATTTATGCCCTGCACGATGCGATGCTCAGCGTGCCAGCCCAGGCATTGCTGGGTGCGTTGCTGGCTACCGTGCTCGGCTTCGTCATCCTGCTGGGTTACGAATGGTCGGCCAGCCGCTATGCCGGCGTGCAGCTGCCGGCGCGCAGCCTGGTGCTGGGCGGTTTCAGTGCCTTTGCCATCGGCAACGCCATCGGCCTGTCGATGCTGTCCGGTGGCTCGGTGCGCTACCGCCTGTATGCACGGCAAGGGGTGGGCGCAGGCGAAGTGGCACGGATGACCGTCTTCGCCAGCCTGTCACTGGGCTGCGCGCTGCCACCGCTGGCGGCCCTGGCGACCTTGACCGACCTGCCGGCGGCCTCGGCCGCCCTGGGCTTGCCAGTTGGCTTGCTGGCAGCTATTGCCAGCGCCGTGCTGCTGCTGTGCGGGGTAATGGTGGTCGGCTTGTACCGCCGACGCCTGGCCGAGCAGCCCTTGGCCGACAACCTGCTGGTACAGCTGGGCCGCCGCACGCTGCGCCTGCCCGGCGCGCGCCTGGCCGCCATGCAACTGCTGATCACTGCGCTGGATGTCGCCGCGGCTGCTACCGTGCTGTATCTGCTGCTACCCGAAGCCCCGCCGTTCGGCGCCTTTGTCCTGGTCTACCTGCTGGCCCTGGCCGCAGGTGTGCTCAGCCACGTACCCGGCGGCGTCGGGGTATTCGAAGCGATCCTGCTGGCAGCCTTTGCCGACCAGCTCGGCGCGGCCCCGCTGGCGGCGGCCTTGCTGCTGTATCGGCTGATCTACGTCGTGCTGCCCCTGCTGCTGGCCTGCGTGTTGCTGCTGGCCAACGAAGCACGGCGCCTGCTGTTCGCGCAGCAGGCGATCAAGGCGGCTTCCGGGCTGGCAGCGCCGGTGCTGTCGATCCTGGTATTCCTCTCCGGGGTGGTGCTGCTGTTTTCCGGGGCCACGCCCGAGATCGACACGCGCCTGGAGCACATGGGTTTCCTGGTGCCGCACCGCCTGATCGATGCCTCGCACTTCGGCGCCAGCCTGATCGGCGTGCTGTGCCTGCTGTTGGCCCAAGGCCTGCGTCGCCGCCTGTCCGCCGCCTGGCTGCTGACCACGGTACTGTTGCTGGTCGGCGCGCTGCTGTCGCTGCTCAAGGGGTTCGACTGGGAAGAAGCCAGCCTGCTGACCTTCACCGCCGCCCTGCTCGCCCTGTTCCGCCGTTCCTTCTATCGCCCCAGCCGCTTGCTGGAACTGCCGTTCTCGCCAGTGTTCCTGGTGGCCAGCGCCTGCGTGGTCGGGGCATCGGTATGGCTGTTGCTGTTCGCCTACCAGGATGTGCCCTACAGCCACCAGCTGTGGTGGCAGTTCACCCTTGATGCCGACGCGCCACGTGGCCTGCGCGCCGCCATGGGCAGCGCACTGCTGCTGGCGGCCGTGGCCCTGACCTGGTTGCTGCGCACCGCACCACCTGTGATCCACCTGCCCGATGAACAGGAACTGCAGCGCGCCAACCGCATTCTACTGGCCTCTGACCAGCCCGATGGCGGCCTGGCCCTGACCGGCGACAAGGCGCTGCTGTTCCACCCGGGCGACAACGCCTTCCTCATGTACGCGCGCCGTGGCCGCAGCCTGGTGGCCCTGTATGACCCGATCGGCCCGGCCCAGGAACGCGCCGAGATGATCTGGCAATTCCGTGACCTGTGCGACCTGCACCACGCCCGGCCGGTGTTCTACCAGGTGCGCGCCGAGAACCTGCCGTTCTACATGGACATCGGCCTGACCGCGCTGAAGCTGGGCGAAGAAGCCCGGGTCGACCTGCGCCGTTTCGACCTGGAAGCCAAGGGCAAGGAGATGAAGGACCTGCGCTACACCTGGAACCGCGGCAGCCGTGACGGTTTGAGCCTGGAAATCCACGAACCCGGCCACGCCCCGCTGGCAGAGTTGAAGGAAATTTCCGATGCCTGGCTCGGCGGCAAGAACGTCCGCGAGAAAGGCTTCTCGCTGGGGCGCTTCAGCCCTGAGTACCTGCAGCACTTCCGCATTGCCCTGATCCGCTTCCAGGGCCGCCCGGTGGCCTTTGCCAACCTGCTGGAAACCCACGGCAAGGAGCTGGCCAGCCTCGACCTGATGCGCGCGCACCCCGAGGCGCCGAAGCTGACCATGGAATTCATGATGATCGGCCTGATCCTGCATTACAAAAGCCATGACTATGCCCGCTTCAGCCTCGGCATGGTGCCGCTTTCCGGGCTGCAGCCGCGGCGTGGCGCGCCGCTGACCCAGCGCCTGGGTTCGATGGTGTTCCGCCGCGGCGAGCAGCTGTACAACTTCCAGGGGCTCCGGCGCTTCAAGGACAAATTCCAACCGGACTGGGAACCCCGCTACATGGCCGTGCCGGCCGGGCTTGACCCGCTGGTGGCACTGGCCGACACCGCCGCCCTGATCGCAGGCGGCTTGACTGGATTGGTGAAACGTTGATGACCCGTCGCTTTTGGCTGTACTTGCTGATTCCCCTGCTGCTGGCCGCCTTGGGGGGTGCGCTGGCGTTCTGGCTGTGGACGCGCCCTGCCCCCGAGGCGCGCCTGGAGCAACTGAGCATCAATGACACCCCGATTACCCGCGTGACGCCAGGCGTGCACCCCAAGGCCCGGGTAGCCATCGGTGTGCCGCAGGACCAGGCACTGACCGACAAGCAGCTGCTGGACTTGGCCAAGGCCGGCGAAGCGCAGTTGGTGCAGGTGATCCTGCCGCCCAATGACTGCGGCAAGCAGCAGCAGGCCATGGACCAGGCCCTGGCCCAGCTGCCGCAGAAGCCGACCCTGGTTGCCGGTATCGGCCCTGGCGCGGCCCAGGCCTGGCGCTGGCTGGCCAGCCAGAACGACGACAAGGCGCGGGCGATTTCCGTGGACTTCAACCTGGAACAACCCGGCTGCCAGGCGCCACTGCCGAAATCGGCCGCCCACGGCCACTGGAATGTCGCCTGGAACGACAACCCGGATGACGCCAGCGCCGCTTTCGTGCGTGACCAGGCCAATGCTGAAACCAGCATCAGCGACTACGACATTCACCTGCCCCAGGTGCTCAAGGCGCAACTGACCCAGGCCCTGGTCGGCCACGACGGCAACGCCTTGGCCATCCCGGTGGTCGAGGTACCTGCCGGACAGACCACCGACACGGTCACCCTGTTCCTCTCGGGTGACGGCGGCTGGCGTGACCTGGACCGTGACGTGGCCGGGGAAATGGCCAAGCTGGGCTACCCGGTGGTGGGCATCGACACGCTGCGCTACTACTGGCAGCACAAGACCCCGGAACAAAGCGCCGCCGACCTGTCCGAGCTGATGCAGCACTACCGGCAGAAATGGGGCACCAAGCGCTTCGTGCTGACCGGCTATTCGTTCGGTGCCGACGTGCTGCCGGCGATCTACAACCGCCTGCCGGTCGAGGACCAGCAGCGTATCGACGCGGTGATGCTGCTGGCCTTTGCCCGCAGTGGCAGTTTCGAGATCGAAGTTGAAGGCTGGCTTGGCAAGGAAGGCCAGGAAGCCCCGACCGGGCCGGAAATGGCCAGGCTGCCGGCGTCCAAGGTAGTGTGCGTGTACGGCGTCGAGGAAACCGACGAGAGCGGCTGCACCGACAAGACTGCGGTAGGCGAGCGCCTGAAACTGCCAGGTGGGCACCACTTCGACGAGAACTACCCGGCACTGGCCAAGCGCCTGATCGGCGAGATCGAGACGCGTCAGGGCAAGTCGAACGTGGCTGCACAGAACTGATAGCCTGTGAGGCCCATTCGCGGGCACGCCCGCTCCCACAGGTACTGAAGCCGCGAACACCGGCGTAGCCGGTGCCAGCCACCGCGCCGCCTGCTTCGCGGATAAATCCGCTCCTACAGTTTGAACACCGTACCCGTAGGCGCGGCTTCAGCCGCGATCACCGGCACAGCCGGTGCCCGCCACCGCGCCGCCTGTTCGCGTATACATCCGCTCCTACAGTTACCGCCGTAGGCGCCCGCGCCTGCCCTGAAAATCAGATCTCGACCTGGGTCCCCAACTCGATCACCCGGTTCAACGGCAGGTTGAAGAAGCGCAGGTTGCCGTTGGCGTTCTTCAACAGGAATGCGAACAGGTTGCCGCGCCAGCGCGACATACCCTCCAGCCGCGATGCGATCACCGTCTCGCGGCTGAGGAAGTAGGTGGTGCGCATCGGGGTGAAGTCCAGTTCATCCAGGTGGCACAAGCGCAACGCCGCCGGCACATCCGGTTCATCCATGAAGCCAAAGTGCAACAGCACGCGGAAGAACCCGTCGCCATAGGCCTCTACCTCAAAACGCTCCTGCTCCGGCACCCGTGGCCGGTCCTCGCTGACCACCGTCAACAGCACCACCTGGCTGTGCAGCACCTGGTTGTGCAGCATGTTGTGCAACAGCGCATGGGGCACGGCATCGGAGCGCGCGGTGAGGAACACCGCCGTGCCTTCGACCCGGTGCGGCGGCTGGATGCGGATACTGCTGATGAACAGCTGCAACGGCAGCGCGCCTTCGTCGATACGCTCCACCAGGATCTGCTTGCCGCGCTTCCAGGTACTCATCAGCAGGTACAGCACGCCGCCTGCCAGCACCGGGAAGGCACCGCCCTGGGCAATCTTCGGCACGTTGGCAGCAAAGAACAACCCGTCGACCAGCAGGAACCCCAGCAGAATCGGCACTGCCAGCAGCGGCGGCCACTTCCACAGCAGCAGCATCACCGCCGACACCAGGATAGTGGTCATCAGCATGGTACCGGTCACCGCCACGCCATAGGCCGCCGCCAGGGCGCCGGACGACTCGAAACCAACCACCAGCAATACCACGCCGACCATCAACGTCCAGTTGATCGCGCCAATGTAGATCTGCCCCTGTTCGTCACTGGAGGTGTGCTGGATCTGCATCCGCGGGATATAGCCCAGCTGGATGGCCTGGCGGGTCAGGGAAAACGCCCCGGAGATCACCGCCTGCGAAGCAATCACCGTGGCCAGGGTCGCCAGGCCGACCATCGGCAGCAGCGCCCAGCCCGGTGCCAGCAGGTAGAACGGGTTACGGGCGGCCTCCGCATCCTGCAGCAGCAACGCGCCCTGGCCAAAGTAGTTGAGCACCAGCCCCGGCAGCACCAGGGCAAACCAGGCCCGGGCGATCGGCTTGCGGCCAAAGTGGCCCATGTCGGCATACAGCGCCTCGGCACCGGTCAGCGCCAGCACCACCGCCCCGAGAATGGCGACGCCCATGCCGGGGTGGACCAGGAAGAAGTTCACCGCCCAGATCGGGTTGAATGCCTTGAGCACTTCCGGGCTCTGCGAGATGCCATACACCCCCAGCGAGCCCAGCGCCACGAACCAGATGACCATGACCGGGCCGAACAGCTTGCCGATCTTGTCGGTGCCGTGCTTCTGCACCAGGAACAGCGCCACCAGTATCACCAGCGAAATCGGCACCACCCAGTGGTCGATGCCCTCGAACGCCAGGCCCATGCCTTCCACCGCCGAGAGTACCGACACGGCCGGGGTAATCATGCTGTCGCCGTAGAACAACGAAGCCCCAATCAAGCCGCACACCACCATCAGCGTGCGCAACCGCGGGTACGCCGCCGTCGCCCGTCGCGCCAATGCGGTCAACGCCATGGTGCCACCTTCGCCCTGGTTGTCGGCACGCAGGATGAACATCACGTACTTGAACGACACCACCCATAACAGCGACCAGAGGATCAGCGACAGAATCCCCAGCACGCCGTCATGGTTGACCGGCACCCCGTAACCGCCGGTGAAGACTTCCTTGAGGGTATATAACGGGCTGGTACCGATATCGCCATAAACCACCCCGACCGCTGCCACCAGCAGGCTCAGCGACCGTGTCGCGCCCTGCTTCCCCTCGTGCCCGCCCTCGGCGTGACTGCTTGCCTGAACCATCGACCACTCCCGCAGACGGCCTTGTAGACCTTGGTATTCTCAATTCCTGCCCAGGCTGGCCTGCAACCTGGCGCAATGGCGCGAAGCATAGCGCAGCGTTCGTCGTATTTCTGCTGGTCAAGCGACGCAGTGCTCGCTAGAATTGCGCACTTTTTGATCAGAGGCGCCAAAAGCGCCCGTCAAGATCGCCCCCGATTCCGGCCGGGCGACCTGCATTCAATACCGAGGTTAGTCATGTCCACCACGCCCGCCACCCCCAAGGTAGGTTTCGTAAGCCTGGGTTGCCCGAAAGCCCTGGTCGATTCCGAGCGCATCCTGACCCAGCTGCGCATGGAAGGCTATGAAGTCGTGCCCACCTATGAGGACGCCGACGTGGTGGTGGTCAACACCTGCGGCTTCATCGACAGCGCCAAGGCCGAGTCGCTGGAAGTGATCGGCGAAGCGATCAAGGAAAACGGCAAGGTCATCGTCACCGGCTGCATGGGTGTCGAGGAAGGCAGCATCCGTGAGGTGCACCCGAGCGTGCTGTCGGTCACCGGCCCGCAGCAGTACGAGCAGGTGGTGAACGCCGTGCACGAAGTGGTGCCGCCACGCCAGGACCACAACCCGCTGATCGACCTGGTGCCGCCGCAGGGCGTCAAGCTGACCCCGCGCCACTATGCGTACCTGAAAATTTCCGAAGGCTGCAACCACAGCTGCAGCTTCTGCATCATCCCGTCGATGCGCGGCAAACTGGTCAGCCGCCCGGTCGGTGAAGTGCTGAGCGAGGCCGAGCGCCTGGTCAAGGCCGGGGTCAAGGAGATCCTGGTGATTTCCCAGGACACCAGCGCCTACGGCGTCGACGTCAAGTACAAGACCGACTTCTGGAATGGCCGCCCGGTCAAGACCCGCATGCTCGAGCTGTGCGAAGCCCTGAGCAGCCTGGGCGCCTGGGTACGCCTGCATTATGTCTACCCGTACCCGAACGTCGATGACGTGATCCCGCTGATGGCCGCCGGCAAGATCCTGCCGTACCTGGACATCCCGTTCCAGCATGCCAGCCCGAAAGTGCTCAAGGCCATGAAGCGCCCGGCCTTCGAGGACCGCACCCTGGCCCGCATCAAGCACTGGCGCGAACAGTGCCCGGAGCTGGTGATCCGCTCCACCTTCATCGTCGGCTTCCCGGGCGAGACCGAGGAAGACTTCCAGTACCTGCTTGACTGGCTGAGCGAAGCCCAGCTGGACCGTGTGGGCTGCTTCCAGTACTCGCCGGTGGAAGGCGCCCCGGCCAACGACCTGGGCCTGGAAGAAGTACCGGACGAGGTCAAGCAGGACCGTTGGGACCGCTTCATGGCGCACCAGCAGGCCATCAGTGCCGCCCGCCTGCAACTGCGTATCGGCAAGGAGATCGACGTGCTGATCGACGAAGTCGAAGAACAGGGCTCGGTTGGCCGCAGCTTCTTCGACGCACCGGAAATCGACGGCAGCGTGTTCATCGACGGCGATCATGGCTTCAAGCCAGGCGACAAGGTGCGTTGCCGGGTGGTGGATGCCGACGAGTACGACCTCTGGGCTGAACCGATCTGACCCCGCGATAGCGCGAAAAGGCCCTGCTCCGGCTGCCGGAGCAGGGCTTTTTTGCATCTGGGCAGCGGGTAGGCGCTGACTGACGGTTGGCCTGCTATGTTGTCAGGGTGCCCTCGAGGAATCCTGCCCATGGCTTCGACAATGACCTTGCAAACCCCGCGCTTGAGGGACTACGACGAACTGGTACAGGTGTGGGAAGACTCGGTACGCGCCACCCACGACTTTCTGCCTGAGGGCTACATCCTGTTGCTGCGCGAACACGTGCTGCGCCGCTACCTGGATGCGGTGATGCTGGTCTGCTGCAAGGATCGCCAACGCATCTGTGGCTTCGCCGGGGTCGCCAACGGCCGCGTGGACATGCTGTTCGTCGCCCCGGACTACCGCGGCAAAGGGGTTGGCAAGCGCCTCTTGCACTATGCCATCGACGAGCTGAATGCCGAACGCCTCGACGTCAACGAACAGAACCCACAGGCCTTGGGCTTCTACCTGCATGAAGGCTTCGAGGTAATTGGCCGTTCGGCAACCGATGGCCTGGGCCAGCCCTACCCGTTGCTACACATGCGCCTGCGCAAAACGGCGTAAATGACACAGATTCCCAGCCCCTGCGCCGCGCAGGCAGGTACAATGCAGTCTTTCCCTGCCTTTGCGAAAACGCCGTCATGTCCGAACCCGTCCGCCTGTCCAAACGCCTCATCGAGCAGCTTGGCTGTTCCCGCCGCGAGGCCGAGCTGTATATCGAAGGCGGCTGGGTCACGGTCGATGGCCTGGTGGTCGAACAGCCGCAGTTCAAGGTCGCGCAGCAGCGCGTCGAGTTGCTGCCTGGCGCCCGTGCCGAAACGCTGGAGCCGGTCACCCTGCTGCTGAACCAGCCGGCAGGGGTAAACAGCGAGGCCGCCCGCGCCGAGATGAACATGAGCAACCTCAGCGCGGCCCACCGCGAAGGCGTACGCGCGCTGCATGGGCACTTTGCCCGACAGGCCTGCGTGGCACCGCTGGAGCCCGGCGCCAGCGGCCTGCAGGTATTCACCCAGGACTGGCGGGTAACCCGCAAGATCGACGCCGACCTGCGCCGCCTGGAGCAGGAGTTTATCGTTGAAGTGCGCGGCGAGACCACGCCCCAGGCGCTGGAACGCCTGGCACGCGGGGCCAGCCGCAATGACCGCGAGCTGCCCCGGGCCAAGGCCAGCTGGCAGAACGAGACCCACCTGCGCATGGCCCTGAAGAACCCGCAGCCAGGGCAGATTGCCGAGCTGTGCGCGTACCTGCGCCTGGAGCTGGTCAGCATGCGCCGCATCCGCCTGGGCGGGGTGTCGATGGGCAAGCTACCGCTGGGCCAGTGGCGCTACCTGGCCGCTACCGAACGTTTCTAAGCAATACGTCGCGCCCGCAGGCGCGGCACCTGAACAGGATTCTGCAGCAATGAACCACAACGACGTCCTGCGCAGCCTGCGCTACATGCTCAAGGTGAACGACGCCAAGATGGCCGAGATCATCGGGCTAACCGGCCTCGACGTGCATCCCCTGGTGCTGGCCACCTACCTGAAGAAGGAAGACGAGGAAGGCTTCGTGCGTTGCCCGGAGCGGGTCATGGCGCACTTTCTCGATGGCCTGGTGATCCACCGTCGCGGCAAGGATGACAGCCGCCCGCCGCAGCCGATCGAACTGCCGGTGACCAACAACCTGATCCTGAAGAAGCTGCGGGTAGCCTTCGAGCTCAAGGAAGATGACCTGCATGCCATCCTCAAATCGGTCAACTTCCCGGTCAGCAAACCCGAGCTCAGCGCGCTGTTCCGCAAGGTCGGCCATGACAACTATCGCCCGTGTGGCGACCAGTTGCTGCGCAACTTCCTCAAGGGCCTGACCCTGCGCGTACGTGGCTGAGCGGCCATGCAGCATACGGTTGCTCCGGTCGGTTTCGTCCGCTCCTGTTTCAAGGAGAAGTTCGCCATCCCGCGCCAGCCACAGCTGGCCCCCGCCGCTCGCGGCGTGCTCGAGCTGTTGCCGCCGTTCGACCAGGGTGATGCGGTCGCGGGCCTGGAGCAGGTCAGCCATGTCTGGCTGCTGTTCCTGTTCCACCAGGCGCTGGAGGACAAGCCACGCCTGAAGGTGCGCCCGCCGCGCCTGGGCGGCAACAAGAGCATGGGTGTGTTCGCCACCCGCGCGACCCACAGGCCCAATGGCATCGGCCAATCGGTGGTGCGCCTGGAGGGCGTGGAGCCCGGGCGCCTGCTGCTGTCCGGGATCGACCTGCTCGATTGCACGCCGGTGCTGGACATCAAGCCCTATGTGCCCTACGCCGACAGTATCGCCGGCGCCAGCAACCAGATGGCCAGCGAAGCCCCCGCCGCAATCAGCGTGCAGTGGAGCGACAATGCCCTGCCCCAGGCCCGCGAGCATGCCTTGCGCCTGGGTGAGCCGGTGGTCGAGCTGATCGAGCAATGCCTGGCGCAGGACCCACGGCCGGCCTATCAGCTGCCCGCGGCAGAGCGGGTGTATGGGGTGAAGTTCTGGGATGTGCAGGTGCGCTGGCATTACCCGCAGCCGGAGGTGATCCGGGTGCTGGAGGTGGTGCCCGCCTGATCTCGGCCCCGGCTGGAGCCCCTTTGTAGGAGCGGCCTTGCGTCGCGAAGGGGTGCGTAGCAGCCCCGGCGATCTTGCTGGAAGGCTGAAACCCTGGGGGCGCTACGCCCCCTTCGCGACGCAAGGCCGCTCCTACACAGGGGCCGCGCAGGCATGAAAAAGGCGACCCTAGGGTCGCCTTTTGGTTTTACAGCAGCGCGATCAGCGAGCCGGGCCTTCAGCAACGCCCAGGTCGTCGGTCGGGCGGTTATCGACCAGCGGCGAACCACCGGAGGCCAGCTCCGAGGCCAGCTTGTCGTTGTCCATTTCCTTGACCCACTTGGCCACGACCACGGTAGCCACAGCGTTGCCCACCAGGTTGGTCAGGGCGCGAGCCTCGGACATGAAGCGGTCGATGCCGAGGATCAGCGCCAGGCCGGCAACCGGCAGGTGGCCGACGGCGGACAGGGTCGCAGCCAGGACGATGAAGCCCGAACCGGTAACGCCGGCAGCACCTTTGGAAGCCACCAGCAGCACCAGCAGCAAGGTGATCTGGTGAGTGATGTCCATGGTGGTGTCGGTGGCCTGGGCAATGAACACCGCAGCCATGGTCAGGTAGATCGAGGTGCCGTCCAGGTTGAACGAGTAACCGGTCGGGATGACCAGGCCAACCACCGACTTCTTCGCACCCAGGCGCTCCATCTTGGCCAGCATGCGTGGCAGGGCTGATTCCGAAGAGGAAGTACCCAGCACGATCAGCAGTTCTTCACGGATGTAGCGGATCAGCTTGAGCACGCTGAACCCATGGGCGCGGCAGATGCCGCCCAGCACCACCAGCACGAACAGCAGGCAGGTGATGTAGAAGCAGGCCATCAGGTAGCCCAGCTGCACCAGCGAGCCAACGCCGTACTGGCCGATGGTGAAGGCCATGGCGCCGAAGGCACCGACCGGGGCCAGCTTCATGATCATGTTGATGATGTTGAACATGACATGGGCGAAGCGGTCGATCAGGTCCAGCACCGGCTTGCCGTAGCTGCCCAGGCGGTGCAAGGCGAAGCCGAACAGCACGGAGAACATCAGCACCTGCAGGATGTCGCCATTGGCGAAGGCGCCGACCACGGTGTTGGGGATGACGTTGAGCAGGAAGCCGACGGTAGTCTGCTGCGCGCCGGCGGCGGCATAGGCAGCCACGCTGCTGGCGTTCAGGGTGTTGACGTCGATGTGCATGCCAGCGCCCGGCTGGACCACGTTGACGACTACCAGGCCGATGATCAGGGCGATGGTGGAGACGATTTCAAAGTACAGCAGCGCGTAACCGCCCGTCTTGCCGACCGACTTCATGCTCTGCATGCCGGCGATGCCGCTGACCACGGTACAGAAGATGATCGGGGCGATGACCATCTTGATCAGTTTGACGAAGCCGTCACCCAAGGGTTTGAGGGCAACGCCGGTTTCCGGGTAATAGTGGCCGAGCAGGATGCCGATGGTGATGGCGACCAACACCTGGACATACAGGGATTTGTACAGCGGCTGACGTGTCGTCATGGCTAAATTTCCTCAAGTGTGCCGGTTCACCCTTCCCAGGGCGATGCGGCACCTGAATCGCTAACCCTCCTGCACCTGGAGGGATTTGTCGTTGTGTTCGAGCTGCCTGGGCAGGCCTCTGCGAGGATCAATAGCAAGGGTGGTGCCAAAATGCCCAGCAAGGGTGCAGGTGCCGTATTTGCTGGGGATAAATGCCCAACGACAGGGCGATCTGGCTGAGCAAGGCTGGCGGATTTCCGCCCGCTGGCGGGATTTGTACAGGGGCGATGGCGGGAATCCGCCCGTTGGGGTTTTGCCGGTAGCGGCGCTTTCGCGGGTTCACTCGCGAAAGGCCGCTGCAGGCGAGCGCTCAATCCAGGTTGAAGGTGATCCTGAACGCCGCGCCGCCCAGTGGCGAATCGCCCAGGCTCAACGCCGCGTCATAACTGTCGACGATGTCCTTGACCACCGCCAACCCGATGCCCTGCCCCGGGTGCTGGCTGTCCAGCCGCTCCCCACGTTCGAGAATGCGCTCACGCTGATCGGCCGGCACCCCAGGGCCATCGTCCTCGACGCACAAGGTCAACTGCCCCGGCGCCTGTTCCAGGCTCACCCGCACCTGGCCCAGGCTCAGGCGGTAGGCGTTCTCCAGCAGGTTGCCCAGCAGCTCCAGCAACGCCCCCTGCTCCATCGGCACCTGCGCCGCATCGGGCAGTTGCAGGGCCACGTTGACCCGTTTGTCCCGATAGACCTTGGCCAAGGTGCTGCACAGGCTATCGAGCACCGGCCGCAAGGCCACGCGGTGGCGAACCAGGCCGCTCTTGCGCAGGCTGGCGCGTTGCAGCTGGTAGTCGATCTGCTGGCTCATGCGCTCGATCTGGCTTTGCAGCACCCGCGCTTGCTCGCGCTCGCCGCTGCGCTGCTGCAGGCTTTCGCCCACCCCTTGCAGCACCGCCAACGGCGTCTTCAGGCTGTGCGCCAGGTCGTCCAGCGAATCACGGTAGCGCTGGCGCTGCTCGCGCTCGCTGCGCAACAGGCGGTTCAACGAGCCGGTCAGGCGCAACAGTTCACGCGGGTGCTCGCCGCTCAGGCCATCGCGCGCGCCCGCCTCCACCTCGTCCAGCTCGCGGCTGAGCCGGCGCAACGAGCGCAGGCCCCAGGTCAGCCCGGCCCACAGCAGCGCCAGCAGCACCAGCAAGGCCGCGCCAAACCCGAGGTAGAGCTTTTCACGCAGGCCGTCGAGGGTGTGCTGGTATTCGCGCACCGGCTGCAGGGCGACGATGCTGTAGGCCGCGCTCTGGCCACCCAGCAGCTTGATCTCGACGTCGTAGACGAAGAACTCCTCGCCATCGGCCTGGCGAATGCGCGCGAACTCGTTGCCGCGGCCATCGTAACGCGGGCGGTAGTTGACGTTCTGCGCGGCGGTGGCCCGCGACTGCCAGACCAGGTTGCCGTCGCGATCGAAGATATAGCCGAGCAACCCGGTGTATGGCAGGTTGTAGCGCTCATCCGGCAGCAGCGTGGGCATCTGCAATTGGCCATGCTCGATGCGCGCGGCAGAAATCAGCGTGGTCACGTCCGAGGCCAGGCGTTGTTCGATCGACTCCTGCAGGGCCAGGCTGAAGGCCTTCTGCAAGGCTGGCAACAGCGCCAGCATGAACAGCAGCGCCAGCACCGCAGCCGCCAGCATCAGGCGTACCCGCAGGGAACGCATCATCGGCAGCGCTCGGTGAACAAGTAGCCCAGGCCGCGCACGGTGTCGATGGGCTTGAAGCCGCGCTCGCCCTCGAGCTTGCGGCGCAGGCGGCCAACCAGCACTTCGATGACATTCGGGTCGCGCTCCTCGTCACCCGGGTACAGCTGCTCCATCAGGCGGTCCTTGGCCACCACCTGCTGGTGATGGCGCATGAGGTATTCGAGGATACGGTACTCGTATGCGGTCAGCGCCAGGGGCTGTGCGTCGAGGCTGGCCTGCTTGCGGTTGAGGTCGAGTACCAGGGGGCCGGCGGCGATGGTCGACTGGGTGAAGCCGCTGGAGCGGCGCAGCAGCGCGTTCAGGCGGGCCTCGAGTTCTTCGAACTGGAACGGTTTGACCAGGTAATCGTCGGCACCGGCGGCCAGGCCTTCAACCTTGTCCTGCCAATTGCCACGGGCGGTGAGGATGAGGATGGGGAAGGTCTGGTCCTGGCTGCGCAGCCGGGTGATCAGCTCCAGGCCGCTGATGCCGGGCAGGCCCAGGTCGATGATGGCCAGGTCGAAATGGTACTGCCCGGCCTGGTACAGCGCTTCCTCGGCATCGCCTGCGGCCTCGACCACATGGCCGCTTTCGCCCAGGCGGGTAAAGAGGTGATGGCGAAGCAGGGCTTCGTCCTCGACCACCAGCAGTTTCATGTGCAGCTCCTTGATGTGTATTGCCTGTACCGGCCCTTTCGCGGGCATGCCCGCTCCCACAGGGATTGCACAACCGCCCAGGCTTGTGCAGCACCTGTGGGAGCGGGCGTGCCCGCGAAAGGGCCGGTACAGGATAACCCGGCTCGCCCGTCAGAACTTGTAGGAAGCCGCCAGGTAGGTCTGCGCGCTGCTGGTCAGGCGCAGGGTGCCGTCCTTCGGCCCGCCATGTGCGCCCACTTCGGTGGCGGCATTGCTGCGCAGGTAACGATAGCCCAGCTCGACCGAAGCCTTGTCGGTGATGTCCTGGATGACGCCGGCCTGCAGGCCGTAGGCATAGCCGTAGTCGGTATCGCGGCTCGCACCTGGCGAGTCCTGGGTCAGTTTGGTGACGCCCAGGCTGCCACCGCCGAACAGCTTGGTGGTGTCGCCTACCGGCAGGAACAGGTCATAGCTGCCCAGCAGGTTCTCCTGGCGCAGCTTGAGGCCACTGTGGGCGCCCGAGACGTTGTCATAGGTCATGTAGTAGCGGCCCTGGTCATTGATCTTGCCCAGGCGCACGCCCCAGGTGTCATCCTTGCCGATGATGCCGTCGGCGTCGAGGTGGTCGGTGTTGCGCTGCAGCAGGCCGGACTTGCGAACCTTGTCGCTGGTCTGGCCATAGGTCAGGCTGGCGAAGTTGTCGTCGGCGGCCTGGGCCGAGGTGATGCCAGCGGCGCAGACGGCCATGGCGGCGAGCAGGGTATTGAAGGTTTTCATGGCTGGATACTCCAGTTGGGTGCGCTGTTACGGTCTGGAAGCTAGAGTAAGCAGGGCACCCTGAACCGCGACTGAACCCTGGCTGAACACCGGCTGAACGAACTGTTTGCAAGAACAAGGAGTAGTGACCATGCGCGCCCTGCTGGCCCTGACCCTGATGTGCAGCGCCGCCCTCGCCCAAGCGGCGGTACAAACCCGCGAGATCCCCTACCAGGACGCCGATGGCAATCGCCTGGTTGGCTACTACGCCTATGACGACGCCGTCGAAGGCAAACGCCCCGGCATCGTCGTGGTGCATGAATGGTGGGGGCTCAACGACTACGCCAAGCGCCGTGCCCGCGACCTGGCGGCGCTGGGCTACAACGCGCTGGCCATCGACATGTATGGCGATGGCAAGCACACCGAGCACCCCGCCGATGCCCAGGCGTTCATGACCGAGGCGCTGAAGGACCCGAAAGCGGCCGAGCGCCGCTTCGACGCCGGGCTGGAACTGCTGAAACTGCAGCCCAATACCAACAAGCATCAACTGGGGGCGGTAGGCTACTGCTTCGGTGGCAAGGTGGTGCTGGATGCCGCGCGGCGCGGTGAGAAGCTGGATGGCGTGGTGAGCTTCCACGGCGCGCTGGCCACGCAGACCCCGGCCAGGCCCGGGGTGGTACGGGCGGATATCCTGGTCGAACATGGTGCGGCGGACAGCATGGTGACCCCGCAGCAGGTAGCCGCGTTCAAGGCCGAAATGGATGCGGCGAAGGTCAACTACCAGTTCGTCAGCATCGATGGGGCCAAGCACGGGTTTACCAACCCGGACGCGGACCGCTTGAGCCATGGCGAGCATGGCGGGCCGGATATCGGCTACAACAAGGCGGCGGATGAAAGCTCCTGGGCGGACATGCAGGCGTTCTTCAAGAAGGTCTTCAAGTAAACAACGCGAGGGGCCGCCTTGCGGCCCCATCTCCCACGCCGCCGCCTCGGCTGGCACAATAGCCCCATGAATACACTCCCTGCCTGCTGCGCCCCGCTCCAGCACCACTGGCCCCTACCCCGCCCATTGCCCGGCGCGGTGCTGGTCAGTTGCGCCTTCGACCCCGCCCGCCTGGCCCCCGACGACTTCCAGCGTGCCGGGGTGGTGCCAAGCGCCAGCCTGCAGCGCTCGGTAGCCAAGCGCCAGGCCGAGTACCTGGCCGGCCGGGTTTGCGCCCGCGCTGCACTGCAGCGCCTGGACGGCCGGGACTACGTGCCCGGCACCCACGAAGACCGCTCGCCGATCTGGCCCGCCGACATCCACGGCTCGATCACCCATGGCAAGGGCTGGGCCGCCGCCGTGGTCGCCGCCGAGGGCAGTTGCCAGGGCCTGGGCCTGGATCAGGAGGCGCTGCTGGACGATGAACGCGGCGAACGGCTGATGGGCGAAATCCTCACCCCGGCCGAACTCGAACGCCTGGACCGCAACCAGCTCGGCCTGGCCGTGACCCTGACCTTCTCGCTGAAGGAAAGCCTGTTCAAGACCCTCTACCCGCTGACCCAGCAACGCTTCTATTTCGAGCACGCCGAAGTGCTGGAATGGTCCAGCGAAGGCCTGGCCCGCCTGCGCCTGCTCACCGACCTGTCGCCGCAGTGGCGGCAGGGTGCCGAGCTGCAGGGCCAGTTCTGCCTGCAGGACGGCCACCTGCTGAGCCTGGTCAGCGTCTGATCGTCATGCCGGTGGCTGCTGCCGTGGCCAGTTCAGGCTGAAACAGGCACCTCCCAGCGCGGCACTGCGCCCCACCGTAGCCCGGCCGGCGTGCCAGTAGATGATGCGCCGTACGATCGACAGGCCCAGGCCATGCCCGCCCGAGGCGCGGGTACGGCTGTCATCGAGCCGGGTGAACGGCGTGAAGATGCGCTCCCAGACGCCCTCGGGAATCCCCGGGCCGTCGTCTTCCACGTCGATGCGACAGCGCTGTTGCCCCAACTGGTAGCTCAGGCGCACCTCGCCCTCGGCATGGCGCATGGCGTTGCCCACCAGGTTCTGCAGGGCCCGGTGCAGGTAACGCGGCTCGGCCTCGACCCAGGCGCCGCCGGCATCGGCGCCCTGGCATTCACCGCGCGATACGCGTACCCCGGCCCGCAGCGGCGCCAGTTCTGCGATCACCCGCTCGAACAAGGCATCCAGGTCGACCCGCTCGAACTTCAGCGCAGGTGCCCCCTGCTCCAGGCGGGCATAGGTGAGCATTTCGTCGACCAGCTTGTCGAGGTCCTGGATATCCCCGTCCATGCCAGCCAGGTGCTTGGCCCGGGCCTGCTCGGTAGGCGCGCTTTCAATCATCTCCAGGCCAAAGCGCAGGCGTGCCACCGGCGTGCGCAGCTCGTGGGAAACCGCACGCACCAGCTCGCGCTGCATGCTCAGCGAGCGCTGCAGGTGCTCGGCCATGCCGTTGAATGCTGCCGCCAGGCGCCCTACCGAGTCGGCACCGTCGGCTGGCACGCGGGTGTCCAGGCTGCCCTGGGCGATACGCGTGGCCGCCACCTCCAGGCCCGACACGCGGCGCTCCAGCTGCCGCACCAGCAGGTACACCACCAGGCCGATCAGGCACAGGCCGAGGAAGGCGATCAGGATCAACAGCTGCGGCGGATAAGGATTGAGCTGGTACAGCGGGCCGATTTCCAGTACCCAGGGCGAACCGGCCAAGCCGGCGAAAACGCGGATCGAGTCGCCATCCTTGCCCAGCGCCATGACCGTGTCGCCTTCCTCGACCCGGCGCCGCTGGTCGTCGTCCAGGCTCACCCGCTCGATGCGCTGCAGGGCCACGCCAAAGCCAAAGCCCTTGTCGCGCTTGAGCTGCTCCAGGCGCTGCTGCTGTTCCGTCACCGGGTAGCGCACCAGCTCGTCGGCCAGCAGGTACAGGGTGGCCCGCGCCAGCTGCTCGCTGACCTGCCGGACCTCGGCGACCAGCAGCACATCCTCCTGGCCAACCTTGCGCAATACCTGGGCGGCGTGCGGGCCGGTCTTTTCGACGACCACCAGGCCGCGCCCCAGACGCGCCCGCTGGCCGCCATCCAGCGCCCGCGCGGTGGTTGGCTGCAGGGTCAGCGGCACCCCGAGCAGGCGCTCCCACATCAGCAGCGAGCGCTTGCGCTCGGTGTCGTTCTGCAAGGCCAGGTTGTCGGCCATCAGGCTGAAGGTACCCTGGGCCAGGCGTTCGCGATGCTGGGCGGCACGCACCTCGTTGACCAAGTGCAGGCTCAGCGCCCCGAGCAGGGCCACCAGCACCAGCACGGCCAGCATGCCGCCGTAGATGCGCAGGAAGATCGAGTTGTTCATGACGCCTCGCCGACGAACAGGTAGCCCTTGCTGCGCAGGGTCTTGATCAGCCTTGGCTGGAGCGGGTCGTCGCCGATCTTGGGGCGAATCTTGGAAATGCGGATGTCGATGGAACGGTCCTGGCCGTCATAGCCGACGCCGCGCAACGCGGTGAAGATCTGCTCGCGGGTCAGCACCCGGCCGGCGTTGCTGGCCAGCAACCAGAGCAGGTCGAATTCGGCGCCGGTCAGTTCGATCAGCTGTTCGCCCAGGCGCGCCTCGCGCAGGCGGTTGTCAATGCGCAGGGCACCGAAGGCCAGCGCCTGGGCTTTGCTGTCCGCGGCCTCGCTGCGGCGCAGCAGGGCCTGGATGCGCGCCAGCAGCAGGCGTGGGCGGACCGGTTTGCACACGTAGTCGTCGGCCCCCAGGTCCAGGCCCTGGACCTGGTCGAGCTCGTCGCTGCGGGCGGTGAGCATGAGGATCGGCCCAGGGTACTGGCTGCGCACCCGCCGGCAGATGCTCAGGCCATCCTCGCCGGGCAGCATGAGGTCGAGGATGACCAGGTCGGGCTGGCCGTCGACGATGCGCCGCGCGGCACGCGCGCCATCGCCTTCGACACTGACCTCGAAGCCGTTGGCCTGCAGGTACTCGGCGGTGAGCTCGGCCAGGCGCTGGTCGTCTTCGATGATGAGGATGCGGGCTGCGGGGTGGTCCATGGCGTGTGCCTTTGCTTGTTGTTTTTCTGTGGCCTGTGCCTTCCCCCTTCGCGGGCTCGCCCGCTCCCACCAGGACCGCGCCGCTTCCAAGGCTTGCACAGTACCTGGGGGAGCGGGCGTGCCCGCGAATAGGACCAGTGCAGGAAACATGACCCTTTAACCAAAAGGCAACATCTGCCTCGGATACTACGTCCCGCCCCCGGCACTGCCAAGCCGCCCGGCAGCCCCTCGACTGAACCGTTTTTTGTGATAGGGTTCGCGCCCGAAAAATTCTGCCCAGGGGCAGCAGAACGCAGAAAAATACTGCAAACCACTTGGCACAAGGCCTACAGCGAATACCCACCATTCACTCACAAAGTACGCACAAGTTATCCACAGGCGATCGCCTTGCAAAGCCCCCGATACCGCATTATCTTGTATCCCGATCGCAGCGAACCACTAGATATTGGGGTTCGTGCAAAATCACACACAAAAGTCAACCCGCAAAATCAAGCGATTTTTCGGCTGAGCTTCACGTGATTTCAGCAGCCAAACCGCTCCTGCGGAGGCGACCGAGGCAAGCCCTTGCAGGGCCTTGTTCGGGCATGGATGTGGCAGGCCAGGCCTGGCATCCATCAGCAACAGTTTTTGGGCACGGCCCAGAACCTTTGACTTCGGCCAGGGAGCGGCAAGCCATTGCCCCTTATTCCTGAGTCTGTCCCGAAGTCGGTACGCCCGTGCGGGCGGATGCGCATGCCTTTGCGCAGCCCCCGCCAGGCCATCGGGCAAGTGGACGGAACGGTGGGCGCCCAAAAGGCGCCTGAACAATATAGAAACTGTGGAGACACCCACCCATGCAAACCGATACGACTCGCGAGAACCCGCAGGCCAAGGTGCCGCAGGCCGCCGATTCCACCCAGGATCTGGCTGCCACCGCCCCCGGCCAACTGCGCGTGATCAAGCGTAACGGCACTGTCGTCCCCTACACCGACGACAAGATCACCGTGGCCATCACCAAGGCGTTCCTCGCAGTTGAAGGCGGTACCGCCGCCGCTTCGTCGCGCATCCACGACACCGTTGCACGCCTGACCGAGCAGGTCACCGCCACGTTCAAGCGTCGCATGCCATCGGGTGGCACCATCCACATCGAAGAAATCCAGGACCAGGTCGAACTGGCCCTGATGCGCGCCGGCGAGCAGAAAGTCGCCCGTGACTACGTGATCTACCGCGAGCAGCGCGCCAAGGAGCGTGCCACCCGCGTCAACACCGAAGCCGTGGTCGAGCCGCACCCAAGCATTCGCATCACCCTGGCCGACGGCAGCCTGGCGCCGCTCGACATGGCCCGCCTGAACACCATCATCAGCGAAGCCTGCGAAGGCCTGGCCGAGGTCGATGGCGACCTGATCCAGCGCGACACCCTGAAGAACCTGTACGACGGCGTGGCCATCAAGGACGTCAACACCGCCCTGGTGATGACCGCCCGTACCCTGGTCGAGCGCGAGCCGAACTACTCGTTCGTCACCGCCCGCCTGCTGATGGACACCCTGCGCGCCGAAGGCCTGGGCTTCCTCGGCGTCGCCGAGAGCGCCACCCACCACGAAATGGCCGAGCTGTACGCCAAGGCCCTGCCGGCCTACGTCGAGAAAGGCGTCGAGTTCGAACTGCTGGACCCGGCCCTGAAAGGCTACGACCTGGAGCGCCTGGGCAAGGCCATCGACCACGAGCGTGACCAGCAATTCACCTACCTGGGCCTGCAGACCCTGTACGACCGCTACTTCATCCACAAGGATGGCGTGCGCTTCGAGCTGCCGCAGGTATTCTTCATGCGTGTGGCCATGGGCCTGGCGCTGGCAGAGAAAGACAAGGAAGCCCGCGCGATCGAGTTCTACAACCTGTTGTCGTCCTTCGACTACATGGCCTCGACCCCGACCCTGTTCAACGCCGGTACCCTGCGCCCGCAGCTGTCCAGCTGCTACCTGACCACCGTGCCGGACGACCTGTCGGGCATCTACCACGCCATCCACGACAACGCCATGCTGTCGAAATTCGCCGGTGGCCTGGGCAACGACTGGACCCCGGTACGTGCACTGGGTTCGTACATCAAGGGCACCAACGGCAAGTCGCAGGGCGTCGTGCCGTTCCTGAAAGTGGTCAACGACACCGCCGTTGCCGTCAACCAGGGTGGCAAGCGCAAGGGCGCCGTGTGTGCCTACCTGGAAACCTGGCACCTGGACATCGAAGAATTCATCGAGCTGCGCAAGAACACCGGTGATGACCGCCGTCGTACCCACGACATGAACACCGCCAACTGGATCCCTGACCTGTTCATGAAGCGTGTCTTCGATGACGGCAAGTGGACCCTGTTCTCGCCCTCGGAAGTGCCAGACCTGCACGACCTGACCGGCAAGGCCTTCGAAGAGCGCTACGAGTACTACGAAGCCCTGACCGAGTACAACAAGATCAAGGTGTTCAAGACCGTCCAGGCCAAAGACCTGTGGCGCAAGATGCTGTCGATGCTGTTCGAGACCGGCCACCCGTGGCTGACCTTCAAGGACCCGTGCAACCTGCGTTCGCCGCAGCAGCACGTGGGCGTGGTGCACAGCTCGAACCTGTGCACCGAGATCACCCTGAACACCAACAAGGACGAGATCGCGGTCTGCAACCTGGGCTCGATCAACCTGCCGAACCACATCGTCGACGGCAAGCTGGACACCGCCAAGCTGCAACGCACCGTGAACACCGCCGTGCGCATGCTCGACAACGTGATCGACATCAACTACTACTCGGTGCCGCAAGCGCGCAACTCGAACTTCAAGCACCGCCCGGTCGGCCTGGGCATCATGGGCTTCCAGGATGCGCTGTACCTGCAGCACATTCCGTACGGTTCCGATGCCGCCGTCGAGTTCGCCGACAAGTCGATGGAAGCGGTCAGCTACTATGCGATCCAGGCGTCCTGCGACCTGGCCGACGAGCGCGGTGCATACGAGACCTTCCAGGGTTCGCTGTGGTCCAAGGGCATCCTGCCGCTGGATTCGCAACAGATCCTGATCGAGGCCCGTGGTGCCAAGTACATCGACGTCAACCTGGAGGAGTCCCTGGACTGGGGCCCGGTACGCGAGCGCGTCAAGAAAGGTATTCGTAACTCGAACATCATGGCCATCGCGCCGACCGCGACCATCGCCAACATTACCGGCGTATCGCAGTCGATCGAGCCGACCTACCAGAACCTGTACGTGAAATCGAACCTGTCGGGCGAGTTCACCGTGATCAACCCGTACCTGGTCCGCGACCTGAAGGCCCGTGGCCTGTGGGACTCGGTGATGATCAACGACCTGAAGTACTACGACGGTTCGGTGCAGCAGATCGAGCGTATCCCGCAAGAGCTGAAGGACCTGTACGCCACCGCGTTCGAAGTCGAGACCAAGTGGATCGTCGATGCCGCCTCGCGTCGCCAGAAGTGGATCGACCAGGCTCAGTCGCTGAACCTGTACATCGCCGGCGCTTCGGGCAAGAAGCTGGACGTGACCTACCGCATGGCCTGGTACCGTGGTCTGAAGACCACCTACTACCTCCGTGCCCTGGCCGCGACCAGCACCGAGAAGTCGACCATCAACACCGGCAAGCTCAACGCCGTTTCCAGCGGCGGCGACAGCGCCCCGGTCCAGGCAGCCGGCCCTGCGCCAGTGCCAAAGGCCTGCGCGATCGACGAGCCTGACTGCGAAGCCTGCCAGTAAGGCCTGAGTGCCGCACGGGGTGCCTACCGGTGCCCCGTGCGGCATTTTTGTATCCGCGTCCCGAAGAAACCTTGCCCTTTGCCCTGCGTTCGCGCGGTTCGGTAAAAGAACAGGACCACTCAAAAAGGACGTAACCCATGGCGCGGAAAAAAGTGGCAACTCGCAAGATCGGCCGCAATGCCGAAACCGGCCGCTTCACTTCGGTGGAACAGGCCCGCAAGCATCCCAAGACGCACATTGTCGAAACGTTGCATAACCCTCGCAGTTAACACCGCCAATGGAGCGACCTTGTGTCGCGATGGGGTGCGAGGCGTCCGGGGATGGCAGTTCCGCCAGACGAATCTTCGGGGCCGCCTTGCGGCCTTGTCGCGACACAAGGCCGCTCCTACAAAGATCGCGCCAACCCCACATCCTGTGCCAGAAAAATAAATAGGCACAACATATAGTGCCCTCCACATTTTGCCGCTACACTTCCTCCCGTACCCAATGACACCCGCCTGGTGAACGGATGCACGCCACACCGGTCGAAAAAGTTACCCTCGCCCGCCAGACACGCGTCCCGATCGAAGGCGAATTCCGGTATACTGCGGCCCCTCTGAAAAGGGCACCTATCAATTGTCCCTGGCCCCTCCGAGAGGCCTGGCCAGGTACAAGCCAGAACATACCCGATGTAACGAGAGTCAGCCTCTCGAGCTGTCCATTCGCCGTAACGGCCTTGCGTCAGGCATCACATTCTTAACATCCAACCGGTTGCCCCAGGGCGACCCTCAAGCAGGAGCCAAACCATGCTGAGCTGGGACGAATTCGACAAGGAAGACGGCGAAGTCGCCGCCAAAGGCAATACCCCTGCGCAGGCCGCTGCCGCTGCCACCCTCGACAAGCTCGACAGCGCCGGTGGTGCCGCTGCCCTGGAAGCCCGTGCCGCCAGTGCCGACGACTCCGACGCGGTCAAGCGCGCCAAGGCTGCCCTGAACGACCTCGACATCGCCGAAGGCCTGGCCGAGCTGGAAGGCTCCAGCGCCCGCGTTCGCGTTGACGAAAAGCGCATGATCAACTGCCGCGCCGACCTCAACCAGCTGGTCCCGTTCAAGTACGACTGGGCCTGGCAGAAGTACCTCGACGGCTGTGCCAACCACTGGATGCCGCAAGAGGTCAACATGACCGCCGACATCGCCCTGTGGAAGAGCATGGACGGCCTGACCGAAGACGAGCGCCGCATCGTCATGCGCAACCTCGGCTTCTTCTCCACCGCCGACTCGCTGGTCGCCAACAACCTGGCCCTGGCCGTGTACCGCCTGATCACCAACCCGGAGTGCCGCCAGTACATCCTGCGCCAGGCCTTCGAAGAGGCGATCCACACCCACGCCTACCAGTACTGCATCGAGTCGCTGGGCATGGATGAAGGCGAGATCTTCAACATGTACCACGAGATCCCGTCGGTGGCGAAGAAAGCCGCCTGGGGCCTGAAGTACACCCGCGCCATCTCCGACCCGGAATTCAACACCGGCACCGTCGAAACCGACAAGGAGCTGCTGCGCAACCTGATCGCCTACTACTGCGTGCTGGAAGGCATCTTCTTCTACTGCGGCTTCACCCAGATCCTGTCCATGGGCCGCCGCAACAAGATGACCGGCGTTGCCGAGCAGTTCCAGTACATCCTGCGTGACGAGTCGATGCACCTGAACTTCGGTATCGACGTGATCAACCAGATCAAGATCGAGAACCCGCACCTGTGGGACGCGGCGATGAAGGAAGAAGCGACCCAGATGATCCTGCAAGGGACCCAGCTGGAGATCGAATACGCCCGTGACACCATGCCACGCGGCGTGCTGGGCATGAACGCGGCGATGATGGAGGACTACCTCAAGTTCATCGCCAACCGCCGCCTGACCCAGATTGGCCTGAAGGAAGAGTACCCGGGGACCACCAACCCGTTCCCGTGGATGAGCGAGATCATGGACTTGAAGAAAGAGAAGAACTTCTTCGAGACCCGTGTGATTGAGTATCAGACTGGCGGGGCGTTGAGCTGGGACTGATAGTCCGGGCCTTCACTTTTCACGATGACTGAGACTTTTTTCAGCAATCTCAGACTGAACGCACCAAATAAGCGCATGAAATGAAAAAAGCCACCTGAGCCGCAATGGCCAAGGTGGCTTTTTCTTATATGCCGAAGAACGGCTAAACCCCTACCCGCTTCAGCGCTCTGATTTCATCCCGGATTTTAGCCAGAACCAAGTCCACATCCCCCTCCTGACCGACCTGCATCAAGACAATCAAGGTCGCAGGATTCACGCCTAGTCGCTCAGCAAATTCTTCCATTTTTTCGATCGTTGGGCTGCGAATGCCGCGCTCAACCGTGGAAACGAAAGATTGACTCGCCCCCAGCTGCTCTTGTGCGATCTTCTTTCGTACCCGCACCTCCTTAAGCGCGGAGCCAAAAGCCAACTTGCGTTCCATCGGGTTACCCACAAAAGGAACGATGAAGCCCTGATGCGGACTCAAACACTATGCTGTATACAGCATATATGAGAAAATTCTATGTACTCTCAATTAGTCAGTACGCCCCCGCTCCGTATCCGTTTTGATCGAGGTTTCAAGCCGTGTTTGTTTCAGATCCCCAGGAAGAAGTCATCACTCATATAGGCAAGGTCGACCCCAGCCATAAGAGTTGGCCTAGAGTCGACACCAGCGAGACCTTCTTCCAGGTTCACACTAAGCAGCAAGGAGATCCCAAGCTCACCTTCGGCGTAATATTGCTGGCGACACCGCGAGCACTCATAGACTATCTCGAATGCTGTCAACGGGATGAGCAAATACGTATTGTACAAATTATTATTTCAACCCCTCCTCACGCTAACCGGTCCAGGGCTTGGCGCACCGAAACACTGATCAAACTTGAGGTAGGCTTCGATGACAATGAAGTGCCAAACTCGATCGTCTACCGCACGATTGACGAAACCTACTATGAGGATCGAGTGCATGGAAAGCGTAAAGACCAAGGTCAGCAAATCTTAAAAACAGTATACAAAGCGCGCTCAAAGCGCCCTGCCCACAGGAAAAGTGAACAAGCAGTAGTCATCTAGCCAGTGACGACTGCGGAAACCCCGGAAACGTGCAACGCTTGAAATTATTTGCAGCACTCACGCTCTTTCCGTTCGCACACGATCCATGCCCTTTCCATTCAGCCGTTGAGTTTTTTCAACATGAGAAAACTTCGACGACAGTACACATGCAACCCGAGTGCCACATATTAAGTCGCACTCACCCCATACAAATAAAATTACAAGTTACGACTCGAAAACACTTTGCTTTGCTTCAAAACATATACCAGATGAAACGATTCACCAAAACTTATCCTCTTTGACTTCCAAATGAATCCATGATCAAATCTCACCTAGACAGAGTATCCAGACCCTCTCTAGTGTGTAGCGGTGAGGATTTAATATTCAGCCAAGCGATGTCAAAAAATCGCCGCCAATACGACAGCGGACACCACAGGAGCACTAGCTTTAGCCTGTGGCAACTTTAGCCAAGCAACTTTCGCGGGCACCTCAGGGATTTCGCTCTGCGGTCGCACAAATGATTTACAAGCGCACAACTTACAACTGGTAAACGTTAATACCTTCATTGCCGGCACATCTAACGAGATTGGTTCTGGCAACGCCGGAGCATCAGGAAGCATATGCGTTGTATGCGCGAAAGAATGGAGCTAGTGCAGCCATTCAGATGCATTATGACCTTGGGCCACACTTCTGACGAGACTCGACCATGATTACGCAAGATGAATCGACCAGGCGCAGTAGCTGGGAGCGCCTGCTGCTACGCGCTGCAAGCAGCATCTCTTTGACTGCGAGTCAATACGAGGTGATCGAGGATAGGTATTCACAGCTGCAGAAAATTCTCTCGGCCTCTACAAATCCTTTGCTCGCTGGGGCACATATCTTCCCCCAGGGCTCAATGCGCCTCAGGACTACGATCAATCCAGTCAAAGATGCTCCCAAAGATCTCGGCACTATCGATGCTGATGCAATCGTCTGGCTTCCAAATGCCGGTGGTGCAGATGCGGACACAGTTCTAGCAGCTATAGAGCAGCGTTTCCGCGAGGGTAGCCGAGTGCAATCCGAGATAGTCCAGTTGCGCCGGGGTATTCGTATCGAATACGCTGACGAGAATCCAGGATTTCACATTGATGTCACCCCTGCGCGCGCGGTGCAAGGTAACGACGAGAGTGACGGTCAAGGAAAACTTGAGGTACCTGACCGTGTCACCGGCTGGAAGGCCAGCAGCCCAATCCCCTACGCGGATTGGCTACATAGCGCTTCAGAACAAAAGATCTCTCTGGCGTTATTCAAGAGCTTTGTAGCCAATGAGAGTCGGGCGATGGACTCTGCCACCCAAGAGCCCCTTCCCTCGTATCAGGAATACGACAAGCTCGATCCTTTGCGAGCCACTATCAAGCTGCTTAAACGGCACCGTGATGAATGGGCAATCGAAACGCGAAATGAGGACTACCGACCTATCTCTGCGGTGATCACCACCTTGGCAACTCATGCCTATCTCAAGGTGGTAAAGGAGTCACATCACACTCCGCTGACTCCGATCGATGCGATCCTCAAGATAGTGGAAAAAATACCGGAGGAGATCAGAGTCTTTGCAGGACAGTACTATGTACTGAATCCACGGGACCCCGGTGAGAATTTCGCAGAGAAATGGAATAGGCCTGAGGAAGGACGCAAATATTGCCAAGCCTTCGACAATTGGCATGCGAGTGCATTGGTTGCCTTTATGCTTGGCCTGCAGCCCCACGACAGCGCTGATTCATTCGCCAACGTCATGAAGCGAAGCTTTGGGATCGGCCAAAGTGTGATTACGGAAGTCAATAACGAAATACCTGGGCATTGGACGATGGCTGGTCGAAAAGTTGGCACCACCAAAAATATTCTAGCCGCCACTGCAATCTTTGGCAGCTCAAGCCACGCCACTCCACAAACGAATGTGAAGCCAGTTGAACGCCTCGGTTAAGCCCAATCTGTCCCCGGCCGTGGAGCGTGGCATCGCCGCGCTTCGCGCATTTGTAGGCGAGGAAGTTGCGACTTCGATTCTTAGAACCACCGATCGAAAACAAGGCGAAGCTGCCTGCTTTCTGTTGCCTCTCCCCCCCGACTACACCGGCATTGAAAGGCAGTTGCGCATCGCTTTTCCAAACCAGTTTCCATTAGTCTCGCTGAGGATCCAAGTCGAGCCGTCCCCCTGGCTCGCATGGCCGCATGCCACGAAATCAGGGCTCTGTCTGCACGGTTTCCGAGAGCGGCCAATTACAGGAGATCCAGAAACAGTGGTACAGGACTGCCTCGTCCGGCTTGGGGCAATTCTTGAGTTTGTTCGAACAGATGCAGATCCCGCATTGCGTGATGCCGAGTTCCAAAACGAATTTACCTCGTATTGGAACATGCAGCTTGATGTTTCTCCTCAAGATGTCTTGCTGTTGGAGAGGCCTAAGGCGGCATCAGTACTGTTTGCAACTAGCGACCCCCGTCCAGCCCGACGCACCCGTACCGCCTGGCTTGCACCAGATGTGCAATTACTCAGAACGCATAGCAAACGGACGCTTGAGTTAAGCGCGAAAATCCAAGCGCCGGCGGTCGCGGGCTTCTATCTGAAGTTGCTGACCTATCCCGATATCCGATTCCCAGAACCTGATCGCTTACTGGAATGGTTGACACCGCACCTTAGCCCAGACGATAGCAAGAAATTCCTGGCCTGGTTCTCCGGTAAGGGCTCACTGGCTAATCGGTGGCTTGTAATTGAACTGCCAGGCCCCTCGGGTGCGCCCCTGTACTGCCTAGATGTCCGCTCTTACAGCAAACAGCCAGACCATGGCCGCTGGTATGGTTTCCGCTCAGCTCGGCGATGGTCAGGGAAGAACCAGCCATCCCACTCGCCTGTTCTGGTGAGAGGGGCCTTCCTCAATGTGTTGGATCGGAACGAGATCCTTTCCCGTGACCTCAGCGGTACTGCGAAGAGCTTGGAAAAGTCCAAGGTCGTGATGGTCGGCGTCGGCTCTCTAGGGAGTACTGTTGCTTTACAACTCGCCCGCTCGGGGGTAGGAGAGCTCGTACTCATTGACCCTGACATCCTAGAGTCGGCGAATCTAGGGCGCCACGTACTGGGCACAGACGATCTCGCTCAGTCAAAAGCGGCTGCTCTCGCCCAGAAAATTACGCATGATCTACCTACCGTTAAGGTCACGGCCTTCATGGATTTCGCTGAACTCATGCTGCTCAGGATGCCGGAGATTTTCGAAAACGCAGACATGGTAATCGTCACCACCGCAGACTGGTCATCGGAAGTAGCACTCTGGTTCCGCAAGGCGCAAGCTGCAGGCTGGAGTCTCCTGCAAGCGTGGAGCGAGCCCCACTCATTTGTTGGTCATGCGCTCTTGGCACCCAAAGGTGAGCATGATGGACGGTCCTTGTTCGATGACGCTGGGAATTTCAACTTCAAGTACACCGAGTGGCCGAACGGTGGCGGAGTGGTTTCACTGCCGGCGTGTGGCCAAACCTTCATCCCTGGAAACGCTTCAGGTATGGCCAACGTGGCATCTCTGGTTACGCAGGTAGCATTGAGGGCGCTGACTGGGCAGATCGACATGCCTGTGTGGACCACAAGTATTTATCGGCCTCAAGACATTCCTGAGCATGGGGGCACTTACAGTGGGCCAACCTTGGCTGATGGCGTCCAACACATCGTGCTAGAACGCGAATGGCCAAATGCGGAGAGTGGTAAGGAGTGAGTGCGATAGCGTGGACATGGCAATGGCCTGGCATTGATGTTCGCTTGCGTGTTTCGCATGCTGTTGCCGATGTACTCGATCAGTACAGGCAACGGACGTGGAGGACCGAACAAGGTGGCCAACTGTTTATCGACCTAGCCAACCCCGAGGGTTTGACGATGAGCCTCGCCACACCGCCACATGCAACAGACCGCGCGGGATGGACCTGGCTGGAACTCGACGCTAACCGTTGCCGGAAAGAAATTGAATTGGCCAACTCACAAGGGCTCCGGCTTGTGGGGTATTGGCATACTCACCCACAAACCGTCCCGGCTATTTCACCGACGGACATAGCAAGCTTCTCTCGATTCGCAGCACGCTACGCGCAGGAACTACCCCACCCGATCGCAGTGATTGTGGGCCTGTCCCCCAACCCCGACGGCATCAAGGCGTGGTTATTCCGTGATGGAAAGTGCGTGGAAGCCGCCCTAGCTAACTGATCAGACCAGCGTAGCCCTGCGCTGCAGCATCAGTTGGAAAAGCTCTGCCTGGTAGCGTGCATCATCTAGCGCGTTATGTGTGGCAGATGTCTGCGGTAGTAAATTTGCACTCATGTGTGATGACTTGGTCTGCTTCCAATCGAGATTGAAAGCCCCCATGTAATACGCCTTGATATCAAGCGCCGCAAACCCGAAGGGGTTCTCACCCACATACTTATGAAAGTAATAATTGACAAACGACCAATCAAAGGGAGCATTCAGACCGACAAATACCGCTCTTTGGTCGGGCGAGCTGACATCGGCCAACCATTCTGCAAGCGCCTGCATCGCCTTCGCAGGGGCAGTTCCTGTAACTGCCAACTCCTTCAGATCGAATCCCGTTACAGCCAACGCTTCAGGATCATGTCTTGGGCTTTCTGGCTTTAGCTCCAGGTAGATAGCCTGATCTGGCTGCCCGACAACACACGCCCCAAGGGAAAGCATGCTGTACTCTCCAGGGATTGGTCCTGAAGCCTCGATATCTACAGAAATATAAAGTTCTTCACTACTCATTCCCCTACCCCCTGGATAGAAATCTAACGATCTGTGCGGCCCAGTTCACTATCCTACTAGAAAAAATGGCTAGCATTCGAGCGTTCAGAAATATGGCAATATTTATTTAAGCGCCAAACAGCTCGTCCACCCGATCAGGAATTTTTGGCGTCTTCGACAGGACCAAACAGCGACTGGTGCCGACGAATTCTTCAATCAGATAGAGGGAGTCCCCAACGTCAACGCCAAGCTCTTGCAAGGCTTGATCAGGTATACGGACTGCTCCGTCTCCATCCCAGTCTTCAATGGTTACTCTGAATCGGGTATTCATCGTCACTCCAAACCCCGCCACGCCTTAGAAATCCTACAACACCTGTCCTGCTCAGCGCCTGACTCTACCAACGCATCAGCACTCAAACCTCGAAGTGTACAGGGGCCGCTGCCCATCCGGCCCCTCTGCTGAAAACAGCATCAGTGGGGGACTCAGGAAAGCCAGGAGTCTACCGTGCCGGCGCCGTACTGAGCTTTCCATTCTTTCAATGTACGGTGGTTCCCGCCCTTGGTTTCAACCACTTCTCCCGTATGGGGGTTTTTGAAGACCTTCACCTGGCGAGGTTTCCGAGCATTTTTGGCCGGCAAGACGGCTACTTCTGCGCGAGCGCTCGGGTCCAAAATCTGAATCACGTCGCGCAAGCTATAACCGTACTCTCCCAACAAAGTACGCAGCTTTCCTTCGAACTCAATCTCTTGTTTCAACGCGTTGTCATTTTTCAAGCTTTCCAGCTCGGCCAGCTGTGCCGCAAGCTTCTGCTCAAGAGCGCGAAATTCAGCGAGTTTAGACATGGGAAAAACCTTTAGTGAGTAAGTGAAAACATTCAATCATTAGCTTGCTTAGCATGTCAAGCCGACGCAGTCCCCATTTACGACCGACGGAAACAAGCCGTGTCCAAGGCTTGCAAAACATCGTAACTATGAGGACAGTTTGATATTATGCGCTGCCAGCGCTTACAGATTTTCCGAGCCGTTGGGATGTTAAATTTTTATTGGCTCACTGTATTTACTCTCGATCAACTAATCACCTGTAGTCAGTCGTGCGACTGCAGTATCCCATCAGACGTAAGGATGTACTTATGCTTAAGGAAGAATTGCTGAACTGGGGAAGAAAGCTAGTCGACTGGTTTGTCCGCCCCAAAAATCTAGGCGTAACACTGATCCGCAACGGCGCCGTGGTGATAGGGCTCTCGCTAGCCGGCGGAATAGCCGGACAGATTGCGTATAAAAGCGACTCTACCCAGCTACAAGCCAGCTTAGACACGTCAGGAGGACCTGCTACCTGGATCAGCCTGACTGCCTTTGGCATTGGCGTACTGATGATTTTGGCAGGGATTTTCCTCAACCTGCAGGACCGTAAGCAGTTAGCTCGACAACGCGTCATCATCCTCGAGCAGAAAGGACTCTTCAAAATTGATAGCCCTTTGGACTCCGCAGTAAGGGACACCATCGGAGGCAACGTCGACACCATCCTTGTCGACATTCGCGAAGGAATTACCGAGGGTCGCATTACCAACCCAGAGGCCGCCCTGAAAAAGGTGATAGACGGCAGAGGCGATCTGGTCCGACGCCTTGATGGGCAGAACCAAAACGATATTGAGATCGTCTATGGCGGACTCATGGCCGTCCCATTCACGTTTTTGACGGGCTGCCTGATTGATGACGGGGGAGGCAAAATTAGGGTTTTCGATTGGGACCGTCTGGGAGCCGGACAATGGCGCTTGATTCAGAACGGTGTGGACGACAATCAGCGACTTCAAACCGTATCTACAATCGCCGGCAAGGTAGAAGAAGTTGTCCTGGCGCTTTCGATTTCCTATCCAGTGGACGAGGCCGGCATCGCAACCACCTTTCCAGGGTTGCCCGTTTTGCACATGAAAATGAACGATCTTTCGTCCAACGCCCACTGGTCCCTTGAAAAGCAAGGCGCTTTGGCAGAACAGTTCCTGCAAGTCCTCAAGGAACTGTCAGCTAAAGGGGCTAAGACAATTCATCTCATCATCGCCGCGCCAAACAGCGTGGTATTCAATCTTGGGCGTATCTATGATCGCCGGCTGCTACCTTCGGCAATTGTTTATCAATACGAACGGTCATCCAGTCCGGCCTATCCCTGGGGTGTTGCCCTTCCCTCCCACGCCCAAGTCGAGCCCTCAATATTTCGACATGAGGCGACACAAGCTTCTTAAATTACACGAGTGAGTTCCCAAGAGTATGTTGGCCGACTGGCAAGCTAATTTGCGCTCACGCATTCGGCCAACCATACAGCAATGCCATCCGCAGGGAGAGCCTTCCTACAATTGAGCATCCTCAAGCCAAATCTCTATCTAGGCTCGCTTGCTACCAATGCGTGTCAGTGTGCCTCGATCGGGATGAGCACGAGCATGAACCCGTGCCCATAGGACGATTTCAGCCGGCGTAATCAGTAAGCCCATAGCGGCGTCTGAGATGCGCACATGCACTTCGAATGCAAAGATTTTCTGTCGCGCACAGAAAGTTATGCTGATTTGTCGGAGACTCACGCTCGCTTCAACATGCTTCACCGGTGCTTGCTACGCGATGTGCAGTCACCTGAAGGTCCCTCAATGGAGCGTGCAATGAATACCCAACTGAACGGCATTGATGTCAGTGCCCTGAAGCATTTTTCTGAGTCGGTTGCCAACAACCCGGCAACTGGCCAGGTTCACTTCAATGTGAAAACCCAATGGCAGGGGCAGACCCGGACCGTAGGTCAGGTCAATCACTTTACCTTGGGCGACGAGACCCATCAGCGAAAATTCGAGATCGTTGCAGACGAACCGCCTCAACTGCTTGGAGCCGACACAGCGCCGAATCCGCAGGAGCTTCTCATGGCAGCGCTCAATGCATGTCTGAGCGTAGGGTACGTAGCGAATGCCGCAGCAATGGGAATCACTGTCCACAGCCTGGAAATCGAAACCGACGGCAAGCTTGATCTTCGTGGGTTCCTCGGGCTGGACGAGAGCATCAACGCCGGTTATGACAATGTTCGATACGTGGTCCGTATCAGCACCGACGCTACCCATGAACGCGTGATGCAACTGCATCAGGCTGTGACAAAAACTTCTCCTAACCTAGCCAATTTTTCCAAAGCTATTCGAATGAACTCGACTTTGGAAATTGTCTGATACGACTCTCAGTTCCGAAGAGTCTGAATTCAAGCGCCATGAGCATTCATGGCGCTTCGGCCTGCCTGGTATATCAACGTATACCTGCGCAAACGCATCCCAGCAGCGACGGCCACAATGAACGCATCGCGATGATGCCCTTGACACTCACCTGCTGATTGGGCCAGTACAAACCAGAATGCGCACGCAAATGGCGTCAAGCGTGAAATGTCTGTTAATCGACATCTTTTGACCCATAGTCTAGAGACGCCCCCTCCAAAACGTAATTTAATTAGCTCAGCGACGCACTAGTATATTTGATTACACGCTCATCGAGCGCTATTCAACCTTGCGACTCCATGATGGAGTAGCTATACAAAAGCATCGCTTCAATTAAAAAGTACTGCATATCGATCTCATTGCAATCACACACCGGTGACTTTACGCCGGTAACTTCTCAAAGAAGGAGAGTTGTATCATGCTGGACTGGAATGAATATTCGAAGAGCGTTCGCGCTCGTGCTGGTGAGTTCGGCGCCCTTGCACCTGAGGCCATGAGTGGATTCCGTGCACTTGGCAGTGCTCCTCAGAAGCACCTGTCTCCTAAAATGCACGAACTGATTGCCCTGAGCGTCGCAGTAACCACTCGTTGCGATGGTTGCATCGGCTCTCATGTTCAAGCTGCTCTGAAACATGGTGCTACCCGCGAAGAAATCGCAGAAGCATTGAGCACCGCGATCGCCTTGAACGCTGGCGCAGCGTTTGTTTACACCGCTCGCGTCCTTGACGCAGTTGACGCATTCGACAAGTAATTTTTTCGCTGCGAAAGACCTTGGTCTACGATCAAGGTTTTTTTATGCCCGATAAATGCATATGCAAATTACACAATGGTGAATAAAAACCAGGCACTTCGGCCTGGATTTTATTCACCACCACCAGCTGTGACAAGCTTAGCCCGACAGCTGTATTAATTCATTTCAAACTGACCGATGCCTTCTGCATACGCGCCTCAGCATCTTTATTAAGGGTCATACCAAAGCCCGGAGCTGTAGGAATCGAGAACTTGCCTTTAACCGGCTGCAGATCCTCCTCGAAAAGATTTCGGTTACATGCCTTTAGGTTATAGGTATGGTGCTCGTGAATCACAAAATTGGGGATTGCAGCTTCGAACTGAAGAGCAATCGCCGTGGCCAGCGGTGAAGCGCAGATGTGCGCTTGAACGCCCACATCATAGGCATGTGCCAGGTGCGCAATCTTGATACCTTCAGAGATGCCCCCAACGAGCCCGATATCAGGCTGGATCATGTCAATTGCACCGGCTTGTAGGTAGGGCAGATACCCCCACCGAGTGTATAGCCGCTCTCCAGTCGCCATGGGAATTGGTGATCGTTGCGACACCTTGATGTGAGCTTCAGGACTGTTGTAATGGGTCGCTTCTTCGATGAAGAGAATGTCCAAGTCCTCGAAAAGGTTCGCCAGCTGCAGGGCGCCTGGTGCAGAAGTAATGCCATTCAGCTCGAGTATGATATCGGCATCGGCGCCAATCCCCTCACGAATAGCCTCCATACGCGCTCGCGCAAGCTTGCGCTCCGCTGGCGTGAAAATGCCATGGTTGATTGAACGCTGTCCGCCCGGAGCTACATAGACCGGACAGACCTTCACGCAGTCATAACCTTGCTCTCGAGCCATTTGCGCGGTTTCGAGATAGAGCTCAGGAGCATCGTGCATGGCGTGAACCGGCCCCCATCCGAAATGCATCTGGCTGGCGTAGCAGCGCAGTGGTTGCTCAGGCGTCTTAGCGCCCAGGAGCCGGTGAACGGGTAGCCCTGCCGCTTTACCCTTGATGTCCCACAAAGCAGCATCGAGGGCACTCATCGCACCAAATACAACCGGTCCCCCACCGAGCGCCCAGAACGAGCGCCTCAGCATCTGCTCCCAAATGGTTTCAGTATCGTGAGGATCGTTTCCAAGGAGAAAGCGTTCCGCCAGCACTCGAATCATCGGAGCAACCGCTTCCGAACCCGCCCCATAAGCCAGGCCCGCTTCACCCATACCCGTGATGCCTTCGTCGGTATAGACCCGAACTAGGATCGGCCGCCAAACCTGGATGCCATCCTGCCCCGAGAGATCCGCTTCCAAGGTTTCTACTTTAGTTATTTTCATTACGGTGACTCCTTGCTGAGATAAACGGAGCCCTTTTCGAATCGGGCCTCTTTCGATGCTATCGCACGGAAGTCCTGACTGAATTTCGACTACTTGCCATTCTGCATCGAACAGCAGCCATCCCCTTCTCACTGCATGCCAACGCTGCTGAAAGTGATTAAACCTTCTGAAGTGCACAAACTAAAACTTATAAGGAGGCCCCTTTAAGGCGGTCTGCCATGAAGAAATAGCCCTTATTGAATGCCCGCCATCCACTGATAACTCGGGTGATAAGCGTCTGACAAAGAAGAAAATCTTTGTCATAGGGAAATAATATCTTCGTGTCCCCAAATTTTATCTTTACGCACAATGTGCAAGCCTTGAAGGGTCACCACTGCCATGTGCTGAATGCTGCTGAATGCTGCTGAATGCTGCTGAACCTTGCCCCTGCGCCATTTCAAAATAACCAGAAAACTCAGGTAACCGTGCATGACTGAGAACGCCTCCCGTCGACGCTTTTTACAAGCCGGACTAACATTGATCCCAGTTGTGGGACTTGCAAGCCAAGGTTTGAGCGTTGAAGCCGCGACACCCACGTCCTCCAACAATAATGATCATCTAGCTCCTGCCCGTTCAGGCAAGACCTATCAACCCCGCTTTTTCTCTTCAGACGAATGGGCATTCCTTTGTGCTGCAACGGAGCAACTGATCCCAGCTGACGACCTGGGACCCGGGGCCAACGATTGCGGCATTCCCGAGTTCATCGATCGACAGATGGATACCCGCTATGGCCATGGAGGCCTGTGGTACATGCAAGGCCCTTTCATCACCGATCAAGCTCCAGAACTGGGCTACCAGCAGAAACACACGCCGCGGGATATCTATCGCTTCGGGATCAAAGGTTGTGATGCCTGGTGCAAGAAAACCTACAGTCGGACCTTCTCTCAGCTGTCAGCATCCGAACAGGTCGCGGTACTTCGTAAGCTGGAGGCCGGTGAAGTGCCCATCGCGGAACTGAAGTCCCCGCTTTTCTTTGCTTATTTGCTGAAAAACAGCAAGGAAGGCTACTTCGCTGACCCGATCTACGGGGGCAACCGCCATATGACCGGCTGGAAGATGATCGGCTTCCCCGGCGCTCGTGCCGACTACATGGATTGGATCGATCACCCCAATCAGCGTTACCCGCTGGGCCCAGTATCTATTAACGGCGAGCGAGGCTAACCCATGTCCGTCACACATAAACCTGTAGATGTAGTAATTGTCGGCTTCGGTTGGACAGGCGCGATCATGGCCAAAGAGCTGGCGGATGAAGGCCTAGAGATCCTCGCTCTGGAACGTGGTGAGATGCAGGACACGCCCACAACCGGCAATTACCCGAACGCTATTGACGAGTTGGCTTACAGCGTTCGCGGAAAGCTGTTCCAGGACCTGTCTCAAGAAACCTTCACCATCCGCCATAGCGTCAGTGGTGTAGCAGTGCCATATCGCCAACACGGCGCTGTCTTGTTAGGTACAGGCGTCGGTGGAGCTGGCTTCCACTGGAACGGATTATCGTATCGGGCCCAGGTCGCTGATCTTAAAATGCGTAGCCACTATGAGGAACGGTATGGCAAGCGCTTCATCCCTGAGGGGATGACCATTCAGGACCACGGGGTAAGCTACGAAGAGCTGGAACCGCACTTTACCCGCTGGGAAGAGGTTGCAGCTGTGTCGGGCAAGGCCGGCAACATCAAAGGCATACGTCAACAAGGGGGAAACCCATACGAGCCGCCTCGCTCCAAGGAATACCCGCTGCCACCGCTCAAAGACGTGTATGGCGCTACGCTGTTCAACAAGGCGGCCCAATCCTTGGGCTATCAACCGTTCCCCGTTCCCGCAGCCAATGCCTCACAACCGTACACCAACCCTTATGGCGTGCGGCTCGGCCCATGCAACTTTTGCGGATTCTGTGAGGGATACGCCTGTTACATGTATTCCAAGGCATCCCCGCAAACTTCCATCCTTCCGGCGCTGAAGCAACAGCGGAATTTCACACTGAAGACTCGCGCTCAAGTCCTGAAGGTAAACCTTGACTCGTCTGGGAAGCTGGCGACTGGGGTTACCTATGTTGACGCGCAAGGGCAGGAAATCGTGCAGCCGGCGCGCATGGTCATTCTCTGCGCGTTCCAGCTACACAACGTGCGCCTCCTGCTGCTTTCAGGCATAGGAAAACCATATGACCCTGTCAGCGGTGAAGGAGTAGTAGGCAAAAACTACGCCTACCAACTCAACAGCGGCGTAAACGTAGTCCTGCCGAAAGGTACACAGCTCAACCCATTCGTAGGTGCAGGCGCGTCAGGCAGCGGGATCGAAGACTTCAATGGCGATAACTTCGATCACGGCCCTCTCGGTTTCATCGGCGGCGCGGCTGTGCGCCATGTGCGGACCGGCGGTCGCCCTATCCAACAGTCCCCAACAGAAAAAGGCAGTCCTCAATGGGGACAAGGTTGGAAGGCTGCAGTCCAGGATGGCTACCAGCGCATCATGGGTATCGGTGCTCAAGGCTCCGTAATGTCGTACCGCGACAGCTACTTGAGCCTTGATCCGACCTACAAAGATGCGAACGGCCAACCCTTACTTCGTGTGACCTTTGACTGGCACGCCAATGAGTTCGCCATGATGAAGCACGTCATTGGAAAAGTTGAAGAAATCGGAAAGGCGATGGGAGGCAAAGTCGAGGTCAACCTACGGCAAGCTGGGACACACTTCGATACCCGCGCCTACCAGAGCACTCACACCACTGGTGGCGCAATCATGGGGGAAAACCCGAAGACCAGCGTGGTGAACCGTTACCTTCAATCGTGGGACGTTCATAACGTATTCGTCACCGGTGCGAGCGCTTTCCCGCAAAACATCGGCTACAACCCGACAGGCTTGGTTGCGGGACTGACCTATTGGTCGGTGGCAAACATTCGTAGCCAGTATCTGAAGAACCCCGGCCCGATGGTTCAGGCATGAGGAGCGCGCTGATGAAAACGTCCGTTATCGCTCTGCTTACCCTGACCGTCGCCGCCCCTGCCCTCTTTGCTGCGGAGACGCCTGAAGCCTCACTGGTCAAGAAAGGTGAATATGTTGCCCGGGCAGGTGACTGCGTGGCGTGCCACACCGCGAAGCATGGCCAATCCTTCGCTGGAGGGCTGCCGATGGAAACACCAATCGGCATCATCTACACAACCAACATCACACCCGATCCTGATACCGGTATTGGCCGGTACAGCTTTGAACAATTTGATCAAGCTGTGCGCCATGGCATCGCGGCGAATGGCGACTCGTTGTATCCCGCAATGCCCTATCCATCGTATGCGCGGATCACCGACGAGGACATGCAAGCGCTATATGCGTATTTCATGAAAGGCGTACCTGCCGTCCAGCAACCGAACCATCCAAGCGATATTCCCTGGCCGCTGTCCATGCGTTGGCCATTAGCAGCTTGGCGTTGGATGTTCGCCCCAGCCGTTGTTCCGACAACTGCGAAGGTATCCACGGACCCAGTGACAGCACGCGGCGCTTATCTTGTTGAGGGGCTTGGCCACTGTGGCACTTGCCACACGCCCCGGGCCATTACCATGCAAGAAAAGGCGCTAGATGATGACGAAAGCCTGCATTACCTTGCAGGCGGAGCACCGCTCGAAGGATGGGTGGCGAAAAATCTCCGCGGCGACAACGATGATGGCCTGGGACGCTGGAGTGAAGCGGATCTAGTGCAGTTTTTCCGCACTGGCCGGAACGACTTCAGCGCAGCATTTGGAGGTATGAGCGAGGTAGTCGAGCACAGTCTGCAGCATCTTTCAGACGATGACCTGACAGCCATCGCCCGTTACTTGAAGCAACTGCCTCCGAGCCGTCCCTCCGGCGCCTCAGCTGAACAAGCCAAGCAGGTTGTATCCGAACCGACCAGCAACACGCTTCACAATTTACAGGTCGCCGACAACCTTGGCGCTCGGGTGTATGCCGATAACTGCATGGCCTGTCATCGCAGCGATGGTAAAGGCTATGCGCAAACATTCCCGGCGCTGGGTCAAAATGGCGTGGTTAACACTCAAGATGCGACGTCGACTGTTCGCATCATCCTCGGCGGATACACGCTACCAGGCACTCAGACAGCCCCAACCTCCTACACCATGCCTGGCTTTGGCTGGCGCCTGAACGACGAGGAAGTTGCAGCTGTGGCTACCTTCATTCAAAAAGGTTGGGGAAACCACGGCATAGCGGTGAAGCCCGGGGATGTAGCGAAAGTTCGCCAAAGCCTCCCAGCAGACATGCTAGAGACTGCTGACTTCGATCGACATGAGGGCGCCGTCTTGTCACGCGGCGTGCAGTGACTCATGACACAGAGCAGCACCAACAAGCTGACCGCTGCTCTACATGCTTTGGCTTTTGATCGAAAGCCAGACGCTAGTAAAACCGTTTAAATGAAGACGCAGCACTTGGCATCACTGCCTGGTGCTGTGCGCTTTTAGACCTCACTGCGCCTCACAGGGTCTGCATCTCTTCGGACCATGCTGCCAGCAGCGAGGATCGAGGCTCACGACTTCAGACACCTTTTTTGACGTCGTGATTCTTTGTATCGGGCTTTCTCAGAACGGATGATGCAAGATGATCGAGTTAACTGCAGCCGCCACCAGCGGTACCGGTGCTTCCCTGCGCGGCCCAGCAGAGGGCCAATCCCGCTTCGACACTGTCATTGACAGAACTCAGTCCCACTCGATGAAGTGGAATCATGATCGTTTTCTCAGCGAAGATTTCCATGCCGCAGCGCCATTGCCCATGTGGGTGGCAGATATGGATTTCAAAGCTCCTCAACCTGTTATCGATGCGCTCACTGAGGCCGTGAACTTCGGTGTATTCGGCTACACCGGCGGGCCGAGCAAGAGCTACCTCCAAGCTGTCGCCGAGTGGCAGGGAAAGCGCTTTGACTGGAATGTATCCACTCAATGGCTCATGCAAACCGCAGGCGTCATCACCGCACTCAAGACAGCGATTCAAGCATTCACGGCGCCAGGCGACTCGGTTCTGATTCAGACGCCTGTTTATGCCCATTTCCACGACGATGTCACTGTCAATGGCCGGCATCTGGCGTATGCACCACTGCAACGTGATGGCGAACGCTACGTGTTCGACGCTGGCAAATTTGAGCAGGCCATCCGGCCGAATACCCGCTTATTCATCCTGAGCAATCCTCACAACCCAACTGGAAACGTGTGGTCCGCCGATGAGCTCCGGACGATGGGTGAGATCTGCGCACGCCACAATGTGCTCGTGGTATCGGATGAAATTCACCAGGACATCATCCTCACGACAGAAAAAAAGCATGTGCCGTTCGCTTCACTGGGTGGGAAATTCGCAGACAACTGCATCGTGTGCACTGCTCCCAGCAAAACCTTCAACCTGCCCGGGTTGCAGATTGCCAACGTCATTATTCCCAATGCCTTCCTACGGGAGCGAATGGCTAGCCAGTACGACCGTAACGTATACAAGACCGTCAATTCGCTAGGCATGATTGCGACAGAAGCAGCATACCGCCACGGCGAACCTTGGCTGGAAGAGCTGCTGCAGTATATCCGAGGTAATCACAGCTACTTTGCCGCCGAGATTCATGCTGCAACCACAAAAATTAAGGTCCTGCCCACAGATGCGCTTTACCTAGCGTGGATGGACTGCACAGCGCTGGGCATGTCACCTGAAGAGCTCAACCGGTTCATGCTGCTTGAGGCTCAGGTATGGCTAGACCGCGGAGACAAATTCGGGCTCGAGGGATACGGCTTCATGCGCGCTAACCTGGGCTGCAGCCGCAGTACAGTGAGCGAGGCTGTTCGACGTATCAGTCTTGCCGTTCAAAAGCTCTGACGATGGACCGGGGGTATGATGACAACTGGCGTTGTCTTCATTACCAGTCGACATCCCGAATTGCCCGAGAACAACAATGAAATGGGATCTTATTGAAGCACCACATGGGTTGACACCCCCTGCTCCATTAAAAGTACGGGCGCAGTCCATCCCAGCGCGGCACAGCTTCCCTGAGCATGCGCATGATTGGCATCAGATGGTCTATGCCATTTCAGGTGTTCTGACCGTCAATACATCGGCTGGATCATTCGTCATCTCTCCCGAACAAGCAGCGTGGCTGCCGACAGGACTGAACCATGTAGTTGGGTCGATGTTCGGCGCTGAGTTCCGCAGCTTGTGGATCAGCGACAGCATCCCATCTGGCTTGCCTGATTCCCATCCGACCCTCTTTGGTGTCTCACCTTTGCTTAAGGCACTGATCATCGAGGCTGCGCGAATTGAGGAGGAAGAAAGGGACGAAGCATATGCTGGTCGAATCACTCAACTGATTCTTGATCAACTCCAACGAGCCACGCCCGTTTCCACCGCCCTGCCCTGGCCGCGCACGGGAGCATTGGTCAACTTGTGCGAGGCACTGTATGCCGACCCGTCGGATCCGACTGAGATGGATACATGGGCCAAAAAGCTAGGCATGTCGGAACGCACCTTGGCGCGTCGCTTCGTTAGCGAAACAGGCATGAGTCTGCGGACCTGGCGTAGAAGGTTGCGCCTGTTTAGGTCAATCGAGCTCTTAGGCGGGGGCCTCGATGTGACTCGTACTGCACTGGAATTAGGATACGGCTCAACGTCAGCTTTCATCTACGCCTTTCGGCAAGAGCTTGGACGTAGTCCGCAAGCCTACATGCGAGGGGATAGCCACCATGTCACTCACTAACCTCCGCAACTTTTTCTTCGCGTAATCGAAACGTTTTCTGCTTTGCGACAAGCAATTTCCTGAGCGAAAAATGGCCATCGTACGCTCCAGACGTCCGTAGGAACTCGACAATGTCCGTATCACGCGTCAACCCCAACGTGGTGCGCCTCGCGATTGCCCAAGCACTCGCAGGCGCCAACTCCACAGTCGTGTACGCCACCGGCGCCATCATCGGCCACATGCTGGCACCTAAGGCTTCACTCGCCACCCTTCCAGTCTCGGTGTTTGTCATTGGCATGGCGCTTGCCACATTGCCAATGGGCTACATCGGTCGCCGTTTCGGGCGCCGAACTGCATTCTTGACGGGTAACACTTGCGGAGTGATTGTCGGGCTCTTGGCCGCCTATGCGCTAAAGCTGCAATCCTTCACTCTGTTCTGCATCGCAATGTTGTTCGGTGGCGCCTACGCCGCCGTGGTTCTGACGTTCCGCTTTGCTGCGGCTGAGTGCGTGGATCCTGCTCAAAAACCTCGAGCGCTGTCGACAGTACTCGCCGGCGGGGTAGCCGCTGGGATCTTGGGTCCGCAGTTGGTGAGCTCGACCATGGATATGTCGGCCCACACCTACACCGTGACGTACCTTGCCTCTGCCGCCCTGGCAGTGGTTTCAGGCATTATTCTGATGGGCGTCAAGTTCTCTAACCGCAAGCCTAGCGCTCAACCGTCGGTTCACCGCCCAATCGGTGCAGTAGTCATGCAGCCCAAGTTCCTGATTGCCATGCTGTGTGGCGTCGTCAGCTACATGACCATGAACTTCATGATGACCACTGCACCTCTTGCTATGGACTTGTGTGGCATCGAGCGCGTGCACTCAAATTTCGGGATTGAGATGCATGTCGTGGCGATGTATGCCCCAAGTTTCTTCACAGGACGTTTGATTAGCCGCTTCGGAGCTCCAATCATTATTCAATGCGGACTAGTACTGACAGGGCTTGCCGCAGTAGTAGGCATGACGGGGATGAGCATCAGCCACTTTTGGCTGGCCTTGGTTTTGCTTGGCGTTGGATGGAACTTTGGTTTTCTTGGTGCCTCCGCGCTGGTTCTCAGTTGCCACGCCCCTGAAGATGGCCCGCGGATCCAGTCAATCAACGATTTCGTCGTGTTTGGGAGCATGGTTGTCGGCTCATTCATCTCAGGCGGACTGCTCGCTGCTTATGGCTGGACGACTGTGTCGGGCCTGCTGTTCCCGCCCGTAGTCATCGCCATTGTCGGGTTGTTGTGGCTGCAACGCCAACAACGCCAAATGAGTGCGATACAAGTCTCTTCCTAACGTAGAGCAGTGGCCGTCACGACGCCCCATCGGGCGGCCACGTCTTAACCCTGAAGGTCCAGGTAGAGAAGGATCGGCGTTTTTCCAGGACGATATTTATCCCACCGCACTGCTGCCTGGTTGGCTATTTCAAGACCATTCTTTCGATGGAGGTCTGCCAATGATGATTACAGCAGAGGTTTTCACACCCTCATCACTTGCATCTCATCCCCTCGATTTTAGAGCTGGAAGCCTACTGACAATCATTAGAAAAATGTCAGGTGCTCTACACATAATGGCCTTTCGTCGTAAGCCAGCCGATGTGAAACACGCTTTAATTATTGAACTACATCAATTCAGATGTACCGCGACGGACACCCCGCCTTGATCAATATTTATCGCCGGGCTTCTGAATCGCTTATCCACACCTGCTGACAGCCCGATTCACGGGCAATAAGCGCCTGCCTGAGGTAATTAAATAAACAATCTTAAGGGCAACCTTTGCAGCTCCTAACAAAAACAAAAGCTGGCGAAATTAGCGGAGTACACAATGATAGGCACTCAAGCGCTACCCAAGATCTCTACGTCCGTAGAAACAAATAAAATCCCTTTCACGCTATATGATGCCGGCTGGGTTGTGATGTGCATCGGGATGGCGATCGGCTCAGGCATTGTTTTCATGCCCCTACAAATGGGAGTGAAAGGGTTCTGGGCATCAGCAATATCGCTTCTGATCGCTTACCCTGCAGTCTATTACCTCACCAAGCTCTATATCGCTTCGCTTTCAAAATCTGAAAACTGCTGTGACTATGCTGGCATCATTAGTCAGTACCTAGGCAAGAACTGGGGCGCCTTCCTCAGCTGTTTCTACTTCTTTACCACGCTCAAGGGAATGTTGGGCTACTCGGCAACCATCACCCACGACACAGCTACCTATTTGCATCATTTTGGCGTCACATCCAGCATGCTGTCGGACTCCTGGTGGTATCCCTTGGCGTTACTGACTGCGCTCGTATTGATTGCTTCTCGTGGCGAGCGCCTGCTTTTCAAGGTGTCTGCGCCATTCATTGTCTTCAAACTGCTGGTGATCGTGGCCATCGGTGCATTGATGATCCCTCGTTGGGATATCAGCAATGTGAATTTCTCCGTGGATGGAGGCGCTTTCAGTCTGGTGCGTGACGTTATTGTGTCGCTCCCGTTCGCCTTGTTCTCCATTGTGTTCATTCAAGTACTGAACCCGATGAACGTGGCGTACAGAAAAATCGAGGCCGACCCGAGTGTTGCAACCTACCGCGCACTGCGTGCTAGTCGTGTTGCTTATCTGATTTTGCTCGTAGCCATTCTGTTCTTTGCTTTTTCCTTCATGTTCTCCATCACTCAGGAGCAGGCCAGGTCAGGTATTTCGCAAAATACTTCCGCACTCGCGTTGGTAGCTCAAGTCATCCCCGGGCATATTCTTCCATTCCTTTCGGTGATGCTGAGTATTTCCGCGATCATGACGTCTTTCTTCGGCATCTATCTTGGCTTCAACGATGCCCTATCGGGGATTATCATCAATATCGCGGATCGCTACATGAAACGTACTGACGCATTCAATGCCTTGGTGCCGTGGATGGTAAAGATCATCGCAGTAAGCGTGCTGTGGTGCTGGGTAATGTCCAACATCAACACCATGGCCTTCCTGCAGTGGACAGTGGGCACATTCGCACTGGTTTCGTGCCTGATTCCATGCTACTTGGTGTATCGTGTCCCGGCACTTAACAAATACAAGAGCTTGAGTGTCAGCTACGTGACATTCATGGGTGTGATTCTGTTCATCTCACCACTATTCAAACTCTTTGAGAACTAAAATTTAGATCCATAGAGAGCCAGTACGTCTAGCAGTCAAACAGCTGTTGCATAACACTTAGGGCCGACCTCACAGTCGGCCCTATTCGTTGGACCTTAAAACCAAGATTCAGTCTCTCGGCATGGTTGCAGCAGGCGGCTGACTCAAATATTAAGCGCCACAAGGAAACGGGAAACCATGTTGTAAGCGGCCACAGTAGCTACCGCTTCAACCGTTTGCTGTTCGCCAAAAGCCTGCTTCACCTCCTCAATCACTACCTCATCCACTGCAACCCTACGCGTTGACTGATCAGTCAGACGGAGCAACGCCGCTTCCTTTTCATCGAAAACGTCAGCAATCTCACTATCAAGCAGTTTTTGAGCTTTAGCAGGAGTGCCTCCCGCCTGGATGTACGCCGGATAATGGACATGCCACTCAAACTCTGCCTGATTCAAGACTGCAACACGCAGCATGATCATCTCACGAAGCACCAACGGCAATGTGAACTCTGCCCGTACTCGCCCCAGTAGTTCGTTCCATCCTGTTGCCAGCGGAAAGCTCTTGAGCAGTACCCTGTCAATTCCGATCAGTTCGCCCTTGGGACGACGTGCTCTGATTGCAGAAAGCAGCTCGGCAGGCACTGGCTCGCCATCCTGCCACGGTGTAACCCTGACTTCATTCATGGTGCCTCCAATAGACACTTTTCAGTGAATTGGAAATGCTCATTGATCGCTCGCCATCAAACAATCTAGTTATTCTTTACTCCCGGTATAGCTATGCTTTCACACCCGCTCGGGTTTGAGCTTTCCCTACAGAGCGACTAGACCGTGCTCCAAGGCATATTTCACGAGGGCAGCAGGCGAATCGATATTGAGCTTGCGCCGGATACTCAAACGGTACGTTTCAACCGTGCGAACACTGATCGCGAGCTCGCGCGCTGCCTCCTTGCTGTTGTAGCCCTTAGCAATCATCGAAAGTACCTGGAGCTCGCGGGGTGTCAGGTCGTTCTCATCCCGGTGGTTGCTCACCAGTTTGCGAGCAATCTCCGGGCTGTAAAACGTCCCGCCAGCCGAAATGGCTTCAATGGCGGCCACCAGTTCAGTGGAAGGAGCGTTTTTCAGCACGTAACCCAGCGCTCCTGCGGTGATGGAGGAGCGAACATACTCCTGATTGTCGTACATACTCAGAATCAAAATCTTGATGTCGGGGTGTAGGCTGCGCAGCTGTCGCGTCAGCTCTAGCCCATTCATGTCTTGGAGACCTACGTCTACCAGCAGGATGTCCAGCGCACATGAGCTGACCAGTTGGATTGCCTCCTGTCCTGATTCGGCCTGGCCCACTACTTCGAAGTATGGAATCGCCCCGAGTAGCGCCTTAACGCCGTCGCGAACCAGCACATGGTCATCCACCAGTGCGATTTTAATGGGATGGGAAATGCTCATGAGCTCCTCAGATGCGCGCTGCAGCGGTATTTAAACAACAGGGAGTGGTATCTGTACCTGCAACTCCGTCCGTCCATAGGATGAGACAATGGAGAATGTGCCGTGGTGATGATCAACACGTTCACGAATGTTTCTCAGCCCGATACCGTGGCTTTCATCGACAACACTGACATCAAAACCGACACCGTTGTCCTCTACCCTCAACGTCATCATGGTTTGGTGTCTTGATAGCGAAACAATAACGGCGCTCGCCTTCGCATGACGCTCGACGTTCGCCAACGCCTCTTGAATGATACGGAAGAATGTAAGCGACAGATCGGCATTGACCCCAGCGGCATCCAGCCCACAGTCGAACTGCGTACGTATTGCGGTCCTATGCTCGAAATCCCGCATGTGCTGCTCAATTGCCGGGGACAGGCCCAGGGTGTCTAACAGTGACGGCCGCAGATCATGAGAAATTCGGCGAATTTCACCAATCGCCGCTCCCAGCCTGGCCGTCCCCTTGCGCAGATTGTCCAAACCTCCAGGCCGACCACTCGCTAATTCCATCCCCGCGAGCTCGAATTGAAATTTGATCGAGACTAGCTCCTGACTGATGCCGTCGTGCAGCTCTCGAGACACTCGTGAGCGCTCATCCTCCTGGAGACCTACGATCCGTTGATTGAGCGAAGACAGCTTTCGGTCGGCCAACCGATGTTCGCTTACGTTGAGCATGAGTCCACCCGCGAAAATCACCAGGACCGCTATCAGCGAAAAGGACGCGATCGCCAGCACCGTGGTGAGTACGCCGGATGCAACCTCTTGTCTTGATTTCAAGGTCGCGAGTTCTACATCGTCAATGTAGATCCCGGTCCCCAGCATCCACCCCCACTTGTCCAACATCATGACGTAGGCGAGCTTGCCCGTAACCTTGCCAGTGGAAGGTTTCTGCCAATCATAGAGCTGGTAACCATCGCCTCCCCGGGCACTCTTCAGCAGCGCCTGGATGACCGGTAAGCCATTCTTATCTGTCATACCGATAAGCTCTTTACCCACCAAATCAGCCTGTCTTGGGTGCATGAGGTTTTTGCCGTTCTGGTCATAAACGAAGAAGTAGCCATCGACTCCGAAATTGGCTCGGGAGAGGATCTGGAGTGCACGCTGCTTTACCTCTTCGCTACCGTGGGGAGCATCGTACAGCGGCTCAATCAGGCTCATCGCCAGTCCAAGGTAATTCTGCAACTCCATTTTTTTGGCCGCCATGATGCTGCTTTCCACCAGTCGTGCCTGATCCTCCTCCAGCTTGCGACTTTGGGCGAAGACCAGCACGCAGATGAAGAACACCGAGATGATCAGTGGCAGAACACTGAGGGTGACGATCTTGTGTTTGAGTTGCATGACCACTCCGTCACGCGCTAGGACAGCGCGTTGAAATTGACAGTCGCCTGCCCCTGCTTGAAAGAAAAAGCGCCACGATCATCGTGGCGCTCCTCCTGCAAGTAAATCATCAGCAGCAACGTATTGGACGTCCGCTTCCCCCGCCGTAGCGGGCCTCCTGACGCTCACGGAAAAAATTTTCGTAAGACATCACCGGCTTACCTGGATGTTTGAGTTGCATGTGCTCGACGTAGGCATCGTAGTCAGGCATACCCACCAGCATTCGCGCGGCCTGTCCCAGATACTTACCCATCTTGCTCAGATCATTGAACATCAGCCTGAGCTCCGACGACGCTAGGCAGCGGCTGGAATGGCGTTTCGCTGTCGCTGCGCTCTTCATTCATCCAAGCACGGCGCCCAACCTGAACAGCAAAACACAAGATACTCAGTACCACGAACAGGAACAGTGCAGTCAAAGCAGCGTTGGTGTACGCGTTGAACACCACGTGCTGCATTTGTGCCAAATCCTTCGCTGGTGCGAGCACCTGACCTGCAGCGGCGGCATCACTGTATTTCTTCGCAAGAGCAAGGAAACCCATTGCCGGGTCTTTGTCGACGAGCTTGATCAGGCCCGCGAAAGTGGTGCAGATCAGCAGCCATACAGCTGGAATCAAGGTTACCCAGACATATCGTTGACGCTTCATGCGGATCAGCACGACGCAACCCAACATCAGTGCGATACCAGCCAGCATCTGATTGGAGATGCCAAACAGTGGCCACAGGGTGTTGATACCGCCCAACGGATCAATGACCCCTTGGTACAGCAGCCAACCCCACATTGCTACGCACCCTGCAGTAGCGATGAGGTTGGCAGTCCAAGAGTCTGTCTTCTTCAGTGCCGGGACGAAGTTACCCAGAAGATCCTGCAGCATGAAGCGCCCCGCACGGGTACCCGCATCGACAGCAGTCAGAATGAACAACGCTTCAAACAGAATTGCAAAGTGGTACCAGAAAGCCATGGTGTTCTCGCCAGGCAATGCCTGGTGCAGAATTTGGGCGATCCCTACTGCCAGGGTGGGGGCGCCGCCCGCACGCGCAAGGATGGTGTGTTCGCCAATATCGTGGGCTGTCTGTTGCAGTACTTCCGGGGTGATGGCGAAGCCCCAACTGCTGACCGTGGCGGCCACACTTGAAACATCCGCTCCGACCACTGCGGCCGGACTGTTCATCGCGAAATAAACACCTGGCTCAATCACCGAAGCGGCGACGATCGCCATGATCGCGACGAAGGACTCCATGAGCATTGCACCATACCCGATGTATCGCGCATGCCCCTCGCTGGCAAGCAGCTTCGGTGTAGTGCCTGAGCTGATCAGTGCATGGAAGCCAGAGACCGCACCGCAGGCAATAGTGATGAACAGGAATGGGAAGAGAGCTCCCTTCCAGACTGGTCCAGATCCATTGATGAACTGAGTGACGGCAGGCATTTTCAGCTCTGGAGCGATGAACAGAATGCCAACCGCCAGCGCCACGATAGTTCCAACCTTCAAGAAAGTAGAAAGGTAATCACGGGGGGCGAGAATGAGCCAAACAGGTAAAACTGCGGCCACGAAGCCATAGCCGATCAACATCCAGGTGATCTGCAAACCGGTAAAGGTGAAAGCAGGCGCCCATACCGGATCAGCTGCAACGACACCGCCCAACCAGATCGAACCGAGTAGCAGCACTACCCCGATCACAGAAATTTCGCCAATCCGCCCGGGCCGCAGATAACGCATGTAGACACCCATGAAGACCGCAATGGGTAGCGTCGCCATGACCGTGAACATGCCCCAAGGGCTCTCGGCCAGCGCTTTCACGACGATCAGCGAGAGCACCGCAAGGATGATGATCATGATCAGGAAAGCACCGAACAAGGCGATGGTGCCAGGAATAGAACCCATTTCCTCACGCACGAGTTCACCCAGAGAGCGGCCATTGCGGCGCGTGGATATAAACAGGACCATGAAATCCTGTACTGCGCCGGCCAAAACCACGCCGGCAATCAGCCAAAGAGTTCCCGGTAGATAGCCCATCTGTGCCGCCAAGACCGGTCCCACCAGCGGCCCAGCACCGGCAATGGCAGCGAAATGGTGGCCAAACAGGATGTGCTTGTTCGTTGGAACATAGTCCAAGCCATCGTTGTTCACGACCGCAGGCGTCGCTCGCGCTGGGTCCAACTGCATCACCTTGTTAGCAATGAACAGGCTGTAATAGCGGTATGCAACTAAGTAGATCGCGACGGAAGCAGTCACGATCCATAGCGCGTTGATGGACTCTCCACGACGTAAGGCAAGGGTGCCCAGCGCAAATGCGCCAAGCAGGGCAACGGCGAACCAGGCAATTCGGGTAGCCAATTGGGTCATTTGAATTTTCTCCTGCCGTGGCGACAGAGGCGACGGCGGCTTTTGTTGTTGTTCGTGCCCATTTCGGGACGCCAACACTTTCCCCGCCGCAAGCCAATAAGGAAATTCGCAGTACTACGCGGGTGCATCTACGTAGTACTACTGACCCGATTCCACCCTACGTGAAAACGTTCGGTACTCCAATCGCTGCCAAGTCAGTCAACGAACCTCGAGATCGCACGAAGGAGTCTCGGAGCAGCCTTGCCCTCGCGCGCGGAGCAGACCTCATCGCTTTGCAGCGGTTTCGAAGAGCCAGTCACGAAACGCTTTCAGTTTTGGGAGAGTTCCACATTCTTCCCGGTACACCACGTAGTAGGCCAAGGCTGACTGGAACTTGATCTCAGGGAAGAGCCTGATGAGTCTGCCCGCAGCGACATCATCGTGAGCCATCACACTACGAGCCAAGGCAACACCCTGGCCGTCAATGGCTGCTTGCAAGACCGCGGCGGAGTTGTTGATTTGCAAACCACGTGCAGTCGCGATGCAGCTCACTCCAGCCTTCTCCACCCAGGCAGTCCAGGTCGGGAAGTCAGAACGGTCATCCATCGACTGATCATGAATCAACGTTTCCCGAGCCAGATCCTCTGGTGACTTCAGCCTGTTCTGATCTGCTAACAAGCTAGGAGAACAGACCGGATAGACCTCCTCCTCCATCAATTTCTCGGCCATCAAACCCTGCCAGTGGCCTGCCCCGTAACGCACGCCGATGTCGATCCGCTGAGCGACGAAATCAACCACACGCAGATTGGTGTCTAAGCGTACGTCCATATCGGGCCAAGCGGCATGAAAGCTCTCGATGCGAGGCAGCAGCCACTTGGCCGCAAAAGCGGGGCTGACGGTCACCGTGAGCACCCCACTCGTGGTGCCTTCTTTCAATCTTTCCAAACCCAAGCTAAGCCGATCAAAGCCGGCTCTTATATCCGGCAAAGCGTGCTCTGCCGCCTCTGTCGCAATCAGCCGGACCCGACCACTGGTCGCTCTGTGAAAGAGAGGCCTGCCGAGCGTGTCTTCCAGAGAACGGACCAGTTGGCCGACTGCTGCTGGCGTGACATTCAGTTCTGCAGCGGCAGCGGAAAAGCTCTGATGGCGAGCACTTGCCTCGAAAGCACGCAAGGCATTGAGGTGTATAGGTATCTTCATATCGATAAACTTTTTCTTTCCATGGCTGACATTTTATATCGTTTGTCGCTGCACCTGATGCCGCGAATAATCGACGCCAAGGTAGAAACAGCCCGGTGTGAAGCTTCTTTCGTTAGAGCCTGGTCAGATTGAAAAAGTTTTCCTATCACTCCGAACCAGCACAGCTCTCTCACCCCGCCAAGACCCTACCGTATTCAGACGCTAGCCAGTTCACCGGGTCTCCCTCCGGCAAAAGCATAGCGCTCTGGTTCAGCTTTCCATCATCACCTTGCCAATCATAAGGTGCAAAGAGGTTCGACATGAGCAATGAATTCAAGGGTAAAAAACTGTTGGTTGTTGGTGGCACCAGTGGCATGGGGCTGGAAGCAGCCCGTATGGTACTCGCCGGTGGCGGCAGTGCCGTCATCGTAGGCAACCGCCCTGAGAAAACCGAAGAAGCGCGTAAGAATCTGTCCGCGCTTGGCCAGGTGACCGCGCTGACTGCAGACCTGACCAATGAGGAAGGAGTCGCCAAGCTGATCGAAACGATCGGTAAAGAACACGCGGACATCGACCTGCTCGTGAATGCCGCAGGTGTTTTCTTCCCCAAACCGTTCCTTGAGCACCAGGGCGCCGACTACGACCAATACATGAAGCTGAATCGCGCCTTCTTCTTCATCACTCAGAAGGTCGCCGCGAACATGGTCGCTAACGAGCGCGCTGGCTCGATCGTCAACATCGGTTCTATGTGGGCGAAGCAAGCCATTGCTGCCACCCCATCTTCGGCCTACTCCATGGCCAAAGCAGGTCTGCACTCCCTGACTCAGCATTTGGCGATGGAACTGGCGCCGAAGAACATCCGCGTCAACGCCGTATCGCCAGCGGTCGTGCAAACCCCGATCTACGAAGGCTTCATTCCTAAGGCAGAAGTGCACAGCGCCCTTCAAGGTTTCAACAGCTTCCACCCGATCGGCCGCGTCGGTACCCCTGAGGATGTAGCTGAAGTCGTCGCCTTCCTGCTGTCCAACAAATCCAGCTGGGTGACCGGCGCGATTTGGGATGTCGACGGCGGCGTGATGGCTGGCCGCAACTAAAACACAGTACGTACGTCATTGCAGTCAGACCGACCCCGTTGGTTATGTCACCCAACTTTTCAGGAGAAACGCAAATGGTATATCTGCAAATCACCCTTCAGATCGCCCCGGCTAATCGTGGCACTGCAGCAGGTGTTTACGAGAAGTACAAAGCGTCATTCCTCAACACCATTCCAGGCGCCAAATCCAAGGAGCTCCTGGTCCGCGACGAGGATGTGCAGGTAATGCACGGCTTTGATAATGCCCAGCATGCTGCCGCGTATCTGCAAAGCGATCTTTTCACCGCCGATGTTGTAGCGAACCTGAAACCGTTGCTCGAAGCTGCTCCCGACGTACGTATCTATCAAACTGCTTGACCAATGAAGGTCGAGCGCCACAGGCACTCGACCTCATTTTGAGGTAATTCCCAATGATGAAGGATTGGAATGGCTACCGCACCGACCTGCTCGAGCGCGTAGGTGACTTGGCCAAACAGAGTCCGGACATCGTCCGAGGCCTGAGTACGATCGACGGTGCAGCCGCCAAAACGGGCCATCTGCAGCCTAAGATCCATGAACTGATTGCCCTAGCAGTAGCAGTCACGACCCGCTGCGACGGCTGCATCACCGTTCATACCAAAAAAGCGGTGGAGCTGGGTGCTTCCAAAGAGGAAATCACTGAAGCTCTCGGTGTTGCTATCGCCCTCAACGCTGGGGCAGCACTGGTGTACTCGGCCCGGGTCCTTGAGGCCCATGCCCAACTGCCTGAAGTTTGAATCTTATGGGGCCTTCGTGGCCCCGTAACCATTTTCGGAAACAAACATGCTCGTAAACGCGGACTTCTCCCAACCAGCTCTTGTTGCTGTTGAAAATTATCAATGGGTAGCCTCCCCGCAAGCAGGGGTAGAGCGCGTCATGCTGGATCGACGTGGCGGTGAAAAAGCCCGCGCAACGAGCATCGTACGCTACGCCCCTCAATCGTTTTTCCCGGAGCACCCTCACCCCGGGGGCGAGGAAATTCTTGTGCTGTCAGGAACGTTTTCGGAGGGGGATGAAAATTTTCCAGCCGGTTACTACCTCCGAAACCCACCCGGTTCGAGTCATCAACCCTCAAGTTTGGAAGGCGCAACGATTTTCGTAAAACTCTGGCAGATGAAGCCGGACGAGAAGGACTCGGTACGCATCGACACTCGAGACTTATCCAACTGGCAATACCTGGAGGGACGGCGCACCTGCCGACTGTTCGAGAACGACTCGGAACAGGTATGCCTAGAGGCTCTGTTACCTGGTGAAGCCATCCAATTTCCACAAGGCGTGAGCGCTGAGTTTCTAGTAATCGCCGGCTGCGTGGAGAGCAGCGAACAGTCATTGAAGTCTGGCAGCTGGATGCGCTTGCCCCAAGGTCTCAATCCCGGATTCACAGCCGGGCGTGAAGGCGCAACGGTATATCTCAAAACCGGACACTTGAACGACTCCCCCGGAGTAACTGTGTGATGCACAAGGCGAAGTTTGCAATCATTGGCGGCGGCTTGAGCGGTTTGTACGCGGCCTACTCCCTTCAGAAACGCGGTATCTGGGATTACGTGGTTCTAGAGGCTAGAGAAACCTTAGGCGGAAGAATTCATACCGTTTTCCCCGGGCAGTCTCCATCCTTGAAAAGCGAGGTGTATGCCGCTGCAGATGCTTTTGACCTGGGGCCTTCCTGGTTTTGGCCCGGCTATCAGCCTCGCCTGAGTGAGGTAATTCACGAGCTAGGACTGAAACGTTACCCACAGTACGAGACTGGCGACATGATCGTCGAGCGGTCACGCGAGCTGCCCGTCAGTCGCATGAACGGGTATCGCAGCTCACCTCCATCCATGCGCATAGGCGGCGGAATGGCCGCCGTGGTTTCAGCGCTGCAAGCGCACCTTGACCCTAATCGAATCCACACTGGCCAGCTCGTCACCCACATACAGCGTTCGGAAAGAGCCGTTGAAATCACCTCTCAGGCCACTACGGGAACTGTTACCAACTGGAGTGTGGATCACGTCTTGCTTGCCATGCCCCCACGGCTGGTCCAGGCTTCCATCGAATTTACGCCCGCCTTGCCGGCAACGCTTTCCCAGAGCTGGAAAAAAACTGCCACGTGGATGGCCCCGCATGCCAAATACTTCGCCATTTACGAAATACCATTTTGGCGAGAACAAGGTTTGTCAGGATCGGCTCGAAGCTCCGTCGGACCGTTAGTGGAGATTCATGACGCCTCGATACCACAAGGAAGCGCCGCTCTTTTCGGCTTCGTCGGCGTGCCAGCCGCTTTCCGTCGTACGGTCCACGAAAACGAGCTCCGAGCGCTGTGCCGAGCACAACTGACACACATGTTCGGTCAGCAAGCGGCTGTGCCCAAAGCCGAGTTCTTCAAAGATTGGGCAATGGATGTACAGACGGCAGTTGCAGCAGATCTTGTCGGCGCCGGAGAGCATGCAATTGCCCCTCCTGCTTCCGTGTCATGTGGGCCATGGGAACAATGTCTCGTGGGTATCGGCAGTGAATGGTCACCTCAATTCCCTGGATACGTGGCCGGCGCGATTGATGCTGTGGATCGAGGCCTTCAGCTGTACCGCTGAGGATCAATTCCCACCGCGCCAAATCCTGCCTCTTTGAGTAGCCAATTGCGAAATGCTTGAATATGAGAAGCATCAGCGGACTCGGGCCTGTATACGATGTAATAAGCTTGGGCCAGGGGCAGATCGCCCCCCATCTCGAGTACTGGTCGAATCAATCGCCCAGTCTGGAGATCGTCTTGCACCATCACGCTCCGCGCCAGTGCGATGCCCTGGCACTCAATGGCTGCCTGAAGCACCGCAGCGGAATTATTGATGCCCAACCCGTGCCGCGCATTGACACTCCTCAATCCCGCGGCATCAAGCCAAGATCGCCAGTCAGGGAAGTTGGGATCGATAATCATGGAGAGATCATGGATCAACGTGCCGTTCGCTATTGCATGGGCACTGAGAGTCCCTTTCTGTAATCCCGGATAACTCGGCGCACAGACAGGGAACAAGGTTTCACTGAGCAGCTTTATGGCAGTCAAGCCGGTCCAGTGTCCATTTCCATAGCGCACCCCAATGTCGACCCGCTCTGCAGTGAAATCCACTGAGCGGGCGTTGGTATCAACGCGGACATCTAAAGCCGGGCAGGCTTGTTGAAAGCGCTCGAGTCGAGGTAACAGCCATTTGGCGGCGAAAGCGGGACTGACCGTGATGTTCAGCCTCTTACGCAACCCGCTTTCTTTCAAACGTGAAAGGCCGACAGCGAGACGCTCAAATGCTCCGCGAATATCCGGTAGAGCACTCTCTGCGTTGGGCGTCAGCTCAAGCTGCGCCGCTCCCCGACCTACTCGGACGAATAAGGGCGTTCCCAACCAGGCCTCTAGATTGCGAACCTGTTGCCCCACTGCCGCAGGCGTAACATTCAGTTCAACCGCCGCAGCAGTGAAGCTGCCATGCCGAGCAGCCGCTTCAAATGCACGTAACGCATTCAGGTAAGCCGGGGTTGCCATCTGAGGCTCCATTTTCAGTGAACTGTAAAATCGCTACAGCCATCAACGAGCCCGGTTAGCAAGGGCGAATCCGAAAAGGCCTAATACTGGGCCCGGCAGCAGCAGCCACAAGGCATTGATCCCTGCACTTTTGAACAACCAGGTTGTAGCCGCAATCGATACGACGGTGATGGCAAAACCAATGCTGTTCTGAATTGCCAGTGCACTGCCCACCGACTCCTGAGGGCATGCCTTGGCTGCTAACGCCGAGAATTGAGGAGAATCCGCGACCACTGCCGCGCCCCAGACCCCGAGCAGAATTAACTGCCCCCAAACGGGCAAAGATGACTCAAAAGCAACGAAGATCAGGCCACATAGGCCAGAAATAGAGAGCGCCGACAGGGCGACGGTTGCACTCCCCACGCGATGCGAAAGCAGCCCCCCAAGCAAAGACCCTAGCGCCCCTAACGCCATGATGGAAAAAGATAAACCCGACACGCCGAGATTGGGATATACCGTATCTAGCCCGATGCGGCTGATGATCAAGGGAACCAACGTCCAGAATGTGTAGAGTTCCCACATATGACCAAAATAACCCAAGGTCGCTGCACGAAACTTGGTAATGCGAAATGCGCCTAGTATCGCTCCAGCGCGCTTGAGCAAAGGAAGTGCCGACTGCATCCCTTTACGTGCATGCGGCCCCTCTCCTAGCAGCCCAACCAGAGCAGCGCCTCCGGTGGCCAGTACGGACGATGCCGTAATAACTGATTGCCAGGACCAGTCAGCGCCGGCGTAGCGCAACGCATGGGGTAGCGCGGTGCCGAGGGTGAGCATCGCTACGAGTTGCGCCAATGCGAGTCCGGTGCGCTCTGGGGCCCAGCCGACGATTAGCTTCATGCCCATCGGATAGATCCCTGCCAGTGTGATGCCCACCCCGAAGCGAAACACTGCACCAATCAGCAGATCATCGGCGAGCCAAGCGAATGCTAGGTTGAGCAAAGCTCCAGAAATCGCGCTAATCACGAACAGCGTGCTCGCACGAAAGCGATCGGCCGCGCCGCTTAGTGAAAGAGTCAAAGTACCGATGATGAAGCCCAGCTGAACTGCGCTGGTTAGCCAACCGATGTCGGCGGCCGTCGCGTGCCATGAGGCCATTAATGACTCGGCGGCCCCATTGGCGCTGAACCACAGGGAGGTTCCAAAAAGCTGAGCGATGGCAATAATGGCCACCGGGCTCAGCGTTCGCAGCAACAAGCCGCGGGCGCCAGAGGAACTGGCGCTTACAATCAAACTCATGAGACTTTTCCCATCAGGCGGGGGATAGGTTGGCTGCGTGCGGGGGCGGATAGATCTGCGTCAGGCTCCCCAGCAATTGAGTCAAACGGCAGCAAGTTCGGTTAACCAACGGCTGTCACGTGGAGACGGTCGGCGGTGAAGGCGCTCGTCCAAAATCCTCCGTGCTTTATCCACCTCGCCAGAACGCATCATGGCTACCAGCAACATATCCTGAGCTATCTCACGCTGAGCGCCACTTCCACCGATTCTCACAACCTCATGAGCGAGTGGCTCAAGGATTCGAGTGCAGCGAGCATATTCTCCATTCGCGAACGCTTGAACGGCATGGCATAGCACCGGGACAACTTCACCTGCTTGTAGGGCACCATTCAGCACCAAGGTGCTCAGGCCTTCTGCACGGCGCTCAAGTGCTTGTTGATTACCTGATGCGGCGTCGACGATCGCCATATGGAAATCAGCAAAGGGGAAACCTGGCTGTTGGAAATAGCCTGATGCATAACGTGCAGCATCGGCCCAGAGCGCCGAAGGCACTTCATGACCGTATAGATGCATTCGCCACAGGAAAGATGTCGTATCGCTGACCACATTGATCGGCACCCCAAGAGAAGCAGATGGCGCGACCTGCTCGGAATAAACGTTCAACGCGACTTCAATGTCACCTCGCTCGAGAGCGATCAGCGCCCCATGCCAGGCAATATGACCGTGAAGCACTCCACTGCGATCATATTCGGGTAACCAGTTCGCGATGGTTTTTTCCGCTTCGTCACTTGCGCCGGCCTCATACAACACATGTGCAACTGCGTGCACGGCATTGACGTTGTGGCGACGCAGTTCCAGTGAGCGCTGAGTAAGCGCTCGGCCCAGCGCCAGGTTTCCATTCTCTCCATGAGCCCAGCCCCGATAATTCAAAAACCACCAATCATCTTGGGGGAAGCGAGCCGATTGACGCTCGCACAAGTCGACTCGTGCCTGGTCGTGGTCCGGCCTACCAGAAAATGCCAGCAATCCGAACGCGCCCAGTGGCAACCCGAGAATCAAGATATCCAACGGCCATCGATCTATATGTTCTAGAGCGGCTGTCAATGCTCGGGCGCTCTGTCCATGGATGGCCAGAAACAGCACGTTGACGTGACTGCGCTCCCGCTCAGTACCGTTACGCTGAACCAAGTCACTGGCCAGAGCGATTTTGGCTTTGGCCGCAGCTGCCTCCGCTTTTACCGCGTGCAAACGAGCACGTGCGGCGTGCGCTAAAGCAAACGCCGAGTCCAATACGATTGCCTCTTCCAAGACCTCCGCAGCGCTAGGCCAAAGGGAGAGCAATAGATCAAGACCTTCTTGATAGCGCTCGGCTGCGGCTTCGGATTGAGTCGAGAGAGGGAGGCTGTAACGGTCACGGCAGGCCATTGGGCAGGCAACTCCTATTTTATTGTGCAAACGCAGAAATAGTGCGAGGCGACCTGGTTGAACAGACACCCAGAGCGTGGTTGGGTGGGCCACCTCACCGCATCATTAGAACGCACAATCAGACTGGCGGTCTTTCGACTAGCTGCCACGCGATATCGAATAAAAGCCTGCCAATAGACGAGCATGAATATTGCTAACGCAGTCATGAATCTCACTAAAGCAAAGACCTTCAGACCGCTTATGACGCTTCTTCTACACAATTTGACTTTTCGTCGAGAGTCGCACGACCCGGAACACGATTAAATGCTCTGAGCATGTGTGTATCAGCATGATGAAAACTCAATCATGCAGCCCGGCGCGACTCCCCAGGGAGCAGCCGAACTTCGAACTAAAAATAATCTGCGAAGTGTTAGGAGCTGAGTGTGTTAAGTAGTGAAACTCTGCAAGTGCTTTCCCCAGACAGCAGCAAAGCAACGACCCCCTTTACCTCGTATGATGCAGGCTGGGTAATAATGTGCATTGGCTCAGCTATTGGGTCCGGCATTGTATTCATGCCCCTGCAAATGAGTGCCAAAGGAGTATTGGCCTCATCAATTGCCCTGTTAATTATGTACCCAGCTGTGTATTGGCTCACAAAGCTTTACATTCGTTCACTTTCCGAGACGCCTGAGTGCAAGGACTATGCGAGCATTATTACCCAATATCTGGGAAGAAACTGGGGAACTGCGCTCAGCCTAATATACTTCTTCACAATATTGAAAGCTATGCTAGGTTATTCGGCAACAGTGACCCATGACTCCGCTACTTATTTGAAACACTTCGGCCTAACCGACCTGGACCTGTCACAGACTCAGTGGTACCCCCTGATCTTGTTGACAATCCTTGTTTTCATTGCTTCGCGGGGCGAGCGACTGCTATTTAAAGTCTCAGGGCCATTCATCGTTCTCAAGCTCCTCGCCATCCTCACACTGGGTGCTTTGCTCATTCCGCAATGGAGTCTCTCCAACCTGGACCTGGGTGCGCAGGGCAGCATTATCGACTTAGCCCGAGATATCATCGTATCTTTACCATTCGCGCTTTTCTCAATAGTGTTCATTGCTGTCCTTAACCCCATGAATGTCGCGTTCAGAAAAATCGAAACAGATCCAGCAATCGCCACCTACAGGGCACTACGCGCCAGTCGATTTGCTTACTGGATCCTGGCAGGAGCAGTACTATTCTTCGCATTTTCATTCATCTTTTCCATAACACCTGAACAAGCTAAAGCAGGCATGAGCCAAAATACATCTGCCTTGGCGCTGCTGACACAGATCATCCCAGGACCAACACTAGCCGTCCTGTCTGTACTATTAAGTGTAACCGCAGTGATGACTTCCTTCTTTGCCGTTTACCTGGGGTTCAATGATGCATTGTCAGGCATCATTATGAACATTGCCGCTCGACTAAACTTGAGAACCGAGCTAATCGAAAAGCTGCTGCCTAACACAGTCAAGCTTATCGCTATTGGCTTACTATGGTGCTGGGTAGTAGCAAACATCAATACCATGTCATTGCTTCAATGGACCATCGGCACATTTGCTTTAGTCTCATGCTTGATTCCCTGCTACCTGACGTATCGCGTGCCATCCCTACACAAGTACAAGTCCGCTAACGTTATCTATGTAGCCTTGGCTGGTGCCATACTGTTCATCTCTCCCCTGTTCAAACTGTTGGAGCAATAAATCCTTATCATCGCCCGCCTCATCCTTGAGTCGGGCAATGCCCCTGACAGCGCTTTACAGCTAACACTTCAGAACTATCAAGGAAGGATTCATGCCCGAGCTCGATCTGCTCCGACTTGTCAATTTTCGTCGCGACCTACACCAGCACCCTGAGCTGAAATACGAAGAGCGGCGCACGTCTGAGAGAATTTCGACTTATCTAAGTAGCCTCGGCATTGATGTGACACGGGGATTCGGCGTAACGGGTCTGGTCGCGTGCATTCATGGTCAGTGCCGAAGCGCAAAAGATCCTGGCCCCATTGTTGGTATCCGAGCGGACATGGATGCTTTACCGCTCCAGGAGATCAATGAGTTCGCCCATTCAAGCGTGGTGGCGGGCCAGATGCATGCATGCGGACACGACGGTCATACAGCCATGGTACTGGGGGCAGCTGAGCTGCTCACGCGTCAGCGAGATTTTGACGGCACCGTCTGTTTGATCTTTCAACCCGCTGAAGAAGGAGGCGCCGGCGCTCGAGCAATGATGGATGATGGTCTCTTCGACCGGTTCCCGTGCCAGGCAATCTTTGCATTGCACAACTGGCCTGCGCTTCCGCAGGGGCAGATGGCAGTACGTAGAGGTCCAATGATGGCCGGCGCAACAAAGTTTGAAATTCTGGTGCGGGGCCAGGGCGGCCATGCAGCACTTCCGCATACCACCGTAGATCCCATCCCCATAGCATGCAGCATAGTTGGTCAGATGCAGACCTTAATCTCCAGAGTAATTGACCCCCTGGATGCCGCTGTGTTGACGGTGGGGAAGATCGACGCAGGCACATCACCCAATATCATCCCTGATACAGCACGTATCTATGGAACCTGCCGAACGCTAAAGCAGGAAACAGAAACCTATCTTCTAAGCCGCCTACATCAACTCGCCACACACATTGCTCAAGCACATCAAGCCAATGCGGAGCTGATCATCCTGCCTGGCAGCTACCCGAATACGACCAATCACGATCAGGAAGCTATTTTCATGGCTGAGGTCATGCGTGAAATAGTGGGAACGGAACATGCATTCACTGAACTGCCTCCTGCCATGACCTCCGAAGACTTCGGCTTCATGCTGGAGGAAATACCAGGTGCATACGGCTGGATAGGCAACGGCCCTCTTGGTCAATCTGGTGTCGGCCTGCATAACCCTGGGTACGATTTTAACGATGACAACTTGGCCCTAGGCGCCAGATTCTGGGATCTCTTGGCCAGGCGCTGGCTTGCAACACAACATGTACAGTAATAGCACAATGTAAAATACGGTCAGTTTCTTACCTTCCATACCCTGCGACCACTGAAGTGGTGAACAAACGCAGGTTTCAATATCAGCAGCAGCGGGAAGCGGGCCACCCCTGCTCGGCCCGCTCCAGCGTATTTTAAGCCCTAATAACTACCTGGGAGATTATGGCTTCATCACGTCACCGTCATACAACATCCTGTAGTGCTGCTGCCCCCCTGCCATGAAGTGATCGAAACCATTCTGCAGGAACGCAGAAACTAGATTTGCAAAAACGAGAGCGACGAAGAGCGCGATGACCCCTTTGTGCCACGTTGGCCGAGCGTCTAAGGCGTGACCCGGGCTCTCCAGCGAATCTCGCTGAGCGTACAGGGTGGCCATCACTAGGCAAAAAAACAGAGCGGCGGTGAATATCATGAATGTCCATGTATACATATGCAAGCCAAGAATCGCTGAGCCAGTGGGCTTGGTAGTTGGCAATGCTTTAGCAAACATAAACAACAAACTCAACATGCTGCCAATAAGGGCGCCAATGCCACTCAGAACATAATTCCACGGATTGATCCCATAGATTCGATTGAGCAGCAGACCCGAGCCAAGCAACATAAAACAAACGCGAATCAAGTTGCAGAATGCACAGGGCAACTCCCCCTGCACCAGCTGAAAGAAAAATGCAGCCAAAAGTAGAAGGCCAATGCCGCCCAAAGCAGCCATTTCAAGTTGAGCCAACTGAGTAACACGCAACTTAACTGTCATTTACCAAGCCCCCAGTTGCTTAAGGTCGGACATGTGATGAGCACCATGCCAAAATGTCCAGATTACCACTAGCACTGCACACGCGACCCATAGCAATCGCGCAAGAGCAAGATTTTTAAATGAGACCAGAGTCGCGACGAACGCGAATAAAACAGGTACGAATCCAATAAACATAGTGCCCTCTATTTTGCATCACACGTAAAAAAAGGCACCTGAGTCAGGTACCTTTACGAATGGCTACTTCAGAAGCTGTGAGCCTGACCATCGTCAGGTACTCGTACTCGCTTAGGATCCAGGCGTGCATCTCGAATGTATTGAATCAGCTCGGCACGTGACTGGGTGCTATGGCCTAAGGCTTCTAGGTGGCTCGCTACAATGTAAGCGCTGGGTGCGGCAGCAGCTGCGCGGGAAAGATCCTCTTTGCCCATGATCACGGCGCCTTCAATATCCTTGAAGCGCACATACCCCGCATTAAGCACGATTACCTGAGGCTTGAACCTCGCTATTGCCTGTTCAACCGATGCGTTCCAGACCGTATCGCCGGCAACGTAAACTGTCTTGAATCCAGCGCGCTGAAAAACCACACCTGATACCTTGCCTAGCTGCTTACCGCGCACCGCCATCGTTGCATCACTACCGTGCTGACCATCAGTTCGAGACAGGCGTACACCCTTAAATTCAGCACCATCGGTCAACACACGTACATCCATGAAACCGGCCGCGCGGATCTGATCCGCGTCCTCCTGGTTCTGCGAAAAGATGGGGATGTCTTTTGGAAGCAGCCGTTTGGCGGCATCGTCCCAGTGGTCAATGTGCAAGTGGGTTACCACTACAGCATCGGCCTTAATGATCTCGTTGGCAGGGACTGGCAGTTCTACCAACGGATTGCGTAAGTGTTCATTAAAAGCGCCAGGGGCAGCGGCATAGGCGCCTTTAGCACTCAACATCGGATCAATAAGGAACGTCACATCATCGAAACTGACCTTGATGGTCGCGTTTCGAATTTCCTGGACTTCGACCCTGTTTTCGGCTGCCAGGCTAGCAGCTGGTAACCCTAGCAGCAGAAGAAACCCTACCCATGCAAAGCCTTTTAGAGTATTTACCAGCACCATGTTCCCCTTAAGTGCATGCGCATCACTGCGCGATTGATTGATCATCCATGGTCAACACCATGCGGAACTTGACGTCGCCTGACTTAACCCTCTGATACGCATCCCAGGCGCGCTCTAACGGCATGGTTTCAACCTGCGCACGCACGTCAGCCATTACGCTAAAGTCCAGAGTCTTCTCTGATTCGTAGGGCGTCCCCGTGATCGTGCCCTGAACACTGCGCTCTCCACCGACCAACGCGCTGGGCAGAATGGTCAACGGCTCCCTGCCTACCCCTACGATTACCAGGCGACCTTGAGGTGCGAGAGCAGCCATGAGCGGGGAAACCGCCGCGCTATCTGTAATGGTGGTCAGAATCACCTGCGCGCGGCCGAACTGCTGGAGCAGCGCTACCGGATCATCAACCTTGGCATCAATGTAGTGATGTGCTCCAAGCACCAACGCGTGGGCTGCTTTATCGCTGCCGCGGCCGATCGCAACCACCTTAAATCCCATACGCTTTGCGTACTGAACAGCCAGATGTCCCAGCCCGCCGATACCTTGGATTGCCACCAAATCACCAGCTCGTGCACCAGATTTGCGTAATGCATTGAACGTAGCGAGACCCGCACACAACAAAGGCGCTGCCTCTACTGCGGCCAACTCGTCCGGAATGGCTACTAAGCCGGTGGCTCGAGCAATCATCATCTGCGCGTAACCACCATCATGGGAACTTCCCATAACCGGCTGATCACTACACAGGTTAAAGTGCCCCTGGCGGCATTGGTCGCAGAGGTTGCAATGCCCTCCCAAACGGCCCACACCTACCCGCTGGCCGACTTGCCACATGCCTGGGGTGCCCGCACCAACGGCAACAATGCGTCCGACGACCTCATGCCCTGGTACCCGTGGCAGTTGCATGCTTGAGTCAAGCCCTTCGATAGCACTGCCATCCGCGCCACAGATGCCGCAGGCCAAGACTTGTATAAGCACTTCCCCCTCACCAGGTGCAGGTGTTTCCACCTCAACGAGCGTCAATGTACCCGCACGCAGGATCTGCATTGCTTTGTGAGTGGCGCCCATAGCTGAAATCTCTCCATCAACAGGACAGGTCTTGGGCATGAGCCCTATTCGATCCAATTGTGTTGGCACCTCGACAAGTGGGCAAACGAGGTTTTTTATCCTAGTCGGAAAGAAATTCTTCTCGATAATGCCCCCAGCAGCACTGTGCAGAGCTTCCCGTTTTTAAAAATTCAGCTTGATAAAAGCACCGTGCCGTCAATGATCGCGATTGAAATATTTTCTATTCAATAACAAAGAAAACCTAACGCGCACAGCTCCTTCCATTCCCCTAGCATGGAATCGCAATCGACCCCTTGATCTACTTGCCAATGTGGAGCAACGCATGAGTGAAAATGCTATGCATGTCATGGTCTGGGCTGATATCCCAGTACTTATGGCAGACCTTAAATCGCAATTCATTGTGCACAATCGTGCGGAGATCAAGGACTTGGCTGCCTGGGGAGCCGCTGAGGGTGGAAAGATTGAAGCGGTGATCACAAATGGCATGCTCGGCACTGAAGTTGAGGTGCTCGAGCATTTGCCCAATCTGAAGGTCGTATGCAGTATGGGAGTGGGCTATGACGCCATTGACACGGCCTACCTCAGCGACCGTGGGATCCCCGTAAGCAATACACCTGATGTTCTGAATGATGCGGTAGCTGAAGCCGCAATGGCATTGATGCTCTGCCTTACCCGCCGCATTAGCCAAGCTGAACGGTTCATCCGTCAAGGGGCCTGGAGTTCCCAGAAATTTCCTGCGGGCCACCAGTTAACAGGAAAAACCTGCGGCATGGTTGGGCTGGGAAAAATTGGTAAGACTATCGCTAAGCGTGCAGAAGCCTTCGGTATGAACGTAGCGTACTACCGGCGAGGCGAGCCATACGCAAATATTGACTATACCCACTATGACTCCATTGTTGAGCTCGCAACCGCTGCAGATTATCTCATCGTAATTGTCCCAGGCGGACCTCATACCCAGCATCTGATCAATGCAGATGTTCTCGCGTCACTAGGGAGAAACGGTTATCTGATTAACGTTTCACGCGGCACAGTAGTCGATGAGAAAGCACTTGTCGCCTCGCTGCAATCCGGGGAAATTGCAGGCGCAGCTCTAGATGTCTTTGAGAATGAACCACATGTCCCATTAGAACTGACTGCTATGGAGAATGTCGTTTTAACACCACATCTCGGCAGTAGCACACATGAAACCCGCCAAGCGATGGCAGATCTCGTGCTGGCCAATTTAAGGCAGTTCCTCACTGATGGGACGTTGATCACACCGATCAATTAATCCACTCCCGGCCAGGCGAGATACGCGTGCTGCTTCAGAGTTCCCTGCTCGCCAGGCCACCTAGCATGCTGCCACATTGCCAGAATACAGTTTCTGCGAAAGTGCCTGAAACCGCCGTGGAAACTTTTAGCGGTCATGAAAAGGCCAGCCACGCCCAACCCGGTGAGCGGTTCAAGTCTGTGCGCTTATATACATTCGCACGGCACGTCCGGTTGCAGACCTCAGCCGCGGGAGCTCAGCAAAATCTAGGTGTCAGATACAGAGAAACGTGTGAAAGGAAATGCCCCTGCTTGCGGGATTCCGATGTTTGAGATAGCGTGGCTGCACGTCGCGACATGGTCGACGGGCTGCCCACCCCCTAGAGGCCTCGCTGGCCGCAGCTAACCGAATCGAACCATGACCCTCATTGTAGTCTTTTGACCTGAGCCTTTCCGGGCATCGGGGATGGCGGGTGGGCGTCTCCGATGTCGCTCCATAGAAGGAGCAACGGAGAAAACTCATGATTCCTGCGTCTTTGCACGAAAGCATCAAGGTTCAGGCCAAGCGCCTGCGCGATATCTTTGACATCGACTTAACGACCGCTAAATATGTCCTGGCTCGAGGTCCGTACGGCTGTACCGACTGGTCGGATCTGTGCGCGCGGTTAAGCGAAGAGCTGCCTCTCCAGCATGCTCTGCTGCTGGCGGAATTGCCACTATCGCCGATCGCGGCAGCGTATCTGGCGAAGCACCTGCGCAGACTAGCGTTCTCGGTCAGCCAGTTGATCCTCACCAACCGTAACCTGCCGGAACTCTGCGAAGCGTTGCGACAAGTATTTGCAGTACCGGGTGAGCCAGTGACCCTGGCGGATGTGTTGCAGCCAATTACACCCAGCAAGTGGCAACCTGCCGACATGGGCCCAGATCCGCAGGCAATCATTCAGAGTCGCATCTGCATTAACGGCGTCGAGTTGCAGCTGCTAGGTACCCGTATTTTCTGGCCTCGCTTGTTTATCTTTGATGAAGCAATTACGGTCGATGCAAGCACGGCTGAGCCGTTCGGCCATGAACTCAAGATCATGTGGGATGTCGAGCCGTGGTATCTGGCGAGCCGAGACTATCTGTTGGCGTATCAACATGGTGATGATTGTGACGATCTGCCGGATTTCATGGAACCAATGATTACTGAATGTTCGCGCATGCAACAGCATCGGGCCTGGTTTGCTCAGTGCCTGCAAGGCTGGTTACATGAGCGCCGGTATAACGATGAGGGTGAGGAGTTCATTCCGTTTCTTTACCAAGGCCACGCCTATCTGGTATTTGGCATGCCCTGCCCGACTTCAATCAACCACCCACCACTGCGCCCGCAATACGTGCAGTTTTCAGACGAAGACAGTAACCGCTATCAAGTCGTCCTCTTCGACGGTCAACTGATGCAGATAGAAATGCTCAACGTGCCCCCACGCCTGGAACGACATGACTGGGAATATGAGGATTATCACCGGCGGCTGTGCAGCGACTTGCTAGGGGGCGCGGTGACTGCTGGCTGGATCAGCCCGCCGCCGGCAGGCTGGGGTGACCTGCTATTTCTCTGTCCGGCGTCACGCGAAGCTTTAGAGTGCGAGCTGCGGATAGAGATCAAGCCCGAGCCCTCTGAGACCCTTTGTACCTTGCAGACAGATAATCCTGACCTGGCCGTAGAAGTAATGGAGCGTGCGCGTAAGGGTCAGTTCACGTGCTACGAAGGCGCCGGTGCCGAAGCCATTTATGCCATGCGCATCGAACTGCCGCCGGCCCCCGACCGCGTCGATCTCAGCCTGTCCCTGAAAATCATTGAAGAGACTGCATGGCAAAGCGCGCATCTGATTGGCCGACGTGTGAACCAACGGGATCAGAGCGGACAGACACTGTACCTCGAAATCAAACCGGCCCTAATTAAGCTGGTACAACGTCAGCCGCTTAAGATCCTGAAGAAGGCCATTCGTGAAGGACAGATCTTGCGAGTTCACGGTCTCCGCGAAGAATTGCAGGAGGCGCCAGCAGTGCCGCCTAACACGGAAGCGCTCGAGCCCTTGGAAGTCGACGAGTCCAACCCACTGACGGAGCCATTCTTCGACGGCGAAGGCCAGTTGCTCATCCGATCCATCCGCTATCGGCGCGACAACTTTTAACCGCAGGGCCGGCAGCATAATTGACACTACGTTGCTCAACCGATGTCGATCTGTCCCTCCAGTCTTGGAGGGACACTATTAACTCAGCCCACCTAATCGGCTGTCGGAGCAGTGCTCCAGCCAGCCGATTAACCTTCAAGGTGCGACGGGGTCATGGAGATTCGTAGCGAGCTTGGTATCCGAGTCCGTCTTAACATCGCGCCTTAATTTAGCCTCAACGTAGGCTTGCCAGCGGCGATTCAACCCATCTCTGCTTAGCTTATATACATAGGGAAGTGTACTGGGAGCCCGTTCGATTGCCGCATTATAGTCAGTCATCAAGAGCAGGACATCCGACTCTTCAAAGCTGCGAGCCGCTGCTGCCTCAACGCGTTTGAAAATTTCGTCAATCGTTTTCGCTGAGCTTCTATATGCAAGCACCAAACCGAGCGCGTCGGATGAAACCACAAACACCATGATGGCTATGATGCCCCTAGACAGGGACACTAAACTGTCAGAAGCTAGCGAGGCAACTGCCGCACCGCTAACGACAAGCACTAGTGCAACTAGAAACAGCAGCGCGCAGATCATCACCCTAGAACTGACTGTCTGTAGATCTCGCGTCCAGTAGGAGGACTCTTCAATCATTTCAGCCAATCGCTTATAACCCGGCGCTTCTCGAGTCGCAAAGTGGTCTTCTTCGCGCCTGGACTCACCAACAGGTGCCGGCACCTTAAAACCTTCATTAATTCTAAGCTGCTGTCCTGCCGAAAGTTCTAATTTCAGCCCGCTCATTAAAAGCACCGCTCGACGCGCTTGATCCCCCGCGGCCCGATGCGAAAGCTGCCCTTGACTCAAGTACACCCATATCAGCATTAGGGCAAACCCTAAGCCCGCCAGCCCAAACAAATAACTATTATTATTGAGATACACAGAAGCTGCTGCAATCACCGCAATCAGAAACTGAACAGCCATCATGGCAATTTGTAGCTTCTCCGACTTGTTAGACTCGGCTCGCTGACGCGTCAGCAGACCATTAATACTAAACTCACCCCCCACTTTCTTCAACCTGCTTTCAATAAAGTCTTTCTTGCCTGCCGCATACGCTTGAACATCATCATGATGGATACCTGCCAAGTGCTTCTTCAAATCTGCATAATCTTGGGCAAGCTCCACATCAGAAATAAGTTCGTGTTTGAACACCAACATATCCCGACCCCATCGACTGTGTGGCTTGCACACATGCACATGGAATGAGCCCGTACCATCAAAAGTATATTTAGTCAAAAATAATCGCGGCGTATTGTCACATCGCTCACTCAGGCGGTACCCAATCGATTGCAATTGCGCGATTAGATTATCAACTTCACCCCAACTGCCCACAGATATCAAAATATCAACGATAGGCTTGGCAGAAAGATCAAGTACGGATGTGGAGCCTACATGATCAACGTACACGGTTGTAGCAGTGACTACCGAGCGTATTAAACTGTACTCTTTCGAGTACTGAAGCTTCCAAGAGGCGCTATGCTCAGCGATGCTTACTGTGTTCATCATTTCAATCTCTAACCTCACCTGACGTCGACCTTAAGGATTGACGCCCTGTACATCTTTAAGCGCCCTTAACACCTGAGGTTTAGGCATCCGCTTATGCACGTACAAATTCATGTGATGCAGCAATTTCCTATACTCTTTAATCCATGAGGAACAGAGCACAGGCTCAACCCAATTTCGACATAGCCGAGGCTTTCTTCGCAATGCCGTTGAGCCCAGCTTCTTCTTCCCCCGCATTAATAATATCTTTTAAAAGCCCAATCATATCGGACGGAGTTTTGTTCAAGCGAAGGCCCACATAGGTCCCATCAAATGAAGATACAGACACAGAACAAGCCTTTTTCTCTCCAAGCAGTTTGGATTGACCACTGCCCAGTAGAAACCAACCGAAATTACTACCTATTTCACTTAGCACGAAAAGCCCAAAGCCAGAATTATCATAGATATTTTCTTCCTGACTTAGGTTCGCTGTACGACTCACTCCCGGTCGAATTGCCTGCTTTAGCGCTTCTTGATCATCAGCAATTTCGTAGGCCGCACGCAACGAACGACTTATACCAATACCTTCGTCCACGACTACGAGTTCAGCTGCCCCATTGGACCAGCGCTGACCACAAACGAAACATTCGGAGGCGCCAGAGTGTTCAAATACATTGCGTATGATTTCACGAATGGCGTAGGTGTAGAGGCGTAGTTCGTTACTTTCATCGTGCGAACCAGCCAAAACGCCTGCCAGCTTTCTAGATACTGTCTGAATCGAATCGTACCAGACCTCCAACTCACCAGCTTCTGCTGCATCGGCGGGTTTCTCGATCGCGATGATGGGCAGGTAGGTCTGCGAGCCTTTTGCCTCTCCCACCTTTTTACCCTGTTGGACACCAATAAAATCGAAGAAGCCCAAATGCATCAAGTAGGTTTGAGCCAAATTCGCATCGGTAAGCTCAGAGCGCCAAACTTCTAAACCTAGCGATTTTCGGTAGTCCACCCAATTTCGCAAAACCACACCGACAACGAGCATTGAGGTTGGTGTGGAAAATTCGAGGCTGCCAAAATTGATGGTTACCCGCTCTGGGTGATCCTTAGCTTCGGCCAACTGAGCAAAAAAATCACCTAGGCAATCCTTGTCCAATTGTTTGGGAAAATCGATCTTCATGGTATCCCTTCCTTATTATCCTGCGGCAGGCTCAAATCTCTAAGATCATAGGTTTCACGGTTGCCAACCGACGCATCGACCAGGCTGATCCGAGCGAAGGCAATTAGAGCAGTAGCAACGCTCCGCCATGCACGGTTTCCGCCAGCCACGACAAGAACGCTGACCGGCCTGCGCACGAGATTAATCATCTGGTTGGCTAGACGGCTAAAACACCTGCTGTTCTTCGTAGCCAAGACACCCGGTGGGCGCACTGTGTCCCAAGTGAAAGCAGATACTTGCACAGAAAGGTGGCTGTGTGCCACCACCACTGACTTCTAGGTGATTTGAGTTGTCTATCGCGGTCTCAAATACCTCTACGCCTGAGTACACTGTCCTCAGAGCCAGGCAAGTAGAGAGCAACGGAGTACTGTGCATGCTCCAATGCAATCTTGCTCCCTCAGCGAACCCATTCGCCGAACGGCGCATCACTTTCGATGTAACGCGCAGCCGATTGCACATCGCGCCATCCGACATAGTCCATCAGCGCTTTGTTGCTCCATTGATTTTTGCTTGCCCAGGTGGCGAAGCCGCGTCGCAGAGAGTGTGCCGAAAAGCCTTCCGGGTCGACGCCGCTGCGCAGAAAAATCTGACGTAATAGACGAGAGAGGCTATTTGCGTGGAGCGTTTGCGTTCCTACGTGCCCCCAGCGATCAATAGCGCGAAACAGCGCGCCCTCGGTGAGCCCACTCTCTTTCAACCAGACCTCATAAGCCGCGACCGGGCACAAACGCTTGAGTGCCGGCACCTTGAGCACACGGCCGCGGTTGCTGCGGTCGGATTTACTACTCGGCAGGAACAGCTCCAGCCCCTGCGCTTGGCGCAACTGGATGTGCTCGATGCGCAACCGACTCAACTCATCGCTGCGAAACGCCCGCCAGAATCCCAGCAGGATCAGCGCCTGATCACGGGCTGCGCGCAGTCTCACCACCGGCAGCGGATCGGCAAGCTCCTCAGCTAATTGGGCGACGCAGGTTTCCAACTCCTCAAGCGCCAGGGCCTCGGCCTGCTTCACCGGTTGTGGATGCAACGCCTGAATCCCCTTCAGCGTATCGCGCACCCGATAGGATTTGGTGGGATCGGTAAAGCCCAATTGCTGGTGCCAGCGCGCCAAGGCGGCCAGATTCACCCGCAGGGTTCGACTCGTCAGTTGGTCGCCGTAATGCGTGAGGTAGCGCACGACACTTTCGCTGGAAGCCGGCAGCAACCCACCCCACTCCGTCTCGAAGTGCGCGATGGCCTGGGCGTAGCGTCGCTCGGTACTGGCGCGACGCGCGGCCTGGAGATAACGCTCGGGCGAAGTGTCCACCACCGCCTCCGTCTGTACCCCCGCAAGCGGCAAATAACCGCTAAAAGCGCCATCACGTTCGAGAAACTTGGCTTCTCAAACGTCAGTCTGTCCGATTATTGGTACCGGATCAGGCGCCTGTACACGTGTACTTCCATACTGATTGAACAGTACGAAAAAGTGGGAGCAGAACCATGGCCCGCGCCGGTATCAACAAAGCCCTCGTGCAGCGAGCACGTGATGCCCTCCTCGCCCGTGGTCTGTCACCCAGTATCGAGGCCGTACGTGCAGAGCTCGGCCACACGGGCTCGAAGACCACCATCCTTCGCTACCTGCGCGAGCTGGACGTAGCAGAACCCCATCCGCCACAGGTGAATCTGTCGGAAGAATTGCAGGCGCTGCTGCAGAGTCTAGCTGAGCGTTTGGCCAACGAAGCGCAGGCCACCGTCGCCGTTGACCGCGCCCGCCTAGAGCGGCAGCAAGCGGCCTATCAGCAGCAGCGGGCGGTGGAGGCGGCGCGGTTCGAGCAGTTGCAAGCGGCACACACCGCTGAGATGGAGACCCATCGGCAGCTGCGTCTGCGTGAAGTGCAACTGACGGGTCAACTGCAACTGGCCGAAGGCGAGCGACGGCGTCTCGAAGAAGCTTGCCGGCAGCAGTTTCAGCTGCTCGAGGAGCGGGCGACGACGATCCAATCGCTCGAGGGCAAACATCAACAGGCGCGTGAATCGCTGGAGCACTTTCGCCAACAGCATCAGTTGCAACGCCAGGAAGAACTGCAGCGGCATGATCAGCAGTTCAGTCAGCTGCAAACCGAGGTGCGGGGGCTGCGTGAACAACTCGCTGCCCGTCAGGAAGAGTTGATGCAGCTCTACCGGGACTTGGAACGCGCGAACAGTACGCAGGGCTACCAGCAGCAACAGCTCCGTCAGTTCGAGCGTGAGTTGAACGTCGCGCAGCAGCACTTGGCGGCCGAGAAGCTGCTCATGACCCAGGCGCATCAGCAGGAAGAAATAATGGCGAGCGAGATCACCTTGCTACGCGAGAAGTCCAGGTCTTACCTCTTGGCCCACCGACATGACCAGCGCCTCCTGCGTGTGCAGGCGCAACAACTGGCACGCCTGCAAGGCTTGCTTGAGCCGGGATCATCCGACAGCCCAATTCAATGACGAATTGAGCCTGGCACGGATTCGTCCCACCTAACGCGAGCGTCGGTGTGTGCGTCAGCGCATGCATGATATGAAAGTTAAGAAAAAATGCAGAAAAACTCCCGAAATTAAGATTTTCATGGGCCGCTTAAGAAAAATCTGACGACCGAATCTGTCTGAACAAAAAATTTCCGGATAGCCTCATATCACTCAAGCACTAGGCTAGCCTGCCGCAGCGACCTGGCGGCCCCTACTCACGACGCAGGGTCCTGCCCGCGCAAGCCAGATGGTTGGGCTCGTGGATCACATCGTTAAATTGAGTGGTAGGCGACCACTGATCACCGGACGGATATCCATGTCTATGCTCCCCACCCTTTCCCGTGAAGCGGCGATGCTAGAAAATGGCAAAGCACGGCTCCTAATAAGCGGTGATTTCGTGACTGCCGAAGCGTTCGCAGTGCTGGCTCAGTTGAGCACGGAGCAAAGCACTCTTGAACTCATGGCGTGGAAACGGGCGGGAAAGATTTTCTCGCTGGCTCATGAAGACAAGGAATACTTCCCCCTGTATGCCTTTGACCGCGCGCTTGGCTACTGCCCTTTTTCGCCATTGGCAGCCATCATCACAACGTTCGGCTCCAGCAAGCCTGAATGGGCTATGGCGTTCTGGTTCGGCTCATCCAACAGCTACTTGGGAGGCCAGATGCCGAAGGACGTAATGGTGGACGACCCGGCGCGGGTACTGGATGCAGCCCAGAGCGAGGCATACGGGGCGCGGCATGGGTGATGGACTACATCAACGTTTGGCCTTGACGTTGCCAAGCCATAGACATACCAGCCCATGAAACGTTTATCAGCGTTAGCGAAGTAGCTGACATTACAGGGTCAGCATCGGACCTCGCCATGTCGATACTCAGAACATCTTCGTAAAAGATCAGGCTGGGCCGGCTGCTCGCTAACCACAATGATGGTGTGAATTTAGGGCACATAAGCCCGAGCGGCCATTTTTCGCAGAAGGACTCAACCTGCCATACGCCCTACAGGCTCAATATCCCGGCCTTTAGAAAGGGCAATATCGATAAAGCGACCTTGGCTGCTGCGCTTTGCCAGTACCTGGCGTGCTTCTGCTTGAAAGCGAGCGGCCATCAGAGGCTTGGGTTCGTGTTTGGCCTGCTTCATAAACGCCCCTGTGTTATGACATTTGGGTAGATAGTACTTCTGCTCGATGGCCATGACAAAACGCTTCGTCGCATCGTACTCGACGGGGTCAGCATCGGAGCAGGCCGCACCTGCTACCTAGAGTATAAGTGGCGTATCAATAGACACCGTAATCGAGCCGTACCAGGAAATCCGCAGCCTCCAAGTACCCCTGATCGGTTTCCAATAGCATGCACGGCTGACGCCGGCTAAGCCCTATCGCCGGCTTGATGAACCAAACTTCAGCCAGTTCACGCTTGCCGAACACCTGCTCAGCCGTCGTCAAAATCTGTTCGCGACGTCTCATAAGGCAGCGATGCTTCAGGCTCCAACACTTGTCAGGAAATGGCGAGCTGAGTGCGATAACTCTAAACTTAGTCATGTTACACAACCCTCCTTCCCTAAGCCCGAAATGATTAGAAAAATACCGATGATGAGCACTGCCAGGTGCTACCGCTTCGACTTGGGACGCACTGGGATTGACGAAGATGGATGCTGAGTGGATCCAACATGCCCACACGGCCCTCCGTCCTTGAGCGCATTGGGGTAGGCTGACCTGCAGTGATGATGGCTCACAGGAGCGATCCTGTAACGGTACTCGTGAGGAGAGAATCGTCCCGAGCCAAATAGTAACTGAGCGCTGAACGATTCCACGAACGCCATAGCCTCTTTTTGCACGTAGCGTTCGTAACGGGCGCGATAGGCCAGAGGTACTGAAGCGCGATTCCTCAAGCAAAGGCTCACCAGTTCAGATAAGAGATAGCCCCGGACGTCGTAACGTACATCCGCTGCGGTGAGCACAGTCGTATAGCAAAAGTGGTAAACCAGCGTTCCTTCACGGCAGCTCTGGGGCGTAGTTTGATCGCTAATCTCTAAATTCCTATAGCGCCCCTGGATAGCTGACGCACTAACGACACAAGCGGGGGACGGAATACGCTGGATTCAGTCCTGATGAAAGGGAAGAAAATTCCAAAAAATCTCAAAATAAAAGACTTTCTTAGCCCGACTGACATGAGGCTTCCCGATTGTAACCGCTAGAGCCGCAAAATCATCGAGTACTCAATGCCCTACCTGTCCACACAGCCCATCAGATCAATAACCCACCACAGGGGCGCTAGTTATCTCGGACGCGCCTGCGCGGCGGGGTGAGATTTATCACCGAGGCGAAGTGTGCACCTTCTAGGGGATCGCAAGGCCGGGCGGCCGCGAATCGGCTAGCAAATGACGCGCATACAAGCGTGCAAGAACACCTTAAAAAAATGTGCAGAAAGCCGTAGCAAACTGCTCGTGAAAAAGTCACGGAAGGCCCGGAATTGTTGAGGTTGGGCGACGCAGAGTTTATGCAAAAAAATGTGCATTCTCGCGCGGCCGCGAACCGGGTTTATTCACAGTGTCGGATGAGGCCAATAGGTCTGTGGGTGATGAGGTCACTTTGCCTGTGCTCCGCCGATGCAAAGGTACTGAGCGACTGAGACGCCTAATCTTGATGGCTAAGCCCTCTAAAATATGAGCGAAAGAAGCCTCACCGCGAGGTGGGCAGGCGCACAGCGCTTACCTGTAATTTTGCAGGAAGTTACGTGCATCCTCGCCAACGCAACTTTGGCCGAAGTCATAAACCACCGAGGTTTCGCAATGCGTGGCAAATGGATCTGCGACAGTTTCGAAACACTGACTCAGACCCCAGTGCCGGCGCAGGATCGACAAGGGCACCCCGACAGCGGGCTTGCTGGCCCACGTCATGATTGCGAAGCTTGCTGACCATCTGCCGTTGTAGCGCCAGGAAGCCAAGTTTGGCCACGCCGGCCTGGCTGTCCCGCGCTCGACGCTTGCTCAATGGGAGAGCGCCTGTGGTGTGCAGTTGCAGCCGCTGGTCAATGCGGTGCGCGAAGTGGACTGCAGTTGGCACTCAAGCCTCAACAGTAACCACAGCGATGAATCAAAAATAGCTCGAAGGCTCGGAAATTGCTGATACAGCGTGGCTCTAGCCGCCTCAAAGGCAACAGCTCCGTTGAACCGGCGGCGCCAGACTCGCAAGAGTACCGGCGAAGCTGCGGCATGGATTCGATGCGGAGTCTCTTGAAATGGCAGCCAGTCCACAGATTCTCGACTTGCGACAAGGTACACGTTTTAAGGAAGCGCTCAGAGTGATCCCATCACGCAAGGCGACTCTGGCATACCTTCACAATACGACACGGCAGATTCCCGCTCTGCTGATATAGAGTGTATGGAACATACCCATTGACTGCTGCGGACTCCTGAATGACAACTGTCCACATTCCATGAAATGTGGACAGTAAATTTACGAGAATTCACGATAGTCAAGGTATCCGTCCGGCCAATACACCTTCCTGACGCCTCCGCCGAAGGTGTGTTGACCGGACGGGTACCCCTCATTCAGGAACGATAAGGATCGTACTCGCCATCTTGGCCAATGTGCGCCTGACGCGCATGTTCAGGTCATCCGGCCTATCGACGGAAACTCCGCCGGCAGACGATCGTAGGGCCGACACGGTGCTGATGTAAGAGCGCTCACCCAGGTACCAAAGCCAAACGAGACAGTCGTCGGTCCATCCAGGTGCCCAACCCTGGCAGATAAGGCATTCCCCTAAACGGATCTGCCCCTGAAAGACAAATTCAAAAGACTCTGCACTGGCGGGCCAGTAGTCGATGTCTCCCAACAACCCTTTTTCCACTAAGAAATTGATCGCGTTCCAAAGCGGAACCGCCAACTTCCTGTCCGGCGGTCGCAGACACATCAAGGCGCAAAAAGCTGCGAAGTTCTTTCGCAACCAGCATTTCTGGGTATGCCACTCACGAGCGGGGCACCTCAGAATCGCAAGCAGGGGAGCAAGCAAGAGCCAGTTCGGAGAGGTGCAGAGCTGAGGCAACGACCTCGATTGAAATACCTCCAGAGCCTTGCCATCCAAGCGCGTGCCGCTTGCCATCTCTTCAATGGCCTGCTGCTGGCACTCATGCCTCAACAGTAACCACAGCGATGAATTAAAAATAGCTCGAAGGCTCGGAAATTGCTGATACAGCGTGGCTCTAGCCGCCTCACAGGCAACAGCTCCATTGAACCGGCGGCGCCAGACCCGCAAGAGTTCCGGCGAAGCTGCACCACCAGGAAGCCCTGTGATATCGAGTGCGGCTTCATGGGCAGCCACTGCCCGGGAATCGCTCGCGCACCCATATACCTTGGCGACGCAAATTGAGAACGCAATAGCACGCGCTCGCCGGATCTCCGGTGGAACCAAAGCAGTGAGTCTCATAAAAAGCCACTCCTACGTACAACCCGATGCTAATGAGGCCACGAAGTGTGTGGCGACCTAGTGATGTAGTAGCACTACAAAGAATGTAGTTCGACTACACCGGTTCGCCATGAAGTCCGATATCTAAAGGTTCGCCCAGAACCCTATAACAAAAGCGAAAGTTTCTGCATTTGTTAACCAGTTGATTTTTAAGACAAAAGCTATTCCATGATCGATAGATTTTGAGGTTTCGATGGTCTGGAGTTCTGGATGATCATCGGCGACGATGAATGCGAGGACGGTTCGCTCAGTTTTCACTGGAGCCCGAGTGTCCATCGCGACTTGAAGCGAGGGATTGTGGCAACCCTTAATGCGATTGGGGCTGTTTGATCAGTGTTACGGCGCGCCGCGGCTCCTACCCGTCGTTCTGCCGAACTTCTTGAGCCAGCGCTTCCAGGAGACATGCAAATGAACAAACCGGGTGTAAAAACTGCCTGTGGGCGCTTTCGAACCGCGCACCCGACTCTACTCACTGCATGTCAACTGGGCACTCGTATCCCAACCGCAGCCTGCGATATCGATCTCGAGCAGTACCGGGCCCTGGCGCTATGCGGGATCTCCATCCGCTACATGCTAAGCGCTGCGACAACGCATGAATTGATCGCGAAGCTCGGTACATGCAGGTTCAGATCTTAGCGAGCACGCCATGATGAATGGGAAGGGGAACACAGCGTTACGTAACGCTTGCTGGAAAAGTTGGTATCTCGGTGAGCGTTCAAGGTTGGCCGCGTTTCAAGTCGCGATAATAATTCCTGCCCAAATATTGGCAGCTCAGCGCTCTCCATGGACTAACGGCATTACTTGTCACGACTCGGCTAGAACACTTGCACACACAAAAAGCATGAAGCAATCGATTCGCTCAGGAGCTAACTCTAGACGAAATTAAAATGTTGACGGAGTTGGCAGCATGAGTCCCTTTACGGTAGTCAACATCGAGATCAAGACGGCATCAATCAGCACCAATCCAAGAACTCACTAGAGGAACCCTCGATATGAACCCTATACACCAGACGGTCTCCGACGCAGTGTGCTTGATAGCGAAAAAACCATTAACTACTGGAAGGCGAAATCTGAGAGTAACGCATTTTCCCTCAAAAAAAAACAGCATGATGATTGCTTGTGATTCTCTGCTGAATGCTAAGTTTTGTGTCCATTTTGAGTATGAAAAAGACATTGTCAATTATGTTTCTCGCCCCTGGGCCATTCGCTTCCTTAAGCATAACCTTACGGTGCACCCGGATTTTCGCGCGACATGGGCAGATGGGAAAGAGGTGTACTATCAAGTCTGTCAAGACATATCGACTCTGGCACCCTATACCCTTTCACAGTTCACATCGGCTAAGAATGCATTCCTAGAAGAAGGTTTGGCACTTGAACTCATTAATGTTACAGGTGTGCAGCATACCATATGCACCGAGACCCTTCGAACGCTGTACTTTCATTCACAAGGCGGACTGCCTAAAGAATCACTAGGCATCAACGAAACTCTTAAACTCCATTTTGACGGCCGCGCTAAATTTCGAGATTTGATCGGCGTAGGCATCCCCACAAAACACATTGCTTATGGTGTCTTCCATCAAGCACTGCACGCCAACCTAACGTGCCCGGTGAATCTGGACATGATCGTCGAAGCACGTTCTTGATCGCAAAAATTGTACTGCCACATGGAGAACTACTCAGATGGTTTATCGGTTGGAGATAGACCATTGATGATTCACTTTAAACCATGCTTAGGCGCTATCTTCACATCCACCACTTATAATTTGCGGGAAGCGATAACTACCTGCGCCAATAACTTACACAAACAAACCAACAGGAGTTAGCGGTATGCTGAAAAAAGAATCATTATATCTCAAGGTAGGTGAACGCTACACATTGAAAGGTCAAAACTATCAAGTCGAAGTTATCGACGGCGATGTAGTACAGTTGCGAGGGGTGGACGGCCCTTGCTCTGTAACCTTCCAGACATTAGCAGCGCTGCAACGAGCGCACGATCGAGGATATCTGAGAAAAATCCAGGAAGCACCCATTACCATGTCTCCAGAAAAGATTGTCGCAGGACTAAGCAAGAGTCAAGCGGAGAAATTCAAAATCCGTAACGCTTACATGCAGACGATTACGCAATTATATAACGGCATTTGCTCTCGAACATGCTTCAAAGAACTCCAGTCAGATGTGAAAAAATGGATCGGCGAGCACGTACCCCCAGCCTACAGTACTGTTTCGGAATGGCGGCGACGTTTCCTGAAAGCTGGGGCAAATCCGGTTGCATTGCTCCCCAATACATACAGACTTCATCGCAGCCACTTATCCAACCAACCGGAGGGCGTACAAAATATAATCATTGAGACCTTAAAGAAGGTATATTGGGTCAGTACACCTTTTTCAAAAAAAGAAACCACCATAGCAATTCAGCTTGCCGTAAAGGATGAGAATAAATATCTCTCAGCGCGTAGACAATACAAAGTCCCCTCAACCAGTACGCTCTGGAGGATTATCAGCGAGCAGGATCACTACCGGACGCTACTTAAACAAAAGGGAGCGCGCATCGCGGCAAAAGTGCATCACGCGGGCGGTAGCCTTCCTGAGCCTTCGAGGCTGTTCGAACTGGTAGAGGCTGACTCACAGGTGGTTCACATATTCGTATTTAACGAGCGGCTAGGGATCTCAGCAAAACCGTGGATTACATTATTTCTCGAAATCAAAACCCGGTATGTGATCGCCTGGCACATGTCATTCGATCCACCGTCTGAGGACACAACCCTACTAACTTTGAAGAAAGCCATCAGTTCAGATAATCCGCACGGTGGCGCGGCTGAGCAATTCACCTTTGACAACGGACCTGAAAATATTGGAAGTCACTTGCGACATCAAATAGAAATCTATTTTGGAATAGTTTCTTTTTGTGAGCCTTATTCACCAAACGAAAAATCTCGTGTTGAACGAGTGATTGAAACTTATACTGAAGGGTTGGTACACAAAATGAAGGGAACTACCTTCTCCAACCCAGTAAAGCGTGGTGATTACAACTCAGAGGACAGCACCCACTATACCCTAGATGAGCTTCGACATTACTTCTCAGAATACCTAGAAAATTATCATAATTCATTCCACAGCACGCTGGAGATGTCTCCAAATGAAGCATGGGCAAAATGCGCAGAATTGGAACTAGAGCCACGGAGGTTCTGTGAAGACGACCTACGCCGACTTTTCTGGCGCAAGGTGGTTGTGACGCCACACAATGGCCGGGTGAGGGCCCATAATCTAATGTGGCACGGCCCTGCTGTTGCAGAGCTAGCAAATCGGTATCCGGCGACAAAAACCTTGGATCTTTATTTTGACCCTTGTGATGTCGGACAAGCATGCGTTTGTCACCCTAAATATCCGCAGGATAAAAAAACCGTCGACCCTTTGAAACCGGCTTATCAAAATGGTTTAACACTTTCATTTCATCGGTCGATTCATACCAGAAAGCTGGAGCTGCGCAAACAGGAGAAATACATATCGGCTGATGAAGCCATGATACAGCTACTCCTTGAGATAGCCTCTGAAAATAGTACGTCCGCTAAAAAAGCAACCGAAAAGCCCGCTGTTGTTAAACCGGGAACACTCAATTCTGAAAAACTCTCAACAACTGATGCGTTAACTGAACAGGTGTATGAAAAATCCCACGATACACGTGAAGACACCCCTGAAGATTTCGCCGTGAGGAAAAAGAAATGAGTGACTCGATCCTAGATCTTCACCCGTTACTGAGAGAACTCAGTCAAACCACAATCTATTTTCCCGAGTTTGCCGTTGCATTTTCGAAGCTCTGTAATGCAATCGAGCTTTGTAATTTGAACAAATCCCCAATGTCCGCAATTATTTGCGGTCACTCAGGCGTTGGGAAGACAACTCTGCTTTTTGAAGCCTTAAGCAAATACTCCAAAGAGTTCCTAGAGGAGAAATCCGATGGAATTTACATTCGTGACAAAGCTATATATTTCGAGATGCCTCAGCCTGTCTCGATTAGGCAGCTGATTGATGACATGCTCATCAGAATGGGAGTTAGCGATGCACGAGGCTCGGTAGCCCACCTCACATCAATGCTGATTACCCAATTGCAAACTAAAGGGACTAGGGTAATTTTTCTCGACGAAATCCAGCGACTTTATCTATCAAACGCAGACAAGGTCAGAATCCCTATTCTCAACTGGTTAAACAATTTCATGAATAATCTGGGCATCCCGGTTATATTGGCAGGTACACAACAGTGCCGCAACATTACTGACTACGATGAGCCTTTCGCCAGCCGCTATCCCTGGATGATTGTATTGAATCCCCTGGAGTATGAGCGCAGGCCTGATTCCCAGTATCATCGAATCTTGGAAAAATTTGACCAGACAATGCATGAGCTTCGGCCAATGGCCAGTGAAGTGCATCTAAATGATGTCGACATAGCTGCCCCACTCTTCATAGCATCCTCAGGAAATCTAAAACAGATCAGCATGATTCTAACCATGGCATTTTACCGTTGCCTAGGTAGATCCAACAGTTTCGGCTTGACACGCGCGGACCTGAAATATGCTTGTGACCAGTTCATTTTAAGTCACAATCTCACCACTCACAATCCGTTTCTACTAGATCTGAGCTCATGTAGTAAAATCATTGTAGATACCGAAGAAAAAAGAAAAAAGCTCAGGATTCCTGAATGAACAGACTTTCTTTCATTCCTCTCCCTTTCCCAGAAGAAAGCCCCACAAGCTTGCTGAGGCGCTTTGCGCTGCGGCATGGTTTCGAGTTGGCGGCCGATCTGAGTAATTTTACACATATTAATAACATAGAAAAATCCATCATTAGTTGCGAAGGCCCCCTAGCGCTGTGGATCGCAGAACGAGCTGTAAGTTTTCGCGAGCAGTTTCTAGAAGCGTTCTATAGGCCAGTGGGACGCTTTACTGGACATATGCCATTCAAAGTCCTGGGCACGCTCACCCCCAACACTATGATTAGGTTTGGCGGCATCGCGTTCTGCTCTGCCTGTCGCGCAGAAGGCTATGATCGCTTTGTAAAAGATCTTCGCCCTGCTCTTTTCTGCCCCTACCATCATCGACGCTATTTATTTCAGTGTCCCAATTGCAGCAAAAAACTCAGATGGTTTGACCCAATGTTTGACAAATGCACTTGCGGACACATCCTCGAGTGTAGTGAGTGCTCTGCACAAGACTGTGCTCCCGAGCAAAAACTTCGAACCTTAATTCTTGAAAAACAAGATAGCACTCTCGAAGCACTGAGGCGAACGCTTACCATCCTGCGTTACAATACAAGCCCGACGCCTGACAACTTTCAAAACCGAGAGATTTTCAAGGCCGCCCTAGCCATCGCCATGGGTGACAGTGACGGCATCCATAATTATCTCCTAAGCCTTCAGGCACAATATCCTGAAATGCCTAGTGCAGCAATCGGCGCAAAACTTGCAGAAGTAAAAACCCCAGAAGTTTGTAAAATCCTCCAGGAGTACTCTGACTGGAAACTTCCAGCCCCTGTAGATAGCGCGGATGAACTCGTCGTTAGCTCAAATTTCTTTTTACACAAATCTCAGATTCGTGCAGTTACTGGCATTCAGTATAACATTATGCAAAATATAGCGGCCGAACACTGCCCAGCTTGGATCGATTTCCCTACGCCGAAGAAGGTCCCCCCAAAAATATTTCTTGTTTTACTACAGAAGTGCCGAGAATGGAAAGCCACCTCGAGCAATAGCTCTACGCCTCTGGATCAATTATTAACGATTGAAGAGGCTAGCCGCTTAATAATGGCGGAACCTAACTTCATAAGGAGATTGATTGAGAATGGTTACTTGGGACCACTGAGAACCCCATACCAGAGGCTTGAGATAAACAAGAATGAAGTTTCACTTTTTCTTCAGTCTTTTGAGTCTATAAATTCTATAGCCATTCGCCTCGGCCTGCCCAGACAGAAAGTCAAAAGAGAACTTGACAAATACAACTTAAAGCCGGTGCTACTGCATCGCTCTATCAAGCCAACAATCTATCGAAGGCAGGATGTTGATGACCTGATAATCCTCCGACAGAATTCAAATAAAAATTACGCCTCCAGAGACTTCGAATCAAAGAATATCCTTCCCGAGGAGCTTTCTTCATATTGTACATTTGAAGAAGCCGCAAAAATCTTGAAAATTAGCCGACTAATCATCACAGACTATGCGCATGCCGGGCTATTTCAGACTTACAACCACCCGGACGCCACATTATATCCAAATGTCCATCATCCTTCGAAGTCGGCCTATCGAATGGCAAAGAAAGATGTAGAATCCTTCCATCACAAGTATGTTTTACCTGTTGAGCTTGGAAAGTTAATTGAAGTAAGCCCATCTATCGCAACACGCACGCTCATTAGGTTTGGGCATATTCCAGTACTTCACGACTCTGACAGCATCTACTCATGCGAGCATAGAACCCCCCTTTTTCTTCGCTCAGATATTGACGCATTATTAATAAAGCGAGATTTAAAGCTTGCAGACTCTATGACTATCAAACATGCCTCCAACGTGTTAAATCTTTCTAAGAAAACGGTGATTTTTTTTATTTCTGATGGCACTCTAGCTCTCGATTCAGACTCCAATAACGTGCCATGGGCTAGCAGGTCAAAGGTCGACATTTTTTTTGAATCGTATGCTAACCTGGCTCAAGCTGCCAAATTGTGCAACATGCCTATACTGGGTGTTCAACGATTTCTCGCAAAATTTGAAGTCAGACCTTTATGTGGCCCTCGTATAAATGGCTGCCCAGATTATATTTATCGCATTGATGATATTTTGCATTCCGCGGGCAAGGTACCTACCCTTCGCCACTCTCCCTCAAACTCATCTAATCAGCCATTAGAAGACCTTCAACCAGTAACAACAATACTTAGCCGCTTCAACATCTCAAAGAAGAGCCTTACAGTCTCTTTTATTAATACAGGCCTAGTGAAAACCATATTGATTGGCAAGAAGCTTCTTCTAACCAATAAAGACTTCAACCTGATTTCGGACATCCTCAAGAAAAATTTGACTCTTCCTATGGCTGATCGAGTGTTGAATTCGAAGGGGTACTCTTATGCACTCGCAAGGGATGGGAGCCTTTCTCACCCTACGGATCTTCCGCCTGAGCTAAATAAGTATAGCTTTGTAACATTGAAATCACTTAATAAATTCCTGAGAACTCGCCCCACCCGGCCAAATTAGTCTTAGTACGAAATATCGAGAAACTGAATCTGCGCCCCTAGGAAGCTGAAAGTCTGTTAGGTTCCTGGTCGTCTACGGAAAGAATTCTGTGATGGCATAGCGTTAATAACTCTCGCGAGGCCCAAACGCTTACACCTGAAATTGAATGAGCAAGGCTTGATCTATCTGCAAGCCTGGATGATCGACCCAACCGAGGTACGCGCAACCCTAGCCTCATCCGGCGCTGGAGAAAAGGTGGCCTTACGAGCCTGCCGATCTCGCTATAGGCCGCAGTTCGTGGCCTGACAACCCAAGATACATATGCTCTGCGACGCTAACGGGTTACCGTTACGCTTCCTCCTCTCTGGCGGTTATCATTCCAGATGGTGCGCAAGCTGAATTGATCCGCCAATGAAAATTCCGTCTCGAATCCAATTTCTGTGAAAAGAACCAGCTCAACCCCATTGAAATTTCCATGGCGAATCAATGGTGACCAGTCTGCAATTGGGTGAAAAGTGAAGCGGGCGAAGCATAGAGAAGGCTGCCGATTGGCAGCCTTTTTTTCGCCTGAATCCACCGCGTCGCCTGCTTCGCGGGCTTGCCCGCTCCCACAGGTACTGCGCGGGTTTCGGGCTCACGCTGTACCTGTGGGAGCGGCCGGGGCCGCGAACACCGGCGCAGCCGGTGCCATGCACCGCGTCGCCTGCTTCGCGGGCTTGCCCGCTCCCACAGGTACTGCACTGGCTTCGGGTTCACGCTGTACCTGTGGGAGCGGCCGTGGCCGCGAACAATGGCGCAGCCGATGCCATAGCGAGTTACAAGTCGTCCAGTCGAACCTTCACACGCTGCGGGGAAGCAAGGCGCTTTTCCACTCTGGCGATAAGCACTTTATCGTCCTCATCGGGAGACTTGGTCTTGGAGCGCTTAAGTTCTTTGCAAGCGCGGGCCTTGAGTTCATCTTCCACGCGGTTGTCGATCGAGGCCATGGGCCAGCCGTTCCTGCTCAGACGTCCGTCATTACAATACATTTGTCCGCCTACAGCCACCGCCGACCTGCTACTTCCCCTCACCAACCGGCTCCACCCGCTGCACTACGATCTGCATATGGGTCGCCATATCGGTCAGTATCACCTCCCCTTCCTTGTACTCCGGGGTGATCATCAGCGAGCGCACAAAATGCTCGTTGCCACCTTCGCGCTTTTGCACGTTCTCGAACGCCACGATAATCGTGTCATTGCGCCAGTTGCTGATGTCGAAACCGCCCGCTGCAACGAACTCACTAATGTCGCGCTCGTCGTTGAACACATTGGCCGGCAGGATCAGCAGGCGGTCCTTGAGAAACACCTGGTAATACTGGCGAGGCCCCACCGGCCAGTTCTGCTCCACCACGTGCTCGATGCGCCAGTGATGAACGTTGTTCTCATAAACCACCACGCGCTCGACCTTGTGCCCGTTGCACGCAGCAAGCAATGGCAAAAGCAAACCGGCGAGCCCGATACGCATGCGGCGCAAATTCATCCAGAAGCCTCGTTACATCAGCGAAAACACGTTACTTGGCAGCTTTCGCCGCCTGGCGGTTGGCCCTGCGCGTCTCCCGGTAGCCGACCAGGCGCACACGCATTTCCCGGTAGCGCTGGGTATTGATGACCAGCAAGGCCAGCAGCCCGAACAGCAGAACCGAGACGTAACCGCCCATGTGCGGTCGGTAGCCGTAACTGGGCAACGCAGCCAATACGGCCAGCCCGTTCAGCCCGATCAGCCCCCACAGGCCCCAAGCGTAGCCACGCACCAGGGCGATATGCGAAGCGGCGCTGACCATCCCTGCCAGCGCCAACGCCAGCACCGATAGCGGTCGGTCAGGACTGCGCAGATAAGTGGAGAACACCAGTGACACACAGCCGCCAATGGCGAAGCAGGACAGCATGAACTCGGCAATGAACACGCCGAAATAACGGGAAAGGAATGCTTGCAGTTCCTGGCCATGGGTCATTCGTCAATTTCCTCGTAAAGCCCCACGGCAACCGATTGCACGAAGCTACTGCTGGCAAAACCCGACAAGCCGCCAATCGAGTCCTTGATCAAGGTACGCGTGGCGTGCTGGATCTGGGTGGGGGTGAAACGCTTGATCGCGGTACCCGCCGCCTGCTTCAGCTTCAGCTGCTTGGCGGTGAGCGACGGGTGCTTGATCTGCAGAAGTTCCTCGGCCAGGGCCTTGCGCTGCTGCCGCGACAGGCTCTGGAACAGCTCTCTCCAGCCCTTGCCGGTCGCCGCTTTGCGTGCCTGCAGGAAACGCACGGTGTTCAGGCTCGATGCGCCCACACCGGCCAGCGCCACGCCGTCGAGGATGCTCATTACCGTCTGCACCGTGTCATTACTGTCGAGCCAGTCGTTCTGCCCAGGGTCGAACACTTCGTTGAACACCCGGTACCCGCCCATCATGCACTGCCCGGTCCCGGCCGCTGCGGCGGCATAGCCGACTGCCGTCAACACCATGCTGGCACCGCCAGTGAAGGGTACGGCAATGGTGCCGCTGAACATGACGACCCAACCCAGGTAGGCCGACAGGCAACTCAAACTGGCGTTCACGGCCTCGGCCATTACCTTGCGCTCACGAGCGCCGGTCTGCAGCTGGGTCATGAACTGTTCAGGTGACCTGTAAGGTGGCGCCTCCTGCAAAATCACGCGCTTGGGCGCGATGCTGCAGATCGGCTTGAATTCGCGCAGGACGATCACGTTGTACTGGGCATCGATGTAGACAACACCCGCGCCAACGATACCCGGGTCGGAATCGATGGCCCTGAACAACTTCTGCTGGTCGACAGTCAACAGCAGCCGCTGGCGGGCCATTTGCTGCTGGTAGCCGCCGAGCACGCCGGACATCAGGTCGGTCACGACAACTCTCCTTGATTCGAAAAGCCGCTGCGCCGGCCCACGCACGCCCCGTGCAGGTCAGGCGACCTGCCTGGGGCGGCACGTGCACCGGCGCAAGCGCAACGGAGCGTGGGTTACACGTTCGGGCAAGGCACCGGCGCCCAGTCACCCATGTCGGGGCTGCGGCACATCTTGTTGACCTGGTCGACGCCAGCATTGGCCACCTGCTGGGCCTCGGCTTTCTTGGTCGTGGCCTTCTGCAGGGTCTTCTCGGTGGCGACCGCCTCTTGCGGCACGTTCTTGTTCACCTTGACGGCCTGGGTCTTCTTCTTGCCAGTGGTGGCCTTCGGCGGTTCAGCCACGGTCGCTACGTCGGTACGGGCCACACCCACCTGCTTGAGGTCCTGCTCGTAGGCCTGGGTGTAGTTGTCGAGGTTTTCCGCGACGCGGCCGTTGACGGTGGCCAGCAGCTTGTTCGACTCCTGCAGGCCGGAGACGATCTCGGCCAGGCGCTTGCGCCCTTCGGTGTCGTTGATGCGGTTGGCCTTGCGGCCTTCGATCAGGCTGGTGAATTCACGCTGGTAGCAGCTCTGCGAAGCCTTGGCATAGGCCGTGGTGCGGTCCAGGTCGGCGGCGCTCTTGTCGATGTCGGTGGCATACGAGGCAATGCGCTGCTTGTCGTCGCTGATCTGCTTCTGGCGCTCGGTGTAGTAACCGGCCGCGCCGCCCACCAGGGCACCGCCCGCCGCACCGATGGCGGCGTTGCGGCCGCGGTTGTCGCCGTCGACCAAGGCACCGGTCAGGGCACCGCCGAGGGCACCGATGACGGCGCCGGTCGCTACCGAGCGGGTCATGTCGCCGTCGGTGGCACGCAGGTGCTGCACGGGCTCGTAGCAGCTCGGGTAGTACTCGACCTTGGTCGTGGCACCCACCTTGGACACCGGTGAGCTGGAGCAGCCCGCCATCAGGACAGTGCTGAAACCTGCGGCGAGCAGCAGGGCGGAACGGGCATGGGAAGCCGTGAAGATGGTCTTGAACATGTCACTCTCTCACGTGGGTGGTTAAAACGGGGGGCCTCATGCCACCCCGCGCTTGCGTCAGGCAGAAGCCACTACGAAGGCCGCGCGGCGGCCGATGCCAGGAGCTCCTTGAGGATCGTCGCCGGGTCGGCCCGCCGGTTCTGGCGGTACTCCCCAACGTGGCGAACGAACAGGGTCGCGCGGCTCACCAGGCTCTGGCCCAGGACCGGCTTGCGATTGAGTTCTTCCTTGACCCGCTGGAACTGCGCCTGGATCACCGCATCGGTGTAGCGCGTGCCGCTGGCCAGGTTGTCGATGTAGATCGCCACCGCGCCATCGAGCGCAGCGCGGCCGTTGCTGATGGCCGCGGCATACATGCGCACGCTGGTCTGGTCGCCACGCGCCTGGGCCTCGGCCTGGGTGTTGCGCAGGTTGGTCAGGCGGATGTTGTAGTTGTTGATGGTCTCGGCCACCAGGGCGGCGGACTGGATCAGGTTGCCGGCCGCCTCTTCGCGCTGGCGGCCGATCAGCGACACGCTACGCTTGAGCTCTTCGTTGACCAGCCCCAGCTCGGCCTGCTGGCGCGGGTCGGTGGTGGCGGCGATGAGGCTGTCCAGGCGCTTGGTCGGGTCCTCGGCGGCATCGATGTCGTCGGTCAGGCTGGCCAGGCGCCCTTGCTTCTGCCACTGCTCGAACAGTTCCTGGTAACGCGAACGGGGCGCCGAAAGGGCCCCGATGGCGACCCGGAAGCCGGTGGTCTCGTTGCGCTGCTCGGTACCGTCGGCGCCAAACAGCGGGTACTCGCGGCGCATGCCGGTGAACAGCGTGCCCTCGCCTTCCAGGTAGTTGCCGCCCTTGACCACGAAGCCGCCGTAGGCGCCCTGCAGGCGCCCAGCGTGCACCAGCTGGAACGACTCCTGGACCATTTCCGCAGCATTGCCGATCACATCGAACAGCCCCAGCGGGTTCGGCAGCCGGGTGCCGATCGGCATCAGCCGTGCCGCCTGCCCGCTGCCGCCAGCCACCTGGTTGTAAACCGCCCAGTCGCTGAGCGGCCCGTCGCTGTCACTGCCCTGGACCTTGCGCGGGAACAGCCGCCCTTCCAGTTCCTGGCGGCTTACCGCAGAACCGCCACGAGCAGCGAACTCCCACTCCACTTCAGTGGGCAGGCGCACGAAACCGACCCCGCCGTCCTCGGCCTTGCTGCCCCGGCCACTGACCGGCAGCAGGTCGCGGTGATACTTGAGCAGCCAGGCACTGTAGACCGCGACAAAGCGTTCGGCCTCGAAGCGCGACAGCTTGACCTTGGGCAGGCGCCCGGCCGCGGTGGTGTCGGGCTGGCAGGCCGGCGCCGCCTCGCCGCTGGCCAGCGACTGGGCCTGGGCCATTACCTGGGCATACTGGCGGGCGCTGACCTCGTACTTGCCAATGAAATACATCATTGGCTTGAGCGGGCCGGCCTGGTCGAGCTTGGGCAGGCTGGGAGCGACCGCCTTCTGCCACTCGGGCGACAGGTCCTGGAGGCTGAACTGGCCATTGATGAAGTCACGCCGGTAACCGGAAATAAACGACTGCTGGTAGCCGGCCTCGCCTTCGCTGAACGGGTAGCCAAGGTTGACCTCGCGGTCGTCCAGGCTGCCCTGGGCCAGTACGTAGACGCTGCGCAGCACCAGCTCGCCGCCGCACGGCAGCGGCAGGCTGACGTCACCGGGCAAGGGCTTGGGGTTGTCCAGCTTGCTGGTATCGACCGCCGCTGCCGGGGCGCTGGCCGCAGCGGTGTCGACTGGCTTGGCCGGCTTGGCCGGCAGCTCCTCGGCGCCCGGCGAACAGGCCGCCAGGCCCAGCGTGGTCAGAAGCAGGGCCGCAGCCCCGAGGCGAAGTTCAGACATCACGGATTCCTTGGCTGGCATCGATGCGCGTCACCCGCCAGCCGCCCACGGCAGCAGCGGCGGCGCTGGCCAGCAGCACCGCAGACAACGCAACGAAGTAATGCATCGGCAACAGGTGGCTGGCGTACTCGCCGGGCACCTGGGTGAAGATCCGGTTGAGGCCCTGCTCGGCCAGCAGGTACAGGCCGCCAGCAACTGCCGCCGCCAGCACGCCGCTGTACAGCGCCTGCAGCACCACGAACAGCAGCAACGCGGCGGTACCGAACCCCAGCAGGCGCAGCACCGCCAGCTCGCGCTGCTTGCGCTGCACTGCCGCCACTGCGCCAGCGGCGATGGCGGCCACGGCGCCGGCCACGGCCAGGCTGGTGATGATCCAGAACACCAGGTCGAGGTTGCGGCTGAGGGCCTGCACCTGGGCGATCTGCGCCGCCTGGGTCGATACCAGCCATTTGCGTTCGGCAAAATAGGCGCGCAGCGGCTCGACATCGGCCAGCCCACGCGCATACAGGCGAAACGCCGGGTAGATCCGCCCGGCATCGCTGCCTGCGGCTTCGCCCGGCCAGCCCAGCGCCGGCACAGCGCGCCCGTCGCGGTAATCCTCGACCGCTTCGAGCAGGGCCAGCGAAGCGAACAGGCCATCGCGCTCGAACGCCGCCAGCGGCAGCACCGCGGCCACCTGCAGGCGCGTCTGGCGCCACTGCAGCTGGCCGGCCTGCTGGCGGCTGAAGCTGGCCTGCAACTCATCACCGGCAGCGGCACCGAGCTTCTCGGCAGCGGTAAAACTCAATACCACCTGCTGCAGGCCCTGCGGTGGCGGCACCTGTTGCAGCAACGGGTCACCGGCAGCGGTTGGCAGCATCTCGACAGTCACCGCGCGCCCTTGGGCAGGCAGCAACAGCTCGGCGGTGGCAGCGATCTGCCGGGTCCGCGCAATGGCGAAGGCAACGTCCGGTCGCTGGGCCAGGGCCTGGATGAAATCGGCATGGAAACGGCCACCGCCCAGGGGAATGATTTCGCGCACACTCGGGTCGCGTTGCAGCCGCTCGGTCAGGCTGCCGACCAGGCCGAACTTGAGCCCGAACAGCACCAGCAAGGGGGCGATCACCGCCACCAGCGCCAGCACGCTGCACGCCGACAGCCGCGCATCGTTGCGGTAGTCCTGCCAGGCCAGGCCGGCGATCAGCCACGGGCGCATCAGACGGCCTGCACCAGGCTGGCGGTGACGCCGCCGTCGGCATCGCGCCGGCAGGCCATGCGCAGCACGTCCAGCCCGGCCCGGCGCGCCAGCGCTTCGTCATGGGTGGCAAGCACGCAGGTTACTTGGCGCGCCTGGGCCTCGCGCAGCAGCAACTGCATGACCCGCTCGGCGTTCACCGGGTCCAGCGCCGCGGTCGGCTCGTCGGCCAGCAGCAACGCCGGCGCATGCGCCAGGGCCCGGGCGCAGCTGACCCGCTGGCGTTGCCCCAGCGACAACGCGGCAGGCTTCTTGGCCAGCTGGTCATGCACATCCAGCGCCTCGGCCAGGCGTTCGACACTGCCGTCCTCGCCCAGCCCCAACAGCTGCCGCGGCAGGCGTATATTGCCCCGCACATCGAGGAAGCCGAGCAAGCCGCCGGCCTGCAGCACATAGCCCAGCTGGCGGCTGCGCAGCGCCGCCAGCTGGTCGAGACGGCGCTGGCGCCACAGGCCAGCCACATCGGCGCCAGCAAAGACGAAACCCTCGGCGGCATCCGGCGCCAGCACCAGCGCCAGCAGGTCGAGCAAGGTACTCTTGCCGCAACCGCTGGGGCCGACCAGCGCCACCCGTGCCCCAGCCGCCAGCTGCAGCCGATCGATCTGCAGGCTGTAGCGCTGGGCACCCTGCCCGCGCGTCTTGCGCACCCCGTGCAGGCTGATCATCACGGCAGCGTCGACAGGGGGACACGGTACAGGGCATCGCCCGGCTCGGCCTTGCCGAAGCGCACCCAGTTGGCCATGTCGTTGTGGAAGGTTTCGTACAGGCGGATCTTCGAGTCCAGTTCGTCGATGAAGTCCTCTTGTTCGGCCACCGACAGCGACAACCACAGGTCCTCGGTCATGCTCAGCGACTTGCTGCGGTATGGCAGGCCTTCGAGGTATTCGCCCAGCACCCCGCCCTGGGCCAGGTTGGCGCCTTTGCGCAAGGCCCCCGGATCGCGGCTCATGTAGGCACTGGCGCTGGCGATCTCGTTGAAGAAATCACCGGGTGAACTGCGGGTCTTGCGTGCGGCGTCGACGATCAGCTTCAGCGACTGCTGCAGGTCATTGAGCTGCAACTTGGTCAGCATCACGCACACCTGCAGGCTCGGCAGTGCCGGGTTGGTCAGGTCGCGGTCGGCGGCCCAGGCGCTGACCAGCTGCGGCGCCTGGCTGGCAGCGTGCCGGCCGAGGAAGTCCATGTGCATGGCGTAGCCGATCGCCTGCGACTTGGCCGCCAGACTCGCGCCCGTGGCCAACTGCGGTACTGGCTGTGGCTGCTGCTCACGCACCTGGTGCGCCAGCTCGGCGAAGGTCGAGCCGATCTCGCGCACGCGCTCGCCAAAGGCGCCCACATCGCCGCCCGGCACGCCCACGTACAGGTCGCCGATCTGCGGGTTGCTGTCGGCGGTGAGCACGCGGTACTGGCTTTCGGCCGAGCCATGGTTGTTCACCCCGGCGGGGGTGCGCAGGTGCAGGGCGTAGATCTTGATCTGCTTGCTCAGCGCGGCCTGGCGAACCTCGGCCTCGTTCATCTGGGTGCTGCTGTACGGGTCGTTCTTGCGCAGGGCGCCAGCATCGCTGACCAGCAGGACGATGCGCCCGCCATAGCCCGACCAGTCCATGCCTTCCACAGCCTGCATCACCCCGGCAAAGGCATCCTCATTGAACGAGTGGCTGGAAACGCTGGTGGCCTTGACCTGCGCCGCGGCCTTGAGGAAGCGCGCCGGGTCGCGGCCCTCCTCCAGGCTGACCAGGGTCTTGCTCAGGTAGTCCAGGCCCGGTGTGCGCTTGACGCTGTTGCGAAAGCCCACCAGGCCGAAGCTGACGTTGTCCAGCTCGCCGCGTGCGGCCAGTTGCGCCTGCAGTTCGCTGACCACCTGGCGCACGCGGTCGATGTAGGGTTGCATCGACACCGAAGTGTCGACCACCAGGACGATGCCGGTACGGAAGCGGTTGTCCGTCGCCACCGCCGCACCGGCAGCCGTGGCCGCCTGGCTGCGGGCGCTGCTGCCAGGGTCGATGGAGGCAACGTTGAGCAACTGCACCGGCTGGCCGTCGGCGCCGAAGCTTTCCCGGTAGTCGAAGATCGGCATCAGGTAGAACTGGTTCTGTGGCACCGCGCTGGCGGCCGGCTCCAGGGCCAGCACCTGCGGTACCTGGTCGGGCTGGTTCTGCGCCTTGAGCAGGTCGGCGCGGGCCTTGCCGGTATCGTCGAGCAGTTGCTGCAGGTCTTCGGCCTGGCGCATGAACATCACTGGCGAACGGCCGGAACGCTCGGTGAATTTCAGCACCAGGCTTTGCTTCCAGTCGCTGGTTTGTGCCGCCGGCAACCAGCCGTCGCGCTGGCCGCTGCTGGAGGCACCCACTTCCAGCCAGGGCTGGCCGTCGATGTCCTTGCGCTGGTACACGTACAGCACCGAGAACGCCGGCAGCGGCTCACCCGCGCCGTCGCCGGGCTGGGCCAGCAATTGCGCTTCGGGCTTGCTCAGCACGCGTTGGAACAGGGTTTTCTTGCCTGGCATCAACAACGGCCGGCCGTCTTCGCTGGCAGCTGGTGGCGGCGCGGTCGGTGGCAGCGGGTCGCTCGCGGTTTGCGCCAGCGGTGGTTGCGCAACCGGTTGCTCATTGCCAGAGCGCAACCAGAAGAAGGTCGCGCCCAGGCCCAGCGCTGCGGCGATGGCCACGGCCAGTATGGCCTTGGCCGGCTTGCCCGAGGCAGGTTGCGGCGGCGCAGCGGGCTGGGTCGGCTGCGGCTTTGGCTTTGGCGCAGGCGCAGGCGCAGGTGCAGGTGCGGCGACCGGCGTTGCCGTGGCCTGCGGGATATCGATGGACACCGGTGTCAGCCCACCCAGCTCGGCCTTGCCCGGCAACGCGACCGGCAACGGCCGGATCACCGTGCTGTCCGCGCCATCGGCTGGCAGGCGGTCGAGTGCAGCCAGCAACGCCGCGGCATCGGCGAAGCGTTGCTCAGGGTCCTTGGCCAGCAGCCCGCGCAGGATGTCCTGATAGCGCCCATGCTCGATGGGCAGCTCCGGCAACGGCTCGGTCAGGTGGGCCAGCGCAGTCGACAAGGCATCGGTGCCCCGGTAGGGCAGCTCGCCGACGAGGATCTCGTACAGCACCACCCCAAGCGCATAGAGGTCGGCGCGGCCATCGATGTCCATGCCCCGCGCCTGCTCCGGGCTCATGTAGCTGGGGGTGCCGACGGCGAAGCCGGCCTGGGTGAACTGGGTGCGGTCATCCAGCGACTTGGCGATGCCGAAGTCGGAGAGCACCGCCGTACCGTCGGCACGGAACAGGATGTTGGCCGGTTTCACGTCGCGGTGCACCAGCCCCTGGGCGTGGGCATAGCCCAGCGCCTGGGCGATCTGCCGCACGTACAGCAAGCCCTGCTCAGGGGTAAGCCCGGCAGCGATGCGCTCCTTGAGGGTCCCGTTGGGCAGGTACTCCATGGCCATGTAGTACAGCTCGCCGACATTACCAATGTCGTGGATGGTGGCAATGTGCGGATGTGCCAGCCGCGCCAGGGTGCGCCCTTCGCGCAGGAAGCGCTCGCAGAAGGTAGGGTCGGCGGCAAGGCTCGCGGCCATCACCTTCAGCGCCACCTTGCGCTGCAGCGAGCGCTGGGTCGCCAGGTAGACACTGGCCATGGCGCCCTGGCCAATCTCGCAGTCGATGTCGAATCCGGGGATCTGCATGTTCAGGGTGCTCATCAATTCGCCTTCACCACCACGGCGGTAATGTTGTCGGGGGCGCCACGGGTCAGCCCCAGGTGCACCAGGCTGCGGACCACCTGGTAGGGGTCGGCGTGGCCGAGCACGTCGGCGATCTCGTGATCTTCGGCAGTCTTGTTCAAGCCATCGCTGCACAGCAGGTAGGTATCGCCGGGCTGTACCTGCAGGTTCACCGCCTGCAGTTCGAGCTGGTCCTCCACGCCGATGGCGCGGGTGACGATGTTGCCGCGCGGGTGCACGCGCGCTTCGGCCTCGTTGAGCAGGCCGCTGTCCTGCAGTTCCTGGACGTAGCTGTGGTCATGCGACAGGCGCTCGAGACGGCCAGCACGCAAGCGATACAGGCGGCTGTCACCGGCCCACAAGCCCACGGCCCGGTCGCCGCGTGCGGCCAGCAGCACCACCGTGCTGCCCATCATCGCAACACCCCGGCGCAGGGTTTCCTCACGCACGGCGTGGTTGACCTGGGCCAGCGTGTCGCGCAAGGCCTGGGTGAAATCCTCCAGCCCATCGATGAGCGGCAACTGGCGCAGGCTGTCCACCGCCAGGCTGCTCACGTAGTCGCCGGCGGCATGCCCGCCCATACCGTCGGCAACGGCCCACAGGCCATCCCAGGTCAGTTCCAGGCAGGCGTCTTCGTTGATCTTGCGGACCATGCCCACATGGCTGTAGCTGGCCGCGCTGTAGTGCACACGGTTCATGCGGGTTGCGCCTCGCTGCCGAGCAGGAACGCGGCGAACTGGTCGCTGCGCGGCAGGCCCTGGCTACGCAGCAGGCCAGGGGCGATTCGCTCGCTGCCCTGCCCCCACCACAGGCTCATGCCTTGGCAGGCGCATTCGGCCAGGGCCAGTGCCCGGCCCTGCGGGGTAACGCCGTCCAGCCGCTGCAACCCGCCCACGGTCACCCGGGGCCCCTGCAGCAGCGGCCAGGCCTGGCTGAACGGTTGCAAGGCCGCCTCGAAACGCTCGAACGACGCATCCGCGTCAAGCGTGCCCAGCAACGCCGCCTCGACCGCTTCGAACCAGTCATCGGCACCGCCGACGATGCCGGCGAGCGCCACGCCGGGTTCCAGTACCTGCGCCACGCTCAGCGGAAAATACCGCCCGACCCGGTCGATGCTCGGCATCAGTACGCCGACCACCGCATCCGGGCCACACACCCCGGGTGCCAGGGCAAAGCGCCACAACGGGCTGACCAGGTAGGCCTGTAGCCAGCCCTCGCCAAGCGCCTGCTGGCTGGCCTGGATACCGGCGGCCAGCCACTGGTCCCAGGGCTGGATGAAGGTCTGCGGCAAGCCGCGGCTGACGAAGTCGCCGCGGCAGGCCAGTTTTCCGTAGAAACCGACGTCGTTCACAGATGCTCCGGCAGGCTGAAACCGCTGACCACTCGGCTGCGGAACGGGTTGAAGGCACTGCTGGCGCGCAGCTCGTAGGACACGCTGGCGCCATCCACGCGCAAGCGCAGGTTGAAGCGCTCTGGCGAGCTGCCGGCCACCAGGTCGGACTGGTCGAGCAGGCGGAACCACGCCCATGGGCCTTCCACCGTCAGCCCCGAACGGCCGCTGGCCGCTGGCGGCGCGATCGACAGGCGGACCACGCCGATGCTGTTGGGGTTGGGCCACTGCAGCGCCACCGGGCGGCTCGGGCCGTGGTCGTAACTGACTTGCTGGCCGTCGAGGTCGAGCAGGAACTGGGTGATGCTCGCGTCCATCGCCACCGGCTTGAGTTCGAACCGCACGCTTGGCTGCAGGCCGTTGCCGCTGCGGAAGAAGGCATCGCGGATGGTCGCCGCGCGCTGGAAGGTGTACAGCACGTTGCTGCCGATGCCCAGCTTCTGCGCCGCGCCCGGCTGCCAGCTCCACGGTGTGCTGGAGGTATTGACGTAGGGTTGCAGGTACTTGCGGAAGTAGTTGTCCATCACCCCGCCGACGCCGAAGAACTGGCCAAAGTCTTCCAGCGTGGCGTCACGCGCACTGCCGGCCACCAGCGGGTAGCGGCCGCTGAGCGACTGGCGGTAGACATTCAGCACTTCGCTGGCCCAGGCGGCATTGAGCTGGTTGCGTACCCCGCCCATGACGATACCGTGGGTCGAGCCAAGTACCGAGCTGACCAGGTTCTGCACCACCTTGGGCTGGCGTGCCGCGCCCAGGGCCACCCGTTGCGCCGCGGCCTGGGCCTGGTTCTTGGCCTCGCCGAGCAAGGCGTCGCCGCTGGCCCCGACCATGGCGCTGACCTGCACGTAGAGCGCATTGAGGTCGGTGAGCAAGCCGTCGATGGCGGCGGGCTGGCCTTCGCCGCTGCCGACCAGCGTGGCCAGCTCGGCGAAGTGCGCGGTCACCGGGTCCTGCGTGCGTGCAGCGGGGCTGTCGACCGGCAGCGGCGCGTCGCCGAGCAGCCCGCCAAGGCGCTGGCGCAGCTGGTCGACACCGGCCTGCTGGGCCTTGTCCTGGGCCTTGTCGAGGGTGGTCGGCTGCGCCAGGTTGGTTTCACGGGCCGCCGCCTGCAGCAGCTGCTTCATCGGCGAGGTCGGCCCGGACAACACGCGCAATACGTCAGCGGCCTGGCCGACACTGGTGATCGGCACGAAGTCCAGGTCGTCGAGCAGGGCATCCCAGTGACGGATGTAATCCTGGTAGTAGAGCTGCTGCACATCGTCGGCCAGGCGCCGGGCATCGCCCGCCTCGCCCGGCGCGCGGCCCAGTACCCAGCGTTCCTCGGCCAGGGTGGTGCTCTGCGCCAGGCTGGCGGCGAGGAATACCTGGCGGTAGCCCTGCACGGTGAACAACCCCGGCAGCGGCTCGCTCAACGGCTTGCCGCTCTTGAAACGAAACACCAGGGCGGCATCGCGCCCGGCAGCGTCGCTGACGCGGAAGTCGTCGACCCCGTTGGGCAGCTTCTGGCGCTTGACCCGGTCGTACACCCGCTGGGCTACCGGCAGTTGCTGCAACTGGCGACGGGTATCGTCGATCAGGCGCTGGTCCAGGCGTGCATTCGGCGGGCGTTTCTCGAACAGCGCCGCCAGGTGCTGCTCCAGGGCCTGACGCAGGTCAGGCGCCAGGTCGCGAGGCAACTGGCGCTCCCAGTCGAGGGTGATCCAGGCCTTGATGAAGTCCGGGTCGTAGTGCTCGGCATCGGCCAGCATCAGGTAGGCCTTGAGGCCTTCGTAAAGGTAATCGGAGGGCCCGCCGGCATACAGCTGCTCCTCGATGCGGGTGACCAGGCGCGGGGCGAAGATGGCGATCAGCAGCTTGCGGTACAGGCTCTGCGCTTCGCTTTCGAGCATGTCGCCCTGGTACAGGCCCAGGCCCTCGGCCCAGCTGGGTGGGTCGTCGGCCAGGTGGCGCACGGCGTTGAGCAACGGCAGCACGTCGACCACGTTGCGCTGCGCGGGGCTCAGGCCTTGCACGCTTTTGCCCAGCGGCTGCAGACGGCTGTCGACCTCGGCGATGTATTGCTGGTTGGCGCGGTAACTGAGGGTCCACAAGGTGCCGACCAGCAGCACCAGAGCCACGCTCAGGGCCAGCGCGCCCCGGGCGATCCAGCGGCGCCGCTGCTCCACCTTGGGGTTGCTGCCAACCAGGCCGCGTTCGGCGAAGGCCACCGCGGTGAACAGCCGCTCGATGAAATAGCTGCGCCCGCTACCGCTCTGGCGTGCCAGGTGCGCGCGGTCCAGGCCCATGCTCTGCGCCATGCTGCCGATCAGCCGGTCGATCGGGCTGCCTTCCTGGGTGCCGCTGGTGAAGTACACACCGCGCAGCAACGCCCGCGCCTCGAAGGCGTTGGGCTTGAAGATGCCGTCGAGGAACAGCTTGAGGTTGCCACGCAGGGCGGCGAACTGCTGCACGAAGCCGTAGATCAGGTCGCGCCGGGCCGGGTCGCGTTCCTGTTGCAGGCGTTCGACCAGGCGCTCGCCGAGGCGCTGTTCGAGCAACCCGAACTCGTTGTCGAACTGTGCCAACGGGCCGTCACCGCCCTGTTCGAGGGTGTCCAGCGGGAACGTCATGCCCCATACCTGGGCACGCTCGTCCTTGCCCAGGTTGTCGAAGAACTCCATGAAGCCCGGCACCAGGTCGAGCTTGGTCAGCATCAGGTACACCGGGAAGCGCACGCCCAGCTGGCTGTACAGTTCCTGGATGCGCGTACGGATCGCCACGGCATGCGCGGCGCGCTCGGCATCGCTGCCCAGCAGCAGGTCGGACAGGCTGATGGCGATGAATGCGCCGTCGATCGGGCGGCGCGAGCGCTGGGTCTTGAGCAGGTCGAGAAAGCCCAGCCAGGCCGCCTTGTCGACCTGGGCGTGGCTGTCCTGGGTGGTGTAGCGGCCGGCGGTGTCGAGCAGCACGGCCTGGTCGGTGAACCACCAGTCGCAGTTGCGCGTGCCGCCGACACCACGGATGGCACCCTCGCCCAGTTGCGCGGCCAGCGGGAAGTGCAGGCCCGAATTGACCAGCGCGGTGGTCTTGCCCGAGCCGGGCGGGCCGATGATCACGTACCACGGCAGCTCGTACAGGTTGCGCCGTTCGTCACCGCCCAGGCGGGCTTTCTTGAGCAGGGCCAGGGCCTCGTCCATGCGCTGGCGCAGCGCCGCCAGCTCTTCGCTGGTGGCCACGCTGGCAGGGTCCGGGGCGGTCTCTGCGGCCAGGCTCTGCATGACCTTGGCCGCCTGTCGGCGTGCCTGCACGATGCGCCAGGCGCGGTAGCCGCCCCACAGGGCGAACAGCAGGATGATCAGCAACCAGCGTGGCGTCGGCGGCGCCAGCATTTCCAGCAACGGCCCGACGAACCAGATGATCAGGCTGAGGGCGATCAGGCCCAGCAGCGGGATTACCCAGCGAATGACAAAACTGAAAAACGCCTTCACTCGACGCCCTCCGCCAGAACGGTGATTTCAACCCGGCGATTCTTCGCCCGGCCCTGCGCGGTGTCGTTCGACGCCAGCGGCTCGGTGTCGCTCAACCCTTGCGCACTGAAGCGCTCGGGTTGCCCGGTGCGCGCGGCGAGGATGGCCTTGACCTCTTCGGCGCGCGCCTGCGACAACGCCCAGTTGGACGGGAAGCGCAGCGTGGCGATGCGCTGGTTGTCGCTGTGCCCGGTGACCCGGACGTTGCCCTTGACCTTGGCCAGCGCTTCGGCAATGCGCAGCATCAGCGGCTGGAAATCGCCCTTGATGCTGGCGCTGGCGCTGGCGAACAGTTCGTCGCCGCGAATGGTCACCACCGAGCGATCGACCGCGTCTTCGACGGCGACCCGGCCGGCCTTGATGTCCTCGGCGAGGAAGCCGGCCAGGCGCGGGCGCTCCACCGGCTTGGGCTGCAGCACCGGGCGGTCCATGGCCTGCACCGGGATTTCACCCAGCGCGTGGATACCACGGAATACCGGCTCGGCATCGGCGGCCAGCTTCAGGCGCAGGCCGAACAACAACAGCAACAGCAGCGCCACGGCCACCGCCAGGCCCACCCAGGGCGGCACGAACTGGGCCAGGCGGTCACGGCTGACCGCCACCCCGCGCCAGTGCGGCGAGAGTTCACGCTCACGCTCGCCACGGGCGCTGCGGATCGCCGCCGCAGTGCGCTCGCGCAGCGCTTCGAGCTGGGCACGGCCATCGTTCATGACCCGGTAGCGGCCTTCGAAGCCGAGGCTGGTGCACAGGTACAACAGCTCCAGCAGGTTGAGGCGTTCGCGCGGGCTTTGCAGGCAGTGCTCCATCAGCTGGAACACCTTCTCGCCGCCCCAGGCCTCGTTGTGCACGGTGATCAGCAAGCTCTGCCGGCTCCAGTCGCTGGCACTGCCCCACGGCGTGCTGAGCACCGCCTCGTCCAGCGCGGTACACAGCGCATAGCGCGCCAGCAGCACCTCGTTGCGCACCACCCCGGCGGCTTCGGCGCGGGTTTCGAACTGGCGCAGATAGGCCAGCAACTGCGCGCGCAGGCTGGCCGGCGCCGAATGCGCAATGGTGTTGCGCAGGCGGGTAAGCAAGGCCAGCAACGGCCCGGCTGCCTGCTCCAGCGGGTTGAGGCCGACGCCCTGGCCAGGCGCCAGGGGGTCGGCTGGCACCTGCAATGGCGGCTGCTGCGGCGCTGCCGCGGCAGGCTGCGGGGCTGCGCGGCCACCGGGGCGCGGCATGAACTGGGTACGGTCGTTGGCCTGCGGATCGTCCGGGTGCATCGCGGGTTAACCTCGAATGGCCCAGAAGGCCAGGCTCAGGCCGGGGAACTCACCGGCGACGTAGAAGGCAAAGCCACCCGAGTGCTGCAACTGCTTCCAGTGCTCGCTGCCCCGGTCGAGCTCGAAGTAGGTGGAGCCGGCATGGAACGGAATCTGCCGTGGCGCCACCGGCAACGGCAGCAGGCCGATGCCCGGCAGTTGCAGGTTGACCAGGTCGCGGATGTGCTCCACCGAACCGATCTTGCTCTGTTGGCCGAAGCGGCTGCGCAGGGTCTCGCTGGGGACGTCGGCGCGCACCACCAGGATGAAGCTGGCGCTGTCGAGCAGGCTGCGGTCGGCGAGCATGCCGACGTGGATGCCGTAGGCCTTCTCGACGATGGGAATGGCCACCGCCTTGCTGTCGATCAGGGTCGACAAGGCTTCGCGCAAGGCGGCCATCACCGGCGCGAAGGTCGCCGCCAGGTCGTCGTGCTGATAGACCGGGAAGCTGTGCGGGCGCCGGCCATCGCGGGTGAAAGTGGCGAACTCGCCGGCCAGCGCCACCAGCTCGCTGTACAGCCGCTCGGGGTGCAGCGGGCTCAGCTGGTTGAAGTGCTCGACCAGCGGCTGGGCGCGGTTGACCAGTTGCAGCAGCATGAAATCGGCAATCTCCGACGCGCCGCCATTGGCCGAGGCGACCACCCTGCCAGCCAGTGCTTCGCCACGCTGGTGCAACAGGCCCAGCAACTCGCCGCAGAAACCGGAAAGCTGCTGGCTGGCCGCCACGTCGAGTACCGGCGGGATGTAGCTGTCATCCACCACCAGCGCGCGGTCGGCGCGTTTTTCGCGGATGCGCAGCATGCCGAGGGCGGCGTAGTCGCTCAGGCCATCCTCGCTGCGCAACAGGCGCAGGGCGCGGCTGCCGAGGGCCAGCGGGGCACGGTTTTCGAACGGCGCGTTGTCGTCACGCACTTCGCTGACCCGGCTGATGTAGCGGGCGCCAGCCACCGCCTCGCCTTCGTCGACGGTGTCGCGGGCCCCGGCCCGCTTGAGCGGCAGCCCCAGGTAAAGCACGCCGTCGCGCAGCTCGTCGGGCACTTCCAGCGGTGCCGGCGGCAGGTCGTCGCGAGGGATGTCGAACGGCGTGCCGTCGGGCAGCAAGCCGCGGGCGCTGAGAATCGCCACCTTGCCCTGGGCCAGCAGGCCCTGGTCGAGCAGCAGCTCGGAGAAGCCCCAGGCGGCTACGTTCAACGGGCGGCTGCGGGTATCGACCAAGTGTTCGAGGTAGCGATCATGCTGTTGGAAGTGCTGGGTCGTGATGAACATGCCTTCCGACCAGACCACGCGATTGTTCCAGGACATGGGGACTCCGATTGCCTAGCGGGCAGGTTCAGGTTGGGGGGTGGCCACGGCGCTGCGCACGGCGCGCACATCGAGGCTGATCTGATAGTCGCGCGGCGGCACTGGCAGCACGCTGCGCCACTGGGCCTGGTCGATCTCGCGATAGCCGACCACCAGGCCGACCTGGCGAGTGGCGGGATCGAGCGGGCGTTCGAGGCGCAGTTGCCCGCCCGGCTGCAACAGCACTTCGTCCTGGTCGATCAGGTCGGCGCCGAGGGTGGCCTGGGCGCGCTCGGCCAATGCGAAGTAATCGGCACGGGCGAAGGCCGCGCTGTTCTTCAGCTCGTACAGGCGCACCCGTACCGGCGCAGGCGTGCCGCCAGGGCCCGGGTTGAGCCCGGCGGCGGCACTGAAATACAGGGTCACCGCCGGGCTGGCCGGAGCCTTGTCGGCGACGGGGGCAACGGCCTCGTCCTTGCTGCAGGCACCGAGCAGCAGCAGGCTCAGGGCCGCGACCAGTCGTATTGCTTTCATCCTTGTCCTCATGACGTACGGTGGTCTTCCCGGGCGTGCTCAGCTACGTGGCGAACGGCTGCTGTGGGCCTCGTAGGCGCGGGCGAATTCGCGGCCGAACAGCTCCTGGAAATCATCTTCGGCTTCGCGGGAGATTTGCCCGTAAAGCTCGGTGAACTGCTGCCAGCAGTGCGCCTGGCGCGAGCCGCCGAACAGCTTGGCCAGCCCGGCCGCAGGGGCCAGGCGCTGCTCCAGGCGCGCCGGCTGGAAACAGCCGAGCAGGTGCTTGATCGCCGCCTGCACGCCCGCCATCACCGCCAGCTGGTGGGCGCGCAAGTCATCGAAGCTCTCGCGCACGGCCTGGTCCGGCGCCAGGAACGCCTGGTTACCGTGACGCAGCAACAGCAGCAAGGCCTCGTCGGCATTGGGGGCGAATTTCAATGGGTTGTTCTGCACCGGGGCGATGGTCGTCTGCTGCATGCGAAACTCGCCCTTCAGGCTGCTGCGCGCCCGCAGTACGTCGATCAGGCCTTCGACCATCAAGCGGTAGCTGCGGCCGATGGCCTCCATTTGGGCGGCGGCATCGGCGGCGTCGATGCGCAGGTGCTCGATACCAGCGCCACGCAGGAAGGCCTGCAGCAATGCGTCGCTGGTCGCGGCCGCTACAGCTGCAACGGGCGCTGGCGCGACCGCTGCACTCGCCGCCGGCTGTGCAGGAACTGCCGGTGCCGCTGGCACCGCTGGCGCTGTCGGTAGCGGTGGCAAGGTCGCGGCTGGCGCCTGTGCCGGGGTCGAGCCAAGCAGGTCCCAGTCTTCCGGGATCATCCCCGGCGCTGCAGCGGCGGCCGGCGCAGCCGGGATCACCGGGGTTGGCGGACGAAAGTCGTGCTGCTGGGCCGGTACATGGTCGGGCTGGCTGACTGGCGGCACGCTCGCGGGGCCGAGGAAGTCGAACAGGTCAGGCAGCGTGTCGTGGTTCGACGCGCCTTGCAGGAATGCAGCCGGCGCACCGGAAATCGCCGGGGCGGGGACTACCGGAGCCGCTACCTGGTTGGCCATCAGCGCTTCGAAACTGTGCGCCTGGGGTTCGCCATCGAGGCTGCCGGGCAAGCTCGCGTCGATGCGCGCCTGAATTTCGTATTCACCGATGCGGATAACTTCGCCATCCATCAGCGGTTCACTGTTACCGCGACGCAGGCGAATACCGGCGCGAACTAATTCCACACCGTTCGTACTGTCATCGGTTAGATAATACCGCCCGTCCTTGAACTGGATCATGCAATGCCTGGCCGATACCAACCGCTCCGGGTCGGGAAGTACCCAGTCGTTGTCCGCCGAACGGCCAAGCGTGATGGCACCGGTTTCCAGCCGCATCTCCGGGCATTGCCCCGGGGTAATCTTGTGGTAACTGGTGATAGTTAGGCAAAGTGCCATCATGCCTCCTTGCATCCGTTTTAAACGTCGATCCGTCCATTCGAGCTATTTTCCGCAGCCACTCAAATATTGCTGCACCCCTTGATTATCGGGGGTCTCGCGCAAAGCACCGACTATACGACGGGTATGCAACGCCGCTGCCGAGGCCAGCCGAAGGGAACCGGACGAGTGGTGCTCGGTTACTGCCAACGAAGTCACAAGTGACACTCGGGGGCGCGTAGCTTACCTTGACACTCGCGAATAAATAAACCATAAATGCGCAACTTCGAAGTGCCAAAACAATATCATTGTGATATCACGCCGGCACTCTTTGGAAAGTTTGTGCGCCAGTTCACACTTGCAACTTCGCACAACAACACGCCCTCACCAAGGGCCGATAGGGAGATCGAATTCTGGTGAACGCATCGCCGTTGCTCGCCGCTGTTTCCGCTGACTTCCCCTGCGGCGATGACCTCGAATATGACGCCGAGTTTCTGCAACTGGAGCGTGACGCCCAGGGCCGCCCCGAGCGCGTCATGGGCGATGCCATCCAGCCTGCCGAACCGCCACAGTGGCGCGATATCGAGCAAGCCAGCACGGCCTTGCTGCAACGCAGCAAGGACCTGCGCATTACCCATTTCCTGCTGCAGGCCAACCTGGCCCTGCACGGCCTGCCGGGGCTGGCCGCCAGCCTGGAGCTGATCCGCGACCTGCTCGGCGAGTATTGGCTGCACCTGCACCCGCAACTGGACGCCGCTGACGACAACGACCCCACGGTACGCGTCAATGCCCTGGCCGGCCTCACCTGCGATACCAATATCGCGCTGCTGCGCGATGCCGTGCTGGTGCGTTCGCGCGCCTTCGGCCCGGTCACCCTGCGCGCGGCCCTGCACGCCGCAGGCGTACAGCATTTTGCCAGCGAACAGCTCAGCGCCGAGGAACTGGCCGCCGCCCTGCGTGACGCTGACGCCGACCAGGTGCAACAGTGCCAGGAGGCGCTGCGGCTGGCCCGCGAGGCGGTGGACGCCATCGAAAGCCGGGTCAACGACCAGGTCGGCTCGGAGCGTGGCATCGACCTGTCGGCCCTGCGCCAGCCGCTGCGCCAGGTGCAGCAGGTGCTGGCTGACTACTGCCCCGACGGTGCCGGCCCGGCCGCGCAAGCCGTTGACGCACCGCCCGCCGAGCACGATGACCCGCAGCCGCTGATCGCCAGTGCCACCCCGACCGCACGGCCCGCTGCCCGCCCTGGCGAAGTCAACAGCCGCGAAGACGTGCAGCAGAGCCTTGACCGCCTGCTGCAGTACTACGCCCGCCACGAGCCATCGAGCCCGCTGCCGGTGCTGCTGCACCGGGCGAAGAAACTGGTCAATGCCGATTTCGCAACCATTGTTCGCGACCTGATCCCCGATGGCTGGTCGCAATTCGAGAACCTGCGCGGCCCCGAGGACAACTGACGTCCTCGGCCCGCATCAACACCGACGCCCGCAACGAACAGCGCCGCCACACCGGCGACCAGGAGGAACAACGTGGCGAAAGACAGCTCCCAGAAATTCATCGCGCGCAACCGTGCGCCACGGGTGCAGATCGAATATGACGTCGAACTCTACGGCGCCGAGAAGAAAGTCCAGTTGCCGTTCGTCATGGGCGTGCTTTCGGACCTCGCCGGCAAGCCGGCCGAGCCGCTGCCAGCAGTGGCCGAGCGCAAGTTCCTGGAAATCGACGTCGACAACTTCGACTCGCGCCTGAAGGCGATGAAGCCCCGCGTGGCCTTCAACGTGCCCAACGAACTGACCGGCGAAGGCAACCTGAGCCTGGACATTACCTTCGAGAGCATGGACGACTTCAGCCCGGCCGCCGTGGCACGCAAGGTCGATGCCCTGAACCAGCTGCTGGAGGCCCGCACCCAGTTGGCCAACCTGCTGACCTACATGGACGGCAAGACCGGTGCCGAGGACATCATCCTCAAGGCGATCAAGGACCCGGCCCTGCTGCAGGCCCTGGCCAGCGCGCCGAAACCCGCCGACAACGAGCCCAAGGCCTGAGGAGACAGCCCATGAACGATCCACTGCGCGACGCCCAGGCCCAGCCGGCCGCAGCCACCCAGGACCCGAGCGAGTTCGCCAACCTGCTGCTGCAGGAATTCAAACCCAAGACCGAACGTGCCAAGGAAGCGGTCGAAAGCGCCGTGCGTACCCTGGCCGAGCAGGCCCTGGCGCAGACCAACCTGGTGTCCAACGATGCCATTGGCTCGATCGAGCAGATCATTGCCGCCATCGACGCCAAGCTGACTGCCCAGGTCAACCAGATCATCCATCACAACGACTTCCAGCAGCTGGAAAGCGCCTGGCGCGGCCTGCACTACCTGGTCAACAACACCGAGAGCGACGAGCAACTGAAGATCCGTGTGCTCAACGTCTCGAAGACCGACCTGCACAAGACCTTGAAGAAATTCAAGGGCACCGCCTGGGACCAGAGCCCGATCTTCAAGAAGCTGTACGAGGAAGAATACGGCCAGTTCGGCGGCGAACCCTACGGCTGCCTGGTCGGCGACTACTACTTCGACCAGTCGCCACCCGACGTCGAGCTGCTGGGCGAGATGTCGAAGATCTGCGCCTCGATGCACGCGCCGTTCATTGCCGCTGCCTCGCCGACCGTGATGGGCATGGGCTCGTGGCAGGAACTGAGCAACCCGCGCGACCTGACCAAGATCTTCACCACCCCGGAATACGCTGGCTGGCGCTCGCTGCGTGAGTCCGAAGACTCGCGCTACATCGGCCTGACCATGCCGCGCTTCCTGGCACGCCTGCCGTACGGCGCCAAGACCGACCCGGTCGAGGCGTTCGCCTTCGAAGAAGACACCGATGGCGCCGACAGCAGCAAGTACACCTGGGCCAACGCCGCCTATGCCATGGCGGTGAACATCAACCGCTCGTTCAAGTACTACGGCTGGTGCTCGCGCATCCGTGGCGTGGAGTCGGGTGGCGAGGTGCAGGGCCTGCCGGCGCACACCTTCCCCACCGACGACGGTGGCGTGGACATGAAGTGCCCGACCGAAATCGCCATTTCCGACCGCCGCGAAGCAGAGCTGGCCAAGAATGGCTTCATGCCGCTGCTGCACAAGAAGAACACCGACTTCGCCGCCTTCATCGGCGCCCAGTCGCTGCAGAAGCCGGCCGAGTACGACGACCCGGACGCCACCGCCAACGCCAACCTGGCCGCGCGCCTGCCGTACCTGTTCGCCACCTGCCGCTTCGCGCACTACCTGAAGTGCATCGTTCGCGACAAGATCGGCTCGTTCAAGGAAAAGGACGAGATGCAGCGTTGGCTGCAGGACTGGATCCTCAACTACGTCGACGGCGACCCGGCGCACTCCACCGAGACCACCAAGGCCCAGCACCCGCTGGCCGCAGCCGAGGTCGTGGTCGAGGACGTCGAAGGCAACCCGGGTTACTACAACTCGCGCTTCTACCTGCGCCCGCACTACCAGCTCGAAGGGCTGACCGTGTCGCTGCGCCTGGTGTCGAAGCTGCCTTCGGCCAAGGGTGCCTGACCCACTTTGGGGCCGCTCTGCGGCCCTTTCGCGACGCGCGGCCGCTCCTGCACAGTGGGCCGATGTCGTGTGTTGAGTGAGAGACCGACGCAGCTTCTGCAGGAGCGGCATGGCGTCGCGACAGGGCTGCGCAGCAGCCCCAACTGCAGCAAACCGCCAACCTGACGCGTAATACCGAGGACATCATGGCTGTAGATATTTTCATCAAGATCGGCGACATCAAGGGCGAGTCCCACGACAAGGGCCACAAGGACGAAATCGACGTGCTCAACTGGAGCTGGGGCATGTCCCAGTCCGGCAACATGCACATGGGTAGCGGTGGCGGTTCGGGCAAGGTCAACATCCAGGACCTGTCGATCACCAAGTACATCGACAAGTCGACCCCCAACCTGATGGCCCACTGCTCCAGCGGCAAGCACATCGACAAGGTCAAGCTGACCGTGCGCAAGGCCGGCGGCGAGAGCCAGGTCGAGTACCTGATCATCAACCTCGAAGAGGTCATCATCAGCTCGCTGAGCACCGGTGGCTCGGGCAGCGACGACCGCCTGACCGAGAACGTGACCCTGAACTTCGCCAAGGTCACCGTCGACTATCAGCCGCAGAAAGCCGACGGCACCAAGGAAGGCGGCCCGATCAAGTACGGCTGGAACATCCGTTCCAACGTCAAGATCTGACCGACCGCGCCTGCGCCGCCTTGGCTGGCGCGGGCGCCTTCCCCTACTCTCACCCGCTCACGGTGAAACCCATGGCCAAGCCTTCTTTCATCAACCTCTGGAATGCCTACCCAACCGACTCCTCGCCTTGCGACGGCGGCTGGGACAACCAGTGCGCCATTCGCATGAGCATCGCGCTCAATGGCGAACACACCATCAAGGTGAATGCCGGCACCTACAGCGAACCCCGCTGTGCCCATGGCCATGCCCGGGGCGCCGAGTCGCTGGCCAACTGGCTGTGGAAGCACCATCTCGGTGCCCCGCTGCAACTGAGTGGCAGCGCAAGCGACCGCCTCAAGCTCAGCGACAAGCGCGGCATCATCTTCTTCAAGGATTGTTTTGCCCGTGCCGGGCAGGCCTTCGACAACCGTACCGGCGATCACATCGACCTGTGGGACCGAGGCCGGGTCACGGGCTATTTCGCCGACCAGGCGCATCGTTCCAAGGCCGTCTGGTTCTGGGAGCTGAAATGAACCGTGTGTGCAAAGCCCTGCCGGCCCTGCTGGTCGCGTTCGCCCTGAATGCCTGTGCACAGGCCCCTGCTCCGTCGTCGAGCGTGGCGCCTGAAGTAACCCTTGGCGGCAAGCAGCTGGCGCTGGTAAACCACCAGGGCCGCTGCGCGCTGCGCCAGGCCGATGCCTCGCTGCTGCAGCTGGACATGCCCTGGCCCTGCCAGCTCAGCCCCGAGCGCGCCAGCGGCAAGCCGCGCGTGGAGCAGTTCAATGGCGCGCAGATCATCATTGTCAGCCATGTGCAGCCAGACCCGTCGCAGCCCGGCCGTTGCGCTAGCCAGTACCAGGCCGTGCGCCAGCTGGGCGAGCGCCTGGAGCCTTCCATCGTGGCCCATGGCGGCAGCTGTGCGAACGGCCCTGTAGACCAGAAGAACTTCGTGGGGCTGTTCGAGTGGTAGCCGATATTGCCGCCCGCGACCGTCTGCAGCCCTCGCTGCTGGACCGTCTGACCGACGACGACCCGGGCAACCCGCAGGAGGCCCCGGACAAACGCGTGCTCAGCCTGCACCAGCTCAAGGCCTCGGTACTGCGCGACCTTGCCTGGTTGCTCAACACCACCTCGCTGCTGGACAGCGCCGCCACCCTGGGCACCCCGGCCGGTGCGTCGGTGATCAACTACGGCCTGCCGGCACTGGCCGGCAACAGCGCCTCGAACATCGACCTGGCCGCCCTGGAGCGCATCATCCACCAGGCCATCGCCACCTACGAGCCACGTATTCTCGCCCATACCCTCAAGGTGCGTGCCCAGGCCGCCCCCGGCGAGATGAATGCCAACGCCCTGAGTTTCGAGATCGAGGGCGACCTGTGGGCCCAGCCGGCGGCCTTGCCGTTGCTGCTGCAAACCGAGGTGGACCTGGAGTCCGGCCACGTACGCGTGGCCCCGGCCGAACGCCGGAGGCGTGCATGAACCCGCGCCTGCTCGAGCTGTACAACCAGGAACTGCAGCACATTCGCGAAAGCGCCGCGGAGTTCGCCAGGGAGTACCCGAAGATCGCCGGGCGCCTGACGCTGTCCGGGATCGAGTGTGCTGACCCTTACGTCGAGCGCCTGCTCGAAGGCTTCGCCTACCTTACCGCGCGGGTGCAGCTGAAGCTGGACGCCGAGTACCCGACCTTCACCCACAACCTGCTGGAAATCGCCTACCCGCACTACCTGGCGCCGACCCCGTCGATGACCGTGGTGCAACTGCAGACCGACCCCGACGAGGGCTCGCTGGCGGCCGGTTTCCGCCTGCCGCGCGACAGCGTGCTGCGCGCCAACCTGGGGCGCAACTCGCAAACCCCGTGCGAGTTCCGCAGCACCCAGGACGTGACCCTGTGGCCCTTGCAGGTGGCCCGCGCCGAGTACTTCGGCAACCCCGGCGCGGTGCTCGGGCGCCTGGCCGGCAGCGTGCCACAGGCCCGCGCCGGCCTGCGCCTGACCCTGCGCAGTGGCGCCGAGCTGCCGTTCTGCAGCTTGCCGCTCAGCCATTTGCCGCTGTACCTCAACGGCGCCGACGAGACGCCGTTCCGCCTCTACGAGCAACTGCTGGGCAGCGCCTGCGCGGTGTTCGTGCGCCAACCTGGCGCCGACTGGGTAGAACGCATTCCCGTCGAACAGGCGCTGCGCCCGTGTGGCTTCGACGACCGCGAAGCAGCGTTGCCGGTGGTGCCCCAGGCCTTCCAGGGCTACCGCCTGCTGCAGGAATACTTCGCCCTGCCGCAGCGCTTTCTGTTCGTCGATTTCGCCGGGCTGGAGCGGGCGGTCCAGCGCTGCACCGGGCAGACCCTGGAAGTGCTGGTGTTGTTCGAGCGTTTCGAGCAGAGCCTGGAGAGCAGCGTCGGTGCCGACCAGTTCGTGCCGTTCTGCACCCCGGCGATCAACCTGTTCCCGCGGCGGGTCGACCGCCTGCACCTGACCGACCGGGTGCACGAACACCACGTGATCGCCGACCGTACCCGGCCCACCGATTTCGAGATCCATTCGCTGCAGCGCGTTACCGGCCACGGCACCGGCCCGGACCAGGAATTCCTGCCGTTCTACGCCGTGCGCGACCCGTCGCGCTATGGCCGCGACCAGGCCTACTACATCGTGCGCCGCGAGCCGCGCGTGTTGTCCAGCGACCAGCGCCGCAACGGTACGCGCTCCAGCTACATGGGCAGCGAGACGTTCATCAGCCTGGTCGACGGCCAGCAGGCGCCCTACCGCCACGACCTGCGCCAGCTCGGTATCAGCGCCCTGTGCAGCAACCGCGACCTGCCCCTGTTCATGAACGTTGGCGACGGGCGCAGCGACTTCAGCCTGGCCGACAGCGCACCGGTCGCTGGTGTGCGTTGCCTGGCCGGCCCCAGCCGGCCCAAGGCCAGCCATGCCCATGACAACCGTGCCTGGCGCCTGATCAGCCAGCTGTCGCTGAACTACCTGTCGCTGGCCGAGCACGGCCAGGGCGCCGCCGCCCTGCGCGAATTGCTGCGCCTGTATGGCGACCCGCAGGACAGCGCGCTGAACCTGCAGATCGACGGCCTGCGCGAGGTCAGCAGCAAACCCTGCACGCGGCGCCTGCCGATGCCCGGGCCGATCGTTTTCGGGCGGGGCCTGGAGATCACCCTGACCTTCGACGAAAACGCCTTCCGCGGCACTGGCGTGTTCCTGCTCGGCGCGGTGTTCGAACGCTTCCTGACCCGCTATGTGTCGATCAACAGCTTCACCGAAACGGTACTGCGCACCAGTGAACGTGGCGAGATCATGCGCTGGGCGGCCAAACCGGGGCGCAGGCCGACCTTATGAATACCTTGCAGGCCATGCAGGACGAGCCCTGGGCGTACGACTTCTTCCAGGCGCTGCGCCGCCTCGAGGCGCAGTACCCCGAGCTGCCACGCTTCGGCCATTCGCTGCGCCTGGCCGACGAGCCGGTGCGCCTGGGCCAGCGCCTGGACTGCGGGTTCGCCCCGGCGACCCTGGCCTCGGTCAGCGCCGACGGCGAGCAGCCGGCGCGCCTGGAGCAGTTCTTCTTCGGCCTCGGTGGCCCCAATGGGCCGTTGCCGCTGCACCTCACCGAATACATGCGCGAGCGCCAGCGCAACCATGCCGACGCCACCAGCAAGGCGTTTCTCGATGTGTTCCATCACCGCCTGCTGAGCCTGTTCTACCGCGCCTGGGCCGAAGCGCGCCCGACGGTCAGCCACGATCGCCCGGGCGACGACTACTGGGCCGCGCGCCTGGCCGCGCTCAGTGGCCGTGGCCAGCCGGAACTGCAGGGCCAGGGCGCGCTGGCCGACACCGCCAAACTGCACTGGTCCGGCCACCTGAGCGCGCAAACCCGCTACCCGGACGGCCTGTGCAGCATCCTGGCCGGGTATTTCGGCGTGCCGGTGCGCCTGGAAGAATACGTCGGCCAGTGGCTTGAACTGCCCGAACGCAGCCAGCTCGGCGTGCGCGCCAACCGCCTGGGCGTGGACCTGTGCCTGGGCCGCTACGTCTGGGACCGCCAGCACAAGTTCCGGCTGTGCCTCGGCCCGCTCAGCCTCGACCAGTACCACGCCCTGCTGCCTGGCGGGCAGGCCTTCGTCGAGCTGGCGGCATGGGTCGCCGAATACCTGGGCCAGGAACTGGACTGGGATCTCAACCTGATCCTCGCGCAGGACCAGGTACCTGCGCTGCAACTCAATGCCGGCCAACGCCTGGGTTTCGATACCTGGCTCGGCCACCCTCCGCACGATGCACGCGACCTGAAGCTGGCCCGCTACTATGCCGACCAGCCGGCCGCCGCCCACCACACAAGGAACCAGGACCATGGGTGAAATCAGCCGCGCCGCGCTGTTCGGCAAACTCAACAGCATTGCCTACAAGGCCATCGAGGCCGCCACGGTGTTCTGCAAGCTGCGGGGCAACCCCTATGTCGAACTGGTGCACTGGTTGCACCAGTTGCTGCAACTGCAGGACAGCGACCTGCACCGCATCGTGCGCCAGTTCGATGTCGAGCCGGCGCGCCTGGCGCGCGACCTGACCGACGCCCTGGACCGGCTGCCACGCGGTTCGACCTCGATCACCGACCTGTCCTCGCAGGTTGAAGAGGCGGTCGAACGCGGCTGGGTATACGGCAGCCTGATGTTCGGTGAAAGCCAGGTGCGCAGCGGCTACCTGCTGGTCGGCATCCTCAAGACTCCGAGCCTGCGCCATGCCTTGCTGGGGCTGTCGAGCGAGTTCGCCAAGCTCAAGGTCGAGGCGTTGAGCGAACGCTTCAGTGAATACGTCGGCGACTCGCCGGAAAACCATCTGGGCGCCACCGACGGCTTCAGTGCCGCGCAGCCTGGCGAAGCCAGCGGCGCCGTGGCGCCGGCAGCGATGGGCAAGCAGGAAGCGCTCAAGCGCTTTACCGTCGACCTGACCGAACAGGCCCGCAGCGGCAAGCTCGACCCGATCGTCGGCCGTGACGAGGAGATCCGCCAACTGGTCGATATCCTCATGCGCCGTCGGCAGAACAACCCGATCCTCACCGGTGAGGCCGGTGTCGGCAAGACCGCCGTGGTCGAAGGCTTCGCCTTGCGCATCGTCGCCGGCGACGTGCCCCCGGCGCTCAAGGATGTCGAGCTGCGCAGCCTGGACGTCGGCCTGCTGCAGGCCGGCGCCAGCATGAAGGGCGAGTTCGAACAGCGCCTGCGCCAGGTAATCGAGGATGTGCAGGCCTCGCCCAAGCCGATCATCCTGTTCATTGATGAAGCCCATACCCTGGTCGGTGCCGGTGGCGCCGCCGGTACCGGCGATGCAGCCAACCTGCTCAAGCCGGCACTCGCCCGTGGCAGCCTGCGCACGGTGGCGGCAACCACCTGGGCCGAGTACAAGAAGCACATCGAGAAAGACCCGGCCCTGACCCGCCGCTTCCAGGTGGTGCAGGTGGACGAGCCGAGCGAAGCCAAGGCCCTGCTGATGATGCGTGGGGTGGCCTCGACCATGGAACAGCACCATCAGGTGCAGATCCTCGACGAAGCCCTCGAGGCCGCGGTCAAGCTGTCGCACCGTTACATCCCGGCGCGCCAGCTGCCGGACAAGTCGGTGAGCCTGCTCGATACCGCCTGCGCACGCGTGGCCATCAGCCTGCACGCGGTGCCGGCCGAGGTCGACGACAGCCGCCGCCGCATCGAGGCGCTGGAAGTCGAGCAGGCGATCATCGCCCGTGAAGCCGCCATTGGCGTGCCCACCGGGCAGCGCCAGGCCCAGGCCGACAGCCAGCTGGCCGAGGAGCGTCAACGCCTGGCCGCCCTGGAAAGCCGCTGGGCCGAGGAGAAGGCCCTGGTCGACCAACTGCTGGCCACCCGCGCCCAATTGCGCGAGCAAGCCGGGGTGGTCGACCAGGACGCTGCGCTGCCAGGCAACCCTGAGCTGCGCGAAACGCTGGCCGACCTGCAGCAGCGCCTGGGCGCCCTGCAAGGCGAGAACCCGTTGATCCTGCCGACCGTGGACTACCAGGCCGTCGCCTCGGTGGTGGCCGACTGGACCGGGATTCCGGTGGGGCGCATGGCGCGCAACGAGATCGAGACCGTGCTCAACCTCGACAGCCTGCTGGCCAAGCGCATCATCGGCCAGGACCATGCGCTGGGCATGATCGCCAAGCGCATCCAGACCTCCCGTGCCGGCCTCGACAACCCGAACAAACCGATTGGCGTGTTCATGCTCGCCGGTACCTCCGGGGTGGGCAAGACCGAAACCGCGCTGGCCCTGGCCGAGGCGTTGTACGGCGGTGAGCAGAACCTGATCACCATCAACATGAGCGAGTTCCAGGAGGCGCACACCGTCTCGACCCTCAAGGGCGCCCCGCCCGGCTACGTCGGTTACGGCGAAGGCGGCGTGCTGACCGAGGCCGTGCGCCGTCGGCCGTACAGCGTGGTGCTGCTGGACGAGGTGGAAAAGGCCCACCCGGACGTGCACGAGATCTTCTTCCAGGTGTTCGACAAGGGGGTGATGGAGGATGGCGAAGGCCGTCAGATCGACTTCCGCAATACCCTGATCCTGCTCACCACCAACGCCGGCACCGAACTGATCGCGCGCACCTGCAGCGACCCGCAGGCCCTGCCCGACCCGGAGGCGGTGGCCAGCCAGCTGCGCAAGCCGCTGCTGGACATCTTCCCGCCGGCGCTGCTCGGGCGCCTGGTGACCATCCCCTACTACCCGCTCAGCGACGCCATGCTCAAGGCCATCACCCGCCTGCAGCTGGAGCGCATCCGCAAGCGCGTGGAAGGCACGCACAAGGTCGGCTTTGCCTACGACGACGAGGTGGTGGAGCTGATCGTCTCGCGCTGTACCGAAACCGAAAGCGGTGGCCGCATGATCGACGCCATCCTCACCAACGGCCTGCTGCCGGACATGAGCCGCGAGTTCCTCACCCGCATGCTCGAAGGCAAGCCGCTGGCCAGTGTGCGCATCAGCCGCCGCGACAATGACTTGCACTATGACTTCGGCGCAGCCGACTGACAGGACCGACCATGCTGTTCACGCAGTTCACGCGCCTGGCGCAGATCAACAGCCCGTTGGGGCCGGACAAGCTGATCCTGGCCGAAATGGGCGGCAGCGACGAGCTCGGCCGCCTGTTCGACTATGAGCTGCAGCTGACCAGCGACGACCCGGCCATCGACCTCAATGCCCTGCTGGGCAAGCCGATGAGCCTGAGCGTGCAGCTGAGCCTCGGCACCTCACGCTACTTCCACGGCATCGTCGCCCGCTGCAGCCAGTCGGTGGACCAGGGCCAGTTCGCCAGCTACCGGGTCACCCTGCGGCCGTGGCTGTGGCTGCTGACCCGCACCAGCGACTGCCGCATCTTCCAGCACCTGAGCGCGCCGCAGATCATCAAGCAGGTGTTCCGCGACCTGGGCTTTTCCGACTTCGAGGATGCCCTCAGCCGTAGCTACCGCGAACGCGAATACTGCGTGCAGTACCGCGAGACCAGCTTCGACTTCGTCAGCCGGCTGATGGAAGAGGAAGGCATCTACTACTTCTTCCGCCATGAAGCGCAGCGCCACGTGCTGGTGCTGGCCGATGCCTACGGCGCGCACCCGCAGATGCCTGGCTACGAAAGCGTGCCCTACTACCCGCCGGACGGGCAGCACCGCGAGCGTGACCACATCAACGACTGGCACCTGGCCCAGGAAGTGCAGCCAGGGTCGCTGGAGCTCAACGACTATGACTTCCAGCGCCCCAGCGCGCGCATCGACGTGCGCTCGGCCATGCCGCGCCCGCACCAGGCCGGTGACTACCCGTTGTACGACTACCCCGGCGCCTACCAGCAAAGCCAGGACGGCGAGCACTACGCGCGCACGCGCCTGGAGTCGCTGCAGAGCCTGCACGAGCGGGTCGAGCTGCGCGGCAATGCCCGCGGCCTGGGCAGCGGCCACCTGTTCAGCCTCAGCGGTTTCACCCGCCAGGACCAGAACCGCGAATACCTGATCGTCGGCGCACGCTACTACGTGCACCAGGAGCGCCTGGAAAGCGGCACCGGCAGCGGCGCCGCGCAGTTCGAGAGCAACCTCAGCTGCATCGACGCCCAGCAGAGTTTCCGCCCGCAGGGCAGCACCGTGCGGCCGATCGTCAAGGGCCCGCAGACCGCCGTGGTGGTCGGCCCCGCTGGCGAGGAGATCTGGACCGACCAGTATGGCCGGGTGAAGGTGCACTTCCACTGGGACCGCCACGACCAGTCCAACGAGAACAGCTCGTGCTGGATCCGCGTATCGCAGGCCTGGGCGGGCAAGAACTGGGGCTCGATGCAGATCCCGCGGATTGGCCAGGAGGTGATCGTCAGCTTCCTCGAAGGCGACCCCGACCGGCCGATCATCACTGGCCGCGTGTACAACGCCGAACAGAGCGTGCCCTACGACCTGCCCGCCAATGCCACGCAAAGCGGCATGAAGAGCCGTTCGAGCAAGGGCGGCAGCCCGGCCAACTTCAATGAAATCCGCATGGAAGACAAGAAAGGCGCCGAGCAGTTGTACATCCATGCCGAGCGCAACCTGGACACCGTGGTCGAGCAGTGCGAGACACTGGCCGTCGGCATCAACCGCACCCAGACGGTGGGCATGCTGGAAACCATCACCATCGGCCAGGACCGCATCCGTGCCGTGCGCCGCGACGACATGTTGCTGGTCGGCGCCAGCAAGACCGACAGCGTCAGCACCAGCTACCTGATCGAGGTCGGCGAAAACCTGCGGCTGGTCTGTGGCAAGAGCGTGATCGAGCTCAACGCCAGCGGCCAGATCAACATCAGCTGCGAGCAGTTCAGCTTCCATGCCAAGCAGAACGGCGAGATCAATACCGACGGCACCCTCGACCTGAACGTCGGCAGCGGTGCGCAGACCGCACCCGACAACCAGGGTGTGAAAAAGACCATCGACGACTCGGTGAAGGCGATCTTCTCCGGCTCCGACCAGTAACGAGACCTGTCATGAGTTATCGCGTCAACGAATTCCGCCTGGCCCTGCCCGATGCCGCCGTGCAGGACAGCAGCATCAACATCCTGCGCTTCGAGGCCCTGGCTACCTCGCTGATCATCAGCCGCAGCCTGCTGGCCGAGGGCGAGACCCTGCAGAGCAATTTCGACGGCCAGTTGCAGCGCCTGCAGCAACAGGTCAAGGACCTGCGCATGCAGCCCGCCCAGGCCGTGCAGGTGGGTGCCGACCAGGCGATCGCCGCCATCGAGCTGAGCAGCCAGTTCAGCAAGGGCCAGGAAAAGGTCCACCAGTACCAGCTGGCCCTGGTGCTGCCGGGCACGCGCAAGATGTTTGCCCTGAGCTACGTCAAGGCCAGCCCGCTGGGCGCGGCCGAAGCAGCGCACTGGGCAGCCATCAAGCAGTCGCTCGACTTCGACAACCTGGGCTGAGCCTGAGCCATGTCCGACGCTTTGTGGGCCGCCCGCGAAGGCGACGCGCTGATGCACACCTCGATATTGGCCGACATTGTCGGGGGGGTGCTGGAAATCGCCGCCACCGTGGCCATCGGTGCCCTGGCCACCGCCGCCGTGGCTGCGGCATTCGGCCTGACCGTGGCCACCGGCGGCCTGGGCTGCTTCGTGCTGGGCGCGGTGGTCGGCCTGGTGGTCGGCGTGGTCATGGCCAAGACCGGTGCCGATACGGGCTTGAGCCGATTATGCGAGGGCATCGGCAACTTCCTGTTCCCGCCATCGGTGCAGGCCACCATCATCAGTGGCTCGTCGGACACCCGCACCAACGGCAAGCGCGCGGCGCGCGCTGCCGGCGTCGTCACTGGCCCGCCGGCAGCGCTGGAGCAAGCCGGCGCGGAAGGCGCCGAGGCCCAGGAGGAAAGCTTCCTGGACATGGCCAAGGGCTTCTTCTCGCAGATGTGGCGGCCGACCGTGGCCACGCCCGCTGCCAATACCTTGCCGGTACCGGACGACAAGGTCCTGTGCAGCAAGCACCCGCCGATGCCACCGCAGTACCTGGCCGAGGGTTCCAGCAAGGTGCTGATCAACGGCCACCCGGCCTGCCGCAGCGGTGACCGCAGCACCTGCGAAGCGGTGATCGTCGATGGCGGCCTGGTGTCGAACAACGTGCGCATCGGCGGCGAACCGATCGTGGTGCGCGAGATTCGCAGCGGCAAGACGCCCGGCATCGGCCTGGCGGTGACCGCATTGATGCTGCTGCGCGGGCGTGGCGGCAAGTTCTACAGCAAGTTCGGCTGCATGTTGGTGGGCGGCGTGAGCAGCGTGGTTACCGGCCAGGTGACCAGCGCCCTCACCCAGGCCATGGCCGGTTCGCCCAACCCGGTCCATGCGGCTACCGGCGGCAAGGTCCTGTGTGGCGAGGAAGACCTCGACTTCACCGTGCAGGCCACTTTGCCGATCGCCTGGCAACGCTTCTACAACAGCCACGACGAACGTGTCGATGGCCTGTTTGGCGCAGGCTGGAGCGTGCCCTACGAAGTTTCGGTGCAGGTCGATGCAGGCGACCGCCTGGTGTTGGTCGACGAGCAGGCGCGCCGGGTGGACATGGGCATCATTACCCTGGGCGATGCGGTGTTCAGCGTCGGCGAAGGGCTGAGCGTACGCCGAGCGCACAACGGCGAACTGCTGACCGAAAGCCGCGAAGGCGAGTATCGGCTGTTCCAGCCAACCCCGGGGCGGCCCGATCGACTGCGCCTGAGCCAGATCGGCGATCGCAATGACAACCGCATCTATCTGGACTACGACCAGCAGGGCCGCCTCTGCCAGTTGCGCGACACCTTCGACCAGGTGCGCGTCAGCCTGGGCTACAGCGAGCAATGGCCACAGCGGGTGAGCCACATCGACTTGCACGCGGCGAGCGGCGAATCGCAACGCCTGGCCAGCTATGGCTACGACGCCAACGGTGACCTCGCTCAGGTACAGGATGGCGCAGGCCAGGCGCTGCGCAGCTTCGCCTACGACGCTGCCCGACGCATGATCGAACACCGTACTGGCGGCGGCCTGTGTTGCTACTACGCGTGGGCGCAGCATGAGGACGGCTGGCGGGTGGCGCGGCACTGGACCAACGGCGGCGACAGCTACGCCTTCGAATACGATGTCGCCGCCGGCATCACCCGGGTGACCGACAGCCTTGGCCGCGTTGCCGTGCGCCACTGGAACCAGCAGTACCAGATCACCGCCTATACCGATGCCCTTGAGCGCACCTGGCGCTTCGAATGGAATGACGAGCGCCAGCTGCTCGCGGCCAGCGACCCCATGGATGGCCGCTGGCAGTTTTTCTACGATGAGTCGGGCAACCTTGCCGAGACCGTCGACCCGCTGGGGCGTAGCGAGTCGACCGAATGGCTGGAACACTGGTCGCTGCCGCGCAGCCAGACGGACCCGGCAGGGCAGCGCTGGACCTTCGCCTATGACCAACGGGGCAACTGCACGCGCCAGACCGACCCGTTGGGCCAGCACACCCGCTATCGCCATGACAGCCAGGGCAACCCTGTCGAAATCATCGATGCCAACGGTTCCAGCCGCCACCTGCGCTGGAACGAACGGGGCCTGCTGGTCGAACAGCGGGACTGCTCCGGCTACCTGACCCGCCTCGCCTACGACCCCTTGGGCCATCTGCAATCGATTACCGACGCCCAGGGCGAGCGCACCGACTACCGGCATGACGACAAAGGCCGCTTGCGCAGCGTGACCTTGCCCGATGGCCGCAGCGAAACATTCGCCCTCGATGCCAGCGGCCTATTGGCCCAGCACATCGACACGGCAGGACACGTTACCCAATACCGGCGTAACCGCCGCGGCCAGTTGCAGCTGCGCATCGATGCGCTCGGTCGACAAGTCCGCTACCACCATGACGACTATGGGCGCCTGCTCGCGCTGTACAACGAAAATGGCGAGGCCTACGGTTTCGAATGGGATGCAGGCGACCGGCTGATCGCCGAGCGCGATCTGGACGGTGGCCTGCGGCGCTACCAGTACGACCCGCTGGACAATCTTGTCCAGGTCACCTTCCTGCCTGCGCCGGGCAGCGACGAGGCACCCATCATTCACCGCATGGCCTATGACGCAGGCGGCCGCCTGCTGACCCGCCATACCGATGAGGGACGCACCGACTACTGCAACGACCCACTGGACAACGTGGTTGCGATCCGTCGTACCACTGTGGATGGCCAGGTCGAGGAACTGGGCTTCGCCTTCGATGCGCTGGGCCAGTTGCTCGAGGAACACAGCGCGCAGGGCAGCGTGCAGTACCAGTATGACCCGCTCGGCAATCTCACCCGCACGCGAGTACCCGACGGCCGCTGGATCAACCGCCTGTACTACGGCAGCGGGCACCTGCACCAGATCAACCTCGATGGCCAGGCGGTGTGCGATTTCGAGCGTGACCGTGTTCACCGGGAGACGCTGCGCCTGCAGGGCAACCTGGCGATTCAACGCCAGTACGACCGTGGCGGACGCCTGCGCACCCTGCTCCGGCGCCCGGCAGCGCAGCCCAGCCGGCTGCCGGCGCCAGACCAGCAGCGGTACCAGTTCGACGCCGCCGACCAACTGGCCGTACGCGAGGTGCAGCACCCCGGCAATGGGTATCTGCAGGCTTATCAGCATGATGGCTGCGGCCATGTCCTGGGCCGTCAGGACAGCCCCGCCGGCCAGCGCGAAGCGTTCCGCTACGACCCGGCCGGAAACCTGCTCGACCCGCTGGCGGCAGGCGCCGGGCTGGTCCGGCACAACCGCGTGCTCACTTTCGAGGACAAGCGCTATCGCTACGATGGCTTCGGTCGCCTGGTAGAAAAGCGCAGCCGCCGACGCGGTACCCAGCATTTTCGCTACGACGCAGAGCACCGGCTGGTCCAGGTGCGCAACCTGCAACCTGGGCGGGAACGCATCATCGACATGCGCTACGACCCGATGGGGCGGCGCACCGAGAAGATCGAATCGACGCTCGACGGCCAAGTGGTTGGCCGCACCCTCTTCAACTGGAGTGGCCTGCGCCTGCTCGGCGAGCAGCACAATGGCCGGCAGGCGTTGTACCTGTACGAAGACGATGGCCATGAACCGCTGGCCCGGGTGGATGGCCAGGGCGCTCATCAGCAGGTGCTGCATTACCACAATGACATCAATGGCCTGCCGGAACAGTTGAGCGATGACACCGGCGAGGTCGTGTGGTCGGCGCGCTACCTGAGCTGGGGTGCAAGCTGGGATGAACAGCGGGCCAGCCGTCTGCCGGAAGATCAGAACCTGCGCTTCCAGGGCCAGTACCTGGACCGCGAAACCGGCCTGCATTACAACCTGTTCCGCTTCTACGACCCGGAGATAGGCCGCTTTACCCAGCCAGACCCAATTGGTTTGGCCGGTGGTTTGAACCTTTACGAGTATGCACCGAACCCATTCACGTGGATTGACCCGTGGGGGCTGCTCAAGGAAGGCGAAACCGCAGGCTATGGTGCCAAGGCGCACCGAGGCGATGGCCTTGAAGCCCATGAAATTCTGCGTAACAAGTTCTTGCAAGATGCCGGTCTGGCACCGAAAAACCGCAGGATGCGTGGCAACCCTTCGATTGCCCTGACGCCCAAGCATCATGACCAGGTGCATGCCGCAGAGAACCGGTTGCGCAAGGCAATGGGCCTCAAGCCCAACCAGATGCTCAAGAGCGGCAAGCTTGAGATCCGCCTGATGTCCAAGGCCATCTACCAATCGCTGGTGACTCAGGGAGATGTCACAATCCAACAACTCAGAACGGCCCGGCGCTACGCCAAGTCGTTCGCCAAAAGCAAAGGGTGTTACTAGCCATGAAGAAAATCGTGTTGTCCCAACAAGACCGCGGCTTCGGCCAGATCGGTGGTGCGCCTTTGCTCAAGGACCCTTCCTTGTGGCCGGCCAACCCGCAAACCGGTGGGTTGATGACGCCCATCCTGACCCTGACCGAACAGTTCCAACCGGCCCGGTTCGTCCCGCCAGGCATGGCTATCACGGTTTTCCTCGCCGTCGAGCAACAGCAGGACGGTGGCTTCAGCCGCCCGCTCCAGCGTCGCTATACAGTCAATCAGCAGTCTGAGCTGCAGAACGTCATCAACGCCGGCTTTGCCCGGGTCATCCTGCATGAGCTCGCCAGCCAGCCACTGGAGCCCAGCAATCCCCCCTTGCTGCTGGAACGAGCGTTCATCGACTTTGAAGAAATGACCGACGAGGAGCATGACGAGGAGCATCAGGACGAGGACAGCGGGATCGGCCTGAGCAAACCCAGCGGCCGCCCCTGCTGGCTGCAGGACCCGATCTACGAACCACCGCGCTACATGTTCATGATGCAACTGGTGGACGCCGACGTGGCCGAAGCCAGCCCGCAGCATGCTGGGCTGTTCGGCGAAGGCATCGGTTATCTGTTCGTGGACATGCAGGCGCGCCGTGGCAAGGAAGGCGACGACGCCGGTTTCTTCTTCATTCAGTTCACCTGAATGGGCTGCCGACTCCAGACGACCGTCCATAAGCAGCAAGGGCCGAGAAGATTCACGTGAACATCTACCATTTCGACAACTCGCCGTCTCCTTGGGGAGACTGGGGCGCGGTACTGCTCCAGGGCATGATTGCCTGGGATGAAGACACCGATGTGGACAGCATCAGGCGCGCCGGGCCGTACACGCCGCCTGCGTATATCCGCTCGGGTTCGCTGGTGCTCACCCAGCCGGTCAAGGAAGCCCTGGAACGAAGCGGCCTGAAAGGCATCAGTCGCTATGAGCACCTGGAAAAAACCCACATCGTGCAGCTTGACTGGCTGCACTGGGATACCCGCAAGCCCATCACCGATTACCTCGAGCTGGAAGGTGGGCCGACCTCGATCATCGACTGCCTGCCGCATGACCCTGCGCTTGCCGCACGCATGCCGGCGTATTGGCAGGCATTCATCGTAGGCAAGCTCAACCTGCTCAAGGACCCACGGCACGAACCTGCCGACCTCGGCCAGTATCTCCAGGTGCTCAAGGCCGACGAAAAAGCCGATTTCTTCAAAGGGGATGTCTATCGCGGGTACTTCCTCAGTGAAAGAGCCAAAGCGTGGCTGGAACAGCAATGTCCTGGTTGCTTTACATTCACCCTGCTGCACTACGCGGAGCGTTGACAGCCCCGCTGCCGCTTGCTAATAATCGCCCACAGTTGTACGACAACACATAACAAAAACAACAATCCGTGGACGAACCCATGTCGGCACTCACCCCGCTGCATCCCCGCCTGTTGCACCCTCCTCTTTCCCCAGCCAGCGGGCTTACGCCGCTAAGCAGCTAGCGCTCGGTTACCGCACATCCACCCAGGCCCTCACCGGCCCTTCACCTACCCGCCCCGCCGCAGGCCGCCTGCGCGTGCCCGGTGGTCGGGCTGCCACACCCTTAGGGAGCACAACAATAATGAAAATATGCCAAACCCTGCCCTTCGCCCTGCTGGGTGCCGGGGCCATCGCCAGCCTGCCGGGCACCAGCTTCGCCGCCGGTTTTGTCGACGACGCCAAGGCCACGCTGGGGCTGCGCAACTTCTACATCAACCGCAACTTCACCAACCCCGGCAACCCCCAGGGCAAGGCCGAGGAATGGACGCAGAGCTTCATCCTCGATGCCCGCTCGGGGTTCACCGAAGGGCCGGTCGGGTTCGGTGTGGATGTGCTGGGGCTGTGGTCGGTCAAGCTCGACGGCGGCGGTGGCACCTACGGTACGGCGCTGCTGCCGCGCCATGATGATGGCAAGCGGCGGATGACTATGGCCGCCTGGCGGTGGCGGGCAAGCTGCGGATCTCGAAGACCGAACTGAAGGTAGGCGAATGGATGCCGGTGCTGCCGATACTGCGCTCGGATGACGGGCGCTCGTTGCCGCAGACCTTCCGTGGCGGGCAGGTGACCTCCAACGAGATCGCCGGGCTGACCCTGTACGGCGGGCAATTTCGCGGCAACAGCCCACGCAACGACGCCAGCATGGACGACATGAGCTACGGCGGTGGCGTGTCGGACCGCTTCAACTTTGCCGGCGGCGAGTACAAGTTCAACCAGGAGCGTACCCTGGTGGGGTTGTGGAACGCGGTACTCAAGGACGTCTACCAGCAGCAGTACCTGCAACTGAGCCATAGCCAGCCGCTTGGCGCCTGGACCCTGGGCGCCAACCTGGGCTACTTCCATGGCGACGAGGACGGTTCCGAACGCGCGGGCGAACTGGACAACAAGACCTGGTCCGGCATGTTCTCGGCCAAGTACGCCGGCAACACTTTCTGGCTCGGGCTGCAGAAGGTCGACGGCGATACCTGGATGCGCGTCAACGGCACCAGTGGCGGGACCCTGGCCAACGACAGCTACAACTCCAGCTTCGACAATGCCAACGAGCGTTCATGGCAGGTACGCCATGATTTCAACTTCGTCACCGTGGGGGTGCCGGGGTTGACCTTGATGAACCGCTATATCAGCGGGCGCGATGTTCACAGCGGGGGCGTGACCGATGGCAAGGAGTGGGTGCGCGAAACTGAGGTGGCGTATGTGATCCAGAGCGGGCCGTTCAAGGATCTGAGCGTGAAATGGCGGAACTCGTCGATTCGCCGGGACTACAGCAACAACGAGTTCGATGAGAACCGCTTGATCTTCAACTACCCGTTGTCGCTGCTGTGATGTGATTGACAACCATCACAAGCAACCACAATAATCAGCGCAGTCATACGACAACTTACAACAATCACAAAAAGAGCCGGCCATGACCACCACTCCCCTCAATCGCCTGCTGCTCACCGGAGCGGCAGGCGGCCTGGGCAAGGTCCTTCGCGAACGCCTGCAAGGCTACGCCGAGGTCCTGCGCCTTTCCGATATCAAGCCCATGGCACCTGCTGCGGGCCCGCATGAAGAAGTCATCGTCTGTGACCTGGCCGACAAGGCGGCAGTGCATGCACTGGTCGAGGGCGTGGATGCCATCCTGCACTTTGGCGGTATTTCCACCGAGCATGCGTTCGAAGACATCCTCGGCCCGAACATCTGCGGTGTGTTCCACGTGTACGAGGCAGCGCGCAAGCACGGCGTCAGGCGCATCATCTTCGCCAGCTCCAACCACACCATCGGTTTTTACCGCCAGGACCAGCGCATCGACGCTCATTCACCGCGCCGTCCCGACAGCTACTACGGGCTGTCCAAGTGCTACGGCGAGGACCTGGCCAGTTTCTATTACGACCGCTACGGCATCGAGACGGTCAGCATCCGCATCGGCTCCTCGTTCCCGCAGCCACAGAACCCGCGCATGCTCTGCACCTGGCTGAGCTATGACGACCTGGTGCAACTGATCGAGCGCGGGCTGTTCACGCCCGATGTCGGCCACACCATCGTCTACGGCGCATCCGACAACCGCACCGTGTGGTGGGACAACCGCCATGCCGCGCACTTGGGCTACCGGCCCAAGGACAGTTCCGAAACCTTCCGCAGCGTGGTGGAAGCCCAGCCGGCACCTGCCGCCGATGACCCGAGCATGGTCTATCAGGGCGGTGCCTTCACCGCGGCAGGCCCGTTCGACTGACCCTACGCATGCCTGGAGGCAAGGCCATGAACTGCGAACTGATCGTCGACGCCCGCAATGGCACCGGCGAAAGCCCCGTGTGGCACCCCGACGAACAGGCCCTGTACTGGGTCGATATCCCTGCGCGCCAACTGCACCGCTGGCAGGCGGCTGATGGCGCGCACCAGGTCTGGCAAGGCGATGAGATGCTCGCCTGTATCGCCCGTAGCGGCGACGGCTGGGTGGCCGGCATGGAAAGCGGCATCTTTGCGCTGCGGGCGAAGGCTGACGGCAGCCTGGACAAGCGCTTGCTCGGCGGCGTGCAGCACGCCCAGGCCGGGATGCGCTTCAATGACGGCCGCTGTGACCGCCAGGGCCGCTTCTGGGCCGGCACCATGCTGCTCGACATGCAGCAAGGCGCCCATGTCGGCGCCCTGTACCGGCTTGACGGCGAAGGCCGGCTACACCTGCAGCAGGACGGCATGATCGTGCCCAATGGCTTGGCGTTCAGCCCTGACGGCCGGCGCATGTACCTGTCCGACTCGCACCCCAACGTGCAGAAGATCTGGGTGTTCGACTACGACATCGACAGCGGCACGCCACATGGCAAACGGCTGTTCGTCGACATGCGCGGCTACCCTGGCCGCCCTGATGGTGCCGCGATCGACCAGGACGGTTGCTATTGGATCTGCGGCAATGACGCCGGCCAGATCCACCGTTTCACCCCCGACGGCCGCCTTGACCGCTCACTCGACGTACCGGTGAAGAAGCCATCGATGTGCGCCTTCGGCGGCGCCAACCTGGACACCCTGTACGTCACCTCGATCCGCCCCACCGGCATCGACCTCAGCGACCAGCCCCTGGCGGGTGGGGTGTTTGCCCTGAGCCCTGGCACCAAGGGCCTGGAGGAGCCTGCCTACCGGGGCTGAGCCCCACGCCGCAACCACACTTGCACGCCCGAAACCAGATAATAAAAACCACGGAGTTTCATCATGACGTTCAAACGCAAACTGCTCCTCGCGGTACTCCCTCTGGCCTTCAGCCTGCCCCTGCCCGCCTCGGCCCTGGACATCAAGTTCGCCGAGATCCACCCGGCCGGCTATCCGACCGTGGTCGCCGAGCAGAACATGGGCAACAAGCTGGAGCAGGCCAGCAATGGCGAGATCACCTTCAAGATGTTCCCCGGTGGCGTACTGGGTTCGGAAAAAGAGGTCATCGAACAGGCGCAGATCGGCGCCGTACAGATGACCCGCGTCAGCCTGGGGATCGTCGGCCCGGTGGTGCCGGACGTGAACGTGTTCAACATGCCGTTCGTGTTCCGTGACCATGAGCACATGCGCAAGGTCATCGACGGCGAGATCGGCCAGGAAATCCTCGACAAGATCACCAACTCCGATTTCAACCTGGTAGCCCTGGCCTGGATGGACGGCGGCTCGCGCAGCCTCTACACGAAGAAGCCGGTGCGCAGCCTGGAAGACCTCAAGGGCATGAAGATTCGCGTACAGGGCAACCCGTTGTTCATCGACATGATGAACGCCATGGGCGGCAACGGCATCGCCATGGACACCGGTGAGATCTTCAGTGCCCTGCAGACCGGCGTGATCGACGGTGCCGAGAACAACCCGCCGACCCTGCTCGAGCACAACCACTACCAGAACGCCAAGTACTACACCCTGACCGGCCACCTGATCCTGCCCGAGCCAGTGGTCATGTCCAAGACCACCTGGAACAAGCTCACCCCGGAGCAGCAGGCATTGGTGAAGAAGGTGGCCCGCGAGGCGCAGATGGAAGAGCGCGTGCTGTGGGATGCCAAGACCGCGGCCAGCGAAGAGAAACTCAAGGCCGCCGGAGTCGAGTTCATCAGCGTGGACAAGAAGCCGTTCTACGACGCCACCGCGTCGGTGCGCGAAAAGTACGGTGCGCAGTACGCCGACCTGATGAAACGTATCGACGCGGTCCAGTAACCACGGCCCTTTCCCCGAACGACTTCGGCAGTGCGGCCGTCGCCCTGCCGCTTTGGTGATGCCCATGAAAGACCTTGCCCTGCGTGTGAACGACACGCTGTACCGCGGCTGCATCTGGATCGCCGGCCTGTCGATCCTGGCCATGTCGCTGATCATCCCCTGGGGCATCTTCGCCCGTTACGTGCTCGGGGCCGGCTCCAGCTGGCCGGAACCGGTAGCCATCCTGCTGATGGTGGTATTCACCTTCATCGGCGCCGCTGCCAGCTACCGCGCCGGGGCGCACATGGCGGTGGCGATGCTCACCGACCGCCTGCCTGCGCAACAGCGCCAGTGGCTGGCCTTGCTGGTGCAGGTGTTGATGGTGTTGATCTGCGTGTTCATGACGGTCTACGGCGCCAAGCTGTGCGTCACCACCTGGAACCAGTACCTGGCATCCCTGCCAGGTGTGCGGGTGGGCATGGCCTATGCGCCGATCCCGATTGGTGGGGTGCTGACCCTGGTGTTCGTGGTGGAAAAACTTCTGTTGGGCGATCAGAGCCAGCGCAAGGTGGTACGCGTCGAGCAGCTTGAAGAAAACGAAGGAGCGGCATAGATGGATGCGTTGATTCTGTTGGGCAGTTTCGTAGCGCTCATCCTGCTCGGCATGCCGGTGGCCTACGCCCTGGGCCTGTCGGCGCTGATCGGTGCCTGGTGGATCGACATCCCGCTGCAGGCGATGATGATCCAGGTGGCCAGCGGGGTGAACAAATTCTCGCTGCTGGCCATTCCGTTCTTCGTGCTGGCCGGTGCGATCATGGCCGAGGGCGGCATGTCGCGACGGCTGGTAGCCTTCGCCGGGGTGCTGGTGGGCTTCGTGCGTGGTGGGCTGTCATTGGTCAACATCATGGCCTCGACCTTCTTCGGGGCGATTTCCGGCTCGTCGGTGGCGGACACGGCGTCGGTGGGCTCGGTGCTGATTCCAGAAATGGAGCGCAAGGGCTACCCGCGCGAATTCTCCACGGCAGTCACCGTCAGCGGCTCGGTGCAGGCGCTGCTGACACCGCCCAGCCACAACTCGGTACTGTACTCGCTGGCCGCCGGCGGCTCGGTGTCGATTGCCTCGCTGTTCATGGCCGGGGTGATGCCAGGGCTGCTGCTGAGCGCGGTGATGATGGGCCTGTGCCTGTTGTTCGCGAAAAAACGCAACTACCCCAAGGGCGAAGTCATACCGCTGCGCCAGGCACTGAAGATTGCCGGTGAGGCGCTGTGGGGGCTGATGGCCATGGTGATCATCCTCGGCGGTATCCTGTCGGGGGTGTTCACCGCGACCGAGTCGGCGGCCGTGGCGGTGGTGTGGTCGTTCTTCGTGACCATGTTCATCTACCGCGACTACAAGTGGCGCGACCTGCCCAAGCTGATGCACCGCACGGTGCGGACCATTTCCATCGTGATGATCCTGATCGGCTTCGCCGCCAGCTTCGGCTACGTGATGACGCTGATGCAGATCCCGTCGAAGATCACCACGGCATTCCTGACCCTGTCGGACAACCGCTATGTGATCCTCATGTGCATCAATTTCATGCTGTTGCTGCTGGGCACGGTAATGGACATGGCACCGCTGATCCTGATCCTCACGCCGATCCTGCTGCCGGTGATCACCGGTATCGGTGTGGACCCGGTGCACTTCGGCATGATCATGCTGGTCAACCTGGGCATCGGCCTGATCACGCCGCCGGTAGGGGCGGTGCTGTTCGTCGGCTCGGCCATCGGCAAGGTGAGCATCGAGTCGACGGTGAAGGCGCTGCTGCCGTTCTACCTAGCGCTGTTCCTGGTACTGCTGGCCGTGACCTACATCCCGGCCATTTCGCTGTGGCTGCCAGGCCTGGTGCTGTGACCTGGAAGCGGCCGAGGCGCCTGGCATGGCCATGACCGAACTGCATCTGCACGACCGCCTGACCCGCCTGAGCCTGGCCCCGCAGCTGGGCGCCAGCCTGGTCAACTGGCAAGTGAAGGCGACCGGGCAGGCGTTGCTGCGCCACTCCGGCGCCGACGCGCTGGCCAGCGGTTCGCCCCGCCGCCTGGCCTGCTACCCACTGGCGCCTTGGTCCAACCGCATTGCCGAGGGCGGCTTTGCCCGCCCCGGGGGCTGGCAGGCATTGCTGCCGAACACCACGCATGATCCGTACCCGATCCATGGCAGTGCCTGGCAGCAGGCCTGGCAGGTCGCCTGGCACAGCGAAGGGCACGCGCGGCTGACGCTGGTCAGCGAAGTCCCCTTCGCCTACCAGGCAACGCTGGATATTCACCTGCATGAAGGTGCACTGGTACTGGGCCTGCAGGTTACCCACCGCGATGCGCGGGCGACCTGGTATGGATTGGGGCTGCACCCGTACTTCCCCCGATACCCCGACACCAGGCTGTATGCGCCAGCGCACCAGGTGTGGCTGGCGGACCTGGGGCGGTTGCCTTCGTATCAGGCGCCGGTGCCTCAGCCATGGTGTTTCAATACGATGGGGAGGTTGCCGGAGGCGCTGGTTGACCACGCCTTCAGTGGCTGGCCGGGCGAATGCGTGATTGAACAGCCCAGCGCCGGCTACCGACTGGCATGCCGTGCCAGCGGCGCGGAGCACTTCTTGTTGTTCTGCCCGCAAGGGCAAGGCTTCTTCTGCTTCGAGCCAGTCAGCCATCCGGTCAATGCGCACCACCTGCCGGGGCGCCCGGGGTTGCGCTTGTTACAGCAAGGGGACGCACTGAGCCTGACGTTCACGCTGCAGTACCAGGCACTATAAGGGTACCGGTGTATCAATCCAGCTGCTGAGCCCTCAGCGCCTGCGCCAGCATGTCGATGAACGCCCGGACCTTGGCCGAACCGTACTTGCTCTCCCGGTGCAGCACATGGATCGGCCAGGGCGCCTCCTCGTACTCGGCCAGGAGCACCTGCAACTGCCCACTGGCCAGTTCATCCGCGACCTGGTACGACAGCAGGCGGGCAATCCCCAACCCGCCACTGGCGGCGGCGATTGCCCCGTCATTGCTGGTGACCGTCAAGCGCGGCTTGACGCGCACCAGGGTCGGTTCCTCGGCCACCCCGAAGCGCCAGCCGGCGCGTGGCGACAGGTTGGTGGTGCCGATTACCGCATGCCCGGCCAGGTCGGACGGGTGCTTCGGCACGCCATGGCGCGCCAGGTATTCGGGAGCGGCACACAGCATGCGCCGGACCCTGCCCACGCGCAGTGCTTTCAGCCCGGAGTCGGGCAAGGGCCCGATGCGCACGGCCACGTCCATGCCCTCTTCGACCATGTTGACGATGCGGTCGAGGAAGTAGGCGGAAACGTCAACTTCAGGGTACTGCTGCAGGTAGCGGACGATACACGGCATGACGAACTTCTTGCCGAACAGGATGGGCGCAGTGACGGCCAGGTCGCCCTTCGGGGTCGAGTTGATGCCGGCGGCGGCTTCGTTGGCCTCGTGGATACTGGCGAGGATATGCCGGCTATCTTCCAGGTAACGGCTACCGGCTTCGGTCAGGCGGACGCTGCGGGTGGTGCGCAGCAGCAACTTGACCCCGAGCTGTTCTTCCAGGGCGCTGACGGCACGGGTAACTGCCGCAGGAGAGATGTCCAGGCGCCGAGCAGCGGCGGCGAAGCTTTCCAGTTCGCCGGTGGCGACGAACACCTTCATCAGGTGGATCTGGTCCATGCGGGCTCCTGGTGGGCATGAGGTGCCGGGATTATCTTTCATCTGGGCGTTTTGTGCTGCTGTTGCGTCCGCGGGCCGCTCCTGCAACAGCCCGCGGAAGAGGCAGGCGAATCAGGCATCCAGTACCAACGCCTGCCCGCCTTCTGCCACCTTGGCCGGCACGGCACAACAAATCAGCACCGAACCAGCCTCCGGCAATTCGGCCGGCGGGTTCGGGTAATGCACCTGGCCACTCACCAGTCGGGTCTTGCAGGTACCGCACGATCCCCCTCGGCAACTGAATTCCGGGGCCAATCCGCGTGCCTCGGCCAACTCCAGCAACGTGCCGCTACCGGGCGCCCAGCGCGCCTCCTTGGCCGAAGCGGCAAAGTACACGGCCACCGCCTCGCTGGCAGCCGGCGGCTGCTGCAGGCTGGGCTGGCCCGCGTCGGTGTGCCGCCGAAGCGTCGAAGGGCCGAAGGCTTCGGCGTGGATCCGCGCATCCGGTACATGCACCCCGCGCAGCCCCTCATACAACTGCTGGGTAAAACTGCCCGGGCCGCACAGGTAGAAATCGTAGTCACCCAGCGCCAGCGTTGCCTTGACCTGCTCGATCCCCAACCGACCAGCGAATTGGTAATCACGCCCCAGCAACGCCTGCTCTTCCGGCTGGCTCAGGGCACGGTGCACCTGCAGCAGGCCGCCGGCCCGTTGCTGCAAGCCTGCCAGCTCGTCACGAAACGGCAGGTCGGCCAGGCTGCGTGCTCCATGAAACAGGTGGACAGGCCGTGCCTGCTGCGTATTCAACTGTTCGCGCAGCATGGCCAGCAACGGCGTGATACCCACCCCTGCGCCAATCAGCACCAGCGGCCGGGTGCTGTGCGGGTCCAGCACGAAGCTCCCCATGGGTGCGCGCACATTCAGCACATCGCCCGCGCTTATGCGCTCATGCAAGTGCCGCGACGCCGGGCCCTGAGCCTTGACGCTGATGCGCAGGTAGCGGTCGGAAGGCGCGCTGGACAAACTGTAGGTGCGGATCAGCGCCGCCTCGCCAGCGCGCTGCACCTGCACCGGTACATGCTGCCCCGCGGCAAAGGTCACCTTGCTGCCGGCAGGCGGTTCAAGGTAGAACGAGCGGATATCGTGGCTTTCCTGTTCTACCCGCAGCACACGCCACGGCAGCCATTGACGCTGCTGCTGACGTCGCTGCAGGCGCGCTTCGGCCTCTGCCCAGGTGCCGGTCGCCAGGCTGGTGGGCGCATATTCCTTGAACGCCCAGCGCAGGGATACGGCCGCCGGGCGCCACACCACCTGCTCGACGTCGAGCGTCCACAAGCGCTCGGCACCGTCGAAGGCCCGGCTGGCCGGGTTATCCAGCAGAATTTCGGTACGCCCGTAGAGCTGCAGCACATTGCCCGTGGCGAAGTCGATGAACAGCAACCCTGCGCGTGGGTTCAGCAACAGGTTGCCCAAGGTGTTGAAGTGCAGGTTGCCGGCATAGTCGGGGATGGTCAGGCGGTTGCCTTCGACCTTGATGAAGCCGGGCCGGCCGCCACGGTGGGAGACATCCACCGAGCGCTGGCCAGCGCCATGCTCGATATAGCTGGCAACAAAAAAAGTGTCGGCTGCGCGGATCATGTCGACAGCCGTTGCATCCAGCGTCACCGCATCGACACGCCCCTGGGCGGGTTCGACGACGCGGGTGTACTCGCGCAACTGGATGTACTGCGGGCAGTTGCCGAACGATTGCTCGACCGTGACCTGCAGTTGGCCGTTGACGCCCTGGTGGATCTGCCCGTTGAGGCGGTTGCGCCGACGCGTGTGCAGTTCGATACCCAGCAGGCCGACCGCCTGCCCGGCGCTCAGCCCGGCGGTGGCGGGGTCGTCCGCCGGCAGCTGGGTGTCGATCGTCAACTGGCGAGGGTCCGGCGAGCTGACGAAGCCTTCCGGCCCTTCCAGCACGGTCGCCCAAGGGCGGCCCTGGGCATCCACGCTGGCGGCGATCATGAACGGCAGCTGATGATAGAAGGTACGGTGCTGCTCGGGCATGTAGTCGCGAATCACCTTCTGCCCGAACGCCTCCATGCGCTCCGCGACACCGACCTTTTCCTGCAGGGTTTTCTCGCCCGCATGCCAGGGCGAGGGGCGGTGGTCCGGGTTCTGTTGCATGGCGGCGTTCCTCGTGCTGAAGAAGTGTCAGGCGCTGGTCTGCAGGCCGATCACGGTGCGCGGCATCGGCACGAAGCCCGGCAGCGCCTCGATCCTGGCCAGCCAGTTGCGTACGTTGGCGTAGGGCTCCAGCGACACGTTGCCTTCTGGTGCGTGGGCGATGTACGAGTAGTTGGCGATGTCGGCAATGGTCGGGGTATCACCCGCCAGGAAGGGGGCCTTGGCCAGTTCGGCGTCGATCACCTTGAGCAAGGTGTGGGCGCGGGCTATCACTTCGTCGGTGTTGAACGATGCACCGAATACCGTCACCAGGCGGGCGGCGGCAGGGCCGAATGCCAGCGGGCCGGCAGCGACCGACAACCAGCGTTGCACACGGGCGGCGGCGGCAGCTTCTTCGGGCAGCCAGGTGCCGTTGTCGTACTTTTTCGCCAGGTAGACGAGGATGGCGTTGGAATCGGCAATCACCGTGCCGTTGTCATCAATCACCGGCACCTGGCCGAACGGGTTCAGCGCCAGGAAGTCGGGCTGCTTGTGCGCACCTTTGGCCAGGTCGACGAAGACCAGCTCGGTGGGCAGGTTCAGCAGCGAAAGCATCAGCTCGATGCGGTGGGCGTGGCCGGACTTGGGGAAGTTGTAAAGCTTGATCGGGTTCGACATGGGCTTGGCTCCTGGTCAGCTCCGGGGTGGGCTGATGGAGCACATGCTGCACGGGTTCGCCTGGCAACAGAATCAGTGCGCCGGGGAAACCATAATTTCGCCTGGCGGAATAATGCTGACGCAGGTGCCGGCCAGAGCCCCCGCAAGCATCCGCCGCAGGGGCACCCGCTGGCTTCAGTGCAGCTTGAAGTAGCGGAACAGCCCACGTGCTGCCTCGACCACCTGGGGTACGCGGGCCTGGATATCCTCTTCGCTCATCTGGTCCAGCAGCTCGAAGTTGTCCTCCAGCCCATGCAGCGAAATGGCCTTGAGCAACTCATCCTGCTGCGCAGGCAGCGGCTCCCAGCCAGCGACCTGGGTGCCGCGCATGTAGCCAAAGCACCACTCCTCCATGACGATCACCGTGCCCTGCTCGCCTTCGCTTTCCTCGAACAGCGGCTCGAACTGGTCGATGTCATCATTCAGTTCTTCCGCCACCTGGCTGGCGTAGCGCAGCATCAACGCCGTATAGGCCTCTTCATGCGCCGGCTTCTTGAATTTCGGCACCTTGCCGCCCGCCACCACGGGCAGCCATTGCTCCGGCGTGACGGTGACCGGCGAGCTGGCCAGCGCCGTGAAAAAACCATTGAGCTCGGCCAGGTTCAGCACCGAGTAATCGTTGCCGTAGGTGATCAGCAGGTCTTCGAGGCGGTCGAGTTCTTTTTCGCTGAGGGCGGGTAGCATGGGGTGGGCATCCTGAGAAGCAAAAGTGTGTGCACCCTAGCACAGAACCGCCCAAGGGCTGCCCGCGGTTGTCGACCCGCGGGCAGTTTGCTCAGCCTGGCAACAGGCTTTGCAGCAGGTGCTGCCTGCCGCTGCCGATCAACAACCACAACAGAATGCGACACTTGCGCGGGCAAAGCTGCCCGGCCATGTGTACACCTTTGCCTTGCAGGTCGATCTCGGCTCCGGCAAAGCCATAGGTGGCGCGGGCTGTAGGGCCGCTGCCGGTGCGGGTGGCGACGATTACCGGCAAGGCGGGCACCAGCGTATCCAGCACCTGGGCCCAACAAGCGGAAACATGCCCCGCGCCAAATCCGCCAATGACCAGCCCCTGGTAACCGAGCGTGGCAACGGCCTGTAACATTGCTGTATCCGCGTCCAGGCAGGCTTCCAGCAGCGCCACGCGATGTTCGCTGCGTTGCGGTAGCGGCAGCACTTCCCGCCGTGTAGCCGGTTGGCGATAGACCACCACGCCCTCGACGACATCGCCCAGCGGGCCACCACCGGGCGACTCGAATGCAGCCATCGCCAGGCTGGCATTCTTGCGCACCTTGGCTGCGCTGTGGACCTGATCATTCATCAGCACCAATACGCCGCGCCCGCGGCTGCCCGGCGCCAGCGCAACGTGCGCCGCACCCAGCAGGTTGGCCGGGCCGTCGCAGCCCGGCTGGCTGGCCGCGCGCATGGCACCGGTCATCACGATTGGCGCATCGAACGGCCACAGCAGATCGAGGAAATACGCCGTTTCTTCAAGGCTGTCGGTCCCTTGGGTGAGGATTACCGCCTGCGCTCCACGCTCCACCTCCGCGCGCGCCCAGGCCAACACTTCAAGCAGCGTCGCAAAGCCCAGCGAGGCGCTGGGAAGCAGGCCCAGCGTGGCCATTTCAAGCTGGGCCATCTCGCACAGTTGCGGCACGCTTGCCAGCAATGCGTCGCAACCAAGCCTGGGCACCACCGCGCATCCATTGGCGCTTGCCTGCATGCTCACCGTGCCGCCCAGGCTGCCGATCGACAGTTTCGGCAGGTAGGTTTGCGCGCTCATGCAACACCTCCTGCCAACAGGCCAACCAGCGGCACGATCCCTAGCGTGCTGACGGCCATCGACAGTACATTTCCTATATAACCGTGCATATAGGCCGGCAAGCGCTGGGTAATGGCTACCGCCAGCGGGGGCGCCACCAGCGCGCCGAGCACGGCACTGCCCACCACGACTTGCCAGCTACCGCCATGGGCAAGCACAGCGGCCGGGACGATCGAGACGATGGGGATGTAGGTGGGGTACCACCCTCGCGCCTGCCATTGACGACGCCAGAACACCACCCCGACCAGTGAAGCCAACGCCTGCCCGGCGACCATCGGTAACAGCAGCAGCGAACCGTAGGCCGGCGCTGCTGGGGCCAGCGTGTAAGCCAGGACCACGCCCAGCAGCAGCCCGAGGCTGGCCAGCTCATTACCGAAGAACGGCGCTTCGCTGAAATCGGCCAGGACACGTCGCAAGGTCCAGACAACGCCGTAATCGGGTTGCGCAGCAACGGGTTCGCGTACCGCGGGTTTGTGGCCGGGCCGCACCCATGACGGAAAGCGCCGGCACAGCATGAACGCCACCAGGCTTGCCAACGCCATGCCGCTGACGTTGCCGACCACCACCGGCAACTGCAGCGGATAACACAGGTAGTTGACCATCAACAGACTGGCCGGGGTGACCAGCACCGCCCCCAGCAATGCGCCGCTGAGCGTGACCCGCCAACCCGCACCGTACAGCAGCACCATGGCCGCCGGCAGCGATACGAAGGCGACAAAGGTCGGTTGCCAGGTGCCACTGGCCAAGGTCCAGCCCCAGAACGCGTGGCTGAGCAGCAGGCCCAGCAGCGAGCTGGTGAATACCCAAGGCCACAGCCCGCTGCCATAGCAGATGGCAAAACCCTGCCAGCGATACCCGTGCACCTGGGCCAGGTGCGCCAGGCAAGCCCCCAGCAGCAAGCCCAGGGCGGGCAGTTCGTGCTTGTAGAACGCCACCTCACTGATATCCCCGACGATCCAGCGCAACCGGCTCAATGGCTGATCGAGTGTCGCCGCCAGTTGCGTGTAGTCCGGCCAGTGGCCATGGGCGAGGCTGGCAGCCAGCGCCGCCAGCAGGCTGACGAACAGCACCAGGGGCAAATGCTTCCGATCCAGAGCATGCAAGGTTTTCATTTGCGACCTCCTCAACGCGGCATCGCGGCATGTAGGCGATAACCGAGGGTCGCGTCATAGAGATCGGTACGGCGGTCCCGTGGCAGGTCGTTGAGGCTGTTCCAGATCGGTGCCGAGCGGGCACTGCTGAGGTCGACATCGGCGAAGACGATACTCTCCTCTTCGGCACTGGCCACCCCGCCGATGGGCCAGCCATTGGTACCGGCAATCAACGAACAACCCAGGAAGCGCCCGCCCCGCTCATGGCCTATGCGGTTGGCTGCGGCTATGTAGAGGTTGTTGACGTGTGCCGCGGTCATGGTCAGATAGGAAGCCATGCAGCGCCCCGTGTCATCGAACAACGGTGGTGGGGTCCACACCCAGTTGTTCAGGCTGCAGAGGATGTCGGCGCCTTGTGCTGCCATCAGCCGTGGCACTTCAGGGAACCAGATGTCCCAGCAGATCAGCAGGCCGATACGCCCGATCGGTGTCTCGAATACCGGAAAACCCAGGTTGCCGGGGGTGAACCAGAGCTTCTCCTGATTCCACAGGTGGGCCTTGCGGTAATGCCCCAGCAGGCCTTCAGGGCCGAACAGTACGGCACTGTCGTAGAGCTTCAGCCCGTCGCGTTCGGCAAAACCTGCGGCTAGGTAGACCTGATATTCCCTGGCGAAATCCGCCCAGGCTTTCAGGCTGGCGCCTGCTTCCAGGGTTTCGGCGTGGGCATAGGCCTCGGCGCGGGTGCGGAAGGTGTAGCCGGTGTTGGCCAGCTCAGGTAGCACGATCAGGTTGGCGCCTTTACGCACGGCCCGACGGGCCAATGCCAGGCCTTTGCTCAGGTTGTCGTCGCAATGCTCGAGCCCGACCTGCGGGTCGTACTGGATGACGGCGATGCGTACTGGACTGACGGCGGGACAATGTGCAGACATGGCAGCTTCCTTCTTGTGGTTGTTTTGGAAGGGCGCCAGTAAAGCGGGGTTGGGCTGGGGAGTGACAGTCAGGACACTCCCACCAGCTCGAAGGAAAGAGAAAAGAGATATTGTAGGAATGGCCCTACGATCAACACGCTAACAGCCTTGGATCCTGACTTGATAGTGCGGGTAATGGTCCAGGGTGAAACCACCATGAAACTGCGCTGACGTTCTATCGCAAAGGTTGATCACCACATCCACAGCCGTGCGTAAACACGGCTCGGTCCAGCCGGCGTCAACAGAGAAGGACTCTCCAGCCAGATACAGGCCTGACAGGGCGCTGAAATCGCGGTTGTATTTCATCAGGTTTACCGCATCGTAATAAGTGCCTGCGCGGTACAGCCTTGCGCATCCCAGGGCGTTCTTATCTGTCATCCATCGTTGTATGCGGATGTTGCGAGTGTCAATGTAGGGTGATATGGCCTCGCCTATGTTGCTACACCGCAGCAGAATTCGGTCAAGCTCATTCAGGCATTTCTGCCCCAACTCCTCGTCGGAAAATGCGGCCAGCTTCGTTGCATCGTCCTCCCAGGTATAACTCAGCAGGATGCAGTCTTCTGGATAACTATCGTTGTACCGATAGGCATACACGTCGTGGACAAAACTGTCGGTTACCAGGATCTGGGGCAAAGCCGACTTACCGTCCAGGAAGCGCTTGTGCAGCGGGGCGTATACCTTGCAGCTGGTCTCCCAATGGGCATGCTTCCAGGCGTCCACGATGGTCTGCGGCAGTGTCTGGCGATTGAAACCGTCAAGACGGAGGTTGGTTTCGATCAGCCAGGATGGAATAGTCAGGATCACACTGTCGAAGTCTTGGTATTGGAGGCTCTCTTCAAGCGGATCACTGCAGTGCCAACGATAACCGACCCGCACTTGGCCATTCTCCAGTTTCTGTAGCGAACAGACCGAGGTGTCAGTGAGCAGCCCATCCTCTCGTTGCAACAGGTGATCGTACAGCGAGGAGCCGCCCAGGCCGACGTCCAGAAACAGGAGACTCTCATCCATCGCCGCGAGGCCTATATAAGCGGGCCCCTGAAACATCAACCCTTTGCTGTCAGGGACACGGCTGGCCTCGAGGTGCGGTGCCGCATAGGGCACCCCCTCTTGATCAACCCGACCATGTACCAACTGCAAGTGGCTACTGAAGCCAAAGATTGCGGTACGCAGCGGATACAGGCTGCAGACGTCATAGAACGCTCCCCAACTGCCATCGCCAATACCGATCGCATAGAAGATTGCCGATTCGTCGCTGCTCATGCCTAACCCGCCAAAATCACCAGGGTTTGCCGGATCCCAAGCCGCCAGGGTAGGTAGATGCACCAGTTCTCTAAACGATAATCGGTGATAGCGTTCAACAATGGCCGACCACATCGACTCCCAACCATTAGTGCCATAAACCGTAGCGATACGCTCGGCGAAGCGCGTCGCAAAATGCTGCCACTTGTAATAGACCTGTTGAAGTATCTGGGTGGGTGGAGGTGTCTTGCCTTCTGGGTTACGCCAGACCAGCAGCGCAGGATCGCCATCACCCTCCAACTGGCCATCACGAAGATATATTCCCGTGGCATTGACCCACGGTGTGCCCGGATTCGGAAAATCGGAAATGCGCAGGTCGAACAGCTTGGCGTAGTAGGCCATGAGCGAGCGCCCGTCTTTAGGGGGTTCACCGGTCCTGTTGAAAAACGGCATGCGCATGGCCCCCATCTCGAAAGGGGTCGCCGGCTGCTTGTGAGTTCCGGAGCTATTCACCACAGTCAGATGACGCCCCCCCACACGCTGCGACTGCTCGATCAAGGAGATCCGGGTAAAGCCGCACCGCAATAACTCTCGAGCCGCAGTTAACCCGGTAATACCAGCACCCACAATGCAGATCCGGTGGTCTGGCTGAGTGGCTCGTGCAACGCCTTTTTCCTGTTCGATCAGACGGCGGTAATCAAAGCACAGATCAGGAGGGTTGGGGTAACGCGCGGCCCATGGTTGCATGGGCAGGGAGGGCTCGATGGCGAGGTCTGCAGGATGGTTGTGGGTTGAACCGATGGTCATGTTCTCGTGCTCTTCATGGGTTGAAGAAGCGAGCGTGAACAATTACCAAAGAGATGAAGGGGTTATTAATTAGTACCAACCGTCAGCCACAGGATCGGCAGAAACCTGTGGCTGACGGATAGGCAGCAACTGCGCTGTTACGCTTTACACCGCCAGCGCGCGCTCACGCAGCTCGCTGTTGAGGATGCGGTCGTTCTCGCTGTAATCGACCGGGCAGTCGATCACGTGCACGCCCGGGGTCTTGATGCAGTGCTCGAGCAGCGGCAGCAGGCCGTCGGCGCTTTCCACGCGGTGGCCGTTGGCCCCGTAGGCTTCGGCGTACTTGACGAAGTCCGGGTTGCCGTAGTCCAGGCCGAAATCGGTGAAGCCCATGTTGGCCTGCTTCCAGCGGATCATGCCGTAGCCGTCGTCACGCAAGATCACCACGGTGATGTGCATGCCCAGGCGCACTGCCGTTTCCAGCTCCTGGCTGTTCATCATGAAGCCGCCGTCGCCGCACACCGAAATCACCGGGCGGTCCGGGTGCACCAGGTGCGCCGCCATCGCCGATGGCAGGCCGGCGCCCATGGTCGCCAGGGCGTTGTCCAGCAGCACCGTGTTGGGCTTGTGCGCCTTGTAGTTGCGGGCGAACCAGATCTTGTAGATGCCGTTGTCCAGGGCCACGATACCTTCGGACGGCAGCACGCGACGGATGTCGGCGACCAGGCGCTGCGGGTAGACCGGGAAGCGGCTATCATCGGCACCTTCGGCGATCTGTGCTTCGTTGGCTTCACGGATGGCCATCAGGCGGGTGAAGTCCCAGTGCGAGGTGTCGCTCAGCGCTTCGCCGATCTGCCAGACGGCGTTGGCGATGTCACCGATCACTTCCACCTGCGGGAAGTACACGGCATCCACTTCAGCGGAGCGGAAGTTGATGTGGATGACCTCGGTGCCGCCACGGACCATGAAGAACGGCGGCTTCTCGATCACGTCGTGGCCAATGTTGACGATCAGGTCGGCTGCTTCGACGGCGCGGTGGACGAAGTCGCCCGACGACAGTGCAGCGTTGCCGAGGAAACGCGGGTGGCGCTCGTCGACCACACCTTTACCCATCTGCGTGGTGATGAACGGGATGCCGGTCTTGTCGATCAGTTGCTTGAGGACCTTGGCGGTCATCTTGCGGTTGGCGCCGGCACCGATCACCAGGATCGGGTTGCGCGCGTTCTGCAGTTTCTCCACTGCCGCTTCGATGGCCTTGTGTTCGGCCAGCGGTCGGCGGTGCAGGCTTGGCGGAATCGGCAGGCTGTCGGTCTGCTCGGCGGCGATGTCTTCCGGCAGTTCCAGGTGGACTGCACCGGGCTTTTCTTCTTCAGCCAGGCGGAAGGCTTCGCGCATGCGCGCCGGGATGTTGTCGGCCGAGGCGAACTGGTGGGTGTACTTGGTGATGGGGTCCATCATGCCGCACACGTCGATGATCTGGAAACGGCCCTGCTTGGACTTCTTGATCGGCTTCTGGCCGGTGATCATCATCATCGGCATGCCGCCCAGGTAGGCGTAGGCGCTGGCGGTAACCAGGTTGGTCGCGCCGGGGCCGAGGGTGGACAGGCTGACGCCGGTCTTGCCGGTCAGGCGACCATAGGTGGCAGCCATGAAACCTGCGGACTGCTCGTGACGGGTGAGTACCAGTTTGATCTTCGACTTGCGCAGGGACTCCAGCAGGTCGAGGTTTTCCTCACCGGGAATGCCGAATACATACTCGACACCTTCGTTTTCCAGGCATTGCACAACGACATCGGCGGCCTTGGCCATCTTGCTTGCTACCTCAAGTGATGGAACGGTGGAAGTCCGGAATGCGCAGCATGGGACGCTGGCATCGCTTGGCTCAGGGCCAGAAGTACCCCGAATCAAAGTCTTGACGAAAGGTCGGTACGGAAAAGTCACGCTGATTTGGCGGAATGTTGCCCAGCGCTTGTTTTGTCGGCGCAAAGACAAAACCCCTACCTGCATGCGCAGATAGGGGTTTTGCGAAATGAATCTTGACGATGACCTACTCTCACATGGGGAAGCCCCACACTACCATCGGCGATGCATCGTTTCACTGCTGAGTTCGGGATGGGATCAGGTGGTTCCAATGCTCTATGGTCGTCAAGAAATTCTGTTGCCAGAAGGTCTTGGTAGACACTCCAGCGAATTCGGATATGTGATGTTCGTGGTTCGTTGCGAACTTTCGGTTCGTATCATCTTCACCACCGCAATCTGCGTCAGCAAATTGCTTGGGTGTTATATGGTCAAGCCTCACGGGCAATTAGTATTGGTTAGCTCAACGCCTCACAGCGCTTACACACCCAACCTATCAACGTCGTAGTCTTCGACGGCCCTTCAGGGAACTCAAGGTTCCAGTGAGATCTCATCTTGAGGCAAGTTTCCCGCTTAGATGCTTTCAGCGGTTATCTCTTCCGAACATAGCTACCCGGCAATGCCACTGGCGTGACAACCGGAACACCAGAGGTTCGTCCACTCCGGTCCTCTCGTACTAGGAGCAGCCCCTCTCAAATCTCAAACGTCCACGGCAGATAGGGACCGAACTGTCTCACGACGTTCTAAACCCAGCTCGCGTACCACTTTAAATGGCGAACAGCCATACCCTTGGGACCGGCTTCAGCCCCAGGATGTGATGAGCCGACATCGAGGTGCCAAACACCGCCGTCGATATGAACTCTTGGGCGGTATCAGCCTGTTATCCCCGGAGTACCTTTTATCCGTTGAGCGATGGCCCTTCCATACAGAACCACCGGATCACTAAGACCTACTTTCGTACCTGCTCGACGTGTTTGTCTCGCAGTCAAGCGCGCTTTTGCCTTTATACTCTACGACCGATTTCCGACCGGTCTGAGCGCACCTTCGTACTCCTCCGTTACTCTTTGGGAGGAGACCGCCCCAGTCAAACTACCCACCATACACTGTCCTCGATCCGGATAACGGACCTGAGTTAGAACCTCAAAGTTGCCAGGGTGGTATTTCAAGGATGGCTCCATGAGAACTGGCGTCCCCACTTCAAAGCCTCCCACCTATCCTACACAAGCAAATTCAAAGTCCAGTGCAAAGCTATAGTAAAGGTTCACGGGGTCTTTCCGTCTAGCCGCGGATACACTGCATCTTCACAGCGATTTCAATTTCACTGAGTCTCGGGTGGAGACAGCGCCGCCATCGTTACGCCATTCGTGCAGGTCGGAACTTACCCGACAAGGAATTTCGCTACCTTAGGACCGTTATAGTTACGGCCGCCGTTTACCGGGGCTTCGATCAAGAGCTTCGCTTGCGCTAACCCCATCAATTAACCTTCCGGCACCGGGCAGGCGTCACACCCTATACGTCCACTTTCGTGTTTGCAGAGTGCTGTGTTTTTAATAAACAGTCGCAGCGGCCTGGTATCTTCGACCGGCATGGGCTTACGGAGCAAGTCCTTCACCCTCGCCGGCGCACCTTCTCCCGAAGTTACGGTGCCATTTTGCCTAGTTCCTTCACCCGAGTTCTCTCAAGCGCCTTGGTATTCTCTACCTAACCACCTGTGTCGGTTTGGGGTACGGTTCCCAGTTATCTGAAGCTTAGGAGCTTTTCTTGGAAGCATGGTATCAACCACTTCGTCGCCTAAAGGCAACTCGTCATCAGCTCTCGGCCTTGAAATCCCGGATTTGCCTAAGATTCCAGCCTACCACCTTAAACCTGGACAACCAACGCCAGGCTGGCCTAACCTTCTCCGTCCCTCCATCGCAATAACTGGAAGTACAGGAATATTAACCTGTTTTCCATCGACTACGCTTTTCAGCCTCGCCTTAGGGACCGACTAACCCTGCGTCGATTAACGTTGCGCAGGAAACCTTGGTCTTTCGGCGTGCGAGTTTTTCACTCGCATTGTCGTTACTCATGTCAGCATTCGCACTTCTGATACCTCCAGCAAGCTTCTCAACTCACCTTCACAGGCTTACAGAACGCTCCTCTACCGCGTCATCAAAGATGACACCCGTAGCTTCGGTGCATGGTTTGAGCCCCGTTACATCTTCCGCGCAGGCCGACTCGACTAGTGAGCTATTACGCTTTCTTTAAAGGGTGGCTGCTTCTAAGCCAACCTCCTAGCTGTCTAAGCCTTCCCACATCGTTTCCCACTTAACCATGACTTTGGGACCTTAGCTGACGGTCTGGGTTGTTTCCCTTTTCACGACGGACGTTAGCACCCGCCGTGTGTCTCCCATGCTCGGCACTTCCAGGTATTCGGAGTTTGCATCGGTTTGGTAAGTCGGGATGACCCCCTAGCCGAAACAGTGCTCTACCCCCTGGAGTGATACATGAGGCGCTACCTAAATAGCTTTCGAGGAGAACCAGCTATCTCCGAGCTTGATTAGCCTTTCACTCCGATCCACAGGTCATCCGCTAACTTTTCAACGGTAGTCGGTTCGGTCCTCCAGTCAGTGTTACCTAACCTTCAACCTGCCCATGGATAGATCGCCCGGTTTCGGGTCTATACCCAGCGACTAAACGCCCTATTAAGACTCGCTTTCGCTACGCCTCCCCTATTCGGTTAAGCTCGCCACTGAATATAAGTCGCTGACCCATTATACAAAAGGTACGCAGTCACCTAACAAAGTAGGCTCCCACTGCTTGTACGCATACGGTTTCAGGTTCTATTTCACTCCCCTCTCCGGGGTTCTTTTCGCCTTTCCCTCACGGTACTGGTTCACTATCGGTCAGTCAGTAGTATTTAGCCTTGGAGGATGGTCCCCCCATGTTCAGACAAAGTTTCTCGTGCTCCGTCCTACTCGATTTCATTGACAAGAGATTTTCGTGTACGGGGCTATCACCCACTATGGCCGCACTTTCCAGAGCGTTCCACTAATCTCAAATCAACTTAAGGGCTGGTCCCCGTTCGCTCGCCACTACTAAGGGAATCTCGGTTGATTTCTTTTCCTCAGGGTACTTAGATGTTTCAGTTCCCCTGGTTCGCCTCTTGCACCTATGTATTCAGTACAAGATACTCAGCTTGTGCTGAGTGGGTTCCCCCATTCAGAGATCTCTGGATCACAGTCTGTTTGCCGACTCCCCAAAGCTTATCGCAGGCTACCACGTCTTTCATCGCCTCTGACTGCCAAGGCATCCACCGTATGCGCTTCTTCACTTGACCATATAACCCCAAGCAATCTGGTTATACTGTGAAGACGACATTCGCCGAAAATTCGCATGTTGCTCTTTCGAGCAGAACTCACAAATTTTACCTTAGCCTGATTAACCAGCAGTGAAACTGGCCATCAGTCTATATCTATCACATATCCGAATTTTTAAAGAACGATCTGACAAAAGTCAGAAATCAACATTCGAAGCGAATGCTCATTTCTGAGTTTGATCAAGTGCAACATTTCACAACAGCAGAAAGTGGTGGAGCCAAGCGGGATCGAACCGCTGACCTCCTGCGTGCAAGGCAGGCGCTCTCCCAGCTGAGCTATGGCCCCGTATTCTACGGCTGAACCATGTAATGGTAGGTCTGGGCAGATTTGAACTGCCGACCTCACCCTTATCAGGGGTGCGCTCTAACCAACTGAGCTACAGACCTATAACAGGGTCGCGTTACAACATCGTCTTTTACAATGAATCAAGCAATTCGTGTGGGAGCTCATCAGCAGGCTGATGTCGTCGATTAAGGAGGTGATCCAGCCGCAGGTTCCCCTACGGCTACCTTGTTACGACTTCACCCCAGTCATGAATCACACCGTGGTAACCGTCCTCCCGAAGGTTAGACTAGCTACTTCTGGTGCAACCCACTCCCATGGTGTGACGGGCGGTGTGTACAAGGCCCGGGAACGTATTCACCGCGACATTCTGATTCGCGATTACTAGCGATTCCGACTTCACGCAGTCGAGTTGCAGACTGCGATCCGGACTACGATCGGTTTTGTGAGATTAGCTCCACCTCGCGGCTTGGCAACCCTCTGTACCGACCATTGTAGCACGTGTGTAGCCCAGGCCGTAAGGGCCATGATGACTTGACGTCATCCCCACCTTCCTCCGGTTTGTCACCGGCAGTCTCCTTAGAGTGCCCACCATAACGTGCTGGTAACTAAGGACAAGGGTTGCGCTCGTTACGGGACTTAACCCAACATCTCACGACACGAGCTGACGACAGCCATGCAGCACCTGTGTCAGAGTTCCCGAAGGCACCAATCCATCTCTGGAAAGTTCTCTGCATGTCAAGGCCTGGTAAGGTTCTTCGCGTTGCTTCGAATTAAACCACATGCTCCACCGCTTGTGCGGGCCCCCGTCAATTCATTTGAGTTTTAACCTTGCGGCCGTACTCCCCAGGCGGTCAACTTAATGCGTTAGCTGCGCCACTAAAATCTCAAGGATTCCAACGGCTAGTTGACATCGTTTACGGCGTGGACTACCAGGGTATCTAATCCTGTTTGCTCCCCACGCTTTCGCACCTCAGTGTCAGTATCAGTCCAGGTGGTCGCCTTCGCCACTGGTGTTCCTTCCTATATCTACGCATTTCACCGCTACACAGGAAATTCCACCACCCTCTACCGTACTCTAGCTCGCCAGTTTTGGATGCAGTTCCCAGGTTGAGCCCGGGGCTTTCACATCCAACTTAACGAACCACCTACGCGCGCTTTACGCCCAGTAATTCCGATTAACGCTTGCACCCTCTGTATTACCGCGGCTGCTGGCACAGAGTTAGCCGGTGCTTATTCTGTCGGTAACGTCAAAACAGCAAGGTATTAACTTACTGCCCTTCCTCCCAACTTAAAGTGCTTTACAATCCGAAGACCTTCTTCACACACGCGGCATGGCTGGATCAGGCTTTCGCCCATTGTCCAATATTCCCCACTGCTGCCTCCCGTAGGAGTCTGGACCGTGTCTCAGTTCCAGTGTGACTGATCATCCTCTCAGACCAGTTACGGATCGTCGCCTTGGTGAGCCATTACCTCACCAACTAGCTAATCCGACCTAGGCTCATCTGATAGCGTGAGGTCCGAAGATCCCCCACTTTCTCCCGTAGGACGTATGCGGTATTAGCGTTCCTTTCGAAACGTTGTCCCCCACTACCAGGCAGATTCCTAGGCATTACTCACCCGTCCGCCGCTGAATCAAGGAGCAAGCTCCCGTCATCCGCTCGACTTGCATGTGTTAGGCCTGCCGCCAGCGTTCAATCTGAGCCATGATCAAACTCTTCAGTTCAATACTGCTTGGGTTTTTAAGAAACCCTAAACTTGGCTCAGCAATCTCAAATGACTATGTGATTTCTCGCATGGCCACCTGTGATGCTGATAATCTTTTTGACTATCAGTCCGTACTCACAAGCACCCACACGAATTGCTTGATTCGATTTGTTAAAGAGCGTTTGGTTAAGAGCGTTTCGTCTCAACCGAGGCGCGCATTCTACGCTTTCCTCATTTGCTGTCAAGCGTTTATTTTGAAGTTTTTTACCGCCAGCTTCTTTCGAAACCTTTGAACTTCAATCACTTACCGCTTGCCCCGAAGCGTTCATCGCTGCGAGGAGGCGAATAATACGCGCTTTGAAATCAGAGTCAACACCTTGATCTGAAAAAACTTTCTGCAGCGTTGGCGGTGACCCGGGCAACTAATCAAAACGCCGTGGATCTGTAAAGGAACACCCCCCAACGGAGCGGAGCGGCCATGAGCGATGCGCAAAGCGAGAAAACCCCGGGCCTGTCGGCGGATGAGGAACAGGAAGTCAGCTTGAACCAACCGCCCCGCGCGGCGGTACTGCACGAGATCATTCGCTACCAGGGCGACCAGGAGCTGGAGCGGACCCTCGCTGCACTGTGGTGGTCGGCCCTGGCTGCCGGTTTGTCCATGGGCCTCTCACTCATGGCCATGGGCCTGTTCTATGCTCGCCTGCCACAGGGCGAAAGTGCCCAGGTGGTCGCCAGCATCGGCTACAGTGCCGGCTTTCTTGCCGTGATCCTGGCGCGTCAGCAGCTGTTCACGGAAAACACCCTGACCGCCGTGTTGCCGGTCATGACCTCTCCCACCCTGGCCAATTTCGGGCGCCTGCTGCGGCTGTGGTGCGTGGTACTGCTTGGCAACCTGGCCGGCACCCTGCTGGTGGCCTGGGTCATGCTGGAACTGCCGATCTTCGACGCCAAGACCGACGTAGCCTTCCTCGAGGTGGGCCGCAAGGTCATGCACAACGATATCAGCCAGATGTTCGCCAAAGGCATCGTGTCGGGCTGGATGATCGCCACCATGGTATGGATGATTCCGTCGATGGAGCACGCCAAGATCTGGATCATCCTGATGATTACCTACCTGATGGCCCTGGGCGACTTCACCCATATCGTGGTCGGTTCGGTCGAAGTGTCCTACCTGGTGTGGGCCGGTGATGAAACCTGGCGCAGTTTCTGGCTGGAGTTCGCCCTGCCGACACTGGCCGGCAACATCATCGGTGGCAGCTTCATCTTCGCCTTGATCAGCCATGCGCAGGTGCGCAGTGACAGCGGCAAGCCACCCTCGCGCTTGCTGAAAGGCAACCCGGCAGGCGGGCGTCGCCGCAACGACGGCCAAACGTAAGCCGCAAAACGCCGGTTCGCCTGGCTGCCCTGCATTTTTGCCGGCGGCCAGGCTGCCACGCTCAAGCTGGCCTATCCTGATTGAACCTCCTTCCTGAATGCTTGGCGGGAGGCTTCCTGAAGGAGCCGCTCGCGCATGGCCAGGACCGCCAACCTTGCACCCGCCAGCCCCACACCGCGCTTCCAGGTGCGTCGCCTCATCGCCGGCTTCAGCGCTGTTTTCGGCTTGGCCTGCCTGGTTATCGTCGGCGCGCTGTTCAACATCGCCGGCAAGCTTGACCAGCAGGAGCGCCAGCGCAGTGCCATGCAGGCGAACCTGGCGTTGGAACAACGCCTTCTCGCCTCGCGCCAGTTCCTGTCTGCCTACGCGGTATGGGATGCCGCGTACGAGCACCTGGCAGGGCAGACCGACTGGAAATGGGCCTATGAAGAAAAGAACGTGGGCGAGTCGTTGTACAGCGCCAGCGGCTACGAAGGGGTATTCGTGGTGGACGACACGCGTACCACCTACGGTTTGTTCAAAGGCCAGCCTACCCAGGCGGCCGCCAGTACCTATATAGAAGAAGCGCTGCAGCCGATCATCGACCAGGCCCGTGCGGCGGCCATACCCCGTGAACAGATCAGCCGTTTCGTCCTGTTCAATGGTTGGCCGGCGGTACTCAGTGCCGCGGCAGTGCGCCCGGACCGGGAGGTCAGCGAGAACGAGGTGAGCCAGGCGCCGGTGATGCTGTTTGTCGATCAGCTCACCGAGGACAAGCTGGCACGGCTAGGCACCGGGGTCGGCCTGAACAGCCTGCACGTGGAAAAGGACGACGTCGGGGAACACGAGCATTTGCACATCGACCTCGGCAACACCGGCTTCCACCTGTCCTGGAACAACCCAATGCCGGGGCGCCAGCTGTTGCAGGCGGTGTTGCCGCCACTGGCAGGTGCCTTGCTGATTCTCGGCCTGGTCATGCTGTACCTGTTTCGCCACGCCTTGCGCAGTTCGCGGGCAATCGACCTCACGCTCGCCCGCCTGCAGCAGAGCAACCAGGCCCTGGAGGCCAGCGAACAGCGCTTTCGCGCAGTAGCCGAGTCGGCATCCGACTGGATCTGGGAAACTGACCGACACCAACGCCTGAGCTATCTGTCGCAACGCTTCAGCAAGGTCACTGGCTACCCGGTGAGCGACTGGCTCGGCCAGCCGCTCAACCAATTGCTGGCCTGCGATACCACCCCTCTGTCGCCGTGGCTGGACAGCCTGGCCATGGCCGACCCGCAACAGCTGGCCAACCTGCGCTGTACCTACCGCGACCAGAATGGCCAGAACCGCTATTGCCGGATTTCGGCCCGTGCCATCTGGTACGACGGCAAACCCGTCGGTTACCGCGGCACCGCCAGCGACATCACCGATGAAGTCGACGCGCACGCCCGCATCCAGCACCTGTCGCTGCATGACCCGCTGACCGGGCTGGCCAACCGCAACAAGCTCGCCCGGCACCTGGAGCAGGCGCTGCTGCGCGGCAGTGACTCGCCGCCGATGACCTTGCTGCTGCTGGACCTCGACGACTTCAAACCGATCAACGACACCCTCGGCCATACCGCTGGCGACGCCGTGCTGCTGGAAGTTGCCACGCGCCTGCGCGACAGCACGCGCGATGGCGACCTGGTCGCCCGCCTGGGCGGCGACGAATTCATCCTGGTGCTCAGCGGCATGGACAACCGCAGCGAAATCGACAGTTTCTGTGCGCGCCTGATCGCCCTGCTGCAGCAGCCCATCGTGTTCGACAGCCAGCCCCTGCACGTCGGCGCCAGCATCGGCGTAGCCCAGACCCGAACCCAGGGCTTCGATGCCGGCGAGCTGATCCGCTGCGCCGACATCGCCCTGTACCAGGCCAAGGCCGACGGCAAGAATACCTGGCGCTATTTCGCGGCCGAGATGAACCAGCAGATCCAGTACCGCCGCCAGCTGGAGAACGACATGCGCCGGGCCCTGCGCAATCAGGAGTTCGTTTTGCATTACCAGCCGCGCTACCGCCTCAACGACCTGCGCATCGTCGCCGTCGAGGCCTTGCTGCGCTGGCAGCATCCGCAGGAAGGGCTACTCGGGCCGGATACCTTCATCCCGCTGGCCGAACACAGCGACATCATCGTCGCGCTGGGCCGCTGGGTGCTGCGCGAAGCCTGCCGCACCGCCCTGGACTGGCCTGCCGACGTGCTGGTTTCGGTAAACCTGTCACCGGCCCAATTCCTGCGCAGCGATGTGGTGGCGGATGTCCGCGAGATCCTGCTGGACACCGCATTCCCTGCCCAGCGCCTGGAGCTGGAAATCACCGAAAATGTGATGCTCAACGATATCGAAGGCGCGCTGGGCACCATGCTGGCACTCAAGGAACTGGGTGTGCGCCTGAACATGGACGACTTCGGTACCGGTTATTCGTCACTGGGCTACCTGCGCACCTACCCGTTCGACAGCATCAAGATCGACAAACGCTTCATCGGCGGCCTCGGCAGCGGTGGTGGCAGCGACCGCGCCGTGGTCCAGGCCATCATCAGCCTGGGCAAGGCGCTGGGGCTGACGGTGACAGCTGAAGGGGTGGAGAGCGAGCAGCAGCTCGAGATGCTGGAGAAGGACCTCTGCCATGAGGTGCAGGGTTATTATCTCAGCCGGCCACTGGACAGTGCAGGGCTCGAGGCGTTGTGGCAGCAAGCCGCCGAGCGCTCGGCCCCGTACCTGTAGCTTCAGCAAGGCTGCTGCAGGCTGCGTTCGGCGACGATTTCCGGCAGATCGTGACGACGCATGTAGGCACGCAGCGGCTCACCGATGTTCAAGCGCTCATCGACGTGCTGTTCCAGCAACAGCGCCAACCGTTCGCGGCACAGCGCCATGCGCTGCCCCTGCTCGGGCCGCCAGACAAACTCGCTGCAAGGTGTGATGCTGGCATCGGCCACGTCCATGCCGAACGCGTCTTCGGAAAAGCGCACGATGTGCACGCCGCGCTTGCCATTGAACCCGACAAAACCCTTGAGCTGGTCGGCAGCGTTGCAGATGTCCTGAGAAGTGATGGCCATGACGTAACCTCGCAAAGAAATTGGAAGATACGCACGCCAGGCGGGAGGGTCGCCTCTGCGGGCAACTCATGGGCGAAGCCTAAGCTCTGTACGAAAAGCCTTGATACTTGTTCATGCTGCGTTGAAAACAGCCTCGGAATGCTCATGTACTCCAGCACACTCCGCTTCCTCGGCTGTTTTCGCCTTGCCTGACCTACGTCTCAAGACTTTTCATACAGAGCCTAACGCAAGCCGCGGCACGGATGCCACGCTTTTCACCGCTCAGTTGCCGCCGTCGACCTGTGAGCGCAGGACCTCGCCCAGCCATTGCATGAATGCCTGTACCCGGCGCGGCACGTGCCGTTGCCGGACATACAGCAGTGACACCGGCATGGCCGGCGCCTGCCAGCCCGGCAGCACGGCAACCAACTCGCCGCGCTGCAGGTGCTCGGTCACGGCCACCGCCGGCACCTGGATCAGCCCCAGCCCGGCCAGGCAAGCAGCCGAATACGCCTCGGCATTGTTGACCGTGACCACACCGGCCATGGCCTGGTAGCGCACTTCATTGCCGTGCAAGTACTCGAACCCGGCGCTGCGCCCGCCCAGGGTGCGTACATAGTGCACCAACTGGTGGCCGGCCAGGTCCTGCAACGTGCGAGGCACACCGTAGCGAGCCAGGTAGGCTGGGCTGGCACAATTGCACATGCTCAGCTGCCCGACCGGCCGCGCCGCTACATCCAGGTCATGCAGGGCACCGATGCGCATCACGCAATCGAAGCCTTCGCGCAACAGGTCGACCTGGCGATCGGTGCAACTCAGCTCCACTTCCAGGCGTGGAAAGCGCTGCAGGAACTGCGGCAGCAGCGGGATGATCAGCCGACGGGCCATCATCGTCGGCAGGTCGATACGCAGGCGCCCGGCCAGTTCGGCATCGTCGGCCCGAAACAGGCTTTCGATCTCGTCCATGCCCGACAGCAGGTCCTTGCTGCGCTCATACAGCAACACGCCGTCCTGGGTGGCCCGTACCCGGCGGGTGGTGCGGTTGAACAGCTGCGTACCGAGCATGCGTTCCAGCGCCCTCACCTGCTCCGACACGGTCGAACGTGGCAGCCCCAGGCTTTCTGCCGCCAAGGTGAAACTGCTGACTTCACTGACGCGCACAAAGGTGCGCAACAACTCCAGCTTGTTCACTCCAGCCTCCTTTTATCCGGTTTCACCGAACAGTATTTCCATATTCGCTGGATTTAACAGTACTTGGCTGACCAATAACCTGTCCTCATCCACCCACCATGAGGTATTCACCATGACCCGCAAGATTGCCCTCATCACTGGCGCCAGCCGCGGCCTCGGCCGCAACGCCGCCGAACACCTGGCCGCACGCGGTATCGATGTGATCGGCACCTACCACAGCAAGGCGGACGAAGCCCAGGACGTGGCCACCCGCCTGCAACAAGCCGGGGTCAAGGCCGCCATGTTGCCGCTGGACGTTGGCGACAGCAGCAGTTTCGCCGGCTTCGCCGAGCGCCTGGCAACCACCCTGCAACAGCAGTTTGGCCGCGAGCGTTTCGACTTTCTGGTGAACAATGCCGGGATCGGGCTGAACGTGCCGTATACCGAGACCAGCGAGGCGCAGTTCGACCAATTGCTGAACATCCAGCTGAAAGGGCCGTTCTTCCTTACCCAACGGCTGTTGCCGCTGTTGGTGGACAATGGCCGCATCGTCAACATCTCCACCGGCCTGGCGCGCTTCGCCCTGCCAGGATATGCCGCCTACGCCGCGATGAAGGGCGCGATGGAAGTGTTGACCCGCTACCAGGCCAAGGAACTCGGCGCGCGCGGCATTCGCGTGAACATTCTGGCGCCGGGGGCGATCGAGACCGATTTCGGCGGCGGTGTGGTAAGGGATAACCGCCAGGTGAATGAATACATCGCCGGCAACACGGCGCTGGGGCGGGTGGGATTGCCAGATGATATCGGCGCGGCGATTGCGCTGTTGCTCGAAGACGGCAATGGCTGGATCACCGGGCAGCGGCTGGAGGTGTCGGGCGGGATGTTTCTCTGAACCGCGAATTTCCGGGCCGCATTGCGGCCCATCGCGACACCAGGCCGCTCACAGCAATACAAACCGCTGCGCAACGGCCTTGGCAGCTACTTCAAGTCCTCATGCACCTGCACACTCGCCGTCATCCCCGCACTCAGGGCCACCCCCTCCGGCACCTGGTCCAGGCGAATGCGTACCGGGATGCGCTGCGCCAGGCGCACCCAGTTGAAGGTCGGCTCCACCTCCGGCAGCAACTGGCTGTCCGGGTTGCTGTTGCGGTCGGTGATGCCGCGGCTGATGCTCTCGACGTGCCCTTGCATCGGCTCGCCTGCGCCCATCAGCCAGACTTTCACCGTGTCGCCCACGCGGATGCGCGGCAGCTTGGTTTCCTCGAAATAGGCCTGGATATAGAAGGTCGCATCGTCCACCAGCGCCATCACCGATTCCCCGGCGTTCACATAGTTGCCTTCGGCCAGCCGCAGGTTGGTGATATGCCCGCTGCGAGGTGCTCGTACCTCACTACGTGCCAGGTTGATCCTGGCAATCTGCAACTGCGCCTCGGCCTCGTGCAATTGGCCACGCGCTATGGCCGCATTGATCTGGGCGTTTTCACGCAGCTCGGCACTGATCGCTTCTGGCCCAAGGGCGGTACGCCGCGCCGCTTCACGCTCGCGCAGGCGCAGCTGCTGGGCACGGGTTTCGGTCACGGCGCTGGCTTGGTCGAACGCCGCCTGGAAGCGCTCGCGGTCGATGGTCATCAACAGGTCGCCCGCCTTGACCTGTTGGTTGTCACGGACCTTCAGCTCACGCACCCAGCCCGATACGTCCGGGGCGATCACCACCACATCGGCGCGCACGCGGGCATCGCGCGTCCAGGGGGTGAGCATGTAGTACTGCCACAGCAGGTAGCCGGCGAACACCGCCAGGGCCACCACACACAAGGTCACCAGAATACGTACGGCCGCACGCATCGAAACACTCCTTTATAAAGGCCCCAGCAGTCGCACCACCAGGAACAACACACAAACGAACAGTGCCGCATCGAACAGCGCTTCATGCCAGATCCAGCGCCCCAACGGCGTAGCCTGCACCACCAGGCGCAACACGCCAGTAAGCACCAGCGCCAGCAACACATAGACCAGGAACGGGCTGAACAGCACGCCGCCGACTTCCCATTCACGCAACCCCATGGGCTTCCTCCTGCCAGTGGCACCACTTGCGCCAGCTTTTCTGCAATTGCAACACCGCCCCTTCGGCCAAGCGCAGCGGGTCGCTCGAGGGCTGCCGGCGCAGGGCACCTATGAATACCTCGCTAATGGCATCCAGGCTATGACCACGCCCGGGCGCCGGCCCCCTGGCCAGCACCGTTTCCAGCTGCTGCAGGTAGTCGCGCTCGGCCTGGCCCAGTGGGGCCTGAGCGACGGCCAGGCACATGCGCAGGTGCACCAGCTCATCACCGATATCCAGCCCGTGCAGGCCGTCATCCCAGCGCTTGCGCTCGCTATCGGGCAGTTCGCTGGCATGCCGCGCCAGTTGCATCAGGCGGTCGGCCATACGCCCGCCAAACCAGGTGTCGGCGCCGCGCAGGTCGCGCCGGGTCAGGCGTGCCAGGTCACTCTGAGTCGCGGCGCGCAAGCGCCGGCCCAACCAGGCCGGGTGGCGAAACACCAGCAAGCGGAAGGCCATTACCGCTGCCGATACACCGACCAGCATGGCCAAGGCACTGTTGAGCAACGTGGCCACACCGAACTGCATGGCATTAAGCGGCGAAACCAGCACGATGAAGTGCAGGCAATAGGAGGTGGCAGTGGCCCCGGTGCGTGGATGCGCCATCCCCAGGGCCCCCAGAAACAGCGGCACGCCCATGCCCAGGCAGAGCATGGCGAAGCTGCTCCATTGCGGTAACAGTATCTGCCCGACCAGAAACGCCGCAGGTATCGCCAGGAAGATTCCGCGCAAGAAGCTCAGGCCGATCTGGGCGCCGTTCTCGCGGCTGGCGAACAGGCTGCACACCACACAGGTCAGCACCAGCCCACCCGGTGCCGACGGCCACGCCGTGGCCAGCCAGAAGCCACTCATTACCAGAAAGGCCAGCGCACTGCGTGAGCCGAACAGCAAGGCCAGCGACCAGTCGCGATGCACTGCCAGGCCCTGGGCCACATCCCTGGGCGCCCTGCCCGCCTCCACATCCTCCAGCGCCTGGCTGGCGGCCATGGCGTAATCCAGCAGCAAGGCCATGCGCGCCAGGCAGTAGTGCTCTGCCGAACTGATCTGTTCATCGTGGGCTGCGTCCCAGATGCGCTGACGCAGCACCAGCAGGCTGGGCGGCTCGGGCTTGCCCAGCAATGCCCGAACCTGCTCCAGCCAAGGCGCAAGGCGTCCGGCCTCGTGTTCGTCAAGTTGTCGCCATTGGCGGCGCACCGAGCGGGAAATCCGCAGCAGGACCATCAGCTTCTGGCTCAGGCCACGAATGGCGCGGGCACGCTGGCGGCCACGGCTGCCTTCGAACCAGGCGTGTTCGCGCTGGCTGTCGATGGCAACGATACGCCCCAGGCTCTCGAGCAAGCCTTTGCGCGCCTCGTCCTCACCGCCGAGCATGGCATTCGCAGCCTGCAGGCCATTCTGCCAGGCTTGGCGGGCCTGCCCGCCCAGTTGCTGTTCGACGCGCATGGGCCACAGCAGTGCACTGCTGGCGGTGGCACAGAAGATCCCCAGGCAGATCTCGGTGCAGCGTGCGACGGCCTGGTCGAACACCTGCAGCGGATGGTCGATGGCCGGCAAGGCGATGATCGCGGCGGTGTAGCCGGCCAGCACGAAGGCATAGGCCCAGGCGCTGCGCAATTGGGTGGAAGCGGCAGTGCACAGGGCCAGCCACAGGGCCAGGGTAAGCAGGAACAGGCCGGGGGCCTGGGCGAACAGGCCAATGAACAGCACCGACATGAGCGTGCCGACCAGCGTCCCGGCCAGCCGCGCCAGGCCTTTCTGAACCACCATGCCAGACAGCGGCTGGGCGACGATGAAGGCCGTCATCAACGCCCAGGCCGGTTGCTCCAGGCCCCAGCGCATCGCCAGCCACAGTGCCAGGCCGCCACCGAGCAGGGTCTTGATGGCGAACTTGAGGGCGAGACTGCTGGGGGCGAACAGGGCCTGGAGGGTGATAGGCACGAGGCGGACCTTGCGGGGTTGACTTGTTCAAAGATAGACAATGGCAGGAAGAATAAAGCGAAACCTATTAATTAGCTAGCTAATCATCTTGATAGCGGCGAGCATTCCTGCTCGGGTGTTTTCGCGGGCAGCCCCGCCGCCACTCGAACCGCACCCGGCGCGGCACAAAATCGCAGGCAAAAAAATGGGCGACCGAAGTCGCCCCAAATGCCTTGCGTGCTCGTGTACCCGGAAGGTCAGCGCGGCTTGCGCTTGTGCGAGTCCTTCCAGATGAAAATGCCCAGACCGGCAAAGAATGCAAACATCAACCCGACCGTTACCACCCCGGCGATAACCACATTGTCGAAGAACATGCTGGCCTCCCCATTCGTTTGCCGTTGTCCGATGGGTGCACGTTAACCAATGTCAGGGGCGGGAAAATTGATCGGGGTCAATGGTGCCCGGGGCCGGGCACGCGAGGCGGGTGCAGGGTTGACCTGCGTCAAGTTTCAGCGCTTCTTCGGCTTGCCCTTGGGCTTCTTTTTCTTGCCGGTATTCAGCGGCAGCGCCTGCTCGAATGCGTTGCGCATTTCGTTCAGGCGCTTTTCCTTGAGGTCGTGGGCGCGCTTGGCGCGTTCGGCATCGAAATCGATGAGGTTGTCTTGGCTCATGGGTGGGCTCGACGATCAACTGAGACTTGCATGATGAAGCCAGGCGCTGGCGCTGACCAGCCCCACCTCAGACTTCGATGTCCACCAGCAACCCTTGGCGTGCGGGCTCGCCCATCAGCGGCGCCACCGGGACGGTGTTGTCGGCGTTGACCTCATCACCCGGCATCGCGCTGTAGCGCTCGTCGTCCTTGCGCCGGCGTTGCTGGCGGCGTTGCTCGTCGCGCAGCAGCAGCGCCTGCTCCTGCGGGTCACGCTGGCGCTTGAGGTCGATGGCCGTTTCACTCGATGCCGGCTGCGTCGGTACCACCGGCTTGATGTCGGGGGTCGGCTTGACCGGATCCTGTTGTGAAGTCACCGGTGCGGCACTGAGCGGAATGAGCGGTGGCAACATGAAGGTTCTCCTATGCCCTCTGTATCGGCAGGTGCAGATTTACCTGAAGGCATGGTCAAGCCTTATTCGGCTTCGTCGTCAGTATCGTCGTCGGCTGGCGGGCTGGCCTCGCTCCAGGGGCGCTTGTAAACCTGCTGCCAGACCGCGTCCATATGCTCGCGCAGCACCTGCGGTGCAGATTTGAGCGAGGCACTGTCCTCGCGCTCACCGCCGATCGGCTCTTCACCCGCCGGGGTGATCAGGGACTGGCCGGTGATGGTGTAGCTGGCCTGCCCTTCGCGCATCTCGATGGCAATGTCCTGCGGGTCGATGCCGCCGCCACAGAAGGCGTGGCTGGCAACCGTCACCTCGGCGACACCGTCCTTGTTCAGGTCACTGACGTCACTGACGTCGTTGTAGAAATCCACATCCAGGTCCAGCCCCGGGCAAGTGGTTTCCTGCTCGATCTGCCAGCGCGCCTTGAACGCGTCGCTTTCGGCGCTGCGCCCGTACAGCGTGGCCTTGAGCACCACCTTGTCCACTTCCTGTTCACTTTCCGGGTCGCTGGCCTGGCCATCGCTGCGGCTCAGCACCAGCAGGCCTTCACCGTCGCGGTCACGAAAATGCACGCTCTTGATCGGCGTCTGCACGCCCAGTACTTCAAGCTGCTCCATCGGGATGGCGGGCAAGGTTGCGAAGTCCTTCTGTTCGCAGGCGGCCAGCAGCAACAGGCTGCCCACGGCGATCGAGGTGCTGATCCAGCGGTGCTTGGCAGACATGGTGATCCGGGGCCCTCTTCAACAGCACGGTATGAGCGATGAAACGGCTAGACTGTGGCATGGCGTGAGTCGGCCTGTTGCTGCATTTTGCACAGCTTTCGGTGCGCACGGCACTTTGGTCCGACCGACCGATCCGTTAACATAATCGGCTTTTTCATCGCGGGAGTTCAGGCAGTATGGCGCAGCAGTATCAACCGGGGCAACGCTGGATCAGCGACAGCGAAGCCGAGCTCGGCCTGGGTACCATCCTGGCGCAGGATGGCCGCCTGTTGACCGTGCTCTACCCGGCCACTGGCGACACCCGCCAGTATTCCCTGCGCAATGCGCCGCTGACCCGCGTGCGCTTCTCGCCGGGCGACCAGATCACCCACTTCGAAGGCTGGAAGCTGACCGTGCGCGAGGTCGAGGACATCGACGGGCTGATGGTCTACCACGGCCTGGACGGGCAGAACCAGCCACGCACCCTGCCAGAAACCCAGCTGTCGAACTTCATCCAGTTCCGCCTGGCCAGCGACCGCCTGTTCGCCGGGCAGATCGACCCGCTGTCATGGTTCAGCCTGCGCTACAACACCCTGCAGCACACCAGCAAACAGATGCAATCGGCGTTGTGGGGCCTGGGCGGCTGCCGCGCCCAACCCATCGCCCACCAGTTGCACATTGCCCGCGAAGTGGCGGACCGCAGCGCGCCGCGTGTCCTGCTGGCCGACGAAGTGGGCCTGGGCAAGACCATCGAGGCCGGCCTGGTGATCCACCGCCAGCTGTTGTCGGGCCGCGCCAGCCGCGTGCTGATCCTGGTTCCGGAAAACCTCCAGCACCAGTGGCTGGTGGAAATGCGCCGGCGCTTCAACCTGCAGGTGGCACTGTTCGACGCAGAACGCTTCATCGAAAGCGATGCCAGCAACCCGTTCGAGGATGCCCAGCTGGCGCTGGTGGCCCTGGAGTGGCTGGTCGACGACGAAAAGGCCCAGGACGCGCTGTTCGCCGCCGGCTGGGACCTGATGGTAGTCGACGAAGCCCACCACCTGGTCTGGCACGAAGACCAGGTCAGTGCCGAGTATGGCCTGGTCGAACAACTGGCCCAGGTGATCCCGGGCGTACTGCTGCTCACCGCCACCCCCGAACAGCTCGGCCAGGACAGCCACTTCGCCCGCCTGCGCCTGCTCGACCCCAACCGGTTCCATGACCTGGCGGCCTTCCGCGCCGAGAGCGAACACTATCGCCCGGTGGCCGAAGCCGTGCAGGAGCTGCTCGACGAAGGCCGCCTGTCTCCCAAGGCCCACGCCACCATCCAGGGCTTCCTCGGTGCCGAAGGCGAAGCCCTGCTGGCCGCCGTCAGCGACGGCGATACCCAGGCCAGCGCACGGCTGATCCGCGAGCTGCTCGACCGCCACGGCACCGGCCGTGTGCTGTTCCGCAACACCCGTGCGGCCATTCAGGGCTTCCCGGAGCGCCAGCTGCACCCTTACCCGCTGGCCATGCCCGAGCAATACCGCGAGCTGCCAGCCGGCGAGCATGCCGAGCTGTACCCGGAAGTCGCCTTCCAGGCCCAGGGCGAAGTGGCCGACGAGGAGCGCTGGTGGCGTTTCGACCCGCGCGTCGACTGGCTGATCGACACCCTGAAGATGCTCAAGCGCACCAAGGTGCTGGTGATCTGCGCCCATGCCGAAACCGCGATGGACCTGGAGGACGCCCTGCGCGTGCGCTCCGGCATCCCGGCCTCGGTATTCCATGAGGGCATGAGCATCCTCGAACGCGACCGTGCCGCCGCCTACTTCGCCGATGAAGAATTCGGCGCGCAGGTGCTGATCTGCTCCGAGATCGGTAGCGAAGGCCGCAACTTCCAGTTCGCCCACCACCTGGTGATGTTCGACCTGCCGGCGCACCCGGACCTGCTTGAACAGCGCATCGGCCGCCTCGACCGGATCGGCCAGAAGCACACCATTCAGTTGCACATCCCGTACCTGCAGGACAGCCCGCAAGAACGCCTGTTCCAGTGGTACCACGAAGGCCTCAACGCTTTCCTCAACACCTGCCCGACCGGCAACGCCCTGCAGCACCAGTTCGGCCCGCGCCTGCTGCCGCTGCTCGAAGGCGGCGAAAGCAAGGCCTGGGAGGCACTGGTGGCCGACGCCCGCAGCGAGCGCGAACGCCTGGAAGCCGAGCTGCATACCGGCCGTGACCGCCTGCTGGAACTGAACTCCGGCGGCGGCGGTGAAGGCCAGGCGCTGGTCGAGGCGATTCTCGAACAGGACGACCAGTTCGCCCTGCCGATCTACATGGAAACCCTGTTCGACGCATTCGGCATCGACAGCGAAGACCATTCGGAAAACGCCCTGATCCTCAAGCCGAGCGAGAAGATGCTCGACGCCAGCTTCCCGCTGGGTGACGACGAAGGCGTGACCATCACCTACGACCGCGGCCAGGCCCTGTCGCGCGAGGACATGCAGTTCCTCACCTGGGAACACCCGATGGTGCAAGGCGGCATGGACCTGGTGCTGTCCGGTTCGATGGGCAACACCGCCGTGGCGCTGATCAAGAACAAGGCGCTCAAGCCCGGCACCGTGCTGCTTGAGTTGTTGTTCGTCAGTGAAGTGGTGGCGCCGCGCAGCCTGCAACTGGGCCGTTACCTGCCACCGGCGGCGCTGCGCTGCCTGCTCGATGCCAACGGCAACGACCTGGCATCACGGGTGGCCTTCGAAACCCTCAACGACCAGCTCGAGAGCGTACCGCGCGCCAGCGCCAACAAGTTCGTCCAGGCCCAGCGCGACGTGCTGGCCAAGCGCATCAGCAGTGGCGAGGCCAAAGTCCTGCCGGCCCACGTCGAGCGCGTGGCCGAAGCCCAGCGCCGCCTGGCGGCGGAAGCCGACGAAGAGCTGGCCCGCCTGGTTGCACTGCAAGCGGTCAACCCGAGCGTGCGCGACAGCGAGATCGAGGCGCTGCGCAAGCAGCGTGAAGAGGGCCTGGCGATGCTGGAAAAAGCAGCCCTGCGCCTGGAAGCCATCCGCGTGCTGGTGGCAGGCTAGCCGGCCAGGCCACCCGGCGCCGCTGTGGTGTTGCAATTGCCGCAGCGGCTGCAACACCACAGCGGTGTGATCAACCCTTGCTGCGGTACAGTTCGACCAGGGTCGCCGGGTCTTTTTCCAGGTAGCCCTGGCTGGCATGCAAGCGCATCAGTTGTGCGGCGAGGCCACTGAGTGGCGTCGCCGCGCCTTGCTCGAGGGATAGCTTCACCGCGCCATCAAGGTCCTTGAGCAGCGTACGCACATGCCATTTGATCGGCTCGAAGCGGCTTTCGGCCATTTGCGGCGCGAGGATCTGCAGCGGCCTGGAATCGGCAAAACCGCCCGCCAGTGCTTCGGCGATCAGTGTCGCATCCACCCCCGACTGTTCCGCCAGCGCCACCACTTCGGCGATTACCAAGGCATTGCAGGCCACGATCATCTGGTTGCAGGCCTTGGTTACCTGCCCTGCCCCCACCGCGCCCATGTGCGTCACGCGCTGGCCAAGTACCTGCAACACCGGGCGCGCGCGCTCCAGGTCCGCCGTCGCGCCACCGACCATGATCGCCAGGGTGCCGGCTTCGGCACCCGGTGTGCCGCCTGACACCGGGGCATCCAGCCAGGCCATGCCGCACAGGGCCGCCAGCTCCGCAGCCATTTCTCGCGTCGCGGTAGGTTCCAGGCTGGAGAAATCGACCAGCAACTGGCCACGGCGCCCACCCTGGGCAATGCCTTGCTCACCGAACACCACTTCGCGCACCACGGCGGTGTCGGCCAGGCACAGCAGCAGCATGTCGCTGTCGCGGCACAGTTCGGCAGGGCTGCTGGCCAGGCGCGCGCCGGCGGCGAGGAGCGCGGCACACTTGTCCGGGCTGCGGTTCCACACGGTCAGCGGGTAGCCGGCGGCCAGCAGGCGTCGGCACATGGGCAGGCCCATCAGGCCGATGCCGGCGAATCCAAGCGAAGGTAGTGCAGTACTCATCAATGACTCCTGACTGATCGAACATTACCCAGGCTGCCCAGGAACCTGCAGCAACGATGGGGTATTACGCATCCCGTAAACTGTTACCGCCACGCCGAATTGTTACTTCCCTCTACTCGCCCTGAGCGCCACCAAGCACCAGAACGGGGCTGTTGCGCATTTTCGCGCACCAAAAACGATCACGCCTCGGCTGGGCGCTTCACCTGAATCACGATGAACGGTGAAACCACCACGGCCCAGATCTCTGGATCGCGGCTTTGCAGCTCTTGGGCCTGCTCGGCGGTTACCGGGCAGACAGTGCCATCACTGCGCCACTTGGCGAAGATCTCGCTGCGATTCTCGGCCATTGCCTCGGCAACGGTGATCAGGTCCAGGCTCGGGTCGACCCAAATCAGGTCACCCTTGGCCCAGAAACGCTCCAACGCTTTCCACTCGATGATTGCCGTCTCGCCAAGCAATTTGGCATAGAGGGTGCTTGTGTGATCAGTCATGGGTGGTATCCGCAAAAATCGGTCAATTAAAAAGGCCGGCATTTTTGCAGAAAAACCCGGTTTCAAATATGTAATTTGGTCGATTGATCCCGAACTTGTGGGGCGGGATCGCAGATGCAGGCAGTTTGATGGCGCTTTTTTGTATCTTTGTGTCGACCAAGCGACAACCCAGGAAACAGGCACTTTTCGAACGCTTTTCAAGCGCTTGGACAGCGCTCTACACTGTACCGGTACAGTTCCGGGACATGTTCCGGGGGAAGGTGGGCTTGCGCGTTGGCATGGCCACGCCGCGAATCCCGCCCGGTCTGTAGCCCTGGCCGCCAGGACTATAAGAATTACAACAGAATGAGTGGAGCACTATGATCAAGATTTCCAAGCTGTTCGCCGCAATGGTTCTGGCCGGGGTAGCCAGCCATTCGTTTGCCGCCGATACCATCAAGATCGGGATCGCAGGCCCCAAGACCGGCCCTGTGACCCAGTACGGCGACATGCAGTTCATCGGCGCCAAGCAAGCCATCAAGGATATCAACGCCAAGGGCGGCGTCGATGGCAAGATGCTCGAAGCCAAGGAATACGACGACGCCTGCGACCCTAAACAGGCCGTGGCAGTCGCCAACAAAGTGGTCAACGACGGCGTCAAGTTCGTCATCGGCCACCTGTGCTCCAGCTCCACCCAGCCTGCGTCCGACATCTACGAAGACGAAGGCGTGATCATGATCACCCCAGCCGCCACCTCGCCGGAAATCACCGCCCGTGGCTACAAGCTGATCTTCCGTACCATCGGCCTGGACAGCGCCCAAGGCCCGGCCGCCGGCAACTACATCGCCGACCACGTCAAGCCGAAGGTGGTTGCAGTACTGCACGACAAGCAGCAGTACGGTGAAGGCATCGCCACCGCGGTCAAGCAGACCCTCGAGAAGAAAGGCACCAAGGTTGCCGTGTTCGAAGGCCTGAACGCCGGTGACAAGGACTTCTCCTCGATCATCCAGAAGCTCAAGCAGAACAACGTCGATTTCGTCTACTACGGCGGCTACCACCCGGAGCTGGGCCTGATCCTGCGCCAGGCTCAGGAAAAAGGCCTGAAAGCCAAGTTCATGGGCCCGGAAGGCGTGGGTAACGACTCCATCTCGCAGATCGCCCAGAACGCCTCCGAAGGCCTGCTGGTGACCCTGCCGAAGTCGTTCGACGCCGACCCTGAGAACAAGGCCATCGTCGATGCCATCAAGGCTGACGGCAAGGACCCAAGCGGCCCGTTCGTGTTCCCGGCCTACTCGGCTGTCGAGCTGATCGCCCAAGGTATCAAGGCAGCCAAGTCCGAAGACACCGACAAGGTGGCCGAAGCCATCCACGCCGGCTCCTTCAAGACCCCGACCGGCACCTTGTCCTACGACGAGAAAGGCGACCTGAAAGACTTCAAGTTCGTGGTCTACGAATGGCACTTCGGCAAGCCGAAGACCGAAGTCTCCCCTCAGTAACTGCGTGACTAATAGCTGACCTAGGAGCCCACTGTGCGAGCAGTGGGCTTTGTTTTACGAGGTTCATGGGCCTGATCCCCGCGATCCGGGGGCAGGTTCACCTGAAAATCTTAAAACCGTCACCCGCGGTTTCCTGGCCGTACCCCCGCCAGCGAAATGCAAATCAGGTTTTTAGGAGCGCTGTAATGCCTGAGATCTACCATTTCTTCCAACAACTGGTTAATGGATTGACCATTGGCAGCACCTATGCCTTGATCGCCATCGGCTACACGATGGTGTACGGCATCATTGGCATGATCAACTTCGCCCACGGCGAGGTGTACATGATCGGTTCCTATGTGGCCTTCATCGCCCTGGCGGGCCTGGCCATGATGGGTATCCATTCGCTGCCGATCCTGATGACCGTTGCCTTCGTCGCGACGATCTTCGTTACCAGTGCCTATGGCTACAGCATCGAACGGGTTGCCTACCGCCCCCTGCGCAACAGCAACCGCCTGATCCCGCTGATTTCCGCCATCGGCATGTCGATCTTCCTGCAGAACACCGTCTTGCTGTCGCAAGACTCCAAGGACAAGTCCATCCCCAACCTGATTCCCGGAAGCTTCTCGTTCGGGCCGGGCGGTGCGGAAGAAGTTCTGGTTTCCTACATGCAGATCCTGGTGTTCGTGGTCACCCTGGTGGCCATGACCTGCCTCACCCTGTTCATCTCCCGTTCCCGCCTGGGCCGTGCCTGCCGCGCCTGTGCCGAGGACATCAAGATGGCCAACCTGCTGGGCATCAACACCAACAACATCATCGCCCTTACCTTCGTCATCGGTGCCGCCCTGGCGGCGGTGGCGGCCGTGCTGCTGAGCATGCAGTACGGGGTGATCAACCCCAACGCCGGTTTCCTGGTGGGCCTGAAGGCCTTCACCGCGGCGGTGCTGGGTGGCATCGGCAGCATCCCGGGCGCCATGCTCGGCGGGCTGGTGCTGGGCGTGGCCGAGGCGTTCGGTGCCGACATCTTCGGCGACCAGTACAAGGACGTGGTGGCATTCGGCTTGTTGGTTCTTGTCCTGCTATTCCGGCCGACCGGCATCCTGGGCCGCCCGGAGGTTGAAAAAGTATGAACAGAAATCTCAAACAGGCGTTCTTCAGCGCCTTGCTGGTATGGGCCGTGGCCTTCCCGGTGCTGGGCCTGAAACTGAGCATCGACGGCATCAGCCTGGCGGTGCACAGCCAAGGGTCGTTCACCATCAGTATCATCGCCGTGTGTTCGCTGCTGATGTTCCTGCGCGTGCTGTTCGACAAGCAGTGGAGCGCGGTGATGGGCCGCCGCTCGGAGCGCAAGCTGATCCCGCCAGCCGTCAGCAACTACCTGACCCTGCCGAAAACCCAGCGCTACGTGATCATGGGCCTGATCGTCGCGGCCCTGGTCTGGCCATTCTTCGGCTCGCGCGGTGCGGTCGACATCGCCACGCTGATCCTGATCTACGTGCTGCTGGGCCTGGGCCTGAACATCGTGGTCGGCCTGGCCGGCCTGCTCGACCTTGGCTACGTCGGTTTCTACGCCGTCGGTGCCTACAGCTACGCGATGCTCTCGCACTACCTGGGCTGGAGCTTCTGGGTATGCCTGCCGATCGCCGGCCTGATGGCCGCCACCTTCGGCTTCCTGCTCGGCTTCCCGGTGCTGCGCCTGCGCGGTGACTACCTGGCGATCGTGACCCTCGGCTTCGGCGAGATCATCCGCCTGTTCCTGCGTAACCTCACCGACTGGACCGGCGGCCCCAACGGCATCAGCAACATCCCCAAGCCGGAGTTCTTCGGCCTGACCTTCGAACGCCGTGCCGCCGAGGGCATGCAGACCTTCCATGAGTTCTTCGGCCTGGAATACAACTCGATCAACAAGGTCATCTTCCTCTACCTGGTGGCCCTGCTGCTGGCCCTGCTGGCGCTGTTCGTGATCAACCGCCTGCTGCGCATGCCGATCGGCCGCGCCTGGGAAGCCCTGCGCGAAGACGAGATCGCCTGCCGTGCCCTGGGCCTGAACCCGACCGTGATCAAGCTTTCGGCCTTCACCCTGGGTGCCTGCTTCGCCGGTTTCGCCGGCAGCTTCTTCGCCGCGCGCCAAGGCCTGGTGACGCCGGAGTCGTTCACCTTCATCGAGTCGGCGATCATCCTCGCCATCGTCGTGCTCGGCGGCATGGGCTCACAGCTGGGCGTGATTCTCGCGGCCATCGTGATGATCCTGCTGCCCGAGCTGATGCGTGAGTTCAGCGAATACCGGATGCTGATGTTCGGTGCGCTGATGGTGTTGATGATGATCTGGCGTCCGCAAGGCTTGCTGCCTATGCAACGACCACATATGGAGCTGCATCGATGAGCCGTGAAATTCTGCAAGTCAGCGGCCTGAGCATGCGCTTCGGCGGCTTGTTGGCGGTCAATGGCGTGGGCCTGACCGTCAAGGAAAAACAGGTGGTGGCACTGATCGGCCCGAACGGCGCCGGCAAGACCACGGTGTTCAACTGCCTGACCGGCTTCTACAAGCCCAGCGGCGGCACCATCCTGCTCGATGGCCAGCCGATCCAGGGCCTGGCCGGCCACCAGATCGCCCGCAAGGGCGTGGTGCGGACTTTCCAGAACGTGCGCCTGTTCAAGGAAATGACCGCACTGGAAAACCTGCTGATTGCCCAGCACCGTCACCTGAACACCAACTTCTTCGCCGGCCTGTTCAAGACCCCGAGCTTCCGCCGCAGCGAGAAGGAGGCCATGGAACGCGCGCAGTACTGGCTGGAAAAGGTCGCCCTGACCGAGTTCGCCAACCGCACCGCCGGCACCCTCGCCTACGGCCAGCAACGTCGCCTGGAAATCGCCCGCTGCATGATGACCCAGCCGCGCATCATCATGCTCGACGAACCGGCAGCGGGCCTGAACCCGAAGGAAACCGAAGACCTCAAGGCGCTGATCGCCTACCTGCGTGAGTCGCACAACGTCACCGTGCTGCTGATCGAGCACGACATGAAGCTGGTGATGAGCATTTCCGACCATATCGTGGTGATCAACCAGGGCACGCCCCTGGCCCACGGCACGCCGGAGGAGATCCGCGACAACCCTGATGTGATCAAAGCCTACCTGGGGGAAGCGTAAATGCTGAAGTTCGAGAACGTTTCCACCTTCTACGGCAAGATCCAGGCGCTGCACAGCGTCAACGTGGAAATCAACCAGGGCGAGATCGTCACCCTGATCGGTGCCAACGGTGCCGGCAAGTCGACCCTGCTGATGACCCTGTGCGGCTCGCCGCAGGCGCACAGCGGCAGCATCAAGTACCTGGGCGAAGAACTGGTCGGCCAGCCATCCTCGCACATCATGCGCAAGAGCATCGCGGTAGTGCCGGAAGGCCGCCGCGTGTTCTCCCGCCTGACCGTCGAGGAAAACCTGGCGATGGGCGGCTTCTTCACCGACAAGGGCGATTACCAGGAACAGCTGGACAAGGTGCTGCAGCTGTTCCCGCGCCTGAAGGAACGTTATATCCAGCGTGGCGGCACCATGTCCGGTGGCGAGCAGCAGATGCTCGCCATTGGCCGGGCGCTGATGAGCAAGCCCAAGCTTCTGCTGCTCGACGAACCCTCGCTGGGCCTGGCACCGATCATCATCCAGCAGATCTTCGACATCATCGAACAGCTGCGCCGTGACGGCGTGACCGTGTTCCTGGTGGAGCAGAACGCCAACCAGGCGCTGAAGATCGCCGACCGGGCGTACGTACTGGAAAACGGCCGGGTGGTGATGCAGGGGACTGGCGAAGCGCTGCTGACCGACCCGAAAGTGCGCGACGCGTACCTGGGGGGTTGATCGGAAAAAGGGCCTTCGGGCCCTTTTTTCTGCCTGCCTGATTTTGTATCGCCTGGACTGGCCTCTTCGCGGGCTTGCCCGCTCCCACAGGCACCGCACAGTATTCAAAGCCCGTGCCTCAACTGTGGGAGCGGGCAAGCCCGCGAAGAGGCCGGTACAGGCTTAGCAAAAACTTGAGATCCCCGCCCAGCCTGCGTAACGTGGCCAGCTTTCACGGCAAAGATCCCCCGGAGCCCGCCTCATGCGCCTCACCCCTACCCTGCTGCTCAGTGCCCTGCTGCCCCTGTTTGGTGGTTGCCAGCTCCTGGCCGACGCCCCCAGCGACCCGAACATCGGCACCACGCGCATGCAGGGCGAACTGCGCGCCGCTGGTGGCCAGCTGCTGTTCAAGCCGTGCAGCGAAAGCCGCACCTTCGTGATCAACGACGTCGCCGCCACCGGCATCCTGCAGGAAGCCGCCAACCTGGCCAAGGACGCCAACGACAAGCTGTTCGCCGATGTCCGCGGTCGCCTCACCGGCAGCAAGCAGGCCAGCACCGACGGCCAGCTGGAAGTACGCCAGCTGTATCGCCTGGAACCGTCCATCCGCGCCTGTGAAGACCCCAACTTCAAACAGCTGACCCTGCGCGCCAACGGCCATGAGCCGGGCTGGGACGTCAAGGCCAGCGGCAAGGGCATGGTGCTCAACCGCATCGGTCAGGACCCCCTGCCCCTGCCGTTCCTGGAAGAACAGGTGCCCGGCAGTGGCCTGACCCTGACCAGCGAAGCCAACGGCCAGCACGTGGAACTCTGGGCTGCGCCGCAACGCTGCGTGGACAGCGCCACCGGCGCCATCTACCACCTGCGCACCGAACTGCGCATCGACGGCAAGACCCTGCAGGGCTGCGGTTACTATGGCGGTGCACGCGACAACTGAAACGTCAGACAAACAACGGCCGGGTCAAACGACCCGGCTCGTGCCCCGTGCGTCCAAACTGCTAATTGTCGCCAGCTACGTATTCGAATCTCACCTCCTCGGATTGCGAGTTCGGCATCGTGATCTTGATCAGTGGCAGGCTTATTTTCGTTTTCGCCAGGAAGTTGGCCTTATCCTTCTTTGCGTCAACAAGTCCGGTGGCATTCAGGTAAAAGAATGCCTGAATAGGCAAGACCGCCCCCTGGCCAGCTGCCCATGTTTTGAGCACCAGCTCATTGTGCTGGGTGAATCGCTTGTCTGTGGGTGAACCCTGGGACTTCGCCAATACCCCCGCATAAAAGGCCGGACCGGCCAGGTGATTCCTCTCATCACGGACATTGAACGAACATAGTTTTTGATTCTGCTGGCCTTGCGCCGTGTATAAATCTATCCACCGCTGGGCAGTTGTTATATTTTGGAGATCACAAGATTTACTGGTTGGATTATTGTCCGAATAGGGACCACACCGCTGCCCCGAACGAAAGTCGCTATAACCGTCAATTGGAAAAATACACAGTACATCAGGGTCTATTTTGTCCGGCGGCGCGCCGAAGATTGGGTACAATATGTAGCCATTATTCAAAGACCACGCCAACCTGGATGTTTTGCTGTCCTTACGGATAAAACTGAATGATTGACCTCCGAGTCTGACTGAAGTGTCGCTTGGATCCCACGAGTCGTAGTTTGGACTATACCTGGTAATACGCAGAATGACGCCAGTGCACAAGAAAGCCGGCGTTGATGGCGAACCGCAATCCGCTCTAGTATCGTTATACCGTGCTGTCAACGCGGCGGCGGTTTGTTCCCCTTTAACCGTGATTATAGATTGCGTGGCAGTTGGTGAATGGGTCGACTCGGGTGCTTGTCTGGTCTGGCAAGCCGATAGAAACAGAGCCATTACAAGCAGTAGATATAACCTCATGGTTATCGCCTCAATAATGAAACAACACTAGAATTTCGGACACCAGAACGCGCACAGGCATACAACGGCGCCTAAACTACAGGCCAAAGCGCAGCGTAACAACTGACAGTTCTATCAGTAGCGGTACAGTCGCCAAACTTATAAATTCAGGCGTTGGACTTGACAGGTTTTACCCCCCTTGGGTTTGGCGTCTGGGCGGGCTCCGCTCATTTATTTTTCAATTGGGTAACTGGCTATCGTGTCAGCCGGTAACTCCGGCGCACGACAGCAGGTGTGTTTTCTTCTGCCTGTCCGGGCGCCAAACAGCTTATACTCGACGGTTTGTGTAACGCCGCCGGCCGCCCATGGCCGGGATACTGGACCCTGCCATGCTACGAATCACCGAACTGAAGCTGCCCCTGGACCATCCCGACGAAGCCCTGCGTGAAGCCATCGTCCAGCGCCTGGGCATTCGCGACGAGCAACTGCTCAGCTTCAACCTGTTCAAGCGCAGCTACGATGCGCGCAAGAAGAACAGCGAGCTGCTGTTCATCTACACCATCGACCTGGAAGCCAGCAACGAAGCCGAGCTGCTCAGCAAGTTCGCCGACGATCGCAACATTGGCCCGGCGCCCGACGTGACCTACAAGTTCGTCGGCCAAGCCCCGGCCGACCTGCAGGAACGCCCGATCGTGGTCGGCTTCGGCCCGTGCGGCATCTTCGCCGGCCTGCTGCTGGCGCAGATGGGTTTCAAGCCGATCATCCTCGAACGTGGCAAGGAAGTGCGCCAGCGCACCAAGGACACCTGGGGCCTGTGGCGCAAGAGCGTGCTCAACCCCGAGTCCAACGTGCAGTTCGGCGAAGGCGGCGCCGGGACCTTCTCCGATGGCAAGCTGTACAGCCAGATCAAGGACCCGCAACACCACGGCCGCAAAGTGCTGGAAGAGTTCGTCAAGGCCGGTGCGCCGGACGAAATCCTGTACATCAACAAGCCGCACATCGGTACCTTCCGCCTGACCGGCATGGTCGAGCAGATGCGCCAGGACATGATCGCCCTGGGCGCTGAAGTACGCTTCCAGCAGAAGGTCACCGACCTGCTGATCGACGACGGCCAACTGACCGGCGTGGTGCTGGAGAGCGGTGAGCAACTGCACTCGCGCCACGTGGTGTTGGCCCTCGGCCACAGTGCCCGCGACACCTTCCGCATGCTGCACGCCAAAGGCGTATACATGGAAGCCAAGCCGTTCTCGGTGGGCTTCCGTATCGAGCACCCGCAAACCCTGATCGACAAGGCGCGCCTGGGCAAATACGCCGGCCACCCGAAACTCGGTGCTGCCGATTACAAGCTGGTGTACCACGCCAGCAATGGCCGTTCGGTGTATAGCTTCTGCATGTGCCCAGGCGGCACCGTGGTCGCCGCCACCAGCGAACCAGGCCGGGTGGTCACCAACGGCATGAGCCAGTACTCGCGCAACGAGCGCAATGCCAACTCCGGTATCGTCGTCGGCATCGACCCCGAACGCGACTACCCCGGCGGCCCGCTGGCCGGCATCGAACTGCAGGAACGCCTGGAAGCCCATGCCTATGTGATGGGCGGCAGCAACTACCAGGCCCCGGCACAGCTGGTGGGTGACTTCGTCGCTGGCCGGCCATCGACTGCGCTGGGCAGTGTCGAGCCGTCCTACAAGCCAGGCGTGACCCTGGGTGACCTGGCGCCAAGCCTGCCAAACTTCGCCATCGAGGCGATCCGCGAGGCATTGCCGGCGTTCGACCGGCAGATCAAGGGCTACAACCTGCACGATGCAGTGTTGACCGGGATCGAGACACGTACCTCGTCGCCATTGCGCATCACCCGCGGTGAGGACTTCCAGAGCCTGAACCTCAAGGGGCTGTTCCCGGCGGGTGAAGGGGCTGGGTACGCGGGCGGGATTCTGTCGGCAGGTGTCGACGGTATCCGCATTGCCGAGGCGGTGGCGCGGGATATGCTCGGCCTCTGACGGTTCATGGCCTGTGAGGGCGCTTTCGCGGGCAGAACCGCGAAAGCCGCCCTATAGGCGCAAGAAAAATCCGAGAAAACATCAGACGTCCCTTACCCCCCTATTTCCCATTCTGCATCTAGGCTTCCTCCAGCCCAGCCCAGCAACAACATATAACAAAAAAGAATATAGTTTTTGTTTTAAAGCATATCTTCACAGGCTAGGGTGTACGCCATTTCCACCCGTAAACTGCCCATGGAGAGCCTGAAGCCCGTGCGTAGCCTGTTAACCCGTTTCCTGCAGCTGGAAGCCGCCAGCGGCCTGTTGCTGATCGCAGCGGCCATACTGGCGCTGGTCATCAACAATTCGCCGCTGTCATACCTGTATGGCGGCCTGCTCGACGTGCCCGTCGCCGTACAGGTCGGCGCGCTGCACATTGCCAAGCCACTGCTGTTATGGATCAACGACGGCCTGATGGCACTGTTCTTCCTGCTGATCGGCCTGGAGGTCAAGCGCGAGGTGGTCGACGGCCACCTGTCCAGACCGTCGCAGGTGATCTTGCCTGCCACCGCTGCCGTGGGCGGCATGGTGGTACCGGCATTGATCTACTGGTTCATCAACCGCGACAACCCCGCCGCCGTCGCTGGCTGGGCCATCCCCACCGCCACCGATATCGCCTTTGCCCTCGGTGTGCTGGCCCTGCTGGGCAAGCGCGTGCCGGTGTCGCTGAAACTGTTCCTGATGACCCTGGCGATCATCGACGACCTGGGTGCGATCATCGTCATTGCCCTGTTCTATTCGGGCGCCCTGTCGAGCGTGTCGCTGCTGCTGGCCGCCGCCTGCCTGGTGGTCCTGGTGGCGATGAACCGGCTTGGCGTGGTCAAGCTGGGGCCTTACATGATCGTGGGCCTGGTGCTGTGGGTCTGCGTGCTCAAGAGCGGCGTGCACGCCACGTTGGCTGGCGTTGCCCTGGCGCTGTGCATCCCGCTGCGCACTGGCCATGGCGAACGCTCGCCATCGCACGCCTTGGAACACGCCCTGCACCCGTGGGTCGCCTACGCCATCCTGCCGTTGTTCGCCTTCGCCAATGCCGGTGTATCGCTGGCCGGCATGAGCGTGGACAGTTTTACCCACCCAGTGCCACTGGGCATTGCCGTCGGGCTGCTGCTGGGCAAGACCGTGGGTGTCTTTGGCTTGACCTGGGTCGCGGTCAAACTGCGCCTGGCCGCTTTGCCTGCGGGGGCCAGCTGGGGCCAATTGCTGGGCGTGGCGATCCTCTGTGGCATCGGCTTCACCATGAGCCTGTTCGTTGGCTCACTTGCCTTTGTGCCAGGCAGCAGCGAGTTCGCCGGAATGGACCGCATGGGTATTCTCACCGGCTCGTTCCTTGCCGCCGTGCTCGGCTACGCCGTAACCGCCATGGCCAGCCGCAAGCCCAGCGCCGGTTGAGCTGACCACAGCATGAAAAAACCCCGACTGGCGTGCAGCCATGTCGGGGTTTTTCTTGTTGCGCTACGATCAGTGCGAGACGCGGCTGGTACCGTCGACGGTCATGATGCGTACGCGGTCGCCAACGCGGAAGATCTCGTTCTCCTGCACCGCCTGCACATAGGCGCGCATGCTGCCATCGTCCTCGCGCACGGTGATTTCCACGCCCTGGGTGCGGGTCAGGCCTTCTTCGGCCGCGGAGCCGGCCAGACCGCCGGCAACGGCGCCAATCACGGCAGCCACGATGCTGCCCCGGCCGCCACCCACGGCACTGCCGGCCACGCCACCGACGATGGCACCGGCGCCGCCGCCGATCGGGGTCTTGGTACCCTCGATCTTGACCGGGCGCAGGGATTCGATGGTGCCCATGCGCACGGTCTGCACGCGGCGGGCCTCATCACGGGAGTAGCTGTCACCGGTCAGGCTCGAGGCACAGCCACCCAGCAACAACGACATGGTGGTGAAGGTCGCCACCAGCAAAGCGGATTTACGCATGGGTAAAGTCTCCATAAGTCAGGTGCTCATTAGACGCTGCACGTTGACGACTGTCACGGTACAAACGCAATAAAGTTGTTTTCATTCAGCCGAGGTACAGCCTGCCTGGCTGTATCAGGCCATTTCAAGTGAGACCAAGGATAGCCATGGATTACTTCATCGTCGTGGTTGCCACCGTTGCGGGGCTGTATTTCCACGGGTGGTTGTATGTGCGCATGCGCCGCTGGATGGACCGTGACCTGGCGCTGTCGCTGGCCGGGGCGGACCCTGGCAAGCGGGCGTACATGTTGCAAAAGCTGGAACAGGCGCGGCTGGAGAAGGTGCGGCGCAAACAGTTGGCGGGGTGGCTGGAGCGCGAGGCGGCGGGGTATCCGGGGTAGTCTGGGCGATTGTCGGGGCTGCTGCGCAGCCCATCGCAACACAAGGCCGCTCCTACAGGGAACTGAGCTGCGCCGCAGATATTGGACGACTGTCCATCATCTAGGGCGCAGCTCAAATGCGTCCGTTGCAGGGGGGCGACCCCGGCCTGTGGCGTGCAAGGGCCGCAAAGCGGCCCCGGCATGTCAGGGCGCCAGGCGCTCCCGCAGCCATTGCCCATCGACCAGGCGGTAGTTCAGCCGGTCATGCAAGCGGCTGGCCCGGCCCTGCCAGAATTCGACCCGCTCCGGCAGCAACCGGTACCCGCCCCAGTGCTCCGGGCAATGCGGCTGGGTATCGGAGAAGCGTGCCTCGGTGGCCTTGACCAGGCTTTCCAGCTCCTCACGGCCGGCAATCACCCGGCTCTGCGGCGAGGCCCAGGCCCCCAGGCGGCTGCCCAATGGACGCACCTGGTAGTAGGCATCCGATTCCTCGGCCGTGACCTTTTCCACCCACCCTTCGATGCGCACCTGACGCTCCAGCGCCGGCCAGAAGAAGGTCATGGCGGCGTAGGGGTTGGCCAGCAGTTGCTGGCCCTTGGCGCTGTCGTAGTTGGTGAAGAAGGTGAAACCACGCTCATCGAGCCCCTTGAGCAGCAAAACGCGGCAATGGGGGCGTCCGTCGGCATCGACGGTGGCCAGGGTCATGGCATTGGCTTCCACCGGTACCTGCTCGGTTTTCACCGCATCGGCGAACCACTGGTGGAACAGGGCGAACGGCTCCCCCGGGGCCTGGGTCTCGGCCAGGCCATCTCGGGTGTAGTCGCGGCGCATATCAGCCAGGGATTGGGTCATTGCTGCGTTCCTTGACGATCAGTTGGTCTTCGCAGGGCTGTTGGCAGCTACTTTCTTGTCAGCGGTAGCTTTCTTGGCCACGGGCTTGGCCGGGGCGGTTTTTTTCTTGGCCGCAGTCTTGGCTGGCGCCTTGGCCTTGGCCTTGGCGGCAGGCTTCTTCGCCGCAGCCTTGGCCGCCGGCTTGCTGTCGGCAGCCTTGGCGGCTGGGGCCTTGGTGTCCTGCACCGCCACCATCGAGGCTGGCGCCGGGGCCGGGGCGGCTTGCTGGTACTTCGCCAACAGCGCAACCATGGTGTTCTGCGGAGTCAGCAGCATTTCCACGCGACGGTTCAAGGCGCGGCCCTCGGCACTGTCATTGGCCGCGCGCGGCATGACCGAGCCCATGCCCTTGAGGTTCAGGCGGTCACGCTGCAGGCCGCTGAGGCGGAAGATGGCCGACACCGAAGCGGCGCGCTCCAGGCTGAGCTTCTGGTTCGCCGCAGCGGCACCGCTGCTGTCAGCATGGCCGAGCACCAGCACGGCGGTCTTGGTATCGCCTTCGACGGTCTTGGCCACGCGGGTAATCGGGCCCAGGGACATCGGCAACAGCATGCTCGGGCGGTCAGGGTTGTACGAGCTGTCCACTGGGAGGGTCACGGCCAGCACGTTATCGCGGCGCTCAAGCTCCAGCTTGCTGCCCTTGATGGCTTCACGCAGCTTGGGCTCGTATTCGTCCAGCCAGGCCTGGGTGGCCTTCTCGTCGATCTTGGGCACCACCGGCCCCTTGGCCTGCTTCTGTTCACCACCGAATGGCCACCACCAACGGCTGGCGCTCTCGGACTTGGCGTCGGCCTTGGCCACGTTTTCAGTAACGGCTTGCTTCACTTCCTGCTCGGCAACCTTGTCCGAACCGAAGGGCCACCAGCTCGAGCCGCTGTCCTTCGAGGCGTCCTGGGGGTGACTGGCGCAGCCGGTAACGGCGGTCAGGCACAGGGCGAGTGCTAAGGTTTTATGTGAAGACATCAGCGATACACCATGAAATAGAAAGAGATTTTGCCCACACACTTCAGGCATTGGCATTGAGGATAGTCAAAGGGATGCGGCAATACCCGCATTACCCGATCAAAGGCAGCCTGCGAGCACGCGCACCAGCTTCTGGGCCCGTGGGTCCATGAGCACGTATGGGCCAAGGGTATTGACCACGAAGCCGAAGGCGACATCGTACTCCGGGTCGGCAAAACCGACCGAACCGCCGGCACCGGGGTGGCCGAAGGCGCGCGCGCCGAGGCCGAAGGTGGCATTGGCCACCTCGGGCTGGTCGAGCATGCAACCCAAGCCGAAACGGGTCTGGGTGAGCAAGGTACGGTCCTGGCCGAGGCTGTGCTCACGGGTCAGTTCATCGAGCAGTTCGGATTCGAGCAGGCTGCCATCCAACAGCTCGGCGTAAAAGCCCGCCAGGCTACGCGCGTTGCCATGGCCGTTGGCCGCCGGCTGCTGCATGCGCCGCCACTCTGGCTTGTTGGTGCTGGTCAGGATGGCTGGCGGATTGGTAAAGGCACGGGTCGAAAGCGCCTCGGGCTCGCGCATGGTCACCTGCAGCAGGCGCTGCGCTGCGGCATCCCCGGGGTTGCCTTTGCCACGGGCGATATGCGCCACACGGTAGAATTCTTCGTCGGCCAGGCCGACATGGAAATCCAGCCCCAGCGGGCGTGCAGTACGGGCCACGATCGAGTCGCCAGGGCCACGACCATCGGCGCGGCGGATCAGCTCGCCGATCAGCCAGCCGTAGGTGATGGCGGCATAGCCGTGCTCGGTGCCAGGTGCCCACCAGGGCGTCTCGGCGGCCAGGGCAGCGACCATGGCCTGCCAGTCATACAGGGCTTCGGCCGGCAGCAACTCGCGGATGGCCGGCAAGCCGGCACGATGGCTGAGCAGCTGGCGCAGAGTGATAGCCTGTTTGCCGGCCTGGGCGAACTCCGGCCAGTAGTTGGCCACCGGAGCATCCAGGGCCAGCTTGCCCTCGCTGACCAGCTGCAGGGCGGTAACCGCGGTGAAGGTCTTGGTACAGGAGAACAGGTTGGCGATGGTGTCGCTGTGCCAGGCCTGCTGGCCATCCTTGTCGGCACTGCCGGCCCATAGGTCGACGACGGTTTCGCCACCGACCTGGATACACAGCGCGGCGCCACGCTCCTGGGGATCATCGAACAGCGCGGCGAACGCCTCGCGCACGGCTTCGAATTTCAGCTCATAGTGACCCTGGATCTGCACCCGCTGTTCTCCGTACGACCATTTCCGAAAAATGGTGTGCATTGTTTCAGTAGTTTGGCGTTTTGCAAACTGGCTTGGGCTGGGTGGTCGCGACGAATGGTGCCACAGACGCACCACGTCCCCTCCAGGAGCAGCGGCCTGGTGTCGCGATGGGCTGCGCAGCAGCCATGGGTGTCGCGTGGTGCCGAGATTGCCGGGGCCGCCTTGCGGCCCTTTCGCGACACAACGCCGCTCCTACGCAGGCCTGTTTGGGTTATGGGGCAGGCTTTTCCAGCTCGGCGCGCAGCTGGCCCATGGCCTGCAGGTTGCTCTTGCGCACGGCCTCGACAAACCCTGGATAAGGCATGTCGGTGATCGCTACCAGCCCGAGATGGCCGTTCTCGCCATCGAGCAACCGCCCGCTGGCCGGCTGATCGAGATACTGGAACCAGTGCGCGCCGACGATCATCGGTTGTGCCAGCGCCGCCTTGAGGAAATTGCCGTAGGCCGGGCCACGCTCCTCTTCCCGCGCCAGCTCCAGCGGCCCCGGCCAGAACGGCCCACGGTCACGCGAGCCGAACTGGAACTCGGATACCAGCACCGGCTTGTCCAGCTCGGCCAGGCTGGCGAAGTCGTAGCCATCCTGCGGCTTGAGCGTATAGAAGTTGAAGCTGAGCACATCGCAGAATTCGGCGCAGGCCTTGACCGCCTCGGGCGTGCTGACCGCATACCGCCCCCCCAGCAACAGGTGATTCGGCGCATGCCACTTCAACGAGTCGGCAATCGTCTTGAAGTAGGTTTCGGCAAACACCTGCTGGAAATACTGGTAGTCACGCTCGATTTCCGGGTGCTCCGGGTTGGGCAGCGGCGCTTCGAAGCCCGGATCCTCCATCAGTTCCCAGGCGCTCAGTTCGATGCCCCAGGCCTTGGACAGCCCCTCCTGGTTGCGGTACTTGTCGCGCAACTGCTTGAGGAAGGCGCGCTTGGCCGGCACATCGGTGGTCAGGCGCAACGTGCCGTAGGCCAGGCCGTAGCGTGCCTTGGGATCACTGCCCGGGGCGGCCCAGGCCAGTTCATTGTCGGCGAAATAGCCGATCAGCCAGGGGTCGTCACGGTGATCGCGGGCGGCAATGGCCACGGCGCGCTCGGTGGCCATGGCAAAACGTGGGTCGAACGGGTCGGGCATGCTGCCCCACCAGTCCATGCCGGTGCTGATGCTGGCGTAATCGCCCACGATCGACAGCGGCAAGGTGTACGGCATGCGCCGGGCCTGGCCCAGGGCCGGCTCGCTCCAGTTGCCGAGCGTGTTGAACCCCCAGGCCTGCAGCCGGTCAAGCGCGTGCGCCTGCCAGCGGGCGGCATCCAGCGCTGGCGGTGGGCAGTTGGCCGGCTGCCCGTCTGCTGCCGGCGGGCAGGGTTTGCCATAGGTGCGCTGCAGGTTGGCGGCATAGAAGTCGAACCAGCGCCCCTGCTTGAAATGGCGCCCTTGTGATGAGGCGTTGCCGTCGTCGTTGTTGCCTTCGCCATAGAAGGCGGCCAGTGCATCACCTTCGCCCGGCAAGGCCTTGAACATGCTCTCGCGGCCAGTGACGTAGGTGCGCCCGCCATCCGCGGCCACGGCATTCACCCCCAACGAGTAGAACGGATGCCCCGCCGGTGTCACCAGGTACCAGCGGCCATCGCGCTTTTCCGTACGGAAGAAGCCTTTGGCCTCGAACGCCGGCCCGGCCAGCAAGCCCCCGTAGGCATCCAGTTGCTGTTTGCCACGTTCTGCGAGCCAGCTCTTGAGCTGTTGCTGCTCACGCGTATCGGCTGCCTTGAGTTGTTCGTCGTTAACCACTTTCTCTGGCCAATGGCCCCGCGTGGACTGGCCATAGGCATCGATCAGCTCACGATAGGCCGCCTGGTAAGCCTGGTCGTCATCCTGGATGCCAACCCGCTCGATCAACAAGCTCTGTGCCACCTTGGGACTGGGGATGCTCAGGCTGACCGAGGCCACCTGCTTGAGGTCTACCGCACCGGCGCTGCTGGCCAGCAACAAGCGCTGGCCCTCATGGGTCCAGGGCATCGGTGGGCCAGCGCGCATGCCTTGGCTGAGCGGCGAGCGCGCCGTCAGCGGTACCATCACGGTCTGGGCGGGGCCGGCCGGCAAGTCGATGCGACTGGTCAGCGCGCTGCCATCGCTGCCCTGCACCGTGACATCCACGGTCAGCGCCCAGTCCATTGCGCTTTGCAGACGCAAGGTCAGGAACTGCCCCGCCGACCAGTCCCATACCCCGCTTTGCGGGCTCAGGCGCAGGGTTGGCCGCTGCGCCGGGTTGAACACCACACGTCGCAACACTTCGCCTTCAGCCGTCTGCTCCGCATTGTATTGGGGCATGCCGGCATCCTCGGTCAGCACATTGACCACCGAGGCTGGGCGCACGAAGCTGAAGAGCGTCTGCTGCCCCGCCAGCAAGGGCGAGCTGAACAACAAGGCGAGAACGGCGGGCAAGGTGCGGCGGACCATAAGGCTGAGGCTCTCCTTCAGGGCCTTCATGGCCCACGACTGAGTAATGGACAACGCGCCGGAGCAAGTACTCCGGCAGTCAGGCAATCTCCCGCCGGAACGGCGGCAGCGCATTGAGAATAGCCTTGCCATAGCGCTGGGTGACCAGCCGCCGATCAAGCAAGGTGATAACGCCGCGATCCTGTTCGGTTCGCAGCAGGCGACCACAGGCCTGGATCAGCCGCAGCGAGGCATCGGGCACGGCAATTTCCATGAACGGGTTGCCACCGCGCGCCTCGATCCACTCCGCCAATGCCGCTTCGACCGGGTCGTCGGGTACGGCGAAGGGAATCTTGGCAATCACCACGTGTTCGCAGTAGGCACCCGGCAGATCGACCCCCTCGGCAAAGCTGGCGAGGCCGAACAGCACGCTGTGCTGGCCATCGTCGACCCGCGCCTTGTGCTTGTTCAGGGTTTCCTGCTTGGACAGGTTGCCCTGGATCAGCACCAGTTTGCGCCAGTCCCGGTCCAGGCCGTCGAACACATCCTGCATCTGCTTGCGTGAAGAGAACAGCACCAGCGCACCACGGGCATCCTCGACGATGCCGGGCAACTCGCGGATGATCGCGGCGGTGTGCGCCGTGGCATCGCGCGGGTCGGCCTTGAGGTCGGGGACCCGCAGCAAACCGGCATCGCCATGCACGAACGGGCTCGGTACCACGCAGGTGACCGCATCACGCGGCAGGCCCGAGCGCATGCGGAAGCGGTCGAACTTGCCCAATGCGGTCAGCGTCGCGGATGTCACTAGCGCGCCGTGGGCGACATTCCACAGGCTGCGGCGAAGCATATCGGCGGCGAGGATGGGGCTGGCGTTGACCTCGATGTCGAACAGCGCGCCACTTTCGGCCAAGGTCAGCCAGCGGGCCATGGGCGGGCTGTCTTCGGGGTCTTCGGCGGTAAACGCCGTCCACAGTTCCCAGTTGCCCTGGGCACGGGTGACCAGGCTGCCGAACAGCGGGTACCACTCCTCGGCCTGGTGGCTGGCGATACCGATGTTGACCTCGCCGTCCATGCCCTCCTTGAGCAGGTCGGCCAGCCGGGTGAACAGGTCGTTGAGGCGGGCGAAGCCCTTTTTCAGCTCGATGCCCACTTCGCGAATCTGCTCGGGCACCACGCCGCCTTCGAAACGGTAGCGTGGGCGCTCACGGCCTTCGTTGTCTTCGCCGGGACGGAAATCGGCAACCTGCTCGCACAGGGTGAACATGAACTGCTGCTGGGTGCGCACCTCCCGCGCCAGTTCGGGCACCTGCTCGATGTACTTGCCCAGGTCGCCGGGCAGCGGGTGCTGGGCCAACAGCTTGGTCAGGTTCTTGGCAGTCTGCTCCAGCCAGTCGGCGGTGGAACGCAGGCGCGAGTAATGGGCGAAATGGCCAATGGCCTTGTCCGGCAGGTGATGGCCTTCGTCGAACACGTACATGGTATCGCGCGGGTCGGGCAATACCGCACCGCCGCCCAGGGCCAGGTCGGCCAGGACCATGTCATGGTTGGTGACGATCACATCGACCTTGCCCATGCCTTCGCGCGCCTTGTAGAACACGCACTGCTGGAAATTCGGGCAATGGCGGCCGGTGCACTGGCTGTGGTCGGTGGTCAGGCGGGCCCAGTCCTGGTCTTCCAGGGCTTCCGGCCAGCTGTCGCGGTCGCCGTCCCAGCGGTTGCCGGCAAGCTTCTCGATCATGCTGTTGAACAGCTTCTGGCTGCGCTCGTCGACCTCGATGCGGAAGCCTTCTTCCTCGAACAGCTGGGCGGTGGCCGACTGGGCGTGCCCTTCCTGCAGCAGGATGTCGAGCTTGGACAGGCACAGGTAGCGGCCGCGGCCCTTGGCCAGGGCAAAGCTGAAGTTGAGCCCGCTGCTGCGCATCAGGTCGGGCAGGTCCTTGAACACGATCTGCTCCTGCAACGCCACGGTCGCCGTGGCGATCACCAGGCGTTTGCCGGCGGCCTTGGCAGCCGGAATGGCGGCCAGGCTGTAGGCCACCGTCTTGCCAGTACCGGTGCCTGCCTCCACCGCCACCACGGCCGGTTCGCCGGCACGACGGCCTTCGTCGTCGCAGGCGATGTCGCCGAGCACCTTGGCCACTTCGGCGATCATCAGACGCTGGCCATAGCGCGGCTTGAGGCCCTTGGCTTCGAGAAAACGCGTATAGGCGCCCTGGATGGTGGCTTTGAGTTCGTTGCTGATCATGGTCTGCAGGCGCCCGGTGGGCTGGATATATTTTCAGTGTTTCGCATGGGGCGGCTATCATACCCCGCTCTCGCCCTTTCTGCCGCATGGAGATCCGGATGCTTGCCTTTGCCCTGCCCTACACACTGCATGTTTTGGCCGCCCTGGTGTGGGTTGGCGGCATGTTCTTCGCCTGGCTGGTACTGCGCCCGGCAACGGTTGCAGCCCTGGAAGGGCCTGCGCGCCTGCGTTTGTGGGTGGAAGTGTTCCGACGCTTCTTCGGCTGGGTCTGGCTGGCCGTGGCGATTTTGGCGATAAGTGGTATCGGCATGTTGCACATGCGCTTCAGCGGCTTCGAGACCGCACCCAAGTACGTGCAGGTGATGATAGGTGGCGGCATCGCCATGTTCGCCCTGTTCATGCGCGTCCAGGCGCTGCTGCTGCCGGAACTGAAAGCAGCCGTTAAGGCCGAGGACTGGCCGGCGGGTGCAGCGGTACTCGGGCGGATTCGGCGGCTGGTGGGGATCAACCTGCTGCTGGGCCTGGCGGTGGTTGCCGTGGCCAGTTCGCGCCTGATGGCCTGACAGGCTGCGCCCCCTGTAGGAGCGGCCTTGTGTCGCGATGGGCTGCGCAGCAGCCCCCGATTTCAGCCTTTTCGCATTGATTTGTGGGGCTGCTGCGCAGCCCATCGCGACACAAGGCCGCTCCTACCAGGGGGTGCCGTATGGCTTCTACAGGTGTTGCAGGATCAATTCACCGGTTGCCCCCGCCGCCCCTGGCTGACCCGGCTGCCCCGGGCGGCCATTGGCCCCGGCCTCGGTGCTGTACACCAGGCAGCCCTTGCTGGCCCCGCCCTTACCGGCCTTGCCTGGCGCCCCGGCCTTGCCCGCTGCGCCGCCGTCCAGGCGCACCACGATGCGCTCCTGCGGGAAGCCCTGCGGCACGCTCAGGCGAATGCGCCCACCCGGTGCGCCATCATGGCCGTTGCCGCCGTCGTCGCCATTGGCACCACGGCTGGCCTGGCCCCAGGTGCAGCCGCCGGCCTGGCCGTTGGCGCCATCGAGCCCCACGTACCCGGGAGCACCCGCGCCACCACGGGCATCGATCGCCAGCCGCTCGGCATCCAGTTCAGCCAGTTTGAGGTCCAGGCTACGCCCTGAGCGCGCGGCCCGCTGGTACGTGCCCGCCGCGCCTGGCGCACTGAATTCGCTGCCCTCGGCCAGCCGTGCACTGCGCGCCTCGATCAGCAACGGGCTGTCGGACGGCGCAATGGCGATACGCGCGTCCCGCCCCAACAGCAGCTGGTCGACCTTCAATTCCGCCAGCGTGGCCGGCAACAACAGGGTGGCGGCATCGGCCACGTGCAACTGCGCAAGGTGCACAGTGGCCGACTTGTTTGGCAGGCGCAGCATGGAGTTTGCTGCCACCTCCAGGCTCTCGGCCTGTGCCAGCGGAACGGCCAGCATGGCCAGCAACATCAGATTACGCATTTCGCGGCGCCTCCTGCGCACGGGGGATGGACATGACATGGAAGATGCCCGTCAACAGGATCTGCAACCGATCGAACCAGCGATGGCTGCGCCCGCGCAGGCTGCCATTGAAGAACAGCACTTCGAGCAAGTGCAGGCCCAGCAAGGCAATTCCCGCAGCATTGATCAGCAAATTGAACGGCAAGGGTTGCGGCATCAACTGATTGAAAAACACCACGCCCCAGAATGCGACCGTCAGGACCTTGCCCAGGCCCAGGATGAACTTCATATCCCGCTCCCATGGTTTGTTGTTATGTCGAGACGCCCGATCGAGCGGGCCGTGCGAACCACATTAACTGCAATGCCAAGGCAGGCGCCAGCGCCGTTTGATGGAGAGGCCGCGCCATCCGTCGCCTGCAGGCATGCCACCGACAGTGCCGCTGGCCACGAGCGGCTGTCGCCGCCAGACACGCCCGTGCCACCGCTCAAGGCACGGGCGCAGGCGCTCTAGCGCTGGATCTTGATCTCGGTACGGCGGTTCATGGCACGCCCCTCGGCCGTGGCGTTGTCTGCCACCGGCTGGGTTTCACCGGCGCCGACCACCGACACGAAGCTGCTGCGCGGCACACCGCTCTGGACCAGATAATCGGTCACCGCGTGGGCACGCCGCTCGGACAGCTTCTGGTTGTATTGGTCGGAGCCGACGCTGTCGGTGTGACCGCTGACGCTCAGACGGGCGGACGGTGCTTCCTGCTTGAGCCGGGTGGCAACAGTGTTGAGGCGCTCCTTGTCGCTGGCGGTCAGGCGCGCAGAATCGAATTCGAAGTGCACATCGCGGATGACGATGACCTCTTCCTTCTGCACCACCACTTCCTCGACCACCGGTGCCGGCTCAGGCGGGCAACCATTGGCATCCACCTGCACGCCGCGCGGCGTGCCGGGGCACTTGTCACGGCTGTCCGGCACGCCGTCGCCGTCCTCGTCGCCATCGCCATGCACCCAGCAGTAGCCTGCCGCCAGGCTGCCGCCCACCAAGGCACCCCAGCCAGCCCAGCTGGAACTCTCGATGGCGCCCAAGGCAGCGCCGCCTACACCCCCGACGGCAGCACATTTCGGCCAGTCGGTCTTTTGCAAACCTGCACAACCAGTCAACACACTGGTGAGCAGAACCAGGGGTATCGCTGTGCGTACTATGCTCATTTCTCTGCTTCTCCTAGGGGGAATCGGCATAAGGCCGATCTCTCGGAGTAAAGACCGCGCATGCCATCCCTGCCAGCAATAAGCCACGACGCGGTCACATGCCTCTTTGCCCACACGCTGTGGCCCGCTAGTCTTGGACGACTTGAAGAGGACTTGCAATGAACGACCGCTTTTCCCAGCGCACCCCGCAGCAGGCCCTGGCCGCCCTGCTCGAGCGCTTCACCCCGCAACGCCTGCTGCTGGTGGGCACGCGCTTTCCGGCACTGGACGCCTTCGCCCAGGCGCACCCGCAGGTGACCATCGCCACAGCTGCCCCTGGCCCGCTGCCGGCTGAACTGGCGGCGCAGCGCTTTGACCTGGCACTGCTGGTGGACTGCCTGGAGCATCTGCCCAAGCGCACCGGCCTGGAACTGCTCGGCGGAGTGCGCAATCTCAATGCCAGCCGGGTTGCAGTGCTGGCCGACCTGGCCGCCTGTGGCTGGCAGGACACCGATTTCTTCGCCCTGGCCCTGTCGGCCAGCGAGAAATTCTGCCGGGACGAGCAGGTCCTGAGCCTGTTCACCTATGATCTACATGACTACAAGCAGGTACCGGACTGGCTGAATGCCAAGTTCTGGGCCAACCCGGAAAACTTTGGCAAGTACTGGTGGTGATGATGAGTGTCTCGGTCTGCCCTTGCGGCAGTGGCAACCTGCTCGACGCCTGCTGCGGGCACTACCATGCCGGCACCCCGGCGCCGGATGCCCAGGCGCTGATGCGCTCGCGCTACAGTGCCTATGTGCTGGGCCTGGTCGACTACCTGGTGGCCACCACCCTGCCGGCCCAGCAAGCCGGCCTGGACCGTGCCGCCATGGCCGCCTGGAGTGCCCAGAGCACCTGGCTCGGCCTGGAGGTCGAAGCGGCAGAAGTGCTGGGCGGCCAGCCTGAACATGCCTTTGTGACCTTCACCGCACGCTGGCACGACCAGGAGGGCGATCACCAGCACCGCGAACGTTCGGCCTTCGTCCAGCATGCCGGGCGCTGGTACTTCATCGACCCGACGGTCGGGCTCAAGGCCGGGCGCAACGATCCCTGCCCCTGCGCCAGCGGCCAGAAGTTCAAGAAATGCTGCGCCAGCTACGTAGGTAGCTGAAGATGATCGCCCCCGCCCGCCTGCTGCTCGCTCCGCTGCTCGCCTGCCTGGCCCTGCTGGCGGGCTGCAGCAGCTGGGGCGGCGATGACTGGCGCGAACCCGAGGTGCACCTGGTCGAGGTCGAGACGGTCAAGGCCAGGTTGCTGGAACAGGAATTCGTATTGCACCTGCAGGTGGTCAACCCGAATGACAGCCGCCTGTTCATCCGCAACCTGTCCTATGCCATACGCCTCAACGACCTGCTGCTGGTGCAGGACGAAACCAGCCTGTGGCGCAGTGTCGGCGGGCATGCCCGGCGTACCTTCAAGATCACCGCGCGAACCAACCTGTGGCAGCACCTGAAAGCACTGGCCAAGCTGCTCAAGAGCGATCAGCCGCTGCACTACAGCCTGCAGGGCGAACTGGCGACCGGCTTGCTCATGCATCGGGACCTGCACTTGTCGCGCAGTGGTGAGATAATCCCCGGCGATTACCACCCGGAGTAACCTTGCAATGTCCCAGCAACCCCATGTTCATGGCCCTGACTGCAACCACGACCATGATCACCACCACGATCATGGCCACGTTCACGGCCCGCACTGCAACCACGGCCACCAGGAGCCGGTGCGCAACGCCCTGAAGGACGTTGGCCGTAACGACCCATGCCCGTGCGGTAGCCAGAAAAAGTTCAAGAAGTGCCACGGCGCCTGACCTGAACAGCACGTGCGCGCCCCGCCAGCGGGCCGCGCAGTGCATGGCCACAGGCCAGAAGCAGCACGATGCACAGTGCCATGCAGATGGCATTGGTACCCTTCCAGCCGACCGAGCCCAGCAACAGCGACGGGGTGAATGCGCCAACGGTGGCGAACAGGGCGATGGCCAGGTCGTTCTTCCCTTGCATGCGCATGGCCGACGGGCTGTGCTGCAGCGTTTGCGCCAGCAACGCCCCGCCGCCCACGTAGGTCAGGTTCCAGCCAAGGCCAAGGGCTATCAACGACAAGGTCATCATCGCGTAACTGTGTGACCACAGGTTCATGGCCGTGCAACCGATCAACAGGCCCAGGCCGGCGCAGAGGGTGGCCCTGATCCCGAGCTTGTGGATGATGGCGCCGGTGAAGAACGACGGGGCGAACATGGCAATCACATGCCATTGAATCGCCAGGCGCACGTCGGAGAAATCCTCATGCAGGTGTTTCATATGCATGGAAGCCTGGATCATCAGCAAGTTCATGACCCCATAGCCCAGCGCGGCCACGGCCATGGCCACGACCAGCACCGGGCTGAGCGGTTCGCTGGTTGCAGCAGATGGTTTTTTTGCTGGCTCCTGGATCGCCCCTGTGGCCTCGCCGGGCAGGCAGGCGGCAATCAGCAAGGACATCGCCGCCAGGCCGACAAAAGCGGCGTAACACAGCGAAAACAGCGGGTAGCCGCCAACGTCGCGAAGCCACTCGGTGAGTGCTTGCCCAACTACGGCAGCCATCACACCGCCGGCCACAACCAGGGAAAGCGCTTTGGGCTTCAGGCTCTGTGCCAGGTTGTCGGTAGCGGCAAAGCGGTTGAAGTTGGCGAACGCAATGTAGATACCCAACGCCGAGTGGCTGATCACCAGGGTCGCGAAGTGCTGTTGCTGCACCGCCAGGTAGCCGGTAATGCCGGACACGGCCAAAGGTATCGAGCCCAGCATGAATGCCCGCTTGCGGCCAATACGGCCCATCAGCCTGGAGACCGGGTAGGTGGCCAGCATCATGCACAGGAACTGAAAGCCGTAAGGCACAGTGGACCAGGTGCTGGCAGGCGCCAGCGCCGCCCCGACAGTGGCAGCCATGGTCACCGACATGACCGCTGTCGTCAGGTTGATCGATTGCGCCGTGAAATACAGGTAAGTGCGCCGCGGAAGTGTGCTCGACATGGCATGTGCTCAGGTGGGTGGACAGTCGCGTATCCGGCACCCTGCAACGGCACCGACGGGTACATGGTGGCACCTGCCGCGCCCTGAAACGCAAACAGTCGACGCACTTTCCGGTTAACTGTTAGGCTGCTTTTTCTAACAGTCGGCGGACCCGCCATGCGCCCGAACAGCCTGCATGACCAATTGAAACAGCGCCTCGAAGCCGGCGAATGGCTGCCTGGCCAGCGCATGCCGTCCATCCGCAAGCTGACCGCGGCGGCTGACTGCAGTTATCACGATGTCGTCTCCAGCTATGCCCGGCTGGTCAGCGAAGGTGTGCTGACCGCCATCCCAGGCCGCGGCTACTTTGTCGCCTGTAGCAGCCGGCAGCCAGGTACATCAGATACCGGCCCTGCCGAGCCCCCGGCAGGCATGGCCGACGACCCATTGTTCACGCTGCTGCAAAGTGGCCGGCACTACACCAAGCTCGGCAGCGGCTGGCTGCCACCGGCCTGGCGGGACACCGAGCTGCTGGCCAAGGCGATACGCCGCACCGCGCGGCTGGAGCAGAGCTCACTGGCGGAATATGGCGACATCCAGGGCTACCTGCCGATGCGCAGACAACTGTGCATGCACCTGCAGCGCCTGACCCGGATCGAAGCCCGCCCCAGCCAGTTGCTGACCACCCTGGGCGCCACGCAGGCACTGGACCTGGTCGCGCGGTTGCTGATCAAGCCCGGCGATCACGTGTTGGTCGACGAGCCCGGCAATGGCAACCTGATCAAGCTGATCCAGCTGGCCGGTGGCCAGGTACTTGGCGTGCGGCGTACCCAGGACGGGCCGGACGTGGAAGACATGAAAGCCCAACTGGCCAGGCACAAGGTCAAGGCGTTCTTCTGCAACAGCAACTTCCATAACCCGACCGGCGGCAACATCAGCCCGCACATCGCCTTCGGCATCCTGCGCCTGGCGACGGAGCACGACTTCTTCGTGGTCGAGGACGACGTGTATGGCGACTTCAGCCCGGGCATGCGCCAGACCCTCGCCGAACTGGACAACCTCGAGCGGGTCATCTACATCGGCAGTTTCTCCAAGTGCCTGTCCGCGTCCCTGCGCGTGGGCTATATCGCTTGTTCGGCGGCGCTGATCGAACCGCTGACGCGCCTGAAACTGCTGACCTGCGTTGCCGTGCCGGCGTTTTGCGAACGTTTCGTCAACACCATCTTGTCCGATGGCACCTATGCCCGGCACATGAAAGACCTGCAACAGCGCATGATCCGCCAGCAGGCGCAAACCCAGCAATTGTTGCGGGCGCGTGGCTGGCAGTTCGACGTAACGCCGCAAGGCGGTATGTTCCTGTGGGTCTATCACCCTGAGCTGGCCGACCTGCAGCCGTTCATGCAGCGCCTGGAGCAGCACAAGGTACTCCTGATGCCGGGCTCGGCCTTTGCCGTGAGCCGGGACTATCAAGGCCATGCACGCATCAATTGCACGCATTTTTCCGATGCCTTGGCCATGCACTTCAAGGTTTGTACCGGCGCAGGCAAATAAAGCGCCCAAGGACCTTGCATGGCGCCTGCGCGCTTACTACCTTAGCGCCTTTCCAAAACCGCCACGCCTTGCAGGAGCCCTTGTCATGGCCGCCCCCGCCTTCCCCCCCTTCCGCCCGCGGTTCGTAACCGCCGCCACGCTGCTCGGCATGCTCGGGCTGGCCGGCTGCCAGACGGGCGGCTACCAGGGCAGCGTGCCACCGGCCAGTGGCGTGCAGCCGCTCAAGGGCCTGGCGCAGAACGTCTCGGTACGGCGCAATGCGATGGGTGCGCCACTGATCGAAAGCAGCAGCTTCCACGACGCCCTGTTCAGCCTGGGCTACGTGCATGCCGGCGACCGTATCGAACAGATGGTGGCCATGCGCCTTCTGGCGCAGGGCCGCCTGGCCGAACTGGCCGGCAGCGACGCGCTGGACATCGACCGGCTGATGCGCGCCGCCAACCTCAAGCAGAGCGCCGCCCAGCAGTACGCCGAAGCATCGCCACGGCTCAAGCGCTTTTTCGAGGTGTATGCACGCGGGGTCAACGCTTACCTGTTCCGCTATCGCGACAGGCTGCCGGCCGGCCTGGCCAGCAGTGGTTATCGCCCCGAATACTGGAAGCCCGAGGATTCGGCGCTGATCTTCAGCCTGTACGCCTTCAGCCAGTCAGTGAACCTGCAGGAAGAACTGAGTGCCCTGGTCCTGGCGCAGAAAGCCGGCAGCGACAAGCTGGCCTGGCTGTTGCCCGGCGCCCCGGACGAGCCATTGGCCGAAGCAGAAGTAGACAAGCTCAAGGGCCTGAACCTGGCCAGCCAGTTGCCTGGCCTGCCAGCCCTGGCCGCCGCCAGCCAGAAGCTCGCCGACCTTGACCTGCTGGGCAGCCCCGGTTCAGCCAACCTGGCCCTGGCGCCACAGCGCAGCCGCAGCGGCAAGAGCCTGCTGGCCAGCGACAGCCGCGCCGCCTGGGCCCTGAGCCCGGTGCAGATCCATACCGGCAAGTACCAGGTGGCCGGGCTGTCATTGCCCGGCCTGCCCATCGTGCTGGCCGGTTACAACGGCAAGCTGGCCTGGAGCAGCAGCGCGGTCATGGCCGACAACCAGGACCTGTACCTGGAACAACTGCGTCATCAGGGCAGCCAGGTGAGCTACCTGGCCGACGGCAAATGGCTGCCGGCCCGCGCCCGTAGCGAAACCTTCTTCGTCCGCGGCCAGCGCCCGCTGCGCGAAGTGATGTACGACACTCGCCACGGCACCCTGCTGGCGCAACCGGGCAATGCCAGCCTGGGCCTGGCGCTGAACCTGCCGCAGTTCAAGGAAGATCGCAGCCTCGACGCGCTGTTCGACCTGACCCGCGCCCAGAGCGTGGAGCGCGCCTTCGACAGTACCCGTGAAGTGACTGCCGCCGCCCTCAACTTCGTCTTTGCCGAGCCCGAGCACATCGGCTGGCAAGTCAGCGGTCGCTACCCCAACCGCCGCGAAGGCCAGGGGCTGCTGCCATCGCCGGGCTGGGACGGCCGCTACGACTGGGACGGCTTTGCCGACCCGATGCTGCACCCTTACGACCAGGACCCGCCAGCCGGCTGGATCGGCCACGCCAACCAGCGCAGCCTGCCGCGCGGCTATGGCATGCAACTGTCCAGCACCTGGTACTACCCCGAGCGGGCCGAACGCCTGGCTCAGCTGGCCGGCAATGGGCGCCACGACAGCCGCAGCCTGATGGCCCTGCAGAACGACCAGGTCACCCTGCTGGCCGACAAGCTCAAGCAGGTGTTCGATGCCCCGGGCATGGCCCAGCCGCTGCAGCAGGCAATCGACGCCCTGCCCGCCGCCCAGCGTGACAAGGCCCGCGACGCGCTGGCCCGGCTCAAGGCCTTCGATGGCCGCCTGAGCCCGGTGTCGGCCGATGCCGCCCTGTATCAACTGTTCCTCCAGGAAGTGGCGCGACAGACCTTCCTCGACGACCTCGGGCCGGAATCCAGCCCGGCCTGGCAGGCCTTCGTCAGCAATGCGCGGTTGTCGTTCTCGGCGCAGGCCGACCACCTGCTGGGGCGCGACGACAGCCCGTTCTGGGATGACCGCAACACCCCGCAGAAAGAAGACAAGCCGGCCATCCTGGCGCGCAGCCTGGCTGGCGCCATCGACGCGGGCACCACGCAACTGGGGGCCGACCGCCGCGCCTGGCAGTGGGGCAAGCTGCACCAGTACCGCTGGCCGGCACCGGCCTACCACGGCCTGGGCGATGCCATCAGCCGCTCGCCGCAGGCTGCCGGTGGTGATTTCACCACCCTGGCTTTGACGCCCTACGCCTGGGGCAGCGACTTCGATACCCGCCTGCCGGCCTCGGCACGGATGATCGTCGACTTCGGCCAGGCCGAGCCGTTGCAGGTGCTGACCAGCAGTGGACAGTCCGGCAACCCAGCCAGCACACACTACAGCGACGGGCTGGATGCCTGGTTCAAGGGGCGCTTCATGAGCCTGCCGCTGCAGCAGCAGAACTTTGGGCGGGCGTATGGCAATCAGCGTCTGACGTTGGTGCCTGGCCGCTAGTGGACCGTTTCCTGCTGATCCGCAGCCGGCCAGCTACCTAGCATCCTCGGTGCCGCACTGTTCCCCGACAGCTGCGGCACACTTCCATCAAGAGGATGATGAACATGGCTACAGAAACCCTGAAAATTGAAATTTCCTGGCCGGATACGCTCAAAGTTCCAGCTGGCGCTACCGTCAATGCACAACTTTGGGTAGGTACCGCCATCGCCGACTACCGCATGCTCAGCGACGGAGATGCCAGCGCCCCTGCTGTCACTTCGCCAGCCAAGCTGGAAATCACCTATGACACCGAGGACCTGCGGCCAGGCAGCGCCGACACTGTATGGGATCACTTCCGTACCGCTCCCTACCTGATGCATGACGGCAAACGCCTGAACATCTCCCGCGTTGCCAAGATCAGTATCGAAGACGCCAGAAAGTCGGGCTGGAAGATCGCTATTTCCTGACGCGGTCCGGGCAGCCCTCGAGAGGGTTGCCCTCACACATCGAACTTGCCGCGGCCCTCGACACTCTGAGCTAGCAAGCCCTATCCCAGACGTAGAGCCATGGACCTCGTCATCGCCCGCCCCGAAGGCCTGTACTGCCCGCCCGGTGATTTCTATATCGACCCGTGGCGGCCCGTGGACCGAGCTGTGATCACCCATGGCCACGGCGACCACGCCCGCATCGGCAATCGCCATTACCTGGCCGCCAGCCCTGGCGCCGGCATCCTGCGCAGCCGCCTCGGCCAGGACATCAATTTGCAGACCCTGCCCTACGGCGAACGCCTGCTGCACCATGGCGTTAGCCTGAGCCTGCACCCGGCCGGGCACGTCCTGGGCTCGGCGCAGGTGCGCCTGGAGTACCAGGGCGAGGTCTGGGTCGCCTCCGGTGACTACAAGGTGGAGCCGGACGCCACCTGCGCACCATTCGAACCGGTGCCCTGCCACACCTTCATCACCGAATCGACCTTCGGCCTGCCCATCTACCGCTGGCCCAGCCAAGGCGAAATTCTCTCCGGGATCAATGCCTGGTGGCGCGCCAACTGTGCACAGGGCAAAGCCAGCGTGCTGTTCTGCTACGCCTTCGGCAAGGCCCAGCGGATCCTCCACGGGCTGGACGCCAGCATTGGCCCGATCCTCGTGCATGGCGCCGTCGAGCCGCTCAACCGGGTATATCGGGAAGCTGGCGTGTACTTGCCAGAGACCCGCTACGCCGGTGATATCCCGCGCAACGACCCGCTGCTGCGACAGGCGTTGGTCCTGGCCCCACCCTCGGCCAGTGGCAGCAGCTGGATGCGCCGTTTCGGCGACTACAGCGATGCCTTCGCCAGTGGCTGGATGCTGTTGCGTGGCACCCGCCGACGGCGCGGGGTGGACCGTGGCTTCGTGCTCTCGGACCATGCCGATTGGCCGGGGTTGCTCTGGGCCATCGGCCAGACCGGCGCGGAACGGGTGATGGTCACCCACGGGTCAGTCAATGTGCTGGTGCGCTACCTGAACGAACAAGGCCTCGATGCCCGCGCCTTCGCGACCGAATACGGCGAGGAAGACGACGCTGTCGCCACGGAGCCAAACGCATGAAAGCGTTCGCCGACCTGTACCTGAGGCTGGATGCGACCACCTCCAGCGTTGCCAAGCTGCAGGCCTTGCGTGACTACTTCAGCACCGCCCCAGCTGCGGATGCCGCCTGGGCCGTGTACTTCCTGGCCGGTGGTCGGCCGCGCCAACTGGTGCCGACCCGGGTGCTGCGCGAACTGGCCACTGCGTTGGCCGGGCTGCCGGACTGGCTGTTCGAGGAAAGCTACCAGGCCGTTGGCGACCTGGCCGAAACCATTTCCCTGCTGGTGCCGGAAAGCCATCACGCGAGCGACGATGGCTTGGCCCACTGGGTCGAACACCATCTGCTGCCATTGCGCGGCCTGCCCGTCGATCAGCTGCAGCAACGCCTGGCGCCATTGTGGGCCCAGCTGGACCGCCCCAGCCTGATGCTGTGCCTGAAGCTCATCACTGGCAGCTTTCGCGTTGGCGTATCAAAGCTGCTGGTCACCCGTGCCCTGGCGCAACTGGCCGGGCTGGATGCCAAACGCGTGGCCCAGCGCCTGGTCGGCTACACCGACACCAGCCACCGCCCCACCGCCGCCAGCTACCAGTCCCTGGTCGCCCCGCCGTCAGACGATGAGCATGGCCAGCGTGGCGGCCAGCCCTACCCGTTCTTTCTGGCCCACCCTCTGCAAGTGCCGAGCGAACAGTTTGATGCAGTGCTCGGCCCACCGAGCGACTGGCAGATCGAATGGAAGTGGGACGGTATCCGCGCCCAGGTGGTCAAACGCGACGGCCAGCTGTGGGTCTGGTCGCGCGGCGAGGAACTGGTCACCGAGCGCTTTCCCGAGCTGCACAGCCTGGCGCAGACCCTGCCCGACGGGGTCGTGCTCGATGGCGAAATCCTGGTATGGAAACCGGGCAGCTCGGCGGAACAGCTGGCGGTACAGCCTTTTGCCCTGTTGCAGCAGCGCCTGGGCCGCAAGACCTTGGGCAAGAAGCTGCTGAGCGATGCGCCGGTGGTCCTGCAGGCCTACGACCTGCTGGAATGGCAGGGCGAGGACTGGCGCAGCCGGCCGCAGCACGCGCGCCGTCGGCAGCTGGAACGGGTGCTCGAGGCACAGCCATTGGCCCCGGTGCTGCTCTCGCCGCTGCTCGAAGGCCCGGACTGGGCCGACCTTGCCCGCCAGCGCGAACAGTCACGCAGCCTGGGCGTGGAAGGCTTGATGCTGAAGCAGCGCGAGGCCTTGTATGGCGTAGGGCGGACCAAGGACATGGGCACCTGGTGGAAGTGGAAGATCGACCCGTTCAGCGTAGATGCCGTGCTGATCTATGCCCAGCGCGGCCATGGCCGGCGGGCCAGCCTGTACAGCGACTACACCTTCGCCGTGTGGGACGCGCCGGCCGGCACCCCGGGGCGGGCGCTGGTTCCTTTTGCCAAGGCCTATTCAGGGCTGAGTGACGAAGAGATGCGCAAGGTCGACGCCATCATCCGCAAGACCACGGTCGAAACCTTCGGCCCGGTACGCAGCGTGACACCGACGCTGGTATTCGAGTTGGGTTTCGAGGGCATCGCCCTGTCCCGGAGGCACAAGAGCGGCATTGCCGTGCGCTTCCCGCGGATGCTGCGCTGGCGGCTGGACAAGCCGGTCGAAGAGGCGGACGACCTGGCGACCCTGCAGGCCCTGCTGGCTTGAGACAATTCGCACCGCGAACCAGCCCGCGCGCTCACCCAACAGATAGCGGATGAGGCGCAGTCACGCAATCTATGCTTCTATCTGTGTGCCGACCCGTGTCGCAGACCGTTTTCGCCACGCCATCAGGACGACCATGCACCATTCAACCCACGACCTGCTGTCCCCCGTTCCGGGCATCACCCGCCAGCTGCATAGCTTCCACTTCGGCCCCCGCGGTGGCGGCAAGGTGTATATCCAGGCCTCGCTGCATGCCGACGAGTTGCCGGGCATGCTGGTGGCCTGGCACCTCAAGCGCCGCCTGGCTGAACTGGAACAGCAAGGCCGCCTGCAGCGCGAGATCATCCTGGTACCCGTGGCCAACCCGGTCGGCCTGGAACAGGTGCTGCTGGACGCACCGCTGGGGCGTTTCGAACTGCAAAGCGGTGAGAACTTCAACCGCAACTTCGTCGACCTGTCGGACAGCATCGGCGACCAGATCGAAGAACACCTGACCCAGGACCCGGCGCATAATCTCGCCTTGATCCGCGAGTACCTGCGCCGTGGCCTGGATGCGCACCCTGCGCGCACACCGCTGCAAGCCCAGCGCCTGATCCTGCAGCGCCTGGCCTGCGATGCCGACATGGTGCTGGACCTGCATTGCGATTTCGAAGCTGTGGAGCACCTGTACACCACCCCGGACGCCTGGGTGCAGATCGAGCCCCTGGCCCGCTATCTCGGCGCGCAGGCCAGCCTGCTGGCCACCGACTCGGGCGGGCAGTCGTTCGATGAGTGCTTCAGCCTGGTCTGGTGGCAGTTGCAGCAGCGCTTCGGCAAGCGCTTCCCGATTCCGTTGGGCTGCTGCTCGGTGACTGTCGAGTTGCGCGGCCAGGCCGATGTCAGCCATGACCTGGCCAGCAAGGACTGCCAGGCGATCCTCGACTTCCTGACCTACAGCGGGGTCATCGCAGGCGCCCATGCCGCCCTGCCCGCATTGCGCAGCCCCGCGACCCCACTGGCCGCGGTCGAGCCTGTGGTCGCGCCGTTGGGCGGGCTGCTGGTGTACCACGCCAAGCCAGGGCAAACCCTCGAGGCTGGCCAGCTGATTGCCGAAGTGATCGACCCGCTCAGCGACCGCGTGACTGCCGTGCGCAACGATCAGCCCGGCCTGTTGTATGCGCGCAGTGTACGGCGCATGGCCACCGCCGGCATGGTCATCGCCCATGTGGCCGGTGAGCAGGTATGCCGCAGCGGCTACCTGCTGGCCAACTGATCAGGTAAAACCATTGCATCTGGCGGGTTGTCTGTAGAAACACAGCCCGCCAAGGACGCCATGCCCGATGCCCGCCGCCACCGACCTCGCCAGTGCCTGGTTCGCCAAGCGTGGCTGGAAGCCGTTCGCCTTCCAGCGCCGTGTCTGGGCCGCCGTGGCACGCGGCGAATCCGGCCTGCTGCATGCCAGTACCGGCGCCGGCAAAACCTACGCGGTATGGCTCGCCGCGCTGCGCGCCTTCAAGGCCGAAGCCCAGGGGCGACAGGCTGCGCCGTTGCAGGTACTGTGGGTTACGCCGATGCGTGCCCTGGCCGCTGACACCGCCCGCGCCTTGCAGGCGCCGCTGGACGAGCTCGGCCTGCCTTGGAGCGTGGGCGTGCGCAGCGGCGATACCGGCAGTGCCGAACGTGCCCGCCAAGCGCGACGCCTGCCCAGTGTGCTGGTCACCACCCCTGAAAGCCTGACCCTGCTGCTGACCCGCGCACAGGCCCGCGACGATTTCGCCACGCTGCGCCTGGTGGTGGTGGACGAATGGCACGAACTGCTGGGCAACAAGCGCGGCGTACAACTGCAACTGGCCCTGGCCCGCCTGCGCCGCTGGCACCCTGGCCTGCCCACCTGGGGCCTGTCCGCCACCCTCGGCAACCTTCAGCACGCGCTGGATGTGTTGCTGCCGCAGGGTGGCCTGCTGGTGCAAGGCAGGCAAGACAAGCCGCTGCTGGTCGATACCCTGCTGCCGGCAGCCATCGAGCGCTTCCCCTGGGCCGGGCACATGGGCCTGAAGATGCTTGAGCAGGTGTGCCAGGAGATCGACGCCAGTAGCAGCTGCCTGGTGTTCACCAACACCCGGGCACAGGCCGAACTGTGGTACCAGGCGCTGCTCGACGCACGCCCCGACTGGGCCGGGTTGATCGCCCTGCACCACGCTTCACTGGCCCGCGCGACCCGTGACTGGGTGGAGCGCAGCCTCAAGCAGGGCGGCCTGAAAGCGGTGGTCTGCACCTCCAGCCTGGACCTGGGCGTGGACTTTCTGCCAGTGGAGCGCGTACTGCAGATCGGCTCGGCCAAGGGCATTGCCCGGCTGATGCAGCGGGCCGGGCGCTCCGGCCACGCGCCAGGGCGGCGCTCGCGGGTTACGTTGGTGCCCACCCACAGCCTGGAGCTGGTCGAGGCAGCTGCCGCCAGGCAGGCCCTGGCCGCCGGGCACATCGAGGCGCGGTATTCGCCACGCCTGTGCATGGACGTGCTGGTGCAGCACCTGGTCAGCATGGCCCTGGGCAGTGGTTTCCACGCCGAACTGTTGCTTGACGAAGTGCGCAGCACCTGGGCCTTTCGCCAGTTGCGCGACAGCCAGTGGCAATGGGCGCTGGACTTCGTCTGCCATGGCGGCAGCTCGCTCAGTGCCTACCCCGACTACCAGCGGGTCGAGCGCCAGGCCGACGGCATTTACCGGGTCGCCAGCGAACGCCTGGCACGTCGCCACCGCATGAGCATCGGCACCATCGTCAGCGACGCCAGCCTGCAACTCAAGTACTGGAGCAAGGGCGGTGGGGGCAAAACCCTGGGCAGCGTCGAAGAAGCCTTCATCGCCCGCCTGCGGCCTGGCGATACCTTGCTGTTCGCCGGGCGCGTGCTGGAACTGGTACGCGTGGAAAACATGACCGCCTACGTGCGCCGCAGCAGCGCCCGCAAGGCCGCGGTTGCCCGCTGGAACGGCGGCCGCATGCCGCTCTCCAGCGAACTGGCCGATGCCCTGGTCGGCCAGCTGGATGCAGCAGCACAAGGGCGTTTCGAGGGCCCGGAAATGCGCGTGGCGCGCCCGCTGCTGGCCTTGCAGGCGCAATGGTCGGCGCTGCCGTCTACCACCACATTGCTGGCCGAAACCTTCAAATCCCGCCAGGGCTGGCATCTGTTCCTGTACCCGTTCGCCGGGCGCATGGCCAACCTTGGCCTGGCCAACCTGATTGCCTGGCGGGTGAGCCGCGTGCAGCCGCTGTCGGTCTCGATCGCTGTCAACGACTATGGGTTCGAACTGCTCAGCCCCAGCAACGTGGATTGGGCGAGCCACCTGCCACAGGCACTGGCTACCGAGCACCTGCTGGACGATGTGCTGGCCAGCCTCAACGCAGGGGAAATGGCACTGCGGCGTTTTCGCGAGATCGCCCAGATTGCCGGGCTGGTGTTTGGCGGTTATCCGGCGGCACAGAAAAGCCTGCGCCAGATCCAGGCCTCCAGTGGCCTGTTCTACGAGGTTTTCCGCAAGCATGACGCCGGCAACTTGCTGCTGGGCCAGGCGCGAGACGAAGTGTTGAATGAAGAACTGGAAATCGAGCGCCTGCATCGGCAATTGCTGAAAATGGGGCGTTTGCGGCTCGACCTGCAGGTGCTGAAGCGCCCGGGGCCGTTGGCGTTTGCCTTGCTGGTGGAGGGCATGCGCGAAACCCTGAGCACCGAGAAACTGGCGGACCGGATTGCACGGATGGTCGCCGAACTGGAACGTGCAGCGGGTACCGGTGGATGACCGGTCTACTGCCCATCGAACACTGTGGCCAGCAGCTCTGGCTGCTTCCCGACAAGGCCATCTACTGGCCGGCACGCCGTGCCCTGCTGGTGGCCGACGTGCACATTGGCAAGGCAGCAAGCTATCGTGCCCTGCACCAGCCGGTACCGCGCGGCACCACCGCAGCGACGCTGGCCCGCCTGGATGCGTTGTTGGCCGCGCATGACTGCGAGCAACTGATCGTCCTCGGCGATTTCCTGCATGCGCGCGCCGCACGAGCGCCAGCGACGCTGGCCAGGTTGCAGGCCTGGCGCGAGCAACACAGGACGGTGAAGATCGTGCTGATACGCGGCAACCATGACCACAACGCCGGCGATCCACCCGCTTCGCTCGGCATCGAAGTGATGGACGAACCGTGGCTGCTGGAACCCTTCGCGCTACAGCACGAACCGCGACCTCATCCGACCCACCCGGTGCTGGCAGGCCATGTCCACCCGGTCTTCGTCCTGCGCGGCAAGGCGCGGCAGCGCTTGCGCCTGCCGTGCTTCCTGGTCGATGGCCAGGTCAGCCTGCTGCCGGCGTTCGGCGAGTTCACCGGGGGCTGGGAAATTGCGCCGACGGCTACCAGCCGCGTCTACCTGGCCGGTGCAGGGCGCGTCTGGGCGCTTTAGCGACGTTCAGGCGACAGGCCCCGGAGGCGGTTCGTCAGGCAGGGTCGGCTCGCCTGGTTCCATGGGTTGTGTTTCGCCCGGCTCCGGCGGCTGTGGCGTATCGGGATCAGGCTGGTGGGGCACGCCCCCGGCCTGCATCGGCAGCGGGTGCGCCAGCAGTGACCAGGACAACAACCCCACATGGTTGGGCTGCAGGACTGCCAGCTTGGCACTGATTGCGGGATGGAGTTTCATTGGCTGCTCCTGACAAGGCCGTTGCGCATCATGCGCACCGGCATTATCCCGTTGGAGTGCCAAAGGCGCGGGTAATTCCCCGCGCTTGTCGGCTCAGGTACGCGGCAGGGTGACGCCGCGCTGGCCCTGGTACTTGCCGCCGCGGTCCTTGTACGACACTTCACATTCTTCGTCGGACTGCAGGAACAGCATCTGCGCCACGCCTTCGTTGGCGTAGATCTTGGCCGGCAGCGTGGTGGTGTTGGAGAACTCCAGCGTCACGTGGCCTTCCCACTCGGGTTCGAGCGGGGTGACGTTGACGATGATGCCGCAACGGGCGTAGGTGCTCTTGCCCAGGCAGATGGTCAGCACATCACGCGGAATGCGGAAGTACTCGACGGTGCGCGCCAGGGCGAAGGAGTTCGGCGGGATGATGCAGACGTCGCTCTTGATGTCGACGAAACTACCGGCATCGAAGTTCTTCGGGTCGACGGTGGCCGAGTTGATGTTGGTGAACACCTTGAATTCGTCGGCGCAGCGCACGTCGTAGCCGTAGCTGGAGACGCCGAAGGAAATCACCCGGTTGTCCTGCTCGCCGCGCACCTGGCGCTCGACGAACGGTTCGATCATGCCGTGTTCCTGCGCCATGCGGCGAATCCACTTGTCCGATTTGATGCTCATGGCGGGATGTCCTAGAAGAGTTGCGAGGGGAAAAACCAGACGCGCATCTTACCGGTCCCCGCGCCCAGGTTAAAGTTCCATGCCTCATCCCGCGCCGGGCGGGGGGTTGCGCCGCCGTCGATCCGAATTCGCCTAAAGCGCCTTCTGACCATTGGCAGGTTGCGGAAAGTGGGGTAAGGTGACGCCACTGTGCTGCACGTGACACCGAGAATCTCTAGTTTGATGCACGATCCTGATCGGCCCATCGCTGAATTTTCTGCTCTCTTTGCGCTCAGTCCCGGGCAGGGTTTTTCCTGACCGTTATCAAATTGTCCAAGGAGACAGAAAAATGTCCAACCGTCAATCCGGTGTTGTTAAGTGGTTCAACGATGAGAAAGGCTACGGCTTCATCACCCCTCAGTCGGGCGATGACCTGTTCGTGCACTTCAAAGCCATCCAAGCTGACGGCTTCAAAACCCTGAAAGAAGGCCAGGCTGTTACTTTCGTCGCTACCCGCGGCCAGAAAGGCATGCAGGCTGAAGAAGTTCAGATCGCCTAAGTCGATCGAGCTTTTTAGCTTTCAAAAAAACCCGCCTTCCGGCGGGTTTTTTTATGCCTGATGAGTTGAGCCTCGTAGCGCCTGGGAGAGCGGGCGGCGCGCGCTCTCCCAGGCCCCACCAGGCTCAAGCCAACATCAATCCTCGCTGATGGTAATGCTCGGCATCGCCGGTGCAGCGGCTTCCTGCAGCACGATCCGCGCCCCTACCTGGCGCGCCAGCTCCTGGTAGACCATGGCGATCTGGCTTTCCGGTTCGGCGATGGCGGTCGGCTTGCCATTGTCGGCCTGCTCGCGGATCAGCATCGACAGCGGCAACGAGGCCAGCAGGTCGACACCATACTGGCTCGCCAGCTTTTCGCCACCGCCTTCACCGAACAGGTGCTCGGCATGGCCGCAGTTCGAGCAGATGTGCACGGCCATGTTTTCCACCACGCCCAGTACCGGGATGTTGACCTTGCGGAACATCTCCACGCCCTTCCTGGCATCCAGCAAGGCCAGGTCCTGCGGCGTAGTGACGATGACCGAGCCTGCCACCGGCACCTTCTGCGCCAGGGTCAGCTGGATGTCACCAGTGCCCGGCGGCATGTCGATCACCAGGTAATCCAGGTCGTCCCAGGCAGTCTGGGTCACCAGTTGCAGCAGCGCACCGGAAACCATCGGCCCGCGCCAGACCATCGGCGTGTTGTCGTCGGTGAGAAACGCCATGGACATCACTTCCACGCCATGCGCCTTGATCGGCACGAACCACTTCTGGTCACGGATCTGCGGGCGGGTGCCTTCGGCGATACCGAACATCACGCCTTGGCTGGGGCCGTAGATGTCGGCATCGAGAATACCCACCCGCGCACCTTCGCGGGCCAGCGCCAGGGCCAGGTTGGCCGCGGTGGTCGACTTGCCCACCCCGCCCTTGCCCGAGGCCACGGCAATGATGTTCTTGACGTTGGCCATGGCCGGCACCTGGGCCTGGGCCTTGTGTGCGGCGACCACGCAGTCGATCGACACCTGGGCACTGCTGACACCCTCGAGGTTGCCGATGGCGGTCTGCAGCACCTGGGCCCAGCCATTCTTGAACAGCCCTGCGGCATAGCCCAACTGCAACTGCACGCTGACCTGCCCGCCCTGGATATCGATGGCGCGCACGCAGCCGGCGCTGACCGGGTCCTGGTTCAGATAGGGGTCGGTGTACTGGCGAAGCACGCCTTCGACGGCGGCACGGGTGACGGCACTCATGGAGACTCCCATTGGCAAACTGAATGTAAAACAGGCGCCTATCCTAACCCGTCAATCGTCAGCAGATGTGCATGCGGGGTGAAATATCTTCGCCAGCCCTTTATAGTGGCCGATCAACCTCATTTTTACCCCGTCGCCAGATAAGTAGCCGAGCCACCATGTCCGAGCCACGTCAGATTCTCGTCACCAGCGCCTTGCCCTATGCCAACGGATCGATCCACCTTGGCCATATGCTCGAGTACATCCAGACAGACATGTGGGTCCGCTTCCAGAAGCTGCGCGGCAACCAGTGCATCTATGTCTGCGCCGACGACGCCCACGGTTCGGCCATCATGCTGCGCGCCGAGAAGGAAGGCATCACCCCGGAGCAGCTGATCGCCAACGTCCAGGCCGAGCACAGCAGCGACTTTGCCGACTTCCTGGTGGACTTCGACAACTTCCACTCCACCCACAGTGAAGAGAACCGTGAGCTGTCGAGCCTGATCTACACGCGCCTGCGTGAAGCCGGGCACATCGCCACCCGTTCGGTAACCCAGTACTTCGACCCGGAAAAGGGCATGTTCCTCGCCGACCGGTTCATCAAGGGCACCTGCCCCAAGTGCGCCGCCGAAGACCAGTACGGCGACAACTGCGAAAAATGCGGCGCCACCTATGCGCCCACCGAACTGAAGAACCCCAAGTCGGCCATCTCCGGCGCCACCCCGGTACTGCGTGATTCCCAGCACTTCTTCTTCAAGCTGCCGGACTTCCAGGCCATGCTGCAGCAGTGGACCCGCAGCGGCACGCTGCAGGACGCCGTGGCCAACAAGCTGGCTGAATGGCTGGACTCGGGCCTGCAGGAGTGGGACATCTCCCGCGATGCGCCGTATTTCGGCTTCGAGATTCCGGGCGAGCCAGGCAAGTACTTCTACGTATGGCTGGATGCACCGATCGGCTACATGGCCAGCTTCAAGAACCTCTGCGCACGCCGCCCGGAGCTGGACTTCGATGCCTTCTGGAACGAGGGCTCCAAGGCCGAGCTGTACCACTTCATCGGCAAGGACATCGTCAACTTCCACGCCCTGTTCTGGCCGGCCATGCTCGAAGGCGCCGGCTTCCGCAAGCCGACTGCGGTCAATGTCCACGGCTACCTGACCGTGAACGGCGCCAAGATGTCCAAGTCGCGTGGCACCTTCATCAAGGCCCGCACTTACCTCGACCACCTGCAGCCTGAATACCTGCGTTACTACTATGCAGCCAAACTGGGCCGTGGCGTCGATGACCTGGACCTGAACCTGGAAGACTTCGTGCAGAAGGTAAACTCCGACCTGGTCGGCAAGGTGGTCAACATCGCCAGCCGCTGCGCCGGTTTCATTCACAAGGGCAATGCAGGCGTGATGGTCGCTGGCGATGCCGCACCCGAGCTGAGCGAAGCCTTCCTGGCGGCCGCCCCGTCGATCGCCGACGCCTATGAAGGCCGCGACTTCGGCCGTGCCATGCGCGAGATCATGGCGCTGGCCGACCGTGCCAACGCCTGGATCGCCGACAAGGCGCCGTGGTCGCTGGCCAAACAGGAAGGCAAGCAGGATGAAGTGCAGGCCATCTGCGCCCAGGGCATCAACCTGTTCCGCCAGCTGGTGATCTTCCTCAAGCCGGTGCTGCCGGTGCTGGCTGCCGACGCCGAAGCCTTCCTCAACGTGGCCCCGTTGACCTGGAACGACCACCAGTCGCGCCTGGAAAACCACCAGCTGAACCCGTTCAAAGCGCTGATGAGCCGCATCGAGCCAGCCAAGGTCGAAGCCATGGTCGCCGCCAGCAAGGAAGACCTGTTGGCCGCCGAAGCCAAGGCCCCGGTCGGCAACGGCGAGCTGGCCAAGGACCCACTGTCGGCGGAGATCGAATTCGATACCTTCGCAGCCGTCGACCTGCGCGTAGCCCTTATCGTCAAGGCCGAAGCCGTTCCGGGTGCCGACAAGCTGCTGCAACTTACCCTGGACATCGGCGACGAGCGCCGCAACGTGTTCTCGGGCATCAAGTCGGCCTACCCTGACCCGTCCAAGCTGGAAGGTCGCCTGACCATGATGGTGGCCAACCTCAAGCCGCGGAAGATGCGCTTCGGCGTCTCCGAGGGCATGGTCATGGCGGCAGGCCCTGGCGGTGAAGAGATCTACCTGCTGAGCCCGGACAGCGGCGCCAAGCCAGGCCAGCGCATCAAGTAACCGGGCTTGCCGGGGGGCTGCCGCGCAGCCCATCGTGACCCAGGGCCGCCCCTCCAGGAGATTACGTCTCCGTGTAGCAGCGGCCTTGTGTCGCGATGGGCCGCAAGGCGGCCCCACTCGCTCCAAACCCGGACAATCGCCACGATTCCCGGCTATCGTCATGTCATGAGCGATTACCTTCTGGTCCTGATCAGTGCCGCGCTGGTCAATCACCTGTGCTTGTCACCACCGCTGGGCTCCAGGCTGCATTTGCATGTGCATGGCCTCGCCTGCGCGCTGTGCATCGCACTGGGAGTGGTCGGCACAAGGCTCGCGATGCCCCTGCTGGCCGAAGGCCTTGAGCTGTTCCTGCTGTTGCCCTGGCTGGCACTGCTCGCCTGGGGTGTGCCGTGGCTGCTGGCCCGCTGGCAACCCGCCTGGCCAGTGGCGCAACTGCCCGCGCTGCTACTGAGCAACGCGGCGGTGCTCGGGTTGGCCGTGCAACAGGCAAGCGACGAAGACAACGGGTTCGCCACCTTGTTGCAAGGGCTACTGACCGGCGCCAGCTTCTGGCTGGCGCTGGTCTTGTTCGCCGACCTGCGCCAGCGCTGCAGCCACGCAGACATCCCTGGCGTTCTGCGCGGCCTGCCGATCGAATTGCTCGGCGCCGGGGTGATGGCCACGGCATTTTCCGGCTTCAACGGGTTGTTCAGCCAATGAACGCCAAGCCTGACCCGCGGCTGCGCACCAGCATGGGCCTGGTGCTGCTGGCCTGCATACCCGGCTTGCTGGTGTTGTTCTGGCTGCACGGCTGGGGGCTGCTGCTGAACCTGTTGCTGTGCAGCAGCGCCGCCATGCTGTGCGAAGCACTCTTGCTGCTGGTGCGCGGGCAGCCGCCGCGCACCGCGCTGAATGACGGCAGCGCGCTGGTGACCAGTGTACTGCTGGCCGCCGCCCTGCCCTCCCTGGCGCCGTGGTGGCTAGCGGTGACCGCCGCCAGCGTTGCCATCGGTATCGGCAAGCAGGCCTTCGGCGGGGTCGGGCGCAACCTGTTCAACCCGGCCATGGTCGGTTATGCCTTCGTGCTGCTGAGCTTCCCCTTGCAGATGAACCAGTGGCCCGGGCCAACACCCGGTCTGCTTGACACCCTGCAACAAGTCTTCGCCGGCGGCGACCAGGTCGATGCCTGGGCCCGGCCGACACTGCTCGATGGCCTGCGCCACAATCGCAGCCTGACCATCGATGAACTGTTCGCCAGCCACCCGGGCTTTGGCAGCATCGGCGGGCGTGGTAGCGAATGGGTGAACCTGGCGTTCCTGTTCGGCGGCCTGTTCCTGCTGCAACGCAAGGTGATCAGCTGGCACGCGCCGGCTGGCTTGCTGGCAGGCCTGCTGCTGTTCAGCCTGCTGGGCTGGAACGGATCGGGCTCGGACTCCAACGGCTCGCCCTTGCTGCACCTGTTTTCCGGCTCGACCATGATGGCCGCCTTCTTCATTGCCACCGAGCCGGTGTCCGGCCCCCGCCATGAGCGGGCCAGGCTGCTGTTCGGCGTGGGTGCGGGTTTGCTGATCTACCTGATCCGCACCTGGGGCAGCTACCCGGATGGCACGGCGTTCGCCATCCTGCTGATGAACCTCGTGGCGCCGAGCCTCGAGCGCCTGGCAGCGCAGCGCCGGCAGGTTGCCCGATGAATCGCCTGGCTCGCGATACAACGCTGTTGCTGGTCGTTGCAGCACTGGCTGTGTCGGCTACGCTGGCCTGGCGGCACTGGACCCGCCCGGCCGTCGCCGAGGCCGCGAAGCAGCTGCAAAGCCGCCAGCGGCTGGCGGTGCTGCCTGCTGGCAGCTACGACAACCAGCCACTGGCACAGCCGCTGCCCAGGCCGGCCGCACAGCGGCCGAACAGTCGCATCGTGGCCGCTTACCGGGCGACGCGGGCAGGGAAACCGGCCGCGATCATTCTGGTTACCCGGGCCCAGGGCTATGCCGGCCCGATCGTGCTGAGCGTCGCCATTGCCACAGACGGTCGGCTGATCGGCAGTCAGGTCATCGAACAACAGGAAAGCCCTGGGCTGGGGGCACGCCTGGGTGATCCACAGGTGAACTGGTTGGGGCAATTTGCCGACCGACAGCTCGGCGACCACTGGGCGCTGAAACGTGACCAGGGCGACTTCGACCAGCTGGCCGGCGCCACCGTGACCTCGCGAGCGGTGATCAGCGCACTGCAAGATGCGCTCGAGTACTTCGACGAGCAGCGCAACGTGCTGCTGGAGGGCCCCCTGCATGAATAGGTTCCATCTGCTTGGCACAAGCCTGGTGCCGCTGCTGGGTGCTACCCGAACACTCAGCGAAGGCGCTGCCATCGGCGTGTGCGCGGTGCTGATGAGCGGCCTACACCAATTGTTGCTGGTGCCACTGCGCCCCAGGCTCGCCAGCTGGGCGTTGACGCTGGCCAGCCTGCTGCTGCTGGCAGCGCTGGCCAGTTGCATGCAACTGGCGCTGCGTGCCTGGCTGCTGCCCATGGCACTCGCCCTCGGCCACTATCCCGCGCTGCTGTGCCTGCAATGCCTGGCCACTGACCACCTGCTGCCAACCCAAGGGCGTTGGCGCCTGCTTGTCGGCTACCTGGCCGCACTGCTTGCCAGCTGCCTGTTGCTCGGCGCCAGCCGGCAATGGCTGGCCGAGATCGCCGGCCTGCACCTGGCCAGCCTGGCCCCCGGCGCGCTGATACTGCTCGGACTGCTGTGGGCCTTGTACAATCGCCTGCGTACGGGCCCTGCCCACCCACGTCGTCAAGGAACGCCCTGATTTCATGAATGCCGCCAAACGCCTGGAGATCTTTCGCAGGCTGCACGAAGACAACCCCGAGCCGAAGACCGAACTGGCCTACACCACCCCGTTCGAACTGCTGGTCGCCGTGACCCTGTCCGCGCAAGCCACCGACGTGGGCGTCAACAAGGCCACGGCCCGCCTGTTCCCGGTCGCCAATACCCCCGAAGCCATCCATGCCCTGGGCGTCGAAGGCCTGAGCGAGTACATCAAGACCATCGGTCTGTATAACAGCAAGGCAAAAAACGTCATCGAGACCTGCCGATTGTTGATCGAGCGCCATGGCGGCCAGGTGCCGCAGACCCGCGAAGCACTGGAGGCGCTGCCCGGCGTGGGCCGCAAGACCGCCAACGTGGTGCTGAACACCGCCTTCCGGCAACCGACCATGGCAGTCGACACCCATATCTTCCGGGTCAGCAACCGCACCGGCATCGCGCCGGGCAAGACCGTGCTGGAAGTGGAAAAAAAACTGATCAAGTTCGTCCCCAAGGACTACCTGCTCGACGCCCACCATTGGCTGATCCTGCACGGGCGCTATGTGTGCCAGGCCCGTAAGCCGCGGTGCGGTAGCTGCCGGATCGAAGACTTGTGCGAGTACAAGCACAAGACTTCAAACGATTGAGTCAATAGGCAAAAACCACCTGTAGCGATTGAAAAAATCTTTTTTACCAGCGCCTGCTTTCTGGTTATAAGGACGGCCAATGGCCCCTTGGCTTGGAGCGACTCATGAGTAGCGATAAAGACGACCTGTCGATCGAAGATGATTTTGTTGCCGCAGAGGATGACGCGGAGCCCCCGGTGGAAATCGCGAAGACCAACCTCAGCAAGCGCCGCACCATTGACAACATGCTGGAAGAACGGCGCCTGCAGAAACAGCTGGCCGATTTCGACTACGACCTGTAGGCGCGAGGCCTGCAACGTTGGCAAAGCCTCCAGACTGGAGGCTTTACGCCCTGGCGCTCAGTTCAGCCCGTGACGTTGCGCCAGCTCGATCAGGTCAACCAGCGATCGCGCATTGAGCTTGAGCAACAAGCGTGACTTGTAGGTACTGACCGTCTTGTTGCTGAGGAACATGCTGTCGGCAATCTCCTTGTTCGAACGCCCTCTCGCCAGCTGTTGCAACACGGTCATCTCGCGCGCCGAAAGGCGGTTGACCATGTCCGCCTCACTTCCTCCTCCCTTGCCACGTGACGCATGCAGCGCCTGGTTGGGGAAGTAGCTGTAGCCCGACAACACGGCCTTGATGGCGCTCAGCAGTTCGGTAAGCTCCTGCTGCTTGCACACATAGCCTGCCGCCCCGGCCTGCATGCAACGCATCGAGAAATTGCCAGGCGCCTGCGACGTCAGTACCAGCACTTTGCTGCCGGGGCTGAAGGTGGTCATGCGGGCAATGACCTCCAGGCCGTCCAGCTTCGGGATGCCGATATCCAGCACCACGATATCCGGCAGGTGCTGGCGTGTCAGCTGCAGCGCAGCCACGCCGTTGTCGGCCTCTGCCACGACGTCATAACCATGCCGCTCCATCAGCATGCGCACGGCCAGGCGTATGACCGGATGATCATCCACGATAAGCACTCTATTCATGCGATATCCATTCATTGTTCTGCTTTGGCACGCCACGATAACCGACAGAACGCGGGATGGCGCGACGATTTGCCGAAGAAATAGATGTACAGATGAAACCTACAAGACTTACAGAAATTTCCTACACACAACTACTACGCCTGTAACAACAAACTTCCTGAAAAAGGAGGTAATACTATTCCCCATCTTTCAACGCCCCCATTCAAGGCCACTCTTCCCGTTGATAAGTCCAACCCGCGCCATTGAAAAAAACTCGCCGCCGCGGCGCACAGCGATGATTCGTCGCCGGGGAAACAATCCAGTGTTCAGTTAAGCGGCACAGTAAGGCAACAATGGGTGAAAACGCCGGAGACAGCCCTCATGCCCGAAAGACAACCTGTCGCCCCGCTGACGATCATTGCCATCTTCGCGGGCATCATCGAATCCTCCGCACTTGCTACCTTGCCGTTTCTCAGCGAAGCCAGCCAGAATCTCTATACCTGGTTCCTGGTGGGATTTCCGTTCTTTCTGACAGCATTGTTTTTTCTGACACTCAACTTCAATTACAAGTCGTTCTACAACCCGTCAGCGGATAACACGGCAAGCGACACCTCCCCCACCCCAAGTAGCAGGAGCACGCCAAGCGCGCCCCACAAGCCCAGCGAGGCCGTACATGGCGAACCTGTCACGATCATGTTTTCCGGGCCCGATGCTTGTCAGTTGATGGAACAGCAACTCCTGCTGGCATTGGCCCAACCGCTGCAAACACCCAGGACATGGCGCTTTTGTAACCTGGATAAGCGCCAGTGCGCACAATTGTCGGTCAGCCCGCTGGAGGAAGATGCCGCGCCCCGAGGTGGATGAGCGCTGGAGGTTGCAGCAGGCAAAAAAAACCCCGGCCGGGCCGGGGTTTCCATGACATGCGCCAGCTATCAGAGCAGCGAACGGCCCTTGTTGGCGGCAATGCGCATACGCAGTGCGTTGAGCTTGATGAAGCCGGCAGCGTCCGCCTGGTTGTAGGCGCCGCCATCTTCCTCGAAGGTGGCGATGTTGGCGTCGAACAGCGAATCGTCCGACTTGCGGCCGACCACGGTGACATTGCCCTTGTACAGCTTCAGGCGCACCACACCGTTCACGTTGACCTGCGACGCGTCGATCATCTGTTGCAGCATCAGACGCTCCGGGCTCCACCAGTAGCCGGTGTAGATCAGGCTGGCGTACTTCGGCATCAGCTCATCCTTGAGGTGAGCGACTTCGCGGTCCAGGGTGATCGACTCAATGGCACGGTGAGCCTTGAGCATGATGGTGCCGCCAGGGGTTTCGTAGCAACCACGCGACTTCATGCCGACGTAACGGTTCTCGACGATGTCGAGACGGCCGATGCCATTGGCACCACCGATACGGTTCAGGTCGGCCAGCACGGTGGCCGGGGTCTTCTCGACGCCGTCGATGGCAACGATGTCACCGTTGCGGTAGGTCAGCTCGATGTAGGTGGCCTGGTCTGGGGCGTTCTCGGGCGAGACGCTCCAGCGCCACATGTCTTCTTCGTGCTCGGTCCAGGTGTCTTCCAGGACACCGCCTTCGTAGGAGATGTGCAGCAGGTTGGCGTCCATCGAGTACGGCGACTTCTTCTTGCCGTGACGCTCGATCGGAATACCATGCTTCTCGGCATAGTCCATCAGCTTTTCGCGGGACAGCAGGTCCCACTCACGCCAGGGAGCGATGACCTTGACGCCTGGTTTCAGGGCATAGGCACCCAGCTCGAAACGCACCTGGTCGTTACCCTTGCCGGTGGCGCCGTGGGAAATGGCGTCAGCGCCGGTTTCGTTGGCGATTTCGATCAGGCGCTTGGCGATCAGCGGGCGTGCGATGGAAGTACCCAGCAGGTACTCGCCTTCGTAGACGGTGTTGGCGCGGAACATCGGGAACACGAAATCACGCACGAACTCTTCGCGCAGGTCGTCGATGTAGATCTCTTTAACGCCCATTGCCTGGGCCTTGGCGCGGGCCGGCTCGACCTCTTCGCCCTGCCCCAGGTCAGCGGTGAAGGTCACCACTTCGCAGTTGTAGGTATCCTGCAGCCACTTGAGAATCACCGAAGTATCAAGGCCGCCGGAATACGCCAGTACGACCTTTTTTACGTCCGCCATGCCATCACTCCACGGGGTTGTACGGAAAGGCGTCGATTCTAACGACCTTGCAGGTAAATTTACAGTGGGGCGACAGCTTCTGACGACAAAGCGACAGGAACTGTCGGAAGAGCGACGGAATATGCGACAGGAAATGTCAGGGTGCCTTTGGACCCGCCGCGGCCGGGCTGGCTGGTGCCGTGCCCGGAGTCACGGATGGCGGTGCCGGTTCAGCCGGCTTTTCCACCGGTTTCTCGACCGCCTTCTCAACCACCGCCACCCGGTCCAGCTCGATATTCACCCGCCGATTGCGCGCCCGGTTTGCTGCGCTGTTGTTCTTCGCCAGCGGGTAGCGCTCGCCATGGAAACGCACCTCGATCTGCTCTTCCGGCACGCCATGAGCCTTCAGGTAGTCAGCCACGGCCAATGCGCGACGGCGCGACATATCGCGGTTGGTCAGGCGGTTGCCGCTGTTGTCCGAGTGGCCGTTGAGCTCGACATGGTTCACTGTCGGGTCGGCCTTCATGTAGTCGAGGATGACATCCAGCCGCGCCTTGGCCGACTGATCCAGCTCGAAACCGCCGCCAGGGAAGCCTACCTGGGTCTGGCGCACCTGGTCATAGTTCATCGGCAGCAACTTGCCGGCACAGGCCTGGTAGTCGCTGTAGGCCTTGGCAAAGCTGACCGGCAACACACGCACTTCCATCGGCCTGCCCGCCTCACCGGCATAATTGCGCACTACGGTGCTGCGGCCGTCGAGCAGGCCATTGATCAGCCGGCTGGCCTGGCCCTGCGACGAGCTGAACAACAGGCCAGTGCGGGCCATGCGCACGCTGCCCAGGTTGATGTCGCTGCGCCCGGGCTGCCACGGCGCAGCGGCAGCCAGCAAGGTCGCGGTGCCGGCACCCAGCGCGTTGCTGTCCGAACGCAGCTGGAACACCGGCTGTTCGCCCGCACGGCGCACGAACTCACCACTGCCAAAGCCGTCGATCGGCTGCACCAGCCGGCATTCGAACTGGTCACCCTCGACCTTCCAGGCAATGTTCTCCATGCGCGTCTGGAAGGTCAGGGCGCCGGCCGGCAGACTGGCGAACAGGGTCAATAGGGCTAGGTAACGCTGGCGCACGGGCGGCTCCACAAATTCTGACGGCTTACCTGCAGGCTATCGGACGCCAGGCGGAAAACTTGATAGCCGTGCTCCCCCCAGGGTTTTCCGGTAGCATTGGGGCTTGAGTTCGACCCGCCTGGAATCCCCAATGTCCGATCGCCTGACCCTCCTGCGTCCCGACGACTGGCACATCCATCTGCGCGATGGTGCCGTCCTGCCCCACACCGTTGGCGACGTGGCGCGTACCTTCGCCCGTGCCATCATCATGCCCAACCTGGTTCCACCGGTTCGCAATGCCGCCGAGGCCGGCGCCTACCGTGAGCGCATCCTCGCCGCCCGGCCAGCCGGCAGCCGCTTCGAGCCGCTGATGGTGCTGTACCTCACCGACCGCACCAGCCCCGAGGACATCCGCGCGGCCAAGGCCAGCGGCTTCGTGCATGCCGCCAAGCTGTACCCGGCCGGAGCCACCACCAACTCCGACTCGGGCGTGACCAGCATCGACAATATCTTCCCGGCCATCGAGGCGCTGGCAGAAGTCGGCATGCCACTGTTGGTGCACGGCGAAGTGACACGCAGCGAGATCGACGTGTTCGACCGCGAGAAGCGGTTCATCGATGAGCACATGCGCCGTGTGGTCGAGCGCTTCCCGACGTTGAAAGTGGTGTTCGAGCACATCACCACCAGCGATGCCGCCCAGTTCGTCAGCGAGGCCCCGGCCAACGTCGGCGCGACCATCACTGCCCAGCATTTGCTGTACAACCGCAACCACATGCTGGTCGGCGGCATTCGCCCGCACTTCTACTGCCTGCCGATCCTCAAGCGCAACACCCACCAGGTAGCACTGCTGGACGCCGCCACCAGCGGCAACCCGAAGTTCTTCCTGGGTACCGACTCGGCCCCGCACGCCCGCCACGCCAAGGAAGCTGCCTGCGGCTGCGCCGGGTGCTACACCGCCTACGCAGCCATCGAAATGTACGCCGAAGCGTTCGAGCAGCGTAACGCGCTGGACAAGCTGGAAGGCTTCGCCAGCCTGCACGGCCCGGCCTTCTATGGCCTGCCGGCGAACACCGACACCATTACCCTGGTTCGCGAAGAATGGACCGCCCCGGACAGCCTGCCGTTTGGCGAGCAGACCGTAGTCCCGCTGCGCGCCGGTGAAAAACTGCGCTGGCGCCTGCTGGAGGAAAACGCGTGAGCGAAGACCTCTACGAAGACGACCTCGACACCCAGGGCAGCAGCGGTTCGCGTCACCCGATGGCCGAACGCTTCCGTGGCTACCTGCCAGTCGTGGTGGACGTTGAAACCGGTGGTTTCAACAGCGCCACCGACGCCCTGCTGGAAATTGCCGCCGTCACCATCGGCATGGACGAAAAGGGTTTCCTGTTTCCCGAGCACACCTACTTCCACCGGGTTGAGCCCTTCGAAGGCGCCAACATCGAGCCGGCCGCCCTGGAGTTCACCGGCATCAAGCTGGATCACCCGCTGCGCATGGCGGTGAGTGAGGAAAGCGCGCTGACCGACATCTTCCGAGGTGTACGCAAGGCGCTCAAGGCCAATGGCTGCAAGCGGGCGATTCTGGTAGGCCACAACAGCAGCTTCGACCTTGGCTTCCTCAATGCAGCGGTGATGCGCAACGATCTCAAGCGCAACCCGTTCCACCCGTTCTCCAGCTTCGACACCGCTACCCTGGCGGGCCTGGCCTATGGCCAGACCGTACTGGCACGGGCCTGCCAGAGCGCCGACATCGACTTTGACGGGCGGGAAGCGCACTCGGCCCGTTACGACACCGAGAAGACTGCCGAGCTGTTCTGCGGCATCGTCAACCGCTGGAAAGAGATGGGCGGCTGGCGCGATTTCAACGATTGATCTGAAATCCTGGGCCGCTTTGCGGCCCATCGCGACGCAAGGCCGCTCCTACAGGAGTTTGAGCTGCGCCCACGATGTCGGACACCTGTCCACCAACTTGGGAGCGGCCCTGTGTCGCGATAGGCGCGTAAAGCGCTCGTAGAAGCCAGACACAAAAAACCGGCCACCAGGGCCGGTTTTTTCATGCGCGCGGCAATTACAGCTTGCCAGCGTTCTCGCTCAGGTAGGCGGCAACGCCTTCTGGCGAAGCGTTCATGCCTTTGTCGCCTTTCTTCCAGTTGGCAGGGCAGACTTCGCCGTGCTCTTCGTGGAACTGCAGGGCGTCGACCAGGCGCAGCAGCTCGTCCATGTTACGGCCCAGTGGCAGGTCGTTGACGATCTGCGAACGCACCACACCGTTGGTGTCGATCAGGAAGGCGCCACGGAAAGCCACGCCGCCTTCGGACTCGACGTCGTAGGCCTTGCAGATTTCGTGGGTCATGTCGGCAGCCAGGGTGTACTTGACCTGGCCGATACCGCCGTTGTTGACCGGGGTGTTACGCCAGGCGTTGTGGGTGAAGTGCGAGTCGATCGACACACCGATCACTTCAACGTTGCGGGCCTGGAAGTCAGGGATGCGGTTGTCCAGGGCGATCAGCTCGGACGGGCAGACGAAGGTGAAGTCCAGCGGGTAGAAGAACACCAGGCCGTACTTGCCCTTGATGGCCGAAGCCAGGTTGAAGCTGTCGACGATCTCGCCATTGCCCAGCACGGCTGGAACGGTGAAATCGGGGGCTTTCTTACCAACGAGTACGCTCATTGTAATCTCCTGATGAGGGTGAAAAACCGTTTGCCGGGCCAGACAGTCTGCCCGACATCCAACAAAGGCCAACCATCATACACGGCTTCTGGCGACAGGCCGACTCCAACGACGAAGCAACCGCCGGTCGCTCAGGCACGGCCCTTCCAGAAAGTCCTTTGACAAGCATTCTCATTAACATTAAGCTCCACCCCATCGAGCCTAGCAACGATGGTCAGCCTCTATGTATGTGTGTCTTTGTGTCGGCGTTACCGACGGACAGATCCGCGATGCGATCTATGAAGGATGCTGCAGTTACAAGGAAGTGCGCGCCGCGACCAACGTCGCCAGCCAGTGTGGCAAATGCGCCTGCGTGGCCAAGCAGGTGGTCCGCGAGACCCTGACCGAGCTTCAGGTCAGCCAGGCAGCCCTGCCCTACCCGGTGGAATTTACCGCCGCCTGAAAGCCAGAATTCCAAGAACCGGACCATGCGTCCGGTTTTTTTATGCCCGAAATTCAATAAGTTAGCGCTCCAACGCGGTTCACAAACATTCTTATTCCTATTAATTTTCATTTATTATTCAATAACTTAGGTTTGACACACCTAGGTATCGGGCTCAAACTTCTGGGTATTGGCACACTTCTACAGGGCAGGAACCCGACATGAAAGGCGACGTAAGCGTCATCCAGCATCTCAACAAGATCCTCGGAAACGAGCTGGTCGCAATCAACCAGTACTTCCTGCACGCGCGCATGTACGAAGATTGGGGCCTGAATAAACTCGGCAAGCACGAGTACAAGGAATCCATCGATGAGATGAAGCACGCTGACAAACTGATCAAGCGTATTCTGTTCCTCGAAGGCATCCCCAACGTGCAGGACCTGGGCAAGCTGCTGATCGGCGAGCACACCAAAGAAATGCTCGAATGCGACCTGAAGATCGAACAGAAAGGCCTGGTCGACCTCAAGGCAGCCATCGCCCACTGCGAAACCGCTGGCGACTTCGGCTCGCGGGACATCCTCGAAGACATCCTCGAAGCCGAGGAAGAACACATCGACTGGCTGGAAACCCAGCTGGGGCTCATCGACAAGGTCGGTATCGAGAACTACCTGCAGTCGCAGATGGGCGAAGAGTAACTATCCGGCAAGCATGAAAAAACCCGCACTCAGCGGGTTTTTTCATGCTTGCCGGAAAATCAGGCTTCGGAAGCCTTGGCCTTGGCAGCCGCTTCCTTGATCAGGGTCTGCAGCTCACCCTTCTCGAACATTTCCAGCATGATGTCGCTACCGCCTACCAGCTCACCAGCTACCCACAGCTGCGGGAAAGTCGGCCAGTTGGCATATTTTGGCAGGTTGGCGCGAATTTCCGGGTTCTGCAGGATGTCGACGTAGGCGAACTTCTCGCCACAACCCATCACGGCCTGCGATGCACGCGCAGAGAAGCCACACTGCGGGGCATTCGGCGAGCCTTTCATGTAAAGCAGAATGGTGTTGTTGGCAATCTGCTCTTTGATCGTTTCGATGATATCCATGTAGCACCTCGGCTGAACTTTCCGACGCGATCGTCGGCACGGTGAGGCATTGTAACGGAAAGCCGAGCAGCATGCTCGGCCTTACCGTTCCCTACGCGGCCTCGATCTGCACGGGTACGCCATTGAGCGCTGCATTGCCGGAAACAGGGTCACGCAGGCGCTCGTCGGTAAGATCATTGGCACTCACGCCTGGTTGCGCCCCGGCTACCTGCAGTTGTACACCATGCCGCGCATGGCCAAAGCCATGGGGCAGGCTGACTACACCCGGCATGATGTCGTCACACGCCTGCACTTCGACCTCCAGCGTGCCGGTGCGCGAACGTATGCGCACGCGCTGGCCATCCTGCAGTTGCCGCTGCTGCAGGTCTTGTGGGTGCATCAGCAACTGATGGCGCGGCTTGCCCTTTACCAGGCGGTGGAAGTTGTGCATCCACGAGTTGTTGCTGCGCACGTGGCGGCGGCCGATGAGCAACAGTTCGCCCGCTGCTGGTGCAGGCTGATGCGCCAGCCGACGCAGGTCATCCAGCAGCACCGGCGGCGCGGCCTCGACCGCCTTGCTGGGGGTCGCCAGGCGCGCGGCGAGGTTGGCACGCAACGGCCCGAGGTCAAGGCCATGCGGGTGTTGCTCAAGCGTTGCCAGCGAAAGCTGCCAGGGCGTCGCTTCGCCATAGGGCCCCTTGCGCAACGCCAGGTCAATCATCTGTGCCGGCGCCAGGGTCGGTTTCAATTCAAGCGCGGCGCGCCTGGCAAACGCCTGGGCCAGGCCGACGAAGATCTCCCAGTCGTGCAGCGCCCCCTGCGGTTTGGCCAGGATCGCCCGGTTGAAACGGGTCACGTTGCGCACTGCCAGCAGATTGAACGTGGTGTCGTAATGGTCGTTTTCCAGCGCCGAGGTGGAGGGCAGGATCAGGTCGGCATGGCGGGTCGTCTCGTTGATGTACAAGTCGATGCAGAGCATGAATTCCAGCCCTTCAAGCGCGGCGTCCAGCTGGCGGCCGTTAGGCGTGGACAGCACCGGGTTGCCGGCTACCGTCACCAGTGCCCGTACCTGCCCGTCGCCGGGGGTCAGTATCTCTTCGGCCAGGGCCGCCACAGGCAGCTCGCCCGCATATTCGGGCAAGCCCGACACGCGGCTTTGCCAGGCATTGAAATGGCCACCGGAGGTGGTCGCCACCAGGTCGACGGCAGGTACGGTGCACAACGCGCCGCCTTCCCGGTCGAGGTTGCCAGTCACCAGGTTGATCAGTTGCACCAGCCAATGGCAGAGGGTGCCGAACGCCTGGGTCGAGACGCCCATACGGCCGTAGCACACGGCTTTGTCGGCCGCCGCGAAATCCCGCGCCAGCTGGCGAATGTCTGCTGCGCCAATGCCACAGTGGGCACTCATCGCCTCGGCATTGAACGGCGCGATCGCTTCGCGCACCTGCTGCAGGCCTGCGACCGGCAAATGCGAGCCGCGCGCCAGGCCTTCTTCGAACAGGGTGTTGAGCAAGCCGCACAACAGCGCCGCATCGGTGCCAGGGCGGATGAACAAGTGGCGGTCGGCGATTGCCGCTGTTTCGCTGCGGCGCGGGTCCACCACCACCAGGCGCCCGCCCCGGGCCCGTAGCGCCTTCAGGCGCTTTTCCACGTCCGGCACCGTCATGATGCTGCCATTCGAGGCCAGCGGGTTGCCGCCGAGGATCAGCATGAAGCCGGTGTGGTCGATGTCCGGGATCGGCAACAGCAGGCCATGGCCATACAGCAGATGGCTGACCAGGTGTTGCGGCAACTGGTCAACCGAAGTGGCAGAAAAGCGGTTGCGGGTTTTCAGCAAGCCGAGGAAGTAATTGCTGTGGGTCATCAAACCGTAGTTGTGCACGCTGGGGTTGCCCTGGTAGACCGCAACGGCATTGCGCCCATGGGCCTGCTGGATCGCCCACAGGCGGTCGGCGGCCAGGGCGAAGGCTTCATCCCAACCAATGGCCTGCCAACGGTCACCTACCCGCTTGTGCGGCTGGCGCAGGCGGTCGGGGTCGTTCTGGATATCCTGCAGGGCAACGGCCTTGGGGCAGACATGGCCACGGCTGAACGGGTCCTGCGGGTCGCCCTTGATCGAATGGATCAGCGCCCGTCCGCCTTGCTCGTGGCTGACTTCGATGTTCAGCCCGCAAATCGCCTCGCACAGGTGACAGGCTCGATGGTGCAGGGTCTTGGTCATGGCCGCCTCTGCCTCGCTGTAATGGACCAACCGCGACTATGCGCCTGGGCGCAGCCCTCGACCAGCGCACTTCGCGGCATGAATCCACCGACATCAGGCACACGATTTGCGACAGCCATTTGCCAACTTGCCAGCAAGCCGTGTACAACCCTCTGTAGCAAATAAAAAACAGCACTGCCGGTCGCTCGATACACCCCTTGCAACACCCTTTGGCACCGAGCAGCTGTTTCCCCTCTTGGCTTCAGGCGACATTTACTTATAGTATTGCGCCTTTCCCTATTTCGTCCGCCTCCGTGCGGCTTACGCCGCAGGTCACTCCCGTTGTCAAAAAAAACCATACGGTCGACCTGCATACCGTTGCAGATAAGGTAGTCAATCATGAGCGCTAGGCACTTTCTCTCCCTGCTGGACTTCACCACCGACGAATTGCTCGGTGTGATCCGCCGCGGCATCGAGCTGAAGGACCTGCGCAAGCGAGGCGTGCTGTTCGAGCCCCTGAAGAACCGCGTATTGGGCATGATCTTCGAGAAATCCTCGACGCGTACCCGGGTGTCGTTCGAGGCCGGCATGATCCAGCTCGGCGGCCAGGCCATCTTCCTGTCCCCACGTGACACCCAGCTGGGCCGGGGCGAGCCGATCGCCGACAGCGCCATCGTGCTGTCGAGCATGCTCGACGTGGTGATGATCCGTACCCATGCCCACAGCACCCTCACCGAATTCGCCGCCAATTCGCGGGTGCCGGTGATCAATGCGCTGTCCGACGAATCGCACCCGTGCCAACTGCTGGCCGACATGCAGACGTTCCTCGAACAGCGCGGGTCGATCCAGGGCAAGACCGTGGCCTGGATCGGCGACGGCTTCAACATGTGCAACTCGTATATCGAGGCAGCCAGGCAGTTCGACTTCCAGCTGCGTATCGCCTGCCCGCAAGGTTACGAACCGGACCCACGCTTCATGGCCATCGGCGGCGACCGCGTGCAAATCGTCCGCGACCCGAAGGAAGCCGTGCGCGGCGCCCACCTGGTGACCACGGATGTCTGGACTTCGATGGGCCAGGAGGAGGAAACTGCACGGCGCCTGGCGCATTTCGCGCCTTACCAGGTCACCCGCGAACTGCTCGACCTGGCGGCACCAGACGCCCTGTTCATGCACTGCCTGCCAGCCCACCGTGGTGAGGAAATCAGCCATGACCTGCTCGACGACCCACGTTCGGTCGCCTGGGACCAGGCTGAAAACCGCCTGCATGCACAGAAGGCCCTTCTCGAATTCCTTGTCGAACCGGCTTACCACCACGCATGAGTCAACCCTTACTGCTCAACCTGCGCAACCTCGCCTGCGGCTATGGCGACCAGCGCATCGTCCAGAACCTCAACCTGCACCTCAATGCAGGCGACATCGGTTGCCTGCTGGGTTCCTCCGGTTGTGGCAAGACCACCACCCTGCGCGCGATCGCCGGTTTCGAGCCGGTGCACGAAGGCGAGATCCAGCTGGCCGGCGAGGTCATTTCGCGGGCCGGGTTCACCCTGGCCCCGGAAAAACGCCGCATCGGCATGGTGTTCCAGGACTACGCGCTGTTCCCGCACCTGACCGTGGCGCAGAACATTGCCTTCGGCATCGCCAAGCACCCGCGCCAGGCCGAAGTCATCGAAGAGATGCTCGAACTGGTCAAGCTGGGCGGCCTGGGCGGGCGCTATCCGCATGAACTGTCCGGTGGGCAACAACAACGGGTCGCACTGGCCCGTGCGTTGGCGCCCGAGCCACAGTTGCTACTGCTCGACGAGCCGTTCTCCAACCTCGATGTGGAATTGCGCCGGCGCCTGAGCCATGAAGTTCGCGACATCCTCAAGAGCCGTGGCACCAGCGCCATCCTGGTGACCCATGACCAGGAGGAAGCCTTTGCCGTCAGCGACCAGGTCGGCGTGTTCAAGGAAGGCCGCCTGGAGCAATGGGATACCCCCTACAACCTTTACCACGAGCCGCAGACGCCGTTCGTCGCCAGCTTCATCGGCCAGGGGTATTTCATCCGTGGGCAGATGAGCAGCCACGAGGCGGTCAACACCGAACTGGGTGAGCTGCGCGGCAACCGTGCCTACATCATGGCCCCAGGCAGTTCGGTGGATGTTCTGCTGCGCCCTGACGACATCGTGCATGCACCGGGCAGCCCGCTGCAGGCCAATATCGTCGGCAAGAGTTTCCTCGGGGCATCGACGCTCTACCGCCTGCAACTGCCCACCGGCAGCCAACTGGAAGCGATATTCCCCAGCCACAGTGACCATCAGGTCGGTGACGATGTGGGGATCGCGGTGAAAGCCGACCACCTGGTGCTGTTCCCGGTGCCGGGCAGTGTGGCGGCGCAGTTGCCACAGCAGGAGAATGGTGTTCGTCGCTACAGTTCAGCGACCTGATACAGCGTTTGGGGCCGCCTTGCGGCCCATCGCGACGCGAGGCCGCTGCTACAGGCGATCGCGTCCGCTCAGCTTACGCTGCAGGAGCGGGCTTGCGTCGCGATGGGCTGCGCAGCAGCCCCAGGACGTTCAGCCCCGACCAATACCGGCAAACTTGCCCTGGGTATGTTCGGCCAATACCGCCGCCGCCAATTCCACCTCCAATCCACGCCGTCCAGCACTGACATGGATGGTCGCGAACTGCTGCGCCGAGTCGTCGATAAAGGTGCGCAGGCGCTTCTTCTGCCCCAGCGGGCTGATGCCGCCCACCAGGTACCCGGTGGCACGCTGTGCCACCGCCGGGTCGGCCATCTCGCACTTCTTCACCCCGGCGGCATGGGCCAGGGCCTTGAGGTCCAGCGTGCCGACCACGGGCACCACCGCCACCAGCAACTCGCCCTTCTCGCTGCTCGCCAGCAAGGTCTTGAACACCTGCTGCGGGTCGAGCCCGAGCTTTTCCGCTGCTTCCAGGCCGTAGGACGCAGACTTGGGGTCATGTTCGTAGCTGTGCACACGGTGTTCCGCGCGGTGTTTCTTCAACAGGTCTAGGGCGGGGGTCATGCAGGGGCTCCGGTCAAGACGGCTCTCGGCGGCTACTTTAGGGCAATTCCCGCATCGCAGCCAGCGCAGAGCCAACGCGCCCCTCTAGTACGGTAGTCGCACCGCAAACGAGCGCTCAAATCGTGACTGACCGTTCACTTTCGACCTTTGACATCAGCGTTTCTTGTCTATATTTTTTCGTTTCTGAATAAATGATGCACTTTTAAGGTGCGTTTCCTACATCAGCCCGGGATCAATGGGGATCGATTCCAGGCTTTGCTGTCGAGCGCCAAGCGCCTCACAACAAAACAAAAACGAGGTCATACATGACGACTGCTCTACGCCATCCCACGCTGTCCAGCCAATGCCTGGCCGAATTCCTCGGCACCGCCCTGCTCATCTTCTTCGGTACCGGCTGCGTCGCCGCCCTCAAGGTCGCGGGTGCCAGCTTCGGCCTGTGGGAAATCAGTATCATCTGGGGCGTAGGCGTCAGCATGGCGATCTACCTCACCGCCGGCATTTCCGGCGCGCACCTGAACCCGGCAGTGAGCATCGCCCTCACCCTGTTCGCCGGGTTCGACAAGCGCAAACTGCCCTTCTACATGCTGGCCCAGGTGTGTGGCGCATTCTGTGGCGCGGCGCTGGTCTATAGCCTGTACAGCAACCTGTTCTTCGATTTCGAACAGGCCCACGCCATGTTGCGCGGCAGCGAAGCCAGCCTCGAACTGGCCGCAGTGTTCTCCACCTACCCGCACCCGTCGCTGTCCATCGGCCAGGCGTTCCTCGTCGAAGTGATCATCACCGCCATCCTGATGAGCGTGATCATGGCCCTGACCGACGACAACAACGGCCTCCCACGTGGCGCCATGGCCCCGCTGCTGATCGGCCTGCTGATCGCCGTGATCGGCAGTGCCATGGGCCCGCTGACCGGCTTTGCGATGAACCCGGCGCGCGATTTCGGGCCAAAACTCATGACCTTCCTGGCCGGTTGGGGCGAAATCGCCTTCACTGGCGGTCGGGACATGCCTTATTTCCTGGTTCCAGTGTTCGCCCCAGTACTTGGCGCCTGCGCGGGTGCCGCGGCCTACCGTGGCCTGATCGCCCGCAACCTGCCAACGGCAGCCGCCGTGAACCCTGAGACAAACGACAATCGCCAGGGCGATACTCAAGTCAATTGATGGCGGCATCACGCCCCGCCCTGAACCCCTAATTGCGCAAGGCCTACGACCATGACAGACACCCAGGATAAGAACTACATCATCGCCCTGGACCAGGGTACCACCAGCTCGCGGGCCATCATTTTCGACCGTGATGCCAACGTTGTGGGCACCTCCCAACGCGAGTTCGCCCAGCACTACCCACAGGCAGGCTGGGTCGAACACGACCCGATGGAAATCTTCGCCACGCAAAGCGCGACCATGGTCGAGGCGCTGGCCCAGGCCGGCATCAGCCATGCCCAGGTGGCTGCGCTGGGCATCACCAACCAGCGCGAAACCACTGTCGTATGGGACAAGGAAACCGGCCGCCCGGTGTACAACGCCATCGTCTGGCAGTGCCGCCGCAGCACCGAGATCTGCGCCCAGCTCAAGCGCGACGGCCATGAAGACTACATCCGCCAGACCACAGGCCTGGTCACCGACCCGTATTTCTCCGGCACCAAGCTGAAATGGATCCTCGACAATGTCGAGGGTGCCCGCGAACGCGCCGAGCGCGGCGAGCTGCTGTTCGGCACCGTCGATACCTGGCTGATCTGGAAGTTCTCGGGCGGCAAGGTGCATGTCACCGACTACACCAACGCCTCGCGCACGCTGATGTTCAACATCCACAGCCTGCAATGGGACGACCGCCTGCTGGAGATCCTCGGTATCCCGCGGCAGATGCTGCCCGAGGTACGCCCGTCTTCCGAAGTGTACGGCCACACCAAGAGCGGCATCGCGATTGCCGGTATCGCCGGCGACCAGCAATCGGCACTGTTTGGCCAGATGTGCGTGGAGCCGGGCCAGGCCAAGAATACCTATGGCACCGGCTGTTTCCTGCTGATGAATACCGGCAGCCAGGCAGTGAAGTCGTCCCATGGCTTGCTCACCACCATCGCCTGCGGCCCGCGCGGCGAAGTGGCCTATGCCCTGGAGGGCGCGGTGTTCAACGGTGGTTCCACCGTGCAGTGGCTGCGTGACGAGCTGAAAATCGTCAACGACGCACTGGATACCGAGTACTTCGCCAGCAAGGTCAAGGACAGCAACGGCGTGTATCTGGTGCCAGCCTTCACCGGCCTGGGCGCACCGTACTGGGACCCGTACGCGCGGGGCGCGCTGTTCGGCCTGACCCGTGGCGTGAAGGTGGACCACATCATCCGCGCCGCGCTGGAGTCGATCGCCTATCAGACCCGCGACGTGCTTGATGCCATGCAGCAGGACTGCGGCCAGCGCCTTTCCGAACTGCGCGTGGACGGTGGCGCGGTGGCCAACAACTTCCTCATGCAGTTCCAGGCGGACATCCTTGGCACTTGCGTGGAACGCCCGAAAATGCGCGAAACCACTGCGCTGGGCGCCGCCTACCTGGCGGGCCTGGCGTGTGGTTTCTGGAGTGGCCTGGACGAGTTGCGCGACAAGGCGATCATCGAACGCGAGTTCAGCCCGCAACTGGATGAAGTGCACAAAGAGAAGCTGTATGCCGGCTGGAAAAAGGCGGTCGAGCGCACTCGCGACTGGGAAGACCACGAGGCTTGATTACACATCAAGATGCTGACGCGTACGCGGTCTGTGTAGGAGCGGCCTTGTGTCGCGACAGGGCCGCAAAGCGGCCCCTGCAGTATCGACGGCGAAGCTGAAAAGGACGGGGCCGCTTCGCGGCCCTGTCGCGACACAAGGCCGCTCCTACAAAAACCGCGCAGGCCAGAAAGTCGATGCCAGGCGGCTGGGCTCGCCAGCAAGCCCGATAGGCCACTGGCCGTAGTTCGCGTCCTACGGCATCATTGCAGCATTTGTCCGGCAGCCCCAAAGGACCGCCCATGAATCTGCCCCCCCGCCAACAACAAATTCTCGAACTGGTGCGCGAGCGTGGTTACGTCAGTATCGAAGAAATGGCGCAGCTGTTCGTCGTTACTCCGCAGACTATCCGCCGTGATATCAATCAGCTTGCCGAGCTCAACCTGCTACGCCGTTACCATGGCGGCGCGGCCTATGATTCGAGCATCGAGAACACCGCCTACGCGATGCGTGCCGACCAGATGCGCGACGAGAAGCAACGCATCGCCGAAGCCGTGGCCCGGCAGATCCCCGACCATGCCTCGCTGTTCATCAACATCGGCACCACCACCGAATCCATCGCCCGGGCGCTGCTCAACCACAACCACCTGAAAGTCATCACCAACAACCTGCATGTCGCTGCCATCCTTGCCGCCAAGGACGATTTCGAAGTGCTGGTGGCCGGGGGCACGGTACGTCGCGACGGTGGCGTGGTCGGCCAGGCCAGTGTCGACTTCATCAACCAGTTCAAGGTTGATTTTGCCCTGGTGGGCATCAGCGGCATCGACGAAGATGGCAGCCTGCTCGACTTCGACTACCAGGAGGTGCGGGTCTCCCAGGCAATCATCGCCAATGCCCGCCAGGTGATCCTCGCCGCCGACTCCAGCAAGTTCGGGCGCAACGCCATGGTACGCCTGGGTTCGATCAGCCTGGTCGATTGCCTGGTGACCGACCAGGCGCCGACGCCTGCCCTCACGCAACTGCTGAACCAGTACAAGATTCGTCTCGAGGTGGTGTGAAGGCCACTGGGCGCATGCCGTGAGCCTTATGCCGCCTGTGAAATCGAGCGCCGCGCGGGCGGCGCTCGATCCCACAGGCGCTAGAGAACCCAAACCGATCACCCAATATTCGTAAATGTTCACTTTGTTGTCATCTGATCAGTTTTTTCTATAAAGACTGACTGGCGACCGGCTTTCTATTGCGCTAGTATTTTCGAAAACGAACATCAATGTTCATATTCGATGTGAACAGCGCCCAGGAGGCCTTGCCCGTGTCCCAGCCCGTTTCGTCTCAGCTCCCCCTTGCCGACTGCTATGACCTCGCCGTGATCGGTGGCGGCATCAATGGCGTGGGCATCGCTGCCGACGCCGCCGGGCGCGGCCTCAAGGTATTTCTCTGCGAAAAGGACGACCTGGCCCGGCACACCTCGTCGGCCAGCAGTAAATTGATCCACGGCGGCCTGCGCTACCTGGAACACTACGAATTCCGCCTGGTGCGTGAAGCCCTGGCCGAGCGCGAAGTACTGCTGGCCAAAGCCCCGCACATCGTCAAGCCGATGCGCTTCGTGCTACCGCACCGCCCTCACCTGCGCCCAGCCTGGATGATCCGCGCCGGCCTGTTCCTCTACGACCACCTGGGCAAGCGCAAGCGCCTGGGTGCCTCGCGCAGCCTGCGCTTCGGCCCGGGCTATCCGCTCAAGCCGGCCATCACCCGCGGCTTCGAATATGCCGATTGCGCCGTCGACGACGCCCGCCTGGTAGTGCTCAACGCCATGGCTGCGCGCGAACACGGCGCGCATATCCACACCCGCACCCGCTGCCTGCGCGCCGAACGCGTGGACGGCCTGTGGCAGGTGCAACTGCAACATGCCGATGGCAGCCTGCAGAGCATCCGCGCCCGCGCCCTGGTCAACGCCGCCGGCCCATGGGTCGCCAGCTTCATCAAGGACGACCTGAAGCTCGATGCCCCTTACGGCATCCGCCTGATCCAGGGCAGCCACATCATCGTGCCGCGCCTGTACGAAGGCGAACACGCCTATATCCTGCAGAACGAAGACCAGCGAATCGTGTTCTGCATTCCATACCTGGAGCGCTTCACCCTGATCGGCACCACCGACCGCGAATACAGCGGCGACCCGGCCAAGGTGGCAATCACCGAACAAGAGACCGACTACCTACTGAAGGTGGTCAACGAGCACTTCAACCACCAGCTCGATCGCAACGATATCGTGCACACCTACTCCGGGGTGCGCCCGCTGTGCAATGACGAATCGGACAACCCTTCGGCGGTGACCCGTGACTACACCCTGGCCTTGTCCGCCAGCGAAGGCCAGGCACCGCTGCTGTCGGTGTTCGGCGGCAAGCTGACCACCTACCGCAAGCTGGCCGAATCGGCCATGGCCGAGCTCAAGCCGCACTTCCCACAGATGCGCGGTAGCTGGACGGCCAGTGCGCCGCTGCCGGGTGGCGAAAACATGACCACCGTACAAGCCCTGGTGGATGGCGTACTGGCGCGCTGCGGCTGGTTGCCGGTGGACATTGCCAAACGCTGGGCGCTCACCTATGGCTACCGCGTATGGCAGTTGCTCGACGGCGTGCACGGGCCGGAAGACCTGGGCCAGCCACTCGGCGGCGGGCTGTTCGGCCGCGAGGTGGAATACCTGTGCGATCAGGAATGGGCCTGCGACGCCGACGATATCCTCTGGCGCCGTACCAAGCTGGGGCTGTTCACCAGCGCCAGTGAACAGCAATTGCTCAAGGATTACCTGCACCAGCGCGCGCAGAAGCAGGCTCGCGTCCAGGCAGCCTGACCCTGCGTGCGTCGTGGCGCGTCAGCGGCCAGGCTGCCGTTGACGCGCCCAAGCTTCGGTAGTCAGGTTGCGCATCAGCGCCAGCTCGTCTGCTTCATGCTCGCGCATCAACGCCTGGGCACGCCGGGCATAGTCGCTTTCCTGACCAGCTGTAGCCTGCATCTCAAGTGCTTCCAGGCGCTCATGGAACGGTGCTGCCAGTGCCTGGAAACGCTCTGGATAAGTTTCCCGCAGGTAGTTCTGCCAGTAGGGACGTTCTACCAGCGCATCGAGCATGGCCACTGGTGTGTTGGCCCTCAGGACCTCCAGTTCCGCATGGCTCAGGTCGGCGTGGCTCACGTGGGCAAACGAGGCGAAATGCATCTGGTCGGCAGAGGCCGGCAGATCCAGGGCAGCAGCCAAGCGTGAGCGGTAGTAGAGCCGCGTTTCGATTTCGTCGACCTCGACCAGCCCCTCCGCGCGCATGCGTTGCACATGGCGGGCAGCGATCTGGTCCAGCAGGTCCAGGCGGTGCAATTGCCGCCCCAGGCGCAGGAAGCGGGCCTCCCGCACCGCCACAGGGACGCCTTCGATCCCTTGGTAAGCCAGGATGCCCACTTCCATCTGGTTGAGCATCAGCAGCAAGCGGTCATCGCAACTACGGGGAGCGTCTGCCTCGCGGAACAGCTGCTCGCGCAAGGCTTCGTTGTGCTCGCAGGCGTCGAGGATATGCCAGACCCGCCGGCGATAATGACGCGGATGGGTTTCAAAATCCTCGCTGACCGCGAAATCTGCAAGAAAACGGAACAACCCTGCCGAACCCGGTTCTTCCTGTAAACGGTCCCAGGTGGCTTCGCGGCGCACGCGCACGCTTTCGTTGCGGCTGGCCACCCATTCGGCGCGCGTTTCGGCGTCCACCACCTCATGGGCATAGGCGGCACCGCTCCTGGCCGAGGACTCGCTGGCGCCACGGGCCTCGTCGAGGAATTGCGCGCTGCTCTCGCTCAGCGGGTTTTCATGCAGGTTGAGCCTTTGCAGGCGCAGACGCAAACCGCGCATTTCCCGTTGCAGCTCGCTGATCCGGTTATCACGGAGATCGATGTGCGCACGCAAGGCGACACGCTGGTGAATCTGGCCCATGTCAGCTTGCCCGGTGGCACGCAGGCGCACATCCCGTACATGCGGCAAGGCCGAGAGGTCAGGCATGCCGTTGAGCGGGTTGTAGTTGAGGATCAACGTGTCCAGCAGTTGCAGCCTAGCCAGGCGACGGCTTCCCGCCTCATCCAGGCTGATCTGGTTGTTGCCCAGGTCAACCCTTCTCAGCTGAGTAAGCCCTTCGATACCTTCCGGCACGCGGCTCAGCCGGTTGCCGCTGAGGTCAAGATCGACAACATTGGGGAAAAGCCTGAGGAACGATGCGTCAATGTGTTGCAATTGCATGTTGCGCAGCGCCAACCTGCGCACATGCACGTAGTCGACCCCTTCGGGCAGGCTGGGCAACGCGTCGATATGCTCGCCGTCTATGGTCAGTTCATATTGGTCATTGGCGTCCACCAACTTGCGCCGCCAGCTACGGCGCAGCGTATCAGCGACACGGCGGCGGCGGATGGCGTCGATCGGCGTTTGCCAATCGGTTTGCCACTGGCGCAGCGTGTCGCGCAATTGGGTGAGCTGGCGTTGCAGCATCTGGTAGTGGTCCCACAAATTTTCACCGCGCTGGCGCACTGCATCGATGTAGGCGTCAAGCTGCAGTTCGCTCAGGGTCGGAAAAATCTGGTGAATACCTCGCCGTATCGCCTGGCGACTGCTTTCACCTCCACCGCTGAGGCGATACGCCAGGCGCCCATCGGCAAAGCGCTGCGGTGGCCGTATGCCAGCGCCCTCCGGGACGAGGCCGATCAGCCTGGCGGCTTGCTCGCGCTCCTTCGCTGCACTTTCGAGCAGCGCATCCCGTAGCTGCGTCACTTGCAGATCGGCGTTACCCAGAGCAACCTTCTGCTCAGGTTCCAGGCACTGCAACACCACCTGCAGCAAGGAGCCGGGGTTGTTGCCTGTCGGATTGCCATCCAGTGCATAGGCCTGCTCATGCTTGGTAATCACCCTTGTCTCGCTTGCCGCCTCGCCCTGGCTGGCGAACAGCAGCAGGCCTTGGCGACTGCCCTCACGCAATTCGACGCGAACCGAATCAGGCCAGGGCGCCTTGCGCTCGATCAGCCCCAGTATCAGTTGCTCGCCATCGGCATTGAGCATTGTCGGCAGCCGGATCCCCAGGCAGGCCCGGTCAACCCGGCTGTCACGGAGATACCAGCGCGCGCGCTCTGCCATCCCAAGCGGTACCTTCGTTCCGGCAAGCAGTTGCTGCTGCACGGCCGAGCTGCTGTGGTCGATGATTTCCTGTGCGCCCCTGGGTGTCAGGCCACTGAACGCCGCCATCAATTTCGCCTGCCCAGGCTCCGTTGGTTCACGCGTCTGCTGCAGCGCCTGCTCCAGCGCCTGGCCGCGCAGGTCGGGTTGGGTTGCATGCAGTTCCAGGCGCTCGTGCATATCCAGCAACCGGGCTGGCACTGCGCCGCGCTCAAGGTTCAAGCGCCGCAACTGGTCGGCATGCAGGCCGGTCACGTCCAACAGCACACGGGCCCTGGACGAAAGCAGCTGGTCGAAATGGCCGCCCGGCAAGCCCTGGAGCAGCACCAGCGGATTGTCTTCGGACGGCAGATAATTGGGGTTGCGCCTCAGCCTTACCCCACCTCCCGGCAGCACCTTCGGCTCCAGCCCGTCCACCCATGACAAGCGCTTGATGCCGTGAAACGCAGCCGCGGTCGCACCTGCCAGGAACACGCCCTGGGCAACGTTGAATACATGGTCCAATGCTCCCTGGCGATCTCCCAGTCGCCAGTCCTGGTAGCCTTCGTACACTTCGTCGAGCAATTGCACAGCACTCACCACCAGCAACAGCTCACCCAGTAGCGGTACGACGAACGCCGCCAAGCCCAGCAGTTCCAGCCCTGCGGATTGCATCGCCTGCAAGCGCTTGTGCCTGCTCAGGCGGTCTTCTTCATCGGTAGGCACTGCGATGAAACGGGCATCATCGTAGATCCTGGCCTGCACCTGAGCCTGTGCGTGGCTGAACACCTCGCCTTCAACTGGCAGGTTGCGCCCATCCAGTTCCATCGGCTCGCTCGCACCGGCACGCGCCTGCGCTCGCGCCAGGGCCGCCTCGAAGCGCTGTCGATCCCGGGCCTTGACAAAGCGGCGGATGAAGGCCAAGTAGGGCTTGCTTTTCAGGCGTATCGCCAGATCGCCATACAGCTCGTCCCAGGAGTCGTAGTGCCGCAGGCTTTTCTCGGGGTCGCCAGGTATCCAGGCGATCACCTCGTCGACGGCCGCATCCGCTGCAGGTCGCCATTCCAGGGTGATGATCCCGACCATGCAACAGCCCAGCAGATACAACTGGCGCGGCGTCAGCGTGCCTCCCTGGTAGGCGGGTAGCGGCGGTTGTTCCAGTACGGGCAGCAAACGCTGCAAGTCGCGCTCATCCAGCTGACCTTTGAGCCGCCCCTCATACAATGCGGTCTTCATCTGCGTGCGCAGGCTGTCCCGAAACAGCTGGTCGATTGCCTTGCGTGCCTGATCTTGCGGTTGACCGCGGCCTGCCTTGGGTTGCAGCACACTCTTGAGTAGCGCCTGATAGCGCCCGCCGATATCCAGGCTGCGGCACAGGCCGACAAAACGCTCGAAGGTCATGCTCAGGCGCGCCCTTTTGGCGCCGGCCAGATGCGCCTTGCGCAATAGCCAGGGTTCGGCCTCATGCGCTTCGAAGTTGTGCATCGCCGATGCAAGCAGCGACTGGCGAGTGGTGTAGGTAATGGTCGGACGGTGAAGCTTTTCCGCGGCCGAGGGCAGCGGGAACTCTTCAGTGACCATGGTGAATGCCTGCCGTGGCTCGACATGAGCAAGCCCTGCCTTGGCCAAGGCCGCTTCCAGCAACGGCGCGCCAAAATCCTCGACGCTCGGTATGCGGCTCAACAGATGCTGCAGTTCGTCGGCAACCTGCTGCTGCGCATTCAATGCCTTTCGATAGGGCTCGATATGTTGCGATTCGGCCTCGCTCAGCCAGGTGGGCAGCTGACGAGCAATCAGATGATCGATCGACGCGGATGGGAAAAGATTGGCGGATGGCATGACGGTGACTCCTGGCTGGAAAAGCCGCAGGACATCATGCACAGCCATGGCCACGGTGGTATTTATCGCAGCGCGGCTGGGCTTGGCCATCTGTTCGGGTTTCCGAACGAAAACAATCCATTCATTCGGAAACCCGGAAATTTTCAGTTACATAGAAATGTTGAAGAACCACCGAAGCCCTGTAATTTCGCGGCGTTATGATCGCCGTCAGGGCTTGGCACGACTCATGCTCTACACTTGGTAGCCGAATGCACTCGCTTCTTGCTGTATTCGTTGAACGAAGAGTCCGCCAACGGCTCCATAAAAAAAACAAACACGTCGAGGAAAATTTGATGCGCATCGTTCGTCAATTGCTGGGCGCCGCCATCGCGGCCGCTGTGATCGCTTCGCCAGCCATGGCCGAGGAGCTGACCGGCACCCTGAAGAAGATCAAGGACTCGGGCACCATCACCCTGGGGCACCGCGACTCCTCCATTCCGTTTTCCTACCTGGCCGGCAAGCCCGAACCCGTCGGCTATTCGCATGACATCCAGCTGGCTGTCGTCGATGCCCTGAAGAAGCAGCTGGGCACGGACATCAAGGTCCGCTACAACCTCGTCACCTCCCAGACCCGCATCCCGCTGGTGCAGAACGGCACCGTCGACCTGGAGTGCGGCTCCACCACCAACAACGTCGAACGCCAGCAGCAGGTCGGCTTCACGGTCGGTATCTTCGAAGTCGGCACCCGCCTGCTGACCAAGGTCAAGGACGGTCAACCGGCCTACAAGGACTTCCCGGACCTGGCTGGCAAGAACGTGGTGACCACCGCCGGTACAACTTCCGAGCGCATCCTCAAGGCGATGAACGCCGACAAGCAGATGAAGATGAACGTGATTTCCGCCAAGGACCACGGTGAAGCCTTCAACATGCTCGAAAGCGGCCGCGCCGTGGCCTTCATGATGGACGACGCCCTGCTCGCCGGCGAAATGGCCAAGGCCCGCAAGCCGTCGGACTGGGTCATCACCGGTACCCCACAGTCGTACGAAATCTATGGCTGCATGGTGCGCAAGGATGACGCTGCCTTCAAGAAAGCGGTGGATGACGCCATCATCGCCTACTTCAAGTCGGGCGAAGTCAACAAGAGCTACGACAAGTGGTTCCAGCAGCCGATCCCGCCAAAGGGCCTGAACCTGCAGTTCCCGATGAGCGAGGAGCTGAAGAAACTGATCGCCGAGCCGACCGACAAGGCCGCCGACGAGAAGAAGTCCTGACCCCCAGCCCGTGGCCTGTTGCGCTGCAAAGCGCCAATTAAACCGGCAGGCCACCCGTTAGTGTCTAACCTTTCATCCGAGGGCGGTGTGCCCTCGGATGTTGGAAGGTGCCCGTGAAACAACCGTCTGAGGGGAAATCCCGATGAATTACAACTGGGACTGGGGCGTGTTCTTCAAGTCCACCGGCGTGGGCAGCGAGACCTATCTGGACTGGTACATCACCGGTCTGGGCTGGACCATCGCCATCGCCATCTCCGCCTGGATCATCGCCTTGCTGCTGGGGTCGGTCCTCGGCGTCATGCGTACCGTGCCGAACCGTCTGGTGTCCGGCATCGCCACCGTCTACGTGGAGCTGTTCCGCAACGTGCCGCTGCTGGTGCAGCTGTTCATCTGGTACTTCCTGGTACCCGACCTGCTGCCCGAGGGCCTGCAGGAATGGTTCAAGCAGGACCTCAACCCGACCACCTCGGCCTTGATCAGCGTGGTCATCTGCCTGGGCCTGTTCACCGCCGCGCGTGTCTGCGAGCAGGTGCGTACCGGTATCCAGGCGCTGCCCCGCGGCCAGGAAGCCGCTGCCCGTGCCATGGGCTTCAGCCTGTCGCAGATCTACACCAACGTGCTGCTGCCGCAAGCCTACCGGATCATCATCCCGCCGCTGACCTCGGAATTCCTGAACGTGTTCAAGAACTCCTCGGTGGCGTCCCTGATCGGCCTGATGGAGCTGCTGGCGCAGACCAAGCAGACCGCCGAGTTCTCGGCCAACCTGTTCGAGGCCTTCACCCTGGCCACGCTGATCTACTTCACCCTGAACATGGGCCTGATGCTGCTGATGCGCATGGTCGAGAAGAAAGTCTCGGTGCCCGGCCTGATTTCCGTAGGGGGCAAATAAATGGACATGGATTTCAGCGAAATCATCCCGGCCCTGCCAGCCCTGTGGGAAGGCATGGTCATGACCCTGCAGTTGATGATCATGGGCGTGGTTGGCGGCATCGTGCTGGGTACCATCCTGGCCCTGATGCGCCTGTCGTCGAGCAAGCTGCTGTCGAACCTGGCCGGTGCCTACGTCAACTACTTCCGCTCGATCCCGTTGCTGCTGGTGATCACCTGGTTCTACCTGGCGGTACCGTTCGTGCTGCGCTGGATCACCGGCGAGGACACCCCGGTCGGCGCCTTCACCTCGTGCGTGGTGGCGTTCATGATGTTCGAGGCCGCGTACTTCTGCGAAATCGTCCGCGCCGGTGTGCAGTCGATCTCCAAGGGCCAGATGGGCGCCGCCCAGGCGCTGGGCATGACCTACGGCCAGACCATGCGCCTGATCATCCTGCCCCAGGCCTTCCGCAAGATGACCCCGCTGCTGCTGCAGCAGAGCATCATCCTGTTCCAGGACACCTCGCTGGTGTATACCGTGGGCCTGGTGGACTTCCTCAACTCGGCACGCTCCAACGGCGACATCATCGGGCGCTCCCATGAGTTCCTGATCTTCGCCGGTGTCGTGTATTTCCTCATCAGCTTCTCCGCTTCGTGGCTGGTCAAGCGCCTGCAAAAAAGGATCGCCGTATGATTTCCATCAAGAACGTCAACAAGTGGTACGGGGACTTCCAGGTACTGACCGATTGCAGCACCGAGGTCAAGAAGGGTGAAGTGGTGGTGGTCTGTGGCCCGTCGGGCTCGGGCAAATCTACCCTGATCAAATGCGTCAACGCCCTGGAGCCGTTCCAGAAAGGTGACATCGTGGTCGATGGCACTTCGATCGCCGACCCCAAGACCAACCTGCCCAAGCTGCGCTCGCGCGTTGGCATGGTGTTCCAGCACTTCGAGCTGTTCCCGCACCTGTCCATCACCGAGAACCTGACCATCGCCCAGCGCAAGGTGCTTGGCCGCAGCGAAGCGGAAGCGACCAAGAAAGGCCTGGCCCTGCTCGACCGCGTCGGCCTCGGTGCCCACGCCAAGAAGCACCCCGGCCAGTTGTCCGGCGGCCAGCAGCAGCGCGTGGCGATCGCCCGCGCCCTGTCGATGGACCCGATCGTCATGCTGTTCGACGAGCCAACCTCGGCACTGGACCCGGAAATGGTCAACGAAGTACTGGACGTGATGGTCGAGCTGGCCAATGAAGGCATGACCATGATGTGCGTGACCCACGAAATGGGCTTCGCCCGCAAAGTGGCCAACCGCGTGATCTTCATGGACAAGGGCCACATCATCGAGGACTGCCAGAAGGAAGACTTCTTCGGCAACCCGGGCGCCCGCCACGAGCGCACCCAGCACTTCCTCAGCAAGATCCTGCAACACTGATGTTGCCTCACTGAACCGGTCGGCGCTGCTGCCCTGTCGGGCCGCAGCGCTGGTCGTGACAAGGCCACTGTGATGAAATGCGATCCTTCGCTTCTTCTCCCTGCCAAGCCTGCCGTGAAATCCCGCCTGCTCCGCCAATTGCTGCTGCCGCCCTTGATCATCCTGCTGATGGTCGGGCTCGGGCTGGCTGGCTACCTGGTCAGCGAAAGCAACGGCATCCGCATTCTCAGCGAAAACGGCGAACGCCAGCTGGAGCTGCACGCGCGCACGGTGGAAAGCGAAATCAGCAAGTACACCTACCTGCCGAGCCTGCTTGAGCTGGAAGACAGCGTCTCGCAGCTGCTCACCGACCCTGATGGCGGTTCGCGTCAGACCGTCAACGAATACCTCGAAGGCCTGAACCGGCGCAGCCGCAGCCGGGCCATTTTCGTGCTCGATACCAATGGTCGGGTGCAGGCCACCAGCAACTGGCGCGATGCCGACTCGTTCCTCGGCGAAGACCTGTCGTTCCGCGCCTACTTCCAGACTGCCGTGCGCGGCGAGCCCGGGCGCTTCTATGGCATCGGCAGCACCACCGGGGAGGCCGGCTACTACCTCGCCCATGGCCTTGAGGAGCACGGCAAGATCATCGGCGTGGCGGTGATCAAGGTGCGCCTGGACACCCTCGAGGAGCGTTGGCAACGGGCCCGCCTGGAGGCGTTCGTCAGCGATGAAAACGGCATCATCATCCTTTCCAGCGACCCGGCTCGGCGCCTGAAGTCGGTACGCCCGCTGACACCACAGATCAAGGAGCGCCTGGCGCGCAGCCTGCAATACTACTGGTGGCCACTGAACGAGCTGCAGCCGCTGGCCCGGGAAATCCTGGCAGACGGCGTGGAAAAACTGACCTTCCCGGCCAACAGCGAAACCGCCCAGGGCAAGGCCCGCGAAATGACCTACCTGGCCCAGACCCGGCGCCTGGCCGATACGCCCTGGCACTTCACCCTGCTGACGCCACTGCAGGACCTGCGCCGCGAGTCCATGGTGCAGGGTATCCTGGTGGGCGTGGCCTTCGCCTTGCTGGCGATCCTGGGCATTGCCTGGAACGAGCGGCGCAAGGTGATCGCCACGCGCCTGGCAGCCCGCGAGGCGCTGCAGGAAGCCAACAGCCAGCTGGAGCGACGGATTGCCGAGCGCACTGCCGACCTGCGTGCCAGCAACGAACGCCTCAAGGGCCAGATTCGCGAGCGCCGGCATGCCGAGCAGACCCTGCGCCACGCCCAGGATGAGCTGGTGCAGGCCGGCAAGCTGGCCGCCATCGGGCAGATGTCCACCAGCATTGCCCATGAACTGAACCAGCCACTGGCGGCGCTGCGCACCTTGTCCGGCAACACCGTGCGCTTTCTCGAACGCGGGGCGCTGGAAACCGCCAGCACCAACCTGCGCACCATGAACGACCTGATCGACCGCATGGGCCGCATTACCGCCAGCCTGCGCTCGTTCGCCCGGCGCGGCGACGACAGCGGCCAGGCCTCGCTGGCCAAGGCGGTCGAGGCCACCCTGCAGGTGCTGGCCAACCGCATCAGTGCCTGCCACCTGCAGGTGCACAGCCAATTCGATGACCAGCAGCTGGCCATCGACCAGACCCGCCTGGAGCAGATCCTGGTCAACCTGATCGGCAACGCCCTGGATGCCATGGCGGCGCAGCCACTGCCGCAACTGTGGCTCGAAGGCGAACTGCAGGGTGACAAGTACCGTTTGCAGGTGCGCGACAATGGCCACGGCATCGACAGCGAGGCGCGCAAGCACCTGTTCGAACCCTTCTTCACCACCAAACCGGGCGAACACGGCCTGGGCCTGGGCCTGACCCTGTCGGCGAGCCTTGCCGCCGCCGCCAAGGGCAGCCTCAACGTCGAGCATCCCGCCAGCGGCGGCACGGCCTTCGTCCTGGCCCTGCCGCTGGTCTCCCCCCCTAGCGAATCGGCAGAGCATCCATGAACCAAGCGCCTCTTACCGTCCTGATCGTCGAAGACGACCCGCATGTGCTGCTCGGCTGCCAACAGGCACTGGCCCTGGAAGACATCGCCTGTGAAGGCGTGGGCAGCGCCGAGCAGGCACTGGAACGCATCGGCGACGACTTCGCCGGCATCGTCGTCAGTGATATCCGCCTGCCGGGCATCGATGGCCTGGAGCTGCTCAACCGCCTCAAGGCCCGCGATCGCAGCCTGCCGGTGGTACTGATCACCGGCCATGGCGATATCGACATGGCGGTCGGCGCCATGCGCAATGGCGCCTACGACTTCATGGAGAAACCGTTCTCCCCCGAACGCCTGGTCGACGTGGTGCGCCGCGCCCTGGAACAGCGCGGGTTATCGCGCGAAGTGGTCGCCCTGCGCCGCCAGCTGGCAGAGCAAAGCAGCCTGGAGGGTCGCATCATTGGCCGCTCGTCGGCGATGGAGCAGTTGCGTGAGCTGATTGCCAACGTGGCCGATACCTCGGCCAACGTCCTGATCGAAGGCGAGACCGGTACCGGCAAGGAGCTGGTCGCCCGTTGCCTGCACGACTTCAGTCGCCGCCACGGCCAGCCGTTCGTGGCCCTGAACTGTGGCGGCCTGCCGGAAAACCTGTTCGAAAGCGAGATTTTCGGCCATGAGGCCAATGCCTTCACCGGTGCTGGCAAACGCCGCATCGGCAAGATCGAACATGCCAACGGTGGCACGCTGTTCCTCGACGAAGTGGAAAGCATGCCGATCAACCTGCAGATCAAGCTGTTGCGCGTACTGCAGGAGCGCACCCTGGAACGGCTGGGCTCGAACCAGAGCATTCCGGTGGATTGCCGGGTGATCGCTGCAACCAAGTCCGACCTGGATGCCATGGGCCAGAGCGGCCAGTTCCGCAGCGACCTGTACTACCGGCTGAACGTGGTCACCCTGGAATTGCCGCCGTTGCGCGAGCGCCGCGAAGACATCCTGCAACTGTTCGAACACTTCCTGCAGCAGTCGGCCCTGCGCTTCGACCGTGAAACACCAACGCTGGACAGCCAGACCCTGTCACGCTTGATGGCACATGACTGGCCGGGCAACGTGCGCGAGTTGCGCAACGTGGCCGAACGCTACGCCCTTGGCCTGCCCGCTTTCAAGAAAGGCCCCAGCGGCGGTGCCAGCCAGGGCTTGGGCTTTGCCGAGGCGGTGGAAGCATTCGAGCGCAACCTGCTCAGCGATGCGCTGCAACGTACGGGCGGCAACCTCAGCCAGGCCAGCCAGGAGCTGGGCATGGCCAAGACCACGCTGTTCGACAAGGTAAAGAAATACGGCCTCGGCTGACCTCGACCCGCAATTGGAAAGACAACGTGGATCTGCTCTTCAAAGCCGCCCTCGGTGCGGGTGTGGTAGTGCTGCGCACCGAGGCAGGTCGGCTGACGCGGCCCTTGTAGGAGCGGCCTTGTGTCGCGATGGGGGCGCGTAGCGGCCCCCGGTTTCAGCTTCGCCGCGAATATTGCCGGGGCCGCTTTGCGGCCCTTTCGCGACACAAGGCCGCTCCTACAGGGATCGCACAGCCTTGAGGGATGGAAGTTCACAGCCCGGCGATATGCGTGATGTCCTGCCGGTGCGCCTCCAGGTACGGCAACACCGCCCCCAGCAGCGGCGCCTTGAACGGCTCCTGGAAGCGATGCGCCAACCCCGGTATCAAGCGCAGCTGGCTGCCCTGGATATGCGCCGCCAGGTGCACGCCGTGCATCACCGGCAGCAACGGGTCGGCCGTGCCATGCACCACCAGGGCCGGCACCCGCAACTGGTCAAGCAACTCGACCCGGCTCGGCTCGGCCAGTATCGCCATGATCTGGCGCTTGGCCCCGTCAGGGTTGAACGCGCGGTCGTAGGCCACCGCCGCCTGCTGCAGCAAGGCGGCACGGTCGTCCGGTACCTCGGGGCTGCCCAGCGCGGCCAGCAGGTCGGCCTGTTGCTCGATGGCCACCTCGCGGTTCGCTGCGCTGCGCCGGGCCAATAGCTGCACCAGCGCCGGGGCCGGCGCCGGCAAACCCGCCGCCCCTGAACTGGACATGACCAGCGTCAGGCTGCGCACACGCCCTGGCGCCATGGCCGCCAGGTGCTGGGCGATCATGCCGCCCATGCTCACCCCCAGCACATGGAACTGGCGCACCCCCAGCGCGTCCATCAGGCGCAAGCCGTCGCCCGCCATGTCGGTCAGGGTATAGGGCGCAGCCACCGGCAGCCCCAACTTGTAGCGCAGCAGTTCGACCGTCAGGTTGGCCGACGGTGGCAGTTGGTTCCAGCGCGACAGGCCGACATCGCGGTTGTCGTAGCGAATCACCCGAAAGCCCTGGCGGCATAGCGCCTCGACCACGTCGTCCGGCCAATGGATAAGCTGCCCGCCCAGGCCCATGACCAGCAACAGGACCGGGTCGCGCGGCGCGCCGACGCTCTGGTAGACCAGGCTCACCGCCCCCAGTTCGGCGCGCTGTACCGGCGCCTGGGCGTCACAGCGCTGCTCGGCGAATCCCGCAGGTACGCTGAGTACGAAGAAAACAAAAAGCCAAAATGCCCGCATGAAAGAAACACCAGAATGCAGATCCCCAGTAGAGCGCGATTCTGATGAATTCTGTTCGGGCGCGCTGCCACAGTCCGGTTACAGTTTGATGACGCCCGCCAGGCGGTGTGACCAAACGCCCAGTCGACAGCGGTTGCAACATGAGGGAAACTCAACTCATTCCCTGTTTCCCCCAGATTGAACCCCCGGAGTCGCTGTGCTGGAGATCCGCCACCTGAAAACCCTTCATGCCCTGCGCGAGGCCGACAGCCTGGTGGAGGCCGCCGAACGCCTGCATCTGACGCAGTCCGCTCTTTCGCACCAGTTCAAGGAACTGGAAGAGCGCCTGGGCATGCCGCTGTTCGTGCGCAAGACCAAGCCGATTCGCTTCACCAGCGCCGGGCTACGCCTGCTGCAACTGGCCGATGCCACCCTGCCGCTGCTGCGCAGCGCCGAACGTGACATCGCCCGCCTGGCCGGTGGCACCGCCGGGCGCCTGCACATGGCCATCGAATGCCACAGCTGCTTCCAGTGGCTGATGCCGACCATCGACCAGTTCCGGGATGCCTGGCCGGAAGTGGAACTGGACCTCGCCTCCGGCTTTGCCTTTGCCCCGCTGCCAGCCTTGGCCCGTGGTGACCTCGACCTGGTGGTGACCTCCGATCCGGTGGACCTGGCGGGCATCACCTACGTGCCGCTGTTCACCTACGAGGCGATGCTGGCGGTGGCCAACCAGCACCCGTTGGCCAGCAAGCCCTACATCGTGCCGCAGGACCTGCTCGACCAGACATTGATCACCTACCCGGTAGAACGTGACCGCCTGGATATCTTTACCCGTTTCCTGGAGCCCGCCGACATCGAGCCGGCCGCCGTACGCACTTCGGAACTGACGGTGATGATGATGCAACTGGTGGCCAGCGGCCGTGGTGTGTGCGGCATGCCACACTGGGCGCTGCATGAATACAGCTCGCGCGGCTACGTCAAGGGCAAGCGCCTGGGCGAGAAAGGCCTGTTCGCCACGCTTTATGCCGCAGTGCGCACCGATATGCTGGATGCGCCGTACATGCGCGACTTCCTGTTGACGGCCAAGGACACCTCGTTCGCCACCCTCGATGGGGTCAGCGCGGTGCGCTGAGCGCCTGGTAGTACAACGGCAGGATCAGGTCGCGGGTCAAGGGTGCCAAGTGCATGGCGGGCGTCTGCTCGGCGCTCAGCCATACCACCTCCTCGATTTCCGCAGCCGGGGCCACGGCTGCAACGCAGTCGACACGGAACAGTTCGGCCTGCACCTGAAAGCCCGGCTCATTGGCGGCCGGGGCGCTGAATTGGCCCAGGTGCACTGCCTGGGCCGGGTCGACACGCAGGCCGAGCTCCTCATCCAGCTCGCGCACCAACGCCTCGACCGGGGTTTCGCCAGCATCGATCTTGCCACCGGGCTGCATGAACGCCTGGGTACCACGCTTGCGCACCAGCAGGGTACGGCCCTGGGGGTCGATCAGCAGGGCCGCGGCGATGCGGATAGTGTTGGGCATGGGTTCGGCTCACTTGAATCAACAGCCGGGCAGGATCCCATGGGCTCATTGGCCTGACAAGGCCAGCCCTTGCGGCAGCCGCGAAAGGGCCGGCACAGGTGACAGACGCCCAGCCAGACGAACGGCCCCTTGCCAACCCGCCCCACACCCGCCATAACCATCCCATGAACCTGCCCGCCAAACAGCACCCGGTGCTCGAGCTGTTCCACCCCGCCGTGCGTACCTGGTTCCGTCGCCATTTCGCCACGGTAACCGACGCCCAGGCCAGTGCCTGGCCGCTGGTACACGCAGGCCAGTCGCTGCTGCTGGCGGCACCGACCGGCTCGGGCAAGACCCTCAGCGCCTTTCTGGCCGTACTCGACGAACTGTTCCGCCAAGGCCTGGAGCAGCAGGGCGAGCTGCCTGCGCAAACCCAGGTGATCTATGTTTCGCCGCTCAAGGCGCTGTCCAACGATATTCGCCTGAACCTGCAGGCGCCGCTTGAAGGCATCAGCCAGGCGTTGACCGAACAGGGCCTGAGCGCGCCACGCATCACCACGGCCGTGCGCACCGGCGACACACCACAAAAGGAACGCGCCGCCATGCGCAAGCTGGCACCGCACATCCTGGTGACCACCCCCGAATCGCTCTATGTGCTGATGGGTTCGGCTTCGGGCCGTGAAGGCCTGGCCAGTGTACACACGGTGATCGTCGATGAAATCCATGCCCTGGCCGGCAACAAGCGCGGCGCCCACCTGGCATTGACCCTGGAACGCCTGCAGGCGCTGTGCAACCAGCCGCTGCGGCGAATCGGCCTGTCGGCCACACAGCGCCCGGTAGAGCGGGTGGCGCAATTCCTGGTCGGCACCGGGCGCCCCTGCGCGATCGTCGACGTCGGCCATGCACGGCAGCGCGACCTGGCCATCGAAGTGCCACCGGTACCGCTTGGCGCAGTGATGGCCACCGATGTCTGGGGCCTGGTCTACGACCGCCTGGCCGAGTTGGCAAGGGCACACCGTACCACCCTGGTGTTCGTCAATACCCGGCGCCTGGCCGAGCGCATCACTCGCCACCTCGGTGATCGGCTGGGCAAGGAGGCGGTGGCCGCGCACCATGGCAGCCTGGCCAAGGAACTGCGCCTGGATGCCGAGCAACGCCTGAAAAACGGCCAGTTGCAGGTGCTGGTAGCCACCGCGTCACTGGAGCTGGGCATCGACATCGGCGATATCGACCTGGTCTGCCAGATAGCCTCGCCAGGTTCGATCGCCGCCTTTCTGCAGCGGGTTGGCCGCGCCGGCCACCAGGTCGACGGCGTGCCCAAGGGGCGCCTGTTCCCGACCTCGCGCGACGACCTGATCGAATGCGTAGCCCTGCTCGACTGCGTCCGCCGCGGCGAGCTGGATGAATTGCACATTCCCCGCGCGCCACTGGACGTACTGGCCCAGCAGATCGTTGCCGAGGCCAGCAACCAGGCGTGGCATGAACTGGCCCTGTACGACTGCCTGCGCCAGGCCACACCCTATGCCGAACTCGACCTGCAACACTACCAGGCCCTGTTGCGCATGCTTGCCGAAGGCTACAACGGCCGCCAGGGCGTGCGCAGTGCCTACCTGCATCGCGATGCAGTCAGCGGTACCCTGCGTGGCCGTCGTGGTAGCCAGCTGACCGCGCTGACCAGTGGCGGCACCATCCCCGACAATGCCGACTACGCCGTGTTGCTCGAGCCACAGGCGCTGAACATCGGCAGCGTCAACGAAGACTTCGCCGTGGAAAGCATCGCCGGCGATATCTTCCAGCTGGGTAACGCCTCCTATCGCATCCTGCGCGTGGAACCGGGCCGGGTGCGGGTGGAAGATGCACATGGCCTGCCGCCGACCATTCCGTTCTGGTTGGGCGAGGCGCCAGGGCGCAGCGACGAGCTGTCTGCCGCAGTGGCGCGGCTACAGGCGCAGATCGATCAGCACCTGGCGCAGGCCGGCGGCAACCTGGCCGAGGTGCTGGCGTGGTTGCAGGAAACCTTCGAACTGGGCCAGGGCAGCGCCAGCCAATTGCTGGACTACCTGGCCCGCACCCGTGAAGTGCTCGGCGCCCTGCCCTCGCAGGAAACCCTGGTGATGGAGCGCTTCTTCGATGAGTCCGGCGGCACCCAGCTGATCATCCATTCCCCCTACGGCAGCCGCATCAACCGCGCCTGGGGCCTGGCCCTGCGCAAGCGCTTCTGCCGCACCTTCAATTTCGAGTTGCAGGCAGCGGCCAGCGAGGACGCCATCGTGCTGTCGCTGTCCACCAGCCACAGTTTCGAACTGGACGAGGTATGGCGTTACCTGAACAGCCGCAGCGCCGAGCCGATCCTCGTCCAGGCGTTGCTCGATGCGCCGTTGTTCGGCGTGCGCTGGCGCTGGAACGCCAGCGTGGCCATGGCCTTGCCGCGCTTCATCGGCGGGCGCAAGGTGGCGCCACAGGTGCAGCGGATAAAAAGCGAAGACCTGGTGGCGGCGGTGTTCCCCGACCAGATCGCCTGCCTGGAAAACCTCGTCGGCGAGCGGCAGATTCCCGATCACCCACTGGTCGAACAAACCCTGGACGACTGCCTGCACGAAGCGATGGACAGCGAAGGCTGGCTGGCGCTGCTGCGGCGCATGGAAAGCGGTGCGGTGCGCCTGCTGTGCCGTGACCTGCCAGCCCCTTCACCGCTGGCGGCCGCCATTCTCAACGCCCGCCCGTATGCCTTCCTGGATGACGCGCCACTGGAAGAACGGCGCACCCAGGCGGTACTCAACCGGCGCTGGAACGACGTGCACAGCGGCGACGACCTGGGCGCGCTGGATGCCGATGCCATTGCTGCTGTCGCTGCTGAAGCCTGGCCGCAGCCAGGTAATGCCGACGAAATGCATGAAGCGTTGATGGGGCTGGGGGCCATCAGCCAGGCGGAAGTACAGGGCAATGCCTGCTGGGACATGCTGCTGCGCCAGTTGGCCGACGCCGGGCGGGCGATGTGCCTGGTGGAGGAAGGGCTGTGGCTGGCGCGTGAGCGCTTGAGCCTGTTTCAGGTGCTGTACCCCGGCGCCCGTCTGCACCCTGCGCTGCCGGTCTTGCCAGGCTTCGATCAGGCCGGCGAGGCGGATACTGCGCTGGTCGAGCTGCTGCGCGCCCGCCTCAGTGGCCATGGCCCGCTGACCCAGGCACAGATAGCCGCACCGCTGGGCAAGCCGTTAGCGGCGATCGAACAGGCGCTGGCCCGCCTGGAAGCCGAAGGCTATGTACTGCGTGGGCATTTCAGCCCCGGCGCGAGCGAGCTGCAATGGTGCGAGCGCCACTTGCTGGCGCGCATCCACCGCTACACGGTCAAACGCCTGCGCCGGGAAATCGAGCCGGTCAGCCTGCAGGACTTCATGCGTTTCCTGTTCGACTGGCAGCACCTGGCCGCTGAGCAGCGCCTGCGCGGGCCGCAAGCCGTGGCCGAGGTACTGGGCCAGTTGCAAGGCTTTCCGAGTGCTGCCGGCGCCTGGGAAGCCGAGCTGCTGCCGGCACGCATCAAGGACTACAGCCCGCACTGGCTCGACGATGCCTGTCGCAGCGGGCAGTTTGCCTGGAGCCGCCTGGCCACCACGGTGTCGAGCAGTACCTTGTCCAGCACACCGCTGGTGCTGCTACCGCGCGAACACCTGCATGTGTGGCGCAGCCTTGCCCCGGTGCCCGCGCTGGACAGCCTCGGCCCGCGGGCACAGCGCGTGCACGAGGTGCTGCAGGCACAGGGCGCGCTGTTCTTCGACGAACTGACCCACGCCCACCTGCTGCCCAGCGAACTGGAAACGGCCTTGCAAGAATTGGTGGGCGCCGGCCTTGTGGGGGCCGACAGTTTCGCCGGCCTGCGCAGCCTGATCACCCCGGCGGCGAAACGTACCTCCCGCAACAGCCGACGTGGCCACCCGCCGCTGGCCAGCAGCATGGCCCATGCCGGGCGCTGGGCCCTGTTGCGCCGGGGTGCGGTGGACGACAGCCAGCGCCTGGAGCACATCGCCCGGGCCCTGCTGAGACGCTATGGCGTGGTCTGCTGGCGGCTGCTTGAGCGCGAAAGTGACGTGCTGCCGCCGTGGCGCGAGCTGCTGCGCTGCTACCACCAGCTGGAGGCGCGCGGCGAGATTCGTGGCGGGCGCTTCATTGCCGGGCTGGCGGGTGAACAATTCGCCTTGCCGGAAGCGGTGGGCCTGCTGCGGCAAGTACGGCGGCGTGAGCGAGACGGCGCGCTGGTGGCAGTGAGTGCCAGTGACCCATTGAACCTGATCGGGTCGTTGCTGCCGGGAGCGAAGGTGCCGGCGGTCACTGGCAACCGCCTGTTGTATCGCGATGGGGTAGCGGTGGCGGTGCGGGTGGCCGGACGCTATTCGTTCCTGGTCGAAGCGCCGGCCCAGGAGCAGCAAGGCTGGCGGCAGAAATTGCTGCGCGACACACCGTGAGCGCCGTTTGTTGCATTGCCCTTATCGCTGGCAAGCCAGCACATGGGCGAGACCGCAGCCTGCGGGGTAGCCTGGGCGAACAATGTGGCGCGGGCTTTGCCCCTCGTGAACTGTTCTTTCAGCACCCACGTGTCAGGCAAGCGCTGCTCGGCCCCTTGGGCTGTCTTGACATCTATCCACCAGATTCTCCCGGAACTGGAAACCAGCTTGCTCAAGTCAGGAACCAAGATCTGCTCTGATTGGGGATAGAACAATGATTTCCAGCCAAAGCTGGACGCGTGCGTCCCCGAGTTGTCGCCGCGCTTTCCTTCATCAAAAATGAGCACCTCGCTTGCAGTCTTGTTGTAGTAATGGACAGTCAGGTACCAGAACGAGTTACCCACCACAATGACGTCACCGGCTTGCCACTGTCGCTGAAGTTGTTCGAGCACTGCATCCAGCCGAATACCACGCCAGTCCGGGGTTCCGTTGAGGTTGTTCTGTTCGGTGTACAGGCGATGCAAACCTGCCCCTTGCCAGATCAAGCAGACCAGAAGCGCCAGCACCCACAAACGTGTCTGCGCAAGTAGCCGCCCAATCGTCAGGGCCAACAGAACCGGCATTCCATTACCGGCGAAGGACAAATAGCGAATCACGTATACCGAGACATTGAACGAGCCCAGCCATACCAACAGCAGCGGTACGTAACTCACGGCGAAGATCAATGCAGCAGGTTTCATCGGATAGGGGTCGCGTGTCACAGCGAAAAGTGACGCGGCCAGTATCAACAGAGGAACAAGCCAGAACATCCCACGCACAAAGTCCTGCCCCGCGCCCAATGCAAAAAACAGCCAAAGTGTCGAGGGCAGTGTCTGCAACGTGACCTCAGGTATCCAGACGACCCAGTAGGCATTGGTGTGCCCGAATTGCCCCCAGAGGCTCGGCAACCAAGGCAGGAAACCCAGGGCGATCGACACGTTGCACAGCCACCATGCACGTGAGCGAATCAGTTGCAGGCCCTGCGAGCGAGCGCAAGACAGCACATACAACCAGTGCGAAGCCACTGCGAATATCGAAAAATAGTGGCTATACAAGGCTGCCGTCACCAACAAGCCATACCCAACCAGAAAGCGGTGACGGTCCGGACGCATGGCCCAACGCATCAGCATCAGCGTTGCGGCGAGCAGCAAGAAACCGGTGAGCGCGTACATGCGTGCTTCCTGGCTGTAACGCACCGCAACCGGAAGCAGAGCCAGTAAAAGGCCTGAAATCAGCGCAACCTTGCGATCGGCCAGCAGAGACGCCATTCGGATTGCGACGATTACACTGAGGCAGCCGAAAAGCACGCTCATCCCACGGACAGCCAGCACACTGTCGCCGAACGCCTGCATCCAGTAATGCAGCAAGAGGTAATACAACGGCGGATGCACGTCCCGGGCGGTATGCCAGATGATCTGTTCGAGCGGCATGGCCGCCAAGGTCACGGAATAGGCCTCGTCCAACCACAGTACAGGTTGTGTTACCTGATAAAGACGCGCGATGCATGCCAGGCTGACGACGCCCAGACACGCCAGCAGCCAGCTGCTGCGAGTAGTTTTGGTCATGGTCAACGCTCTGCTGTGAAGGGGTCTGACGCCAACCTGGCACCGGCCAGTAATGCAATCGAGTGTGCCGCGCCGAAGCGGCGAAGGCAGACTCATGGCGCCGCGGGCGCACGGCAACGGCAGGCTTGGTATATCAATTCCCCTTGCATACCGGCCGCTCCTGTTGCGTTCTACGGCGACCCGCCACGGCGCGGATAACGTAGCGCGGCCGATGCTTGGACTCCATGTAGATGCGCCCGATGTACTCACCCAACACGCCGATGCCGATCAGTTGTACGCCGCCGAGGAAAAGAATGGCAGTCATCGATGATGGGTATCCCGGCACGGGGCTGCCAAACAGCCAGTTTTCCAGCACCTGGTATGCCGCCGAAGCCAGCGCAAGCAATGCAACCATCCCCCCGACATAAGTCCACAGTCGCAATGGCACGGTACTGAACGAGGTAATCCCGTCCAGCGCCAGATTCCACAGTTTCCAACCATTGAAACGGCTTTTCCCTTCCGTTCGCGAACAACGTTCGTACTCGACCACTGCGGTGCTGAACCCAGGCCAGGACAACACGCCTTTCATGAATAGTTGCTGCTCGGGCATCGACCTGATCACGTCCACGACTTTACGGTCGAGCAAGCGAAAGTCACCGACATTTTCCTCGATGCGAATCTGCGATATGCGGTTCAGCAGGAAGTGGAAAATCGCTGCGGTAAAACGCTTCAAGTAGCTGTCGCACGAGCGGTCACGGCGTTTGGCAAGTACCACATCGAAGCCTGCCCGCCATTGTTCGATCAGCTGTGGAATGACTTCGATCGGATCCTGCAAGTCGACGTCGATTGGAATGACGGCATCGCCATTGGCTTGATCCAGCCCGGCGAACAGCGCGGCTTCCTTGCCGAAGTTGCGTGACAAGTCGATCAGTGAAACATCAGGGTCACCCGCGATCAGTTGGCGAATCTGCCGTTCGGTCCCGTCCTGGCTGCCATCATTGATGAAAACCAGTTCGACCTGATCGGCTTCATTGGCCAGCGCCTGGCGAACGGCGTCATAGAACGGCCTGATCGCCTTTTCTTCATTGAATACCGGCACGATCAGCGAAATATCCATCCGCGCTTTTCCCTGAAGACCCATCGCGAGAACAGGAAGCCCAGCACCAGGCTGAGCAAAGAGAACAGCATGACCGTAACCATTGGCTGCCAGCCGAGACGATCGCCGAGATAGCCCAACGACACGCTGAGGCTGCCCATCCCTGCCACGAACCACAGGTAGCGCGACAGTGACAGGGGTACCCGGAAGGTGAACCTGGCATTGGCCAGAAACGAAAATGACAGCGCCACGGTGAAGGCGACCAGGTTGCTCACGGCCTGATCGCCGCCAAGCGCCAGCATGCTGATGAACACTGCTGCATGGATAGCGGTGTTGCACACGCCCACCAGCAGGTACTTGAAAAACGCAGCCATGGCTCAGGCCTTCACGTTTGGACTGAAGGCCAACTTAGATGAAGCCAGAACGGCGCACTACTGACAAAAATGCCAGTTGACGCAGCGAGTCAACGCACGCTGACGTCGCCTGGCAAGCTGGTGACCAACGTGCCTGGCACGCGGGCAACCCCTCGTGCCAGGCGTTGTCGTGTGAGCGGGACGTCGTTGTCAGGCAGCAGTGGCTGCTGCTTGCTTGTCACGCGGAGCCAGGCGGAACGTGTAATACAGCACCGTCAGCAGGACCAGGAACGCCGGGCCGATATACAGCGCCACGCGGGTATCTTCGAAGTACGCCATCAGGCCGACCACCAGCACCAGGAAGGCCAGCGCCAGGTAGGAGCTCAGCGGCCACAGCCACATGCGGTACTTCAGTGCCTTGCGTTCGGCGCTGCTGAGGCCGGCGCGGAACTTCAGTTGCGCGAGGAGGATCATCACCCAGGTCCAGATTGCGCCGAAGGTGGCGATCGAAGTGACCCAGACAAAGACCTTCTCCGGCACCAGATAGTTGGCCAGCACGCCCAGCAGCAGCGCGCCGATCGACAGCAGCAGCGCATTGCGCGGCACGCCGTTCTTCGAGGTGCGGGCGAAGGCTGCCGGGGCCTGGCCGTTCTGTGCCAGGCTGTAGAGCATGCGCCCGGTGCTGAAGATGCCGCCGTTGCACGAGGACAGCGCGGCGGTAATCACCACGAAGTTGATGATGCCGGCGGCGGTCTTGATACCGAGGCGCTCGAAGGTCATTACGAACGGGCTGCCCTGGCTGCCGATTTCGTTCCAGGGGTAGATCGACAGGATCACGAACAGCGCACCGACGTAGAACAGCAGGATGCGCCAGAACACCGAGCCGATGGCGTGCGGAATAGTCTTCTGCGGGTTGCGTGCTTCACCCGCGGTCAAGCCGATCATTTCCACGCCCAGGTAGGCGAACATTACCATCTGCAGCGACATCAGCACGCCAGTGACGCCGTTGGGCATGAAGCCGCCGTTGCTCCACAGGTTGGAGATACCCACCGCTACGCCGTCATTGCCCAGGCCGAAGGCAATGATGCCAATGCCACCAAGGACCATGGCGATGATGGTGACGATCTTGATCAGGGCGAACCAGAACTCGAACTCACCGAACGCCTTCACCGCCACCAGGTTGACCGCGCCCATGCTGCCCAGTGCCGCCAGGGCCCAGATCCAGCGCGGTACGTCGGGGAACCAGATGCCCATGTAGATGGCTACCGCGGTAATCTCCGCAACACAGGTCACCAGCCACAGGAACCAGTAGTTCCAGCCGGTCAGGAAGCCCGCCAGCGGGCCGAGGTAGTCTTGGGCGTAGCGGCTGAACGAGCCAGCGACAGGATTGTGCACGGCCATTTCGCCAAGGGCGCGCATGATCACCAGGATGGCCAGGCCACCGATGATGTAGGACAGCATGATGGCCGGGCCGGCCATTTCGATGGCCTTGGCCGAACCGAGGAAAAGACCGACACCGATACAGGCGCCCAGCGCCATCAGGCGGATATGTCGTTCGCCCAGTTCACGCTTGAGCGGGCCGCCTTCAATGGCCTGGCCGTGGGCAGGATGGTTGCCGACTGGCATAGCAATACAACCTCGTTTTGTTATTGGATTTGACCTTCGTGCAGCATCGGCCAGGCCGATAGACCTGGCGTCGGCTTGCCGAACTGGCCTCGTGGGCCGGTCCGAGCGCCGGAATAGAGCGTCCGGCTGGGCGAAGGGGCAAGCAGTATAGGAACACCGTTGCAGGGATTGTCGCTGTATATAGCGGAATAATCAGCGAGTTTTCCGGGCCTACGCAGCGGCCGTGAAAACCGCAGCGGCACCATAGCAACATCGCCGGACGAAGAAACCCACACCAAAGCCGCATAGCCCCGCGGCACTTTTCTCGGCTCCCTACAAATTTTTCACCTGCCCCGCTCAACGTCTAAGCTTCAGACAAGCAAGACGAAAATACTTGGCCGGATAGAAGACTATGGGCGCACTGTGGCAATCGGAACCAACCAGAACGGAAGCACCCGACCTACCTCCGGCCGAGACGCCACAACCCGAATCACCCCGTCAACGTCGGCTGTGGTGGCGGCTGATCATCCTCATCCTGCTGGTGGCGCTGGTGGCCATCGGCTTCGCTGCGTATGACGAGTTCCGCACCTCCAACCTGCAATCGCGGGAATTCAGCAAGCTGGCCACCACCCTCACCTACTCGCTGCAGCCAGGCCCCAGCGATGCCATCATCTACCCCGGTGAGGGGCCGTTCGACAAACGCCTGGGCTACAGCGCCCTGGGTGAATTCCTGCCGCGCCTGCTCAAGCGCGACTACCTGATCAGCGAGCAGGTGCGCTTCTCGCCGGCGCTGATGAATTATGTCGAGCATGGGCTGTTTGCCCCCTACATCGAGAAAATCCAGGCGGGGCTGTCGATTACCGACTGCCGCGGCGACATGCTGTACCAGTACAAGTACCCGCAACACCTGTATCCGGACTTCGCATCGATCCCGCCAGTGATGGTCAACAGCCTGTTGTTCATCGAGAACCGCGACCTGCTCGACACCAAGGACCCACGCAACAACCCGGCCGTGGACTGGCCGCGCTTCGCCAAGGCGGCCTACAGCCAGGTGGCCAAGTACCTGGCCCTGCCCGGCCAGTCTGCGGGCGGCAGTACCCTGGCCACGCAGCTGGAAAAGTACCGGCATTCACCGGATGGCCTGACGGTGTCGGGCGCCGAAAAGATCCGCCAGATGATTTCTGCCAGCGTGCGCGCCTACCAGGGCGGCCCCGACACCACCGAGGCACGCCAGCGTATCGTGCGTGACTACCTCAACAGCGTGCCGCTGTCGGCCGTGCCCGGGCATGGCGAGGTGCACGGCATGGCCGAAGGCCTGCGGGTTTGGTACGGCGCCGATTTCGACCAGGTCAACCAGGCCCTGACCGCCACCGCCAGCGACCCCGAAAGCATGGCCACGCGCGGCCTGGCCCTGCGCCAGGTGCTGTCACTGATGATTGCCCAGCGTCGCCCCTCGCACTACCTGTCCAAGGGGCGGGTCGAACTGGCGGAGCTGACCGATGCGCACATTCGCGTGCTGGCCGCCAACAAGGTCATCGAGCAGCCGCTGGCCAACGCCGCGCTGGCCAGCAAGGCGGTGTACCGCGACTGGGTGGCGCAACCGACCATCGTGCCGATCGTCACCAACAAGGGCATCAGCCTGGCGCGCAACCGCCTGGCGGCGATGCTCAACCGCCCGCTGTACGACCTCGACCGCCTCGACCTGTCGGCCACCAGCACCCTGCAGGCCGACCTCCAGGTGCAAGTCAGCCAGTACCTGAAAAACCTTGCCGACCCGGCGTTCGCTGCGCAAATGGGCCTGATCGGCGAGCGCTTGCTGACGGCCAAGACCACCGACCAGGTGAGCTACAGCTTTACCTTGTTCGAGCGCACCGCCGATGGCTCGCGGGTACGCGTGCAAACCGACAGCACCGACCAGCCCTTCGACATCAACGAAGGCAGCAAGCTGGAGCTGGGCTCCACCGCCAAACTGCGGGTGCTCACCACCTACCTGGAAATCATCGCCGAGCTGCACGACAAATATGCCGGCAAGCCTGCCGCCGAGCTGAAGAAAGTCGAAGTCGCCGAACTCGACCGCATCACCCAATGGTCGCTGGAATGGCTTGCGCAGAACAGCAAGAACCAGAGCCTTGACGCCATGCTCGATGCCGCGCTGGAGCGCAAGTATTCGGCCAACACCGGCGAGGCCTTCTTCACCGGCGGCGGCATGCATGTGTTCAACAACTTCCGCAAGGAGGACAACAACCGCAACCCAACCCTCAAGGACGCCTTGCGAGAGTCGATCAACCTGCCGTTCATCCGCCTGATGCGCGACCTGGTGCGCTACGTCACCTACCAGCAGCCGTACAACCGCCTGCCGTTGCTCAAGGACGACAGCGACCCGCGCCGCCAGGAATACCTGGCCCGCTTCGCCGACAAGGAAGGCACCAACTACCTGATGCGCTTCTGGAAGAAATACCAGCGCAAGACCTCGCAGCAGCGCCTGGACACCTTCCTTGACAGCATGCGCGTGACCCCGCAACGGCTGGCGGCGGTGCACCGCTACCTGTTCCCCGAGGCCGGGCAGGAAACCTTCAACGCCTTCGTCCGCGCCCACCTCAAGGGTGACAAGGTTGCCCTGGGCAAACTGACCGACGGCCGGCTGTCGGAGATGTACGACGCCTACGGGCCCGGCAAGTACGACCTGCCGGACCAGGGCTACATCGCCAAGGTCCACCCGCTGGACCTGTGGCTGCTCGGTTACCTGCTGAAGAACCCCAGCTCGACCTTGAGCGAAATGGTCAACGCCAGCCGCTTCGAACGCCAGGAGGTATACGGCTGGTTGTTCAAGAGCCGCCACCAGGGCGCGCGGGACAGCCGCATTCGTACCATGGTCGAGATCGAAGCGTTCCTCGACATTCACCAGCGTTGGAAGCGTGTGGGCTATCCATTCGACCACCTGGTGCCCTCGCTGGCCACCGCCATCGGTAGCTCGGGCGACCGCCCCGCCGCCCTCTCGGAACTGGTTGGGATCATCCAGAACGACGGCGTGCGCCTGCCGACCTTGCGCATCGACACCCTGCATTTCGCCGCCAACACGCCGTACGAGACCAAACTGGTCAGCGACCCGGACCGCGGCGTGCGGATTCTGCCGGTCGAGGTGGCACGTGCACTCAAGGGCGCCATGTCGCAAGTGGTGGATGCGGGCACTGCGCGGCGTATTTCCGGCAGTTTCAAGCTGCAGGATGGCACGCCACTGGTCATGGGCGGCAAGACCGGTACCGGCGACAACCGCATCGAAAGCTTCGGCGCCGGTGGCCGCCTGATCGGCTCACGCTCGTTGAACCGTACCGCTACCTTCGTGTTCTTCCTGGGTGACAACCACTTCGGCACCTTGACCGCGTTCGTACCTGGGCGCTCGGCGGAAGCCTTCACCTTCACCTCGGCGCTACCGGTGCAAGTGCTCAAGGGCATGGCCCCGATCCTCATGCCCTACCTGCAACCGGGCAATCCGAATGAGTGCAAACCGCCACAGATGGCGGCGCAGGCCGGTAAATCGATAGAGGACCCATCAAAAAACTAGATGATAATCACCTGCAATTGTGGACTTGTCTTTAGATATATCTTGAGTAATATCTTACGATATATCGCAAACGACGGAGACTTGTCCCCATGCGCGAACATCCCCCCCACGACCCCTTCGAGCGGCGCCCTGGCCGTGGCGAACGCGGCCCACGCGTATTCGCCCCCGGCGACCTCAAGCTGCTGATGCTGGCTTTGCTCGCCGAACAACCCGGCCATGGCTACGACCTGATCCGCCAGATCGAGAACCTGTTCGACGGCAGCTACAGCCCCAGCCCCGGGGTTATCTACCCCACGCTGAATTTCCTCGAAGAGGCTGAACTGATCAGCGGCCAGGCGCAGGGCAGCAAACGCCTCTATGTCATCACCGATGCCGGCCGCACCGCCCTGGCCGAACAGGCCGTCGCCCTGGACGGCGTGCGCATGCGCATCGAGGTCAGCAAACGGGCCCTGCGCGGCCACGACCGCCCGCCAGAAATCCATGAAGCGGTCGGCAACTTGCGCCACGCACTGCACATGCACAGTGGCCGCTGGACCCCGGAAGAAATCGAGCGGGTCCGCGATCTGCTCAATCATGCCGCCAAGGCCATCGCTTCCGGGCCGACCGAGCCCGTCAGGGAGACACCCCATGAATGACACCATTCACCGCGTCAACCATGAGATCCGCCAACGCCGCCTGCAGGTGGTGCGGGTCACCGAGCTGACCCCGCGCATGCGCCGCATCACCTTGGGCGGGGCCGAGCTGCAAGGTTTCACCAGTGTGGGCAGCGACGACCATATCAAGCTGTTATTCGCTGAAACGCCCGAGCAGCAGCAGACCCTCGAGACCGGCAACCTGGGCAAAGACGGGGGCGCACGGCCGACCATGCGCGAGTACACGCCACGGCGCGTCGACCTGGTGGCCAACGAACTGGACATCGATTTCGTATTGCACGGCGATGGCCCTGCCTCCACCTGGGCTGCACAGGCCACACCTGGGCAAACCCTGCACATCGCCGGGCCGCGGGCGTCGATGGTAGTACCGGATATCTTCGACAGCTACGTGCTGATCGGCGACGAAACCGCCATCCCGGCCATTGGCCGCCGGTTGGAGGAATTACCCCCAGGCCGCCAGGTGCTGGCGATCATCCAGATCGAAGACGAACAGGAACGCCAGCCGCTGCCGAGCAAGGCACAGGTGGAGGTGATCTGGGTACGTCGGCACCAGGAAGACCTGCTGGCCCTGGTGCAGAACCTGAGCTTGCCGCAAGGCCGCCTGTACGGCTGGGTGGCACTGGAAAAAGCCCTCACCCGCCAGGCCAAGGCGCTGTTGCTGGAAAAGGGGCTGCCGGAAAATGCGCTGAAAGCCGCAGCCTACTGGCGTGCCGATGGGACTGCGGACTCGTAGGAGCGGCCGTGTGTCGCGAAAGGGGTCGCAAAGCGGCCCTCGGCAACATCAACGGCGAAGTTGGAGACAGGGGCCGCTATGCGCCCCATCGCGACACGAGGCCGCTCCTACAATTGAACACGTAAACGTCTCGTAGCCCACCTATCCAGCCCCAGCAGCACCAGCCCGATCCCCCAGAATCCCGCCAGCACCCCCAGGGCATTACGCAACACTTGCGCGTATCCCAGGCTTGCCACGTCGATGAATGGGTAGGCATACACACCAATCTCGCTGCCCCGCCATAGCGCATAGGCGAAATACACCATCGGGTACAGCGCCCACGCCGGCAGGTGCCATAGCCGCAGCGTACCCTTGGGCGTTTCGACCCACCAGTACAAGGCAAACAGCACCGGCATGACATCGTGCAGCAACTCGTCCGCCAGCCACTGCCAGCCCTGCGGTTGCCACAGATGGCGCAGTAACACACTGTAGGCCAGCGCCACCAGCACGATGCTGGTGGCCACCGCCGAACTTACTGACGGCGAGAGAAAGAAGCGCTTGCCAGCCCCGTCCCGACCAAACGCCGCATAACTCAGCACCGTCGCCGCCAGGGTATTGGTCAATACGGTAAAGTAGCTGAATACGTTGATCAGGCCGCCAATCAGGCTGGCCTGTTCCTGCCAACGCGCCAGCAGTACCAGGTACACCTGCACGGTCAGGCCGAACCAGCCCAGCACGGCGATGCCGGTCAACCAGGGACGGCGGGGCATCTCAGGCGTTGCGCTGCAGTTTCACGTACAGCTGCTCCACCTTTTCCCGCGCCCATGGCGTCTTGCGCAGGAAGGTCAGGCTCGACTTGATGCTCGGGTTGCTCTTGAAACAACGCACATCGACGCGCTCGGCCAGGCCCTGCCATTGGTAGTGCGCCACCAGTTCAGTGAGGATCTGCTCAAGGGTCTTGCCGTGCAGCGCGTTGTGTTGGGCCGTGCTCATGCCAGTGCTCCGTAGGAAAGATGCGCACCTTACACGAGTGTAGCGGTGGGTGGGATCAGCCGTATCAACAGATAAACCGCTGGCCAGGCAGGCAAACTTTGTGCTGGAATGAATATGTTATGTTGTAACATTACATGAGCACCTGCCAAGGAACGCCCCATCCCCATGCTGTACACACCGCTTCGCCTCTCGCCCCTTGCCGTCGCACTCTGGCTGACCGCCTCGCCCAGCCAGGCCGTGGAACTCGAACCTCAGGTCATCACCGCCAATCCACTGGGTAACCGCCAGCTGGCGACTCCCACTACCGTGCTGGAAGGCGACGACCTGCTGCAACAGCAGCACGGCAGCCTCGGCGAAACCCTGAACAAACAGCCCGGTGTCGCCTCTACCTGGTTTGGCCCAGGCGCCAGCCGCCCGATCATCCGTGGCCTGGATGGCGATCGCATTCGCATCCTGCGCAATGGCGTCGGCGCCCTGGATGCTTCGTCGCTGTCCTACGACCATGCCGTGCCGCTGGACCCGGTCACCGTCGACCGGGTCGAGATCGTTCGCGGTCCGGCCGCCCTGCTCTACGGGGGTAACGCAATCGGCGGCGTGGTCAACACGTTCGACAATCGCATTCCGGACGCTCCCATCGACGGCATCCATGGTGCCGGTGAACTGCGTTACGGCGGCGCCGACACCACCCGCAGCAGCGCCGGCAAACTGGAGACTGGCAACGGTGCCTTCGCCCTGCACCTGGATGCCAACAGCCGCCAGTTCAACGACCTGCGAATCCCTGGTTATGCCCGCAGTGCCAAGGTCCGCGACGCCGACGAGCCGGGCAGCAAGCACCGCCTGGAAAACAGCGACGGTCGCCAGGAGGGCGGTGCGCTGGGCGGGGCCTACCATTGGCAACACGGTTACACCGGCCTGTCGTACAGCCGCTACGACAGCAACTATGGCTCCGTGGCCGAGCCCGGCGTGCGCCTGGACATGAAGCAGGACCATTACGCCTTCGCTTCTGAATTGCGTGACCTGGACGGCCCGTTTACTTCAGTCAAGGTCGATGCCGGCTACACCGATTACGAGCACCGGGAAATTGAACAAGGCGAAGTTCATACCACCTTCAGGAACAAGGGCTATGAGGCCCGCGTCGAAGCCCGTCACCAGCCGCTCGGGCCAGTGGAAGGCGTGATCGGCGCACAGCTCAGCCGCAACCAGTTCTCGGCCCTGGGTGAGGAGGCCTTCGTCCCGCACACCGACACCGACAGCCTGGCGCTGTTCATGCTGGAGCAGTGGCAAGCGACCGAGCGCCTGAACCTGAGCCTGGGTGCACGCCTGGAACATACCCGCGTGGACCCGGACGGCAAGGGCAACGAAAACTTCGCCGAGGCCGACAGCGCCAGCAGCTTCAACGCGTTCAGCCTGTCTTCAGGGGCGGTGTACCAGCTCGACCCGGTCTGGTCGCTGGCCGCCAGCCTTGGCTACACCGAGCGTGCCCCGACCTTCTACGAGCTGTATGCCAATGGCGCCCACGTGGCCACCGGTGCCTTTGAAGTCGGCGATGCCGGCCTGAACAAGGAAAAGGCCATCTCCACAGACCTGGCACTGCGCTTCGACAATGGTACCCACAAGGGTAGCGTCGGGGTGTTCTACAGCCACTTCCGCAACTATATCGGCCTGATCGGCACCGGTAACCTGCGCGAGGGCGGGCATGACCACGATCATGACGAGGATGGCCACGACCACGATCATGACCACGACGGTTTCCCGGAATACCAGTACCAGGGCGTACGCGCACGCTTCTATGGCATCGAAGCCCAGGACCGCTGGCAGCTGGTAGAAAACCGTTACGGCAGCTTCGCCCTGGAACTGTCGGGCGACTACACACGGGCGAAAAACCTCGACAGTGGCGAGCCGCTGCCACGCATCGCCCCGCTGCGCCTGAACAGCGGCCTGGTCTGGGAACTGGATCGCTGGCAGGCGCGGGTCGATGTACAGCACGCTGCCGCGCAGCACCGCAAGCCGGCCAACGAAACCAGCACCGATGGCTACACCACGTTAGGGGCGAGCGTCGGTTACCGCTTCGACATTGGCCAGAGCCAGTGGCTGGCGTTCGTACGCGGCGAGAACCTGACCGACCAGACCGTGCGCTATGCCAGCTCGATCCTGCGCGATATCGCACCGGCACCTGGGCGTAGCGTGGAAGTCGGGCTGCGTACCAGCTTCTGAAATAGCGGGGGCGCGTTGCGCCCCGATCGCCAGCAAGCCAGCGTTTGGCTGTAGAGCAGCCGCCTGAGCAGCTAATTGTTACCTGTTGGAGAATAATCCACTGCGACAATTTGTCTTTTTTTCTTGCAACTTCCCCTATATCCTCCGCGCCGCAAGCTGAAACGCTTCATTGAACCAATCCTGTCGCCATTTCCATCGAGGGCCCCTGCCCTTCGATGCGCTTGCCGTTTATTCAATAATCAGAAGATAGCGCTATCTCATGTTGCAACTGCCCAAAACCTGTTACATCGGCCTTGCCCTCAGCGCCCTGGCGACCCCCGCCGGCGCCAGTCAAATGTTCGCCAGCGACTCCCCATGGATGCTCGGCGATTGGGGCGGCACCCGCAGCGAACTGCTGGACAAAGGCTACGACTTCACCCTCGGCTACACCGGCGAGATGGGCAGCAACCTGCACGGCGGCTACGACCACGATCGCACCGCACGCTATAGCGACCAGTTCACCTTCGGCAGCCACCTGGACCTGGAGAAGATCCTTGGCTGGCACGACAGCGAATTCCAGCTGACCATTACCGAGCGCCACGGCGACAACATCAGCAACGACCGCATCAACGACCCGCGCGTCGGCGGTTTCACCTCGGCCCAGGAGGTCTGGGGCCGTGGCGAAACCTGGCGGCTGACCCAGATGTGGATCAAGCAGAAATACTTCGACGGCGCGCTGGACGTTAAATTCGGCCGTTTCGGCGAAGGCGAGGACTTCAACAGCTTCCCCTGCGACTTCCAGAACCTGGCCTTCTGCGGTTCGCAGGTGGGCAACTGGGTCGGTGGCATCTGGTACAACTGGCCGGTCAGCCAGTGGGCGCTGCGCGTGCGCTACAACCTCAGCGACGCCCTCTATGCCCAGGTCGGGGTGTTCGAGCAGAACCCCTCCAACCTCGAATCGGGCAACGGCTTCAAGCTCAGCGGTAGCGGCACCCAGGGTGCGGTGATGCCGATCGAACTGGTGTGGAGCCCACGGGTCAATGGCCTTAAAGGGGAATATCGCGCCGGCTACTACTACAGTAATGCCAAGGCACAGGATGTTCTCAAGGACAACAACGGCCAGCCGGCAGCGCTCAGCGGCGCCGCCTACCGCAGCAGCTCGAGCAAGCACGGCGTGTGGCTCGGTGCGCAGCAGCAGGTGACTTCGCTGGCGTCCGACCAGTCGCGTGGCCTGAGCCTGTTCGCCAATGCCACGGTTCACGACAAGAAGACCAATGCCATCGACAACTATGTGCAGGCTGGACTGGTATTCAAAGGGCCCTTCGACGCCCGCGCCAAGGACGACATCGGTTTCGCCCTCGCGCGCGTGCACGTCAACCCGGGCTACCGCAAGAACGCCCGCCTGGCCAACCAGGCCGCCGGCCTCGATGACTACGACAACTCCGGTTTCCTGCCGGTACAGGACACCGAGTACAGCGCCGAACTGTACTACGGCATCCACCTGGCCGACTGGCTCACGGTACGCCCCAACCTGCAGTACATCCGCCACCCGGGCGGGGTGTCGCAGGTCGATGACGCACTGGTCGGCGGCCTGAAGATCCAGAGCAGTTTCTAACCCCTTTTTTGACCTGACGGAGAACCTGAGATGAGCACTGAAGGTGCCAACACTGGAAGCCGCTGGCTACCGCGCCTGATGGGCGCGCTGCTGTTGCTGATGGGCCTGGCCCTGCTGGCCGGCGGCATCAAGCTGAGCCAGCTGGGCGGATCGCTGTACTACCTGATCGCCGGTATCGGCTTTGCCCTGGCGGGCATCCTGCTGCTGGCCCAGCGCCGCATCGCCCTGGGTCTGTACGGCCTGGTACTGCTGGGCAGCACCGTGTGGGCCCTGCTCGAAGTGGGCCTGGACTGGTGGCAATTGGTGCCGCGTCTGGCCATCTGGTTTGCCATCGGCGTAGTGCTGCTGCTGCCATGGGCACGACGCCCGCTGATCGGCCCGGCCAGCAAGGCCAACACCGCGCTGCTCAGCGTTGCGGTGGTCGCTTCCGGCGCTTGCGCCCTGGCCAGCCAGTTCACCCACCCGGGTGAGGTGTTCGGCGAACTGGGCCGCGACAGCAGCGAAATGGCCAGCGCCGCACCAGCGATGCCCGACGGCGAATGGCAAGCCTATGGCCGTACCGAGCATGGCGACCGTTATTCGCCGCTGCGCCAGATCACCCCGCAGAACGCCTACCGCCTGGAAGAGGCCTGGCGCATTCGCACCGGTGACCTGCCAACCGAAAACGACCCGGTGGAGCTGACCAACCAGAACACCCCGCTGAAGGTCAACGGCATGCTCTACGCCTGCACCGCGCACAGCCGCCTGCTGGCCCTGGACCCGGACACCGGCGCGGAAATCTGGCGCTACGACCCGCAGGTGAAGAGCCCGGTCGGCACCTTCAAGGGCTTTGCCCACATGACCTGCCGTGGCGTTTCGTACTATGACGAAAACCGCTATGTCAGCCGCGACGGCAGCCCGGCGCCGAAGATCTCCGACGCCGGCCAGGCCGTGGCCCAGGCCTGCCCACGCCGCCTGTACCTGCCCACCGCCGACGCCCGCCTGATTGCCATCAACGCCGACAACGGCAAGGTCTGTGAAGGCTTCGCCAACCAGGGCGCGATCGACCTGACCACCGGCATCGGCCCGTTCACCGCTGGCGGTTACTACTCCACTTCGCCGGCCGCAGTCACCCGCGACCTGGTAATCATCGGTGGCCACGTCACCGACAACGAGTCGACCAACGAGCCGTCCGGCGTGATCCGCGCCTACGATGTGCATGATGGCCACCTGGTGTGGAACTGGGACAGCAACAACCCGGACGACACCCAACCACTGGCCCCCGGCAAGCTGTACAGCCGCAATTCGGCGAACATGTGGTCGATTGCCAGCGTCGACGAAGACCTCGGCATGATCTACCTGCCGCTGGGCAACCAGACCCCGGACCAGTGGGGCGCCAACCGCACCCCGGGCGCCGAGAAGTACAGCGCCGGCGTGGTCGCCCTGGACCTGGCCACCGGCAAGGCTCGCTGGAACTACCAGTTCACCCATCACGACCTGTGGGACATGGACGTCGGTAGCCAGCCGACCCTGGTTCACCTGAAGACCGATGACGGCGTGAAACCGGCGATCATCGTGCCGACCAAACAAGGCAGCCTGTACGTGCTCGACCGTCGCGACGGTACGCCGATCGTGCCGATCCGTGAAATCCCCACCCCGCAGGGCGCGGTCAAGGGCGACCACACCTCGCCGACCCAGGCCCGCTCCGACCTCAACCTGCTCGGCCCTGAGCTGACCGAGCAGGCGATGTGGGGCGCCACGCCGTTCGACCAGATGCTGTGCCGCATCCAGTTCCGCGAGCTGCGTTACGAAGGCCAGTACACCCCGCCGTCCGAGCAAGGGTCGCTGGTCTATCCCGGTAACGTCGGCGTGTTCAACTGGGGCAGCGTGTCGGTCGACCCGGTACGCCAGCTGCTGTTCACCTCGCCCAACTACATGGCCTTCGTGTCGAAGATGGTCCCGCGTGAGCAAGTGGCCGCAGGCAGCAAGCGCGAAAGCGAGACCAGCGGCGTGCAGCCGAACACCGGCGCCCCTTACGCAGTGATCATGCACCCGTTCATGTCGCCGTTGGGCGTACCGTGCCAGGCTCCGGCCTGGGGCTATGTCGCCGCGATCGACCTGTTCACCAACAAGGTGGTGTGGAAGCACAAGAACGGCACCACCCGCGACAGCACCCCGGTACCGATCGGCCTGCCGGTGGGCGTGCCGAGCATGGGCGGCTCGATCGTCACCGCCGGTGGCGTCGGCTTCCTCAGCGGTACCCTCGACCAGTACCTGCGCGCCTATGACGTGAACAACGGCAAGGAGCTGTGGAAAGCCCGCCTGCCAGCGGGTGGCCAGGCCACGCCGATGACCTACACCGGCAAGGATGGCAAGCAGTACGTGCTGGTGACCGCTGGCGGGCATGGCTCGCTGGGCACCCGCATGGGCGATTACATCATCGCTTACAAACTCGCCGACTAAGCTTCCAAGCGGCAAGCGACGAACGAAAGCGGGGCCTGCACGGTCCCGCTTTTTTCTTGCCCCGGCAAGCGTGACGCTTGAAGCTTGAAACCCCTTCTTTCCCGCCCCATCTAAGCACCATAGTCATTTACGCAGGTGCCCCATGAGCGACCAGCAGGATTTCCCGGAACATCCCGACGAACACAGCGAAGTCGAACACACCACTCACCAGGCCGAAACCGGCCACGCCCTCGCCCTGCCCGGCCAGCAGCTGCCGGACAAGGTCTACGTGATTCCGATCCACAATCGCCCGTTCTTCCCGGCCCAGGTATTGCCGGTCATCGTCAATGAAGAGCCCTGGGCCGAAACCCTCGACCTGGTGGCCAAGTCGCCAGACCATTGCCTGGCCCTGTTCTTCATGGACACCCCGCCAGAAGACCACCGCCATTTCGACACCTCGGCCCTGCCGGAGTACGGCACGCTGGTGAAGGTGCACCATGCCAGCCGCGAGAACGGCAAACTGCAGTTCGTCGCCCAGGGCTTGAGCCGGGTACGCATCCGCACCTGGCTCAAGCACCACCGCCCGCCCTACCTGGTCGAGGTCGAATACCCGCGCCAACCCGCCGAGCCGACCGACGAGGTCAAGGCCTACGGCATGGCGCTGATCAACGCGATCAAGGAGCTGCTGCCGCTCAACCCGCTGTACAGCGAAGAGCTGAAGAACTACCTCAACCGCTTCAGCCCCAACGATCCGTCGCCGCTTACCGACTTCGCCGCCGCGCTCACCTCCGCCACCGGCAGCCAGCTGCAGGAAGTGCTCGACTGCGTGCCCATGCTCAAACGCATGGAAAAGGTCCTGCCGATGCTGCGCAAGGAAGTCGAGGTCGCGCGCCTGCAGAACGAGATCTCGGCCGAGGTCAACCGGCAGATCGGCGAACACCAGCGCGAGTTCTTCCTCAAGGAGCAACTCAAGGTCATCCAGCAGGAGCTGGGCCTGACCAAGGACGACCGTAGCGCCGACCTCGAACAGTTCGAACAGCGCCTGGAGGGCAAGACCTTGCCGGACCAGGCTCGCCGGCGCATCGATGAAGAAATGGGCAAGTTGGCCATCCTCGAAACCGGCTCGCCCGAATACGCCGTCACCCGCAACTATCTGGACTGGGCCACCGCCTTGCCCTGGGGCGTATACGGCAAGGACAAGCTCGACCTCAAGCACGCGCGCAAGGTCCTTGACCAGCACCACGCCGGCCTCGACGACATCAAGGAGCGCATCCTCGAATTTCTTGCCGTGGGGGCCTGGAAAGGTGAGATCAGCGGCTCGATCGTGCTGCTGGTGGGCCCGCCCGGGGTGGGCAAGACCAGTATCGGCAAGTCCATCGCCGAATCGCTCGGCCGGCCGTTCTACCGTTTCAGCGTGGGCGGCATGCGCGACGAAGCCGAGATCAAGGGCCACCGCCGCACCTATATCGGTGCACAACCTGGCAAGCTGGTACAGGCGCTGAAAGACGTCGAAGTGATGAACCCGGTGATCATGCTCGATGAAATCGACAAGATGGGCCAGAGCTACCAGGGCGACCCGGCGTCGGCACTGCTGGAAACCCTCGACCCGGAGCAGAACGTCGACTTCCTCGACCACTATCTCGACCTGCGCCTGGACCTGTCCAAGGTGCTGTTCGTGTGCACCGCCAACACCCTCGACTCGATTCCGGGGCCGTTGCTCGACCGCATGGAGGTGATTCGCCTGTCCGGCTATATCACCGAGGAGAAGCTGGCGATAGCCAAGCGCCACCTGTGGCCCAAGCAACTGGACAAGGCTGGTGTGGCCAAGACCAGCCTCGCCATCAGCGACAGCGCCCTGCGCGCGGTCATCGAAGGCTATGCCCGCGAGGCCGGTGTACGCCAGCTGGAGAAGCAACTGGGCAAGCTAGTGCGCAAGGCAGTGGTCAAGCTGCTGGAAAACCCCGAGGCCAAGCTGAAGATCGGTACCAAGGACCTGGAAGGTGCGCTCGGCATGCCAGTGTTCCGTAGCGAGCAGGTGCTGGCTGGCAAAGGCGTGATCACCGGGTTGGCCTGGACCAGCATGGGGGGGGCCACGCTGCCGATCGAAGCCACCCGTATTCACACGCTCAACCGCGGTTTCAAGCTGACCGGCAAACTGGGTGACGTGATGAAGGAGTCCGCCGAAATCGCTTATAGCTACGTCAGTTCCAACCTCAAGCAGTTTGGCGGTGACCCGGGCTTCTTCAACGAAGCGTTCATCCACCTGCACGTGCCTGAAGGGGCTACCCCCAAGGATGGCCCGAGTGCCGGCATCACCATGGCCAGTGCCTTGCTGTCGCTGGCCCGTGACCAGGCACCGAAGAAAGGCGTGGCCATGACCGGCGAGCTGACGCTGACCGGGCAAGTGCTTCCAATTGGCGGGGTGCGCGAGAAGGTGATTGCGGCGCGGCGGCAGAAGATCTTCGAGCTGATCCTGCCGGAGCCTAACCGGGGTGACTTCGAAGAGCTGCCGGACTACTTGCGTGAAGGCCTCACGGTGCATTTCGCCAAGCGCTTCGCCGACGTGGCAAAAGTGCTGTTCTGAACTGCCCCGGCCTCTTTGCGGGTCTTACCGCGAAGAGGCCGCTGCCAGCAACACAAATCTCCTCGATCATCGGTTATCCTCAGTCCATCACCAGCCTCCGGAGCCAACATGATCGCCCCCCGTCTGCTCGTTCCCCTGAGCTTCGCCGTGCTTTCTGCCTGTGCCCAGCAGACCACCCAGCCCGTCGCACTGGACGCCGAAAGCGAATGCCCGACGCACCTGCAGGTGGGCCAGACCCTGACCCTGACCCTGCCCAGCAATCCCTCCACCGGCTATCGCTGGCGGGTCGAAAACCCCGCTGCCAACGTGCTGCGCAGCCTCGGCCCGGAGGTGTACAGCGCCCCTGAAGAAGAGGATGTGGTCGGCAGCGCCGGCGTCTCCACCTGGCGCTACCAGGCCAACAGCGCCGGGGAGGCCCAACTGGTATTGGTCTACCAGCAGCCGTGGGCTGCAGATGTCGCCCCGATACAGAACTTCGATTGCAAGGTCATTGTCCGCTGAAGAATCAACTGCGATCGTAGGCCATGTGCACCGTTTTCAAATACGCGTAGAGCTCTTGTAGCGCGACCGTCGCGACCGTCAGGTCCATGCTCTCGCTGAGCCTGGAAGTCTGAGCATGGCATTCCTGCTCGACTTTGCGCAGTTCCGCCAGCCACTCATTGCGTAGCGGGCATATAGCGCACAAAGCGGTCATGGCCTCCAGTTCCATTTGGGTAGCTTGGTGCAGGTGCTGCGCCTGCAGTTGATCACTGAGCGCGACTTCGATTTTCGTATCGAGCCTGACACGCGCTGCACTGAGGTCGCTGAAGGTTTTTACCCCCTGCAACGCGTCGGCGTGCTTGCCAAGTTTCTGCGTCACCAGCTTCACCAGCCCGGTGTCGATCTTGGGGTCCGAAATCAAACCGAGGATCTGGTCGATTTCCTCTTCGCTTGGTATCTGGCCTTTCAGCACAGAGGCAAGGGCGGGTTTATCGAACACCTCGATTGCCTGCACGATGTCTGCCTTCTGTTGCCGGAGCGCCGCCAGCCGCTGGCTGAATATCACCGCCTGTTGCTGTTTGCTGGCGGCTCGGCGTTGCAGCTCTGGGAGTGCCTCCTCGAACGACGACAACGGGAACAGCTCCAGTCGCTGGTTCTGCCTGGTCAATTCCGTATAAAGCTGGGACAAGCGACTCAGTACGCCGGAAAGTTTGTAATGGGTATTGGCGCCTTGCTGGCTCGCGAGGAAGTCACGGTCCTCCAATAATACGATCGCGCCAATCAGGACTTCCTTGAAAGAGCGTTCGACGGTCAGCATCAATGTACGAAGCTGGCCAAGTTGTTCACGCGCACCTGCGAGCACTTTCATATCCCAGGTTTCTATCAGCTGGAATATCTCATCCTGCAAATTCTGCATTTTTATAAAATCTGGGGTGAGCGCATCAGCATTGACAACATCCATATCAGGCTTCTCCATACTCTTCAATCAGTTCATCGAACAGCTCCGACAGCCTATGGCAGATATTGCCTATCTTGGCCCATGGCTTGATAACTTCGGCAAAATCATGAACAAACGTATCAAGCTGATGGATCGAGCTCAGCTCTTTGGCTTCGTTCACCGAACTGCTGGCATAGGACGCCAGGAACAACCAGACGTCTGCCAGACGCCTGGTCGCGGAAGACAGGTCCTTGCATCTGAATTGCAGGTCCCTGACCAGGGTCGAGACACGCTCGTAGTCTTCCAGCGCAGGAACCATCTTGCCGATAAGGCATGCCAGCTCGTCGCGCTTTTCGATCAGTTGATTCTTTTCGGCGCGGATTGTTTCCGCCTTGCTGCCAAACACGCCACCGGTGATGACCAGTCCGATCGGGCCTAGCACCAAGCCGGTGAATGCATAGCCTACATACGCGTCGTATTCGCCTTGCAGTTGGTCGATCTGTTCATCCCACAGGTCGATCTGCTTGCGTTTTTCCAGCACGACATCATCGGAAATCTTATCCGAGAAGTGTTTCAACAGCCGCCCCATGCGCGGCTTGAGTTCGCGCTTGATTTCAGCGTTGAACCAGTGGGCACGCCTGTCGACATCTTCAATTCGGCGTTGGGTAGCTTCGATTTCCCTGACCAGGCCGCTGATACCGGGCGTCAGGATAGTGGCGATCTGTGCTTGCTCGTCGCGGCTGAGTTCAAGCGCATAGGGATCGTCGCCCTGCTCGTCCTTGCGATCGCGCAATGCCAAAAACACTTCACTGCGTTCAAGACTCTCCAGCAAGGCATGGCCACGCTCCACCAGGCTCTCGGCAAACAGCTCGATTTCAGGCCCTAGTTGCTTGATGCTGCGTTCCAGCTTGTCCCACTCGTCCACATGCCTGTGCAACGCCTCGTAAAGGGCATGCACCAGTGAGGCATCCAGGCCCAGCGTCTCGTAATCCGCTTCCTCCCTGACCTGATCCACGGTGCGCGGCAACAGGTTCACGGTATTGGCGTATCGTTTTATGACCTTCAGGTTTTCCGCTGTCAGCAGGCTGCCGACTTGCTGGCCGGCACCCGCTCTGCTTTCAAGAAACTGGAAATAGCGCTCCGGCAACTTTTTTACTTTGGCAACCAGGTCCATTTCATCTATGGAAGGTTGTTCCATCCGAGTTTCGATATTCATCAGATCCTCATTACGCTCGTTTAAAACTTGCAATTTGAAGTTACCCTGCCAGTGTCGGAGCTTATTGAAGCGAACTCATTAGCCGAGATAATCTGATGCTGTGGGAAAGTTCACTGACGTCGGCAGAGCGGCGCCGCCGATGAAGCGCTGCCATAGCAAGAATTGCCGCCATTGGCTAAAATGCGCCTCCGTTTCACCCTGTATCGAGCCCGCCGTGAGCAAACAACCCGACCGCCTTTTCGCCCAGCGCCTGGAGCAAGTGCCTGACTTCGTCTTCAACGAGGACGTGGTGCGGGTGTTCCCGGACATGATCAAGCGCTCGGTACCGGGCTACCCGACCATTGTCGAGAACCTCGGCGTGCTAGCCGCGCGCTTCGCCCAGCCGCACACCGCGCTGTACGACCTGGGTGCGTCGCTGGGTGCGGTCACCCAGTCATTACGGCGCCATGTGCGCAGCGACGGCTGCCGGGTGATTGCCGTGGACAATTCCGCGGCCATGGTCGAACGCTGCCGCCAGTACCTCACCGCCCAGGACTCGATGTTCCAGGAGCTGCTGCCGGTGCAAGTGCTGGAGGCCGATATCCTGGCCCTGCCGTTCGAACCCGCCTCGGTGGTGGCGATGAACTTCACCCTGCAGTTCATCGCCCCCGACCAGCGCCTGGCGTTGCTGGGCCGCATCCGCCAGGCGCTGCTGCCTGGCGGCGCGCTGATCCTTTCGGAGAAGCTGCGCTTCGCCGATGAGCAAGAGCAGCACCTGCTCAATGAACTGCACCTGGACTTCAAGCGCGCCAACGGCTACAGCGAACTGGAAATCGCCCAGAAACGCAGCGCCATTGAGAACGTGATGCGCCCCGATACCCTCGAAGCCCATCAACAACGGCTGCGCGCCGCCGGCTTCTCGAAAGTGGTGCCCTGGTTCCAATGCCTTAACTTCGCCTCGTTGATAGCCCTGCCATGATCGATCTGTCCCCCCTCGTCCGCCGCCTGGCGGGCACGCCCCTGGCTTCCTGGTCGCAAGGCCTGCAAGCACAACTGGAAGCCAAGCTGGAGAAGGGCCACGGTGACCTCGACCGCTGGCGCGGTGCACTCGATGCCTTGCCCACCTTGCAGCCAAGTGAAATCGACCTGGTCAATGGGCTGCGCCTGGACTGCGAGTGCGACGACGCGACCCGCGCGCAGATGCGCCAGGCGCTGATGGGGCTGTCGCCCTGGCGCAAGGGGCCGTTCGACCTGTTCGGCGTGCATGTGGATACCGAATGGCGTTCCGACTGGAAATGGTCCCGGGTCGGCCCGCACCTGGACCTCAAGGGCAAGCGCGTGCTCGACGTGGGCTGCGGCAATGGCTACTACCAGTGGCGCATGCTCGGTGCCGGCGCCGACATGGTCATTGGCGTCGACCCCAACTGGCTGTTCTTCTGCCAGTTCCAGGCCGTCCAGCAATACCTGCCGGAGTTGCCCGCCTGGCACCTGCCGTTCGCCCTGGAAGACCTGCCGGCCAACCTCGAAGGCTTCGACACAGTGTTCTCGATGGGGGTGTTCTACCACCGTCGCTCGCCCATCGAGCACCTGCTGGCGCTCAAGGATTGCCTGGTCAAGGGCGGAGAACTGGTGCTGGAAACCTTGGTGATCGAGGGCGACGAGAACCAGGTGCTGGTGCCGGAAGACCGCTACGCACAGATGCGCAACGTCTGGTTCCTGCCGTCGGTACCGGCCCTGGAGCGTTGGTTGCGCCGGGCCGGCTTCAACGATGTACGCTGCGTCGATGTCAGCGTGACCAGTGTCGAGGAACAGCGCAGCACCGAGTGGATGCGCTATCAGTCCCTCAGCGACTTCCTCGACCCGAGCGACCACGGCAAGACCATCGAAGGGCTGCCAGCCCCTCGCCGCGCCACCCTGCTGGCGCGTAAATAAAAAAGGCGCCGGGTTGGCGCCTGAATACCCTGCGGCGGGGAGCTGTCACGTCGCGGGTGCCGTTGCTTCAGTCCTTGGCCAGCTCGCGGGCCTGCTGCTCTTTGCGCTCGCGCTCGACAACAGCCTGCTGCTTGTCATGCAAGCGCTGCTGGTCCTCGCGAAACGCTTGCCAGAACTGCATGGAGCGTTCCGCACCGCCTTCGGCGTAGACAGTCGCACTGCCCATGGCAAGGATGGCCAACAGTAGGTACTTGGTCAGGTTCATCGTGGTTGCCTCGTGATAACCGATCAGACAGGGCCATCGTAGCGAGGGGGAGCTAACGGCAAGGTGAGGCTGAGATTACAGTCTTGCAATGTGGCTTGCGTTGCCTGCTCCGCGGGCAAGCCAGTTTCCCCCACCCCATCGCGTCAACCTCAAGCCCTGTGCAGCACCTGTAGGCACTGGCTTGTCGGCGAGGAGGCGGAAACAGACAGGCAGATAACACGCGCATTACAAATCCGTTATCTGCGCCGCGTTTCCCTGAGCATGCCGTAACATCCTGCGCCTTGACCCTGATGTCACTACAGGGTCGAGAATCGCCCCCTTTCAACCAATCGAGCCTCCCATGCGCTTACTGATCATCGAGGACGAACTGCGTACTGCCGACTATCTGCAACAGGGCCTGCGCGAAAACGGCTACGTGGTCGACTGCGCCCACACCGGCACTGACGGCCTGCACCTGGCCCGCCAGCAGCCTTACGACCTGGTCATCCTCGACGTCAACCTGCCCGAACTCGATGGCTGGACCGTATTGCAGCGGCTGCGTGCCGAATCGGCCACACGGATCATGATGCTAACGGCCCACGGTCGCCTGGCAGACCGGGTCAAGGGCCTGGACCTCGGCGCTGACGATTACCTGCTCAAACCCTTCGAGTTCCCGGAACTGCTGGCGCGCATTCGCAGCCTGCTACGGCGCAACGACCAGCAACTGCAGCCCAGCACCCTGCGCGTCGCCGACCTGGAGCTGGACCCCGGCCGCCACCGCGCCTACCGCGCCGGGCAGCGTATCGACCTGACCGCCAAGGAATTCGCCCTGCTGCACCTGCTGATGCGCCAGAGGCGAGGTGCTTTCGCGCACCCAGATCATCTCACTGGTGTGGGACATGAACTTCGATTGCGACACCAACGTGGTCGAGGTTTCCATTCGCCGCCTGCGAGCGAAGATCGACGACCCGTTCGACAACAAGCTGATCCACACCCTGCGGGGTGTCGGCTACGTACTCGAGGCACGCTTTTGAACAACGCCAGCCTGTCATTGCGCCTGGGCCTGGGCGTGACGCTGATGGGCGCCGCGCTGGTGTTGCTGCTGGCCTGCCTGGCCGTGTTCGCCCTGGATCACGAGCTGGACAGCCGCGCGCGCAAGGACCTGACGCGCAAGATGCTGCAGGTCGAGCACAATTTGCGCGTCGACCTGCGCAACCAAGACCTGGGCACCCGCGCCCATCCGCTGCTCGACCTGGTGATGGGGCATGACAACCTCAGCCTCAGCGTGCTGGCCATCGAGGGCCGCCACCCGCACCTGCTGAGCCTCGGCCCGGCCCTGGAATCGCGCATGGGCGAGCTGCGTACCGGCACGCGCCTGGCCTTCCACACCTGGCGCGACAGCAACGGCAACCAGTTGCTCACCGCGACCCGCCTGATGCGCCTGCGCGACGACACCCCGGTCAAGGTGATGATGACGCTCAACCGGGCCGACGATAACGCCCTGCTGCAAGCCTACCTGCATTCCACCCTGTTCGTGCTGCCGCTGCTGCTGTTGCTGATCGGCGCGGGTGCCTGGTGGCTCATGCAGCGTGGCCTGAAGCCGTTGCGGCAGTTTCGGCGAATTGCCGGGCAAGTGTCGGCCCAGGACCTGCAGCACCGCCTGCCTGCCAGCGGTCTGCCGCTGGAACTGGCAGAACTGGCCGCCGGCATCAACGTGATGCTCGACCGTCTCGACCAGGGCGTGAGCCAGCTGTCGCAGTTTTCCGACGACCTGGCCCATGAACTGCGCACCCCGATAGGCAACCTGATGGGCAAGGCGCAAGTGACCCTGGCGCGGGAACGGGACAACGCCAATTACCGCGAAGTGCTGGAAGACAGCGTTGAAGAACTGACCCGGCTCAACCGCATCATCAACGACATGCTGTTTCTCGCCCAGGTCAGCCAGCCCCAGGCCCAGGTCGCGCTCAAGCCCATGGCCCTGGCCGACGAAACAGCGCGGGTAGTCGAACTGTTCGCCTTCAGCGCCGAGCTGAAAGAGGTTGAACTGCGCGTGCAGGGCTGGGGCACGGCGATGACGGATCGGCTGATGTTCCAACGGGCATTGTCGAACCTGTTGAGCAATGCCATTCGTCACTGCCCCGATGGCACGCCCGTGGCAATCCGCATCGAGCGGCTGGGTAGGGAAGTTCGGCTGGCGGTGGAGAACCAGGGGCCTGGCATTGCCGCAGCACACCTGCCGCACCTGTTCGAGCGGTTTTATCGGGTTGGCTCGGGGCGCTCGCGGCTGGAAGGCGGAACAGGGCTGGGGCTGGCGATCGTGAAGTCGATCATGCAGCTGCATGGCGGGCGGGTCGAGGTCAGCAGCAGCCCCATGGGGCCTACCCGCTTTATCCTGATGTTTCCTGCCGAATGATCGGCTGGCCGTGCTGGCCTCTGCGCCGGCTTGCCGACGAAGAGGCCGTTACGGGCTGCCCGGGGCTCAGCGCGAAGCGGCCACGATCAGCGCCTTCATCTCGGCAACCGCGGCCTTGAACCCAACGAACAGGGCATGCGCCACCAGCGCATGGCCGATGTTGAGTTCATTGATACCCTTGATCGCCGCCACCGCCTCGACATTGTGGTAATGCAGCCCGTGGCCGGCATTGACGATCAGCCCCTGGCCCACGCCAAACGCCACGCCATCGACAATACGCTTGAGCTCTTCGGCCACTTCGGTCGGGGTCTGGGCGTCGGCGTAACGCCCGGTGTGCAGTTCGATGGCTGGCGCCCCCACTCGGCGCGAGGCCTCGATCTGGCGTTCGTCGGCATCGATGAACAGCGACACTTCGGCACCGGTACGCGCCAGGCGCTCCACCGCCGCCTTGATCCGTGCCTCCTGGCCCGCCACGTCCAGGCCACCTTCAGTGGTCAGCTCCTGACGGGTTTCCGGTACCAGGCAGATATGCGCCGGGCGAATCTTCTCGGCAAAGGCCATCATTTCTTCGGTGACGCCCATCTCGAAGTTCATGCGCGTCTGCAACACATCCTTGAGCAGCAGCACGTCACGCTCCTGGATATGCCGGCGGTCTTCACGCAGGTGCACGGTGATGCCATCGGCGCCTGCTTCTTCGGCATCCAGAGCAGCCTTGACCGGATCAGGGTAACGCGTGCCCCGGGCCTGGCGCAGGGTCGCCACGTGGTCGATGTTTACGCCGAGAAGCATGCGGTTGCTGTGAGTCACGAAAGGCTCTCCTGAAGATTGAGCCCCACAGCATACGTCGTGATCAACGCTTGCGAAACAGTTCCCGGCTGACCAGCGGTTTTGTTCCCAGGTGCACCGCCAACGCCTGGCGCATCAGGCGCTTGGCAGCCAGCAAGGCGCCGGGGGCATCCCAGTCGGCTTCGGCCAGGGCCAACAGCTCGATACCGCGGAACAACCCGGGTTGCGCCAGTTCAACCCGCTCCAGGCCGGCATCCACGCGCAAGCGATACAGGCCGGCGGCCGCGATTGGCTGGTCATTGACATCATGCTGCAGCGAAAATGCGTAGCCGAGCTCGTCCAGCAGTCGCCATTCGAAGGCGCGCAGCAGTGGCTCCAGTGGGCGCCCGGCGCCCAGGGCCTGCAGGGTCAGGGTGTAATGCTCGAACAGGGCCGGGAACGGCGCTTCGGCAGGTAGCAGGCGCATCAGCAGCTCGTTGAGGTACAAGCCGCTGAACAAGGCATCGCCGTGCAACCAGGCGGCAATGCCGGCGCTGTCCATTCGCCCGACATTCTTCAGCTCACCACGCCCGCGCAACTCCAGCTCCAGCGGCACGAACGGGCGCACCAGGCTGCCGCCCTTGCCGCGCGCCCGGCGCAATACGGCGCGCATGCGCCCCTGCGGGGTGAAGAAGTCCACCAGCGCGCTGGTTTCCTTGTAGGCACGGCTGTGCAGTACGTAGGCTGGCTGGCCGACAGGTTGTTCCATGAAAGATCACTCGCCGCGGAGCTTGCGCTGGCCCTGGTAGGAGCGGCCTTGTGTCGCGATGGGGCGCGCAGCGGCCCCAAAGATGCCGACTGTTGTATAGATTATGGGGCTGCTATGCAGCCCATCGCGACACAAGGCCGCTCCTACAGGGAACCGCGCGAGGCTTAGAGGTCGCCGTAGCCCAGCGAACGCAGGGCACGCTCGTCATCGGACCAGCCGCCCTTCACCTTGACCCACAGGTTGAGCATTACCTTGGCGTCGAACAGCACTTCCATGTCCTTGCGCGCATCAGAGCCGATGCGCTTGATGCGCTCGCCCTTGTCGCCAATGATGATCTTCTTCTGGCCGTCACGCTCGACCAGGATCAGCGCATGGATGTGCAGCACATGGCCCTGCTGCTTGAATTCCTCGATTTCCACGGTGATCTGGTACGGCAGCTCCGCACCGAGCTGGCGCATGATCTTCTCGCGTACCAGCTCGGCGGCCAGGAAGCGGCTGCTGCGGTCGGTGATCTGGTCTTCCGGGAAGAAGTGCTCGTTCTCCGGCAGGTGCTTGGCGATCAGTGCTTCCAGGGATTCCAGGTTGTGCCCCTGCTGTGCGGAAATCGGCACGATCTCGGCATTCGGCAATTGCGTCTGCAACCACTGCAGGTGCGGTATCAGCTCGGCCTTCTCGTCCATGCGGTCGGTCTTGTTGACCGCCAGGATGACCGGGCCAGTGACGTACTGCACGCGCTCCAGCACCAGCTGGTCTTCGTCGGTCCAGCGGGTGCGGTCGACCACGAAAATCACCACGTCGACGTCCTTCAGGGCCGCCGAAGCGTTACGGTTCATGTAGCGGTTCAGGGCCTTGTCGTTGGCCTTGTGCATGCCGGGCGTGTCGACATAGATGGCCTGCACATCACCCTCGGTCTTGATGCCGAGCATGTTGTGGCGGGTGGTCTGCGGCTTGCGCGAGGTGATCGCCAGCTTCTGCCCCAGGATGTGGTTGAGCAGGGTCGACTTGCCGACGTTGGGGCGGCCGACAATGGCCACATAGCCGCAGCGGGTCGGGTTGCTATCAGTCATTGCCATTCTCCACGCCCAGGGCGATCAGTGCAGATGCGGCGGCGACTTGCTCGGCAATACGCCGGCTGACGCCCTGGCCACGGCTCTTGTTGTTCAGCAGCACCACTTCGCATTCGACGAAGAAGGTGCGGCAGTGCGGTTCGCCCTGGATATCCACCACTTCGTAGCGCGGCAGCTCGCAGCTGCGCGACTGCAGAAACTCCTGCAAGCGGGTTTTCGGGTCCTTGTTGGTATCGACCAGGGTCAGGCCTTCGAACTCGTCGGCCAGCCAGGCCAGTACGCGTTCCCGTGCCGTTTCCATGTCTGCGTCCAGGTAGATGGCGCCAATCAGCGCCTCCAGGGCATCGGCCAGGATCGACTCGCGGCGGAAGCCACCGCTCTTGAGCTCGCCAGAGCCCAGGCGCAGGTGGTCACCCAGGTCGAAACCACGGGCCAGGCGGGCCAGGGTCTCGCCCTTGACCAGGCGTGCGCGCAAGCGCGACAGCTGGCCTTCGCGGGCCTGCGGGAAGCGCTCGAACAGCGCCTCGCCAGCGACGAAGTTGAGAATGGCGTCACCGAGGAACTCCAGGCGCTCGTTGTTGCGCCCGGCGTAGCTGCGATGCGTCAGCGCCAGGAGCATCTGGTCCTGGTTCTTGAAGGTATAACCGAGCTTTCGCTCCAGACGGGCAAGGGGAGCACTCATGCAGCCACCCGTTCGTTGTTCAACGCGTTGTTCAAATCAACATCCTGAAAGACTGTTTGGCTGTGGCCCGCCGCGATGTACGGCGAATCTCCCGATCCTTGAGAACACAGCCTATGTCAGAAATGCATTCGGCGCTGCCTGCTGGCCAGCGCCGATGGGTATCAATGGATCAGGCCGACCCGCGACAGGTTGGGCAGGTGGCTGAGTTTGGGCTCTGGCCAGCTCATCCATACTGCGAAAGCCTTGCCGACGATGTTCCGGTCCGGAACCATGCCGTGCAGTTCCTTGGGAATGTTCGGGTCATCCCAGTAACGGCTGTCGTTGGAGTTGTCGCGGTTGTCGCCCATCATGAAGTAATGGCCCGCCGGCACGGTCCATTGCTGGTCCGGCGGCATGCGGTAACGGCTCATTTCCTTGCGGATCAGGTGTTCGACCTCGCCGAGCTTTTCCTTGTACAGCTCGGCGCTGCCCAGGGTGCCCGGCTCGGTGCCCACCAGCTGTTCGGCAATCGGCTGGCCGTTGACGAACAACCGCTTGTCGTTGGTATAGCGGATCTGGTCGCCCGGCAGGCCGACCACACGCTTGATGTAGTTGACGTTCGGGTCGCTTGGGTAGCGGAACACCATCACATCACCGCGTTGCGGGTCGCCCACCTCGATGACCTTCTTGTCGATCACCGGCAGGCGGATGCCGTACGAGAACTTGTTCACCAGGATGAAGTCGCCCACTTCCAGGGTCGGTTTCATCGACCCGGAAGGAATCTGGAACGGCTCGACCAGGAACGAACGCAGCACCAGCACGATGAACAGCACCGGGAAGAACGACTTGCCGTATTCGACCAGCAATGGCTCCTTGCCCAGGCGCTCGACCACCGCCATTTCGGGCTGGCTGACGCTGCCCTGGTAGTTGGCGATTGCCGCACGCCGGCGCGGGGCCAGGAACAGCAGGTCGATCAAGCCCAGCAGACCGCAGACGAAGACGGCGATGACTAGCAACAGCGGGAAATTTAGCGACATAGGACCTAGCTATCCAACCTGAGCACGGCGAGGAAGGCTTCCTGTGGAATCTCCACGTTGCCCACCTGTTTCATGCGTTTCTTACCGGCCTTCTGCTTCTCCAGCAGTTTCTTCTTACGGCTGACGTCACCACCGTAGCACTTGGCCAGTACGTTCTTTCTGAGTGCCTTGACGGTTGTACGCGCAATGATCTGGCCGCCGATAGCTGCCTGGATCGCCACGTCGAACATCTGCCGAGGGATCAGTTCTTTCATCTTTTCGGTCAACGCACGGCCTTTGTAGGCCGCGTTGTCGCGGTGCACGATCAGGGCCAGCGCATCGACCTTGTCGCCGTTGATCAGTACGTCCAGCTTGACCAGGTTGGCCGACTGGTAGCGATCGAAATGATAGTCCAGCGAAGCATAGCCGCGGCTGGTGGACTTGAGGCGGTCGAAGAAGTCCAGCACCACTTCGTTCATCGGCAAGTCGTAGCGCACCTGCACCTGGCTGCCGAGGAACTGCATGTCGCGCTGCACGCCACGCTTCTCGATGCACAGGGTGATGACGTTGCCCAGGTGCTCCTGCGGCACCAGGATGGTTGCGGTGACGATCGGCTCGCGGAAATCGGCGACTGCCGAGACGTCCGGCAGCTTCGACGGGTTGTCGACGGTGATGGTTTCGCCGGTTTTCAGCTCGAGCTCGTAGATCACGCTTGGCGCAGTGGTGATCAGGTCCAGGTCGTATTCGCGCTCCAGGCGCTCCTGGATGATCTCCATGTGCAGCATGCCGAGGAAGCCGCAACGGAAGCCGAAGCCCAGGGCATCGGAGCTTTCCGGCATGTACTGCAGTGACGAGTCGTTCAGGGTCAGCTTCTGCAAGGCATCGCGGAAGTCCTCGAAGTCGTCGGAGCTGACCGGGAACAGCCCGGCATAGACCTGCGGCTGAATCTTCTTGAAGCCTGGCAGCACTTCCACTTCAGGGGTGGAGGACAGGGTCAGGGTGTCACCTACCGGGGCACCGTGGATGTCCTTGATGCTGGCGATGATGAAGCCCACTTCACCGGCCTTCAGGTCGGCGGTCTGGGTGTGTTTCGGGGTGAATACGCCGACGCTGTCGACCAGGTGCACCTTGCCGGTGGACTTGACCAGGATCTTGTCGCCTTTCTTGACGCGGCCATGACGCACGCGCACCAGCGAGACCACGCCCAGGTAGTTGTCGAACCAGGAGTCGATGATCAGCGCCTGCAGCGGCGCCTCGATATCGCCTTCCGGCGCAGGGATGGTCTGCACCAGGCGCTCGAGCACCTCGTCCACGCCCATGCCACTCTTGGCACTGCAGGCCACGGCATCGGTGGCGTCGATGCCGATGATCTTCTCGATTTCGTCCTTGACGCGGTCCGGGTCGGCCTGGGGCAGGTCCATCTTGTTCAGCACCGGCATGACTTCCAGGCCCTGCTCGATGGCGGTGTAGCAGTTGGCCACGGACTGGGCCTCGACGCCCTGGCCGGCGTCAACTACCAGCAGTGCACCTTCACAGGCCGCCAGCGAACGCGAGACTTCGTAGGTGAAGTCGACGTGGCCGGGGGTATCGATGAAGTTCAGCTGGTAGACCTTGCCGTCCTGCGCCTTGTAGTTGAGCGTGACGCTGTGGGCTTTGATAGTGATACCGCGCTCGCGCTCCAGGTCCATGGAATCGAGCACCTGGGCTTCCATTTCGCGTGCCGACAGGCCACCGCACATCTGGATGAAACGGTCGGCCAGCGTCGACTTGCCATGGTCGATGTGGGCGATGATGGAGAAATTGCGGATATGACTCAAATCACTCACGGGTCAACACTCGAAAAGGCTGCGAGCCGGACGCCCGCCGAAAAATAGCCGGGAATTGTACCTCAAGCCGGAACGTGCTGCCACGCCCACTGGCCGACCGATCGGCACAAGCAACCGAAACTTGTGCATTTTTCCGCCCAGGCACCTGATATTTCTGCCAGTACACAGGAATACTCCATCTGCCTAACCTCGGCTGTCCTACCCCGAGGAAATGACCATGATGAGTACGAGGAAGCAGGCAGGAGATTACGACAGATCGTTTGGGCAGGAGGGCAATGCCGAACTTCCCGATTTTTTCGGGCCGACACTCAGCCGGCAATTGACTGCCATGGTGCTGCAGGGAGACAACATCCTGGCCAGCGCCCAGGCCTCTGACAACAGCGGAAGATCGCACTATGCCATCACCCGCCTGACGCCAATGGGCAACCTGGATACCGCATTTGGCGTTGGAGGCAAAGTCGTCGACAGGTTCAACCAAAGTGAACACTCAAAACCAGAAGCCTTGGCCGTTTTATCCGACGGAACGATTGCCATGCTGGGGTTCACTAGCGTCTCGAATCCCCCCGCGCCCAAGCCGATGCTGCTGTTGCTAGACCAGGACGGCTCGCCCTTGAACCCGCCGTTCGCACTGGAGCTACCGGAAGACGCTGCCATGGTAAACGGAAGCGGACGACTGACGGCAAGCGGCTCACACTTCCTGGCGGCGCTCAATCTATCCGGCGATTCCGGCATGCCCTCACCAAAACCCCGCGTCTACCGCATGGACCTGAACGGCGAGCCAGGCTTTCCTCACGGTAGGTTCATCGAGATCCAGGTCGCGCGCGACGAAGGCCCGGTCGAGATCGGGGCACTGGTGCAGCTGGAAGACGGCTTCTTCGTCAGCGGGTCACATGTTTTACCCACTGGCTCCAGCGAGGGGTTCATAGCGCGCTATGACAATGACGGTGTGCTCGATGGAGCTTTCGGCGAGGATGGCATCATTGCGTTTCAAGCGCTGGGGCAAGCCACCCGGATCACGACATTGCTGCGCAGGCCAAATGGCTCGTTGGCCGTTGCTGGCCACTTGCCGGCCGACGAGAAACTCCCGCGCCGTGCCTTTCATTGGCAATTCACTGCCCAAGGAACAATCGATCCGGCATTCAATCAGGGCAAGCCCGTGGTCGATGGCGAAGCGACCGCCTGGTACAGCGCTTCACTCGACGCTAATGGCAGGTTGATTACCTTTGGCATCGGCGAAACCTACCTCTACAGGCGTTACCTGCTGGACGGTTCGATCGATCCCGATTACCACCCAGCAGCGGCGCTGATTGGCAACCAAGAAGCCGTGATGTGCTTGTACCACGGGCGCAACACTTTGCTGGGCTACAATGCCACTGCCGCAATCGGTGTTATCGGTACGGTCACAGCGATACAGAACTGACTGTCCGTACAAAAAAATCCGGCGCTCAATGCGCCGGATTTTCTGTGTCAGCTGAGCTGGCTTATTCTGACAGCTTGAAGGTAATGAAGCTCGCGCGGCCCTGGCGCAGCACACGCATCGACACCGAACGGTTCTTCGGCAGTTCCTTGGCGATTTCGGTGAATTCCTTGGCCGAGCCGATGGCCTGGTTGTTCAGGTGGCTGATGATGTCACCTGGACGCAGGCCGATCATTGCCGCCGGGCCATCCTGGACTTCCTTGATCACCACGCCACCCTTGAGCTCAAGCGACTTTTTCTGCTCGGCAGTCAGGTCGGCCACCGATACCCCCAGGCGGTTGCTGCTGCGCTCGGCACTGCCTTCGGCACCGGTAGCGATCTCGTCATCATCGTCGGGCAACGCACCGACACTGATGTCGAGGGTCTGGCGCTTGCCGTTGCGGATGATTTCCAGCTTGGCCTTCTCGCCATCCTTGAGGCTGCCCACCAGGTGCGGCAGGTCTGCCGACATGATGATCGGCTGGCCGTTCATGCTCAGGATCACGTCACCGACCTGCAGGCCGCCCTTGGCGGCCGGGCCGTTTTCCAGCACCTGGGCTACCAGGGCGCCGGCCGGCTTGTCCAGGCCGAACGACTCAGCCAGGTCCTTGTTGACCTCCTGGATCACCACACCCAGCCAGCCACGGCTGACCTTGCCGTCTTTCTTCAGCTGGTTGGAGACATCGATCGCCACGTCGATCGGGATGGCGAACGACAAGCCCATGAACCCACCGGAACGGGTGAAGATCTGCGAGTTGATGCCCACCACCTCGCCATTCATGTTGAACAGCGGGCCGCCAGAGTTACCCGGGTTGATGGCCACGTCGGTCTGGATGAACGGCACATAGGTATCGTTGGGCAGGGTACGGCCCTTGGCACTGACGATACCTTTGGTCACCGAATGGTCGAAGCCGAACGGCGAACCGATGGCCAGCACCCATTCGCCCACCTTCAGCTTCTCGGAGTCACCCAGTTTCACCGTCGGCAGGTTCTTGCCGTCGACCTTGAGCAGGGCCACATCAGTGCGTGGGTCGGTGCCGACCAGCTTGGCCTGCAGCTCGCTGCGGTCCGACAGGCGGACGATGATCTCGTCGGCATCGGCCACCACGTGGTTGTTGGTCAGCACGTAGCCATCGCTGGAAATGATGAAGCCCGAACCCAGCGACTGCGCCTCGCGCTGGCGGTCACCGCGCGGCGAGCGTGGCTGCTGCGGCATGTTGCGCTCGAAGAACTCGCGGAACATCGGCGGCAGGCCTTCCAGGTCAGGCATTTCTCCGGCGGCCATGCGGCGGTCCGGCAGTTTCTGCTTGGTGCTGATGTTGACCACGGCTGGCGAGGCCTGTTCGACCAGGGTAGTGAAGTCCGGCAGGGCTTCCTCGGCCTGGGCGGTGAGCACCTGGCCGAGCATCAGCACGGCGGCGAACATCGATAGGTAGGATTTCAAGCGTGGTATTGACATACGGCTCCCGTCACAACGAGCGGTAGTTTAGAAAGGCCCTGCCCAAAGCAGGAAAGGCCAGGCTCCAAGAAGCCTGACCTATAGAAAATTTGCCGAAGGATTGCAAATGACAATGCTTTAATTTCATTTCAGGCGCCTGTCCGCTCGCCTTGGCACAGCCGACATGCCTGCCCGGCAAGGCGCGCAATCACTGGCGCGCCTGGGCGTCCTGAGGGCGCATGGACAGCGCCACGCGCTCTGCAGTACCCAGCGGAATTTCGCCGACCACGGTCACCATCACCTTGCCCTTGGGCGTGTTCAGGCGCCGCGATACTGCCGAGGTCGGGCCAAGCTGGGTGCGCATGTCGGTTCCGCCATCATCGCTTACCGGTTCCAGAAACACCGAGAAACGCGCCAGGCCATCGTCATACATCAGGCTGCTGACCACACCACCTTGCTTCGGATCACGGCGCACCGAACTGTTGACCAGCTCGAACCCTGGCGGCAACCAGTCCGAACGCCAGCCGGCAACCTTGTCATTGGCGGCGGCAGCAACACGCTGCACGGGCTTGCAGGCAGCACTCGCACGCAGTTCTTCATCGCTGGGCACGGCAGTATCGAGACGGGTCATCTGGAAGCGTTCGAGCAACTGCCCCTTGTCGTTGATCATCAACGAGCGCAGCGGCAGCCCGGTGGCGCGGTCCAGATGCATTTCGAAGGCATAGCGGTGCTGGTCACGCGGGTTGAGCGTCACGATCACGGCATCGCGCCCGGCGACCCGCGACTTGCCCGCCACGCTCAAATCGTACCAACCCATCAGTTTCAGTGGATCAAGCACACGCTGGGCAGCGTCCGCAGGTGGCGTCACACCGTTGGCCAAAGCCCCGCTGACGCACGCTACCTTGCCATCCACGCGCACGATTTCCTGGGCCGCGCCATCGAGCTGCAGGAGCCGCTCGCTGACCTTGCCATTCTCAACCTTGTGCCAGATCTCGTGGGAGGAGAAGCTGCCGTTACGTTCGTAGACAAAAGAGCCTTGATAGCTCTGCTCTTGCTCGGCCCGTGCCAGCTTGTTCAACCACTCGCCCGCCTCGGGCGATGAGTTGGCCGCCAATGCTGGCACCGTCATGCAGCTGCCAATCAGCAGCGACAGGAGAGGTAGCGCGCGCATGATCCTCCTTACTTAACGGTTTTCCAGGCTTGCGGCGCGGGCATACGGCAATGCGGTTTCAGTGCCCTTGAGCGCGGATTCCTGGGCATGCTGGCGCAGATAGCCCGGCAGACGCTGATCCCAGCCGGCCTGGTTCTGCAGCACGCCGTTGGCCATCGGCCCGGTCGGTTGCTCACTGCTCTCACTATAGCCTGCCAAAACGGCCGGGCCCTGTGCTTGTGGCACGGTCACGCCTTGCTGGGCAGGTTGCTGGGCTGCGAGCTCGGCGCCAGTGATCTCGTCCTGGTTGTACATGCGCACACCGGCCAGCACCGCGACGGTAACCGAGGCAGCCACCGCCAGGCGGCCAATGCTGCGCCACGGGCCCTTCTTGACCTTGGCCGGCACGGCTTCGTCAGCCAGTGCCGCAGAAACCGCCGCCGCAATATCCAGGTTCGGCAGCAGCAGCTCCTTGTGCATGGCTGCACGGGCGACCTGGTAGCGCGACCAGGTGGCACGGGTTTCAGTATCGTCGACGGCATTCAATACCCGACGCAGTTCAAGCTCGTCCGCTTCGTTATCCATTACCGCGGACAGCGATTCCTGCAAAGCTTCACGACTCATGGCGGTTCCTCTCTTGGCTGTCGCCGCTGTCTCAGGTTTCCTGCAGCAAAGGTTGCAGGGCTTTGTCTATGGCCTCCCGAGCGCGGAAGATTCGAGAGCGCACGGTACCCACCGGACATTGCATGACACTGGCAATGTCTTCGTAACTCAGTCCATCGAACTCACGCAGCGTCAGGGCCGTGCGCAGGTCTTCCGGCAGTTGCTGGATGGTGCGATGGACAGTGCCTTCGATTTCATCCCGCAACAACGAGCGCTCTGGGGACTCGAGATCCTTGAGACCATGATCGCCGTCGTAAAACTCCGCATCCTCGGAGCTCACATCGCTGTCTGGTGGCCGTCTTCCACGGGACACCAGGTAGTTCTTCGCCGTGTTGATGGCGATGCGGTAAAGCCACGTATAGAACGCGCTATCGCCGCGGAAATTGCCAAGCGCACGGTAGGCCTTGATGAAGGCTTCCTGTGCTACATCCTGGGCCTCGTGGGTATCGTGAACGAACCGCACGATCAACCCGAGAATCTTGTGCTGATACTTCAGCACCAACAGATCGAACGCTCGCCTGTCGCCGCGTTGCACACGCTCGACAAGCTGCTGATCCTCTTCCTGGGTTAGCATGAACACTCCTCAGTGAACTCGAAGGAGCGTTGCAGCAGCCATCGATCAGGCTTGCAACCATAGACTCGGGCTTTGCGCAAAAGTTCTCCCCTCCAAGCAAGTTTCCTGCAGCCCTTGGTCGGCTTGCACGAAAGACGCTGCACGGTCACGGCCGGCTACGTCGATAATCAGGTTTCGAGTACGCAGGGACAGCCTGGACAGGCCTGCCGCCCTGCGTCGCCGCGGTAAATTGTGGCGTACGGGCAGCCTTCATAGGATTTCCTGCGTTATCGGAAAGTTCCCACAAAGGTTGTCGCGACCAGGCAAACGGCATGGAAATTGGCCAGCCTGGGCTGCTATAAAGGCAACCCGGCCAGCCTTAACGATAGTTTCACAATGCCATCGGCGCGTGACTATTGTGCCGCGCCCCTTCCGAAGAATACTAGTGTCCCGACATGAGCCAACAATTCCAACATGATGTCCTGGTGATCGGCAGCGGTGCCGCCGGTCTCAGCCTGGCACTGAACCTGCCCAGCCACCTGCGCGTCGCCGTGCTCAGCAAGGGCGACCTGGCCAATGGCTCGACCTTCTGGGCCCAGGGTGGTGTCGCAGCGGTGCTGGACAATAGCGATACCGTGCAGTCACATGTCGAGGATACCCTCAACGCGGGCGGTGGCCTGTGCCATGAAGAGGCGGTGCGCTTTACCGTCGAGCACAGCCGGGAAGCCATCGAATGGCTGATCGAGCAAGGCGTGCCGTTTACCCGTGACGAGCACTACAGCGTCGACGATGGTGGCTTCGAGTTCCACCTGACCCGCGAAGGCGGCCACAGCCACCGGCGCATAATCCATGCTGCCGACGCCACCGGTGCCGCCATCTTCACCACGCTGCTGGCCCAGGCCCGCCTGCGCCCGAACATTCAGTTGCTGGAGCAGCGCGTGGCGGTCGACCTGATCACCGAACGGCGCCTGGGTTTGCCTGGCGAACGCTGCCTGGGTGCCTACGTGCTTGACCGCAACACTGGCGAAGTGGACACCTTCGGCGCGCGCTTCACCGTGCTGGCCACCGGCGGCGCAGCCAAGGTCTACCTGTATACCAGCAACCCCGATGGTGCCTGCGGCGATGGCATCGCCATGGCGTGGCGCGCCGGTTGCCGGGTGGCGAACCTGGAATTCAACCAGTTCCACCCGACCTGCCTGTACCACCCGCAAGCCAAGAGCTTCCTGATCACCGAAGCCCTGCGTGGTGAAGGCGCCCTGCTGCGCCTGCCCAATGGCGAGCGCTTCATGCCACGCTTCGACCCACGCGAAGAGCTGGCCCCGCGTGACATCGTGGCCCGCGCCATCGACCATGAGATGAAGCGCCTGGGTGTGGATTGCGTCTACCTGGACATCACCCACAAGCCGGCCGAGTTCATCAAGAGCCACTTCCCCACCGTCCATGAGCGCTGCCTGGCGTTTGGCATCGACATCACCCGCCAGCCGATCCCGGTGGTACCGGCGGCGCACTACACCTGTGGCGGGGTGATGGTGGACGACCGCGGCCACACCGATGTGCCAGGGCTGTATGCCATCGGCGAAACCAGCTTTACCGGCCTGCATGGCGCCAACCGCATGGCCAGCAATTCGCTGCTGGAATGCTTCGTCTATGGCCGCGCTGCCGCAGCTGACATCCAGGCCTGCCTGGATGAAGTGGCCATGCCCAAGGCCCTGCCCGGCTGGGACGCCAGCCAGGTCACCGATTCGGACGAAGACGTGATCATCGCGCACAACTGGGATGAACTGCGGCGCTTCATGTGGGACTACGTTGGTATCGTGCGCACCAGCAAGCGCCTGCAGCGGGCCCAGCACCGCATTCGTCTGTTGCTGGACGAAATCGATGAGTTCTACAGCAACTACAAGGTCAGCCGCGACCTGATCGAGCTGCGCAACCTGGCGCAGGTGGCCGAGCTGATGATCCGCTCGGCCATGCAGCGCAAGGAAAGCCGTGGGCTGCATTACACGCTGGATTACCCGGGAATGCTGGCCGAGGCCAGGGACACCATCCTCAGCCCGATTTGAATCGGCGTCGCGGCCCTCGCGGGCGCGCCCGCTCCCACAGAGATCCCGCTGCCTTGCAGCCTTGCGCAGTACCTGTGGGAGCGGGCAAGCCCGCGCAGAAGCCAACTCGGTATGGCTTTATGCCCGGCTCACCCCTGCCCACCTGCGCCGGCTGAACTTCAACCGCACCCGCAAGCGCCGGTGCTCATCGGCCCCCAGCGCATCCCGCGGCACACACTGGCTCTCCCCCACCCATCGCCCCGCCCGCTCGAAACGCAACACCACCAGCGCCGGCAACGCCACGCTGTCGCGGCACAAGCGCACCGGCTGCCAGCCGAGGGCACGACTGAACACGTGCCAGCCGCGCGCATCACGGCGCAGGCCAGTCACGGCATGCTCATGGGTCAGCAGAATACGTCGGGGGATGGCCCAGCCAGCGTGGGCGATACAGACGGCGGCAACGGCAAGGGCCTGCCAGCCGGACAGCGGGCTCGCCGCTATGGCGAGCCACGCCAGCACCTGGCACACCAGGTAGGCCGTCAGCAGCAGGCGCGAGCCTTGCCAGCGGCACTCGAAGCACTCACTTGGGCTGGACACGGTCCAGGATGATGCGGACCATACGCTGCAGCTCCGGGTCTTCGGACTCGGTGCGCTCCATGAACCAGCCGAACATGTCCTGATCTTCGCAGCTCAGCAGTCGCACGTAGAGTTCGCGGTCAGCCTGGTTGAGCGTGGGGTAGACTTCCTGGGTGAAAGGTACCAGCAGGACGTCCAGTTCCAGCATGCCGCGGCGGCTGTGCCAGAAAAGCCGGTTGAGTTCAGTTTGTTCGACCATGGGGCCCTCCTCGAATGGCCCGCCAGTATACAGCCAGGCGAGCGAAGCGACACCGGGCGTTGGTCTAGTCACCTACCTATTTTGTTACCGGCGTTCTATGATGGCCGCCAGTCTTTAAGCCACCGCGATGACCCATGGCCGATTCCGCTTTCTTCTGCCCCCTGTCCCACGAGGGCATCCTCGCCGTCCGCGGCTCCGATGCAGGCAAGTTCCTGCAGGGCCAGCTGACCTGCAACATCAACTACCTCAGCCAGGAACACGCCAGCCTCGGTGCCCGCTGCATGGTCAAGGGGCGCATGCAGTCAAGCTTCCGCATCCTGCCCGAAGGCAACGGCTACCTGCTGGCCATGGCCAGCGAACTGCTCGAGGCACAGCTGGCCGATCTGAAGAAATACGCCGTGTTCTCCAAGGCCACACTGGCCGATGAAAGCGCCGCATGGGCACGTTTCGGTGTGCAGGATGGCGCTACGGCCCTGCAGGCGCTGGGGCTCGACGTGCCCGCAGCCGCCGGCAGCACCGTCCGGCATGCAGGCCTGATCGCGATCGCCGTTTCGGCAGGCCGCGTGGAGTTGTGGGCGCCCGCCGATGACGCCGGCAAGGTACGCCAGGCCCTGGCCGCCGCCCTGCCGGAAGGCAGCCTCAACGACTGGCTGTTGGGCCAGGTGCGTGCCGGCATCGGCCAGGTCATGGGGCCGACCCGTGAGCTGTTCATTCCGCAGATGATCAACCTGCAGGCCGTCGACGGCGTAAGCTTCAAGAAAGGCTGCTACACCGGGCAGGAAATCGTCGCCCGCATGCAGTACCTGGGCAAGCTCAAGCGCCGCCAGTACCGCCTGGCCCTGGACCAACAGGCCATTCCGGCTCCGGGTGAGGAAATTTTCTCGCCTACCCATGGCTCGTCGGTCGGTGAAGTGGTCCTGGCTGCCAGCACCGGCAGCGGCTGCGAGCTGCTCGCGGTACTCAGTGCCGAAGCGGTGGCCGACGACAACCTGCACCTGGGCAGCCTCGGCGGCCCGCGCCTGCAGGTACTGAGCCTGCCCTACGAACTGGACCGCGACCGGGAAATCCAGCGCTGACCAGCCTGCCCCGCTCTTGCGGCGGGGCCGCACCACCACTGCGGTAGACACGCCCATGAACAAGCTGGCCGAGATGGTTCAAGCACAATTGCTCGAGGCCATCGAAAAGGATGACCTGGTCCTGCCGACCCTGCCCGAGGTTGCCCTGAGCATCCGCGAGGCAGCGGAAGACAGCGAAATCAGCGTAGCGGCCCTGAGCAAGGTGATCGGTCGCGATGCGGCGCTTTCGGCGCGCCTGATCAAGGTCGTCAACAGCCCGCTGCTGCGCGCAGCGATCGAAGTCACCGATCTGCATACCGCCATCACGCGGCTGGGTATCAACTACAGCTGCAACCTGGCCATTGGCCTGGTCATCGAGCAGATCTTTCACGCCCGCGCGCCGGCGGTTGAACAAAAGCTACGCGATATCTGGGCCAACAGCCTGGATGTGGCAGGCATCAGCTACGAAATCTGCCGCCGCTTTACCCAGCTCAAGCCCGACCAGGCCACCCTCGGCGGGCTGGTTCACCAGATTGGCGCGCTGCCGGTACTGATCTATGCCGAAGAGCACAACGAGCTGCTGTCCGACCCGGTGTGCCTGCATTACGTGATCGAGCACATCCAGCCAGTGCTGGGCGACAAGATTCTCAAGGCATGGGAGTTTCCGGAACAACTGGTCAACCTGCCGAGCCAGGTGCAGGACCTGGACCGGCAGACCGACAGCATCGACTATATCGACATCGTGCAGATCGCCCGCTGCATCAGCCAGCGCGGCCGCCATCGGCCATTGGCGGCGCTGCCCGCCTACCGCCACCTGGGCTTGCCGTTCGGCACCGAGCTGGAAGTGGATGAACTGATCGACGCGCGGAGCATGTTGCGCTGACCGGCGTCGGCCAGTGCCGGCTTCTTCACGGCCCAAGCCCGCGAAAGGGCCGGTACCGGCGACCCATCAATCAGCGATGAAACTCACCCGCACCCGCAAGCCGCCCTTGGCACCATCATGCAGGCTCACCTGGGCCAGGTGCGCCCGGCAGATTTCGCCCACAATGGCCAACCCGAGCCCGCTGCCCTGCGCACTACACCGATAGAAGCGTTCGAACACCCGCTCACGCTCGGCCTCGGGAATCCCCGGCCCGTCGTCCTCTACCTCCAGCACGGCGGGCGCCAGCACCCGCAAGATCACGTTGCCGCCCGCTGGCGTATGGGCCAGGGCGTTGTCCACCAGGTTGCTCAACAGCTCGTTGAGCAGCGTCGGTTCACCCTTGAGCCACACGGGTGCTTCGGCTTCCAGGGCCAGCGCCACCCCGCGTTTGTGAGCCAGCGGAGCCATGGCCATGCCCAGTTCGCGCGCCAGCTGGCTGAGGTCGAGGCGCTGTGCGCCGCCTTCGGCAATCGCCCGCGCGCCGTTCTCGACCCGCGCCAGTGACAGCAACTGGTTGGCCAGGTGGGTCAGGCGATCGGTGCCCTGCGCGGCAGATTCCAAGGTCTGCCGCCATTCCTGCGGCTCGGACGAGCGCAAACCCAGCTCGACCCGGGCCTTGAGCGCAGCCAGCGGGGTACGCAACTCGTGGGCAGCGTCGGCAATGAATTGCGCCTGGCGCTCGAACTGGCCGCGCAAGCGCTCGGTGAAGTGGTTCAAGGCCCGTACCAGCGGGCCCAGCTCATGTTGCACCTGCACCACCGGCAAAGCCCGCAGGTCGTCCGGCTGGCGCTCCTCCACCGCCGTACGCAAGCGCTCCAGTGGCCGTAACGCGGCACTCACGGCAAACCACACCAGCACCAGCGCACCCAGCGCCAGCATGCCCAGGCGCAGCAGGGTATCGGCCATCAAGCCACGGGCCATGCGCACCCGGGCTTCCTCGGTCTCGGCCACGCGGATTTCCGCCATGCCGTTCATGTTGGGTTCGCTCACCGCCTTCAACAGGCTCACCACACGCACGTCCTGGCCCAGGTAACTGGCGTTGTAGAACCGCGCCAGTGCCGGGTAGTCATCGGTACGCGGCGTGCCCGGCGGCGGTGGCGGCAGGTTCTCGTAGCCGGAGATCAGCCGCTGCTGGATGTCCAGCACCTGGTAATAGATGCGCCCGGCACTGTCGTAGGCGAACGTGTCCAGGGCCACGTACGGCACGTCCGCACTGAGCGAACCGTCCCGCTGGGACAGGCCTGCGGCAATGGTCCGCGCAGAGGCCAGCAAGGTGCGGTCATAAGCCGTGTCGGCAGCTTCGCGGCCATTCCAGTAGGCGCTCAGGCCGCTGGCCAGCATCAGCACCACCAGCAGCAAGGCCAGGTTGCCGAGCAAGCGCCCGCGCAGGCTGCCGTTGTCACGCATCGCGGTGCTCGAGCAGGTAGCCCAGGCCGCGGAAGGTGACGATGGCAACCGGGTGACCGTCGAGCTTCTTGCGCAGCCGGTGGATATAGATCTCGATGGCGTCAGGGCTGGCCTCTTCATCCAGGCCGAACACCTGGGCAGCCAGTTGCTCCTTGCTCATTACCCGGCCCGGGCGGGCGATCAACGCTTCCAGCACGCTCTGTTCGCGCGAGGTCAGGGTGAGGTTGTCGTTACCCAGGGCAAAGCGTCGGGTGTCCAGGTCGTATACCAGCGGCCCACAGCGTTGCTGGCGCTCGCCACCGAGCACGCTGCGGCGCAACAAGGCCTTGACCCGGGCTTCCAGCTCGGTGAGTTCGAACGGCTTGGCCAGGTAGTCGTCTGCGCCAAGGTTCAGGCCGTGGACGCGATCCTTGACGTCGCTGCGCGCCGTCAGCATCAGCACCGGCAAGGTCTTGCCGCGCCCGCGCAGGCGCGCCAGCACCTCGAAGCCGTCCATGCGCGGCAAGCCGACATCCAGCACGGCCACGGCGTATTCCTCGCTGGCCAGGGCCAGGTCGGCGGCCACGCCATCATGCAGCACGTCCACGGTCAGGCCATGGCTCTTCAAGGCCTGGGCCACGCTTTCGGCCAGTTGCAGGTGGTCTTCGACCAGCAGCACACGCATCGGATTCTCCCTGCTCGGGTGGGGCGGTGGCGCGGAGTGTACCGCTGTCGGCAGGCCTGTGAAGCCCCCGTCGACAAACCTTTCACGCTGAAAGGTTAGCGAAAGGTTGATTACCTAGCATCGCACCACGGTCGCCCTTCGCGCCGAAAAAGCACCAGCAAGGTGCAACGAATAAGAACAATAATCGGAGCCATCAGTGATGCTGTCATTGCAGCCGCAGGCGTTCGCGCCTACCCGTTCCTTTGCCGCACGCCCTTCTGCCATCGCCAGCGCCCTTGCGCTTGCCGGTGTCGCCCCGATGAGCCAGGCCGCCTTCTTCGAAGACAGCACGGCCACCTTCGAAACCCGCAACATGTACTTCAACCGCGACTTCCGCGACGGCACCAGCGCGCAGCAATCCAAGCGCGACGAATGGGCCCAGGGCTTCATCCTCAACTTCGAGTCCGGCTATACCGATGGCACCGTAGGCTTCGGCCTGGATGCACTGGGCATGCTCGGCATCAAGCTCGACTCCAGCCCCGACCGCACCGATACCGGCCTGCTGCCGACCCACGATGACGGCAAGGCCGCCGACGAGTACTCCAAGCTGGGCCTGACCGGCAAGGTCAAGGTGTCACAAACCGAACTCAAGATCGGTACCCTGATCCCGGAATTGCCGACCCTGCAGCCCAACGACGGGCGCATCCTGCCGCAAACCTTTGAAGGCGGCCTGCTCACCTCGAAGGAGATCAAGGGCCTGACCTTCACCGGCGGCCGCCTGGACAAGGCCAAGGACCGCAACGACACCAACTGGGAAGACCTGGCGCTGAACAACAAGAACGGGCGCTTCGGCGGCTCGTTCAGCGCCGACAACCTGGACCTGGCCGGCCTCGACTACCAGTTCACCGATCGCATCACCGGCAGCTACCACTTCGCCCAGCTGGACGACATCTACCGCCAGCACTTCATCGGCCTGCTCGCCACCCAGCCGTGGGGCCCGGGCACCTTCGGCGCCGACCTGCGCCTGGCCGTGAGCGACGACGCTGGCGCTGCCAAGGCCGGCAACATCGACAACACCACCATCAACGGCATGCTCAGCTATGCCCTGGGCGGGCACAAGGTCAGCGCCGCCTGGCAGCAGCTGTCCGGCGACAGTGCCTTCCCCTACATCGATGGCGCCGACCCGTACCTGGTCAACTTCGTCCAGATCAACGACTTTGCCAACGCCGACGAGCGTTCCTGGCAGGCGCGCTATGACTACAACTTCGCCGCGCTCGGCGTGCCCGGCCTGACGTTCATGACCCGCTACATCAGCGGCGACAATGTCAGCCGCGCCGCCGGTGGCGAGGGCAAGGAATGGGAACGCGATACCGAAATGAAGTACGTGGTGCAAAGCGGCCCGTTGAAAAACGTTGCCGTACGCCTGCGCAACGCCACCTTCCGCTCCAATTTCGCCCGTGATGCCGATGAAGTCAGGCTGCTGGTGAGCTACAGCGTGGCGCTGTGGTAACCGATCGCACTAACCCAACAGCGGTAAAAACCGATAACAACAACGCTTACGGAGATGAACGATGACTTTTTCCCTGCGCCGCCTCGTCCTCGCCACCGGCTGCCTGCTGCTGGCCGGCAATGCCCTTGCGGGCGAACCGAAACGCCCTGAATGCATCGCCCCCGCCTCGCCCGGTGGCGGCTTCGACCTGACCTGCAAGCTGGTGCAAAGCGCCCTGGTGCAGGAAAAGATCCTCAGCAAGCCGATGCGCGTCACCTACATGCCAGGCGGTGTCGGCGCGGTGGCCTACAACGCGGTGGTCGCCCAACGGCCGGCCGATGCCGGGACCCTGGTGGCCTGGTCCAGCGGCTCGTTGCTGAACCTGGCCCAGGGCAAGTTCGGCCGTTTTGACGAAAACGCGGTGAAATGGCTGGCCGCCGTCGGCACCAGCTACGGCGCCATCGCGGTGAAGAGCGACTCCCCCTACAAGACCCTCGATGACCTGGTAGCGGCGCTGAAAAAAGACCCGAGCAAGGTGGTGATCGGCTCGGGCGGTACCGTTGGCAGCCAGGACTGGATGCAGACCGCGTTGATCGCCAAGGCGGCAGGCATCAACCCGCGTGACCTGCGCTACGTGGCCCTCGAAGGCGGTGGCGAAATCGCTACGGCGCTGCTGGGCGGGCACATCCAGGTGGGCTCGACCGACATCTCCGACTCCATGCCACACATTCAGAGCGGCAACATGCGCATCCTCGCGGTGTTCTCGGAAAACCGCCTGGACGAGCCCGAGATGAAAGACATCCCCACCGCCCGGGAACAGGGCTACGACATCGTCTGGCCAGTGGTACGCGGCTTCTACCTGGGGCCAAAGGTGAGCGACGAAGACTACGCCTGGTGGAAGCAGTCGTTCGACAAGATGCTGGCCTCGGAAGACTTCGCCAAGCTGCGTGACCAGCGCGAGCTGTTCCCGTTCGCCATGACCGGCGAGGAGCTGGACGGCTACGTGAAGAAGCAGGTGGCTGACTACAAGACCCTGGCCCGGGAGTTCGGCCTGATCCAGTAACGCCAACGCCGCTCGCTCTTTGTAGGAGCGGCCTTGTGTCGCGAAAGGGCTGCAAGGCAGCCCCGGCAATTTGCGCAGCGATGCTGAAATCCCGGGGCCGCTTTGCCGCCCTTCGCGACGCAAGGCCGCGCCTGCAAAGGATCTGCGTCTTGCCGAAAAACCAGAGGATTCCCTGATGATCCTGCAACGCATCTTCGCCCTGGTCCTGCTGGCGGTATGTGCCGCCCTGGCCGTGATGGCCTGGCCCTACCAGGCGGCGTTTTCCTATGAGCCGGTGGGCCCGCGTGCCTATCCGCTGCTGATGCTCGGCCTGATGGGCCTGGGCCTGTTGTACCTGGTGTTCCGCCCCACGCCCATCGTGCGCAAGGACGACGAGCCGGAACTGGACCGCGAGACCCTGACCAAGATCAGCGCCTGCGTCGGCCTGCTGATCGTGTTCGCCAGCACCTTCGAAGCCCTGGGTTTCATCCTCAGTAGCATCCTGATCGGCGTGCCCATGGCCCGCCTGTATGGCGGTCGCTGGCTGCACAGCTTCATCGTGGTGGCAGGCATGAGCCTGTTCCTCTACTGGCTGTTCGACCGGGTGATGGACGTGCCCCTGCCCCTTGGCCTGCTGAGCGTACTGGAGAACTGACACATGGATACCTTGAGCTACCTGGGCCAGGGCTTCGGCGTCGCCCTGTCCCCCTACAACCTGGTCACCGCCCTTACCGGCACGCTGATCGGCACCGTGGTCGGCCTGCTGCCTGGCCTGGGCCCGATCAACGGCGTGGCCCTGCTGATCCCCATCGCCTTCGCCCTCGGCTTGCCGCCGGAATCGGCGCTGATCCTGCTGGCCGCGGTGTACCTGGGCTGCGAGTACGGCGGCCGCATCAGCTCGATCCTGTTGAACATCCCGGGCGAAGCTTCGACCGTGATGACCACCCTCGATGGTTACCCGATGGCCCGCAACGGCCTGGCTGGCGTGGCGCTGTCACTGTCGGCCTGGAGTTCGTTCATCGGTGCCTTGATCGCCACCTGCGGCATGGTGCTGTTCGCCCCGCTGCTGGCGAAATGGGCGATTGCCTTCGGCCCGGCGGAATACTTCGTGCTGATGGTCTTTGCCATCGTCGCCCTTGGCGGCATGGCCGGTGACAAGCCGTTGAAAACCTTCATCGCCGCACTGATCGGCCTGTTCCTGTCGGCCGTTGGTATCGACGCCAACAGTGGCGTGTACCGGTTCACCGGGGACAGCGTGCACCTGGCCGACGGCATCCAGTTCGTGGTGCTGGTGCTGGGCTTGTTCTCCATCAGCGAAATCCTCCTGCTGCTGGAAAAGACCCACCACGGCCACCAGGCGGTCAAGGCCACCGGGCGCATGCTGTTCAACCTCAAGGAAGCCGCCTCGGTGTTCGTGGTGAACATCCGCTGCGGCCTGCTGGGCTTCGTCATGGGCGTGCTGCCAGGCGCCGGTGCAACCCTGGCCAGCGCCGTTGCCTACATGACCGAGAAACGCCTGGCGGGCGAAAAAGGCAATTTCGGCAAGGGTGATGCCCGCGGCCTGGCCGCCCCGGAAACCGCCATCGGCGCATCCTGCTGCGGTGCCCTGGTGCCGATGCTGACGCTGGGCGTACCCGGCTCGGGTACCACGGCGGTGATGATCGGGGCACTGACCCTGTACAACATCACCCCCGGCCCGCTGTTGTTCGAACAGCAGCCAGACATCGTCTGGGGCCTGATCGCCTCGTTGTTCATCGCCAACATCATGCTGGTGATCCTCAACATTCCGATGATCCGCATCTTTACCCGCATCCTCGCCGTGCCGAACTGGGCACTGGTGCCGGTGATCGCCATCATCACCGCGATCGGTGTGTACGCCGTGCATGCCACCACCTTCGACCTGTTCCTGATGGTCGGCATCGGCATCATGGGCTACATCCTGCGCAAGCTGGACTTCCCGCTGTCGCCGATCCTGCTCGGCTTCATCCTTGGCGGGCTGATGGAGCAGAACCTGCGCCGGGCGCTGTCGATCTCCAACGGTGAGCTGGGCATCCTCTGGTCTAGCACGATCAGCATGTCGGTATGGGTGCTGACCCTTTGCATGCTGACCTTGCCGCTGCTGCGCAGCTGGCGCAAACGCAGCCTGCAACGCCGGGCGATGGCCGATGCCTGACCGTGGCTTGCCGCTGTTTGTCGCGACCGGGCTGGTCGGCCTTGCTGGTGGTTTTGCCGCCAGCCAGGTCGGCTGGCCATTGCCGTGGATGGTCGGCGCGCTGCTGGCGATCATCCTGGTACGCTGCCTGACGCCCTGGCAACTGCCGGAAATCCCCAACGGGCGCAAATGCGGGCAATGGATCATCGGCATCGGTATCGGCCTGCACTTCACCCCGGCGGTGATCGAGCAAGTGGCCAGCCATTTCGCGCTGATCTTCTTCGGCGCGCTGTTCACCACCGTGTCCAGCGTGCTCAGCGTATGGCTGCTGCGGCGCACCGGCGAGGACCGCGCTACGGCGTTCTTCGCCAGCATGCCCGGCGGTTCGGGGGAGATGGTCAACCTTGGCGCGCGCAATGGCGCGGTGCTCAGCCAGGTGGCCGCGGCGCAGAGCTTGCGCGTGCTCGCGGTGGTGCTGTGCGTACCGGCACTGTTCAAGTTCCTGCTGGGTGACGGGGTACCGCTGAATCACACCGGCAGCGTGAGCTGGGGCTGGCTGGCGCTTATCGCTCCGCTGGGAGTGGCGGCTGCGTTGCTCTGGCAGCGCTTGCGCCAACCCAATCCATGGTTGTTCGGGCCATTGCTGGTGGCGGCTACGCTGAGCCTGGCGGGCAGCCTGCAGATCGCCCTGCCGCACGGCGCCAGCCAGATCGGCCAGTGGCTGATCGGCAGCGGCCTGGCCTGTCACTTCAACCGGGCATTCTTCCGCCGCGCGCCTTCCTTCCTCCTGCGCACCTTGGTCGCCACTGCGCTGTGCATGGCGATCGCCGCCAGCGCCGCCTGGGTGCTGAGCGTGATGACTGCGCTGGACCTGCGCTCGCTGACCTTGGGCATGATGCCCGGGGGAATTGCCGAGATGAGCCTGACCGCCGAGACCTTGCAACTGTCGGTGCCGCTGGTGACGGCGCTGCAGGTGATGCGGCTGTTGCTGGTGCTGTTTCTGGCAGAGCCGCTGTTCCGGCTGTGGAATGCCAAGGCGCAGTGACTGCGCCGGACGCTTCGCGGGCAAACCCGCTGCCACAGGGACTGCACGGCACTCATGTGCCGCGCGCGATCGCTGTGGGTGCAGGTTCACCCGGAACAAGGCGCCGCGCTGTTGCAGCTGCTCACAGCGGCGGCAGTGCCCAGTTGATCGGGGTCAGCCCGCGCTGTTCGAGGAAGCTGTTGGTGCGGCTGAAATGCCCACAGCCCAGGAACCCGCGGTAAGCCGACAGTGGCGACGGATGCACCGACTTCAGCACCAGGTGCTTGGTCCCGTCGATCAGCTTCTGCTTGCTTTGCGCATGCGAGCCCCACAGCAGGAACACCACGTTCGGGCATTGCTCGCTGACCACCTGGATGATCCGGTCGGTAAACAATTCCCAGCCCTTCTTGGCATGTGATGCTGCATTGGCACGCTCCACGGTCATGGTCGTGTTGAGCAGCAGCACGCCCTGCTCGGCCCAGCTCTGCAGGTAGCCATGGTTGGGGATCGGGATATTCAGGTCACGCTGCAATTCCTTGTAGATGTTGACCAGCGACGGTGGCGTGGCCACACCCGGTTGCACCGAGAAACACAGGCCATGCGCCTGCCCCGGCCCGTGATACGGGTCCTGGCCGAGGATCACCACCTTCACCTGGTCCAGCGGCGTCGAATTGAGCGCATTGAAGATCAGCGGCCCTGGCGGGTAGATCTCCTTGCCAGCGGCATATTCGCTACGCAGGAACTCGCGCAGCTGATGCATGTAGGGCTGGTCGAATTCGGCGCGCAACGCGGCCTTCCAGCCGGGTTCGAGTTTGATGCGATCGTCGTCAGTCATGGGGCCTTCCGTAAACAATGGCGCGACACTAGGTAAGCCTTGTGCGCTTGTCAAACGATCCGACCGACGACCGGCATGATCGGCCAGGCAAGCCATACTTGTGCGATGACTTGCGCGAGGTAGTCCATGGCCATTCATTGCGAGGTACTCACCGGCGCCGATGGCGCCCGCATCGGCATCGCCACCCTGGATGCGCCCAAGGCGCTCAACGCCCTGAACCTGCCGATGATCGAAGTATTGGGCGAGCAGTTGCACGCCTGGGCCCGAGACCCCGGGGTCGTCTGCGTGCTACTGCGCGGCAACGGCAGCAAGGCATTCTGCGCAGGGGGCGATGTGCGCGCGCTGGCGCATGCCTGCCGCGACCACCCCGGCAGCGTACCTCCGCTGGCCGCCACCTTCTTTGCCGCCGAATACCGCCTGGACTTCGCCCTGCACACCTACCCCAAGCCGCTGCTGTGCTGGGGGCATGGGCACGTGCTGGGCGGCGGCATGGGCCTGCTGCAAGGTGCCAATGTGCGTATCGTCACCCCCAGCAGTCGGCTGGCCATGCCGGAAATCAGCATCGGCCTGTACCCGGACGTGGGCGCCAGCTGGTTCCTTGCCCGTTTGCCCGGCAAGCTGGGCTTGTTCCTTGGCCTGACGGGGGCGCCGATCAATGCCCACGACGCCCTTGACCTGGGCCTGGCCGATCGCTTCCTGGGCGAATACCAGCAGGAGGCGCTGATCGAGGAACTGCTGCAGCTGAACTGGCAGGAGCAGACCGCGCTGCAACTGAACAGCCTGCTCAAGGCCGAACAGCACCGGGCCTGCGCCGAACTGCCCGAAGCCCAGTGGCTGCCACGACGGCAGGTCATCGACCAGTTGCTCGACGTAGCCGATGCGGCCGCGGCCTGGCGGGCCCTGGAAGGGCTCAAGCACCACGACGACCCGCTGCTGGCCGAGGCCGGCCGACAATTGCATGCCGGCTGCCCGCTGACGGCACACCTGGTGTGGGAGCAGATTCGTCGGGCACGCCACCTGTCGTTGGCGCAGGTGTTCCAGATGGAATACGGCATGAGCCTGAACTGCTGTCGCCACCCGGAATTCAGCGAAGGGGTACGCGCGCGCCTGCTGGACAAGGACAACCAGCCGCGCTGGCACTGGCCGGATGTGGCACAGGTACCGGCGGCGGTGGTCGAGGCGCATTTTGCCAAGGTGTGGGAAGGCCGCCACCCGCTGGCAGACCTGGATTAGCTTCGAGAGGGGGGCGCATGACGCCCCCCGCCTCAATTCACCTACCGCTGCCAGTTCCCCCCTTGCCCACGCCGTCCATCCCAACGACGGTCACCGTCCCCCCGTCTGTCGGAATGCCAACGGTCATTCTGGTAGCGCTGGCTGTCGCCGCGATAGTCATGCCGATCCCGGTCGCGCCCGTAGTCGTAGCGCTGGCGGTTGCCATAGTCATAGCGTGGGTTGCCATGCCATTGGTTCATCACCGGCGGCGGCGGCGAGCGGAAATATGGCGCTGGCGCCGGGCGGTAGTAGTAGCGCGGTGCTGGCTGGTAGTAATAGCGCGGTTGTGGCGTCACGTAATAGTGGTCATAGCGGTAATACCCCGGCGACACGTAACGGTCGGCGTAGTAGTGATCCGAGCGATAGTAGCCCCCGGTCTCGTAGTACGGGACGCAGGCGGCAGTCATCAGCCCCAGCAGGGCGATCAACAGGATTCGATAGGACATGGCGGCCTCCTGGACCGCTGGAGTGCCCGAACAGCGGCGCTGGCGAGCGTCGACGCGAAATGCGATCATCGACATGTGATAAGACCGTGGCGCCGAGGTGCAGTGCCATTTCTGCAACAATTTGATACAGCTGAGCGGCAGCCATGCCTGACAACCGACACTGCCCCGCCTGTGGCGCGCCCAACCGCTGCAGCCTGGCCGACCCGGCTCGCGCTACCCAGGCCTGCTGGTGCTATAGCGTGACCATCGACCCGGCCGTGCTTCAGGCCCTGCCTGCCGAGCTGCGCGACCAAGCCTGCCTGTGCCCGCGCTGCGCTGCGGTTGAAGATCAACTGCGCGCCTCTGCCGCCGACTGACGGGCCCCAATGCGTCTCGACCGTTTCCTCGCCAACCTGCCCAGCCACAATCGCCAGCAAGTCCGCCTGATGTTGGCGCAACGCCGCGTGCGGGTGGACGGCCAGGTGGCCAGCAACCCCATGACCGAAGTACGCGAATTCAGCCGTGTCGAACTCGACGACCAGCTGCTGCAGACAGGCCGGCCGGCGCGCTACCTGATGCTGCACAAGCCCGCTGGCTGCGTCAGCGCCACCCGGGACCCGCAGCATCGCACCGTGCTCGATCTTCTACCCGCTGCACTGCGTGAAGACCTGCACATAGCCGGGCGCCTGGACTTCAACACAACTGGCCTGATGATCCTGACCAACGACGGCCAATGGTCACGGCGGCTTACCCAGCCCGCGACCAAGTTGCCCAAGCACTACCTGGTGGAAACCGAGAGCGAGATTGGCGAGCACTATGTGGCCAAATTCCGCGAAGGCTTCTACTTCGCCTTCGAGGATCTGACCACGCAACCTGCCCAGCTGGAGATCCTGGGCCCGCGCCAGGCGCGGCTGGCGATCGTCGAGGGGCGTTATCACCAGGTCAAGCGCATGTTCGGCCATTTCGACAACAAGGTGCTGGGGTTGCACCGCGAGCGCATGGGCGCCATCCAACTGGACCCGGAATTGGCGCCAGGGGCGTTTCGCGAGCTGACAGCAGATGAAATAGCCACGGTGTAGTCTGCCTGAGCTGGCCCCTCTGCGCGGGTGAAACCGTTCCAACGGGAGTATCCAGGCCTCGGCCTTGTGTGGAAGCAGGTTGCCCCCGAAGCAGCCGGCACCGCCATACGACCGCTCAGCGAGAAAAGTCACATTTTCCCCCGAACGGCACTTGCAGGATCCACGACCCGCTGCTTGAATCCAAATCGTCAGTCTGCATGTGACTACCAAGTCACGCCCGCAGTCGAAGACACCTTTTTGCCGGCCACCCAACGCCTCGATGCCTTGGGGCACGGCAAATTGCCCGCCAAAAACAATACCCGTCGACACACGTGCCAAGGATCGACACAGGGCCCCGCTTTCTCTTCAGGCAAATGCCTACCTGTCATAAAGAACGTGCACCCTAGGTGACGCGAATACCCTTTTTGCGCCAGGAGTCGATGAGATGAGGCCAGAAATTGCTGTACTTGATATCCAAGGTCAGTATCGGGTTTACACGGAGTTCTATCGCGCGGAAGCAGCCGAAAAAACGATCATCCTGATCAACGGCTCGCTGGCCACCACCGCCTCGTTCGCCCAAACGGTACGTAACCTGCACCCGCAGTTCAACGTGGTACTGTTCGACCAGCCCTACGCGGGCAAATCCAAGCCACACAACCGTCACGAACGCCTGATCAGCAAAGAGACCGAAGCGCATATCCTTCTCGAGCTGATCGAGCACTTCCAGGCGGACCACGTGATGTCGTTCTCGTGGGGCGGCGCAAGTACGTTGCTGGCGCTGGCGCACCAGCCGCGGCAGGTCAAGAAAGCGGTGGTGAGTTCGTTCTCGCCGGTGATCAACGAACCGATGCGCGACTACCTGGAGCGCGGCTGCCAGTACCTGGCGGCCTGTGATCGCTACCAGGTCGGCAACCTGGTCAACGACACCATCGGCAAGTACCTGCCGTCGCTGTTCAAGCGTTTCAACTACCGGCACGTCAGCAGCCTGGACAGCCACGAGTACGCGCAGATGCACTTCCACATCAACGAAGTGCTGCAGCATGACCTGGAACGGGCCTTGAAGGGGGCGCGCAATATCGACATCCCGGTGCTGTTCATCAACGGCGAGCGCGACGAGTACACCACCGTCGAAGATGCCCGGCAGTTCAGCAAGCATGTGGGCAGGAGCCAGTTCAGCGTGATACGTGACGCAGGGCATTTCCTGGATATGGAACACAAGGCCGCCTGCGAGGATACCCGCAGCGTCATGCTCAACTTCCTCAAGCCGACCCTGCGCGAACCGCGCCAACACTACCAGCCGGTACAACAGGGGCAGCATGCATTTGCCATTTGAGCGCCTCGGCGCCCTGTAGCCAATACCCGCAGCTATGGGGTGCCGACAAGCTTTTTTATAACTTGGGCTTCTAATTCGTAGAGGGTTCTGGTAAAAAGCTCAGCGCAGACGCGGGTATAGTTTAGTGGCAAAACGAAAGCTTCCCAAGCTTTAGTTGAGGGTTCGATTCCCTCTACCCGCTCCACCTTTCCTTTGTCTACGGTTTCCCGCGATCGTCCGCTGAGCATCCTGAACCATTGAAGATGCACGGTATTTTCTGACTCGACCCAGCGATCACCGGACGTTGCGCCAACATCAAACGACAGCCGCGCAAGCCATTTGAATAGTGCGCGATGCCTCAGCAGTCGAACGTCATCGCGCAAGCCGGAACGCATCTGCCATTCGGTCCTGCTCCCGTGCGGCCAGGCCTAGGCGCTGAGCCAGGGTCCGCCATTGACTTACAATGCCTTGGAAGTCCTCGATGATCTGGTCTGCCTCCGGAAGGTCCAGGCGGAAGTAACCGGCAACCTCCCGAGCCAACTCAAGATCGAGCGCGTTATCCGCATCAGTAATGTTGAGTTTCAGGCCATCTGCATGGGAGACAGGATTCATGTCATAGGCCTGGGAAAGCTTCCAGCCACGGCCTGGCACCAGAATGAAGCCGTGGTTACGAAGGTGGTCGTCAGTATTGGAGACCAGAATGTTGAAGACAATTCGTGACCACAGTTCTCTCAGGTCCTCATTGGGTTGCGAGCCTTGGTTCATGAGTACCTCTGCGAGTTCCAGATAGCTCACCCCTGTCGAAGCATCGTCGCCGTCGTTGTGTCCAGTCATGGTCATCGCTGAAGCAAAATGCAGCCGACGCCCGGCATCGGTCCGATCGAAGCGGCGTACCATGAAGCAGTGATGGTCGCTGGCGAACCTCCGAGCCTGCGCCGGAGCGACGTCAAGGCCGCAACCGTCGGCCAAGGCATTGACCACCATTTCCCATCCGCCTACATCATAGGTATCCCGTGTGCTTGGGAATTTGGCGATGTACAGGCGCCCCGCATCGTCCGCGACACTTGCCTTGGGCCTGGCACCACCGAGCGAACCGCCTGGTGCGATGAGCATACGCAGCCAGTCCTGCCCATCGACAGCGACGTTGTCAGGGTCCTGTTCAAGCGCACGACTAGCCTGTTCCAGAGCGCGGATTTCGGTAAAAGGCGGAGCCGCGACGTTGATTCGGTTATCGAGGAAGTCGCCGGCATCTTCAAGCCGGTACCGTAGCGCGCCCACTCGATACATATCGTGCACCCCGAGCAGATAATCCGACTCGTAGAGTCGTGCATCAACGGGCACCAGACCTGCCCGCTTGTCACGCTCGAATCGTCTATCCATCAAGAGGCGTCCCCAACGGTCAGGACTGGAGTCATCGAAGACCCCAAACTTGTCTCTGGGTGGTGTGGGGTACTGCGGGCCCCCGAAGGGTTGAATGCTAGGGTCCAGTTGAAGCCCAGCCAGAAGAGGATCTACCAGCGCGATATCGTCGTATTCGAATTCGAATCGCTCGGTCGCTCTGGTCCTGCGACTGTGCAGTACGCCTAGGCGTAGGGGGCCAGGCAGTCCATCCCAGTCGGCATAAACGGCAATCATGCTCATGACGGTGCGTTACCTTCACGTTTCGGCTTGCGGAGCAAAGAGGCCAAACTGTCTGTACTCGCCGCATCGGTGAATAACTCCGTTTTTTCGTCACGGACCTGCTTCCTTGCGCCTTCAGCCGTCGGCTTGTCGCCCTTCGCTTCCGCTTTCTCTGTCTTAGGTGAAGAAGAACTGTGCGGTACACCGGCTATCGGAGCAGGGTTACGAACGGCTTTCTGGGTAGCCCTTGGGCGGCTAGGTACCGCACCGTTCCTTATCAATCGAGCGTCCTGAAGTTGTCGACCAAGGTCATCCGCAACCGCCAGCTTTGCGAAATCGCCAGCCAATCCAAGAACCTGCATGACGGACAGGTAGGCGCCAATCGTGACGCCCGCCCCACCAGCCTCTAGCGAGCGCAGAGTCATTGGAGACATGCCCGCTCGTTCGGCGACTTGTTTGGCGGTCAACTTTCGACGCAGGCGCGCAAGCTTCAGCCGCTCACCGAATTCGATGAGAAGGTTGTTTGTCGCCGGCAAGAGTGGGGCTGTCTTCTTGGCCATGGCTAATATTCCGTTTCTTTCCGCAAAAAACAGCCAGAATATTAGCACTTAAATGGCCGAATCTCTAACCCCATAGGCCTCTTGCCCGCCTAAGCAAGGTTTTCAGTGCTAATATTTCATTCTTTCAATAGACAAATAGCTAAAATATTTACACCTGATTGGTAAGCTGAAGCGTCTCTCGGTAGCGTTCCTGGACGGATCGAAGTGTCTGATCCCTCTACGTTGACCTGGCCCATGGCCATTTGCCCGCTGATCCGCTTCAATGCGCAGATGGTTCCGTGAAACATTTCGAAAGGACGACGCATGTTTCTCTCCCGCTGGCTACCGGGCCTTGCCAACTTGCTGCACTACCGCCGCGAGTGGTTCCACGCCGACCTGCAGGCCGGCCTGTCGGTGGCGGCGATCCAGATCCCGATTGCCATCGCCTATGCGCAGATCGTCGGCCTGCCGCCGCAGTACGGCCTGTACGCCTGTGTGCTGCCGATGATGGTCTATGCCCTGATCGGCAGCTCGCGCCAGTTGATGGTCGGCCCGGATGCCGCCACCTGCGCCATGATCGCTGGCGCGGTGGCGCCACTGGCCATGGGCGCCCCACAGCGGATTGCCGAACTCTCGGTAATCGTCACCCTGCTGGTCGGGGTGATGCTGATCGCCGCCGGCCTGGCCCGGGCGGGGTTCATCGCCAGCTTCTTCTCGCGACCGATCCTGATCGGCTACCTCAACGGCATCGGCCTGAGCCTGATCGCCGGGCAACTGTCCAAGGTGGTGGGGTTCAGGATCGAAGGCGACGGGTTCATTCTCAGCGTGATCGACTTCTTCCAGCGCCTGGGGGAAATCCACTGGGTGACACTATTCATCGGCCTGAGCGCACTGGGCCTGCTGATATGGCTGCCACGGCGCTACCCGCGTCTGCCCGCAGCACTTACGGTGGTGGCGCTGTTCATGCTGTTGGTCGGCCTGTTCGGCCTCGACCGCTTCGGTGTCGCCATCCTTGGCCCGGTACCCGCCGGCATCCCGCAACTGGCCTGGCCACACAGTAACCTGGCAGAAATGAAAAGCCTGCTGCGCGACGCCCTGGGTATCGCCACCGTCAGTTTCTGCAGCGCCATGCTCACCGCCCGCAGCTTTGCCGCCCGGCACGGCTACGCCATCAATGCCAACCACGAATTCGTCGCCCTGGGCGTCAGCAACCTGGCCGCCGGAGTGTCCCAGGGCTTCGCCATCAGCGGCGCCGACTCGCGTACCGCCGTCAACGACATGGTCGGTGGCAAAAGCCAGCTGGTGGGTATTATCGCCGCGTTGGTCATCGCCCTGATCCTGCTGCTGTTCACCGCACCGATGGCGTGGATCCCGCAGGCCGCGCTGGGTGCCGTGCTGCTGATGGCCGGCTGGGGGCTGATCGACATCAAGTCGCTGGGGCAGATCCGCCGCCTGAGCCGCTTCGAATTCTGCCTGTGCCTGCTGACCACGGTCGGCGTGCTGGGCCTGGGCGTGCTGCCCGGCATCGTGTTTGCCGTGACCCTGGCGATCCTGCGCCTGCTGTACAGCATCTACCAGCCTACCGACGCAGTGCTGGGCTGGCTGCCGGGCACCGAAGGCCAGGTGGACATTCGCAAGCACAAGGACGCCCGCACCGTGCCCGGCCTGGTGGTGTACCGTTTCGACGACGCGATCCTGTTCTTCAACGCCGACTACTTCAAGATGCGCCTGCTTGAAGCCGTGCAGAGCCAGGCGCAGCCCAAGGCCGTGCTGTTCGATGCCGAAGCCGTCACCAGCATCGACGTCAGCGGCATCGCCGCCCTGCGCGAAGTGCGTGACACCTTGGCCGCCCAGGGCATCCTCTTCGCCATCGCCCGCGCCCGCGGCACTTTCCTGCGCATGCTGGTGCGCTCGGGGATGGCACGGCAGATGGAAGACAAGCTGCTGTTCGGTTCGGTGCGGGCGGGCATCCGCGCGTATCGGCTGTGGCGTAACCGCAATCGCCGTGTGCAGGAGGCTGCGCAAGGTTGAAAGCACCAGTACAAGCTACACAGCTTGCCTGGCGTGCTAAAGTCGCCCCCGTTCCCGCTCCACCCAACGGACCCCAGCATGCCCGCACTCGACGCCGCCCTGATTCCCTGGCCAGCACTCGCCGCCCGCCATCCCTGTGACGCCCTGCTGCTCGGCAATGGCCTCAGCCGGGCACTGTGGAAGCCGTTCGGCTACTTCTCGCTGTTCGAGGAAGCGCAGCGCGCCGGCCGCAAGAAAGGCCTGGCGGTCAGCGACCAGGCCCTGTTCAAGTCGTTGGGCACGGAACTGTTCGAGCCCGTGCTCAGCACCCTCAACACGACCGTACGGGCCAACGCCGCGCTGGCGATCAATTCCACCGCGCCGCTGAACCGCTACTATTCAATCAAGGAAGCGCTGATCCACGCCGTTCGCACCGTGCACCTGCCGTGGCCACGCATGCCGGTCGCCACCCTGGCAGCGCTCAACCAGGCCCTGCGCAGCTACCGCAGCGTCTATACCAGCAACTACGATCTGCTGCTGCCATGGGCCGTGCAACACGCACCACACGGCTTCGCCGAACTGTTCGACGAGCAAGGCTTCTTCGACGTGCGTCGCACCCACGCTGAAGGTACCCGGCTGTTGCACCTGCACGGCGGCCTGCACCTGCTCAAGCTGCCCGACGGCAGCACCCGCCAGCGCAGCGCCGACAGTGCCGAACTGCTCGATGGTTTTGCCGTGAACATCCCCGGCGAAGTGCCGCTGTTCGTCAACGAAGACCGCAGCGACGAGAAACTGCGCGCCATCCGCAACTCGGACTACCTGAGCTGGTGCCTGGGCCAACTGGCCCGGGAAAGTCAGGGGCTATGCCTGTTCGGGCAGCACCTGGACAGCACTGACCAGCACCTGCTCGAAGCCATTCGGCAGGCTCGGCCGAAGCATCTGGCGGTGGCAATACGGCCGTTGAGCGAGGCTTCGGTGATCAACCAGAAGCAGCATTTCGTCGATCGGTTGGGGGATTTGCCAGAAACGGCATTGTATTTCTTCGATGCGAGTACCCATCCACTCGGTAGCGCGGAATTGGCGACAGCATTGCCGCCAACCCGCTGACCACTCGCCCGATCAAGGCGCCGACGCGGTCGTCACCTGCACCACCGGGCCCGCTGGGCCCACCGCAACCGGCTCGGCCACCGGTGCATTGCCGCCCAACTGGCGAATCTGCCGTACCTGCTGGACCCTGTTCAGGTTTTCCCAGGCAACGGGGTAGTGCCCGGGCGACTGTTCGATCGCACTGCGGAAAAACTGCTCGGCAATGTCCAGCTTGCCTTCTACCAGGCAGACATAACCGACATCATTGCTGGCTTCGGCACGTTTTTCGACCTGCTCGAAGGCAGACACGGCCTCCTCATAGCGCGCCATGCGTGCCAGCAGCAAGCCATAGTTGCGCCACAGCGGCTTGTAGGTGCCGTCGTAGCTCACCCCGCGTTTGTAGTGCTGTTCGGCTTCGCCCCACTGCCCGGCCATGTAGTAGGAATAGCCCAGGCTGTTCTGCACGAACGCGGAACGTGGCTCGATGAGCTCGGCCAGGCGGTAGTACATCTGCGCCTCGGCGAAGTTGTCGCCCAGGTCGGCAAGCACGCCCAGGCCGTTGTACGCCTTCAGCGGGGACTTGTTGTCGACCCTGAGCGCCGCCGTCCCAGTCTGGGTGTTAGCGGGGTCCTTGACGAAACGTTTCTGATCCACCGCCACGGCCTTGGACAACAGTGCCTTGGCTTGCTCATATTTACGCATGGACAGGTTCATCAGGCCCAGTTCGGTCAGCGCGTCGGGGTTGTCAGGTGCCTTGGCCAGCACTTCGTTGAAGGCCATCTCGGCAAGCTGGTTATTGCCGCGCTCACGGTGAATGCGCCCCACCCACACCAGCGCCTCATAGCGTTCCGGGGCCAGTTCGAGTACCCGCAGGTACTGGTACAGTGCCTGGTCAAGGTCCCCCGCCTGGTAGGCCATCGCCGCAACCTGCATCGCCTGGTCGGGCGAGTTACTCTGCGTCTGCACCTGGTAAAGCACCGAGTTCCCAGTCGAATACACCGAACGCACCCCGTTCAGCTCCGGCCCCATGCTCTGGCACCCCGACAGCACGGCTATCATGGTCAACAGCAAACCGATCCTGTTCATGTCATGGCTTCCCGAACGTTTTTATTATCCCGATGATCACCGGGCCGATGGCTACCAGAAAAAAGCTTGGCCACAGACAGAAAATTAGCGGAAAAACCAGCTTCGTTCCGATTTTTGCGCCCATTTCTTCAGCGGCCTGCATGCGCCGGTCGCGAAACTCCTCGGCATAGATGCGCAAGGTCGCCGCGACACTGGTACCAAAGCGGATACTTTGCGCCAGCAGGCTGACCAGGCCTTGAATGTCCTCCAGGCCGGTGCGATCCGCCAGTTGCCTGAGTGCTTCGGTACTGGAGATACCCGCGCGGATCTGCGCATTGACCAAGGCCAGTTCCTCGGCCAGTTCGGCCTGGCTGACCGCCATTTCTTCGGCCACCCGCTCGATAGCCTGGGGCAATGCCAGGCCCGACTCCACGCACACCACCATCAAGTCCAGGGCATCAGGAAAGGCCGCCCGCAAGCGCCCCTGGCGCGCGGTGCGGCGTTTGTCCACATACATCGCCGGTAGCAACCAGCCAACGGCAGCGCCCATGACCACCACGCCCAGGCCGGTCAGCGGGGACAGGTTCGGCACCATGGGCAATATCAGCAGCGACACGCCCGACAGCGTCAGCGGCAACAGCAGACGCACGGCCCAGTACACTTGTAGCGACGACGCCGAGCCGTAGCCGGCATGGGTCAACAGGGTTCGGGTGGCCGACACTTTGCCGGCTGCAGACGGCGTAATGCGCCGCCCTACCCGCTCCAGCAGCAGCTGCAGGTTGCCGGGCGCCTCCCGCCCGGTCGCAGCACTGGAATGATCACGCTTGATCAAGGCAAGGCGGCGCTGCAACGGGCTCTGCAAGCCCAACACCAGCAGCGTCACGGTAATGACCGCGATGACTGTGCTCACCCCGATCGCACCGACGATCAGCAGGCGTGCCAACGCCTCACTGTCCGTCACCCCACTCAACAAACCGAGCAAATAGTCCATGACTGACGCTCCCCCTGCGAGAACTGCCTAGATCTGGATACGGATAATTCGACGAATCCAGAAGATCCCTACCAACATGGAGCCGAAAGCCCCCATGACGAACATCTGCCCGGTAGGATCCTTGATCAGCAACGTCAGGTAGTCCGGGCTTGTGACAATGATCGCTGCCGCCAGCAGGAAGGGTATGGCCACCAATATCCAGGCCGACATCCGCCCTTCGGCCGACATGGTCTTGACCTTGCGCTGAAAGCGGAAACGCCCACGGATCAGGTTGCTCAGGCGCTCCAGCACTTCGGTCAGGTTGCCGCCGGTCTCGCGATGAATCAGGATCGAGGTCACCAGCATCATCACTGTCATGCTGGGCATGCGCTCCAGCAGGCCGAGCATGGCCCGGCGCACGTCATTGCCGTAGTTGATGTCGGCGAAGGTCAGGCCGAATTCCTGTGCCACCGGCCCCTTGTGCTCATCCGCTACCAGGCGCAGGGTTTCATTGAACGGGTGCCCGGCACGCAAGGCCCGGCACATGGCCTCCAGGGCATCCGGCAAACCTTCCTCGAACTTGGCGAAACGCTTGCCACGGTCACGGATGATCTTCAGCAATGGCAACCAGAACGCCACGAACGCAGCCGCCAGCGCCAGCCACCAGTAGGGTAGGAACAACCAGACCAGCATGCCGCTCGCCGCTGCCAGCACGAGCCCGGTCAACAGGACCCGATAGGCCCGGTACTCATGCCCGGCCTGCTCGATCATCTGCGTCAGCGTGGCCATGAACGGCAGTTGCTCGAGCCGCGCCTCCAGCGGCGACAGGCGTGTCAGGTATTTCTGCCGCAACACGGTCTGCATGTTCGGCAGATGGCTTGCCCGCTCCAGGATCACCAGGCGCCCGCGGATACGCTTGCGCACCTTGCCCGCCTCGCCGAACACGGGGACCACCAGCCCCTGGCTGAGCAGGAACACGGCAATGAACACCATGCCGAGAAACACCAGGATGTATTCGCCGGGTATCTGGTTCATGGCTGACGAGCCTCCATCCATTCAGGCCGGAACATCGACAGCGGCAATTCGATGCCGCGCTTGGCCAGGGCATCGCGAAACGCCGGCACCATGCCACTCGGGCGGAAGTCGCCAAGGACCTGGCCCTGCTCGCCTACACCGTTGCGCACGAAAGAGAAGATCTCGGTCATGGTGATGATTTCGCCTTCCATGCCGTTGATTTCCTGCACACTGACCAGGCGCCGCTTGCCGTCTTCCTGCCGCTCCAGCTGGATCACCACATCGATCGCCGATGCGATCTGCTGGCGCATGGCCTTGATCGGGAACGTGGCGCCCGACATCAGCACCATGTTCTCGATCCGGCCCAAGGCGTCGCGCGCGGTGTTGGCGTGGATGGTGGTCAGTGAGCCGTCGTGGCCGGTGTTCATCGCCGTCAGCATGTCCAGCGCCTCGGCGCCACGCACCTCGCCGATCACGATACGGTCGGGGCGCATCCGCAGGCTGTTGCGCACCAGCTCGCGCTGGCCGACCTCGCCGCGCCCCTCGATGTTCGCTGGCCGGGTTTCCAGGCGCACCACGTGCGGCTGCTGCAGCTGCAGCTCGGCGGAGTCCTCGATGGTGACAATCCGTTCGTTGTGCGGAATGAAACTGGACAGCACATTGAGCATGGTGGTCTTGCCACAGCCGGTGCCGCCAGAAATCAGCACGTTCAACCGCCCCCGCACGATCGCCTTGAGCAGCAAGGCAATGGCTGGCGTCAGCGCGCCGGTCTGGATCAGGCTGTCGGTGTTGAGCAGGTCCACGGCAAAGCGGCGGATCGAGATACTGGGCCCATCGATGGCCAGTGGCGGAATGATCGCATTGACCCGCGAGCCGTCCTTGAGCCGGGCATCGACCAACGGCGAAGACTCGTCGATACGCCGCCCCAGGCTGGAGACGATGCGATCGATGATGTTGAGCAGGTGCTGGTCATCGCGGAAACGCACGTCGGTGCGCTGCAACTTGCCGAACCGTTCGACGTACACCGAGTCATGGCCATTCACCAGGATGTCGGACACCGTGTGGTCGGCCAGCAGCGGCTCCAAAGGGCCGAGGCCGAGCACTTCGTCGGTGATCTGCTTGATGATCAACTGGCGGCTGGCAGAGCTCACCGGCGCCGAATGCTCGTCGAGCAGGCGTTGGCAGATGTCGCGGATCTGGCGCACGGCCTCGGCCTGCCCGAGCGAGTCGAGCAAGGACAGGTCCATGACCTTCAGCAATTGCTGATAGGTCTTCTCGCGCCATTCGGCTTCCACCTGGGTGACCTGGCTTCTGGTTTCGAAAAGCACATCCGGGGCTGATTGCTCCCAGGCCATCAGCGCCTCCGCCGCATCCTTGCTGCCGCCACTTGGCATGGGCGGCGAGGCTGCCTCCGGGGTGCCAGTCTGTTTGCGTAAACGGTTACGGAAATCGTTAAGCATGGTTCACCCCCGGAAGACACGCTTGAAGGCGCGCTTGAACAAACCGTTGTCAGCGGCCACCGCTTCGCCAGCCAGCGCCTCGGCCAGGCCACGCAGCGCCTGGGCGATCGCAGACCGAGGCGCTTGCAAAGCCAACGGCACACCGGTGTTCTGGCTCTGGTTGATGACGCTGAAGTCGTTGGGCAGTTTCACGATATTGGTACAGCGCAGCGCCTCGCCGATGTCCTTGAGGCTGACCGGGGCCGCCTTGTCGTAGCGGTTGACCACCACCTCGAGCTGGTTGCCCCGTACGCCCAGGTCATCCCGCAGGATGCGCGCCAGGGCGCTGGCGTCACGCAGGTGATTGACACTTTGCTGCATGACGACGTAAACCCGGTCAGCCTGTTCCAGCACCGAAGCGGTGATGTGGTCGATCTGCCGTGGCAGGTCCGCCACCACCCAGTCATAGTTGGCGCGTGCCAGCTGCAACAGTTTGTCGAGCTGTTCGGCCTGGACATCCTGCGGCAGGCACAGCTCATTGGCGCGGCTGCCAAGCACATGCAGCGAGGGGCTGAAATGGCTGCAGAAGCCGCGCAGGGCGACACCATCCATTTCTTTTATCTGCTGCAGCACATCCAGCTGGCTGTGCGACTGGGCAACATCCAAGTGATGCGACACGCTGCCGAACTGCAGGTCGAGGTCAAGCAACAGGGCGTTGCCCTTGAGGCTCAACTGATGTGCCAGGTTGCAGGCCAGTACCGTGCCGCCTGAGCCACCCTTGGCATTCATCACCGCGACCAGCTTGCCGGTCGACTCGCTGCTGGTCTGGGTCTCCGTGACCATACGGCCCAAGGCAGCGATAAGCTCCGTGGCCACGATCGGCTCCGGCAGAAAATCGCGCGCACCGGCCTGCATCGCCAGGCGCATGCCTTCCCGATCATCCAGCAGGCCACACAGCAACAGCGGCGGGCGTTCGTGGGCCGGGCGTTGCAACAGGGCTGCCAGTTCCTCGCGCCACAGCTGGCCGACGCGCAACAGCAGGAAGTCGGGCATCCGGTCCAGGCCGAACAGCGGGTCGTTATGACCATTGCCCACCTGCCGAACATTGACCTCGAGTGCCGGAATGCGCTGGCAGATTTCCTGCAACTGGCGCAAGGCCAACGCGTCCGAGCTGCTGATCAACAGGCGCTTCCTGGACTTGCTGGAAGTAGCGGATACAGAGGCTTCACTCAGATTCAGCATGGTGTGATCTCCGGTGCGACGTCCGCCCTGGGATGACGGCCAAGGCTTTCGCGAGGCAGGGTCGCCTTGAATACGGGCAAGGTGATGGGTACCCCGAAACCTGGAATGAACAGGCTGAACTGGAAGTTCTGCAGGGTCAGCTGGACATAGCGCACAGCGGCAAATCCGCTGGCATTCACCAGGTCACCGGGGCTGGCCACCGGCGCGCCGTTCTGGTCCAGGTAGCGCAGGGTCAGGTCACCGGTGTCCAGGTCGGCCAACAGGCTGCTGACGCCACTGTCACCGGCGCTGTTGAAGATCGCCCGGCGCAGCACGACCGGGTCGCTGATATTGCATACCGCCGCCAGGCGTGCGCCGCGCCGCACGGATTCGTTCAGCACATTCACGGTGTAATACAGCCGCCCCATTTCCAGCACCCCGAACAACAGGGTGAACAGCAACACGCTGATGAAGGCGAACTCCACCACATACACCCCCTGCATGCTGCGCTTCATCACAGTGCCCTCATCACGGTGGTGGCGACCAGCGGGAAGTTCAGCGCCACGCTGTTGCCGACAAAGGCCGGAATGCCGCTGGCGATCAGCGGGGAAAACACATAGCTGATGGTCACCTGCACGTGGTCGCTGGTACCCGCCACCTTGGCCACCTGCACGGTGGTGTTGGCCGGCATCCCGGTCAGGCTGCAGGGCGGCGCAGAAGGAGCGCCGAACACCGCCACGTATTTGGTCATGCACTCGAGGTCGGGGCTTACCTCGACCTGGCCAAGGGTCGCGTTCCAGGCCCGGCTGGCGACGTAACGTGCAGCATCACGGCTGCCCTGCAACAAGCTGTTGTACTGGTAGAGCATGCGGCCGAATTCGCCAAAGACCAGCAAAGTCAGCAACAGCAATGGCAGGGTCAGCGTGAACTCGACGATTGCCACCCCTTGCTGGCGCCGCGCGCGCTTGAGCCGGTGAAGTTCCATGACACGCTCCTAGGAGTCGATGCTCGGTGTGCCACTGCCATTGATGAAGGTCTTGTACAGCTGGATGATCTGCGGGCCTGCATCGTCCTGCGGCGTGGGCCCGGGAACATTGTCGCCATCGCACTGCTTGACGAACTGGCCGAAGATCTGCGAATCCCCACCTGCGCTCTGGGCTGGCTGGAGCACGTAGAAACAGCCGAAACCAAGCACCGGAATCGAGCTCGCCCCTGCATTCTTGCCTGAGCAGTCACCCACCACGATGCGCAGTATCCTGCGCTCGAACACCCCGTTTGACTCGCACCCCGCTCCACCACCCGCAACACACGCCGCAGCACGTGCGGCATAGTCGTTGTAGTCGAACAACTGGGTGCCACCGGCCGAGAGGTTGCCATTGCTCGAAGCAACAGGCTTGCCGCCGTACTCCACCCGCCCTGGTGCGACAGCGTCGTTGTAGGTCATCAGTGGATTGCTGTAGGTGGTCACCAGGTCAGGCGGATAGTCGCTGCCCCGGTATGGCCCCGTGTAATCGCCGAAGCGCGTATTCAGGCCCTGGACGGAAGGGCCGACGGTGTTGCCAGGCTTGGTATCGACGCTGTCACCGACGTTACGGCAAACCGAGCCGCCGCCGGCCATGAGTTCGCCCACCTCCTTGCCGCCCGCGCCAAAGTCGAGCAGCTGGAAGTTGCCGGGGCCAATCGGGTCGCTGTTCTTGGCGGCAGACTTCAACACCTCCAGGTCACCGAAGCGGTAGCCCCAGAACATGCCGGCATCCGGGTTGTATTTTGCCGGGTCGCCACACACCAGCAGTGGCGCAAGGTTGCAGGGGCTGGTCGGGCTCGGCCCGGCTGTGGCGATCGCGGTCAGGCTCTTGGCACCGACGGTGCCGGTACCGATCGACTGGGCAATGCTCCAGAAATAGCCCGCCAGCGAGTAGTTCGCGACCTTGACCCGCACGTAGCTGGCATTGGCTGGCCCGGGGAAGGAGAACGGCCCATAGACGTTGTCGGCCAGCTCCACCACGGCGAATGCCCCAAGGTTGCCCCCGATGGCCGTCAGCAGTTCCTGGTTGCCCGCTGCCTTGGCATTCTCGTTCAGGGTAAACAGCGCGGCATCCCGTGTGGCACTGGCGGCGTTGCCTGCACCCATCACCTGGCTCAAGGTCTTCGCGCCACTCAGGGCGGCGGCATCCACGGCATTCTGCAGGCGGGTCTTGTTCAACAGCATATGGCCGCCATCGAGCACCAACGCCGCCATCATCAGTATCGCGACCAGGGCGATCACGATAATGACAGTCACTGCCCCCCGCTGCTGGCCTGGCCAGGCGGTGAACGCACGTTGAGCTCGAGGAGTCATGATCACGCCCTCAATCGTTGCTGAACTTGATCTGGATCGGCTGGCCAATCTGCTGCGCTTCGCCGGTCGCGCCCCGATAGCCATTGACCACCTTCTCCAGCAACGGGCCATCGACGCCTGCGGCCGGCAGCTCGGTGCCCGGGTGGGCGGCAACCTCCTTGTCGGCAATCTGCTGGTAGTTGGTCTGGTAGACGCTGTAGCCCAGCGGGCCCACCCGGCCTGGGTCGTAGGTAATGCAACCGGACAACCCCGATACAAGCGCGCAACACACGATCACGGTTCTCATGCTGGTTTCTCCGATCAGTTCAGATCATGGCCAAAATTGCCACCGCTGACCCCAAGGCTGACGGGGACCGCGCGACCGGGCTCGCTGCCCTTGGTCTTGCCAAGCAGGTAGAAGTCCAGGTCACTGGGTTCGACGAATTTCTCGGTGGGCAGGCGTACCGCCTTGGCATCCACGGGCTTGGCCAGGTGCGGTGTCACCAGGATCACCAGTTCGGTTTCACCGTTGATGAACGACTGGCTGCGGAACAGGTGGCCGAGCACCGGCAAATCCCCCAGCCCCGGGAACCGGCTGACGAAGTCACGGGTGTTTTCGCTGATCAGGCCGGCGATGGCGATGGTCTGGCCATTGCCCAGTTCGACCGTGGACTCGGCGCTGCGCTTGGTCAGCGACGGAATCAACTGGGCCACACTGTCGCCCAGGATGCTGCCGAGGCCGGTGTCGAGCACCAGCGAGTTGGCGTTGGAAAGCTCGCTCACCGAGACATTCAGGTTGAGGTTGATGCGGCCGGAATCGAGCACCACCGGCATGAACTTCACTCCGACCCCGAATTCCTTGTACTCGATGGTAATGCCATCGTCCTCGGTGATCGGTACCGGGAATTCGCCACCGGAAATGAACTCTGCCTGCTGGCCGCTCAGGGTAGTGAGGGTGGGTTCGGCCAGCACCTTGGCAGAACCATTGTCCTTGGACGCCTCCAGTACCACGTTGAACAGAAAGTCGTCGGACAGGAACTGGGCGAACAGGCCCTTGCCACCCCCAATCAGCGAACCGGGCGAAAGCACCGTGCCGCCACTGGGTGACAGGCCCAGCCCCTGACCATTGTTGAAGCCACCACCGCTCCAGTTGCCGCCAAAGCCAAGGGCATTGAAGCGCACGTTGAGGTTCTTGATCAGGCTGCGCTGCATCTCGGCCACCTTGACCTCCAGCATCACCTGCTGGCCACCACCGACGCTGAGCAGGTTGATCACCTCCAGCGACTGGGCCGGTGCCGCTGCGGCAGCCTCGCCCTTGCCTTGCACCACGCTCGAGGTTTGTGCGGCATAGGTCTTGGCAATCTTCATCGCCGTGTCCATGGCCGCAGCGCTGCTCACCTGGCCGCGCAGCACCAGCGCGCCCTGGGCGCTGAACACCTCGATGTTCTCTGCTGGCAGCAGCTGGTGCAGTTTGGTCTTGAGCCCGGTAAGGTCATGCACCACTTCCACATCGAAGGTTTCGATCAAGCGGTTGTTGGCGTCCCACAACAGCACATTGGTAGTGCCCAGCGAGCGCCCGAGCAGGTAGAGCTGGGTCGGGCTGGTAATGAGGATGTCGGCAATTTCCGGGTTGCCGACCGAGATCTTCCTGACCGCGGTACGGCTGCTGATCGTACGCGACTTGAAGATCGGTACCTGGACTGCATTGCCACTGGCCGCCGGCAGGGAGCTGAATTCAGACCCAGAGCCTTCCGCCTGGGTAGCGCCAGCGATCAGCAACTGCATACCCAGCCCGCACAACAGGTACAGCCCTACTCTCTGCCAAGTATTCATTCACGACTCCTTGCGAAGTGATCTTGTTCCCACCGAAGGTTAGCCACTGCACGCGCAACTGCTTCAAAACCTTGTTTTCGCTATTTCGACTTCTGTCCCGCGAATGATGGTGACCGCGCCACCGCCACTGCCGCGGTTCACCACCGCTTTCGGTTGCGCTCTGATCACTGGCGGCGCAGCCTTGGGTGGCTCGGCGGCGGCAATGACTGGAGCAGGTTTCTGCGCGTCCAGCGGGTTACGCAGGGCCAGTTGCAGTTTCCCTTCGGATTGCGCCTTGACCAGCACCTCTGCCTCTTTGGCCGTCATTTCCAGGGTCACGGCACGCACCACCACCGGTTGCGTCTTGTCGGTCCCCGCCGTCTGGTCCACGGCCAGTACCCGCAGGTTTTGCAGAATGGTCGTGGACTCGGCCTGGTTACTGCTGCCATCGCTCTGCCTGGTCGCCAGTACGTCGACCCGGTTACCCGGCAGGAGGAACCCGCCCACCCCGACCACATCGTCGACACGCACCGAAATGGCCCGTTTTTCCGGGGCAATCAGCGACGCCAGGGTACTGCCGCCCAAGTGCTCGGCGACGCGTGCGCTGCGCAGCACATCGCCGCGCAGCAGGGCGAAGGTGGCGATCTTGCCTTGCACCTTCTCGGTACTGTCGAAGGCATCGTCGGGCACGGTATCCTTGGGCATGCGCACCAAGGTGACCTGCTGGGCCTCGATCATCTGCCCGAACGGGATCTCCACCGTGGCGATCACCACGTTCTTCATGTTGTCATCCGGGGAGGCCTTGAGCCGCCCGTTCAGCCAGTTGTTGGCCATCAAGGCGGCGCCAAGCCCCAGGGTCAGGGAAACGGCAACCAGGATCAGCGTGCGGGCACTCATGTGTGCATCTCCTTATCCAAGGAAGTCGATCTGGACGAAGTAGTTTTGCCAGGCCCATTTCAGTTCCTGCGCCGACAACGGCCCCTCGCCGCCCAGGTAACGCTGGCGGTCGAGCGCCATGCTCAGCAGGTCGCGCGGGTGGCACGGCACCAGCGGCACGCCCTCGGCCTCGTAGAGGGCCTGCAGCGCGTAGCGCAACAGCGCCGGCTCGTAAGCCAGGCCCAGGCGCTCGCACTCCTGGCGCCAGATGCGCTCGTACTCATCGACCTTCAGGTAGCTGAACTGCAGCTTGTAGCCAATGCGCCGCAAAAAGGCCTCGTCGGCCAACTCCAGCGGATTGAGATTGGTGGAGAACACCAGCACCAGGTCGAACGGCAGTTCGCAATGGCGCCCGCCCCCCAGGTTGAGGAAGTCGCGCTTTTCTTCCATCGGCACGATCCAGCGATTGAGCAGCTCGGCCGGGGCCATGCGCTGGCGGCCCATGTCGTCGATGATGAACAGGCCATTGCTGGCCTTGAGCTGCAGGGAAGCCTGGTATTGGCGGCTCGCGGCGTCGAAGCGGATATCCAGTTGCTCCATGCCCAGTTCGCCGCCGGTGATGACGACCGGGCGCTTGCAGCGGACCAGCCGCCGATCGATACCTTCGTTGAGCAGCAGGCTGTTGTGTTGGCCGTCCTCCTCCAGCGGCTGATGCACCTGGGGGTCGAAGACCTCGATGACCGATTCGTTGATCTCGATGGCGCGGGGGACCCAGATGGCTTCCCCGAACAGGCGAATCAGGCGGCTGCTGATGTAGGTCTTGCCAGTGCCAGCAGGGCCGTAAATCATGATGGCGCGCCCGGAGTTCAGCGCTACCCCCAGTTGATCGAGCATACCCTCCGCAAGCACCACGCCCGCGAAGGCGCTTTGCATGTCCTGGGTAGTGATGCAGCCATGGTGGATGGTCTGCAGCTTGAGCAGGTCACGGTAGGCATTTACCGGAAAAGGCGCCGCACCGATGTAACCACTGCGCGCCAGTGCATCACGGGCAGTACTGCGGCCGCGCTCGGTCAGGCCGAAGCGCAGCGCCTGCCCTCCCGATTGCACACCGACCTGGCCCAGCACCTCGACGCGGCCTTCCTTGCGCAGGAAGGCCAATACTTCTTCTACCACCGCGCCGGTCAGCGCCAGGCGCTCCACCAGGCGCGACAGGTCCAGGGTACCGGCGTCGTGCAGGTGCTTGCACAGCAAATCACCGAGAAAGCTTTCGGCCAGGCCAGTCTCGCGAACCGTACGTGGCTGAGGTGCCAGGCTTTGCACTGCTTCCTTGGCGAAGGCGCAGGCACCACTGTCTCTGAGTGCATACATCGTTAGCCTCCCAGGCTATTGGCCAAGCGGTTGCCAGAAAAGGCTGACAAGGGTTCCGGACAGGATTGCGACTGAATAAGGAAAAGGCTTGCCTGCAACTTCATCGGCCGTCGGTGCAAAATAGGCCTGAGCCGTCAACACCAACCAATAGCGTTGCAAAGTCTGTTTCAACTGTCCGCGTATGAACACTATCGACATCCCGCATACACCACCCGCAATCAGGCTAAGAAGTGCAGCCGAAAGTGCTTCATGTGGTGTAAGAAAGGTACCGACCATGGCCATCAACTTAACGTCGCCGGCGGCCATGCCCCCCAGCGCGTACATCGGAATAAACACGGTAAAACCTAGCGACATGCCCAGCACGCCATCACCCAGCCCGGCAAATCCCGCCGCGTGAACCTGGCCTGCCAACCCCAACCCCAGCCCCAACAAGATCAACAGGTTGGGAATGCGGTGGCTGCGAAGATCGCCAACCACCGCAATGCCCAACAGCCCTAGCAGCACGACAATGGCGGACAGAGACTCTGCTGACATTGCTGCATCCCCCTTGGGGCCTGGTGAAGAATTGATTCAAGGAGCAGGGGTACCGCCGAGGGCAGTAATCAGTGCGTTGATCTTGGTCTTTACTGCGGTACCCAAGTTGGTGAAAGCCGTCACCAGAACGAGGGCGATCAACCCACCGGCTACTGCATATTCCACAACGGTCAGGCCGTCTTCGTCTTTGACAAACTTCGTGACCGAAGCCTTGATTGTTTGCAGAGTCATTTTCGCTCACCTCGCTAAGGACAATGTTGTTCTTCCCGGGCAGTGGCGGTTTGCACTACCTGTGGAGAATCCTAGTCAGGGGCTGGGCATAGTCGTTAGGAGTTTTTTGCGATTCGCTAGGACTTTTTTGCGGCTTTTTGCCATCACCTGAAAGCATCACAACGCCGGTGAAAACAAGCGGGAAAATGCTATGCGAGACGCGTTTACAAATGCATTTGCTGACGATTCCGGACATGCATCGGCAATTTCCTCCAGTGCCGACAAACGGTAACCCGCTGCAAACCCCAGGTATCTAGCGGAGAGTGTCTGGAATCAGTGCCTTAACCCACACATAGAACTCAATAAAAAAAATTGAACTAGCCTGATAACCAATCGTTCGGCAGGCCAATCGTCTATTGTCGATACTTCAGCACGTAGGGAAACCCGCCAGGAGCAGGTTAAGCATGATGTCTAACTTGGGCAGAAAGCCGCTGTTGCTGTGGTTCGATCTGACCCGCGATCGATCCACCGAAGCATTGATGGCGCAATTCAGCCATGTCTGCGATTGCAAGCTGGCAAAAACGGTCACGGCTGCCGAGCGCCAGCAGGCAGACATGATCTGCATGCATTTCGATCGCCCCGACACGCTCAACCTCAACCTGCTGCTGGAAGTGAAGCGCAACTCCCCTTCCGTGCCGATCACCATGTTCACCGTGCAGCACTCCGAAGAGCTGGCGGTCTGGGCCATGCGTTCACGCGTCTGGGAGTACCTGGTGCTGCCGCTGACCGGCAGCGAGATGAATCGTTACCTGGATGTGCTGAAACAGCTTTGCGAAGTCCGTCGTGTCGCCAACCGCCAAGGCAATGCGCAGCAGATCGACCATCTGCCGTCCCTGCCAGACAGCATTCGCCTGACCAACGAACACCACAAGCACAAGGCGCTCGGCAAGGTCATGCCCTACATCGACCAGCATTTTCGCGAATGCATCGACCAGAAGGACCTCGCCCAGCGCTGCGGCATGACCACGGCTCGCTTCAGTCGGCTGTTCAAGGAGGTCAATGGGCTTGGTTTTGTCGAGTACATCCTGAGCAAGCGCATGAACCTGGCCATGGACCTGCTTGCCAACAGCCAGATGCCCATCACCAGCATCGGCTATGAGGCCGGTTTCAAGGACCCATCCTACTTCGCCCGCGCCTTCAAGCAGTTCACCAACTGCACCCCCAGCGAGTATCGCCAGGCCAGCCAGCTCGGCGGCGTGGTCAGCGAAGCCGATCCGTTGCAGAACGCACTGGCGCGCGTACTGGAAAACGCCTTGCCGACCAGTGCGGCGTTTCACAAGAACCGCTGATGGATCATGCCCCGGGCAGCAAACCGTCCGCCCGCAACAATGTCTCCAGGCAATGCTCCTGCACCCCATAGAACGCCTTGAGCTGCGCGATCTTTTCCAGTAATGCGCTGTTGTCCGCCACCTGCCGCCGTTTCACCGCAAGAATCATCTTGTTCTTGTTGGTGTGCTCCAGCGAGATGAACTCGAACACCTTGGTTTCGTAGCCACAGGCTTCCAGGTACAGCGCGCGCAGGCTGTCGGTGAGCATTTCGGCCTGCTGGCCCAGGTGCAGGCCATACTGCAACATCGGTTGCAGCAAACCTGGGCTGTGCAGCTGCGGGCGGATCTGCTTGTGGCAGCACGGTGAGCACATGATGATCGCGGCGTTGCAGCGGATGCCGGTGTGGATGGCGTAGTCGGTGGCTATGTCGCAGGCATGCAGGGCGATCATCACTTCGATGGCCGCCGGCACCACGCTGCGTACATCACCACACTGGAATACCAGGCCCGGATGTTCCAGGCGCGAAGCCGCGGCATTGCACAGGTCGACCATGTCCTGGCGCAGTTCGACGCCGGTAACCTCGGCGTCGCGGCCCAGGCTGTTGCGCAGGTAATCGTGCATGGCGAAGGTCAGGTAACCCTTGCCCGAACCGAAATCGGCCACTCGCAATGCTTGCTGCGCCGTCACCGGGGCGCCGGCCAGGGCGTGGTCGAACACCTCGATGAACTTGTTGATCTGCTTCCACTTGCGCGACATGGACGGGATCAGCGCGCCTTGCGCATCGGTCACGCCCAGATCGCGCAGGAACGGTCGCGACAGCTCCAGGTAGCGTTTTTTCTCACGGTCATGGCCGCTGCTGTCGGCCGCCTCGCGTGGTGCCTGGGCGCCGTGGCGCTGGAGCATGGGCTTGCCCTTCTTGCTGAAGGTCAGCTGCACTTCGCCGTCGCCGTCGAACAAGTGGGCGTTGCGGAAACTGTCCGGCAGCAGTTCGGCGACCAGCGCCTGGGCCTGCTCCAGTGGCAGGTTACGGGTGATGTCGCGGGTCTGGTGGCGATAGACCAGCGACAGGCACGCCTGGCCCTTGACCTGCAGCGGCTTGGCAATGATCCGTTGCAGAGTCTGGTCAGTACCGACATGCCGCGCCAGCACCAGTTTGACCAAGGTATTGCCCTGCAGGGCGGTGTGCAGCAGGTCGAGAAACTGGGCGCGGGCATCCGGCGCGGCGGGGGCGGAAGAACGGGCGGACATAGAAAAGCGGTGCCTCGGATAGCGGGAAGCGCAGGGCGCAATCTGCGCATTCTACAGGGGGGCGCCGATCCTGTGGGAGCGGGCTTGCCCGCGAATAGCGGCAGAGCCGCTGCCCTGCACCGCGTTCCCTGCTTCGCGGCGCGCCCGCCCCCGCAGAGAAGACGCGGTCGGCCGGCAAACAGCCAATCAGTCGAGGATCACCAGGCGGTTGGGCAACTCGTTACGCGCATGGGTAGGCGGCACGTGCTCGCTGAGCAGCTCGCCGCATGCCTCGATGCACTCGACAAAGCCCTGCAAAGTCCGACCCTGGCGCACCTGCTCGGCCAGCCGGGCGACGATGACCGCGCGGGCCCTGGCATCCAGGCAGTGCTCGATACCGCGGTCGACCAGGATCTCGACATGCCGCTCCGCCTCGCAGACGAAGATCAGCACCCCGGTGGCGCCAGCCGTACGCTGCAGGTTCTGTTCGCGAAACTGCTGCCGGGCCAGGCGCGACGCGCGCCAGCGGCGCAGCACCCGCGGGGTCAGCCAGGCCGCCAGGCGCGGCTGGCGCAGCAGCAGGCACAAGCCGACAAACAGCAACACATTGGCCACCAGCAAGCCGCGCCCACCGGGCCAGCCCAGCAGCCAGTGCAACAGGCCCGGCACCAGCAGTGCCAGCAGCGCAGCGCAGAACAACGGCCAGTAGGCGTAGTCGTCGGCACGCCGGGCCAGCACCGTGACCAGCTCGGCATCGGTGCGCCGCTCGGCGCGGGCAATGGCTTCGGCAACCTGGCGCTGGTGGTATTCGTCGAGGGGGGTCATGCCGTCGGTCTCTTTAGCGTTCTTATAGTTGTTTTCCCGGCATTCGGGGCTTCGTCCGCTGGCGACAGATTCAGGCATAATCCGCCGCAGGAAGAAAAGCCCGCAAATCGTACAACAATAGCCGCCTGAAAACTTCGGCCGCGCGCGTATCACCGTCGATACGGCTGAGGCCCCCAAAATGGAATTGATGATGAAACTGTCTTTGCTGGGCCTGGCCATGGGCCTGGCCAGCCAGGCGGCCCTCGCCGCCCCCTCTGCTCCGCCCCTGCAGGACAAGCAGGCGTTCATCGACCATCTGATCAGCCAGATGACCGAAGCCGAGAAAATCGGCCAGCTGCGCCTGATCAGCATCGGCCCGGAGATGCCCAAGGACAAGATCCGCGAGGAAATTGCCGCCGGCCGCATCGGTGGTACCTTCAACTCGCGCACCGCACCCGAGAACCGCCCGATGCAGGACGCGGCGATGCGCAGCCGGCTGAAGATCCCGATGTTCTTCGCCTACGACACCGTGCATGGCGAACGCACGATTTTCCCGATCGGCCTGGGCATGGCCGCGACCTGGGACATGGACGCCGTGGCCAAGGTCGGTCGTACTGCCGCCATCGAAGCGGCGGCCGACGCCCTGGACATGACCTTCGCACCGATGGTCGACATCGCCCGCGACCCGCGCTGGGGCCGCACCAGTGAAGGCTTTGGCGAAGACACCTACCTGACCTCGAAGATCGGCCAGGTGATGGTCCGCTCGTTCCAGGGCAGCAGCCCGGCCAACCCCGACAGCATCATGGCCATCGTCAAGCACTTCGCCCTGTACGGCGCGGTGGAAGGCGGGCGCGACTACAACACGGTCGATATGAGCCTGCCGAAGATGTACAACGATTACCTGCCGCCCTACCGCGCCGCGCTGGACGCCGGGGCCGGCGGGGTGATGGTGGCGCTGAACTCGATCAACGGTGTACCCGCCACCTCCAACACCTGGCTGATGAATGACCTGCTGCGCAAGGAGTGGGGCTTCAAGGGCGTGACCATCAGCGACCACGGCGCCATCCAGGAACTGATCCGCCACGGCGTCGCCCGCGACGGTCGCGAAGCCGCCAAGCTGGCGATCAAGGCCGGCATCGACATGAGCATGAACGACACCCTGTACGGCGAAGAGCTGCCAGGCTTGCTGAAGTCCGGCGAAGTGACCCAGCGCGAACTGGACCAGGCGGTGCGCGAAGTGCTGGGCGCCAAGTACGACATGGGCCTGTTCAAGGACCCGTACGTGCGTATCGGCAAGGCCGAAAGCGACCTCAAGGACTATTACGGCAACGATCGCCTGCACCGCGAAGCCGCGCGTGACGTGGCACGTCGCAGCCTGGTATTGCTGGAAAACCGCAACCAGACCCTGCCGCTGAAAAAGGCCGGCACCATTGCCCTGGTCGGCCCACTGGCCGATGCGCCGATCGACATGATGGGCAGCTGGGCAGCCGACGGCCAACCCAAGCATTCGGTGACCGTACGCGAAGGCCTGCACCGCGCCGTCGAGGGCAAGGCCAAACTGGTCTACGCCAAGGGTTCCAACGTCACCGGCAACAAGGCGATGTTCGATTACCTGAACTTCCTCAACTTCGATGCGCCCGAGATCGTCGACGACCCGCGCCCGCCTGCGGTGCTGATCGACGAGGCGGTGAAGGCGGCGAAGCAGGCCGATGTGGTGGTGGCGGTGGTTGGCGAATCGCGTGGCATGTCCCACGAGTCGTCGAGCCGCACCACCCTGGAAATCCCGGCCAGCCAGCGTGAGCTGATCAAGGCCCTGAAGGCCACCGGCAAGCCGCTGGTGCTAGTGCTGATGAACGGCCGCCCGCTGTCGATCAGCTGGGAGCGCGAGCAGGCCGATGCCATTCTCGAAACCTGGTTCGCCGGTACCGAAGGTGGCAATGCGATTGCCGACGTGCTGTTCGGCGACTACAACCCGTCCGGCAAGCTGGCCATCACCTTCCCGCGCTCGGTCGGGCAGATCCCGATGTACTACAACCACACCCGCATCGGTCGCCCCTTCACCCCGGGCAAACCAGGCAACTACACCTCGCAGTACTTCGAGGAACCCAACGGCCCGCTGTATCCGTTCGGTTACGGCCTGAGCTACAGCAGCTTCGAGCTGTCGGGCCTGAAGCTGTCGAGCAAGGACCTCAAGCGTGGCGACACGCTGCAGGCCCAGGTGACGGTGAAGAACACCGGCAAAGTGGCCGGCGAGACCGTGGTGCAGCTGTACCTGCAGGATGTGTCGGCGTCGATGAGCCGGCCGGTCAAGGAGCTGAAGAACTTCCAGAAACTCATGCTCAAGCCGGGTGAGTCGCGCACCTTGAGCTTCCGCATCAGCGAGGAAGACCTGAAGTTCTACAATGGCCAGCTGCAGCGGGTGGCCGAACCGGGCGAGTTCAATGTCCAGGTGGGCCTGGACTCCCAGGCGGTACAGCAGCAGAGTTTTGAACTGCTGTAACTGAAGGCTGCCTGTGCCAGCCTTCCAGCGGGTAAAACGCTCCCACGGGTTCACTGCAAACTGACAGGCTGTGCAGTTCCAGTGGGAGCGGCTTCACCCGCGTAGAGGCCGGCCCCGATATCCCAATCAACCGGATCCGCGTCCCATGCCGTTTTCCTTTCGCGCCCTGCGTTTGGGGCTGATCACCCTGCTTATCGTGCTGGGCACCGCCCTCAGCGCCGGTTGGGCCATGCACCAGGCCAAGCGCCAGGCCATGGCAGACGATGCGCGGCGCGCCAGCCAGCAGCTGGGCCTGTACGCCAACACGCTGCACACCCTGATTGACCGTTACCGCGCCTTGCCCGCCGTGCTGGCGCTGGACCCGGAGCTGATCGCCGCCCTGCAGGGCCCGGTCAGCGAACCGCTGCAACACGCCCTGAACCGCAAGCTCGAGCGCATCAACGGCGCAGCCAATTCCTCCACCCTCGAGCTGCTCGACCGCAACGGCCTGGCCATCGCTGCCAGCAACTGGCGCCTGCCCAGCAGCTACGTAGGCTCCAACTACGGCTTCCGGCCCTATTTCAAGCAGGCCCGCAGCCAAGGCAGTGGCCGCTTCTATGCCGTCGGGGTAACCAGCGGGGTACCAGGCTATTTCCTCGCCAGCGCCGTGAACGACGAGCATGGCCAGTTTCTCGGCGCGATGGTGGTGAAGCTGGAGTTTCCCGAACTGGAACGCGAGTGGCGCCAGGGCAGCGACATCCTGCTGGTCAGCGACGCCCGCGGCATCACCTTCATCGCCAACCAGGACGGCTGGCGCTACCGCGAGCTGCAACCGCTCAGTGGCGCCGACCGCGCCGAACTGGCGGAAACCCGTCAATACGACAAGCACCCGCTGGTGCCGCTACAGCACGAAGTGCTGACCCGCTTTGCCGAAAACAGCACGCTCAGCCGTGTGCACGGCCCGGCCGGCACTGGCGAATACCTGTGGGAAAGCCTGCCGCTGGGCAGTGAAGCCTGGACCCTGCACCTGCTGCGCAAGCCGCAGGTCGTGGCCGACGGCCGTAATGCGGCCCTGGCCGCCGCCGCCGTGTGGCTGAGCCTGGTGTTCGCCGCACTGTTCCTCAGCCAGCGCCTGCGCCTGGCCCGCCTGCGCCAGCGCAGCCGCGAAGAGCTCAAGCGCCAGGTCGAGGAACGCACCCGCGAACTGCGTACGGCCCAGGAGGGCCTGGTACAGTCGGCCAAGCTGGCCGCGCTGGGGCAGATGTCGGCGGCCATGGCCCACGAGATCAACCAGCCGCTGACCACCCAGCGCATGCAACTGGAAACCCTGCGCCTGCTGCTTGATCAGGGCCGCTGCGACGAAGCGCGCCAGGCCCTGGAGCCATTGGAGCAGATGCTCACGCGCATGGCTGCGCTCACCGGCCACCTGAAAACCTTCGCCCGCAACAGCCCGGTCGGCCTGCGCGAGCGCCTCGACCTGGCCACCGTGGTCGACCAGGCCCTGCACCTGCTGGAAGCGCGCATACGCAGCGAAGCGGTGGAAGTGGCGCTGTACCTGGCGCGCCCGGCCTGGGTACGCGGTGATGCCATTCGCCTGGAGCAGGTGCTGATCAACCTGCTGCGCAATGCGCTCGACGCCATGGCCGACAAGCGCTACAAACGCCTGGAGATCCGCATCGAGCCCGACGGCGAGCTATGGCGCCTGAGCGTGCTGGATTCGGGAGGCGGCATTGACCAGGCCAACCTGGCCAAGGTGTTCGACCCGTTCTTCACCACCAAGCCGGTCGGCGAAGGCCTGGGGCTGGGCCTGGCCATTTCCTATGGCATCGTCCACGAGGCCGGTGGCCAGCTGCAGGCCGAAAACCTGCCCGGCGGCGCGCGCCTCAGCCTTACCCTGCCCCGTGACCTGGAGCCTGTATGTTGAATTCGGTGATCGTTGTCGATGATGAAGCCAGTATCCGTACGGCGGTCGAGCAATGGCTGAGCCTGTCCGGCTTCAGCGTGCAGCTGTTCGCCCGCGCCGAAGAATGCCTGGCCCAGCTGCCCCGGCATTTCCCCGGGGTGATCATCAGCGACGTGCGCATGCCTGGCATGGATGGCCTGCAACTGCTCGAACGTGTGCAAACGGATGACCCCGACCTGCCGGTGATCCTCCTGACCGGGCACGGCGACGTGCCCATGGCGGTGGAAGCCATGCGCAGCGGCGCCTACGACTTCCTGGAAAAACCCTTTACCCCGCAGCACCTGCTGGGCAGCCTGCGCCGGGCCCTGGAAAAGCGCCAGCTGGTGCTGGAAAACCGCAAGCTGCACCAGCAGGCCGACCTCAAGTCTCGCCTGGAAGGCACGCTGCTTGGGATGTCCCACGGCCTGCAACAGCTGCGTCGGCAAGTGCTGGAGCTGGCCAGCCTGCCAGTGAATGTGCTGATCCGTGGCGAAACCGGCAGCGGCAAGGAGCGTGTGGCCCGCTGCCTGCACGATTTTGGCCCGCGCGCGGGCAAACCGTTCGTCGCCCTCAACTGCGCGGCGATCCCCGAATCGCTGTTCGAGGCCGAGCTGTTCGGCCATGAGAGCGGCGCCTTCACCGGCGCCCAGGGCAAACGCATCGGCAAGCTGGAATATGCCAATGGTGGCACGGTGTTCCTCGACGAAATCGAGAGCATGCCACTGGCACAACAGGCCAAGCTGTTACGGGTGATCCAGGAACAGAAGCTGGAGCGGCTGGGGGCCAACCAGAGCATTGCCGTCGACCTGCGCATCATTGCCGCGACCAAGCCCGACCTGCTCGAAGAAGCCCGCGCCGGGCGTTTTCGTGAAGACCTCGCCTACCGCCTGAACGTGGCCGAGCTGCGCCTGGCGCCGCTGCGTGAACGGCGCGAGGATATTCCACTGCTGTTCGAGCACTTTGCCCGCGCCGCCGCGGAAAAGCTCGGCCGTGCGGCACCGCCCCTGTCGGCTAGCCAGCTGGCACAGCTGCTGGTGCATGATTGGCCGGGCAACGTGCGCGAACTGGCCAACGCGGCGGAACGCCACGCCCTGGGGCTGGGCTCGCCGGACCTCGAGGTGGCACCGGCCGGGCAGTCGCTGAGCGGGCAGATGGAGGCGTTCGAGGCGCAATGCCTGCGCGCGGCGCTGCGCCAGCATGGGGGTGAAATCAAGGCGGTGATGGAAGCCTTGCAACTGCCTCGGCGTACACTCAACGAGAAGATGCAGCGGCACGGGTTGGTCCGCGAAGACTTTATCGGGCGCGAATGAGCGGAAATCCGCCTATCAGGTTTAGCAAGTAAGCAAAAAACCGCTCATAGGCCGTTTTTTTGCAGGCTGCGTTGCAGCCCTTGGCGGGCACGCCCGGGCCCACAAGGTGCTGCTGACAACCCAGGCCTCACGCGGTCCCTGTGGCCACGGCGGTGGTCGCCAAGGGCGCACAGCGCCCCGTTCCGGAGCACCCCGCCCCCATCTGGCACACCTTCTGCAATTGCCTGTGCAAGCTGCGCCTCGGCGCGCTCCACAAAAACAACGAGAAGGTATCCCTGATGGATAACGCCACCACCCTGCCCGCCGGGGCGGCCACTGCGCCCGCCGCGGAAAAAACCACCGCCAGCCGCCTGAAGTCGATCTTCAGCGGGTCCATCGGCAACATGGTCGAATGGTACGACTGGTACGTCTACGCAGCATTCTCGCTGTACTTCGCCAAAGCCTTCTTCCCGGCCGGCGACGCCACCGCACAACTGCTCAACACCGCTGCGATCTTCGCCGTGGGCTTCCTCATGCGCCCGATCGGTGGCTGGCTGATGGGCCTGTACGCCGACCGCAAAGGCCGCAAGGCCGCGCTGATGGCCTCGGTGCTGCTGATGTGTGCTGGCTCCCTGGTCATCGCCCTGACCCCGGGCTACGAAACCATCGGTGTCGCCGCGCCAATCCTGCTGGTCATCGCCCGTCTGATGCAGGGCCTGTCGGTGGGCGGTGAATACGGCACTTCGGCCACCTACCTCAGCGAAATGGCCAGCAAGGACCGCCGTGGCTTCTTCTCCAGCTTCCAGTATGTGACGCTGATCTCCGGCCAGCTGATTGCCCTGGCGGTACTGATCGTCCTGCAACAGACCCTGACCACCGAGCAGCTGTATGCCTGGGGCTGGCGCGTACCCTTCGTGATCGGTGCGCTGTGCGCCGTGGTGGCCCTGTACCTGCGTCGCGGCATGGAAGAAACCGCCTCCTTCACCAAGAAGGAAAAGGCCAAGGAAAGCCTGATGCGCACCCTGCTGCGCCATCCCAAGGAACTGCTGACCGTGGTCGGCCTGACCATGGGCGGCACCCTGGCGTTCTACACCTACACCACCTACATGCAGAAGTACCTGGTCAACACCGTGGGCATGAGCATCAGCGACTCGACCACCATCTCGGCCGCCACGCTGTTCCTGTTCATGTGCCTGCAGCCGGTAATCGGGGGCCTGTCCGACAAGATCGGCCGTCGTCCGATCCTGATCGCCTTCGGGGTACTCGGTACCCTGTTCACCGTACCGATCCTCAGCACCCTGCACACCATCCAGACCTGGTGGGGCGCGTTCTTCCTGATCATGGCCGCGCTGATCATCGTCAGCGGCTACACCTCGATCAACGCCGTGGTCAAGGCCGAGCTGTTCCCTACCGAAATCCGCGCCCTGGGCGTGGGCCTGCCGTACGCCCTGACCGTGTCGATCTTCGGCGGCACTGCCGAGTACGTGGCCCTGTGGTTCAAGAGCATTGGCATGGAAAGCGGCTTCTACTGGTATGTCACCGCCTGCATCGCCTGCTCGCTGCTGGTATACGCAACCATGAAGGACACCAAGCAGCACTCGCGGATTACTACCGAGTAACCGTGTGAGGGTACCGAAATGAACAAGGGCGCACCGTTTTCGGGGCGCCCTTTTCATTGGTTCATTCAATACCCAGCTCTAGGCTCTGTATGAAAAGTCTTGAGACGCAGGTCAGGCAAGGCGAAAACAGCCGAGGAAGCGGAGTGTACTGGAGTACATGAGCATTCCGAGGCTGTTTTCAACGCAGCATGAACAAGTATCAAGGCTTTTCGTACAGAGCCTAGCCCCAATCGGTCAGGACATCTCCAATGCCGGACGCGGTTCACGGCGCTGGAACCAGGTGGCCATCAGCACCAGTATCAGCAACACCCCGCCCAACACCGCCGAAGAACCGACCGTGCCGAAGCCGAGGCCGCCCTTTGCGTGCGATTTGGTGAGGAAGTCACCCAGCGTTGCACCGAACGGGCGAGTCAGCACGAACGCCACCCAGAACAGCACTACAGCAGGGATGCGCGTCCAGTAGCGGGCCACTACCACCAGGGCGATAGCGCTGCCGATCAGCAAGGCGCCGCCGGCAAAACCAAGCCCCGAGTCGTCTGCCAGGTAATCGCCCAAGGCAGTGCCCAAGGTGTTGGAAAACAGTATCGCCACCCAGTAGAACAGCTCGCCCGCACGGTTCTTGATGCGGGTGACGTCCAGTGGGTTGCCACTCAGGCGCCAGGCCAGGAAGGTCAGCAGCAAAATACCGATGAGCAGCGCCGAACCCGCGGCATAGCCCAGGCCGAGCGTGCGGTCCATGAAGTCGGACATGGTAGTACCGGCGGTGCTGGTGGAGAGGATAACCAGCCAGTACAGCAATGGGTGGTAGCGGCGCGAATACAGCTGGCCAAGCAAGGTCAGCAGGAACACGCTGATCAGCAACAGCGAGCTCAATGCATAGCCGATGTTCAGCGTCATCGACAGCAAATCGCCCGCGGTTTCCCCAAGTGTGGTAGCGCAGATCTTCATGACCCAGAAGGCCAAAGTGATTTGCGGAAGTTTGTTCATTATTGTGCCGCTCCTTATGAAATGCGGCGATGGTGATGAGCGGCGTCTGAAAAATCGGTTGGTGATAAATGAAAAATGCGTTCATCGGTCATTCATGACTTATTTTTCATTTTTAACATCCGATTAATCCCTCCCCTCCAAGCTGCAACGGCTGGTAATCGAGTGCCTGTATGAAATAGCGGATGCCGGGCGGCACCACGCTACGGATCAGCGATAGACGCACACAGACACATCGAAAAACTAGATTCTTAAGCACTATTTTTTGCGCTTTTTAATCTAATTAATAGGCGTAGCATCAAACCCATAGAAACAAACAACCTTCAAACCCACTGGAGCAACGACCATGAAAAACAAACTGATCCTTACCCTGGCCCTCTCGGTTTTCACTGCTGGTGCTTTCGCTGAAGATGGCTACAGCCGCACCAAGGCCAACACCTTCACAGCGGTACAGAGCCAAGCCGCTACCTACGCTGAAGATGGTTTCGACCGCACTGGCAGCCAACGCTTCGCCGAAGATGGCTACGACCGCACCGGCAGCCAGCGTTTCGCCGAAGATGGCTACGACCGCACCGGTAGCCAGCGTTTCGCCGAAGATGGCTTCGATCGCACCGGTGGCCAGCGCTTCGCCGAAGATGGCTTCGACCGCACCGGTGGCCAGCGCTTCGCCGAAGATGGCTTCGACCGCACCGGTGGCCAGCGCTTCGCCGAAGATGGCTTCGACCGCACCGGTGGCCAGCGCTTCGCCGAAGATGGCTTCGACCGCACCGACGCCCACCGCATCAGCTGAACCACTGTTGCGCGCTACCAGCCCGGCTTCGGCCGGGCTTGATCATTTGCAGGCGGACACAGGCTTGGCACACTAGGCGTCTTGTCCACCAGGAGGTAGGGCCTGCAAGCCCAGCACAGATGTACTACTACGAACCTGCCAAAGGCCACGGCCTGCCCCACGACCCGTTCAACGCCATCGTCGGCCCCCGCCCTATCGGCTGGATCTCTTCACAGGACCGCGAAGGCCGCCTGAACTTGGCGCCCTATAGCTTCTTCAACGCCTTCAACTACATTCCACCGATCATCGGCTTCTGCAGCGTCGGGCGCAAAGACAGCCTGAATAACATCGAGCAGACCGGCGAATTCGTCTGGAACCTGGCCACCCGCCCGTTGGCCGCGCAAATGAACCAGAGCTGTGCGCCGGTTGCCGCCGAGGTCAACGAATTCGAACTGAGCGGCCTCACCGCCACGCCGTCGCGCATCGTCAGCGTGCCGCGCGTCGGCGAAACGCCGGTGGCCTTCGAGTGCAAGGTCAGCCAGATCGTCCAGCTCAAGCGGGCCGACCAGGAACTGGTGCCCAGCTGGTTGATCCTCGGTGAAGTGGTGGCGGTGCACATTGCCGAGCACCTGTTGAACAACGGCATCTACGATACCGCTGCCGCCGAACCAATCCTGCGTGGCGGTGGCCCGGCGGACTATTTCGAACTGGGCAACCTGTTCAAGATGGCCCGGCCACCGGCCTGATCACCAGATCAGTTCACCTTCATCGCTGACGCCCTGCAGGCGTTGCAGCTCGGCCGTGGCCGCCTCGTCGGCGGCCACGGCGCCCTTGAACACCTGGCCTTCGAGCACCTTGTGAAAGCGCGGCGCGCCGCCCATGCCCAGGGCCTTGACCGCAATCGCAGCGTTGTAACCGCCACCTTCCACCGGGACCATCGCCGAAACTGCTTCGAAATGCGGGAATTCTCTACGTGCCATTGTCGCTGTACACCTGGTTGATCGAGGGCCGGCATTTTACCTTATTCGGCTGTACCGGCCCCATCGCCGGCAAACCAGCTCGTACCGGTACACCGCTCTGCAGTGCGGTGATGCCCCTGTGGCAGCCGGCGTGCCGGCGACAGGGCCGGTACAGGCATTACCTCAATCAAAGGTATGCAGGTCCAGGCTGCTGACTACCTGAGCCTGCACCAGCTCACCAAACACCTCCAGCGTCGGCGAAGCAAAGTACCCGCTCATTGCCTGCTGGTCCTGCCAGCTACCACTGAGCAGCCACAGGTCGCTATCGGCCTGCGACCGCTGGACGGTGAAATTCAGGCATCCCGGTGCCCGCAGCGAGGGTTCGAGCAGGTCACGCAGGCGTGCGCCCAGTTCTGCCGAGCGCCCGCTGCTGGCACGGATGAAAGCAAGGTGGGTGACCGGTCGTGTCGGGGTCATTGCACAATCTCCTTGAAGCAGGCGGACGGAAAAGCCAGGCTGCCAAGGTTAGGCGCTGCCCCACGCGACGCGTTAGGCCAATACTGCCTGGCGATTGCCTGATCCTGCAGCGCGGCAGGATCAGGCAATCGGCGTGCAGCTTTCGACTAGCGCCGGCCATTGCCCAAACCTATGCTGCGTCGGTCAGCAGAGGAAAGCCATCATGACCATCGCCACGTCCATCGACCCCACCCTGGAACTGCAACGCCAGGAGCTGGCCGAGCTGATCAGCCGCCACGCCGGTGAGCCCCATGGCCCAGCCTCGGCCATCGATGACCTGTACCTGGTGCGCTATACCGAGAATGTCCGCTCGGTGCCGACCCTCGCGCAACCCGCCCTGTGCATCCTTGCCCAAGGCAGCAAGAGCCTGTTCCTCGGCGATGAACAGTACGCCTACGACCCGCTGCACTACATGGTGGTTTCAGTGACCTTGCCACTGAGCGGCGTGCGGCTCGATGCCAGCCCCGAGCACCCCAGCCTGGGCCTGCGCCTGGACCTGGACCCAGCCGAGATCAGCCAGCTGATTGCCGAAAGCGGGCCGATGCTGGTGCCCAACCGGCCCTCGGGGCGTGGCCTGTACGTGGAACGAACCGACGCCGCCTTGCTCGACGCCCTGCTGCGACTGATTCGCCTGCTGGACACGCCGCGCGACATCGCCATGCTGGCGCCGCTGTTTCGCCGAGAGATTCTCTATCGCCTGTTGCGGGGCCCGCAGGGCTACCGGTTGTATGAAATCGCCCTGGCCAACAGCCAGACCCACCGGGTTTGCCAGGCCATCACCTGGCTCAACCAGAACTACCAGTTGCCGTTGCGCATCGAGGACCTGGCACGGGTGGTCAACCTCAGTACCTCGACCTTGCATCACCGGTTCAAGGCCGTGACCTCGATGAGCCCGTTGCAGTACCAGAAGCAGCTGCGCTTGCAGGAGGCGCGGCGGTTGATGCTGAACGACGGGCTCGAGGCGGCGGTGGCAGCCTATCGGGTCGGCTATGAAAGCCCGTCGCAATTCAGCCGGGAATACAGCCGGCTGTATGGTGCGCCACCGATTCGCGATGTGGCGCGATTGCGAGCCACGGCCGGCTGAGTGCGGTTTCACCGTTAAAAGGCCGATACAGGCAACAATGCTTGCTCAAGCCAACACGGCCGCCTGCCACTGGTTCTGGTCGACCTGGATCAGGGTCGGCCCGTTGCGCTCCACCGCCAGCATCAGCGCCGCCTGCAGCTGTGCCACATCGGCCACATGTTCCGCCGCGGCCCCCAGTGCCCGCGCCACGCCAAGGAAATCCGGGGTATGGATATCCACCCCGACCGGCTCGATGGCACGGTTGACCATGTACTTCTTGATCTCCTCGTACCCCTGGTTATTCCACAGCAGGACGACCAGCGGAACCTGCGCTTCCACTGCGCTGGCCAACTCTGGCAAGGTGAACTGCAAACCACCGTCGCCGATCAGGCACACCGCAGGCGCACGCTCGCCAAGCTGCTCGGCGCTGCCCAACCAGGCGCCCATGGCCGCCGGCAAGGCATAACCCAAGGTGCCGTAGCCGGTCGAAGCATTGAACCAGCGGCGGGGCTGGTCCATGTCCAAGGTCAGGTTGCCGGTGTAGACCGGTTGGGTCGAATCGCCCACCAGAACGGCATTCGGCAAACATTCGAGGATCGCTTGCAACAGGCGCGTCTGGCTCAAGGTTGGCTGGTCCCAACCGGCCGCCAGCGCCTGGCGCAGGTTGGCCACGCGGGCAGCCCCCCAGGTGCTTTCGCGCACGGGCTGCGGTTGCGCCTGCAAGGCGCCGAGCAACGCCTCGGCCGCCAGTTCGGCATCAGCCACCAGCGCCAGCTCGGGCAGGTAGTTACGCACGGTCTGGTCCGGGTCGATGTCGATGCGCAGCAGGCTGCCCGGGATCGCGAAGCCACCCTTGAAGGTCACGTCGTAATCGGTTTCGGCCAGCTCGGTGCCAATAGCCAATACCACATCAGCCTCGGCCACCAGTGCCCGCGTGGCTGGCAGTGACTGGGTCGAGCCGATCAGCAGCGGATGGCGGGACGGCAGCAAGCCCTTGGCATTGATGGTCAGTGCCACCGGGGCCTGCAAGTGTTCGGCCAGGCGCGCCAGCGCAGCACCCGCAGCCAGCGCGCCGCCCCCGGCGAGGATCAGTGGCCGCCGTGCATTGGCCAGGCGCTCGGCCATCTGTGCCACCGCCTGCGGCGCTGCCCCGGCCCGGCTGCCACGCACTGGACGCCCAGGCAGCAAGTGCTCGGCCGGCTCGATCAGCACATCGAGCGGGATCTCGATATGCACCGGCCGCGGCCGGGCCCCGTCGAACACGGCGAAGGCCCGCGCCAGCACCTGTGGCAGGTCGTCGGCACTCATCAAGGTGTGGGAAAACGCCGCTACCCCCGCCACCAGCGCCGCCTGGTTCGGCAGCTCGTGCAGCTTGCCGCGGCCACCGCCCAGTTGGTTGCGGGACTGCACGCTGGAAATGACCAGCATCGGAATCGAGTCGGCATAGGCCTGGCCCATGGCGGTAGTGATGTTGGTCATGCCCGGGCCGGTGATGATGAAGCACACCCCGGGCTTGCCACGGGTGCGCGCATAGCCGTCAGCCATGAACCCGGCACCCTGTTCATGGCGCGGGGTGATATGGCGGATGGACGACCCCGCCAGGCCGCGGTACAGCTCCACGGTATGTACGCCAGGGATGCCGAAGACATGGTCCACGCCATAGCCTTCAAGGAGTTTGACCAAAACTTCGCCGCAGGTTGCCATTGGGTCCACCGTGAATCTTGTTGGGTTATGGGCGTTATTGGACCCAACCTGCGGCTACTCTCACAATGCAAAAAAACGCATACTAGCCATGTCCTGGGATCATGGCTGAGCACAATGAAACGCCTTCCGCCGCTGCCTGCGCTGCACACCTTTCTGGTCACCGCCCAGCACTGCAATTTCACCCGCGCCGGGCAGCAGTTGCACATTACCCAAGGTGCCGTCAGCCGGCAGATTGCAGCCCTCGAGGAGCACCTGGGTTATGCCCTGTTCCAGCGCCAGGCGCGCGGGCTGAGCCTGACGCGCGAGGGCCAGGACTGGTTGCCACGGGTGCAGCAGGTATTCGCGCTGATCGAACAAGGGGTGCGGGAGGTGGGTGGGCGCAGCGCCACCTTGCAGCTCAAGGCGCCAACCTGCGTGATGCGCTGGCTGCTACCGCGCCTGATGGAATGGCAGGCGCTACGCCCGGATGTACCGGTGGAACTGACCACCACGGTGCAGCATGGGGTGGACTTGCGTCGCGAGGGCTTCGACGCGGCGGTGGTCTATGGCGATGCACCGAACCACGGGCTGCGCGTGCGCAAGCTGTTCGACGAGCAACTGACGCCGGTCTGTGCGCCCTCGCTGCGCCACGGGCCGCTGCCGCTGCAGCAGGTTGAAGACCTGGCCCGGCACATGCTGCTGCACCCGTCGCGGGATGAGCACGACTGGCGGCTGTGGTTGCAGGCGGCCGGGGTGGCGTTGGCCAGTCAGGGGCCGAAACAGCATTTCGAGACCCTGGACATGGCGATGGCCACGGCCGCGCAGGGCACCGGCGTGGCCATTGGCGACTGGTCGCTGATCGGCGATGACTTGCGCGGGGGGCGCCTGTGCATGCCGTTTGCGCTCAAGGTAATGACCGGCAAGGGGTATTACCTGGTGAGCCAGGCCAAGGGCTTGCCACCGGGGTTGGTGGAACTGCTGAATTGGCTGGAACGCCAGGCCGCTCTGTGACGGCCCATGCGCGGGTTTACCCGTGCATGGGGCCGCTCAATAACCGACTGTGAAGCGCTGCCGCGAATGCTGCGGCTTTTCCAGCTCGTCGAGCATGGCTATCGCGTAATCGGCAAAGCTGATCCAACTCCTGCCGTCGGCACCGATCAGCAGGTGGTCCTTGCCCTGCGTGTAATGCCCGCTGCGCTCACCCTCGACGAACTCCGCCGACGGCGACAGGAAGGTCCAGTCGAGGTTCTGCTCCCGTTGCAACACCTGCAGAAAATGCGCCCCGGCCGCCGCCTCGGCCTTGTACGCCTCCGGGAAGTCCGGGCTGTCGATCACCCGGTGCCCCGAGGGCAGCAACAGGCTGCCGGCCCCGCCCACCACCAGCAGGCGCCGGACCCCGGCCCGCTTGACCGGCTCGATGATGGCGTGCGGCTCGATGGTCGCGAAGTGCGCCGCGCTCAATACGGCATCCATCCCGGCTACCGCCGCTTGCAAGGCTGCGCTGTCCTTGACGTCAAGCGCCTTGACGGTCACCCCGTCACGCCCCTGCAAGCGCGAAGGGTCACGGGCGATGGCCAGCACACTGTGGCCACGGCGCAGGGCTTCTTCCAGCAACTGGCTGCCAGCACGGCCAGTGGCACCAATGATCGCGATCTTCATGGGATACTCTCCATCCAGTAAGGAACTACCACTTCATCTCACCCTTGGCGACCTTGGCCCCCAACACCAGCGAACTCTCATCGGCCAGGCCTGGGTAACGTTGCTTCATCGCCTCGATCAACGCCCCGGCATCTTTCGCCTTGGCGGTCTCGGCAGCGAAATCACCAATGTAGTTCGCCGTAAACTGCACGGCCTGCAGCGACCGGCTGCTGTCCCCCAGGTAGTGCCCGGGAATGACCGTGCGCGGCGCCAGCGCTTCGATATGCGCCAGGGTGGCGAGCCAGTCTGCCTGCGATTTGGCCGATGCGGTATCGGCCATCCACACATGGATGTGCTCGGACACCACCACGCCACCGACCACCGCCTTGATCGACGGGATCCATACGAAACTGCGGTCGGGCTGCGGGCCGTCCAGGCCAACCACCTCGAGGGCCTGGCCCTCCAGCATCAGCCGGTCGCCGTCGAGCACCTGCGGCAGCACCAGCCGCGCCGGCTTGTCCGCGCCCATCTGCGGCCCCCAGTAGGCCAGCTTGGCCGCCATGGTCTGGCGGATATGGGCAATCGTGGCGGCCGAAGCCAGTACCTTGGCGTCGGGGAAGGCCTGGGTCAGGGTATCCAGGCCAAAGTAGTAGTCCGGGTCACCATGGCTGATGTAGATGCTGGTCAGGTGCTTGCCGCCAGCCCGCAAACGCTGCACCAGCTGCTCGGCCTGGGCCTTGCCGAACTGGGCATCGACCAGCACGGCGTCATGTTCGCCGCTGATGATCACCGAGCTGACCGGGAAGATCGCTGCATGGCCTGGGTTGTAGACCTCCAGCTGCAAGGGCTCGGCAGCCAGCGCCGGGCCGGCCAGGGTAACGCAGGCCAGTAGCAGGCCACGCAAGGTGGTGGAAAGAGGCATTGGGAACGCTCGTCAGGTGAACAATGCCCAACAGCTTAGTTGCCCGATCCATGCCAAAAAATGCGATCCTCGCACATAGTTTGTTTCTGAAATCGGGCAGATCATGGACCGCCTCAACGCCATGCGTGTTTTCGTCACCGTCGTCGACCTCGGCAGCCAGTCGGCGGCGGCGGATCATCTGCAGCTTTCCCGGCCAGTGGTGTCGCGCTACCTGGCGGAGCTGGAAGACTGGGTTGGCGCGCGGTTGATGCAGCGCACCACGCGCAGGCTCAGCCTCACCGCCGCCGGCCAGGAAACCCTGCCCCGTTGCCGGCAACTGCTGGAACTGGCTGGCGACCTGCAAGCCGCGGTGCAGCAACCGGATGACGCCCCCAGAGGCGCGCTGCGCATCAGCGTAAGCACCTCATTCGGCCAGGCCCAGCTGGTGGATGCGGTCGCGGCCTACGTTCGGCGCTACCCGGGAGTGAAGGTGGAGCTGCAAATGCTCGATCGCACGGTCAACCTGGTGGACGAACGCATCGACCTGGCGATCCGCACCAGCAACGACCTGGACCCCAACCTGATCGCCCGGCGCCTGAGCGTGTGCCGCTCGGCAGTCTGCGCGGCACCAGCCTACCTGCGCGAACACGGTACGCCGCAACGGGTCGAGGACCTGAGCCGGCATAATTGCCTCACTCATGCCTATTTCGGCCACAGCTTGTGGCATTTCGAGGTGGCCGGGCAGCCGGTCGCCGTGCCCGTGGCAGGGAATATCAGCGCCAACGAGGCGATGACCCTGCAAAAGGCGGCGCTGGCCGGCGCCGGCATCGCCATGCTGCCGACCTATCAGGCCGCCGAGGCCTTGCGCCGGGGCGAGCTGGTGCGCCTGCTGCCCGAGGCAAAGCCGCGCGAGCTGAACCTGAATGCGGTGTACACCTCGCGCAAGCACATGCCGGCGACCTTGCGCAGCATGCTGGACTTCCTGGTGCAGCGGTTCAGCGACGAACCGGAATGGGACAGGGACCTGTGACGCCGGTGTAGGAGCGGCCTCGTGTCGCGAAAGGACCGCAAAGCGGTCCCAGGATCTTGTTCAAAACCATAAAAATACCGGGGCTGCCGTACAGCCTTTCGCGCCCCAAGGCCGCCCTCCCTACAGAGGTCGCGCTGTCACTCCTCGACGCTCATGTACTCCTTGGCCCAGCGGATGTAGTCCTCAGGCTGGGTGTAGGTGTGCGACAGCTCGGTGGCGCTGAGGTTTTCCGACTTGTTCTGCTGGCCGCGCTGCAGCCGCAGGCAGTCGTAGGTAGCCTTGATCGCGGCAAAGTAGGCGGCGTGGCCATCGACCACGATGCGTACCCCAAGGCGCGCCAGGCGCTCGTCGTCGCGCAGGTTCGGGTTGCCATAGGTGACCAGCATCAACGGTACCGTCAGGTGCTCGGCAATCTGCTCGAGCTGCTCGAAGTCCTTCACGCCGACCATGCAGATACCGTCGGCACCGGCCTTCTGGTAGCTCTGGGTACGCACGATGATCTCTTCGGTGGGCAGCACGCCAGCGTTGGTCCGGGCAATGATCGACAACGAGGAATCGACCCGTGCCTCCAGTGCCGCACGGATCTTGCCGACGCCCTCTTCGACCGATATCAGGTCGGTGGACTTGCGCCCGAATTGTGCTGGCAGCAGGGTGTCCTCGATGGTCAGTGCGGCCACGCCGGCACGCTCCAGTTCGATGACCGTACGCATGACATTCAGCGCGTTACCGTAGCCGTGGTCGGCATCAGCCAGCACCGGCAGTTGCGCCACCCGGCCGATACGGGTGGCCTGCTCGACGAACTCGCTGAGGGTGATCAGGGCGAAGTCCGGCGCGGCCAGTACCTGCAACGAAGCGACGGAGCCGCCGAGAATGCCGACCTCGAAGCCCAGGTCTGCGGCAATGCGTGCCGACATCGGGTCGAACACCGATGCAGTGTGGTAACAGGCACCTGAAGCGAGCAGCTCGCGGAAGGCAAAACGCAGATCTTGATGGGAAGCCTTGGGCATGATCACTCCGCAAAATGAGTTGAAATTCGAACGGTAACTACCGACCCCTGTAATCGGGTCTACCTGACCTGTTCCAACCGTCGCCATCTGGGCGGTCATGCTCGACATGCAGGCAGAGGAATAAAAGGTGTGGGAGACAAAGGCACCAAACAGCTGCGGCAAAATGTTGCACCAAGCTGGTGCAAGCCGCGGTTTTCAGCCTTTGTGGCATACCAACGATATCACGCAGCCATGCAGCACTGGATGAATGCGCCAATGCCGATCTTGCATAGGGGATGCAGATAGTACATAGGAAGCTACCTAACTCAGGTTACAATCCGAGGGCTTTTTCACGCGTAGAGCCGCGCCCACCCATACGGCGCTGGCCCCGGGCCCAACGATATCCGCGAACAGGCCGCCACACACAGACAAGGTATTCTCGTGACCGCCGCCCTGCCCCCCACCACCCTGCGCAACGTGCTCACCGCCCTGATGCTGGCGATCTTTCTCGGCGCACTGGACCAGAGCATCGTCGCCGTATCGCTGCCTGCGATCTCGGCACAGTTCAACGATGTCGGCCTGCTGGCCTGGGTCATCTCCGGGTATATGGTGGCGATGACCGTGGCCGTGCCGATCTACGGCAAACTGGGCGACCTGTATGGGCGACGACGGATGATCCTTACCGGCATCAGCCTGTTCACCCTGGCCTCGATCGCCTGCGCCCTGGCCCAGGACATGCCGCAACTGGTGCTGGCCCGGGTGCTGCAGGGCATCGGTGCGGGCGGCATGGTTTCGGTGAGCCAGGCGATCATCGGTGACTTCGTACCACCGCGCGAGCGTGGCCGTTACCAGGGCTACTTCAGCAGCATGTACGCGGTGGCGAGCGTCGCCGGGCCGGTGCTGGGTGGCTGGCTGACTGCGTATTTGTCGTGGCGCTGGGTGTTCTGGATCAACCTGCCCCTGGGGCTGCTCGCGCTGTGGGCGATCCGCCGCGCGCTCGGCGGCATGCCGGCGCAACGCCGCGAGGCGCAGGTGGACTATCTCGGCGCGGTCCTATTGATCCTCGGCCTGGGCAGCCTGTTGCTGGGCATCACCTTGGTCGGCCAAGGCCACGCCTGGGCCGACCCGGCCGTACTGGCCCTGTTTGCCTGTGCCGGGCTGGGCCTGCTGCTGTTCATTGCCCACGAGCGCCGCTACCCGGAGCCGCTGCTACCGCTCAGCCTGTTCGGCAACCGCGTGGCAGTGCTGTGCTGGGGCGTCATTTTCTTCGCCAGCTTCCAGTCGATCTCGCTGACCATGCTGATGCCGTTGCGCTTCCAGGGCATCACCGGCGCCGGCGCCGACAGCGCTGCCCTGCATCTGCTACCGCTGGTGATGGGCCTGCCCGTGGGTGCCTTTTCTGGCGGCCGCCTGACCAGCCGGACCGGGCGCTACAAGCCACAGATCCTGGCCGGTGCGCTGCTGATGCCAGTGGCCATTTTGGCCATGGCCCTGACCCCGCCACAGGCGGGCGGGCTCAGCGCGCTGTTCATGCTGCTGACCGGTATTGCCTGCGGGCTGCAGTTTCCGACCTCGCTGGTGGGCACGCAAAGCGCGGTGGCCAGCCAGGACATCGGTGTCGCCACCAGCACCACCAACCTGTTCCGCTCGCTGGGCGGAGCCATGGGCGTGGCATGCATGTCCAGCCTGTTGCTGGCCCTGCTGCAGCAAGGCGGGTTCGAGTCGCTGGGCAATCCCTTGCTGGGCAGCCTCAAGGCCGGTGAGGTGGACCTGGTGACGCAGGCGCGCTTGCTGGAAACGTTCCGCCAGCTGTTGATAGGGAGTGCCGGGGTGGCGGTGCTGGGGCTGTTTGCCGCATTGGCATTGCCAGACCGGCAGTTGCGCGGCCGTTGAAGGCCGCCGCATTAATCCCCTCTTAATACAAACAGGAAACACTCCCTAACAATCCTTAACAAAGTGTCATTTGCGCAGCGCCGGGCTCAAGCGCAGCATATCCAGCCCGGTGTCGACCCATTTTTCGACATCTTGCAACAGGTCGAAACTGTCAGGCAGCAACAGCCAGCGCCCGATCAGGCCATCGGCATAGGCAAACATGGCCACCGCCGCGCGCTCGACATCCAGCTCGCCTGGCAACTGCCCGCGGCGCACGGCATTGGCCAACGCCAGGGTGATGCCCTGGTGGCAATCCAGCACCGCAGCCTGGCGCTGCTGGCGAATTTCACACATGTCATCGGTGAACTCGCACTTGTGATGCAGGATTTCATTGATACGCCGGGTTCGGGCATCGAGCACCAGCTCGTTGAACACTTGCAGCAACAGCTTGCGCATGCAGCCAAGCGGGTCCACTTCGTCCTCGCTTTCGCTCGCTCGCGCCAGGTGGTCATGGGTTTCGTGCACGCTGTCGAGCAAGGCCTGCACCAGCTCGGCCTTGTTATTGAAGTGCCAGTAGATGGCCCCGCGCGTCACACCCGCCTGTTCGGCGATATCGGCCAGGGTGGTTCGCGCAACCCCGCGCTTGTAGAAGGCCCTTTCCGCCGCCTCGATGATCTGCGCGCGGGTTTCCTGGGCTTCTTCTTTGGTTCGACGGACCATGGCAGTACCAACCTCGTCTGGCCCGGACGCTTGGTGCGCACGGGAAAGGCTCCGGAGCACCTCTGCAGGGCGCCTCGCGGATGAGCTAATCAGGAGCTGTGGCAGTACCCAAGTACAACCCAGCGGTATTTACAAACAACCATGAATGTAAGTATATTCCTTAGCAAGCTATTTATCCACCGGATAGCAATTTTTCCAGATCAAGATTCTTCCATTACTCTTGAGCGTCTCCCTGCTCCAGCGACCCGAGGATCCTCATGCAATTCAAGCCAGCCGTTACCGCTCTGGTTTCCGCCGTCGCCCTGGCATCCCTGCTCAGTGGCTGCAAGAAAGAAGAAGCAGCGCCTGTGGCGCAGGCTCCTCTGGTCGGCGTCGTGACCATCCAGCCCCAAGCTTTCACCCTGACCTCGGAACTGCCGGGGCGCACCAGTGCCTACCGCGTCGCCGAAGTGCGCCCGCAGGTCAATGGCATCATTCTCAAGCGCCTGTTCAAGGAAGGCAGCGAAGTCAAGGAAGGCCAGCAGCTGTACCAGATCGACCCTGCCGTGTACGAAGCCAACCTGGCCAATGCCCAGGCCAACCTGCAGGCCACCCGCTCGCTGGCCGAACGCTACAAGCAGCTGATCGACGAACAGGCGGTGTCCAAACAGGAATACGACGATGCCAATGCCAAACGATTGCAGGCCGAGGCTTCGCTGAAGAGCGCGCAGATCGACCTGCGCTACACCAAGGTGCTGGCACCGATCAGTGGCCGTATCGGCCGCTCCGCGGTCACCGAGGGTGCGCTGGTAAGCAATGGCCAGGCCAACGCCATGGCGACCATCCAGCAACTCGACCCGATCTACGTCGACGTCACCCAGTCCACCGCCGAGCTGCTCAAGCTGCGCCGTGACCTGGAAAGCGGCCAGTTGCAAAAGGCCGGTGACAACGCCGCCTCGGTGCAGCTGGTGCTGGAAGACGGCAGCCTGTTCAAGCAGGAAGGCCGCCTGGAATTCTCCGAAGTGGCGGTCGACGAGACCACCGGCTCGGTCACCCTGCGTGCGCTGTTCCCCAACCCTGACCACACCCTGCTGCCTGGCATGTTCGTGCATGCGCGGCTCAAGGCCGGGGTCAATGCCAACGCCATCCTGGCGCCGCAACAGGGCGTGACCCGCGACCTGAAAGGCGCGCCGACCGCGCTGGTGGTCAACCAGCAGAACAAGGTCGAACTGCGCCAGCTCAAGGCCAACCGTACCCTGGGCAGCGACTGGCTGATCGAGGAAGGCCTGAACCCCGGTGACCGCCTGATCACCGAAGGGCTGCAGTACGTACGCCCGGGCGTCGAGGTCAAGGTCAGCGAAGCCACCAACGTCAAGAAACCCGCAGGCCCCGATCAGGCCAACGCGGCGAAAGCAGACGCCAAAGCGGAGTAAACCATGTCGAAGTTCTTTATCGATCGCCCGATCTTCGCCTGGGTGATCGCCTTGGTGATCATGCTGGTCGGCGCCTTGTCGATCCTGAAGCTGCCGATCAACCAGTACCCCAGCATCGCGCCGCCGGCCATCGCCATCGCCGTGACCTACCCGGGCGCCTCGGCGCAAACCGTGCAGGACACCGTGGTACAGGTGATCGAGCAGCAGCTCAACGGTATCGACCACCTACGTTATGTGTCGTCGGAAAGCAACTCCGACGGCAGCATGACCATTACCGCTACCTTCGAGCAGGGCACCAACCCCGACACCGCGCAGGTGCAGGTACAGAACAAGCTCAACCTGGCCACCCCGCTGCTGCCGCAGGAAGTGCAGCAGCAAGGTATCCGCGTCACCAAGGCAGTGAAGAACTTCCTGCTGGTGATCGGCCTGGTGTCCGAAGACGGCAGCATGTCCAAGGACGACCTGGCCAACTACATCGTCTCCAACATGCAGGACCCGATTTCGCGTACTGCGGGTGTGGGTGACTTCCAGGTGTTCGGTGCGCAGTACGCCATGCGTATCTGGCTCGATCCGGCCAAGCTGAACAAGTTCCAGCTGACCCCGGTCGACGTCAAGACCGCAGTGGCCGCGCAGAACGTGCAGGTGTCCTCCGGCCAGCTCGGCGGCCTGCCTGCCATGCCGGGTACCCAGCTGAACGCCACCATCATCGGCAAGACCCGCCTGCAGACTGCCGAGCAGTTCGAGAAGATCCTGCTCAAAGTCAACAGCGACGGCTCGCAGGTGCGCCTGGGTGATGTCGCCCAGGTTGGCCTGGGCGGCGAAAACTACGCGGTCAGCGCCCAGTTCAACGGCAAGCCGGCCTCCGGCCTTGCGGTAAAGCTGGCCACCGGTGCCAACGCCCTGGACACCGCCAAGGCCCTGCGCAAGACCATCGCCGACCTGGAACCGTTCTTCCCGCCGGGGGTGAAAGCGGTATTCCCGTATGACACCACCCCGGTGGTCACCGAGTCGATCAGCGGCGTGATCCACACCCTGATCGAAGCCGTGGTCCTGGTGTTCCTGGTGATGTACCTGTTCCTGCAGAACTTCCGCGCCACCATCATCACCACCATGACCGTCCCGGTGGTATTGCTGGGTACCTTCGGCATCCTTGCCGCAGCAGGCTTCAGCATCAACACGCTGACCATGTTCGCGATGGTGCTGGCCATCGGCTTGCTGGTCGACGATGCCATCGTCGTGGTGGAAAACGTCGAGCGGGTGATGTCCGAGGAAGGCTTGCCGCCCAAGGAAGCGACCAAGCGCTCGATGCAGCAGATCCAAGGTGCCCTGGTGGGTATCGCCCTGGTGCTGTCGGCAGTACTGCTGCCCATGGCGTTCTTCGGCGGTTCCACCGGCGTGATCTACCGGCAGTTCTCGATCACCATCGTCTCGGCCATGGGCCTGTCGGTGCTGGTAGCGCTGATTTTCACCCCGGCCCTGTGCGCCACCATGCTCAAGCCGCTGAAGAAGGGCGAGCACCATGTGGCCAAGCGCGGCTTCTTCGGCTGGTTCAACCGCAATTTCGACCGCAGCGTTACCGGCTACGAGCGCAGCGTGGGTACCATCCTGCGCAACAAGGCGCCGTTCCTGCTGGCCTACGCCCTGATCGTGGTCGGCATGATCTGGCTGTTCGCCCGCATCCCTACCGCGTTCCTGCCGGAAGAAGACCAGGGCGTGCTGTTCGCCCAGGTACAGACCCCGGCTGGCTCCAGTGCCGAACGCACCCAGGTGGTGGTCGACCAGATGCGTGAGTACCTGCTGAAGGACGAAGCCGACACCGTGGCGTCGGTGTTCACCGTCAACGGCTTCAACTTCGCTGGCCGCGGCCAGAGCTCGGGCATGGCATTCATCATGCTCAAGCCGTGGGATGAACGCTCCAAGGAAAACAGCGTGTTCGCCCTGGCCCAACGTGCCCAGCAGCATTTCTTCACCTTCCGCGATGCGATGGTGTTCGCCTTCGCCCCGCCTGCGGTGCTGGAACTGGGTAACGCCACCGGTTTCGACGTGTTCCTGCAGGACCGTGGCGGTGTCGGCCATGCCAAGCTGATGGAAGCACGCAACCAGTTCCTGGCCAAGGCCGCGCAGAGCAAGATCCTCAGCGCCGTGCGCCCGAACGGCCTGAACGACGAGCCGCAGTACCAGCTGACCATTGATGACGAACGTGCCAGCGCCCTGGGCGTGACCATCGCCGACATCAACAACACCCTGTCGATTGCCCTGGGTGCCAGCTACGTCAACGACTTCATCGACCGTGGCCGGGTCAAGAAGGTGTACATCCAGGGCGAACCGAACGCGCGGATGAGCCCGGAAGACCTGCAGAAGTGGTACGTGCGCAATGGCGCCGGCGAAATGGTGCCGTTCTCCTCCTTCGCCAAGGGTGAATGGACCTACGGCTCGCCCAAGCTGTCGCGTTACAACGGCGTCGAAGCGATGGAAATCCTGGGTGCACCGGCACCTGGCTACAGTACCGGTGAAGCCATGGCCGAAGTCGAGCGCATCGCCGGCGAACTGCCTAGCGGTATCGGCTACTCGTGGACCGGCATGTCCTACGAGGAAAAGCTCTCCGGTTCGCAGATGCCGGCGCTGTTCGCCCTTTCGGTTCTGTTCGTGTTCCTGTGCCTGGCAGCCCTGTATGAAAGCTGGTCGATCCCGATCGCCGTGGTGCTGGTCGTGCCGTTGGGCATCATCGGTGCACTGATCGCCACCAGCCTGCGCGGGTTGTCCAACGACGTGTACTTCCTGGTCGGCCTGTTGACCACCATCGGCCTGGCGGCGAAAAACGCCATTCTGATCGTCGAATTCGCCAAGGAATTGCACGAACAAGGCCGCAGCCTGTACGACGCTGCGATCGAGGCATGCCGCATGCGTCTGCGCCCGATCATCATGACCTCGCTGGCGTTCATCCTCGGCGTGGTACCGTTGACCATCGCCAGTGGCGCCGGCGCCGGCAGCCAGCACGCCATCGGCACCGGTGTGATCGGCGGCATGATCAGTGCGACCGTACTGGCTATCTTCTGGGTACCGCTGTTCTTCGTCGCAGTGTCGTCGCTGTTCGGCAGCAAACAGCCGGAACAGGACGCCACCCCTGAAACTCCACGTTATGAGGCTGGGCAATGACCAAGTCTTTGTTGTCCCTGGCGGTAACCGCTTTCATTCTCGGCGGCTGCTCGCTGATCCCTGACTACCAGACCCCGGAATCGCCGGTGGCTGCGCAGTGGCCGCAAGGCCCTGCCTACTCGCCGACCCAGTCGGCGGACGTTGCCGCTGCCGAGCAGGGCTGGCGCCAGTTCTTCCACGACCCGGCGCTGCAGCAGCTGATCCAGACCGCGCTGGTGAACAACCGCGACCTGCGCGTGGCGGCACTGAACATCGACGCCTATCGCGCGCAGTACCGCATCCAGCGGGCCGACCTGTTCCCGGCGGTTTCGGCCAACGGCAGTGGCAGCCGCCAACGGGTGCCGGCGAACATGTCGCAAACCGGTGAAGCCGGCATCAGCAGCCAGTACTCGGCCACCCTCGGCGTAAGTGCCTACGAGCTGGACCTGTTCGGCCGCGTACGCAGCCTGACCGAGCAGGCCCTGGAAACCTACCTGTCCAGCGAGCAGGCGCGGCGCTCCACGCAGATCAGCCTGGTGGCCAGCGTGGCCAATGCCTACTACACCTGGCAGGCCGACCAGGCGCTGTTCAAGCTGACCGAAGAAACGCTGAAGACCTACGAGGAAAGCTACAACCTCACCCGTCGCAGCAATGAAGTCGGCGTCGCCTCGGCACTCGATGTCAGCCAGGCCCGCACTGCCGTGGAAGGCGCCCGGGTCAAGTACTCGCAGTACCAGCGCCTGGTCGCCCAGGACGTCAACAGCCTGACCGTGCTGCTGGGCACCGGCATCCCCGCCGACCTGCCCAAGCCACTGGAGCTCAATGCCGACCAGCTGGCCGAAGTACCGGCCGGCCTGCCGTCGGACATCCTCCAGCGGCGCCCGGACATCCAGGAGGCCGAACACCTGCTCAAGGCCGCCAACGCCAACATCGGCGCCGCCCGTGCAGCGTTCTTCCCGAGCATCAGCCTGACCGCCAATGCCGGCAGCCTGAGCCCGGACATGGGTCACCTGTTCTCGGGTGGCCAAGGCACCTGGCTGTTCCAGCCGCAGATCAACCTGCCGATCTTCAACGCCGGCAGCCTGAAGGCCAGCCTGGACTACTCGAAGATCCAGAAGGACATCAACGTCGCCAAGTACGAGAAAACCATCCAGACGGCCTTCCAGGAAGTCTCCGATGGCCTGGCGGCGCGCAAGACCTTCGAAGAGCAGCTGCAGGCGCAACGCGACCTGGTGCAGGCGAACCAGGATTACTATCGCCTGGCCGAACGCCGCTACCGTATCGGTATCGACAGCAACCTGACCTTCCTCGATGCGCAGCGCAACCTGTTCAGCGCCCAGCAGGCCCTGATCGGCGACCGCCTTTCGCAGCTGACCAGCGAGGTCAACCTGTACAAGGCGCTTGGCGGTGGCTGGTACGAGCAGTCCGGGCAGGCCAATCAGCAAGCCTCGGTGCAAGCACCGCAAGGCTGATTGAGACAGCAACAGCATCAAGCCCACCCTCGCGGTGGGCTTTTTGTTTCTGTTGCCTGTTCAGGCCTCTTCGCGGGCTCGCCCGCTCCCACAGGATTACCACAGCCTGTGAAACGGTGGTGATTCTGGGGGAGCGGGCGGGCCCGCGAAGAGGCCTGCACAGGAAAAACAATTAACCAACCGGAACATTGCGTTCGATTATCGCCCGCTTCCGTTTGCGGCGAATTGCCTCCCCCCCGCCCCACCCCGCACCATCCTCGCCACGCAACGTTGCCCCGGTTCATCCCACAGACCCGCACCTGCAGGCCGCATCCTGCAGCACAGCGGCTCGCCCATAAAAACAAGAGATCGACGACAGATGAGCACTTTGCAACCCGCACGCCAGCTACTGCCAGGCCTGTTGGCCATGTCCTGCGCCTTCCCGCTGTTGGCCGCCGAGGGTGGCTTCATGGAAGACGCCAAGGCCACCCTCAACCTGCGCAACTTCTATATCAACCGCAACTTCGTCGACCCGGCCCACCCGCAGGCCAAGGCCGAGGAATGGACGCAAAGCTTCATCCTCGACGCCCGCTCCGGTTTCACCCAGGGTACCGTCGGTTTCGGCGTGGACGTATTGGGCCTGTACTCGGTCAAGCTCGACGGCGGCAAAGGCACCACCAACACCCACCTGTTGCCAGTGCACGACGATGGCCGCCCTGCCGATGACTTCGGCCGCCTGGGCGTGGCGCTGAAAGCCAGGCTGTCCGAAACCGAGCTGAAGGTCGGCGAATGGATGCCGGTACTGCCGATCCTGCGCTCGGACGACGGCCGCTCGTTGCCACAGACCTTCCGCGGTGGCCAGCTGACCTCGAAGGAAATCGCCGGCCTGACCCTGTACGCCGGCCAGTTCCGCGGCAACAGCCCGCGCAACGACGCCAGCATGGAAGACATGTCGCTGAACGGCAAGGCGGCGTTCACCTCCGACCGCTTCAACTTTGCCGGTGGCGAGTACACCTTCAACGACAAGCGCACCATGATTGGCCTGTGGGATGCGCAGCTCAAGGACATCTACCGCCAGCAGTACCTCAACCTGGTGCACAGCCAGCCGCTGGGCGACTGGACCCTGGGCGCCAACCTGGGCTACTTCACCGGCAAGGAAGACGGTGCCGAACGCGCCGGCGAACTGGACAACCGCACCGCCTCGGCGCTGCTTTCGGCACGCTACCAGGGCCACACATTCTATGTCGGCCTGCAGAAGGTCAGCGGCGACAACGCCTGGATGCGGGTCAACGGCACCAGTGGCGGCACCTTGGCCAACGACAGTTACAACTCCAGCTTCGACAATGCCAAGGAGCGCTCCTGGCAGCTACGCTACGACTTCAACTTCGCCACCGTCGGCGTGCCCGGCCTGACCCTGATGAACCGCTACATCAAGGGTGACAACGTCAGCGCAGGCGCCGTGGACGACGGCAAGGAATGGGCACGGGAGACCGAACTGGCCTATGTGGTGCAATCGGGCAGTTTCAAGGACCTGTCGCTGAAGTGGCGCAACTCCACCATGCGCCGGGACTTCAGCAGCAACGCGTTCGATGAGAACCGGTTGATCGTGAGTTACCCGCTGAACCTGCTTTGAACAGGCTGGATACGGCAGTGCGGGCCACTGCCATTCGCCTGGCTGATGATGGTAGTGGCGGCAGTCTATCCTGAGCTATATCGGTTGCTGCACCGGCCGCTTCGCGGCTAACCCTGCTCCCACGAGGTTGCCAGCGAACCTTGTGACAACAGGCCGGTGCCGGCAATTCACCCCGATCCGGCAAACCAGGGAGGCACAACATGAAGAACCTCGTCGACCACCTGAGCCAATACGCCAGCTACCATCGCGACCCACGCAACATCGCCACCCACTTCGTGGGCATTCCCTTGATCGTACTGGCAGTTACCATCCTGCTGTCACGCCCAGGCTGGGACGTGGCCGGCATGTGGCTCTCCCCGGCACTGCTGGCAGCGGCGGCTTCGGTATGGTTCTACCTGCGCCTGGACCTGCGCTTCGGGCTGGTAATGGGCGTGTTGCTGGGGCTTTGCCTGTGGGTCGGCCAGGTGCTGGCGGTACAGTCCACGGCACTCTGGCTTGGCAGTGGTCTGGCGGCGTTCGTGGTGGGCTGGATCATCCAGTTCGTCGGGCACTACTACGAAGGCCGCAAACCGGCATTTGTCGACGACATCAGCGGCCTGATCATCGGGCCGCTGTTCGTGGTGGCGGAAGCAGCGTTCATGCTGGGCCTGTGCCCGGCCCTGAAGCAGGCCGTCGAGCGAAACGCCGGCCCGGTTGTGGCGCGCCCGTTGTAGGAGCGGCCTTGCGTCGCGATGGGCCGCGAAGCGGCCCCCGGATTTCAGCTTCGCAACCGCATCCCAGTTTCGCAGCCAATACTGCCGGGGCCGCTTCGCGGCCCATCGCGACGCAAGGCCGCTCCTACAGATCCCTGAGCTGCGCCGCAGATGATGAACAGGTACCCAATATCAGGGGCGCAGCTCAACCGCGCCGGAGTCAACTGCGTGATTCCACCCCTAGCTCATCCCACACCGACTCGGCCAGGTGGAAGGTGGCATTGGCCGCCGGAATGCCGCAATAGATCGCGCTCTGCATCAGCACTTCCTTGATTTCATCGCGGGTCACGCCGTTGTTGGCTGCCGCACGCAAGTGCAGCTTCAACTCGTCGTTGCGATTCATGCCGATCAGCATGGCGATGGTGATCAGGCTGCGCGTGTGGCGCGGCAGGCCCGGGCGGGTCCAGATGTCACCCCAGGCGTGGCGGGTGATCATTTCCTGGAACTCGCCGTTGAACTCGTTGAGCTTGTCCAGGCTGCGGTCCACATGGGCATCGCCAAGCACTGCCCGGCGTACCTGCATGCCGGCATCGTAACGTTGTTTCTCGTCCATGCCGATATCCTCAATGAGCCAGCAGGAAGTCGAGCACGCGGCGGCTGAACGGCTCGCCAACCTCGACATTGGACAGGTGCGCAGCCGGGAAGTCGATGTACTCGGCACCGTTGATCGCGGCCTGCATGAAGCGGCCATGTTCCGGCGTGGTCACCACATCTTCGGTACCGGCCACGATCAGCGTCGGTACCTGGATACGGCCCAGTTGCTCGCGGTAGTCGGCATCGCGCACCGCCGCGCAGTTGCTGGCATACCCTTGCGGGCTGGTCTGCGCGAGCATCTGGCAGATGCGCTGGGCCTGGGCTGGTTGGGCCTGGGCAAACCGCGGGGTGAACCAGCGGGCGATGGAGGCGTCGCGCAGGTCGACCATGGCCTGCTGGCCACCCTTGAGCACGGTGTCGATCCGGCTGTTCCACACCTCGTCGTTGGCAATCTTGGCGGCGGTGTTGCACAGCGTCAGGCTGCGCAGGCGCTGGCCGGCATGGATGCCCAGCCACTGGCCGATCAGGCCGCCCATCGACAGGCCGACGAAGTGCGCCTTGGCGATGTCCAGGCCGTCGAGCAGGGCCAATACGTCTCGGCCCAGCTGTGCGATGGTGTAGGGGCCTTGCGTGACCAACGATGCGCCGTGGCCACGGGTGTCATAGCGCAGCACCCGCAGGTGCTGGCTCCACAGCGGGATCTGCGTGTCCCACATGCCCAGGTCGGTGCCCAACGAGTTGGACAGGACCAGCACCGGGGCGTTTTCCGGGCCATCGAGCTGGTAATTCAAAACGCCATCGGCCAGTTGCAAGTGCGCCACAGCGGTCTCCTTCAGGCAGTAAAACGTTGATGTTCAGATACGGCGCGGGCCACCCAGACGCGGGCCTGGCCCAAATAATGGGCAGGGTCGAGCAGGCGATCGAGTTCTTCGCCAGACAGTTCGGCACTGACCTGTGGTTCGTCGCCCAGCACCGCACGCAAGTGACGCCGCTCGGCCACGGCGCGCTGGCAGCATTGCTCCAGCAGGTGGTGGGCGCGGTCGCGGCCTACCCGCTGGGCGAGGACGATGCTCACGGCCTCGGCCAGTACCAGCCCCTGGGTCAGGTCGAGGTTGGCGCGCATGCGTGCGGCATCCACTTGCATGCCCTCGGCAATCACCTGGGCCTGGCGCAATGCACCGGAGACCAGGCAGCAGATATCCGGCAGGGTTTCCCACTCGGCATGCCACAGGCCAAGGCTGCGCTCGTGCTCCTGAGGCATGGCGGCAAACAGCGTCGAGACCAGGCCCGGCACGCGCGTCGCGGCACCGATCAGCACAGCGGCACCCACCGGGTTGCGCTTGTGCGGCATGGTCGAGGAACCGCCCTTGCCTGGCGCGGAAGGCTCGAACAGCTCCCCCGCCTCGGTCTGCATCAGCAGGCTGACATCGCGGCCAAACTTGCCCAGGCTGCCGGCAACCAGGCCCAGCACCGAGGCGAACTCCACCAGGCGGTCGCGCTGGGTATGCCAGGGTTGCTCGGGCAAGGTCAGCTTGAGCTGAGCGGCCAAGGCTTCGGCCACCGGCATTGCCTTGCTGCCGAGGGCTGCCAGGCTACCCGAGGCGCCACCGAACTGCAGCACCAGCAGGCGCGGGCGCAGTTCCTGCAGGCGTTGTCGGTGGCGGGTCAAGGCGCCCAGCACACCCGCCAGTTTCATACCCAGGGTCACCGGGGTGGCGTGCTGCAGCCAGGTGCGCCCCACCAGCGGCGTATCGGCGTGCTGCAAGGCCTGGCGCGACAGGGTATCGGCCAGCCTGGCCAGATCGGCCTCGATCAGCTCGAGGGCTGCGCGCAGCTGCAGGACCAGGCCGGTATCCATCGCATCCTGGCTGGTGGCACCAAGGTGTACGTAGCGCTCGGCCTCGGGCACGCCACTGGCGATCACCTTGCCCAACGCCTTCACCAGCGGGATGGCCGAGTTGCCAGCGCTGGCAATCGCGTCGGCCAGCGCGCGCACGTCATAGCGTTCGGCGTGGCAGGCCGCCTCGATGGCGGCGACGGCGCTGTGCGGGACCAGCCCGGCCGCAGCCTCGGCACGGGCCAGCGCCGCTTCGAAATCGAGCATGCCTTGCAGCCGGCCGCGGTCGGAGAATATCTCGCGCATGGCCGGCGCGGTGAAGTAGGCGTCGAACAGTTGGTTGGTCATGCCACGTCCTTAATCATCGTGGTGCAGGTACGCCGCCTGCCTCGGCAGGCGCAGGCTGAACAGGAAGGCTATCGCCATCATCGCCGTCACGTACCAGTAGAAAGTGTTTTCCATGCCCAGGGACTTCAGGCCCAGGGCCACGTATTCGGCCGAACCGCCGAACGCCGCGTTGGCCACCGCATAGGCCAGGCCCACACCCAACGCGCGCACCTGCGGCGGGAACATCTCGGCCTTCACCAGGCCGCTGATCGAGGTGTAGAAACTGACGATACACAGCGCCAGGGTAATCAGCACGAAGGCCATGAACGGGCTAGTCACGGTTTTCAACGCCATCAGCAGCGGCACCGTGAACAATGTGCCCAGGGCGCCGAACAGCAGCATCGAATTGCGCCGGCCGATACGGTCGGAGAGCATGCCGAAGAACGGCTGCAGCACCATGAACAGGAACAGCGCACCGGTCATCACGTAGCTGGCGTTCTTCGCCGTCATGCCGGCGGTGTTGACCAGGTATTTCTGCATGTAGGTGGTGAAGGTGTAGAAGATCAGCGAGCCACCGGCGGTATAGCCAAGCACGGTGATGAAGGCTGCCGCGTGGTTGCTGAACAGGCCCTTGATGGTGCCGGCCTCCTTGCTCTGACGGACTTCGGCGCTGCTGGTCTCGTGCAGCGAGCGACGCAGCATCAGCGAGATCAGCGCGGCGATGGCACCCACCACGAACGGGATGCGCCAGCCCCAGGCGCGCAGCTCGTCCTCGGTGAGCAACTGCTGCAGGATCACCACCACCAGCACCGCCAGCAACTGGCCGCCGATCAGGGTGACGTACTGGAACGAGGCGAAGAAACCGCGCTGGCCGCGCAGGGCCACTTCGCTCATGTAGGTGGCGGTGGTGCCATATTCGCCGCCTACCGACAGGCCCTGGATCAGGCGCGCCAGCAACAGCAATGCCGGGGCCCAGGTGCCGATGCTGGCATAGGTGGGCAGGCAGGCGATCATCAGCGAGCCGAAGCACATCATCAGCACCGAGATCATCAGCGAATTCTTGCGCCCATGACGGTCAGCGAGGCGGCCGAAGATCCAGCCACCAATGGGGCGCATCAGAAAGCCTGCGGCAAACACGCCCGCCGTGTTCAGCAACTGCACGGTAGGGTCGTCGGAGGGAAAGAAAGCCGGGGCAAAGTAGATGGCGCAGAAGGCGTAGACGTAGAAGTCGAACCATTCCACCAGGTTGCCTGACGAGGCACCAACGATAGCGAAGATGCGTTTGCTGCGTTCTTCGCCGGTGTAATAGGTTGAAGTCATGGTGAGTTCACTCCTGGAGGGTCGCAGGTAATTCTAGACACACCTGGTAACACGCTCGTTCCGCCTTGGCCTTGTGTCTAAGGTTCGGCCTCCTCGCCAACAGGCCCGCCCCCACAGCAGGAGGCGTGGTCCCCTGTGAGGGCGGGCATGTCCGCGAAGAAGCCGGTACAGGTCAAAACCGTTCGATGGCCAACGCCAACCCTTGCCCAACGCCCACACACATGGTCGCCAGGCCTTTGCGCCCACCGCTCTTCTCCAGCTGGTGCAGCGCCGTCAGCACCAGGCGCGCACCGCTCATGCCCAGCGGGTGGCCCAGGGCGATCGCGCCACCGTTGGGGTTCACTTGTGGCGCATCGTCGGCCACGCCCAGTTCACGCAGCACTGCCAGACCCTGGCTGGCAAAGGCTTCGTTAAGCTCGATCACATCGAAATCCTGCACTGCCAGCCCCAGGCGCTCGGTCAGCTTGCGCACCGCGGGCACCGGGCCAATGCCCATCACCCGCGGCGCGACCCCGGCGCTGGCCATGCCCAGGACCCGGGCACGTGGGGTCAGGCCGTGCTTCTGCACCGCTTCGGCCGAGGCCAGGATCAGCGCCGCAGCGCCGTCATTCACGCCCGAAGCGTTGCCGGCGGTGACGGTCTTGTCCGGGCCGTTGACCGGTTTGAGCCGGGCCAGGGCTTCCAGGGTCGTCTCCGGGCGCAGGTGCTCATCATGCTCGACGACGGTTTCGCCTTTCTTGTGGGCGATACGCACCGGCACGATCTCTTCGGCAAAGAACCCGGCGGCCTGGGCAGCGGCAGCCTTGTGCTGGCTGCGCAGGGCGAAGGCGTCCTGGTCGGCGCGCGAGACCTGGTAATCGTCAGCCACGTTGTCGGCGGTTTCCGGCATCGAATCCACACCGTACTGGCTCTTCATCAGCGGGTTGACGAAACGCCAGCCAATGGTGGTGTCTTCAAGCTTCATGTTGCGCGAGTAGCCGCTCTCGGCCTTGCCCATGACGAACGGGGCACGCGACATCGACTCGACACCGCCGGCAATCGCCAGCTCCATTTCACCGCTGGCGATGGCGCGGAAGGCGGTGCCGATGGCATCCATGCCCGACGCGCACAGGCGGTTCAGGGTGACGCCGGGGATGCTCGGCGGCAGGCCGGCCAGCAACAGGGCCATGCGTGCCACGTTGCGGTTGTCTTCACCGGCCTGGTTGGCGCAGCCGAAGAACACTTCGTCGAGCTGTTCCCATTGCACGCTCGGGTTGCGCTCGATCAGCGCCTTCAGCGGCACGGCGGCCAGGTCATCGGCACGCACGCCAGCCAGCGCGCCACCGAAGCGGCCGATAGGGGTACGAATGGCATCACAGATGAATACGTCGCGCATCAGGCTTCTCCTGCCGCCTGGCCATGCGCCGCGGCGGTACGGGCTTCGAGGTCGCGCAGGGCGGACAGCTCGACTTCGGTGGGTTCGGCGGTGGTCTGCACAGCGTCGGCAAAGCGGATCGCCCAGCCAGTGGCAGCGATGATCTGCTCACGGCTCACACCTGGGTGGATGGCGGTGACCACGAATTCGTTGGTGCCGGCTTCCGGCTCCATGATGCACAGGTCGGTGATGATGCCGACCGGGCCGTCGCCTGGCAGGCCCAGACGCTTGCGCGAGTCGCCGCCTTCACCGTGGCCGACCGAGGTGATGAAATCCAGCTTGTCGACGAAGGCACGCGGAGATTGCTTGAGGATGATCAGCACCTGCTTGGCGGAACCGGCGATCTCCGGTGCGCCGCCGGCACCCGGCAGGCGGGTTTTCGGGGTGTGGTAGTCACCGACCACGGTGGTATTGATGTTGCCGAAGCGGTCGACCTGCGCGGCGCCCAAGAAACCGACATCGATGCGGCCGCCTTGCAGCCAGTAGCGGAAGATCTCGCCGGTCGGCACCACGGTATCGGCGGTCTCGGCCAGCTCGCCGTCGCCGATCGACAGCGGCAGCACGCTTGGCTTGGCGCCGATCGGGCCGGACTCGTAGATCAGCACCACGTCAGGCGACGAGGTCAGGCGCGCCAGGTTGGCGGCCTTGGACGGCAGGCCGATGCCAACGAAGCACACTGCACCATTGCGCAGGCGCCGGGCTGCGGCGACGGTCATCATTTCGGAAGTGGAGTAGCTCATTGTGCGGCCTCCGCAGTGCTGGCCAGCCTGGCCTTGAATTCGTTGAAATCGGCAGTGCCGCGGATGTAGGTGTCGATCCAGGCGGTGAACGTTTCGCGGTTGCGCGCGATCGGGTCCCAGGCCTGGTAGAAACGGTTGTCACGTTCGTAGTAGCCGTGAGCGTAGGACGGGTGTGCGCCACCCGGCACCAGGCACACCGCGCTCAAGGCCCAGGTCGGTAGCACGCAGGCGTTCATCGGTGCCTGCAGGTCGTCGACGATTTCCTCGACGGTGACGATGCAACGCTTGGCGGCCAAGGCAGCCTCCTTCTGCACACCGAGAATCCCCCACAGCAGCACGTTGCCCTTGCGGTCCGCCTTCTGCGCGTGGATCACGGTCACGTCCGGGCGCACCGACGGCACCGCAGCCAGCACTTCACCGGTGAACGGGCAGGTCACGCTCTTGATCAGCGGGTTGACTTTCGGCAGGTCGGAACCGGCGTAGGCACGCAGCACCGCGAATGGCAGGCCCGAGGCCCCCGCAACGTAGGCGTTGGCCAGGTCGGCATGGCTATGCTCTTCGATCTCGATAGCGTGCGGCCATTGCTTTTCGACGGCATCCCGCAGGCGGTGCAGCGAGCCGACACCCGGGTTGCCGCCCCAGGAGAAGATCAGCTTGCTGGCGCAACCGGCACCGATCAGCTGGTCGTAGATCAGGTCGGGGGTCATGCGCACCAGGGTCAGGTCGCGCTTGCCCTGGCGGATGATTTCGTGGCCTGCGGCAGTCGGGATCAGGTGGGTGAAACCTTCCAGGGCGACGGTATCGCCATCCTGGATGAACTGCTTCACGGCTTCGTGAAGCGAGAGAATTGCGGCCATTTGGAGACTCCTGGTCAGGATGCTTCGGTAAGCTCAGGTTAAGGAGGCTCGCGGGGGGCTGACAATCCGATAATCGACTATTTGTGCGATTATCGAACCAATTATTGCATCCCTACCTATCTCCTTTCGTTACCAGTAGCGGCCCCATCGCCGGCAAGCCAACTGCCACAGGTACGGCGGTCGGCGCACTCGTGTGGGAGCCGGTTTGCCGGCGACAAGGCCGTCACATCAGGTCGCGTCAGCGTGGCTCACCAACCCTTTCACGACCACACCAATGGTCGCCAGCCCTGCCGGTACCAGCAGTGCCGTCAGCACCTGCTCGAAACTCCAGCCCAGGCCCAGCAGCGTCGCGCCACTCCAGGCCCCGAGAATCGCCCCGAAACGGCCGATGCCCAGCATCCACGAAACCCCCGTGGCCCGGCCCTGCGTCGGGTAGAAGCGCGCCGCCAGCGACGGCATGGCCGACTGCGCCCCGTTCACACACATGCCGGCAACCAGCACCAGGGTAGCCAATAGGGTGATGTTGCCCAGGCTCTGCCCCACGGCGTAGGCGAACACCCCAGCCAGCAGATAGAAAATGCCGATCACCTTGTGCGGGTTGAAGCGGTCCATGGCCCAACCCACACCGACCGCGCTAAGCACGCCACCGAACTGGAACAGCGCGCCGATGAAAGCAGCCTGCTCCATGCTCGCGCCGCTGTCGCGCATCAGCGTCGGCAACCAGCTGGTCAGCAGATAGACGATGACCAGGCCCATGAAGTAGGTCAGCCACAACAGCAGCGTGCCCAGGCCATAGGTGCCGGAGAAGATCACCGCAAACACGTTGCGTGCGGCCACCGCCTTTTGTTCCGGCACGCTGAAGCTGCCCGCCTCGGCCACCACCTGCGGGGCGATCGGCGACAAGGTCTTGCGCACCTTGTCGGTGCCGCGGTTGCGCACCACCAGGAACCGCGCCGACTCCGGCAGCCAGGCCATGAGCACCAGCGCCAGCAGCAACGGCAGCACACCACCGATCACCAGCAGGCTATGCCAACCGTAGGCCGGGATCATCTTGGCGGAAATGAAGCCACCACCGGCCATGCCGAGGTTGAAGCCGCAGAACATGCTGGTTACCAGCAGCGACTTGAGACGCTCGGGCGTGTATTCGGAAAGCAGCGTGGTGGCGTTGGGCATGCCTGCGCCAAGGCCCAGGCCGGTGAGGAAACGCAGCACCAGCAACTGGTCGACATTGGTGGCGTAGGCCGATGCCAGGCTGAAGCCGCCAAACACCAGCACCGCCCCGACCAGTACGCCCTTGCGGCCAAACCGATCGGCCAGCGGGCCGGAGCCCAGGGCGCCGAACACCATGCCGATCAATGCGGCACTCATGACCGGGCCGAGGCTGGCCCGGTCGATCCCCCATTCCTGCGACAGGGCCGGGGCGATGAAGCCCATGGCCGCGGTGTCCAGGCCATCGAGGAAGACGATCAGGAAGCACAGCAGCACCACCCGCCATTGATAGCGGGACAGCGGCTGCTGGTTGATGAACGACTGGACGTCGAGGCTTTTGCCGACGTTGGATTGCACTTGGTTCATTATTGTTATCCAGAATGAGGGCACAGCCACGCCACTGCACACGGTAAACCGGCACAGAAGGCAATCAATGCGAGAAAGCGGCTTGCGTCAGCCTGGATACAACGGGACTGCGCGCGGGTGCGGCCGCGCCAGCGAAGGGACAGTATTCATTGCTAAGTGCCTCTTGTATTTTTCTTGTTCGGTCAGCACGGCCGACCGCTGCGAGAGACATTAATCAGCGGGCGGAGGTGAAGCAATTCGCCGCGAACGACACTGTGCGTTTATCGCACAGGAAAGGGTTTTGCCTGTTCTAAATTTGAAAGCGGCCGTTTTGCGTCGCAATCGCGCGGCTCCCACAGGTTGTCGCGCGATACCGGGCTGGCACTGACCTGTCGGAGCCCGACTTGCCGGCGGGCCGGGCGCAAAGCGCCCGCAGCGGGCTCAACCAAACAATTGGTGGCAAAGGTCGCGGCTGGCCGCCAGCAGAATCGGCAGGAAGCGCTGCTCCAGCTCGCTGCGCGTCACCCGCCCCACATGCGTGCTCACGTTCAACGCCGCCAACACTTGCCCCGAAGCGTCATACACCGGTACCGCTATCGAGCGCAGGCCCTGCTCCAGCTCCTGGTCGACCACGCACCAGCCCTGGGCGCGTACCTGCTGGATACAAGCGAACAGCGACTCAGGGTCGTGCAAGGTACGGCTGGTGCGCGCCTTCAGGTCGGCGCGCTCGAGGTACTCGCGCAGGCTGGTATCGTCCATCGCCGCCAGCAGGATGCGCCCCATCGAGGTGCAGTAGGCCGGCAAGCGCCCACCCACCGACAGATCGACCGAAATCAGCCGCTCCACCGTGGCTGAGCGGGCTATATAAAGAATATCGTCACCTTCGAGGGTGGCCATGTTGGCCGCCTCGTGCAATTGGTCGCTGATGCGGTCCAGATAAGGCTGGGCAGAAATCGCCAGCGGCGTCGATGACAGGTATGCATGCCCCAGCGTCAACACCTTGGGTAACAGCGAATAGGTACGCCCGTCGGTGGTGGCATAACCCAGCTTGATCAGCGTATGCAGGCAACGGCGCACCGCAGCCCGGGGAATTTCGGTGCGGTGGCTGATCTGGGCGATGGTCAGGTGGCGCTTGCGCTCCTGGAAGGCCTGGATCACAGCCAGGCCACGGGCCAGGGAGGTCATGAAGTCCGGGTCACCGGTAAAGGCCTGGATGCGCTTGGCCGGGGAAGCCACGATCGGCGGAGCCAGGGCTGTCGAGACAGATCGTGCCTGCTCTGGAGTGGCCGACTCTGGATTGACGGAATCGTTGGCCAGGGTTTCGTCGCTCATTGCATACCTCAAAAAATCGCCAGCTCGTGCGATTATCGAACAAACGGCCGATAATCGCAATTGACCGCTGACACTTTTGCTTATACCTTTCTCAGGCCACTTGTGGCTTCTTTGGAGAGACTGGTCAGGTACCCACCGTAGAAGTCCCAGGCAACGGCCTCGCCTTCCAGGCGAGGCCGTTTTTCATTGCATGCCCGCCAGCCTCGCACGCCTGTGCTGGAACGAACTTTTATCCGCCTTGCCTTTCGAACTTGTACGAAGAGTGCAGGCTATTGTCGGGTAGCGTTCATTAGTTAATGTCAGATATGTCACGGTTGGGTAAATAACGATGTCCGGCGAAATGGCGATTGCTATAATCGCTTGCGCAGGCCATGGCGCTGCCGCGGCAATGAACCTTCCGCTGTATCACGCAAGCGTGGCCAGCAGGCATGCGCACACTGCACTGCGCATGACAAACAGTCATCAAACTTAATATCAGGTACTGCATGTGACGAAAGATGAACTGCGCGCAGAACTCGAGCGCCAGGCTGAACGTTACAAGGACGTCTACGGTGGTGAAGTCACGACTTACGCCGCACAACCGGATCCGGAACGCAAACCTTGGCGCAAACGTGCCAGCGTGCGTGACCAGGCCTTCAGCCAGGAACTGGAACGCATGGAAAAGGAACTGCGCAGCGATAATCCCTGAGCACGGCCTCGCCAGCAGCGGGTCGTCGCCCGGCCAGCCCGGGCACGCTCGATCTTTACCGCCAAGCCGATGAGTGAAATGGAATCACACAAATTTCATACAGCCGTTTGAATGATCCAAAAGCGGCTATTTCCTCATGTTTTTGCCGTTTTTTGCCCTATTTCAAGCGTTTTGGCCGAGATATCCCTGGGCACCCGGCCCCCCGCGCAGATTCAGTTCACCGCCGGAAGGCTGCCATCGGTCTGTAGCAGGTGCATCGATTGCCGCGGTTTTCTGGCATAATCCCGCCCCCCTATGACCGCCAGACAACCTTCATGATCGAATTATTCAGCGGACTGGATGCCTGGGTACTGGTGAGCTTGCTGCTCGCCCTGACCTTCGTACTCGCCTTCGAGTTCATCAATGGCTTTCATGACACCGCCAACGCGGTAGCCACCGTCATCTATACCAAAGCCATGCCGCCGCACCTCGCCGTGTTCTTCTCCGGCGTGTTCAACTTCCTTGGCGTTCTGCTCGGCGGTGTCGGGGTGGCCTATGCCATCGTCCACCTGCTGCCGGTAGAGCTGCTGATCAACGTGAACACCGGACACGGCCTGGCCATGGTTTTCTCGTTGCTGGCTGCGGCCATCACCTGGAACCTGGGCACCTGGTACTTCGGCATCCCGGCCTCCAGTTCACACACGCTGATCGGCTCCATCCTTGGCGTCGGCCTGGCCAACGCGCTGATCAACGACATCCCGCTTGGTGATGGCGTCAACTGGCAAAAGGCAATCGACATCGCCATGTCGCTGGTGGTCTCGCCAATGGCCGGCTTCGCCGTTGCAGCCCTGGTGCTGATCGGCCTGAAGTGGTGGCGCCCGCTGTCGAAGATGCACAAGACTCCCGAGCAGCGCCGCAAGCTCGACGACAAGAAGCACCCGCCGTTCTGGAACCGCCTGGTACTGGTGGTTTCGGCCATGGGCGTGAGCTTCGTGCACGGCTCCAACGATGGCCAGAAAGGCATCGGCCTGATCATGCTGGTTCTGATCGGTATCGTCCCGGCCAAATTCGTCCTCGACCTGAACAGCACCACCTACCAGATCGAGCGTACCCGCGACGCCACCCTGCACATGAGCCAGTTCTACCAGCGCAATGCCGCCACCCTGGGCGAGTTCCTGGCGCTGGGCAAGGCCAATGCCAGCGACCTGCCGGAGCAGTTCAGCTGCAACCCGCAACAGACCGAGCCGACCATCGCCGCGCTGCAGTCTTCGCTGCAGGGCGTAACCGATTACCACAGCCTCGATGCTGAAAAACGCGTTGAAGTGCGCCGCTACCTGCTGTGCCTGGACGACACCGCGAAAAAGGTCGGCAAGCTGCCAGGCCTGGAGGCCCGTGAAAAGGCCGACCTGGAAAAACTACGCAAGGACCTGACCGCCACCACCGAATACGCACCGTTCTGGGTAATCGTGGCCGTCGCCCTGGCACTGGGCCTGGGCACCATGGTTGGCTGGAAGCGCGTGGTGCTGACCGTTGGCGAGAAGATCGGCAAGCAGGGCATGACCTATGCCCAGGGCATGTCGGCGCAGATTACTGCGGCTTGCGCCATCGGCATGGCCAACGTGTTCGCCCTGCCGGTATCGACCACTCACGTGCTGTCGTCCGGCGTGGCTGGCACCATGGTCGCCAACAAGAGCGGCCTGCAAGGCGGCACCGTGAAGACCATCCTGCTGGCCTGGGTCCTGACCCTGCCGGCGTCGATGGGCCTGGCGGCTGGCCTGTTCTGGCTGGCGTCCAAAGCCATTGGCTGAGTGACAACCCGCAATGAAAAAGGCGCCTGAGATGAGGGCGCCTTTTTCATATCCGCCAGCACGCACACCTGTTGTAGGAGCGGCCTTGTGTCGCGAATGGGCTGCGCAGCAGCCCCAGGATGGTGAGCGGGAAACGTCTGGTTCAACCGATTGGTTTGCAATCGATGGGGCTGCTGCGCAGCCCATTCGCGACACAAGGCCGCTCCTACAGGTACAGCGCAGGCCGCCAAGGCCCCGGTACAGGCAACCTACCTTTTCTTGCCCCCCAGCAACGACCCCATCAGCCCCCGCACCAGCTGCCGCCCCAACTGGTTGGCCGCCTGACGCACCGCCGACTTGATCGCCTGCCCGGCCGCACTCTGCAGAAACTCGCCGGCCTTGTCGGCAAAACTTTCCTCGTCCGCCTGGGGCTGTGGTGCCGGCTCAACCGGCTCGCCCTTGCGCTGGCTGAGCATTTCATACGCCGATTCACGGTCCACCGGCTTGTCATAACGCCCGGCCAACGGGGAAGCCGCAACCAGCGCACTACGCTCGACGGCGCTCAGCGGCCCGATACGCGACTGCGGCGGTGCAATCAACACGCGCTGCACCATCGCCGGCGTGCCCTTTTCTTCCAGCGTCCCCACCAACGCCTCGCCAATGCCCAGCTCGGTCAGCACCGCCAAGGTGTCGAACGCCGGATTGGGGCGGAAGCCATCTGCCACCGCTCGCAACGATTTCTGCTCCTTGGCGGTGAATGCCCGCAAGCCATGCTGGATACGCAAGCCCAACTGCGCCAGCACTGCATCCGGCAAGTCCCCTGGCGACTGGGTGACGAAGTACACCCCAACCCCCTTGGAGCGGATCAGCCGTACCACCTGCTCCAGACGGTCCTGCAAGGCCTTGGGCGTATCGTTGAACAGCAGGTGCGCTTCATCGAAGAACAGCGCCAGTACCGGCTTGTCGGCATCGCCGCGCTCCGGCAACTGCTCGAACAGCTCGGCCAGCAGCCACAACAGGAAGGTCGCATACACCTTGGGCGCCTCGTGCACCAGGCGGCTGGCGTCCAGCAAGTGGATGCGCCCACGGCCATCCGGGTCTGCTCGCAGCAAGTCCTCGAGCTGCAATGCCGGCTCACCGAACAGCGCCTCGGCCCCCTGCTGTTCCAGGGTAGCCAGCCTGCGCAACAGGGCCTGGGTGGAAGCCGTGGTCATCAGTGCACTGTCTTCACCGAGCAGTTGCGGGTTGTCCTTCAGGTGCGCCAGCAGCGCTTTCAGGTCCTTGAGGTCCAGCAGCAACAGGCCTTCACGGTCGGCCACCTTGAACGCGGCATACAGCGCCGCCTGCTGGCTGTCGGTCAGCTCCAGCAAATTGCCCAGCAGCAGCGGCCCCATCTCGCTGAGGGTGGTGCGTAGCGGGTGCCCGGACTGCCCGGCGATGTCCCACAGGCTTACCGGGTAGGCCTGCGCCCGGTGCCCCAGCCAGGGCATACCGGCGATGCGTTCGGCCACCTTGCCCTGCGGCGCGCCGGCAGCGCCGAGGCCGCACAGGTCGCCTTTGACATCGGCGGCGAACACCGCCACCCCCGCATCACTGAACGCCTCCGCCAGGTGCTGCAGGGTGACAGTCTTGCCAGTGCCTGTAGCGCCCGCTACCAGGCCATGGCGGTTGGCCAGCCTCATCGCCTGCCCGACTGGTTGGCCATCCGGGTCAGCGCCTACAACGATGGTCGAAATTTCCGACATCTCTTTAATCCTCTTCTCAAGCTTTGCCTTAGTTCGGCCGATACCAGTGGGTGATATTCGCCTTAATAGAGAGGGACAACCGAAAAGGGACTTTTCGGGATCTTGCACGGCTGCGACGCCACGCGTGCAAACGCCTGATACAACACCTTAGCGGAACCGATTACGCCATGAACAAAAGCCTTCGTTTCAGCCACAAGATCCTTTTGGCCGCATCACTGATCGTGATCCTCGCCTTCAGCCTTTTCACGCTCTACAACGATTACCTCCAGCGTAATGCGATCCGCGCAGACCTGGAAAACTACCTGGCTGAAATGGGCGATTCCACTTCGACCAATATCCGCAACCTGTTCGACGGCCGTATCAAGCTGGTGGAAAACCTGGCACAGAACATTGCCCAGGAACCGGCCAGCTCCGACACCCTGCTGGGTCAGAACGCCCTGATTTCCAGCTTCCTCACGGTCTACGCGGGCAAGGTCGATGGCGGCTTCAGCGTGCGCCCCGATACGAAGATGCCGGACGGTTATGACCCGCGCACCCGCCCTTGGTACAAAGACGGCATGAATGCCGCCGGCACCATCCTGACCGAGCCGTATATCGACATGGCCACCAACAAGATGGTCATCGGCATCATCAGCAAAATCGCCGGCAATGTCGGGGTGGTCGGTGGCGACCTGGCCCTCGACGGCCTGGTGCAGATCATCAACTCGCTGAACTTCGGCGGCATGGGCTACGCCTTCCTGGTCAACGACCAGGGCAAGATCCTGGTGCACCCGGACAAAGACCTGGTGATGAAGTCGCTGTCGGACCTGTTCCCGCAACACACGCCGAAACTGACCGGTGAGCTGACCGAAGTGCAGAGCGATGGCCAGACCCGCCTGCTGACCTTCACCCCGATCACCGGGCTGCCGTCGGCCAACTGGTACATCGGCCTGTCGGTAGACAAGGACAAGGCCTTCTCGATGCTCAGCACCTTCCGCACCTCGGCAGTGATCGCCACGCTGGTGGCGGTGGTGATCATCATCGGCCTGCTCGGCCTGCTGATCCGTGTGCTGATGCAGCCGCTGCACACCATGACCCGCGCCATGGAGGACATCGCCGAAGGTGAAGGCGACCTGACCAAGCGCCTGCGTATCCACAACCACGACGAATTCGGCATCCTGGGCAGCGCCTTCAACCGTTTCGTCGAGCGTATCCACAGTTCGATCCGCGAAGTATCGTCGGCCACCGAGCAGGTCAACGAAGTGGCGCTGCGGGTGATCAGCGCCTCCAACTCGTCCATGACCAACTCCGACGAGCAGGCCAACCGCACCAACAGCGTGGCCGCGGCCATCAACGAACTGGGCGCCGCGGCCCAGGAAATTGCCGGCAACGCCGCCCAGGCTTCGCAGCACGCCAGCTCGGCGCGCCTGCTGGCCGAAGAAGGGCAACAGGTGGTCGAGCGCAACATTGCCGCGATGAACCGCCTGTCCGACCTGATCGTCACCTCCAGCGCCCACATCGAGACGCTGAACAGCAAGACCGTCAACATCGGCCAGATCCTCGAAGTGATCACCAGCATTTCCCAGCAGACCAACCTGCTGGCCCTCAACGCGGCCATCGAAGCGGCCCGTGCCGGTGAGGCCGGGCGCGGCTTTGCCGTGGTCGCCGATGAGGTACGCAACCTGGCCCACCGCACCCAGGAATCGGCGCAGCAGGTGCAGACCATGATCGAAGAGCTGCAGGTCGGCGCCCGCGAGTCGGTCGAGACCATGGACCAGAGCCAGCGCCACAGCCAGGACAGCATGCAGATCGCCAACCAGGCCGGCGAACGCCTGGACAGCGTTACCGTGCGCATCGGCGAAATCGACGGGATGAACCAGTCGGTGGCCACCGCCACCGAAGAGCAGACCGCCGTGGTCGAGGCGATCAACATGGACATCAACGAAATCAACATGCTCAACCAGGAGGGCGTGGAGAACCTGCAGGCCACCCTGCGCGCCTGCTCCGACCTGGAGCAGCAGGCCAGCCGCCTGAAGCAGCTGGTGGGCAGCTTCCGCATCTGATCCAGGAACGCGTCGGCTTCTTCGCGGGCACGCCCGTGAAGGAGCCGACAGCGCTCCCCCGCTTTACCCCCGCCCAACCCCGATCGAACAAACTATCCTTCTGAAAGGTCAACTTTAAGGCGCGTCATCGCCGGCCCTTTACCGCCGGATGACAGACCCGAAGACGATCCCGGAGGGATGCTGATCGTGCACATCGCCGACATCACCATGTTCTACGCCCCCGCCAGCGGCGGCGTACGTACCTATCTTGATGCCAAACACCACCGCCTCGACGCCATCCATGGCGTGCGCCACAGCCTGCTGATACCCGGCGCCAGCGCACAACACGCCGATGGCATCTACCAGGTGCCTGCACCGCCGCTGCCGTTCGGCAACGGCTACCGCTTCCCGGTACGCCTGGCCCCCTGGTGCAACGTACTGCGCAAGCTCAAACCTGACCTGATCGAAGTCGGCGACCCGTACCTGACCGCCTGGGCTGCGCTGGAAGCAAGGCGCCAGTTGGATGTGCCGGTGATCGGCTTCTACCATTCCGACTTGCCGTTGCTGGTGAGCAACCGCATGGGCAACTGGTTCACGCCCAATGTCGAAGCTTACGTCAGCAGGTTGTATGGCAATTTCGACCGGGTCCTGGCGCCCAGCCAGGTCATGGCCGACAAACTCCGCCGCCTGGGCGTGCGGGACGTGCACGTGCAGCGCCTGGGCGTCGACCTGGGCACCTTCCACCCCAGCCGGCGAGACCCACAGCTGCGTGCCGAACTGGGCATTGCCGACACCAGCCGGCTGCTGATCTATGCCGGCCGCGGCTCGCGGGAAAAGAACCTGCCAGTACTGCTCGACTGCATGCAGCACCTTGGCCGGCCCTACCACCTGTTGCTGGTGGGCTCGAACATGCCGGCCAACGTGCCGCAGAACGTCAGCGTGATCGACCACTTCTGCCCTGCCCCGGAAGTCGCCAGGCTGATGGCCAGCGCTGACCTGCTGGTGCATGCCGGCGACCAGGAGACCTTCGGCCTGGTCATTCTCGAAGCCATGGCCAGCGCCACCCCGGTGGTGGCCGTGCGCGCCGGTGCATTCGGCGAGATCGTCAACGAACACTGCGGGCGCCTGTGCCGACCGAACGATGGCCAGGCCATGGCGGACGCCGTGCGCGAGGCGTTCGAGGCCGGCGTACGCAAACTGGGGGCACAGGCCCGCCGCCATGTCGAGCAGCATTATTCCTGGGACAACGTGGTTGCCGGCCTGCTGCAGCACTACCAGGCCGTGCTCGGCCACCAGCCGCAGGCACGCGCCCATGCTTGAGCCGTTGCCGGGTGCGCGCAGCCTGATGCTGGTGTTGCACGATGTGGCCCCCGAGACCTGGCCGGACTACCAACCTTTCGTCCAGGCAGTCGACGCCATCGGCGGCGTGCCCATGACCTGGCTGGTGGTACCGGACTTTCACCAGCGCAACCCACTGCTGCGTTCGCCCGCCTTCTGCCGTCTGCTCGAACGACGCCTGGCACAGGGCGACGAGCTGGCCCTGCACGGCTATTACCATGCCGATGACGGCCCTCCCCCGCGTACGCCCGGTGAGTACTTCATGCGCCGTATCTATACCCATGAAGGCGAGTTCCATGCCCTCGACCAGCAGCAGGCACTGCAGCGACTGCAGCATGGCCTGGACCTGTTCGGCCGGCAGGGCTGGCCAGTGGCCGGGTTCGTCGCACCCGCCTGGCTGATGAGCGAAGGTACCCGCCAGGCGTTGCGTCAACTGCCGTTGCGCTACACCAGCACGCCGCAGCACCTGTATCGCTTGCCGGAGTTCACTGCAATCGAAGCCCCGGGCCTGGTGTGGAGCGCCCGCAGCGCCTGGCGCCGCGGCCTGTCACGGTTGGTCTGCGACTGGCAATGCCGGCGTTGGCGCGGGGCCGAAACCCTGCGCCTGGGCCTGCACCCGGTGGACATGCGTCATCGCAGCTCCCGCGACTATTGGTTGAACACCTTGCGCGACCTCCTGGCCCAGGGCCGCGAACCTCTGACCAAGTCGGCCTGGCTGGACCGCAAGGTTGGCGCATGAACCGCCTGGCATGGCTGGGCCTGGCCCTGCTCGGCGCGGTGCTGGTGCCGGCCTTGCTCGGTGGCAGCGGGCTGCTGCCAAGGCTGCAACGCTTCGATCCGAGCTTGCTGCTGACCCTGTTTGGCATGATCCTGCTGTGCTGGGTGATCAATACCCTTCGCCTGCGCCTGCTGCTCGGCCAGCAAGGTGCCAAGCTCGGGCGCCTGCGCAGCCTGGGCGTGGTGATGGCCACCGAGTTCGCCATCTGCACCACCCCCGGCGGCAGCGGCGGTCCGTTGGCCCTGATGGCCCTGCTGGCCCGCGACCGTATCGGCCCGGCGCGCAGCGGCGCGGTGTTCGCCATGGACCAGTTGAACGACCTGGTATTCTTTTTCTGCGCCATGCTGGCGATTGCCGGCTACGCCTTGTTCCACAGCCTGGGGCGTAGCCAGCAAGGCATGCTACTGGGCAGCGCGTTGCTCTTGTGTACGGCCCTGGCCGGGGTGCTTGGGCTGTTGCGTTACCGGCGCACGGTGATGCGCCTGAATGGCCGCCTGTTGCGCCGCCTGGGCATGAGCCCGCGGCGCAAACGCCGCTGGGCGCGCAAACTGCTGCACTTCATCGCTGCCCTGGCGCAAACCTGGCGCCTGCCGAAACGCACGCTGATCCTGGTTTTCACCCTTACCTGCGTGCACTGGGGGTTGCGCTACAGCGTGTTGTACCTGGTGTTGCAGGGGCTGGGGGTGAACCTGGCGTGGATACCCAGCTTCCTGGTGCAGATGCTGTCGCTCAGCGCTGGCCAGTTCAGCCTGCTGCCGGGCGGTGCCGGTGCCGCCGAGCTGACCTCGGCGAGCCTGCTGACACCCTTGGTGGGCAGCTCGACCGCGGCGGCGGCGATCGTGATATGGCGGGCGGTTACCTACTACTTCTACCTGTTGGCGGGTGGGCCGGTATTCGTGTTTCTGCTGGCGCGGCCGTTGCTGGAGCGCTGGCGGCGGCGTCAGCTTGGTTGAGCTGCTGCCAGAGTTCGGCGGCGCCGGGGAACTCGGTGCCGTCGGTGTCGGCCAGGGCTTCTGGGTCATAGCGGGCCAGGCAGCCTTCGCCGAGGGTTGGTGGGGGGGCGGCGGTGGGTTGGTTGCGCTGCTTGGTCATTGATGTTCCCTTCAGGATTGCCGGGGGCGCGTTGCGCCCCATCGCGACACAAGGCCGCTCCTACCAGAAATCGCGTTCCGCCATTGCGTCGCGAATCCCTTGTTGGAGCGGCCTTGTGTCGCGAATCCTTTGTAGGAGCGGCTTTGTGTCGCGATGGGCTGCAAAGCAGCCCCAACGATATCCCGACAACCCAGTTGTCTCAGTCGAATACCACGGTCTTGTTGCCATGCACCAGCACGCGGTCTTCCAGGTGATAGCGCAGGCCACGGGCCAACACCATCTTTTCCACGTCACGGCCAAAGCGAACCATGTCATCAATGCTGTCGGCATGGCTGACGCGCACCACGTCCTGCTCGATGATCGGGCCGGCATCGAGCTCCTCGGTGACGTAGTGGCAGGTCGCGCCGATCAGCTTGACGCCGCGCAGCGCAGCCTGGTGGTAAGGCTTGGCGCCGACGAACGACGGCAGGAAGCTGTGGTGGATGTTGATCACCTTCTCGGCATAGTCCTGGCACAGTTGCGGCGGCAGGATCTGCATGTAGCGAGCCAGCACCACCACATCGGCAGCGTGCTCCTGCACCAGGCGCGACACTTCGGCGAATGCCGGGGCCTTGTCCTTGGGGTCGACCGGTACATGGAAAAACGGAATGCCATGCCACTCGACCATGCTGCGCAGGTCGTTATGGTTGGAGATTACACAGGGGATCTCGCAGTCCAGTTCATCGGTGTGCCAGCGGTGCAGCAGGTCGGCCAGGCAGTGCGATTCGCGGCTGGCCATCAGCACCACGCGCTTTTTCTGCGCCGAGTCGGTAATCCGCCAGGTCATGGAGAACTCTTCGGCGATCGGCGCAAACGCTTCGCGGAAGGCTTCGATACCGAACGGCAGCGATTCGGCGCGAATTTCATGACGCATGAAGAACCAGCCACTCTGCTCATCGGAGTGATGGCTGGCTTCGTTGATCCAGCCATTGTACAAGGCCAGGAAATTACTGACTTTCGCCACGATGCCAACACGGTCGGGGCAGGCGATCACCAGACGATAGGTGCGCATGAATGAGACTCCAGAACTTCGCAAAGGCGCCCATTCTAGCGGCCCGCCAGCAAAAACGCAGTATTGATCGCAGCCGCCCGGGATTGTGAGCCTTACCCTGCGCGCTGTGCAGAGCATCTGACAGACAGGACAAATGCAGGGGTTAAATGTAAATTTTTGTTCACCTAGAGAAATGTTGTCACAGCTTAATTAACAGTTAACCGCCCAATAATATATTTACTTGAGCGGATCGCCTGTCTATTATTGGCCCACACATTTCTGAACACGCATTAAGGAACACTCCATGTCCCTGATCAACGAATACCGCGCCACCGAAGAAGCCATCAAGGAACTTCAAGCTCGCCTGGCCAATCTGTCGCAGGATGACAAGCTGAAGAAAGAACTGGAGTTCGAAGGCAAACTGCGCAACCTGATGGGCGAATACTCCAAGTCGCTGCGCGACGTGATTGCCCTGCTCGACCCCGATTCGAAACTGAGCAAAGCGCCTCGCGGTGCCGTCAAGACTACCGCCACCAAGCGTGCGCGCAAGGTCAAGCAATACAAGAACCCACACAACAATGAAGTGATTGAAACCAAAGGCGGCAACCACAAGACCCTGAAAGAGTGGAAAGCCAAATGGGGTGGCGATGTGGTTGAAAGCTGGGCGACCCTGCTGGACTGATTGTCCATCTACGCCTGTTGCTTATCGCAGCAACAACGCCGGCACCCTGCCGGCGTTTTTGTTTGCCTGCGTTTTCCCTGGCACTCAGCCAATGGCAAACCTGGCCTGCAACTGCCGGGCGTGCTCACGCCAGGCCTCCAGCACACGTCGCCCCGCCTCGTCAGCGCCCGCCCAGGCCTGCTGGCGCGCCTGCTCGAAGTCGCCCAGGGTATTCGGCGCGCCCCATTTAGGGTCACTAAGGCGCTGCTGGCAGAAGCTGAACCAGCGTTGCCGCTCTTCACTGCTCAAGGTGTCGGGGAAGTTGCGCGCCCGGTAGCGGAACAACAATTCCGGCAAGCGCGGGTCGTCGAACATCCAGTGGCCATGGCCCAACTGCGCCGGCTCCAGCGCACGAACTTGCTCGCATAAGCGGCGGTCACGGTCGCCAAGAAAACCGTCATACAACTGTTGTTCCGGGTCGTCGTTCGCGGCGAAGTCTTCCTCGCCGTAGATGTGTTGCAGTTTGTCTTGCCATTGCAACTGTTGCTGGGCCAGTTGTTCGCCGCGCATTTGTAGCGCGGTCAAGTCCAGGCCCAGCCGTTGTTGATCGGCCGGGCGCAGTACGGAAAGTGGCGCGAGTACCGGGCAGCGGTTGATCTGCACCAGTTTCAACGGCACGGGGAGTTCACCCTCGGCCAGTTGTTCATGGCGGGTATACAAGCGCTGGCGTAGAACTTCAGCACTTTCCCGTATTAAAGGTAGGGTTTCCTGATGCAAGTCGCAGACAACCAGCGCATTGCGATTACGCGGGTGCCACGCCAGTGGCAAAACGACACCCAGGTAGTTGCGGGCCGCCGAAAAGCGCCCGGATATATGTACCAGCGGTTGCAGCAAACGGACCTGTTCCATGACTTTATGCTTGCTGCGCAACTGGAACATCCATTCATACAACTTCGGCTGTTTCTGCCGTATCAGACGGGCCAGGGCAATGGTGGCCCGCACGTCGGAAAGTGCTTCGTGGGCATGCCCATGGTCGATGCCATTGGCCTTGCTCAGCAGTTCCAGGCGCAGGCTGACACGCCCGTCCTGCTGCGGCCATTCGATCCCGTCAGGGCGCAAGGCGTACGCCGTGCGCACGATGTCGATGAGGTCCCAGCGGCTGTTGCCGCCCTGCCATTCACGGCCATAGGGGTCGAAGAAGTTGCGGTACAGGCTGTAGCGGGTCACTTCGTCGTCGAAGCGCAGGGTGTTGTAGCCAGCACCACAGGTGCCTGGCAGGGCCAGTTGTTCATGCACCCGGGTCATGAACTCGGCTTCGCATAGCCCTTGTTCAGCCAGCTGCTGCGGGGTGATGCCGGTTACCAGGCAGGCAGCCGGGTGCGGCAGGATATCGTCGGAGGGCCGGCAATAAAGGCTGATCGGCTCGTCGATTTCATTGAGGTCGAAGTCGGTGCGCACGCCGGCCACCTGCAACGGCCGGTCGCAGCGCGGGTTGATGCCGGTGGTTTCGTAGTCGTGCCAGAAAATGCTGGAGGTCACGGGGTCGTCCTGTATCGAGGTCGACCGATTCTAACGCAGCCTCAGACCGAAGCGTCGGCGGGAAGAAAACTGAAATAGTCGCGCAACGAAGCGACGAATTCATCGTACTCGCGGGGCGTTTGCAGCAGCATGAAACCGGAATCGTAATGGCCGGGCGTCTGATCTTCGCGGCACCACAGGCAACTGGCAGTCAGGTTGACGAACTGATGCCCGCCGCCGACCAACGGCAAGCGCAATTGCAATTCGTAGTCGGGCCCTACCAGCACCGGCAGTTGGCTGATCAGCATCAGCCCGTCTTCGGAGGCGTTACCCAACTGGCCGATGAGCTGGCCGGTAAAGCGGTTGAACACCTTGAGAACACAGGGCAGCTGGTGTCGTTCTATGTAGCGCTTGTTGAACATGATCGCAGTGCAGTCCGTACCCAGGGGCCAGGAATACGATGAACTGGCGGTTGTTGTAACAGCTGATTTACAGATTAGCGCAGCGCACGCAGCAAATCCCGTGAAATAAATCACACCTTGGTGTTAACGCCAAGGTGCGCTCTGCACCGGGCTGGCTACAGCCGCTTCGCCGCGCAGGTGGCCGAGTTTTTCCAGGGTCTGCAGGCGCGCCTGGGCGCGATAGGCATACTCGTTGCCCGGATACTGCTGGATCAGGTACTGGTAGGTCTGCGCAGCGTCCACGTACAGCGCCTGGCGCTCCAGGCACTGGCCACGCAGCAGCGACACCTCGGGGTGGATGAACGGCCGCGCACGGCTGGTGCGGTCGACTTGCGACAACTCGAGCATGACCCGCTGGCAGTCGCCACGGTCATAGGCGCGGTAGGCGTTGTTCAGGTGATGGTCCATCGACCAGCGGGTGCAGCCGACGGCGCTGGCAGCCAGGGCAAAAACGATCAGGGCGCGCATGGGGATCTCCTTTGATGGCCAGTATATCGGCTGCGGCCGGGTTTTCTTCAGCGCCAGCAAAATCAGCACGCATTGGGCCCACGCCCCAACTTGTAACCTGTTGCTGTCAGCTTGCAGCTGCCCTACCCAGGAAGTCGCAGGTAGTGCAACGGAACAATGACTACAGCGAGATTCAGGAGTAGCCTTTCGCTGCGCTTCACTATAGGAGTCTGTGCATGACCATCCGCCGTACCAAAATCGTCGCCACCCTTGGCCCCGCCAGCAATTCGCCGGAAGTGATCGAACAGCTGATCCTCGCCGGCCTGGACGTGGCACGCCTGAACTTCTCCCACGGCACCCCGGACGAGCACAAGGCCCGCGCCCGCCTGATCCGTGACATCGCCGCCAAGAATGGCCGCCATGTCGCGCTGCTGGGTGACCTGCAGGGTCCGAAGATCCGCATCGCCAAGTTTGCCAACAAGCGCATCGAATTGAAGATCGGTGACAAGTTCACCTTCTCCACCGCCCACCCGCTGACCGAAGGCAACCAGGACATCGTTGGTATCGACTACCCCGACCTGGTCAAGGACTGCGGCGTCGGCGACGAACTGCTGCTCGACGATGGCCGCGTGGTCATGCGCGTCGAAACGGCCACCGCAGACGCCCTGCACTGCGTAGTGATCATCGGCGGCCCGCTGTCGGACCACAAGGGTATCAACCGTAAAGGTGGCGGCCTCACCGCACCGGCCCTGACCGAAAAAGACAAGGCCGACATCAAGCTGGCCGCGGAAATGGACCTGGACTACCTGGCCGTGTCCTTCCCGCGTGATGCCAGCGACATGGAATATGCGCGCAAGCTGCGTGACGAGGCCGGCGGCAGCGCCTGGCTGGTAGCCAAGATCGAACGCGCCGAAGCCGTTGCCGACGACGACACCCTCGACAAGCTGATCGCTGCCTCCGACGCCGTGATGGTTGCCCGTGGTGACCTGGGCGTAGAAATCGGCGACGCCGAGCTGATCGCCATCCAGAAAAAGATCATCCAGCACGCCCGCCGCAACAACAAGGCGGTGATCGTGGCGACCCAGATGATGGAGTCGATGATCCAGAACCCAATGCCGACCCGAGCCGAAGTGTCCGACGTGGCCAACGCCGTGCTGGACAACACCGACGCGGTCATGCTGTCGGCGGAAAGTGCCGCCGGTGCCTACCCGATCGAAGCCGTCCAGGCCATGGCCCGCATCTGCCTGGGTGCCGAAAAGCACCCGACCAGCCAGAAGTCCAGCCACCGCCTGCACACCACCTTCGAGCGCTGCGACGAAAGCATCGCCCTGGCGGCCATGTACACCGCCAACCACTTCCCGGGCGTGAAGGCGATCATCGCCCTGACCGAGAGTGGCTACACCCCGCTGATCATGTCGCGCCTGCGTTCGCACGTACCGATCTTCGCCCTGTCGCCGCACCGCGCCACCCAGGCTCGCGCCTCGATGTTCCGCGGCGTGTACCCGATCGCCTTCGACCCGGCTTCGCTGCCGGCCGACAAGGTGAGCCAGGCGGCGGTCGACGAACTGCTCAAGCGTGGCCTGGTGGAACAAGGTGACTGGGTGATCCTGACCAAGGGTGACAGCTACCACACCATCGGTGGCACCAACGGCATGAAGATCCTGCACGTGGGTGATCCGCTGGTCGGTTGATCCGCTGCAAGGGGCCGCTTTGCGGCCCTTTCGCGGGGCACGCCCGCTCCCACAGGATGCGCGCCAAGCTTGAGGCTAGCGCTGTACCTGTGGGAGCGGGCGTGCCCGCGAAAGGGCCGGCATAATCCACAAAAATGCCTCAGGCATGCTCGACGAACACATCAGCAAACACCTGCCCCCGCGGCACCCCGGCAATGAACAGCCGCCGGGCAAACCGCTCGACACTCGCCGGCGCCCCGCACAACAGCGCCAGCGTCTGCCGCGATGATGGCCGCAAGCCGGCCAGAACATCCTCCAGTTGCTCCGCCAGCACCAGCTCGACCTCAACCCCTGGCAACTTCAGCAGCGGCTCCGCCAAATAGTGCCCTGACCGCTCCCGCGCCACATGCAGCAGCCGGATCTCGCCCCGATGCCCCTGCCGCAACGCTTCGCGCAGGATGCCCCACAACGGCGCCAGCCCGGTGCCCGCCGCCAGCAACCACAGCGGCCGGTCCTGCCAGTCCGGGTCGTAGTGCAAGGCGCCGCCCCGGAATTCTCCCAGGCGCAACACATCACCCAGCTGCAAGCCGCGCGCCTGGTCACAAAAGGCACCAGGGCGCCGGCAGTCGATATGGAACTCAAGAAAATCGTCCTCACCCGGCAGGCTGGCCAGCGAATAGGGCCGCGCGACCGCAGCATGCCATAGCACTACATGCTGCCCGGCCTGGTAACGCAACGCCCGCTCGGGCCGCAAGCGCAAGCGCAACACATCGCCGTACCAATCCAGCGCACAGACCTCGGCCGCTACGCCATCGTGCTGCGGGTCGAACAGCGCCACACGCAGGTCCTCGACCACCTGGCACTGGCACGCCAGGCGCCAACCCTGGGCCTGCTTGTCCAGCGCCAGGGCCTCGGGCCGGGCATCCAGCGGTTGCCCGGCCAGGCAATGCACCAGGCACGCATGGCAACTGCCTGCGCGGCAGCTGTAGGGTACATTCAAGCCTGCATCGTTCAGGGCATCGAGCAGGTTACTGCCGGTGGGCACCGTCCAGCGGTGCTCGCCCACACAAAGTTCGGGCATGGTCACAGATCTCCGGGGTAGGCGCACACTTTAAGCCAAGCGCTCATGTGCTGCACGAATGGCAACGTCCCTGGCGGCTTTTTCAATGACTTACAAGTCAACTGGCATTACTGACAGTTTACAAGCAATGATCCAGAGCGATGATTTAGCTTCTGAACAGAGGAGCACGCACGCATGAAGCATTCAACATTACTGGATCCCTCTTATGGCCAGCAAGGAGTTTCCCGCCCCGATAAACGCCTTCTTTCAATCAATGCTTCGATAAGAAGCGGTGAAGGTCGAATAGCTGTGGGCCAAGCCACAATTGATGATGGCTGGGGCTATGTGGTATTACGCGTCGATAACGCGGGTAATCTGGATACCGGGTTTGGCGACGGAGGTGTGACCATTGGGCGTTTCAAGGCGGGTTTTAATTCTACAGCCGGTAACGTCCATATTTATGACCAGCACATTATTATCACAGGGAGTTATTATGACGAGGCGACGTTGAGCAACCTGCCCGCACTGGCGCGCTTCGGCCTGGATGGTAAACCTGACCTCAGTTTTGGAGAAAACGGTAATAAAATCATTGAGTTACCGGAAAAGCAGCTACCCTCTACAGCGCTCCGGTCAGCCAACGAAGTAGTCACCAGCAGTACGCCAGGTGAAGGAGGAATTTTCCTCGACTATCAATACCCGTGGTCACATAGCGTCATCATGAAACTCGACGTCAATGGCGAATATGACGAGGGTTTCAATGGGACGGGCTATAAGTTTCTGAAACCACCGGAGTCTACCGCAAGCTCAGGCCGTGTGAGATTGATCGTTGATGGCAGAATTTATCTTACCGGCAATACCACTATCAATGGCCTCTCCGGCCCCTACATCGCTTGCTTGAAAGACGATGGCCAGGAGGCGCAAACGTTCGGTAAAGGAGGCTATTTGCTAACTGAACTGACAAGTAACTTGTTGTTTTCTGACCTGGCGCGATTGGACAACAACGGCAACTTCGTTTGCATCGGTTCCGTGAGTACGGACGAAGGGTTCATCACAGCGTTCACCCCCACCGGCGAAAAACTATCGGGTTTCAAAGAGAGTATCACCCGTTTTGGCGATGACGACGGACAGTGGTCGGGAGGGCATGTTTGTACTTTAACGGGGAAGATCATCGCCATCGGCTCGACGTTAGGGGGTGACGAAGCAGATGTGGTGGTGGGGCGCTTTACACTCGATGGGGCACCTGATACCACATTCGGCGAGCATCAAGGTTGGGGGCGGATAGCTTTGGGTGACAGTATCGATTTGGCCATGAGTTCCAGCCTCGAAGAGGACGGCAAAACTGTCATCGTGGGCAGCGACTTGGAAACTGGCTCACCGCGCCAAGGCTTCTTGCTCCGTTGCATGACAGACAGTTGAGTTTGTGCCCCTTGTGGAAGGGACGACCACGCCATACGTGGCCGTCCCTTTTCAATCAGATCACCTCGCCTCGTTACATCGCCAATGGTCCAAGGTTGGTAGAAAAACGCAGAAAACACCTTGGATCCCCTCACTTACCAAGGTCTAGCGGCTGTCCAGGTGTTTCGCCGCCACAGCCGCGCTATACTGCCGCGCCTTTTTGCGTCGGCCATGCCGCCGGCGCGCCTTTGCAAGGCGTTTCGACATGCTGGTCGGCACCGTCGAGCGTCTCTATGAATGTTCCCGTCTTTAAGAGGAGCGCGCTGCATGACCGTGATCAAGCAAGACGACCTGATTCAGAGCGTCGCCGACGCCCTGCAATTCATTTCGTACTACCACCCCGTCGATTTCATCCAGGCCATGCACGAGGCCTATCTGCGTGAAGAATCGCCTGCCGCGCGCGATTCCATCGCCCAGATCCTGATCAACTCGCGCATGTGCGCCACCGGCCACCGCCCGATCTGCCAGGACACCGGTATCGTCACCGTGTTCATCCGCGTGGGCATGGACGTGCGCTGGGACGGCGCCACCATGAGCGTCGACGACATGATCAACGAAGGTGTGCGTCGCGCCTACAACCTGCCTGAAAACGTGCTGCGCGCATCGATCCTGGCCGACCCGGCCGGTGCCCGCAAGAACACCAAGGACAACACTCCGGCAGTGATCCACTACTCCATCGTCCCCGGCGACAAGGTCGAGGTCGATGTCGCAGCCAAGGGCGGCGGCTCGGAGAACAAGTCGAAGATGGCCATGCTCAACCCGTCCGACTCGATCGTCGACTGGGTGCTCAAGACCGTGCCGACCATGGGCGCTGGCTGGTGCCCGCCGGGCATGCTCGGCATCGGCATCGGCGGTACCGCCGAGAAGGCTGCAGTGATGGCCAAGGAAGTGTTGATGGAGTCCATCGACATCCACGAGCTGAAAGCCCGTGGCCCGCAGAACCGTCTGGAAGAAATCCGTCTGGAGCTGTTCGAGAAGGTCAACCAGCTGGGCATCGGCGCCCAGGGCCTGGGTGGCCTGACCACCGTGCTTGACGTCAAGATCATGGATTACCCGACCCACGCCGCTTCGCTGCCGGTGTGCATGATCCCCAACTGCGCTGCCACCCGCCACGCCCACTTTGTGCTCGATGGTTCCGGCCCGGCCGAGCTGGAAGCGCCGTCGCTGGACGCCTACCCGGAAATCGTCTGGGAAGCCGGCCCAAGCGCCCGTCGCGTCAACCTCGACGCCATCACCCCGGAAGAAGTCGCCAGCTGGAAGCCGGGCGAGACCATCCTGCTCAACGGCAAGATGCTCACCGGCCGCGATGCCGCGCACAAGCGCATGGTCGAGATGCTCAACCGTGGCGAAGAGCTGCCGGTGGACCTGAAAGGCCGCTTCATCTACTACGTCGGCCCGGTCGACCCGGTAGGTGACGAAGTGGTAGGCCCAGCCGGCCCGACCACCGCCACCCGCATGGACAAGTTCACCCGCCAGATCCTCGAGCAGACTGGCCTGCTGGGCATGATCGGCAAGTCCGAGCGCGGCCCTGCCGCCATCGAAGCGATCAAGGACAACAAGGCCGTGTACCTGATGGCCGTTGGCGGCGCCGCCTACCTGGTGGCCCAGGCCATCCGCAAGTCGAAGGTCCTGGCCTTCGCCGAGCTGGGCATGGAAGCGATCTACGAGTTCGAGGTCAAGGACATGCCGGTGACCGTCGCCGTGGACAGCAACGGTGAGTCGGTGCACATCACTGGCCCTGCCCTGTGGCAGAGCAAGATTGCCCAGAGCCTGGCAGTCGAAGTGAAGTAAGCCTGATGTAACTGCGGCGGCTTCTTCGCGGGCTGGCCCGCTCCCACAGGTAACGCGTAGCCCTCAGGCTTGCGCTGTACCGGTGGGAGCGGGCCAGCCCGCGAAGCGGCCGCCACTGTTTTCACAGGATTCTGTCAAACTGCTCCGGCCAGTCCCTGCGGGTAAACACCTGCCCTTCCCGCCTCACCCGCCGCACTTCCTCCAGGTCCACCTCGCACAGCAGCCACTGGCTATGCACCGGGCTCAGTTGCTCACTCAATGCCATCACGCCGTCCCCCGGCATGCCATGATCCGGTGGCACGAACAAGCCTGCCCGCCCGATATTCTCGTCCAGCGCCGGTGACCAGGCGGCCAGCCCGACCGTGGGGCTCTGCAATACCGCAATCTGGTTCTCCAGTGCCCGCGCCTGCGCGCCAATGCGCACCCGGTGATAGCCCGCCTCGGTGTCGGTACAGCTCGGCGCCAGGATCAGGTCGGCGCCTTGCTCGGCCAGGTGCCGGGCCAGCATCGGGAATTCATTGTCGTAGCAGATCAGGATCCCCAGGCGCCCCAGTTCGGTGTCGAACACCTGCAGCCCCTGGCCCGCGGCGATGCCCCACTGCTCGCGTTCGAAACGGGTCATCAGCAATTTGTCCTGGAAGCCCAGCACGCCGTCGGGGCCGAATAGCCAGGCACGGTTGCGGTACTGCCCGTCGCCGTCCTGCACCGGCAGGCTGCCGGGCTGCAGATAGATCCCCCAGCGCCGGGCAATGCCTTCGCACAGCGCCAGCCACGGCGCGACCAGCGGCTGGATGCCGGCAATCGAGGCCTTCAGGTCGCCACGCTGCTCGGCCGGCAATTGCCCGCTGAGCACCAGCCCGGCGTACTCCGGCAACAGCAGCAGGCGCGCCCCCGCCGCCGCAGCCTCGGCGCACAGGCCTTGCAGGTGCGCGGCGTAGGCCTCCCAGGTTTCATGCAGCTCGATCGCATACTGGCAAGCCGCCAGGCGGATCATATCGGCAGTTCCTTGAGCCAGAACGACATCAGTTTGTCGGAGCTTTCCGCTTCGTCCAGGTCACGCCAGGCGTAGCGGGTGCGCAGCGATGGGTCGTGCAGGAAGCCACGATTACGCCAGAAGCCATGCAAGGGTTTGTAGTCTGCAGGCCGCCGCGGGTGCACGCCGGGCCGCTCCACCGCGCAGAACGCGCAGTAATCGAACTCGGCCAGTTTGTGCGCATAGGACTCGCGCTCGATGAAAAAGCGCACGCCCAGGCCCCTGCCACGGTACTCCGGCAGCACCACCGATTCACCGAAGTAGTAGACGCTGGCCGGGTCGCGCCCCTGGGCCAGGAATGGCTGCTGGAATTCGGCGCCGACATCCACCAGCGGCAGGCCGGTGGAGGCGCCCACCACCTTGCCGTCGTCCAGCGCCAGCACCACCAGGCTGCGCCCGGAGCGGGCATAGGTGGCCAGGTAGTCGGCCTCGTACTCCGGGGTGCCGTCGTAAAGGTAGGGAAACTCGCGAAACACGGTCAGGCGCAGGCGAGCGAGGTCATCGATGTAAGGCGCGATAGCGGCGCCGTGCAACAGGCGTATTTCCATGCTTGGCGGTCGTTTTGTCGATGTGGATGACGCGCTCGGCTAAGCCGGGCTTGAGGGGAAACCCTATCATCCGAAGCCACGACCCGCCTTTTCCCTCTACGACAGGTATTGTTCCATGACCGCTACCGAACTGGTAAATGCGTACTACGCGGCTTTCAACGCCGGCGACATGCCAGCCTTCCTCGCCCTGCTCAGCGAGGACGTGATCCACGACATCAATCAGGGTGAGCGGCAGATGGGCAAGGCACGGTTTGCCGCGTTCATGGACAAGATGAACCGCTGCTACCGCGAACGCCTGGCCGACATCGTGGTGATGCAGAACGCAGATGGCAGCCGGGCAGCGGCGGAGTTCACCGTGCATGGCGAATACCTGGCCGATGACGAAGGCCTGCCGCCGGCCAACGGGCAGACCTACGTGCTGCCGGCGGGGGCGTTTTTCTATATCCACTGCGGCAAGATTGCCCGGGTGACCAACTACTACAACCTCAACGACTGGGTTGAGCAGGTCGGTTGAGGGGGCACGGGGCCAACAGCAATGGCCTGAGAACGGTGTGCATGTGTGTGTGTAGGAGCGGCCTTGCGTCGCGATGGGCTGCGCAGCAGCCCCAGGCCGAGCATCTGGGGCTGCTACGCACCCCATCGCGACACAAGGCCGCTCCTACCAGAGCACTGCCTGGCAGGTGCCAGGAAACCGGGCCCGGTCAGGCGATGCGGGTACCGAGCACCTTGAGGAACGCCGCCAGCCACGCCGGGTGCGCCGGCCAGGCGGGTGCGGTCACCAGGTTGCGGTCGACATGCGCCTGGTCCACGGCAATATCGATGAAGGTGCCGCCGGCCAGCCGCACCTCCGGCGCACACGCCGGATAAGCGCTGCATTCACGCCCTTCCAGCACGCCGGCCGCCGCCAGCAGCTGGGCCCCGTGGCACACCGCCGCAATCGGTTTGCCAGCCTGGTCGAATGCCCGCACCAGCTCCAGCACCCGCTCATCCAGGCGCAGGTACTCCGGCGCACGCCCACCGGGAATCAGCAGCGCGTCATAACCCTCGGCCCGCACCCGCACGAAATCGTAGTTCAGGGCAAAGTTGTGCCCGGGCTTTTCGCTGTAGGTCTGGTCACCCTCGAAGTCATGAATGGCCGTGCGCACGGTCTGCCCCGCGACCTTTTCCGGGCAAACTGCATGCACCGTATGCCCCACCATGCTCAAGGCCTGGAACGGCACCATGACCTCGTAATCTTCAACGAAGTCGCCGACCAACATGAGAATCTTCTTCGCCGTCATCGCACCCACTCCTTCGATCGCCTAGAGACAGTCACTGCACGATAGCCGGTATCAGTCGCGGCGGTCGAGCAAGTTGACCACCAGGCGGTCCAGCCAGCCCCACAGCCGTTGCTTCACCCGGCGCCATAGCGGCCGGGCATGCCAGTGGCCCAGGTCGACCACCTCGCTCAAGGCGAAGTCACGCTCGAAGCTGGCTTGCACGGCAGCTGTCAACGGCGGGTCGAGGGCCTCGATGTTGGCTTCGAGGTTGAAGCGCAGGTTCCAGTGGTCGAAGTTGCACGAACCGATACTCACCCAATCGTCGATCAGCACCATTTTCAAGTGCAGGAAACACGGCTGGTATTCGTAGATGCGCACCCCGGCGCGCAGCAGCCGGGGATAATAGCGGTGCCCTGCATAACGCACCGAAGGGTGGTCGGTACGCGGGCCGGTCAGCAGCAAGCGCACATCGACGCCCTTGCCGGCAGCCCGGCGTAGCGAGCGGCGCACGCTCCAGGTCGGCAGGAAGTAGGGCGTGGCCAGCCACACCCGGCGCTTGCCGCTGTTGATTGCGCGTACCAGCGAATGCAGGATGTCCTGGTGCTGGCGGGCGTCGGCATAGGCCACCCGCCCCATGCCCTGCCCCTGCGCCGGTAGCCTGGGCAGGCGCGGCAGGCCGAAGCCCTCGGCAGGGCGCCAGGCGGTGCGGCGATTGTTGGCGTGCCACTGGCGGTCGAACAGCAACTGCCAGTCGTTCACCACCGGGCCCTGCATCTGCACCATCACCTCGTGCCATTCACTGGTCGCCTCGCCCGGCGTCCAGAACTCATCGGTGACACCGGTGCCACCCACCACTGCCCAGCGCTGGTCCACCAGCAGCAGCTTGCGGTGATCGCGGTACAGGTTGCGCAGGCCGCGCTTCCAGCGCAGGCGGTTGTACCAGCGCAGGTACACGCCGGCATCCAGCAGGCGCTGGCGCAATGTACTGGTGAAGGCCAACGAGCCATAGTCGTCGAACAGGCAGCGTACCCGCACGCCGCGAAGCGCCGCCCGCTCAAGCGCTTCGACCACCGCATCGGCGCACTCGCCGGCCTCGACCAGGTACAGTTCCAGGTCGATCTGGAATTCGGCGCGCATGATCGCCAGGAGCATGCGCGGAAAGAACTCGGGCCCGTCGATCAGCAGTTCGAAGTGGTTGCCATCCCGCCAGGGGAAGACTGGCCCGGCCATGTCAGCGGGCAGTGAAGATCAGCACCGCACTCACCGGTACCGACGGGTTGATGGACTTGAGCCCAGCGAACTTGCGCAGGCGTTGCAGCCCGGGCAGCAGGCCGAAATCCTCGGCGCGCAGCACCAGCGGTTCGAGGGTCACCACCTGGAAGCGTCGCTCGTCCAGGCGGGTGGCCAACAGCAGGGCGTTATAACTGTGGGACTGGCCGTGCAAGGTCACGGTCAACGGCAGGCGCAGCTCGACCTGGGCACCATTGGCCAGGTCGTTTATCGGCCGCAGGTCCAGTTGAGCCTGCACCTTGGCTTCGGCGAAACGCTCGACCTCGAACAGGTCCTCACGCATGCGTTCGTCACGTTGGGGAATGCCGCTGCTTACCGAATCCATCTCGATGCTGAGCCCGGCCGCACCCTTGCGGTCGACGGTGCCATGCAGTACCAGAAAACGATGCACTTCGGCAGCGTCACCGTTCTTGCCGGTTATGAACGACAGGCGCGACGACTCGCCATCGAGGTGCCAGTTGGCGTGGGCAGGTAGGCACAAAGCCAGCAACAAGGCGGGTAGCAGACGGGGCAGCTTGAACATGACGGATCTCGTGAAACCAGGCCGCCAACCTTACCCGCCCGCCTTCACGGCAGCAAGCGGCAGCCCTCGCGCGGGCTTTGCCAGGCGGCCTGGTGGCGCTGCCCCAGGCCTTCGGCGGTCACCAGCCGCTGCTGGCTGTCTTCCTCCAGCAGGCTCAGCGCCAGCCACTGTTTCACATAGCCTTGGCAGTAGCCCGGCTCGAACCCCATGACGAAGCGGCACGAGCAATACTCCTTGGCCGAGTACGCCGCAAGGATGCCGGGGAAGTCTGCCAGGGCCTGGCGCTCGTGCCAGGCCCAGTACGACAGGCCCAGCAATACCAGCAGCACTACCCGCTTCATGCGCCCTCCCCGGCCAGCACCGCCAGCACCCGCCTGAGCAGTTCATCGTGCCGGTAGCTGCCGTCGCGGTCGTCGGCATAGCGCACGATCACCAGCTTTTGCCTGGGCAGCACGTATAGCGCCTGGCCCCAGTGACCAAGCGCGGCATAGGTGTCTGCGGGCGCATGCGGCCAGGGCCGTGCCGCCCCGGCCAACGGCTGGTTGAGCCACCAGTGGCCGCCGGGGTTGGCCTCGCCGGCTACGCTGTCGGCATGGGCAAACGGCGTGCGGTTGAACGCCACCCAGGCCTCTGGCAGCAGTTGCCGCCCTTGCCAGCGCCCGTCGCGCTGCAGCAACAGGCCAATGCGTGCCAGGTCGCGCGCCGTGAGGTACAGGTAGGAAGAGCCGACATAGGTGCCGGCCCGGTCACGTTCCCATACTGCGCTGGTGATGCCCAACGGGGTGAACAGCGCGTGCCAGGGGTACTCCGGGTACTGGTCGGCGCCGAGCATGCCGCGCAGCGCGGCGGCCAGCAGGTTGCTGTCGCCACTGGAATAGAGAAAGCGCCGGCCTGGTTCGGCTGCCATGCCCCGCGCCGCCGTGTACGCCGCCATGTCCCCGTGGCCGCGGGTATAGAGCATGGCCACCACCGAAGATTTCAGCGGGGCGTATTCGTAGTCTTCCTGCCACTCCAGGCCGCTGGCCCAGTGCAGCAGGTCGACCATGCGCACGCCAGGGTGGCTGCGCATGGGTGGATAAAACCGGCTGACCGGGTCTTGCAGCTGGAAGCGCCCCTGGCCCTGGGCCACGCCCAGTACCGTGGCCAGCACGCTTTTGCTGATCGACCAGGTCAGGTGGGCAGTGGTTGCGCGAGTGGGTGCCGTGTAGCGTTCATGAACGATACGGCCGTCGCGGATGATCAGCAGGGCGTCAGTGCGAATGCCGCCGCGTTCCGGGGTGGTGCGGGTGGGGAAGGCATAGGCGTCGACAGCCTGCCAGTCGAGGCTGGAGTCATCGATCGGCCAGTCGGGTTGGGGCCAGTCCTCGGCCCAGGCACACCCCGTAACCAGCGCCAGAATGACGAACAATGCCTTCATCGGGATTGCCTTTTGAGGGGGCCACTGTGCGGCCCCAGGATTCATGCAATCACACAAGCCTAACCGGCATTCATGACAATCCCGCAGCCGCCCACGCCTTGTTCAAGCGCTTCTCCCGCGCGGCCGCCGCCAGTGCCATCACGCCCTGATCGCGCCGCCAGCTCTCTGCCCAATGCGCCGGCCCGGCGGCCAACGCCGCATCGATTTGCCCCCGTAGCGCCTGGAACTGGGCAAACAACCCACCCAGCAACAAATGGCAACCGACAGTATCGGCACATTGCCGGCTGCCCTCGGCACACCCGGCCAGCAGCCCGAGCAGCTGCAGGCGCAGGGCCTGCGGCCAGGCACACGCCTGGCCCACGCCATACAGCCAGGCCGTCAGCGCCGTGAGCACATACAAGTCCTCCAGCGAACGGAACGGTTTTACATAGGCATCCCAGCCATCCCCCGCCAGCAGCTCGCACGCCGCGTGTTCCAGCAGCAGCCGCCCATGGCCCACCTCTGGCATCAACGGCAGGGTCGGCAACGCTTCCAGCGTTACCCCTGGTTCGCCGGGGTAGACCACCGCCAGCTTCAACTGCGCTGGCGCGCCCGTCGCCTCGCTGCGCGCCGCCACCAGCAGCCACTCCGCCTCCAGGCCGGCAGTGACGAAATCCTTGCTGCCGGTCAAGCGCAAGCTGTCCAGGCGCGTGCGCATGTCCGCCGGCCGCACGCTACGCCGCTCACTGGCGCACAGGGCACCAAGGCTGGCTGGCGCACTGGGCCACAGCACACGCAACGCGGCCTGGTAGCCGACCAGGAACGCCAGCCCCGGCGTGGCCATCGCCCGCCCGCCGAGTACTGCCAGTTCGAACGGGGCAACCGGGCCAAGGCGCTCGAGCAGCGCGGCGTAGGTTTCACCAAGGGTGCCCGCCGGCGCTTGGCGAAGCGGGTCGTTGAGTCGTTGCAACCAGGCCATGGGGCGGCTCCTTGCTGGGGGCTTTCAAGTAACGCCGTGGGATGTCACGCAAGCATCACCAAAGCTTCACAGGGGTGACACCGCGTCTACCTAGGCTGACTTTGCACAACAAAGCCGACCGGCCGCAACCTTTCATGGCTGGCTCATGGAGACTCGTAATGACTCGGATCGCTCACGCTGGCGACAACAGCACCGAACGCCGTCTGCAAGCCGAACGCCTGGTTGGCGCCGCGGCCCTGCAAGAGGCCCAGGCCCTGCGCTACAAGGTGTTCAGCGCCGAATTCCAGGCCCGCCTCAAAGGTGCCGAGTACGGCCTGGACATGGATGACTACGACGAGCACTGCCAGCACATTGGCGTACGTGACCTGAGTACCGGCGAACTGGTTGCCACCACGCGCCTGCTCGACCACCAGGCCGCCAGCAGCCTGGGCCGCTTCTACAGCGAAGAAGAATTCAGCCTGCATGGCCTGTTGCAATTGCAGGGGCCGATCCTGGAGCTGGGGCGCACCTGCGTGGCGCCCGATTACCGCAATGGTGGCACCATCGCCGTACTCTGGAGCGAACTGGCGGAAGTCCTCAATGAAGGCCGCTACAGCTACCTGATGGGCTGCGCCAGCATCCCCATGCAGGATGGCGGAATCCAGGCCCATGCGGTGATGCAGCGCCTGCGCGACCGCTACCTGTGCACCGAGCACCTGCGCGCCGAACCGAAAAACCCGCTGCCCAAGCTGGCTTTGCCGAACAACGTCATTGCCGAAATGCCGCCCCTGCTCAAGGCCTACATGCGCCTGGGCGCGAAGATTTGCGGCGAGCCGTGCTGGGACGAAGACTTCCAGGTGGCCGACGTGTTCATCCTGCTCAAGCGCGACGAGCTGTGCCCGCGCTATGCTCGCCACTTCAAGGCCGCGGTCTGATGCCGAAGCTGCGGGTAATGGCCCGCCTGACACGACTGCTGCTGGTACTGCTGCTGGGCATGCTGCTGGCCAGTGCGATCACCCTGGGCGAACGCCTGGGCTTCAAGCCATCGATAGCGCGCCGCCAGCGCTGGACTTGCCTGTTCATGAAACGCCTGGTCGCGGCGCTGCCGTTCGACGTGCGCGTGAGCGGTGAGCTACCGCAACGGCCAATGCTGTGGGTCAGCAACCACGTGTCCTGGACCGACATCCCCTTGCTCGGCATGCTGCTGCCGTTGTCGTTCCTGTCCAAGGCCGAAGTGCGCCACTGGCCGGTGGCCGGCTGGCTGGCGGAAAAGGCCGGCACGCTGTTCATCCGCCGGGGTGGCGGTGACAGCCAGCGCCTGCGCGAACAGATTGCCGGGCAACTGGGCCTGGCCCGCCCGCTGCTGATCTTCCCCGAAGGCACTACCACCAGTGGGCGTACCCTGCGCACCTTCCATGGCCGCCTGCTGGCGGGCGCCATCGACCGTGGGGTGGCAGTACAACCGGTGGCCATCCAGTACTTGCGCAACGGCCAGATCGACCCGCTTGCGCCCTTCATCGGCGAGGATGACCTGGTGTCGCACCTGCTGCGCCTGTTCGCCCAGCCGCGGGGTGAGGTGAGCATCCAGCTGTTGCAGCCGATCGGCAGCGTCGGCAAGGAACGCGCAGTGCTGGCGTTGCAGGCGCAGCAGGCGATCCAGCTGGCGTTGTTCGGCGCTGAAGAAGGTGAACGGGTGACTCGGCGGCAGGCGCGGGCTGCCTGAGTTTGTGCCTGGCCGGCCTCTTCGCCTGCTTGCCCGCGAAGAGGCCAGCCCAGGCCTAGCTGTCTGACATCCGCCCCACGGCCGCGAATGCCTGCAACTGTGGATAGAACTCGCGAAAATCCGCCATCAGCGGCTCATACAGCCGCTCCAGCTCATCCATCACCCCGACCATCCCCTGTGGCCGCGACAGCCTTCGGGCAATGCCGTTGAACACCTGTTCCAGCGTGGCGAAATCACCGTATGCGCCCAGCCAGTCATCGGCCGCCATGAACGGCGCGATGCGCGCCAGGCGCCCGGGAAGCTCCGGCTCCGCCAGCAGCACCCGATAGAATTCGCCAGTGAACTGCTCCAGCGGCTGCTCGGCATAATCCCGCCAATGCCGGGCCAGGCAATGATCGAAGAACACATCCACAACGATACCGGCAAAGCGCCGCCGCTCGCGTGGAAAGCGGGCCAGTGCGGCCAGTACCAGCGGATGCTGGTCGGTATAGCTGTCGATACGCCGATGCAGCCGGATGGCCGCCTCCAGCGTTGGCGGAAAGCGCCCTTGCAGCGAGCCTTTGACGAAATCGCCATACAGGCTGCCAAGCAGTTGTTGCGGCGCCGGGCCGCCCAGGTGCAGGTGTGCGAGGTAGTTCATGGGCGCAGTCTAGCACCGTCCGAATCCATATCGTTATAACGCGATATAGCGATTCGAACTCAGCTCAGAATCTCTTGGTATTTGTATATCGGCATTTCACGATCTACATTTCGCCCTATCGCGATATACCGCTACCACGAGCCTCCACCCATGCCTCTCGATCTCGACGAAATCATAAAGGCGCTGGCCCACCCGGTCAGGCGAGAAATCCTCGGTTGGCTGAAAGACCCGGCAACGCAGTTCCCGGACCAGTACCACAGCACCGAGAACGGGGTCTGCGCCGGGCAGATCGACCAACGCTGCGGCTTGTCGCAATCGACCGTCTCCGCCCACCTGGCCACGCTGCAACGCGCCGGGTTGGTCAGTAGCCAGAAGATCGGCCAGTGGCACTTCTTCAAACGCAACGAAACCACCATCCAGGCGTTTCTCGAACAATTGCGCCAAGCACTCTGAACAGGCAGGTAACCGTCATGACCACGCTTTTCGATCCGATCACCCTGGGCGACCTGCAGTTGCCCAACCGCATCATCATGGCCCCGCTCACCCGCTGCCGTGCCGACGAAGGCCGCGTGCCCAATGCACTGATGGCCGAATACTACGTACAGCGCGCCAGTGCCGGGCTGATCCTCAGCGAGGCGACCTCGGTCAGCCCCATGGGCGTCGGCTACCCGGATACCCCGGGCATCTGGAACGACGAGCAGGTACGTGGCTGGAACAATGTGACCAAGGCCGTGCATGCTGCGGGCGGGCGCATCTTCCTGCAACTGTGGCACGTTGGCCGCATTTCCCACCCCAGCTACCTGAATGGCGAACTGCCGGTTGCCCCCAGCGCAATCCAGCCCAAGGGCCATGTGAGCCTGGTACGCCCGCTGAGTGACTACCCCACCCCGCGCGCGCTGGAAACCGAAGAAATCGCCGATATCGTCGAGGCCTACCGCAGCGGCGCCGAGAATGCCAAGGCCGCCGGCTTCGATGGCGTGGAGATCCATGGCGCCAACGGTTACCTGCTCGACCAGTTCCTGCAAAGCAGCACCAACCAGCGCACCGACCGTTACGGCGGCTCGCTGGAAAACCGTGCGCGCCTGCTGCTGGAGGTAACCGATGCGGCCATCGAGGTGTGGGGGGCGAGCCGTGTTGGCGTGCACCTGGCGCCACGTGCCGATGCCCATGACATGGGCGATGCCGACCGCGCCGAAACCTTTACCTACGTGGCCCGGGAGCTGGGCAAGCGGGGCATTGCCTTCATCTGCTCACGGGAACGGGAAGCCGATGACAGCATCGGCCCGTTGATCAAGCAAGCGTTCGGCGGCCCGTACATCGTCAACGAGCGGTTCGACAAGGCCAGTGCCAATGCGGCCCTGGCCAGTGGCAAGGCGGATGCGGTGGCGTTTGGCGTACCGTTCATCGCCAACCCCGACCTGCCGGCGCGGCTGGCGGCAGATGCACCGCTGAACGAGGCGCGGCCGGAGACCTTCTATGGCAAGGGGCCGGTGGGGTATATCGACTATCCGCGGTTGTAACCGGGAGCGCCAAGGCCGCCCCTACAAGGGAACGCAATTTCCTGTAGGAGCGGCCTTGTGTCGCGATAGGAGGGCAAAGCCCTCCCCTACAATGTCACGGCCGGGCGTTGATCTGCTGCTGCAGGTTCTGCACCTGGCTCTGCAAGGTATTCAGGTTGCGGGTCGTCTGCGCCCGGAAGGCATCGAATTCCTGCACCGACGCCCCAGCGGAGGCCGCCGCAGCCGGGCGATTGTCGATCTGGCTCTTGAGCACCAGGATGTCCTGCTCCAGGTCCTGGATAGCCGCGCTCGGGTTACCTTGCTTCTTCAGCGCCGCCACCTCGCTGCTCAGGCTCTTGAGCTGGCCATCAAGCTTGCCGCCGTCGGCCTGCGCGGCCTTCAGTGCCGCAACCTGCTCGTTCAGGCCCTTGAGCTGGGCATCCAGCTTGCCACCATCGACCTGGCCCGAACGCAATGCGGCCAGCTCGCCGTTCACCTGCTTCAATTGCGCCTGCAGCTGGCCTTGCAACTCGGTCACGGCCTTTTGCTGTTCACGGGTATCCGCCAGTACCTGCTCCAGGCGCTTGCCCAGGTCACCGGTCTGCCCGGCCATCCCCTGCTGCAACTGGCGCAGCTGCAGCTTCAGCGCCTCGCTGTTGGTCATGGCACCTGACTCGCTGGCCGCCACCTTGCCGCTGATGGCCTGCAGGCGCCCGGCCGCTTCTTCGCTGATGCGGGCAAAGCTCTCCTGGGTCGCCACCAGCTGCTGCTCCATCAGGGAAATCTGCTGGAAGCTCCACCAGCCGAGGCCCGCCAAGGCGATGAACGAGGCTCCGAGCAATGCCCACAGCGGCGCCGTACTGGCCCCGCGGGCAGCTTTCTGACGGCTGCGCACCACGTGCGCCGGCATCAGTTCGTCGTCGTCATGGGTGCCGGCGCGCAGGCTAGGCACGTCATCGTAGTCATCGTGAGCATGGTTACGCATGGATACATTCAACCGCGGTAGTCGCAAGAGGCACGAGTATAAACCGCCAGCGCGGCGCGTTGATCATCGTCATTCTGCCCAGCGGTTTCATTGCCCTGGCGGCTGGTGCTGCCACCAGGCACAGAATTCGTCCAGCGCCGTCCACAGGCTGACCTTGGGCTGGTAGTCCAGGTACTGCCGGGCGCGGCTGATATCCAGGGTGAAATCGCGGCTCATCACCTGCATCCCCAGGCGCGACAGGGTCGGTTGCGGGCGCCCCGGCCACAGCAGGCAGGCCGCCTCGTTCAGCGCGGCCAGGCTGTAGGCCAGGCCGTAGGACCGGTAGCGAGTGACCTGTGGCAGTTGCATCTTGCGCATCACATAGTTGACCACGTCCCACAGCGGCAATGGCTGGCCATTGCTGATGTTGTAGGCCTGGCCCAGCGCCCGGTGGTCAGCGAACAGGGCGCTGAGCAGCGCCTCGTTGAGGTTGTGCACGCTGGTGAAATCCACTTTGTTCAGGCCGTTGCCGATGATCGCCATGCGGCCCTTGCGCTGCATCTGCAGCAACCGCGGGAAGATACTGGCGTCGCCAGCCCCGGTGACGAAACGAGGACGCAATGCCAACACCTCGAGGCCGAACTCCTGGGCGCCGAACACCTTCTGCTCGGCCAGGTACTTGGTCTGCCCGTAATGGTCGTGGAAGCGACGGGGCACCTGGTCTTCACGGATATCCAGGCACGAGCGGCCAGTGAAATAGATAGATGGCGACGACAAGTGCACCAGGCGCCGTACATGTTCCTTCAAGCAGCCCTCGACGACGTTCTCGGTGACCACCACGTTGCCTTGATAGAAATCCTGGTAGCGCCCCCAGCTACCCACCGCGCCGGCACAGTGCACCACGGCCTCGACGCCCTGGCACAGGCGGCGGGCCAGCTCGGCATCGCCGAGGTCGCCGGGAATGAACTGGGCGCCGCGCTTGACCAGGTGCTCGACCCCCTCTGCGCGGCGGCCGCTGACCCGCACGTCCAGGCCCTGCTCAAGGGCAAAGCGCGCAAAGCGCCCGCCAATGAAGCCGCTCGCGCCGGTGACCAGAATTCGCATGTAACACTCCGTCTTGCCAGATTTCAGATGCAACTGACGCCAGCCGTGGCTACAAGGGCACCAGCCAGTGCCTTGCGCAGTGCCGCAGGTGTTCGGTCAGTTGCGTCAGCAGTTGCCCGCCGTTGCGCCAATGATGCCAGTACAACGGCACATCGATGGGCGTATCGCGGCAAATTTCCACCAACCGGCCGCTGGCCAGCTGCTCACGGGCTTGCAGTTCGGGTACCAGGCCCCAACCCAGTCCGGCTTCGGTCATGCGCAGGAAGCCTTCCGAGGACGGGCACAGGTGGTGCAGGAAACCGTCCTCGATACCCAGCGAGGCCAGGTAGCGATGCTGCAGGAAATCGTCCGGGCCGTAGACGATCGCCGGGGTACGGGGCAGGCGGCTGGCAGCAAAACCCTGCGGGAAATGCTGCGCCATGAACCCGGGGCTGGCCAGCGCCCGGTAACGCATGGCCCCCAGCGGCAGGCTACGTGCGCCGGCCACCGGCCGCTCGCTACTGCACAGGCAGGCCGCCACCTCACCAGCGCGCATGCGTTTGAGGCCGACTTCCTGGTCCTCCACGACGAGGTCGGTCAGCAGCTTGTGCTGCGCACAAAAGTTGCCCACCGCTGCGGCCCACCAGGTGGCCAGGCTGTCGGCGTTGAGGGCGATGCGCAGGCGCTCCGGCATGCCCTCCTCGTCCAGCGCCGGCACCTGGCGTTGCAGGTCGCGCTCGAGCAGGCGTACCTGTTGCACATGGTTGAGCAACTGACGGCCGACCTCGGTCGGGCTCGGCGGCGTGGCCCGCACCAGCACCGGTTGCCCGACCCGAGCCTCGAGCAGCTTGATGCGCTGCGATATGGCCGACTGCGACAGGCCCAGCACCTGCGCTGCGCGCTCGAAACCACCCTGTTCGATCACCGCCGCGAGGGCGGCCAGCAGTTTGTAGTCGAACATCGATTTTCCTAATGACGGATCAGCGCTATTTGTTTTTCTTATACAACCCGTTTCCCCACAATAGCCAGCATCTTTTCTCGACATTCATGGAGAGCGGGCCATGTGGCAAAGCTATCTCAACGGCATGCTGGTGGCCTTCGGCCTGATCATGGCCATCGGCGCCCAGAACGCCTTCGTCCTCGCCCAGAGCCTGCGCCGCGAGCATCACCTGCCGGTGGCGGCGCTGTGCATCCTGTGTGATGCCATCCTGGTGGCGGCCGGGGTGTTCGGCCTGGCCACCGTGCTGGCGCACAACCCGACCTTGCTGGCGGTTGCCCGCTGGGGTGGCGCGGTATTCCTGATCTGGTACGGCGCCAAGGCGTTGCGCAGCGCCTGTTCCAGGCAGAGCCTGCAGCACCAGCAAGGCCAGGGCGCGCGGTCACGCCGCGCGGTGCTGCTCAGCGCCCTGGCAGTGACCCTGCTGAACCCGCACGTGTACCTCGACACGGTGTTGCTGATCGGCTCGCTGGGGGCCCAGCAGACCGCGCCCGGGGCCTACGTGGCCGGGGCTGCCAGCGCCTCGCTGGTGTGGTTCTCGACCCTGGCGATCGGCGCGGCCTGGCTGGCGCCGTGGCTGGCACGGCCAGCGACCTGGCGCATGCTCGACCTGATGGTCGCGGTCATGATGTTCGCGGTGGCGGCGCAACTGGTCTTCAACTGACCACAGGGTTTCATCACCTCTCTTAGACGGGCCGCGCTGCGGCCCTGGGGCCACGCAAGGCCGCTCCTACAGGGGCATTGGCACATTCGCCTGCCTGGAAACGACCACCACTGATCGCCACCCGCCAACCGCTCTGGAACCTCTATTCCCTATCTTTGTTGCGTGGTTATGCGCCGGGCCCGGTGCTATGATCCAGCCCTTGCGTCGCAAAGAGTACAATCTCGCTGACGCTGATCGGGCCGCCCGTGATCGGCCTTGCGCAAACCGCAAACAGACCTGAATCAGGAGATCCACCATGGCTTTTGAATTGCCGCCGCTGCCGTACGCCCACGATGCCCTGCAGCCGCACATCTCCAAGGAAACCCTGGAGTATCACCACGACAAGCACCACAACACCTATGTCGTGAACCTGAACAACCTGGTCCCAGGCACCGAATTCGAAGGCAAGACCCTGGAAGAGATCGTCAAGAGCTCTTCGGGCGGCATCTTCAACAACGCCGCTCAAGTCTGGAACCACACCTTCTACTGGAACTGCCTGTCGCCAAACGGCGGTGGCCAGCCGACCGGTGCCCTGGCTGACGCCATCAACGCCGCTTTCGGTTCCTTCGACAAGTTCAAGGAAGAGTTCACCAAGACTTCGGTTGGCACCTTCGGTTCCGGCTGGGGCTGGCTGGTGAAGAAGGCTGACGGTTCCCTGGCCCTGGCCAGCACCATCGGCGCCGGCTGCCCGCTGACCAGCGGCGACACCCCGCTGCTGACCTGCGACGTCTGGGAACACGCCTACTACATCGACTACCGCAACCTGCGTCCGAAGTACGTCGAGGCGTTCTGGAACCTGGTCAACTGGGCCTTCGTTGCCGAACAGTTCGAAGGCAAGACCTTCAAGGCCTGAACCATCCAGCCTTGAGCAGGGCGCCCGGCCCCATGGCGTGATGCTGTGACTTCAGCCTGGCCTCTTGCGCAAAAACCGATGCCAGTTCCCTGGCATCGGTTTTTTTTCAGGGCGTTTGCGCGGGGTCAGCGCGCAGGCCTTCATGACACGTACTGATCAAGCCAGCCAAGGCTATCCACGGTAGTACCCGCAGGCCGGTACTCACACCCGACCCATCCAGCATAACCGTGCTGTTGCAGCATCGCGAACAACCCGGCAATGTCCATCTGCCCCGTTCCCGGCTGATGCCGCCCTGGGCAGTCGGCCACCTGTACATGCACCGTCCGTGCAAAGAACTGTGACAGCACATCGGCCGCGTTGCCGGTCAGCAACTGTGCATGGTAAAGATCCAGAATCAGCCCGACACTGGCATGCGCCTCCAGCACCTGCTGCGCCTTGCTGAAATCGGACATGTAGTACCCCGGCATTTCCTGCCTGCAGATCACTTCGATCAATGGCCGCAGCCCCTGGTCCTGGAAGTATTTCACGGCATAGTCCAGGTTGCTCGCGTACACCTTGCCGGCCCCTTCGTCGTGGCTTATCCCGGACATCAGGTGCACATCCGCACAGGCCAGGGTGCGGGCATAGCTGACAGCCTGGCGCAGCCCGTCACGGAACTCGGCTTCCTTGCCTGCCACTGCAGCGAGGCCCTTGGAAACCCCGGCCGGTGCGGCAAACTGGACCAGTGACAACGCATGCTGCGCCAGCTGGTCAGCCAGCAGACTCGCATCGAATTCGTAGGGCGACGGGAATTCCACCGCGCGAAATCCGGCGGCAGCGGCGGCTTCGATACGCTGCAGAAAAGGCAGTTCGTTGAACTGGAAGCCAAGGTGAGCATTGAATTTGAGCATGTGTACACATCCATCCTGGAAAAAACGTTCGTCGATTCAAAAGCTGAGTCACGCCACCTGCAAAACGCTTGCTCAGCCCGCATACCACGCTAACATCAAACCTTTGGAAGATTGATACAGCGCATTCAAGTTGCGGGGTCAGGCAACCGATACACTGCTCATGATCGGCCGGTAGTGTATCGTCATCGTTGATGGCAAAATGATGCCATGCGCATGGATTAAGGAAACCCCATTGAAGCTGGAATTGCGGAACAGCTTGTCGGTCAAGTTGCTCAGGGTCGTGTTGCTGTCGGCGCTGGCGGTCGGCGTCGTGCTCAGCTGTGCGCAAATCATCTATGACACCTACAAGACCCGCCAGGCCGTAAACAACGATGCCCAGCGCATCCTCGACATGTTCCGCGACCCTTCGACCCAGGCGGTGTACAGCCTCGACCGGGAAATGGGCATGCAGGTAATGGAAGGCCTGTTCCAGGATGAGTCGGTGCGCATGGCCTCCATCGGCCACCCCAACGAAACCATGCTGGCCGAGAAGTCCCGTCCGCTGCAGGACATGGCCATGCGCTGGCTGACCGACCTGATCCTCGGCCAGGAACGCACCTATACCACGCAACTGGTCGGGCGCGGCCCCTTCAGCGAATACTACGGCGACCTCAGCATCACCCTCGACACCTCGTCCTACGGCAAGGATTTCCTGATCAACGCGGTGATCATCTTCATTTCCGGCGTGCTGCGGGCCCTGGCCATGGGCCTGGTGCTGTATCTGGTCTACCACTGGCTGTTGACCAAGCCATTGTCGAAGATCATCGAGCACCTCACCCAGATCAACCCCGACCGCCCCAGCCAGCACCAGTTGCCGCTGCTCAAGGGCCATGAAAAGAACGAACTGGGCCTGTGGGTGAATACCGCCAACCAGTTGCTGGCCTCGATCGAGCGCAACACCCACTTGCGCCACGAGGCGGAAAACAGCCTGCAACGCATGGCCCAGTACGATTTCCTCACTGGCTTGCCCAACCGCCAGCAGCTGCAGCAGCAATTGGACAAGATCCTCATCGACGGCGGCCGTCTGCAACACCGCGTGGCCGTGCTGTGCGTAGGCCTGGACGACTTCAAGGGTATCAACGAGCAGTTCAGCTACCAGGTCGGCGACCAGCTGCTGCTGGCCCTGGCCGACCGCCTGCGCGCCCACAGTGGCCGCCTGGGCGCCCTGGCACGGCTGGGCGGCGACCAGTTCGCCCTGGTCCAGGCCAATATCGAGCAACCCTACGAGGCGGCCGAACTGGCGCAAAGCATCCTCGACGACCTGGAAGTGCCGTTCGACCTCGACCACCACCAGCAGATCCGTCTGCGCGCCACCATCGGCATCACCCTGTTCCCCGAAGATGGCGACAGTACCGAAAAGCTGCTGCAGAAAGCCGAACAGACCATGACCCTGGCCAAGGCCCGTTCGCGTAACCGCTACCAGTTCTACATCGCCAGCGTCGACAGCGAGATGCGCCGTCGCCGCGAGCTGGAAAAGGACCTGCGCGAAGCCCTGCCACGCAACCAGCTGTACCTGGTGTACCAACCACAGATCAGCTACCGCGACCACCGCGTGGTCGGTGTCGAGGCGCTGCTGCGCTGGCAGCACCCGGAGCTGGGCATGGTGCCACCCGACCAGTTCATCCCCCTGGCCGAACAGAACGGCAGCATCATCGGCATCGGCGAGTGGGTGCTCGACCAGGCCTGCCGGCAATTGCGCGAATGGCATGACATGGGCTTCAGCGACCTGCGCATGGCGGTCAACCTGTCCACCGTGCAACTGCACCACAACGAACTGCCGCGGGTGGTCAACAACCTGCTGCAGGCCTACCGCCTGCCCCCGCGCAGCCTGGAGCTGGAAGTGACCGAAACCGGCCTGATGGAAGACATCAGCACCGCCGCCCAGCACCTGCTGAGCCTGCGCCGCTCCGGGGCGCTGATCGCCATCGACGACTTCGGCACCGGCTACTCGTCGCTCAGTTACCTGAAATCGCTGCCGCTGGACAAGATCAAGATCGACAAGAGTTTCGTCCAGGACCTGCTGGACGACGATGACGACGCCACCATCGTTCGCGCCATCATCCAGCTGGGCAAGAGCCTGGGCATGCAGGTAATTGCCGAAGGCGTGGAAACCGCCGAGCAGGAAAGCTATATCGTTGCCCAGGGCTGTCACGAAGGCCAGGGCTACCACTACAGCAAACCGCTGTCGGCCCGCGAGCTGACCAACTTCCTCAAACAGGCGCAGCGCAACCAGGTCTCGATGTCCTGAAGTCCCCCCGGGCGACTGCAGGCGGTGAGCGACATTCGCGCAATTTACATTCCCGCCCCTTTACAGCAAATGCAAATCTTTCGCATGATGTTGTAGTTTCGCGTGCCACGGCGCACGGTCTCCCCCTTGGTCCAACCACACGACGCAGGAAACCAACAATGATTCGAATGCCTCTGGCCTCCGCCAGTCTGCTGGCCATCGCCATCGCTCTCGCCGGTTGCGGTGAAGGCAAGGACGACAAGGCCGCCGCGCCGCAAGCCCAGGCACCGGCTGCCGCCAGCACCACCGCTGCAGCGCCCGGGGCCGTCGACGAAGCCGCCGGCAAAGCCGTAGTCAAGCATTACGCCGAGTTGGTGTATGCCGTGTACAGCGACTCCCTGAGCACCGCCAAGACCCTGCAGAGCGCTGTCGACGCGTTCCTGGCCAAGCCCAACGACGAAACCCTGAAGGCCGCCCGCGAAGCCTGGGTCGCCTCGCGCGTACCGTACCTGCAGAGCGAAGCCTTCCGCTTCGGCAACACCATCATCGACGACTGGGAAGGCCAGGTGAACGCCTGGCCGCTGGACGAAGGCCTGATCGACTACGTCGACAAGAGCTACGAGCACGCCCTGGGCAACCCGGCGGCCAGCGCCAACATCATCGCCAACACCGAGATCCAGGTCGGCGAAGAGAAGATCGACGTCAAGCAGATCACCCCCGAGAAGCTGGCCAGCCTGAACGAGCTGGGCGGTTCCGAAGCCAACGTCGCTACCGGCTACCACGCCATCGAGTTCCTGCTCTGGGGCCAGGACCTGAACGGCACCGGTCCGGGTGCGGGCAACCGTCCGGCCTCGGACTACCTGGAAGGCAAGGGCGCCACCGGCGGCCACAACGACCGTCGCCGGGCCTACCTGAAAGCGGTTACCGACCTGCTGGTCAAGGACCTCGAGGAAATGGTCGGCAACTGGGCGCCGAACGTCGCCGACAACTACCGCGCCAAGCTGGAAGCCGAGCCGGTCAACGACGGCCTGCGCAAGATGCTGTTCGGCATGGGTAGCCTGTCGCTGGGCGAGCTGGCCGGCGAGCGCATGAAGGTTTCGCTGGAAGCCAACTCGCCGGAAGACGAGCACGACTGCTTCAGCGACAACACCCATTACTCGCACTTCTACGACGCCAAGGGCATCCGTAACGTGTACCTGGGCGAGTACACCCGCCCGGACGGCAGCAAGGTGACCGGCCCAAGCCTGTCGTCGCTGGTGGCCAAGGTCGACCCGGCCACCGACGCCACCCTCAAGGCCGACCTGGAAGCCACCGAAGCCAAGATCCAGGTCATCGTCGATCACGCCCTCAAGGGCGAACACTACGACCAACTGATCGCCGCCGACAACGCTGCCGGCAACCAGATCGTGCGTGACGCCATCGCCGCGCTGGTCAAGCAGACTGGCGCGATCGAACAGGCCGCCGGCAAGCTGGGCATTGCCAACCTGAACCCGGATACCGCAGACCACGAGTTCTGATCCGCTAACGGCGCATCACCCAGACGCCCGGCCTTGTGCCGGGCGTTTTCGTTTGCCCGGCAGGGGCAACGCTTCCCGCTGGCAGCTGGTCGGCCGGGTGCTCATGCTGGTGACCTTTCTTTGAATGTCACGCAGGAGGCACCGTGCTGCAAATTCTCGATGTGTGGGGTGAAGGCCGCATCGTGCAACGCATGAATGGGCACGACCTGGTTACCGGCTTCAACAACGCCTACAACCTGAACAAGGCGGGCCAACGCGTTTCCAACGGCCCCGCCACGGGCGAGCATATTCCCAACCTGATCGTCGTCTACGAATACGACGCCCCCGATTTCCCGCTCGATTCCTACCAGGTTCCCCATGTCACCTTGATGGGTGCCCCGATCACGCAGCACGTCGCCGAGGAGATGTGCCGGGTGGTGGCACGCCCCGGCAAGATCTACCTGTACGACCCCAACGAAGCCGACCGCCGCAGGTTCGAGTCAGTCGCCTTCGCCCAGGGCCTGCAATTGCTGGGACGCTTTGCCCCCGCCAAGCTCGATCCCCCCTTCAACGAAATCACCTTGCTCACGGCCTACGTCTATCGCGCCCCGAGCGGCCCGTTGCCACGACCGGAAACCCACCAAAAGGAAATACCCAATGGCTAGCGTGACTTATTTGCGTTCCATCGCCAACAACACACCCTACACCCTGACCCTGATCGACGGTGAGAATCGCAGCCACAGCCTGGCGGTTGGCGCCCAGCAGGTCTGGAATGGCTCGCTGGCCATCCCCTGGATCGGCAAGACGGAAGAAAACTACAAAGCCATGCGGCTGATCCTGGGCCCGGCTGCCAAGACCAGCATCTGGCTCTTCCAGGACTACTGGGAACCCGCCCACAAGGATGCAATCAAGTTTCTCAGCGCCACGTCGATGGATTACACCAGCCTGGAAGTCGAAGAAGTGCCGGGCGACAATCGCAACGGAGGCAATAAGAACCTGATCGTCAGCCTGGTCAACCGGCAATTCGAGCTATACATCGCCTGAGCCGGTTTTGGGCAGCGACGATTTCATCAAGTAAACGCAAATTGCTCTTATTCAAAGATCCTGGGCCTGCTAAGCTTGCACGCCGGTTTTTCGCATACGCCCAGGATCCTCGATGTCCTCGTCGCTGTTTCGACTCTCTCCGCTGCTGCTGGCCTTTGCCCTCGCTGCCTGTGACGACGCCCCGCGTTTCACCCAGGCCGAGCCCGGCGAAGCGTTGTCAGCTGGCCAGGCGACCGTGCAGCGCAATGACCGCAACGCCTATTCCCTGCCTTCGGCCAACCTCTCGCCCGAGCGGCGCCTGGACTTTGCCGTGGGCAACAGCTTCTTCCGCAACCCATGGGTCATCGCCCCGTCCACCACCACGGCACGTGACGGCCTGGGCCCGCTGTTCAACACCAATGCCTGCCAGAACTGCCACGTGCGCGACGGCCGCGGCCACCCGCCAGAGCCGGGCGACAGCAACGCAGTGTCGATGCTGGTGCGCCTGTCGATCCCCGACCAGCCGTACCTGGCCAAGGTGGTCGAGCGACTCGGCGTGGTGCCGGAGCCGGTCTACGGCACCCAGTTGCAGGACATGGCCATCCCCGGCGTGACACCAGAAGGCAAGGTACGTGTCAGCTATACCCGGGAAACACTGACGTTCAAGGATGGTTACCAGGTCGAGCTGCGCAAGCCGGCCCTGCAGATCACCCAGCTCGGCTATGGCGTGATGCACCCCGACACGCGTTTTTCTGCACGCGTGGCGCCGCCGATGATCGGCCTGGGCCTGCTCGAAGCCATTCCCGAAGCCGACCTGCTGGCCAACGAAGACCCGGACGACCGCAACCACGACGGTATCCGCGGGCGCGCCAACCGAGTATGGGACGACGCCCTGGGCAAGACCGTAGTCGGCCGCTTCGGCTGGAAGGCCGGGCAGCCCAACGTCAACCAGCAGAACGTGCACGCCTTTGCCGGCGACATGGGCCTGACCACCACGCTGCAACCCAACGACGATTGCACCCCGGCCCAGGCCGCCTGCCTGGCCGCACCCAATGGCGACGGTGCCGATGGCGAGAAGGAAGTCAGCGACAACATCCTGCGCCTGGTCACCTTCTACACGCGCAACCTAGCCGTGCCGGCGCGCCGCGATGTGGGCTCGCCAGAGGTACTGGCAGGCAAGAACCTGTTCTACCAGGCCGGCTGCCAGGGCTGCCACACGCCGCAGTTCACCACTGCCGCCAATGCCGCCGAGCCGGAGCTGGCCAACCAGCTGATTCGCCCCTACAGCGACCTGCTGCTGCATGACATGGGCCCGGGCCTGGCCGACGAACGTACCGAATTCGCTGCCAACGGCCAGGACTGGCGTACCCCGCCATTGTGGGGTATCGGCCTGAGCGAAACGGTCAGCGGCCACAGCCAGTTCCTGCATGACGGCCGCGCCCGCAACCTGCTCGAAGCCGTGCTCTGGCACGGCGGCGAAGCCGAGGCAGCGCGCAACGTCGTGCTCACTTTCGATGCCGGGCAGCGCGCCGCGTTGCTGGCTTTCCTGAACTCACTTTGAAACACGCATAGGAGCCGGCATGTTCCGACCCAAACTGTTGTTCACCAGCCTCGCCGCACTCGCCCTCGGCGCCTGCTCGCCGCAGGACCCGCAAGCCGTGACCTCCGCTGCGATTGCCAAGCAGGTGATCCTGCCCACCTACAGCCGCTGGGTCGAAGCCGACCGCATGCTGGCCGCCAGCGCCCTGGCCTATTGCGAAGGCAAGGAAACCCTGGACAAGGCCCGCGCCGACTTCCTCAACGCGCAAAAGGCCTGGGCCGAGTTGCAACCGCTGCTGGTCGGCCCGCTGGCCGAAGGCAATCGCGCCTGGCAGGTACAGTTCTGGCCGGACAAGAAGAACCTGGTCGGTCGCCAGGTCGAGCAGTTGGTCAACGCCGACACACCGGTCGATGCCGCAGCGCTGGGCAAGGCCAGCGTCGTGGTGCGGGGCCTCTCGGCCTACGAGTACATCTTGTTCGACAGCAAGCCGGACATCGCCACGGCCGAGCAGAAGGCCCGCTACTGCCCGCTGTTGGTGGCCATCGGTGAGCACCAGAAGGCGCTGGCCGAAGACATCCTCAAGAGCTGGAACAGCACCGACGGCATGCTGTCGCAGATGACCAAGTTCCCCAACCAGCGCTACGCCGACTCCCATGAGGCGATTGCCGACCTGCTGCGTGCCCAGGTGACCGCGCTGGACAGCCTGAAGAAGAAACTCGGCGCGCCGATGGGCCGCCAGAGCAAGGGCATCCCGCAGCCGCTGCAGGCCGAAGCCTGGCGCAGCCACAACTCGCTGAACAGCCTGCAGGCCAGCCTCAAGGCCGCCGAAGCGGTGTGGGTCGGGGTCGACAACCAGGGCCTGCGCGGCCTGCTGCCCAGCGACCAGAAAGCCCTGGCAGACAAGATCGACGATGCCTACGCGACCGCGCTCAAATTGCTGGCAGACAACCACAAGACCCTGGGCGAACTGCTGGCCGACGACGCCGGCCAGCAGACCCTCAACCAGATCTACGACAGCCTCAACGTCGTCCACCGCCTGCACGAAGGCGACCTGGCCAAGGCGTTGAACATCCAGCTGGGCTTCAATGCCAACGACGGTGACTGATCATGCTGCGACGCCAGGCACTCAAACTCGGTAGCGTATTGCTCAGCGCCCTCACCCTGGGCGGCTGGAGCCTGTTCCGCAACAAAGGCAGCGAACCGCTGCTGCTGTCGGCGCGTGACGACGGCGACGGCAAGCACTATGCGGTCGGTTTCCGCCTGGACGGCACCCAGGTGTTCAGCACCCAGGTCGCCCAGCGTTGCCATGCCATCATCCACCACCCGCAGTTGCCGATCGCCCTGTTCGTCGCCCGCCGCCCGGGTACCGAAAGCTACCTGGTCGACCTGCGCGACGGGCGCCTGTTGCAAACCGTACACTCGCAGCCAAACCGGCATTTCTACGGCCATGCGGTGGTGCACAAGAGTGGCGAATGGCTGTACGCCACCGAGAACGACACCACCGACCCGGGGCGTGGCGTGCTCGGCGTGTACCGCTTCGAAGGCGAACGCCTGGTGCACAGCGGCGAGCTGCCGACCCACGGCATCGGCCCGCACGAGCTGGCCTGGCTGCCGGACGGCGAGACCTTGGTGGTGGCCAACGGCGGTATCCGCACCGAAGCCGAAAGCCGGGTGGAGATGAACCTTGACGCCATGGCGCCGAGCCTGGTGCTGATGCAGCGCGACGGCACTCTGCTGAGCAAGGAAACCTTGGCCCAGCAGATGAACAGTGTGCGCCACCTGGCGGTGGGCAGCGACGGCACCATCGCCGCCTGCCAGCAGTTCATGGGGCCTGCCGATGAAACCGCCGAGCTGCTGGCGATCAAGCGCCCGGGCGAGCCGTTCAAGGCTTTCCCGGTGGCGGAGCGGCAGTTGCAGGCCATGGCCCAGTACACCGCCAGTGTCGCCATCCATAGCGAGTTGCGGCTGGTCGCACTGACCGCGCCACGGGCCAACCGCCTGTTCGTCTGGGACCTGGACAGCGGCGCGGTGCGGCTGGACGCACCGATGCCCGATTGCGCCGGGGTTGGCGCGGTACAGGACGGTTTCGTGGTCACCTCCGGGCAGGGCCGTTGCCGCTTCTATGATTGCCGCAAGGCCGAACTGGTCGGGCAACCGCTGAACCTGCCATCCGGTTTCTGGGACAACCACCTGCATCTGGTGTGATTTTGCTGCTGCCTGCACCGGCCTCTTCGCGGGCATGCCCGCTCCCACAGGGGCCGCGCAATCAGCGGGTTACGCGGTCCCTGTGGGAGCGGGCGTGCCCGCGAAGAGGCCGGCACAGGCATCGCACTCCCCTTCCTGCGGAAAACAGTCGATAATCCTCCCATCCACACGTGGGCAGGAACGCCCGTTGTCGTGTCCCAACGAATAACAACAGCATCCAAGGAAACGGACCTATGTTGCGCCGCCGCATGCTCATCATGTTGGCCGTGGTTCTGCTGATCGTGTTGGCCCTGGGGGGCTACAAAGCCTTCTCGATCTACCAGCAGATCCAGATGTTCACCGCCCCACGGCCTCCCATCACCGTGGCAGCCGCCTTGGCCGAACAGCGCCCGTGGCAAGAGCGCCTGCCCGCCGTTGGCAGCCTCAAGGCGCTCCAGGGTGTGGAGCTGAGCCTGGAAGTGGAAGGCATCGTCAAGGCCCTGCACTTCGACTCTGGCCAGCAAGTCAAGGCCGGGCAACTATTGCTGCAGCTCAACGACGACCAGGAAACCGCCCTGCTCGGTACCGCCCAGGCCGACCTGGGCCTGGCCAAGGTCGATTTCGGCCGCGGCAGCCAGCTGGTCGGTGACGCGGCCATCTCCCGCGGTGAGTTCGACCGCCTCACCGCGCAGTACCGGCGCAACCAGGCACTGGTCGAGCAACTCAAGGCATCGAAGAGCAAGAAGAGCATCAAAGCCCCGTTCAGCGGCACCATCGGCATCCGCCAGGTGGATGTCGGCGACTACCTGGCTGCCGGCACGGTGATCGCTACCCTGCAGGACCTGTCCAGCCTCTACGTCGACTTCAACGTGCCGGAACAGGCCCTGCCGCGCCTGAGCGTGGGCCAGCAGGTGCTGGTGCAAGTGGCCGCGTACCCGGGCCAGACCTTCCCGGCCAGCCTGAGCGCGATCAACCCCAAGGTCGATGAAGCCACGCGCAACCTGCTGGTGCGCGCGACCATGGCCAACCCGGACGGCAAGCTGCTGCCGGGCATGTTCGCCAGCCTGTTGATCTTGCTGCCCAACCCACAGCCACGCGTGGTGGTGCCAGAGAGCGCCATCACCTACACGCTGTATGGCAACTCGGTGTATGTCGCCACGCCGAAAAAGGACAAGGACGGCAAGCCGGTAAACGACGACAAGGGCCAGCCGCAGCTTACCGCCGAGCAACGCACGGTGCAGACCGGTGAGCGCCGTGACGGAGTGGTGGTGGTCAGCAAGGGCCTGCAGGCGGGGGAACAGGTGGTCACCGCCGGGCAACTGAAACTGACCCCGGGGGCCGCGATCCGCATCGGCGAGGACAAGGCCCTCAAGCCCGAAGCGGGCGCGCCGGGCAAGGACTGACAGGAGGCTGGCATGGCATTCACCGACCCGTTCATCCGCCGCCCGGTGCTGGCCAGCGTGGTCAGCCTGCTGATCCTGCTGCTGGGCTTCCAGGCCTGGAACAAGCTGCAGATCCGCCAGTACCCGCAAATGGAAAACGCCCTGATCACGGTCACCACCGCCTATCCCGGTGCCAATGCCGAAACCATCCAGGGCTATATCACCCAGCCGCTGCAGCAAAGCCTGGCCAGCGCCGAAGGCATCGACTACATGACGTCGGTAAGCCGGCAGAACTTCTCGGTCATCTCCATCTACGCGCGCATCGGCGCCGACAGCGACCGCTTGTTCACCGAGCTGCTGGCCAAGGCCAACGAGGTGCGCAACAAGCTGCCCCAGGACGCCGAGGATCCGGTCCTGAGCAAGGAAGCCGCCGATGCTTCGGCGCTGATGTACATCAGCTTCTACAGCAAGGAAATGAGCAACCCGCAGATTACCGACTACCTGTCGCGAGTCATCCAGCCCAAGCTGGCCACCCTGCCGGGCATGGCCGAGGCGGAAATCCTCGGCAACCAGGTGTTCGCCATGCGCATCTGGCTCGACCCGGTGAAACTGGCAGGCTACGGCCTGTCGGCCAGCGACGTGACCACTGCGGTACGCCGCTACAACTTCCTTTCCGCCGCTGGCGAGGTCAAGGGCGAATATGTCGTCACCAGCATCAACGCCAGCACCGAGCTGAAGTCGGCCGAGGCCTTCGCGGCCCTGCCGGTCAAGACCAACGGTGACAGCCGGGTGCTGCTGGGCGATGTGGCGCGGGTCGAGATGGGCGCGGAAAACTACGACACGGTCAGCTCGTTCGACGGCACCCCGTCGGTGTACATCGGCATCAAGGCCACCCCGGCGGCCAACCCGCTGGACGTGATCAAGGAAGTACGGCGCATCATGCCCGAGCTGGAAAGCCAGCTGCCCTCGGCGCTGAAGGTATCGATCGCGTACGACGCCACGCTGTTCATCCAGGCCTCCATCGACGAAGTGATCAAGACCCTCGGCGAAGCAGTGCTGATCGTCATCGTGGTGGTGTTCCTGTTCCTCGGCGCCCTGCGTTCGGTGCTGATCCCGGTGGTGACCATTCCGCTGTCGATGATCGGCGTGCTGTTTTTCATGCAGATGATGGGCTACTCGCTCAACCTGCTGACCCTGCTGGCCATGGTGTTGGCCATTGGCCTGGTGGTGGATGATGCCATCGTCGTGGTGGAGAACATCCACCGGCACATGGAAGAGGGCAAGTCGCCGTTCGACGCCGCCTTGGAGGGTGCCCGCGAAATCGCCATGCCGGTTGTGTCGATGACCATCACCCTGGCGGCGGTCTATGCCCCCATCGGCTTCCTCACCGGCCTCACCGGCGCGCTGTTCAAGGAGTTCGCCCTGACCCTGGCCGGGGCGGTGATCATCTCCGGCATCGTTGCCCTCACCCTGTCGCCGATGATGTGCGCCCTGCTGCTGCGCCAGGAGCACAACCCCAGCGGCCTGGCGCACCGCCTCGACTTGCTGTTCGAGCGCCTCAAGGTGCGCTATCAGCGCCTGCTGCACGCTACCCTCGACAGCCGGCCGGTCGTGCTGGTGTTTGCCGTGATCATCCTGTGCCTGATCCCGGTGTTGCTGAAGTTCACCCAGAACGAACTGGCGCCCAACGAGGACCAGGGGGTGATCTTCATGATGAGCAGCTCGCCGCAAACCGCCAACCTGGATTACCTGAACGCCTATACCGACACGTTCACCCCGCTGTTCAAGACCTTCCCCGAGTACTACTCGTCGTTCCAGATCAACGGTTTCAATGGCGTGCAGACCGGTATCGGTGGCTTCCTGCTGAAACCGTGGAACGAGCGCGAGCGCACGCAAATGGAATTGCTGCCGCTGGTGCAAGCCAAGCTCGAGGAAATCGGCGGCCTGCAGATCTTCGGCTTCAACCTGCCATCATTGCCCGGCACTGGCGAAGGCCTGCCGTTCCAGTTCGTGATCAACAGTGCCGGTGACTACCCTGCCCTGCTGGAAGTCGCCCAGCGCATCAAGGCCCGCGCCCAGGAGTCCGGCAAGTTCGCCTTCCTCGACATCGACCTGGCGTTCGACAAACCCGAGGTGGTGGTGGATATCGACCGCGCCAAGGCGGCGCAGATGGGGGTGTCGATGGACACCCTGGGCGGCACCCTGGCGACTTTGCTGGGCGAGGGGGAAATCAACCGCTTCACCCTCGAAGGCCGCAGCTACAAGGTGATTGCCCAGGTCGAACGGCGCTACCGCGACAACCCGGGCTGGCTGAACGACTACTACGTGAAGAACGACCAGGGCCAGTTGCTGCCGTTGTCGACGCTGATCACCCTCAGCGACCGCGCACGCCCTCGCCAGCTCAACCAGTTCCAGCAATTGAACTCGGCGATCATCCAGGGTGTGCCGATGGTCAGCCTCGGTGAGGCGCTGCAGACCGTGCAGGGCATCGCCCGCGAAGAGGCCCCGGAGGGCTTCGCCTTCGACTATGCCGGGGTGGCGCGCCAGTACGTGCAGGAAGGCAGCGCGTTGTGGGTGACCTTCGGTTTGGCACTGGCGATCATCTTTCTGGTGCTGGCGGCGCAGTTCGAAAGCTTCCGCGACCCGCTGGTGATCCTGGTGACGGTACCGTTGTCGATCTGCGGCGCGTTGCTGCCGCTGTTCCTCGGTGTATCGAGCATGAACATCTACACCCAGGTCGGGCTGGTGACGTTGATCGGCCTGATCAGCAAGCATGGCATCCTGATCGTCGAGTTCGCCAACCAGTTGCGTGAAGAACTGGGCCTGAGCGTACGTGAGGCGATCGAGGAAGCTGCGGCCATTCGCCTGCGGCCGGTGCTGATGACCACGGCGGCGATGGTATTTGGCATGGTGCCGCTGATCCTGGCGACCGGGGCCGGGGCGGTCAGCCGTTTTGACATCGGTACGGTGATTGCCACCGGCATGTCGATCGGCACCCTGTTCACGCTGTTCGTGTTGCCTTGCATCTACACCTTGTTGGCGCACAAGGACGTGGCCAGGGAAACAGCGGTGGCCTGAACCAGCCGCTGCAAAATGCCAGAGGCCCCGCAATCGCGAGGCCTCTGGCATTTCTGTCTAGCGCCGGGTTCAGCCAAACGGCCGCAACCCCTGGCGCATCCCGAACAGGAACAACAGCAGGTCCTGATCCGGCGCAACCTTGGCCTGCTGCTGCGGTTTCACGTCCCGCGGCAACGCGCACTGGTCGGCCATCTCGGCCTTGCTGAACACGGTCGGCCTCGGCTCTTCCCATGCAGCCACCGCCACGGTGGTCACCGCCAGGCCAGCTACCAGAAACAAAGCTCGAGTAATTTCTAGTTTCATTGCTCTAACCCTTTGACAGCGCTGCCAAACGCCATCTGGTAAAAATAGAGCAAGGTTTGCCACTCCGCGTCGTTCAACGACGAATGGCGGCGCAGCTGGCGCAGGTCGTTGCCCGCCGCTCGTTGGCAGCTGATGCGCCGCCGGCACTTCTCCAGGTCCAGCAGCGCCACCTCGACCTGGGCCTGCTCGCCTTCGCCAATTACCTTGACGAAGACATGCTTGCCATACAGGCAGCCGTGCTGCCAGTGGCCCAGGTGCATGCGCGCCAGGTTGTCCGCCAGGTCCTTGAGCATGCGCTCATGCACCACTTGCGGATAACGCTCACGGGCACCTTCGGCATGCCAGGTGTCGAGTTCGACGAAGCCGTCGAGTGCTTCACTGACCAGCAGCGCACGCCATTGGTGATCGGCATCGCGTTCGGCCCCACAGAAGACGATGCGCGGCACGCGCACCCCCAGTTGCTCGAAGCTGTGCAACGCATCGAGTTCGCGCAATACGGTCGGCCGGCCGAAAGGGTGCAGCAGGCTGCGGTAGATGTGCCCGACCTGGCGTTTGGCATACAGCAGCTTGCCATCGGCATCGTTGAGGCGTTGCACGCCACTCTCGCCACCCCGCCGCTGGTTTGGCTCCTCGACCCACTCGCCCTGCTGGCGCCAGTAAAAATCGAACCGCGACTCCCCTTTCTGGGCTACAGCCATCAAACACTACCCCTTACGCAATACATAGACTCGCCACATGGCATAGAACGGCAGGAAGTCGAGGCGTTCCTGGATTCTGAAACCGGCGGCCTTGAATTCTTCTTCAACCGTGTCGGCCGGTAACACGAAACGGTTCTGGTAATTGTCCTGCTCGGCTTTGCGGGCACTGCGGCGCTGCTCCAGCTTTTTCCGGCGCCAGGCCTTGAAGTTGCCGTCCACCCACAACGACAGGATCACACTATCACGGCTAACCCGTTGAAATTCCGAAAGAATCGTCTTTCTGTGGGCCGCTTCGCCTATATGGTGGAACAGCCGCATGCAGAAAATACTGTCCACCGAGTTGTCCGGCAGGTCGATGGCAAACGCCGAAGTCTGCAAGGGCCGTACCCGGGCCACCACCTCTGGCGGTTGCGCGGCACAGGCTGTCTCGATCATCGCCTCGGAGTTGTCGGCACCAATGATCACCCGGTTGGGCTTTTCCGCCAGCAGTGGCCAGAAACGGCCGGCACCGCATGGCAGGTCGAGGACCAGGCCCGGCTCACCTGCCAGGGCCAGGGCGCGACGTGCCAGTTGCTCATCTCGCGTGTGGGAAAGGCGTCGCGCCAAGCCGTCCTGATGCTTGAGAAAGTACTCACGTGCGTGCTGTTTGTCGTACTTCGCGGAAAATTCAAGCTTGATGGGACTACGCATCGGGCATCTCCTGACTCCATTCCGCCCACATTAGGCAAGCGAGCGTAGGAATCAGGTCATACCCATGTGAAAAAAACGTCATACGCCGAGGGCGCTGTTACAAAGCTTTACTCCGCCTCCGGGTCGCCCTTGGTCGCGGTATTGCTCAGGTCGACATGGAACCGGCAACCATGCGGCAAGGTTGACGTCAGCGTGACCTGCCAACCCTGGTCGTCGCAGATTCGCTGCACCAGCGACAGGCCCAGGCCGAGGCCCTCGCCACGCCGTTCATCACCGCGCACGAACGGCCGGAACATGGCTTCGCGCTGCTCTTCAGGAATGCCCACGCCGCTGTCCTCGACACTGAAACCATTGGCTTCGAGGCTCAGGCGGATGTAGCCGCTGTCGGTATAGTGCGCGGCATTGCGCAACAAGTTGCCCATCACCGATTGCAGGAAAGTGGCGTTGTACAGCACCGGGCTGGCACTGACTCGCCCGTCGAAATACAACGCCAGGCCCTTCTGCTCGATGGTGTCACGCCACACCCCGACCAGTTCGTCGGCCACTTCACGCAGGGTCGCGCGCGATGCTACCGCGCCCTCGTCGCGCTGCGCCCGGGCCAGCATCAGGAAGGTCTTGACCAGCTCGCGCATCTCCTCGGTAGCCCGCGCCACACGCTCCACCTGGCTGCGTGCGCGGGTGTCGAGGTTGGGGTTTTCCATCAGCAGTTCGCAAGAAGTGGCCAGCACCATCAAGGGCGTGCGCAGTTCGTGGCTGACGTCGCTGGTGAACAGCCGTTCGCGGGTCAACGCGTCACGCAGGCGGCCCAGGGTATCGTCGAACGCCACCGCCAGCTGGCCGACTTCATCCGCCGCGTAGTCTGGCGCCAACGGCGGGGCCAGGCCCAGCAACTGATCACGGTGGCGCACCTGGCGCGCCAGGCGGATCACCGGCGCCATCACCCGGCGCGCGACCAGCCAGCCGAGGATCACTGCCAGCACCAGGCTGAGCACGAAGCCCACCACCACCACTGCAAACAGCAGGCGCTCGCGTTCCTCGAAGTCGCTTTGGTCCTGCAGCAGGACATAGCGGCGGCCATCGACGATCTCGACCATGGCGTGGTACGACAGCTGGTCACGGAACACCTCGTGGAAGCCGCGGTCGAGGTGGCGCAGGTCTTTGGGCAATTCGAAGTCGTCACGCCCGCCGCTGAAGTAGAACAGCTGATCGGGGCGTGGCCGGTGGCTCCAGTCACTGACACTGTCCATGCGCAGCAGGCGCTGCAGGTCACCGCCCAGTACCGAGGAGATCAGCCGCTCCTCGACCAGGTGCACGGTACCGACGATGCCGAAGGCGAAGGCCCCGGCCACCAGTGCGCTCATCAGGGCAAAGGCGATGATGATGCGCTGGGCAAGGCTTTGCTTAAACTCCATCGCGGCCCTCGGCGAGGCGGTAGCCGACGCCATGGACGGTGTGCAGCAGCGGTTTTTCGAACGGTTTGTCGATCACCTGGCGCAGCTGGTGCACGTGGCTGCGCAGGCTGTCACTGTCGGGGCAGTCGTCGCCCCACAGGGCCTCCTCCAGCACTTCGCGGCGCAATACGTGCGGGCTCTTCTGCATCAATACGGCAAGCAGCTTGAGGCCGACCGGGTTGAGCTTGAGCAGGCGGCCCTGGCGGGTGACTTCAAGGGTGTCGAGATCGTAGCTGAGGTCAGCCACCTGCAGGGTGCGGCGGCCACCGCCCTGGGCTCGGCGCAGCACCGCTTCGATGCGTGCGGCCAGTTCCGACAGGGCGAACGGCTTGAGCAGGTAATCGTCAGCACCGGAGCGGAAGCCCTGCAGGCGGTCATCCAACTGATCGCGGGCAGTGAGCATGATCACCGGCGTGTCGCGACGGGCGTCTTCGCGCAGGCGTTTGCACAGGGTATAGCCGTCGATGCCGGGCAGCATGATGTCGAGCACGATCAGGTCGTAGTGCTCGGTGGCAGCCAGGTGCAGGCCGGACAGGCCATCCTGGGCGCAGTCTACGGTGTAGCCTTTCATGCTCAGGTAATCGGCCAGGTTGGCCAGGATATCGCGGTTGTCTTCAACCAAAAGAATGCGCATCGGTTTCTCCTGTGCGGCGCTTCTCGCTGTGGCGCGGCAGGCGCAGCTTAAGGCCTATGCCTGCAGGGTGCCAGCCCTGCGAAGAATTCACCGACCTTGACGGTTTTTTCACTGATCCTTCACGCACACAGGATAGCGGGCAGCCGACAATGCCCGATCTTTTTCGCGCCCTGGAGCCGCCATGCAGTATCGAAGCCGTCCTCGCCCCATCAATCTCTGGCTGTACCTGGGCATCCCCCTGGCAACCGCGCTGGGCTTGATCCTGCTGGAACTGACCTCGGTCGACATGGACATCGCCAACCTGTTCTTCGACCCCGTTGCCGGGCAGTTCATCGGTCGCCACAGCTACTTGCTGGAAAACATCCTGCATGACCGGGTCAAGCAGGGGGTGATCCTGCTTGGGGTGCTGTCGTTGCTCACCTTTGCCGCAAGCTTCTTCTGGAAGCGCCTGTTCGGCTGGCGTCGCGAGCTGGGCTGCCTGGTGCTGGCGCTGGGCCTGTCCACGGCGTTCGTCACGCCACTGAAAAAGGTGACCCAGGTGCAATGCCCATGGAGCCTGACCCAGTTTGGCGGCAGCGAAACCTACAGCAAGCTGCTGGAACCACGGCCGGCAACCGACAAGCCCGGGCTGTGCTGGCCGGGTGGGCATGCCGCGACCGGGTTCTGCCTGTTCGGCCTGTTCTTCATGCTGCGTGACCGCAAGCCGCGCTTGGCACGGGCAGCATTGGCGCTGGCGTTCGTGGCCGGGTCGGTACTGTCGCTGGGGCGGATGATGCAAGGGGCGCACTTCCTGTCACATAACGTGTGGACGGCGGTGTTCTGCTGGTTGATCGGGTTGGGGTCGTATTACCTGGTTCTGTATCGGCGGGGAATGGTTGAGGTACCTGCTGCTGAGCGTAGCGTCGCCTGACCCAGGGGCCGCCTTGCGGCCCGATCGCGACACAAGGCCGCTCCTACAGGTTGAAGTACGCCCCTGAGGTTGGATTTTTTGTCCAACGTCAGGGGCGCAGTTCAGGTTACGCAATTCCTTGTAGGAGCGGCCTTGCGTCGCGATGGGCTGCGCAGCAGCCGCAATGGCCCCGACAGGAAAACAAAAAAAGCCCCGGTTCTAGCGAACCGGGGCTTTTTGATGGTGCAGGGGGTAAGGCTGGCTTACATCATGCCGCCCATGCCACCCATGCCGCCCATGTCAGGCATGCCAGCAGCTGGCTTGTCTTCCGGCAGGTCGGCAACCATGGCTTCGGTGGTGATCATCAGACCGCCGATCGAAGCAGCCGCTTGCAGCGCCGAACGGGTGACCTTGGCTGGGTCCAGGATACCCATCTCGATCATGTCGCCGTATTCGCCGGTAGCAGCGTTGTAACCGAAGTTACCCGAACCTTGCTTGACCTTGTCAGCGACAACGCTTGGCTCGTCGCCGGCGTTGGCAGTGATCTGGCGCAGCGGCGCTTCGACAGCGCGACGCAGCAGGGCGATACCTACGTTCTGGTCTTCGTTGTCGCCTTTGAGGTTGGCAATGGCCGCCAGCGAGCGTACCAGGGCCACACCACCGCCAGGCACCACGCCTTCTTCAACGGCTGCACGGGTAGCGTGCAGGGCGTCTTCTACGCGGGCTTTCTTCTCTTTCATTTCAACTTCGGTGCCGGCACCCACCTTGATCACGGCAACACCGCCAGCCAGCTTGGCCAGGCGCTCTTGCAGCTTCTCACGGTCGTAGTCCGAGGAAGTTTCTTCGATCTGGGCACGGATCTGCTTGACGCGTGCTTCGATCTCGCCGTCGGCGCCAGCGCCGTCGATGATGGTGGTGTTTTCCTTGGACAGGATGACGCGCTTGGCGTTACCCAGGTGCTCCAGGGTAGCGGTTTCCAGGGACAGGCCGATTTCTTCGGAGATGACCTGGCCGCCGGTCAGGACGGCGATGTCCTGCAGCATGGCCTTGCGGCGGTCGCCGAAGCCTGGTGCCTTGACCGCAGCAACCTTGACGATGCCGCGCATGTTGTTGACCACCAGGGTAGCCAGCGCTTCGCCTTCGACGTCTTCGGCAACGATCAGCAGTGGGCGGCCGGCCTTGGCAACGGCTTCCAGCACTGGCAGCAGCTCACGGATGTTGGAGATCTTCTTGTCGACCAGCAGCAGCAGCGGGCTTTCCAGCTCGGCAACCATGGTGTCCGGCTTGTTCACGAAGTACGGCGACAGGTAGCCACGGTCGAACTGCATGCCTTCCACGACGGACAGTTCGTTTTCCAGGCCCGAGCCTTCTTCAACGGTGATCACGCCTTCTTTACCGACTTTTTCCATGGCTTCGGCAATGATTTCACCGATGGAGTTGTCGGAGTTGGCGGAGATGGTACCTACCTGGGCGATGGCCTTGGAGTCGGCGCATGGCTTGGACAGGTTCTTCAGCTCGGCGACGACGGCAGCAGTGGCCTTGTCGATACCGCGCTTCAGGTCCATCGGGTTCATGCCGGCAGCGACGGCCTTCAGGCCTTCGTTGACGATGGCCTGAGCCAGAACGGTAGCGGTGGTGGTGCCGTCACCGGCAGCGTCGTTGGCCTTGGAAGCAACTTCCTTGACCAGCTGGGCGCCCATGTTCTCGAAGGCGTCCTTCAGCTCGATTTCCTTGGCGACGGAAACGCCGTCCTTGGTGATGGTCGGCGCGCCGAAGCTCTTGGCCAGAACCACGTTGCGGCCTTTCGGGCCCAGGGTGGCTTTTACGGCGTCAGCCAGAACGTTGACACCAACGAGCATTTTCTTACGGGCGGAATCACCAAATTTTACGTCTTTAGCAGCCATGATCGTTTAATCCTTTGGAATTCTTTGGAGTAACGGGAAGTCGGGGAAATCAGCCTTCGATGACGGCGAGGATTTCGTTCTCGGCCATGACCAGCAGGTCTTCGCCATCGACTTTCACGGTGTTGCTGCCCGAGTAAGGGCCGAAAACCACTTTGTCACCCACTTTCACGGCCAACGCGCGAACTTCGCCGTTGTCCAGGATGCGACCGGTGCCGACGGCGACTACTTCGCCGCGGTTTGGCTTTTCAGCGGCCGAACCCGGCAGGACGATACCGCCAGCGGTTTTCGATTCTTCTTCGCTGCGACGGATAACGACGCGGTCATGCAGAGGACGAAGCTTCATTGTCGATCTCTCCCAAATTGTGGTTTTCATCGGCCGGTGTCGACACCGGCGGGTTGATGCTGTCCGGCGTAGCCGGAAGGCAGCTCGCGCAGGGCGAACCGCCTGAGTCATGTCTGGTGTTGCCACCAGAAACCTTGCGGTGACCACATACATGAGGCCGCCATATTCAATTACAAGGCTTGCTTCAGAAAATTTTTCATCAGCCTGAAAAGCTTGGGGCCGCTTCGCAGCCCTATCGCGACACAAGGCCGCTCCTGCAGGGGCTTGCGACCTCTGTAGGAGCGGCCTTGTGTCGCGATAGGGGCGCGAAGCGGCCCCCGGGTTTTACTTGTCGCGGCGCTCGTACTCGCCTTCGATCACGTTCGGGCGGTGGCCGCCATCGCGCGGCTGCGCCTGGAACGGGTCGTCCTGAAACGCCCGCTGGCGCAGGGCCTGGGCCTCGGCGCGCTCACGCATCTTGCGGGCGGCCAGGTGACGGGTGAATGGCAGCAGGCACAGCAGGCCCAGCACGTCGCTGATGAACCCTGGCAGCAACAGCAAGCCACCACCGACGGCCAGCATTAAACCCTGGAACATGTCCTCGGCGGGCAGTTCGCCACGCTGCAGGCTTTCCCGGGCGCGCAGCGCGGTAGCCAGCCCGGCCACCCGCATCACCAGCACACCCAGCGCGGAACCGGCGATGATCAACAGCAGCGCCGGGAAGAAACCGATGGCGGCGCTGACCTTCACGAAGACGAACAGCTCCAGCACGGGAAACAGGAGAAACAACAGTAGAAAAGCACGCATCAAAGCATTCCTCGTCGGAAGAGAACCTTCCTGTAAGACCAACAGATGGATGCGTGCGCTCGGCTTTTCAAGCCTCGGCCTTGGTCACAGCCGGCCATTGGTCGGCGCGGGCCAGCAAAACCAGGGCTTCGCGGACTTGTGTCGGCGTATTGCAAGTATTGGGGAAAGGCAACCAGTGCACTGCCTGACCGATACGCAGGTGCATGCCTTCGCTGTCCACTCCGACCAGTTGCGCGGGCGCATGACGTGGCAAATCGGTCAGTTCGACGTAGTGGGCAATGGCGTTGGCATGGTCACTGTTCATATGCTCGACCATGCTCGCCTCGGCCTTGCCGGCGAACGGGTTGGCCAGGGTCACCTGGTCAAGCCAGTGGATCGCACCGAAGCCGCCGATGTAGCGGTGGCGTACAGGTTGCAGCACCCAGAAGTCGAAGTCGTGGGCCTTGTGGTAGTTGGCAGCGTCCGGGAAGTAGCGGTAGTAGCGTTCTGCGGCGGCCTCGATGGCAGCCTCGTCGACCAGCTTGTGCGCTTCGGCCATGACTGTCAGGCGCCCCACGGCTTGCACGTCCTCGGCTTCCCGCTCACCGACCAGCAGCGAGCACTTGGGGTCTTTCTGCAGGTTGTGGGTGTGCTGGGCGATGCGGCTGATCAGGATCAGCGGGTGGCCCTGGGCGTCCAGGCAATACGGCACGACCGAGCCGAACGGGTAACCGGGCATCGACCGGGAATGGGTCGAGAGCACGCCGCGGTACTCCTTGAGCAACAGTTCCCGGGCGGGGCGGATGGCGGTGGTACTCACTGGGCGGGCTCCTGGCGGCAGACTGGGTGGCCACACGATAGCATTTTCAGGTCCGGTGCCAATGGGGCTGCTTTGCAGCCCATCGCGACACAAGGCCGCTCCTACAAGGATCGCGTACAGCCTGTGCCCAATGCGGCCGCAAAGATTTACCAGGTAACGCCAAACCCAGCGGTATAGCGGGTCTTGTCCAGGTCACTCTCACGCGTACCGGTGATGATGTCCTTCTCTGCCTTGAGGTTGAGCGAGGCCCACTCGGTCACCTTGTAGCGCAGGCCAACCTCGGCATCCAGCGCGTAGTCGGCCACCCCACCCAGCGGCTTGGCGAACTCGCCGTTGGTGAACAGCTGCACGTTCTTGCCGATCAGGTAGCGGGTGTAGTCCCACTTCAGCGCCGCCGAATAGAAGTTGTCCTTGGCCCCGTCCTGGTATTCGAAGTCGGTGCGGTTGATCAGTGAGCCCAGCGAGAACGCGCCCAGTTCATCATCCCAGAACTGGTAGCCCGGGCCGGTACCCACGGTACGCTGGCGGGCCAGGTCTTCGACGTGGTCGCGCTTGTATTCCATGCGCCCTTGCCAGAACCATTTCTCGGTAAGGAAGCGGTCCAGGGCGTACTCGGCGCTCCAGTTGTCGGTGGTGGTGACGTCGTCCTTGGTCTCGCGGTTGTATTCGCCTTCGGCGTTGTGCCGCCAGCGACCGTGGCGGGCGCTGGTCTTGAAGCCGACGTCATAGTCGTCGGTATCGTTCTCGGCACGTTTGTAGTCCAGCGCCACGTCGACGTTGCCCTTCCACACGAAGTCCTCGACCAGCGGCTTGGGCTTCATGATCTGCTCGATGCTGGCCAGCTCCACGGTCTTCGGCGCCTCGCCGTTGGCCAGGGTCACCTTGCCGGGCTCGGCGGCCTTCAGCGACTTGGCCCGCTCACCGCTGTAGGCGTCCTGCTTGACCAGCAACTCCTGGTCACTCTCCAGGGTCTGGACCTGTTTCCAGTCCAGGGCGATGGAACCGCCATAGGGGGTTTCGAGCAGCAGCTTGCCACCATCGAATACCTTGATCTTGCCGCTGAGCCGGTCACCGTTCTTCATCCACACGGTATCGGCGAACACCGGCGAGGCGCACAGGGAAACAGCAAGCAGACACAACAGCGATCTAGAATACATAAACGCACTACGGGTTAGATTTGACAAAAAAGCCGGGCATTATCCAGATACCGACGACCACAGCAAGGACAGACCGGGAGCCTGCCGTTGAGTTCAACTCTCATTTGCCGCACCGTCGGTCCGGTTTCATCTGCAGCCCAGGGGGGGCCTGATGTCTGTTGCACATGAACACGCCCTCGACGACGCCGAGGGCCGACGAACGGCGCTATATTCGGTGTTAGGCCAGGTGCCGGCCGGCAAGGTGGTCAGCTATGGTCAACTGGCCGAGCTGGCCGGGCTTGGCCGGGCGGCACGCTGGGTCGGGCGCACCCTCGGGCAACTGCCCCCGGATACTCGCCTGCCCTGGCACCGGGTGCTCGGTGCGGGCGGCAGGCTCAGCCTGGCACTGGGTACCCCGTCGGGGGATGAACAACGGGCGCGGCTGCGCGCGGAGGGTGTGAATGTAACCAACAATCGTGTGGATATGACGCGCCATGGCTGGCGCCCGATGGAGCACAGCGGTTAGAGTGCGCGCTTTGTTTTCGCAAACTTGAGGCAGATGTTGGCCCATGCCCCGTAAAACCTGGCGCGCTGCGCTTGCTGCCTATGCCAGCCCGTCAACCTTGGTACTTTTGCTGCTCGGCTTCGCCGCCGGTCTGCCCTACATGCTGGTGTTCTCCACCCTCTCGGTGTGGTTGCGCGAAGCGGGTGTGGCCCGCGAGACCATTGGTTACGCCAGCCTGATCGGCCTGGCCTACGCCTTCAAGTGGGTGTGGTCGCCGCTGCTCGATCAATGGCGCCTGCCCTTGCTCGGCAGCCTGGGGCGCCGCCGGTCCTGGCTGTTGCTGTCGCAATCGCTGGTGGTGATCGGGCTGGTCGGCATGAGCCTGTGCGACCCACAACAACACTTGTCCTGGCTGATTGCCCTGGCGGTACTGGTGGCCTTCGCTTCGGCGACCCAGGACATCGCCGTCGACGCCTATCGCCTGGAAATCGCCGATGACCAGCGCCAGGCTGCGCTCGCTGCCAGCTACATGGCCGGCTACCGGGTAGCGGCGCTACTGGCGACGGCGGGCGCGCTGTTCTTCGCCGAGTGGTTCGGCTCCACCGGCTTCAGCTACCTGCACAAGGCCTGGGCCGGCACCTACGTGATGTTCGCGGTGATGATGCTGCCCGCAGTGTTCACCACCCTGATCATGCGCGAACCGCCCGTCCCCCTGCGCACCCAGCTGTCGGCAGCGCGCTATGGGCTGGTACACCAGCTGGCCTCGGTGTTCGTGCTGATCATCCTGCTGGTGTCGGTCCCCGCCAGCTTCACCCAGATGTTCAACACCGGCTGGGCCAGCGTCATCTCCGGTGATGCCACCCCCCTCGACCTGCTGCTCGAAGACCGTGCCTTCCTGCGCCTGATCCTTTATGTGCTGCTGACCTGGGCATGCCTGTCGAGCCTGGGCCGTCGCGGCCTGGCCCCGGTGTTGACACCGGTCAACGACTTCATCGCCCGCTACCGCTGGCAGGCGCTGCTGTTGCTCGGCCTGATCGCCACGTATCGCATGTCGGATACGGTGATGGGCGTGATGGCCAACGTGTTCTATATCGACATGGGCTTCACCAAGGACCAGATCGCCAGTGTCAGCAAGATCTTCGGCCTGATCATGACCCTGGTCGGCGCCGGGGTTGGCGGCCTGCTGATCGTGCGCTTCGGCATCATGCCGATCCTGTTCATCGGTGGCGCAGCTTCGGCGGCTACCAACATCCTGTTCCTGATGCTGGCCGACATGGGCCCGAACCTGCAGATGCTGGTGGTGACCATCTCGCTGGACAACTTCAGCTCCGGCCTGGCCACCTCGGCCTTCGTCGCCTACCTGTCGAGCCTGACCAACCTGAAGTTCTCGGCGACCCAATACGCGTTGCTCAGCTCGATCATGCTGCTGTTGCCGCGCCTGATCGGCGGTTATTCGGGAGTCATGGTGGAGAAGTTCGGTTACCACGACTTCTTCCTGATCACCGCCTTGCTGGGCGTGCCGACGCTGATCCTGATCGCCCTGCAGTGGCGCCAGGAGGCAGGGCCGGGCAAACCGGTGGCAGCGGAGAACTCGGCAGCCGAGCGGCCCTGAGGGCTGTTCCAGGCCGAACCGGCCGCTTCGCGAGTAGACCGCGAAGCGGCCGGTTCAGGCCCAAAAGATCATTCGGTAACAGCCCCTTCCCCAGGCCGCTGCCCCACCACGAACCACAACGGCCACAGCGCCAGCGCCCCCGCCACACCTGCCGCCAGGGCAAAATGCAGCAAACTGGCCCCGGCGCCAATCATCGCCAGCAGTGCACCACCCAGCCCCAGCAGGGCAATGGTGATCATCCCCAGCATGGCCGAGACCAGGCCCTTGCTCTGTTCGCTGGCGAACAGCGTCATGCGGTACAGCACCGCATTTGCCACGCCCAGCCCCAGCGCATACAGCGACATGCCTGCCACCACGCTGGTCACGCTCGGCCAGTACCAGGTCGCCAACAGCATCAGGCCCAGCCCGGCCAGGTACGGCCACAGCGCGCCACGCACCAACGACGGCAGCGGGTAGCGCTCGGCAATGCGGTTGATGATCAGGTTGCCCAGGATCAGCCCGCCAAATACTGGCAGTTGCCACAAGGCGTATTCCAGCGTGCTCAGCCCCTCATCGTGGATCAGCAGCACTGGCGACAAGCCGATCCAGGCAATCAACGGCAGGCCGACCAGGCCCAGCGCCGCGCTGCCAGCGACAAAACGCCGGTTGACCAGCAACTGGCCGTAGCCGGCCAGCAGCGGCAGCAGGTGAATCGGCGTGAATGCCAGGCGCGAACCGTCCCGGCGTTCCACCCCGAGGGTTTCCGGCATCAGCCGGTACAGCAACAGCCAGGCCAGGACCGCGCCCACGGCAAAGGCCACGAACAGCCAGCGCCAATCCAGCCACTGCAGCATCAAGGTACCTACCAGCGGCCCGAGCAGGGGCGACAGCAACGCGATATTGGCCAGCAGCGCCATCATGCGCACGGCGTCTGCCTCGCTGAAGGCTTCGTTCAAGGCCGGGTAGCTGACCGTGACCACAAAGCCCAGGCCAATGCCCTGCAGCAGGCGCAACAGGTTGAACAGGCCGATGTTGTCGACCCAGAAGGTGGCCAGGCAGGCCAGGCCGAAGCAGGCACAGCCGATCAGCAGCAACGGGCGCCGGCCATAGCGGTCGGCCAGCGGGCCGATCAGCCATTGCAGTACCACCCCACCCAGCAGGTACAGGTTGAGCGCGTGGGGAATGTATTCGGGGCTGGCGTTCAGGTCGCCGACCACCACCGGCATGGCCGGCATGACCGCGTCGCTGGCCAGGTAGGTGAGCAGCTCGAACAGGGCCAGGGTAAGGCCGAACAGCAAGGCGCGCAGGGGCGTGATGTACAGCAGTGGTTTCATGATGGCGTATCGGGTGTGGCAGGAGGGGTCAGGCTATATGCCAGAAATGGCCTGGTGTTGCTGTGAACAAGTGTAATCAGGGGTAGAAAGGCCGGGGCCGCTTCGCGCCCCATCGCGACACAAGGCCGCTCCTACAAGGGTTACCCGATCCCCTGTAAAAGCGGCCTGGTGTCGCGATGGGGCACGAAGCGGCCCCGGTCGATGACAACGCGGTGCTACTGCGCAGCAGTCTCCTGCACTACGCGAATCACCCGCTGCGGGAACGGAATGTCGATCCCTTCGGCCTTCAACCGGTCGCGCGCATGCTCGTTGAGCATGAACATCACGTCCCAGTAATCGGCGGTCTTGGTCCACAGGCGCAACGACACGGTAATGGCGCTGTCGCCCAGGGTGGCGACCACCGCCTGCGGCGCAGGGTCTTGCAGCACGCGCGGGTCCTGCGCCAGCTCCAGCAACACGTTGCGTGCCTTCTGCAGGTCGGCCTCGTAGTCCACGCCCACATCGAACACCACCTTGCGCGTCGGCTGGCGGTTGGTGTTGGTGATGATGCCGTTGGACAGGCTGCCGTTAGGCATGATCACGGTCTTGTTGTCACCGGTGCGCAGCACGGTGTGGAAGATCTGGATGCTGTCGACGGTGCCGGCCACGCCCTGCGCCTCGATCCAGTCACCGATGCGGAACGGGCGGAACATCAGAATCAGCACGCCACCGGCGAAGTTCGCCAGGCTGCCTTGCAAGGCCAGGCCGATGGCCAGGCCGGCGGCACCGATGGCGGCGACGAACGAGGTGGTCTCGATACCAATCATCGACGCCACGCTGACCAGCAGCAGCACCTTCAGCACGATGTTCGACAGGGTGCTGATGAAGCCCTGCAGCGCCTGGTCGGCGTTGCGCAGGCCGACCAGCTTGCCCAGGCGGGCGCTGACCTTGTTGATGATCCACCAGCCGACCGCCAGGGTCAGCAATGCCAGCAGCACACGGCTGCCGTATTCCATGATCAACGGAATCCAGGTCTGCGATTGGCGGACCAGCTGATCGACTTCAGCGTTCAAATCCATATTCATCTCCTGATGCCGAGCGGCAAGTACACGGTAGAACAGGCCGCGCGTGTTTGCGCAGCCCGGGCCCCATGGACATCATTTCGCCATCCGGGTTCCGGGTGGCACTTGCATCAGTCGCGGAAGTTGTTGAACTGCAGCGGCATGTCGAATTCCTTGGTCCGCAGCAGCGCGATGGCTTCCTGCAGGTCGTCACGCTTCTTGCCGGTAACACGCACCTGCTCGCCCTGGATGGCAGCCTGCACCTTCAGCTTGGCGTCCTTGATGGTGGCGACGATCTTCTTCGCCAGGTCCTTGTCGATGCCTTCGCGGAACTTGGCTTCCTGTTTCTTTTCCTTGCCCGAGGCGTACGGGTCCTTGGTTTCCAGGCACTTTACGTCGATCTTGCGCTTGACCAGCGCCAGGCGCAGGATTTCCAGCATCGCTTCGAGCTGGAACTCTTCCTCGGCGGTGAGCATCACGGTCTGCTCCTTGTCCTTGAACTCGAAGCTGCCCTTGCCCTTGAGGTCGTAGCGGCGGTCCAGGTCCTTGATGGCGTTGTCGACCGCGTTCTGCACTTCGTGCTTGTCCAGTTCCGATACCACGTCGAACGAAGGCATGGTTGTTCTCCCAAAATAAAAGCGCGCTCAGGCTGAAGATGGAGCGCGCTGGGTTTGACGGTTAAAATGCGGGCTCATTATAACGGGTTGCGAAACGCATATGAGCAGCACCTGGCATATTCTCGGCGCCGGTAGCCTGGGCAGCCTGTGGGCTTGCCGCCTGGCGCGCGCGGGCAAGGCAGTGCGCCTGATCCTGCGCGACGGGCAACGCTTGCAGGCCTACCAGCAGGCTGGCGGCCTGACCCTGGTAGAACAGGACCAGCCGCGCCACTACGCCATCCCGGCCGAAACCGCGTCGGCCCATGGCCCGATCCACCGCCTGCTGGTGGCCTGCAAGGCCTACGACGCCGCCCCGGCGATTGCCGGCGTGGCCGCACGGCTGGCCGACGACGCTGAGGTACTGCTGCTGCAGAATGGCCTGGGCAGCCAGGACGAGGTCGCCGACCTGGTCCCACGCGCACGCTGCATCTTCGCCTCCAGCACCGAAGGTGCGTTTCGCGAGGGCGACTGGCAGGTACGCTTTGCCGGCCACGGTTTCAACTGGCTGGGCGACCCGCGCAACCCCGCGCTCCCGGCCTGGTTCGATGACCTGCACGAAGCCGGCATCCCTGGCGAATGGACGGTGGACATCCTCACCCGCCTGTGGCGCAAACTCGCGCTCAATTGCGCCATCAACCCGCTGACCGTACTGCACGACTGCCAGAACGGCGGGCTGCTGGGGCACCTGGACGAAGTGGACACAGTGTGCGCCGAGCTGGCCCAGCTGCTGCGCCGCTGCGGTCAGCCGCAGGCAGCGGTGGAACTGAACGAAGAAGTCCAGCGGGTGATCGTCGCCACCGCAGCCAACTACTCTTCCATGTACCAGGACGTTCGCGCCGGCCGCCGCACCGAGGTGCATTACCTGCTCGGCCACGCCTGCCGCGTCGCCAGCCGGCATGGCCTGCAGCTGCCAGCGCTGGAACGCCTGCAGCAGCGCCTGGTCGATAACCTGCGTGGGCGTGGCTTGCCCTGCGACTGACGCGGCCCCTTCAACCGGATAAGGACATTGCCTCGCCCATGACCCTGCGCCAACGCCTGGAAAACCTCCCGGTCGGGCAGAAGCTGCTGGCGGCCCTGCTGGTACTGCTGGTGACCATCCTGCTGGTGGCCAACCTCACCTTCATCAGCGCCGCCTACTGGATCACCCAGGAGAGCATGGCACCACAGGCGCTGCACACCATCGGCCGGCTGGTGGCCAACCCGCAGCTGGCCGCTCGCGCCGGCGACAACCCGGACGCCGCCAGCGCCCTGCTCAAGGAGCTGGACAGCTACACGCCACTGCGCGCCGCCGCCGTCTACGGTGGCGACGGCCGCATGCTGGCGCAGCTGCAGCATGGCGAGCCGCTGGCCCTGCCCAAGCGTTTTCGCAACATCGATGGCTGGCGCCTGATGGAGTTTCGCAGCACCCAGCTGATCCGCATGCCACGCGAGGCCAACCCGCCAGCCCATCTGCTGCTGGTGGCCAGCAGCGAACTGCCTACCGCCTTCTACACCGGCACCCTCAGCGCCAGCCTGGCCATCCTGGTGTTCAGCATCCTGCTGTGGATCTTCATTGCCCGGCAGATCAAACGCCTGATCACCCAGCCGATCAACCAGCTCGAGGAACTCAGCCGCCAGGTCACCCGCGAAGAAAGCTACGCCCTGCGTGCCCAGCGCGGCAATGACGACGAAATCGGCAGCCTGGCCGAAGCGTTCAACACCATGCTGTCACGCATCGAAGCCCGCGAACAGCAACTCAAGCGCACCCGCGACGAGTTCCAGGAAGCCTATGACCAGGCCCAGGGCCTGGCCGAGGAAACCCGCCACACCAACCGCAAGCTGGAGCTGGAAGTGCAGGTGCGCAGCAAGATCGAGAAGAAGCTCACCGGTTTCCAGAACTACCTCAACAGCATCATCGACTCGATGCCCTCGGCGCTGATCGCCCTCGACGAACAGCTCTACGTGACCCAGTGGAACCACGAAGCCACGGTGCTTTCCGGCACGCCGCTGGACGAGGCGCTGAACCAGCCGATCTTCATTGCCTTCGAACCGCTCAAGCCGTTCCTGCCGCAACTGAAGGAAACCGTGGAAAAGCACCGGGTGGCGAAGATCGAGCGGGTCACCTGGCCCAAGGGCGACGACCTGCGCCACTACGCCCTGACCTTCTACCCGCTGACCGGCGGCGGTGGCCGTGGCGTGGTCATCCGCATCGACGACATCACCCAGCGCCTGTCGCTGGAAGAAATGATGGTGCAATCGGAAAAAATGCTTTCGGTCGGTGGCCTGGCCGCCGGCATGGCCCACGAGATCAACAACCCGCTGGGCGCGATCCTGCATAACGTGCAGAACATCCGCCGACGCCTGTCGCCAGAGCTGCCACGCAACCTCGAGCAGGCCGAAGAGCTGGGCATCGATCTGGCTACGGTCAACCGCTATCTGGAAAGCCGCGATGTACCGCAATTGCTCGACGGCATCCAGCAGGCCGGTGCCCGGGCGGCGAAGATCGTTACCCACATGCTCAGCTTCAGCCGCCGCAGCAACCGCCAGCTGGCGCCGTGCGACCTGCCGGCGCTGATCGACCAGGCGCTGGAGATTGCCGGCAACGATTTCGACCTGGCCATTGGCTTCGACTTCAAGGGCACCGCCATCGTGCGCCAGTTCGACCCCGAACTGGGCCCGGTGCCTTGCACCGCCAACGAGCTGGAGCAAGTGCTGCTCAACCTGCTGAAGAACGCCGCCCAGGCTATCCACCAACGGCCACAGCCGAGCGAGCCCGGGCGCATCACCCTGCGCACCCGGCTGAACCCGCCATGGGCGGAAATCCAGGTCGAGGACAACGGCATCGGCATGCCCGAGGGGGTGCGCAAGCGTACCTTCGAACCGTTCTTCACCACCAAGGAAATCGGCCAGGGTACCGGGCTGGGCCTGTCGGTTTCGTACTTCATCATCACCAACAACCACAAGGGGCAGATGGAAGTGCAGTCCACGCCCGGCCAGGGCACCTGCTTCACCCTGCGCCTGCCCCTTGCCCAGCCGGCCGCGACGGCGCCGGCCAAACCGGAGGCATGACATGGGCTATCGCCTGTCGAAGATCTACACGCGCACTGGCGACAAGGGCGAGACCGGGCTCGGCGACGGTCGCCGGGTACCCAAGGACCACCCACGGATCGAGGCGATCGGCGAGGTGGACAGCCTGAACAGCCAGTTGGGGTTGCTGCTGGCAGGGCTGGCCGAACAAGGGCTGGACGAAGTGAGCCAGGTGCTGGCGCCCTGCCAGCACCGTTTGTTCGACCTGGGCGGTGAGCTGGCCATGCCCAGCTACCAGGCGCTGGACCTTGCGGAGGTGGAACGCCTGGAGGCGGCTATCGATGTGTGGAATGAAGAGCTGGGGCCGCTGAAGAACTTCATCTTGCCCAGTGGCTCGGCGCTGGTGGCGCAGGCGCATGTATGCCGCAGCCTGGCGCGCAGTGCCGAGCGGCGGTGTCAGCATCTGAATGCCGTGGAGCCTTTGGCGGGGGTTGGGTTAGCGTATATCAACCGGCTATCCGATCTGCTGTTCGTGGCGGCGCGGATCATCGGGCGACGGCAGGGGGTTGCCGAGGTGTTGTGGCAGCCTGCTGCCAAGTCTGAAGGCTGAGATGCTGGGGCTGCCTTGCAGCCCATCGCGACACAAGGCCGCTCCTACACAGGAACCGCACCAATCGCGTATCCCTGTAGCCCATCGCGACACCGCTGCATCCTCGACCAATCGCGTATCCCCTGTAGGAGCGGCCTTGTGTCGCGATGGGCCGCACAGCGGCCCCAGTTACCGGCGACTCAAATCTCCGGCCAGAACGCCCGGATCCCGGCCACACCCTGCGCCCCAGCAGCCCAGGCCTGCTCCCGCTCACCTGGCCCGACCCCGCCCAGCAGGTAGACCGGCTTGTTGAACCCGGCAACCATCCGCTGCGCTTCATCCCACCCCAGCGGCACGGCGTCAGGGTGAGTCTGGGTTGCCTGTACTGGCGACAAGGTCACGAAGTCGACACCCATCTGTTCCGCCAGCGCCAGCTCTTCAGCGCTATGGCAGGAAGCAGCCAGCCAACGCTCACGGGGGAACGGCCGGCCATTGGGCGCATACTTGCGCAATTGCGCGGCGGTCAGGTGCCAACCCGCCGCAGGGAAGTCACCCAGCCATTCCAGCGGCCCCTTGAGCATCAGCTGTGCCTTGCCCGCGCACAGCCCGACCGCGTCCACCGCCACGTCGCGGTACTTGGGGTCGTACATGTCCGGGGCACGCAGCTGGATCAGGCGCATGCCGCCGGCCACCGCCTTCTGGATCCCCTTGAGCAGTTGCGGCACTTCCAGGCCATCCGGGGTAATCAGGTACTGGTCCGGCAGGCGCGCGGCGGCAACGATCGGCTTGTTGGCCTCGGGGAATTGGTATTGCGGCAAATCACGCGGGGCAACCCAAGCCAGCGGCTGGCCCTCGGCGCCATGCGGTTCACCGGTAAACGCCTCGACCTCACGGACATCCAGCAGCACCTGCTTGTCCGGGTAATCGTGGCTGACCTTGATCAGCGCGCGCGAACGGCTTACCTCGATGCCCAGCTCTTCGCGCAGCTCACGGGCCAGCGCCGCTTCGACGCCCTCGCCCGCCTCCACCTTGCCACCGGGGAACTCCCACAGGCCACCTTGGTGCTGGGTATCGGCACGGCGCGCGATCAGGATGCGGCCATCGCTGCCGCGAATGACGGCTGCTACAACATGAATCCGTTTCACCCTTCACGCTCCGCCAGGCCTGCCCGTTGCCAGGCCTGGAAGGCCGGCCACTGATAAATGGTCTCGATATAGGCCGCCGCCTCGGCAGGCACTTCCACGCGGTAGGTGCGCAGGCGCACGGCCACCGGGGCGAAGAAGGCATCGGCCACGCTCGGCTTGCCGAACAGGAACGGGCCGCTGTCCTTGGCCACCAGGCGGCATTCGGACCACAGCGCAACGATACGGTCGATATCGATTTGTACCTCCAGCGGCACGCTGTCCAGCGCCTGGTCGCGCGACAGGTCGAACGGCATGGCACTGCGCAGGGCGAGGAAGCCGCTGTGCATCTGCGCGCAGGCCGAGCGGGCCTGGGCCCGGGCCGCCACGTCAGCCGGCCACAGCTGGGCCTCGGGGTGGCGCTCGTTGAGGTATTCGGCGATAGCCAGCGAGTCGGCGATCACCCCGTGCTCGGTCTTGAGCAGCGGCACCTTGCCGGTGGCGGAGAAGGCCAGGATGCGCTGACGGGTGTCAGGCTGGTTGAGTTTGATCAGGGTTTCTTCGTAGGGCACGCCAGCCAGTTCGAGGGCCAGCGCGCCGCGCAGCGACCAGGAGGAATACAGCTTGTCGCCGATGATCAGGTGATAGCTCATGGTTCGGCTCCATTCGGTTTGGGATTTTTTCGGGCTGCGTTGCAGCCCATCGCGACGCAAGGCCGCTCCTACAGGAGATCGCCAGCGCTTGTAGGAGCGGCCTTGTGTCGCGAAAGGGCCGCACAGCGGCCCCATTTACATCAGGTACGGTATTCGGCGTTGATCTTCACGTACTCGTGGGACAGGTCGGTGGTCCAGATGGTTTCGCTGCACTGGCCACGGCCAAGCTCGATACGGATGGTGATCTCTTCCTGGGCCATCACCGCCGAACCCTGTGCTTCGGTGTAGCTCGGGCTGCGCCCGCCTTTGCTGGCGATGCAGACGTTGTCCAGGTACACGTCGATCAGGTTCACATCCAGCTCCGGCACGCCAGCACGGCCGACAGCGGCAAGGATGCGACCCCAGTTCGGGTCGGAGGCGAACAGCGCGGTCTTGATCAGCGGCGAGTGGGCCACGGCGTAACCGACATCCAGGCATTCCTGGTGGTTGCTGCCGCCGTTGACCTGCACGGTCACGAACTTGGTGGCACCTTCGCCGTCACGGACGATGGCCTGGGCCACTTCCATGCACACTTCGAACACGGCTTTCTTCAGCGCTTCGAACAGTGCGCCGCTGGCTTCGCTGACTTCCGGCAGGTTGGCCTTGCCGGTGGCGATCAGCATGCAGCAGTCGTTGGTCGAGGTATCGCCATCGATGGTGATGCGGTTGAACGACTTGTTGGCGCCGTCGAGGATCAGGTCCTTGAGCACCGCCGGGGCAACCTTGGCGTCAGTGGCAATGTAGCCGAGCATGGTGGCCATGTTCGGGCGGATCATGCCGGCACCCTTGCTGATGCCAGTCACGGTAACGGTCACGCCATCGTGCTGAAACTGGCGGCTGGCGCCCTTGGGCAGGGTGTCGGTGGTCATGATGCCGGTGGCGGCTTCGGCCCAGTGGTTTTCCGAGAGGTTGTCGAGGGCGGCCTGCAACGCGCCTTCGATCTTCTCGACCGGCAGCGGTTCGCCGATCACGCCGGTGGAGAACGGCAGTACCGACTCGGCTGGTACACCGGCCAGCTCGGCCAGTTTGGCGCAGGTGCGCTCGGCAGCAGCCAGGCCTGGCGCGCCGGTACCGGCGTTGGCGTTGCCGGTGTTGGTCAGCAGGTAGCGCACGGTGCCCTGTACACGCTGCTTGGAGAGGATCACTGGCGCTGCGCAGAAGGCATTGAGGGTGAACACCCCCGCCACGCTGGAACCTTCGGCACAGCGCATGACCACCACATCCTTGCGCCCCGGGCGCTTGATACCGGCAGAAGCGATACCGAGTTCAAAACCCGGTACCGGGTGCAGGGTGGGCAAAGGACCAAGACCAACAGCCATTAGAGCGCTCCTAGAAAATACGGTGAACAGGTAATGGAAGAGCGGGGCCGCTTCGCGCCCCATCGCGACACAAGGCCGCTCCTGCAGGGGTTACGCAATTCCCTGCAGGAGCGGCCTTGTGTCGCGAAGGGCCGCAAAGCGGCCCCCGGATGTTTCAGGTTACAACAGCTTGGTCAGATCATTCGATCTGCCCGTGGCAATGCTTGAACTTCTTGCCCGAACCACACCAGCACGGCTCGTTGCGGCCCAGCTTCTGGTCGTTGCGTACCGGCGCCGAGGCAACCGCCACTTCGACGCCCTCTTCGCTCAGTTGCTCGCTTTCCAGGCCCGGCGCAGCGGCGTGCTGGAACTGCATGCGGCTGGCCAGTTCCTCGGCCTCGCGGCGCAGGCGGGCTTCCTCTTCGGCCGGGTCTTCGCGGCGCACCTGAACGTGCGACAGCACGCGGATGGTGTCGCGCTTGATCGACTCGAGCAGCTCCTGGAACAGGCTGAAGGACTCGCGCTTGTACTCCTGCTTCGGGTTCTTCTGCGCATAACCACGCAGGTGGATACCGTGACGCAGGTGGTCCATGGTCGACAGGTGGTCTTTCCACAGGTCGTCCAGCACGCGCAGCAGGATCTGCTTCTCGAAGGTACGCAGGGCTTCGATACCGGCCTGGTCTTCCTTCTCGGTATAAGCGCTGGTGATTTCGTTCAGCAGCTTCTCGCGCAGGGTTTCCTCGTAGAGGTGATCGTCCTCGTCGAGCCACTGCTGGATCGGCAGCTTGATGGCGAAATCGCTGGCCAGCGAAGCTTCCAGGCCGGCCACGTCCCACTGCTCGGGCAGCGACTGCGGCGGAATGTGCTGGCTGATGGTAGCGTCCAGCACTTCCTTGCGGAATTCGACGATGGTGTCGCCGATGTTCTCGGCGGCCAGCAGGCTGTTGCGCATGTGGTAGATCACCTTGCGCTGCTCGTTGGCCACGTCGTCGTATTCGAGCAATTGCTTGCGGATGTCGAAGTTGCGGCCTTCGACCTTGCGCTGGGCCTTCTCGATGGCGTTGGTGACCATGCGGTGTTCGATCGCTTCGCCCGACTGCATGCCCAGCGCCTTCATGAAGTTCTTCACCCGGTCAGAGGCGAAGATACGCATCAGGCTGTCTTCCAGCGACAGGTAGAAGCGGCTGGAACCCGGGTCACCCTGACGGCCGGAACGGCCACGCAGCTGGTTGTCGATACGGCGCGACTCGTGGCGCTCGGAGGCAATCACATGCAGGCCACCCGACTCGATCACCTGCTGGTGGCGCTTCTGCCAGTCGGCCTTGATCTGGGCGATCTGCTCGGCGGTGGGGTTTTCCAGGGCGGCCACTTCGGCCTCCCAGTTACCGCCCAGCAGGATGTCGGTACCACGGCCGGCCATGTTGGTGGCGATGGTCAGCGCACCTGGCGCACCCGCCTGGGCGATGATCTCGGCTTCCTTCTCGTGGTACTTGGCGTTGAGCACCTTGTGCTCGATACCTTCCTTTTTCAGGAGGTTGGACATGTGCTCCGACGTTTCGATGGTCGCCGTACCGACCAGCACCGGGCGGCCCTGCTTCATGCTTTCCTTGATGTCGGCGATGATCGCGGCGTATTTCTCGTCGGCAGTCAGGTACACCAGGTCGTTGAAGTCCTTGCGCGCCAACGGCTTGTTCGGCGGAATGACCATCACGTTGAGGCCGTAGATCGACTGGAACTCGAACGCTTCGGTGTCGGCGGTACCGGTCATGCCGGACAGCTTGGTGTACAGGCGGAAGTAGTTCTGGAAGGTGGTCGAAGCCAGGGTCTGGCTCTCGGCCTGGATGTTCAGGTTCTCTTTCGCTTCGATGGCCTGGTGCAGGCCTTCGGACAGACGACGGCCCGGCATGGTACGGCCGGTGTGCTCGTCGATCAGCAGGACCTGGCCGTCCTGGACGATGTATTCGATGTTGCGGTGGAACAGCTTGTGCGCGCGCAGGCCGGCATAGACGTGGGTCAGCAGGCTCAGGTTGTGCGCCGAGTACAGGCTCTCGCCCTCGGCCAGCAGGCCGGCCTGGGTGAGCATCTCTTCGATGAACTGGTGACCGGCTTCGTTCAGTTCGACCTGGCGGCTCTTCTCGTCGATGGTGAAGTGGCCTTCCTGGGTGACCTGGCCTTCCACTTCCTCGATATGCTGCTTCAGGCGCGGAATCAGGCGGTTGATCTCGATGTACAGCTTGGAGCTGTCCTCGGCCTGCCCGGAAATGATCAGCGGGGTACGCGCTTCGTCGATGAGGATGGAGTCCACTTCGTCGATCACGGCGAAGTTCAGTTCACGCTGGAACTTCTCTTCCTGGCTGAACGCCATGTTGTCGCGCAGATAGTCGAAGCCGAATTCGTTGTTGGTGCCGTAGGTGATGTCGGCCGCGTAGGCCGCGCGCTTTTCTTCCGGCGGCTGGAAGGCCGAAACGATGCCCACGGACAGGCCGAGGAACTCGTACAGCGGGCGCATCCAGTTGGCGTCACGGCGGGCCAGGTAGTCGTTGACGGTGACCACGTGCACGCCCTTGCCCGACAATGCGTTGAGGTACACGGCCAGGGTACCGACCAAGGTCTTGCCTTCACCGGTACGCATTTCTGCGATCATGCCCTCGTGCAGGGTCATGCCGCCAATCAGCTGCACGTCGAAGTGGCGCATGCCCATCACGCGCTTGCCGGCCTCACGGGCCACGGCGAAGGCTTCCGGCAGCAACTGGTCCAGTGTCTCGCCTTTGGCCAGGCGCTCCTTGAACTCTGCGGTCTTGCCCCGCAGTTGCTCGTCGGAGAGGGCCACCATCTTCTCTTCGAGAGCATTGACGATGTTCACCGTCTTGAGCATGCGTTTGACTTCACGCTCGTTCTTGCTTCCAAAAAGTTTCTTTAACAAAGGCGCAAACATATCGGCAGGATCTTCCACACGTAGGGATGGAGGGCGGCCCCATGAGTCGCCCGTGCAGCCCTGAGGCCGCATGCGAACGAGCATTCTACCCGGAAACGATGGTGAGGAAAGTGGTGGATTGCCACGATGCTTGTACAGCGTTTTGGCGGGGGCTGGTTTTAGATAGGGGCATTTTCCCTGAGTTCAAGGTTCGGCAAGATGAAAGGTGTCGAGAATGACTCTTGGCTTGTATAGCCTGAACCGGCCTTTTCGCGGGCTTGCCCGCTCCCACAGGATCACCACAGAGCTCAAAGTGTCGTGTAATGCCTGTGGGAGCGGGCAAGCCCGCGAAGAGGCCGGTTCAGGCCATAGAGATGTTAGACTGCGGACCATGTAACCTCATGCGTACCCCCATGGCCTACAAACCCTCCCCCGCCCAGCCGCCCTCGGCCCTGCTGCGCCAGGTGCGCCCGCTGCGCCTGCTGCTGAACCAGGCCGAACGCCTGGAGCACCTGCAACGCCTGCTGGAAAGCCAGCTGCAACCGGCCGCCCGCGAGCACTGCCATGTGGCGTCGTGGCGCGATGGTACCTTGTTGCTGGTGGTAACCGACGGCCATTGGGCGACCCGCCTGCGCTATCAGCAAAAACGCCTGATGTCGGCGTTACAGGGCATGGAGGCATTCGCCAACCTCAGGCGCATCCTGTACAAGGTCCAACCCCCGCTGGTGCCAGCCAAGCGTGGTGGCCATGCTGCGGAACTGTCCAATAACGCAGCCGAAAGCCTGCGCGATACCGCCGAGGGCATCACTGACCCCAAGCTGCGCGCAGCGCTGGAAAGGCTGGCAGCTCACGCCCAGGACAAGCGCTGACACCTTCGGGACTGCTGCGCAGTCCATTCGCGGGCACGCCCGCTCCCACAGGTCCTGCGCCGCTCCAGAGGCGGTGAGCACCCTGTGGGAGCGGGCGTGCCCGCGAATGGCCGGACCTGCCGGGCAAAATGCGCCAGCCATAAAAAAGGCCACCCGAAGGTGGCCTTAATGAACTAGAGAGTGTTCGAACTTACACGGCCGCAACAGGGCGCATGTACGAGATCGGTGCCGTGCTGGCATCTTCGAAGGTGACCACTTCCCAGGCATCGGTTTCGGCAATCAGCTTGCGCAACAGCTGGTTGTTCAGCGCGTGGCCGGACTTGAAGCCCTTGAACTCGCCGATCAGGCTGTTGCCCAGCAGGTAGAGGTCGCCGATGGCGTCGAGGATCTTGTGCTTGACGAATTCGTCTTCGTAACGAAGGCCGTCTTCGTTGAGCACGCCGTCCTCATCGACCACGATGGCGTTCTCGACACTGCCACCCAGCGCAAGGTTGTGCTTGCGCAGGTATTCGATGTCACGCATGAAACCGAAAGTACGCGCGCGGCTGACTTCCTTCACGAACGAGGTGCTGGAAAAGTCGACGCTGGCGCTCTGGGTCCGGTTGCGAAGCACCGGGTGATCGAAGTCGATCTCGAAGCTCACCTTGAACCCGTCGAAAGGCAGGAAAGTGGCGCGCTTGTCGCCCTCTTCCACGGTAACCTCGCGCAGGATGCGGATGAACTTCTTGGCTGCGTCCTGCTCTTCCAGGCCGGCAGACTGAATCAGGAATACAAAGGGTCCGGCGCTGCCATCCATGATCGGCACTTCCGAGGCGGAGAGCTCGACGTAGGCGTTATCGATGCCCAGGCCCGCCATGGCGGAGAGCAGGTGCTCGACCGTATCGACCTTGACGTCACCGTTGACCAGCGTCGTCGACATGGTTGTCTCGCCGACGTTGGCCGCGCGCGCCGGGATTTCGACCACAGGGTCGAGGTCGGCGCGGCGGAAGACGATGCCGGTGTCAACAGGTGCAGGCTTGAGGGTCAGGTATACCTTCTCCCCGGAGTGCAGACCGACACCTGTGGCACGGATGGTATTCTTCAGGGTGCGTTGTTTAATCATGGCATTGGCCGCTTCAGCGCAAATTGCGAACAGGTATCAACAAAGGCTGGGGATGATAACAGACCCAACCTTTGATGAATACCAATCACCTTTATACCCCTGATAAATTCCATTAATCAGCCTGGCGACGCAGGAATGCCGGGATATCGAGGTAGTCCAGGTCATCCTGCGGGTTGAGTTTAGCCGCTGCAGCAGCGCCTGCATGGGCCTGGTTGCGCATCACGGTCGGGCGCTCCAGGTCACGGTAGTTGACTGCAGGCTGCTCCTGGCGAACCGGCGCCGGGTTGGACGCTTCATACGCCTGCTGGGCAGTCTGCAGGGTATTGTCGACCACTTTCACAGGCTTCTCGATGCGCGCGCCCAGGCCAGTGGCCACTACAGTCACGTGCAGCTCGTCACGCATGTCCGGGTCGATCACGGTGCCGACCTTGACCATGGCGTGGTCGGAGGCGAAGGCTTCGATGATGCTACCCACGTCGGAGTACTCACCCAGCGACAGGTCCGGGCCGGCGGTGATGTTCACCAGGATGCCGCGGGCGCCCTGCAGGTTGACGTCTTCCAGCAGCGGGTTGCGGATGGCCGCCTCGGTCGCTTCACGCGCACGGTTCGGGCCGCTGGCGCAGCCGGTACCCATCATGGCCATGCCCATTTCACCCATCACGGTGCGCACGTCGGCGAAGTCGACGTTGATCATGCCCGGGCGCTTGATGATGTCGGAAATACCGCGCACCGCACCGGCGAGTACGTCGTCAGCCTTGGCGAAGGCGGACAGCAGGCTGGCATCCTTGCCCAGGATGGTCAGCAGCTTCTCGTTCGGGATGGTGATCAGCGAGTCGACGCTTTCGGCCAGCATGCGGATGCCTTCATCGGCGATCTGCATGCGCTTGCGGCCTTCGAACGGGAACGGACGGGTCACCACGGCAACGGTGAGAATGCCCATTTCCTTGGCCACTTCGGCGATGATCGGCGCAGCACCGGTACCGGTACCGCCGCCCATGCCAGTGGTGATGAACACCATGTTGGTGCCCTGCAGCACTTCAGCGATGCGCTCACGGTCTTCCAGCGCGGCCTGGCGGCCGACTTCCGGGTTGGCACCGGCACCCAGGCCCTTGGTCACGCCAGTGCCCAATTGCAGGATGGTGCGCGCGCCGATGTTTTTCAGCGCCTGGGCATCGGTGTTGGCGCAGATGAATTCCACGCCTTCGATGCTGCTCTTGACCATGTGGTTGACGGCGTTGCCGCCACCACCGCCAACGCCGATCACCTTGATGACCGGGCTTTGCGGGACGTTGTCTACGAGCTCGAACATTTTCCCTCTCCTTACAGTTCTCTAGTTGTCGCGCCTACCACTACTGCTTTGAAACTTAGAAGTTGCCCTGGACCCAGCGCTTGAAGCGTTCAAGCACCGGGGCCTTCGGTTCATCGCCATAGCTGTTGTTGCTGCTGTTACCGGTCAGGGGCAGGTCTTCGGTCTGCTTCTGCAGGCCGTAGGTGAGCAAGCCCACGCCGGTGGAATAGATCGGGTTGCGAACCACGTCGCTCAGCCCCCGAACGCTGTGCGGTACACCCAGGCGTACCGGCATGTGGAAGATTTCCTCGGCCAGTTCCACGGCGCCTTCCATCTTCGCGGTGCCGCCGGTAAGGACGATGCCGGCCGGCACCAGGTCCTCGTAGCCGCTGCGGCGCAGCTCGGCCTGGATCAGGGTGAAGAGCTCGTCGTAACGCGGCTCCACCACTTCGGCCAGGGCCTGGCGCGACAGCTCGCGCGGTGGGCGGTCGCCCACGCTCGGCACCTTGATGGTCTCGCCGGCACCGGCCAGCTTGGCCAGGGCACAGGCGTAGCGGATCTTGATTTCTTCGGCGTACTGGGTCGGCGTACGCAGGGCCATGGCGATATCGTTGGTCACCTGGTCGCCAGCGATCGGGATCACCGCGGTGTGACGGATCGCGCCCTCGGTAAAGATGGCGATGTCGGTGGTGCCGCCACCGATGTCGACCAGGCACACGCCCAGCTCTTTTTCATCGTCGGTCAGCACCGAATAGGCCGAGGCCAGCTGCTCGAGGATGATGTCGTCGATCTCCAGGCCGCAGCGGCGTACGCACTTCTCGATGTTCTGCGCCGCGTTGACCGCGCAAGTGACCACGTGGACCTTGGCTTCCAGGCGTACGCCAGACATGCCCAGCGGCTCGCGCACGCCTTCCTGGTTGTCGATCACGTAGTCCTGCGGCAGGGTGTGCAGCACCCGCTGGTCGGCCGGGATGGCCACGGCCTGGGCGGCATCGAGCACGCGCTCCAGGTCGGCCAGGCTGACTTCGCGGTCGCGGATGGCGACGATGCCGTGGGAGTTCAGGCTGCGGATGTGGTTGCCGGCCACGCCGACGAATGCCGAGTGGATGCGGCAGCCGGCCATCAGCTGCGCTTCTTCGACAGCGCGCTGGATCGACTGCACGGTGGACTCGATGTTCACCACCACGCCTTTTTTCAGGCCGCGGGACGGATGGGTACCAATCCCGACGATTTCCAGGGTGCCGTCCTCGCCCACTTCGCCCACCAGCGCCACCACCTTGGAGGTGCCGATGTCCAGCCCGACGATCATTTTGCCGCTATGCGCGTTTGCCATGGTCCTGCCTCTCTCTAATTCTTCGCAACGGCGGGTTGGGCCGTCGTCGGTGCAATCGGTTCCCGCCATCCAACGGCAAGTCCGTTGGCGTATCGCAGATCGATGCGGGCGATGTTGGTGATCTGCTCTTTAAGCGTCTTGTCGTAAATGGCAATGAAACGGCGCATCTTCTCCACCAGATGGTCGCGCCCCAGCAGCAGCTCGATACCCGGCCCGGCGCTGCTCGCACCGGTAGTCAGGAACCAGCTGCCTCGCTCGCGCAGCTCCAGGCGAGCGATGGAAAAGCCCAAGGGGCGCAGCATCTGGCTCAATACCTGATACTGCTGCATGACTTGTTGCTGCGCACGCTGCGGCCCGGCCAGTTGCGGCAGGTGCTCGTAGTTGGCCAGTTCGCGCGGGGTGAAGGCCTGGCCCTGGTTGTTGAGCAGGGCCTCGTCACCCCAGCGAGCTACCGGCAACTGTTCTTCCAGGTGGATCACCACCTCGTCGGGCCACACCCGGCGCACTTCGGCATGGGCGATCCACGGCATCTGCTCGAGCTCGGCACGCATCGCCGGCAGGTCGACACTGAAGAAGCTCGCCGCGACGTAGGGCGCAATGCGTTGCTGCACCGACTGCTGGCTGATGTAGCTGAGGTCGCCCTGCACGTCGATCTTGGTGATCGGCCGGTCGGCGTACGGCATCAGCCGAATGGCGCCTTCATAGGCACCAAAGCCGGCCGCCACCAGCACCACCGGCCACAGCAGGCGCTTGAGGCCGCCCAGGCTGGGCCGCGGCAGGCGCGCCGATACGGGCTCGTCGGCCACCAGCCGGCTGGCACCACGCGGCACCGGCTTGCTACGGCCGGTAACGGGTTGCTGCTGACGTATCATCGCGCCTTGCATGGTTGTTAACCTCGCGTCGCCACGCTTTCGGCCAGGATCGCCAGCACCAGTTGCTGGAAGTCCAGGCCGGCCGCGCGGGCCGCCATGGGCACCAGGCTATGGTCGGTCATGCCGGGTGCGGTGTTGACTTCGAGCAGCCAGAACCGGCCCTGCTCGTCCTGCATCACGTCCAGCCGCCCCCAACCTTCGATGCCGATGGCATCGCAGGCGCGCGCGGTCAGGTCGATCAGTTCCTGTTCCTTGACACTGTCCAGGCCGCACGGAATGCGGTACTGGGTATCGTTGGCGATGTACTTGGCGTCGTAGTCGTAGAACACGTGCGGCGTACCCAGGGCGATCGGCGGCAACACCTGGCCGCGCAATACCGCGACGGTGAACTCCGGGCCGTGGATCCATTGCTCGACCAGGACTTGCGAATCGTACTTGGCGGCATCTTTCCAGGCGGCGACCAGCTCTTCCACGCTGTTCACCTTGGCCATGCCGATACTCGAACCTTCATGGGCCGGTTTGACGATCAAGGGGAAGCCCAGTTCAGTGCCGGCGGCAACGCAATCGTGTTCGCTGCCCAGCACCGCGTGGCGCGGGGTTGGAATACCCAGGCTCTGCCACACCTGCTTGGTGCGCAACTTGTCCATGGCCAGCGCCGAGGCAAGGATGCCACTGCCGGTATAAGGGATGCCCAGGCACTCGAGCAGGCCTTGCATGCTGCCGTCTTCACCGCCACGGCCGTGGAGGATGATGAAGGCGCGGTCGATCTTCTCGCTTTGCAGGCGCTCGAGCAGGTCGTCACCCACGTCGATGGCGACCACGTCGACACCAGCGGTGGTCAGCGCGTCGATCACCGCGGCGCCGGACTTCAGCGACACTTCCCGTTCGGCACTCTTGCCGCCGTAGAGCACCGCGACGCGGCCGAACGCCTTGACGTCCAGGGTCGAGTGCAGTTTTGCGTAGGCGCTGGTCATTTCGACTTCTCCTGCTTGGCGCCTGCGAACAGCGGGCTTTTCATCAATTGCGGGGCCAGCCCGCCGACATCACCGGCACCCTGGCAGATCAGGATGTCGCCAGCGCGCAGCAGCGGCTTGACCAGTGGCGCCAGCTCGACGCCACGTTCGATGTAGATCGGGTCCAGCTTGCCGCGCTGGCGGATGCTGTGGCACAGCTGGCGGCTGTCGGCACCGGGGATCGGCTCTTCGCCTGCCGGGTAGACTTCCATCAGCAGCAGCACGTTGGCATCGCCCAGCACCTGGACGAAATCGTCGTACAGGTCGCGGGTGCGGCTGTAGCGGTGCGGCTGGTAGACGATCACCAGGCGGCGGCTTGGCCAGCCACCGCGCACGGCCTTGATCACTGCCGCCACTTCGGTCGGGTGGTGGCCGTAGTCGTCGACCAGCATCACGCTGCCGCCTTCTACCGGCAGTTCGCCGTACACCTGGAAGCGCCGACCGACGCCCTGGAAACCGGACAGGCCCTGGACGATGGCCTCGTCGCTGATGCCCTCGTCAGTGGCGATGGCGATGGTGGCCAAGGCATTGAGCACGTTGTGATTGCCAGGCATGTTCACCGACACTTCCAGCGGCTCGCGGTCACGCCGCAGCACGGTGAAATGGGTCTGCATGCCCTGCTGGCGCACATTGATGGCGCGCACGTCGGCTTCTTCGCTGAAGCCGTAGGTCACGGTCGGGCGCTTGACCTGCGGCAGGATCTCGCGCACCACCGGGTCGTCCAGGCACATCACGGCCAGGCCGTAGAACGGCAGGTTGTGCAGGAACTCGACGAAGGTTTTCTTCAGCTTGTTGAAGTCCCCTTCGTAGGTCGCCATGTGGTCGGCGTCGATGTTGGTGACCACCGCCACCATCGGCTGCAGGTGCAGGAAGCTGGCGTCGCTTTCGTCTGCTTCGGCGATCAGGTAGCGGCTGGTGCCCAGCTGGGCGTTGGTCCCGGCAGCCGTCAGGCGGCCACCGATGACGAAGGTCGGGTCCAGGCCGCCGGCGGCGAATACCGAGGCCAGTAGGCTGGTGGTAGTGGTCTTGCCGTGGGTACCGGCAACGGCCACGCCATGGCGGTAACGCATGAGCTCGGCGAGCATCTCGGCACGCGGCACCACCGGAATGCGCCGTTCCAGCGCGGTGGCGACTTCCGGGTTGGCCGGGTTGATCGCGCTGGACACCACCAGCACGTCGGCGGTGGCGGCATTCTCGGCGCGGTGCCCGACGAAGATCTCGGCGCCGAACGATTCCAGGCGCTCGGTCACCGGCGAGGCTTTGAGGTCGGAACCGGACACTTCATAGCCCAGGTTCAGCAATACTTCGGCGATGCCACACATGCCCACGCCGCCGATACCGACGAAGTGAATACGGCGGATACGGCCCATTTTCGGCTGGGGCATGGCTTTCTGGCTCTCAACCATGGGCCACCTCCAGGCAGATATCGACCACGGTGCTGGTTGCAGCAGGTTTGGCCAGGCGCCGCGCGGTGCCTGCCATGACGTTGAGTTTCTCGGGTTGCATCAGCACCTCGTTCAGGCGTTCAGCGAGCTGCGCTGCGCCAGTTGTCGCTTGTGGCATGAGGAAGGCAGCACCTTCCCGGGCCAGATATTGGGCGTTGTGGGTCTGGTGGTCGTCGATGGCGTGGGGCAACGGCACCAGCATCGAAGGCAGGCCCGCTGCCGCCAGCTCGCTGACGGTCAGGGCACCGGCCCGGCACACCACCATGTCGGCCCAGCCATAGGCTTGGGCCATGTCCTTGATGAAGGGCTCTACCTGAGCCTCGACACCGGCCTCGCGGTAACGCTCGGCGGTAATCGGCGCATGTTGCTTGCCGGCCTGGTGGAACACCTCTGGCCGCAGCGCGGCGGGCACTTCGGACAGGGCCTTAGGCAACAATTTGTTCAATGGTTCCGCACCCAGGCTGCCGCCGAGCACCAACAGGCGGGCACGGCGTTCGGCCAGGGGCGCGCGTTGCGCGTCCATGAACAGCTCCGGGCGCACCGGGTTGCCGGTGGTGCGGCGTTTGTCGCTGGCCTCGAAGGTGTTCGGGAAAGCTTCGCAGACCCGCGCCGAGAGTGGCACCAGCAACCGATTGGCGGTACCGGCACGGGCGTTCTGCTCGTGGATCACCAGCGGCACGCCACACAGCCGCGCGGCCACGCCGCCAGGGCCGGTCACGTAGCCACCAAAGCCCAGCACGCACACCGGCTTGAGCTGGCGGATGATGCGCCGGGCCTGCAGCACGGCCTTGACCAGGGTGAACGGTGCCTTGAGCAATGACAGCTTGCCCTTGCCGCGCAAGCCGCTGACCTGGATCAGGTGCAACGGCAGACCCGCCTGGGGCACCAGCTCGTTCTCGATGCCACGCGGGGTACCCAGCCAGTGCACGCTGTAACCGCGCGCCTGGAACTCACGGGCGCAGGCCAGTGCCGGGAACACGTGGCCACCGGTACCGCCGGCCATGATCAGTACGTTCTTGCCGTCAGCGGCCATGACTGGTCTCCTCGGCAAAATCGCTTTCGCTGAATTCATGTTCCTCGCTGCCCAGGTGCGTGCGGCTTTCCCACTCGATGCGCAGCAACAGGCCGACGCAGGCACAGCAGATCACCAGCGAGCTACCGCCATAACTGAGGAATGGCAGGGTCAGGCCCTTGGTCGGCAGCAGGCCGACGTTCACCCCGATGTTGATCAGGAACTGGCCAATCCACAGGAAGGCCAGCCCGAATGCGACATAGGCGGCAAAGAACTGCTTGGCTTTCTCGGCCCACAGGCCGATATACAAGGCCCGCACGGTAACGAACACGAACAGCGCGATGGTCAGCAGCGAGCCGACCACACCGAGCTCCTCGGCCAGCACCGAGAACACGAAGTCGGTGTGCGCTTCCGGCAGGTAGAATTGCTTTTGCACGCTGTTGCCAAGGCCAACGCCCAGCCATTCGCCACGGCCAAAGGCAATCAGCGCCTGGGTCAGCTGGTAGCCCGAGCCGAACTGATCGGACCACGGGTCGGTAAAGGTGATCAGGCGCGCCATGCGGTAAGGCTGGGCCTGTACCAGGACGAACACTGCCACCACCGCCAGCACCACCATCAGGCTGAAGCGGAACAGCCCGACACCGCCAAGGAACAGCATGGCCGCCGCCGCGCCCATCATCACCACGGTGGCGCCGAAGTCCGGCTCCATCAGCAACAGGGCAGCCATGGGCAGCAGCACGATGAACGGCTTGAAGAAGCCCATCCAGGTTTCACGCACTTCGGTCTGCCGACGTACCAGGTAGCCGGCCAGGTACACGACCACGAACACCTTGGCAATTTCCGAAGGCTGCACGTTGAAGAAGCTGAAACCGATCCAGCGCATGGAACCGTTCACTTCACGACCGATACCCGGTACCAGCACCAGCACCAGCAAGCCGAAGGCGCCCAGCAGCATCATGAAGCCCATGCGCTGCCAGGTGGCGATCGGCACCATCATGGTCGCGCCACAGGCCACCAGGCCGAGGAACACGTACACCAGGTGGCGGAACATGTGGTAAAGCGGGTTGCCCGACTGCACCGCCGCCACTTCCGAGGAGGCCGAGGTGATCATCACCAGGCCCAGGCCCAGCAGTGCCAGGCAGCCGGCCAGCATCGGGAAGTCCAGGTCGATGCCCCGGCCGCTGATCAGCGGCGACGGGTACGGCTTGAGAATGCCGAAGATCATGCAAGACCTCCTGCCGCCTGGGCGAACAGGCGCCCGCGTTCTTCGAAGTTGCGGAACATGTCGAGGCTGGCGCACGCCGGCGACAGCAGCACGGCATCACCCGCCTGGGCCAGGTCGGCGCATTGCTGTACGGCATCGTCGAGGGTCTTGACCCGCAGCAGCGGCACGCCATCGCCGAGGGCTTCGGCCAGGCGCTCGGCGTCACGGCCAAGCAGCACCACGGCGCGGCAGAAGCGCTGGACCGGCTCGCGCAGCGCGGCGAAATCGGCACCCTTGCCATCACCACCGGCAATCAGCACCAGCTTGCCCTCGATATCGGCGCCCAGGCCTTCGATGGCAGCCAGGGCGGCGCCGACGTTGGTGGCCTTGGAATCGTCGTACCAGTTCACCCCGTTGCGCTCGCGGACCCACTGGCAACGGTGGGCCAGCCCGGTGAACTCGCGCAAGGCTTCGAGCATGGGCTCGAACGGCAGGCCGGCAGCATGGCCCAGGGCCAGGGCGGCCAGCGCGTTGCTCTGGTTGTGGGCGCCACGAATCCTCAGCTCGCGCACCGGCATCAGCAGCTGGAACTCGAACGCCAGGTATTTTTCGCCGTCGACTTCACGCAGGCCAAAGGCCTTGAAGTCCGGCTGGTTGAGGCCGAAGGTCCAGCACGGGCGGCCTTCCACCGGCAGCGGCCGGCTCAGCGCGTCCTGGCGATTGACCACGACCTGGCGAGCCCCACGGAAGATCCGGTGCTTGGCCAGGTGGTAGGCCGGCAGGCCGCTGTAGCGGTCCATGTGGTCTTCGCTGATGTTCAGCACGGTCGCCACTTCAGCGTTGAGCTGGTCGGTGGTTTCCAGCTGGAAGCTGGACAACTCGAGCACGTACAGCTCGACCTCGTCGCCCAGCAGGTCCAGCGCCGGGGTACCGAGGTTGCCACCGACCGCGACACGCTTGCCGGCCTTGGCCGCCATGTCGCCGACCAGGGTGGTCACGGTGCTCTTGGCATTGGAGCCACTGATGGCAATGATCGGCGCCTTGGCATGGCGGGCGAACAACTCGATGTCGCCGGACAGCTTCACGCCACGCGCTGCCGCTTGCTGCAGGGCCGGGGTGGCCAGGGCCAGGCCGGGGCTCACGTACAGCTCGCTGGCACGGCACAGGAAGTCCACGTCCAGTTCACCACAGCGCACTTCCACCTGCGGGTAATCACGGCGCAGGGTGTCCAGTTCCGGCGGTTGCTCGCGGGTGTCGGCGACCGCAAAGGCAATGCCCCGGCTCGCCAGGAAGCGAACCAGGGACATGCCGCTCTTGCCGAGGCCGACAACGATGCGGAATTGGTCGGAAGCGATCAAAGACACGCTCATCTACCTCAGTTTCAGGGTTGCCAGGCCGATCAGCACCAGGATCACGGTGATGATCCAGAAGCGGACGATCACCCGTGGCTCTGGCCAGCCCTTGAGTTCAAAGTGGTGGTGGATCGGTGCCATGCGGAACACGCGTTTGCCGGTCAACTTGAAGGAGGCGACCTGGATCACCACCGACAGGGTTTCCATGACGAACACGCCACCCATGATGAACAGCACGATTTCCTGGCGGACGATCACCGCGATGGTGCCCAGCGCAGCGCCCAGCGCCAGTGCACCGACGTCGCCCATGAACACCTGCGCCGGGTAGGTGTTGAACCACAGGAAGCCCAGGCCGGCACCGATCAGTGCGCCGCAGAACACGATGAGCTCGCCGGAGCCCGGCACGTAGGGGATCAGCAGGTATTCGGCGAACTTCACGTTACCCGACAGGTAGCAGAAGATGCCCAAGGCGCCGCCGACCATCACCGTCGGCATGATCGCCAGGCCGTCGAGGCCGTCGGTGAGGTTGACCGCGTTGCTCGAGCCGACGATGACGAAGTAGGTCAGCACGACGAAACCGATGCCCAGCGGGATGGTGACATCCTTGATGAACGGCAGGATCAGCGTGGTCTCGACGCTGGTCGGCGCGGTCTGGTACAGGAACACCGCTGCAGCCAGGCCAAACACCGACTGCCAGAAGTACTTCCAGCGGCTCGGCAGGCCCCGCGAGTTCTTCTCGATGACCTTGCGGTAGTCGTCGACCCAGCCGATGGCACCGAACGCCAGGGTCACGATCAGCACCACCCACACGTAGCGGTTGGTCAGGTCGGCCCACAGCAGGGTGCTGACGGCAATGGCGGAGAGGATCAGCGCGCCCCCCATGGTCGGGGTGCCGGACTTGGACAGGTGCGATTGCGGGCCGTCGTTACGTACGGCCTGGCCGATCTGGCGGATTTGCAGGGTACGGATCATCCACGGCCCCAGCCACAGCGCCAGCGACAACGCGGTCAGTACACCGAGGATCCCGCGCAGGGACAGGTACTGGAAGACCGCGAAGCCTTTGTGGAACTGTTGCAGATACTCGGCCAACAGCAGCAGCATTAATGTTTCTCCCCGCTGGCACCGCACAAAGCCGCCACGACGTTTTCCATCGCAGCGCTGCGCGAGCCCTTGATCAAGATAGTGGTGTCGCTGGCGTTTTCGGCGCGAACCGCGTCGATCAGCTCAGCTTGTGTAGCGAAATGGCGACCATTGGCACCGAATGCCCGTACCGCATACGCCATGTTGGCGCCTACGGCATACAGGGCGTCGACCTTGCCACATGCGTAGGCGCCCACCTGACGGTGGCCTTCTTCCGCCCATTGCCCCAGTTCGCCGATATCCCCAAGCACCAGGACGGTGCGCCCGGAAAAGCCGGCGAGTATATCAATGGCCGCGCACATGGAGGTGGGATTTGCGTTGTAACTGTCATCGATCACGCGCACGCCATTCGGCGCGAGCTGCGCCACGGTGCGGCCTTTGACCGGCTGCACCGCGGCCAGGCCGGCGGCGATGCCGTCCAGGCTCAGACCGACGGCATGCGCGGCAGCGGCAGCAGCCAGGGCGTTGCTGACGTTATGGGTACCCAGCAGGTTCAGCTGCACCGGCACGCTGCCGTCAGGCCCGTGCAAGGTGAACGAAGGGCAGCCACGGGCATCACGGCCGATGCCACTGGCGTGGAAGTCGGCCTCCGGGTTGTCCAGGGCAAAACTGATAACGCGGTGGTCACCGGCGCGCTTGCGCCAGATCCCGAACGCCTTGTCGGCCAGGTTGAGGATGGCCGTGCCCCCCTCGCCCAGGCCCTCGAGAATTTCGCCCTTGGCCTCGACGATCTTCTCTGGGCCACCGAACTCGCCAACGTGGGCGGTACCGGCGTTATTGATGATGACCACCTGCGGTCGGGTCAGGCCGACGGTGTAGCGGATCTCGCCGATGCGCGAGGCGCCCAGTTCGATGACCGCGGCGCTGTGCTCCGGGGTGATTTCCAGCAAGGTCAGCGGTGCGCCGAGGTCGTTGTTCAGGTTGCCGCGGGTGGCGTGCACCAGGCCACGGGTACGCAGGATGCTGGCCAGCATCTCCTTGACCGTGGTCTTGCCGCTGGAGCCGGTAATGGCCACTACCGGCTTGGCGAAAGCGGCACGGTTCAGCGCGCCAAGCTGGCCGAGGGCCAGGCGGCAGTCGACTACCCGCAGCTGGGGCAGGTCGACGTCGGGCACTTCGCGCTCGACCAGCGCCGCGACAGCGCCCTTGGCCTTCACATCGGCCAGGTAGTCATGGCCATCGAAACGCGGGCCGGCCAGGGCGACGAACAGTTGCCCGGCAGTAACACTACGGCTGTCGATGCTGACCCCAGTGAACGTGGCGTCTGCGCCCAATTGCTGACCACCCAGTGCTGTGGTCAGCTGGCTGAGTGACATCGGCTTAAGCATGTGGCGCCCCCCAGGCTGCAAGTGCCTTCTCGGCTTCGATCAGGTCGGAGAAATCCTGGCGCTGGCCATTGATCTCCTGGTAATCCTCGTGCCCCTTGCCTGCCAGGACGACCACGTCGTCGGCGGCGGCGCTGGCGATCAGGTGCGCAATGGCATTGCCGCGACCGGCGACGAACTCGACCTTGGCAGGCCTGGCGAAACCGGGGCGGATGTCGTCGAAGATGCGCAGCGGGTCTTCGCTACGTGGATTGTCATCGGTGACCAGCACGCGGTCGGCCAGGCGCTCGGCCACCTGGGCCATCAGCGGGCGCTTGCCACGATCACGATCACCGCCGCAGCCGAACAGGCACAGCAGCTTGCCGTGCGCGTGCGGGCGCAGGGCTTCGAGCACCTTCTCCAGGGCGTCCGGGGTGTGTGCGTAATCCACCACTACCAGCGGCTTGTCGCCGCCCCCCAGGCGCTGCATGCGGCCCACCGGCCCCTGCAGTTGCGGGGTGACGTCGAGAATCTCGTCCAGCGCATAGTCCAGCGCCAGCAACGTGGCCACGGCGGCGAGCATGTTGCTGAGGTTGAAGCGGCCCAGCAGCTGGCTGCGCAGGGTACGCTCGCCCTGGGCGGTGACCAGCGTGGCCCGCACGCCATCATCGTTGAACAGCGCTTCCCGGCAGAACAGCGAGGCGTCCGGGTTTTCCAGGCTGTAGCTGAGCAGCCGGGTCTCGACATGGTCGAAGCTCGGGCGGCGGGCAAAGTCGTCGGCCAGGCGACGGCCGAAGGCATCGTCCAGGTTGACCACCTGGCAGCGCAGGCTTGGCCAGGCGAACAACTTGGCCTTGGCGGCCTCGTAGGCCTCCATGCTGCCGTGATAGTCGAGGTGATCGCGGGACAGGTTGGTCATCACCGCGATGTCGAACTCCAGCGCGGCGACACGGCCCTGCTCCAGGGCGTGGGAGGAAACCTCCATGGCCACAGCCTTGGCGCCAGCCTTTTTCAGGTCGTTGAGCGTCGACTGCACGGCGATCGGGTCCGGCGTGGTCAGGCGACCGCTCTGCAGTTCACCGTAGAAGCCGGTACCCAGGGTGCCGATCAGGCCGCAGCGCTGGCCGAGCAGGTCAAGGGCCTGGGCCACCAGCTGGGTGACGCTGGTCTTGCCGTTGGTGCCGGTGACGCCGACCAGGTCGAGCTGGCGACTCGGCTCGCCATAGAAGCGACCGGCGATATCCGACAGCTGGGCGACCAGGCCTTTGACCGGGATCAGCGGCACCTCGGTCAGCGGCAGCACGTTGGCGCCCTGCTCTTCATAGGCCACAGCGGCAGCGCCACGGGCCAGGGCATCGGCAATATGCTCGCGGCCATCGACCTTGGCGCCCGGCACGGCCAGGAACAGGTCACCCGGGCGCACGTTGCGGCTGTCCAGGCTCAGTTCACGGATCAGCGGGTCACGGCTGGCGTGGGCGAAAAGCTTGCTCAATGGCATTGTCATCATCCACGCCCTCCCTTGGCGGTTGCTGCGGCATTGACTTGCGATTGTTCGACAGGGGCGGGTGGCGGCAGGTTGTCCGGCGGCACGTTCATCAGGCGCAGGGTGCCGGACATGACCTTGCTGAACACCGGTGCCGAAACCAGGCCACCGAAGTAGCCGCCCTTGCCCGGTTCGTCGATGACCACGACGATGGCGTAGCGCGGGTCGCTCATCGGCCCGAAGCCGGCGAACAGCGAGCGGTAGGCGTTTTCGGTGTAGCCCTTGGAACCCACGGTGGCCTTGCGCGCGGTACCGGACTTGCCGGCCACGTGATAGAACGGCACCTGCGCGCGGAATACACCGCGTGGCGCTTCGATCACCTGCTGCAGCATGCCCTGGATGGTTTCGGCGGTTTCCTTCGGTATGGCCTGCACCGCTTCCGGTGCCTTGTCGACCTTGAGGATCGACAGCGGCACCATCTTGCCGTCGTTGGCCAGCGCCGCGTAGGCGTGCACCAGTTGCAGGGCAGTGACCGACACGCCATAGCCATACGACAAGGTCGCGGTCTCGGCCTTGCGCCATTCGCGGTGGTTGGGCAGGTTGCCGACGCGTTCGCCCGGGAAGCCAAGGCCGGTGTACTGGCCCAGGCCGACCTGGGACATGACCCGGTAGATGGCCTCGCCGCCGATATCAAAGGCGATCTTGCTCATGCCGACGTTACTGGAGTTGATCAGGATGCCGGTCAGGTCGAGGATCGGCCCCTCGCTCTTGGACACGTCCTTGATGGTGTAGCGACCGATCTGCAGGCTACCCGGGTACACCTCGACCTTGTCGGTCGGTTTCCAGCGGCCACTCTGCAGTGCCGCGCTCATGGAAATCGGCTTGACCGTGGAGCCCGGCTCGAACACGTCGATGATCGCCCGGTTACGCATCGCCGCGGGGAACATGCTGCGACGGTTGTTGGGGTTGTAGGTCGGCTGGTTGACCATGGCCAGGACTTCACCGGTCTTGACGTCCATGATCACCAGGCTGCCGGCCTTGGCGTCCTGTTCGGCAATGGCGTTGCGCAGTTCCCGGGTGGCCAGGTACTGCAGGCGCAGGTCTATCGACAACGCCAAGGTCTTGCCGGCCTTGGCGTTCTTGGTGACCTGGATGTCCTTGATCAGCCGGCCGCGCCGGTCCTTGATCACCTGCCGTTTGCCGGGCACGCCGGCCAGCCACTCGTCATAGGCCAGCTCCACCCCTTCGCGGCCGTGGTCGTCGAGGTCGGTGAAGCCGACCATGTGCGCGGTGACATCACCGGCCGGGTAGAACCGGCGGAATTCTTCCAGGCCATATACACCGGGGACTTTCAGGTCGAGCACGTGCTGGCCCTGCTCCGGGGTCAGGCCACGGACCAGGTAGATGAACTCTTTGTTCGCCTGCTGGGTCAGGCGCTCGATCAGCTGCTGCGGGTTCTGCCCCAGCGCTGCGGCCAGCTGCGGCCAGCGCTCCTTGGACGCCTGCATTTCCTTGGGGTTGGCCCACAGGGTAGTGACCGGGGTACTGACCGCCAGCGGTTCGCCATTGCGGTCAGTGATCAGGCCGCGGTGCGCCGGGATAGGGATGTGCCGCAGGCTGCGCGCATCGCCCTGCCCCTTGAGGAAGTCGCGGTCGACCACCTGCAGGTCGATGATGCGCCAGCAGATGGCACCGACCATGATCGCCAGCAAGGCGATCACCACGCGGAAGCGCCACGGGTACAGTGCGCCTTCGAGCTTCATCATGGCGCCACCATCCGTACTTCGTCAGCGGAGGGCACGCGCATCTTCAGTTGCTCGGAAGCCAGGCTTTCGATACGGCTGGCAGCCGTCCAGGTGCTTTGCTCGAGAATCAGCCGGCCCCACTCGGCCTGGGCCTTGTCGCGCTCGTTCAATTCGCCATACAGGGTGTTGAGCAACTGGCGGTTCCAGTGCGCGCTGTAGGACACGGCGATGGCCGAAACCAGCACGGCAACGAACAGCAGAAGCATCAGGAAGCTTCCGCCTGGCAAAGGTTTGGCAAACAACCTGCTCACCGCAGCTTCTCCGCGACCCGCATCACCGCGCTACGCGCCCGCGGGTTGGCCTTGAGCTCGGCGTCGGAGGCGAACTGGGCCTTGCCGACAAGCTTGATTTTCGGCTCGAAGGCCTTGTGCTGCACCGGCAGGTTGCGCGGCAGGTTGTCTGCCTCACCCTTGGCCAGCTTGCGCATGAACAGTTTGACGATACGGTCTTCCAGCGAGTGGAAACTGATCACCACCAGGCGACCACCGACTTCCAGCGCGTCGAGCGCGGCCTCGAGGCCCGTTTCGAGGTCCCCGAGTTCGTTATTGACATGGATGCGCAAGCCCTGGAAGGCACGGGTCGCCGGGTTCTTGCCCTTCTCCCAGGCCGGGTTGGCCACCTTCAGCACTTCGGCAAGGTCGCCGGTGCGGGTGAACGGCTGCTGTTCGCGGCGCAGCACCACGGCGCGAGCCATGCGCTTGGCAAAACGCTCTTCGCCGTATTCCTTGAATACCCGGGCGATTTCTTCCTCGGGCGCGGTGGCGATGAATTCGGCGGCGCTGATGCCCTGGTCCGGGTTCATGCGCATGTCCAGCGGGCCATCATTGAGGAAGCTGAAGCCCCGCTGCGGGTCATCCAGCTGCGGCGAGGACACGCCCAGGTCCAGCAACACGCCGCTGACCTTGCCATGCAGGCCGCGCTCGGCCACTTCCGCGCCCAGCTCGGCAAAGCTGCGCTGCACAATGACAAAGCGGCCGTCTTCGGCCGCCAGCGCTTGCCCGGTGGCAATCGCCTGTGGATCCTTGTCGAACCCCAGCAGCCGCCCCTGCGGCCCGAGCTTGCTGAGAATCAGCCGGCTGTGTCCGCCACGGCCGAAGGTGCCGTCCAGATAGCAACCGTCGGCGCGCAGGGCCAATGCCTCGACAGCCTCGTCGAGCAGGACGGTAATGTGGTTGAAGCCGCTATCTATGGTCACAGGATCAGGTCACGCAATTCGTCGGGCATGGCACCCGGTTGTTGAATAGCTGCGAGGTCGGCTGCCGAAACCGCGTTCCAGGCATCTTCATCCCACAGCTGGAATTTGTTCAGTTGCCCCACCAGCATCGCCTTCTTGTCGAGCTTGGCGTACTCACGCAAACGGGGCGGCACCAGGAAACGCCCGCTGCCATCGAGCTCCAGGTCAACCGCATTACCGATCAGCAAGCGCTGCAGACGGCGGTTTTCCTCACGCAACGATGGCAAGGCACGCAACTTGGCTTCTATCTGTTCCCACTCATCGAGGGGATAAACACACAAGCAGGGGTCAACGGCGTCGATGGTCACGATCAGCTGACCATTGCAACGCGAATCGAGCTCGTCACGGTACCGGCTCGGCATGGCGAGACGTCCCTTGGCATCGAGGCTGACGGCGTTGGCTCCGCGGAACACGGCTGCGATTCCCCACAATGTTATCTTTTTTGTGCCAGAAAACCCACTTCATCCCACTTTCTGCCACTTGCGCACACTATAGGAATCCGCCCGCAGCACCGTCAAGGCACGTTCGGAAGGAAAAGCCTTACAGGACCGAGATTTAGCGCATTAAAGGAAGGGGGAAGGACTGCCGGGGAGAAAAAAACACAAGAAAAATCAAACCCACACAAGCCAGTGGAGTTCGAAGTTAAAGTGATTTATGAAGAGTAAGATCTTTTCGGTATTACCAGAGAGCATCTGCTATCGAATCAAGCAGGGAAGGAAGGTGGAGAGTCGATCTGTAAGCCGGGTTTTGTCGAGGACAGTCATTCCTCTACGACGGCCATCACTGGACGCCTCTAGCAACCTACCCGGTTCCGACGCGGGCCACGCCTGATGGAACCCTATTTGGTCTTGCTCCGAGTGGGGTTTACCTAGCCACGCACTGTTGCCAGCCGTGCGGTGCGCTCTTACCGCACCTTTTCACCCTTACCGGCACCGAAGTGCTTAGGCGGTTATTTTCTGTGGCACTTTCCGTAGGCTCGCGCCTCCCAGGCGTTACCTGGCACTCTGCCCTGTGGAGCCCGGACTTTCCTCCCCCTGTCCTTGTGGAACAAAAACAGGCAGCGACTGTCCGATCGACTCTCCGCCGTCAAGATTAACGGCAGGCGCGCCCAAGAACAAGCAATACCGGCATTTATATCAATGTGCCACTACTCGACCTTCTGCTTTTCCAGGGCAAATTGATACAGCAGGTTCTTGCGCACCCCGGTGATTTCCGCAGCCAGCGCCGCCGCCCGCTTGAGCGGCAACTCGGCCAGCAGCAGCCCGAGCACCCGCTGCGCCTCGGCACTGATCGCCTGCTCGCCCTCGGGCGCACTCCAGCCACCGACCAGCACCACGCATTCGCCGCGCTGCTGGTTGCTGTCGCCGGCCACGAAGGCGCGCAGCTCAGCCAGGGGCAAGCCCTTGAGCGTCTCGAAGGTCTTGGTCAGCTCGCGCGCCAACAACGCCGGGCGCTCGCCGCCAAATACCGCCTCCATGTCCTCGAGGCATTCCAGGATGCGGTGCGGTGCCTCATAGAAGATCAACGTGCGCGGCTCTTCTTTTACCTGCTCCAGGCGCGCCCGCCGCCCCGCCGCCTTGGCTGGCAGAAAGCCTTCGAAGATGAAGCGGTCCGACGGCAGGCCGGCCGCCGACAGGGCGGCGATCAGGGCGCAGGCACCCGGCACCGGTACCACGTTGACCCCAGCCGCGCGCGCCTGGCGCACCAGGTGATAGCCCGGATCGGAGATCAGCGGCGTACCCGCGTCGGACACCAGCGCCACATCCTCGCCGGCCAGCAGCTTGGCAAGGAAACGCCCGCCCTCGTCACGCTCGTTGTGTTCATGACAGGCCGCCAGCGGCGTGTCGATGCCAAAGTGCTGCAGCAGGCGGACCGAATGACGGGTATCTTCGGCCGCGATCAGGGCCACGTCCGCCAGCACTTTCAGCGCCCGGGCGCTCATGTCGTCGAGGTTGCCGATCGGGGTGGCGACCACATACAGCGTCCCCACGGTGGATTTCGAAGCCCCTGGCACATCAGTCACTGCGTACACCTGTCGTCCGGATCAAAGCCGCCATTGTAGCCCGAGCGCCTGCAACAGGTCGCAAAGAACTTCGCCGACGACCACTGGCAGGCCACCTATAGTGAAGGATCGACACGGCAACATCGCGCCCCGGCCAGCGCTTGGGTACAATTGCCGGCCACCTTGATCGAGTAACAGGACCTTTACATGATCGCTTGCCTGCGGCTGTTCACAGCCCTCTGCCTGGCTGCCCTGCTGGCAGCCTGCGCCAGCTCGCCCTCATCCAGCCTGGGCGAACTGCCACGCACCCCGGACGCCAGCATCGAGCAACTGCTCGAAAAGGCCGCATCCAGCAAGTCTGCAGAAGACGCAGCCCTGCTGCGCCTGAGCGCGGCCGACCTGGCCTACAAGCAGAAGGACTTCCCGCGCGCCGCACGCATTCTCGAGCAGGTGCCACTGGACCCACTGAAACCGGCCCAGCAGGTGTTCGCCAGCACCCTCGGTGCCGAACTGGCGATGAGCCGCAACCAGCCCAAGGCGGCCCTGACAGCCCTGGCCCACCCCAGCCTGCAGCGCGTCGGCGAACTGCCGGAAGAACAGCAGGTGCGTACCTACAGTGTGCACGCCGCCGCCCTTGAAGCCGATGGCCAGGCCCTGGCCGCCGCGCAGCAGCGTGTGCTGCTGGCCCCGCTGCTCAGCGGCCCGGCCGCCAGCGCCAACCATGACGCCATCTGGGCCCTGGTCGCCTCGCTGCCGGCAGAGCAACTGCAGCAGCCTGTCAACGACCAGACCCTGGCCGGCTGGACCAGCCTGGCCTTCGCCGTGAAAAGCGCCGGCACCCTGGAGCAACAACAGGCCGCTATCGACGCCTGGGTCAAGCAGCACCCGGGCCACCCTGCGGCACAGCAACTGCCGCTGGCGCTGACCAAGCTCAAGGAGCTGGCCAGCCAGCCGCTGACCAAGATCGCCCTGCTGCTGCCCCAGGACGGCCCGCTGGCCGGCGTCGCCCGCGCCCTGCGTGACGGCTTCATGGCCGCCCACTTCCAGGCCCAGCAAGCCGGCCAGCCAGCACCCGCGGTGCAGGTGTTCGACAGCTCGCGCATCGGCTCGCTCGACGACTTCTATCGCCAGGCCCAGGCCGCTGGCGTGCAACTGGTCATCGGCCCGCTGGAAAAACCGCTGGTGAAGCAGCTGGCCAGCAAACCGCAACTGCCAATTACCACCCTGGCGCTGAACTACGCCGATGCCGGGCAAAAGGCACCGCCGCAGCTGTTCCAGTTCGGCCTGGCTGCCGAAGACGAAGCCCGCGAAGTGGCACGCCGTGCCCGCGCCGATGGCATGATGCGCGCCGTGGCGCTGGTACCGAGCGGCGAATGGGGTGACCGCGTGCTGGCCGCCTTCCGCCAGGAGTGGGAAGGCAATGGTGGCACCCTGCTCGCCGCCGAGCGCATCGCCCAGCCGGTCGCCCTGGCCCAGCAGATTGCCGACCTGTTCCAGCTGCGCCAGAGCGAAGGCCGCGCCAAGAGCCTGCAGAGCACGGTCGGTGGCAGCATTGCCGCACAGCCGTCGCGCCGCCAGGACATCGACTTCATCTTCCTCGCCTCGACCCCGCAACAGGCGCAGCAGATCAAGCCGACGCTGAACTTCCAGTACGCTGGTGACGTGCCGGTCTACGCCACCTCGAACCTGTACAGTGCCAGCGGCGACGTCAACCAGTACAACGACATGAACGGCATCCGCTTCTGCGAAACGCCGTGGCTGCTCGACACCAGCAACAGCCTGCGCCAGCAGGTGGTGCAGCAATGGCCACAGGCTGCCGGCAGCCTCGGTCGCCTGTATGCCATGGGCGTCGATGCCTATAGCCTGGCGCCGCGCCTGGGCCAGCTGAAAGCGCTGCCGGACAACCGGGTAATGGGCCTTTCGGGTAGCCTGAGCATGAACGCCAGCCAGCGTGTCGAGCGCCAGCTGCCTTGGGCCGAGTTCGCCGGTGGCCAGGTCAAGCGCCTGCCCGACACCCCTCGCTGATGGCCGCGGCGTCGCCCACCAGCGCCGGCCAGGCGGCAGAAACCCAGGCCCTTGAGTACCTTCAAGGGCAGGGTCTGGAACTGCTGGCGCGCAACTGGCGATGCAAAGGCGGTGAGCTTGATCTGGTCATGCTCGACGCCGATACAGTAGTATTCGTCGAAGTCCGCTACCGGTTGCACGCGGGCTTCGGTGGCGCCCTTGGCAGTATCGACGGGCGCAAGCAGAAACGGTTGGTGCTCGCCGCCAGCCTGTTCCTGCAACAGCAGGCCCACTGGGGCAACCACCCCTGCCGCTTCGACGTAGTCGCCCTGCAGGGCAGCCACCACGCAGGCAGGCCGCTGCAATGGCTGAAAAACGCCTTCGAATGCTGAACCCACTTCGATTTTTTTGCTCTATGTTTCGCGGGCTGGTCCTTGTTGCGCGTCGCGCCGGCCACCGCCCTACTTAAGGTCACCAGATGGACATGCAATCCCGAATTCGCCGGCTGTTCCAGGCCAGCATCGATACCAAGCAACAGGCAATGGACATCCTGGCACCGCACATCGAGCAGGCCAGCCTGGTCATGGTCAACGCGCTGCTCAACGAGGGCAAGATGCTCGCTTGCGGGAACGGCGGCTCGGCCGGTGATGCCCAGCACTTTTCCTCGGAGCTGCTCAACCGCTTCGAGCGCGAGCGTCCGAGCCTGCCGGCCATCGCCCTGACCACCGACAGCTCGACCCTGACCTCCATCGCCAACGACTACAGCTACAACGAGGTCTTTTCCAAGCAGATCCGCGCCCTGGGCCAGCCCGGCGACGTTCTGCTGGCAATCTCCACCAGCGGCAACTCGGCCAACGTGATCCAGGCGATCCAGGCCGCACATGACCGCGAAATGATTGTCGTAGCATTGACTGGCCGCGACGGCGGCGGCATGGCTTCGCTGCTGCTGCCGGAAGACGTGGAAATCCGCGTACCTTCGACGGTTACCGCGCGCATCCAGGAAGTCCACCTGCTGGCGATCCACTGCCTCTGCGACCTGATCGACAGCCAACTGTTCGGGAGTGAAGAATGACCCCTATGCGCCTCGGCCTGATGGCCCTGACCCTGTGCCTGAGCATCACCGGTTGCAGCTCGGTACTGACCTCAACCCGCAATTCGCCGATCGAAGATGATCGCGGCACGCGCACCATCGGCAGCAAGATCGACGACTCCTTGATCGAAACCAAGGCGGCAGTCAACATCGCCAAGGCCAGCCCTGACCTGGACAAGGGCTCGCACATCGTGGTCACCAGCTACAACGGTATCGTCCTGCTGGCCGGCCAGACTCCACGCGCCGACCTCAAGAGCCTCGCCGAGCAAACCGCCAGCCAGGTACAGCGGGTCAAGAAAGTGCACAACGAGCTGCAGGTCATGCAGCCCTCCTCCATCCTGGCACGCAACAATGACGCCTGGCTGACCACCAAGATCAAGGCCCAGATGCTGACCGACAATGCCGTGCCCAGCTCGCGCATCAAGGTCATTACCGAAAACGGTATCGTCTACCTGCTCGGCCTGGTAACCCAGCAGGAGGCCAACTCGGCTACCGCCGTGGTGCAGGGCGTGTCGGGCGTGCAGAAGATCGTCAAGCTGTTCGAGTACATCGACTGATTCATTGCCTGCCATGGCCCTGTCGCCGGCAACCGGCGACAGGGCCATGGCAGGCAACAACAATGCTCCACCCCTTCGGATATCCAGGAAACACCGCATGAAAAAGCTGCTGCTGCCCGCCTTGCTGATCGGCACCTTCGCCACTCTGGCCGGCTGCTCAACCCCTAGCCAGATCACCCTCAACGACGGCCGTGAAATCCAGACGGTCGACGTACCGGAATACGACGCCGATACCGGTTTCTACGAGTTCCAGCAACTCGACGGCAAGCGCACCCGCATCAACAAGGACCAGGTTCGCACCATCAGCGACCTGTAATCCGATACTGGCGGCAAGAAAAAGGCGACCTGAACAGGTCGCCTTTTTCATTACTTGACCACTTTGAGGCTTGGTCGGCCGCTTGGGCGCGGTGGCTGCCCGCCACCTTCCGGTGGGCCGTCATCGTCCGGTTGCACTTCGTCCTCGTCGTCGAGCATGTCATCCTGCGATGGCTCCAGCTCGAAGACCATACCCTGGCCATTCTCCCGCGCATAAATGCCCAGGATCGCGCCAGACGGCACGAACAACGAATGAGCCACGCCACTGAAACGACCTTCGAAGCTGACGGCATCGTTATCCATGTGCAGATTGCGCACGGCGTTTGGCGAGATATTCAACACGATCTGGCCATCGCTGGCGAAACCGTCCGGCACCTGGACCTTTGGGTATTCGGCGTTGACCAGCATATGGGGGGTGCAATCGTTGTCGACGATCCACTCGTACAGTGCTCGAACCAGATAGGGGCGACTGGAGTTCATCAACGGCTCCTTAAAGCTTGCGCATTTCACGTTCTACGGAGGACAGGCTCGCCTGGAAAGGCTCGCGGGCGAACTGCCGCTCCATGTAATCCAGCAGCGGCTTGGCTTGCCGCGGCAACTCGATACCCAATACCGGCAAACGCCAGAGTATGGGCAGTAGACAACAATCGACCAGGCTTTGCTCATCGCTCATGAAGCAGGCGAACTCGCCGAACAATGGCGAGACCCCGGTCAGGCTTTCGCGCAGGGCCTTGCGCGCCTCGCTCCGGGCCGCCTCGCTGCTGCGTGGATCGAGCACGGTATCGGCCAGGGCGCACCAGTCGCGCTGGATGCGGTGCATCAGCAAACGGCTGTTACCGCGTGCCACCGGGTATACCGGCATCAGCGGCGGATGCGGGTAACGCTCCTCGAGGTATTCCATCACCACGGTGGATTCATACAACGCCAGGTCACGATCGACCAGGGTCGGCACGCTCCCGTAAGGGTTCACCTCTACCAGCTTGGGCGGCAGGCGACCGGGGTCGACATCGATGACCTGCACGCTGATACCCTTCTCGGCCAGCACCAGGCGTACCCGGTGAGAATAGTGATCAGCGGGGTCGGAATAGCAGGCTAACCTGTTGGTTGCGCCCATGTAGCGCCTCCTCGCACGGGATGCTTGTGAAACTGTAAATGAAAACGCGCCCGTGGCGACCAGGCAGTTCTGCCTGGCCTCCACGGGCGCGTTCAACAACCAGAAACTACTGCGTGATCAGTGCACGTCCTTCCAGTATTCACGCTTGAGCAAATAGGCGAATACGAAGAAGAAAGCCAGGTACAGCAACACGTAGGTACCGATGCGCTGGCTTTCCAGTTTGACCGGGTTGGCCGAATAGGCCAGGAAGGTCACCAGGTTCTTGACCTTCTCGTCGAACTGCTCGGTCGTCAGGGTACCGGAATTCGGCGTAATGGTCAGCTGGTCACAGGCTTCATGGGTGATCGGGCTGCCGGTCAATGGGTCGAACTGCTTCTTGCCATCGGTCACGGTCTGCACCTGCTTGCAACCGATCACCTGGTTGCCCTGCAGGCCAACCAGTACGTTGGGCATGCCCACGTTCGGGAACACCTTGTTGTTCACCCCGTATGGCCGCGCCGGGTCTTCATAGAAGCTGCGCAGGTAGGTGTACAGCCAGTCGGTGCCGCGCACCCGGGCCACCAGGGTGAGATCGGGCGGTGCGGCACCGAACCAGGTCTTGGCGTCACTGGGCTTCATGCCGATCTGCATGTGGTCACCGATCTTGGCACCGGTGAACACCAGCTTTTCGAGCATCAGTTCGTGAGGAATGCCCAGGTCATCGGCCACCCGCTCGTAACGCTGGAACTTGGCGCTGTGGCAACCCATGCAATAGTTGGCAAAGGTACGCGCTCCGTCCTGCATGGCGGCCTTGTCGCTCAGGTCGATGTCGACCTTGTCCAGCTCCACACCGGTTTCAGCCGCGAAGGAAAAGGCAGGCATCACTGCCAGCAAAAATACTGCAATCAACTTTTTCATCAGCCAGTCACCCTTTCCGGAACCGGTTTGGTCTTCTCGAGCCTTGTATAGAACGGCATCAGCAGGAAGTAGGCGAAGTACAACACCGTGCACACCTGCGACAGCAAGGTACGCCCAGGTGTCGGCGCCAGTACGCCCAGCACGCCGAGGATGACGAAGGCAATGCAGAACACCAGCAGGAAGAGCTTGCTGATCCAGCCCTTGTAGCGCATGGAGCGCACCGGGCTGCGGTCGAGCCAGGGCAGCACGAACAACACGGCAATGGCCGCGCCCATGGCGATCACACCCATCAGCTTGTCAGGCACGGCACGCAAGATCGCGTAGAACGGCGTGAAGTACCACACAGGCGCGATGTGCTCAGGGGTCTTGAAGGCGTTGGCTTGCTCGAAGTTCGGTTTTTCCAGGAAATAACCGCCCATTTCCGGGAAGAAGAACACCACGGCGCAGAACACGAAGAGGAACACCACCACCCCGACAATATCCTTGACGGTGTAGTACGGGTGGAACGGAATACCGTCCAGCGGGATGCCGTTTTCGTCCTTTTTCTTCTTGATGTCGACGCCATCAGGGTTGTTCGAACCCACTTCGTGCAAGGCAAGGATGTGCAACACCACCAGGCCGAGGATCACGATCGGCAGGGCGACGACGTGCAGGGCGAAGAAGCGGTTCAGGGTAATGCCCGAGATCAGGTAGTCACCGCGAATCCACTGGGTGAGGTCGCCACCGATCACCGGGATGGCACCGAACAGCGAGATGATCACCTGGGCACCCCAGTAGGACATCTGCCCCCACGGCAGCAGGTAGCCCATGAAGGCTTCAGCCATCAACGCCAGGTAGATCAGCATGCCGAACAGCCATACCAGCTCGCGCGGCTTCTGATAGGAGCCGTAGAGCAGGCCGCGGAACATGTGCAGGTAGACCACGATGAAGAACGCCGACGCACCGGTAGAGTGCAGGTAGCGCAGGATCCAGCCGTACTCCACGTCACGCATGATGTACTCGACCGAGGCGAACGCCTCTTCCGCCGAGGGGGTGAAGCTCATGGTCAGCCACACGCCGGTGACGATCTGGTTGACCAGCACCAGCAACGCGAGGGAGCCGAAGAAGTACAGGAAGTTGAAGTTCTTGGGTGCGTAATACTTGCTCAGGTGGTCTTCCCACATCTTGGAGGCGGGGAAGCGAGCATCAATCCAGTCCATGAACTTGCTCATCATGCGTTCTCCTGGTCAACGCCGATGACGACGATCTCGTCCGACTCGTAAGAGTGCGGTGGCACGGGCAGGTTGAGAGGTGCCGGCTGCGACTTGTAGACACGACCAGCCAGGTCATAGTGGGAGCCGTGGCAAGGGCAGAAGTAACCACCAACCCATTTCGGGCCGAGGTCGGCAGGCGCGACTTCCGGGCGGAAGGTGGGTGAGCAGCCGAGGTGCGTGCACAACCCGACGAGGATAAGGATTTCCGGCTTGATCGAACGAACCTGCGGGTCAACGTAGGTTGGCTGTACCGACGCCTTGGACTCGGGGTCGGCCAAATCACCAGCGACTTTCTTCAGGTTGCCAAGGATTTCATCCGTTCGCCGCACGATGAACACAGGCTGGCCCCGCCACTCGGCCACCATCTGCTGCCCGGCCTCGACCTTGGCAATATTGACCTTCACCGGTGCACCTGCGGCTTTCGCCTTGGCACTGGGAAACCATGACCCCACGAACGGTACCGCAGCCCCCACTGCCCCCGCCGCCCCGACTACAGATGTCGCGGCTACGAGGAAGCGGCGCCGGCCTGCGTTGACGCCGTCATTGCTCATTCAGTCCTCTCCCATCAGCTTGCTTGGCCTGTTGAACCAGACCTGTACTTAGGTTGTGTCAGTGGCACTAAAAATTGGCCGCCATGGTAAGAAACAAATCCACACACTGACAAGGTGATTACCCCGACCAAGGGCGCCTACCCACGCTTTGCTTGATCTGTGTCTATGCGACAAGTGGTCACTGACATGCTGACAGGTTAGTTCAAGACATAAAAAAAGCCCGGTTCCAAGGAACCGGGCTTTTTTCGACTGCCGAAGCGGTATTAACGCTTGGAGTACTGAGGACGCTTACGCGCTTTACGCAGACCCACTTTCTTACGCTCGACTTCACGAGCGTCGCGGGTGACGTAGCCAGCACGACGCAGAGCGCCACGCAGGGTTTCGTCGTATTCCATCAGAGCGCGGGTGATACCGTGACGGATCGCACCGGCCTGACCGCTGACACCACCACCGGAAACGGTGACGTAGATGTCGAACTTCTCGACGGTTTCGGTCAGCTCGAGCGGCTGACGAACAACCATGCGAGCGGTTTCACGACCGAAGAACACGTCCAGAGAACGGTTGTTGATGGAAATGTTACCAGTACCCGGACGCAGGAATACGCGAGCGGTTGCGGTCTTGCGACGGCCAGTGCCGTAGTTTTGAGTCGCCGACATAATGAACTATCCCGTTAGATCTTCAGTTCTTGAGGCTGCTGAGCAGTGTGTGGGTGAGCAGCACCCGCGTACACTTTCAGCTTGCGGTACATGTCGCGACCCAGCGGGTTCTTCGGCAGCATGCCTTTGACCGCAGTTTCGATAACACGCTCAGGGGCCTTGGCGATCAACTTCTCGAAGTTGATTTCCTTGATACCGCCCGGGAAACCGGAGTGGGAGTAGTACATCTTGTCGGAAGACTTGGCACCAGTCACACGAACCTGCTCGGCGTTGATAACGACGATGTAGTCGCCGGTGTCAACGTGAGGGGTGTATTCTGGCTTGTGTTTGCCACGCAGACGGCTAGCGATTTCGGTAGCCAGACGACCCAGGGTCTGGCCAGCGGCGTCGACTACGAACCACTCGCGCTTTACTGTTTCCGGTTTAGCAGTAAAAGTTTTCATTCTCTAAAGCCTCAGAGGCCGCCCAGCGAAAAATAGACGGCGAATCTTACTGGATAGTGCACAGCTTGCCAAGGGCAAGCGCGCAGCCGAACACTGACGCTTTTGGGGGCTCGGGTCAGGCACGCCAACGTTCGACGGGGTTCTTCCTGCGTGGTGGTGCATCACTTCCGCCACACGGAGAGGGGCCGAATTATCCAGATTGCGCGAAATTTTTCAACCTGCTTTGATGAGCTTTCATTGCCAAGGAGTGTCTACCCGATGGAATACCGCCAGCTCGGCCGTACCGACCTCAACGTCAGCGCCCTGTGCCTGGGCACCATGACCTGGGGCGAACAGAACGACCAGGCCGAGGCCTTCGAGCAGATTGCCCGGGCCAAGGCCGCCGGGGTCAACTTCATCGACACCGCCGAAATGTACCCGGTGCCGCCCCGCCCCGAAACCTACGCCGCCACCGAGCGCATCATCGGCAACTGGTTCCGCGCCAGGGGTGATCGCGACGACTGGCTGCTGGCCAGCAAGGTCGCCGGCCCGGGCAACGGCATCAGCCACATTCGCGACGGCCAGCTCAAGCACAACCGCCAGCACATCGTCGCGGCGCTGGACGAGAGCCTCAAGCGCCTGCAAACCGACCGCATCGACCTGTACCAGTTGCACTGGCCGGAGCGCAGCACCAACTTCTTCGGCAAGCTGGGCTACCAGCACCTGCCACAGGACCACTTCACCCCGCTGGAAGAAACCCTCGAAGTGCTCGACGAGCAGGTGCGTGCCGGCAAGATCCGCCACATCGGCCTGTCCAACGAAACACCGTGGGGCACCATGAAGTTCCTGCAGTTGGCCGAGAGCCGTGGCTGGCCGCGGGCGGTGTCGATCCAGAACCCGTACAACCTGCTCAACCGCAGCTTCGAAGTGGGCCTGGCGGAAGTGGCCATCCGCGAGCAGTGCGGCCTGCTGGCCTACTCGCCGCTGGCCTTCGGCATGCTCTCGGGCAAGTACGAGAACGGCGCGCGGCCAGCCAATGCGCGCCTGACCCTGTTCAGCCGTTTTGCCCGCTATTCCAACCCGCAGACCGTGGCCGCCTGCAGCCGGTATGTGCAGCTGGCCCGCGAGCACGGCCTGGACCCGGCGCAGATGGCCCTGGCATTCGTCACCCGGCAGCCCTTCGTGACCAGCAACATCATTGGCGCGACCAGCCTCGCGCAGCTGGACAGCAACCTGGCCAGCCTGGAGCTGAAGCTGAGCGATGAGCTGCTGGCGGCGATCGAGGCGATTCACCAGCAGCAGCCGAACCCGGCGCCTTGAGCCGAAAGGGGGTCGCGCAACGGCTCCCAGTTGCACAGGCTGGACAGCATCGCCAAAAAATAAGACGATCCAGCCGGTGATTGACCACTCTACCCTATAAGAACAATGACAATGATGTTTACCCAACCCTCCGCGTCGTTGCGGCGCGTCAGCATCCTGGCCATTGACAAGGTGTTCGCTTCGACCCTGATGCAGGCCAAGGACTTCTTCCACCTCGCCAGCCTGCGCTACGGCAAGCAGCTTGGCCTGGGCCTGCAGCCCATGTTCGAGATTCGCCTGGTGAGCCCGGACGGCCAGCCCGTGGACAGCTTCAGCAATGTGCAGTTGCCGGTCGACGGTGGCCTGGACGATGCCGACGTGATCATCCTGCCGGCCTTCTGGGACGATTTCGACAACTTGCTGCAGCGTTACCCACAAGTGCTGCCATGGTTGCGCGAGCAGCATGCACGTGGCGCGGTGCTGTGCGCCGAGGCCAGCGGTGTATTCTGGCTGGCCGAGTCCGGCCTGCTCGACGGCAAGGAGGCGACCACCTACTGGCGTTTCTTCAACAGCTTTGCCGAGCGCTTCCCGAAGATCCGGCTGAACCAGGACAAGCACCTGACCGACGCCGACAACCTGTATTGCGCCGGCGGCACCACCTCGGCCTGCGACCTGTACATCTACCTGATCGAGCGTTTCTGCGGCGCCAACGTGGCCCGCGCCGTGTCCCGTGACATCCTCTACGAGGTGCAGCGCAACTACACCCCGGGGCGCATGGGCTTTGGCGGCCAGAAGCTGCACCAGGACCTGATCATCCTGCAGATCCAGCACTGGCTGGAGGAACACTTCGCCGACAAGTTCCGCTTCGAGGACGTGGCCCGCAACCACGGCATGAGCATCCGCAACTTCATGCGCCGCTTCCAGGGAGCGACCGGCGACAAGCCGCTGCACTACCTGCAACGGCTACGGATCGAGACGGCCAAGGGCCTGCTGTCGAGTACGCGCAAGAGCATCAAGACCATCAGCTATGAAGTCGGCTATGACGATGCCAGTTTCTTCGCGCGGCTGTTCCGTCAGCACACGGAGTTGTCGCCGAACCAGTATCGGCAGCAGTTCATGCAGGAGGCCTGAAGGCCAGGGGGCCGCTTTGCAGCCCATCGCGACACAAGGCCGCTCCTACAGGGATACGCTATTGCTGTAGGAGCGGCCTTGTGTCGCGATGGGCCGCAAAGCGGCCCCAAGCAACTTTACGGCTTGTGCGCGCGCGCCAGGAATTCGTGCGACTGCATCTCCAGCAACCGGCTCAGGGTACGCTGGAACTCGAAGGCCAGGCGCCCGCCGGTATACAGGTCCTTCAGCTCCACCTCGGCCGAGATGATCAGCTTGACGTTGCGGTCGTAGAACTCGTCCACCATGTTGATGAAGCGCCGGGCGATGTCGTCGGTGGTGACGCCCATCTGCTCGACGTTGCTCAGCAGCACGGCATGGAAGATCTTGCCCAGCTCGATGTAGTCGTTCTGGCTACGCGGGCCATCGCACAGGGCGCGGAAGTCGAACCAGGCCACATCGTCACAGGTCAGCAGGGCCTGGATCGGGCGATTCTCGATCATCAGCACGTCGTTCTCGACCGCCTGGGTGCACTCAGGGGTCAATGCCTTGAAGCTGGCGCGCAGGCTCTGGTGCGCCGCCTCATCGAGCGGGTAGTGGTACAGTTCGGCCTGCTCCAGGTGACGCAGGCGATAATCGACCCCGCTGTCGACGTTCACCACCTCGGTGTACTGCTTGATCATGGCGATCGCTGGCAGGAAGCGCGCGCGTTGCAGGCCGTCCTTGTACAGGCCGTCCGGCACGATGTTGGATGTCGCCACCAACGATACGCCGTTCTTGAACAGCTCCTCCATCAAGGTGCCGAGGATCATCGCGTCGGTAATGTCCGAGACGAAGAATTCGTCGAAGCAGATTACCTTGGCTTCTTCGCTGAAGCGTTTGGCGATGATGGTCAGCGGGTTCTTCTCGCCCTTGAGGGTTTTCATTTCCTCGTGCACACGCTTCATGAAGCGGTGGAAGTGCGTACGCATCTTCTGCTTGAACGGCAGCGCCTCGAAGAAGGTATCGACCAGGTAGGTCTTGCCGCGCCCTACCCCACCCCAGAAGTACAGGCCCTTGACCGGGGTCTGCTCCTTCCTGCCGAACAGCTTGCCGAACATGCCCGGCTTGTTGTTCTGCGCGTGCACCAGGTCGTCGTACAGGCGCTGCAGGTGACGCACCGCAGTTTCCTGCGCCGCATCATGAAAGAAGTCGGGACGTTTCAGATCTGCTTGATATCGTTCTAGGGGCGTCATGATTTCGTTAGCGGGGCAACAAAAAACGGGCCGTCACTGTAGCGACAGGCCCGCTTAATGGCAATCAGTCTATGGGAGCGGGCGTGCCCGCGAACACCGGCAAGGCCGGTGCCATGCTCCGCGGCGCCTGTTTCGCGGGCGCGCCCGCTCCCACATCAGTCTGGTTGCGGCGCCAAGGCTACACGCAGGCTTTCGATGGCCGCATCGCGCGCCTCGGCGTTGTCGAACTGCGGCCCGTCGGCGACCTGTTCGCCGTTAAGCCACAGACCGAAGCCCAGGCCCTCGACGCGCACATCTGCCTCGCCACCTTGTTGCAGCTGTTTGCTCACGGCACCGGCGCTCTTGCCGTCGGCGAAGCTGCGCGACAGCAGCAACTGTTCACCGTCGGCGCCCAGCAGGCGGAAACGGAAGCTGCCGTCTTCATCACGGAAGCTGACGAACCGCGCGCTCTTGGCGGCCTTTTTCTTCACTTCGGTGCTGGTTTGCACATCGGCGCGGAACGAACGCAGGCCAACGGCTTCGCGCAGTTGTTCGAGGAACGGCGTGGCGATCTTGCGCGCCTTGGCGGCACCGGCCAGCAGAATGTCTTCCAGGTCTGCCGGGCGGGCAATCAGCTGGTGGTAGTACTCGCGCTTCTCCGCCAGCTGGCCGTCCAGCAGCTGGAACAGGCGCTGCTTGGCCTCGCCCCAGCCCAGGCCTTGCAGCAGTTCCTCGCGGAACTCGGCGCATTGTGCCGGCGTCGAGAAGGCCTGGAACAGGGTGAACAGGTGGGCGTTGTCGGGGTCTTTCGCTTCGCCGGGGGCGCGCGAGTCGGTGACGATGCGCGAAATGGCGTCCTTCATTTGCTTGGCGCTGGCGAACAACGGGATGGTGTTGTCGTAGCTCTTGGACATCTTGCGCCCGTCCAGACCCGGCAGGGTCGCCACGCTTTCCTCGATCACCGCCTCCGGCAAGGCGAAGAAGTCCTTGCCCTGGCCGAACAGGTGGTTGAAGCGCTGGCCGATGTCACGGGCCATTTCCACGTGCTGGATCTGGTCACGCCCGACCGGCACCTTGTTGGCGTTGAACATCAGGATGTCGGCAGCCATCAGCACGGGGTAGCTGTACAGGCCCATGGTCACCCCGGCATCCGGGTCTTCGCCGTTTTCCAGGTTCTTGTCCACCGAGGCCTTGTAGGCGTGCGCGCGGTTGAGCAGGCCTTTGGCGCTGACGCAGGTCAGCAGCCAGGTCAGTTCGGGGATTTCCGGAATGTCGGACTGGCGGTAGAAGGTCACCTTGTCCGGGTCGAGGCCACCGGCCAGCCAGGTGGCGGCGATTTCCAGGCGCGAGCGCTGGATGCGCAGCGGGTCGTCGCACTTGATCAGCGCGTGGTAGTCCGCCAGGAAATAGAACGAGTCGACGCCGGGCTGCTGGCTGGCAAGGATGGCCGGGCGGATGGCGCCGGCATAGTTGCCCAGGTGCGGAGTGCCGGTGGTGGTGATACCGGTAAGAATGCGCGTGGTCATGGGTGTTCGCTTATTCAGGCTTGGCTCAGTTCGAAAGGCGCGGCAGCAGCAGATCCTTCAGATCGGTCAGCTTGCCATGGAAGAAGTGTCCGCATTCTGCCACTTTCAGCAGCTCATGGGGGCGCGACAGGCTGTCGGACCATTCGTAAACCAGCTGCGGCGCAACGACTTCATCGGTGTCAGGCTGCACCACGATGATCGGGCACTGCTGCGGCAGCGCAAATTCCGGCGTCAGGCGCATCACCGCCGGGGCGATCATGAACAGCTGCTGCAGGGTTACTCCGGCGGCTTCCAGGCGGCCGGCCAGGCTGATGGCGACAAAGCCACCGAACGAGAAGCCCATCAGCACCAGCGGCAGCCCGGGGTGCTTTTCGCGCAGCCAGGCCGCGGCAGCCTCGGCATCGGCCACTTCGCCAGCGCCCATGTCATGGCTGCCGGCGCTCTGGCCGACGCCCCGGTAGTTGAAACGCAGGGTCACATAGCCGGCATCACGGGCGGTGCGTTGCAGGGTCGAGACCACCTTGTTGAGCATGGTGCCGCCCTGGACCGGGTTGGGGTGGCAGATCAGCACCGCGCCACGGGCATCGGCCACGTCCAGATACAAGGCTTCCAGCTGGCCGCTGGGGCCATCGATGAACAAAGGGGTTTCGCGGACAAGCAAGGCACTACTCCGTGACCTCGGAAGGGGTCGATTCGTCTAGGTGAGGAATTCTGTTCTGATTTGCGATCGCTCGCGGTATACAGCGCAGGTCTGAGCCGTTAACGTAAAGCAAAGCCGTTTATAGAGGAAGGACTCGTGGAACTCTCGCTCCTTGTTTGGTTGTTGCCGACCCTGGCCCTGGTCATCGGCGTGGTGGTCGGTTTCGTCGTCGCTCGCCTGCTGCCCAATGCAGCACCGAGCAGCACCCAACGTCAACTGGATGATATCCAGAAGCGCTTCGACAGCTATCAGAACGAAGTGGTAACTCATTTCAACAGCACTGCCGTACTGGTCAAGAAGCTGACCCAGAGCTATCAGGACGTGCAGGATCACCTGGCCGAAGGCGCCAACAGCCTGGCCCTCGACGACGTCACTCGCCAACGCCTGCTGGCGGCCCTGCACTCCGAGGCAGCGCAAGGCCCGCGCGACCGCCTGACCCCGCCGAAGGACGCCGAAGTGCCGCGCGACTACGCACCGAAGGCGCCGAACTCGCCGGGCATGCTCGACGAGAGCTACGGGCTCAAGCGCTGATCTGCCGAACATGACAAAGGCCTCGCAAGAGGCCTTTTTTGTGGGCTGGATTCACTGGCCTCTTCGCGGGCTCGCCCGCTCCCACAGGTACACCACAGCATTTGAAATCCGTGTGATACCTGTGGGAGCGGGCGTGCCCGCGAAGAGGCCGGCCCAGGCAACCTAGCTGCAAGCCTGCAATGCCTGCTCGACATCCGCCAGCAGGTCTTCCACATCCTCCAGCCCCACCGACAACCGCACCAGTCCCTCCGAAATCCCGTGGTGCGCCCGCTCCTGCGCCGTATAGCTGGAATGGGTCATGCTCGCCGGATGCTGCGCCAGTGACTCCGCATCGCCCAGGCTCACCGCGCGGGCGAACAGCTGTAGCGCGTTCATGAAACGCCGGCCCGCCTCGATACCGCCCTTGAGTTCGAAGGCGATCATCCCGCCTGGCAGACGCATCTGCCGCTGCGCCAGTTCGTACTGGGCAAACGATGGCAACCCCGGGTAGTGAATCAACTCCACCTGCGGCTGCCGCGCGAGAAACTGCGCGATCTGCATGGCATTGGCACAATGGCGGTCCATGCGCAGCGCCAAGGTCTTGATGCCGCGCATCAACAGCGCGGCGTCGTGCGGCGACAGTACCGCGCCGGTCATGTCCTTCAGGCCTTCCAGGCGGATGCGGTCGACCAGCGCCTTGCGCCCCACCACCAGGCCGGCGGTGATATCGCCGTGGCCGCTGAGGTACTTGGTGGCCGAATGCACCACCAGATCAGCCCCCAGCTCCAGCGGCCGCTGCAGGTACGGCGTGCAGTAGGTATTGTCGACCACCACATGTACATCGTGCCCGCGCACGGCCTCGGCAACCGCCGCGATATCCACCAGTTGCATGTTGGGGTTGGCTGGGGTTTCGAAGTAGATCATCCGCGTTTTGCTGTTGATCGCCGCTTTCAGTGCCTTGCCGTCATTCAGGTCGACATGGCGGATTTTCACCCCGAACTCGCCAATGCCATGGTGCAGGAAGGCGAAGGTGCAGCCGTACAAGGTGCGCCCGACGATCAACTCGTCGCCGGGCCGCAGCAGGGTCCAGATCGTCGAGGTAATCGCGCCCATGCCCGACGCCAGGGCCAAGCCCGCCTCGCCCCCTTCAAGCGAGGCCATGCGCTGTTCGAGCAGGGCCAGGGTGGGGTTGGAAATGCGGCTGTAGAAGTGCCCCGGTTGCTCGCCGGCAAAGCACGCAGCGCCGTACTCGACGTTGGGGAAGGCGTAGGTTGCGGTCTGGTACACCGGCGGCACCAGGGCGCCACCGTGGGAAAGCGGGTCATAGCCATGATGAATGGCCCGCGTGGAAAAACCGGTGTTGTTATCGGAGCCGCGCATCGCAACAGCCTCTTGTGGTTTGTTATAAGCTTATGCCACCGAGCTGCCCGATTTTTTCCAAAATGACCCACGCAATCGCGCGCTTGTTGGAACAAAAACAATAATTACCGGATCAGGAGGGCAAAAAATGCCTTCAAGCCTCGACCGTACCGACCGCGCCCTGCTCGCCGCCCTGCAGGACAACGCCCGCCTGACCATTGCCGAACTGGCCGACCAGGTGGCACTGACCACCTCGCCCTGCTGGCGGCGGGTAAAGCTGCTGGAAGACAACGGTTACATCACCGGCTACCAGGCGATCCTTTCGCCTAAATCGCTGGGCTTCGGTGTTACCGCGTTCGTCAGCATCATGATGGACTCGCACACCAAGGACATGGCACTGGCGTTCGAACAGCGGCTGATGGAAATTCCCGAGATAGTCGCCTGTCATAATATTTCCGGGCGTTATGACTTCCTGCTGGAAATATTGGCGCGGGACCTGGAGTCGTTTGGTGAATTCACCCGCGAAGTACTGCAGCGATTGCCAGGGGTGAAAGAGATCTACTCCAGTTTTTCCTACAAGGCAGTCAAAGAACGACGAGTGATTCCGGTATCGGAAAAACATATCTGAATTCCTTGCGCGACCTTTGTAGGAGCGGCCGCGCAAGCATGCCGGGCAAACAAAAAACCCCGCCGAGGCGGGGTTTTTCTTGCAGGCTAGCGCTTAGATCGCGCCACGCTGACGCAGTACATCCAGCACCTGTTTCACGCCCTCGTCCACGCTGGTGGTCTGGGTGTCGATCACCAGGTCGGCATCCAGCGGCACATCGTACGGGAAGCTTTCGCCCGGGATGTTGTCGCCGGCGGCTGCATACAGGCCTTGCGGGTCACGCTCACGGCAGGCCAATGGCGAAGCCTGGACGTAAACGGTCACCAGGCGCTCCTTGCCGATCAGGGCCTTGGCCTGTTCACGGCCTTCGGCATCCGGGGCCACGAACGCAGCCAGGGTCAGCAGGCCGGCTTCGTTGAACTGGCGCGCCACATGGGCGGCGCGGCGCCAGTTCTCGGTGCGGCCGGCACGGTCCTGCGGCAGGCCCTTGTTCAGGTCATGGCGCAGGTTCTGGCCGTCGAGTACGTACACCGCACGGCCCATGTCGAACAGCTTGCGCTCCACGGCATAGGCCAGGGTGCTCTTGCCAGCGCCGGACAAGCCGCTGAACAGCACAGTGGCCGGCTGCTGGCCGAAGCGCAGGGCACGTTCTTCGGTGGAAACGTGAGCCTGCTTGCCGTGGTGGCCGGTGCTGCCGTGCGGCAGTACTGGCGGGGCGATGATCATCCCAGCGCCGACAGTGCCGTTGGTCAGGCGATCGATGACGATGAACGCACCGGTGGTGCGGTTGCTGTCATAGCCGTCCAGGGCGATCGGGGCGTCCAGCGATACCTTGACCCGGCCGATCTCGTTCAGTTGCAGCGCGCTGGCAGCGCCCTGCTCCAGGGTGTTCACATCGACCTTGTGGGTGATGCTGGCAATCGAGCCCGGCACGTAGCTGGTGGCGCGCTTGATGTCGTACTTCTTGCCCGGCAGCATCGGCTCCTCGGCCATCCACACCAGCATGGCATCGAACTGGTCGGTAACCGGCGGGACGTTGTCGGCATGCACCAGCAGGTCGCCACGGGAGATGTCGATCTCGTCTTCCATGGTCAGGGTCACGGCCTGGCCGGGGCCGGCGTTTTCCAGCTCACCCTCGTAGGTGACGATGGACTTGACCCGGCTGCTCTTGCCCGACGGCAGCACGACGATTTCATCGCCCTTGTGCACCACGCCGCTGGCGATGGTGCCGGCGAAGCCGCGGAAGTTCAGGTTCGGGCGGTTGACGTACTGCACCGGGAAACGCAGGTCGGTGAAGTTGCGGTCGGCCGAAACCTCGACGGTTTCGAGGATTTCCATCAGCGTCGGGCCGGCGTACCACGGCGAACGCTCGCTGTGGTTGACCACGTTGTCACCCTTGAGCGCCGACATCGGCACGAAGTGCAGGCTGCTCGGCACCAGGTTGATGGCTTCGGCAAACTTCAGGTAGTCGGCCTTGATCGACTCGAACACGCCCTGGTCGAAGCCCTTGAGGTCCATCTTGTTGACCGCGACCACGATGTGCTTGATGCCCAGCAGCGAGGCAATGTAGCTGTGGCGGCGGGTCTGGGTCTGCACGCCGTAGCGGGCATCGACCAGGATGATCGCCAGGTCGCAGGTGGACGCGCCGGTGGCCATGTTGCGGGTGTACTGCTCGTGGCCCGGGGTGTCGGCGATGATGAACTTGCGCTTGGCGGTGGAGAAGTAGCGGTAGGCGACATCGATGGTGATGCCCTGCTCGCGCTCGGCCTGCAGGCCGTCGACCAGCAGCGCCAGGTCGACTTCTTCGCCAGTGGTGCCGACTTTCTTCGAATCACGGGTGATGGCCTCGAGGTGGTCCTCGTAGATCATCTTCGAGTCGTGCAGCAGGCGCCCGATCAGGGTGCTCTTGCCGTCGTCGACGTTGCCGCAGGTGAGGAAACGCAGCAGTTCCTTGCGCTCGTGCTGGGCCAGGTAGGCGAGGATGTCCTCGCTGATCAGATCAGATTGGTGCGACATGGAGTAACCCTGAAATTAGAAGTAGCCTTGGCGTTTCTTGTCTTCCATGGAGCCGGCGCCATCGTGGTCGATGACACGGCCCTGGCGTTCGGACGTACGGGTCAGGAGCATTTCCTGGATGATGTCCGTCAGGGTCTCGGCTTGCGACTCGACAGCACCCGTCAACGGGTAGCAGCCAAGGGTACGGAAACGCACCTTCTTCTTGACGATGCGGGCCTTCTCTTCATCGCTGAGATGTTCGAGGATGCGCTCGTCGTCGATCATGATCAGGGTGCCGTTCTTCTCGATGACCTCACGCTCGGCAGCGAAGTACAGCGGCACGATCGGGATGCCTTCGAGGTAGATGTACTGCCAGATGTCCAGCTCGGTCCAGTTCGACAGCGGGAAGACCCGGATCGACTCGCCCTTGTTGACCTTGCCGTTGTACACGTTCCACAGCTCGGGGCGCTGGTTCTTCGGGTCCCAGCGGTGCTTGCTGTCACGGAACGAGTACACACGCTCCTTGGCCCGCGACTTCTCTTCGTCGCGGCGCGCGCCACCGAAGGCGGCATCGAAGCCATATTTGTCCAGCGCCTGCTTCAGGCCCTGGGTCTTCATGATGTCGGTGTGCTTGGAGCTGCCATGGGTGAACGGGTTGATACCCTGCGCCACGCCCTCGGGGTTGACGTGGGTGATCAGCTCCAGGCCCATTTCCTCGACCATCTTGTCGCGGAAGCGATACATCTCCTGGAACTTCCACTGGGTGTCGACGTGCATCACCGGGAACGGCAGCTTGCCCGGGAAGAAGGCCTTGCGCGCCAGGTGCAGCATCACGGCGGAATCCTTGCCGATCGAGTACAGCATCACCGGGTTGTCGAACTCGGCGGCCACCTCGCGGATGATGTGGATGCTCTCCGCCTCCAGCTGTTTCAAGTGCGTCAGTTTGTCGACCATGGCTACTCACGAAAAACGATCTTATGGACGGCCTGCGGGCCGTGTTCGAGCGAGCCACTTTATCACAGCGGGTGCTTCTATTTAGGCGGCCGGCTAGATCGAAAAAATCTAACCATATGACTGAAGTTTTGGGCCTCTTCGCGGGCCTGCCCGCGAAACTTGCCCGCGAAGAAAGCCACGCCGTAGTCAGATCGGGTTCGGGCAATCGATGAACAGGTGCTCGACAGCAAACCGCCGCGCCAGGTAGTCGCCCAGCGCCTGTACCCCATAGCGCTCGGTGGCATGGTGCCCGGCGGCAATGAAGCTGATGCCGTTCTCGCGCGCGCTGTGGTAGGTCTGCTCGGAGGCTTCCCCGGTCAGGTACAGGTCGACCCCGGCGGCGATCGCGGTGTCGATGTAGCCCTGGCCACCGCCGGTGCACCAGCCGACCCGGCGGATCATCTGCTCACCCTCGACCAGCAACGGCTCGCGCCCCAGCACTTCCTGCACACGACGGGCAAAGTCGCGTGCGGTCAGCGGCTCGGCCAGCGAACCGACCAGCCCGACCACCTTGGGGTTTTCCGGGTCCAGCGGGCCTTCGACGGTTATCTCCAGCTGCCGCGCCAGCTGCACGTTGTTGCCCACGTCCGGGTGCACGTCCAGCGGCAGGTGGAACGCCAGCAGGCTGATATCGTTGTTCAGCAAGGTCTTCAAGCGGCGCTGGCGAATGCCGGTGACGCACGGGTTTTCCCCCTTCCAGAAATAGCCATGGTGCACCAGCACCAGGTCGGCCTCGGCCTCGACCGCCGCATCCAGCAGCGCCTGGCTGGCGGTGACCCCGCTGACGATGCGGCTGACCTGCGGCCGGCCCTCGACCTGCAGGCCATTGGGGCAGTAATCCTGGATCTTCGCGCTGCCCAGGTAACGCTCGGCTTCCTCGACCAGGGTGTTCAGAGCGACGGCCATGAAAATCTCCTCGAAATCTGCATTTTTATCGGGCACAACGCCCACGCAACGCCCGTATAATGCCGGCCATTATGGGCCGTCGCCGGCACTGGGGGAACCGGTGTATGATCGCGCGCGCTCATGCCCCACCGTGCGCCCACCGGTCTTCGCTCTTTCCAGGATTCGTTCATGTTCAAGGCTTTGCGTTACTTTGGCTGGCCCCTGCTTACTGGCGTACTGGTCGCCATGCTGATCATCCAGCGCTTTCCGGAATGGGTCGGCCTGCCCAGCCAGGACGTCAACCTGCAACAGGCCCCGCAGACCTCGCGGATCATGCAGGGCCCGGTGTCCTATGCCGACGCCGTCACCCTGGCCGCCCCGGCCGTGGTCAACCTGTACACCACCAAGGTGGTGAACAAGAGCTCGCACCCGCTGTTCGAAGACCCGCAGTTCCGCCGCTTCTTCGGTGACAACCTGCCCAAGCAGCGCCGCTGGGAGTCGAGCCTGGGTTCGGCGGTGATCATGAGCCCCGAAGGCTACCTGCTGACCAACAACCACGTGACCAGCGGCGCCGACCAGATCGTCGTGGCCCTGAAGGATGGCCGCGAGACCCTGGCCCGGGTCATCGGCAGCGACCCGGAAACCGACCTGGCAGTGCTGAAGATCGACCTGAAGAACCTGCCGGCGATCACCATCGGCCGTTCCGACACCATTCACATCGGCGACGTGTCGCTGGCCATCGGCAACCCGTTCGGGGTCGGCCAGACCGTGACCATGGGCATCATCAGCGCCACTGGGCGCAACCAGCTGGGGCTGAACAACTACGAAGATTTCATCCAGACCGACGCGGCGATCAACCCGGGCAACTCCGGTGGTGCGCTGGTGGACGCCAACGGCAACCTGATCGGTATCAACACGGCGATCTTCTCCAAGTCCGGCGGTTCGCAGGGCATCGGCTTCGCGATCCCGGTGAAACTGGCGTTGGAGGTGATGAAGTCGATCGTCGAGCACGGCCAGGTGATCCGGGGCTGGCTGGGCATCGAAGTGCAGCCGCTGAGCCAGGAGCTGGCCGAATCGTTCGGCATGAAAGGCCGCCCGGGCATCGTGGTAGCAGGTATCTTCCGCGAGGGGCCGGCGGCGAAGGCCGGGTTGCAGCTGGGTGACGTGATCCTGAGTATCAACGGCGAGCCGGCCGGTGACGGGCGCAAGTCGATGAACCAGGTGGCGCGGATCAAGCCGAACGAGAAAATCACCATCGAAGTGATGCGCAACGGGCAGCAGCTGAAGCTGATTGCCGAGGTGGGGCTACGACCGCCGCCAGCGCCGGCGGTGGCCAGCGAAGAGAAGTAACGCTCCGGTCTGGCAACCCGTGTAGGAGCGGCCTTGCGTCGCGATGGGGCGCGCAGCGGCCCCGGGATTTCAGCTTCACCGCTGATATCGCCGGGGCCGCTTTGCGGCCCGATCGCGACACAAGGCCGCTCCTACAGGGACCGCGTGTGCAGCCGCTACGGTATCAATGCAGGATCTGGCTCAGGAACAACTTGGTCCGGTCACTGCGCGGCCGGTCGAAGAAGTCATCCGGCGACGCCTGTTCGACGATCTCGCCCTTGTCCATGAAGATCACCCGGTTCGCCACGGTCCGGGCAAAGCCCATCTCGTGGGTCACGCAGAGCATGGTCATGCCATCCTCGGCCAGGCCCACCATGGTATCGAGCACTTCCTTGACCATTTCCGGGTCCAGCGCCGAGGTCGGTTCGTCGAACAGCATGATCTTCGGCTTCATGCACAATGCACGGGCAATCGCCACACGCTGCTGCTGGCCGCCGGACAGCTGCCCCGGGTACTTGTGCGCCTGCTCCGGAATACGCACGCGCTCCAGGTAGTGCATGGCAATTTCTTCCGCCTTGCGCCGCGGCATCTTGCGCACCCACATTGGCGCCAGGGTGCAGTTTTCCAGGATGCTCAGGTGCGGGAACAGGTTGAAGTGCTGGAACACCATGCCGACCTCGCGGCGGATGGCCTCGATCTGCTTGAGGTCGTTGGTCAGCTCCACCCCGTCGACCACGATGCGCCCCTGCTGGTGCTCCTCCAGGCGGTTGAGGCAACGGATGGTGGTGGACTTGCCCGAGCCGGACGGCCCGCACAGCACGATACGCTCGCCCTGGCGCACGTTCAGGTTGATGTCCTTGAGCACATGGAACTGGCCGTACCACTTGTTCACGCCCTGCATCTGGATGATGCCTTCGGGGCCGGCAGGCTGCTTGATCGCTTCACTCATTTCGAAACTCCTAACGCTTGTGGCCAGTGTCCAGCTTGCGCTCCAGGTGCATGGAGTAGCGGGACATACCGAAACAGAAAATCCAGAATACCAGGGCAGCGAACACGTAGCCCTCGGTGGCCATACCCAGCCAGGCCGGGTCGGCGGCGGCTTGCTTGACACTGTTCAGCAGGTCGAACAGGCCGATGATGATCACCAGGCTGGTGTCCTTGAACAGGGCAATGAAGGTGTTGACGATGCCAGGGATCACCAGCTTGAGCGCCTGCGGCAGGATCACCAGGCCCATCGCTCGCCAGTAGCCCAGGCCCATGGCTGCGGCCGCTTCGTACTGGCCCTTGGGGATGGCCTGCAGGCCGCCACGCACCACTTCGGCGATGTACGCCGACTGGAACAGGATCACCCCGATCATCGCCCGCAGCAGCTTGTCGAAGCTCATGCCTTCGGGCAGGAACAACGGCAGCATCACCGATGACATGAACAGCACGGTGATCAGCGGCACGCCACGCCAGAACTCGATGAAGGTGACGCACACCACCTTCACCGCCGGCATCTTCGAACGCCGCCCGAGGGCCAGCAGGATGCCCAGCGGCAAGGCGCCGACGATCCCCACGGTGGCGATCACCAGGGTCAGCATCAGCCCGCCCCACTGGCTGGTCGGTACATTCTCCAGGCCGAGCACGCCGCCGTGCAGCAGGGTGTAGGCGAGGATCGGGTACAGCACCAGGAAGCCCAGGCCGTAGAAAGCCTTGCGCGGGAAACGCTTGATGAACAATGGCGCGGCTCCCAGCACCGCAAGCCACACGGTCAGGTCCACGCGCCAGCGCAGTTCGGTCGGGTAGTAGCCGTACATGAACTGGCCGAAGCGCTGCTGCACGAACACCCAGCAGGCGCCCTCCTTGGTGCAGTCGGCACGGGTGGTGCCGACCCAGTTGGCGTCGATGAAGGCCCACTGCAGCAGTGGCGGCACGATCAGCCACACCAGGTAGATGGCGAACAGGGTCAGCAGCGTGTTGAGCCAGCTGGAAAACAGGTTGGCACGCATCCATGCGAGCACGCCGACGGTTTTCACCGGTGGCGGCATGTCGGGTTTGAAAACATGGGCATTCACAGGCGTATCCTCACCGCTCGATCAGCGCAATGCGCTTGTTGTACCAGTTCATCAGCAGCGAAATGCTGATGCTGATGGCGAGATAGACACTCATGGTGATGGCTATCACCTCGATGGCCTGGCCGGTCTGGTTGAGCACGGTACCGGCGAACAGCGAGACCATCTCCGGGTAGCCGATACCGGCCGCCAGCGACGAGTTCTTCGCCAGGTTCAGGTACTGGCTGGTCAGCGGCGGAATGATCACCCGCAGTGCCTGGGGGATGATCACCTTGCGCAGGGTCGGCCCCTCGCGCAGGCCCAGCGAGCGCGCGGCCTCGGTCTGGCCATGGCTGACCGAACGGATACCGGAACGCACGATCTCGGCGATGAACGCGGCGGTATAGATGGTCAACGCCAGGGTCAGCGCCAGCAGCTCGGGGATCAGTACCCAGCCACCGACGAAGTTGAATCCTTTCAATTGCGGCACTTCCCAGTGCACCGGGCTACCGAACAGCAGTACGCAGGCACCCGGAATGGCGATGAACAGCGCCAGCCCCACCCAGAACTTGTGGAATGGCTCGCCGGTTTCGTCGAAGCGCTTGTTGGCGTAGCGCACCATCGCGACGATGGCCAGCACGGTCAGGCCCAGGGCAATGGCGAACGGCCAGAAACCGTCGGCCATGGTCGCACCAGGCATGTTCAGGCCACGGTTGCTGATGAAGAAGGTGTCCTGGAGGTTGATGCTGCCGCGCGGCCCCGGCAGGGTCAGGAACACGGCAAAGTACCAGAACAGGATCTGCAGCAACGGCGGGATGTTGCGGAACGTCTCCACGTACACCGTCGCCAGCTTGTTGATCATCCAGTTCGACGACAGCCGTGCCACGCCGATGATGAAACCGAGGATGGTCGCCAGTATCACGCCGATGAAAGTCACCAGCAGGGTGTTGAGCAGGCCGATGACGAACACCCGCGCATAACTGTCGGATTCCACGTAGGGGATCAGGTGCTGGGCGATGCCGAAGCCGGCACTGCGTTCGAGGAAGTCGAAGCCCGAGGTGATGCCTCGGTGTTGCAGGTTGGTCTGGGTATTGTGGAACAGGTACCAGCCCAGACCGACCACGAAGGCTATCGTGAGGATCTGGAACAGCCACGCACGCACACGTGGATCGCTCAGGGATAACCCCTTTTGTGCGCCAATTCGATTTTGCATGAAGTGCCCCGGAAAGTAGGGTTCCGAACAACCTGCGGCGGCGGGATGCCGCCGCAGGGTGCAGCCATCAGCGCACGGGTGGCGCGTACTGGATGCCGCCGTTGTTCCACAGGGCGTTCATGCCACGGTCGATCTTCAGAGCGGTGCCCTGGCCCAGGTTCTTCTCGAACACTTCGCCATAGTTGCCGACTTGCTTGACGATCTGCACTACCCAGTCCTTGGGCAGCTTGAGGTCCTTGCCGTACTCGCCATCCGCGCCCAGCAGGCGGGCGACGTCCGGGTTCTTGGTGCTTTTGGCTTCGGCCTCGACATTCTTCGAGGTGATGCCCGCCTCTTCGGCGTTGAGCATGGCGAACAGGGTCCACTTGACGATGCTGAACCATTCTTCGTCGCCTTTGCGCACCACCGGGCCCAGGGGTTCCTTGGAGATGGTTTCCGGCAGTACCACGTAGTCGGCCGGCGCGGCCAGCTTGGAGCGCTGGGCGAACAGCTGCGACTTGTCCGAGGTCAGCACGTCGCAACGGCCGGACTCCAGCGACTTGGCGCTTTCATCGGAGGTGTCGAAGGTGATCGGCGTGTACTTCAGGCCATTGGCGCGGAAGTAGTCCGACACGTTCAGCTCGGTGGTAGTACCGGCCTGGATGCAGATGGTCGCGCCATCGAGTTCCTTGGCGCTGGATACCCCCAGCTTCTTGTTGGCCAGGAAGCCGACACCGTCGTAGTAGGTAACACCGGCGAACACCAGGCCCATGCCGGCATCGCGCGAGCTGGTCCAGGTGGTGTTGCGCGACAGCACGTCGACTTCGCCCGACTGCAGCGCGGTGAAGCGTTCCTTGGCGTTGAGCTGGCTGAACTTGACCTTGGTCGCGTCGCCGAACACGGCGGCGGCCACGGCACGGCACACATCGGCGTCGATACCGACGATCTTGCCCTGCGCATCAGGTACCGAGAAGCCTGGAAGACCGTCGCTCACGCCACACTGGACGAAGCCCTTCTTCTTTACCGCATCGAGGGTGGCGCCGGCCTGGGCGTTGCTCACGGCGCCCAGCGCAGCGGCAGCGGTCAGGACTGCCAGGGTGGTTTTCAACATCTTCATTCACAACCTCCAAATCGCTCTTGTTGTATCGAGCCGGAATTGCACCGCACCCTTTTGAGGCGTATCCGACCCGTATTGGCTTGTTATTGGGTCAATTGGCGCAATGGGCTGTTCTGTGACAGCCTTCGCGTGCAAAGGGTGTTACCGTCACGGCCTGCCCTTTGCATCGAAGGTTGAATTGCAAAGCCCGTACCAGATTGTTTGGCTGTAGCGTTTAAGCGCTCGTCAAGTAGGGAAAGTTGTATCGTTGCGACATTCTTTTTCAGACAATCATTTCCAGCGCCTTATTTTCAGGCACGCCTTAACGAGACCCGCACACTTTCGGAGCAGTCATGACCAACCCGCTGATTCTCGAACCGCAAAAAACCGCCGACGCTTGTGTGATCTGGTTGCACGGTCTGGGTGCCGACCGTTACGACTTCCTACCGGTTGCCGAATTCATGCAGGAGCATCTGCTCACTACCCGCTTCATCATGCCCCAGGCGCCGACCCGCGCAGTGACCATCAATGGCGGCTATGCCATGCCCAGCTGGTATGACATCAAGGCCATGACCCCGGCCCGCGCCATCGACGAAGCGCAACTGGAGGAATCGGCCGAGCAGGTGATTGCCCTGATCAAGGCCGAGCAAGCCAAAGGCATCAGCCTGTCGCGAATCTTCCTGGCCGGTTTTTCCCAGGGCGGCGCAGTGGTGCTGCACACTGCCTATATAAAGTGGCAGGAAGCCCTGGGTGGCGTGATCGCCCTGTCCACCTACGCCCCCACCTTCAACGACCAGCATCAGCTGAGCGCCTGCCAGCAACGCACTCCGGCGCTGTGCCTGCATGGCGTGCACGACCCGGTGGTGATTCCGTCCATGGGCCGCACCGCGTTCGAGTACCTGGACACCTGGGGCGTCGCCGCGCGCTGGCACGAATACCCGATGGAGCACGAAGTGGTGGTGGAAGAGCTGAAAGACATCCACGACTGGCTGGCCAGGCAGCTGCAATAAGCACAAGCCACCTGTAGTTGTCAGCCCAAGCCACTACGCCGCGCCTGAATCTTGCATTACACTGCCGGCGTACATTCCTTAACCAGTTGATGAGACGATCGTGCTCAAGGCACTCAAGAAAATATTCGGCAAGGGAGACGCTGCGCCACAGGCCGTCGCTCCTGCTGCCAGCGTGACGGCGCCTGCGCCCGCCACCGAGGCACGGCCAGCGGCAAAACCGACCGCCCCGCGCGCCACCCCTGCGCCCAAGGCTGAACAACCTGCTGTGGTTGCACCGGCCGCCGACAAGCCGGCCAAGGACAAACCGCGCCGTGAGCGCAAGCCCAAGCCGCAGGCCAGCCTGTGGAAACCGGAAGACTTCGTGGTCGAACCACAGGAAGGCAAGACCCGCTTCCACGACTTCAAGCTGTCCAACGAGCTGATGCACGCCATCCACGACCTGGGCTTCCCGTACTGCACGCCAATCCAGGCGCAGGTGCTGGGGTATACCCTGCGTGGCCAGGACGCCATCGGCCGGGCCCAGACCGGCACCGGCAAGACTGCAGCGTTCCTGATCTCGATCATTTCCCAGTTGCAGCAGACACCGCCGCCCAAGGAACGCTACATGGGCGAGCCGCGCGCGCTGATCATCGCCCCGACCCGCGAACTGGTGGTGCAGATCGCCAAGGACGCCATCGCCCTGACCAAGTACACCGGCCTCAACGTCATGAGCTTCGTCGGCGGCATGGACTTCGACAAGCAGCTCAAGGCCCTGGAAGCGCGCCATTGCGACATCCTAGTCGCCACCCCCGGCCGTCTGCTGGACTTCAACCAGCGTGGCGAGGTGCACCTGGACATGGTCGAGGTGATGGTGCTGGACGAAGCCGACCGCATGCTCGACATGGGCTTCATCCCCCAGGTGCGCCAGATCATTCGCCAGACGCCGCCGAAAAGCGAGCGCCAGACCTTGCTGTTCTCCGCCACCTTCACCGACGACGTGATGAACCTGGCCAAGCAGTGGACCACCAACCCGGCCATCGTCGAGATCGAGCCGGAGAACGTGGCCAGCGAAACGGTGGAACAGCACGTGTATGCGGTGGCCGGCAGCGACAAGTACAAGCTGCTGTACAACCTGGTGACCCAGAACAAGTGGGAACGGGTAATGGTGTTCGCCAACCGCAAGGACGAAGTGCGGCGTATCGAGGAAAAACTGGTGCGCGACGGCATCAACGCCGCCCAGCTGTCGGGCGATGTGCCACAGCACAAGCGTATCCGCACCCTGGAGAGCTTCCGCGAAGGGCGCATCACCGTGCTGGTGGCTACCGACGTGGCCGGGCGTGGCATCCACATCGACGGCATCAGCCACGTGATCAACTTCACCTTGCCGGAAGACCCGGACGACTATGTGCACCGCATTGGCCGTACCGGGCGTGCCGGTACCAGCGGGGTGTCGATCAGCTTCGCCGGCGAGGATGATTCCTACCAGCTGCCGGCGATCGAAGAGCTGCTGGGGCGCAAGATCAAGTGCGAAATGCCGCCGGATGAGCTGTTGAAGCCAGTGCCGCGCAAGCACCATTGACAATCCGAATGCTGGCACGTCCCTGTAGGAGCGGCCTTGCGTCGCGAAAGGGCTGCGAAGCAGCCCCGGCAATCCATGCATCAAGGTTGAAATTAAGGGGCTGCTTCGCAGCCCTTTCGCGACGCAAGGCCGCCCCTACAAGGAATCGGCCCAGCCTTGGCTACCAGCGCCCGGCAGCCTCTTGGTCACTCTGCTTCCCTTCGACCCAGCGCGGCCCCTGCTGGGTATTTTCCTTCTTCCAGAACGGCGCCCGGGTCTTCAGGTAATCCATGATGAAGTTGCAGGCATCGAACGCCGCCTGGCGGTGGGCACTGGCCACGCCAACGAACACGATCGGCTCACCCGGCTCCAGCGCACCGATGCGGTGCAGCACCTCGACCTTGAGCAACGGCCAGCGCTGCTCGGCCTCGACCACGATCTTGGCCAGGGCCTTCTCGGTCATGCCCGGATAGTGCTCGAGGAACATCCCCGCCACTTCCCGGCCATCGTTGAAGTCCCGGACATAGCCGACAAAGGCCACCACCGCGCCCACACCGACATTGGCCGCATGCATGGCATTGGTCTCGGCACCTGGGTCGAACGCGCCCTCCTGCACTCGCACTGCCATGTTCAGCCTCCGGTCACCGGCGGGAAGAATGCTACTTCATCGCCCTCTTCCAGCGGTTCATCGAGCTTGCACAGCTCTTCGTTGCGCGCGCACATCAGGTTCTGCTCGGCCAGCACCTGGTACTGCCCACCCTTGGCGACCAAGGCCTGGCGCACATCGTCCAGCACCTTGAATGCGCCCTCCACCGGCTCGACATCCAGGCCCAGCAGTTCGCGGTAACGGGCGAAGTACATCACCTTGACCTTCATCATGCCTCCACCTTGTAGTGGCCGCTCTTGCCGCCGAGTTTTTCCAGCAGGCGCACCTGCTCGATGACCATGCCCTTGTCCACGGCCTTGCACATGTCGTAGATCGTCAGCGCGGCTACGCTGGCAGCGGTCAGCGCTTCCATCTCGACACCGGTCTGCCCGGCCAGCTTGCAACGGGCAACGATGCGCACGGCATCCTGCCCCTCGGCGTTGAGCTCGACCTTTACGCTGGTCAGCATCAGCGGGTGGCACAACGGGATCAGGTCGCTGGTCTTCTTCGCCGCCTGAATCCCGGCGATGCGCGCCACGGCGAACACGTCGCCCTTGGGGTGCTCGCCGTCGACGATCATCTGCAAGGTCTGCGGCAACATGCGCACCCGCGCCTCGGCGGTGGCCTCGCGCTCGGTCACGGCCTTTTCAGTGACGTCGACCATGTTGGCCCGCCCCTGGGAATCAAGATGTGTCAGCACTGCTCTGCTCCTGTGAAGGGAACTGGCAGTGTAAACCTGTGGGTCAGGTTTGAGCAGGGGGCCGGGCAGTGAACTGCCCGGCTGCAGGGTTTTACAAGTGCGATTCGGCGTACTCGGCCAGCACCGAGCGGGGCACGCCCTGCAAGGTGATGTGCACGCCATGGGGGAAGTCCTTGAAGCGCTCGGTCAGGTAGGTCAGGCCCGAGCTGGTCGCGGACAGGTAGGGGGTGTCGATCTGCGCCAGGTTGCCCAGGCAGACCACCTTGGACCCGGAGCCGGCACGGGTGATGATGGTTTTCATCTGGTGCGGCGTCAGGTTCTGGCACTCGTCGATCAGGATCAGGCTTTGCTGGAAGCTGCGACCACGGATGTAGTTCAGCGACTTGAACTGCAACGGCACACGTTCAAGGATGTACTCGACGCTGCCATGGGTGCTTTCGTCATCCATGTGCAAGGCTTCGAGGTTATCGGTGATGGCGCCGAGCCAGGGCTCCATCTTCTCCGCCTCGGTGCCCGGCAGGAAGCCGATCTCCTGGTCCAGCCCCTGCACGCTGCGGGTGGCGATGATGCGCCGGTAGCGCTTGCTGACCATGGTCTGCTCGATGGCCGCGGCCAGGGCCAGGATGGTCTTGCCGGAACCGGCGGCGCCGGTCAGGTTGACCAGGTGGATATCCGGGTCGAGCAGCGCGAACAGCGCCAGGCTCTGGTGGATATCGCGAGGCTTGAGGCCCCAGGCTTCCTGGTGCAGCAGCGGCTCCTGGTGCAGGTCGAGCAACAGCAGCTCATCGTTGCGGATACCCTTGATCCAGCCGACGAAGCCCTGTTCATCGATGATGAACTCATTGACATGCACCGCCGGCAGGTTGTCGATCAGTTGCACCCGGTGCCAGGTGCGGCCACGTTCCTGGCGGGTATCGACCTTGCTTACCCGGTCCCAGAACGAACCACTGACCGAATGGTAGCCCTTGGACAGCAAGGACACGTCATCGACCAACTGATCGGTGCTGTAGTCCTCGGCGGCGATGCCGCAGGCGCGCGCCTTCAGGCGCATGTTGATGTCCTTGGTGACCAGCACCACGTCCAGGTCGGTGCGCCGGGCCCTCACTTCGAGCAGCTGGTTGATGATGATGTTGTCGTTGAGGTTTTCCGGCAGCAGCTTGTTGGGCTCGTTGCGCGGGGTCATCAGAATCGACAGGAAGCCCTTGGGCCCGCTCTTGCCACGTTGGATCGGCACGCCCTGCTCGACATCGTTGGGCGAGGCGTCACCGAGGGTCTGGTCGATCAGGCGAATGGCCTGGCGGCATTCGGCTGCGATGCTCTGCTTGCCGGTCTTGAGCTTGTCGAGTTCCTCCAGCACCGTCATCGGGATGGCGACATGGTGCTCCTCGAAGTTGAGTAACGCGTTGGGGTCGTGAATCAGGACGTTGGTATCGAGCACATACAGGATTGGCTTGCTGGAGGAAGGGTTGCGTCCTTGGTCATCCATACTCGGTCACCTTATGTCGAAGCCACACGGCGTGGTCTGTTACGCCGCAGAGTGACTGCCGTTCTCCCCGTATCCGCGTTGTTACGGGCGGGAAGCGAACCTGGCTAGGTGGGCCTGGATGACGCCACCTGTGCTGCAGGAATCGGCTGTCTGGTTTCTTCATACCGCAAAAGCCATGACCGGAAAAAGCGTTTTTACGAGTTTTTGAAGTTTATTTTGCCGAATGACGAAGGGGCCTTGGCGGCAGCGCCAGAGGGGACTACAGTCAGAAGTCACACCCCTGGTTCGCGGTACCCGTATTCGCGGCAGCCTTCCCAGCCGATACCGCTTTGCGCGGTATTGCGCAGCAACCAGTCCAGTGCCGGCTGCGCCTTGGGCAAGCTGTCATGGAACTGGATCACCCCCTTGCGCCACAGCAGCATCAAGGTCAGCACCCGCTGGGCCGAGGCTTGTGCCGTCAGTGCACCATCATCCTGAGCATCGATATCCCACAACGATATCCGCAGCTGCTGGCTGGCCATGAACGTCTCGCCGTCGGCGCGGCGTTGCCCATAAGGTGGCCGGAACAACGGCACATACTGTTGCGGCAGGTCGGCCTGCACCCGCGCCTGGCTGCGCCGCAGCGAGTCCTGCCAGCCCGTCCACTGTGCATGGGAGCGATATTCCCAGCCCTGGATGCCCACGCACTGGCCGCCATAGAGCTGGCGCAAGGCGCTTGCCGCGCCGGCGTCGCGGCGTTGCTGCAGGCGGTTGCCGAGCACGAAGAACGTACCGGCAAGCTTCTGCCGACGCAGGTAATCGGTGAGCTGGTCGGTCGTGCCGCCCTGCGGCCCGGGCCCACCGACGAAGGTCAGCAGGAACATGCGGTCATTCAGTTCATCGCCATTGCGCTCGCGCGCCGACAGCCGCTCCACCTCGCTACTGGTTTGTGGCAGCAGTGCGGCCTTGCGCAGTTGCTCGTCGAGGTAGTGCACATGGAACTGGTGGCTGGGTTCGATCCAGCCCGTGTAGAACGTGCCGACATCGGCAGCGAAGGTTGCCGCCTGAGTGCGCAACTCTGCCATCGAGGTCACCGGATAACAGAACGACGCATCCTGCTCGCAACTGCGCTGTGCCTGTTGATAGCCTTGCCACAACCGCTGCCACATGCGCGCCCGCAGCAGGCGTACCTTCTGCAGGTTGATCTGGCGCAAACCCAGGCGGGTTGCCAGCGTCGCCTCGTCCAGCAGCTCGCTTTCGTGCAGCACCTGGGCGAACGAGAGGATTTCCGCCCGCGAGGCCACATCGAACAACGCCGGGCTGTCCAGCTGTTCGGGCCACAGGCTGCGGTCCAGGCTTACCTGGGGTGAGGGGGCGGCTTGCACGGCCAGGCTCAGCAGGCCGGCCAGCAAGGCAGAGGCAATGCGCACGGTTGAAGGCTCCGCAACGGCGAAACACGCACTATAGCGCCTGTACCGGCCATGGTCTGTGACTATCGTCGGCATAGTTTGGACTTGTACCGCCCAGCCCGTAGAATCCCCGGCCAACGATGCCAGGAGCCGACCCGATGCTGACGGTGATTTCCCCCGCCAAGACCCTCGACTACGACACCCCGCCGGTGACCGAGCGTTACACCCTGCCGCAATACCTGGACGACTCCCAGGAACTGATTCGGCAACTGCGCGAGCTGTCACCAGCGCAGATCAGCGAACTGATGCATTTGTCTGACAAGCTCGCCGGCCTGAATGCCGCGCGCTTTGGCAGCTGGACCCCGGATTTCACCCCGGCCAATGCCAAGCAGGCGCTGCTGGCGTTCAAGGGTGACGTGTACACCGGCCTCGATGCCGAGAGCCTGGGCGAGGACGACTTCAGCTACGCGCAGGAGCACCTGCGCATGCTCTCGGGCCTCTACGGCCTGCTGCGCCCGCTGGACCTGATGCAGCCTTATCGCCTGGAAATGGGCACCAAGCTGGCTAATGCCCGCGGCAAGGACCTGTACGCGTTCTGGGGCACGCGCATCAGCGAATGGTTGAACCAGGCCCTTGCCGAGCAGGGCGATGAGGTGCTGCTCAACCTCGCCAGCAACGAATACTTCAGCGCGGTGAAACGCAGCGCCTTGAAGGCGCGGGTGATCAACGTCGATTTCAAGGACTTGAAGAACGGCCAGTACAAGATCATCAGTTTCTACGCCAAGAAGGCACGGGGGATGATGAGCCGCTTCGTGATCCAGCGGCGCATCAACGACCCGGAACAACTCAAGCAGTTCGATGTGCAGGGCTACTACTACAGTGCCGAGCAGTCGAAACCGGACCACCTGGTGTTCCTGCGCGATCATCCTGCCGAGTGACCCTGGAACGGCCGCCTCGAGGTTGAACCCGCCCCACCGGTACTGCGCTGCACGCCAGGCCGAGGCAATACCTGCAGGGGCCGGTTTACCGGCGAAATGGGCCGCACAGCGGCCCTACGGTAGCAGCACGAACCCTGCCTCCAGCCCGTCCACCTGCAGCCCTTGCACCACCGCCCTCGCCGCCCTGACCACAACCCTGCGCGGCGTCTGTTGCGCAGACTGTCGATAAACCACGTATGGCCTGCCCGCTTGATCCTCCTGCAAGGCCTCGGCAGGCACCACCATCGCAGCCTCTTCGCGGTATACCAGCACCGCCAGGCGGGCACTCATGCCCAGGCGCAAGCGCTGCCGTGTGGCGCCGTCAGGCAGTTGCAGGTCAACCCGTACGTCGTACCATGCCGTTTGTTCGGTATCGTCACGCGCCTGCTGGCCAATCTGCGCCAGGCGCCCGGCAAGCAGGTGACCGGCAATGAAGGCTTGCACCTCCATGCCCTCGCGCAGATCGCCAAGGTCGCTTTCTGCCACCTTGGCAGCCACCTGCAAATGCTCAAGGCCGCTCAACGTCAGCAGTGGCATGCCCTGGGCAAGCGCCTGGCCCTGCTGAAGTGGCCCTTGCATGGCGGCGCCGCCGGCTGCACGGGCCAGCAAGCCGGCAAACGGTGCCTTGAGCACCCTGCGCTCACGCCTCGCCAGCAACGCTCGCCGCTGTGCTTCGGCGTTTTCCAGCTCCATTTCGGCAACCCTCAACGCGTCGCCCTGGCCCCGGGCCTGGGTCAGTTGCAGGTCCTGCTGCGCATCCAACACCGCCTGCCGCTGCGCTTGCTGCAACTGTTCCAGGCTCTCGACTTCCATACGGGCAACGATACCTCGCTCCAGCAGCCGTCGGGTTTCATCCAGCGCCGCCTGGCCAGCCGCCAAGGTGGCGCGTGCCACCGCCAGCGTACGTAGGCTACGAGCGACCTCCGGGCCAGCCTGCCAGCCGCGCAACTGGCTGACCAATGCCTTGGCCTTCAGGCGCTCGGCCTCGGCCTGGCGCAGCTGGATATCGAGCTGCGTGGTGTCCAGCTGCATCAATGGCTGCCCGGCTGCCACCTGCTGCCCCTCAGCTACCAGCAGCGAGGCCAGCACGCCATCGAAGGGCGCACTGAGGGTCACCTGGCGGCCTGCCTGAAGCCTGCCAACCAACCCCAGATGCACCTCCAACGGCTGCGGTTCGACCTGCACCCAGCGTTGCGCGTCCCTTGCGGGGGTATTCGGCCACGCCTGCCAAAGCAGTATTACCAGCATGCCTGTGCTGCCACCCAGCACCCACCACCACCGCCTAGTCATTGAGCGCCACGTTCCAGCTGTCGAGCGTCGCTCCCAACACCTGGTCCAGTACCACCTGGGCTTCGAGATAATCGAGGAGGGCATCCAGACGGGTGCTTTGCGCGTAGCGCAGATCCCCTTCGAAGCTCAGCACCTGGAAATTGCTGGAGCGGCCTGCGGTCAGCTTCTCCTGTTCGATCTCGAGCTTGCGTTGCGACAAGGCCAACGCGCGCTCGGCGATTTCCACCTGGCGCCAGCGCACCTGCAGGTCCCGCACAGCCGTGCTCACTTCGCGCTGCAGCTGCTGGCGGCTTTCGGCCAGGTTCAGGTTCTGCCGATCCATGGCCACCTGGGCCCGCACCCAGGCCTGGCGCCGGTCAAGGTCAGCAATGGGCACTTCCAGTTCAAGCCCGAGATAGCGTTCGCCGGAGGTGCCGTTGCCTGGCCGCTCGCGCAGCTGACTGAGCCCAGCGACCAACGACAGGTCCCACCATTGGGCGTTATCCGCCACCTGCAGGTCGAGCGCAGCCTGCTCGACAGCCAGCTGCTGCATCAGGTACGCCGGTTGTCGCGCTTCTGCACGAGCCAGTGCCTGGCGAGCGTCCACCTGCCGACGCTCGACACGCAGCGACTCCACGGCCCTCAACGGCGTCGACAGGTCTATCGCCAACAGCTGTGCCAGTGCCTGACGACTCTGCTGCAACTGGTTGCGGCTGCTTTCGCGCGCCATCTCCTGGTTGGCGACTTCGGCCTGCGCCTGGACGATATCGAACGCTGCCATGCGCCCGGCAACGATCAGCGCCCGGTTTACCTTCACCAACTGCCGTGACCGCGCCAGGCCATCTTCGGCGATACGCAGCTGCTCCTGAGCGCGCAGCAGCGCGCGGTACAGCATGATCGTGCGGGTAATGACTGCAGAAATCTCGTCCTTGAGCGCCAGGCGGTTGAGTTGTTCGGCCAGGCGCGCCTGACGCAGCGGCGCACTGGCGATGTCGCGCCCGGCACCACGCAACAAGGGCTGGATGATCGTCAGGTTCGCCCCGTCGCTGTCGCGTCGCCCGGCACCATCGGCACGGGTGTGGCCACGAGCCCAGTCAAGGCTCAAACGCGTGCCGTAGGGTGTCAGCAGGCTGGCTGTCGGGGCCAGCCGTGCTTCCCGATAGCGATCGGCGTGGTTGCGATTAGCCAGGTAGCGGGCTTTGAGCGCCAACTGCGGGGCAAACCGGTCCTGTGCCACCCGTAGCTCGAACTTCTGTGCGATGCGCTCAAGGTAAGCGCCCCGGACCGCGCGGTTGTCGCGCAACGCCAGGGCAATCGCATCGGCCAGTTCGATATCCACGGGTTCGCCGTGCAGGGTCGACAAGGCACTTACCGATGGCACGTGCTGCACAGTCGGGCGCGACGGCTGCAGGCCGTCTTCAGCCAGGGCCAGCAGCGGCGACAGGAGGGGCAGCGCCCACCACCTAGTCATCCCGTAACGCCAGCACCGGTTGCAGCCGCGCTGCAGCCAACGCAGGCTGCAGGCCGAACAACAGCGCCAGCGCCAGCGACGCGCCCATGCTTGCCGGTAGCGACCCGACATGCAGGGCAAAGCGCCACCCGGCAGCCAGCGCGAACAACCAGGCAGCGGCCAAGCCGAACACGACGCCAAGCAGCGCGCCGGCAGCCCCTAGCAACAGTGCTTCGAGCAGGAACAACCAGGCAATGTCGCGCCCCCGTGCGCCCAAGGCAACGCGCACACCAATTTCCCGACGGCGCTGCGCCACATTCATCACCATGACATTCATCACCCCGACCCCGCCAAGCACCAAGGCGATGGCAGCGGTGCTCGCGAGCATCCAGCTCATCATCCGCGACTGGCCGGCCATGCTCTCCAGCATTTGCCTGGGCAACTGGACATCCACCTCATGCCCTGGCAAACGTGCTTGCAGAAAGTGCGACAGCGAAGCGCCAACCTGGGTCAGGCCCATTCCGGCGTCCCCCCGCGCGACAAGCGTTCCGACCTGTGGCGCGGGGCTCAGGCGATGCATGCCGGCCAGAGGCATCCATACTGCATCGTCGAAGTTCACCGGCAGCATGGGGTTGTAGCCACGGCCTCCCAGCACCCCGACCACGTCGTACAGGTAACTGCCCAACTGCACGCGATCCCCCACCCGTACCCGCAACTGTCTCGCCAGCGAAGCCCCCAGCAGCAGATGCGCGGCCTGGTCATCGTAGCGCGACAGCAATCGCCCCTGGCCAGCCTCGAGATCCAGAACCTCGGCCAGGTGCGCGGTGCTGCCTGCGACCATGACCTCGATGCTTGTTCCAGCGAATTGCAGCGCCTGCACTGCGGTTGCCAAAGGTGCCGCCGCTCGAATACCAGGCGGCCAAGGCCCTGCTTCCAAACCTAAAGTGCCGCCCGGCGCGGTAGGGCCCTCCAGGCTGACCACCAGCAAGTCGCTGCCCAACCCCTGGAACATCTGCCGGACATGCTGCGCGGCGCCATGGCCGATGTTCATCAAAGCCACCAGCGCGGCGCAGCCAATCGCTATGCCCGACAGTGCCAGCCAGGCTCTGGCGCCCAGTTGCCGCACGCTGCCCAATGCCTCGCCGATGCGTTGCGGCCAGCTTGGCCCATAGGCCTCAGGCATCGAAGACACCACCGTCACGCACCAGCAGGCGCCGCTGCATGCGCTGCGCCATGGCCGGGTCGTGGGTGACCATGAGCAAGGTCATGCCCTGCTCATGGTTCAGCCTGCAGAGCAGCCCGATGATCGCCTGAGCCGTTTCGCAATCAAGGTTTCCGGTCGGCTCGTCGGCCAGCAGAATCCGCGGCCCGGTGACCAGCGCCCGGGCGATCGCAACACGCTGGCGCTGGCCACCGGAGAGGTCTGCGGGCCGGTTCCGGGCGCGATGGGCCAGGCCGACTTTTTCCAGCTGCAGCGCCGCAGCCCGCCGTGCCGAGGCCAGGCCGATGCCGCGATAACTCAGCGGCAACGCGACATTGTCGAGAATGGACAGGCGGGGCAGCAGATTGAAGCTCTGGAAAACGAAACCCAACAGGCGGTTTCGGGTGATGGCACGTTGGTCGGCAGTAGCATGCGTCATGTCGCAACCGTCCAGTACCAGCCGCCCCCGGCACGGCTGGTCGAGCAGGCCGATCAGGTTGAGTAAGGTGCTTTTGCCTGAACCAGAGGGGCCGGTGATGGCGCAGGATTGGCCCGCGTGAAGTGAAAACGACACATCACGCAAAATACCTTCGTTGCCTATCCAGCGTGCAATGCCTTGCATGACGATACTTCGCGTCACTCTATCACGCCCTCCTCGCCAATGCCTGCCTCCATCCCCTCGAACGGCTCGAGCGATGTCTTTTCTCTGGCTCCCCATTCATTTGCGATCATATTGACCAACGAAGTATCAAATTCTGGCCATTCCACCTCATGCATGGCTAGTTGCATCATGATCTGAGCCTCATAGTTCCCATACTCTGCCACTTCAATAGGTGGTAACGAATTATAGAAATCTAGTATTTCGCGCAATCCGCTATCATTTCGCCTCGTCTGCTGATACTCCACATTCATCTTTTCGATCATGTGTTGCGCCCACTGATTGTGCAGTTCGGTCTTCTCTGCCAACGCCGCGCGACGTTCACTGACGGTAAAGGCGCCGCTTTCGTCATATACAATGAGGCTGAGTTGCTCGCGGGAGAATCCCTTAAAGGGGTTCTCTGCTTTTCCCTTGGCAAAATCATTGGCCTGACGGGCACGCTCAAGCCAGTCCAGATCCTGCGTGTCAGGCAGCTGCGAATCGTAAAAATTCTTTGCTAATGAGTAGGTTAGACCGCCTAGCCTGTCGATGATCCGGGTAGCCAATTCCGCCAGTTCCTTGCGTGAGTGGCGGCTATCGCGCTGCGCTGCCAGCTCGGCAGCAATACTCAGTTTTTTTGCCAAGCTAGACAGATAGTCATCTTCAGCTTGCTCTTGGTTACCCACAACTAGCGACTGGTCGGGATTAACACCATCCTCCATTTTCCGAATGCGCGTCACCGCGCCAAATGCATTACCAGGAATGCCACGACCATTGATCATGTCCATTAATTACACCTCATTTTCCGGGATAAATTGAGACAACAGTCCTCCCAAACTGCACTCCCAGGCTTGTCCGCCGAAAGTGCAGTCATTTGTCGACCGGCTACTTCAGGGTAAACTCAACTTTCCACGAATAATCCGCCGCGGTTCCGGTGATGGCAGCCGTACAGATTGCGCCACCGCTCGGCGTTGCAGTTTTGGTCCAAACGGGCTGTTTGATTCCATTCGCTGACGTTTTCAGCTGGAATGTCGTGCCAAAGGCGCAGGTTTTTCCGCCTATGGTGTATCGGATCATGGCGGCGTTCACATCCGGGCTGATGACACGCTGGACCCGCATGAAGGTCGAAGCACCCGGTTGGATGGTCTTCGACGGTTGGGGGTTGGCAATCTGGTAGGTAGAACTCTCATTGGAGGTCACCAATGTCATGGTCGCCGGTTGCGAACCAAGGTTCTTGATGGTCACGTCTACGGGAGGCCCCGCCTGCACCATGCCAGCCAGCAGCAAGGAACCGCTGGCGATCAGGATTTGCGATGTCTTCTTCATTTGGCGTTCTCTCGTCTCTTCCATGTGATGAATGGATGAGACGCCCTCGGTGGCCAGTGGCCCGAGGCTGCCCAAGACGCTCCTTCGTTCATGAACAGCTCCGCAGAGCGTCCACAGGGGGTAACGGCCAACGCGGTAAAAGCCTTAGCGTTCATGTGGCCATCATGTGTTTCCGTATGTGTTAACGCGCTGCCTCGCTCCGGAGTCGGCTTCACATTGCCAGCATGTCATTTGTTCGACGCCAAAAAACCATCACCCTCAACGTCATCGCCAAACGCCATAAGACCGTTCGTACCTTTTTTGACGAATTTTGAAAAAATTTTTTGGATGCTGGCAAAAAAATATCTCGCAACAGTTTCGCCCTTTATATATCGGGGCGAAACACCTGCGTGCTATCAGATTGAAATCTGTCCGCCACTGAAAAAATATTTAGAAATCTTTCATCCGGGCCGAACCGACCCGGAACTTCTGCTACGCCGAATCGCTCATAGTGCCGTAACGATTTTCCTGCCCCCGGGCTGTACGAGATGACTTACAGATGACAACGGCAGGTATCCACTACCCGCCCTAATAACTTCGACAGGTATAACGGGCACACCCCGAGCCCCTGTCCATGCAGGAGAGACGCGTCCCTTACAATTCGTCCTAGTGGTTGATTTCAAAGGGTTTTTCCAGTTGAAAGAACAAGCACAGCAACGCGCCAAGTAGCGCATTGCAATAAAGACGGCTGCATTCCAGGGCACGTTTTTTAATTGATGGCCTTTTACTGCCAAGTTTGAGTGCATAACTTTTGCGCTCCGGATTTATTTTGCCTGCGCTCGGCGAAGTGTGCATTCGCCATGGATCCGTGCGCCCGAAAACTGTTGTTAATCCACCCAGTCCGGCTCTCTGCGGAGGCGCCGACGTGATAAACACATGAGGTGATAGCGATGCGTATCAGCATCTTTGGTTTGGGTTATGTGGGTGCAGTCTGTGCAGGCTGCCTGACGGCGCGAGGCCATGAAGTGATCGGTGTGGACGTGTCCAGCACCAAGATCGACCTGATCAATCAGGGCAAGTCGCCCATCGTCGAACCTGGCCTGGAAGCACTGCTGCAACAGGGCATCGCCAATGGCCGCCTGCGCGGTACCACCGACTTCGCCGAAGCCATTCGTGCCAGCGACGTGTCGATGATCTGCGTGGGTACCCCGAGCAAGAAGAACGGCGACCTGGGCCTTGAGTACATCGAGTCGGTGTGCCGCGAAATCGGCTACGTACTGCGCGACAGCGATCGCCGCCACACCATCGTGGTGCGCAGCACCGTGCTGCCGGGCACCGTGAAGAACGTGGTGATCCCGATCCTCGAGGACTGCTCGGGGAAAAAGGCCGGCGTCGATTTCGGCGTTGCGGTGAACCCGGAGTTCCTGCGTGAAAGCACCGCGATCAAGGACTACGACCACCCGCCAATGACCGTCATCGGTGAACTGGACAGCGCCAGCGGCGACATTCTGCAAGCGCTGTACGAAGAACTCGACGCCCCGATCATCCGCAAGCCGATCGAAGTGGCCGAGATGATCAAGTACACCTGCAACGTGTGGCACGCCACCAAAGTCACCTTCGCCAACGAGATCGGCAACATCGCCAAGGCGGTGGGCGTGGATGGCCGTGAGGTGATGGACGTGGTGTGCCAGGACAAGGTGCTGAACCTGTCCCAGTACTACATGCGCCCTGGCTTCGCCTTCGGCGGCTCGTGCCTGCCGAAGGATGTGCGCGCCCTCACCTACCGCGCCGCCAGCCTCGATGTCCGCGCACCGCTGCTCGACTCGCTGATGCGCAGCAATGAATCGCAGGTACAGAACGCCTTCGAGCTGATCGAAGCCCATGACAAGCGCAAGGTCGCCCTGCTCGGCCTGAGCTTCAAGGCCGGTACCGACGACCTGCGCGAAAGCCCACTGGTAGAACTGGCCGAACGCCTGATCGGCAAGGGCTACCAGCTGGACATCTACGACGAGAACGTCCAGTACGCCCGTGTCCACGGCGCCAACAAGGACTACATCGAGTCGAAGATCCCGCACGTCTCGTCGCTGCTCAACGCCGATTTCCAGAAGGTCATCGACAACGCCGACATCATCGTCCTGGGCAACCGTGACGAGCAGTTCCGCGCACTTGCCGAGCAAGCGCCGGCCGGCAAGCACGTGATCGACCTGGTCGGCTTCATGAGCAAACCGACCTGCGCTACCAGCCGTACCGAAGGCATCTGCTGGTAACAGCAGGCCCGGCGGCGCAGGTGTTGCCCACCAAGGTGAAACCTGCGTCGCCCACCCTTTCCCGAATTCTCGACGGATGCTGAACATGCAAAGGCTCCAGACAGTGCTGTTGCAGTGCGCCGGGTGGCTGCTCTACATGAGCCTGCTCATGCTGATCGCCCTGGCCCTGCCAGCCGATATCTTCGACTCGCAGTCGAAGCACTTCATCTTCCTGGTCGGCGCAGTCGGCATCTGGCGCTATTCCATGGGCGCCACCCATTTCATCCGCGGCATGATCTTCCTCTACGGCGTATACCCGTACCTGCGCCGCAAGGTGCAGAAAATGGGCAATGCCGCCGACCCGTCGCACGTGTACCTGATGGTGACCAGCTTCCGTATCGAAGCCCTGACCACCGCCCAGGTGTACAGCTCGGTGATCCGCGAGGCGATCAACTGTGGCTTCCCCACCACCGTGGTCTGCTCGCTGGTGGAGATGTCGGACGAACTGCTGGTGAAAAGCCTGTGGGCCAAGTACAACCCGCCAGCTCACGTCAAGCTGGACATCGTGCGCATCGCCGGTACCGGCAAGCGTGACGGCCTGGCCTATGGCTTCCGTGCCATCTCGCGCATGCTGCCGGACGACGACGCCGTGGTGGCGGTGATCGACGGTGACACCGTGCTCGGCGACGGCGTGGTCCGCAAGACCGTGCCGTGGTTCAAGCTGTTCCCCAACGTCGGCGGCCTGACCACCAACGAGTTCTGCGAAGTGCGTGGCGGCTACGTCATGAGCGAGTGGCACAAGCTGCGCTTTGCCCAGCGCCATATCAACATGTGCTCGATGGCCCTGTCCAAGCGCGTACTGACCATGACCGGGCGCATGTCGATGTTCCGCGCCAGCGTGGTGACCAACCCGGAATTCATCGCCGACGTCGAAAGCGACTCGCTGATGCACTGGCGCCTGGGCCGCTTCAAGTTCCTCACCGGTGACGACAAGTCCAGCTGGTTCAGCCTGATGCGCCTGGGCTACGACACCTTCTACGTGCCGGACGCTGCCATCAATACGGTCGAGCACCCGCCGGAGAAGAGCTTCTTCAAGGCCAGCCGCAAGCTGATGTATCGCTGGTATGGCAACAACCTGCGGCAGAACTCCCGCGCGCTGGGCCTGGGCCTGCGCCGCCTGGGGCTGTTCACCAGCATCGTGCTGTTCGACCAGCGCGTGTCGATGTGGACCAGCCTGCTGGGCCTGACCGTGGCGGTGATCGCCAGCATCAAGTTCGGCATGGGCTACCTGCTGGTGTACCTGCTGTGGATCGGCATCACCCGCCTGATCCTCACCATCATGCTGCTGTGCTCCGGCCACAACGTCGGCCCGGCCTACCCGCTGATTCTCTATTACAACCAGATCATCGGCGCGCTGATGAAGATCTACGTGTTCTTCCGCCTCGACAAACAGTCCTGGACGCGTCAGCCCACTGCCCTCAAGCGTGACCTCGCCAGTTTTCAACAATGGTTCAACACCTGGTCCTCGCGGACCATGACCTTCTCGGCTGCCAGCATCTTCGTCGCTGTGCTGTTCATGGTCGTGTGAGCCCAACCCGGATCGGAACTAACAGGAACAAACCACATGAATACCGCCGTGAACGTCAACGTCGTGCATGAGTCCGAAGCCCAGCGCCAGCATGCCCGGGTACGCATCCCCGCCAAGCTGCGGTTCCTCGATGCCCAGCGCCAGGCCCACGATGTGAAGGTCGACGACCTCTCCGCTGGTGGCCTGAGCTTCCACACCAAGCAACCCCTGTCGGTTGGCGATGTGCTGCGCGGACGGCTGCAGTTCACGGTCGACAACCTCGGCCTGTCGATGGACATCGAGTTCCAGGTGCGCTCCTACCACCCGGACAGCGGCCGTACCGGCGCGCAGTTCCAGAACCTCGAGCCACGCGACATCGCCACGCTGCGCCACATCATCACCACCCACCTGTCGGGTGAGCTGATCAGTGTCGGCGACGTACTCAGCACCCTGCAGCGCGACAACTTCACCAAGGCACGCAAGCAAAAGGACAACGGCAGTGGCCTGAGCGCCTTTGGTCGCCTCAAGGCGGTCACCGTCACCCTCGGCGTGTTCGTGGTCGGCGTCGCCGCCTTCGGCTTCGTCGCCAAGTCGCTGTATGGCATGTACTTCGTCAGCCACGCCGAAGCCGGCGTGGTGGCAGTGCCGACCACCACCATCACCATGCCGCGCGACGGCACCGTGAGCAGCCTGGTCGACAGCGGCGGGATGATCGGCAAAGGTGCGCCATTGGCCACCTTCACCACCAGCATGCTGGACATGCTCAAGGGCAACCTGGAAGACGCACAGCTGGAACCGGCGAAGATCGAGGAACTGTTCGGCAAACAGCTGTCCGGCACCCTCACCAGCCCCTGTGATTGCGTGGTCGCCCGCCAGCTGGTGGACAACGGCCAGTACGCGGCCAAGGGCCAGCCGATCTTCCAGCTGATCCCGCGCACCACCAACCCGATGGTCGAGGCGCGTTTCAGCTATCGCCAGTTCGACGAGGTCAAGCCAGGTACCCGGGTCAACTTCCAGGTCGCCGGCGAAGACGAAGTGCGCACCGGCCAAATCGTCAGCAGCGCCAGCCTCAACAGCGATGACCTGGCCTCCGACATCCGCGTGCAGATCAAGCCCGACGGCGCCATGCCTGCCGAACTGGCCGGGCGCCCGGCGTCGGTCAACAGCGACCGTGGCCCTTCGCTGAACTGGCTGATCGACAAAGCCATGGCCCGTGGGCTGTAAGAGGATCGCCGTATGATTCCCCACAAGAAAAGCGCCAGCCTGGGCCTGTGTGCCCTGGCTGCAGCCATCACCCTGGCCGGCTGTGCCGGCCTGCCCGACCAGCGTCTGGCCAACGAAGCCATGAAGCGCGGTGACACGGCACTGGCCGAGCGCAACTACAAGGCCCTGGCCGACCTGGGCTACAGCGAAGCGCAAGTGGGCCTGGCCGACATCAAGGTCGCGACCCGCGACCCGGCGAAAATCAAGGAAGCCGAGGCCACCTACCGCGCCGCGGCTGGCACCTCGCCGCGCGCCCAGGCGCGCCTTGGCCGCCTTTTGGTGGCCAAGCCCGACAGCACCCAGGCCGAGCGCGAAGAAGCCGAGACCCTGCTCAAGCAAGCCGCCGCACAGGGCGAAGGCAACACCCTGATCCCGCTGGCGATGCTCTACCTGAGCTACCCGCAGAGCTTCCCCAAGGTCAATGCGCAGCAGCAGATCGACCAGTGGCGTGCCGCCGGCAACCCGGAAGCGGGCCTGGCCCAGATTCTGCTGTATCGCACCCAGGGCACCTACGACCAGCACCTGGGCGACGTGGAAAAAATCTGCAAGGCCGCCCTCGCCGCCACCGACATCTGCTACGTCGAGCTGGCCACCGTGTACCAGAAGCGTGGCCAGGCTGACCAGCAGGCGGCCCTGCTCGACCAGCTCAAGGCAGCCTATGCCCGCGGCGCGGTACCGGCCACCCGGGTCGACAGCGTCGCCCGTGTGCTGGCCGACCGCAGCCTCGGCCAGACCGACGAAAAAACCGCCAAGGACCTGCTCGAGCAGGTGGCCCCGGCCAATCCGGCGTCCTGGGTCAGCCTGGCGCAGCTGCTCTACGACTTCCCCGAGCTGGGCGATACCGACCAGCTGATGGCCTACATCGACAAAGGCCGCGAAGCCGAACAGCCACGCGCCGAACTGTTGCTCGGCCGCCTGTACTACGAAGGCAAGACCCTGCCTGCGGATGCGGTAAAAGCCGAGCAACACCTGCAGGCTGCCGCCGATGCTGGCGAAGTCAGCGCCCATTACTACCTGGGGCAGCTGTACCGCCGTGGCTACCTGGGCAACGTCGAGCCACAGAAAGCCGTCGACCACCTGCTGGCCGCCGCCCGTGGCGGACAGAACAGCGCCGACTATGCCCTGGCCCAGCTGTTCAGCGAAGGCCATGGCATTCGCCCACAACCGGGCAATGCCTGGGTATTCGCCCAGCTGGCCCAGGTCAACCCGACGCCGCAGTCCGCTGAACTGCTGCAGCAACTCGACCAGCAACTCACGCCTGACCAGCGCAGCCAGGCGCAGACCCTGCTGGCGCAAGAGAAGCAGGCACGCGGCAGCATGAGCCAGGGCGCCAACAGCACCTTGGCCATCGAAGCCCTGCAAGACGACGAGAAAGAAGTAACCGGTGAGGACTCGCTATGACGCTCAATCCCTTCGTGAAAGCCGGCATCGGCCTGAGCTTCGCCCTGCTGTGGTCCTGCCCGACCCTGGCGGAAATGACCGCTGAAAAGAACTTTGGCCTGGATGTGAAAATCACCGGCCAGTCGGAAGACGACCGTGACCTCGGTACCCGCTCCGGCGGCGACGTCAGCGGCCTGGGCCTCGACCTGCGCCCTTGGGTATATGGCGAGCGCGGCAACTGGAGCGCCTATGCCATGGGCCAGGCCGTCACTGCTACCGACACCATCGAAACCGACACCCTGCGCCAGAACGATGACGGCACCACCACCGACACCGCCGCCGACGGCCGCGAGCAGGACAAGAGCTACCTGGCCATGCGCGAATTCTGGGTCGGCTACAGCGGCCTCACCGCCTACCCCGGCGAGCAGCTGCGTTTCGGTCGCCAGCGCCTGCGCAGCGACGATGGCATGTGGCGTGACACCAACATCGAGGCACTGAACTGGACCTTCGACACCACCCTGCTCAAGGCCGACCTGGGCGTGGCCCAGCGCTTCAGCGAATACCGCACCGACCTCACCGAGCTGGCCCCGGAAGACAAGGACCGCACGCACATCTACGGCAACGTCGCCACGCAGTGGACCCCTGGCCACTGGGTCGGCGTACGCGCCCACCACACCCATGACGGCGGCAGCCTGAAGAACCCGGGCGAAACCGTCGACGCGCTGGACAAGACCCGCACCGGCGACCTGACCTGGCTGGGCCTGGAAGCCAACAGCGATGCCTACAACTGGCGCAACGACCACACCGTCAACTACTGGGGCAGTGTCACCTGGCTCACCGGTGACCGCGACACCCTCAGCAGCCAGGTAGTGGGCGACGAAAGCGTAGCCACCGGCAAGCAGAGCGGCGACGTCAACGCCTGGGCCACCGACCTCGGCATCCGCGTGCGCCTCGACCCGCAATGGCAGGTCGGTGCGGCCTACGCCCGTGGCAGCGGCGGTGGCGGCGACGACGGTTCGAGCAACTACGAGCAGACCGGCCTGGAGAGCAACCGCTCCAACTACACCGGTACCCGTTCGCGCGTGCACCGCTTCGGTGAAGCCTTCCGCGGCGAGCTGGGCAACCTGCAGGCAGCCACCCTGTTCGCTTCCTGGCAGCTGCGCGACGACTACGACGCCAGCTTCATCTACCACAAGTTCTGGCGTGTCGACGGCAACCAGAACATCGGCTCCAGCGGCATCAACGCGGTGGTCAACGACAACGGCGTGAACCGCCCGCTGGTCGATGGCGAGAAAGACCTTGGCCAGGAGATGGACGTGGTCGTGACCAAGTACTTCAAGCAAGGCCTGCTGCCGGCTTCGATGAGCCAGGCCATCGACGAGCCATCCGCCCTGGTGCGCCTGCGTGCCGGCGTGTTCAAGCCGGGCGACGCCTACGGCAAGGAAGCGGACTCGTACATGCACCGTGCCTTCGTCGACGTGATCTGGCGCTTCTGAGGCCGGTAGGGGACTTACCGTTATGAACCTTCACCCGCACCTACGTCACAGCCTGCTGGCCAGCGCCTTGCTGCTGGCCGCAGGCCTGGCCGCCGCCGCAGAGCCCACCACCACGGCCAAGGGCTTGCAGCAGGCCAAGACCTACACGGTTTCCAGTGCCCCGGTCGAACCACTGCACATGGACCCGCCAAAGCTGCCCGACCTGACCGGCTACACCGCCGAGGCGGTACAGAAGAAGATCGACCGCCGTCACAAGGGCAAGGTCAGCCTGCGCCGCATGTTCCAGGAAGACACCCTCAAGGAGTTCGTCGGTGGCGACAACAAGGCGGCCGAGTGGGTCCAGCGCCAGCATGGCATTCCGCAGGCGATCTTCGTCGATGACGGGCATGTCGACCTGGTCGAGCTGAGCAAGAAGGTACCCAGGCAGTACCTCAGCGAGGTCGAGCCGGGCGTGTACCTGGCGCGCCTGCCGATCGTGGTCGGGCAGAAGGGCATCCTCGAGATCGACGGCAAGGTCAAGCAGCTGCGCCTGTCCCAGGAGGGCGGCTCGTTCCTGGTCAACGACGGCAAGCTGTTCATCACCGATACCCAGGTGACCGCCTGGCGCGAAAAGGACAACGGCCCGGCAACCTTCCGCTCGCCCAAGGAATTCCGCCCGTTCCTGCTGTCGTGGGGTGGCACCGAGACCTACATCGTCAACAGCAAGATGGCCAGCTTCGGCTATGCCAAGTCCAAGTCGTACGGCGTGAGTATCTCGCAGTACACGCCGAACATGGCCAAGCGCATGGGCCGCCCGGAACCCACCGGCTGGATCATCGGCTCGGAATTCAGCGACATGTGGTACGGCTTCTACTGCTACGAGACCCAGGACTTCGTGGTCAAGGACAACACCTACCGCGACAACATCGTCTACGGCATCGACCCGCACGACCGCTCGCACCGCCTGATCATCGCCGGCAACACCGTGTACGGCACCAAGAAGAAGCACGGCATCATCATTTCGCGTGAGGTCAACGACAGCTGGATCATCAACAACAAGAGCTACGACAACAAGCTCTCCGGGGTGGTGATCGACCGTAACAGCGTCAACAACCTGATTGCCTACAACGAGATCTACCGCAACCACACCGACGGCATCACCTTGTACGAAAGCGGCGACAACCTGATCTGGGGCAACAAGCTGATCAACAACCGCCGCCACGGCATCCGTGTGCGTAACAGCGTGAACATCCGCCTGTACGAGAACGTCGCCATGGCCAACGGCCTGGTGGGCGTGTACGGCCACATCAAGGACCTGTCCGACACCGACCGCGACATCGCCCTCGACCCGTTCGACACCAAGGTGTCGCTGATCCTGGTCGGTGGCGAACTCGCCGCCAACGGCTCCGGCCCGCTGTCGATCGACTCGCCGCTGTCGGTCGAGCTGTACAAGGTGTCCATGCTTGCCCCGCGCAAGGCCAGTGGCATCAGCCTCAACGGCGTGCTGGGTGAGCGCCAGGACGAAATCCTCGACCTGCTGGTCCGCCAGAAAAAGGCTGTGCTGATCGACCCGGTCGAACGCCAGACCGAAATGATCGAATAAGGAAGCCCAGACCATGACTCCACACCTGATGAAACTGCTGGGCCTGTCCACCGCCCTCCTGGCCATCAGCCAGGGCGTGAGCGCCGACGAAGTGAAGGCCCCGACCTTCACCGCCGAGCCTTGCTGCCAGCTGTGCCCGGAAGCGCACGACCCCAGCCGCTACACCACCCGTTACCAGCAGAACTTCACCACGCTGGTGCAGGCCCAGGGTGACTGGCTGTTCCGTACCCGCGAAGACCTGCGCACCGAGTTCACCACCACCCCGGCCGGCTACAAGCGCCTGCAGCAGGTGCACGACGCGTTCAAGAAGCGTGGCGTGGAACTGGTAGTGGTGTACCAGCCGACCCGTGGCCTGGTGAACCGCAACATGCTCAACCCGGCGGAAAAAGCTGCCTTCGACTACCAGAAGGCATTGGGCAACTACCAGGCCATGCTCAAGCGCTTCGCCAGCATGGGCTACAACGTGCCCGACCTGTCGCCGCTGACCAACGAACAGCTGGCCGCCGCCGACCAGGGCAAGGACTTCTACTTCCGTGGCGACCAGCACTGGACGCCGTACGGCGCCGAGCGCGCGGCGAAGATCGTGGCCGAAACCGTGCACAAGATGCCGGCTTTCGAAGGCATCCCGCGCAAGGAATTCGAAACCAGGAAGTCCGGCCGCATGGGCAAGACCGGCACCCTGCACAACGTTGCCGGCCAGCTTTGCGGCACCAGCTATGCGGTCCAGTACATGGACCAGTTCACCACCGAGCCGAAGGGCTCCGACGGTGGCGGTGACGACCTGTTCGGTGACGCCGGCAATGCCCAGATCACCCTGGTCGGCACCAGCCACAGCGGCAAGAACTACAACTTCGCCGGCTTCCTGCAACAGTACATCGGTGCCGACGTGCTCAACGTCGCCTTCCCCGGCGGTGGCCTGGAAGGTTCGATGATCCAGTACCTGGGCAGCGAGGAATTCAAGAAGAACCCGCCGAAGATCCTCATCTGGGAATTCTCCCCGCTGTACCGCCTGGACCAGGAAACCATCTGGCGGCAGATCCTTGGCCTGCTCGATGACGGCTGCGATAACCGCCCGGCGCTGATGAGCGCCAGCACCACCCTCAAGCCCGGCAAGAACGAGTTGATGGTGAACGGCAAGGGTGGCGTGATCAAGGACCTGGTCAACCGCAACATCCAGATGGACGTGAAGTTCGAGGACCCATCGGTGAAAGTCCTGCAGGCCACCCTGTGGTACCTCAACGGCCGTCACGAGGACATCAAGCTGGAAAAACCGGAAACCGCCGAGACCGATGGCCGTTTCGTCTTCCAGATGCGCGAGGACGAGGACTGGGCCAGCCAGAGCCTGCTGGCCTTCGAGGTACAGGGCCCGGAAAGCGGTACCCAGAAGGTCGAGGCCAAGCTCTGCAAACGCAACAACTTCGCCGTGCCCGCGCAGACCGCGCAGGCCGGCCAGTGAGGCGACCATGACTGCGTTCAAGCGAATTTTCCGCCCTGCCCTGCTCGCCCTGGCCTTGTGCGGCAGTGCCGCGCATGCCGCGCTGGTACCGCCGCAGGGGTACTACGAAGGGATCGAAAAGCTCAAGACCGGCGACGGTAACTTCCGCTGCGAAGCTGTGCCCAAGCCGTACACCGGCGCCCTGCAGTTCCGCAGCAAGTACGAAGGTTCGGACAAGGCGCGGGCCACCCTCAACGTCAATTCGGAAAAGGCCTTTCGCAAGTCCACCGAAGACATCACCGCCCTTGAAAAAGGCGTGAGCAAGATGATCGGCCAGTACATGCGCGATGGCCGCCCGGCGCAGCTCGAATGCGCCCTGGCCTGGCTGGGCAGCTGGGCACGTGCCGATGCGTTGATGTCCACCGACTACAACCACACCGGCAAGTCGATGCGCAAATGGGCGCTGGGCAGCATGAGCGGTTCATGGCTGCGCCTGAAGTTCTCCAACTCGCAGCCACTGGCCGCGCACCAGGCCGAGGCCGAGCTGATCGAGAAATGGTTCGCCCGCCTCGCCGAGCAGACCGTGCGCGACTGGAGCGACCTGCCGCTGGAGAAGATCAACAACCACAGCTACTGGGCAGCCTGGGCAGTGATGGCCACCGCCGTGGCCACCGACCGTCGCGACCTGTTCGACTGGGCCGTGAAGGAATACCGGATTGGTGCCAACCAGGTCGATGCGCAGGGCTTCCTGCCCAACGAGCTCAAGCGCAAGCAACGCGCCCTGGCCTACCACAACTACGCCCTGCCGCCGTTGGCGATGATCGCCAGTTTTGCCCAGGTCAACGGCGTGGATGTGCGCGGCGAGAACGACAACGCCCTGCAGCGCCTGGCGCAGCGGGTGCTGGCCGGCGTCAAGGACCCCAGCACGTTCAAGGCCCGCAATGGCGAGAAGCAGGACATGCAAGACCTGAAGATCGACAGCAAGTACTCGTGGATGGAGCCCTACTGCAGCCTGTATGCGTGCAACGGCGACACCCTGCAACGCAAGCGTGGCATGCAGCCGTTCAACAGCTTCCGGCTGGGCGGCGACCTGACCCGGGTCTACGACCCGAGCGCAGAGAGCAAGAAATGAGTTGAACCCCTTCGGGGGTCGGAACCTGTGGGAGCGGGCATGCCCGCGAAGAAGGCACCGCGGTGCATGGCAAGGGCTTCGCCCTTGTTCGCGAGCAAGCCCGCTCCCACAGGGACCAAGGCTTCCCCCACTTTTTCAGTGGGGGGTTTGGGGGGGCGCTGTGCCCCGGATGCTGTGAACAAAAAGGAGAACCGGGATGGTCTTCTCGTCCAACGTGTTCCTGTTCCTGTTCTTGCCGATCTTCCTCGGCTTGTACTACTTGAGCGGGCAACGTTATCGCAACCTGTTGCTGCTGGTCGCAAGCTACATCTTCTACGCCTGGTGGCGAGTGGACTTCCTGGCATTGTTCGCCGGGGTCACCCTGTGGAACTACTGGATCGGCCTGAAAGTCGGCGCCGCCGGGGTCCGCACCAAGCCCGCCCAGCGCTGGCTGCTGCTCGGCGTGGGTGTCGACCTGGCGATCCTCGGCTACTTCAAGTACGCCAATTTCGGCGTCGACAGCCTGAACGCGATCATCACCTCGTTCGGCCTGGAGCCGTTCATCCTCACCCACGTGCTGCTGCCGATCGGTATCTCGTTCTACATCTTCGAGTCGATCAGCTACATCATCGACGTGTATCGCGGCGACACCCCGGCCACCCGCAACCTGATCGACTTTGCCGCGTTCGTGGCGATCTTCCCGCACCTGATCGCCGGCCCCGTGCTGCGCTTCAAGGACCTGGTCGACCAGTTCAACAACCGCACCCACACCCTGGACAAGTTCTCCGAAGGCTGCACCCGCTTCATGCAGGGCTTCATCAAGAAAGTGTTCATCGCCGACACCCTGGCAGTGGTGGCCGACCACTGCTTCGCCCTGCAGCACCCGACCACCGGCGACGCCTGGCTCGGTGCCCTGGCCTATACCGCGCAGCTGTACTTCGACTTCAGCGGCTACAGCGACATGGCCATCGGCCTGGGCCTGATGATGGGCTTCCGCTTCATGGAGAACTTCAAGCAGCCGTACATCAGCCAGTCGATCACCGAGTTCTGGCGGCGCTGGCACATCAGCCTGTCGACCTGGCTGCGCGACTACCTGTACATCACCCTGGGCGGTAACCGCAAAGGCACCTTCAACACCTACCGCAACCTGTTCCTGACCATGCTGCTGGGCGGCCTGTGGCACGGCGCCAATTTCACCTACATCATCTGGGGCGCCTGGCATGGCATGTGGCTGGCCATCGAGCGCGCACTGGGCATCGACACCAACCCGCAGCGCTTCAACCCGGTGAAGTGGGCCTTCACCTTCCTGCTGGTGGTGGTCGGCTGGGTGATCTTCCGCGCCGAAAACCTCGAAGTGGCCGGCCGCATGTACGGCGCCATGTTCAGCTTCGGCGACTGGCAGCTGTCGGAACTCAACCGCGCCCAGCTCACCGGCCTGCAGGTCGCCACCCTGGTGGTTGCCTACATCACCCTGGCCTTCTTCGGCCTGCGTGACTTCTATCGCAATGCCAAGCCGACGCCCAAGGCCACCCCGGTGGCGGTCAACGCCGACGGTTCGATCGGCCTGGACTGGACCCGGGTGATGACCCGCGCCCTGGTGCTGCTGCTGTTCGTGGCCTCGATCCTCAAGCTTTCGGCGCAGAGCTACTCGCCGTTCCTCTACTTCCAGTTCTGAGGTGGATGACATGACTCGCACCTTACGCATCACCTATTCACTGTCGTTCCTCGGCCTGCTGGTAGGCATGGGCGTGTGGTCGACCGGTGGCCTGCAAAGCTTCCAGCGCACCGAGCAGATGACCCTGCTCAACGGCAAGCTGGCCAAGGCCGCCGAGACCCACTACGACGAGCACTTCCCGATCAAGCGGTTGGGCACCAACCTGTGGGCGGCGATGGATTTCAAGCTGTTCAATGAAGGCCGCCCTGGTGTGGTACTGGGCCGCGACCAGTGGTTGTTCAGCGACGAAGAATTCAAGCCCACCGCCGGGGCCGAACAGCTGATGGCGGAAAACCTGGCGCTGATCCGTGGCGTACGCGACACCCTGCAGCAGCACGGCAGCCAGCTGGTGCTGGCGATCGTGCCGGCCAAGGCGCGGGTGTACGCCGAATACCTGGGCAAGGAGCTGCCGACCAGCCTGCATGACGACCTGTACAACCAGTTCCATGCCCAGGCACGCCAGGCCAACGTGTTCGCCCCGGACCTGATGGCACCGCTGGAGCAGGCCAAGGCCCGCGGCCAGGTGTTCCTGCGCACCGATACCCACTGGACGCCAATGGGCGCCGAGGTGGCGGCCCAGGCACTGGCCGAAGCTGTCGGCCGGCAAAGCCTGCTTAACGGTGAGCCACAGGCGTTCATCACCGAAGCCGGCAGCACCGCACCGTACAAGGGCGACCTGACCAACTTCCTGCCACTGGACCCGCTGTTCAGCAACCTGCTGCCAGCCCCGGACAACCTGCAGAAACGCACCACCCGCCCGGTCGAGGCCGAGGGTGCAGCCGGTGACGCACTGTTCGCCGACAAGCAGATCCCGGTCGCCCTGGTAGGCACCAGCTACAGCGCCAACCCGCACTGGAACTTCCTCGGTGCGCTGCAGCAGGCACTGCGCAGCGACGTGGCCAACTACGCCGAAGACGGCCACGGCCCCGTGCTGCCGATGCTCAAGTACCTGCAAAGCGATGCCTTCAAGAACGCCGCACCGCAAGTGGTGGTGTGGGAATTCCCCGAACGTTATCTGCCAATGAAGAACGACCTCAGCAGCTTCGACCCGCAGTGGATCGCGCAGCTGAAGAACTCCCGTAAATCCGAAGAAAACCTGGCCTTGTCGTCCCCCCGGACGAACCACTGAAAGAGAGGAACACGCCAATGACTACCAAGACTTCCATTGCCAAAGCCCTCACCCTCGCGGCCGGCCTGTCCCTGGCCTCGATGCAGGCATTTGCCGGTGCCGACGCCGCGCTGTACGGCCCGACTGCACCGAAAGGTTCGACCTTCGTGCGCCTGTACAACGCCTCCAGCACCCCGACTGCCGCTTCGGTCGGCAATACCCAGATCAAGCAGGTTGGCGCCCAGGCCAGCAGCGACTTCAGCTTCCTGCCAGGCGGTGACTATACCGCCCAGGTCGGCGGCAAGAGCGTGCCGGTCAAGCTGGCCTCGGACAAGTACTACACCCTGGTCAACAGCGCCAACGGCAGCCCGAAGCTGATCGAAGAGCCGCCGTTCAAGAACAAGCAGAAAGCCCTGGTTCGCGTGCAGAACCTGAGCGACCAGCAACTGACCCTGAAGACTGCCGATGGCAAGACCGAAGTGGTCAAGCCGGTGGCGGCCAATGGCCGTGGCGAGCGTGAGATCAACCCGGTCAAGGTCAACCTGGCGCTGTACCAAGGAGACAAGAAAGTGGGTGACGTCAAACCGGTCGCCCTGGAGCGCGGCGAAGCCGCAGTGCTGTACGTAACGGGTTCCGGCAACGCCTTGTCGCCGGTGTGGGTAACTCGCCCCGTGGCTAACAACTGATTTCCCTGCCTCTAAACGACTATTGGAGAAACATGATGATCCCGGTAATTCTTTCTGGTGGTAGCGGTTCCCGTCTGTGGCCTCTGTCGCGCAAGCAGTTCCCCAAGCAGTTCCTGGCCCTGACCGGTGAACACACCCTGTTCCAGCAAACCCTGGAACGCCTGGTGTTCGAAGGCATGGACACGCCGATCGTGGTCTGCAACAAGGACCACAAGTTCATCGTCCAGGAGCAACTGGCTGCGCTGAAGCTGGAGACCCAAGGCATCCTGATGGAGCCGTTCGGCCGCAACACCGCCCCGGCGGTGGCCATGGCGGCGATGAAACTGGTCAACGAAGGCCGCGACGAGCTGATGCTGGTGCTGCCCGCCGACCATGTGATCGATGACCAGAAGGCCCTGCAACGTGCCCTGGCCTTGGCCACCGTGGCCGCCGAGCGTGGTGAGATGGTGCTGTTCGGCGTACCGGCGACCAAGCCGGAAACCGGCTATGGCTACATCCGCTCCAGCCAGGATGCCCTGCTGCCGGAAGGCGTGGCCCGCGTTGCCCAGTTCGTCGAGAAGCCCGACGAGAAACGCGCCGCCGAATTCGTCCAGGCTGGTGGCTACTTCTGGAACAGCGGCATGTTCCTGTTCCGTGCCAGCCGCTTCCTCGAAGAGCTGAAGAAGCACGACGGCGACATCTACGACACCTGCGTGCTGGCCCTGGAGCGCAGCCGTGAAGACGGCGATGTGCTGACTATCGACGAAGCCACCTTCGCCTGCTGCCCGGACAACTCCATCGATTACGCGGTGATGGAAAAGACCCAGCGCGCCTGCGTGGTGCCGATGTCGGCCGGGTGGAGCGACGTGGGCTGCTGGTCGTCGCTGTGGGAAGTGCACGAGAAGGACGACAACGGCAACGTCACCAAGGGCGACGTGGTGGTGCAGGACAGCCACAACTGCATGATCCACGGCAACGGCAAGCTGGTATCGGTGATCGGCCTGGAAAACATTGTGGTAGTCGAGACCAAGGACGCCATGATGATCGCCCACAAGGACAAGGTCCAGGGCGTCAAGCAGATGGTCAAGACCCTCGACGAGCAAGGCCGCAGCGAAACCCAGAACCACCTGGAAGTGTACCGCCCGTGGGGCTCGTACGACTCGGTGGACATGGGTGGCCGCTTCCAGGTCAAGCACATTACCGTCAAGCCGGGCGCCAGCCTGTCGCTGCAGATGCACCATCACCGCGCCGAGCACTGGATCGTGGTGTCCGGCACTGCCGAGGTGACCTGTGACGAGAACGTGTTCCTGCTGACCGAGAACCAGTCGACCTACATCCCGATCGCCTCGGTGCACCGCCTGCGCAACCCGGGCAAGATCCCGCTGGAGATCATCGAGGTGCAATCCGGCAGCTACCTGGGCGAGGACGACATCGAGCGCTTCGAGGATGTTTACGGGCGTACTTCCACGCCGATCGAGCGTGGCGTTTCGGTGAAGACCATCGCGCAGTAAAACTGCAAGCTGCAAGAAAAAAGCGGGACGGAGGTGAATCTGCAAGCGCGGGTTCACCACCGCCCCGCTTTTTTTCTTGTGGCTTGCAGCTTGCCGCCTGGCGCTCCAAGATGTCTGGGTCCCCGGTCGGAATCAGCCCATCATGATCATCGGTGCCTTGCTCATTCTTACCTGGCTGGTGCTGCTGTTGCGCTACCCGGCCAAGGCCCTGCCGATCTCACTGGCGGCCGTGTGCGGCCTGGGCCTGGTGGCCCTGTTCGTCGTCTGGCAGGATGCCCGCGAAACCTCGCGGTTGGCCCGCCTGGACCTGCGCCTGACCTACGCCCCCGAACACTGCCCCGCCGACCGTGCCCTGCGGGTACACATGAAGAATGGCAATGACGTCCCGTTGACCGAACTGCGCTGGCGGGTGGCGGCCTATGCGCCGGGCGATACCGTGAACCTGGCCGAGAACACCTACAACGCCCCGCGCTACCGTGGGCCGGGCGAGCTGCAACCGGGGGCCGAATGGCAAGACTGCCTGCCGCTGCCCCCCCTGCGTTCCGGGTACCGGCCGCAGACCCTGGAGTTTCGGGCAGAGCACCTGCAAGGTACGTTTGCCAACTAATGTATCGCCTGTGCCGGCGTCTTCGCGGGTAAACCCGCTCCCACAGGTACACCACAGAATTTGAGACCTGTGCAGTCCCTGTGGGAGCGGGTTTACCCGCGAAGACGCCGGCACAGGAAAAACCAATCCTCCCTGACAACAGGTCCCAACCATGCCCACCGTTCTGATCACCGGTTGTTCCAGCGGCATCGGCCGCGCCTTGGCCGACGCCTTCCGCGATGCGGGCCACCATGTCTGGGCCACTGCCCGCAAACCGGAAGATGTCGAGCAACTGAACGCCGCCGGATTCACCGCCCGGCAACTGGACGTGAATGACAGCGCTGCCCTGGCCCGCCTGGCCGAAGAGCTGGAAACCCTCGACATCCTGATCAACAACGCCGGATACGGTGCCATGGGCCCGGTGCTCGATGGCGGTGTGGACGCCCTGCGCCAGCAGTTCGAAACCAACGTCTTCGCCGTGGTCGGCGTCACCCGCGCGCTGTTCCCGCTACTACGCCGTACGCGCGGCCTGGTGGTGAACATAGGCAGTGTTTCCGGCGTGCTGGTCACCCCCTTCGCCGGTGCCTACTGCGCCTCGAAAGCGGCCGTGCATGCGCTGAGCGATGCCTTGCGCCTGGAGCTGGCACCGTTCGGCGTGCGGGTGATGGAAGTGCAGCCGGGGGCAATTGCCTCGCAGTTCGCCAGCAATGCCCAGCGCCAGGCCGAGCAGGTGCTGGCGGCAGATTCGGCGTGGTGGCCGTTGCGTGAGCAGGTGCAGGCTCGGGCGCGGGCGTCGCAGGACAAGCCGACGTCGGCGGCGGTGTTTGCCCAGGGCGTATTGGCAGCGGTCGGCAAGTCGCCGGTGCCGGCAATGGTGCGCCTGGGCAATGGCAGCACGGCCTTGCCGCTAATGGCCCGGCTGCTGCCGCGGCGGTTGCTGGACTGGGCGCTGCGCAAGCGCTTTGGCCTGCTGCGCCCGCTCTGAGTATTCGGCCGCCTGCGCCGGCTGTAGAAGCGGCTTCAGCCGCGATCACTGGCACAGCCGGTGCCATCCACCGCGTCGCCTGCATCGCGGATAAAATCCGCTCCTACCTGTGTGAGCCGCGCCGGCTTCGATTTGACGCCGTACCTGTAGGAGCGGCTTCAGCCGCGATCACCGGCACAGCCGGTGCCATCCACCGCGCCACCCGCCACAAGCAATCAGGCGATTGAACGCAGTACGCCCCCATCCACCCGCAGGGTCGCCCCGGTGGTGGCACTGGCTTGCATCGAAGCCAGGTAAACCACCATGTTGGCCACCTCTTCCACCGTCGCCAGCCGCTTGATCAGCGAGGTCGGCCGGTGTTCGGCGAGGAAGTTGGCCTCCAGCGTTTCCGTCGACACCCCTTGCTCCGCAGCCAGCTTGGCAAAGAAGTCACCCACCCCTTCCGAGCGGGTCGGCCCTGGCAGTACCGAATTCACTGTCACCCCGGTCCCGGCCAGGGTCTCGGCCAGCCCACGCGATACCGCCAGCAGCGCCGTCTTGGTCATGCCGTAGTGAATCATTTCGGTCGGGATCTGCAACGCCGACTCGCTGGACAGGAAGATCACCCGCCCCCACTTGCGCTCCGCCATGCCCTGGGCGTAGTGGCGCGACAGGCGCACGGCGCTGAGCACGTTGACGTCGAAGAAGCGCTGCCAGTCGGCATCGTCAATCTCGAAGAACGGCTTGGGCTCGAAGATGCCGAGATTGTTGACCAGGATATCGGTGTGCGGCACCTGGTCGAACAATGTCTGCGCACCGGCCTGGGTGCCAAGGTCGGCAGCTATGCCAATGATGCGGGCTTGTGGCAGGCGCTCGCGCACACCTCTCAGGGCTTCGTCGACCCGGGCCTGGGTGCGACCGTTAAGGACCACTTCGGCGCCCGCCTCGGCCAGGCCGATGGCGATGGCCAGGCCAATGCCGGCGGTGGAGCCGCTGACGATGGCGCGCTTGCCGTTCAGGGTAATGTGCATCTGTGCCTCCTCGGTAATCAGGACCATTGCCGGGGCTGCCTTGCAGACCATCGCGACGCAAGGCCGCTCCTTGGAATTCGTGTCCGCCGGTAGGAGCGGCCTTGCGTCGCGATGGGCCGCAAAGCGGCCCCGAAACTCACACCTTGTTGGCCAGCGGCTCATCGAATGCCTGCCAGCCACCACCCAAAGCCTTGTACAGCCCCACCAGCGCCTGCGACACCGCCGCCGAGCTGTCGATCCACTGCTCCTCACTGGCCAGCAATGCGCCCTGCACCGTCAGCACATTGAGAAAGTCCACCGCCCCTTCCACATACTGGCGCTGGGCAGTTTCCAGGGCGATGCGGTTCTGCCGCACCGCCTCTGCCAGGTGGTCACGGCGCAACTGGCTGGCGTTGTACAGGCGTAGCACATCGTCGATTTCATGCCAGGCGCCGAGCACCACCTTGCGATAGTTCAGCGCCGCTTCCTGCTGCTGCGCCTCGCGCAGTTCCAAGGTGCCCTTGAGCCGGCCACCCTCGAAGATCGGCAACGACAGTTGAGGGCCGAGGGCGAAGCGTCGTGAGTCCCAGCCCCCCAGATCGGACAGCTGCATGGCCTGGAAACCCAGGCTGCCCGACAGCCGGATACTCGGGTAGAAATCGGCCTTGGCCACGCCAATGCTGGCAGTCGCAGCATGCAGGCGAGCCTCGGCCTGGCGAATGTCCGGACGGCGCTCGGCCAGTTCGGACGGCAAGCCGATGGCAAAGTTCTGCTGCGGCGCAGGCAGTTCGCCGCCCTTGAGCAGTTCGGCCTGCAAGCTGCGCGGCGGTTCGGCGGCGAGCAGGCTGAGGGCGTTGACCAGGTCGTCGCGGCGGGCCTCGAGGCTTGGCAGGCGCGACTCGATGGAAGCCACCTGGGCACTGGCCTGGGCCACGTCAAGCCGGGTGGCGACGCCTTCGGCCTGGCGGTCCTCGGAGAGCTTCAGGCTGTGCCGGGCGACCTTGAGATTGTCCTGGGTCACATCGATGGTGTGCTGCACGGCGCGCAGCTGGATGTAGTTGCCGGCGGTTTCCGCAAGCAGTGCCAGGAGTACGCCGCGACGGTCGTTTTCGGCCACTTCGACAGTAGCATCGGCCGCTTCGACCTGGCGCCGCACACGGCCCCACAGGTCCAGCTCCCAGCCGGCCACCAGGTCGCCTTGCCAGAGGTTGAAGGCTGCCTTGCCCGCCTTGCCGGACGGGTCGCTCAGGCCGTCGGCACTGTTGCGCGCGCGGCTATAGCCGGCGTTCACGTCCACCGACGGTACCTCATCGGCAGCCACACTGCTGCGCAGTGCCCGGCTTTGCAGCAGCCGCGCGCTGGCCATCTGCAGGTCGAGGTTGCGCTCGGCAACGCGCTGGATCAAGGCACTCAGGCGGGCGTCATGGAAGCTCTCCCACCAGCGCAGTTCCAGCGGTTCGGCCTGTGGCTGGCTGGCCGCCGCCTGGCCTTGCAGCGGCGCCCACTGTTGCGGTGCCTGGCTGTCGGGGCGCTGGAAATCCGGGCCCAAGGTGCAGCCGGCCAGCCATACGGCCAGCAGCAACGGGCTCAAGCGTAATGCCGGTTTCATCGCGCACTCACCTCTTTGCCGTGCAGCGTGTCGCCACCGGTATCGATGGTCGCCTCCACCGACATGCCCACGCGCAGGCGGGTTAACAGCGGCTGACCGTCATCGAAGACAATCTTTACCGGAATGCGCTGCACCACCTTGGTGAAGTTGCCGGTGGCGTTGTCTGGCTTGACCGCGGCGAAGGTCACCCCGGTGGCCGGGGCGATACTTTCCACATGGCCGTGCAGCTGCTCGCCAGCGAAGGTGTCGACGCTGATGCTCACCGCCTGGCCGGGCTGTACATGAGTCAGCTGGGTTTCCTGGAAGTTGCCGACCACGTAGGCCTGCTGCAACGGCACCACCGACAACAGGCGGGCGCCCGGGTTGACGTAGGCGCCGACGCGCAGGGCGCGCTCGCCGACCATGCCGTCTACCGGCGCCGTGATGCGGGTGTAGGACAAGTCGAGCTGGGCCTTTTCCAGCCCCGCCTCGGCGCGCTTGAGCTGGCCATCGGCACTGGCCACCTGGGCGCCGAGGATATCCACCTGTTTGCGCGCTGCCAGCAACGCCGCCTGGGCATTGGCCAGGCGTGCGCGCGCCTGGTCGACCCTGCTGCGCGCCTGCTGGGCATTCTGCACGGTACCGGCGCCCTGCTCGGCCAGGCGGCTGTAGCGGTTCACTTCATGGTCGGCGAATGCGGCTTCGGCCTGGGCGGCTTTCACCTCGGCCTCGGCCTGGGCAATCAGTGCGGCCTGGCGCTCCAAGGTGGCCCTGGCGTCGGCGCTCTGCGCCTTGGCCACCAACAGCTGCGCCTGCGCGGCATCCAGCGCAGCCTGGTAGTCGCGGGCATCGATGGTCGCCAGTAGCTGGCCGGCCTTGACCTGCTGGTTGTCTTCTACCAGCACCTCCTTGATGAAGCCGGCGACCTTCGGCGCGACCACGGTGTAGTCGGCGGCCACATAGGCATCATTGGTGCTCTGGCGGTGGTCGCTGCCGAGCATCCAGGGGCCGACGATGCCAGCCAGGACGGCCACGGCAAGCACCGAGCCGATGATCAGGGTTTTACGGTTGTTGGTCATTTCAGCAGTTCTCGAATTCACCCCGGGTTCACGCCACCGCGCGCGGTGGGTAGACCCGGGTAGGCACGAAAGGAATCAGGCAGATCAGCGCCATGGCAATACCGGCCATGACCAGGTAGAGGTCGGCCGACGTCAGCACCAACGCCTGTTCGTGGATACGCTTGGCCAGGCCCACGGCGTTGTCGTCGAGCAACGGGGCGTTGCCCAGGCTGTCCACCAGGTGGTTGGAATGAAAGTGCCGGCGTACGGTGCCCAGGGCGTCCAGCAGGCCACCGGCAACCACCGCGGCCAGGCCCTTCACGGTGTTGAACCAGCTGGAAGCGAAGGGGCCTTCCTGCGGGGACATGCCATTGGTGGACAGCATCAGCAGCGGCAGCACGGCCATCGGTTGGCCGAATACCTGCAGCAGGTAGAACGGATAGAAGTCGCCACGGATCCATTCGGCGGTCAGCAGGCTGCTGCCGAGGCAGGACACCGCCAGCAACGCCAGGCCGACACCCAGCACCCAGCGGCAGTCCACTGCGCGGATGTTGCACAGCGCCGCCGTCAGTGGCAGGGCTACCAGTTGCGGCATCGCCACCAGCAGCATCAAAGGGCTGGTCTGCGCCGGGCGATAGCCCTGGAGCTGCGCGAGGTAGGCCGAAGGGATGCTGCCTACGCCGGAGAGCACGATCAGCACCCCGGCCAGGGTGACCAGGGCGAAACTCAGGTTGCGCCGCGACAGCATGCGCAACTGGAAGAACGGCAGCGGCTCGGACCATTCGTTGTACATGAACAGCACCAGCAACAGCAGGCCACCGCCAAGCAGCCAGCAGATCAACGGCGAATCGAACCAGCCCCAGCGGTCGCCCAGCGACAAGCCCAGCACGATACAGCTGATGGCAGGCAGGCCGAGCAGCACGCCACGCCAGTCGAATTGCCGGAAGCGCTCCAGGCGTAGCGGGTCCTGCGGCAGGCCCCAGCCGACACAGACCATGGCCAGTGCCGAGGGCAGGATGATCTGCCAGAACGCCCAGCGCCAGCCGACGTATTCGGTCCACAGCCCCGCCAGCGGCGTGCCGAGGTTGGGCCCAAAGGTAGCGGTAAGCGCGTAGCAAGCCAAGCCATAGACCTTGATGCCCGGTGGCAGGAAGCGCAGGGCCACGCTCATCAGCATTGGCGGCAGCGCGCCCGAGGCGAAGCCCTGGAGCACACGCAGCAGCATCAGGCTGTGCAGGTTGGGGGCGAACGGTTGCAGCAGGCCGAGCACGGCGAACAGGCCGATGGCGCTCATGGTGAAGCGCCGCAAAGAGAACGTGGTAGCAAGCCATGGCGCAAAGGCCATGGCCGAGACCGAGGCGGCGCTGTAGACCGCCAGCAGCCAGGCGCCTTCGTCGGCGCCAATGCCCATGGCCCCACGGATATCGGCCAGGGATATCTTGGTCACCGACTCGTTGAGGCCAGCACACAACACGGCCAGCAACACACCGAACAGCCCGACCACTACCTGCAGGCCGAACGCAGTCTGCGCAGGCGCAGCCGGCGCGGGCGCGGCGGCAACCACAGCAGACGGGGCGGACAGGGAACTCATGGGCAGACATCTCCAGCAACAATTTGCGACTGGAGCAAGTCTAAGAAGGTCGAATGCTGACGAAAACTGACTTATCGGTAGGTTTATGTTGCGTCAGGCGCAATCCAGAGTAATACCGCATCGCCCTCTTCGCGGGTAAACCCGCTCCCACAGGTACAGAGCATCGCTCAGACCTGTGATATTCCTGTGGGAGCGGGTTCACCCGCGAAAAGGCCGGCCCAGGCAGAACATCACTCAAGGGTCGACACTGCAGCAAGCCTTCAAGGTCTGCCGCAACCACCGATGCGCCGGGTCATTGTGAAACCGTGGGTGCCACGCCTGCAGCACGGTCACCCGCTCCAGCGGCACCGGGATCTCGAACGAGCGCAGCGGCAGCCCGAGCTTGTGCACACTGTTGAGGATGTTGGCCGGCATCGGCAGGATCAGGTCGGAATCCGGCAGCGAGAACAGCGCCGAGTGAAAACTCGGGGTGATCAGCGCCACCCGCCGCTGCACCTTGAAGTTGGCCAGTTCCACATCGATCGGCCCATTGGCCCGTCCACGACGGGACACGCTGATCTGTGGATAACTGGCAAAACTGTGCGGCGTGATCGGCTGCTCGAAAATCGGGTGGTCGCGCCGCGCCAGCCCCACGTAGTAGGTCTGGAACAGGCTCTGCACCTTGATCTCCGGCCCCAGGTCCACGGTCGAACTGATGATCAGGTCGGTACGCCCGTCGCGCAGCACGCTGTCATCATCACCGCCGGGGCTTTCCGGCACGAAGCGCAGCACCGTGCGCGGTGCCTGCTCGTGCATGCGCCGCAGCAGCTGCGCGCCGTACAGGGCGATGAACAGGTCATTGGTGCGGATATTGAAAGCCCGGTCGAGCTTGGGCAGGTCGACCTCATCGGCACTACGGAACACCTCACCGGCCTGCTCCACCAGCGCAGCCACCTGCTCACGCAGGGCCAGTGCCCGCGGCGTCGGCACCAGGCCACGGCCGGCACGCACCAGGATCGGGTCGCCCAAGGCGTCACGGATACGCCCGAGAGTTCGGCTCATCGCCGCCGGGCTCAGGTTCATGCGCTGCGCTGCGCCGACCACACTGCCTTCGTCAAGCAGGGCATCGAGGGCGACGAGCAGGTTCATGTCCGGGAGTTGCATGGCGGTTTTCCGTGACAGCTGTGGGAATGGCGATGGTAGCAGGTTGGCGGATTGCACCAGACGCAATACGCTCGTGCGTGGCGGGGCATTTATTCACTGGCCGGGTTCGGCCATAAATGAGGCATTGGCACATCAGCCAGCCTCAGCCAAGGATCCCGCATGCCCAGCCCCGTCCTGATCGCCATCGATGCCTCCCCCGCCTCCACCGCACTGCTCACCCTCGCGCGCCGCTATTGCCACCCTGGCGATCATGAATTGCACGTGCTGCTGGCCATCGACTCGACCTTCGCCGTGCACGACCAACCCGCGCCTTACACCAGCGTGGAACTGGAGGAATACCCTGCCGCCTGCGAGGAACAACGGCTGGGTGAGCGCGCCGTGGCCGAAGCGGTGGCGCTATTGCGCCAGGCCGGCTTCGATAGCCAGGGCTGCATGGTTGCCGGGCAGCCGGTCGACGTCATTTTGAGCAAGGCACGGGAACTGAACTGCGAGCTGATCATCATGGGCCACCGCCACCTGTCGCGGTTGGGGCGGTTGCTGGACCCGTCGATCAGCGCGAAGGTGATCGACCGGGTTGAGGTGCCGGTGTTGGTGGGGGCTGCGGGTGGATGACTTGAGAGGTTTATCGCCTGTGAGATCGAGCGCCGCGCGGGCGGCGCTCGATCTCACAGACGCCACACCACTCAAGGCGAACCCGGCTTCACCACCACCGTACAGGTCGTCCCCGCCGCCAGCAGGAACCCTTCCGGCACCTCATCAATGTGAATACGCACCGGCACCCGCTGCGCCAGACGCACCCAGTTGAAGGTCGGGTTCACATCGGCGATCAGCTCGCGGCTTTGCGGGTTGTCGCGGTCGTAGATGCCACGGGCGATGCTCTCCACATGGCCCTTGATGCGCTCGCCGCTCATCATCTGCAGCTCGGCCTGGTCACCCACTTGCACATGCGGCAGCTTGGTCTCTTCGAAGAACCCGTACACCCAGAACGAGTGCTCGTCGACCACCGCCATCACCGCTTCACCGGTGCGCGCATAGTCACCCTTGTGGATATTCAGGTTGGTCACGTAGCCGTCCACCGTAGCCACGATCTGCGTACGCTTGAGGTTCAGCTCGGCCGCCGCCAGCTCGGCAAGGGCTTGCTGGTAGTCGGCCTGGGCCGCGTTGGCGATGTTGCTGGCGTCGTCGCGGTTTTCCTTGGAGATCACCAGGTTGTCCATGTCGGCGCGGCGCTTGGCGTTGACCTTGCGCATGTCCCAGGTGGCCTTGCGCGAAGCGACCAGGGCCTTGGCCTGGTCGACTGCCAGCTGGTAGTGCTCGGGGTCGATCTGGATCAGCAGGTCGCCCTTCTTCACCCGCTGGTTGTCCTTGACCGGCACGTCCACCACATAGCCGGGCACATCGGCGGCGACGTTGATGATGTCGGCGCGCACGCGGCCGTCACGGGTCCATGGCGTAGTCATGTAGTGCAGCCACAACTGGCGACCGATCACCACGGCAGCGGTCAGCACCAGCAGGGTGGCGATCAGGCTGAAGAACTTTTTCATCGAAGGATTCTCACCAGTAGAGCGACAGCGCCAGGGCGCCGAACAGGCAGACGAACAGGCTCAGGCGCAGCAGCGCCGGGTGCCAGAAGAAGCGATAGCCATCATGGCTGGCGATGAACCGGTCCAGGCCCCAGGCCAGGCCCAGGGCGAACAGGAACATCAAGGTCATGGTGGGCATGTACACGCCATGGAAGGCGATTTCACGGGGCATGATTTCACGGAGCACGGTGCAGTCCTTTCGCCGGTGCCAGTGGCGACTGTGGGTCGAGCAGGGATGAACGGATGAAGTGCAGGTAGCTTTGCGCGCGGCGCAGTACCGAGGTGTCGAAGTGCCTGGCGAACGGCTCGTCGGTAGCCTGTACGCGGGCAATGGCATGGTCCACCGCCACCAGGGCGCGTTCGTGGTTGCTGGCGCTGGGCTGCAGGAACAACCGTGCCAGGGCGCGGCCCATGACCCGGATAGCCTGGCGCCAGGGTTGCGACTCGGCGTAGGCCGGGTGCACCGGCGCGCGGGCCTGCTCCTTGCGCAGCTCGATGACCGCGTGGCCGATCTCCAGCACGCTGAACATCCAGCCCATCAACTGGCTTTGTACCTGCGGCTTGCCGGCAGCCAGGCCATACGCCTGGTGCAGCAGGTCGCGGGTGCGGCTTTCGAAGGCCGAGCCCAGGCCGCGTAGGCGACCACTGATGGCGAACAGCACCTGCTCGCGCAGCTCCTGCTCCAGGCGGCTCCACAGCCAGCGGCTGTTGGGCGGCAGGATGATCGCCCCGGCCGCAGCGCAGACGAACATGCCGATGACCATGCCGATGTAGTCGTTGATGAAGCTGTAGGGGTCATACACGGTGAGGTTGTTCGGCACCGAGCCGATGGCGAAGAACACCAGCAGGCCGATGCCATAGCCGGCATAGGCCGGGCGTGACGAGAGGAAGGCGCCCAGCACGAATACCGGCGCCAGCACCATGCACAACAGCGGGAAACCGTCGATCCAGGGGAACACGAAGAAGGTTTCGAAGAAGCCGACGAAGGCGCCAATCGCCGTACCGCAGGCCATCTGGAACGACATGCGCTTGGGGTTGGGCGAAGCCGCCGACAGGCCCACGGTGACCGTGGCGATCAGGGTCATCATGGCCCCGCTGGGCCAGTCGCTGAGCAGCCAGTAACTGCCCAGCAGCAACAGCACCGCCGAGGCACGCAGGCCGGCGGCCAACGACACCAGCCAGCTGGTCTGCGCCACATAGGGCTCGTCCCATTGTTCGCGTTCATGCCGGTGCGCGGCCAGCGAGGCGTGCGTCTCGGCGTAGCTGAACATCTCGTCGACGAAGCGGTAGAGCAGCTCGAAGGCCGTGTGGAAATCCAGCAGGTCGGCCTCGCTCGGCTCGGTCGCCAGGTACTCGGCGCGCAAACTGCGCACCTGCGCCTGCAGGCCTTCCTTGTAGGCCGCCAGTTCCAACGTCAGGCGCAACGCGTCGGCATCGGTCAGCGCCCGGCCGACGTAGGGTTGCAGCAACTCCACCAGAGTGTCCAGGCCGGGCTCGATGGCGCTGACAATCTGCAGCGGGCCACGCGCACGCAGGCGCTCCAGCAACCGGTGCAGGGCATTGAAGCGGGTGGTGATGGCCATGAATTCGCTGTTCATGCGCACCAGCCGGCCAGAGCGTCGGCGCATGTGCGGGTCTTCGAATGCGGTGACGTTGCGCAGGCTCTCAAGGCCCACGGCCTCGGCGACGAAGCGCACGTTGCTGGTCTCGAAGCGGTCGCGCTGGCTGTCGCCGCGCAAGGCTTCGACCACTACCCCGGCAAATACGCCAAAGCGCTGGTACAGGGCGTTGCGCATGGCGGCACTGGCCGACTGCGGCAGGATCGCCGCGCTGACGAAGGTCGACACCAGGATGCCCAGGGCGATTTCCAGCACCCGCCATACCGCCGCCATGAATGCCTGGTCAGGGTGTTGCAGCACCGGCAGGCCGATCATCGCTGCGGTGTAGCCGGCCAGCACGAAACCATAGGCGCGGAAGGTGCGGTAGCGCATGGCACCGGCCGAGCACAGGCCTACCCACACAGCCAGGCTGGGCAGGAACAGCTCGGTGTTCTGTGGAAAGATGGCGATCAACGCCACCATCATCGCCGAGCCGGCCAAGGTGCCCAGCACCCGGTAGAAGCTCTTGGCGAACACATGCCCGCTTTGCGGCTGCATCACGATGAACACGGTGATCATCGCTGTGCGCGGTTGCGGCAGTTCCAGGCGCATGGCCAGCCACAGGGTGATGAACGCAGCGGCCAGCACCTTGAAGATATACACCCAGGTCACACCGTCGGTGCGCGCCCAGGCAAAGAAGCCCCGGCGCCATTCCAGGCTCTGCAGCCAGCGCATGGGCAAACTGAAGGTGCTCATTCGGCGTTATCCGGCTGCTTGTCGAAAATGGCCAGGGTGGCGGGGGTTTTCGGTGCCGCCTGGCGCTGTTCCTGCGGCACGTCCTGGCCAGCCTGCAAGCCACCACCCAGGGCAGTGACCAGCTCGGCATGGGCGATCAGGCGAGCGGCCTGCACCTGCTGCTGCACCTGCTGCTGGCGGAACAGCAAGGTTTGCGCGTTGAGCACGTTGAGGTAGTCGGTGAGCCCGCGCTGGAAGGCGATCATAGCGATGTCGTAGGTTCTTTGCGCGGCAGCGACCGACTCGGCGGCAAAGTGCGACTGCTGCTGCATCGACTCGCGGCGGATCAGCTGGTCGGAGATGTCCTTCAGCGCACCGACCACGGTCTGGTTGTAGCGCGCCACGGCCACGTCGTAGCCTGCCGAGGCCACGCCCAACTGCGAGCGCAGGCGGCCACCGTCGAAGATCGGCAGGCTGATGGCCGGGCCGACGTTGTAGTTGAACTTGCGCCCGGTGAGGAACTCCAGCGGGCCACCGCCCGTGGCCATGAAACCCAGGCTGCCGACCAGGTCGACGTTGGGGAAGAAGCCGGCGTGGGCGACATCGATGCCACGCGCCTGGGCAGCCACCTGCCAGCGGCTGGCGACCACGTCGGGGCGCTGGCCAACCAGCTCGGCCGGCAGGTTCGACGGCAGTTTCAGTGGTGCGGCCAAGGCCAGGGCCGGGCGCTGCAACTGCGCCCCTTCCCCCGGGCCCTTGCCGGCCAGGGCGGCCAGCTGGTTGCGGGTCAGGGCAATTTGTTCACTGAGGCTGTCCAGCTGGCGGTGGGTTTCCGGCAGCGGCGCTTCAGCCTGGCTGACTTCGAAGTGGGTGCCGATGCCGGCATCCAGGCGGCGCTTGGCCAGGGCCAGGATCTGCTCCTGCTGTTGCAGTTCGGCCTTGACGATATCCTGCTGGGCGAAGTGCAGGCTCAGCTGGATATAGGCGCGCACTACGTTGTTCTGCAGCTCCAGCTGTGCCTGGCGGGCTTCGGCCACACTCATGTGCGCCTGGTCCACGGCCTGCTCGCTGGCATTGCGTTCGCGGCCCCAGAGGTCGAGGGCGTAGCTGAAGCCGATGGCGGCGTTGTTGTCCCAGGTGTTGGCCCCGGACAGCGCACCAGGCCCGTAGAACTGGTCCTCAGGCCAGTTGTGGCGCTTGAGCGTGGCCTGGCCGTTGGCCTGGAGCTTCTCTGCCGACTCGACCACGCCAGCCATGGCCTTGGCTTCGCGCACCCGCGCCGCCGCCATGGCCAGGCTCGGGCTGCCGGCCACGGCCAGGGCAACCCAGCGGTCCAGCTGGGGGTCGCCGTAGGCATGCCACCACTGCTGGTCGGGCCAGTGGGCGTCGCTGGCGGCTTCGCGTATGGCCGCGTCGGTGGTCAGGGTATTGGCTTGCAGCGTCTTGCTTTGCGGGGCTATGCCCCAGGTTCCGATACAGCCGCTCAAGGTGAGGGCAAGGGCACAGGCACTGAACGCATGGAGCGTTCTGATGATGCGACGCGGCACAGCTGCGATTTCCCGAGGAAGAGGTGATAGGGCCGGGCAATTCTAGGGGGCGCCAGCACTGGCGATAAGCGTGGATTCCTGCGAATCTTTGTTACCAAAACAGCGATAATCCGCCTTTGGTCGAAGGCAAGTTTTCATCTTTTTTTCGTTACTTCGTGACACAATTTTGTCCTCTACATCGAGAGTGACCCATGGACACCCTGCAAAACATGCGTGCTTTCAGCTGCGTAGCCCAACTGGGCAGCTTTACCGCTGCCGCCGGGCAGTTGGATACGACCACCGCGAACGTGTCGCGGGCAGTCTCCAACCTGGAAGCCCATCTGCAAACAAGGCTGCTCAACCGCACCACTCGGCGCATTGCGCTGACCGAAGCCGGCAAGCGCTACCTGATGCGTTGCGAACAGATTCTTACCTATGTGGAAGAAGCCGAGGCCGAGGCCAGCGACGCCCATGCGCGCCCCGCCGGGCAATTGAAGGTGCACTCGATGACCGGGGTCGGCCAGCACTTCGTGGTCGACGCCATTGCCCGCTACCGCGAGTCGCACCCGGACGTGACCTTCGACCTGACCATGGCCAACCGCGTGCCCGACCTGCTCGACGAGGGCTATGACGTGTCCATCGTGCTGGCCACCGAGCTGCCCGACTCGGGGTTCGTGTCGCAGCGCCTGGGCATCACCTACAGCATCGTCTGCGCCTCGCCCGCCTACATTGCCCGCCACGGCGTGCCGCACAAGCCCGCCGACCTGCTCAAGCATGCCTGCCTGCGCATGGTCAGCCCGGTGATCCCGCTGGAAAAATGGCTGTTCGACGGCCCGGAAGGCCAGGAAATGGTCAATATCACCAGCTCGCCGTTCATGGTGAATACCGCCGATGCCATGAAGACTGCGATTCGCAGCGGCATGGGGGTGGGTGTGCTGCCGATCTATTCGGCCATCGACGGCCTGCGTGACGGCAGCCTGGTGCGGGTGCTGCCCGAGTACCGCCTGCAGGAGCTGAACCTGTATGCGATCTACCCGTCGCGGCAGTACCTGGACGCCAAGATCAAGACTTGGGTCGAATACCTGCGCAACTCGCTGCCGGAGATTCTCGCGGCGCACGAGGCGGACCTGAAAACCCACCAGTTGCTGATCGCCAACTGAAGCTTGTAGCTTGTTGGCTTTTCTTGTGGAAATTGCCCGATGAAAAAGACCGTCCTGGCCTTCAGCCGCATTACCCCGGCCATGGCCGAGCGCCTGCAGCAAGATTTCAACGTGATCCTGCCCAACCCCAAGCTGGGCGACATCAATGCCCAGTTCAACGAGGCGCTGCCCGAGGCCCACGGCCTGATCGGCGTCGGCCGCAAGCTGGGCCGGGCACAGCTCGAAGGCGCGGCCAGGCTGGAAGTGGTGTCCAGTGTTTCGGTCGGCTACGACAACTATGACCTGGACTACCTCAACGAACGTGGCATCGCCCTGACCAACACCCCGGATGTGCTGACCGAAAGCACCGCCGACCTGGGCTTCTCGCTGATCATGGGCTGTGCCCGCCGCACCGCCGAACTGGATGCCTGGACCAAGGCCGGCAACTGGCAGGCCACCGTGGGCCCGGCCCACTTCGGCAGTGACGTGCATGGCAAGACCCTGGGCATCATCGGCCTGGGCAACATTGGTGCCGCAGTAGCGCGCCGGGGCCACTTCGGCTTCAACATGCCGATCCTGTACAGCGGCAACAGCCGCAAGGCCGCGCTGGAGCAAGAGCTGGGTGCACAGTTCCGCAGCCTGGAGCAGTTGCTGGCCGAAGCGGATTTCGTGTGCATCGTGGTGCCGCTGTCCGATACAACCCGCAAGCTGATCAGCACCCGCGAGCTGCAACTGATGAAGCCCAGCGCGTTCCTGATCAACATCGCCCGCGGGCCGGTGGTGGACGAAGCGGCGCTGATCGAGGCGCTGCAGAACGGCACGATTCGCGGTGCTGGCCTGGACGTGTACGAGAAAGAGCCGCTGAGCGATTCGCCGCTGTTCAAGCTGCCCAATGCGCTGACCTTGCCGCACATCGGTTCGGCCACTGCCGAAACCCGCGAGGCCATGGCCAACCGGGCAATCGACAACCTGCGCGCGGCGCTGCTGGGTGAGCGGCCACGAGACCTGGTGAACCCGCAGGTGTGGAAGGCGCGCTGAAGCAGGCCTTTTCACAACAGCTGCTGCAGCGTCGTCACCATGAAATCGGCTGTTCCCGGGGGGCTTTCAGCATTACCAGTATGGCGCCATCAACCCGCTGGACCGAAAAGAACCGGGTATCGAGCAGCGGCCGAGCGTCAAGTTCCTTTGCCCGCACGACCATGCTCTTCGGTGCACTGGTCACGTTGGTCAAACCGACCCGTGGCATCATCTCGGTCAATGTCCAGAAGCCGATGTTGAGGTTGTAACGCAACACCGGCATGGCTTCGAAGGTGCCGGCTGCGGCAGGTAGCCAGGCACCCTTGCTGTCCCAGTCGTACAGGTAGATGCGGTCGGCGTCGTGTAGCTCGGGGTGGGTCTCGAGCGTATTGGCCAGGGTGTAGACAAACGCCCGATGCAGTTCTTTCTGTGCGATCAGCACTCGGCCGTAGGCGAACGACATCGACAACATCATCAGCATCGGCAGCAGCAATACCCAGCCCAACCGCGAATGGATGCGGATCAATGCTAGCCGCGCCAGCCATGCCAACAGCACCATCGCCGCACCAGCGCCCATGAGCAGGCGCGCTTCGTGCTGGAACTGGGCGAGCAGCAGTGCCATACCGGAAATCAGAATGAAGGCGCTGGGCAGCGACAGCAGCACCAGTAGCCCCAGCCCGCATTTTTCCAGGAGACTGGCGGGCGTGGCCTGCACCTGCAGTAATACCAGCTGGAGACCTATCGCGGCGAGCACCAAGAAACCGAGGGCCAACCATGCGTTATCCGGGGTCACCAGCAGCCCCAGGTCCTGCACCATCAGATCCAGCCGAGCGAGCATCTCTGCGGGCCAATGGCCGTCGATCGGCAGCAACGCGGTACGTGGAACAGTGATCAAGCGATAGGCTGTCAGGCGATACACCAGGCAGCCTATCGCCAGCTGTCCAAGGCGCAAGCCGAGGCGCTTGGCGAGTTGCCTGAATTCAGCCCTCTGGTTGGCCTGGTGCAGGATCTCGACGCAACAGAGGATGGCGAAGACGTTGATTGCAGGCTGGTACAAGCTCAGCGCGACGCATATCAGCAGGCTGCCCCCCAGCCAGCGGCCGAAGGCCGCAACCCCCATGGTGATTGTCCAGACGCAGACGGCCAAGGCAAGCCCCATGGCAGGCCCATCGTATTGATAGCTGAGGTTCTGCAGGAAGAATGGGTTGAACCAGAGCGGCAGCACCACCAGCACGTCGGCAAGGCGCGGGCGCTCGAAATAGCTTGCTGTCAGGCTTGCAAAGGCCTTGGAAACGACGACCACGGACAATAGCAGCGGCAACGGGAACAAATCCGGTGCCGCCGCCACACCGCCCAATGCCGCATACAACCAGTCGACCAGCACGCGCCCCTGGGCCGCCCATGAATCGGCCTGGCCATTGACCTTGCCTGCCAGCATCGAACGCCAGATGTCGTCCAGGTACAGGAAGTCGGCCAGCACCAGCGGCAGCACATGCACACCCAGAGCCAGCAGAAACACCAGCCACAGCTGGTTCTGTGACAACGCCTTGCCTACTGGCTGGGGTACCTGCATCCATTCGGCTCCAAGCAGCGTGAATGCTGCCCAGTCTCCCCTGCCCCGCCCTGGCGCGCACCTGGCAGTTCTGCCAGTTGCGCGCAGGGCTCATCGCTGTATACCCAGCACTGGTGCTGGCTGCCTGGGCTTGCGGAACACCAGCACATTGCCGGCCATCACCGCCAGCAAGCCCAGTAGCGCCGGGGCCGTCCACTGGTAGCCCTCGGCATAGGCCGACACGTTCAACGCCACCAGCGGGAACAGTACCGTGCAATAGGCTGCGCGCTCCGGCCCCATGCGTCCGACCAGGGTCAGGTAGGCGGTGAAGGCGATCACCGACCCCGGAACGACCAGGTACAGCAACGAGCCGATATAGCGCGCATTCCACTCCATGCTGAACGGCACGCCGCTGACCACACAGAACAGCGCCAGCATCGCTGCGCCGTAGACCATGCCCCAGGCATTGGTGGTCATCGGCCTGAGCCCGGCCTTCTGCTGCATGCTCGAGAGCATGTTGCCCGCCGAGAAACACAAAGTGCCGAGCAAGGCCAGGCCAAGGCCATACAGGGTCTCGCGGCTGGCCGTGTGGTGGGACAGCTCCGGCCAGAACAACAGGCCCAGGCCGAGCAAGCCCAAGGCGCCGCCGCCGAGCACATTGCTGGCAATCTTCTGGCCAAAGAAGATCCGTGCGTTCAGCGCGTTCCACAAAGTGGCGGTGGAAAACACCACGGCAATCAGGCCGCTGGCGATCCACTGGCTGGCGCTGAGGAAGCAGATGAAGTTGACGCAGAACAGGCACAGGCCCTGGGCCAGGCAGATCTGGTGACCACGCCGGTTCATCGGCTGCAGTCGGCGAGTGAGCAGCAGGAAGGCGAACAGGATCAGCCCGGCCAGGGCAAAGCGGTAGACGATCGAGACCGGGATGGCGACCACGCCCAGCTGAAGTTTGAGGGCGATCCAGGTAGTACCCCAGATCAGCACGGTAAGCAGATAGAGTGACAAGTTCATGGTGGCGGTTCCTTGGGCCTTTCAAGATCGGTGCCCGGCGCTTCGCGACTTCAGCCGTGAAGCGAGGGCACAGCCCTCGCCGAGGCATCCCCAGTGTTCTCCGCCCGGGCAACCACGCGCTTGCACAAACTTGCGCATTTGTCCCACGGGTAGCTGTAAGCCTGCCCAAGGCGCAGTAGGATGGCTGCAAGAGGAACAACCGATGACGCCATTCAGCCAACTGCAAGTGTTCAACGCCATGCATGCCTCGCCCCACGCCCGGCTGGAGCTGAGCGCGCACCTGGGTGACGGGCTGGCGGCGGCGTTGTGGAACAACCGCGACGATGCCCGCGACTACCAGGCCCCCAGCCACCACACCCTGTCGTGCTACATCGCCGACGGCACCGGCACCTTCCGCCGCCAGCGCCCGGCTGACAAGGGCGCGCCGAACAAGCTGTGCGTGATGCCGGCCGGGCAGGAATCGAACTGGGTGGTCAATGGCGCGATCCGCCTGGCGCACCTGTACATCAGCGAGGCGCAGTTTGCCCTGGGCTGCGTGCGCCTGCTCGATCGCGAACCGCGAGAGCTGCAACTGCAGGAAGCGACCTTTCTCGACGACCCGCAGCAAGCCGCGCGCTTTCGCCAGCTGATTACCCTGGACTGGGACGAACCCGGCGAGCGCCTGTTGGCCAGCAGCCTGGCTCACCAAATCGTCGACCATGCACTGCTCAACCAGGTCGGGCTGCGCCAGGGCCTGCGCCTGAAAGGCGGGCTGGCGCCGAAGCTGCGCCGGCAGATGGTCGATTACATCGAAGCACACCTTGACCAGCCCATCACCCTGGGTGAACTGGCCTTGCGCTGCAACCTGTCCGAATACCATTTCGCGCGCATGTTCCGCGCCAGCTTCGGGCTGCCACCGCACCAGTACCTGCTGGCCCGGCGCCTGCACCGGGCCTGCCAGCTGCTGCGGCTGGGGGTGATGCCACTGGGGGAAATTGCCTTGCTCTGCGGGTTTGCCAGTGCCAGCCATTTCAGCAACCGCTTTCGCCAGGCGATCGGTGCGACACCAGGCGAATACCGCTCGGCCATTCGCGGCTGAAGCCGTTCCACAGGGACTGCACTACCCTAAAGGGCTGCACAGTACCTGTAGCGGCTTCAGCCGCGAGAGGCCGGCACAAGCTGACCTAGAACTCGAAGGTACTGGACAAGCTCACCTGCCGCGCATCGCCGATAGCGACGAAATACTGGTTCACCGCCGAGCTGTAATAGACCTTGTCGAACAGGTTCTTGACGTTCAGCTGCAACAGCATCTTGTGCTCGTCAAGCCGGGTTTCATAGCTGGCAAAGGCATCGGCCACGGTATAGGAAGGCAGGTCGAAGGTGTTGGTCGAATCACCCGCCCGTTCGCCCACATAGCGCGCCCCGGCACCCAGGCGCAAGCGGTCGCCGCCGAACAGGCTGCCGTAGTCGTACACCGCCGACAGTGAGCCACTGTGGCGGGCTACGTTCTGCAGGCGGTTGCCCTTGAGTTCAGGGTCCTTGGTCACTTCGGCATCGGTGAACGCGTAGCTGCCAATCAGGCTCCAGCGCTCGCTCAGCTGGCCGGTCAGGTCCAGTTCGACACCTCGCGAGCCGACTTCACCGGCATTGCTGTACAGCGTCTCGCCCGTGCGCTGGTCGAGGCTGGAAACCAGCACGTTGCGCTTGGTGATGTCGAACAGCGCCAGGGTACCGGTGAGGCGCCCCGGCATATCGAGCTTGGCCCCCAACTCCCACGACTTGCCCTCCTCCGGCGCCACCGAGCCGTCCAGCACCACGTTGCCGACCAGCGGCGCGATGGTCGAGTTGGGCTTGAACGATTCGCTGTAGCTGGCATAGAACGACAGCTGCTCATCAAGCTTGTACACCACGCCCGCATGCGGCACCCAGGTCTGGCCGTTGCTGTCGGTGTTGACCTGGAACGGGCGCCCGCGGCCAGCGTACTGGTCGTATTGCTGGAAGCGCGCGCCGGCCACCAGGATCCAGTGCTCATCCAGGTGCAGCGCGTCCTGTGCGAACAGCGCATCGGTGCGCAGCTTGTCGGTCTGGTCGCTTTCCTTGGCACCGACCGTGGTGCCCTCTACTTCCTGACCATAGACCGGGTTGACGTAGCTGAAGGTCGATCGGGCTTTCTGCCGGATCAGGTCACCGCGGAAGATCTTGCGGTCCTCATGGTCGACGCCGAACAGCAGGTCGTTCTGCAGCCCTGCCAGTTGCACAGTGCCGGCCAGGCTCAGGGTGGCGAACTGGTCCCGGCTCATCGCGTCGTGCGTGCCGTCGATGCTGCGCGACAGCGTGCCGCTTTTCTCAATGACCTTGGTCACCCGCACCTGGCTGGCATCGTAGGTTTCGCGGTTGAAGCTGTAGCCAAAGTGCAGCTTCCAGTCATCGGCCAGCTGGTGATCGAGCTCCAGGCGGTACAGGTCGGAACGCCCTTCCATGTCGTTGAATGGCTCATCCAGGCGCCGCGTGGCGGGGATGTCCAGCGGGTGGCCGTTGTTGCCGAACGCCGTACCCCGATCGAACGGCGAGAGAAACTCGCGGTGCTCGTAGGCCACTACCACCTGGGTGTCCTCACCCAGCCAGGCCAGCGACGGCGCCACCAGCGATTCGCGGCGCACACCGTAGTTGCGCCAGTAGTCCTCGTCCTCATGGTCGACGATCAAACGGTAGGCGAAATTGCTGTCGCCCAGCGCGCCGGTACTGTCGAAGCCGCCGCCGCTGCCATTCTTGCCACTGCCGTAGGTGGAGCCGCGCACGTTCAGGGCGTTGTACTGTTGCAGCTGTGGCCGCTTGCTGACCACGTTGATCACCCCGCCTGGGTCCTGGATGCCGTACAGCAGCGACGCCGGGCCCTTGAGCACTTCGACCCGCTCGGTGCTGGCATTGAGGTTGCGGCCCTGCACCACCGGCATGCCATCGCGCATGATCGAACCGTCGCGGTTATCACCAAAGCCACGCTTCATCACCGTGTCGGAAGTGCCGCCAAAGTTGTTGCCCTGGGTGATGCCGCTGACGTTGGCCAGGGCGTCGTCGAGGTTGCGCGGGGCCTGGTCGCGAATGACCTGGGCCGGCACCACGTTGATCGCCTGGGGAATGTCCTGGCTCGGGCCCTGCCCGCGCATGATCGAGGCGCTGGCCGGGGGCTGGTAGCTGTAGTCGTCCAGTTCCGAGCTTATCGTGGTGGCCTGCAGGTTGAGGGCGCCGGAGGTGTCCAGCGCTTCCAGGGTGAAGGTGCGTGCGTCGACGCGACGCCAGGCCAACCCGCTGCTGCCCAGCAGTTGCTGCAGGGCCTGCTCGGCGCTGAACCGGCCATTCAGCCGCGGGGCCTGCACGCCTGGCAGCTCCAGGGTGTAGACCACGCCCTGGCCAGTGGTGCGACTGAAGGCGTTGAGCGCCTGGGCCAGCGGTTGCGCCGGCTGGGCGAAGGCGTACGCCTGCTGTTGTTCGGCAGCGCCAGCCAGTGGAGCGAAAACCAGGGCCGGCAGCGCGGACAGGCCGAGCAAGAGAGGGACGCAACGCGGGGTGAACTTCATGGACGCTGACCTGTGAGAGGGTTATGACTGCGAATGAATCGCACTTCCACTCATTACACGGATGCCACGTCCTGTTACCTCACCCGCTAGCTGAAAATATTTTTTGCCTATGCCGGCCTCTTCGCGGGTAGACCCGCGATGTCGACTTCAGGCGACTATCGGATAACCGTCAACCGCCCCAGCACGGTCTGCCGCGAAAAGCCCATCACCTTGCCCAGCGAATCCAGCGCCAGCAACGGCTCTGCCAGTGGGAAACTGCCGCTGACCTTGCGCTGCCCCAGTTGGTCGTCGAGCAACAGGATGCGCCCCGGGTAATAGCGCCCCAGGTCTTCGAGCACCTGCGCCAACGGGACCTGGTAGTAGTTCAGCCAACCCTGGCGCCAGGCCAGGCGGTTGTCGCTGTCCACCGTCCCAAGGTCGCCCAGCTGGCCTGCAGCGTAGGCCACCTGCTGGTTGGCCGTCAGTTCGCGCTTTGCAGCGCCCGGCGCCGGGCTTACTGCCACCCGCCCGCTACGCACCGTGACCTCGGCGCCTTCGCCCCGCTCACGGACTTCGAACTGCGTACCGAGCACCCGCACCTCGCCACCTGCTGCTTCGACCAGGAACGGTTCGCCGGTATGCGTGACCTCGAAGAACGCCGCGCCATGCAGCAACCGCACGCGGCGCTCGCCGCGGACAAACTCGACGGCAATCGCGCTCCGCGCATCCAGCGTCACCCGCGACTGGTCGGCCAGTGTCACCTGGCGCAGCTGCCCGGCGCTGCTGTAGTCGGCCTGCAGCTCCTGCAACCACAGGCCGGGCTGCCATCCCCCGGCAATGCCCACGGCCAGCACCAGGCAGGCCGCCAGCGCCAGTGCCGCGAGCCGCTGCCGCCAAGACGACCGGGCCGCTGGCTGGGCCATGGCATCCAGATAACGCTGCAGGCCTGGCTGTTCTTCGCCAGCCAGGCGCGCTGCAGCGGTGCCGCTGGCCTGCCACAACGCCTGCGCCTGGGCGTAGGCGGCACGGTGCGCGGGGTCGCTCAGCAGCCAGCGCTTGAACGCGGCCCCCTCGGCTTGCGCGGGCTGCTCGTTGATGCGGCTGAGCCATTGCAGTGCAGCCCGGGACTGCGCCTCGGTAATCGGCGGTGGACAGCTCATCGACGGGCACTCCCTGGCCGGCGTGGGATGGGCGCGGGCTCGGCAACACTCGCCTTGCACGCCTCGAGGGCGCGCATCATATGCTTTTCCACAGCGCTCTGGGACAGCTGCATGGCCTTGGCGATCTCGCCGTACTTGCAACCATGGATGCGATTGAGCAAAAAGATCTGCCGGGTGCGTTCAGGCAAGGCGCGCAGGGCAGCTTCGATGCGTTGCAGATCGTGGTCGACCTCCACCGCCTGCTCCGGTGCCTGGGCTTCATCTGGCGACAATGCGGCTTCGACCACACGTTCGCGGCTGCCTTCACTGCGCAAGTGGTCGATGGCCAGGTTGCCGGCGCAACGCAGCAGGTAGGTGTCCAGCGCCTCGACCTTGACCTCGGGGCGGCGCCAGAAACGCAGGAACAGCTCCTGGATCAGGTCCGATGCCGTGGCCCGGCAACCGACCCGACGGCTGACCAGTGCCTCCATGCGCGTGCGCTGGGCCTGGAACACCTCGACGAAACGCGCACGTCCAGCGCCGTTGTCGGCGTCCGGCTCGAGCATGCTGCCCTGTTCGCTCATCGGCTCACCCGGCGCATACCGCCAGCAACGGTCCCAGCACCACGCTGGCGGCGGCCAGGCCCAGCAGCAGGCGGGGCTGGTAGGGCAAGCCGAAGACCCACACGGTCGCCGCGGCCATCAGCAGCGCGACCCATTCCACCAGGCCATGGGCCCAGCCACGCAGGTGCACGCTCAGTGCCAGTGAAGCCAGCAGCAGCAGCCAGCCGGCGCCGCGCAGCAGGCGCAGCTGGCCTGGGCGCGGCTTGCGCCCGAGCAGCTCGGCAAAGTGCTTTTGCATGGCCAGGCACAGGGCAACGAGGCCTGCGAATGTGATCAGTGCGATGCCCGCCATCAGCTTGCCTCCGCCGTTTCCGCAGGTGGCGTCCGTGCCGCTCGCGGGGCGCGCCTGGCAGCGGCCTTGGGCCCACGCAGCAGCTTGCCGGCAAGCCAGGCGAGGAGCAGGCCGGTAGCCAGTGCCGTCAGGTCGACGCCGGCCATGGCCCAGTCCCCTGCTGGCAGCGAATGGTTCAGGCCCTGGCCGGTGCTCAGGCCATTGAGCAGCGGCAGCAGGGCAAAGGCCAGTGCGCCCAGGGCCAGTTGCTCGGCCCAGGCCCGGCGCCCGCTGCGCAGCATGGCGTGCACCAGTGCCAGCCCCCAGGTGATGAAGAAGGCGTCGACCTCCCAGTCGGCCCGGCCTTCCACCCCCAAGGGGATCAGGCGGTTGGCCCAGAAGAAAGCGGCAACGGCCAGCAGCAGGCCGCCCATGCTGGCGATGTTGAGTACCTCGACCAGGCGCAGCTCGCCCGGCAGGCGTTCGCCACCGGCATGCTTGAGCTGGCGCTTGCCCAGCCACATCACCAGCCCGGTGCCGATCACCGCTGTACCCGCGATGCCAAACAGGAAATACAGCCAGCGCAACCAAGGCCCGGCGAAATTGCCCATGTGCAGGCCGGCAAAGCTGAACGCGGTCATCATCACCCCGCTCTCCGGCTTGCCCTGGCTCAGCAGCGCCCCCGTGCTGCCATCGAATGTCCAGTTGGCGCTGCGCCGGTAGGCAACGTGGTCGGCTGACGCCTGGGTGAAGGTTACCCGGGCATGGCGGTCGCCAGGGTTCTGCACCTGGATATCGCCAATACGCGCGCCCGGTTGCAGCGCCTGTACCTTGGCGTACAAGCCTGCCAACGGCACCAGCGGCGCGGCCACGTGGGCCGCCGCGGGCGCCTCGTTGCGGCCGAACAGGTCGTTGAAGTACTTGCCGGTGTCCTTGCCGTAGCTGGCCATGATGCCCGCCGGCATGACCATGTACATGAACAGCACCAGGCTGCTGTAGCTGATCATCAGATGGAACGGCAACACCAGCACGCCGATGGCGTTGTGGCCATCCAGCCAGGAGCGCTGGCCCTTGCCGGGGCGGAAGGTGAAGAATTCCTTGAACAACTTCTTGTGGGTGATGATGCCGGTCACCAGCCCCAGCAACATGATGAATGCGCAGAACGTCGACAGCCAGCGGCCATAAGGGTGCGGCATCTGCAGCTGGAAATGGAAGCGGTAGAAGAATTCGCCACCGCGGCTATCGCGTGCCTGCAGCGGCTGACCGGTGTGGGTATCGAGGACCTGGCTGACAAAGCCACGTGGCCCGCCATCGGCGTCGCGATAGCCCACATTCAGGCCAGCTTCGCGTGCGTTGGGCAGGCGGATGAACCAGCTTTGCGAATGACCTGCGTTATCCACCAGGTAACGCTGGGCCACGTCCAGGCCATGGGCCGGGTCCAGTGCCTGACTACGCACTTCGGGCTGGGACCAGTGGGTGATCTCTTCCTTGAAGTACGACAGCGTACCGGTGAGGAAGATGGCGAACAACAGCCAGCCGAAGACCAGCCCGGTCCAGGTATGCAGCCAGGCCATGGCCTGGCGGAAGCCTTCTTTCATAAGGTTTGCATCCGGTAGGCCAGCAGGCTGGTCACACCCAGCAGCACGCTTGGCGCCAGCACGCCCAGCCAGGCGCGCCAGGCGCTACGGCAGGCGAAGCACCAGATGAAGGCCAGCAGGTAGAAAACGAATGACAGCAACAGGCCGGTAAGCGTGGCATCGACCTGTGGCAGCGGCGCCAGCAGCGCAATGCACACGCTGGCCAGGGACGCCAGCAGGTAGCCGCCGAGCAACGCGGCCAGGCTGCGTGAAGCCACGGCCAGGCGATAGCTGAGCGAGAGACCGGCGGTTTTGCGCATCATGGCGAATGTCTGGCGTTTGCGGGAATGCAATACTAATGATTTCAATTCTCATAAGCAAAGGCCTCACGATGGGCCGCCGACCGCCGCCATAACCTGCAACAAGAAATTTATTTTCAAAAAGGGCTTGAATTCGTTTCGCCGTTGCCTGACCTTAGAGTCAAGATACGCAGAAATTCCAAGGGTCTCAAAGGCCTAGGCGCGTCTCCATGCGAGCAAGCTGAATAAGGATTGAATCATGCAAATCCAGGTCAACAGCAGCAACCATTTCGAAGGCAACGCCCGGCTCGACCAGTGGGTCCGCAGCACTCTGCAGAACTCGCTGGAACGTTACGAAGACGACCTCACCCGCATCGAGGTCCACCTGCGCGACGAGAACGGCGCCAAGCCCGGACCGCATGACAAACGCTGCCAGATGGAGGCTCGCCCCAAAGGCCATCAACCGATTTCCGTGACCCACACTGCCACTTCGCTGGACCAGGCAGTCGATGGAGCCGCCACCAAGCTGAACCACGCGCTGGAACACTTCTACGGCAAGCTGCGCAGCAAGCGCGGCGCCCTGGAACTGAATGACCCTGACGCCTGATCGGCACTGCACCAAACGCCCGGCCTCGTGCCGGGCGTTTTCGTTCATGTCGATCAATGGCGCTGAACCAACTGCCGATCACGCCGGTCAACCCCAGCAGTCATTCACTGCAGAAGCACGACCATGAACAACCCATTCGAACGAATCAGTGCTGCATTCGCCCACGAATACCGGGTCAACCTGAGCATCGCCAACCTTGACGGCAGCATCATGCTGACCCTGTCCGACGACACCGGCGTGGTCGCCAAGCGCCTCATCACCCAGGCCCAGCGCAATGACCCGGTGCGCCTGCAACGGGTAATCGACAGCATCCGCCTGGGCCTGGCCATCGAACTCAACCAGAACCCCTTGCAGGTGCTGGCTGCCCTGACCCGCGATGCTCAGCGCGAGCCGCGCCATTTCATGGCCAACTGAGGGCTATTTGCCGTCTTCCACTTCCTTGCCATTGGCGTCCAGTGCCTTGGTCGAGGGATAGCGGTACGAGGCATAGCGCACCACCAGGATCGAGAACGCCAGCAACAGGATGCCGCCGCACAGGTACAGCAGCCCTGCGTCCGGCGCCTTGTGGTGCGAGACATCGCCGATCAGCAGGCGGGTCAGCGCAGTGATGGCCACGTACAGCAGGAAGCGGATCGGCATGTGGTTGGTCTTGAAGTAGATCCCGACCATCGCCCCCAGCTCCAGGTAGATGAACAGCAGCAGAATGTCATCGACGCTGACCCCGCCCTTGCCGAGCATGTCCAGGAAGGTCATCACCGCCGCATAGGCGGTGATCGCGCCAATGCCGAACAGCGCCAGGTAATGGAATGCCTCGACGCACAGGTTACCCAGCGAGTCGGCCGAGCCGTGCAGGCCCTTGCGCAGCTTTTCTGCCCATTTGATGTTCACGATGTTCCATTCCCCGATACGTCTTGAAGGATGATGCGCCACCGGTGTGACGCTTGTGCCATGCAGTTAAAGGGCCAGGCCCTTGCCTTGGAAGGCGACCGATTGCCGCAAGGCACGTTGAGGCGACACGTTTCAGAACGGGCGGGGTGCGGCAGAAAAAACTGCTGCAGCCCAAGTCACTGGCACGATTCTGATGATGACCTCGATGCATGAGCTGGAGATGCTGCGGGCGCTGCTGGAGACGGCACTGGTTCAGGTCCGGATACCTACAGAGCCCCAGGACTTTGCAACAGGCATTAGTGATGTGTTTTCTGGGCTGGCCTTTTCGCGGGCATGCCCGCTCCCACAGGTTCACCTCAGGCCTCAAGGCTTGCACAGTACCTGTGGGAGCGGGCCAGCCCGCGAAAGGGCCGGCGCCGAGAGTCGAGAATTATCAGGGAATTCAACAACGACTACCGACGACATCCACTTCACCGTCGGCAAGACCACCTCCTACCAAGGTGAAAACGGCCCCACCCACTGTTCCGCATCGAGCCCGGTATCTCTTGCAGGGACGCCCGCGCGGCGCTCGATTCAGGCCACGCTACAATTTCTGCTTGCGAAGCAACCAACACTGCCATTACTGTATATGGATACAGTATCAATCAGCAAAAAGGCACAGAGGTGATGAATGGCCGTCGAAGTGGTGTACCGCAGCAGCCGCGACCCGGAGCGCTTGTTCATGGATAAGGCCGAAGCAGACCGTCACGACAAGATGCTCGAACTGGCCGAGCGCCTGGCCGAGGTACTGCACAAGGCAGTGCCTTCGCTGACCGAGCAGCAGGTCGAGGAAGCCGGCATCTACATGGCCAAGAACCGCGATGTGTTCGCCCGGGCGTTCAAGAGCCAGCCGGATGCGTTGGCCGAGTTGCTCGAGGCGCCAGCGGCCGAGTAATAGCTGCGTTGGCCTTGGTAGGAACGGCCTTGTGTCGCGACAGGGCTGCACAGCAACCCCAGCAATTCGTGGCACCTGCGCTGAAATCCCGGGCAGTTTCGCAGCCCTGTCGCAAGGGTGCTTCTACACGCTCGCGGCCATCAGCCGTAGAGCAACCGCTCCGCCAGCATCTGCGCCACCCGCGCCGGCGAGCGTTTCTCCGCCTGCGCATGGCCAAACACTTCGGTCAGCCGCGTGGGTATGCGCGCCAGGTGCGCGGTGATGGTGCCCAGGTCCTCGCCACGATGGGTAAGCGCCACATAGATCAACCCACCGGCATTGATCACGTAGTCAGGCGCATACAGGATCCCGCGCGATTCCAGCTGGTCGGCCACCTGCAAGGTGGTCAACTGGTTGTTCGCCGCCCCCGCCACCGCCGCGCAACGCAGTTGCATCACGCTCTGTCCGTTCAGCACCGGCCCCACGCCACAGGGCGCGAAGATGTCGCAAGGGGTGCTGATCAACGCGTCGTTGGTGACCGGCTTGGCATCGAACTGCTCGACCGCCAGCCGCACCCGCCCCGGGTCCAGGTCGCTCACCAGCAAATCGGCCCCCGCCGCATGCAGTTGCTCGGCCAGCGCATAACCGACATTGCCCAACCCTTGCACCGCAACCCGTAAACCTTGCAGGTCATCACTGCCAAGCCGAAACGACGTGGTCGCGCGAATACCGGCGAATACCCCCATCGCCGCATGCGGGGATGGATCGCCGCAGGCCGTGGTGCTGGTCACATGGGGAGTACTCTGGGCAATGCAGTCCATGTCCAGGGTCGAGGTGCCGCTGTCCACGGCAATGATGAAGCGCCCTTGCAACGTATCGACGAAGCGGCCAAAGGCCTCGAACAGTGCCGCGCGGTTTTCCACATGCGGGTTGCGCATGATCACCGCCTTGCCGCCGCCCAGCGGCAGGCCGGCCAGCGCAGCCTTGTAACTCATGCCCTGGGCCAGGCGAATGGCGTCGGTCATGGCGCTCTCGTCGTCGGCATACGGCAGGTAGCGGCAACCGCCCATGGCCGGCCCCAACTGTTCACTGTGGATCGCCACCACGGCCTTGAGGCCGGTGGGCGGGTCGGTGAACAGGTGCAGCGACTGGGTACGGGTGCTTTGCATCAGTGCGAACATCGACGGGCTCCCCTGAGAGGTGCTCATTCCAGTATAGGCTTGGCCCTTGAGCCGACGCCGCCGCCGGACCACTGGACGAAACCGCGCGCCGCGGCTAATACTCAAGCGTGTGTGGAGAAGCCCCATGAAGCCACGTCAAGCCTGCCTGGCCTGCCTGGAACGCGAACCCGTCGCCTTGCTGGAAGCCGCATTGTGGATTGCCGCCGAGCATGACCGCAGCGTCGAGCCTGCGGCCAGCCTTGCCTTACTGCATGACCTGCAACGCGAGATCAGTGCCAACCTGCCGATGCTGCCGCTGTGCGAGCTGGCCCAGCCACTCCTGCGCCAGCTCAATGCCCTGGGCTTCCAGCAGGATGAGTACCACCCCCTGCGCCCACATGCCGCGCTGATGGACAAGGTGCTGCAGCGCCGTCGCGGCCAACCACTGACCCTGGCCATCCTCGCCCTGGAACTGGCCCGGCGCCTGTCCATCCCGCTTGAGGGCGTGGGCTTTCCCGGCCACTTCCTGCTGCGCGTGCCGGGAGCCGACCACCTGCTCGATCCCTGCGGCGGCCGTCGCCTGTACCCCAACGATTGCCGCGAACTGCTGGCGCGTCAGTTTGGCCCGCAGGTAGCACTGACTGCCGAGCACATGCGCAGTGCCAGCCCCGCACAGATACTGCAGCGCCTGTCACGCAACCTGCGCCAGTTGCACATCAGCAATGACGACCACCTGGCGGCGCTGATCGATGCCGAACGGGTCATGCAACTGGGGCCGGCGCAAGTCGGCGACTATGTGACCCGCGCCTCGCTCTACCAGCATCTGGACTGCCCGCAGGCCGAGCGCTTCGACCTGGAACATGCCTTGCTGCTGACGGAAGACCCGGTCCAGCGCCTGAAGCTGTCCGAACGTATCGGCAAGCTGCCGGCGGCGAACCGGTCCATTCACTGAGCCGGGCAGTCCGGCTGCTGGGCGGGGTGGGCCTTGGCGAACGCCGGGTGCCCGGCTGCCAGGGCGGCCACCCGCAGGATGCGCGGGAAGCCATCGAGGTCGATGTTGAACCGTTCGGCCGCATACAACTGCGGGATCAGGTAGACATCCGCCAAGCCTGGCTCATCGCCGAAACAGAAGCCGTGGTCGCCGATCAGTTGCTCCACCGCCGCCAGCCCTTGGCTGATCCAGTGGCCAATCCACTGGTTGACCTGGGTTTCGTCATGCCCGGCCTGGCGCAGCCGGTTGAGCACACTGACATTGTGCAACGGGTGGATGTCGCAGCCGATGATCGCTGCCACACCGCGCACCTTGGCGCGCGCCTCCGGTGTGGCAGGCAGCAACGCAGGCTGTGGATAAACCTCTTCCAGGTACTCGATGATCGCCGGTGACTGCACCAGCAGCTCACCGCCGTCAGTGCGCAAGGCTGGCACACGGCCCTGCGGGTTGACGGCGACATAGCCAGCACTGCGTTGCTCACCCTGCAGCAGGTTGACCGGCAGGGACTGGTAGGCCAGCCCCTTCAACGCCAGGGCAATGCGCACCCGATAGGACGAGGTGGAACGGTAATAGGTGTACAGCTCCATGCCCCTGCCTCCTCAGTTGGCTGCGATGACCGTGCCGCGGCATTCGCCGAAGCCGATGCTGGCCACGCCATCACGCACGCAACGGCCACGCAGGATGATCTCGTCACCGTCCTCGAGGAACTTGCGTACCTCGCCACTGGCCAGCTCCACCGGGTGCTTGCCGCCTTCGGTAATCTCCAGCAGGCTGCCGAACGAACCCGGCGTGGCCCCCGACAGCGTGCCCGAACCGAACAGGTCGCCCGGCTGCAACTGGCAGCCATTGACACTGTGGTGGGCCACCAGCTGCGCCACGGTCCAGTACATGCTGCGGGTGTTGCTCAGGGTCAGGCGATGCGGGGCCATGCCCTGCTCGCGCATGCGCTCGGTCAGCAGCAGCACCTCGAGTTCGATATCGAATGCACCGGCGGCCTGGTCGCGCTTGTCCAGCAGGTACGACAGTGGCTGCGGGTCGCCTTGCGGGCGTGCTGGCTGGGCGCAACGGAACGGCTCCAGCGCTTCGGCAGTGACCACCCACGGGGAGATGCTGGTCACGAAACTTTTCGACAGGAACGGCCCCAGCGGCTGGTATTCCCATGCCTGGATATCCCGCGCCGACCAGTCGTTGAGCAAGCACAGGCCGGCCACGTGCTCGGCGGCATCGCCGATCGGGATCGCCTGGCCCATGTCATTGCCCTGGCCGATCCAGATGCCCAGTTCCAGCTCGTAGTCCAGGCGCGCACAGGGGCCGAAGCTCGGTTCGCTGTGCCCGGCCGGCAGGGTCTGGCCCTTGGGGCGGCGCACGTCGGTGCCGGACGGGCGAATGGTCGAGGCGCGGCCGTGATAACCGATCGGCACGTACTTGTAGTTGGGCAGCAGCGGGTTGTCGGGGCGGAACAGCTTGCCGACGTTCTTGGCGTGTTCGATGCCGACATAGAAGTCGGTGTAGTCACCGATCTGCGCCGGGACATGCAGTTGGCAGGCGCTGGCCGGATACAACGCGGGCTGCAGCGCCGCCTGGTGCTCGCTGTGCTCGCCCAGCAGCGCCAGCAGGCGTTCGCGCAAGGCCACGCGCGCGCTGCGGCCGAGAGCGAAGAATGCGTTCAGAGCACCACCGCGGGTGGCCTCGACAGCGGCCTTGGCGGCGCCGTCGAACAGGCCGGCGGCCAGCACTGCCTCAAGGTCGAGGATCGCATCACCAATGGCCACGCCACAGCGTCTGGCTTCACCGGGCCGGCTGAAAATGCCCAATGGCAGGTTCTGCAGCGGGAAGTCGCTGTGCCCGTTGGCGTGCTCCACCCAGCTACGGGCAATGGCGGTCTGGTTCATCGGTTATCTCCGGTTCGGGTTGAAGGTGCTCGGCAAGGTGGCCCAGCAACTATCGTAGTCGGCCTGCAATTGCGGGCATTCGAGGGCCTGCAGGCTCGGGCGCAGCACCTGGCTGGTCTCGAACATGAAGGCCATGGTGTTGTCGATCTTGTGCGGCGCCAGGTCGGCGGCAATGGCCTTTTCGCAGGTTTCGGCATCCGGGCCGTGGGCGCTCATCACCCCGTGCAGCGAGGCACCGCCGGGCAGGAAACCTTCGGCCTTGGCGTCGTAGGCACCGTTGATCAGGCCCATGAACTCGTTCATCAGGTTGCGGTGGAACCATGGTGGACGGAAGGTGTTCTCGGCCACCATCCAGCGTGGCGGGAAGATCACGAAGTCCATGTTGGCCATGCCGTGTACGCTGGTCGGCGAAGTCAGGACCGTGAAGATCGACGGGTCCGGGTGATCGAAGCTGACCGTGCCGATGGTGTTGAAGCGCCGCAGGTCGTACTTGTACGGCACGTTGCTGCCGTGCCAGGCGACCACGTCCAGCGGCGAGTGCTGCAGTTCGCAGGCCCAGTGTTCGCCAAGGAACTTCTGCACCAGCTGCACCGGGCCTGCGGCTTCTTCGTAATGCGCCACCGGGGTAAGGAAGTCGCGCGGGTTGGCCAGGCCGTTGCTGCCGATCGGGCCCAGGTCCGGGATACGCAGCGGTGCGCCGTGGTTTTCGGCAATGTAGCCACGCGCCTGGCTGTCGAGCAGCTCGACGCGGAACTTCATGCCGCGCGGGATCACCGCGATTTCCAGCGGTTCGACCTGCATTACCCCCAGCTCGGTGGCAATGCGCAGGCGACCCTGTTCCGGCACCAGCAGCAGCTCACCGTCGGCGTTGAAGAACACCCGTTCCATCGAGCGGTTGGCGCGGTAGATGTAGATGCTGACACCGGCCGGTTTCTCTGCTGCCGAGTTGGCCACCATGGGTAGCCAGCCGTCGATGAAGTCGGTCGGTTCGCTGGGGATCGGCTGAGGGTTCCAGCGCAGGCGATTGGGGTTGATGGCCCCTAGCGGGCCGCTCAACGGCTGGCGCGCCAGGCGCTCGAAACGCGGATGTAGCGCAGACGGGCGAATGCGGTAAAGCCAGGTGCGACGCAGCTCGCTGCGGGCCATGGTGAATGCCGTGCCCGAGAGCAGCTCGGCATACAGCCCGTAAGGGGCCTTTTGCGGCGAGTTCTGCCCGACCGGCAGGGCACCTGGCAGGGCTTCGCTGGCAAATTCGTTGCCAAAGCCGCTGAGGTAGTGAAGGTCGGGTGTCGTGTCGCGATTCATCGATGCCTCCGGGCTCTGGCCGAGCCGTTGCTGGCAGCTGGCTGCCGGTCCCGCTCGGGTCGGCAGCACGTCTGCATTGTTTTTATCGTAATCAGATTACGAATAACGTAATTTGCTCCGAGCAATGCGTCAAGCTATAAAGGCGCGACGCGAAGAATCCGGAAGCAGACGTCCATGGCCAAAGCCAGCTCACCCGCCGACAACGGCAAGCAGAAAGTCCGCTCGGCAGAGGTCGGTACCGACATCCTCAAGGCCCTGGCGCAACTCTCCCCCTCCACCTCGCTGTCGCGCCTGGCAGAGCATGTGCAGATGCCAGCGAGCAAGGTGCACCGTTACCTGCAGGCGCTGATTGCCAGCGGCTTTGCCGAGCAGGATGCGGCCACCAACCATTACGGCCTGGGGCGCGAGGCCCTGCGGGTAGGGTTGGCGGCGCTGGGCAGCATCGATGTGCTGAAGGTTGCCGCGTTGCCGCTGTCGCAACTGCGCGATGAATTGAACGAGAGCTGCTTCATTGCCGTATGGGGCAACCAGGGCGCTACCGTGGTCAGCATCGAGCCGGCAGTACGCGCGGTCACTGTGGTCACCCAGATCGGTTCGGTACTGCCACTGCTCAGCTCATCCACCGGGCTGGTGTTCGCCGCCTACCTGCCCGAGCGCGAAACCGTGGAATTGCGGGACCAGGAACTGGCTGCGCTGCAGCACAGTGCCGCCGATTACCAGGCAGTCCTGGCCGGCATCCGCGCACGTGGCCTGCATCATGTGCACGGGCTGCTGATGCCGGGCGTGGATGCGCTGTCGGCCCCAGTGTTCAATGCCATGGGGCGGATCGCCGCGGTGATGACCGTGGTCGGGCCAACCTCGATCTTCCATGCCGACGAGCACGGCCCGGCGGCGCAACGGCTGCTGGCGGCCGCACGGGAAACCAGCTGGCGCATGGGCTATACCCCTGCGGCACTATTGCCCGATGCGTAAAGGTGAATGTCATAAGCCGCTATTTTTCCTACAGGATCAAGCGCTTATTCTTACCTCACTGGCCGGCATGAAGGGCTCTCCCCCCCGCCTTTCAGGCCTGCGAGGTTCACCGACGTAGATTTTGAAGCTCCTTGATCTGACGTCTCGATTGGCCGCTGCGGCTTGCAGCGGCCTTTTTTATCTGCCCTGAAAATAATCTTCACCTGTGCCCGCGAAGAGGCCAGCACAGCCAGCGAAGGTTTCAGCCCAACGGGTATTTCTGCAGGTTGGCCATCATCTGCTGCAAGGCCTGCAAGCTGTCCTGCGGGTGCACCGCCCCTTCGAAGTCGCCGATGCGTGCCCAGTTCTCCGCCACCTGCTCCGGGGTAAAGCCTTCACGCGGATCGAAACCCACGCCCAGGCTACGCTCCCAACGCACCTTGCCCACCCAGCCGCCGCCCACTTCGAACAGGTCTCCGCTGCCCTGGCACTGCTCGCTGCCCAGGTACACCACCAGCGGGCTGACCAGTTCGGGCTTGAGCCGCTCGAACACCTGGGGCGGAATCAGCCCTTCGGTCATGCGCGTGCCACCGGTAGGGGCAATGGCGTTGACCAGGATGCCATGCTTGCGCCCCTCGATCGCCAGGGTGCGGGTCAAGCCGTACAGGCCCAGCTTGGCCATGCCATAGTTGGACTGGCCAAAGTTGCCATAGATACCTGACGTGGACGCGGTGAAGATCACGCGCCCCCAGTTCTGCTCGCGCAGGTGCGGCCAGGCGGCGCGGGTGACCTTGTAGGCCCCTTCGACATGCACCTGGTAGACCTGCTCCCAGTCGCTGTCTTCCATCTTGTGGAAGGTCTTGTCACGCAGGATGCCCGCGTTGTTCACCAGCACATCGACCCGGCCGAAGCTGTCCAGGGCCTGCTCGACGATGCGCGCACCCTGGCCGACCGACTCATGGCTGGCAATGGCACTGCCGCCAGCGGCGCGGATCTCCTCGACCACCCGGTCAGCGGCGCAGGCGCTGGCACCTTCGCCATGGGTGGAGCCACCGAGGTCATTGACCACCACCCGTGCGCCACGCGCAGCGAACAGCAGCGCATGGGCACGGCCCAGGCCGCCGCCGGCTCCGGTGACGATCACCACGCGATCTTGCAGACGGACAGGCTCGCTCATGCTCATGGCTCCAGGCTGGTTCAGGTCCGCCGAGTGTCCGCCGCCGAAGGCGAACGGACAATCAAGCGCCTGCCGGCTGAATGCCAGGCAATAACGCAACGCGATGGGCGGCAGGCCTGCTCAGGACCAGGCCATCTTCTGCGGGTAGCTGCGCAGCGGTCGTTCGCGAAACACCAGGTAATGACGTAGCACCTGGACCGGCGCCTCGGTATGCGGATAGTGGCCGATACCTTGCAACTGAACGGTGTCCGGCGCCGGCACCAGTTGCCGGTAGCGCTCGACCATGTGCGCGCCGGACAGCGGGTCGACCATGCCATTGATCAAGCGCAGCGGCACGCCTTCGCGTTGCATCGCCCCAACCCAGCGCTCGCGGTGCAATCGGCGCTCTGGCATATAGCCAACCAGTTTGTGCAGCACGCGCGTGCCATGGTTGGCGGTGATCAGGCTCCAGAAATCATCCAGTACGCTTTCGCTGGGATGGGTGCAAGGGCCATAGACCTGGATAAGGTTGTGCACCAGGTCGTCGCGCCCGAACGAGCGTCCTACCAGCCAGCCCACACGGCTGAGCAGGAGTTTCTGGATCAGCAGCATGCGGCAACTTTCCGGAAACAGCCCGCTGTTGAGGAACACGCAGCTGGCGATGCAGGCGCGTTGCTCGTAATGCCGTGCCAACAGTTCCTGGGCCACGCTGCCGCCATAGTCGTGGGCCAGCAGGTGCAGCGGCTGGTCGACCTGCAGCTCGGCGAGCAAGGCCTGCTGCAGGTCGGCCTGCTCCATCAGGCTGTAGACGTGATCGACGGGTTTGGCCGAATCGCCAAAGCCGAGCATGTCGCAGGCGATCACCCGGAAGCGTTGGGCCAAAGGCCGCCACAAGTAATGCCAATCCCAGCTGGCGGTGGGGAAACCGTGCAACAGCAGCAGGGGCTCGCCTTGCCCTGCGGTCCAGTAGCGGATGCGCTGGCCGCGGAAGGTGAAACTCTGTCCCCGGGTACGCCAGACGCACAGTGGAATCTCGGCAATGGGCATCAGAAAGGTCCCGGTGAAGTAGTGTTGGCTGAACAAGGCAAGGCGGCGCTCATTGCATGTCACCTCGGCACTTACATGTGCTCTCTGAGTCGAGGCTGAGTCTAGCCAGCAGCCCCGGGCCTTGAACTTGCGTTGCCAGCCAGCTTGATGACTGAGCGAGTCAGTGGCACGAACGGTCAGAGCAGCATGGCCAGCAGCGGTGCCGCGAACAGGTTCAGCAGGCCGGTCAGGACCATTACCAGGCCCGCCACCGAACCCTCCTCGCGGCCCACCTCGTGCGCCCGGCTGACTCCCGCGCCATGGGCACCGACACCGAACAGCGCCCCCCGCGCCAGCGGCGTACGCAACGGCAACCAGCGCAGCAGAACGCCGCCGAACATGGCCCCGAGCACGCCGGTGAACATCACGAATACCGCAGTCAGCTCCGGTACGCCACCGAGGTCGTGCGCCAGCGGCATGGCAAAAGGCGTGGTGATCGAGCGCGGCACCAACGACAAGCTGGTCGCACTGTCCAGCGCGAGCAGATGAGCCAGCCCCCAGGAACTGCCGATCGAGGCACTGCTGCCGGCAACCATGCCCAGCATCAGTGCCGGCCAGTGGCGCGCGAGCATGGCCCGCTGCTGCCAGATCGGCACCGCGAAGGCCACGGTCACCGGGCCGAGCACACTCATCAGCCAATGGGTATTGCGGGCATATTCGGCATAGGCGGTGTGCAGCGGCACCGCCACCGCCAGCAGCAGGACCGGCACCAGGATCAGCGGCGACAGCAGGTAGCGGCCACTGCGCCGGTACAACCAGCGGCTGCCCAGATAGGCCAGCAGGGTCAGGGCGAGCCAGAACAGCGGCATGGGTTCAAGGCTCATGGCGCAAACTCCAGCGGCACACCAGCTCCACGGTCAATGCGGTCACCACCATCACCATCAAAGTGCTCACGGCGATCACCAACAAGATGCGCCAGCCTTCGTCACGGATCAGCGCGCCGTAATCGAGCAGGCTCATCAGCGCCGGAATGAAAAACAGCAGCATTTCGGCCATCAGCCAGCCTGCTCCCAATTGCAGCATGGCCGGCTTGAGCACACCTGAAGCGAACAGCAACAACAGCAGTGCCAGGCCCATCACACCGGCCGGTATCGGCCAGCCCAGCCAGGCGGCAAGCTGGCCGCCGAACAGGAACAGGGAACACAGGATCGCCAGTTCGAGCAGCAGGCGCAGGGCTTTTTTCAGTAACGCGGGTTTCATGGGGGAGTCCTCGACAGGCCCTCATTTTAAGATTCGGCTGCCTAGGCCAGAAGCGAATTGTTAGACTACAGGCCATTCCAAAATGGAATTGCGATCATGGAATTCAAACAGCTGCGCAGCTTTATCGAAGTCGTCCACCGCGGTGGTTTCACCCAGGCGGCGCAAAGCCTGCACATCAGCCAGTCGGCCGTCAGCAAGCAAGTTGCCCAACTGGAGCAAGATCTGGGCCAGCCACTGCTGGAGCGCCAGGCTTCACAACTGCACCTGACGGCGGCCGGGCGCATCGTGCTCGAGCGTGGCGAAGCCTTGCTGCGCCAACGCCAGGCACTGCTGGGCGAACTGGACGACCTCAGCCAGATGGGCCGCGGCGAACTGCGCCTGGGCTTGCCGATGCTGGGCAGCGACGCGCTGTTTGCCGGGTTGTTCGCCGAGTATCGGCGTCGCCACCCGAACATCGCCATCCAACTGCTCGAGGGCGGTAGCCGCAGTGTCGAGCAGGCAGTCAGGAGTGGCGAGCTGGAGCTGGGTGGCAGCCTGACACCTGCTGACGAGGCGTTTGACTACCAGCCCTTCTGCAATGAGCCACTGGATGCCCTGCTACCGGCCGGCCACGCACTGGCGGGCCAGGACGGAGTAGACCTGCAGCAGCTGGCCGACACGCCGTTTCTGCTTTACCAGCGCAGCTTCGTGCTCAATGACCGGTTGCTGAAGGCGTGCCAGCAACAAGGCTTCACCCCCAAGGAAGGCGGTCGCAGTGGCCAGGCAGACTTCCTTGCCGCGCTGGTGGCGGCGGGCCAGGGTGTGGTCCTGCTGCCCCGTGTAGTGGCAAAAGCGCTGCAACGCCCTGGGGTAGTGCGTTTGCCGCTACGCTCGCCAGAGGATCTGCGGTGGGACATCGCCTTCATCTGGCGGCGCGGGGCGTACCTGTCACGGGCAGCACAGGCGTGGTTGGCATTGGTGAACGAGCGGCCGGCGCTCGACCGCCAGCAATGAGTGGCCCTTGCTGGCCGCCTCGCGGGTAAAACCGCCCCCACCCCTATTCAGCGGCTATGAGGTTCCTGCGGGAGCGGGCTCACCCGCAAAAGGCCGGTACTGGCGACAGAAAACGTCAGGCTTGCAGTACAGCAGCCAACTCGGCCAGCCACGGCTCGGCATCCGCTTCGGGGGTCACCGTCTCACTGGCGTCCAGGCGCAGCATCGGCTGTACTTCCCGCACGCCCAGCTCGGCGAACAGCTCGCGCATTTGCTCACCGCCACCACAATAGGTATCGCCATAGCTGGAGTCGCCCAGCGCGATCACCGCTCCCGGCAGGCCGCGCCAGGCCGCTGGCAGCGTATCGCGGATGCTGGAGTACAACGGCATGAGGCTGTCCGGCAGTTCGCCCATGCCGGTGGTCGAGGTGACAGCCAGCAGTGCATCGGGGGCGAAACCTTCGAGGTCCTGCAGGGTGGCGCGCGCCGCATGCCAGGCTTCCAGGCCCGCGGCCTTGAGCAGTGCTTCTGCGTGACGGGCGACTTCTTCGGCGGTGCCGTAGACCGATCCGGAAATAATGGCGACTTTCATCAAGTAGAGGATTCCGAAACTGAGTGAAAACGTAGGATACTAGCATTCAGCGCTGGCAAAAGGCCGCCTCTACTCTATTCGCCATCTACCGCCCTTCTTCGCCAATGGCCCGAACATGATCAACGCGCAACTACTGCAATCCATGGTCGATGCGTCCAATGACGGGATCGTGGTCGCCGAACAGGAAGGCGACGACACCATCCTCATCTACGTGAACGCTGCCTTCGAACGCCTGACCGGTTATAGCCGTGACGAGATCCTTTATCAGGACTGTCGCTTCCTGCAGGCCGATGACCGCGACCAGCTTGGCCGCGCCCGCATTCGCAAGGCACTGGCCGAAGGCCGGCCGTGCCGCGAAGTACTGCGCAACTACCGCAAGGATGGCAGCGCTTTCTGGAATGAACTGTCGATCACCCCGGTCAGGCACGACGCCGAACAGCGCACCTACTTCATCGGTATCCAGAAAGACGTCAGCCGCCAGGTCGAACTGGAGCGCGAGCTGGCCGAAATGCGCGCTCGTCCGAAACCCGACGAACGCAGCTGAACCAAGCGCGACGCTCGCGGTCAATCGCGTTGAAGAAATTGTCACCCTCGAGTTCGATCATGCAAGCAGAAGCGCTCCTGACTCAGGACGAGCTGGACTTCATACAGAGCATGCAGCATTCGCCGCAACTGAACCTGGCCGACCCCATGTCGAGCCTGCTGGTCAATGGCGACCGCCGAATCCAGAGTTTGCTCACCCGTCTGGTAGCCAACGAACAAGTCACCTTGCAGGCCCAGTTCAACAACCAGCAGATCAGCTTCCCGCTGCAACTGGTGGAAGACGAGTTCCATGCCCTGCACCTGCAACTGGGCTCGCCGGAAATCTACGAAGACGGCCCCAGCTTGCGTCCGTGGCGCCTGTCGTTGGAGCAGCCGTGCGCCTTGCTCGATGCCCAAGGCCAGGACAGCGGCTTGTGGGTGCGTGACATATCGTTCAAAGGTACGCTGCTGGAAATCCGTGGCCTGCCTGCCGCGCCCGCCCGTTTCGAACTACGCTTCGCCCCCGAAGGCATCAACCCCATCGAACTGCTGGGCGTATTGAGCCGGCGCATCGGCCCGGACCTGGCCGCCTACGACCTCAGCCAAAGCTCGGCAGAAGAGATCGAACGCCTGCGCGACTACATTCTGCAAGCCCACCGCCGGGCTCACCCCGAGCTGCATACTCAAGTATCGAGCTGACCGGCCAGAAATTGCCGCAATCGCTGGCGCATCACACTGCCCTGCGCCCCCAGGCAGACTATCGGGCTGCCTGCCAGGCTGTCCTGGGCCAGCTCCGCCGCTTCACCAGCCAGTAGCAACGGGCATTCCAGCCCAGCCACCAGGCGCGCCAGGCGCCGACCGAGTTCTGTGGTAAGGGTCTGGTGGGAAAACAGCACCAGGGCATCCGCTTTCACGCGTTCGCAGACCAGCGCCAGCTCCGCCAGCGGTTGGCCGTTGGGCAACAGGGTAACCCCCACTTCGTCATTGCCTAGCATCAGGCTGGTCACCAGCAATTCCAGCTCGTGACATTGCCCCGGAAGCGGCGCCAGCAGCACCGTGCGCCGGCGCGGTGCCTGGGCAAGCTGCAAGCGGGCGAATACCCGCCCACGCAGGAACTGGTCAAGGAACAGCCACTCGCTGGCCTGCCCGTAACTGCCCTGCCCGACCGCAAGGTCATGCCACACCGGCATGAACACTTCGCTGAATACCTGGTCCAGGGTAGTTGCCGCGAAGACCTCGTTGAACAAGCGGTCCAGGCCCGCCGCGTCAAACCGTTGCAGCGCCTGGCGAATCTGCTGCTGCCAACGCGCCCAGGCGTCCGTCACCCCGCCCGTCGGCGCGGCCAGGGCATGGTCGCGCGCGAGAATGCTGGCGACCTTGCTCACCGCCACGCCGCGCTCCAGCCAGCCAAGGATGCGCCGCACGTCATCGATGTCGGCCTGCGAATACAGGCGATGGCCACTGTCGGTGCGGGTTGGCTGGATCAGGCCATAGCGGCGTTCCCAGGCGCGCAAGGTTACGGCATTGACGCCGGTCAGGCGGGAAACCTCACGGATCGGAAACAGGTCCTGCTGCATCAGGCCCGCATCAATCATTGGATTACGTCCCTGTTCGTTCATCTTCACGGAGTACCCTGTGGGCGGAAGTCGAGCACTAGTCTACTACGCCGTCGATGGCCACAGGGATCGACCGTTTGCCGGCTGACATTTGCCGATGCCCGCCGATACGCGATAATCCGCGCCCGATTCTTGCATGCACGCCTGTGTCGCCCACTACCCCGGGCGCTTCAGCCAGAAGGGCCAGCTACCCGCCAGCCCTGTTGCCAGGAGATACACGATGTCTACCCCACCCGTCACCCTGATGGTGTCGCGCCGCGCCGCCCACGGCCGCTACCAGGACCTGCTGGCCTGGCTGCATGAAGGCGAGCAGTTGGCTACCGACTTCCCCGGCTACCTCGGCTCCGGCATCCTCGCCCCACCCAGCGATGGCGATGAGTTCCAGATCATCTTCCGCTTCAGTGACGAACCCACACTGCATGCCTGGGAGCACTCCGCTTCGCGCCGGGCCTGGTTGCAACGTGGCAACGGCCTGTTTGAACGCCCCAGAGAAGCGCGCGTAAGCGGCATTGATGACTGGTTTGGCACCAACATGGTGCAAAAACCGCCGCGTTGGAAGCAGGCCGTAGCCATCTGGCTGGCGTTTTTCCCGGTTTCGCTGGTGTTCAACCTGGTGTTCGGCCACTGGCTGGCAGCGCTGGACCTGGTGCCTCGGGTACTGCTCAGCACCCTGGCCCTGACGCCTGTGATGGTCTACCTGTTCATCCCGCTGTCCACCCGCCTGCTGGCCGGCTGGCTTCAGGCCGCGCCGCGCGGTGGAGCAGTCCTGCGCAGCCGCTGAGCGCAGCGGTACAAGAGGAAAATTCTTGAGGTATGCTGGGCGGCAACGACAGACCAGACAAGTTGACCGCCCGAACATGAACAGCCCAATTCTCGTAACCGGAGCCAGCCAGCGTGTCGGGCTAGCCCTGGCCCTTGAACTGGCCCAGGCCGGCCACACGGTGGTCAGTGCCAGCCGTAGCGCCCAGCCAGGGGCGGCCCACCCGAACATCGTGCAGTTCCAGGCCGACCTGTGCCAGGCGGCCGACCGCCAGACCCTGATCGACTACCTGCACAGCCATTACGACGGCCTGCGCGCAATCATCCATAACGCCTCGCTGTGGCTGGACGATGGCCTCGACAACCTCGAAACCATGTTCCGCCTGCATGTCGAAGCCCCCTACCACCTCAACCTGGCGCTGGGCGACCTGCTGGCCAAGGAGGAAAAAGCCGACATCATCCACATTTGCGACGAAACCTCTTCGCGCGGCAGCAAAAGCCATATCGGTTATGCCGCAACCAAGGCGGCGTTGCAGAACATGGTGCTGTCGTTCGCCGAAAAATATGCGCCCAAGGTGCGTGTGAACGGTATCCTTCCCGGGCTGCTGATCCTCAAGGAAGGGGGTGACGAAGCCTACCGCCAGCAAACCCTGAAGAAGGCCTTGCTGGAGTTCGAACCGGGCGCCGGCCCGCTGATCGAGACGGTCAAGTACCTGCTCGCCAGCCAGTACAGCACCGGCAGCCAGGTGGTCATCAACGGTGGCCGCCACCTGAAGAACCGCATGACCTGAGAGAAGCCCATGACCCCACAGCAACAGCTCGAACTCGAGGCCGCCGCATTCCGGCGCCTGGTCGAACACCTGCAAAAACGCAGCGACGTGCAGAACATCGACCTGATGAACCTGTCCGGCTTTTGCCGCAACTGCCTGTCCAAGTGGTACAAGGCGGCGGCTGACGAGCGCCAGCTCGAGGTAAGCCTGGATGATGCCCGCGAAGCGGTGTACGGCATGCCTTATGCCGAGTGGAAAGCCCAATACCAGAAAGAAGCCAGCGCCGAGCAGCAAGCGGCGTTCGAAAAAGGAAAACCTCGTGACTGACCTCGACACCCTGCGCGCCAGCCTGGCCAGCGGCAAACACCTCTTTGCCGACACCCTGGCGTTCATTGCCGACCATTACAGCTACCAGCCACAAGCTTTCGACAACGGCGGCGTGGCGAATGCGGCCGGGCAGAACGAAGGCTCGTGCAAGACCCTGGGCCTGGCGCTGCTGGAAGGGCTGAGCGACCAGGAAGCGCTGCTGGCCTTTGGCGAGCACTACCGTGACGTGCTGGCCACGCCCGAGGGCAGCGACCATGGCAACATCCGCGCGCTGATCAAGCATGGCCTGGCCGGTGTGAAGTTTGCCGGGCAGCCGCTTTCGCGCAAGGCGTGAGATTGCCGGGGCTGCTTTGCAGCCCATCGCGACACAAGGCCGCGCCTACAAAGACCAGTTCCGTTGCAGGCGCGGCTTTGTGTCGCGATGGGCCGCAAAGCGGCCGACAAAATCTGTATTACCTCAGCTGACGATTATCCCCGGCACGCCAGCTGCCAACCCACCCCGCTGTAACCACTGCACTGCAACCGGCCACAAACTCTCGCGGAACCGAGCATGGAAGAACGCGAAATGGCCAATTTCCCCAACCGAGATATCCCCAGGCGCAATGCGCAAGTGGCAGCGTTCAGCACCCTGCAGGTAGCCCAGCAGACGCTCCGTCGCCGCCACGGTACCAAAGGGGTCATCGGTCAGGCTGATCGCCAGCGTCGCCGCCCGCACCTGGGCGAACGGGAGCGTCGCCAGCGCCCGCCCGCTGGGGCGTTGCTCATAACGCGGGGTGCGTGTGGCCCAGTCATGCACCACGCCGGATGGCGTGTCCTCCAGCCAGCCCAGGCGCTGGCCGGGGAAATAACCGAATAGCCGGGTGAGCAACGGCATCACCACGTGCCACTTGCCGAACAGCTGCCAGCGCTGCTCGGCCGCGTAATCGCGCCAGTAGGCGAATTGCGCGCCAACCATCACCACCCGGCGTACCTGCCCCGCAGACGGCGCCAAGCCCACTGCGCAGCCGCCAAAGCTGTGGCCCACCACGTCCACCGGCTGGCCGGGGAAATGTTCTGCGGCGTACGCCAGCATGGCTTCGAAATCCAGCCGGCCCCAATCGCTCCAGGAGGCCTGGAAGCCGCGCAGCGATGGTGGGCGGGATTCACCGATACCGCGGTAGTCGTAGGTCAGCACATCGCAGCCCTGGGCGAACAGGTAGTCGGCAAAGCGCGAGTAATAGCGACAGCGTACCGAAGTGGCCGCATTGATGATCACCAGCGGGCGCTGGCTGTCAGGTTGGGCATGGCGCCAGCAGAAGCCGCCGAGGCTGTAGCCGTCGGCTGCGGTGTGGCGAAAGGCGGTGGCAGGTTGGGCAAGGCTGCTCATGGCACATTCCTTGTTCTGGTGCGCCAAAGCTAGCAAAAAATCGTCAGCCTGTGCTGGCCCTGTCGCCGGCAAGCCGGCTCCCACAACTGTTGCACAAGCCCAAAGGCCTGGGGACACTCGGTGGGAGCTGGCCGGCGCTGAGGCCAGCGCAGTTTCAGCTTACAGCTCGACGCAGTCGAACTTCACATCGGTAGCCACGTCTTCGTCGTAATTGACGTCAGCACGCTCGAAGCCGAACAGGTTGAGGAACTGCTTCTTGTAACCGGCATAGTCGGTCAGCTCGAACAGGTTCTCGGTGGTCACCTGTGGCCACATGGCCTTGCAGGCATCCTGCACGTCGGCACGCAGTTCCCAGTCGTCCAGGCGCAGGCGACCCTTTTCGTCGACCTCGGCCGGCGCACCGTCGGCGCGGTACATGCGCTCGCGGAACATGCGGTCCAGCTGGTCCTGGGTACCTTCGTGAACACCCTTTTCCTGCATGATCTTGAACACCATCGACAGGTACAGCGGCATCACCGGGATGGCCGAGCTGGCCTGGGTAACCACCGACTTCAGCACCGCCACGTTGGCACCGCCGTGGATTTCAGCGGCCAGTTTCTGGTCCAGGCGCAGGGCAGTTTCGTCCAGGTCCTGCTTGGCCTGGCCCAGCGCACCGTGCCAGTAGATCGGCCAGGTGATTTCGGTGCCGATGTAGCTGAAGGCCACGGTGCGGGCGCCTTCGGCCAGCACCTTGGCGCCTGCCAGGGCATCGATCCACAGCTGCCAGTCCTGGCCGCCCATGACGGTAACGGTGTCTTTGATTTCCTGCTCGGTGGCCGGCTCGATGCTGGCCTCGATGATGGTGTCCTTGTTGGTGTCGATGGCGGTCGACTTGTACGGCTGACCGATCGGTTTCAGCGCCGAACGCACCACTTCACCCGTCTGCGGCAGCTTGCGCACCGGCGAGGCCAGCGAGTAGATGACCAGGTCGACCTTGCCACCCATTTCGTTCTTGATCAGCTCGATGACCTTGGCGCGCGCTTCGTCGGAGAAGGCATCACCGTTGATCGACTTGCTGTACAGGCCTTCGGCCTTGGCAAACTTGTCGAAGGCGGCAGCGTTATACCAGCCAGCGGTGCCGGCCTTGGTCTCGGTGCCTGGTTTTTCGAAGAACACACCCAGGGTGTCGGCCTTGAAGCCGAACGCTGCGGTGATACGGGCTGCCAGGCCGTAGCCACTGGAAGCGCCGATGACCAGGACCTTCTTCGGGCCATCCTCGCGCACGCCCAGCTTGCGGGTGGCTTCGATCTGGTCACGGACGTTGAGCTCGCAGCCCTTCGGGTGAGTCGTGGTGCAGATGAAACCGCGAACCTTAGGATGAATGATGGCCAATGTCTGTACCTCGTCAGGTTTATGCCGGGGAAGCGCCACCATTGGGCGTTTCCGAATGGATTGATCAGAGGGTGAGACTACCCTCGCTGGTTATCCGACACATATTACGGGCTGATCAGGGGGATGCAAAACCGAGCTTTGCCGGTACTGGCCGTTTCGCCGCGGTTCGGCGCGCCACGGCCGGTACACGCGGGCGTGGCGCCGTTGCACGTCGGCTTTGCGCCTATTCATTGGTTTTCCACATCAATCGCAAAGAAAAACAAACTTAACAAATAAGCCAAAGCCACCGATGCTTGAGGCATTACGCCCCTCGCACGGAGAACAACAACATGAACGACGTGGTTATCGTCGCTGCAACCCGTACCGCCATTGGCAGTTTCCAGGGCGCCCTCGCCACAGTCCCTGCGGTAGACCTCGGTGCCGCCGTGATCAAGCGCCTGCTGGAACAGACCGGGCTGGAGCCGGCACAGGTCGATGAAGTGATCCTCGGCCAGGTGCTTACCGCCGGAGCCGGGCAGAACCCGGCACGCCAGGCGGCGGTCAAGGCCGGCCTGCCCTACAGCGTACCGGCCCTGACCCTGAACAAGGTCTGCGGTTCGGGTCTCAAGGCCCTGCACCTGGCGGCCCAGGCCATCCGTTGCGGTGATGCCGAGGTGGTCATCGCCGGTGGCCAGGAGAACATGAGCCTCGCCCCCTACGTGATGCCCTCGGCGCGTACCGGCCAGCGCATGGGCCACGGCCAGCTGATCGACAGCATGATCAGCGACGGCCTGTGGGATGCGTTCAACGACTATCACATGGGTATCACTGCGGAAAACCTGGTGGACAAGTACGGCCTCGGCCGGGAACAGCAGGACGCCTTTGCCGCCGAGTCGCAGCGCAAGGCGGTGGCGGCGATCGAGGCAGGCCGCTTCGATGACGAGATCACGCCAATCGTGCTGCCGCAGAAAAAGGGCGAGCCCAAGGTCTTCGCGCGGGACGAACAACCACGCCAGGACACCACCGTCGAGTCCCTGGGCAAACTGCGCCCGGCGTTCAAGAAGGACGGCAGCGTCACCGCCGGCAATGCTTCCAGCCTGAACGATGGCGCCGCCGCCGTGATGTTGATGAGCGCCGCCAAGGCCAAGGCCCTGGGCTTGCCGGTGCTGGCCAGGATCGCAGCCTATGCCAGCGCTGGCGTAGACCCGGCGATCATGGGTATCGGCCCGGTTTCGGCGACCCAGCGTTGCCTGGACAAAGCCGGTTGGCAGCTGGCCGAACTGGACCTGATCGAAGCCAACGAGGCCTTCGCCGCGCAGGCATTGGCAGTGGGCAAGGCGCTGGAGTGGGATGCTGCGCGGGTCAACGTGAATGGCGGGGCAATTGCCCTCGGCCATCCGATCGGGGCGTCCGGGTGCCGGGTGCTGGTGACCCTGCTGCACGAAATGATCAAGCGCGATGCCAAAAAAGGCCTGGCTACCCTGTGCATCGGTGGTGGGCAAGGCGTGGCGCTGGCGATCGAGCGCTGATTACGCCGCCGTATCTGCAGCGCCTGTGAGACCGAGCGCCGCCCGCGCGGCGCTCGGTCTCACAGGCGCTGCAGTTATCACGGCAAACACCTCGCAGCCCCCTCAAATTCACCTACCTAGGCCAAGGCCCGCAGCTCGCGGGCAGCGGCAACCATATTGATCAACGCTGCCTCGGTTTCCGCCCAGCCACGGGTCTTCAGCCCGCAATCCGGGTTGACCCACAGGCGCTCGGCGGGGATACGCCGGGCAGCCTTGCGCAACAGCTTGACCATGTCCTCGCGGCTCGGCACCCGCGGCGAGTGAATGTCATACACCCCCGGGCCGATTTCGTTGGGGTAGGCAAACCGCTCGAACGCCGCCAGCAGTTCCATGTCCGAACGCGAGGTCTCGATGGTGATCACGTCGGCATCCATTGCCGCAATCGACTCGATCACGTCATTGAACTCGCTGTAGCACATGTGGGTGTGAATCTGGGTTTCGTCGCGCACTCCCGAAGCACACAGGCGGAACGCCTCGGTAGCCCACTCCAGGTAATGGGCCCAGGCGCCGTGGCGCAGCGGCAAGCCTTCGCGGAAGGCTGCTTCGTCGATCTGTACGATCCGGATCCCCGCCGCCTCCAGGTCGAGCACTTCGTCGCGGATCGCCAGTGCCAGCTGCCGCGCCTGCACCTCGCGGCTGACGTCCTCGCGCGGGAACGACCACATCAGCATGGTCACCGGGCCGGTCAGCATGCCCTTCATCACCTTGCCGGTCAGGCCCTGGGCATAGGTGATCCAATCCACGGTCATGGCCTTCGGCCGGCTCAGGTCGCCAACGATCACCGCCGGCTTCACGCAGCGCGAGCCATAGCTCTGTACCCAGCCAAAGCGGGTGAAGGCATAGCCATCGAGCTGCTCGGCGAAGTATTCGACCATGTCGTTGCGTTCAGCCTCGCCGTGCACCAGCACATCCAGGCCCAGGTCTTCCTGGATTTTCACCGCATGGCGGATTTCGCTGTGCATGGCCTCGACATAGTCGGCCTCGGTCAGCTTGCCTTGCCGGTAGGCCTGGCGTGCCAGGCGAATCGCCGATGTCTGCGGGAACGAACCAATGGTTGTGGTCGGGAACGCTGGCAGGCCAAGCCGCGCACGCTGCTTGCCGATACGCTGGGCAAACGCCGACTGGCGCTGGCTGTCGCCAGGCTTGATGGCGGCCAGGCGGGCTTGCACGGCGGGTTTGTGAATGCGCGGTGAAGCCGCGCGGCTGGCCTGTACGGCCCGGCTCTGCGCCAGGGCAGCGGTGACCTCCGCGGCCTGCGGGTCAGCGATGGCCTTGGCCAGCAGCGCTACTTCCTGGCACTTCTGCACGGCAAAGGCCAGCCAGCTTTGCAGCTCGGCATCCAGCTGGTCTTCACGGTCCAGATCCACCGGGCTGTGCAGCAGCGAGCAGGACGGTGCTACCCACAGCCGCTCGCCGAGGCGTTCATGGGCATGGCGCAGTACTTCCAGCGCCTGTTCCAGGTCGCAGCGCCAGACATTGCGGCCGTTGACCAGGCCCAGCGACAGCACCTTGTAGGCCGGCAGACGGTCGAGGATGGTCGGGTACTGCTCGGGTGCCCGCACCAGGTCGATGTGCAGGCCATCGACCGGCAGGTTGGCGGCCAGGCCAAGGTTGTCCTCCAGGCCGCCGAAGTAGGTGGCGATCAGCTTCTTCAGCGGCGCACGCTGGATGATGTTGTAGACGCGCTCGTAGGCGTTCTTCCAGTCCTGGGGCAGGTCCAGGGCCAGGATCGGCTCGTCCAGCTGCACCCATTCCACGCCCTGCGCCGCGAGGCGGTTGAGGATCTGGTCATACAGTGGCAACAGGCGGTCGAGCAGCTCCAGCTTGTCGAAATCACCGCCCTTGGCCTTGCCCAGCCACAAATAGGTCAGCGGGCCGATCACCACCGGCTTGACCGCATGGCCCAGGGCCTGGGCTTCTTCCACTTCTTCGAACAGCTGTTCCCAGCTGAGGACGAACTGCTGGTCGGCGGTGAATTCCGGGACCAGGTAGTGGTAGTTGGTGTCGAACCACTTGGTCATTTCCTGGGCGTGGGCACCGCCACAGCAGCTGTCCCCGACGGCACCACGAGCCATGGCGAACAGGGTTTGCAGGGTAGGTCTGGCAGCGCCGTCGCTGGCAAAGCGTTGGGGGATGACGCCGAAGGTCAGCGAATGGGTCAGTACCTGGTCGTACCAGGCGAAGTCGCCGACCGGCAGCAATTCGATGCCGGCGTCTTTCTGCACTTGCCAGTGGCGGGCACGCAGCTCGCGGCCGACGGCGCGCAGGCCGGCTTCGTCGAGTTCACCCTTCCAGTAGGCTTCCTGGGCCTTTTTCAGCTCGCGGTCGCGGCCGATACGTGGAAAGCCCAGGTTGTGTGCCAGTGCCATGTCTTGTCCCTCAGCATGCAGAAATGAATGAGGGGATTTTCCGGGCACTGGCATCTTGAGACAAACTCATTAAATTTGAGATGAACTAAAAGTTTTCTCATGTTCGTAAATTTGTGCTGTCTGTACTGGCCCCATCGCGGGCTTGCCCGCTCCCACAGGGACCCCACATGCGTCCAGGTTCATGCAATACCTGTGGGAGCGGGCGCGCCCGCGAAGAGGCCGGCACAGGCACACACATGTCTCATTCAGAGCATGACCCCACCCGCCTTCTGCCGCACAATGCCACCCTGACCACACCAGGTACCCGGCCCCATGAGCCTGCTGAAAACCGCGCTGCGCGAAAACACCTTCGTCTGCGTCATGGAATTCGTCCCCAAGCCCTCGGCAGAACGTTTCGCTGCCATGGAGACAATCCTGGCCCGCGCGCATCTGTGCGGCTGGCCAATGACCGTGGCCATCGGCGACCGCGTCGGCAGCCCGCTGGACATGTCACCGCTGGATGCTCTCGCCTCGTTCAGCAACCCGGTACCGGCCCTGCCGCACTTCTCCGGCAAGGACCGCGAACGCCATCACTTGCTTGCCCAACTGCAACGCATGGATGCGGCCGGCCTCGACCAGTTGCTGCTACTGACCGGCGACCGCCTGCCCGGCCACCAGCCTGGCCAACGCCCGTTGCGCTACCTGGAGTCGGTCGCAGCCCTGCAGATTGCCCGCCAGGCCTGCCCGCACTGGCTGCTCGGCGCGGCCCTCAACCCGTTCAAGTACTGTGAGGAAGAAGGCAGCGCCCAGTACTTCAAGGCCGAGAAAAAGCTGGCGGCAGGTGCCGATTTTTTTACCCTGCAACTGGGCTTCGATGCCGACAAGCATCAGGAAGCCATGCACTGGATGAGCCGCCAGGCCACGCCCAGGCCTATGCTGGCCTGCCTCATGAGCCTTACCCATGGACGCGCGGCGATGCTCGACCATGTCGCCGGGGTGACCGTCACGCCGTCCATGCGCGACCTGCTCGAAGCTGAAGCGGCCCAGTCCAAGGCCTTTGCCCAGGCACGCAGCGTGGACCGCCTGGCGCTGCAGATCATCGGCGTCAAGCTGATGGGCTATGCCGGTGTGCACCTGTCAGGGATTCATGAACTCAAGCAGTTGTTGGCGCTGGAAGCACGCCTCGAGCATTGGCAAACGCAAATCGAAACGCTGGAACACTGGGCGCCGGCCTGGCACGCCAGTTGGCAGATGCCTGGCCTGCCGGCGGTCAGTTTCCACCCGCCGCAGGCTGGCTGGCGCCAGGGCGAGTCACGGGTCGCTGCCTCATTCGCGGAGAAGGCGCACTATCACCTGATGCATGGCATGCATGCGCTGCTGTTCAGCCGCCGCAATGCCCTGAGCCAGGCATTTGGCTGGGCGGTGCGCCAGCCGTTGTGGGCCACGCGTCTTGGCGCGCAGGTACTGCACACGGTGGAACGCGCGGTGAAGCAGCCGCTGGTAGGCTGTGATACCTGTGGCCGTTGCCGCCTGGAAGACACCCTGTATATCTGCCCGGAAACCTGCCCCAAGGGCCTGGCCAACGGCCCTTGCGGCGGTACTGCGCTGAACCGTTGCGAGTTCGGCGATCGCGAATGCATTCACAGCGTCAAGTACCGCACGGCCAAAGCGGTACGGCAGACCGCGGTGCTGAGCGAGCGCTTGATCCCATGCATCGAGGTCGAGACCCGCCACCGCAGCTCATGGCCGCAATGGTTTCAGGCGCAGACGCCGCGCCAGCTCAGCCCGCAGCCAGCGCCTCGAACCCAGCCCGAATCGTAGCTTCGGGCAGTTCGTCGGCGATGAATACCATCACGCTTTCGCGGGTTTCCCCTTCCGCCCATTCGGCATCCCAATCGAAGCCGTAGAGCTTGAGCACGCCCTGGAACACCAGCTTGCGCGCCTCGCCGGCAATGTTCAGCACGCCTTTGTAGCGCAACAGCTGCTTGCCGTGGGTTTCCAGCAACTCGTTCATGAAGTCGCTGAGGCGGTCGATGTCCAAAGCGGTTTGCGTGCGCAGCACCAAGGTAGCGATGCGGTCCGGGGTAGCGGGCTTGAGCAGCGGGCGTAGCGCTGGCTTCAGGTTCGCACCCAGATCGGGGTTGAGGTTGAACCCACGCACATCCAGCAGTTGCGCCAGGTCGATGCGGCCATGCTCGACCACGCGGATCTCGGCCCGGCCATTGATACGTGCCAGGCGTTCGCCCAGCGCCTCGGCCACAGCCGGCTCGACCAGGTCGGTCTTGCTCAGTAGCAGGCGATCGGCAAAGCCGACCTGGGCCTGGGCGATGGCCTGGGTCAGGTGCAGCTCGGCATGGGCGGCATCGACCAGGGTGATGATGCCATCGAGGATATAGCGCTCACGCAGCTCTTCATCGATGAAGAAGGTTTGCGCCACTGGCGCCGGGTCGGCCAGGCCGGTGCATTCGATCACCAGGCGGTCGAAGGCGATCTCGCCTGCATCCAGGCGTTCCAGCAGCAGGTACAGGGCGCGAGTCAGGTCGCCATGGATGCTGCAGCACACGCAGCCGTTGGCCAGGGTCATCACCTGTACCGGCTCGTCGCCGAGCAGCTGGCTGTCGATGCCGGCCTCGCTGAATTCGTTCTCGATCACGGCGATCTTCAAGCCATGCTCGGCCTTGAGCATGTACTTGAGCAAGGTGGTCTTGCCAGCGCCGAGGAAGCCGGTGAGTACGGTTACGGGAATAGGCGTCTGCACGCAGAACATCTCCTGTGCAGTGGAATGGACGGGGGTAACGCGGTCCATGCAGGAGCGGCCTTGTGTCGCGATCGGGCCGCAACGCGGCCCCGGGTTTTCAGCTTCGCAGCCAAAATTGCCGGGGCCGCGTTGCGGCCCGATCGCGGCACAAGGCCGCTCCTGCACAGTACTGCGCTAGCCTGAACTTAGCAGCACTTGGGCCCGGACTTGCCGCCGTAACGCGCTTCCTGGCGTTCCCGGAAGAACGCCTCGTAGCTCATCACCGGCTGGTCCGGGTGCGTCTTCTGCATGTGCTCGACATAGTTGTCGTAGTCGGGCATGCCGACCATCAGGCGGGCTGCCTGCCCCAGGTATTTACCCAGTCGACCCAGGTCGTTGAACATCGCAGCAGTCCTCTCAAGCGTCAGGCAGGGCCTGGAACGGGGTTTCCTTGTCGGTACGCTCCTTGCGGCCGAGGGCGGCGAAACCGACCTTGACGGCAAAGAACAGCACACTGAACACCACCACCAGGAACAGCACGGTCAGGCCGGCGTTGGTGTAGGCGTTGAAGATCACGTGCTGCATCTGCCCGATATCCTTGGCCGGGGCCAGTACCTGGCCGGCTTCCAGCGCGGTGCTGTACTTCTTGGCCAGGGCCAGGAAGCCCACCGCCGGGTTCGGGTCGAACAGCTTGATCAGGCCTGCGGTAGTGGTGCAGATCAGCAGCCACACGGCTGGCAGCAGCGTGACCCAGACATAGCGCTGGCGCTTCATCTTGATCAGCACCACGGTGCCGAGCATCAGGGCGATACCGGCCAGCATCTGGTTGGAGATACCGAACAGCGGCCACAGCGTGTTGATGCCACCCAGCGGGTCGATCACCCCCTGGTACAGCAGGTAGCCCCACAGCGCCACGCAGCCGGCGGTGCCGATCAGGTTGGCAGTCCACGACTCGGTGCGCTTGAGCGCCGGCACGAAGCTGCCCAGCAGGTCTTGCAGCATGAAGCGCCCGGCACGGGTACCGGCGTCGACCGCGGTGAGGATGAACAGCGCCTCGAACAGGATCGCGAAGTGGTACCAGAAGGCCATGGTGTTCTCACCCGGCAGCACCTGGTGCAGGATCTGCGCGATCCCCACCGCCAGGGTCGGTGCACCACCGGCACGCGCCAGGATAGTGTGCTCGCCGATGTCGCGGGCGGTGGCCTCGAGCTGTTCCGGGGTGATCAGGAAGCCCCAGCTGCTGACCGTTTGCGCCACCGAAGCCACGTCGGCACCGACCACGGCGGCCGGGCTGTTCATGCCGAAGTACACGCCTGGCTCGATCACCGAGGCAGCGACCATGGCCATGATGGCGACGAACGATTCCATCAGCATGCCGCCATAGCCGATGTAGCGGGCGTTGGTTTCGTTGTCGAGCAGCTTGGGCGTGGTCCCCGAAGAGATCAGCGCGTGGAAGCCGGACACCGCACCACAGGCAATGGTGATGAACAGGAACGGGAACAGGGTGCCCTTCCACACCGGCCCGGTACCGTCGGTGAACTGGGTCAGCGCCGGCATTTTCAGCTCGGGCGCGATGATCAGGATACCGATGGCCAGGCCGACGATGGTGCCGATCTTGAGGAAGGTCGACAGGTAGTCACGCGGCGCCAGCACCAGCCATACCGGCAGCACGGCGGCGACGAAGCCGTAGCCCACCAGCATCCAGGTGATCTGCACGCCAGTGAAGGTGAACGCCGGGCCCCACACCGGATCTGCGGCAATCTGGCCCCCCAGCCAGATCGAGGCCAGCAGCAGGACCACGCCGACCACCGAGATTTCGCCGATGCGGCCCGGGCGGATGTAGCGCATGTAGACGCCCATGAACATCGCGATCGGGATGGTCGCCATCACCGTGAACATGCCCCATGGGCTCTCGGCCAGGGCCTTGACCACGATCAGCGCCAGCACCGCAAGGATGATGATCATGATCAGGAAGCAGCCGAACAGGGCGATGGTGCCGGGAATGCGGCCCATCTCCTCGCGCACCATGTCGCCCAGCGAGCGGCCGTTGCGGCGGGTAGACAGGAACAGGACCATGAAGTCCTGCACCGCACCGGCCAGCACCACGCCGGCGATCAGCCACAGCGTGCCGGGCAGGTAACCCATCTGCGCGGCGAGTACCGGCCCGACCAACGGGCCTGCACCGGCGATAGCGGCGAAGTGGTGACCGAAGAGGATGTGTTTGTTGGTCGGGACGTAGTCCAGGCCGTCGTTGTTGAGCACCGCCGGGGTGGCACGGCGCGGATCGAGTTGCATCACCTTGGTGGCGATGAACAGGCTGTAGTAACGATAGGCGACCAGGTAGATGGCCACTGCCGCGACCACGATCCACAAGGCATTGATCGCCTCGCCGCGACGCAGGGCGACCACACCCAGCGCGCAGGCTCCTATGACTGCCAGCGCCAGCCACGGAATGTGGCGTAGCAGGCTATTATTGTTGTTCATGGTTTGCTTCCAGCTGGTGGATTGGAAAAGACCGCCCATCGAGTCTAGGGCGTGTCATCGCGCATTGCCACACTTGCTTTGGCCTAGAGCCTCTGCGGCCAGATTGCGGTACCTGATGCACAGATCAAACTAACTATAGTCAGGATGTCATCCGAGGGCCTTCCCATGAGCGATCACGACGAGCGTCGGCGCTTCCGCCGCATCGACTTCGATGCCCCCACCGAACTGCGCCAGGGCGACCGCCGCTGGCCGGTAAAACTGCTGGATGTGTCGCTGAAGGGCCTGCTGGTCAAGCGCCCCGAGCCGTGGGATGCCGACCTTACCCAGGACTTCGATGCAGTCATCCACCTGGACCGCGATGTGCGCGTGCAGATGCAGGTGGAACTGCGCCATGAGGAGCCCACCCGCCTGGGCTTCATCTGCCTGTACATCGATGTCGAGTCGATGTCCCACTTGCACCGTCTTGTGGAACTGAACCTCGCCGACAGCACCGAAATGATGCGCGAACTGCGTGAACTGATCGAATAATGGGATCTCTTAGCAAGCTAAGAAAATCCGCATCTTGTGTTTCCTGTCTACCCAGACAGCTTTAAGCCTGGGTCGCGACGTATTGTACACACCTCTCTAACCCAGCCTTTTCCAACATGGTACGCCTCCTGCATCGGGTTCTGGTGCCTAGCGCCAGCGCCCGTGTGCGCGCTCGGATCAAAAAATTGTATACAATTCTTGTGGCATTCATTTGTCGGAAATGTCTACAGTAGCGACACAACAATAAACAGAGAGCCTGCTCCATGACTACGTCCCCTAGCACGTCTCCCGCCAAGCGCCCCGAGGACGAAAACCTCGGCCTTGGGGCCAACCTGGCCTATGGTCTGCAGCATGTGCTGACCATGTATGGGGGGATCGTCGCGGTACCCCTGATCCTGGGGCAGGCCGCGGGCCTGAACGGCGCCGAAATCGGCATGCTGATCGCCGCTTCGCTGTTTGCCGGTGGCCTGGCCACCCTGCTGCAGACACTGGGCCTGCCATTCTTCGGTTGCCAGCTACCGCTGGTGCAGGGCGTGTCGTTCGCTGGCGTGGCGACCATGGGGGCGATCCTCAGCAGCGAAGGCGGCGGTGGCCTGCCAGGCGTACTCGGCGCAGTCATGGCCGCGTCGCTGATCGGCTTTCTCATCACCCCGGTGTTCTCGCGCATTACCAAGTTCTTTCCGCCGCTGGTAACCGGTATCGTCATCACCACCATCGGCCTGACCCTGATGCCGGTGGCCGCCCGCTGGGTGATGGGCGGCAATAGCGCCTCGCCAGAGTTCGGCAGCGTGGCCAACATCGGCCTGGCAGCGCTGACCTTCGCCATCGTGCTGCTGCTGAGCAAGCTCGGCAGTGCGACCATCTCGCGCCTGTCGATCCTGCTGGCGATGGTGGTCGGCACCCTGATTGCCTGGGCACTGGGCATGACCGACTTCAGCAAGGTCACCGAGGGCCCGGTGTTCGCCTTCCCCACGCCGTTCCACTTCGGCATGCCGGAATTCCACATTGCCGCGATCCTGTCGATGTGCATCGTGATCATGGTGACCCTGGTGGAAACCTCGGCCGACATCCTCGCCGTAGGTGAGATCATCGACACCAAGGTCGACTCCAAGCGCCTGGGCAACGGCCTGCGCGCCGACATGGCGTCGAGTATCCTGGCGCCGATCTTCGGCTCGTTCACCCAGAGCGCGTTCGCCCAGAACGTGGGCCTGGTGGCGGTGACCGGGGTCAAGAGCCGCTACGTGGTGGCCACCGGTGGCGTGATCCTGGTGGTGCTCGGCCTGCTGCCGATCATGGGCCGGGTGATTGCTGCCGTGCCGACGCCGGTACTAGGGGGCGCCGGCATCGTGCTGTTCGGCACCGTGGCCGCCAGCGGTATCCGCACCCTGTCCAAGGTCAACTACAAGAACAACGTCAACCTGATCATCGTCGCCGCGTCGCTGGGCTTTGGCATGATCCCGATTGCCGCACCGACCTTCTACCACCACTTCCCGAACTGGTTCGAGACCATTTTCCACTCCGGCATCAGCTCGGCGGCAATCATGGCCATCCTGCTGAACCTGATCTTCAACCACTTCACCGCCGGCAACTCGGAAAACCAGTCGGTGTTCGCGGCAGCCTACGAGCGCACCATCCAGTACTCGGACATTTCAGCGCTGCGTGATGGCGACTACTTCAAGGATGGCAAGCTGTTCGATGCCGAGGGTAATGAAGTGCCGATGCTGGAACTGGATGAGCATGGCAATGAGACGGTCAGGCGCACGCCGGTCGCCGAACATTGACCGTTGACTGAGCGGTGAGGTGGGGGGCCGATGCGCATCGTCGGCCCCTTTTTTGTCTGCTTGCCCCAGCCCTGTCGGCAGGACCGGCTACGGGTTACTCGAACAGCGCATCCAGGGCCTGCTCCAGCCGGGTAACGGCGATCACCTGCAGCCCCGCCGGGGCCTCTTTCGGCGCGTTGCCCTTGGGCACGATGGCCCGCTTGAAGCCATGCTTGGCCGCTTCCTTCAAGCGTTCCTGGCCACTGGGCACCGGCCGCACTTCGCCGGACAGGCCGATCTCGCCAAACACCAGCAAGCCATGGGCCAGTGGCCGGTTGCGCAGGCTCGACATCACCGCCGCCAGCAACGCCAGGTCGGAGGCGGTTTCCAGCACCTTCACCCCGCCCACCACGTTGAGGAACACGTCCTGGTCATGGGTTGGGATGCCACCATGCCGGTGCAACACCGCCAGCAACATGGCCAGGCGGTTCTGGTCCAGGCCCAGGGTCACCCGCCGTGGGTTGGCCAAGTGGCTGTCGTCGACCAGCGCCTGCACTTCCACCAGCATCGGCCGGGTGCCCTCCCAGGTCGCCATCACCACGCTACCCGGTACTTCTTCCTGGGCGCGGTTGAGGAAGATCGCCGACGGGTTGGATACTTCTTTCAGGCCGCGGTCGGTCATGCCGAACACGCCCAGTTCGTTGACAGCACCGAAGCGGTTCTTCACCGCCCGCAGCAGGCGCAGGCGACCATCGGACTCGCCTTCGAAATACAGCACGGTGTCAACCATGTGCTCGAGAACCCGTGGGCCCGCCAGCGAGCCTTCCTTGGTCACGTGGCCGACCAGGAAGATTGCCGTACCACTCTGCTTGGCATAGCGCACCAGCAACGCCGTACTTTCGCGTACCTGGGCCACGCCGCCAGGTGCCGATTGCAGCTGCTCGGTAAAAATGGTCTGGATCGAGTCGATGACCATCACCCGCGGCTTTTCCTGGCGCGCCGTGGCGATGATGGTTTCGATGCAGGTTTCGGTCATCACCTTGAGCTGGTCCTGCGGCAGGCCCAGGCGCCGCGAGCGCATTGCCACCTGCTGCTGCGATTCCTCGCCGGTCACGTACAGTGCCGGCATGCCTACGGCGATGTTGCACAAGGTCTGCAACAGGATGGTCGACTTGCCGATACCGGGGTCGCCACCGATCAGCACCACCGAGCCATCCACCAGCCCCCCGCCCAGCACGCGGTCCAGTTCGGTACTGCTGGTGGTGAAACGCGGGATTTCCTCGACGCTGACTTCGGCCAGGGTCTTGATCTGCGCCTGCTGCCCGGCCCAGCCGGTGCGGCCGTTGCCGGGCGCGGCGGCACCGGCGCTTTCGATCATGGTTTCGACCAGGGTGTTCCAGGCCCCGCATTCGCCACACTGGCCGGCCCATTTGGGGAAGGTCGCACCGCACTCGGTGCAGCCATACAAGCGCTTGGCCTTGGCCATGGCTGGGGTCTCCTGGAAAAAACCGCCATGATAGCCGAGCTGGACGTGTCTCGAACGCCTCGAGATGCGACAAAACTATTCGTTCTAACCGCAGTCGCAAGCCCTGAACATAACGCATGAAGCGTTCGAGTGGCTTACACTGCGTATACCTTACCTTTTGTTACAAGGAACCAGACATGGGCATGATCAGTGAGTTCAAGGCCTTCGCGGTCAAAGGCAATGTCGTCGACATGGCGGTCGGTATCATCATCGGCGCAGCCTTCGGCAAGATCGTCTCGTCCTTCGTTGGTGACGTGGTCATGCCGCCACTAGGCCTGTTGATCGGTGGCGTCGACTTCAGCGACCTGGCCATTACCCTGAAGGCTGCCGAAGGTGATGCACCGGCTGTGGTACTGGCCTATGGCAAGTTCATCCAGACCGTCATCGACTTCCTGATCGTGGCGTTTGCCATCTTCATGGGGGTGAAGGCAATCAACCGGCTCAAGCGTGAAGAGGCCGTGGCGCCGACTGCACCACCAGTACCGAGTGCCGAAGAGACCCTGCTGACCGAAATTCGCGATCTGCTCAAGGCGCAGAACCAGAACCGCCTGCCCTGAGATCGCCGGGGGCTGCCTTGCAGCCCCAATCGCCTTACCAGTAGGCTTCCACCGCCACCTGCCCCGGCCGCTTGCTCAGGCTCAGCTGCAAGTCCCGCGCCTTCAGCACCTTGCGGGTTTCGTCGACCATCTCCGGGTTACCACATAGCATTACCCGAGAATGTTCCGCTGACAGCTCCAGCCCCGCCGCCTTCTCCAACTCGCCATTTTCGATCAGCGTGGTGATGCGTGCATTCAAGGCCCCCGGGTGCTGCTCGCGGGTCACTACCGGAATGAACTGCAATTTGCCGGCGAATTCGGCCAGGTAGTCGCGCTGCTCCAGCCCGGCGATTTCTTCAACATAGGCCAGCTCTTTCGCTTCGCGCACCGAGTACACCAGCTTGATGTTGTCGAAACGCTCCCAGGCCTCGAAGTCCTGCAGGATCGACATGAACGGCGCAATGCCGGTACCGGTGGCCAGCAACCACAAGTCGCGGCCACCGACGAAGCGGTCGAGAGTGAGGAAACCGAAGGCCTGGCGGTCGATCAACAAGCTATCGCCCGCCTCCAGCCGGCTCAGCTCGCTGGTGAATTCGCCCCCTGGTACCACGATGGAGAAGAAATCGAGGTACTCGTCATGGGGGGCACTGACCATCGAATAGGCGCGCCAGACCACACTGCCATCAGCCTTGGTCACGCCCAGGCGGGCGAACTGGCCGGAACGGAAGCGAAACCCCGCATCGCGCGTAACCCGCAGGCTGAAGAGGTTCGGCGTGAGCGGCTGAACATCGAGCAGGGTCTGGCGGGTGAATTTTTCGGCGCTAGCGGTCATATCGGGCTCCAGGTTTGGCGTGTGCACAGTGTCGCGCAAAGTGGCGCGGATAAAAACCACTGCTTTGTAGGGCCTCATCAAGCACGATGATGACGAAGTTACGGAAAATCCTGCTCGCTATAACAAAAAAATCCCAACGCTTCGCTAGGTCTTTTCCTACAATCAATCGGGTGCTCAAACGGATTGGATACGGCATCGAAGGGAGTGTTTCAGAGGCATCACTGGAAACCCGAACATCTTCAAGCATTTGTCTGTGAGCGCAGCCCCAGGAAGCTATTCGATATCGCTGTGCACCTGGCTCAGAACCTGGGCATGGAATACCTCGGGCTGAACATTCGCATCCAGGTCGCTACACAAACGCCGCGGCTGTACCTGTACAGCAATTACCCGAACAAGTGGATCGAGCGGTACCAGCACGACGAGTTGTATAGGCAGGACCCCGCTGCCAACGCGAGCCACAACTCGACCATGCCCGTGCTCTGGACCGAGGAACTGTACTGCGAGGCCCCGCAGTTTCGTGAAACGGCCTGCCAGTATGGCCTGCGCCATGGCTGGACACAGTCACTGCACGACTTGCAGCACAATGAGAGCCAGATCAGCGTGGCCAGGCCCACCGGTAGCATCGACACGGCCGAACTGTATGGCAAGGCCGGTAGTGTCCAGTGGCTGTGCCACACCCTGCATGCGGTGCTTGGCGAACACCACCTGAATGCACTGTGCCCGCAGCAGCCGAAGATGAGCGAGCGGGAGCTGGAAGTACTGAAATGGTCAGCCGCCGGCAAGACTGCTGCCGACGTCGCCTGCATCCTGTCACTGTCGCAAAGCACGGTGAATTTCCATATCCGCAGCGTGATCACCAAGACCAACGCCGCCAACAAGGCCGGCGCCATCGCCATTGCCGCCCTGCGCGGCTGGATCTGACCGGCAAACCTGCGACCTCCGGCAAAGCCCTGTAGAATCGCCCGGCAAAGCCCGGGGCGAACCGCAACGGGCAGATTCGTTCCCGAGCCAGACGCCATGCCCCTGTTGACCACCCCATACGCCGAACTCGACCTGATCCGCCAGCCGGAACAGGCCAACGACCCCTTGCAGGCTTTCGATGCCGCGGACGAATACCTGCTTGTGCAGTTGCATGAACAGGCCCCAGCGGCCGATTGCCGGGTGCTGGTGCTCAATGACAGCTTCGGTGCCCTGGCTGCCAGCCTGGCAGGCAAGCTGCACGTGGTCAGTAGTGGCGACTCGCACCTGGCGCACCTGGCCCTGGAGAAAAACCTGGCACGCAATGGCCTGCCGTTCGACAGCGTGCCCTTCGTACCGGCCAGCGAACACTGGCAAGGCGCGTTCGATCGAGTGCTGCTGCGGGTGCCCAAGACCCTGGCCCTGCTCGAAGAGCAACTGATCCGCCTGCAAGGCCACCTGGCGCCCGGGGCACAGGTGATTGCCGGGGCGATGATCAAGCATCTGCCCAGGGCTGCCGGTGACCTGATGGAGAAATACATCGGCCCGGTGCAGGCCTCGCTGGCGCAGAAGAAGGCCCGCTTGCTGACCGCGACAGTGGCCACCCGGCCTGCCGCGCGTTCGCCCTACCCCAGCCGCTACCACCTCGACGCGCCGGCACTGGAACTGGTCAACCACGCCAACGTGTTCTGCCGTGAAGGCCTGGACATAGGCACCCGCGCCTTCCTGCCGCACCTGCCACGCGACCTCGGCCGTGCCCGCGTGGCGGACCTGGGTTGCGGCAACGGTGTGCTGGCGATTGCCAGCGCCCTGGCCAACCCCGAGGCCGAGTACACGCTGGTTGACGAGTCGTACATGGCAGTGCAGTCGGCGCGGGAAAACTGGCAGGCCGCGCTGGGCGAGCGCCCGGCGCGGTTCGAAGCAGCCGACGGCTTGGCCGGGGTAGCAAAACAATCGCTGGACGTGGTGCTCTGCAACCCGCCGTTCCACCAGCAGCAGGTAGTGGGCGATTTCCTTGCCTGGCGCATGTTCCAGCAGGCGCGTGAGGCATTGGTGGTGGGCGGGGCGCTGTATATCGTGGGCAACCGGCACCTGGGTTATCACAGCAAGCTGGCGCGGTTGTTCCGGGGCGTGGAGCAGGTGGCAGCTACGCCCAAGTTCGTCATCCTGAAGGCCCGTAAGTAGGCGTTTGGGGCTGCTTTGCAGCCCATCGCGACACAAGGCCGCTCCTCCAGGGAATCGCGATCATTCAGATAGTCGCGCATCTCTGCAGGAACGGCCTTGTGTCGCGAAAGGGGCGCACAGCGCCCCCATTGGTTCAATGGGTGGTCAACCCCGCTGCCCCCATGAACAGGCGCATGACCCAGGCCGCCACACCCAGCGCTGCCACGCTCATCGCCCAGATCAGCAACAGCCAGCCCAGCCGCTGCCACAGGGGCTTTTTCTCTTCCAAGCCATGCTTGCCGGCCATCATGCGGCCCTCCTAGTGATAGCCGTCTTCGTGAGTAACCTTGCCGCGGAACACGTAATAGCTCCAGAAGGTGTACATGAGGATGAACGGCAGGATGAACAGGGTGCCCACCAGCATGAAGCCCTGGCTCTGCGGCGGCGCCGCAGCATCCCAGATCGAGATCGACGGCGGGATGATGTTCGGCCACAGGCTGATGCCCAGGCCGCTGTAGCCGAGGAATATCAGCACCAGGGTGAGCAGGAACGGCGTGTAGTGGGCATTGCGCGCCACCGCCTTGAGCAAGCCGTAGAAGGTAACCAGCACCAGGATCGGCACCGGCATGAACCAGACCAGGTTAGGCATGCTGAACCAGCGGTCGGCGATTTGCGGGTAGGCGATTGGTGTCCACAGGCTGACAATGCCGATCACCGCCAACAACACCAGCGCCAGAGGGCGGGCAATGTCGTGCATCTTCTGCTGCAGCGCCCCTTCGGTCTTCATGATCAGCCAGGTGCAGCCCAACAGGGTGTAGGCAACGATCAGCCCCAGGCCGCAGAACAGGCTGAACGGGGTGAGCCAGTCGAGCGTACCACCGGCGAAATGCCGGTCGACCACCTTGAAGCCCTCCAGGAACGCGCCCAGGGCCACGCCCTGGAAGAAAGTGGCCACCAGCGAGCCCCAGATGAACGCCTTGTCCCAGATATGGCGCTTGTCGTCCTTGGCCTTGAAGCGGAACTCGAAGGCCACGCCGCGGAAGATCAGGCCGATCAGCATCAGGATCAACGGCAGGTACAGCGCCTCCAGCACCACCGAGTAGGCCATCGGGAACGCGCCGAACAGCCCGGCACCACCGAGGACCAGCCAGGTTTCGTTACCGTCCCAGACGGGGGCGACGGTGTTCATCATCACATCGCGGTCACGCTCGCCCTTGACGAACGGGAAGAGCATGCCGATTCCCAGGTCGAAACCATCCATCACCACGTACATCATCACGCCGAAGATGATGATCACGGCCCAGATCAGCGAAAGGTCGATACCCATGGCTCAGATTTCCTTGCTCAGGCTGGCGGAGTTGGCCTCACGGCCATCATCGGCGGCGGACAGCGGCCGCGCCGGCGTGCGTTTGGTGCCGGGGCCACCACTGCTGTGCTCATCACCTTCGCCGGTCTGCGGGCCTTTGCGCACCAGGCGCATCATGTAGCCAAGGCCGGTACCGAACAGGGCGAAATACACCACCACGAAGGCCACCAGGGTGAAGCCGAGCTGGGCGTAGCTGTGGTTGGACACACCGTCCGCCGTACGCATCAGGCCGTACACCACCCACGGCTGGCGGCCGATTTCGGTGGTGAACCAGCCGGCCAGCAAGGCGATCAGCCCGGACGGGCCCATCCACAAGGCCAGGTGCAGGAACGGGCGCGAGGTATAGAGCGTGCCGCGCTTGCGCAGCCAGAGGCTCCACAGGCCAACGAAAATCATCAACAGCCCCAGCCCGACCATGATCCGGAACGACCAGAAAACGATGGTCGAGTTGGGCCGGTCTTCCGCCGGGAACTCCTTCATCGCCGGCACTTGCTTGTCCAGGCTGTGGGTCAGGATCAGGCTGCCGAGCGCCGGGATTTCGAGCTTGAAGCGGGTGGTCTCGGCCTGCATGTCAGGAATGCCGAACAGGATCAGCGGGGTCGGCTCGCCGGGCACGTTCTCCCAGTGGCCTTCGATCGCGGCGATCTTCACCGGCTGGTGCTTGAGCGTGTTGAGGCCGTGGAAGTCACCGATCACTGCCTGGATCGGCGCCACGATCAGCGCCATCCACATGGCCATCGACAGCATCTTGCGCACCGCCGGGTTGTCACGCCCGCGCAGCAGGTGCCAGGCCGCCGAGGCACCGACGAAGAACGCCGTGGCAACGAACGCGGCGGTGGCCATATGCATCAGGCGGTAGGGGAACGAAGGGTTGAACACCACCGCCAGCCAGTCCACCGGCACCACCCGGCCATCGATGATCTCGTGACCCTGCGGGGTTTGCATCCAGCTGTTGGAGGCGAGAATCCAGAAGGTCGAGACCAGCGTACCGAGCGCTACCATCACCGTGGAAAAGAAATGCAGGCCGCGGCCGACGCGGTTCCAGCCGAACAACATGACGCCGAGGAAGCCTGCCTCGAGGAAGAATGCGGTCAGTACCTCGTAGGTGAGCAAGGGGCCGGTGATGGCACCGGCAAAGTCGGAGAAGCGGCTCCAGTTGGTGCCGAACTGGTAGGCCATGACCAGCCCGGAAACCACGCCCATGCCGAAGTTGACGGCAAAGATCTTCGACCAGAAATGGTAGAGGTCACGGTAGACCTGCTTGTCGGTCCGCAACCAGAGGCCTTCAAGGACTGCCAGGTAGCTGGCCAGGCCGATGGTGATGGCCGGGAACAGGATGTGGAACGAAACGGTAAAGGCAAACTGCATTCGGGCGAGCTCTAGGGCCTCTATTCCGAACATGGTGCTTCCTCTTCAGATAATCCGGCGTCCGGGCCGCTGGCCCCGTCGCCCACTGCCCCCACGGTTATCGAGTGCGGCGTGTTGGAATTGTTCTGTTCGATCGCAGGGATTCCGGCCCAGAGGGCCACGTCGTCGGCCAGCCGTTGCAAAAGCAACGATTGATCCAGATCAACGAATGCTAGAAAGCATAGTCCTGAATGGCGCGCCGGGCCGTGCGGTTGATTGCCGCGTGACCGGTTGCCCCACCCTCTTTCAAAAGGCCTGGAAAAGTGCCGATCCGGGCAAACAGCAACCATTTGTTACAAACAGATGATACGCTGCGAGGCCCTCTACCGCGCCGACGCTCCAGGTTTCCGATGCCCGATTCCGCTCCGCAGTTGCTGCGTCACCACCGCCCTTTCCTGGCCTTCTGGCTGGCCCGCGTATTCACCGCCAGCGGTTTCCAGATGCTCACCGTGGCCATTGGCTGGCACCTCTACCAGCTGACTGGCAACGTGCTGGACCTGGGCTTGGTCGGCCTGGTCGAATTCGCCCCACGTGTGCTGTTCATGTTGCATACCGGGCATGTCGCCGACCGCTACGACCGGCGCAAGGTCGCCGCCCTGTGCCAGACCCTGCAAGGGCTGATTGCGTTGGCGCTGGCAGTGGGCAGCGCCACTGACCACGTTACCCGCGAACTGATCTTCGCCCTGGCCTTCCTGCTCGGCGCCACGCGTTCCTTCGAGATGCCGGCGACCCAGGCGCTGCTGCCCAACGTGGTGCCGGCCGGGCTGTTTCCACGGGCCGTGGCGGCATCGGCGTCGGCCACCCAATCGGCGACCATCGTGGCGCCGGCGCTGGGCGGCTTCCTGTATGCCTTCGGCAGCCTCTGGGTATACGGCCCGACCGTGGCCCTGTACGCCATTGCCTGTGTATTGACCTTGAGCCTGCAGGCACGCGGCCAGGTGGCCCAGCGTGGGCGTGCCAGCCTCGAATCGCTGCTGGCCGGCATCCGCTTCATCCGCAGCCGGCCGGACATCCTCGGCGCCATCTCGCTGGACCTGTTTGCCGTATTGCTGGGCGGCGCCACCGCGCTCTTGCCAGTGTTCGCCAAGGATATCCTGCTGACTGGGCCACTGGGCCTGGGCCTGCTGCGCTCGGCGCCGGCAGTGGGGGCGCTGCTGATGTCGCTGTGGTTGGCGCGGTTCCCGTTCGAGCGCAACGTCGGGCGGACCATGTTCACCGCGGTCGGCGTGTTTGGCGTGGCGACCATTGCCTTTGGCCTGTCGACCTCGTTCTGGTTCTCGCTCGCAGTACTGGTGGTGCTGGGTGCAGCGGACATGATCAGCATGGTCATCCGCGGCGCCTTCGTGCAGCTGGAAACACCGGATGAAATGCGCGGCCGGGTGAGTGCGGTGAACGGCCTGTTCATTGGTGCCTCGAATCAGCTCGGCGAGTTCGAATCGGGGGTTACGGCGCACTGGTTTGGCACAGTGCCAGCGGTGGTGATGGGCGGCGTCGGCACCCTGCTGGTAACCGGGGTGTGGATAAAACTGTTCCCGACACTGGCCAGTCGGGATCGGTTGCATAACGGTTGAGATACCGCCTGTGCCCGCGAAGGGGCCGGTACAGGCCATACAGCACCCATTCCCCAACAGCCATAGGCCCCCGCCGAGCATGCTGGTATGATGCGCGGCTTTTTTCCGCCCCGCACAAAACCACGGCAACCGGTACGGTCTGTGCTTTGCTGTTGGGGTCGATAGATTGATGGCGCCTGGGGCGCCTCGGGGAGCGGGCATGCTGGAAAGGCTGTTTCAACTAAGAGCACACAACACCAATGTGCGCACCGAGATTCTCGCGGGCGTCACCACCTTCCTGGCCATGGCCTACATCCTGTTCGTCAACCCGAGCATCCTCGGCGAGACCGGCATGGACAAGGGCGCGGTCTTCGTCGCCACCTGCCTGGCCGCGGCCATCGGTTCGGTGACCATGGGCCTGATCGCCAACTACCCGATCGCCCTGGCACCGGGCATGGGCCTGAACGCATTCTTCACCTACACCGTGGTGCTGCACATGGGCCACACCTGGCAGGTGGCACTGGGCGCGGTGTTCCTGTCGGCGGTGATGTTCTTCCTGTTGTCGATCTTCCGCATCCGCGAGTGGATCGTGAACAGCATCCCGCTGCCACTGCGTTCGGCCATCGCCGCGGGTATCGGCCTGTTCCTGGCACTGATCGCCCTGCATAACGCCGGCATCGTCGTCGATAACCCGGCCACCCTGGTGGGCCTGGGCGACCTCAAGCAGCCGGCACCGATCCTCGCCACCCTGGGCTTCTTCCTGATTGTCGGCCTGGAGTCGCTGAAAGTGCGCGGCGCGGTGCTGATCGGCATTCTTGCGGTGACCATCGCCTCGATCGTGATGGGCGTGACGCCGTTCGGCGGCATCGTTTCCATGCCACCGTCGCTGGCCCCGACCTTCCTCCAGCTGGACATCGCCGGTGCGCTGGACGTGGGCCTGGTCAGCGTTATCTTCGCTTTCCTGTTCGTCGACCTGTTCGACAACTCCGGCACCCTGATCGGCGTGGCCAAGCGCGCCGGGCTGATGGGCAAGGACGGGCACATGCCGAAGATGGGCCGTGCACTGATCGCCGACAGTACCGCAGCCATGGCCGGTTCGTTGCTGGGCACCTCGACCACCACCAGCTACATCGAATCCGCCGCCGGGGTGAGCGCCGGTGGCCGCACCGGCCTGACCGCAATCGTGGTCGCCGTGCTGTTCTTGCTGGCGCTGTTCTTCGCTCCGCTGGCCGGTAGCGTGCCGGCCTTCGCCACCGCCCCGGCGCTGCTGTTCGTCGCGGTGCTGATGGCTTCGGGCCTGGCGGAAATAAACTGGGACGACGTCACCGAAGCCGCGCCGGTGGTGGTGACTGCCCTGGCCATGCCGCTGACCTACTCGATCGCCAACGGCATCGCCTTCGGCTTCATCGCCTGGACCGCCGTCAAGCTGATCTCCGGTCGCCACCGCGACCTGAACCCGGCCCTGGTGATCCTTTCCATCCTGTTCGTCATCAAGCTGGGCTGGTTCAACGCATGAGTGCTGCTTTCGACCCCTCCTCCTACACCACCCAGCTGCAGGCCAAGGTGGCCCGGCTGCGCGAGCTGCTGGCGCCGTTCGCTGCGCCGGAGCCGGCTGTCTTCGACTCGCCGCGCGAGCACTACCGCCTGCGCGCCGAGTTCCGCCTGTGGCGCGAAGACGGCCAGCGTCACTACGCCATGTTCGCCCCGGGCGAGAAGCACAAGGCGATCCTGATAGACGACTTCCCGATTGCCAGCCAGCGGATCAACGAGCTGATGCCGCGCCTCAAGGCGGCCTGGCAGGCCAGTGAAGAACTCGGCAACCGGCTGTTCCAGGTAGAGTTCCTCACCACCCTGGCGGGCGACGCCATGGTCACCTTGTGCTATCACCGCCCGCTGGACGAGGCCTGGGAAGTGGCTGCACGGCAGCTGGCTGGCGAACTGGGGGTAAGCGTGATCGGCCGTTCCAAGGGCAAACGCCTGGTGATCGGCCGCGACTACGCGGTGGAAAAACTCGACGTGGCAGGCCGCGTGTTCAGCTACCGCCAGCCGGAAGGCGCATTCACCCAACCGAACGGCGCGGTGAACCAGAAAATGCTGAGCTGGGCCTACGAGGCCATCGGCGAGCGCGAAGACGACCTGCTGGAGCTGTATTGCGGCAACGGCAACTTCACCCTGCCGCTGGCTACCCGCGTGCGCCAGGTGCTGGCCACCGAAATCAGCAAGACCTCGGTCAATGCCGCCCTGAGCAACCTCGACGAGAACGCTGTGGATAACGTGCGGCTGGTGCGCCTGTCGGCGGAAGAACTGACCCAGGCACTGAATGAGGTGCGGCCGTTCCGCCGGCTGGAAGGCATCGACCTGAAGGGCTATGACTTCGGCACGGTATTCGTCGACCCGCCGCGCGCGGGGATGGACCCGGACACCTGCGAGCTGACCCGGCGTTTCGAGCGGATCCTGTACATCTCCTGCAACCCGGAGACGCTGGCGGCGAACATTGCCCAGTTGCACGACACCCACCGCATCGAGCGTTGTGCGTTGTTTGATCAGTTCCCGTATACCCACCACATGGAAAGTGGGGTTCTGCTGGTTCGGCGCTGACCTGCAGATAGCCGGGGCTGCTTTGCAGCCCATCGCGACGCAAGGCCGCTCCAACAGGGGATAGCGTTCCCCTGACCTGCGCCCCTGAGGTTGGATTTTTTGTCCAACAGATGGGACGCACCTCACCCCTGTAGGAGTGGCCTTGCGTCGCGATGGGCCGCAAAGCGGCCCCAGGCCTCACTCAGAAGTCGAAGAACACCGTCTCCCCTTCCCCCTGAATGCGGATATCGAAGCGATACGCCGTCTTCCCGTCCACCTCGCAGCGCTTCGCCACCAGGGTCTCGCGCCGCTGCGGCTGCTCGATCAGGTTGAGCACCGGGCACTTGGCATTGGCCTGCGCTTCATCATCGAAATACAGGCGCGTGTGCAGGTGGATGTTGATCCCCCGGGCAAGCAGGCTGATGTTGATGTGCGGGGCCATTGGCACGCCGGCAGCGTTTTTCACCACGCCTGGCTTCACCGTATGTGCCGTCCACTCGCCAGCGTCGAAGGTGGTAGCCGTGCGGCCAAAGCTATTGAAGGCATTTTCCAGGTTGTAGGCATCCTGGTATTCACCATTGGCATCGGCTTGCCACAGCTCCAGGAACGAGTCCCGCACCAGGTGGCCATTGCCGTCATACACATGGCCGATCAGCAGGATATGCTCGCCGGGCGCATCAGGCTTGGCCAGGCGGTTCCAGATTTCCTGGTCGCGGGTCGGGTTGCCGGCCGCTTCCAGGGCCAGGCCGATGTGCACGTAGGGGCCGGCAGTCTGCGAAGGGGTTTCCGGCAGCAGTTCGATTGGCATGGCGGGGTCCTCAGCAGTTTTCGAAGTGGGTCTTGCGCTGGCCGCGCAGCACGATGTCGAAGCGGTAGGCCAGGCAATCCATCGGGTTGGCGTTGCTCATGTCGAGCTTGGCGATCAGTTGCTGCACCGCTTGCGGGTTGGCGATCGACTTGACGATCGGGCACATCGGAATCAGCGGATCACCCTCGAAGTACAACTGGGTGATCAGCTTGGTGGCGATCGAAGGGCCGCTGATGGCGAAGTGGATGTGCGCCGGACGCCAGTCGTTCGGCCCGTTGCGCCAGGGGTACGGGCCCGGCTTGATGGTGCGGAAGCTGTAGTAGCCGTCACGGTCGGTCAGGCAGCGGCCGACACCCCCGAAGTTCGGGTCCAGCGGTGCCAGGTAACGGTCATTCTTGTGCCGGTAGCGGCCACCGGCGTTGGCCTGCCACATTTCCACCAAGGTATTCGGCACAGGCTTGCCGTACTGGTCGACGATGCGCCCGGCGACGATGATGCGCTCACCGATCGGCAGGCCACCGTTGTTGAAGTTCAGCAGCAGGTCATGGTCGTGGGCACCGAAGCCCAAATGGGAAAAATCCGGGCCGGTGGTTTCGCTGATCGACTGCGGAATACTGACCAGCGCCTGGCGCGGCGAGCGGGCAATGGACGTCTTGTAGTCAGGCGTAAGGGCTTTCGGGTGCCAGTTGCGATCACGGATCACGAAGCGGCTGGTGTCCTGGGCGGGCATGCCGGTTTCCTCTCTTGGAATTATGTGAACGCCTGGGCGTGGCAGGCGGACTTGCAGTTTCGGGCAAGCTGCGCGCGGTGAATATTGAAATCAGCCGCCTAAGACATAACCAAATGGTTATGAGTGAACACCTTGGCCTGACACCGGCCGCAGTGGTGAACTAATCTTTGTCTTCTTGTTTCACGCTCCGGGGAGCATTTCATGGAATGGCGAAAAGGCCGACGCAGCGACAATGTGGTGGATGCCCGCGGCGAAGCTGGCGGTGGCGGCGGCATGCGGTTCGGCGGCGGCAAGGGGCTGGGGCTTGGCGCGGTACTGCTGATTGTCGGTATCGGCTGGCTCACCGGGCAGGACCCGCTGCAGATTCTTGGCCAGCTCACTGGCCAGATGGAGCAGCAGCAACGGCAGGCGCCCAGCAGCGTGGGCGGCAAGGCGCCGCCGGCCAACGACCAGCAGGCCGAGTTCGTCGCCTCGATCCTGGGCGACACCGAAGACACCTGGAAAGCCCTGTTCGCCGAGGCTGGCAAGCAATACCGCGACCCCAAGCTGGTGCTGTTCAGCGGCCAGGTCAATTCGGCCTGTGGCTTTGCTTCGGCGGCAGTGGGGCCGTTCTACTGCCCCGCCGACCAGCGGGTGTACCTGGACATGTCGTTCTTCCGCGAGATGGAAACCCGTTTCGCGGCCGCCGGCGACTTTGCCCAGGCCTACGTGATCGCTCATGAAATCGGCCACCACGTGCAAACCCTGCTGGGTGTGTCGGCCAAGGTCGACGCCGCACGCCGCAGCGGCCAACGCCTGGAAGGTGACAACGGCTTGCTGGTGCGCCAGGAGCTGCAGGCCGACTGCCTGGCCGGGGTGTGGGCCTACCAGGCGCAAAAGCGCCTGAACTGGCTGGAGCCGGGTGACGTCGAGGAAGCCCTGAACGCCGCCAATGCCATTGGCGATGACCGCCTGCAGCAGCAGGGCCGTGGACGGGTAGTGCCGGACTCGTTCACCCACGGTACCTCGGCACAGCGGGTACGCTGGTTCAAGGCCGGGTTCGCCGAAGGTGAAGTGAACAGTTGCGATACCTTCAGCGCGCGTAACCTCTGACACCTCTCGCCAGGCCCGCGCAAACGCTGTAGGAGCGGCCTTGTGTCGCGAAAGGGCCGCAAAGCGGCCCCAGGATTTCAGCGTTGACGCGACTATTGCAGGGGCCGCTTTGCGGCCCTTTCGCGACACAAGGCCGCTCCTACCCCAAAAGCACTTGTGCATATTTTGCTGAAAAAGCGTTTCAGCTTCGCCCATCACGGCCGATAACCCCTGCACGAATCAGCAGGCATCCAGAACAACAACGCCTGGCGATCGAAGACAAATCGAGCGAAAACAACTTCTGGAGAGCGTGCATGAACAGCTGGTTCGCCAACATCAGCGTCAACCTCAAACTGGGCCTGGGCTTCGGTCTGGTACTGATCCTCACCGGCCTGCTGGCCCTGACCGGCTGGACCAGCCTGGGCAGCCTGATCGATCGCAGCAACTGGATGGGCGATATCGGCCAGCTGAACAAGGACCTGACCGACCTGCGCATTGCCCGCCTGCAGTACATGATCGCCAACGGTGACGATGCCGCCGCCGCCAACACCCAGGCCAAGCTGGATGCCTTCAGCAAGCAGCAAGCGTATCTGGCCAGCACGTTCAAGAGCCCGGATAACGTCAAGCTGCTGGGTGAGCTGGGCGAGACCATCAGCGCCTACAAGGTATCGCTGAACAAGATGCGCCAAGGCTACGACGCCACCCGCACCGCGCGTGCGGCCATGGAAAGCTCGGCCAGCAAGGCCGACCAGGCCATGGACGCGCTCAGCCAGGAAGTCACCGCCCGCACCGAAGCCGACAGCGTGCGCCTGGCCCAGTATCAGTTGATCAGCAAGGCCCGCCAGCAACTGCTGCAGGTACGCATCGACGTGCGCGGCTACATCGCCGACAACAGCGCCGCCAACGAACAGGCTGCCCTGCGCCAGCTGGATGCCGCCCTGGCCGGCATCGACAGCCTCAAGCGCCAGCTGCCCGGCGAAGACACGCGCCTGCAACAGTTCGAAGGTTCGGTGCTGGCCTACCGTGACGCCGTGCGCCAGTTCCGTGATGCGGTCGCCAATATCACCACCGCGCGTGCCGAAATGACCGGGCAAGGTGCCGACATAGTCAAGCGCAGCGACGCGCTGTACCAGATCCAGCTGGAACGCCGCGACATCGAGAGCGCCCAGGCCCGCACCCTGCAGGCTATCGCCACCTTGCTGGCGCTGCTGGTCGGCGTGCTGGCGGCGGTACTCATCACCCGGCAGATCACCCGCCCTCTGCGCGACACGCTGGTGGCGGTGGAAAAGATCGCCAGCGGCGACCTTACCCAGCAACTGCGGGTTACCCGCCGCGATGAACTGGGCGTGCTGCAGCAAGGCATCGCGCGCATGGGCACCACCCTGCGCGAGCTGATCAGCGGTATCCGCGACGGCGTTACCCAGATCGCCAGCGCCGCCGAGGAACTGTCAGCGGTGACCGAGCAGACCAGCGCCGGTGCCAACAGCCAGAAGGTCGAGACCGACCAGGTGGCCACCGCCATGCACGAAATGGCCGCTACCGTTCAGGAAGTGGCGCGCAATGCCGAACAGGCATCCCATGCAGCCACCGGTGCCGATGACGAAGCCCGTGCCGGTGACCGCGTGGTGGGCGAGGCGATTGGCCAGATCGAGCGCCTGGCCGAAGACATGCACCGCTCCACCGAGGCCATGAACCTGTTGCAGCAGGAAAGCCAGAAGATCGGCAGCGTGATGGACGTGATCAAGTCGGTGGCCGAACAGACCAACCTGCTGGCACTGAACGCTGCGATCGAAGCGGCGCGTGCCGGCGAGGCCGGGCGTGGCTTTGCCGTGGTCGCCGATGAAGTGCGCGGGCTGGCCCAGCGCACGCAGAAATCCACCGAAGAAATCGAGGAACTGATCGCCAGCCTGCAGCACGGGACCCAGCAAGTGGCGGCAGCCATGCACGGTAGCCGTACCCTGACCGACAGCAGCGTCGAGCTGGCGCGCAAGGCCGGGGCCTCGCTGGAGAGCATCACCAGCACGGTGTCGAGCATCCAGTCGATGAACCAGCAGATTGCCGCGGCGGCGGAACAACAGAGTGCGGTGGCGGAAGAGATCAGCCGCAGCATCCTCAATGTGCGCGATGTGTCGGAGCAGACGGCTGCGGCCAGTGACGAGACGGCCGCATCCAGCGTGGAGCTGGCGCGGCTGGGCGGGCAATTGCAGACGTTGGTCAGCCAGTTCCGCGTCTGATCCTGCAATTCGCGGCCCGTCGCGGCACAAGGCCGTTCCTGCAATCTCTGTAGGAGCGGCCTCGTGTCGCGATGGAGGGCAAAGCCCTCCCGGCGATGGAACAGGTATTACTTGACGATCATCCCGACCCCACGCCCGCGTGGGTCCGAAGCAGTCTCCAGCTTCGCACCGTTCACCCGGATCGCCTGGATATCGCCCATCTCCCAGCCCTGGTCCTCCAGCACATAGCCCATCTTCTTCAGCTCGTCAGCCACCGGCCCGGTCAACGGCGCGTAGCTGTCAAAGTAGATGGTGTCCTTGGGCAGCAACTGATGGTGCACACGCTGCGCCGCCACCGCCTTGTCCAGCGGCATGCCGTAGTCGTACAGGTTGTTCATGACCTGGAAGATCGAGGTGAAGATCCGCGAGCCGCCTGGCGTACCAATGACCAGCTCGACCTTGCCATCGCGGGTCATCAGGCTGGGGCTCATCGACGACAGCATGCGCTTGCCCGGTGCGATGGCATTGGCATCCCCGCCTACCACGCCGAACGCGTTGGCCGCCCCCGGCTTGGCACTGAAGTCATCCATTTCGTCGTTCAACAGGAAGCCGGCACCTTTCACCACCACGCCACTGCCGTAATCAAGGTTCAGGGTGTAGGTATTGCTGACCGCATTGCCCTGCTTGTCGACGATCGAGAAGTGCGTGGTCTGGTGCGGCTCCAGGCCCGGCTTGACCTTGTCGGTCGCGGAAATGGCCTTTGGGTTGACCTGCGCGGCACGCTTGGCCAAGTAGTCCTTGGCTACCAGCTGCGCCACCGGCACCTGGGTGAAGGCTGGGTCGCCAAGGTAGTCGGCGCGGTCGGCGAACACCCGCTTTTCGATCTCGGCCAGCAGGTGGATGTACTGCGCCGAGTTGTGCGCCACGCCCTTGAAGTCTGCGGCGCGGTCTTCCTTGATGCCCAGCAGCTGGGCCAGGGCGACGCCGCCGGAGCTTGGCGGAGGCGCGGTATAGACCACATTGCCACGCCAGCTTACAGCCATCGGTTCACGCCATACCGCCTTGTAGTCCTGCAGGTCCTGCTTGGTGATCAGGCCCTTGTCGGCCTGCATCTGCGCCACCAGCAGGTCGGCGGTCTTGCCCTGGTAGAACTCGCTCACGCCCTTGTCGGCGATGCGCTCCAGGGTCTGCGCCATCTCGGGCTGCTTGAACAGCTGGCCGACTTTCATGTTGCCGAAGTAATCGTTGAAATTGGTCGCGGTCTTGAACATGCCCTGGGCATCGTTGCGGTACTGGTACTGCTTTTCTGCCACCTTGAAACCGTTTTTCGCGTAGCCGATGGCCGGGGTCAGCAGCTCGCTCCAGGGCAGCTTGCCGAACTTCTGGTGCGCCTCCCACAAGCCTATTACCGTGCCGGGTACGCCAGCAGCGCGGGCCCCGACCAGGCTGAGGTTCTCGATGACCTCACCCTTGTCGTCCAGGTACATGTTGCGCGTGGCGGCCTTGGGCGCCACTTCACGGTAGTCGAGGAAATAGGGCTTGCCGTCGACGAACAGGGTCATGAACCCGCCGCCGCCAATGTTGCCCGCCTCGGGGTAAGTCACCGCCAGGGTGAACGCCGTGGCCACTGCCGCATCCACCGCGTTGCCGCCCTTCTTGAGGATATCGGCGGCCACCTGTGCACCATATTGATCGGGCGCGGCCACTGCGCCGCCCTCCAGGGTGGCGGCATGAACCGAGGAACAGCTCAGGATCGCGGCTGCGAGAGCCAAGTACTGGAACGGAACCATACGCATGACACTTCCTTGGTGTTGTTTTTGTTGAGCAGTCAGTAAGGCCGAAGCGTGTCCACTGCGCAATCAATAGCAGGAAGTTTCGCCGCCTGTGGGCAGGCTATGTCGCGTTCAGGCAACTCAGCAGGCGTACATCGCCAACTTGCGCTGGATGAAATCGAGGAAGCACTGGATGCGCAGTGCCAGCTGGGTATTGCGGTAGTACACCGCATGGATCGGCTGGCGATAGCCGTTGTTGGCTTCGCTGAGCAACACTTGCAGGCGCCCACTGCGGATGTCTTCGTGGGTCATGAAGTGCGACAGGCTGACGATGCCCTCGCCCGCCAGCGCCAGCTGGCGCAAGGTCTCGCCGCTGGAGGCGATCAGCGCCGGGCGGATGCTCCAGCGGTCACCCTGGGCATGGCGCAGCGGCCAGTGATTGAGCGACTCGGGCTGGCTGAAGCCGAGCAGGCAGTGGTTGGCCAGGTCCTCGACCCGCAGCGGCGTGCCATGCTGTTCGAGGTACGCCGGGCTGGCCAGCACCTGCACCGGGCTGCACCCCAGGCTGCGCGCGTGCAGGCTGGAGTCGGCCAGTTCGCCGATGCGAATGGCCACATCGGTACTCTGCTCCAGCAGGTCGATGATCAGGTCGTCGGTGTTGAGCTCCAGTTCGATGCCAGGGTACTGGCGGCGGAACTCGCCGATCCAGGGCAGGATGGCATGCAGCATGAACGGCGCAGCGGCGTTGATGCGCAGACGCCCGGTCGGGGTCTGGCGGTTCATCGACAGGCGCTCTTCCATCTCGTCCATCTGTTCCAGGATCAGGCGCGAGCGTTCAAGGAAAAAGCGGCCCTCTTCGGTCAGGTCCATGCGCCGGGTGGTGCGGTTGACCAGGGTGGTGCCCAGCTTGCCTTCCAGGCGTGACAGGGTGCGGCTGACGGCGGACGGCGTCTGGCCCATCTGCTCGGCAGCAGCGGAAATCGAGCCGCAGTCGATGACGGTGACGAATACCTGGAGTTCTTCGGATCGGGTTTTCACATCGGAGCCTGTGGTTGGTCTCTGCAGGGACTAGATAGCCGCTTGTCGAGGCCAAGTCCAGCGCTGCCTGTACCGGCCCTTTCGCGGGCGCGCCCGCTCCCACAGGGATCAGACAGGCCTGAAGGCTTGTGGAGTACCTGTGGGAGCGGGCAAGCCCGCGAAGAGGCAGGCACAGTCGAACACTTACTGCGCCTTGCCGAATACCTTGTCCAGGTGCTCCGCATAGACCGCCAGCGCCGCCGGCACATCCGGGCGCTTCATCACATCCACCGCCAGGAAGGTCGGCAAGCCAGTCATGCCAAGGAACTGGTTGGCCTTGTGGAACGGAAAGTACACCGCATCCACACCCTTGCCCTCGAAGAAATCGCTGGGGTCGTCGAATGCCTGCTGCGGTGCATTCCAGGTCAACGACAGCATGTACTGCTTGCCGTGTACCAGGCCACCGCTGCCATATTTCTGCGAGTGGTCCGAACGGGTACGACCATCGTTGGCATACAGGCTGCCATGGCCTGCGGTGAACACCTCGTCGATGTATTTCTTCACGGTCCATGGCGCGCCCATCCACCAGCCTGGCATCTGGTAGATCACTACATCGGCCCAGAGGAATTTCTGCACCTCTTCCTGAACGTCATAACCGCCATCGATGAAGGTCTGGCGCACATCGAAACCGGCGCGGTCCAGGTGAGCCATGGCCGCTTCGTGCAGGGTGGTGTTGAGACGGCCATCGGAGTGAGCGAACTGTTTACCGCCGTTGAGCAGAAGGATCTTTTTCATGTGAGCCTCGCGAAAAATTCAGGTCGGCAGGTTAGGGGCTCGCGGGCAGGGGATACAGTGGCGCGGGGGCAAAATACAATTGCTCACAAGTCACGAATGGCTGGCACATTATTGCCGTAGAATCGCCTTACCTTCCGTCAACGAGTAGCGACCCATGACTGAGCAGTACGCCTTCATCCTCAAAGCCAAGACCCGTCCGGAAATGGCCGAGGCATTCGAAACCCTGTTCCGCGCCTACGTCGAGCCAAGCCGCCAGGAACCGGGCTGCATCGAGTACCACATGCTGCGCGACAAGCAGGACCCAAGCCTGTTCGTGTTCTTCGAGGTCTGGGCCGACAAGGCCGCGCTGGATGTGCACTCGGCCCTGCCGCACATGACCGCGTTCTTCGAAAAGCGCATGGACTACCTGGAGCGCGATTTCGACATCCAGATGATCGACATGCTCAGCGCCTCGTCCGCTAGCCGCTGATCAGCAAATGGCCGCCCAGTGCGGCCAGGCCAATGAAGAAGCAACGCTTGAACAACAGTGCGCTGATGCGCTGGCGCAGCCATTGCCCGGCCAGCATGCCGAGCAGGGCCGGCGCCAGCATCAGCAGCGAGGCCCCCAGGGCCTGGCCACCCAGGGCATCCTGCCCGGCCAGGCCAACGGCCAGGGCCAGCGTCGACACCGTGAACGACAGGCCCAGGGCCTGGACCATCTGCTCACGGTTCAGGGCCAGGCTCTGCAGGTAGGGTACCGCCGGTATCACGAATACCCCTGTCGCTGCGGTGACCACGCCGGTCACCAGGCCGCAGGCCGGCCCCAGCCAACGCTCGCGCCTCGACGCCAGGCACAGGCCCGCCCCGACCAAACCGTACAGTGCATAGGCCAGCAGGGCCGCGCCCAGTGCCTGTTTGGCCCACGGGCCGCTGTTGATCCCCAACCAGGCGCTGCCCAGCAAGGTACCGATGAAGAGCATTGCCAGCATCGGCCCCAGACGTACCAGCAACGCCCGCAGATGCCCGCCACTGGCCAGCTGCCAAAGGTTGGTGAAGGTCGAAGGCACGATCAGCAGCGCGGCAGCCTGCGCCGGAGGCATAGCCAGGCCCAACAGGCCCATGGCGATGGTCGGCAAGCCGAGGCCAATCACCCCTTTCACCGTACCGGCCAGCAGAAAGGTCATGACCACCAGCGATGCGAGGGCCGGGCCCAGGTCCTGATAGAAAGCGAACACGGTATTCATCAGCCGATGATGGCGCGCGCCGGCCTGGCTGAAAATCTGTCATATACTCAGGCAGACTCTTGCCAGGACAGAGCCAGATGCATTTCGACCTGATCGACCTCAGGCTGTTCCAGCACACCCTGGAGTGCGGCAACATCACCGCCGGCGCCAGCCGCAGCCACCTGTCGCTGCCAGCAGCCAGTGCGCGCATCCGCGCCATGGAAGCATCGTTGGGCATCCCCCTGCTGGTACGCAATCGCCGGGGCGTGCAGCCGACGCCAGCCGGCCAGGCCCTGCTGCAGCATGCCCGGCTGATAGCGCAGCAGGTCGAACGCCTGCAGTTCGACCTCGGCCAGTATGCGCAAGGGCAGCAAGGCCAGGTGCGCCTGCTGTGCAACACGGCGGCGCTCACCGAATACCTGCCGGAACTGCTGGCGAGCTACCTGGCTGACAATCCCGGGATCAGCGTCGATGTGCAGGAGCTGCCGAGCCTGCGCATCGTGCAGGCGATTACCCAAGGCATGGCCGACTTGGGCATCATTTCTACCGCAGCCCCTTGCGAGCACCTGCAGACCCGCCCCTTTCGCGACGACCCGCTGGTGCTGGTGACGCCGCCGGGCCATCCGTTGGCCAGTGCGCTCGCGCCCAGCTTCAGCGATAGCCTGGCGCACGGCTATGTCGGCCTCGGCGCCGGCAGTGCGTTGGCGTTGTACCTTGAAGAGCAAGCCCTGCGCGAGGGGCGACGGATGCAGGTACGCGTGCGGGCCGAAGGGTTTGATGGGGTGATTCGCATGGTCGCCGGCGGTGCCGGCGTGGGGGTGGTGCCGCTGGCAGCGGTGCGGCGCTGGCAGGGTATGTTGCCCTTGCACTGGGTGGCGCTGGCGGAGCCATGGGCCAACCGCCGGCTGCTGGTGTGCGCGCGGGATTTTGCGGCATTGCCGGGGTATGCGGCGGGTTTGGTAGCTGTGATGCAGGGTGACAAGCGCCTTTAATTACCCGCAACCTCGCTGCGGCTTGAGTCTATTGGGCTTTGGAAAGCTCGATTATCGCAGCCACCAGGGCAATCCCACTAAACCCAATAATTGATAGCCATACTGAAAGCGCAAGCTTTCGCTTTAGCTTCGGCGGGAAAGCCCTCAACTCATTGATATCCAGCTTGCCAAAACGCAACGCTAGACATGGAAATGTAACGAGGCCACTGATGTTGCAAATTAGCATCCAGCGCCACTTCAGGCTTGAGGTTCCCCAGATTATCTTCATCTGTTCGATATAGGGATTACTGGTAATTGCTGAGCAGGCGATGTGAAAGTCGCGGGTCAGGGTGACGTAAAGGCTAATGGCCGCACCTGACAAGGAAATGACAAAAGGCGTGAGTGCAAATAGCAGTTTCATAGCGACGGACCAGCTTTCAAAGCTCATCTCTTGAAGCCTCGATAAGTCTACTAGGATTTGGAAAACTCGACTATCGCAACCGCTACAGCAATTCCACTACATCCAATAATTGACAGCCACACCGAAATTTTAAGCTTCCGCTTAAGCGGTGAAGGAAATGCCTTCAACTCTTCAACATCGAGCTTGCCGAAACGCAAAGCCAGGCAAGGCAATGTGACAAGACCGCCAATACTGCAGATCAGCATCCATCGCCACTTCAGGCTCGATGTCCCCCAACAAACTTTTAACTGCTCAATGTATGGATTACTTGTGATCGCGGAGCAAACGACGTGAAAATCCCGTGTTAGCGTGATGTGAAGGGTAATCGAGGCCCCTAGCAAAGCAACAGCAAATGGGAAGATTAAAAATAACAGCTTAAGAATCACAGGCCAGGTTTCAAAACCTATCATTGGAAACCTCATATATAAATTCCCCGGTAGCCCCGCCCAACACTTCTCCTGCTTTCCCCCCTGCCAGGCTGCCTGCTCCCACAACCACCAGACCACAGACTGGAAGACCTAGGCCCGCAGTACCTACAGTAAATACGGCACATATTGTACCTACCGCAGCACTGGATAACGCAGCCGCCGCCGTCGCACCTCCAACCCCCATACTGAACGATCCGGCTTCAACAAATCGAATCCTTGCACATGCTTCTACATCTTCGCTCCGACAAACCTCTTGTATCTTCAGGTAAGACGAAGTTCCCCCTAACCCAATTGCAGCATACCCGCCATATTCAAGGTACTTGCTGAGCCTTGCCACCTTGTCCAGGTGTGTTGCATATCCTGGAATCTGCCCTGGCCCGCCAGCCTTCGACCAGTGGTGTACAAGGCTTCTGGTCGAAATATTCAAGCTCTTCTTCAGCCGCTCATAGCTGCCCAGGTTCAGCTGTTTGTTAAGCAGCGCCGCCTTCAACTGACCATCCAGTTGCTGTAGCAAATTTCGCCGCTCGGCAAAGAAGCTCGGGCTGTTCAGATGGCCGTGCTGCATGAACTCGCGCTGGTGCAATAGCTCGATATTGGTCAGCGTATTACTGACCTGCTTTAACCCTTGTTCCAGCATGTCCTTGCCCACGCCCATGGACTGGCTGGCATTACTGAGCAAGCCCGCAATTTCAGCCTGATGCTCCATCATGAAGTCCGCTTCGGCGAAATCGAGCACTGCCAGCGCACGGCGTGCATGCTCGGCCGCCGCCATCAGCTGGCCTTCCTCGCGGGTGCAGGCATCACCGTTGTCAGGGTCACCGATGACGAAGATTTCCCCCGCCTTGAAGCCGTGTTCGAACGTCGGGTTGAGCCGCTGCAGCCGCGAGATTGGCAAGGTGGCATCGTGCTCGGCCAATTGCAGCAGCACCTGCGCGAATGACATACGCCGTGGCACTACATAGAACCCAGGCTCCAGCGTACCGGGCAACGCCCCCACTACCGGTTGGGAGAAGTGTTCGGGGTACAAGGCGTTTGACGGCTCGGCAAAGTGGGTATTGGCCCGGCCCATAACAGGCTGCGTAGATGGTGGCGCCTCGTGCAACGGTGCGACAACCCGATTACTGCCCGGCGGGCAGCCACAGAGCACCAGCGCACCGTCCACGGCCACCCGCTGGCCGCCGGAAATAAAATGGTCCACGCCTTCGGCGACAGTGCCCACCTGCCCGCAGAGCGGGCATGGCGTGGTGCGGTCACCTTCGCGAAGCACCATTCGCCCCTCGGCGAGATAGCCGGCGTTCGTCGCAATACAGACAGCACCCGTAGTGGTGACATCACCATCGACTGCCTGCCCTCTTCCTTCAAGATTGACGCGCATCCTGAAGCTCCTTGCCCAGATAATCAGGACTGAAAACCTAACACCCAGGGAAAAGCTCTAGATGCCGCAAGCCCTAAATCAGAAGCTTCCGACATTTTCATCAGACCAATACCGAACTATCAGGCGTCCGGCTTTACCCGCAACGCAGACTCACCCAAAATAGCGCCCCAATGCCCAACGAAAAGGACTTCACGGTGGCCTCGATCTACCAGCTCAAACCGCGCTTCCAGGCCCTGCTCCGGCCGACGGTGCGACGCCTTCACGAGCGCGGCGTCACCGCCAACCAGGTCACGCTCGCCGCTGCCCTGGTGTCAGTGCTGCTGGGCCTGTTGCTGGCCAACCTGGCGCATGTCACCTGGCTGTTCATCCTGCTGCCGCTATGGATGCTGCTGCGCATGGCCCTGAACGCCATCGATGGCATGCTCGCCCGGGAGTTCGGCCAGCAATCCACCCTCGGCGCCTACCTCAACGAACTCTGCGACGTGATCGCCGATGCCGCCCTGTACCTGCCCTTCGCCCTGCTGCCGGGGGTATCGCCAGCCCTGGTCGTGCTCGTGGTGCTCACTGCCACCTTCAGCGAGTACGCCGGGGTCATGGGCCCGCTGGCCGGTGCCTCGCGGCGCTACGACGGGCCCATGGGCAAGAGCGACCGGGCCTTTGCCTTCGGCGTACTGGGCACCGGCGTGGCCTTCGGCCTGTTGGCCGGCGCCTGGATCAACGGCTTGTTGCTGGTGATCCTCGCACTCTCGCTCTATACCCTCTACAACCGGGTTCGCCAGGGGCTGGCCGAAACCCGTTGAGCCTACTGCCGTCGTAAAAGGATGTTGACCATGCGCCAAGCGCAAGCACTGCATTTCACCACCCATGACGGCGTCGAGCTGCATTACCGTCACTGGCCCGCCACCCGTAACGAACACCAGCCCCGCCGGGCTGTGGTGATGTTCCACCGCGGCCACGAACATGGCGGGCGCATGGCCCACCTGGCCGATGAGCTGGACATGCCGGGCTATGACTTCTTTGCCTGGGACGCCCGTGGTCACGGCCAGTCGCCCGGTGCACGCGGCGACAGCCCGGGGTTCGCCACCAGCGTGCGCGATGTGCAGACCTTCATCGAGCATGTCCAGGCCCGCCACGGTATCGCCGAGCAGGACCTGGTGGTGCTGGCGCAGAGTGTCGGTGCCGTGCTGGTCGCCACCTGGGCTCACGACTATGCCCCCAAGGTGCGCTGCCTGGTGCTGGCGTCGCCGGCGTTCAAGGTCAAGCTGTATGTACCGTTCGCCCGCCCCGGCCTGAAACTGCTGAAGGCCTTGCGCGGCAACTTCTTCGTCAACAGCTACGTCAAGCCACGCCTGCTCACCCACGACCCCGAACGGGTCATGTCGTACCTGGCCGACCCGCTGATCAGCCGGCCGATTTCGGTGACCATGCTGCTAGGCCTGTACGAAGCCGCCGACCGCGTGGTGGCGGATGCCCAAGCCATCCAGGTGCCGACCCAGCTGCTGGTATCCGGTGCCGACTTCGTGGTCGAGCGCCAGCCGCAGCAACGCTTCTTCGAGCGCCTGGGCAGTGCGCGCAAGGAAATGCACATCCTGCCGGGGTTCTTCCACGATACCCTGGGCGAGCGTGACCGGGCCCATGCCCTGCGGCGCATCGAGCGGTTCGTCGAGCACTGCTTCGCCAGCCCTGCGCCGCTGCCATCGCTGCTCGATGCCGACAAGGTCGGCGCCAGTTGCGCCGAGGCGGAAAGCCTGGCTGCGCCATTGCCGCACAACTCGCCCCGCGACCTCTACTGGCGCGCCACCCGCGCCGGGCTGCGCCTGGGCAAGGGCCTTTCGGAAGGCGTCAAGCTAGGCTTCGACACCGGTTTCGACTCGGGCAGTACCCTTGACTACGTGTACCGCAACCAGCCGACCGGCAAGGGCAAACTGGGCCGCCTGGTCGATCGCAACTATCTCGATGCCATCGGCTGGCGTGGCATCCGCCAACGCAAGCTGCACGTCGAAGAGTTGCTGCGCCTGGCCATCGCCCGCCTGCGCGAACAGCAACGGCCGGTGCACATCGTCGATATCGCGGCCGGCCATGGCCGCTACATCCTCGAGGCCCTGCAGGAGCTGGAGCAACTGCCGGACTCGATCCTGCTACGCGATTACAGCGAGCTGAACGTGCAGCAAGGCAGCGCGCTGATCGCGGAAAAAGGCCTGGCTGAGATCGCCCGCTTCGTCCAGGGCGATGCCTTCGACCGCCAGAGCCTGGCGACGCTGGAACAGCCGCCAACCTTGGCCGTGGTCTCCGGCCTGTACGAACTGTTCGCCAGCAACCAGCTGGTGGGCAATTCGCTGGCCGGCCTGGCCGACGCGGTGGAGGATGGCGGCTACCTGGTCTACACCGGCCAACCGTGGCACCCACAATTGGAGATGATCGCCCGCGCCCTCACCAGCCACCGCGGTGGCGAGGCCTGGGTGATGCGCCGGCGCAGCCAGGCCGAGATGGATCAGTTGGTCGAGGCCGCGGGCTTCCGCAAGCTGGCCCAGCGCATCGATGAGTGGGGTATTTTCAGTGTCAGCCTGGCCCAACGGGTGCGCTGAATGAACCCATCGCGCGAGCCCGGGCTGGTCCGCCGGGGCGTATTCTGGCTATTGCTGCTGGGGCCACTGTTTTTCCTCAGCTACGGGTTGGCCAACAGCCACACGATGGGGCGCAATGATGTCGGCAGCCTGGTGTTCGGCTGGGAAAGCCGCATGCCGTTGTGGCCGTGGACGATCATCCCATACTGGTCGATCGACCTGCTCTACGGGCTGTCCTTCCTGCTGCCGCGCACGCGCCAGGAAATGGACCGGCATGCCCTGGCCCTGCTGACAGCACAAGTGATCAGCGTCAGCTGCTTCCTGCTCTGGCCGCTGCGCTTCACCTTTGCGCGGCCGGAACTGGGTGGCGTGTACGGCTGGATGTTCGATGTGCTGATGGGGTTCGACAAGCCGTTCAACCAGGCGCCGTCGCTGCATATCGCTTTGCTGGTGATCATCTGGACGATGTTTGCCCGGCATGTGCAGCGCCAGCCCTGGCGTTGGCTGATGCATGGCTGGATGGCGCTGATCGGGGTATCGGTGCTGACCACTTGGCAGCACCATTTCATCGACGTGCCGACCGGCGCGTTGGCGGGGTTCTTGTGTGTCTGGCTGTGGCCACACCAGGGCCGGCTGCCCTGGCAGCAGGCGCACCTTGCGCAGGATGCCAAGCGCTGGCGCTTGGCCTTGAGCTATGCCGCGGGCGCGCTGTTGTGCGCCGTGTTTGCCATGGGTTTGGGTGGCGCCTGGCTGTGGCTGGCCTGGCCGGCCGTGTCGCTGGCTTTGGTGGCGTTGAATTACGGCCTGTTCGGCGCTGGCGGGTTCCAGAAAGGTGCCGATGGACGCTTGTCGAATGCTGCCCGCTGGCTACTGGCGCCTTATCTGCTGGGGGCATGGGCTAATTCACGGTTGTGGACCTGGCGGCACCCGCAGGCGGATGAAGTGTGTGATGGCGTCTATCTGGGGCGGATTCCAGGGCGTCGCGCGCAGTTCGCTGCGGTGGTCGATTTGTGCGCGGAGCTACCGTGTCATGTTCAGGACAGCGCGGCCCCTTGTAGGAGCGGCCTTGTGTCGCGAAAGGGCTGCGAAGCGGCCCCAGATTTTCAGCTTCGCAGCAGATATTGCTGGGGCCGCTTCGCGGCCCTTTCGCGACACAAGGCCGTTCCTACAAAGGTCGCGTCCGCCGTTGACTACGTATGTTTTCCTACCTTGGACCTGATCGCCCCGGATAGCCCCTTGCTGCAACAGGCCGCCGACGCCATCGAACGCCTGCGCGCCCAAGGCCCGGTGCTGGTCTGCTGTGCCCTGGGCTACTCGCGCAGCGCCAGTGCCGTGGCCGCCTGGCTGGTGCTCAGCGGCCGCTGCAGCGACGCCCGGCAGGCCGAAGCGCTGATTGGCAAAGCTCGCCCAGGGGTGGTCTTGCGTCACGCACACCACCAGGCCCTGCAACAACTGGGAGCACAACCATGAACCTGCTGGTGGTGGCCAGCCTGCTGGGCCGTGGCAAACAGCTGGAGCGGCTGTCCGACGGCCTCACCTTGCTGGCGCTCGCCTACGGCTTGGCGCCATTGCTGAATGCGCCGTTGCCAGCACTGGCCAGCCTGCTGTGCAGCGTATTGTTGGTACTGGGCGTACTTCACAAGTACTGGGCCATCCGCGTGGCGGTAGATGCCGACCTGTTTGCCCGCCTGGCCAAGAGCTCCGACCTGCCGGCAGACACCCAGGCCCTGGACCGCGCCTTGTTCGAACTGAAACTCAAACCGCACGCCGCCGATTCGCGCGCCTGGCCTGCCCGCAGCCAGGCTGCACTGGCCCTGCTGCGCCGCCAGGCCGTATGCCTGGGCCTGCAGTTGGCACTGGCCTTGACTACCCTGCTGACACTGCCTTTGAAGGGATAACGACAACCCCATGCTCGCCAGCCTGACCGCCTACCTCATTACCTCCGCCGCCCGCCTGATCACAGGCGCCCGCGCCCTGTGGCTGGGCTGCACACCGCTGCCGGTGCAGCGCCTGTATTTTGCCAACCACAGCAGCCACGGCGATTTCGTGTTGCTGTGGGCCTCATTGCCAGCGCCGCTACGCAAGCACACCCGGCCGGTGGCCGGCGCCGACTACTGGGCCAGGCCAGGTATCCGCGACTTCCTGATTCGCAAGGTGTTCAATGGCGTGCTGATCAACCGCCAACGCAGTGAAGGCCAGGGCAGCCCGCTGCAGCCGATTCTCGAAGCCGTGGCCCAGGGCGACTCGCTGATCTTCTTCCCGGAGGGCACGCGCAACCTTGGTGATGAGCCGCTGATGCCGTTCAGGAGCGGGCTGTACCATCTGGCTGCGGCGAATCCCGACGTCGAGCTGGTACCGGTATGGATCGCCAACCTCAACCGGGTGATGCCCAAGGGCCGCGCCTTGCCTCTGCCGTTGCTGTGCACGCTGAGCTTTGGCGAACCGCTGCACCTGGAGGCTGATGAAAGCAAACAGGCGTTCCTCGAACGGGCCAGCAAGGCCCTGCTGAACCTGGCCCCCAAGGATGCCTGACATGGACCACAACACCCTTTCGCTGTTCGCCGGCATCGGCGCCCTGCTGCTGCTCGCCAGTGTGATCGGCCGCCTGCTGAAATGGCGCGCCGGCCCGGCACCACACGCGGTGATCGACAACCTCAACGCCCGCATCAATGCCTGGTGGGTCATGGTGCTGGTGATCGGCATCGCCTTCCTGTTCGGCAAGTACGGCGTGATCGTGCTGTTCTACGGGGTGTCGTTCTATGCCCTGCGTGAGTTCATGACCCTCACCCCGACCCGGCGCAGCGACTACCCGGCGCTGGTGGCGGCATTCTACGTGGCGCTGCCGGTGCAGTACGTGCTGATCGCCATGGACTGGTACGGGCTGTTCAGTATCTTCATCCCGGTGTACCTGTTCCTGTTGTTGCCGATCCTGGCCAGCTTCGGTGGCGACACCACACGCTTTCTCGAACGAGCCTCGAAGGTGCAGTGGGGGTTGATGATCGCGGTCTACTGCGTGTCGTCGGTGCCGGCACTGATGACCCTCGACATCCCCGGCTACGAAGGCCGCAACCTGCTGCTGATCGCCTGGCTGATCTTGGTGGTGCAGATCAGCGACGTGCTGCAGTACGTGTGCGGCAAGCTGTTCGGCAAGCACAAGGTGGCGCCCAACCTGTCGCCGTCGAAAACTGTCGAAGGCCTGGCCGGTGGCGTGGCGCTGGCTACCCTGACCGGTGCCCTGCTGTGCTGGATCACGCCGTTCACTTTCTGGCAGGCCGCGCTGATGGCGTTGGCAGTGAACGCCATGGGCTTCTTCGGCGGGCTGGTGATGTCGGCGATCAAGCGCGACCGCGGGGTGAAAGACTGGGGGCACATGATCGAAGGCCACGGTGGCATGCTCGACCGCATGGACTCGGTGTGCTTTGCCGCGCCGGTGTTCTTCCACTTTGTGCGCTATTGGTGGGCGTAACCATACCCCCCAGGGGTATACGCAATCTTGTGGAGCGGCCTTGTGTCGCGAAAGGGCTGCAAAGCGGCCCCGGTAATATTCGCGGCGAAGCTGAAACCGGGGGCCGCTACGCGCCCCATCGCGACACAAGGCCGCTCCTACAAAGGGTCGTGCCACGCCGGCGTAGTCACTTCAGGTACGAACGCAACAACGCCGCCACCTTGTCGGCCTCGTCCTGCCGCTCCTCGGTGCTCAGCCCATCCGCCACCAGGTGTTCGCGGATATGCCCTTCCATCACTTCGGCCATCAGCCCGTTCACCGCGCCGCGCACGGCGGCGATCTGCTGCAGGATCGCCAGGCAGTCCTTGTCCTGCTCCAGCGCCGTCTCCAGGGCGGCGGCCTGGCCTTTGATCTTGCGCACCCGGGTCAGCAGTTGCTTCTTGCTCTTCAGGGTATGTGCCATAGGGTTTTACACCATGCTAGGTATACTGGGGTATAGTATATTTCTCGACATTCCGGAAGCATGATAAACCATGGCGACACAAACCTCAGACCGTTGGCAGCACAGCCACCAGTTCCATACCAGTAACCTGGGTGCCGAGCGCAAGACCCGCCTGGCCGTGTGGCTGACCGCCGTGATGATGGTGGCGGAAATTGCCGGCGGCTGGTTCTTCAACTCCATGGCATTGCTGGCCGACGGCTGGCACATGAGTTCCCATGCGCTGGCCCTGGGCCTGTCGTTGCTGGCCTACGCCGCTGCCCGGCGCTATGCCGGCGATCGGCGCTTTGCCTTCGGCACCTGGAAAATCGAGATTCTCGGCGGCTACTCCAGCGCCCTGCTGCTGCTTGGGGTGGCGGGGCTGATGGCCTTCCAGTCGGTCGAGCGCCTGCTGGCACCGGGGCCGATCCATTATGACCAGGCGATCTTCATCGCCGCCGTGGGCCTGGCGGTCAACCTGATCTGCGCCTGGCTGCTGCGGGACGATCACCATCATCATGATCATCACCATGGCCACGATCATCAGCACGACCACGGTCATCATCACCACGACCTGAACCTGCGCTCGGCCTACCTGCATGTGATCGCCGATGCCGCCACCTCGGTGCTGGCCATCGTCGCCCTGCTGGCTGGCAAGTTCTGGGGCGCCGGCTGGCTCGACCCGGTCATGGGCCTGCTGGGTGCGCTGCTGGTGGCGCTGTGGGCCCGGGGGTTGTTGCGCGACACCAGCCGGGTACTGCTGGACGCGGAGATGGACGCACCGTTGGTGGCGGAAATACGCGAAGTGGTGGCACAACTGCCGGTGCCGGCCAGCATTACCGACCTGCACGTGTGGCGGGTCGGCAAGGACCAGTACGCTTGCATCCTCGGCCTCGCCGCAACTTGCGAACTCAGCGCCGACAGCGTGCGCCAGGCGTTGGGCGTGCACGAGGAACTGGCGCATGTCACCGTCGAGGTCAACCGCCTGGCATAGCGCGACCAGACAGCTGGACGTCGAGCCCAGGCAACTGCGGCTCGGCCGATGGCCCTATGGTGACGAGTCATTCAGCCAGTCACCAGGAGTTGTGCCATGTCCGATTTCATCACCGTCCTGCGCGAAACCTGCCCGACACCGGTCGTGGACGCCACCAAGTGGAAGCGCATCGGCGGCGATCCGCACACCGTCAACCTCAACGCCTACCTGTCGGCCGACGGCAGCAAGATCATGGGCACCTGGATCTGCACCCCGGGCAAGTTCGAGGTCAACTACGAAAAGTGGGAGTTCTGCCACTTCCTCGACGGCTACTGCATCATCACCCCGGAAGGCGAAGAGCCGAAGCACCTCAAGGCAGGTGACGTGTTCGTGATCGAACCGGGGATGAAAGGCACCTGGGAAGTGGTCGAAACTGTGCGCAAGTATTTCGTCTTCGCCTGATTGGTAAACTGTCCGGGCCCAATCGCCGCAAGCCGACGATTGGGCCGGGACGGGCAAAAAAAAATCGCGGATCAGGCGCCCTTCCCTCTGGTGCGCAGTTACAGAGGGAAGGCCACCTGGCCCGCGATGAAGTCCACCTCGCTGGTCAATCTTTCTTGCGGTAACTCTCGACGATGGCCGAGAAATCCTTGCCCCCTTCACCGCGCAGGCTCATGGCCTGATACAGCTGCTGGGCCACGGCCCCGAGGATCACCGGCTGGTGCGCCTGGCGCGCCGCTTCGGTGGCCAGCCCCAGGTCCTTGAGCATCAGCTCGGCGCCAAAACCACCGGTATAGCCCCGCGATGCCGGCGCGGTTTCGATGATGCCGGGCCATGGGTTGTAAGTGTCCGAGCTCCAGCAACGCCCGGTCGAACTGTTGATGATGCCGGCCAGCACCTTGGTGTCGATGCCCAGCGCATTGCCCAGCGCCATGGCTTCGGACACACCGACCATCGAGATGCCCAGCAGCAGGTTGTTGCAGATCTTGGCGATCTGCCCGGTGCCGACTTCACCGCAATGCACGATGTTGCGGCCCATCTGCTCCAGTACCGGCTTGAGGGTGGCGAACAGCTCGGCGCTGGCACCGACCATGAAGGTCAGGGTGCCTGCCGCCGCGCCACCGGTGCCGCCGGATACCGGCGCATCGCCCATGTCCACGCCCTTGGCTGCAGCCGCCTTGGATACATCGCGTGCGGTTTGCGGGTCGATGGTGCTGCAGTCCACGGTTGGCGTGCCAGGACGGATACCGGCCAGCACGCCGTCTTCGTTCAGGTACACGCTGCGTACATGGGCAGCGGCCGGTAGCATGGTGATCACCAGCTCGCTATTGGCCGCCGCGTCCTTGGGCGAAGGGCTGACCTGCCCGCCCAGTTCGGCGAGCTCGGCCAGCACGGCCTTGTTCAGGTCGAACAGGTTCAGTTGGTGGCCAGCCTTGATCAGGTTGCGGGCCATCGGTGCGCCCATGTTGCCGAGGCCGATGAATGCGATACGCATGACGCTCTCCTTAACGCAGGCTGATGGTGGTGTTCACACCGTCGTTGAGGCTGTCGTCATCGAACCAGCGGGCGGTGACGGTCTTGGTCTGAGTGTAGAACTGCACCACTTGCTTGCCGTACGGGCCGAGGTCGCCGAGCTTGGAGCCACGGGAGCCGGTGAAGCTGAAGAACGGCACCGGTACCGGGATCGGAATGTTGATACCCACCTGGCCAATGTCGATTTCGCTCTGGAACTTGCGCGCGGCTGCGCCGCTCTGGGTGAACAGGCCGGTGCCGTTGCCGAACGGGTTGGCGTTGACCAGGGCGATGGCCTCGTCGAGGGTGTCGACCTCCAGGGTCACCAGCACCGGGCCGAAGATTTCCTGGGTGTAGATCTGCATGTCGGTCTTCACCCCCGAGAACAGGGTCGGGCCGACGAAGTTGCCTTGCTCATAACCCGGCACCTTGACGTCGCGGCCGTCGAGTTCCAGCTTGGCACCTTCCTTGATGCCGCTTTCGATCAGGCCCAGCACACGCTCCTTGGCACGCTTGGAAACCACCGGGCCGACATCGGTGCCTGGCTCGCAACCGGCATTGACCTTGAGCTTGCTGGCCGCTTCCTTGATGTCCGGCAGCCATTCGCGCGCCTTGCCGACCAGGACCGCCACCGAGGTGGCCATGCAGCGCTGGCCCGCCGCGCCGAAGGCGGCACCGACCAGGGCGTTGATGGTTTGGGTACGGTTGGCATCGGGCAGCACCACCGCGTGGTTCTTGGCGCCCATCATCGACTGCACGCGCTTGCCGTGCTGGCTGCCCAGGTTGTACACGTGGGTGCCCACTTCGGTGGAGCCGACGAAGGAAATCGCCTTGATGTCCGGGTGGGTGCAGATGGCATCCACCACTTGCTTGCCACCGTGCACCACGTTGAGCACGCCAGCCGGTACGCCGGCTTCCAGCGCCAGCTCGACCAACAGCATGGTCGACAGCGGGTCCTGCTCGGACGGCTTGAGCACGAAGGTGTTGCCGCAGACGATGGCCATCGGGAACATCCACAGCGGGATCATGGCCGGGAAGTTGAACGGGGTGATACCGGCGCATACACCGATGGGCTGGCGCAAGGTATAGGTATCGACGCCGCCAGCGACGTTTTCGGCGAATTCACCCATCTGCAGGGTACCGATCGAGGCGGCATGCTCGACCACTTCCAGGCCGCGGAAGATATCGCCTTCGGCATCGGCCAGGGTCTTGCCTTGTTCGGCACTGAGCACCTGGGCGATACGCTTGGTGTGTTCGCGGATCAGCGCCTGCAGCTTGAGCATGATGCGCATGCGTGCGCCAATCGGGGTATCGCGCCAGGTCTTGAAGGCACGCTGGGCAGCGGCCACGGCGGCGTCCACTTCCTCGGCGGTGGCGAACGGTACGCGCGCCAGCACTTCCTGGGTGGCCGGGTTGACGATATCGCGCCATTCAGAGGTCTTGGACTCGACCCACTGGCCGTCGATCAGCAGCTTGACCTGGTCGATTCTGGTCTGGTTAGGGGATTGCGGTGCGTTCATCTGCGTTCTCCTTGGAATTATTGTCGGGACGAGATCGCCAGCGCCGAGCAAACGCGAGGTGGCGTCCTGAGGCTTGTTTCGAGTATAGATGTGCAAACATCCAACAAGAACGCACAAAAAAACCGGATCATCATGCAAAAAGACCTCACATCCCTGAGCGCGCTCAACTGGGACGACCTGAAGTTCTTCCTCGAAGTGGCCCGTACCCGCAAGGCCAGTAGCGCCGCCAAGCGCCTGAGCGTCGACTACACCACGGTGTCGCGGCGCATCAGCTCGCTGGAGGGGGCGCTCGGCACCCTGCTGTTCGAGAAGTCGCGGACCAACGGCTTTGTCCTCACCGCCGAAGGCCAGCGCCTGCTGGGCTATGCCGAGTCGATCGAGAGCACGCTGCACATGGCCTGCGAACAGGTATCCGGGTCGGGCGTGGCGTTGTCCGGGCATGTGCGCATGGGCTGCACCGAAGGTTTCGGCAGTTTCTTCGTCACCCCGCAGCTGAGCCACTTCGTCGATGCCTACCCGGCAATCTCGGTGGACATACTGCCGCTGCCGCACTTCATCAGCCTGTCCAAGCGCGAGGCGGACATCGTCATTGCCCTGGAGCGCCCGGAGCATGGGCCGTACGTGTGCTGCAAGCTGTGCGACTACCGCTTGCGGCTGTACGCCACCCGGGAATACCTCGACAACCACGCCCCCATCCGCCAGATCGCAGACCTGGCCAGGCACCCGTTCATCAGCTACGTGGACGACCTGGCGTTCAGTTCGGAGCTGCTGTACCTGGCCAACCTGATACCCAGCGCCAGCGCGCATTTGCGCAGTACCAGCGTGATTGCCCAGTACACGGCGGCGCTGCAAGGGCGAGGGCTGGCGATATTGCCCTGCTTCCTGGCCGCGCAGGATCCACGGCTGGTGACGGTACTGCCGGAAGAAATCGAGGTGACACGGCAATTCTGGATGTACTGCCGGGAGGATTTGCGCAAGTTGAAGCGGATTACCCTGCTGTGGGATTACATCCGCGGGGTAACCGAGGCGAATGCGCCGTTGTTGATGGGCGAGACACGCGAGATGCGCTTTGCTCAGGAGTGAGCATGCTTGGGCGCATCATCGATAGTGTGGGAGCAGGCTTGCCCGCGAACAACGGCGAAGCCGGTGCCAGGCACCCTGTAGCCCGCTCTCGCAAGCAGGTCTGTAACCGCAGGGCGGGAATCAGTAGGAAGCCACGACGATAGACACCCGCCGGTTCTCGGTACGCCCGGCGCTGGTGCGGTTGTCCGCCACCGGCTGGCTGCTGCCCAAGCCGCGGCTGTGGATATCCTGCGCCGGCATGCCTACCGCGACCAACGCTTGGGCCACGCTTTGCGCACGCCGCTCGGACAACTGCTGGTTGTATGCTGCCTTGCCCGACGCGTCGGCATGCCCGTCCACCCGCACGCCCTGGATGCCAACGCCGAGCAATGCCTTGCCGATACGTTCGACAATCGCCTGGCTCTGGCTGTTGAGGCTGTCCAGGTCGCTGCCGAACAGCACCTTGCCCGACAAGTCATAGGCCCACCCTTCATCGGTAGGGGTAAAGCCTTCGCGCTTGAGCACAGCGATCTGTTCGGCGCTCAGGCCTTTGGGCGGCGCGCTCTGGCAGCCAGCCAAGGCCAGCAGCGCCAGCACCAAGGCCCATAGGGGGAAACGCAAAGCCTGCTTCACGGGTTCAACTCCTGTTGTTGATTTCCATCTGTGCTACCTGCCAGTGCCCGCGGCGATTGCGCTTGGCCTGGTACATCGCCGCGTCAGCGGCATTCAGAAGGCTGGCGGGATCGCTGCCGTCATCCGGGTAATAGGCGATACCGACACTCAACGAGGTGGCGATACTGCGGCCGCTGTCCAGTTGCACCGGCAGCTTCATGCTGGCAACGATCTTCTCGGCAACGCGCTCGGCATCCTGGCGCGAATGCAAAGGCGTCAGCAGCACGGCGAACTCGTCGCCGCCCAGGCGCGCCACCAGGTCGTGCTCACGCAACTGGGCGCGCACACGGTCGGCCACGCTGATCAGCACTTCATCGCCCACGGCATGGCCGAGGGTATCGTTGATCTGCTTGAAGTGGTCACTGTCGAGAAACAGCAGCGCCAGGTGCTCCTGCTGCCGCTCGGCATTGCGCAGGCTGCGGGTCAGGCGCCCCTCGAAAAAGGCGCGGTTGGGCAGGCCGGTCAAGCTGTCATGGCTGGCCTGGTGGGCCAGCGTCTGGTTTTCGTTCTGCAGGTGGCTGTGCCACACCTCCAGTTCGTCGAGCAGGGCGTTGAAGTCATTGCCCAGTTCATTGAGCTCGGCAATCGCGGCTTCCGGTACACGCCGATCGAAGCTGCGCTCGCGGCGGGCGGCATGGGCGACACTGGCCAGGCCGCGCAACGGGCGGACGATATCACCGAGCAAACGCCGCGACAGGTGTTGCGCAGCCAAGGCGCTGAGCAGCGTACAGAACAGGATGCCGGCCAACCCACTGAGCAGGAACAGCAACAGGCTACGCCCCTGGCCGACCAGCTCGATGCGCCCGACCTGCCGCTGCTGGTGGGTGATCGGCAGGTTGACCGGTTCATCCAGCAAGGCGCTGGCAACCTGCCCTTCCAGCTGCGCGAGCAAGCCGCTATCGCTGCGCTGCCAATGCGCCAGTTGCTGGCCTTCGTTGTCGAATACCTTGGCTTCGGCCACTTCCTCGGCGCTGGCAATCAGCGCCAGCGCTTCGTTGGCCGCAGCGCCGTCGTCGAACACCACTGCCGCTTCCACGGTGTAGCTGATCGAGCGGGCGATCAGGTGCAGGTTGTGGTTGGCGTACACGCGCAGGGCGAGCACGCCCAGCAGGGTCAGGGAAATACCTGCCAGGCCTACAGCAAGCAAGGCGACGCTCAGGTGGCCACGGCCGAGTACCGAGCGCAGGGTCGGGCGTGCGCCGCGCTGGTGTAGCCGCTTCATGGCTGCACCGCCCGGCGCTGCGATAACTGCAGCACGCTGGGATGAATGCGCACGCCGGAACGTGCCACCGAGTCGAGGTTGACCTCGAAGGCCACTTGCCGGTCGCTGACCCGCAGGCAGAACAGGCTGCCGACCGTGCACGGGTCGTCCGCTTCGCTGATGCTCAGTACCGGGTGGCCGCTGACGCGCTCGAACAGGCGGTCACGCTGGCCCTGGTCGAGCTTGCCGATATAGATGGCATCGCAGGCCTGGGCAACCTGGCTGTCCGTCGCCAGCAGGCGCCGCACCAGCAGCGGCTGGCCAGATTCCTGGGCGTGGCCTTTGATCAGGTCATCGGCGTACTCGGTCGGGCCGAGCAGGCACAGCCGCAAGGGTGACGGCTCCACGGGCCAGCGGGCATAGCTGAAGATGCCGAGCACGACCTGGGTGACGGCTTTGGCGCGTTGCTGCGCCTGGGCGACGGTTGTTGCGGTGTCCGCCCGGGCAGGACCTGCTGCAAGGAACAGGGCGGCCAGCAATAGCGAAAGCACACAGCTTGTCACTCGCCTTGCGGCCAGCTTCATGCGGGAAATCTCTCAGGATCCTATCGGATTACGGCGCAACGATAGCATATGGCCGCATCCTGTGTAGGAGCGGCCTTGTGTCGCGAAAGGGCGGCAAAGCCGCCCCCGCGATAGCTCTGGCGCTGCCGAAAGCGGGGGCCGCTTTGCGGCCCTTTCGCGACACGAGGCCGCTCCTACAGGGGAACGCGTAAGGTTTCAGACCTGTTCCAGCATCAACCCGGAAATACGCCGTACCTTGCGCGCCACCGCTTCTTCGAAAATGCCCTGGCGGGGTTCGACCAGGCTGAAGCAGTGCTTGGCACGGGTGATACCGGTGTATACCAGTTCCTTGGTCAGCACCGGGTTCAGCGCATCCGGCAGCACCAGGGCGGTATGACCGAACTCCGAGCCCTGCGACTTGTGCACGGTCATGGCGAATACCGTCTCCACCTCGTTCAACCGGCTGGGCAGGACGAAGCGTACCCCGCCACTGCCGTCGTTACGCGGGAAGGCCACGCGCAGCAGGGGCTCGCCGCGCTCGTCGGGCAGGCGCAGCGCAATACCGATGTCACCGTTCATCAGGCCCAGGCCGTAATCGTTGCGCGTCACCAGCACCGGGCGCCCTTCGTACCAGGGCTGCTGGCTGTCGATCAACCCGGCATTGTGCAGCACCCGCGCCACCCGCTCGTTGAGGCCTTCGACACCCCAGGCCCCGCGGCGCACCGCGCACAGTAGCTGGAAGTCCTCGAAGCTGTGCAGCACTCGGCCTGCCCATTGCTCCCATGCAGGGTCATCAAAGGCGGTATCCAGCGCCGGACGGTAACGCCCGAGGGTGCGCAGGTAGCTGCGGTAACCTTGCGGGCCATCGCTGCCACGGTCGAGGCCATCGAGCAGCAGGCGGTCGAAGGCGCGGTCGTGCTCTTGCTTCAGGGCCAGGCTGTGCACGTCAGGTGGCGGCGTGGCCAGCAGGTTACGCGCCGCGTACGCCTCCTGGCGGTTGACCAGCCGCGCCAGCTGGCCAATGCCGCTGCCCTCGCCGAAACGCCGCGAGAAGCGCAACATCACCACTTGCTGGGCCAGCGGGTGGCGCTGCTCGTCACCGGTGTTGAGGCCGCTGCCGGCCAGCGACTCGCCACCGACCTGCTCCAACCATGCCTGGGTCGCCGGCGAGTAACAGCCGTCTTCGGCGTCACGGCACAGGTCGCCGAGTACCGCGCCGGCTTCGACCGAGGCCAGCTGGTCCTTGTCACCCAGCAGCACCAGGCGCGCCCGTGGCGGCAGGGCATCGAGCAGGTTGGCCATCATTTCCAGGTCGATCATCGAGGCTTCGTCGACCACCAGCACGTCCAACGGCAACGGGTTGCCGGAATGGTGACGGAAGTGTCGCGAGCCGGGTCGGCTGCCGAGCAGGCGGTGCACGGTGCTGACCTCGGTAGGGATCTGCCCGCGCACCTCGGCGCTGACCTGCAGGCGCTCGACTTGCTGGCCGATGGATTCGGTCAGGCGCGCGGCCGCCTTGCCGGTCGGCGCGGCCAGGCGAATGCGCAGTGGCCTGCCCTGCTCCACCGCCGGCGCCTGCAGCAAGGCCAACAGGCGTACCACGGTGGTCGTCTTGCCGGTACCGGGGCCGCCGGTGATGATGCTGAAGCCGGCGCGGGTGGCCAGGGCGCAGGCGAGTTTCTGCCAGTCGACCTGGCCTGCCGGCGCGCCCCCATCGAACAGTTGCGCCAGGCGGCCGGGCAGGTCGGCCGGTGCAGCTTCAGCCTGGGTCAGGCGCTGGCGCAGGATATGGTCGATGCGCCGCTCGTAATGCCAGTAGCGGCGCAGGTACAGGCGCTCGCCGCTGAGCACCAGCGGTCGCGCTTGCTGCCCTGGGGTATCGCCGGCAGCCACCAGCGCGCTGGCGGCAATCCGTTGGCGCCAGGCGTGCAGGTCGAGGTTGGCCAACAATTGCGAGGGCAGCAGCAAGGGGCCGGTCAAGGCATCGCCTTCGGGCGGCAACGACAGCGCAAAGTCAGGCTCTGCCAAGGTTTGCTGCAGGTCGAGGCAGACATGGCCATGGCCCAGCTGGTGGCTGGCCAGGGCGGCAGCCAGCAACAGCAAGGGATCGCTGCCGGGGGCGCGTTCTTCCAGGAACGACACGAATGCGCGGTCCAGGGCCCGCAACCAGCCGCGCTCCACCCAACGGTCGAGCAGTTGTAGCAGGTCAGCGCTGTCGTGTCGTGGCTTCAGGGCCAGCAAATGCTCAGCCTGCAGAGGGGTTGGCAACAGGTCGACGAGGCTGCGGCTCATATCATGGCTCCGGCAAACAGGTCCTGCTGCATGGGTGGGTGCTCGCCGCGGAACAGCGCATCGAGGCTTTCGATCAGCTCACGCGGCGGCTTGCTGTGATACACGCCGTGGCCGCTGCTGCTGGCACCGCGCAGGAAGATGAACAGGGCGCCGCCGACATGGCGGTCGTAGTCATAATCGGGCAGGCGTGCGCGCAACTGGCGATGCAGGGCCAGCACGTACAACACGTACTGCAGGTCGTAACGGTGTTCGAGAATGGCTTTTTCCATGGCCGGGCCATCGTAGGCCTGGATGTCCGGGCCCAGCCAGTTGGACTTGTAATCGGCCACGTAGTAGCGCCCATCCTGCTCGAACGCCAAGTCAATGAAGCCTTTGAACATGCCGTTGAGCAAGGTTGGTTGCGCCGCCGGGCGCGCCAGCCCGGGGTGGGTATGCCGAGCCACCAGGCGGTCGAGCTGTTCGGCATCGACCTGACGGCTGGCGAACCAGAACTCCATTTCAACCTGATAGTGGCGCAACTGCCCAAGGGTCACGCTCATGTCCTTGCCTGCCAACGGCAGCGCCTCGCCCAGCAGGCGTTGCAGCCATTGGCTGAGGGTGGTGATCCAGCCGGTCCAGTCACGCCGGTTGCAGCGCTGGCCGACGGTTTCCTTGATCAGCTGCGGGTTGCCACTCACCTGTTCGAAGCCCTCACGGCCTGCCCATTCCAGCAAGCCGTGGAGGAAGGTGCCGGGGTTGGGCCCACGCGGGAAGCGGTGGATATCGCCACTGTCGGCCGGGACCTCGCGCAAGATCTGCGTATCAGCCCTTTCATCGTCGAACAACTGCTGCGCCTGCGAACTGTCGGCGCCGAGCGCCTGCTCACCGATGCGCAGGGCGCTGTACGAAGCGATCCACCAGTGCTCGGCCGCCGCGCGGCGCGGCTTGCGGGCCGGCAGCAGCTCCCGCGCGGCATGCGGCATGCGATACAGCTGCTGGTCCGCCTGCGGCAGGCCTGGGCAGCTGATGTGCGGGCTGCTTGCCGCCAGGGCCTGCAACCAGTTCCCCAGTTGTTCCGAGCCCGGCAAGGCGAGGCCGCCACCGAGCAGGTAGCCGAACGCCGAACGGTGCAACTGCGAGCTCTTCTGGTTACCGCGCTTGAGGTCGGCAACACCCAGCCAGCAGGCATGCTGGGCACGGGTCAGGGCCACGTAGAGCAGGCGCAGGTCCTCGGCCAGGCGCTCGTCATCGGCGCGCTCGATCTGGTCCGGGTCCGGTGTGAGGGTGAGATGAGCGTTACCCAGGCTGTCATGCCAGGCCAGCGGCAGACGGCTGCCGTCGACCGGTTTGCTGGTGCAGATGAACGGCAGGTAGACCAACGGGTATTCCAGTCCCTTGGACTTGTGAATGGTCACCACCTTGACCAGTTGCTCGTCGCTCTCCAGGCGCAGGATCTGCTCCTCGCCGGCCTGGCCGGAACTGGCCAGGTGCTCGGCCAGATGGCGGATAAGCGCCTGTTCGCCGTCCAGTTCGCCAGCGGCCTGCTGCAGCAGCTCGGCCAGGTGCAGCAGGTTGGTCAGCACCCGCTCGCCATCACTGCGGCGGATCAGCATTCGCGGTAGCTGGAAGTCATGCAGCAGGTGCCGCAGCATTGGCAGCACGCCCTGGCGCTGCCAGATATCGCGGTAACGGCGAAAACGCATGACCCAGTCTTCCCAGACGCGCTCGTCCTGGTTCAGCCGGTCCAGCGCCGCCAGCGACAGGTTGAGGGTCAGGCTGGCCAGGGCGGCCTTGAGCAGGCGTTCCGAATCGGGCTCGGCGCAGGCTTTCAGCCAGGCCAGCAGGTCGTGCGCTTCCTGGGCGGCGAATACCGAGTCCTTGTCGGACAGGTAGACGCTGCGCACTTCGCGCGCGGCCAGCTCGGCACGGACCATTTGCGCCTCGTGCCCATCACGGACCAGGATGGCAATGTCGGAAGGCAGGCACGGGCGCAATTCGCCCTCGGCATTGCGGAAACCTGCGCTGCCCTGCTGGCCGCCATTGAGCAGGGCGACGATGTGGCTGGCGCAACTGGCGGCGAGTTGCTGGCGGTAGGCGGCGCTGGAGACCGGCTCATCGCTTTCCAACTGCCAACATTGCAGGGCTGCACAGGGCCCACCGTCAATCAGGAGTTGCTCGCCCCGGCCTTTGGCACGAACCTCGATGAACGGCAGCGGGTTGTCATCAGCCTCGCGGAACAGGAATGCCCCGCGCCCCGTTTCACGCGCCTCGGCCTGCAGGAACAGCTGGTTGACCGCCGCAACCATGGCCTTGCTGGAGCGGTAGTTGGTGTCCAGGCTGTGCAGCCGGCCGCGGGTGGCGCGGCGCGCAGCAAGGTAGGTGTAGATGTCGGCGCCACGGAAGGCGTAGATCGCCTGCTTGGGGTCGCCGATCATGAATAGCCCGGTCTGGGCACGGTTCTCGCTGATCCGGTAGATACGCTCGAAGATGCCGTACTGGACCGGGTCGGTGTCCTGGAATTCGTCGATCAGGGCGACCGGGAACTGTTCGCGGATCAGCCCGGCCAGGCGCTCGCCGGCGTCGCTGGCCAGGGCCTGCTGCAGGCGTAGGAGCATGTCGTCGAAGCCCATTTCGGCACGCCGCCGTTTTTCCACTTCGAAGCGTGCCGATACCCAGCTGGCGGCGTGCTCGAGCAAGGGCGCCTCCGGGCTGTCCAGGGCTTGCAACTGTTGCTGCAGGGCCTGCATGGCATCGAGGGCCGGGTGGACGGGTGGCTCACCGGACTTCCACGCGTCCAGCATGCCCGCCGGCGTCAGGCGGCTGAAGCCGCTGCCCAGCTCCAGCTCGACCAGCTGCTCGTCAGCAGCCCAGGCGCCCAGTTTGTCGCACCAGGAATCAAAATACTGCGCACGCATCTTGCGGCCATCGACCTGCTTGGCAGCCACCGCAGCATGGCAGATCTGCCGCAGCTCCTCCGCCCATTGCGCCCATGGCGCCTTGAGCCGGGCCAACTGCTTGCCACGCTGCTGCAGCGACGCCTGGATCAGCGCCGCCGGTTCCAGCCCTTCCTGCTGGGCGCGCACCCGGCCGAACAGCGGGCGGATGCGCGGCAGCAAGGCGTCAGGGCTGCCCCAGTGGTTGCGCACCCAGGCCAGCGCATCGCCCTGCATGCCATAGCAGAAGCGTCGCCAGTAATCGCGCACCACTTGCGCCAGCAAATCGCTGTGGTCGGTTTCCAGGGTCTGGGTGAACAGGCTGCCGCTGTCGAAGGCGTGCTCGCGGAGCATGCGCTGGCACCAGCCGTGGATGGTCGACACGGCAGCCTCGTCCATCCATTGCACGGCGATTTCCAGGCGCCCGGCACAGCGCGGCCAGGCCTCCTCCGGGTAGTCATCACGCAGCTGATGCAACAACGGATCAGCGCCTTGCAGCTCACCACGGAAGAACCGCGCGGCTTCCGCCAGGCGGGCGCGGATGCGCTCGCGCAGCTCTTTGGTCGCGGCGTCGGTGAAGGTCACCACCAGGATCTGCGGTGGCAGCAGCTCGCGATCGAAGCCCTGCTCGCCGCCATGACCGAGGATCAGGCGCAAGTACAGCGCCGAAATGGTGAAGGTCTTGCCCGTGCCGGCGCTGGCCTCGATCAGCTGGCTGCCATGCAGGGGGAAACTCAGTGCCAGCGGACGGTCCTGGGTCATGCGCCTTTCTCCGGGTTGCCCAGGGTCTGCCAAGGGGCATCGAACAGCGGGCGGTACAACGTTTCGCACCAGCCTTCGAAGGTTTCATCGGCGGTGAGCGCGGCAAAGTCGCGGAACTGGCGGGCCAGGGCGACGCTTTCACTGCGTTCGCCGAAGCTGGTGCGCCCGTCGCCTTCGTAGGCGCGGGTTGCGGCGGCCAGGGCTTTGTCGCTGTCGTCCTGGGCCAGCCAGGCGAACGCGGTCTTGGCCGCGACCGGCAACGGCGCGTTCATCGCCGCCTGACGGGCCACCAGCAAGTCACCCAGCAGTTGCGCCGCCTGCGCCTGCGGCAATGGCGCAAGCAGCAGGGTCAAGTCACTGGCCACCAGTGCGCTGTGATAGGGATAGCCCGCCGCGCAGGCTGCCAGGTGGGTGACCCAGGGCACGATCAGGCGGTGCCACTTGAGGGCATTGCGCCCCGCACTGATGGTATTGGGCACGGTCGAGATGCTCAGCAGGCTCTGGTCATCCGCCTGGAACACCCGGCCCAGCCAGCCTTCGAGGCGATGCTGGCCATGTTCGAAATGCACCGGTAACGCGCCCTCGACCAGGTGCGGCCAACGCTGCAACAACTGGCGGTGGCGTTGCAGCAGGTCTGGCAGCGGCTCGATCAGCTCGCGCTGCAACAACTCGCCGAAGCCCGCCAGTGGCAACAGGCCACAGGCTTGCAGGCGCCGGGCCTGCGCCTGCAGGGCCTGTTCGGCATTGTCCGGCTCGGCCAGCGCGGCACCGAGCAGGCTTTCGCTGGCACCGTAGCGTTGCAGGGCATCGAGAACGAAGGGTTCTTCGTCCGGGGTCGGTGCCTCCAGTGCTTCGAAGTACACCTTCAAGCGCTGACTGAAGAAATGCCGCACCGGGTGGCGCAGGAAGTCACCCACCATGGGCAGGCTCAGCGCTTCATCGTTCTGATAGGGCGGCAGCCCGGGGTGGTCCTGCTGGTCTTCCTGCTCCTGCTGGTGCAGCCCCTGCCATTCATGGGCAAAGCTGAACAGTGGGCTGTCTTTTTCGAAGTAGCGCGGGCTGAACGGTTGCAACGGGTGCTCCTGGGTCAGGGCATGCAGCAGTTGCTCGCCTGGCTCAGCTGGCTGCCCCTGCTGGGCATTGGCCAGCTGCCAGCCGGCCGCGAGGTGGTCACGCAGCTGGCCGATCAGTACCGAGGCCGGGCGCTCGCTATTGTCACGGATACTACGCCCGACCCAACTGACATAGAGCTGGTCGCGTGCCGAGAGCAGCGCCTCCAGCAGCAGGTAACGGTCATCCTCGCGACGCGAGCGGTCACCTGGGCGGTAGTCACTGGCCATCAGGTCAAAGTCCAGCGGTTGCTGGGCACGCGGGTAGTCGCCATCGTTCATGCCCAACAGGCAGACCACCCGGAACGGGATGGCGCGCATCGGCATCAGGGTGCAGAAGTTCACCGAGCCGGCGAGGAAGCGCTGGGACAACTTGCCCTGGTCAAGGCCCGACAGCCAGGCTTCGCGTACGACGGTCAACGGCAGCGGGTCTTGCAGGCCAACGGCCTCGCATACCTCAAGCCAGCCGTCGCGCAGATCCTGCAATTGCATCAGCAGAAACTCGTCACGCTCGCCCTCAGCCAAGAAGAATACCTGCAACAAGGCATGCAGGCGCTCCCCCCACTGACTGACCGTGGCAGGTTCGGACAAGGCCTGGCAGGCCACGTCGAGAGCTTCCAGCAAGGCGGCCAGCGGGCCGATCAGAGCCGCATCCAGGCCGCCGATTTCATCGTAGGGTTCGATATCGTCGCAGGCTTCGCCCACACCCACTGCATATCCCAACAACATCCGTCGCAGGCCGAACCGCCAGCTGTTCTGTTCCAGCCCGGCGGGTAACCCGAGGCTGGCCCGCTGCTCGCCATCGAGGCCCCAGCGGATGCCGGCGCCCTCGATCCAGCGGTGCAGCGTGGGCAGGTCGCTTTCGCGGATACCGAAACGGGCGCGCACTGCCGGCACGTCCAGCAGGTCCAGCACTTCACTGACCGCGAAGCGGCTGTCCGGCAGCTTGAGCAGGTGTTCGAGCGCAATCAGCAACGGCTCGCGGCCGCGCTGGCCCTGGTCGGTCAGGGTAAACGGGATGTAGCGCGGGTCGTTGCGCTGCAACTGGCCGAAAACGGCGCGGATATGCGGTGCGTAGGTATCGATGGCCGGCAGCATGACGATGACGTCACGAGGGCGCAGGCTGGGGTCGGCACTGAAGCGGGCCAGCAACTGGTCATGCAGTATCTCCACTTCACGCTGCGGGCTGTGGGCAATGTGGAAGCGGATCGAGCGATCCTGCGTCGGGTCAACTGGCGGCCACAGCTCGCGGGTTTCGGCGAGCGGACGCAGTTCGAGGATGTCGTCCTGCAACTGGTTGAGCAACGTGGCAGGCGAGCCGTCGCTGAACAGGTCGATGCGGCCATCGCTGAACACGCCTTGGTAACTGGCAGGGTCATCGTAACTGTCGAGCAGGTTGATGTAGTCGCGGCCTTGTTTGCCCCAGGCGGCCAGCAGCGGGTGGGCATGTTGATGCAGCGACTGGTCGTCCAGTTGCAGGGGCATGCCTTGCTTGCGCTGCTGGCGCTTGTACTGATGCCGCAGCAGGTCCTTGTCGGCAACGATATCGGCCCAGTGGTGGCGACACGGGTTGTGCACGCACAGCAGCACTTGGCTGAAGCGTGCCAGGCCGGCGAGTGCTTCCAGGGCCTGGGCTGGCAACGAGGAAATGCCGAACACGATGACCCGGGGCGGTAGCCCCGGCGGTGCCTGTTCCAGGCTGCTGATGCGTTCGATGAAACGCTGATGGACGCCGGCACGGCTCTGCGCCATGCCCTGCTCGCCGACATCTTCCAGCAATGCCCGCCATAGTTCGGCTTGCCAGCGGTTCCCCGGGGGCAGTGGTTTGCGCTCGCCACGGGCGGTGTTGAGGATGTGTTCACCGGCAGCCCAGTCCTTGAGCCAGTCAGCGCGGTACACCTGGTACTGGTCGAACAGGTCGGCCAGGCGCTCGGCGAGCTGATAGCGCTTGCGCAAGTCACTGTCGTCGGTAAGGAAGCGCCGCAAAGGCTCGAAATGCGGGCGCTCGATCAAGGCCGGGAGCAGACGCATCAGGCGCCAGGTCAGTGGTGCCTTGTCGAGCAGGGAAACCTGGGGAATTTCGTCGCGCCCCAGCACGCTGCGGTACAGCTGCCACATGAAGCTGCCTGGTAGTTGCACGTCGATGGCAGCAGCGATGCCGCAGCCGCCAAGGTCATCTTCCAGTGGATCTTCAGCCAGGGCCAGTTTGAGCCATTGGGCGATGCCATTGCTTTGTACCAGGGCGATTTCGTTTTCCAGCGGTGCCAGGGGATAACGGCGCATCCAACTCACCACCAGACTGCGCAGGTCGTCGAGGCGGTTGCCATGGACGATCATGAAGCCGGGGTGAAGGTGGGTGGTGCTGGGCATCGACAGGTCTCTGCAAGGTGCTGGTGGCTGAGGGGGAACGATATCATGCGAACAGTGTAGGAGCGGCTTCAGCCGCGAAACAGGCGACGCGGTTTGCCGGGTAGTTCGGGGTTGCAGGGTGTTGGCCGCTGCGCGGCCGATCGCGACGCAAGGCCGCGCCTACAGGGACGCGCTTGTTTTGCCAGCGCAAAGACAAAACCCCTACCTGCATGCGCAGATAGGGGTTTTGCGAAATGAATCTTGACGATGACCTACTCTCACATGGGGAAGCCCCACACTACCATCGGCGATGCATCGTTTCACTGCTGAGTTCGGGATGGGATCAGGTGGTTCCAATGCTCTATGGTCGTCAAGAAATTCTGTTGCCAGAAGGTCTTGGTAGACACTCCAGCGAATTCGGATATGTGATGTTCGTGGTTCGTTGCGAACTTTCGGTTCGTATCATCTTCACCACCGCAATCTGCGTCAGCAAATTGCTTGGGTGTTATATGGTCAAGCCTCACGGGCAATTAGTATTGGTTAGCTCAACGCCTCACAGCGCTTACACACCCAACCTATCAACGTCGTAGTCTTCGACGGCCCTTCAGGGAACTCAAGGTTCCAGTGAGATCTCATCTTGAGGCAAGTTTCCCGCTTAGATGCTTTCAGCGGTTATCTCTTCCGAACATAGCTACCCGGCAATGCCACTGGCGTGACAACCGGAACACCAGAGGTTCGTCCACTCCGGTCCTCTCGTACTAGGAGCAGCCCCTCTCAAATCTCAAACGTCCACGGCAGATAGGGACCGAACTGTCTCACGACGTTCTAAACCCAGCTCGCGTACCACTTTAAATGGCGAACAGCCATACCCTTGGGACCGGCTTCAGCCCCAGGATGTGATGAGCCGACATCGAGGTGCCAAACACCGCCGTCGATATGAACTCTTGGGCGGTATCAGCCTGTTATCCCCGGAGTACCTTTTATCCGTTGAGCGATGGCCCTTCCATACAGAACCACCGGATCACTAAGACCTACTTTCGTACCTGCTCGACGTGTTTGTCTCGCAGTCAAGCGCGCTTTTGCCTTTATACTCTACGACCGATTTCCGACCGGTCTGAGCGCACCTTCGTACTCCTCCGTTACTCTTTGGGAGGAGACCGCCCCAGTCAAACTACCCACCATACACTGTCCTCGATCCGGATAACGGACCTGAGTTAGAACCTCAAAGTTGCCAGGGTGGTATTTCAAGGATGGCTCCATGAGAACTGGCGTCCCCACTTCAAAGCCTCCCACCTATCCTACACAAGCAAATTCAAAGTCCAGTGCAAAGCTATAGTAAAGGTTCACGGGGTCTTTCCGTCTAGCCGCGGATACACTGCATCTTCACAGCGATTTCAATTTCACTGAGTCTCGGGTGGAGACAGCGCCGCCATCGTTACGCCATTCGTGCAGGTCGGAACTTACCCGACAAGGAATTTCGCTACCTTAGGACCGTTATAGTTACGGCCGCCGTTTACCGGGGCTTCGATCAAGAGCTTCGCTTGCGCTAACCCCATCAATTAACCTTCCGGCACCGGGCAGGCGTCACACCCTATACGTCCACTTTCGTGTTTGCAGAGTGCTGTGTTTTTAATAAACAGTCGCAGCGGCCTGGTATCTTCGACCGGCATGGGCTTACGGAGCAAGTCCTTCACCCTCGCCGGCGCACCTTCTCCCGAAGTTACGGTGCCATTTTGCCTAGTTCCTTCACCCGAGTTCTCTCAAGCGCCTTGGTATTCTCTACCTAACCACCTGTGTCGGTTTGGGGTACGGTTCCCAGTTATCTGAAGCTTAGGAGCTTTTCTTGGAAGCATGGTATCAACCACTTCGTCGCCTAAAGGCAACTCGTCATCAGCTCTCGGCCTTGAAATCCCGGATTTGCCTAAGATTCCAGCCTACCACCTTAAACCTGGACAACCAACGCCAGGCTGGCCTAACCTTCTCCGTCCCTCCATCGCAATAACTGGAAGTACAGGAATATTAACCTGTTTTCCATCGACTACGCTTTTCAGCCTCGCCTTAGGGACCGACTAACCCTGCGTCGATTAACGTTGCGCAGGAAACCTTGGTCTTTCGGCGTGCGAGTTTTTCACTCGCATTGTCGTTACTCATGTCAGCATTCGCACTTCTGATACCTCCAGCAAGCTTCTCAACTCACCTTCACAGGCTTACAGAACGCTCCTCTACCGCGTCATCAAAGATGACACCCGTAGCTTCGGTGCATGGTTTGAGCCCCGTTACATCTTCCGCGCAGGCCGACTCGACTAGTGAGCTATTACGCTTTCTTTAAAGGGTGGCTGCTTCTAAGCCAACCTCCTAGCTGTCTAAGCCTTCCCACATCGTTTCCCACTTAACCATGACTTTGGGACCTTAGCTGACGGTCTGGGTTGTTTCCCTTTTCACGACGGACGTTAGCACCCGCCGTGTGTCTCCCATGCTCGGCACTTCCAGGTATTCGGAGTTTGCATCGGTTTGGTAAGTCGGGATGACCCCCTAGCCGAAACAGTGCTCTACCCCCTGGAGTGATACATGAGGCGCTACCTAAATAGCTTTCGAGGAGAACCAGCTATCTCCGAGCTTGATTAGCCTTTCACTCCGATCCACAGGTCATCCGCTAACTTTTCAACGGTAGTCGGTT
>NZ_CP174199.1:4750000-5620212 GCF_045344305.1 Pseudomonas sp. KnCO4
TGCGGTGATCTCCGATGCCTTGCATTCGGAAGACCTGGATAGCTTGATGAGCATGGGCGGCTCCATAGCACTGGATAGCGGATGTACCAGTAAGACTATGGAGCCGGAGGGTTATTCCAACATTAACGGGCTGTCAGGCTTTACGCCGACGCCCCTTGAGCAGGAACTGGATCGGCCCCGAAGCCGCATAGGCAAGGAAGATCAGCAGCAGGATGCGCGGCGGGTCGCTGAAGACCACGGCAAATACCAGCACCACGGCCAGGATCGCTACAAACGGCACGCGACCCTTGAGGTCCAGCTCCTTGAAGCTGTTGTACTTGATGTTGCTGACCATCAGCATGCCGGCAGCCGCCACCAGCAGCGCCACCAGGAACGACAGCTTGGAACCTTGGATGCCGTAGTCGCTGAACGCCCACACGGTACCCGCCACCACGCCCGCCGCGGCCGGGCTGGCCAGGCCGATGAAATAGCGCTTGTCGGCTGTACCGACCTGGGTATTGAAACGTGCCAGGCGCAACGCCGCACCGGCCACATAGATGAAGGCGACCATCCAGCCGACCTTGCCCATGTCGCCCAGCGCCCAGCCGAAGGCCAGCAAGGCCGGGGCCACACCAAAGGCGACCATGTCCGACAGCGAATCGTACTCGGCACCGAAGGCGCTCTGGGTATTGGTCATGCGCGCGACACGGCCATCAAGACCATCGAGCACCATGGCCACGAAGATGGCGATGGCTGCGAAGGCGAAGTACTTGCTCGCCTCGCGCGGGTCACCGGCACTCAGGGCGCTCTGCGCGCTCATCGAGCTGATGATGGAGTAGAAACCGGCAAACAGGTTGGCGGTGGTAAACAGGTTGGGCAGCAGATAGATGCCACGGTGGCGCACCTTGCGCCCTTCGGCATCATGCCCTTCTTCAACGTGCTCATCGACAGGTAGCAGGCTTTCGGCGTCGGAGGGCTTGTTCGGCTCTTCGGGACGTTCGCTCATGGAGGGTACCTTGCAACAGGATGGAAAATGTTCGACACGGGCCCGCAAGACAGGTTCTAACAGCGGGCCACTGGTCTGCTTTATACCAGAAGCCGGCAGCCAGAACGAAAAAACGCGGCCGAAGCCGCGTTTTTCATCTTTCGACAGACTTAGTTCTTGGTCTTGTCGACGATTTTGTTGGCCGAGATCCACGGCATCATCGAACGCAGCTGCTCGCCGATGATTTCGATGCCGTGAGCGGCGTTGTTGCGGCGCTTGGCGGTCATCGATGGGTAGTTGGTAGCACCTTCGGAAATGAACATCTTCGCGTACTCGCCGTCCTGGATGCGCTTCAGGGCGTTGCGCATGGCCTTGCGGGATTCTTCGTTGATGACTTCCGGACCGGTAACGTACTCACCGTACTCGGCGTTGTTGGAGATCGAGTAGTTCATGTTGGCGATGCCGCCTTCGTACATGAGGTCAACGATCAGCTTCAGCTCGTGCAGGCACTCGAAGTAGGCCATTTCCGGCGCGTAGCCAGCTTCGACCAGGGTTTCGAAGCCGGCTTTGACCAGCTCGACGGTACCACCGCACAGAACAGCCTGCTCGCCGAACAGGTCGGTTTCGGTCTCGTCCTTGAAGGTGGTTTCGATGATGCCGGTACGGCCGCCACCAACGCCCGAGGCGTAGGACAGGGCGACGTTCTTGGCGTTGCCCGAAGCGTCCTGGTAGATAGCGATCAGGTCAGGGATGCCACCGCCTTTGACGAACTCGGAGCGAACGGTGTGGCCAGGGGCCTTCGGCGCGATCATGATCACGTCGAGGTCGGCACGCGGAACCACCTGGTTGTAGTGGATCGAGAAGCCGTGGGAGAAGGCCAGGGTAGCGCCCTTCTTGATGTTCGGCTCGATTTCCTGCTTGTACAGCTGGCCCTGGAATTCGTCCGGGGTCAGGATCATGACCAGGTCGGCAGCAGCGACGGCGGAGGCAACGTCGGTCACTTTCAGGCCGTGGGCTTCTGCCTTGGCAACGGTGGCCGAACCTTTACGCAGACCGATGGTGACATCTACACCGGAGTCCTTCAGGTTGCACGCTTGAGCGTGGCCCTGGGAACCGTAACCGATGATGGCGACTTTTTTACCCTGGATGATGGAAAGGTCGCAGTCTTTATCGTAGAAAACTTTCATGAAAATACCCCTGGTTATATCTCGGCCCCTGCGGAGCCATCGCTAATTTGTGGAATTCAGATGCTGAGCACTTTGTCGCCACGGGCAATGCCGGTAACGCCGCTGCGCACGGTTTCGAGAATCGATGCAGTGCCGATCGCCTGGATGAAGCTGTCCAGTTTGTCGCTGGTGCCGCTCAGCTGCACGGTGTACACGCTGGCGGTGACGTCGACGATCTGGCCACGGAAGATGTCCGTGGTGCGCTTGATCTCGGCGCGCTGGGCACCGGTAGCCTTGACCTTGACCAGCATCAGTTCACGCTCGATGTGAGCGCTTTCCGACAGGTCGACAAGCTTGACCACTTCGACCAGCTTGTTCAGGTTCTTGGTGATCTGCTCGATCACTTCGTCATGGCCAACGGTAGTCAGCGTCAGACGCGACAGGGTCGGGTCTTCGGTCGGCGCCACGGTCAGGCTTTCAATGTTGTAGTTACGCTGGGAGAACAGGCCGACCACACGGGACAACGCACCTGGTTCGTTTTCCAGCAGCAGGGAAATGATGTGCCGCATATCAGGTACGCTCCGTCTTGCTCAGCCACATGTCACGCATCGAGCCATCCTTGATCTGCATCGGATAGACGTGCTCGCTGCGGTCAACCGCGATGTCGATGAACACCAGGCGGTCTTTCATCGCAAACGCTTCTTCCAGCTTCGGCTTGAGGTCCTTCAGGCTGGTGATGCGGATACCCACATGGCCATAGGCCTCGGCCAGCTTGATGAAGTCAGGCAGCGACTCGACATACGAATGCGAGTGACGACCGTTGTAGGACATGTCCTGCCACTGGCGGACCATGCCCAGCACACCGTTGTTCAGGTTGACGATCTTCACCGGCAGGCCGTACTGCATGCAGGTGGACAGCTCCTGGATGTTCATCTGGATGCTGCCTTCGCCAGTCACGCAGGCGACGTCCTGGTCCGGGAAGTTGAGCTTGACGCCCATCGCCGCCGGGAAGCCGAAGCCCATCGTGCCCAGACCACCGGAGTTGATCCAGCGGTTCGGCTTGTTGAAACGGTAGTACTGCGCCGCGAACATCTGGTGCTGACCGACGTCGGAAGTGACGAAGGCGTCGCCATGGGTCACTTCGCACAGGGTCTCGATGACCTTCTGCGGCTTGATGACGTTGCCGTCGCCCTTGTCGTAGGGGAACAGCTCGCCATTGCCACGCCATTCATCGATCTGCTTCCACCAGGCATCCAGCGCCGCCTTGTCAGGCTGCTCGCCGATTTCCTTGAGGATGCCGAGCATCTCGCTGAGGACGCTGTCGACCGGCCCGACGATCGGCACGTCGGCCTTGATCATCTTGGAGATCGACGCCGGGTCGATGTCGATGTGGATGATCTTGGCGTTCGGGCAGAACTTGGCCGGGCCGTTCACCACGCGGTCGTCGAAACGGGCGCCGACGGCAAAGATGACATCGGCATGGTGCATGGCCATGTTGGCAGTGAAGCTGCCGTGCATGCCGAGCATGCCGAGGAACTGGCGGTCAGTACCCGGGAAGCCACCGAGGCCCATCAGGGTATTGGTGACCGGCAGGTTCAGCGACTTGGCGATTTCGGTCAGGGCTTCGGAGCCACCGCCGAGAATCACCCCGCCACCGGAGTACACCACTGGGCGCTTGGCGGCCAGCAGCATCTCCGCAGCCTTGCGGATCTGCCCGGAATGACCACGAACGGCCGGGCTGTAGGAACGCAGCTTGACCTTTTTCGGGTAGACGTATTCGAACTTCTCGGCCGGGTTGGTCATATCTTTTGGAATGTCGACCACGACCGGGCCTGGGCGACCGGATTGCGCCAGGTAGAATGCTTTTTTCAGAACTTCCGGGATTTCGCTGGCATGTTTGATCATGAAGCTGTGCTTCACGATCGGCCGCGAAATACCGATCATGTCGGTTTCCTGGAAGGCATCGGTACCGACCATGGTGCTGGGCACCTGGCCAGACAGGATGACCATCGGGATCGAGTCCATGTAGGCAGTGGCAATACCGGTAATGGCATTGGTCGCACCAGGCCCGGAAGTTACCAGTACCACGCCGGCCTTGCCGGTGGCACGGGCGTAGCCGTCCGCCATATGGGTAGCCGCCTGCTCATGACGAACCAGGATGTGCTCGACTTCCGGTTCCTTGAACAGCGCGTCGTAAACATGCAGGAGAGCACCACCAGGGTACCCGTAGATGTGCTTAACGCCTTCGTCACGCAAGAAGCGGACGACCATCTCAGCGCCAGATAAAAGCTCCACGTTGTTCACCTCTAAAACGCCAGAATACCGCCCTCACTGGACGGGTCTTAATAGGTTTACTGCCAAGCAGAGCATGAGCGAACGTCAGCACTGACTGAGCAAGTATTGGGAGCGCCCCAGAGTGTTGCGGGGTTTTCCCACCCAGCGCGAGGTAACGCGTTGCGGGGTGTAACAGGTCGGCGCGGGTGTGCGCCTCATGATCTGCTTAGCGGGTCTGCTTCTGGCAGTCCCTCTACAGCGGAGATTGGATTCTTCTGATTCGGCGCCAACAAGTCAAGAAAAATTATTGCCAATTTTTCGCCAAGATGAATTCCTGCCACCACTAAAAATCGCTTCAGCAGCAGAATTAATAAGATTTCCATAAAAAAGGGCCACAATCTGCGGCCCTTGAAGGAAAAACTGAAGAAATCAGGCGGAAGGAGCAATCAATTGATCGAAAGCTGCCAACAGGCGGCGAAGCTCGCGGCTTTGTTCCGGGCGGTCGGTAAATACGGTTTCGGCCATGACCAGGATGCCCGAGGCACTGGGCAGCGGGTGGCCCAGCTCGATGATGATCTTCATGCGCGGCAGGAAGATCCATTGCAGCCATTGCTCGAAGCTGAGGGTGTCGACGGCGAACGGTACGGTGCTGGCCAGTGCCTCGTCGCTTGGTGCATCGGCATCCCACCAGCCTTGTACCTGCAACTCACGCTCGATCAGCATCAGATGGTCGGCAATATCCAGAATGCGTTGCTCGATCATCACAAGTTGACCCGAGCCTTTTGCCGGGCCAGCGCAGCACCAGCGCTATCACCCTGCTTTTCGCGGGCCTGGGCGATGGTGTTCCACAGTTCCGCCTGCAGGCTCGGGCGGCCATTGGCATAGGTAAGGGCGCGACGCGCCAGCTGCTCGGCCTGCGGCGCATCACCTTGCGACAGGCGCACCTGGGCCAGACGGTACAGCACCTGCGGCTCGCGCGGGGCAATGCGCTGGGCGCGCTCCAGGCTGGAAGCAGCGCCGTTGAAGTCGCCGCTGCCCTGCTGCGACTGCGCCGTGGTCAGCAACGCCAGTACCGGACCGTCCAGCTGCTCATCTGCCGAGAGCCCGCCTGCAGCGCCACCGCTACGCGGGATACCGGTTGGGGCGCTGGTACTTTGCGAAGCGCTGTTCATCGCGGCGATATCGAACGGTTCGTCGGCGATCGGGTTTGGATTGGTGGTCATAGGCGCCGAACTGACCGGTCCGGTCGTGATCGGCCCCGGCGTGATCGGCGAGGTACTGATCGGTGCCGAGCCGTTGGCCGCCGGGAATGTCTGGATACCGGAGGCACCCGCACCCTGCGGGATCATCACGGTGACGCCGGAGTCCTCGGGCAGCGTTTGCGCTTGTGCGGTGCCCGCGTTGTAGCCAGCCGTCGTGCGCTTGGCCGTCATGCGCTCGCTATTGGACACACGGGTGCTCGAGTCGACCACCGGAATATTGCCGCGCGGCACACTGGCACACCCCTGGAGCACAGCCAGCGCCGTCACGGCAGGAAACAGCCACTTGTTCACGTCACACCTCATCAATGCAGCCTGTGCTTAATTCATCCAGCCTTTGACCCAGTCCATGACCGATTCAACTGGATCCTGCTCGCCGCCACAGGTCGCACCGGCGGGCGGTTCACTCCCGCGAATATACGGCATCTGCACCGCTCCCGGACAGCTGCCATCAGACCCATGGCCACTGTAGGGGTCAATCCACGCCTGAACCACGTTATCCGGTTGCGGCATGTCCAACGGCAGCGGGTCGGCCTTCTTCATGAAGCTGGTCCACACCTGCAGGGCACCGGTCGCGCCAGTGAACGGCGTCTTGCCGTTGTCGTCTCGGCCCATCCACACCACGGCCAGCAGGTCCTGGCTGAAACCGGAGAACCAGCTGTCACGCGAGTCGTTGCTGGTACCGGTCTTGCCCGCCAGGGTCAGCGTGCGCGGCAAGGTGTTGTATACCGAGCGGCCGGTACCTTCGCGCATTACCCGCTGCATGGCGTTCTGCACCAGGTAGATGGCCCCTGGGTCGAAGGTCTGCTGGATCTGGAACGGGTAGCGCTTGAGCGGCTCGCCTTCGGCGGTGAGCACGCTGCGGATACCACGCATTGGCGTATTGAAGCCGCCGTTGGCGATGGTCTGGTACATGGTCGCCACCTGCATCGGCGACATACCGCCGGCGCCCAGCAGCATGGCCGGGAAGGCAGGCCAGTCGACATTCACGCCCAGCCGGCCAATGGTCTTGATCACATTGGGCACGCCGACTTCCAGGCCGATCTTGGCGGTCGACAGGTTGTAGGAGTTGGCCAGCCCCTGATACAGGTAGATGGTGCCGTGCGGGCGGCGGTCGTAGTTCTGCGGCCGCCAGACCTGGCCGTCGGCACCTTTGACCGAGAAGGGCTCGTCCTGCACCCAGCTGGTCAGCGTGTACTTGGTCGGTTGCTCCAGCGCGGTGAGGTACACCGCCGGCTTGACCAGCGAGCCGATCGGGCGCACCGCATCGATGGCGCGGTTGAAGCCAGCGAAACCGGCCTGACGGCTGCCGATCAGCGCCTGCACTTCACCGGTTTCCGGGTTGGTCACGACCATTGCCGACTCGACATCGTCAGCCCCCTTGCGGCCCGCCAGGCGCTTGAAGGTCTCGCTCATCGAGGCTTCGGCCTTCATCTGCAGGATCGGGTCGAAACTGGTGAAGATGCGCAGGCCTTCTTCGGTCAAGTCTTCATCGCGGTAATCCTGGCGCAGCTGACGCTTGACCAGGTCGAGGAATGCCGGGAACGAACTGTCTGCCAGGCTGCCGCGCTTGGTCACGCCCAGCGGCATCTGCTTCGCCGCATCCACCTCGGCCTGGCTGGCCACACCCTGTTCGGCCACCAGGTCGAGCACCAGGTTGCGGCGCGCGAGGGCGCGCTCGGGGTAGCGCCGCGGGTTGTAGTAGGACGGCCCCTTGACCATGCCCACCAGCAGGGCGATCTGGTGCAGTTTCAGCTCCGACAGCGGCTGGCTGAAGAAGAACTGGCTGGCCAGGCCGAAGCCGTGCACCGCACGCTGGCCGTCCTGGCCGACGAACACTTCGTTGAGGTAGGCCTCGAGGATCTCGCGCTTGTCGTAGTGCAGCTCCAGCAGCACGGCCATCATGGCCTCGGTCAGCTTGCGGCTGAGGCTGCGCTCGCTGGTGAGGTAGAAGTTCTTCACCAGCTGCTGGGTCAGGGTACTGCCACCCTGACGCATCGAGCCGGCCGAGGTGTTGACCCACACGGCGCGGGCGATGGACTTGGGCGACACGCCGAAGTGGCTGTAGAAATCACGGTCTTCGGTAGCCACCAGGGTTTCAAGCAGGTACTTGGGCACCTGGTCGATCTTGATCAGGATGCGGTCTTCGAGGTTTTTCGGGTAGATGCCGCCAATCATCAGCGGCTCCAGACGCACCACATCGAGCGCCTTGCCGTTGGCCCCGGAAAGGCCCGCCACGTAGTCGCCCGAGAAGCGCACCCGCACGAACTGAGCCGGCTCCATGCCCTCGTAGAACTGGAAGCCCCGGGTGTTGAGATCGACCGTATTGCCATTGACCGATGCCGCACCGGGGCCGTTGACTGCGCTTTCACGCCGATAGCCGAGCGCATCCAGCTCGGTGAGGAAGTCGTCCTTGCTCAGCTTCTGCCCGGTGAACAGCTCCAGCGGCCGGGCATACACCTTGGCCGGGATGGTCCAGCGCTTGCCAGAAAACTTTTCCTGGACAACGGCATCGAGGTAAACCGCGAAGCCGGCAACGATCACCAGGCCGACCAGGCTGAGCTTCAAGGCCCAGCCCAGCCAGGCGCGAGAGCGGCCGGTCGGGCGTTTCTGAGGGGTACGGGGATTTCGGGTTCGAGTCATGGCGGCGGATTATACGCACTTTATAAAGGCTGGGCAGACGGCCCGGCGGTAGGCAGGGGCGGCACCATTGACCATAATGGCGCATTCGAATTCCCTGCCCCGGAAGGATTTCCCGTGAGCCAAGCCCTTATCACCGCGCTGCAGAACCCTGCCCTGTACCCTCACCCCGTGGAGGGGTTCCAGCTGATCGAGACGCATATCTCCTGGGTTCTGCTCACCGGCGAGTATGCCTACAAGATCAAGAAGCCGATGAACTTCGGCTTCCTCGATTTCACCAGCCTGGACCAGCGCCGGCATTTCTGTAACGAAGAATTGCGCCTGAACCAGCGCCTGACCGACGGCCTGTACCTGGAGGTGTTGCCAATTACCGGCAGCATCGAGGCGCCGCAGATCGGTGGTGAAGGCGAAGCCATCGAGTACGTGCTGAAGATGCGCCAGTTCCCCCAGGGGCAGATGCTCAACACCTTGCAGGCCAATGGCGAACTGAACGGCGCGCACATCGACCAGATGGCCCGGCAGATCGCCGAGTTCCACCTGCAGGCTCCCCGCGTGCCTGTAGAGCACCCTCTGGGCACGCCGGAGAGCGTGATGGCGCCGGTGGAACAGAACTTCGAGCAGATTCGCCCGTTCCTCAGCGACAAGGCCGACCTGCGACAGCTCGACGCCCTCGCGGCTTGGGCACGCAGCAGCTTCGAGCGCCTGCATGGCCTGCTGGAACAGCGCAAGGCCAACGGTTTCATCCGCGAGTGCCATGGTGACATCCACCTGGGCAATGCCACCCTGATCGATGGCCAGGTGGTGATCTTCGACTGCATCGAGTTCAACGAACCGTTCCGCCTGACCGACGTCTACGCCGACACCGCTTTCCTGGCCATGGACCTGGAAGACCGTGGCCTGAAGTGCCTGGCCCGGCGCTTCATCAGCCAGTACCTGGAACTGACCGGTGACTACCAGGGCCTCGAGTTGCTCAACTTCTACAAGGCCTACCGCGCGCTGGTACGGGCCAAGGTGGCATTGTTCAGCATGCCGGCCAACGCCGATGGCGTGCAGCGTGCAACCACCCTGCGCACCTACCGCAACTACGCCAACCTGGCAGAAAGCTACAGCGCCATCCCGTCGCGCCTGCTGGCCATTACCCACGGCGTTTCGGCGGTGGGCAAAAGCCACGTGGCCATGCGGATGGTCGAGGCCCTGGGCGCCGTCCGCGTGCGTTCGGACGTCGAGCGCAAGCGCCTGTTTGGCGAGCAGCAGCAGGCCGACGCGGGCCAGCTGAGCAGTGGCATCTATGCCCAGGACGCCAGCACCGCGACTTACCAGCGCCTGCACGAAGTCGCGGCAACCGTGCTGCGTGCCGGCTTCCCGGTAGTGCTGGATGCCACCTATCTCAAGCGTGAGCAGCGCCAGGCGGCAGCCGATGTGGCCAGCCAGACCGGTGTGCCGTTCCTGATCCTCGACTGCCATGCACCGGACGCGGTCATTGCCAGCTGGCTGGAGCAGCGCCAGGCAGAAAACACCGACCCGTCGGATGCCACCCTGGAAGTGCTCAAGGCCCAGCAGGCCAGCCGTGAGCCGCTGGATGCGGAGGAACTGGTGCAGAGCACCCGCGTCGATACCCAGAGTGCCGGTAGCATGGACCAGGTGATCGAGCAGATTCGCCAGCGCTTGCCTGGGCTGTAGGTTCAGCGCTTTCCCGTGGGCGCCTCTTCGCGGGCTTGCCCGCTCCCACAGGTACAGCACAGGCCCTGAAAGCTGTGCCGCACCTGTGGGAGCGGGCAAGCCCGCGAAGGTCCCCACGGGACATCTCGTCGCACCCAATGGCAAAAGGCCGCGCATTTCCCAACCCCCGCTACACTCCTCTCTGACCTGCTCGCGATTTATCTCCCCATGACCCGTTCAGCCATCGCAAGGAGGCTCGATGAACGATGAATTGCAGCATCTGAAGAACCTTGGCAAGACCTCTGCGCAGTGGCTGCATGCAGCGGGCATCCACAGTGCATCGGATCTGCGACGACTGGGCGCGGTGGGTGCGTACCAGGCCGTGAAGACGCGAGGGTTCCGCGCATCGAAGGTGCTGCTGTATGCCATTGAAGGCGCGCTTCTGGACATGCACTGGAACGATCTGCCGCTAGAACGCAAAGAAGCGCTCAACCAGCAGCTGGACGCAAAATGCCCGCCGCAAAAAAATCCGAAATAATCGTGGTAAAGGGATTGACCTCGAAATGAGAATCGTTATGATTATCACAACTGGTCGCGAGACTGGTTGGATAAGCTAAGAGCCCCTGGTTCGGACTCTCAGATTATCTCCTCATCAGGCTAATCACGGTTATTGACCCGGCAGTTTGCCGGGTCTTTTTTTGGCCAGTGTTTTCTACCTGAGCTAGCGCCGCATCTGCGCGCAATAGTCCTGCTCCGGTGTCGCCGCCGTATACCACGCATAGTCGGCCTCGGTCGCCTCGACCCGGTCGCCCACCTCCGCCAACACCAGCACCGTGCTTTCTCCTTGCGCGCCCAGGTCAGCCAGGTGCAACGGCACGCCCAAATCCTTGCGCACGTGATAGGCCCCGGCAAACAGAAGCGCCGGCTGCGGCGCCGCCAGCAAGCGCTCGGCCATGCGTCGGTCACGCTGCTGTTGCACGGCCAGCATCGCCGGCAACTGGCTTTCCGGCAGCATCCCGCAATGCCCGGCACGCACATGCTCCAGCAGGGCCGCCTGGACCACTGGCGCGTTGGAACGCTCACCGAGCAACGACGCCGGCTGCCGATAAGCCTGGCGCATCTCGGCGGTTGAAAGGTTGGCTGCCAGCAAAGGCACATGTTGTCGCAGGGCTTCGGTGATGATCGGCCCATACAGCTGCCAATCCCAACCGTCCTGCCAGGCCAGGGCCTGGGGCAGGTCTGCCGGCACCGGTTGCCCGGCAAGCTTGTCCACCAACGGTTGTTGCTCGGGCTGCAGCATTTCCAGCAACAGGCTGCCTTGCGCCCGCTGCCCTTGCAGGGCGCGCAACAGCCACAGTTGCAGCGCATGGTGGTCGGGGTTGTCGTGCTTTTCACCGACCAGCACCCGTGGGGCACCAGACAAACGCTGCAGCAATTGCTCAGGGCTGATCAACTGGCTGCTGGCAAGCTCGACGATGTGCCCCAGTTCGGCATGGCTGCGCCCTTCACTGCTCTGCCAGGCGGGCAGCGGCGGCAGGCTGGCCTGGCAGCCACCCAAGGCCAGCACCAGGCACAGCGCGAAACCGGAGAGCAGCGGATGACGCATGGGGTACCTCTTGTTCATTGGCATGTACATGCACCTGACTGCAGCGCCATGGCTGCACAACCGTCGCGGGCAAACCCGCTCAGGTTTCCTTCCCCTGGCTGGCCGCGCGCCTTGTAGCGGGCGGCGGAACTGCGCACCATAGGCAACCAGGCGCAACTCATGGGCGATTGAAGAATCACCCGCCTTGGTGCGTCAGGCTACCATCGCTTTCACGGGCCATCCCTGCCATGCATTTCCTTTGTACCTCCCAAGGCCTGGCCGAAGGCCAGAGCCGCGCCTTCAGCGTAGACGGCATCGAACTGTTCGGCGTGCGCCGCCAGGGCCAGGTGCATCTGTACCGCAACCTGTGCCCGCACCGCGGCATCCCGCTGAACTGGGCCGAAGATGAATTTCTCGACGACGGCGCCAGCCTGATCCACTGCGCCCATCATGGCGCGTTGTTCCTGATCGACAGCGGCGAATGCGTGGCCGGGCCCTGCGAGGGCAAGCAGTTGCAGGCCCTGCGCTGCCATGAAGACAGCCAGGGAATCTGGCTCAAGGGCCAAGCAGCACCGGCAGACGGCGATCGATGACGATACCTGCGGCGTCCAGGCGCGTGCCATAGGCCAGCACTTCCACGCCGTCGGCCACTGCGCTATGCAGGGCCTGGCTATAGGCTGCATCGATTTCCGCGGCTGGGCGCACGGCGTCGATGCCGGTCAGGTTCACACAATACAACTGCACTGCGCGTACCCCCTGCCGGGCCAGCTTGGCCAGCTCGCGCAGGTGCTTGGCACCGCGTTGGGTTACCGCATCAGGGAACGCCGCAACCAGGCTGTCGGGGTAGCCGAGGGTCACGCTCTTGACTTCGACATAGGCCGGGGCGCCGTCGAAATCCAGGCGAAAGTCGATGCGGCTGCCTTCCTCGCCATAGGCCACTTCACGCTTGAGCGCGGTGAAACCGGCCAGTTCGGCGATGACCCCGGCACGCAAGGCTTCTTCGACCAGCCCGTTGGCCCGCCCGGTATTCACGCAGGCCAGCCGCCCCTGTGGGGTTTCACTGATCTCCCAGGTGCCCGGCAGCTTGCGCTTGGGGTCGCTGGAGCGACTGAACCACACCTGCCCACCTTCGCGCATGCAGTTGAGCATGGAGCCAGTATTCGGACAGTGGATGGTCAGCTGTTCGCCGCTGGCCAGTTCGATGTCTGCCAGAAAACGTTTGTAGCGGCGCAGCAGGCGACCCTGTTCGAGTGGAGGAAAGAACTGCATCAGCCCTGCCAGCTCCGCAGCCCGCGGGCAATCCGCTGCACCGCCTGCTCAAGGCGCGGCAGGCTCTGGGTATAGGCGAAACGCACATGATGGCCGGCCAGGTGCCGGCCGAAATCCAAGCCCGGGGTAAAGGCCAGGTGCTCGGTTTCCAGGAAATGCCGGCAGAAGGCGAACGCATCACCACCAAAGGCGCTGATGTCGGCATACAGATAGAAGGCCCCCTGCGGTTCGACGGCAATGCGGAAGCCAAGCTCGCGCAGTGCAGGCAACAGATAGTCGCGACGGCGGGCAAACTCGGCGCGGCGCTCTTCGAAAATGGCCAGGGTCTCGGGCTGGAAGCACGCCAGCGCGGCATGCTGGGCCATGCTCGGCGCGCTGATGTACAGGTTTTGTGCCAGCTTTTCCAGGTCTGCCACCGCACCCGGCGGCGCTACCAGCCAGCCAAGGCGCCAACCGGTCATGCCGAAATACTTGGAAAAACTATTCAGCACAAACGCCGAGTCATCCACTTCCAGCACACTGGGCGCGTCCATGCCGTAGGTCAGGCCATGGTAGATCTCGTCCACCACCAGGTGGCCGTGGCGCTCCCGAGTGGCAGTGGACAGGCTGGCCAGCTCGTCCCGGCCCAGCACGGTGCCGGTGGGGTTGGCTGGCGAGGCCACCAGGGCACCAACGGTGTCCTTGTCCCAATGGCGCTGCACCAGGTCGGCGGTCAGCTGGTAGTTGACCTCCGGGCCGACCGGCACCAGTTGCGCCCCGCCTTCGACCAGGCGCAGGAAGTGGCGGTTGCACGGGTAACCCGGGTCGGCCAGCAGCCAGTGCTTGCCAGGGTCGACCAGCAAGCTGCTGGCCAGCAGCAGTGCCCCGGAGCCACCCGGGGTGATCAGGATGCGTTCAGGGTCGACATTCAGGCCATAGCGCTGGCCGTAGAAACCGGCAATCGCTTCGCGCAACGCCGGCAGGCCGCGAGCAGCGGTATACCGGGTGTGCCCGGCGGCGAGTGCCGCCTGGCCAGCGGCGACGATCGGCGCAGCGGTGGTGAAGTCCGGCTCGCCGATTTCCAGGTGGATCACGTCGTGCCCGGCCGCCTGCAGCTCGTTGGCCCGGGCCAGCAGCGCCATGACATGGAAGGGTTCGATGGCGCGGCTGCGCGCGCTGTAAGGGTGGGCCATGACCTTCTCTCAATAGGGTCTAAACTGGAGATTCTACCTCTGCGAGCGATCGAACGTACCGCTCAGGCCGGTGTCAATCAGCAAGATCGGGCGGGGTAGCGCACCCCCGATCTATCTGGTAAGTTCGGCGGCTCGCAGTCGCAGGGCCGGCGGGTGCCGGAGATGGAGCAGCCTGCGCATTGGATCAGATGAGTGAGAGGCGGTCTATTCATGTCCACCGTAGAAAAGCAAAAAGCCCAGACCATGTACGGTGTCGAGCCCTACGTAGAAACCAAGGGTGAAGAGTACATGGGCGAGCCCATGAAACAGCACTTCACCAAGCTTCTCGGCGCCTGGAAGCGAGACTTGATGGAAAGTGTCGACCGCACTGTGGACCACATGAAGGACGAGGCAGCCAACTTCCCCGACCCGGCCGACCGCGCCAGCCAGGAAGAAGAATTCGCCCTGGAGCTGCGCAACCGCGATCGCGAGCGCAAGCTGATCAAGAAGATCGACAAGACCCTCGAAAAGATCAAGGCCGACGAGTACGGCTGGTGCGAATCGTGCGGCATCGAGATCGGCCTGCGTCGCCTGGAAGCCCGTCCTACTGCGGACCTGTGCTTCGACTGCAAGGAAATTGCCGAGAAAAAGGAAAAGACGGTCGGCAAAGGCTGATCCTTCTTCCATCCGGACGGGGCGCATCATGCGCCCCGTTTCATTTTCATGCCCAGCCTGACCATGACCGATACCCGTTACATCGGGCGTTTCGCCCCCACTCCCAGCGGCTTCCTGCACTTCGGCTCGCTGGTCGCCGCCCTCGCCTCCTGGCTCGATGCCCGCGCCGTCAACGGCCGCTGGCTGCTGCGCATGGAGGATACCGACCCGCCGCGGGAAATGCCCGGTGCCCGCGATGCCATCCTGCAAACGCTGGAGCGTTATGGCCTGGAATGGGATGGCGAAGTGGTGTTCCAGAGCCAGCGGCACGACGCCTACGCCGCAGTGGTCGATCGCCTGTTCAACATGGGCCTGGCTTATGCCTGTACCTGCTCGCGCAAGCAACTGGAGGGTTACAACGGCATCTACCCCGGTTTTTGTCGCAACGCCGGGCATGCGCGTGAAGGCGCGGCGATCCGCTTGCGGGTACCGGAACTGATCTATCGCTTTACCGACCGGGTACAGGGCGAGTTCCAGCAACACCTGGGGCGTGAGGTAGGGGATTTTGTCATCCAGCGCCGCGACGGGCTGTATGCCTACCAGCTGGCGGTGGTACTGGATGATGCCTGGCAAGGTGTTACCGACATCGTGCGCGGCGCCGACCTGCTCGACAACACCCCGCGCCAGCTGTACCTGCAAGAGTTGCTGGGCTTTTCGCAACCGCGCTACCTGCATATACCGCTGATCGTCCAGCCGGATGGACACAAACTGGGCAAATCGTACCGTTCGCCGCCGCTGCAGGCGGAGCATGCCACGCCGCTGTTGCTGCGGGCATTGCGGGCGCTGGGCCAGGAGACCGAACCCGAGCTGTTGCTGGCGACACCGGCCGAAGTGCTGGCAGTGGCCCGCAAACAGTGGAAGCCCGAGGCGATTGCGCAGCGCACCACGGTGCCAGAGGCTGATTTGCGCTAAGGCATACCGGCCTCTTCGCGGGCACGCCCGCTCCCACAGGAACTACACCACCTTCAAGCTTTGTGGTTTACCTGTGGGAGCGGGCGCGCCCGCGCAGAGGCCGGCACAGGCAACCCATCCCGCAAAAACAAAAGCCCAATAAATTCAACCTCTTGGCGAACCCCATGGATTCCCGCTAGCATCCCCCCCGCCATTTGCGCCAATAATAAGTCCAAGCCCGCAGCGCCCAACCATCGAGGCCAGCATGTACATCTATCGTTTGGTCCTGCTTTTGGTCGTGGGGATCTACCTGTTCTCCCCGGCCATCATGGACTGGTGGATCGAACCGACCGGAGCCTGGTACCGCCCTTACCTGCTCTGGCTGATCCTGATCGTCGTCACCTTCATCCTGCAGAGCCAACGAGATGCCGATGAGCTTTAGCCTGACCCAGATGATCCTGATCAGCGCCGCGTACCTGATGGTGCTGTTCGGCGTGGCCTGGATCAGCGAACGGGGCCTGATCCCACGTTCGATCATTCGCCATCCGCTGACCTACACCCTGTCGCTGGGCGTATACGCCAGTGCCTGGGCCTTCTATGGCTCGGTCGGCCTGGCCTACCAGTACGGCTACGGCTTCCTCGCCTGTTACCTGGGGGTGTCCGGCGCGTTCCTGCTGGCACCGGTGCTGCTCTACCCGATTCTCAAGATCACCCGCACCTACCAGCTGTCATCGCTGGCCGACCTGCTGGCGTTCCGCTTCCGCAGTACCTGGGCCGGCGCGCTGACCACCATTTTCATGCTGATCGGCGTGCTGCCCTTGCTGGCCCTGCAGATCCAGGCAGTGGCCGATTCGATCAGCATCCTCACCGGCGAACCAGTCAAGGCCCGAGTGGCCTTCGCCTTCTGTACCTTGATCATCCTGTTCACCATCTTCTTCGGTTCGCGGCACATCGCCACCCGCGAAAAACACGAAGGGCTGGTCTTCGCCATCGCCTTCGAGTCGGTGATCAAGCTGCTGGCGCTGGGCGGCATCGGCCTGTATGCCCTGTATGGCGTGTTCGGCGGCCCGCACCAGCTGGAGGTGTGGCTGCTGCAGAACCAGACCGCCCTGGCGGCCTTGCACACCCCGCTGCAGGAGGGGCCATGGCGCACCTTGCTGCTGGTGTTCTTCGCCTCGGCCATCGTCATGCCGCACATGTACCACATGGCCTTCACCGAAAACCTCAACCCGCGCTCGCTGGTCAGTGCCAGCTGGGGCCTGCCACTGTTCCTGCTGCTGATGAGCCTGGCCGTACCGCTGGTGCTGTGGGCCGGCCTGCGCCTGGGCGCCAGCACCAACCCCGAGTATTTCACCCTGGGCCTGGGGATCGCCGCCAACAACCAGGCACTGGCGCTGCTGGCCTATATCGGCGGCCTGTCGGCTGCCAGCGGGCTGATCATCGTCACCACCCTGGCGCTGTCCGGCATGGCCCTCAACCACCTGGTGCTGCCGCTGTACCAGCCGCCGGCCGAAGGCAATATCTACCGCTGGCTGAAGTGGACCCGGCGCGCGCTGATCGTCGCCATCATCACCGCCGGCTTCATGTTCTACCTGACCCAGAACAACCACCAGAGCCTGGCCAACCTGGGCATCGTCGCCTTCGTCGCCACCCTGCAGTTCCTGCCCGGCGTGCTGTCGGTGCTGTACTGGCCCACCGCCAACCGCCGCGGCTTCATCGCCGGCCTGCTGGCCGGTACCCTGGTGTGGATGGTGACCATGCTGCTGCCGCTGCTGGGCAACCTGCAGGGCTTCTACATCCCGCTGCTGGACATGATCTACGTGCTGGACGACACCAGCTGGCACATGGCAGCGATCGCCTCGCTGGCGGCCAACGTGCTGTTGTTCACCCTGATCTCGCTGTTCACCAACGCCAGCAATGAAGAGGTCAGCGCAGCCGAAGCCTGCGCAGTGGACAACGTGCGTCGCCCACAGCGCCGCGAGCTGCACGCTGCCTCGCCGCAGGAATTCGCCACCCAGCTGGCCAAGCCACTGGGCGCCAAGGCCGCACAGAAGGAAGTGGAACAGGCCCTGCGCGACCTCTATCTGCCATTCGATGAACGCCGCCCCTATGCCTTGCGCCGCCTGCGCGACCGTATCGAGGCCAACCTGTCCGGCCTGATGGGGCCGAGTGTGGCGCAGGACATGGTCGAGACCTTCCTGCCGTACAAGTCTGGTAACGAAAACTACGTGACCGAGGACATCCACTTCATCGAAAGCCGCCTGGAAGACTACCACTCGCGCCTGACCGGCCTGGCCGCCGAACTCGACGCCCTGCGCCGCTACCACCGCCAGACCCTGCAAGAGCTGCCAATGGGCGTCTGCTCGCTGGCCAAGGACCAGGAAATCCTGATGTGGAACAAGGCCATGGAGGAGCTCACCGGCATCGCCGCCAAGCACGTGGTCGGCTCGCGCCTGGTCACCATCGACGAGCCCTGGCGCAGCCTGCTGCAAGGGTTCATCAACGTGCCCGACGAACACCTGCACAAGCAGCGCCTGGCGCTGGATGGCCAGCCGCGCTGGCTGAACCTGCACAAGGCGGCGATCGACGAGCCGCTGGCACCCGGCAACAGCGGCCTGGTGCTGCTGGTCGAGGACCTCACCGAAACCCAGGCGCTGGAGGACAAGCTGGTACACTCCGAACGCCTGGCCAGCATCGGCCGCCTGGCGGCTGGCGTGGCCCACGAGATCGGCAACCCGATCACCGGCATCGCCTGTCTGGCACAGAACCTGCGCGAGGAACGCGAGGGCGACGGTGAAATCATCGAGCTGTCCAGTCAGATTCTGGAACAGACCAAGCGGGTTTCGCGCATCGTGCAGTCGCTGATGAGCTTCGCTCATGCCGGCGGCAGCCACCAGAACAGCGAAGAGCCGGTGTGCCTGGCCGAAGTGGCGCAGGATGCCATTGGTCTGCTGGCGTTGAACCGGCGCAATTTCGAAGTACAGTTCTTCAACCTCTGCGACCCGGACCACTGGGTCGAAGGGGACCCGCAGCGCCTGGCCCAGGTGCTGATCAACCTGCTATCCAACGCCCGCGACGCCTCGCCGCCCGGCAGCGCCGTGCGCGTGCGCAGCGAGGTCAACGAGCACACCGTCGACCTGATCGTCGAGGACGAAGGCAGCGGGATCCCGAAGAACATCATGGACCGCCTGTTCGAACCCTTCTTCACCACCAAGGACCCGGGCGAAGGAACCGGACTGGGGCTCGCTCTGGTCTATTCCATCGTGGAAGAGCATTATGGGCAAATCACCATCGACAGCCCTGCCGATATCGAACGGCAACGTGGCACCCGGATCCGCGTGACCCTGCCCCGGCATGTCGTAGCGACGTCCCCTGAAATTCGAGACCGTCGAGAGAATTGAATCAATGCCGCACATTCTGATCGTCGAAGACGAAACCATCATCCGCTCGGCCTTGCGTCGCCTGCTCGAACGGAACCAGTACCAGGTCAGCGAAGCCGGCTCGGTGCAGGAAGCCCAGGAACGCTTCAGCATTGCCACCTTCGACCTGATCGTCAGCGACCTGCGCCTGCCAGGCGCACCCGGCACCGAACTGATCAAGCTCGGCCAAGGTACCCCGGTACTGATCATGACCAGCTATGCCAGCCTGCGCTCGGCGGTCGACTCGATGAAAATGGGCGCGGTGGACTATATCGCCAAGCCCTTCGACCATGACGAGATGCTCCAGGCCGTGGCGCGTATCCTGCGCGACCGGCAGGCCGCCCCAGCCACCGCACCGGTCGCCGAGCCGCGCGCCAGCAATGGCAAGGCGGCCCCGGCCGACAAGGGCAATGCCCAGGCCAACGGCGAAATCGGCATCATCGGTTCCTGCCCACCAATGCAGGATATGTACAGCAAGATCCGCAAGGTCGCGCCCACCGACTCCAACGTGCTGATCCAGGGCGAGTCGGGTACCGGCAAGGAGCTGGTGGCCCGTGCCCTGCACAACCTGTCGCGCCGGGCCAAGGCGCCGATGATCTCGGTGAACTGCGCAGCCATCCCGGAAACGCTGATCGAGTCCGAACTGTTCGGCCACGAGAAAGGCGCGTTCACCGGCGCCAGTGCCGGGCGGGCGGGCCTGGTGGAAGCCGCCGACGGCGGTACCCTGTTCCTCGACGAAATCGGCGAACTGCCGCTGGAAGCCCAGGCCCGCCTGTTGCGTGTACTGCAGGAAGGCGAAATTCGCCGGGTCGGTTCGGTGCAGTCGCAGAAGGTCGATGTGCGCCTGATCGCCGCAACCCACCGCGACCTGAAGAACCTGGCCAAGGCCGGCCAGTTCCGTGAAGACCTGTATTACCGCCTGCACGTGATCGCCTTGAAACTGCCGGCCCTGCGCGAGCGCGGCAGTGACGTCAACGAGATTGCCAGTGCCTTCCTGGCCCGCCAGAGTGCGCGTATCGGCCGTGACGACCTGCATTTCTCGGCCGAAGCCGAGCAGGCCATTCGTCACTACAGCTGGCCGGGTAACGTGCGGGAGCTGGAAAACGCCGTCGAGCGCGCGGTAATCCTCAGCGAGAGTGCAGAAATTTCCGCCGACCTGCTGGGCATCGATATCGAGCTGAGCGACCTGGAGGAGGACGAGATCCTCGACAACGCCCTGGCTGTGTCGAGTGCAGCCAACGCCAGCCACGAACCGACCGAGGACCTGTCGCTGGAAGACTACTTCCAGCACTTCGTGCTCGAGCACCAGGACCACATGACCGAAACCGAGCTGGCCCGCAAGCTCGGGGTCAGCCGCAAGTGCCTGTGGGAACGCCGCCAGCGCCTGGGCATTCCGCGGCGCAAGAGCAACGCTACCAGCGAATAATCGATCTACCGGGGCGGGAGGTTCCTCCTGCCCCTGTCTACAAACTCTCCGGCCCTTTCGCGGGCACGCCCGCTCCTACAGGAATTTCACTGCCCTAGAGGGTGGCAACTCCTGTGGGAGCGGGCGTGCCCGCGAAAGGGCCGGCAAAACCAGCGCACACACCCCAGGTAACACATCAGCCCCCACGGAAATCTGTTACCCGGCCTTGACCGCCGTAACAGTTCCCGAGGCATACGGTAACGAAATTTCGACATTTTCAGCCTGCGAAATTTCCCACGAACGCCTCAACCCCTTGATTTCGCTGACTTTTCAAAAGTTGGCACGGCATCTGCTATATGTCTGGTACAAGAACAATAACAAGCACTGCAACTCAGAATAAGAACAAGACGAAACGGCTCACGCACAATAAAAACAAGACGGCGGAGGCGCAGCTAACTGATTCTTTTGGAGAGGATGCGTGTTTGGGGCTTGCCCCACAACCAGGCAGAGAACAACAAAAACTGCACTCAAAGCAGCGCCTGAACTGGTTGGATCAACCGATCAACGTGACATCAGCGGCCAAAGCAATCCGTTTGCTCTTAACCCCTGGCTTGGGGGTCGTCCACAAGCTTCGAGATTTGTGGGCAGGGCACTCAACAAAAACAAGAAGCCCAGCAGAAAAACAATAAGAGCACGCAACGACTTCTTGGGGAGCTTAGGCTCCCCTTGTCGTTTCTACCGTTCCGGCAGGCATCCTGCTACCCGCCTACACCATTCCTTGAGTAAATGCTAGAATCCCCGCCCATCATGCGGCCATTCTCCTATTCTTGGCCGAACATTCCTTCAAACAGTGCATCCCATGCTGAAGAAGCTGTTCCAGTCGTTCCGCCCGCCCGTACCGGGCCCGCATCACAGGCGTACCACACCTGAGGTGATCAACAAGAGCCAGCATTCGCTGCAGCGCCACCAGTTCAGCCGCCATGCGGTGAACATCGTGGAACGCCTGCAGAGCGCCGGCTACCAGGCCTACCTGGTCGGTGGCTGTGTCCGCGACCTGATGCTTGGCATCACTCCCAAGGACTTCGACGTCGCCACCAGCGCTACCCCCGAACAGGTCCGTGCCGAATTCCGCAACGCGCGTATCATCGGTCGCCGCTTCAAGCTGGTCCACGTGCATTTCGGCCGTGAGATCATCGAAGTCGCCACCTTCCGCGCCCACCATTCGGAAGACGACCAGGGTGACAGCCACCGCTCGTCGCACAATGCCAGTGGCCGCATCCTGCGGGACAACGTGTACGGCACCCTGGAAGAAGACGCGCAACGCCGCGACTTCACCATCAACGCCCTGTACTACGACCCGGTCAGCGAGCGCATTCTCGACTATGCCAATGGCGTGCACGATATCCGTAACCGCCTGCTGCGCCTGATCGGTGACCCGACCCATCGCTACCAGGAAGACCCTGTGCGCATGCTGCGCGCGGTGCGCTTTGCCGCCAAGCTCGACTTCGGTATCGAAAAGCACACTGTCCAACCGGTGCGCGAACTGGCACCGCTGCTGCGCGAGATTCCGCCGGCACGCCTGTTCGAGGAGAGCCTCAAGCTGTTCCTCTCCGGCCAGGGCGCCATCGCCTTCGAAATGCTGGTCGACCTGCAGCTGTTCGAACCGCTGTTCCCGGCCAGTGCACATGCCCTGGACGAGCGCCCGACCTACACCCATACCTTGATCAGCCAGGCGCTGCACAACACCGACCTGCGCGTGAAGCAAGGCAAACCGGTAACCCCGGCGTTCCTCTTCGCCGCGCTGCTGTGGCCAGCCCTGCCGGCCCGCGTGCTGCACCTGCAAGCCCAGGGCGTGCCGCCCATCCCGGCCATGAACGGTGCAGCCCACGACCTGATTGCCGAGCAATGCGCACGCATCGCCATCCCCAAGCGCTTCACCCTGCCAATCCGCGAGATCTGGGACATGCAGGAGCGTCTGCCGCGACGCAGCGGCAAACGCGCCGATGTGCTGCTGGACAACCCGCGTTTCCGCGCCGGTTACGACTTCCTGCTGCTGCGCGAAAGCGCCGGGGAAGAAACCGACGAACTCGGCCAGTGGTGGACCGACTACCAGGATGCCAACGACAGCGAGCGCCGCGAGATGATCCGCGAGCTGGGCAGCCGTGACGAAGGCAGCGGCGCCGGCCCACGTAAACGCAAGCGCAGCGGCGGCAAGCGCAAGCGCGGCGGCGACGAGGCATTCGAGTGACCACCCGCGCCTATATCGGCCTGGGCAGCAACCTGGACGCACCGGCCGAGCAGTTGCGCAATGCCCTGCAGGCGCTCGACCAGGTAGAAAGTACGCGCCTGGTGGCGGCTTCGGCCCTGTATACCAGTGACTCACTGCTGCCAGGTCAACCGCGCTACACCAATGCCGTCGCCGCCCTGGATACCGCCCTGCCGCCCTTGGCCCTGCTCGATGCGCTGCAAGCTATCGAAAATGACCAGGGCCGTGTGCGCTTGGAGCGCTGGGGCCCGCGCACACTGGACCTGGACATTCTGCTGTTCGGCGACCAGGTGCTGGATGAACCGCGCCTGAAGGTGCCGCATTACCACATGCATGCCCGGCCTTTCGTGCTGTATCCGCTGGCCGAACTGGTACCGGGCGATTTCCGTCTGGCCGATGGCCGCGCCCTCGCCCAACTGCTCGAAGCGTGCCCGTTCGTCGGTCTCGAACGCCTGTAGGCCGGGCGTTCCAGCCGTGCACAGCGGCGCGGTAACGCCAGTAACACCCTGAACGTAACAATGCGGTAACAGGGTCATTGACTTCCCCCACCTCGCTCACGACTATAGGCGTCCCGTGTGGCACCGAAGTGCCGCTACCCGTATTTAGGCCCGGACGGACCTGTGCCCGAACATCACGCGCGATGATGTGCCGCTCCGGAAGATGACTACGCGTTGAATGCAGTCGTTTTTTACAGCGCCTGAACGAGGAATTTCCTACATGCCTGAAGTAACCCTGACCACCCTCAATGGCCTCAAGGCCAAGGGTGAAAAAATCACCATGCTGACCTGCTACGATGCGACCTTCGCCAAGGCCGCCAGCCAGGCCGGCGTCGAAGTGTTGCTGGTGGGTGACTCGCTGGGGATGGTCCTGCAAGGCCACGACAGCACACTACCGGTAACCACCGCGGACATGGCCTACCATACCGCCAGCGTCAAACGCGGCAACGACGGCGCGCTGATCCTCACCGACCTGCCGTTCATGGCGCATGCCACCCCGGAACAGGCCTTTGCCAACAGTGCCACGCTGATGCAGGCCGGCGCCCACATGGTCAAGATCGAAGGGGCTGCCTGGCTGGCCGAGACCATCCGCCTGCTGGCCGAACGTGGCGTGCCGGTATGCGCGCACATGGGCTTGACCCCGCAAACCGTCAACGTCCTGGGCGGCTACAAGGTTCAGGGCCGCCAGGAAGCCCAGGCCCGGCAAATGCGTGCCGATGCCATCGCCCTGGAGCAGGCTGGTGCGGCCATGCTGCTGCTCGAATGCGTGCCCAGCGAACTGGCGGCGGAAATCACCAGTGCCGTCGGTATTCCGGTAATCGGTATTGGTGCCGGCAGCGGCACCGACGGCCAGGTGCTGGTCCTGCACGACATGCTCGGCCTGTCGCTGAGCGGTCGCGTACCGAAGTTCGTGAAGAACTTCATGCAAGGCCAGCCGGATATCCACAGCGCCCTCGTCGCCTACGTCGAGGCAGTCAAGCAGGTCAGCTTCCCTGGCAGCGAACACGGGTTCAGTGCATGAATACAGTCAAGACCGTCCGCGAATTGCGTGCCGCCGTTGCCCGCGCCCGGAGTGAAGGCAAGCGCATCGGCTTCGTGCCGACCATGGGCAACCTGCACAGCGGCCACGCGGCCCTGGTAACCAAGGCCGCGCAGCGGGCCGATTTCGTGGTCGCCAGCATCTTCGTCAACCCGCTGCAGTTCGGCGCCAACGAAGACCTCGACAAGTACCCGCGCACCCTGGCCGCCGACCAGGAGCGCCTGTTGCAGGCCGGCTGCAACCTGTTGTTCGCGCCCACCGTCGACGAAATGTACCCCGACGGCATGAGCGTGCAAACCCGCGTCAGCGTTCCCCAGCTTTCCGAAGGCCTGTGCGGCGCCAGCCGGCCCGGGCATTTCGAAGGGGTGGCTACCGTGGTCACCAAGCTGTTCAACATGGTCCAGCCCGACCTTGCCGTGTTCGGCGAAAAGGACTTCCAGCAGCTGGCGGTGATACGCGCCATGGTGCGCGACCTGAACATGCCGATCCAGGTCATCGGCGAGCCTACCGTGCGTGCCGAAGATGGCCTGGCGCTGTCGTCGCGCAACGGTTACCTGACGCCTGAGCAGCGGGCCGCAGCACCGGCGTTGTACCGCACGTTGCAGCATATCGCTGCGGCCATTGGCCGGGGCCAGCGTGATTTCGCGGCGCTGGTTGCCGAAGGTCAGGCGCAACTGACTGCCGCGGGGTTCCGCCCGGACTACCTGGAAGTGCGCCATGCAGTGAGCCTGCGTCCGGCAATGATCGATGACCGCGACCTGGTAGTGATCGCGGCGGCTTACCTGGGCAACACGCGGTTGATCGACAACCTGTACTTGCATGTGGAAGAGAAGACCGCGTAACGGCATGGGCTGCCTTGCAGCCCATTCACAGGCAAGCCAGCTCCTGCAGGGGCGCAAGACGCCCCAAATTCCCTCTGCCATACCCATTCCCTGCCAGTGGCCTTTGCCTATAATGATGCCAGCCTGAACCCGGCAACGACTGCCGTGTCCAAGGCATCACCACGCACCAAGGGAACCCCGCGCAATGGCGTATTACCGTACACCCCACGATGTGACGGCCCTGCCCGCCTGGCAGGCGCTCCAGCAACACCGCGACGCCATGCAAGGCTTCAGCATGCGCGAAGCCTTCGCCGCCGACGCCAAACGCTTCGACCAGTTCTCCCTGAGTTCCTGTGGCCTGTTCCTCGACTACTCGAAGAACCTGATCACCGAACAGACCCGTGACCTGCTGGTGAACCTGGCCGACCAGGTCGGCTTGCAAGATGCCATCAAGTCGATGTTCAGCGGCGAAATCATCAACGCCTCCGAAGGCCGCCCGGTGCTGCACACTGCCCTGCGCCGCCCGGTAGGCGACAAGCTCAGCGTCAACGGCGTGAACGTCATGCCGGAAGTGCACAAGGTGCTCAACCAGATCACCGAACTGGTCGGCCGCATCCATGACGGCCTATGGCGCGGTTACAGCGAGAAGCCGATCACCGACGTGGTCAACATCGGCATCGGTGGTTCGTTCCTCGGTCCCGAACTGGTCTCCGAAGCGCTGCTGCCCTATGCCCAACGCGGCGTGCGCTGCCACTACCTGGCGAACATCGACGGCAGCGAATTCCACGAGCTGTCGGCCAACCTGCGTGCTGAAACCACCCTGTTCATCGTCTCGTCGAAGTCGTTCAACACCCTCGAGACGCTGAAGAACGCCATGGCTGCACGCACCTGGTACCTGGCCCAGGGCGGCTCGGAAGCCGAGCTGTACCGCCACTTCATCGCCGTATCCAGCAACAAGGCCGCTGCCGTGGCCTTCGGCATCCGCGAAGAGAACATCTTCCCGATGTGGGACTGGGTGGGCGGGCGCTACTCGCTGTGGTCGGCTATCGGCCTGCCGATTGCCCTGGCCATCGGCATGGCCAACTTCAAGGAACTGCTGTCCGGTGCCTACACCATGGACCAGCACTTCCAGACCGCGCCGTTCGAAAAGAACATGCCGGTGCTGCTGGCCCTGCTGGGCGTCTGGTATGGCAACTTCTGGGGCGCGAACAGCCACGCGATCCTGCCGTACGACCATTACCTGCGCAACATCACCAAGCACCTGCAACAGTTGGACATGGAGTCCAACGGCAAGAGCGTGCTGCAGGATGGCACCCCGGTGAAGACCGATACCGGCCCGGTGATCTGGGGCGGCGTCGGCTGCAACGGCCAGCACGCCTACCACCAGCTGCTACATCAGGGCACCCAGCTGATTCCGGCCGACTTCATCGTGCCGGTGGTGAGCTTCAACCCGGTCGCCGACCATCATCAGTGGCTGTACGCCAACTGCCTGTCGCAAAGCCAGGCGCTGATGCTGGGCAAGACCCGCGAAGAAGCCGAGGCCGAGCTGCGCGCCAAGGGCCTGAATGAAGCGGACATCGAGAAGCTGGCCCCGCACAAGGTGATCCCGGGCAACCGCCCGAGCAACACCCTGGTGGTGGAACGCATCAGCCCACGCCGTCTGGGCGCCCTGGTGGCGATGTACGAACACAAGGTGTTCGTGCAGAGCGTGATCTGGGGTATCAACGCCTTCGACCAGTGGGGCGTGGAACTGGGCAAGGAGCTGGGCAAGGGCGTTTACCAGCGCTTGGTCGGCAGCCTGGAAGACAGCGCCGAGGACGGCTCCACCCAGGGCCTGATCAACTATTTCCGCGGCCGTCACCGCGGTTGATCCCAACGCCACTCGGTCGCTCCGTGCAGGAGCGGCCTTGTGTGGCGATGGGCCGCAGAGCGGCCCCGGGATTTCAGCCCTGGTGCGTCAATTGTCGGGGCCGCTTCGCGCCCCATCGCGACACAAGGCCGTTCCTACCGGGCCCGGCCTCAAGGAACACCACCTCTAGCTACACTGTCCTATCGAATAGCCGTTGCAGTCCATCGCCCCTTACAAGAGCAGGACCACCCGCCATGTTCGATATCCGCAACTACCCGCAGGCCCTGGCAGTCAGCCAGTCCGCCGCCCTTTCCCCCGACGACTACCGCCGCCTCTACCGCCAGTCGGTCGACGATCCCGACACTTTCTGGGCCGAGCAAGCCCGGCGCCTGGACTGGATCAAGCCCTGGTCGAGCGTGCAGCAATGTGACCTGAAGACCGGCCAGGCGCGCTGGTTCGACGGCGGCCAGCTGAATGTCAGCTACAACTGCATCGACCGCCACCTGGCCCGGCGCGGCGACCAGACCGCGTTGCTGTGGGAAGGTGACGACCCCCAGGATGCCAAGGCCATCACCTACCGCGAACTGCACCGTCAGGTCTGCCGCCTGGCCAATGCCCTGAAGGCGCGAGGGGTGAAGAAAGGCGACCGGGTATGCATCTACATGCCGATGATCCCCGAGGCCGCCTTCGCCATGCTCGCCTGCACCCGCATCGGCGCCATCCACTCGGTGGTGTTCGGTGGCTTCTCGCCCGATGCCCTGCGCGACCGCATTCTCGATGCCGACTGCCGCACCGTGATCACCGCTGATGAAGGCGTGCGCGGCGGCAAGCGCATCCCGCTGAAACAGAACGTCGACAAAGCGCTGCTCAGCTGCCCCGCCGTCAGCAGCGTGTTCGTGGTACGCCGAACTGGCGCTGATGTCGCCTGGGCCGAAGGCCGCGATCTCTGGTACCACGAGGCAACGGAAAAGGCCGGCGACGATTGCCCTGTCGAGCCGATGGAGGCCGAAGACCCACTGTTCATCCTGTACACCTCCGGCAGCACCGGCAAACCCAAGGGCGTGCTGCATACCACCGGCGGCTACCTGCTGCAGGCCACCCTGACCTTCAAGGTGGTGTTCGACTACCGTGATGGCGAGGTGTTCTGGTGCACTGCCGACGTCGGCTGGGTCACCGGCCACAGCTACATCGTCTATGGCCCGCTGGCCAATGGCGCGATATCGCTGATGTTCGAAGGGGTGCCCAACTACCCCGACACCTCGCGCTTCTGGCAGGTGGTGGACAAGCACAAGGTGAACATCTTCTACACCGCCCCAACCGCCTTGCGCGCCCTGATGCGCGAAGGCGACGGGCCGCTGCAGGGCACCTCACGCCAGAGCCTGCGCCTGCTCGGCAGCGTCGGCGAGCCGATCAACCCGGAAGCCTGGGAATGGTATTTCGAAGCCGTCGGCCAGAAGCGCTGCCCCATCGTCGATACCTGGTGGCAAACCGAAACCGGCGGCATCATGATTACCCCGCTGCCCGGCTCGCAGGTACTCAAGCCCGGCTGCGCCAGCCAGCCCATGTTCGGCGTGCAACCGCTGCTGCTGGATGACAAGGGCAAGCTGATCGAAGGCCCGGGTGCCGGCTTGCTGGTCATCAAGGCCAGCTGGCCAGGGCAGATCCGCAGTGTCTATGGCGACCACCAGCGCATGGTCGACACCTACTTCAAGCCCATGCCCGGCTACTACTTCACCGGCGACGGCGCTCGCCGCGATGCCGATGGCGACTACTGGATCACCGGGCGCATCGACGACGTGATCAATGTTTCCGGGCACCGCATCGGTACCGCCGAGGTGGAAAGCGCATTGGTGCTGCATGACAGCGTTGCCGAAGCGGCGGTGGTTGGTTACCCCCACGACCTCAAGGGCCAGGGGGTGTACGCCTTCGTCACGACGATGAACGGGGTAACACCGGACGACGCGCTCAAGGCCGAGCTACTGGCTTTGGTCAGCAAGGAAATCGGCAGTTTCGCCAAACCTGAGCTGATCCAGTGGGCCCCGGCATTGCCCAAGACACGCTCAGGCAAGATCATGCGGCGTATACTGCGCAAGATCGCCTGCAACGAGTTGGACAACCTGGGCGATACCTCGACCCTGGCCGACCCCAGCGTGGTGCAGGGCCTGATCGACAAACGCCTCAACCAGTAACCGGTGGCCGCTCGCGTGGCTACCCTGCATGACAGGTCGCCATGGAAGCCCTTCGCCGCCGCATCGAAACCCAGGTCATGAGCCTTACCGGGCTGGCCCTCGGCCAGCTCGACCTGGAATCACCCAAGGGCGACCCCGGCCTGTTCGGCCCGCACAGCATCAGCTGGCGAGTGCATGGTGACTTCCCGAGCATGCTGGTGGGTGGCATCAGCGCCCTCATGCTGCAGCTCCTGCACCCGCTGGCCCTGGCCGGGGTGTGGGACCACTCCAATTTCCGTGAAGACCTGCTCGGGCGCCTGCGCCGTACCAGCCAGTTCATTTCCGGCACCACCTTCGGCGCCACCCGCGATGCCGAATGGCTGATCGACAAGGTCCGCACCATCCACCTGCAGGTAACCGGTACCGCGCCGGACGGCCGCCCTTATGCGGCCAGCGACCCGGCCTTGCTGACCTGGGTGCATGTGGCCGAAGTCAGCAGCTTCCTGAGTGCCCACCTGCGGTACTGCAACCCGCATCTTGCAGTTGCCGAACAGGACGCCTATTACGCAGAGATCGCGCTGATTGCCGAGCGCCTGGGTGCGCGCGACGTGCCGCGCTCGCGCCAGCAGGTCGAGGATTACCTGCTGCGTATGCGCCCGCAGTTGCTTTGCGATGCCCGCAGCCTCCAGGTGCTCGATATCCTGCTCGACGCCCCCGCCCCCAGCCGCCTGGCACAGCCGGTGGGCAAGCTGATGCTGCACGCTGGCCTCGACCTGCTACCTGCTTGGGCCCAGGCCATGCTCGGCCTGCGGCACGGCCCGCTGCAGCGGCGCATGATCCGCCTGGGCCTGCGCCGCACCGCGCCGCTACTGCGTTGGGCAATGCGTAACGGCTCGGCGCAACGGGCGAAACGGCGCATGGGCATCGAATAAGGGCAAACGGTCGCCTCAGCGGAACTGATTTAACGTGCCATACTCCAAGCTCTCCTGCTTAGACAGACGAAGCGACACATGTACAAAGGATTGACTCGCGCCGCAGGCGCACTGCTGGCCCTGCTAGCCCTCTACAGCCTTCTTGGCTTTCTCGTCCTTCCCGGTGTCGCGCTGCGCATCGCCAACCAGCAGTTGGCCCAGTACGCGACCGTGCCTGCCCACCTCGAACGGATCGAGCTCAACCCCTTCAGCCTCGAACTGACGGTCTGGGGCCTGCAGATCGGCGAGCCCGGCAAGGAGCAGGTCGGCTTCGACCGGCTGTATGCCAACCTCTCGCTCGACAGCCTGTGGAGCGGCGCACTGCATCTGGAGGCGGTGGAACTGATCAAGCCGCGCAACGAAGTGCTGTTCGCCAAGGACGGTACGCTCAACCTGACTCGCCTGTTCAAGCTACCCGCCAGCCAGGCCAAGCCCGACGAGCCGCCCAGCGACCCGTTCCCGCTGCGCATCGCCAGCATCAAGCTCAGCGAGGGCTACCTGCACTTCGAAGACCTGCGCCCGAGCGAGCCGATCGAGTTCCTCTACGACAACATGAACCTGGAGCTGAAAAACCTCAGCACCTTGCCCAACGACAATGCCGACATGACCCTGGTGGCGAATGGCCCCAATGGCGGGCGCATCGACTGGAAAGGCACACTGAGCCTGGCGCCGATCGCCTCCGAGGGCACGCTGAAAATTACCGAAGGCAAGATGAAGGCGTTCTGGCCCTATGTACGCGATGCCGTGCCACTGGTGCTGGAAGAGGGTGTGGTCAGCCTCGATACCCATTACAAGCTCAACCTCGCCAAGCAGACCGAACTGCTGCTGGACAACGCCTCGCTACGTATCGCACCGTTCGCCATCAAGGCGCCGGATGGCCGCCCACTGGCTCGCCTGGCCAGCCTGGAGGTGAGCGAAACCTCGGTCGACCTGGTCAAGCAGCTGGTCACCGTGGGCAAGATCCGCAGCGAAAAACTGGAGACCTGGGCCGCGCTGGAAAAGGACGGCCAGCTCGACTGGCAGAAGCTGTTCGCCAGCCAGCCAACCAAGGCCACGCCAAAGGAAAAGGCCGAACCGGCCGCCGCCGAGCCCACCCCCAAGGAACAAGCGGCGAAAGCGCCGAGCAAGCCTTGGCAGGTACTGCTCAAGGACGTACAGCTGCGCAATTACCTGGTGCACCTGGCAGACCGTACGCAGAAAGAGCCGGTGGCCCTCGACGTGGGCCCGCTCAACGCTGACCTGCAAGGTTTCGACAGCCTCAACCAGTCCCCCTTCAAGCTCAAGCTCGACACCGGCGTGGGAAGACAAGGCAAGCTGCAGGCAACCGGCCAGGTCAACCTGGCGCCGATCTGGGCCAAGCTGGACGTCAGCACCCGCGACATCGACCTGCGCGTGGCCCAGGCCTATATCAGCCCGTTCATCCTGCTGGAACTGCGCAGCGGCATGCTCTCGAGCGACCTCAATGTCGACCTGAAGAACACCGCACCACTGGCCTTCAGCGTCACCGGCAAGGCACAGGTGAGCCAGCTGCATACCCTCGATACCATCAAGAGCCGCGATTTCGTCAAATGGCAGCAGGTGAATGTCGACGGCCTGTCCTATGTCCATGGCGACGCGCTGTCGATCGACAAGGTGACCTTGCTGCAGCCCTACGCGCGCTTCATCATCAACGAAGACCGCACCACCAACATCAACGACTTGCTGATCCCGCAGCCGGCCGGCGCCCCGAGCCCAGCACCGGCCTCGGCCAAGCCGGCCACTGCCAGCGGCGACAAGCCGCTGGGTATTCACATCGGCCAGATCGACATCAACGACGGCTCGGCCAACTTCGCCGACCTGTCCCTCACACCCAACTTCGCCACCGCCATCCAGCAGCTCAACGGCCGGATCGGCACCATCGACAACCGCAAGCCGGTACCGGCCAAGGTCGATGTGAAGGGTAAGGTCGATCGCTACGCACCGGTCACCATCAAAGGTGCACTCAACCCGTTCAACCCGCTGGCCAGCCTGGACATCGCCACCAGTTTCAGGCGCGTCGAGTTGACCACCCTGACGCCTTATTCTGGCAAGTTCGCCGGTTTCCGCATCCGCAAGGGCCGGCTCAACCTCGACTTGCACTATCTGATCACCAATGGCCAGCTCAAGGCCGAGAACAAGGTGGTGGTAGAACAGCTGCAGTTGGGCGAGAAGGTCGACAGCCCGGATGCAGTGGACCTGCCGATCCGTCTGGCGGTGGCGCTGCTGAAGGATACCGAAGGCAAGATCTCGATCGAGCTGCCGGTGTCCGGCGACCTCAACAACCCACAGTTCAGCGTAATGCCGATCGTTTGGCAGACCCTGCGCAACCTGGTACTGCGCGCGGCACAGGCACCCTTCAAGTTCATCGGCGGGCTGGTTACTGGCGGCGGCTCGGAAGACCTGGGCAGCGTGGCTTTCGCCCCGGGCTCCAGCGAGCTAGGCCAGGACGCCCAGGCCTCGCTGGACAAGCTGGCTTCGGCGCTGAAGGAACGCCCGGAGCTGCGTCTGGAAATCGAAGGCACCAGCGCCCAGGCCAGCGACGGCCCACTGATCGCCCAGCAACGGCTGGAACGCGAATACCAGGCTACCTGGTACAAGATCCTGCAACGCCGGGGTGACAAGGTGCCGGCCAATGCCTCCATGCTGGTGGTCGATGAGCGTGACAAACCGGCGATGCTCGAAGGCATCTACCGCAACCGCCTGAAGCAGCAACCACCTGCCGAATGGGAGCAACTGGGCCGCGAAGAGCGCACTGCCAAGTTGCGCGAGGCGGTGATCAAGTCGTGGGCCGAGAGCACTGCGCTGCTACGCACATTGGGCCAGGAACGGGCCAGCAGCATCAAGGATTACCTGGTCGACAAAGGCCAGCTGGAAGATGACCGGGTGTATTTCATCGATACCAACCTGGGGCAGCCTGAGAGCGATGGGCGGGTGGTGACGCCGATGCACCTGGATGCTGAGTAGATAGCAGCCTGACCGCGGATCTGTAGGCGGCCTTGCGTCGCGAAAGGGCCGCGAAGCGGCCCCAGCCATTGCATCAGTGCCAGGGACCGGGGGCCGCTTCGCGGCCCTTTCGCGACGCAAGGCCGCTCCCACAATGGCCACGTATAAGCTATTGGACCAGCCGCTGCCCCGACACCGCCGGGTGATACAGCGGCTGCACCTTGTTCCCAGCCGGGTCCAACAGGTGGAAGCTGCGCGCGCCGTCACCGTGGTTGAACGGCTTGTCGAGCAAGGTCACGCCACGCGCCTTGAAGTACTGGTACCAAGCCTCCAGTTCCTCCACGCTGTCGACGATGAACCCATAGTGGTCGAGGGTCTGCAAGCCATTGGCCGCCCCTGCCCCACGCCCCAGCGACAGGTTGTCGTTACCACAGGTCAGGTACACCAGGTCCTCGTTGGCGCGATTCAGCACTTCCATGCCCAGCACATCGACGTAGAAGCGCTCGCACTCCTCCAGGTTGGGTACCAGCAAGGCAATGTGGCGCAGGCCGTTCAAGCGACCAGGACGGGCAGGCAATTCGGACATTGGCAGGGTTCCTTTTTTGTATACAATTCGAAAACGAATTTAAAACAAAAGGAACGCCTTGTGTATAGCCTGTTCATCAAGACCCGCGTGAAACGCGGTTGCGTGGAGGACTTCCTGGCCGCGATCAAAGCCAATGCCGAGGCTTCCGTTGCTACCGAGCCCGGTTGTCTGGTCTTCGATGTGGCACAGGACCGGGTCGACCCGGAGGTGATCTACCTGTACGAGATCTACCGTGACGACGCTGCCTATGAAGCGCATACCCGCACGGCGCATTTTCGCGACAGCCGCCCGTTGGTGGAGCCATTGATCATCGAGCAGGAATGCTTCGAAAGCGATGTGCTGTCACGCAACCCGATGCTGTAATTGAAAAGGGGCCGCACAGCGGCCCCTTCCGGAAGAGGTGGCCAAATCCCTTTGGCCGACGGGACATTCCTTATTCGGCTTTCAGACCATCAGCCGAAACAGCCTGTACGCCTTTGATCTTCTTGGCGATGGAAATCGCCATCTCTTTCTGTGCAGAGGTCACCGGCGTGTCAGAGGAAAGCGACACGACGCCTTTGTTGGTTTCGACCTTGATATCGCTTCCAGGCACACCTTTCTCGGTCATCAGGTCAGCTTTCACCTTGGTGGTGATCCAGGTATCGGAGGCCGCTTCCTTGGTTTTGGTCACCTCACCAGCCGCCAGCGTCATCGGGGCTTGGGTGGATTGCTGGGCGAATGCCGCGTTAGCCATGGTCAGGGTCAGAGCGGTAGCAGTAGCGGCAGCAATGGCGAACTTCTTCATGTGGGTCACTCCTGTTTTTCGAAAGGTCTGCGCCGTATGTCCTGGCGACAGGTACAAGAGTAGTTGCATGCGCTATGCCAGCTTTACCGTTTCGCTTTTTCCATTATAAATCAATGAGTTACAAACATCAGAAAGCGCCCGGGGTCGTGCATTTTGCAATCTGCACGGTAAACCTGCATGCAAGATGCAAGTCCGCAAAAGGTTCCCTTGCGGCCATGAAAAAAGGGCCCCGAAGGGCCCTTTTCCATTGCTCGGCAGTCGCTTAGACGCCCGAGGCCTTGGCCGCGGCAACGTCCTTGATCGACAGCTTGATACGGCCGCGGTTATCCACGTCCAGTACCAGTACTTCGACTTCCTGGCCTTCCTTGAGCACGTCGGTGACTTTCTCGACGCGAGCATCGCTCAGCATGGAGATGTGCACCAGGCCGTCCTTGCCCGGCAGGATGTTGACGAAGGCGCCGAAGTCGACGATGCGCTCGACCTTGCCGACATAGATCTTGCCGATCTCGGCCTCGGCGGTGATGCCCAGGATGCGCTGCTTGGCAGCATCTGCCGCTTCCTTGGTTTCGCCGAAGATCTTGATCGAGCCGTCGTCTTCGATATCGATCGAAGCCTTGGTCTCTTCGCAGATGGCGCGGATAGTGGCGCCGCCCTTGCCGATGACGTCACGAATCTTGTCGGTGTCGATCTTCATCGCGATCATGGTCGGGGCGTTGGCCGACAGCTCGCTGCGCGACTGGGCGATGATCTGGTTCATCTGGCCGAGGATGTTCAGGCGCGCTTCCAGGGCCTGGCCCAGGGCGATTTCCATGATCTCTTCGGTGATGCCGTTGATCTTGATGTCCATCTGCAGCGCGGTGACGCCTTTGGCGGTACCGGCTACCTTGAAGTCCATGTCGCCCAGGTGGTCTTCGTCACCCAGGATGTCGGTCAGGACGGCGAACTTGTCACCTTCCTTGACCAGGCCCATGGCGATACCGGCAACCGGCGCCTTCATCGGCACGCCAGCGTCCATCAGGGCCAGGGAAGCACCACACACCGAAGCCATGGAGCTGGAACCGTTGGATTCGGTGATTTCCGAAACCACGCGGATGGTGTACGGGAACTCGCTGTCGCTCGGCAGCATGGCCTGCACGCCACGACGGGCCAGGCGGCCGTGGCCGATTTCACGACGGCCAGCGCCGCCCATGCGGCCGCACTCACCTACCGAGAACGGTGGGAAGTTGTAGTGCAGCATGAAGGCGTCTTTCTTCTCGCCTTCCAGGGTGTCCAGCAACTGCGCGTCACGGGCAGTACCCAGGGTCGCGACGACCAGGGCCTGGGTCTCGCCACGGGTGAACAGTGCCGAACCGTGGGTTTTCGGCAGAACGCCAACTTCGATGTTCAGCGGGCGCACGGTGCGAGTGTCGCGGCCGTCGATACGCGGCTTGCCGTTGACGATGTTCTCGCGGACGGTGCGGTATTCCAGCTCGCCGAAGATCTCCTTGATGGCACCAGCGGACGGGCCGGTCTCTTCGTTGCTCAGACGGGCAACGGCCTCGTCGCGCAGCTGGCCCAGGCGGTTGTAGCGGTCGGCCTTCTGGGTGATGGTGTAGGCCTGCGAAACGGCTTCGCCGAACTCGGCACGCACCAGGTTCATCAGCTCGGTGTTGGCCGGGGCTGGCTGCCAGTCCCAGGTCGGTTTGCCGGCTTCGGCGGCCAGTTCCTTGACGGCCTGGATCACCGCCTGGAATTCGTCGTGGGCGAACAGCACGGCGCCCAGCATCTGGTCTTCGGTCAGCTCCTTGGCTTCCGATTCAACCATCAGTACGGCCGACTCGGTACCGGCAACGACCATGTCCAGGCTCGAGGCAGCCAGTTGCTCGTAGGTTGGGTTCAGCAGGTAGCCGGTGCTTTCGTGGAAGGCAACGCGGGCGGCGCCGATCGGGCCTTCGAACGGAATGCCGGAAATGGCCAGGGCAGCCGAGGTACCGATCATCGCGGCGATGTCCGGGTCGGTCTTCTTGCTGGTGGAAACCACGGTGCAGACGACCTGCACTTCGTTCATGAAGCCTTCTGGGAACAGCGGGCGGATCGGACGGTCGATCAGGCGCGAGGTCAGCGTCTCTTTCTCGGAAGGACGGCCTTCACGCTTGAAGAAGCCACCTGGGATCTTGCCGGCGGCGTAGGTCTTTTCCTGATAGTGGACCGACAGCGGGAAGAAGCCCTTGCCTGGATCGGCCTGTTTGGCACCGACCACGGTCACCAGCACGGTGACGTCGTTGTCGACGGTAACCAGCACGGCGCCGGTTGCCTGACGGGCAATACGGCCCGTTTCGAGAGTAACGGTCGATTGACCGAACTGGAATTTCTTGATTACCGGGTTCACGGTTTCCTACCTTTTTTCAGTGGCTCTGGGGGAACTGGTTTCTTGCGAATTCTTGGGCAGAACGGGGAATCGGCCCCATTGACCGTCCAGATACAACACGAGGCTGGGAGCCTGGCACCAAACGGAAGATCCGCTCAGCATTGCCAGGCTGCCAACCTCGGAGATACGCGTGGCGTGTCCAACGGCAGCACTGCAAAACAGCCCTGCCGAAGCCTGCGACACGCCATGCACACCACTGGCCAGGCCGCTATTAGCGACGCAGACCCAGGCGACCGATCAGGGCGCTGTAACGAGTGGTGTCTTTGCCCTTCAGGTAATCCAGCAGCTTACGACGCTGGTTGACCATACGGATCAGACCACGACGGGAGTGGTGGTCTTTGTCGTTGGCCTTGAAGTGGCCTTGCAGCTTGTTGATGTTGGCGGTCAGCAGAGCAACCTGCACTTCCGGGCTACCGGTATCGCCGGCGGCTTGCTGGTATTCGGCAACGATCTGAGCTTTTTCTTCAACGCTGAGGGCCATGTGGCTTCTCCTGATAACGGATCCCGCACGCGGGGTCCAATAGGCCAGGGACAAATCCCTGTATTAATAAAAAAGGTGTGACCGTGCCTACTGACAGCCACCCTTGTTGCCGTGGGGTTTGGCGGTTGCCTGGCCCTACGGTTTCGGTCATTCCGACCGAATCAGCCGACGCGGCGCAATGCGCCCGTCTTCGCTCACTTCACCGATACCGATGAAGCGTGCATTGTGATCCTGTACCCGGACCATGCCAAATTGGGGTGCGTCCGGCGCGCGTACCGCCTGGCCATGCAGCCAGTAGAACGCACTGTGCTCGGACAGGCACACCAGTGGCCAGTCCTGCAGGCCGCTGTCCGAAGGCATCAGGAAGCGGTCGAGCGCTTCGTTACCACCTTCGGCGTGGGCCTGTTCGAGTTCCTCGAGGGTGACCGTTTGTGCCAGCACGAAGGGCCCGGCCTGGGTCCTGCGCAGCTCGGCGACATAGGCGCCGCAGCCAAGGGCTTCGCCGATATCCTCCACCAGGGTGCGGATATAGGTGCCTTTGCTGCATCCTACGCTCAGCCGTGCACGGGTGCCTTCGCACTCGAGCAACTCCAAGCGGCCAATAGTAACAGAACGCGCCTCGCGCTCCACTACCTCTCCTGCACGTGCCAGCTTGTACAGTGGCTGGCCGTCACGCTTGAGCGCCGAGTACATCGGCGGTATCTGGCTGATCTGGCCGCGAAAACGCGGCAGCAGTGCCTCGATGTCGGCACGACCAACGGTCACTTCGCGGGTCTGCAACACTTCACCTTCGGCATCGCCGGTGTTGGTCGTCTGCCCCATCTGCATGACCGTTTCGTAGCCCTTGTCCGAATCGAGCAGGTACTGCGAAAACTTGGTCGCTTCGCCAAAGCACAGCGGCAGCACGCCGGTGGCCAACGGGTCGAGGCTGCCGGTGTGGCCGGCCTTTTCCGCGTTGAGCAGCCAGCGCACCTTTTGCAGCGCAGCGTTGGAGGTGAAGCCCAGCGGCTTGTCGAGCAGGATGATGCCGCTGACGTTGCGGCGGATACGTTTGACCTGGGCCACCGCTTACTCCTCGGTGTCCGGCTGGTCGGCATCCTTGTGCTGACGGTCTTCGGCGACCGCGCGCTCGATCAGTGCCGACAGGTGGGCACCACGGCTGACGCTTTCGTCGAAGTGGAAATGCAGTTGCGGCACGCTGCGCAGTTGCATTACCCGGCCCAGGTGCAGGCGCAGGAAGCTTGCGGCGCTGGTCAGGGCCTTGAGGGTCTGCGGTACGGCGTCGCTGCCGTCCGCGCCCATCACGGTGATGAACACCTTGGCGTGGCCAAGGTCGCGGCTGACGTCGACGGCCGTGATGGTCACCAGGCCGACGCGCGGGTCTTTGACTTCACGGCGGATCAGCTCCGACAGCTCGCGCTGCATCTGGTCGCCGATGCGTTGGGTACGGCTATATTCTTTTGCCATTCTTGCTACCTGTAACTTAAAGCGGCAAACGCCCGGTCAGGCTGAAGCCTGACCGGGCGCTACCTTCAGAGGTGCTGCCAGCCGCCCTGGGGCGGGGCCTGCACCACGCTCGCCCCTTACAGGGTACGAGCCACCTGGACTTTCTCGAAGACTTCGATCTTGTCGCCGACCTTGACGTCGTTGTAGCTCTTCACGCCAATACCGCACTCCATGCCCGAACGGACTTCGGAGGCGTCGTCCTTGAAGCGACGCAGCGATTCCAGCTCGCCTTCGAAGATCACAACGTCTTCGCGCAGTACGCGGATCGGACGGTTGCGGTACACGGTACCCTCGATGACCATACAGCCAGCGATGGCGCCGAACTTCGGCGAACGGAACACGTCACGCACTTCGGCGACACCCAGGATGTTCTCGCGAACATCGCTGCCGAGCATGCCGGTCAGGGCCTTCTTGACGTCTTCGATGATGTCGTAGATCACGTTGTAGTAACGCATATCCAGACCTTCCTGCTCGACGATCTTGCGCGCGCCGGCATCGGCACGCACGTTGAAGCCGAACAGTACTGCATTCGAAGCCAGCGCCAGGTTGGCATCGCTTTCGGTGATACCACCGACGCCGCCACCGATCACGCGCACCTGAACTTCGTCGTTGCCCAGGCCCGACAGCGAACCCTGCAGTGCTTCCAGGGAACCACGCACGTCGGTCTTGAGGACGATGTTGAGGGTCTTCTTCTCTTCCTGACCCATGGTCTCGAAGATGTTTTCCAGCTTGCCGGCGTGAGCACGGGCCAGCTTGACCTCGCGGTACTTGCCTTGACGGAACAGGGCCACTTCACGGGCCTTCTTCTCGTCGGCCACCACCGACAGCTCGTCACCGGCTTCCGGGGTACCGTCCAGGCCGAGAATCTCGACCGGGATCGACGGGCCGGCTTCCTTCACAGGCTTGCCGTTCTCGTCGAGCATGGCACGCACGCGGCCATAGTTGGAGCCGCACAGGACCATGTCGCCCTGACGCAGGGTACCGTCCTGAACCAGGATGGTAGCCACCGGGCCGCGGCCCTTGTCCAGGCGCGATTCGACGACCACGCCACGACCTGGAGCGGTCGGGGTAGCGGTCAGCTCGAGGATCTCGGCCTGCAGCAGGACGGCTTCGAGCAGCTCGTCGACACCGGTACCCATCTTCGCCGAAACCTTGACGAATGGCGTGTCACCACCCCAGTCCTCGGAGGTCACGCCTTCGACGGCCAGCTCGTTACGGATGCGGTCGATGTCGGCACCCGGCTTGTCGATTTTGTTCACCGCGACCACCAGCGGAACGCCAGCTGCCTTGGCATGCTGAACGGCTTCGCGAGTTTGCGGCATCACGCCGTCGTCCGCTGCCACCACCAGGATGACGATGTCGGTGGCCTTGGCACCTCGGGCACGCATTGCGGTGAACGCGGCGTGGCCAGGGGTGTCGAGGAAGGTGACCATGCCGCGGTCGGTTTCCACGTGGTAGGCACCGATGTGCTGGGTGATACCACCGGCTTCGCCTGCGGCAACCTTGGCACGACGGATGTAGTCGAGCAGCGAGGTCTTACCGTGGTCAACGTGACCCATGACGGTAACGACCGGTGCACGCGATTCGACTTCGCCTTCGAATTTCAGCGATTCGGCCAGGGAGTCTTCCAGGGCGGTATCGCTGACCAGGGTCACCTTGTGGCCCAGTTCTTCGGCGACCAGCTGAGCGGTTTCCTGGTCGAGCACCTGGTTGATGGTAACCGGGGTACCCAGCTTGAACATGAACTTGACCACTTCAGCGGCCTTGACCGACATCTGCTGGGCCAGTTCCGAGACGGTGATGGTCTCGCCGATGGTCACGTCACGAATGACCGGACCGGTCGGGTTCTGGAAGCCGTGCTGGTTGCGTTTCTTAAGCTTGCTCTTGCCACCGCGGCCACGGCGTACGCCATCGCTCTCTTCATCGGTGGTGCGCGGCGCGGCACGAGGCGTCGGAGCCTTTTCCTTCTCCTTGACCTTGACCTTGATCGACACGCGCGGGGCCTCGCCACGACGCTCACCACCGCGACGGTCTTCGTCACGGGTGCGACCTTCGTTACGACGGGCTTCGTCCTTCTTGCGCTCGGCAGCACGGGCTGCGGCGTCTTCGGAGGCCGGGGCGTCGGCAACTACCGGGGCCGGGGCAGCGGCAGGTGCCGGCTCTGGCTTGGCAGCAGGTGCAGGTGCGGCAGCAGCGGTTTCGGCAGCCTGACGGCGAGCCTGCTCTTCGTTGCGCTGGCGAACTTCGGCCTCGACCTTCTCGCGAGCGGCGTTTTCGGCCGCGCGACGCTCTTCCAGCTCACGCTTCTGCTCAGCCTGGATTTCTTCCGGGCTGCGCTGCACGAATACTTTCTTCTTGCGTACTTCTACGCTGATGCTCTTGCTACCGGCGACACGCAGGGTGCTGGTGGTTTTGCGCTGCAAGGTAATCTTGCGCGGCTCTTCCGCCTTGCTCTTGTGGCTGCTCTTCAAATGAGTCAGCAGGGTCTGCTTCTCATTGTCGGTCACTACCTGACCGGCGTCGGTGTGCGGCAGACCTGCCTCACGCATCTGCTGCAGCAGGCGCTCTACCGGTGCCTCGACCTCTTGGGCCAGTTCTTTCACCGTGACTTGCGTCATGCACTTCTCTCCTCAGGCCGCGCCTAATTACTCGAACCAGTGGGCTCGGGCGGCCATGATCAACTTGCCGGCACGCTCTTCGTCGATGCCGTCGATGTCGAGCAGATCGTCAATCGACTGCTCGGCCAGGTCTTCGCGGTTAACCACGCCGCGCACCGCCAGTTCCGCCGCCAGGTCCTTGTCCATGCCCTCGAGGGAGAGCAGGTCTTCGGCTGGGTGGGCATCTGCCAGTTTTTCTTCGGTAGCGATGGCCTTGGTCAACAAACGGTCCTTGGCTCGAGCGCGGAGCTCGTTGACGATCTCTTCGTCAAAGCCATCGATGTTGAGCATTTCTTCCAACGGTACGTAGGCAATTTCTTCGAGGCTGGTGAAGCCTTCGTCGACCAGCACTTGGGCCAGCTCCTCGTCGACTTCCAGTTCATCGATGAAATTGCGCAGGATGTCACCGGTTTCGGCCTGCTGCTTGGCCTGGATGTCCTTCTCGGTCATCACGTTCAGGGTCCAGCCGGTCAGCTGACTGGCCAGGCGAACGTTCTGACCGCCACGGCCAATGGCCTGGGCCAGGTTGTCCTCGGCGACGGCGATGTCCATGGCATGGGCATCTTCATCAACGATGATCGCCGCGACTTCAGCCGGCGACATGGCGTTGATGACGAACTGCGCCGGGTTATCGTCCCACAGGACGATATCCACACGCTCACCACCCAGCTCCCCGGATACGGCCTGGACGCGCGAACCACGCATGCCGATGCAGGCACCTTGCGGGTCGATGCGCTTGTCCTTGGAGCGGACGGCGATCTTGGCTCGCGAACCCGGATCACGGGAGGCAGCCATGACTTCGATCAGGCCCTCGGCAATTTCCGGCACTTCAATGCGGAAAAGCTCGATCAGCATCTGCGGCGCGGTGCGCGACAGGATCAGCTGTGGGCCACGGTTTTCGGTGCGAATTTCCTTCAGCAGCGCACGCAGGCGCACGCCAACACGGAAGGTCTCGCGCGGAATGATGTCTTCGCGGGCCAGCAGGGCCTCGGCGTTGTTGCCCAGGTCAACGATGACGTTGTCGCGGGTAACCTTCTTGACGGTGCCGGAAATGATCTCGCCAACGCGTTCGCGGTAGGCATCCACCACCTGGGCACGCTCGGCCTCACGGACCTTCTGCACGATGACCTGCTTGGCGGTCTGGGCGGCGATACGGCCGAACTCGATCGACTCGATCTTCTCTTCGATCACGTCACCGACCTTGGCTTCGGGGTGGGTGTCCTTGATCTTGTCCAGCCAGGTCTCGATCGCCGGATCATCAAGATCGGCCTCGTCGACCACGGTCCAGCGACGGAAGGTCTCGTAGCTACCGGTGTGGCGGTTGATTTCCACACGCAGGTCGACTTCGTCTTCAAAACGTTTTTTGGTTGCAGTGGCCAGGGCCACTTCCAGCGCTTCGAAAATGACGCCGGGCGGTACACCTTTTTCGTTGGATACCGATTCAACAACCAGCAGTACTTCTTTGCTCATCGTACGCCTCGCCTTGCGCAAGCCATTGGGCCCGGATAGTCCGCCGGGCCCGGCACGTCTCAGTCAAAACTGGGAATAATATTGGCCTTGTCGATCGAGTCGATCGGCAACAGGAATTCCTGATTGTCCACCTGGACCACCACGTCCTGCTCCTCCACACCGCGGAGAAGGCCCTGGAAGTTACGACGACCCTCGAAGGGTGAGCGCAGCTTGATCTTCACTTGTTCGCCGGCATGCGAGGCAAACTGTTCCAGAGTGAACAGTGGGCGATCCATGCCTGGAGAAGACACCTCGAGGGTGTACTCACTGCTGATCGGATCTTCTACATCGAGGATTGCGCTGGCCTGACGGCTGACCGCTTCGCAGTCGTCCACCAGGATGCCGCCTTCCTTGTCGATGTAGATGCGCAGTACCGAATGCTTACCTTGGGAAACGTATTCGATCCCCCAGCATTGATAGCCCAGACCCTCGACAACCGGGGCCAACAAGGCCTGCAACTGTTCTAGCTTGCTCGACACCTGAACCCCCTCGTGCATGCTGTGCAAATAAAAAATGGGCAAAGCGCCCATCCCTGAAAGCGCCGTTGGACAACGACGCCGAAAACTGTTCGGTTAGCAAAAAGCCCCTGAAAAGGGGCTCCGCTGAAGCTGGTTGCGGGGGCTGGATTTGAACCAACGACCTTCGGGTTATGAGCCCGACGAGCTACCAAGCTGCTCCACCCCGCGACAAAGCTGGGGCAAAAGTATAAGACCGAACCCTCTCAAGGGTCAAATCCGAACCTTCACCTGCAAGAAAGCCCGCTAAAGCGGGCTCTCAAGCTTTAATTGGTACCGAGAAGGGGACTCGAACCCCTACACCCTATGGGCACAACCACCTCAAGGTTGCGTGTCTACCAATTCCACCACCTCGGCAATACTACTACTTGAAACCCGTTACTTCTGCTCTTGTGCCGGAGGAGGTACATCACCAGTGTTCGTGGTGGTTTCGCTCTTCTGCTGCTGGAGCACCGGTACATCATCATTAACTGCCGGTTTCTGCGGCTCTTTCACTTCTAGCACTGCTGGATCTGGAAGACCTGCTTGGCTAAGCTGGTGAGCTTGTTGCTTCGCGAAGTATCCTAACCCAAGTGCTGTCAAAAAGAAAGTGGCAGCGAGTACAGCAGTTAATTTACTCAGGAAGGTTGCAGAACCTTGGCTCCCGAACACGGTATTTGAAGCACCCGCGCCGAAAGATGCACCTGCTTCCGCACCCTTACCCTGTTGCAACAGAACCAGCACTACAAGCGACAGCGCTGCCAACAGATGAAAAACAACGATGACTGTTTCCAGCATTTGTTCAGTTTCCTGCGGCGCGACAAATTGCACCGAATTCGTCTGCGTTCAGGGAAGCCCCACCAATGAGCCCCCCATCGATATCCGGCATGCCGAACAGTTCGGCCGCATTGGCCGCCTTCACGCTGCCGCCGTAGAGCAGCTGCACCTTCGCAGCCACTTCAGCATCTTCTGCCGCCAGCTGGCTGCGGATGGCTGCGTGCACATCCTGAGCCTGCTGCGGCGTGGCCGTAAGGCCGGTGCCGATGGCCCATACAGGCTCATAGGCAATTACTGCATTGGCAAAAGCTTTAACACCGAATGTTTCGATGATACTGCTTAGTTGACGCCCGACAACTTCGAGCGTTTTGCCAGCCTCGCGCTCTTCCAGGGTTTCCCCGATGCAAAGCACTGGCTTCAAACCTTTGGCCTGGGCAGCTGCAAACTTGCGATTGAGCACTTCGTCGCTTTCACCAACAATCTGGCGACGCTCCGAATGACCAATCAAGACCAACTTGCAACCTGCTTCAACCAGCTGTTCCGGAGCAACTTCCCCGGTCAGCGCGCCCTGTTCGGGCTGTATTGCAGAATTCTGTGCGCCGACGATGATTCCCTTATCTGCCAGACCATCGATCACTTGATTGATGAACAGGGCCGGTGGGAACACCGCGACTTCCACTCCGCTCGGCAAGGCCAGATTTCTCAAGCCTTCGGTCAGCTCAGCGACGCTAGCGCGGGTACCGTGCATCTTCCAGTTACCAGCTACCATGGGGCGACGCATGCTTTACCTCGTCGGTCAAAGTGGGCGCAGATAGTACCCAACCCTATCTGCGCTGGCAAGCGCCTTCAGACACAAACTTCGCCGACCAGTTTGGCCAGCGCTTCGGCATGGGCACGCACCTGGCTTTCGTCCTCGCCTTCGACCATGACCCGCACCAGAGGCTCGGTACCGGATTTGCGCAGCAGCACGCGACCACGGCCAGCCAACGCCTCGGTTACCTTGGCACTGGCTTCCTTGACCGAGGGGTGCTGCAGCGGGTCGACCTTGCTGGCGCCGTAGCGCACATTGATCAACACCTGCGGGCATTTGCGCAGGGCCTGACGGGCCTGGGCCAGGGTTTCACCACGGCGCTTCAGCGCCATCAGCACTTGCAGCGCGGCAACGATCGCGTCACCGGTGGTGGTGTTGTTGCAGCACACCACGTGACCGGAACTCTCACCACCAAGCAGCCACTCGCGCTCCAGCAGCTCGGCCATGACGTAACGGTCACCGACTTTGGCACGCACGAACGGGATGCCCAGCTCCTTCAGCGCAAGCTCCAGGCCCAGGTTGCTCATCAGCGTACCCACGACCCCGCCCTGCAGCTTGCCGCGCTCGTGCAGGTCGCGAGCGATGATGAACAACAGTTCGTCACCGTCGACGATAGCGCCTGTATGGTCGACCATCAGCACCCGGTCGCCGTCACCGTCGAAAGCGATGCCCAGGTCGGCATGCCCTACCAGCACGGCGGCCTGCAGCGATTCGATGTGTGTCGAGCCGCAGTTTTCGTTGATGTTGAGGCCGTCCGGCTGGGCATGCAGCACGGTCACCTCGGCGCCCAGCTCGCGGAATACGCTTGGCGCAACCTTGTAGGTGGCGCCATGGGCGCAGTCGACCACCAGCTTGAGGCCATCGAAGCTGGTGCTGGTGGGCACGCTGCTCTTGCAGAACTCGATGTAGCGGCCGGCAGCATCGTTGATGCGCGAAACCTTGCCCAGCTTGCTCGACTCGACAACGGTCATGGGCTGGTCGAGCAGCTCCTCGATCATCAGCTCGACTTCGTCCGGCAGCTTGGTCCCCTGGCCCGAGAAGAACTTGATGCCGTTGTCATCGTGCGGGTTGTGCGAGGCGCTGATGACAATACCGGCTTCGGCGTGGAAGGTACGCGTCAGGTAGGCGATGGCCGGGGTCGGCATCGGCCCGAGCAGCATCACGTCGGCACCTGCCGCAGACAGGCCGGCCTCGAGTGCGGACTCGAACATGTAGCCGGAGATACGCGTGTCCTTGCCCACCAGTACCCGGCAGTGGCCCTGCTTGCGGAAAGCCATGCCGGCTGCCCAGCCGAGCTTCAGCATGAAGTCTGGCGTGATCGGGTATTCGCCGACACGGCCACGGATGCCGTCGGTACCAAAGTATTTTCTGCTCATAGGGACTCCAATGTTCTTATTCGGCGTTCTGCACCGCAGCGATCATGCGCACCACATCAACGGTTTCGGCCACGTCGTGGACACGCAGGATGCTCGCCCCCTTGGTCATGGCCAATGCCGCCAGCGCCAGGCTGCCGTACAACCGCTCGCCGACCGGACGTTCCAGCGTCAGGCCGATCATGCTCTTGCGTGAAACACCCACCAGCAGCGGGCGCCCAAGGCGATAGAGCGCTTCCATGTGCTTGAACAGGCTCAGGTTGTGCGCCAGTGTCTTGGCGAAACCGAAGCCCGGGTCAAGGATGATTCTGTCAGCTTCGATACCCGCCGCAGCACAGGCGGCCATCCGCTGTTCAAGATAACGCGCAACGTCGGCGGTCACATCCTGGTACTGGGGATTGTCCTGCATGTTACCCGGCTCGCCACGCATGTGCATGAGGCACACCGGCAGGCCAGTATCGGCAGCAGCATCCAAGGCACCATCGCGCTCCAGGGCACGTACGTCGTTGATCAGCCCGGCACCGAGGCGCGCCGCTTCTCGCATGACCGCTGGCGTGGAGGTATCGACCGAGATGACCACGTCGAGGCGGCTGTTAATGGCCTCGACCATGGGCGCCACCCGTTCCAGCTCTTCGGTCACCGACACCGCGCGCGCGCCTGGCCGCGTGGACTCTCCGCCGATGTCGATCAGCGTGGCGCCAGCGGCAACCATCGCTTCGGCATGGCGCAACGCTTCGTCGCGCTGGTTGAAGCGGCCACCGTCGGAGAAGGAATCGGGGGTGACGTTGAGAATACCCATGACATGGGTACGCGACAAATCAAGAACCCGGTTGCCGCAAGGCAACCGGGTCGGGTACTGCACTGAGCTCATAGACGCCCTTAGTGTTGAGCCGCCGGACCGCCGATCGGCGATTCCGGGCGATCGCCCTGGGTGGCAGGCTTGCCCGAAGCGGAGTCATCATCCCAATCGCGCGGCTCGCGAGGGGTACGGCCGGCCATGATATCGTCAATCTGCTCGGCGTCGATGGTCTCGTACTTCATCAGCGCTTCGGCCATGGCGTCGAGCTTGTCGCGGTTGTCGGTGAGCAACTGCTTGGCCGTGGCATAGCACTGGTCGATGATGCTGCGAACTTCCGAGTCGATCAGCTTGGCGGTTTCGCCGGAAACGCTGGCATGCTGGCTGGCAGCACTGCGGCCCAGGAACACCTCGCCTTCTTCCTCGGCGTACATCAGCGGGCCGAGCTTTTCGGACAGGCCCCACTTGGTCACCATGTTTCGGGCGATCTGGCTGGCCCGCATGATGTCGTTGGACGCGCCAGTGGTAACCCCGTCGAAGCCCAAGGTCATTTCCTCGGCGATACGGCCGCCGTACAACGAGCAGATCTGGCTGATCAGTGCGCGCTTGGACAGGCTGTAGCGGTCTTCTTCCGGCAGGAACATGGTCACGCCCAAGGCACGGCCACGCGGAATGATCGACACCTTGTAGACCGGATCGTGTTCAGGCACCAGGCGGCCAACGATGGCATGGCCAGCTTCGTGGTAGGCGGTGTTCTGCTTCTCTTTCTCGGACATGACCATGGTCTTGCGCTCGGCGCCCATCATGATCTTGTCCTTGGCCAGCTCGAACTCTTTCATTTCGACCAGGCGCTTGTTGGCACGCGCGGCAAACAGCGAGGCCTCGTTGACCAGGTTGGCCAGGTCGGCGCCGGAGAAGCCAGGGGTACCACGGGCAATGACCGCCGGGTTGACGTTCTCGCCGACCGGCACCTTGCGCATGTGCACCTTGAGGATCTGCTCGCGGCCGCGGATGTCCGGCAGGCCAACCACCACCTGGCGGTCGAAACGGCCCGGGCGCAGCAGCGCCGGGTCGAGCACGTCCGGACGGTTGGTGGCGGCAATGACGATGATGCCATCATTCATTTCGAAGCCGTCCATCTCCACCAGCAGCTGGTTGAGGGTTTGCTCACGCTCGTCGTGACCACCGCCCATGCCGGCGCCACGGTGGCGACCAACGGCGTCGATCTCGTCGATGAAGATGATGCAGGGGGCGTGCTTCTTGGCCTGCTCGAACATGTCGCGCACACGGCTGGCACCGACACCCACGAACATTTCCACGAAGTCGGAACCGGAAATGGTGAAGAACGGCACCTTCGCCTCGCCGGCGATGGCCTTGGCCAGCAGGGTCTTGCCGGTACCGGGCGGGCCGACCATCAGCACACCGCGGGGGATACGGCCACCCAGGCGCTGGAACTTGCCTGGGTCGCGCAGGAACTCGACCAGCTCGCCAACCTCTTCCTTGGCTTCGTCACAGCCTGCAACGTCTGCCAAGGTGGTCTTGACCTGGTCTTCGGACAGCAGGCGCGCCTTGCTCTTGCCGAAGCTCATCGGCCCGCCCTTGCCGCCCGCACCGCCCTGCATCTGGCGCATGAAGAACATGAACACGGCGATGATCACCAGGATCGGGAAGCTGGCCACCAGCAGCTGGGTCCAGATGCTCTGCTGCTCGGGCTGCTTGCCTTCGATGATGACGTGGTTGTCCACCAGGTCACCGATCAGGCCGTTGTCGGTAATGGCCGGACGCACAGTCTTGAAGTTGTCGCCGTCGGCGCGCTTGCCGGTAATGATGTAGCCGTCGACGGTCACGCGCTCGACCTTGCCATCCTTGACCTGCTGGATGAAGTCGGAATAGTTGAGGGTCTGCGGCTCGTTAGGGCTGGAGAAGTTGTTCATCACCGTCACCAGGACAGCTGCGATGATCAACCACAGGATCAGATTCTTTGCCATGTCGTTCAATTCGCTACCCTCTGAGGTCGGCGCACGACGCAGCCGTTCCTCGCATGATATTCATCGCCCTAACTTACTACATTACCTACGCAGACGCAGGCACCGTCTGTAACCCTTTGTGAAAGCTAGACTACACGAAGTTCGGACGATCCTGACGCGGCGGCCGATTGGAAATAACTATCGGCCACCCCGCTTGAAACCTTTCATGCCCCTTTGAAACCCCGGCCCAGCAGGTACTGCTCACGGGAACGGTCCCGCGACGACGACGGCTTGCGCATCTGCACCTTGTCGAACTTGCTGCGCACGTCCTTGAGGTATACGTCAAAGCCTTCGCCCTGAAAGATCTTGATCAGGAAATCGCCGCCAGGCTTCAGCACGCGGGTTGCCAGATCGAGCGCCAGCTCGCAGAGGAACATCGCACGCGGCATGTCCACCGCGGGCGTACCACTCATATTGGGGGCCATGTCGGAAATCACAAGGTCTACGTGCGAATCGCCGACCGCCTCGAGGATGCGCTGCAGCACTTCGTCCTGGGTGAAATCGCCCTGGATGAAGGTCACGTCGGGGATCGAGTCCATCTCCAGGATGTCGGAAGCGATCAGTCGCCCCTGGCCACCAATCAGACGACTGGTCACCTGCGACCAGCCGCCGGGGGCGGCGCCGAGGTCGATCACGCTCATGCCTGGGCGGATCAGCCGGTCCTTTTCCTGGATCTCCAGCAGTTTGTAGCTCGCACGTGAGCGGTAGCCGTCCTTTTGCGCCTGTTTCACAAAAGGATCGTTGAAGTGTTCTCGCAGCCAGTTGGCGCTGCTTTTGGAACGTTGTACCACGGGGCACCTCGATGATATGCGTCGTGATTGACTGGGCGGAGCCGGTGGCCCTCGGGTAAAATGCCGGTCAATTTTACAGAATCAGACGGAAAGGGTCAGATTATGCCGCTCAATAACGAGCAGAAGAAGCAATACAAGTCCATTGGTCACGACCTGAAGCCGGTCCTGATCGTTGCTGGCAACGGTTTGAATGAAGGCGTCATTGCCGAACTGGAGCGCGCCCTGGTCGACCACGAGCTGATCAAGGTCGAGATTCGTTCGGAAGACCGCGAAGAACGCGCCGAGACCATTGCCGAGCTGTGCAAGGCCGGCCGCGCCGAGCTGGTGCAGACCATCGGCAAGAAAGCCCTGATCTACCGCAAGAACCCACAGCCGAACAAGCAGCTGTCCAACATTCACCGTTACAAGTAACGGCTTGGCGCCCGGATCGGCGGGCTACCTGTAGGAGCGGCCTTGTGTCGCGATGGGCTGCGAAGCAGCCCCCTGCAGTATCTGCGGCGAAGCTGATATCCAGGGGGCTGCTTCGCAGCCCATCGCGACACAAGGCCGCTCCTACAACGCCCGTGACAGCCTGGGCTAGCGGCGCACTTTGACCGGAACCGGCTGGGCCACCAGCACAATCCCTGAAAAGCCCAGCACCAGGAAGCAGAACATCTGCCAGCGCTCGCCCACGGAAATGCCGTAGCGCAAGGTGTAATACCCCACGCAGGCGCCAAGGCCGAGCAACAGCATCTGGCCCCGGAACTGCCGCCACCAGGCCGCCAGGCCGTCCACTCTGGCCAGCACGGCCAACTGGATCAGCAAGCCAAGCATCGCCACACCGATCAACCAGCGGTCGATCTGCCCGGCGATGTCCTGCACCAGCAGCGGCGCCAGGCCACTGACCTTGAGCGCAGGCACCAACCCAACGTGGAACACCCACAGGCCACCGACCCAGAAAACCTGGGCCAGTTGCCAGAGGATCCCCTCGAGGGATGGCGCCCGCAGGCGCCGGTCAGATGTGCTTGACTTCGACAATCTCGTACTCGACCGTACCGTTCGGCGTCTTCACGACAACGGTATCCCCTTCTTCCTTGCCGATGATGGCACGGGCGATCGGGGCGCTGTTCGACAGCTTGCCTTTCTTCACGTCGGCTTCATCTTCGCCAACGATCTGGTAGGTCACTTCGTCATCGGTTTCGGTGTTGGCCAGCACCACGGTAGTGCCGAAAATCACCTTGCCGGTGTGCGCAATGGTGGTCACGTCGATCACCACCGAGTTCTGCAGGCGACCTTCGATATCGCGGATACGCGCCTCGACCATGCCCTGCTCTTCACGAGCGGCGTGGTATTCGGCGTTTTCCTTGAGGTCACCCAGCTCGCGCGCTTCGCCAATGGCCTGGCTCAGGCGCGGGCGCTCGGTCTTGCTCAGGAACAGCAGCTCCTCTTCCAGGGCGCGAGCGCCCTGGACGGTCATCGGGTACTTGGTAATGCTCATGCTTTCAATCCTGCGTGCAGATCCTGCAGGCGACGAACGGTCTTTTCCGGACCGAATTTCAGCGCCTCGCAGATGGCTTCACCGGCCGCAATGGTGGTGGTGCAGTAAATCTTGTGCTGCAGCGCATTGCGACGAATCGAGTAGGAATCGGCGATCGACTGGCGGCCTTCGGTGGTGTTGATGATCAGCGACACCTCGTCGTTCTTGATCATGTCGACCACGTGCGGGCGACCTTCGGTCACCTTGTTCACACGGCGCACTTTCAGGCCAGCCGCCTCGATAACCTTGGCGGTGCCGGCAGTAGCGACCACTTCGAAGCCAAGGGCGATCAGGTCGCGGGCAACGCCAGCCACTTGCGGCTTGTCGTCGTCGCGCACGCTGATGAACGCGGTACCGCCGGTCGGCAGCACTTCGCTGGCACCCATCTGGGCCTTGGCGAAGGCTTCACCGAAGCTGTCACCGACACCCATGACTTCACCGGTCGATTTCATCTCAGGGCCGAGGATCGGGTCAACCCCTGGGAACTTGGCGAACGGGAAGACGGCTTCCTTGACGCTGTAGAAGTTGGGGATGATTTCCTGGGTGAAGCCCAGCTCTTTCAGGGTTTTGCCGGCCATGACGCGGGCCGCGATCATCGCCAGGGAGGTGCCGATGCACTTGGACACGAACGGCACGGTACGCGAGGCGCGCGGGTTGACTTCGATCACGTAGATCTTGTCGCCCTGCAGGGCCAGCTGCACGTTCATCAGGCCGACCACGCCCAGCTCCAGGGCCATTTTCTTGACCTGTACGCGGACCTCGTCCTGCACTTCCTTGCTCAGCGAGTAAGGTGGCAGCGAGCATGCCGAGTCGCCGGAGTGCACGCCGGCCTGCTCGATGTGCTGCATGATGGCGCCGATCACCACGTCGGTACCGTCGCACACCGCATCCACGTCCATCTCGATGGCGCAGTTGAGGAAGTGGTCGAGCAGTACCGGGCTGTCGTTCGACACCTGTACAGCTTCACGCAGGTAGCGCTTGAGCTCGTCCAGTTCGTAGACGATTTCCATGGCGCGGCCACCCAGCACGTAGGACGGGCGCACCACCAGCGGGTAGCCGATGCCGCCAGCAGCGCTGATGGCTTCTTCTTCGCTGCGCACGGTAGCGTTTGGCGGCTGCAGCAGGTTCAGGCGCTGCACCATCTGCTGGAAACGCTCACGGTCTTCGGCACGGTCGATGGCATCCGGGCTGGTGCCGATAATCGGTACGCCGGCTTCTTCCAGGGCGCGGGCCAGTTTCAGCGGGGTCTGGCCGCCGTAGTGGACGATCACGCCTTTCGGCTTCTCGACGCGGCACACTTCCAGCACGTCCTCGAGGGTCAGCGGCTCGAAGTACAGGCGGTCGGAGGTGTCGTAGTCGGTGGAGACGGTTTCCGGGTTGCAGTTGACCATGATGGTCTCGTAACCGTCTTCACGCAGCGCCAGCGCGGCGTGTACGCAGCAGTAGTCGAACTCGATACCCTGGCCGATACGGTTGGGGCCGCCACCCAGGATCATGATCTTGTCGCGGGTCGACGGGTTGGCCTCGCACTCTTCCTCATAGGTGGAGTACAGGTAGGCGGTGTCGGTGGCGAACTCGGCAGCGCAGGTGTCGACGCGCTTGTACACCGGGAACACTTCCAGCTTGTGGCGGTGACGGCGCAGGTTCTTGTCGGTGATACCCAACAGCTTGGCCAGGCGCTGGTCAGAGAAGCCCTTGCGCTTGAGGCGCAGCATGTAGTCCTTGTCGATCGACGACAGGGCCAGGGTCTTGACCTTCTCTTCTTCCTTGATCAGGTCTTCCATCTGCACCAGGAACCACATGTCGATGCCGGTCAGGTCGAAGATCTGCTCGCAGGTCATGCCGGCGCGCATGGCATCAGCCACATACCAGATACGCTCGGCGCCCGGTACGGTCAGCTCGCGCTTGAGGATGCTGGAGGCTTCCGGGTTGGCCAGGTCGACTTTCGGGTCGAGGCCGCAGGCGCCGACTTCCAGGCCGCGCAGGGCTTTCTGCAGGGATTCCTGGAAGGTACGGCCGATGGCCATCACTTCACCCACGGATTTCATCTGGGTGGTCAGGCGGGCGTCGGCTTTCGGGAACTTCTCGAAGGCGAAGCGTGGCAGCTTGGTGACGACGTAGTCGATCGACGGCTCGAAGGATGCCGGAGTGCGGCCGCCAGTGATGTCGTTCTGCAGTTCGTCGAGGGTGTAGCCGACCGCCAGCTTGGCAGCGATCTTGGCGATCGGGAAACCGGTAGCCTTGGAGGCCAGTGCCGAGGAACGCGAAACCCGCGGGTTCATCTCGATCACGACCATGCGGCCGGTGTTCGGGCAGATACCGAACTGCACGTTGGAACCGCCGGTTTCCACACCGATCTCACGCAGCACCGCCAGCGAGGCGTTGCGCATGATCTGGTATTCCTTGTCGGTCAGGGTCTGTGCCGGGGCAACGGTGATCGAGTCGCCGGTGTGCACGCCCATCGGGTCGAAGTTCTCGATCGAGCAGACGATGATGCAGTTGTCCTTCTTGTCGCGGACCACCTCCATCTCGTATTCCTTCCAGCCGATCAGCGATTCGTCGATCAGCAGTTCCTTGGTCGGCGACAGGTCCAGACCACGGGCGCAGATTTCTTCGAACTCTTCACGGTTGTAGGCGATGCCGCCACCGGTGCCACCCATGGTGAACGACGGACGGATGATGCACGGGAAGCCCAGGCGCTCGAGCACCGCGTTGGCTTCTTCCATGCTGTGGGCGATACCGGAGCGTGGGCACTCCAGGCCGATGTCCTTCATCGCCTTGTCGAAGCGCGAGCGGTCTTCGGCCTTGTCGATGGTATCGGCGTTGGCACCGATCATTTCCACGCCGAACTTTTCCAGAACGCCGTGGCGCTCCAGGTCCAGGGCGCAGTTCAGCGCAGTCTGGCCACCCATGGTCGGCAGCAGCGCGTCAGGGCGCTCTTTCTCGATGATCTTGGCCACCGACTGCCACTTGATCGGCTCGATGTAGGTGGCGTCGGCCATGGCCGGGTCGGTCATGATGGTGGCCGGGTTGGAGTTCACCAGGATGACGCGGAAACCTTCCTCGCGCAGGGCTTTACAGGCCTGGGCGCCGGAGTAGTCGAACTCGCAGGCCTGGCCGATCACGATCGGGCCGGCGCCGAGAATCAGGATGCTTTTGATGTCTGTACGTTTTGGCATGGTTGTCACTCAAATCCGGGGTCAGTCGGCAAGCCGCCTTGAACAATCTGGGTCAGGCGCTTCCGGGCGCGGCGCGAGCCGGCCCGGGGCCTTGAAGCAGGATGCTCAGCGGCGCTTGGCCATGGCATCGATGAAACGATCGAACAGAGGCGCGACATCGGTCGGGCCAGGGCTCGCTTCAGGGTGACCCTGGAAGCTGAACGCGCTCTTGTCGGTGCGCTCGATACCCTGCAGGGTGCCGTCGAACAGCGACTTGTGGATGGCGCGGACGTTGCCCGGCAGGGTGGCCTCGTCAACGGCAAAGCCGTGGTTCTGGCTGGTGATCATGACCACGCCGGTATCCAGGTCCTGCACCGGGTGGTTGGCGCCGTGGTGGCCGTGGCCCATCTTCACGGTCTTGGCGCCGGAGGCCAGGGCCAGCAGCTGGTGGCCGAGGCAGATGCCGAACACCGGGATCTCGGTCTCGAGGATGTCCTTGATCGCCTGGATGGCGTAGTCGCACGGCTCGGGGTCGCCAGGGCCGTTGGACAGGAACACGCCGTCCGGGTTGAGTGCCAGCACTTCGCTGGCCGGGGTCTGGGCCGGCACCACGGTCACGCGGCAGCCACGAGCGACCAGCATGCGCAGGATGTTCAGCTTGACGCCGTAGTCGAAGGCGACCACGTGGTATGGCAGGTCGGCAGCGTCGATGGTCGGGTGGCTGTCGGTCTTCAGCTCCCACACGCTGGAGCGCCACTCGTAGCGTTCCTTGGTGGAAACGACCTTGGCCAGGTCCATGCCCTTCAGGCCGGGGAAGGCACGGGCAGCGGCGATGGCGGCTTCTTCGCTGATGTTGTCACCGGCGAGGATGCAACCGTTCTGAGCGCCCTTTTCACGCAGGATTCGGGTCAGGCGACGGGTGTCGATGCCGGCGATGGCAACGACGTTGTTGGCCTTGAGGTACTCCGGCAGCGACTGGGTGTTACGCCAGTTGCTGGCCAGCAGCGGCAGGTCACGGATGACCAGGCCAGCGGACCAGACGCGGTTGGACTCGGCGTCTTCCGGGGTAGTGCCGGTGTTGCCGATGTGCGGGTAGGTCAGGGTAACGATTTGCTGCGCATAGGAAGGGTCTGTAAGGATTTCCTGGTAGCCGGTCATAGCGGTGTTGAAGACCACCTCACCAACGGTCTGACCGTCGGCACCGATGGCTTCACCGCGGAAAATACTGCCGTCGGCAAGGGCGAGTATGGCTGGCTTTGTCAAGAAGACCTCCCGTTAATCAAGCATGAAAGGGCGATCGCAGGTTGCAAAAAAGCGGAGTGACGTATGGACACGTCACCCCGCTTTCATGTGCTGAATTCAATTCGCTGCGCGCTTTTAGTGGACACACTAAAGCTGTAGCTTACAGAAAAGTGCGTTTTCGGTCTACCGCAGATGTGTCTCTAAAACACATCAATGCGACAGGCTGACATCGGCGTTGGCTTCTTCGCGGGCTTGCCCGCTCCCACAGGAGCTTCACAATCCGTGTGGGAGCGGGCAAGCCCGCGAAGAAGCCAGCACCGCTCGAACTGCTTAACGCAGCTCGAGCACATCCTGCATGTCGTACAGGCCAGGCTCGCGCCCGTCCAGCCACAACGCCGCACGCACGGCACCCTTGGCGAAAGTCATGCGGCTGGAGGCCTTGTGGGTAATCTCGACGCGCTCGCCCTCGGCGGCAAACAGCACGGTATGGTCACCCACCACGTCACCCGCCCGCACGGTGGCGAAGCCGATGGTCTGGCGCTCACGCGCCCCAGTCTGCCCTTCGCGACCATACACAGCCACTTCCTGCAGGTTGCGCCCCAGCGCCTGGGCAACCACCTCCCCCATGCGCAGCGCAGTGCCGGACGGCGCATCGACCTTGTGCCGGTGATGCGCCTCGAGGATTTCGATATCCACATCGTCACCCAGCACGCGCGCCGCGGTATCCAGCAGCTTCAGGCAGAGGTTGACGCCAACGCTGAAGTTGGCGGCGAAGACGATCGGGATTTCCTTGCCGGCGTCGACCAGCTGCTGCTTCTCTTCCGGCGTGAAGCCTGTGGTACCGATGACCATGGCCTTGCCCGCCTTGCGGCAGAACGCCAGGTTTTTCAGGGTGACCGAGGGATGGGTGAAGTCGATCAGCACGTCGAATTCGTCGACCACCTTGGCCAGGTCGTCGGAAATTGGCACGCCGATACGGCCCAGGGCCGCCAGCTCACCGGCATCAGCCCCCACCAGCGTACTGTCCGGGCGATCGATCGCCGCGGTCAGGCCAGCCTGTGGCGCCTGTTGCTGCACGGCCTCGACGAGGGTCTTGCCCATTCGCCCTGCCGCGCCCATCACTGCAATACGTCGCATAGCCATTTCCTTGTCAGAGGTCGCCGAAGAAGCGCTTCACGCCATCGAACCAGCCACTGGCCTTGGGCGAGTGGGAGCTGTCGCCTTCCAGTGAATCACGCAGCTCTTCCAGCAGCTCGCGCTGGCGGCGACTGAGGTTGACCGGGGTTTCCACCGCCACCCGGCACAACAGGTCACCGGCACCACCACCGCGCACCGGGGCAACGCCCTTGCCGCGCAGGCGGAACTGCTTGCCGGTCTGGGTGCCTTCGGGGATCTTCAGCTTCACCCGGCCATCGAGCGTGGGCACTTCCAGTTCACCACCCAGGGCGGCATCAGTGAAGCTGATCGGCACTTCGCAGTACAGATGCTTGCCATCACGCTGGAAGATCTCGTGCTCACGCACATTGATCACCACGTACAGGTCGCCGGTCGGGCCACCATGGGTACCGGCCTCGCCTTCGCCCGACAAGCGGATACGGTCGCCGGTATCGACACCCGCTGGCACCTTGACCGACAGCGTCTTGTATTCCTCGACACGGCCTTCGCCGTGGCACGAAGGGCACGGGTCGGTGATGATCTTGCCCTGGCCATGGCAGCGCGGGCAGGTCTGCTGCACCGAGAAGAAGCCCTGCTGCATGCGTACCTGGCCGATACCGCCACAGGTCGGGCAGGTCGACGGCGTGGAGCCCTTCTTGGCACCGGAGCCGTCGCACGGCTGGCAGTTGACCAGGGTAGGCACACGGATGCTGACCGTGGTGCCACGCACCGCTTCTTCCAGGTTCAGCTCCAGGGTGTAGCGCAGGTCGCTGCCACGCTGGGCGCCGCCACGTCCACCGCCGCGGCCACCGCCGAAGAAGTCGCTGAACACATCGCCAAAGATGTCGGAGAAGTTGGCGCCGCCGAAACCGGCACCACCGCCACCCATGCTCGGGTCCACGCCAGCATGACCATACTGGTCGAACGCCGCGCGCTTGCTCGCGTCAGACAGCACTTCGTAGGCCTCGTTGGCCTCCTTGAACTTGTCTTCCGACTCCTTGTCGCCGGGGTTGCGGTCAGGGTGGTACTTCATCGCCAGACGGCGATAAGCCTTCTTGAGGTCAGCTTCGCTGGCGCCGCGCTCGACACCCAGGACCTCATAATAATCACGCTTGGACATAGGTCATTTGCACCTTGTTGGGCGTCTGGCATCTGCGCCACGCCATCAGCACCTGCCGTTTGCCCACCGGGGCTGCTGACAGATGCTGTAAAGATTCTCGAATTCCAGATACGCCAACGCGGGAGCAAGCCCCCGCGCGGCGACATCCTACCAGCTCACCGGCAAACGACGGTGAACTGGCCGACAACATGCAGGGATTACTGCTTGTTGTTGTCTTTCACTTCTTCGAACTCGGCGTCAACCACGTCATCGTGCTTGGCTTCCGGCTCGGCGTGCTGCGCGCCACCCTGAGGCTGTTCGGCCGACTGCTCGGCGTACATCTTCTGGGCAACCGGTGCCGAAACCTTGGACAGCTCTTCGACCTTGGCGTCGATGGCAGCCTTGTCGTCGCCTTTGACAGCGGCTTCCAGGGCAACCACGGCAGCCTCGATGGCGGTTTTTTCTTCGGCGGTAACCTTGTCACCGGCGTCAGCGACCATCTTGCGGGTCGAGTGAACCAGCGCGTCACCCTGGTTACGGGCAGCGGCCAGCTCTTCGAACTTGCGGTCTTCCTCGGCGTTGGCCTCGGCGTCACGCACCATGCGCTCGATTTCTTCGTCCGACAGGCCGGAGTTGGCCTTGATCACGATCGACTGCGACTTGCCGGTGGCCTTGTCTTTCGCGCTGACGTGCAGGATGCCGTTGGCGTCGATGTCGAAGGTCACTTCGATCTGCGGTACGCCACGCGGAGCCGGCGGGATGTCAGCCAGGTCGAACTTGCCCAGCGACTTGTTCTGCGCAGCCTGCTTGCGCTCACCCTGCAGCACGTGAATGGTCACGGCAGCCTGGTTGTCGTCGGCAGTCGAGAACACCTGCGACTTCTTGGTCGGAATGGTGGTGTTCTTCTCGATCAGCGAGGTCATCACGCCGCCCATGGTTTCGATACCCAGGGTCAGCGGGCTGACGTCCAGCAGCAGTACGTCCTTCACGTCACCAGCCAGTACGGCGCCCTGGATGGCAGCACCCATGGCCACGGCTTCGTCCGGGTTGACGTCCTTGCGGGCTTCCTTGCCGAAGAAGTCGGCAACGGCCTTCTGCACCATCGGCATGCGGGTCTGGCCGCCGACCAGGATCACGTCGTCGATCTTGCCGACGTCGATGCCAGCGTCTTTCAGGGCAATACGGCACGGCTCGATGGTGCGCTGAACCAGGTCTTCGACCAGCGATTCCAGCTTGGCGCGGGAGATCTTCACGTTCAGGTGCTTCGGACCGGTAGCGTCAGCGGTGATGTACGGCAGGTTGACGTCGGTCGACTGCGAGGACGACAGCTCGATCTTGGCCTTCTCGGCAGCTTCCTTCAGGCGCTGCAGAGCCAGCGGATCGTTCTTCAGGTCCATGCCGGACTCTTTCTTGAACTCGTCGACGAGGTAGTCGATCAGGCGCATGTCGAAGTCTTCACCACCGAGGAAGGTGTCCCCGTTGGTGGCCAGTACTTCGAACTGGTGCTCACCGTCGACTTCGGCGATTTCGATGACCGATACGTCGAAGGTACCACCACCCAGGTCATAGACGATGACGGTGTGGTCGCCCTTGGCCTTGTCCATGCCATAGGCCAGCGCAGCGGCGGTCGGTTCGTTGATGATGCGCTTCACGTCCAGGCCGGCGATGCGACCAGCGTCCTTGGTGGCCTGGCGCTGGCTGTCGTTGAAGTAGGCCGGAACGGTGATGACCGCTTCGGTAACTGGCTCGCCGAGGTAGTCTTCGGCGGTTTTCTTCATCTTTTTCAGCACTTCGGCGCTGATCTGCGGCGGTGCCATGTCCTTGCCACTGGCCTGCACCCAGGCGTCGCCGTTGCCGGCCTTGACGATCTTGTACGGCACCAGCTTGATGTCTTTCTGCACGACGTCTTCTTCGAAGCGGCGGCCGATCAGGCGCTTCACTGCGAACAGGGTGTTGTGCGGGTTGGTCACAGCCTGGCGCTTGGCCGACTGACCTACCAGGATTTCGCCGTCGTTGGCGTAGGCCACGATCGAAGGGGTGGTACGCGCGCCTTCGGCGTTTTCGATGACCTTGACGTTACCGTTTTCCAGAACGGAGACGCACGAGTTGGTGGTCCCCAGGTCGATACCGATGATTTTGCCCATGTTAACTCTCCCGAAACTTGAATTTGGTAGCAGCGACTACTTTGGCCAACTGCGGTAATACTTGAAGGCTTGACACCTAGATGGGGATGCCCGGAAGGATTTCAAGCCTTTTCATCGATAGAGGGTTGCGGCGCGCTCGGCGCCTTGCTGACCACCACCATGGCGGGGCGCAGCAGACGGCCATTGAGCAGGTAACCCTTCTGGAATACGTTGAGCACGCTGTTCGGCTCTACCTCGGCGTTTTCCTGCATGGCCATGGCCTGGTGATGCTCAGGGTTGAACGGCTGGCCGTGCGGGTCGATGGCTTCGAGGTTGTAGCGCTTGAGGGTGTCCTGGAACATCTTCAGGGTCAGCTCGACGCCTTCACGCGTGTTCTTGACCTGTTCGTCCTCTGGGTTGAGGTGCGACAGGGCCATTTCCAGGCTGTCGATCACCGGCAGCAGGTCGCCAGCAAACTTCTCGAGAGCGAACTTGCGCGCCTTGTCGACTTCCTGCTCGGCGCGACGAATGCTGTTCTGCGCTTCAGCAGCGACACGCAGGGACTGATCCTTGGCGGCGGCCAGCTGCTCCTCGAGCTCCTGAATGCGGGCGCCGTTATCCACTGCACCGGCCTCTTCGGCGTTAAGGTCCTGTTCATTCAGCTGTTCGTCAGCCATGGGTCTCTCCTCCGCAATTTCGGTTGTACGAGCAAAGCTCGCCGTGTCTGCCGGCTATATGGGGCCGAAAAAACCAGCTTCAAGGGGCACGTGGGTTTTGCCGGTCGCAACAGAATCCGCCAGAGGGCATTGGCAGGCCTGAAAAAAGTACTGTATAAATAACCAGACCTGACTTTCGGGAGCTGCCCTCATGCTGGTGCACCTGTCCATCCACAACTACGCCATCGTCGAACACCTCGACCTCGAGATCGCCCGCGGCATGTCCGTCATCACCGGCGAAACCGGCGCCGGCAAATCGATCATGCTCGATGCCCTCGGCCTGGCCCTGGGCGACCGGGCCGACAGCGGCGTGGTGCGCCCCGGCACGGACAAGGCAGACATCCTCGCCACCTTCGACCTGGTGGACATTCCCGAGGCCCATGCCTGGCTGGCCGAGCGCGACCTGGACAACGACGGCCTGTGCATCCTGCGCCGGGTGATCACCGCCGAAGGCCGCAGCCGCGGCTACATCAACGGCACGCCCTGCCCGCTCGGCGACCTCAAGGCGCTGGGCGAACTGCTGATCGATATCCACAGCCAGCATGAGCACCAGTCGCTGCTGAAGACCGACACCCACCGTCGCCTGCTCGACGAGTACGCCGGTGCCGTCGACCTGGCCCGCCAGGTGCAGCTGGCCGCCAAGCGCTGGAACCAGACCCGCCTGGAGCTGGAGCGCCTGTCCAATTCCGGCGACGAGCAACGCGCCCGCCACCAGTTGCTCAGCTACCAGCTGGAAGAGCTGGACAACCTCGGCCTGGGCGAGCACGAACTGGAGCAACTGGAGCAGGAACACAAGCAACTGACCAGCGCCGAAGCCCTGTTCGGCATCTGCCGCCAGGTCATCGACCAATGCAGCGAAAGCGATTCGGGCAACGTGCTCAGCGCCCTCACCGCCAGCCTCAACCGCCTGGGTGCCGCCACCCACGCGCCCAAGGCACTGAGCGAGGCGGCCAACCTGATCGCCAGCGCACAGATCCAGGTCGAGGAGGCCGTCGGCGAGCTCAACCGCTTCCTCGACAACTTCGACGCCGACCCCATGCGCCTGCAGGCCCTGGAAGAACGCCTCGACACCATCTATACACTGGCGCGCAAGCACCGCGTACACCCCACCGAACTGCCCCACCTGCAGCAGCAGTTGATGGAAGAGCTGGAAAGCCTGAACGCCAGTGACGAATCGATCGAACGGCTGGGTGAGGAGCTGGCTGCCTTCGCCCAGCACTATAAAGAGAAGGCCCGCGAGCTCAGCGCCCTGCGCCAGCAGGCCGCGCAACAGCTGGCGGTAGCTGTAGAGCAGGAGATCCAGCGCCTGGGCATGCCCGGCGGGCGCTTCTGCATCGCCCTGACACCAAACGAGGGCAGCGACCTGTCACCGCATGGCCTGGAGCAGATCGAACTGCTGGTCAGCGCCAACCCCGGCCAGCCGCTGAAGGCCCTGGCCAAGGTCGCTTCAGGTGGCGAGCTGTCGCGCATCAGCCTGGCGATCCAGGTCATCACTGCGCAGACCTCGCGCATTCCCACCCTGGTGTTCGACGAAGTCGACGTCGGTATCGGTGGGCCGACTGCGGAAATCGTCGGCCAGCTGTTGCGCCGCCTGGGCGAACGCGGCCAGGTGCTGACCGTGACTCACCTGCCGCAGGTTGCCGCACAAGGGCATCATCACCTGTTCGTGCACAAGGTGCGTAACAGCGACACCACCCACACTGCCGTGACCAGCCTGGGCAAGCGCGAGCGAGTCGAGGAAGTGGCACGGATGCTCGGTGGCATCGACCTGACCAAGGAATCGCTGGCGCATGCGCGCAAGATGGTGGTAAGCGGCAAGGCCTGATGCCGCGCTTTCTGTAGGAGCGGCCTTGTGTCGCGAAAGGGCTGCAGAGCAGCCCCGGCAATTGATGCATCGATACCGAAATCCTGGGGCCGCGTTGCGGCCCTTTCGCGACACAAGGCCGCTCCTACAGAAGCCCGCAACACCTCAAGACCGCACAAAGCACAAAGGCGACCCGAAGGTCGCCTTTGTCATTCATAACGATAGAAAAACGTTATTTCTTCTTACGCACATACAAGACCAGGTTGTGGTCAACCAGCTCATAGCCATGCTCGGCCACGATTTCGCGCTGACGCTTTTCGATCTCGGCATCCATGAACTCGATGACTTCGCTGGTATCCACGTTGACCATATGGTCGTGGTGGCCACCGTCAGCCAATTCAAATACTGCGTGACCGCCGTCGAAGTTGTGGCGAACCACCAGACCCGCCGCTTCGAACTGGGTCAGTACGCGGTAGACGGTGGCCAGGCCCACGTCTTCGCCAGCCTCCATCAGCGCCTTGTAGACATCCTCGGCGCTCATGTGACGCTGCTCGGTCGAGTCGAGCATCTGTAGGATCTTGACTCGAGGCAGGGTCACCTTGAGACCGGCTTTGCGCAATTCGCTATTTTCAACCATGGTCAGCTTTCTCGCCGATGCTGCTTCGCAGCTTCTCTTAATACGGGTATGATCGGGGTTTACGTTGTCCAGCCAAGATAGTGGAAGTCGCCCACCGATGCAAAACACCAAGCTCTTGCTAACCAGCCTCACCCTAGTGGGACTGCTCGCACTCGCCGGTTGCTCGTTTCCCGGGGTTTACAAAATCGACATCCAGCAGGGCAATGTCGTTACGCAAGACATGATAGACCAATTGCGCCCCGGAATGACCCGTCGGCAAGTAAGGTTTATCATGGGTAACCCGCTGATCCAGGACACCTTCCACACCAATCGCTGGGATTACCTGTACAGCATCCAGCCCGGCGGCGGCAAACGTCAGCAGGAACGCATGAGCGTGTTCTTCAACGAAAGCGACCAGCTGGTGAGCCTGTCCGGCGACTTCATGCCAGGCGTCAGCCGCGACCAGGAAATCCTCGGTGGCAGCGGCGACACCACGGTCAGCCCGGCCACTCAGCCAGGGCAGCCTAGCGCGCAGCCAGAAGAGAAACCGGCCAAGCCAGGTTCGGTGGAAGAATCCATCCAGCGCGAGATCGACACCATCGAGACCACCCCGGTGCCAACCCCCGCACCGCTGGAAACCTCGCCTCAGTAAGCGGCGAGCAGGTACAAAAAAGCCCGGACCAGTTCCGGGCTTTTTATTTCCGCTTTTGCAATCAGCTGTTCAGCTGCTTGGCACGCTGACAGAACGCATCGACCAGGGTGTTGGCCGCCTGGTTGAACAGCGGGCCCAGCGTGGCACGCACGATCGGCCCGGCGTAATCAAAGGACAGGTCGAGGCTGATCTTGCAGGCTTTTTCCCCGAGCGGCTTGAACACCCACAGGCCATGCAGCTGGGTGAATGGCCCTTCCTCAAGGTTCATCTCGATGGACTGCCCCGGCACCAGCACGTTACGCGTAACGAACTGCTGGCTCATGCCACCCTTGGCCACTTCAAGCTTGGCGCGCATTTGCGTGTCGCTGGCTTCGAGCACCGTGGAGTCAGAGCACCAAGGCAAGAATTCCGGGTAGCTGGCGACATCGTTGACCAGGTCGTAGAGCGCCTTGGCGGGGTATGGCAGCAGGGCCGAGCGTTGAATATGGGTAGTCATCCAGGCGTCACTTCCAGGGCTGGGTGGCGGTGCTTCGCAGCGTGCCGAAAACAGTTTGTGTAGCTATGACAGCGTTCGTATTGTCCGGTATTCATTCCGGTGGCTCAAGCACACCGAAATCCCATAGCGGACGACGCTCCGACTTGCCTATAATGCCGCCCCTATGGCTAAGCAAAAAAAACATCCGACCGGGACCATCGCGCAAAACAAGAAGGCGCGACACGATTACTTCATCGAACACAAGTTCGAGGCCGGGCTGGTCCTGTCCGGCTGGGAAGTAAAAAGCCTGCGAGCCGGCAAGGCACACCTGACTGACAGCTACGTGCTGCTGAAGGATGGTGAGGCCTGGCTGTTCGGCAGCCACATCACCCCGCTGACCACGGCCAGCACCCACGTCATCGCCGACCCCATCCGTACGCGCAAGCTGCTGCTGAACAAGCGTGAGCTCGAACGCCTGGAAGCGGCCGTGGCGCAAAAAGGCTACACCTGTGTGGCCTTGGCGCTGTACTGGAGCAAGCACCTGATCAAGTGCGAAATCGCACTGGGCAAGGGCAAGAAGGAATACGACAAGCGCGACACCATGCGCGAGCGCGATTCCAACCGCGAGCTGCAGCGGGCCGTGCGCAACAAGGGCAAGGGAGACTGACCTCCCCACCCGGCGCCACGGTCAGTGTAGGAGCGGCCTCGCGTCGCGATGGGCTGCAAAGCAGCCCCAGCTATTTCGGCCGATGACCGATGCCTTGGGGCTACTTCGCCCCCATCGCGACGCAAGGCCGCCCCTACACCAGGCCTGAAGACACTGCGTCAGCGCCCGCTACGCCGCTCCGCCCGCGCCACCCGTTGCGCTTCTTCCTGCGCCTCTTCCAGCACCTCCTGCACATACAGAATGTGCCGGCTGGACACCTCCCGCGCATCGTCCGCCCTGCCCTCGACAATGGCCAGGTACAGCTCCCGGTGCTGGCTGATCAGCATGTCGCGGGTCTCGGCCCGTTGCTGGTACATCCCACCGATGTTGGTCACCACGTTGCGCTTGAGCAGGTCGAACAAGCCCCGAATGGTGTGCAGCAGCACAGCGTTATGGCTGGCCTCGGCAATCGCCAGGTGGAAGCGCGCATCGGCCGCGCCCTCTTCCACCCGGGTCACTTCATCGGCCCGGGCATAGCAGTCCTGCAACGCATCGAAGGCCGCCTTCAGCCGCGCCCGGTCTGGCTCGGTGGCACGCTGGGCGGCGTAATAGGCGCAAGATGCTTCCAGGGTATGGCGAAACTCGAGCAGGTCACGTTGCGCCTCGGCGCTGTGTTCGAGCAACTGCAGCAACGGGTCGCTGAAAGTCGAGCCCAGCGACTCGGCAACGAAATTGCCCCCGCCCTGGCGGCTGACCAACAGCCCCTTGGCCACCAGCTTCTGGATCGCCTCACGCAGTGACGGGCGGGACACGCCGAACTGCTCGGCCAGGACGCGCTCGGCCGGCAGCCGCTGCCCGGAGGTCAGCGTGCCTTCCAGAATCATCCCTTCCAACCGATCGACGATGTCATCGGACAGGCGCCGTTGGCGGACCTGATCAAAAACCATCACATGCTCTCCACAAACCCCCGGCAGATTTCCGGGGGTGCCTATTCTCGCCGATCCAGGGCTGTGCAAACACCATCAGGTGATGTTTTTCCCTGCGCATCAGGCGCCCACTCATCGGCACACGACCAAAGTTTTGCACGGGACAAATTGACACACCCACGACAGCGCTTTTAACCTAGCGACCAGTCATTGTAAATTGGTCTTACCAATTATCCAATGCCAGTGCCTGACCAACAACAATTAGGGGCCACCCCATATGCAAACCTGGCAACAATTCTATAGCCCGCTTGGTAGTCTCGGCCTGTCCGCACTGGCGGCGGTCATCCCCATCGTGTTCTTCTTCCTTGCCCTGGCCGTGTTCCGCCTCAAAGGCCACGTGGCCGGCAGCATCACCCTGGCGTTGTCGATCCTGGTGGCAATCTTTGCCTTCCAGATGCCTGTCGACATGGCGTTCGCCGCCGCCGGGTACGGCTTCCTCTATGGCCTCTGGCCAATCGCCTGGATCATCGTTGCCGCGGTGTTCCTGTACAAACTCACGGTCAAGAGCGGCCAGTTCGAAGTGATCCGCAGCTCGGTGCTGTCGATTACCGACGACCAGCGCCTGCAAGTGCTGCTGATCGGCTTCTGCTTCGGTGCCTTCCTGGAAGGTGCGGCGGGCTTTGGCGCACCGGTGGCAATCACTGCCGCGCTGCTGGTGGGCCTGGGCTTCAACCCGCTGTACGCCGCCGGCCTGTGCCTGATCGCCAACACCGCGCCCGTGGCCTTCGGCGCCCTGGGCATCCCGATCATCGTGGCCGGCCAGGTCACCGGCATCGACGCCTTCCACATCGGCGCCATGACCGGTCGCCAGCTGCCGCTGCTGTCGCTGTTCGTGCCATTCTGGCTGGTATTCATGATGGACGGCCTGCGCGGCGTGAAGGAAACCTGGCCTGCCGCCCTGGTTGCCGGCCTGAGCTTCGCCGTTACCCAGTACTTCACCTCGAACTTCATCGGCCCGGAGCTGCCGGACATCACCTCGGCCCTGGCCAGCCTGATCGCCCTGACCCTGTTCCTGAAAGTCTGGCAGCCCAAGCGCTCGTTCGCCGAAGCCAAAGGCAGCGTGGGCGCCGCCGTGGTGCAGCCAAGTGGCAGCCAGCCAAGCCCCTACAGCCTTGGCCAGATCTTCAAGGCCTGGTCGCCGTTCCTGATCCTCACCGTACTGGTCACCATCTGGACCCTGAAGCCGTTCAAGGCGGCCTTTGCGGCAGGCGGCTCGATGTACAACTTCGTGTTCAACTTCGCCATCCCGCACCTCGACCAGCTGGTGATCAAGGCCGCACCAATCGTGGCTGCGCCAACCGCCATGCCGGCGGTGTTCAAGCTGGACCCGATCTCTGCCACCGGCACCGCGATCTTCCTCTCGGCGCTGATTTCCATGGCGGTGCTGAAGATCAACTTCAAAACTGGTCTGACCACTTTCAAGGAAACCTTCTGGGAACTGCGCTGGCCGATCCTGTCGATCGGCATGGTGCTGGCGTTCGCCTTCGTCACCAACTACTCGGGCATGTCCTCCACCATGGCCCTGGTGCTGGCCGGTACCGGCGCGGCGTTCCCGTTCTTCTCGCCGTTCCTCGGCTGGCTGGGCGTGTTCCTGACCGGCTCGGACACCTCGTCCAACGCCTTGTTCAGCTCGCTGCAGGCCACCACCGCGCACCAGATCGGGGTCAACGACACCTTGCTGGTTGCAGCCAACACCAGCGGCGGGGTAACCGGCAAGATGATCTCGCCGCAATCGATCGCCGTGGCCTGCGCCGCCACTGGCCTGGTCGGCAAGGAATCCGACCTGTTCCGCTTCACCGTCAAGCACAGCCTGTTCTTCGCCACCCTCGTCGGCCTGATCACCCTGATCCAGGCCTACTGGCTGACCGGCATGCTGGTCCATCACTAAAGTGAAAGGGGCCGGGCGCCCTGGTGCGCCCGGCAATCCCCCACAAGCAACGCTGCGAGAATCCATGATCATTTCCGCCTCTACCGACTATCGCGCCGCGGCCCAACGCAAGCTGCCTCCTTTCCTGTTCCACTATGCCGACGGCGGTGCCTACGCCGAGCACACCCTGCGCCACAACGTCTCCGACCTGGCCGGCATCGCCCTGCGCCAGCGCGTGCTGAAGAACATGTCCGAGCTCAGCCTCGAGACCCGCCTGTTCGACGAAACCCTGAGCATGCCGGTGGCCCTGGCCCCGGTCGGCCTCACCGGCATGTACGCCCGCCGTGGCGAAGTGCAGGCGGCGCGCGCGGCGGCGGCGCATGGCATTCCGTTCACCATGTCCACGGTGTCGGTGTGCCCGATCGAAGAAGTAGCGCCAGCCATCGACCGGCCGATGTGGTTCCAGCTGTACGTGCTCAAGGACCGTGGCTTCATGCGCAACGCCCTGGAGCGGGCCAAGGCTGCCGGGGTCAAGACCCTGGTGTTCACCGTCGACATGCCCACCCCCGGCGCCCGCTACCGCGACGCGCATTCCGGCATGAGCGGCAAGCACGGCCCACTGCGCCGCGTGCTGCAGGCCATGACCCACCCCGAGTGGGCGTGGGATGTCGGCGTGATGGGCCGCCCACACGACCTGGGCAATATTTCCGCCTACCGTGGCAACCCTACCGGCCTGGCCGACTACATCGGCTGGCTGGCCAACAACTTCGACCCGTCGATTTCGTGGAAAGACCTGGAATGGATCCGCGACTTCTGGGACGGCCCGATGATTATCAAGGGCATCCTCGATGCCGATGATGCTCGTGATGCGGTCAGGTTCGGCGCCGACGGTATTGTCGTATCCAACCATGGCGGCCGTCAGCTCGACGGCGTGCTGTCCAGCGCCCGTGCCCTGCCGGCGATTGCCGACGCGGTCAAGGGTGAGCTGAAGATCCTCGCTGACTCGGGCATCCGCAGCGGCCTCGACGTGGTGCGCATGATCGCCCTGGGCGCCGACACCGTGCTGATCGGCCGCGCCTTCCTCTACGCCTTGGCCGTACACGGCCAGGCCGGGGTTAAGAACCTGCTGGAGCTGTTCGAGAAGGAAATGCGCGTGGCCATGGTGCTGACCGGTGCCAAGTCGATCAGCGAAATCACCCGCGACTCGCTGGTACGCGAACTGGGCGCCTGACGCCTGCAACAACGACCGCCTGATTGACCCGGGGCATGTGGTGCAAAGATGCCACAGCCCCGCGAGGAGACTGCATGAGCCTGCCTGCCGCGTTCCTGCGTGATGCCGAGCGCCTGATCCCCGCCGAACGCCGCTTCGACGACCCTACAGCCACCCTGGCCTTCGGCACTGACGCCAGCTTCTACCGGCTGATCCCCAAGCTGGTGGTACGCGTCGAGAGCGAGGACGAAGTGGTCGGCCTGATCAAACTGGCCCAGCGCGAGCGGGTGCCGGTCACCTTCCGCGCCGCTGGCACCAGCCTGTCCGGCCAGGCCATCAGCGACTCGGTGCTGATCGTGCTCGGTGACAACTGGAACGGCCGCGAAATCCGTGGCCAGGGTGAGCAGATCCGCCTGCAGCCAGGGGTCATCGGCGCCCAGGCCAACGCCTGGCTGGCCCCGTTCGGGCGCAAGATCGGCCCCGACCCGGCCTCGATCAACGCCTGCAAGATCGGCGGTATCGTCGCCAACAACGCCAGTGGCATGTGCTGCGGCACCGCGCAGAATACCTACCAAACCCTGGCCGGCCTGCGCCTGGTGCTGGCCGACGGCACGCGCCTGGACAGCGAAGACCCGGCCAGTGTCGCCGCCTTCGAAACCAGCCACGCCGAGCTGCTGGAAGCGCTGGCCCGCCTGGGCCGCGAGACCCGTGCCAACACCGCACTGGCCGAGCGCATCCGGCACAAGTACCGGCTGAAGAACACCACCGGCCTGTCGCTGAATGCACTGGTCGACTACGACCAACCGCTGGACATCCTGCAGCACCTGCTGGTCGGCTCCGAAGGCACCCTCGGCTTCATCAGCGCAGTCACCTACAACACCGTGCCCGACCACCCGCACAAGGCCAGCGCCCTACTGGTGTTCCCCAGCGTCGAAAGCTGCTGCCGCGCGGTGACCGTGCTCAAGCAGCAACCGGTTTCGGCGGTAGAGCTGCTCGACCGCCGCAGCCTGCGCTCGGTGCAGAACATGCCCGGCATGCCGTTGTGGGTAAAAGGCCTGTCGGGCAACGCCTGCGCCCTGCTGATCGAATCCCGCGCCGCCAGCCAGAGCCTGCTGCACGAACAGCTGCAACAGGTAATGGCCGCGATCGCCGACTTCCCGCTGGAACAGCAGGTCGACTTCAGCGAAGACCCGGCCGTGTACAACCAGTTGTGGAAAATCCGCAAGGACACCTTCCCCGCCGTCGGCGCCGTGCGCCAGACCGGCACCACGGTGATCATCGAAGACGTCACCTTCCCGGTCGAGCAGTTGGCCGAAGGCGTCAACCGGCTGATCCAGCTGTTCGACAAGCACCGCTATGACGAAGCGATCATTTTCGGCCATGCGCTGGAAGGCAACCTGCACTTCGTTTTCACCCAAGGCTTCAACAGCGCCGCGGAAGTCGCCCGTTACCAGGCGTTCATGGACGACGTGGCACAGCTGGTGGCAGTGGAGTTCGGTGGTTCACTCAAGGCCGAGCACGGCACCGGGCGCAACATGGCGCCGTTCGTCGAGCTGGAATGGGGCAGTGACGCCTACCAGCTGATGTGGAAACTCAAGCGCCTGCTCGACCCCAACGGCATCCTCAACCCCGACGTGGTGCTGAGCGAAGACCCGGACATCCACCTGAAGAACCTCAAGCCGCTGCCGGCCGCCGACGAGATCGTCGACAAGTGCATCGAATGCGGTTTCTGCGAGCCAGTGTGCCCCTCCAAGGGCCTGACCCTCAGCCCGCGCCAACGCATCGTCATGTGGCGTGACATCCAGGCCAAGCAACGCGCCGGCATCGACACCCGGGAGCTGCGCCGGGCCTACCAGTACCAGGGCATCGACACCTGCGCCGCCACCGGCCTGTGCGCCCAGCGCTGCCCGGTGGGCATCAACACCGGTGAACTGGTGAAGAAACTGCGCAACCAGGCCGCTGACCACACCAAGACCGCCGACTGGCTGGCCGACAACTTCCACACCGCCCTGGGTGGCGCACGCCTGACCCTGAGCGCTGCCAACACCGCGCGCAAGTTGCTTGGTGCCCCGCGCCTGGGCCGCCTGAGCGCCACGTTGAGCAAGGCCAGCAAGGGCCGCCTGCCACAGTGGACCCCGGCCATGCCGCAACCCCTGCGCCCGCTGCCCGTCGGCCCGGCCAGCCACGACGCCCGCCCGCGCGTGGTGTACCTGGCGGCGTGCGTTTCACGGGTGATGGGCCCGGCCTATGCCGACCGCGAGCAAAGTTCGCTACTGGACAAAACCCGCGCGTTGCTGGAAAAGGCCGGCTACCAGGTGGTGTTTCCCGACAACGCCGACAGCCTGTGCTGCGGCCAGCCGTTCGCCTCCAAGGGCTACCCCGAGCAGGCCGAACACAAGCGCCAGGAGCTGATCAATGCCCTGCTGCACGCCAGCCGCGGTGGCCTCGACCCGGTCTACTGCGACACCAGCCCGTGCACGCTGCGCCTGGTCCAGGACCTGGGTGAAAGCCGGCTGGACCTGTACGACCCGGTGCGCTTCATCCGCACCCACCTGCTCGACCGCCTGGAGTTCACCCCTCAGGACGAGCCCGTGGCCGTGCACGTCACCTGCAGTACCCAGCACCTGGGGGAAAGCCAGGCGCTGATCGACTTGGCGCGGCGTTGCAGCAAGCAGGTGGTGATCCCCGAAGGCATTCATTGCTGCGGCTTTGCCGGCGACAAAGGCTTCACCACCCCCGAGCTCAACGCCCACTCGCTGCGCAGCCTCAAGGACGCGGTGCAGTACTGCAGCGAAGGCATTTCCACCAGCCGCACCTGCGAGATCGGGCTGTCCAGCCACAGCGGCATCGACTACCACGGCCTGGTCTACCTGGTAGACCGCGTCACCCGCCCGCGCCGTATCTGAGCGTTTACGCAATCCAGCGGCCGCTGCAATCTGTGTGGGAGCGGGCATGCCCGCGAACACCGGCGCAGCCGGTGCCATACACCGCGGTGTCTGTTTCGCGGGCACGCCCGCTCCCACAGATATTGCTCCGGCTTTGGGCCCACGCTGTACCTGTGGGAGCGGGTTCACCCGCGAACACCGGCAAAGCCGGTGCCATCCCCTTCATTTCACCCCGCCACCATCCCGACGGAACCCTCACCAATCCCCCGCAGTCCACCTTACAGGCCCACCTTCCAGAGGCCCCAGAGGAGACTCCCATGAAAGGTACCGCGCTTTCGGCCCTGTTCGCGGCCGCCACCCTGCTGGCTTCACCGGTGTTTGCCGCCGAAGACCTCTGCGCCACCAACCTGCAGAAGATCGACGACAACATGGCCACCCTCGGCGCCACGTCCGAAGGCCTGGACAAGGCCATCACCGAGCACGTCGACAAGGCCAAGGCTGCCCAGGCCGCAGGCGACACCAAGGAATGCATCGCCATCACCAGCAAGGTGCTGGAGCGCCTGGACAAGACCGAAAAAGGCAGCGACAGCAACAGCGGCTCGTGACCCCAGGCGCGGGCGACGGGCCCTGCTGTCGACGTCGCCCGCACAATGGCGTATACTCCGCCTCACGTACCGTAAGGTGCGTTAGCTTAGAGCTAGTGTGGGGCCGATTAGGATTCGACGCCGGTAGCGAAACTCTAGGTGCATGCCGAGTTGGTAACAGAACTCGTAAATCCACTGTTGCAACTTTCTATAGTTGCCAATGACGAAAACTACGAGGGTTACGCTCTCGCTGCGTAAGCAGCTGAGCCCGCTCTCCTGGTAGCTTCGGCTCCAGCAATCATCAGGGGATGCCTGTAAACCCGAAATGATTGTCATACAGAACAGGATCGTCGTGTAGCACGTTGGGGGCAAAGCGACTAAAACTCACCCAACTCGTCCAAAGCACCCTGCCCGTCGGGCGGCTGCGGATTAACTCAGTAGACACGGCTAAGCATGTAGTACCGACAGCGGAGTACTGGCGGACGGGGGTTCAAATCCCCCCGGCTCCACCAAATTCCAGAAAAAAGACGCCCTCGAGCGTCTTTTTTTTGTGCCTGGGTTTTAGGTGTGCGCGCCGAAAAATCGGATTTATCCCCTTCCTTGTAGGCCGTTTCCCAAAGATACTCCCAGCGCCTGTTTTCCGTTGCAGGTGCTGGATGCGGGCTCTAGTCTCGGCGTGTCGTTGCCCTCCAACGACCGGGTTTAGCCGCCCGACATCGTCAGACACTACAGCCGTGCAATCCCGAGCAATCGGCATTGGCGCCTTATGGCGGCTGTGCGTGGGGCACCTTCGGGTGCGCCGGGTGCCTGACGTCCCGGTCGGCTAACCCGCGTACAGCTGCCACCCTACTGTTTAGCCGCGGCGGGTGGTCGCTTCACTACGACAGGAGCCACACCATGCTTAAGATCGTCCCCGATCCACCCCATTACCTCCATTCCCTGGAAGATACCCTCATGCTGGCCTCGGACTACGCGCTCTGTGCAGAAGCGGTAGCCCAGCAGGCAGTACTGATGCAGCCGAGATCGCCGGTATCGCTATTGATCACGGCATCGATGCACGAGCTTGAAGCCTTGCGCAAACTGCTCGACTCAGCGCTGGCGCAGATCCAAAAGCCAGCGCACCCGCAGCAAGTGCACTGATTAGCCAATGGGCCGGCTGGCGCCAAACGCGTGGGAGCCCGGCTTGCCGGCGATAGCGCCAGCCCAGGCATCTAACACACCAGGGAAATCGCTCAATGGCTACCGAAGACGACAAATGCACTGTCGGTAAAACCATCTTCTACCAAGGTGAAAACCAGACCCACCCACTGTTCCGCATCGAGCCCGGCATCCCCTGCCAGAACGCCCGCGAGCAAGCCTCGGAACTGATGGGCTATGCGCGGGACCTGACGATCGAGGGTTTGATGGAAGACAAACCGAAGCTGATCTGGGCCGCGCACTACCTGTGCGCCTTGGGCAAGGCGCTGCTGGATGATGCCGAACTGGGCATGATGCGCTGAACACCGCACGGCCCTGCTAGGGGTGCAGGGCCATCCTCGGAAACAGCCTCAACCGAGTCGGTCCGCCACTATGAAGCGCTAGTCTCCAGCGTACCGGCGCTGCTGGCGACCACCAGCGCGACGATACAAGCCAGCAAAGCGAAGGCCGTGAACACCGCCAACACATGCATGCATGGCATGACATGGTTCCAGGCACGAGCTACCCCCAGGAAAGCGGCAAACAGCCAACCACTCATGGAGAACGCACCCAGGAGTGCCAGACGGCCACGGTCCGAACGTGGCAACAGGACGAAAAGCGCTTTTTGCAACAACGGGAAGCCGATGCGATGCAAAAGACCGCCGTTCAGCGTCAGCAGCGTGACGACGGCAACCTTGGCCCAGAGTTTCTGGTTGAGCAAGTAGGCCGTGCCCTCAAGAAGATACCCCTGAAGTACCAACAGCAGACCGCTGCCCCAAAGGGCCAGTAATGCGAGGGTGGCAATTTTCCTGGTTTCTTCCAGGTACTCTTGCTTTGCCTGGTCCAGCGCTTCTTTGCGCCAGCTCCAAAGCTTGTGATCGGCAAGCAATACCCTGCCCAGGGCGATACAGGTGGCGATCAGGTGAACGTACACGAGGAGCATCTTCAGCATTCTTTCGACCTTGTTTTTATAGGGACAAATGCGCTCCTTGCGACATGAATGTTAATGATACTGATTAACTGTTGCAACATTATGTTGCAAAGTCATCACCTCGCTCACCCTCGCTGCGATACTCCGAATTTTACTGGCGGACGCCCGGTATCCCGGCGTTGGGCCGGGATACCGCGCCCTCAGCCTTACCAGCTATAACTCAGCTTGGCCGTCACCTCCCGCCCCGGGTTGTAGTAGTTCGCTGTCCCCGAGCCCACCACATGCTGCTCGTCAAACAGGTTGCTGACGTTAAGTGCCAAGTCAGTCCCCTTGGCGATCTGGTAATTCAGCGCAGCGTCGAACAACGTAGTGCCATCGCTCTTCTTGGTGTTGGCCGCGTCCATATAGTAGGCCCCCACATAGCGCGCCCCGAGGCCAACGCTCACATCGGTGCCCGGGATGCTGTAGTAGCCCCACAAGGACCCCGAGTGCTTCGGCGCCGTGGCGAATTCGTTGCCCTTGAGCGAAGACCCGTCATACAACGCCCCGCGCAGCACCTCGGACTGCATGTACGAGTAGGCGCCAATCACGCTGAAGTCCTGGGTGACCTGCGCCTTGGCTTCCAGGTCCAGGCCGCGCACGCGCGACTCGCCCACTGTCTGTTGCTCGATGATGCCGCTGGGCAGTACCACGGCGATGGTGACGTTCTCCTGGGTGAGGTCATACACCGCCGCCGAGAACAACGCGTCCATCCCCATCGGCGAATACTTCACGCCCACTTCGTACTGCTTGCCCGTTTGCGGTGTAACGCCAACCTGTGGCGGCGATACGGATTCCACCATGCTCACATAGGTGGAAACCTCGTCGTTGACGATGTAGGTCAGCGCAGCCCGGTAGGAGGTTTCCGAGAAGTTGTCCTTCTCTTCCTGGACACCACCGACGTATTCCTTGCTCGACAGCTCCATCGAGTCATTGCGCACGCCGGCAGTGGCGATCACGCGGTCGTAGAACGACAGGTTCTGCTGCAGGAAAACCGCCTTGGTAGTGGCATCGTTCTTCTGCCGGGTATAGGGCGTAAGGCCGCCCGGTACGCCGGTGAATACCGGGTTGGCAATGTCGATGGAGGGCGCCAGGCCGTAGATCGAGCTTTGTCTGGTAGTCGAATCGAGGTACTCCACACCGACCAACGTGCTGCTGTCGACATGCTCGAACTGCGCATCGTATTGCAGCATCAGGTTACCGTTGAGCTGGTCGGCATCGCTGTCAGTGCCGAACACGTAACGCGGAATGACGGTGCCAACCCGCGCGGGGCTGTCGCTCAGGTAGGCGTAGCCGAAGTCATCGGTCAGCTCGCTGTAGCGCAGGTTGCTGCGCAGCACAAAGCCATTGTCGAAGTCGTGGGTGATGTTGCCGCTGAGGCTGGTGCGCTCCACGTCATGGAAGTTGTAGCCTGGCTCACCATAGAAATCGCTGCGGTCGTATTCCTTGTCCAGTGGATAACCACCGCTGTTCGGCGAACTGTTGGTTTTCAGGTAGTCCACGATCATCGTGGCCGAGGTGTAGTCGGTAGGCGCCCAGGTCAGGCCGCCCATGACGAAGCGGTTGTCGTCCTGGGAGTGGTCATACTCTCGGTCGCTGTTCTGCAGCTTGGCGGTGAAGCGCCCGGCCAAGGTCTTTTCCTCGTTGAGTGCATCGCCGACATCGATGCCGGTTTCGGCATGGTCGAACGAGCCGTATGTCACGTAGCCCTGGCCAAACTGCTCGAAACGCGGCTGCTTGCTGACGAAGTTGACCGAGCCGCCCGGGTCTGCCGGGCCAAACAGCGTGGAGTTGGCGCCGCGCAATACCTCGATGCGCTCGTAAGCGTAAGGGTCTTCCCGCACACCCCGCATCGAGCTCAAGGTCAGGCCGTCACGGTAGGTGGTGGCCTGGAAACCACGGATCAGAAAGTAGTCGTTGCGGTCGTCCGAACCGTAGTAGTCGCTGACTACCCCCGGCGTATATTGCAACGCTTCTTCCGTGGTGCTGACGCTGCGCTGTTGCATTTCCTTGCTGGTCACCACAGACACGGAAGCGGGCGTATTGAGGATGCTGGTGGCCACCTTGCCGCCCACCCACAGCTCCTTGGCGACCACCGAGTTGCTGTCATCGTCGGCGCTGGCCTTTACCTTGGCGTTGATGATCACCGGTGCCAGGCGGTAGTCCTCGCTGGCGCCAAGCTCCAGCGGGCCGGCAGGCGCGGGTTGTGGCGCCACGAAATAGGCGCCCGGTCCTTGTTGCTCCGCCTGAAGCTGGGTGCCCTGTAGCAGTGACGAGAGTGCAGCCGAGGTGCCCAGCGTCCCCTGCACCCCAGTAGTGCTGCGGTTGGCCACGGCTTGTGCATCGAAGGACAGGCTGACACCTGCCTGGCGGGCAAAGCGGTCAAGCGCTGGCGCCAGCGGGCCAGCAGGAATATTCCACTGCTGTAGCTGGCTGTCGGGCTCGGACGTTGCAGATTGCGCCAGCGCAGGTAGCGCACAATTGCTGACAACCAGGCCCAGGAAAACACCGTGCAAAGCGCGGCTCAAGGGATGGCGCTGTGGAACCGGGGTCGAACTCATTTTCTCGCTCCGTAGAGGGATCGGCAGACTGGCCTGTATTCCGGCCTTCCCTACATGCCGAACGAGAATGAGAAATCACCTCATTTATTTTCAAGATTGTCTCGCCTGCGGTGAGACTTTTTTTGGTGGCGACAAACCTGCAAAAAACAAAGGGCACCATCCACTGGTGCCCTTTGCCTTACCGCCAGGTGAACCCAATCACCCCATCGAACGCACCCCTACGGGTTGCGCGTGGCCTCGCGAAGTGACGATCCCAAGGAAGGAAATCACGATCGCCAGGCCCAACGTCGAGCTGACTTCCGCCCGGTGTTCAGGCGTAAACATCATCACTGCCAGTGCCCCGCCAATGAACAGGATCACCGCCCAGGTCAGGTACGGGAACAGCCACATGCGGAACTTCAGTTCGGTGTTCTCGCGCTCCAGGCGGCGGCGCATGCGCAGCTGGGAAATGGCGATGACCAGGTACACCAGCAAGGCGATGGCACCGGAGCTGGCCAGCAGGAACTCGAACACGCCCTTCGGCGCGAAGTAGTTGAGGACAGCGATGGCCGCGCCGATCAGGGTGCTGCCGAATACTGCGGCACGCGGCACGCCGACCTTGGAGGTCTTGTTGAGCATGGCCGGCGCGTCACCACGCTTGGCCAGCGAATACATCATCCGCGAGGCGATGTAGATCGACGAGTTCATGCAGCTGGTCACCGCCACCAGCACCACCAGGTCGACCATGAAGGCCGCGTTGGGGATGTTCATGATCTCCAGTGCGCGCTGGTACGAGCCCACCACGGCCAGTTGCGGGTCGTTCCACGGCACCACCGAAATGATCACGAAGATCGACAGGATGTAGAAGGTGCTGATGCGCCAGATCACCGAGCGGGTGGCCTTGGCGATGTTGCGCGACGGGTCGCTGGACTCGGAGGCGGCGATGGTCACCGCCTCGGTACCGATGAAGCTGAACATCACGGTAATGAACGCGCCAACCACCGCCGACCAGCCCTTCGGTGCGAAGCCGCCATGCTCGGCCATCAGGCTGCTCAGGCCGCTGACTTCGCGGTTGGGCAACCAGCCCATCAGCGCAGCGAAGCCCAGGCCGATGAAACCGAGAATGGCAGTGACCTTGAGGATCGCGAACCAGAACTCGAACTCGCCGTACTTGGCCACGCTGAACAGGTTGGTGCCGGCCAGCAGCAACACCGAGGCCAGGGCGAAGATCCAGCTGTCCACCTGCGGGAACCAGGCATTCAGTACATGCCCGGCGGCCAGCGCTTCGATGGGAATCACCAGTACCCAGAACCACCAGTACAGCCAGCCGATGGTATAGCCGGCCCAGCGGCCGATGGCCTGGTCGGCATAGGTTGAAAACGAACCGGTGTCGGGGTGTGCAACGGCCATTTCGCCGAGCATGCGCATGACCAGCACCACCAGGGCCCCGGCCACGAAATAGGAGAGTATGGTAGCTGGCCCGGCTGCCGCGATGGCATGGCCAGAGCCGACGAAAAGTCCGGCGCCGATGATGCCGGCAATGGACAGCATCGTTACATGACGAGGCTTGAAACCTTGGGCAAGGTTGCCATCAGATCCCACGGTGTTCATTGATGTTGTTCTCTTTTTGCTGACACAAGGAAGGACGGGCAGGCGTAGGCGAAAATATCTCCTTTGAAATCAATAAGTCGACACATTACTCGCGCACTGTTGTTGATATTTGGCACGCGTCACAGAGCAGGTGTCCGCATAGGTCGGGGTTCATTTAAGCCGCGCAGGGCTGTGGGAAATTACACGAGAACGCCCCGGAACTGTTCGATCACGACAGGCCGTTTTCACCAGCGCCAGATTTTGCCAATGGCGTGTCCGCTGGCGACAACGGCCAATCCGCGGCTTTTGTTTCTTCATCTGGATGTGTGCTGCCATGGCCAGCCACGTTCAGCATCAACAAAAAAGCCCCGGTTTACCGGGGCCCCATTTGCTACATCTGGCCTGTACCCGCCTCAGCGCACCAGGCAAGGCCGCTTGTTATCAAAGCGCCAGCCAGGAATCAGGAACTGCATCGCCACGCTGTCATCGCGCGCGCCCAGGCCCATGTTGCGGTAGCACTCATGGGCCTTGGCCAATTGCGCTTCATCCAGCTCCACCCCCAGCCCTGGCCGCGCCGGCACACGCACATGGCCATCGACGATGCGCAGCGGCTCGCGGGTCAGCCACTGGCCGTCCTGCCAGATCCAGTGGGTATCGATTGCGGTGATCTCGCCCGGCGCTGCCGCCGCCACCTGAGTGAACATCGCCAGCGAAATATCGAAGTGGTTGTTGGAGTGCGACCCCCAGGTCAGCCCCCAGTCGTTGCACATCTGCGCCACCCGTACCGAGCCCTGCAAGGTCCAGAAATGCGGGTCGGCCAAGGGAATGTCGACCGCCTGTGACTGGATCGCATGGCCCATCTGCCGCCAGTCGGTGGCGATCATGTTGGTCGCCGTGGGCAAGCCGGTAGCGCGGCGGAACTCGGCCATCACCTCACGGCCCGAATAACCGTCCTCGGCACCACACGGGTCCTCGGCGTAAGCCAGCACAGCGTGCTTGTCACGGCACAGGGCAATAGCCTGCTGCAACGACCAGGCGCCGTTCGGGTCTAGAGTGATGCGCGCTTGCGGGAAGCGTTCGGCCAGGGCCGTCACCGCTTCCATTTCCTCCTCGCCACGCAGCACCCCGCCCTTGAGCTTGAAGTCGCTGAAGCCGTAGCGCGCCTCGGCGGCCTCGGCCAGGCGCACCACCGCGTCGGGGCTCAGCGCTGTTTCGTGGCGCAGGCGAAACCAGTCATCGTCGCTGTCGGCTTCGTTGCGGTAGGCCAGGTCGGTCTGCTTGCGGTCGCCGATGTAGAACAGGTAGCCAAGCATCTTCACCGCATCGCGTTGCTGCCCTTCGCCCAGCAGTGCCGCCATCGGCACGTTCAGGTGCTGGCCGAGCAGGTCGAGCAGCGCCGACTCCATGGCGGTCACCGCATGCACGGTAATGCGCAGGTCGAAGGTCTGCAGGCCACGCCCGGCCGAATCGCGGGCAGCGAAGGTCTGGCGCATGGCATTGAGCACGCGCTGGTAATGGCCGATCGGCTGGCCAAGCACCAGGCTGCGGGCGTCTTCCAGGGTCTGGCGAATCTTTTCGCCACCGGGCACTTCGCCCAGGCCGGTATTGCCAGCGCTGTCGCGCAATATCACCACGTTACGGGTGAAGAACGGGCCATGCGCGCCACTGAGGTTGAGCAGCATGCTGTCATGGCCGGCGACGGGGACGACGCGCAGGTCGGTGACCACCGGGGTGTCGGTGTGGATGGCGGGGGTTGTCTGCAGGTTCATGGTTGTTGTCTCGCAGTCATCAGTGGCTCTGGCCCAAGGCCGAAGGGGCCTTGAGGTCGTCGGAAGGGGCGCCCTTCGGGCGCGTGCGTATGAAGAACACGGCAATCGCGGCCAGCACCGAGGTCACCGCCAGGCCGTACAAGCCGCCCTGGATCGACCCGGTCTGCTGCTCCAGTAGGCCGAAGGTGGTGGGGGCGACGAAGCCACCGAGGTTGCCGATCGAGTTGATCAGGGCGATCACCGCTGCGGCGATGCGTGCATCCAGGTAACCCTGCGGGATCGGCCAGAACAGCGAAGACGCCGACTTGAAACCAATCGCCGCGAAGCACACCGCAACAAAGGCGAACACCGGCCCGCCGGTGGTGGACATGAACATGCCGATGGCTGCGACCACCAGCGCCCCCGCTACCCAGGCCTGCTGGAACTTCCAGCGCGCGGAGCCGGCGGCGAAGGCATACATGGCCAGGATCGAGATCAGCCAGGGGATCGAGTTGAACAAACCGACCTGCAGGTCGCTGAGGTCGCCCATGCGCTTGATGATGCTCGGCAGCCAGAAGGTGGCGGCGTAGATGGTCAGCTGGATGCAGAAGTAGATCAGGCAGAACAGCAGGATCTGGCGGTCCTTGAGCAGGCTCCAGGTCGATGGCTTGTCCGCTGCAACGGCTTCGCGTTCACGCTGCTCGCGATCGATGGTGGCCACCAGCGCGTCCTGCTCGGCCTGGCTCAGCCACTTGGCATCCTGTGGCCTGGAATCGAGCCAGAAGAACACGAAGAAACACAGCGCCACCGAGGCCATGCCTTCGATGAACAGCATCCATTGCCAGCCATGCATGCCCAGGCCCTGAAGCTGCATCAGCGCCCCGGCCAGCGGCCCGGAAATCAGCGAGGCCAGCGCCGAACCACTGAGGAAGATGGCAATTGCCTTGCCACGCTCGGCGGCAGGCAGCCAGCGGGTGAAGTAGTAGATTACCCCGGGGAAAAAGCCCGCTTCGGCCACGCCGAGCAGAAAGCGCAGCACGTAGAACTGGGTTTCGTTCTGCACGAAGGCCATGGCCGTGGCCACCAGTCCCCAGGTGAACATGATGCGGGTCAGCCACAGGCGCGCGCCGACCTTTTGCAGCAGCATGTTCGAAGGCACCTCGAACAACGCATAGCCGATGAAGAACAACCCGGCGCCAAAGCCATACGCCGCGGCACTGATGCCCAGGTCGCTTTCCAGATGCGGGCGGACAAAGCCGATGTTGACGCGGTCGAGGTAGTTGACGATGAACATGATGACGAACAGCGGCAGGACGTGGCGTTTGACCTTGGCCACGGCGCTGGCCAGCGCGTCGCCGTCAGTCCGGGTCGATGGAGCGAGGGTATCGTTCACTTGCGGATCTCCCACTAATTGTTTTTGTGCGGGGCGGAGTTGTCTGACATGGCAGTGGGAGGGAGCATATGCGCGGCGCAGTTGTACGACAAGCTCAACAATGTCGTCAAAATTGCAAAATACAAGCTGTCAAAATGGAAAATTGTCGAAAACGTGCAGGAATAGCCACGCTATGGAACGTCTGGAGCGTGGCAAAAATCAGCAAAAAATATTTCTATCGATTAACTTGTCATACAAGCACTGACAGCAACGGATCACATCATGGAACCCGAACGCGTACGCAAATACGGCCACAGCCGAGCCCACGACCTGGTCTCCAGCCTGACCCAGCAGATTTTGCTGGGCACCTTCAAGCCAGGCGACAAACTGCCCTCGGAGAACACCTTGGTACGCGAACACGGGGTCAGCCGCACCGTTGTCCGCGAAGCCTTGTCGAAACTGCAAGCATCGGGGCTGGTGGAACCACGCCACGGTATCGGGACCTTCGTGATGGAGCGCCAGGCCCAGGCTGGCCTGCGCATCGCGGCGGAAAGCGCGGCAAATGTGCGCGACCTGCTGGAGCTGCGCATTGGCCTGGAAGGCCAGGCTGCCGCCCTGGCCGCGCTGCGCCGTGATGATGGGCACCTGGCACGCATGCGCCAGGCGCTGGATGACTACCAGGACCTGGCCGCCGCGGGCGACAGCTGCATCGAGGCCGATCGGCGCTTTCACCTGTTGATTGCCGAGGCCACCGGCAACCTGTACTTCACCGAGATGCTGCTGCAACTGGGCAATGGCCTGATCCCGCGCAACCGCATGGCGTTGGCTGAGCGCAGCGGGGCGAAGCTGGCGCGGCAAGCGTACCTGGCCAACCTCGAGCATGAGGCGATCCTCAATGCGATTCGCCGGCGAGACCCGGACGCGGCACGGGCGGCCATTTGCCTGCACCTGTCCAATAGCCGCGATCGCCTGCTGCCCGAACAGGCCTGACCCTCTCCGGTAGACGCGGCCTTGCGTCGCGACAGGGCCGCAAAGCGGCCGCCGGTTTTCAGCTTGTGTGCGCAAGCCGAGGGGCTGCTACGCAGCCCATCGCGACGCAAGGCCGCTCCTGCACGAAGCCCTTGCAGGCGTAGTTACCAGGTCAGGCAGATCTTGCCGAAATGCCGGTTGCTCTCCTGGTAGCGGAACGCCTCGACGATCTGTTCCAGCTCGAAATGTTTGTCCACTACCGGCCGCAAACCATTGGCATCGATTGCCCGCACCATGGCCTGCTGCTGGGCGCGGCTGCCCACCAGCACGCCCTGCAGGCGAATCTGCCGCACCAGCGCCTGCACCAGCGGCAACTGCCCGGCCACGCCGGTGAGGATACCGATCAACGACACATGCCCACCGATGCGCGCGGCAATCATCGACTGCTCCAACGTCGCCGGGCCGCCCACTTCGATCACATGGTCGACGCCGCGGTTGCCGGTCAGCTCGCGCGCTTTCTCACCCCAGGCCGGGGTGCTCTTGTAGTTGATCAGGTGATCGGCCCCCAGGGCCTTCAAACGTTCGAGCTTGGCGTCGCTGGACGAGGTAGCGATCACCGTGGCGCCGGCGAGCTTGGCGAACTGCAGGGCGAAGATCGACACGCCGCCGGTACCTTGCACCAGCACCGTATCGCCGGGCTTGAGGTGGTCATCGCTCATCAGCGCGCGCCAGGCGGTGAGGCCGGCGGTGGTCAGGGTAGCGGCTTCGGCGTGGCTGAAGCCCTTGGGCGCCAGGGTGAAGGCGCTGGCACGGGCGGTGACCTGTTCGCGGGCATAACCATCGAGACCATCGCCAGGCACCCTGGCGAAACCCTCGACATTGGCCTGGCCATCCAGCCAGTCGGGGAAGAAGGTGCTGACCACACTGTCGCCGACCTGGAACTCGCTGACACCGCTCCCCACCGCGACCACTTCGCCTGCGCCATCGGCCATGGGAATGCGCCGCTCGCTCGGCCCCCACATGCCGCTGACCACCGCGAAGTCGTGGTAGTTGAGGGAGCTGGCGTGCAGGCGAACGGTGATCTCGCCGGCCTGGGGTGCGGGGGCCTCGCAGGTGCCGACTTCGACCTTGTCGTAGCCGCCGCCGGGTTGTACGTAGATGGCCTTGCTGGTCATGGGTGGGGTCTCCGTTCAGGGAAAAGAATGAGGTTCAGCATAGACAGGTCCGGCCCTGTCGCCGGCAAGCCAGCGCCCACAAGGGCGCCACTGGCCCTGAGAGCTGTGCAGTACCTGTGGCAGCGGGCTTGGCGGCGATAGGGCCAGCACTGCCAAGAAACTCAGCCCAGCATTACCTTCAAGGCCCGGCAATCGGCCGCATGCCAGTCCACCAGTTCCGGCCATGGGTTGTCCGGCAAGTTCACCAGCACCGTGCGCGCCCCTGCTGCACGCCCACAGTCCAGGTCGAACCGATAATCCCCCACCATCACCAGCTCATGGGGTGCCACACCCCAGGCACTGGCGATCTTCAACAAGCCGTCCGGGCTCGGCTTGGGCGCGGCTTCGTCGCGCCCGAGAATGTGCTCGACCGGGAAGCAGTCCGCCAGGCCGATGGCCTCCAGCGTCACATGCGCAAGCTCACGGGCATTGCGGGTCAGAATGCCCAATCGGCAACCCCGCTCGGCCAGCTCGCGCACCAGCTCCACCGCCCCGGTCGCCGCCCTGGAGGCAACCGCCAGGTCGCGCTCGTGCTCCAGCAGCCAGGCATGCTTGGCCGCCGCCTCGTCGGCCGGCAGGGCCGCCAGGTGGGTGAGGATGTCGTGCTCGGCCGGGATGTCCAGCGCCACGCGGATGGCGGCGAAGTCGTGCACGGCCACGGTCAGGGTGCCGTCCATGTCGAACACCCAGTTGCGGACCTCGCCCAGGCTCATGCCCAGTCCTTGCGATGGCGGATCAGGCCTTCCTGGCACGACGACGCCACCAGTTGCCCGGCCTGGTTGAAGATGTTGCCACGGCAGAAGCCACGGGCATTGCCCGCCCAGGGGCTGTCGGTAGCGTACAGCAGCCACTCATCGGCACGCAGGTTGCCGTGGAACCACAGCGAATGGTCGAGGCTGGCGATCTGCATGTCGCGTTGCCACACCGATTTGCCATGCGGCAGCAACGCAGTGGTCAACAGGCCGAAGTCCGAAGCATAGGCCAGCAGGTATTTGTGCAGGGCCGGAATGTCAGGCAGGTTGCCGTCGGCGCGGAACCAGGCGTACTTCACCGGGTCGCCGGGCTTGGGGTTGAACGGGTCGCGCTCGGTGACCGGGCGGATCTCGATCGGTTTGGCACACAGCACCTTGTCGCGGATGCGCTCGGGCAGTTGCTCGGCCATGGCCCGGGCCAGTTCGACTTCACTGGGCAGGTTCTCCGGGCCGACCACTTCAGGCATCGGTGCCTGGTGCTGGAAACCGTCCTCGTCGTACTGGAACGAGGCGCTGCAGGTGAAGATGGTCTGGCCCTTCTGGATCGCCGTCACCCGCCGGGTGCTGAAGCTACCGCCATCGCGCACGCGGTCCACCGAATACACCACCGGCAGGCTGGCATCGCCAGGGCGCAGGAAGTAACCGTGCAATGAATGAACATGGCGTGCGTCTTCGACCGTCTGGCTGGCTGCCGACAACGACTGGCCCAGCACTTGCCCACCATACAACTGGCGGAAGCCCAGGTCCTGGCTGCGTCCACGGAACAGGTTTTCCTCGATGGGTTCGAGGCTCAACAGGTCGACCAGGTCGTCCAACACATGACTCATCGGGGGTTCTCCTAGCAAGGCAACACATCTCTACAGCGCTGTTATGAGGGCAAATGATACAGGGTTTGTCATTGTTGCCGGGCATGGCCATGCATTCAGGCGCGCAGGGTCTGCTCCCAGTGAGCGCGGTCGATGCGGTACAGCACATGCGGGCGCAGCGGGTGGCCTACAGGCAGGCGGGGGTGCTGGAAACTGCCATGCAGGTCCTGCTGCATGCCGATGGCCTGCATGACCTTCTGTGACGGCAGGTTGCTCTCGCTAGTGAACGACACCACCTCTTCCAGGCGCAATTGGGCGAAAGCACAACGCAGGCAGGTCCACGCCGCTTCGCTGGCGAAACCCAGGCCCCAGTGGCGGCGTGCCAGGCGCCAGCCGATTTCCACCGCAGGTGTGAAATGGGCATCGAAGCCCACGTGCAACAGCCCGGTCATGCCAATGAACGCACCGCTGTCCTTGCGCTCCAGCGCCCACAGGCCGAAGCCGTATTCGTTGAAATGGCCGCGCACGCGGCCGATCAGCGCAGCCGCCTCCAGGCGTGTCAGCGGCGCCGGGAAGTAGCGCATCACCTGCGGGTCGGCGCACATCGCGGCGAACTCGCGCAGGTCTTCGTCGCGCCATTGGCGCAGCACCAGGCGTGCGCTTTCCAGTTGCAGGATGGGGGTCATGAGGCGTGCTCCGGTTTTACTGTCTTGCAGTTTACAGCGTAGGCGCGGGCGTGGCTTTCACCTAGCCGGTGCACACCCCGAATGCAATTTTCACATGGCCTTCACCGCCCCCCGACAGCCGGCCTGAGAGGATGCCGCCATTCACCGCCGCGCCAGGCGCGGCCATGCCAACGGAGCCATGCATGCTATCGAGCAACACCCTGGGGCACCCCGCCATCCACGCCCGGCGCAAGCGACGCCTGACCCGCAAAACCCTCGGCGCCGCACTTGGCCTGTGCATGGTCGTGGCGGCATTGACCACCTGGCTGGCGACGAGGACGCATATCGTGGACCTTGGCAACGGGCAACAACTGAGCGATAGCGGCCTGCTGCAGGACTGGGCCGACGGTGCGGTGATCGTGATGATTCGTCACGCCGAGCGCTGCGACAGCGCCCCCGGGCCATGCCTGGACGACCCCACCGGTATCACCGTGGCTGGCAGCCAGGCCGCCAGCCGGGTTGGCCAGGGGCTGCAGCAGTTGGGCCTGGCCGACGCCGACATGCTCAGCAGCCCGAAATTGCGCACGCGGCAGACTGCGCACTTCATTCTTGGCCAGGCGGTGGCCAGTGAGGACTGGCTGGAAGGGTGTGATAGCCAGTTCGCTCGGGAGGCGATGGCACGCAAGCGGCCCGGGCATAACCTGGTGCTGGTGACCCACAATGGTTGCATCGACCATTTTGCCCGCCAGCAAAAGGTGGTGGGTGGCGAGCGTGAAAGCGGGTATGCCAGCGCGCTGTTCGTCTCGGTGGATGGCAATGGCAAGGCGCGTATCCTCGGGCGCCTGAACGAGCCCGACTGGCAGCGGGTACTGTCCAGCATCGCGAAATAACACTGCGCACTTTGCTGTGCCCGGCCTGGTACCGCGAAACAACACTGCGCCCTCTGTTGTGCCCGGCCTGGTACCGCGAATTAACACTGCGTCCTTTGTTGTGCCCGGTCTGGTACCGCGAATTAACACTGCGCCCTTTGTTGTGCCCGGTCTGGTACCGCGAAATAACACTGCGCCCTTGTAGGAGCGGCCTTGTGTCGCGAAAGGGCTGCGCAGCAGCCCCAAGGTGCTGGCGTACATGCACAACGCGACGGGGCTGCTGTGCAGCCCTTTCGCGACACAAGGCCGCTCCTGCACGGCTCGCATTGCGATAGCAACCACAACCCCGGAACTGGCAAGATCAGCGCTGGCCCCGATTGCGAAACCGCCATGCCGCTGCCGCTGATCTACCACGAAGACTACAGCCCGGAGTTCCCTGCCGAACACCGCTTCCCGATGGACAAGTTCCGCCTGCTGCATGACCACCTGGTCGACAGCGGGCTGACCACCGACCAGGCCCTGCTGCGCCCGCAGATCTGCCCCAACGACATCCTCGCCCTGGCTCACGACCGCAGCTACATCGAGCGCTACCTGAACGGCGACCTGTCCCGTGAGGACCAGCGTCGCCTCGGCCTGCCCTGGAGCGAAGCCTTGGCCCGGCGCACCGTCCGCGCCGTAGGTGGCTCGTTGCTGAGCGCCGAGATGGCGCTGCAGCATGGCATCGCCTGCCACCTTGCCGGTGGTACCCACCACGCCCATTACGATCACCCTGCCGGCTTCTGCATCTTCAACGACCTGGCGGTGATCAGCCGCTACCTGCTGGAGGCCGGCCGGGTTCACCGGGTGCTGATCTTCGACTGCGATGTGCACCAGGGCGACGGCACCGCGCGCATCCTGCACGACACGCCAGATGCCATCACCGTATCACTGCACTGCGAACAGAACTTCCCGGCCCGCAAGGCGCAGAGCGACTGGGACATCCCCTTGCCACGCGGCATGGGTGACGCGGCCTACCTGAAGGTGGTCGACGATGCCCTGAACTACCTGCTGCCGCTGTATCGTCCCGACCTGGTGCTGTATGACGCCGGTGTCGATGTGCACAAGGACGACGCCCTGGGCTACCTGCAACTGACCGACGCAGGCGTTGCCGCGCGTGACGAAGCGGTGCTGCGCCATTGCCTGGGCCGCGACATTCCGGTGGTGGGGGTGATCGGCGGCGGTTACAGCAAGGACCGGGTAGCGCTGGCCAAGCGTCATGGCATCCTCCACCACAGTGCGGCGCGTGTCATCGGTTGTTCACAATGACTGTGGAGCCGCTTGTGGATAACCTGCGGGAAAGGCGCTGCAGTCCTTGATGGCCGAGGCCTGGAAGCACTTGATCATTTTCTGACCAGTGCTTCCATGGGCCACGCTGCGCTAGAATGCGCCTCTTTTCCACAGCCTGCTGCCCACCATGTCCGATCTGAAACCCGCCGCCCCTTCCCTTGCTGCCGTCATCGGCGCTGGCCCCGCCGGCCTGATGGCGGCAGAAGCACTGGCCCAGGCGGGCCTGACGGTGGAAGTGTTTGATGCCATGCCCTCGGTCGGCCGCAAGTTCCTGCTGGCGGGTGTCGGCGGCATGAACATCACCCATTCCGAGCCTTACCCGGCCTTCGTCGGCCGTTATGCCGAGCGCCAGGCCAATATCGACGCCCTGCTGCGCGACTTCGATGCCGAGGCCTTGCGCCAGTGGATTCATGGCCTGGGCATCGAGACCTTCGTCGGCACTTCGGGCCGGGTGTTCCCCACCGACATGAAAGCCGCGCCATTGCTGCGCGCCTGGCTCAAGCGCCTGCGCGACAGCGGGGTGGTTATCCACACCCGTCACCGCTGGTTGGGCTGGAATGCCGAAGGGGCGTTGCGGATGGCTTATCCACAGGGAGAACGGTTGCTCACCCCTGCCGTGGTGGTATTGGCACTGGGCGGCGGCAGTTGGGCGCGATTGGGTTCCGACGGCAGCTGGCAAGCGCTGCTGGCCGAACGGGGTGTGGATATCTCGCCGCTGCGGCCGAGCAACTGCGGTTTCGAAGTGGCCGGCTGGAGCACGCTACTGAAGGAAAAGTTCGCCGGTGCGCCGCTGAAGAACATTGCCTTGAGCGTCCCTGGCAGCACGCCGCGCAAAGGCGAGTTCATTCTCACGGCCCAGGGTGTGGAAGGCAGCCTGGTGTATGCCTGGTCAGCACCGGTGCGCGAAGCCATCAACCGTACCGGCCAAGGGCAGCTGTTGCTTGACCTGTTGCCGGACAAGCCGGTGGAAAAAGTCGCCCAGGCGCTGGCCAGGCCCCGTGGCTCGCGCTCCATGGCCAAGCACCTGCACAGCCAGCTGGGTATCGATGGGGTCAAGGCGGCGCTGTTGCGCGAACTGACCGATCAGGCGACCTTTGCCGACCCTGAAGCGCTGGCGACGGCGATCAAGGCATTGCCGATCACGCTGGTACGCACCCGGCCGCTGGATGAAGCGATCAGCAGCGCCGGTGGGGTGCGTTTCGAGGCCCTGGATGAAGGCCTGATGCTGCAGAGCATGCCGGGGGTGTTCTGCGCTGGCGAGATGCTGGACTGGGAAGCGCCGACCGGGGGCTATCTGCTGACGGCATGCTTTGCCAGCGGCTTGCGCGCCGGGCGGGCGGCGGCGGACTGGCTCAAATCCTGACACATACTCGATCCACTGTGGGAGCGGGCGTGCCCGCGAACACGGGCGAAGCCCGTGCCATGCATCGCGGTGCCTGCTTCGCGGGCATGCCCGCTCCCACAGGGGCCAAGCTTCCCCAGGCTACGGCTTACGCTTGCGCGGCCCACCGTTGAAGCTCGGCACCTTGCGCACCGCCTTCACCGCTGGCGCTGCACTGCCCGCCTCGGCACTGTCCATCCAACGCCCCAAGCCACGCTTGGCGCTGTTTTCCTTCGGCTTCTTGGGCTTTTTCGGCTTCTTGATCACCTGGCCGCTGGCATCGGTCATCGGTACGCGGTGGTCGGGAATGAAATCCGGCTCCTCATGCCGCGGCAGGGTCTGCCGGGTCAGCACTTCGATTGCTCCCAGCAACTGCACTTCATCGGCACACACCAGCGAAATCGCCTCGCCCTTGTTGCCGGCACGCCCGGTACGCCCGATGCGGTGCACATAGTCCTCGGCAACGATCGGCAGGTCGAGGTTGACCACCAGGGGCAAGTCATCGATATCCAGGCCGCGGGCCGCCACGTCGGTGGCCACCAGCACCTGGATTTCCCGGGCCTTGAAGCTGTCCAGGGCGCGCTGGCGGGTGGCTTGCGGGCGGTCACCGTGGATGCCGTCGGCATTCACACCCTCGGCCAGCAAGCGCTCCACCAGTTGGTCGACACCATTGCGGGTCTTGGCGAACACCAGCACCTGCTTCCAGCGTTGCTTGCGCAGCAGGTGGCAGAACAGGTCGACCTTGCGCTTCTTGTCCACCGGCACCAGCCACTGCTTGACGCTGCTGGCCGTGGCATTGCGCGGGCTGACTTCGATACTCAGCGGGTCATTCAAGGCCAGCCCCGCCAGCATGCGGATCTGCTCGGAGAAGGTAGCCGAGAACAGCAACGTCTGGCGCTTGCGTGGCAGTGCGGCGTACACCGACTGCAGTTCTTCGGCAAAGCCCAGGTCGAGCATGCGGTCGGCCTCGTCCAGCACCAGGGTCTGCACCTGGTTGAACTTCACCGCGTTCTGGCGGAACAGGTCGAGCAGACGCCCCGGGGTAGCCACCAGCAGGTCGACACCGCGACGCAGGCGCATCATCTGCGGGTTGATACTGACCCCGCCGTACACCGCGTAGGTGCTCAGCGGCAGGTTCTCGGCGTATTCGCGCACATTGTTGTGCACCTGCTCGGCCAGTTCACGGGTAGGGACCAGCACCAGCGCGCGGATCGAGTTGCTGGCCACCTTCTCGCCTTCCAGAGCCAGGCGCTGCAGCACGGGCAAGGCAAAGCCGGCGGTCTTGCCGGTGCCGGTCTGGGCTGCGGCCATCAGGTCACGGCCAGCCAGCACGGCGGGGATGGCTTTGGCCTGCACCGGGGTCGGGGTGGTGTAGTCCAGCTGCTGCAAGGTGCGCAGCAGCGGTTCGATCAGGCCGAGTTTGGCGAAATTCATGGCAATACCGTCAGGGGGTTCAGCGAAGGCGGCAAGTTTACCGCATCGCCCCTGTCTACTTGCAGATTTCACCTTTCAGCGGCTGCGCAGGTTCGGGCGCCCTGCGCCACTGCGGCAGGCCGATCAACACCACCGCGCCGATAATTACCGCCATCGCCACGCACTCTTCGGCACCGATCTGCTCCCCGGCAAAGATAATGCCCAGCAGCACCGCCACCGCCGGGTTGACGTAGGCATAGCTGGTGGCGGCCGCCGGGCGCACATGCTTGAGCAGGTACATGTAGGCACTGAAGGCCAGGATCGAGCCGAACAGCACCAGGTAGGCCAATGCCCCCCAGCCGGCGGCGCTAGGCATCTGTGTCATGCGTTCGCCAGACAGCACGCTGCCCAGCAACAGCACGGCACCACCGACCAGCATTTCCGCGGCACTGGCCATCGGCCCCTGGGGTAATGGCAGGGTCTTGCTCCACACCGAGCCGAATGCCCAGGACGCTGCGGCAAAAATGATCAGCGCCGCGCCTATCGGGCTGGCCTGCAGGTTGGAGCCCAGGTTCAGCAGGCCAATCCCCACCAGCCCAAGGGCGATGCCCGCCCATTCCAGCCTGGAGTTGCGGTGCCCGAACAGCAGGCCGAACAGCAAGGTAAACAGCGGCACCGTCGCGACTGCCAGCGCCGCCACACCCGAGGCCACCCCGGCATGTTCGGCCACGGTGACGCCGCCGTTGCCGCAACTGAGCAGCAGGAAGCCGATCGCCCCCGCCGCCCGCCACTGCGGCCAGGTCGGCGCCGGCACACCGCGCCAGCGCAGGAAGCCATACAGCAAGCCGCCGGCAATCAGGAAGCGTACCCCGGCCATGAGCATCGGCGGCCAGCTTTCGACGCCGATACGGATGAACAGGTAGGTAGACCCCCAGACCAGGTACAAAGCCAGGAAAGCGCCGATGAGCAACAGCGGGAAGCGACGGGAGGCAGGCATGGGGCACACTCGAAATCCGTTTACGGGTGGCTTAGTTTAGAAAGGCTGCGGTGTAAACTTAAGTTACAAAACTGCTTTAAATCGCCAGAACACTTTTTATTTCATGGTAATTCGGGCACTTTTCCAGCGAATCGAAACCAGGCAGGAACAACCCATGGACAAATACGACCGCATGCTGCTCGCCGCCCTGCTCGAAAATGGCCGTGCCACCTTCGCGCAACTGGCGCGCCAGGTGAACCTGTCGGCGCCAGCGGTGGCCGAACGGGTGGCCAAGCTGGAGGCCAGCGGGGTCATCACCGGCTACCAGGCCAAGGTCGACATGAGCAAGATCGGCCTGCCGATCCAGTGCGTGATCGAGCTACGCCTGGCCAGCCACGGTAACCAGCAGGCCTATGAAGCATTGACCCAGATCCCCCAGCTGACTGAATGCCACCGGGTCACCGGTGACCCCTGCGTGATCATGCAGGCCGCGGTGGGCTCGATGCCCGAGCTGGAAGAGCTGATCAACCGGGTCGCGCAGTTCGGCTTCAGCAAAACCTCGATCATTCTTTCCAGCGCCGTGGAACGGCGAGTGCCGCTGGCGCAGCTGGAGAAGAAGCCCTAGTTGTACCTGGCCAGGGTTTCGCGAACCTTCGCCGCCGGGGTTTTCTGCAGGCGGCAGAGCAGCTCGTGGGACAGCTGCTGCACACCGTGGCTGTGGCGCAGCACGCCGGCCAGGTGCTGCAACAGGTTGGCGGCCATTTCGGCATCGGCCATGGCCCGGTGCGCGGTCCCCGTATGCGGCAGCCCGGCCCAGCGGGTCAAGGTACCCAGCTTGTGGTTCGGTGCCGCCGGCAACAGGCGCCGGGACAACAACAGCGAACAGGCAAAGGCCTGGCTACGGCTACGGCCGATGCGGCTCAGTTCATAGTCCCAGAACTTCTGGTCGAACGCAGCGTTGTGCGCCAGCAGCGGGGTGCCGCCGACGAACTCGGCCACTTCGTTCATCACCTCGTCTACCGGCGGGGCACTGCGCAGCATGGCGGTGGTGATGCCGGTCAGCCCGGCAACGAAAGCTGGCACTGGAACACCTGCGTTCATCAGGCTCTGGTAGCGCTCGACGATGCGCCCGCGCTCCAGCATCACCACCGCCACTTCGGTGGCGCGGCAGCCAGCGCCGGGGCTGATGCCGGTGGTTTCAAAGTCGATGACAGCGATACGTTCCATGCAAGGGCCTCAGTGTTTGAGCAACAGCGCACCCTCGATGGGCACATAATGGGTGGCGGCACGGATCAGCGACAGTGCCGTGAGCCCGGGCACACCATACACCACTGCCTCGGTGCCATGACGCTGGATCACCCGCTCCAGCAGCAGGTCGAAGTCACCGTCGCCGGAAGCCAGCACCACCTGGTCGACACGACTGGCGGCATCCATCACGTCCAGGGTAATGCCGACATCCCAGTCACCTTTGGCCGAGCCGTCGCTGCGCTGGATGAAGGGCTTGAGCCGCACGTCGAAACCGAGGTTGCGCAAGATCTGCTGGAACTGCTGCTGCTTGCTGTCGCCACGATCGATGGCATAGGCCACGGCTTCGACGATCTGGCCTTCGCGACTGACAGCGTTCCACAACGCGGTGTAGTTGAAATGGCAACCGTAGGCCTGGCGCACGGTGTAGTAGAGGTTCTGCACGTCGGCGAACAGCGCGATCTTTTTCACCCTGGTGCCTCATATCCGGTCTGGGGATCCGGGGGCTGCGTTGCAGCCCTTTCACGACGCAAGGCCGCTCCTGCGGTAGGAAACGGCCTTGTGTCGCGAAAGGGGCGCCAAGCGCCCCCAGAAATGCTAGCAGTATGCCAGACCTGTCAGACGTACGAATCGTCGTCCGCGAAGAACCCGCCATCATCGCTGCCATAATCAGTGTCGGCATAACCACCCTGGTCACTGCCCCAACCACCGTTGTCGGCTACGTGCTGCTGTGCGCCCGAGTCGTTCCAGCCAGCGCTGTCACTGGCGGGTGCCGGCTCTTCCTTGATCACTTCGACCACCTCCTGCGGCTGCGCATCATGATGGAACAGGCTGCTGATGCCCTGCGCCAGCAAGACACCGCCGGCCACGCCGGCTGCAGTCTGCATCGCCCCACCGAGGAAACTGCTGGCACCACTGCGCGCCGGCGCGGCGGCAAAACCGGGCTGCTGCATTTGCGGTTGGGAATAGCCGGGGGCCGCTGGTTCGCGCCAGCCGCCAGCCGATGGTGCCGGGGCGGCAGCGACTGGTTGCGGCTGCACGGCCGCAGCTGTATTGCGGCCGCCCGAACCAAAAATGCTGGAAAGGAAACCACCGCCACCACTGCTTGGCGCGCTACTGGCGCGGGCGGCCTCAGCCTGGGCACGCGCCTGCTTCAGCTCGGCTTCCAGTTGCTTGTTCTGCTCGTCGAGGCGCTTGAGCGCAGCCTCCTGGACCAGGATCGCCTGGGCCATGTAGTAAGGTGCCGCCGGCTGCTGGCGCAAGTGCTCCTCGATACGCGCCTGAGCCTGAGCATCACGTGGCTGGCTCGGGTCCTCGGCTTGCTTGATACGGCTGAACAGGCCGTCGATCAGGGTTTGTTCTTCAGTATTCATGGGGCGACCTCGTGGGTAGCAGGACAACGGATAGCGTCAAAGATGAGGTCTGCAGGCGGGGGATTCAATTACGGCGGCGTGAAACTTTTTTCAGCAAATGACAGCCACAAGCCTGCTTTGGGCTAAAGTTGACTCCCTGTTTTTACTGCCATGCGATGTTGACCGATGAATCCGCTGAGCGTCCTGCGCGACTCCCTGTACTTCTTCCGCCGCCACCTGCCGAACATTCTCCAGCTGTGCCTGCCATTGGTGGTGCTGGAAGCGCTGTTTACCCAGCTGCTGTACCGGCAAATGGGCGACCAGGCATCGCCGGCCTACGGCATGCTGGTCAGCCTGCTGTTCTACCCGCTGTACAGCGCCGCGCTGATCCTGTACCTCGATACCCGCAGCAATGGCCAGGAAACACCCAAGCGCGACCTGCTCGCGCGTGCCGTGCAACTGTGGCCGCAACTTGCACTGCTGATACTGATCAGTTCACTGCTGATCATGGCGGGCCTTGCGCTGTTCATCTTCCCGGGCGTGTGGATCATGATCAACCTGGTGTTCGCCGAGTATTTGCTGGTATTGCGCGGCCGGCCGGTGGTGCAGGCGATGCGCGAAAGTGCCAGCATGACCACCGGGCATTTCATGCGCATCATGATTTGCGTGGTCGGCGTGCTGGCACCGATCTGGCTGATCGACGGGCTGCTGCTGATGGCCTTCCCCGAGCCGGCGCCAGGGGTTGAATTGGCCTTGGATAGCCTCAGCGGGTTCCTGCAACTGTTCAGCACGGTAGTGCTGTATCGGCTGTTCATGCTGCTGGAACCTGCCTGACCGTTGATATGCAGCAGGCTTACCCGATTGGTGTTATCAGGAACTCGGTAGGACCCGTGATATTGACGTTCAGGTGGTCGAGATAACCACCTTTTCGATCGGAACTTCTAGGATCACCCGGGTATTCACCTATTTCTACAGTCTGCCCGAGATGGTCTCGCCACCGGCAACGAAGCTGCTGTCCATCCCACGCAAGCGGTTGCAGCTTGAAGATGTTGATCGCATCAGCAGCGGTATACATACCGACATAGCCTTTATGGCTGCAGGCGAGCCGGCGCCCGTAGCGGCTTGAAGTACCACTGATCAGGTAGTGCAACCGCTCATTGTCTCTTGAGCGGAAATGGAATTTGAAGATACGACGGCCGTCCTCATACGCTTGGTCAGGGTCGCCTTTGATCAGCCAGTCCCAACGCCCAGGGACGATGGATTCGGCATAGTCCTCCTCTACGCTGAGCACTATCGGATAGGCGACTCCCTGGTCAAGCACATGAATGGTGCAATCAAACAGCTTCAGTGCCTCGAAGGACATCGGATCATCGGTGGAGATATCGCTGAGATTCATCGTGTAGAGCCTCAAAGATGTGAATGGGAAGAAAGGCAGCTGACGCCGCCTCACTCCATTCTTTTCATTGCTGCGGCCCAACATCAGCACGAAAAGGTTCCCGTTCGGTAGCCTCACATGCCGGACACCCCTCCGAACGCCACATAACCCGCGCCATGCAACGCGCCACGCCGCCTTGAGTGCCACAGTTCCTTCATGTTCCTCGGGGTTTGGCACGTGCCGTCGCCTCGACCACCCATGGGTCACCCGGCCATGCACAGCCTGGGGCATGAAGGAAAGTCTTCGTTCTGCGTAGTGCCCAGCCTTGGCAATAAGGTGATGAACCTTGCATGCCTACACAGGAGCACAGCATGGACGAACACATTCTTGCGAACTACGCCAAGTCGTTTCGCGGCAAGCTGTACCAGCGTGCCTTGGGCTCGGACATCCCACTGCGCCTGAGCCACCGCGACGACAAATTCACCTGGCAGATCCCCCCGGAAGATGACTGGCTGCAAGCAGGTGGCAGGAAAGAATCGCCGGTGATGGACTTTCGCTTCGATTCACGCACCGAAGACCGCCTGCATTACCACATCAGCATTGCAAGCGAGGCGGGAATTAAAAAACTCGGTGTCAGCCGCAATGGTTACCTGGGCTTTTACCTGCATGCCAAAGTCACCGACTACTGGAAGATCGAGCCACTGCATCTGAGCGCTGAAGGGCTGCTCTGCCATCTGCGCGACCAGCGTGGATACAGGGTGGGCGCCATACCGGATGGCCCCCACCGTAGCGGCGACAAGGTGGACCTGCTAAACGTCGACGAGGGTCAAATCGTGACCTTCCTGTTGAAACCTACAAACTGAACCTCACGGGTGGGCACCACGATGAAAGATATTTCCAGCGACACTTCCTGGCCGGCACAGAGTTTTCTTGGCCGCATCTACATGATCCATGGGGACCGCAAGATCCCGATCCATCTCAGCAAAGCAACCGATATCCCCGTGGCAAGCCTGATCGCCAACGATTGGTTGGAGTCTGGGGGCGATAAAGCGACCAAGTTCAGCTTCAGGTTTCATTCCAAGACCAAAGACCGACTGCATCATCATATCTTCAGCACCCATTACGCCGTGAAACGACAGCTGATGATCAGCGACAACGGTTACTTGGGCCTTTACCTGCCAGTAACACAAGGCGACTACTTCAAGCTCGAGCCCCTGGAAGTCACAGAACGGTTCATTCGATGCCGCTGGCGCGACCATTTGGGACACCAGGTGAAGGCTAAGGCCACGGAAACGTTTGCTTGCGACCACAGGGCCTACCTCACCGTAGGCGAAGGGCAGCTACACGAATTTTTGATCGAACGTAGTCTGCCAAACTGAATTGTCCGCTCGCTTCAGCTGCCGCGCGGCTTCGCCCGTGCGGTAGCTTCGGCCACCAACGGGTCGTCCGGCCAGTAATGGACCACATCATCTAACCTTCAGTAGATTGACAGAAATAATTTCTCGCAAAATCAATGCATTAAGGCGTCACTAGCTTCAGACATTGACAGTCAATACTGCCTGCAAACATTGACAGTTTTTCGCACCTCTGCGGGTGTGGATTGACACCGCTCTAGCAACATTCTGACTTGCATCCGTTCGCCCATTGACAGATTGGGCAAGCGTGGGCCCGAATTCGCGGACGGCAATGTGTCATCCAAAATGCTAACTTGATGTTCTATAAGGCAGGCCTTGAATCTCGGCAGGATAGAATCAGGTTTGGGCTCCAGGCGAGGCTTCGGAACGACATGAGTGAATGCGCAAACTTGATGGTGCACGAGATAATCGAACGGACTCTTTGGTACGAAACCCAAAACGACCGAGCCACGCTAACTCAGGGCGAGCTGCGTAAAAGGACCGAACCTTTACTCATTCTCGGAGAAGCGGGAATGGGCAAGTCACATCTGCTCGAATGGCTTGCTAATGCTCCTGGCTATGCACATTGCACCGCTCGCAAATTGATCAATCGTCATGACCCGAGATCACTACTTAACGACGCCAAAACTTTGGTGATCGATGCACTTGACGAAGTAAACGCCCAAAAAGAGGGTGATGCGGTTGACTCGGTGCTACGCCAGCTTGGAAGACTTGGCTACCCAAACTTCGTTCTGGCTTGCCGTGTCGCAGACTGGCGTAGCGCCACCGGGATGGAGGCTATTCGGGAACAGTACGCAGAGGAGCCGCTTGAGCTGCATCTAGAGCCCTTTAATGATGACGACGTGGCAAACTTCCTGAGCGCCTCGCTTGGGGCCAGTACTGCCAAGACGGTGATCGAGCATTTCAACACGCGCGGGCTCAACGGACTACTTGGTAATCCGCAGACCCTCGAACTCATCGCCCGGGTCGCCGGAGCGGGAAGTCTGCCTGAGACACGTAGCGAACTCTTCAGCCGTGCAGTTGAGGTGTTGCGGGTCGAGCACCGGGATTCAAAGGCCCACGACCAAGTCGCACGAGAAACAGGCCTCGACGCCGCAGGCGCTGCCTTCGCTGGCTTGATCCTTACTGGCAGCGAAGCCATCGTCCGAACATCCGCAGCCAACTCTGCTGAAGGCGAGTTGCAGCTTGCCGATATATCTAGCCTTCCTGGGGGCGAGCACATAGGGGCAATGCTTGGCACACGCTTATTCAAATCCGATGGCGCTGATCGCTTCGGCTATCTCCATCGTCGTGTCGGCGAATACTTAGGGGCTCGATGGCTTGTGAAACAGGCTGACACCACGCACAAACGCAGACGCCTGCTTTCAATGTTCCACAGCCACGGTCTCGTGCCGGCAAGTTTACGTGGCATTCATGCGTGGCTCGCTCATGACCCGGCTCTTGCTCCGGCGGTAATTTCCACTGATCCAATGGGCATAATCGAGTATGGTGACGCAGACGATCTCACAGTCGAGCAAGCTCGTTCGCTACTTCAAGCGCTAGAGCTCCTGGCTGCAGACAATCCTCGTTTTCGGGATTGGAGACCCTATTCCGTACGTGGTATCACACAAGCCGAGCTAATCGGGGACATACGGCGGTTGATTACAACGCCAGGCACGCCGTTTGGTCTATGCCTTCTTGTGCTCGAAGCAGTCAAGGGACAAAAGATTGCATCGCAGTTAAAAGATGATTTGCAAAAAATCATTCTCGACTCAGAGGCGATTTTCGCGATCCGAAGGGCCGCAGGCGAGGCTCTTTTCGAAATAGATGGTGAAAATGATTGGTCGTCTATTCTGCATTCACTACACAGATATGATGATGAGCTATCAACTCGTTTGGCCATCGAGCTGGCTGATGATATTGGCTACGAGCGGGTGGAGGACAGACTTATCGTCGAGTTAGTGGTCGCCCATGCCCTCAAAGACAGCAGTACAGTTGGCGTATTGCTAGGCTTAAAAACGCGGCTTCCTGACTCTAGGATTGAAGGGGTTCTTGACCGCTTAGCCGTAGCAGCACAAACACTTGGCAAACGGTACGACCGCCCCGGAAATGACGTCCTAACTGATTTCGCCTATCACCTTATCGCACGTCGCGTGGAAACCGGTGGCGTTACTGCCCAAAAGCTCTGGGCTTGGCTAGAACCATTTGATGCTAGCGTCGGATATCACCGCGAATCTCGTCAGCAACTCGAGGCGCTCATCCAGCGCGAAGATGGCTTACGCCAGGCCATACAGCGATATGTGTTGCTCGAACAACCGAGTAATCACAATCCCTGGCAGCGAGCCTGGCGATTGAACGAGCGGTCGTCAGCTTTTGCTCCCAGCGCCGCGGATGTGACTGCGTTACTCGATACGCTTGATCACTTGGATCACAGTGATGAGCGCTGGCGCGATTTGGTTCAGCTCACACCGCCTGGTGAAGATAACCATTCTGAGGTTCGCGCAGCTGCGAGGCGCTTCGCTGCGCACTCCGCTGAGCTATCAGAATGGATTGAGAATCTTGGTGTGCCGGTTTTGTCAGAGTGGCAGATCAAGCAAGCTGAAAGGGAACGGGCTCGCCAAGCAAAGCAAACTGAAGCGCATGCAGAACACCGCAAGTACTATGCGACTCATATCGAGGAGGTGCGACGAGGAAACTACCGCTCTATCATCGACCCTGCCAAAGCTTATCTCAACCTGTTCAATGACATTGGAGAGGATGTGCCAGCCCACAAGCGAGTCTCTCAATGGCTTGGAGACGATATCGGGGAAGTTGCACATGTAGGTTTCGAAGCTTTTATGCTGCTCGATCCAGCCATGCCCACGGCGCACAACATGGCGGAAAGCCTCGCACAGGGTCGGTACTATGAAGCCGGCTATATTATCGTCTCCGCACTCGCCGAGCGTTTTCGGAAAGCTATCGGGTTCGACGATCTGTCTGATGAGCGTCTTATGGCAGGTATGTTCGAACTGCGCCGCTCCCGCATTGACGATCACGCTGGAATTGTTGGGTTGAAAGATGCGATTGAAGCGGCTATCCAAGTTCGCGGCATTTGGGAGGATGCGATGCGGCTGTACCATGAGCCTCAGCTTCAGGCTAAGTGTACTTCCGTGGATGGCCTGTATGCGCTTATGCGAGACGAACGTCATGCTGAGCTTGCTGCCGAGCTAGCTACAGAATGGTTAGAACGCTTTCCAGATATGCCGATCGAACCGGAAACAGAATTGATTGATCGGCTTATCCGCACGGGAAGATTCGAGGCGTTACGCCGCGCCGCCGCAGGTCGCTTGGGTCTGACTGACCATGAGAGAAGGCGCAACTGGGAAGCGATTGGCATTGTCATTGATGATGAGCCAACTCTGGAGCGGCTTAATAATTCACCGATTGAGCCCGAGCTGCTTTGGCATTTGCGGAATCGCACAGGTGGCCGTTTCGGCGAGGGTACCGTCAAACATAGTCCCATGCAGCTTGAATGGATTATCGCAAACTTTCGTACATACTGGCCAAAGGTAGAACGTCCAATTGGAACTACCGGAGGCGATACAAACCCTTGGGACGCAAGCAACTATCTGACCCATCTCATCCATCGACTTGGTAATGATATCTGCGAAGATGCGGTCGCTGCTTTGGCGCGTTTAAGGTATGCTCCGAGCGACGGCTATACGGAATCAATCAAGATTGTTGTTGCAGAGCAATCACGCATGTGTGTCGAGGCAGTTTACGCCCCTCCCACACTTGAAGCGATAAACGCCATATTGTGTAATCTTATTCCCGTGACCGTAGCCGATCTACAGGCTTTAGTACTCGAGGAGCTCTCGATTGCCCAAGCTAAGATCAAGAGCGACGACGCCGAATCGTGGCGCGGCTTCTATGATGATAGTGGTGTACCTTTTGCAGAGGAACGCTGTCGTGATCACCTACTGGGGCTGCTCCGCCAGGGATCGAAATTGATCACGTTTGATCCTGAGGCTCACGTCGCTGCTGACAAAGAAGTCGATATTGCCTGCTCGGCGGGTACACTCCGAGTGCCGGTGGAAGTGAAGGGACAGTGGCACTCGGAACTCTGGAGGGGGGCAGACAAGCAGCTAGATGCGCTCTACACACCAGATTGGCGAGCAGAAAACCAGGGCATCTATCTCGTCCTTTGGTTTGGCGATCAGCAAGCAGCCAACAAGCGCCTTAGAAATCCACCACGAGGAATGTTAACCCCTCAAACAGCTGAGCAATTGCGGGAAATTCTTATTACCGGAAGCAAGTCAGCTGGCGAAGGACGTGTCGATGTATTCGTGCTTGATCTGGAGCGCGCCTAACATCAACCTTTAACCTGCACAGGCCATTTGTTAGTCGAGACGCCAGTCAGAAGCAGCGGTAGAACTCACCGCTGCTCGCTGGCTAAATAATTAGCGATGACTTTGCTCCAGCACAAGAGCATTATCACGCTCAGCGCGACTAGCCTTCCACCGTCGAATAACGTAGACCGTCATAATAAACAATGCCACTCCGGCCGTCATAAATGCCTGATATCGATATAGCTCATTGGTTAACATATAACCTAAAACCATTAATATCGCGCCAATTACGACCCATGTAAGCCACGGAAAAAGCCACATCTTAAATGACAGCTGGACGCCATTACGCTCTGCCCGGGCGCGCATTCGCAACTGCGACACCGCGATTACTAAGTACACCAGCAGCGCCATTGCCCCAGTAGTTGACAACAAAAAACTAAACACCTTTCCAGGAAAAAGGTAATTCAGCAAACATCCGGCAAAACCGGCAAGTGTGGAAAGCAGGACTGCGACAGTAGGTGCTCCATTCCTGGACACATACCTAGTAATCGGCAGCGCCTCCCCTCTTGACCCGAGAGAATAAAGCATACGCGATGCAGTATATAGCCCTGAATTCATGCAGCTGGTCACCGCTACCAGTACCACTAGATCCACGATTACCTTAGCCGCCGGCACGTGCAGCACCTCAAGCACGCGTTGGAACGACCCGACCTCAACTAAACGAGGGTCATCCCATGCCACTAGTGCGATCACCAGGAATATTGATACAAGATAGAACACGGCAATTCGATAAACAACCAGCTTCGTGGCGCGACGAATCTTTTCTTGAGGATTGGTGGTCTCAGCTGCAGCAATTGTCACCACCTCCGCGCCGAAGAATGAGAATATCGTAATCAACACTCCTCCAAGCACTGCTCCCCATCCGTTGGGCATGAAACCACCATTCGAGGTCAACTTCGACAGACCTGAAACTTCTGCTAGAGGCCAAACGCCTAAAACGGCCATCGCCCCGACAACGATAAACGCGATGATGGCTAGAACTTTTATCAGTGCGAACCAGAACTCGAATTCGCCGAAATTCTTAACACTGACTAGATTGCTACAAGCCAGAATAAGCATTATTGCAAATGCAAAAACCCAAGACGGAATAGAGGGGAAATATGTGTGGAGAATGTCCCCTCCGGCTATCGCCTCGACGGGTATGATCAGGACCCAGAACCACCAGTAAAGCCAACCGATGGTGAAACCCGCCCAGGGCCCAATTGCCTCCCCTGCGTAGGTCGAGAACGAACCACTGTTTGGATTGGCTACGGCCATCTCACCAAGCATCCGCATCACCAGAAGCACTAGTAAACCGGTCATAGCGTAGGAAATGAGAATTGCGGGACCGGCCGCTGCGATGGCGCTGGAGGAGCCTATGAATAGGCCGGCCCCAATGATTCCAGCAATGGAAATCATGGACACTTGACGCGAGGTCAAGCCATGCTGAAGGGAGCTCTGCTCATCAGTATGAAACGACATCATCTAAACCTTCGATCAACCGCGCCACAGCGGTGCTGTGGCGAGTTTTGTCATTATTTTTCTAAGCTCAGTCAAGCCATAGAATCGAGATTTCACTGACTGGTAGCGCTAGACTCAAACAGCTGCAGTGATGATGATTTCCACCAGCATCCCGGGCTTGGCCATTCTGACTTGGCCGCTCGAACGTGCTGGCGCTTGTTCTTTCACAACCCAAGCATCCCAAACTTTATTGACCTCATCAAAATCTCTAAGATCATCCAACCAGAGGACGGCGTTAAGGATCTTCGTCTTATCGGAACCGGCAATCTCCAGAAGTCTGTCAATTTTGTTAAGTACTTCGCGAGTCTGCTCAGCCGCTGATTGGCCAGGAGTTCCCACTTGCCCAGTCAAATACACTAAGCCGTTATGCTTGATGACGTGATGGACGCGTGTATCAAACTCGTAACGTTCTATATCGCTCAAAACAACATCCCCGTTCAGGCTTTTTATTCAAATCACGCTTACAATTATTGTCGCTGCTGAATATTCGCTTCACTCACCGAGGTAAGCTTTCTGCACCTGTTTGTCATGCAGCAAATCTTGGCAAGCTCCGGTCAAGGCAATGCGCCCTGAGTCAATCACGTACGCACGATCACACGTCTGCAGCGCTAGTCGCGCGTTCTGCTCCACCAGAAGCAACGTCACTCCGCCTTTCACTACGTCGCGAATCGTTTCGAAAATCTTCTGCACGATGATCGGTGCCAAGCCCATCGATGGCTCATCAAGCAGCAAGAGTTTCGGTCGCCCCATCAGAGCTCGTGAGATAGCGAGCATTTGCTGCTCACCACCGGACATCGTCCCCGCGAGTTGATGAGCGCGCTCTTTCAAACGAGGGAAAATTGCATACATACGTTCGATATCTGCGTTGACAGCATCTTTGCCATCTGTGCGAGAAAAAGCGCCCATTTCGAGGTTTTCGTGCACAGTCAGCTTGGGGAAAATTCCTCTCCCCTCAGGCACGAGTGCTAACCCTTCCCGGATCAAATCGTGACTCTTAATGGTTGCGTGTGTTTTGCCAGCAAAGATGATCTGACCTGCGCTGGGTTTCAGGAGACCAGCCAATGTTTTAAGGGTGGTGGTTTTGCCCGCCCCGTTCGCACCAATGAGAGCGACCATCTCGCCTTCAGTGACCTGGAGATCAATGCCTTTGATGGCCTGAATAGCCCCGTAGGAAACCTTGAGATCATTCACTTGCAGTATGCTTTTCATGCTACGGCCTCCGAACCCAGGTAAGCCTCAATGACTCTCGGATCCTTCTGAACATCAGCAGGGAGTCCATCAGCGATTTTGCGTCCAAATTCCAAAACGGTTACTTGATCGCACAGCCCCATCACAAGTTTCACATCGTGCTCAATCAACAACACCGTTTTGCCGTCAGCCTGCATCTTGCACATGAGTTGGCGTAAGCCCTCTGTCTCCGAAGCATTCATGCCCGCAGCAGGCTCATCCAAGGCGATCAGCTTGGGCTCAGTAGCCAGTGCGCGGGCAATCTCCAAGCGACGCTGATCGCCATAAGAGAGATTCTTTGCCAATTCGCCAGAAAGATGAGCGATACCCACATAGTTCAGCCAATGCCTGGCGGCTTGCCGAATTTCACGCTCTTCCCTCACGCATGCCGGTGTCCGCAGGATCGCCCCGAAAACGCCACTATGGGTACGAACGTGTCGGCCGATCATCACGTTCTCGAGCGCGGTCATGTTGTGAAAGAGACGAATGTTCTGGAAGGTTCGTGATATCCCAGCTTCCACCACTTTATGAGGCTTGCTAATCCGCAACGGTTTACCGTCGAAAACTACCCTGCCCTGCTCGGCTTGATAAAGCCCAGTCAGTACGTTGAAAAGCGTGGTCTTGCCTGCCCCGTTGGGGCCGAGCAAGCCGCGGATTTCGCCCCGACGGATATTGAGATCGATACCGTGCAGTGCTTGCAGGCCGCCGAAAAATTTGCTGACCTGGTGAAGCTCCAGAAGGACGTCGCTCATGCCTTGTTCGCCTCTTTAGCCGTATGTTCAAAAGACGCTTGCGTACCCGGTGCGTGGACAACAGTACTCAAGGCTGCAGTTGGGGTTTCAAGCTCAGGATCACCTTCCTGAAGCTCGGCACGACGACGATCGGATGGCCACAACCCTTCAGGTCTAAAGCGCATGACCAAGATGAGAGCGAAGCCGAACACAAGCATCCGCAGAGTCGAGGCATCGAGAACATTGCGCAAAATATCGCGACTGATGAAGGTGACGTTATCCATTACCCAAGGCTGGACCCAGTTCACCAGATCGCGGAACAGCTCAGGCATAACTGAAAGAATGAGCGCCCCAAGCACGACGCCTCTGATCGAGCCCATACCGCCCAGAACAACCATGGCGAGAACCATAATGGACTCCATGAGTGTGAACGATTCCGGACTAACGAATCCCTGATAGCTGGAGAACAGCACACCCGAAACCCCACCGAACGTGGCACCCATGGCGAAGGCCAGCAGCTTGAGGTTTCGCTTATTGAGCCCCATAGCCTCTGCAGCTACCTCGTCCTCGCGCAGCGCCATCCAAGCGCGACCGATACGTGACACTTCCAATCGCTTGGACAAGACGATGCAGAGAACCACGATGAAGAGGAAGAACAGGTAGTAGCTGATTACCGGAGAGACATCGAGTCCAAAAAGGCTCCAGTTCTGTTGCAGGGAAAGCAGAGGCGCTTTTCCTTCTCCCGCTGCGTGGATCCAGGGTCCCCCATCAATGTGCAAAGGGGCAATGTTGCTGATGCCCTGAGGACCATTTGTGAGATTCACAGGCTGGTCGAGGTTATTCATGAAGATCCGAATAATCTCGCCGAAGCCAAGCGTCACAATGGCGAGATAGTCGCCCCGAAGTTTCAGCACAGGCGCTCCGATGAGCACCCCACATACCGCGGCAACCACTGCTGCGACCGGAATGATGACCCAGAGGGGCCAGTCCAGGACCCCCGCCGTGATGCCAACCATATTCAGGTGGGGCGAAGCCAGCAGGGCGTACAAATAGGCTCCGATTGCATAGAAGCCGATGTATCCCATGTCCAGAAGACCGGCGTACCCGATAACGATGTTGAGGCCCAGTGCAAGCAAAACGTAGAGCATCGCGAAACCAAGAATACGAACCCAGGTAGGGCCCAACACCGGTATCGCATCGACGATGAAAGGCAGAGCTACGAACGCAAGAATGAGCAACAGATAGTGAGCTTTAGGACTTTTCATGGTGAGTTGCCCTCTTATGCCCGATCAGCCTGGCGTTCACCAAGCAGACCGTTGGGCCGGAACAGCAGCACCAAAATCAGGACTGCGAACGCAAAGATGTCTTGATAGTTGGCCCCCAAAAAACCTCCGGTGAGTTGACCGGTATAGCCTGCCGCTAGCGATTCGATGAGACCCAGCAGCAGGCCACCCGCCATAGCACCAAATAGGTTGCCGATACCACCGAGCACAGCCGCTGAGAACGCCTTGAGACCAAGCAGCAGTCCCATGTACGCATCGGCTTGTCCGTAGTTGATCGCGCGCATCACGCCCGCAATGGCGCCCAGGCTGGCACCGATCAAAAAGGTCGCAGAGATGACCCTGTTGATGTTGATGCCCATGAGCCCTGCAACTTCCTGGTTCTGTGCAGTTGCGCGCATGGCCTTACCCAAGCGGGTCTTATCAACCAAAAGCCAGAGGCCGAACATGATCACAACAGCGATGAGCATGATGGCTAGCTGGACATTGGTCATAGTTGCGCCGAAGACATCAACCGGCTGCGTTTCCACGACCTCAGGGAAGGTTTTATAACCCCGCCCCCAGATCATCATCGCCAGATTCTGCAAAGCGATGGAGATACCAATCGCCAGAATCAAAGGGGTCAGTCGAGGCGCTTTGCGCAACGGTCGGTAGGCGTATTTTTCCATGCCTTGCGCCAACAGCATGCAGACCACTGCTGCAGCCATGATGGCGATCAGAAGGGTTACGATACCGGGGGCAAATCCTGCGCCGGCAAGCATCGTGAGAACGGAAATGGTCACCATTGCACCGACCATGACGACTTCGCCATGGGCGAAGTTGATCAAGCCGATGATGCCGTAAACCATGGTGTAGCCCAGCGCTACAAGAGCATAAATGCTGCCCAGCACAAGACCGTTGAGCACCTGTTGCAACAGAATATCGAAATTACCGTCCACGAGCTGAATCCTCGAAACTGCGTTGACGACAACACAGGCGTTAGCTGTGTTGTCGGGACTGGCAGATGGATAAAGTCTTTTTGTTTTTTTTTGCAGGCTCGCCTGCTAATTATCCGAGGGCTTTACGTCGTTCAATCCCGTTGAACAGCCAGCGTTTTCCATGCGCCACCTTCGAACTGGAAGACGGTGGCTGCTGGGTTTTTCAGGTTGCCCTTCTCATCAAAAGCGATGCTTCCAGTTACGCCTTCATAGGTTTCGGTCTTGAGCACCGGCAGATAAACCTTAGGATCTGCAGATCCCGCTTTCACCATGGCATTAATCGCCGCCCAGGTAGCGTCATAGGCTGCTGGCGAGGACTGGACCACACCAACGCCAAACTTGTCCTTGAGCTTCTGCTCGAAGGCGGCGCCTTTTGGCATCTCTAAAAGAGGCGTACCGTAGTTCCAGGCGTAAACACCTTCAGCTGCACTACCAGCCATCTGCTTGAAGGAGTCATTTGGAAGGTTGCCGATGTTCATGAAGCGTGCTTTCAAGCCCAGATTTTTCATCTGCTTCGCCATCGGCGCTGCTTGATAATCGAGCGCTGCGAAGAACACTGCGTCAGCCTTTTGAGCTTTGGCAGTCGTAAGAATGGCGTTGAAGTCTGTCGATTTGTCGTTCGTGTATTCGCGGACCACTACGTTGCCACCCGCAGCTTTCACTGCCTTGGTAACCTCATCCGCCAGCCCCTGCCCGTAAGCGGTGCGGTCGTCAAAAATTGCGATACGCTTGGCTTCCAGCTTGCTGACCAGGTAATTACCCGCATATCGGCCGAGCGTTGCATCGTCGTTGACCACGCGGAATACCGAGGGGATACCTTGCTGCGTCAGAGCTGGGTTTGTTGCTGAAGGCGAGATTTGCGGAATGCCAGCAGCGCCATAGATCTTCGAAGCGGGAATACTGGTCCCTGAGTTGTAGTGACCGATGACTACGGCAACCTTAGAGTCCACCAGCCGCTGGGCTACTGCGGTGCCAGTACGAGGATCTGCAACATCGTCTTCGGAAACCAGCTTGAATTCTGCTTCTTTGTCGCCAATTTTCAGGTGCTGCTGGTTGGCCTCCTCGATAGCTATTTGGATCCCATGCTCGACGTCCTGTCCCTGGTGCGCCGATGGACCGGTCAGAGGGCCGGCGAATCCGATTTTCACGACTTGGCTTTCTGCCGCCTGCGCCGTTCCCATACTCATGATTAAGGTAATCGCAGACGCGAGCGCGATCAGCCCACGTTCTTTGTTGTTTTTCTTCATTTCTGGTGCTCCCAGTAGTAGTCGTATCAACGTCGGGACACTGAGCAAGCGGGTGAGGAGCCAGAAAGCAATACGAGCCCTCGCCATCGCTCACCACATGCATTGGCGAAAACGACAATGCACTTGTAAGATAACAGTCAGCAGCTAACTGTCAATAGGGCTATGATGAGGGCACGACCGGGGGCCGTGGGGTGAAACACCTACGGCGCAGAAAAACGGGAGCAGGAATCACCAAAATGCTGACAAACCCTTCAAACATGCGCGATCGAGCTCATCCGTTGGCGACTCTTAAGGCCGTTGTCGGAGAAAAAAGAAATTTTGGTGATCAAATCTGCAGAAGGAGGAGAAATCGATATGAGTGAGACCTTGGGATCACGACGAGCAAATCTGGCCGAGACGGTAATTCAAGAGCTCACTCACCGGATCGACAACGGCACATGGGGGCCAGGTGACAAACTTCCGTCGGAACAAGAGCTATGCAGAGAGTTCAGTGTCAGCCGGCCAGTGGTAAGAGAGGCCGTGGCGTCTCTGAGGCTAGGAGGACGCCTGCTTGCCCGCCAGGGTGTCGGAGTATTTGTTGTTGGGCAGGACGTAAAAAAAATTGGCTTCGCTATCGACGGCGTCGTCGACGATGTGAGAGCCGCAGCACAGATTCTTGAGCTACGTCTTGGTGTCGAGAGTGAATCAGTAGCCCGCGCTGCCGAACGACGCAGCCCAGCCAGCTTGGCACTGATTACGGAAGCGTATGATCGCTTCAACGCCCTAGAAGATGTTTCACTCCAGGAGGAAGCCGAAGCCGACTTCCAGTTTCATTTAGCTATTGCCCGAGCGACTAACAACCCCCATTTCACCGAGCTACTCGAAGCATTAGGTCCCGAGATCATCTTGGACCTGAACCTTAAGCATCGACACGTCCGAGGCAGCAACAGACAAGCGCACACCCGTAAAATCGCTCGTGAGCATGGGGCAATCCTGTCGGCCATCAGTCTGGGCGACGTAGCTGGGGCGCGGGCAGCAGTACGCAAGCACCTTGATGAAAGTCTTTCCCGGTATCAGGCAATGCTGGACGGCTAGCCCTGACCTGGTAGGGAGGTAGCAGTAACTTAGATTCCGCTGGCATGACGAAGCGGTCATGGCGTGATCCGAAGTGCAAGACGTCACCGGGTACATTGACCGTTTGGCGGTCTTTTGAGAATTGCCAGGAGCTATGCCGCTGCAACCTGCGTATTAGAGGCCTTGGTTGCGAATGGGCGGGGCTATCCTAAAATCCACCTGATTGGTCAGTTATTTGATAACATACAAGCATAATATCATGCCGTAGATTATTGATCGTGACACGCTAGCTTTTGTGGAGACCCAACAATGGATGTAGTAATCAACACTCGGAGGGGTAACCTCGCAGAATCCGTTATCCGTGAGCTGTCGAATCGCATCGACTCTGGCATTTATGGCCCAGGAGAGAAGCTTCCGTCCGAGCAAGCCCTCTGTAAAGAATTCAACGTCAGTCGCCCCGTCATCCGCGAAGCCGTGGCGTCATTACGCTTAGGAGGCCGGCTCATAGCTCGACAAGGCGTTGGTGTTTTCGTTGTGGAGCAGGACGTAAAAAGAATTGGGTTCGCCATCAGCAGCATCGTCGATGATGTTCGCGCTGCTGCGCACGTGCTGGAATTGCGCCTCGGCATCGAGACTGAATCTGTAGCCCGCGCAGCCGAACGACGAACCCCTGCAAGCCTGGCAATGATTACTGAAGCCTTCGATCGCTTCAACGCTCTGGATGGCTCAAATCTCGAAGAAGAAGCGAAGGCTGACTTTGAATTCCACCTCGCGATCGCCAAGGCAACCAACAACCCTCACTTCGCTCAGCTGCTTGAAGCACTAGGCCCGGATATCATCCTGGATCTGAATCTCAAGCACAGCCAGGTTGGCGGAAAAAATCGTCTGGCGCACATCAAGAAAATAGGACGAGAGCATGGTGCTATCTTATCGGCTATCACCATGGGTGACGTGACCGGCGCACGGAATGCACTGCGCAAGCACCTTGAGGAAAGTCTTTCTCGCTATCAACGGCTGTTGGCGGAAAGCAATTAATTGCTCCGCCATTGCGTATGCCTCTAGACACTTCAGTCCAAACCGACGCATAGCCAATCTGGCGCAGCAATCGGTTTGAATCTGAAGTGGGACAGTTAAAGCCCGAGGCAAACGTACTTGATCTCGAGATAGTCCTCAATCCCGTAACGAGAGCCTTCACGTCCAAGCCCGGAGGACTTCACCCCTCCGAATGGAGCAACCTCGGTTGCCACCACCCCGACGTTCACTCCGACCATGCCATATTCGAGCGCTTCCGAGACTCGCCAAATGCGGCCGACGTCTCTGGCGTAGAGGTAGCATGCCAGGCCGAATTCCGTATTGTTGGCCTCAACGATCACCTCTTCCTCCGTAGTGAAGCGGAAGATTGGTGCGACCGGCCCGAAGATCTCTTCCCGAGCTACACGCATTTGCGGTTGCACATCGGCTAACAGGGTCGGTTCGAAGAAAGCCTCGCCCAACGCGTGACGGCGTCCACCGGTAACAACGCGAGCGCCCGCCTCAACAGCCTCTGCGACCATCTGTTCTACACCTGTCGCTGCGCGGCCATCAATCATTGGCCCCACCTGAGTGCCAGGCTGGTCTCCCTTCCCAACTACCAACTCGTTGACACGCTCAGCGAAGCGCTCAACGAAGCGATCATAAATCCCATCCTGAATGTAGAAACGGTTGGCGCACACACATGTTTGGCCGCTGTTCCTGAATTTCGCGATCAACGCCCCTTCTACCGCTTTCTCCAGATCGGCGTCATCGAAGACAATAAAAGGAGCGTTACCGCCCAGTTCCATTGTCACCTTCTTCACCGTCGCTGCGGATTGCTGCAGCAGTTGGATACCGATTGGCGTAGAGCCCGTGAAGGACAGCTTTCGCACGATAGGGCTGGCTGTAATCTCGCCACCAATGGCTGCAGAGTCACCCGTGACCACGCTCAGCACACCTGCCGGGATACCTGCGCGCTCAGCCAGCACACACAGTGCCAAAGCACTGAAAGGAGTTTGTGATGCAGGTTTAAGCACCAGGGTGCATCCGGCTGCTAACGCAGGTGCAGCTTTGCGAGTGATCATCGCGGCCGGGAAATTCCACGGCGTGATCGCTGCACATACGCCAATAGGCTCCTTGGTCACGAGCAGTCGACGATCTCCGCTTGGAGAAGGGATAACGTCTCCATAAATCCGCTTCCCTTCCTCGGCATAGAACTCAACGTAAGCCGCAGCGAAAGCGATCTCACCACGAGACTCGGCTAGCGGCTTTCCCTGCTCAGCGGTCATGATCTGAGCGAGGTCTTCCTGATGGCTCATGATTTCGTGGAACCACGCTTGCAAGCGAACGGCCCGCTCTTTAGCGGTCAGAGCACGCCACGCAGGCAGCGCCCTTTCGGCGCCCTCGATGGCACGACGCGTCTCAGCAGCGCCCATTCGAGGGATAAATCCCAACGTCTCGCCAGTGGCGGGGTTAATTACGTTGATGCGCTGGCCGTTGTCTGCCGGCACCCAATCACCGTTGATGTAGCAAACTTCACGCAGCAAACCAGAATCGGCAAGTTTCATGTCGATTAGCTCGTTCGAAGAAATAAAAAAAGTGGGGCCTGTACCGCGCCCCACTTGAGGTGAACCTTACTTGGAGGCCAGAGCCTTTTCGCGGATTTGGCTGAGCGTCATCCGTGGGGTCAGAGCCTCGGGATCGACCTGCACTTCAATCAGCGCTGGTTTACCCGACTCCTGGCAGCGCTCAAACGCAGCGGCGAAGTCCTCAGTTCGGGTGACTGTCTCGCCATGCAGGCCGAACGCACGAGCCAATGCTGCGAAGTCAGGGTTATGCAATTCGGTCCCGGACACACGGCCTGGGTAGCTACGCTCCTGGTGCATCCGAATGGTGCCGTACATCCCGTTGTTCACAACGATCACGATCAGGCGTGCGTCGTAGTGCGCAGCAGTTGCCAGTTCCTGGCCATTCATCAGGAAGCACCCATCGCCGGCGAAGGCTACGACCGTACGTTGAGGATATGTCAGCTTCGCCGCGACAGCCGCCGGGACGCCATACCCCATGGAACCGTTGGTTGGTCCAAGCAGCGTCCGGAAAGTCTGGTGCTGATAGCCACGGTGCACCCATCCGGTGTAGTTACCCGCACCGCAGGTCAGAATGCTGTCGATCGGCAAAGACTTGTTCAGCCACGAAATCACCTCGCTCATCTGCACATCGCCCGGCGAACGAGGTGTTTCGAAGTTACCGCGATACCCACGATTCAAGCTGCTCACCCAGTCGGTGAATGCATCAGGTTGCACTGGGGACAAGTCGGCAGCTTGACTGAGGAAGCTAGCGGGACCCGCGTTGATACCCAGAGTAGGCTGATAAACGCGTCCGATCTCTTCAGCGCTTGGGTGTACATGGATCAGGGTTTGCTGAGGAACCGGAATGTCCACCAGCGCATATCCACCAGTGGTCATTTCGCCTAAACGCGCACCGATCACGATCAGCAGATCAGACTGCTTCACCGCATCGACCAGCACTGGCCCGGCAGCCAATCCCATGTCCCCTGCATAGTGCGGATCTGTATTGTCGAACAGATCCTGGCAGCGGAACGAAGCAGCCAATGGCAAATTCTGCTTTTGCACGAACTGCTGAAGGTCAGCGACGGCGTCATTATTCCAAGCACCACCGCCGGCAATTACCAGTGGCTTCTTTGCCTTCGCCAGCAAAGTTTGCAGCTCGCTCATCTGACCCGGAGCAGGTGCGGCTTCGACACGCTTTGCTGGTCGTGCATCGGGCACATCCACCAAATCGGTCAACATATCTTCCGGCAGTGCTACGACGACCGGGCCTGGTCGGCCACTGATTGCACGCTGAAACGCTTGGTTTACCAGTTCAGGAATTCGAGCAGCGTCGTCGATCTGGACAACCCATTTGGCCATCTGGCCGAACATGCGACGGTAGTCCACTTCCTGAAAAGCTTCGCGCTCGATTTGATCCCGGGCAACCTGGCCGATGAAGAGGATCATCGGCGTTGAATCTTGGAAAGCGGTATGCACCCCAACCGAAGCGTTGGTTGCCCCGGGCCCGCGGGTCACCATGCAGATGCCAGGCTTACCAGTGAGTTTGCCGTAGGCCTCGGCCATGTAGGACGCCCCACCTTCTTGGCGGCAGACGATCAATTGAATCTCGTCTTTCACGTCGTGAAGGGCATCCAGCACATCGAGATAGCTTTCACCTGGTACGCAGAACGCTCGATCTACGCCGTTAATACGCAGCGCATCGACCAAAACCTGACCGCCACTGCGCTTGCCTTTGGATGGATTATTCATTGTGTTGTTCTCCTCAGGCTTGGGGTCAAATGACCGAGTCTTCCAGGAATGGCTTGTTATCGATCACGCGCTGATAGGACAGCGCACTGAGGTCCAGCGAGCGATAGCCACCGTAGGTGATCAGCTCGGACAGGCCGCGGCCAATTGCGGGGGCTTGCTGCAGCCCATGGCCGCTGAAACCGTTACAGAACAGGAAGTTACTTACTTCGTTATGCGGCCCCACAATGGCGTTGTGGTCCAGCACACAGAAGTCGTAATGACCAGCCCAGTAGTTGACGACTTTGATTCCTTCAAAGGCGGGCACGCGCTCGGCCAGGATTGGCCAAACTTCTTCGTCAAACTCGTCGTGCAGGACTTCAAAATCTTCGAAATCCACCTCTGGATCGTTCTTCGGATAGGTGCCACCGAGGTAGAACTTGCCCTCAGGGCGGAAGAACACGCCAGTCGGATCGATCGTCAGTGGTACCGTCCCTTCGAGCGGCGTGCGGCAATCGAAGACAAACAACGAGCGGCGACGTGGCTCGACCGGAATATCCAGGCCGGCCATACGGGCAACCTTGGTCCCGCGAGTTCCCGCACAATTGACCAGCAAACCACAACCGATTCGCTCACCGCTGGCGAGCTGAACGCCGGTAATGCGATCACCTTCGCGCTGAATGCTAGCGACCTCGTTTTCAATGTACTCGATACCCATCGAGCGAGCTTTACGGCGGAAGCCGTTGAGCATACCCAAGCTATCGAACCAGCCTTCACCGGTCTGACCATAACTAGCACCCGCCAAACCATCGGTATTTACCCAAGGGAATTTGCGCTTCAGGTGTTCTGGGTCCAGAAGATGGACGTCGGCACCGTGGGAGACCTGGGTATCGTGCAGGCGCTGCAGCACCTCATAGCCACGGTTGTCGCCCAAGAACAGGTAACCATTTTCATGGAAGGCCAAGTCAGGACGGTCTCCGTCCACTTCCATCACATCGGGGAAGTTGCGAACGAATTCAGCACCGAACTTGGAAATCTCAATATTGATCGGATTGGAAAACTGCTGACGAATCGAGCTGCTCGAAAGCGCGGTCGCCGACTTGTTGTAGGTCCAGTCACGCTCAATCACCAGCACCGAACCCTTGAAGTCTGGGTTGTTGGCCAGAAAATAGGCGGTGGCGCTACCGTTGACCGCGCCGCCAACGATCACCACATCGTAGTTCTGTTGTTTTGCTGTGGAAGCCATGGAATAAGCTCTCTTGTGATGTGGAGGTTACTTTGGGTCTTCGAAATGCCCGGCCCCAGCGAAGCTACCGCCGTGATACCTGGCCGAGGGTTCGTTAGGATCCAGGGGCGGATGCTCCGCAAATACTTTCTCGCGATAGTCGTCCGCGCTGTCTTTAGGTTCATAGCCAATCGAGGAAGCCATGCGGTTGTCCCACAAGGACTCGCGATTCTTCGACATGCCGTAGACCACCATGTGGCGCACGCGTGGAGCCAGCAAAGAGCGCTCGGTCAGCTGGGCAAAATCACCAAACGACAGCCAGGTGGCAAGCATTCGACGATCTAGAGGCTCGGGGAACGAGGAACCAATTCGCAGGTTCACTGACTCGATTCCAAATTTGTCCCAGTAGTAGCGGCCAAGATCCTCTGCGAAGCATTTACTGACACCGTAGAGACTGTCAGGCCGGTGAGGAACGCTGGCATCAATGGTCTCAGTACGGTCGTAGAAGCCAATCGCATGGTTCGAGCTGGTGTACACCACTCGCTTCACACCGTTACGTCGCGCAGCTTCGTAAATGTTGTAGGTCCCGACGATATTGCCGTTGAGGATCGCGTCGAAAGTGTTTTCAACTGGTACACCGCCGGCATGGACAATGGCGTCCACGCCTTCAGTCAGAGGCAAAACATCATCGAAGTTTCCAAGATCACAACGGATCAATTCTTCATGCGAAGCAGCCTGGCCCATATCGGCGATATCAGTCAGACGCAGCTCATCGGCGAAGGCAGCGAGATGTTTACGCAGCACGCTGCCCAGGCGCCCAGCGGCGCCAGTGATCAGCAATCGTTTGAACGGCTTGCTCATGTTCAACCTCAAATCATTCAGTTTTCAGACCAGCGCAGCGAAAGCTTCGCGCAGCTGACCCAGGGCCTGCTCCAGCTCCTGCTGGGAGGTGGCGAAGGAAAGACGTACATATGGCTCCAGCCCGAAAGCGGATCCAGGTACGGTCGCAACCTTGCCAACTCTCAACAGATAGGCTGAGAGATCCGCATCGTTTGAAATGACCTGACCATCTGGGGTGCGCTTACCGATGAACGCAGCGACATTTGGGAAGGCATAAAACGCGCCCTCTGGCATCTGCAGAGACAAGCCCTCGATTTCCGCAAGGCCTCGCACTACCAGCGCCCCACGGGCTTGGTACTCACGATTCGCTGAACGAACGAAGTCCTGGGGACCATTAAGCGCTGCAGCAGCGGCCAATTGTGAAATCACCGATGGGCAGGTTGTGGTCTGCGACTGGGTCTTGTTCATGGCCACGATCAGTTCTTTCGAACCCGCGGCATATCCCAAGCGATAGCCAGTCATGGCGTAAGCTTTGGACACACCGTTGATCAGCAACGTCCGCTCGCGCAGTTGCGGGCATGCGACTACGAAGGAAACAAACGGTTTGTCACCCAGGACAATGTGTTCGTAGATCTCATCTGAGATCACCAATACATGGGGGTGGCGTTCGAGCACAGCACCGAGCGCAGCGAACTCTTCTCGGGTGTAAATAGCGCCACAGGGATTGTTGGGCGAGTTCAGCATCAGCCAACGAGTGCGTGGGGTGATGGCTGCCTCCAGGCGCTCAGGATCGAGCTTGAAGCCATACTCTGCTCCGCAAGGAATAACCTTGGGTACGCCGCCATTGAGCATGGCCATATCGGTGTAGGAGACCCAATACGGCGCTGGAGTGATCACTTCATCACCAGGCTCCAACGTGGCCAGGAAGGCATTGAACAGAAGTTGCTTGGCACCGTTGCCCACGCAAATTTCATCCAACCCGTACGTGAGGCCATTTTCCCGTTCAAACTTGTCCACAATGGCTTGGCGCAGCTCTTCAAGACCATTTGGAGCGGTGTAGTGGTTGTTCCCAGCCAGCATGGCTTGGTGAGCGGCTTCAATGACGTGAGCCGGTACATTGAAGTCAGGCTCACCCAGGCTCAAATTGATCACCGGTTCGCCCTTGGCGAGCATCTGCTTAGCCAGGACCGACACAGCCATGCTCGGCGAACTTTTGACCGCGCGAACGCGGCTGCTTTGGATTTCCATGGCTCAGCGCTCCTGAGCGGCTTCGAAGCCGTAGTCTTCACGCGCCTGTTGGGCGCTGATGTAACCGAAGCGAACATCGCGCGCGACTTGATCACGATCGCGTTTCAACGGGTCGCCATAGCCACCACCACCAGGGAGGCTCAAGACCAGGCGGCGATCGGCCGGTACAAACTGCTGGCCTTTACCTCGCAGTACAGTGCCGTCATCCAGACCGACAAAGCCCTGAGCGCCTGACTTACCACCCTCCAGACCGCGAGCAGCATGCTGGATACGGTCGAACATGGCGCTGAAGCGGAAGCTGTAACCCTCAGCAGCGGAAACTTCGATCTCCTGACCCAGACCACCACGCAGCTCACCTGCACCACCCGAGCCTTCACGCAGCTCTTTTCGCCAGACGACGACCGGCCCCGCATGTTCGGTAGCTTCCACAGGCATGGTATGCACACCGCTCGGGAAAGCGGTCGCGCTCAATCCATCCATTGCCGAGCGAGCGCCCATGCCACCGCTGTTGAACATCAACATTTCTGCGTTGCGACCGTTCGGATTGCTCTCCAGCGGACGTACGCTCAGGTGCAGGTTCCACAGGGCACTGGCGCCTTCAGCAGGTACCCTACCTGGCAAGCATTTGTGCAATGCACCCAGGACCAGGTCTGGAACGAAGTGGCCCAGGACATGACGCACGGACACTGGAGCTGGATGCTTAGCATTCAGGATGCAGCCTTCCGGAGCGGTGACTTCGAACGGTGCCAGCGAGGCAGAGTTGTTTGGAATTTCGGGGGCAACGATGCACTTCAAGCCGTAGCAGGCATAAGCCTTGGCATAACCCAGCGGGACGTTGATACCGAACTGACTCATGCCGGAGGTACCGGTGAAGTCGGTGGTAATGCCGTCAGGACCCACAGTGAGGGTCACGGCTAGGGTCACCGGTACATCGTACCCATCCAGGGTCATGCTATTGGTGTAAGTACCGTGCGGGAGCGACTTGAAACACTCCAGAGTAGCGCGACGGCTGTGCTCCAGGATGAAGCCGCCGATGTGCTCCAGATCGTCCAGTTGAAACTCTTCCAGCATGTCCAACAGACGCTTGTGACCAGTCTCGTTACAGGCCGACAGGGCATAAAAGTCGCCGACGACGCGATCGTTTTCGCGCACGTTGTTACGCAGGATGTTGATGAAATCGCGATTCACCTGGCCGCGCTCGAAGAGCTTGAGCACAGGGATCATCAGACCTTCTTCATACACTTCGCGTGCGTCAGGGCCAAAACCGCGGCCGCCGATATCCACGACGTGGGCGGTACTGGCGAAGTAGCCGATCAGTTTTCCCTTGTAGAACGAAGGCGAAACGATGGTGATGTCATGCAAGTGACCGGTGCCCTTCCACGGGTCGTTGGTCACGTAAACGTCACCTTCAAAGATATTGTCTGCGCCGATATCGTTGATGAAGTGCACCACCGCCTCGGCCATGGTATTCACGTGACCAGGCGTACCGGTCACAGCCTGGGCCAGCATGTTGCCTGCACGGTCGAATACACCAGCGGACAGGTCACCTGCCTCGCGAACACTAGTGGAGAAGGCAGTACGGATCAGCGTCAGGGCCTGCTCTTCGACCACCGAGACCAGCCGGTTCCACATCACCTGCATTTGAATGTCGATCATGGTTTCGCTCATGGTTCTTTCTTCCGATGTGGGGCGTTAGCGACGAACAACCAGGAGGCAGCCGTCGGGCTGGACCGTGGCGGTGAAGTTCGAAGTGACGAAAGTGGAGGTCTCGCGCTCGACAATAATGGCCGGGCCATCGACGCGCGCACCGATCTGCAGCTCTTCGCGCGGGTGGATGCCTGCTTCTACAAAGCCACCAGCAGCGACGTCGAATACTTTGCGGCGAGAGACTTCTTGAGCACGATAAGCAGCACCGACTTCGTCAATGTGTTTCACAGGAGGAAGCGGCGAGCTCGCTTTGACCGACCAGCTGACAATTTCAATGTCTGGTCCTTCGATTGGGCGACCGAAGAAGCGGGTGTAGGCTTCTTCGAAGAGAGCCTTGAACTGGACAGTGTCAGCTGCAGTGAACGCTTTGAACGGCAAACCAACAGGGATTTCCCAGCCTTGGCCGACGTAACGCATGAACGCAGTGCAATCCATTTCAGCCTCGCCTTCCGGCATACCTTGGCGCAGGAAGCCCATGGACTCAGCTTTCATTTCTTCGATCAAATTGTTGACTGCGGCTGCATCAAACTCCGAAAGACGAACAAAAGAGCTTCGAACGGCTTCGTAACCGAACGGCGCGCGAAGGAAGCCAATTGCAGAACCGACGCCTGCACCGGCTGGCACCACGAAACGAGATACACCCATCTTTTCACATAGGCGCGCAGCATGCAGTGGGCCGCCGCCGCCAAAGGTGATCATGGTGTAATCGGCGATATCTTTCCCGCTCTCGACTGCATGGACGCGACCCGCGTTGGCCATGTTTTCGTCAACTACCTCGCAGACACCAAAGGCTGCAGTGTCTGGGTCCATCCCCAGCGGGTTACCGATCACCCGCCCCATGGCTGCTGAACCTTGCTCGGTGGACAGGCGCAGAGCCCCGCCAGCGAAGTTGTCAGCGTCCAGTCGACCCAGCAGCAGGTTGGCGTCGGTGATGGTCGGCTCAAGGCCGCCTCGGTTGTAACAGGCTGGACCAGGTTCGGACGCAGCACTGTGAGGGCCTACGCGGATCTGGCGCATACTGTCGATGCTAGCGATAGAACCACCACCGGCGCCAATCTCGACCATCTCCACAACTGGGATGGAAATCGGCATGCCGCTACCCTTCTTGAAACGGTAGGTCCGTGCCACTTCGAAGGTTTTTGCGGTTTTCGGTACCTGGTTTTCGATCAAACAGATCTTGGCAGTCGTACCGCCCATGTCGAAGGAAACAACCGAGTCAAGCTTGTAACGGCGCGCGATATCCGCAGCGAAGATAGCGCCGCCAGCTGGCCCCGACTCGACCAGACGAACCGGGAATTCAGCAGCACTTTCAACCGAGATGATGCCCCCGCCGGAGTGGATCATGAACACCGGGCAGTCCGCGCCTTCTTTCTTGAGGGTGACAACCAGACGGTCCAGGTAGGACTTAATCAATGGCTTGACGTATGCGTTTGCGCACACAGTGTTGAAGCGCTCGAACTCGCGCATCTGTGGCGAAACTTCGCTGGAAATCGAAATAGACAACTGAGGCAAACGCGCCTGCAGCGCGTCGCGCAACTGACGCTCGTGTGCACCGTTTACATAACTGTGGATGAACCCGATAGCGACACTTTCATAGTCACCCTGAGCGATTTGTTCAACCAAAGCGTCAATTTCAGCCTTGGCAGGTGCAATAAGTACATTGCCCTTCACACCCAAGCGCTCGCGCAGGGTGAAACGGTCTTCACGAGGAATAAGCGGTGGCGGCAGGGCGATGTTGATGTCGTACTGCTCGAAGCGGTTCTCGGTGCGCATTTCCAGCGTATCGCGGAAACCTTCAGTGGTGATGAAGGCAGTGCGTGCACCGCGGCGCTCGATCAGAGCATTGGTGGCCAGGGTCGTACCATGGATCAGCTGGTGGATGTCCGAGAGGGCGAGGCCCGCGGCTTCTACGACCTCCTTGACGCCGGTCAGGATCGCTCGCTCAGGCAACTCGTAGTCGGTCAGGACCTTGGTCGAATGGAGCACGCCGTCCACATCCAGCGCGATATCGGTAAAGGTGCCGCCAATGTCCACGCCGACCCGGCATGATGTCGCAGTCATCGTCATATCCCCTGCTTTGTAGTTGTATCCGCCCACTAAATGGCCGGCTTCAATGTAAGTTATATGTTGTCTTACAGGTGGTCAAGGGGTTCAACGCCGAGATTTGAGGTCAAATGGTCATAAAAAAATGATCAGACCTAAAATAAAGGCCACCCTCCCAAGAAGACCGGAAAGCTCCGACCGTTTTCTTGCAAAGGGTGGCCTCGCGTATTACCCGCCACGCTTCATGACACGGCGTTAGCCAAGTGTCTTGACCATCCTTGCCCCACCAACAGCCTGCGCGGTCGGGAAGACTTCAAGACGGGATACATCAACGGCAGCTGGCATGCGCAAGGCGGCGAGCAGCAGCTCAGCGATATCCTGCGGCTGAATTGACTCATAGCCGTCGTAAAGCTCGCTCCCGGCTGCTTGCATGCCCATTGCCGTGCGATACAGCTGCGTCTGGACCCGGCCCGGCGCAATCTCTGTAACTCGAACACCTGTTCCCAAGAGATCGCAACGCAACGCATCGCAGAACAAGCTGACGCCTGCTTTGGAAGCGCCGTATACCGCAGCCCCTGGATGTGGAGCTCGCCCAGCGCTGGAGCCGATGAAGAAGAGATGACCGGTGTGTCGCTCCACCATCCCAGGAAGGACTTGCCGCGCGAGGTAAAGCGGCGCCTTGAGATTGATATCGAGCATGTTGTCAATTTCAGTCTCTTCGATTTCCTGGAAAGACGCCCGCGTGGAAAGAATGCCGGCGTTATTGACCAAGACATCAATGGACTGCCCTTCCAGGGCAGCCTTAAACGCGGTTACATCGCGAACGTCAGCCTCAAGAGTGGTGACCCCTGATTCGCTAGCCAGCTCCGCTAGCGCTTCGCGACTCCGGCCTACTGCGATGACTTCCAAGCCTGCATCGCGCAAGGCCAACACGATTGCTTTACCGATACCACTGGTAGCACCAGTGACTAGCGCGCGTCGGTAGCCTGCGGGCAATGCTGTATTAGGCATAAATGTAGCCCCCGCTGACGATTACGTTTTCGCCGGTTGCATAGCTGTTACGACTGCTGCCCATCATCACGATCCATTCAGCAATCTCAGCCGGTTCAGCCGCACGGCCCAGCGGATTAGCTGCGGCAAGTTCACCCAGGAAGCCAAGTTGTTTAGCACGTTCAGTCGCGAAGCCTGCCGGAGCGACCGAGTTGACGAGAATCTGATCCTTTGCACACGCCTGTGCGAACGACTTGGTGAGGCTCACAACTGCAGCCTTGGTTGCTGCGTAGTGGGCATTCTGCGGGTGAGCTTTGAAGGCATCCACCGAGGTGACATTTACGATACGGCCAGTCACTGCCGGGGCCGCGACGTACTGCTGCATGTGACGCACCGCAGCCACCATCATGTGGTAAGTGCCCTTGATGTTGACTGCGTTCTCCAGGTCCCACTCCTCATCCGTAATCTCCAGGATGTCCTTACGAGGGTAAATGGCGGCGCTGTTCACCAGGCAATGCACACGGCCAAGCGCGTTCACGATCTGCTGGAACGCAGCGTGGGCAGTTTCCTGTCTTGCGATGTCGCCAATAGCAGTCGCCACCTCAGCGCCCTGACCACGCAGCTCCTCAGCAGCCTGCACGAGAAGCTGCTCGTTGCGGTCGATCAGGCCGATCTTGCTCGCTCCACGCTTAACCATTAATCGAGCCGTTTCAAGGCCCAGACCCGACGCGCCACCCACAATCACCACGGTTTGATCGTTCATGCCAAGCTCCTCCGATAAAAGCTTTACTGTAAGATGCCTGTTGTCTTACATTTAGTCAACCAACCCGCCAATAGCGACGTACAAAAAGGGCCTCGGTCATGACAGCTCCCGACGTGAAAAACGCCCGCGACCGCATCTTAGAGGGTGCTTGCGAGCTCTTTGCAGCTTACGGCTATCAAGCAATCGGATTGCGGGATTTGGCAGATCACGTTGGTATAAAAGCTGGATCTCTTTATCACCACATCGAAAGTAAGCAGGCCCTCCTTTATGAGCTTATGGAGGACGCCATCAGTGAACTGCTGTTCTACACACGGCAAAACCTCCGCCGGAAAGCGCAGGCAAATGAACGGCTGAACTGCTTCATTGATACCTTTCTGGCTTTCAAGCAGAGCGCAAATAGCAGAGCAGTCCTGCTTGCTCGTGAGCAGATCAACCTAACCGAAGCGCAAGCCGAAGATTTCAATGCCCTAAAAGCCGAATACATTCAGTTGCTCTCGGACATCATCAAGGACCTCATCAGAACATCCCACCTGCCGCATATCACGCTTTCGATGGCTGCAGACGCTGTCATTGGCATGCTGTTCAACCAGGCTCAGTGGCTCAACACCGACATTAGCGGCAGCCAGACAAGCCCCGTCCTGAAGCGTTTCGCATACGGAATTATTGCAACGATGAATGTCGAGGCAGCCTAGGTTGCCGACGCTCAAATGATTGAGTGGTGCGGCGCTGCTACCGGGGTTTTGAGCAGGCATGACAGACCATGCTGGGTCGAATCGGGTGGCTTCACCTCACACGCAAGCCGTGAACCTGCGGGCGATACCTGCCTGCTTTTACTAAGTACAACTAAGGTAACAGCCCAAATGGCCAAGGCCGCTGATGTCGTCGTGCAATGCCTGGAAAACGAAGGTGTCGAGTATGTGTTCGGCATTCCTGGCGAGGAAAACCTCGACCTGCTGGAATCCCTGCGCAAGTCGAAAATTAAGCTGGTACTGACCCGCCACGAGCAGTCTGCGGGCTTCATGGCTGCCACCTATGGCCGGCTGACCGGCAAGACCGGCGTCAGCCTGTCGACCCTGGGCCCTGGCGCGACCAACCTAGTAACCGCCAGTGCATACGCCTACCTGGGCGGCATGCCGATGATGATGATTACCGGCCAGAAGCCGATCAAGAAATCCAAGCAGGGCCGCTTCCAGATCATTGACGTGTGCGGCATGATGGACCCCATCACCAAGTACACTCACCAGTTCGCCTCGGCCGACAACATCCCGGCCCGTATGCGCGAAGCATTCCGCCTGGCTGAAGAAGAAAAGCCGGGCGCTGTGCACCTGGAGCTGCCAGAAGACATCGCCGCCGAGCAAACTGAGTCGCTGCCGATCCCACCGAGTCACACTCGCCGACCTCTGGCTGAACATAAGGCCATTGCCGCTGCCGTCGAGAAATTACTGAATGCTCGTAACCCCATTCTGGTAATCGGCGCCGGCGCCAACCGCAAGATGACCGCCAAGGTCCTCAAGCAGCTGATCGACAAGACTGGCATTCCGTTCATCACCACCCAGATGGGTAAAGGCGTGGTCGACGAGCGTCACCCGCGCTTCTTGGGCAACGCTGCGCTGTCGTCCGGTGACTTCGTTCACCGTGCCATCGAAGCCGCCGACCTGATCATCAACATCGGCCACGACGTAATAGAGAAGCCGCCATTCTTCATGGTCCGTGGTGGCACCGAAGTCATCCACATCAGCTTCCGCTCCGCCGAAGTCGACGCCGTGTACTTCCCACAGGTGGAAGTGATCGGGGACATCGCCAACGCCGTGTGGCAGATCAGTGAAGCTTTGGACGACACCGCGCACTGGGACTTCACCCGCCTGATGGCGATCCGTGAAGCCAACGAAGTGCAGATCGCCGAAGGCGCCGACGACCACCGCTTCCCGGTCTACCCCCAGCGCCTGGTCGCCGACATCCGTCGCGTGCTGCCATCCGAAGGCATCGTTGCCCTGGACAACGGCATCTACAAGATCTGGTTCGCCCGTAATTACAAAGCGCACAAGCCGAACACCGTGCTGCTCGACAACGCCCTAGCCACCATGGGCGCCGGCCTACCATCGGCAATGGCCGCACACCTGGTGTACCCGGACCGTCCGGTGATCTCGGTATGTGGCGACGGCGGCTTCATGATGAACAGCCAAGAGCTGGAAACTGCAGTTCGTCTGGGCATGCACATCACTGTGGTGATCCTGCGTGACGACGGCTACGGGATGATCCGCTGGAAGCAGGCCAACATGGGCTTCACCGATTTTGGCCTGGACTACGGCAACCCGGACTTCGTCAAATACGCCGAAGCCTACGGCGCACAAGGGCACCGCGTGGAGTGCGCTGACGCCTTGTTACCGTTACTTGATCACTGCATTTCTAACCCAGGTGTACATGTGATCGACTGCCCGGTCGATTACAGCGAAAACGATCGCATATTGAACACTGAACTTCGGGAACGAGCATTGGCAATCTAACGGGGCGGCCGCCGACGGCAGGTAATCCTCGCGGGACGGCGGCCACCACTCGAGAGTCGGCAATCATTTCAGGCTGGGTTTCTTATGCATCCTCAACGCTCTGCCTTACACAACGAACTTCATGCCCGCCCCTCCCTTTACTTCAATGGGCCCGCGCACGTCTTTCATGTCGCGCTTATCGGAGATAGTTCCGACTGCAAAGAAGTCTTGAAGCGCTGCGGCATCGCGACAGAAAGCACAGAGATCGCTCAAGGCATCACGAACTTCGCCGGATATCCATTCAAGTGGGAGCAGCACAGTGAGTTTTTTACGCTCACGCTGGTGGCATCCTGGAGCATCGATGACCGGGAATGGCCAGAGATGCCGCCAGCGTTGACGGAAGCCATATCGCCCTACTGCGGCCAAATCATAAACGCTATACAAATCGTGGTGCGCAGCGACCAGGACATCGACGTCTGTCAGTATGGATTTAAAGATCCATGTGGTTCCTGCGTGGGGGGTGGTGATGCAGCTGTATGGAGCGATTTTCGTCTGACGGATGACGGTATCAACCGGTTTTTGTTCATCAACCGTCGCCTTAATGCCTACCGTCAAGGGCGAATGATCAGACGCCTATTGGAGATTGAAACATATCGGATGATGGCTTCGCTTTCCCTTGGTACAGCTAAAAAACTGAGTCAAGAGCTGGACCGTTTTGACACTATGTTGGTCAGCCTGTCCGAGCGAAGCGCACGTAACGACCCCGGTGATTCAAAAGGGCTGCTAGAGGCAATAGCTCATTTGTCCCGCCAAGTGGTCAGCCGGACGGTCACTACCCGCCACAGATTTGGAGCAACTCAAGCCTACGCCCAGCTGGTCTTTGAACGCTTAGGCGAGCTCAGGGAATCCCACGTCGGTGATTGCCAGCGGGTAGGGGTATTCATCGAACGGCGCTTCAAACCAACTGTGCGTTACTGCGCGGCCACAGAGCAGCGATTGGAGCAAATGGCCAAGAACGTAGCGAACTTGGGGGACCTCCTCCAAGCTCGAGTACAGGTAGAAATGGAGGAACAGAACGCAGAGATACTTAGAGGATTGAATGCCAGAGCCGATGCTCAGGTAAAAATTCAACGTGCCGTTGAAGGCCTCTCAATCATTGCAATAACTTATTATCTACTGAATTTATTCAAATTAGCCTATAACGGGCTTAACGTGATCGGCGCACATGTAACAGCCAGAGAGGCAATGCTGTCAATGGCACCTCTAGCACTGCTATCTCTAGCTTTAATTTTTTTCCGAATACGTAAAGCTAAGCGGCATTGACGCTCAGGAAGCGAAATCGCTTATTGCGGGTAAAATTATTTTTCTTGCATTCATTAGGTCCTGAAAATTATTTGCGCTCAGCTATATAAATACGCTTATCAAGCTCAGCAATTTTGTGGGCCATCCTAATAATAGTACGAGCCATTCCTCGAGCAAGATTAAGAAGCAGCACACCAAAAGCATCAGGTGCTGTTTGATGAAGCTCAAAAAACTGCTCAATGCTCATTTCTAAAATAACCGTATCCTGCTCTGCTATAGCAGTTGCAGTGCGGTCATTCAAACTTATCATATGCACGAATCCCAAATCATCACCGGGCTCATGATGACGCGAGAGAACCATCGAGCCATCCTGCCCAGGTATGAAATTATTGATACTCCCCTGCAGAACTATGTAAAAATAGGCGGTTTTTTCACCCACTGAATAGAGCACTTCTCCAGACTTGAGTTGCAGCACTCGGCCTGTTGTGAGCATATTAAGTAACACAGCATCTTGCATGGCACCGAACGTCGATAGCTCACGAAAGTACGCAGAGCCCAAGTCCCGCCAGATCTCACTTGCGTCAACTTGTTGCATGATCGCCTGCCTCTTTCAATTACGCTGCATTCTTCTCTCAGTGTAGTAGATCCCGAACAAGCTATGGGTGGGCTTCTCCCAGCTGACGTAGATAGCAGCTGCATGCATCTGTCGTTGGAAGGAAGGTCTGACGGAGCAAAAGCGCGGAGGGTGTTATCGTGTCTCGGGAAGCTGAAACAGAGGTGCCTTCCGGGCCAGTCGACCTTAAGCGGGCGATTAAGGAAGGTATGCTCGCGTTCATCGCTCACACCAGCCAGCCTTGAAGCCTGGCTCTTGGACCTGCCTGTCATGCCCGTGGCCTTGGTTGATTCGTAGACAGAACGTGTCATAACGCCTTGGATGTAGAATCGAAGAAGGCCATGGCGGCGGGCGCATCGTCTCGGTCGACCGTAATTGGCGACCTCTTTCAACGTGGGTCAGTCCGAGACTTATTGCCTAGCCAAGACTAAGCCAGCAGGGGCCTGCCCGACCCACGAATGATGGCTAATTGATAAACCCTAGCACTACCGGTTCTGATGCGAGGTACTGCACCCTTGCGACAGGTACCGGTACTCGCAAACAGACAATCGACCACCAGGCCCAAATAACAAAAACTCGGTAAAAAACTCAATATATGTCAACGCTTCAGGCTTTACAAAATCACCGTAGCGCGCTTTGAGAGACGGATGAACTCTGGCCCGATTATTCAGACATGACTTGATCAGCTCTGCCAAAATAGAACCGCGCACGTCATAACTAGAGTTGGCAGCCCGAAAGACCGTCATGTAGCAAGAATTTAAAATATACTGCCGATGCTTATCGAATGCCAACTTTAGAACGCTCATTTTTTTCCTTACAGACTGCGTACCCGGTTACAGTTTTCTCAGGTATATACACCATACTTGAGCCTGCACAGATAATCGCAAACTTGCTCATAGTTCTCCTGATCTACGAGCAAGGAGCAGGGTGCGAGGCGTGCCAATCCAATTGCGGGACGCGTAAGCCAATACTTGGCAATATGAAAACATCCAAGCACCGCGGTAGCTTCAACCACAACGTGATGACGACGCGTCAAGAAGAGTGCGTGAGCCGACGTCCAAGGGTGGGGCTTGATAGCATCACATCTCTCAAATATTATTAACCTGCCCACTTGCCACCGCTTATTGAAAACCAAAATGTGTACGCCCTCATGAGCTAAGCCGCTGTTAGTCAGCCTACGAGTGCCAGGTAGTAGATGCTACCGCTGCAGCGGGGTGGGTAAATCCGACCATCTTACTACTAGATCAACCTGACGCATCAGGGTAGAGCGAATATCGATCTACCAGCTAGTAAACAGATAATATTTCCGTTCGGAACTCAGATGAGACATCCAATCGAAACACAACGTCCTCTTCCAATGATCCTTTGACCGACTCAACCGACGCATCCAAGGCTCGGCCGACTCTAAAATCCAGCGAGTCAGTTGATGTCTGCAAACTCTCTACGGCCTGTGGTGCAAAGCAGTCATTAGGACCTGTAACAAGCTGCGTATGGTCCAACACAGCTAGATCATCAGGTAGATCCTCCGCAATGCGCTGTGAGTAGAGGAGCAACGAGGGTTCAGCTAAGACGAAAAGCCATGCTTGGTGGTCCTCATCTCCAGTTCGTCTGAGCACTCTCCCCAGCACCTGACGGTAATGAAGCTCTGTGCGTATTCGACTGAGGTAACAGCAGACCTGCAAACGAGGAATGTCTGTTCCCTCGCTGATCATCCCAACAGCGACAATCCATTTCCCTATCCCAGCGCGGAAGTCATTGATAATCTGCTGCGCCCCAGGGGTCTGAGTGGTGACCACTTGACAGTCTTCACCCCTCGCTCGAAGCACCGCAGCGATCTGATTTGCATGGCGGATATTAGTAGCCACCGCTAATCCACCAGCGTCTGGAACGATACGACGCACATCATCCAATCTGCTGCGCCCGAGATCGATGATCTTTTCGACCATTTGATGGTGCGTGAGCAGGTCTTCGAAGGTCACGGGTGATTCGTTCAACAACTGCGCGATGCTTGGGTAAACCGTGACGATAGATGCGTCGTCGACCACTTCTGTGAGCTTTACCGCATTGTGATCGATTACAACGATACGCGGAGCTCGGCAAACCTTGTCGGCTACGGCTTCTCGTAGGCCATATCTAAAATCGCATACGAGTCGACCTTCAGGATCAGAATATCTAGCGAGGGCAATTGCTTTCTCATCAGACCGCCACGGAGTGCCGGAGAGAGCCAACGTGTATGCAGCCTGATCTTGCAATCGCTGCAGGATCACCTGCCCCCATGCGTTGCTTAGCAGTGGATCATGTCCGGCGCAATGATGTATCTCGTCGAAGACGGCAAGCACGCGATAGTCTTCGACGAGCTGCCAAAATGAGGCTGAGTGATGATCCATTGCTTGATAGGTAGAAGCGACTCCCAGCGAGCCGAGACGCCCGTCAAACGGACGGCCTAGCACCTTTGCAAATGTTCGCTCCAAACCTTCAACAACCTGGCACGAAGGTGCAAAGCACAGGACTAAATCAATAAGCCCTGCTTGCATCAGCCGCTTCGCAACCTCCGCGGCCATGCGGCTTTTACCTGCGCCGGGCGTCGCCTGACAAAAAAAATGAGATGACAGGCGATAACGTTCCAGAGCAGTTGCAACTGAGGCTTGCTGCCAAATTCGCAAGTCCGTCATGCAACTACCAGCGTTTTCAAGGTGTTTTCTATGGCCCGTAGGTGTCCAAGTAGACGCGAGCTGCGATCACGTGCGTCCAGGTAGTCCTCTTCGACTCTCAACCGAAGATCGGGCATTTCAGTAAACAGCTGCTTGTAGCGTTCGGCCTCACCAAGCGCCGTCAGCATGTCTAACCGAATTTCCTTCGCTAGCGATTCCAGGCGCAATGTGGCGCACAGCTCGGGTTGCTGGAGATCACGAGCGCCGCCAGCCCCGCCGTCAAGGCATCCCGTACCGCTACGGCTATCGACATCGTCAATGAGAGAAACAGTCAAATCAGAAGGTTTTCCTAAGACGTGGAAGACCTGATCGCGCCTTCGGCGTACAGCGTCTTGCCGGATCCATCCCACACGCTTCAACCGCCTGACCTGATCATAGATATAGCGCCAGAGCTCAACATCACTTAACGATCCATCCACCTGACGGGCGTATGCAGCCCTCAGTCCTCAGATCGTGAATTGCTTTAAATCTCCATCCTTGAGCAGCTCGAAGACACGCCTGTCTAGCTTGAACGTAGCTGGTTTCATACAGACACCAAATGAAGCCGGAACGGGCAAAATGCGGATTATAATCCGTCGCGTAGCCATCAGTAAACGAAGGATAGTTTCGCCTTGGTCGATCGAGGCGGATATGCAAGCGCTGGCAAAGGATCTCGGGCAGAAAATCCGCGAGAGAAGAATTATGGTTGGCTTGTCCCAAGACGCTCTAGCGCACGCCTGCGGATTGGACCGAAGCTACATGGGCCGTATTGAGAGAGGTGAAGTAAACATCACTATTGAAAAGCTCTACCGCATAGCGCGGCAGCTGAAGTGCCAGCCACAAACGCTATTGCCTCGTCTAGCACGATGATTCTGCTTGATTTTCATCTTGGGCTGGTTTTTTTAGTGATACTGGATAGTTGTTATGAAACGCAGGCCGCAATATCACCCGCTTCGCGATAATGCGTGTAAGCTAGCTAGCGCTGGTTAGCGCTGAACCGCTCCCCCACTCGCTCGCGCATTACGATTGACGTCCATTAATCAGGATAGTGCAGTACCCGAACATTGCCGCTTGACTTTCCGATTGTCGCCTTCTCAAGCTCTCGTACCCGCTCCCAGAGTTTAATATTCTGCATTAGAACTCTATCCCGCTGCTCCTGGGCCCTGGCCAGTTCTTCTTCCAGCCTGACGATCTTTTTTTCTAGCTGCCGTAATTGATTACCCCCTGAAGCAAAACCCTTATTCGTTTTATTCCGAACCGCCTCTATCTGCGCCAACAATGGTAAGTGCGCTTTGCGAGATCTCTTCAAATAGCCCCGATCAAAACCAGCTTCCAAGCTAACAATGCTTGCCGTGAGTTTCGACAGATCTAGCCCCACATGGGCGGACACATTGGGCTTGCCGATGAGAAGTCGTTGTAAGGCTTCCGCGCACGCAATCAGCCCACTTCCGTCAGCGCTCATCATTCATCCTCCATTGTTTCGACCAGGCGAGCTTTAAAGGCTGTGAGGCGTTGAATGTCTCCCATCACGATCTGATATTCGCCCGAATTTTTTTCGTAACTCGCCAGTTCGATGACCGCATCCTCAATCGCCGCTTCGAGCTTAGAAGGTTTGATGATGGCGCCCTCGCAGGATAAGCATTCGGTGTAATCACCCATTAAGAACGAATCACATCGCCCTGCTTTCGTGCATCCACCCAAGAGCGTCGACCGATAGCTGATAGCGCCGCTACTCACTCGACGCTCAGTATCCGCTCGCACATCTCCTATTTGAATTTCGCCAGATTTGACCCGCTGTTTCTGTTTTTCGGCATACGATCCAGTTCCACCGAATAACGGTTCCTCACTGAGCAGCAAGTCAGCAATTAACTGATTCGCAACCGCCATAGGCATCGCCATTTGATACTCGAAAGCAAAATGAGTGCTGGGGAGCACGAACTCTTTTTTCTTGTCGTCAAAATACCCAAAGACGGTACGAAGATTCTCGTAGTTATTGGCGTAATAGCGAGACATTTCAATCGTCATATGCTTGAACTGCGCGCGTAAAGTTGGTAGTGAGATAAAGCCACTGCTAGAACCATAAAAAGCCAACGAGCGCCTGAATTGATGACTGGTCAGCGGCCAGGGCTGGCCAACTGCGAACGCAGGCTCACTGAAAAAATCGCGCGAAGGATCGCTTAGAGCTAGCTCCTGCAAATCGACTGACTCGATCGTCAAGGAGTCAAACAGCGCCCTATATTTCGGTCCGGCGAAATCGGAGACATCCACCTCTCTGCTGGAATTTTTGTAAGTGATGACAGAAGGATTTGCAAACAGCGGAAAGTGCTCATCCAAATCTACTTTGTAGAGTTTCGCGAGCCCGCGACAGATAGCCTGAGCCACTTTGACTGCTTTTACCACCTCACTTGACGCAAACCATGCACCTTCTTGTTTATATCCGGTGTGCTTTGTCGTAGTAGAAAGCACGCTTACGGTCAGCGATTTGTCACGCTCAACATTTCGATCATCTACGACAGCCTTACGAGAAACAGGCTCGGAGATACAGTCGTAGGACATTCGCATCACCTCCTGATCGCGCATACCGGTGTAAAGATGAATCACTGTTTTCGTTAGATACTGTATAAGGCGCACGGACTGCTGGAGAAATCGTCGATCAGAGCATGAAAAATCTTCAGAAAAAACCGAAGCTAGTCCGTGCATTTTGAGTGCTTGCGACATACCCGGACGCAAAAACGCTTTGCCACCAATTCCCCGACAAATTTGAACGTCTTCATTAATTCCATAGTGCTCATCAGCGAAGCACACTAAGAACGACTCATAACGATCAATGCCTTGATAAACCTGGTCAAGTAAATCCGCGGTGGTATTAATCAGATTCAAATAGATACGAGTCGGTATGACGGGATGCTGTCTATTATCCAACCGCTTCAAGTCAAAATTGGCCGGGTTAAGTACGGCATAACCTAAACGCTCTTCAGCTACTCTAGTCAAAGCACCCAAAACACCAACGAGCGCGCCACGCTGGAATTTCTTTTGATGAATAAAGGTACCTAGATATGCCGGATTCGTAAGAAGCTGCTGCAATGAGAGCACGCCCACCATTGGCTTTGACTTCTGCTCCAAGCAGAACCGCATGCAGAGGCGCAATACTCCCCAATAATGCACAAAAGTACTCGCACTCAGTACCCCTAGTCGTCCACCTCCAGCAAAATAGATCAGGCAATATAGGATGTGCTTGACCTCCTCCACTAGTACCTGCTGCTCCGCGCCGTCGTCACTAAATACCTTACTAAAATTAATCCGTGCTATTTTTCTAGCACTTAGTCTGTACGGATTAAAATCCCATACCATGCCACCATAAACCGCCGTTGCATTGCCGAATCTATCACGACAGAGAACAAAATCAAGTGCGGGTCTAGCCCAGAGATGCTCCGCATGATCTGGCTCGCTAGTCGCGGGAAACTGGCCGCTTGAAAATAAACCGCCGATAGACCGAACTTGTCCGTTCAAAATACCACCCCCATTTTTTCGTAACGGATCAAGCGGCGCTCCCAAAATGATGTCAGTACACCATATTCAAATACATCAATCTTAACCTTAGCTATCGTTTGCTTTACCACTTCGGATTGACTGCCAAGCGTTTCCAGTAAGAACTCGATTCGGATGGATAAATCCCTGTACAACACTTCAGCATGGCCGGCATCAGGAGCCAGTTTGCGTACGGCATTAATCACATACTGCAAACTGATCAATTTGTGCAAATCCTGCTCATCGCTGTGAATGATATAATGCTCACAGTACAAGCAACCGTATTGACTGCGGCAGTTTGGCTCGATTGCAGCAATTCCCTGGTCGGGGAAAGGATTTGGTTGATTGAATGAATCGCAATGACCCGTTGCCGTTGCAATCTCCCCGCCTGCGGCCTTCTCGCTGCGATCTCGAACAACCTCAGCTGCGTGGTGTATGACCTGCCAGAAAGCGCTTATCTCGGCCTCCTGCTGCTCCGGTCCCGCTTCAGCGTAGGTCGAGAGATTGACTGCTTCGCTGTGATGCAGCACGGAGGCCACCGTGCCGGGCGCAACGCGGGCAGTATGCATGCCACCGCTTTTTGCTTTGCGGATTTGCCTAGGCGACAGTCGCGGCACCTCAGGATCAAGAAAAACTCCGCTTATAGTATTGTGAAATTTGTTTATCGCACTAGTTACATCAAGCTCTTCATAGCTATAACCTAGATCGCTTCGTGCCTCTGATCGAGGCATTCGAAAGAACAACGGATCACATGGCACACCATTCAAAATCCAATCGCGAAGTTTTAGATAATCCTGGAGAATAGACAAACCACTATAACGACCCACATTGTAAAGCGTCGCTTTACCACCAGCCCGAAACTTAACAGCTGATAACTCCTTCTTAAGCGGTGATTTTTGCACTTCAAGCGCATCGACATGAGTGAACTGTGCAAGCTCTGTCGGTGTTGCAGCTGTAATCATCAGAAAAAGACACAAATAGGCTTTAGCAGCCAATCCCGCCATTTCAAATCTATACCAGTGGCGCTGATCTTGGTTAGCCAACATCAAACTATTTCGTGTTTCCTTCAGATTCTGTATTGCTGAACTTCTACCAACGCGCCTCATTCGAAGCTGGTCGCGACTCGCCACATATTCTTCTACAGTAGCAATCCGTCGCTCAGCCGCATTATAGGAAAAAGGAGATTGATTGAAAGGTCCTATCGCTCCGCGATTTGATGGAAATATCACCACCTCATAATCCCTTATACTTATCACAAAGGGAAATGGCTTATTACTTAGAATGCAATCACTGACCTGCTTCGCAATTGCCAAGCAAACATCACGGTACAACTCGAAATGGGCGGTACTGACTGCGATCGTGCCTCTCCGCCCAATTATTCTAATGCCACCCGCGAGGATGTGGTGGAATGTTTCAGGATATATAAGCTGAATAATATCAATTAACGATTTTTGATAACTCTCAGCTGTTATTGGCCTAATTGCCCGATCAGCCACCTTGTTATTAAGGTATGCGGTGTAGTCTCGATATGCCCGCTGCGCATCAGGCGCATTGGCGAAAATTTCCCTATAACCGTTAGCGCTTAGCCAGTCTAAAACGCATTCAGCATTATGGAACTTTGCTAGAACTGACCGGTCACGCAGCCCCACGAAGGACTCCAATATTTTGGTAATCAACTCGCGCCGACCTTCAACAAAAGACTGCATTACGACTGGCGTACCGCGATCATCCCACACGCTTTCATTTTTTCCACGAATGAAGTAAGCAAAACTGCCGATATCCAACGGTTTCTTTTTTACTTTCGGATGCAGCTGTAAACGCAAAAGCTCAGGCTTGGTAAACTCTTGCATCACCTCACTCAGCTTTATAACTTGAGTATCGCTCCGATGCTCGAACTGGTGCCGACTGCTCACCTGCCTAACCTACAACTAACGCGCTATAGCCGCTGTTATTAAACAGCTTTCTTTCCCACAACTCTTGAGCAATTAACTTCTCTTGGGTCATCCTGAATAATTTGAGATAGTGCTCGGTTGTTTCTCTAGATTCATGATGCATGCGGCTCTGGACAAAATCTATGACCTCCCCATCGCGCATCGCTCCTTTATCCACTAATACCTGCAATCGCTGGTATACTTGGTATGCAAAAGTCGCACGCAACCAATGGTAGGAAAAATCCTTCGGAAACTGGTCGAAGGCTTTTTGTAGCAGCTTACGTTTTATTGTTTCCGTCACTTGACCAGTTTGCGGCGACTTAACCAACATATAACGCGGATCGTTCTTAGCCATGTAATAGCAGTTTCCTTGATCCGAGAGAAAGAGGTACATATCTTCATCGCTGATAGACATGCCGAAATTAGCTGCTACATGAGCGCGGAATTTTTCACGACGCCTCCTCATCATGGGGCTGTTAGCAAGAGTCGTTAGCTCGTCAGCAAGCTGCTTCGGAAAGTACAAATCTTGCGGCTTATCAAACTTGGTATCAATTCCGGTGCCCGGCCCAGCATGGACTTTATAAGCACCCTCCGGCAACAACTTATCCTCGCTAAATCCTTGCAGGTGTCTCAGGCGCAAGGTCAAAACGGTTTGCTTACGTGCACCTGTCATTAGTGATGTGAGCAAAATCAGTCGCTCAATCGTTGACCATTGTTTCTCGTTTACGATGGTGGTCAGCAATCCCCTTAGCTCTAGATTGGATAGCGGCCGTAGATCCTCGCCATCTTCACGCACAAAACCCAGTGACACTGGGCTCACTGGCCGTGCACGTGTTGTCTGGCTTCGTTTTTCTACATCTATGACCTTACTGCCTTTAACCCCACGAACGACGATCTTAACGTGCTTGACCGTATCGACACGCTTCATGTCGATTTCATGCCAATGCACCGATACGTACTTGAAGAAATTATATATTGCACTAGTATACTGATTCACCACCGCATTACTTCGCCCACTTTGATTGATCAAATGATAGAAATATTTATAAGTTGGACGAAGCGATGGGCGTGCCCCCGAAAAATCGAGCCAATCTAGACTCTTATCTTCGCAGAACAAAAGATAATCAAGCAGCTTGCTGGCTTGACGCCGAACATCATCTGTACGCCGATTCATCGACGGCTTGTGTTTCAACAGACTCAGCAAATAATCATTCGCTTCGTGCCACGAATCGCCATTCGCGTAGAATAGGAAAGGAAAGTGGAAGACATCGCGGTCATTTCCACCTCCAACCTCCTCAACCAGATAAGCGACCTTGCCATCAGACTCGTCGAGCTCGAACTGGATAGAGTCAACTGCAGTTTTATAGACGTGCAGGGTGGCGAAGGCATTCGGGAGCACTGGCATAACCAACAGCCGACCTTCGTGGCGAGGATTGAAATAGGACATGACTCACTCCCTAGGCAGTGAGTCAAGACTAGATGTTATGCGAGAAAGCGCCAGTGAATTAGTCAAACTCTTTCTTGTTAAGCGATTCCACCCAGGGATCGAGGTTATGGAATAGCTTCGGGTAGCGTCCTTTCAGGTCCTTCTTCACTTCGGCATAGGTAGTGCGCCAGAAGTTGGCCAGGTCCTGGGTCACCTGCACCGGCCTGCGTGCCGGTGACAACAGGTGCAGCTTGACCTGCTGGCGACCATTGGCAATGCGTGGAGTGTCGGCCAGGCCGAACAGCTCCTGCAGGCGCACCGCGAGGATCGGCGGGTTTTCGCTGTAATCCAGGCGGATATTCGACCCGGACGGCACTGTCAGGTGCGCGGGGGCCTGTTCTTCCAGGCGCTGCGGCAACGGCCAGGGCAACAGGTTGCGCAGCATCGACGGCAGGTCCAGCGCGGCGAAATGGCTGAGGCGCGAGACTTTGCCCAGGTACGGCTGCAACCAGTCTTCCAGGCTGGCGAGCAGGGCCTCGTCGCTGAGGTCGGGCCATTCGCTGTGGCCCTCCCTGGCCAGGTCGAGCTGGCGCAACAACGCTACACGTGCCTGCCATTGGCGCAGCTCTGGGGTCCAGCTCAAGAGATTCAGCCCCTTGCGCCGGACCAGCCCCAGCAGCGCCCGGGCCCGCGCCTCGTCGTCCAGGCCGGGCAACGGTTGGCGGCTGAGGATCAGCTCGCCAACCTTGACCTGTCGCTCGGCACGCAACACCTGCTCGCGCTCATCCCAGTCGAGCAGATCAACCCGCTCCACCTGCTCGGCGAGTACGCCATCGAGCAGTGCCGCGTCGAATTCCGCCGCCAGGTAGATGCGTTCTTCACGCTGGCCCTGACGGCTGCCCAGATCGGCAATCACCAACCAAGGGCACTTCATCAGTCCATCGACCTCGGCAAACAGCGCCGCACGGCCATTGGCCAGCCGGTACTCCGCACCACCCTCGCGGCGCTGCTGGGCGATGCGGTCTGGGTAGGCCAACGCCAGCAGGGCGCCCAGCCAGCGTGGGTGATCCGGGTCGGCCACCGGCGCCCGCGGCTTGCCGCGCAGCAAACCACGGTACTGGCGCGCCAGCTGGCGGGCCCGCTGCACGCCGCCGTGGCCGCCACGGGCGGCCTTGCTTTCGCCACTGACCAGCGCCAACCGGCTATGCAGGTCGGCACCGCCGCCCCGCTGAATATCCCGCTCGCCCAGTAGCGCAGCGACGTCACAGGCCATCTGTGCCAAGCCCAGGTCCTGGCCGCGCAGCAGCAAATGCGCGATACGGGGGTGTGCCGGCAGCTCGGCCATGGCCTGGCCATGTTCGCTGAGGCTGTCGCGGCTGCCGGGTTTGTAGGCGTTGAGCCGTGCCAGCAGGTCCTGGGCCTGGGCGAACGCGGCAGCCGGTGGCTGGTCGAGCCAACGCAACTGCTCGGGCGTCACGCCCCAGCGTGCCAGTTGCAAGGCCAGGCCGGCCAGGTCGGCCTGCAGTATCTCGGCACTGCCATGGGCGGCCAGTTGCTCATGCTGAGCCTCGGACCACAACCGATAGCACACGCCGGGCTCCAGGCGGCCGGCACGGCCGGCACGCTGGGTAGCACTGGCACGCGAGATGCGCTGGGTGTCCAGGCGGGTCATGCCACTGCCTGGATCGAAGCGCGGTACCCGTGCCAGGCCGGCGTCGATCACCACTCGCACACCGTCGATGGTCAGGCTGGTCTCGGCAATATTGGTGGCCAGCACCACCTTGCGCAGGCCCTTGGGCGCCGGGTCGATGGCAGCGCGCTGGGCATCGAGGTCGAGTTCGCCATGCAGCGGGCACAGCAGGATTTCGCGCCGTTCACCCAGCGCTTCCTGCAGGCTCTGGTGCACCCGGCGGATCTCGGCCTGGCCAGGCAGGAACACCAGCACACTACCGGCTTGCTCGGCCAACGCCTGCAACACGCTGTCCACTACCCGCGGCTCGATGAACTCGCCCGGCTGGAAGGGGCGTCCCCAGCGGATATCCACAGGGTGCATGCGGCCTTGGCTGCTGACCACCGGGGCCTCGTCCAGCAAGCGCGACAGGCGCTCCCCCTCCAGGGTCGCAGACATCAGCAGGATCTTCAGTGGCGGGTCATCCCGCAGCAATTCGCGACCATTCAGGCTCAGCGCCAGGGCCAGGTCGGCGTCAAGGCTGCGCTCGTGAAACTCGTCGAAGATCAGCAACCCTACCCCTTCCAGCGCCGGGTCGGCCTGCAGGCGGCGGGTGAGGATGCCTTCGGTCACCACTTCGATGCGGGTGTTCGGCCCAACCTTGCTGTCCAGCCGAATGCGGTAGCCCACCGTTTCGCCGACCTTTTCCTCCAGCTCGCTGGCCAGGCGCTCGGCTGCAGCCCGGGCCGCCAGGCGCCGTGGCTCGAGCATCAGAATGCTCTGCCCGGCCAGCCAGGGCTCGCTGAGCAGCGCCAGCGGTACGCGGGTGGTCTTGCCGGCGCCAGGCGGCGCCTCGAGCACCGCTTCGTCACGGTTTTGCAGGGCTTGGCGCAAGGCGGGCAAGACAACATCGATCGGTAATGAAATCATGGTGGTCCTCGAACAATCCCGCGAGTATAACGGCGAACCCAGCCTGCTCTATCATGGTCTTAGCTTCAGGTGCAGGCGCTTCGCTTGCCCTGCTGAACACCTTTTCGGAGATTCACATGCGCATCCCAACCCGCGTCATCGGTAGCGCCCTCATCGTCACCCTGCTGGCCCAACTGACTGCCTGCGGCACCATTCTCTACCCGGAACGTCGCGGCCAGATCGGCGGCAAGATCGACCCTGTGGTTGCTGCAATGGATGCCATCGGCATCCTGTTCTATGTGATTCCGGGGCTGATCGCCTTCGGCATCGACTTCGCCACGGGCGCCATCTACTACTCAGGCGGGCGCAGCGCCCAGGTCGACCCGGTCAAGCTGCGCGAGGCAGTCAGCCCCGATGGCAAGGTCGACAACCTGAAGTTGCAAGCCATCCTCGAGAGCGAACTGGGCCAACGCCTGCCGTTGAACGACCCACGGCTGATCCAGCAGCGCGGCAGCATCGAACAACTTGCCACCCTCGACCTGGTACCGTCGGCCTGACCGCAAGGACACTGACCAAGGATGACCCCCACCCCGGCCGAACACCAGCGCCTGCTGCGCCTGGCCACGCGCGCTTCATTGGCAGTGGCCAGCATGCTGGTCCTGAGCAAGGCCGTGGCCTGGTGGCTGAGCGGCTCGGTCAGCCTGCTGGCCGGGCTGACCGACTCGGCACTGGATGCCGTTGCCTCGTTCCTCAACCTGCTCGCCGTACACTATGCGCTGCGCCCGGCCGACGACGATCACCGCTATGGCCATGGCAAGGCCGAAGCCCTGGCCGGCATGGCACAGGCGTTGTTCATCGGGGTCAGTGCCGTGCTGATCGGCGTGCAGGCGGCCGAGCGCCTGCATAGCCCGAAGCCGTTGGGCGATACCGACATCGGCATCGCGGTGATGGTGCTGTCGCTGGTGTTGACGCTCGCCCTGCTGGCTTTGCAGTACAAGGTCATCCGCCTGACCGGCTCCACGGCGGTGCGTGCCGACTCCCTGCACTACCGCTCGGACCTGCTGCTCAATGGCAGCATCCTCCTGGCGTTGCTGCTGGCACGCTTTGGCTGGCCGCAGTTGGACGCACTGTTCGGCCTGGGTATCGCTGCCTACATCCTGTGGAGCGCGCTGCAGATTGCCAGGGAGAGCACGGCCATCCTGATGGACAAGGAACTGCCCGGCGATGTCGGCGAGGACATGGCCACGCTGGTACTGGCCATACCCGGCGTGAAAGGCGTGCACGACCTGCGTACGCGGGTGTCAGGCAACCAGTGGTTCGTGCAGTTGCACCTGGAGCTGCCGGGGAGGTTGCCGCTGGATGAAGCGCATGGCTTGTGCGTCAAGGCCTCGGAAGTCATCCGTCAGCGCTATCCGCAGGCGGATGTAATGGTGCATGCCGACCCGGTGTAGACCTGCCAGGGCCCTGTCGCTGGCAAGCCCGCCCCCACGCTTCAGTTGATGCTGTAGCCTCGGCCACTGAAGCAGGCCCCCAGCGCCCGCCGATAGTTATCGGCCACATTGGCCGGCGGCGCATACGCCGCAGTCGCCGGGTCGAACCCAGACTGGCTCACCGCCCAGCGGTGGCACTGGTAACGGTCCTGTTCCTGCTGCTCCGGTCCCTGCCCATACATCGGGTAAGCCACCACATCGTAACCACCGTTTACCGGGGACGGCGCGGCAACAGGCGGGTTGACCACCACGTACTCGCGGCTGTCGGCCAGGTACTGGTAATAGGTATCGGCCACCACGAAGAACAGCGCCCCACCCAACCAGACTTCCCGCGCATAGGGCGGCAGGTATTCGACGCGCATGCCGTAGGGCGGGGTAACCACGACATACCTGCCGGCGTGCGGGCGGAACCAGTAGCCACCGGAGTAGAAATACTCCTCGCCACGGTAGGGCAGTTTCCAGTAACGGTCCGGGAACTGATCGAGGGTGTGCCCAGGGCGATACTGCGGCCCTGGGCCCCAGCCATCGCCATGCCCATCCGGGCGCCCCGGCCAGTCGCCGTCGGGCCGTTGCCCCGGGCCCTCGGCTTGCCAGTAGCGGTGTTCGCCATGGCGACGCGGAATATCCTGGTAGTAGCCTTGGCGTGGCGGCTGCGTCTGTTGCACTTCGTCGCGCGAGTTGAGTGCGCGAGCGGGCGCCTCGCCAGGCCCTTCGGCCATCACCGCGAAGCTGATGCCCACCCCCAATACACCAACACCTGCCAACTGCCAGATGCGCGACTTCATGGTATTCCTCTCGGTAGAAAAAACGGCGCTGGCAAGCAGTCTACCGCGCCAATCACACCGGCCAAGGAATTTTCACGGGCATGAAAAAAGGGAGGCCGCAGGGCCTCCCTTCAGAAATTTGTCGTCCGTGCTCGGCACTTGTGGCGCCGGCTCACCTCACACCGTCTTCTGGAAGGTGTGTAGCCCGGGGGCCTGGCGCATCCTGTTGGATGGCTGGCCGCGACCGCCCGCCTGGGGCACGTCGCCGTGGACTGATGTCCGGGCAGTGATTCTGTGGATAAAGATACCGGACAGGGTGCGGCAGCGGATTGCGAAGATTGCTCGGATAAATAGCACTTGCGCAATTTTTCGCCCCGGATTGATAATTCGCCGCAATCGGAACAGAAAAGGCATAAACCATGAGCAAACTTGACCGCTACGACCTGAGCATCCTCGCCGAATTGCAGCGCGATGCGCGCATTTCCAACCAGGAACTGGCCGAACGCATTGGCCTGTCGCCTTCGCCATGCTCGCGTCGGGTCAAGCAACTGGAAGATGATGGCTACATCTCGCGCCAGGTGGCCCTGCTCGACCGCAAGAAGCTCGGCCTGAGCCTGACCGCCTACGTGCTGATCGGCATGGACCGCCACACCCCGGAACGCTTCGAAACCTTCGAGGCGGCCATCCGCAACCTGCCCCAGGTGCTCGAATGCAGCCTGGTGACCGGAATGGATGCCGACTATCAGCTGAAGGTGGTGGTGCCGGACATGGACCACTATCAGAAGCTGCTGCTGGGCAGCCTGACCCGTATTGAGGGCGTCACCAGCGTGCGCTCGAGCTTCGTGCTCAACCAGGTGCTGGCCAGCACCGAGCTGCCATTGACCCACCTGCGCTGAACGCTCACGCCAGCCGGCGTATAATCGGCTGCTCAGCCTGCCTGGAGAACACTGATGGATCCCGCCGTATTTGAAGAGTGGATGATGATCATCCTGGTCACCGTGCTGATCGGTTTCATGGGCTTTATCGTCTGGGACCTGGCGAAAAAGTCCAAGGCAGGCAAGTTTGGTACGTTGATCCTGTTCTTCGTGCTGGGGCTGGGGGTGTTGGCCTTTATCATCAAGAGCGTGGTGGTAGGGTTTCTCGAAGGGGTGTAGGGCGGGAGAAAGCCGGGAGCGCTGTGCGCTCCTTTCGCGACACAAGGCCGCTCCTATAGGGATCGCAGAATGCTGAGCTTGTGCCTGTACGAGCGGCGTTGTGTCGCGATGGGCCGCACAGCGGCCCTCTGCTAGCGCTGCAACTTCGCCGGCACCTCACGCCAGCAGCCCTGCTCCAGCCCATCCAGCGCCCAATCGCCGATCCGCACCCGCACCAGGCGCAAGGTTGGTAACCCCACCGCCGCCGTCATTCGCCGTACCTGCCGGTTGCGTCCTTCGCGAATCACCAGCTCCAGCCAGCTGGTCGGCACGCTCTTGCGAAAACGTACCGGTGGGTTGCGCGGCCACAGCTCGGGCTCATCCAGGCGCCGCGCCTCGGCCGGCAAGGTCGGCCCGTCATTCAGCGCCACGCCATCGCGCAAGCACTGCAACTGCTCCTCGCTCGGCTGCCCTTCCACCTGCACCCAATAGGTTTTCGCCAGCTTGTGCTTCGGATCGGCGATGCGCGCCTGCAAGCCACCGTCGTTGGTCAGCAGCAACAAGCCCTCGCTGTCGCGGTCCAGGCGCCCGGCCGGGTACACGCCGGGGATGTCGATATAGTCCTTGAGCGTCGCCCGCCCCTCGCCGTCGCTGAACTGGGTCAGGACGTCGAACGGCTTGTTGAACAGGATCAGGCGTGGCTCGGCGGGGGGCGCCTTGGGCTGGCGACGCGGGCCGGTGGCAGGCCGCGCCTGGGGGCGGCGCGGCTTGGAACGGGGGGGCAGTGACATGGGGCCTCAGCGGAACGGCGGCTCATCGAAACTGCGCAGTTTACGCGAGTGCAGCGAGTTGAGCTCGGTACGCAGCAGGTCGAGCGCGGCAATGCCGATCTTAAGGTGCTGGCTGACCGCCCGGTTGTAGAACGCGTTGGCCGAACCCGGCAGCTTGATTTCGCTGTGCAACGGCTTGTCGGAAACACACAGCAAGGTGCCGTATGGCACGCGCAAGCGGTAACCCTGGGCGGCAATGGTGCCGCTTTCCATGTCTACCGCCACCGCACGCGACAGGTTGATCAGCGGCCGCTCCTGAGCCCAGCGCAGCTCCCAGTTGCGGTCGTCGTAGGTCAGCACGGTGCCGGTGCGCAAGCGCTTCTTCAGCTGTTCGCCACGCTCGCCGGTGACCTGCGCGGCGGCTTCCTGCAAGGCCAGTTGCACTTCGGCCAACGCCGGAATCGGGATGTTCGGCGGCACCACCCGGTCGAGGATGCCGTCACGGCGCATGTAGGCATGTGCCAGCACGTAGTCGCCGATGGTCTGCGACTGCCGCAGGCCGCCGCAGTGGCCGATCATCAACCAGCAGTGCGGGCGCAGCACGGCCAGGTGGTCGGTGATGTTCTTGGCATTGGACGGGCCGACGCCAATGTTGACCAGGGTGACGCCGTCGCCGTCGGCGGCGATCAGATGGTAGGCCGGCATCTGGTAGCGGTGCCAGACCACACTGGCCACCAGGGCCTGGGTTTCGCCGTGGTCCATGCCCTTCTCGATCACCACGTTGCCCGGCAGGACCATGCGCACGAAGCGCGGGTCGTCACGCAGCTGGTCGAGCCCGTGGCTGATGAACTGGTCAACATAGCGGTGGTAGTTGGTCAGCAGGATCCACGGTTGCACGTGGCGCCAGTCGCTACCGGTGTAGTGCACCAGGCGGCGCAGCGAGAAGTCGACCCGCGCGGCATCGAACAGCGCCAGCGGCAGGGTGTCGGCGCCACCCCAGTCGTACAGGCCATCGGCAATATTGTCGGTGGCCGCCGACAAGTCGGTGCTGGGGAACACTCGCGCCAGCTGGGCAGCGGTAATGCCGCTGCCGGCCAGCTCGTCGCCCTGGTCGACCACGTAGGGGTAAGGGATGTTCTGCTCGCTGACGCCGACCTCTACCGTCACCGTGTAATCGTGCATCAGCGGGCGCAGCTGCTCCAGCAGATAGGCACGGAACGCGGCTGGCTGGGTGATGGTGACACTGTAGGTGCCGGCCACCTGCACCTTGGCATAGGCGCGCGTGGTGGCGGCGACTTCACCGTGGCTGTAGTAGGTCAGGCGCAGCGCGGGGTAGCGAAACAGGTCGCGCGCTTCGGCGTCCGGCTCGGTACGGTCCTTCAGGTAACGCTTGAGGGCCTGGCTGAGGGCCCCGGTGGCCTGGTCATGCAAGGCCGCCAGACGGTCGACGGCCTGTTCGGGGGTATCAACGACTACAAACGCTTGGCTCACACTGTGCTTCCTGTCTGGACATGCATGTGAACCATCTTGCCTGCCTTCGTGGGTAAATACACCCCCATTGATCGGTGTCAGTCAGCAGGCCAGCGCTGTTCGTCGTAGGAGCGGCCTTGTGTCGCGATGGGCGGCGAAGCAGCCCCGGGGTTCAGCGCCGGTGCACAAATTGCCGGGGCTGCTTCGCAGCCCATCGCGACACAAGGCCGCTCCTACAAGTGCTGTGCATGGTTTGAAGGCAGCGCAAGACCTGGGCCACGCCAGCTCAATTGCTCCAGACTGGCGTGGCCCGCATCACCAGCGCCTGCACATCTACCCCTCGCGGCAAGGCCCCGTAAACCCGGCCACCGCCCGCCAGCCGGCTGTCAATGAAGGCATCACTCACCAGCGCATTGCCTGCCTCCAGCAACAGCTTGGCCTGCAGCGCCAGGGCAATGTCCTCGGTCAGTTGCCGCGCGCGGTACTGCAGGTCGCCGGTGTCGGCAAATGCGCCCTTGAGGTTGCCGATATGCGCTGCCAGACGCGGGTCGCCGTGCCCATCGCCCAGTTCGGCGAACAACGCGTCGAGCACACCCGGTTCCTTGGACAACGCACGCAGCACATCCAGGCACTGCACATTGCCCGAGCCTTCCCAGGTCGAGTTGACCGGCGCCTCGCGGTACAGCCGTGGCAGGATGCTGTCCTCCACATACCCCGCGCCGCCCAGGCACTCGGCGGCCTCATTGATCATGGCCGGCGCACGTTTGCAGATCCAGTACTTGCCCACCGCCGTGACCAGGCGGGCGAAATGCGCCTGCTGCGGGTCGTCCGGCTGTTCCAGCGCCTGCCCCATGCGCAGGCTCAAGGCCAATGCCGCCTCGCTTTCCAGGGCCAGGTCAGCCAGCACGTTCTGCATCAATGGCTGCTCGTTCAGCAACCGCCCGCCAACCTTGCGGTGCGCGCAGTGGTGGGCCGCCTGGGTCAACGCCTGGCGCATCAGGGCGCTGGAGCCGACCATGCAGTCGAAGCGGGTCATGGCCACCATTTCGATGATGGTCGGCACCCCTCGCCCTTCCTCCCCGACCATCCATGCCAGGGCACCGCGGAACTCCACCTCGCTGGAGGCGTTGGAGTGGTTGCCCAGCTTGTTCTTCAGGCGCTGGATATAGAACTGGTTGCGGCTGTCATCCGGGCGATGGCGTGGTAGCAGGAAGCAGCTCAGGCCTTTTTCGGTTTGTGCCAGGGTAAGGAAGGCATCGCACATGGGCGCCGAACAGAACCACTTGTGCCCGACCAGCTCATAGGCCTGGCCCGGGCCCGCCGCGCCGACTGGATAGGCCCGGGTGGTGTTGGCCCGTACATCGGTGCCGCCCTGCTTCTCGGTCATGGCCATGCCCAGGGTGACCCCAGCCTTGTGGCGGTCGCCGACGTTGCGCGGGTCATATTTGCAGGCGAGGATTTTCGGCAGCCAGTACTCGGCCAGTTCGGGCTGCAGGCGCAGCGCCGGGACAGCGGCGAAGGTCATGGTCAGCGGGCACCCGCTGCCGGCCTCGGCCTGGCTGTGCAGGTAGGTCATCGACGCCCGCGCCACATGTGCGCCGGGACGGGGTTCGGCCCACGGCAGCGAAGGCAGGCCATGCTCGACGGCAGTGCGCATCAGTTCGTGATAGGCCGGGTGAAACTCGACCAGGTCGATACGATGGCCGTAACGGTCGTGGCTGCTGAACTCCGGTTTGTGCGCATTGGCCAGGAAGCCGGCCTGCATCAGCGGGCCGCCGGCCAAGGCCCCGTAGGCGTCGATCCGCGACTCGGCCCAACCGGCACCGAAACGCCGTGACCATTCCTGTAGCGGCAGGTCGAGGCGGTACAGGTTGGCACCGTCGAGCGGCGGTGGCTGGTTGGTCACTTCGTGGGTTTCAGCGTACTGGTGCAGGTTCATCGGGGGCTCCTGGATCCGGGTAGCTTGAAGCCCCAGTGAAGCACTCCCTGTCGGCCAGTCAAAGTGACATTAATGACTAAACGTGTGGTAGGGGGAGCATCTCGGCCCTAACCCGATTCCCGCACCGCCATCAAAAAGCGCTGTAGTCCAAATCCATATTCATTGTAGGGCCCTTCCTAAACCCTCCCCGACCTGAAAATTCCCGGCTACCGCCTGCTAGCTTCCTGCCTTCTAACTCAAAAAGGGCAAGGCAGAGCATGCGCATAAATATACGGGCAAAGCGTCAGGCGTTGTTGCTGCTGCCGCGTGCTTAAGTTTTGGACCACTTAGCGCAGCTGCATGCACCATCATTATTGTAGGCGCAGGTACTACTGCCGGAAGCATGGCCGGGATGGCTGGAGGCGAGTGGTTTGGCGAAGCCATTTATGAATATACGGAGTAGATAGATACATCATGGAATTTTCACCGAAAACCTTAAAATTGCTAATGTTAATGGCACCGTGCCTCATGAGTATGAGCGGGCTGGCACTCTATATCCGCTTGGCTCAACCTAAAACACTGGAGACCATGATTTCTGCACTGCCAAGCAGCTACTGGTTAACATTGAATATTGCAATATGGGGAAAGCGGAGCCTTCGCTCCAGATTACAATTAACCGGAGCCGTGTCAGCTGTATTGTTCTGGCCAATAAAAAACCTGCACATTCGCCACAACAAACTAAACCAAAAAGACATAGACGACTTCCCTAGACACTTAAGAAGGCAACTACTGACTTGCAACTGCCTGACTTACTTTGGTGCAATCTGGCTTGGGATAACGTACCTTTGTTACAACTAACACCCAACCACGCCAAAGGATTCACCGCGGGGACCCGCTTCTACGGAGAAAGCGAATCTTTCAGTCTATGCACAACTCTTGTGGGAGCGGGTTCACCCGCGAAAGGGCCGGTGCAGCCAAACAAAACTCAGCGCATCAAACCCAGCTCGGCATCATCCAACAGCGCCTTGGCCATTGCTGCGAAGTAGTGCGAAGCCCACATCAATTGCTGGTCGCCATCCATCAAACCGGTCAGCGACAAGTCCGGGCATAGCCCATCAGTTCCGAGGCCTGCTCACGGGCGCTGCGACACGGGATGCCCTCGGCAATGCGGAACAGTGGATGGGTTTGGCCTTCGCCTTGGTAGAAGTAGGTAACGCCAGGGGTGGTTTTGGTTTCGTCGTTCATGAGTTCGGCACCATGGAAATATGTGCCACCCGTCCGTTTCCACACCTAGGGGTGACAGCTGCACACGGGGTGGAAAACCAGGCATGATGCGAACCCGGTAGGCCCAAAGGCCTCCCGCGTACAGCTGTCATAACGACACGCACCATAGATCTTGCCAGGTTTCCACACCCGATCACTGAACCGTCAGCGACTGGAAAAGCCTAGAGCGCGGGATTTGCAGGAACAATCAGACGCGTGTCGACAGGGGTTGTAGGGTATTTCGCAGGGGATGGAGTTGCCAGTGCTGAAGCGTAGGAGGAGTCTGGCGTTGTTGTAGGAGTGCAGGTGCGGTCAGGGCATGTCCTGAGGGCCGCTTTTCGGCCCTTCGCGGGCATGCCCGCTCCCACAGGGATCGCACATTGCCTGGACTGAGCGCCACACCTGTGGGAGCGGGCGTGCCCGCGAAGGGCTGCAAAGCAGCCCCAACAAAGCCTGCGAAAATCGCTAAAGCGACCGTCGCGTCTGCAGAACATTCGAGGCCATCTGCACCTGCCCAATAGCCATGTTCAAACTCAACTCGAACCGGCTGCCCAACCCCCGCGTCGACTCATGCGCCAACCGTGCCCCCAGCAACTCGCCCATCTGCCGGCAGATCGACAAGCCAATCCCCAGCCCGCCATACCGCCTGGTCATCGAGCCATCGACCTGGAAGAAGCGCTGATACAAGGTCGACTGGTCCAGGTCATCGAAGCCAATGCCGCTGTCGCTGACAATGAACGTCAGCGCCAGGTCGTGCGGCCCTACCCGGCGGCCGCGCACCTGGATCAGCACCCCACCCTGGTGGGTGAATTTCAGGCCGTTATCCACCAGGCACCCCAGGCAACGGGCCAGTTTCTGTCCATCGCCCAGCAAGCCATCCGGCAGGTCGGCCGGGATATCCAGGCTCAGGTACAGGCCTTTGCCCAGCGCCTGCCCGGCATAACCGGCGCGCAGGCCGTGCAGCAGGTTGCGCAGGCTGAACGGCGCCGGCTGCGCGCGCAAGCGGCCGGCCTGCAGTTCGGACAGAGTCAGAATGGCATCGACCATGTCCATCATGCCCTGCGCCGAACCCACCGCAGTACGGTGGTACTGGGCCATTTCGGCCTCCATTGGCAAGGTGTGCATCAGCTCCAGCGAACCGATCACGCCGTTCATCGGCGTGCGCAGCTCATGCGTCACGCTGGCCAGGAACTCATCTTTCAAGCGGTTGCTCCTGGCCAGCTGCAGGTTCAACTGCTCCAGCGTCCGCCCGGCGTCACGCAAGGTCTGCGCCTGCTGCTCGCGCAAGTTGTTGATGCGGTCGGCCAGGGCCAGCGACAGCAGGGCCACCTCCAGCGCCGAACCCAGCTGGCTGGCATACATGGTGATGAACACGTTCGGCAGGTAGCCCAATACCATCAGGGTGTTGGCCAGGCCGCCGAGCAGGAATGCCGTCCAGGCGATGATGAACCAGCGCGCCACGCGCAAGCCATGCCACCAGGCGTACAGCCCGGCGCTGAAGATGCTCACGGTGAACAACAGTGCCAGCGCCGTGGCCATGCGCAGGGCCACGCCGTAAGGCATGGTGACGGCCAGTACCATGACCAGCGCGCCACCCAGCATCAGCGCTTGCAGCAGCCGGTCGAAGCCACGGCTGATGCTGGCCAGTTGCAGGAAGTGCCGGGCGAACTGGCAGCCGAACAGCCCAGCAGCACCGATGAACAGCGGCGTCGAGGCATTAGCCCACCAGGGGCTGTCAGGCCACAGGTAAGCCACGCCGGCGCCATTCACCGACACCTGGTAAAAGCCGAACGAAGCGATATAGAGGATGTAGTAGAGGTAGCTGACGTCGCGCACGCTGAGGTAGATGAACAGGTTGTACACCAGCATCACCAACAGCACGCCATAGATCATGCCCAGCACGTACAGGCGCGTGGGCTGCGCTTCCAGGTAGGCCTCGGCGGACCATAGCGCCAGCGGCGCCTGCAGCGAGCCCTGGCTGTGCAGGCGCAGGTAGACGGTAGTCACCTGGCCAGGCGGCAGCTGCAGCTCGAACAGGTAGTTGTTCTGCCGGATCTGCCGGCTGTCATAGGGCAAGGCGTCGCCGGTGCGCCGGGCCAGGCGGTAGCCGCCGCTGCCGTCAGGCAGGTACAGCTCGAGGTGGTCCAACGGCGGATAGGCCAGCTCCAGCAGCCATTGCCGGGCGGCTGCGCCAGGCGCAGCCAGGGGGCGCAGTTCGACCTTTAGCCAGAATACCGAGGTGGAATAACCGGCGTTCAGCACCTCTTCGTGGTGAGGGCGAAAGCGCTTGGCAAACTCTGGGGCAGTGACCTGAGCGATGCTGGCGCTGCCAGCGGGGTCTTCATAGACCTGCATCGCCTTGCCCAGCGGAAGATGACCGGTCGCGTCGTCGAAATCGACCGCTCCGGCGAGCAAGGGCAATACCCCCAGAAGCACAATCAGCAAATAGCGCATACAGCCCCAGCATGGCCTGTCCGGTCGAGTCGCGGTTGCCTCCTATCCGTTTGAGACGACCTGATCCGGCAGAACCCGTTTGTCGAGTTATCCGAGCACTCTAGCATAGCTTCGCAACCTGGCAATCGGCCACATCCCTGCACAAAGAAAAGGCTCTAAATCAATGCTCTCAGAACGAAACAAAAGAAAATACTGACTGCTTGATCAACAAAACCCATTGGCAGGACGATCCGCCCAAACAGGATTGGTGGTAAGCTCGCCGACCATGAATATCTACAGCTCCCGCCCCGTTGTCCTCTGTCTCTCCGGCCACGACCCCAGTGGCGGCGCCGGCCTGCAGGCAGATATCGAAGCCCTGCTCGCCCAAGGCTGTCACGCCGCACCCGCGGTGACCGCCCTGACCGTGCAGGATACCGTCAACGTTTCCGACTTCCGCGTGCTCGACCGCGAGTGGGTGCTGGCGCAGGCCAACGCCGTGCTCGCCGACTCCACGGTAGCCGCCGTCAAGCTGGGCATGCTCGGCTCGATCGAGATGGTCGACACCGTCGCCGAACTGCTGGCCGCGCACCCGCACCTGCCGCTGGTGTGCGACCCGGTGCTGCGTGCCGGTGGCGGTGGCCGGCTGGGCAAGGACGAGGTGGGCTACGCCCTGCGCGAACGCCTGTTGCCCCTGGCCACCATCGCCACGCCGAACCTGCCTGAAGCACGCATCCTGGCCGAACTGCCCGAAGGCAGCGCCGATGAGTGTGCCGAGAAACTGTTGCCGTTCTGTAGACACCTGCTGATTACCGGCGGTCACGGCGACGAGGACGAAATTCACAACCGTCTTTACAGCCGCGACGGCCAGCGCCACACCTGGACCTGCCAGCGCCTGCCGGGCAGCTACCATGGCTCGGGTTGCACCCTGGCCAGTGCCCTGGCCGGGCGCCTGGCCCTGGGCGAGCAACTGGACAGCGCCGTGCGCAGCGCCCTGGACTACACCTGGCGCACCCTGCGTGACGCCGAGCAACTGGGCAAGGGCCAGTTCGTACCACGCCGCCTGCCGCTGGATTTCTGCTCCTGATACGAGGCCTTCAATGAAGCTACGTGGTCTGTATGCCATCACCGATAGCCAGCTGCTCGCCGGCCGTTTCCTCTCGCATGTCGAAGCGGCACTGGACGGCGGCGTATGCCTGCTGCAGTACCGCGACAAGAGCGACGACGCGGCCCGGCGCCTGCGCGAGGCCGAAGGGCTGATGAAGCTCTGCGAGCGCTACGGCACCCAGTTGATCATCAACGACGACGCCGAACTGGCCGCGCGCCTGGGTGTCGGCGTGCACCTGGGTCAGACCGACGGCCCGTTGACCCCTGCCCGCGCCTTGCTCGGCCGCCAGGCGATCATCGGCTCCACCTGCCACGCCAACCTTGACCTGGCCGCCCAGGCCGCCAAGGAAGGTGCCAGCTACGTGGCCTTCGGCCGCTTCTTCAATTCGGTCACCAAGCCGGGCGCCTCCGCTGCCAGCATCGAACTGCTGGAGCAGGCCCGCGCCCAGGTGAAACTGCCGATCGCGGTGATCGGCGGCATCACCCTCGACAACGCCGCCCCGCTGGTCGCCCACGGTGCCGACCTGCTGGCGGTGATCCACGGCCTGTTCGGTGCCGACAGCGCGCAGGAAGTCACCCGCCGCGCCCGCGCCTTCAATGCCTTGTTCGCATCCTGATTCGAGAGAACCTGCCATGTCCCGTTCCGAAGCCCTGTTCGCCCAAGCCCAGAAGCACATTCCCGGTGGCGTCAATTCGCCGGTCCGCGCTTTCCGGAGCGTTGGCGGCACGCCGCTGTTCTTCAAGCATGCCGAAGGCGCCTACGTCGTTGACGAGGACGACAAGCGCTACGTCGACTACGTTGGCTCCTGGGGCCCGATGATTCTCGGCCACGGCCATCCAGAGGTACTGGAGTCGGTACGCCAGCAGCTGCAGCACGGCCTGTCCTACGGCGCGCCGACCGCCATGGAAACCGAAATGGCCGACCTGGTCTGCTCGCTGGTGCCATCCATGGAAATGGTGCGCATGGTCAGCTCGGGCACCGAAGCCACCATGAGCGCCATCCGCCTGGCCCGTGGCTACACTGGCCGTGACGCCATCATCAAGTTCGAAGGCTGCTACCACGGCCACTCCGACAGCCTGCTGGTAAAAGCCGGCTCCGGCCTGCTGACCCAGGGCGTGCCAAGCTCGGCTGGGGTGCCGGCGGACTTCGCCAAGCACACCCTGACCCTGCCGTTCAACGACATCGCCGCCGTCGAGAAGACCCTGGCCGAAGTCGGCCAGACCGTGGCCTGCATCATCGTCGAGCCGGTAGCCGGCAACATGAACTGCGTGCCCCCGGCGCCCGGCTTCCTCGAAGGCCTGCGCGAGCAGTGCGACAAGCACGGCGTGGTACTGATCTTCGACGAAGTGATGACCGGCTTCCGTGTTGCTCTGGGCGGTGCCCAGGCCCACTACGGCATCACCCCGGACCTGTCGACCTTCGGCAAGATCGTCGGTGGCGGCATGCCGGTCGGCTGCTTTGGCGGCAAGCGCGAAATCATGGGTTGCATCGCCCCGCTCGGCCCGGTGTACCAGGCCGGTACCCTGTCGGGTAACCCATTGGCCATGGCCGCTGGCCTGACCACCCTCAAGCTGATCAGCCGCCCGGGCTTCCACGCCGAGCTGACCGACTACACCAGCCGCATGCTCGACGGCCTGCAACAGCGCGCCGATGCTGCTGGCGTGCCGTTCGTCACCACCCAGGCCGGTGGCATGTTCGGCCTGTACTTCAGCGGTGCCGACGACATCGTCACCTTCGACGACGTGATGGCCAGCGATGCCGAGCGCTTCAAGCGCTTCTTCCACCTGATGCTCGACGGTGGCGTGTACCTGGCGCCGAGCGCATTCGAGGCGGGCTTCACCTCCATTGCCCATGGCGACAAGGAGCTGCAGATCACCCTGGATGCAGCGGAAAAGGCCTTTGCTGCGCTGAAGTAACTGCCAGCCAGGCCGGCCCCTTCGCGGGCAAACCCGCTGCCACAGGTTATGCGTATACCTGTGGAGGCGGGCCTACCCGCGAAAGGCCAATACAGCAAATAAATAACCCTGCACAATCAGCCGACTCCCCAACCAAACAGAAATTCGAGTAAAACTTTGTAAGGTTGGCGCTGCTTATCCCATAATGTGCCACCAGAGACATTGGCCGCAGCTTTGCAGAGGTAAGTCGATCCCCATGAACCGCACCGGCCGCGCCCTGACCCTGGGCTGCCTGTTGCTTCTTCAGCCCCTGCTGGCCCTGGCAGAGGGCGGTAACTCGTTGCTGATTCCGGCGACGGGCCGCTGCACCCTGAATGTGCAGCCTGAAGACCTGGCAAACGCCCTGAAGGCCTGCGAACAGACGGCGACGGCGGGGGATGCCCAGGCGCAATTCGAACTTGGCGACTACTACTACTCGCAAACCCCGAAAAACCTCGACAAAGCCCTGGACTGGTTGCAGAAGGCCTCGCTGCAAGGGCATGCCGAAGCCCAGTACCGCCTGGGTGCCATGTTCTACCGTGGCGAAGGGGTCAAGGCCAACAATGTGCAGGCCTACATTCTGCTGAAGATGGCTGCGGTCAACGGCGCCGAGGACGCGCTGGACATGGCTGACGAAGTGACCGAGAAAATGCCCCGCGACGAGCTGGAGCATGCCACCCAGGTGCTCGGCCAGATCTTCCGCAAGTACCTGCTGGAACTGCAGAACGCCGAGGGGCGCACGCCGTTCTCGCCACTCCCCTGAGGGTTACTTCTCCGGCATCGGCATGGGGAACGGCATCACGTTGCCGCCACCCTTGGCTTCGCTGATCTTGGCGGTGCCCAGGCGCTCCACCTCGTCGATGCGCACGATCGAATGCAGCGGCACGAAACTGCGGATCACCCCGTCGAACTGGCTCTTGAGCTTTTCTTCGCTCGGGTCCACCACCAGCTGCGAGCGCTCGCCGAAGACGAACTCCTCGATTTCCAGGAAGCCCCACAGGTCGCTCTGGTAGATCTGCTTGGCATACATCTCGAAGACCTGCCCCTGGTTGAGGAAGATCACTTTATAGATGGCGGGTTCGCGCTTGCTCATGTTCGTCGGGATAACACATGCGTAAGAAAAGGCGGGCATCATACCTGTACCGGCCCCTTCACGGGCAAGCCCGCTGCCACAGGTATTGCACCCACCTTCGAAGCGGTGCGGTACCTGTGCGAGCGGGCGGGCCGGCGAAGAGGCCGGAACAGGCCGTACATACCGTTGGACGTTTCAGTGCTTTCGCCACTGCCATTCAAGGGTTATTCTTGAGTTCACCTTCATTGCCGTCGAGCGGCTAAAAACGACCTTGAACGCACCCATACAACCCCATCGTTTCATCCTCGAACCCTTCGAGGCCCACCGTTTCGCCAACCTGTGCGGCCAGTTCGACGAGCACTTGCGCCTGATCGAACAGCGCCTGGCCATCGAAATCCGCAACCGCGGCAATCAGTTCGAACTGATCGGCGAACCCAAGACTACCTCTGCCGCCGAGCAACTGTTGCGGCGTCTCTATCGCGAGACCAAGGCCACCGACCTGTCGCCGGAAACCGTGCACCTGTACCTGCAGGAATCGGCTATCGAGAACATCGACAACCCGGCGGTCAACGAGGTCAGCGTGTCGCTGCGTACGCGCAAGGGCAATATCCGCCCGCGCGGTGTCAACCAGCAGCGCTACGTCAAGGAAATCCTGGCCAACGACATCAACTTCGGCATCGGCCCGGCCGGTACCGGCAAGACCTACCTGGCCGTGGCCTGCGCCGTGGACGCGCTGGAGCGCGAACAGGTGCGCCGCATCCTGCTGGTACGCCCGGCGGTCGAGGCAGGCGAAAAGCTCGGCTTCCTGCCCGGCGACCTGGCGCAGAAGATCGACCCGTACTTGCGCCCGCTGTACGACGCCCTGTACGAAATGCTCGGCTTCGAACACGTGGCCAAGCTGATCGAGCGCCAGGTGATCGAGATCGCCCCGCTGGCCTACATGCGTGGCCGCACCCTGAACAACAGCTTCATCATCCTCGACGAAAGCCAGAACACCACCCTTGAGCAGATGAAGATGTTCCTGACCCGTATCGGCTTCGGCTCCACGGCGGTCATCACCGGCGACATCACCCAGGTCGACCTGCCACGTGGCACCAAGTCGGGCCTGGCGCACGTCATCGAGGTGCTGAAGGACGTTCCCGGGATCAGCTTCACCCACTTCCAGCCCAAGGATGTGGTTCGTCACCCACTGGTGCAGCGCATTGTCGAAGCCTACGACCGCTTCGATGCCCGCCAGGCCAAGCCCGAGGCACCTGGCAAAGATGCTTGAACTCGACATTCAACGGGCCACGGATGCTGCCGCCCCGGATGACACCGCTTTCCGCCGGTGGTGTGAACTGGCCCTGCGCCAGCGTAGCGCCGATTCGGAAATGACCATTCGCCTGGTCGATGAAGCCGAGGGGCGTGAGCTGAACCACACCTACCGGCACAAGGACTACGCGACCAACGTGCTGTCGTTTCCGGCCGACGTACCTGACGACCTGCTCGATATCCCCTTGCTGGGCGACCTGGTGATCTGCGTACCGGTGGTCGAGCGCGAAGCGGCCGAACAGGGCAAGGCGCTCGAAGCGCACTGGGCACACCTGGTTATCCATGGCTGCCTGCACCTGCTCGGCTACGACCACATCGAGGATGAGGAAGCCGAGGAAATGGAAGGCCTGGAACGGGAATTGCTGGCAGAACTGGGTCACCCCGACCCTTACGCCGACGATGAAACCGACTCAATCACACACTGATACACGAAGGATCACGAGAACCGCCATGAGCGAAGATCGATCGAGCAACGGGCAGAAGTCCTGGCTGGGTAAACTGACCCAGGCTTTTGCCCATGAGCCGAAAAACCGCCAGGAGCTCCTCGAGCTGCTGCGCGAAGCCCACCAGAACAAACTGCTGGACAGCGAAGCACTGACCATCGTCGAAGGCGCCATCCAGGTCGCCGACCTGCAGGTGCGCGACATCATGGTGCCGCGCTCGCAGATGATCAGCATCAAGGCCAGCCAGTCGCCACGCGAGTTCCTGCCGGCGGTGATCGACGCCGCGCACTCGCGCTACCCGGTGATCGGCGAAAGCCACGACGATGTGCTGGGGATCCTGCTCGCCAAGGACCTGCTGCCGCTGATCCTCAAGGAGAACGGCGACAGCTTCAACATCAAGGACCTGCTGCGCCCGGCCACCTTCGTGCCCGAGTCCAAGCGCCTGAACGTGCTGCTGCGCGAATTCCGCGCCAACCACAACCACATGGCCATCGTCATCGACGAGTACGGCGGCGTGGCCGGCCTGGTCACCATCGAAGACGTGCTGGAGCAGATCGTCGGTGACATCGAGGACGAGCACGATGTCGAGGAAGACAGCTACATCAAGCCGCTGCCGAGCGGTGACTTCCTGGTCAAGGCACTGACCCCGATCGAGAACTTCAACGAGTTCTTCGACAGCGAATTCTCCGATGACGAATTCGACACGGTGGGCGGCCTGGTGATGAGCGCCTTTGGCCACCTGCCCAAGCGCAACGAAACCACCGAGATCGGCCCCTACAAGTTCCGTATTCTCAACGCCGACAGCCGGCGGATACACTTGCTGCGCCTGACACCGATCACCCGTTAAGGACGAACATGCGTTGGATCACCCGCCCCGGCTGGCCCGGTAACCTGCTGGCCCTGGCGGCCGGCGCTTCCACCCTCCTGGCCCTGGCGCCATTCGACATCTGGCCGCTGGCCTTGCTGTCCATCGCCATGCTCTACCTTGGCCTGCGCGAGCTCAGCCCGCGCCAGGCCATGTGGCGTGGCTGGTGGTTCGGCTTCGGCCTGTATGGCGCCGGCACCTGGTGGATCTACGTCAGCATGAACACCTACGGCGGCGCCTCGCCGTTGCTGGCGATCCTGCTGCTGCTGGCGTTCTTCGCCGCCTTGGCCTGGTTCTTCGCCCTGCCCACCTGGCTGTGGGCACGCTGGTTGCGGCGCAACGAAGCGCCGCTGGCCGACGCCCTGTGCTTCGCCGCCCTGTGGCTGCTGCAAGAGGCCTTCCGCGGCTGGTTCCTGACCGGTTTCCCCTGGCTCTACGCCGGCTACAGCCAGCTGGACGGCCCGCTGGCCGGCCTGGCCCCGCTGGGCGGCGTCTGGCTGATCTCCTTCACCCTGGCCCTGAGTGCCGCCCTGCTGTGCAACCTGCACCGCCTGCGCACGCGCCCCGCCTTCCTGGGGGTCGCCTGCCTGCTGTTGCTCGCGCCATGGCTACTGGGCCTGGCGCTCAAGGGCCATGCCTGGACCAAGCCCGCAGGCGACCCGTTGAAGGTCGCGGCCATCCAGGGCAACGTCGAGCAGGAGCTGAAATGGGACCCGGCGCACATCGACGCGCAACTGGCACTGTACCGTGACCTGAGCTTCAGCTCCCGGCCGGTGGACCTGCTGGTGTGGCCGGAAACCGCCGTACCGGTGCTCAAGGACCAGGCCCAGGGTTATATCGACGTGATGGGGCGCTTCGCCGCCGGGCGAAATTCGGCGCTGATCACGGGCGTGCCGGTGCGCGAAGTGGTGCACCACCAACGCCGCTACTACAACGGCATCACGGTCGCCGGTGAGGGCGACGGCACCTACCTCAAACAAAAGTTGGTGCCGTTTGGCGAATACGTACCGCTGCAGGACATGCTGCGAGGCCTGATCGAGTTCTTCAACCTGCCGATGTCGGACTTCGCCCGCGGGCCGGAAGACCAGCCGCTACTGCAGGCAAAGGGCTATCACATCGCACCTTACATCTGCTATGAGGTGGTCTACCCCGAGTTCGCCGCCAGCCTGGCTGCTCGCAGCGACCTGCTGCTGACGATCAGCAACGACACCTGGTTCGGCACCTCGATCGGCCCGTTGCAACACCTGCAGATGGCACAGATGCGGGCGCTGGAGGCCGGGCGCTGGATGATCCGCGCCACCAACAATGGTGTGACCGCGCTGATCGACCCGTTTGGCCGCATTACCACGCAGATTCCACAGTTCCAGCAGGCGGTGCTGTATGGCGAGGTAGTGCCGATGCAGCAACTGACGCCGTACCTGCAATGGCGCTCGTGGCCGCTGGCGATCGTCTGCGCATTGCTGCTGGGTTGGGCGTTGCTGGCCGGGCGCATTGCCAAGACCGTTTGAGTTTTCCTGTACTGGCCTCTTCGCGGGTGAACCCGCTCCCACAGGGACCGCACAAGCCCATGGCCTGCGGTGTACCTGTGGGAGCGGGTTCACCCGCGAAGAGGCCGGCACAGGCAACACAAGGCTCAGTAGAACAGCCGATACCCCACCAGCCCCACCCCTTCATTGAGCAACTGCCCGCTCTGCCACAGCGCCCGGCTTTCCGGCAGCAACCCGGCAAACGGCCGCGCATGATCACGCCCGAGGAACCCGACCGGCGCCGGCACTACCTCGAACCCCACCTGCTCGAAACTCCAGCGCGAGCGCTGCATGTGCCACGCCTGGGTGACCACGACCACCCGGCGAATCCCCAACGGCTGCAGCACCTTGGCAGACAGCTGGGCGTTCTCCCAGGTGGTACGACTGGCCTCCTCCCGCCATTTCACCTCGATGCCGAAATCTTCACGCAGGCAGTCCGCCATCAACTGCGCCTCGCTCGGTGGCGAGCCATAGTGCAAGCCACCACTGGTCAGCACCGGCAGGCCCGAGGCCTTGGCCAGCCGTGCGGCAAAGCGCATGCGCTCCAGGGCAGTGGCCGTGGGCTGGTCGCTGCCGCCCCAGGCCGGGTCACCGCGTTCACGCCCTGCCCCCAGTACCACGATGGCATCTGCCCGGCTTGCCAGGCCCGCCCAGTCGGTCACGGCCAGCGGCGGCTCTGTTTCCAGCACACGTGCCGTTTGCTGCATCACCAGCGGCAAGCTCATCAACCACAGGCCTGCCAGGCCCACGGCAAAGCACAGCGCGGCCAGCCGCGGCCGGCGCGCGCGCAGCCACCATGCCGCCAACAGCAGCAGGAACAGGATGCCTGGCGGCATCAACCATTGCTTGATGAAGAATCGCAAAGCCATCGGCCACACCTCCTGGTCAGGCGTGCAGCCTAGAAGGATCGACGCCGGCCAACAAGATTGCAGCCGGCGCCGATCATGAGATATGCAAGTTTTTGAGAACCGGCGCGCTATAGCCTGCGCCTGGCGTCCTGAACGGCTAGCGATGCGGCAGCGTCCTGGATCTCGCCGAACTGGCGGGGCGTTTCTTGTCCTTGAGCCAGATGATCTTGGCCGATGTCGGCTCCGCTTGTGGGTAACTGCCGACACAGGCATTGTGGCGCTCCGGGAGGGAATCCAGGTAGGCCTTGATCAGTTCGAACTCCGCATGGCTCAGGCCACGCAACTCCAGTTCAGCTGGCATCTCGTCGCGCAATCGCACCGAGGTCCTGGCCACTTCCAGTGCCAGGCCAAGCCGGTCGATCAGGCGTTCGTATAGCTCCGGTTTGATTGCGGGTAGCTGCGTCTCTCCCATCCGTTCACCTCATTGAAGATAAGAATATCTCCCCCCACACCTGAGCTTAGCGTTGTTGCAAAAAGCAGCCGCGCGCCGCGACCAGCGGGCATAAGCAACGAAGGTTTCCCACGATGCGCGGCGCTGCTGTATGCTACGGCGTTCACTCTAAACGACACCGGAGTGCCGGACGCAGCGAGGTTCCGCTGCCTGGAACAAGGTCTCTTCCCTCTCAGCAAAAAGTAGCCATGCACGAACAATACACGCCCCGTGATATCGAAGCCGCCGCCCAGAAGTTCTGGGACGAGCAACAATCGTTCGCTGTTACCGAACAGCCAGGCAAGGACACCTACTACTGCCTGTCGATGTTCCCGTACCCGAGCGGCAAGCTACACATGGGCCACGTGCGCAACTACACCATCGGTGACGTGATTGCCCGCTACCAGCGCATGCTGGGCAAGAACGTGCTGCAGCCGATGGGCTGGGACGCTTTCGGCATGCCCGCGGAAAACGCGGCGATGAAGAACAACGTCGCCCCGGCCAAGTGGACGTACGAAAACATCGACTACATGAAGACCCAGCTCAAGAGCCTGGGCCTGGCCATCGACTGGGCACGCGAAGTGACCACCTGCAAGCCTGACTACTACCGTTGGGAGCAGTGGCTGTTCACCCGCCTGTTCGAAAAAGGCATCATCTACCGCAAGAACGGCACCGTGAACTGGGACCCGGCGGACCAGACCGTACTGGCCAACGAGCAGGTCATCGATGGCCGTGGCTGGCGTTCGGGCGCGCTGATCGAAAAGCGCGAAATCCCGATGTACTACTTCCGCATCACCGACTACGCCGACGAGCTGCTGGAAAGCCTCGACGAGCTGCCGGGCTGGCCTGAGCAGGTCAAGACCATGCAGCGCAACTGGATCGGCAAGTCGCGCGGCATGGAAGTGCAGTTCCCCTACGACCAGGCCAGCATTGGCCACGCAGGTACCCTCAAGGTCTTCACCACCCGCCCCGACACGCTGATGGGCGCCACCTACGTCGCGGTCGCCGCCGAGCACCCGCTGGCCACCCAGGCGGCCCAGGGCAACCCGGCGCTGCAGGCATTCATCGACGAATGCAAGAGCGGCAGCGTTGCCGAAGCCGACATGGCCACCCAGGAGAAGAAGGGCATGGCCACTTCCCTGCTGGTCGAACACCCGCTCACCGGCGAGAAGCTGCCGGTGTGGGTCGCCAACTACGTGCTGATGCACTACGGTGACGGCGCTGTAATGGCCGTGCCGGCCCACGACGAGCGTGACTTCGAGTTCGCCCACAAGTACAACCTGCCGGTCAAGGCGGTGGTGCGCACCAGCGCCGGCGACGAAGTCGGCAGCGAATGGCTGGCCGCCTATGGCGAGCACGGCCAGCTGATCAACTCCGGAGAGTTCGATGGCCTGGACTTCGCCGGTGCCTTCGACGCCATCGAAGCGGCCCTGATCCGCAAGGAACTGGGCAAGTCGCGTACCCAGTTCCGCCTGCGCGACTGGGGTATCAGCCGCCAGCGTTACTGGGGCTGCCCGATCCCGATCATCCACTGCCCGTCCTGCGGCGACGTACCGGTGCCGGAAGACCAGCTGCCGGTCACCCTGCCGGAGAACGTGGTGCCGGACGGTGCCGGTTCGCCGCTGGCGCGCATGCCGGAATTCTACGAATGCAGCTGCCCGAAATGTGGCGCCGCAGCCAAGCGCGAAACCGACACCATGGACACCTTCGTCGAATCGTCCTGGTACTTCGCCCGCTACGCCTCGCCGAACTACGAAGGTGGCATGGTCGACCCGAAAGCGGCCAACCACTGGCTGCCGGTCGACCAGTACATCGGCGGTATCGAGCACGCCATCCTGCACCTGCTGTACGCACGCTTCTTCCACAAGCTGATGCGTGACGAAGGCCTGGTTACCTCGAACGAGCCGTTCAAGAACCTGCTGACCCAAGGCATGGTGGTCGCCGAAACCTACTACCGCGTGGCCAGCAACGGCGGCAAGGACTGGTTCAACCCGGCCGATGTCGAGGTCGAGCGCGATGCCAAGGCCAAGATCATTGGCGCGCGCCTGAAAACCGACGGCCTGCCGGTGGAAATCGGCGGTACCGAAAAAATGTCGAAGTCGAAGAACAACGGCGTCGACCCGCAATCGATGATCGACCAGTACGGCGCCGACACCTGCCGCCTGTTCATGATGTTCGCCTCGCCACCCGACATGAGCCTGGAATGGTCCGACTCCGGCGTCGAGGGTGCCAGCCGCTTCCTGCGTCGCGTCTGGCGCCTGGCCCAGGCCCACGTCGCCCAGGGCCTGCCGGGCAAGCTGGACGTCGCTGCCCTGGACGACGCGCAGAAGGTCATCCGCCGCGCCATCCACGCGGCCATCAAGCAGGCCAGCACCGATGTCGGCCAGTACCACAAGTTCAACACCGCCATCGCCCAGGTGATGACCGTGATGAACGTGCTGGAAAAGGCCCCGCAGGCCACCGAACAGGACCGCGCCCTGCTGCACGAAGGCCTCGAAGCCGTCACCCTGCTGCTGGCCCCGATCACCCCGCACATCTCCCACGAGCTGTGGCAACAGCTGGGTCACCAGCAGGCGGTCATCGACGCCAGCTGGCCAGCCGTCGACGAAGCGGCCCTGGTACAGGACACCGTCACCCTGGTGGTGCAGGTCAACGGCAAGCTGCGTGGCCAGGTGGAAATGCCGGCCGCCGCCAGCCGTGAAGAAATCGAAGCGGCTGCGCGCAGCAACGAGAACGTCCTGCGCTTCATCGATGGCCTGACCATCCGCAAGGTCATCGTGGTACCGGGCAAGCTGGTCAACATCGTCGCCAACTGATGGCAACGCCCGCCCGCAGCCACTGCGGGCGGGCGGAACAGGCCCACAAGGGAGCAACAACATGATCAAACGCAATTTGCTGGTAATTGGCCTGGCGGTCATGCTCAGCGCCTGCGGTTTCCAGCTGCGCGGCACCGGTTCCACCGAACTGAGCGTGAAGGAAATGGACGTCAGCGCACGCAACGCCTACGGCCCGACCGTGGTCCAGCTGCGTGAAACGCTGGAACGCAGCGGCGTCAACGTGCACGCCGGCGCCCCGTACCGCCTGGTGCTGACCAATGAGCAGGAGCGCGAGCGCTCGGCGACCTACAACAGCGGCAACCGTACCGCCGAGTACGAGCTGACCACGGTGCTGAACTACAGCATCCGGGGCCTGAACAACCTGGAGCTGATGAGCGACAAGCTGGAAGTGCGCAAGATCTACGTGCGTGACGGCTCGAACATCACCGGTTCCGAAGAGGAAGCCAACCGCGCCCGTGAAGAAATGCGCCGCGACCTGGTCAATGCGATGATGGTTCGCTTGCAGATGCTGACTCCGTCGCAGCTGGACGAGCTGCAGCGTCAAGCCGACGAGCGCGCCAAGGCCGAAGCCGCCGCGCTGGAGGCCGCCCGCCGCCAGCAGGCCGAAACGCCTCAGCAATCGCCACTGGAAGTACCGGGCAACTAAGCCCGAGCGGGGTACCCTCGGGTGCCCCGCCTGCTCACCATGAAGCTCGCCCCCGCCCAACTCAACAAACACCTGCAAGGTGCGCTGGCACCGGTCTACGTGGTTAGCGGCGATGATCCGCTGCTGTGCCAGGAAGCCGCCGATGCCATCCGCAGCGCCGCGCGCCAGCAGGGTTTCGACGAGCGCCAGGTATTCAGCGCCGACGCCAACTTCGACTGGGGCACCCTGCTCCAGGCCGGTGCCAGCCTGTCGCTGTTCGCCCAACGGCGCTTGCTGGAACTGCGGCTGCCGTCCGGCAAGCCCGGTGACAAGGGCGCCGCCGCGCTGATGGAATACTGCGCCAAGCCCGCCGAGGATACCCTGCTGCTGGTCAGCCTGCCCAAGCTCGACGGCAGCGCACAGAAGACCAAGTGGGGCAAGGCGCTGATAGAAGGCCCCCATTGCCAGTTCATCCAGATCTGGCCGGTGGACGTACACCAGCTACCACAGTGGATCAACCAGCGCCTGCAGCAGGCCGGCCTGTCGGCACAGCGGGACGCCGTCGACCTGATCGCCGCACGTGTCGAAGGCAACCTGTTGGCAGCCGCGCAGGAGATCGAGAAGCTCAAGCTGCTGGCCGAAGGCAACCAGATCACCGTAGAGACCGTGCAGGCCGCCGTCGCCGACAGTGCCCGCTTCGATGTCTTCGGCCTGGTGGATGCCATTCTCAATGGCGAAGCCGCGCATGCCCTGCGCATGCTCGAAGGCTTGCGCGGTGAAGGCGTGGAGCCCCCGGTGATTCTCTGGGCCCTGGCCCGCGAGCTGCGTCAGCTGGCCGGGCTGGCCCAGCAATTCAGCCAGGGCGTACCGCTGGACAAGGCTTTCAGCCAGGCCCGCCCACCGATCTGGGACAAACGCCGGCCACTGGTCAGCAAAGCCCTGCAGCGCCTGTCGGCACAGCGCTGGGCGCAGTTGCTGCAGGATGCCCAGCGTATCGATGCGCAGATCAAGGGCCAGGCCGAGGGTTCGCCGTGGACCGGCCTGGCGCGCTTGTCGCTGCTGATGGCTGGTCAGCGCCTGGCACTCCCTCCCGAGTAACTGGGGCCGCTGTGGGAGCGGGCGTGCCCGCGAATCAGGCGACGCGGTGGATGGCACCGGCTTCGCCGGTGTTCGCGGGCACGCCCGCTCCCACAGGGCTGCAAGGCAGCCCCCAGCCTCTCGACCATATATACAATCAATTGGCCCCCAGCTGCCCAGGGCCCTACAGTGCGCCGCGAACACCCCCCAACCCGGGAGCCCCACTATGAGCAAACAGCCGAAAAAGCACGGCCCCAACAAGGCCAAGTCCATCGTCGCCCAGCCCCTGTTCCGCTGCCGCCAGGAACGACCGAACAAAGGCAAAGGCAGCTACCGCCGCGAAGCCTTCCAATCGAGAGATTGGGAGGCTTCGTACTTTTTGGCCGCATGAAAGCATCGCAAGCGCAGGCATGATATGGTCATCACCTGACCTGCAATTCTGGATCTGTGCATGCTTCTCAGTCTTCTCCCCCGCTGGAAAACCCGTCAGCTGCTCGCGGCCTCCAGTTTCATCCTGCTCGTGGCCTGCGCAGAAAAGCCCACCGCCGCCGATACCCTGCCGCTGGCTCCCGCCCAGCCCGCCCCGGTGGTGACCCTGCCCGGCACAACCCCAGACGTCAGCACTGAAATCCAGCCTCTGCAAACCTTCGCGCAATGGCAGGCCGGCTTCCGTCAGCAAGCCCTGCAAGCCGGTATTGCGCCGGATACCTTCGACCGCGCATTCCTCGGCATCACCCCTGACATGGACGTGATCAAGGCCGACCGCAGCCAGCCGGAGTTCACCCGCCCGGTGTGGGAATACCTCGAAGGCGCCCTGTCACCGCTGCGCGTGCGCAATGGCAAGAAGTTGCTGGAACAACATGCAGAGTTGCTCACGCTCATCGAGCAGCGCTATGGCGTCGACCGCCAGGTGCTGGTTGCCGTGTGGGGCATGGAAAGCAACTTCGGCCAGTTCCAGGGCAACAAGTCGGTCATCCGCTCGCTGGCTACCCTGGCCTATGAAGGCCGCCGCCCGCAATTTGCCCAGGACCAGCTGATCGCCGCGCTGCAGATCATCCAGCATGGCGACATCCAGCCTGAAGCCATGCGTGGCTCGTGGGCCGGGGCCATGGGCCAGACCCAGTTCATCCCGACCACCTACAACACCCATGCCGTCGATTTCGACGGTGACGGCCGCCGTGACATCTGGAACAGTACCCCGGATGCCCTGGCTTCGACCGCGCATTACCTGCAGAGCTCGGGCTGGAAGCGTGGCCAGCCTTGGGGCTTCGAGGTGCAGGTGCCAGCAGGCTTCGATTACTGGCAAGCCGATGGCGCACTGCGCAAGCCAGTGAGCGAGTGGTTGGCGCAGGGCGTGAAACTGCCTGCGGGGACGCAACTGCCGGTGGGCAGCAACCAGCTGTCTGCCGCCCTGCTGCTGCCAGCAGGCGCGCGCGGCCCGGCGTTCCTGGTGCTGGACAACTTCCGCGCCATCCTCAAGTACAACAATTCGTCGTCCTATGCGCTGGCGGTGAGCCTGCTGGGGGACCGCTTCACTGGTTGGGGCTTCATCGCTGGCAGTTGGCCGAAGGAAGACCTGCCGCTCAGCCGCAGCGAGCGCATGGAGCTGCAGAACCTGTTGAACAGCAATGGGCATGAGGCGGGGAACCCTGACGGCATCATTGGCGCCAATACCCGCAAGGCGATCCGCAACGCCCAGCAGGGGCTGGGCTGGCCGGCGGATGGCTACCCGACCCACAAGCTGCTTGAGAGCCTGCGCCAGCAGTGAGGGTGCTGGGGCCGCCATGCGGCCCTTTCGCAACACAGGCCGCTGCTACAGGACCGCGCAATCCCGATGATTCTCGATCGCCTGCAGGGGCAGCCTTGTGTCGCGCTGGGCTGCAAAGCAGCCCCGGCAATCTCAAACCCTGAACAGATCCTGCTCCAGCACCAATGTTTGCTCGACACTATCCAGCCGCACCCTGGCCCCCAGCGGCAAGCATACATTCGGATCACAATGGCCACTGCGCCACCCGGCCAGCACCGGCACACCCAGCGGCCCGAAGATATCCTGCAGCAACGGCGTCAGCGCCGCCGTGGTAATCCCGGCAAAATCGCCCACCAGCACGCCCTTGATCCCTTCCAGCTTGCCCGCCAGGCGCAGCTGGGTCAGCAGGCGGTCGACCCGGTACAACGGTTCGTTGACGTCCTCGATGAACAGGATGCAGCCCTTGGTATCCAGCTCGGCAATGGTCCCCAAGGTCGCTCCCAGCATCGACAGGTTGCCGCCTAGCAGCGGCCCGCTGGCCACGCCCGGCCGTACGCAGGCCAAAGCGTAGTCGGCCGGGTGCACGATCGGCTCGCCGCTGCGCACCTGGCCACCCAGCTGTGCCAGCAGCGAAGCCTCGGTCGGCGGCTGCTTGGCACCGAGCAGGTCGGCATTGAGCATTGCGCCATGGAAGGTGGGCAACCCGGTTCTGCGGTAAATGGCCGTGTGCAACGCGGTAATGTCGCTGTAGCCGATCAGCGGCTTGGGGTTGTGCCGGATCAGCTCGAAATCGAGCTGGTCGAGCAGGCGCATGCTGCCGTACCCGCCACGCATGCACAGGATGGCGTCGACCGTCGGGTCGGCGAAAGCATCATGCAGGTCTTGCAGGCGCTGCTGGTCCGCGCCCGCCAGGTAACCTTGCGCCTGCAGGGCCCCCGGGTAGATCCGGCAACGGTAGCCGCGCTCGGCAAACCAGCGGGTGGCCTTCTCGGTATCCAGCCGGGCCGGGCCGGCAGGGGCGACGATGGCAAAGCAGGCGTCGCGCGGCAACGCCTTCGGCAAGCAAGGTTCGGTACGCTCAAGGCAATTCACATGCAACTCCTTGCAAGTCCTGGGGGCTTGATGCTGCCGGTGCGGAGCGGCCTCGGCCAGCAGGAAACCCCATCAACAACAATGCCGATGGCGCCTTTCGGCGCGCATCGGCATGTGTGGCCCAACCGTTGATCAGAGCTTGATCTTGGCTTCGTGGGCCTGTTGGTCAGCGTGGTACGAAGAACGCACCAGCGGCCCGGATGCGACGTTCTTGAAGCCCATCTTGTAGCCTTCCTCGGCGAACCAGGCGAAGGTGTCCGGATGGACGAAACGCTGCACCGGCAAGTGGCTGCGCGACGGCTGCAGGTACTGGCCGAGGGTGAGCATGTCGATGTCATGTTCGCGCATGCGCTGCATCACTTCGATCACTTCGTCGTCGGTCTCGCCCAGGCCCAGCATCAGGCCCGATTTGGTCGGAACATGCGGCACCAGCTGCTTGAACTTCTGCAGCAGGTCCAGCGACCAGTCGTAGTCCGACCCCGGACGCGCGGCCTTGTACAGGCGCGGTACGGTCTCGAGGTTGTGGTTGAACACATCCGGCGGCTCTTGCGCGGTGATCTCCAGGGCAACGTCCATGCGGCCACGGTAGTCCGGCACCAGGGTTTCCAGCTGCACGCCCGGCGACAGCGCACGGATTTCACGGATGCAGTCAGCGAAGTGCTGGGCCCCGCCGTCACGCAGGTCGTCGCGGTCCACCGAGGTGATCACCACGTACTTCAGGCGCAGGTCGGCGATGGCGATGGCCAGGTTCTTCGGTTCGTCCAGGTCCAGCGGCTTCGGCCGGCCATGACCGACGTCGCAGAACGGGCAGCGGCGGGTGCAGATGTCACCCATGATCATGAAGGTCGCGGTACCGCCGGAGAAGCACTCGCCCAGGTTCGGGCAGGACGCCTCTTCGCACACACTGTGCAACTTGTGCTTGCGCAGCAGTTGCTTGATGCGGTCTACCTCGGGCGAAACCGGGATACGCACGCGGATCCAGTCGGGCTTCTTCGGCAGCTCGTCGGTGGGGATGATCTTCACCGGGATGCGCGCCACCTTCTCGGCACCACGCAACTTGACCCCGGCTTCCACTTTCTTCGGCGCTGGGCGCTGGGTGGCATCCTGGGTAGGTATCAGGTTCGGCACGGCTTCTTGCACAGTTGTCATATCAGTCGATTCCGCCCGTAAGGGTCGTCTGCTCAGCGTAGTCGAGGTGCTTGACCAGCTGTCCGCGCAGCCTTGTCCTGACCTCGTCGAGTTCGATAGGACCTGCCAGGTCGCGCAGCTGGGTCATCGCCAGCCCCGCATAGCCGCAGGGGTTGATTCGGCGGAATGGCGCAAGGTCCATGTCCACGTTCAGGGCAAGGCCGTGGAACGAACGGCCATTGCGGATTCGCAGGCCGAGGGAGGCGATCTTCGCTCCGTCGACATAGACGCCCGGCGCATCGGGCTTGGCCGCGGCCTGGACATCGTAACTGGCGAGCAGGTCGATGAGGGTCTGCTCGATACGGCTGACCAGCTCACGCACACCAAAGCCCAGCCGGCGCACATCCAGCAGCAGGTAGGCCACCAGTTGCCCGGGGCCATGGTAGGTCACCTGGCCACCGCGGTCGGTCTGCACCACCGGGATGTCGCCTGGCACCAGCAGGTGCTCGGCCTTGCCGGCCTGGCCCTGGGTGAAGACTGCGGGGTGCTCGACCAGCCAGACTTCATCCTGGCTGTCCGGGCTGCGCTGCTCGGTGAAGCGCCGCATGGCCTCCAGCACCGGTTCATAGGGCTGCAGGCCAAGCTCGCGAAAACCGAGGCAGGCGGACATCAGAGCACCATTTTCACGATGCCGGTAGCACGCAGGGCGCTGTTGATATCGTGCAGCTGGTTCTCGCTTTCGGCAACGATGTGCAACTGCACGGTGGTGTACTTGCCTTCCTTGCTCTGGCGCTCGGCCAGCGTGGAAAGGTCGACCTTGGCGTGCTTGCTGAGAATCTCGATCACCGTGTCGCGGAAACCGACCACGGTATCGCCGATGACCTTGATCGGGTAATCGTCGCAGGGGAATTCGATCTTGTGCGACTTGACGTCTGGTTCGCTCATGGCGGAAACGGCCTCATAAGCCGTGGCAACAACAACGCCCCCGCGGGATACGCGGGGGCATGCAGGTCACGTATCAGTTGAACAACCCGTAGAAGAATAGACGGATGCTATCCCACATACGGCGGAAGAAACCACCTTCCTCGACGCCATCGAGGGCGATCAGGTCGGCGCTGTGAACCACTTTTTCGTCCAGTTTGACTTCCACTTTGCCGATCACGTCACCTTTGGCAATCGGTGCAGTGAGCTGCGGGTTCATGGTCATCGAAGCCTGAAGGCGTTTCAATTGGCCTTTAGGCATGGTCATGGTCAGGTCTTCGGCCAGGCCAGCCTTGACTTCGCCAGTGGCGCCTTTCCAGACCGGTGCCTTGGTCAGCTCGGTGCCCTTCTGATAGAAGGTCTGGGTTTCGAAGAAGCGGAAGCCGTAGGTCAGCAGCTTCTGGGTCTCTGCCGCACGCGACTGCTCGCTGTTGGTGCCGAACACCACGGCGATCAGGCGCTGGCCGTCGCGAACGGCCGAAGCCACCATGCAGTAGCCGGCTTCGTCGGTGTGGCCGGTCTTCAGGCCGTCGACGGTCTTGTCACGCCACAGCAGCAGGTTGCGGTTCGGCTGCTTGATGTTGTTCCAGAAGAATTCCTTCTGCGAATAGATGGCGTAGTGGGCCGGGTCGACATTGATGATCGCGCGGGCCAGGGTCGCCATGTCATGGGCCGACGAGTAGTGGTCCGGATGCGGCAGACCGGTCGGGTTCATGAAGTGGCTGTTGCTCATGCCCAGGTCGGCGGCAGTCTTGTTCATCATGTCGGCGAAGGCATCTTCGCTGCCGGCGATGTGCTCGGCCAGGGCGACCGAGGCGTCGTTGCCGGACTGGATGATGATGCCGTGCAGCAGGTCGCTGACGGTCACCTGGCTGCCCACCTTGATGAACATGCGCGAACCGCCGGTACGCCAGGCGTTCTCGCTGACGGTTACCGGGTCGTTTTCACCGATCTGGCCGCGGCGGATGTCGAGGGTGGCGATGTAGGCGGTCATCAGCTTGGTCAGGCTGGCCGGCGGCAGGCGCTCGTCACCGTTGTTCTCGACCAGCACGTTGCCGCTGGACGCGTCCATGAGTACGTAGGACTTGGCTGCCAGTTGCGGTGGCGCCGGCGTCATCTGCTCAGCCGCGAAGGCGGCCGGCGTGATCATCAGCAGTACGGGCAGGCAAAGTCGTTTGGCAAGGTTGGTGATGTTCATCCGTCTCTCGAAAATCGCTAATGGTCTGAATTTCCCTGGGCAAGATCATGTGCCCAGCGCCAGTCAGTCTAGTTTTGTGGCCATAGGCCTGGCCCGGCAAAATGCGGCGTTATGTCGCTGCGGGCAAAAGCCGACATTGTACATGCCTGCGCCCGGCAATTCATGACAAAACCGACAGTTTGGTGTTGCCTTCTTCGCGGGCACGCCCGCTCCCACAGGGTTTCGCATGCCCCTGTGGGAGCGGGCGTGCCCGCGAAGAAGGCAACGCGGTCAGTCGGCCGTGACCAGCTTGGCCTGCCCCAGGTTCGCCAGGCGGATGCTGTCCTGCGCCTGCTGGATCTCGCCCTGGCTGCTGATCGGCCCCAGGCGCACGCGGTGCAGGGTTTGCTGGTTACGCACGATCGAGCTGATGAATACCGGCGCGCTGACCATGCTGCTGAGCTTGGAACGCAGCAGTTCGGCGGCGTCCGGGTTGGCGAAGGCGCCCACCTGCAGGAAGCTGCCGCCACTGTTGCTGGCTGGCACGTTGTTGCCGCCGACCTGCACCGGCACCACCGGTGCCGCGTGCTGTTGCGGCGGTGGCGTCCATTGCTCGACACGCCCGGTACTGGCCGGGATCGCCTGGGTCTGGGCCACTTGCGGCTCCTTCAGCACCATCGGCGGCGTCTGGCCACGCTGGGCCCACCATTGCTGCGGGTCGATGCCCTCGACGCGCACATGCGCGGTACCGATTTCGGCGTAACCGAGCTTCTTCGCTGCGGCATAGGACAGGTCGATGATGCGATCGGAGTAGAACGGCCCACGGTCGTTGACCCGCAGGATCACGCTGCGGCCGTTGGCCAGGTTGGTTACCCGCACATAGGCTGGCAGCGGCAAGGTCTTGTGCGCCGCACTCATGCCGTACAGGTCGTACAGCTCGCCGTTGGCGGTGTTCTGCCCGTGGAACTTGGTGCCATACCACGACGCAGTCCCCTCGGCGCGGTAGTTGCGCGCGTCCTGCATCGGGTAGTAGGTCTTGCCCAGTACCGTGTACGGGTTGGCCTTGTAGTTGCCGGTGTGCACGGTCGGCGTGGCATCGGGGATCTTGCTCACATCCACGTCCCACCACGGCGCGCCGTCCTTGTGCGCCCGGTTGATATCCAGGCCCGGCTGGGTGCGCACCACGTTGCCGCTGCCTTGCTGGGTCGGGCGGCTGGAAGAGCAGCTGGCCAGCAGCACGCCAACGGCGAGGCAGGTCAGCAGCTTGAAAGAATTGGCAGAGATGATTGCGCGCATTAGTTGACGCCCCGTGCTTGAACCAGCTGTTCCGAAAGCTGATGCACCGCCATGGCATACATCACGCTGCGGTTGTAGCGAGTGATCGCGTAGAAGTTCTTCAGGCCCATCCAGTATTCGGGGCCATTGTCGCCCTCGAGCCGGAAGGCGGTAACCGGCAGATCATCGCGCAGGGAATCATGAACCGACCAGCCAAGCGCGCGCAACTCCCCTACCGTCTTTACCGGCTCGATGCCGGTGGTCAGGCCCTCGTCGGCCCGCTCGCCATCCACCCAGGCGCGGCTGATCACACCTTCACCGGCCACCCACCCGTGGCGCTTGAAGTAGCTGGCGACACTGCCGATGGCATCGTCCGGGTTGTTCCAGATATTGATGTGGCCGTCGCCATCGAAATCCACCGCAAAGTTGCGGAAGCTGCTCGGCATGAACTGCGGCAAGCCCATCGCGCCGGCGTAGGAGCCCTTGAGGGTCAATGGGTCGAGCTGCTCTTCGCGAGACAGCAGCAGGAACTCGCGCAGCTCCTTGCGGAAGAAGTCGGCCCGCGGCGGATAGTCGAAGCTCAGCGTCGACAGGGCGTCTATCACCCGGTAGTTGCCGGTGTTGCGGCCAAAGAAGGTTTCCACGCCAATGATGGCGACGATGTACTGTGCCGGTACGCCATATTCCTGCTCGGCCCGGGCCAGCGCTGCCTCGTGCTGGCGCCAGAAATCCACACCGCGGGCGATGCGCGCGTCGGTGATGAACATCGGCCGGTAGTCCTTCCACGGTTTTACCCGTTCGGCCGGGCGCGAAATGGCGTCGAGGATCGACTGCTTGCGTTGCACCTCGGCGAACACGCCCATCAGCTGTTCAGGAGCAAAACCGTAGTCGCGGCTCATTTCGCCAACGAACTGGGCCACCTGCGGCGAGTCCCGGTAGTCGCCGGCATGGGCCAGCTGTACAGCGCCGAACAGGCCCACCGCGCCGACCCACGGCGCACAACGGGCAGCCCAGTTACGCACTGCTTGCATGAAATTGTTCACCTTATTCAAACCTGCGCGATCCATTTGCGGTGCGTGTGGATCGACATCAGAACGCCAAACGCTGACAGCAGCGTCACCAACGAAGTTCCGCCATAGCTGATGAAGGGCAGCGGTACGCCCACCACGGGCAGAAGGCCGCTGACCATCCCGATATTGACGAATACATAGACAAAGAAGGTCATGGTCAGGCTGCCGGCCAGCAGCTTGCCGAACAAGGTCTGCGCCTGGGCGGTAATCACCAGGCCACGGCCGATCAGCAGCAGATAGACGATCAGCAACAGGCAGATGCCGACCAGGCCGAATTCCTCGCCGAGCACGGCAATGATGAAGTCGGTGTGGCTTTCCGGCAGGAAGTCCAGGTGCGACTGCGTGCCGAGCAGCCAGCCCTTGCCGAATACCCCGCCCGAGCCGATCGCCGCCTTGGACTGGATGATGTTCCAGCCGGTGCCCAACGGGTCGCTTTCCGGATCGAGGAAGGTCAGTACCCGCTGTTTCTGGTAGTCGTGCATGACGAAGAACCACATCGCCACCGCCACCGGCACTGCCGCCGCCAGCACGCTGAGGATCCAGCGCCAGCGCAGGCCGCCCATGAACAGCACGAAGGCACCGGAGGCGAGGATCAGCAGCGCAGTACCCAGGTCGGGCTGGCGCACGATCAGGATGAACGGCACGCCAATCAGCACCAGGCTGATCGCCACGTGCTTGAGATGTGGCGGCAAGGTGCGCTTGGACAGGTACCAGGCGATGGTCGCCGGCATGATGATCTTCATGAACTCCGAGGGCTGGAAGCGAATCACCCCGGGAATGTTGATCCAGCGCGTGGCGCCCATGGCGTTGTGGCCCATCACGTCGACCACCACCAGCAGCATCACCCCGACCAGGTAGGCCAACGGCACCCAGCGCGCCATGAAGCGGGGCTCCAGCTGGGCGATGATGAACATCGACGCAAGGCCGATGCCGAACGAGGTGGCCTGCTTGAGCAACAAGTCCCAGTTCTTGCCACTGGCCGAGTACAGCACGAACAGGCTGCCAGCGGCGAGGGTCAGCAGAATGACCAGCAAAGGGCCGTCGACATGGATGCGCTGCAGAAAACTGGCGCGTCGACGCATCACATCCTCGCTGGAGAGCATGCGATCGAAATTGTTCATCACAGGGCTGATTCCTGGGTAACGGTGGCGGGCGCGAACTCGGGCTTGAGCCGGCCGTTTTCGTCGAGCAGCCAGGCGTCCATCACCTGGCGTACCACCGGCGCGGCAACACCCGAGCCCGACTCACCGTTCTCGACCATCACCGATACCACGATCTTCGGGTCGTCGGCCGGGGCGAAGGCGACGAACAGGGCATGGTCGCGGTGGCGCTCCTGGAGCTTGTTGCGGTCATACTTCTCGCCCTGCTTGATCGCCACCACCTGGGCGGTACCGCTCTTGCCGGCGATGCGATACTGCGCGCCGATGGCCGCCTTGCGTGCGGTACCACGGGCGTTGTGCATCACCTGCTCCATGCCATGGGTGACCTTGGCCCAGTCGGACTTGTCACGCAGCACGATGTTGTCCATGGGGTTGTCGTCCACCGGCGGCTGGCCTTCGATGGTCTTGGCCAGGTGCGGGCGGTTCCATACGCCCTTGTTGGCGATCAGCGCGGTGGCCTGGGCCAGCTGCAGCGGCGTCGCCTGCATGTAGCCCTGGCCGATACCGAGGATCAGGGTTTCGCCGGGGAACCAGGCCTGGCGACGGGTAGCGCGCTTCCATTCCCGCGACGGCATCAGCCCGGCGGACTCTTCGAACATGTCCAGGGAAACCCGCTGGCCGATACCGAACTTGTTCATGTAGCTGGACAGCCGGTCGATGCCCATCTTGTGCGCCAGGTCGTAGAAGTAGGTGTCGTTGGAACGCATGATCGCGGTGTCCAGGTCGACCCAGCCATCGCCGGTGCGGTTCCAGTTGCGGTACTTGTGGTCGTAGTTGGGCAGTTGGTAGTAACCCGGGTCGAACACTCGGCTGCCGGCATTGACCACGCCACTGTCCAGGCCGGCGATGGCCACGGCCGGCTTGATGGTCGAACCCGGCGGGTACAGGCCGCGCAGCACGCGGTTGAACAATGGCCGGTCGATCGAGTCGCGCAGTTCGGCATAGGCCTTGAAACCGATGCCGGTGACGAACAGGTTGGGGTCGAAGCTGGGCTGGCTGACCATTGCCAGCACCTCGCCGGTACGCGGGTCGAGTGCCACCACGGCGCCGCGCCGACCACCCAGGGCGGCCTCGGCGGCTTCCTGCAACTTGATGTCCAGGCTCAGCACGATGTCCTTGCCCGGTTTCGGGTCGGTACGCTTGAGCACGCGCAGCACCCGGCCGCGCGCGTTGGTCTCGACTTCCTCGTAGCCCACCTGGCCGTGCAGGGCGTCTTCGTAGAACCGTTCGATGCCGGTCTTGCCAATGTGGTGGGTGCCGCTGTAGTTCACCGGATCGAGCGTTTTCAGCTCCTTCTCGTTGATCCGCCCCACATACCCCACCGAATGCGCGAAATGCGCGCCCTGCGGGTAATGGCGCACCAGCTGGGCCACCACTTCCACACCCGGCAGGCGGAACTGGTTCACCGCCACGCGGGCAATCTGCTCTTCGTTGAGCTCGAACAGGATCGGCACTGGCTCGAACGGCCGGCGGCCCTGGCGCATGCGCTTCTCGAACAGGGCGCGATCATCGGGCGTCAGCTCCAGCACTTCGACGATGGTATCCAGCACTTCCTGCCAGTTACCCGCACGTTCACGGGTCATCGACAGGCTGAAGCTGGGCCGGTTGTCGGCAACGATTACCCCGTTACGGTCGAAGATCAACCCGCGGGTCGGCGGGATCGGCTGCACATGCACCCGGTTGTTCTCCGACAGCGTCGAGTGGTAGTCGTACTGGATGATCTGCAGGTAGTACAGCCGCGCGATCAGCACGCAGACAAGCAGCACGACCGCCACTGCGCCCACCACGACGCGGTTGCGCACCAGGCGGGCGTCTTTCTCATGGTCCTTGAGACGGATCGGCTGCGACATCGGGCTGCTTACAGGCTCATTTGTGGTAAGGGTGCCCGGACAGCACGGTCCAGGCGCGGTAGATCTGCTCGCCGATGAGTATCCTTACCAACGGGTGCGGCAGGGTCAATGGCGACAGCGACCAGCGTTGTTCGGCACGCGCACAGACCTCCGGCGCCAGGCCTTCCGGGCCGCCCACCATCAAATTCACCGTGCGCGCATCCAGGCGCCAGCGGTCCAGCTCGGTCGCCAGTTGCTCGGTACTCCAGGGCTTGCCATGGACCTCGAGGGTGACGATGCGCTCCCCGGGCTGAACCTTGCTCAGCATGGCCTCGCCCTCCTGACGAATCAGGCGGGCGACATCGGCATTCTTGCCACGGGTATTCAGCGGGATTTCCACCAGCTCCAGCGACAGCTCGGCGGGCAGGCGCTTGGCATATTCATGCCAGCCTTCCTCGACCCACTTCGGCATGCGCGAGCCGACCGCGATCAGGCGCAGACGCACAGCGCTTTCCTTATTCCCGGTCCTTGAGCTTTTCGGAATACTCGTGGGCCTGGTCCGGGCTGTGGTGCTTGCCATCGGCGGCACGGCTCTGCTCGGCACCCTGCCACAGGCGCTCCAGGTCGTAGAACTGGCGGGCAGCGGCGGTCATCATGTGCACGATGACGTCGTTCAGGTCCAGCAGTACCCAGTCGCTGTCGCCCTTGCCTTCTTCACCCAGTGGCTGGGCGCCCTTGGCCTTGACCGCTTCGCGGACCTTTTCCAGCATCGCGTTGATCTGGCGGTTGGAGGTACCGGTGGCAATGATCATGTAGTCGGTCAGGCTGTGCTTGTCGCGCACGTCGATGACCTGGATGTCCTGGGCCTTGACGTCTTCCAGCGCTGCCTTGGTCAGGGCGACCAGTTCTTCGCCGTGGATTTTCTGCTTGGTCATATAAAACTCGTTCAACTCGTTGGATGAGGTGCCAGAGGCACCGTCAGTTAGGCGCACGATACAGTTCGTGCGCCTCGATGTAGGCCAGTACGGCGTCCGGCACCAGGAACCTCACCGACTTGCCGCTGGCCAGCAGCTGTCGGATCTGTGTAGCCGACACCGCAAGCGGCGTCTGCCAGACGAACGAAATGTTTCCCGCCGGGCCGGACATGGCGGTGGGATCGCTCTCGGAGCGCGCAGCCAGCAGGTTGCGCAGCTCGTCAGGGGGTTCTACGTCGGCATCCGGGCGTTGCAGCACCAGGATGTGACAGTGTTGCAGCAATTCTTCCCAGCGGTGCCAACCGGGCAGGCCGCAGAAGGCATCCCAGCCCAGCACCAGGAACAGCTGGTCGTTGGCCGCCAGTTCGGCGCGGATCGACTCCAGCGTATCGATGGTGTACGACGGCTTGTCGCGTGCCAGCTCACGGGCATCCACGCTCAGGCAGGGCACGCCCTGCACGGCGCTCTGCACCATGGCCAGGCGGTCCTTGGCGGCCACCTGCGGGGTGTCGCGGTGCGGCGGCCGGGCATTGGGCAACAGGCGCAGCTCGTCCAGCCCCATGAACTCGGCCACTTCCAGCGCGCTGCGCATGTGGCCGATATGCACGGGGTCGAAGGTGCCGCCTAGAATGCCGATGCGCCGGACTGCCTGGGCCTTGCTCAACTCAGCAGGACTCCTGGCCGCGCAGCTGGCCATCGCCGATCACCACGTACTTCTCGCAGGTCAGGCCTTCCAGGCCGACCGGGCCGCGGGCATGCAGCTTGTCGGTGGAAATGCCGATCTCGGCACCCAGGCCGTACTCGAAGCCGTCGGCGAAGCAGGTCGGGGTATTGAGCATGACCGACGCCGAGTCGACTTCGGCCATGAACTGACGCGCCTCACCCTGATGTTCGGTGATGATCGAATCGGTGTGGTGCGAGCCATAGTGGTTGATGTGCTCGATGGCCTGCTCCAGGCCGTCGAGCACACGGATCGACAGGATCGCATCCAGGTACTCGGTGTGCCAGTCGGCCTCGGTGGCCGGCTTGGCCTCGATGATGGCCCGGGTGCGCTCGCAGCCACGCAGCTCTACGCCCTTCTCCTGGAAGCGGCGGGCCATTTCTGGCAGGAAGCGCTCGGCCACCTGCTGGTCGACCAGCAGCGTTTCCATGGCGCCACAGATACCGTAGCGATAGGTCTTGGCGTTGAATGCCACACGCCAGGCCTTGTCCAGGTCGGCGTGCCGGCTGACATAGATGTGGCAGATACCGTCCAGGTGCTTGATTACCGGCACCCGGGCATCACGGCTGATGCGCTCGATCAGGCCACGGCCACCGCGCGGCACGATGACGTCGACGAATTCCGGCATGCTGATCAGCGCACCCACGGCCTCGCGGTCGGTGGTTTCCACCACCTGCACCACGGCCGCCGGCAGGCCGGCTGCGGCCAGGCCACGCTGGATGCAGGTGGCGATCGCGCGGTTGGAATGAATGGCTTCGGAGCCGCCACGCAGGATGGTTGCGTTACCTGACTTCAGGCACAGGCTGGCAGCATCGATGGTCACGTTCGGACGCGACTCGTAGATGATCCCGATCACCCCCAGCGGCGTGCGCATCTTGCCCACCTGGATACCCGATGGGCGGTAGCTCATGTCGCGGATGGCACCGACCGGGTCCGGCAGGCTGGCCACTTGGCGCAGGCCGGTGATCATGCCGTCGATACGCGCCGGGGTCAGCGCCAGACGATCGAGCAGGGCCGGCTCTAGGCCGTTGGCGCGGCCAGCGGCGAGGTCTCGCTCGTTGGCGGCGGTCAGCTCGGCACGGGCGGCATCCAGCGCGTCGGCGGCAGCTTGCAGGGCGCGGTTCTTCTGCGCGGTGCTGGCACGGCCGATCACCCGGGAAGCCTCACGGGCAGCGCGACCCAGGCGGGTCATATAGTCAAGAACGGACTCAGTCATGGGTTCGGTGTCTTGGCGAAGGGGAAATCGGCTGATTATAACTGCCGCGCAGGTGTACGCCCAGCGGCGGGTGGCGGATGGTCGAAAATGGCTGGGCTCGACCCGCTTCTTGTGGCGCCTGTGAGATCGCGCGCCGCCCGCCCCAAGGCGAACCCCTTAGGCTCAACCAAAACCGAAACATACAGATACCAATCAATCAGCCCGCAGGTTCAGCCTCGATTAAGTCATTCATTGCTATCATCCCCGCCTTCCCAACCGCGAACTGCCCCGCATGCCAGCACTGCCCGACAGCTTCTTCGACCGCGACGCCCAGACCCTGGCCAAGGCCCTGCTGGGCAAGGTCATCCGTCACCGCCACGGCGACCTGTGGCTGGCCGCACGGATCATCGAGACCGAGGCCTACTACCTCAGCGACAAAGGCAGCCACGCCTCGCTCGGCTACACCGAAAAGCGCAAGGCGCTGTTCCTCGATGGCGGGCACATCTACATGTACTACGCGCGTGGCGGCGACTCGCTGAACTTCAGCGCCCACGGGCCGGGCAACGCGGTGCTGATCAAGTCCGCCTACCCTTGGCAGGACGCCGTCTCGGGGCCGAACAGCCTGGCGCAGATGCAACTGAACAACCCCGACGCCAGCGGCAACCTGCGCCCGGCCGAGCGCCTGTGCGCCGGGCAGACCCTGCTGTGCCGCGCCCTCGGCCTGAAGGTGCCACACTGGGACGCCCAGCGCTTCGACCCCGAGCGCCTGTACGTCGAGGATTGCCGCATCGCCGTGCCGCGAATCATCCAGACGGCCCGCCTGGGCATCCCGCACGGCCGCGACGAGCACCTGCCGTACCGCTTCGTCGATGCCGAATACGCCCGTTTCTGCACGCGGAACCCGTTACGTCGAGGCCAAGTCGAAGGCCGCGACTTCTTCATTCTCGAACAAGGAAGCTGAACATGGGCCAATGGCTCGACAGCCTGACCGGCTGGCTCAGCGCCAACCCACAGTGGCTTGGCCTGGCAATTTTCCTGGTGGCCTGCATCGAATGCCTGGCCATTGCCGGCATCATCGTGCCGGGCACCGTGCTGCTGTTCGCGGTCGCGGTGCTGGCCGGCAGTGGAGCCTTCAGCCTGGGCGAAACGCTGCTGCTGGGCTTTCTCGGTGGCCTGCTCGGTGACGCGGTGTCCTATGCAGTAGGCAAGTACTTCCATCAGAACATCCGCCGCCTGCCGCTGCTGCGCCACCACCCGGAATGGATCGGCAGCGCCGAGGCCTATTTCCAACGCTACGGCATTGCCAGCCTGCTGGTCGGGCGCTTCATCGGGCCGCTGCGGCCCATGCTGCCAATGGTCGCCGGCATGTTCGACATGCCGCTGCCACGCTTCATCGCCGTCAGCCTGGTGGCCGGCGCGGGCTGGTCGGTGGCCTACCTACTGCCCGGCTGGGCGACGGGTGCCGCCATGCGCCTGCCATTGCCGCAAGGCTTCTGGCTGGATGCCGGCATGATCGCCGGTACCCTGGCAGTCATCATCGGGCTGAGCCTGAACACCAGCATCCGTGATCAACGCCACGGCACCCGGCTGATCGCCGGCATGAGCCTGGCGGCACTGGCCGGGGTATTCCTGGGCTGGCCCTACCTGCACGAATTCGACCAGGGTGTGATGACATTGGTGCAGGAGCACCGTAGCCAGGCTATCGATGGCGCCATGGTCGTGGTGACCCGGCTGGGCGATTTCCGCACCCAGCTGTTCCTGGGCGGCCTGCTGACCGGTCTGCTGCTGCTAGCCCGGCAATGGCGTCATGCCCTGTTCGCCGCGGGCGCGCTGATGGGCACGGCGCTTGCCAATGGCACCTTGAAATGGCTGTTCGCCCGGGCCCGGCCGGAGGTGCTCAGCGACCCGTTGACCAGCTACAGCATGCCCAGCGGGCACAGCTCGGCGTCGTTCGCGTTCTTTCTGGTCATGGCCGTGCTGGCCGGGCGCGGGCAGCCGCCGCGGATGCGCCTGACCTGGGTCATGCTGGGCTGCATTCCGGCGCTGGCGATAGCCCTGTCGCGGGTTTACCTGGGGGCGCACTGGCCGACCGACATCCTTGCCGGGGCCCTGTTGGCGTGCTGTGTATGCGCGCTGAGCCTGGCATTGGTACAGCGGCGGCAAACCTTGCCGGCCTTGCCGCTGCGGGTGTGGTGGCTGATAGTGCCGGCCTGCATCGCGTTGCTGGCGTTCTTTGCCATGCATGCGTTGCCGCAGGCGTTGTTGCGCTATCAGTACTGATTGCGCCCTGTAGGAGCGGCCTTGTGTCGCGAAAGGGCTGCGAAGCAGCCCCGGCAATTTATGGCTGCGCTGAAGTTCTGGGCTGCTTCGCAGCCCTTTCGCGACCCAAGGCCAGGGCCAGCAGCAGGGCCAGGAGTCAGGCAAACAGCTCGCCCTGAATCCGCTCCAGCAGCTTCTGGATCTCACCCAGGCGCTGCTGCGGTGAGTCGAGGGCCAGCAGATCCAGCTTGTCCTCTTCCATGAACGGCAACAGGTACGCCAACTGGTTGGCCAGCGCCTGCCGCCCATCCACCGGGCGCGGCATGTCCAGGGCTTCGACCATCGGGTGCTCGCCCAGCGCCACCAGCAACGCCAGCAGGTCATCGTCGGCCTCGAGCAAGGGGCTGTCCGCCTGCTCCGGCAACCATTGCACCTGCCCCACCAACAACTGGTCCTTCTGCACCTCGGTGCTTTCCAGGTTGAAGCGCCGCACACCTTCGACGCGAATGCCCAACAACCCGTTATCCTGCTGCACGAAATCGCGGATCACCGCCTCGCAGCCGATCGAGGCCACTACCGGCGGCGCCTTGCCGACCTGTTCGCCTTCGAGGATGCACACCACGCCAAAACCTTCGCCCTGCTTCATGCAGCGCCCGATCATGTCCAGGTAGCGCGCCTCGAAAATCTGCAGATCGAGAAAGCAGCCAGGAAACAGCACGGTATTGAGCGGAAACAGCGGTAACGTCATTACAAGTCCTCAAGCCACCAGGCTGACCGCCAGCGGCAGGAACACCGCCGTGGCCACGCCCATCAGGCTCATTGCCAGCGCGGCAAAGGCGCCGCATTCGTCACTTTCCTGCAAGGCCACCGAAGTGCCCACCGCATGCGCGGTCACACCCAGCGCCATGCCGCGCGCCTCGGGGCTGTGCACGCCGCAGCGGCTCAGCAGCGCCGGGCCGAAAATCGCCCCGATCACCCCGGTGATCAACACGAACACCGCCGCCAGGGCTGCCACCCCGCCAATCTGCTCGGCCACCAGCATGGCAATTGGCGAAGTCACCGATTTTGGCGCCATGGTCATCAGGATCATGTGTTCCGCACCGAACCACCAGCCGAGTACCAGGCAGAACAGCGTGGCAAACAGGCCCCCGATTACCAGCGTAGTAAAGATGGGCCAGAACAGCTGGCGGATACGCCGCAGGTTCAGGTACAGCGGCACGGCCAGGGCCACGGTGGCAGGCCCCAGCAGAATGTTCATGATCTCGGTGCTCTTGCGGTATTCGCGGTAGTCGATGCCGAACAGCAGCAGCACACCGATCACCAGCAGCATCGACACCAGCACCGGCTGCAGGAAGATCCAGCGGGTCTTCTCGTAGGCGGCCAGCACCACCTGGTAGGCACCAAGGGTAATGCCGATACCGAACAATGGGTGGTGCACCACCGCGTCCAGCGCGCCTTGCCAGTCAAGTATCATGGCTGCTCCTCGCGTCGGCCCTGGCGCTGGATGAGTTTTTGCATCAGCACGCCGACAAACGCCAGGGTCACCAGGCAGGAAATCAGCAACGCCCCGACGATGGCCCAGAAGTCGGCGGCAATGTCCCTGGCATACACCATCACCCCCACTGCCGGCGGCACCAGCAACAGCGGCAGGTAGCGCAGCAGACTGCTGGCCGCCTCGTTCAGCGGCTTGCCAACCTCGCCACGGGCCATGAGAAAACACAGCAGCAGCAACAGGCCGATGATCGGCCCCGGCAGAAACGGCACCAACAAGTGGTTGATCGCCGTACCCAGCAACTGGAACAGCACCAGCCAGGTCAGACCACGCAACAGCATAAGCATCTCCCTCGTGCATGGCCGCCATTATAAGCATGTGGCCGTCATATACCGATATTCGCCGAAATACCTGCAACTTGACTGAAACGGTTCGCCGTGCTGATCTTGCACATTCGTACCAACTAACAACTTGGAGAGCCCGCGATGCCCTATGTACCGGTTACAGAGCTTTCGCAGTACGTTGGTAAGGAACTGGGCCGTTCGGCCTGGCTGAAGATCGACCAGCAGCGCATCAACCTGTTCGCCGAAGCCACGGGTGATTTCCAGTTCATCCATGTGGACCCGGCCAAGGCGGCGCAGACTCCGTTCGGCTGCACCATCGCCCACGGTTTCCTCACGCTGTCACTGATTCCCAAGCTGATCGAGGACATCCTGGTCCTGCCGCAAGGGCTGAAAATGGTGGTGAACTATGGGCTGGACAGCGTGCGTTTCATCCAGCCAGTCAAGGTCGACAGCCAGGTGCGGCTGCAGGTCAAGCTGGCCGAAGTGCTCGAAAAGAAGCCCGGGCAATGGTTGCTCAAGGCGGTTGCCACCCTGGAGATCGATGGCGAAGACAAGCCTGCCTACATCGCTGAGTCGCTGTCCCTCTGTTTTGTCTGATGAAATTCGGGGGGCGTTACCCGCTCCCCTGCCCAAGCCGATCCACAAATCCCCCGCACTCGCGTAAACTGCCAGCCTTCGCGCAGCCTGGGGCTGCCCCTGTCGATTTACCAAAGGTGCCCGCCATGCCCTGGCTGCAAGTACGCCTGGCCATCAGCCCGGAACAAGCCGAAACCTACGAAGACGCCCTGCTCGAAGTGGGCGCTGTCTCGGTCACGTTCATGGACGCCGAAGATCAACCGATCTTCGAGCCAGACCTCAACACCACCCCGCTGTGGTCGCACACCCACCTGCTGGCCCTGTTCGAGGCCGATGCCGAGCCCGAGCAGGTGTTCTCCCACCTGCGCCTGCTGACCGGTGCCGAGCTGCCCGAGCACCAGGCCGAGGTGATCGAGGACCAGGACTGGGAACGCAGCTGGATGGACAATTTCCAGCCAATGCGCTTCGGCCGCCGCCTGTGGATCGTGCCCAGCTGGCACGAAGCCCCGGAACAGGACGCGGTGAACCTGCTGCTCGACCCGGGCCTGGCGTTCGGCACTGGCACCCACCCGACCACCGCCCTGTGCCTGGAATGGCTCGACGGCCAGCAGCTGGAAGGCACCCAGGTGCTGGACTTCGGCTGCGGCTCGGGCATCCTGGCCATCGCCGCGCTGCTGCTGGGCGCCCGCGAGGCGGTCGGTACCGACATCGACGTGCAGGCCATCGAGGCTTCGCGCGACAACGCCCAGCGCAATGGCATCGCCGATGAAAAGCTGGCGCTGTACCTGCCCGAGCACATGCCGGCGATGCAGGCCGACGTACTGGTCGCCAACATCCTCGCCGGCCCGCTGGTGTCGCTGGCGCCGCAGCTGTCCGGCCTGGTCCGCCCCGGGGGCCTGCTGGCGCTGTCGGGCATCCTCGCCGAACAGGGTGAAGAAGTGGCCGCAGCCTACGCCGCCGACTTCGCACTGGACCCGATCGTCGTGCGTGACGGCTGGGTCCGTATCAGTGGTCGGCGCCGTTAAGCCAGCCTAGAATACTTTTCTGCACAGCTCCCGGATCGCCGCATGACCGACAGTTTCGTCACCCAGTGCCCGCATTGCCAGACTAGCTTTCGCGTCACTCACCACCAACTGAGCGTGGCCCGCGGCGTGGTGCGCTGCGGCCACTGCCTGCAGGTATTCAATGCTGCCAGGCAGTTGCTGGAGCAGAACCGCGCCAGCACCGCCAGCCAACCTGTGGTGCCGGCGCCAGAGCCAGCGACGCCTGACGAGCCGGTGGCCGAGCCAACGACGGCTGCGCACGAGCCAACAGTCGGCGAGCACAACAGCCCAGCCAACGAAAACTGGGCCCTCACCGCCCAGGCACTGGACGCCCTCGATCTCGACAAGGAGCTGGAACGCCTGGAGCGTCGCGGCCACCCCGTGCCGGCACGCCCGGCCGAGCAGGATGACGGGTTGCAGGCACGGCGCGACGACTTGCAGCCGGACGAACACGCTGACGACCTGTTCGGCACCGCCACCGATGAACCTTTCGAACCACCACAGGCAGATGAGCCGGCCCCGGTGCTACAGCCGCTGGAGCTGGATCTCGAACCTGTCCCGGGCGAGCGCACCGAGCCAACCCTGGGCGGTAGCCTGGAGCTGGACCTCGACGATGAGCCGCCTGTACGCCATGCCGTCGACGATGACCACCCCGCCTTCGACGAGCCGCTGCGTGCCAGCGATGACGAAATCCCGGAAAAAGGCCTGAGCGCGCGCGACGACGAACCGCTGGCGCTGAGCCTGTCGGCGCACGATGACGACCCTGTCGAGCCACTGCCCGGCGAACGCCTGGAACCAGGCTTTGCCGCCAAGCCAGAGCGCCCGGCACGCAAGGAGCCGCTGGTCGACGTGGTGGACGATCCATTGCAGCTGGGCTGGGAGAAGCCTGCACCGAACTGGGGCAAACGCCTGCTGTGGGGCTTCCTGACCTTGCTCGCCGCGGGTTTGCTGGCGTTCCAGTACGTGTGGTTCCACTTCGACGAAATGGCCCGTCAGGACCAGTATCGGCCGCTGTTCCAGCAAATCTGCCCGTTGGTCGGGTGCGAAGTCCCGACCCGCGTCGATATTGCCCGGATCAAAAGCAGCAACCTGGTGGTGCGCAGCCACCCGGACTTCAAGGGCGCGTTGATCGTCGATGCGATCATCTACAACCGCGCGCCGTTCGCCCAGCCCTTCCCGCTGCTGGAGCTGCGCTTCGCCGACCTCAATGGCCAGCTGATCGCCAGCCGGCGCTTCAAGCCCAGCGAGTACCTCTCGGGGGAACTGGCCGGGCGTGGCGAGATGCCCAGCCAGACCCCGATCCATATCGCCCTGGACATCCTTGACCCCGGACCAAAGGCAGTCAACTACAGCCTCAGCTTCCGTTCGCCGGAATGAACATTGTGCCGGTGGGGGCGCCTTGCGCCCCTTCGCGACACAAGGCCGCTGCTACAGGAGATCGCGCTCGCCTGTAGCAGCGGCCTGGTGTCGCGAAAGGGCTGCAAAGCAGCCCCAGGCCCTTCTCCATACCAAATGGCATAAGCCGACAACTGTTCAGATTTTATCCAAACCCATCTTTATCCGGTCACCGAGAGCGGGTATCATGCCAACCCTTTTTCAGACTCCAAGATTCGGCCCCACAACAGGGATCACCTATGTCGGCGGTACGCATCGGCCAATACACACTACGTAACAACCTGATCCTCGCGCCCATGGCCGGCGTTACGGACCAGCCTTTCCGTACCCTTTGCCAGCGCCTGGGCGCCGGCATGGTGGTGTCGGAAATGGTCTCTAGCGACATGAGCCTGTGGAACAGCCGCAAGTCGAGCCTGCGCCGCATCCATGAAGGTGATCCCGAGCCACGCTCGGTGCAGATCGCCGGTGGTGATGCGCAGATGATGGCAGCGGCGGCGCAAGCCAATGTCGAAGCGGGTGCCCAGATCATCGATATCAACATGGGCTGCCCGGCAAAAAAAGTCTGCAACAAAGCCGCAGGCTCTGCTTTATTGAGAGATGAAGCCTTGGTCAGCGAGATTCTCCACGCCGTGGTTGGCGCCGTGGACGTCCCGGTGACGCTGAAGATTCGCACCGGCTGGGACCGGGCGAACAAGAACGGCCTGAACGTGGCGAAGATCGCCGAACAGGCCGGCATCCAGGCGCTGGCGGTACATGGCCGCACACGCGCCGACCTGTATACCGGCGAAGCCGAATACGACACCATCGCTGCCATCAAGCAGGCGGTGTCGATCCCGGTTTTTGCCAACGGCGATATCACCTCGCCAGAAAAGGCCCGGGCGGTGCTGGACGCCACCGGTGTCGATGGCCTGCTGATAGGCCGGGCTGCCCAGGGGCGGCCATGGATCTTTCGCGAGATCGAGCATTACCTGCGCACTGGCGAACATCTGCCAGCGCCGCAACTGGATGAAGTGGAACGCATCCTGCTGGAGCACCTGGCCGCGCTGCATGCCTTCTATGGCGATGTGATGGGCGTACGTATCGCCCGCAAGCACGTTGGCTGGTACCTGGCAACACGACCCGGCGGCAAGGAGTTTCGCTCCCGGTTCAACGCTTTGGAAGACACACAAGCGCAGTGCGCCAACGTTCGTGCGTTTTTCAGCGAACGTCGACAGAGCCTTGAGACAGAGGACGGACAAGGGGTGGCCGCATGACGATGATGACCGAGACATTTGTGAGTGGAACAACGCCCGTGAGCGACAACGCCAACCTGAAACAGCACCTGAACACGCCGAGCGAAGAAGGCCAGACCCTTCGCGACAGCGTCGAGAAGGCGCTGCACAACTACTTCGCCCACCTGGAAGGCGCGACCGTGACGGACGTGTACAACCTGGTGCTGTCCGAAGTCGAGGCGCCCCTGCTCGAAAGCGTGATGAACTACGTCAAGGGCAACCAGACCAAGGCCAGCGAGATGCTCGGGCTGAACCGAGGCACCCTGCGCAAGAAGCTCAAGCAGTACGACTTGCTGTAAGCCAGAATCCCAACCAGAAAAGGCGGCTCCCTGAACAGAGGCGCCTTTTTTGCTGACTCCACCGCGTTATTGGAACCCGAAATGACCGACCAGACTACCCGCCTGCCAGTCCGCCGCGCCCTGATCAGCGTCTCCGACAAGACCGGAATCCTCGAATTCGCCCGTGAGCTGCAGCAGCTCGGTGTCGAGATCCTGTCCACCGGCGGCACCTACAAGCTGCTCAAGGACAACGGCGTCAACGCGGTGGAAGTGGCCGACTACACCGGCTTCGCCGAAATGATGGATGGCCGGGTCAAGACCCTGCACCCGAAAATCCACGGCGGCATCCTCGGCCGTCGCGGCATCGACGACGCCATCATGAACGAGCACGGCATCAAGCCGATCGACCTGGTGGCGGTCAACCTGTACCCGTTCGAGGCGACCATTTCCAAGCCTGGCTGTGACCTGCCGACCGCCATCGAGAACATCGACATCGGTGGCCCGACCATGGTCCGTTCCGCGGCCAAGAACCACAAGGACGTGGCCATCGTGGTCAACGCCAGCGACTATGCCGGCATCGTCGAAGGCCTCAAGGCCGGCGGCCTGACCTACGCCCAGCGTTTCGACCTGATGCTCAAGGCATTCGAGCACACCGCCGCCTACGATGGCATGATCGCCAACTACATGGGCACCATCGACCAGGCCAAGGAAACCCTCAGCACCGAAGGCCGCAGCGAGTTCCCGCGCACCTTCAACAGCCAGTTCGTCAAGGCCCAGGAAATGCGCTACGGCGAGAACCCGCACCAGAGCGCGGCGTTCTACGTCGAGGCGAAAAAAGGTGAAGCCAGCGTTTCCACGGCCATCCAGTTGCAGGGCAAGGAGCTGTCGTTCAACAACGTGGCCGACACCGATGCCGCGCTGGAATGCGTGAAGAGCTTCGTCAAGCCAGCCTGCGTCATCGTCAAGCACGCCAACCCGTGCGGCGTTGCCGTGGTACCTGAAGAGGAAGGTGGTATCCGCAAGGCCTACGACCTGGCCTACGCGACCGACACCGAGTCGGCGTTCGGTGGCATCATCGCCTTCAACCGCGAGCTGGATGGCGAAACCGCCAAGGCCATCGTCGACCGCCAGTTCGTCGAAGTGATCATCGCACCGAAAATCTCCCAGGCCGCCCGCGACGTGGTTGCTGCCAAGCAGAACGTCCGCCTGCTGGAATGCGGCGAGTGGCCAGCCGAGCGCGCTGCCGGTTGGGACTTCAAGCGCGTCAACGGTGGCCTGCTGGTACAGAGCCGCGATATCGGCATGATCAGCGCCGATGACCTGAAGATCGTGACCAAGCGCGCACCGACCGAGCAAGAGATCCACGACCTGGTATTCGCCTGGAAAGTCGCCAAGTTCGTCAAGTCCAACGCCATCGTCTACGCCAAGCAGCGCCAGACCATCGGCGTCGGTGCCGGCCAGATGAGCCGCGTCAACTCCGCCCGCATCGCGGCCATCAAGGCTGAGCATGCCGGCCTGCAGGTACAGGGTGCTGTCATGGCCTCGGATGCGTTCTTCCCGTTCCGTGACGGCATCGACAACGCAGCTAAAGTGGGTATCAGCGCCGTGATCCAGCCAGGTGGCTCGATGCGCGATGCCGAGGTGATTGCTGCCGCTGACGAAGCCGGCATCGCCATGGTCTTCACCGGTATGCGCCACTTCCGCCACTAATCAAGATGGCCGGCCGATCCTCGGCCCCTGTGGGAGCGGGTTCACCCGCGAATGCGATGTTGGATTCACCGCCGCATTCGCGGGTGAACCCGCTCCCACAGGGTACGAGGCGTGCCGCCAAACAGAGGTTTTGACATGAAAGTTTTGATCATCGGCAGCGGCGGTCGTGAACACGCCCTGGCCTGGAAAGTCGCCCAGGACCCACGTGTCGAGAAAGTCTTCGTTGCCCCGGGCAACGCCGGCACCGCCACCGAAGCCAAGTGCGAAAACGTCGCTATCGACGTCAACGCGCTGGAGCAACTGGCCGACTTCGCCGAGCAGAACGTACAGATGACCATCGTCGGCCCGGAAGCGCCGCTGGTCGCCGGTGTCGTCGACCTGTTCCGCAGCCGTGGCCTGGACTGCTTCGGCCCGACCAAGGGCGCGGCCCAGCTCGAAGGCTCCAAGGCCTTCACCAAGGACTTCCTGGCCCGGCACAAGATTCCGACCGCCGACTACCAGAACTTCACCGAAATCGAGCCAGCCCTGGCCTACCTGCAGGAAAAAGGCGCGCCGATCGTGATCAAGGCCGATGGCCTGGCCGCCGGCAAAGGCGTGATCGTCGCCATGACCCTCGAGGAAGCCGAAGCCGCCGTGCGCGACATGCTGGCTGGCAATGCCTTCGGTGACGCCGGTTCGCGCGTGGTGATCGAAGAGTTCCTGGACGGCGAGGAAGCCAGCTTCATCGTCATGGTCGATGGCCAGAACGTGCTGCCCATGGCCACCAGCCAGGACCACAAGCGCGTCGGCGACCAGGACACCGGCCCGAATACTGGCGGCATGGGTGCTTATTCCCCTGCCCCGGTGGTCACCGCCGATGTGCACCAGCGCGTGATGGACCAGGTAATCTGGCCGACCGTGCGTGGCATGGCCGAAGAAGGCAACGTCTATACCGGCTTCCTCTACGCCGGCCTGATGATCGACAAGGCGGGCAACCCCAAGGTCATCGAGTTCAACTGCCGCTTCGGCGACCCGGAAACCCAGCCGGTCATGCTGCGTCTGGAGTCGAGCCTGGTGCTGCTGGTCGAGGCTGCATTCGCCAAGGCGCTGGACAAGGTCGAAGCCCAGTGGGACCCGCGCCCGAGCCTGGGCGTGGTGCTGGCCGCCGGCGGTTACCCGGGTGACTATGCCAAGGGTGATGTGATCAACGGCCTGGAAGCAGCGGCCAAGATCGAAGGCAAGGTATTCCATGCCGGTACTTCGCTGAAAGACGGCCAGGTGGTCACCAACGGTGGCCGCGTGCTCTGCGCCACCGCCATGGGGGCCAGCGTTGCCGACGCCCAGCAGCAGGCCTATCGCCTGGCCAAGGAAGTCAGCTGGAACGGCAGCTTCTACCGTAGCGACATCGGCTACCGGGCCATTGCCCGCGAGCGCGGTGAGCACCAGCAGTAAGCTCTACCGGAGCGCCGTGACGCCCAGGGTTGGAAAAACCCAGGCGCACGGCCCCCGGCTCGTCGACAGGGCCCCGCGCGGGCCTTGCCTTCGACTTGGCGCGCCGCGCATAGTTACTACCTGGCACCTAGGCTAAGAAGGGATTTCGTAGTGCGTCGGCTTCGGATTGCCTCAGTTCTGATCGTCAGCTTGCTGACCCTGCTCTGCCTGTTCCCGGCTGCTGCCGAACATGACGGAGGCTGGGCCGTTCTGCTCGACGAACAGGCCAACCTGCAACTGAGCGACGTGCGCTCCGAGCGTTACCGCAACCAGTTCAGCCCGCTGGCCCTCGCCGACCTGGACGCCGCTCCGGCGGAACAGGCCATGTGGCTGCACTATCGTTTGGACCCCAGCGAGCAGGAACAACTGCTGCGGGTGTTCGCCCCAGACCTGTCCGGCCTGGACCTCTACGCCCTCGAAGGCGACAAGCTTCTGCGTCAGCTGCACCACGGCCGCCAGGCTGGCAATGCCAGCCCGACCCTGCGTGGCAGCGACCATGTATTACCCCTGCCCAACAGCACGCAACCGGTAGACATCTACCTGCGCCTGGTCTCCGAGCACCAGCTGCGCCCGGCCATCAGCCTGGAGCCAGCGGCCGTGGCCGCCTCCGACCAACGTCAGCCACTGCTGTTCGGCATGCTGTTCGGCGGCCTGGTGATGCTGATCCTGCACAACCTGATCCGCTTCTTCTACAGCCGCTCCAGCACCGCCCTGATCCTGGCGCTCTACCATGGCCTGATGCTGCTCAGCGGCCTGATCCTGCTGAACCTCAGCGGCCCGTGGTGGCATGTCTGGCACAGCGCGCAGACGCCCGCCGCCTACCTCACGCTGGTCCTGGCCGGCCTGGCGGGGCTGTATTTCACCCAGCACTTCTTCTCACCGTGCAACTCACCGCGGCTGAATCGCTTGCTGCAGGGCGACATGCTGGTGGTCGGTGTCAGCGGGCTGGTACTGCTGTTCGTCGACACCCTGCCGCTGAACCTGATGACCTACGCCCTGATGGCCCTGGGTAGCGTCAGCATGCTGCTGGTCAGCAGTTATCACTGGTACAAGGGTTATGCCCCGGCGCGGGTGTTCAGCCTGGCGATGGTGGTGTTCAACCTCGGCGGCCTGGTGCTGTTGCCGGCGCTGCTTGGCCTCACCCGCACGCCGACCCCCTGGCTGCTGTGCATCCTGCTGGGCTTGACCGTGGCCAGCGGCCTGCTGCTCAACCTGGCGGTCAGCGAACGTCTGCGGCGAATGAGCGAGGAGCGCTTCAGTGCCAGCCGCGCCCTGGCCGCCAGCGATGCCGAAATCAACGCCAAGGCCGAATTCCTGGCCAAGATCAGCCACGAAATCCGTACGCCGATGAACGGGGTGCTGGGCATGACCGAGTTGCTGCTCGGCACTCCGTTGTCGGTCAAGCAGCGCGATTATGTGCAGACCATCCACAGCGCCGGCAACGAACTGCTCACGCTGATCAACGAGATTCTCGACATTTCCAAGCTGGAATCCCGGCAGATCGAACTGGATGACGTGCAGTTCGACCTCAATGCGCTGATCGAGGATTGCCTGAACATCTTCCGCGCCAAGGCCGAGCAGCAGAACGTCGAACTGATCAGCTTTACCCAACCACAAGTGCCAAGGGTGATCAGCGGCGATCCCACACGCCTGCGCCAGGCCTTGTCGAGCCTGCTGGAAAACGCCTTGAAGAACACCGATCAAGGCGAAATCCTGCTGGTAGTGGCGCTGGACCAGCGGGGCGAGGTACCGCGCCTGCGCATTGCCGTGCAGGACAGCGGCGAACCGATGCCCGCTGCCGACCGCGAAGCCTTGCTGCAAGCCGAACTGCACAGCCACCACTTCCTGTCCAGCAACAAGCTGGGCGGTCACCTCGGGCTGGTCATTGCCAAGCAGTTGATCGGCCTGATGCAAGGCGAGTTCGGTATCAAGAGCAGCAGCGGCATGGGCAATACCTTGTGGCTGGCGCTACCACTCGACCCTTCGCGCCTGGAGCAGCCACCGGCCGATCTCGACGGCCCGCTGCGTGACGCCCGCGTGCTGGTGGTGGACGACAACGACACCTGCCGCAAGGTGCTGGTACAGCAGTGCAGCGCCTGGGGCATGAACGTCAGCGCGGTGCCGTCGGGCAAGGAAGCCCTGGCCCTGCTGCGCACCAAGGCCCATCTGCGCGACTACTTCGACGCCGTACTGCTGGACCAGAACATGCCGGGCATGACCGGCATGCAACTGGCCGCCAAGATCAAGGAAGACCCGAGCCTGAACCACGACATCCTGGTGGTGATGCTCACCGGCATCAGCAACGCGCCGAGCAAGGTCATTGCTCGCAACGCCGGGGTCAAACGGATTCTCGCCAAGCCGGTGGCCGGCTACACGCTGAAGACCACCCTCGCCGAAGAACTGGCCCAGCGCGGTCGCGAGCAGGCCATCCCTGCCAGCCCGCCCGGCACCGCGCAGGCGCTGGAGCTGCCTGGCGACTTCCGCGTACTGGTGGCCGAGGACAACAGCATCTCGACCAAGGTGATCCGTGGCATGCTGGGCAAGCTCAACCTCGAGCCCGACACCGCCAGCAATGGCGAAGAAGCCTTGCAGGCAATGAAGGCGCAGCGTTATGACCTGGTGCTGATGGACTGCGAAATGCCGATACTGGATGGCTTCTCGGCCACCCAGCAACTACGCGCCTGGGAAGCCGCCAACCAGCGCCAGCGCACCCCGGTGGTAGCGCTGACCGCGCATATTCTTGCCGAACACAAGGAACGCGCGCGCCTGGCCGGGATGGACGGGCACATGGCCAAACCGGTGGAATTGTCGCAGTTGCGCGAGCTGATCCAGTATTGGGCCAGTCAGCGGGAAACCAAGGTGGACCCGGCGCATAGCTCCTGATCGGTATTGCCTGTACAGGCAACCCTGATGCTGCTGATACACTTGCCCACACCTTTCCTGCCAGGGGCTACCCCATGCTCCATGAGTTGTTCAGCGTCTATTTGAAAATGCTCGTGCTCTACAGCCCGTTCTTCGTGCTGTCATGCTTCATCAGCCTGACCCGCGGCCACTCCAGCAAGGAGCGCAAGCAACTGGCCTGGAAGGTAGCGATTGCCGCGCTCGTCGCCAGTGTCCTGCTGTACCTGTTCGGGCGGGCGATCTTCGGTATTTTCGGCATCACCGCCGACGCCTTCCGCATTGGCGCCGGCAGCGTGCTGTTCATCTCGGCACTGGGCATGGCCCAAGGCAAGTCGGCGGTCCAGGCGGACAACGTACAGCAGGATGTCACCATCGTACCGCTGACCATCCCGCTGACTGTCGGCCCCGGTACCATCGGCGCACTGCTGGTAATGGGGGTGGGCCATCCACACTGGGACGACAAGGCCTTGGCCATTGTCAGCATCGCACTGGCCAGCTTCACCGTCGGCCTGGTGCTGTACCTCTCGCACCGCATCGAACGCATCCTCGGCGACCAGGGCCTGCAGATCGTCAGCCGGCTGATGGGGCTGTTCGTCTGTGCCCTGGCCGCGCAGATCATCTTCACCGGTATCAAAGGCTACCTGGCGCCCTAGAAGCCGTACTCCAGTATGCGCTGCAGGCAAACCTGAACCACACGATCCTGCACCTTGGGGTTTCCGCGGCCATCAGCTGGCCGAGGGGTACCAGCGTGGCGTGTACGCCCATACCCCGCCAGCCAGGCGAGGAAACACGCAGGTTGTCGAGGAGCCCACCAGCACCATGGTGCGCATGTCGACCATTTCTGGCACCAGCTCGGCCAAGGTGACTACCTTCAGCGTCTGCCCCGGCCTACCGATGTCGCGGCCAAGGACTACGGGCGTACTCCCACCACGGTGCCGACGTACCACCTCCAGCGCCACGCCGAGCTGATGCGGCCGGGCTTTGGAAATCGGGTTGTAGAACGCCAGCACCAGGTCGGCCTGCGCCGCCAGGTCCAGGCGTTTTTCAATGATCGACCAAGGCTTGAGGTTGTCCGACAGCGACATCACGCAGAAGTCATGCCCCAGTGGCGCCCCAGCCTGCGCGGCCGTCGCCAGCGAAGCCGACACCCCCGGCAGGATCTCCAGGTCAACGCGATGCCAGGCAGGGTCGCTGGATTCATGCAGCGCTTCAAGTACCGCAGCCGCCATGGCGAACACGCCCGGGTCGCCCGAAGATACCACCACCACCGAACGGCCCTGGGCCGCCAGTTCGAAGGCATGCCGGGCACGCTGCATCTCTTCGCGGTTGTCGGTGCAGTGCAGCACCTGATCGGCACGGAACGGGCCGGCCATGCGTACGTAGGTTTCGTAACCCAGCACATCTTCGGCCCGCGCCAGCTCGGCCTTGACCGCCGGTACCATCAGCTCGGCAGCGCCCGGGCCGAGGCCGATCACCGCCAGGCGCCCGCGACGGCGGCCAACCCGCGCCACCTCGACCGGTGCAGGTGCCACCGCGATGACCATGTCGGCCACCTCGATCAGTTGCGCGTCTGGCAATGCTTCGGCCAGCATGCTGGCGACATTCTGTGGCTTGGCGGCAAAACGCAAGGCAACGCCCAGTGCCTGCGCGGCTGCGTGCAGCGCGCTATCGGCCATGGCTTGTTCGTCCGCCAGCACACACGCCAGCGAAGCTTCGGCGATACCGGCCTGCTGCAAGGCGGCGCGAATGCCGTGCAGATTGCCACCGGCAACCCCCACTACCACCGAGCGCGGGTGAATCAACAGTTCGTTGCGGCTGGCCGGACGCGCCTGAGGCCCTACATGGATGGTGCGCCGAGCCTCGTCACTGGCAGGCAGCTGCGCCTGCTGCAACCACGGTGCATGCCCTTCGATGCGCACCGTTTCGCCAGCCAGCAGGTCGGAAACAAAGCGCTTGCCTTGCTCGATATCCGCCAGCGCGTAGCCCTGCGGCGGGCTCAGCAGGCAGGTGCCGAAACGCAGTTCGCCACTGGTGGTAATCGCCGCAGCAACGCCCAACGCTTCGCCGATTTCGCGCGCCATCAGGTTCACGCCCGCCAGGCCGCCGAGCAGCGGTACCACGGCGCTGCCGTCTTCAGCCACCGCCAGCACCGGTGGTTCCACGCCCTTCTCGCTGAGCAGGCTGGCCAGGCTGCGAATCACGATCCCTGCAGCGCACAGGGCAATGATCGGCGTGTCCTGCAGGTACAGCGCCCGTAGGGTATCGCCGAACGCACTGTAGGAAAGGTCGGCCCCTGCGACCCGGCCTTGCAGGCCATGGATCGACGCCTGTGGATAACATTGCCGGATACGCTGCGCCGTGGCCAGGCTGCCCTGGCCCAGAATGACAATCGCCGGAGCCTTGTGCATGTTCAGCCCTGCCATTTTTCACCCGGCACGATGATCAGCGAGAAGTACGGCGACGACTGTGGGTCGACCTGATCCAGCGGCACGATCTTCTGGTTGGCCATGGTCGCCCGCTCTACATACAGCGCGCGGCCGTCCAGGCCCAGTTCAGCCAGCACCTCGCGCACCTTGGGGAAGTTGCGGCCAAGCTTCATGATCACCGCCGCATCGGCGTCGGCCAGGCGACGACGAAGCTCTTCGGCGGGCAACACGCCAGACAGCACCGACAGGCTCTGGTTGCGATACACCAGCGGCGCGCCCAGTACCGAGGCACCACCGAGCATCGAACAGACGCCGGGCACCACTTCGGCCTCATAGCGCTGCGCCAGGCGGTCGTGCAGGTACATGTAGGAACCGTAGAAGAACGGGTCGCCTTCGCAGATCACCGCCACGTCGCGGCCGGCATCCAGGTGCTCGGCCACTTGCACGCTGGCCTCGTCATAGAAATCGCTGATCACCTGTTCATAGGACAACGGCGCCGGCAGGGCTTCGGTGGTGACCGGGTAGACCAGCGGCAGCAGGGTCTGCTCGGGCTGCAGGTGCGCCTCGATGATGCCAAAGGCATTGCCGCGCTTGCCCTTGGCCACGAAATAGCCGACCACCGGCGCTTCACGCAGCAGGCGCAGGGCTTTCAGGGTGATCAGTTCAGGGTCGCCAGGGCCTACGCCGAGGCCGAGCAGACGTCCACGCGGCGCCATCATTCCACCTCCGTGGCCAGGGCGTTGACCGCAGCGGCGGCCATCGCACTACCGCCCAGGCGGCCCTGCATGATCACGAACGGCACGCCACGGCTGTCGGCGGCGAGCATCGCCTTGGATTCGGCGGCGCCGACGAAGCCGACCGGGAAGCCGAGGATCAATGCCGGCTTGGGCGCACCGGCGTCGAGCATTTCCAGCAGGTAGAACAATGCAGTCGGGGCATTGCCGATCACCACCACGCTGCCTTCCAGGTACGGCCGCCAGAGCTCCAGGGCCACGGCGGAACGGGTATTGCCGGCGTCTTTCGCCAGGCCCGGCACGCTCGGGTCGCGCAGGGTGCAGATCACTTGGTTGTCGGCTGGCAGGCGCGCGCGGGTGATGCCTTCGGCCACCATGTGCGCATCGCACAGGATCGGCGCCCCCCTCTGCAGCGCTTCGCGCCCGGCGCGGCCGGCGCCTTCGGAGAACTGCAGGCCATCGATGGCCTCGACCATGCCGCAGGCGTGGATCACCCGCACGGCGAGCTTTTCGAGGTCTGCGGGAATCCGCTCGAGTCGGGCTTCCTCACGGATGATCCGGAAGGAATTGCGATAGATCTCCTGGCCATCGCGGATGTAGTCAATCATCAAGGTGCTCCGTCGGCAGGTCGAGCATGGCGCCTGCTTCATTCAAGGTAAGGTCGGTGGCGCGCAGGGCGCCGAAGCCCGGCTGGCTGGCATCACGCAGGTACAGGTCATAACGGCCCGGCGAGCGGGCCAGCAGGGTGGCCGGGGCAACATGGGCCACGGCGCAGGATCGGGGGCAACCGGACAAATGCACGCTGCCGGGCGCACCCGGGCCGAGCAGCGCGGCCAGGGTAACGGCGTCGGCCTTGGTTTCGCCGAGGGCCTTGGCGCAGCCACTGCTGCCGGTGCAGGCACTGATTCGGGCCAGCGGCTCATGGGCGTGGCATAGCAGGCCCAGGGCGGACAGGGCGGCCTGGGCCTGGGCGACGGCTTGCGCCTGGATATTGGTCAGCACCAGGCTTTGCCAAGGGCTCAGGCGCAGGCTGCCATCGCCCAGTTCCCGGGCGACACGGGCGGCCCCGCGCAGCATGGTCGGGGTCAGGCGGCCCTGTGGCGGGGCAACACCCAAGGCCAGCCCCTGCGCCTGGGGCAGCACACCCAGCCATGGGGCGTCGTACGCTTCACGTCGCCAGCCGAGCACGGCGGCATCGCGGCGGATGGCCAGGCCAAGGCCGTCGATGAAATCACCTGGCGAACACACTGCGAGCAACTGGCGCATGCGCGATTGGGCCGGGGTGGCCAGGTCGAGGAAGCGTTCCAGCACGGCACGCACCAGTGTCAGGCCTTGCTCCAGTGGCACCGCGCCGAGCACCTGGCCGTCAGCCGGGCAACCCGCCAGGCCGAACGCCAGCCAGGTCTGCTGCTGCAGATGCAGGGCCGACAGCCACAGGTCATGGGGATGTTCGAGCATGGCCAGGCGCTCGCCGGCATCCAGCTGCACGGCGAACTTGGCCGATAGCTGATGAAAGCGCGGGGTACCTTCCAGCAGGTCGAGGATCTGCCCGGCCAGCGGCCGAGCGTCCAGCAGCATGGCCGGGTCATGGCCTGCCAGCGGGCTGAGCATCAGGTTACGCACATCGTCGCCAGCGGCATCACGCGGGCCCAGGCCGGCAGCGAGCAAGGTCTCGACCAGGCCCGGGTGGTCGCTGCCGATGCCGCGGATCTGCAGGTTGCCGCGGTTGGTGGCCTCGATCACACCGCCGGCGAAACGCTCGGCTGCCATCGCCACCGCGTCGGCCTGGTCGGCTAGCAGCAGGCCGCCCGCCAGCTTGATGCGGCAAATACCGCCATCCCGGGCACTGACGATACGCCACAACCCCGGACAAGCCGAGGGGCGGGGCGTTACTTGGGGGGTATGGACCTGCGTCAATGGGGTATCCGGCAGTCTGTGAAAATGCGCTTGAGTGTAGAAGGCGCGGTATTATGCCTGCTTTGTCCGGCGGCATGAAAAGCCGGTGGTCGAGCACCATTCGAGTTTGCGCTGAAATTCTGGGAGCGCTGTGCATCCCATCGCGACGCAAGGCCGCTCCCTCAAGGATCACCGCACCTCGGTAGGAGCGGCCTTGCGTCGCGATGGGGCGCGCAGCGGCCCCCAAGATCCTGAAGAGGTATACATGGCACCCTGGCTGACAGTAGTAGGCATCGGCGAAGACGGCTTCAGCGGCCTGGGCAAGCAGGCCCGGCGCGCGCTGCTGGGCGCGGCACGGATCTTCGGCAGCCCGCGCCAGCTGGCCCTGCTGCCGCGCTGCGTGGCCGGCGAGCGGTTGGGCTGGCCGAGCCCGTTCTCCCTCGCCCCGGTGCTGGCCCTGCGTGGCGAGCCGGTATGCGTGCTGGCCAGCGGCGATCCGATGTTCTACGGCGTCGGTGCCAGCCTGGCACGCCAGGTGCCTGAAACAGAAATGCACGTGCTACCGATGCCCTCCTCGTGCGCCCTGGCCGCCGCCCGCCTGGGTTGGCCACTGCAGGACGTGCAGGTGCTGTCACTGGTCGCCCGCCCGCTGTCGGCACTGAGTGCCCAGCTGCACAGTGGCGTGCGCCTGCTGGTGCTGAGCAACGACGGCGACAGCCCGGCGGCGATTGCTGCGCTGTTGCGCGAGCGTGGTTTCGGGCCAAGCCGGCTCCGGGTGTTCGAGCACCTGGGCGGGGCAGCGGAACGTGAACTGTCCGGCTCCGCCGATGACTGGCCACATGCCCAGGTCGCTGCGCTCAACCTGGTGGCCATCGAATGCCGGGCCGCGCCACATGCCCCTCGCCTGCACCGCCTCGCCGGGCTGCCGGACAGCGCCTTCCGCCACGACGGCCAGCTGACCAAGCGTGATGTCCGTGCCATTACCCTCGCCCGCCTGGCACCACAGCCAGGCGAACTATTGTGGGACGTCGGCGCGGGCTGCGGCTCGGTCGGTATCGAATGGATGCGCGCCCACCCCGCCTGCCGGGCCCTGGCCATCGAGGCCGACGAGGGGCGCCAGGGTTTTATCGAGCACAACCGCGATGCGCTGGGGGTACCCGGCCTGCAACTGGTTCGCGGCAAGGCCCCGGCAGCCCTGCACGGCCTGGAACAGCCCGACGCCATCTTCATCGGCGGCGGCGTCACCTGCGACGGCGTGCTCGACCTGTGCTGGGCAAGCCTGCGCCCCGGCGGCCGCCTGGTAGCCAACGCAGTGACCCTGCAGAGCGAACTGGCCCTGGCGCAGTTCCGCGAACGCCACGGCGGCGAGCTGACCCGCATCCACGTCGCGCATGCCCAACCACTGGGCGCCTTCGAGACCTGGCGCCAGGCGCTGCCAATCACCCTGCTGGACATCGTGAAGCCCGCCGATGCGTGAAGAAACCCGTGAACAGCCCGCCCCCCTGCGCAGCGGCCTGACCACCGGCAGTTGCGCCACCGCCACCAGCCTGGCGGCCGCTCGCCTGCTGCTGAGCGGCACAAGCAGCGATGCCGTGAGTATCACCCTGCCCAAGGGCAAGGTGGTGCAGATGCGCCTGGAGTTCTGCCGCCTGAACGGCGATAGCGCCGAAGCCGGGACGCTGAAGGATGCCGGCGACGACCCGGACGTGACCCACGGCGCCCTGCTCTACAGCCAGGTGCGCCTGCTGGCCGAAGCGGGCATCCGCTTTGTCGCCGGCTCCGGCGTCGGTACCGTGACCCGCCCGGGGCTGGTGCTGGCCGTGGGTGAGCCGGCCATCAACCCGGTGCCGCGGCGCATGATCAGCGAACACCTGCAAAGCCTGGCGGACGAATGCGGTTATGCCGGTGGTTTCGAGGTCACCGTCAATGTGCAGGGCGGTGAGCAACTGGCGCTGAAAACCATGAACCCGCGCCTGGGTATTCTCGGCGGGCTGTCGATCCTCGGCACCAGCGGCATAGTCCGGCCGTTTTCCTGTGCGGCCTACATCGCCTCGATCCACCAGGGCATCGACGTCGCCCACACCAATGGCTACACGCATATTGCCGCCTGCACCGGCAACGCCAGCGAAGACACCATGCGCCGGGTCTACGGCCTGCCGGAAATCGCCCTGATCGAAATGGGTGACTTCGTCGGCGCGGTGCTCAAGCACCTGCGCAAGGTGCCAGTACCACGCCTGACCCTGTGTGGCGGCTTCGGCAAGATCAGCAAGCTGGCGGCCGGGCACATGGACCTGCACAGCCGTCATTCCAGCATCGACTTGCCGCAACTGGCCGGCTGGGCTGCAGACATCGGCGCTGACGAAGCGCTGCAGGCGGCGATCCGGGCAGCCAACACCAGCCAGCAGGCCCTGGCCTTGGCGCATGCCGCCGGCATTGCGCTGGGTGATGCGGTTTGCGCCCATGCCCTGGCCTTCGCCCGCAGCATCGTGCCGGCCGAGGTGCAGGTGGAGGTGTTCGCCATCGACCGCCAGGGCGGCATCGTTGGCCGGGCGGGCGTCCCATGAACGGGCGCATCCTGCTGTTGGGCGGCATCACCGAAGCCCTGGCCATCGCTCGCCGCCTTGGCCCGCAGCACGTCTACAGCCTGGCCGGCATCGGCCGCGTGCCGCAGGACCTGCAATGCCAGGTGCGGGTAGGCGGCTTTGGCGGTGCCGAGGGCCTGGCCGGCTACCTGCGCGAGGCGGGCATCAGCTTGCTGATCGATGCCACCCACCCCTACGCCGCGCAGATCAGCCGCAATGCCGCCATCGCGGCGCGTAGTGCCGGTATCGCCTGCTGGGCATTGCGCCGCCCGGCCTGGCAGGCACAGCCGGGGGACAACTGGCGCGAGGTCGACGACTGGGCCGGGTTGATCGACGCCCTCAAGCCGTTCCGCAGGCCGCTGTTCACCCTGGGGCGTGAGCCGCTGCAGCACCTGGCTGAAATTCCGCCCGAGCAGTTCTGGACCTTGCGCGCGCTGGAAGCGTGCCCTGGCAACGAGCGCTGTGAAGTGATTGGCGCGCGTGGGCCGTTCCATATCGACGATGAGCGGGCCTTGTTCCAGCGTCGTGGCATCGATGTGCTGATCAGCAAGAACAGCGGCAGCGTGGCGACCGAACCGAAGCTGGAGGTGGCGCGGGAGCTGGGCGTGCCGGTGCTGGTGCTGAAGCGCCCGGTGCTGCCAGCGGTGGACCGGGTATTCGAATCGCTGCCTGACCTGGCTGCAGCACTCGGCCTGTAGGCGGCCTTGTGTCGCGATCGGGCTGCGCAGCAGCCCCAGGCGTTCAGCACTGGCACACAAGATTGCTGGGGCTGCTGCGCAGCCCGATCGCGACACAAGGCCGCTCCTACACGAGATTGCGTCACTTCTCAGAAGATAGTCCTACAGCCATTTCGGGCTTTTCGTTCAGCCTTCAGGTGGCTCTCTGCCGCCCTGCTGCCTTAAACTCGCCTTCTCCCCCTGGAAGGCGCTACCCATATGGACATGCAATGGTGGATCTGGCTGGTCTTCGGCATCGCGCTGATGCTGCTCGAACTAGTCCTGCCGACGTTCTTCATCCTCTGGTTCGGCATCGGTGCCGTGCTGGTTTCGCTCATCTCGCTGGCCGCTCCCAGCCTGCATCTGGACATGCAGGTGTTGCTGTGGGTGGTGCTTTCGTCAGTCACCACGGCACTGTGGTTCAAGCTGTTCCGGCGCAAACCGGATGTACGCTGGACCGCCGACAGCGTGATTGGTGAGGTCGGGCTGCTGACCGCTGCCGTCTCGGAATTCCAGAAAGGCCGGGTACGCTTCCAGAAGCCAGTTCTCGGCAACGAAGAATGGACCTGCATCGCCGACAGCGAGATCGCCGCCGGCGAGCGGGTGCGCCTTACCGCCATCGAAGGGAATACCGCCCGGGTCATCCGGGCCTGAACCTGCACCAAAAGGAATTGCCTGTCATGACCAGCCTCATCGTCGTCGCCGCCATCGCCCTGTTCGTCCTGATCACCGTGTTCAAGGGGGTGCGGATCGTGCCCCAGGGCGAGGAATGGATCGTCGAGCGCCTTGGCCGTTACCACAGCACGCTCAAGCCCGGCCTGAACATCGTCATCCCCTACATGGACGTGGTCGCCTACCGCCTGCCGACCAAGGACATCATCCTCGATGTGCAAGAGCAGGAAATCATCACCCGGGACAACGCGGTAATCGTCGCCAACGCCCTGTGCTTCGCCAAGGTGGTCGACCCTCAGAAGGCCTCCTACGGCGTGCAGAACTTCTCGTTCGCCGTCACCAGCCTGACCATGACCTCGCTGCGCGCCATCGTCGGTGCCATGGACCTGGACGAAGCGCTGTCCAGCCGCGAGCAGATCAAGGCGCGCCTGCGTGAAGCCATGTCCGAGCAGACCGAAGATTGGGGCGTGACCGTGCGCTCGGTGGAAATCCAGGACATCAAGCCTTCCGAGAACATGCAACTGGCCATGGAGCGCCAGGCGGCCGCCGAACGTGAGCGCAAGGCCGATGTGACCCGCGCCGAAGGGGCCAAGCAGGCGGCGATCCTCGAGGCCGAAGCACGCCTGCAGGCGGCCAGGCTGGATGCCGAGGCGCAGGTCAGCCTGGCCGAAGCCTCGGCACGGGCGATCACCCTGGTCAAGGACGCGGTGGGCAACGAAACCGTGCCGGCCATGTACCTGCTGGGCGAGCGTTATGTCGGGGCCATGGAGAACCTGGCCGGCAGCAGCAATGCCAAGGTGGTGGTGCTGCCGGCGGACCTGCAAGAGACCGTGCGCGGGTTGATGGGGCGCGGCAAGGCTTGAACATGCCGGGGGCGCTTGGCGCCCCTTTCGCGACACCAGGCCGCTCCCACCAGGACCGTGCATGTTGACCATGCGGCGATCCCCTCGCCGAAACCATCCGCCTGCGTCACTTCACCGCACCCGGTCTTTTTTACCTATACTCGGCCGTACAATAGCCACCACGATTCCTGACCGGATCTCTCCATGCCCCCACGTCGGCACATCGCCTGGATAGCCTGCCTCGCAGTGCTGTTCAACCTGCTGGCCATGCCGCTGTCCTCTGCTGCGCCCAAAGGCCCGGCCGAACAGCTGCTGTGGGGGGCTTTCTGTTCCAGCATGGCCAACAAGGCCAAGGTCGACGTCCAGGCCCTGGCCAAGATCGACCTCGGCCCGCAGAGCGACGACAGCGCCAGCCTGATGAATTGCTGGTGCTGCTCTGGCGCCGCGCCGCTGCTGGCCCTGCCCAGTTACCCGCCGCAGTTGCACAACCCGCCGATACGCTTCGCCGGGCTGCCGCCACCTGCCGCCGCTAATCGACCCACGCCGCGCCAACTCTGGCCGGCGCTCAACCCCCGTGCCTCTCCGCTGGCCTGAGTTCATCACGCTGTCTGCCTGAACCTGAACAGAAACGGAGATTCACCATGCTCAAGCACGCCCTCGTCATGGCCGCCCTGCTGCTGCCCGGCGCCTTTGCCAATGCCCACGAATACAGCGTGGGCGACCTGCATATCGCCCACCCCTGGTCGCTGCAGCTGCCCCCCAACGCGCCCAACGTCGCGGCGTACTTTGTGGTGCACAACAATGGCCAGGTCGACGACCGCCTGCTCGGTGTCGACAGCCCCATCACTGACGACGCGCAGCTGCACGAACATGCCATGAGCGCCAGCGGCGCCATGAAAATGCAGCAGGTGCCCAGCGTGGTGGTGCCCGCCGGCAAGGACCTGACCTTCGCCCCCAGCGCCTACCACGTGATGCTGATGCAGCCCAAGGACCGTAGCCTGCTCAGCGATGGCAAGCGCTTCCCGCTGACCCTGCACTTCGAGAAGGCCGGCAACGTCACCGTCGAAGTGGCGGTGCAGAAGCAGGCGCCAGCGGACCCGCCGCAAGCCCACCAACACGCGCACTGACACCTGCTGCCAGGCACTCGCCATGAGCTTGCCGCGCCACAGCCACAGCCGTACCACCCGCCCTGACCGCAGGCGCGCCGGTGGCGTATGGCTGAGCCTGTTCGCCATGTGGATGATCTTCATCGGCCCGCTGATTTCCCAGTCGATGCCGATGGACCACCCTGCCGGCATGAGCATGCCGATGGACATGCCGATGGCGGCCGGCCATCAGCATGCTGGCGACACCCATCACGGCCAGGCTGGCGATGGCCAGCTGCATGTGATGTGGGAGAAGTGCGGTTATTGCAGCCTGTTGTTCAACTGCCCGGCCCTGCCGCAGGCGCTCAGCCCGCTCAGCGCCGACAGTGTCTTACCCACCACCCAACTGCTCGCCCCCACGCGCCAGGGCCATGCCCGGCAGGCTGTATTCCCCGGCGCGCGCAGCCGCGCCCCTCCCTCCTCGATCAACGTCTGACCACACCATTTTTTTTGTACGGAGCCAGGCGGCTTCGTGCCGACTCATGACTGATCGACTGGAATCATTATGTCCGGCTGCACCCCTGTTTTTGCCTGGTCCCTGCGTGGGACCCTCGCCGCCGTGTGCGGCTCGCTGCTCGCGCCCGTAGCACTGGCCGCCGAACCCGGCCATGAAGGCCATGCCCACGACGCACCTGAGCTGAGCCCGACGGTAATCACCGCCGTAGCCCCAAGTTCGCCGCTGACCGTGGTCACCAACCCGAAAGACCCGCGCCAGCCCGTGCCGGCCAGCGACGGCGCCGACTATCTGAAAACCATCCCGGGCTTTTCCGCCATCCGCGCCGGCGGTACCAACGGCGACCCGGTACTGCGCGGCATGTTCGGCTCGCGCCTGAACATCCTCACCAATGGCGGGTTGATGCTCGGCGCCTGCCCGAACCGCATGGACGCCCCCACCTCGTACATTTCACCGGAAACCTACGACCGCCTGACCGTGATCAAAGGCCCGCAAAGCGTGATCTGGGGCCCAGGCGGCTCGGCAGGCACGATCCTCTTCGAGCGCGATCCGGAGCGGTTCGGCAGCCTCGGCAGCCGGGTCAACGCCAGCCTGCTGGCCGGCTCCAACGGCCGCTTCGACAAGGTCTTGGACGCCGCCGCCGGCAACCGCCAGGCCTACGCCCGCTTTGTCGGCAACCAGTCGCGCTCGGATGACTACCACGACGGCAGCGACAACACCGTGCCATCCCGCTGGGACAAGTGGAACGGCGATGTCGCCCTCGGCTGGACGCCCGACCAGGACACCTTGCTGGAGCTCACCGCCGGCAAGGGCGACGGTGAGGCCCGCTATGCCGGGCGCGGCATGGACGGCTCGCAGTTCAAGCGCGAAAGCCTGGGGCTGCGTTTTGAAAAGTCCAACCTCGGCGAGGTGCTCGACAAGGTCGAGACGCAGGTCTACTACAACTACGCTGACCATGTGATGGACAACTACAGCCTGCGCACGCCGTCGGGCAGCGGCATGATGGGCATGCCCATGGTCAGCAACGTCGACCGCCGCACCCTGGGCGCACGCATCAAGGCCACCTGGCGCTGGGCCGATGTGCAGCTGATCGGTGGCATCGATGCGCAGACCAACGAACACCGCAAACGCGGCGGCATGGGCGTGGACGCGCACAAGGGCCAGGCCTGGACCAAGGACGCCGACTTCCACAACTACGGCGCCTTTGGCGAACTGACCTGGTACGTCAGCGGTGAAGACCGCCTGATTACCGGTGCCCGCCTGGACCGCGCCTCGGCCCGCGACTTCCGCGCAAACAGCGCGACCAACGGCGACACCCGCGCCGACACCCTGCCGAGCGGCTTTGTCCGCTACGAGCACGACCTGGCAGCCATCCCGGCCACCACCTATGTCGGCCTTGGCCATGCCCAGCGCTTCCCCGACTACTGGGAGCTGTTCTCACCCAAGCTGGCACCACCCGGTGCGGCCAATGCCTTCGACGGTATCAAGCCAGAGAAGACCACCCAGCTCGACTTCGGTATCCAGTACCGCACCGAGCGCCTTGAGGCCTGGGCTTCGGGCTATGTCGGGCAGATCCGCGACTACATCCTGTTCGACTACCGCAGCGGCATGATGGGCATGAGCACTTCGCAGGCACGGAACATCGACGCCCGCATCATGGGTGGCGAACTGGGGGCGGCCTATCAACTGACCGACCACTGGAAGGCCGACGCCACCCTGGCCTACGCCTGGGGCAAGAACAGCAGTGACGGCACGGCACTGCCGCAGATGCCGCCCCTCGAGAGCCGCCTGGGCCTGACCTACAGCCGCGATGTGTGGAGCGTGGGGGCACTGTGGCGGCTGGTGGCGGCGCAGAACCGCATCGCCGAGAACCTGGGCAACGTGGTCGGCAAGGACTACGACGACAGCGCCGGCTTCGGCGTGTTCTCGCTCAATGGCGCCTACAAGGTCAGCAACCACCTCAAGCTCAGCGCCGGGGTCGACAACCTGTTCGGCAAGACCTACGCCGAGCACCTGAACCTGGCCGGCAACGCCGGGTTCGGCTACCCGGCCACCGACCCACAACCGGTGAACGAGCCAGGCCGGACCTTCTGGACCAAGGTCGATTTCAGCTTCTGACAACAACCGCGGGCGCAACCTGGTGTTGCGCCCATCAGCTGGTAAAACTGGAGGTTCCCATGAGAGGAACACGCATCAATTTCTACAACCTGGCCTGGCGTTGGCATTTCTATGCCGGGCTGTTCGTGGCCCCGTTCATGATCCTGCTGGCGGTTACCGGGATCATCTACCTGTTCAAGCCGCAACTCGACCCGCTGCTGTACCGCGACCTGATGGTGGTCGAAGCCGGCCATCACCGGCAGGGCGCAGACACGCTGCTGGCCGAAGTGCGCCAGGCCTATCCCAAGGGCCACGTCGGCCAGTACCTGCCGCCGCTGAACGCCGAGCGCAGCGCGCAGTTCGTGGTGCATGACGGTGGGCGTGAACTGAACGTGTTCGTCGATCCTTACAGCGGCAGGATCCTTGGCGAGCAGGACGGCAAGCAGAACCTGCAGGCCATTGCCCGCGCCCTGCATGGCGAATTGATGGTTGGCACGCTCGGCGACCGCCTGGTGGAGCTGGCTGCGGGCTGGGGCATCGTACTGGTGGTGTCCGGCTTGTATTTGTGGTGGCCACGCGGGCGCAACGGCGCTGGCGTACTGTGGCCACGGCTATCGGCGCGCGGCCGCCTGTTGTGGCGCGACCTGCATGCGGTGACGGGCTTCTGGGGCTCGGCCTTGCTGTTGCTGATGCTGCTCAGCGGCATGACCTGGACCGGCCTGTGGGGCAAGCAATACGCCGATCTGTGGAACCGCTTTCCGGCGGCCATGTGGAACGACGTACCCAAGTCGGACCAGCAGGCGGGCGAATTGAACAATGCGCACCGCCAGACCGTGCCTTGGGCAGTGGAGAACACACCAATGCCGCAGTCCGGTGCGCACGCCGAACACGCCGGGCATCAGCTGATGTCGGAGCGGCCCGCCGCTCCGCAGGTGAGCGTGCAACAGGTCGAGGACATCGCCAGCGCGCGCCAGGTCGAACCGGGCTACAGCATCACCCTGCCGACCACGGCCGACGGTGTGTTCACCATCGCGGTGTTCGCCGACGACCCCCGCAACGACGCCACCCTGCATGTCGACCAGTACACCGGCAAGGTCCTGGCCGACGTGCGCTGGCAGGACTACAGCACGGTAGCGCGGGCCACCGAGCTGGGGGTGATGCTGCATGAAGGCAAGATGTTCGGGGCGCTGAACCAAGTCATCATCCTGCTGGTGTGCCTGATGATCCTGCTGGGCTCGGTGAGCGGGCTGGTGATGTGGTGGAAGCGCCGGCCGCAAGGCGGGTTGGGCGTGCCACCGCTGCGCCATGACCTGCCGCGCTGGAAGGCGGCAGTGGCGGTGATGCTGGTGCTGGGGCTGGTGTTTCCGCTGGTGGGGGTGTCGATGGTGGTGATGTGGCTGGTGGATAGCCTGGTGGTCAGGCGCCGCCGGGTGTTAGTCAATGCCTGAGTGATGACCTGCACCGGCCCCTTCGCGGGTAAACCCGCTCCCACAGGTACCGCGCTGCCCTCAGGCCTAGCGCAGGACCTGTGGGAGCGGGCAAGCCCGCGAAGAGGCCGGCACAGGCAAAACCCTGCTACCCAAAAGTCGAGTCGATCTGTCGCGCGCCAATCTGGAACGTGCGTGTTAGCCTACCCGGCTACCTCCGCCAAGACGACCGATTGTCCAATGGAATGCAGCCCATGACGCAAACTTCACCCACTCCGCCAGATGAGCCACATCTGCAACGCAACCTGACCAACCGTCACATCCAGCTGATCGCCATCGGCGGCGCCATCGGCACCGGCCTGTTCATGGGCTCGGGCAAGACCATCAGCCTGGCCGGGCCGTCGATCATCTTCGTCTACATGCTGATCGGCTTCATGCTGTTCTTCGTCATGCGCGCCATGGGCGAACTGCTGCTGTCGAACCTCAACTACAAGTCGTTCATCGACTTCTCCGCCGACCTGCTGGGCCCCTGGGCCGGTTATTTCACCGGCTGGACCTACTGGTTCTGCTGGGTGGTCACCGGCATCGCCGACGTGGTCGCCATTGCCGCCTATACCCAGTTCTGGTTCCCCGAGCTGCCTCAGTGGATCCCGGCGCTGGCCTGCGTGGGCGTGCTGCTTTCGCTCAACCTGGTGACGGTGAAGATGTTCGGTGAGCTGGAGTTCTGGTTTGCCCTGGTCAAGATCGTCGCCATTCTCGGCCTGGTCGCGACCGGCCTGTACATGGTCATCAGCGGCTTCACATCGCCCAGTGGGCGCACTGCGCTACTGGCCAACCTGTGGAACGATGGCGGCATGTTCCCCAACGGCCTGATGGGCTTCTTTGCCGGGTTCCAGATCGCCGTGTTCGCCTTCGTCGGGATCGAGCTGGTGGGCACCACCGCCGCCGAAGCGAAGAACCCGGAACGCACCCTGCCACGGGCGATCAACTCGATCCCAGTGCGGATCATCATGTTCTACGTGCTGGCCCTGATCGCGATCATGGCCGTGACCCCTTGGCGCGATGTGGTGCCGGGCAAGAGCCCGTTCGTCGAGCTGTTCGTGCTGGCCGGCCTGCCGGCGGCGGCAAGCATCATCAACTTCGTGGTGCTGACCTCGGCGGCTTCGTCGGCCAACGGCGGCGTGTTCTCCACCAGCCGCATGCTGTATGGCCTGGCGCAGGAGGGTGATGCCCCCGGGGCGTTCGAGAAACTGTCGAGCCGCTCGGTGCCGGCCAACGGGCTGTACTTCTCCTGCACCTGCCTGCTGCTGGGTGCGGTGATGATCTACCTGGTGCCCAACGTGATCGAAGCCTTTACCCTGATCACCACCGTTTCGGCGGTATTGTTCATGTTCGTCTGGACGCTGATCCTGCTGTCGTACCTGCAGTACCGCAAGCACCGCGCGGCGCTGCACCAGGCGTCGAAATTCAGGATGCCTGGCGGGCGCTTCATGTGCTACGTGTGCCTGGCGTTCTTCGCCTTCATTCTGGTGTTGCTGAGCCTGGAGGCAGACACGCGCTCGGCGTTGCTGGTAACGCCGATCTGGTTCGTGCTGCTGGCGGTGACCTACCAGTTCGTACGTAGCAAGCGCCATCCGCGCACGGCGGTGCGTAACGGCTGATGGCCTCGGGGGCTGCTGTGCAGCCCATCGCGACACAAGGCCGCTCCTACAGGGAAACGCGCACCTCAGGGAAACGCGTACTCCCGTAGGAGCGGCCTTGTGTCGCGATGGGCCGCACAGCGGCCCCAATCCTGTGCACACAGATCCCCCAGGCACCAACCTGGATCCAACCCACGCCCCAACACCTCGCACAACCCCTCTAATACGGGCCTCGAGCCACCAGGCACACCCCTTGCAACACCCCTCTCCGCTTGCCCAACACCCTAAAAAAAAACTCAGCGGAGAGAGCACATGAAGCGTCGCAGTCTGATCAAGGCCTTTACCCTCAGCGCATCGATCGCGGCGATGGGCCTGAGCTGGAGTATCCAGGCCGCCGAGACCATCAAGGTCGGCATCCTGCATTCGCTGTCCGGGACCATGGCGATTTCCGAGACCTCGCTCAAGGACATGGCGCTGATGACCATCGACGAGATCAACGCCAAGGGCGGCGTGAATGGCAAGCTGCTCGAACCGGTGGTGGTCGACCCGGCCTCCAACTGGCCGTTGTTCGCTGAAAAGAGCCGCCAGCTGCTGACCCAGGACAAGGTCGCGGTGGTGTTCGGCTGCTGGACATCGGTGTCGCGCAAATCCGTGCTGCCGGTGTTCGAAGAGCTCAACGGCCTGCTGTTCTACCCGGTGCAGTACGAGGGCGAAGAAATGTCGCCGAACGTGTTCTATACCGGCGCTGCGCCCAACCAGCAGGCCATCCCGGCCGTCGAGTACCTGATGAGCGAAGACGGCGGCAGCGCCAAGCGCTTCTTCCTGCTGGGCACCGACTACGTCTACCCGCGTACCACCAACAAGATCCTGCGCGCCTTCCTGCACAGCAAGGGCGTGGCCGACAAGGACATCGAAGAGGTCTACACCCCGTTCGGCCATGCCGATTACCAGACCATCGTCGCCAACATCAAGAAGTTCTCCGCCGGCGGCAAGACCGCGGTCATCTCCACCGTCAACGGCGACTCCAACGTGCCGTTCTACAAGGAACTGGCCAACCAGGGCCTGAAGGCTACCGACGTGCCGGTGGTGGCGTTTTCGGTGGGCGAAGAAGAGCTGCGCGGCATCGACACCAAGCCGCTGGTGGGGCACCTGGCAGCGTGGAACTACTTCGAGTCGGTGGATAACCCGGTCAACCAGAAGTTCGTCGCCGACTGGAAGGCCTACGCCAAGGCCAAGGGCCTGCCGGGTGCCGACAAGGCGGTGACCAACGACCCGATGGAGGCCACCTATGTGGGCATCCACATGTGGGCCCAGGCCGCCGAGAAGGCCAAGTCCACCGACGTCGACAAGGTGCGCGAGGCACTGGCCGGGCAGACCTTCAAGGCACCGTCGGGCTTCACCCTGACCATGGACAAGACCAACCACCACCTGCACAAGCCGGTGATGATCGGCGAGATCCAGGATGACGGGCAGTTCAGTGTGGTATGGGAAACCGAGCAGCCGCTGCGGGCGCAGCCTTGGAGCCCGTTCATTCCGGGGAATGACAAGCGGCCTGACTATGCAGTGAAAGGTAACTGAGTGCATTGGGGCTGCTTTGCAGCCTATTCGCGGGCGCGCCCGCTCCCACAGGGCCTCTGCCGTACCTGTGGGAGCGGGCATGCCCGCGAAGAATCCAACCCCGATTTCCAGGATTGCCCGCATGCTCAGACTGCTGCTCACCCTGCTCCTGCTACTACCCCTGGCCACCCAGGCCAACGAGGGCGAATTCTTCCTCAGCGCCAAGCCCGCCGAGCAGGCCCAACTGCTCGAAGGCTGGGCGGCACAACCCGATGCCGCACGCCTGCCGCTGCTGGACAACCTGCGCCAGGGCCACATCGGTGCTGACGACACCCGTAAGGTGCGCCTGAACAACCGCCTGCGCGGCCTGATCGACAACGCCCTGGCCAGCCATCAGTTGCTTAGCGATGACAGCGCCACGCGCCTGGCCGCCGCCCAACAGCTGCAAAAGAGCGCGCAGCCGGCACAAATGGCATTCCTCGACCGACGCTTCGCCACTGAGCCAGACGCCGCCGTGCACGCCGCCCTCGGCCTGGCGCTGGCCAACCTGCAACTCGGCGCCAGCGAGCCGGCCGTACGCCTGGCTGCCGTGCGCCTGCTCGGCGAAACCGGTGACCCATTGGCGCGCACCCGCCTCGAAGCCCTGCTGCAACCGGGCGCGGAAGCCGACCCGGGCGTACGCACCGCAGCCGAAACCAGCCTGGCCCAGGTGCAGCGCAAGCTGTTGGTCGGCGAACTGCTCGGCCAGGCATTCAGCGGCCTGTCGCTGGGTTCGATCCTGCTGTTGGCGGCCCTGGGCCTGGCGATCACCTTCGGCCTGCTCGGGGTGATCAACATGGCCCACGGCGAAATGCTCATGCTCGGTGCCTACAGCACCTACATGGTCCAGGTGCTGCTGCAGCGCTACGCCCCCGGCGCCATCGAGTTCTACCCGCTGCTCGCCCTGCCGGTGGCCTTCGCCGTCAGCGCCGGGGTCGGCATGGCCCTGGAGCGCACGGTGATCCGCCATCTCTATGGCCGCCCCCTGGAAACCCTGCTGGCGACCTGGGGCATCAGCCTGATCCTGATCCAGGCCATCCGCCTGCTGTTCGGCGCGCAGAACGTCGAAGTCAGCAACCCGGCGTGGCTGTCCGGTGGCATCCAGCTGCTGCCCAACCTGGTGCTGCCGTACAACCGCCTGGTGATCATCGGCTTCGCCCTCGCCGTGGTGCTGCTCACTTGGCTGCTGCTCAACCGCACGCGGTTGGGCCTGAACGTGCGTGCGGTTACCCAGAACCGCAACATGGCAGCCTGCTGCGGCGTTTCCACCGGGCGCGTCGACATGCTCGCCTTCGGCCTCGGCTCGGGCATCGCCGGGCTGGGCGGCGTGGCCCTGAGCCAGGTCGGCAACGTCGGCCCCGACCTCGGCCAGAGCTACATCATCGACTCGTTCCTGGTGGTGGTGCTCGGCGGTGTCGGCCAGCTGGCCGGCAGCCTGTGGGCAGCCTTCGGCCTAGGGATAGCCAACAAGCTGCTGGAACCGCAGATCGGTGCGGTACTGGGCAAGATCCTCATCCTTGCGTTGATCATTCTGTTCATCCAGAAGCGCCCGCAAGGCCTGTTCGCCCTCAAGGGACGGGTAATCGACTGATGAACCAGCCACTGCTTGTCACTGCTACGCAAAAGGCCGGGCCGCGCCTGTCGCTGGCCATCGGCGCCGTCGTCGTCCTGCTGCTGGTAACCCTGCCGCTGCTGTCGCTGTTGCCGGCGGAGCATGCCCTGCAGGTGTCGGCCTACACCCTGACCCTGGTCGGCAAGATCCTCTGCTACGCCATCGTGGCCCTGGCGCTGGACCTGGTCTGGGGCTATGCCGGGTTGCTGTCGCTGGGCCACGGCCTGTTCTTCGCCCTCGGTGGCTACGCCATGGGCATGTACCTGATGCGCCAGGCCGCCGGTGACGGCCTGCCGGGGTTCATGACCTTTCTGTCGTGGAGCGAACTGCCCTGGTACTGGGCCGGCACCCAGCACTTCGCCTGGGCCCTGTGCCTGGTCGTGCTGGCACCCGGGCTGCTGGCGCTGGTATTCGGCTGGTTCGCCTTCCGCTCTCGCATCAAGGGCGTGTACTTCTCGATCATGACCCAGGCCCTGACCTTCGCTGGCATGCTGCTGTTCTTCCGCAACGAGACCGGCTTTGGCGGCAACAACGGCTTCACCAGCTTTCGCACCATCCTCGGTTTCGACATCGCCGCCCAGGGTACCCGTGCCGTGCTGTTCCTGTGCACCGTCGGCCTGCTGCTGGCCAGCCTGTACCTGTGCTGGGGCCTGACCCGCAGCAAGTTCGGCCGCCTGCTCACCGCCGTACGCGACGCGGAAAACCGCCTGATGTTCTGCGGCTACGACCCGCGCGGTTTCAAGCTGCTGGTGTGGGTGCTCAGTGCCGTGTTGTGCGGCCTGGCCGGCGCGCTGTACGTGCCGCAGGTGGGCATCATCAACCCTGGCGAAATGTCGCCGACCAATTCCATCGAAGCCGCCGTGTGGGTGGCCCTGGGCGGGCGCGGCACGCTGCTCGGCCCGCTGCTCGGCGCCGGCCTGGTCAATGGCATGAAAAGCTGGTTCACCGTGGCCTTCCCGGAGTTCTGGCTGTTCTTCCTCGGCGCGCTGTTCATCCTGGTCACCCTGTACCTGCCCAAAGGTGTGGTGGGCCTGCTGAAGAAAAGGAGCCAGCCATGAGAGGCGTGCCCCCGGTCCACCCGGAATTCATGCTCGAACCGGTGTTCGACACCCTCGGCAGCGGCCGCGATGCGATCGGCCTGGGCCAGAGCCGCAAGGCTGGCCTGGACACCCGCCATGGCACGGTGCTCAGCCTTGAAGACATCAGCGTCAGCTTCGACGGCTTCAAGGCCCTCAACGCGCTGAACCTGTACATCGGTGTCGGCGAACTGCGCTGCATCATCGGCCCCAACGGCGCCGGCAAGACCACGATGATGGACGTGATCACCGGCAAGACCCGGCCCGACACCGGCAGCGCCTTCTTCGGCGACACCCTCGACCTGACCCGCATGAGCGAATACCAGATCGCCCAGGCCGGGATCGGGCGCAAGTTCCAGAAGCCCACGGTGTTCGAAGCACTGAGCGTGTTCGAGAACCTGGAGCTGGCGTTGAAGGCCGACAAGTCGGTGTGGGCCAGCCTGGCCGCGCGCCTGAACGGCGAACAGCGCCAGCGCATCGACGAGGTGCTGACCACCTTGCGCCTGCTGCCGCTGGCCCAACGCCAGGCGGGCCTGCTGTCGCACGGGCAGAAGCAGTTCCTGGAGATCGGCATGCTGCTGGTGCAGGAGCCGCAACTGCTGTTGCTGGACGAGCCGGTAGCCGGCATGACCGATGCCGAGACCGAGTTCACCGCCGAGCTGTTCAAGGGCCTGGCCGGCAAGCACTCGCTGATGGTGGTGGAGCATGACATGGGCTTTGTCGGCAGCATTGCCGACCATGTGACCGTGCTGCACCAGGGCAGTGTGCTGGCGGAAGGGTCGCTGGCGCAGGTGCAGGCGGATGAGCGGGTGGTCGAGGTGTATCTGGGCCGCTAGCCATGGAAACCTGTGCCGGCCTCTTCGCGGGCTTGCCCGCTCCCACAGGTTTTGCACCAGCTTCCAGAGCTGTGCAGCAGCTGTGGGAGCGGGCGAGCCCGCGAAAGGGCCGGCACAGGCACAGCAACAATTTCAGGAATACACACATGCTCAAGATCGACACCCTGCACCAGTACTACGGCGGCAGCCACATCCTGCGCGGCCTGTCCTTCGAAGCCAGGGTCGGCGAAGTCACCTGCCTGCTGGGCCGCAACGGGGTGGGCAAGACCACCCTGCTGCGTTGCCTGATGGGCCTGGTACCCGTGCGCGACGGCAGCATCGAATGGGAAGGCAAGCCGATCACCGCACTCAAACCCCAGCAACGGGTCCATGCCGGCATCGCCTATGTACCCCAGGGCCGCGAAATCTTCCCGCGCCTGAGCGTCGAGGAAAACCTGCTGATGGGCCTGTCGCGCTTCCCCGCCCGCGAAGCCCGTGAAGTGCCGGCGTTCATCTACGAGTTGTTTCCGGTACTCGAGCAGATGAAGCAACGCCGTGGCGGCGACCTGTCCGGCGGCCAGCAACAACAGCTGGCCATTGGCCGCGCCCTGGCCAGCCGCCCGCGCCTGCTGATCCTCGACGAGCCGACCGAAGGCATCCAGCCCTCGGTGATCAAGGAAATCGGCGCGGTCATCCGCCGCCTGGCCGAGCGTGGCGACATGGCCATCCTGCTGGTGGAGCAATTCTATGACTTCGCCGAGGCGCTGGCCGACCAGTACCTGGTGATGGCCCGTGGCGAGATCATCCAGCGTGGCCGTGGCGAAAACATGCAGGCGGAAGGTGTGCGCGGGCTGGTAACCATTTAACCTGCGCCCAACGAACCTGCGAGACATTGTCATGACTCACCACATCCGCGACGCCTTGCCCACCGACGTGGCGGGCATCCTCGACATCTACAACGACGCGGTGCGCAACACCACGGCGATCTGGAACGAAACCCCGGTGGACCTGGGCAACCGCCAGGCCTGGTTCGAATCACGGGCGCAGCAGGGCTACCCGATCCTGGTGGCGGTGGATGACAGCGGCGTGCTCGGCTATGCCTCGTTTGGCGACTGGCGGCCGTTCGAGGGCTTTCGCCATACCGTGGAACACTCGGTGTATATCCGTGGCGACCAGCGTGGCAAAGGCCTGGGGCCGCAGCTGATGGCGGCACTGATCGAGCGAGCGCGTGATTGCGGCAAGCATGTGATGGTGGCGGCCATCGAAAGCGGTAATGCCGCGTCGGTGCGCCTGCATCAGCGCCTGGGCTTCGTGGTGACCGGGCAAATGCCCCAGGTGGGGGTGAAGTTTGGCCGCTGGCTGGATCTGACCTTCATGCAACTGGTGCTGAACCCAGGGGCTGAACCCAACTGATACGCCACGGGTGCGACCGCTGTAGGAGCGGCCTTGTGTCGCGATGGGCTGCAAAGCAGCCCCTGATCGTCGCTCTGGATCAAGATTGTCGGGGCTGCGTTGCAGCCCATCGCGACACAAGGCCGCTCCTACAGGGACCATCATCAGCCGTCCCTGCACCAGCTCACATCTGGATGAACCTGCCCAAGCGCTGCCTCAACATGCTGTTCTCGCTGCGCAACTGCCGCACCTCCTGCAACAGCTCCAGCGCCAGGGCCACCCCTTCCCACTCCAGCTCCAGCTCCTCGTGCAGCTTGGCCGCGCGCTTGGCCAGCAGCGGCGCCTGATCGTCGAACAACCAGTCCTCCGGCGTTCGCCCGGAGGGTTCGACAATGCCGTGCTCGACGATTTCGATCACGCAGTCAGCCGTGAGGTCAGCCTCCTGACACAAGGTACGCATGTCCAGTTGAACGATCAGGGTGCTGCTCATGGTCACTTACTCCATTGTGTCCTCGGGTTGAACGCCGCCTTCTCGGAAAGCTGGGTCCACAGTTCACGGGTAGTGGCATCGGAGGTGGTGGGCATCACCACCTTCAGCTGTGCATACAAGTCGCCGCGCTCGCCCTTCTTGTTCAACAGGCCCATGCCCTTGACCCGCAGGCGCTGGCCGGTCTGGCTGTCGGGGCGGATGGTCAGGTTGATCTGGCCGGTCAGGGTCGGTACCGCCACCTTGGTGCCCAGGGCAGCCTCCCACGGTGCCAGTGGCACGGTGATGATCAAGTCATGACCTTCGACATCGAACAGCGGGTGCGGTGCCATGCGGATGGTCAGGAACAGGTCGCCGTTGGCCCCGCCTGCGCTGCCCGGCGCGCCCTGGCCCTTGAGGCGGATACGCTCGCCATCGGTCACCCCGGCCGGGATCTTCACGTTCAGGGTCTTGGTGGTGAAGCCGGTGCGCTGGCCCATCGCATTGGTCTGCGGCACCTGGAAGCTGATCTGCTTGGACTCCTTGTTCAGGGTCTCTTCAAGGAATACCGCCAGTTCAAGCTCCACGTCCTGCCCTCGCCTGCCGGCACTGCGTTGCTGTTGCCGGGCGCCACCAAAGGGGTTGCCACCCCGGGCACCGAATATCGAACTAAAGAAGTCGGAAAAATCACCGCCCTCGAAGCCGCCGCCACCGCCACGGCTTTCCCAGCCGGGTGGCGCCTGGAACGGCCGGCCATGCTGGCCACCGTATTTGCGAATTTCGTCGAACTCGGCACGTTTCTGCGCGTCGCCCAGCACTTCGTAGGCCTCGTTGGCCTCCTTGAATTTTTCCTCGGCGTCGCGCTCCTTGCTGACATCGGGGTGATACTTGCGCGCCAGCTTGCGGTACGCGGCCTTGATCGCCTTCTCGTCCGCCGTGGGCTCTACGCCAAGTATCTTGTAGTAGTCTTTGAAGTCCATCTATGGATCACCAATGTGAATGTGCGTGTTGCCACTGAAGATAGGGCTCAAGCATAGCCTTTCAAGACCGCTTTGGGTTTGCTCCAGGGCAGACGACCGGTCTTGATTCTGTAGCCAACTGGCATACACTGCGCGGCCGTTTTGCCTCCGGAAGCTCATTCCCCATGTCTGACGTATCCCCGGCCCGCGCCCTGGGCATCGACTTTGGCACCTCCAACTCCACGGTTGGCTGGCACCGTCCGGGTGTCGAGTCGCTGATTGCCCTGGAAGACGGCAAGATCACCTTGCCCTCGGTGGTGTTCTTCAACATCGAGGAACGTCGCCCGGTGTATGGCCGCCTGGCGCTGCACGAGTACCTGGAAGGCTACGAAGGGCGCCTGATGCGCTCGCTGAAAAGCCTGCTGGGTTCCAAGCTGATCAAGCACGATACCAGCGTGCTGGGCAGCGCCCTGCCGTTCAAGGACCTGCTGGGCATGTTCATCGGCGAGTTGAAGAAACGCGCCGAGGCCACGGCCGGCCGCGAATTCGACCAGGTAGTGCTGGGCCGCCCGGTGTTCTTCGTCGACGAAGACCCGGCCGCGGACCAGGAGGCCGAGGATACCCTGGCCGAAGTGGCGCGCAAGATCGGCTTCAAGGACGTGTCGTTCCAGTACGAGCCGATTGCCGCGGCCTTCGACTACGAGTCGGGCATCAGCCGCGAAGAGCTGGTACTGATCGTCGATATCGGCGGCGGTACCTCGGACTTCACCCTGATCCGCCTGTCGCCCGAGCGCCACCTGGTCGCCGAACGGCAGAGCGACATCCTCGCCACCGGCGGCGTGCACATCGGCGGTACCGACTTCGACAAGCAACTGAGCCTGCAGGGCGTGATGCCGCTGTTCGGCTACGGCAGCCGCATGAAGAGCGGCGCGCTGATGCCCACCAGCTACCACCTCAACCTGGCCACCTGGCACACCATCAACGCCCTATACTCGCAGAAGTCGCAACTGGCCCTGGGCAGCATGCGCTACGACATCGAGGACACGCTGGGCATCGACCGCCTGTTCAAGCTGATCGAAGAGCGTGCCGGGCACTGGTTGGCGATGGAGGTGGAGGCCAGCAAGATCGAGCTGACCGAGCAGCAGAGCCGGCGCGTCGACCTCGGCCGCATCGAGCGCGAGCTGGGCGTGGACCTGTCCCGTACGTTGTTCGAGGCGGCTATCGAAGGGTTGCTGGAGCGCGTGCGTGGCAGCGTGAGCGAATTGCTGGCCAAGGCGGGTGTCAGCGAGACCCAGGTCGACACGGTGTTCTTCACCGGCGGTTCCAGCGGGATCCCGGCGCTGCGCAACAGCGTGGCGGCGATGCTGCCGAATGCACGGCATGTGGAAGGCAACATCTTTGGCAGCATTGGCAGCGGGCTGGCCATCGAGGCACGCAAGCGCTACGGCGTGGCCTGAGCCAGGCTCTTCAGCCTGTGCCGGCCCATTCGCGGGCTTGCCCGCTCCCACAGGGACCGCACAGTACCCATGACCTGTGCAATACCTGTGGGAGCGGGCAAGCCCGCGAATGGGCCGCTACAGGCTATTGAAGAATCAGACCAGCTCCGCCCGCTTCAGCTCGCTCTTCAGGTAGGCATAGTAGACCGGCCCCGCCACCACCCCCGGCAAGCCGAACGCCGCCTCGAACACCAGCATCGCCAGCAGCAATTCCCACGACTTGGCGCTGATCTGCCCGCCCACGATCCGCGCGTTGAGGAAATACTCGACCTTGTGGATGACGATCAGGTAACCCAGCGCCGCCGCCGCCACCCAGATCGACAGCGACAGGCCGACGATGGTGATCAGGGTGTTCGACATCAGGTTGCCGATCACCGGCAGCAGGCCGAGCAGGAAGGTCAGCACGATCAGCGTCTTGGTCAGCGGCAGGTGCACGTCGAACATTGGCAGCACCACCGCCAGGAAGATGCCGGTGAAGGTGGTGTTGAGCAGCGAGATCTTGATTTGCGCGAAGACGATATTGCGAAACGCCTGCACCAGCAGGCTCAGGCGTTCGAACAGCGCCGCCGCCAGGGGTTTGCGCCGGGAAATGTCAGGGATGCGCTGCAAGGCGACGATGGCACCGAGGATCATGCCGATCAGCAAGGTGACGAACATGTGCGCCATGCCCTTGCCGACCAGTTGCAGGTCGCTCAGGTGGCTCTTGATCCAGTCACCGATGGCCACCTTGAACTCCGCGGCACTGGCCGGCAGGTAGCCTTCGATGAACGGCGGCAGCTGCCCGCGGGCACGCTCCACCAGGGCCATGAACTTGTCCAGCGAGGCACCGGGGTTTTCCGCCTCGTGCAGCAGGAAACTGAAGGCGCCGGCGATGAGCAAGGCCAGGGTGATGACCACCAGTGTGCCAAGCAGCGCAACGGCCAGCCAGCGCGCGCGTTGCCCGGCAATCAGCGGCTGCAGCCGTGGGGTGAGCATGTTGACCAGCTCGAACACCAGCAGACCGGCCAGCAGGCTTGGCAGCAATTTCAGGGGCAACGCCAGCAACAGGCCGGCAAATACGATGATCCAGCTGGCCAGGGTGACCTGGCGGGGGGTGAAGGTCATACAGCCTCAACGGCAGACAACGGGAAAGACCCGCAGTCTGCCAGCGTTACGCTTGCAGGCATAGGCGCAGGTCATTTCTTCTTCAGACAGTCACTCATGAAAGCCTTGCGCTCATCCCCCTTGAGGGCTTTGCTGGTGGCGTCAGCGTTGCAGGTTTTCATCTTCTCCTGCTGGGTTTGTGGCACCTCTTTCTTCAGGCAGGTGCTCATGAAGGCTTTGCGCTCATCGCCTTTCAGGGCCTTGGCGGTGGCGTCGGCGTTGCAGGTTTTCATCTTTTCCTGCTGCGCAGTCGTGGCAGCGAAGCCTTGGGCGCTGAACAACACCGCCAACACCAGTAAAGGGATCTGCAGCACTTTCATGGAGTGGTCTCCTTGGCTCCGCGCCCGATGCGCGGGGGTCGAGCTGAGTGTAGCCAAGAATTCTCAACGCTTTGCCCGCGCCTGGCGACGGTATTGCTCGGGTGTGCATCCGGCCTGGCGCTGGAACATGGCGATGAATGCCGACGCGCTGCTGTAGCCAAGGTCGAAGGCGATGGCGTGGATCGGCAAGCCGGCTTCCAGCGCATCAATGGCGCGCAGAAAACGCAGGCGCAGGCGCCATTCGCCGAAACTGATGCCCAGTTCACGCAGGAACTGACGGGCCAGGGTACGTTCGCTGACATGCACCCGCGCAGCCCAGTCAGCCAGCGGGCGGTTGTCGCCGGGCTCGGCGGCAAGGGCATCGAGCACCTGGCGCAGACCTTCGCTGTGGGCCAACGGCAGGTAGCAGGCCTGGGTCGGCGCCAGCAGCAGTTGGTCGAGCAGCACCTGTACCAGGCGCTGGTCGCGCTCGCCCTCGGCGACCCGCAGGTCGCGCCGGGCGAAGTCGGCGAGGATGGCCTTGAGGATATCGCTGATCATCAGGCTGCACGGTTGCTGCGGCAAGGCGGCACACAGGCTGCGGTCCAGGTAGATCGAACGGTACACGATGGCGTGCGGGTTGTAGCAGCCATGCTCGGTATCGGGCGGCACCCACACCGCATACTGCGGCGGCGACAGGAAGCGTTGCCCGGCGACATCCAACTGCATCACGCCGTGGGCGGTGTAGTTGAGCTGGCCCCAGGTGTGGCGATGCAAGGCACTGTGGGTATCGGCACCGAATTCGTCGTGGCGGAAGTACACCGGCGCCGGCAGTTGGGTGAATTGGGGGATGTCGAGGTATTTGCGCGGCATGCTGACTGTTTCGCGGGGCGGGTTGTCTGGCTGGAAGTATAGGCTTGTAGACAGACAGTTGATAATGGGCGGCATCGGGGCCTGCTGCGCAGGCCATCGCGACACAAGGCCGCTCCTGCACGGCATAGGCGATCTCCTATCGTAGCGGCCTTGTCTGGCGATGGCCGGCAAAACAGCCCAATCTGCCCGCAACGAGTATCTCGCGCCATGAACTACCTCTTTCCGCTCACCGCCATCCTGATCTGGGCCGGCAACACCGTGGTCACCAAGATGTCCGCCGGCGCCATCCACCCCGCCGAGATCGGCTTCTACCGCTGGCTGCTGGCCGCCCTGCTGTTCACCCCGGTCCTGCTGCCTGCCGTATGGCGCAACCGCACGGCCATCCGCCCGCACCTGGCCAAGGTGGCCGTGCTGGGCGTGCTCGGCATGGCGCTGTACCAGAGCCTGGCGTACTTCGCTGCCGGCATCACCAGCGCCACCAACATGGGCATCATCCTTTCGCTGATGCCGCTGATGTCGCTGGCGCTGTCGATCGCCTGGCTGGGCCAGCGCCTCAGCTACGGCGCCTTGCTGGGTGCCGTGGTGTCATTCTTTGGTGTGGTTGAAGTGGTCAGCGCCGGTGCCCCCGCCAGCCTGCTGCGGCAGGGCCTGAACAGCGGCGACCTGCTGATGCTGGTAGCCACCCTGGCCTACGCGCTGTACAGCTTCCTGCTGAAGAAGTGGCAACTGCGCCTGCCACCGATGCAGTTGCTGTACCTGCAGGTGCTGGTGGCGATCGTGGTACTGCTGCCGCTGTTCCTGCTGTCGGAAAAGACCGGCCTGGACGGCCACAACATCGGCCTGGTGCTGTACGCCTGCGTGCTGGCCTCGATGATTGCACCGTTGCTGTGGATGCAGGCCGTGCACCGCCTGGGGCCAAGCCGCACCACCTTGTTCTTCAACCTGCTGCCCCTGGTCACCGCAGTGATCGCCGCCGTGGCACTCGGCGAGCAACTGGCCCGCTATCACCTGGTCGGTGGTCTGCTGACCCTGGCCGGCGTGCTGCTGGCCGAGCGCTGGACCACGCCGATCCGCCGCTAGAGCCCGGCCGCCTTGAGCCGGGCGGCATGCTCGGTGAATAGCCGCACCGGCTCGGCCCCCTTGCCGATGGCGCCCAGGGACTGGTTGACGATGTCCAGGTGGTCGAGCGGGTAATCGTCGCCGATCACCTGACCGAGGTGCGAGCTGAAGCGCCCGACCATGCCATCGCTCTGGCCCTTTTCCTTGACGAAACTGCGCGCGAACAGCCGGCAGAAGTAGTTGCTGCCATCGAAACGGTTGCGCCCCCGGTCGGTCAGGCCGGGCTGCAAGGTACCGGACCAGGAGTAATAGCGCACGCCATCGACCTGATAGGCCCCTTCCCCACCCCAGCTATCTGGCAGCCCCTGTGGATAGGCCTGGTTAAAGCGTGCCACCCCGCTGCTGGTCAGTGCCTGGTGCGAGGCGTGCACATCCACCGGCAGCGGGTCGCGGCGCCAGCCGGTTTCCAGCCACACCAGCAGCACGGCAACAATGTGCAGCAAGGCCTTGAGCATGCGCCCCTGGGGCGAATCGCCAGGTGCTTTGCGTTCCAGGTAGTCGGCCAGTTCCGAACCCTGGTTGGGCCCGGCCACCGAGGTGACCGACGCCACCCGCTCGGGCCGCCTGGCAGCCGCGTAGCGTGCGTCCAGGGCACCTTGGCTGTGGCCGATGAGGTTGACCTTTTCGACATTGTTGCGCTGGCAGATGTCTTCGATGATCGCCAGCAGCTGCTCGCCGCGCACCTCGCTGCAATGCAGCGGCGAAACCTGCACCGGGAACACCTGCGCCCCGCCCTTGCGCAGTGCCGGCACAATGCCGAACCAGTAGGGATAGAGCAGCACCCGTACAAACCCAAGCATGCCCGGCACCAGCACCAACGGGTATCGCGTGGTCAATTGCTGTGGCATGGCCAGCCCCTTTGCATGGACGACCGGCCAACCCTACAGCGCTGCTGATGAACAGCGCAATCGAACTCTGGGCGCCCGCTGCGGTTCCAAAGCCAACAGACCCTTTGCAAGGAGCGGGACCATGTACAAGCAGACCCTGGCAATCCTCCTGGCTAGCGCCACCCTCGCCGCCTGTGGCAGCCGCCCGGAAAACCCCGTGGATTACGTCACCTACCGCGACGAACCGCTGGTCAAGCAAGTGGAAAACGGCATGACCATGCAGAAGGTCATCGCTATCGGCGGTAGCCCATCCAACGTGACCGACCTGCCGCACGGTGGTACCTGCAACGACTACATCCTCAACCGCGACGGCCACCAGCAGCCCTACTACGTGCGCTTCGACGCCACTGGCCATGTCGATGCCAAAGGCTTCAAGACCTGCAAGCAACGCCAGGAAGACAGCGACGCCGCCCACGGCGCATGACACCCACAGGACACGCCATGACCACCTTGATGCTTTCGGAGATGAACATGACCGCGATTGAACTGACCGATGTGCAAACCCTGCGCCAGCGTGCCCGCCAGCACGTCGAGAACGGCGCCGTGACCGAGGGCTACCACGCCGACCGTGAGCGCATCATCCGCCTGCTCAACGAAGCCCTGGCGACCGAACTGGTGTGCACGCTGCGCTACAAGCGCCACTACTTCATGGCTTCGGGGGTGAAAGCCAGCATAGCGGCCGAAGAATTCCTGGAGCATGCCAACCAGGAAGCCGAACATGCCGACAGGCTCGCCGAGCGTATCGTGCAGCTGGGCGGCGAACCAGACTTCAACCCGGACAACCTCAGCAAGAACTCGCACGCCCAGTACGTGGCGGGTGCCACGCTGAAGGAGATGGTGTTGGAGGACCTGGTGGCAGAGCGCATCGCCATCGACAGCTACCGCGAGATCATCCAGTACATTGGTGACAAGGACCCGACCACGCGGCGGATCTTCGAGGACATCCTGGCCCAGGAAGAAGAACACGCGGACGATATGTCCGATCTGCTGCAAGGGCTGTAATTGCCAGGGGCTGCCCGGCAGCCCAGCGCCCGCGTCAACTGTAGGAGCGGATTTATCCGCGAAGCAGGCGGCGCGGTGGGGGGGCACCGGCTGTGCCGGTGATCGCGGCTGAAGCCGCTCCTACTGGTACGGCGTAAACTGTAGGAGCGGATTTATCCGCGAAGCAGGCGGCGCGGTGGATGGCACCGGCTGTGCCGGTGCTCGCGGCTGAAGCCGCTCCTACAGGTGTCGCGTCAATTCGAAGCCGGCGCGGTACCTGTGGGAGTTGGCTCGCCGGCGATGGGCCGCAACGCGGCCCCCTCATTGCTTGCCTTTCACCGCAGCTGGCGCCTTGCCCGCCTTCATCTGCTGCAACAGTGGCGTGCATTGGTTCGGGTCATCCCCGCTGCTGGGCGCAACCAGCGCCAGCAAGCCCGCCGCCGGCCCGGCCACCACCCCCAGCGCCACCATCCCTGCCCCGCGCAATGCCAGCGGCACCGCCTGCACACCGGCACTGGGCTTGGCGAACGGCCCGCGCACGTACAGCGGCGAGCGCAGCGAGAACAGCCGCAACCCTTTCGATTCCGGGGTGATCTTCAGGTCCAGCTGCTCGCTGGCAAAATTGGCCGTGCCGTTGATGTAGATGATCGCGTTCTCGGTATCGAAGATGAACAGGCGCGTGGTCGCCAAGCCATCCTTGATGCCGACATCGGCTGCTGCGCAATTGATCTTCACGTCTTCATCGCCGAACAGCTTGCCGACCACGTAGTTGCCCACGTTCAACCCGGCAATCTCCATCAGGCTGCGGCTGATAGCGCCATCGTTGACCAGCATGCGCAGGTCGCCATTGGCCGTACCCAGCAACGCAGCGACCGAGTTACCCCGGCCTGTGATGTCGGCATCGCCATTCAACTCGCCAAAGCTGGTCTGCATTGGCGCAAAACCAGGGAACAGCTGCTTGAGCTTGAAGCCCCTTGCGGTCAACCGGGCACGCCCCTGCAACGGCACATTGCGGCCATCCAGGCGGATCTGCGAGGCCAGGTTGCCACCGGCCACGCCAAAACGCAGGGGCTCCAGGCGCAGCAGGCCATCTTCCAGGATCACGTGGGCCGACAGGTCGTTGAAAGGCAATTGCGCGCTGTGCACGATGCGCTTGCCGGCAAAGGTGACGTCGGCATCCATGGCACGCCAGCGCTCGGTGCGGAACTCCTCCACCGGCAGAACCTTGCCTTGCGGCTGCTTGCTGGCGCCACCACGGGTTTTCTGTTCGGCATTGGAGTCGGCGCCGATCAGTGGCGCCAGGTCCTTGAACAGCAACTGGTTGGACACCAGGTTGCCCGACAGCCTGGGCCGTGGCTGGCTGGCAACGAAGGCCAGGTCACCATGGATGTCGCTGTCACCGATCTGGCCGTTGAAGCCCTGATAGTTGAAGCTCGCCCCTTGCGCCGCGTGCAGGTTGGCGCTGAGGTGGCCGTCGGTGGAATAAGCCGGGGTGTCGGGCAGGGTCACACCGGTCAGCGGGTAGAGGTTGCCCAGGCTGGCCCCGGACAGGCGCAGGCGCAGGTCGAGGGCGCCCAGGTTGCGCGGGTCGGTCAGGGTACCAGCGAGCACCACATGGGTGTCGGCGATACGCACATCGGCCTGCAGCGGGAACGGCTGGCTGGCATCCTGCAGGGCCAGCAGGCCGCCGATCTTGCCGGAGCCGGCCACCGGCTGGCCTTTGTAGCGGCCCTGTACCTTGAGGCCGAAGGCGTAATCCTGCGCGGCCCCCACCTTCTCGGCCCTGGCCTTGCCGACGATGTCACTGAACGGTATCGGCTTGCCCAGCGGGTCGATCTGCACCTTCATGCTGGTTTTCAGGGTTTGGTCGTTGAAACTGACATTGCCCTGGTCGAAACCGATGGCACCGATATCCAGCTGCCATTTCGAAGGTTCGGCGTTGTCATCCTTGGGGCCGAAATCGAACGTCCAGTTGGCGCGACCATCGGCCAGGCGGGTCAGGCTGGCAGTGGGTCTGGTCAGGTCGATACGCGGAATCTCGATCTGCCGGAACAGCAGCGGTAGCGGCGCCAGACGGAACGTCACGCGTTCCAGGCCAACCATCTTCTGCTCGTCGAGCCAGGCCGGGTTGCCCAGGCTCAGGTCCTCGGCGATGAAATGCGGCCAAGGTACCCAGGCACGCCAGCCGCCCTCTTCTGCTTCGGTGCGCCACTCGACGGCAAGGTTGCCATTGATCGCGAAGGGCCGCTGCAGGGCTTCTGAGACTTTGTCGTTGAGCAGGGGTTTGACGCGGTTCCAGTCGAAGGTGGCGATGATCACCACCAGGATCGCCAGCAAGGTCAGCAGGCTGGTGAAAGTCCAGACGAGGATTCTGGCGGGACGCGTCATTGCGTGATTCTCCTTGCGGTATGGCACAGAAACAGGCGCAGCGGGGGCATTCAATATCTCGGACTGATGAAAACCCGTGGGGTTTTATGGTTGGCCCATGATAACGAAGTTTTTCCTGGCCATTTGTTCAGCAATTCGTCGCGTCAGGCTGGGTGTGTAACCGGCCGAGAGCAATTTCAAAAAGCCATCATCCAAGCCATAAAGCCTGTGCTAGAGCCGCTCAAGGTCTCTATCAATATGGTCGATTGTTACCATTACCCGTATGAACTTCTCTCTAGCGTTACCCGGCGTAGCATTGGCTCCGTACCCACTTTCCAGCCCCCGAGAGGAGCACCGAAATCATGAAACGCCACCTGCTGACCCTGACCCTGTCCATTCTGGCTGCCAACGCTTTTGCCTTGCCAGCCGACGAGCAACACCTGACCGCCGAATCGCGCTCCAGCGCTGCCGAAATTGCCCAGCCGCTGAAGACTGTTGCCGAAGGTGGTTCCGATCGCCTGATCGAACGCACCGGCCGTGTTGCCGAAGGTGGTTCTGATCGCCTGATCGAACGCACTGGCCGCGTTGCCGAAGGTGGCTCCGATCGCCTGATCGAACGCACTGGCCGTGTTGCCGAAGGTGGCTCCGATCGCCTGATCGAACGCACTGGCCGCGTTGCCGAAGGTGGCTCCGATCGCCTGATCGAACGCACTGGCCGCGTTGCCGAAGGTGGTTCCGATCGCCTGATCGAACGCACTGGCCGCGTTGCCGAAGGTGGTTCCGATCGCCTGATCGAACGCACTGGCCGCGTTGCCGAAGGTGGTTCCGATCGCCTGATCGAACGCACTGGCCACGTTGCCGAAGGTGGTTCTGATCGCCTGGTCGAAATCAGCCGTGTGAGCTGATCACCATGGCCGAAAAGAACAATCACTGTCGCAACACCGCCTCCCCTCCAAGCCCGGTCCATTGACCGGGCTTTGTTTTTTTCACTAGAGTGCCCAGCCTCACCGTCACAGAAGCTCGCACCATGCTGCCGCGCGCCGAACAGAAGCTACAGACCCGCCAGGCCCTGCTTGATGCCGCCTGCCAGCTCATGGAGAGTGGCCGTGGTTTCGGCAGTATCAGCCTGCGCGAAGTGGCGAAGACCGCCGGCATCGTGCCCACCGGCTTCTACCGGCATTTCTCCGACATGGACGCCCTGGGCCTGGCCCTGGTGGCCGAGGTCGACGCCACGTTCCGCCAGACCATCCGCCTGGTGCGCCACAACGAATTCGAGCTGGGCGGCATTACCGATGCCTCGGTGCGCATCTTCCTCGACGTGGTCGCCGCCCACCGCGCACAGTTCCTGTTCCTCGCCCGCGAGCAGTACGGCGGTTCGCAGGCAGTCCGCCAGGCCATTGCCCGCCTGCGCCAGGACATCAGCGACGACCTGGCCACCGACCTCGCACGGATGAAACGCTGGCAGCATCTGGACGGTGCGGCGCTGGCGGTGATGGCCGACCTGGTGGTGAAGACCGTGTTCGCCACCCTGCCGGAACTGATCGACAGCCCGGAGCCAGGTTATCCACAGGCGCTGACGCCGCAGGAAAAGATCACCCAGCAGTTGCGCTTCATCTTCGTCGGCGCGCGGCATTGGCAAGGGTTGGGTAACCCCGGCTGATCGTTGCCTGTATAGGCCTCTTTGCCAGCACAGGCTACCGAAAACCCCAGTTCTGCTACCATGGCGCCCTGCCCGACAGCGACGAGCGCCTAAATGTCCAACCCCCGCCACACCCTGCCCGAACTGGCCCGCTTCATCCAGCATTTCGCCGAACGCATCGTGCCGTTGTGGCAAGGCCCGGGCTGGAACGCCGACATGGCCCTGCCCTACGAAGCCCTGGACGCCGAGCAGCGGCCCTTGCCGGTGCAGCGCTACCGGGCCATGGCCTGCGCGCGCCAGTTGTACCTGTTCAGCAGCCGCATCGGGCAGCCTGGTGCCGCCGAACGGGCAGCCGCCCTGTTCCGCTCGTTGCAGAAGCACTTCCACGACGCCGAACACGGCGGCTGGTTCTACAGTATCGACGCCCAGGGCAAGCCGCTGGACCGGCGCAAGGACCTGTATACCCACGCCTTCATCGTGTTCGCCTGCGCGCACTACTGGGGCAAGGTGCGCGAAAGCCTGGTGGAGTCCACCTTGAATGCAGCGCTGGACATCATCGACCAGCAGTTCGCCCGTGACGATGGCTTGTACGAAGCCAGCCTGGGCGAAGACTGGGCCGACCTGGGCAGCGGCCCGCTGCAGAACCCACAGATGCATCTGGCCGAAGCGTTCCTGCAAGTGCTGGCAGTACGTGAAGACGAACATACCCGGCAGTCGCTGCTGCAGCTGTGCGATGCCCTGCAGGCGCACTTCATCGAGCCGGCCCATGGCCTGATGCTGGAAAAACCCCGTGGCGCTGTGGATAACTGGTTCGAACCAGGGCACCAGTTCGAGTGGTTCTACCTGCTGCACACCTCGCCGCTGCTGCGTGACACGCCGCTGCATGCCTCCATCGACCGGGCGTTCGGCTTTGCCGAGCAGTACGGGGTGAAGGATGGGGCAGTGCTGGCGATGCTGGCTGTGGATGGCCAGGTATTGGATGCCACCCAGCGCATCTGGGCGCAGGCGGAATACCTGCGGGCGTTGGTGTTGCGCGTAGGCGGCGAGGCGAAGCTGGCGGGGCAGTTGCAGGCGCTGCAAGCGCGGTTCCTGCGACAAGCGGGCTGGTATGAGTGTCGGGACGGCGAGGGAGCGGTCAGCCGCCATGATATGCCTTCGACCACCCCCTACCACCTGGCGACGTGCCTGGAAGGCTTGCAACGCCTGGGCTGACGCTGCAGCGGCCCATAGATGCGCATTGCCCCTGTAGGAGCGGCCTTGTGTCGCGAAAGGGCTGCAGAGCAGCCCCGGGGTTTCAGCGTATATGCACAAATTGCCGGGGCTGCTCTGCAGCCCTTTCGCGACACAAGGCCGCTCCTACAAAGGGCTGAGCTGCGCCCCAGATGTCGGACACCTGTCCACCATCTGGGGCGCGGCTCAGGCGCACTAGCCGACCAGGTGGCAACTCAACCCTTGGCTGACCGGTCGATCGAGAACCCTGCCCAATCCTGGCTAACCGGCATCAGCTCCAGGCTGTTGATGTTGATGTGCGCCGGCTGGTTGAGGATCCAGAAAATGGTCTCGGCGATGTCCTGCGGCTGGATTGGCTCGGCACCGGCGTAGGTCGCATCGTACTTGGCCTGGTCACCGCCGAAGCGCACCAGCGAGAATTCACTCTCGCACAGGCCCGGCTCGATGTTGCTCACGCGCACCCCGGTGCCGCGCAGGTCGCAGCGCAGGCTCAGCGAGAACTGGCCGACGAACGCCTTGGTACCGCCATACACGTTGCTGCCCGGGTACGGGTAGTTGCCTGCCACCGAGCCCACGTTGAGGATCGAGGCGCCGCGGCCATGGGCGATTAGGCGTGGCAGCAGCAGGCGGGTGGTGTAGATCAGCCCCTTGATGTTGGTATCGACCATGGTTTCCCAGTCGTCCAGGCTGCAGTTCTGCGCCGCATCCACGCCCAACGCGAGGCCGGCGTTGTTGACCAGCCCTCGCAACTTGTCGAAGCCTGCCGGCAGGTTGGCGATGGCTTGCTCCATGGCCTTGCGATCCCGCACGTCGAGCACCAGCCCATGCACTTCGGTCTTGGCTGCCAGCTCGGCGCACAGGGCGTCCAGGCGCTCCTTGCGACGGCCAGTGAGGACCAGTTTCCAGCCGGCCTCGGCAAAGCGGCGAGCAGTGGCCTCGCCGAAACCGGAAGTCGCGCCAGTGATGAATACGGTGGACGTCATGCTCTGTTCCTCACGGTAGGTTGTCATCGGCAGCTTTGCAGCATGCCCGCGCCGGGCGCTGGCAGCAAGCCGTCGAGGCCCCTGGTCATTTTTTGTTCATAACCGGCAAACCCTTGCTGCAGAGGGCGCGGCGCCAGCTATGCGCATGTTATCCACAAGGCTTTCCCCATCGATTGGGGGCAACTTGTCTGCTGGGCGGAACCCTTTCAGCGTGGCGGGGTCGGTGGATATCTTCAAGGTGATGGCGCAAGGCTTTCAAGCATGCCGCGTGCAGCGGTCTGTCCAAGGGTTTTTCACAGAGTTATCCACAGGCTGTTCGCTGCGCTGGGCGAGGCTGCAGGCCTCGCCAGAGCAGTGAAAATCACCCACAGAAGGCTTCTGATCAAAAAATAACCATGCAGCTGCAACCCTTGCGGTTCAAGGGCCCGCGCCAGGTGCCACCATGTTTTCCACAGGCGGCTCCACATTAACCGTGGAAAACATCAGCCTGTGCAAACAATGGCTTGCGACGCGCTTGTGGAGTATTTCTGGAAGGATGTGAAACAGGTTGTCCACATAGCGAACGGGGCTGCGTTTGCAGCCCCGGATACCACTCAATGACCGCCCAGATAAGCGTTGCGCACTTCCTCGTTAACCAATAGCTCCTGCCCCGTGCCGGTCATGCGAATCTGCCCGTTGACCATCACATAGGCCCGGTCCGAGAGTTTCAGTGCATGGTTGGCGTTCTGCTCCACCAGGAAGATGGTCATCCCGGTCTTGGCCAGTTCGCGCAGGGTCGAGAAGATCTGCTTGACCACGATCGGCGCCAGCCCCAGCGATGGCTCGTCCAGCAGCAACAACTTCGGACGGCTCATCAGCGCCCGGGCAATCGCCAGCATCTGCTGCTCGCCACCGGACATGGTCATGGCCCGCTGGTTACGCCGCTCCTTCAGCCGCGGGAACAGCTCGTACATGCGCTGCATGTCTTCGTCGGCATGCTTGTCGCCGATAGGGATGGTGCCCATCATCAGGTTTTCCTCGACGGTCATGTCGGGGAACACGCGGCGCCCTTCCGGCGACTGGGCGATGCCGTTGGAAGCGATGTAATGCGACGATTTGCGGGTAATGTCGGTACCGCGATAGACGATTTGCCCCGACGCCGCCCGCGGCTGGCCGAAAATCGACATCAGCAAGGTCGACTTGCCGGCACCGTTGGCGCCGATCAGGCTGACTGTCTCGCCCTCGTTGATGTGCATCGACACCTTTTTCAGCGCCTGGATCGGCCCGTAGAACACGTCCAGGTCCTTCAGTTCGAGAATGGGTGCAGTCATACCAGTTCCTCTTCATCGGCACCCAGGTAGGCGGCGATCACCGTCGGGTTGTGGCGGATATCCTGCGGCGCGCCTTCGGCAATCACGTTGCCGTGGTCGAGCACCACGATATGGTCAGAAATACTCATGACCATGCCCATGTCGTGCTCGATCAGCACCACGGTGATGTCGTGCTCGTCGCGCAGCACGCGGATCATGCGGCTGAGGGCCTCGGTTTCCTGCGGGTTCAGGCCAGCCGCCGGTTCGTCCAGGCAGATGATCTTCGGCCGCGTGCACATGGCCCGGGCGATTTCCAGGCGGCGCTGCTGGCCGTACGACAATTCACCGGCCAGGCGGTTGGCGCAATCGACCAGGTCGACCACCTCCAACCAGTAGAACGCATGGTCCAGCGCATCGCTTTCGGCCTTGCGGTAGGCCTTGGTGTTGAGCACCCCGGCCAGCAGGTTGCGGTTGACCCACATGTGCTGGGCCACCAGCAGGTTTTCCACCACCGACATTTCCTTGAACAGGCGAATGTTCTGGAAGGTGCGTGCCAGGCCGGCGCGGTTGACCAGGTGGGTACCGCCGAACATCTTGTAGTACAGGCGGTTGGCAAAGCGCGCCGGCGAGACGAAGTCCGCCGCCTGGAAGCGCTCGCCGAGCAGCTGGATGACATTGGTGTGGCTGTCGCGCACATTCAGCTCGATGCGCCCGCCGCTGGCCTTGTAGAAGCCGGTGAGGCAGTTGAACACCGTGGTCTTGCCGGCGCCGTTGGGGCCGATCAGGGCGAAGATCTGGTTGCGCCTGACTTTCAGGCTGACATCGCTGAGTGCCTTGATGCCGCCGAACTGCATCATCAGGTTGTCGACCGAGAGAATGATATCGTCGCTCATGGCGCCACTCCTTTACGCGGGGTCACACCGGTACGGCTGATGCGGATCAGCCCACGCGGTCGCCAGATCATCATCAACACCATGAGCACACCGAACAGCAGCACCCGGTATTCCGAGAAGCTGCGCAGCAGCTCTGGCGCCACGGTCAGGACGAAGGCCGCGATCACCACGCCCACGGTCGAGCCCATGCCGCCGAGCACGACGATGGCAAGAATCAGTGCCGACTCGAAGAAGGTGAACGACGACGGGTTGACGAAGCCCTGGTAGGTCGCGAAGAACACCCCCGCCAGGCCAGCAGTAGAGGCGCCCAGGGTAAACGCCGAGAGTTTCACCAACACATGGTTCAGGCCCATCGAGCGGCAGGCGATCTCGTCCTCGCGCAGTGCTTCCCAGGCCCGGCCGACCGGCATGCGGGTCAGGCGGTGCTTGATGTACAGCACCGCCAGCACGACCATGAACAGCACCGCGTAGATGAACACGAACTTGAGGTTGGCGTTGTATTCGAAGCCGAAGAACTCGTGGATCGGTACCCCACCGTCCTTGGCCCGGCGGCCGAACTCCAGGCCGAAGAAGGTCGGCGACGGCGCCGGCATGCCGTTCGGGCCACCGGTGAACGACAGCCAGTTGTTCAGTACCAGGCGGATGATCTCACCGAAGCCCAGGGTCACGATCGCCAGGTAGTCACCGTGCATCCGCAGCACCGGGAAGCCGAGGATACAGCCCGCCAGCGCCGCTGCGATGGCCGCCAGCGGCAGCACGCTCCAGAAGCCCAGGCCGAGGTACTGGTAGCCCAGCGCCAGGCCGTAGGCGCCGATGGCATAGAACGCCACGTAGCCGAGGTCGAGCAGGCCGGCCAGGCCGACCACGATGTTCAGGCCGAGGCCGAGCAGCACGTAGATCAGGCCAAGGATGACCACGGTCAACAGGTACTTGTTGGCGAAGATCGGGAAGACGATGGCAATCACCACCAGCGCCGGGATGATATAGCGCAGGCGCGACACGTAGTCCGGCGCGCGCACGTGCACGCCCGAGCCACCGCTTTCGAAGCCCTGCAGCATGCGCGTACCGGCGGCGGTCTGCAGGTACAGGCTGAGCAGGAAGCGCCCCAGCATCACCCCGCCGACCAGCCAGGCCACGCGACGCGGCTCGGCATTGAAGCTGTAGCCATCGAGGACCACGCCAACGATCGGGCCAAACACGATGAGTGCCAGCAGGCCGGCGACGATGGTCTCCAGCAGGCTGCGTTTAAGGTCGAAACCCTTGGTTTCGGAAACAACGGCAGTTTTGGCAATGGACATGTTCACACCTTAGCCACGAGCGGGCGACCCAGCAGGCCTTGTGGGCGGAAGATAAGGATCATCACCAGCAGCGAGAAGCTGAACACGTCCTTGTAGTCGGAGTTGATCAGGCCGGAGAACAGCGACTCGGAAATACCCAGGATGATCCCGCCGAGCATGGCGCCAGGCAGCGAGCCGATCCCGCCGAGCACCGCGGCGGTGAACGCCTTGATGCCGATGATGAAGCCGGCGTAGAAGTCGAAGGTGCCGTAGTTCATGGTAATCAGCACGCCAGCCAGGGCGGCCATCACCGCACCGATGACGAACACGTAGGAGATCACCCGGTCGGTGTTGATGCCGAGGATCGAGGCCATCTTGCGGTCTTGCTGGGTAGCCCGGCACATGCGGCCAAGCTTGGTGTACTTGATCACGTAGGTGAGCAGGCCCATGCCCACGAATGCGGCCACCAGGATGAAGATCTTGGTATAGGTCAGTTGTACGAAACCGGTGCCCACGTCGACGCGCCAGGCGCCTTCGAGCAGGGTCGGCACGCCTTGCTGGCGGGCGCCCTGGCTGATCTGCGCGTAGTTCTGCAGGATCAGCGAAATGCCGATGGCACTGATCAGCGGTGCCAGCCGGGTGGAGTTGCGCAGGGGTTTGTAGGCGATGCGTTCAATGGTGAAGCCGTACACGCCGGTGACGACGATGGTGAACAACAGGGTGCCCAGCATCAGCAGGGGGAACGACTCGATACCGAAGTAAGCCAGCAATGCCAGGCTGATTGCCGCGAGGTACGCGGAAATCATGTACACCTCGCCGTGCGCGAAGTTGATCATGCCGATGATGCCATAGACCATTGTGTAGCCGATGGCGATCAGGCCATAGACCGACCCGAGGGTCAGGCCGTTGACCAGTTGCTGCAGGAAAATACCATCCATAACGCAATCTCACCTGATTGAGATTGCACGAGCGCCGACCACGGCGGGCCTTGCGACTAGGCGGCCCTCGCAGCGCAGTACTGTGCAGATCTACGGATAAAGACAGGTACCGCGGGGCTTGGGCCCGGGCCTGAGCCCGGGCCGTGGGCCGTTGTTATTTTTGTTTTTCCAGCTGGTGGTACTTGCCTTGGGCATCCCACTGGTAGACCACGTAGTCGGACACGGTCAGGTCACCCTTGCTGTCCCACTTCTTCTCGCCCATGACGGTCTGCACCGGGTTGGCCTTGAGCCACTTGGCAGCGTCTTCGCCCTTGTTCGACTTGGCGCCGTTGAAAGCAGCGGCCAGGGCCTGCAGCGAAGCGTAGGCGTACAGGGTGTAGCCTTCCGGCTCGGTGCCATTCTTGCGGAACTCCTCCACCACCGCCTTGCTGTCCGGCAGCAGGCGCGGGTCGGCACCGAAGGTCATGTACACGCCGTCGACGTACTGCGCGCCGCCTGCGGTGGACACCAGTTCGTCGGTGACGATGCCATCATCGGACATGAACTTGACGTCCTTCAGGCCCTGCTCGCGCAGCTGGCGCACCAGCGGGCCGGCTTCCGGGTGCAGGCCACCGAAGTACACCACGTCGGCACCGGTGGAGCGGATCTTGGTGACCACCGCGCTGAAGTCCTTCTCGCCACGGGTCAGGCCTTCGTACAGCACCGGCTTGACATCGCGTTTTTCCAGCTGCGCCTTGGTCGCGTCGGCCAGGCCCTGGCCGTAGGTGTCCTTGTCGTGCAGCACCGCGACCTTCTTGCCCTTGAGCACGTCAACGATGTAGTCGCCAGCGACGATACCCTGCTGGTCGTCACGCCCGCACATGCGGAACATCGCTGAAAGGCCGCGCTCGGTCACCTGCGGGTTGGTAGAGCCTGGGGTGATGGCAATGACCCCAGCCTCGTCGTACACCTCGGAAGCCGGGATGGTATTGGAAGAACAGAAGTGTCCGACCACGCCGATCACCTTGTCCTGGTCGACCAGGCGGTTGGCCACGGCCACGGCCTGCTTCGGTTCGCAGGCGTCATCGCCCTTGACCAGGACAATCTTCTCGCCATTCACGCCACCGGCGGCGTTGATCTTGTCGGCCGCTGCTTGCGCACCTTTCATGTACTGCTCGCCAAACGCTGCGTTTGCCCCGGTCATCGGGCCCGCTACACCGATCTTGACGTCGGCCTGAACATACGAAGAAACACCCAGTGCCGTAGCTACGGCCAGAGCCAGGAAACCTTTCTTGTAAAACGTCTGCGACATGAGGTGGTGCTCCTAGAGTTTTTTTGGTTGGCACTACAACTTCTCAGCACTGTGCTCAGAGCAAGGGCCGTGCCATCGGTTTTGTCTTCCGCAAAAACACACCGTAGAGGCCGTCTGCAGGCGACCGACGGCCTTTTCTTTATTGAGCGTGCAACCGTCTGCCGCGCGGCGGGCGCCACCACACGTACAGACAAGGAGCAACCGCTGGGTGCCATCATTGCAACCCTGCCAAGTGTTTACGTGCAACCGGCCTGTAACAGCGGACGTCACCGAACTGCACACTGCTGGTGCGCGACTGCTACAGGCGGCACCGTTTCAAGGCTGGCGGGTGCACGGAAAAACACGCGGTTTTGGCAGTTCCGGCCTCTTCGCGGGTGAACCCGCTCCCACAGAGTCCCCACTAGGCTCAAGGGCGGTGCAGTACCTGTGGGAGCGGGTTTACCCGCGAAGAGGCCGGTACAGGCCCAACAAGCCGCAAAAGGCTGGCACAATGTCCGCCATTCGCCGCTTCCGGAGCCCCTTTGATGAGCGAGAGCGCATTCGCCGAGCGCATCGTGCACAACCTGCTCGACACCGACTTCTACAAACTGACGATGATGCAGGGCGTGCTGCACAACTACCCGGACGCCGACGTCGAATGGGAATTCCGCTGCCGCAACGGCGAGGACCTGCGCCCCTATCTTGGCGAGATCCGTCAGCAGTTGGAAAAGCTCAGCGACCTGACCCTGGATGACGGCCAGTTGGCCTTCCTCGAACGCATCAGCTTCCTAAAGCCTGACTTCCTGCGTTTTCTGCGCCTGTTCCGCTTCAACCTGCGTTACGTGCGCCTGGGGATAGAGAACGATCAACTGTTCCTGCGCCTGAAAGGCCCCTGGCTGCACGTGATTCTGTTCGAAGTGCCATTGCTGGCGATCATCAGCGAAGTGCGCAACCGCCACCTGCACCCCCGCATGCGCCTGGCCGAAGCGCGCGACCAGCTATACCGCAAGTTCGACTGGCTGCGCGCGCATGCCAGCGCCGAGGAACTGGCCGAACTGCAAGTGGCTGACTTCGGCACTCGCCGGCGCTTTTCCAGCCGGGTGCAGGAAGAAGTGGTGCGCGTACTGCGCGACGACTTCCCGGCCCGCTTCGTCGGCACCAGCAACGTCGATCTGGCATGGAAACTGGATATCAAGCCGTTGGGCACCATGGCTCACGAATGGATCATGGCCCACCAGCAACTCGGCCCGCGGCTGATCGACAGCCAGATCGCCGCGCTGGACTGCTGGGTGCGCGAGTACCGCGGCCTGCTCGGCATCGCCCTGACCGACTGCATCACCATGGATGCCTTCCTCGGCGATTTCGACCTGTACTTCGCCAAGCTGTTCGACGGCTTGCGGCATGACTCCGGCGAACCGGTGGCCTGGGCAGAAAAGGCCATCGCCCACTACCAGAAACTGGGTATCGACCCGATGACCAAGACCCTGGTGTTCTCCGATGGTCTCAACCTGACCCGTTCCCTGGAAATCTTCCGCGCGCTGCGCGGTCGCATCAACGTGAGCTTTGGCATCGGCACCAACCTCACCTGTGACATCCCGGGCGTGGCGCCGATGAGCATCGTGCTTAAAATGACCGACTGCAATGGCGCGCCAGTGGCGAAGATTTCCGACGAAGCCGCCAAGACCCAATGCCGCGACGAGAACTTCGTCGCCTATATGCGCCACGTATTCAAAGTCCCCAGCAAGGAGTAACCCATGCAAGCGGTTCAGCAAGAGATTGCCCAGGCGCTGAAGGTACAGCCGCCGTTCGCCGACGCCGCCGCGCTCGAGGCCGAAGTCGCCCGGCGCGTGGCGTTCATCAAGGATTGCCTGGCCAACGCCCGGCTCAAGACCCTGGTGCTGGGCATCAGCGGCGGCGTCGACTCGCTGACCGCGGCCCTGCTCGCCCAACGTGCCATCAACGAGCTGCGTGCCGAGACCGGTGACAAGGCCTATACCTTCATCGCGGTGCGCCTGCCTTACCATGTCCAGCATGATGAACACGACGCCCAGGCCTGCCTGGAGGTGATCAAGGCCGATGAAGTACACACCATCGATATCGCCCCGGCGGTAAAAGCCCTGGCTGGCGAAGTGAAGGAACTGAAGAACGGTTCGCCGACCTTGGTGGATTTCGTCGTCGGTAACGTCAAGGCACGCACCCGCATGATTGCCCAGTACACCCTGGCCGGTGCACGCGGGGGCCTGGTGATCGGCACCGACCACGCTGCCGAAGCGGTGATGGGCTTCTTTACCAAGTTCGGCGATGGGGCATGCGACCTGGCGCCGCTGAGCGGGCTGGTGAAAAACCAGGTGCGGGCGATTGCGCGCAGCTTTGGAGCGCCGGAATCACTGGTGGAGAAGGTGCCGACCGCAGACCTGGAAGACCTCGAGCCGGGCAAGCCGGATGAAGCGTCCCATGGCGTGACCTACCAGCAGATCGATGCCTTCCTGCATGGGCTGCCGGTTGACCAGGAAGCGTTCGACATCATCGTCGCTACCTACCGCAAGACCCAGCACAAGCGCGAACTGCCGTTCGCCCCTTAAAAGCTTCGCGGGCTCGCCCGCTCCCACAGGTACACCAGTTGCTGAGCATTGTGGTGTACCTGTGGGAGCGGGCAAGCCCGCGAATAGGCCCGAACAGCCTACACAGCTTTGATTACTTGACGACGACCGTGCCTTTCATCATCGAGATGTGGCCCGGGAACGAGCAGAAGAAGCCGTAGTCTGTGCCAGCTGCCAACTTGGACACATCAAAGGTCACAGAATCTTTTTCGCCCGCGCCAATGATCTTGGTGTGAGCGATGACACGCTCGTCACCCTCTTTCAGATAGGCCTTATCGATACCAGCGCTCAGGCCTTCGCTAGCGATCGGCTGCATATCAGCTGCCTTGCTGATGACAATGTTGTGGCCCATGACGTTCTTCGGCAGCTTGCCCGAATGCTCCAGGTTCACAGTGAATTGCTTGCAGCTCTTGTCGATGACGATTTCCTTGGTGTTGAAGGACATCTGGTCGGTCGAGTCGACAGTTACCGAGCACTCGGCTGCGAAGACAGAGGCGCTGGCGAGGGTCAGCAGGGATACCGCTACAGCTTTCGCAAACATCATGAATCTCCTTGGCAGGGTTTTATCAATTGCGAGACTGCCTGAAACCGTTCAGCCCCTTGCTGATATGGGTCAAGGGGCTGTCAAGCGGCCAGCCAGTAGAATTGTTCAATCGATTGTATACAACCAATTCAAGAGCACATCATGCCCTTTTATTGGACGATGGGACAACCTCTCATTTAGGAGCAATACGAAATGACCCTTGGTAGCCTGATGAACAGCCTGCTGGCGGCCTACGCCCATGGCGCCACCGGTGCAATCTGCGAATTCTCCCGCCCGGAATGAAACCTGCCTTGGAACTGCATTGCATGGGCCTTACCCTGTCAGCCTGAGTGACTGGAGATGAGCAATGCCCGTACGTTCCGTTTGTGTGTTCTGCGGCGCCAGCATCGGCGCCAACCCTGCCTATCGTGAAGCGGCCGTTGCGCTGGGCCAGGCGATTGCCCGCCGCGGCCTGACCCTGGTCTATGGCGGTGGCGCGGTTGGCCTGATGGGCACCGTTGCCGACGCGGCCATGGCGGCCGGCGGCGAAGTGATCGGGATCATCCCGCAAAGCCTGATGAATGCCGAAATCGGCCACAAGGGTCTCAGCCGCCTGGAAGTGGTCGACGGCATGCACGCGCGCAAGGCACGCATGGCCGAGCTGAGCGATGCGTTCATTGCCCTGCCGGGTGGGCTGGGCACGCTGGAAGAATTGTTCGAAACATGGACCTGGGGGCAACTGGGCTATCACGCCAAGCCGCTGGGCCTGCTCGATGTGAATGGTTTCTACGAGAAGCTGGGCGGGTTCCTCGACCATATCGTCGAACAAGGCTTCGTGCGGCCGCAGCATCGGGCGATGTTGCTGCTGGGGCAGCAGCCTGACGAGCTGCTGGACGGGATGGACAGCTTCGTCGCGCCGGTGGCGCCGAAGTGGGTCGACAGGAAACCTGACTGAACCTGAGATTTTGGCACCGCTTTGCGGCCCATCGCGACACAAGGCCGCTCCTACAATGAGTGTGCAAACCCTACAGTTCCGGGTGCTCGCGGTCGGTGCAGGAGCGGCCTTGTGTCGCGATGGGCTGCAAAGCAGCCCCAAAATCGCCAGTTAACGCGGGATAACTGGCTGACGCGGCTTCTTGTTGCCCTTGCCACCCTTGCCCGCTTCCTTGCGCTCCTTGGCCGCCTGCTGGTTTCGCGCAAACGCCTCGGCCTTGGCCTTTTCGCGCTTGTCCCACGGCTTGCTGCCATCACTGCCACGTGGCGGCAGGCCGGTGTGCTGGGTAAGGATCTTCTGCTCCTTGCCCACCTTGTGGCTGCCCGCCGGGGTCGAGTTCTTGCGGCGCGCGCTCTGGTAGCTGTCGGTCTGCGGCTGGTGCAACGGGATCAGCTGGTGCTTGCCCGGCCCGATCAGGTCGGCGCGGCCCATGCGCTGCAACGCTTCACGCAGCATCGGCCAGCCCTTCGGGTCGTGGTAGCGCAGGAACGCCTTGTGCAGGCGTCGCTGCTCCTCGCTCTTGACGATTTCCACGCCTTCGCTCTTGTAGGTCACCTTGCGCAGCGGGTTCTTGCCCGAGTGGTACATGGCCGTGGCCGAGGCCATCGGCGACGGGTAGAACGCCTGCACCTGGTCGGCGCGGAAGCCGTTGCCCTTCAGCCACAGGGCCAGGTTCATCATGTCTTCGTCGGTGGTGCCCGGGTGCGCGGCGATGAAGTACGGGATCAGGTACTGCTCCTTGCCCGCCTCTTTCGAGAACTTCTCGAACATGCGCTTGAAGCGGTCGTAGGTACCAATGCCCGGCTTCATCATCTTGTCCAGCGGGCCACGCTCGGTGTGCTCCGGGGCGATCTTCAGGTAGCCACCGACATGGTGGGTGACCAGCTCCTTGACGTATTCCGGCGACTCCACGGCCAAGTCGTAGCGCAGGCCCGAGGCAATCAGGATCTTCTTCACCCCCGGCAGGGCACGCGCCTTGCGGTACAGCTCGATCAGCGAGCTGTGGTCGGTGTTGAGGTTCTCGCAGATGCCAGGGAACACGCACGACGGCTTGCGGCAGTGCTTCTCGATGTCAGGGCTCTTGCAGGCGATGCGGTACATGTTGGCGGTCGGGCCGCCCAGGTCGGAGACCACGCCGGTGAAGCCCGGTACCTTGTCGCGCATCTCCTCGATCTCGTGCAGGATCGACTCGTGCGAGCGGTTCTGGATGATGCGGCCTTCGTGCTCGGTGATCGAGCAGAAGGTGCAGCCACCGAAGCAGCCGCGCATGATGTTCACCGAGAAACGGATCATCTCGTAGGCCGGGATGCGCTCCTTGCCATAGGCCGGGTGCGGCACGCGGGCGTACGGCATGCCGAACACGTAGTCCATTTCCTCGGTGGTCATGGGAATGGGTGGCGGGTTGAACCACACATCCACTTCACCATGTTTCTGCACCAGGGCGCGAGCGTTGCCGGGGTTGGTTTCCAGGTGCAGCACACGGTTGGCGTGGGCATACAGCACCGGGTCGTTACGCACTTTCTCGAACGATGGCAGGCGGATGACCGACTTGTCACGGGTCATGCGCGGGCTGTCGAGAATCTGCACCACCTTGGCTTCGTTCGGGTCCTCCACCTCGCCCTTGGCCTGCTCGATGGCGCAGGCCTGGGTGTCCTGGGTGTTGACGTACGGGTTGATGATCTTGTCCACGCGGCCCGGGCGGTCGATGCGCGTGGAGTCGATCTCGTACCAGCCCTCGGGGGTGTCGCGACGCACGAAGGCAGTACCGCGCACGTCGGTGATGCTTTCGATCTTCTCGCCGCTGGCCAGGCGCTGAGCCACTTCGACTACTGCGCGCTCGGCGTTGCCGAACAGCAAAATGTCGGCGCTGGCGTCGATCAGGATCGAATGGCGCACCTTGTCCTGCCAGTAGTCGTAGTGGGCGATCCGGCGCAGTGACGCTTCGATGCCACCCAGCACGATCGGCACGTGCTTGTAGGCTTCCTTGCAGCGCTGGCTATAGACCAGGCTGGCGCGGTCCGGGCGCTTGCCGGCCAGGCCGCCGGGAGTGTAGGCGTCGTCGGAACGGATCTTCTTGTCTGCGGTATAGCGGTTGATCATCGAGTCCATGTTGCCCGCAGCCACGCCGAAGAACAGGTTCGGCTCGCCGAGCTTCATGAAGTCGTCTTTCGACTGCCAGTTCGGCTGGGCGATGATGCCCACGCGGAAGCCCTGGGCTTCCAGCAGGCGGCCGATGATGGCCATGCCGAACGATGGATGGTCGACGTAAGCGTCGCCGGTCACGATGATGATGTCGCAGGAATCCCAGCCGAGCAGATCCATCTCCTCCCTGCTCATCGGCAGGAAAGGTGCTGGCCCGAAGCATTCGGCCCAGTACTTGGGATAGTCGTAGAGTGGTTTGGCTGCTTGCATGTCAGTGACCGGTTCTGGTGTGCAGGAAAATCGCGGGCGCGGAATATAGCACAAATTTTGACCAAATCCGACGATGGTTGTCGGATTCATGGATACCGATGAGCAAGGTCGCGCTGTTGGAACGGCCTTGTGCCGCGATCAGGCGCGACACAGGCCGCAAGCCAGGGGACCGCAATTTGCCAGCGATAACCTGGTTCGCCGGTTTTGCGGCCGCTTCGCGCCCGATCGCGACACAAGGCCGCTCCTGCACGGGCCCGGTTATTCGTCGTCGTCGAAGTTGTACATGCCCGGTGCAAGGTTCTCGAAGCGGGTGTACTTGCCGATGAATGCCAGGCGTACGAAGCCGATGGGGCCGTTACGCTGTTTACCGATGATGATTTCCGCCACGCCCTTGTGCTCGGTCTCGGGGTGATACACCTCGTCACGGTAGACGAACATGATCACGTCGGCGTCCTGCTCGATCGCACCGGACTCACGCAAGTCGGAGTTCACCGGGCGTTTGTTCGGTCGCTGTTCCAGGGAACGGTTCAGCTGCGACAGGGCGATCACCGGGCAGTTGAATTCCTTGGCCAGGGCCTTGAGCGAGCGGGAGATCTCCGAAATCTCGTTGGTACGGTTGTCACCGGCCGAACCGGGGATCTGCATCAGCTGCAGGTAGTCGACCATGATCATGGCGATTTCGCCGTGTTCACGGGCCAGGCGCCGGGTGCGCGCACGCATTTCCGAGGGGCTGATGCCGGCGGTATCGTCGATGAACAGCTTGCGGTCGTTGAGCAGGTTCACCGCCGAAGTCAGGCGCGGCCAGTCGTCGTCGTCCAGCTGGCCGGAACGCACCTTGGTCTGGTCGATACGGCCCAGCGACGACAGCATACGCATGATCAGCGACTCACCTGGCATCTCGAGGGAGAACACCAGCACCGCCTTGTCGGTACGCAGTACGGCGTTCTCCACCAGGTTCATGGCGAAGGTGGTCTTGCCCATCGACGGACGGCCGGCAACGATGATCAGGTCGGCCGGCTGCAGGCCGCTGGTCTTCTCGTCCAGGTCGGTGAAGCCGGTGGAAACACCGGTGATGTCGCTGTCGGAGTTGAACAGCGTGTCGATACGGTCGATCGCCATGGTCAACAGTTCGTTGACCCCTACCGGGCCGCCGGTTTTCGGCCGCGCCTCGGCGATCTGGAAGATCTGCCGCTCGGCATCGTCGAGGATTTCTTCGGCATTGCGCCCTTGCGGGTTGAACGCATTGTCGGCGATGTCGGTACTGATGCTGATCAGCTGACGCAGGGTGGCACGCTCGCGAATGATCGCAGCGTACGCCTTGATGTTGGCCACCGACGGGGTGTTCTTGGCCAGTTCGGCCAGGTACGCCAGGCCGCCGACCTGCGAAGACAAGCCTTCCTTGTCCAGCTGCTCATGCAACGTGACCACGTCGAAGGGCTGGTTGGCGTCCGCCAGCTTGTGCACGGCACGGAAGATCAGGCGGTGGTCATGCCGGTAGAAATCGCCGTCCGATACCTGGTCCAGTACCCGCTCCCAGGCGTTGTTATCCAGCATCAGGCCACCGAGCACGGCCTGTTCGGCCTCGATGGAATGCGGCGGCACCTTCAGGGCTGCGGTTTGCAGGTCAAGCTGTTCGGGGGTGGTGATCTCGTTCATGGCCACGAAAGAATTCTTGAGGATGAAAAAGACAAAGGGCACGGCCTGTCAAAAACAGGACCGTGCCCGATGTTAACCGCCCGGCTCACGAGGAGCCAGCCAGTCAGCGCAGCTTAGGCAGCTACGACGACCACACGTACGGTGGCTTCAACGTCGCTGTGCAGGTGCACGGCTACGTCGTATTCGCCAACCTGACGGATGGTGCCGTTCGGCAGACGAACTTCAGCCTTGGCCACTTCAACGCCGGAGGCGGTCAGGGCGTCAGCGATGTCGTGGGTGCCGATCGAACCGAACAGCTTGCCTTCGTCGCCAGCGGTGGCAGTGATGGTCACTTCCAGCTCGGCCAGTTGGGCAGCGCGGCTTTCAGCCGAAGCTTTCTTGTCAGCGGCTGCTTTTTCCAGCTCGGCGCGACGCTCTTCGAACGCAGCCAGGTTGGCGGCGTTGGCAACGGTGGCCTTGCCGAATGGCAGCAGGAAGTTACGGCCGTAACCAGCCTTAACCTTTACTTTGTCGCCCAGGTTGCCCAGGTTAGCGACTTTTTCCAGCAGGATCAGTTCCATTTGGTAAAACCTCTTAACTTTTAACCTTCACCGTTCGCGGAGTCATTCCCCTTGGGGGACTTGCGACCGCGAAAATCAATCAGGCTGTCGACAATGGCCAAAACCACCAGCAACGGATAAATCAGCTGCATGATCAGCGGCAACGTCACGTACATCCCCACCAGCCAGAAACCGGCCAGTCGGCCCTGTGCCACCAGCCCGTGCATCAAGGCGATGCCGGCCAGCACCAGTACCAGGCTCGAGGCCGATGCCAGGACGATGAACTGCGGCCCGATGAACGGGGCCACCACCATCACTGCCACCAAGACCGCCGTGGTCTGTTTCGGCAACTTCAGGGCGCGAAACTCGCGACCGAAGCCTCCAGGGTTGTACAACGCTGCCTGCCAGTAGCGCGCCAGCACCAGGGCCAACACGCTGAACAATTGCACCGTCACTGCTGTGGAAGCGACCAGCACAGGGCGGATCAGCTCACCGGAAAGCACCGGTTGCCCTTCGATTTGCGGCATGGCTTCGGCAAACGCCTTGGCCAGCCCGTCGAAGGTTTGCGCCAGCGCCAGATCGAGCACGAGGCTGAAAGCCACGGCGAACACGGCACTGACCAGCAACACCCGGCTCCAGGGATGCTCGGCGCGCAGCAGCGCAGCCAGGCCCAGGGCACCCGCGATCACCAGGAAGGTGATCGGATCGCCCATGACCCACACGGCCAGCCCGGCCAGCAGGCCGCCGGCGATGACCGTAGTAGCATCCTTGAACCCACGCCGCAGCAGCACAAGGCTGCCGGCAGCGGCACTCAACCAGAACAGCAGCGGCAATACCGCACTGATGACCACCACCAGGGTGGCCTGCACACGACCGCGCATGATGAAACTTGCTAACGCTCGCATGCTAATCCCTTACTGCTTGTCGACGACCCGGTCTCAGCGGCCGTGGCTGTCGGTGTAGGGCAGCAGGGCCAGGAAGCGGGCGCGCTTGATAGCGGTAGCCAGCTGACGCTGATAACGAGCTTTGGTACCGGTGATACGGCTTGGAACGATCTTGCCGGTTTCGGATACGTAAGCTTTCAGGGTGTTGAGATCTTTGAAGTCGATCTCTTTCACGTCTTCAGCAGTGAAGCGGCAGAATTTACGACGACGGAAGAAACGTGCCATTTAATAGGCTCCTCTAAAGGTCCGTGGATTACTCGTCAGCGTTATCGCTGGAGTCGCTGTCATTGCTGTCGTCGCCGTCGGCGGATTCAGCATGCTCAGGACGCTCACGACGCTCACGGCGCTCGCTGCGGTTTTCTTCAGCCTTCAGCATCTCGGACTGGCCGGTAACGGCTTCGTCGCGACGGATGACCAGGTTACGGATAACGGCATCGTTGTAGCGGAAGTTGTCTTCCAGCTCGGCCAGGGCCTTGCCAGTGCACTCAACGTTCAGCATCACGTAGTGAGCCTTGTGAACATTGTTGATTGCGTAGGCCAGTTGACGACGGCCCCAGTCTTCCAGGCGGTGGATCTTGCCACCATCTTCTTCGATCAGCTTGGTGTAACGCTCAACCATGCCGCCGACTTGCTCGCTCTGGTCCGGGTGAACCAGGAAGATGATTTCGTAATGACGCATGAATGCTCCTTACGGGTTAGTAGTCTGCCAGTGGATCTGGTCAGACAAGGAGTGAATGACACTGGTGTGTCTTGCCAGGGAGTAGAGGCACATGCGCACCTGCCAGCTCGGCAAGGGGCGCAATTGTAGAGAAGGCGGGACACACAAGCAAGGAAATTGGCGATTATTTGAACAGCCAGAAACATATTCACAATGTGCAAGGCCCCATTCGCGGGCACGCCCGCTCCCACAGGTTCAGCGCAGCCTTTGGCATTGCAGATTACCTGTGGGAGCGGGCGTGCCCGCGAAGAGGCCGGTACAGGCTGTCGATCAGCGCTTGGCCTGCCGCTGACGCACGGCCTCGAACAGGCAAACCCCGGTCGCCACCGAGACGTTCAGGCTGCTGACGCTACCGGCCATCGGCAGCTTCACCAGGAAATCGCAATGCTCGCGGGTCAGCCGGCGCATGCCCTTGCCTTCCGCGCCCATGATCATCACCAGCGGCCCGGTCAGGTCCTGCTGGTAGATCTCCTGCTCGGCTTCGCCAGCGGTACCGACCACCCACAGGCCACGCTGCTGCAGTTTCTCCAGGGTGCGCGCGAGGTTGGTCACCGCCACCAGCGGGATCACTTCCGCCGCCCCGCAGGCCACCTTGCGCACCACCGGGGTCAGGGTTGCAGACTTGTCCTTGGGCACGATCACCGCCGTGGCACCGGCCGCATCGGCGGTACGCAGGCAGGCACCGAGGTTATGCGGGTCGGTGACGCCGTCCAGCACCAGGATCAGCGGTGGCGTTTCGCTACGCTCAAGCAGCTCCTCGAGCATCAACTCGCCCCACACCTGGCTTGGGCTCACCTCGGCAACAACGCCCTGGTGCACGCCTTCGACCCAGGCATCCAGCTCGCGACGCTCGGCCTGGCCAACCGCCACGCGGTTTTCTGCGGCCAGCGCCAGCAACGCCTGGATGCGCGGCTCGCTGCGCCCTTCCGACAGCCAGATCTGCTTGACCCGCTTCGGATGGTGCTGCAGCAATGCCTGCACGGCGTGCACGCCGTAGATCTTTTCCAGCTGACTCATGACTTGTTCTTGCTCTTGCGTGGCGCGCCGGACTTCGACGGCCCTTTACGGTGCTTGGTCGGCTTGCCAGAGGCCTTGCCACCCTTGTCCGACTTGCTGCCGGCATGGCCGCTGCTGCGCGCCTCGCTCATCAGCGCCTTTTTCATTTCGCGGCTCTTGCGCACTTCGGCGTTACGCTGCACGGCGTCTTTCGGGAAGTACGCCTCGGCGGTCTCGCTCTTGCGGCTGCGCGGCTTCGGCGTGGCCTTGGCCTCGACCGGGGCCTGCTCGGCCTGGCCGGCAGCCGGTGCGGCGCCACGCTGCTTGCGGCCGATCGGCGCGGCAAGGGTGCTTTCCGACACTTCGAAATCGATCTTGCGCTCGTCCAGGTCGACGCGCATGACCTTGACCTCGATCGTGTCGCCCAGGCGGAAGCTGCGCCCGGTGCGTTCGCCGGACAGGCGGTGGTGCACCGGGTCGAAGTGGTAGTAGTCACCCGGCAGCGCACTGACGTGCACCAGGCCTTCTACATAGATGTCGGTCAGTTCGACGAACAGGCCGAACCCGGTCACTGCGGTGATCACGCCCGGGAAGGTCTCGCCCACGCGGTCTTTCATGAACTCGCACTTGAGCCAGTTGACCACGTCACGAGTGGCTTCATCGGCCCGGCGCTCGGTCATCGAGCACTGCTCGCCGAGTTGCTCGAGGGTGTTCTCGTCATACGGGTAGATACGCGCCTTGGGGATGCTCATGGCGCCGGCACGCTTGACATGCGGGGTATCGACCCGGGACCGGATGATGCTGCGGATGGCGCGGTGCACCAGCAGGTCCGGATAACGACGAATCGGCGAGGTGAAGTGGGTGTACGCCTCGTAGTTCAGGCCGAAGTGGCCGTTGTTTTCGGTGCTGTACACCGCCTGGCTCAGCGAACGCAGCATCACGGTCTGGATCAGGTGGAAGTCCGGGCGCCCGGCAATGCTTGCCAGCAGGGCCTGGTAATCCTTCGGCGACGGGTCCTTGCCCTTGTGCAGGGTCAGGCCCAGCTCGCCGAGGAAGGCGCGCAGCTTTTCCAGGCGCTCCGGCGGCGGGCCGTCGTGCACGCGGTACAACGCAGGCACGCCATGCTTCTGCAGGAACTCGGCGGTGGCCACGTTGGCCGCCAGCATGCACTCCTCGATCAGCTTGTGGGCATCATTGCGCACGGTCGGGCGGATTTCCGCGATCTTGCGCTCGTCGCCGAAGATGATGCGGGTTTCCTGGGTCTCGAAGTCGATCGCGCCCCGGGTGTGGCGGGCAGCTACCAGCACCTTGTACAGGTTGTACAGGTTCTTCAGGTCCGGCACGACTGCCTTGTACTCCTCGCGCAGCGCCTTGCCCTCACGGGTGCGGGAGTGCTCGAGCATGCTGCTGACCTTGTTGTAGGTCAGGCGGGCGTGGGAGTGGATGACACCTTCATAGAACTGGTAGTCGACCATCTGGCCGGCCTTGTTCATGGTCATTTCGCAGACCATGGCCAGGCGATCGACATGCGGGTTCAGCGAGCACAGGCCGTTGGACAGTTCCTCGGGGAGCATCGGCACCACGCGCTCGGGGAAGTACACCGAGTTGCCGCGCTGCTGGGCTTCGACGTCCAGGGCCGAGCCCAGGCGCACGTAGCTGGACACGTCGGCGATGGCCACATAAAGGCGCCAGCCGCCGGAGAACAGACGCAGCTTGCCCAGTGGTTCGCAATACACCGCATCGTCGAAGTCGCGGGCGTCCTCGCCGTCGATGGTAACGAACGGCAGGTGGCGCAGGTCGACACGCTTCTCCTTGTCCTTCTCTTCGACTTCGGAGCGGAACTTGCGCGCTTCCTTGATCACTTCCTTGGGCCAGACGTGCGGGATGTCGTAGCTGCGCAGGGCAACGTCGATTTCCATGCCCGGTGCCATGTAGTTGCCGATGACTTCGACCACATCGCCCTGCGGCTGGAAGCGCGGGGTTGGCCAGTGGGTGATCTTGATCTCGACGAACTGGCCGATCTTCGCGCCACCATTGCGCCCGGCGGTCACCAGCACTTCCTGCTGGATCTTCGGGTTGTCCGGGGTCACGTAGCCGATGCCGCCTTCTTCGAAGTAACGGCCGACCACGCTTTCGTGGGCACGGGAAATGATCTCGACCAGCACGCCTTCGCGGCGGCCACGGCGATCGACGCCAGACACGCGGGCCAGGCCGCGGTCGCCATCGAACACCAGGCGCATCTGCGCCGGGCTGAGGAACAGGTCTTCGCTGCCGTCATCGGGGATCAGGAAGCCGAAGCCGTCACGGTGGCCGGAGACGCGGCCGCAGATCAGGTCCAGCTTGTCCACCGGGGCATAAGTGCCGCGCCGGGTATAGATAAGCTGGCCGTCACGCTCCATGGCGCGCAGGCGGCGGCGCAGGGCTTCGATCTGGTCTTCGTCGTGAAGACCGAACTCGGCCGCCAGCTCCTCGCGCGCGGCCGGTTCGCCACGGTCGGCAAGGCGCTGCAGGATCAGCTCACGGCTGGGAATGGGGTTGTCGTATTTTTCCGCTTCGCGAGCGGCCTCGGGATCGAGGGATTGCCAATCGGCCATCAGAAGGGGTTCACCTTGGGGTATATAGATAGGAATTCTGGCATAGGCGTATTGAAACCGGAAATGTCAGCCTTGGACAGCCCCACCGGCACCTCCGGCGGGCAGGAATAGGCCTGCGGAATCAACAAGTTGAATTTTTTGAAATTTTTTTTGCTCAGGGGGTTTACAGCCCCCCGGACCGTCCGTATAGTGCGCACCACAACGACGGACAACCCCGAAGTTGTAGTAGAGATGAACGACGCTGTAAAGCATCTTTTAATCTCGAATGTGTGCCCAGGTGGCGGAATTGGTAGACGCGCTGGTTTCAGGTATCAGTGGCTTAACGGCCGTGGAAGTTCGAGTCTTCTCCTGGGCACCAAATATTTTCAAGTAACAGATGACCAAGGATCTGTTACTACTGTGTGAAAGCGAACGATAGTCGCCTTCTGCAGATGATGTAAAGCTTTGCCCAGGTGGCGGAATTGGTAGACGCGCTGGTTTCAGGTATCAGTGACTTAACGGTCGTGGAAGTTCGAGTCTTCTCCTGGGCACCATACAAAAACCCACTAGCTTGCTAGTGGGTTTTTTCTTGCCTGCGATTTTTGTATCGCCCCCTCCTCGCTCGCCGAAATAGCTCGATCTCACAGGCACAGCCCTCCTATCGACGGCCATCTTCCAACTCCGCCCAAAGTCTGCCCATGAATTTCTCCTCATCCGGCCACTTGAGAAACGATTTCGTTTACCATTGTTTCCAAATATGTAGCCGTAAGCGAGGAAGTACCCGCATGACGATCCGCCCGCAACCGCTGATGCGTACCTTGGCCGCCGCCGTGCTGAGCCTGGTCATCGGCGCTCCGGCCGCCATGGCAGATGCACCGGTCACCCTGACCATGTACAACGGCCAGCACAAGGAAATCGGCGAAGCCATCGCCAAGGCCTACGAGGCCAAGACCGGTATCCACATCAATATTCGCAAGGGCAGCAGCAACCAGCTGGCCAGCCAGATCATCGAGGAAGGCGACCGCTCGCCGGCCGACATCATCTACACCGAAGAGTCGCCGCCGCTGAACAACCTGGGCGAGTTGGGCCTGCTGGCGAAGATCGACGATGCCACGCTGAACATGCTGCCCAAGGAGTACGTTGGCGCCAACGGCACCTGGATGGGCGTCACTGCACGTACCCGCGTCGTCGTGTACAACCCGAAGAAGATCGACGAAAAGGACCTGCCAACCACCGTCATGGATTTTGCCGGCCCTGAATGGGATGGCCGCGTCGGCTATGTACCCACCAGCGGCGCATTCCAGGAACAGGCCGTGGCTATCCTGAAGATGCACGGGCGCGAAGCCACCGAAGAATGGCTCACCGGCCTGAAAGCCTTCGGCAAGACCTACACCAACAACATGGTCGCCCTGAAGGCCGTGGAAAAAGGCGAAGTCGCTGCCGTACTGGTGAACAACTACTACTGGTATGCACTGGAACGCGAGCGCGGCAAGCTCGACTCCAGGCTGTACTACCTGGCCGACGGCGATGCCGGCAACCTGGTAACCATCTCCGGCGCTGCAGCGGTCAAGGCCAGCAAGCACCCGAAGGAAGCCCAGGCCCTGCTCAACTGGATGGCCAGCGAAGAAGGCCAGCGCGTGATCACCCAGACCACCGCCGAGTACCCGCTGCACAAGGGCATGGTTTCCGACCGTGGCCTGAAGCCGTTCGAAGAGCTGCGCCCGCCAAAGATCTCGCCGGCGGACCTGGGCAATGCCGAGGAAGCCATCGAGCTTGAACGCGAGGTCGGCCTGCTCTGATGACTGCCGCCCTGTCCGAGCCGGTACCGGTACGCTTCGTGCCGCGCCGCAAGCGCCCTTCCGTCTGGGTGGTGCTGCCTGTGCTGTTCCTGGTGGCAATGAGCTTGCTGCCATTGGCCTATGTCGCCATCAAAGCCTGGGAAGCCGGCTGGCGCGAAGCCTTGCACCTGCTGTGGCGGCCGTTTGTCTGGGGGCTGATGCGCAACACCCTGATGCTGATGGTCGGGGTGACGCTGGCCTGCATGGTGGTCGGCCTGGCCCTGGCCTGGTTGCTGGAGCGCAGCAACCTGGTCGGGCGCAGGCTGTGGGGCGTGGTGCTGTGCCTGCCGTTCGCCGTACCGTCGTTCGTCAGCAGCTTCACCTGGGTATCGCTGAGCTCGGACTTCGAAGGCCTGGGCGGGGCGATCCTGGTCATGGCCCTGTCCAAGTACCCGCTGGTGTTCCTGCCGGTGGCGGCGACCCTGCGCAACCTCGATACCTCGCTGGAGGAGTCGGCACGCACCCTCGGCTGCAGCCGCTGGGGTGTATTCGTCAAGGTCACCCTGCCGCTGCTGTGGCCATCGATGCTCGGCGGTGCGCTGCTGATTGCCCTGCACATGCTGGTGGAGTTCGGCGCGCTGTCGATTCTCGGCCTGCAGACCTTCACCACGGCGATCTACCAGCAGTTCGAACTGGAGTTCAGCAATGCCAATGCGGCCATGCTCTCGGCTGTACTGCTGGCGCTGTGCCTGGTGATGCTGTGGCTGGAATTGCGCGTGCGCGGCAAGGCCCGCCACGTGCGCATCGGCCAGGGCGTGGCACGCCGCGCGCAGCCGGTGCGGCTACGCGGCTGGGCCGTACTGGCCCAGCTGTTCTGTGTCGCCCTGGCAGTGCTGGGCAGCGGTATTCCGCTGGCCATGCTCGGCTATTGGCTGAGCGTGGGTTCATCAGCGGCCTTCCCGGTAGCGGCCATTTCCAAGGCGCTGTTCACCTCGCTTTCGGTGTCGCTTGGCGGTGCCGGCTTCTGCGTGCTCCTGGCCCTGCCGATCAGCTTCCTGGTGGTGCGCTACAAAGGCCGCCTGGCAATCTGGGCCGAACGCCTGCCGTACCTGCTGCACGCCCTACCCGGCCTGGTGATTGCCCTGACCCTGGTGTTCTTCGCCCTGCACTATGTACCGGCGCTGTACCAGACCACGGCCTTGTTGTTGCTCGCCTACGCGCTGCTGTTCCTGCCACTGGCCCAGTCGCCTGTGCGTACTGCGCTGAACAAGGCTTCGCCGACGCTGGAGGAAGCCGCACGCACCTTGGGCGCGAACAGCTTTGCCGCGTTCTGCCGGGTGACCTTGCCGATCATCTTCCCGGCCATGGCAGCGGCCTTTGCGCTGGTGTTTCTGGATGCCATGAAGGAATTGACCGCGACATTGCTGCTCAGCCCTACCGGCATGACCACCTTGGCCACCGAGGTGTGGGCCCATACCGCCAACGTCGAGTTCGCGGCAGCAGCGCCTTACGCGGCACTGCTGATCGTGGTGTCAGGGTTGCCGGTTTACCTGCTGACTACGCGGATGTATCTGAACAAGGCGTAACCTGCTTCGCGGGCTTGCCCGCGAAGCAGCCTTCAGGCGATGTTGCGCAGCATGCGCCGCACGATAGGCCCGTGAGCCTTGCCGACCGGCAGCATGTAGAGGCGGCCGAACCTGTTGAAGCACTGCACCGAGGTGGTTACGCGCAAGTGTTGCCGCCCCTGCCCTGCTTCAGCCAGGTCCAGGCTCACCATTACCGCCAGGTGCGTGTCGCGCGAAGTCAGGACCAGTTGCTGGTCACTGATCGCCTCGACAGTGAAGAAATCCAGAAGCTCGCCCACTGCCGGCACCTGCTCGGGGCTGCGTGATGAGAAACCGTGGATGGCGGCAACATGGAACCGCCGCGAGATGCCATCGCGCAAGCGGAAGGCCACGGCCAGCCAGCCCGGGACGTGCGAGGTCATGGCGCAGTAGGCCTGGAAGGCGGTCATTGGCGCAGTGACGACGATGCCATCGCAATGAAGAAAGTCCAGCTCCGCCGGGGCGGCGACCAGTTGGGCAGACATGAACAACTCCCTTTGTCATCTGTCGCCACCATCATAGCAACGCCGCCCTTGTAGGAGCGGCCTTGTGTCGCGAAGGGCTGCGCAGCAGCCCCGGCAATTTGTGCGTTTGAGCCGATATCCTGGGTCTGCTGCGCAGCCCATCGCGACGCAAGGCCGCTCCTACAGCGACCGCATCAGGCTCGGAACTGGCCAAGGCTTGCCCGCAGTTGCGCGGCCAGGTCATCCAGCACCTTGCTGCTGGCCGTGGTCTGCATCACCACCTCGGCCGAGCGCTCGGCCTGTGCATGGATGTTCTCCACTCGCCCCCGTACCGCCTGTGCACCATGGGCCTGCTGTTCAGCGGCCCGGGTCGCCAGGCCGATCGCCGCATGCACCTGCTCGACCGCCACCTGCACCGACTGCTGGCGGCGTTCGTTGTCGCGCAGCACCAGCAGCCCTTCGCTGGCCTTGAGCCCGGCCTGGCTGATGGTCGCCACGGCTTCCTTGGCGCCTTTCTGCAAGGCGGCGATATGCGCCTGGATGTCGCCGGTGGAGCTTTGCGTCTTGCTCGCCAACGCCCGCACTTCATCAGCCACAACGGCGAACCCGCGCCCGGTCTCGCCTGCCCGGGCAGCCTCGATGGCAGCGTTGAGGGCCAACAGGTTGGTCTGTTCGGCAATACCGTGGATCACCGTCAGCACCACTTCAATCTGTTCACTCTGCTTGGCCAGCCGCTCGATCACCTGCGAGCCGGTCTCCACTTGCTCGGCCAGGTTCTCGATCAAGCCCGCCAGCTGGGTCGAGGTGCGGCTGTTTTCATCGGTGGCTTGGCGGATATCCACGACTTGTTGCAGCGCCGCCTGCATCGCCTGGCTTTCGGCCTGGGCCTCATCAGCCATGCTCGACAGGTCGCGCAGGCTGGCCGCCACTTCATCGCGCTGCAACGCAGCGGCAGCATCGGCGCCTGCGTTGCGCTGGGCCATCGCGCCGATCTCGACCCCGGTACGCTGGGCCACCTCGCCGGCCTCGCGCACGATGGGTTGCAGCTTGTCGACAAAGCGGTTTACCGCCGAGGCCATGTCGCCGATTTCGTCGCGGCTGTCCAGCGGCACGCGCTTGGTGAGGTCACCTTCGCCGGCCGCCAGGTCGTCGAGCGCAGCAATCAACAGGCGCAACTTGCTCAGCACCCGCCGGCCAAGCACCACGGCCACCACCAACAGAACGCCCAGCCCCACCAGCACCAGGCCCAGGCCGATCCGCCAACGCAGCTCGGCGGCGGCATCGCGCACGGTCTGGGCGGTGTTGGCCTGCATGGCAGCAGCACTGCCTTGGGCCTTTTCCAGGCGCTCTCGCAGGGTCTTGCCACTGTCGGCCGCCGCACCGACCAGGCTGTCGCCAACCAGCTGCTCGCCGCTGGCAATCAGGGCTGCGAAGCGCTGGTCGAGGGCTTTCAGTTCCTGGTCGATGCCGGCGGTGGACACCCCCATCACCACCTTGCCGATTTCCGCACCATTGGGGCTGATCGAAGCTTCGACAAAATACACCGCCGGGTCATGCCGGGCGGCATCGATCACCTTGTCCAGCGCACGCTCGCCCTGCCCCTTGTCCATCAGCGCCTGGTTGATCGGGTTTTGCCGGTTCAGATAGCGGGTCAGGTGCTGGCCTTGGGCATCGTCATAAACCACGAACAACACGTTGGGGTTGCGCTGGGCACGGCGGGCAAAGTCCGATAGCACTGGCACATCGTTATCCCAGATCGCGCGCGGGGCGACCGAGGCGAGCAGCTCGGCCATATCGTTGGCGGAGTCCTTGAGGTTCTTTTCCAGGGTACTGCGCAGTTGCTGCTGTTCGCTTTGCAGGCGCGCCGACAAGCCGGCGCTCAGGCGCTGGCGAGTGCTGCTGGACAGGCTGTCGAGGCCCGAGCGGACATCTTGTCCGGCTTGTTCGAGGTCGCCGGCGAGTTCGCGACTGTCGTTGCCCAGGCGCTCGCCCAGTTCGGCCTCCAGGGCCGTGACCGTGCTGCGGGTGAGCGCAACGGCCACCAACACCTGCACCAAAAGAGCGATACCAAGGGCAACAAACACAGGCCGCAAAAGGCGGCTTCGTAACAGTGAGAGGATGGCAGACACGGTGTAACCCTCGTGTATTCTGGCGCCACTACTTTGATGGCATCTTCAGAAACTTCTTACAGCAAGGGTTGTGCCGGAGGCAGCAGGGATAAGCGCCAAGGTTTAGCAATGGGGTTTCCTGTACCGGCCTCTTCGCGGGCTTGCCCGCTCCCACAGGGACCCCGCACATTCTGAAATTTGTGGAGGCTCTGTGGGAGCGGGCAAGCCCGCGAAGAGGCCGGTGCAGGAAAGCACAAATGAAAACGCCGCGGCCCCTTTCAGGACCACGGCGTCAGATCAACCTGGAAGGCAGATCAGGCGAACGGATGACGCAGCACGATGGTTTCGTTGCGGTCCGGGCCAGTGGAGATGATGTCGATCGGAGCACCGATCAGCGCTTCGATGCGCTTGATGTAGGCACGCGCATTAGCTGGCAGTTCTTCCAGGGTTTTGGCGCCCAGGGTCGACTCGCTCCAGCCTGGCATCTCTTCGTACACCGGCTCCAGGCCGATGTAGCTGTCGGCATCGGAAGGCGCGTCGATGACGGCACCATTCTCGTTCTTGTAGCCGACGCAGATGTTGATGGTTTCCAGGCCGTCCAGTACGTCCAGCTTGGTCAGGCAGATGCCCGAGATGCTGTTGACGTCGATGGCGCGACGCAGGATGACGGCATCGAACCAGCCGCAACGACGGGCACGGCCAGTGGTGGAACCGAACTCGTGGCCACGCTTGGCCAGGGTAGCGCCAGTCTCGTCGAACAGTTCGGTCGGGAACGGGCCGGAACCCACGCGAGTGGTGTAGGCCTTGGTGATACCGAGGATGTAGTCGAGGTACATCGGGCCAACGCCGGAACCGGTGGAGATACCGCCAGCGGTAGTGTTGGAGCTGGTAACGTACGGGTAGGTACCGTGGTCGATGTCCAGCAGCGAACCCTGGGCGCCTTCGAACATGATGTCCTTGCCGGCGCGGCGCAGGTTGTGCAGCTCGGCAGTGACGTCGAGCATCATCGGCTTGAGCTGTTCGGCGTAGGCCATGCACTCGTCCAGGGTCTGCTGGAAGTCGATGGCCGGCTCTTTGTAGTAGTTCACCAGCTGGAAGTTGTGGTAGTCCAGCAGCTCACCCAGCTTGGCAGCGAAACGCTCGCGGTGGAACAGGTCGCCGACCCGCAGGCCGCGACGTGCGACCTTGTCTTCATAGGCTGGGCCGATACCACGGCCGGTGGTGCCGATCTTGGCTTCGCCACGGGCTTTTTCGCGGGCCTGGTCCAGGGCCACGTGGTACGACAGGATCAGCGGCGCAGCCGGGGAAATGCGCAGGCGCTCACGCACCGGTACGCCCTTCTCTTCCAGCTTGGTGATCTCACGCATCAGCGCGTCCGGTGCAACGACCACGCCGTTGCCGATCAGGCACTGTACGCCTTCACGCAGGATGCCCGAGGGAATCAGGTGCAGAACGGTCTTTTCACCATTGATCACCAGGGTGTGACCCGCGTTGTGGCCACCCTGGTAGCGCACTACGGCGGCAGCATGTTCGGTCAGCAGATCGACGATCTTGCCTTTGCCCTCATCACCCCACTGGGTGCCCAGGACGACGACATTCTTACCCATTACATTGGTCCTCATTCACGCAAACTTGGTTGTCGGCCTGTTGCCGACGCAGAAACTCACTGGGTCAGCGGCAGAACCTGCCAGCGCCCGTCTTGCTGAATCAATTGCCGATCACAATCCGCTTCGAGGGCAGCACTCAACGGCTGGCCAGGCAGAGCCTGGACCACACGCTGGCCCTCGTTGCGCAACTGGCAGACTTGCTGCCAGAGGGCCGCATCGCCACTGTCCGGCATCCAGATGCCGCCAGCTGGCAATACGACCTCCGCTCGCCCCAGTGTGACCAGGGTCTTCAAATCCGTGGAGAAACCGGTAGCCGGGCGCGCCCGGCCAAAGTCAGCGCCGATGTCGTCGTAGCGCCCGCCCTGGGCGATCGATTGGCCTTCGCCAGGCACGAACACGGCAAACACCACGCCAGTGTGGTAGTGGTAACCGCGCAGTTCGCCGAGGTCGAAGTACAGCGGCAGGTCGGGGAAGCGCGATGCCAGGCGATCGGCGATCGCCAGCAGGTCGTCCAGGGCCGCCAGCACGCTGGCCGGGGCACGGCCCAGGCGCACGCGGGCCTCGGCCAGCACTTCACGACCACCGCACAGCTCGACCAGCGCGCGCAGCATGTTGCCCAGGTCCTTTGGCAAGTCGGCGGTCAACGCCTGGACCTCATCGACGGCCTTGCGCTGCAGGGCGTCGAACAGCTGCTGCTCAACCGCACCAGACAGCCCGGCAGCACGGGCCAGGCCGCGGTAGATACCGACGTGGCCGAGGTCCATGTGCACATCCGGTACATCGGCCAGTTGCAGCGTGGCGAGCATCAGGCTGATGACTTCGACATCGCTGGTAGGGCTGGCATCGCCGTACAGCTCGGCACCCAGCTGGATCGGGCTGCGCGAGGTGGACAGGGCACGCGGCTGGGCGTGCAGCACGCTACCGGCATAGCACAGGCGGCTCGGGCCTTCACGGCGCAAGGTGTGAGCATCGATGCGTGCCACCTGCGGGGTGAAGTCGGCGCGGAAGCCCATCAGGCGGCCGGACTGCGGGTCCACCACCTTGAAGGTGCGCTGATCCAGGTCCTGGCCGGCGCCGGTGAGCAGCGACTCCAGGTACTCGATATGCGGGGTGACGACCAGTTCGTAGCCCCAACTCTGGAACAGGTCCAACACCTGGCGGCGCGCGATTTCGATGCGCGCAGCTTCAGGTGGCAGTACTTCCTCGATGCCATCTGGCAGCAGCCAGCGGTCTACCGTTGCCATTACGCCATTTCCCCTCTGGTCCGGGTGGCTTGCCAGCAGGCGAGCCGTCAGTAAAGCCGGTATCGCGCACAGCAGCGGGCAGCACTGATCCCAGCGCAGCCACCGTACCCGATACCCTCGAATTGCCATGCGACCTGACCAAACCGTCAACTGGCGGTTTGCCAATCAACCTTGCAGACGCAAAAAAGCCGGGAAATTTCCCGGCTGCCTCATCATACACCCCTTTTCCATCAGGATGCACCCCGCCAGGCGTTTTAGCTGCCAGGCGGGGGCCGCTGCATTGGAATCAGGGCCTGAGCATCACGGCTTGCTCTTGTCCAGGAAGCGGAAGAACTCGTTCTTCGGGTCCAGGACCAGCACGTCGCTCTTGCTCGAGAAGCTCTCGCGGTAGGCCTGCAGGCTACGGTAGAACGCATAGAAATCGGCGTCCTGGGTGTAGGCCTTGGCGTAGATGGCGGCCGCCTGGGCGTCGCCGTCACCGCGGGTTTCCTCTGCCTCGCGATAGGCCTCGGCCAGCAGTACACGACGCTGACGGTCGGCATCGGCACGGATACCCTCAGCCAGCTCGTTACCCTTGGCGCGGTGCTCGCGGGCTTCACGCTCACGCTCGGTGCTCATGCGATCGAACACGCTGCGGTTGACTTCCTTCGGCAGGTCGATGGCCTTGACGCGTACGTCGACCACCTCGATACCCAGCTCCTTGGCGGCCATGCGGTTGAGCGATGCAGTGATGTCAGCCATCAGCGCGTCACGTTCACCGGAAACCACCTCGTGCAGGGTACGTTTACCGAACTGGTCACGCAGGCCGCTTTCCAGACGACGCGACAGACGCTCGTCGGCAATCTGCTTCATGCCGGAGGTAGCGGTATAGAAGCGCTCGGCATCCTTGACGCGCCACTTGGCGTAGGCGTCGACCATCACCGCTTTCTTTTCCAGGGTCAGGAACCGCTGGGTCGGGGCGTCGAGGGTCATCAGGCGGGCGTCGAACTTGCGTACCTGGTTCACGTACGGAATCTTCACGTGCAGGCCCGGCTGGACATCCGCCTGGACTACCTTACCGAAGCGCAGCAGTACCGCACGCTCGGTCTGGGACACGATATAGAAGCTGTTCCAGGCAACGATGGCCAGGACCACGGCGGCGATCAGGGCGATCAGCGATCGGTTGCTCATCAGCGGCTCTCCCTAGTGCGCAGCGGCTGCTGTTGCTGTTGCAGGTCCTGCGCCGCACGGGCGGCCGCATCGTTGACCGATGGCGACACGCTGGTGGTTGGCGCGGACGGGTTGCGGCTGCCTTCGACCATCTTGTCCAGCGGCAGGTAGAGCAGGTTGTTCTGCCCGTCCTTGGTTGCCACCATGACCTTGCTCGAATTGCTGTAGACCTCCTGCATGGTCTCCAGGTACAGGCGCTGACGGGTCACGTCAGGTGCCTTGCGGTACTCGGCAACCAGCTTGGTGAAGCGGTCGGCCTCACCCTTGGCACGGGCAATGACTTCGTCACGATAACCGTTGGCATCCTCGATGATGCGCTGGGCCTGGCCACGCGCTTCCGGCACCACGCCGTTGGCGTAGGACTCGGCCTGGTTGCGCGCACGCTGCTCGTCTTCACGGGCACGGATCACGTCGTCGAAGGCTTCCTGCACCTCACGCGGGGCTGCCGCGCTCTGCACGTTGACCTGGGTAACGGTGATACCCGTGCGGTAGTTGTCGAGGAAGCGCTGCAGGCGTTCGCGGATATCCACGGCCATCTGCTCGCGGCCCTCGGTCAGCACCTGGTCCATCGAGGTGGAACCCACCACGTGGCGCAGGGCGCTTTCGGTCGCGTGCTGCAGGCTCACCTCAGGCTGGTCGACGTTGAGCACGAAGTCCTGCAGGTTGCTGATCTTGTACTGCACAGTCAGCGGCACCTCGACGATGTTCTCGTCTTCGGTCAGCATCTGGCCCTGCTTGGTGTAGGCACGCTCACGCGTGACGTTTTCCATGTACTTGCGATCGATCGGCGGGAAGTAGATGTTCAGGCCAGGACCGACCGTTTCATAGTACTTGCCGAAGCGCAGCACCACGGCCTGCTCCTGCTCGTCGACGACATACACGGCGCTGTACAGCCAGATGGCCGCCAGTACCGCCAGGCCGATGCCCAGCAGGCCCAGGCCACCGCCCTTGCCGACATTGCGGTCGCCGCCGCCACGTTTCTTGCCACTGCCGAACATGCCGTTCAGGCTGTCCTGCAATTTGCGGAAGGCCTCGTCCAGATCCGGCGGACCTTTCTTGTCACCACCGCCGCCACCGCCACCACGGCGGCCGCCCCAGGGATCCTGATTGTTCGAGTTGCCACCCGGCTCGTTCCAAGCCATAGCGCTCTCCATCTGATAAAGCAAAGACGCGCCCACGGCGCGCCGTCCAATGCTACAGAATGCCTGTCACTGCTGCCCGGCGACCTCGACGAGCATTTATTGCAAAGTGTGTTGCTCGACAAACACTTGCGGCTCCATGCCTTCGCGGCTGACCAGGCGATTCAGTTCCACCCTGGGCAGTCGCACGCTCAGCAGGCTGCGCCCTTCTTCATCATGCGCTTCACTCTGCACGGCACCCAGGGCAAAGAATTGCGCGCGCAAGCGAGCAAAACGCTGCTCCAGACACAGGGTACCGACAAACAGATCATCCCCCAGCAACTCGGCAATCGCCTGGCCGACCAGCTCCAGGCCACGCCCATCGCGTGCCGATACCCAGACCCGCTCAGGCTTGCCATCGGCATTGCGCTGGATCTGCGGCTCGACATCTTCGAGCAAGTCGAGTTTGTTATACACCTCGAGGATCGGCAACCCTTCGGCACCAATCTCGCCCAACACCGCCAGTACCTGCTCGATCTGCTCCATGCGCTCTGGCTCATGGGCGTCGATCACATGCAGCAACAGGTCGGAGTTGCTCGACTCTTCGAGCGTAGCCCGAAATGCCTCGACCAGCTTGTGCGGCAGGTGGCGAATGAAACCCACGGTGTCAGCCAGCACGATCGGCCCCAGGTCGTTCAGTTCGAGCCGGCGCAGGGTCGGGTCGAGGGTGGCGAACAGCTGGTCCGCGGCATACACCTCGGATGCGGTCAGGGCATTGAACAGCGTGGATTTGCCGGCGTTGGTATAACCCACCAGCGACACCGACGGGATATCCGCGCGCTTGCGCCCGCGACGCGCCTGCTCACGCTGGCTGCGCACCTTTTCCAGGCGTGACTTGATCTGCCGAATACGTACCCGCAACAGGCGGCGGTCGGTTTCGAGCTGGGTTTCACCCGGGCCGCGCAGGCCGATACCACCCTTCTGCCGTTCAAGGTGGGTCCAGCCGCGAACCAGCCGCGTGCTCATGTGCTCGAGCTGGGCCAGTTCGACCTGCAGCTTGCCTTCATGGGTACGCGCCCTTTGGGCGAAGATGTCGAGGATCAGCCCGGTACGATCGAGCACACGGCACTCGAACACACGTTCGAGGTTGCGCTCCTGACTGGGCGTGAGGGTGTGATTGAAAATCACCAGGTCTACCTGTTCGGCATGGACCAGGTCGTGCAACTCCTCGACCTTGCCAGTGCCAATCAGGTATTTGGCGGAAGGCTGATGCCTGGACACCGTGACCAGCGAGACGATGTCGGCACCGGCCGACAATGCCAGCTCCTGAAACTCCTGCGGGTCTTCGCGCGCCTCAGGGTTCTGACCTTCCAAGTGAACGAGCAACGCCCGCTCACCACCACCGTGGCGCTCAAAGAACAATGCAGGCTCCTATCAGGCGTTGCCTGGCTCGCTGTCGCCGTGATCGGAATCGGACGGGCTTGGCAGGCGAACCGGACGTGCAGGAACCACGGTCGAGATGGCGTGCTTGTAGACCATCTGGCTGACGGTGTTCTTCAGCAGTACCACGAACTGGTCGAAGGATTCGATCGAGCCCTGCAGTTTGATCCCGTTGACCAGGTAGATGGATACCGGGACCTTTTCTTTTCTCAAGGTGTTCAAGTAAGGGTCTTGTAGCGAATGCCCTTTTGACATATGCCGCACTCCTGTAAGGATCAATAATAGAAAATCAAGAAAATCGATAAATTAGGCCGCCCCTTCGCAAGAATAGACGGCAATCAGCAGGGACTCAGCTCAATATGGAGATGGCCCCAAGGTATTTCAAGGTGCGGGACAGATTGTCGCAGGCCAGGCTGTCAAGCCAATGCACTTCAGGCCAGCCACGCAACCAGGTGAACTGCCGCTTGGCCAGCTGCCGGGTAGCGATGATACCGCGTTCACGCATCTCATTCTCAGTCAGCTTGCCGTCGAGGTAGTCCCAGACTTGCCGATACCCCACTGCCCGTATAGACGGCAGCCCCGCGTGCAAGTCACTTCTGGCTCGCAGCGATCGGACCTCATCGACAAAGCCCTGTTCCAACATTTGCGAAAATCGTAACGCAATTCGCTGATGCAAAATGTGACGATCTGTAGGAGCAATCGCCAAACTTGCGACAGTATAGGGCAAATGTCCGCCAGCGCCTGCGTCTGCGCCGCGACTTTCCGCGAATTGACGCTGGCGATGGGCTGTCATGCTCTCGCCGCTCACCCGGTACACCTCCAGCGCGCGGATCAACCGTTGCGGGTCGTTGGGGTGGATGCGCGCCGCCGACTCCGGGTCGACCTCCGCCAGCTGGCGGTGCAGTTCGGCCAGGCCCAGGGCCTCGGCCTGGGCTTCCAGCTCGGCACGTACCGCAGCATCGGCGGCCGGCATGTCGGCCAGCCCCTCGAGCAATGCCTTGTAATAGAGCATGGTGCCGCCGACCAGCAAGGGGATCTTGCCGCGGGCAGTGATTTCAGCCATGGCCTCCAGGGCATCGGCCCGGAACTGCGCAGCCGAGTAGCTCTCGGCCGGATCGCGAATGTCGATCAGCCGGTGCGGGTGGGCGGCGAGGATTTCCTTCGAAGGCTTGGCCGAACCGATGTCCATGCCGCGGTAGACCAGGGCCGAATCGACGCTGATGAGTTCACAGGGCAGGACCTTGGTCAGCTCGATGGCCAAGTCGGTCTTGCCGGCTGCCGTCGGGCCCATCAGGAATATTGCAGGGGGCTTGCCGCTCATGTCATCGACCGCGTAGGAAGAGTTTGTCCAGGTCGTCCAGGCCCATCTGGGTCCAGGTGGGACGGCCGTGGTTGCACTGGCCGCTGCGCTCGGTGTTTTCCATGTCGCGCAGCAGGGCGTTCATCTCGGGGATCGCCAGGCGCCGGTTGGCGCGCACGGCGCCGTGGCAGGCCATGGTGCCGAGCAGCTCGTTCAGGTGCGCCTGGATACGGTCGCTGGTGCCGTACTCCATCAGGTCGGCGAGCACATCCTGCACCAGGCGGTTGGCCTCGGCCTGCTTGAGCAAGGCCGGAATCTGGCGAATTGCCAAGGTCTCGGGGCCCAGGCGCTGCAGTTCGAAGCCCAGGCGCTGGAACCATTGCGCGTGCTCTTCGGCGCAGTCGGCTTCGCGCTGGCTCAGGGCCAGGGTCTCGGGCACCAGCAGCGGCTGGCCACTGAGGCCTTCGCTGGCCATGGCCACCTTCAGGCGCTCGTACATGATGCGCTCGTGGGCCGCGTGCATGTCCACCAGCACCAGGCCGATGGCGTTCTCGGCCAGGATGTAGATGCCCTTGAGCTGGGCCAGGGCGTAGCCCAGCGGGGGGATATCGCCGTGGCTTTCGGGCAGCGTCGACGCCGCGGCCACGCCTTCCTCCAGCGGCTTGTAGAACTCGCGATACACCGCCTGCGCCTCGGCGGCCGGCAGCGCTTGCGCGGGGCGCGGGGTGTACTGGTACTGGTAACCTGCGCCGCTGCCGCCACCGGCATATGACTGCTGCGGGGCGCGTGGCTGTTCGAGCACCGGCGAGGCCAGGCGCATTTCGCCCTGTGGGCCGAATTCACCGGCCAGCGGCCCGCTGGGGCGGATGATCTCCGGCACGGCGGCAGGCGCGGCCAGCTGGTCTTCCGGGCGCACGTCGGCCAAGGCGCGATGCAGGGTGCCATAGAGGAAATCGTGCACCGAGCGCCCTTCACGGAAACGCACTTCATGCTTGGTCGGGTGCACGTTGACGTCGACGCCGTTGGGCTCCAGCTCCAGGAACAGCACGAAGGTCGGGTGCCGGCCATTGAACAGCACGTCGCGGTAGGCCTGGCGCACGGCGTGGGCGACCAGCTTGTCGCGCACCGCACGGCCATTGACGAAGAAATACTGCAGGTCGGCCTGGCTGCGCGAGAAGGTCGGCAGGCCGACCCAGCCCCACAAGCGCAGGCCGTTGCGCTCCACGTCGATCGGCAGTGCCTGCTCCATGAAGCCCGGGCCGCAAATGGCGCCTACCCGCCGTGCACGGGCGATTTCGTCGTGGGCTTCGTGCAGGCTGAGGACGCTCTTGCCGTTGTGACGCAGGTGGAAGCCGACATCGAAGCGCGCCAGTGCCAGGCGCCGGATGACTTCCTGCAGGTGGTCGAATTCGGTCTTTTCGGCCTTGAGGAACTTGCGCCGCGCCGGGGTGTTGAAGAACAGATCGCGCACTTCCACCGACGTGCCGACCGGATGCGCCGCTGGCTGCACCCGGGGAGTCATGTCGCGGCCTTCGGTTTCCACCTGCCAGGCTTCGCTCGCAGTGGCGGTACGCGAGGTCAGGGTCAGGCGCGCCACCGAGCTGATCGAGGCCAGGGCCTCACCGCGGAAGCCCAGGCTCAATACCCCTTCGAGGTCTTCCAGTTCGCGGATCTTGCTGGTGGCGTGGCGGGCCAGGGCCAGCGGCAGGTCATCGGCGGAAATGCCGCTGCCATCGTCACGCACCCGCAGCAGCTTGACGCCGCCCTGCTCCACCTCCACATCGATGCGTCGGGCACCGGAGTCCAGGCTGTTCTCCAGCAGCTCCTTGGCGACCGAAGCCGGCCGCTCGACAACCTCGCCGGCGGCAATCTGGTTGGCCAGCCGCGGGCTGAGCAGCTGGATGCGGGAGCCACCACTCATTGCGCGGCCAATGTGGTGGCAGGGATATCGAGGCGCTGGCCAACCTTCAGCTCATCGCTCTTGAGGCTGTTGGCGTTGCGCAGGCTGGTCACGCTGACCTGGTAGCGAACCGCGATCATCGCCAAGGTCTCGCCAGGGCGGACCGTGTGCTCACGCGGGCCTGCGGCGATCTTGCCGGTGTCGCGCAGCCAGGCAATGTAGGTACCAGGCGGCGGGTTCTGCTGGAAGTACTGGCGCACACCGGTGTGGATCGAACGGGCCAGAGCCTGCTGGTGGCTCGCGGTAGCAAGCTTGGCGGCTTCGTTGTTGTTCGAGATGAACCCGGTTTCAACGAGGATCGATGGAATGTCCGGCGACTTCAACACCATGAAGCCGGCCTGTTCCACACGCTGCTTGTGCAGCGAGGTGATACGCCCCATGTTGCCCAGCACCTTCTGCCCGACATTGAGGCTGGAGCTGAGCGTGGCGGTCATCGACAGGTCGAGCAATACCCCGGCGAGCATGCGGTCCTTGTCGTCGAGGCTGACGTTACCGGCCCCGCCGATCAGGTCGGAACGGTTTTCCGTGTCGGCCAGCCAGCGTGCGGTTTCGGAGGTGGCGCCGCGGTCGGACAGGGCGAATACCGAGGCACCGAAGGCGGCACGGGACGGCGCGGCATCGGCATGGATCGAGATGAACAGGTCGGCGCCCTTCTTGCGGGCGATCTCGGTGCGCTTGCGCAGCGGGATGAAATAGTCGCCGGTGCGGGTCAGCTCGGCCCGGAAGCCTTTTTCGCTGTTGATCTGGCGCTGCAGTTCCTTGGCGATCTGCAGCACGATGTCCTTCTCATGCTGGCCACGCGAGCCGGAAGCGCCCGGGTCTTCGCCGCCGTGGCCGGCGTCGATGGCCACCACGATGTCGCGCTTGCCGTTGGGCACCGGCGGCAGCTTGATGGCAGGCTGGGCCGGGGTAACCGGCACGGCTGGCGTGGTTGCAGGCGCTTGCACCGGCGTCGGCGGCGGGGTTGGCGCACTGGCGGCGATGGCGTCGGCTTCCTGGTCGTACAGGTCGACCACCAGGCGGTTGCCGTACTGGGCATTGGGCGCCAGGGTGAAGCTTTTTGGGGTGACCGATTTTTTCAGGTCGACCACCACACGCAGGTCGGTCGGGGTGCGCTGGGCCGAACGCACGCTGCTGATCGGCGTGTTGGAGGTGGCCACGTTCAACGGCGCGGCCAGGGTCGCACCATTGATGTCGATAACCAGGCGATCCGGTGCGCTCAGGGTGAAGACGCTATGCTGCACGGGGCCAGACAGGTCGAAGACCAGCCGCGTGTTGTCTGGCGCGCGCCACAGGCGCATGCTCTTGACTTGAGTGACGGCCAGAGCGTCAACGGTCACCGTTGTCAGCAGCAGCCCAACGATGGCGACCAGTGCGCGTATGCGCATACCTACCCCACTTACTGTTTATGATGTTCGGCCAGTGCCACGCACCAGGCCTCGCCGCGAGCCCCCTGCGGCGAAAGGTTCAGCGAGCGTCCGCCCGCTTGGGGGCTTATGGTAATGGTCAGGTCAGGCTTTGGCAAAACGCCCGCACCCTTTTGTGGCCACTCGAACAGGCACAGCGGGTCGCCCTCGAAATAATCACGAATCCCCATGAATTCCAGCTCTTCCGGATCGACCAGGCGGTACAGGTCAAAGTGGAAAGCTCGGACCTCACCGATTTCGTAGGGTTCGACCACGGTGAAGGTCGGGCTTTTCACTGCACCAGTATGGCCCAGGCCACGGATCAGGCCACGCGACAGCGTGGTTTTGCCCGCGCCCAGGTCACCCTCCAGAAAGATCACGCCGTGACCGCCGGTCACCTCGGCCAGTTGTGCGCCGAAGGCGACCGTGGCCGCTTCATCGGCCAAAAACAGGTTTAAGCCAGACACGCAGAATGCTCCTCCAACAACTCTCGAATGACCGGTGCCAGATCGCTGGCGGCCAGGCCTCTACCTTTGACGCCCAGGCGCTCGCCCGCACAGGCGTGCAGCCATACCCCCAGCCCAGCGGCCTGCCAGGCATCCAGGCCCTGGGCCAACAGCGCCGCCAGCACGCCGGTCAGCACATCGCCCAGGCCGGCACCGGCCATGGCCGGGTGGCCACGTTCGCACAGCAGCAACTGCCCGGCCGGGTCGGCGACCAGCGTGCCAGCGCCCTTGAGCACGCAGACACTGTTGTACCGCCGCGCCAGCTTGCGCGCGGCGCCCTGGCGGTCGACCTGCACCGCCTCGGTGGAAATCCCCAATAGCCGCGCCGCTTCCCCCGGGTGCGGGGTGAGAATGCTGCCACTGGGCAGGGCCAGCGGGGTGCGCGCCAGCAAGTTCAGGGCATCGGCATCCCACACCTGCGGGCGCTCGGCATTGGCCACCGCCGACAGCAGGCTGCGGCCCCAGGCCGCCTGGCCCAGGCCGGGGCCGACCACCAGCACCGAAGCACGCTCCAGCACCGCCATCAACTGGTTGGCCGACTCGACCCCCAGGCACATGGCCTCGGGCATGCGGGTCAGGCCGGCAGCAACGTGTTCAGGGCGGGTTGCCACACTGACCAGGCCGGCACCGCAGCGCAGCGCGGCTTCGGCACTGAGCAACGCGGCGCCCCCGGTACCGAGGTCGCCACCGACCACCAGCACATGGCCGAAGTCGCCTTTGTGGGCCTGCGCCTGCCGCGCCGGCAGGCGGGCGACGCTCACGCTGCTGAGCAGTTGTGGGGCATGGCTGGGGTGTTTGGTCTGCGGCATGCGGTCAAAGGCTCCAATGTCTGGCAGAATTATACGCACCTGAGCCCGTTATGCCTTGCCCATCCATGCCCGCTTGTACGCCTGACCTCGCCCAACTGGCCCAATCCATCAAGGTTTGGGGCCAAGAACTCGGTTTTGCCCATGTAGGCATCGCCGGGGTCGACCTTGGCGAACACAAACATCACCTGCAACGCTGGCTCGATGCCGGCTACCAGGGCGAGATGGAATACCTCGGCGCCCATGGCAGCAAACGCGCACACCCGGAGCAACTGATCCCCGGCACGGTGCGTGTGGTATCGCTGCGCATGGATTACCTGCCCGGCGACACGCAGATGGCGCAGCGCCTGGCGCAGCCGGAAAAAGCCTACGTGTCACGCTATGCCCTGGGTCGGGACTACCACAAGCTGGTGCGCAAACGCGTGCAGTTCCTGGCCGACCGCATCCAGGAAGCCATCGGCCCGTTCGGCTACCGCGCCTTCGTCGACAGCGCCCCCGTGCTGGAAAAGGCCCTGGCCGAGCAGGCCGGGCTGGGCTGGATCGGCAAGAACACGCTGTTGCTCAACCGCAAGGCAGGCAGCTACTTCTTCCTCGCCGAACTGTTCGTCGACCTGCCGCTGCCGGTGGACGAGGCCACTGCCAGCGAGCATTGCGGGCGCTGCCAGGCGTGCCTGGACATCTGCCCGACCCAGGCCTTCGTCGGGCCCTATGTGCTCGATGCGCGGCGTTGCATCTCCTACCTGACCATCGAGCTGAGGGGACCGATCCCGGTCGAACTGCGCGCCAAGATGGGTAACCGGGTGTTCGGTTGCGATGATTGCCAGATCGTCTGCCCGTGGAACCGCTTTGCCAGGCCCAGCCAGGAGCAGGACTTCCAGCCACGCCATGGCCTGGAAAACGCCGAACTGGCCGAGATGTTCCTGTGGGATGAACGGACCTTCCTGCGCAAGACCGAGGGCGGGCCGCTGCGCCGGGCCGGGTACGAGCGCTGGTTGCGCAACCTGGCGGTGGGGCTGGGCAATGCGCCGTCGACCATCCCGGTGATCGAGGCGCTGAAGGCGCGGCGCGAGGATGCCTCGGCACTGGTGCGCGAACACGTGGAGTGGGCGCTGGCGCAGCACGGCGCTCAATAGCGGACCAGCCCCAGAGCTTACGCCACCCTTGTGGGAGCGGGCGTGCCCGCGAATCAGGCAACGCGGTGGATGGCACCGGCTCTGCCGGTGTTCGCGGGCACGCCCGCTCCCACAGGGGCCAGGTTGTGCCAGAACTGCGTTACTGCTGGTCGTTGTAGTGGAACTTGGGCATTTCCCAGTGGAAACGGATCGCCAGCAGGCGCAACAGGAAGCCGCCAAACAACGTCAGCAACATCGCCTGCTCCGCCGGCACCTTGAAGTACACGCAGCCCAGGTAGAACCAGGCCGCTGCAAACGAGACGCTGGCGTACAACTCGCGACGGAACACCAAGGGAATGTCATTGCAGAAGATATCCCGCAGGATCCCGCCAAACACCCCGGTAATCACCCCACTGAGCGATGCCACCAGCATGCCCTGCCCCATTTCCAGCGCAGTCATGCAGCCAATCAGGGTGAAGGCCACCAGCCCCAAGGCATCGAGCACCAGGAACAGCGAGCGCAGGCGGCGCATCATCGGCGCGATGAAAATGGTCAGCAACGCCGCACAGCTGGTCAACACCAGGTATTCCGGGTGCTTCACCCAAGTCAGCGGGTAATGCCCAAGCAGCACGTCGCGCACCGAGCCGCCACCCAGGGCGGTGACGCAGGCGATCAGCACCACGCCGAACCAGTCCATGCCGCGGCGGCCGGCAGACAACGCGCCGGTCATGGCTTCGGCGGTGATGGCGATGAGGTAGAGCATCAACAACATGGTGCAGGGTCCGTGCGGGCGGGCGAGAAAGGCGCGCAGTCTAACCAGTTGCACATGGCACCAAAAGGGGGCGCAGATACAATATCTGCGCCTTTTCGACTCACAGCTTGATGAAGTGTTCGCGGTAGTGACGCAGCTCGGCGATCGATTCGCGGATATCGTCCAACGCCAGGTGGGTGTTGCCCTTCTTGAAGCTGTCACGCACCGATGGCGCCCAGCGTGCAGCGAGCTCCTTCAAGGTCGAGACATCCAGGTTGCGGTAGTGGAAGTATTTTTCCAGGTTGCGCATGTGGCGGTAGAGGAAGCGGCGGTCCTGGCAGATACTGTTGCCGCAGATCGGCGACTTGCCTTTTGGCACCCACTGTTCGAGGAAGGCGATGGTCTGCGCCTCGGCTTCAGCCATGCCCACCTTGCTCTCGCGCACGCGCTGGGTCAGGCCCGAAGCGCCATGGGTGCGGGTGTTCCACTCGTCCATGCGTGCCAGCACTTCATCACTGTGGTGGATGGCAATCACCGGCCCTTCGGCCAGGGTGTTCAGCTCGCTGTCGGTAACGATGGTGGCCATCTCGATGATGACGTCGCTGTCCGGATCCAGGCCGGTCATTTCCAGGTCGATCCAGATCAGGTTCTGTGGGTTTTGCATGCAGGGGCTCCTCGTATAGGCGTTCATAGTAGCGTAGTGGCCAGGGCACGCCCATTCACGGCACGAAGGCCGGTCAAATGATCCGCTGCCTGGCGTGCTAAACTGCCTGCCGTTTTCAACTCGCCCCACCACGCACGGAACCTTCATGGCCAAACGCCAGCTCAACCGCCGCCAGAACTGGCGCATCGAAAAAATCCAGAACGAGCGCGCCGCGCGTGCGGCCAAACGCGAGCAACACGTGTTGCAGGAACTGGAGGGTGGCGACCTGGGGCCGGAGCAGTTGGGCCTGGTGATCGCGCACTTCGGTGTACAAGTAGAAGTGGAGGCCCAGGACGGCGAAGCCGCAGGCCAGGTGTTCCGCTGCCACTTGCGCGCCAACCTGCCGGCACTGGTCACCGGCGATCGGGTGGTCTGGCGCGCGGGCAACCAGGGCATCGGCGTGATCGTCGCGCAGATGCCGCGCAGCACCGAGCTGTGTCGGCCGAACAACCACGGCCAGTTGAAGCCGGTGGCGGCCAACGTTGACCTGATCGTGATCGTCTTCGCTCCCGCCCCCGAACCGCACCCCAACCTGATCGACCGTTACCTGGTCGCGGCGGAGCACGCCGGCATTCGCCCGTTGCTGCTGCTGAACAAGGCCGACCTGATCGATGAGCAGAACGGCCCGGGCCTGCAGGCGTTGCTGGAGGTCTACCGCGAGCTGGGCTACCCGCTGCTGGAAGTATCGGCACACCAAGGTGACGGCATGCAACGCCTGCAGCAGATGCTCGACGGCCACATCAGCGTATTCGTCGGCCAGTCGGGGGTGGGCAAGTCGTCGCTGGTCAACAGCCTGCTGCCGGACGCCGGTACCCGCGTCGGCGACCTGTCGGAATGGTCTGGCCAGGGCACCCACACCACCACCACCGCGCGGCTGTACCATTTCCCTAACGGCGGGGACCTGATCGACTCACCGGGCATCCGCGAATTCGGCCTCGGCCACGTCAGCCGCAGCGATGTGGAAGATGGCTTCATTGAGTTCCGCGACCTGTTCGGCACCTGCCGCTTCCGCGATTGCAAGCATGATCGCGAACCGGGCTGTGCGCTGCTCAAGGCGCTGGATGAGGGGCGCATCAAGCCGCAACGCATGAGCAGCTACCGCTCGATCATCGCCAGCCTGCCGGAAGACGCCTACTGACCTGCCCGCTCCCGCAGGTACTACACAAGGCTCAAGGGCCACGCCAATCCTGTGGGAGCGGGCGTGCCCGCGAAGCGGGCACCGCGGTGGTTGGCACGGGCTTCGCCCGTGATCGCGGGCAAGACCGCTCCCACAGGTTCCGCGCTTGCTTCAGCTACAGCGCGATCCTGTAGGGTTTACTGCTCCTTGGTCTCATCCATCTTCAACGTGCCCTCTTCGAAGATGTTCAGCTTCTGGCGCAGTTCACGCGGCTGCATGGGTGCCTGCTCGGTCCCCCCTGGCACAGCCGGTGCCGCAGCGGCCGGAGGTGTAGGCTCGGCAGCCGGTGCTTCTGGCGCGCCCTGCTCACCCTCGATGTTGCGCTGGGCCTTCTTGGTCAGCACGATGATGTCGATGCGGCGGTTGACCGGGTTGAACGGGTTGTTGCGGTCGAACAGCGACGACGAGGCATACCCCACCACCCGCGCCACCTGGCCATCCGGATAGCCACCGGCTACCAGTGCACGACGCGCGGCGTTGGCGCGGTTGGCCGACAGCTCCCAGTTGCCGAACTCACCACTGCCTGCATACGGCTTGGCATCGGTGTGGCCGCTGATGCTGATCTTGTTCGGCACTGCCTTGATGGTGTCGGCCATGGCCAGCAGGATGTCTTCGAAGTACGGCTGCAGGCGCGCGCTGCCGATGTCGAACATTGGCCGGTTCTCGGCATCCATGATCTGGATGCGCAGGCCGTCCTGGGTGATCTCGAACAGGATCTGGTCCTTGAACTTCTGCAGCTGCGGGTTTTCCTCGACCTTGTTCTGCAACTCCTGCAGCAACAACTCCAGACGCTCACGCTCGACCTGCTCGGCCATGGTCTCGACCTGGTCCTTGTCCAGCTGGATGCTGGTATCGGGCGTCGGCTCGGACTTGGCTTCGGGGTTGATGGTCTTTTCCGGCGCCAGCTGCGGCGAGCCACCCAGGTCGATGATGTAGGGCGTACCGCTTTCCGAGAAGCCGATCGGGTCCTTGAAGTAGCCAGCGATGGCGATCTTCTGTTCCGGCGTGGCCGTGGACAACAACCACAGCACCAGGAAGAACGCCATCATCGCCGTGGCGAAGTCGGCAAAGGCGATTTTCCAGGCGCCGCCGTGATGGCCGCCGCCATAGCGCTTGACGCGCTTGACGATGATGGGCTGATTGTTCTCCATGACTCAGCGACCGCGAACCGCTTGTTCCAGTTCGGCAAAGCTTGGGCGGTGCTTGGGGTACAGCACCTTGCGCCCGAACTCCACCGCCAGCGAAGGCGGCATGCCCGAGGCCGAGGCCACCAGCGAAGCCTTGATCGATTCGTAGAGGTTCAGTTCTTCCTTGGCATCGTGCTCCAGGCACTTGGCCAGCGGACCAAAGAAGCCGTAGGCCGCCAGAATACCGAAGAAGGTACCTACCAGCGCCGCACCCACATGGAGGCCGATGGAGGCCTGGTCACCCTCGCCGAGCGAGGCCATGGTCACCACGATACCCAGTACCGCCGCAACGATACCGAACCCTGGCATGCCGTCGGCGATGCCATTCACCGCATGCGACGGGTGCTCCAGCTCTTCCTTCATGCTCAACAGCTCCATGTCGAACAGGCCTTCGAGCTCGTGCGGCGCCATGTTGCCGGTGGACATGATGCGCAGGTAGTCGCAGATGAATGCGGTCATGCGCTCGTCGCCCAGCACTGTCGGGTACTTGGCGAAGATCGGGCTGGCTGCGGCATCCTCGATGTCGGCCTCGATGGCCATCATGCCTTCACGACGGCTCTTGTTGAGGATCTCGTACACCAGGCCCAGCACTTCCAGGTAGAAGGCATGGCTGAAGCGCGAGCCGAACATCTTCATCGACTTCTTGATGACGTGCATGGTCATGTGGCCAGGGTTGGCCTGCAGGAATGCACCGAAGGCCGCACCGCCGATGATCAGTACTTCGAACGGCTGGATCAGTGCCGCGATCTTACCGTGGGAGAGTACGTATCCGCCGAGCACGCTCGCGAATACGACGATGATGCCGATAATTTTAGCCATAGGTTCAAAGCACTTGCTGTCGTGGTCAGGGGAAGAGACGGGAGCCTGAAAACTCTTCTTCTACTTGTCGGCAGAACTGCGCCAGACTATAGCCACTCATTGCGAAAAGCCAGTTCGGACTGATGTCAAAATGACAATTGAAACCAAGGTGCCCGCTCAGGCCCCACGTACGCTAGAGGCCTGGGTAAAGCTGCTCGAGAGTATTCGCATCCCCGTGCCGAAGCACAGCTACGACCGGGTCATGAACGCCATCCACGATAGCCGCCGCTCGCTGCGCGATATCGCCGAACTGATGCAGGATAGCCCGGCACTGGTGCTGTCGGTGATGCGCGAAGCCAATCACCCCACCAATGCCAGCCTGGCCGAACCGGCCGAAAGCCTGGAAATCGCCCTCAACCGCCTCGGCCTGGAGCGCAGCGAACAGCTGCTCAAGCGCCTGCCGGCGGTGCCCGTCGAAGAGATCCCAGCGGTACTGTCCCAGTTCCTGCTGATCAGCCAGCACGCCTCGCAGCAGGCCAGCGGCCTGTTCGCCAGCCGCCTGGCACGGCTGTGGCAGGAAATCCACTGGGGCAGCCTGCTGTTCCTGTCGCCACTCTGGCCGCTGGCGCTGGCCTATCCCAAGTTGCTCGACACCTGGGAACTGCGGGTTATCCACAAGGGCGAAGACGCCGCCCATGTCGAGCAGGAGCTGTTTGGCGTGCGCATCCTCACGCTGTGCCAGGCCATGGCAGAGTACTGGCGCCTGCCACAATGGGTGACCCAGGGTTACCACCTGCTGCTGGACGAACGCGAACAACTGGCCCAGGTGCTTGCCATCGCCCGCGCCCCGGACCTGCTCAGCCAACAGCATCGCCTGGACGCCGAGCCCGGCCTGCGCCGCTGGTTCAACCAGCCGGCCAACACCGTGCTGCTGGCCAACAACCTGGCCCTGGCGGCGCAGGTGGGCTGGGACAACCCGCACCTGCTGCGCTGGCAGCTGTTGACCGCGCTGTACCTGCAGACCTCGCTGGAAGACGTGCAGCAGCAGGTGCACCAGCAGGCTGCGGCGAGTGCGCGCCGTCACGCCCAGCACGCCCTGTTCCACCCGGCCGAAGCGCTGATCTGGCCTTGGCACCAGCGCCGTCCGCACCCGGACATGCTGGCACCGCCACCGCCCAGCAACGACGAACTGACGCGCTGGCGCAAGCTGTGCCAGCACCTGCTGGCCCAGCCCAGCCCGTTCACCAACAGCGTGCACCTGGCCACCCAGGCCCTCGAAGCCCTGCTGGCCTGCGGCATGCAGCGCGTACTGCTGCTGAGCCTGGACAAGGCCAGCGATCAGCTGCGTGTGCAACAGTTTGCCGGCCTGCCCAAGGAGGCCGGGGCGCTTGCCCTGCAGGTGTCGGAGAACAAACTGCTGCAAAAGCTGCTGGCCCAGGCCGGCCAATTGCGCATCACCCCGGAAAACCACAGCCAGCTCTCGGCGCTGCTGCCGGCCCCGCTGCGGGCGTTGTTCAACAGCGAGCACGCACTGCTACGCTCGTTGGCGGTCAATGACCAGGTGTTGATGCTGGTGGTAGCCGACCAAGGCAGCCGACCATTGGCCGATGTCAGCGTGCAAGCCTTCGGCAAGACAGCACAATGCACCGAGCGGGCGCTGTCGGTGTTCGCCAACCGCAAGGCCTGAGCCTTGCGCTACAATCGCCCCTCTTTCCACACTGGAGACCGTGGATGACTGACTTTTCCGGCCTGCCGTTGGTGATCGAAGCCGCAGACCTGCTGCCACGCCTGGATTCGAAACAGCTGATCCTGGTCGACCTGAGCAGCAGCAATCGCTATGTCAGCGGGCATATCCCCGGCGCACGCTACGTCGAAGGCAAGCGTACCCAGCTCGGCCAGCCGCCTGCGCCCGGCTTGCTGCCGGCCCAGGCCGATCTGGAGAAGCTGTTCAGTGAACTCGGCCACCGCGACGACGCGGTATACGTGGTGTACGACGACGAAGGCGGCGGCTGGGCCGGGCGCTTCATCTGGCTGCTCGATGTGATCGGCCACAAGCACTATCACTACCTGAATGGCGGCATCCAGGCCTGGCCGGCCGACAAGCTCTCCACCGAGGTGCCCGACAGCGTTAATTCCCCTGTGCAGCTGCGCATCGACACGGCGCCCACCGCCACCCGTGAGTACCTGCAAAGCCGCCTGGGCGCGCACGACCTGGTCATCTGGGATGCCCGTGGCCCGCAGGAATTTCGCGGCGAGAAAGTGCTGGCAGCTCGGGGTGGCCATATTCCTGGCGCGATCAACTTCGAATGGACAGCCGGCATGGACCTCAACGACCACCTGCGCATCCGCCCGGACATCGCCGAAGTCCTGCTGAACCTGGGGATCACCCCCGACAAGGAAGTGATCACCCATTGCCAATCCCACCGCCGCTCCGGTTTCACCTACCTGGTGGCCAAGGCCCTCGGCTACCCACGCGTCAAGGCCTATGCCGGCTCGTGGAGCGAATGGGGCAACCACCCGGACACGCCTGTAGTTAAGGAATCTGCATGAAATCCCGTTTGTTCATCATCAGCCAGTACCTGCTGCCGCACCATCTGCTGTCGCGCCTGGCCGGCTGCATCGCCGAATGCCGTGTGCGCTGGTTCAAGAATGCCTTTACCGCCTGGTTCGCCAAGCGCTACCAGGTGAACATGGCCGAAGCCCTGGTCGAAGACCTGAGCGCCTACGAGCACTTCAACGCGTTCTTCACCCGTGCCCTGAAGCCAGGCGCACGCCCACTGGACGAAACCCCCGGCGCCATCCTGTGCCCGGCCGACGGTGCCGTCAGCCAGCTTGGCCCGATCGAGCACGGCCGCATCTTCCAGGCCAAGGGCCACGGCTTCAGCGCCCAGGAACTGCTGGGCGGCGACCCGGCGATGGCCGCACCGTTCATGGGCGGCGAGTTCGCCACCATCTACCTGTCGCCCAAGGACTACCACCGCGTACACATGCCGCTGGCTGGCACCCTGCGTGAAATGATCTACGTGCCGGGCCGCCTGTTCTCGGTCAACCAGACCACCGCCGAGAACGTCCCCGAGCTGTTCGCCCGCAATGAACGCGTGGTGTGCCTGTTCGATACCGAACGCGGGCCGATGGCCGTGGTGCTGGTGGGGGCGATGATCGTCGCCTCGATCGAAACCGTGTGGGCCGGGCTGGTGACGCCGCCCAAGCGCGAACTGAAGACCTTCCGTTACGACGAAGCCAGCCGCGCGCCAATCCACCTGGAAAAAGGCGCCGAGCTGGGCCGCTTCAAGCTGGGTTCGACCGCCATCGTGCTGTTCGGGCCAGAGCAGGTGAAATGGGCCGAGACGCTGGGTGCCGGCTCTGCGGTGCGCATGGGGCAACAGTTGGCGATGCCTGCGCAGGCTTGATTGCCTGATAGCACCTGGGGCCGCTTTGCGGCCCTATCGCGACACGAGGACGCTCCTACAGGACAGTGCAGTAGTCTGAAACTGCGAAAATCCTGTAGGAGCGGCCTCGTGTCGCGATGGGCTGCGAAGCAGCCCCAAGCCCCTCGGATCAGCCGCGCGCGTCGCGGTCACGTACACCCAGCAGGTACAACACCCCATCCAGCCCCAGGGTGGAAATCGCCTGCTTGGCCGACTGGCGTACCAGCGGCTTGGCGCGGAACGCCACGCCCAGGCCAGCCAGCGACAGCATCGGCAGGTCGTTGGCGCCATCGCCCACGGCGATGGTCTGCTCCAGCTCCAGGCCTTCTTCGCTGGCCAGCTTCTGCAGCAGCTCGGCCTTGCGCTGGGCATCGACGATCGGTTCCACGGCCACCCCGGTGACCTTGCCATCGACCACTTCCAGCTCGTTGGCGAACACGTAGTCGATGCCCAGGCGCGCCTGCACCTGGCGCGCAAAGTAAGTAAAGCCACCGGACAGGATCGCGGTCTTGTAACCCAGGCGCTTGAGTTCAGCGAACAGGTTCTCGGCCCCCTCGGTCAGGCGCAGCGACGCGCCGATCTCGTCCAATACACCCACATCCAGGCCCTTGAGCAGTGCCATGCGCTCTTTGAAGCTGGCACGGAAATCCAGCTCGCCGCGCATCGCGCGCTCGGTGATGGCCGCCACCTGCTCGCCGACCCCGGCAGCCTTGGCCAGTTCGTCGATGACTTCGGCCTCGATCAGCGTCGAGTCCATGTCGAACACTGCCAGGCGACGGTTGCGACGGAACAGGTCGTCCTTCTGGAAGGCAATGTCGATGCTCAGTTCCTCGGCCAGGGCGAAGAAATCGGCACGCAGGGCCTGGCCATCGCTCGGCACGCCACGCACGGAAATCTCGATGGCCGCCTTGCCTTTGCCGACGTGGGCATCCAGCGCCACGCGGGCCGACAGGCGCTCGATACGCTCGATGGTCAGGCCGTACTGGCTGATCACCGCACTCACCCGCTGCAGTTGTTCGGGGGTGATCTTGCGGCTGAGCAAGGTGACGATGTGGCGCGCCTCGCCCTGGCCGTCGGCCCAGTGCTGGTAGTCCGCCTCGGAAATCGGCGTGTAGCGGGCCTGCAGGTTCAGTTCGTGGGCCTTCGCCTGCACGCTTTGCAGCAGGGCGGTAGCCACTTCGTTGTCCGGGATATCGACCAGGATGCCGAACGACAGGGTGCCGTGCATGACGGCCAGGCCAATGTCGAGGATACTCACACCGCCCTGCAGCAGGACGCCGGTGATGGCCGCAGTGAGACCGGGACGGTCCTCACCGGTGATGTTGATCAGGACGATTTCGCGCACAACCTGGCTCCGACTTCGATGAAAAATGCGCATTCTACCGATTTTCCGTGACCATCGGGCGCCAACGATACTTTGCCGACAAAACCCGGCTCGCTATACTCCCCACACTTTCATGCCATTAAGAGCCGAGCTCAGTGAACCGGCCCACGCCCGTCAAACCAGACAACTTCTTCCTGATGATCTATCGCGCCCTGAGTCAACGTCGCGTGCCACTGGCACTGCGTATCGCCTGCACCAACATCTTCCTGGTGGCGCTGGCGCTGGTGATCTACGCCTGCGTGATGGGCCTGCAGTTCAAGCAGGCCATGCACGAGCAGGCCGATGCCCTGGGCCAGAGCCTGACCACCCAGACCGCCACCTCGGCGACCGAGCTGCTGGTAGCCAACGATATCCTCAGCCTCAATGTGCTGCTGGGCAACCTGGTGAAGAACCCGCTGGTGGCGCATGCCGCCATCTACAGCGTGGACAACCGCATCCTCGCCGAAGCCGGCCAGCGCCCGCGCAACAGCCTGCTGGGCGAGGCCGAGGGCCTGTACCAGACCAAGATCACCTTCCAGGACGTGACCGCCGGGCAACTGCGTATCAGCCTGGACATGAGCCAGTTCCAGCAGCCGATGCTGATCAGCTTGCAGAGCATGGGCATCCTTGCCGCCATCCTGCTGGTGCTGGCCTTGACCCTGAGCCTGCGCCAGGGCCGCTTCATCACCCTGCCGCTGCTGCAGCTGCGGGTGTGGCTGCGGGACCCGCAACCCTACACGCCGGCCACCGAGCGCCAGGACGAGATCGGTGATATCGCGCGCCAGTTGCATGCGCGCCTGGCCCCACCACCGCCACCCGAGCCGGAGCCAGAGGAAGACGACGACGAGCCGTTCGATGACCTGCACGGCGATGCCCCGGCGGCAAAGGCCGCCCCACGTGCCAGGGTTGCCACCCAGGCGCACGAGGATGACGACGAGGCCTTCGCCGACTTGCTCGACGACGACAACATGCCCAAGGCCTCGGTCGTCGAGTCCGACGAGCCGCAGTACAGTGCCGTGCTGGCCGTGCAGCTGGGGTCGCAGGAACAACTGCGCCGCCTGCCACGCACGCGCCTGACCGAGCTGACCGAGCGCTACCGCGATTGCCTGGAGCACGCTGCTTCGCTCTACGACGGTGAAACCCACACGCTCAACGACGGCAGCACCCTGGTGCTGTTCCACAGCCGCGACTGCGGCGAGGACTACCTGACCAACGCCATCTGCTGCGGCGAGCTGCTGCGCGCCCTGGGCCATGCCCTGCAGATCGAAGTGGCGGACAGCGGCATCACCTTGCAGCTGCAACTGGGCCTGGCCCTGGGTAACGACCTGCAAGGGCTGGAACTGGTGGACCTGCTGATGGCCGAGAAGGCCCAGGACGCGCTGGCGCTGTCGCAACATAGCCGCAACCTGTTGCTGGTGGAGCGCCAGATCAGCGACGACACGCTGATTCGCCAGCGCGCCCGTATTCGCCCGATTGCCAGCCCGGAAGGCGCCTGTTGCGTGGAACGGTTGATGGAGCCCTACCCGTCGATGCTGGAACGGCAGTTGGCGCGGATGCACGAGCGCCGGGCCTGACCGGCTCAGGCTGACGCCCTGTAGGAGCGGCCTTGTGTCGCGATGGGCTGCGCAGCAGCCCCAGCAATCTTTGCGACACCACTGAATATGGGGCTGCTGCGCAGCCCATCGCGACACAAGGCCGTTCCTACAGGACGGCGCCAACCTTGCAGCCACAAAAAAGCCCGCAACGATGCGGGCTTTTTTGCGGCTGGCAGTTCGATCAGAACCGGTAGACTTCCATATCGGTACGAATCGGTGCAGCCATCGGGATCTTGGACTTCTCCGGCGCCTTTTTCACCTGCACCGGTGCAGCTGCCTTCTTCGGCGCCTCTTCGGCAATGGCAGGCTGGTTGGCCAACGGCTTCACTGCGGTGCTCAACTGCTCGGCCAGCTTCTGCAGCAACTGGCCCTGCGCCTGCACCTGCGACGCCTCGCTGCCCTCGTGCTGCTGCTCGAGGTGAACGATGCGGTTGTCGCGTACATGGCCACGGCGGTCCAGCAGGCGCCACTGGGCATCCAGGATGGCCGGCTGGTCCTTGCCCGAGTCCAGGCGAGTGATCGACAGCAGCACCTGCACGTCCGGAGTGAAACCGGCGGTCGCCGGCGCCAGCACCACGCGCTGGCTGTCCAGGCGCCAGGCAAGCTGGCGCACCAGCAGCTGGTCGATATCTGCCGAAAGGCTACCGGCCCAACGACCGTCGGTCGCCGAACTCAGGCTACCGTCGGCCTGACGCTGCAGAAATGTTTCGCGTTGCAGGTAATCGGCCACCGATACCGGGCCGAGCACCACTGCCATGCCTGCACTCTGCGAAGGCTGGCCAGGATCACCACTGTCAAGCTGGTACAGGGCAACCGGCTGGTGCATGGTGCACCCGCCTAGGCCCAGCAGGCCAGTCATCAACAGCGCAAATGGAAGGCGCAGAAGTTTCATCATCCCATCCAGGCGGTCGCCAACAGGCCAACCGCAGTGATACATATAAATTCAAACGGGCACACGGCCACGCCGGCACCGCAAGGGCCATATCATCCGCGAAATAACCGTCCGACTCCAGCATTTCTGCCCGGAACGGCGCTGAAATTGCCGCTCCAGACATTTCAACCGGTTATGCCGGCACTTCCACCTGCAATCCGTCGACTCGTTGGAACCCTCGCGGCAGTTTGTTGCCGCGCCGTCCACGCTCGCCCTTGTAATGTTCGAGGTCGTCCGCTTTCAGGGATAGGGTACGCTTGCCGGCTTGCAATACAAGTGTCGCACCCTCGGCAATCACCGCCAGATCGGTAACAAATTCTTCACGACTGGCCACCCGATCGCCTGGCACCCCGATGATCTTGTTGCCCTTGCCTTTGCCCAGCTGGGGCAGGTCGCTGACCTTGAACACCAGCAGACGGCCTTCGGTGGTCACTGCCGCCAACCAGTCCTGCTCGCGATTGGCGACCAGCCGCGGGGTCATCACCTTGGCACCGTTGGGCAGGCTGAGCAAACCCTTGCCGGCCTTGTTCTTGGCCTGCAAGTCTTCGCCCTTGACCACGAAGCCGTAGCCGGCGTCCGAGGCCACCACGTACAGCGCATCGTCATCCGGCAACAGCACGCATTCAAACGTAGCCCCGGCTGGCGGCGTCAGGCGGCCGGTCAGCGGCTCACCCTGGCCCCGCGCCGACGGCAGGCTGTGGGCGGCCAACGAGTAGCTGCGGCCGGTCGAGTCGATGAGCACGGCATACTGGTTGGAGCGCCCGGTGGCTGCGGCCTTGAAGCCGTCGCCAGCCTTGTACGACAGGCCGGTGGCGTCGATGTCGTGGCCCTTGGCACAGCGTACCCAGCCCTTTTCCGACAGCACCACGGTGACCGGCTCGGTCGGCATCAGCTCGTTTTCCGACAACGCCTTGGCCTCGGCGCGCTCGACGATCGGCGAGCGGCGGTCGTCGCCATAGGTTTCGGCATCCTTGATCAGCTCGCTGCGTACCAGCTTGCGCAGCTTGGCATCGCTACCCAGCAGGGCCAGCAGTTTGGCCTGCTCTTTCAGCAGCTCGTCCTGTTCGCCACGGATCTTCATCTCTTCCAGGCGCGCCAGTTGCCGCAGGCGAGTCTCGAGGATGTAGTCGGCCTGGATCTCGGTCAGCTCGAAACGGGCGATCAGCGCCTGCTTGGGCTGGTCCTCGGTACGGATGATGTGGATCACCTCGTCCAGGTTGAGGAACGCGGTCAGCAAACCTTCCAGCAGGTGCAGGCGCTTCTCCACCTTGTCCAGACGGTGCTGCAGACGGCGACGAACGGTAGCGGTGCGGAACTCCAGCCACTCCAGCAGCAGCGCCCGCAGGTTCTTCAACTGCGGGCGGCCGTCCAGGCCAATGATGTTGACGTTGACCCGGTAGGTGCTTTCCAGGTCGGTGGTGGCGAACAGGTGCTGCATCAACTCGTCGACATCCACGCGGTTGGAGCGCGGGATGATGACGATGCGGCACGGGTTCTCATGGTCCGACTCGTCGCGCAGGTCGGCGACCATCGGCAGCTTCTTGGCCTGCATCTGCGCAGCGATCTGCTCCAGTACCTTGGCCCCGGAAACCTGGTGTGGCAGCGCGGTGACGACGATATCGCCGTCTTCCACGCGGTACACCGCACGCATGCGGATCGAGCCGCGGCCGCTTTCGTACATCTTGAGGATTTCTGCCCGCGGCGTGACGATCTCGGCCTCGGTCGGGTAGTCCGGCCCCTGGATGTGCTCGCACAGCTGCTCGATGCTGGCCTTGGGCTCGTCAAGCAGGCGCACACAGGCCGTGGCCACTTCGCGCAGGTTGTGCGGCGGCACGTCGGTGGCCATGCCCACGGCAATACCGGTGGTGCCGTTGAGCAGGATGTTGGGCAGGCGCGCCGGCAGCACGGCCGGCTCCTGCAAGGTGCCATCGAAGTTCGGCACCCAGTCCACGGTGCCCTGGCCGACTTCGCTGAGCAGCACTTCGGCATAGCGCGACAGCCGCGCCTCGGTGTAGCGCATGGCGGCGAACGACTTCGGGTCATCCGGCGCACCCCAGTTGCCCTGCCCGTCGACCAGGGTGTAGCGGTAGCTGAACGGCTGCGCCATCAGCACCATGGCCTCGTAGCAGGCCGAGTCGCCGTGGGGGTGGAACTTGCCGAGCACGTCGCCGACGGTACGCGCCGATTTCTTGTGCTTGGCGTCGGCATCGAGCCCCAACTCGCTCATGGCATAGACGATGCGACGCTGCACCGGCTTCAGGCCATCGCCGATGTGCGGCAGGGCGCGGTCCATGATCACGTACATGGAATAGTTGAGGTAGGCCTGTTCGGTGAAGTCAGCCAGCGAGCGGCGTTCAACGCCGTCCAGGCTGAGTTCCAGTGAGTCGCTCATGCGGGCCTCGTCATTTCAGGTTCTGGCGCAGCAGCATGGTGCCGCCGCGCTGGGTAAATTCAAGTTGTTTCAGGGCACTCATGCCCAGCAATACGGTTTGCCCATCCAGGCCCGGCACCACGATGGCGCGCACATCGTGCAGGCGGATATCCCCCAGCTGCAGGCTGGCCAGGCGCGTCCGGTAACCTTCGGTGCGACCGTTGGCGGTACTCAGCTGCACCGGGCTGCCGCGCTCCAGGCCCAGCTCGCGGCCCAACGCCTCGGGGATCGCCACGTCGGTGGCGCCAGTGTCGAGCATGAAGTGCACGACCTGGCCGTTGATCGCGCCATCCATCACGAAGTGGCCCTGGCCGTTGCCCAGCAAGCGCACTTCGATGAAACCTTCGCCATGCGACGATTGCACCTGGGCATTGGGGTTGCGCTGGCGCTCTTCCCATTGGCCGAAGAAGCGCGTGGCAAGGAACAGCGCCGCCGCCCAGGCGACGATCATCAGTACCTTGCCAGCCCGCTTGCCCGGTGCCTGGCTCATGGCTTGGCGCTCCAGCCGCCCTGCGGTGCATCGAAACGCCAGACGATCGGACGCGTCTCGCCATCGGCACGCGCGCCGTTGTTGTTGTCCACACCGATCCAGGCACCTTCGGCATCGATTACCAGTGCCTCGGCCAGGCCGTACGGTTGCTGATAGCGGCGCGACTCGACCAGCGCGTCGGCAGCGAACGACCAGCAGCGCTCGACTTCACCGTTGTCGGCAGCACGCCGGCAGATGCGGTAGGCGTTGCGTTCGAGGGTGAACAACTTGCCCTCGAACCAGGCCAGGTCGGCAAAGTCACGCGACTGGGCCTGGGCATCGGGCATCTGCGGCGGTTGCATCTCGACCCCGGCTTCGCTCAGCAGGACGCAGCTGCGCCCGCAGGTCCACACCGACTGCTGGCGCTCGATAGCCACCAGGCCACGCCGCTCACGTTCGGCGGCCAGCCACAGGCGGTCGCCCGCCGGGCTGATGGCCAAGCCTTCGAACAAGGCATTGAAGTTCAGCAGCATGCCGCTGGCCCGGGCCTGGCGGACCATGGCCGGGTCGATCTTCAGCCAATCCACCTGGCCGTCCAGCGGCAGCTGCAGTACGCCGGCATGGGCCTCGCTGACCAGGTACAGGTTGCCCGCCTGGTCGCAGGTGATGCCTTCGAAGTCCAGCTCACCCCCGCGAATATACGACGCCGCCCAGTTGCGCGACTTCAGGCCCCAGGGCAGGCCGCTTTCCGGCACCGGCGGCGCGGTGAAGGACAGCGGCTGCGCACGCCAGGTCGCATCCTGCCGGTCGAAGCGGTAGATGCGATCGTCGTCGCGGTCGGACACGCCCCACAATGCGCCCCGGCATTCCACCAGGCCGGACAGGTTGCCCCCGCGCATGCCGTCGATCGGGTGTTCGCCGCTCAGCTTCAGCTCTGGCCAGTTGCCCGCCAGGCTCGGCAGGGCAAGCAGCGCCAGGCAGGCAGCCAGAAGCCACCGAATCAAACCATGACCTCGGCCAGGTTGCCCTTGGTTTCCAGCCAGCTCTTGCGGTCGCCCGCGCGCTTCTTGGCCAGCAGCTTGTCCATCAGCTCGCAGGTGGCCTGCACGTCGTCCAGGGTCAGTTGCACCAGGCGCCGGGTGTTCGGGTCCATGGTCGTTTCACGCAGCTGAGGCGGGTTCATTTCGCCCAGGCCCTTGAAGCGGGTGACCTGCGGCTTGCCGCGCTTCTTCTCGGCCACCAGGCGGTCGAGGATGCCATCGCGCTCGGCCTCGTCGAGGGCATAGTAGATTTCCTTGCCCAGGTCGATGCGGTAAAGCGGCGGCATGGCCACGTACACATGGCCAGCCTCGACCAGGGCACGGAAGTGCTGGACGAACAGCGCGCAGAGCAGCGTGGCGATGTGCAGGCCGTCGGAGTCGGCGTCGGCGAGGATGCAGATCTTGCCGTAGCGCAGTTGTGCAAGGTCGGTGGCACCCGGGTCGACGCCGATGGCCACGGCGATGTTGTGCACTTCCTGGCTGGCCAGTACTTCGCCGCCGTCCACTTCCCAGGTGTTGAGGATTTTGCCACGCAGCGGCAGGATCGCCTGGAACTCCTTGTCGCGTGCCTGCTTGGCCGAACCACCGGCCGAGTCACCTTCGACCAGGAACAGCTCGGCCCGCATCGGGTCCTGGCCGGCACAGTCGGCCAGCTTGCCGGGCAGCGCCGGGCCCTGGGTGATGCGCTTGCGCTCGACCTTCTTGCTGGCCTTGAGGCGGCGCCCGGCATTGCTGATGGCCAGCTCCGCCAGTTGCATGCCCAGCTCGGGGTGGGCATTGAGCCACAGGCTGAAGGCGTCCTTGACCACACCGGAAACGAACGCTGCCGCCTCGCGCGACGACAGGCGTTCTTTGGTCTGCCCGGAGAACTGCGGGTCCTGCATCTTCATCGACAGCACGAAGGTGATGCGTTCCCAGACGTCTTCCGGCGCCAGCTTCACCCCACGCGGCAGCAGGTTGCGGAATTCGCAGAACTCGCGCATGGCGTCCAGCAGGCCTTGGCGCAGGCCGTTGACATGGGTGCCACCCTGGGCGGTGGGAATCAGGTTGACGTAGCTTTCCTGGATGCTGTCGCCACCTTCGGGCAGCCACAGCAGGGCCCAGTCGACGGCTTCCTTGTTACCCGCCAGGCTACCGCAGAACGGCTCGTCGGGCAGGCGCTGGAATTCGTTGACCGAGTCGACCAGGTAGGAACGCAGGCCGTCTTCGTAGTGCCACTCGACCTTCTCGCCGCTGGCCTTGTCCTCGAAACTGACCAGCAGGCCCGGGCACAGCACGGCCTTGGCCTTGAGCACGTGCTTGAGGCGGCTGATGGAAAACTTGGGTGAATCGAAGTACTTGGGGTCGGGGCTGAAGTACACGCTGGTGCCGGTGTTGCGCTTGCCAACCGAGCCGATCACTTCCAGTTCGCTGGCCTTGAAGCCATCGGCGAAAGTCATCTGGTATTCGTTGCCGTCGCGCTTGACGCGTACGCGCACCTGGGTCGACAAGGCGTTGACCACCGAGATACCCACACCGTGCAGGCCGCCGGAAAACTGGTAGTTCTTGTTGGAGAACTTGCCGCCGGCGTGCAGCTTGGTGAGGATCAGCTCGACCCCGGACACGCCCTCTTCCGGGTGGATGTCCACCGGCATGCCGCGGCCATCGTCGCTGACTTCCAGCGAGTGGTCGGCATGGAGGATGACCTGCACCGAACGGGCGTGGCCGGCCAGGGCTTCGTCGACGCTGTTGTCGATGACTTCCTGGGCCAGGTGGTTGGGGCGGCTGGTATCGGTGTACATGCCCGGCCGCTTGCGGACCGGGTCAAGGCCCGAGAGGACTTCGATGGCGTCTGCGTTATAGGCGCTAGCGCTGGGATTGGCCATGGGGTCTCGTCGTCAGTCTGGTGAATGCAAAAAGTCAAAATACAGAAAAATCGAGCGCTGCATACTGCCCACGGGCAATGCCGGCGAAGGCCAGCAGTGCCGGCAGGCGCTCGGCGAAGCCCTGAAAACTGTGGTCGCCGCCAGCCTGGATGCGCAGGGCACAGCCACGGTAATAGCGTTCGGCGTGGCGATAGTCCAGGGTTTCATCGGCGGTCTGCAGCCACACTTGATAGCGGCTGGCGTCCACCGGCGCCGGTACTTCCAGCTCGGCCAGGGCCTGCACATGGTCATGGGTCAGTTCCCAGGTTTCACCGCTGTAGTGATTGCGCTGGGTGCCGAGGTACCCGTCGAAATGCTTGTGCGGCGTTACCGCCGGGTTCACCAGCAGGGCCTTGAGGCCATGGCGCTCGGCCAGATGGGTGGCATAGTAGCCGCCGAGCGAACTGCCTACCAGCAGTGGTGCACCCAGTTCGGCGATGGCCGCTTCGAGCTGGGCGATGGCCTGGCGCGGGTGGTGGTGCAAGGCGGGCACGCGCAACTGGTCGGCCATGCCGAGCTGCTGCATGACAGCCGCGAGCTGGCGCGCCTTGGTCGAAAGCGGCGAACTGTTGAAGCCATGGATATAGAGGATGGAACCCGACATGCTGCCCCCGGTAATCTGTGGCTTGGCGCCTGATGATGCGGGCGCAGGGACGCGCAGTGTAGCGCGTTCGCCGGGTTTTGACGCAGTGCCATGGATTTCGCAACAATTTCATCAACAGCGCCGGTGTCGCTGCGCGCCCCATCGCTGGCGATCGGCTGGGCAACAGCCGCAGGGTCATCAATACCCCGGGCTATCGAAGTCGAGCTTCACCTCGAAGTCCAACGCCCGCTCCACTCCGGTCTCCAACCGCCCGTCGGCGTGCAGGCGCAACCAGCGGTACCCAGGCTGCTCTTCACTGACCTTGAAGTCCTCGCTGCCTGCCGCGAACTGAATGCAGGTGGACGGCGTGGCCAGCAAACGGCGACCCGCGCGCATTTCATCCCAGGGTTGGTGCACATGCCCCCAGAGCAGCGCCCGCACCTGTGGATAAGCGTCGACGATTGCAAACAGCGCCTGCGCGTTGCGCAAGCCGATCGGCGCGATCCAGGCGCAACCGATGTCCACCGGCTGATGGTGGAAACACACCAGGCAGTGCCGGTCGCCCGCCGACGCCAAGGCCGCTGTCAGCAGCGCCAGCTGATCATCCTGCAACCACCCGTGGGTCGCCCCGGGCACCGCCGTGTCGAGCATGACGATGCGCCACGCACCGATATCGGTCACCGCCTGCACCAGCTCGGGGGCAACCTGCGCCATCAGCCGCGCCTCGTCATGGTTGCCTGGCAACCAGCGAGTGGGCACGGCGAACGGCGCGGTCAGTTCGCGAAAGGCTTCATACGACGCCACGCTGGCATCCTGGGACAGGTCACCGGTGCACAGCAGCAGGTCGACAAGTGTTTGCTCGCGGCGCACCTGGGCTACCACATGGCGCAGGCTGTCGCGGGTATTGAGGCCCAGCATGCTGCCGGCCGGGTCGGCGAACAGGTGGGCATCGGTCAGTTGCACCACATGCACGGGGCGCGATTGATCTGGCTGCGGCAACGGCCGTCTCCTCGAACGGATTCAGCACGGATTATGGCGGTACAACGGTTGCGAGCAAACACCCGCAGCCAAACCACGTCACAATTCAGCGAACGCTTGCCAGCTCGTGGCCGCAGGCCAGGCAGTGGCTCAGCCATTCACCCAGGAACAGGTTGAGCTGGGCCTTTTCGTCCGGCTGGTGCATGGCCGCGTTGGGATAGGGGTAGATGCTGCGCAGGCGCCGGGCATGCTCGGCGCTGACCACTTCGGCCATGCGCGCATCGTGGTACACCTGCACTTCCAGGTGCGGTACCGGCAACCATGGCAGGCTGTGCTCCTGGCGCACGTGCAAGGTGGTGGTGTACGGGCACGCGAGCACCACGTCGAGCACCAGTACGCCGAGCATCTGGTCGCCCTGGGTCATGCCGATGCGACGCGAGCTCTGGGTGGTGCGCATGTCTGGCAACAGGCGCATCAGCCGGGCGTAGTTGGCCTCGCAGGCTGCCTGCAGCCCGACCAGGTCGACCCGATAACGCTCGCGCAGCAGGTTCACTTCCACATACCTCGTACTTCGTCACGGTTCAGCGCCAGCCATTGCAGGCCGATGATGGTTGCCGCGTTGCAAACGCGCCCGTCGCGCACGGCCTGCAAGGCATCTTCAAACGACCATACGCGCACGCGAATGTCTTCGCCCTCTTCCTCCAGGCCGTGCAGGCCACCCGCGCCTTCGCTGCTGCAACGGCCGAGGAACAGGTGGACGTACTCGTCACTGCCACCGGGCGACGGGAAGTAACGGGTCATCGGCCACAGCGCGCTGAAGGCCAGGCCGGCTTCCTCTTCGGCTTCGCGATGGGCGACCTCCTCGGGTTGCTCATCCTTGTCGATCAACCCGGCGACCAACTCGATCAGCCAGGGGTTGGCGGTCTTGCCCATGGCCCCCACCCGGAACTGTTCGATCAGCACCACTTCATCGCGCAGCGGGTCATAGGGCAGCACGCACACCGCATCATGGCGCACGAACAGTTCGCGGCTGATCTCGCGGCCCATGCCCCCGGCGAACAACTCGTGGCGCAGGTGCACCTTGTCGAGCCGGTAGAAGCCCTGGAAGCAGTTTTCCCGCTTGACGATCTCGACCGCCTTGGGCACTGGGTTCAACGTGTCTGACATGGAAATCCTCATTACCTCGTTTACAGCATCGCGCCATCCTACTCCGCACGCCAGCGGGTTTCACCCCTTTCCGGTTACCGTTCGCGCAGTCGGGACAGCGCGCCCGCTCTCTGTTAGCTTAGTGGCGAACTGAAGGCCGCGCAGACGGTCAAAGGCCGACTTTCCCTGTTCTGCAAGGATCACCATGACACTTGTCAAACTGACTTCCGTGGCCGTGCTGGCCCTGGCCCTGGGCGCCTGCCAGAGCCTGTTCACGCCCAATTACCGGGCGCCGCTCGAGGTCAAGCGCGATGCCTGGGAGCATGTCAAACCCGGCTGCAGCGAAAGTGACTGCCCGCTGGTGAACATCGACACCATCCACTTCCCGGCCCTGCCCAAACTCGACGGCATCGTCGAAAAACGCCTGCTGCAGTTGACCGAAGACAACCAGCACGGCAACACGCCGACTACCCTGCAAGCCTACGAGCAGCAATACCTGGCCACTGCCGACAAGCGCAACAGCAGCTACCTGCAGGCCAAGGTACGTGAACAGCATGACGGCTTGGTGATCATCGAGTTGTCCAGCTACCTGGACAGCGGCGGCGCCCACGGCATGCCCGGTCGCGGCTTCATCAACTATTCGCGCAAGCTGGACAAGGTACTGACCCTGCAGGACATGCTGCTGCCCGGCCAGGAAGATACCTTCTGGAAAACCGTCGAGGAATCGCACCGTGCCTGGCTGATGAGCGTGGGCATGGACAAGGACGCCGAGTTCATCAAGACCTGGCCATTCAAGCACTCGCCGCACATCGCCCTGACCTACGGCGCGGTGGTGGTGAAGTACGAGGTCTATGCCATCGCGCCCTACTCCATGGGCCACGTGGAACTGAAAATCCCCTACCCGCGCCTGAATGGCGTACTCAAGCCTGAGCTGTTTCCCGGCCGCGGCTGAAACCCAGCAGCCCATGCACCAGCCCTGCCAGTAGCAATGCCGGCAGGGTCGCCCCCAGGTCCGGCGCCTGTGCGGCGATGACATGGTAAGCCGCCACGCCCACCACCCACGCCAGCAACGCCTGCCAGTGCAGGTTGCGTACCTGTAGCGGCAGGCGCCGACGACGGATCAGGTAATGGTCCACCAGCACCACGCCGAACAGCGGTGCGAACACCGAGCCGATCAGCAGCAGGAAGTTCTCGTACTGCGCCAGTGGCGCCAGCAGCGCGATCAGGGTACACAGCACGCCAATGATCAGCGCCAGGTGCTCGACCTTCAGGCGCACCAGCACGCCTGTGGAGACTGCCGCCGAGTGAATGTCGGCGAAGGCCTTCTCCGCCTCGTCCAGCAGGATCAGCAGCAGCGGGATGCCCATGCCAGCCCCTGCCAGGGCCAATAGCAAGGCGTTGGCTTCGGCACTGGCAGCGAAGGCCAGGGTGTAGGCCACGCCCAGGCTCATCAGCCAGGTGTTGCCGATGAAATAGCCCACTACCGTGCCGCCGAACACATGCTTGCCGTTGCGGGCGAAGCGCGAGTAGTCAGCGATCAGCGGCAGCCAGGACAACGGCATGGCGATGACGATGTCGAAGCCCACCGCCAACGACATCGAGCCGTCGCCGGCACGCTGCCACAACTCGGCCAGGTCGGCCTTGGCGAACAGGTTCCAGGTCAGCCACAGGCAGGCGCCCAGCAGCAGCCAGATACCCCAGGCGCGCAACACCTTGCGCACGAACGCCAGCGGCCCGCTGACCGCGAGCAAGGTGGCCAGGGCGCCAAAGCACAGGGTCCAGAGCATCGGGCTGTTCCAGGCACTGGCGTCGCCGAATGCGCGCGCGCCCAGCAGGCTGGCGGCATCGCGCATGACGACGATTTCGAACGCGCCCCAGCCTACCAGTTGCAACAGGTTCAGCAGTGCCGGCAAGCGCGCGCCGTAGCCGCCCAGGCTGAGTTTCAGGGTGCCCATGGCCGACAGGCCAGTATCGCTACCGATGACCCCGGCGGCGCCCAGCAGCAACACCCCGACAGCAGTGCCCAGGGCAATCGCCAGCATCGCGCTGGCCAGGCCCAGGCCAGGCGCCAGCATGGCGCCGACCTGCAACACCATCAGGCCGATGCCCAGGGAGAACCACAGCGAGAACAGGTCGCGGGCGCCGAAGATGCGCTGGGCGGTGGGGACCGGGTGTTCGGGGGAGAATTGGCTGGGTGATGTCATGCTTGCAGGCACTCGGCAAGGTAATTTGATTGGACGCGGTCGTGGCAGGAGCGGCCTTGTGTCGCGAAAGGGCCGCAAAGCGGCCCCGGGCTTTCAGCCTCGCGACTGAAATTGCCGGGGCCGCTTCGCGGCCCATCGCGACACAAGGCCGCTTCTACAGGGTTAGCACTGCGGCTTAGACCTTGTGGTACAGCTGGCTGCCTTCCTGGCGGAACCGCTCGGCCTGCTCGCGCATGCCCTGCTCGACCGTCACGTCCACGGTCTCGATCTTGGCAGCGTATTCACGTACTTCCTGGGTGATCTTCATCGAACAGAACTTCGGCCCGCACATCGAGCAGAAGTGCGCGACCTTGGCCGATTCCTTCGGCAGGGTCTCGTCGTGGAAGGCACGGGCGGTGTCCGGGTCCAGGCCCAGGTTGAACTGGTCTTCCCAACGGAACTCGAAGCGCGCCTTGGACAAGGCATTGTCACGAATCTGCGCGCCCGGATGGCCCTTGGCAAGGTCGGCAGCATGCGCGGCGATCTTGTAGGTGATGATGCCGGTCTTCACGTCATCCTTGTTCGGCAGGCCGAGGTGCTCCTTGGGAGTGACGTAGCAGAGCATGGCGCAACCGAACCAGCCGATCATCGCGGCACCAATGCCCGAGGTGATGTGGTCGTAGCCTGGGGCGATATCGGTGGTCAGCGGGCCGAGCGTGTAGAACGGCGCCTCGTCGCAGCACTCCAGCTGCTTGTCCATGTTTTCCTTGATCAACTGCATCGGCACGTGGCCGGGGCCTTCGATCATGCACTGCACGTCGTGCTTCCAGGCGATCTTGGTCAGTTCACCGAGGGTTTCCAGCTCACCGAACTGCGCAGCATCGTTGGCGTCGGCAATCGAGCCCGGGCGCAGGCCGTCGCCCAGCGAGAAGCTGACGTCGTAGGCCTTCATGATCTCGCAGATCTCTTCGAAATGCGTGTACAGGAAGTTTTCCTTGTGATGCGCCAGGCACCACTTGGCCATGATCGAGCCACCGCGGCTGACGATACCGGTGACGCGCTTGGCGGTCAGCGGCACATAACGCAGCAGCACGCCGGCATGGATGGTGAAGTAGTCCACACCCTGCTCGGCCTGCTCGATCAGGGTGTCGCGGAACAGCTCCCAGGTGAGGTCTTCGGCTACGCCATTGACCTTTTCCAGGGCCTGGTAGATCGGCACGGTGCCGATCGGCACCGGCGAGTTGCGGATGATCCACTCGCGGGTTTCATGGATGTGCTTGCCGGTGGACAGGTCCATGACCGTGTCCGAACCCCAGCGGATGCCCCAGGTCAGCTTGGCCACTTCTTCCTCGATCGAGGAACCCAGGGCACTGTTGCCGATGTTGCCGTTGATCTTCACCAGGAAGTTGCGGCCGATGATCATCGGCTCCAGTTCGGGGTGGTTGATGTTGGCCGGGATGATCGCGCGGCCACGAGCGATTTCCTGGCGAACGAATTCGGGAGTGATTTCCTTGGGGATATTGGCACCGAAGCTGTGGCCGGCGTGCTGCTCGTTCAGCAGGCCAGCGGCGCGGGCCTCCTGCAGCTTCATGTTTTCACGGATGGCCACATATTCCATCTCGGCGGTGATGATGCCCTGGCGGGCGTAGTGCATCTGCGAGACGTTGGCGCCGGCCTTGGCACGGCGCGGGTTGCGCACGTGGGCGAAACGCAGCTTGGCCAGCTCGGCATCGTTCAGGCGCTGCTGCCCGAAGTTGGAGCTCAGGCCGTCCAGGCGTTCGGTATCACCGCGCGCTTCGATCCACGCCGAACGCACATCGGCCAGGCCCTTGCGCACGTCGATGACCACGTTGGGGTCGGTGTACGGGCCCGAAGTATCGTAGACCAGCACCGGGGCATTGGCTTCGCCACCGAAATCGGTCGGGGTATCGTCCAGGCTGATTTCACGCATGGGTACGCGGATGTCAGGGCGCGAGCCTTCGACATACACTTTGCGCGAACGCGGGAAGGGTTGCACGGACTGCTGATCGACTTGTGCCGATTCGCTGAGGTTTATCGCTTTTTCTTGTTTGGTCATCACAGGCTCTCCAGACGGCTTCCAGGCAGTGGAATGTCGGGGTGAACCTGAAAGGCGCGGACGCACCCCTTTACGGGTGCAGTGCCGGATATGGGGGTGCCTGAAGCTGCATGCAGCTGTGACATTCCCGGACCTGGCACAAGAGGCTGGCCGGGAAGGCGAGCAATCTTGTTCCCTACGCAGGCGCTAACCTGATCAGGTTCAACGGGATCCGCAACTTTGCGATCTCAGCCTTTGCTTCAAGGCACCCCGACAAGAACATGCGCAGTCTAGACTGGAGTGGTCGGCAAAGCCAAGCGGGTAAATGCGCGGATGATGAAAGGTACGCCGAGCATTGTTGCCGGGTGCGCATGGCACTACACTGGCCCGTCGCTCGATACTCAACAGTTCAGTAATTAAACTTCGTACAAGGATTGCCTCTATGCTGCGCAAACTCTCACTGGCAATAGCCGTGTCTTGTGCGTCCAACGGAGTGGTCTGGGCAGCGGACGTGCCCTCTACAGTGAAAACCGACCTGGTCAGCGTTTACCAGGAAGCGGTGGACAACAACGCTGACCTGGCCGCAGCCCGCGCCGATTATGGCGCCCGTCGCGAAGTGGTGCCGCAGGCGCGTGCCGGGTTGCTGCCAAACCTGTCGGCCGGTGCCGAGATGATGAACACCCGCACCAAGCTGGATGAGCCGTCGATGACCTCCAACCGCAGCGGCAACTCGTGGAGCGCGACCCTGGCCCAACCGATCTTCCGCGCTGACCGCTGGTTCCAGCTGCAGGCCGCCGAGGCCGTCAACGAACAAGCGGCACTGGAGCTGTCGGCCACCGAGCAGAACCTGATATTGCAAACTGCACAGAACTACTTCGCCGTCCTTCGGGCCCAGGACAACCTGGCTGCCACCAAGGCCGAGGAAGCCGCGTTCAAGCGCCAGCTGGACCAGTCCAACGAGCGCTTCGATGTCGGCCTGTCGGACAAGACCGATGTCCTCCAGTCGCAGGCCAGCTACGACACTGCACGCGCCAACCGGATCATTGCCGAACGCCAGGTGCAGGATGCCTTCGAGGCCCTGGTGACGCTGACCAACCGTGATTACACATCGATCCAGGGTGTTGTCCACACCTTGCCGGTGCAGGTACCGACCCCGAACGACGCCAAGGCCTGGGTCGAGACGGCCGGGCGCCAGAACCTCAACCTGCTGGCGACCAACTATGCGGTTGCCGCTGCCGAGGAGACGCTGCGCCAGCGCAAGGCTGGCCATGCGCCGACGCTGGATGCGGTGGCCAAGTACCAGAAAGGTGATAACGACAGCCTCGGTTTCACCAACCCTTCCCTGCCTGGGGTGCATTACAGCGGTGATGTCGAGCAGACCAGCGTCGGCCTGCAGCTGAATATCCCGATCTACAGCGGCGGCCTGACCAGCTCGCAGGTGCGCGAGGCCTACCAGCGCCTGAGCCAGAGCGAGCAGCAACGCGAGAGCCTGCGCCGCCAGGTGGTGGAAAACACCCGCAACCTGCATCGCGCGGTGAACACCGATGTGGAACAGGTGCAGGCGCGCAAGCAGTCGATCATCTCCAACCAGAGCGCACTGGAAGCCACCGAAATCGGCTACCAGGTGGGCACTCGCAACATCGTCGACGTGCTCGACGCCCAGCGCCAGCTGTATACCTCGGTGCGCGACTACAACAACAGCCGCTATGACTACATTCTCGACAACCTGAGCCTGAAGCAGGCCGCCGGCACCCTGAGCCCGCAGGACCTGCAGGACCTCAAGCAGTACCTGAAACCGGACTACAACCCGGACAAGGACTTCCTGCCGCCGGACCTGGCTGCGGCGGCGGCGAAGAACTTCGAACGGCGCCCCTGAAGCGTGCAGGAGCGGCCTTGTGTCGCGATGGGGCGCGCAGCGGCCCCGGGGGAGCACATTCGGTCATTGAGATGGACCGGGTTGGCTGTACTCGGGGCCGCTGCGCGGCCCATCGCGACACAAGGCCGCTTCTACAGGAATCGCAGCGCTGTGAAGATCTATGCGCAGATCAGATGAGGTTGCCAAGGCCATCGAGCAACCGCTGCAACGCCCCCTGATTGGCCTGCATCACCGCCCTGCCCGCCTCGCCCATGCGCTGGGCATCCTGCGGCAGCTCAATCAACCGGCGCACGGCCTCGGCCAAACCGTCGGCATCGTCCACCTGTTGCAACGCCCCCGCCTCGCGCAACATGGCGCTGATCTCGAGGAAGTTGAACACGTGCGGGCCCATCAGCACCGGCAGGGCCAGCGCTGCGGGCTCCAGCGGGTTGTGCCCACCGGTTGCTACCAAGCTGCCGCCAACGAAGGCAATGTCGGCCAATGCATAGAGGAAAAGCAACTCGCCCATGGTGTCGCCGACCAACACCTGCGTCTGCGCATCGACCGGAGTACCGGCCGAGCGACGCACGCAGCTGAACTGTTCGCTGCACAGCGTGTGCACCGCAGCGAACCGCTCAGGGTGGCGCGGCACCAGGATCAGCAACGCATCACCGTGTACCTGCAGCAACTGCCGGTGCGCCTGCAGGATCAAGGCATCCTCACCTTCGTGGGTGCTGGCGGCGATCCACACCGGGCGCTGCTCGGCCCCCCACTGTCCACGCAATGCCCTGGCCTGTGGCAGCAGTTGTTGGTCTACCTTCAGGTCGAACTTGATCGAACCGGTGACCTGCACGCACTCGGGGCGCGCGCCCAGCTCACGGAAGCGCTGGGCCTCGGTTTCGGTCTGCACGGCAATCAGGCTCATCTCGGCCAGCATCGGCCGGGTCAGTTTGGCGAAGCGCCCATAGCCACGGGCCGAACGCTCGGAAAGACGCGCGTTGGCCAAGGCCACCGGGATGCCACGCCGGGCACACTGGTGGATATGGTTGGGCCACAGTTCGGTTTCCATGATGATGCCCAGCTTCGGCCGCACATGGTCGAGGAAACGCCCGGCCGCCCAAGGCAGGTCGTACGGCAGGTAGCAATGCTGCACGCGTGGTTCGTCGGCGAACAGGGCGCGAATACGCTCGGAACCGGTGGGCGTCATGCAGGTCAGGGTAATCGGCAGCCCAGGGTAGGCCTCGAGCAAGGCACGCACCATCGGCGCCGCAGCGATACTCTCGCCCACCGAAACGGCATGCACCCATATGCCGCCCTGGCGCATGGCCGGCAGCTTGCAGGCAAAGCGCTCGCCGATGCGCTGGCCATAGGCCGGCGCCTTGCGCGCGCGCAGGTACAGGCGCAGCGCAACCAGCGGCAGGCCCAGGTGAAACAGCAAGGTATAGAGTGTTCTGTTCATGGCGGCGGAGTTTACCCGATCGCGCGCAGGTGCACTGCAAAGCGCTCGGCCAGCCACTGTGCGGCCGGGCCCAAGGGCTCGTCGCGGCGCCAGGCCAGCTCGGCCACCAGGGCCGGTGGTCGCCACTCGCTGTCCAGCTCGACCATGTGTGCCTGGTAGGTCGGGTATTGCACCACGTGTCGCGGCAGCCAGGCCCAGCCCAGCCCGCGCATCAACAGTTCGGCCATGGCGTAGAAGCTGTCGGCGCGCCACACCTGCGGGCTGATCGCCTCACCGCCCGGGTAGCCACTTTGCTGCGGGGTGATCAGCAACTGCCGATGGCGGGCCAGTTGCTGGCGGGTGACCCGGCCTTCGCCTGCCAACGGATGGCCGACCGCGCAGACGGTGACCATTTCCACGCTGCCCAAGGCACGCCGGTCCAACGAGGCCGGGATGCTTTCGTGATTGAAAAACAGCCCCAGGTCGGCACGTCGCTCCACCAGTTTGCGCGCGACATCGCCTTGCGCGCCGCTGGCCAGTTGCACTTCCAGGAACGGGTAGCGGCTGGCCAGTTCGTCGAGGCTGTCGATGACCGGCTGGTAGGGCATGGCTTCGTCCTGGGCCACCCGCAGCAAGGCCTCCTGCCCACGCATCAGCGCCAGCGCGCGGCCATCCAGGCGCTCGCATTGGCGCAACAGTTCACGGGCATCCAGCAGCAGGGCGCTGCCGTTTTCGGTCAACTTGGGCTGGCGCCCACTGCTGCGTTCGAACAAGGTGACCCCGAGGTCGGCCTCAAGCATGGCAATCGCACTGCTGATCGCCGACTGGGCTTTGCGCTGTTCGCGGGCCACGGCCGAGAACGAGCGCAGTTCGGCGACCCGCAGGAACGTGCGCAACTGTTCGAGGTTCCACTGTTCGGCCATCGACCTATCTCCACTGTTGATAGGTAATGACTTTACCCCATCCAGGGTGAGTCTAGAATCTGCGGCCTGTTACCGGAGGATCCCGTCATGAATGCCTACACCTACCTCGCCATCGCCATTTGCGCCGAAGTCATTGCCACCGCCTCGATGAAAGCGGTGAAAGGCCTGAGCACGCCGCTGCCGCTGTTGCTGATGGTGATTGGCTACGCCATCGCGTTCTGGATGCTGACCCTGGTGGTCCGTAGCATTCCGGTAGGGATCGCCTATGCCATCTGGTCGGGGCTGGGGATCGTGCTGATCAGTGTGGCGGCGCTGGTGATCTATGGGCAGAAGCTGGATGTGCCGGCCATGCTGGGCATGGCGATGATCGTGGGTGGGGTGGTGGTGATCCAGCTGTTTTCGAAGACGGCTGGGCATTGATGCCGCCTGCGAGGGCCTTGTCGCCGACAAGCCAGCTCCCACAGGGGTAGCGCAGGCCGCTGGGCCAACGCCCCCCCTGTGGGCTGGCTGGCCGGCGATAGGGCCCTCGCAGGTATACCCTGTATACTTGCCAGCTGTCCCAATCTTCGAGGTACCGCCATGCCATCCGCCATTTCCACTGACGTGCTGATCGTCGGCGCCGGGGTCGCAGGCCTCTGGCTCAATGCCCGCCTGCGCCGCCTGGGCTATTCGACAGTGCTGGTGGAGCGCGCCAGCCTTGGCGGCGAGCAAACCATCAAGTCCCAGGGCATCATCCATGGCGGTACTAAATACGCCCTGCACGGCGCCCTCACCGGTGCCTCGGAAGCCATCGCCGACATGCCGCGGCGCTGGCGCGAAGCGCTGAATGGCAGCGGCGAGCTGGACCTAACCCATACCCGCCTGCTGTCCGACGCCCACTACCTGTGGTCGCCAGGCACCCTGGCCGGCAACCTCACCAGCTTCTTCGCCAGCAAGGCCGTGCGCGGCCGGGTCGACCTGGTGAAGGGCGAGCAATTGCCACCGGCACTGCAGGACCGCGCCTTCAAGGGCAAGGTCTATCGCCTGGCCGAACTGGTCGTCGACGTGCCCAGCCTGCTGGCCAACCTGGCCGAACTGGCGGGTGACAGCCTGCTGGCCGGCGAGCGCATCGAACCGTTGCGCGAGGCTGACGAGCTGGCCGGCCTGTGCGTGGATGGCCGCGACATCCGCGCCCAGCGCATCGTGCTCAGCGCTGGCGCTGGCACCGAAGACTTGCTGCATGCCCTGGGCCTGAACCAGCCAGCCATGCAGACCCGCCCACTGCACATGGTCATGGCCAAAGGCGCCAGCCTGAAGCCGCTTTATGCCCACTGCCTGGGTGGCGGGCCGAAGCCGCGGGTGACCGTCACCACCCATCCCGCCGCCGATGGCCAGTGGGTGTGGTACCTGGGCGGCGACCTGGCCGAAGCCGATGGCGTGGCCCGCGAGCCGTCGGCGCAAATCGCGGCGGCACAGAAGGAAATCGCCAGCCTGCTGCCATGGGTCGACCAAAGCCAGGTGCGCTGGGCCACCCTGCGGGTCAGCCGCGCGGAACCAGCACAATCGGGCCTGGTGCGCCCCGACAACGCCTTCCTCGCCGACCAGCAACGCCTGCTGGTCGGCTGGCCGACCAAGCTGGCCCTGGCGCCGGACTTCAGCGACCGGGTGATCGCGCACCTGGAGCGTGACGGCATCCGCCCACAGGCCCAGGCGGACCTGGCCGACCTGCCACGCCCACCACTGGGCATACCGGCCTGGGAGCAACTGCTGCCATGAGCCTGCCAACCCTGCACGACTTCCACCGCCCCTTGGGCAGCACTGGCTTCAAGGTTTCGCCGCTGGGCCTGGGCACGGTCAAGCTGGGCCGCGACCAGGGCGTCAAGTACCCCACCGGCTTCACCATCCCCGGTGATGACGACGCCCGCCTGCTGCTGGCCCAGGCCCGCGAGCTGGGTATCAACCTGATCGACACCGCACCTGCCTACGGCCGCAGCGAAGAGCGCCTGGGCCCGCTGCTGCGCGGCCAGCGTGATGAATGGGTGATTGTCAGCAAGGTCGGCGAAGAATTCGACAACGGCCAGTCACACTTCGACTTCAGTGCTGCCCACACCCGCCGTTCGGTGGAGCGCAGCCTGCAGCGCCTGGAAACCGACCGCATCGAGCTGGTGCTGGTGCACTCCGACGGCAACGACCTGGCCATACTCGAACAGCAGGAGGTGTACCAGACCCTCGCCGAGCTCAAGCAGGAGGGCAAGATCCTCGGCTATGGCCTGTCCGGCAAGACTGTCGCCGGCGGCCTGAAGGCGCTGGAGCAAGGCGATTGCGCCATGGTCACCTACAACCTCAACGAGCAGGCAGAACGCCCGGTGCTGGACTACGCTGCCGAGCACGGCAAGGCCATTCTGGTGAAGAAGGCCTTGGCCAGCGGGCATATCTGCCTGGCCCCAGGGGTGGACCCGGTGCAAGCCAGCTTCGAGCTGCTGTTTGCCCATCAGGGTGTCAGCAGTGCTATCGTCGGCACCATCAATCCGCTGCACCTGGCCCATAACGTGGCGACCGTCGCCCGTATTCTGGGCCGGCATTGAGTTGCCCCTGGCCTACTGGCCTGGAGACTGACCCGACGCAAGGAGGAGCCTCGTGGCGCGTACGCTGATCCGCAAGAACCCGAGCAACTTCAAGACCCTGCCGCTGCATGTCGAGGCTACACCCGAGGGGCTGATCTACCAGAGCATCGGCATGCCGCTGAATTTCGCCCAGACCCAACAGCGGCGCAAGGCCATCCAGTTGCCCGATGCGCAGCGCTTCGTGGTGGAACTGGCCAACCTGGGCGTGTCGGTGCGACTGACCTTGCATTGGCAGAACCGTGACTACTGGGTGTTGGTACGCCAGCGCCGGCAAGACCGTGGCGATGTGGTGCTGAAGCTGATTTCCGGTTACGTGCCGGCGCAGGAACTGAACCTGCCGTTGCATACTGCGGTGCAGGAAGTGGCCGAGGAATGCCTGCTGGAAACCCCGGAAGGCTGGCTGGGCGGGCGCTTCAACGATACCTGGCTGCCGGTGCCCTACGCCGCAGCCCTGCACTACCGTGAAAACCCACACTTTGTGCTGACCCCGCAGTCCGGCGCTGCGCGCCCGGTGCATTGCGGCAAGCTGATGCTGCTGGAGCGGCCACGAGCCTATGTACACCTGCCCACCGCTTCGTTGCAGCTGATCTATGACATGCGCCTGCAGGTACCTCGGGAGGCCAAGAAGCTCAGCCTGTTCCACGTCGATGAGCGGCTCGAAGGTGACCAACTGGTGGCGCGGCTCAACCGCAAACGGCCGGACCTGTACCTGATGCCTTTGCAGGACGGCCAGCCACTGGCCGAGCTGTATACGCTGAAAAAGGATGAGCTGGTACCGGCAAGCACGCGGGGGCTACACCTGGCTGAGAGTTTTGCTCACCAGGAGGGTTGGGTGGTGAAGGAAGAGCGGGTGCGCTGGAAGGATTGGGTGAAGCAGCAGGGGTTAGTGGAAAGCAAGCCGGTGCGGGCCTCGCACTTGCAGCGCTTTGGTGACAAGGCGCGGGCGCTGCTGGCGCGGGCGCGGACTTCGCTGCACAAGTAGGATCCAGGGGGCTGCTGCGCAGCCCATCGCGACACAAGGCCTACAGGGGATCGCGCAAACCTGGGCGTTGCGCAGCCCCTGTAGGAGCGGCCTTGTGTCGCGATGGGCCGCGAAGCGGCCCCCAAGGGCAGGTCAGTGCTTGCGGATCTTCTCGACAATCGCCGTGGTCGAGCTGTTCTCGACCAGCCCCAGCACCTTCACGGTACCGCCATAGGCCTTGACGATATCGGCGCCCACCACCTGGTCGATGCCGTAATCACCACCCTTGACCAGTACATCGGGCTTGACCTGGCTCAGCAGGTTCTCCGGGGTACCCTCAGGGAAGCTGATCACCCAGTCCACCGCGCCCAGCCCGGCCAGTACGGCCATGCGCCGGTCGACGCTGTTGATCGGCCGGCCCGGCCCTTTCAGGCGGCTGACGGAGGCATCGTCGTTGACCGCGACGATCAGGCGGTCACCCTGGGCACGGGCCTGCTCCAGGTAGGTGACATGCCCGGCATGCAGGATGTCGAAGCAACCGTTGGTGAAGACGATCTTCTCTTTGTGCGCCCGCGCGTCGTCGATCGCCAACAGCAGTTGCTCCAGGCCCAGCACACCGCGCTCGGAGCCTTCTTCACGCTGGATGGCCCGGCGCAGCTCAGGGGCGCTGATCGCCGCCGTACCCAGCTTGCCGACCACGATACCCGCCGCCAGGTTGGCCAGGGCCACCGCGTGCGGCAGGTCCTCACCGGCAGCGATGGCTGCCGCGAGGGTGGAGATGACGGTATCGCCGGCACCAGTCACGTCGAATACTTCCCGCGCCCGCGCCGGCAGGTGCAGCGCCGGCTGGCCGCTGCGCAACAGGGTCATGCCGTGCTCGCCACGGGTCACCAGCAAGGCCCCTAGGTCCAGATCCTGCAGCAGCTGCAGGCCCTTGGCGACCAGGTCGGCCTCATCGGCGCAACGGCCGACGATGGCCTCGAACTCGCTGAGGTTCGGGGTGATCAGGCTGGCGCCACGGTAGATGGAGAAGTCCTTGCCCTTGGGGTCGGCGAGCACCGGAATGCCCTTGGCCCGGGCCGCCTCGATCAGGCTCTGGTGGTTTTTCAGTGCGCCCTTGCCGTAGTCGGACAGGACCAGCACCTTGACGCCTTCGAGCAGGTTGTCGACCTCGGCGCCCAGCGACAGCGGGTCGGTGGCGAACGGTTCTTCGAAATCGATGCGCAGCAGCTGCTGGTGACGGCTCATGACCCGCAGCTTGACGATGGTCGGCTGGTGCGCGATGCGCTGGAACACCGAGCGCACGCCGGCAGCCTGCAGGCTGTTGGCCAAGCTGTCGGCGGCCTCGTCCTGGCCGGTGACGCCGATCAGCGCCGCCGGTGCACCCAGGGCGGCGATGTTCAAGGCAACGTTGGCCGCGCCGCCGGGGCGATCCTCGATCTGATCGACCTTGACCACCGGGACTGGCGCTTCCGGCGAGATACGCGAAGTACCGCCATGCCAGTAGCGGTCGAGCATGACATCGCCGACCACCAGTACCGGGGCTTGATCGAAACGCGGCATGGACAACTTCATGGGCAACCCATATGGAAATAATGAACAGGGGCAGGATATTAGCACAGGGTTGGCGACGGCTTTACGGCCATATCAGCCCAGGAAAATTCCCGTGACAATCGGGGCCGTGACGGCCCCGATCAACGAAGGTTCAGGTGATATCGGCCTTGGCCGGCTCATCCAGGCCCATGGCATGCAGGCGGGCATAATGGCCATTGGCCGCGAGCAACTCGGCATGGGTGCCGCGTTCGACCAGACGGCCCTGATCCATTACCAGGATCTGGTCGGCCTTCTCGATGGTCGACAGGCGGTGGGCGATCACCAGCGTGGTACGGCCTTGCATCACATGGTCCAGGGCAGCCTGGATATGCCGCTCGGACTCGGTGTCGAGCGCCGAGGTGGCTTCGTCGAGGATCAACAGCGGTGCGTTCTTCAGCAATGCCCGGGCAATGGCCAGGCGCTGGCGCTGGCCGCCGGAGAGCAGTACGCCATTCTCGCCCACTTCGGTATCGAAGCCTTTCGGCAAGCGGTCGACGAACTCCTTGGCATAGGCGTCGGCCGCAGCAGCTTCGATGTCGGCACGCGGTGCCCCGGCCAGGTCGCCGTAGGCGATGTTGTTGGCCACGGTATCGTTGAACAGGGTGACGTGCTGGGTCACCTGCGAAACGTGGCGACGCAGGTTGCGCAGGCGGTAGTTCTCGATCTCCACGCCATCGAGCAGGATCTGCCCCTGGTCGTGGTGATAGAAGCGCGGGATCAACGCCGCCAGGGTCGACTTGCCGCTACCCGAGCGGCCGACCAGGGCGATCATCTGCCCAGGCTCGGCGACGAAGCTGATGTCGCTGAGCACTTCGCGCTCGGTGCCTGGGTAGGTGAAGCTCAGGTTGCGCACTTCGAGGCGCCCTTCCACCCGCTCCTTCTCGACGGTACCGGTGTCCACTTCAGGCGTTTCGTCCAGTTGCTCGAAGATGCTCTCGGCACCGGCCAGGCCCTTCTGGATGGTCGAACTGACCTCGGAAAGCTGACGAATCGGCTTGGGCAGCAGGCCGGCGGCGGTGATATAGGCGACCAAGTCACCGGCAGTGGACTCACCGCGCAGGAACAGCACCAGGAACATCAGCGCAGCCATGGCCGAGTAGATCACCAGTTGCAGCATCGGCGTGTACAGCGAACCGGTCTTGGTCATGCGCAGCTGCTTGTCGGTGTTGCTCTGGCTGGCCTTGGCGAAACGCTGCTCCTCGTAGGCTTCGCCGCCAAAGCTGCGGACCACCCGATAGCCCTGGATGGTTTCCGAGGCGACATGGGTCACGTCGCCCATGGCCACCTGGATCTTCTTGCTCTGCTTGCGGAATTTCTTGCTGGCGACGCTGACCATTACCGCGATCACCGGCAGGATGGCAACCATCACCAAGGTCAGGTGCCAGTTCATCCACAGCAGGTAGGCGAACAGGAACACCACCGTCAGGCCTTCACGGATCACCACCTTGATCGCATCGGTGGCCGCACCGGTGACCATGGTCACGTTGAAGGTGATGCGCGAAATCAGGTGCCCGGAGTTGTGGTTGTCGAAGTAGCGGTTGGGTAGTACCAGCAACTTGTTGAACAATTCCACGCGCAGGTCGTGCACCAGGCACAAGGACACCTTGGCCAGGAAGTAGTTGCCGAGGAACGAACCCAGGCCCTGCCACGCGGCGATCAGGATGATCAGCAGCGGCACCGCCTGCAGCAGTTGCAGGTCGCGCAGGTAGGGGACGTTGGGGAACAACACCGCTTCGGGGTTGCTCAGCCCATCGACGAAATACTTAAGAATGCCGGCCAGCATGGGCTGGGTCGAGGCAAAGATCACGAAACCAATGATGCTCAGCAGGAAAATGCCGACATAGGGTTTCACATAGCTCAACAGCCGGAAGTAGATCTTCAGGCTGGAGGTGTGTTCCGCCGGTCGCGGTGTTTCGGCCATTATCGAGCTCGCTGTTCAGGTTGAACCGCGAATTTTACCACAGGCATCATTTTCGGCACGCCCCCATGGCAGCAACATGACCAGCCCCACCGGCAGCCAGCTGATGAACCATTCGGCACGCGGTGTACCGGTGAGGCTGGCGGCATCGAACTGCATGGCCAGGGTCGAGTACACCCAGAAACCGAGCAGGACCTTGCCGAACAGGGTGCCACGTGCCCGTACGATTTCACCCAGCGTGTACAGCCATACCATGACCCACAGCAGCATGCCGGGCAGGCCCAGCTCAACAGCGACATGGGTGAACATGTTGTGTGTATGGTCGAAGTGCCTATTGCCGACCGTCACGTCATAGGCCGCCCCCAAGCCAAGGCCGGTCCAGGGATGCGCGGCAATCATGTCGATCGCGGAATGGAAGATTTCCGGCCGGTAGGACGAGCCACGGTGGGCGATGAGGTCATACAGGAAATACAAGGCCAGGCCGGTGGCAAGGGCGGCCAGCATGGCAAACACCCGGCTGTGGCGATCGCGGAACCACAGCGGGGCGAGAATCACCGTGAGCGCCAGGGCCAGCACGGCCCCACGGCTCTGGCTGAGCATGACGAACAGCCCCAGACAAGCCAGGGCCGCCAGCCACGCCAGTTGCAGGCCGCGCTGCCGTGGCGGCTGGTACAGCAGGACAAGCACGGCCGAACCGATGACGTAGGCGCCCAGGATCGGGTGCGATATTTCGCCGATGCCTTGCAGGCGAGCCAGCAAAGGGTAGCCCTGCATGGCGTAGAAATGAACCACCGAAACCAGTGCAGCAACGGCCAGTAGAGCGCTACCGACCAGCAGCAACTGGCGGATGCGTGCCTGGCCAAGCTGCGCGAGCAACGGGAACGCCAACAGGAAGACCAGAATGTAGAGCAGGCGCTTGGCCTCACGTCCCGGCTCTTCGCCCACCGACCATGCCAGGCTCAGCGCGCTCCACGCCAACAGCAACAGCACACTCCCCCATAAAGCGGGCTGACGCTTCCAGGCCTGCACCAGTACCTGCCTGGCAGACCATGCCAGGACCAGTGTCGGCAACCACAGGAACAACACCAGGCCTTGCTGATAGATCTTGTTGCTCGGCGCCAGGGCAATCGCTGCCAGGAACCAGACCAGACCCAAGCCCAACCAGGCCTTTGCCCAGTTTTTCTGATACAACATCCTTTCCCCCGATGAATCAAATACACCATCCAATGGTGCAACAACATTATTTTCGGCATTATTGCCGGTCATTTCGTTCGCCCGATGACAAGGCTCTTTTCATGCAATGCTCCCGGCTCAACCAGGTCGACTTCGATCAGCTGACACTAGGCGCCCAGGTGCTAGAGGCAGATAGCCATGGTGCGAAAGTCTACCTGCTCGCGGATGGTAATTTCCTCAAGGTTTTTCGCAGGAAGCGGCTAATTTCATCTGCACTGCTGCGTCCCTACTCGCAACGCTTCGTCGACAACGCCGCACGCCTGGCGCAAATGGGTATTCCCACCCTGCAGGTAATCAGCCAGCACAAGCTCGACCTGCCAGGCCGCACCGCCGTACTGTATCGGCCGCTGCCGGGGCGCACCCTGTTGCAGATGTCGCGTGATGAAGGGTTCAGCTGGGACGTTTACCTGCCGCGGCTGATCGAGTTGATTCACCAGTTGCACCGCAGCGGGGTGTACTTCCGCTCGTTGCACCTGGGCAATGTAGTGGTCACGCCCGACCAGCAGTTGGGGCTGATCGACGTGGCTGACATGCGCTTCCTGCGCCCGCCGCTGTCGGCGCGCATGATCCGGCGCAACGTCCAGCACATGGTGCGCTATATCGAACGGGAAAAGCTCGGCGAGCGGTTCCCTCTCGCCGCCTTCGAGGCGGCATTGCTCGCCCGCTGAGCATCAGTTGCGCAACAGGCTGTGGGAACCGGTGCAGAATGCTTGCCAGGCCTGTTCGGGGGCAAGTGCCTGGCGTTGCTGTTCGGCAACTGCGGGGCCATCGAGCGAGGCGCAGCGCTCGATCGCCTCGGCCCAGGCCTGCTCATCACCAACCGGCAGGTAACCACCGGTATCTCCCAACTGCTCGCGAAACACTTGCAGGTCGCTGCATACCAGCGGCACACCGGCCATGACGCCTTCCTGCACCACCAGCCCGAGGCCTTCGGAGCGCGAAGGTATCAGTAGCCAATCAAATGCCCGATACAACTGTTGCAGATCGTCGCGGTGCCCGCACAGATGAACACGGCCGACAAGGCCCAGGGCGTCGATACGGGCCTGTAATACCCGGTGCAGAGGCCCAGCGCCGACGATCGTCAATTGCAGGCCCGGCTGATGCGCGCTGGCCTTGGCGAACGCTTCGATCAGCATCTCGAAACCTTTGCTGTGCACCAGTCGCCCTACGGCCCCCAGCATCACCCCAGCTGCCTGAGGCAATTGCAGGGCTTGCCTGGCCGCCTCCCGGCTCAACAACGGCGCAGCGAAAGCCTGCGGATCAAGCGCCATGCGCAGGGTCTGCACCGGCCTGCCAAGGTCACGCTGCAGCGACTCGGCCAGGGTCTGCGAAACCGCCGCAACACTCAGGCGCTCGGCGGGCAGCATGCGCAACAGGCGCACGTCACGGGCATCCAGGCGCGTCTCGCCGTGGAACAGCACCTTGGCCCGCACCTGCGGCAGCCGCTGCAAGGTCGGCAACAGCAGGCGCGCCACCCCTACACCGTCGAGCAGGAGGATGTCCGCCTGCGCCGCCACCAGCGCCTTGTGCAGGCGCATGCGCAGCCATGGACGCAGCAGTCGCCAGAGGTGCCGCCCTTTCAGCGCACGTGACGGCAGGTGCCATTCGCGGGTCGACCCAAGCCCGCAACAAAGCCCACTGCCAAGCAGTAACCAGTTACTGATCTGGACATCGGCGCCAGCGTGCAACAGCACCTGCCGATGCACCTTGTGGATGGACATGTACGGCGCTCCGCCGGCCCACATCACATTGACGATGTTCATGAGTCCTCTCCCGCTCATGTTAGGTGGGACAGCGACATCATTGAACCAGGAGGCTGATACCTGCCCCGATCAAGGCACCCGCAACCAACGTCAATGCCAGTTTCACCCGATCACGTTGACGGCGCCTGGCCTTGCGTTCCACTTCGATGGGCAAGGTCACGTGATTACCCCATCCCGTGTGCAGCACGGCATCACCCTCCAGGGTCACGGCAGACAGGTTCAGCTCCGCGTAACGACGGGAAAGGGCCTTTTCCCCGGCATAGGCGGCATATGGCGCGCAGCGCTGGTAATCGCTCAACCGGCGCAGGCCCGGGTTGAGTGAAAACGCCTGCCATTCGGCCTTGTCGGAGAGCAACGGGTAGCAGGGTACGCCGCCGATCGACAAGCGCTCGCCCAGACGAATATAGGGGCTGTGCACAGCCAGATCATGGGCATGGCTGCGCAGCCATACTTGCAGGATGTCCGGACGGAGCTCAAGAATGGCGCGGGAATCTTCGACGAAACCCTGGCGATAGAAATGCCAGTCGTCCTCGCAATGGAAGATATAAGGTGTCCTGACGTGGCTGTAGGCCAGGTCGATAGACGGCAGTTGGCCAAGCTTGGGCTGGTTCACGAACACTTTGCAGTGCGGTTTCCAGTGCTCCGGCACAGCGCCATGCACGGCTTCGTCACCAGAATCTTCGGTGATGAAGACCTCACGAATCGGCGCGGTGTTGCAACGGTCGAAACTCTCAAGGGTATCTTTGAGCAGATCGAACCGCCCACAGCTGGTCACGACAAGCGTGACATCACTCTCATTTGAAAAGCGCACCGGACTCCCTCCACGTAGCGACTGTCGATTTTCGCTGTCTAGGACCGAAAAATGTTCGGTTAGATCCCCAGCGTCAGACGCAACCGCTGCCATGCAGACAACGGTGGGTGAGGCCTGAGCGCCGGGCGCATATGGTCGACGATGCTACGTCCAACTGCGGCGAAGCTAAAACGGGAAACCGCCAGATGGCGGCCATTTTCAGCAATCCGCCGGGCCAGTTCAGGTTCCGCGCGCAAGCGGCGGAGCTTTTCCTGCAAGGTCGGAATGCTGTCATAGAACACCACGTTGTGCATGTCCTGCAGGCCCAGCGCGCGGTTTTCTTCCTCACCCTGGTCGTACGCCAGCAACACACAGCCACAGGCCATGGCTTCGAAGTTCTTGATCATGTATTCGCCCATGCCGACGTCGGCACTGACGAAGAAGCGGATGCGGTTGAGCGTGTTGCAGTAGTCCTCACCCGACTTGGTGCGGGTCACCACCAGGTTCTCGACCCGGCCCAGCTCGTCCAGCAGCGCCTTGCGGCCGCTGTAGGCCACGCTGTTGGTGCTGCCGACAAAGGCCAGTTCGATGTCACGCTCACGCCCCTGGTCACTCAGCAATTGCTCGTCGTAGCCCTTGGGCACGAACACGGCATCGAAACCTTCCTGGCGCAGGCGCTCGCTGACCATGTAGCCAGAGCTGATCACTCGCGCCCACGGCAGCTTACGGTAGTGCGCACTGAACTTGCCGGTGTACTTGCACGGGATGTAGTTCTGGTAGGCGTCATGCTCGAGGATGACCAGGTTCGGCACCGTGCGGATGAACGCCGCCTGGCGAATCTCCTGCTTGAAACGCAGGAAGAACACGATGCGGTCATAGCGCTCGACCTGCACTTCCCGCTTGAAATAGCGGCGCAGGTTGCGCTGGTCTTCGCTGGTCAGCCAGCGCAGATCGCATTCGCAGTTGGCCGCGACGCCATCGTACAGGCGGTCAAGAATCGCCCGCTGTTCCTTCTGCACCAGAAATAGGACTTTCATTGCTTTCCTTGGGCGCTCTGCGCCATCGCGGTCAACCATGGGGAAGCTACAGCTCACGCCGCCAGAACAGTTCATGTCGGCGCACGGCCTTGCGGAAGAATTCGTTCTCCCCGTAAGGCGATGGCCGCCGCCCGGCCAGCCAACGCTGCAACCAGCGGCGGACCCGGCGCTTGAACGGCGCGGGCGGCTGCAGGTCGTGCATCATGCCCAGGGCCATGGCCTTGTCGCGCTGGGTCGCCTGGTCCAGCACCAGGCTGCAGGGTGCCCAGGCCTGATCAGCGCGCAACTGCGGTGGCAAGGCGACGCCATCGCCACTGTTGCCCATCGGCCAGCGGTCGTTGTCATGTAGGTGGTTGGCATAGCAAAGCAGGGTTTGCGGCTGCCAGGCCAGGCCTTGCAAGGCTTCCAGCACTGCGGCCTGGGCGCAGACGTGGTCAGGGTGCGGGTCGAGCTGCGGGTGCGGCATCACCAGCACCTGCGGCTTGGCCATTTCCAGCAAGGCCCGCAGGTCGGCAAGCAGGTTGTGCCAGGTCGGCGCGCCATCGCCGTCGGCCGGCAGCGGGAACGGGTTGAACTGGCGGAATACACGGACATCGGCGAGCTCGGCCTCACGAGAGGCAACCGGCTGGTCTGGCGCGGCCTGCATGGCAGGCAGTTGCAGGCAGAAATAGCCCAGTTGCACGCAACGCGACTCCGGCACACCGGCCCAGCGTGGCACGGCGATGCTGTCCCAGGCCCGCAGGCGGCCCTTCAATCGTGCAGCCTCGGCCTTGGCCAGGCCCATCTGCTGGTAGTGCTCAGCCTCGATTTCACCGGCGGTCAGGGTCACCACCCAGGCTTCGTCGGCCTGGCTGTAGAGGCCGTAAGCGGCCAGCTCGGCATCATCGGCATGCGGCGCAATCACCATCACGCGCCGCCGCTGCAATTCAACCGCTGGGGTTATCCACAGGCGCGGCTGGCCGAGCAAGCGACAATGGCGGCCACGCAGGCGCAACGAGCCGCTTTGCAAAGGCGCGGCCAGGCCGGTCAGGTTGAGAAAACGCATACCATCGACACCGCGCTCGAAGGTTTGCCGGTCGCCCTGACCACCGGCCAGCAGTTCGACGGTCGGGTCGAAGAAACGCCCCACCCAGCTACTTTTTACCCGCAGTTCGAGAACCAGGGTTTCGTTGCCTTGCAGCACGCAGTCGGCCTTGAGCAGACCACCGTCCAGGCTGGCGACAACCGCCCGGGCCTGATCGCCGAAGTCGTAGGCGTAGTCCTCGCCAGGCGCATAGAACAGATGGTCGGCAAACCAGGCTTCGTGACCCGCCCACAACAGCGGCAACAGCAGCAGCGGCAGCCACCACCAGCTGAATACACCCAGGGCGACCAGCGCGACCAGGCCCACCAGCAAGCCCAGGCGCTTGTTGCGCCGATGGCGCTTGAGCAACTGCTGCTTGCGGCTCACGCCTGATACACCGGCACAGGGTTGCACCAGCGGTCCTTGTACTCGCGGTCGGCACGGCCGAACGAGAACCGCAGCGGTTTGTTGCGCGCCCGGGCGTCCTCCCAGGCAGCCTGGGTGTTGAGGAAGCTCAACACGCTACCGGGGCTGAAGGCCTTGGTTTCCGGGTCGACACCGCCATTGATGTACTCGACGCTGATCCACTCCGGCGCTTCGACGCGGTACACCAGCTGGATGGCAATCGGCTTGCCATCCAGCAGCAACACCGAACCGATCAGCAGCTCGCGCAGGCGCTCCAGCACATCGGCCATGCGCTCGGCCCCGGTAGCCGGGAAACCCCAGCGACGCTGGAACAGGTCGCAGTACATGCTGGCAATCTCCTGCGCGCTGAAGTCACCGATCGGACGCACCATGCCGCCCGCCTCTTCCAGCAGACGCAGCTCGCGGCGCTGGTTGTAGCGGAACTTCTTCGACAAGTCTTCTGGCGCACGCGCCATGGCCAGCTGTTCCTTCTGCGCCTTGAGGCCACTGAAGCGGCCTTGGTTCAGTTCGGACAGGTAACGCGCCGTATGACGCAACGGCGCTGCGGCATCGGCCGCCGCCGGCAGGATGATTTCGGCATTGCCCAAGTCGAACAGGGCTTTCTTGCCGCTGCGCTTGAGCACATCCTTGGACAGCGCCAGGTGGTGCCCCCAGGCCGGGATGGCGGCCTTCAGCACGCCAGCCTGGTGCCATCCCAGGTAACGCACCGGGAGCTGCGCCAGGTCGGCCAGTTGTTCGACCACCAGTGGATGGGTAGCGACGCTGCCGCCAAAGCGGGCCCATGCCTCGGCGTAGGCCTTGGCGTCGATGGCTTGCCAACCGCGTTCGCGGAAGGCCTGGATACGGTTGAGCATCAAGCCTTCCCTACCAGAGAGCGGACTTGCGGCAGCTGCCAGAAGGCTTCGCGCACCGCATGGTCGGAGAAACGCTCACGCAGGCGCTGCAGCATGTGTTCGGCACAGGCCTGGCGCTGCGCCACATCGAGCCCGGCCAGGTGCTTGAGGCCTTGGGCCAGCTGCCCGGCATCGCCGAGCGGGAACAGCACGCCAACGCCTTCGACCACTTCGCGCGCACCGCCACAGGCAGTGGCCAGCACCGGCACACCGGCAACCATGGCCTCGAGCAGGACCATGCCGAACGGCTCATGGTCGGAACTGAGAGCGAACACGTCGAACGCCTGGAAATAGTGACGCGCGTCCGGCACCTGGCCAAGGAAGTCGACCTGCCCGGCAATGCCCAGCTCGGCGGCCAGCGCCTTGAGCCTGGCCTCCAGGCGGCCCTTGCCGAGGATCGCCAGGCGTGCGCCAGACGGCAGCCCCGGCAGCGCTTCGGCAAAGCCACGCAACAGGGTGGCCTGGTCCTTGTCCGGGTGCAGGCGCCCGACATTGCCGACTATCCATGCCTGCGCATCCAGGCCCAGGGCCTGGCGGGCCTCGGCGCGCGGCACCAGTGCCGCTTGCAGGGCGTCGATATCGATGCGGTTGTACAGGGTCTGGATACGCTCTGCCGGCCACTGCGGCAGGCAGCGGCGCATGTCATCACGCACGGCGTCCGATACCCCGAGCAGGCTCAAGCGCTTGCTGAACAGGTTGGCGAACAGCCGGCGGCCCTTGCGCTGATAGTCGCCAAAGGCATGGTGCACGCCAATCACCGGCAGGCCGGTACCGAGCAGCGCCACATAGATCGGCTTGAAACGATGGGCAATGCAGAAGGCGAAATTGCGCTCGGCCGCTATCCGCCGCAACGCGCGGATAGCGCCGAGCTTCAGGCCACGCACGGCCTTGGAGCTGAACTCGAGGAACAATACCTCGTCCGACGCACAGCCAGCCGCCACTTGCGGGTCGGCAGCACCGGTGAGGAATACCGTGGTCACCTGGTAGCCATGCCCCTGGAACAGGCTGGCGTATTGACGGGCACAGTCCAGGAACGGCCCGTCATAGCCATGGCAGAACTGCAGGATGCGCGGTTCAGAGCGGCTGGTCATACAGGGCTGCGCCGTCCTTCACCACCAGGATGTCCTCCATGATCAGGTACTGCAGGTCCGAGCCGAAGAACATGTTCAAGGCGTCGGTCGGCGAGCAGATCATCGGTTCACCACGGCGGTTCAGCGAGGTGTTGAGCGACACGCCGTTGCCAGTGAGGTCTTCCAACGCCTTCATCATGTCGTAGTAGCGCGGGTTGTATTCGCGCTTGAGCACCTGGGCCCGCGACGTGCCATCCTCGTGCACGACTTCCGGCACGCGGGTCTTCCACTCTTCAGCCACTTCGAAGGTGAAGGTCATGAACGGCGCCGGGTGGTCGACCTTGATCATCTGCGGGGCGACGGTGTCGAGCATCGACGGGCAGAAAGGTCTCCAGCGCTCGCGGAACTTGATCTGCTCGTTGATGCGGTCGGCCACACCCGGCACGCTCGGGCAACCGATGATCGAACGGCCACCCAGGGCACGCGGGCCGAACTCCATGCGGCCCTGGAACCAGGCCACCGGGTTGCCATCGACCATGATCCGGGCGATGCGCTGCGGCATGTCGTCGAGCTTGCGCCACTTCGGCGCGTTCGGGTGGCGGGCACAGGCGGCGATCACGTCCTCGTTGGAGTACGACGGGCCGAGGTAGACGTGTTCCATCTTCTCGACCGGCACGCCACGGGCATGGGACACGTAGGCAGCAGCGCCCACGGCGGTACCGGCATCACCGGAGGCCGGCTGCACGAACAGTTCCTTCACATCGGAACGGGCAATGATCTTCTGGTTGAGCTTGACGTTCAGCGCGCAGCCGCCAGCGAAGGCCAGCTTGCCGGTTTCCCGCAGGGTGTCGCCCAGGTAATGGTCGATCATCTGCAGGGCGATTTTCTCGAACAGCGCCTGCATGCTGGCCGCGTAATGGATGTAGGGCTCGTCGGCGATGTCGCCTTCGCGTTTGGGGCCCAGCCATTCGATCAGCTTTGGCGAGAAGTAGAAACCCTTGCCCTTCTCTTTATAGCGGCGCAGGCCGATCACGTTGGCGTATTCGGTGTTGATCACCAGTTCGCCGTTTTCGAAGCTGGCCAGGCGCGAGAAGTCGTACTTGCTGGCATCGCCATACGGCGCCATGCCCATGACCTTGAACTCGCCATCGAGCATCTCGAAGCCGAGGAATTCGGTGATTGCCCCGTACAGGCCACCCAGCGAGTCCGGATCGAAGAATTCCTTGATCTTGTGGATCTTGCCGTTCTCGCCGTAGCCAAAGAAGGTGGTGGCGTACTCGCCTTTACCGTCGATGCCGAGGATCGCGGTCTTTTCCTTGAAGCCCGAGCAGTGGTAGGCGCTGGAGGCGTGGGCCAGGTGGTGCTCGACCGGCTCGATCTTGACCTTTTTCGGGTCGAAGCCCAGCTGCTCCAGGCACCAGACGATCTTCTTGCGGTAGCGCTTGTAGCGGCGGTTGCCCATCAGGATGGCGTCGAGGGCCCGGTCCGGGGCGTACCAGTAACGCTTGGCGTAGTGCCAGCGTGCCTTGCCGAACAGGCTGATCGGGGCGAACGGGATGGCTACCACGTCGACATCGGATGGCTTGATGCCGGCCTGCTCCAGGCAGAACTTCGCCGACTCGTAGGGCATGCGGTTCTTCGCATGCTTGTCACGCACGAAGCGCTCTTCTTCGGCGGCGGCAACCAGCTTGCCGTCAATGTACAGGGCCGCGGAAGGGTCATGGCTAAGGGCGCCGGACAGGCCAAGAATCGTCAATGCCAAGGGATCAGCCTCTTCATTCGGTAGAAATGCGCCAGCGGCCCATTGGGCGGGTGGCGGCTAAAGGGCGGGATTATAACGCAAACATCACGAACTGCGCGGTCGTTGTAGGCGCGGCCTTGTGTCACGAACGGGCCGCAAAGCGGCCCCAGGTTTTCAGCTTCGCAGGAAAAATTGCCAGGGCCGCTTTGCGGCCCATCGCGACACAAGGCCGCTCCTACCGGGATCGCAGCGCAGCCTACTCGGCGATCAGCCAGTCCATGCGGAAACTGCCGGCGGTCTGCGCCAGCTCCTTGGCCAGCCATGGCAGCAGCTCGCGCAGTTCTTCCTCCAGGCCCCACGGCGGGTTGGCGATGGCCAGGCCGGAACCGTTGAGGCCCTGCGGGCTGTCCTGGTGGTGCACGTACAGCTCGACCCGCAGCAGTTTCGGTGCGCCGGTGCTGGTCAGGTCCTGGTAGAAACGGGTCAGCGAACGCTGGTCCTTGATCGGATACCAGATGGCCGCGACCGTCTGGCGCATGCGGCTGATCGCTTCTTTCATCGCCGTGGTGCAGCGCTTCAATTCATCAGCCTGTTCGAACGGCGGGTCGATCAGCATGATCGCGCGCTTTTCCTGCACCGGCAGCAGGGCGCGCGGCACATGCCAACCTTCGCCCAGGTGCACGACCACGCGCGGGTCCTTCTTCATGTTTTCCTTGAGCAGCGGCCCGTCTTCGGGGTGCTTCTCGTTGAGCAGGGCGCGGTCCTGCTGGCGCATCAGGCGGCGGGCCAGCTCGGGCGAACCAGGGTAATAGCGCAGTTCGCCATCGGCATTCAGGCGCTTGATGATGCGCAGGTAGTCAGCGGCCATGGCCGGCAGGTCATCGCGGTTCCACAAGCGGGCCACCCCTTCCAGGTATTCGCCGGTGCGGGTTGCCTGGTCACCTTGCAGGTCGTACAGGCCGAGCCCTGCGTGGGTATCGATGTAGGCGAACGGCTGCTCCTTGCGCGACATCAGGGCGATGAGGCGGGTCAGCACGATGTGCTTGAGGACGTCGGCGTGATTGCCGGCGTGGAAGGCGTGACGATAATTCATGGCAACTCCTGCGGGGGTGGCAAGTTTACCTTGCCTTGCAGGCGGAGTCAGGCCTGGCTGTCGATCGGCGGGGGCTGCTTCGCGGGCTTGCCCGCTCCCACACGGCCTGCACAGATCTCAAATGCTGTGGAGTTCCTGTGGCAGCGGGCAGGCCCGCGAAGCAGGCGCCGCCGATTCAGCGGGTGTTACTTGTCAGCGTGGTACGCCGCATCAGCAGTCTCGAAGCGCTGCACCATCGCTTTCGACGGGCTGCCCAGCTTGCTCACCACGACGATGGCGATGCTGGCGAACAGGAAGCCCGGGATGATCTCGTACAGCCCGAGGGTGTCGAAGTTCTTCCACAGGATCACGGTCAGCGCACCGACCACGATACCGGCCAGCGCGCCGTTACGGGTCATGCCTTTCCACAGCACCGAAATCAGCACCACCGGGCCGAATGCGGCACCGAAACCGGCCCAGGCGTAAGCCACCAGGCCCAGCACACGGTTTTCCGGGTTGGCGGCCATGGCGATGGCGATCAGGGCCACGGCCAGGACCATCAGGCGACCGACCCACACCAGTTCGCCCTGCGAAGCGTTCTTGCGCAGGAAGGCTTTGTAGAAGTCCTCGGTCAGGGCGCTGGAGCACACCAGCAGCTGGCAGCTCAGGGTGCTCATGACGGCGGCCAGGATGGCCGACAGCAGCACACCGGCGACCCACGGGTTGAACAGGATCTTGGCCAACTCGATGAACACACGCTCGTGGTTCTCGGTGACCGGGCCGGCCAGATCAGGATGAGCCGAGAAGTAGGCGATACCGAAGAAGCCCACGGCGCAGGTGCCGGCCAGGCACAGGATCATCCAGGTCATGGAGATACGGCGGGCGTTGGCAATCGATTTAACCGAGTCGGCGGCCATGAAGCGCGCCAGGATGTGCGGCTGACCGAAGTAGCCCAGCCCCCAACCCATCAGCGAAATGATGCCGATGAAGGTCGCGCCCTTGAACATGTCGAAGTGAGCCGGGTTCACCACCTCGATAGCGGCGAAGGTCTGATCGAAGCCGCCGGTGGAAATCAGCACGATCACCGGGGTGAGGATCAGCGCGAAGATCATCAGCGACGCCTGCACGGTATCGGTCCAGCTCACCGCCAGGAAGCCACCAATGAAGGTGTAGGCAATGGTCGCCGCCGCACCGGCCCACAGGGCAGTTTCGTACGGCATGCCGAAGGTGCTCTCGAACAGACGGGCACCAGCGACGATGCCGGAAGCGCAGTAGATGGTGAAGAACACCAGGATCACGATGGCCGAAATGATCCGCAGCAGGCCGCTGTGGTCTTCGAAACGGCTGGAGAAGTAGTCCGGCAGGGTCAGCGCATCGCCATTGTGCTCGGTCTGCACGCGCAGACGGCCGGCAACGAACAACCAGTTGAGGTAGGCACCGACGGTCAGGCCGATGGCAATCCAGGCTTCGGACAGGCCAGAGAAATAGATGGCGCCCGGCAGGCCCATCAGCAGCCAGCCGCTCATGTCGGAAGCACCGGCGGAAAGCGCGGTAACCACGCTGCCCAGGCTGCGACCGCCAAGGATGTAGTCGGAAAGGTTCTTGGTGGAGCGATAGGCCGCGAAGCCGATCAGCACCATTGCTGCGATGTAGATCACGAACGTGATCGTTAGTGGGTTGCCCATATGTGTGCCCTGGCGTTTGTTTTTATCTCATGCACAACCGCAGCCATGGCGGTTGCACCCAGGCGGCGAATGCTATGCAACAACGCGAAGCGGGTGCAACCATTTTTCACCGGCAAGTTGCACCTGCCAGCGCATTTTCCGATAAAGCCGATTTTTTTCTCCTTTTTGGAGCAATCAGGCCGGTTTTCAGAAGAAAACGCACCGAAAACAGGCCTTTTATAGATCCGCGACCGACCAGCTGACGAGTTGCACCTTTTTCATCGAAAATTAGGGTTGCACCTGGTTGCACCCGAATTGTCCTACAGCTACTCTTGGCGCCAGCTTAGGCCACAGCCGTGGCAATAACGAGGATAAGAAATGGCGACGACCACCCTTGGGGTCAAACTCGATGACCCGACCCGTGAGCGACTCAAGGCAGCTGCGCAGTCCATCGACCGCACGCCGCACTGGTTGATCAAGCAAGCGATCTTCAACTACCTGGAGAAGCTCGAGGGTGGTGCCACCCTGACCGAACTCAACGGTCACGCCAGCAACCTGGCCGACGACGCCGGCGAAATCCAGCCCGACCACAGCCACCAGTGCTTCCTCGAGTTCGCCGAGAGCATCCTGCCGCAGTCGGTGCTGCGCTCGGCGATTACCGCCGCCTATCGCCGCCCCGAGCAGGAAGTGGTGCCGATGCTGCTGGAGCAGGCTCGCCTGAGCGCCCCGCTGGCCGAGGCGACCAACAAGATGGCCGCCGGCCTTGCGGAAAAACTGCGTAACCAGAAGAGCGCCGGGGGCCGTGCCGGTATCGTCCAGGGCCTGCTGCAGGAGTTCTCGCTGTCGTCCCAGGAAGGCGTGGCATTGATGTGCCTGGCCGAAGCCCTGCTGCGCATCCCCGACAAGGGCACCCGTGATGCGCTGATCCGCGACAAGATCAGCACCGGCAACTGGCAGCCACACCTGGGCAACAGCCCGTCGTTGTTCGTCAACGCCGCCACCTGGGGCCTGCTGCTGACCGGCAAGCTGGTCTCCACCCACAACGAATCCGGCCTCACTGCCTCGCTCACCCGCATTATCGGCAAGAGCGGCGAGCCGATGATCCGCAAGGGCGTCGACATGGCCATGCGCCTGATGGGCGAGCAGTTCGTCACTGGCGAAACCATCGCCGAAGCCCTGGCCAACGCCAGCCGCTTCGAGTCCAAGGGCTTCCGCTATTCCTACGACATGCTCGGCGAAGCCGCACTGACCGAGCATGACGCGCAGAAGTACCTGGCGTCCTACGAGCAGGCCATCCACTCGATCGGCAAGGCCTCCCATGGCCGTGGCATCTATGAAGGCCCGGGTATCTCGATCAAGCTGTCGGCCCTGCACCCGCGCTACAGCCGCGCCCAGTACGAGCGGGTGATGGAAGAGCTGTACCCGCGCCTGCTGTCGCTGACCCTGCTGGCCAAGCAGTACGACATCGGCCTGAACATCGACGCCGAGGAAGCCGACCGCCTGGAGCTGTCGCTCGACCTGCTCGAGCGCCTGTGCTTCGAACCTTCGCTGGCCGGCTGGAACGGTATCGGCTTCGTCATCCAGGCCTACCAGAAGCGCTGCCCTTATGTGATCGACTACGTCATCGACCTGGCCAAGCGCAGCCGCCACCGCCTGATGATCCGCCTGGTGAAAGGCGCCTACTGGGACAGCGAGATCAAGCGCGCCCAGGTCGAAGGCCTGGAAGGCTACCCGGTCTACACCCGCAAGGTGTACACCGACGTGTCCTACGTGGCCTGCGCCCGCAAGCTGCTGGCCGTGCCTGAAGCCATCTACCCGCAGTTCGCCACCCACAACGCCCACACCCTGTCGGCCATCTATCACATTGCCGGGCAGAACTACTACCCGGGCCAGTACGAGTTCCAGTGCCTGCACGGCATGGGCGAGCCGCTGTACGAGCAGGTGGTCGGCAAGATTTCCGAAGGCAAACTGAACCGCCCGTGCCGTGTCTATGCACCGGTCGGCACCCACGAAACGCTGCTGGCCTACCTGGTCCGCCGCCTGCTGGAAAACGGCGCCAACACCTCGTTCGTCAACCGCATCGCCGACCATTCCATCTCCATCCAGGAACTGGTCGCCGACCCGGTCGCCAGCATCGAGCGCATGGGCACCCAGGAAGGCAGCATCGGCCTGCCGCACCCGCGCATCCCGCTGCCGCGTGAGCTGTATGGCAGCGAGCGGGCCAACTCGGCCGGCATCGACATGGCCAACGAACACCGCCTGGCGTCGCTGTCCTGCGCCATGCTGGCCACTGCCCACAACGACTGGAAAGCCGCCGCGCTGCTGGCCTGCGCCGCCAGCGAGAGCGCTGCCGTCGCCGTGCTGAACCCGGCGGACCACCGCGACGTGGTCGGCCATGTGCAGGAAGCCACTGTCGCCGACGTCGACAACGCCATCCAGTGCGCATTGAATGCCGCACCGATCTGGCAGGCCACCCCGCCAGCCGAACGTGCTGCCATCCTGGAACGCACCGCCGACCTGATGGAAGCCGAGATCCAGCCGCTGATGGGCCTGCTCATCCGCGAAGCCGGCAAGACCTTCGCCAACGCCATTGCCGAAGTGCGTGAAGCGGTAGACTTCCTGCGCTACTACGCGGTGCAGGCACGCAACGACTTCAGCAACGACGCCCACCGCCCACTGGGCCCGGTGGTGTGCATCAGCCCGTGGAACTTCCCGCTGGCGATCTTCACCGGCCAGGTGGCCGCGGCCCTGGCCGCCGGTAACCCGGTGCTGGCCAAGCCGGCCGAGCAAACCCCGCTGATCGCCGCCCAGGCCGTGCGCCTGCTGCTGGAAGCCGGCATTCCGGAAGGCGTGCTGCAACTGCTGCCAGGCCGCGGCGAAACCGTCGGTGCCGGCCTGGTCGGTGACGAGCGCGTCAAGGGCGTGATGTTCACTGGCTCCACCGAAGTCGCCCGCCTGCTGCAGCGCAACGTCGCCGGCCGCCTGGACAACCAGGGCCGGCCGATCCCGCTGATCGCCGAAACCGGTGGCCAGAATGCGATGATCGTCGACTCCTCGGCGCTGACCGAGCAGGTGGTGATCGACGTGGTGTCCTCGGCCTTCGACAGCGCCGGCCAGCGTTGCTCGGCACTGCGCGTGCTGTGCCTGCAGGAAGACTCCGCCGACCGCGTGATCGAAATGCTCAAGGGCGCCATGGCCGAAAGCCGCCTGGGTAGCCCGGACCGCCTGGCCGTGGACATTGGCCCGGTGATCGACGCCGAAGCCAAGGCTGGTATCGAGAAGCACATCCAGGGTATGCGTGAAAAAGGCCGCCCGGTCTACCAGGTGGCGATTGCCGATGCCGCCGAGATCAAGCGCGGTACCTTCGTCATGCCGACCCTGATCGAACTGGAAAGCTTCGACGAACTGAAGCGTGAGATCTTCGGCCCGGTGCTGCACGTGGTGCGCTACAACCGCCGCAACCTCGACCAGCTGATCGAGCAGATCAACAACTCCGGATACGGCCTGACCCTCGGCGTGCACACCCGCATCGACGAGACCATCGCCAAGGTGGTGGAAACCGCCAATGCCGGCAACATGTACGTCAACCGCAACATCGTCGGTGCGGTGGTGGGCGTGCAGCCGTTCGGCGGTGAAGGCCTGTCCGGCACCGGCCCGAAAGCCGGCGGCCCGCTGTACCTGTACCGCCTGCTGTCGACCCGCCCGGCCGACGCGATTGGCCGTCACTTCCAGCAGCAGGACGGCGAAGGCAAGCCGGACCGCAGCCTGCACGAGCAGTTGATCAAGCCGTTGCACGGCCTGAAAGCCTGGGCCGAGAGCAACCAGCATGCCGACCTGGCCGCGCTGTGCAGCCAGTTTGCCGGCCAGTCGCAGAGCGGCATTGCCCGCCTGCTGCCAGGCCCGACCGGCGAGCGCAACAGCTATACCATCCTGCCGCGTGAGCACGTGCTGTGCCTGGCTGACAACGAAGCCGACCTGCTGGCGCAGTTCGCCGCAGTGCTGGCTGTAGGTAGCTCGGCGGTGTGGGTAGATGGCGAACCTGGCAAGGCCCTGCGCGCTCGCCTGCCGAAAGAGCTGCAGGCCAAGGTCAAGCTGGTGGCGGACTGGAGCAAGGACGAAGTGGCGTTCGACGCCGTGATCCACCATGGCGACTCGGACCAGCTGCGCGGCGTGTGCCAGCAGGTGGCCAAGCGTGCCGGGGCGATCGTCGGTGTACACGGGCTGTCCAGCGGCGATCATCAGATTGCGCTTGAGCGCCTGGTGATCGAGCGGGCGGTGAGTGTGAACACTGCGGCGGCGGGTGGTAACGCCAGCCTGATGACCATTGGCTGATGGCTGAGGGTTGTTGAAAAAGAAGGAGAGCCTCGGCTCTCCTTTTTTTATGCGCGCATGTCTCGAGCCGTTTGGCGCCTGTGAGATCGAGCGCCGCGCGGGCGGCGCTCGATTTCATAGGCGCAGAAAACGTTGTGGCGCACACATTGAGGCGTTCACACGATCTGAAGCCAAACCCTCACTGCTTCATCCCCAACTCAGCATCATCCATAAGTGCCTTGGCCATCGCACTCAGGTAATGGGCAGCCCAGATCATCATCGGTTTCTCATCCATCAGCCCGGTAATGGTCAATTCACGGACATACCCCATCAACTTCGAAGACTGCTCGCGAGCATCCCTGCACGGGATACCCGGCTCGATGCGGAACAGCGGATGTGTGCCATTCTCGCCCTGGTAGAACGTGGTCTTGCCGACGGTGAATTGGCTGTCTTCTGTTGTCATTGTTCAGTCCCCTGATAATTCTCGACTGCCTGGCCGGGCCTCTTCGCGGGCGCGCCCGCTCCCACAGGATCACCACAGGCTTCAAGACTTGCACCGTACCTGTGGGAGCGGGCATGCCCGCGAAAGGGCCCGCTCAGACGACATATCAACAAAGCCTTACAGCAGGCATCGGGCTGTCTTCACAGAAAAGGGGATCGTGGGGATAAAAAGGTCCAGCGAGGCTGACCGCAATGCGGTGGGGCTGGCAGAAAAACACAAGCGACACCTTCAATATCGAAGGGAACAAACAAAGCGGGCAGCAAATGACAGGAGATACTGGCTCGAAACAAATGTGGAAGCCGGCTTTCCGGCGATGCGCCGCGCGGGCGCTCGATCTCACAGGCGCAGAAAGAACGGCTGAGGGTTTATGAAAAAGGAGAGTTTCGGCTCTCCCTTTTCATGCAAGCTTTTCTTTTTGGTTGGCATGCCGGCCAGCACACCAAGAACTGACACGCAAAAGCTCAGACCTCGACTGGCATGTAATTTTTCAAATCGATGCGAAGATCCTCCATCCTATACCCCATTGTTGATTCTCCTGAAAACCTCACAACAAATCTGTCTTTCCGATAAATGCCGACTTTACCCTCCCAGCTCATCAGCATTCCATCGATCGGCCCCGCCACCAACACACCACTCTCGTCAGCAGAGTACTCTCCATCCTTGAGAGCGGGCGGAATATTGAACACAAAATAGCTCTGCGGCCCGATATCTCCTACCACCTGTATATATTTATCCCATTCATAATCAACAAAGGCTTTGTCACTGTTTATATCTAAAACGGATCCATCTGGACGCGTCAACTTTCCGGTGAAGCGCTGTTCCGCATAATCCAACTTATCGCGTGAAAAAATCGACTTAAGCCCAAAAAGTCTAAGATCCGGCACTTTGACTGACATGTTCGCACCTCTTTGATTAAAGTTAACTTAACAAACACTCTTACAGTAGCGCCATTCACATCAAGCACAACTGGCAAAAATGACAGTTGAGTTTTTAACAAAACCGTGCGGAACACCGTACTAGGTTCCGTACGAAATCCGAGAAACCCAATTGCCGCACTGCGAACGCTGAGGTTTTGTAATGCCCTCCCATAGTCGGGGGGCGGCCCCGCCTGAGCGACCGCCTGATGCTTGATGGCGTGCTTTGGATGCTCTGTTCGGGCGCTGCGTGGCGAGACATGGCAGAGCGCTTCGGCCCTTGGACAACGGTGTATCAACGGTTTCGCGGCTGGCGAAATCTGGGGACGTTCGATCAGATGCTCAAACGCTTGCATCTGAGATTGAATGAGGAAGGCTTGATCGATTGGAGTGTCATGGAGAGCAGCACCGGTACGGATGCCAAACCGCAGGCCTCATTACACTTTCTCAAGCCACATCACCCAAACCTATTAACCTCCCCCCACGCCACTCTGTCCGCCTAGACTCGCAGCATCCCACCTCAGGACCGCGACCATGCCCGAGACCCTGCTCAGCCCCCGCAACCTGGCCTTCGAACTCTACGAAGTACTCGACGCCGAAGCCTTGACCCAGCGCCCGCGCTTTGCCGAGCACAGCCGCGAAACCTTCGATGCGGCGCTCACCACCGCCCGCACCATCGCCGAAAGGTTCTTCGCCCCGCACAACCGCAAGGCCGACGAAAACGAGCCGCGCTATGTGGACGGCCGCGCCGAACTGATCCCGGAAGTGAAACCTGCCATCGACGCCTTCCTCGAAGCCGGCTTCCTCAACGCCAACCGCGATTTCGAAGTCGGCGGCATGCAGTTGCCCAGCCTGGTCTCACAGGCCTGCTTCGCCCACTTCCAGGCCGCCAACGCAGGCACCACGGCCTACCCGTTCCTGACCATGGGCGCAGCCAACCTGATCGAAAGCTTCGGCAGCGAAGAACAGAAGCGCCTGTTCCTGCAGCCAATGATCGAGGGCCGTTACTTCGGCACCATGGCCCTGACCGAACCCCATGCCGGCTCTTCGCTTGCCGATATCCGCACCCGTGCCGAGCCTGCCGGTGATGGCAGCTACCGGCTCAAGGGCAACAAGATCTTCATTTCCGGCGGCGACCACGAACTGTCGGAAAACATCGTACACATGGTCCTGGCCAAGCTGCCGGACGCCCCGCCCGGGGTGAAAGGTATCTCGCTGTTCATCGTGCCGAAGTACCTGGTCAACCCGGACGGCAGCCGCGGCCCACGCAACGATGTGCTGCTGGCCGGGTTGTTCCACAAGATGGGCTGGCGTGGCACCACGTCCACCGCGCTGAACTTCGGCGACAACGGCCAGTGCGTCGGCTACCTGGTCGGCCAGCCGCACCAAGGCCTGGCCTGCATGTTCCAGATGATGAACGAAGCGCGCATCGGCGTTGGCATGGGCGCAGTGATGCTCGGCTACGCCGGTTACCTGTACTCGCTGGACTATGCCCGCCAGCGGCCGCAGGGCCGGCTACCGGACAACAAGGACCCGCACAGCCCGGCGGTGCCGATTGTCGAGCACACGGATGTGAAGCGCATGCTGCTGGCCCAGAAGGCTTATGTGGAAGGTGCATTCGACCTGGGCCTGTACGCCGCTCGCCTGTTCGACGACAGCCATACCGCCGCCGATGAAAGCGCCCGTAAACAGGCGCAAGAGCTGCTCGACCTGCTCACCCCGATCGTCAAGTCCTGGCCTTCGACGTTCTGCCTCAAGGCCAACGAACTGGCGATCCAGATTCTTGGCGGCCACGGCTACACCCGTGAATACCCGGTCGAGCAGTACTATCGCGACAACCGCCTGAACCCCATCCATGAAGGCACAGAGGGCATCCAGTCGCTTGACCTGCTAGGCCGCAAGCTGGCACAGCACAACGGTGCTGGGCTCAAGCAACTGATCCGCCTGATCGCCGCCACCGGCGAGCGCGCCAGCCATCACCCCAACCTCGACCTGCTGCGCCAGCCACTGGAACAATTGGTCACCCGCCTGCAAGCCGTAACCTTGGCCCTGCTCGGCGACCTGGCCCAGGGCAAGATCACCAATGCTTTGGCCAACTCGGCGCTATACCTGAAGGCCTTCGGCCATTGCGTGATCGGTTGGCGCTGGCTGGAGCAGGCGATCCACGCCGACCTCGGGTTAATGAAAGACAACCCCACCGACCGCGACTTCTACCTCGGCAAGCTACAGGCCGCGCGTTATTTCCTGACCTGGGAAGTACCAGGCTGCCATAATGAGCTGGCATTGCTCGAGGCGCGCGACGATACCTGCCTCGCCATGCAAGACGGGTGGTTCTAGGGGGAGCCACCGTGTACACGGAGGCTTCCGAATGTTCGATTCCAGCGCCCTGCTGCGCCAGCGCTTTACCGCGCTGCGCAGTACGGCCGAGTTGTTTTCCCTGCGTCATGTGAAACAGTCGCACCAGGCCCTGTCGGTACGCCGCAATGTCGCTGAGCCACCGCTGTTCAGCCAGGACGAAGGCGCCATGCTCACCGTGCGGATCAACGGCGTGGAAGCCTATGCCGCCACCGCCGACCTGTCCCAGGCCGGCCTGCAACGCGCGCTGGAGCAAGCCGAGGCACTGGCCCGGCAGATCGCCCGCCACAGCCTGCTGGACCTGCGCGGGCAGGCAGTGACCAGTGCCCAGCATGACCACATTTCGCCCAACTTCGACCAGCCTGTGCCCTCCCTTGCCGACTGCCTTGGCCTGCTCGCGGCAGAATCGGCCAGCGTGCCCAAGGACAACCGCCTGGTGGACTGGCAAGCCAGCCTGGGCATGAGCCTGGTCGAGCAGACCTACCTGAATTCGGCCGGCGCGCAACTGCGCCATGCGCAACGCTTCTTGTTCCCCGGCGTCGGGGTCACCGCCAGCGACGGCCAGGACAGCCAGAGCCGCAGCCTGGGCCGTGACAACTTCGGCCAGCAGGGCGGCTTCGAGGTCATCGAGCGCTGCGGCCTGGTCGGCGCCGCCCGCCGGGTAGCAGACGAGGCGCTGCAGCTGCTGCTGGCGCCGAACACACCCAGCGGCCCGCGTGACCTGCTGTTGATGCCGGACCAGATGATGCTGCAGATTCACGAATCGATCGGCCACCCGCTGGAGTTGGACCGCATCCTCGGCGACGAGCGCAACTACGCCGGCACCAGCTTCGTCAAAACCAGCGATTTCGGCCACCTGCAGTACGGCTCCAGCCTGCTGAACGTGACCTTCGACCCGACCATCGGCGAAGAGCTGGCCAGCTACAGCTTCGATGACGACGGGACCCCGGCCAGCAAGCAGTTCCTGATCCGCGACGGCCTGTTGCTGCGCCCGTTGGGCGGTGCGCTGTCGCAGTTCCGCTCCGGCCTCGACGGCGTGGCCAACAGCCGCGCCTGCGGCTGGAACCGTGCGCCGATCGACCGCATGGCCAACCTCAACATCGAGCCGGGGGACAAGTCGCTGAGCCAGCTGATCGAGGGCATCGAGCAAGGCATCCTGATGCGCACCAACCGCTCCTGGTCCATCGACGACGCGCGCAACAAGTTCCAGTTCGGCTGCGAATGGGGCCAGCTGATCGAGGATGGCGAACTCAAGGGCATCGTCAAGAACCCCAACTACCGCGGCATTTCCGCACATTTCTGGCGTAACCTGGCGGCGGTCGGTGATCGCAGTACCTTCCAGGTGCTGGGTACACCCAATTGCGGCAAGGGCGAACCCAACCAGGTGGTACGGGTTGGTCACGCCTCGCCAGCCTGCGTGTTCCGCCAGATCGATGTATTCGGAGGAGACGCCTCGTGAAGAACGCTTTCGAAAACTTGGTGGCGGAGCTGAACAAAGCCCTGCAGACGGGCGAGCAGTTCACCCTCGGCTACAGTGCCGAGCAGTCGCAGTTCGTACGCTTCAATCACGCCAAGGTGCGCCAGGCCGGCGAAGTGAGCCAGGCCAGTGCGCAACTGCGCCTGATCCGCGATGGCCGTCAGGCGGAGCAACAGCTGACCTTGAGTGGTGACCCGCTACTCGATAGCCAGCGCCTGGACACTGCCCTTGAGCAACTGCGCCAGACCTTGCCGCTGTTGGCCGTCGACCCATACCTGCGTGTGGACCAAAGCGCCTGGCACAGCCACAGCCAGCAGCAACAGCCGCTGCCCGAACTGCAGGAAGTACTGGCCCTGCTCGAACGCGAAGCCGGCGACCTGGACCTGGTCGGCATCTATGCCGCCGGCCCCATCTGCCGGGGCTTCGCCAGCTCGTTCGGGGCCTTCGGCTGGCATCAGGCCAACAGCTTCAACGTCGACTGGAGCCTGTTCCACGCAAATGGCGAGGCGGTGAAGGCCAACTACGCAGGGCAGCTGTGGCGCGCTGACGACTTCACCACGCGCCTGCGCCAGGCACGCGAACAACTGGGCTTCCTCGGCCGCCCAGCAGTAACCCTGAAGCCTGGCAGCTACCGCGCTTACCTGGCCCCGGCGGCGATGGACGAAATCGCTGGCATGTTGTGCTGGGGCGGCTTTTCTGCGCAGGCCCTGGCCACCGGCAACAGCGCCCTGCAGCGCCTCTACAACGGCGATGCGCGGCTGAGCCCGCTGGTGAGTTTCAGCGAGCAGGTCAGCGGCTCACTGAGCCCGGCGTTCTCCGATGAAGGCTCGCCGCGCCTGGACGTGCCGTTGATCCAGCAAGGCGAGGCACGGCAACGGCTGGTCAGCGCACGCAGCTCGGCTGAATTCGAGCTGCTGGCCAATGGCGCCGACAGCTACGAATCGCCATGCGCGCTCAGCCTTGCACCAGGTGGCTTGCCCAGCGAACAGGTGCTTGAGCGGCTCGGCACCGGGCTGTACATCAGCAACCTGTGGTACCTGAACTACTCCGACCTGCCGGCAGCGCGGATGACCGGGCTGACCCGCTTCGCCACGTTCTGGGTGGAAAATGGGCAGATCCAGGGGCCGGTGCGCACCATGCGCTTCGATGACAGCCTGTACAGCCTGCTCGGCAGCCAGCTGGAGGACCTGACCCGCGAACGCGAGATGATCCTGTCGACCAGCACCTATGGGCAGCGCAGTACCGGGTCGAGTCATTTGCCGGGGGCGCTGGTCAAAGGGTTGACTCTGACATTGTGATAGACACCACCGGCCTCTTCGCGGGCACGCCCGTTCCCACCGGTATTGCACCCTCATCGAATGCGATGCGCTACCGGTGAAAGCGGGCGTGCCAGCGAAAGGGCCGGTACTGACAAACGAGGAAGTCATGCCCGAACGCACCCCGCTGGACCCCGTTACCGCCCGCTGGATCCCCTGGGTGGTGGCCATCGCCTTCTTCATGCAGTCCCTGGACGGCACCATCCTCAATACCGCATTGCCGGCCATGGCCCGCTCGCTGGCCGAAGACCCACTGCGCATGCAAGGCGTGATCGTCGCCTACATGCTCACCGTGGCCCTGCTGATCCCCGCCTCGGGCTGGATCGCCGACCGCTTCGGTACCAAGCGCATCTTCTTCAGCGCCATCCTGCTGTTCAGCTTCGGCTCGCTGCTGTGCGCAGCGGCCAACAGCCTCGGTTTCCTGATCTTTGCCCGGGTGGTGCAAGGCCTGGGCGGTGCGCTGATGCTGCCGGTCGGGCGGCTGGTGGTGCTGCGTGCCTATCCACGCACCGAGCTGGTGCGCATCATGAGCTTCATCACCATTCCCGGCCTGCTCGGCCCGCTGCTGGGCCCGACAGTCGGCGGCTGGTTGGTGGAGATTCTCAGCTGGCACTGGATCTTCCTGCTCAACCTGCCCGTCGGCCTGGTCGGCTGCTATGCCGTGTGGAAGTTCATCCCCGACCTGCGCGGCGCCGAACGCACGACCTTCGACGGCCCGGGCTTCCTGCTGTTTGGCGCGGCGATGGTGCTGATCACCATCGCCATGGAGGGCCTGGGTGAACTGCACCTGCCACACCTGCGGGTGATGTTGCTGCTGTTCGCCGGCATGGCCTGCCTGGCGGCCTACTGGCTACGCGCTGGGCGCGACCCGGAGCCCCTGTTCTCGCCCAGCCTGTTCCGCGTGCGCACCTTTGCCATCGGTATCCTCGGCAACCTGTTCGCCCGCCTGGGCAGTGGCGCCCTGCCGTTCCTGGTGCCATTGCTGCTGCAGGTGGCGCTGGGCTACTCGCCGGCCCAGGCCGGCATGAGCATGATTCCGCTGGCCGCGGCGGCCATGCTCGCCAAGTCCATCGCCCGGCCGCTGATCGAACGCCTTGGCTACCGCATCATTCTTACCGGCAACACCTTGCTGCTGGGCGTGCTGCTGGCCAGCCTCGGCCTGGTCGACGAGCAAACCCCTTATGCCGTATTGCTGCTTCAGCTCGGCCTGCTTGGAGCCGTCAACTCGATGCAATTCACGGCGATGAACACGGTGACCCTGATCGACCTTGACGACGCCAGCGCCAGCAGCGGCAACAGCCTGCTGTCGGTGGTGGCGCAGCTGTCCTTGAGCCTGGGCGTGGCCTGTGCCGGTGCGCTGCTGGGTGGTTTCACCGCTGCCGGCAGCGCCGAGGGTGTGGAAACCACCCTGGGCGCATTCCAGCTGACCTTCGTGACCATTGGCGTGATGGCCATGCTCGCGGCGGCGATCTTCCTGCAGCTGGCGCCGACGGACGGAAGGCGTGCCCGTCGTCCGGAACAACACATGGAGTCGTAGGGCGAATGGCCACGAGGCTGGTAGACTATGCGGCATTTTTCGCTTCGCAACGCAGGCCCGCCTCGTGACCACCGACTCCACCGCCTTTGCTTCCCTGCCGCTGTCCGCTGCCATGCTGGCCAACCTGGACGCCCTCGGCTATGCCTCGATGACGCCGATCCAGGCCGAGAGCCTGCCGGTCATCCTCAAGGGCCAGGACCTGATCGCCCAGGCCAAGACCGGCAGCGGCAAGACCGCCGCCTTCGGCATCGGCCTGCTCAACCCGATCAACCCGCGCTATTTCGGCTGCCAGGCGCTGGTGCTGTGCCCCACCCGCGAGCTTGCCGACCAGGTGGCCAAGGAGCTGCGCCGCCTGGCCCGCGCCGAGGACAACATCAAGATCCTGACCCTGTGCGGCGGCGTTTCGCTGGGCCCGCAGATCGCTTCGCTGGAGCATGGCGCGCACATCATCGTCGGCACCCCGGGGCGCATCCAGCAGCACCTGGACAAGGGCACCCTGGTACTCGACGGCCTGAACACCCTGGTGCTGGATGAAGCCGACCGCATGCTCGACATGGGTTTCTTCGACGCCATCGCCAGCATCATCGGCAAGACCCCGTCGCGCCGCCAGACCTTGCTGTTCTCGGCCACCTACCCGGCCGGCATCAAGCAACTGGCCGCCGACTTCATGCGCAACCCGCAACAGGTCAAGGTCGAGAGCCTGCATACCGACAACCAGATCGAGCAGCGCTTCATCGAGATCGACCCGCAACAACGCCTGGAGGCCGTCACCCGCGTGCTCGGCCACTACCGCCCGCAGTCCTGCGTGGCGTTCTGCTTCACCAAGCAGCAGTGCGAGGACGTGGTCGCCCACCTGACCGCCAAGGGCATCGTTGCCCAGGCCCTGCACGGCGATCTGGAACAGCGCGACCGCGACCAGGTGCTGACCATGTTCGCCAACCGCAGCAGTTCGGTGCTGGTGGCCACCGACGTGGCAGCACGCGGCCTGGACATCGACGGCCTGGACATGGTCATCAACGTCGAGCTGGCGCGTGACGCGGAAATCCATGTACACCGCGTGGGCCGTACTGGCCGCGCGGGCGAAACAGGTATTGCGGTCAGCCTGGTGGCACCTGCCGAGGGCCACCGCGCCCAGGCCATCGAAGCGCTGCAGAAAAGCCCGCTGCGCTGGGACCAGCTGGACAGCCTGAAGAGCAAGGGCGGTGAGCCGCTGCTGCCGCTGATGAGCACCTTGTGCATCGCCGCCGGGCGCAAGGACAAGCTGCGCCCGGGCGACATCCTTGGCGCGCTGACCGGCGACGCCGGGATCCCGGGCAAGCAGGTGGGCAAGATTGCAATCTTTGACTTCCAGGCCTTTGTTGCCGTGGAGCGGCCGCTGGCCAAGCAGGCCATGCAGCGCCTGAACAGCGGCAAGATCAAGGGGCGCTCCCTGAAAGTCCGCATCGTCTGACCTGATTTTGCGCCGCTTTGCGACCCTTTCGCGACATAAGGGCGCTCCTGCAGGGGATCGCAAACTCCTGTAGGAGCGGCCTTGTGTCGCGCAAGGGCTGCAAAGCAGCCCCCGCAATCCTGAAGAGGTAACACCGTGCACTCCACCGACGTGATCATCCTCGGCGCCGGCGCCGCCGGCCTGATGTGCGCCCAGCTCAGCGCCCGTCGCGGCCGCCGGGTGCTGGTACTCGACCACGCCAACAAACCGGGCAAGAAGATCCTCATGTCCGGCGGCGGGCGCTGCAACTTCACCAACCTGTACACCGAGCCCGGCAACTTCCTCTCGCAAAATGCCCATTTCTGCAAATCAGCCCTGGCCCGCTATACCCAGTGGGACTTCATCGAGCTGGTGTGCAAGCACGGCGTGGCCTACCACGAGAAAAAGCTCGGCCAGCTGTTCTGCGACAACAAGGCCAGCGACATCCTCGACATGCTGCTGGCCGAATGCGACGAGGCTGGTGCCGAGATCCGCATGCACACCAGCATCGAACAGATCGAGAAGACCGAAGGCGGCTACCTGCTGCAGACCAGCGCTGGCCAGTTTGCCTGCCAGTCGCTGGTGATCGCCACCGGCGGCCTGTCGATCCCGACCCTGGGTGCCAGCGGCTTCGGCTACCAGGTGGCACGCCAGTTCGGCCACACCCTGCTGCCGACCCGCGCCGGCCTGGTGCCATTCACCATCACCGAGCCCCAACTCAAGGCACTGTGCACCGAGCTGTCCGGCACCTCGCTGGATTGCACCGCCAGCTGCAACGGCACCAGCTTCCGCGAGAACCTGCTGTTCACCCACCGTGGCCTGAGCGGCCCGGCGATCCTGCAGATCTCGTCATTCTGGGAGGCCGGTGACACGCTCGAGATCAACCTGCTTCCCGACCGCGATGCACTGGCCTGGCTGCAACAGATGCAGGCCGAACGCGCCAACGCCGAACTGAAGACCGTGCTGGGCGAGGTGTTCACCCGCAAGCTGGCCAACCTGCTGGCCGAGCAGTGGTTCGAGTCCAGGCCCATGAAGCAGTACACCCCGGCAGAACTGGCGCAGATCGCCGGCAAGCTGGCGAACTGGCAGGTAGTACCGGCCGGCACCGAGGGCTACCGCACCGCCGAGGTGACCTTGGGTGGGGTGGACACCCGCGAAGTGTCGTCCAAGACCATGGAGTCGCTGAAGAGCCCTGGCTTGTATTTCATCGGTGAAGTACTCGATGTGACCGGCCACCTGGGCGGTTTCAATTTCCAGTGGGCCTGGGCCTCCGCCAATGCCGCTGCGCAGTTCGTGTAGAGTAGAATCCATTCAGCAGCACGGAACGCTTCTTGCTGACCGTGCCGCCATGCATTCAATCGCTCACTGCCCAGCAGGCCATCATGTCATCGAGCTCGTTCCGTCAGTCACTGCGTCGCCTGTGGGGCCAAGACAAGTTCAGCTACAGCATCCGGGTCACCATCGCCCTCACCGGCAGCCTGGCCCTGTGCTGGTACCAGAACGAGATGGCCCTGCTGATCCCGCTGTTCCTCGGCATCATCGCCAGCGCCCTGGCGGAAACCGATGACAGCTGGCAGGGCCGCCTCAGCGCCCTGGCCGTTACCCTGGTGTGTTTCGCGATCGCCGCGCTGGCAGTCGAGCTGCTGTTCCCCTACCCCTGGATCTTCGTCATTGCCCTGGCGGTCGCCGCCTTCAGCCTGACCATGCTCGGGGCGCTGGGCGAGCGCTACGGCGCCATCGCCTCGGCGACCTTGATCACCTCGGTCTACACCATGATCGGTGTGGACCAGCGCGGCGGCCTGGTTACCGACTTCTGGCACGAACCGTTGCTGCTGGTGGCAGGTGCGGCCTGGTACGGGCTGCTGTCGGTGCTGTGGCAGGCGCTGTTTTCCAACCAGCCGGTGCAGCAGAGCCTGGCCAAGCTGTTCTTCGAGCTGGGCAGCTACCTCAAGCTCAAGGCCAGCCTGTTCGAGCCCATCCGCACCCTCGATATCGAAGCACGGCGCCTGGAGCTGGCACAGCAGAACGGCAAGGTGGTGGCGGCCCTCAACACGGCCAAGGAAATCATCCTGCACCGGGTCGGCAACAGCCAGCCCAACTCCAAGGTCAGCCGCTACCTCAAGCTGTACTTCCTGGCTCAGGACATCCATGAGCGGGTCAGCGCCTCGCATTACCCGTACAACGCCCTGACCGAGGCGTTCTTCCACAGCGACGTGATGTTCCGCTGCCAACGCCTGCTGCGCAAACAGGGCTCGTCCTGCCAGGAGCTGGCCCGTTCGATCCGCCTGCGCCAGCCGTTCGTCCTGGCCAGCGGTTATCCCGAAGCCCTCGAAGACCTCAACGCCTCGCTGGAACACCTGCGCATCCAGAGCAACCCGGCCTGGCGCGGCCTGTTGCGCTCGCTGAGGGCGCTGGCGGCCAACCTGGCGACGCTGGACCGCCTGCTCAGTGCCGCCAGCAACCCGGACAGCCTGGCCGATGCCAGCGACAGCAGCCTGCTCGACCGCTCGCCACGTTCGCTGAAGGACGTGTGGACGCGCTTGCGCACCCAGCTGACCCCGACCTCACTGCTGTTCCGCCATGCCTTGCGCCTGCCGCTGGCATTGTCGATCGGCTATGGCATGGTGCACCTGATCCACCCGACCCAAGGCTACTGGATCATCCTCACCACCCTGTTCGTCTGCCAGCCCAACTACGGTGCAACCCGGCGCAAGCTGGGGCAGCGGATAGTCGGTACCGCCTTCGGCCTTACCGTCGGCTGGGCGTTGTTCGACCTGTTTCCCAACCCGGTCGTGCAGTCGCTGTTCGCCGTGGTCGCCGGGGTGGTGTTCTTCGTCAACCGCACCACCCGCTATACCTTGGCCACGGCAGCCATCACCCTGATGGTGCTGTTCTGTTTCAACCAGATCGGCGACGGTTACGGCCTGTTCCTGCCACGCCTGTTCGATACCCTGGTGGGCAGCCTGATCGCCATTCTTGCGGTATTCCTGTTCCTGCCCGACTGGCAGGGGCGACGCTTGAACAAGGTGCTGGCCAATACCCTGACCTGCGCCAGCGTGTACCTGCGCCAGATCATGCAGCAGTACGCCCACGGCAAGCGCGACGACCTGGCCTACCGCCTGGCCCGGCGTAACGCCCACAACGCCGACGCGGCACTGTCCACCACCTTGGCCAACATGCTCATGGAGCCGGGGCACTTCCGCAAGGAAGCCGACGTCGGTTTCCGCTTCCTGGTGCTGTCGCATACCTTGCTCAGCTACCTCTCCGGGCTGGGCGCGCACCGCGATACCGCCTTGCCGGCGGAGGTGCAGGAACAATTGATCGAAGGTGCCGGGCAAAGCCTGGCCAGCAGCCTGGACGAGATCGCCAATGGCCTGGCCGCGCGGTCGCCGGTGGCGATTCACAGTGACGCCGAAGAGGCGCTGGCCAATACCCTGGAACAGATGCCGGAAGAGCTGGACGAACACCAACGCCTGGTACAGACGCAGTTGGCCTTGATCTGCCGGCAGTTGGCGCCCCTGCGGACCTTGGCAGCGCACCTGATCAAGGAAGGTGCGCCGGGCTGATCTTGTGCGGCTTGCACAGGCGCCAGAGGTCAGAACCCATACTGGTGCAGCAGCCGCGCATAGCTGCCATCGGCCTTCATCGCCGTAATCGCGCGTTCGAACCGTTCGACGATCCGGGCATGCTCGGGGTGCTTCAGGCTCACCAGGATGTGCAGGGTATTTTCGCCCAAGGGCCGCTGTACCAGCATTACCCCATCATGCACCTCCTGCGGTTCGCGCTCCAGGTTGTACCGAGCCACGTACTCGTCCTCCACGGCCAGGTCCACCCGCCCTGCTGCCAACATGCGCACCGCCGAGGAAAAGTTGCGCACCGGCACCTTGCGCAGCTGGGTGTCATTGTCGAACTCCGGGGAATAGGCGTATCCGCGCACCACGGCAATGCTGTAGGGGTACAAATCGGATTGGCGTTCATAGCGGAACGCCTCGCCCTTGCGCTGCAGCAGGCGAATGCGGTTATTCAGGTAGGCGGAGGAAAACTGCCCGATACGTTCGCGCGAATCGTTGTACCAGGCGTTGATCAGCACGTCGTAGCGCCCTTCGCCTATGCCAAGCAACGCCCGCGCCCACGGCACCTCTTCGAACTCGCTGGCATAGCCGGCCCTGGTCAGCGCGGTAGTGACAATACTGGTCGCCAGGCCGCCGCCCGGCATACCGGCGTCGGTGAACGGTGGCCAGTTGTCTGCCACCAGGCGCAGCTTGTCCAGACCCAGGGCGGGAGTTGCCAGCATCATTGCCAGTAATCCCAGAACACATAGCAGTGGCCGCATGCTCAAGTCCTTTTTGCAATGAGGGAGCACACATTGTCAGGGCGGTTTTCGTTGCAACTGCCGATGAGATTACACAAAGCGCGTGCACAGGACAGCGGCCAATAGTGTCATTTAGCCTCTATTTTGGCCGAAGCCCATATCCGGCAGGCAACATTGCGCATACGGCGCGGATTGTTCAGGGGTAACCCAGCACTTCGCGAATCTGCCGCAGGTGGCGGATGATCCACTGTTTGTCGATTGCCCCCCAGTCATGAATACGGTAGTGCCCGGCGTGATTGCGCGCGCCTGCCTGCTGCTCGAACTCGCAGACGATATCCAGGTCGGCCAGGGCGGCGATGGTGTCCTGGGCGGTGCGCCGTGGCATGCCGGTAGCCTCCATCAGGGCGGGCACGCTGGTTGCGGTCTGGCTGTCGATCAGCCAGGCCACGTACAGGCGCCGGTAGAAGCTGCTCTTGGTCTTGCTCACTTCCATGCTGCATGGTCCTTAACAGTTGCCCGGCAGCTCCCGATAGGTCAGGTAGACGCGCAGGTCGAATTCCAGTTGGTGGTAGTCCGGCTCCATGTGCTGGCAGAGCTGGTAGAACGCCTTGTTGTGATCACGCTCGCGCAGGTGTGCCAGTTCGTGCACCACGATCATGCGCAAGAACTGCGGCGCTGCCTCCTTGAACAGCGAGGCAATGCGGATTTCCTTCTTCGCCTTGAGCTTGCCGCCCTGCACCCTGGACACCGCCGTATTCAGGCCCAGGGCCCGGTGGGTCAGGTCGAGGCGATTGTCGAACAGCACCTTGTCCAGGTTCGGCGCGCTGCGCAGGTATTGCTGGCGCAGGTCCTGGGTATAGCCATACAGCGCCTTGTCGCTTTGTACATCATGGCGGTCAGGGTAGCGGCGCTGCAGATACTCGCCCAGGCGACCGCTGTCGATCATCTGCCGCACCTGCTGCTGCAGGTGCGGGGGGTAGGCTTGCAGGTAACGTAATACAGTCATGGCACGGCTTTCGGTATGGCGAATGCCGATTCTAGCCAATCAAGGCTTGGGCCAGGAGAAAATCGCCGGGAAACTGCTGGCATCCGCTGCAGTCATCGGGTAAGCCACCAGGAACCCCTGCACGTACTGGCAACCATTGGCCTTCAGCCAGGCCGCCTGAACCGGGGTTTCCACGCCTTCGGCGATCACCGTGATGCGATAGTCGGCGCACAGGCTGATAACACTGCGCACCAGCGCGGCATCCATCGCCGAGTCGGGCAGGCGCGCCACCAGGTGGCGGTCGAGCTTGAGCGTATCGATCGGCAGGTCGCGCAACATGCGCAACGAACAGTCGCCAGCACCAAAATCGTCCAGCGCTACCCGTACACCCAGTTCGCGCAAGCGGTGGATCTGTTTCACCGCCGCATCGATGTTGTACATCAACGAAGTTTCCGCCACTTCCACTTCCAGCTGCGTCGGGTCCAGCTGGTACAGCTGGATTACCCGCTGCAATTCCTCGACCAGGCCCGGCATGACGAATTGCGCACGGCTCAGGCTGATACCCAGCACCAGGTCTGCGGCAAAGCGCTGGCACCAGGCCTGGCGCTGGGCTGCACCTTGACGGTAGATCCAGCTGGCAAGGCGGTTGATCAGGCGCGCTTCCTCCAGCAGCGGAATGAACAACCCCGGCGGTACATCGCCAACACTGGGGTGCTGCCAGCGCAGCAATGCCTCGAAGCCGCGCAGGTGACCGTCAGCGAAAGCGACCTGCGGCTGGTACACCAGGGTGAAGTCCTGCTGCTCGATGGCCGCGCGCACGCTGTCTTCGAGCATCAGTCGGGAACGCGCCCGGCCATTGAGTTCCTGGTCGTAGAAGCGGTACTGCTGGCGCCCCGCCTGCTTGGCCGCATACATCGCCGCATCGGCAGCACGCAACAGGCCCTCGACGTTGGCCCCGCAGTCCGGGTAGGTGGCGATGCCGATGCTGACCCCAAGGCATACGTCGAAGCCGTCCACCTCGTGGCTGATGGACACGCGTTCCAACAGCCGCTCGGCATACCGCCCGGCCTGCTCCGGGTAGGGCAGGCCGTCGAACAGCGCGGTGAATTCATCACCGCCCATGCGCGCGAGCAGCGCCTCGCTGCCCAGGCAGTCCTTGAGCTGCTCGGCAACCCAGCGCAACACCCGGTCACCGGCGTCGTGGCCAAGTGAGTCGTTGATACGCTTGAAGCCGTCCAGGTCCATGTACATCAACGCCTGCGACTTGTCCGAGCGCTCGTTGCGCAACAGCACGCCTTCGGCGGCCTGGTAGAAACCGCGGCGGTTGAGCAGGCCGGTTAGCGGGTCGGTCACGGCCTGGTACTCCAGCTGCTGGTGCAGGTTGCGCACTACCGACATGTCCAGCACCGTCACCACCATGGCCTGCTGGTCGACCGGCAGCGGCGCGCAGGACAACGCCACTGGCAACAGCTCACCGCCAGAGGTGCGCAGTTGGGCATCATGCACGCGGAAAATCTGCCTGCCCAGGTAGGCCTGGTAGAAGCCCGAGTCTTCCCACAGGCTGGCATTGGCCAGTTGCACCAGATCGAGCAGGCAGGCGCCCTGCAGCTGTGCTACCGGCGTGGACAACAGGTTGGATATGGCCGGGTTGGCAAAGCTGATGATGCCCTGCGCATCCACCACCAGGATCCCCTCGGCGGCGTTTTCCAGGATCGACGCATTGAACGCCGTGGCCGCTTCCAGCTCGCGGGTCAGGCGTTGCAGCATGCGCCGGTTGCGCTGCTGCTCGAGCAGGGCCTGGACCTTGGGCTTGAGGATCTGTGGGTCGAACGGCTTGAACATGTAGTCCACGGCGCCGCTGGCATAGCCTTTGAGCACGGCCGCTTCGGACTGTTCGTTGGCGGTGAGGAAGATGATCGGCGTCAACCGGGTACGCTGGCTGCCGCGCATCAGCCGGGCGACTTCGAAGCCGTCCATTTCCGGCATCTGTACATCCAGCAAGACCAGATCGACTTCGTGTTCGAGCAATGCGTTCAAGGCTTCCATACCCGAACTTGCCGTCAACACCTGCCAATCCTGACGGGCCAGTAAGGCCCGCATGCTGATGAGGTTCTCGGGGTAATCGTCTACCACCAGGAGAACCGAATTGCCATCCAGTGGCTGTGGTAGAGCGTGAGCGCCATCCATGCTGCTTCTCGATTATGTGACCGACTTCAAAATACACTTGGATCCATTAGTACTCTAGCTCTACGCGAATAACACGCAATGCAATCAGAACGCTATCAGGGACTTAACTGTACCGTAGCCGACTAACGGTCGGTTCGCCCTGATTTATCCAGCGCCTGTGGGCCGAGCCTGTACGGCAGCAGCAATGTTCTAAACGCGAAAAAAGAAAAACCCGCATTTCTGCGGGTTTTCCGTGTTGCCAGTCGATCAGTTGACCTTGGCGGCCAGTTCGCCCTTGGCATAGCGCTGGAACATGCCTTCCAGGGAGATCGGCTTGATCTTCGAGGCATTGCCGGCGGTGCCGAAAGCTTCGTAGCGGGCGATGCACACGTCACGCATGGCCTTCACGGTCTCGGCGAAGAACTTGCGTGGGTCGAACTCGCTCGGGTGCATGGCCATGTGGCGGCGGATGGCACCGGTGGAAGCCAGACGCAGGTCAGTGTCGATGTTGACCTTGCGCACGCCGTACTTGATGCCTTCGACGATTTCCTCGACCGGCACACCATAGGTTTCCTTGATGTCGCCGCCGTACTGGTTGATGATCGCCAGCCACTCTTGCGGCACCGAGGACGAACCGTGCATCACCAGGTGGGTGTTGGGGATGCGCTTGTGGATTTCCTTGATGCGGTCGATCGCCAGTACGTCACCGGTTGGTGGCTTGGTGAACTTGTAGGCACCGTGGCTGGTACCGATGGCAATCGCCAGGGCGTCGACCTGGGTCTTCTTGACGAAGTCCGCAGCCTCTTCAGGGTCGGTCAGCATCTGGCTGTGGTCCAGCACGCCTTCGGCGCCGATGCCGTCCTCTTCACCGGCCATGCCGGTTTCCAGCGAACCCAGGCAGCCCAGCTCGCCTTCTACCGAAACGCCGCAGGCGTGAGCCATGGCCACGGTCTGCTGGGTAACGCGAACGTTGTACTCGTAGTCGGTCGGGGTCTTGCCGTCCTCACCCAGCGAGCCGTCCATCATCACCGAGCTGAAGCCCAGCTGGATCGAACGCTGGCAGACGTCAGGGCTGGTGCCGTGGTCCTGGTGCATGCACACCGGGATGTGCGGGAATTCTTCGATGGCAGCCAGGATCAGGTGACGCAGGAACGGCGCGCCGGCGTATTTGCGCGCACCGGCCGAAGCCTGGACGATCACCGGGGAGTCGGTCTTGTCGGCCGCTTCCATGATGGCGCGCATCTGCTCGAGGTTGTTGACGTTGAAAGCTGGTACGCCGTAACCGAACTCGGCGGCGTGGTCCAGCATCTGGCGCATGCTAATGAGTGCCATGGTGTATCTCTCTCCCGACAAGCGTCGTTTGTTTCGTGCAAGCCTGCCGCAGGGGCGGTTGCTGTTCAAGTTGTGTGGGCCACCCTCGCGGCCCGGCCAGTCACGGTGCCTTGCAGCCCCGCCCAATCAGATCGTTGGTCGCCACCCAGTACACGAGGCCCTCTTCGCCCTTGGTATGGAAGGCCAGCATGCCATCGCTGTACAGCGCACCCGATGCACCGGGCTCGGCCTTGAGCCGGTAGACCTGGTCACCGCCACCCAGGCGCACATCAACCTGGTCACGTTGCGCATCGGCGAAGCGCCACAGCACTTCAGCCTGGCTGTCGCAGACCCAACGGGTCCAGTCATCCGCCGGGGCGGGTTGCGCCGGCTGCAGCAGCGAGCATCCTGCCAGTGTCGCCAGGGCCGTCACGGCCAAAAGCGCTTTCATTCAGCTTCCTCGATTTGGGGCTGCTGTGCAGCCCTGCGCGGGCTTGCCCGCTCCCACAGGTCAAGCGCGCTGTACCTGTGGGAGCGGGAAGCCCGCGAAGGACCGCACAGCGGCCCCTAGCTCAAGACCACAAATCAGCCTTCAGGTTGCCTGTTACCCGATCAAGGGCAACCCGGCGCCTTGCGCTGGTGGTCTTCGTCGTACTTTTCCAGGCCTTCCGGGCCCACGCGCTTGCTGATGACCGGCACGGTCTCGGCTTGCCACTCGGACTGGTAGCAGCCGCCCTTGGGCGGTTGCGCCGGGTCGCTGTCGGAGGCCGGGCTGCCAGCGCAGGCGCTCAGCAGGCCAGCCAGCATCATCACAGGCAATTGCTTGACCATCAGGCCACTCCCTTTGCCAAGCGCCGACGTCATCAGGCCTTGGCCCGCTCTTCCAGAATTGCCACGGCCGGCAGGACCTTGCCCTCGACGAACTCGAGGAAGGCGCCACCACCGGTAGAAATGTAGGAGATATCGGCGCCAACGCCATACTTGTCGATCGCCGCCAGGGTGTCACCGCCGCCAGCGATGGAGAATGCCGCGCTATCGGCGATGGCCTTGGCCAGCACCTGGGTGCCATTGCCGAACTGGTCGAACTCGAACACACCGACCGGGCCGTTCCACAGGATGGTTTTCGACGACTTCAGCAGCTCGGCGAAGTTGGCCGCGGTTTGCGGGCCGATGTCCAGGATCATGTCGTCGGCGGCAACGTCGGCAATGGCCTTGACGGTGGCTTCGGCGCTTTCGGCAAATTCCTTGGCAACCACCACGTCGACCGGCAGCGGCACGCTGACCTTGGCAGCGATGGCCTTGGCCGTGTCGACCAGGTCAGGCTCGTACAGCGACTTGCCCACTGGGTGGCCAGCGGCGGCGAGGAAGGTGTTGGCGATGCCGCCGCCGACGATCAGCTGGTCGCAGACTGCGCTCAGGCTGTTCAGCACGTCCAGCTTGGTGGACACCTTGGAGCCGGCAACGATGGCGGCCATCGGCTTGGCCGGGGCTTTCAAGGCCTTGCCCAGGGCATCCAGCTCGGCTGCCAGCAGCGGGCCAGCAGCGGCGACCTTGGCGAACTTGGCGACACCGTGGGTCGAGCCTTCGGCGCGGTGGGCGGTACCGAAAGCGTCCATGACGAACACATCGCACAGCGCGGCGTACTTCTGCGCCAGCTCGTCGGCGTTCTTCTTCTCGCCCTTGTTGAAGCGCACGTTCTCGAACAGCACCAGGGAACCGGCCTGGACCTCGACACCCTCGAGGTAGTCGGCAACCAGCGGCACTTCACGGCCCAGGGCCTTGCTCAGGTAGTCGGCAACTGGCTTGAGGCTGTTCTCGGCCGAAAATTCACCTTCGGTCGGACGGCCCAGGTGCGAGCAGACCATTACCGCCGCGCCCTTCTCCAGGGCCAGCTTGATGGTCGGCAGCGCTGCCAGGATACGCGCATCGCTGGCAACCACACCGTCCTTCACAGGCACGTTGAGGTCTTCGCGGATCAGTACGCGCTTACCTTGCAGGTCGAGGTCGGTCATCTTCAACACGGTCATGAATGCAGTCCTTCAGGGCTGTTTGTTGCGGGTGGGGTGGACGACGTGCAGATAGTGTTCGGCAACGTCGAGCATACGGTTGGCAAACCCCCATTCGTTGTCGAACCAGGCCAGCAGGTTCACCAGGCGCGGGCCGGAAACACGGGTCTGGCTGGCATCGACGATCGCCGAATGGGGGTCATGGTTGAAATCACAGCTGGCGTGCGGCAACTCGGTATAGGCCAGCAAGCCTTTCAGCGGGCCTTCCAGCGCCGCCTCGCGCAACACCCGGTTGACCTCGGCCGCACTGGTATCACGGGCAGTCTGCAGGGTGATGTCCAGGCACGAGACGTTGACGGTCGGTACGCGTACCGCTTTGGCCTGGATTCGCCCGGCAAGTTCCGGAAGCAGGCGTTCGATGCCACGCGCCAGACCAGTGGACACCGGGATCACCGACTGGAAGGCCGAACGCGTACGGCGCAGGTCTTCGTGATGATAGGCGTCGATCACTGGCTGGTCGTTCATTGCCGAGTGGATGGTGGTGATCTGCACGTACTCGATACCGAACGCCTGGTCCAGCACGCGCAGCAGCGGCACGCCGCAGTTGGTGGTGCACGAGGCGTTGGACACCAGGCGCTCGCGGCCGGTCAGGCAGGCCTGGTTGATGCCGTAGACCACGGTGGCGTCGACGTCGGCCTCGCTGGCCATCGGCTGCGAGAACAGCACCCGCGGTGCACCGGCATCGAGGAAGCGCTGGCCATCGGCGCGGGTGTGGTAGGCGCCGGAGCACTCCAGCACCAGGTCGATGCCCAGGGCGGCCCAGTCGATGCCTTCCGGGGTGGCACTGCGCATTACCTTCACGCAATCGCCATTGATATGCAGACAGTCGCCATCGACCTTCACCTCACCGGGAAAACGCCCGTGGGTGGAGTCGAAGCGTGTCAGGTATTCCAGGCTGGCCTGGTCGGCCAGGTCGTTCAGCGCGACGATCTCGAAACCGGCCTTCGCCCCCCGCTCGAACAGCGCGCGCAGGACACAGCGGCCGATACGGCCATAACCGTTGAGTGCAACTTTGTAGGGACGCGGGTGGGGCATTCGTTGGCTCGCTAACGCATGATGGCTGTTGGGGCCGCGTTGCGGCCCATCGCGACACAAGGCCGCTCCTACAGGGTACGGTGTACGCCATACCTTGTAGGAGCGGCCTTGCGTCGCGAAACGAGGGCAACGCCCTCGCCTCGCACAGTCTGAATCAGTCTTCCAGCAGCTCTTCGGCGGTGCCCAGGATGTTGTCCAGGGTAAAGCCGAACTCCTCGAACAGCGCACTGGCCGGGGCCGACTCACCGTAGGTGGTCATGCCGATGACGCGACCTTCCAGGCCAACGTACTTGTACCAGAAGTCGGCATGGGCGGCTTCGATGGCAATGCGCGCCCCCACTTCCAGCGGCAATACCGACTGCTTGTAGGCGGCATCCTGGGCATCGAACACGCTGGTGCACGGCATCGAAACCACACGCACCTTGCGGCCTTGCTCGGTCAGCTTGTCGAACGCCTGAACCGCCAGGCCCACTTCCGAACCGGTGGCGATCAGGATCAGCTCAGGCTCGCCGGCGCAGTCCTTGAGCACGTAGCCGCCGCGGCTGATGGCGGCGATCTGCTGGGCGTCACGCGCCTGGTGCTGCAGGTTCTGGCGCGAGAAGATCAGTGCCGAAGGGCCGTCCTTGCGCTCCAGGGCGTATTTCCAGGACACGGCGGATTCCACCGCGTCGGCCGGGCGCCAGGTGTCCAGGTTCGGCGTGCTGCGCAGGCTGGTCAGCTGCTCGATCGGCTGGTGGGTCGGGCCGTCTTCGCCCAGGCCGATGGAGTCGTGGGTATAGACGTGGATTACGCGCTGCTTCATCAGCGCCGACATGCGCACGGCGTTGCGGGCGTACTCCATGAACATCAGGAAGGTCGCGCCGTAAGGCACCAGGCCGCCGTGCAGGGCAACGCCGTTCATGATGGCGGTCATGCCGAACTCGCGCACACCGTAGAACACGTAGTTGCCGCTGGCATCGTTGGCTTCGACACCCTTGCAGCCCTTCCACAGGGTCAGGTTGGAACCGGCCAGGTCAGCCGAACCGCCGAGGAACTCGGGCAGCAGTGGGCCGAAGGCATTCAGGGCGTTCTGGCTGGCCTTGCGGCTGGCGATGGTTTCGCCCTTGGCCGCCACTTCATTGATGTAGGCCTGGGCCTTCTCGCTGAAGTCGGCCGGCAGCTCGCCGGCAGCACGGCGCTGGAACTCGGCAGCCAGCTCTGGGTAAGCCTTGGCATAGGCCTCGAAACGCTGGTTCCACTCGGCTTCAGCCTTGGCACCGGCGGCCTTGGCGTCCCACTCGGCGTAGATGTCGGCCGGGATTTCGAACGGGCCGTGGTTCCAGTTCAGCTCTTTGCGCGCCAGGGCGATTTCGTCGTTGCCCAGTGGTGCGCCGTGGCAGTCTTCCTTGCCCTGTTTGTTCGGCGAGCCGAAACCGATGATGGTCTTGCAGCAGATCAGGGTCGGGCGATCGCTCTTGCGGGCGGTCTCGATGGCGGTCTTGATCTCGTCGGCGTCATGGCCGTCGACATTGCGGATCACCTGCCAGTTGTACGCTTCGAAGCGCGCCGGGGTGTTATCGGTGAACCAGCCGTGCACTTCGCCGTCGATGGAGATGCCATTGTCATCATAGAAGGCGATCAGCTTGTTCAGGCCAAGGGTACCGGCCAGCGAGGCGACTTCGTGGGAAATGCCTTCCATCATGCAACCGTCGCCAAGGAACACGTAGGTGTTGTGGTCGACGATGGTGTGGCCGTCACGGTTGAACTGGGCGGCCAGCACTTTCTCCGCCAGGGCGAAGCCCACGGCGTTGGCGATACCCTGGCCGAGCGGGCCGGTGGTGGTCTCGACGCCCGGGGTGTAGCCGTATTCCGGGTGGCCCGGGGTGCGGCTGTGCAGCTGGCGGAAGGCCTTGAGGTCTTCGATCGACAGGTCGTAGCCGGTCAGGTGCAGCAGCGAGTAGATCAGCATCGAACCGTGGCCGTTGGACAGTACGAAGCGGTCGCGGTCGACGAAATTCGGGTTGCTCGGGTTGTGCTTCAGATAGTCGCGCCAAAGCACTTCGGCGATATCCGCCATGCCCATGGGGGCACCTGGATGGCCGCTGTTGGCCTTTTGCACGGCATCCATGCTGAGGGCACGAATGGCGTTGGCACGTTCACGACGGCTGGGCATCGCTGATCTCCTGGGGGCTTGAATAGGTGGTGTCACGAAAAAGGCGGCCATTTTCGCCCACTGGGGGGGCTTGGGGCAATGACGTATGGTCGCAGTCGGGGGATTTTCCTGTGATCGGGCTTCAAATCGGGGCAAAACCGGGCGAACCGTCCCGCTCATCACCCAATATCAAAACTTTTTGATATTGCCCTTGCTAGGGCAACGATGCCTGTCTAGACTGCCGCCCCATGAACCTTCGTGCGCAATTGATCCCCGAGCAATGCGAAGCATTGGCTGCCTTGTGCAAAGCCAGTGGCGACGCGTTGCGCCTGAACGTGTTGCGCGCCCTGGCCAACGACTCGTTCGGCGTGCTGGAACTGGCGCAGATCTTCGACGTTGGCCAATCGGGCATGAGCCACCACCTGAAGGTGCTGGCCCAGGCCGAGCTGGTCGCCACCCGCCGCGAAGGCAACGCCATCTTCTACCGCCGCGCCCTGCCCGACAGCTTGCGCCTGGGCGGCAGGCTGCATGCGGCACTGCTCGAAGAGGTCGACGACCTGGCCCTGCCAGCTGAGGTGCAAGCGCGCATTGCCCAGGTACAGCAACGTCGTGCCGCCACCAGCCAGGATTTCTTCCTGCGTGTGGAAGAGAAGTTTCGCGCCCAGCAGGACCTGATCGCCGGCCTGCCGCAGTACCGCGAAAGCCTGCTGGCGCTGCTCGACAAGCTGAATTTCGACCCGGCCGCCAGTGCCCTGGAGGTCGGCCCCGGTGACGGCGGTTTCCTGCCAGACCTGGCACGCCGCTTTGCCCGGGTTACCGCGCTGGACAACAGCCCGACCATGCTCGAACTGGCACGCCAGGTCTGCGAACGTGAACGTCTGGGTAATGTAAACCTGCAGTTGGCCGATGCACTGGGTGCAACGGATGTGGAAGCCGACTGCGTTGTGCTGAACATGGTCCTGCACCATTTCAGCGATCCGGCCCTGGCCCTGCGCCAGCTGGCCAAACGGGTGAAGGCAGGCGGCAGCCTGCTGGTCACCGAACTGTGCAGCCATGACCAGGGCTGGGCGCGGGAAGCCTGCGGCGACCTCTGGCTCGGTTTTGAACAGGACGACCTGGCCCGTTGGGCCACGGCAGCCGGGCTGGCCCCGGGGGACAGCCTGTACGTGGGCTTGCGTAACGGTTTCCAGATCCAGGTCCGCCATTTTCAGCGGACGGCTGGCGACATACACCATCGGTAAATTTCAGGAACCTTCGAGATGAGCGAATACTCCCTTTTCACCTCCGAGTCCGTGTCCGAAGGGCATCCGGACAAGATCGCCGACCAGATTTCGGACGCCGTCCTTGATGCCATCATCGCCCAGGACAAATACGCCCGCGTAGCCTGCGAAACCCTGGTCAAGACCGGTGTTGCCATCATCGCCGGCGAAGTCACCACTTCGGCCTGGGTCGACCTCGAAGACCTGGTGCGCAAGGTCATCATCGATATCGGCTACAACAGCTCCGACGTCGGGTTCGACGGCGCCACCTGCGCCGTGATGAACATCATCGGCAAGCAGTCGGTGGACATCGCCCAGGGCGTGGACCGCTCCAAGCCGGAAGACCAGGGCGCGGGTGACCAGGGCCTGATGTTCGGCTATGCCAGCAACGAAACCGAAGTACTGATGCCGGCACCGATCTGCTTCTCGCACCGCCTGGTCGAGCGCCAGGCCGAAGCGCGCAAGTCCGGCCTGCTGCCATGGCTGCGCCCGGACGCCAAGTCGCAGGTCACCTGCCGTTACGAAAACGGCAAGGTGGTCGGCATCGACGCCGTGGTGCTGTCGACCCAGCACAACCCTGAGGTTTCGCAGAAAGACCTGCAGGAAGCCGTGATGGAGCTGATCGTCAAGCACACCCTGCCGGCCGAACTGCTGCACAAAGGCACCCAGTACCACATCAACCCGACCGGCAACTTCATCATCGGTGGCCCGGTGGGTGACTGTGGCCTTACCGGGCGCAAGATCATCGTCGACTCCTACGGCGGCATGGCCCGCCACGGTGGTGGCGCGTTCTCCGGCAAGGACCCGTCCAAGGTCGACCGCTCCGCCGCCTACGCCGGCCGCTACGTGGCCAAGAACATCGTCGCCGCCGGCCTGGCCGAACGTTGCGAGATCCAGGTTTCCTACGCCATCGGCGTGGCCCAGCCGACCTCCATCTCGATCAACACCTTCGGTACCGGCAAGGTCTCCGATGACAAGATCATCCAGCTGGTGCGCGAGTGCTTCGACCTGCGTCCGTACGCCATCACCACCATGCTCGACCTGCTGCACCCGATGTACCAGGAAACCGCCGCCTACGGCCACTTCGGCCGCACCCCGCAGCAGAAGACTGTCGGCGACGACACCTTCACCACCTTCACCTGGGAGCGTACCGACCGCGCCCAGTCGCTGCGTGACGCTGCCGGCCTGTAACTTTTCCTGCAGCGCTGGACGAAAGCCCCTGCCGATTGATCGGCAGGGGCTTTTTTGTGACATATCGGCTGACAAACCCTGCGTGGCGTCGCGCACCTGGCCTGCCTAGGCTGAGGGCTCCCACACGCCATGCAAGGATGCTGGCCATGCCACTCATGCTGTTGTTTACCCTGCTGTTGATACTCCAGGCCCCGCTGACGCGGGCTGGTCAGTGCCCCGACTGGGGCGCGGAGCAAGCCGCCACTGAAACCGCCCAGTTGCGCAGTACGCTCGCCCGCTGGGATGACCACTACCATCGCCAGGGCGTTGCGCTGGTGGCCGATGAGTTATACGACCAGAGCCGCCAGCGCCTGGCCCACCTGCAGCAGTGCTTTGGCCTGGCGCCCACTGCATCGCCCCTGGCCAGTGCCCGCGGGCCCGTCCCCCACCCGGTACCGCATACCGGGGTCGACAAGTTGCCCGACCAGCAGGCCGTGGTCCGCTGGCTGGCCGGCAAGCGTGGGGTGTGGGTACAGCCCAAGGTCGATGGCGTAGCCGTCACCCTTGTCTACCGACAGGGCCACCTGGTGCAATTGATCAGCCGCGGCGATGGGGTGCAGGGGCATGACTGGAGCCGCCACATCCCGAGCCTGGGCGCGATCACCCGGCAGCTGCCGCAGCCCGTGGACCTGCTTCTGCAGGGCGAACTGTACTGGCGCCTGGACGCGCATGTACAAGCCCGGGCGGGCAGCGCCAACGCCCGCGGTACGGTGGCCGGGCTGCTGGCGCGCAAGGTGTTGAGCAATGAGCAGGGCAATGGCATCGGCCTGTTCGTCTGGGACTGGCCACAAGGTCCCGAGCAACAGGCCGAGCGCCTTGCACAGCTGGCACAACTGGGCTTTCCCGAAGGCCAGGATCACAGCGTCGCCATCGACACTGCGCAGGATGTCGCACATTGGCGCGATCATTGGTACCGCACCGCCCTGCCGTTCGCCAGCGATGGTGTGATCCTGCGCCAGGGCAACCGGCCGCCCGCCGAGCGCTGGCAGGCCAGGGCGCCCTACTGGATCGCAGCCTGGAAGTACCCTTACCTGCAGGCGTTGGCCGAAGTTCGCGAAGTCCGCTTTCGCATCGGCCGCACCGGCAGGGTTACGCCGGTGCTGCAGGTGCTGCCAGTCACCCTCGATGACCGGCGTATCACCCAGGTAAGCCTGGGCTCGCTGGCACGTTGGCAGCGCCTCGACATACGCCCCGGTGACCAGGTCGCGGTGAGCCTTGCCGGGCTGACCATCCCGCGCCTGGAACAGGTGGTGCACCGCGCCGTAGAGCGCCAGCCAGTCACCGCGCCGCAGCCCGGCCAGTATCATGCGCAGAGTTGCTGGCAGGCCGTAGCAGGCTGTGAGGAGCAGTTCAGTGCCCGCCTCACCTGGCTCAGCGGCAAACACGGGCTGGCACTGCCGCGCATGGGCCCTGGCACCTGGCGCCGTCTGGTGGCCGCCGGGCTGGTGACGTCGATGACCGACTGGCTGCATCTGGACGCCGAGCGCCTGGGCCGGGTCGCGGGGATCAGCGACGCCACGGCGGCGCAGTTGCTGGGCAGTTTCGCGCAAGCCCGCTCACGGCCCTTTGCCCAATGGCTGCGTGCGCTTGGTGCCCCCACACCAGCAGGCTTGGCGGTGACCGGCAATTGGCCCGACCTGGCTGCGCGCACCGCCGCCGAATGGCAAGCCTTGCCCGGTATCGGCGAAAAGCGCGGGCAACAGCTTGTGGAATTCTTCACCGGCCACGAGGTTCAAAGCATCGCCAGCCAGCTCGGCATGGCCGGCATCGACGGGTTTCGGGTCGAGGACCAGGGCATCGGGCAATGAATTTTTACCCATTTACCTGCAGGACCATTCCGAGATTCCACCAGAAAGGCGTAACAAGGGTTTCTAAATGAGCAAAACCAAGGCAGGATTTCCCCCAACTTTTGCTGCCCCGCCCCGTCAAGGAGGCTTTTCATGAAACGTATTTCGACCCTTTTCCTGCTGGCGACAATTGGCCTGGCCGCTGGCGCCGCGCAGGCTGCCCAGCCGGATGCCGGCCTGACCGGCTGCGCGGCCAAGCGCAGCGCCATCGAGAACCAGCTGAAAATTGCCCGTGACCAAGGCAACAGCGGCCAGGTATCGGGGTTGGAAGAGGCGCTGCGTGGGGTCGACAACTGCACCGATGCCGGCCTGCGCAAGGAACGCGAGCAGAAAGTGCTCGAAGCCCGTCACGAAGTGGCGCAGCGCGAAAAGGACCTGAAAAAGGCCGAGAAGAAAGGCGATTCCGAGAAGATCAACAAGCGCAAGGACAAGCTGGCCGAGTCGCGCAAGGAACTGCAGGAAGCGGTGGAAGACCTGGACCGCTAAGGCCGGCGACAAACGCGATCACTGCAGGCGTGGCCTTGTGTCGCGCTTGCAGCCAGAGCCTTGCAAGCCATCAATGGTTACGAAATTCGCTATGACAGGCCTTGCACGCCGCCTCGACCTTGTCCATCGGCGCCTTCAATTGCGCAGCGTCGAGCGGCTGGTTGCGGGTGACATCGACCAGTTCGCCAGTGACGCCCTCCAGTTGCCGGGCCAGGTCATGAAAACGTGCCTGGCGCTCCCATACCTCGGCACGCGCGCTGCTGTCGCCAGCATCACGCACCTGTGGAAAGTGCTGCCAGGGCTGGCGCGCGAGGTTGTCCAGTTGCTGAGCACCAGCGGCGAACTTCACCCCGTCGAAAGGCAGCCGGCCACGCAACATGCCGCCCAGGTCTTCGCTGGTTCTGAGCATGTCCTTGAAGATCACCTTGCGCTTGCCCAATGGCGAATTGGGGTCGACCCGGTCGCAACCACTCAAGGCACCGCCCAGGGCCAATGCTGCCAGCAGAACAACGGTCAATCGCTTCAACATCGCACTCACTTCGGCCTACGCAAAGGGGCGGCCAGTATCGCCGGCCACAGGCCAAACACCAATAGCCACATGAAAAACAGGGGCGAATTTTCATCTTTGCCCATGACAGGAATACACACATGAAATCAGCCCTGCGCCATCTGGCCTGGACGCTCCCGGTGCTGGCTTTGCTGGCCGGTTGCAACGGCGGCGAGAACGCCAGGCCGGAGCCCCACGCCATTGCCACCTACGTCCCGGCCACCTGGAAAGACCTGCCGGCAGTCAGCGACGAAGACTTGCTAGCCGGCTTCTATGTCTGGCGCAGCGGCTGCGAGAAGCTCGTGCGCGACCCGGTGTGGGCGGCCACCTGCGAAGCCGCCGGCAGTGCCACCGCCAGCGCCGCCCAGGTGCGTACATTCCTTGAGCAGAACCTGGAGGTATACGGCCTGCGCTCCGCCGAAAACAACGCCCACGGCCTGATTACCGGCTACTACGAACCGGTCTACCCCGGCAGCCTCAAGCAATCGGCAAGCAACCATGTGCCGGTCTACGGTGTTCCTGATGACATGATCGTGGTCGACCTGGCCAGCGTGTACCCCGAGCTCAAGGGTAAGCGCCTGCGTGGTCGCCTCGACGGGCGGGTACTCAAGCCTTACGACACCGCCGAGGTCATCAACCGCAACGGCGTAAAGGCACCGGTGCTGGCCTGGCTGACCGACCCTATGGACTTGCAGTTCCTGCAGGTGCAGGGCTCCGGTCGGGTGCAACTGGAGGACGGCCGCCAGCTGCGCCTGGGCTACGCCGACCAGAACGGCCATCCATACCGGCCGATCGGGCGCTGGCTGGTGGAACAAGGCCAGCTGAAAAAGGAAGAAGTGAGCATGGGCGCCATTCACGCCTGGGCCCAGGCCAACCCGCAGCGGGTACCGGAGCTGCTTGCCAGCAACCCCAGCTACGTCTTTTTCAGCACCCGCCCCGACAGCAACGAAGGCCCACGTGGTTCTCTGAACGTGCCCCTGACCGCTGGGTACAGCGTAGCCATCGACCGCAAGGTGATTCCGCTGGGCAGCCTGCTCTGGCTATCCACCACCCGCCCGGACGCAACCCCGGTGGTACGACCGGTGGCGGCTCAGGATACCGGAGGGGCAATTACGGGTGAGGTGCGGGCCGACCTGTTCTGGGGCACCGGGCCGGAAGCCGGGGAACTGGCCGGGAACATGAAGCAGCAAGGGCAGATCTGGATGCTGTGGCCCAAGGGCAAGCCGTTGCCTGAGGTGCCCAAGGCTCCCTGAGGTTACGCGTGCCCGGTGGGAGCGGTCCCGCGAAAAGACCGCACGGTGCAGGGCACCGCTTTGCCGCTGGTCGCGGCAGAAGCCGCGCCCACCGGGACCGCATCAGTTTTCAGATGGAAACCACGAAAAACGCCACGATCATCGCCATGCCGGCAAACCATACCAACGAGCGCAGCACGGCCCAGTCCGCCAGGTAGCAGATGATGTAGAGCAAGCGGCTGGTGATGTACATCACCCCCAGCACATCCTGAGTCACCTGCTCGGCATTGCCGACGATATCGGCCACCAGCACCGCTGCGGCAAACGCCGGAAAAGCCTCGTAGCTGTTCTGCTGGGCGGCATGCGCGCGGCGTGGCAGGCCGGAAAGCGTATCCAGGAAAGCGCGCGGATCGTGGTTGTCTTTCAGGCCGAAGCGGCCACTGCTCACCTTGGCGACCAGGCCGCACAGGGGTGGCAGTACCAAGGCGATCAGAATGCACCACAGGGCAACGGTCATAGGCAGGACTCCTTGTTCAGTCTTGAGGTCAAAGCTTCATTATCAACATGCCGGCCAACACCAGCCCGCAAGCTAGGAGTCTGGGCCGGCCAAAAGGTTCTTTGAGGTAGCGCATGCCCAGCACTACCACCAGGATCACGCTCAATTCCCGCAGTGCCGCCGCTTCAGCCACCGAGCCAAGGTGCATGGCCCACAGCACCAGGGCGTAACTGAGCAATACGCACAGCCCGACTGCCAGCCCCAGGCGCCACTGCAGGCGCCAGAACAACACGAACGGCGCTCGTCGCGCCACGCTGGCCAGCAAGGGGAACGGCCAGGCGCTGAGCAATGTCAGCCACACCAGGTAGTCCCAGGGCTTGCCCCACAGGCGCACGGCCTGGCCGTCAAACCAGGTGTAGCAGCCGATGCACAGGCCGATCAGGGCAACCACCGGCAGCATCGACCAGGGCAGCCGCTCACCGCCACCGCCCTGCCACAACAGGCAGGCCATGCCGCAGGGGATCAGCAGGATGCCGATGATCTGCTGCTGGCTCAGCGATTCGCCGGCAAAGGCCAGGGTCAGTGCCAGCACCACCAGGGGCGATAGCCCGCGCATCAGCGGGTAGACCAGCCCCAGATCGCCGACGCGATAGGCCTGGATCAGCAGGAAGCGGTACAACTGCTCGGCCAACGCCGACGCCAGCAGCCAAGGCCAGACGCTGGCCGGCGGCACCTCGGCGAAGGCCACTGCAAACACCGCGAAGGCCAGTGCCACCGTGTCCATGCTGGCGATCACCAGCAGGCGCTCACCACTGAATTTGATCAGGGTATTCCAGGTCGCATGCAGCAAGGCGGCGATCAGTACCAGGGAAGTTGCCAGCACACCGTTGGGTCCTTGTGACGTTGTCGAGGGATGAATATATAGCGTTGGGGTTCGGGTTGCCTGGGATGTGTTCGGCGCTGGAAATATCGTGACCTGCACCTCGCCGCCATAATTGCACCCTCCAGCTGTAAACACCCGGAACGCTTCCAGCAATTCTGGTCAAATACTGTGCCCCGAAGCCCTCGCCAGATCATCAAAGAACTGCCCGAGCCATTCGGGTTATGACTTGGAAGCCACTGTTACAGGATTCGGGATGCTTGAACTAGTTGCCGCGTTTATCTGCCTCACCACCCTTCTCACCTATGTGAATTACCGTTTCATCGGCCTGCCCCCCGCCATTGGCGTGATGGTTACGGCGCTGCTGTTCTCCCTGATGCTGCAGGGCCTGAGCCTGATCGGCTTTCCCGGCCTGGAAGCACGCGTCGAAGGGCTGATGAACCAGATCGACTTCAACGACCTGCTGATGCACTGGATGCTGGCCTTCCTGCTGTTCGCCGGCGCCTTGCACGTCAACCTCGCCGACCTGCGCAGCTACCGTTGGCCGATCGGCCTGCTGGCCACCGTCGGCGTGCTGATCGCCACCGTGGTCATCGGCTACCTGTCGCACTGGGTGTTCGCCCTGTTCGGCTGGCAGGTGCCGCTGATCTACTGCCTGTTGTTCGGTGCCCTGATCTCGCCCACCGACCCGATCGCGGTGCTTGGCGCGCTGCGTACCGCCAATGCCTCCAAGCCGCTCAAGACCACCATTGTCGGCGAATCGCTGTTCAACGATGGCACCGCAGTGGTGGTGTTCACCGTGTTGCTCGGCATCATCCGCCTGGGCGAAACCCCGAGCATGACCGACACGGCGATCCTGTTCGCCCGCGAGGCCATCGGCGGAGTAGTGTTCGGCGGCCTGATCGGCTACGCCACCTACCGCATGATCAAGAGCGTCGAGCAGTACCAGGTGGAAGTGATGCTGACCCTGGCGTTGGTCATCGGTGGCTCGGCCATGTGCTACGAACTGCACGTTTCGGCGCCGATCGCCATGGTGGTGGCCGGCCTGATCATCGGCAACCTGGGGCGCAACCTGGCGATGAACGACATGACCCGCCGCTACATGGACGGTTTCTGGGAGCTGATCGACGACATGCTCAATGCCCTGCTGTTCGCGCTGATCGGCCTGGAGCTGTTACTGCTGCCGTTCAACTGGCTGCACCTGGCAGCCGGTGGCGTGCTGGCCCTGGCGGTGCTGCTGTCGCGGCTGCTGACCGTGGCCCCGGCGATCGTCCTGCTGCGGCGCTGGCGCCCGGTGCCAAAGGGCACGGTACGGGTGCTGACCTGGGGTGGCCTGCGCGGTGGGGTGTCGGTGGCCCTGGCGCTGTCGCTGCCTTTGGGCGAGGAACGTGACCTGCTGCTGTCGATCACCTACATCGTGGTGCTGTCGTCGATCCTGGTGCAGGGTTTGAGCATTGGCCGGGTGGTGCGCAAGGTCAGCGCCCAGCCATGAGGTTTCGGGGCTGCTTTGCAGCCCCGAAATCGTCACTCCACCGCCGAGTCCGGGAACTGGTCCTGGATATATTTGATCTCGGTGCGCCCGTGAGGCGCTGGCAGCCCGTCTTCGCCCAGGTTGACGAAGACCATCTTGTCGACCGTGAGAATGGCCTTGCGGGTGATCTTGTTACGCACTTCGCACTTGAGGGTGATCGAGGTGCGGCCGAACTCGGTGGCGGTGATGCCCAGCTCGATGATGTCGCCCTGGCGCGAGGCACTGACGAAGTTGATTTCCGATATGTACTTGGTCACCACGCGCTGGTTGCCCAGCTGGACAATGGCGTAGATCGCCGCCTCTTCATCGATCCAGCGCAACAGGCTGCCACCGAACAGCGTGCCATTGGGGTTGAGGTCCTCGGGTTTAACCCACTTGCGGGTGTGAAAGTTCATCTGTACTCCTGACCTGCTTGGCTACGGTGTAGCAATGATGGCAGAGCGGTCGCTGTCGCTCCATTGAACATCGACTATCGTCGCGATTAATCGACAGAAAACCTTGGGCAAGCCAGCCGGCGCGGCTATAATCTCCGCCGCTTCACATGGTTGCCCACAGCGGTGCCATGCCCGCCACCCGTCCGAGGGGCGCTGCAGCAGGCTAGGCCTGTCAGGCTCGGATGGGGCGTTGTCCGCTCCCGCGGACGCTCAACGCACAACGGCGCCCATTCGCACATTACGAATGGAGGCTCTCATGAGCGCTGCAAACATGCCTGCTGGTTTTACCGATTACAAAGTCGCCGACATCTCCCTGGCCGCCTGGGGCCGTCGCGAAACCATCATCGCCGAATCGGAAATGCCTGCACTGATGGGCCTGCGTCGCAAGTACCTGGCCGAGCAACCGCTCAAGGGTGCGAAGATCCTGGGCTGCATCCACATGACCATCCAGACCGCCGTGCTGATCGAAACCCTGGTTGCCCTGGGTGCCGAAGTACGCTGGTCGTCGTGCAACATCTTCTCCACCCAGGACCAGGCCGCCGCGTCCATTGCCGCCGCCGGCATCCCGGTGTTCGCCTGGAAAGGTGAAACCGAGGAAGAATACGAGTGGTGCCTGGAGCAGACCATCCTCAAGGATGGCCAGCCATGGGATGCCAACATGGTCCTCGACGACGGTGGCGACCTGACCGAACTGCTGCACAAGAAGTACCCGCAGGTACTGGAGCGCGTGCACGGCATCACCGAAGAAACCACCACTGGCGTGCACCGCCTGCTGGACATGCTGGCCAAGGGCGAGCTGAAAGTCCCGGCGATCAACGTCAACGACTCGGTCACCAAGAGCAAGAACGACAACAAGTACGGCTGCCGTCACAGCCTGAACGACGCCATCAAGCGTGGTACCGACCACCTGCTGTCGGGCAAGCAGGCCCTGGTGATCGGCTACGGTGACGTGGGCAAGGGCTCGGCCCAGTCCCTGCGCCAGGAAGGCATGATCGTCAAGGTCACCGAAGTCGACCCGATCTGCGCCATGCAGGCCTGCATGGACGGCTTCGAAGTGGTTTCGCCGTTCATCGATGGTATCAACAACGGCACCGAAGCCAGCATCGACAAGGCCCTGCTGGGCAAGATCGACCTGATCGTGACCACCACCGGTAACGTCAACGTCTGCGACGCCAACATGCTCAAGGCCCTGAAGAAGCGCGCCGTGGTTTGCAACATCGGCCACTTCGACAACGAGATCGACACCGCCTTCATGCGCAAGAACTGGGCCTGGGAAGAGGTCAAGCCGCAGGTGCACAAGATCCACCGCACCGGCGCCGGCAGCTTCGACCCACAGAACGACGACTACCTGATCCTGCTGGCCGAAGGCCGCCTGGTCAACCTGGGTAACGCCACTGGCCACCCAAGCCGCATCATGGACGGTTCGTTCGCCAACCAGGTACTGGCACAGATCTTCCTGTTCCAGCAAAAGTTCGCCGACCTGTCGGCCGAGAAGAAAGCCGAACGCCTGACCGTTGAAGTGCTGCCGAAGAAGCTCGACGAAGAAGTGGCCCTGGAAATGGTCCGCGGCTTTGGCGGCGTGGTCACCCAGCTGACCCAGCAGCAAGCCGACTACATCGGCGTTACCGTAGAAGGCCCGTTCAAGCCGCACGCCTACCGCTACTAATAAGCGGCAAGCTGCAAGCGGCAGACAGGTGCGAAAACACCCCATGCCGCCTGCAGCCCAGGCTCAAACTTGTTGAACGATGCCCAAGCCAGATCGGCCATCACCGTTCTGGCTTCCATTTGCAGCTTGCTGCTTGAGGCTGGCTGCTAGAGGAACGTCTGATGTCCCAGGAACGCCGCTACAGTTTCGAGTTCTTCCCGACCAAGACCGACGCCGGCCACGAAAAGCTGATGGGCGTCGCCCGCCAGCTGGCCGCCTACAACCCGGACTTCTTCTCCTGCACCTACGGTGCCGGTGGCTCGACCCGCGACCGCACACTGAACACCGTGCTGCAGCTGGAAAGCGAAGTGAAGGTACCCGCCGCGCCGCACCTGTCGTGCGTGGGTGACACCAAGGCCGAACTGCGCACCCTGCTGGCCGAGTACAAGGCTGCCGGCATCAAGCGCATCGTCGCCTTGCGTGGCGACCTGCCTTCGGGCATGGGCATGGCCAGTGGTGAATTGCGCTACGCCAGCGACCTGGTCGAGTTCATCCGCCAGGAAACCGCTGACCACTTCCACCTGGAAGTGGCCGCCTACCCGGAGATGCACCCACAAGCGCGCAACTTCGAGGCCGACCTGGCCAACTTCGTGCACAAGGTCAAGGCTGGTGCCGACAGCGCCATTACCCAGTACTTCTTCAACGCCGACAGCTACTTCTACTTCGTCGAGCGCGCACAGAAGCTGGGCGTGGATATCCCGGTGGTGCCCGGCATCATGCCGATCACCAACTACAGCAAACTGGCACGCTTCTCCGACGCCTGTGGCGCCGAGATCCCGCGCTGGATCCGCAAGCAGCTGGAAGCCTATGCCGATGACACCGCCAGCATCCAGGCATTCGGCGAAGAAGTGATCACCCGCATGTGCGAACAACTGCTGCAAGGCGGCGCACCGGGCCTGCACTTCTACACCTTGAACCAGGCCGAACCAAGCCTGGCCATCTGGAACAATCTGAAGCTGCCGCGCTGAAACTTTTTGCAAAACCTGTTTAATAACCGATTAAGGCTTTGGTCATAGACTAAAGCCTTATTTTTTTTCGGTTACACAGGTCTTGCCTGCCATGCAGCACTCGCATCCACAGCTCGTCTACCTGGCTTTTGGCCCGGCGACCTACCACCAGGAAGCCTGCTTCAGCATCATCAGCGCCCTGGCCCACCTGGACAGCGCAGCAGGCGAAGCCATGGGCATCCAGGTCTACACCGACAACCCGCAGCCCTATGCCGGCCTGCCGGTAAGCGTACACGTGCTCGACGAAGCCACGCGCCAGGCCTGGAACGCCCCTCACGGGTATCACTTTCGCAGCAAGCATGTGCTGCTGCGCCAAGTGCTGCAGCAACACCCACTGGCAGTGCTGATCGACACCGACACGTTCTTCCGCAAGTCACCGCTGGAACTGTTCGCCCGGGTAGCCCCGGGGCGCCTGCTATGCAATGCCATCGGCGCACGCTATGGCAGCAACCAGAAATGCCTGCTGTACAAGAACCTGCTGGCCATCCTCGAGTCCCGTGGCCTTGCCGATTGCCAGATGCCGCTGGTCAACTCCGGGGTGATCGGCCTCACGGCGCAGGATGCAGGTGCCCTGGACCGCTCCATCGCCATGATGGACGAGTTCCACCCGCTGGCTCGCGAGGCCTATACCCTCGAGGAGTTCTGCCTGGCGGTGGCGGCCTACCGCACGCTGGAGCTGGCCGAATGCACCGACGTCATCCACCACTACTGGAGTCGCAAGGCGCAGTTCCGCGCCAAGATCCAGGCCTGGCTGCGCAAGCATGGCCATGACCCGTTGAGCGACGCCGCGCTGGCTGACGTGCACCTGGTCAATGACCAGCTGCCACGGCCACCGGCCCTGCAACGCCTGGGTTACAAGGCACTGAGCATGACCCTGCCCAGCCACGAACGCCAGTTCGCCCGCGAGTTGCTGTATGGCTGCTACCACTACCCCAACGAGTTCGATCGCGCCTGTGCGCCGGCCTGGTGGGACAAGGCCCTGGAAAACCTCAATGCCCGTCATGGCCACATGCAGCCCGAGCAACTGCGCCAATGCCTGCGCCATCCGGGGCTGCGCCTGACATTAGGCGAGCGGCGCAAGGACATCGAGGCGCATCTGCTGCGGTCTTCGCGGGGCTGAGCTGCCTGCAGGCGTGGCCTCGCTCAATTTGGATGGCGGGAGTGCTGGTTTTGCACAGACCGAGCTTGTAATCTCCGGCCATGTCGTACCTCGCTCGTCTGTTGTGGATCCTCTTGTTCGCCTGCCTGAGTCCCCTGGCCCTGGGCGAGCGCCTGCGCCTGGTGACCGATGACTGGGCACCCTATGTTTATCTACAGGACGGCCAGCTGCGCGGTATCGACTACGAAGTCACCACCCAGGTGTTCACACGTCTCGGCATCGAGGTGGAGGTGCAGATCCTGCCGTGGAAGCGCTGCCTGGCAATGGTCGAGCAAGGCCTGGCCGACGGCATCCTCGACGTCTTCCAGAGCGAATCACGCCAGCCCTACCTGGTTTATGCCGCCGAGCCTATGTCGGATGTCGAGTTCGTCCTGTTCCAGGCCGGTGCACGTCGTCATCCAGTCAGCAAGCTGGGCGATCTCGCCGGCTTCACCGTCGGCACCTCGCCCGGCTACAGCTATGGTGCAGCGTTCAATGAGGCCACCTACTTCAAACGCGAAGCCGCCCCTACCCACGAAGCCAACTTCGGCAAGCTGGTCCTGGGCCGCATCGACCTGGCAGTCACCGACCGCAGGGTCGGCCATTACCTGCTGCAGCATCTTGGCCTGCAACAGCAAGTCGAGGTATTGCCGCTGGTGATCAACCGCCAGGCACAGTATCTGGCCCTGGTACGCAAGCCTGGGCGCGAGTTGCTGGCCCGGGCCTTTGCCGAAGAACTGCGGCGTTTCAAGCAGGAACCGGCCTACGCAGCAATCAGCCAGCGTTACACAGGCGACATCGGAAACATTCCCAACACCGTTGAGCAGCAGGAAAGCAGCACAGCGCGATAGCTCTGTTATACTCGGGCCTTCCCGCCCGGCTCACGCCCGGACGCTCGGCCTCGCAACAGGCATCCCGATCGGCATCGACGCACCTTTTAGCGTCCACCCTCCGTTACTTGGATGTGCAGTGAAAGCCCAGCTGGACCGGACGCGATCGCATCCCACCGATGCCCGTCGCGCCAGGCAGAACATCCCACACGGGCCCAGCCCACACGAGAACAGGATTGCCCATGTCCTTTGCTTCCCTCGGTCTCTCCGAGGCTCTTGTCCGCGCTATCGAGGCTGCGGGCTATACCCAGCCGACCCCGGTGCAACAGCGGGCGATTCCCGCCGTGTTGCAAGGCCGCGACCTGATGGTCGCTGCACAGACAGGTACTGGTAAAACCGGCGGCTTCGCCCTGCCGATCCTTGAGCGCCTGTTCCCGGCCGGCCACCCCGACAAGTCGCAGCGCCATGGCCCACGCCAGCCCCGCGTGCTGGTCCTGACCCCGACCCGCGAACTGGCCGCCCAGGTCCACGACAGCTTCAAGGTGTACGCCCGCGACCTGCCACTGGTCAGCGCCTGCATTTTCGGCGGCGTCGGCATGAACCCGCAGATCCAGGCCATTGCCAAGGGTGTCGACGTCCTGGTCGCCTGCCCGGGTCGCCTGCTTGACCTGGCGGGCCAAGGCAAGGTTGACCTGGCCCATGTGGAAATCCTGGTACTCGACGAAGCCGACCGCATGCTCGACATGGGCTTCATCCATGACGTCAAGAAGGTGCTTGCCCGCCTGCCGGCCAAACGCCAGAACCTGCTGTTCTCGGCCACCTTCTCCAAGGACATCACCGACCTCGCCGACAAGCTCCTGCACAACCCGGAGCGGATCGAGGTGACCCCGCCGAACACCACCGTCGAGCGTATCGAGCAGCGCATCTATCGCCTGCCCGCCAGCCACAAGCGCGCGCTGCTGGCGCACCTGATCACCCTCGGCGCCTGGGAGCAGGTGCTGGTGTTCACCCGCACCAAGCACGGCGCCAACCGCCTGGCCGAATACCTGGAAAAGCACGGCCTGACCGCTGCCGCGATCCACGGCAACAAGAGCCAGAACGCCCGCACCAAGGCCCTGGCCGACTTCAAGGCCAACAGTGTGCGGGTACTGGTCGCTACCGACATCGCCGCCCGCGGCCTGGACATCGACCAGTTGCCCCACGTTGTGAACTTCGAGCTGCCGAATGTCGAGGAAGACTACGTTCACCGTATCGGCCGTACTGGCCGTGCCGGGCGCTCGGGCGAGGCCATTTCCCTGGTCGCGCCGGATGAAGAGAAGTTGCTCAAGAGCATCGAACGGGTAACCAAGCAGAAGATCCCGGACGGCGACCTGATGGGCTTCGACGCCAGCCAGGTAGAAGCGGAAAAGCCTGAAGTACGCGAGCGCCCGCAGAACAACGGCCGTGGCGGGCGTAACCAGCAGGCCCGTGGCGAAGGCGGCAAAGACGCCAACGGCGGCCGCAAGGACAAGGGCAAGGATAAGGGCAAGGCCAAGCAGCAGGCTGCGGACAAGCCGGCCGAGAAGGACAAGGCGGGTGACAAGCAACAGCCGCGCAAACCCCGCGACAAGAAGCCACGCCAGCAGCAGCAACAAGCCAGCACCAGCGTGCCGAAAGTGCCTGCCGACCGCGACCCGGAAGAGTTCCTGGACGACGAAATCGACAACTTCGGCAACCGCGCCGACTATGTCAGCCCGTACCAGAACGGCAAGGGCCAGGGTCGCAATCGCCGCCCGGGCGGCAATGCCGGCCAAGGCAACGGCCAGCGCAGTAACAGCGGCGGCCAAGGTCGTACCGGCGGCCAGCAGCGCAGCGGCGGTGGCGGCGAGAAACGCCCGGCCCGCGCCAACAACGGTGGCGGTGCCCGTCGTGATGGCGGCGCTGGCCGTGGCCGTCCCGCCCGCGATGATGTAACCCGGCAAGAGCCGGCCGTGCGCAACCCGCGCCAGCCGGAGAAACAACCGGTGATCATCCGCAAGGAATCCAAGCTCGACCGTTACCCGACGCCGGAGCAACTGGATGACCTGCCAAGCCGTCCGCGCGGTGAGCGCCCGGCACTGCTGACCCGCAAGGGCTGACAGAAAGAAATACCGAGGGGCTGCTTCGCAGCCCTATCGCGACACAAGGCCGCTCCTACAGGAATAACGTAATGAGCTGCGCCCCAGATGGTGGACAGGTTTCCAACATCTGGGGCGCAGCTCATAACCCTGTAGCAGCGGCCTTGTGTCGCGATAGGGCCGCAAAGCGGCCCCTCGGTCTTCAGCAGGTCGGAATTACTTCTGCTTGACACCTTCGAGACTGATATCCAGGTCCAGGGTCTGCGAAGTAGCGCCCGGCCCTTTGATGCCGAAGTCGTTCAGGTTCAGCGTGGTGGTGGCATTGAAACCGGCACGCTCGCCACCCCATGGGTCCTTGCCTTCGCCGTTGAAGGTGGCCTTGAAGGTCACCGGCTTGGTCACGCCATGCAGGGTAAGGTCGCCGGTCACGTCAGCAGTCTTGTCGCCAGTCGGCTTGACGCTGGTGGAGACGAACTTGGCTTCCGGGTACTTCTTCACGTCGAGGAAGTCGGCGCTGGCGATGTGCTTGTCACGCTCGGCGTGGTTCGACCACAGGCTGGCGGTTTTCAGGTCGACGTTGATCTTGCTGGCTTCAGGCTTGGCACTGTCCCAGGTGAAGTTGCCGTCGAAATCCTTGAAGGTACCGTGGATGAAGCTGTAGCCCAGGTGGCTGATCTTCCAGTCGACGAAGGCGTGCTGGCCTTCCTTGTCGATCTTGTACTCGGCAGCCATGGCCTGGCCGGCGGAGATCAGTGCGGTACCGAGCGCCAGAGCGGCAAAAGTCTTTTTCAACATCCTTACTTCCTTCCTATGCAATTGAGGTTGAGAGTCAAGCTTTGCGGCCCAGCATGCGGGTCAGGGTCGCGTCACGGTCGATGAAATGGTGCTTGAGCGCTGCCAGGGCATGCAGTACGGCAAGAATCACCAGGCCCCAGGCCAGCCAGAGATGAATCACCCCAGCCAGGTCGGCCTGGTCAGGCAGGTCGCTGACCAGTGCCGGCACTTCGAACAGGCCGAACACCGGTATACCCACGCCGTCGGCAGTGGAGATCAGGTAGCCGGCGATCATCACCGCGAACAGCCCGACGTACAGCGCCAGGTGCCCCAGCTTGGCGGCCAGGCGAGTGAATGCGTCGTGGCTGGCCGGTGCCGGTGGCGGCGGGCTGATGAAACGCCAGACTACCCGCAGCAGCATCACCGCCAGCAGGACCAGGCCGATGCTCTTGTGCAAGTCTGGGCCAGCCTTGCGCCAAGGGCTGTAGTAGTCGAGACCGACCATCCACAGGCCCAGGCCAAACAAGCCGAAGACCGCCAGAGCCACGCCCCAGTGCATGACGATGCTGACCACGCCGTAGCGAGAAGGTGAATTGCGCAGTTGCATGTTGACCTGTTTCTCCGTGAAAGCTGTGCACAGACTATCGCGAAACGTATCGAAGAAAAGCGGAAAAAATTGCTCTGGATTATCGAGAAATCCGATATTTATTGTGAAAGCTTCCCATTAAGGAAACATTAACGATAAAGGGGAAGTCAGCGCTGCCTGTACGGCCTATCGCCGGCGAGCCGGCGATAGGGTCAGCACAATCAACGAATCAACCGGCCTTGGCCTGGGTATCGGCTACGGCTTTCTTGGCAGGCGCGGACTTGGCAGTGGCCTTCCTGGTTTCGGCAGGCTTGCGAGCTGGCTTGTGCACGGGTGCACGTTTGGCGGGTGTGGCTTTGGTTGCCGCAGGCTTGGCCGGCGTTTCCTTGGCCACTGGCGCAGGTGCTGGCGCTACCGGGGCCGGTGCAACTTGCGGCGCTGGAGCAGGTGTCGGCGACACCGGTTCCGCCTTGGCAATCGGCTCGGCTTTCACTTCAGGCTTGTCCGCCCCGCCAAACAGCCGCGAGAAGAAGCCTGGCTTGTCCTGCTTGGCCTCTTCGACCTCTTTCGCCTCGGCTTTGGCGGGGGCCTTGTCGCCCTTGTCGGCAGAACCACCGAACAGATTGGAGAAGAACCCACCCTTGCTCTGCTTGGCCGCCACGGCGCCTGCTGCAGCTGCAGCCACCGGTGCCGCCTTGGCCGGGTCGAACGACTTGCCTGCCAGCAGGTCCTGCACCTGGCTCGCCGCACGCTGGCCACTGCGCAGGGCACCTTCCAGGGTGCCTGGGTAGAGCGCGTCGGTATGCTCACCGGCAAAGGTGATGCGCTGCACCGGGCGCTCCCACAAGCGCCAGTACTTGCTGATCTGCCCCGGGCCATAGGCCAGGTAAGCACCACCGGTACCGGCATCGGTGCTGTAACGCTTGACCTCGTAGCCAGTGAACGAACCACGGGCTTGCGGATAGAACGCGTGCAGGCGGATCAGCACCTGGTCGACCATCTGCTTGTCACCGAACGCCTGCAGCAAGCGGGCATTGTCGCCCGACAGGTTGATCACCACGTTGGCGCCACCCTTGAGCGCCGGCTCGATCCACAGCATGCCCAGGCCGGCGTTACTGAAGATTTCGCCGGACATGCGCGCACGGCTTTCCCACACCGGCTTCTTGAACTTGAGCATCAGCTGGTCGCGCCAGCCGTAGTTGGTGCCCTTGATCGCTGCCAGGTGCTGGTTGTCCAGGCTCGGGGTCATCTGGATCTTGGCCAGGGCGCGCAGCGGCACGGCCATCACCAGGTAATCCGCCTGGTAACCGACACTGCCGACTTTGACCGTGACGCCGTCCTTGTCCTGGACGATGGCCGTTACTGGCGAATTGGTCTTGATGGTCTTCAGCTGCTTGACGAAGGCCTGGGCCAGCACCGGGCTGCCACCCGGCAGGCGCGCAGCCCGCAGATCACGGTCGCTGACGCCACGGTAAACGCGGTTCTGCTGGGCGAAGTACAGCAGCGACAGGCGCGACGGTTCATCGTAACGGGAACGGATCTGCTGGTTGATCAGCTGGCGGGCGGTGGCCGGCAGTTGCAGCTTGTCCAGCCAGGTGGAGACGTTGATCTGGTCGAGGGCGAACAGCGTACTGGTGGCTTGCGGATTCAGCGGGTCGTCGATCGACCGCGCCAGGTCGTCGAGGGTTTTCTCGTAGCGCTTGATGGCCTCGGCAGTGGCCGGCTGCTTGCTGGCCAGGTCGGTGGCACTGAAATACTCGCCGTCGATCAGGTAACCGGGGGTGCGCACGAATTCAGGTGCCGGCAGTGTTTCAAGCTTGAAACGGTCAAGGTACTGGTTGAGCACCGGCTGCGCCTTGGCATTGCCGATCCACTCACTGGTGGCCAGGCCCGAGCGCCCGCCCATGCCTGGCTTGGCTTCCAGCAGCGTTACCTGCCAGCCCTTGTTCTGCAGCTCATAGGCGGCCGTGAGGCCCGCCAGGCCACCACCCACGACGATCGCCGAAGGTGTCTTGTCCTTTGCCAGCGCGGCGCCGCTGGACACACCAATCAATACCAACGCGCACAGGCGCACCCAAGCAGCAGCCATGTCGGCGAACTCCGAGTCAGGGGGTTACAGTAACGAGTAGAGGCAGGAAGGCCCCGAGAGAAATGCGTTAAGAATACGTCAGGTCCGTCGGCCCTGCCAGCACAGCGACATCAAGTGCCTTTGCCAGATCACTTTTTTGCCGGTCGCGCGGTCACCGGCACGTTCGAAAGCGGCGGCCCGCAGCGCCGTTGAACCGCAGCGGTTGTCCTGCCCTGCGGCATTGCTTAGGCTTACGCGGTCGAACCAAGCCGCAAGCCAGGAGAAGTGCCGATGGGCCTCAATGATCAGTGGATGCAACGTGACCTCAAGGTCCTGTGGCACCCCTGTACCCAGATGAAAGACCACGAGCAGCTGCCGCTGATCCCGATCCGGCGCGGCGAAGGCGTGTGGCTGGAAGACTTCGAAGGCAAGCGCTACCTGGATGCGGTGAGCAGCTGGTGGGTCAACGTGTTCGGTCACGCCAACCCGCGTATCAACCAGCGCATCAAGGATCAGGTCGACCAGCTGGAACACGTGATCCTGGCCGGTTTCAGCCATCAGCCAGTGATCGAGCTGTCCGAGCGCCTGGTGGCCATGACCCCGGCCGGGCTCGACCGGGTGTTCTATGCCGACAACGGTTCGTCGTGCATCGAAGTGGCGCTGAAGATGAGCTTCCACTACTGGCAGAACGTCGGCAAACCAGGCAAGAAGCGCTTCGTAACCCTGACCAACAGCTACCATGGCGAAACCATCGCGGCGATGTCGGTCGGCGACGTGCCGCTGTTCACCGAAACCTACAAGGCGTTGCTGCTCGACACCCTCAAGGTGCCCAGCCCCGATTGCTACCTGCGCCCCGAAGGCATGAGCTGGGAGGAGCATTCGCGCAACATGTTCCAGGCCATGGAGCAGACCCTGGCCGAACACCACGCCTCGATCAGTGCGGTAATCGTCGAGCCGTTGATCCAGGGCGCTGGCGGCATGCGCATGTACCACCCGGTGTACCTCAAGCTGCTGCGCGAGGCCTGCGACCGCTACGACGTGCACCTGATCCACGACGAGATCGCCGTGGGCTTCGGCCGCACCGGCACGATGTTCGCCTGCGAGCAGGCCGGCATCCGCCCGGATTTCCTGTGCCTGTCCAAGGCCCTGACCGGTGGCTACCTGCCACTGGCCGCATGCCTGACCACCGACAAGGTCTACCAGGCGTTCTACGACGACTACCCGACCCTGCGCGCGTTCCTCCACTCGCACAGCTATACCGGTAACCCGCTGGCCTGTGCTGCCGCACTGGCGACGCTGGACATCTTCGAGCAGGACAACGTGATCGAAGCCAACCAGGGCCTGGCTGCGCGCATGGCCAGTGCCACCGCACACCTCGCCGAGCATGCCCATGTCGCCGAAATCCGCCAGACCGGCATGGCCCTGGCCATCGAGATGGTCAAGGACAAGGCCGGCAAGGTCGCCTACCCGTGGCAGGAGCGACGCGGCCTGAAGGTATTCGAGCATGCCCTGACCCGTGGTGCCCTGCTGCGCCCGCTGGGCAGCGTGGTGTACTTCCTGCCGCCTTATGTGATCACCCCGGAGCAGATCGACTTCCTCGCCGAAGTGGCCAGCGAGGGTATCGACATCGCCACCCGTGAAAGCGTCAGCGTGGCGGTACCGGCCAACTTCCACCCCGACTTCCGCGACCCGGGCTAGGCTTGCAGACCTGACCGCACACCCCTTGTAGGAGCGGCCTTGTGTCGCGAAAGGGCTGCGTAGCAGCCCCAGTAGTTCAGCGGTGATGTACAAACCGCCGGGGCCGCTGCGCGGCCCTTTCGCGACACAAGGCCGCTCCTACAAGGGACGAGTACACTCTTTCCTACGAGCACCCCATGAGACTGTCCCGCTTCTTCATCGACGCCCCCCTGAGCCTCGGCCAGCACGACCTGCCCGAAGCCCAGGCCCACTACATCGGCCGCGTGCTGCGCATGGCCCCCGGCGACGCCGTGCAGCTGTTCGACGGCAGCGGCCAGGAGTACCGTGGCCAGCTGCTCGAAGTGGGCAAGAAAACCGTGCGCGTCAGCCTCGACCAGGCCCTTGCCGGCCAGGCCGATTCACCGCTGCATGTCCATCTCGGCCAGGGGCTGTCCCGCGGCGAGCGCATGGACTGGGCGATCCAGAAGGCCACCGAACTGGGGGTAAATGAAATCACCCCGATCGTCAGCGAACGTTGCGAAGTGCGGCTGAAGGACGAACGCGCCGACAAGCGCCTGGCCCATTGGCGCCAGGTAGCGATCAGTGCCTGCGAACAGTGCGGTCGCTCAACCTTGCCAGTCATCCACCCACCGGTAACCCTGGGCGAATGGTTGAACAGTGCCAAGGCCGACCTGAAACTGGTTTTGCACCCAGTCGCCGAACCCCTCACCAGCCATGCCAGGCCGGCCACGCTGGCCTTCCTGATCGGCCCGGAGGGCGGCCTGAGCGAGGCAGAGGTCGACCAGGCCAAAGCCACTGGCTTCCACGCCGCGCGCCTCGGGCCACGGGTGCTGCGTACCGAAACCGCGCCCGTGGTAGCCCTGTCGGTGGCGCAGCAGTTGTGGGGCGACTTCTAGCTAACGCACATAGAACGACACCGCCACGAAGTGCATGAGGCTGCCGGCAATCACGAACAGATGCCAGATGCCGTGCCAGTGGCGGAAGCGGCTGTCGAAGGCAAAGAACAGGATGCCGACGGTATAGAACACACCGCCGGCAGCCAGCCAGGCGAAGCCGGCAGTGCCCAGCGCGTGCAGCAGCGGCTGCACCGCCACCAGCACGATCCAGCCCATTACCGCATAGATGATGATCGACAGGATGCGCGCCTCGGAGCGCGGCTTGATCTCCTGCAGCATGCCGATTACCGCCAGCCCCCAGACGATGCCGAACAGGCTCCAGCCCCACGGGCCGCGCAAGCTGACCAGGCAGAACGGCGTATAGCTGCCGGCGATCAGCAGGTAGATCGACAAGTGATCGAGCTTGCGCATGATCACCTTCGCCCGCCCACGGGTGCTGTGGTACAGGGTAGAGATGCTGTACAGCAACAGCAGGGTGCTGCCGTAGATGGAAAAGCTGACGATCTTCCATGGGTCGCCTTGCAGGCCCGCGGCCACGATCAGCCAGATGGCACCGATACAGGCCAGGACAGCACCGACCAGGTGAGTCCAGGCGTTGAAGCGTTCACCGTAGTACATGCAAACACAGACCTCCTGCGGTGGGCTGGGTTCCTGCGCCAGCCTGTTCCGGCCCTGTCAGGCTCACACGCTTCCTGTAGGAGCGGCCTTGTGTCGCGAAAGGGCTGCGGAGCAGCCCCTGCAATTTATGCCGTGGCAAAGATCCTGGGGCCGCTTCGCGACCCTTTCGCGACACAAGGCCGCTCCTACAACGACCGTGTCAGCCAAACGACCAAGCGCTTTGCTTCACATCCTAACCAAGGTCAGGTTGCAGATCAGCGTCACGCACCAGCCGCTCCAGCCCGACCAGGTCCGGTACCCGCGCCACCTGCTCGCCCACCTGCACTGCGGCCAGTTCCAGGCGGCCCAGGGCCACGTCCACATAGTTCAGCTGGCTGTCGAGCTTGCACGAGCGCGGGATATCCTGCAGCAGCAGCGCCAGGTAGCGCAGGCCGGTATCGCCCAGGGCGTTCAGCACCACCACACGGGCCCGCTCGCCGCAGGGGGTCTCGCCACCGCAGGCGGCCTCGAAGCCGATCAGCGGCAGGCGTTGCTGGCGCCAGTCGATCCAGCCCAGGTGCCAGGCCGGTTCGCCGCGCTGGCACAGCACGTTGCGCTGGCCGCTCAACTCAGCCACCGCGACATTGGGCAACACCAGGGTACGGTCACCCAACGGCAGCAACAGCCCGGTCAGGCTGCTGCGCTGGCCGGCGATCAGTTCAAGCATGGGCCTGGCTCCAGTGGGCGATGCTCTGCAGCAGGACCGATTCCTGATACGGCTTGCCGAGGTATTCATTGACGCCGATGGCCATGGCTCGGTCGCGGTGCTTCTGCCCGGTGCGCGAGGTGATCATGATGATCGGCAGGTCTTTCAGCCGCTCGTCGCGGCGGATGCGCGTGGCCACCTCGAAACCGTCCATGCGTGGCATCTCGATATCCAGCAGCAGCACATCCGGGCGGTGCTCTTCCAGCAGGGCCATGGCATCGACCCCGTCCTTGGCCGTCAGCACGCTCATGCCATGACGCTCGAGCAGGCGGCTGGTGACCTTGCGCACGGTTACCGAGTCGTCCACCACCATCACCAGCAAGGCCCGCCGCGGCGCCGGCCCGAAGACCTGGCGCTGGGCCGCACCGCCACCCGGCAGGCGTGCCAGGCGCCGCTGCTGGCCACGCAACTGGCCCAACAGGTCGAGAATCAGCACCACACGGCCATCGCCCAGCAATGTCGCCCCCGACAAGCCGGCAACCGCAGCAAACTGCGGCCCCAGGCTCTTCACCACGATTTCGCGGCTGGGCGACAGGGCGTCAGCCTGGATTGCGAACGATTGTTCCTGGGAGTGTACCAGCAGCACCGGCAGCGGCACACTTTGCCCCAGCAAGGCCGGGCGCGGCATGCCTTGCAGCAGTTCGCCCAGATAACGCAACTCGTATTCGTGGCCGGCGTACACATAACGTGGCACGTCCAGTTGGTAGCACGCCGCCAGTTCAGCGGGCGGCACGCGGACAATGCCCTCGATGGTGTTGAGCGGGATGGCGTACTGCTCTTCACCCAGATGCACCATCAGCGCACGGTTGACCGACACGGTGAACGGCAGGCGAATCAGGAAGCGCGCGCCCTTGCCTGGGGCCGATTCGATGCTCATCGAGCCGCCCAGTTGCTTGACCTCTTCGTGGACCACGTCCATGCCCAGGCCGCGGCCGGAAATCTGGGTGATCTTCTCGGCAGTGGAAAAGCCCGGCCGCAGGATGAACTGGAGGATTTCGTGATCGCTCAAATGTGCCTGCGGGTCCAGCAGGCCGCGCTTGATGGCCTTGCGTCGCACCGCTTCCAGCGGCACGCCGGCACCGTCGTCGGTCATTTCGATGACGATGTCGGCGCCTTCGTGCAGTAAATTCAGGTGAATGGTGCCCTGCTCCGGCTTGCCGGCAGCCAGGCGCATTTCCCGGCTTTCCAGGCCATGGTCGACGGCATTGCGCAGCATGTGCTCCAGCGGCGCCACCATGCGTTCGAGCACACTGCGGTCCAGCTCGCCCTCGGCATTGCCGACCACCAGTTCGACCTGCTTGCCCAACTCGCTGGCCACCTGCCGCACCACGCGCTGCAAGCGCGGCACCAGGCGCTCGAAGGGCACCATCAGGGTGGCGGTAAGGCCTTCCTGCAACTGGCTGTTCACCCGCGCCTGCTGTTGCAGCAGGCTGTGCGCTTCCTGGGCACGCTGGGCCAGGGTTTCCTTGAGGTCGAGCAGGTCCGAGGCGGACTCGAACAGGGCCCGCGACAGCTGCTGCAGCTGCGAATGACGGTCCATCTCCAGGGGGTCGAAGTCGTCATAGGCATCGCCTTCGAACTGCTGGCGGCTGGAAATCCGCCCCTGGGTCTCGATGTCCAGGCGCAGCAGCTGGTCGCGCATGCGCTCGAGGGTGGTTTCCATCTCGTTGAGGGTGAACTGGGCATCGTTGACCTGCTGCTCGATGCGCCCACGGATGATCGAGTGTTCACCGGCCAGGTTGCCCAGCTCGTCGAGCAGCTCGGCATCGACCTTGACCATGTCGCCTGGCGCCCGCTCCGGTACCGCCGCTGGCGCCTCGCTGGCAGCGGCACCGACCGGCCCCTGGCCCGCAGCACTGTCGGTCAGCGCCGCGCTGCTGAAGTTGCGGATGTAGTCGATCAGCGCCGTGGCGGCATGCAGCGGCTGGCCCAGGCGCACGGCATCGAGCATGTGCGCCAGGCGGTCATGGCAGTTCTGCAACAGGGCGAACAGCGGCGCACTCGGCGGCAGGCGTCCCGCGGCCAGCAATTCGTAGAGAAACTCCAGCTCATGGGCCAGGTCGCCGATTGGCGCTATCTCGACCATGCGTGCCACACCTTTGAGGGTGTGCAGGTCGCGCAGGAGGTTGTCCACCTCGACGCTGCTGCGCGGGTCGGCCTGCCAGCGGGCCAACGCCGCAGCAGCACTCTCGACGATGTCCGAGCTTTCTTCAAGGAACACTTCCAGCAGCTCTGCGCCAGGGCTTTCCGGCTCTTCGACCAGCGGCTCCGCCGCAGCCGGTGGCACAGGCTTGTGCGCCAGCCCCAGGCCCAGGGTAGCGCCCAGGTCCATGTCCGGGTGCAGCGGCGTGACCGTGTCGATGCCAACCAGGCCAGTGGCCTCCGGCGCCAGGGCCTGGTCCAGCAGATTACGCAGGTTGTCGACCAGCTCGGCGCGGGGCGCAATGTCCTGCCCGGCGGCCACCTCGTCGAGCATGTCCAGCAGGGCTTCATGGGCCTGCTGGGCCTGGGCGAAGAAGCGCGCATCGGCGGGCAGGCTGCCCTCCTCCACGGCACCGTACAGGTCGAGCAGAGCCTCGCAGACATCGTCCATTTGCCGCAGGTCGGCCAGGTGTGCCGCGTGGCCCAGGGTGGTGAGCTGGTCGAGCAGGGCGTCCAGCGGGTCGCGCTGGCCGGGCTGCTGGCGCCAGCGCGACAGCAACGATTCGGCATCCAGCAGGATGTCCATGGCCTGGGCCAGGAAACTGGCCACCCGCTGCGGGTCACGCTTGCTGCGCCGCGCATGCTGCGGGTCGCCATGCAGGCTGGCCAGGCGTTGGTCCACCACCTGGCCGACCTGCTCGATCAGCTCGGCGGCGCCGGGGATGGCTGCCAGCGGCGTGCTGTCGAGTTGCGCCAGGCCCAGGTGAAACAGCGAGCGCGCGGCTTCCAGCCATTCGATCTCGGCCATTTGCAGCGGCAGTTGGTGGCCCTTGTATTCACGTGCCAGGCGGTCGAAGGCAGTGGCCAGTTCGGCCACCGGCATGACGCCGGCCATGGCGGCGCTGCCCTTGAGCGTGTGCAAGGCGCGCTGCAGGCCATCGCTGACCGGCGTGTCGTGGTCGCCGGCATCGCGCAGGAACGCATCCAGGCTGGCCAGGTGGCCCTGCGCCTCGCTGCGGAAGATGTCCAGCAGTTGCGGGTCGAGGCCGCCCAGGTCCGCTGCCAACGGCGCAGCGTTTTCGGCCAGGGCATGCAGGTGCCCGGCCAGTTGCTCGATTTCGCTCAGTTGCGGCAACTGGCCGGCGGCAAAGTCGGCCAGCAGGTCGGGCAGGTGGACGAACACCCGCTGCAAGGCCACCACGCCTTCCGGGCTGAGCACGCTGCGGCCCTCGAGTACCCGGTTGAGCAGATGCTCGGCGCCCCAGGCCAGCTCGGCCACCGCCTCGGCATGGACCATGCGGCCACTGCCCTTGAGCGTATGCAGCGCGCGGCGCATTTCCTTCAATGCCTCGTGCTGCTGGTTGTCGGCCCGCCAGCGCAGCCAGTGGCGCTCGATTTCCGGCAGCAATTCACCCGCTTCGTCGAGAAACACTTCGCGCAGCTCGTCATCGATGCCATCGGCGCTACCCTCGTGGCTTGCAGTGGCATCGACCTGGGTACACTGCACGCCCAGCGTCGCCAGGCTGGCGCGGGCCATGTCGATGAACGGCTGGGCATCCGCCAACGGGTCGGCCACTCGCCACTGCAGGTAGCATTCGGCTGCGCTCAGGGCCTCGGCCAGGTGCGTCAGCTCATCGGCGGGCGGCTCCACCTCCAGGTGCTGCAGCCAGCGCTGTACATAACTGGCGCAGCCTTCGAACAGCTCGGCCACGGCCGGCAGCATCAACATCGCCAGCGCCCCGCGAACCTGCTGCAACAACCCCGGCAAGGGCTGCAGGCGTTGCCGTGGCCAACCGGACTCCAGGCAATCGCCGATCAGGTCCTTGGCCTGTTGCAGCACATTCAGCGCCTCGTTCAGCACCAGTTGGCGGATCTCGGCCAGGTCCGAGCCCGGCAGGCCGCCCTGGCCGTTCTCCTCCAGTGGGCCGACCATGCCGTTCAGCGTGGCCTCGACGTACAGCAGCGCCCCCGCCACGTCCATCAACACCGCGTCATCCACTGCTCGCTCGCCCTGGGCCAGCGCCTGCAGCGTCAGCACCTGGTCGATGATCACCCGGCGCGGCTGCTGGAAGCCCAGCACGGCCAAGGTGTCGGCCACGTGGCGTAACGGTGCCAGTAGAGCATCGAGCTGCTCGTTGTGTTGGCGGTCGCCACGCACGAACTGGTCCAGGCGTTCCTTGATCCGCATCAGGTCGTCACACAGCGCGGTCACCACCGAGCGCAGAGCATCGCGGCCCGGCCCGGCTTGCATCTGCTCACGCCAGTTACCCAGCGACAGGTCGAGGTTGGCCAGGTCGTCGGCACCGGCAAAGCGCTGCGTGGCGCCGCTGATCAGGCTGGCCTGCGCCAACGGTTCCTCGCCACGGCAGGCGCGCAACTGATTGAGCAGCGGCAGCATCACCAGCGGCAGGTCGTGGCGGGCACCGCGCAGGCGTTCCAGGTACGACGGCAGTTGCTCCAGGCCACGAAACAAAGCGCCCAGGCAATCACCCCGGGGGCTGACCTGGCCTTCGGCCAAGGCCTTGGCGAACAGTTCCAGCTCCTCGGCCAGGCGGGTGGCGCCGCGCAGTTCGAGCATGCGCAGGCAACCGTGCACCTGGTGCAGGTTGTCGACCACGAAGGCCAGCATCGACAGCTCGCCCGGTTCCCCGGCAAAGCGCTCCAGCGCCTGGCGCGCTTGGGCCAGGCAGTCGAGGATGGCGGCCTTGGTCCAGGCCAGCGCCACGGTATCGTGGCGTTCGGGGCTTATTGCAGCTACGGCCATTGGCATTCCTCAGCGCGGCGCTTCACTAGGGCTCGTCATGGGCTCTGCAGGTGGCGGCAGGGTGAACCCGGACACCGAACGACGCATCTCGCTGGCCATGCGAGCCAGGTGGCGGATACTGTCGGCAGTGGCGCTGGAGCCGGCGGAGGTTTGGGCGGTGATCTGCTGGATCACCGCCATGGTGTGGGAAATCTGCCCGGCCGACGAAGTCTGCAACTGGGCAGCGTCTGAGATACTGTGGATAAGGTCGGCGAGGTTCTGCGAAACCCCTTCGATCTCGGCCAGGGCAACGCCTGCATCCTGGGCCAGGCGCGCACCGCGTACCACTTCGGCGGTGGTCTGTTCCATGGAGATCACCGCCTCGTTGGTATCGGCCTGGATGGTACGTACCAACGCCTCGATCTGCCGGGTGGCCGAAGATGAACGTTCTGCCAGGCGCTGCACTTCATCGGCGACCACGGCAAAACCCCGGCCAGCTTCACCGGCGAGCGAAGCCTGGATCGCCGCGTTGAGGGCAAGAATGTTGGTCTGGTCGGCAATGTCGTCGATCAGGCTGACGATATCGCCGATTTCCTGGGAGGACTCGCCCAGGCGCTTGATCCGCTTGGCGGTGTCCTGGATCTGCTCGCGGATGTTGTCCATGCCGTTGATGGTGTTGTGCACCACCTCGTTGCCCTTGTTGGCGATCGCCACCGAGCGCTCGGCCACCTTCGCCGACTCGTAGGCGTGGGCCGAAACCCGGTCGATCGACTCGACCATGTCGCCGACTGCCTCGGACGCCTCGCTGATCTGCTCGGCCTGGTGTTCCGAGGCCTTGGCCAGCTGGCGAGCAGTGTTCTGCGTGTCCTGTACGGCGGCGGCGACCTGCAACGCACTGTGGTTGATGGTAGCGACCAGGTCGCGCAGCTGGTCGACCGAATAATTGATCGAATCGGCGATGGCGCCGGTAAAGTCTTCGGTTACCGACACGGTCACGGTCAGGTCGCCGTCGGCCAGTTCTTCGATTTCATCGAGCAGGCGCATGATCGCCTGCTGGTTGCGTTCGTTCTTTTCCGCCGTCTCGCGCAGCTGGCGGTTGGTGGTGCGCACCATGACCAGGCCGATGAGGATGATCGAGGCCAGCGCCAGCAAGCCGAGGATGTAGCCGCCGACGGTGTCGAGGGTACGCCCGCCGGCCAGGTTCTCGAAGCCGTTGGCCAGGTGCGAGGCCTCGTCGAGCAGGGTTTGCGACAGGCTGAACAGGTTGCCTGCGGCTTCACGTACACGGAACAGCTCGGGCGAGGTTTCCAGGATCTCGTCCACCGAGCCGGCGACGAACTGGAACAGTTCGGCGATTTCGGCCAGGCGCGTGCGGGCGTCGGCATCCTCGACACGAGTCACCTGGATTGCCGCGTTACCGTTGAGCATGCCCTCCAGCACCTGGCCAAAGCGCCCGGCATCGCGACCAAAGGCATCGGCCGCCTGGGCTGCGCTGTCGTCGCCGGCCAGCACGGTATTGACCGAGCCGAGGATGCGTTCGGCCAGCAGCAGCTGGCGCTGGGCCACCGCCACCTGGCTGGCCGGGGCGCCACTCTGCAGCAGGATCTCCACCACCTTTTCGTATTCCACCTGCAGCTGCGGCACGGTCTCGGCCAGGGTCGCCGCCACCTGGTGCAGCGACAGCACGGTCTGTTCGCTGGCCAGGATGGTGTCGGTGTTCCGGCGCAGGTTTTCCCAGTCACGGCGTACCGCTTCCATCTCGTCACGCACCGCCGGCGGCGCCGGTGGCAGGCCGGTGGACTTGTCACCTTCGCGCAGGTAACCCCAGCGCCGTTCGAAATCGTTGCGCGAGTCCGACAACAGCTTGAACGCCAGGGCCTTGCCCGTGGCGGCTTCGGTCGCATTCTTGGCGATACGTTGCGACAGCACGCGCAATTCGCCGGCATGGCCGATGTACTGCTTGTCGTAGTTGGACTGGGTGTTGAGGTAGGCGAAGTTGGCGAACAGCAGGATGATCGACAGGATCAGGATCAGGAACAGTACGGTGATCTGCGCAATGCTGCGGGTACGTGGGGTCACGGTGGTAGCGGTGACGGGAGGGGCAGGCTTGTTCACGTTCGCAGGTCCTATAACGCCACATCGAGAAAGCCCGGCGCCTGGGCCAGGGCGAAGGGGCTGAAGATCGCCCAGTTGCGTTCACGCGGGAAGTGCCCCTGCACGAAGGGCGCAGCGGCGCTGATCAGCGGTTGCGGCGGCGCCAGCTGCAGGCTGTCCAGGGCAAAGTGCTGCAGGCCCAGCACCTCGTCTACCAGCAGGCCGACGAACAGGTCATCGTGGTCCAGCACCAGCACCCGCCGCTGCTTGCCCGGGGCGGCCTGGCCCAGGCCAAAGAAGCTGCTCAGGTCCATCACCGGCAGCAGTCGGCCACGCAGGTTGGCCACCCCGCACACCCACGGCTGCACGCCGGGGACACGGCTACTGCGCGGTTCGCGCAGCACCTCGGCGACCTCGCCCATCGGCGCCACGAACCACTGCCCGGCAATGCGGAAGCCGATGCCGCTCCACTGTTGCAGGCGCTGGTCCTGCGGCGGCTGGTCGGCGACCAGCAGGCGGCAGCGCCGGTCGATGTCCAGCAACAACTCAAAGGCGGTCAGCGACGCGCCCTGCGGGCGGGTGGTCAAGCCCCCAGCACCTCTTTGAGCTTGGCGATCAAGGCGTCCTCCTCCACCGGTTTGGTGAGGAAGTCACGAGCGCCCTGGCGCGTAGCCCAGACCCGGTCGGTTTCCTGGTCCTTGGTGGTCACCACGATCACCGGGATGGCGCTGGTTTCCGGGTCCTTGCTGAGCTGGCGGGTGGCCTGGAAACCGTTCATGCCGGGCATGACGATGTCCATCAGCACCGCGTCTGGCTTGTCCTGCCGGGCCAGGGCCACGCCATCGGCACCGTTGTTGGCCTTGAGCACCTGGAAGCCGTGCTTTTCCAGCCATCCGGTCAATCGGTACATCTCTGTCGGCGAGTCGTCGACAATCAGAACTCGGGCCATGCTGTTTCCCCATCAGGAAAGAAAGACCGTGCCATGGCGGGGCGCGGTCAGGGTGCGTGTTGTTGGGTTGCGGCAAAACCGGGCACATGGGCACGGATCGCATCGAGCAGTTCTTCCTTGCTGAACGGCTTGGTCAGGAACTGGTCGGACCCGACCACCCGGCCGCGGGCCTTGTCGAACAGGCCATCGCGTGACGACAGCAGGATCACCGGGGTGTCCTTGAAGGCACTGTTGTGCTTTATCACCGCACAGGTCTGGTAGCCGTCCAGGCGCGGCATCAGCACATCGACGAAGATGATGCTGGGCTGGTGGTCGACGATCTTGGCCAGGGCATCGAAACCATCGCTGGCGGTGATCACCTCGCAGCCCGCTTCACCGAGCAACATCTGTGCGGTGCGGCGGATCGTGCGCGAATCGTCGATCACCATCACCTTCAGGGGTTGTTCCATCTGTTGGGCTACCGTCGCTGATAATGCGGAAATCGTAGGGCCGCTGCGCGCCCCTATCGCGACGCAAGGCCGCTCCTACAAGGGACCGCGATCTCCTGCAGGAGCGGCCTTGCGTCGCGATAGGACTGCGCAGCAGCCCCAAAGGCCTGTTGCACAGCGCTATGCCAGGCATTTTTAGCACACTCCGGGTGCCCGTTCCATCTACCGCGCCCCTTGACCAGCGGCGTTCACGGCGCCACCCTGAGCCACTTTACTTTCGATCTACCGCGGCCACGCGCCGCCAAGAGGAACCACCCCATGAGCGTTCGCCTCGGCATTGTCATGGACCCCATCGCGTCCATCTCCTACAAGAAGGACAGCTCGCTGGCCATGCTGCTGGCCGCCCAGGCACGCGGCTGGAGCCTGTTCTACATGGAGCAGCGCGACCTGTACCTGGGTGCCGGCCAGGCCCGCGCGCAGATGCGCCCGCTGAAGGTGTTCGCCGACCCGGCCCGCTGGTTCGAGCTGGGCGAGGAGCAGGACAGCGCACTGGCCGAGCTGGACGTGGTGCTGATGCGCAAGGACCCGCCCTTCGACATGGAGTTCGTCTACAGCACCTACCTGCTGGAACAGGCCGAGCGCGAAGGTGTGCTGGTGGTCAACCGCCCGCAGAGCCTGCGCGACTGCAACGAAAAGCTGTTCGCCACGCAGTTCCCGCAGTGCATGGCGCCGACCATGGTCAGCCGCCGTGTCGACATCCTGCGCGAGTTCGCCGACAGCCGCGGCGACGTGATCCTCAAGCCGCTGGACGGCATGGGCGGCGCCTCGGTGTTCCGCCACCGCAAGAGCGACCCCAACCTGTCGGTGATCCTCGAAACGCTGACCCAGCACGGCAACCAGCAGATCATGGCCCAGGAATACCTGCCGCAGATCAAGGATGGCGACAAGCGCATCCTGATGATCGACGGCGAGCCGGTCGACTACTGCCTGGCGCGCATCCCGGCCAGCGGCGAGACCCGTGGCAACCTGGCTGCCGGTGGCCGTGGCGAGGCGCGCCCACTGACCGAGCGCGACCGCTGGATCGCCGCCCAGGTCGGCCCTGCCCTGCGCGAAAAGGGCCTGCTGTTCGTCGGCCTGGATGTGATCGGCGACTACCTCACCGAAATCAACGTCACCAGCCCCACCTGCATCCGCGAGATCGACGCGGCGTACAACACCGACATTGGCGGCAAGCTGATGGACGCCATTGATCGCAAGCTCAAGGCGCGCTGACCGCCGACGCGGAGCAAATGCGCGGAGTGGGGTATGATGCCGGTCCTTTTCGACTGAGCTGCTGCCCCGCCCTGCGGTTGCTGGATACCTGATGACGCTGCCTGCCGACATCCCTGCCGACCTGCTGCCACCGCGCGTTCGCCCGGTGGATCGGCTTGGCTTTACCCTGTTCCTGGCTGCCCTGGTGCACCTGGCGCTGATCCTTGGCGTGGGTTTCACCGTGGTCAAGCCGGCGGAAATCCGCCAGACCATGGACATCACCCTGGCCTCGTTCAAGAGCGAGAAGCGGCCGGAAAAGGCCGATTTCCAGGCCCAGGACAACCAGCAGGGTAGCGGCACCCTGGACAAGAAGGCGGTGCCCACCACCACCGAGGTGGCGCCGTTCCAGGACAGCAAGATCAACAAGGTCACCCCGCCGCCTGCGGCCAAGCCCGAAGTGGCGCCCCCGCCGGTGCCGGAAAAATCCGCCGTGGCGACCAAGGCGCCGAAAGCGCAGAAGGTCGAACCCAAGCCCAAGGAAAGCAAGCCGCAACCAAAACCTGCGGCCGCCACGCCAGAGTTCGACAGTTCGCAGCTGTCGAGCCAGATCGCCAGCCTCGAAGCCGAGCTGTCCAACGAACAGCAGATGTATGCCAAGCGCCCGCGCATCCACCGCCTGAATGCCGCATCGACCATGCGCGACAAGGGCGCCTGGTACAAGGAAGAGTGGCGCAAGAAAGTGGAGCGGGTGGGTAACCTCAATTACCCCGAAGAAGCACGTCGGCAGCAAATTTATGGCAACTTGCGCATGATGGTGTCGATCAACCGCGACGGCTCGCTGTACGAAGTGCTGGTGCTGGAATCGTCGGGGCAGCCGGTGCTGGACCAGGCGGCCCAGCGCATCGTGCGGCTGGCGGCGCCATTCGCGCCGTTTACCGGCGACCTCGCCGAGTTCGACCGGCTGGAGATCATCCGTACCTGGCGGTTTGCCCGCGGGGACCGGCTTTCCAGCAACTGACTGGATTCATGGACAGGCAACTGGCATATCTGCCAGTTGCCCACGCCCTGGCAGAAGCGCCTCATGACACGCGACCACAACACATTGGGGTGTCATGATGGAATCGAAAGATCGTAACAATCAGAAACAAGCGCAGGAACAAGCGGGCGTCAGCATGAGGGCAACCCTCGAAGGACGATTCGCAGGCAGCACTGGCCACACGGATCTGCTGAACACCTACACCGCTCTCAACTGCAAATTCTTCGAGGGTGCGGAGAACAAGAACGAAGAAGTTCCCGCTATTTCGCTGGGTTCTTTCCTATCGCCACTCGAAAAGGGCCAGTACGATATTCGCCCTATCGACGAGGGAAGCCTTAGCGATGGGTTCTTTGCCACTTGCGGGCAGATGCGGCCAGACAGTAAAAGCCTCGAGGGGCTGATGGTACATTGCGGCGAACTTTCGATTACTGATGTCGCAGAAAAGGAAGATGCTCAGGGCAATTTAATCGAACGCTCATTCGAGGGAGCGGCCACGCTCACCTACAAAAATCGTCAAGACAACGACCCTGATAACCAGATCAACGTAAATATCGACGCCTTGAAAGCGTCTGAAACCCATGCCCCTGGCATCAGCGTTGCTTCTTCGAAACATGAAAAACCAGCCAACACGCCCGACGCGCTGAACGCCTCATTTGCCCAAAACAAAAACAACTCCAGCGTCACCATGACGGGCACTATTGGTGGGAAGCTTGAGGCCACAGGCCCCAGCTTTATCAATATCCACCCCCCTTTCAACGCGTTCACCTGCCACTTCCCGATCGAATTGCAGGGAAATAAAGTGCTTACCCTGTATTTCTTCAGCACCCGCCCCCTTGCCATCGGCGAATACCCCGTCACTGCCGATGGTAGTAACGGCTACGCCGTCATCTTGAGTGCCAGTTCGCCAGGCGGTATGGGTGAGAAAGGCATCAATGCGACAAGAGGAAAAGTAATCATCACCTCCCTCGAAGAGGGTAAATCCTTCAAGGGCCACGGAGAGCTGGAATTTGCACACGATAATGCAGCGACCGTGAAATTGGTGATCAGCGACATCGAAGGGTTCCAAGCGGCTTGAGCCGGGGCGCTGAATGCCAGAGTGCACCCCAGCAAGTGGGTGCTACGTCAGGTAGAGCCGCCGACCAGCGCTCTACCTTTCGGGCACCTTGTCAGCCTCGCCAGCTGGCGCCACACTATCCTCCATGAAAAACCTCACGCCGAGCTACCTCAAGCATCAGTTCCTGATCGCCATGCCGCACATGGCCGATCCGAACTTCGCCCAGACCCTCACGTACATCGTCGAGCACAACGCCCATGGTGCCATGGGCCTGGTGGTGAACCGGCCACAGGAACTCAACCTGGCCGACATCCTCGAACAGTTGCGCCCGGACGAAGCGCCGCCGGCCAGCACCCTGCAGGTGCCGATCTACCAAGGCGGCCCGGTACAGACCGACCGTGGCTTCGTGCTGCATAGCAGCGAATGCAGCTACCAGGCCACGGTCGAACTGCAGGGCCTGTCACTGTCCACTTCGCAGGATGTGCTGTTCGCCATCGCCGAAGGCGTGGGGCCGCAGCAGAGCCTGATTACCCTGGGTTATGCCGGTTGGGAAGCGGGCCAGCTGGAAGCCGAGCTTGCCGACAACGCCTGGCTCAACTGCCCGTTCGACCCGGCAATCATCTTCGGCCTGGCCAGCGACCTGCGCCTGGAAGCCGCAGCCGCCAGCCTGGGCATCAACCTGAACCTGCTGACCAGCCAGGCGGGCCACGCCTGATGGCCGAACTGCAGCCTGAACCACGCCTGCTGCTGGGCTTCGACTACGGCAGCAAACAGATCGGCGTGGCCGTCGGCCAGGTAGTCACCGGCCAGGCCCGCGAACTGTGCACCTTGAAGGCGCAGAACGGTGTGCCGGACTGGGCCCAGGTAGAAAAGCTGATTGCCGAGTGGAAGCCTGATGCCATCGTCGTCGGCTTGCCGCTGAACATGGATGGCACCCCCAGCGAAATGAGCGCCCGCGCCGAAAAGTTCGCCCGCCGCCTGAATGGCCGTTTCAACCTGCCGGTACATACCCACGACGAGCGCCTCACCACCTTCGAGGCCAAAGGCGAGCGCATGGCCCGTGGCGGCCAGCGCGGCAGCTACCGTGACAACCCGGTCGATGCCATTGCCGCCGCCTTGTTGCTGCAAGGCTGGCTGGAGGCCAACACCTGATCATCTTTGCCGCCGGGCCCCGCCCGGCGCACCCTTCCTAGGAGCCCGCAATGAGCCTACCCAATCCCGCCGAGCTGATTCGGCAGATGGCTGTCGACCTTCGCGCCCACCTGGCCCGCCGGGCCATTACCGAGCCACGCTATATCGGTATCCGCACGGGCGGCGTCTGGGTCGCCCAGGCCCTGCAGGAAGCCATGGGCGACAGCAGCCCGATGGGCACCCTGGACGTCTCGTTCTACCGCGATGACTTCAGCCAGAACGGCCTGCACCCGCAGGTGCGGCCATCCGAACTGCCGTTCGAGGTGGAGGGCCAGCACCTGGTGCTGGTGGATGACGTGCTGATGAGCGGCCGTACGGTTCGCGCCGCACTCAACGAACTGTTCGATTACGGCCGCCCGGCCAGCGTCACCCTGGTCTGCCTGCTGGACCTGGATGCCGGCGAACTGCCAATCCGCCCGAATGTGCTCGGCGCCACCCTGTCGCTGGCGGCCCATGAACGGGTAAAATTGACCGGACCCGCACCGCTCGCCCTCGAGCGCCAGGACCTCGCCAACGCTTCCGCCCTTTAAGAGTCCCCTCGCGATGACGCCAATCGACGCCAAGCGCCCGCTGCAGCTCAATGATCAGGGCCAGCTGCGCCACTTCCTCTCGCTCGACGGTTTGCCCCGCGAACTGCTCACCGAGATCCTCGACACCGCCGACTCCTTCCTCGAAGTCGGTGCCCGGGCCGTGAAGAAAGTCCCGTTGCTGCGCGGCAAGACCGTGTGCAACGTGTTCTTCGAGAACTCGACCCGTACCCGTACCACCTTCGAACTGGCAGCCCAGCGCCTGTCGGCCGACGTGATCAGCCTGAACGTGTCGACTTCCTCGACCAGCAAGGGCGAAACCCTGTTCGACACCCTGCGCAACCTCGAAGCCATGGCCGCCGACATGTTTGTGGTACGCCATTCGGACTCCGGCGCCGCGCACTTCATCGCCGAGCACGTGTGCCCCGAAGTTGCGGTGATCAACGGCGGTGACGGCCGCCATGCGCACCCAACCCAGGGCATGCTCGACATGCTCACCATTCGTCGCCACAAGGGCAGCTTCGAGAACCTGTCGGTGGCCATCGTCGGTGACATCCTGCACTCGCGCGTAGCCCGCTCCGACATGCTCGCGCTGAAGGCGCTGGGCTGCCCGGACATCCGCGTGGTCGGCCCGAAAACCCTGATTCCCGTTGGCATCGAGCAGTACGGGGTGAAGGTCTACACCGACCTCGCCGCAGGCCTGAAAGACGTCGACGTGGTGATCATGCTGCGCCTGCAGCGTGAGCGCATGGCCGGCGGCCTGCTGCCCAGCGAAGGCGAGTTCTACCGCCTGTTCGGCCTGACTACCGCGCGCCTGGCCGGCGCCAAGCCCGACGCCATCGTCATGCACCCCGGCCCGATCAACCGCGGCGTGGAAATCGAGTCGGCGGTGGCCGACGGCAAGCATTCGGTGATCCTCAACCAGGTCACCTACGGCATCGCCGTGCGCATGGCCGTGTTGTCCATGGCCATGAGCGGGCAGAACGCGCAACGTCAATTCGACCAGGAGAACGCCCAGTGACCGTCAGTATTCTCGGCGCCCGGGTCATCGACCCGAACAGTGGCCTCGACCAGGTCACCGACCTGCACCTCGACGGCGGCCGCATTGCCGCCATCGGCGCCGCCCCGGCCGGGTTCAGCGCCAGCCGCACGATCCACGCCGCCGGCCTGGTCGCCGCACCAGGCCTGGTAGACCTTGGCGTGTCGCTGCGCGAGCCTGGCTACAGCCGCAAGGGCAACATCGCCAGTGAAACCCGTGCTGCCGTGGCCGGCGGCGTCACCAGCCTGTGCTGCCCACCGCAGACCAAGCCGGTGCTGGACACCTCGGCGGTGGCCGAGCTGATCCTTGACCGCGCCCGCGAGGCCGCCAACAGCAAGGTCTACCCGATCGGTGCCCTGACCAAGGGCCTGGAAGGCGAGCAGCTGGCCGAACTGGTGGCCCTGCGCGACACCGGCTGCGTGGCCTTCGGCAACGGCCTCAAGGAAATCCCCAACAACCGTACCCTGGCGCGCGCCCTGGAATACGCTGCCACCTTCGACCTGACCGTGGTGTTCCACTCCCAGGACCGCGACCTGGCCCAGGGCGGCCTGGCCCATGAAGGTGCCATGGCCAGCTTCCTTGGCCTGCCGGGCATCCCGGAAACCGCCGAGACCGTGGCCCTGGCGCGCAACCTGCTGCTGGTGGAGCAGACTGGCGTACGTGCGCACTTCAGCCAGATCACCAGCGCCCGCGGCGCGCGGCTGATCGCCCAAGCCCAGGCCCTGGGCCTGCCGGTCACTGCCGATGTCGCGTTGTATCAGCTGATCCTCACCGACGAATCGCTGCGTGAATTCTCCAGCCTCTACCACGTGCAACCACCGCTGCGCACCGCCGCCGACCGTGACGGCCTGCGCGAGGCGGTGAAGTCGGGGGTGATCCAGGCGATTTCCAGCCACCACCAGCCACACGAGCGCGACGCCAAGCTGGCCCCGTTCGGGGCGACCGAGCCTGGCATCAGCAGCGTCGAGCTGCTGCTGCCACTGGCCATGACCTTGGTGCAAGACGGCCTGCTCGACCTGCCGACCCTGCTGGCACGCCTGAGCAGCGGCCCGGCAGCGGCCCTGCGCCTGCCGGCCGGTGAGCTGAAGGTGGGCGGCGCCGCCGACCTGGTGCTGTTCGACCCGCAAGCCTCGACCGTGGCTGGCGAGCAGTGGTTCTCGCGTGGCGAGAACTGCCCGTTCATCGGCCACTGCCTGCCGGGCGCGGTGCGTTATACCTTGGTCGACGGGCATGTCTGCCACGAGGCCTGAGTAAAAGCCATTCGCGGGCATGCCCGCTCCCACAGCAGATCACTGTCTCCTGTGGGAGCGGGCATGCCCGCGAATGCCCTTGCACGGTGCCCCCTGCCAAGCGCGACCATTCATCCCCTACGGTTGAAATCCTTCCCCCCACCCCCATATGAGTCTGCATCAGGCACTTTCGCCCCGCTGCGTGGAGACTCTCCCCTTGACCACCATCGTTTCTGTCCGCCGTAATGGCAAAGTCGTCATGGGCGGCGACGGCCAGGTATCCCTCGGCAACACCGTGATGAAAGGCAACGCCAAGAAGGTGCGGCGCCTGTACCACGGCCAGGTCATCGCGGGCTTCGCCGGCGCCACCGCCGATGCGTTCACCCTGTTCGAGCGCTTCGAAGGCCAGCTGGAAAAACACCAGGGTCACTTGGTCCGTGCTGCCGTCGAACTGGCCAAGGAATGGCGTACCGACCGTTCCCTGAGCCGCCTGGAAGCCATGCTGGCGGTAGCCAACAAGGATGCTTCGCTGATCATTACCGGCAACGGCGACGTGGTCGAACCCGAAGACGGCCTGATCGCCATGGGTTCCGGCGGTGCATACGCCCAGGCCGCTGCACGCGCCCTGCTGAACAAGACCGACCTTTCCGCCCGGGAAATCGCCGAGACCGCCCTGAACATCGCTGGCGACATCTGCGTCTTCACCAACCACAACCTGACCATCGAGGAGCAGGACCTGGCCGAGTGATTCAGCTGTTCTGGCGCCCCCGCCCGGTGCGGGGGCTTTTCCACGCTGACTCATCTGCCCAAGGCCCCAACTGATCATGTCCATGACCCCCCGCGAGATCGTCCACGAACTCAACCGCCACATCATCGGCCAGGATGACGCCAAGCGCGCCGTGGCCATTGCCCTGCGCAACCGCTGGCGGCGCATGCAGCTGCCTGCCGAACTGCGTGCCGAAGTGACGCCGAAGAACATCCTGATGATCGGCCCTACCGGCGTCGGCAAGACCGAAATCGCCCGCCGCCTGGCCAAGCTGGCCAACGCGCCGTTTCTCAAGGTCGAAGCCACCAAGTTCACCGAGGTGGGCTACGTCGGCCGCGACGTCGAGTCGATCATCCGCGACCTGGCCGATGCCGCGCTGAAAATGCTCCGTGAGCAAGAAATCATCCGCGTGCGCCACCGCGCCGAAGACGCCGCCGAAGATCGCATCCTCGATGCCCTGTTGCCGCAGGCGCGGGTCAGCAGCTTTGCCGAGGAAGCCGCGCAGACCAGCACCGATTCCAACACCCGCCAGCTGTTCCGCAAGCGCCTGCGCGAAGGCCAGCTGGACGACAAGGAAATCGAGATCGAAGTGGCCGATGCCGTAGGCGTGGAAATTGCCGCGCCGCCCGGCATGGAAGAAATGACCAACCAGCTGCAGAGCCTGTTTGCCAACATGGGCAAAGGCAAGCGCAAGGCCCGCAAGCTGAAGGTCAAGGAAGCGCTGAAGATGGTTCGCGATGAAGAAGCGAGCCGCCTGGTCAACGAGGAAGAACTCAAGGCCAAAGCCCTGGAAGCGGTCGAGCAGCACGGCATCGTGTTCATCGACGAAATCGACAAGGTTGCCAAGCGCGGCAACGTTGGCGGCGCCGACGTGTCCCGCGAAGGCGTGCAGCGTGACCTGCTGCCACTGATCGAAGGCTGCACCGTCAATACCAAGCTGGGCATGGTCAAGACCGACCACATCCTGTTCATTGCCTCGGGTGCGTTCCACCTGAGCAAGCCGAGCGACCTGGTGCCCGAGCTGCAAGGCCGCCTGCCGATCCGCGTGGAACTCAAGGCCCTGACCCCGGAAGACTTCGAGCGTATCCTGCAGGAACCGCACGCGTCGCTGACCGAACAGTACCAGGCCCTGCTCAAGACCGAAGGCCTGAACATCGAGTTCCTCGCCGACGGCATCAAGCGCCTGGCCGAAATTGCCTACCAGGTCAACGAGAAGACCGAGAACATCGGTGCCCGCCGCCTGCACACCTTGCTCGAGCGTTTGCTCGAAGAGGTGTCGTTCAGTGCCGGCGACCTGGCCAGCACCCATGACGAAGCGCCGATCCAGATCGACGCGGCGTATGTGAACAGCCACCTGGGTGAGCTGGCGCAGAACGAAGACCTGTCGCGTTACATCCTGTAAAAACGGCGTCGACTGCTTCGCGGGCACGCCCGCTCCCACAGGCTCACCACAGACCCAAAGCATGTGATGATCCTGTGGCAGCGGGCGTGCCCGCGAAGAGGCCCTTGAATCCCTCCATCATAAGCTGGAAGCTTGCTTCATCAGCTCCCGAGAGATTCTGCCCATGGCCCGCCTGCCCACCGCCATCAACCTGCACAAAGCCTCGAAAACCCTCAGCCTCACCTACGCCCCCGGCGAGGTCTACCACCTGCCCGCCGAATTCCTGCGCGTGCACTCCCCCTCCGCCGAGGTCCAGGGCCACGGCAACCCCATCCTGCAGTTCGGCAAGATCAACGTCGGCCTCAATGGCCTGGAGCCTGCCGGCCAATATGCACTGAAACTGATCTTCGACGACGGCCATGACAGCGGCCTGTTCACCTGGGAATACCTCGAACAGCTGTGCCTGCGCCAGGAACAACTGTGGGCCGAGTACCTCGACGAGCTGCACAAGGCCGGCAAATCCCGCGACCCCGCCGAGTCGGTGGTCAAACTGATGCTCTAGCGCAAGGGCCCTGGGGTTTAGAGCGCATTTTCTAAAATCATCTGTTTGAATGCCCTACAGACAGCCCAATGAAGGGCTGTCTTGCGCATTACATGAAAGTCGGGTAACCAATGGGGAGTGGCAAGTTAACTGCATCACCTTGCAGGTAATCAGCACCCTCGCAGCACCGCTGTTCCTTATCACTGGTCACCCGAGTAGCAGTACCGGGCTCAGCACTGTGCACCCGTCACAGCAAACCGGTACTCGTCTCAGGACAACGGAGCGTCGTAGATGAGTAACAAGAACAACGATGAGCTGCAGCGGCAAGCCTCGGAAAACACCCTGGGGCTGAACCCGGTCATCGGTATTCGTCGCAAGGACCTGTTGAGTTCGGCACGTACCGTGCTGCGCCAGGCCGTGCGCCAACCGCTGCACAGCGCCAAGCATGTGGCCCACTTCGGCCTGGAGCTGAAGAATGTGCTGCTGGGCAAATCCAGCCTGGCCCCGGAAAGCGATGATCGTCGCTTCAACGACCCGGCCTGGAGCCACAACCCGCTCTACCGCCGCTACCTGCAGACCTACCTGGCCTGGCGCAAGGAGCTGCAGGACTGGATCGGCAGCAGCGACCTGTCGCCCCAGGACATCAGCCGCGGCCAGTTCGTCATCAACCTGATGACCGAGGCCATGGCGCCGACCAATACCCTGTCCAACCCCGCGGCGGTCAAGCGCTTCTTCGAAACCGGCGGCAAGAGCCTGCTGGACGGCCTGTCCAACCTGGCCAAGGACCTGGTCAACAACGGTGGCATGCCCAGCCAGGTGAACATGGATGCCTTCGAAGTGGGCAAGAACCTGGGCACCAGCGAAGGTGCCGTGGTGTACCGCAACGATGTGCTGGAGCTGATCCAATACAACCCGATCACCGAGCAGGTACACACCCGCCCGCTGCTGGTGGTGCCGCCGCAGATCAACAAGTTCTACGTGTTCGACCTGAGCCCGGAAAAGAGCTTGGTGCGCCATTGCCTGCGCTCGCAGCAACAGACCTTCATCATCAGCTGGCGCAACCCGACCAAGGCCCAGCGCGAATGGGGCCTGTCGACCTATATCGATGCGCTCAAGGAAGCCGTCGACGCAGTGCTGGCGATTACCGGCAGCAAGGACCTGAACATGCTCGGCGCCTGTTCCGGCGGTATTACCTGCACCGCGCTGGTGGGCCACTATGCCGCCCTTGGCGAGAACAAGGTCAATGCCCTGACCTTGCTGGTAAGCGTGCTGGACACCACCGTGGATACCCAGGTGGCGCTGTTCGTCGACGAGCAGACCCTGGAGGCCGCCAAGCGCCACTCCTACCAGGCCGGCGTGCTCGAAGGCAGCGAGATGGCCAAGGTGTTCGCCTGGATGCGCCCCAACGACCTGATCTGGAACTACTGGGTCAACAACTACCTGCTTGGCAACGAGCCGCCGGTGTTCGACATCCTGTTCTGGAACAACGACACCACGCGCCTGCCGGCCGCCTTCCATGGCGACCTGATCGAAATGTTCAAGAGCAACCCGCTGACCCGCCCCAATGCCCTGGAAGTGTGTGGCACACCGATCGACCTGAAGCAGGTGCAATGCGACATCTTCAGCGTGGCCGGCACCGCTGACCACATCACCCCGTGGCAGTCGTGCTACCGCTCGGCGCACCTGTTCGGCGGCAAGATCGAATTCGTGTTATCCAACAGCGGGCATATCCAGAGCATCCTCAACCCGCCGGGCAACCCCAAGGCGCGCTTCATGACCGGTGCCGACCGCCCGGGTGACCCGCTGGCCTGGCAGGAAAATGCCACCAAGCATGCCGACTCATGGTGGCTGCACTGGCAAAGCTGGCTGGCCGAGCGGGCCGGTGAGCTGAAGAAGGCGCCGACGCGCCTGGGCAACCGGGCCTACGCCGCCGGAGAGGCCGCCCCGGGGACCTACGTTCACGAGCGTTGAGCTGCAGCGCCGTGGCCACCTGCGGGCGCCACGGTGTTCATTCACCCAAGAGTCATGCGCATGCCGCAACCCTATATCTTCAGGACTGTAGAGCTGGATAACCAGTCCATCCGTACCGCCGTCCGCCCGGGCAAGCCGCACCTGACGCCGTTGCTGATCTTCAACGGTATCGGCGCCAACCTGGAGCTGGTGTTCCCGTTCATCGAAGCACTGGATCCGGACCTGGAAGTCATCGCCTTCGATGTACCCGGGGTCGGTGGTTCGTCAACGCCTCGCCACCCGTACCGGTTCCCCGGGCTGGCCAAGCTCACGGCACGGATGCTGGATTACCTCGATTACGGCCAGGTCAACGTCATCGGCGTGTCCTGGGGCGGCGCCCTGGCCCAACAGTTCGCCCACGACTACCCCGAGCGCTGCAAGAAGCTGGTGCTCGCCGCCACCGCCGCCGGTGCCGTGATGGTGCCAGGCAAGCCCAAGGTGCTGTGGATGATGGCCAGCCCGCGTCGCTACGTACAACCGTCGCACGTTATCCGCATTGCGCCGCTGATCTATGGCGGTGGCTTCCGGCGTGATCCAGACCTGGCCATGCAGCATGCCGCCAAGGTGCGTTCCGGGGGCAAGATGGGTTACTACTGGCAACTGTTCGCCGGGCTTGGCTGGACCAGCATCCACTGGCTGCACAAGATCCAGCAGCCAACCCTGGTACTGGCCGGTGACGACGACCCGCTGATCCCGCTGATCAACATGCGCCTGTTGGCCTGGCGGATTCCCAATGCCCAGCTACACATTATCGACGACGGTCATCTGTTCCTGATCACCCGAGCCGAGGCCATCGCCCCGATCATCATGGGTTTCCTTCAGCAAGAACGACAGCGCGCCGTCATGCACCCTCGCCCGGCTTCGGGCGGGTAGATCGATGCGGCCTTGTTCGCGGGCGCGCCCGCTCCCACTGGGACGGCGCTGAACCTGTGGGAGCGGGCATGCCCGCGAAGGTATCGACAGCGAAACGGCTCAGACGAGGGAGTGTTGCCATGAAAGACAAACCGGCCAAAGGAACGCCAACGCTTCCCGCCACCCGCATGAATGTGCAGAACGCCATCCTCGGCCTGCGCGGGCGTGACCTGTTGTCGACGTTGCGCAATGTCAGCCGCCATGGCCTGCGCCACCCGCTGCATACCGCCCATCATCTATTGGCCCTGGGCGGCCAACTGGGTCGCGTACTGCTGGGCGACACGCCTCACCAGCCGAACCCGCGCGACCCACGCTTCAACGATCCTACCTGGAGCCAGAATCCGTTCTACCGCCGCGGCCTGCAGGCTTATCTGGCCTGGCAGAAGCAGACCCGCCTGTGGATCGAGGAAAGCTACCTGGACGACGATGACCGGGCGCGGGCGCACTTTCTGTTCAATCTGATCAACGACGCCCTGGCACCCAGCAACTCGCTGCTCAACCCGCTGGCGGTCAAGGAGCTGTTCAATACCGGCGGGCAGAGCCTGGTCCGCGGCGTGGCCCACCTGCTCGACGACCTGCGCCACAACGACGGCCTGCCCCGCCAGGTGGACGAGCGCGCCTTCGAGGTGGGCCGCAACCTGGCCGCCACACCTGGCGCGGTGGTGTTTCGCAACGACTTGCTGGAGCTGATCCAGTACAAGCCGATGAGCGAAAAACAACATGCACGCCCGCTGCTGGTGGTGCCGCCGCAAATCAACAAGTTCTATATCTTCGACCTGAGCCCGACCAACAGCTTCGTGCAATACATGCTCAAGAGCGGCCTGCAGGTATTCATGATCAGCTGGCGCAACCCCGACCCGCGCCATCGCGAATGGGGCTTGTCCAGCTACGTGCAAGCGCTGGAGGAGGCGCTCAACGCCTGCCGCAGCATCAGCGGCAATCGCGACCCCAACCTGATGGGCGCCTGCGCCGGCGGCCTGACCATGGCCGCGCTGCAAGGCCACCTGCAGGCCAGGCACCAGCTGCGCCGGGTGCGCAGCGCCACCTACCTGGTCAGCCTGCTGGACAGCAAGTTCGAGAGCCCCGCCAGCCTGTTCGCCGACGAGCAGACCATCGAGGCCGCCAAGCGCCGCTCCTACCAGCGTGGCGTGCTGGACGGCGCAGAGGTGGCACGGATATTCGCCTGGATGCGGCCCAACGACCTGATCTGGAACTACTGGGTCAACAACTATCTGCTCGGCAAGACGCCACCGGCCTTCGACATCCTCTACTGGAACACTGACAGCACGCGGCTGCCCGCTGCGCTGCATGGCGACCTGCTGGACTTCTTCAAGCTCAACCCGCTGACCCACCCGGCCGGTCTGGAGGTGTGCGGTACGCCCATCGACCTGCACCAGGTCGACCTGGACAGTTTCACCGTAGCCGGCAGCAACGACCACATCACCCCGTGGGACGCGGTGTACCGCTCGGCCTTGCTGCTGGGCGGCGACCGGCGCTTCGTGCTGGCCAACAGCGGGCACATCCAGAGCATCATCAACCCGCCGGGCAACCCCAAGGCCTACTACCTGGCGAACCCCAAGCTGCCCGGCGACCCGCGCGCCTGGTTCCACGATGCCAAGCGCAGCGAAGGCAGCTGGTGGCCATTGTGGCTGGACTGGATCACCCCGCGCTCCGGCCCGCTCAAGGCACCGCGCAGCGAGCTGGGCAATGCCACCTACCCACCGCTGGGGCCCGCACCGGGTACCTACGTGATGACCCGCTGAGCATGCCGCCGGGATGAAGACTCGCGACCGAATCCTCGAATGCGCCTTGCAACTGTTCAACCAGCAAGGTGAGCCGAACGTTTCCACCCTGGAAATTGCCAACGAACTGGGCATCAGCCCAGGCAACCTGTATTACCACTTCCACGGCAAGGAGCCCTTGGTCCTGGGCCTGTTCGAGCGCTTCGAAGAGGCGTTGATGCCTTTGCTCGACCCACCGCTCGAGGTGCGCCTGGACGCCGAAGACTACTGGCTGTTCCTGCACCTGATTGTCGAACACATGGCGCAATACCGGTTCCTGTTCCAGGACCTGTCGAACCTGACCGGGCGCCTGCCCAAGCTGGCGCGCGGCATGCGCAGCCTGATCAACGCGCTCAAGCGTACGCTGGCAGCGTTGCTGGCCAGCCTCAAGGGCCAGGGGCAGGTGGAAAGCGAGACCCAGGCGCTGGGGCAACTGGTGGAGCAGATCACCCTGACCCTGATGTTCTCGCTGGACTATCAGCGCGTGCTGGGGCGCGAGGGGGATGTGGGTATCGTGGTGTACCAGGTGATGATGCTGGTGGCGCCGCATCTGCAGGCCCAGGCGCGGGCGGCGGCAGAGCAGTTGGCGGTGCGCTATCTGGAGGGGTAGGCCTGGTGTTTCGGCACCAAGGCCTTCGCGGGCAAGCCCGCTCCCACACGGCCTGCGCTGACCAGATGATCGGCGCGATACTTGTGGGAGCGGGCGAGCCCGCGAAGCAGGTGGCGCGGTATCAGATCAGGGTACCGCTGCCATTGGCTGCCGACGGCGTGCTGCTGGCCGGGGCGGCGGCAGGTGCCGGGGCGGCGGTTGCAGCTGGCGCAGCACTGGTAGCAGGTGCTGCCGGTTTCGCGGCTGCCGGTTTCGCCGCTGCCTTTTTCACTGCTGGCTTCTTCGCTGCCGCTGGCTTGGCTGCCGCCGGTTTTGCCGCAGGCTTGGCTGCCGCTGGCTTGGCTGCAGGTTTCGCCGCTGCCGTCTTGGCTGCTGGCTTTGCCGCTGCCGGCTTGGCCGCCGCGGTCTTGGCAGCTGGCTTGGCCGCTGCTGCCTTGGCCAGTGGCTTGGCTGCGGCCTTGCTCGCGGCCGGCTTGGCGGCAGCACGCGACGAGACCGGCGTGACCGAAGCACCGGTCAGTTTCTCGATCTGCTTGGTCAGGCTGTCCACCTGCTGGTGCAGCGCCTTGATCTCGTTGCGGCTCGGCACGCCAAGGCGCGAGATGGCGCTGTTCAGGCGCTTGTCAAAAGCCTCTTCGAGTTCGCTCCACTTGCCCAGCGCACGGTCCTTGACGCCAGACACGCGCGAGGTGGTCGACGACTTGGCGGTTTCCGCCACGTCTTCAGCGGTTTTCTTCGCCTGCTTCTCGGCCTTCTCGCCATCCTTCACCAGCGAGTCGAACAGCTTCGGGCCGTCCTGGTCGATCTTCGAATAGATACCCAGCCCCGCCAGCCAGATCTTGCGGGAGTACTTCTCGATCCCGCCGACCCAGGAGCTGCCTTCTTTCTCGGTGTTCTTCTTGCCAGCCATCCTGCTCTCCTTATGGTTTGTGCGCGACGCGCTCAAGCAGCTCATGCAGCTGTTCAAGCTTGATGGACAACGCCTCAACGTCATGTTTAGACGGAATGCCCAGGCGATTCAAGGCGCGCCCTACCCGTGCGTCGAAAGCTTTTTCGATTTTATCGAGTTGAATTTCGACCCGCCCAGGGACGCGGCTAACGGCCTGGGTCGCTTCATCGATCTGGTTGTTGGCCGCATCCAGTTGTTTGTCGATACGCTTCTTGCCGCGTTTCTCGACACCTTCACCGGCCTTGACCAGCTCGTTGAAGTAGTCGGAGCCTTCCTGGCCCACGCGTGCATAGGCGCCGATACCCGCCAGCCAGATCTTGCGCGCGTAGCCACGTACCTCGCCCAACGTACCCGGGGCGTCGTCCTTTTTCTTCACAGTCACCTTGGCCATGCTCTGTACCTCATGCTCATGAGTGGAGGAGGAACCGCCCATGGAGGTTGGGCTTGAGCACAAGGTAGGGATAAAAATTAGAAACCTCACCCTAAGCTGCACGGCGTACCCATACATTTACCGCAGCAGCGAACGCCGTATCGCCTAGCCTGCCGGGCCCCCACTTGACTGGAGCCCGATGCCATGACCGATTCCACCCCCATAGCCACCTTCCGACAACGGGTAGCAAGCTGCTTCGACAAGCGCCCGGGCCTGCGCGAGGTATTGTCCCTGCAGGGCTTCAATGCCCTCGTCGACCGCTACCCGTATATCCGCAGCAATCATCCGCAGCTGGCATCGCTTGATGATTTCCACATTCTCCAGGCCCCAGCCGGCCCAGACGAACCCGCCCGGCAACCCTTGCTGCTGGATGCATTACTGGAACACTTCCGTACCGGCAAACACCTGCAGTTGAAGGCTTCGGACGCGTTGAGCATCAGCCCGCCACAGGTCTTCCTCGCCCAGCCACAGGGTGCCGACAGCATTGCCCAGCCCGGGATAACCTTGGACATGTACAAGGTGTCCAGCGATCTCGATGGCCTTCTGGATACCCTGACAGAGGCGTTTCAGCAGGCTCAGGTCAGTTACTGGAGCGGCTTGGACCCGCTTTCGGGGGTATCCCGCCTGCATTGGCTTGAGCTGCTGATCAAGGCTGCAATGCTCGGCAATGTGCAGCGCCAAGGCCTCGATGCAGATGCGAAAGCCACGCTGTACGCCATGCTCGATGGCACTCGAACCGGCATCACGATCAGCGCCATGCGGCTCGCGTTCGGCGTTGGCCGGCAGACCTTCGAGCGGCCAGTGCCAGACCTGCTGCTGAGCACGACACGCGGTGCTCGCCAGCTGCTGTGGTGCAAACCCTGCGGCACCATTCGGAGCTACCCGGACCAGGCAGCATTCTCGGCCGCCTTACAGGACGAAATGGCTGATCGTTATCACTTCGACCGCCTGACCTGGTCGCGTACCGCGCTGGAAGGCGACCCGTTTGCCTACCAAGCCAGGCAAATGCTCAATGTGGTCCTCGACGATATCCGCCGCCTGAACCTTGGCCACCTGCAGACACTCGGTGAAATGGAAGATGCTTATGCACGGGTCAGCGACCCATCACTGCACTTTCTGCAGCAGGCCAATCTGGTCGAAAACCTGCCCACCCTCCAGCTGCCGGATTGGCTTGCCGGCGCGACAGCCGCAGACCGCTTCGAATACCACGCCGCTCTGCTTGATCTCACCGCCCGTCAAGGCCACAGCGAGGGCGCGACCTCACTTGACGATATCGAGACCATCGAGCGCTATGCCAACCGCCGGCTACGCGAACAGATTCAGGCTACCTATCCCAACAACACCGCCTACGATCCCGACACGGTGTTGATCAGCGTAGCCCAACAGATCCCGAACTCACCTGCGCAAAACCCGCAATACCTGTTCCTGCGCCACGAGAGCCTGACCAGCCTGGCTGTCGCCCGCCTGCCGGTGAACGAAGTCATGACCCGGGTCAGCGCCCCGGCTGACAGCTGGTTGAGCATCGATCAGGTACACAAGTTGATTCACCAGGTGGATATTGGTGGCTCATACCCGGGCTTTCTGCGGGAGCAGGTCGAGGTACAGCCGCGCAGGGCGCAACGGATCAGGCAGTACGCCTGGGAATGGCGTTCCGGGCTGCGCTTCAGCGTGCTCAAGGCCAGTATCAGCGGGCAACTCAGCGAAAACGCTCGGCGGGCACTGTTGAACTTCTGCGCAGGTATTGGCGATAACCTCGCACAGCCGCGTATCGCCCCACTGGCCTTTCGCTGCGCGCCCGGCGCCTCGGCAAGCGATCGGGCGCATGGCATGTTCGTCATCGAACTGCCGGGCCTGCACAGCTGGATCCTGTATCGACCGTTCTATGCCGACCAGACGCTGCAGGAATTCACCAGCCTGGCGTCGCTGATGGTTGCTATCCGCAAAGAGGGCGAGCTGCAGCGCAGTGTCCTGCACTGGCTGAATGAAGAAGCTCGCGAGGTGTATGAAAACGATGGCTTCAACTTCCCCCACCTGCACCCCAAGCTGTCTAGCCTGGCGCACCTGTTCGGCGTCAACTCGGCGCTGACAGCTACCGCTCTGGACAACCTCAGGCGGCCGGTGGATGCCTCGTTCGAGGCCTGGACAGAAAACCTCGACAGCCACCTGCTTGACGCCAGGGTCGAAGCCATCCTGCAGGTCGCATCCACCCGCAGCGTGTCCAACGCGCAGGAGCGATGGGCACTGGCGAAAAAGGCTGCATGGGCGGTGTTCAATAGCGCAACGGTATTCTGGTCCGGGCTGTTGGCCAACGTGGCGTGGCTGTTTGCAGCGCTGTCGGCGGCCAAGGACGACCTGGACACACTGGCTGATGGCGGTCGCGATGAGCGGATTGCGGCAGCCACCGACCTGCTGAGCAACTTGGCGATGTTGCTGGCCCACCGCGTGGCGCATGCCACATCCGCAACTGAAACACCTGTGGCAGTACGCTTCAGCGAACCTGCCGAGCGCAACACAGCAGCTGCGCAAGCGGCCGAACCGATAAAGGAGCGAGCGTGGGCCGAACCCGTGACAGAGGCAAAACCAAAGCCCATCAGGATAGACAGCTGGAGTGCCAATCAACGCTTGGCCAACCTGACACCGGACGGGCTCCAGGCGCTGCGCAAGCTGCAGGCCACGCAGTCACTGCAGGGCCATACGCCATTGACCACGGGGCAGCTGCGCGGCCTGTACCTGGTGGACCAGCGGTACTACGTGAAACTTGCCGACATCGCCTTCGAAGTGCAGCAGACCTGGGGCGGCGTTCAAATCATCGGCCCGGACGAAAGCCGCAGCGAATGGGTTGCGCAATGGGGTGGTGCCGATGATGGCTACCACATCGTCGGACGCGAACGTAGCCGTGGCCCGTGGTTGACCCGCTGGAATGACGAATGGGTACTGAACGTCTCAGGGGCCGGCGGCATGCCCAATACCGAACAGGTCCGCTCGCACAACCGCCAGGCATACGAACAGTTGCTCGCCACCACCAAGGCGAACCAAACGGCATTATCCCGGCTGGAACCCCTCATGGAGAAAAGCCGCCAGAAGCTGCAGCCCTATGATGACCTGGCAGCAGCGTTCAACAAGGCTTACCAGGCCCTTCCCGAAACCCAGCGCAACGCACTGCCAGAACACCTCCAGAAGCAACGTCAGCAATTGCTGGCATTGCGCGAGCGTCATTTGCTCGACCTGAAGGGGGTGAGCCTGTTTCTGGAAAAGCAGGCCACGGCGCTGAAAGAAAACGTCGATGCGTTCCGACAGATGCTGGAACCGCGCTTTGCCAGATACGACCGCGCAGGCCGCATCGAACGCAGTTACAGCGAGTGGACCGAAACCGTCATCGACAACGACATGCTACTGCTCCGGCGCCTGTTCGAGCTACCGAATCATGAGCGCCTGCGGGAGCTTTCCCGTGGTCTGCACAATTTTCCGGTGGGCCAGGAGCAGCTGTCGCGGTATGCCGAGATGCGCAAGGCAACCCGCGATGCGCTCGATGTCGCTCGGCGTATTCTGGTGGTCAGCGAACGGCTCGACGAGACACTGCCGCTTGCCCTGGACGACAACCGGGTCCGTTTCGAACACAAGAAAAGCAAAATCGACCAAGCCATCAAGCGGCGCCCCTATTCAACCCTGATCGTACGCGCGCAGGCCCTCAGCGACATGGCCTACCTGACGCTGGACAAAAGCCAGCTGACCGCTGAAACCGCAGCCGAACTGCTGCCATTGCAAGACGCCCTCTGTGACCCGCAGTTGTCCTCGATGCTATGGAGCCATGATGGCCTGGCCGCAGCCAACCTGCCGTACCAGCAACAGGCTGACGTTCTCAACGACGCACTGCGCGAGTACCGAGCCGTACTGGGCAAAGCCTGGTACCTGCAATCGCTCCAGCACCCCGCCATCGACTCGGCCATGCTTGAGGACTATGTCGAGCAGCTCCAGACCCTGGTGCACCTGACCGAAACCGAGCTGAGCACAGCGTTGGCCGGCATCGACACCAGCGCGCCGCCGCTACCAGCGCGTATCACCCACCAGGTCAGGGCAGGCCGGCGCACAGTGATACGCACGTCTCGCGGCCGCTCGGTACTGGTAGAGCAAGCGCAGGAAGGCAACCGGGCAACCCAGCACAACCCGCTCACTCAACAGCCCGCCGGCAAGTATGAACAACGGGACGGCGTATGGTTCGAGCTACCTGCTCAGCAGCCACCCGCGCAACCGGACACGAGCCAACTGCGCCACCGTGCAGCCAGCCTGCTGGCACAGAAGGACAAACGCCTGGCAATCGCCGCCCGTTATACCGACGAGCCGAACAGCCTGGCCGACCTGATGGACTGGCAGATAGAGGACATGCGCGAGGTTGCGCAGCAACTGGCAAGCAGCGACAAACCAAAAGACATCGACCAGGTCAACCAACTGACCGAGGCCGTTGAAGCGCTCACGGCGGAAAAGCATCGCCTGCTCACGGATGCCTACCTGAACACCCGTCACCCGGACGCCAGGGCGTTACGCTACCTCAGCGAGCAGCACCGCCTGCAAATTGCCCGGAGCACGATACGCAAGGCGCTGAGCAAGCCCGATGACTATCTCGACGTGTACCAGATCAGGGACGTCCAGGCGCCGCAGGCGGTGCTCTGGGAGGCGCACTTCCACTATCGGAGCGCGGATGCACCGGCCCGCGGCTTTGCCAAAGGCCATCTGAAATTCTGGGAGCCGAGAGGCAAGGCCCGTGATGCGCGGATGGAAGAAGCCAGCAGCGCGGCAGAACGCTTGCAAATCTACCGAGGCGACTTGCGCCTGGAGCAGGTGGAAGGCCTGATTCCGTTCCCGGACCAGTGACAGCCAGCCGTTGCCGTCGACAGCCCTGGCCTCAGGCCAGGGCCTTGTCCAGTGCCCGCTCGATCTCGCCCTTGATGGTGCCGCTCATCATCGACAGCATCATGCCCAGCTTCAGTTCCACGCGGATGCTGTCCTCGCCGATGTGCACGCTGCCGTTGGCACCGCTGCGTGCCACGTCGACCCGGTCGCCGTTCCAGGTGGCCTTGAGGTCGTATTCCCGGACCAGCCTGTCTACCAGCGCCTCGGCCTTGGCACGGGCGGCATCGCGGCCGAGGGAATGTTTACGTTCGACGCTGATCTGAGTCATGCAGGTGTTCCTGAAGATGAAGACATAATCAGCATTATGCCCGCCCCTGCCCACTGGCACACCCCGCCAAGACAAATCCGCCCGTTCGCCCTAGAATGGCGGTAATTTTTTCCGGTGAAGCGATATGAACGACCAGCGCAAAGGCGACCAAGCCGAACCCACCACCCATTTCGGTTACCAGGACGTCCCTGAAAGCCAGAAGGCGAAGAAAGTCGCCGAAGTGTTTCACTCGGTGGCGGCCAAGTACGACCTGATGAACGACGTGCTTTCCGGCGGCATGCACCGCCTGTGGAAGCGCTTCACCATCGAGCTGTCGGGCGTACGCGCCGGCAACCGCGTTCTGGACATCGCCGGCGGTACCGGTGACCTGGCGGCCAAGTTCTCGCGCCTGGTCGGCCCGACCGGGCAGGTGGTGCTGGCCGACATCAACGAATCGATGCTCAAGGTTGGCCGTGACCGCCTGCTCGACCGTGGCGTGGCCGGCAACATCGAGTTCGTCCAGGCCGATGCCGAGAAGCTGCCATTTCCCGACAACCATTTCGACTGCGTGACCATCGCCTTCGGCCTGCGCAACGTCACTCACAAGGACGAAGCCATCCGCTCGATGCTGCGGGTGCTCAAGCCGGGCGGCCGCCTGCTGGTGCTGGAGTTCTCCAAGCCGACCAACAAGCTGATGTCCAAGGCCTACGACGCCTACTCGTTCGCCTTCATGCCCCTGGCCGGCAAGCTGATCACCAACGATGCCGACAGCTACCGCTACCTCGCCGAGTCGATCCGCATGCACCCCGACCAGGAAACCCTCAAGGCCATGATGGTCGACGCCGGTTTCGACCGCGTCACTTATCACAACATGACCAGCGGCATCGTTGCCGTGCACCGGGGAATCAAGCCCTGATGCTGCTGGCCGGGTTGTTCGCCAGCGTCGAACATGGCCTGAACCGCGTCCTGCGCATGGACAGCACGGCCCTGCCGCGGCTGGCCGCGCTGGAAGGCAAGGTCATCGAGATCGACTGCCGCCAACCGGCCCTACAGGTGTTCATCCTGCCCGATGAAGAGGGCCTGATGCTGGCTGCCCATTGGGAGGGCGAGGTCGACTGCAGCCTGCGCGCCCCTGCCGGCAGCCTGGCGCAACTGGCCCTGGCCAGGGACAAGACTGCCGTGCTGCACAGCCCGCAGGTCGAGCTGCATGGTGACAGTGCCGTGCTGCTCGACCTGTTCGGGGTGCTGCAGGACCTGGAACTGGACTGGGAACACGAGCTGCAGCGCTGGCTCGGCCCGGTTGCCACGGCGATGCTCGCCGGCCACGTTCGCCTGCGTGCACGCTGGACCCGTCAGGGCCTGGCGCGCTTCAGCCAGAACCTTTCCGAATACCTGGCAGAAGAGTCCCGCACCCTGGTCGGCAAGCGCGAAGCCGAAGCCGCCTTCAGCGAACTCGATGCCCTCAAGCTCGATACCGAACGCCTCGAGGCGCGCATCAAGCGCCTTTCCCGATCCCTTGATACCAGCGATAACGCATGAAGCTGCTCGCCGTCCGCCGTCTTTTCCGCATCCAGCGCGTGGTCATCCGGTACCGGCTGGATGACCTGCTGTTCGACTACCCGCTGCCCTGGTGGCTGATGAGCCTGCGCCTGCTGATGCCTTGGCGCTGGCTGCCACGCAAGCCGTCCGAGCTCAACCGTGGCGCACGCCTGCGCCTGGCCCTGCAGGACCTGGGGCCGATCTTCATCAAGTTCGGCCAGTTGCTGTCCACCCGCCGCGACCTGCTGCCAACCGACATCGCCGACGAGCTGATGTTGCTGCAAGACCGTGTACCGCCATTCGACCCGCAACAGGCCGTGGCCTTGATCGAGGAACAGCTCGGCGCCAAGGTGGGTGAGGTATTCAGCCGCTTCGACGTGGAGCCACTGGCTTCCGCGTCGGTGGCCCAGGTTCATGCAGCCCGCCTGAAAAGCGGCGAAGAGGTCGTGGTCAAGGTGGTCCGGCCGGGCCTCAAGCCGGTAATCGCCGCCGATATTGCCTGGTTGTTCCTGATCGCCAAAGGCGCCGAGCGTGCCTCTGCCGACGCCCGCCGCCTGCACCCGGTGGAAATCGTCGGTGACTACGAAAAGACCATCTACGATGAACTCGACCTGTTGCGCGAAGCGGCCAACGCCAGCCAGCTACGGCGCAATTTCGAAGGCTCCGAGCTGATGTACGTGCCGCAGGTGTACTGGGACTGGTGCCGGCCGAAGGTGCTGGTGATGGAGCGCATCTACGGCGTCCCGGTAACCGACATGGCCACCCTCGCCGACCAGCGCACCGACATGAAGATGCTCGCCGAGCGCGGCGTGGAGGTGTTCTTCACCCAGGTGTTCCGCGACAGCTTCTTCCATGCCGACATGCACCCCGGCAACATCTTCGTCAGCACGGTCCGGCCCTGGAGCCCGCAATACATCGCCATCGACTGCGGCATCGTCGGCAGCCTGACGGACGAGGACCAGGACTACCTGGCACGTAACCTGATCGCCTTCTTCAAGCGTGACTACCGCCGCGTCGCACAGCTGCACATCGACTCTGGCTGGGTACCGGCACACACCAAGGTCAACGAGTTCGAGGCCGCCATCCGCACCGTGTGCGAGCCGATCTTCGAAAAACCGTTAAAGGATATTTCCTTCGGCCAGGTGCTGATGCGCCTGTTCCAGACCGCCCGGCGCTTCAACATGGAAGTGCAGCCGCAGCTGGTGCTGCTGCAGAAGACCCTGCTCAACATCGAAGGCCTGGGCCGCCAGTTGTACCCCGACCTGGATTTGTGGAGCACCGCCAAGCCCTTCCTCGAACGCTGGATGCGCGACCGCATGAGCCCGAAAGCCGTGCTGGGCAACATCCACAGCCAGGTCGAACAGCTGCCGCACCTGGCCGACATGGCCCGCGACGTGCTCGAACGCCTGTCACAACCGCACCTGCACGATCCGCAACTGCCCGAACGTCGCCGCCAGGGCGACCGCTGGCCGCTGCGCCTGCTCGGTGCCGGCCTGCTGGGTGGCGGCGCGGTGCTCGCCGCCGGCGCCGCCGAGGCTGCCAGCCTGGCCGCCCCAAGCGCCTGGCCAGCCTGGCTGATGCTGGCCGCGGGCCTTTACCTGATCGTGCGCCAATAGCCAGCCGCGCGCATGGCTGGCACACTAGCGCAAAGGGCCCGGCACAGGAGCGGGCCCGCTTTGGAGTCGACGATGAAAGACTGGCTGGACGAGATCAAGTGGAACAGCGAAGGCCTGGTACCGGCGATCGCCCAGGACCACAAGACCGGACGCGTGCTGATGATGGCCTGGATGAACCGCGAATCGCTGGCCCTGACCGCCGCCGAACAACGCGCCATCTACTGGTCGCGTTCGCGTGGCAAGCTGTGGCGCAAGGGCGAGGAGTCCGGGCATGTGCAGAAGCTGCATGAAATGCGCCTGGACTGCGATGCCGACGTGATCATCCTGATGGTCGAGCAACTGGGCCATATCGCCTGCCATACCGGCCGTGAAAGCTGCTTCTACCGTGTTTTCGAAGACGGCCAGTGGAAAACCGTCGACCCGGTCCTGAAGGACCCGGATGCCATCTACAGCGCAGGACACTGACATGAGCGACACCCTCAATCGCCTGGCCGAAGTGCTTGAAGAACGCAAGCAAGCGGCGCCCGACAGCTCCTACGTGGCCAGCCTGTACCACAAGGGCCTGAACAAGATTCTCGAGAAGCTCGGCGAAGAATCGGTAGAGACGATCATCGCCGCCAAGGACGCCGCGCTCAGCAAGGATTACAGCGATGTCATCTACGAAACTGCCGACCTGTGGTTTCATAGCCTGGTGATGCTCAGCGCACTGGGCCAGCACCCGCAAGCCGTGCTGGATGAACTGGAACGCCGTTTCGGGCTGTCCGGGCACGATGAGAAGGCCGCACGAACGCCTACTGCCTGACGGGCGCCTGTGGCAGCGGGCGTGCCCGCGAAGAATGCGAAGCGGTGCATGGCACCGGCTACGCCGGTGTTCGCGGCGGTTCGACGCCTCGATATGCCCGCTCCCACAGGGACCGTGTTGGCGGATCGATTTGCTGTACACACATTTTTCAGGAGTACGAAATGGGTATCTTTGACTGGAAGCACTGGATCGTCCTGCTGGTCGTCGTGGTCCTGGTGTTCGGCACCAAGAAGCTGAAGAACTTCGGCAGCGACCTGGGCGAGTCGATCAAGGGCTTCCGCAAGGCCATGAGCGAAGAAGAGAACAAGCCGGCCGAGCACACCCCACCGCCTGCCCAGCCCGTTCCGCCCGTGCACAACAACGCCCAGCAGAGCCAGGGCCACACCATCGAAGGCCAGGCCCAGCCGGTCCAAGAGCCGCAGCGGAAAGACTGACCCATGTTCGGCATCAGTTTCAGCGAGCTGCTGCTCGTCGGCCTGGTCGCCCTGCTGGTGCTCGGCCCCGAGCGCCTGCCCGGTGCCGCGCGCACGGCAGGCCTGTGGATCGGGCGGCTCAAGCGCAGCTTCAATAGCATCAAGATGGAAGTGGAGCGTGAAATCGGCGCCGACGAGATCCGTCGCCAGCTGCACAACGAACACATCCTGCAGATGGAAGAGGAAGCCAAGCGCATCCTCAACCCGATGACCCCACCGGCCCAGCCGCCCGTAACCACTGCAACCGTGCAGCCTCCTGCCGGGCTCGAGCCCCGGCCGGTGGACGCCGCTGCCGCCCCGGCCACCCCTGCCGACCCGCCACAACCGCCGCGAGCCCCATGAGCGAGAACCCGGAACACGACCAGCCGATGCCACTGGTATCGCACCTGACCGAACTGCGTACGCGCCTGTTGCGCTGCGTTGCCGTCATTTTCCTGATCTTTGCCGGGCTGTTCTCCTTCGCCCAGCAGATCTACACCCTGGTCTCCGCACCGCTGCGCGAACACTTGCCGGCCAATGCCACGATGATCGCCACCGACGTTGCTTCGCCGTTCCTGACACCGTTCAAGCTGACCATGATCGTCTCGCTGTTCCTGGCGATCCCGTTCATCCTGCAGCAGATCTGGGGCTTCATCGCACCCGGGCTGTACCGTCATGAAAAGCGCATCGCCATCCCGCTGCTGGTGTCGAGCATCCTGTTGTTCTACGCCGGCATGGCCTTCGCCTATTTCCTGGTGTTCCCGCTGATATTCGGCTTCTTCGCCAGCGCTACGCCGGAAGGCGTGTCGATGATGACCGACATCGCCAGCTACCTGGACTTCGTGATGACGCTGTTCTTCGCCTTCGGCGTGGCCTTCGAGATCCCGGTGGCGGTGGTACTGCTGGTGTGGATCGGCGTGGTCGACGTGAAGTACCTGAAGAAGATCCGCCCCTACGTGATCATCGGCTGTTTCGTAGTCGGCATGGTCCTCACCCCGCCGGACATCTTCTCCCAGACCCTGCTGGCGGTGCCCATGTGGCTGCTGTTCGAGATCGGTGTGCTGTGCGGCAGCCTGATCCGCAAGCGCAGCGAAGCCCACGCCACCAACGACCATAACGACCAGCCACCAGCGACCCAACCGTGAACCTGCTGCTCCTTGAAGAGGCCGACTTCGTCGCGGCCGACCGTGTCATTCTTGCCGACCGGCGCTTCACCCACATGCAGGAAATCCACCGCGTGGCGGTGGGCGACAACCTGCGCGTGGGCCGTATCAACGGCCTGATGGGCAAGGCCACGGTGGTGCGCCTGGAAACCCACCAAGCCGAACTGGAAGTCACCTTCGACCAGCAGCCACCGGCCAAGCTGCCACTGACCCTGGTGCTCGCCGTCCCCCGCCCGAAGATGCTGCGTCGGCTGTTCCAGACCGTGGCCACCCTCGGCGTACCGCGGCTGATCCTGGTAAACAGCTACAAGGTCGAGAAAAGCTTCTGGCAAACGCCCTTCCTGCACCCCGACAGCATCCGCGAAAACCTCATCCTCGGCCTGGAACAAGCGCGCGACACGGTGCTGCCGGAGGTGATCATCGAAAAGCGTTTCAAACCGTTCGTCGAGGACCGCCTGCCGTCCATCGCCGCGGGCACCCTGGGCCTGGTCGGCCACCCTGGGCCCTACCCTGCCTGCCCGCGTGCCGTGGAGCAAGCGGTGACCCTGGCCATCGGCCCGGAGGGCGGCTGGATCCCCTACGAAGTGGAGCTGTTGGGCAAGGCCGGCCTGGCGCCGGTGCAACTGGGTGAGCGCATCCTGCGGGTAGAGACTGCGGTAACAGCCTTGCTCGCGCGAATATTCTGACAAACAAGTCAACTTTTACCCATAAAGTTTCCCTCCCCCGCGCCGATGGCCTTGGCAACAACAACAGATATCGTGCTGCCAAGCCGGCCAGGGAGTTTCACATGTATCAATGGATCGCCCAATCGTTGGGCAACGTGAGCGTCAGTCGCAAACTGGGGCTGGGATTCGGCCTGGTGCTGCTATTGACCCTGGCCATTACCCTGACTGGCTGGTACGGCATGGACAGCATCGTCAACCGTGGCGACAAGCTGGGTAACATCTCGCTCATCCAGCAATATACCCAGGAACTGCGCATCGCCCGCCAGCAATACCAACGCCAGCGTGACGACGCCTCGGTGGCAGAGCTGGAAAAAGCCTTGGCCAATCTCGACCGCCAGGTGCAACTGATGCTCACCCAGATCGAGCAGCCTGCCGACCGCCAGCGGCTGGAGCAGCAGCGTGAGGCCGTGCGCGGCTACCAGCAGGCATTCGGCGAGCTGAAGCAGGCCGGCCAGCGCCGCGAGGCCAGCCGTGGTGCGCTTGGCGACACCGCCGACAAGGCCACGGAACTGGTCGGCAAAGTGCAACGCGCGCTGCAACAGGGCGGCGATATCAGCCAGTACCAGCATGCGGTGGAAGTGAGCGCATTGCTGCAGCAGGCGCGCTTCCAGGTGCGCGGCTACACCTACAGCGGGAACGCCGACTTCCAGCAAACGGCATTGAAAGCCATTGACCAGGCCCTGGCCGAGCTGCGCGCGCTGCCGGCCAAGGTGTCTGCAGAACATGCCGCCAGCCTGGACGATGCCGCCACCGCCATGGCCGGCTACCGCGATGCGCTTACCCAGTTTGGCACTGCCCAGGCCGCCACTGAGCAGGCCCTGCAAAACATGGTCGCCCACGGCACGGTGCTGCTGCAGACCAGCCAGGCGATGACCGCTTCGCAAACCGAGGTACGCGATGCCGGCGCCGCCCAGGCCAAGAGCCTGCTGGCATTGGCCACTGCGCTGGCCTTGGCCCTGGGCCTGTTGGCGGCCTGGAGCATTTCCCGGCAGATCATCCTCCCACTGCGCCAGACCCTGCACGCCGCCGAACGTGTGGCCAGTGGCGACCTGACCCAGCAGCAGCAGGTACAACGCCGCGACGAACTCGGCCAATTGCAAGCCAGCATGCAGCGCATGACCCAGGGCCTGCGCGAACTGATCAGCGGTATCGGCGATGGTGTCACGCAGATCGCCAGCGCCGCCGAGGAACTGTCGGCGGTAACCGAACAGACCAGCGCCGGGGTCAACAACCAGAAGGTCGAGACCGATCAGGTGGCGACCGCGATGAACCAGATGACCGCCACCGTGCACGAAGTGGCACGCAATGCCGAGCAGGCCTCGGAAGCCGCGTTGATGGCCGACCAGCAGGCCCGCGAAGGTGACCGCGTGGTGGGCGAAGCGGTGGCGCAGATCGAGCGCCTGGCGGGTGAAGTGGTCAATTCCAGCGAAGCGATGAACCAGCTCAAGGCCGAGAGCGACAAGATCGGCAGCGTGCTCGATGTCATCAAGTCGGTGGCCCAGCAAACCAACCTGCTGGCCCTCAACGCGGCGATCGAGGCGGCCCGTGCCGGCGAGGCCGGGCGTGGCTTCGCCGTGGTTGCCGATGAGGTGCGCAGCCTGGCCCAGCGAACCCAGCAATCCACCGAAGAAATCGAAGAGCTGATCGCCGGCCTGCAAAGCGGCACCCAGCGCGTGGCCAGCGTGATGGACAGCAGCCGCCAGTTGACCGACAGCAGCGTCGAACTGACCCGCCGCGCCGGCAGCTCGCTGGAAACCATCACCCGGACGGTGTCGTCGATCCAGGCGATGAACCAGCAGATCGCCACGGCGGCGGAAGAACAGACGGCCGTGGCCGAGGAGATCAACCGCAGCGTGATGAATGTGCGGGATATTTCCGATCAGACCTCGGCAGCCAGTGAAGAGACGGCCAGCTCGAGCGTGGAGCTGGCGCGGCTGGGTACCCACCTGCAGGGGTTGGTCGGGCGGTTCAGGCTCTGACTTGAACAATGGGTTGCCTGTGCGGGCCTCTGCGCGGGTAAACCCGCTGCCACAGGGATACCACCGCGCTCAAGGGCAGTGCAGTACCGGTGGCAGCGGGTTTACCCGCGAAGAGGCCAGCACAGGCACATCATTCCTACCTGCTGAGGCGAAATTTCCTACCTGATTATCAGGTCAAGTCCTACAGCTCCGCTGCCGATTGGCAGGGGTGTGATGCTGGCAATGCGCCCGCACCCCTCCCCCAACTGCACGGAGACTCACCATGCTCGGCTACCTCAACCGCAAGCTCGGCAACATCAGTGTCGGTGCCAAGCTGGCCCTCGGCTTTGCCGTGGTGCTGCTGCTTACCCTGGCCACCACGATCAGCGGCTGGCGCGCGCTGGATGGCGCTATCGTGCGCTCCCAGCAACTCAGCGAGATCGGCCTGATCAACGACCTGACCAAGGACCTGCGCGCAGAGCGCATCACCTACCGTGTGCTCAACGATGACACCAGCCGATCGCGGATAACCAGCATCCTCGACCAGCTGAACGACAGGCTGACCACCCTGCAGCAACGCAGCAACGTCGACGAGTCACGGCAGATACTCAGCGAAAAGCTGGCCTTGCTGCAGCGCCTGCACGACGACTTCAGCGAACTGCAACGCAGCGTCGCTGAACGCATTGCCCTGCGCCAGGCCATGCAGGCCCAGGAGCAGAAACTCAACGATGCGATCGACGAACTGCAGACCCAGGCCTTGCTGAGGATGGGTGCCGATAGCCAGCAAAGAGGCGTACTCGGCCTGATGGACACCGTAAGCCGGCACATCGACGGCGCCAACCAGCAGAGCCTGGTGCCGGCCTACACCTTTTCTCCCGTCGAGGACTTCGCCAAGGTTGGAAACAGCGCCCTCGATGCCGCTGGCAGCAGCCTGGAACAATTGCTCAGAGGCCTTGCCCCGCTGGGTTTGCCCCGCGCCCTGAGCGAACAGCCTGGGGCCGAACTGGCCAAGTACCGGGCCAGCCTGGACCGGTACCGCCGTGCCGCCGTGCGCGTCGAGCAACTGCAGAACAACCTGGAAACCATGGGCGACGAATTGCGTGCCGTGAGCCTGGAACTGAGCAAGCGCAAGGTCGAGCAACGCGACAGCGAAGCCCTGGCCGCCCGCTCGCTGCTGACCAGCGTGGCATTGCTGGCGCTGCTGGTGGGTGTCGTGGCCGGTTGGCTGATCACCCTGCAGATTACCCAGCCGCTGCGCCAGACCCTGGCCGTGGCCGCGCGCATCGCCAAGGGCGACCTGAGCCAGGTCGAAGCCGTGCAGCGCCGTGACGAGATGGGCCAGCTGCAAAGCAGCATGCGCGACATGACCTTGAGCCTGCGCGAGCTGATCGGCGGTATCGACCAGGGGGTCGGCCAACTGTCGCAGGCCGCCTCGGAGCTGGCCACCAGCAGCGAGGATACCAAGCTGCGCATCAACCAGCAGCGCGAGGAAACCGACCAGGTGGCCACCGCCATGAACCAGATGAGCGCCACGGTGCAGGAAGTCGCGCAGAACGCCGAACAGGCCTCGCTAGCTGCGACCAATGCCGACCAGCAGGCGCAGATGGGCGACCAGGTGGTGGCCGAGGCCATCGGCCGGATCGAACAGCTGGCCGGGCAGATGGACCACTGCCTGGCGGCCATGCAGCACCTGGCCGGCGAAAGCCAGCGCATCGGCAGCATCCTCGATGTGATCAAGTCGGTGTCCGAACAGACCAACCTGCTGGCCCTGAATGCGGCGATCGAAGCGGCGCGGGCCGGTGAGGCCGGGCGCGGCTTTGCCGTGGTGGCCGACGAAGTCCGTGGCCTGGCCCAGCGCACGTCGACCGCGACCGAAGAAATCGGCCAACTGATCGACAGCTTGCACAACGGCACCGACGAAGTGACCCGCCTGCTGGACAACAGCAAGAGCCTGACCGAACAAAGCGTGGAGCTGAGCCGCCGGGCCGGGCATGCGCTGAGCCAGATTACCGACACGGTGTCGAACATCCAGGGCATGAACCAGCAGATCGCCACGGCCAGCGAAGAGCAGAGCGTGGTTGCCGAACAGATCAACCGTAGCGTGCTGAATGTGCGGGACGTGTCGGATCAGACCAGCGCGGCCAGTGAGCAGACCGCAGCTTCGAGCGGGGAGCTGGAGCAGTTGGGGCAACAGCTGCGAGGGATGGTGAGACGGTTCAGCATTTGAGATTGCCGGGGCTGCCTTGCAGCCCTTTCGCGACGCAAGGCCGCTTCTACAGGTGATCGCGATTTCCCCTAGGGTCGCGCGCTTTTACCGGTAGGAGCGGCCTTGTGTCGCGAAAAGGGGCGCAAAGCGCCCCGGTGGTTACAGCACCTGGCGCAGGAAGGCCTGCGCGCGCGGGTCCTTCGGCGCTGCGAAGAATGCCGCTGGCGGCGAGTCCTCCAGCAACTTGCCATGGTCGAAGAACAGCACGCGGTCCGCCACTTCGCGGGCAAAGCCCATTTCGTGGGTGACGCAGACCATGGTCATGCCTTCCTGGGCGAGGGTCTTCATCACGTCCAGCACCTCGCCGACCATTTCCGGGTCCAGCGCCGAAGTCGGCTCGTCGAACAGCATCACTTTCGGGTCCATGGCCAGGGCACGGGCAATCGCCACCCGCTGCTGCTGGCCGCCGGACAGGCGTGACGGGTATTCGTTGGCCTTCTGCGCAATGCCGACTTTCTCCAGCAGCGCCCGGGCCTTGGCCTCGCGCTCGGCCTTGTTGCGCTTGCGCACCACCTTCTGCGCCAGGCACAGGTTTTCCAGCACGGTCATGTGCGGGAACAGGTTGAAGTGCTGGAACACCATGCCGACTTCGCGACGATAGGCGTTGATGTCGGTCTTCGGGTCGGCCAGTTGCAGGCCGTCGATGGCCACATGGCCTTCGTCGAAATGCTCCAGGCCGTTGAGGCAACGCAGGAAGGTCGACTTGCCCGAACCCGACGGGCCGAGCACCACCACCACTTCGCCCTTGGCGACCTGGGTGGTGACGTTATCCACAGCGCGGACCACATGGCCACGGGTGTCGAAGATTTTCAGCAGGTCACGGACTTCAATCACTTTGCGCAAGCCTCCGCTCGAGCCGGCTGGCCAGGTGCGACAGCGGCAGGTTGATCAACAGGTACAGGCCTGCCACGCAGAACCAGATCTCGAAGGTCGAGAACGAGGTGGTGATGGCCTCGCGGCCACTCTTGGTCAGTTCGGTGATGGCGATCACCGAGACCAGCGAGGTGTCCTTGACCAGGCTGATAAACTGGCCGGCCAACGGCGGCAGCACACGCTTGAAGGCCTGCGGCAGGATCACATGGCGCATCGACTGGCCCGCATTCAGGCCCAGCGAGCGGGCGGCTTCGTTCTGGCCCTTGGCGATGGATTGCACACCGGCACGCACGATCTCGGCCACGTAGGCACCTGTGAACAGCGCCAGCGCGGCGACCCCGGCAAACTCGCGGGACAGGTTGAGCACAGTGCCGATGAAGAAATAGAAGATGAAGATCTGGACCAGCAGCGGGGTACCGCGCACCAGTTCGACATAGACCGTCGACAGGTCACGCAAGGTCGGGTTGCTGGACAGCCGGCAGAGGCCGGCGAACAGGCCGATGACCAGGCCCAGGGCACCGGACACCACCGAAATCCACAGGGTGGTCCACAGGCCCCAGGCCAGTGGGCCGGCGGCCCAGTGGCGGGTAACGCCAACCTGGTCGCCTTCGGCGACATCATCGCCACGGGCCAGTTGCAGGCTGTCCTTGGCCACGTCGAGCACCTGCTCGTCACCGTTCTCGTCCTTCAGCGTGACGCGAGCGCTGTCACCTGATATGACGATGTCCTGCACGGTACCGTAACCGGCGGCGCGCTGGGCTTCCTCGGCCTTGTAGGCGAAGTACTGCGGTACGCGGTTCCAGCGCCACTCGTAGGAAATCATCGAGGTGGCCAGGTACAGGCTGAACGCCAGGCCCACCAGGACCAGGGCGGTCAGGCCATGCCAGGGCCACTGGGCTTTCTTGTGTTTGATCACGTGGGGTACTTCCGTAAATGCGAACGCGCAGGGTTTGCCTGCGCGTCGGGGTCATAAAGCCGGGCTTGTGGCCTGGGCCTTATTCCATTTCCTTCAGCCAGTCCTTGTTCTTGAACCACTTGTCGTGAATACGATCGTAGGTCCCGTCGTTCTTGATCTGGTGCAGGAAGTTGTTGATGAAGTTGATGCTGTCGTAGTCGCCTTTCTTCAGGCCGAAGGCCAGCGGCTCGTAGGTGAAGGGTTCTTCGAGGAACAGCAGCTTGCCGGCACCGGCCTTGTCCACGGCGACGACGTTGTAAGGCGCGTCGTAGACGAAGGCATCAGCCTTGCCGTTGACCACGTCCATTACCGCTTCCTGCTCGTTGTCATAGCCATGGTACTTGGCTTTGCCGATCAGCTTCTTGGCGACCATTTCACCGGTGGTACCCAGCTTGGAAGTCAGGCGGTACTTTTCGTTGTTCAGGTCCTTGTACGACTTGATCTCGCCCGCCAGCTCCTTGCGGATCAGCAGGGTCTGGCCGACCACGATGAAGGGTTCGCTGAAGTTCAGGCGCAGGTTGCGTTCCTGGGTCAGGGTCATGCCGCTGCCGATCATGTCGAACTTGTCGGTCAGCAGGGCCGGGATGATGCCGTCATAGGCGGTGGAGACCGGCTCGAACTTGACGCCCATGGACTTGGCCATGGCTTTGAGGATGTCGACCTCGAAGCCGATGATCTCGCCACGCTTGTTGGTCATCTGGAACGGCATGTAGGTCGGGTCCATGCCCACCCGCAGGGTGCCGCGCTTGACCGCGTCATCGATGGCCCCCGCCTGGGCCGCAGTCACCGCGACCAGGGCGGTGACACCGACCAGCAGTCGCGAAAGGTATTTCTTGATCATCACCAGGTCCCCTAACAAGAAAAGTAGCGAATCTTATTGTTGGCACGGCCGTACTGGCCGATGCGGCATATCGGAGAGGGATGCTAACGCATGGCGGCCCGGGGACCTAGAGCTCGGGGGGACTTTGTTGGCCAAAATCGAGGCAAGGCCCTAAAAGCTTCGCGGGCACGTCGGATCGCCGCACCGCCGCTCCCACAGGTACAGCGCATGCCTCAAAGGCTGTGCAGTACCTGTGGGAGCGGCGGTGCGGCGATCCGACGTGCCCGCGAAGAGGCCCGATCAGGCGCCGACGAGTGCCGGCTGGCCTTCATTCTCCGGATGCAGCGGCAACAGCGGCGAATGCGGGTCGTTCTTTATCGACGCACGCCACACATCGATCCATGCCGCGTTGTGCTCGGCCCACACCTGTTCGTGCAGGCGGCTCAGCGCCACCGGGTCGCTGAGCAGGGCCAGGCGGGTGTTGAGGTCCAGCCCCTTCGGCCCGACCTCCATCGCCTTGGCCACACGCTCGGCACGCAGCGCCTCGATCGGTGCCGCCTGGCCGTGACGGGCAGTGGCCATGGCGCAGGCCAGGGCGTTCTGCCGCGGGTCGACCACAGCGCGCACGAAGCCGTCATGCAGGGCATGCCAACGGTTTTCGTGGGTGTACTGGTCGGTCGCCAGCAGCTCCTGCGGGGTGGCGTACTCCTCGGGGATGAGGAACAGCTTCTCGTCCTTGGCCGCCAGGCCCAGGCGGGTGCGGCTGGAAATCACCGAAACCGGGATCGACAGCACCAGCGAACCGACGATCGGCGCCAGCCACCACAGGAAGCTCGGGTTCAGCCAGGCCACCAGCGCCGCCCAGGCAATCCCCAGCAAGGTCTGTGGGCCGTGGCGGCGCACGGCTTCGCTCCAGGGCGTGGAGTCGTCGTCACGCTGCGGCGAGTTCCAGGTCGCTGCCCAACCGAGGAACGCGGCCAGCACGAAGCGGGTGTGGAAGATCATGCGCACCGGCGCCAGCAGCATGGAGAACAGCATCTCCATCAGCATCGACAGGGTGACCTTGATCCGCCCACCGAACTCGGTCGCGCCCTTGGCCCAGATCAGGATGACGCTGAGCAGCTTGGGCAGGAACAGCAGCACGATGGTGGTGGAGAACAGCGCCACGGCCTTCTCCGGGTGCCACTGCGGCCAAAGCGGGTAGAGCTGGTACGGCTCGATGAAGTACTGCGGCTCCATCAACGTGTTGGTCGCCAACAGCGCGGTCGACAGCACCAGGAACAGGAACCACAACGGCGCCGACAGGTACGACATCACCCCGGTGAGGAACACCGCGCGGTGCACCGGGTGCATGCCCTTGACCAGGAACAGGCGGAAGTTCATCAGGTTGCCGTGGCACCAGCGGCGGTCACGCTTGAGCTCGTCGAGCAGGTTCGGCGGCAATTCTTCGTAGCTGCCCGGCAGGTCGTAGGCGATCCACACGCCCCAACCGGCACGGCGCATCAGCGCGGCCTCGACGAAGTCGTGGGACAGGATCGCACCGGCGAACGCGCCCTTGCCCGGCAACGGCGCCAGGGCGCAGTGCTCGATGAACGGCTTCATGCGGATGATCGCGTTATGGCCCCAGTAGTGCGACTCGCCCAGCTGCCAGAAGTGCAGGCCGGCAGTGAACAGCGGGCCGTACACGCGGGTGGCGAACTGCTGCAGGCGCGCGTACAGGGTGTCCATGCCCGAGGCTTTCGGCCCGGTCTGGATGATGCCGGCGTCCGGGTTGGCCTCCATCAGGCGCACCAGGCTGCTCAGGCACTCGCCGCTCATGACGCTGTCGGCGTCGAGCACGACCATGTACTTGTACTCGCCACCCCAGCGACGGCAGAAGTCGTCGAGGTTGCCGCTCTTGCGCTTCACCCGGCGCCGGCGGCGGCGGTAGAAGATGCGGCCGAAACCTTTGGTTTCGCGGCACACATCGAGCCAGGCCTGTTGCTCGGCCACGGCGATGTCGGTGTCGTTGGTGTCGCTGAGCACGAAGAAGTCGAAACGGTCGAGGTTGCCGCTGGCGGCTACCGACTCGAACGTCGCGCGCAGGCCGGCGAACACCCGCGGCACGTCCTCGTTGCAGATCGGCATCACCAGCGCGGTGCGCGCCTCGGGCGCGATCGGCTCATTACCGGCGCTGCTCCCCGAGATCTTGTATTTGTCGCGCCCGGTGAGCAACTCGAGGAAGCCCATCAGTGCGGTCCAGAACCCTGCAGACACCCAGCAGAACAGGATGCCGAACAGAACCAGGATGGAGGTTTGCAGGGCATACGGCCACACCTGCACCACGGTGTCCCACAGCGGCTGGTTGGCCACTTCGTCGAAGTCCACGAACGACCAGCCCTGGTACGGCAGGATACCCTTCATGTACCAGCCGGCGACGATGGTCTGGCCGATCATCAGCGCCAGCAGGATGTAACGGCGGATCGAACCGACCGTGCGCCAGCGCGCCGGCGGCAGCTCGCGCTTGGGCGGCTGCGGCGCATTGGCACGGCCGGTCATGCGTCGCCACATGCGGATCAGGATGTTGGTGCGCCATGGCTCGGGCACGACCTTGGTGCGCTTGATCGGCGGAGCGATCTTCAGGCACAGGCGGCCGCTGCTGTCGACGCCGAGCATCTCGGCGTCTTCCAGCTCGGCGGCGCTGCCTACGGTCAGGCGCGGGCCCACCGAGGCCTGCACGGCCTCGGCAGAGCTGGCGGCCGGGTTGGCCGCCAGGCGTTGGTGCAGCTCACTGAAGGACGTGCAGCTGGCGAGTTCCGCCCGTTGCTCGTCGCTCAGTGGTAGGTGGGCCAGGTATTCGCGCAGCGATTCCGGCCTTGCGCTTGAGTTACTCATCGGCAGGCAACTGATAGCTCCAGGTCTCGGTCAGCACCTTCTCGGTGGTGGCCGGGGTCCCGTTGGTGGGCGCCGCATCGGCGGCAGGTTGTTCGGCCTTGGCGGCTTTGTCGGCCTTGGCATGCTTGGCTGCAGCCTTGTCCTGCTTGGCTTCCGCGGCAGGCTTGGTGGTTTCGACCGGCACGTCACGCACCAGCGCGGCACGCATTTCGGTCGACTTGTTGGCTTCCTTGACCTTCAGCCGCAGGGTCAGGCGCCAGCCCTTGGTCTCAGGGTTATAGCGCAGGTTGTTCTCGACCACCTCGGCGTTGTCGCCGACGCTGATCTGGCTGCGCACGGCGGTGTCTTCCGGCAAGGCCGCCAGCGCCGGGCCGGCGAAGTCGACCAGGAAGGCCACGCTGCCGTCAGGCTGGCGAATCAGGTTGGATTGCTTGACGTCACCGGTCGAGCGCAGGGTCTGCTTGACCCAGCCCAGCTCGGGGGCCTGGAACTTCGGCTCGTCGATGGTCCAGTGCAGGCGGTAGGCATACTCGAACGGCTTGCCTGGCTCAGGCAGCTTCTCCGGGCTCCAGAACGCCACGATGTTGTCGTTGGTTTCGTCGGCGGTCGGGATTTCGACCAGGTCGACGGTACCCTTGCCCCAGTCACCCTTCGGCTCGATCCAGGCGCTCGGGCGCTTCTGGTAGTTGTCGTCGAGGTCTTCGTAGTCACTGAAGGCGCGCTGGCGCTGCATCAGGCCGAACCCGCGCGGGTTCTCGACGCTGAAGTTGCTCACGGCCAGGTGTTTCGGGTTGTTCAGCGGGCGCCACAGCCACTCGCCATTGCCAGCATGGATCGACAGGCCTTCGGAGTCATGCAGGGCCGGGCGATAGTTGAGGACCTTGGACGGCTGGTTAGGGCCGAACAGGTACATGCTGGTCAACGGGGCGATGCCCAGGCGGCTGACGTGATCACGCAGGAACACGCGGGACTGCACGTCGACCACGGTGTCGTTGCCAGGGCGCAGGGTCAGCTTGTAGGCGCCGGTGGAGCGCGGCGAGTCGAGCAGCGCGTAGATCACCAAGTGCTTGTCGGTCGGCTTGGGCTTCTCCACCCAGAACTCGGTGAAGCGTGGGAATTCCTCGCCCGACGGCAGCGCGGTGTCGATGGCCAGGCCACGCGCCGACAGGCCGTACACGTGGCCCTTGCCGACCACACGGAAATAGCTGGCGCCAAGCAGGGTCATGATCTCGTCCTGCTTGTCGGCCTTGTTGATCGGATACAACACGCGGAAACCGGCGTAACCCAGGTTCTTGGTGGTTTCCGGGTCGTGCGGCACGTCACCGAACTCGAAGCGGCTCGGGTCGTACTTGATTTCCTCGACCTTGGTGGCGGTGACCTGGTTGATCTTCACCGGCGTGTCGAAGTGCATGCCCTGGTGATAGAACGACAGCTTGAACGGGGTCTTGTCCTTGGCCCACTCGGCCTTTTCCTGCAGGAAGTGGATTTTCTGGTAATCCGCGAACTTCATGTCGCGGAACACTGCCGGCAGGTTGCTTTTGGGGGCTTCGTACTTCTGACCGGCCAGATCCTTTGCCTTGGCTGCAACATCGTCAAGATTGAATGCCCACAGCTGGCCCGCGCTCATCAGGCCGACCAGTGCCACACTGGCCATCAGAGCCTTGCGCAGCCCGTTGCCGGGGATTCTTGATGCTTTTTGTGGACTAACAATCACGAGCAACCCTCGCCGAAAACAGATCATGAAACCAACGGCCAGCGACAAATGCCGGGTTGGCGAGCACTGTTCGGACCCCGTGAGGGCGTAATGATTCCCCAAACGGATCCAGACCATGCTCGAGTCAAAGTGAAACGAACCTGCGAACGCAGGTCCATGCAGCGCGCGATTATCCAGCAGGTCGCGTTACAACGCATCAGGCTGGAACAACTATTTATCGTACAAAACCCCTTGTTTTCCTGTGAACAGGGGGTTTTTCGACCTCATATTTGTAACATAAATGTTACGGGGCCATCATTGACCAGGTGTACCTGCATGTCCGCGCCGAATTGCCCGCTCGCCACGTCGCCATGCCGGGCCTTGGCCTGCTGCACAAGATAGTCGAACAACTCGGCGCCAAGGGCCGGTGGCGCCGCCGTCGAAAAGCTTGGACGCATGCCATTGCGGGTATCCGCCGCCAGGGTGAACTGGGAAACCAGCAACAGCCCGCCGCCAACATCTTTCAGCGACAGGTTCATCTTGCCCTGCTCATCGCTGAATACCCGGTAGTTCAACAATTTGTGCAGGAGCTTGTCGGCATGCTCAGGCGAATCCCCAGGTTCGACCGCCACCAGCACCAGCAACCCCTGGTCGATGGCGCCGACGATTTCCCCGGCCACCTCGACCCGTGCGCCACGCACGCGCTGCAACAGGCCCTTCATGCTTCTTCCAGGGGCAGGTCGAGCAAGCGTCGGGCCATTTGGTCGGCAGCCCGCACCAGGGCATCGGTGATGCCGGGCTCGGAAGCCGCGTGGCCGGCGTCGCGGATCACCTTCAGCTCACTGTTCGGCCAGGCCTGGTGCAACGCCCAGGCGTTGTCCAGCGGGCAGATCACGTCGTAACGACCGTGCACGATCACTGCTGGCAGGTGGGCGATCTTCGGCAGGTCGCGGATCAGCTGGTCCGGCTCGAGGAACGCGTTGTTCATGAAGTAGTGGCATTCGATGCGGGCGATCGACAAGGCCCGCTGCGGCTCGGAGAAGCGGTCGACCACCAGCGGATTGGGACGCAGGGTGGCAGTGCGGCCTTCCCAGGTGGACCAGGCCTTGGCGGCATGCATCTGGGCGATCTGGTCGTTGCCGGTCAGACGCTTGTGGAAAGCCGCGACCAGGTCGCCGCGCTCTTCCGGCGGGATGGGCGCGATGTAGTCCTGCCAGTAGTCGGGGAACAACCGGCTGGCGCCCTCCTGGTAGAACCAATGGATTTCCTGCGGCCGGCACAGGAAGATGCCGCGCAGGATCAGGCCGTGCACCCGCTCGGGGTGCGTCTGGGCGTAGGCCAGGGCCAGGGTAGAACCCCACGAGCCGCCGAACAGCACCCACTTGTCTATGCCGAGGTGCTCGCGGATACGCTCCAGGTCCTCGACCAGGTGCCAGGTGGTGTTGTTCTCCAGGCTCGCATGTGGCGTGGAGCGGCCACAGCCGCGCTGGTCGAAGGTGATGATGCGATACAGCGTCGGGTCGAAGTAGCAGCGGCTCTGGGCATCGCAGCCAGCCCCCGGGCCACCGTGAATGAACACCACCGGCAGACCTTCTGGCGAGCCGCTTTCGTCGACATACAGCACATGCGGCGCTTCCACGGCCAGATCGTGCCGGGCGTAGGGTTTGATCTGCGGGTACAGGGTCTGCATTGCGCACTCCGTGTGAGGATTATTCGGCCGTGGGCCATCATAAACCTGAATTGCGCTTTCAGCACCGTCCTCGCTGATACGTCCGCTGTGCAGCGGCAGACATATCTACCCCACACGGGCCAGGCCCCCCGGTGATAGTCCGTTGCCCTATCAAGCGAGGCCGCCGCTATGCCAAACCCAGCGATTTCCCAGCCCGGCGTTCACTACGCCACCATCGAACGCAAGATCCCCGCCTGGCTCAAGCTTGCCCCGCCCGAAACCCACCGCACGATGCGCAACTGGCAACAGGCCCCCGCCTGGCTGTCGGCAGCGATCCAGCGACAACCGGACATCGCCAGAGCATGGCAGGAAGAACACGGCCGGCATCGCGAGCATCAGGCGCAGGTGCACAAACTGTTCGAGCAGCTACCAGACCTGGAGACCTACGCCAGCGAAACGCTCACCGCTGCCATCCGGCAGCGCTTCGGGCTTGACCTGGACGTACGCAATACCTACCTGGTCGACGCCCGCCTGATCAACCCAAGCAATGCCATCGGCAGCCGTCAGGCGATCGACCGGGCCACCCGTTCGCTGCTCCACTGCGCGTTGCACAACTTCGACCAGGACGCCGCGGCAGAGCATGGCATGGACGTGCCCGGCGCCTTGCTGGAAAAGTCGGTGATCCTCGACCACCGCCGCTTCATGGGCACGGTGCCGATCACCAATGCCGTGGCAATCCCCGCCGAAGCTTTCGCCGACTTGTGCCGTACCCTCGATATCGGCGGCAAGTACCACGAGCAGTTGCATGCCATCTATTACCCTGCGGGCATGCCGCAAGCAGAGGCCGACGAAGCCGCACTGGCCGTCTATGAAACCCTGGGGCGCGCCGAAGTCTCGGCGTTCAGGCAGGCCCTGCATTTCGCCCGGCTCAAGGGCGATATCAGCGAACAACTGTACACCGCTGCCCTTGCCGCGCCCCTTGACCAGGCGCCGTCGCCCCGCTCGGCTGTAACCTTCAGCCTGCTCGACTTGTGGGAGGCGGAACTGACCGGCGTGGTGCTCATCACCCTGCACGCCGTCGATCATCAGGCCGTGGCCCTGTACATCCCGCAAGACAGCCTGCTGCCGCTCAAGGAGTTCGCCAGCCAGGAAGCCTTGATGGCCGAGCTCGGGGAACGGCTGCAGGCCGATATCCACTATCTGGACAAGCACATCGCCGACCGCGACAAAGCCTCGATCACGGCCCGCCTGAGGGACCGGCTCACCCCGCTGGGCTGGAGTATCCGAGGGGTCCGTGAGCCTGTTGCCGACCCGCATGCCACCCTGTATCCCGTAGCCACACCGTTCAGCCACGCATTCCAGGGTGTCATGGCGTTTCAGAAAGCCCAGCGCCATGAAAAGGATGCGCTGTTCCATGCCGTGCCGACCGAAATCGTCGACCGGCGCACCGCGCAGGCGCACCGGGAACTGATAGCCGGGCGTGTACTCACCGGCCTGAACATCGCCGGTTTCTTCGTGCCGGGGCTGGGCGAGGCGATGCTGGCTGTGTGTGTGGCCCAGCTGGCTTTCGAGGTGTATGACGGCATCGAAGCCTGGGAAAACGACGAACGCGACATTGCCTATGGCTACCTGGTCGATGTCATCGAAAATGTGGCGATCATGGCGGCCCTCAGCGCGGCGGCCAAGGCCTTGAGGGAAGCCCAGGGCGGCGCAGCCGGCAGCGCAGCGGAGGCGCCAGCAGTTGATGACGCCGACGAGGAACAACCGGAAGTAGAGCGTATTCCCGTTGAAACGCCGTCGTTCATCGAGGAACTGGACGATGTGGAAATGCCCGATGGCCAGGTCAGGCTGTGGAAACCTGACCTTGCCCCGTACCGCAGCACCGAGGCGCTGCCCGCAGGCCTGGAGGCGGACGCGCTCGGCCTGCGCCAGCACAATGGCAGGCACTGGCTGGTTGTGCAGGGCGACCAATACATTGTCAGGCAGGAACCAGCAACCGGCGAATACCGCCTGCAACATCCGCAAGACCCTGGCCGCTATCAACCACCCTTGCGGCATAACGGCGCCGGCGCGTGGCTGCTCGGAACGGATCGGCCGCTGAGCTGGACAGGCACACAGTTGCTGCGCCGTATCGGCCACTTGAACGCGCATTTCGACGAGGCGACGCTAGAGCGCATCGTTGCCATCAGCGGCAGCGACGAAGATCAACTGCGCCGGGCCCTGGCGACCAACCAGCGGCTGCCGGCATTGCTCGAAGACACCTTGCAGCGATTCAGGCTGGACGACACCCTCCGCCTGCGCCCTGGCGCCAGCACGCGACCTGCCGAATTCCACAGGGCCTACAGCGCCCTGCCGATCGCACCCGCGCCGGGTGCCGAGGCCCTGCAGCGGGCCTACCCACGGTTGCCAGCAGTGGTGGCCAATGAACTGGCCCGCGCCGCCGACAGCAACGAGCTGCAGATGCTCGGCAACGGCAAGGTGTCACTGCGCCTCAACGAAGAAATTCGCGTCTACCAGCAACAGATCCGCCTGGCCCGAGCCTACGAAGGGCTGTACCTGGCCTGCGTGGCGAACTGGGACAGCGACCGCCTGATCGTACACACCCTGGCGCAGCTACCGGGCTGGCCCGCTGCAACTCGAGTGCGGCTGCTGCAGCGTCTGACCTGGCCGGCACAGGACTATGAGCTGGGCCCGCTGGAGGGTCACCCGTACAAAACCATTACCCATGCCGAGGCCGGGTACATCGTTCACGACGATAGCCAGCCGGGTGCAGTGGTGAACCTTTACCCCAGCCTTTACGCGGCCTTGTACCAGGCTCTGCCAGCAGCCATGACGGAAATGCAGATTGCCGACCAGCAGGCGCTAGAGCAGCTGGTCCAGGAAAGCCCGTTACTCCCCCGCCCGGCGCTGAGGGCGCTGCTGCGCATGCAGCCGGTGCGCCCCGGTTACCGCTCGCCCATGCGCCTGGCCGATGGCCGCCTGGGCTACCCGCTCAGTGGCGGCGGCGCAGCTGCACAAGGCATTAGCCGCGCACGCCTGCTCGAGGCCGTCGAGGCGACCGGGCTGGCCACCCGTACCGGCCGCTCGGCAGAGCAGATTCTGCGCGATCTTTCCCGCAGCCGTACACCGCCGCAAGTGCTCGAGCATCTGCAGGCATTGCTCGAACAGCGCAACGAACTGCAAAGCCGGCTGGATGACTGGAGCGAAGCCATATCACCGGCAACCGACCAGGCAGCACGCGACTACGACAGCCTGCGCGAGTCGATCCTGCAGCACTGGCACGACATCGCGCTGGACGAAACTGCCGAACGTGCTGCCGAGCTGCGTATTACCCGCGTCCCCATGGCCGATATCCCCCTGACCCTGCCCGACTTCTTCACCACCCGGGTGCGTAACCTGAGCCTGGTCGACCTGCCATCAGGATCGCTGGCAGGCTGGGCGCAGAACGAGCGCCTGCTGCAACGCCTGCTCGGTCAGATGCGAAACATCGAGTCACTGGAGATCAGTCGCCCCTACGACCCCAGGGCAACACCCTCGTCCTTCGTGTTCAGTGTGCCGACCATCACCGAGAGCCTGCCACGCTTGCAACGCCTGACATTGACCAATCAGAACATCGCGCTGTCCGAGAGCGACCTGAACCTGTTGTCCGGGCTTGGCCAATTGCGCTATCTGGACTTGAGCGGCAATCGGCTGGCGCAGAACAACAGCCCCAGCTTTCACGAGCTGACCCTCGATTACCTGGGGCTGAACCAGATGCAATTGTCACAATGGCCCATCGGCATTGGCAGCGATGCCCTCGGCCGCATTGGCCACCTGTCCCTGCGCGACAACAATCTCCGGGGCTTGCCCGCGTTTCTGCTCAATGAAGCAGCGACCCTGGCCACCCCGCCCGTCATTTCGCTGCAGGGCAACAGCATCAATGCAAACGACCTGCAGCGTTTGCTGCTTACCGAGGGCGTCGACCTGTCCGGAATCGCCATTGACCAGCCCGTCGCGCTCAGTGAGCAACTCAGCCGTATCCGCAGCGAGCGCCAGCAGATGCGGGACGCAATCGATGGCTGGGCCCACGCCTCCAGTTCGAGCAACCCACTGACCCAGGAGGCACTGGCGGACAGGCAGCGCATCGAGGCCGCGATCAGTGAGTTCTGGCAACAACAGGAGCGGGGGCTGCAGTACCTGCGCCTGCAACTCGAGGACGTGGCCATCGAACACTTCCCCCGGCGGCTGCCGGCCTTCTTCGGCGAGCGCGTACGAGCGCTGAGCTTGACTCGCCTGCGTGGCAGCGCTTCGCAGCTCGACGAACTGCTGCGCCGCTTTCCCAATGTCACCCGGTTGACCATCGATGCCCACCAGGCAGCTACCCCTGCGCTGACCTCTGCCCTGGCGCGGGTACCTCAACTCACCTACCTGGAGTTTCGCAACATGGACCTGGAGGTCGACCAGTCCATGCTCGACATCTTCGCGCGCCTGGAACACCTTACCTCGATAGACCTGTCCGGCAACCGCGCGGGCAGCATCAGTCAGGTGCCCGCACAGCTGTCGCGCAACCTGCAATCACTGGCGCTGACCAACATGAACCTGCAGGCCTGGCCAAGCTGGTGTGACAGCCTGTTGCCCCTCGAACTGCTGGACTTGAGCTCGAACAACATCAGCGAGTTGCCCGAGCACATCCTGTCCAACCTGAACAACCCGATGCCGATCTCGTCGATCGCCCTGTTCGATAACCCATTGCCGCTCGATACCATCCTGCGCGTAAGGGCATTTTCGGACAGCCAGCACAGTTATTCCTTCGCCCTGGATATCCCAGGCAACCTGCAACTGGTCAACTCTTCGAGTGAAGGCTCACTCGACCACCCGCACTTTCCTCTGCTGGGCGACGATACGCCGAGGCTGGAGGACTGGCTGCTGGGCAACGAGGCGCAGAACGAAGCACTGCAGGACTGCTGGCAGCGGCTGGAGGGCAGCGACCTGCTGCGCCTGGTGGGCCGCTTGCACAATGCTGCGCCCTATGTCGACCCGAACACGCGAAACACCTTCTGCGAGCGGGTACGCCTGATGCTGGTGGCGGCGCTCAGCAACGAGGTAGAACGCGCAACGATGGAGCAGATCGCCCAGGAAGGCTTGCCCCACCCTGTGACCGGGGCGCAGACCTGCCATGACGGTGCATTGCAGACCTTCAACAACATCGAACTGTATCTGATGAACCAGCACTTGCTGGTCGACGCAGGCGATACGCTGCAAGCGCTGCGTCGGCGCCTGCTGCAGCTGTTCCGGATCGATCAGCTGGAGGAACTGGCCGAACACCGGACTGGCTCGGGAGACATAGTCTCGGTGAGACTGGCCTACCGCCGCGACCTGGCCAAGGAGCTGGACCTACCGATCGCTGACAGCATGCGTTTTCGCGGTGCAGCGAACCTGGCGCGCGGTGAGCTGTCCAGCGTACTGGACAAGGTCCGCCAGCGTGAGCTGAGCGATGCACTGGTCGACTACATGCTGGCGAACAGCGACTGGACCACGCGCCTGCGCGCCGAACATGCCGATCGCTTTGCCGAAATAGAGGCACGCTACCGTCTGCGCGTACTCGAGCTGGCCAGCATGGACCACCCGCTTCAGGATGAGTTGAACCTGCAGCAAGGCCTGCAGGAAGACAAGAACCACGAAGAGCAAGAGCTGCTGCGCGAACTTACCCTCGCGCAGATCAACAGCGACGCTGGCAACTGACCCCTGCTGCCTGGCGACGCGCATGCCCTGCATCGCGTCGCCGTTTTCAAGCGCCGAAGTCTACCGCCCGTACCGCTCAGCGCCCCACGCCAGCAGTGCCTGCAACAACCCCCTCAGTACCTGCTGCGTCGGCCGGGCCAGGTCTTCACGGTAGGTGAACGGCTCGGTTTCCTCCATATAGGTGCTTTGCGCCAGCTCCAGCTGTACCGCGTGGACATGGTTGGCCGGGTCGCCGTAATGACGGGTGATATGCCCCCCCTTGAAGCGCCCGTTGAGCACATGGCTGTAGCCTTGCGCCTGGGCACATACCGCTTGCAACCGCTCGGCCAGTTCCGCATCGCAACTGGCGCCGTTGAAGGTGCCCAGGTTGAAATCCGGCAGCTTGCCGTCGAACAGGTGCGGAATCCGCGAACGGATCGAATGGGCATCCCACAGCAAGGCGTAGCCGAACTGCTCGCGCAGCCGGTCCAGCTCACGGCGCAGGGTGCTGTGATAAGGGCGCCAGATCTGCTCCAGATAGGCCGCACGCTCTTCGCCTGTCGGTTGCATGCCGGGCTGGAACAGTGGTTCGCCCTCGAACAGCGTGGCCGGGTACAGTCCGGTGGTGGCGCCGGCATACAGCGGCTTGTCGTCATCCGGCCGGTTCAGGTCAATGACGAAGCGTGAATACTCAGCGGCTACCACACTGGCGCCCAGCTCGCGGGCGAAATCGTACAGCCGCGGGATATGCCAGTCGGTGTCCGGCAGGCTGCGCGCCGGCTCGACCAGGCCGTCGCGCACGGCGTCGCTCAGGCGCAGGCCGGCATGCGGCATGCTGATCAACAGCGGCAGGTGGCCTTGGTGAAAACTCAGTACCTTGTCCATCGCGTCTCACTCAATTGGGAATTTCCCGGCCCAGGCGCACCACGCGCTTGGGCAGGTCACCGCCCAGCCAGTAGGCCAGGTCGGCAGGGCGTTCGATCTGCCAGGCGACGAAGTCGGCCACCTTGCCCACTTCCAGCGAGCCGTGGCTAGCGCCCAGGCCCAGCGCCGTGGCAGCGTGCAAGGTAACGCCGGCCAAGGCTTCTTCCGGGGTCAGGCGGAAGCAGGTGCAGCCCATGTTCAGCATCAGCCGCAGCGACAGCCCTGGCGAGGTGCCGGGGTTGAGGTCGCTGGCCAGGGCAATCTTCACCCCGTGGCGGCGCAGCGCGTCCATCGGCGGCAACTGGGTTTCGCGCAGGAAGTAGAACGCCCCCGGCAACAACACGGCGACCGTGCCAGCCTTGGCCATGGCGATGGCATCTTCCTCGGTCATGAACTCCAGATGGTCGGCCGACAGCGCCTGGTAGCGCGCCGCCAGGCTGGAACCATGCAACGACGACAGCTGTTCGGCGTGCAGCTTGACCGGCAGGCCCAGCTCGCGGGCCTTGATGAACAGCCGCTCGACCTGGGCTGGGGAGAACGCCAGGTGCTCGCAGAAGGCATCCACTGCGTCCACCAGGCCTTCGGCAGCCAGGGCCGGCAGCATTTCGTCGCAGATGTGGGCGATGTAGTCGTCGGCCCGAGCGGCGTACTCCGGCGGCAGGGCGTGCGCCGCCAGGCAGGTGCTACGCACCGTCAGCGGCAGTTCGTCGGCCAGGCGCCGGGCCACGCGCAGCATCTTGCGTTCGTTGGCCAGGTCCAGGCCGTAGCCGGACTTGATCTCGATAGTGGTCACGCCATCGCGCATCAGCGCCTGGACCCGCTGACGGGCACTGGCGAACAGCTCGTCTTCGCTGGCCGCGCGGGTCGCCCGCACAGTGCTGGCGATACCACCACCCTGGGCGGCGATTTCGGCATAGCTCACGCCCTGCAGACGCTGCTCGAACTCGCCGCTGCGGTTGCCGCCGAACACCGCGTGGGTGTGGCAGTCGATCAGCCCGGGGGTGACCCAGGCGCCGCCCAGGTCCACCGTGTGTTCAGCCTCGACTGGCGCCAGCTCGGCGCGCGGGCCGATCCATTCGATCAGCCCGTCACGGGTGACGATGACCGCGTCTTCGATGGCCGAGTAACGGCCCTCGGCCATGGTTGCCACATGGCAGTGCTGCCAGAGGGTTGTCATGCACAATCTCCTTTGCTAGCGGTGCAGCTCGGCCGGCTCCGCTGCCGGCTGGCCCTGCCCGGCGCGCGGCTTGCACCACAGCAGGTAGGACGCCACCAGGAACACCACCCAAAGCACGCCGACGAGCAGCGCCGCCTGGGTATCGGGGAAGTAACCGAGCACACCAAAGATGAATACCATGAACGCAATGGCCATGGCCGGGCCGTAAGGCCAGAACGGTACCGGGAATTGCAGTTGGGCCACCTGGTCGCGGCTCATGCTGCGGCGCATGGCCACCTGGGTGAGCAGGATCATCAGCCACACCCATACGGTAGCGAAGGTCGCAATCGAGGCGATCAGCAGGAACACGTTTTCCGGGATCAGGTAGTTGAGCAGCACGCCGATCAGCAGTGCGGCGCCCATCACCACCACGGTCATCCACGGCACGCCATGCCTGGACAACTTGCCGAAGCCGCGCGGGGCGTGGCCTTGCTGGGCCAGGCCATACATCATGCGGCCTGCGCCGAAGATGTCGCTGTTGATGGCCGAGATCGCGGCGGAAATAACCACGATGTTCAGCACCGCGGCGGCAGAACCGATGCCCAGGTTGCTGAAGATCTGCACGAACGGGCTGCCCTGGCTGCCAATTTGCGGCCACGGGTACAGGCACATCAGCACCAGCAGGGTGAGTACGTAGAACAGCAGGATGCGCAGCGGCACGGCATTGATCGCCTTGGGGATCACGCGTTGCGGGTCCTTGGCCTCACCGGCGGTGACGCCGATGATCTCGATGCCGCCGAAGGCAAACATCACTACCGCAAAGGAGGCGATCAGGCCACCCACGCCGTTGGGCATGAAGCCGCCGTGCTCGAACAGGTTGCCGATACCCACCGCCTGCGCGCTGCCTGCCTGGCTGAAACCGAAGGCCATGATGCCGAGGCCAGCCAGGATCATCGCCACGATGGCGCCGACCTTGAGCAGCGACAGCCAGAATTCCATCTCGCCAAATACCTTGACGTTGCACAGGTTGAGCCCGCCGATCACAAAGACGATGCCCAGCACCCAGATCCAGCGGGCCACCTCCGGGAACCAGAAGCCCATGTAGATCCCGAAGGCGGTGACGTCGGCAATGGCGACGATGACCATCTCGAAGGCGTAGGTCCAGCCGAGGATGAAGCCGGCCATGGGGCCGAGGTAGGTGCTGGCGTAGTGGCCGAACGAGCCGGCAACCGGGTTGTGCACGGCCATTTCACCAAGCGCGCGCATGACCATGAACACGGCAGCGCCCCCGATCAGGTAGGCCAGCAGCACGGCCGGTCCGGCCATCTGGATGGCCGAAGCGGAGCCGTAGAACAGCCCGGTGCCAATCGCGGAACCGAGGGCCATGAAACGGATATGGCGGGCTGACAGGCCGCGCTTGAGAGCTTGAGCTTGTTGCATGTCACGTCCTTGAGTTGTTTTTGTGGTCGTGAGATCGAAGGGGCCGCACAGCGGCCCCAGGGCATTACAGGCTTGGCAGCACACCCGCCGGCAGCAGGCCGGTCAGGCAGCCCTTGGCCAACAGTTCCACGGCCTTTTCGATATCGGGCGCGAAGAAACGGTCACGGTCGTAGTGCGGCACTTCGCTGCGCAGCGCCTGGCGCGCCTGTTCCAGCTTGGCCGAGGTCTTCAGGCCCTTGCGCAGGTCCAGGCCCTGGCAGGCGCCCAGCCATTCGATGGCCAGCACGCCGCGGGTGTTCTCGGCCATTTCCCACAGGCGCTTGCCGGCAGCCGGGGCCATCGACACGTGGTCTTCCTGGTTGGCCGAAGTCGGCAGGCTATCGACGCTGTGTGGGTGCGACAGGGCCTTGTTCTCGCTGGCCAGGGCGGCAGCGGTGACCTGGGCGATCATGAAGCCGGAGTTGACCCCGCCGTTTTCCACCAGGAACGGCGGCAACTGGGACATGTGCTTGTCCATCATCAGCGAGATGCGGCGCTCGCTGAGCGAGCCGATTTCGGCGATGGCCAGGGCGATGTTGTCGGCGGCCATGGCCACCGGCTCGGCGTGGAAGTTACCGCCGGAGATGACGTCACCCTCGGCGGCGAACACCAGCGGGTTGTCCGACACGGCGTTGGCCTCGATGCCCAGCACTTCGGCGGCTTGGCGCAGCTGGGTCAGGCAGGCGCCCATGACCTGCGGCTGGCAGCGCAGCGAATACGGGTCCTGGACCTTGTCGCAGTTCTTGTGCGACAGCGAGACTTCGCTGGAATCGCCCAGCAGGTCACGGAAGCAGGCAGCGGTGTCGATCTGGCCACGCTGGCCACGCACTTCGTGGATACGCGCATCGAACGGCGAGCGCGAGCCCAGCGCCGCCTCGACGCTCAGGCCGCCGCAGGCAATGGCCGCGGCATACAGGTCTTCGGCCTGGAACAGGCCACGCAGGGCATAGGCGGTGGAAGCCTGGGTACCGTTGAGCAGGGCCAGGCCCTCCTTGGCGGCCAGGGTCAGCGGCTCGAGGCCGGCGACCGCCAGGGCTTCGGTGGCCGGCAGCCACTGGCCCTTGTGGCGCGCCTTGCCTTCGCCGAGCAGTACCAGCGACATGTGCGCCAGCGGGGCAAGGTCGCCGGAGGCGCCCACCGACCCCTTGAGCGGAATGTGCGGGTAGACCTCGGCGTTGACCAGCGCTATCAGCGCGTCGATGACCTTGCGGCGGATACCGGAAAAGCCACGGCTGAGGCTGTTGATCTTCAGCACCATGATCAGCCGCACCAGGTCATCGTCCAGCGGCGCGCCGACACCGGCAGCGTGGGATAGCACCAGCGAACGCTGCAGGTTTTCCAGGTCGTGGCTGGCGATGCGGGTCGAGGCCAGCAGGCCGAATCCGGTGTTGATGCCATAGGCGGTACGGTCTTCGGCAATGATCTGCTCGACGCAGGCAACGCTGGCGTCGATGGCCGGCGCGGCGCTGGCATCCAGGCTCAGGCGTAGCGGCGCTTGGTGGATGCGGCGCAACTGGGCCAGGGTCAGCTGGCCGGGGATAAGGTTCAGGGCTTCCACGTAACGTCTCCTTTCTATTGTTCAGTGCGCGGCCGGCAGCACAGGCTGCGGCGCGGGCGAAGATTTCAGCAGCGCGGCGGCGCGGGCGATGTCCGGCGCCAGCCAGCGGTCTTCCAGGTACGCCGGCACCTGCTCACGCAGCAGGCGCCAAGCGGCATGGGTACCAACGCCGAAGCGCTGGCCGTTGAGGAATTCGAATGCCTGGGCGGCCAGCAGGTACTCGATGGCCGAAATCTGGAAACAGTTCTCCAGCACCTGGTGCAGTTTCAGCGCGGCATTGGTGCCCAGGCTCAGATGGTCTTCCTGCAGCCCGGAAGTGACGTAGTTGTCGAGCACTGCCGGTTGCGCCAGTTGGCGGTTCTGCGCGCACAACGAGGCGGCCACATACTGGGCGATCATCATCCCCGAATTGACCCCTGGGTTGCTGACCAGAAACGCCGGCAGGCCGCTGACCAGCGGGTTGACCAGGCGGTCCAGGCGGCGCTCGGCGATCGCACCGATCTCGGCCATGGCAATCGCCAGCAGGTCGGCCGCCAGGGCCACCGACTGGCCGTGCGGGTTGGCCTGGGAAACCACCCGGAAGTCGTCCGGCGTGCCCAGCAGCAGCGGATTGTCGTTGGCGCCGTTGAGTTCGGCCTCGACCTGCTGCACCACATGCACCAGCTGGTCGCGGGCGGCGCCGTGCACCTGGGGGATCGAGCGGATGCTCAGAGCGTCCTGGGTACGGATGCCTTTGCTGGCGGCGATCACTTCGCTGTCGGCCAGCAACGCCCGCAGGTTCGCGCCCACCACCTGCATGCCGGGATGTGGCTTGAGGGCAATGATCTCGGGGTCGAAGGCGTCGATCTGACCGCGCAGCGCTTCGAAGCTCATGGCACCGATCACGTCGGCCCATTGCAGCAGCTGGCTGGCATCGTCCAGGGCCAGGCAGGCAAGCCCGGTCATGCACGGCGTGCCATTGACCAGGCACAGGCCGTCCTTGGCACCCAGTTGTACCGGCGCCAGGCCTTCATCGGCCAGGGCCTGGGCGGCATCGACAACCTGCCCCCGGTAGCTGACCTTGCCGATGCCCAACAGGCACACGCCGACATGGGCCATGTGGGTCAGGTAGCCTACCGAGCCCTGTGCCGGCACCTGCGGCGTGATGCCGTGGTTGAGCAATGCCAGCAATGCCTCGACCACACTGCGCTGGATACCGGACTTGCCATGGCTGTAGTTGCAGATGGCCGCACAGATGATCGCCCGGGTCTGATCATCAGCCAGCGCCGGGCCAACGCCACAGGCGTGGCTGAGCAAGGTGTTGCGTGACAGCTGGCTGAGCTGCTCGCCCTGCAGCGACACATTGCACAGCGCGCCCAGCCCGGTGTTCACGCCATAGGCGCGCTCACCGCTGGCGACGATATGGCGAACGATCGCCTGGGCATTGTCGATGCGCGCCCAGACCTGCGGGGCCAGCTCCAGGCGTGCCCCCTGGCGGGCGACCGCAGCGATGTCCTGCCAGCGCAGTGCAGCGCCGCTGAGAATGACCGTATCGACCTGCGACATGCTGCCTCTCATACCGCGACCGCGCGGCGCTGGACAAAGCGGTCGACATATTCGTCGGCCGGGTCGTGGAGGATCTGGTGCGGCGTGCCGACCTGGATCAGGCGGCCATCCTTGAGGATGGCGATGCGGTTGCCGATGCGCACGGCCTCGTCCAGGTCATGGGTGATGAACACGATGGTCTTGTGCAGGGTTTTCTGCAGTTCCAGCAACTGGTCCTGCATTTCGGCGCGGATCAGCGGGTCGAGGGCGCTGAACGCCTCGTCCATGAGGATGATGTCGGTATCCGCTGCCAACGCCCGTGCCAGGCCGACGCGTTGGCGCATGCCGCCGGACAGCTGGTGCGGGTACTTTTTCTCGTAGCCCTTCAGGCCGACGGTCTCGATCCACTGCTGGGCGCGTTCGGCACACAGCTGCTTGCTCTCGCCTCGCACCTTCAGGCCATAGGCGACGTTGTCCAGCACATTGCGGTGTGGCAGCAGGCCGAAGCTCTGGAACACCATGCTGATCTTGCGCCGACGAAATTCGCGCAGGGCATCCATGTCGTATTGCAGGATGTCCTCGCCATCGACCAGGATCTGCCCGCTGGTGGGGTCGATCAGGCGGTTGAAATGGCGTACCAGCGTCGACTTGCCCGAACCGGACAGGCCCATGATCACGAAGATCTCGCCACTGCCGATGGACAACGACAGGTCATTGACGCCAACCACGCAACCGGTCTGCGCCAGCACCTGGTCCTTGCCGTGGTTGTTGCGGATCAACTGCAAGGCCTCGTCGGCACGGTCGCCGAAGATCTTGAAGACGTTTTTCACTTCGATCTTGCTGATCGACTGCATGCTCATTTGCTCACCTCATGGCGTGGCCGGCCATAGGCCTGGGTAATGCGATCGATCACCACCGCGAGAATCACGATGGCCAGGCCTGCTTCCAGGCCACGGCCGACGTTGAGGGTCTGGATACCGACCAGCACGTCCTCGCCCAGGCCACGGGCGCCGATCATCGAGGCGATCACCACCATCGACAGGGCCATCATGGTGGTCTGGTTGATACCGGCCATGATGCTCGGCAGCGCCAGCGGCAGTTGCACGCCGAACAGTTGTTGCCAACGGTTGGCACCGAAGGCGTTGATCGCTTCCATCACTTCGCCATCGACCTGGCGAATGCCCAGGTCGGTCAGGCGGATCAGCGGTGGCGCAGCGTAGATCACCGTGGCGAAGATCGCCGGCACCTTGCCCAGGCCGAACAGCATCAGCACCGGGATCAGGTACACGAAGCTGGGCATGGTCTGCATGATGTCCAGCAGCGGCATCAGCACCGCGCGCAGGCGGTTGCTGCGCGCCGACAGGATGCCCAGGGGGATGCCCACCAGGACCGAGATCAGCGTGGCCACCAGCATCAGCGCCAGCGTCTGCATCAGTTTGTCCCACAGGCCGACAGCGCCCACCAGGAACAGCAGGCCGGTGATCACCAGGGTCGGCAGGACACGCCGGGTAGCGTGCCAGGCGATGACTGCCACCACGCCGAGCATCAACCACCACGGCGTTGCACGCAGCGCGCCTTCGAGGCTGACGATCGCCCACAGCAGGGTGTCGGAGATGTGCCGGAACACATCCCCATAGTTGGTCACCAGGGCGTCGACCCAGCCGTTGACCCAGTCGGCGATGGAGAATGTCAGGTTGTCAGGAAACATAGGTTCCACTCATCAGCTGAGGACGCTCAGAGCGCCGCGTTGATCTTCTTGGCAGCCTCTTCGCTGACCCAGGCCTGCCAGACTTCAGGATGTTCCTTGAGGAACGCCTTGGCCAGCGCGGGCGACTCGATCCGATCCTTGGTCATGCGGGCCAGGTTCTGGTTCAGCAGGTCGATCGGCAAGTTGACTTTCTGCAGCACCTCGACCAACTCCGGCGCCTCGTCGTGGAAGGCTTTGGACAGGCCGACCTTGATCGACACGGTCTTGTCCACGCCGTCTTTTTCCTGGAGCTTGACCAGGTCGACCTGGCCCATCAGCGGGGTGGGAGTCCAGTAGTAGAACAGGATCGGCTCGCCGCGCTTGTAGCTCGACAGCACGGCAGCATCCAGCGCCGGGCCGGTGCCGGGGCGGAAGTTGGTGTAGCTGCTCTCCAGGCCGTATTCCTTGAGCATCTTGGTGTTGTCCAGCTCGCAGGTCCAACCGGCCGGGCAGTTGTAGAAGCGGCCTTTGCTGGGCTCTTCCTGGTCCTTGAACACGCTGGAATACTTGGCCAGGTCGGCCACGCGCTTGAGGTCCGGCGCCTTGGCCTCGAGGTTGCGCTTGGCGTCGCCCTCGATCACGTAGCGCGGCACGTACCAGCCCTCCTCCGCGCCTACGACCGGAGCGCCGACACCGACCACCTTGCCGGCGGCTTCGGCCTTGTTCCAGACCTCGCTGCGGCCAACCCATTCTTCGGCGAATACCTGGATATCATTGGTGCCCAGGGCGTTTTCCATGGTGATGGAGTTGCCCGGCAGGCTGTCGGTCGCACAGCCGTAGCCATTCTTCAGCACGAATTGCATCACGTCGGTCAGCAGCATGCCGCTTTCCCAGTTCAATCCGGCGAACTTCACCGGCTTGCCAGACTCGCACCAGCCAGCGGCCTGGCTGCTACCGGCAGTACCGAGCAGGCCAAGGGCGAACAGCGAAGCAAGCAAGGTCTTGTTGGTTTTCATTGCGTGACGCTCCCAAACTTGAAAGTGGAATTCGGCAGTCCTTGCAAGAAAAAAGCTGGGTCCGCAAAGGTGCTGCGTGGCTCTGCCCGCAGCACCCTGGGGACTATCAGCCAGTGATCATCGGCAGGTTCAGACCCTGCTCTTTGGCGCAATCGATCGCGATCTGGTAACCCGCGTCGGCGTGACGCATCACCCCGGTGGCCGGGTCGTTGGTCAGCACGCGGGCGATCCGCTCGGCCGCCGCGTCGGTGCCGTCACACACAATGACCATGCCAGAGTGCTGGGAGAAGCCCATGCCCACGCCGCCGCCGTGGTGCAGCGAAACCCAAGTGGCGCCGCTGGCAGTGTTCAGCAGCGCGTTGAGCAGCGGCCAGTCGGACACGGCATCCGAACCGTCCTGCATGGCCTCGGTCTCGCGGTTGGGGCTGGCAACCGAACCCGAGTCGAGGTGGTCGCGGCCGATCACGATCGGCGCCGACAGCTCGCCACTGCGCACCATCTCGTTGAACGCCAGGCCCAGCTTGGCCCGCAGCCCCAGGCCAACCCAGCAGATACGGGCCGGCAGGCCCTGGAAGCTGATGCGCTCGCGGGCCATGTCCAGCCAGCGGTGCAGGTGGGCGTCGTCCGGGATCAGTTCCTTGACCTTGGCGTCGGTCTTGTAGATGTCCTCGGCGTCGCCGGACAGCGCGGCCCAGCGGAACGGGCCGATACCGCGGCAGAACAGCGGGCGGATGTACGCTGGCACGAACCCTGGGAAGTCGAAGGCATTGGCAACGCCTTCCTCCTTGGCCATCTGGCGGATGTTGTTGCCGTAGTCGAAGGTCGGCACGCCCTGCTTCTGGAAGTCGAGCATGGCCTGCACGTGCACGGCCATCGACTGCTTGGCGGCCTTGACCACGGCGGCCGGCTCGGTCTGCGCACGGTCGCGATACTGCTCCCAGGTCCACCCCGCCGGCAGGTAGCCGTTGAGCGGGTCGTGGGCGCTGGTCTGGTCGGTGACCATGTCCGGGCGCACGCCGCGCTTGACCAGTTCCGGCAGGATCTCGGCGGCGTTGCCGTGCAGGGCAATGGAAATCGCCTTGCCTTCGGCGGTGTACTTGGCGATGCGCGCCAGGGCGTCATCAAGGTCGTGGGCCTGCTCGTCGACGTAGCGGGTCTGCAGGCGGAAATCGATACGGCTCTGCTGACATTCGATGTTCAGCGAGCAGGCGCCGGCCAGGGTCGCTGCCAGTGGCTGGGCGCCGCCCATGCCGCCCAGGCCCGCGGTCAGCACCCACTTGCCTTTGAGGCTGCCCCCGTAGTGCTGGCGACCAGCCTCGACGAAGGTTTCGTAGGTGCCCTGGACGATGCCCTGGCTGCCGATGTAGATCCAGCTGCCGGCGGTCATCTGGCCGTACATGGCCAGGCCCTTGGCATCCAGTTCGTTGAAGTGCTCCCAGTTGGCCCAGTGCGGGACCAGGTTGGAGTTGGCGATCAGCACGCGCGGGGCGTTGGCGTGGGTCTTGAACACACCGACCGGTTTGCCCGACTGCACCAGCAGGGTTTCATCGTCGTTCAGCTGGGTCAGGCTCTCGACGATCTTGTCGTAGCAAGCCCAGTTGCGTGCGGCGCGGCCAATGCCGCCATACACCACCAGTTCCTTCGGGTTTTCGGCAACCTGCGGGTCGAGGTTGTTCATCAGCATGCGCAGCGGCGCTTCAGTCAGCCAGCTCTTGGCGGTCAGCTTGTTGCCACGCGGGGCGCGGATCTCGACGTCACGGAATTTGTTCAGCTTGTTGTCAGTCACGAAAAGTGCTCCTCGAGCGATCTATCCAAAACCCGACGCGATCGGCGGGCCAGTGGTGCGGTCTGTACAGTGCGAAGTGGACGGCCTATCCACTTTCGCCTACTTGGCTTTACTTGTACATACAAGCATATGCAATTGAACGGCCAAGTTGCTTCGCAGGGCCTGTTCATGGGCCGGCTCATGGCGTTGCAGGCCGCATGGCGCAAGGGCTGCAGGAAATGGAAAAAACCTGGCGAGGCGATTGATAAGGAAGATGAGAGCCCGTGGGCATTGCGCCATCTTGGGGCATTCGGTAACAGGCGAGACCTTTTCGGGGCGTTACCGGGTAACTCTTGGTGGGGCGGCGCGGCCCTTTCGCCGGGTTGCGAAGGGCCGGCAGGTATTACGAAAGCGCAGTCAGCTCGATGACACAGCAACGTCCGAGCACTTCCACTTCCAGCAGGTGGTCGTTACCGCTCAGTTGCAAGCAGTCATACAGCCCCAGCGCCGGCTGCAGCTGGCCGTCGATACTCACCTGCAATTGCGCCTGGCCACTGAACACCAGCACGGTACCGGCGGCACTGAACAGCCGGCTGCCACCGTGGTACCACTGCAGCCGCGCACGGTAACGCAGTGGTGCGTAGATCAGGTTGAAGTCGCGAATCGCCCCGCCCAGCAGCGCGCAGCTCACCTGGCTTTCACCGCTGAACGCGTAGGCATCGAAGGGCACCAGCGGCCGGCTGGGCTGGCCATCTACCGTAAGGCGCATGCCATCGCCTTGCAGCACGGTGATGATGCGCTGGTAACCGGCAAAGGTAGAGAACCCACCGGAGGCCTCGATATCGGCGATTGACAGGCGCCAGCCGAAGCCTTCGAGCCCGTCACCGGCATCCCGGGTGATTTCCTCGGTGAACCCACCACCGTTCTTCCACGGCATGCGCGGGTAGTCTTTGGCATGCAACCGTTGCAGTTGGCTCATTTGCTGAAACGTCCTTCCAGGCGATGACGGGAACCAGGGTGGATCAACCGCGCGGCCGTGACAGGCTGGCGACCGGACCAGGTACGGCGGCGAATCAGCAGGCACGGCTCACCTTGCTCGATCTGCAGCAGCTTGCATTCGTCAGGCTCGGCGAGAATGGCTTCGACAACGTGCTCGCCTTCGGTCAACGGCGCTACCTGGGACAGGTAGGCGTAGGGCGTCTGCCGGGTGAAATCCTGCTTGAGGTAGTCCGGGGCGATCTGTGCATTGACGTAACGGTCTTCGATCTGCACCGGGACGCCATTTTCGTAATGCACGATCAACGAATGGAACACCCGCTGGCCTTCGCGCATATCGAGGGCCAGCGCGCGCTCGGAGCCGGCGGCCTCCTCGGCCAGGGTGATCACCTGGCAGCTATGCTGGTGGCCACGGGCGGCAATTTCGTCAGCGATGTTGTTGACTTCGAACAGCGCCGAACGGGTCTTGGGCTCGGCAACGAAGGTGCCGACCCCCTGCATGCGCACCAACAGCCCTTCGGCGGTCAGCTCGCGCAATGCGCGGTTGATGGTCATGCGGCTGAAGCCCAGCTGGCTGACCAGCTCGCTCTCGGAAGGCACGCGGTGGTGCGGCGGCCAGCTGCCATTCTCGATCTGCTGGACGATCATCTGCTTGACCCGGGCGTACAATGGCGCCGGGCCCTCGCCCATTTGGGCCACCAGCGCGGAAACAGAAGGTGTCGGCACGGCGTTTGATCCTTGTGCGAATAGATTGATGGTAGCTTGCCGGAGTTTACCCGGCAGGCAAACGGCTGTATATGTATATACAAGCTGAACAATAACAGGATAGCGCAATGCCCGCCTATTACGCCGAACGTGCCCTCCTGCCCACCGGTTGGGCCCACAATGTCCGTTTCGAGGTAGCCGCCGACGGCACTCTGGCGGCAATCGCAGCCGATGCCAGTGGCGAAGGCGCAGAGCGCCTTGGCGGCCCTGTGCTGCCAGGCATGCCCAACCTGCACTCGCATGCCTTCCAGCGGGCCATGGCGGGCCTGGCGGAGGTGGCTGGCAACCCCAACGACAGCTTCTGGACCTGGCGCGACCTGATGTACCGCCTGGTCGGCCAGATCAGCCCGGAGCAACTGCAGGTGATTGCCCGCCAGCTGTACATCGAGATGCTCAAGGCCGGCTACACCTCGGTGGCCGAGTTCCATTACGTGCACCACGACCAGGCCGGCCAGGCCTATGCCGACCCGACCGAGCTGTCCCGCCGCATCAGCGCGGCCGCAGCCGACAGCGGCATCGGCCTGACCCTGCTGCCCGTGCTGTACAGCCATGCCGGGTTTGGCGGCCAGGCGCCGAACGACGGCCAGCGGCGCTTCATCAACTCCACCGAAAGGTACCTGCAGTTGCAAGCACAGCTGGCCCCGCTGCTGGCCGGCCAACCGGCACAGCAACTGGGTTTGTGCTTCCACTCGCTGCGGGCGGTAACGCCTGGGCAGATTGCCGAAGTGCTGGCAGCCAGCGACCAGCAATGCCCGATACATATCCACATCGCCGAGCAGCAGAAGGAAGTCGATGACTGCCTGGCCTGGAGCGGCCAGCGCCCGTTGCAGTGGCTGTACCAGCATGTAGACGTGGACCGGCGCTGGTGCCTGGTGCATGCCACCCATGCCGAGCCGGATGAAGTCAGCGCCATGGCACGCAGCGGCGCAGTGGCCGGGTTGTGCCTGACCACTGAAGCCAACCTGGGCGACGGGATCTTCCCGGCAGTGGACTACCTGGCCCAGGGCGGTCGCCTGGGCATCGGCTCCGACAGCCATGTGTCGCTGAGCGTGGTGGAGGAACTGCGCTGGCTGGAATACGGCCAGCGGCTGCGAGACCAGCGGCGCAACCGCTTGTATCGCGGCGACCAGCCGATGGTCGGGCGCACGTTGTATGACGCCGCGCTGGTCGGTGGCGCGCAGGCGCTGGGGCAGGCAGTCGGGGAACTAGCGGTGGGCAAGCGTGCCGACTGGCTGGTGCTCGATGGGCAGGATCCGTACATCGCCACAGCCGAGGGTGATGCCATTCTCAACCGCTGGCTGTTTGCTGGTGGTGATCGGCAGGTGCGCGATGTAATGGTCAACGGGCAGTGGGTGGTGCGCCAGGGGCGACATGCGCAGGAAGAGGCAAGCGGGCGGGCGTTTGCCGGGGTGTTGCGCCAGCTGTTGGGGTAGATGTATTGGGGCTGCCTTGGAGCCCATCGCGACACCAGGCCGCTCCTACAGGTGATCCCGCCCCCTGCAGGAGCGGTCTTGTATCGCGATGGGCCGCAAAGCGGCCCCAGCCATTCAATGCATCTTGACGATCTGCTGGTCCGAAGCGCGCCAGATCAAGCGGCTGGTGTCATACCCCTGCTGCCGTGCCCGGGACATCAGGTTCTCGCGCTCCCAGGCCGGTAGCGTCGGCGTTCGCGACAGGAGCCACAAGTGCTTGCGGTCCGGGCTGCCAACCACTGCCGTGCGATAACGCTCGTCCACATACAGAATCCAGTACTCGCCCCTGGCCACGCCTGGCACCAGCTTGGTGAACCAGTTGTCGAACTCGACCCACAACTTGTCGGTGTGGCCCGGCTCCTGAATGTTCGCGTGCCCTTCTGCACGCAGCCATTCATCACCCATGGTGCGGCAACGGTTGAGCACACCCAGGCTGCCATCGACCCTGAGGTTGTAGTGCGCCTCGGATTGCTCACAACCCTCCTGGTAGCGCATCGGCAAGCGTGCCAGCTCGTACCATTTGCCCTGGTAGCGCTTGAGGTCGACGTTGCCAGCGGTTTTCGGCGCCAGCGGGTCGTGTACCGAACCAGCACAGCCGCCCAGCAGCAACGCCAGGCATACCCCCATCAGCAGGTACAGGCGCCTCATTTGAGGCCCTGCCCGGAATACATCAGCACTTTGTCAGCCGCGTACTGCACGCTGATGAAGCTCTTCTCGTCCCCCCAGGTGCAGCTGCTCATGCCCAACGCGCCGGAACACTCGGTCGGCGTGCCGAGCAACTGCTCGACCTCGGCCTTGTTCATACCGGCCTTGATCTTGGAATAGTTTTCCTGATTGATCTTGCTGCAGGCAGTCAGGACGACGCACAGCGACAACAGGGCGAGGGAACGCAACGACATGAAGGACACTCCTGGACAGGGGATACAGGCGAGTGGCCTGCAGTGACCTTCGACGGAAAAAACCCTCCCAGGTTCCCTGCCCGCCCCCCCTTTCCGCTACACCATTGGTCGGATGGCCACTACTGTGCGATTAATCACAAAGAAATAGTCTTTTACGTATAGAAAAAGGCCGCATCTGAATAGACGCGGCCTTTCATCGTGACGGCAGGCGCAGCAGGCACCACGGCCTCAGAACCTGGAACCGGGCTCCAGCAGAAAATCCATTTCTTCACTGGTACTGGGCCGCTCCAGCACCAGGTTGCGGTGCGGAAAGCGCCCGAATCGGGCGATTACCCGCTGGTGCTGCTCGGCATAGTCGAGGAAGCCTTCGAACAGCCGGCGGTTCGCCTCAGGCTGCTCGTCCAGCAGTATCCGGTAGCGCTCGACACACAGGTTTTGCCAGTCCAGCACCTCGGCATGCTCCAGCACCAGCAGCACGAACACCCGCTGGATCGGCAGCAGCTGGTAGTCCCAGCCCTTCTGCAAGCCCTGCATGGCCACTACCTGGGCACGCCGGTCACCTTCGAAGGCCCGTGGCGTATCGCGATAGATCATGCGCGGCAGCTGGTCCAGCAGGATCAGCAGGCCCAGCCAACCCTGCGGGCTTTGCTGCCATTCGTCGAGCCCGCCGGCCAGGGCGTGCTCGACCAGCTCGCCAAACAGCGCATGGGCCTCGGCATCATGATGCTTGCCGAACCACAGCGTACTCTTCTCGTCAGCCACGGCCTGGGGACTGGTGCCCCAACCGAACCACCACTCCAGCAACGGCTGCCAAGGTGCGAGCATGACTTACTCCTTGTGGTAGGCGGTGACGCGCTCGACCTCTTCCTTCGAGCCGAGGATCACCGACACGCGCTGGTGCAGGCTCTCTGGCTGGATGTCGAGGATACGCTCGTAACCGTTGGTGGAGGCGCCGCCGGCCTGTTCGATGATGAACGACATCGGGTTGGCTTCGTACATCAGGCGCAGCTTGCCCGGCTTGCTCGGCTCGCGGGCATCACGCGGGTACATGAACAGGCCGCCACGGGTGAGGATGCGGTGCACGTCGGCCACCATCGAGGCGATCCAGCGCATGTTGTAGTTCTTCTTCAGCGGGCCGGTCTCACCAGCCAGCAGTTCGCCCACGTAGCGCTGAACCGGCGCTTCCCAGTGGCGCTGGTTGGACATGTTGATGGCGAATTCGGCGGTGCTTTCCGGCACGCGGATGTTTTCGTGGGTCAGGACGAAGCTGCCCAGCTCGCGGTCCAGGGTAAAGCCCTTGACGCCGTTGCCCAGGGTCAGGATCAGCATGGTCTGCGGGCCGTAGATGGCATAACCGGCGGCGACCTGCTGAGTGCCTGGCTGCAGGAAGGCTTTTTCGTTCAGGGTTTCATTCTGGCTCAGGTACTCGTTGGGGCAACGCAGTACCGAGAAGATGGTGCCGACCGACACGTTGACGTCGATGTTGGACGAGCCGTCCAGTGGGTCGAAGACCAGCAGGTAAGCGCCTTTCGGGTACTTGCCCGGGATCTGGTAGGCGTTGTCCATTTCTTCGGATGCCATGCCAGCCAGGTGGCCACCCCACTCGTTGGCTTCCAGCAGGATGTCGTTGGAAATCACGTCCAGTTTTTTCTGGACTTCGCCCTGCACGTTCTCGGTGCCCATGCTGCCCAACACCCCGCCCAGGGCGCCTTTGGACACGTGGTGGCTGATTTCCTTGCACGCACGCGCCACCACCTCGATCAGGAAGCGCAGATCGGCAGGGGTATTGTTGCTGCGGGTCTGCTCAATCAGATAGCGACTCAGGGTAACGCGGGACATGTATGGCTCCGAAAGGATTGGGGGGATAAAAATCCCCGCAGTTTACAGGGAGAGTTGCGGGCTAGCGAGTGATGAGACTCGCCACGGCTCTCAGACGGCACAATAGGTCGGTAGTTCAGCGTGCGCCAGGCCGATGGTCTGGTTGTGGGCCCATTCGCGGGCACGCCCGCCCCCATGCGTTCTGCGTGGCAGCGGGCGTGCCCGCGAATGGGCCGGTACAAGCTTGAATCAGTCCAGAGCCTTCCAGATCTCGCTGGCATATTCGCGAATGGTCCGGTCCGACGAGAACCAGCCCATCCGCGCGGTATTCAGCACCGCCATGCGCCACCACTCCTGCGGCTTGTGCCACAACTCCTCGACCCGGCGCTGGGCATCCCAGTAAGCATCGAAGTCGGCACACACCAGGAAGCGGTCATAGGCCACCAGCCCATCGATCAAGGCGCTGTAGCGCGACGGGTCATCCGGCGAGAATACCCCGCTGCGAATGGCCTGCAGCACGTCGTTGAGACGGCTGGACGCGGCAATCGCCGCACTGGCACCGAAGTCACCGGAGCGCCGCCGCGCTTCCACCTGCTGCGCGGTGAGGCCGAAGATGAACATGTTGTCGGCCCCGACCTGCTCGCTCATTTCCACATTGGCGCCGTCCAGCGTGCCGATGGTCAGCGCGCCGTTCAGGCCGAACTTCATGTTGCTGGTACCGGACGCTTCGTAACCGGCGGTTGAAATCTGCTCGGAAAGGTCGGCTGCCGGGATGATGCTTTCGGCCAGGCTGACGTTGTAGTTGGGCAGGAACACCACCTTGAGCAGGCCGCGCACCGTCGGGTCGTTGTTCACCACGCGGGCAATGTCGTTGGCCAGCTTGATGATCAGCTTGGCCTGGTGATAGCTGGCGGCGGCCTTGCCGGCGAAAATCTTGACCCGCGGTACCCAGTCGGTGCCCGGGTCGTTGCGCATGGCCTGGTACAGCGCCACGGTGTGCAGCAGGTTGAGCAACTGGCGCTTGTATTCATGGATGCGCTTGACCTGCACGTCGAACAACGCCTCGGGGTTGACCGTGACGCCCAGGCGGTCCTGGATGATGCTGGCCAGTGCACGTTTGCTGTGCAGCCGCTGGGCAGCGAACTGCTTGCGGAAACCGCTTTTTTCAGCGAACGGTACCAGGTTGGCCAGGCGCCCTTCCGGGTCGTCCAGCAACTCCGGGCCCAGCGCCTCGACCAGCATGGCCGTCAGTTTCGGGTTGGACTGGTACAGCCAGCGGCGGAAGGTGATGCCATTGGTCTTGTTGTTGATCCGCTGCGGGTAGAGCTTGTGCAGCTCGGCGAATACCGTGCTCTTCATCAGCTTGCTGTGCAGTGCCGACACCCCGTTGACGCTGTGCGAGCCGAGGAATGCCAGGTTGCCCATGCGCACCCGGCGGCCGTTGTCTTCCTCGATCAGCGATACCGCTCGCAGCACATCGAAGTCGTGCAGGCCTTTCGCTCGCAGTGCATCGATGTGGTAGGCGTTGATCAGGTAGATGATCTGCATGTGCCGCGGCAGCATCCGTTCCATCAGCGCCACCGGCCAGGTTTCCAGGGCTTCGGGCAATAACGTGTGGTTGGTGTAGGCCAGGGTACCCACCGTCAGCTCCCAGGCGGTATCCCAGGGGATTTCATGCTGGTCGACCAGCAGCCGCATCAGCTCGGCCACGGCGATCGACGGGTGGGTGTCGTTGAGCTGGATAGCCGCCGCGTCGGGCAGGTTGAGCAGGTTGTCATGCATGTTCAGGTGACGACGCAGCAGGTCCTGCAGCGACGCCGAGACGAAAAAGTACTCCTGGCGCAGCCGCAGCTCCTGGCCGGCCTCGGTGCTGTCGGCCGGGTAAAGTACCCGCGAAATGCTTTCGGCCCGGGCCACCTCGGCTACCGCGCCAAGGTGGTCACCGGCGTTGAAGCGCTCCAGGTGCAGCTCTTCCAGCGCCCGCGCACGCCACAGGCGCAGGGTGTTGACGCTGGACCCGCGCCAACCGACCACTGGCGTGTCATAGGCCACCGCCCGCACGGTCTCGCCCGGCCACCACACCTGGCGCTGCTGGCCGTGGGTGTCATGCACCGTTTCGACGCTGCCGCCGAAGCTGATCGGGTAGATCACCTCGGCGCGCTCGAATTCCCAGGGGTTGCCGAAATCCAGCCAGTTCTCGGTCTGTTCCTGCTGCCAGCCATCGACCATGGCCTGGCGGAACAGCCCGTGCTCATAACGGATGCCGTAGCCGTGGGCAGCAATACCGAGGGTCGACATACTCTCCATGAAACACGCCGCAAGGCGGCCGAGGCCGCCATTGCCCAGCGCCGCATCGGGTTCGAGCAGACGGATACGCTCCAGGTCTACGTCCAACCCTTCCAGGGCGTCGCGGGCGATGTCGAGCAGGCCCAGGTTGCTCAGGCTGTCATACAAAAGGCGGCCGATGAGAAATTCGAGGGAAAGGTAATAGACCCGCTTCTGGCTGCGGCGATAAGCCTGCCGGGTGTGGTCCATCCAATGGTCGACCATGTGATCGCGGGCGGCCAGGGCAATGGCTTCGAACCAGTCGTGGTCGAAGGCATGCTCCGGGTCCTTGCCAACCGCGTAGGTCAGCTTGTCCAGTACAGCGGCGCGAAATTCGGCCACCTCGGCGTCACGAGCTTTGGGTTCCTGGGACATGCGGCATCCTCGGGCAAGTTGACGAAAACGGAGGGAGACTTTTGAGCCTAGACCCTTCGACAGGGAGTGACAGTTACCGTTCGCAGTTTTCATGCCCACTCTGCGATTCCGGCAAAAGGTTGTTCATAAATTGAACAATTCCGGTATGATCGCGCGCCACAAGACCGTGATGCACCCCCATAACGATGAAAACGACCCTGATCGCCGCGGCCGAAGTCGACCGCCTGGAGACCTGGCAGCGCTACACCAGCAACATGTGCCATGGCTGCCATTCGACCTGCTGCACCCTGCCAGTGGAGGTGAAGATCAAGGATCTGATCCGTATCGGCGTGGTCGACGAGTTCGAAAAAGACGAACCACCGAAGAACATCGCCAAGCGCCTGCAAAAGGAAGGCATCATCGAACGCTTCAACCAGAAGTCGGGGATCTTCACCCTGACCCGGATGAGCAACGACGACTGCCTGTACCTGGACCGCAAGAGCCGCCTGTGCACCATCTACGACAAGCGTCCGGACACCTGCCGCAACCATCCCAAGATCGGTCCGCGCCCGGGGTATTGTGCCTACAAGCCCAAGGCGGCCACACGCTAGGCGCCCGCCGGCGTAGCTTTACGCAGGCAGGCCAGCCCTTCACTTTGCGTCAGCAGGGAAGCTTCTGCACGCGCCTCCCTGTTGTGCTGGCGGATGGTCGGGAGAAGTCCGTGGCAACACATTCACCGCGCTGGTGGCAATGAAGCCGTCCGCGAACCTCGCCTCGACAAATTGTGCCTGCCAGCCCTCTGCCGGTGGCACGCGCTGCAAGGTGAAGTGTTGCGCAGGAACGAGCGTCTCGGACTGGTAGCGCACCCCGCAGGCATAGCGGAAGTCGCGGTCGCGGCGGTTGCTCGCCGTCCATACCTTCACCGCTACCGGCGGTTCGGAGAGGTCGACGTCGAGATACCCGGATTGCATGTTCGCCGACACCTGCACGCTCGGCAGAGGCACGCCATCGCGCAAGCGCGCTATCGCCGGCACCAGGGTGCTGAGTACCGCCTTGCGCACCCCGCCATGGTCTGAGTTCGGCAATACCCTGAGGCTGGTCTGGCCGGGCAGGCGCTGCTGATAATCGGTCACAGGGTCCGGGGCGAAGAAATCATCGCCGCTGGCAGAAACCAGGTATTTGGGCATGGCCAGGCGCTGCCCTGGCTCGTTCAGGTACTGCATCGGGTCCATCATCGCTATCAGCCGGTCGAAACCGGGGCTACCCAGCTGCTGCAGCACGCCGGCCTGCTGGTAGGGCCACAGCGCCAGCGGCCAGTGGCCGCCATAGCGCATGCGCAGCCCCGTGAGCATGTCTGCGGTGTCGGCGATGTCGATGACACTGGGTACGATGGCCATCACCCGCTCATCGGCCAATGCCGTCAGCCAGGCACTCCAACCGCGCTTGGAGGCACCCGTGATGATGAAGCGCTCGACCGTCAGCCCTTGCTTTCGCAACTCCAGCTCGGCCAGGTCCATCGCCCGGCTTGCCGCAGCGGCCATCGGCACATGCAGTGGCAGCTCCGGCGCAGCGCCTCGCAGCGAATGCGCCCAGGTATGGGCCACGGCGTCGTCCTCGCGCAGCGGCTTTTCGGCGTCATCGAAGGTCACATACTGGTTGGGCACGTCGCTGATCATGACCACCGCGGTACGCGTTTCAAGGGCCAACTCGCGGAGCACTTCGCGCGTATAGTCCGGGGTCTGCGCCGGCCCGTGGCGCACGCCGTTGTTCACCACCAGCAAAGCCTTGCCAGGCACGGCATCCAGTGGCCTGTGCAATTCGACATCGTGCTCCCAATGGCGCGGTGCCAGCACCGGAGCGGGGGCCCATGACTGGGAGACCATCTGCAAACGCCGGAAGCTGTAGCCAGGCCCGGAAGCCTCTTCGAGCAGTGTGTACTCCAATGGCGCCTGCCGCACGTTGCCGATATGGCAATGGACGACTTTCTGCGGATGCAGGCCGCTGCAGTCCTGCAGGGCACTGGCATGGAAACTGGCCAGCAGACAAGGGATGGCCAGTGCAAATCGATACTTCATGAGCATGCTTCCTGGGCAAGAAAGCACTTCACGTTATGAGGCTCTGGGGCGGCTCACAAGGCGCCGACCGCCTCAATAGACGCAACTTACATAGGCTTGAGAGAAGGATTACAAGAGCTTCCGCCGCGTAAACAAAAACGCCCCTGGGCTTGCGACCAGGGGCGTTTCTTTCAGCTCAAGCTAGACGATCAAGCCTTGGCTTTCTTGGCTGCGCGGGTACGCTCGCCTTCGTCCAGGATCTTCTTGCGCAGGCGGATCGACTTCGGCGTGACTTCGCACAGCTCGTCGTCCTGGATGAATTCCAGGGCCTGTTCCAGGGTGTGGCGAACCGGCGGCACCAGGGCGATGACTTCGTCCTTGCCCGAAGCACGCATGTTGTCGAGCTTCTTGCCTTTGGTCGGGTTCACGCCCAGGTCGTTGTCACGGCTGTTCAGGCCGATGATCTGGCCGTTGTAGATGTCCTGGCCGTGTTCGATGAACAGCTTGCCACGCGCCTGCAGGGTTTCCAGCGAGTAGGTCAGCGCCTTGCCGGTCTCGATCGATACCAGTACACCGTTCAGGCGGCCGGACATATGGCCTGGCTTCATGGTGTCGTAGCGATCGAAGATCGAGGTCAGGATGCCGGCACCGTTGGTCAGGGTCAGGAACTGGTTACGGAAACCGATCAGGCCACGAGCAGGTACGTTGTACTCCAGACGTACACGGCCCTTGCCATCCGGCGCCATGTTGGTCAGGTCGCCTTTACGCAGGCCCATTTCTTCCATGACCTTGCCCTGCGATTCTTCAGGGATGTCGATGGTGACGTTCTCGTACGGTTCCTGCTTGACGCCGTTCACCTCGCGGATAATCACTTCAGGACGGCCTACAGCCATCTCGAAGCCTTCACGACGCATGGTTTCGATCAGTACCGACAGGTGCAGCTCACCACGGCCGGAAACCTTGAACTTGTCAGCCGAGTCGCCTTCTTCAACGCGCAGGGCAACGTTGTACAGCAGCTCCTTGTCCAGACGTTCCTTGATGTTACGGCTGGTGACGAACTTGCCTTCCTTGCCGCAGAACGGCGAGTCGTTGACCTGGAAGGTCATCGAAACGGTTGGCTCGTCAACGGTCAGCGGCTTCATCGCTTCGACGTGGTTCATGTCGCACAGGGTGTCGGAGATGAACAGCTCGTCGAAACCGCTGATGCAGACGATGTCGCCAGCGGTGGCTTCTTCGACGTCGACACGGTGCAGGCCGTGGTGGCCCATCAGCTTCAGGATACGGCCGTTGCGCTTCTTGCCTTCGGTGTCGATGGCGATGACCGGGGTGTTCGGCTTGATGCGGCCGCGGGCGATACGACCAACGCCGATCACGCCGAGGAAGCTGTTGTAGTCCAGTGCCGAGATCTGCATCTGGAACGGGCCGTCGACGTCAACGGTCGGGGCCGGTACGTGGTCGACGATGGCCTGGTACAGCGGGGTCATGTCTTCGGCCATGTTGGTGTGGTCCAGGCCGGCGATGCCGTTCAGGGCCGAGGCGTAGACAACCTGGAAGTCCAGCTGGTCGTCGGTGGCGCCGAGGTTGTCGAACAGGTCGAAGATCTGGTCCAGAACCCAGTCAGGACGCGCACCTGGGCGGTCGACCTTGTTGATGACCACGATCGGCTTCAGGCCGGCTTCGAAGGCCTTCTTGGTCACGAAGCGGGTTTGCGGCATCGGGCCGTCCTGGGCGTCGACCAGCAGCAGCACCGAGTCGACCATCGACATTACACGCTCAACCTCGCCACCGAAGTCGGCGTGGCCGGGGGTGTCGACGATGTTGATGCGGTAGTCGTTCCAGCGGATGGCGGTGTTTTTCGCCAGGATGGTAATGCCGCGCTCTTTTTCCTGGTCGTTGGAGTCCATCACGCGCTCGTCGTTGAGCTCGTTACGCTCCAGGGTGCCGGACTGGCGCAGGAGTTTGTCGACCAGGGTGGTTTTACCATGGTCAACGTGGGCGATGATGGCGATGTTACGCAGATTTTCGATCACAACTGTATCTCGATCAGAGGATTCGGTTGCCGCCAGTGTAGGCGGCGAATATGTACGCTTTGAGGCTCAGCGGGCCCGATGGTCGGGAGGGCGATGGCGGATGCTGCCGCCATACAGCCCTGGCGTCTTATGCCGGACGATAAACACGCACATTGGCATGTCCCTCACTGAGCAGGTGGTGTGCGTGCAGACGGCTCATCACACCTTTGTCGCAATACAGCAAGTACTGGCGGTTGGCATCCAGGTGCTTGAACTTGCTGTTGATCGCGTAGAACGGCATGGCCTGGACTTCGATACCGTCCAGCACCAGGGGTTGGTCTTCCTGGGCATCGGGGTGACGAATATCGATGACGATCTGGCCGGGCAGCGCCTCGGTCACTTCCTCGATTTCGATGTCCTTGCCCAGCTCATCGATCACGTGGTCGATGGAAATGAACTTGGCCCGCTCCAGGGCGCGCTCCAGCACGGCCATGTCGAACTGCTTTTCTTCATGCTCCATGCGGTGACGCTTGGCATGGGTGGTCGGGTTCACCGAGATCACGCCGCAATATTCTGGCATGTGTTTGGCGAAGTCGGCGGTGCCGATCTCGGTGGCCTGGTCGATGATGTCCTGCTTGTGGCTGGCCAGCAGCGGGCGCAGCACCAGCTTGTCGGTGGCCGAGTCGATGATCGACAGGTTCGGCAGGGTCTGGCTGGACACCTGGGAAATCGCCTCGCCGGTCACCAGCGCATCGATCTGCAGGCGGTCTGCCATATGGGCCGCACCACGCAGCATCATGCGCTTGAGCGTTACGCCCATGTAGCTGTTGTCGACCTTGTTGAGGATCTCGCCGACCACTTCTTCGAACGGCACGCTGATGAACAGCACGCGCTGGCTGCTGCCGAACTTCTTCCACAGGTAGTGGGCCACTTCCATCACGCCCAGCTCGTGGGCACGGCCGCCGAGGTTGAAGAAGCAGAAATGGGTCATCAGGCCACGGCGCATCATCTGGTAGGCCGCCACGGTGGAATCGAAGCCACCGGACATCAGCACCAGGGTCTGCTCCAGGGCACCCAGCGGGTAGCCGCCGATGCCGTTGTGCTGGCTATGGATGACGTACAGGCGCTGGTCGCGGATTTCGATGCGCACCAGTACATCCGGGTTCTTCAGCTCGATACCGGCGGCGCCGCATTGCTGGCGCAGCTGGCTGCCGACGTAGCGGTCGACGTCCATCGAGGTGAAGTCATGGTGGCCACCGCGCTTGCAGCGCACGGCGAAGTGCTTGCCAGCCAGCAAGTGGCCGAAGTGGTGCTTGCACTTGGCAACGATGTCGTCGAAGTCACCCAGGGGGTACTCCTCTACCTGCAGGAAATGGGTGATACCCGGGGTGCAGGTGAGGCGCTCGATCATCTCGCGCTGGACTTTCTCGTCTTCGACGCGGGTGACCACTTCGAGGTTGTCCCAGACACCCTCCACCGCGAGCTCAGGGTCGAGGTCCTTGAGCACGTTGCGGATGTTCTTGCCGAGCTGGCGGATGAAGCGCTTGCGCACCGGCCGGCTCTTGATGGTGATTTCTGGGAAGACTTTGACGATAAGTTTCATTGGTTAACAGCGCGCGCAGGGCCTGCCGAAAATGAGGGGCGCGAATTATAGCGGAAATTGCTCAGGATTTGACCAACTTTTGATCAGAAGCTTTCAGATAAATGCACGAAGCAGGATTTGCGGCGCCTGTGCCGGCCTCTTCGCGAGCGCACACCCGGTAGGAGCGGATCTATCCGCGATGAGGCCCTCAAACAAAGCACGCACGTTACGCCGTGCACTTGTTTGGTGCTCTACACTGAATTTCTGCCTCCTAAGAGTGCACGCTCGCTCGTTCCAAGCCTGGCAGATGCCTACAAACGCCCCTTTTTATCCCGCACTCGCCATTTTCGGGCACTGGCATGCAATTTGCTCCCTTGTGAGGCAGGTACGCTTGGCCGACTATCCGCGCCCGGCAACACCCTTTTTCCAGGGCAGCGGCCCACCGCGCCCTAGACCATCCGGAGGACAACATGTCGAAGTCGGTTCAACTCATCAAAGATCATGACGTCAAGTGGATTGATCTGCGTTTCACGGACACCAAAGGCACTCAGCACCACGTGACCATGCCGGCGCGTGATGCGCTGGACGACGACTTCTTCGAAGTCGGCAAGATGTTCGACGGTTCCTCCATCGCTGGCTGGAAAGGCATCGAAGCCTCCGACATGATCCTGATGCCGGTCGACGAAACTGCCGTACTGGACCCGTTCACCGAAGAACCGACCCTGATCCTGACCTGCGACATCGTCGACCCGTCGAGCATGCAGGGCTACGACCGTGACCCGCGTGCCATCGCCAAGCGCGCCGAAGAGTACCTGAAGAGCACCGGCATCGGTGACACCGTATTCGCCGGTCCCGAGCCAGAGTTCTTCATCTTCGACGAAGTGAAGTTCCAGTCGGACATCTCCGGTTCGATGTTCAAGATCTTCTCCGAGCAAGGCTCGTGGATGACCGGCGCTGACATCGAAGGCGGCAACAAGGGCCACCGTCCGGGCGTGAAAGGCGGCTACTTCCCAGTCCCGCCGTTCGACCACGACCACGAAATCCGTACTGCCATGTGCAACGCACTGGAAGAAATGGGCCAGACCGTCGAAGTCCACCACCACGAAGTGGCGACTGCCGGCCAGAACGAAATCGGCGTCAAGTTCAACACCCTGGTGAAGAAGGCTGACGAAGTACAGGCCCTGAAATACGTGGTGCACAACGTTGCCGACGCTTACGGCCGCACCGCCACCTTCATGCCGAAGCCACTGTATGGCGACAACGGCTCGGGCATGCACGTGCACATGTCGATCTGGAAAGACGGCAAGAACACCTTCGCTGGCGAAGGCTATGCCGGCCTGTCCGACACCGCCCTGTACTTCATCGGCGGTATCATCAAGCACGGCAAGGCCCTGAACGGCTTCACCAACCCGTCGACCAACTCCTACAAGCGTCTGGTCCCAGGTTTCGAAGCCCCGGTAATGCTGGCCTACTCCGCCCGCAACCGTTCCGCCTCGATCCGTATTCCTTACGTCGGCAGCCCGAAAGCCCGCCGTATCGAAGCACGCTTCCCGGACCCATCGGCCAACCCATACCTGGCCTTCGCGGCCCTGCTGATGGCCGGCCTGGACGGTATCCAGAACAAGATCCACCCAGGCGATGCGGCCGACAAGAACCTGTACGACCTGCCGCCTGAAGAGGCCAAGGACATCCCACAGGTTTGCGGCAGCCTGAAAGAAGCCCTGGAAGAGCTGGACAAAGGCCGTGCGTTCCTGACCAAGGGCGGCGTGTTCTCCGACGACTTCATCGATGCCTTCATCGAGCTGAAGAGCGAAGAAGAGATCAAGGTCCGCACCTTCGTACACCCGCTGGAATACGAGCTGTACTACAGCTGCTGATCTGATCGGCGCGCCTGCGTCGATGAGCTCACCGGAAACGGCCTTCTCCTGAAGGCCGTTTTTGTTTCAAGCCCCACCGATTCAGATGCTTCCTACAAACAAGGCCATCGCTGAGTCCGCACAATCCACTCTCCTGAAACGAGGAGATTGCCATGCGCACAGCACTACTCCTGCTCACTGCCTTGTTCATCGCAGGTTGCGACACCCCCCCGGCACAAGCGGACGCGATAGAAGCCAAGACCCTCCTGCGCACGCAAGTGGCCTGGGACCAGACACCCTACACGACCTACCCCAGCGGTCGCCCCGAACTGTCGCTGATGAAGATCCGCATACCTGCGCGCACGACCATGGACTGGCATTGCCACCTGGCCCCCAATGCCGGCTACCTGCTCGCTGGACAGATCGAAGTCGAAAACGCTGCTGGCATACGGGTAATGCTCAATGCAGGCGATGCCCTGGCCGAGATCGTAGGCGGCCTGCATCGAGGGCACACTGCAGAAGCGCCCGCCGAAATCCTGGTGTTCTATGCCAGCGCCACAGGTATCGCGCCCTTCACGCCAGCGGAACAATGCCCACAACGGGTGCCGGAACAGGGAACGGCCACGCCTGCGGCAGGCTGAGTCGCCGGCAGCGGATCTGTTGCGCGCACCCACGAGCCCACAGGCTCCAAATTCCTCTATGCTCCATATTGGTGCATTAATGTGTACCAACCGCCGCTGCCGTCGCCCAAAACAGGTCACAAGAACCGATAAATCAAGGCATTCTGGCCCGAATTAGCGCAATTCTGGGCGCTGACAGGCAAAATCCGCTTCTTTTCGGAGCCTTGGTTTGTTTCTTGCATTTTGCTTGCATCAGCGGATTCCACAGCGCGTCCGGCCCTGGCCACAGCCATCGTCGACAAGCGCCAAAAGAGGTCAACGACGCCTTATGACCATCAGCGATGCACAGCACCGTCTGCTTCTGGACAACCTGACCACTGCCACGCTACTGCTCAATGCCGAGCTGTGCCTGGAATACATGAACCCGGCTGCGGAAATGCTGCTGGCGGTCAGTGGGCAGCGCAGCCACGGGCAGTTCATCAGCGAGCTGTTCACCGAATCGAGCGAGGCTCTCAGCTCACTGCGCCAGGCAGTCGAGCAGGCGCACCCATTCACCAAGCGCGAAGCGCAGCTCACTTCGCTGACCGGGCAGACCATCACCGTCGACTACGCGGTAACGCCAATCCTGCACCTGGGCCAGACCCTGCTGCTGCTCGAAGTACACCCGCGTGACCGGCTGCTGCGCATCACCAAGGAAGAGGCCCAGCTGAGCAAGCAGGAAACCACCAAGATGCTGGTGCGCGGCCTCGCCCACGAAATCAAGAACCCCCTCGGCGGCATTCGCGGCGCCGCCCAGCTGCTGGCGCGCGAATTGCCCGAGGAAGGCCTGCGCGACTACACCAACGTGATCATCGAAGAGGCCGACCGCCTGCGCAACCTGGTCGACCGCATGCTCGGTTCGAACAAGTTGCCGTCGCTGGCCATGACCAACATTCACGAAGTACTGGAGCGGGTCTGCAGCCTGGTCGAAGCGGAAAGCCAGGGCTGCATCGCCTTGGTGCGCGACTACGACCCCAGCCTGCCGGACGTGCTGATCGACCGCGAGCAGATGATCCAGGCCGTGCTCAACATCGTGCGCAACGCCATGCAGGCAATCAGTTCGCAGAACGAGTTGCGCCTGGGCCGCATCACCCTGCGCAGCCGGGCCCTGCGCCAGTTCACCATCGGCCACGTGCGCCATCGCCTGGTGGCACGCGTGGAAATCATCGACAACGGTCCCGGCATCCCGCCGGAACTGCAGGACACCCTCTTCTACCCCATGGTCAGCGGCCGCCCGGACGGTACCGGGCTGGGCCTGGCCATTACCCAGAACATCATCAGCCAGCACCAGGGCCTGATCGAGTGTGAAAGCCATGCAGGCCACACCGCCTTTTCGATCTACCTGCCTCTGGAACAAGGAGCCACCGCCTCATGAGCCGAAGTGAAACCGTATGGATCGTCGACGATGATCGCTCCATCCGCTGGGTCCTGGAAAAAGCCCTGCAACAGGAAGGCATGACCACCCAGAGCTTCGACAGCGCTGACGGCGTGATGGGCCGCCTGGCACGCCAGCAACCGGACGTGATCATTTCCGATATCCGCATGCCCGGCACCAGCGGCCTGGACCTGCTGGCGCAGATTCGCGAACAGCATCCGCGCCTGCCAGTCATCATCATGACCGCCCATTCCGACCTGGACAGCGCCGTGGCGTCGTACCAGGGCGGCGCCTTCGAGTACCTGCCCAAGCCATTCGACGTGGACGAAGCGGTCTCGCTGGTGAAACGCGCCAATCAGCACGCCCAGGAACAACAAGGGCTGGACGTGCCACAGAACCTTGCGCGCACCCCGGAGATCATCGGTGAAGCACCGGCGATGCAGGAGGTATTCCGCGCCATTGGCCGCCTCAGCCACTCCAACATCACCGTGCTGATCAATGGCGAATCCGGTACCGGCAAGGAGCTGGTGGCGCATGCCCTGCACCGCCACAGCCCGCGCGCGGCGGCACCGTTCATTGCCCTGAACATGGCCGCCATTCCCAAGGACCTGATGGAATCGGAACTGTTCGGCCATGAGAAAGGCGCCTTCACCGGCGCAGCCAACCTGCGCCGCGGCCGCTTCGAGCAGGCCGATGGCGGCACGCTGTTCCTCGACGAGATCGGCGACATGCCCGCCGACACCCAGACCCGCCTGCTGCGGGTCCTCGCCGATGGCGAGTTCTACCGCGTGGGCGGCCACGTGCCGGTCAAGGTCGACGTGCGCATCATCGCCGCCACCCACCAGAACCTGGAGTCGCTGGTACAAGCCGGCAAGTTCCGTGAGGACTTGTTCCACCGCCTGAACGTGATCCGCATCCACATCCCGCGGCTGGCCGACCGGCGCGAAGACATACCGGCCCTGGCCCGTCACTTCCTGGCCCGTGCCGCACAGGAACTGGCGGTCGAGCCGAAGATCCTGAAGCCGGAAACAGAAGAGTTCATTCGCAATCTGCCGTGGCCGGGCAATGTGCGCCAGATGGAGAACACCTGCCGCTGGATCACCGTGATGGCCTCCAGCCGCGAGGTGCTGATCGGCGACCTGCCGCCCGAGCTGCTGAACCTGCCGCAGGATGCTGCACCGGTCACCAACTGGGAACAGGCGCTGCGCCAGTGGGCCGACCAGGCGCTGACCCGTGGCCAGTCGAACCTGCTCGACAGCGCCGTGCCGAGCTTCGAGCGGATCATGATCGAGACGGCGCTCAAGCATACCGCCGGGCGTCGCCGCGACGCGGCGCTGCTGCTGGGTTGGGGGCGCAATACCCTGACACGCAAGATCAAGGAGCTGGGGATGAACGTGGCGGGTGGCGATGATGAAGAGGGTGACGACCACTGACCAGCGTATAACCCCTTCGATCTTTGCGGCTGCTGCGCAGTCCATCGCGACGCAAGGCCGCTCCTACAATTGATCGCGTTCTGAGCTGCGCCCCAGATGTTGGCCAACTGTCCTCCATCTGGGGCGCAGCTCATTCTCCTGCAGGAGCGGCCTCGTGTCGCGATGGGGCCGCGCAGCGGCCCCAGCCATTTCAGCCCCCGATGCACCGATCCTGTGCCCGATGCACCTCCCGAAGGCACAAATCCCCTCAAAACCGGCCAAATCCCCATGAAAGCCCAGTATTCGCGGGCTCTTCAAACTTGGCACGGCCCCTGCAATAAGCAATACATACCCAGTTTCGGGGGCCCTGGTACAGGCAGGCCGGGTGAACCCCTCTTTTATTCGCAACACCGCCCGTTTTGGGGACCTCGGTACAGGCAGGCCGGGAAATCCCCTCTTTTATTCGTGCAGCTTCACCTGCACCCGCCAGCGCCCCGCGTCCTCTGCACCGGCCCATTCGCCGCGCAGAGGGCGCGCGGCGACCACCGTCAGCAGCAAGCCTTCCTTGCTCCTCTGCACTTTCCAGCTCACCGGTTTGCCTTGCAGGCTCAATTGCCCCTGCTGGCCCTTGCCCTGAGCCTGGAACAGCAACGCCACCGTGCCCTCGACATTCTCACCGTGCAGCTGGGGCTCGGCGTTGAACCACAGCTCCAGGCCATCTTGTACCACCTGCACCTGCTGCAGTTCGCGTTCCTCGGGCGCGGTCAGGCGGCCGATCATCAGCCCCACCATTACCCCGACAATCGCCAGCGACAGCATCACCCGCGGCAACGCTTTCGAACGCACGTCAGGTTCAGGGGTAGAATGCCCGTCATCTTCACGCTTGGAGCCGTGCATGTTTCACGTCATCCTTTTTCAACCAGAAATTCCGCCGAATACCGGCAACATCATTCGCCTGTGCGCCAACAGCGGCTGTGACCTGCACCTGATCGAGCCCATCAGCTTCGAACTGGATGACAAGCGCCTGCGACGCGCGGGGCTGGATTACCACGAGTATGCCACGCTCAAGCGCCACGAGAGCCTGGCCGGATGCCTGGAAAGCCTCGGCAACCCACGGCTGTTCGCGTTCACCACCAAGGGCTCGCGGCCGTTTCACGAAGTGGCTTACCAGCCGGGCGATGCCTTCCTGTTCGGGCCGGAGAGCCGAGGCCTGCCAGCCGAGGTGCTGGACAGCCTGCCGGGCGAACAGCGCCTGCGCCTGCCGATGCGGCCAGGGTGCCGTAGCCTGAACCTGTCCAATACCGTGGCAGTGACGGTGTATGAGGCGTGGCGGCAGAACGGGTTCGCCGGGAGCTGATCTTGCACCCGTACCGGCCTTTTCGCGGGCATGCCCGCTCCCACAGGTACAGCGCAACACTTGAAAGCGGCGCCCTACCTGTGGGAGCGGGCGCGCCCGCGAAAAGGGCCGGCACAGGCAACAAAAAAGCGCCCCGAGAGGCGCTTTCCTGATACCGGCAGCTATTACTGCACGGTCGGCGCTTCGCCGGCTTCCTGCATGCGCTGCATTTCCTGCGCATACAGGGCATCGAAGTTGACCGGCGACAGCATCAGGGCCGGGAACGAGCCGCGGGTCACCAGGCTGTCCAGCGTCTCACGGGCGTACGGGAACAGGATGTTCGGGCAGAACGCGCCCAGGGTGTGGCTCATCGAAGCCGCATCCAGGTTCTTGATCAGGAAGATACCGGCCTGCTGCACTTCAGCGATGAACGCAACCTCTTCGCCGTTTTTCACGGTGACCGACAGGGTCAGCACCACCTCGTGGAAGTCGCCTTCCAGGGCCTTCTGCTTGGTGTTCAGGTCCAGGGCTACGCTCGGCTCCCAGGACTGGCGGAAGATCTGCGGGCTTTTCGGGGCCTCGAACGACAGATCGCGCACATAGATGCGCTGCATGGAGAACTGAGGGCTGTTGTCTTCTGCAGCAGCGCCGTTGGTCTGTTGGTCAGTCATGGCAGGTCCTTATCCTAATGTTTTTGAATGCTGGGCAAATCAGGCCGCCAGCAGCGCGTCGAGCTTGCCGGCGCGCTCCAGGGCGTAGAGGTCATCGCATCCACCGACATGGGTGCTGCCGATCCAGATCTGCGGCACCGATGTGCGGCCGGCCTTCTGGCTCATCTCGGCACGAACCTGTGGCTTGCCGTCGACCTTGATTTCCTCGAAGGCCACGCCCTTGCTCTCGAGCAGGTACTTGGCGCGCATGCAGTAGGGGCAGTAGTCGCTGGAGTAGACGATGACGGGCTTCATATCACTTCACCAATGGCAGGTTATCGGCTTTCCAGCTGGAAACGCCACCGCTCAGCTTGGCGGCGGTGTAACCAGCCTTGAGCAGCTCGCTGCAGACAGCACCCGACTGCTGGCCCATGGCGTCGACGACGATCAGGGTCTTGGCCTTGTGCTTTTCCAGCTCGCTCAGACGGTTGACCACTTTGTCCTGCGGAATGTTGATCGCGCCGACGATATGACCTGCGGCGTATTCCTTGGACGGGCGGATGTCGAGGACTAGGCCCTTGTCAGCATTGACCAGAGCGGTCAGCTGGCCATTGCTCAAGCTCTGGCCGCCACGACGGATTTCATTGAGCAGCAGCAGGACCAGCAGAACAACGAAGATCGCAACCAGGATGTAGTGATCTGTCGCGAATTGAATCAGGTGAGCAACCATCAGCGGTGTTCCAGGCGATTGAAAATGTCGGCCAGTATACACAGCCCCTTATTACCACCAAAGCCCGACGGGCCGGCGGCAAAGCCACCTTCATCCTGCCAGCCCGTGCGCGCCGGTCGGGGGATGGGACGAATATTCGCCGCCGCTGGCGTATTTGCCCTAAAATGCGTGTCTTTATCATCTTTGAACAACCGTGAGTTTGATTGATGAGTACGCCCAAACCCCTGGTCCTGATCATCCTGGATGGCTTCGGCCACAGCGAAAGCCCCGAATACAACGCCATCTACGCCGCCAATACACCGGTCTATGACCGCCTGCGCGCCAGCCAGCCGCATGGCCTCATTTCCGGCTCGGGCATGGATGTCGGCCTGCCGGACGGGCAGATGGGCAACTCCGAAGTCGGCCACATGAACCTTGGCGCCGGGCGCGTCGTCTACCAGGACTTCACCCGGGTAACCAAGGCCATCCGCGACGGCGAGTTCTTCGAAAACCCGGTGCTGACCGCTGCGGTAGACAAGGCAGCCAATGCCGGCAAGGCCGTGCACATTCTCGGCCTGCTGTCCGACGGCGGCGTGCACAGCCACCAGGACCACCTGGTTGCCATGGCCGAACTGGCTGCGCAACGGGGCGCCGAAAAGATCTACCTGCACGCCTTCCTCGATGGCCGCGACACGCCACCACGCAGCGCGCAATCGTCCATCGAACTGCTTGACGCCACCTTCGCCAGGCTGGGCAAGGGCCGCATCGCCAGCCTCATTGGCCGTTACTACGCCATGGACCGCGACAACCGCTGGGACCGCGTCAGCGCCGCCTACAACCTGATCGTCGACAGCGCTGCCGAGTACACCGCCGACACCGCCCTGGCAGGCCTGGAAGCGGCCTACGCCCGTGACGAGAGCGACGAGTTCGTGAAAGCCACGCGCATCGGCGATGCGGTCAAGGTCGAAGATGGCGACGCCGTGGTGTTCATGAACTTCCGTGCCGACCGTGCCCGCGAGCTATCGCGTGTATTCGTCGAAGCCGATTTCAACGAATTCCCGCGCGCCCGCCTGCCCAAGCTGGCAGCCTACATCGGCCTCACCCAGTACTCGGCGAAGATCCCGGCACCTGCCGCCTTTGCACCGGCCAGCCTGAACAACGTGCTGGGCGAGTACCTGGCGAAAAACGGCAAGACCCAGCTGCGCATCGCCGAAACCGAGAAGTACGCACACGTGACCTTCTTCTTCTCCGGTGGCCGCGAAGAGCCGTTCGAAGGCGAAGAGCGCATTCTGATCCCGTCGCCGAAGGTCGCCACCTACGACCTGCAGCCGGAAATGAGCGCGCCGGAGGTGACCGACCGCATCGTCGAAGCCATCGAGCAGCAACGCTATGACGTGATCGTGGTCAACTACGCCAACGGCGACATGGTTGGCCACACGGGCGTATTCGAGGCGGCAGTGAAGGCTGTCGAGGCCCTGGATGGCTGCGTCGGCCGCATCGTCGACGCGCTGGACAAGGTGGGTGGCGAAGCACTGATCACCGCCGACCACGGCAACGTCGAGCAGATGGAAGACGAAAGCACCGGCCAGGCGCACACCGCGCACACCACCGAGCCGGTGCCGTTCATCTATGTTGGCAAGCGCAACCTGAAAGTGCGTGATGGCGGCGTGCTGGCCGACGTGGCGCCGACCATGCTGAAGCTGCTGGGGATGGAGAAGCCAGTGGAAATGACCGGTACTTCAATCCTGGTGGACGCCTGATCGTGCGCCTGGGGGCTGCACAGCAGCCCCCTTCCACATGAATTCCAGACAAACGCCCCCCTGCACCCGCAGCGAGGCGTTTTTTTTGCACGCCCACGCGGGCATACTAGGCCAGTCTCCATCCTTGGTACGCCAAACCCCATGCTTCGCGCCCTGATCCTCCTAGCCCTGTCCTGCCTGCTCAGTCCGGCCTTTGCCGATGAGCGTGCACAGACCCAGCAGCAACTGGACGCCACCCGCCAGGATATTGCCGAGCTCAAGAAGACGCTGAGCAAGCTCCAGGAAGAAAAGGCCGGTGTGCAGAAGGACCTCAAAGCTACCGAGACCGATATCGGCAACCTCGAAAAGCAGGTGGAGGCGCTGCAGCAAGAACTAAAAAAGACCGAGGGCGAGCTGGAGCGCCTTGATACCGAGAAAAAAAAACTCCAGAGCGCCCGCGTTGAACAGCAACGACTGATTGCCATCCAGGCCCGTTCGGCCTACCAGAATGGCCGTGAGGAATATCTCAAGCTGCTGCTCAACCAGCAGAACCCCGAGAAGTTTGCCCGCACCCTCACCTACTACGACTACCTGAGCAAGGCGCGCCTGGAGCAGCTGCGCACCTTCAACGAAACCCTGCGCCAGCTGGCCAACGTGGAGAAGGACATTGCCACCCAGCAGGAGCAGCTGCTGGCCCAGCGCGCCGATCTCGACAGCCGCCGCCAGGCCCTTGAAGCCGAGCGTGGCAAACGCCAGCAGGTACTGGCCAAGCTCAACAGCGACATGAAGGACCGCGACCAGAAGCTGCAGTCGCGCGAGCAGGACCAGGCCGACCTGGCCAAAGTACTCAAGACCATCGAGGAAACCCTTGCCCGCCAGGCCCGCGAGGCCGAAGAGGCGCGCAAGAAAGCCTTGCTGGCCCAGCAGGAGGCGGAAAAACGCCGCCAGCAGGAAGCCCTGGCTGCGGCCGCCGCGCGCGAGCAAGACAGCGAACCCGCAGAGCCACCGAAAAAAGCCCGCACCACCCTGGGCCCGATGGTTTCCAGCGACGGCGCGAGCTACGGTGGCGCATTTTCTGCTGCACGGGGAAAACTTCCCTGGCCAGTCAATGGTCGATTACTGGCACGCTTCGGTGATGCCCGCGGCAGCGATGCCCGTGCCAAGTGGGACGGGGTAATGATCAGCGCCAGCCCGGGCACCCAGGTACGTGCCGTGCACGGCGGGCGCGTGGTGTTCGCCGACTGGTTGCGCGGTGCCGGGCTTCTGGTCATCCTCGACCATGGCAACGGTTACCTGAGCCTGTATGGGCATAACCAGAGCCTGCTCAAGAGCGCCGGTGACATCGTCAAGGCCGGCGAAGCCATTTCCACCGTTGGCGACAGCGGCGGCCAGGATGCTGCCGGCTTGTATTTCGCCATTCGCCAGCAGGGCCGGCCTACCGACCCTTCGCAATGGTGCCGGGGCTAGGCTCTGTACGAAAAGTAGTCAAATTTCTACGGCGTAGCCCACGGGCCACGCCGATGCTCCGCAGGGAGCGCCTACAGGATCAGGAGTTCGTTCGACATGCTGCACTCGCCTCGTCTCACCCAGCTGGCCCTGTCCATCGCCCTGGCGGTGGGCGCGCCCCTGGCTACTGCCGCAGAGCCGGCCAAGCCGGCAGCGGTACCGGCCACCGAGGTGACCGCCAAGGCCCCGCTGCCGCTTGAGGAGCTGCGTACCTTCGCCGAGGTCATGGACCGCATCAAGGCGGCCTACGTGGAGCCGGTGGACGACAAGACCCTGCTGGAAAACGCCATCAAGGGCATGCTCAGCAACCTCGACCCGCACTCGGCCTACCTCGGCCCCGAGGACTTCCAGGAGCTGCAGGAAAGCACCAGCGGCGAGTTTGGCGGGCTGGGTATCGAAGTGGGCCAGGAGGACGGCTTCATCAAGGTGGTCTCGCCCATCGATGACACCCCGGCCTCGCGTGCCGGCGTGCAGGCGGGCGACCTGATCGTCAAGATCAACGGCGCCCCGACCCGTGGCCAGACCATGACCGAGGCGGTCGACAAGATGCGCGGCAAGGTCGGTGAAAAGATCACCCTGACGCTGGTGCGCGATGGCGGTACCCCGTTCGACGTCACCCTTGCCCGTGCTGTCATCCAGGTCAAGAGCGTGAAGAGCCAGCTGCTGGAAAACGACTACGGCTACATTCGCATCACCCAGTTCCAGGTCAAGACTGGCGACGAAGTGGGCAAGGCGCTGGCCAAGCTGCGCAAGGACAACGGCAAGAAGCTGCGTGGTGTAGTGCTGGACTTGCGCAACAACCCCGGTGGCGTGCTGCAGTCGGCGGTGGAAGTGGCCGACCATTTCCTGACCAAGGGCCTGATCGTCTACACCAAGGGCCGCATCGCCAACTCCGAGCTGCGCTTCTCGGCCGACCCGGCCGACGCCAGCGAAGGCGTGCCATTGGTGGTGCTGATCAACGGCGGCAGCGCCTCGGCCTCGGAAATTGTCGCCGGCGCCCTGCAAGACCAGAAACGCGCCGTGCTGATGGGCACCGACAGCTTCGGCAAAGGCTCGGTGCAGACCGTGCTGCCGCTGGCCAACGACCGTGCCCTGAAGTTGACCACTGCGTTGTACTTCACCCCCAATGGTCGCTCGATCCAGGCCCAGGGCATCGTCCCCGACATCGAAGTACGCCCGGCCAAGCTCACTGCCGAAGCCGACACCGACAACTTCAAGGAAGCCGACCTGCAGGGCCACCTGGGCAACGGCAACGGCGGCGCCGACCGCCCGACCGGCAGCGGCAAGCGCAAGGAGCGCCCACAGGATGACGACTTCCAGCTGAGCCAGGCCCTGAGCCTGCTCAAGGGCCTGAACATCACCAAGGGCGACTGACCCACCCCATGCGTTATCTGTTGTGTCTGTTGTTCTGTCTGTTGGCCGGGGTCGCGCACGCGGCACCGGCCGGCAAGGCCTACATGAGCATCATCATCGACGACCTGGGCCAGAGCCCCGAACGCGACAGCCGCACCCTGGCCCTGCCCGGGCCGGTGACCATGGCGATCATGCCCGACACCCCGCATGCCACCGACTTCGCCCGTCAGGCACACAAGGCCGGCAAGACGGTCATCCTGCACATGCCCATGGACCCGGCCGACGGGCCCTATGCCTGGCACCCTGGCCTCCCCATCGAACAGCTGGCGCAGCGCCTGGACAGCGCGTTGGCCAAGGTGCCCTACGCTGCAGGCATCAACAATCACATGGGCAGCCGCATGACAGCCCAGCGCGCGCCCATGGCCTGGCTGATGGGCGAGCTGCAACGGCGCCATCTGTTCTTCGTCGACAGCCGCACCAGTGCGGCCACGGTGGCCGCTGCCGAAGCTCAGGCACAAGGCCTGGCGCATGTCTCGCGGGATGTGTTTCTCGACGACGTGCGCACCACCGAAGCCATTGCCGGGCAGCTTCGGCAAGGCATCAGCCTCGCTCGCAAGCAAGGCTCAGCGGTGCTGATCGGGCACCCCTACCCACAGACGCTGCAAGTGCTGGAGCACGAGCTGCCACGGCTGGAAAGCCAGGGAATCGAACTGATCAGGCTCAGGCAGATGATTGCCGTACGCAGCAATCTTGCCATGCCGGGGCATGGCAAGAATGGACGCTACGCCAACCACTGAAGAAAGCCCTTCAACGGTTACCACTCACTGGAAAGGGATGATCCCCTGGGCCTGCTCCAGCGTGAGCTTGCCACGGTGCAGCCGCTGGCCCGCCTGTGCAGCCTGGTAGTTGCTCATGCGGCGCTGGCTCCAGGTCTTCAGGTGGCCGACGACGAAATCTGTGGCGACAGCGCTAGGCGAGGCTAAATGGAAATGCGCAGCCCACAGATTACGCTTGCCCGGCAAGCGCAGCACCTTGTATTCGTCAAATGCACTGTTGTTCTGCATGGTTCGCCGTTCGTTGTATACCACCTCGATCAGGTTCTCGGCATGGAGGAAAGCCAGGGCTTCGGCAGAGGGATAATTGGTGTCGGTGTAAAGCCTGGTGAGCTTGAGCCTTTTATCCGTGCGCAACTCATCCGCTTCTTTCTCCAGAGTTTTGAGCAACGCGTTGTTGCCGCCCGCATCGCCTACCGTACTGGCAGCCTGGTCGAGCTTTCTCAGCTGCCGGTCGAACAACCCGATAAGCACGGAATCTTTGATATCGTTTGCAACGTACGACTCGGCCTTCAACCTAAGCGCTTTGCCGTCGTCCAGCAGTGACTGTACCCACATGGCCAAGTCACCAGGCGATGACGCTTCAGCCGGTGAAGGTTGTTCCTCCACACGCTCTTGCCATTCGCCCCCTACCTTCTCGAACGTGGCCAGTAATACATTGCTTACTCCCTCACGCACCTCAAGCAGTGGCTCTCCTTCAATCTCGGTACCGATCAGCAACTGGCCTTGTTTATTGCGTACCACCTTTTGCTTTTTGCTGGACACCTGATAGGGCGAACGCCTGACCGGCACGATGCCTTCATCCTGCTCGCGAACCGCCTCGACCAGGCGGCTACCCGCATCCAGCTTGAGCTTGCCAAGCTGCTCTCGGTATCGCTCGAGCATGGCAGGCTCGATCAGCTCGCTGCCCTCGTTGAGAATTCGGTCACTGTTGAACAGTGCGGCGGAATATTCATCCCAGGCTTCCTGCAGGATGACGATCCGGTCCTGCGCCGGCAGGTTGGCAAAATCCAACTCACCGTGGGCGTCAGCCGCATTTCGCAAGCTCTGGCTCGCCAGCTCTTCCCGGTAGCCGGCAAGCGTTTCCTGCCCAGTCTCGCTGTCTAGGTGCAGGGTAAGGTCAGCCAGGTTCATTACCTGGTGAAAACGCAGTTGAACCGTGCTGACGCTACGCGAGGCAATCAATTGCGCAACGGTGGCAGGAGGTTTCCCTGCCACACTGGTAATCGCCAATCCCGCATCGGTACCAGCCAACACATGATCGAGCTGCTCAAAGCCCTGCAGTATGCGCGCCTGCAGGTCGACGACGATTCCCAGCCTGCGGCGAAACTGCCGGTACAATTCTGAAACTTCAGCAATTGGCCGCCCATCTAGAGCTTTTTGCATTTCGACGAGTTGCGGGTAATCCACGAGGTTCCACAACTCGGTGATGACGAAATCGGTGTCGCGGATCAGGCCCTCGCGAACATTCGTCTCATGCTGTGAGAGAATGGCATCCCAGCTACCCTTCTGCCGTTCACTGGCATATTTCGGTTCCTTGAGGCTCGTCAGCAAAGGCAGCAGTTCCTGTTCGGCACGGACTGCGGCCTCCAGTTCCTGAATAGACAGGTCTATCGCCTGGAGGCTGTCCTGCTCCTTCTTGGCAATGCGCTCATCGTACAGCTTCAGCAGATCCTGCATTTGTGCAGCTGCATCACCCTGCGGCAGCGAGGCTAATTTGGCGGCAGCCGTTTCCCTCAGGTTTTTCAAGGTTTGCAGCTCTTTCTTGGTTTTCAGCGAGTTCGTGGCTTTTTCACCAAACGCCTGTCTCGCACTGATGGCTCGCTTGTCCAGTTCATTGATCTTTTCATGCAACTTCTGGAACCGCTTTGCCAGCCAGCCCGATGTAGCGCTTTGATTCATGCCGCCGAAGTTGGCTAACCCGCTATCAACACGCCACGCGCCATTTTCAAGTTTCAGCCGCGGCCCCAAGGTGCCGTCGGGCCCGACTATCAGCATGCCAACTTGCAATCGCCCGACCTGATAGACATCCCCAGCCATGGCCACGTAATACTTGTCATCGATACGGTACGAACCGGCAGCTGGCCCGCGGCTCAACGGTTCCAGGCCGTCGAGCGAGACACTGGAACGCATCGCCCGGAGTGCCTTGCGCTGTGCCGAGGAGTAGAAGTTGAAACCATTCTGCCCCCGCCAGGCCAGATCTTGCCAGCGACCGGGCAGCGCTGCGCCGGCGGCTACAGTCGTCTGCACAGGGGCTACAGTAATCTCGGCAAAGGCCCCACGTTGCGCACCAGGCCCTTCGAAAGCATCTGCTCCTGGTAATTCATGGAGCGTGGGGGCCTCTCCCTTCCTGCCCGTATGCAGCAACGCCATGCCGATGTTCAGCATCAAGTCGACAACTGCGGCCGAACGGCCGAATTCGTCACCCTGCTCAAGTGCCTGCAGGTCGTTTTCCAATGCGCCCAACAGTTGCACCAGCCAGGCCACCGAAGCCACAGGGCCACGAATCAGCAGCGTCACCACATCGAACAGCAGCCAGGCGCCTTCGCCAAGTGTCCGCCAACGGTTCTCGGCATTGGATACCGATTGCTCGTCGGCAAGCTCCACGAGCAGGTCGCGGTTGGCCTTGTAGAATCTCTCGTCCAGGTTGTTGCGCCAGTACCCGATAGCCAGGCTGGCGGGTTCCGGTGTTGCCGGCGCCGTGTAGAAATCGATACCGATAACGGCGATGTGCGGCTCCTTGAACCCACCGTTCTGATAGATGGAACGAACCTGCGGGTCCATCCAGTCAACGATGCTGGTCTGCAACAACGGCGACGTGCGCACATGCTCCAGCAAGGCGGCAAGGCTGGCATATTCACGCAGGGTGTCCTGGCGGAACAACGGGCGATACAGCAGCACCAGTGACGGCTCGGCACAAAACAGGATGTACATGCCGCGCACCTGGTCGCTTAGCCGCGACGTCGAACTGCGCTTGAATGCCAGGGGGAGCAGCGTCATGCGCGGTGTTTCCGGGTCCACATGCCCGGCGCAGAAATCAACCACGCATTGCAGCCCAGCCTCCGAGACCTTGCGATCGAGCTTGGCGGTGACCGCGCTGGCCAGCATTGCGCTGCGCCACTCGAGAGCAAACCGTTTGACCCGGTCCGCACGCGTGGCAGGATCGTCCAGCTGGGTGGCGACATAGTTCGGGTAATGGCAACCAATATCCACTTTGGCCACCAGCTGCCTGGCCACATCGGCAGTCAGCCAGCTTGGCGCGGGGCTGCCATCCCGGCGGTGAACCTGCTCGATGCTTGCCCCCTTGAGGGACGTCAGGTTGCCGATGGCAAACTCGCAGAGGCTCTTGCGACCGGCGAATGTCAGCGGCTCCCCCCCGCCGGTACCGGTTGCCGCACCGCCCGGTACGCCTTGCGCCTGGTACAGGTCCAATAGCAAGTCGTCTGGTGAAACGTCATCTGCGTAATCCTGGCTGATTTGCTGCGCCAGTTGCTGCCGGGTGAACGCCTGCAGCGACTGGACGCCGTCCAGCGCAGCGACACCGTCGCTGTCGAGCTGGCACACCGCAATCTGCAGTAACGCGGCGCACCAGGCAAAACTGTCCTGGGCAGTACTGGCGCGCAAACCCAATGGCAGCCCAACCGCAGGCGTGTCGTTATCGTAACTGACAAACCACGACGAAAGATCACTCAGTTGAGCGAAACGCTGCTCAAGATGCGCAATGTCCTTCAGCCCGCTGCAGCGCACCTGGTCAACCCTGTGGAACAGCGTTTCAAGCAGCAGGGAAACCTGCAGGGCAAACACGTTACCCTCGACAGGGTAGCGCTGCCAGCTCATCTGCTCGAAGGTGTAGCGTTGCGCCAGCTCATCGCGCAGAGCGTCACCGAATGCGGCCAGCGAGGCAAAGCTGCGCACCACGCCCGACGGCGCGCACCACAACACGACCTGCCGCTCATCCCACTCGCCGAGCACCAGCAAGTGGCACAGTGGCTCATCGTATTGCAGCCCGGCACGGGTCAGTTGCGCCTGAACGAAAAATACCGGCGGCTGGTCGGCACCGGCGCGGATCAGCCCGCGAATGCAGGCCTGCTCCTGCTTGTCCAGGCCTTGCAGGGGCAACCCGCGCAGCAGGGCAGTTTTAAGCAACAGCTGCAACCAGCGGTCGCGGCTCACGCCCGAACTACCTTCAGCCGCCCAGTAGCGGAGCTGGGCCTCGGCAAAACGTTGTGGCAAGCACGCCACCAATTCATTCAACGCGGGCGACAGGCCCTCCAACCGCCGGGTATCCAGTTCGTTGCGAGACCCTGGAAAACGATATGCGCCGGTAAGCCCGAGGTTGTAATGCCGCCCGTCTGCCAAGGGTTCGATGCTCAGCAACTCAGGGTCCAGCAGTGCTTGCAACACCCGTTCGAGCAAAGGCTGGGTGGTCCAGTGCGGCGTGTCGGGGTCGGGGCTGTCGAGTACCAACGGCTCGCCGGTTGACAGCGCGGGCGTCACGTCGACCAGCCATGGCAATTCGACCAGCATCACTTTCAGCAGCTCTTCGCTGGCGACTTGGCGCAGGCTTGGCCGGCCCGCGAATTGCCTGGCGACAGCCTGTTTGAAATCGAACGTGCGGTTGTAGGTACTGTTCATGTCGCGCATGCCTCCGTGAAAAACCAGGAGGCTGCAACACGCCTGGCGCCTCATCGCGTTACATAGTGCTCAGCGCAAACAAAAAGGCCTTGCTCCACAGAGCAAGGCCTTTTGCCTTACAGCACCGCTATCAGCTGTAGACGCGCGCCAGCAATTGCCGGTGGCTTTCGAACTGGTCCAGCACGTCACGCACGATCTGCTCCGGCGCGAAGCCCATCAGGTCGTACTCCTGGCTGCCATCGTGCAGGTACACCTCGGCTCGATAGAAGCGCTGGCGGACTTCCGGCTCGCCTTCCACGGGTGCTTCGCTCGGCGCCGCCAGGTAGCCGTCCAGGCTCACTTCGTAGACGAACGGGTTACCCTCTTCCATCATCACCCGCAGGCCCATCAGGTTGCGCGACTGGCCAACACGGGTTTCCACCTCGAAGCCCAGGGTCTGCAACTGCGCGGCGGCATCTTTCAGCGCCGGGCTGACGTGCTTGTCCATGAAGCGCTGCACCACCGCCTGGGTCGGCTGCAGCTCCAGCTGGGTCAGGCGCTCGCTGAAGCCGCGACGGCCACGGGCAGCCAGCTCGGCACGCTCCTGCTCGACCACCACGTCCTGTTTCATCGCCTTGTACAGGCCGAACATGAACAGCACCAGCACCACCGAGAACGGCAGCCCCGCCAGCACCACCATGGTCTGCATGGCCTCGAAATTACCGGCGAACAGCAGGCCGATGGTGACCAGGGTGATGACCACCGACCAGAACACCACCATCCAGTGCGGGGCGTCTTCGTCCACCTTGCCGCCCTTGCAGGACAGGTTGGCCATCATCACCGCGCCGGAGTCGGCCGGGGTGAGGAACAGGACGAAGCCGACGAATACCGCCACACCGATCACGATCTTGGCTGCCGGGAAGTATTCCAGCAGCTGGTAGATCGACATCGACGGTTGTTCCAGCGCTGTCTTGCCCAGTTCCACCGCACCCTGGTTGATTACCAGGTCCAGCGCCGTGTTGCCGAAGATCGACAACCAGGCCAGGGTGAAGCCCAGCGGGATCAGCAATACGCCCATCACCAGCTGGCGCACGGTGCGGCCCTTGGAAATACGGGCGATGAACATCCCTACGAACGGGCCCCAGGAAATCCACCAGGCCCAGTAGAACACGGTCCACAGGCCGAGCCAGCGCTCGGACTTGTCACCCGAGCCTTCGTACACGTAGAGGTCGAAGGTCTTCAGCACGATACCGTTGAGGTAATCGCCAATGTTCTGCACGAAGCCGTTGAGCAGGTACAGGGTTTCGCCACCCAGCAGCACGAAGATCAGCAAGCCGCTGAACAGCATGATGTTCAGGTTGGACAGGCGGCGAATGCCGTTTTCCACACCCGAGACCGCCGCCACGGTGGCCACCCCGGCCATGACCAGAATCACCACCAGCAGGTTGGTCTTGCTGTGGTCCATGCCGAACAGGTATTCCAGGCCGGAGGCCACCTGCATCGAGCCGATGCCCAGGTTGGTCACCAGGCCCAGCAGGGTCACGAACATGCCGAAGATGTCCACGGCGTTGCCGGCAGCACCCTTGACCCAACGCTCGCCCACCAGCGGGTACAGCGCCGAACGCAGGGCCAGCGGCTGGTTGTGACGGTAGGCGAAGTAACCCACGGCCAGGCCGACCAGGGCGTAGATTGCCCAGCCATGCAGGCCCCAGTGCAGGAAGGTCAGCTGCAAGCCCTGGCGCGCGGCCTCGAGGCTGGCCGAGGTACCTTCCGGTGGGTTGAAGTAGTGGTCCAGCGGCTCGGAGGCGCCAAAGTACAGCAGCGAAATACCGATACCCGAGGAGAACAGCATGCCGGCCCAGGCACCATAGCTGAAGTCGGGCTCGTCGTCCTTGCCGCCAAGCTTGAGCTTGCCGTAGTCGGAGAAAGCCAGGTAGACGACGAACAGCAGGTAACCACAGATCACCAGCATGTAGTACCAGCCAAAGGTGCGCGTCAGCCACTTCTGGGCCACGCCAAGCACCTGGCCGGCAGTTTCGGGTACAGCGATAAGCAAGGCAGTCAGAACAAGGATCATCAGCGCGGAGGTGAAGAACACCACGCGGTTGACCCGGACCCTCTCGGCGGGGGGTTTGGTAAGTGAGGCAGAACTCATTGCACGAATGCTCCGGGCAGTGCGGCTATGGAGGCTAATCAGTGTTCCCGAGCAATTGGTGGAATATCCCCACTGCGTCAGGTGTTATAAAAGGCACCCTGGAAACCGTGATCCCGAATCGATACGTTGCAAAAAATCAGACAGGTGGCCCGTCGCCACTGCCACGCCTCGGTCGAGGTGCGCGCATTAGCCACAGCCCACCCCGCCCGCTCCAAGGGCCTGCCGCAGGCTCGATGAGCGCACGGCAGAATCTGCATTCGCATCGCTCATGCCCGTCAACGCCTTGTATTCCGGGGGTTACGCGATTTCCTGGGGTGTCAATCCGTGCTTCTTAGACCGCCTGAAAAACTGTCAATGGCACAAATTGTCGCAGAGCTTATTCTTTATTGATTGAACGTTCAATCAAAACAAAATAGACTGGCCTTCGCCGAGTCAGCGCCTGTCGCCTGCTCGCAGGCCTGAGGAGATAGCAAGATGCCCAAGGTCGGTATGCAACCCATCCGCCGCCAGCAGTTGATCGAAGCCACGTTGCAGGCAGTCGATCAGGTCGGACTGGGAGATGCCAGCATTGCGCTGATTGCCCGTTTGGCCGGTGTGTCGAACGGCATCATCAGTCACTACTTTCGGGACAAGAACGGCCTGATCGCAGCGACGATGGGATACATCATGAACATGCTCAACGAAGGTGTTCGAGCACGTCGCCAGGCCCTGACGGACGACAGCCCGCGCGCCCACCTGAAAGTGATCATCGAGGGCAACTTCGATGCCAGCCAGGTGAACGGCCCGGCAATGAAAACCTGGTTGGCCTTCTGGGCTTCCAGCATGCACCAGCCCGATTTGCACAGGTTGCAGCGGATCAACGACCACCGCTTGTATTCCAACCTGTGCTGCCAGTTCCGCCGCGCCCTGCCGCTCTACCATGCGCGCAAGGCAGCCCGCGGCCTGGCGGCGTTGATCGACGGCTTGTGGCTGCGTGGGGCCCTGTCGGGTGATGCATTCGACACCGACCAGGCGATACGGATTGCTTACGAATACATGGAACTACAACTGGCTAAACAGCACACCCTGGACACCAACGACCAGGCTGCTGATCAAGCACGCACGGCACTTGTCGACCCGGCAGGAGCGTGACGCGCAGCCAACCACACACTGCACTTGCGAGGACACTATGGCCCGTTTCGGAACGCAAAAACTCTACATTGATGGCGCTTACGTCGACGCTGGCAGCGATGCCACTTTCGAAGCCATCAACCCGGCCACCGGCGAAGTCCTCGCCCACGTGCAACGTGCCACCCAGGCCGACGTCGAGAAGGCCGTCGAAAGCGCCGAGCGCGGCCAGAAAGTCTGGGCCGCGATGACCGCCATGCAGCGTTCGCGCATCCTGCGCCGCGCCGTCGACATCCTGCGCGAGCGCAACGACGAGCTGGCCATGCTGGAGACCCTGGACACCGGCAAGTCGTACTCGGAAACCCGCTACGTCGACATCGTCACCGGTGCCGACGTGCTGGAATACTACGCTGGCCTGGTACCGGCCATCGAAGGCGAGCAGATCCCGCTGCGCGAGTCGTCCTTCGTCTACACCCGCCGCGAGCCGCTGGGCGTGACCGTCGGTATCGGCGCGTGGAACTACCCGATCCAGATCGCCCTGTGGAAATCCGCCCCGGCCCTGGCCGCTGGCAACGCAATGATCTTCAAGCCGTCGGAAGTGACCTCGCTGACCACCCTCAAGCTGGCCGAGATCTACACCGAAGCCGGCCTGCCGAACGGCGTGTTCAACGTGCTCACCGGCAGCGGCCGCGAAGTCGGCACCTGGCTGACCGAGCACCCGCGCATCGAAAAAGTCTCCTTCACCGGCGGCACCACCACCGGCAAGAAGGTCATGGCCAGCGCCTCGAGCTCGTCGCTCAAGGAAGTCACCATGGAGCTGGGCGGCAAGTCGCCACTGATCATCTGCGCCGACGCCGACCTGGACAAGGCCGCCGACATCGCCATGATGGCCAACTTCTACAGCTCGGGCCAGGTCTGCACCAACGGCACCCGCGTGTTCATCCCGGCGGCAATGAAGGCGGCTTTCGAAGCCAAGATCGTCGAGCGCGTTGCACGCATTCGCGCTGGCAACCCGGAAGACGAGAACACCAACTTCGGCCCGCTGGTCAGCTTCCAGCACATGGAAAGCGTGCTCGGCTACATCGCCAAGGGCAAGGAAGAAGGCGCCCGCGTGCTGTGCGGCGGTGAGCGCATGACCGAAGGTGCTTTCGCCAAGGGTGCCTTCGTCGCCCCGACCGTGTTCACCGATTGCACCGACGACATGACCATCGTCAAGGAAGAGATCTTCGGCCCGGTGATGAGCATCCTCACCTACGAAACCGAAGAAGAAGTCATCCGCCGTGCCAACGACACCGAGTACGGCCTGGCCGCCGGTGTGTGCACCAACGACATCAGCCGCGCCCACCGCATCATCCACAAGCTGGAAGCCGGTATCTGCTGGATCAACGCCTGGGGCGAATCGCCAGCCGAAATGCCGGTGGGTGGTTACAAGCAATCGGGCGTCGGCCGTGAGAACGGCATCAGCTCGCTGGCCCAATACACTCGCATCAAGTCGGTCCAGGTCGAGCTGGGCGGCTACAACTCGGTTTTCTAAACCCTGTCTAGCCACGCCCGTGCCGCTGCGCACGGGCGTTTCCGCTCCCTGATCACCGCCAACATGAGGGTACTTTCATGTCCAAAGAATACGATTACATCATCGTCGGTGCCGGCTCGGCCGGTAACACCCTGGCGACCCGCCTGACCGAAGACGCCGGCGTCACTGTACTGCTGCTGGAAGCCGGCGGCCCCGACTACCGCTTCGACTTCCGCACCCAGATGCCGGCCGCCCTGGCTTTCCCGCTGCAGGGCCGCCGCTACAACTGGGCCTACGAGACCGACCCAGAGCCGCACATGGATGGCCGCCGCATGGAGTGTGGCCGTGGCAAGGGCCTGGGCGGCTCGTCGCTGATCAACGGCATGTGCTACATCCGTGGCAACGCCATGGACTTCGACGGCTGGGCAGAACTGCCAGGCCTGGAAGACTGGACCTACCTGGACTGCCTGCCGTACTTCCGCAAGGCCGAAACCCGTGACATCGGCCCGAACGACTACCACGGCGGCGACGGCCCGGTCAGCGTGACCACGCCGAAAGCCGGCAACAACCCGCTGTTCCACGCCATGGTCGAAGCCGGCGTACAGGCCGGTTACCCGCGTACCGAAGACCTCAATGGCTACCAGCAGGAAGGCTTCGGCCCGATGGACCGCACCGTGACCAAGAACGGTCGCCGTTCCAGCACTGCCCGTGGCTACCTGGACCAGGCCAAGAAGCGCCCGAACCTGACCATCGTCACCCACGCCCTGACTGACCGCGTACTGTTCGACGGCAAGCGCGCCATCGGCGTGACCTACCTGGTCGGCGACAGCGAAGAGCGCGTCGAAGCCCGCGCCCGCAAGGAAGTGATCGTCAGCTCCGGTGCCATCGCCTCGCCGCAACTGCTGCAGCGTTCCGGCGTCGGCCCGCGCGCCCTGCTGGAAAGCCTCGACATCCCGGTGGTGCACGACCTGCCGGGCGTTGGTGAAAACCTGCAGGACCACCTGGAACTGTACCTGCAGTACGCCTGCACCCAGCCGGTGTCGCTGTACCCGTCGCTGCTGTGGTGGAACCAGCCGGCGATCGGCGCCGAGTGGATGTTCAACGGCACCGGTATCGGCGCCAGCAACCAGTTCGAGGCTGGCGGTTTCATCCGTACCCGCCCTGAATTCAAATGGCCGAACATCCAGTACCACTTCCTGCCGGTGGCCATCAACTACAACGGCTCCAACGGCGTGCAGGAACATGGCTTCCAGGCGCACATGGGCTCGATGCGTTCGCCCAGCCGCGGCCGTATCCGCCTCAAGTCGAAGGACCCGCGCCAGCACCCAAGCATCCTGTTCAACTACATGGCGACCGAACAGGACTGGCAGGAATTCCGTGACGGCATCCGCCTGACCCGCGAAATCATGGCCCAGCCGGCGCTGGACCCGTACCGTGGCCGCGAGATCAGCCCGGGCGCGCACGTGCAGACCGACGAGGAACTGGACAAGTTCATCCGTGAGCACGCCGAAACCGCCTTCCACCCGTCCTGCTCGTGCAAGATGGGCACCGACGACATGGCGGTGGTCGACGGCGAAGGCCGCGTGCACGGCATGCAAGGCCTGCGTGTGGTCGATGCGTCGATCATGCCGATCATCATCACCGGCAACCTCAACGCCACCACGATCATGATCGCCGAGAAAATCTCGGACAAGATCCGTGGCCGCAAGCCGCTGCCGCGCAGCACCGCCAAGTACTATGTGGCCAATGGTGCACCGGTGAAGGGCAAGCCGCTGCGTGAGGTGAAACAGGCCTGACGGAGCTGGGGCCGCTTTGCGGCCCTTTCGCGACACCAGGCGCCCCTACAAAGGGCACGCGTTCTCTTGTAGGAGCGGCCTTGTGTCGCGATCGAGGGCAAAGCCCTCGCAAACGTCCCACGATGAAAAGGCACCCACCGCGGTGTCTTTTTTTCATCTGCAGAAACGCTTTACAGGCTGCCAATTCATCAGGTTAGAATCATTTGGCACGCGACCTGCTAGCGACATGCTATCAAGTCCCCTCCCCCCGCGGTTCCCGGAGTACCTGCCTTTGGATGCAAGCACCATCAACAGCCTGTTCCTGATCGGCGCATTGCTGGTGGGTGCAAGTATTCTGGTCAGCTCGCTGTCGTCGCGCCTGGGCATCCCTATCCTGGTCATCATCCTTGCGGTCGGCATGATCGCCGGTGTCGATGGTGGCGGCATCATCTTCAACAACTACCCGACCGCCTACCTGGTGGGCAACCTGGCGTTGGCCGTGATCCTGCTCGACGGTGGCCTGCGTACACGGGTTGCGAGTTTCCGCGTGGCCCTGTGGCCAGCGCTGTCGCTGGCCACCGTCGGGGTGATGATCACCACCGCCCTTACCGGCATGGTCGCCGCCTGGTTGTTCGACCTGAGCCTGATCCAGGGCCTGCTGATCGGTGCGATCGTCGGCTCCACCGACGCTGCGGCGGTGTTCTCGCTGCTCGGTGGCAAAGGCCTGAACGAGCGGGTGACCGCGACCCTGGAAATCGAATCGGGCAGCAACGACCCGATGGCCGTGTTCCTCACCGTCACCCTCATCGACATGATCGCCAGCGGCCAGACCGGCCTGCACTGGAGCCTGCTCACCCACCTGCTGCGCGAGTTCGGCATCGGCGGGCTGCTGGGCCTGGGCGGTGGCTGGCTGATGCTGCAACTGGTCAACCGCATCAACTTGGCCGGCGGCCTGTACCCAATCCTGGTCATCGCTGGCGGCCTGGTGGTGTTCTCGCTGACCAACGCCCTGCACGGCAGCGGCTTCCTTGCCGTCTACCTGTGCGGCCTGGTGCTGGGCAACAAGCCGATCCGCAGCCGCCACGGCATCCTGCACATGCTCGATGGCATGGCCTGGCTGGCGCAGATCGGCATGTTCCTGGTGCTGGGCTTGCTGGTCACGCCGCATGATTTGCTGCCCATCGCCCTGCCTGCGCTGGGCCTGGCGTTGTGGATGATCCTGGTGGCGCGACCGCTGTCGGTGGTCGCCAGCCTGCTGCCATTCAAGGCCTTCCATGGCCGTGAAAAGGGCTTCATTTCCTGGGTTGGCCTGCGCGGTGCGGTACCGATCATCCTGGCGGTATTCCCGTTGATGGCCGGCCTGCCGGACGCCCAGCTGTTCTTCAACCTGGCGTTCTTCATCGTGCTGGTGTCGCTGCTGGTGCAAGGCACCAGCCTGCCGTGGATGGCCAAGCTGCTGAAAGTGACCGTACCGCCCGACCCGGCGCCGATCTCCCGCTCTGCGCTGGAAGTCCACCTGACCAGCGAGTGGGAACTGTTCGTCTACCGCCTGGGTGCGGAAAAATGGTGCATTGGCGCCGCCCTGCGCGAGCTGAAAATGCCCGAAGGCACGCGCATCGCCGCACTGTTCCGGGGCGAGCAACTGCTGCACCCGTCGGGCAGCACCGTGCTGGAAGTGGGCGACATGCTTTGCGTGATCGGCCACGAGCACAACCTGCCAGCCCTGGGCAAACTGTTCAGCCAGGCGCCGCAACGCGGCCTGGACTTGCGTTTCTTCGGCGACTTCGTACTCGAAGGCGATGCCGAGCTGGGTGCGGTGGCGGCGCTGTACGGCCTGAAACTCGATGGCCTGGATGCGAAAATGCCGTTGGCGCAGTTCATCCGACAGAAGGTCGGAGGCGCTCCAGTAGTAGGTGACCAGGTCGAATGGCATGGCACGATCTGGACCGTGGCCACCATGGACGGGAACAAGATTCAGAAAGTAGGCGTCAGATTCCCCGAAGGAACGCGACCCGGACCAGGATTGTTCCTCTAAACTTCGTTTCTGCCGGATCCACAAGTAGTCTGCCTATGTCACTGCGCGTGTACCTTCGCACAGCCCTGCTCGGGCTGTGCTTGTCTCTCTCGTTCGCCGCTGGCGCGGCCGAGCTTCCCACCACGACCAGCATCCAGAGCAGCCTGAACAAGATTTCCCAGCCCAAGGGTGCAGAGGCCGACCCCAAGGCTGCACAACTGACACCGGAGCAGAAGGCCCAGCAACAGGTGCTGGAACAGACCTTGGCACTGTTGCTCAGCAAGGAAGACAGCGAAAAGAAGCTTGAGGCACTCAAGCAGCAATTGGCTGGCGCGCCCAAGGAAACCGCCGACAGCCAGCGCGAGCTGATCAAGCTCAAGGCCAGCAAGCCCCTGCCGGTGGCCCAACGCTACGCCACCCTGAACGTGCCACAGCTGGAGCAGATGCTCAGCGAGCGCAGTACGCAACAAGGCGAACTGCAAAAGGCACTGTCGGATGCCAACAGCCTGATCATCAACTCACAGACACGCCCAGAGCGGGCTCAGGCAGAAATCAGCAACAACCAGACACGTACCCAGCAGATCAACCTCAGCCTCAAGAGCGGCAAGGAAAACGGCAAGCCACTCAACAGCGACCAACGCAACAAACTCAATGCCGAGCTGGCATCGCTCAATGCCCTGACCTTGTTGCGCCGTCAGGAACTGGCCGGCAACGGCCTGCTGCAGGACCTGGGCAATGCCCGTCATGACCTGCTGATCGAACGCGCCACACGCATGGAGCAGGAAATCCAGGACCTGCAAACGCTGATCAACGAAAAGCGCCTGGCCCAGTCGCAGCAGGCGGTTACCCAGCAGTCGATCGAAGCGCAGAAAGCCGGCGGCAGCACCCTGCTGGCCAACGAAAGCGCTGCCAACCTGAAGCTGTCCGACTACCTGCTCAAGAGCACCGACCGCCTCAACGAGCTGACCCAACAGAACCTGCGCAGCAAGCAGCAGCTCGACAGCCTGACCCAGGCCGACCAGGCCTTGGACGAACAGATCAGCGTGCTCAAGGGCAGCCTGCTGCTGTCCAAGATCCTCTACAAGCAAAAGCAGGCCTTGCCGCACCTGAAAGTCGACCGCGACCTGGCTGACCAGATCGCCGATATCCGTCTTTACCAGTTCGAAGTGAACCAGCAACGCGAGCAGATGAGCAGCCCCGCCGCGTACGTCGACAACCTGCTGGCCGGCCAACCGCAGGAGCAGGTTACCCCTCAGCTGCGCAAGGCGCTGCTGGAGGTGATGATTACCCGCGTCGACCTGCTCGAACGCCTCAGCCGGGAGCTGTCGGCACTGCTCAACGAATCGATCACCTTGCAGCTCAACCAGAAGCAGCTGCTCGGCACTGCCCAAGGCTTGCGCACCACGCTCGAAGAGCAAATGTTCTGGATTCCCAGCAACAAGCCACTGGACTGGGAATGGCTGAGCCTGGTGCCGGCACGCTTCGCCGACCAGGTGGCCAGCCTGCCCTGGGGTTCGAGCCTCAAGGAACTGGCCGACGGCTTGAGCCAACGCCCGTTGCTGTTCCTGCCGCTGCTGCTGGTGATCGGCGCCCTGCTGTGGCGGCGCAAGTACCTGTACCAGCGGTTGGGCAAGGTGCACCAGGACATCGGCCATTTCCGTCGCGACAGCCAGTGGCATACACCGCAAGCGATCCTCATCAACATCCTGCTGGCGATGCCGGTCAGCCTGGGCCTGGCCCTGTGCAGCTATGCCCTGCAGATCGACGCCCGTGGGCAGAACGCCAACCTCGGCGCCGCCCTCTGGCAGCTGGCCCAGGCCTGGCTGGTGTTCTACACCGCCTACCGCATCCTCGCCCCCGGTGGCGTGGCGGAAATCCATTTCCGCTGGCACAAGCCGCAGGTCGAGTTCCTGCGCGGCTGGGTACGCCGCCTGGGCACCGTGGTGCTGGCGCTGGTCGGCGTGGTGGCCGTGGCCGAACATCAGCCATCGGCCCTGGCCGACGACGTGCTGGGCATCGGCGTGGTGCTGACCTGCTATGCCTTGATGGCCTGGCTGCTCAGCCGCCTGCTGCTCAGCAGCCCGGCACACCGCGACACCTCGCTGTTCCGCAAGGCCGTGGGCGTGGCCTTCACGGCACTGCCCATCGCCCTGTTCGTGGCCGTGTGCTTCGGCTACTACTACACCGCGCTGAAGCTCACCGACAGGCTGATCTATACCCTCTACCTGCTGCTGTTCTGGTTGGTGATCGAGGCCGCGTTCGTGCGCGGTCTGTCGGTGGCGGCACGGCGCCTGGCCTACCAACGCGCGCTGAGCAAGCGGGCGGCAGCCAAGGAGGGGCTGGATGGCGAAGTCATCACCGAAGAGCCGACCCTGGACATCGAACAGGTCAACCAGCAGTCGCTGCGCCTGATCCGCCTGGCCCTGCTCGGCGGCTTCATCGCCGGCCTGTACTGGGTGTGGTCGGACCTGATCTCGGTGTTCGCCTACCTCAACAACTTCGTCCTCTACGAATACACCAGTGGCGCCGGCGCCGCCGCCAGCATGGTGCCGATCAGCCTCGGCGACCTGCTTGGCGCGCTGGTCATCGTCGGCATCACCTTTGCCCTGGCCGGCAACTTGCCGGGCCTGCTGGAAGTGCTGGTACTGTCACGCCTGAACCTGGCCCAGGGCAGCGCCTACGCCACCACCACGCTGTTGTCGTACACCATCGTCGGCGTCGGCATCGTCAGCACCCTGTCGACCCTGGGGGTCAGCTGGGACAAGCTGCAGTGGCTGGTAGCTGCGTTGTCGGTGGGCCTGGGCTTCGGCATGCAGGAGATCTTCGCCAACTTCATTTCCGGCATCATGATCCTGTTCGAACGCCCGGTGCGCATCGGCGACACCATCACCATCGGCAACCTCTCGGGCACGGTGAGCAAGATCCGCATCCGCGCCACCACCATCACCGATTTCGACCGCAAGGACATCATCGTCCCCAACAAGACCTTCATCACCGGCCAGCTGATCAACTGGTCGCTGACCGACACGGTCACCCGGGTGACATTGAAACTGGGCATCGACTACGGCTCCGACCTGGACCTGGTGCGCGAGCTGCTGCTCAAGGGCGCCCATGAGAACCCACGGGTACTCAAGGACCCGGAGCCGATCGTGTATTTCCTCAACTTCGGCGAAAGCTCGCTGGACCATGAACTGCGCATGCACGTACGCGACCTGGGCGACCGCAACCCGACGCTGGACGAAATCAACCGCTACATCAACCGCGAGTTCAAGGCGCACAACATCAAGATCTCGGTACGCCAGGTGGAGGTATTCCTGATGGACCAGCAAGGCGGCAAGCAACAGCTGGTGCCGGTGCAGCAGCCAAAATCGGATGGCACTCAGCCGGTGTAAGTGGACTCCATAGGGCATGAACGCCCAGAATGCCTGCGAGGGCCTCGCCCTCGTTCGCCGGCAAGCCAGCGCCCACCAGAACTGTGTTGCCCTCAGGCTCCACACACCTTCGCTGGGCGCTGGCTTGCCGGCGATGGGCCGCAACGCGGCCCCAATGGCACCGACTTCCAGGAGCAGCCCGTGAAAGCCCTCGACCAACTCACCTTCGACAACCGCTTCGCTCGCCTGGGCGACGCGTTCTCCACCCAGGTGCTCCCCGATCCCATCGCCGAGCCACGCCTGGTGGTAGCGAGCGAGTCGGCCATGGCCCTGCTCGACCTCGACCCAGCGCAGGCCGAACTGCCCCTGTTCGCCGAGCTGTTCAGCGGCCACAAGTTGTGGGACCAGGCCGACCCACGGGCGATGGTCTATTCCGGCCACCAGTTCGGCTCGTACAACCCCCGGCTGGGTGATGGCCGCGGCCTGCTGCTGGCCGAAGTACTCAACGACGCCGGCGAGCACTGGGACCTGCACCTCAAGGGCGCCGGCCAGACGCCCTATTCGCGCATGGGTGACGGCCGCGCCGTGCTGCGCTCATCGATTCGCGAGTTCCTCGCCTCGGAAGCGCTGCACGCCCTGGGCATCGCCACCAGCCGGGCACTGTGCGTCATCGGCTCCAGCACCCCGGTGTGGCGTGAAACCCGGGAAAGCGCGGCCATGCTCACCCGCCTGGCGCACAGCCACGTGCGTTTCGGCCACTTCGAATACTTCTACTACACCAAACAGCCTGAACAACAGCGCGTGCTGATCGACCACGTGCTGGACCAGCACTATCCCGAATGCCGTGATGCCGAGCAGCCCTACCTGGCCATGTTCCGCAGCATCGTCGAGCGCAACGCCGAGCTGATTGCCCGCTGGCAGGCCTACGGCTTCTGCCACGGCGTGATGAACACCGACAACATGTCGATTCTCGGCATCACCTTCGACTTCGGCCCTTACGCATTCCTGGACGATTTCGACGCCAACTTCATCTGCAACCACTCCGACGACCGTGGCCGCTACAGCTATGCCAACCAGGTACCGATTGCTCACTGGAACCTCAGTGCCCTGGCCCAGGCGCTGACCACGGTGATCGAAGTGGAACCGCTGAAAGAGGCACTGGGGCTGTTCCTGCCGCTTTACCAGGCCCATTACCTCGACCTGATGCGCCGCCGCCTGGGCCTGACCACTGCCGAGGACGACGACATGGCGATGGTCGAACGCCTGTTGCAGCGCATGCAGAGCGGTGGCGTGGACTACAACCTGTTCTTCCGCAAGCTGGGTGACAAGCCGGTAGCCGAAGCGCTGAAAGTGGTGCGCGACGACTTCGTCGACCTGGCCGGTTTCGATGCCTGGTCGGCCGACTACCTGGCCCGCTGCGAGCGCGAAACCGGAAATGCCGAAGGGCGTCGGGCACGGATGCATGCGGTCAACCCGCTGTACGTGTTGCGCAACTACCTGGCGCAGAAAGCCATCGAGGCGGCCGAAGCGGGAGACTACAGTGAAGTACGGCGGTTGCATCAGGTGCTGAGCAAGCCATTTGAAGAGCAAGCCGGGATGCAGGCCTACGCCGAACGGCCGCCGGAGTGGGGCAAGCACCTGGAAATCAGCTGTTCATCATGAATCCTGGGGCCGCTTTACGGCCCATCGCGACACAAGGCCGCTCCTACAGGAATACGCGTATCCTTGCAGGTGCGGCCTTGTGCTGCGATGGGCTGCAGAGCAGCCGCAAAATCTCAAGGAAATGACATGTCCGAACCCATGGTAATCCCCTGCCCCCACTGCAATGGCCTCAACCGCGTGCCCGCCGGGCGCCTGGGCGAGGCCCCGAAGTGCGGCCGCTGCAAGCAGGACGTGCTGCTGAGCGCCCCGTTCGAACTCAGCGAAGCGAGCTATGCCGGCCAGATCAAGGGCGACCTGCCGCTGCTGGTCGACGTCTGGGCCGACTGGTGCGGCCCGTGCAAATCCTTCGCCCCGACCTTCGAACAGGCCGCGCGCCAGCTAAGCGGCCGCTGCCGCCTGGCCAAGCTCGACAGCGAGGCCAACCGCAACCTCGCCGGACAACTGGGCATCCGCTCGATTCCCAGCCTGATCCTGTTCAAGAACGGTCGCGAGATCAGCCGCCAAGCCGGGGCGTTTCCACTCCAGTCGTTGCTGGAATGGCTGCGTAGCCAGGGGGTTTAGGGCTCCGCTGGGATAGGGTAATGAGCATTTTCATATCGCTCTATCGCGGTGAAACATTTGTTCCGCTTCGGACTGCATCAGGGCAACCAGGCGAACACCTTACGCAAGGTGGCGCCAATGAGATCGAGCGCCGCGCGGGCGGCGCTCGGTCTCATAAGCGCTGAAGATCCTCAGCCATTCTCCTCAAGCAAATCGTGCAACTCGACAAACTGCTGGGTCAGCTTGTGCCTGGGCTCCAGGTGAATCAGCGGCAGGCTGGCGTGGTGCGACTCACGCATCTTCACCGAGCTGCCCAGGTACACCGGTAGCACCGGCAGGCCCTCTTCCAGCAGCTCATCGAGCATCTGCTGCGGCAGGCTGGCGCGGGACTGGAACTGATTGACCACGATGCCTTCGACCACCAGGTCTTCGTTGTGGTCTTCCTTGAGCTCTTCGATCTCGGCCAGCAGGCCATACAGGGCCTGGCGCGAGAAGCTGTCGCAGTCGAAGGGAATCAGCACGCGATCGGCGGCGATCAGCGCGGAAACCGCATAGAAATTCAGCGCCGGCGGGGTATCGATATAGATCCGCTCGTAATCCTCGTCCAGTTCATCGAGCAACTTACGCAGCTTGTTGATCTTGTGCTTGGCCTCCAGCTTCGGCTGCAGGTCGGCCAGCTCGGCAGTGGCGGTGACCACGTGCAGGTTGTCGAATGGGGTTTCGTAGATATCTACCTTGTTCTTCTTGCTGAACGGCCCGCTGGACAGGCTCTGCTTGAAGAAATCGGCGATGCCCATGGGAATGTCGTCGCCGGTGAGGCCGGTGAGGTACTGGGTCGAGTTGGCCTGGGCATCCAGGTCGATCAGCAGGGTTCGGTAGCCTTCATTGGCACTGACCGCCGCCAGGTTGCAGGCGATGCTCGACTTGCCCACGCCACCTTTCTGATTGAACACCACGCGCCGCATGATTGACCTCCGTGTTTCAACGAATGCCCGAGTATGTGGCGGCGCCGCAGCAATGGCCAGTGCCATTTGCCGTTCACCCCTGCAGGTCGTCAATCATAGGACTGCCCGGTGAGCAACTCGGCAAAGGCCTTGGCCATTGCCGACCTGCCGCGCTCGCGCTGTACCAGCCACACCGCAGTCATCGCCCCGTCATCGAGCAAGGTGCGGTACACCACGCCTTCGATGCGCATGCGCTGGAAGGAGGCCGGCAGTACCGAAACCCCCAACCCTGCCGACACCAGGCCAATGATGGTCATCGCTTCCCCCGCTTCCTGGGCAAAGTGCGGGCTGAAGCCCGCCTGCCGCGCCAGGCTCACCAGCTGCGCATGCAGGCCGCTGCCATAACTGCGCGGGAAGAACACGAACGGCTCATGGGCCAGCGCCGTCATGTGCAGGCCATGCTCGGTACCTTCGGCCAGCGGGTGCGATGCGTTGATCACCGCTACCAGCGGCTCGCTGAACAGCTCGGTGGCGACCAGGCCTTCCGGCAGCGGCATCGGCCGCATCAGCCCTACCTCGATGGATTCATCGAAAACGCCCTCGGCAACATCGCGGCTGCTCATTTCCCTGAGGTTCAGGTGCACCGCCGGGAAACGCTGACGGAACGCATGGATGGCCTTGGGAATCTTCGAGGTGAACGGGGCCGAGGACGTGAAGCCGATCTTCATTTCGCCCAGCTCGCCCAACTGCGCACGTCGGGCCACATCGGCGGCTTTTTCCACTTGCGCCAGCACCTGGCGGGCTTCGTCGAGGAACAACCGCCCCGCCTCGCTCAGCTCGACCCGCCGGTTGGTGCGCTCGAACAGCCGCGCGCCCAGTTCCTGCTCCAGCGCCTGGATCTGCTGGCTCAAGGGCGGCTGCGAGATGCCCAGTTGCTGGGCGGCACGGCCAAAGTGCAGTTCCTCGGCCACGGCAATGAAGTACCGCAGGTGGCGCAGTTCCATGATCGGCTCCGAACAAGTCGCTAAACATCTTAAATAGGTCGAACAATATATTGGAACTAATCATTAGCCAGCTATATGATTTTTTCATTGCGTCAGAGGTCCCCGCCCGTGAAAACTGCCGTAGCGCCCCTTCCTGCAGAGCCGAAACCCGCCCCCTTGAACGACATGTGGATCGAAAAGGGCACGCCTGCCTTCCTGAAGACTGTGCTGGCACTGTTCAGCGGCGGCTTCGCCACCTTCGCCCTGCTGTATTGCGTACAGCCGATGATGCCGCTGCTGTCCAAGGAATTTGCCATCAACGCAGCGCAAAGCAGCCTGGTGCTGTCGGTAGCGACGGCGATGCTGGCGTTCGGCCTGTTGATTACAGGGCCCATTTCCGACCGCATCGGCCGCAAGCCGGTGATGGTGTTTGCCCTGGCTTGCGCGGCCCTGTCCACCTTGGCCAGCGCGGTGATGCCGAGCTGGGAGCTGGTGCTGGCCACCCGCGCTCTGGTCGGCCTGTCGCTGAGCGGCCTGGCGGCAGTGGCGATGACCTACCTGAGCGAGGAAATCCACCCGCAGCACATCGGCCTGGCCATGGGCCTGTACATTGGCGGCAATGCCATTGGCGGCATGAGCGGGCGCCTGATCACGGGTGTACTGATCGATTTCGTCAGTTGGCATACGGCGATGCTGACCATCGGTGGCATGGCCTTGGTAGCCGCGCTGGTGTTCTGGAAAGTGCTGCCCGAATCGCGCAACTTCCGCCCACAGGCAATGAACCCGCGTAGCCTGCTGGATGGCTTTGTCATGCACTTCAAGGATGCCGGCCTGCCTTGGCTGTTCCTTGAAGCCTTCCTGTTGATGGGCGCCTTCGTCACCCTGTTCAACTACATCGGCTATCGCCTGCTGGCCGAGCCCTACCATATGAACCAGGCGCTGGTCGGCTTGCTGTCGGTGGTGTACCTGTCGGGCATCTACAGCTCGGCGCAGGTCGGCGCTTTGGCCGACAAGCTGGGCCGGCGCAGGGTGTTCTGGGCCAGTATCGTGGTGATGGCGAGTGGCTTGCTGATGACCTTGGCCAGCCCGCTGGTGGCGGTGATCCTGGGCATGCTGGTATTCACCTTCGGCTTCTTTGGCGCACATTCGGTGGCCAGCAGCTGGATCGGTCGCCGGGCGCTGAAAGCCAAGGGGCAAGCTTCGTCGCTGTACCTGTTCAGCTATTACGCAGGGTCGAGTGTCGCGGGTACCACGGGTGGGTTCTTCTGGCACCAGTGGGGCTGGGACGGGATCGGGTTGTTCATTGGCAGCTTGCTGGCGGTGGCGTTGCTGGTGGCCCTGCGCCTGAGCAGGCTTGCGCCCAAGAGCGCCTGACCGACGGGTGGCTGCCAGGGCAGCCCGCCTGCCGCAAACACATCAACGTCTGATCCAGGCCTCCTGCCATGCTTCACCGATACCCGGTTCATATTGGCTGTCGTTGTGTGAATAACTCCTGCACCAACCTTCGCGCGGGAATGGCCTGCACTCGTAGATATCACCTGTCTTGGGTTGCAAAACTCGAGTGCCCGACCGGTAGCCGGACAGTGCGGCTGGAAAGATGAAATCATAGCGTTCGCCCGCTGCAGGTATCACTTCAACCACGAAACGCTTTTCGTCGATAACCCACAGCGAGTCATGCACGGCCTGCAGTTTCAGGGTATGGGTTCCTGGCGCACTGCGCGCATCGAGGGAAATGGACTTGGTACGCGTATCCACCCATTCGGTGGTTGAACCTACCGAGACGCCGCGCTGGTTCAGCAAGGTCGCAGTCATGTAGATCGGACGATCGGTTGTTACAGTAAAGCCCACGCTAGTCTTGCCCTCGTCAATGCCATAGAAGGGCTGAATACCCTGCGGCTTCACCGCCCTGTCGGGTGCCCTCACCACAATCAGCTCAAAGCCATTAACAACCGCTTCAGGGCCTGCATAGATTGCGTTTGTTCCGGCTACTGGCTGGATGCTTCCACTGGCGCTCAATTGCCCTGCGCGGATAGGGAAACCCGAATTGACTGCATTGATGCGCTGCGCGAGCTTGCGCGACCAGTTGCCACTGCGCCTGTCGCTATCTTCAGTTATCGAAATGATCGCAGAGTGTTTTTCACGAATGGTGCTGTTTGTCAGCGCCAGGGCGCGCACCTGATCACCTATATCCAGATCAGATTGCGGGCGGATTTCACCAATCTGCTCCCACTCGGGCGGCAGGGCGCCATATGCAGTGGACACCTGAAATGCTATCGCCAGGTATAAAAGACAGCTGAGCGTTGGTATTGAAAAAAATCCAAAAGGGCGGTTGCGCACGTCTGGTAAGTTCATGAGTTGTGCCTTTGAAAACTGTTCACTGTAGGCTGAACAGTATTCGCCGGCACAATCGCCCGCCGTCAGATAAAACTGGTCACGTCGAAAGCCGAACGCCTGGTGACCTGTCTGTAAAGAGAAACGGGAACAAATTGCCCGCCGAGGAAACCCTCCCTTGTGCTCAATCCAAAGCACAAGCGCCAACACAGTCGGAAGCCTGCACATTTGCAGGCTCCCCCGGGGATCAGTTGACGATTTCCACAAGATCCACATCCACTTCCCGGCTCATCAGGTGCTTCTCCACCTCACCCGTCAGCTTGACCCGGGTCTTGTCATTGAACGGCGTCTGCGGCAGGTCTTCATCATCGATTTCCACGGTGATGGTGCCGGTGCTGTCCTTGAACTCGTACTTGTCATCGTTGTTGATCTTCTTGGTCACAAAACCCTGCAGTACCACTGGGGTGTCATCGGCGGCATCATTGGCGGCGGCAACAGTGGTAACCGACTGGGCACCGGGGCCGGTGTAGCCGGCAGCCAGGGTGGCAGTGCTGAACAGCGGTGCGAGGATCAGGGCGAGGTAGCGGGTTTTCATGAGGATCAGGTCCTGTTTGGTTTCGATGGGACCAGATTAGCGACGATCGCTGAATTAAAACTTAACGCAACAAAAAGCCCGGCACTTGGCCGGGCTTTGGCTTTCAGCGATCAGTTCACTGATGGTATTGCGCCGACAGCTCATGCACGGCATTGATGAAGACGCCTGCGTGCTCCGGGTCGACTTCCGGGGTGATGCCGTGGCCCAGGTTGAACACGTGGCCCGTGCCGTGACCGTAACTGGCCAGGATCCGCGCGACTTCCTTGCGGATGGCCTCGGGCTTGGCGTACAGCACGGTTGGGTCCATGTTGCCCTGCAACGCCACCTTGTCACCCACGCGGCGCCGGGCATCGCCGATTTCGCAGGTCCAGTCCAGGCCCAGCGCATCGGCACCGGCTTCGGCGATGCTTTCCAACCACAGGCCGCCATTCTTGGTGAACAGGATTACCGGCACCTTGCGCCCTTCGTGCTCGCGGATCAGGCCGCTGACGATCTTGCGCATGTAGGCCAGGGAGAATTCCTGATAGGCCGCCGCCGACAGGTTGCCGCCCCAGGTGTCGAAGATCTGCACGGCCTGGGCGCCGGCGAGGATCTGGCCGTTGAGGTAGCTGGTCACCGACTGCGCCAGCTTGTCCAGCAGCAGGTGCAGGGCTTGCGGGTTGTCGTAGGCCATAGCCTTGGTCTTGCGGAAGTCCTTCGACGAGCCGCCTTCGACCATGTAGGTGGCCAAGGTCCATGGGCTACCGGAGAAGCCGATCAGCGGCACGCGGCCGTTGAGCTCGCGGCGGATGGTGCTGACCGCGTCCATCACATAGCCGAGGTCTTTCTGTGGGTCGGGGATCGGCAGCGCTTCGATATCGGCCGGGGTGCTGATGACCTTCTTGAAGCGCGGGCCTTCGCCGGTTTCGAAGTACAAGCCCAGGCCCATGGCGTCAGGGATGGTGAGAATGTCCGAGAACAGGATCGCCGCGTCCAGCGGGTAGCGGTCCAGCGGCTGCAGGGTGACCTCGCAGGCGAACTGCGGGTTCATGCACAGGCTCATGAAGTCACCGGCCTTGGCGCGGCTGGCACGGTACTCCGGCAGATAGCGGCCAGCCTGGCGCATCATCCACACCGGGGTGACGTCTACGGGTTGCTTGAGCAGTGCACGCAGGAAACGATCGTTCTTCAGGGCAGTCATGTCGGCATCCGGAAAAAAAGTGCGGGCATTTTCTCAGACGCCAGCGCAAAAGGCACGGTCAGGGCCATGCGTTTTGTCTATTGGATGCCATGGATCAAGCAATCTTGTATACAAAAAAGCCTTTGGGGCCGCTTTGCAGCCCATCGCGACACAAGGCCGCTGCTACAGGACATATGCGATCCCCTGTAGGAGCGGCCTTGCGTCGCGATGGGCCGCAAAGCGGCCCCTATGTGCCATCAGACTTCGAGGTAGTCGAGGATCCCCTCGGCAGCAGTACGCCCTTCGAAGATCGCCGTCACCACCAGGTCCGAACCGCGCACCATGTCGCCCCCGGCAAATACCTTCGGGTTGCTGGTCTGGTGCTTGAACTTGCCCTTCTCCGGTGCCACCACGCGGCCCTGGCTGTCCAGCTGGATGCCGTGCTGCTCGAACCACGGCGCCGGGCTTGGGCGGAAGCCGAAGGCGATCACCACGGCATCGGCCGGCAGGATCTCTTCCGAACCCGGGATCGGCTCGGGGCTGCGGCGGCCACGCGCATCCGGCTCGCCCAGACGGGTCTCGACCACCTTCACGCCTTCGACCTTGTCTTCACCGACAATGGCGATCGGCTGGCGGTTGTAGAGGAACTTCACGCCTTCTTCCTTGGCGTTCTTCACCTCACGGCGCGAACCCGGCATGTTCGCCTCGTCACGACGATAGGCACAGGTCACCGACTTGGCGCCCTGGCGGATCGAGGTACGGTTGCAGTCCATCGCGGTGTCACCACCCCCGAGCACCACCACCTTCTTGCCCTGCATGTCGACGAAATCTTCCGGCGACTTCTCGAAGCCCAGGTTGCGTTTGACGTTGGCGATCAGGAAGTCCAGCGCGTCATGCACGCCCGGCAGGTCCTCACCGGGGAAACCACCCTTCATGTAGGTGTAGGTGCCCATGCCCATGAACACCGCGTCGTACTCGGCGAGCAGTTGCTCCATTGTCACGTCCTTGCCCACCTCGGTGTTCAGGCGGAACTCGATACCCATGCCGGTGAACACTTCGCGGCGGTTGCTGAGCACGGTCTTTTCCAGCTTGAACTCGGGAATGCCGAAGGTCAGCAGGCCGCCGATTTCCGGGTTGCGGTCGAATACCACCGGAGTCACCCCGGCACGCACCAGCACATCGGCACAGCCCAGGCCGGCCGGGCCGGCGCCGATGATGGCGACGCGCTTGCCGGTGGGCTTGACCTTGGACATGTCCGGGCGCCAGCCCATGGCGAAGGCGGTGTCGGTGATGTACTTCTCGACCGAGCCGATGGTCACCGCGCCGAAGCCGTCGTTAAGGGTGCAGGCGCCCTCGCACAGGCGGTCCTGCGGGCATACGCGGCCGCACACTTCCGGCAGGGTATTGGTCTGGTGCGACAACTCGGCCGCTGCCAGGATGTTGCCTTCGGAAACCAGCTTCAGCCAGTTGGGGATGAAGTTGTGGACCGGGCACTTCCATTCGCAATACGGGTTACCGCAGCCCAGGCAGCGGTGCGCCTGCTCCACGGACTGCTGCGGCTTGAACGGCTCGTAGATTTCCACGAACTCCTTCTTGCGCTGGCGCAGCAGCTTTTTCTTTGGGTCCTTGCGGCCCACTTCGATGAACTGGAAGTCGTTGTTCAGACGTTCAGCCATTTTTCAAAACCTCTTTACCGCAGTTGCCAGCCTCAGGCTGCAAGCTGCAAGACGATCACTTGAGCACGACAGGCCCCGCGCACGGGGCCGTCACTTGCAGCTGTTGTTACTGCGGGTTGGCACGGGTGCTGGACAGCAGTTGCTTCAGGTTGGCCGCCTTCGGCTTGACCAGCCAGAAGCGCCGCACATAGTCGTCCAGGTTCTCCGAGAGCTCACGCCCCCACTCGCTGCCGGTCTCCTCGACGTACTCGGCAAGAACTCGCGCCAGGTGGCTGCGATAGGCCTCCATCGCTTCACCACTGATCCGCTGGATTTCCACCAGCTCGTGGTTGAGTTTGTCGACGAAGGTATTGTCCATGTCGAGCACGTAGGCGAAGCCGCCAGTCATGCCAGAACCGAAGTTGTAACCGGTCTTGCCCAACACGCAGACAAAGCCGCCGGTCATGTATTCACAGCAGTGATCGCCAGTGCCCTCGACAATCGCGTGGGCGCCAGAGTTACGCACAGCGAAGCGCTCGCCCGCGGTACCGGCAGCGAACAGCTTGCCGCCAGTGGCCCCGTACAGGCAGGTGTTGCCGACGATGGCGCTGTGCTGGGTTTCGAACGGGCTGCCGGCTGGTGGCACGATGGTGATCTTGCCACCGGTCATGCCCTTGCCGACGTAGTCGTTGGCATCGCCCTCCAGGTGCAGGTTCAGGCCCCCGGCGTTCCACACGCCGAAGCTCTGCCCCGCAGTGCCCTTGAAGCGGAAGGTGATCGGCGCTGCAGCCATGCCCTGGTTGCCATGCAGGCGGGCGATCTCGCCTGACACGCGGGCACCGATGGAGCGGTCGCAGTTGCAGATGTCGAGGCTGAACTCGCCACCGGCCTGGTCACGGATGGCCGGCATGGCCATTTCGACCATTTTCTCGGCCAGCTCGCCCTTGTCGAACGGCGGGTTCTTGTCCACTTCGCAGAACTGCGGCTTGTCCGCCGGGATGTGCGAGCTGCCCAGCAGCGGCGACAGGTCGAGGTACTGCTGGCGCTCGGTGTCGCCTGGCAGTACATCGAGCAGGTCGGTACGACCGATCAGCTCGCCGAGGCTGCGCACGCCCAGCTTGGCCAGCCATTCACGGGTTTCTTCGGCGACGAAGGTGAAGAAGTTGATCACCATGTCGACGGTGCCGATGTAGTGGTCCTTGCGCAGCTTGTCGTTCTGGGTGGCCACGCCGGTAGCGCAGTTGTTCAGGTGGCAGATGCGCAGGTACTTGCAGCCCAGGGCGATCATCGGTGCAGTACCGAAGCCGAAGCTCTCGGCGCCAAGGATGGCCGCCTTGATCACGTCCAGGCCGGTTTTCAGGCCACCGTCGGTCTGTACCCGGACCTTGCCACGCAGGTCGTTGCCGCGCAGTGTCTGGTGGGTTTCGGCCAGGCCCAGCTCCCACGGGGCGCCAGCGTACTTGATCGAGGTCAGCGGCGAAGCACCGGTACCACCGTCGTAACCCGAGATGGTGATCAGGTCAGCGTAGGCCTTGGCCACACCGGCGGCGATGGTGCCGACCCCGGCTTCAGCGACCAGCTTGACCGATACCAGGGCCTGCGGGTTGACCTGCTTGAGGTCGTAGATCAGCTGGGCCAGGTCTTCGATCGAGTAGATGTCATGGTGCGGTGGTGGCGAAATCAGGGTCACACCCGGCACCGCGTAGCGCAGCTTGGCGATCAGGCCGTTGACCTTGCCGCCTGGCAGCTGGCCGCCCTCGCCGGGCTTGGCGCCCTGGGCAACCTTGATCTGCAGCACTTCGGCATTGACCAGGTATTCCGGGGTCACGCCAAAGCGGCCGGTGGCCACCTGCTTGATCTTCGAGCTCTTGATAGTGCCGTAGCGCGACGGGTCTTCACCGCCCTCACCGGAGTTGGAGCGCGCACCCAGGCGGTTCATGGCCTCGGCCAACGCCTCATGCGCCTCTGGCGACAACGCGCCCAGCGAAATACCCGCGGAGTCGAAGCGCTTGAGGATGGCCTCCAGCGGCTCGATCTGCTCCAGCGGCAGCGGCTGGTCAGCCACTTTCACCTTCAGCAGGTCGCGGATCATCGACACCGGGCGCTGGTCGACCAGCGTGGTGTATTCCTTGAACTTGGCGTAGTCGCCCTGCTGCACCGCAGCCTGCAGGGTGTTGACCACGTCCGGGTTGTAAGCGTGGTATTCGCCACCGTGGACGAACTTCAGCAGGCCACCTTGCTGGATCGGCTTGCGCGCGCTCCAGGCTTCGGCAGCCAGCAGCTTCTGGTCGCTTTCCAGGTCTTCGAAGCGCGCACCCTTGATGCGGCTGGACACGCCCTTGAAGCTCAGGCCAACCACTTCCTCGGACAGGCCGATGGCTTCGAACAGCTGCGCACCGCGGTACGAGGCGATGGTCGAGATGCCCATCTTCGACAGGATCTTCAACAGGCCCTTGGAGATGCCCTTGCGGTAGTACTTGAAGACTTCGTCCAGGTCACCCAGCACTTCGCCGGTGCGGATCAGGTCGGCCAGCACTTCGTAGGCCAGGTACGGGTACACGGCGGAGGCACCGAAGCCCAGCAGCACGGCGAAGTGGTGCGGGTCGCGAGCGGTAGCGGTTTCCACCAGGATGTTGCTGTCGCAGCGCAGGCCCTGTTCGGTCAGGCGGTGGTGCACCGCGCCGACGGCCAGCGACGCATGTACCGGCAGCTTGCCCGGGGCGATGTAGCGGTCACTCAGCACCAGCTGGGTCTTGCCGCTGCGCACCGCTTCTTCAGCCTGGTCGGCGATATTGCGGATGGCCGCTTCCAGGCCGACGCTCTCTTCATAGTTGAGGTCGATCAGCTGGCGGTCGAAGCCTTCACGCTCCAGGTTCATCAGCGAGCGCCACTTGGCAGGCGAGATGACCGGCGAGCTGAGGATCACCCGCGAGGCGTGCTCCGGGGACTCCTGGAAGATATTGCGCTCGGCGCCGAGGCAGATTTCCAACGACATGACGATCGCTTCGCGCAGCGGGTCGATCGGCGGGTTGGTCACCTGGGCGAACTGCTGGCGGAAGAAGTCGTAAGGCGAGCGCACGCGCTGCGACAGCACCGCCATCGGCGTGTCGTCACCCATCGAGCCGACCGCTTCCTGGCCCTGCTCACCGAGCGGGCGCAACACCTGGTCACGCTCTTCAAAGGTGACCTGGAACATCTTCATGTACTGCTTGAGCTGGTCGGCGTCGTAGCTGGCCACGCCCTGGTCGTCGGTCAGCGTCGCCTGGATGCGCGTGGCGTGCTGACGCAGCCAGCGCTTGTACGGGTGGCGCGACTTCAGGCGGTTGTCGATGGCATCGGTATCGAGGATCTGGCCGGTTTCAGTGTCGACGGCGAAGATCTGCCCCGGGCCGACCCGGCCCTTGGCGATGACGTCCTCTGGCTTGTAGTCCCATACGCCGATTTCCGACGCCAGGGTGATGTAGCCGTTCTTGGTGGTCACCCAGCGCGCCGGGCGCAGGCCGTTGCGATCGAGCAGGCACACCGCGTGGCGGCCTTCGGTCATGACGATACCGGCCGGGCCATCCCACGGCTCCATGTGCATGGAGTTGTATTCGTAGAAGGCGCGCAGGTCGGCGTCCATGGTCTCGACGTTCTGCCAGGCTGGCGGTACCAGCATGCGCACACCACGGAACAGGTCGATGCCACCGGTAACCATCAGCTCGAGCATGTTGTCCATGCTCGAAGAGTCGGAACCTACGCGGTTTACCAGCGGGCCGAGTTCTTCGAGGTCGGGGATCAGGTCGTTGGCGAACTTGGTGCGACGGGCCATGGCCCAGTTGCGGTTGCCGGTGATGGTGTTGATCTCGCCGTTGTGGGCGAGGAAGCGGAATGGCTGTGCCAGCGGCCATTTCGGCAGGGTGTTGGTGGAGAAGCGCTGGTGGAACACGCAGATCGCGGTTTGCAGGCGCTCGTCACCCAGGTCCGGGTAGAACGCCGCCAGATCGCGCGGCATCATCAGGCCTTTGTAGATGATGGTCTTGTGCGAGAAGCTGCAGATGTAGTGGTCGACATCGTGGGCGTTGGCCACCGACGAACGGCGACGGGCGCTGAACAGCTTGATGGCGAATTCCTGGTCGCTCAGGCCTTCGCCGCCGATGAACACCTGCTCGATCTGCGGCAGCCGCTCCAGGGCCAGGCGGCCGAGTACGCTGGTGTCGATCGGCACCTTGCGCCAGCCGACCAGCTTGAGGCCGGCGGCGAGGATTTCGCGGTCCATGTTGGCCCGCGCAGCTTCGGCTTTGACCGGGTCCTGGTTGAAGAACACCATGCCGACGGCATATTGCCTGGGCAGCTCGACGGCGAAATGCTCCTGGGCCACGGCACGCAGGAACTGATCGGGCTTCTGCATCAGCAGGCCGCAACCGTCACCGGTCTTGCCGTCGGCGTTGATGCCGCCGCGGTGAGTCATGCAAGTCAATGCCTGCATGGCGGTTTGCAGAAGGTGGTGGCTCGGTTCGCCCGTCATGTGGGCGATCAGGCCAAAACCACAGTTGTCCTTGAATTCTTCGGGATGGTACAGACCTGTTTTCATAGACACATTCTCACCAGGTTCACCTCTCAACGGAGGCAAATCTCTTTTTTTAACAACCACTTACCATCCACGCCGATCAAACGCCAGCTTTTTTGCGGTGGCCATGGAAAACCATTGTTGCACAGCGACAGCGATGCTCACAAATTTTCATGTCTCACCATTGAAAATTTATGTCGCAATTTTGAATGTTTTTACGCCATGCGCCGTGATAGCGGCTTGGCTTGAGTCTGAAGCGTTTCAGCCATGACTGCAAGTAAGGGCTTGTGGCCGGCAGTCTGGGACAGAAAAGCCTGCCGCGCTCAGGCGCAGCAGGCTAGTCGAAGTTCTGTAATCGCTCAGCAACTGGGCAGCGGGGTGTTGCCGCCCGGAAGGTAATCAGCGAGCCGTGGCAAGCTCTTGTTGAACGCTGCCGACGGTACGTGGCCAAGGTTTACCAGCCTGGACCTTCGCTGGCAAGTTCTTGATTGCCGCAACCGCAGCATCGCGGCTGGCGAAGTTGCCGTAGGTGACGACGTACAGCGGCTTGCCCTGGAGGTTTTTCTTGAAGTAGCGATAGTCGCCACCCTGCGCCTTGACGAAGGCCTGGGCCGACGCTTCGGAGCTGGTACCGAGGATCTGCACCACGTAATTGCCTGGCTTCTGCCCGGCGTACCAGCCACTGTTGCCGCTGCCACCCGCCACTGGCTTCTCGACAGGCTTGGCGACCGGCTTGGCCACCGCGACCTGGGTCGGCGCCGGGGCAGGCTTGGCAGGCGCAACCGTCTTGGCAGGCTGGGTTGCAACAGGCTTGGACGCAGGCGCAACCGGTTGTGACTGCACCGGCTGAACCGGCTGCGCCGGGGCAACGGCGACAGGCTGGGCAGGTATCGGCGCCGGGCCTGCCTGCACGCCTTGCGGCGGCGCGATGGTGGTCACGGTAGGCGGCGGGTTGCCAGGCTGCAGCGCGGTATCACCGGCCGGGCTGCCCTCTTCGCCTTCGCCCATGCCTGCGGCCTGGGCCAGCGGCTCGCGCATTACCGGCTGTGACTGGCCAACCAGTGGCAGCGGCATCGGCTGGGACGAACCCGAGAACTCGATGGCTGGGTTGCCAGCGTTGCCCTGGCCTTCACCCAGTGGCAACTGGGCCTGGGCGACGGGCGCTTCGGCAGGCGCCTTGTCACCTTTCTTAGGCATCAATACCGCGGCCGCAACGGCGACCACGACCACAGCGGACAGCGCGAGCACGTGTTTTTTAGGCATCTTGAACCCCATGGATGGTCGCTTGGCCGTCGAGCGGCTGGCGATCATGGCTTCGATCAAAGTGTCACGGGCGACCTGGTTGATGTTGCCAGGCCAACCGTCAGAGTTTTCATGGATATCGACGATCTGTTCGCGGGTGAACACCTCGATGCCCCGGCCAGCGCCTTCCAGGCGCTGCTCCAGGTACTCGCGGGTTTCTTCTTCGCTGTAGGGGGCGAGCTCGATGATATGGAAGCGTTCTTCCTCGATATTCAGCTCATCCAGCCCGGCAATCAGCGAAGGCTCACCGAACAGGAACACATGCGGACGCCCCTCCGGTACGCCAGCGGCCAATTCCAGCAACGCTTGGAGTGCCGACTCGTCGAGTTGTTCCGCATCGTCCACCAGCAGATACACTTCCTGGCCGGTCAGTGCCAGCTGCACCACCTTGGCCAGGATCGCCTGCATTTCAGGCTGCGCCACGTCCAGGCTCTGTGCGACCTGGCCAAGTACGCTGGCGGCGTCACTGGCGCCCCGGGCCGACACCACGACGCTCTGCACCGCCTGCTTGTTGGTACTGGCCACCAGGGCCTGGCGCAGCAAGGTCTTGCCGCTGCCCAGCGGGCCGCTGACCACCAGCATCAATTGGCTGTAGCGCGCCAGATGGTGCAACTGGCCGAGCACGGGCTTGCGCTGGGCCGGGAAGAACTTGAAGCCGGGCACGCGGGGTGCGAACGGATCGTGGCTCAACTGGTAATGGTCGAGAAAGGCCTCATCGGCATGCAAACTGGTCATTGCGCTGTCACAACCTCAAAGCTGGGCCACGATCGCGCGGTAATCCGCCGACAACGTGGCCTGTAGAATCTCTTTCGGATAGTCGTCGGTGACTACGGCCTCGCCCATCTGGCGCAGCAGCACCAGACGCAGACGACCGTCGAGCACCTTTTTGTCGACCGCCATGTGCTCCATGAAATGCGCCGGGGTCATTTCCTGTGGTGGCACCACCGGCAAACCTGCGTCCTGCAACAGGCGGATTCCGCGATCGCGCTCGGCCTGGTTGATCCAGCCAAGGCGCATGGACATTTCCAGGGCCATCACCGTGCCCGCCGCCACGGCTTCGCCGTGCAACCACACGCCATAGCCCATGTGGGTCTCGATGGCATGCCCGAAGGTATGCCCCAGGTTCAGCGTGGCACGCACGCCCGACTCGCGTTCGTCAGCCCCCACCACCGCAGCCTTGGCCGCGCAGGAGCGGCGAATGGCTTCGGTCAGCGCTGCCGGGTCGAGGGCACGCAGCGCCTGCATATTATCCTCGAGCCAGGCGAGGAACGGCTTGTCGCAGATCAGGCCGTACTTGATCACTTCGGCCAGGCCGGCGGACAGCTCGCGCGCCGGCAGGGTCTTCAGCGTGGTGGTATCGATCAGCACCGCATTGGGCTGGTAGAAGGCTCCGACCATGTTCTTGCCCAGCGGGTGATTGATACCGGTCTTGCCGCCTACCGAGGAGTCGACCTGGGACAACAGCGTGGTCGGCACCTGGATGAAATCGACACCGCGCTGGTAGCAGGCGGCGGCGAACCCAGCCATGTCACCGATCACACCGCCACCCAGGGCAACCACGGTGGTGCGGCGATCGTGGCGCGCCGCCAGCAGGCCGTCGAAGATCAGTTGCAGGGTTTCCCAATTCTTGTGGGCTTCGCCATCGGGCAACACCACCGGCAATACCGCATAGGGACCCAGGGTCTGGCTCAGGCGTTCGAGATACAGGGGCGCGACGGTTTCGTTGGAAACGATGGCTACCTGCCGCCCGGCGATATGCGGTGCCAGCAGCTCGGGCTGGTCCAGCAGGCCTTCGCCAATGTAGATCGGGTAGCTACGCTCGCCCAGGTCGACCTTTAGTGTCTGCATGTATCCCCACAATGTGCTTGGGCGCGGCGCCGTTGGGGCGGCCCACGCGGTAACGTTCAACCTCGCCTCGGCGCTGGTGGCCGAGAATAGTCCCGGGTTAACGGGGCGGCAACTGCTGCAAGCGCTCGAGAATATCGATCACCACCATGCGTGGCGGCCGCTCGTCGGTTTCCACCACCAGGTCGGCGATTTCGCGGTACAGCGGGTCGCGGGTCTCCAGCAAGGAGCGCAAGGTTGCCTCGGGATTGGCCGTGCGCAGCAGGGGGCGATTGCGATCGCGCGCGGTGCGGCCAACCTGCTGCTCCACCGAAGCATGCAGGTAGATCACCCGGCCACCGCGGCGCAGCGCCTGGCGATTGGCTTCGCGCATCACCGCGCCACCGCCGGTGGCCAGTACCACGCCGTCGAGTGCGCACAGCTCGGCGATCATCGCCTGTTCGCGATCACGGAAACCCGGCTCGCCTTCCTTGTCGAAAATCCACGGGATGTTGGCGCCGCAGCGCAGTTCGATTTCCTTGTCGGAATCCTTGAACAGCAGGCGCAGCTCTTTGGCCAATAGGCGTCCGATGGTGCTTTTACCAGCACCCATGGGCCCCACAAGTATCAAATTTCGCACAGAATCAACGACTCACAGCAATCGCCTGGTCACTCATGATACGCGGAGTCAGGAAGACCAGCAGCTCGGATTTTTTCTCTTGTAATGCATCGCGTCGAAACAGCCGCCCAACATACGGCAGATCGCCGAAAAATGGCACCTTGTCGACCACATTGTTTTGCGAAGTCGAGTACACGCCACCGATCACGATCGTTTCGCCGTCCGTCACGCGCACCTTGGCATTGACCTCGTTCTTGCGAATCGGCGGTACGTCGTTCAAGGCATTGACGTAATCCGGCTCGTCCTTGGTCACCCTGACGGTCATGATCACCTTGTTGTCCGGGGTGATCTGCGGGGTCACCTCCAGCGACAGCGAGGCTTCGCGGAACGCTACCGAGGTGGCGCCGCTCTTGCTGGTTTCCTGGTATGGCACCTCGGTGCCCTTGAGGATCCTGGCCGTTTCCTTGTCGGCGGTAACCACCTTGGGCTGCGAGATGATCTCGCCGTTGCCGCTCTTTTCCATGGCGCTTAGCTCAAGGTCGAGCAGCACGCCCCCACGCAGCAAGCCCAGGCCGATGCTGCTGCCGGCACGCTCCAGGCCAAGGTCGACGAACAGGTCCTTGCCCGGCTGCGGGTCCTCCAGGTACAGCGGCCCACCCCAGCGCACCCCCAGGCTCTTCTGGTAATCGACGTTGGCCTCGACGATACGCGCCTCGATCACCACCTGACGCACCGGCACGTCCAGCTGCGCCACCAGTTGCCGCAACTCGGCAAGACGCTCGGCAGGCTGGTGCAGCACCAGCGTATTGGTGCGCTCATCGACACTCAGGCTGCCCTGCCCGGCAAGGATGCCATCATCCGCCAGGCTTGCCATGAGCAACTCCGCCAGTTCGGCAGCCTTGGCATGGTGGATGGGCAGCAACTCGCGGCGCAGCGGTTGCAACTGCGCCTCCAGCGCCTGCCCCACACGGGTATCGAACGACTGCGTGGCCAGCTCGGTGGCAGGCGCCACCAGCAGCACATTGCCTTCCTGGCGCCGGGCCAGGCCCTTGCTGCGCAGTACCAGGTCAAGCGCCTGGTCCCACGGCACATCATGCAAGCGCAAGGTGACGTTGCCCTGTACGGCATCGCTGGCTACCAGGTTCACGCCGGCATAATCTGCCAGCACCTGCAACACGGCGCGCACCTCCACATCCTGGAAATTCAGCGACAGCGGTTCACCCTGATACGGCGTTGCCGACGCCAGTGGAATCGACAGCAGGGCTGCCAGCACCAACTTCATCAATCGTTTCATCCTGGTCCGGGGCCTCCTTGCCCAGGCGGGTTGCGAGAGTCAGGAGCGCCGTGCGTTCGTGCCAGCTTCCTGCCATGAACACCCGCTCACGTATTTCGACCTGACGCTGGTCGATTTGCGTCACTACCCCCTGGTCGCGCCCCAGCCGATCGCCCGGGCGCACTCGATAGAGCCTGCCAGCCACCCTCAGCAGTGCTTCGTGCGCAGCTCCGCGCGACAGGCTGCCGACCATTTCCACCTGCGCCAGCGGCACGCTGCCCAGCCCAGCGCTCGGCAACCGCGACGCCCCGGAGGCAAACGGATCGATTGCCGGCACTACCGTCGCAGCCCGGGCCGGCATTTGCGCCAGCACAGCGGGTGCCGTTGTGGGTGCCAGCGCCTGATAGGTATCAAGCCGCAACTGCAGGCGCAGCAGGCCAGGCTGGCCATCGGCCACCGCGAGCCGCAGGTCACCACTGCGCAACACGCGTGCCTGGCCGAACCAGTCGTCCAGCCACTGGCGCAAGGCTGCGTAGCGCCCCACCATCTGTAGCTCCAGCGGTACCTTGCGAAAGCCAGCCTGTTGTTCCTCCTCATGTACAACGACCCGCTCGATGAGCAAGCCGTGCGCATGGCCCAACGTTGCCAGGCGCTCGAGCAGATCACTCATGCCTTCGCCGGCCGCCAGCTGCCAGTGCGCCTCCTGCAAACGCAGTTCGGCAACCGCCACGGAAGCCTGCAACTGCTCCAGTTCGGCCAGGTGCGCGGCGCTGGCTGCCTGCTGTTCAGCCAACGCGACGTGCCGGGCATCCTCCCGCGCCTGCTGTTGCAACACTGCCGGCAGACGAATCGCGCAGCCAAGGCCGAATACCGCCACCGCCACCAGCCCTGGCGCCAGCAGCCGGAAGCGGCGGGCGCGGCTGACCACCGTCAGCCAGGCCAGCACCTGCGCAGGCTTCATGACCAGAACGCCGAAACACGGGCGCTGAGCACAAACTCATCGCCGCCCGGCAGGCTCTCGATGCGCTTGAGCTCCAGCCCGAGCAATACCCCCGAGCGGTCCAGGTCGCGCATGAATTGCGCGACCACGGCACCGGAGGTGGCCAGCCCGGTCATTTGCAGGCGGCCGTTTTCAAGGCTGAGATCGAGCAACTGGATTCCTTGCGGCAACGCCCCCTCAAGGTCCGCGAACACGCCGGCCAACACATCCTGGTGGGCACGCAGGCTCTCCAGCGTCATCGCCCGGGCCAGCAGGGTTTCATGCAGTTCACGCACATCGGCCAGCGGTTGCAGTTGTTCGCGTAGCGCCGCAAGGGCTGCCTGACGCAGGTCGTGGGCCAACGCTTGCTGCTGGCCGCGCTGACGGGCCAGTTGGTCGACCAGCATCACTGCACACAAGGCCAGCACTGCGCCAGCGACCAATTGTCGGCGCAGACGCCGGAGCCCGGCCTGGCGCTGCCGCTCCCGCCAGGGCAGCAGGTTCAGGCGCATCATGACTGCACCCCACCGAGGGCCAGGGCGCAAGCCAGCAGCATCGAGCCATCGACCTGCTCAAGGCCGGCCAAGCCAGGCAGAAGCCGACAGGGCACGTGCAATCGGGCACTCAGGCTTTGCAGCCAGCCCGGTTCGATGGGTGAGCTGCTGGCCACCCACAGGCATGCCGGCCGCGGCCCATCGGCAAGCAGCGCCTGCAGGCACTCGGGCAACTGCTCCTTCATGCAAGCCTCAGCCACTTGCAGATCCCGACGTTGCTGCAGTCGCCCCGGCTGCCAGTCATAAAGCGTTGTGCCGTGCACATCGATACGCAGCAGTGCCGCGCCCTCAAGGCTGCCCTGTGGCAACAGGCGGCACAGGGCAATGCTGTCGACCTCCACGGCCTCCAGCTGCAACCCGGCGTCCTCGACCATGGCTTCAAGGGGCGCCATCGCGCTTTGCCGGCACGCCGCCACCATCACTTCGACACAGCCTGGCTGAGCGCGGGAGCCGCCCATTACCTGAAAATCCAGGGCCAGGTCTTCCAGCGGAAATGGAAACAGCCGCTCTGCGTCAGCCAGCAGCTGCGCCTCCATGTCCGCCTCGTCCTGACCCTGCGCAAGCTGGCACAGCTTGCAAATCACCAGGTTGGCGGGCAATGCCAGCGCTACCCGGCGTTGCCCCAGGCCGCTGCGACGCCAGGCGCGGCGCAAGGCAGCCACCACGGCCTCCGGCTCTGCCAGCCAATCCTGGCCGACCGGCGCTTCGAACGGCTCCTGGGCCGAGACATGCACCCGGTAGCGCCGGTTGCGCCGTTGCAGTTGTACGATCCGAACGGTATCAGGGGCTATTTCCACCCCCACGAGTGAACCCGCATCCTTGCCGAAGCGTCCTAGCATGGTGGCTTCCTTGTCGTCTGTCGCAACGATCTGTCGCAACCCCGCGCCAACACCGGGCCGCGCCTGCGCATCGAGGCGACGGGCAGCCTGACCGGTAACCCGGAAAGGCTAAAAAATGCTTATAATGCCCAGCGTTTTTTGGTCCGCCGGACCTGCGTGCAATCCACTCCCAACCTGGACACCGAAAAGCCTTGATACGCCTGCTGAAGTTCTTCTGGTGGTCTTCCGTCGCAGTCATCTGCGCGCTCGTACTCGGTGTGAGCGGTGCGTTTCTGTATCTTAGCCCCAGCCTGCCCTCGGTCGAATCGCTCAGAAGCATCCAGTTGCAGATCCCCCTCAGGGTGTACAGCAGCGATGGCAAGTTGATTGCCGAGTTCGGCGAAATGCGCCGCTCGCCGATCCGCTTCGCGGAAATTCCCCCACAGTTCATCCAGGCGCTTCTGTCAGCCGAGGACGACAATTTCCTCAATCACTACGGTGTCGACCCCAGCAGCCTGATGCGCGCCGCGACCCAGTTGGTGAAAACCGGGCATATCCAGACCGGCGGCAGCACCATCACCATGCAGGTGGCGAAGAACTTCTTCCTCACCAGCGAGCGCAGTTTCTCGCGCAAGACCAACGAGATCCTGCTGGCCTTGCAGATCGAGCGTGAGCTGACCAAGGACGAGATCCTCGAGCTGTACGTGAACAAGATCTACCTGGGCAACCGTGCCTACGGCATCGACGCCGCTGCGCAGGTGTACTACGGCAAGTCGATCCGCGATGTGAGCCTGGCGCAGATGGCGATGATCGCCGGCCTGCCCAAGGCCCCGTCGCGCTTCAACCCGCTGGCCAACCCGGTGCGCGCCAAGGAGCGCCGCGACTGGATCCTCGGCCGCATGTACAAGCTCGGCAAAATTGACGAGGCCAGTTACCAGGCTGCCCTGGCCGAGCCGCTGAATGCCAGCTACCACGTGCCCGCGCCAGAAGTTAATGCACCTTATATCGCCGAAATGGCCCGCGCCGAAATGGTCGGCCGTTATGGCAGCGACGCCTACACCGAAGGCTTCCGCGTCACCACCACGGTGCCCAGCGACATGCAGGAAATGGCCAACAAGGCCATCCTCAACGGCCTCTCCGAATATGACGAGCGCCACGGCTACCGCGGGCCGGAGGCACGCTTCCCTGGCCGCACCCAGGCGGCCTGGCTGCAGGAACTGGGCAAGCAGCGCATGCTGGGCGGCCTGGAGCCGGCCATCGTCACCCAGGTCGAGAAGGCCGGCCTCAAGGTGCTGACCCGTAGCGGCCAGGAAGAACTGGTGGCCTGGGATACCATGAAATGGGCCCGCCCGTTCATCAACAGCAACGCCCAGGGCCGTGCGCCGCAGTCACCGGCGGATGTCGCCCAGGTCGGCGACCTGGTACGCGTCCAGCGCCTGGAGGACGGCAAGCTCAAATTCAGCCAGGTGCCTGGCGCACAGAGCGCGCTGGTTACCCTCGACCCTTACAGCGGCGCCATCCGTGCGCTGGTTGGCGGCTTCTCGTTCGAGCAGAGCAACTACAACCGCGCCATGCAGGCCAAGCGCCAGCCGGGCTCGAGCTTCAAGCCGTTCATCTACAGTGCTGCCCTGGACAGCGGCTATACCGCTTCCAGCCTGGTCAACGATGCACCGATCGTGTTCGTCGACGAGTACCTGGACAAGGTCTGGCGACCGAAGAACGACACCAACACCTTCCTCGGCCCCATCCGCATGCGCGAGGCCCTGTACAAGTCGCGTAACCTGGTGTCGATCCGCCTGCTGCAGGCCATGGGCGTGGACCGCACCATCGACTACATTGCCAAGTTCGGCTTCAACAAGCAGGACCTGCCGCGCAACCTGTCGCTGGCCCTGGGCACCGCTACGCTGACCCCGATGGAGATCGCCACTGGCTGGAGCACCTTTGCCAATGGCGGCTACAAGGTAACCCCGTACCTGATCGAGCGTATCGAGAGCCGCAGCGGCGAAACCCTGTTCACCGCCAACCCGCCGCGCGTACCGCAGGGTGCCGAGGACCATGCTGGCCTGGCAGCAGCCGAACAGCCGATCAGCACCGCCGCCATGCCGGGCGAGGCCCCCCCTGCCTTCAGCCAGGCGAACACCGCACCGCAGGCGCCAGCCGTGGCCGAACAGATCATCGATGGGCGTACCACCTACATCCTCACCAGCATGCTGCAGGACGTGATCAAGCGCGGCACCGGCCGCCGGGCGCTGGCCCTGGGCCGCACCGACCTGGCCGGCAAGACCGGTACCACCAACGAGTCCAAGGACGCCTGGTTCTCCGGCTACAACGCCGACTACGTGACCACCGTGTGGGTCGGTTTCGACCAGCCCGAAACCCTTGGCCGCCGCGAGTATGGCGGCACCGTGGCGCTACCGATCTGGATGAGCTTCATGGGTGCGGCACTCAAGGACAAGCCTGAGCATGCGCCTGCCGAGCCGGAAGGCATCCTCAGCCTGCGCGTCGACCCGGTCAGCGGTCGCGCCGCCTCGCCCAGCACGCCAAATGCCTACTTCGAGCTGTTCAAGGCCGAGGATTCGCCGCCTTCGGTGGACGAACTGGGTACCGGAGCGGCGCCGGGCAGCCCGCTGCCGGCGGATGAAGCGGCGCCGATGGATCTGTTCTGACGCACAGCGCGGTCAGGCCGCCTCCCTGCAGGCCTTGTGCCGCGAAAGGGCCGCACAGCGGCCCGGCGGTAGCGGCGGCGAAGTTGCCATCGTAGGGCCGCTGCGCGCCCCATCGCGACACAAGGCCGCTCCTACAGGGGCCGCGCCCATCGGGACGGCAAACAAAAAGCCCCGGCTCATGCGAGCCGGGGCTTTTTTGTGTCGCTCAGCTGCAATCAGCCGTTGAACACATCATCCACGCTGGTCAGCGGGTAGTGCTTCGGATACGGCAGGGTCGCTACGCCGGACTCGATGGCAGCCTTGGCCACGGCGTCGGAAACGACGGTGATCAGGCGGGCGTCCAGCGGCTTCGGAATGATGTACTCACGGCCGAACTCCAGGCCTTCGACGCCATAGGCTTCGCAGACTTCCTTCGGCACTGGCAGCTTGGCCAGGTCCTTCAGGGCGATGGCGGCAGCGATCTTCATTTCTTCGTTGATGCGCTTGGCGCGGACGTCCAGGGCACCGCGGAAGATGAACGGGAAGCCCAGTACGTTGTTGACCTGGTTCGGGTAGTCGGAACGGCCGGTAGCCATGATCACGTCGCTGCGGGTGGCGTGAGCCAGCTCTGGCGAGATTTCCGGGTCCGGGTTCGAGCAGGCGAACACGATCGGGTTGGCGGCCATCGACTTCAGGCCTTCGGCGCTCAGCAGGTTCGGGCCCGACAGGCCGACGAACACGTCGGCACCGTTGAGCGCGTCAGCCAGGGTACGCTTGTCGGTCGCGTGGGCGAACTGCGCCTTGTACTGGTTCAGGTCGTCGCGGCCAGCGTGGATCACGCCGCTGCGGTCGATCATGTAGATGTTCTCGACCTTGGCACCCATGCTCACCAGCAGCTTCATGCAGGAGATGGCGGCAGCGCCAGCACCCAGGCAGACGATCTTGGCGTCTTCCAGCTTCTTGCCGGCGATTTCCAGGGCGTTGATCATGCCGGCCGCGGTGACGATGGCGGTACCGTGCTGGTCATCGTGGAACACCGGGATGTCGCACTGTTCGATCAGGGTGCGTTCGATTTCAAAGCACTCTGGCGCCTTGATGTCTTCGAGGTTGATGCCACCGAAGGTGATCGAGATACGGCGAACGGTGTCGATGAACGCCTGCGGGCTTTCCGATTCCACTTCGATGTCGAACACGTCGATACCGGCGAAACGCTTGAACAGTACACCCTTGCCTTCCATGACCGGCTTGGAGGCCAGCGGGCCGAGGTCGCCCAGACCGAGGATGGCAGTACCATCGGAAATCACCGCAACCAGGTTGCCCTTGCCGGTGTATTTGTAAGCCAGCTCTGGATCACGGCCGATTTCACGCACCGGCTCTGCAACACCTGGGCTGTAGGCCAGGGCGAGGTCACGGGCGGTGGCAGTGGGCTTGGAAAGTTCGACGCTCAGTTTCCCCGGACGAGGTTGGGCGTGATATTCGAGAGCGGCGGTTTTCAGGTCTGACATGGTGGGCATTCCGCTGTTTACTGTTCTGACGGACCGCCGAGGATACGCAAAGAGCCGGGGAGCCACAAGACTGGCCGGTCACTTGTGTCAAGGCCTTTAGCCTACGACTTTACGCTATAACCCACGGGGCATACGCCTGACAGTGTGTACAATCCAATAGCGAAATGTCTACAACTTTTAGCCTGAAATACGTTCCAACATGCTTGGATCGGTCAATGGCAACACCCAGCGCCGTTGCCCTGGCTTGAGGCTGCCCTTGCGGGAACGATCCAGCACCCAGCCGCGCGCTTCGACCTGGCGTCCCTTGAGGTTATCGAAGAAGCTGGCGGGGAAGTTGCGTTGCAGACGAGCGGGAACCTGCAGCACCACGGTATCGTCCAGGTTCAGCCAAACTCCGCCACGGTTGCGCTGCACAGCCTGGATACGGCCAGCGACAACGGCGAAACCGGACTGCCGCAGCTGTTCGGCACGCAGCACTGGCGAGCGTCGCCACAGGCCGGCGCCGGCCTTGCGCGCCGCCTGCTCGGCCAGCTGGTGGCAAGCGCTGAGGCGCACATTGGGGGCAACCGCCACCCGATAGCCCAAACCCTCGCCGAGCAATTGCGCTTCGAGATTGTCGCCATTGCTGGCGTAGATATGCGCCAAGGTTCGGCCGTATTTGTCTTTGCTGTCGATGCCCGGCACCAAACCGACACGCCTGTCACTGGCCTTGACCAATACCTGCAGGCGCCGCTTGGCGGCCTCTGCATAGGGTTCGCTGCTACGCCCGTTACGGCCGATTTCCGGAGCATTGATGCCTATCAGCCGCACGCTGCGGCCATCGACCAGACGCAAGGTATCGCCATCCACCACCTGGCGCACCGCCACCTGCTGCGGCCTGTCCGGCAGCGGGCAGAACGCCTGGGCCGGAAGGTGCCAGATGACAGACATAAAAAAGGCGCCCACGAGGGGCGCCCTTTTTTGCAGCAATGCGAAACCCGAGGGGTTCGCCATGCGCATGATTACTTCTTGGTACCGAACATACCGAAGCGATCGGCGAACTTCTGTACGCGACCACCGGTGTCCAGGACTTTCTGCTTACCGGTGTAGAACGGGTGGCACAGGTTGCAAACGTCGATCGCCAGGGTGCTGCCCAGGGTCGAACGAGTTTCGAACTTGTTGCCGCAGCTGCAGGTGACTGCAACTACTTCGTAGTTCGGATGAATATCTGCTTTCATGGTCACTTCCTCGAGCTGCGTGCCGCCACCCAACACCAATTGTTGAATACCGCACGTAATTAGGCGGCGAATAATACCAGAGCGTCGCGCCAGTGCAAGTTGTCGCTTGCACCGACCGTCGTCTGCTAGGCTCGCCAGTTCTTGAAACGCCCTCCGAGACTTTCCGCGTGTCCGACGTCATCCTGCGCCTTGCCCTGCCCTCCCCGCTGCGTCGCCTGTTCGACTACAAGGCACCGGCGAGCATGGCGCGCCAGGCCCTGGCCCCGGGCATGCGTATCCGCGTGCCGTTCGGCCGCCGCGAAATGATCGGCGTGCTGGTGGAGGTCTGCGAGCACAGCGAAGTGCCGGCAGACAAGCTGAAAGCGGCCAGCGCCCTGCTCGACCCGCTGTCACCGATCCCGCCATCGCTGTTCAAGCTGTGCCTGTGGACTGCCCAGTACTACCAGCACAGCCTGGGCGATACCCTGAGCTGGGCCCTGCCAACGCTGCTGCGTCAGGGCGAACCTGCCGAGATGCGCCAGGAGCGCTTCTGGCACGTCGCCCCCGGCGCCCGCCTGGAAGACCCGCGCATCGCCCGTGCCCCACGCCAGCGCGACGCCCTCAAGACCCTGGCCCAGCACCCGCACGGCGTGGCTCACAGCCTGCTGGCCAAACTCAACCTGAACAAGGACAGCCTCGACCTGCTGCTGGCCAAGGAGCTGGTGCAGATCGAGGTGCGCCGCCACCTGCCGGCGCTGCGCCACGAGCACTGGCTGGCACAACCCGAACTACCGCTCAACGACGAGCAGCGCGAAGCCTTTGACGCCGTGCGCGAAGGCTTCGGCGGCTTCGCCGCGTTCCTGCTGGCTGGCGTGACCGGCAGCGGCAAGACCGAGGTCTACCTGCAACTGATCCGGGAAACCCTGGAAGCCGGCAAGCAGGCGCTGGTGCTGATCCCGGAGATCAACCTCGGCCCGCAAACCCTGGCGCGTTTCGAACAGCGCTTCAACGCCCGCATCGCCCTGCTGCATTCGGCGGTGAATGACCGCGAGCGACTCGATGCCTGGCTGGCGGCCCGCGACGGTGAGGCGGACATCATCATCGGTACCCGCTCGGCATTGTTCACGCCGATGAAAAACCCCGGCCTGATCATCATCGACGAAGAACATGACGGCTCCTATAAACAGCAGGAAGGCCTGCGCTACCACGCCCGCGACCTGGCGCTGGTGCGCGCCCACCAGGAAAACATCCCGATCCTGCTCGGCTCGGCCACGCCGTCGCTGGAAACCCTGCACAACGCCCTGAACGGGCGCTACCGCCTGTTGCGCATGAACCAGCGCGCCGGCGGCGCACGGCCACCGCGCATGCTGCGCCTGGACGTGAAAAGCCTGCCGCTGGACAGTGGCATCAGCGGCCCGTTGCAGCAGGCCATCCGGCAGACACTGGAGGCCGGCCAGCAGGTGCTGGTGTTCCTCAACCGCCGCGGCTTCGCCCCGACCTTGCTGTGCCACGACTGCGGCTGGCTGTCGGAATGCCCGCGCTGCGACGCGCGCATGACCGTGCACCAGCGTTCCGGCGTGCTGCGCTGCCACCATTGCGGTTATGACGAACGCCTGCCGCAGCAGTGCCCACAATGCAACCACGTCGACCTGCGCCCGGTCGGTGCCGGCACCGAACGGGCCGAAGAGCGCCTCAAGGTGTTGTTCCCGGATTACCCGATCCTGCGCGTGGACCGCGACAGCACGGCGCGCAAGGACGCCATGCACAACCTGTTCAGCACCATCCAGCGTGGCCAGCCGAGCATCCTGGTCGGCACCCAGATGCTCGCCAAGGGCCACCACTTCCCACGGGTGACCCTGGTGGCCATCCTCGACGCCGATGGCGGGCTGTTCTCTGGTGATTTCCGCGCCAGCGAGCGCATGGCACAACTGATCGTGCAGGTGGCCGGGCGTGCCGGGCGCGCCGAAGAGCCTGGCAAGGTCATCATCCAGACTCACCTGGCCGACCATCCGCTGCTGGTGCAACTGACCGAACAAGGCTACTTCGCGTTTGCCGAGCAGGCTTTGCAGGAGCGTCGGGCTGCAGGGTTGCCGCCTTACTCGCACCTGGCCCTGCTGCGCGCCGAAGCGCACCGGCCAGGGCAGGCCGAAGGCTTCCTTGACGAGGCCTGCGCCGCTGCCGAGCGCCTGGTAGCCGAACAGCGCCTGGCGGGCATCGAGCTGCTGGGGCCGGTGCCGGCGCCCATGGAACGGCGGGCCGGGCGCTTCCGCGCGCAACTGTTGATACAGGCCAATACCCGCGCGCCTTTGCATCGACTGATCAGTGCCTGGTTGCTAGTGTTGGAGCAGATGCCGAGCGGGCGCCAGGTGCGCTGGTCGCTGGATGTCGACCCGGTAGACCTTTACTGATACCGGGCTGCTTTGCAGCCCATGGCTACACCAGGCCGCTTCTACAGCGGGATCGCGCCACCCTGTGGGAGAGCGGCCTTGGGTCGCGAAGGGCCGCAAAACGGACCCAAAGGTTGGCAACCCGCTCCCAGCCACGGATAATGTCCAGTTTTTCCACCTGCGCATCCAAGCGCCCCACCGCGCTTGCGGTCGAAAAGAGATCCCCATGAAAGACACCATTCGCCAGCTGATCCAGCAAGCCCTCACCCAACTCGTCACCGACGGTGTGCTGCCTGAAGGGCTGTCGCCGGCGATCCAGGTGGAAAACGCCCGGGACAAGACCCACGGCGACTTCGCCAGCAACATCGCCATGATGCTGGCCAAGCCGGCCGGCATGAAACCACGCGACCTGGCGGAAAAACTCATCGACGCCCTGCCCGCCAGCGCCGATGTCAGCAAGGTCGAAATCGCCGGCCCCGGCTTCCTCAACTTCTTCCAGAATACCGCCGCCCTGGCCAACCGCCTGGATGCCGCACTGGCCGACGCCCACCTGGGCGCACGCAAGGCCGGCCCTGCGCAGAAGGTGGTGATCGACATGTCGGCACCCAACCTGGCCAAGGAAATGCACGTCGGCCACCTGCGTTCGACCATCATCGGTGACAGCGTGGCGCGGGTCCTGGAATTCCTCGGCGACGAGGTGATCCGGCAGAACCACGTGGGCGACTGGGGTACCCAGTTCGGCATGCTGCTGGCCTACCTGGAAGAAAACCCGATCACCAGCGACGAGCTGTCGGACCTGGAAAACTTCTACCGTGCCGCCAAGAAGCGCTTCGACGAGTCCGAAGAGTTCGCTACCCGGGCGCGCGGCCTGGTGGTCAAGCTGCAGGCTGGCGACCCGGACTGCATGGCGTTGTGGACACGCTTCAAGGACATCTCGCTGTCGCACTGCCAGAAGACCTACGAGTTGCTCAACGTCAAGCTGACCATGGCCGACGTGATGGGCGAGAGCGCCTACAACGCCGACCTGGCCAACGTGGTGGCCGACCTCAAGGCCAAGGGCCTGCTGGTCGAAGACCAGGGCGCCCAGTGCGTATTCCTCGAGGAGTTCAAGAACAGCGAAGGCGAGCCGCTGCCAGTGATCGTGCAGAAGGCCGACGGCGGCTACCTGTACGCCACCACCGACCTGGCCGCCGTGCGCTACCGCAGCAACGTGCTCAAGGCTGACCGCGCCCTGTATTTCGTCGACCAGCGCCAGGCCCTGCACTTCAACCAGGTGTTCGAAGTCGCACGCCGCGCAGGCTTCGTCGGCCACCCGATGCAGATGGAACACATGGGCTTCGGCACCATGAACGGCGCCGACGGCCGTCCATTCAAGACCCGTGATGGCGGCACCGTGAAGCTGATCGACCTGCTGACCGAGGCCAAGGAGCGCGCCTACGCGCTGGTCAAGGAAAAGAACCCGAGCCTGGCCGACGAGGAGCTGCGCCGCATCGGTGAAGTAGTGGGCATCGGCGCGGTGAAGTACGCCGACCTGTCCAAGCACCGCACCAGCGACTACAGCTTCAACTTCGAGCTGATGCTCAACTTCGAAGGTAACACCGCGCCTTACCTGCTGTACGCCTACACCCGCGTGGCCGGCGTGTTCCGCAAGCTGGGCAAGGGCTTTGACGAAGTCGAAGGCAACATCGTGCTGCAGGCCCCGCACGAACAGGACCTGGCCGCGCGTCTGGCGCAGTTTGGCGAAATCCTCAACAACGTGGCCGACAAGGGCACGCCGCACGTACTGTGCAGCTACCTGTACGACCTGGCAGGGCTGTTCTCCAGCTTCTACGAGAACTGCCCGATCCTCGCCGCCGAAACTGCAGAACAGCAGCAGAGCCGTCTGCGCCTGGCGGCCCTGACTGGCCGCACCCTCAAGCAAGGTCTGGAACTGCTCGGCCTGGAAACCCTGGAGCGCATGTAAGTTGGCTGCCAAGAAAAAACCTGCCCCAAAACGCGGCGCCAGCCGTCAGACGGCGCCGGCCAAGCAGCCGATTCCCGGTTGGGTATGGCTGGCGGTCGGCCTGACTGTAGGCGCGTTCATCGTGTTCCTGATGAAGCTCGAGCCTGGTGGCGACGACATCAAGCGGGCCAAGCCCGAGCAGCAGAAGCCGGAAAAAGTGGCCGAAGCCGGCAAGACGACACAAGCCGCATCGCAGCAGCCGGTGAAGCCGAAGTATGACTTCTATACCCTGCTGCCGGAGACCGAGGTGATCGTGCCGCCGGAAGCCGTGCCCGAGAAAACACCGCCCGTCCCGGCGCAACCGGTGACGCCGGTGACCCCTGCCGAAGCGGCGAAGATCGACACGGCGCGGGCCCAGGCGGCACTGATGGGCCAGACCCCGCCGCCGGCGCCACCGGTGATCAAGCCAGCGGCGACCACGCAGTTCTTCCTGCAGGCTGGCTCGTTCCGCAAGCAGGCTGACGCCGACAAGGTGCGCGCGCAGATCATCCTGCTGGGCCAGGCGGTAAAGGTGGAGTCGGGCACGGTCAAGGACGAAACCTGGTACCGCGTCATGGTCGGCCCGTTCAGCAACCGCGAGCAGCTGACCGGGGCGCAGAAGCAGCTGGCCGGGGCTGGTTTCAGCAACCTGTTGCTGCAACAGCGGCAAACCCGCCAATAACCTGCTTGTGGGGGCGCCTTGCGCCCCTATCGCGACACAAGGCCGCTCCTACAGAGACCGCGACAACCCCACAGGGTTTATCCGATCTTTGTAGAAGCGGCCTTGTGTCGCGATGGGCTGCAAAGCAGCCCCAGGGCCCTCAAGCCCGTCCCGCATTGCGCTCGGACACCTGGCTGTTCAACGTCCAGAAGTCGTACAGCACCCCCACCAGGCACAGCCCGCCGGTGAAGAAGTAGATGATCGCGGTCACCCACTTGCCCTGGTACAACCGGTGCAGGCCGAACACCCCGAGGAAGGTCAGCAGGATCCAGGCGATGTTGTAGTCGATGCGCCCGGACTGGAACCTCAAGTCGGCTTCACGGTCCATGGACGGGATCAGGAACAGGTCGATCAACCAGCCAATGCCCAGCAGGCCCAGGGTCAGGAACCAGATGGTGCCGGTCACGGGCTTGCCGTAGTAGAAGCGATGCGACCCGGTGAAGCCGAAAATCCACAACAGGTAGCCGATGGTCTTGCTGTGGGTATCGTGAAACGGCGCTCCCTGATAACTGTTCATGCATAGCTCCCGCGGGTTATCCGAAAATTTTCTAAAAAAAAATGTGACTTTCCCGTCGCAGGCCGACGTACGGCACCCGGACAATCGACCAACGGATCAAAGATTGATCAAAAAGCTGTTATAAAGTTGCGCGCCCAACACACAACTATTCATAAGAGCTTCATCTATGCCGCCTTTACTCAAGACATGGCTGACCCTCTGCCTATTATTGCCCCTGGCCGCCCACGCCACCAATCGTGAGCAACGTCTTCCCAATGGTTTCACCGGCTACACCAGCAATGCCTCGGTGAGACACGCACCGGTCAAGCAAACCACGCTGCGCAGCCGCCCGAGCAATGCCGCCAGCAGCCGCAGCAGCGGCCCAACCATTGCCATGTCGCCGAAGCAGAGCAGTGATGTGCTCAGCCGTGCGGTGAATGTGCTCGGCACCCCTTACGTCTGGGGCGGCAGCAGCCCGAAGAAAGGCTTCGACTGCAGCGGGCTGGTCAAGTACGCCTTCAACGATGTCGCCGACGTCGACCTGCCGCGCACCTCCAACGCCATGGCCCAAGGCCACGGGGTCAAGGTGGCCAAGGGCGACCTCAAACCGGGCGACCTGATCTTCTTCAATATCAAGAGCCGTCGGGTCAATCACGTTGCCATCTACCTGGGCAATGACCGCTTCATCCATGCCCCGCGTCGTGGCAAGCGGGTGAGCATCGACACCCTGAGCAAGCCTTACTGGCAGCAGCATTACGTAGTAGCCAAGCGAGTGTTGCCAAAAGAACAGCAGCAACTGAACCTGGCCAAGCGCTGATCTGATCGGCGCTCTCCTGTATTGGCCTCTTCGCGGGCACGCCCGCTCCCACAGGTACCGCGTCGCTCTCGCGGGCAGCGCCATACCTGTGGGAGCGGGCGTGCCCGCGAAGGGGCCGGTACAGCCACTACAAGTCCTCAATCAGCCCTCGCTCCCTCAGTCCTCGCATCGCCCCCTCCATCGTCCGCATCCCGTCCGCACCACCCGCCTGCATCACCGAACACAACTGCGCCATACGCCCTTCCCGAATCAGGTTACGCACCGCTGGCGTAACCACCAGCACCTCACGCGCCGCAACCCGCCCTCCCCCCGCACGCCTGACCAATATTTGCGCCACCACCAGGCGCAACGACTCGGCCAGCATCGCCCGCACCAGCGGCTTCTCTTCGGCCGCAAACACCTCCACCAACCGGTCAACGCTGTTCACCGCCGAACGCGTATGCACGGTCGCCAGCACCAGGTGCCCGGTCTCCGCCGCGCGCAAGGCCAGGCGAATGGTTTCCAGGTCGCGCAGCTCCCCGATCATGATCACATCCGGGTCCTGACGCAGGGCACTGCGCAGCCCTTGGGCAAACCCGCCGCAATGGCGGCCGATCTCTCGCTGGTTGACCAGGCTGCGCTGGCTATTGTGGATAACTTCGACAGGGTCTTCGAGGGTGATGATGTGCAGTGCCCGCTCACGGTTCAGCTGGTCGAGCAGCGCCGCCAGGGTGCTGGACTTGCCGCTGCCGGTCGGCCCACCCACCAGGATCAAGCCATCACTGCACTGCGCAACAGCTTGAAACACCTCCCTCAGCTCGAGTTCATCGAGCGTGGCGATGCGCCCCGGGATCAGGCGGAAGGTGGCCGCAGGGCCATGCAACTGGCGAAACAGGTTCAGCCGAAAGCGCCCCAGTGCCGGCAACTCCAGCGCCAGGTCCAGCTCATCTCCCTGGGTCCACTGTCGGCGCCGGGCTTCATCCAGCATGGGTGTCATGCCCTCGATCAACGCGTCCGGGCTCAAGGTCGGCAGAGCCACGCGCTGCAACTCCCCATCCAGGCGCAGCATCGGTGTCTGGCCCGCCGCCAGGTGCAGGTCGGAAGCCCCCGCATCCACGGCCAGGGCCAACAGGTCGGTCACATCCATGAGACTCCCCAAAGGCCTGCAAGTAGGTAGAATGCCGCAAACCCTAAAGCCGCCGGCATCAGTCCATGTCCACCCTAGCAGACAACCTTTCCGCTATTTCCGCCCGTATCGCCAGCGCTGCCCAGGCTGCCGGGCGTGATCCGGCCAGCGTCCAGTTGCTGGCTGTGAGCAAGACCAAGCCCGCCAGCGCCATCCGTGAAATCCACGCCGCTGGCGTGCGCGATGTGGGGGAAAACTACCTACAGGAAGCGCTGAACAAGCAGCAGGCACTCAGCGACTTGCCCTTGATCTGGCACTTCATCGGCCCCATTCAGTCGAACAAGACCAAAGCCATCGCCGAACATTTCGACTGGGTACATTCCGTGGACCGCCTGAAGATCGCCCAACGCCTGTCGGAACAGCGCCCTGCCGGGCTGGCGCCGCTGAATATCTGCCTGCAGGTGAACGTCAGCGGCGAAGACAGCAAGTCCGGCTGCGCAGCAGCCGACCTGCCGGCCCTGGCCAAGGCAGTAGCCGCGCTGCCCAACTTGCGCCTGCGCGGGCTGATGGCCATTCCCGAACCCACCGCTGACCGCGCCGCCCAGGAGGCTGCCTTCGCTACCCTGCGCAAGCTGCAAGAAGACCTCGGGCTTGGCCTGGATACGCTGTCCATGGGCATGAGCCACGACCTGGAAGCCGCCATTGCCCAGGGCGCGACGTGGGTGCGTATCGGTACTGCCCTGTTTGGTGCCCGCGACTACAGCGGCCACGCCTGATCCCATGCTTTACTCACTCTTTCCAACAAGGACCTGACATGAGCAAGACACGTATTGCCTTTATCGGCGCCGGCAACATGGCCGCCAGCCTGATCGGTGGTCTGCGTGCCCAGGGCCTGGACGCCTCGCAGATCCGCGCCAGCGACCCGGGCGCCGAGACCCGCAGCCGCATCCAGGCCGAACACGGCATCGATACCTTCGAGGACAACGCCCAAGCCATCGACGGCGCCGACGTCATCGTGCTGGCGGTAAAGCCACAGGTCATGAAAGCCGTTTGCCAGGCCCTGCAACCCAACCTGCAGGACGGCCAGCTGATCGTTTCCATCGCCGCCGGCATCACCTGCGCCAGCCTGCAAAGCTGGGTTGGCGCGCGCCCGGTGGTACGCTGCATGCCCAACACCCCTGCCCTGCTGCGCCAAGGCGTGAGCGGCCTGTATGCCACTGCACAGGTGTCCAGCGAACAGCGCCAGCAGGCCGAGCAACTGCTGTCGGCCGTGGGCACCGCCCTGTGGCTGGAGCAGGAGCAGCAACTGGACGCCGTGACCGCTGTTTCCGGCAGCGGCCCGGCGTACTTCTTCCTGCTGATCGAAGCCATGACCGCGGCGGGGGAAAAACTCGGCCTGCCACGCGAAACCGCTTCCCAGCTGACCCTGCAGACGGCCCTGGGCGCTGCGCGCATGGCGGTCGCCAGCGATGTCGATGCCGCCGAGCTGCGCCGCCGTGTCACCTCGCCCGCCGGCACCACCGAAGCGGCGATCAAGTCGTTCCAGGCCAGCGGCTTCGAAGCCATCGTCGAGCAGGCCCTGCAGGCTGCCGCCACGCGCTCTGCGGAGCTGGCCGAACAACTGGGCAAATAAGGAGTTCCAGATGAATGCACTGTCCGGCGCCGCGATCTTCGTGGTGCAAACCCTGGTCAGCCTGTACCTGGTGATCGTCCTGCTGCGCTTCGTGCTGCAGCTGGTGAAGGCCAACTTCTACAACCCGCTCTGCCAGTTCGCGGTACGCGCCACCCAGCCGCTGCTCAAGCCGATTCGCCGGGTCATCCCCAGTGTCGGCGGGCTGGACACCTCGTCGCTGCTACTGTCGGTGGTCATCCAGGCGCTGTTGATGGGCTTCGTGCTGATGGTGACCTACGGTACCTTCGGCGACATCCTGCACCTGCTGATGTGGGCGATCATCGGGATCACCTCGCTGTTCCTGAAGATTTTCTGGGTGGCGATGATCGTCATGGTGATCGTTTCCTGGATCGCCCCCAACAGCCACAACCCGGCCGCCGAGCTGGCCTACCAGATCAGCGAACCGGTGCTGGCACCGTTCCGCCGCATCGTGCCCAACCTGGGCGGCATGGACATCTCGCCGATCTTCGCCTTCCTCGCGATCCAGGTGATCCAGTCGTTCGTGATGCCGCCGCTGGCCGCCTACGCCAGCATGCCACAAGAGCTGTGGCGGATGATCTGAGCCGCCCCCGGCCCTGGTTGCTTCCAGTGGCAAGCCTGTGCTTGCCGCTGGGGGTAGCGCTCTTTAGACTGACGCCTCCGTCAAGCGTGAGCAGGGTCGATGTCCACTGTCTTTCCCGAAGATTCCGTCGGTCTGGTAGTACCGCAAACAGCCCGGTTCGATGAACCGCTGGCCTTGGCCTGTGGCCGCTCGCTGGCCAGTTATGAACTGGTCTACGAGACCTATGGCAGCCTCAACGCCAGCGCGAGCAACGCCGTGCTGATCTGCCATGCCCTGTCCGGCCACCATCATGCCGCTGGCTACCATGCCGCCACCGATCGCAAGCCGGGCTGGTGGGATAGCTGCATCGGCCCGGGCAAGCCGATCGACACCAACCGCTTCTTCGTGGTCAGCCTGAACAACCTGGGCGGCTGCAACGGCAGTACCGGCCCCAGCAGCATCAACCCGGCCACCGGCAAGCCCTATGGCGCGGATTTCCCGGTGCTGACCGTGGAAGACTGGGTGCACAGCCAGATGCGCCTGGCCGAACGCCTGGGCATCCAGCAATGGGCTGCCGTGGTCGGCGGCAGCCTGGGCGGCATGCAGGCGCTGCAGTGGACCATCAGCTACCCCGAGCGCGTGCGCCATTGTGTCGATATCGCCTCGGCGCCCAAGCTGTCGGCACAGAACATCGCCTTCAACGAGGTGGCGCGCCAGGCCATCCTCACCGACCCCGAATTCCACGGTGGTTCGTTCCAGGACCAGGGCGTGATCCCCAAGCGTGGCCTGATGCTGGCGCGCATGGTCGGCCACATCACCTACCTGTCGGACGACTCGATGGGTGAAAAATTCGGCCGTGAGCTGAAGAGCGACAAGCTCAACTACGACTTCCATAGCGTCGAATTCCAGGTCGAAAGCTACTTGCGCTACCAGGGCGAAGAGTTTTCCGGGCGTTTCGACGCCAACACCTACCTGCTGATGACCAAGGCGCTGGACTACTTCGACCCGGCTGCTGCGCATGGCGGCGACCTGGCAGCCACCCTGGCCCACGTCAAGGCGGATTACTGCATCATGTCGTTCACCACCGACTGGCGCTTCTCGCCGGCCCGCTCGCGCGAAATCGTCAACGCCTTGATGGCCGCACGCAAGAACGTCTGCTATCTGGAGATCGATTCGCCCTATGGGCACGATGCCTTCCTGATCCCCACGCCTCGCTACATGCAGGGTTTCGCGAACTACATGAACCGCATTGCCATCTGAGGACAGCATGAGAGCCGATCTGGAAATCATCCACGACTGGATTCCCGCCGGCAGCCGGGTACTCGACCTGGGCTGCGGTAACGGCGAACTGCTGGCCTCACTGCGTGACCGCAAGCAGGTCACCGGCTACGGCCTGGAGATCGACGCTGACAACATCGCCGCCTGCGTGGCCAAGGGCGTCAACGTCATCGAACAGGACCTGGACAAGGGCCTGGGCAACTTCGCCAGCAACAGCTTCGACGTGGTGATCATGACCCAGGCCCTGCAGGCCGTGGAGTACCCCGACCGCATCCTCGACGAGATGCTGCGCGTGGGCCGCCAGTGCATCATCACCTTCCCCAACTTCGGCCACTGGCGTTGCCGCTGGTACCTGGCGACCAAGGGCCGCATGCCAGTGTCGGACTTCATGCCGTACACCTGGTACAACACGCCGAACATCCACTTCTGCACCTTTGCCGACTTCGAGGAACTGGTGCACGAACGCAAGGCCAGGGTGCTTGACCGCCTGGCTGTCGACCACTTGCACCGTAATGGGTGGGGTGGCCGGCTTTGGCCTAATCTTCTAGGTGAGATCGGTATCTACCGCGTCAGCAGCCCGGGCCTGCAAGAGCACCAGCTCGCTGTCTGACGCCCAGCGGAGGAACCACCCCATGCGTCGCCTAGCCCTGTTCCTGATCAGCCTGTGCCTGGCCCTGCCGGCACTGGCTGCCGATGCTGCCCGCCCCGAGCGCAAGGAAGTGTTTGGCGACGTGACGGTGCACTACAGCGCCTTCACCTCGAGCATGCTGACACCAGCGGTGGCTGCAGCCACCGGCCTGGTACGCAGCAAGAACCAGGGCGTGCTCAACATTGCCGTGCTGCGCGCCAACAAACCCGCCATGGCGGTGGTCAGCGGCACGGTCAAGGACCTGACCGGGCGCAGCAGCCCGCTGTCGTTCAAGCAGATCAACGAGCAAGGCGCGGTGTACTACATCGCCCAGTTCAAGATCGACCAGGCAGAGACCGTCACCTTCGACCTCAACATCGAAACCGGCGGCATCAGCAATTCCCTCAGCTTCAACCAGGAAGTGTTCCCAGGCGAATGATGAATTTCCAGCAACTCGTATTGGCCAGCCACAACGCCGGCAAACTCAAGGAACTCCAGGCCATGCTCGGCGCGTCCGTGCAGCTGCGCTCGATCGGCGAGTTCAGCCAGGTGGAGCCGGAAGAAACCGGCCTGTCGTTCGTCGAGAACGCCATCCTCAAGGCACGTAATGCCGCACGCATTTCCGGCTTGCCGGCCCTGGCCGACGATTCCGGCCTGGCAGTGGACTTCCTCGGTGGTGCACCGGGCATCTATTCGGCGCGCTATGCCGATGGCAAGGGTGATGCAGCAAACAACGCCAAGCTGCTCGAGGCCCTGAAAGATGTGCCCGAAGCCGAGCGCGGTGCGCAGTTCGTCTGCGTGCTGGCACTGGTGCGCCATGCCGACGACCCGCTGCCGATCCTGTGCGAAGGCCTGTGGCACGGGCGCATCATGTTCGAGGCCAGCGGCGAGCACGGCTTTGGCTATGACCCGCTGTTCTGGGTACCGGAGCGCGGCTGTTCCAGCGCCGAACTGGCCCCTGCGGACAAGAACCAGCTCAGCCACCGCGCGCGCGCCATGGCCCTGCTGCGTCAACGTCTGGGCCTGGCATGATCGACACGCTGTCCACCCCCGGCGTGGCGGGTTTCACCAGCCTGCCGCCGCTGGCGCTGTACATCCACATCCCGTGGTGCGTACGCAAATGCCCTTACTGCGACTTCAACTCCCACGCCGCCGGGCCTGATCTGCCAGAAGATGCCTATGTCGCAGCCCTGCTGAGCGACCTCGACCAGGAATTGGCCGCGGTGCAAGGCCGGCCGATCAGCTCGATCTTCTTCGGTGGCGGTACGCCCAGCCTGTTCAGCGCCGATGCCCTCGGCCGGCTGCTGCAAGGCGTGGAGCAACGCATTGCGTTTGCGCCAGACATCGAAATCACCCTGGAGGCCAACCCGGGCACGTTCGAGCAGGACAAGTTCAAGGCCTACCGGCAAACCGGCATCAACCGCCTGTCGATCGGTGTGCAGAGCTTCCAGCCAGCCAAGCTGCAGGCGCTGGGGCGCATCCACAATGGCGATGAAGCGGTCCGCGCCGCCGGCATGGCGCGTGCCGCCGGTTTCGACAACTTCAACATGGACCTGATGCACGGCCTGCCCGAGCAGTCGCTGGACGACGCGCTGGGCGACCTGCGCCAGGCGATCGAACTGGGGCCCACGCACCTGTCGTGGTACCAGCTGACGGTAGAGCCGAACACGGTGTTCTGGAACCAGCCACCGGAGCTTCCCGAGGACGACATCCTCTGGGACATCCAGGAGGCCGGCCAAGCGCTGATGGCCGAGCACGGCTTCCGCCAGTACGAAGTCTCCGCCTATGCCCAGGCTGGTCGCGCCGCGCGGCACAACCTCAATTACTGGCGCTTTGGCGACTTCATTGGCATCGGTGCCGGTGCCCACGGCAAACTGACCTTCGCCGACGGGCGCATCCTGCGCACCTGGAAAACCCGCCTGCCCAAGGACTACCTGAACCTGGCCAAGCCGTTCAAGGCCGGCGAGAAGCTGCTGCCGGTCGACGAACTGCCGTTCGAGTTCCTGATGAATGCCCTGCGCCTGACTGAGGGTGTAGAGGCCGAACTGTTCACCCAGCGCACCGGGTTGCCTCTGGAACAGCTGCGCGAAGCGCGGCGCGCCGCCGAACAAAAGGGCCTTTTGCAGGTCGAAGCGGATCGACTGGTGGCCACGCCACGAGGCCAGCTGTTCCTCAATGACCTGCTGCAGTATTTCTTGAGCTAAGGATGACCCATGGATCTGGTACTTGATCTGCTCGCGACGGTTTCCCGCTGGAGCCGCAGCAACCTGTCGGAGATTTCGCTGGCCTTGGTAGGCTGCCTGCTGGTGCTGTTCGGCACCGATATCAAAGGCTGGGTGGAACAGCGCCTGGGCGGTTTGGCCGGCGCCCTGCGCGTGCCATTCATGGCCTTGCTGGTGATGATCGGCAGTGGTGCGGCGTTGATCTATGCCACACCGTGGGTAGTGAAGGGGCTGGGCCAGTTCAACAACTATGCGCTGGCGCCGGTGTTGCTGGTGGTGCTGGTGCTGATTGGGGTGGTGGCTGATCGGCGCGGCTGAGCCAATCCATACCGGCGCAACGCGATGGTGGTTTGCAGGCAGCGGGCGCAAGCCGTTGCTGTTGTGCCGGGGCGGACATCGAGCGCCGCCCGCGCGGCGCATCGCGGATAAATCCGCTCCTACGGTTGTTGCAACGTGACCATGCCTGTGAGGCCATGGTTGTCAGCCGGCCTGTTCAAGCCCGTCGCAAAAAAACCGCCCTTTTCAAGGCGGTTTTTTTCACATGGAAAGGCCATAGTGGCCAATCAATCCACCTTCTCGAACTTCAAGTCCCAAACCCCATGCCCCAGCCGCTCGCCACGGCGTTCGAACTTGGTGATCGGGCGCTCTTCCGGGCGTGGCACATAGGTGCCGTCGGCCGCACGGTTGCGATAGCCCGGGGCAGCGCTCATCACTTCCAGCATGTACTCGGCATACGGCTCCCAGTCGGTAGCCATGTGGAACACGCCACCCGGCTTGAGCTTGCGCCGTACCAGCTCGGCGAACTCCAGCTGGACGATGCGGCGCTTGTGATGGCGCGCCTTGTGCCATGGGTCGGGGAAGAACAGCATCAGCCGGTCGAGGCTGTTGTCCGCCACGCAGCGGTTCAGCACTTCGATAGCATCGCAGTCATACACCCGCAGGTTCTTCAGCCCCTGGGTCAGCACGCCGTTGAGCAGCGCGCCCACACCCGGGCGGTGCACTTCCACACCGATGAAATCCTGCTCCGGCGCGGCAGCCGCCATTTCCAGCAGGGAATGGCCCATGCCGAAGCCGATCTCCAGGGTGCGCGGGGCCGAACGGCCGAACACCTGGTCGTAGTCCACCGGGCTGTCGGCCAGCGGCAGGATGTACAGCGGGCCGCCCTGCTCCAGGCCACGTTGCTGGCCTTCGGTCATGCGCCCGGCGCGCATCACGAAGCTCTTGATGCGGCGGTGCGGGCGGGCTTCGCCGTCAGGGGTGCTCGGCGTATCGTGCGATTCAGTCATCAGGGGCTCTTACTTGATCAGACCTTCCAGCGGCGAGGAGGCGCTGGCATAGAGTTTCTTCGGCATACGGCCGGCGAGGTAGGCCATGCGGCCAGCGACGATGGCGTGCTTCATGGCCTCGGCCATCAGTACCGGTTGCTGGGCGTGGGCAATGGCCGAGTTCATCAGCACCGCTTCGCAACCCATTTCCATGGCAATGGTGGCGTCGGAAGCAGTGCCCACGCCGGCATCGACCAGCACCGGTACCTTGGATTCTTCCAGGATGATCTGCAGGTTGTAGGGGTTGCAGATACCCAGGCCGGTACCGATCAGGCCAGCCAGGGGCATGACCGCGATGCAGCCGGCTTCGGCCAGCTGGCGGGCGATGATCGGGTCGTCGCTGGTGTACACCATCACGTCGAACCCGTCCTTGACCAGCACTTCGGCGGCCTTGAGGGTTTCGATCACGTTGGGGAACAGGGTTTTCTGGTCGGCCAGTACTTCCAGCTTGACCAGGTTGTGGCCATCCAGCAGTTCGCGGGCCAGGCGGCAGGTGCGCACGGCCTCGACCGCGTCGTAGCAGCCTGCGGTGTTCGGCAGGATGGTGTAGCGGTCCGGTGGCAACACGTCGAGCAGGTTCGGCTCGCCCGGGTTCTGGCCGATGTTGGTCCGGCGCACGGCAACGGTGACGATCTCGGCACCCGAGGCCTCGATGGCCAGACGGGTTTCTTCCATGTCACGGTACTTGCCGGTACCGACCAGCAGGCGCGACTGGAAAGTACGCCCGGCCAGGGTGAAGGGCTTGTCGCTGCGAACATTGCTCATGGTTGTTCCTCGGGAAAAGGTTGCAGGGCTTGCAGGTGAACCGCCGGGCCGCGGTCAGCCGCCACCAATGGCGTGGACCACTTCGACCTGGTCGCCTTCATTCAGCAGCGTAGTGTCGTGCTGGCTACGCGGCACGATATCCAGGTTCAGCTCCACCGCGACGCGGCGCCCGGTCAGTTCCAGGCGGGCCAGCAGGGCCGCGACGGATTCGCCAGCGGGCAGTTCGTAAGGTTCACCGTTCAGTTGAATGCGCATGCGCACGGCCACCATTGTGCTTTGGGGGGCCCGCATTCTAGCGCCGAACCACCCTGCAACCCAAGGGCGGCGCGCGCCATTAGTCGCGATTGTGGACCACTCGGTCAGCCCAGCCGCCACGCCGCCAGGCCCAGGCACAACCAGCCGGCGAGGAAGCACAGCCCGCCAAGCGGGGTGATGATACCGAGCTTGCCCAGGCCGCTGAGGGTGAGCAGGTACAGGCTACCGGAGAACAGCACGATGCCCAGGGCAAACAGCGCGCCCGCCCAGCCGACCAGGCGCCCAGGCAGGTGGGCCGAGAGCACCGCGACAGCGAGGATCGCCAGGGCGTGCACCAGCTGGTAGGTCACACCGGTCTGGAAGATTGCCAGGTATTCGGCTGTCAGCCGGCTTTTCAGGCCGTGAGCCGCAAAAGCGCCCAAGGCGACACCGGTAAAGCCGAAAAAGGCGGCAAGCATCAGGAAGCTGCGAAGCATGGGACGACTCCTTGGATCGGGTCTGTATAATGGCCCCTTCCACCCGTACGGCCAAGCCATCGCCATGCTGCCAACCCTTCTTCGCCGCCTCTCCCGTGCCCTGCTCTGGTTCGCTGCCGGCAGCATCGTGCTGGTGCTGGCGTTCCGCTGGGTGCCACCACCCGGCACAGCGCTGATGGTCGAGCGCAAAGTGCAGTCCTGGGTGAATGGCGAGCCGATCGACCTGCAGCGGGACTGGGAGCCTTGGGAGAACATCTCCGACGAGCTCAAGGTCGCGGTCATCGCTGGCGAGGACCAGAAGTTCGCCAACCACTGGGGCTTCGACATTCCGGCCATCCAGGCGGCGCTGGCCTACAACGAGCGTGGCGGCGGCATTCGTGGTGCCAGCACCCTGACCCAGCAAGTGGCCAAGAACCTGTTCCTGTGGTCCGGGCGCAGCTGGTTGCGCAAAGGGCTGGAGGCCTGGTTCACCGCGCTGATCGAGCTGTTCTGGTCGAAAGAACGCATTCTCGAGGTCTACCTGAACAGCGCCGAATGGGGCAAGGGCGTGTTCGGCGCCCAGGCGGCGGCGCGTTACCACTTTGGCATTGATGCCAGCCGCCTCAGCCGCCAGCAGGCGGCGCAGCTGGCGGCAGTGCTGCCAAGCCCGATCAAGTGGAGCGCCAGCCGGCCCAGTGCCTATGTGGCCAGCCGGGCCGGATGGATTCGGCGGCAGATGAGCCAGTTGGGTGGGCCCAGCTACCTGATGCAGCTCGACACTTCGCGCAAGCCTTGAGGGCCTCTTCGCGGGCACGCCCGCTCCCACATGGCCAGCATTACCCCTGAGGCCTGTGCAGTACCTGTGGGAGCGGGCGCGCCCGCGAAGAGGCCCTCAAGGCTTGCGCAAAAAAAAGCCGCTCACCCTATCTGGGCCAGCGGCCTTTCCTTGCAGTCAGGGCTCGATCAGGCAGCGATCAATGCCTTGACCTTGTTCATCGCATTCTTCTCCAGCTGGCGAATCCGCTCAGCCGAAACGCTGTACTTGTCCGCCAGCTCATGCAGCGTGGCCTTCTCTTCCGCCAGCCAGCGCTGGTACAGAATGTCGCGGCTACGCTCGTCCAACCCTTGCAGCGCTTCGTGCAGGTTGCTGGTGGAGTTGTCGCTCCAGTCGGCATCCTCCAGCTGCATCGCCGGGTCGTAACGGTGGTCTTCCAGGTAGTGCGCAGGCGACTGGAAGGCGCTGTCGTCGTCAGCTTCCGCTGCCGGGTCGAAGGCCATGTCCTGGCCGCTCAGGCGGCTTTCCATCTCGCGCACTTCACGCGGCTCGACACCCAGGCTCTCCGCCACGCGGTGCACTTCGTCGTTGCTCAGCCAGGCCAGACGCTTCTTCTGGCTGCGCAGGTTGAAGAACAGCTTGCGCTGGGCCTTGGTGGTGGCCACCTTGACGATGCGCCAGTTGCGCAGGATGAACTCGTGGATCTCCGCCTTGATCCAGTGCACGGCGAACGACACCAGGCGCACACCCATTTCCGGGTTGAAGCGCTTGACGGCTTTCATCAGGCCGACGTTGCCTTCCTGGATCAGGTCGGCCTGGGCCAGCCCGTAGCCGGCGTAGCTACGGGCGATATGTACGACGAAACGCAGGTGGGCCATCACCATCTGGCGAGCGGCCTCGACATCCTGCTCATAATAGAGACGCTCGCCCAGATCACGCTCCTGCTCGACCGTCAGCAGCGGAATGCTGTTGACCGTGTGCACGTAGGCTTCCAGGTTTGCACCGGGTACCAGGGCATAGGCAGGTTGCAACGATGTGGTCATTCAAGAACCTCCGACTTACCAAACTCGCACCTTGTGGGCGCTGCCAACATTGACCTGGAACGACGGTACAAGTTCCATAGTGAAGAATTTGTCAATGCTGGCATACAAAAACTATCGCGGCGCCAGCTCGTTCAGGTGGCGGGCGACTGCAATCCATGCACCGATATACCCCAACAGCACCGCTCCGATCAAGAGCGACAGACCATCGGACGCCGGTACCCCGCCTAGGGCGAAGTCACTGCCATACAGGCCGGAAAGCCCTACTACCGCCTCGTTCAGCCAGTTCAGGCCAAACGCCAGGATACCCCATGCCAACAGGCCTGCGCCCAGGCCATACAAGGCCCCCATGTACAAGAAAGGCCGGCGCACGTAGGCGTCGGTGCCCCCGACCAGCTTGATCACTTCGATCTCGGTGCGGCGGTTTTCAATATGTAGCCGAATTGTGTTACCGATTACTAACAGCAAGGCAGCAACCAGCATCACAGCCAGGCCAAAGACGAAACGGTCACCCAACTTGAGGATCGCCGCCAGGCGCTCGACCCACAACAGGTCGAGCTGCGCCACCTCTACCCGTGGCAGCTCGGACAAGCGCTGACGCAAGGCTTCCAGCGCCGGTTTGTCGACCTCGGTGGGGGTCACCACGACCACGCCAGGCAGCGGGTTGTCGGGCAACTCACGCAGGGCTTCGCCCAGGCCGGACTGCTGCTGGAATTCCTCCAGCGCCTGTTCGCGGCTGACATACAGCGCGTCAGCTACGCCTGGCATGCCCTTGATCTCGTCGCGCAGCGCCTCGCCTTCGCGGCTGCCGGCATCGAGCTTGAGGTACAGCGAAATCTGCGCGGCGCGCTGCCACGAGCCTCCAAGCTTTTCGACGTTCTTCAGCAGCAGCGACAGCCCCATGGGCATGCTCAGCGCCACCGCCATCACCAGGCAGGTGAAGAAGCTGCCGATCGGCTGCTTGCCCAGGCGGCGCAGGCTGTCGGCCAGGCTGGCACGGTGGCTTTCCAGCCAGGCATGCAGCAGCGTGCGGAAATCCGGGCCGTCATCGTCATCTCCGTGTTTTTTCTTTACCGGCTGCGGGTCGGCCGGTTTCGGCGCAACCCGCTCGGAAACTTTCGGTGTGCGTGTAGTGGTCATTGCCCGGCCTCCCCATCGCCGATCAAGCGGCCGCGCTGCAAGGTCAGCATGCGGTGGCGCATGCGCGCAATCAGTGCCAGGTCGTGGCTGGCGATCAATACCGTGGTGCCCAGGCGGTTGATGTCCTCGAACACGCCCATGATCTCCGCAGCCAGGCGCGGGTCGAGGTTACCGGTGGGTTCGTCGGCCAGCAGCAGGGCCGGTTGATGCACGATGGCGCGGGCGATACCCACCCGCTGTTGCTGGCCGGTGGACAGGTCGGCCGGGAACAGCTCACCTTTGTCGGCCAGCGACACGCGCTCCAGGGCCGAATCCACGCGTTTGGCGACCTCGGCCTTGGACAAGCCGAGAATCTGCAGCGGCAAGGCGATGTTGTTGAACACCGTGCGGTCGAACAACAGCTGATGGTTCTGGAATACCACGCCGATCTGCCGACGCAGGAACGGGATCTGTGCGTTGCTGATCTGCCCCAGGTCTTGCCCGGCCAGCATCAGCTTGCCGCTGGTCGGGCGTTCCATGGCCAGCAGCAGACGCAGCAAGGTACTTTTGCCAGCCCCCGAATGGCCGGTGACGAACAGGAATTCGCCCCGGCGCGCCCGGAAACTCAGCTCATGCAAGCCCACATGACCATTGGGATAACGCTTGGCAACCTGTTCGAATCTGATCATGGTCAGTCTCGCTCGGCGAACAGAGCCTTGACGAACGGCTCGGCTTCGAAGGTGCGCAGGTCGTCGATGCCTTCACCGACACCGATGAAACGGATCGGCAGCTTGAACTGCTTGGCCAGGGCGAAGATCACCCCGCCTTTGGCGGTGCCGTCCAGCTTGGTCAGGGCCAGGCCGGTCAGTTCGACGCTCTGGTTGAAGTACTTGGCCTGGCTGATGGCGTTCTGGCCAGTGCCGGCATCCAGCACCAGCAGCACTTCGTGCGGCGCTTCGGCGTCGAGCTTGCCGATAACCCGACGGACCTTCTTCAGTTCTTCCATCAGGTTGTCTTTGGTATGCAGGCGGCCGGCAGTGTCAGCGATCAGCACATCGACGCCACGGGCCTTGGCGGCCTGCACGGCGTCGAAGATCACCGAGGCAGAGTCGGCCCCGGTGTGCTGGGCGATCACCGGGATCTGGTTGCGCTCGCCCCACACCTGCAACTGCTCGACCGCCGCGGCACGGAAGGTGTCACCGGCGGCCAGCATCACTTTCTTGCCTTCGAGCTGCAGTTTCTTCGCCAGTTTGCCGATCGTGGTGGTCTTGCCGGCACCGTTCACGCCAACCACCAGAATCACGTAGGGCTTGTTCTGCGCCTGGACCACCAGCGGCTGTTCGACCGGGCGCAACAGCGCAGCAAGTTCTTCCTGCAGCGACTTGTACAGGGCATCGGCATCGGCCAGCTGCTTGCGGGCGACCTTCTGGGTCAGGTTCTGGACGATGGTCGAGGTCGCTTCCACGCCGACGTCGGCAGTCAGCAGGCGGGTTTCGATTTCGTCGAGCAGGTCGTCATCGATGACCTTCTTGCCCAGGAACAGGCTGGCCATGCCCTCGCCGATGCTGGCGCTGGTCTTCGACAGGCCCTGCTTGAGGCGTGCGAAGAAGCCGGGCTTGGCCTGCTCGGTCGGTGCAGGTGCAGGTGCAGATTCGACCGGCGCTGCGGCCGCAGCCACAGGAGCGACGGGTTCTGGCGCAGGACGTTCCGGAATGGCAGGCGGGGCCTTCGGCTCCAGGTCCGGTACCAACGCCACAGGTTCTTCGGCAACCGGCAGTATCAGGTTGCTGACCGGCGCAGCAGGTTCCACGGCCGCAGCAGGCTCGACCGGAGCCGCCTGCAAGGGTACCGACGCAACCGGCTGCGGCGTAGGTGCCACCAGTGGCTGGGAAGCGACCGGCTCAGGCTCGGGGGCCTGCAATGGCTGCGAAGCGACCGGTTCGGGTGCCGGCGCCTGGGCTACCGGGGGTTGGGCTGCTTCGGCGACCTGCTGTGGCTCGACCGGCGCTGGGGCCGTAGCGGCCTGAGCGGGCTCTGTGGCCTGCGGCGCTTCGCCGGCAGGGGCCTCTACCGGAGCGGCGGCAGGCTGCTCGACGGCGTGGGTTTCATTCGCGGGCGAGCCCGCCCCCACGGGTTGCTGCGGCTTCTTGCGAAACCAGCTGAACAGGCCTTTCTTCTCACCAGCCTCGGCCGGTGCTTTTTTGTCGTCGTTGGAACCAAACATGGAAGACGGCTATCTCAGGGTAGCGATGGGCCAGCTACGGCGCATCGGGAATTCTCTCTACGCAGAACAGACTATCTTGAAGCCGGCTGGTTCATGCGCAACGTTTTGTCTTGATGTCCTGTGGGCCAGAACGGCGACAGGCATGGTCGCCAGGCAACCGGATCAGTATCCTAGCACCTCCTGGCCCGCCGACGCTAAACCCAGCGGGCCGCCGAACAGGTTAAACACCGTATGAATGCTCTAGCCCGCCGTGCCGCAGGCCTGTTGCTCGGCACGCTCTGCCTGCCGCTCGCAGCCTTTGCCGCCGATGTGCAACCCACCCACGAGTTCATCCTCGACAACGGCCTGAAAGTGGTCGTGCGCGAAGACCATCGCGCCCCGGTGGCCGTCTCGCAGATCTGGTACAAGGTTGGCTCCAGCTACGAAACCCCGGGCCAGACCGGCTTGTCCCACGCGCTGGAACACATGATGTTCAAAGGCAGCGCCAAGGTGGGTCCTGGCGAGGCATCGCGCATCCTGCGGGACATCGGTGCCGAGGAAAACGCCTTCACCAGCGATGACTACACCGCCTATTACCAGGTGCTGGCCCGCGACCGCCTGCCGGTGGCCCTGGAGCTGGAGGCCGACCGCCTGGCCAGCCTGCGCCTGCCTGCCGACGAGTTCAGCCGCGAAATCGAGGTAATCAAGGAAGAACGCCGCCTGCGCACCGACGACCAGCCCAACGCCAAGGCCTTCGAGCTGTTCCGCGCCATGGCCTACCCGGCCAGCGGCTATCACACGCCGACCATCGGCTGGATGGCCGACCTCGAGCGCATGAAGGTCGAGGAACTGCGCCACTGGTATGAATCCTGGTACGCCCCCAACAATGCCACCCTGGTCGTCGTGGGCGACGTCACCGTCGACGAGGTCAAGGGCCTGGCGCAGAAGTACTTTGGCAGCATCCCCAGGCGTGCCGTGCCGCCGGCCAAGTTGCCCCTGGAACTGGCCGAACCCGGCCAGCGCCAGCTGACCCTGCACGTACGCACGCAACTGCCCAGCCTGATCTACGGTTTCAACGTCCCCGGCCTGGCCACGGCCAAGGACCCGCGCACGGTGCATGCCCTGCGCCTGATCTCGGCGCTGCTCGACGGCGGCTACAGCGCGCGCATGCCGGCGCGCCTGGAACGTGGCCAGGAACTGGTGGCCGGCGCGTCGTCCAGCTACAACGCCTTCACCCGCGGCGACAGCCTATTCCTGGTCTCGGCCACACCGAACGTGCAGAAGCACAAGTCCCTGGCAGACGTGGAAAAGGGCATCTGGCAGCTGCTGGATGAGCTCAAGACCACCCCACCGAGCACCGAGGAACTCGAGCGCGTGCGTGCCCAGGTCATCGCCGGCCTGGTCTACGACCGTGATTCCATCAGCAGCCAGGCCACCACCATCGGCCAGCTGGAAACCGTCGGTCTGTCCTGGAAGCTGATCGACAGCGAACTGGACGAACTCGAGCGCGTTACTCCGCAAGACATCCAGAACGCAGCGCGCACCTACTTCACCCGCGAACGCCTGAGCGTTGCCCATGTACTGCCCGAGGAGTCCGCTCATGAGTGACCGCCACGCCCCGCGCCCAACCCTGCTGACCATCGGCATCCGTGCCCTGGCGCTGGCGGCCGTGCTGGCCGGCCCGGCCATGGCCGACGACCTCGCCAAGGCCGAAAGCAACGCCGCACGCCCGGCCAACACCCTGCAGTCGCTGGCCGAGCTGGATGGCAAGGCGCCCAGCCGGCGCCAGCTCAACATCCAGCACTGGAATACCGCCGAAGGCGCGCGGGTGCTGTTCGTCGAAGCCCGCGAGCTGCCGATGTTCGACCTGCGTGTCACTTTCGCCGCCGGCAGCAGTCAGGATGGCGGCGTGCCAGGCCTGGCCGCCCTGACCAACGCCATGCTCAACGAAGGCGTGGCCGGCAAGGACGTGACCGCGATTGCCGAAGGCTTCGAAAGCCTGGGCGCAGACTTTGGCAACGGCTCCTACCGCGACATGGCGGTGGCCTCGCTGCGCAGCCTCAGCGCCAAGGACAAGCGTGAACCAGCCTTGAAGCTGTTTACCGAGGTGGCCGGCAAACCGACCTTCCCGGAAGATGCGCTCAAGCGCATCAAGAACCAGATGCTGGCCGGCTTCGAATACGATAAGCAGAACCCCGGCAAAATCGCTGGCAAGGCGCTGTTCGCCAACCTTTACGGCGAGCATCCCTATGCCCACCCAAGCGACGGCACTGCCGAAGGCATCAAAGGGATAAGCCTGGCACAACTGCGTGCCTTCCATGCCAAGGCCTACACCGGCGGCAATGCGGTCATCGCCCTGGTCGGCGACCTCAGCCGCGCCGAAGCCGAAAGCATCGCTGCCCAAGTGTCTGCAGGCCTGCCCAAGGGCCCGGCGCTGCCAGCACCGCCCCAACCCACTGAAACGCATGCAACCCTGAACCACATTGACTTCCCGACTGCGCAAACCCACCTGATGCTGGCGACACTCGGTATCGACCGCCAGGACCCGGACTGGCCAGCGCTGTCGCTGGGCAACCAGATCCTCGGTGGTGGGGCCTTCGGTACCCGGCTGATGAGCGAGGTGCGTGAAAAGCGTGGCCTGACCTACGGGGTATACTCGGCGTTCAGCCCGATGCAGGTCCGCGGCCCGTTCATGATCAACCTGCAAACCCGTGCCGAGCTCAGCGAAGGTACGCTCAAGCTGGTGCAAGGCATTCTCACCGACTACCTCAAGACCGGCCCCACCCAGCAGGAGCTGGACGACGCCAAGCGCGAGCTGGCCGGCAGCTTCCCGCTGTCCAATGCCAGCAATGCCAGCATCGTTGGCCAGCTGGGTGCCATTGGTTTCTACAACCTGCCGCTGACCTGGCTGGAGGACTTCATGCAGCAGTCCCAGGCGCTCACCGTCGAACAGGTCAGGGCAGCCATGAACAAACACCTGTCAGCGGATAAACTGGTGATGGTCACCGTTGGCCCGAAAGTGCCACAAAAGCCGCTGCCAGCACCTACTGACAAACCCTCCGAGCAAGCGCTCGGGGTACCGGAGCACTAATGCCGAGATCCACCCCTCCCGCCCGCCCGCAACCGGGCCAGAGCAAGGGCCAGGGCCACCTGCGCATCATCGCTGGCGAGTGGCGCAGCCGCCGCCTGGCGGTGCCGGACGGCGAAGGCCTGCGGCCAACACCCGACCGTGTGCGCGAAACCCTGTTCAACTGGCTGGCGCCCTATATTGAAGGCGCCCGGGTACTCGACGCCTTCACCGGCAGCGGCGCCCTGGTGCTCGAAGCCTTGTCCCGCGGCGCCGAGGACGCCGTGGCGCTGGACAGCAACCCGGCCGCCATCGCCAACCTGAAGAACAACCTCGAAATCCTCCGCTGCCCACGCGGGCAGATCCTGCAGACCGATGCCCTGCGCTACCTGCAGAACCCGGCCAAGCAGCAGTTCGACGTGGTGTTCCTCGATCCGCCGTTCCATCAGGACCTGCTGGCCAATACCTGCAACCTGCTGGAGCAGAACCAGTGGCTGCATCAACAGGCCTGGGTCTATACCGAAAGCGAAACCGCGCCGTCGACCTTGCAGCTTCCCGGTAACTGGCGCCTGCACCGCGAGAAGAAAACCGGCCAGGTGTACTACGCACTCTGGCAGCGGGGCTGACCGGCTAACCGCAGGCTGCCGTATTTAGTTACCGCCAAGCCATCCGCCGCCTGGTTGAAGCTGCTCCTTCTTATTGCAGGAGCACTTCAACCATGACCGATCGTTCCTCTCCGCCCGCAGTAGCGAGCGCGGTGCGTTCATTCAGCCTCGACAACGGCTTGCGCATCTACCTGCGTGAAGACCATCGCGCTCCGCTGGTCAGTGCGCAGCTTTGGTATCACGTCGGGTCCAGTTATGAACCGCAGGGCCACACAGGCCTGTCTCACGCCCTGGAACATCTGCTTTTCGAAGGCAGCAGCAAACTAGCGCCGGGCGAGTATTCGGCGCTCATGACTCGCCTGGGCGGCAATCCCAATGCATTCACTAGCTGGGATGCCACCGTGTTCCCGATCACATTACCGGCCAGCCGGGTGGCAGTCGCCCTCGAGGCCATGGCTGATGTCATGGCCAGCGCCACCCTCAGCGATACACCTTTTGCCAGGGAACTGGCCGTGGTGATGGCCGAACGGCGCAGAAATGTCGATGGCAATGCTCTGGCGCTCGCGCTGGAGCATCATCACCTGCTGGCCTATGGTGATTTCGGCTATGGCTCGCCGGTGATCGGCCACAAGGCAGATCTCGAGCATATAACCCCGGCAGCAGCACGAACCTGGTATAGAACCTGGTACCACCCCAACAACTCCACACTGGCGGTGGCCGGCGACATCAGCCTGGCGCAACTGCAAGCACTCGTGACTCGGTACTTTGCTGAAATACCTGCCCACCGTATTCCCCAGCAACAGGTACCAATGGCGCCGGCTACCCTGGCCAGGCGCCAACAAACGCTGCGCCTGCCAGGCCTCTATACCGGTGCACTCCTCGGTTTCAACCTGCCCAGTCAATGCACCGCAGGTTCGGATGCACAAGCCTATGCGCTGCGGTTGCTGCCTGAAATCCTTGCCGATGGGCAGGCCAGCAGGCTGAAACGGCTGCTGGTGCAGGAAGAGCCGCTACTTCAGGGCCTGCGTGCGGACTATGAACCCTGGCAACGCGGCGACAGCATGTTTGCCCTCTACGCCTTCTGCAGCCCGCACGTAGCACCGGAAGCCGCAGCCGAACGACTGATGCTCGAGATCGGCGCGTTTCGTCAGGCCGCGCCCGCCAAACAAGACCTCGAGCGAGCCAAGGCACGGCTGCTGGCCAGGCAAATGTTTGAAAGAGACGCCATCGACAGACAGGCCTTTGCCATCGGCAAGCAGGCAGCCTGCGGGCTGGACCCGGTTGCCCTGGATGACGAACGTCAAGCCATAGAGGCTGTAACAGCCGAACAGGTGGGCCAGGCCGCCTATGACTACCTTACCGAATCGCGAGCGACCATGACCTTCATGCATTCCAAGGAGAGCGCTCATGCATGACTCCCTCCCCCAGCAGCCAGCCGTAGCCAGCAGCATCGGTAGCAACTTGCAGTCCACCCAAGGCCTTGACCTGGACAGCTTCGAAACCTTGCACACGCCGGTCCGCTCCTGGACCACGATGAGCGGCACAGCGGTAAAGTTCATCGAGGTCCATGGGCTGCCTATTGTCGATGTCGTACTGCGTTTCAGGGCTGGCACCAGCCAGGATACCGATCAGTCAGGCCTGGCGGCCCTGACGTTCTACATGCTTGAAGAGGGCAGCCAAAGGCATACAGCTACCGAACATGCAGAGCAGCTGGAACGCCTCGGCGCAATTACCGAACGAGAGATACGCCTGGAGCATGCCACGCTCAGTTTGCGCAGCCTTGCCGACCCCACGAGGCTCGACGCGGCCTTGGAGCTGTTCATCGATCTCGTCGCCAACCCGGCACTACAGCCGCCTGCCCTGGAAAAGATAAAACCACAATTACTAAACCTGAATACCTCGCGCGAACGGCAGCCTGGCGTAAAGGCTCGCAACGAGACGTTCCGCCATATGTTCAGTGGCCATCCTTATGGCAATCGTTTGGGCAGTACCCCGCAGGGTATAGAATCGGTAACCGTGGATGATCTTCGCCGGTTCCATCAACGCGCCTATGCTGCCAGCAATCTTGAGGTGGTCATGGTAGGGGACCTTTCCTTGAGCGAAGCCCAAGCCATCGCTCAGCGGATCAGCCAGGCCCTGCCGCAAGGTTGGACAGCCGCTGAATTGCCTGCCGTACCGGCGGTAACCAGCGCAACGATCAACATCCAGCAGCCCGGTGCGAGCAGCGCAACGGTGCTAGCCCTGCCGATGAACGTGCCGGCCAGCGACCCTGAGTTTCTGCCCTTGATATTGGCCAGCGAAGTCTTCGCGGGGGGTTACGAGGCTCGTCTGATGATGGAACTGCGCCATCGTCGCGGCCTGACCTACGGTATCCACAGCACGATAGTGCCCCTCAGCGCGGGAGGATTGTTTGCCGTTGAATGGGAAATCGCGCCGCAATACGTCCAAGCTTCCCAGGCGCTGGTGGAAACCTTGCTACGTGAGTTCATTGACGAAGGGCCAAGCCAGGCGGAATTGCAGTTTGCCTGCAAGCGGCTGGCCGGGGACCTGCTGCGTGCCGCTGCACAAAACCAGAGCCTGGCAGCCTTGCTCAGCGAGATCTCCCATCAACGCCAGCCCGCCGATCATCTGAACACCTACGTCGAGCGCATCCGGGCGATCACAGCGGAGGAAGTTCGCTCGGTCATGCGCCGCCGGCTTGACCCCAATCAAAAAGTACTGGTGAGTGTCGGCCCCGGCGTCGAGCAGCAACCGCTGCCGCCTACCGACCAATAGCGCAGGTACAGTGGCGCTGTTTCATGGCACTCTAGGCAGGCACATCACGAGTCGCCCAGCATGCCCAGCTCCAGCGCCACCTTCCGCCCGGCCATCGGCCTGTCCAACCCTCACCTGCAAACCCTGTGGGGGCCTCTGTGGCGCAAGCTGCCCGACCTGCCGCGCAACCGCGAACGATTGTGGCTGGCCGATGGCGACTTCATCGACCTGGACTGGCACGGCCCGCACCAACCCCATGCTCCCCTGGTACTGGTGCTGCACGGGTTGACCGGCTCATCGCATTCGCCCTACGTCAAAGGCTTGCAGCAAGCGTTGCAAGGCTGCGGCTGGGCCAGCGTGGCGGTGAACTGGCGTGGTTGTTCGGGCGAACCCAACCTGCTGCCGCGCAGCTACCATTCCGGTGCCAGCGAAGACCTGGCAGAAATCGTCAGCCACCTGCGAGCCATGCGCCCCTTGGCACCGCTGTACGCGGTGGGCTACTCGCTGGGGGGCAATGTGCTGCTCAAATACCTGGGCGAAAGTGGCGTGGCCAGCCAGCTGGAAGCCGCAGTGGCGGTGTCGGTGCCGTTTCGTCTGGACCACTGCGCTGACCGTATCGGCCAGGGTTTCTCGAAGGTGTACCAGGCACATTTCATGCGCGAGATGCTGGCGTACGTGCAACTCAAGCAGCGGCACTTTCACGACAACGGCCTGCATGAGCGGCTGGCAACGCTGCAACGGCTGGAACCACTGGGCAAGCTGCGCACCTTCTGGGACTTCGATGGCAAGGTCACTGCACCGCTGAACGGCTTTCGCGACGCGCACGACTACTATCGCCGTTCATCGAGCCATTTTTTCCTCGGCCGCAACCGCACGCCGACACTCATCATCCATTCCAGCGACGACCCATTCGTTTCAGGCCACAGCCTGCCCACGGCGCGTGAACTGGCGCCGCAGACCCGTTTTGAACTGCACAGCCGGGGTGGCCATGTGGGGTTCGTCGATGGCAGCCTGCGCAACCCGGGGTATTACCTGGAACGGCGGATTCCGCAATGGCTGTTGCAAGGCCAGTAGAGCAGTACCGGCCTGATCGCCAACAGGCCGGCGATCAGGCCGGTACTGCTTATTCGCCAGTCGCTACGCCATGCGCCGGGTCGTTGATCCACTCACTCCACGATCCGGCATACAGCTTGCCCAGCGGGTACCCCGCCAGGGCCAGGGCAAACAGGTTGTGACAGGCGGTCACGCCTGATCCGCAATAGGCAACCAGCTGCTCCGGCGCACGCCCCGCCAGCTTCTCGGCAAAGCGCTGCCTGAGCTGCTCCGCCGGCAGGAAGCACCCGTCAGCCCCCAGGTTGTCGGTGAACGCTGCGCACTGGGCGCCTGGGATATGCCCCGCCACCGGGTCGATCGGCTCCACTTCCCCGCGAAACCGCGGCAAGGCACGCGCGTCGAGCAAAGTCAGGTCATCTGCACCCAAGCGCTTGGCCAGATGCCCGGCATCGATCAGCAGCTTGGCGTCCGGCTCACCTGCGAAGGTGCCTTCCCGCTTGGCTGGCGGGTCGAGGCTCAGCGGCAGGTGTGCCGCATGCCAGGCCTTCAGCCCGCCGTCGAGGATTGCCACACCGCTGCGCTTGCCCAGCCAGGCCAGCAGCCACCACGCCCGGGCGGCAAAGGCACCGGGGCCGTCGTCGTACAGCACCACCTCGCTGTCATTGTCCAGGCCCCACTCGCGCAGGCGTTCGACCAGCCGGCGCGCATCGGGCAATGGGTGGCGCCCGGTGCGTCCTTTGCTCACCGGCCCGCTCAGGTCACGCTCCAGATCGGCAAAATGCGCCCCGGCAATGTGCCCCTGGGCATAGCTGCGTTGGCCATAGTCCACATCCTCCAGAGCAAAGCGGCAGTCGAGTATCACCAATTTGGGCGAGCCCAGACGCTCGGCCAACTGCTGCGGGGTGATCAATTGCGCAAGGGGCATGACAATCTCCTGATCAATGGCACTTGGGCCCCAGCTACTGCTCCAGGGCCTGGTTGAACGGTACATGGAACTCCTGGCACAGGGCATCCACGGCATTGCGGGCATTATCGGTGACGAAGCCAAGCTCCAGCACCAGCACCTGGTAGACGCCGCGCTTGAATGCCTCCTCCCCCAGGTGTGCTGAATGCTCCCGCGTGGTACTGAGAAACCGTACCCAGGAGGTCAACACGATCCAGGCGTTGATGGTCAGCGATTCGATTTGTGCAGGGGTCATGGCCAGGATGCCCGCCTCGACGAAGCCACGGTATATCGCTTGGCCCTGGCGCAGGCAGCGCTCGGAAAAGCGTCGGTAACGGGCCGCCAGCTCCGGGTCACTGTCCAGCAGGTGCTCCAGGTCCCGGTGCAGGAAGCGGTAGTTCCACATCGCTGCCAGCAGGGCCTTGAGGTAGAAGCGCTTGTCCTCCACGGTCGCCGTGCGGCCTTGCGGTGGGCGCAGGAAGCTGTCCACCAGTTCCTCATATTGGCTGAATAACAGGGCGATGATCGCCTGCTTGTTGGGGAAGTGGTAGTACAGGTTACCGGGTGAGATTTCCATGTGTGCGGCAATATGGTTGGTACTGACGCTGCGTTCACCCTGCTGGTTGAACAACTCCAGGCTGTTCTGCACGATGCGCTCTCGGGTCTTCATGCGCGGCGCCATGCTCGGCTCCCAGTCTGCGGGCTTCATCAAAAGGTCATCTTACGGCGTATCGAGGGTGGAGTGCACCGCCCGAAAGCGCGAAAAAAGTCCCACCATCGGCCGAATTAGAGTATAGGCTCTAGGGATTTCCGGCCCGGACTCGACGCTGCCATGAATACGCCTAGCGCCCTGCCTCTTGTGCAATCCGACACCGACCTGGCGGCGATGTTCGCTGCCCAGCGTCGGGCTTTTGCCGGCAACCCGTTGCCACCCGCAGCGCAGCGGCGGCAATGGCTGAATAGCCTGCGCCAGGCCTTGCTGGCCGGTCAGACGGAGTTGATCGATGCCATCGCCCAGGATTTTGCAGGGCGCAGCGCCGACGAGACCTTGCTGGCCGAACTGCTGCCTTCGGTGCAGGGCCTGCGCCACGCCGAAAAGCACCTGCAACGCTGGATGCGCGCCAGCCGGCGCCGGGTCAGCCTGGCCTTCCAGCCGGCCCGCGCGCAGGTGCGTTATCAACCCTTGGGCGTGGTCGGTATCATCGTGCCGTGGAATTACCCGCTGTTCCTCGCCATCGGCCCGCTGACCGGCGCCCTGGCAGCCGGCAACCGGGTCATGCTCAAGCTCAGCGAAGCCACACCGGCCACGGGCCTGGCGCTGAAACAGCTGCTGGAACGGGTGTTCCCCAGTGACCTGGTCAGCGTGGTGCTCGGCGAGGTCGAGGTAGGCCAGGCCTTTGCTCGCCTGCCTTTCGACCACCTGCTGTTCACCGGCGCCACCAGCGTGGGGCGCCTGGTGATGCTGGCTGCGGCACACAACCTGACCCCGGTCACACTGGAATTGGGCGGCAAGTCACCGGCGATTGTCTCGGCTGACGTAGCGCTGGACAGCGCCGCCGAGCGCATCGCCTTCGGCAAGACGCTGAACGCTGGCCAGACCTGCGTCGCCCCCGACTATGTGCTGGTGCCGCGCGAGCGGCTGCAAGCCTTCAGCGACGCCTACCAGCGGGCTGTGCGCCGGTTGTACCCGCGCATCGCCGACAACCCCGACTACACCGCTATCATCAACCCGTCCCAACTGCAGCGCTTGCAACGGCTGCTGGACGATGCCCGCGCCAAAGGCGCGCAGGTGCTCGACCTGTACCCCGACGAAACCCGCCAGGGCCGGCGCCTGCCACCACACCTGTTGCTGGGGGTGCATGACGACATGCAGGTGATGCAGGACGAGATCTTCGGCCCACTGCTGCCGCTGGTGCCCTACGACGACCTCGAGCAGGCGCTGGCCTACGTCAACCAACGGCCGCGCCCGTTGGCGCTGTACTACTTCGGCTATGACCGCGCTGGCCAGGAGCAGGTACTGCGCCACACCCATTCCGGCGGTGTGTGCCTGAACGACACCCTGCTTCACGTGGCTCAGGACGACCTGCCATTCGGCGGCATCGGGCCTTCGGGCATGGGCCACTACCATGGCCGCGACGGCTTCCTGACCTTCAGCAAGGCCAAGGCGGTGCTGGCCAAGCAACGCCTCAATACCGCACGGCTGATCTACCCGCCTTATGGCAAAGCCTTGCAACGCCTGGTCTACAAGCTGTTCATCCGCTGAGGGGCAGCCCATGCACCGCCGCGAACTGTTGCGTTTCAGCCTGGGTGCCAGCCTCGTGCTGGCCGGCACCAGCCTGGTCGGTTGCCGCGCCGAAACCGCCGCGACCGGCTACGACATCCTGCGCGACGGTGACCTGCCGCTACTGGGTGCGCTGATCCCGGTAGTACTGGCCGGCACGCAGGCCACCGAGACACTGGTGCTGCACAGCCTCGACCACAAGCTGTCGGCGTTGTCGCCAGAAATGCTCAAGCTCACCCGGCAACTGTTCGACGTGCTCAGCCTGCCGCTGACTCGCGGCCCGCTGACGGGAATCTGGGGTGCCTGGGAACAAGCCAGCCCCGCGCAAGTCAGGGCCTTCCTGCAGCGTTGGCAGGACAGCTCACTCAACCTGCTACGCATGGGGCACGCCTCGCTGCTGCAATTGCTGCAGATGGCCTGGTATGAACGCCCTGAATCCTGGGCCGCCTGCGGCTACCCGGGCCCACCGAAGATCTGACAACGAAGAGCAGCGCAGATGCCTGTACCTGACCCGTTTCGCCAAGGCCTGGAGCGTGGCTGGATTACCCACGACGCCTCGCGCCTGGAGCAAGACCTCACCCTGGAGGCCGATGTTGCGGTGATCGGCAGCGGGGCCGGTGGTGCTACCAGCGCGCAGATGCTCAGTGCCGCCGGCTTCAAGGTGCTGCTGATCGAAGAAGGCCCGCTGAAGACCAGCAGCGATTTCCACCTGCTGGAAAACGAAGCCTACGCCAGCTTGTACCAGGAAGGCCTGGGCCGCATGAGCAAGGATGGCGCCATTACCATCCTTCAGGGCCGGGCCGTGGGCGGCACCACGCTGGTGAACTGGACCTCGAGCTTTCGCACCCCGCCCCAGACGCTGGCGCACTGGGCTTCGGCGCACAACGTGAGCGGCCTGGGCGAAGCCCAGATGCGCCCGTGGTTCGAACGCATCGAACAGGAGCTGGGCATCACTCCCTGGGCGCTGCCACCGAATGCCAACAACGACGTGTTGCGCCGTGGCTGCGAGCAGCTGGGCTACCGCTGGGCAGTGATCCCGCGCAACGTGCGCGGCTGCTGGAACCTGGGCTACTGCGGCATGGGTTGCCCGGTTAATGCCAAGCAATCAATGCTCGTGACCCGCATTCCCGCCACCCTCGAGCAAGGCGGCGAGCTGCTCTATCTGGCCCGGGCCGAGCGCTTCGAGCACAACGGCGAACGCATCCTCGGCCTGACCTGCCAGGCGCTGGACAGCCAGGGCCTACACCCTACAGGCCGCCTTGTGCGCATTCGCGCCCGTCACTACGTGATTGCCGGTGGCGGCATCAACAGCCCGGCGCTGCTGCTGCGGTCCGCCGCGCCCGACCCGCACGGCCGCCTGGGCAAACGGACCTTCCTGCACCTGGTGAACTTCAGCGCGGCCCGCTTCAACGAGCGTATCGACCCCTATTACGGCGCCCCGCAGTCCGTCTACAGCGACCACTTCCAATGGCAAGGCGGCGTCGATGGCCCGATTGGCTACAAGCTGGAGGTACCGCCACTGCACCCGGCCCTAGCCAGCACCCTGCTGGGCGGATACGGCGAGGAAAATGCCCGACGCATGGCCGAGCTGCCACATACCCACGTGATGCTGGCGCTACTGCGCGATGGCTTTCACCCGCAAAGCCAGGGCGGCACCGTGGAGCTGCGCGGCGATGGCTCACCCGTGCTCGATTATCCGCTCACTGACTATCTGTACGACGGTTTGCGCCGCGCCTATCGCAGCATGGCGCAAATCCAGTTCGCCGCCGGCGCCACCCAGGTCACCGCCGTGCACAGCGATGCCAGTGCCGCGTCCAGCCTGCAACAGGCCTTGGCCATGATCGACCGCTTGCGCCTGGAGCCGTTCCGCACGCGCCTGGGCAGCGCCCACGTCATGGGCGGTTGTGCCATGGGCGAGGACCCGCGCCAGGCGGTATGCGATAGCCTGGGCCGCCATCACCAGTTGCAAAACCTGTCGATTCACGACGGTTCGCTGTTCCCCACCAGCATCGGCGCCAACCCGCAGCTGTCGGTGTATGCCATCAGCGCCAGGCTCAGCGAGGCCCTGATTGCCCGCCTGGCACACAGCGCATGACAACGAACACGGCCCCTGTCTATAGTGCCATCAGCCGGCCGCATGACTTGGCCGGGCGCAGTCGCTGCGCTACCATCCGACTCCCCAACGCACTCCAGCCAGGATGACGCGATGAACCGAGTGTTGTACCCGGGTACTTTCGACCCCATTACCAAAGGCCATGGCGATCTGGTCGAACGCGCCTCGCGGCTGTTCGACCACGTGATCATCGCTGTGGCAGCCAGCCCCAAGAAAAACCCGCTGTTCGCGCTGGAACAACGGGTGGAGCTTGCCCGTGAGGTCACCAAGCACCTGCCCAATGTCGAAGTCATCGGCTTCTCCTCGCTGTTGGCGCATTTTGCCAAGGAACAGGGCGCGAACGTGTTCCTGCGCGGCCTGCGGGCGGTATCCGACTTCGAGTACGAGTTCCAGCTGGCGAACATGAACCGGCAACTGGCTCCTGATGTCGAGAGCCTGTTCCTCACCCCTTCGGAGCGTTATTCGTTCATTTCCTCGACCCTGGTCCGGGAAATCGCCGCATTGGGTGGTGATATCAGCAAATTCGTCCACCCGGTGGTGGCCGACGCGCTGACCGAACGCTTCCGGAAGTAAGCCAGACAGCTGATTGTCGCGCCCGCGTGCACTGCGGGCGCGAATGCGGCACAATTGTGCCCACTGCGTTGAACATGCCCGGGCGCTGAGCCCCGGCCGGAGTCCCCATGTCCCTGATCATCACCGACGATTGCATCAACTGCGACGTCTGCGAACCCGAGTGCCCGAACGAGGCCATCTCCCAAGGCGAAGAGATCTACGTGATCGACCCTAACCTGTGCACCCAGTGCGTGGGCCATTACGACGAGCCGCAATGCCAGCAAGTCTGCCCGGTCGACTGCATCCCGCTGGATGAAGCGCACCCGGAAACCGAAGAAGAGCTGATGGCCAAGTATCGCCGGATTACCGGCAAGGCCTGAACCCACCGGCCTGCGCGGCACCTGTAGGAGCGGCCTTGCGTCGCGATGGGGCGCGCAGCGGCCCCAGGAATTTCAGCTCAGCTGCAGAAGTTGCCGGGGCCGCTGCGCGCCCCATCGCGACACAAGGCCGCTCCTACCACCTACAGCGAAACGCCTCAGCGTTGGCAACGCGGGCAATACACGCTGGCCCGCTGCCCCAGCTTGACCTCGCGCAATTGCGTGCCGCACACCTTGCATGGCTGCCCGCCCCGCCCATACACGAACAATTCCTGCTGGAAGTACCCCGGCTGGCCATCACCGCCGATGAAATCGCGCAAGGTGGTACCGCCCTGCTCGATCGCCGCCGCCAGCACCCGCTTGATCTCGATGCTCAGCTTCAGGTAGCGCGCCCGTGAGATCCCGCCTGCCGCGCGGCGGGGGTCGATGCCGGCGGCAAACAGGGCCTCGGTGGCGTAGATATTGCCCACCCCCACCACCACGGCGTTGTCCATGATGAACGGCTTGACCGCCATCGAGCGCCCGCGGGACAGCTGGAACAACCGCTCGCCGTCAAACAGATCGGTCAGCGGCTCCGGGCCCAGGCGCAGCAGCAGTACGTGGTTGAGCGGGTCCTGGCTCCACAGCATCGCGCCAAAGCGGCGCGGGTCGGTGTAACGCAGCATCAGCCCCGATTCCAGTTCGATGTCGACGTGCTCATGCTTGGCTGCCGGCAAGCCCAGCTCGACCAGGCGCAGGTTGCCCGACATGCCCAGGTGGCTGATCAGGGTCCCGACCTCGGCGTTGATCAGCAGGTATTTGGCGCGCCGCTCGACACTGACGATGCGCTGCCCCGACAGGCGCACATCCAGGTCTTCGGGAATCGGCCAGCGCAGGCGCCGGTCACGCACCACCACCCGGCTGACGCGCTGGCCCACCAGGTGCGGCGCGATACCGCGCCGAGTGGTTTCTACCTCGGGTAATTCCGGCATGTGTCAGTGCCCGCCCAACTCGCGAATGTTCTGCTTGAGGTTTTCGAAATCGTATTCCGACAAGCCGATGTAATCGAGCACCAGCGGGCCGACCACGCGCCACTCGTGGTCTACCGACTGGTTGCCCAGCACCCGGTAAGAGGCGCAGATGTGCTCGGCCATCTTCAGCACCGCCAGCAGGTTCTTCTGCTGGCTCTGGGTGTTGCGCGAGCTTTCGTCGCGGAACACCGCCAGGGCATTGTGGTGGTTGGCGATGGCCGCGCTGAGGTGTTCGGGCAGCCGCCAGGACTTGGCGGTGAAATAGCCGACCACCGAATGGTTGGTGTTGAAAGCACGGTTTTCCGTGTCGACGATCCGGGTTTCCTCATCGGCCGTGGCATAGGCCTGCTCCAGCACCTCCATGTAGTTCGGGAAGCGCTTGAGCATCAGCGGCACGCCACAGTCGTGGAACAGGCCGAGGGTATAGGCCTCGTCCGCAGGCTGGATGCCGGTGCGCTTGGCCAGGGTCAGGCAGGTCATCGCCACATCCTGGGCAGTGTCCCAGAAGCGATTGAGGGTGACGATGGTCTCGTCGCTCATTTCGCCCTTGATCGACTGGGCGTTGATCAGGTTGATGATCGAACGGCTGCCCAGCAGGTTCACCGCGCGCTGGATCGAACCAATCTTGTTGGAAAGGCCGAAATGCGGGGAGTTGACCAGCTTGAGCAAGGCGCCCGAAAGGCCCGGATCCTGGGAAATCAGCTTGGCGATGGTTTCCAGGTCCGGGTCAGGCATGTACTGCTCGAACTGCAGATCGACCATGATCTGCGGTTGCGGCGGGATGGTGATGCCTTGCAAGGCTTGCTGGATCTGTTCGGCGCTGAGTTCCTGGGACATACGTGCATACTCGTTCGGGACGGGCGATTCTAACCTTCTAGACCGGCAAGGGACCAACCACTGAATCGTAACGCCGGAACTTTCCTTGAGCGCCACGGGCCTCTTTTTTCACACCCATCGAAAAAGGAGCAAGGCCCATGAGTGCGGAACTGAATGGCAAGCGCGTGGCCTTTCTGGTCACCGATGGCTTCGAGCAGGTGGAGCTGACCGGGCCCCGCGAAGCCCTGGAACAGAGCGGCGCGGTCGTGGATATCCTCAGCGACCGGGAAGGCACTGTACGGGGTTGGAACCATGACCGGCCGGCGGATGAATTCGCCGTGGATGCCACCTTCGAAGGCGCCCACCTGGACCTCTACGATGCCTTGGTGCTGCCCGGCGGCGTGCAAAATTCTGACACGATTCGGCTCATCCCTGCCGCGCAGAAACTGGTGAAAAGCCACGACTCGGCCGGCAGGCCGCTGGCGGTGATCTGCCACGGCGGCTGGTTGCTGGTGTCATGCGGGTTGGTCAAGGGCAAGCGGATGACCAGCTACAAGACCCTGCAGGACGACATTCGCAATGCCGGGGGGGAATGGGTGGATGAAGAAGTGGTGGTCGATGGCAACCTGATCAGCAGCCGCAAGCCCGATGACATTCCGGCGTTCAGCCAACAGTTGATCAAGGCACTGGCGGCCTGATTGCCGCTAGCGGGCTCATCGCTGGCAAGCCAGCCTCCGCAGGTAAGGCGCACGCCGTCAAGGCGGTGCAGCCCATGGGGTGGCTGGCTTGCCGGCGATGAGGCCGCAGTTTGTCGAGCCTGACACCGATAGACAGGCAGACAGGCTATAATCCCGCTCTTTTTTCCGGAGCGACGTCATGTCCCTGCCCAGCCTTCGCCTCAAAGCCAATGCCGACCGCCGCCTGCGCGCCGGCCACCTGTGGGTCTACAGCAACGAAGTCGATGTCACCGCGACCCCGTTGCAGGGCTTCCAGGCCGGCCAGCAGGCCGTTCTCGAGGCAGCCAACGGCAAGCCGCTGGGCATCGTTGCACTGAGCCCGAACAACCTGATCTGTGCCCGCCTGCTGTCGCGCGATGCCAAGCTGCCGCTGGACAAGTCGCTGCTGGTGCACCGCCTGAACGTGGCCCTGTCGCTGCGCCAGCGCCTGTTCGAGCAACCGTGCTACCGCCTGGTCTACGGCGACTCCGACCTGTTGCCAGGCCTGGTGGTCGACCGCTTCTTCGACATCCTCGTGGTGCAATTGGCCTCGGCCACCATGGAAGCCCACAAGGACGACGTGATTGCAGCCCTGGTGCAGGTGCTCAAGCCCAGCGGCATCCTGTTCAAGAATGACTCCTCTGCGCGTGACGCCGAAGGCCTGCAGCGTTATGTCGAGACCGTCTACGGCGAAGTGCCGGACTGGGTGCCGCTGGAAGAGAACGGCGTCAGGTTCGAAGCCCCGGTGCGTGAAGGCCAGAAGACTGGCTGGTTCTATGACCACCGCATGAACCGTGCCCGCCTGGCACCGTACGTGAAAGGCAAGCGCGTGCTCGACCTGTTCAGCTACATCGGTGGCTGGGGTGTGCAGGCCGGTGCCTTCGGCGCCAGCGAAGTGTTCTGCGTCGATGCCTCGGGCTTCGCCCTCGATGGCGTGGAGCGCAACGCCGCACTGAACGGCATCAGCGAGAAGCTGACCTGCATCGAAGGCGACGTGTTCGAGGCCCTGCGTGAATTGAAGGCCGCTGAAGAGCGTTTCGACGTGATCATTGCCGACCCACCCGCCTTCATCAAGCGCAAGAAAGACCTGAAGAACGGCGAAGCGGCCTATCGCCGGCTGAACGAACAGGCCATGCGCATGCTGACCAAGGACGGCATCCTGGTCAGCGCCTCGTGCTCGATGCACCTGCCTGAAGATGACCTGCACAACATCCTGCTGACCAGCGCTCGCCACCTGGACCGCAACCTGCAGTTGCTCGAACGCGGCGGCCAGGGCCCGGACCACCCGGTGCACCCGGCGATCGCCGAAACCCGCTACATCAAGAGCATTACCTGCCGGTTGCTGCCAAACAGCTGACCCACTGCACGGGGTGGGCTGGCCCACCCCTGCGTGCTCGTCAGATATCCAGCACTTGCGAGGCGATCCCGAATACCCCCCCGCAGCGTCGGCAATCGAGGTTACCAGCGGCCCGCTGGCTGTGACAGGAGGTTTCAGAAGCGCCTTACCTGCAGTCGGCAATTTGCTCGAAACCACCGTCGGGACACATGTTCATTCCTTCGCCGCGCCAGCAGCGTGAAATCGGGCGATTCATGTCAAGGCCTCGGCTCGCTTAGCCGAGACCGACTCACCATCATGTGACTTGCAGACAGGTGTACACCTAGCATTTTTGCCAGTTGTTTCCATCATGCCACTGCACTCCAATACAGCTTCTTATAGATGCACGTCTGGAGATCACTACCATGACCAATCTCACAAATAAGAATGCCCTGGATGCTGCAACACTCAAAGAAGCCAACAACGAAAATTTCGTACCTCTCGAAGCGCTGAACGCAGGCGTTACCGTCATCATCCCATGGTCGGAACTTTTTAAACTCGGCGACCACATCTCAATGCAACTACAGAGTAATTTCTCGAGCGAAAACAGCCATTTATTCATACAATCCGAACACATTGGAAAACCCATCGAGCATGTATATCCAGCCGAACGACTAGCTGAGTTTCATGGAAGATCCGTTACCCTGGCATACCTAAATAGCAGCCTCCCCGAAATAGATCCGCCCACTTCACAATATGATTTCGGCGCCAGATTCTACCTGCCTGTAGTGGAGGATGTCCGTGAGGGCACCCTCCCTTGGGAGGCAGTGGAAAATGGCTTTAGCGTAACGATCCCCACCTTTCCGGAGGCACAAAAAACCGATAAAGTCCGGCTCTTCTTGGTAGGTTCCTATCCATCTTCAAGTATCATCCTGGAGACTCAAATCGAGGACACGAGCAAGCCTGTCATATTCAGCATCGACAAGGAAACGTCTCGCCACACAAGCGGCGGCGAAGTCTACGTCATTTATCAAGTTATTCGTGAAGACAAAGTCTTCACATCCCCTTCCCTCAGCTTCATCAGCGAGGCCCGAATTTCGTCGCCCACCCCCGTTCACTTGGTTGATACAGGCTTATGCAATCCTGACCTTATGGATCGGATAGAGAATGGCGACCAAACCTTTCCATTCACGGTGGACTTCGGCTCTGCCCTCAGCGAGGGCGATGAACTTTTCCTGCTCGCACTGAATAGCTCGAAAATACATAATGCAATTACCAGCACCCTCATTCATGAATATACAAATCGAGTAGAGCTAGCGCTACCAGGGCCACTCCTTGTCTACATGAGCACATTCAAACTCGTAGCCCTTGTGCGCAACGGTTCGCTTACCCATGCTTCTAATTTACGCTGGGTCATGGTGGAAGGCTCAAGAGCGCTTGTTAAACCTGTTCGATAGCACGACATAGCTGCCAGTGCTGCATGCCGGCCCTGGCAGCTTGAGGGACGTTGGACTGCCTGCTCACGACGCAATCAAATGCTTCGGCCAGCAGGCCGACGCCACCGCCAAGTCACATCTTCATTCCCTCGCCGCGCCAGCGGTGTAGAATCGGCCTATTCATCGCCAGTCATCCCCGGCGGGTTTATGAGCTCTGGCCAGGCACGCGGCGATCCCGCGCAGTCCCCGGCCCCATCCGTGCCAGTGGCAACCGGCCTGCGGTACAAAGGACCAGAGAAGCTCACTCCCCTTTTTGTGACCTGATTAAGCCGCCAGGAGTGTTTCATGCCTGATTACCGTTCGAAGACTTCCACCCAAGGCCGCAACATGGCCGGCGCCCGTGCCCTGTGGCGCGCTACCGGGATGAAGGACGAAGACTTCAAGAAACCGATCATCGCCATCGCCAACTCGTTCACCCAGTTCGTCCCTGGCCACGTGCACCTGAAGGACCTGGGCCAGCTGGTCGCCCGCGAGATCGAACGCGCCGGTGGCGTGGCCAAGGAGTTCAACACCATCGCGGTCGATGACGGCATCGCCATGGGCCACGACGGCATGCTGTACTCGCTGCCAAGCCGCGAGATCATCGCCGACGCCGTGGAGTACATGGTCAACGCCCACTGCGCCGACGCCATCGTGTGCATCTCCAACTGCGACAAGATCACCCCCGGCATGCTGATGGCCGCGCTGCGCCTGAACATCCCGGTAATCTTCGTTTCCGGCGGCCCGATGGAAGCCGGCAAGACCAAGCTGGCCAGCCATGGCCTGGACCTGGTCGACGCCATGGTCATCGCGGCCGACTCTTCGGCCTCCGATGAAAAGGTCGCCGAATACGAGCGCAGCGCCTGCCCGACCTGCGGCTCGTGCTCCGGCATGTTCACCGCCAACTCGATGAACTGCCTGACCGAAGCCCTGGGCCTGGCCCTGCCGGGCAACGGCTCGACCCTGGCTACCCACGCCGACCGCGAGCAGCTGTTCCTCACGGCCGGCCGCACCATCGTCGAGCTGTGCAAGCGTTACTACGGCGACAACGACGAGTCGGTACTGCCGCGCAACATCGCCAACTTCAAGGCGTTCGAGAACGCCATGATGCTCGACATCGCCATGGGCGGCTCGACCAACACCATCCTGCACCTGCTGGCCGCTGCCCAGGAAGCCGAGGTGGCGTTCGACCTGCGCGACATCGACCGCCTGTCGCGCAAAGTGCCGCAGCTGTGCAAGGTGGCGCCGAACATCCAGAAGTACCACATGGAAGACGTGCACCGCGCCGGCGGCATCTTCAGCATTCTCGGTTCGCTGGCCCGTGGCGGCCTGCTGCACACCGACCTGCCGACCGTGCACAGCCGCAGCATGGAAGAAGCCATCGCCAAATGGGACATTACCCAGACCGATGACGAAGCCGTGCACACCTTCTTCAAGGCAGGCCCTGCCGGCATCCCGACCCAGACCGCGTTCAGCCAGTCGACCCGTTGGCCGAGCCTGGACCTGGACCGCGCCGAGGGCTGCATCCGCAGCGTCGAGCATGCCTACTCGCAGGAAGGCGGCCTGGCCGTGCTGTATGGCAACATCGCGCTGGATGGCTGCGTGGTGAAAACCGCCGGTGTCGACGAATCGATCCTGGTGTTCGAAGGCACCGCGAAGATCTTCGAGAGCCAGGACAGCGCTGTGCGCGGCATCCTCGCCGACGAAGTGAAGGCCGGCGACATCGTGATCATCCGCTACGAAGGCCCGAAAGGCGGCCCGGGCATGCAAGAGATGCTGTACCCGACCTCGTACCTGAAGTCCAAAGGCCTGGGCAAGGCCTGCGCCCTGCTCACCGACGGCCGCTTCTCGGGCGGTACCTCGGGCCTGTCGATCGGCCACGCGTCGCCGGAAGCCGCTGCTGGCGGCGCCATCGGCCTGGTGCGCGACGGCGACAAGATTCTGATCGACATCCCCAACCGTTCGATCAACCTGCAAGTCAGCGACGAAGAACTGGCCCAACGCCGCGTCGAGCAGGACAAGAAGGGCTGGAAGCCTGCCGAAGTGCGCCCACGCAAGGTGACCACCGCGCTGAAGGCCTATGCCCTGCTGGCGACCAGTGCCGACAAGGGCGCTGTGCGTAACAAGGCGATGCTGGAAGGGCTTTGAGGCCTGACAGAGAAAAAAAAGAACCGGCGCCCTGAGCGCCGGTTTTTTCTGCCTGCAAGGCCCTTTCGCGGTTTCAGCCGCGAAGAGGCCGGGACAAGCCCCAAGGCTTACTGAATCTGCTCCGGTGTCACGACCACCCAGTTCTTGTCCGCCGTCACCGGCAAGCCTTCCTTGGCCTGCGCAGCCGCATTCCTGGCAATCATCCCGTTGATCTGGTCCATGTACTTGGCCTTGCGGTTGATCCACAGGTGGATACCGCCCTTGTCCACGTCCACGCCATGGAACTGCATGTAGCCGTCGCTGGTTGGCGTATCACCGCCCACCAGTACCGGCTTCTTCCACTCATCGATATAGGTCAGGATGGCCGCGTGCTTGCCGGCCATCCAGGTGGCCGGGGTCCACAGGTACGGGGTCAGTTCCAGCCCGATGTTGGCCTTGGCATCGTAGTGCCCGGCAGTGATCTGCTTGCGCGCGGTGGTCAGCTGGCCATTGGCGCGGTCCTTCAGCAGCAGGCTCACACCAATCACATTCTCCGGCTTCACGTTGTAGCCATACTTGGGGTCGGACGCGACCATGCGCACCAGTTCCTCGGAGGCGGCGGAAATCACGTAGACCTCGATACCGTTCTCCATCAGCTTGTTGTACAGCTCAGTCTGGCCGGTGAAGACCTTGGGCGGCTGCACCTCGATGGTCTTGACCTGGTCGCCTTCGTAGTAGGTGCTGGGGATCGGCTTGCCGGAGGCCATCATCTCATCCACCTGCACCTTCAGCTCCTGCAGGGTGAAGCCCGAGAACACCTGGGCTACCCACGGGTAGCAGACCATGTCGTCGACTTCGCACAGCCGGTAGTAATAACTGAACAGGCTTTCCTTGTGGTCGGCGGTGTCCTTGAATGGCATCAGCTTCAACGAGGGGTCGAGCTTGTCGCGGGTCAGCAGGCCCTTGTTCTCCATGAATGGCAGCAAGGCCTCTTCAAGGTCGTAACGGTAGCTGGTGTTGTCCATGTCGAACACCGCGTAGTTACCCTTGTTGGCATTGGCGGCGATCAGGCTGTCGAGCTGCTTGGCGGCCTCGGCCGGCCAGTGTTTGAGCTCGGTGGCGAAGGTTTCGATACTGAACAGCAGGGACAAGGCGGCAGCGACAGCTTTCGGAGCAAATTTCATCTACGAATCTCCTGAAATGACCCCGAAACGCTAGTGCAACATCCGCCGTCGACGGCCTTTCATAACGACCCTCATGCAGCTGCAAACGCCGCGTTCATTGCCATCCGCGACAGCGTGTTATTCCATAAACGACTATGCACATTCCATATGCGTATAAATTCGTTTGTTTTCAGGCTGTTAGCATTTCCGTTCGCAATCGCTCACAGAGGCGATACCTCTTTTGCCTTCTACCGCTGGAGCTTCAATGAACCTGCCGCTGTCCCTTAATCTGCTGGCATTCCTGGCCTTGTTGCTGGGCCTGGCGCAAACCCGCCGCAGCCACTGGAGCCTGGCCAGGAAAGTCCTGCTGGGCTTGGTGCTGGGCGTGGTTTTCGGGCTGGGCCTGCACACGCTGTATGGCGCAGGCCACCCGGTGCTCAAGGCCACCATCGGCTGGCTCGACCTGGTCGGCAACGGCTATGTCGGCCTGTTGCAGATGATCGTCATGCCGCTGATCTTCGCCTCGATCCTCAGCGCCGTGGCGCGCCTGCACAATGCCTCGTCGCTGGGCCGCATCAGCGTGCTGAGCATTGGCACCCTGCTACTGACCACTGCCATCGCGGCATTGATCGGCATCGTCCTGACCAACCTGTTCGGCCTCAGCGCCGAAGGCCTGGTGGCAGGCGCCCAGGAAAGCGCACGCATGCAGGTCATCCACAATGACTATGCCGGCAAGGTCGCCGACCTCAACATCCCGCAGCTGCTGCTGTCGTTCATCCCCAGCAACCCGGTGGCTGACCTGGCACGGGCGAAACCGACCTCGATCATCAGCGTGGTGATCTTTGCCGTATTCCTCGGCCTGGCCGCGCTGCAGCTGATCAAGGACGATGCCGAGAAGGGCCAGCGTGCGCTGTTGGCCATCGACACCCTGCAGGCCTGGGTGATGCGCCTGGTGCGGGTGGTGATGAAGCTGACCCCGTATGGCGTGCTGGCGTTGATGGCCAAGGTGGTAGCCAGCTCGAACCTGCAAGACATCGTCAAGCTGGGCAGTTTCGTGGTGGTGTCGTACCTGGGCCTGGCACTGATGTTCGTGGTGCACGGCGTCATTCTCGCCGCCAGCGGTGTGAACCCGCTGCGCTTCTTGCGCAAGGTGTGGCCGGTGTTGACCTTCGCCTTCACCAGCCGCTCCAGCGCCGCCAGCATTCCGCTGAACATCGAAGCGCAAACCCGCCGCCTGGGCGTGCCGCAGTCGATTGCCAGCTTCAGCGCCTCGTTCGGCACCACCATCGGCCAGAACGGCTGCGCCGGCCTCTACCCTGCCATGTTGGCGGTGATGGTGGCGCCTGCGGTGGGCATCGATACCTTCGACCCGCTGTGGATCGCCACCTTGGTGGCCATCGTTACCCTGAGCTCGGCAGGGGTGGCAGGCGTGGGTGGCGGGGCGACGTTCGCCGCATTGATCGTGCTTCCGGCCATGGGCTTGCCGGTGGAACTGGTGGCGTTGCTGATTTCGGTCGAACCGCTGATCGACATGGGCCGTACGGCGCTGAACGTGAACGGTTCGATGACTGCGGGCGTGGTGACCAGCCAAATGCTGAAAGAGACCGACAAGGATGTGCTGGCCGGCGATGAGCATGCCGAATTGAGTCATTCCTGACCGATTGCCGGGGGGGCGCGTTGCGCCCCTGTCGCGACACAAGGCCGTTCCTACAGGGAAACGCGTACCCGGTGTAGGAGCGGCCTTGTGTCGCGATGGGCTGCAAAGCAGCCCCAGAATCTCAAACCCTGTCCCAAACCTCAAAGTGGTACGCAGGCTTACCTTCCTCAGCCTGCGCCTCGCTTGACACCAGCTGCCACTGCCCCTGATCAAACTCGGGGAACCAGGCATCTCCTTCCGGCGCCAGTTCCACCCGCGTCAGGTACATCCGGCTGACCAGCCCCTTCTCCAGCGCCTGCGCATACAGCTGCGCCCCACCAATCAGCATCAGTTCATCGACACCGTTCTCACGCGCCCACTGCTCGGCGCGGACCAGGGCATGTTCCAGCGAGCCAAACACCTCGGCACCGGCCAGCTCCAGCCCTGCCTGGCGGCTGACCACGATGTTCAAGCGCCCGGGAAGCGGCCGCCCCAGGGAGTCCCAGGTCTTGCGCCCCATGATGATCGGCTTGCCCAGGGTGGTGGCCTTGAAGTACTTGAAATCCCCCGGCAGATGCCAGGGCATGGAGTTGTCGATGCCGATCACGCGGTTTTCGGCATGCGCCGCGATCAGGCTGAGGGGGAGTGATGTATTCATGCCAGCGAGGATAGCATCGGGCGTGTGGGTTATGCTTCTGCCCTGACCTGTGCAATGGAAGACCTTGTGACTGCTCCGACTTTCCTGGACAAGCGCTGGCTCACCGAAGCGGTACGCCTGCGCGAGGACCATGCCGGCCCCCTGGAGGACCAGGAAGCCAACCGCCGTGCGCGCCAAGCGGGAGGTGACCTGGCGACCCGCATTGAAACCCGTGCACTGTTCCTGGCTGAACGCGACGGCATGAGCGTCGCCCTGCGTCATTGGAAACAGGGCGCGCGCCTGGCGCTGCTGGCCTTGCTGATACTGGCCGTGCTCAGCGGCGCGGGGCTCGCCTTGGCGGCCCTCGGTGACGGGCAGCGCCCGGTAAATGTGTTCTGGGCGTTGGGCAGCTTGCTCGGGCTTGACCTGCTGATGCTGCTGGGCTGGGCCATTGGCTTTGCCGCCAGCGGCGAATATGGCGCCGGGCTGGGCCGCCTGTGGCTGTGGCTGAGCGAACGCTTCGCCCGTGACGCCAGGGCCACGCACCTGGCCCCGGCACTGCTGGTGCTGTTGCAGCGTCAGCGCCTCAGCCGCTGGTTGCTCGGCCTGCTGGTGCACGGGCTGTGGCTGCTGGCGATGATCAGCGCGCTGGGCATGCTGCTGGCCTTGTTGGCCACCCGCCGCTATGGCTTCGTCTGGGAAACCACCCTGCTCGCTGCCGACCCGTTCATCCACCTGACCCAGGCCTTGGGCGCCCTGCCCTCGCTGCTGGGCTTCGCCGTGCCCGACGAGGGCATGATCCGCGCGAGCGGCGACAGCTTGCCGGCCCTGGACCTGGCACGGCAGGCCTGGGCCAGCTGGCTGCTCGGCGTGGTGCTGGTTTATGGCCTGCTGCCGCGTCTGCTGCTGGTCGGGTTGTGCCTGTGGCGCTGGCGCCAGGGCCGTGAGCGCCTGGCGCTGGACCTCAGCCTGCCCGGCTACGCGCAGCTGCGTGAAGCGCTGATGCCACGCAGCGAACGCATCGGCGTACAGGACGCCGCGCCCGATGCATTGCCGGCGTTCACCGCCGGCCAGCTGGAAAGCGGCAGCAGCGGCGCACTGCTGGTCGGCCTGGAACTGGACGACCAGCGCCCCTGGCCACCCGCATTGCCGAAAAGCGTGACCGATGCCGGTGTGCTCGATAGCCGTGAATCGCGTAACCGGCTGCTGGAGCAGCTCAGCCGCTTCCCCCCGGCACGCCTGGCCATTGCCTGCGACCCACGCCGCTCACCCGACCGTGGCAGCCTGGCGTTGCTCGCCGAACTGGCGCGCAATGCCGGCGCAACCCGCATCTGGCTGTTACAGGCCGCACCGGGCCAGGCCCTGGACGCGCAGCGCCTGGGTGACTGGCACGAAGCCCTCGACCGGCTTGGCTTGCCACATGCCGATACGTCGCCACTGACCTGGCTGGAGCATGGCCATGACTGAGCCCCTGAAACTGGCCGTGGTCGGCCACACCAACGTCGGCAAGACCTCGCTGCTGCGCACCCTGACCCGTGACGTTGGTTTCGGCGAGGTATCCCACCGCCCCAGCACCACCCGCCATGTGGAAGGGGCGCGGTTGTCGGTAGACGGTGAGCCCCTGCTGGAACTGTACGACACCCCTGGCCTGGAAGACGCCATCGCCCTGCTCGATTACCTGGAACGCCTGGACCGCCCAGGCGAGCGCCTCGACGGCCCCGACCGTCTGCAGCGTTTTCTGCAGGGCAGCGAAGCGCGCCAGCGTTTCGAACAGGAGGCCAAGGTGCTGCGCCAGCTGCTGGCCAGCAATGCCGGGCTGTATGTGATCGATGCCCGCGAGCCGGTACTGGCCAAGTACCGCGACGAGCTGGAGGTACTGGCCAGCTGCGGCAAGCCGCTGCTACCGGTGCTCAACTTCGTCGCCAGCCACGCGCATCGCGAGCCGCAATGGCGTGAAGCCCTCGCCCGCCTTGGCCTTCACGCATTGGTGCGGTTCGACAGCGTGGCCCCGCCAGAGGATGGCGAGCGCCGCTTGTACGAAAGCCTGGCGCTACTGCTGGAAAACGCCCGCCCGGCCTTGCAGCGGCTGATCGACGACCAGCAGGCGCAGCGCCTGGCTCGCCGGCACAGCGGCAAGCGCCTGATCGCCGAACTGCTGCTGGACTGCGCCGCCTGCCGGCGAAGTGTCGAGGCCGAGCCGGCGGCCGAGGCCCGGGCCATCGAGGCGCTGCGGCAAGAGGTACGCCAGCGCGAACAGCGCTGTGTCGAAGCGTTGCTCAAGCTGTATGCCTTTCGCCGCGAGGATGCCCATGCCAGCGACCTGCCGCTGCTGAATGGCCGCTGGGGCGATGACCTGTTCAACCCCGAAACCTTGAAGCTGCTGGGCGTGCGCCTGGGCAGTGGTGTGGCCGCCGGTGCTGCGGCGGGTGCCGGGGTGGACCTGCTGGTCGGCGGCCTGACACTGGGGGCTGCCGCCCTGGCCGGGGCGATTGCCGGCGGCGCGCTGCAGACGGCGCGCAACTATGGTTCACGATTGATGGGCAAGCTCAAAGGCAAGCGCGAACTGACGGTGGACGATACCGTGTTGCGCTTGTTGGCCTTGCGTCAGCAGCAGTTGATGGTGGCGCTGGAAAACCGAGGGCATGCAGCGCAGGACAGCATTCGGCTGGGCGAACTGGATGAGAAGGCCTGGCGGGAGGGCAAGTTGCCGGAGGCGCTGGGCAAGGCGCGAGCGCATCCGCAGTGGTCCACGTTGAACCCTGGGGCGAAGCTGAATCAGGCCGAGCGGCAGGAGCAGTTGGAGGCGCTGGTTTCACAATTTTGAGTGGGCAGGTCTGGCCTCTTCGCGGGCATGCCCGCTCCCACAGGCATCTCACATTCCTTGACATGTGCGCTATTCCTGTGGGAGCGGGCCTGCCCGCGAAGGGGCCGGTGCAGGTTACTGCTGGGCCACCTTCTCCGACTTGCCGTCATAGCGCTTGCGCCACTCGGCCAGGATCTGGTCACGGTTCTTCGAGGCCCAGGCAAAGTCGTTCTTGATCAGGCGCTGCTCATAGTCCGCCGGCAGTTCGGTCTGCGGCTTGGCGATACCCGGCGCGGCCAGCACGGCGAAGTTCTCCTTGTACAGCTGCATGGCCGCCGGGCTGGCCGAGAAATCAGCCAGGCGCCTGGCCGCATCCGCCTTCGGCGAGCCCTTGATCACTGCGGTCGCCTCGATCTCCCAGCCCAGCCCTTCCTTCGGCAGCACGATGTCCAGCGGCGCGCCCTGGCGTTTGAGCTGCACGGCCGGGTACTCGAACGAGATGCCAATCGGGAACTCGCCCGCCGCCGCCAGCTTGCACGGTTTGGACCCGGAATGAACGTATTGGCCGATGTTCTCGTGCAAGGCATCCATGTAGGCCCAGCCCTGCGGCTCGCCAAAGGTCTGCAACCAGGCACTGACATCCAGGAAGCCGGTGCCGGACGAGGCCGGGTTGGGCATGACGATCTTGCCCTTGTACTCGGGCTTGGTCAGGTCCTGCCAGCTGACCGGCTTGCTCAGGCCCTGCTTCTCGGCCTCGATGGTATTGAAGCAGAGAGTGGCAGCCCACACGTCCATGCCGACCCAGGCTGGCGGGTTGGCAGCATCGCGATAGTTGGTGGCGATCTTGTCCAGGTCCTTGGGTGCATAGGCTTCAAGCATGCCGTTGTGGTCGAGGACGGCCAGGCTCGATGCCGCCAGGCCCCATACGGCGTCAGCTTGCGGGCGATCTTTCTCGGCCAGCAGCTTGGCAGTGATGATGCCAGTGGAGTCACGGACCCACTTGATCTCGATGTCCGGGTTGGCCTGTTCGAAGGCCTGCTTGTAGCTCTTCAACTGTTCGGCTTCCAGCGCGGTGTAGACCGTCAACTGGGTGGCCGCGGCCGAAGCCTGCAGGCTGAACACGGCGGAGACAGCAGCGGCAAGTGCAAGGTGCTTGTGCATGGGTAGGTTCCTTACAGGTCAGACGGTCGCGGCGCGTTGGCGCCAGGCTTGGGAGCGGCGCAGCAGGCCGCGTGAGGCTGCGGCCAGCAACAGTGAAGCGCCAGCACTGGTCAGCAGGATCAGCGTGGACATCGCGGCGGCACCGCCGACGTTGCCGGCGTCGTCCATGTTCAGCACGGCGACGGCAGCCAGGATGGTGTCGGGGCTGTACAGGAAGATCGCTGCCGATACGGTGGTCATCGCCGAGACGAACAGGTAGCGGATGATATCCAGCAGCGCCGGCAGGCAGATCGGCACGGTCACCCGCAGGAAGTGCCGGTACAGCGGAGCCTTGAGTGACAGCGCGGCGGCCTCGAACTCGCCGTCGAGCTGGCGCAGCGCGGTGGTCGCGGTCATCTGTGCAGTGGTCAGGTAATGGGCAATGGTGCACACCACCAACAGCCCCATGCCGCCATAGAACACGTGCAGGGGGTTGCCGTTCAGGTTGAAGAAGAACACGTAGCCCAGGCCCAGCACCAGGCCCGGCACCGCCATGGGGATGAAGCTGAGCAAGCGCAGCGCCTGGTTGAGCAGGCGTTGGCCCTGGGTCTTCTCCATCAGGTAGGCACCGGTGAAGATCACCAGGCTGCCGATCAGCGCAGTGCCGATGGCCATGGTCACGCTGTTGCGATAGGCCAGCCAACCGCCTCCGGCGGTGTCCTCGAACATGTAGTGACGCAGCGACAACGACAGGTTGTAGGGCCAGAAGGTAACCAGCGACGAATACACCGCCATGCCAATCACCAGCAGCAACGCCGCACACACCAGCAGCACGATGGCCAGGAAGCAGGCATCGCGGGCCCGCGACGGCTTTGCCTCGAACACCTGGGCACGACCGCTCATGGCCTCGCCCTGGCGCCGGCGCAGCCAGGCGTCGACGGAAAAGCTCAACAGCGCCGGCACCAGCAGCACCATGCCGATCAACGCACCACGGCCAAACTGTTGCTGGCCGACCACGGCCTTGTAGGCTTCCAGCGCCAGCACCTGGTAATCACCGCCAACCACGACAGGTACGCCAAAGTCGGTGATGGTCAGGGTGAACACCAGGCAGAACGCCGCGAACACTGCCTGGCGCGTGGCCGGCCAGGTGATGCTGACAAAGGCCCGCCACGGCCCGGCGCCCATGCTGGATGCGGCGTCGAACAGGCGTGCATCGGCCAGCGAGAGGGCCGACAGCAGGATCATCAGCGCATGTGGGAAGGTGTAGATGGCTTCGCCCAGCACAATGCCCCAGAAGCCATAGATATTGTCGCTGAGCAACCCGCGCAGAAGCCCCTGGTTGCCGAACAGGTAGACCAGGGCAATGGCCGGCAGCATCGACGGCGCGAGCAGCGGTAACAGGGAAATGCCCCGCCACAGGCCCTTGGCCGGGATCAGCGTGCGTTGCAACGCATACGCGAACAGATAGGCCAGTGGCACCACGATGGCCGCGACGGTGAAAGCGACCGCCAGGCTATTGCCCAGCAACCAGTGGAAGTTGGCACTGGCGAACAGCTCGCCTGCCGCCACCAGGCCGCCACCCTGGCCCGCTTCGGCGCTGAAGCCACGCCAGAAGATTGCCAGCAGCGGCATCAGCACCGCCAGCAGCAGCAGGATCAGCAGCAGGCTCTTGCCGCCGACGACGAACAGCCGGTCACCCCGGGCAACACCTGCACACGGTGTAGCTTGAGCCTTAGGCAACGGCAGGGACATTGGCGCGGCCATCTCAGGCAAACACCTGCAGGCGCTGTGGCGGCAGCGCTACCCAGATATCCTGCGAGCCCAGCCGTGGCATGGCCTCGGGGGCCAGTTCGGCCAGCAGCGCATGGCCTGGCAGGGCCTTGAGCTCGAAGCGCATGCGGCAGCGGTTACCAAGAAAGGTGATCTCGCGGATCAACGCCGGGAACAGGTTGTCTTCGGCTACCGGCGGGTTGACCGCGATCGCCTCCGGGCGGCAGAACAGCCGGCCACTGCTGGCTTGGGCCGCACCCGGCGCCAGGCGCATGTTCATGCCACCCACCTGGGCATGGCTGTCGCCGCTGCGCTGGAACGGCAACCAGTTACCCTGGCCGACAAATTCGGCAACGAATGGCGTGGTGGGCTGGTCGTAGATTGCCTGCGGGGTGGCGTACTGCTCGACCCGGCCGTGGTTCATCACCGCAATGCGGTCGGCCATCAGCATGGCTTCGTCCTGGTTGTGGGTGACCATCAGCGTGGTGATGCCCAGCTGGCGTTGCAACTGGCGCAATTCGCTGCACAGGTGCTCACGCACCCGGGCATCCAGCGCCGACATCGGCTCGTCGAGCAGCAGCAGAGAGGGCGACGGCGCCAGCGCGCGGGCCAGGGCCACACGCTGTTGCTGCCCACCGGAGAGCTGGCCAGGGTACTTTTTCTCGCTACCGACCAGGCCTACCAGTTCGAGCATCTCGGCTACCCGCTGGCGGGCCTGATCGCGGCCGCTGCCGGCCAGCCCGTAGGCAATGTTGGCTTCGACGGTCAGGTTGGGGAACAACGCGTAGGACTGGAACAGGATGCCGTAGTCCCGGGCCTGGGGTGGCAGCGCGGAGACATCGCGCTCGCCGATGAACAGCGTGCCGCTGTCCTGGTGCTCCAGGCCGGCGATGCAGCGCAGCAGGGTGGTCTTGCCACAGCCGGACGGGCCCAGCAGGCACACCAGCTCGCCGGCGTTGATGTCCAGCGAGACATCGTTGAGCGCGGTGAAGGCACCGAAGCGCTTGTGGATGTTGCGCACTTTCATCGGTGCGCCGGAGGTGGTGGGGGTCATGGCAGGGCCTCATCGAAGAGATGGGGCCATGCTAGGAAGGCTATGCGAAGGTTGTGTGGCTTCAGGGCAAAAGCCGCTGATAGTGGTATAGGCAGATTTTTGTAGGAGCGGCCTTGTGTCGCGAAAGGGCTGCGAAGCAGCCCCAGCATTTTTTGCGGTGAAGCTGAAATCCCGGGGCTGCCTTGCAGCCCTTTCGCGACACAAGGCCGCGCCTACAGGCTGTGCTGGTCTCGAATCAGAAACGCGAACCCGCCACCTCTTGTGCCACCCCCAGGAAAGCGGCCGGCAACCTGGCCTGGCGCCGTTCTTTCAGGCAATACAGGTACTCGTGCATCACCGGCGCGTTTTCCAGCGCCAGCACCCGCAGTTCGGGGTTGTGCGGCACTTCGTGCCGGGCAATCACGCTGATGCCGATATTGCGCAACACCGCTTCGCGGATCGACTCACGGCTGCCGATTTCCAGTAACGTCCCGGCCGCCACCCCGGCTTCCCGCATCATCTGCTCGGTCAGCTTGCGCGTGGTCGAGCCTTTCTCGCGCAGCAGCAGGCAATGCCCGGCCAGCGCCTCGATCGAAACCGCCTGGTGATGGGCCAGCGGATGGTTGCGGTGCACCGCCACCACCAACGGATCGCTACCCAGCACGCGCCGCACCAGCCGCGTATCCTCCACCAGCTGCGACGAAGCGGCGATATCCACCCGGTACTCCTCGAGCATCTCCAGCACCTGCTGCGAGTTGCCGATCTCCACTGCCACCTCCACCTGCGGCAGGCGTTCACGGTAGATCTTCACCAGGTCGAGAATGTAGTAGGGCGCCGTGGCCGCAATGCGCAAGCTGCCCTGGGCCTGGCCGCTGTTACGCAGTTCGAACTCGATGTCGGCCTCCTGCTGCAACAGCGCCTTGACCATCGGCAGCAGGCGCCCGCCCTCTTCGCTCAGCACCAGGCGCCGCCCGCCGCGGTAGAACAGCTCCACCGCGTACTGGCTTTCCAGGTTACGAATTTGCGTGGTCACCGTGGGCTGGCTGAGCCCGAGCTTCTTCGCCGCCAAAGTGATGCTGCCCAGGCGGGCCACCATGTAGAAGGCTTTGAGCTCCGAACTCAGCATGCACGTCCTCTTATTTGCGCAACAGGCGCAAGCCGTTGAACACCACCAGCAGGCTGACGCCCATGTCGGCGAACACGGCCATCCACATGGTGGCCATGCCAGCAAAGGTGATCGCCAGGAATACTGCCTTGATACCCAACGCCAGAACGATGTTCTGCATGAGGATCGCCGCACTTTGCCGCGACAGCCTGACGAAGGCCGGGATTTTCCGCAAGTCGTCGTCCATCAGCGCAACGTCGGCGGTTTCGATGGCGGTGTCGGTACCGGCCGCCGCCATGGCAAAACCGATCTCGGCACGGGCCAGCGCCGGCGCATCGTTGATGCCGTCGCCGACCATGCCCACCCGGTGGCCCTGGGCGTACAACGTTTCGATGCTCTGCAGCTTGTCGCCGGGCAGCAGGTTGCCTTCGGCGCGGTCGATGCCGACCACGGCAGCGATGGCCTGGGCGGTATGCGGATTGTCCCCAGTCAACATGACCGTCTTGATGCCCAATTCATGCAGCTCGGCGATGGCCTGGCGGCTGCTGTCCTTGACCGTGTCGGCCACGGCGAACAAGGCCAGCGGGCCGGAGCGATCGAGCAGCAGCACCACCGTCTTGCCCTGACGCTCCAGCGCATCCAGCTGGGCCTCCAGTTGCGGCGAGCACAACCCCAACTCTTCGACCAGGCGGTGGTTACCCAGGTGATAGACCTCGCCGGCGATGGTACCCCGTACGCCACGGCCGGCCAGGGCCGCGAAATCTTCGACCTCGGCCAGGGCCAGGCCTTGTTGCCTGCCGAACTGCGCGATGGCGCGCGACACCGGGTGGTCCGAACGCTCGCCCAGGCTTGCGGCCAGGGCCTGGGCACGGCCTTCGAACAGCGGCTCCAGTACCTTGGCATCAGTCTGCACGGGCTTGCCATGGGTGATGGTGCCGGTCTTGTCCAGCGCCAGGAAGTCCAGATGGCGGCCGCCCTCGAGGTACACGCCGCCCTTGATCAGGATGCCTTTGCGTGCGGCGGCGGCCAGGCCGCTGACGATGGTCACCGGGGTTGAAATCACCAAGGCACACGGGCAGGCCACCACCAGCAGCACCAGGGCGCGATAGACCCAGTCGGACCAGCCGCCCGCCAGGAACAGCGGCGGTATTACCGCCACGGCCAATGCAATGGCGAACACCGCCGGGGTGTAGATGCGCGAGAAGCGGTCGACGAAACGCTGGGTCGGCGCCCGCGCGCCCTGGGCTTCCTCGACCGCCTTGATGATCCGCGCCAGGGTCGATTGCCCGGCAGCGGCGGTGACGCGAAACTCCAGCGCCCCCGCCTGGTTGATGGTGCCGGCGAACAGCTTGTCGCCAACCGCCTTTTCCACCGGCAGGCTTTCGCCGGTGATCGGCGCCTGATCGACGCTGGACTGCCCATTGGTCACTTCGCCATCCAAGCCGATGCGCTCGCCGGGGCGTACCCGCACCAAGGCACCGATGGCCACCTCGCGCACCTCCGTTTCGTGCCATTGGCCATCGGCCTGGCGCACGGTGGCCATGTCCGGGGCGAGCTGCATCAGGCCGCCGATGGCATTGCGTGCCCGGTCCAATGAGCGGGCTTCGATCAGTTCGGCGACGGTGAACAGCACCATCACCATGGCGGCTTCCGGCCACTGGCCGATCAGCACGGCACCGGTCACGGCAATGCTCATCAACGCGTTGATATTGAGGTTGCGGTTCTTCAGGGCGATCCAGCCTTTCTTGTACGTACCCAGGCCACAGCCCAGGATTGCCGCCAGCGCCAATGCTGCCACCAGCCATTCCGGTGCCAGCGCCCAGAAGTGCACGATTTCGGCGGCGAGCGCGGCAACGCCCGACAATGCCAGCGGCCACCAGCGGGCCTTGGCCGATTGAGGCGCGCTGCGGGTGCCTTCATCTGCTTTGCCAAGCGGCTCGGCTTTCATGCCCAGGCTGCCGATGGCCTGCTCGATTTCGGCAGTGCCGTTCAGGGTGTGATGTACGCCGAGTATGCGATTTATCAGGTTGAATTCCAGCTGCTCGATGCCCGCCAGCTTGCCCAGCTTGTCCTGGATCAGCGTTTGCTCGGTGGGGCAGTCCATGGCCTCGATGCGGAAACGGCTGAGCTGGGCGTGGCTGCTGGCCTGCGCGCTGACCTGCACCTTGGCAGGTGCGGCGGAGGCTTCACAGCAGCTGTGGGCGTGGTGGTGATGCTTATGTTCGTGGCTGACAGGCTGGTTCATGAGTGCGTCCTTGATTTGCGCCTGTTGCCAAGTGAACACCCTGTAGCCACTATAGGGTCAAGCCATTTGCTGGAGATTGGGTGATGAAAATCGGAGAACTGGCCAAGGCCACCGATTGCGCTGTGGAAACCATCCGCTACTACGAGCGTGAACAGTTGCTGCCAGAGCCGGCGCGTAGCGACGGTAACTACCGGCTGTATACCCAGGCCCATGTCGAACGGCTGACCTTCATCCGCAACTGCCGCACCCTGGACATGACTCTGGATGAAATCCGCAGCCTGCTACGCCTGCGCGACAGCCCCGACGATTCGTGCGGCAGCGTCAATGCGCTGATCGACGAGCATATCGATCATGTGCAGGCACGCATCGATGGGTTGGTGGCGCTGCAGGAACAGCTTGTGGAGCTACGGCGGCGCTGCAATGCACAGGGGGCTGAGTGCGCGATCTTGCAGCAACTGGAAACGAACGGGGCGGTATCGGTGCCGGATACCGAGCATTCGCATGTGGGGCGTAGTCACGGGCATTGAGCCCAAAAAGCTTCGCGGGCACGCCCGCTCCCACAGGTACAGCGCAGCCTTCAGGTGCGGCGCGGTCCCTGTGGGAGCGGGCGTGCCCGCGAATAGGCCAGTTCAGGCAATAGCGATCAGTCAGACCGCCATCGGCGCCGTCATCGGCGCATGGTGCTCATACCCTTCCAGCCAGAAATCGCTGGGCTCGATCTTCTCCAGCCACTCCGGCTCATACTTGCCAGTCTCGGCAAACGCCGGCACGCGGTCGCTGATCACCAGCTTCGGCGCTGCCAGCGGCTCGCGCTTGAGCTGCTCGTTGAGCATGTCCAGGTGGTTTTCATACACATGGGCATCGCCGATGAAGTAGGTGAACCAACGTGGGGTGTAGCCGGTCAGGCGGCCGAACAGCGACAGCAGCGCCGCGCCTTCGGTGAGGTTGAACGGGGTACCCAGGCCCAGGTCGTTGGAGCGGATGTAGAGGGTCAGGGAAATTTCCCGGGTCTCCACGTTCGGGTGGAACTGATAAAGCAGGTGGCATGGCGGCAGCGCCATTTCGTCCAGCTGCGCGCAGTTCCAGCCGTGGAACAGGATGCGCCGGCTGCCCGGGTCGTTGGCGATGGTATCCAGGCACTGACGCACCTGGTCGATGGCCTTGTACAGGATGACGAAGGCGACCCCGTCCTCCTCGTCCTGGGCAATGCGGCGGAAGCCTGCCTGCTCGGCCATCTCGATGGCCGCCGGGTTGCTCAGCGGGATGCGCTTGTAGCCCGGCCACTGGCGCCACTGCACGCCGTAGATCTCGCCCAGGTCGTCCTGGCCCTGGCGGAACGGGTTGGCCAGCCACTGGGCGTTTTCGTTGGCATTCTGGTCCCACACCTTGCAGCCCAGTTCACGGAATTCACCGGCGTTTTTCACAGCGCGCAGGAAACCGACCATTTCGCCGATCGCCGACTTGAACGCCAACTTGCGCGTGGTGATGGCCGGGAAGCCCTTCTGCAAGTCGAAACGCAGCATGGCGCCCGGCAGGCTGATGGTGCGGATGCCGGTGCGGTTGCCCTGCAGCGTGCCGTTTTCGATGACGTCGCGGACCAGGTCCAGATACTGTTTCATGGCTTACCTGTAGCAAGAACGGCAGGAGGATCGCCCCTGCCGTGGGATTAATCAGGCGGGTTTCGCCGTGGGCTTGCGATTATAAGCCCACCAGATCAGGCCGAGGCCAGCCAGGATCATCGGCACGCACAGAATCTGACCCATGGTCAGCCAGCCCCAGGCCAGGTAGCCGAGCTGGGCATCCGGTACGCGGACGAATTCGACGATGAAGCGGAAGATGCCGTAGAACAACGCGAACATGCCCGACACCGCCATGGTTGGCCGCGGCTTGCGCGAGAACAGCCAGAGGATGACGAACAGCGCCACGCCCTCGAGGGCGAACTGGTACAGCTGCGACGGGTGCCGTGGCAGCTGCGCCGGGTCGCTGAACGGCGGGAAGATCATCGCCCACGGCACATCGGTCGGCTTGCCCCACAGCTCGGCGTTGATGAAGTTGCCGATACGCCCGGCGCCCAGGCCGATCGGCACCAGCGGGGCGACGAAGTCCATCAGCTCGAAGAACGACTTGTTGTTGCGCTTGCCAAACCACAGGGCCGCCAGCATCACGCCGATGAAGCCGCCGTGGAACGACATGCCGCCTTTCCAGACCTCGAAGATCAATGTCGGGTTGGCCAGGTAGGCGTGCAGGTCGTAGAACAGCACATAGCCCAGCCGGCCACCGACGATCACCCCCATCGACAGCCAGAACACCAGGTCGGAGAGCTTTTCGCGTGTCCAGGTGGGGTCGAAGCGGTTCAGCCGGCGCGAGGCGAGCAGCCAGGCACCACCTATGCCGACCAGGTACATCAGGCCGTACCAATGGATTTTCAGCGGCCCGATGGCTACGGCCACGGGATCTATCTGCGGGTAAGGCAGCATGGAACTTCCTCTCGGTTCAAATCAGAAAGCTGAGCCCGACGCAGAACAGCAAGGCTGCGAACAGGCGCTTCAACAAACGTGGCGACAACTTGTGCGCCAGGCGCGCGCCGAAGCGGGCGAAAAACATGCTGGTCACGGCAATGCCGACCAGCGCCGGCAGGTACACGTAACCCAGGCTATGAGCCGGCAGGTGCGCCTCATTCCAGCCCAGCAGCATGAAACTCAGGGCACTGGCCACGGCAATCGGCAGGCCGCAGGCCGAGGACGTGGCCACCGCCTGCTGCATGGGCAGGCTGCGCCAGGTCAGGAACGGCACGGTCAGCGAACCACCGCCAATGCCGAAAATGGCCGAGGCCCAGCCGATCACCCCACCGGCACCGACCAGCGCGGGTTTGCCGGGGATGCCACGGCTGGCCTTGGGCTTGAGGTCCAGAGCCATCTGGGCGGCGATGACCAGGGCGAACACGCCAATGATCTTCTGCAGCAGCGGCCCTTGGATCAGCGAGGCGGTCTTGGCGCCGATACCGGCGCCGATGAGAATGCCCAGGGTCATCCAGGCGAAGATCGGCCATTGCACCGCGCCTTTGCGGTGATGTTCGAGCACGGCGTTGATCGAGGTGAAGACGATGGTTGCCAGCGATGTGCCGACCGCCAGATGAGTCAGCACCGAGGCATCGAACCCCTGCAAGGTGAAGCTGAACACCAGCACCGGCACGATGATGATGCCGCCACCCACACCGAACAACCCGGCCAGCACACCGGCACAGGCGCCCAACACCAGATAGAGCACGAATTCCATTCGTCTTCCCCCAAGAAACAATCCGGCATGGTAACGGAAGCCGGGCTCGGCGCTCTAGTGAAGTCTGTGTCAGGGTGGATCGGCCCCACCGCTGTGGGTACAGTGGCAAAAACACACAGAGGCTCGAACGATGTGCCTGATCGTATTCGCCTGGCGACCAGGGCATGCCCTGCCATTGGTGGTGGCGGCCAACCGCGACGAGTTCTATGCGCGCCCTACCCAGGCCCTGGCAGCCTGGGAAGACGCACCAGGGGTGTATGCCGGGCGCGACCTGGAGGCCGGCGGAACCTGGTTGGGGGTGGGTCCGCAAGGGCGTTTCGCGGCGCTGACCAATATCCGCGACCCACGGCAACCGTTGGGTCCACGCTCACGCGGCGAGCTGGTAGCCGCCTACCTGCAGGGTGAGCTGGGGGTCGAGGCCTATCTGCATCAGGTGGCCAGCCGTAGTGATCAGTATTCGGGGTTCAACCTGTTGGTGGGCGATGGCCGACAGCTTGGCTACCTGCATGCGCGAGAGGCCGCACCGCGCTTGCTCGAGGCCGGGGTGTACGGGTTATCCAATGCCGGGCTGGATACGCCATGGCCGAAGCTGGTGAAGGCGCGCAGCGGGCTGCAGGGTTTGCTGGAGACGGCAGACCCGCAGCGGTTGCTGGCCTTGCTGGCCGATGCCGAACCTGCGCCGGAAGGCGAGTTGCCGGAGACCGGGGTGGGATTGGCGACCGAGAAACTGCTGTCGAGTGTGTTCATTGCCAGCCAGAACTATGGCACGCGGGCGAGTACCGTGCTGTTAGTCGATGATCAGGGCAGAAGACGGCTGGTTGAGCGCAGTTTCGGGCCGCTTGGGGGGCACCTGGGGGAAGTTGATCTTATGGTTTGAGGGCCAAGGGGGCTGCTTTGCAGCCCTTTCGCGACACGAGGCCGCTCCTACAAGGGGGCGCGTATCCCTGGGCAATTGCATGCTCTGCAGGAGCGGCCCTGTGTCGCGAAAGGGCCGCCAAGCGGCCCCGGCATTTCAGAGGGTCTTATTGGCCTCTGGCCCGATCATCCGCGCCAACCCCAGGTTCTTCAGGGCCAGTTGCAGCGAGCTGTGGATAACCTGCGGGTTGTCATGGCTCAGGGCTTCCACCAACAGCTCCTTGGCCTTGCTCAGGTTCACCTGGCGCAACATCCATTTCACCTTCGGCAGGTTGGTGGCGTTCATCGACAGGCTGTCGAAGCCCATTGCCATCAACAGGATCGCCGCCGCCGGGTCACCGGCCATCTCGCCACAGATGCTCACCGGCTTGCCTTCGCCGTGGGCGTCGCGCACCACCGTGTTGAGCGCCTGCAGCACCGCCGGGTGCAGGTAGTCGTACAAATCGGCCACACGCGGGTTGTTGCGGTCTACGGCCAGCAGGTACTGGGTCAGGTCGTTGGAACCGACCGAGAGGAAGTCCACCTGCCGCGCCAGCTCCTTGGTCTGGTACACCGCCGCAGGAATTTCCACCATCACGCCCACCGGCGGCATTGGCACATCGGTCCCTTCGTCGCGCACTTCGCCCCAGGCGCGGTGGATCAGGTGCAGGGCCTCTTCCAGCTCATGGATGCCGGAGATCATCGGCAGCAGGATGCGCAGGTTGTTCAGGCCCTCGCTGGCCTTGAGCATGGCGCGGGTCTGCACCAGGAAGATTTCCGGGTGGTCGAGGGTGACGCGGATACCGCGCCAGCCGAGGAACGGGTTTTCTTCCTTGATCGGGAAGTACGACAGCGATTTGTCGCCGCCGATGTCGAGGGTGCGCATGGTCACCGGCAGCGGGTGGAATGCCGCCAGCTGCTCGCGGTAGATGGCCAGCTGCTCCTTCTCGCTGGGGAAGCGCTGGTTGATCATGAACGGCACTTCGGTGCGGTACAGGCCCACCCCTTCGGCACCGCGCTGCTGGGCACGGGCCACATCGGCGAGCAGGCCAGTGTTGACCCACAGCGGCATGCGATGGCCATCCGGGGTAACGCACGGCAGTTCGCGCAGGGCATCCAGGCCGCGGGCCAGCTGGCGTTCCTCTTCGACCACATCGCTGTACTGCTTGCGCAGCACTTCGCTGGGGTTGGTGAACACCTCGCCCTTGTAGCCGTCGACGATCATCTCGATGCCGTCGACCTTGGAATAGGGCAGGTCGACCAGGCCCATCACCGTGGGGATGCCCATGGCACGGGCCAGGATGGCGACGTGAGAGTTGCCCGAGCCCAGCACCGAGACCAGGCCGACCAGCTTGCCTTCCGGCACTTCGCCGAGCATCGCCGGGGTCAGCTCTTCACTGACCAGGATGGTGTTGTCGGCATACACCAGCGACTGCGAGCGGGCCTCCTGCAGGTAGGCCAGCAGGCGCCGGCCAAGGTCCTTGACGTCGGAGGCGCGCTCACGCAGGTAATCATCGTCCATCAGCTCGAAGCGGTTGACGTGTTCGCCCACCACCTGGCGCAGCGCGCCCTGGGCCCACTGGCCGGTCTTGATGACTTCGGTCACCTCACCGCCCAGGGCCGCGTCCTCGAGCATCATCAGGTACACGTCGAACAACGCGCGTTCTTCCGGGCGCAGCTGGGTAGCCAGCTTGGCGGACAGCTTGCGCATGTCGTCGCGCACGCCTTCGAGGGCGTTCTGGAACAGGCTCAGTTCGGCGTCGATGTCATCGACGGTCTTGTCCGGTACCACTTCCAGGTCAGCCGGCGGCAGCATCACCACCGCGCGCCCCACGGCGGCTCCAGGCGAGCCCGGCACACCGACGAAGCGCGCTTCCTGGATGCCCTTGCCCTGACGGCCCAGGCCGCGGATCGAGCCGGTCGCCTCGGCATGGGCGATAACCCCGGCCAGCTGCGCGCTCATGGTGACCAGGAAGGCTTCCTCGCCCTCGTCGAACTGGCGCCGCTCCTTTTGCTGGATGACCAATACCCCGACCACCCGGCGGTGGTGGATGATCGGTGCACCGAGGAAGGAGGCGAATTTCTCTTCGCCGGTTTCGGCAAAGTAGCGGTAACGCGGGTGATCGGCGGCGTTTTCCAGGTTCAGCGGCTCTTCCCGGGTACCGACCAGGCCAACCAGGCCTTCGTTGGGGGCCATGCTGACCTTGCCGATGGAGCGCTTGTTCAGGCCTTCGGTGGCCATCAGCACGAAGCGGTTGGTTTCCGGGTCGAGCAGGTAGACCGAGCAGACCTGGCTGCCCATGGCCTCCTTGACACGCAAGACAATGATCCCCAACGCCGACTTGAGATCTTTGGCGGAGTTTACTTCCTGGACGATCTTGCGCAGCGTATTGAGCATGGCTCGGGGTCGAACTCCGTCGTCAGTCGCGCGTCAGCAGACGCGGTGCTAGCTCTTTCAGGGCGCGTCGGTAGACCTCGCGCTTGAATGTCACAACCTGGCCCAGCGGGTACCAATAGCTGACCCAGCGCCAGCCGTCGAACTCCGGCTTGCCGGTCAGGTCCATCCGCACCCGTTGTTCGTTGCTGACCAGGCGCAGCAGGAACCACTTCTGCTTCTGGCCGATGCACAGCGGCTGGCTATGCGTACGTACCAGTCGCTGAGGTAAACGATAACGCAACCAGCCACGGGTGCAGGCAAGAATTTCCACATCATCGCGTTCCAGGCCAACTTCTTCGTTCAGCTCGCGGTACAGGGCGTCTTCCGGCGTCTCGTCAGGGTTGATGCCACCCTGGGGAAATTGCCAGGCATCCTGGTTGATCCGTCGAGCCCATAGCACCTGCCCGGCATCATTCGTGAGAATGATTCCGACATTGGGGCGAAAACCATCCGGGTCGATCACGGCAGCAACCTCGCAAACGCATGTCACCGCATTGTTCCACAAAGCTTGCGAGCGCAGCAACGCGCCCGCAAAGCTTATGTGCAGCCGTGTGAAAACTCCGTATTCTGCGGGCCTACCCTGTGGCTGATGCGAGTGACCGCGATGCGCCTGGCTTTATTCGACCTGGACAATACCCTCCTCGGTGGCGACAGCGACCATGCCTGGGGTGATTACCTGTGCGAGCGCGGCATCGTCGACCCGCTTGCCTACAAGCAACGCAACGATGCCTTCTACCAGAACTACCTGAACGGCACGCTGGACCTGCAGGCCTACCTGGCCTTTTCCATGGAAATACTTGCGGCAACGCCCGTGGCCCAGCTCGACGAATGGCACCGCGACTTCATGCGCGATTGCATCGAGCCGATCATCCTGCCCAAGGCGCTGGCCTTGCTGGAGCAGCACCGTGAAGCGGGCGACCAGCTGGTGATCATCACCGCCACCAACCGCTTCGTCACCGCGCCGATTGCCCGGCGCCTGGGGGTTCGCGTGTTGCTGGCGACTGAATGCGAGATGCGTGATGGCCGTTATACCGGGCGTAGTACCGATATACCCTGTTTCCGTGAAGGCAAGGTGACGCGGCTGGAACGCTGGATGCTGGAGAACGGCTTCAACCTGGAGAACAGCTGCTTTTACAGCGACTCGATGAACGACCTGCCGTTGTTGCAGCGGGTAACGCAGGCGGTGGCGGTCGACCCGGACCCGAACCTGCGGGCCGAGGCCGAGAAACGCGGCTGGCCGGTGCTCTCGTTGCGCGATTGAGGCACAACGAGCACACGGCCTTCAAACGGGCTTGGCGCCCATCAGCCCGGCGATGGACAGGAAGCAGACCCCACTGAACACCGCCAGCGCCAAGGTAAAACGCAACCCCACCACCTCGGCCTTGCGCAGCCGGTTCAGCCGCACCAGCAGCCACCACACGGCAAACGCGCCGAATATATAGATGACGCTGGACGCCAGCACCCAGGCCTGCCCCAGCGGCCAGCCCACCAGGTGCACCAGCCACCAGCCGGTAAATGGCATGCTCACCAGGCACAGGCCCATCACCAGCCAGACGAACACCAGCGGTCGACGCAACAGCTTGGCGTAGGCCTCGGTATCGCCCTGGCGGCGGGCGCGTACGGTCCAGATCGCCAGGCCCAGGGCGCCCAGCAGCAGGAGGGCGGTGGCAGCGATGTGCAGGGTCTTGAGAGTGGTCAGGTGATCCATGTCTCGGTTGTCCTTGAACAGGCGATTCCGTGCAGGCTTCTTCGCGGGCTTGCCCGCTCCCACAGGGATATCACAGGCGCTGAAGCCTGCGCAGTACCTGTGGGAGCGGGCGAGCCCGCGAAAGGGCCATCAGCCCCAGCTTAGCTGCTCAGCCCAGGAACAGCTTGTAAGCCGGGTTGTCAGTCTCGTCCCAGTACGGGTAGCCGATCTTCGCCAGTGCCGCCGGCACCAGGTGGCGCTCGTCCTCCGGCACCTGCAGCCCCGCCACCACACGCCCGTCAGCCGCGCCGTGGTTGCGGTAGTGGAACATCGAGATATTCCAGCGCCCGCCCAGCTTGTTGAGGAAGTTGAACAGCGCCCCCGGCCGTTCGGGGAACTCGAAGCGCAGGACCATTTCGTCGCTGGCACCCGCCGAATGCCCGCCGACCATGTGGCGAATATGCAGCTTGGCCAGCTCGTTGTCGGTCAGGTCGGTTACCGGGAAGCCCTGCTCGGTCAGTTGCTGTACCAATGCCGCGCGCGGGTCGTTTTCCGGGTGGGTCTGCACGCCAACGAAGATGTGCGCTTCGTCGGAGGTATGCTTGCGGTAGTTGAATTCCGTGATCTGGCGCTTGCCGATGGCCTCGCAGAAGGCCTTGAAGCTGCCCGGGCGTTCCGGGATGGTCACGGCGATGATCGCTTCGCGCTTTTCACCCAGCTCGGCACGTTCGGCCACATGGCGCAGGCGGTCAAAGTTGACGTTGGCCCCCGAATCGATGGCCACCAAGGTCTGGCCAGTCACGCCGTACAGCTCGACGTACTTCTTGATGCCAGCCACACCCAACGCACCGGCAGGTTCGGTGATCGAGCGGGTATCATCATAGATATCCTTGATTGCGGCACAGATCTCATCGGTGCTGACAGTCACCACCTCATCCACATGGTGACGGCAGATATCGAAGGTGTGCTGGCCGATCTGGGCCACCGCCACGCCGTCGGCAAACAGCCCGACCTGTGGCAGCACCACGCGCTCGCCGGCCGCCATGGCCGCCTGCAGGCAGTTGGAGTCGTCCGGCTCGACGCCGATCACCTTGATTTCCGGACGCAGGTATTTCACGTAGGCGGCAATCCCGGCGATCAGGCCGCCGCCACCCACGGGCACGAAGATCGCGTCCAGCTGGCCAGGGTGCTGGCGCAGGATCTCCATGGCTACGGTGCCCTGCCCGGCAATGGTATGCGGGTCGTCATAGGGGTGGATGTAGACGAAGCCCTTTTCATCCACCAGCTTCAGCGAATAGGCCAGTGCCTCGGGGAACGTGTCGCCATGCAGCACCACCTTGCCACCGCGCGAACGCACGCCTTCGATCTTGATCTCCGGGGTGGTCTTGGGCATCACGATGGTAGCCTTGATGCCCATTTCCCGCGCAGCCAGGGCCAGGCCCTGGGCGTGGTTGCCGGCTGAGGCGGTGACCACGCCACGGGCCAGCTCTTCCGCGCTCAGCTGGGCGAGCTTGTTGTAGGCGCCGCGGATCTTGAACGAGAACACCGGTTGCAGGTCTTCGCGCTTGAGCAGGATCTGGTTGCCCAGACGCTTGCTCAGCTGCCCGGCGCTCTGCAGCGGGGTTTCGACCGCAACGTCGTAGACGCGCGAGGTGAGGATCTTCTTGACGTACTGTTCGAGCATCGGGAATGCATCACTGGGCCGCGGGACAAGGGCTTGGAGTCTACCCCAGCGCTACGTCGGGCGACCACAGCAAAGCCGTGCGAGCCGTTATACTAGGCTCCTTTTCAAAACCGCCCTGCCCCTCTCGGAGCCCGCATGACCCAGGACCAACTCAAACAGGCCGTCGCCCAGGCCGCTGTCGACTTCATTCTGCCCAAGCTGGATGAAAAGAGCGTTGTCGGCGTCGGTACCGGTTCGACCGCCAACTTCTTCATCGACGCCCTGGCTCAGCACAAGACCGCCTTTGACGGCGCGGTCGCCAGCTCCGAGGCCACCGCCCAGCGTCTGAAGGGCCATGGCATCCCGGTCTACGAGCTCAACAGCGTCAGCGAACTGGAGTTCTACGTGGACGGTGCCGACGAGAGCGATGCGCACCTGAACCTGATCAAGGGCGGTGGCGCAGCCCTGACTCGCGAGAAGATCGTTGCCGCCGTGGCCAAGACCTTCATCTGCATCGCCGATGCCAGCAAGCTGGTGCCGGTACTGGGTGCGTTCCCGCTGCCGGTCGAAGTGATACCCATGGCTCGCAGCCACGTGGCGCGCCAACTGGTCAAACTGGGCGGCGACCCGGTGTACCGCGAGGGCGTGATCACCGACAACGGCAACGTGATCCTCGATGTGCACAACCTGCAAATCACCAACCCGGTAGAACTGGAAGCGCAGATCAACGCCATCGTTGGCGTGGTAACCAACGGCCTGTTCGCGGCACGGCCGGCAGATTTGCTGCTGCTGGGCACCTCTGAAGGCGTGAAAAGTCTCAAGGCCGAGTAACCTGCGGCGAGGGCTTCGCCCTCGTTTCGCGACACAAGGCCGCTCCTACAGGGGTAGGCGATTTCCTGCAGAAGCGGCCTTGTGCCTCGATGGGCTCATGAAAATTCCCAGATGGTGGACAGGTGTCCAACATCTGGGGCGCAGCTCAATTTCCTGCAGGAGCGGCCTTGTGTCGCGATGGGCTGCAAAGCAGCCCCACCTGCTCACTGCGCTGGCTGTTTGAACACATAGAACAGGTTCGGCTCACTGACCAGGTAGATGGTCCCCGCCTCATCCATCGCAATCCCCTCCGCTTGCGGCACCGTCGCCTGCAACCCCTGGAAGCCCTTGCGCAACGACAGGGTGCTCAGCGGCCGGCCTTCCACATCCAGTTCCAGCACCAGCCGCGACTCGTCAGACAGCGCCAGCAAATGCCCACTGCGCTCATCGAACTGCAAGCTCGACAGGTCGCGCACAAACAGCCGTGCATCGCGCTTGCTGTCCTGCACCACGTGTACCGCGTAAGGCTGTTCGGGGTTGTCATGCGGAAAACCACGCACTTCGTAGATCAGCATCGGATCGCGCTCCTTGGCCACGAACAAGCGCTTGCCGGCGGAATCGTAGGCCAGCCCCTCGAAGCCTTTGTTGCCGTTCCGGCCTATGCCCAAGGTCAGCTGCTCGGCATCGCCGGCGTCGAGGAACATGGTGTCGTCGTCAAGGCGTACGCGAATCAGCCGCTGCTGACGCTCATCGGTGATGACGTAGCTGTTCGGCCCCACATATTCGACGGCTTCCGGGTCGCCGAAGCCGGTCAACGGCACCCGGCGCAGGATGCGACCGTCCAGCGACAGCTCGATCAGCTCGGAACGGGCATTGGTAACCGTGAACAGGGTTTTGCGGTCGGGGTCGTAGGTCAGCGCCGAAAGGTCATCGTCCAACCCCTCGACCGGCTGCGCCTCGACCACCACCCGGTAGCGGTCCAGGCCGATACTCTGCTGCGCAGGTTGCCACCAGGTCTTGAGGTTGAACCAGGCACGCTCGAACAGGCGGAACTCCTGCCCGGCCCAACCGAGCAGGAACAGGCCGGCAACGGCCATGACAAGAGCGGGGCGAACAAAACGGCGCATGCGTACAGACTCGACATAGGGGTGGCGAATCTAACCATGAACAACTGAAATAAAGCTTAAGGCCAGCATCAGAAAATTCTGATATTCGGCTCAGTTCTTTCTGAAGCGATAGAACAACGCCGGTTCGCTGACCATGTACAGGTTGCCCTGGTCGTCCATGGCTACCCCTTCGGCGCGCGGGATGGTGTCCTGCAGGCCGTTGAAGCCGCCCAGCAAGGTCATGAAGCTGACTTGCTGGCCCTGCTCGTCCAGCTCCAGCAGCATGTTCGAATCGGCCGACAACACCAGCAGATGGCCGGTACGCGGGTCGACGCTCAGCGCCGAGAGGTTGCGCAGGTCCAGCTCATCGCTGGGCAACGCTTGCTTGTCACCCGTGAGCGGACTACGGCCATCGGTGTTCCAGGTATACAGCTTGGGTGGGCGCTCCTCGCCGATGACCAGGCGCTGGCGTAGCGGGTCCCAGGCAACCGCTTCGAAGCCCTTGTTGCTCTTCACCGACTGGCCTAGGTCGTGGCTCTGGAAGTCATCGTGGTTCAGCGCGGTGGTCTGGGCATCCACCTTGACCACGGTCAGGTCGTGCAGGCGCTCATCGGTAATCGCCAGGTAGCCGTCTTCGAGCACGGCAATGCCTTCTGGATTGTTCCAGCCGTTGAGCGGGATCTTGCGCAGTACATCGCCATCCAGGTTCAGCTCGACCAGGAACGGGTTCTTGCCCATCACGGCGAACAGGGTGCGGGTGCGCGGGTTGAATGCCACGTCGGAGGCTTCGTCATCCACCATGCCCGGCAGCGGCTTGGCATCGATGTCGACCCGGTAATTCGGCAGCCACACGCTTTCGCTGCGTTCGGCGGTGCTTTCGAAGCTTTCCTTGACCCACAGCGCGCCACGGTCATCCCAATGCATGGCCACCGCCACGCCATAGCCGACCAGCGCCGCCACGGCCAGGCCGAAGGGCCAGCGCAGGTAGAAACGGCGCTTGGGTGTTGCCGGGGCGCTGGAGGGAGATGGCATGCGAGGTTCCTGGTGAAATGGGCGTAGATCCGCGCATTATCCGGATTGGGTGTGAAAAATCGGTAAACAGGTCTGGCCTCTTCGCGGGTTTACCCGCGAAGAAGGCGATACGGTTCCGGCTCAAAGCACCCGGCTTTCGAAGCGGCTCACACCTGGCAGCTCCAGTACCACTTCGTCACCGACACTGAACGGTCCCACGCCCGCCGGGGTGCCAGTGAGGATCACGTCCCCCGCCTGCAGCGAGAAGTGTGCCGATATGTGCTGAATCATCGGCACGATCGGGTTGAGCATCATCTTGCTGTTGCCGTCCTGGCGCACTTCGCCGTTGACGGTCAAGCGCACCGCAATGTCGCTCACGTCGTCAAAGCTGGCAGCCGACACGAACGGCGGCAGCACACAGGCGCCGTCGAAGCTTTTGGCCAGTTCCCACGGCAGGCCCTTCTCTTTCAGCTTGGCTTGCACGTCGCGCAAGGTCAGGTCCAGCGCCGGGGCATAACCGGAAATCGCGTCCAGTACCTCTTCCTCGGTCGGGTGTGCCGACAGCGGCTTGCCCAGCAGCACCGCGATTTCCACCTCATAGTGCACCGAACCACGCTCGGTCGGGATCTTGAAGCCACCTTCGGCCGGTACCACGCAGCTACCCGGCTTGATGAACAGCAGCGGCTCGGTGGGGATGGGGTTGTCCAGTTCCTTGGCATGCTCGGCATAGTTACGGCCGATACACACCACCTTGCCCAGCGGGAAGTGAATGCGCGTGCCGTCTACGTACTGGTGCTGGTAACTCATGGCCGACTCCTCTGGATACTGCTTTTTATTCAGGTGCGAAGATCTTACCCGGATTCATGATGCCGTTAGGGTCGAACACGGCCTTTATTGCCTTCATGCAGGCGATTTCCTCGGCTGAGCGGCTGTAGCCCAGGTAGTCGCGCTTGGTCATGCCCACACCATGCTCGGCGGAGATCGAGCCGTTGTAGCGCTCGACGATTTCGAACACCCACTTGTTGACCTTGGTACACGAGGCAAAGAACTCGTCCTTGCTCATGTGCTCGGGCTTGAGAATGTTCAGGTGCAAGTTGCCGTCGCCGATGTGGCCGTACCATACCACTTCGTAATCTGGGTAATGCTCGGCGACGATCGCGTCGATATCACGCAGGAACGCCGGAACCTTCGCCACGGTTACCGAAATGTCGTTCTTGTATGGCGTCCAGTGCGAGATGGTTTCCGACAGGTATTCGCGCAGCTTCCACAGGTTTTTCAGCTGGGTCTCGCTCTGGCTCATCACGCCGTCCAGCACCCAGCCTTGCTCGACGCAATGTTCGAAGGTGGCCAAGGCTTCGTTGGCCACCTCTTCGGTACTGGCCTCGAATTCCAACAGGGCATAGAACGGGCAGGAAGTCTCGAACGGTGCCGGCACGTCGCCGCGCGCCAGGATCTTGGCCAGACCCTTGTCGGAGAAGAACTCGAATGCGGTCAGGTCCAGCTTGCCCTGGAAGGCATGCAGCACCGGCATGATCGAATCGAAGTCCGGGGTACCCAGCACCATGGCAGTAAGGTTGCGCGGTGCACGGTCCAGGCGCATGGTAGCTTCGACCACGAAGCCCAAAGTACCTTCGGCGCCGATGAACAACTGGCGCAGATCGTAGCCGGTGGCGTTCTTGACCAGGCCCTTGTTCAGCTCAAGCAGCTCGCCCTTGCCGGTGACAACCTTGAGCCCGGCCACCCAATTGCGGGTCATGCCGTAGCGAATCACCTTGATCCCGCCGGCATTGGTGCCGATGTTGCCGCCAATCTGGCTTGAACCGCTGGAAGCGAAGTCCACCGGGTAGTACAGGCCCTGCGCTTCGGCGAAGCTCTGCAACTGGCCAGTGATAACCCCCGGCTGGCAAACCACGGTGCGGTCGAAGGCATTGAAGCCGAGAATCTGGTTCATGTAGTCGAAGGCAACCACCACTTCGCCATTGGCCGCCACGGCTCCCGCGGAAAGCCCGGTGCGCCCGCCAGAGGGTACCAGCGCTACCTTGTGGGTATTGGCCCAGCGGACGATCGCTTGCACCTGCTCCACCGTCTTGGGGAACACGATGGCGCTGGGTGCCGGTGGGTAATGTTTGGTCCAGTCCTTGCCATAGGCGTCCAGGGAAGCCGCGTCGGTCAGGACCTTGCCAGGGTCGACCAAGGTCATCAGTTCATCAATTACAGCGGGATGGGTCATCGCTGGAACTCTCGACTTATTCATAGTCACCCTGAGCACTCTTCACCTGTCGGGATAAGCTCAGATTGTGTCGCGTATGCTAGCATAGCCCTCCCGCTGTTCATGCTAAGGCAGCCCTGGCGCCTGGCATCACCCCTCGCCATTTTTTCTCCGGGATACAGGTTTACGCAGATGAGCAAGACTTCTCTCGACAAGAGCAAGATCCGGTTCCTTCTTCTTGAAGGTGTGCACCAGAACGCGGTCGATACCCTCAAGGCCGCCGGCTACACCAACATCGAATACCTCACTGGTTCGCTGCCGGAAGCCGAGCTGAAGGAAAAGATCGCCGATGCCCACTTCATCGGCATTCGTTCGCGCACCCAGCTGACCGAAGAGATCTTCGACTGCGCCAAGAAACTGGTCGCGGTTGGCTGCTTCTGCATCGGCACCAACCAGGTCGACCTGGAAGCTGCCCGCGAGCGCGGTATCGCCGTGTTCAACGCACCGTACTCCAATACCCGTTCGGTGGCCGAACTGGTACTGGCCGAAGCCATCCTGCTGCTGCGCGGCATCCCGGAGAAAAACGCCTCCTGCCACCGTGGCGGCTGGATCAAGAGCGCGGCCAACTCGTTCGAGATCCGCGGCAAGAAGCTGGGCATCGTCGGCTACGGCTCGATCGGTACCCAGCTGTCGGTCCTGGCCGAAAGCCTGGGCATGCAGGTGTACTTCTTCGACCCGCTGACCAAGCTGCCGCTGGGCAACGCGGTGCAGGTGACCAGCCTGCACGAACTGCTGGGCCTGGCCGACATCGTCTCGCTGCACGTGCCTGAGCTGCCTTCCACCCAGTGGATGATCGGCGAGAAGGAAATCCGTGCCATGAAGAAGGGTTCGATCCTGATCAACGCCGCCCGTGGCACCGTGGTCGAGCTGGACCACCTGGCCGCCGCGATCAAGGACAAGCACCTGATCGGCGCCGCCATCGACGTGTTCCCGGTCGAGCCGCGCTCCAACGACGAGGAGTTCGAAAGCCCGCTGCGTGGCCTGGACAACGTGATCCTGACCCCGCACATCGGTGGTTCCACCGCCGAAGCACAGGCCAACATCGGCCTGGAAGTGGCCGAGAAGCTGGTCAAGTACAGCGACAACGGTACCTCGGTGTCCTCGGTCAACTTCCCGGAAGTGGCCCTGCCGGCGCACCCAGGCAAGCACCGCCTGCTGCACATCCACCAGAACATCCCAGGCGTGCTCAGCGAGATCAACCAGGTCTTCGCCGAGAACGGCATCAACATCTCGGGCCAGTTCCTGCAGACCAACGAGAAGGTCGGTTACGTGGTAATCGACGTCGACGCCGAGTACTCGGACCTGGCGCAAGAGAAGCTGCAACAGGTCAAGGGCACCATCCGCTCGCGCGTCCTGTTCTGATTTGCGGGTGACATGAAAAAGGGAGGCCTTGATGGCCTCCCTTTTTTTATTTCACTTCAACCGTGATTTTCTGCGACTCGACACTTGGCTTGAACGGCACGTGGTACTGGTCACCCAGAATCAGCTGCAGGGTGTGCTTGCCCGGGGTCAGGGTAATGGTGGTTTCGGTCTGCGCCTTGCCGAAGTGCAGCACCTGCGGCCCATCCGGCAGCGCCACGCCTTTTTCCGGCATCAGGCTGGTGGGCAGTGGCATGTCGGCCACCGGCTCCTTGTCCACATCCACCAGCAGGTGGTGATGGCCGGTATGCGGGGTGTGGTCACCGGCAGGCTTGAGTGCCATGCCCTCGATGCCGAACTTGACGGTGAAGGTCTTTTCGACCGTGGCGCCATCGGCGGGGGAAACGATGAAGACCTTGGCCTCCTTGGGCGGCTCCTGGCTTTTCAATGCATCTGCGGCACTGGCCAGCACCGATGCTCCCATCAGCAGACCCGCAACGGCAGCACGCGAAAATAGGCTGTTCATTCACTTCTCCTGTGATTCACTTGTTGGCCCCCGCCTGCGATCCAACGGCGGCGGTAATTCACCTTAGTTGATATGGACGCCCATATGTTCACATCGACAGGTAGAAATATTTCCGTCACGGTCAAACATCGCCGAAGCTTCAAGGTCATAGGCTGCGCTCGACCACGGCGAGGAAAAAAGGCGTGGCGGGCGTTATTCACCTGCCAAGAAGAAAAGGGGCTTTCATGCGTTCGACCATTGGACTACTGCTGGCGCTGCTGATTACGCCATTGGCACAGGCCGAGCTGATAGACGAAGTTGCCGACCGGGGCGAACTGCGTATTGCCGTGCAGGCCGGCAACTCGCCATACGCCTTCAAGGAAAACGACCAGTTGACCGGCTTCGAGGTGGAGTTTGGCCAGGACCTGGCCAAGGAGCTGGACCTGCGCGCCGAATTCATCGAAGCCCCCGCAGCCGAGGTTCTGCCGGGCGTGGAGAGTGGCAAGTACGACATTGCCCTGACCCCGCCGGGTGAAACACCCAAGGCTGATGGTGCGCTCGATGTAAGCCAGCCGTTTGGCGAGAAACAGCTGGTGATCCCGTTCCAGAAGGACAACCCGGCGTTCCAAAGTGCGCTGAACAACGCATTGCAGCGGCTCAAGGACAGCGGGCGGACTGCCGAACTCGAGCAGAAGTGGTTCGGGGATGCACCGACTACTGCAGCCGGGCAGTAAGGTATTTGGTCGCCGGCGCCGGCTTAAACTGAAAGCCCAGCCAGCGCCTGTTCCGCCAGTTCCAGCTCCAGCTCGCTGAACACCTGCACCCCAGCCCGCCGCAGCAGCGCCGTGGTCACCCCCTCCCCGGCCACCTTCACGCCACTGAACGTGCCGTCGTAGGTCAAGCGGTTACCACACGAAGGGCTGCCGGCCTTCAGCACCGCCACGCGGATGCCATGCCGGCGCACCAGTTCCAGCGCCTGCTGCGCCCCGGCAATGAACTGCGCACTGACATCTTCACCGCTCACCGTCAGCACCTGGCTGTCACCGTCGAGCACCGCTGCGCCCTGCCCGCCCGGTATTTCTGCAGGCGCCCGAGGGGTTGGCAAGCCGCCTGCCACTTCAGGGCACAACGGCACCACACGCCCTTCGGCCTGCCATCGCTGCAACAGCTCGGGGTGGCCACTGGTACAGCCGTCATAACGCACCGGCTGCCCCAGCAGGCAGGCGCTGACCAGCACCTTGGGCAACTCAGAACGGGTCATTGCCACGGCGCCGGAACCAGCCGGTCAACGACAGCCGCTCGCGCCCGGCCGGCAGCACTTCGTGCGGCACCTCACCGGACAGGAACACCACCAGGCAACCCGCCACCGGTTGCACATCGTGTTCGACACCGTCCGCCAGGAACATGCGCAACTGGCCACCGTCCTGCGGCTGCCAGCCTTCATTCAGGTACAGCACTGCCGACACCATGCGCCGGTCATCGTCGCGAAAACGGTCCAGGTGCCGGCGATAGAATGCCCCTGGCGGATACAGGGCAAAATGGCACTCGAAATCTTCCAGGCCCAGGAACAGGCCCCGGTTGATGGCCTGACGCAGCTGGTCCATGGCGGCCAGGTACTGGTCGCAGGCCTCGCCCTGGCCGGGGTCGACCCACTGGATCTGGTCGCCGCGAATGGCTTCGCGCACCTCCTGGGCAACACCGCGCCCAACCCCGGCAGGGTTGAGTTCGCCTTCGGCATCACGGCGCCGGCATTCGGCTGCCAGCGCGCGCACCAGGTCGGCAGGCAGAAAGAGCGCCTGCTGCGACCAGCCATGGGTGGCCAGATCGTCGACGACGGCCGCGAGCATCGGGTGTTCAGGGGTAATATGCATGGCGCGCATCATATCCATTAGCCATGCCGCCGCACAGCGCCACTTGGCTGACAAGTACGCGGATATCTCGACAAACCGGCGCCGGGCCAAGGACAATAGCCGCCTGCCGACAGGAGTCCTGAATGCGCCGTCTGTTTTCCCTGATTCTGCTGATGATCTGCACCGTGCCTGTCTGGGCAGACAACCTGGATCGGCTGTACAAGGCCGCCGGCTGGCCCGACCAGCGCGCCCATTTCAACGATGCCCTGACCGCTGCCCAGGAACGCTACCGCAACAGTCTGCCGCCTGTCGTGTACCAGGCGCTGGTCAACAACAGCAACCAGCGTTTCCAGGCCCAGGCCGTGGACCGTCGCGCCCAGGCAAAACTGCGTGCGACCCTGGCCAACCCGGCGCCGGCGCTGGCGTTCTTCCAGTCGCCGCTGGGGCGCAAGGTGGTGGCGGCCGAACTCAAGGCCACACGCAAGGATGAACTGGCCAGAAACGCCAAAGGCCTGCCGAAGATCCAGGCCAGCGATGACCGCCTGCTGATCATCGGCCACCTGGCCCAGGCCCTGCCGGCGCGCGAGGCCGGCGCCGAAGTCAGCCTGGCCATTGCGGGCGTGGCAGCCGACAGCCTCAGTTCGATGATCCCCGGCCTGTTCGGTAACGGCCAGGCCCAGGGCCTGCTCGACGGCCAGCGCCAGCGCCTGATGAGCCAGATCGGCGAAGACCTCAACAACACCCTGCTGTATGTCTACCGCGACCTTTCCGACGCCGAGCTGGAAGAGTTCGCCACCTTTGCCGAATCGCCTGACGGCAAGGCCTACTACCAGGCCGCCCTGGCCGCCGTGCGCGCAGGCCTGGCAGTGGGCCAGAGCAGCAGCGACCTGGAGTGATCAGCCCAGGCGCTGGTCGATGAAGTCGAAATAGCGCTGGCGAATGCCCGGCAGCTCGTTGGCCAGGTGGTGGCGAGCTTCGGGCAACAGCAGGACCTGCGGTTCGGCGAACTTGGCCTTGAGCACTTCCAGGTTGTACGGCCAGTCCACCGTGCCATCCGCCTGCCCTTGCACGATCAATGGCCGCCGCGTGCTGCACGGGGCGGCCTCGATGCGTTTGACCCAGGCGATCAGGGCTCCCACCCAGGCCGTTGGCAGGCGGCGTGGTTGTAGCGGGTCAGCTTCGAGGAACGGCAGGAAGGCTGGGTCGTTGGTGTTCTCGCTGAAGCGCCGTTCGATGCCATTGACGAAGTGGCGCAGCACACGGTAGCTCAACTTCGACCAGCGCCAGGAACAGGGCCGAACCAGCGGTGCCAACAGGATGACCTGGCCATCGATGGGGCTCTGCGCGCCCTGGTACAACAGGTGGTCCACGGCAATCGCAGCACCGGTGCTCTGCCCGCACAAATGCCACGGGCGTGGCAGTTGCAGCATGCGCGCCTGTTCGAACAACGCCTCCAGCACCTGCTGGTACAGCGCAAAATCACTGATGCTGGCCCGCTCGCCACTGGACAGGCCATGCCCGGGCAGGTCGCAGCTGATGACGGCGAATCCTTGTTTCAGCGCCCACTCGATCACATGCCGATAGAGGCCCATATGGTCGTAGTAACCGTGCAGCAGGAACAGCGTCGCGTTGGCCTGCTCGGGTAACCAGGCCTGCCCGACCAGATCGAAGCCTGCGGCCTGAAAGCCGCCCAGCCAGCTTTGCGCCGACAGGTTCAGGCCATAGAAGCGCTGGTATTCCAGGGCCTGTGCCGACAGCGCCTGACGCGCGGTCAACGGTGCCAGGCTGGTGCGCAGCAGGTCGGGGTGAAAGGCAGCGGGCATCGTTACATCCAAAGCGAAGCAAGTATTGATCTGCGATATTCAGCTCTGGCCGGCATCGTGGCAAGCTTGCTCAGCTTCGAACGACCAGCACCGAACCTTGTAGGGCGGCCTTGTGTCGCGATAGGGGTGCGAAGCGCCCCCGGGATTTGGGCATCAGGCTGATATTGCCGGGGCCGCTTTGCGGCCCTCTCGCGACACAAGGCCGTTCCTACAAGGGGACCGCGGAAGAACTTCATGAACAACCGGATCATCAAACCGCTGTGCACAGCAATTGCCCTGCTGGTCGGGGCCGCCATTCTCTGGCAGGCCTACAGCACCTTCCAGGCCCGTTACCTGCGTCCGTTCGACAACCAGGCCACACTGTTCGACGGCAGCCAACTGCAGCTGCCCGCCGAGCTGGCCGGCCCCGGGCCGATCCGCGTGGTGCACTTCTGGGACCCGACCTGCCCGTGCAACGTCGGTAACCAGCAGCACCTGGGCGAACTGGTCAGCCAGTTCGCCGCGCAAGGGGTGGTCTTCCATGTACTGCAAAAGCCCGGCAGCCATGGCCAGTTGCCAGCCAACCTGAGCAGCCTGCAGCCCATCGCCAGCTTGCCCGGCAGCGAGCAGCTGCCGGCCTCTCCGGCCGTTGCCATCTGGGACAGCCAAGGCCGCCTGGCTTACTTCGGCCCATACAGCGAAGGGGCGGTGTGCAACGCCAGCAACAGCTTCATCGAGCCCATCCTCAAGGCCCTGCTCAACGGCCGCCAAGTGAACGCCTCGAATACTCTTGCGCTGGGCTGCTACTGCCCTTGGCGCGGTTGACGCACCCGCGCCGGGTTACCTACAACCGTCGCTCCCGCCGGCACATCCCGAGCCACCACGCTACCGGCACCCACCACGGCATTATCGCCAATGGTCACCCCCGGCAGGATGATCGCTGCACCACCAATCCACACGTTGTTGCCGATGATCACCGGCCGCCCGCTCTCCAACCCGGTGCGTCGCACCTCCGGGTCGAGCGGATGATCGGCGGTGTAGATCTGCACGTTGGGGCCGATCTGGCAGTCGTCGCCGATCCGCACCGGCAACACATCGAGAATCACGCAGTTGAAGTTCATGAAGGTATTGCGACCGACACTGATGTTGTAGCCATAGTCGCAATAGAACGGTGGGCGGATCACCGCGCCTTCGCCAACCTGGGCAAAATGCTCGGCCAACAGCCCGTGCCGTGCGTCGTTGAGCAATTCGACACTGTTGTTGTAACGGTGCATCCAGTGCTTGTTGGCGATCTGTTCGGCCTGCAGCTCGGGGCAACCGGCATGATAGAGCTGGCCTGTAAGCATTTTCTGTTTTTCGCTGAGGGACATGGAAACTCCTTCCTGGGACTATGCTCTGTTCGCGAATCCGCCCATGATCGGACCACATTTTTCGCTTGAATGCACAAGGAGCCTGAATGAAGCGCAGCCTGACCCTGTTGGCCGTAGCGGTTGCCGTGGCCGCAGGCGCCGGATACTGGTACGTGCAGGGCAAACTGCCGCAACGCGAGGGCGAAGTGGCCATCGCCGGCCTGCAGGCGCCGGTCAGCGTGCGCTATGACGCCCGCGGCGTGCCGCACCTGCAGGCGCAGAGCGAGGCAGACCTGTACCGCGCGCTGGGCTATGTGCATGCCCAGGACCGGCTGTTCCAGATGGAGATCCTGCGCCGCCTGGCCCGTGGCGAGCTGGCCGAGGTGCTGGGCGACAAGCTGCTACCCACCGACACCCTGTTCCGCAGCCTGCGCATTCGCGAACAGGCCGCCCTGATGGCCGCGCGTCAGGACCGCCAGGCCCCTGCCTGGCAGGCCCTGCAGGCCTACCTCGACGGTGTGAACCGCTGGCAGGCCAGCCACCCCAAGCCCGTCGAGTTCGACCTGCTCGGTATCACCCCGCGCCCATTCACTGCCGAAGATACCCTGAGCATTGCCGGCTACCTGGCCTACAGTTTCGCCGCCGCCTTTCGTACCGAGCCGGCACTGACCTATATCCGCGACCAGCTGGGCCCTGAGTACCTGGGTATCTTCGACCTTGGCTGGCAGCCCGAAGGCGCGCTAGGCACGCCGCTGGCCGCTGCCGACTGGCACAGCCTGGAGGCGCTCGCCCGCCTTAGCCATGAGGCGCTCGGCGCGGCCGGCATCCCGCAGTTCGAAGGCAGCAACGCCTGGGCCGTATCCGGCAGCCGTACCCGCAGCGGCAAGCCGTTGCTGGCCGGCGACCCGCATATCGGCTTCGCCGTGCCGGCGGTGTGGTACGAGGCCGAACTGTCGGCGCCCGGTTTCAACCTGTACGGCTACTTCCAGGCACTTAACCCGTTCGCCCTGCTCGGCCACAACCACGACTTCGGCTGGAGCCTGACCATGTTCCAGAACGATGACATCGACCTGATTGCCGAACGTACCAACCCGGCTGACGCCAACCAGGTCATGATCGATGGCCGATGGCAGGCGCTGGAGAAGAGCGAGCAGCAGGTCGCCGTGAAAGGCGCAGCGCCGGTGACCCTCAGCCTGCGCCGATCACCCCACGGCCCGATCGTCAACGACGTGCTGGGCGCCACCGCCGGGCCCACGCCGATCGCCATGTGGTGGGCATTCCTGGAAACCGAAAACCCGCTGCTCGATGGCTTCTACCAGATCAACCGCGCCGACACCCTGGGCAAAATGCGCGAAGCCGCCGCCAAGGTGCACGCGCCTGGGCTGAACTTCGTCTGGGCCAATGCCCGAGGCGACATTGGCTGGTGGGCGGCGGCGCAGCTGCCGATCCGCCCCGACGGGGTCGACCCGGCCTTCATTCTCGACGGCGCCAGCGCCCAGGCCAACAAGCTCGGCTTCTACCCCTTCAGCGTCAACCCGCAGCAGGAGAACCCGGCGCGCGGCTATATCGTGTCAGCCAATTACCAACCGCCATCAGGGGTGCCGATACCGGGTTACTACAACCTGCCGGACCGTGGCCGTCAGCTCGACAACCAGCTGGCCAACCCCGAAGTGAAGTGGGACACGCAGAACAGCCAGGCGCTGCAGCTGGACACCGCCAGCGATTATGGCCCGCGTACCCTTGCCCCGCTGCTGGCAACACTGCGCGCGGTGGCCGAGGGTGACGAAGAGAAGGAGCTGGTGGAGCAACTGGCCGCCTGGACGGGTGACTACCCGCTGGATTCGGTCAGCGCCACGCTGTTCAACCAGTTCCTCTACGAACTGGCGTTCGCCGCACTGCATGACGAACTGGGCGATACCTGGTTCCCGGTGCTGATCAGCACCCGCGCCATCGACGCCGCGCTGCCGCGCCTGGCGGCGGATGCCGATTCGCCCTGGTGGAACAGCCGTGGTGACAACCAGCGCAGCGACCGTACCGCCATCGTGCGCACGGCCTGGCAGCACAGCCTGAAGCACCTGCGCGACACCTTGGGCAACGACCCGGCCAGCTGGCAGTGGGGCAAGGCTCACACCCTGACCCACAACCACCCGCTTGGGGTAAAAAAGCCATTGCACCTGCTGTTCAACGTCGGCCCGTTCGCCGCGCCGGGTACCCATGAGGTACCGAACAACCTCTCGGCGAAGATTGGGCCGGCGCCTTGGCCGGTGACTTATGGGCCGTCTACGCGGCGGCTGATCGACTTTGCCGATGCTGGGCAGGCGTTGACCAGCAACCCAGTCGGGCAGAGTGGCGTGCCATTCGACGGGCATTACGCGGACCAGGCCGAGGGCTATGTGCAGGGGCAGTACCAACGGGCGCAGATGGGCGTGATTCCAGCGCAGAGCACCTTGCGATTGGTGCCAGGGCCGTGAGGGTCTGCTTCCGCGCCCACCCTGTAGCAGCGGCCTCGTGTCGCGATGGGCCGCACAGCGGCCCCGACAATTTCAAATACTCTACAGTCCTCCAGCCGAGACCCACTCCATGCAAAGACACTTCATCGAAATCGACGGCGCCCGGATGAGCTACGTCGACCAGGGCCAGGGCTTCCCGGTACTGCTCGGCCACAGCTACCTATGGTCCGCCGACATGTGGCAGCCACAGATCGAGGCCCTGTCGCCGCACTTTCGCGTCATCGTGCCCGAGCTGTGGGGCCACGGCGGCTCCGACGCTCCACCCGCCACGACCACCGACATGAGCGCCCTGGCCCGCCAGCACCTGGCGCTGCTGGATGCCCTGGATATCGGCCAATGCCACCTGGTCGGCCTGTCGGTCGGTGGCATGTGGGGCGCGCAGCTGGCCCTGGAGCACCCCCAGCGGGTCGACCGCCTGGTATTGATGGATACCTACCTCGGCGCCGAACCGGAGGCGACCCGGCTCAAGTATTTTGGCTTGCTGGATGCGGCCAGTGGCGCAGGCATGTTCCCGGAACCCTTGCTGGATATCGTCGTGCCGATCTTCTTCCACGCGGGCGGGCAGACGGTGCCGCAGGTGCGGGAAAGCTTCCGGGCAGCACTGAAGGCGAGCAGTGCCGAAGTTATTCGGCAAAGCCTCGATCCGCTGGGGCGAGTGATTTTTGGCCGACCGGACCTGCTGTCACGGCTGGGTGAGCTGGCCAGCGAGCGGACCATCGTGGTCTGTGGCGACCAGGACATTCCACGGCCACCAGCAGAGTCCATCGAAATGGCGCAGCTCATTGGTTGCCTGGCGGCGCAGATCCCCTCCGCCGGGCATATCTCCAGCCTGGAGAACCCACGGGTGGTCAATGAATTCCTGCTGAACTGGCTGCCGCGCAACCCGTGAGCTTTCCGGGGCTGCTTTGCCGCCTATCGCCGGCAGAGCCTGTGACAACCCTGCAGAAACAAAAACGCCGACACGAATGCGTCGGCGTTTTTTCCATACGGCTGCGGATCAGAACGCCGGCAGTACGGCACCTTCATACTTCTTGGCGATGAAAGCTTTCACTTCCGGGCTGGTCAGGGCCTTGGCCAGCTTCTGGATGGCTTCGCTGTTCTTGTTGTCCGGGCGGGCGACCAGGAAGTTCACGTATGGCGAGTCGCTGCCTTCGATCACCAGCGCATCCTTGGCCGGGTTCAGGCCGGCTTCCAGGGCGTAGTTGGTGTTGATCATGTCCAGGTCGACCTGGTCCAGCACGCGCGGCAGCATGGCCGATTCAAGCTCGCGGAACTTCAGCTTCTTCGGGTTCTCGGCGATGTCCTTGGGCGTGGCCAGGGCGTTTTTCGGGTCCTTCAGGGTAATCAGGCCAGCCTTCTGCAGCAGCAGCAGGGCACGGCCACTGTTGCTACCCTCGTTGGGGATGGCAACGGTGGCGCCTTCTTTCAGCTCGCTCAGGTTCTTGACCTTCTTCGAGTAGCCACCGAACGGCTCGACGTGAACACCGATCACGGTTTCCAGGTGGGTACCCTTGCCTTCGTTGAAGTTCTGCAGGTATGGCAGGGTCTGGAAGTAGTTGGCATCCAGGCGCTTCTGGTCAACCTGCACGTTTGGCTGCACGTAGTCGGTGAATACCTTGATCTGCAGGTCGACACCTTCCTTGGCCAGGGTCGGCTTGATCAGCTCGAGAATTTCAGCGTGCGGTACCGGGGTGGCGGCAACCACCAGTTTCTCGGCGGCAGCAGCCAGGCCGGCGAACGACAGGGCAGCGGCCAGGGCAGTGGTCAGCAGGGTCTTCTTCATGGTGGTCCTTGTTCTGGTCTGGCCATCGACGATGGCGAATCGGGTGCCCAACCGGTTCATCAGCGGGCGTGGAGTGGACGATACCTAGATTTTTTATTCCGCAAAAATATCTTTTAATTAGCTGCTTATTCCAAAAACAAACTGCCATCAGTCACTTTGTTCATTAGCGGCGTCTAGCGCGCCGGGCTGGCTAAATCGAGGTCTTCCGGCACAATTTCCTCACCCTCGCTCACCAGCAAGGCGAAGTGGATGACATTTTCCAGCTCGCGGGTGTTGCCTGGCCACAGGTGCGCTTCCAGCACCTGTTGCGCGGCCTCGCTCACCAGCGGCACCGGCCGTTGCAGGCGCACGCTGTAGATGCCCACGAAGTATTCGGCCAGTGGCAGGATATCGCCTGGCCGCTCACGCAACGGCGGCAGCTCCAGCCCCCCTTCGCGCAGGTACTGGTACAGGCGCTCGTTGAAGCGCCCTGCGCGCACGACCCGGGCCAGGTCGATGCTGCTGGCGGCCACCAGGCGCACATCCACCGGTTGCGGCTGCTGCGCACCGACCCGTGTGACCTCTCGGTTTTCCAGGGCGGCCAGCAGCTTGCCCTGAATCGCCAACGGCAAGTCGGCGATCTCGTCCAGGTACAGCGTGCCGCCGTTGGCTGAGCCGAACCAGCCGGCGCGGCTGCTGGCCGTACCGCCATGGCTGCCGGCGCTGTAGCCGAACAGCTCGGCTTCGGCATAGTTGGGGCTGATGGCCGCGCAGTTGACCGACACGAACAACCCGCCGCGGTCACTGGCGCGATGGATCTGCCGGGCCAGCAGTTCCTTGCCGGTGCCGGTTTCACCGCGGATCAGCACCGGCAGGGGCTGTGGTGCCAGGCGCTCGAGTTGCTCACGCAACTGCTGGGAACGCGGGTCGATGAACACCAGCGCCTTGGCGCGAATGCTCAGCGGGCTCTTGTCCAGTTCGGGGAAAGTCAGCAACGGCTGGCCAAACGGGTTTTGAAAAGTCATGACGAACTCCCGCCCCTGGCCTGCAATGGCCGGGCGTCGGCAAACGGTAGACAGTCAGGGCGATCAGGCGCGGCGCAGAGCGCGCTGCTCGACCCGGTTCTGCAAGCGATACAGGTAAGCGAAACCTTGTTCCCAGCGCTCATGGCCGGACTTGACGTTGATATGCCCGGCGTTGCTCAGCAGCCCTGCTTCGGCGCCCCAGGCCTGGGCCAGGTACAGCGCCCGTGGCACGCTCACGGCCGGGTCGTTGTCCGAACTGACTACCTGGCTGGGGAACGGCAAAACCTCGGTCGGGATCGGCGCGAAGTTGCGCAAGGCGGGTGCGCAACTGGGCCGCTCGACATCCGCCGGTGCCACCAGCAAGGCGCCACGCACCCGCCGCAGCAGTGCCGGGCTGGCCTGGGCGGCCCAATGGGCGACCGTGACGCAGCCGAGGCTGTGGGCAATCAGGATCACCGGCGAGCGCTCTGCAGCGATCGCCAGTTCCAGCGCCTGCACCCAATCCTGGCGCTGCGGGGTCAGCCAGTCATGCTGCTCGACCCGCGCACTGTTGGGCAGGGTGCGTTGCCAGTGGCTTTGCCAATGATTGTCTGGCGATCCTTGCCAGCCCGGCACAATCAGGTAACGGATCGACTCGTTGCGCATGGGGACGCCTCCAGTGGGTTTTGCGTGCTTGGCGACCAGTATAGGGCGACAGTTATACCGGTAAAGGAATAAGAAGCTATTTGTTAATAACCAAAATTCAGTACTGATGCAGTCCCTTTGTAGGAGCGGCCTTGTGTCGCGATGGGCCGCAAAGCGGCCCCAAATCTGCTTTCCGGATTTTCCTGACGAACCGCAGCTGCTGGTCCGGGGGCCGCTTTGCGGCCCATCGCGACACAAGGCCGCTCCTACACGGGATCGCGCAGGGCAAAAAAAAAAGGGCCATCCCCTGCCAAGAGATATGGCCCCTAAGCACTTGCCTGAAGAAGATTGCCGGGGTTCAGCGCGCGGTAATCACCGCCAGCTTGCTGATACCCGCACGTTCGATCGCCGCCATGGCCCGTGCCACTTCGCCGTAGTTGACACCGTCGTCGGCCTGCAGCTGCACACGCACTTCCGGGTCCTGGTCCTTGGCGGCCTTGAGGCTGGTTTCCAGCAGATCTGGCTGAATCTGGTCCTTGTTGATGAACAGCTTGCCGTCACCATCGATGCTGACCACCAGCGGGTCCTTCTGCTCCACCGGCGCCACGGCCTCGGTCTTGGGCAGGTTCACAGGGATCGCGTTGGTCAGCAGCGGCGCGGTGACGATGAACACCACCAGCAGCACCAACATGACGTCCACCAAGGGCGTAACGTTGATTTCGCTGAGGACTTCGTCAGTATCCTGGGTCGAGAAGGCCATATCAGGATGCCTCCTTCACTGGCTGGGTGAAGCCGCCCTGGTGCGCGTGCACGGTTGGGTGCACCAGTACGCGGAAGGCACTCTTCTGCGCCAGGCTGTAGAAGTCGTGGGCGAAGTCATCGAGGTCGGCAGCAGTGAGCTTGAGGCGGCGCAGGAAATAGTTGTAGACCAGCACCGCCGGTACCGCGACGGCAATCCCTACACCGGTGGCCACCAGTGCCGCACCAATCGGCCCGGCGACGGTTTCCAGGCTGGCAGAGCCGGCCGCACTGATGCCCTTGAGTGCTTCCATGATGCCCCAGACGGTGCCGAACAGGCCGATGAAGGGCGACGTGCTGCCGATACTGGCGACCACCGCCAGGCCGGTTTCCAGCGAGCGGCGCTCCCGCACGATCTGCTGGCGCAGCGCGCGCTCCAGGCGGTCCTGATGGTTGATGGCGTGGCTCAAGTCGCTGGCCTGGGTATCGCCCACGGCGATGGCGGCGTAGCCGGACTGGGCCACGCGTGCAGCCGGGCCCGGCAGTTCGTGGCTGGGTTCGGCGGCCGAGTCCAGGCTCGAGGCGGCCCAGAACTGCTGCTGGAAGCGCTTGTCCTGATGCTTCAACCGCACGAACTGCACGGCCTTGACCAGGGCCAGGCCCCAGGTGACGACAGAGAAACCAATCAACAGCCAGATGACTGCGCTTTCAACGGATTCGAGAGGGGATGCCAGCAGGCTCATGATGATGTCTTCCTGTGTTCTGCGGAAATTAGCGAAGCTTGAAATCGATCGGCACACTGACCCAGCCGGTCTGGGCCACGTCGCCCTGCTTGGCCGGAACGAAACTCCAGCGCTTGACCGCCGCCAGCGCGGCGGCGTCGAGGGCATCGCGGCCACTGCTCTTCTGGACCTGGATCTGTCCGGGCCTGCCGCTGGGCAGCACCTCGACGCGCAACAGCACGCTGCCTTCCCAGCCACGGCGCTGGGCCAACTGCGGATATTCCGGCGCCGGATTCTTCAGGTACGCGGCGTTCGCCGATGCCGGGGTTATCGGGGCCGGCGCGGCAGACGCAGGTGCCGGCGCCGCCGGGGCGGCTACCGGGACCGGCGGCGCAGCTTCGAGCGGCTTGGGCTGTGGCTTGGGTTGTTGCTTTACCACCGGTTTGGGCACGGGTTTGGGCTTGGCTTTGGGTTTGCTGGCCAGTTCGTCGACCACCGGAGGCGGTGGCGGCTGGACCACGGGCGGTGCCGGCGCGGGTGGCGGAGGCTCGACCACAGGTGGAGCCGGCGCGGCGAATTCGATGGTCATGGGCGGCACCTGCGGCGGCACCACCGGTAGCTCCGGCGTTGGCACCCGGCTGATCCAGTAGGCGACCGCAGCATGCAGCGCCAGCGCCAGCAGGCCCAGCGCCAGCTTGTCGCGGTGCTTCAGCCCGCTGACCGGCGTGCGTTGCAGGCGCAGCCGGCCGAGCGGGAGGCGAAGCGTGCGCCCGAGCTCGACCAGGTCACCCGGAGCGGTGCGCCATGGCTGGTCGTAGGCCTTCATGGCCGACTGGACATTACCCATTGATAAAACTCCCAGGGTCTCGATTCAGGGTGTGGCTGAATCATGGAACCAGGGCCCTTATCCCTTAAAGGAATGTTTGAAATTATGCTTAGAATGCAAACGAATATGCGTTTTCTGTGATGGCTTCGAAGCCGCGAATTCCGTGGGCTGTGGCCGGGGCCGGGATAAAGCGGTGCGTCTGGCGCATGCAAAATATGCGCGCAATGCATGGATTTTCAGGCTTGCGCAACGGCCCCGGCCACCCGCCAGGCATGAAAAACCCGGGACGACGCCCGGGTTTCTCCTGTTCGAAGGCGGCTCAGATATCCGCCACTTTCTGCCAGACCTTCGGCCGGAAGAACAATGTTTCGCCGCGCACCAACCCGGTCAGGCTGTCGTGGTCCTTGACCACCTCGGCCTCGATCAGCTCGCTCTGCCCTTCCACCTTCAGGGTCACCCGCGTGGTAGCGCCCAGCGGACGAATATCACGCACCTCCGCAGCGTGGTGCCCTTCGGTCTCGTGCCGCGACAGCGACACTTCGTGCGGGCGGAACAGCACATGGTGCCCTTCGCTCAAGGCCAGGCGGTTGGAGTCACCCAGGAAGTGGTAGACGAAATCGTTGGCCGGGTGCTCGTACACCTCGCCCGGCGAGCCGATCTGCTCGATCACGCCCTTGTTCATCACCACGATGCGGTCGGCCACTTCCATGGCTTCTTCCTGGTCGTGGGTGACGAATACCGAGGTCAGGTTGATGTCCTCGTGCAGGCGCGCCAGCCAGCGGCGCAGCTCCTTGCGCACCTTGGCATCCAGCGCACCGAACGGTTCGTCCAGCAGCAGCACCTTGGGTTCCACCGCCAGCGCACGGGCCAGGGCGATCCGCTGGCGCTGGCCACCGGACAACTGCTCGGGGTAGCGGTCGGACAACCAGTCCAGCTGCACCATGTTCAGCAGCTCATGCACCTTTTCGGCAATCCTGCTTTCGCTCGGGCGCTCGCCCTTGGGCTTCATGCGCAAGCCGAAGGCGACGTTGTCGAACACGCTCATGTGGCGGAACAAGGCGTAGTGCTGGAACACGAAACCGACGTTGCGGTCACGCACGTCATGGCCGGACACATCTTCGCCATGGAACACGATATTGCCCTGGTCGGGGGTTTCCAGCCCGGCGATGATGCGCAGCAGGGTGGTCTTGCCGCAGCCGGACGGGCCTAGCAGGGCCACCAGCTCGCCGCTGTTGATGTCCAGGTTGATGTTGTCCAGTGCCTGGAAGCTGTTGAAGCGCTTGCTGACGTTACGAACTTCGATCGACATGAATCATTCCTCCGCGGCGCTGTGGCGCAGGCGGTTAATACGGTTCTCGCTCCACTGCTTGAGCAGCAGGATGAAGAGCGCCATGATCAGCAGCAGGCTGGCCACGCTGAAGGCCGCCACGTGGTTGTACTCGTTGTAGAGAATCTCCACGTGCAGCGGCAAGGTGTTGGTCACGCCGCGAATATGGCCCGACACCACCGACACGGCGCCAAACTCGCCCATGGCCCGCGCGGTGCACAGCACCACGCCGTAGATCAGGCCCCATTTGATGTTCGGCAAAGTCACATGCCAGAACATCTGCCAGCCATTGGCGCCGAGCAGGCGCGCAGCCTCCTCCTCTTGCGTGCCCTGCTCCTGCATCAGCGGGATCAGTTCACGGGCCACGAACGGCACGGTGACAAAGATGGTGGCGAGGACAATGCCCGGCAGGGCGAACACGATCTGGATATCGTGGTCCTGCAGCCACGGCCCGAACAGGCCCTGCGCGCCGAACATGAGCACGTACACCAGGCCGGCGATCACCGGCGACACCGAGAACGGCAGGTCGATCAGGGTGACCAGGAGGCTCTTGCCACGGAAGGTGTATTTGCTCACGCACCAGGCGGCGCTGACGCCGAACACCAGGTTAAGCGGTACCGAAATGACTACCGCGATCAGGGTCAGCTTCAAGGCCGACAACGCATCCGGCTCGAGGATCGCCTCGAAGAATGTGCCAAAGCCGTTCTTCAGCGCCTGCGACACCACGATCACCAGCGGCAGCAACAGAAACAGCGCAAATACCAGCCAGCCAAGGCTGATCAGGATGCGCCGCGAAGTCGCACTGCCACGGCGGGCGGCGTTGGCGGCGGCGGTTGCATTCAGGGTTGAACTGGACATGCCGGCCTCCTTCAAGGGGTTTCGATGCGGCGCTGCAGCAGGTTGATCAGCAGCAGCAGGATGAAGGAAACCACCAGCATCAATACGCCGATGGAGGTCGCGCCGGTGTAGTCGTACTGGTCGAGCTTGACCATGATCAGCAGCGGCAGGATCTCGGTCTTCATCGGCATGTTGCCGGCAATGAAGATCACTGAACCATACTCGCCCACACCGCGGGCAAAGGCCAGGGCAAAGCCGGTGAGCCAGGCAGGCAGCAGCGCCGGCGCCAGCACATGGCGGAACACCTGCAGCGGCTTGGCGCCCAGGCAGGCAGCGGCTTCCTCGACCTCGCGCGGGATGTCGGCCAGTACCGGTTGTACCGTGCGCACCACGAACGGCAGGGTGACGAAGGTCAGGGCCAGGGTGATGCCCAGCGGGGTGTAGGCGATCTTGAAGCCCAGGTCGGTGGCGAACTGGCCGACCCAGCCCGAAGGCGCGTACAGGGCAGTCAGGGCGATGCCGGCAACGGCGGTGGGCAGGGCGAATGGCAGGTCGATCATCGCATCGATGACCTTGCGCCCGGGGAAGGTGTAGCGCACCAGCACCCAGGCCAGCAAGGTGCCGATCAGGCCGTTGATGATGGCGGCGAACAGGGCGGTGCCGAAACTCAGCTTGAGCGCGGCGATCACCCGCGGTGCACTGATGACATTCCAGAACTGCTCCCAGGTCAGCTGCGCGGCATGCACGAACATGGCGGCCAGCGGTATCAGCACGATCAGGCTGAGGTACACCAAGGTGTAGCCCAGCGTCAGCCCGAAGCCGGGTATGACGGGGGAAATGCGACGTGACATAAATATCCCTGGTTGAACGCACGAAGCCCGGGATCGATCCCGGGCCGGTGCAGGCTTGTGAATCCTGGGGCTGCCCTGCAGCCCTTTCGCGACGCAAGGCCGCTCCTGCAGAAGATCGCGTATTCCTCGCAGGAGCGGCCTTGCGTCGCGAAAGGCCGCCAGGCGGCCCCCGCTTTTCCGTGGCGCTTACTGTGCCTGATAGATCTGGTCGAACACACCGCCATCATTGAAGAACTTGGGCTGTGCAGTCTTCCAGCCACCGAAGTCCTTGTCGATAGTCACCAGCTCCAGTTTCGGGAACTGCTTGCCGAACTCGGCCGCCACCTTGGCGTCACGCGGGCGGTAGAAGTTCTCGGCCGCAATCTTCTGCCCGGCCGGGCTGTACAGGTGCTTGAGGTATTCGTTGGCGATCTCGGTGTTGCCCTTCTTCTCGGCGTTCTTGTCGACCACCGCCACCGGCGGTTCGGCCAGGATCGACAGCGATGGCACGACGATTTCGAACTTGTCGGCGCCACCGTCTTCCTTCAGCGCCAGGAAGGCCTCGTTTTCCCAGGCCAGCAGCACGTCGCCCTGGCCGTTGTTGACGAAGGTAATGGTCGAGCCACGGGCACCGGTATCCAGCACTGGTACGTGCTTGAACAGCTCTTGCACGTAGGCCTTGGCCTTGTCTTCGCTACCCCCGGTCTTCAGGCCATAGGCCCACGCGGCGAGGAAGTTCCAGCGGGCGCCGCCGGAGGTTTTCGGGTTGGGGGTGATCACCGACACATCCTTCTTGACCAGGTCGCCCCAATCCTTGATGCCTTTCGGGTTGCCCTTGCGTACCAGGAACACGATGGTCGAGGTATACGGGGTGCTGGCGTCCGGCAGACGCTTCTGCCAGTCCGCGGGCAAGGTCTTGCCAAGCTTGGCGACTTCGTCGATGTCGCCCGCCAGGGCCAGGGTCACCACGTCGGCGCGCAGGCCGTCGATCACCGCACGGGCCTGCTTGCCCGAGCCGCCGTGAGATTGCTGGATCTTCACCGTGTCGCCCGGGTGGGCCTGTTGCCAGTGCTTGATGAACTCGGCGTTGTATTGCTGATAAAGCTCACGGGTCGGGTCGTAGGACACGTTCAGCAGTTCGTAGTCCTTGGCGATGGCGGAACCGGCAAAAACAGCGCTGGCCAGGGCAGCGAGCGCATAACGGCGGATGGACATGGTGAAGCTCCCGATTGGCATTCTTCTAGTTTTGGAGGGGTAGGCGATCAGCCGGTCTTGTTGCCGGGCTGTTGCAGGCGGAATTTCTCCTTGCGCTCGATCTGTACGACCTGAGCGTTGTGCACAGTGATCTCCACCGCACCGAAACGCAGGTCGCGCAGGGCGCTCTGGATTTCCCGCAGAATGGTGGCTTCGTCCTGACCGTCGATGCTACGCAGAGATGCACTCATGCTCGTTCTCCTTGGAATGAAGTTGCCGGGCTGAGGTTTGAAGGGGAATTACGCCTGGCTTGAGGCAATAGTAGTGAGGCGAGGTTATTCTTAAAAATACTGTTTAAGAATGTTTATATAACCAAACCAGAAGGCGATATTGAAAGCGACAGAAGCCCCTGTGGGAGCGGGTTCACCCGCGAATGCGGCAGCGGCTCCACCATCGCATTCGCGGGTAAACCCGCTCCCACAGGGTTTGCTGTAGGGTTTCAGGAGTTTTTCTGTGGCTCGCGGATCTTGTACCAAGCCACATACAACGCTGGCAGGAACAACAGTGTCAGCAGGGTCGCCACGATGATCCCACCAATCATGGCGTAGGCCATCGGCCCCCAGAACACCTCGCGGGCGATCGGGATCATGCCCAGGCTCGCCGCCGCCGCGGTCAGCAGGATCGGCCGGCGCCGGTGATTGGTGGCCTCCACCACCGCATCCCACGGCGACAAGCCCTGGGCCTCGAACTCGTCGATCTGGGTCACCAGGATCACCGAGTTACGAATGATGATGCCCGCCAGCGCGAGAATGCCGAGGATTGCCACGAAGCCCATCGGGGTGCCAGTGGGCACCAGCGCCAGCACCACGCCGATAAGCCCAAGCGGTGCCACGCTGACCACCAGGAACAGCTTCTGCACACTGTGCAGCTGGATCATCAGGAAGGTCGCCATCAGGAACAGCATCAGCGGGATCACCTTGCGGATCGGCCCTTGCGCCTTGGCACTCTCTTCCACCGTACCGCCGGTAGCCACTTCGAAGCCCACCGGCAGCTTGCTGGCGAACTCGTCGATCTTCGGCTTCAGCTGGGCCACCAGGTCGGTGGGCTGGATGTCGCCATTGACCGAGGCCTTGATGGTGATGGTCGGCTTGCGGTCACGGCGCCACACCAGCGGCTGCTCCAGCTCGTAGCGCACGGTGGCGAACGACAGCAGCGGGATCGCGGTGCCGTTGGGCGTGAGGATCTGCAGGTTCTGCAGGGTGTCCGGCGAGCCGCGCTCGCTGTCCTGGGCGCGGGCAACCACGTCGACCAGGTAGATGTTGTCGTTGACCTGGGTGATCTGGACGCCGCTGACGATGCTGTTCATCACATTGGCCACGTCTTCCGACGACAAGCCCAGCTGACGCGCCTTGTCCTGGGCAATTTCCACCCGCAGCACCTTACCCGGCTCGTTCCAGTCGTAGATCATCTCGCCAATGTGCTCGTTCTGGTCGAGCAAGGTGGCCAGCTCGATGGCATGCTTGCGTACCTCGTCGATATTGGCGCCGCTGACCCGGTACTGGATCGGCCGGCCCACCGGCGGGCCCATTTCCAGCGACTGCACGTTGGTGCCGATGCCGACGAATTCCTCATGCAGGATCTTCTGCAGGCGCGCCATCATGCCCTGGCGCTCTTCGAAGCCTTTGCTGACGATCACCAACTGCGCGTAATACGGGTTCTGCAGTTGCTGGTCCAGTGGCAGGTAGAAGCGGATCGCGCCCTGGCCGATGTAGGTGCTCCAGTGCACCAGGTCCGGGTCGTCCTTGATCCGCGCCTCGAAGCGGTCGACCACCTTGCGCGTCTCTTCGATCGAGGCGTTCTGCGGCAGGTTGAGGTCGACGAGGATTTCCGGGCGGTCCGAGGACGGGAAGAACTGGTTCTGCACGAAGCGTTGGCAGAAGATCGCCAGGGCGAACAGCAGCACGGTGCCGATGATGGTCAGCCAGCGGTTGCGCATGCACCACAGCAAGCCGTGCTCGAAGGCCCGGCCGAGCCTGCCAGGCTCGGCATCATGGGCCTTGAGGTTGCTGCTGAGCATATGCACACCCAGCACCGGGGCAAAGAACACCGCCACGATCCACGACACCAGCAGTGCTACGGCAATCACCGCGAACAGGGTGAAGGTATATTCGCCCGCCGAGCTGGCATTGAGGCCAATGGGCACGAACCCGGCCACGGTGACCAAGGTGCCGGTGAGCATCGGGAACGCCGTGGAGGTATAGGCGAAGGTCGCCGCCTGCTCCTTGCTCTCGCCCATCTCCAGCCGCGTGACCATGACCTCCACGGTGATCATCGCGTCATCCACCAGCAGGCCCAGCGCGATGATCAGCGCACCCAGCGAAATACGCTGCATGGTGATACCGCTGTATTCCATGAACACGAAGACCATGGCCAGCACCAGCGGGATCGAGCAGGCCACCACCAGGCCGGCGCGCACCCCCAGGCTGACAAAGCTCACCCCGAGCACGATCACTACCGCCTCGAACAGCGCACTGGTGAAGCCGCCGACTGCCTGCTTGACCACCACGGCCTGGTCGGAAACGGTATGCACCCCGACGCCTATCGGCAGGTCCTCGATCACCTGGTCCATGCGTTTTTTCAGTGCCGCACCGAACACCTGGATGTTGCCCCCGGCTTTCATGCCGATAGCCAGGCCCAGCGCCGTCTGGCCGTTGTAGCGGAACATCGGTGAGGGTGGGTCGACGTAGCCGCGCTCGATGTCGGCGATGTCGGCCAGGCGGAAGAAACGGTCGTTGATCCTCAGGTTGACGGTCTGCAGGTCCTTTTCCGAGGCGAACTGCCCGGTGGTGCGCACGGAAATGCGCTCCGGGCCGGCCTCGATCACCCCGGCCGGGGTCACCGCGTTCTGCGATTGCAGGGCTTGCATCACCTGGCGCTGGTCGATGCCCAGGGCTGCCAGCTTGCGGGTCGAGAAGTTCAGGTACAGCACTTCGTCCTGGGTGCCGACCAGCTCGATCTTGCCGATGTTGGGTACGTCGCGCACCTCGGCCCGCGCTTGCTCCACGTAGTCGCGCAACTGGCGCAGGGTAAGGCCATCGGCGGTAAACGCATAGATCGAGCCGAACACGTCGCCGAACTCGTCGTTGAACCCCGGGCCCTGGATACCTGCGGGGAACTCGCCACGGATGTCCTGGATCTTCTTGCGCACCTGGTACCAGATTTCCGGGATGTCCTTGGCCTTGGTGGTGTCGCGCAGGTACACGTAGACCGTGGATTCACCCGGGCGGGTGTAGCTTTTGGTGTAGTCGAGCGAGTCGAGTTCCTCGAGCTTCTTCTCGATGCGGTCGGTGACCTGGTACAGGGTCTCGTCCTGGGTCGCGCCGGGCCAGCGGGTCTGGATCACCATGGTCTTGATGGTGAACGACGGGTCTTCCTCGCGGCCCAGGTTGAAGTAGGAGAAGATCCCCATCAGCAGCGCAACGAACATCAGGTACCAGACGAACGATTGATGCTTGAGTGCCCAGTCGGACAGGTTGAAGCTTCCTTTCATTGCGCATCCTCGTCGAAGGTGACCTTCTGGCCAGGCTTGAGGCTGTTCACGCCCGCCGTCACCACCCGCTCCCCAGGCTGTACCCCGGAGGTCAGGACGATACTCTGGTCGGTGCGGTCGATCAGGGCCACGTCGCGGGTGGCCACGGTTTTCTGTTGCGGGTCGATCACCCACACCTGGGTCTTGCCATCACGCTCGAGCAAGGCGCTCAACGGCAACTCGCTGCGTGGCGTCACCGCCGAACTCAGGGTCACGCTGATGGCCGTGCCCAGGTGGAACGCCGCGGGTGTGCTGGCCAGGCTCAGGCGGGCGCGGCGGGTACGGGTGGTGGCGTCGGCCTGGGGTTCCAGTTCGCGCAGGCTGGCCGTGGTGTTGATGGTCGGGTCGAGTTGCGAGGCAACGGTAAAGGTCAGGCCTTTGTTCAACTGCTCGGCCAGGCCGATCGGCAGGTCGATCACCGCTTCCTTCACGTCCGGCCGGGCCAGGGTCACCACGGCCTGGCCGGCGGTGACGGTTTGCCCGGCTTCGGCCTTCCAGTCGGTAATCACCGCAGCGTGGTCGCTACGCAGGGTGCTGTAGTCGAGCTGGTCACGGGCCTGGCTGACCGCCGAGCGCGCCTGCTCCAATGCGGCGCTGGTGGTTTTCAGGTTGGTCTGGGCAATATCCAGCTGGGCCTGGGCGCCAACGCCGCGGTCATACAGCTGCTGCTGGCGACGCGCATCGGCCTGGGCGTTGATCCACTGTGCCTGCACCTTGGCCAGGTCGCCTTCGGCGGCGCGCAACTGGTTTTGCTGGTCGGTGGGGTCGAGCGTGGCCAGGGTGTCACCCGGCTTCACCTGGGCGCCCACATCCAGCCAGCGCCGGGCGATGCGCCCGGACACACGAAAACCCAGGGTGCTTTCGAACCGCGCCTGGATAGAGCCGGCAAAGCGGCCCAGCTGCGATTGCACCTGGGGTTCGACCTTGACCGACAGCACCGGCCGAATCGGCTCTGGCGCTTCGTCCTCGCTGCTGCAGCCGAGCAACAGCATGCCGGCCGACATCATCATCAGCAGGTGCTTCATAGCTCACCCCCCTTGGCCTTGGCATCGATCTTCTGTACCTGCATGCCGGGGTGCAGCAACTGCCCGCCATTGACTACCACGGTTTCGCCACCCTTCAGGCCACGAGCGACCACGATGCGGCCGGTGAGGTAACGGCTGACCTCGACCTTGCGCAGTTCCACCTTGTCGCCCTCACCCACTACCCACACCGCCGGCTCATGCAGTGCCTTGGTCAAGGCAGACCACGGCAGCTCGATACTGGGCCGCCCCTCGGCATTGGTGGTGGCGGTTACCGGTGCGCCCAGCTGCATTGCCGGCGGCACGTCCCGGAGCCCGACCTTGACCTGTACCGTGCCACTTTGCGCGGACACCGTCGGAGTGATTTCGCGGACGAAGCCATGGGCCTTTACCTTGGGGTCGTCCAGCAGGCTGACGATCACCCCGGCATCACTGGGCGGTGCCACCAGCAGCGACTCATAGACGTTGAACACGGCATCGCGGTCGCCGTCGCGAGCCAGGCTGAAGATCGGCATGGTCGCCTGCACCACCTGGCCAACCTCGGCCTGGCGCTCGGTGATCACGCCATCGGCTTCGGAAACCAGGGCGGTGTAGCTGAGTTGTTCATTGGCATCGGCCAATTGCGCCTGGGCGGCCTTGAGTGCGCTCTGGTCGCTGCGCAGGGCGGCCTCGGCGGCGTCGTATTCGCTCTGGCTGGTGTAGCCCTTGGGCAACAGTTTCTGCTGGCGTACGAAAGCGGCGCTGCTCTGGGTGACCCGCGCCTGGGCGGCGAACACTTCGGCCTTGGCCGAGTCGACGTTGTTCTGCAGGTCTTTCGGGTCCAGGCGCGCCAGCACCTGGTTGGCCTTGACGTGGTCGCCGACATCGACGCTACGCGAAATGATCTTGCCGCCGACGCGGAACGACAGGTCGGTCTGTACGCGTGCCTGTACGTCGCCGGTCAAGGTGACCCTGGCGGCGAAGTCGGTCGGCTGGACCTGTTGCACGCCCACCCGGGGCAGTGTCTCGGGGACTTCTTCCTTGCTACAGCCCGTGAGCAGGTACAACAGCCCCAGGCAAATGACCGACAGCGGACGCAACAACGTCATGCAGGCTCCTTGCTTGCGCACAAATGATTTGTGGGATGCGACTGTCAGCGTAGTTCAGGGTTCGATAAACAGCACTGACGAGGATCAGTTCGGCATTTTCAGCGCCTGTGCGGGCCTCTTCGCGGGCTTGCCCGCTCCCACCGGTACAGCGCAAGTCTCAAGGCATGCACTTTCCCTGTGGGAGCGGGCAAGCCCGCGAAAGGGCCTGCACAGCCAACCACATGCTTCAGCCATATTCAGAAATCATCAACCACCCTGCCACCCCGCTTCAGCCACTACTTTCAAAGGGAGGTTCAATTTCAGGGAAGATCAAAATGCCGTTAGCCGAATCCCACCTGCTTCGCCGTGGGCGCTTTTCCGAGCCAGGCAGGCTCTACATGCTGACCACCAAAACACACCTGCGGCTGCCACTGTTCCATGACTTCGAGCATGCTCGCCTGGTGGTCAAACACCTGCGGGTGTCAGATGACATTCAGGATTGCCGGTCGTTGGCCTGGGTAGTAATGCCTGACCATCTGCATTGGCTGATCGAACTGAAAGAAGTGGCATTGGGAACACTGATGCGCAAATTCAAATCACGCACTGCCATTGCATTGCGCAAGGCAGGTGTCAGGCACAACCCGATATGGCAACCGGGTTACCACGACCATGCGCTGCGGCGGGAGGAAAGTGTGGTGCATGTAGCCCGATACATTGTTGCCAATCCCTTGAGGGCTGGATTGGTCAGGAGTGTCGGGGACTATCCACACTGGGATGCAGTCTGGCTTTGAATCGGTGTCGGGGCCTTCGCGGGCTTGCCCGCTCCCACAGGGATTATCACAAGCCTGAAGGTTGTGAAGTCCCTGTGGGAGCGGGCAAGCCCGCGAAAGGGCCGGGTCAGGCCGAAGCCGTAACCTGCACTGGGCGCTTGACCTGCGGCTGCGAAGCGTTGGCTGCCGCACCCTCTTCGATCGCCTGCTGAATCGCCTTGCGGCGACGCTCTTCGGCCTGGCGGCTGAAGTACCAGACCAGGAAGGTCACCAGCGACACCGACAGCAGGATCAGGCTGGCCACGGCGTTGATTTCCGGTTTCACACCCAGGCGCACCGCCGAGAACACTTCCATCGGCAAGGTGGTCGAACCCGGGCCGGAGACGAAGCTGGCCAGTACCAGGTCATCCAGCGACAGCGCGAACGACATCATGCCGCCCGCCGCCAGCGACGGCGCGATCATCGGGATGGTGATCAGGAAGAACACCTTCCACGGTTTGGCACCCAGGTCCATCGCCGCTTCTTCGATCGACAGGTCCAGCTCACGCAGGCGTGCCGACACCACTACCGCCACATACGCCGCACAGAACGTGGTGTGGGCGATCCAGATGGTGACGATGCCGCGCTCCTGCGGCCAGCCGATCATTTGTGCCATGGCCACGAACAGCAGCAACAGCGACAGACCGGTGATCACCTCGGGCATCACCAGCGGTGCGGTGACCAGGCCGCCGAACAACGTGCGGCCCTTGAAGCGGGTGACCCGGGTCAGCACGAATGCCGCCAGGGTACCCAGTGCCACCGCCGCCACCGCCGTGTAGCAGGCGATTTCCAGCGAGCGCATCACCGAACCCATCAGCTGGGTATTGTCGAGCAGGCCGACGTACCACTTCACCGACCAGCCGCCCCACACGGTCACCAGCTTGGAGGCGTTGAACGAGTAGATCACCAGGATCAGCATCGGCAGGTAGATGAACAGCAAGCCGAGCACCAGCATCAGCTTGGAGAAACTGAAGCGCTTCATGCCCTGCCCTCCATTTCTTTGGCCTGGCTGCGGTTGAACAGCAGGATCGGCACGATCAGGATCGCCAGCATCACCACCGCCAGCGCGGACGCCACCGGCCAGTCACGGTTGTTGAAGAATTCCTGCCACAGCACCTTGCCGATCATCAGGGTTTCCGGGCCGCCAAGCAGTTCCGGGATCACGAACTCACCCACCACCGGGATGAACACCAGCATGCAACCGGCGATGATGCCGTTCTTCGACAACGGCACGGTGATCTTCCAGAAGCTGTTGAAGGTGCTCGAACCCAGATCGGAAGCGGCTTCGAGCAAGCTCGGGTCGTGCTTCACCAGGTTGGCGAACAGCGGCAGGATCATGAACGGCAGGTACGAGTAGACCACGCCGATATACACCGCCAGGTTGGTGTTGAGGATCTGCAGCGGCTGGTCGATCAGCCCGGTCCACAGCAGGAAGCCGTTGAGCAGGCCGTTGTTGCTGAGGATGCCCATCCAGGCGTAGACGCGGATCAGGATCGCAGTCCAGGTCGGCATCATGATCAGCAACAGCAGGACCGTCTGGGTTTCCTTCTTGGCATTGGCAATGGCATAGGCCATCGGGTAGCCGATCAACAGGCACAGCAGGGTGCTGAAGAAGGCCATCTTCAGCGAACCCAGGTAGGCCGAAATGTACAGTTCGTCTTCGGTCAGCAGGCCATAGTTGGCCAGGTTGAGCACGAGCTGGACCTTGTCCTCGACGTAGCTGTAGATCTCGGTGTAGGGCGGGATCGCCACGTCGGCTTCGGCGAAGCTGATCTTCAGCACGATGAAGAACGGCAGCATGAAGAACAGGAACAGCCAGATGAACGGCACGCCGATCACCAGGTGCCGCCCCTCCGGGATGATGCGCTGGAAGGCTCGCTTGAGCTTGCGAGGTTTCATGACCGCAGTACCACGCCGCTGTCGTCTTCCCACCACACGTACACTTCATCGCCCCAGGTCGGCCGGGTGCCCTGGCGCTCGGTGTTGGCCACGAACGACTGGACGATCTTGCCGCTCGGCAGCTCGACGTAGAACACCGAGTGGCCACCAAGGTAGGCGATGTCGTGGACCTTGCCGCGCGACCAGTTGTGCTCGCAGGTCGGTTGCTGGGTGGTGACCAGCATCTTTTCCGGGCGCAGGGCGTAGGTGATGTGCTTGTCTTCCACCGAGGTGGTGATGCCATGGCCAACGTAGATCTTGCGCTCAAGCTCGGGGCTGGCAATGATCGCGTGGCCTTCGGCATCGTCGACCACTTCACCGTCGAACAGGTTGACGCTGCCGATGAACTCGCACACCAGGCGGCTGGTGGGGGTTTCGTAGATATCTACCGGCGAACCGATCTGGGCGATCCAGCCCAGGTGCATGATGGCAATGCGCTGGGCCATGGTCATGGCCTCTTCCTGGTCGTGGGTCACCATCACGCAGGTCACGCCTACGCGCTCGATGATTTCCACCAGTTCCAGTTGCATCTGCGAACGCAGCTTCTTGTCCAGTGCGCCCATTGGCTCGTCGAGCAGCAGCAGCTTGGGGCGCTTGGCCAGCGAGCGGGCCAGGGCCACGCGCTGGCGCTGGCCACCAGACAACTGGTGCGGCTTGCGCTTGGCATACTGGGTCATGTGCACCAGCTTGAGCATCTCGGCCACGCGGGCGTCGATCTCGGCCTTGGGCATCTTGTCCTGCTGCAGGCCGAAGGCGATGTTCTGCGCCACGGTCATGTGCGGGAACAGCGCGTAGGACTGGAACATCATGTTGATCGGCCGCTCGTAGGGCGGCATGTCGGTGATGTCGACGCCATCGAGGAAAATCCGCCCTTCGGTCGGGCGCTCGAAGCCGGCCAGCATGCGCAGCAAGGTCGACTTGCCGGAACCGGAGCCACCCAGCAGGGCGAAAATCTCACCCTTGCGGATTTCCAGGGACACATCGTCCACGGCTACCGTTTCGTCGAATTTTTTCGTGACCCGGTCGATCTTGACCAGCACCTGCTTGGGTTGCTGGCCACCCTCGAGGGCTTTTTTATAGGCACCGGAGGCAACTGCCATGAGTGAAACTCCCAACAAGATTTTTGTGCCCGCGTGGCCTGCTCTGCAGGTGCCGCCACGGGCCTGGATTTTTACTTGCCCGACTTGACCTTGGTCCAGCTGCGGGTCATCAGCCGTTGCACCTTGGGTGGCAACTCTGCATTCACGAACATCTTGTCCAGCACTTCCTGCGGTGGGTAAACCGCGGCGTCAGTCCTCACGGCCTGGTCCATCAGGTCGCCAGCCTTGGGGTTCGGGTTGGCGTAACCGACGTAATCACTGACCTGGGCGATAACCTCAGGCTTCAGCAAATAGTTGATGAAGGCATGCGCCTCTTTGACATTCTTGGCGTCCTTGGGAATCGCCAGCACGTCGAACCAGAGGTTGCCGCCTTCCTTGGGAATGGCGTAGGCCAGGTGCACACCCTTCTTCGCTTCTTCGGCGCGGGTCCTGGCCTGGAACACATCACCCGAGAACCCCGCCGCGACGCAGATATCGCCATTGGCCAGGTCGGTGATGTACTTGGACGAGTGGAAGTAGGTCACGTACGGGCGAACCGCCAGCAGTTTCTTCTCGGCCGCCTGGTAGTCCTTGGCGTTGCTGCTGTTGGGGTCCAGCCCCATGTAGTTGAGCACCGCCGGCAACATTTCGTCAGCCGAGTCGAGGAACGCCACGCCGCACTTGGCGAGCTTCTTCATGTTCTCCGGCTCGAACAGCACCGCCCAGGAGTCGATGGTGTCCACGCCCAGCGCGGCCTTCACCTTGTCGACGTTGTAACCGATGCCGTTGGTGCCCCACAGGTATGGCACCGCGTACTGGTTGCCCGGGTCGTTCTTTTCCAGGCGCTTCATCAACGCCGGGTCGAGGTTGGGGTAATTGGGCAGCAGGCTCTTGTCGAGCTTCTGGAACGCGCCCGCCTTGATCTGCTTGCCGAGGAAATGGTTGGATGGCACCACCACGTCATAGCCGGTGTTGCCGGCCAGCAGCTTGCCTTCCAGGGTTTCGTTGGAATCGAACACGTCCTGCACGGGCTTGATGCCCGTCGCCTTCTCGAAGTCCGCGAGTGTGGTCGGGCCGATGTAGTCGGACCAGTTGTAGAAGTGCACCGTAGGCGCCGCTTGGACGCTGCATGCCAGCGTCAGGCCCGCACCAGCCATCAAGGCCTTGCGGAATACAGAAATGGACAAGTGGGTGCTCCTTTACAATCAGTGCCTGGGTAGCGACAGTGCTGCCGCACACGCAAAACCGGCGCGCAACTTACCTTCGCAGCTTCGATGCCGCAATCATCAATTGCCTTTTACTGGCTCTGGGCCGGGTACCCCGGCCCAGAGGTGCTGCATCGGGCTTACTTGCCCGACTTGATCTTGGTCCAGCTACGGGTGATGTCACGCTGGGCCTTGGCTTCAGGAGCAGCGATGGCATACAGCTGTTTCTTCACTTCAGCTGGCGGATAGATGCTTGGATCGCTGGTGATTTCCTTGTCCACGAACTGGGTGGCGGCAGCGTTGCCGTTCGGGAAGCGCACGGCGTTGGTGATCTCGGCCATGATTTCCGGCTGCATCAGGAAGTTCATGAACTGGTAGGCAGCGTCCTTGTGCTCGGCATCCTTGGGGATGGCGACCATGTCGTAGAAGGTACCGGCACCTTCCTTCGGAATGATGTATTCGACCTTGACCTTGTCGCCGGCTTCGTGGGCACGGGCCTTGGACTGCTCCAGGTCACCCGAGTAACCGACCGCTACGCAGATGTTGCCGTTGGCCATGTCGCCAATGTACTTGGACGAGTGGAAGTAGGTGATCGAAGGACGAATCTTGAGGAACAGTTCCTCGGCGGCCTTCAGGTCTTCCTTCTTGGTGCTGTCGGTCGGCTTGCCCAGGTAGTGCAGCGCAGCCGGGAGCATTTCGGTCGGCGCGTCGAGGAAGCTCACGCCGCAGCTCTTGAGCTTGGCGATGTTCTCAGGCTTGAACACCACATCCCACGAATCGATCTTGTCCACGCCCAGCGCGGCCTTGACCTTATCCGGGTTGTAGCCGATGCCGATCGAACCCCACATGTACGGGAAGGCATGCTTGTTGTCCTTGTCGCTGGCATCGCCAACGGCCTTGAGCAGGTCCGGGTCGAGGTTCTTCCAGTTCGGCAGCTTGGAGCGGTCCAGCTCCTCGTACACGCCAGCCTTGATCTGCTTGGCCAGGAAGTTGTTGGACGGCACCACGATGTCGTAACCCGACTTGCCAGCCAGGAGCTTGGCCTCGAGGGTTTCGTTGCTGTCGAACACGTCGTACTTGACCTTGATACCGGTCTGCTTCTCGAACTTGGCGATGGTGTCTGGCGCGATATAGTCCGACCAGTTGTAGACGTTCAACACCTTGTCTTCAGCCTGAACAGCGGTGGCCATGGCGCCCATCAGGGCTGCGGCCAGCAACGTCTTGCCCATTTTATTCATGCGTAATGCTCCGGAATTTTTATTTAGCCATCTGTTCAGTAGCCAGGACCTACGGTGCAGAGCGCGCGGCGACTGAAACAACCGCTAGTCTGGCAAGTTACAAGGCTCTGTTTCAAGGAAAGCAAGGCCTTGTAACCACTTAATGTCACACCGCTAGACTAGCAAACGCTTAGCGAATCGCTTCGAGTGTCAGGTCGAGGCATTTGCGCGCCTTTTCCACCAGTTCATCGATCTCTGCGTGGCTGATGACCAGCGGTGGCGCGATGATCATGGTGTCACCTACCGCACGCATGATCAGGCCGTTTTCAAAGCAGAACGTGCGGCAGATCATGCCTACGCCCTTGCCTTCGTAACGGCTGCGGGTCGCCTTGTCCTTGACCAGCTCGATCGCACCGAGCAGGCCCAGGCCGCGTACTTCGCCCACCAGCGGGTGGTCCTGCAGCTCACGCAAACGCTTTTGCAAATACGGTGCCGCTTCGCTGCGCGCCTTCTCGACGATGTGCTCGTCGCGCAGGATGCGCAGGTTTTCCAGGCCCACCGCTGCCGCCACCGGATGCCCGGAGTAGGTGAAACCGTGGTTGAAGTCGCCACCTTCGCTCAATACCTGGGCCACCTTGTCACGTACGATCACACCGCCCATGGGGATGTAACCCGAGGTCAGGCCCTTGGCGATGGTCATCAGGTCTGGCTTGAGGTCGTAGTAGTCGGAGCCGAACCACTCGCCGGTACGGCCGAAGCCGCAGATCACTTCGTCGGCGACGAACAGGATGTCGTACTTGGCCAGGATCTCCTTCACCTTCGGCCAGTAGCTGTCCGGCGGGATGATCACGCCGCCGGCGCCCTGGATCGGCTCGGCGATGAAGGCAGCGACGTTGTCTTCGCCAACTTCGAGGATTTTCTTCTCCAGCTGCTCGGCCGCCCACACGCCGAACTGGTCCGGGGTCATGTCGCCGCCTTCGCCATACCAGTACGGCTGCGGAATATGCACGATGCCAGGAATCGGCAGGCCGCCCTGCTCGTGCATGCCGCTCATGCCGCCCAGGCTGGCACCGGCCACGGTGGAGCCGTGATAGCCGTTGATACGGCCGATGATGGTCTGCTTCTGCGGCTTGCCTTTCAGGGCCCAGTAGTGGCGGACCATGCGCAGCACGGTGTCGTTGCCTTCGGAGCCGGAGCCGGTGAAGAACACATGGGTCATGCCTGCCGGCGCCACGTCAGTGATCGCCTTGGCCAGCTCCAGCGCCGGCGGGTGGGCGGTCTGGAAGAACAGGTTGTAGTACGGCAGCTCGCGCATCTGCTTTTCTGCCGCCTGCACCAGTTCCTCACGGCCATAGCCCACCGCCACGCACCACAGGCCGGCCATGCCGTCGAGAATCTTGTGCCCCTCGCTATCCCACAAATGCACACCTTGCGCCTTGGTGATGATGCGCGGCCCCTTCTCCTTCAACTGCTTGTAGTCAGAAAAGGGTGCCAGGTGGTGCTCGCCGCTCAGGTTCTGCCATTCACGGGTTTGCGGGTTGTTGACGCTCATGTGCCTCTCCAGTTTCCGGCGGCCGCGCGGGCGGCCTCAGGGTTGATCAGACAGCGAACAGCAGGAACTCACGCTCCCAGGAGCTGATGACGCGTTTGAAGTTCTCGTGCTCGGCGCGCTTGGTGGCGACGTAGCCGGTGATGAATTTCTTGCCCAGGTACTGCACCAGCGCGCGGCTGTTTTCCATGCGTTCCAGGGCGTCCTCGATGGTCAGCGGCAGGCGCAGGTTGCGGCGCTCGTAGCCACGGCCCTGCACCGGCGCACTGGCCTCGATGCCTTCGACCATGCCGATGTAGCCACACAGCAGGCTGGCGGCAATCGCCAGGTAGGGGTTGGCGTCGGCGCCTGGCAAGCGGTTCTCGACCCGCCGGCTCTGTGGGCCGGCGTCCGGCACGCGCAGGCCGACGGTGCGGTTCTCTTCGCCCCATTCCACGTTCACCGGCGCCGAAGTGTCGGGCAGGAAGCGGCGGAACGAGTTGACGTTGGGCGCGAACAGCGGCAACGCCTCGGGGATGAATTTCTGCAGGCCACCGATGTAGTGCAGGAACAGCTCGCTCATGCTGCCATCTTCATTGCTGAAGATGTTCTTGCCGGTGGCCAGGTCGACCACGCTCTGGTGCAGGTGCATGGCACTGCCAGGCTCGCCGGTCATGGGCTTGGCCATGAAGGTGGCGGCCACGTTGTGCTTGAGCGCAGCCTCGCGCATGGTGCGCTTGAACACCAGGATCTGGTCGGCCAGGTGCAGGGCGTCGCCGTGACGGAAGTTGATCTCCATCTGCGCCGTGCCGTCTTCATGGATCAGCGTGTCCAGGTCCAGCTGCTGCAGTTCGCACCAGTCGTAGACGTCTTCGAACAGCGGGTCGAATTCGTTGGCGGCTTCGATCGAGAACGACTGGCGCCCGGTTTCCGGGCGGCCCGAACGGCCTACCGGGGGCTGCAGGGGGAAGTCCGGGTCTTCGCTACGCTTGGTCAGGTAGAACTCCATCTCCGGCGCGACAATCGGCTGCCAACCCTTGTCAGCGTAGAGCTTGAGGACTTTCTTCAGGACGTTGCGCGGCGACAGCTCGACCGGGTTGCCCTTCTTGTCGTAGGTGTCGTGGATAACCTGCGCGGTCGGCTCGATGGCCCACGGCACCAGGAACACAGCCTTCTCGTCGGGGCGGCAGATCATGTCGATGTCCGCCGGGTCGAGCAGTTCGTAATAGATGTCGTCGTCGACGTAGTCGCCGGTCACGGTCTGCAGCAGCACGCTCTCGGGCAGGCGCATGCCTTTTTCGGCGATGAACTTGTTGGTGGGCGAAATCTTGCCGCGCGTGATGCCGGTCAGGTCGCTGATCATGCATTCGACTTCGGTGATCTTGTGCTCTTTCAACCAATCGGTGAGCTGGTCGAGGTTGTTACTCATAAATACCTCAGGAGGTAAGGTGGGCCGCGCACTGATTCTGGATGGAGTAGATTGCTAAAGCAAAAACCCCCGCGCAGAGCCACAGTGGATACACTGGAAACAGGTGCATCCGTAATGAGTTCGAAGGGCAGGAAGACGAAACGAAGGGCGGCAAGCCGCTGCGAGGGCGAGTCCGGGGCTGCCAAACGTCAATTATTGCGGCCATGGCGGCCACGCCATTGACGAAGCTTGCAAAATTGACGGAGGTACCCGATAGCACTGCGCAGGCAGTGCTTTCAGGTCGCGGCAAGCGGACCATGTGACCCTCGTATTATTGTGTTCTGGGTTGAGACCGAGCTTAGCCTTGTTCATTTTTTTACACAACACCTCCGTAAAAAATAAAACACGGCTCGTCGGAGATAGCCCTTCGTGCGGGAAATAGCGGATAATGGCTTGCCCCGATATGCAGCAAATCTGCCGTCGATGAGCCATTTCAGGGCATCATGGGGTTGGCTTGACATCAGTTTGGGTTTTCGATTGACTGGACCTGCAAGCCCCCCTTGATTGATATTTTTAACAACAAAGGTGTTGCATCATGTCGGTACCCCCGCGTGCCGTTCAGCTTAACGAAGCGAACGCGTTCCTTAAGGAACATCCTGAGGTTCTCTACGTTGACCTTCTGATTGCAGATATGAATGGTGTGGTGCGTGGCAAGCGCATCGAGCGCACCAGCCTCCACAAGGTTTACGAGAAAGGCATCAACCTGCCTGCCTCCCTCTTCGCCCTGGACATCAACGGTTCCACCGTCGAGAGCACCGGGCTTGGCCTGGACATCGGCGATGCTGACCGCATCTGCTACCCGATCCCTGGCACCCTCTCCAACGAACCCTGGCAGAAGCGCCCGACCGCCCAGCTGCTGATGACCATGCACGAGCTCGAAGGCGAGCCGTTCTTCGCCGACCCGCGTGAAGTACTGCGCCAGGTGGTGAGCAAGTTCACCGAGATGGGCCTGACCATCTGTGCCGCGTTCGAGCTGGAGTTCTACCTGATCGACCAGGAGAACGTGAACGGCCGCCCGCAGCCACCGCGCTCGCCTATTTCGGGTAAACGCCCACAGTCGACCCAGGTCTACCTGATCGACGATCTCGACGAATATGCCGACTGCCTGCAGGACATCCTTGAAGGCGCCAAGGAACAAGGCATCCCGGCCGACGCCATCGTCAAGGAAAGCGCCCCGGCGCAGTTCGAAGTCAACCTGCACCACGTTGCCGACCCGCTCAAGGCCTGCGACTACGCCGTACTGCTGAAGCGGTTGATCAAGAACATCGCCTACGACCATGAAATGGACACCACCTTCATGGCCAAGCCCTACCCGGGCCAGGCAGGCAACGGCCTGCATGTACACATTTCCGTGCTGGACAAAGATGGCAACAACATCTTCACCAGCGAGGATCCCGAGCAGAACGCCGCGCTACGTCACGCTGTCGGCGGTGTGCTCGAGACCCTGCCCGCGTCCATGGCGTTCCTGTGCCCGAACGTCAACTCGTACCGTCGCTTTGGTGCGCAGTTCTATGTACCGAACGCGCCAAGCTGGGGCCTGGACAACCGCACCGTGGCCCTGCGCGTGCCAACCGGCTCGCCGGATGCCGTGCGTATCGAGCACCGCGTGGCCGGTGCCGATGCCAACCCGTACCTGATGATGGCTGCCGTGCTGGCTGGCGTGCACCATGGCCTGACCAACCAGATCGAGCCGGGTGAGCCGATCGAAGGCAACTCGTACGAGCAGCTGGAGCAGAGCCTGCCGAACAACCTGCGCGATGCACTGCGCGAGCTGGACGACAGCGAAATCCTCAACAAGTACATCGATCCGAAGTACATCGACATTTTTGTCGCGTGCAAGGAGAGCGAGCTGGAGGAATTCGAGCATTCGATTTCCGACCTCGAGTACAACTGGTACCTGCATACCGTGTAAACGAAAACGCCGCCCCCAAGGGCGGCGTTCTCTTTTGAGATCGGTGTCGCCTGCTTCGCGGGCTTGCCCGCTCCCACAGGGTAATCACAAGGTTTGAAGCCTGCGGTGTACCTGTGGGAGCGGGCGAGCCCGCGAAGAGGCCAATACAGGCTTACAGCGGCTTCTCGAAGATTTTCGAGTTGCGCTGGTAGTTGTACAGCGAAGCCCGCGCTGCCGGCAGCCGTTCCACGCCACTCGGTGCAAACCCGCGCTCGCGGAACCAGTGCGCGGTGCGCGTAGTCAGCACGAACAGGGTCTTGAGCCCCGCCTGCCGCGCCCGGCCCTCGATTCGCGCCAGCAGCTCGTCGCCGCGCCCGCCGTGGCGATACTCCGGGTTCACCGCCAGGCACGCCAGCTCACCGGCGTCGGAATCGGCAATCGGGTACAACGCCGCGCAGGCGATGATCATGCCTTCGCGCTCGACCACGCTGAACTGTTCGATCTCCCGCTCCAGCACCTCGCGCGAACGGCGCACCAGGATGCCCTGCTCTTCCAGCGGGCTGATCAGTTCCAGCAGGCCGCCGACATCATCGATGCTCGCCTCGCGCACCACTTCGAACTGCTCCTGCGACACCAGCGTACCGCCACCGCCACGGGTAAACAGCTCGGTCAGCAGGGCACCGTCCTCGGCATAGCTGACGATATGGCTGCGCGCTACCCCGCCTTTGCAGGCTTCTGCGGCAGCATCCAGCAGTTCGGCCTGGTAGTCGCTGCCCAGGCGCTGCAGATGCGGGGCAACCTGCTGTGGGCGCAGCTCGCGCACCAGCTTGCCGTCCTCGTCCAGCAGGCCCGGCTCGGCGCCAAACAGCAGCAGCTTGTCGGCACCCAGCTCGATGGCGGCGCGGGTGGCCACGTCTTCGCAGGCCAGGTTGAAGATCTCCCCGGTTGGCGAATAGCCCAACGGCGACAGCAGCACGATGGAACGCTCGTCGAGCAGGCGACTGATGCCTTTGCGGTCGACCCGGCGCACTTCGCCGGTGTGGTGGTAGTCCACCCCTTCGAGCACACCGATCGGCCGCGCCGTGACCAGGTTGCCGGAGGCCACGCGCAGGCGCGAACCCTGCATCGGCGAAGCGGCGATATCCATCGACAGGCGTGCCTCGATGGCCAGGCGCAGGGCACCGACGGCATCGATCACGCAGTCCAGGGTAGCGGCATCGGTGATGCGCAGGCCACGGTGGTAGTGCGGGGTCAGGCCACGATCGGCCAGGCGGCTTTCGATCTGCGGGCGCGAGCCATGCACCAGGACCAGGCGCACGCCGAGGCTGTGCAGCAACACCAGGTCGTGGACGATGTTGCCGAAATTAGGGTGTTCCACCCCATCGCCAGGAAGCATGACCACGAAGGTGCAGTCGCGATGGGCATTGATGTACGGGGAGGCATGACGCAGCCAGTTGACGTAGTCGGGCATGACAGGGCCTGTGGATAAGTGGACGGAGAACGGCGATACGGGGGCGTTCAGGATCATCGTCGGAACAGGCTTGCGGTCACGCGCGGTCTCCTCTAGGCAGGAACGAATCAACTCGGTTGGCGTTTAGTTCAGGCAATAATGCCGGATCAGGTCACGCAATAGACGCACGGTAGGCTCGATTCGTGACATTTCAAGGTATTCGCCGGGCTGGTGGGCACAGGCGATGTCGCCAGGGCCCAGCACGATGGTCTGGCAGCCCAGTTGCTGAAGATAAGGTGCTTCGGTGCCGAACGCCACCGCTTCGGCGCGATGGCCGGTGAGGCGCTCCGCTACCTGCACCAGTTCGGCGTCGGCAGCCTGCTCGAACGGCGGCACCTCCGGGAACAGCGGCGCATAGTCGATGCGCACCTCGAAGCGCTCTGCCACGGGCGCCAGCTTGGCGCCGATGGCCGCGCGCAGTTGTTCCACGTCCATGCCCGGCAGCGGGCGCAGGTCGAATTCCAGGGCGCACTGGCCGCAGATGCGGTTGGGGTTGTCGCCGCCATGGATACAGCCGAAGTTCAGGGTCGGGGTCGGCACGCTGAATTGCGGGTTGCGGTAGCGTTGCTGCCATTGCTGGCGCAGGCCCATCAATTCGCCCATCACCGCGTGCATGGCCTCCATGGCGCTGCGGCCCAGGCTTGGGTCCGAAGAATGACCGCTACGCCCCAGGATATCGATGCGGTCCATGAGGATGCCTTTGTGCATGCGGATCGGCCGCAGGCCGGTGGGCTCACCAATCACCGCCGCCCGGCCGAGCGGCTGGCCGGCTTCGGCCAGGGCGCGGGCCCCGGACATCGAGCTTTCTTCATCACAGGTGGCCAGGATCAGCAGCGGCTGCTTGAAGTCGTGCTCCAGCAGCGGGATGAGCGCTTCGATGACCAGGGCGAAGAAGCCCTTCATGTCGCAGCTGCCCAGGCCGACCCAGCGGCCATCGACTTCGGTCAGCTTCAGCGGATCGCTGGCCCACAGCTGGTCGTCGTACGGTACGGTGTCGCTGTGCCCCGCCAGCACCAGGCCGCCTGGGCCGCTACCACGGCTGGCCAGCAGGTTGAACTTGCCGGGGCTGACCTGGCGGATGTCGCAGGTGAAGCCAAGGTCGCCCAGCCAGCCGGCCAGCAGGTCGATGACCTGGCGGTTGGACTGGTCCAGTGCGGGCTGGGTGCAACTGACCGAGGGCGCGGCAATCAAGGCGGCAAACTGGTCTTTCAACGTTGGCAACGGCATGCCCGTACTCCTCGGAAACGTGCCCCATCATAGGACTATCCGCTGTCTGGAATAAACCGTTGGCGGCCGACTGCTGTAGACTCTCCGCCAACCACGCCCCTCTTTCGAGCCTGTGATGCACAAAGAAACCGAACTCAAGCTCCGCGCCAGCCGCGAGACCCTTGCCGCCCTGCGCGAGCACCCTCTGCTGAAAAAGCGCAACAAGTCCGGCTGGCAGACCCGCGAACTGCTCAACCAGTACTTCGACACCCCCGAGCGCGAGCTTTCCGCCGCCCGTGTCGCCCTGCGCCTGCGCCGCGACGGCGAGGCCATCATCCAGACCCTCAAGTGCCGCGGCCAGAGCGTTGCCGGCCTGTCCGAGCGCAATGAATACGAATGGCCGCTGGACAAGGTCAAGCTCGACCTGAAAAAGCTCGACGCCACCTGCTGGCCCGAGCAACTGGCCAACCTCGACAAGAAAACCATCAAACCGCTGTTCACCACCGACTTCAGCCGTGAATACGCCGAAATCGCCTGGGGCCGCGGCAAGAGCAAGGTGGTGATCGAGGCGGCGCTGGACCAAGGCTTCGTGATCGCCGGCAAGCGCAAGGAAGAGATCTGCGAACTGGAACTGGAGCTGCGCGAAGGTGAGCCCCAGGCCCTGCTGGAACTGGCTGCCGAGCTGGCCGCCAGCCTGCCGCTGATGCCCTGCGACATCAGCAAGGCGGAGCGCGGCTACCGCCTGCTGGAGCCGGACAGCTACGAGCTGGGCCTGCCACACGCCGAGCTGGAAGCCGAAACTGCTGTGGACGATGCCTATGCGGCACTGGCCTGGCAACTGCTGGGCAGCAGCCAGCGCCTGGCCGAGCAGTACCGCCACAACGGCCACTGGCGCCTGCTGCAGGACTGGGTCGAGTGCCTGAGCGAGCTGCGTGCCCTTACCGCCAGCCTGGGCCAGGCCGCCCCACGCGCTACTACCCGCGAGCTGCGCAGCAGCCTCGACGCGCTGCTGGAAGACTGGCGCCCACTGGTGCAGGCTGGCAACGATGACGAAGACATTCGCCGTGCCGCCCCCGAACAGTTCGCCGAAGAGCTGGAGGACGTGCGCTGGGGCCAGTTCTCGCTGGAAACCTCGCGCTGGTTGCTGGCGCGTGCCTGGACCGTGGAGCGCAAGGGCCGTGGCGAGCGCCAGGGCAAGGCGCAACTGGCCAGCTGGCTGGCACACCTGCTGGGTGAAGAGGGCCGTGCGTTGAAGCTGCCGCTGTACACCCAGCGCCCGGAAGACCTGGCCGAGCAATTGCCACGTATCGAGCAGCTGCTGGCCTGGCTGCACCATGCCCGCCAGGTGCTGGAGGCACCACAGATGGACCGCCTGTACGGCGACCTGAAGAAGCTGCACGAGCTCGCCGAACAGCCGATCAGCGACGAGGTGCTGGAAGCCCGTGTGGAACAGGCAAGGGTTGTTGATCAGAGCCGCGGCTGGAAACACCTGCTCAAGGCTTGAGCCCTTCTGAAGGCACATGCAGCCTTTGTAGGAGCGGCCTTGCGTCGCGAAAGGGCCGCGACGCGGCCCCGGCGATATCAGCATCGTGGGGGCGCTTCGCACCCCTTTCGCGACGCAAGGCCGCTCCTACAGGGGATAGCGTCAACGGGCTTGCAACTGCTTCACCGCGACAGCGGCAAGCTGGTGGTGGACTTGATCTCTGACAGCGCCACGATCGAGTTCACCTCCTGAATCCCTGGCACGTTCGATAGCTTTTCGAAGAAGAACCGCTCATAAGCCTCGATATCCGACGTGACGATCCGCAGCAGAAAGTCCACCGAGCCCATCAGCACATAACACTCCAGCACCTCCGGAAACCCGCGGATCGCCTCGGTGAACTCGGTGAAGTTGGAGCGACCATGAGCATTCAGCTTCACTTCGGCGAAGATCTGCGTATTCAAGCCGACCTTCTTGCGGTCCAGCAGCGTCACCTGCCCACGGATCACCCCCTCCTCCTTCAAGCGTTGGATGCGTCGCCAGCACGGCGATTGCGACAGCCCCACACGTTCGGCGATCTGCGCGCTGGAGAGCGAAGCGTCCTCCTGCAAGAGTTCGAGGATACGGCGGTCGTAGGCGTCCAGCTCGCTGTGCATTGATTATTCCCCATAAATTGAATTCACGAATACTTCTATTCGCCAACACAGCGAATCGCTTGAATCATAGCGAAAAAATGCCCCTGCCAACGTGCAAGAATTTCTCCCACATCTGCGGAGACCAGCATGAACGCACAACCCCGTACCGACGCCTGGGCCGCCACCAACGCCCATAGCACCGTGCACTACCGCCTGCAGGCCGAAGCCGAGCCTGACAGCCTGTGCCGGGTGCTCAACCTGTTTGCCCTGCAATTCCTGACCCCGCACAGCGTGCAGGTCAGCCAGCAGGATGACTGGCTGGATATCGAGGTCGGCATCGGTGGCCTGAGCTGGCATCGGGCCGAGGTGATCGCGCAGAAGCTGCGCAACCTGGTGTGCGTGGGCGAGGTGAGCCTGACCAACCTGCAGCGGCTGGAACTGGCGATTGGGTGAGCAGTTACCCGCCCTATTGCCGGCGGCAGGGCCAGGATAGGCACAGCAAAATCCCGAAACCTTTCGCTCCCGATAACCTTCCGCTGCCCGGCTAGCCTTGATCAGCACTTCCTCATCAGGCACGGACGCCCCCATGCACACCCCCGACAACCCGGCACTCGACCTCAGGCGCGTGCTCCAAGCCCTGCTCGCCGACCAGCATCTGCACGCCAACGACACCCTGCAAGTACTCGAACACGCCGCCAGCCACCCCATCAGCCACCCGCTGGAGCAAATCGCTGCCTGCAGCCTGGAGGACCGCCAGCACCCCGGCCAAGCCTTGGACCTGGACGGCCTTTGCCGATGGCTGGCTCACAAGGTCGGCCAACCCTATCTGCGCATCGACCCGCTGCAACTCGACCTGACGCAGATCAGCGGCCTGATCTCCCCTGCCTTCGCCCAGCGCCATGGCATCCTCATCATCGCCGCCGACGACACCGGTGTCACAGTCGCCAGTGCCCAGCCGTACCAGGACGACTGGTACGCGGACCTGGCCCGCAGCCTGGGCCGACCGATACGTCGCGTGCTGGCCAGCCCATTGCAGATTCGTCAGGCAGGGCAGTCCTTGCACCGCTTGGCTCAGTCGGTAAAGGGCGCACAAAACCAGCAGTCGGCCAGCCTCGGTGAACTCGAGCAGCTGCTGGAACTGGGCAAGCGCCAGGCCGAGGCCAGCGCCGACGACGCCCATATCGTGCATATCGTCGACTGGCTGCTGCAGTACGCCATCGAACAACGCGCCAGCGATATCCACCTGGAGCCCCGCCGTGACCAAGGCCAGCTGCGCTACCGCATCGACGGCCTGCTGCACTGCGTGTATGCGTTCCCGGCCGGGGTCACCCTGGCGCTGGTCAGCCGCCTGAAACATCTGGCACGCATGGACGTCGCGGAAAAACGCCGGCCGCAGGATGGCCGCCTGCAAAGCTGCCTGCCTGGCGGCGCCGAGGTGGAGCTGCGACTGTCGACCCTGCCGACCCCATTCGGCGAGAAACTGGTGCTACGCCTGTTCGACCCGCAACAGCTGCAGGAGGGCTTCGATCGCCTTGGCCTGGAAGGGCCGCAACTGGCGCAATGGCAAAGCCTGCTGCAGCAGCGTCAGGGGATTATCCTGGTCACCGGCCCGACCGGTTCCGGCAAGACCAGCACGCTATACGCCAGCCTCAAGCTGCTGGCCACGCCACAAGTCAACCTGTGCACCATCGAGGACCCAATCGAACGCCTGGAGCCTGCCTTCAACCAGTTGCAGGTGCAGCCCGCCCTGGACCTGGGCTTTGCCAACGGTGTACGGGCCCTGCTGCGCCAGGACCCGGATATCATCATGATCGGCGAAATTCGCGACCGCGAAACGGCCCTGGTGGCGGTACAGGCAGCGCTGACCGGCCACCTGGTGCTGTCCACCCTGCATACCAACGACGCCTGCAGTGCAATCACCCGCCTGCAGGAGCTGGGCGTAGCCGACTACCTGATCAAGGCAACACTGGCCGGCGTGATGGCCCAGCGCCTGGTGCGTACCTTGTGCGCCGATTGCCGCGGCGCACTGACGGCGCCCGGCAGCCAGCCGTGCCGCACCTGCCGGGGTACCGGGTTCCACGGCCGCACCGGCTTGTTCGAGCTGCTGGTACCCAGCGACAGCCTGCGTGCACAGATAGGCCCAGGCAGCGATCTGGCCAGCCTGCGGCGCCAGGCAAAGGCCGATGGCCTGCTCGACTTGCGCGCTTGCGGGGAGGCCAAGGTGGCCAGCGGGCAGACCCGACAGGAGGAAGTGCTACGGGTCTGTTCATAGGTAAAAACGCCTTGTATTCAAGGAACTTACCTCTTTACCGTAAATCCAACCGCGCATCTTCAACCGCCACCCCTTTCGAGGTGTTTCAACATGCGTCTCAAAACCGCCATCGCCGCTGCTGCCTTGCTTTCGCTGCCTATTGGCTCGGCCATGGCCGATACCTTCTGGCGTAACGTGATGACCACCGGTGCTACCACGGCATCCAGCTACCTGACCTCGGGGGACCACAAGCTGGTGATGGCGGCGCAGGATGACGCTGGCAGCTTCGTGGCCAGCGAGGGTGCAATCCGTGGGCCGTTCCTGGAAGCGGCAATTCGTCAGGCCCGCGCGGAGCACCCAGGCCTGCAGGCCACCGACATGGAACTGGCCAATGCCATTCTGGCCAAGAACGCGGTAGCCGAATAAATCCTTGGGGGGTGCTTGGCACCCCTATCGCGACACAAGGCCGCTCCTACACGCTTGAGGTGCGCCCCCTTTTGTTGGACAAAAAATCCAACCTCAGGGGCGCAGTTCAGGGTTTCGCGGTCGTTGTAGGAGCGGCCTTGTGTCGCGATGGGCTGCAAAGCGGCCCCCGGCCTCAGCGATAAGCTTCCACCGGCACACAAGCACAGAACAGATTCCTGTCCCCATAGACGTTGTCGACCCGGTTCACAGCCGGCCAGTACTTGTGCTGGCGCACGTGGGCACTGGGCGCCACCGCTTGCTCCAGGCTATAGGGCCTGTCCCACACCCCCAGCACGTCAGCCAGCGTATGCGGCGCATGCTTGAGCGGATTGTTCTCCGCTGGCCAGTTACCCTCCTGCACTTCGCCGATTTCCGCGCGAATCGCCAGCATCGCCTCGACGAACCGGTCCAGCTCGGCCTTCGACTCACTCTCGGTCGGCTCGACCATCAGCGTGCCCGGCACCGGGAAAGACATGGTCGGCGCATGGAAGCCGTAATCCATCAGGCGCTTGGCCACGTCCTCTTCGCTGATGCCGGTCAGTGCCTTCAGCGGCCGCAGGTCGAGGATGCATTCATGCGCCACCCGCTGGTTGCGCCCACGGTAGAGCACCGGGAAGGCGCCGCTCAACTGGCTGGCTAGGTAGTTGGCCGAGAGGATCGCCACTTCGCTGGCGTCAGCCAGCTGCGGGCCCATCATGGCGATGTACATCCAGCTGATCGGCAAGATGCTCGCACTCCCCCAGGGCGCGGCACTGACTGCACTGTTGTTCGGCTCCAGGCCGGGTACCGGCACCACCGGGTGGCTGGCGACAAACGGCTTGAGGTGCTCGCGGATGCCGATCGGGCCCATGCCGGGGCCGCCACCGCCGTGGGGTATGCAGAACGTCTTGTGCAGGTTCATGTGGGAAACGTCGGCGCCAATATCCGCCGGGCGCGCCAGCCCCACCTGGGCGTTGAGGTTGGCGCCATCCATGTACACCTGGCCACCGTGCTGGTGCACCACTTCGCAGATTTCGCGAATGCCCTCTTCGTATACGCCGTGGGTCGACGGGTAGGTGATCATCAGGCACGACAGGCGGTCTGCAGCGGCGTGCGCCTTGGCCTTTAGGTCGGCCAGGTCAACGTTGCCATGGTCGTCGCAATCAACGATCACCACCTCCATGCCAGCCATCTGCGCCGAAGCCGGATTGGTACCGTGGGCTGAGGACGGGATCAGGCACAAGGTGCGTTGCGGCTGGTGACGGCTGCGGTGGTAGCGGGTGATGGCCATCAGCCCGGCATATTCACCCTGGGCACCGGAATTGGGCTGCATGCAGATGGCATCGAAACCGGTAATGGCGCACAACCAGCTTTCCAGTTCGTCGATCATCGCCTTGTAGCCGGCAGCCTGGGCGGCCGGGGCAAACGGGTGCAACTGGGCAAAGCCCGGCCAGGTGATAGGGATCATCTCGCTGGTGGCGTTGAGCTTCATGGTGCACGAGCCCAGCGGGATCATCGACTGGTTCAGCGCCAGGTCCTTGTTCTCCAGCTGCTTGAGGTAGCGCAGCATTTCGGTTTCGCTGTGGTGCAGGTTGAACACCGGGTGCGTAAGGAACGGCGTGCGCCGCACCAAACTCGCTGGAATCCCTTCGGGCAGGGCGAGCTGGTCGAGTGCGGCAATGTCCAGGCCGTGGTCCACGCCCAGGAAGATGTCGAACAGGCGCAGCACCGTCTGCTCCGAACAGGTCTCGTCAAGGCTCACGCCCAAACGCCCGCGGCCAAGGATACGCAAGTTGATCTGCGCGGCTTCGGCGCTTTCGATGATGGCCGCCTGGGCGCCACCGACATCCACGGTAAGCGTGTCGAAGAAATGCTGGTTCAACCGCCGGATACCCTTGGCTTCGAGGCCTGCGGCCAGGATGAAGGTCAACCGATGCACGCGCTGGGCAATGCGTTGCAGGCCTTCTGGGCCATGGTATACCGCATAGAAGCCGGCGATGTTGGCCAGCAGCACCTGTGCCGTACAAATGTTGGAGTTGGCCTTTTCGCGGCGGATATGCTGCTCGCGGGTTTGCAGCGCCATGCGCAGGGCGGTGTTGCCACGAGCATCACGCGACACGCCGATGATGCGCCCCGGCATGGCCCGCTTGTAGTCGTCGCGACAGGCGAAATAGGCTGCATGAGGGCCGCCATAGCCCATCGGTACGCCAAAGCGCTGGGTCGAACCCAGTACCACATCCGCACCCAGTTCCCCAGGCGGCGCCAGCACCACCAGGCTGAGCAGGTCCGCCGCCACGCAGGCCAATGCATGCTGGCTGTGCAACTGGTCGATCAGCGGGCGCAGGTCGCGTACTTCGCCATGAGTGTCGGGGTACTGCAGCAAAGCACCGAATACCGCATGTTTGCCAAGGTTATCCACAGCGTCGACGATCAGTTCGAAGCCAAAGCCTTCAGCGCGAGTCTTCAGCACCGACAGCGTCTGCGGGTGGCAATGTTCGTCGGCAAAGAAGGCATTGCTCTTGTTGCGTGCCACCCGCTTGGCCAACGCCATGGCTTCGGCGGCAGCAGTAGCCTCGTCGAGCAGCGAGGCATTGGCCAGGGCCAGCCCGGTAAGGTCGATGACCATCTGCTGGAAATTCAGCAGCGCCTCCAGCCGGCCTTGGGCGATTTCGGGCTGATAGGGGGTATAGGCGGTGTACCAGCCAGGGTTTTCCAGCACGTTGCGCAGGATGACCGTGGGCGTGATGGTGCCGTGGTAGCCCATGCCGATCAGGCTGGTCCAGACCTGGTTCTGTGCGGCGTAGCCGGCGAGTTTGGCCAGGGCGGCCTGTTCGTCCAGCGCAGCGGGCAAGTCGAGCGGGTGATCGAGACGGATGTCTGGCGGTACGGTCTGCTCGATCAGCTCACTGCGGCTGGCAACGCCAAGCGCATTGAGCATGGCCTGCTGCTCTGCAGCATCAGGGCCCAGGTGGCGACGCAGGAAAGGGTTGGGCTCTTGCAGTTGATGCAGGGATGGCGACTGGGACATGACGACGCTCTCTTCCTAGGCCAGCTCTCATGGAGACTTACAAGTCTAGGAAGGGATTGCCGATTGTGCGGGGAAACTTGTTTTCGCCTGGCGACTGCCGGGGGCGCTTTGCGCCCCTATCGCGACACCAGGCCGCTCCTAGCGATTTCCTGCAGGACCGGCCTGGTGTCGATAAGGCTGCGAAGCAGCCCCAAGGATCCTGCAGTTACTCGCCGATGGCAGCCTTGTAGCCTGCAGCATCCAGCAGCTTGTCCAGCTCGGCCGGGTTGCTTGGCTTCAGCTTGAAGATCCACGCCTCGTAAGGTGCTTCGTTGAGCAGTTCCGGGCTGTCAGCCAGCTCTTCGTTGACCGCGATCACTTCACCACCCACTGGGGCATAGATGTCCGAAGCGGCCTTCACCGATTCGACCACACCGGCGGCGTCGCCAGCGCCAAACGCCTTGCCGACCTCGGCCAGTTCAACGAACACCACGTCGCCCAGGGCTTGTTGGGCGTGGTCGCTGATACCCACGGTGACGGTGCCGTCGGCTTCCAGGCGGGCCCATTCATGGCTTTCGGCAAAACGCAGGTCGCTAGGGATATCGCTCATGTCTTGAATTCCTCGATTGGCTCAGCGGTACGCCCGCCGGTTAAAATTTGATCAGATCAGGATCTTGCCGTGGCGCACGAAGGTCGGTTTGACCACCCGCACCGGGTACCACTTACCGCGAATTTCCACCTCGGCCCGGTCGCCGGTGGCCATGGGTACGCGTGCAAGGGCAATGGACTTGCTCAGCGTAGGCGAGAAACTACCACTGGTGATCTCCCCTTCGCCAATCCCTGCCACCCGAACCACCTGGTGGGCACGCAGTACACCACGCTCTTCCAGCACCAGGCCGACCAGTTTTTCCTGTACACCTTGTTCGATTTCCGCCAGCAGGCCGGCGCGGCCGATGAAGTTGCGCTCGGCGGGCTCCCAGGCGATGCTCCAGCCCAGGTTGGAAGTGAGTGGTGTGTGTGCTTCGTCGATGTCCTGGCCGTACAGGTTCATGCCGGCTTCCAGGCGCAGGGTGTCGCGGGCGCCAAGGCCGCTTGGGGCAATACCGGCGCCGACCAGGTCGTTGAAGAAGGCCACCGCCTGCTCGCCAGGGAGGATGATCTCCAGGCCGTCTTCACCGGTATACCCGGTGCGGGCAATGAACCAGTCGCCTTCGGCAATGCCCTCGAATGGGCGCAGTTCGCGAATCAGCGCGGCGCGCGCGGGGCTGAGCAGGGCGGCGACCTTTTCACGCGCATGCGGGCCCTGGATGGCAAGGATGGCCAGGTCGGGACGGACCCGGAAGTCCACGGCAAAACCGGCACGCTGTGCGGCCAGCCAATCGAGTACCTTGGCCCGGGTGGCGGCGTTGGTGACCAGGCGGTAGCCGGTTTCGGTGCGGTAGACGATCAGGTCGTCGATGACCTTGCCCTGCTCCTGCAGCAACGGGCTGTACAGTGCCTTGCCGATATCGTCGAGACGGGCCACGTCGTTGGCCAGCAGGCGCTGCAACCAGGCAGTGGCGTCGCTGCCGTCGACATCGATCACGGTCATGTGGGACACATCGAACACCCCGCAATCGCTGCGCACCTGATGGTGCTCCTCGACCTGCGAGCCATAGTGCAGGGGCATGTCCCAGCCACCGAAATCGACCGTCTTGGCGCCCAGCGCCAGGTGCAGGTCGTACAAAAGCGTGCGCTGTCCCATGGGTTTCTCCTTCCGGGCGTGGCGAAGCGGCGGCGGTCGATGACGTTGGGTCGTCAGCTCTTCTTGTGTAGGACCCGCCGCGCGAGTGCCGCGCATTGTAGCCGCAAGGGCGCGGGCTGACACCCTCAGTGACTGTGACCGGGTCGACGAGCCGAACGGCGAATCAGGCCGATGACCGGCAGCAACCCCACCAGCACCAGGCTCAGTGCCGGCAGCGATGCACGTGCCCACTCACCCTCGCTGGTCATCTCGAACACCCGCACGGCCAGGGTGTCCCAGCCGAACGGGCGCATCAGCAAGGTGGCCGGCATTTCCTTGAGGACGTCGACGAACACCAGCAAGGCGGCGCTGAGGGCACCCGGTACCAGCAGCGGCAGATACACCTTGAAAAACAATCTCATGCCACCGACACCCAGGCTGCGCGATGCCTCGGGAAGCGACGGGCGAATACGCTCCAGGCTGCTTTCCAGCGGCCCGTAAGCCACCGCGATGAAGCGCACCAGGTAGGCCAGCAGCAACGCAGCAAGGCTACCCAGCAACAGTGGCTTGCCAGCCCCGCCCAGCCAGCTGGACAGCGGGATGACCAGCTGGTTATCGAGGTAGCTGAAGGCCAGCATGATTGATACCGCCAGCACCGAACCGGGCAAGGCATAGCCCAGGTTGGCCAGGCCGACCCCGGCGCGGATGGCATTCGTCGGTGCCTGGCGCCGTGCAAAGGCCAGCAGCAGCGCCACGCTCACCGTGACCAGCGCCGCCAAGCCGCCCAGGTACAGGGTGTGCAGCACCAGGCCGACGTAGCGTTCGTCCAGGTCATGCCGGCCGCGCTGCCAGAACCAGCTCAGCAGTTGCAGCAGCGGGATGACGAAGGCGCAGGCGAACACCAGCAGGCACCAGCCACTGGCCAGCAACGCCTTGATCCCACGCAGGTGGTACAGCGCCTGCCCGCGCGGTCGCTCGTTGCCGCTGCGGCTGGCGCCGCGTGCCCGGCGTTCGCCGTACAGCACCAGCATCACCGCCAACAACAGCAGGCTGGCCAGCTGGGCTGCGCTGGACAGGCTGAAGAAGCCGTACCAGGTCTTGTAGATGGCGGTGGTGAAGGTGTCGAAGTTGAACACCGCCACGGCGCCGAAATCCGCCAGGGTTTCCATCAACGCCAAGGCTATCCCGGCGCCGATCGCCGGCCGCGCCATGGGCAGCGCCACGCGCCAGAATGCTTGCAGCGGGGACAGCCCAAGCACCCGCGCCGCTTCCATCAGGCCCTTGCCCTGGGCCAGGAAGGCGCTGCGCGCCAGCAGGTAGACATAGGGGTAGAACACCAGCACCAGCACGACGATCACCCCAGCGGTCGAGCGCACCCGCGGCAGGCGCATTGGCCCGAACAGCTCGCGCAAGGCGCTTTGTACCGGGCCGGCGAAGTCCAGCAGGCCGACGAAGACGAATGCCAGCACGTAGGCAGGGATGGCGAACGGGAGCATCAGCGCCCAGTCCAGCCAGCGCCGACCGGGGAACTCGCAGAGGCTGGTCAGCCAGGCCAGGCTGACACCCAGCAAGGTGACGCCGATGCCCACGCCCACCACCAGCGTCAGGGTATTGCCCAGCAGGCGGCTCATCTGGGTGTCGAGCAGGTGCGACCAGATCTGCAGGTCGATCGACTGCCACGACAGCAGCAGCACGCTCAGGGGCAGGAGCACCAGGGCGGCGATCAGGGCCACCGGGAGGTACCAGCGGCGTTGGGCGGTGTGCGGCAAGTGGAATGTCTCTGTGGATGATTTGCGACCGCCTTGCGGTCGTTCGCGGGCATGCCCGCTCCCACAGGGAGCGCACATGCGTCAAAGGCAGTGGCCAACCTGTGGCAGCGGGCGTGCCCGCGAAAAGGCCTGATAGGCCCCGAAAGGATAAAGCCTGGCGCTTAGTTCCAGCCAGCCCGGTCCATCAAGCGAATCGCTTCAGCCTGGCGCTTGCCGGCGATCTCCACCGGAATGCTGTCGGCCTTGAAGCTGCCCCACGCCGCCACTTCGTCCGATGGCTTGACCTTGGGGTTGGCCGGGAACTCCTGGTTGATGTCGGCAAACAGCTTCTGCGCCTCTTCAGTAGTCATCCATTCCACCAGCTTCTTCGCCGCCTCCGGGTGTGGCGCATGCTTGGTCAGGCCGATGCCGGACAGGTTCACGTGCACGCCACGGTCACCCTGGTTGGGCCAGAAGATCTTCACCGGCAGTTGCGGGTTCTGCTGGTGCAGCCGGCCGTAGTAATAGGTGTTGACCACGCCCACGTCGCACTGGCCGGCCTCGATGGCCTGGATCACCGCGTTGTCATCGGAGAACACGTCGGTGGACAGGTTGTTGACCCAGCCTTTGACGATCTGCTCGGTCTTCGCCTCGCCGTGGGTCTCGATCAGGGTGGCAGTCAGCGACTGGTTGTACACCTTCTTCGCCGTACGCAGGCACAGGCGGCCTTCCCACTGTTTGTCGGCCAGGGCCTCGTAGGTGCTCAACTCCTCCGGCTTGACCCGCTCGGTGGAGTAGATGATGGTGCGCGCGCGCAGGCTCAGGCCAGTCCAGTCGTGCGACGAAGCGCGGTACTGCGGCGGGATGTTGCGGTCGATGATGTCGGATTGGATCGGCTGCAGGATGCCCATCTGCTCGGCCTGCCACAGGTTGCCGGCATCGACGGTCAGCAGCAGGTCGGCCACGCCGTTGTCGCCCTCGGCCTTGATGCGTTGCATCAGTGGGGCCTCCTTGTCGGTGATGAACTTGATCTTCACCCCGGTCTTGGCGGTATAGGCATCGAACACTGGCTTGATCAGCTCGTCGATGCGCGAGGAGTACACCACCACTTCGTCCGCCGCCTGGGCAGTGCCGCCGAACAGGGTCAGGGCCAGGGCGGCCAGTAGGGGCTTGCGTGGCAACATGGAAAGCGCTCCTCGGATCGTATGAGAGGCGCAAATGGTAGTGAATCCCATTTTCCGGCTCATCCATCTAGCCGTTACTGGATGTTGCAGAGGGATAACAGTTGCGAGGTTCTTGTGGAAGCGGGCATGCCCGCGAACACCGGCAAAGCCGGTGCCATACACCGCGTTGCCTGTTTCGCGGGCATGCCCGCTCCCACAGATTCCAGCAATCTCAGGCCTTGGCGAGATCCGGCAGATCACCGGTCAAACCCAGCGCCTGGCGCACGAACAGCGCCTTGGCCTCCGGCATCTGCTGCACCAGCTTCAAGCCAGTGTTACGTAACCAGCGCAACGGCAACGGGTTGGCCTGGAACAACCGCTCGAACCCTTCCATCGCCGCCATCAGCGCCAGGTTGTGCGGCATGCGTCGGCGCTCGTAACGGCTCAGTACTTTCACATCCGCCAGCCGCTCGCCACGCTCGCAGGCGTTGACCAGCACCTCGGCCAGCACAGCAGCATCGAGGAAGCCCAGGTTGACCCCCTGCCCGGCCAACGGGTGAATGGTATGTGCGGCATCGCCGATCAAGGCCAGGCCTTCATCCACATAACGCTTGGCGTGGCGCTGGCGCAACGGCACGCACACCCGCGGGTCGGCCTGCAGGACATCCCCCAGGCGCCCCTCGAAAGCCTGCTGCAGGGCCTTCACGAAGGCCGCTTCATCCAATGCCATCAACTGCTCGGCATGTTCCGGCGTGGTCGACCAGACGATCGAGCACCAGTCCTGCTGGCCATCGCGGGTCAACGGCAGGAACGCCAACGGCCCTTCATCGGTGAACCGCTGCCAGGCCGTGGCCTGGTGCCCGGCGCTGCAACGCACGCTGGTGACGATGGCATGGTGCAGGTAATCCCACTCGCGGGTTTCGCAGCCAGCCAGACGGCGCACCGCCGAGTTGGCGCCGTCGGCCGCGATCACCAACGGCGCGCGCAGCCGGCGGCCGTCGGCCAAGGTCAGCAGCCATTCATCGCCCGAACGGCGCAGTTGTTCGAGCCGGGCGTTGGCTAGCAGGCCGATGTCACTGTCATGCAGGCGCTCCAGCAGGCCATCCTGCACCACCCGGTTCTCGACGATATGGCCAAGCACCTGGGCATGCACGCTGGCGGCCGAGAAGTGAATCTGGCCGGTGCCGCTGCCGTCCCATACGTGCATGTCCGAGTAGGGCGTGGCGCGCCGCCGGGCAATGCCATCCCAGGCGCCCAGGCGTTCGAGGATGCGCTGGCTGGCCGCCGACAGCGCGCTGACACGCGGTTCGAACGGGGCCTGGGCATCGAACGGCTTGACCGCCAGCGGGCCACCGTCGAGCAAGAGGATTTGCAGGCCGCTGTGGCGTAACGCCAGGGCCAGGGCGCTGCCGACCATACCGGCACCGACAATCAACAGATCTGCGCGCATTTCCATGCCTTACGCCAGCCTCGCTTGCGGCTTGAGCCGCACATATAGGGTTTTATCGACCCGCGCCACCAGCTCGCCGGCGCCGTCGCGAATATCGACCTGCAGTCGCGGCAGGCACTTCTTGCCAGTGGCGGTCTGCTGGCGAATCTCGTCCAGCAACGCGTCATCGACGTGGAGTTCGGCATACACCGGGCCTTTGCCCGGTGAAATGAAATCGATGCTGGCGGCCTTGTCCCAGACGATATAGTCACGCCCCAGTTGCTCGATCAGCAGCAGCATGTAGAACGGGTCGACCATGCCGTACAGGCTGCCGCCGCACTGGGTACCGACGTAGTTGCGGTTCCAGCGGGTCAGCTTCATCGCTACCTTGACGCTGCGCAGGTCGGCACTGATGTGCTGCACGCGGATACCGGCGCCGAGGTGCGGCGGGAACAGGTTCAGGCGCCAGCGCAACAGGCGCGCGCGGCGCGCCAGCCGGCGTGCATCAGCGGTCATGCCTGCCCCCGCGAATCGGCGCGGGTGCCCAGGCCCATGGCCTGGCGGGCAAACCAGCTTTTCGCCGGCGGCAGCAGGTCGAGCCCGAGCAGCCCGAGGTTGCGCCCGGCGGCCAGCAACGGCTGGCTGCTGCCGAACAGGCGGGTAACCTGATCGGAAAAACCGATGGTCAGGGCCTGGTCCAGGCGCTGGCGCTGTTGATAAGCCTGCAGGGTGGCCAGGTCGCCAGGCCGCTGCGGGCCGGCCAGCAATGCTTCGGCCAGCGCCTGCACGTCACGCAGTGACAGGTTGAAACCCTGCCCGGCAATCGGGTGCAGGCTGTGCGCGGCGTTGCCCAGCACCACCAGGTGCGGCCGCACCTGCTCCTCGGCCTCGATCAGCGACAACGGGTAGAGGTGCCGCGCGCCAACCTGGCGCAGCGCGCCCAGGCGGTAGCCGAACACCGCCTGCAACTCGCGCAGGAAGTGGCGCTCGTCAATATCGGCCAGGCGCCGCGCATCCATGCCCTGGCGGGTCCAGACCAGCGCACAGCGGTTTTCCGGCAGCGGCAGCAGGGCCATGGGGCCGGCTTCGGTGAAACGCTCGAAGGCCTGGCCACCGTGGGCCTCGCCCGGGGTGATATTGGCGATCAACGCGCTTTGTTGGTAAGGCGTGTGACGCACATGGATGCCCAGCTGTTCGCGCAGGCCGGAGCGGCCACCGTCGGCAAGCACCGCCAGGTCACATTCAAGCTGGGTGTCGTCGTTCAGCATCAGCCGGTAGCCACCTTCGATCGCCTGCATCGAGGTCACTTCCGCCGGGCAGCGCCAGCTCACCACTTCAGTGTCCAGGCCTTGCCACAGGCATTGGCCCAACCAGGCGTTTTCCACCACGTAACCCAGCGCCGGCACGCCTTCTTCCTGGGCATCCAGGCGGGTAGCGCCGAAGCGGCCACGGTCGGAAACATGAATCTGCCGGATCGGCTCGGCGCGGCGCTCGATCGCTTGCCACAAGCCCAACTGCTGGTAGATCTGCCGGGTGCCGAACGACAGCGCCGACGAGCGCGCATCATAGCTGGGCTGGAAGCTGTCGCCGGGGGCGAACGGCTCGATCAGCAGGATTTTCCAGCCGCGCGCCTTGGCCCCGGCCTGCAGGGCCAGGGCCAGGCTTGCGCCGACCAGGCCACCACCGATGATCGCCAGATTCACCCGGTTCATGCGACGTCCTTGCGCGCAGCCTGCATCAGCGCCTCGATCTCGGCGACCGTGCGCGGCACGCCCGAAGTCAGGATTTCACAGCCTTGCCTGGTCACCACCACGTCATCCTCGATTCTTACACCGATGCCGCGCCACTTCTTCGCCACGGCCTGATTGTCGGCGCCGATATAGATGCCCGGCTCGACGGTCAGCGCCATGCCGGGTTCAAGCACCCGCCATTCGCCGCCAACCTTGTACTCGCCCACGTCATGCACATCCATGCCCAGCCAGTGCCCGGCGCGATGCATGTAGAAGGCGCGGTAGGCCTCACTGTCGATCAAGGCCTGCACTTCGCCCTGGAGCAGGCCCAGTTGCACCAGGCCCTCGGTGATCACCCGCACGGTTGCCTCGTGGGCATGGTTCCAGTGCTTGCCCGGGGCGATTTCGGCAAACGCCGCCGCCTGGGCCTTGAGCACCAGCTCGTAGATGGCCTTCTGCTCGGGTGAAAACCGCCCGCTGACCGGGAAGGTACGGGTGATGTCACTGGCATAGCAGTCGATCTCGCAGCCGGCATCGATCAGCACCAGGTCGCCATCCTTGAGCGGCGCGTCGTTCTGCTGGTAGTGCAGGATGCAGGCATTGCGCCCGGCCGCGACGATCGAGCCGTAGGCCGGCATCTTCGCCCCGCCCTTGCGGAACTCGTAGTCCAGCTCGGCTTCCAGGCTGTATTCATGCAGCCCGGCCCGGCAGGCCTGCATGGCCCGCACGTGGGCCCGTGCCGAGATGTCTGCAGCAGCACGCATCACTTTCACTTCCGCCGCTGATTTATACAGGCGCATGTCGTGCAGCAGATGATCCAGCGCAACGAACTCGTTCGGCGGCTGGGCGCCCAGGCGTGCCTTGGAGCGGATCACGTTGATCCAGTCCATCAGCCGGCGGTCGAATTCGGGGTTGCTGCCCATGGCGCTGTAGACCCGCTCGCGGCCTTCGATCAGGCCCGGCAGGATCTCGTCGATGTCGGTGATGGGGAAGGCATCGTCGGCGCCAAAGTCGCGCACCGCGCCCTCCTGGCCGGCACGCAGGCCGTCCCACAGCTCGCGCTCGGGGTTGCGTTCACGGCAGAACAGCACGTATTCGCCATGCTCGCGCCCCGGGATCAGCGCGATCACCGCCTCCGGCTCGGGGAAGCCGCTGAGGTACTGGAAGTCGCTGTCCTGGCGGTACACATGCTCGACGTCGCGGTTGCGGATGGCAACCGCCGCGGCGGGCAGGATGGCGATGCTGTTGGGGACCATCTGCGCCATCAGCGCCTTGCGCCGACGGGCATATTCGGCCTTGGGAATGTGGCTCATGGGCAGACTACCCCGGTTGATCAGTGCAGCGATGGCTTGGGCGCGGGGGCGGCCGGCTTGGCCAGCTCGGAGAACAGCAGCAGCGGCGCCACACGCAGGTATTCCATCACCTCCATGTAGTCGCTCTCGCCGTCCTCGGACTCTTCGAGGGCTTCCTGGACCTGGGAAATGGCCACCAGGTCCTGCAGCACTTCCTTGGCCTCGTCGGACAGCTCCTTGCCACCGGCATTCAGACCGAAACCGGTAATGAAGCCCTGGCACCACTGGCCGAGTGCAGTGGCACGGTCGCCCAGGGCAGCGTCGTCGGAAGGCAGCAGCAGGACGATCGCCATGTCGTCGCTGGTCAGCTCGCCCTTGACCATTTCCTGCAGGCCGACAAGGGCATTGCGCACAGTGTCGCCAGGTTCGGTTTCCAGCAGCTGGGCGGCATCGGCCAGCCAGCCTTCGGCGTCGAAGCCGGCACCGGCGCAACTGCGGCCGATCAGCAGGCCGTGCAGTTCGGCCGGGGTGACAGGATGGCCATTGCTGGACAGCAGCATGGCGAAGGCAACGTAAGGCGATTGGGTATTGGGCATGGGCAGCTAGGCGCCAGACGGCGCAATGACTAGAATGGAGACCTTGTATCCTAGCACCGGCAGGCGCGCCAAGACCATCGGCACTGGCCGTCGCCGCCCGGCGAGAGGCATCATCATCGCCACGGTGAGTCAACGACGGAGCGAATCGAGTGCAACCCACGCAAGAGAACGACCTGCAGGCACTGATGAGCCGATTCGAGTTGCTGATCCAACGCGTCGAGCAACTAAAACGGCAAAATGCACTCCTAGTAGCTCAGGAAAAATCCTGGCGCGAAGAGCGCGCCCACCTCATCGAAAAGAACGAGATCGCCAGGCGCAAGGTCGAGTCGATGATTTTACGCCTCAAGGCTCTGGAGCAAGACTCATGAGTTCAAGCAATAGCGTCACCGTGCAGATCCTCGACAAGGAATATTCGATCATCTGCCCGCCGGAAGAGCGCAACAACCTGGTCAGCGCGGCGCGCTACCTGGACGGCAAGATGCGCGAGATCCGCAGCAGCGGCAAGGTGATCGGCGCCGACCGCATCGCGGTCATGGCCGCGTTGAACATCACCCACGAAATGCTGCACCGCCAGGAAGACCGCAATGATGCGCCGGCCGGTGGTACCACCCGCGAACAGGTGCGCGACCTGCTGGAGCGAGTCGATCAGGCGCTGTCCGACGATGCGGATACCAAAATCGGCTGAGGTTGGTATACTGGCGCCACTCCCTGGGGGATGCGCCAGTCGGTTATGTCCCTGAGCCGATACGCACAACCACGGGGGTTGCACGCTGGGGCCGGTGTGCATGTCCGCCCGACGGAAAGCCTTAACGCCCCCTGCAATCTCCACCTTGAACTTTCGGGTTCAAGGGCTACACCGATAGCGGTCTTATCGGGGAGCCTGAATTCTCTTGCCCGCCTCTACCGGCGGGCAATTCGTTTTGGTCGGCCATGTCGGCCAACACACTTGGGACCGCTCGTGCCATGACCGACACCGCGCCGCTCACCCGCCCCCAGCTTCGCCGCCTGCTGCGCAATGCCCGCCGCGCCCTCACCCCGGCCCAGCAACGCCAGGCCGCTGTCGGCCTGTACCGCCAGCTGGCGCAACACCCACTATTCCGCCGGGCCCGGCACATTGCCCTGTACCTGCCCAATGACGGCGAGATCGACCCTGCCCTGCTGCTGCGCGAGGCCCAGCGCCGTGGCAAGCGTGTCTACCTGCCGGTACTCCACGCCTGGCCCCGCACACGAATGGTGTTCCAGCGCTTCGAACCGGGCGAAAAACTCAAGCCCAACCGCTTTCGCATTCCCGAGCCAGTCACCGAGCGCAAGCGCCAGCGCCCGATCTGGTCGCTGGACCTGATCCTGCTACCGCTGGTCGGTTTCGATGAAGTGGGCGGGCGCCTGGGTATGGGCGGCGGCTTCTATGATCGCAGCCTGGCCTACCAGGCGCGTCGCCAGACCTGGAAAAAGCCATTGCTGTTAGGGCTGGCGCATGAATGCCAGAAGGTCGAGCGGCTGGCGCAGGCCAGCTGGGACGTGCCACTGCAGGGCACGGTCTCGGACCGCGGCTGGTACCTGGCGCCACGTTGAAGGGCGCCAGCGAGGGGGATCAACGTTGTGGCTGGCTGGCGTCGACCGGCATCTGGTAGGCGTTGTCCAGCTTGCGCTCCCAGAACCCTTGCGCATAACCGGTAGTGACCACACCCAGGCCGAAAATGAACACCAAGACCCACAGCAAGTCTGGCTTGTTGCGTTGATTCATCGAAGATTGCCCCCCCGGCAAACTGACCAGCGCTCGGCGATTTTCTGGGTACCGCCGGAGCATCGTGCTTTTATCGGGGCGCATTTTCCGACAACCTGCGTCTACACGCAAACCTTGACGTCAACCGGCTGTCGGTTTCGTGCAACAGGTTATTTCAAACCTTTTCAGGAGCACCTCCATGGCCTACTGGCTGATGAAATCCGAGCCCGACGAGCTCTCCATCGAAGCCCTTGGCCGCCTCGGCGAAGCGCGCTGGGACGGCGTGCGCAACTACCAGGCACGTAACTTCCTGCGGGCCATGAGCGTTGGCGACGAATTTTTCTTCTACCACTCCAGCTGCCCGCAACCGGGCATCGCCGGCATTGGCAGAATCACCCGTGCGGCCTACCCGGACCCAACCGCGCTGGACCCGCAAAGCCCTTATCACGATGCCAAGGCCACACCGGAAAAGAACCCGTGGAGCGCGGTGGACGTGGCCCATGTGCAGACGCTGCCACGGGTGCTGGAACTGGGCTGGCTGAAACAGCAGGCCGGCCTGGCCGAACTGCCGCTGGTACAGAAGGGCAGCCGCCTGTCGGTGATGCCGGTGACTGCGGAGCAATGGGCGGTGATTGTCGCTTTGCGTTGAAACTGCGGCTAAGGTCATAAACCAAGTGGGGCTGCGGGGCAGGCCCCGTCATGGATTTGACCAATATCAACACACCACCCATGGCCGCAGGCCATGATGCAGTGTGCATGACCGCAAGGATGCAGAACGATGAACCGATACGCCCCCAGAATCTTCGCCACCGCGCTGCTCGCCCTGCTTGCGGCAGCCGCTGGGCTGGGGTACTGGAAGTCGCTGCACGACCAGTTGCCCGAAGGCCTGAGCATGGGCAACGGTCGCCTCGAAGCCACCGAAGTGCAAATCGCCAGCAAGATCCCCGGCCGCCTGGCCGAAGTACTGGTCGATGAAGGTGACAAGGTAACCCGCGGGCAATTGCTTGCACGTATCGACACGCGCACCATGGAAGCCCAACGCAGCCAGGCCGAAGCCGAAGTGCTGCGCGCCCGGGAAAACTATGCCGCCGCCCAGGCCAGCGTACAGCTGCGCCAGAGCGAGCTGCTGCTGGCCAGCCAGGAACTCAAGCGTGTGCGCGAGATTTTCCAGCGTAAATACGCCAGCCAGCAGTTGCTTGACCAGCAACAGGCGCGCTTCGACACGGCAAACGCAGCGGTGGTCGCCGCTCGCGCCCAGCTGGCCGCCATCAAGGCTGCCATCGGTGCTGCCGAAGCCCAGGTGGCGCAGCTCACCAGCGAAATTGACGACAGCAGCCTGCGCGCGCCGATCAACGGCATCATTCAACTGCGCCTGGCCGAACCCGGTGAAGTGCTGGGTGCCGGCGGCCGTGTATTGATGCTGATCGACCCCAGCGACCAGTACATGAACCTGTACCTGCCAGCCTCCACCAGCGGCCGCTTGACCGTCGGCGATCAGGCGCGCATCGTGCTCGACGCCCTGCCCGAGCGGGCACTGCCGGCGAAGGTAGCCTTCGTCGCCGCCAAGGCCCAGTTCACCCCCAAACAGGTGGAAACCCGCGACGAACGGCAGAAGCTGGTGTTCCGGGTCAAACTGCGCCTGAGTGACCCGGGCGCCGTGCCGCAGGCCAAACCGGGCATGCCAGGTGCCGGCTATGTACGCACGGCTGAGGTGGACTGGCCGGCCAACCTGCAATGAACGCCCCGGCACTGCTGGCCGAAGGCATCAGCCATTGCTATGGCGACCGGGCGGCCTTGCACACCCTCGGCTTCAGCCTGCCGGCTGGCACCCGCTGCGCGCTGATCGGTCCGGACGGGGCTGGCAAGTCGACCCTGCTGGGCCTGATCGCCGGGGTCAAGCGCCTGCAACAGGGCGAACTGCAGGTGTTGGGTGGTTCGATCCGTCAGCGGCGCCACCGCGCGGCGCTGTACCCCAAAGTGGCGTTCATGCCGCAAGGGCTGGGCAACAACCTTTATCCGGAACTGTCGATCAGCGAGAACATCCGCTTTTTCGCCACCCTGTTCGGCCTCGGCCACCGCGAATGCGAGCAACGCATGGCCAACCTGCTGCAGGCCACCGACCTGCAGCGCTTCGCCGAGCGCCCGGCGGGCAAGCTGTCAGGCGGGATGAAACAGAAACTGGGCCTGTGTTGCGCGTTGATCCACGAGCCGGACCTGCTGATCCTCGATGAGCCGACCACTGGCGTCGACCCGCTGTCGCGGCGGCGCTTCTGGGAGCTGGTCGAACAGGTTCGCGCGCAACGCCCGCAACTGACCCTGCTGGTGGCCACTGCGTACATGGAAGAAGCCGAACAGTTCGAGCACTGCCTGATGCTCGATGGCGGCCGCCTGCTGGCCGCCGGGCCTAGCCATGAATTGGCTGCGGCCACCCCCAGCGGCAAGCTGGACGATGCCTTCACCCATTACCAGGGTGCGGGCAAGGCGCAACACCCGCCGCTGGTCATCCCGCCACGCCCGGCGTCTGACGGCCCGGTGGCGATCGAAGCCCACGACCTGACCTTGCGCTTTGGCGACTTCACGGCGGTGAACAAAGTCAGTTTCGCCATTGGCCGCGGGGAAATTTTCGGCTTTCTCGGCTCCAACGGCTGCGGCAAGACCACCACCATGAAGGTACTCACCGGGCTGATGCCGGCCAGTGAGGGCAGCGCCAGCCTGCTCGGCCGCCCGGTGGATGCCAGCGACCTGGCCACGCGCAAGCGGGTCGGTTTCATGTCGCAGAGCTTTTCGCTGTATGGCGAACTCAGCACACGGCAGAACCTGACCCTGCATGCGCGCCTGTTCGACCTGCCCAAGGCAGAGAGCGCCCAACGCATCGATGAACTGATCGAGCGCTTCGACCTCGGCGCCATTGCCAACCAGCCATCCGGTGCCCTGCCCCTCGGCCTGCGCCAGCGCCTGTCGCTGGCTGTCGCGGTATTGCACCGCCCGGAAGTGCTGATCCTCGACGAACCCACCTCCGGTGTCGACCCGGCCGCCCGCGACGACTTCTGGCGCCTGCTGGTAGAGCTGTCACGCGAGCAGGGCGTGACCATTTTCCTGTCCACCCACTTCATGAACGAAGCGCAGCGCTGCGACCGCATCTCGCTGATGCACGCCGGTCGGGTACTGGCCTGCAACACGCCGGATGCCCTGCAGCGTCAGTACCAGGGCGACACCCTCGAAGACGCGTTCGTGCGCTGCCTGGAACACGCCCAGGAGCCGGCCCCGCCGGCCACCGACAGCACCGTGCTGGAGCAGGCCGCCACGCTTGCACCGGCGCTACGCCGAGGCTTCAGCCTGCGGCGCCTGCTGGCCGTGGCCAGCCGCGAGGGCAAGGAACTGCTGCGCGACAAGGTACGCCTGGCCTTCGCCCTGTTGGGCGCGATGTTCATGATGGTGATCTTCGGTTATGGCATTTCGCTGGATGTGGAAAACCTCGCCTTCGCCGTCCACGATCAAGACCAGAGCCCGCAAAGCCGCGCCTACCTCGAAGCCTTCCGTGGCTCGCGCTATTTCGCCGAGCAACCGCCGATCCGCGATTCCCGCGACATGCACCAGCGCCTGCAGCGCTCGGAGATCAAGTTGGCGCTGGAAATTCCGCCCGGCTTTGGCCGCGACCTGTATGCTGGCCGCCAACCGGTGGTGGCCGCCTGGCTCGACGGTGGCATGCCGTTCCGCGCCGAAACCAGCCGCAACTACGTGGAAGCCGTGCACCAGGCCAACCTCGAACAGCTGGCGAAGGCCAGCAAACAGCCCCAGCCACGCCAGGACCTGGTGCGCCTGGAAACACGTTTTCGCTACAACCAGGACGTGGTCAGCGTGAATGCCATCGGCCCGGGTGTGATGGCCCTGATCCTGGCCTTCATCCCGGCCATGCTTACCGCGCTGGGCATCGTCCGCGAGAAAGAGCTTGGCGCCATCACCAACTTCTATGCCACACCGCTCACCCGCCTGGAGTTCCTGCTCGGCAAGCAGATGCCGTACCTGGCCGTGAGCCTGGTCAACCTGGCGCTGCTGGTGGCGATGAACCGCTGGCTGTTCGCCGTACCGCTCAAGGGCAGTGTGCTGGCCCTGGCCTGCGGCGGCGTGGCCTACCTGCTGGCAACCACCAGCCTGGGCCTGCTGATCTCGGCTTTCACTCGCACCCAGATCGCCGCCATCCTCGGCACCATGATCATCACCAGCCTGCCGACCATCCAGTTTTCCGGCCTGATCGTGCCACGCTCGTCGCTGGACGGTGCAGCGGCAGTGATGGGCCAGCTGTTCCCGGCGGGCTACTTTCTCGATATTGCGGTGGGCACCTTCACCAAGGCGCTGGGCCTGCGCGAATTGTGGCCGCAGTGCCTGATCCTGCTGGGCTTCTTCGCCGTATTCACCGGCCTCAGCCTGGCCATGCTGAAGAAGCAGGAGGCCTGACATGTCGCGCTTCAGCCACACGCTGCGCCTGGGCCTCAAGGAACTGACCAGCCTGCGCCATGACAGCGTGTTGCTGCTATTCCTGCTGTACGCCTTCAGCGTGGCCATCTACATGCCGGCAGCCGGTTCGGTGATTGGCGTGCACAATGCCAGCGTCGCGGTGGTCGACGAAGACCACAGCCTGCTGTCCCGCAAGCTCAGCGAAGCCTTGCAACCGCCCGAGTTCCAGCCCGCTGTGCCGCTGGCCCCGGAGCGCCTGGACCAGGCCATGGACAGCGGCCAGTACACCTTCGTCATCAATGTGCCGGTGAACTTCCAGAGCGACCTGCTGGCCGGGCGCTCGCCGGAGCTGCAGATCAACGTCGATGCCACCGCCATGAGCCAGGCGTTCATGGGCGCCGGCTATATCGGCCGCATCTTCGAACGCGAGCTGCTCGAGTACGGCCAGCGGGCGGACGCCCAGAGCCCGATCGCGATCAATGCCAAGGCCCTGTTCAACCCCAACCTGGAGGGTGGCTGGTTCCTGGCGGTGATCCAGATCGTCAACAACATCACCATCCTGGCGATCATCCTCACCGGCACCGCACTGCTGCGCGAGCGCGAACATGGCACCCTCGACCACCTGCTGGTGCTGCCGCTGACCGCCCTGGAAATCATGCTGGCGAAAATCGCCAGCAATGCGCTGGTAGTGGTGATCTGCACCTGGATTTCGCTGGTGGTGGTGGTCAAGGGTGCGCTGGGCGTGCCGCTGTCCGGCTCGATGGGGTTGTTCCTGGCGGTGACGGCGCTGTACCTGTTCGCCAGTACGGCCTTGGGCATCTTCCTCGCCACCCTGGCACGCTCGACGCCGCAGTTCGGCCTGCTGGCGATCCCGGTGATCATCCCGATGCTGTTGCTGTCCGGCGGCAGCACACCACTGGACAGCATGCCGCAATGGTTGCAATGGGTGATGCAGGGATCGCCATCGACGCACTTCGTCAGCCTTGGCGCGGCGATCCTGTTCCGGGATGCCGGGTGGACAGTGGTGTGGCCGGACATCCTGGCGCTGGCGGTGATCGGCCTGGTGTTCTTCAGCGTGGCGCTGGCACGGTTTCGCCGTAGCCTGGCGTCCTGAACTGAGCGCCAGGCTTGCAAGCCCCTATGGCAGGGGCTTGGCCCGCGAACACGAGCGACGTGGGCTGCAGGTCACTGCACGATCAGGTTGTTGAACAGCAGGTCTTCGACGATCGGTTTGCCCTCTTCCGCCTCCATCACCTGCTGCACCTGCTTCAGCGCTTCCTGGCGCAGATGCTCCTTGGCCTCGACATTGCTCATGCTTTCCACCGATTGCTGGGTAAACAGCGCCACCAACTGGTTGCGGATCAGCGGCTCGTGATGCTTCACCGCCTTGGCCGCTTCGTCGCCGGTCACGCGCAGGGCCACATCGGCCTTGTACACGCGCAGCCGCGGGCTGCCGTCGAGGGCATAGTTGCCGACAAAGGGCGGGCTCAGGCTGATGTAGGCGACCTTGGGCGCCCCTTCCTTGGCTTCCTCGGCCATGGCCGCAGCCGGCAGCAGCAGCGCCAGCACCATCAAGATCCACGCTTTCACGAATTCGCTCCTCAATACAGTTGTCGCCAGCTTACCCAGCACTCCGCTCAAACCCAAGCCTGGGCTTATGCCACGCCATCAGGACCGGCCATGCTCGTTGACCGCTCAGGCGGCCCTCCTACACTTATCGGCCACTACCCGCAAAGGAATAGCCCCGATGAAAGCTGTGTTGTGCAAAACCCTGGGCCCGGCGCGTGACCTGGTGCTGGAAGAGGTGGCCAGCCCGGTACCGAAGAAGAACGAGATCCTGCTGGATGTGCAGGCTGCCGGGGTCAACTTTCCCGACACCCTGATCATCGAAGGCAAGTACCAGTTCCAGCCACCGTTGCCGTTCTCCCCCGGCGGCGAGGCAGCCGGCGTGGTGGCTGCGGTCGGAGAAAAGGCCGGCGCCTTCAAGGTCGGCGACCGGGTCATGGCGCTCACCGGCTGGGGGGCGTTCGCGGAACAGGTGGCGGTGCCGTTCTACAACGTGCTGCCGATGCCGGCGAGCATGGACTTCACCACCGCTGCAGCATTCGGCATGACCTACGGCACCTCCATGCATGCCCTGCGCCAGCGTGGCCAGCTGCAGGCAGGTGAAACCCTGCTGGTACTGGGCGCATCCGGTGGGGTCGGCCTGGCGGCGGTGGAAATCGGCAAGGCCATGGGCGCACGGGTGATCGCGGCGGCCAGCAATGCGGAGAAACTGGCCGTGGCCAAGGCGGCCGGCGCCGATGAACTGATCGACTACAGCCAGGCCAGCCTGCGTGACGAGATCAAGCGCCTGACCGGCGGCCAGGGCGTGGACGTGATCTATGATCCGGTGGGCGGTGAGCTGTTCGAGCAGGCGGTGCGCGGGCTGGCCTGGAATGGCCGGCTGTTGGTGGTGGGCTTTGCCAGCGGGACGATTCCGCAGCTTGCAGCCAACCTGGTGTTGCTCAAGGGCGCCGCGGTGCTGGGGGTATTCTGGGGGGCGTTTGCGCAACGCCAGCCGCAGGACAATGCGGCCAACTTCGAGCAACTGTTTGCCTGGCATGCCGAAGGCAAGCTGAAGCCGCTGGTGTCGCAGACTTATCCACTGGCTGAGGCGGGCGCGGCCATTGAAAGGCTGGGGCAGCGGCAGGCTGTGGGTAAGTTGGTGGTGCTGGCTCACTGATTTTGCGGCTGCTGCGCAGCCCATCGCGACACAAGGCCGCTTCTACAGGGTCACGCATTGCCCTGGAGGAGCGGCCTTGTGTCGCGATGGGCCGCAAAGCGGCCCCGACTACTCAAACTTCCCGCAGGTTATGGCAGCGGCGGAACCGCGCTTCGAGGTTGCGATCGGGCATCTGGTGACTGCGCAGGGCATTCAAGGTCTGCTCGACATAGTCACGGGTAGTGCCATAGCGCCCCTTGGCATTGGCCAGGATCTGGCTCAGCAAGGTATCGGGCAAGTTCCCGGCATAGCACGGCAGGTGCCGCTCCAGCACAAAGCCCAGCGCCTGCACCTTGCTGCCATCACCCAGCCGGCAGTTGAGCCAGTGCGGCCGATACGCCGGGTACGGCATTTCGCGCTGCCACAGGGCCATCAGTGAGTCGTCCAGGTTGCTTTCATCCAACCGGTAGGCAAAGCCGCTGCAGGAACCACCCCGGTCCAGGCCGAATACCAGCCCAGGGGTTTCCGGCGTGCCGCGGTGTTCGTGCGACCACAAATACAAGCCGCGATGGTAACCGTGCACCCGAGCACGCTGACGCTCCACCGAGTTGCACTCCGGTCGCCATATCAAGGAACCATAGGCAAACAGCCACACCGGCCCACCCTGATGGCGAGACATGGTGCTCTGCATGGAGTTGTACAGTTGCTCGTGGGTCAATTGCTGACCGAAGTCGAGCGAGGGAGGATAAGTAACTTTCCAGGACGAACTTTCAAGTGCCGACATAAGCTGCCGCCATAATTCCCTGTGAACTACGCATGTAGCGAAAAACCATTCGAGGCAGTCGTGGCATACCGCCTGTGCCGGCCCTGTCGCCGGCAAACCCGCTCCCGCACGGGAGACATGCCTAACCTAAGACAGACCGGTGCGTCAGCTCAAGTATATGTCGAAATTTTCATCGGGCATTCCGACGATTGGGAATTATTATTCCAGGCGACGTGAAAGTTATTAGCCAAGGCGGTAACAATTACCGCCTTATACCCACACTTTGAAACTTCGGTTATTAACCGCGCGGGGCGTAGGCAAACACATCCGCACGCATGCGGTGTGCGTCCATGCCAGCTTCGACCAAGGCATCGAGCGTGGCATAGATCATGTTTGGCGAGCCGCTGGCATAGACATGCACGGTATTGAGGTCGGCAATGTCTTCGCAGACCGCCTCATGCAGCATGCCGCAACGGCCTTCCCAGCCGCACAGGTCGCTGACGACCTGATGCAGGAACAGGTTGGGCAGGCGCTGCCATTCTTGCCAATGCTCGATCTGGTAGAAATCCTCGGGCCGGCGCACGCCCCAGTACAGGTGCACCGGGTGGCGGAAGCCCTGCGCCCGGCAATGCTCGACCAGGCTGTGCATCTGGCCCATGCCTGTGCCTGCCGCGATCAGCACCAGCGGCCCGTCAGGCAGCTCGGCCAGGTGGGTGTCGCCGAACGGCATTTCGATGCGCGCCAGGCGGTCGCGCTGCAGCTGGGCAATCAGTTGCTCGGCGCTGGGCTCGCGCGCCAGCACATGCAACTCCAGCTCACGCCCGGAATGAGGGGCGGAAGCCAGCGAAAACGCTGCCTGCTTGCCGCCGTCGCGCTCGATCATCAGGTATTGCCCAGCGTGATAGCGCGGCGGCTTGCCGGCTGGCGCGAGCAAGCGCACACGCCAGACATCGCCACCCACCTCGACGCATTCACTGACGCTGCACGCCAGCTTGCGCACCGGCAGCTCGCCCAGGGCGAGCACACCATCCCAGAGCAACACACAGTCCTCCAGCGGCTCGGCTATGCAGGTAAACAGCTCACCATGGTCACGGACCTCGCCATCCTGGCGAACCCGGCCTTCGACCAGCAACGCGGCGCAAACATGGCAATTGCCATTGCGGCAGCTGTTCGGGCAGTCATAGCCCAGCCGCCGCGCTCCATCCAGGATCCGTTCCCCGGGTTCGAGCGCCAGCACCGCCCCGGACGGCTGCAACGTTACCTGCATCAATCTATTCCCAACTGATCCCACAGCTCATCAATACGGCGGGTAACGGCTTCGTCCTTGACGATGACCCGCCCCCATTCGCGTGTCGTCTCGCCCGGCCACTTGTGCGTGGCGTCCAGGCCCATCTTCGACCCCAGCCCCGATACCGGCGACGCAAAGTCGAGGTAGTCGATAGGCGTGTTGTCGATCATTACCGTATCACGCTTGGGGTCCATGCGTGTGGTGATGGCCCAGATCACATCGTTCCAGTCGCGGGCGTTGATGTCATCGTCGGTGACAATAACGAACTTGGTGTACATGAACTGTCGCAGGAACGACCACACACCCAGCATCACGCGCTTGGCGTGGCCTGGGTACTGCTTTTTCATGGTGACCACCGCCATGCGGTACGAACAGCCTTCCGGCGGCAGATAGAAGTCGACAATTTCCGGGAACTGCTTTTGCAGGATCGGCACGAACACTTCGTTCAGTGCCACACCGAGAATCGCCGGCTCATCCGGTGGGCGGCCGGTATAGGTGCTGTGGTAGATCGGTTTTTGCCGGTGGGTGATGCGCTCGACGGTGAACACCGGGAAGCTGTCCACTTCGTTGTAATAGCCGGTGTGGTCGCCATACGGGCCTTCCGGGGCCATCTCGCCCGGGTGGATCACCCCTTCCAGAATGATCTCGGCGGTGGCCGGCACCTGCAGGCTGCTGCCCCGGCACTTGACCAGCTCGGTACGGTTGCCACGCAGCAGGCCGGCGAAGGCATATTCCGACAGGGTATCCGGCACCGGCGTCACCGCGCCAAGGATGGTTGCCGGGTCCGCCCCCAGGGCCACGGCGACCGGGAACGGCTGGCCGGGGTGCTTCTCGCACCACTCGCGGTAGTCCAGGGCGCCGCCACGGTGGCTGAGCCAGCGCATGATGACCTTGTTGCGGCCGATCACCTGCTGGCGATAGATGCCCAGGTTCTGACGGTCCTTGTTCGGGCCGCGGGTGACGGTGAGCCCCCAGGTGATCAGCGGTGCGACGTCGCCCGGCCAGCAGTGCTGGATCGGCAGCGCCGCGAGGTCGACATCGTCACCCTCGACCACCACTTCCTGGCACACCGCATCCTTGACCACCTTTGGCGCCATCGACACGACTTTCTTGAAGATCGGCAGCTTGGACCAGGCGTCCTTCAGCCCCTTCGGCGGCTCGGGCTCCTTGAGGAAGGCCAGCAGCTTGCCGATTTCGCGCAGTTCCGCCACCGATTCGGCGCCCATGCCCATGGCCACGCGCTCCGGCGTGCCGAACAGGTTGCCCAGCACCGGGATGTCGAAGCCGGTGGGCTTTTCGAACAGCAACGCTGGGCCCTTGGCGCGCAGGGTGCGGTCGCAGACCTCGGTCATTTCCAGCACTGGGGAGATCGGAACCTGGATGCGCTTGAGCTCGCCGCGCTGTTCCAGGCCACGGATGAAGTCGCGCAAGTCGCGATACTGCATGCAGGAGCCTCATGTTGGCCGTATCGGTCGGGGTGCAGAGTGTAGCGCCGTTCGGGCTCTGTTTGGGGGCAAAAATGCATTGGGGCCGCTTCGCGCCCCTTCGCGGGCACGCCCGCTTCCACAAGGATCACACAGAACCTGTGGGAGCGGGCGTGCCCGCGAAGGGACGCGAAGCGGCCCCAATTACTGCCTGGCCTGAAACGCTTACTTGCGCTTCATCGACAGGAAGAACTCGTCGTTGGTCTTGGTCTGCTTGAGCTTGTCGACCAGGAACTCGATGGCGGCGATTTCGTCCATCGGGTGCAGCAGCTTGCGCAAGATCCACATGCGCTGCAGTTCGTCGTCGGCGGTCAGCAGCTCTTCGCGACGGGTACCCGAGCGGTTGATGTTGATGGCCGGGAACACACGCTTCTCGGCGATGCGACGGTCCAGTGGCAGTTCCATGTTGCCGGTGCCCTTGAACTCTTCGTAGATCACTTCATCCATCTTCGAGCCGGTTTCGACCAGCGCGGTAGCGATGATGGTCAGCGAGCCGCCTTCCTCGATGTTACGCGCGGCGCCGAAGAAGCGCTTCGGCTTCTCCAGGGCATGGGCGTCGACACCACCGGTCAGTACCTTGCCGGAGCTCGGGATCACGGTGTTGTAGGCACGCGCCAGACGGGTGATGGAGTCGAGCAGGATGACTACGTCCTTCTTGTGCTCGACCAGGCGCTTGGCCTTCTCGATCACCATCTCGGCAACCTGCACGTGGCGGGTTGGTGGCTCGTCGAAGGTGGAGGCAACCACTTCGCCGCGCACGGTGCGCTGCATTTCGGTCACTTCTTCCGGGCGCTCGTCGATCAGCAGGACGATCAGGTGGCACTCGGGGTTGTTACGGGTGATGTTGGCCGCGATGTTCTGCAGCATGATCGTCTTGCCGGCCTTCGGCGGCGCCACGATCAGGCCACGCTGGCCTTTGCCGATCGGCGCGCACAGGTCGATGACGCGACCGGTCAGGTCTTCGGTGGAGCCGTTACCGGCTTCCATCTTCAGGCGCTTGTTCGGGAACAGCGGCGTCAGGTTTTCGAACAGGATCTTGTTTTTCGCGTTTTCCGGGCGGTCGAAGTTGATGGTGTCGACCTTCAGCAGGGCGAAGTAACGCTCCCCTTCCTTCGGTGGGCGGATCTTGCCGACGATGGTGTCGCCGGTACGCAGGTTGAAGCGGCGGATCTGGCTGGGCGAGACATAGATATCGTCGGGGCCGGCCAGGTAGGACGCATCAGCCGAACGCAGGAAACCGAAACCATCCTGGAGAATCTCCAGCACGCCGTCACCCGAGATCTCTTCGCCGCTTTTCGCATGCTTCTTCAGCAGGGCGAAAATCACGTCCTGTTTGCGCGAACGGGCCATGTTTTCGATGCCCATCTGTTCGGCCATTTCCAAAAGATCGGTAATCGGCTTTTGCTTGAGTTCAGTCAGGTTCATAAGGGGAATGACGTAATCATGTAAGAAGGGAGAATTAAGCTTCTGGCTTAATGAAGCCGCGCCGCTAGATGGCGACAGGATCGCGTACTGATTCGAATTAGGGATGCTTCGGCGACGGCGTGTAGAGGGCACTGGAGAAGCAGTGCGAGGCCGAATGTAACACTTGCTTTTTTCGACGTCTAGTGGTTTTGACGGTGGAAATCGTACCGCCACAGACCTTTGCAGGCAAAAAAAACCCCGCATTCGCGGGGCTTTTTGCTATCACAGGTGGGCGTCGAGGAACGCGGCCAGCTGCGATTTCGACAGTGCGCCGACCTTGGTGGCCTCGACATTGCCGTTCTTGAACAGCATCAGCGTCGGGATGCCACGCACGCCGTGCTTGGCCGGGGTTTCCTGGTTCTCGTCGATGTTCAGCTTGGCGACGGTCAGTTTGCCCTCGTAGGTGGCAGCGATGTCGTCCAGAACCGGAGCGATCATCTTGCATGGGCCGCACCATTCAGCCCAGTAGTCGACCAGCACCGGACCCTGAGCCTGCAGTACATCGGCTTCGAAGCTGGCGTCGGTGACGTGTTTGATTTTGTCGCTCATGGAAATCTCCAAGGTCGTAAGCAATAAAAAACGTTGCCCATCATAGCCGCACCCGACTCCTACAGGAAGCCGCGGACGATTGAGTGTAACTATAGTTGTGCAAGACGCCACGAATCGAAACTGTCACGCCAGTGTCATAGCATCGACTGGCACATTGCCTTGCATCAAGGCCTGCTCAACGGCTGTATGCCACGCGTTGGCGATAGCCTGCTATCGTGGCACGATTGCCGGGTTAACGACCGAGAACAACCAGATCATGCCGCATACCATCGCGAAGAACCTGTCCCTGATCGCCGCCATCGACCTTGGCTCCAACAGCTTTCACATGGTCGTGGCCAAGGCCCACCATACCGAAATCCGCATCCTCGAGCGGCTCGGCGAGAAGGTTCAGCTGGCCGCCGGCATCGACGACGAGCGCAAGCTCAGCGAAGAAGCCATGGAACGGGGCCTGGACTGCCTCAAGCGCTTTTCCCAGCTGATCAACGGCATGCCCGCCGGCTCGGTGCGCATCGTCGGTACCAACGCCTTGCGCGAAGCGCGCAACCGCAACGAATTCATCCAGCGCGCCGAAGCCATCCTCGGCCACCCGGTCGAGGTCATCTCCGGCCGTGAAGAAGCGCGCCTGATCTACCTCGGCGTGTCGCACACCCTGGCCGATACACCGGGCAAACGCCTGGTCGCCGACATCGGCGGCGGCAGTACCGAGTTCATCATCGGCCAACGCTTCGAGCCGCTGCTGCGCGAAAGCCTGCAGATGGGCTGCGTCAGCTTCACCCAGCGCTACTTCCGCGACGGCAAGATCACCCCGGCCCGCTATGCCCAGGCCTACACCGCCGCGCGCCTGGAACTGATGAGCATCGAGAACGCCCTGCATCGCCTGACCTGGGACGAGGCCATCGGTTCGTCCGGTACCATCCGCGCCATCGGCGCAGCCATCAAGGCCGGTGGCCTGGGCAATGGCGAGGTCAATGCCGAGGGCCTGGCCTGGGTCAAGCGCAAGCTGTTCAAGCTGGGTGAGGTCGACAAGATCGACTTCGACGGCGTCAAACCCGACCGCCGGGCCATCTTCCCGGCCGGCCTGGCGATTCTCGAGGCGATCTTCGATGCGCTGGAACTGCAGCGCATGGACCACTGCGACGGCGCCCTGCGCGAGGGTGTGCTGTTCGACCTGCTGGGCCGCCACCACCACGAAGACGTGCGCGAGCGCACCCTGAATTCGCTGATGGAGCGCTACCACGTGGACCAGGGCCAGGCTGCACGCGTCGAGCGCAAGGCACTGCACGCGTTCGACCAGGTCGCCGATGCCTGGGACCTGAAGGACGGAAACTGGCGCGACCTGCTGGGCTGGGCGGCGAAGGTGCACGAGATCGGCCTGGACATCGCCCACTACCATTACCACAAGCACGGCGCCTACCTGATCGAGCACTCAGACTTGTCGGGCTTCTCCCGCGAGGACCAGCAGATGATGGCCTTGCTGGTACGCGGCCACCGCCGCAACATCCCCAAGGACAAATACGCCGAACTGGGCGAGGAAGGGGTCAAGCTGCTGCGCCTGTGCGTGCTGCTGCGCTTCGCCATCCTGTTCCACCACATCCGCGGCAACCAACAGATGCCGAAGGTGGAACTGAAGGCTGCCGGCGATTGCCTGGACGTGGTGTTCCCGCAAGGCTGGCTGGAACAGAACCAGCTGACCCAGGCCGACTTCGCCAACGAGGCGGAGTGGCTGGCCCGGGTCGGCTTCGTCCTCAGCGTACGTTGAGTACCGGGTTGCTCAGGCGTTCCAGCAGGGTCGCCTGGGCACTGCGCGGGTTCTGGTTGCCGGTCGGCGTGCTGCGCACGTAGCGCCCGTCTGGCTGCAGGGTCCAGGCGTGGGTGTTGTCGGTCAGGTAGCCTTCCAGCTCCTTCTTCACCCGCAGCAACAGCTTCTTGCCTTCCACCGGGAAACAGGTCTCGACACGCTTGTCGAGGTTGCGCTCCATCCAGTCGGCGCTGGACAGGTAGATCTGCTCTTCGCCGCCATTGAGGAAGTAGAACACCCGCGTGTGCTCGAGGAAGCGGCCGATGATCGAGCGCACCTGGATGTTGTGCGATACCCCCGGGATACCTGGGCGCAGGCAGCACATGCCACGCACCACCAGGTCGATCTTCACGCCCGACTGGCTGGCCTTGTACAACGCCTTGATGACCTTGGCGTCGGTCAGCGAGTTGAACTTGGCGATGATGTGCGCCGGCTTGCCTTCGAGGGCGAACTGGGTTTCCCGCGCGATCATGTCGAGCATGCCCTTCTTCAGGGTGAACGGCGCGTGCAGCAGCTTCTTCATGCGCAGGGTCTTGCCCATGCCGATCAGCTGGCTGAACAGCTTGCCGACGTCCTCGGTGAGGGCGTCGTCGGAGGTCAGCAGGCTGTAGTCGGTGTACAGGCGGGCGTTGCCGGCGTGGTAGTTGCCGGTTCCCAGGTGCGCATAGCGCACGATCTCGCCGTGCTCGCGACGCAGGATCAGCATCATCTTGGCGTGGGTCTTGAAGCCGACCACACCGTAGATCACCACCGCACCGGCGGCCTGCAGGCGGCTGGCCATCTGCAGGTTGGATTCTTCGTCGAAACGCGCACGCAATTCGATCACCGCAGTGACTTCCTTGCCGTTACGCGCCGCGTCCACCAGCGCGTCGACGATTTCCGAGTTGGCACCGGAGCGGTACAGGGTCTGGCGCACGGCGAGCACGTGCGGGTCCTTGGCCGCCTGGCGCAGCAGGTCGATCACCGGGGTGAACGACTCGAACGGGTGCATCAGCAGGATGTCCTGCTTGCCGATCACGCTAAAGATGTTGTCAGCGTTTTGCAGCAGCTTGGGGATCGCCGGGGTGAACGGCGTGTATTGCAGCTCGGGGTGGCTGTCCAGGCCTGTAATGCTGAACAGGCGGGTGAGGTTGACCGGGCCGTTGACCTGGTACAACTCGCTTTCGCTGAGGCTGAACTGCTTGAGCAGGTAGTCCGACAGGTGTTTCGGGCAGGTATCGGCCACTTCCAGGCGCACGGCATCGCCATAGCGACGCGAGAACAACTCGCCGCGCAGCGCGCGGGCCAGGTCGTCGACCTCTTCGGAATCCAGCGCCAGGTCGGCGTTGCGGGTCAGGCGGAACTGGTAGCAGCCCTTTACCTTCATGCCCTGGAACAGGTCGTCGGCGTGCGCGTGGATCATCGACGACAGGAATACATAGTTGTCCCCTGCGCCACCCACCTCTTCCGGCACGCGGATGACCCGCGGCAGCAGGCGCGGTGCCGGGATGATCGCCAGGCCGGAATCGCGGCCGAAGGCGTCGACCCCCTCGAGCTCGACGATGAAGTTGAGGCTCTTGTTCACCAGCAGCGGGAACGGGTGGGTCGGGTCGAGGCCGATCGGGGTGATGATCGGGGCGATTTCGTCGCGGAAATAGCGGCGCACCCAGGTCTTGAGCTTGGGTGTCCAATAACGGCGGCGGATGAAGCGAATCTGGTGCTTTTCCAGCTCTGGCAGCAGCACGTCATTGAGGATCGCGTACTGGCGCTCCACTTCGCTGTGTACCAGCTCGCTGATGCGCGCCAATGCCTGGTGCGGCTGCAGGCCGTCGGCACCGGCCAGTTCCCGGGCAAAATTGATCTGCTTCTTCAGGCCGGCGACGCGGATCTCGAAGAACTCGTCGAGGTTGCTGGAAAAGATCAGCAGGAACTTGAGGCGTTCGAGCAGCGGGTAGCTTTCATCCAGCGCCTGTTCCAGTACGCGGATGTTGAACTGCAGCTGCGAGAGTTCGCGATGAATGTACAGGCTGCTGTCGTCCAGGCCGGGGACGGTGATCGCCGGGGCCGGCGCAGGCGCCGGGGCCACCGGTTCTACCACGGGCTGGGGCGCCGGCGGCAGGTCTGGCGGGGTCTGCACCATCTCTTCGGGGAGTTCCTGAGCATCCTTGATCGCGACAGGGGTTAGCACTTCATTATTCATCTGGCGTTCCTGAGGACGTTAACGCCCTATCATCAATTGAGCGGCAAGATAAGCGCCCATTATGACGCCTGTGTTACACAGCAGGGCAAGCCGTGGCGCGTGCCTTCCGGCATTCTCCGTGTAGGAAATGTTCACGTCGAGACACATTTGGACACTTTCACGAATGCGCGCGAAGGGGTAGGCTGCGCGTTCATTTCGCCAGCACCTCAGAAAATGCTTCAACAATTCCTGCAGGATTTCGGCTACTTCGCCCTTTTTCTAGGCACCTTCTTTGAAGGCGAGACCATTCTGGTGCTTGCGGGATTCCTTGCGTTCCGCGGCTACATGGACATCAACCTGGTGTGCCTGGTGGCGTTTTTCGGCAGCTATGCCGGCGACCAGCTGTGGTACTTCATGGGCCGTCGCCATGGGCGCAGGATCCTGGCCCGCAAACCGCGCTGGCAGGCAATGGGCGACCGGGCACTGGACCACATCCGCCGCCACCCCGACATCTGGGTGCTGAGTTTCCGCTTCGTCTATGGCCTGCGCACGGTCATGCCGGTGGCCATCGGCCTGTCGGGCTACCCGCCGCGCCGCTACCTGCTGCTGAACGGCCTGGGCGCGGCGATCTGGGCAGTGGCCCTGGGCGCCGCCGCGTACCACTTCGGCGCCATTCTCGAAGGCCTGCTGGGCAACGTGAAGCGCTACGAGCTATGGGTGCTGGGTGGCTTGCTGGCGCTGGGCGGCCTGCTATGGCTGCGCCGACGCTTCCGGACCTTGCGTGCGGAGCGCAAGGCGGCGGGCCAGGCCCAGGCCCCAGAAGCTGAGCAGGCAATAAGCCACGAGCACGAGCCAGGCCAACGGCACGACCACCGCTAGGCCCAGGGCGCCGGCCAGGTACAGCGCCGGCACAGTGGCCAGCAGCCGTAGCAGCTCCAGGCGCGTGGCCCACGGCCGGTTCTCCAGCAGCGCACCCAGCACGAACAAGCCAAACGCCATCAACACCCAGCCGAGCACCAGCGCGGCGCCTGGCACGCGCTCGGCCACGTCCATCAGATAGCTGCCCAACGCCACGTAAACCACGAACTGCGCTGCCACGTAGGCCTGCTGCGGGCGCCCCAGGGCCACTGCGAACTTGCGAAACCGCGCCAGGTCCTGCCTGGCCTGCGGATAGCGGGCGGCCACATCGGCCGGGCGCCAGCCCGTGGGCATGAACCAGATGCGCAGCTTGTCCCACACGCTGTCGGCACGCCGGGCGTCGTGCCAGAGCTGGGCATAGAACTGCAGGTTGGCCCACAGCGGGTTCCAGCTGGCCAGCGGCGTAGTCACCCCGAACACTACCGGCTCGGCCGGGTCCTCCTCCTTGAAGGTGCCGAACAGACGGTCCCAGAGAATGAACACGCCGCCGTAGTTGCGATCCAAGTAGGCAGGATTTTGCGCATGGTGGACGCGATGGTTGGATGGCGTGATCAACACCCACTCGAGCCAGCCAAGCTTGGCGATATGCCGGGTATGTACCCAGAACTGGTACAACAGGTTGAGCGACGCCACGGTGATGAACACCACTGGCGGCACCCCGACCAGCGCCAGCGGCAGGTAGAAGATCCAGGAAAAGATGAAACCGCTGCTGGTCTGGCGCAGTGCAGTGGTGAGGTTGTACTCCTCGCTCTGGTGATGCACCGAATGCGCAGCCCACAGCACGTTGCGCTCGTGCCCCAGACGGTGCAGCCAGTAGTAGCAGAAGTCGTACAGGACAAAGGCCAGCAACCATACCCACCAGGCCTGCGACGGCAAGCGCAGCAGCGCCAGGTGCTCGAAGACGAAGGCATAGGTGAGCAGCCCCAGCCCTTTGGTCAGCAGCCCGGTGCTGGTCGACAGTGCGCCGGTGCTGAGGCTGTTGATCGAGTCGGCCAGGGTGAAATTGCGCTGGCCACGCACACGGTCGGCTACCAGTTCCACGGCGATCAGCACGAAGAAGAACGGCACGGCCAGCAATATCAGGTCCATGGGCACGAACTCAGGCGTTATCCACCAAGATTAGGCCGCGTGCGCCAGAACCCCTATGGCGACATCTGCCAAACTAGAGGACATTTAGCGCCTCGACACTGGAGTAATGAGCATGACAAAAAAAGTAGCGGTGATTCTTTCCGGCTGTGGCGTCTACGACGGCGCCGAGATCCACGAAAGCGTGATCACCCTGCTGCGCCTCGACCAGCGCGGTGCGCAGGTGCAGTGCTTCGCGCCCAACATTGCGCAGCTGCAGGTGATCAACCATCTGACCGGCGAAGAGATGCCCGAGTCGCGCAATGTACTGGTGGAATCGGCACGTATCGCCCGCGGTCAGGTCAAGGACATTCGCGAAGCCAAGGCCGAGGACTTCGATGCGCTGATCGTGCCGGGCGGTTTCGGTGCGGCGAAGAACCTCTCCAACTTTGCCGTGGAAGGCGCCAACTGCAGCGTCAACCCGGACGTGCTGGCACTGGCCGAAGCCTTCGCCAGCGCATGCAAGCCGGTTGGCCTGATCTGCATATCGCCGGCGCTGGCAGCGAAGATCTACGGGCCGGGCGTGGTCTGCACCATCGGTACCGACGCAGACACTGCGGCGGCCGTGGTGAAGATGGGCGGCACCCATGAACAATGCGATGTGCACGATATCGTCGAGGACCCCCAGCGCAAGCTGGTCACCACCCCGGCGTACATGGAGGCCAAGTCGATCAGCGAGGCGGCTGGCGGCATCTACAAGCTGGTGGATCGGGTGCTGGAGCTGGCGCACGAATAGGTTCTTGCTGGCGCGCCCGGTGTAGGCGCGGCCTTGTGTCGCGATCGGGCTGCGTAGCAGCCCCTCGATTACAGCTGCAACGCAGATAACGCTGGGGCTGCTTTGCAGCCCGATCGCGACACAAGGCCGCGCCTACGCAGGGCGCGTACGCCTCAGGCCTTGGAAAGCCGGGCAATGATCCGGTCCAGCGCATTGGCAAACGCCTGCTTTTCGCGTTCGCCGTAAGGCGCCTGCCCTCCCCCCACCTGGCCTTGCTCGCGCAGTTCGGTGAACAGGTTGCGCGCCGCCAGCCGGTCACCCATGTTGCGCTCGTCGAATTCGCGCCCACGCGGGTCCAGCGCTGCCACGCCCTTCTTCACCAGGCGGTCGGCCAGCGGTACGTCGCTGCAGATCACCAGTTCGCCAGGCACGGCGTGCTCCACCAGATAATCGTCCGCCGCGTCCATGCCGCTGGGTACCACTATCAGCCGTACGATGGCGAACGCCGGCTTGGCCACAGCCTGGCCCGCGACCATGACCACTTCGAACTTGCGCTTGAGGGCGAACTTGACGACCAGATCCTTGGCCGCCTTGGGGCAGGCGTCGGCATCGATCCAGACACGCATCGGGTAACCTCGTCATTCATTCAAGGCAGCCATCATGCCTCAACGGCAGGAAAAGCTGGAGCTTGCCACCCGTGCGCGCTGGCAAAATGACGTCAATCTTTCAATTGGCGCTTATCCAGCGCCGATCCCTCAGGCTACACTCGCCACAGCTCCACTGGCCGGCCCGAGTGCGCAATGAACCACCCTCATGAAATCCGCCCCGACCTGGACGAAGGCATCGACCGCAAAGTCCTGGCGACATTGCGTGCGCGGTTCCTGCGGCTTAACCAGGGCCGGCTGCAGCGGGCACTGGAAGGCCTGTCGACGCGCCAGCAACAGGTATTGACGTTGCTGCCGCTGCTGTTCCACGTGAACCATCCGCTGCTGCCAGGCTATGTGTCGGGCAGCACCCCGGCCGGTGTATCAGGCTACGAACCAAGCGCCGAGCTGGTGCTCGAGGCCCAGCGCCTGGCCCGCTCGTTCACCTACAAGGCCCGCCACGGCAACCCGCCGCGCCCGATCCATGGCCTGTTCCTGATGGGCAGCCTGGGCTCGCTGGCGCAGGCCGAGCACAGCGACATGGACCTGTGGGTGTGCCATGCCCCCGGCCTGGCCGACGAGTTGCTGGGCGAATTGCGGCGCAAATGCCAGCTGCTGGAGGCATGGGCAGAAAGCCTGGGCGCCGAGGCGCATTTCTTCCTGATCGACACACAAGGTTTCGCCCAGGGCCAACGCGACGGCCAGCTCGGCTCCGACGATTGCGGTACGACCCAGCACTACTTGCTGCTGGACGAGTTCTACCGCACCACCATCTGGCTGGCCGGGCGCACGCCGTTGTGGTGGCTGGTGCCGGTCTACCAGGAACAGCACTACCACAGCTACACCCAGACCCTGCTGTCCAAGCGCTTCATCCGCAGCCAGGACGCCCTCGACCTCGGCAGCCTGGCGAGCATCCCGCCTGGCGAGTTCGTCGGGGCCGGCCTGTGGCAGTTGTTCAAGGGCATCGACTCGCCCTACAAGTCGCTGCTCAAGCTGTTGCTGACCGAGGCCTATGCCAGCGAACATCCTACCGTGCGCTGCCTGAGCCTGGACTACAAGCAAGCCGTGTTCGCCAACCAGCTCGACCTCGACGAGCTGGACCCCTACGTGATGGTCTATCGGCGCATCGAACACTACCTGCTGCAGCGTGGCGAGCGGGCCCGCCTGGAGTTGGTACGCCGCAGCCTGTACCTGAAGGTGAACAAGAAGCTCAGCGACCCGTCCCGGACCACTGGCTGGCAACGCCGGCTGCTGCAGCGCCTGACCGACGAATGGGGCTGGGACAGGCGCCAGCTGGCACTGCTGGACAGCCGCAGCCAGTGGAAAGTCCAGCAAGTCGCCGTGGAGCGCCGTGACCTGGTAGCCGAACTGAACCACAGCTACCGCTTTCTCAGCCAGTTCGCCCGCACCCAGAACGCCAGCAGCCGCGCCGACCAGCGCGACCTCAACGTGCTGGGCCGACGCCTGTACGCAGCGTTCGAGCGCCGCGCCGGCAAGGTCGAACTGATCAACCCCGGTATCGCCCCGGACCTCGCCGAAGGCACCCTGACGCTGGTCCAGGCGCCCAACCGCAAGGAGCCCGGCAGCCATCACTGGGGGCTGTACACCGGCAACCTGAGCACGCATGACGTGGAGCATTTCAGCCCGCTGAAACGCTGCCGCGAGCTGATCGAATTGCTGACCTGGGCACACCGCAACGGGGTGATCGACAGCAGTACACGCCTGGCATTGCACCCCGGCGTCAGCGACCTCAGCGAAATCGAGCTGTTCAACCTGGTGGGCTGCCTGCAGCAGAGCATTCCCCTGCCCTTGCCGATCGTCAGCGAGGTGCGCCTGCTGCAGCCCAGTGTTGCCGACGAGATACTGCTGCTGGTCAACGTCGCCATCGACCCGCTGCGTCACCACCGCGACCTGAACATCCTGATGACCACCGAGCGCACCGACTCGCTGAGCTATGCCGGGGTGCGCGAGAACCTGGTGCTGACCCTGGACCAGGTCACCCTCAACAGCTGGAACGAAGTGCTGGTCCAGCGCTATGACGGCGAACATGCGCTGGTGCGCTGCTTGCGCGACTTCCTCAACAGCCCGGTGCTGCACGGCCAGCGGCCACGGCTGCGGGTGCGCTGTTTCTGCCAGAGCCGCGCCCAGGCCATCGCCCAGCGCGTGGAGGAAGTCTTCGACACGGTGCAACTTCTGCTGGACCAGGGCCTTGAGCACCGCTACCTGCTGCAGGTTGCCCAGCATACGCATGTGCTTGAGTTGCTGGCCGGGCACGTCAGCCTGACAACCCTGGCCGAGCATGAGGCATTACTGGCGTACCTGGGCCAAGAGCGCAGCAGCTACAGCCCGCTGTACCTGGACGCCAACGCCCTGCAGGACCACGACCTGCGCCTGGTCCTGGAACAGGGCCAGCCAGCCTGCATCCAGGTGTTCTACCGCCTGCAGGGGAGCTGGGCCGAACTGTATGTGCTGGATGAATACAACGCCTTGTGGCAACAACGCCTGCCGCTGCATGACGAAGCGCATCTGCTGTTGCCGCTGCAGCGTTTTCTGCGTTCGGTGGTGATGCGCCGCGATGCCCGGTTACCGATGGACACCCTGCGGCCGGCGTCCCTGGATATCCATTACGTACAACTGCTGCCCTCCGGCCCAGGCAAGGCGCGCAGCAGCGAGCCGCGCCCGGCCCCCGAAGGTAACGACCAGCCCTACTACGAGGTGCAGGCCATTATCCAGGCCGGGGTGGCGGGTGCTGCGCATGTGACACTGTACTGCGACCAGCAGGAATATTCCGAACTGGAGCATGGCGAGCAGCTGTATGCGGTGGTCGCCCGGCAGATCATTGGGCAGCGGCGCGGCAACAGGCACTACCGGTGCTATATCACTGACCTGGACTTGTCCGAGCTGCTGGATGACCAGCTCGGGTCGACGCAGCTGTACCTGCGCTACAAGCGGGAGCTGGAGCAGGCGTTGAACGAGGGCCTGGAGCAAGTGTTGGGCGAATGACCCATTGCGGTAGCTGTGGGGGCGGGCTCACCCGCTCCCACCCAGCCCACCATGGGCTGATGAAAGCACCCGGGCCTTACAGGTCAAAATCGCCCGCCGCTTCTGGCTGGTACTCGACCTCCAGCAGCTTCAGCTTGAGGGTCTTGCCCCCCGGTGCAGGCCAGTCGATCTGCTCGCCCACCGACAATCCCAGCAAGGCGCAACCAATCGGCGCCAGGACCGAGACCCTGCCTTCAGGCCCCGCATCCTTGGGGTACACCAGGGTCAGGTGGTAGTCCTTGCCACTGGCTTCCTCGCGGCAGTGCACGCGCGAATTCATGGTCACCACCCCAGCTGGCACTTCCTCGTGACCGACCACCTGTTCGGCGCGGTCCAGCTCGCCCATCAAGGCAAGCACACCCGGCGTATTCTCGTCGAGGCTGTCGATCAGACGCTCCAGACGTTGTACGTCCAATCGGGTGAGGATGAGGGAAGGCTTGGTGCTCATGATCCAGTCAGACTCCTTTGAACAGGCGGTTTTCATCGTGCAGATAAAGCAAAACCCCGCCCAAGGGCGGGGTTTGTAATGGCGTTGCGTCAGCGACGCAGAACCCGACACTACCACAGCCGGGTAAATACTCAAGCCCTTGCGATCAGTGTGCCTTAGCCTGGTCGCGCAGGGCCTGGGCTTCGCGGCAGATCTGCCGGCGCCGCTGGTCATCGGCTGAACGCCATTCGCGGATGTGCTCGACATGCCGGTGGCAACCCGTGCAAATACGCTGCTCGTCCAACCGGCACACGCTGATGCACGGCGACGGCACGGCGGGGCTGACATTGCTGTAGAGCGGCTTGGGCGGCCGGGCCTGGGTGTCGCTCATATCAGATCTCGTCGAAATCCAGCTTTTCGCCGGCCCGTTCCCAGACGATGCGCTCGAGCATTTCGCCCAGCAATTCATCGCTCTTCTCGCACACCCACTTGCCGCTGTCTTCGTCATAGTCGAAGTGGAAACCGCCGGAACGGTCGGCCAGCCACAGCTGGCGCAGCGGCTCCTGGCGGCTGAAGATCAGCGTGCTGCCGTTGTCGAACTTGATGGTCAGGACGCCAGCGGAGTTCTCCATGTCCAGGTCCAGGCCACTCTCGTCGAACAGGTCTTCCAAGGCCTGTTGGGTAGTGTCGACCAGGTCATGGAAACGCGCTTCACTCAAACTCATTGCAGGAACCTCGAAATTGGCTGCGTTACTGGCATGCCGGGCAAGATACGGGCGCTTGCCGCCGAATGCAAAGTTTTAGCCGTGCCTGCAGCGGCACGAACTCGAACCCAGCGCAGTGCCTTTGGGTTTGGGAAAGGGCCGTGGCAAGCACCAAGAATAGCCCGCCCGGCGGGCCTGCCCTTGCATAGGCAAGCCGTCGGTCGCTCGGTATACTCGGGCGCAATACTGCATATTTCTAAGGATTTCACCCATGAAGCGCCTGATTTCCTCCCTCGCGGCGCTGGTCGCTGTTGCCTGCCTCGTTTCGGCCTGCGGTCAGAAGGGCCCACTGTACCTGCCTGAAGACGGCGATAACGGCAAAGCGCACAAGTCGCACCAGCACCAGCCAAAAGCCAAGCCGGCCCCGACGCAGGAAGAGCAGCAACCCGAGCTGCAGCCCGAGCCCGAGCAGTCGCCAGCGCAGTAAGGAAACCAGATGAACGCTTTCAACTACCGCGGCGGCGAGCTGTTCGCGGAGGGCGTGGGCCTGTCGGCCATTGCCGAACGTTACGGCACCCCCACCTACGTGTATTCGCGCGCCCACATCGAAGCCCAGTACCGCAGCTACACCGACGCCCTGCAAGGCACCGAGCACCTGGTGTGCTTCGCGGTCAAGGCCAACTCCAACCTCGGCGTACTGAACGTACTGGCACGCCTGGGCGCCGGTTTCGATATCGTCTCCGGCGGTGAGCTGGAGCGCGTCTTGGCCGCTGGCGGCCGCGCCGACCGCGTGGTGTTCTCCGGTGTTGGCAAAACCCGTGAGGACATGCGCCGAGCCCTGGAAGTCGGCGTGCACTGCTTCAACGTCGAGTCCACCGACGAGCTGGAACGCCTGCAAGTGGTGGCCGCCGAGATGGGCAAGGTTGCCCCGGTCTCGCTGCGGGTCAACCCGGACGTCGACGCTGGCACCCACCCGTACATCTCCACCGGCCTCAAGGAAAACAAGTTCGGCATCGCCATCGCCGACGCCGAGGCCATCTACGTGCGCGCCGCGCAGCTGCCGAACCTGGAAGTGGTCGGGGTCGACTGCCACATCGGTTCGCAGCTGACCAGCGTCGAGCCTTTCCTTGACGCCCTCGACCGCCTGCTGGTGCTGGTCGACCGCCTGGCCGAATGTGGCATCCACCTGCGCCACCTGGACCTGGGCGGCGGTGTCGGTGTGCGCTATCGCGATGAACAGCCGCCACTGGTGGCCGACTACATCAAGGCCATCCGCCAGCGCATCGGCGACCGCGACCTGGCCCTGGTGTTCGAGCCGGGTCGCTACATCGTAGCCAATGCCGGCGTTCTGCTGACCCGTGTGGAATACCTCAAGCACACCGAACACAAGGACTTCGCCATCGTCGATGCGGCGATGAACGACCTGATCCGCCCGGCCCTGTACCAGGCCTGGATGGGTGTCAGCGCGGTCACCCCGCGTGAAGGCCAAGGCCGTGCCTACGACCTGGTCGGGCCGATCTGCGAGACCGGTGACTTCCTCGCCAAGGACCGCGTGCTGAACCTGGCCGAAGGTGACCTGCTGGCCGTTCAGTCCGCGGGCGCCTATGGTTTTGTCATGAGCTCCAACTACAACACCCGCGGCCGTTGCGCTGAAATCCTGGTCGACGGCGACCAGGCCTTCGAAGTACGCCGCCGCGAGACCATCGCCGAATTGTACGCTGGCGAAAGCCTGCTGCCGGAGTAAGCCCATGCTGCTGCGTTTTACCAAGATGCATGGGCTGGGCAATGACTTCATGGTCCTCGACCTGGTCAGCCAGCACGCGCACATCCAGCCCAAGCACGCCAAACAGTGGGGCGACCGCCACACCGGCATCGGCTTCGACCAGTTGCTGATCGTCGAGGCACCGAACAACCCGGAAGTGGACTTCCGCTACCGCATCTTCAACGCCGACGGCTCGGAGGTCGAGCAGTGCGGCAACGGTGCGCGCTGCTTCGCCCGCTTCGTGCTGGACAAGCGCCTGACCGCGAAAAAGCGCATCCGCGTGGAAACCAAGAGCGGCATCATCGAACTGGACGTGCAGAACGACGGCCAGGTCAGTGTCGACATGGGTCCGCCACGCTTCACCCCTGCGGACATTCCCTTCGTCGCCGACGAGCAGGCGCTGAGCTACCCACTGGAAGTCGACGGCCAGGTGTATCCGATTGCCGCCCTGTCCATGGGTAACCCGCATGCCGTGCTGCGGGTCGACGATGTACGTAGCGCGCCTGTGCACCAGCTGGGGCCGAAAATCGAGAACCACCCACGCTTCCCGCAGCGGGTGAATGCCGGCTTCCTCCAGGTCATCGACCGTCACCGCGCCAACCTGCGCGTGTGGGAGCGCGGTGCGGGCGAAACCCAGGCTTGCGGCACCGGCGCCTGCGCCGCCGCAGTGGCAGCGATCAGCCAGGGCTGGATGGATTCCCCGGTTTCCCTCGACCTGCCCGGTGGCCGCCTGCACATCGAATGGGCCGGCCCCGGCAAACCGGTGCTGATGACTGGCCCGGCCGTACGCGTATACGAAGGACAGGTTCGTCTCTAAGCGAGTAACCGCCATGACCGATCAGCCCCAGGTTGTACCCAAGCAGTCCGCCGAGCTCGATGCCGATGCGGTTGTCGCGTACCTGCGCGCGCACCCCACCTTCTTCGCCGAGCACGATGAATTGCTGCTCGAGCAGCGCATCCCGCACCAACGCGGCGACAGCGTGTCGCTGGTGGAACGCCAGCTCAAGCTGCTGCGCGATCGCAACATCGAAATGCGTCACCGCCTGTCGCAGTTGATGGACGTGGCCCGTGACAACGACCGGCTGTTCGACAAGACCCGCCGGTTGATCCTCGACCTGCTCGATGCCGGCAGCCTGGAGGAAGTGGTAATGGCGGTCGAAGACAGCCTGCGCCAGGAGTTCCAGGTGCCCTTCGTCAGCCTGATCCTGTTCGGCGATAACGTTGCACCGGTCGGGCGCTGGGTCAGCAATGCCGAAGCGCAGCAGGCCATCGGCGCCCTGCTGGGCGGCGGCAAGACCGTCAGCGGTAACCTGCGCGAGCACGAGCTGGCCTTCCTGTTTGGTGAAGAACAGCGCCGGGAAGTGGGCTCCAGCGCCGTCGCCGCCCTGGAATATCAAGGCCTGCACGGGGTTTTGGCAATCGGCAGCCGCGACCCGCAACACTACAAGAGCAGCGTCGGCACCCTGTTCCTTGGCTATATCGCCGAAGTGCTTGGCCGCGTTGTGCCGCGCGTCACCCAGCCGCTGCGCCCGGTACGCTGATGGAACGCCAGCTGGAGGCTTATTGCGCACACCTGCGCAACGAGCGCCAGGTGTCCGAGCATACCCTGCTGGGCTACCGCCGCGACCTGGACAAGGTCGTTGCCTACTGCAAGGAACATGGCATTGCCGGCTGGCCGGCACTGCAGATCCAGCAACTGCGCCAGCTGATCGCCCGCCAGCACCATCATGGCCAGTCCTCGCGCAGCCTGGCGCGGCTGCTGTCGGCAGTACGCGGCCTGTACCGCTATCTCAACCGCGAGGGCTTGTGCCAGCACGACCCGGCCAGCGGCCTGAGCCCGCCCAAGGGTGAACGCCGGTTGCCCAAGGTCCTGGACACCGACCGCGCGCAGCAGCTGCTGGATGGTGGCGTCGACGACGATTTCATCGCTCGCCGTGACCAGGCCATGCTCGAACTGTTCTATTCGTCGGGCCTGCGCTTGTCCGAGCTGACCAACCTCGACCTCGATCACCTCGACCTCGCCGCCGGCCTGGTTCAGGTGCTGGGCAAGGGCAGCAAGACGCGCGTATTGCCAGTAGGTCGCAAGGCCCGCGAAGCGCTGCAGGCCTGGTACCGCCTGCGAGGCATCGGCAACCCGCGCGACCGCGCGGTGTTCATTACCCGCCAGGGCAACCGCATCAGCCCAAGGGCAGTCCAGCAGCGGGTGAAGGCGGCTGGCGAGCGCGAGCTGGGCCAGCACCTGCACCCGCACATGCTTCGCCATTCCTTCGCCAGCCATGTGCTGGAATCGTCCCAGGACCTGCGCGCGGTGCAAGAGATGCTCGGCCATGCCGACATCGGCACCACACAGATCTACACCCACCTGGACTTCCAGCACCTGGCCGCGGTGTATGACAGCGCCCACCCTCGGGCCAAACGCAGCAAAGGCACAGACTCATGAGCATCAAGCTGATCACCTTCGACCTCGACGACACGCTGTGGGACACCGCACCGGTGATTGCCAGCGCAGAAGTGGTGCTGCGCGACTGGCTCGAAGCCAATGCCCCGATCCTCGGTGGCGTGCCGGTGGAACACCTGTTCGCCATCCGCGAGCGCCTGGTGCAGGCCGAGCCTGGCCTCAAGCACCGTATCAGCGCCCTGCGCCGACGGGTGCTGTTCCATGCCCTGGAAGAGGTCGGCTACAGCGAGAAGCAGGCGCAGGCGCTGGCCAACGAAGGCTTCGAAGTGTTCCTGCATGCCCGCCACCAGGTGGAGATCTTCCCGGAAGTACAGCCGGTGCTGGAGATCCTGCGTCACCACTACACCCTGGGTGTGGTAACCAACGGCAACGCCGACGTGAGCCGGCTGGGGTTGGCGGATTACTTCCGCTTTGCCCTGTGTGCCGAAGACCTCGGCATCGGCAAGCCCGACCCGGCGCCGTTCCTGGAGGCGCTGCGCCGTGGTGAAGTGCAGGCCAGTGCCGCCGTGCACATTGGCGACCACCCCGGCGACGACATCGCCGGCGCCCAGCGCGCCGGGCTGCGGGCGGTGTGGTTCAACCCGCAGGGCAAGGCCTGGGTCGGCGAGCAGGCGCCCGATGCCGAGATCCAGCGCCTGTCGCAGCTACCCGACGTGCTCGCGCGCTGGCGCTGACAGACGGCACCTCGCGCCCCCTGAGCGGCCTTGTGTCGCGAAAGGGGTGCGCAGCGCCCCCGAGGTTTCAGCTTCGCAACATGAATTGATTGGGGCCGCTTTGCGGCCCTATCGCGACACAAGGCCGCTCCTACAGGGGCCACGGAACACGCTGTGAAACAGGCACAAAAAAGCCCGCAGCGACGGCGGGCTTCTTGACGATCAGCCACTCAGATAGGGCGGCTGCCGTACTTGTTGTCCGGCTTCTTGGGTGGGTCGGCGACCACGTTGGCCTCGACTTCCTGAACCTTGCCACCGCGAGCGAGGAACTCTTCCATGGCCTTGGCCAGGGCATCACGTTCCTTCTGCTTGGCTTCCATGCTCGGCATCTCGTCTACCGAGACGGCCGCCTTGGATTTGCCCTTGGCAGTGGGTGCCGGGCTGCTGTCATCATCGCCGGCATCTTCAGCGACATCATCAGCCGCAGCTTCGAGGCCATCATCAGCCTCGTCTTCGTCGCCTACTTCGAGGTCATCATTTTCCAGATCGTCGTCGCTCATGTTCTACCTCATGACTTGCGAAAAGCAGGTTAGTTATAGACCAGTGCAGCCGTAGACCGGCAGCCACCAGTGAAAATTCAACTGGCCGTGGTAAGGCCACTGCCCTAGGGTCGGCGCTCCTGATGGGAGGCGGTACCCAGCAGACCCTGCTCCTGGCAGGACCTGACAAATCCATAAGCCCCTGCTGGCCACTCGCTATTGGCAAGCCTAGCAAAGGCTGGCGAAGCGTGCGGACAACTGTCAAACACCCTTCGGCGCGCATTCTAGCGCGCCAGAAGAAAAAGCAAAGCACCCTGAACGCTCTACGTTTTGTAAGTTTTATGCCCACGTCGCAAACGTAGCGAATAAACCGTTTGCCGTACGCGAAATGCTAAAAACCTGGCAAAAAAAATGCCCGGCAAGCCGGGCAAGTTTTTTACTGCGCCGCGGTTACAGGTTGTAGCCGCGTTCGTTGTGCTGAGCCAGGTCGAGGCCGACCGACTCTTCTTCTTCGTTGACCCGCAGGCCCATCACCACATCCAGCACCTTGAGGATCACGTAGGTGACGATGGCGGTGTACAGCACGGTCAGGATCACGCCTTTGGCCTGGATCCAGACCTGCATGCCGATGTCGGTCACGGTACCGAAGCCACCCAGTGCCGGGGCCGCGAACACGCCGGTGAGGATGGCGCCGACGATACCGCCGATGCCGTGTACGCCGAAGGCATCCAGCGAGTCGTCATAGCCCAGCTTGCGTTTCAGGCTGGTGGCGCAGAAGTAGCAGATCACACCTGCGGCCAGGCCGATCACCAAGGCGCCCATCGGGCCCACGGTACCGGCAGCCGGGGTAATCGCGACCAGGCCGGCGACCACGCCCGAAGCGATACCCAGGGCGCTCGGTTTGCCGTGGCCGACCCACTCGGCGAACATCCAGCTCAGTGCGGCAGCGGCGGTCGCGATCTGGGTCACCAGCATGGCCATGCCGGCGGTACCGTTGGCGGCAGCGGCCGAGCCTGCGTTGAAGCCGAACCAGCCAACCCACAACATGGCCGCGCCTACCAGGGTGTAGCCCAGGTTATGCGGGGCCATCGGGGTGGTCGGGTAGCCCTTGCGCTTGCCCAGCACCAGGCAGCAGACCAGGCCAGCAACACCGGCGTTGATGTGCACCACGGTGCCGCCCGCGAAGTCCAGTACGCCCCAGTCCCACATCAGCGCACCGTCACCGCTCCAGACCATGTGGGCGATCGGCGCGTAGACCAGGGTGAACCAGATACCCATGAACACCAGCATCGCGGAGAACTTCATGCGCTCGGCGAAGGCACCGACGATCAGCGCCGGGGTGATGATGGCGAAGGTCATCTGGAAGGTGATGAACACCGCCTCGGGGAACAGCGCGGTGGCCGAGGTCAGGTTCCCGGGCGTGACGCCGCTGAGGAACGCCTTGGAGAAGCCACCGACGAAGGAATTGAAGTTGAGCACGCCCTTTTCCATACCGCTGGTATCGAAGGCCATGCTGTAGCCGTAGATGACCCAGAGAATGCTCATCAGGCCAGTGATGGCAAAGCACTGCATCATCACCGACAGCACGTTCTTGGAACGCACCATGCCGCCATAGAACAAGGCCAGGCCTGGAATGGTCATGAACAGCACCAGCGCCGTTGCGGTCAGCATCCAGGCGGTGTCGCCGGAGTTCAGCGCTGGGGCAGCTTCCTCTGCCAGGGCAAGCCCGGGCATTACGAGGGACAATAGGGCTCCTAGCCCTGCGATCTTACGCAGAGTCATGTTGTTTTCTCCTGGGGCGTTGGGTTTGGTGAGGCTTTTTTTGCTGCTTAGATCGCGTCGGTATCGGTTTCGCCGGTACGGATTCGGATCGCCTGCTCCAGATTCACCACGAAAATCTTGCCGTCACCGATCTTGCCGGTGTTGGCTGCCTTGGTGATGGCTTCGATTACCCGATCAAGGTCCTTGTCATCGATGGCGACATCGATCTTCACCTTGGGCAGGAAATCGACCACATATTCAGCACCGCGATACAGCTCGGTGTGGCCTTTCTGCCGACCGAAGCCTTTGACTTCGGTGACGGTGATGCCCTGCACGCCGATTTCCGACAACGACTCGCGCACGTCGTCCAGCTTGAACGGCTTGATGATGGCTGTGACTAGCTTCATGAAACTCTCTCCCGATTTGGTGGACTTGCCCCAGGAAAACAAACCCGTCTCAAGTCTAAGCGCAGCAGTTGGCTTTGTAACGCGTCGTCGGCATCCGGCTCCGCATGCGCACTGCCTGGTCACAAAGAACCGCATCAGTGCATGGCTCGTAGTGGTCTTTGCAGAAAGCTTGCCAGTTCTACCAAGCCACGAGAAAACAGCGGCTTATGGGAACAAGTGGGGATTGGCCAGTCGCCAGCACCGGAAACATGCACAAATTCGGTGCGTAGCGGTTCGCCGCCTTGCTCGAAAAATGTGCAACCGCGCGTTCCTGCAGCACTGCCCAACGTCCACTCAAAGGCCCGGTTTGTGCGTGCTACACTGCCGGCCATTTCCCAGTATCAGTGGACAGCCGAACCATGCTCGCGCCCAAAGCCCTACTCGACGCCCTGAGTGACCAGGCCTCGCGCCTGTTCAGCAGCGATACCGCCCAGCCTCGTGCCGAACTGGAAAGCCAGTTCAAGGTGCTGATGCAAGGTGCCTTCAGCAAGCTGGACCTGGTCAGCCGCGATGAATTCGACAGCCAGATGGTCGTGCTGGCGCGCACCCGTGCCCGCCTCGAAGCCCTGGAACAACAAGTAGCCGAGCTGGAAGCACGGCTGAACCCGAACCCACAGGACAACTGAATGCAGCCCTCCAGCGCATACCCGGTACTGCTGTTCTCCTACGGCACCTTGCAGGACAAGGCCGTGCAACTGGCCAATTTCGGCCGCGAGCTGACCGGCCAGGCCGACCGGATGCCTGGCTACCGGCAGGACTGGGTCGAAATTACCGACCCGGCCGTGCTGGCGACCAGCGGCAAGTCCCACCACCCCATCGTGTCCCCCAGCAGCCAGGCCGACGACAGCGTCGCCGGCATGGTCTTCCAGATCAGCGAAGAAGAGCTGGCGGCTGCCGACCGCTATGAAGTCGCTGACTACAAGCGCATCGCCGTCACCCTCGCCTCGGGCCTGACTGCCTGGGTCTACGTGCGCGCCTGAACCCCTCCAGGCTGCACCGTTCACACGGGCGGCAGCTCGCTGGCGTGCAGGGTGCCGCGGAACAAGGCCGCACCGCACTGGGTGAACAAGGTCTTCACCCGGTTGCGTGAATTGAGGATCTCGGCCTGGATTGCGCCGATGGCCGAATCCCCCGGCTGCAAGGTGGCGGCCCGGTTCACCCATTCGATGGCGGCAAAACGGCTTTGTTTACGGGTGCCGCGCCCCTGCATCCAGGCCAGCCCCAGCTCGGCGCTGGCGCGCCCGGCAATCCATGGGTCGGGGTGCTCGACCAGGCTCAGCAGGTAGGCGACCGCCTCGGCCCGCTCCTGCGGCGCGCCAAACTGACGCAACAAGATCCCCAGGTGCAAACGCGCTTGTGCATTGGTCTGCGCGTTGCCCAGTGCGTCGACCAGCAAATGCCGGACCGCCAGCATCGCATCGCGATCGTTGAGGTCTTCATCGCCCTCCATGCGCAGGCGGGCCAGTTCGTACTTGGCGAGTCGGCTGCCCGCCTCCACGGCGCGCTGCAGCCAGTGCCGGGCCGCCTCGTCATCCAGGTATTGCTCAGGGGTGTCGCCCAGCTCGCCGTGATACAAGCCGTACAGTGCAAGGGCCGCCCCTGGCAGGTTCAGCTCGGCAAAACGTTCGTACAGATAGCAGGCCACCTCATGCCGGTTACCCGCCCACAGCAGTCGTGCCACATCGAGCACTCCGAAACCCGGTGCCCGGCCCGCACGCTGGCGCTTTACCGCAATCTGTACCCAGGCTTTGGCCTGTTCGTCGGAACGTGGCAAGCCCCACAGGCCGAAGCGGTGCCCGGCAGCACGCAATGCGCAGGCGGCTGCATGCGAGCGGCCCTCGCACAGCTGCTCGATGGCGCTGCGTAACAGCTGTTTTTCGTCGGTCATGCCGTTCAGCAGTATGAGTTCGACCAGACAGCGAAAAGGCTCTCCCATGGCCGGAATGGACGCGAGATCGGCCTGGCACGCCAGGCTCGCGGCGATGTCACGCATGCCGCCAGAGGGGTCTTGCAACACCCGGCTGTGCAACGCCCCGCGCCAGCCCAGCAGGACGGCACGCTCCCTGGGCCTCAGCGGGCGCTGTGACCAGGCTTCGAACAGTTGCTGCCACTCGGCAATGGCTTGCAATTGATCAGCATGGGGCAGCGTCAGCCGCTCTTCGACAGGCATCCAACGTAGCGCATTACGCATGGTCTCGTCCCACGCTTCGCACAGCGGACCATTGGCCAGCAACTCGATGGCATCCGGGCTGGTACCCGGTCGGGGCTGCAGGTACATAGCCAAGGCCTGAACCGCCTCGAAGCAACCGGGGCGCGCAGCCAGCGCATGGCGCAACCAGTAATAGCGAGGGTCCTGGCTTTCGCGTGCGGCTCGCCAGCCCAGGCATGCTGGCAATGCCTGCGGCAGTTCGGCCAACGGTTGCAACCCGTGCTTTACCAGAATCGGGGCCACGGCTTCTTGCACTTCCACATCAGCGTGGGCGCTGGGCCGGTAGCGCGCCGGCTGCCCTTGGAACAGTTCGGTCAGCCAGCCCGGTTCACGAAACCGGGCACAAATATGCAGCATGCCAATGGCTGCTGCCACGGGCTGGGTGGAACGGCCCAGGGCCCGTAGCAGGTGCGCGGTCGCGGTTTCGCAGATCTGCTCGATGGCCAGCGCACGCGCCGCGTTGTGCCTGCCACTTTCCTGCACCTGGCAAGCCCGCTGGAAGCAGTGCAAGCCCATCACCACCTGGGGGTGATAAGCCTTGGGGCAGGCGTCGATCCACGCCTTGAGCACCTGGCTCAGGGCCCTGTCACCCTGGCAGTCCAGGTCGGTCAGCAGGGGCCCTTCGACAGCTGCCAAATAGAGGGGAAATTCACCGGGCGGGGCTTGCCGCCATTGCCCTTCGAGGGTGTCGAAAAAGCGGTTGAGTTCAACGAATGCGTTGGCCTGCACCAGGTCGCGGATTACCTGTCGCGTGCGGGTTAGCGTTTGCACGAGAGCACCACCTCAAGTCCATTTGAAGGAAGCTGCGGTGCCATCCCATGGCAACCGCTGTTGCCCAATAACACTAAGCCATACCTGGCACTTGCGCAAAGTGATTGGATCCATTCTCTGCAGCGCGTCAAAGTCCGCGAAAAAACCTGCCTCGCAAAACCCGGAAGCACACTTCCTGCGCTGGCCTGCAGGGCGCTCGCTATGCTTGCAAAGCCGCAGGAAGCGGCCTTTTCCAGCGACAACGGAGCGTCCATGTCCCTAGCCCTCGTCCATAGCCGCGCCCAGGTGGGCGTACAGGCCCCAGCGGTCAGCGTCGAAACCCACCTGGCCAATGGCTTGCCCCATCTCACCCTGGTCGGCCTGCCGGAAACCACGGTCAAGGAAAGCAAGGACCGGGTGCGCAGCGCCATCGTCAATTCCGGGCTGAACTACCCGCCACGGCGCATCACCCAGAACCTCGCACCCGCCGACCTGCCCAAGGATGGCGGGCGTTACGACCTGGCCATCGCCCTGGGCATCCTGGCTGCCGATGGCCAGGTACCAATCGCTCCGCTAACCGAACTTGAATGCCTGGGTGAACTGGCTTTGTCTGGCAAGCTGCGCCCGGTCCAGGGCGTGCTGCCCGCAGCGCTGGCAGCACGCGACGCAGGCAGGGCGCTGGTGGTGCCGCGGGAAAACGCCGAGGAAGCCAGCCTGGCTGGCGGGCTGGTGGTGTATGCGGTGGGGCATCTGCTGGAACTGGTCGCCCACCTGAACGGCCAGGTACCACTGCCGCCCTATGCCGCCAACGGCCTGATACTGCAGCAACGCCCTTACCCGGACCTCAGCGAGGTGCAAGGCCAACTGGCCGCCAAGCGTGCATTGCTGCTGGCCGCGGCCGGGGCGCATAACCTGTTGTTCACCGGGCCACCCGGCACCGGCAAGACCTTGCTCGCCAGCCGCCTGCCGGGGCTGCTGCCGCCGCTGGACGAGCACGAGGCGCTGGAAGTGGCTGCGATCCGCTCGGTGAGTGGCCATACACCGCTGAGCAGTTGGCCGCAGCGGCCCTTTCGCCATCCGCACCACTCGGCCTCCGGCCCGGCGTTGGTCGGTGGCGGCAGCCGACCGCAGCCGGGCGAAATCACCCTTGCCCACCATGGTGTGCTGTTTCTGGATGAGTTGCCGGAATTCGAGCGGCGGGTACTGGAGGTGCTGCGCGAGCCCCTGGAATCCGGCGAGATCGTGATTGCCCGGGCCCGCGACAAGGTGCGCTTCCCCGCCCGGTTCCAGTTGGTGGCGGCAATGAATCCGTGCCCTTGCGGCTACCTGGGGGATCCCACTGGGCGCTGTCGCTGCAGCACCGAGCAGATCGCGCGGTACCGCAACAAGCTGTCCGGGCCGTTGCTGGACCGTATCGACCTGCACCTGACCGTGGCCCGCGAGAGCACCACGCTGAATAACCAGCCTTGTGGTGAAACCAGTGCCGACGTCGCCGCCAAGGTTGCCGAGGCACGGGATGTCCAGCAAAAACGGCAGGGATGCGCCAATGCGTTTCTCGACCTTGAGGGGCTGCGCCGCAATTGCGGACTGGCAGCGGCAGACCAGGCCTGGCTGGAGAGTGCGTGTGAACGGCTGACCCTGTCGTTGCGCGCGGCGCACCGCTTGCTGAAGGTGGCGCGAACCCTGGCCGATCTGGATGGTAGCCAGGCAATTGGCCGGGCGCACCTGGCCGAGGCCCTGCAGTACCGGCCGGGGAGCAGTTAGCTTGTCAGGGCTGCGCTTTACCTGGGGCCTGCCGGCGATGGGCCGCAAAGCGACCACAACATCCGTCATTCAAAGCGTCTGCTTTCGGGCCGGTTATGCTTTAGCCCACACCTAATCGTGAGCTTGAAAAGGTTTTTTAACCTAGGCAATCTTCAAGGTGCCCTTACCGAAAAACCAACATGGAAGCATTCCTCTCCAGTTACGCCAACACAATCACCTTCACAAGCATCCTCATCACCCTTCTCTGCACCTACGTCGCCCTCATTCAGCCGCCTCGCTAACGGTGAATCCGTATGAGAGCTGCCGTCTCTCGCTAGGTCAGCCAGACACCCTAGGGACCCATGGGGCAACCGTGTTTCAGATTTCGGGTTGCCCCATGCGTCGTAAAAACCGGTGCTGAGCTTATGTGTTCGCTAACTCTAAACTTTTATGAATACGAGAACTTCATACAAGTGACCTTCATCGGTGCCGATGTAAGTGATGTTTCTCATTCGGCTCACTGCCCTTGAACTGCCGCGCGAACACTCGTCCGGGCCGCCGGCGAAGTGCCGGCGGTTGGCCGACGAATGGGTTCCAATCTGGACGTGGCGCCTAAGATCATCTCGGTGAGTTGTTCAATAATTTGCTGTTGAGACAGAGTCGCGTCGAGGTCCTGCGAGTCGCAAAGGCTTTCGAGCATGCCGATGACCCTGTTGGAGAAGAATCTTGTCGCAGAGCTATCGATGCCTCGGTGGAGCAAGGTCGACGCGATGATGGCGGTCAGGTGCTGGGTATATTCATCGCGCATCGCGGCATGGAGGCGATAGTGTTCTGCCGTCAGGTTGCGCGCTTCACGCAGCACCAGTTGCAACCTTTTGCGTTCGCTCTGTTGAAGTTCGATGAACGCACTCACGAATGCACGCAGCCGGGCGCGCGTGCCTTGTGCGGCCTTCAGCTTTAACCGAGTGAGGCATAGCAGATCGCTCATGCATCCCTCGATGAGGTCGAAGAGCAGCGCCTGGTTGCTTTCAATGTGGTTGTAAAGGGACCCCGCGCCGTGCCGCTTCGTTCGCGGTGCGCGAGCTGTCGTCGATGAAACGTGGATCATCCGCGATGGCCTGACACTCCATGCTCTGGCACAAGCGGCGGAACAATTTCTAGGGTGCTAACCGCTGCAGTGGCAACGGTCCATTTGACTCAAGGCACCCGCGGACGTGCTGTACTAGTGCATCGATTCGCTCAGTAGCTGCCACACGTTCGCCGCTGGATGCGGTAGCCGGTAGGTGATTGCGGATTGTCGCGAAGAGTAACGCTGCGCTCACTCGCTCGTCAGGGGTGGGTACGCAAATAGAATCGGTCATGGTGCTTCCAGAGTTGTTTGGCGTAGGCCAATCAACATAACGCCTGGGCTAATTCTGGCCAGCCGAGCAGTTAACAACATCCACCGTGTTCTGGGTAGCGTCGACCGGCGTACACCGCGATGGTACGCCACGCCTCCAGCGCAACACTCATCAGCCGCCCCAGAAATGGCCCTCCATTGCCCCGGCCCCAGCATGCAAACGAAGGGTCAAGTACAATGCGATTCCGCAACCTGGCCGGCTTGGTTCCGGCAGCACCTGCGCAGTACAGTCATCGCCTGCATCATGGAGTCGCAATGGACGATCTGAACCCATACCGAGCTCAACACGAACTGGCCGTTAGTGCGCTTGCGTCAGCGGTTTCGGGATTACAGGAGCAGTATGATCTTTATGGGCTGTTACACCGCTTTGACGAAGCCAAGGTCAGACGCACCCTGGAAGTCACCCAGGCAACGCTTGAGGTCATTACCCGCGAGCGAGACCACCTGGTTACTGCTGCGCAAACCCTCTTGCTCGGCCCGCAGTTGGTCAAACAAATGCTGCGGCAGCACCGTTCCCTGTTGGATCGATTCTTGGATAGCGTAACCGGGAAGCGCTATCAGCAAGACAGTGTGTCTGAGGCGGACAAAGCAAAGCACGCCAAGTTCTTGGCCAGGATCAAAGAGCTGGAGGCAGAGATTGCAGCCAAGCAGGGGCTAGCAACCACCCTTCGATATGATCTGCAGTTCCTTTCAACCTTGAACTGGCTGGAGACGGACACTGACTACGCGACATACAGATCGCAGATCGCCCGTCTTGAGCCTGAGGTTCAGAAGTTGGCTGCGGAGGTGAAGCGGTTTGATGAGCATTTGAGTGGACCGCTGCGCAAGCGGGACGAGTTTCGGGCACGGCTGCGCGAGGCCGAACAGGGCTTGGCTGAGGCTCTTCGTTTTGATCAGCAGTACCAGAGTGCCCGACCGCGCTCGGTCGAACGTCATCAGATCCAGGAGCAGTGCCGGCGCTACTTCGGCCTTCAGGACACAGCCCGGGCCTACCAGCAGAAGTCCAGCCAGGTCGCTGATCTGAATCGTGAGCTGGCCAAGGCGGAAGAACGGTTGCAGACGCTGCTGCAGCGCGACTCACGCATCATTGAGCGCCTGGTGATCGATGGTAACAACCTGTGCAATAGCGGACGCGGAAAGAACCAGCGATTCATCGGACTGAGCGCCCTAATTGCGCTGATTCCAGCCCTCAAAGAGTCCTGGCCAGCCAGCGAGATCATAGTAGTCTTCGATCCGGGCATCACGGGAAAGCTTCAGCTCAGCTGGGAGGCCGTTCAAGCGCAGCTCCCTCCATCCGTAGAATGCTATCGCGTAGCTCGAGGAAAATCGGCGGACGAAACAATCGTGGAGCTCGCCCAATCACCGAACGCATTCATTATCAGCAACGACCGCTTTGGGGAGTTCAGCAACCGGCCGCCAGTCAAAGAGAATCGAGTCTTCGGGCACGACATCACGTGGACAAGCATCCTGGTGAATGAGCTCTGGATCTCCGCCAAGTACACCCCACCAGAATGTACGGGTTGATCCCACCACCGCGGCGACGCGTTGTTCGTTAAGAGGCAAACTGCTCGGAGTGGGTTTCAAAAGCTGCTGGCGCTTTGCCGGTGGCCATCCCGAGCAGCCCGCGCCAGCACAGGCTTACTTCGCGAGTTTTCCAGCCAATGCTTTGCACCGCGCCTGCAGAGCGGCGGAGTCCCCCTCGACCTTTATCGTGTCGATTAGTCCCCAGCTAATAGCCCCTTTCGGTGACAGTAAACCTTCTTCAGCTTTGACGTAGTCTCCCATCGCAACCTTCGCCTCCCTCGCAAATGTACGCCGAGCGGCAACGTCTGGTTCATTGGCACATGCGGTAATTTTCTCCGCGTACACCGCATATGCAGCATCCCGTGCTTGCTCAGCATCAATTTTTACCCGATCGTCTGCGGCCTGATTGGCGCGGTGCACAGAGGGTATGAATCGATCTTGCGCATCGGCATTGGCCGCCGCCACGACAGTCGGTTCAGTCAACACCGACCCAATGAACTTCAGGAATGCCTGTTCGCCCTGTGTCTCAGTCATTAAGACGGTCAGCGTCAGCGATTTGTTGGTATCGTCGGTTCCAATCGTGAACCAGGGCGATTCATAAACACTGGATTGTTCGCTGTCGGTTGCATACTTTCTCGTGGTCCAGGGCTCCATGGCGCCAACCAGGACGGTGGCGCTCGGATTGTTCTCCATGGTTGGTTTGGTGCCGGGTGGTGTTATGGCAAAGAACAGTGCGATGTTCCTTTCTTTGCCTGGGCGCAGAAAACGCGTTGCGATTGGTGACAGATACGTCGCGATCGCTGGCCGAACGGCAAACGCTTTGTTGTCCGCAGATGGAACAACCTGCGCCTCAAAGAGAAAGTCCGGCATTGCTGCCAGGTAAATGCCACGCTGATCGAATTGCGACTTCGTATCGGCAGGCCACTTGGAAGTTGGCGGCAGCGCCCATCCCGCTGCAGCTGGCCCCTCCGTGTGGAACCGACCTCGTACGACTTGAATACACTGAGGAAACTCTGCGGCTGGCGCCTTGAAGTTGCGGGTGCCTTGAATTGACCATGTTTTGGCCTCCCCTGCCTTAGCCGCGGCCTGGCCAAGATAATTGACTCCCGAGCTGATGAGCACTTTGGCTATCGCTTCCCCGAGGACCCTGGTGCCCTCTTCTGCTGGAGGCGCGGTCATGCACTTACCGATTGAAACCTGCAATTCCGAGACGGGCCCGGCTTGACTGATGACCTGCGGAGTTTGGTGTGAGCACCCTGCTAACAGCGTCGCCCCAAAGAGTGTTAGAGCGCTTTTCGCTTTCATCGTCCTACCCCTTGTTGTGTTGACAGCGATACTTTTCGTTCTTCACCTTGGAGGTCGCGCGCGCTGTAACTCTGAGTACAGGAAGTTCTACCGTCCTGACAGTCAGCAATCCACGTGCTGTAGCGTGCAACCCTCGCATAAACTCCCGGCCGCTCCTTAATCGCACAGCCGTCGCCCCAAGAGACGATGCCTGCCAGATAGGAGTCGCTCGATACTCGAACGGTTAGAGGCCCGCCACTGTCTCCCTGGCAGGAGTCTTGTGGGTCGCCTTCATCCGCAAAGCCAGCACATACCATGGCGTCGGTAATTTTGCCCCTGTAGCCCGTGCGATCGTTGCAGGTCTGATTGTCTACGATCGTCAGATTCACGTAGCGAAGCTCGCGTACCCCAGTTCGGTCGCCTTTAGCAATCACGCCCCACCCAGTGACTCTCGCCGGCGACGCCCTTGCCAATGCCTTTACCTCATGTGCCTCAGGCAGGAGCTTTATTGGCTTTGAATGAAGCCCGGTTGCAGAAGACGCGAGCCGAAGCAAAGCCAGGTCATGGAGCGGAGGTTTGCCGGGAAGATAGCGGGGATGTTTCAGGATCTCCCGTACCTCGATGCGCCTCGCTCCCCCGTCCGGACCAACGTCTATTGCGCCAACCAATACACTGATCTGAGCCGGAGTGGATCTTTTGTCGACACAATGGGCGGCAGTGAGCACCCACATATCGGCAACCAGCACACCGCCACAGAACGGACGTCGATCGGGACCGAGGTTAGAACCGTCAATCAGGGCAACCTGCCACTCGTCGTCACCAAGCTTCGCTACTGCTCCGCCGATGATCTTCTCTTCAAACAGCTGTACCCCGTAGCGATCTTGCAGGTACTGATTGCGCAACGGTTCCGAACCAGTGATTTGTGGAGGGTCGGCCCTCAGGAACGTGCCTGGGCTCATGAGTAGCAGCGCCACCACAACCGCCCTTGCACTCATCGTGTGCCTTCCTTCATCAGACTGATGTTCACGGTATCTGCAGGAACCTCTTCACTGTGCAGACGAAGCGTCAGGAATGAACGATCCACCCCCTGTGCCATGAGTTTTGCTCGGATTCGCAATCCTTGGGTAAATGGTCCGCGCTTCACCCGGGTCGGGTCGTCGCTAGTGATCTTGCCCACGTTGATCTCGATACGGGACTGGCCAGTTTTGAGCTGCGTACGCCATTCGTTAATCGTCGCTAGTTCCGCCGGTCCTGGCAGCTGGTCAGCAGGGAGACTTATTGATTCGGCAACCTTGTTCTGCGTCGAAACACTGCCGACATATCCGACCTGGCCATCGTCCAACATGACCTGGGCCCACCCTCTTGGCGCTTTGCCACTCAATACTTCAATTTGCTGACCTTTTCTGAGGCTGGTGAGAACTTCGGAGTTAGCCGCGCTAGGAGCGTTCCTCACGTTCACGTCATAACCAGCAAAAGCCGTCGTGTTCTGCTTGCTCACCAGTGCGGGGGTCTGCAAAGAACCGCCCAACCACCCAACATCACGCTCGATGCTTACGACCGTTGGTGAATACGCAACACGTGACGACTCCAATAGAGCCAGCTTTTTACGCGCGGCCGCACTGAATGGACCTGCTGGGTATTTGTCGAGGAACTCCGGTAGGCTAGAGATGAGTTCGTTGTCTGGAGCGTCAATAACCGTATTGAACCAGTCCTCCAACTCATCTCTTGCAAGATTTTGATTATCTCGGAACATCACTTCGCCGCCTGTGTTGCTGGCGACGAATGGGGTTTGTTGGTATTCGGTCATCCTCGCGACAGCAGCTGCGGTTACCCCAAAAACTGTTGCCACAGGCTTTTTCTCTTTGGCCAGCAGCCTCAAGAGCTTGCGGGTGAATATGCTGGGGACTTGCGCCGGGTCGTCGCGGAATACACTGTAAGCTGGTCTCCCGGCCTCAGCCGCAAAGAACACCAGAAAGTCGGTTCGTGGGACACCGGGCCCTGGGGTTTTGCGCGTGAGGTACCGGTGTGGAGTGAGGTTAACTGCGGGCAAGGGCGCAGGAGGGGCCTGCAAGTCGAGAAGGTCATCATCAGCTGCTGGCGCAGAGAACGGGTTGCTTCGACAGGCGTCAAGGATGAACAAAGAAATCGCTGCCCCAGTACCCTGAATCTGGTCTGTTAGGTAAGGCAGGCTGATATAGACAGCGGTTTCCTGGGTTGCCAGACTCACATCAGCGTTGGCCGGTACCAGGTAGTTGATGCCACCTATCTCAAGCCCGTGGCCACTGAAGTACACAACGGCGATGTCTCCAGGACGAAGGCTGTCACGGAACAACTCGAATTGATCAAGCAGCTCATCACGACCTAAGGTACTGCCCGGGCCTTGTGTGAGCAGCGTCAACGTAATGTTGGGATCCAGGGTCTTAAGCGTTGCGGCCATCTGCTCCGCATCATACTTAGGCGTTCGTAGGTCCTTTGCATAGACGTAGTCATTGATGCCAATGACTAGCGCCCGTTTGGTGGGAGCAATCTTCTCTTGGGCCCATGCTGGCAGCCTCGCCAAATCTGGCTCAGGTGCGGATTGAGGGTCGGCAATAGCAGCACTTCCGAACAGGACCAGGCCCGCGAGCCAAATAGAGTTACTCAGATGTCCAAAGGCAGCCATTTCAACCCCCTGGGCTGAACCCCGCTTCGACTTCAGACAAGACTAGCCACTAAATGGCCATCAACCAGGGTCGGTACTAGATTTTCTAAGCCCTGGTCGCTGTGGGGTATGTGGCAGTGTCGCTCGGCGCGCGCCAGCATTTATTTGCAGCCCTGGATTCACGCAAACTCGAAGAACGATGCGTATACCCACCGTCCGCATGTGGCGCACAGGCCCCCGGAAGTTGATCGAGAACATGTAGGTGCGGACGAGGGTACCCATGTGAACCGCCGGCCCTTGCGCGCCGGTGTCCTTGAGCTGAGAGGAGCTCTCGCAAAGCGCGAGGACCTGGTTAGCCTGCGTGGCGCTTGATCTGGTCAACCAGTTGGGTTGGCACGCCCTTGATGATCAGGGTGCCGGCTTCTTCGTCGTATTCGACCTTCGACCCCAGCAGGTGCGCCTCGAAGGTGATCGACAGGCCTTCGGCTCGGCCGGTAAAACGACGGAACTGGTTGAGGGTGCGTTTACCCGACCCGAAGCGCAAGGGCCGCAAAGACCTGATCAAGCTGGGCGACATGATCGGTGACGGCTTGGCTGACGAACCCGACGGCGCATGGATACGCCGGGACTACAAACGTGTGGCCAAGGCACTGGGCCACGGAATGCCCAGGCGCAACAACAGTGCGGCCATCAACGCAGCGGTGGCCAGGTTCTTGGAGGGCAACAAGTGCCCGTGTGGCGGCCGCTCAAGCAAACGCGATCGGGGGCACTACGGGTTATGTGCGGCAGTTGCTGTAGGACTATCCAGCTGAAGGCAACCAAGGCTGGTACCGGTCAGTGACATGGATGTCAAGAGCTATTTCATACCGGCCCTTGACGGGATGGTACAACCTTTTGTACAATTCATCTGTCGCTAAGGAGAATGCGCCAATACTGGGATCCGGTCAGAGTCTGACGGGAGTTTCAGCCCAATATTGTTTAAAGGATTTTTTCACGGCCCTCCCGCATGTCCTTGGACGCGGGAATTGCGCCATTTGAAACGCCTCCCCCGTAGCCTTGCTATGCAGGCTTCTACTGGGGGATCAATCTGGCTGGCAAGTAAGCAGCCGAGGATTAACAAATGCACGTACTGACTTTTAGCCAGGCTCGCGCCGAACTGAAGCAGACAATGGATGATGTTTGCCGGGATCACGAGCCCGCTATCATCACGCGCCAGCGTGGCGAGCCTGTCGTAATGCTCTCTCTGGAGGACTACAACGGGATGAACGAGACCCTACACCTAATGGCCTCGTCCAAGAATGCCTCACGCCTTCGCGCTTCCATTGCCCAGCTCCAGGCCGGCCGAGCCGTAACCAAGGAACTGATCACCAATGAGCAAGCAGAAACAGAGCAACAAAGATAACGCCCGCACCAGCGCAGGCTTGAAGTTTACGGATGAAGCATGGGAGGACTACTGCCACTGGCAGCAGGCCGATGCGAAGATTCTGGACAACATCAACCGCCTGATCGAAGAATGCCGCCGCAATCCCTTCAAGGGAATCGGCAAGCCAGAAGCCCTCAAGGGCGATTTCACCGGCTTTTGGTCCCGCCGCATCACCAAAGAGCACCGCCTGGTTTACTTCTACGAGGCTGAGGTTCTCACCATCCTGCAATGCCGCTACCACTACGACGACTGAGTCGAAGCGATGTGCCGTGTGCGAAAAGGCTGCCAGCGTTCCATTCTGGAGCGGCTGGTGGACAAAACGCACGCGCGGCCCGGCCGTTCCGCCGTTAATGCCGCGCCTTAATTGGTGTGTTCTGCAGTGGCAAACGGCTCTACATCAGTCGGTACGGGCACGCTTCGGGTTCTGTCGGCTTTCGAATTAAATGCGAATGTTTCGAAATAAATGCGACTGAAATACTAGGTTCCGATGAGTCGGCACTGCGTGCCTCCTGAAGAAACTCAGCCCCTGAAAAGGAATTGAGGTAGCAGATCGTCGTAACCCGGCCCCGCAGTTGAAACGGCGTCTATGCTTATGAGATACCGTTTCGGCGGTATCTACCACCGACTGTGTACTTATCAGGAGTCAGCCATGTCCGATGCATTCGACTTCTATGCACCGCTTTCTTTGCCAGATGGCCGTGTAATTTTCGGAGCCGCAGCAGCCAATGTGCGCGTAGCGCAAGCGGGAGGTTTCAACGTGCTTTCCGCTGAGCTGGTGAATATGGGAATCAGGATGGGATACCAAAAGGCGGTCTCGGATTTCCGCAACACCCAGCCCCGGCGTTGACCTCAAGACGGCAAAAGCAGATGACGTCCTTGGGCTCAGATTGCCGAGGACGCTTCTGCGACACCTGTGTTTAAAGGTGAAGTGCGGCTCGTTGCTAGTGGATTAGGATGTGCTCTTTAGATCGACATTCATTGCACTGGAAAAAGCTTCATACCGCACATCTGGAGATTGAAATCAGCACAGACAAGCAATGTCTGCGCTGACTGAGGGTGGACGTGTTCAGGCAATGCCTAGACGCAAATCCCTCAAGTGATCAAACAATTGCTTCTCGATATCGATGGGGCGCTGGGCATCTAATAGCTTTTTATAAAGTCTGAAGTAATGGTAAATGGCTGTTGCAGCAATCTCTCTACTTTCATCTATCATTGAGTGCTCCAGTCTAAATCTTCCAGTGTGAACTAGTTTTGAGCGAACATCATATATATCCTTTATTTTGTCGTGCATCGCTAAACGCCTAGACTTCGGATAGCACAGAAGAGCTGTATACTCTGCTAGCGTAATTTTTATTGGCGTATTTTTGTCTCTTGAGAACAAAGCTTCGAGAGCAATTACATAGCTAACAAACTCTAGCACCTTATCACCAGAGTTCATACCTTTCATGAAAAAATATAGCGCGCTTTTTATTCTCGAGAAGACCTTGTCGCTCCGGAAAAATACATGATTGGAAAAATCTTCAAAATGGTGACTTTTGAGATATTTAAAGAAATCATCAGAAAGATCAGCACTTAGGATGCAGCGAAAATCCAATGTTGCTCGATCTATCTCACCGCCATTTTTCCCAATGAAAAATGCATGATCAACTGGTCTTGGTCCGTTAGGCCAGGGGTAACGCCGCCCACCGCTCAGAATCCCATATAACTCAAGCAAGCTGAAGAAATAGCTTTGTTTTGACTCAGCGTTTTCATCCCGGGCGTCTTCAGATCCGTGCACCTCAAATGTCAACATCGGTAGTTTCTTCAACGCCGAATCACTTTTCCCGTCATCGCTTTGATATGCGAAGCTTCTCGGGCACACATCGTTAACCCCATATACCTTTTTTAGCCTTGACTTTAGCTCCTTAGGGGTGGTTGTAGATGGGATCAAATGAAATCTTCCGAATTTCTTTACTCCCGCCCATGGCTGCTTCCGGAACATTGTAAATACTGGATTTGTTTTTATGGGATTAATCACTATCCAGTCCCGCGACTCTTTAGAGGCTTCAAGAATAGCCACCATTCGACTAACGATCTCAGCAGCATCATGAATTTCTTCATGATAGATAACGGCATAGAGCGTGCTCTGGAAAAAATCCCAGTCTAAGTGCCTCCTGGCATATTCAGTTGAGAACAATGCATCATGCAGCCTCTCACTTTCCTCAAATATGTAAAATGAACCTAAATAGCCTGGCTCACCTTCAGTCTTAAGATGCTCCAGATACCTAGGAAGCAACGACCTGAGCTCTTGCAATACACGTTTCTCATTTAGCAGATCGCTCCCTTGAGCTCGCGACTCCTTCATTTCCCTTATCCTTTAACTTAATTAAATTTATACCAAAACCAGCAAATACTAATAAAACCCCGCACTGGTGGCAACCTATTAATATCGGACTTTTAATAAGCGAAATTTTTTCATAGCTAATACCACTAGCGGACCTGCTACGTCTAGCCATCAAGCCACATACTATATAGCCCACTTATATCATTAGGCTCGAAAGCATCGAAGCCAGACACTTCCGAAGTAAGTCAGGAGAAGTTCGAAAAAGGTAAGCGCAGCAATCTACATCAGTGATGGGTTATCTATAATGGCGCTCTCACCAAAGAGTGCTCGCTTACATGGCGCCATTAACCTAACGACTAGAAAACGCTCTACTCAGCAAGGCCTGTGCCATCTCACTCAGGAAACACTCACGGCTGGCTTGATTGCGGCTATCTGCGTACCGAACGAAGCTGCGGGATCGTTGCGCTTTAGTCATGTCAGTACGCGGGCTCGATGAGGAATGGGACGAAGTCATCGTTCCTGATGTTTCCATCGTACCGGTTGATAAAAAAGCTCGGCTGCAATACGTTGAGCGGAAATCAATGGCAGCGTTGGAAGCTGCGAGCGTGTCTTGAAGGGAGTGTCTCCATGAGCACCTACAGATCTCGGGCAAGGATAGCGCTGGCGTCGGCGCAGTCTGAACTCGCCAGCAACGAAGATCATCGTTTGAAATATGCCGCCCTTGAGCTCCGCATGGCGATCGAAGCCGTCACTTACGACAGAGCTTCTGCCTACAAAAGCGAGTTCCCACCCAAAGAGTATGAGACCTGGCAGCCCAAGAAGGTTATGGCCGTTCTTTTGGAGATTGATCCGACTGCAGATTCAGACAGTACAATCAGCTTTGGAATTGAATCGTCCCCAGGGGAAAAACCTGAGGTGATACACAATTTGGGGAAAGAAGTTGTATTTAACATTAAGGCGATCAGGCGGCACTACGACGCGCTGGGTAGTTTTTTGCATGTACCCTCAATAAAGCAAACCCTTTCAGAATCAATCCCTAGCCCTGAGATAGTACGCAAGCGGTGTGAGGAAGTTTCGAGAGACCTCGATAAGGTCCTAGCTTCTCAAGTTTTCAACAGCACGCTTGGAATATTCTCCAGCTTTGACTGCGGCGAGTGCAACGCACGTATTCGCAAGAGAATACCCCGAGACAAGGATGAAGTAATAGCTGATTGCTTTAGGTGTATGGCTAGCTACGCCATCAGACGCACACTGGACGGTAGATTCGAAGTGGATGCTCGCACAGAAGAAATACCGTGTCCAAATCCTGGCTGCGGTCACCCAAAGCCTATTTACCCTCGAGAATTCTCTCAAGGTGTGCATTGGGTGTGTAACAAATGCGGTGGTCGAAATGAATTCCAATTAGGAATATTGCATCAGCCCGCAGGGTAATAAGTCGAGCACCGTTGGAGGTCAATACCGTACGGTGGTCTTCGCACCTCAGTTTCTACCATAGGGTAAAGGGTGGCGATCGACAGAGGTCATCAAGGCACTCAGCCCTGATGACCAAAAGCAACATGGAGCAGCTAGATCGTCGGCAGGTTCTTAAGATTGTCCTTGGTCGAGCTGTCGTTCTTTGTTTTCAGGTAATCAGTAGTAACTGAAATAATCTCGAGCTTGGCCCCCAAGCTCCATTTATTATCTTTCTTGACGATGGTGGTAAAGGCTTACTTCTTGCGAATTAACTCGATCACCTGGGGACGGGTCAAGTCCTCAAACTTGCCGACATTGAAGTTGCCATTCTCCTGATTGACGGCATGCACCCTCAGCTTTGAATATGAGTATTGTCACTATTATAATTGACAGCAGAAACGTAATAGTCTGGATACGCCACGATCTCAACCTACATGATAAGCAATTAAAGCAGATATATGTTTTCGAAATATATGTGAAAATCGAAATTAATGCGACCAACCCCGAGCTTATGTGGCTACTCGCCGAACGAGTAGCCCCACACCACCCCTCAACGGGACGCCGAATGGTCGAACTGAAGATCACGATACCAGATAGTTCAAGCGCCGAGGTCAGTGCAGGGCAAGCTTTAATGATTATTCGTTGAGCCGCGTAGAGTGCCTACAATGCCGCCCGCTGACGCGCTTCTTCCCGTGCCTGAAGCTGCAACGCGAGCTGGGCTTGGATTTCGGTGTACAGCTGAGCTTGCTCGTTGTCGCGGTCAGCTACCGTCACCACAAGCGCATAGGGCTCTTTGTCTAGAACGTCCTGATGGTTCCACTCTCGATCCTGACGGATCACGACGACAAACCATTTCTCCGTAGGGTTGCGCTGCTTGAAGGTCCATCTGGACGATTGCACGGTGCCGCGGCTTCTCAACTGAGCGGAGATATCTCGGTTCTGCTCGGCATCATCCCTACGGGTTTCATTCTCGTCTTGCTTGTCCTTGTTGAAGTAGGCCTCCACCTCATCCAGTGAAGCCCCCTTGACCAGACGGAAACTGATCTGAGTTGCTAGGTAATCCAGACGTGTAGTTCGCACAGCTGGCGAATACGCCAGAGTGACGCTCAATTCCCTTAGCCCCCTGGTCTTACGGAGATAGGTAGCAGGAAGCGGCAGCTCAAAAAATTGACACGAGTCCTTTTCAATACTTTCTTCACACATCAACACCACGCACTGATCCGAGGATCTGAACAAGTCGCTCTCACTCACCTGTCCGTATCCGCCGACATCACGAGAAATCTCACGGTTGTAGGTGGCCTTGTTGGTTTTGTATCCCTTCCGCATCTCGTCAGAGAAGGTGCTTTCCACCTCACTCGACAGCGAGGCATGGTTCACAAGCATTGCTCGAAGAAGATTGGCTGAAGCCTCTGGGTATTCGTTTAGCAGCCGACCTGCCAGGTGAGTGATGTAAGGAGCAGAGAAGCTAGTACCACTGATTTCCTTGAACAGCGTATTGCCTTGGAACTGATGGTTCATGGTCAGCACGCCCAGACCGCGCATATCGGTCTTCCACTGCTGATCCTTGTAATGCACCGGACACGCCAGGTTACCGCCATGGGCTACCAGCTCAGGCTTCAAAGCGCCTTTTACTGATGGGCCATGCCGGGTGAACGGCGAAGGCTGGTTCTCCGATGCGGGCGACAGCTGGTGGATTTCAGGATGTCGCTGACTATCGAAAGTGGCGTCATGTCGGGAAATGCTGCCCACGGTGAGCACATTCAACGCAGGTGCAGGGTCAATGATGACGCTGCGCTCGTGCAAGAGATATTCGGGGTACTCCTCCCGCCAGCTGTTCAAGGGCACCGGCGGCTCCTCAGAACCGGTGAAATTGCCGGTTGAAACGACGAATAGCACGTTGTGTTTGCGAGCGAGCACATCGAGGATATAGGCCAGGCCTCGGATGTGTGTTCCGTCGTAGGGGGCATTACTGTTCCCCAACGACAAATTGAAGATCCGGCACCCCAGATCTACGAAGTGCTCCACCGCCTCTGTCAACGTCGCCTCTACCGTGTGCTCGTCATACACGGCATTGCTGGTGTCTGGACACTTGCGCATGACCTTGCCGTTGTACAGCCAGAACTGGGGATGCCAGAAGTTGCTTCGATCGCATGCCTCCACATCACCATAAAGTGCAATGCCGGCCACGGCGGTGCCATGGCCGGCCTCGTCGAAGGCGTCCTGATCAGCAACGAACGATTCGCTTTCCGCTATGGCCGAACGGAGCAGTGGGTGGTTGGTATTGATACCGCTGTCGAGGATACAAACACGCGCCGCATCTTCAGGAGGCCGCGGGATGTTCGCTGGAATGTCGACAATGTCGCGGTTCAGCTGGGGATAGGAAATACCGGTCTGAGGAATTAGGTCGACCAAGCGCACGTCACTATGCTCCAGCAACATCTCCGCGTGAGCATTGTTTACCTCGACGCGGTACATCACCAGGCTGTCGAAATTTAGCTTGTGGATAGTCTTAATGTCGACCTCACCCAGCCACTTCTCAAATGCTGCGCAAAGGCGAATGCGTGCAGGGTGATTGGCTACATGATGCGGCCACAGCTCTACATCCAGCTTGAACGTTTCGTCATCTGGCAGGCCAATGTTGCGCAAGGCCCAGCTCTTTCGGTCCTCGGCAGACCACGCATCAATAACCTCAATGGCCTCAAGGATCTGCTTGTAGCTGACACTCTGTCCGAGCACGCCCAGCCTGCTTAGGTGGTCTTGGAAAATGGCCAAGCCCGCTTCAGTCGCGAACACCACGCAAACCTGCTTGCCTTCCTGACTGATGAACTCCAACCCATGCTTCTGGAGATTCTCGAAGGTCAGGGCCCCGTCGTACTGCAGCTTGAACACAAACGGGGAATTCTCAGCAGACTTGTGCTGCTTCGCTGCGAGACCTGCCGCTGTTGCGAAGTAACCATTGAGCTTCTGCCCATGACCGCGCAGGTCATCACGCTTGGTGAACTTAGGCGGATTTTTCGTCCGACGGCGGTTGTCCAGGTTCTCGCGCTCGAAGCTGAGGTGCTTGTAAGTTGCCAATTCATCATCCTTGATAGCAGCGGTTTAGTGCTTTCGAAGTCCCTCTCGCACCAGTGCATTACGCAGCTCTTTGACGGTAAGGAACTCTTGGTTCCGCAATATCATACGCTTAACAGCCCGCCGAACAACACGTTCAACATCCGCACCGCTTTTGCCATCGAATTCTTTCAGTAATTCGGCGTCATCTAGCTCGAACTGGCGGCGAATACCCCGCAGCTTGAGCTGCAACAATGCTGTCAGTTGTTTACGATCGGGCAGCGGAAACTCAATAGCGTCATCAAATCGACGCCAAATTGCCGAATCGAGAATATTTTCATGGTTGGTTGCCGCCAGGATCAGGCTCTGCCCGTCATAGGCATCCATCATCTGCAAAACGGCATTAACTACGCGCCTGAGCTCACCGTGCTCACCGCTATCGCCGCGCTCTTTCCCAATGGCGTCAAACTCATCAAAAAGAACGACCAATTGATGTTTGGCGATGAAATCGAAAACCTTCCGCAAATTGGCTGCTGTCTCACCCAGGAAAGAGGAGACCAACGCATCGAGACGGACAATGGCAAGCGGACGATCCAGTTCGAAGGCAATGACCTCCGCAGCCAAGGTCTTACCACATCCGGGCGGGCCAAAGAAAATCACTTTGCCTGACGGCTTCATGCCATAGCTGCGCAGCACGTCTGATCGGCGATGTTCCTCCAGCATTTCCTCGATCATCGACGCACTGCTCTCGGGGAGAATGATCTCCTCCAGCGATCGCTTGGGAGGTCTGATGTCGAGCAAAGGGAGCCCACGCTCCTTGTCTACGGGGATGTCTGCAGCAAACTGGGGCTTTCGGGCAGACTGAATATGCATATCCCCGCCATAGAGGATTTGCTCTAAATCGTTTGCAAGTAAGTGATGCTGCTTTTGGCGCTCTTCTTCGATAATAGCTTCAGAGGCACGGCGGAACGCCGCCTGGTCTCCGATCGCCCCCGCCTTTAAGAGCTGCCTAAGTATTTTTCCGTTCGCCATTTGATATGCCCTGCCATAAGGTTGTTTCTCAGAGTCGTCAACTCATGAAACCAATTCTTGCCCTAAGCAGTACAACTAACAGGCTGAATCATTGCGAGCTAACATTTTTAGGACTCCATTCCATTTAAAGTGCTAAGCAGTAAAAAGCCATTGCACTAAGCCATGCGTAAGATTATCGCTTATGGTGGCTTTTTGTCCAGTATTTCTCCAGCGATTCCTAGGTTTTCTTCCACTAGTCGACGAGTGGCAGCCAACTTGTAAACCCCGCGCTTTAGCCTGCCGTGGTAGACGGCAAACCGAGGAGGCGAACATCGGCAGGGCGACTAATCACCTCACCTTTAATATCAATAAATTCCTCGCAACTAACTTATTCTGAGGAGCAAGTGATCGACAACTTCTATTGATCGAGCGCATTGCAGCTTTCACCACTCTATCGCTCATATCAAGCCTTTATTCTTAAACCCGAGACAATCTAGAAGCAGGAATTAAGCAGCCATCAACGCGATGGCAGATATGCGGCACCCAATACTGCTGATGCTAAACTAACCAATTGCAATTGAAGTGTATATGTCAGTTTTAAGCCTGGATACCGACCTTAGGTATACAATCTTGAACCACACGCTCAAGGCTGAGCGAGCCATTCCAGACGCTGGATGCGCTTGAACGTTTCGTAGATAGAAATTAGGTCGCCCTGAGCCATTACTTCAACAGGAGAGCGGCCTTCAAAGAAGGGATTGTCATTAAATTGATTGTGCAGGTGTGCTGAGTCGACTGCAGTATTGGTGCGGAGCCCGCGCGTCATCGGCTAGCGGCGAGTGCCTGCTCTACCGCCTTGAGCAACACCTCTTCAGAAAACGGCTTGCCCAGGCAGGTCAGCGCCCCCTGGCCCATCACCGCCTGCACCGAGCCATCATCCCAGTGCGCCGACATGCAGATCACCGGCAAGCGCCAGCTCCGCTGCGCCAGCTCACGCTGTACCTCCAGCCCGCTCATGCCCGGCATCTTCAGGTCCAGCAACACACACCCCGCCTCGCCCGCCAGTGGCGATGCCAAGAAGGCTTCCCCCGCGGCAAACGTCAGGGTCTCGAAGCCCGCCGAACGCAGCAGGTTGGCCAGGCTTTTACGCACCGACGCATCGTCGTCGACGATGCACACCCCTCTGCTCATGCGCCGCCCAGGCCCTCAGGTCGTGCTCCGAGGACGTTGTGCATGGCCACCAGCTCAACGAGCGAGCGGGACTGCATCTTGTTCATGATGTTCTTCTTGTGCACCTTGGTGGTCACCTCGCTGGTGCCGATCTGCCGGGCGATCTGCTTGTGCGACAAACCGCCGACCACCAGCGAGAACACCTGGCGTTCACGCTGGGTCAGGCGCTGGTACTTTTCCTCGACCTGCCGCGCGTGGTGCCACTTGCGTCCCTCGGTCACGGCACGGCTGCGCACCGCCTGCAACAGGGTCAGCAACTGGTCTTCCTCGAACGGCTTGGTCAGGAATTCCACCGCCCCGGCACGCATGGCCTGGACGGTCATCGGAATGGTGCCGAAGCCAGTCATGAACACAATCGGCCAGGGCAACGCCAGACGGCGCAGTGCCTCCTGTACCTCCAGGCCGCTGGTGCCGGGCAGGTGCATGTCCAGCAGCAGGCAGGCACAGGGCGTTTCCAGGCAGGCTTCGAACAACGCCTCGGCACTGGCAAACAAGTGATGCGGGATGTCCTGCGAGCGCAACAGGCGGCCCAGAGCAGTGCGCACTGACGGGTCGTCATCCACGACCAGCACCGGCACCTCCAAGCGCTCACCAAGCGGCTCGACGGTCTCGACCACGCTGCGCAGCAATGCCTTGCTCATCACCTGGCCTGGCACTTCGAGGCTGATTTCGGCGGCCAGGCGATAACCTCGACGCGGCACGGTCTGGATCAGCCCACGGTCACCAAAGGCCTTGCGCAGCAAGGACACCTGCACCTGCAGGTTATTGTCCTCGACCACCGTGCCGGCCCACACCTGGCTGAACAGCTCTTCCTTGCCGACGACCCGGCCGTTGGCCCTGATCAAAGTGGCCAGCACCTCGAACGCACGCCCCCCCAGCAGGATCGGCTTGCCGTCGACAAAGACTTCGCGCCGCTCCAGCGACACCTGGGCATTGCCTATTCGGATCATGGCTTCCTCGCGCGGGCACGGGCGTTTTCGCTGCCTGGGCAGCCTAGGCCAGCGTACGCGTTCAGACAATTATCCCGAGGGATAGGTTGGCTTGAGGACTATACAAAAGCCCGCCAGCCCCAAGGGGACGATAACGGACAACAGCGTGCCCGTTCCTGCCAAGCAAGCTGCAACCCGCATCCTTGCTGGGCTCGCTGCGTATACTCGCGCCTCAGGATGTCGCTAGCCGGGGGTGCTCTATGCTCGATGAACGCCTTGCCCACAGGCCCATCGATTACGACCAGTCAATCGATGAGGGCTGGCTGAACCGATGCGAGATCAGCGCACTGGGCCAGGAAGGTGAGCTCAGCTACTTCCGCCTGCGCGACCCGGCTACCCACCAGGCCTGGATCGCCGTGCGCGCCCCGCTCGAGGCCCCCACTGCCTGCCAGCGCCTGGAACGTGACTACCGCCTGCAACTGGACCCGCAGTGGGCGGTGATCCCGTCGGCATTCGTGCGCTCGGCCGAAGGCCCGCTGCTGGTGTATCCGGCTGGCCGCTCAGTTGCCGACCTGATCGCGCAAGGCCCGGTGGCGCTGACGCCGTTTCTCGACATCGCAGTGAATGCAGCCCATGCACTGGCGCTGGCGCACGAACGCAATGTACTGCACGGCGCGCTGCAGCCCGAGCACGTGTGCCTGGGTGCCCAGCAGCGGGTACGGTTGGGCTTCTTTCGCGCCGACCCGGCACAGCGGACCAGCGAACAGGGTACCCCGCTCGGCAACTGGGCCTACCTGGCACCGGAACAGGTTTGCCCGCACGGTAGCAGCAGCGACCGCCGCAGTGACATCTATGCCCTGGGCGCAATCCTCTACCAGCTATTGCTGGGCGAGCTGCCCCTGGCCGGGCGCGACACCCAGCACTGGCGCCAGCTGCATGCCGGCGTACAGCCGCGAGCGGCCTGCGATGTGAACAGCGACGTGCCACCCCCCCTCAGCCTGATCCTGGCCAAGGCCTTGGCCAAAGAGCCGGACGCCCGTTACCAGAGCGCGCGCGCCCTTGCAGTGGACCTGGCTCACTGCCAGCGGCAGTGGGCCGCCACGCAAGCCATAGCTCCCTTCACTCCAGGCTGCGCCGACCCGGTCGCGCCCAGCCGCGCACGCCTGTATGGTCGCAGCGCCGAACAACAAGCCATCGCCCAGCTGCTCAAGGCCATGCGCCGCGACAGCAGGCCACAGGTACTGCTCGTCAACGGTGCTGCCGGCATGGGCAAGTCGAGCCTGGTCGAAGCCGCACTCAAGGCCGACGTCGAGGGCTACCGGGCCGTCGGCAAATGCAACAGCCTGGCCCAGGCCGTGCCCTACACGCCCTGGGTTGAAATCCTCGGTGCGCTGACTACCCAGTTGCTGGCCACCAACAGCCAGGACCTCGACACCCTGCGTCGCGAGATCCTGCGCCGCATCAAAGGCCATGGCCGCCTGCTCGGCAAACTGGCGCCGGACCTGCAACTCATCCTCGGCCCGCTGCCACAACTACCGGCCAAGCTCACGCGCCTTGCGCTGCACAAGGAACTGCACGCGATCATCGAATTCCTGCAGGTGTTCAGTCGCCCCGGGCAACCGCTGGTGTTGTTCTTCGACGACCTGCAATGGGCCGACGACGCCAGCCGGCAATTGCTGGCCCAACTGCTGGCTGACGCGTCCGATAACCTGTTGCTGATTTTCGCCCGCTGCAACGACGCGCCCGCCAGCAGCGCGCCGCTGGCCATCCCCGCAGCGCTGCGCAGCACCACGCTGAGCCTGCAGCCGTTGGCTGTGGAGGCGGTGACCGAGCTGATTGGCGAGCGCTACCACGTCGCCACCGAGGACGCGTTGCCGCTGGCCGAACGGGTGCACGACAAGACCGCCGGCAATCCGTTTTTCATCAACCAGATCCTCAAGGCCATGGTCGAAGACCAGCTGTTCACCTTCGACACCCAGGCCATGCGCTGGTCGTGGTCGCTGCAGGCCGTGGCCCGACATTGCTACGCCGACAATGTCGCCGACCTGATGGTGCAGCGCCTGGCGCGCCTGCCGGCAGCGCAACGCGAGCTGTTGCGGGTCGCCAGCGCGGCGGGCAGCCGCTGCGATGAACGCCTGCTCCGGCAGGTGCTCGCGCAGCCGCCAGGCGAACCGTTGAAAGCCTTGATTGGCGCGGGCTTCCTGCAACCGGGCCAGAACGGCCTGAACTTCACGCATGACCGCGTGATGGAAGCCGCTTACGCGCTGACCGCCGAGCACGAGCGTCCCTCGCTGCATGCCCGCATTGCCCTGGCCATGCGCAAGGTTTGGCCAGGGCACCTGCACGAGGTGCTGTTCGAACTCGCCAGCCAGCTGCAACGCGCCAGCCCATGCGGGTTTGCAGCGGATGACTGCGAAGCGTTCCTGCAGCTTTTACGCGAAGCCGCAGCACGCGCACGCGACGGCGGCGCCTTCGAGCAAACCGCTGACTATCTGCACACCGCCGAGCAGTTGCTGCACCACTGTGCCTCGCTGGAAAGCCGCGCCACGCATGGCTTTGCCATCGCCTGCATGGCGACCGAGTGCGACATCCAGCTATCGCGGACGGGCAGCGCCGAGGCGCGCCTCACCGAGTGCCACCAGCGCGCACGCTCGTTGCTGGACCAGGCGCGGGCGTGCCGGCTGCAGGCGCTGCTGCAAACCCTGCGCGGCGACTATCAGGCGGCTATCGACAGCGCCCTGTCCGGCTTGGACTTGCTTGGTATGAGCCCGGTACGGGGCGTCGATTGGCAACAGGTCGAGGCCAGTCATGCCCAGGTACAGGCTTTGGTCGAACAGCAAGGCCGACATTGCCTGGAATCGCTGCCGCGCACCGACTCGGAGGAGGTAACGGTTGCGATCAGCCTGCTGGCCACGCTGTCATCATCGTTTTTCGTGAAGGATGACATCTGCTTCCTGCACCTGGCCAAACTCATGGAGATATCGCTGCTGCACGGCGTTGCCCCAGGCAGTACCTACGGCATGGCCTGGTATGGGGTGATGATTGCCGAGCGGTTCGGCGCCTACCATGACGGCCATGCCTGCTGCCTGGCCGCGCTCAAGCTGATCGAACGGCACGGTTTCGAGGCCGACTTGACCAGCGTGCTGCTGGCCCTGGACCAAGTCAGTGCCTGGACCTCGCCCATGGAGTTCGCCCGCCGCACTGCGCTGGATGCGGTCGATTCGGCGCGCCTGAGCGGCGACCTGGCAATGAGCTGCTATGCCTGCAACCACCTGGTTTCCGACTCGCTGTTCATGGGCCGCTATCTGCCGGAAGTGGTCGACGAAGTGGCGCAAGGCCTGGCCACCGTGCGCCGCCACGGCTACCGCGACGTAGAACAGATCCTGCAAGCTCAGCAAGCGTTCGTCGCCACCCTGAGCGGCATGCCCTGCCCGGCCTCGGCCACCTCGTCGAAATCGCCCACCACGCGGTTCTTCCAGCACCTGTTCAGCGGCATGGGCGCCTTCTACATGGGCAATATTGCGCAGGCCATGCGCAACCTGGCACTGGCCGCTGACAACGCGTGGGCAGCACCGGCGCATATCAACCTGGCTGACTGCCATTTGTTCCGCGGCCTGGCCCTGGGCAGCCCGGAGGCACCCGGCTGCCAGGCCGACAAGCTGCGCGAGCTGCAGGCCGTGCGTGAACGCTTCAGCCGCTGGGCCGGCTTCAACCCGGCCACCTTCCGCAACAAGCTGCTGCTGATCGAAGGCGTGATCGCCAAGCTCGAAGGCGACGGCCTGGCCGCGATCCGCTGCTTCGACCAGGCGCAGATCGCTGCCACCACCGCCGGCTTCATCCATGAGCAGGCGCTGGCTCATGAACAACTGGCCGAGGTGTGCATCCCCAACGGCCTGATTTCTGGCGCCAACCTGCACCTGCGTATCGCCCGCGACTGCTTCCATATCTGGGGCGCGACCGGCAAGGTGCACCAGCTGGAGACGCTGCACCCGTTCCTGCGCACCCAGCCAATCCAGGAGACCTATCGCGCCACCCAGCAGGCCAAGCTGGACCTGGAAGCCGGCATCGAAGCCGCGCGCGCGTTGTCCGAGGAAGTGCTGCTCGAAGGCCTGATCGAAACCCTGATGGGCCACCTGACCCAGCACTCCGGCGCCGATCATGGTGCGTTGCTGATCGTCAGTGGCGCCGAGTTCCAGATGGCCGCCCTCGCCTACATCGACGATGATGGGTTGCACGTGAGCATGGACAATTGCCAGAAGTTCATGACCCAGGCGCCGCTGTCGGTCATCAACGCCACCATGCGCACCCGCAAGCCGCTGGTGCTCAACGATGCGCTCAGCGATTGCCCGGAGGCCTTCCGCCAGCAGTTGCAGGCGCGCAATGCCCGCTCGGTGCTGTGCCTGCCACTGGTAATCCAGGGCGTGCTGATCGGCCTGGTGTACCTGGAAAACCGCCTGGTGCCGAACCTGTTCGGCAGCCAGCGCCTGGCCATGCTGGAAATCCTCGCCTCACAGGCAGCGGTGTCGCTGCAAACTGCCAAGTTCTATACCCGCCTGGCCGAAGACAACCAGACCCGCGCCCAGATGGAAGCCGAACTGCGCCGCTCGCGGTCCGAGCTGGCGCGCAGCGCGCACCTGCAGGTGATGAACGAGCTGTCGGCATCCATCGCCCACGAAATCAGCCAGCCGCTGCTGGGTATCGCTTCCAACGCCGCGGCCAGCCTGCGCTGGCTGAAACGCGCCAAACCCGACCTGGAAGAAGCGATTGCCGGCCTGGAAGACATCCGCAATGACAGCGAACGAGCCGCCAACATCGTGCGGGCGCTGCGGGCGCTGGCCAAGCAGTCGCCGATGCAACTCAAGGCGGTGAAGCTGGACGAGCTGATCCGCGAGGTGGTGCGCCTGACCTCGGCCGATGCCACCAGGAGCCGGGTCGACGTGCAGACGCAGTTGCAGGCCGGGGTGTGCTTGATGGCAGACCCGGTGCAGTTGCAACAGCTGGTATTCAACCTGATCACCAATGCCCTGGAGGCGTTGGCGGGGTATCGCAGCGATGGGATGCTGCGGATTGCCTCGGCACTGGTCGAGGATGGCGTGGAGATCTGCGTCGACGACAACGGGCCGGGGATCGCTGCGGCCGAGCGCCAGCGTGTGTTCGATGCGTTTCATACCACCAAGACCGGTGGCATGGGCATGGGTTTGGCGATCTGCAGCTCGGTGGCCCAGGCGCACGGCGGGCAGTTGCAGGCGCTGGTGTCGCAGCTGGGTGGCTGCCGGATTCGTTTCACCCTGCCGGTGAATCCTTCCTAGGCTCTGTACGAAAAGTCTTGAGACGCAGGTCAGGCTGTTCTCAACGCAGCATGAACAAGTATCAAGGCTTTTCGTACAGAGCCTAGCCTGTACCGGCCCCTTCGCGGATAAACCCGCGATGGGCCGGCGCAGGTCTGCATCAACGCGAGCTCAAGGCCGCATAGCTGTTCATCAGGTTGCGGTAGTTGGGGATGCGCTGCGACAGCAGGTTGCCCAGCCCTTCGATGTCGTTGCGCCAGTCGCGGTGCAGCTCACAGGCCACCGAGAACCAGTTCATCATCTGCGCACCCGCCTGGGTCATGCGCACCCAGGCTGCCTGCTGCACGGTCTCGTTGAAGGTGCCCGAGGCATCGGTCACCACGAACACTTCAAAGCCTTCCGCCAGCGCCGACAGGGTCGGGAAAGCCACGCACACATCGGTCACCACACCGGCGATGATCAGCTGCTTGCGGCCAGTGGCCTTGATTGCCTTGACGAAGTCTTCGTTGTCCCAGGCGTTGATCTGGCCTGGGCGGGCGATGTACGGCGCGTCCGGGAACATTTCTTTCAGCTCGGGCACCAGCGGGCCGTTCGGGCCTTGCTCGAAGCTGGTGGTGAGGATGGTCGGCAGGCCGAAGAACTTGGCCAGGTCGCCCAGCGCCAGCACGTTGTTCTTGAACTCGTTGGGCGAGAAATCCTGTACCAGCGAGATCAGGCCGGTCTGGTGGTCGACCAGCAGCACCACGGCGTCGTCTTTGTTCAAGCGCTTGTAATCGGGTTGGCTCATGGGGGTGACTCCTTGGGTTGGGATAACGGGCCGGCACTCTCCGCAGGGGTTATACCGGCGGATAGCTTCGGCTTAAGAAAGTACCTGCGCCTGACGCCAGGCCTTCGGCGGCTGGCCGACCAGACGGCTGAAGGCGCGGGTGAAATGGGCCTGGTCGCAAAAGCCGCATTCCAGGCTCACGTGGGTGATGGGCGCCTCGGTGGCGAGCAGGCGCTTGGCCTTTTCCATGCGCGCCAGCAGGCGCCAGGCCTGGGGCGACAGGCCGGTAGCTACTTTGAACGCGCGGGAGAAATGGCTGCGGGTGAGGTTGCATACCGCGGCGATCTCGATGATCGACAACGGGCTGTGCAACATCAGTTCCTTGGCCCGGCGCAGCCGCGCGGGCGTTAGTGCGCCGGGGGTTTGCAGCGGCGCTTCGGGCGTCCCAGGGTGCATGGCGACTCTCCTGTTCAATGGCAGGAAGTCTCGCCCCCGGCGCATGACAAAGTCCTGAGCCAAACCTGAATAGTTGTTAATTGTGCGCTGCTGGCCCAGGCTGTTTTGCCGATACCTTAAGATGCGTTTCGTATTCAGCTTCCGGCCGCTGCCAGTGGCCGGCATTCAAGGCGAAAGAGGCATGCAGGAAAAACCCGCCCACCGCACCGTGGCCATGGTGCTGTTCAACGATGTGTTGCTGCTGGATGTCACCGGCCCCATGGACGCATTCGCCATTGCCAACCGGTTCCTGCCGGCAGAACGGCAGTACCGGCTGCTGACCTTGGCCGAGGGACCAGCAGCGGTGCGTGGTTCATGCGGCCTGAAAGTGATGGCTGACCGGCGCCTGGAAGACCTGCCGGAATCCGTCGACCTGCTACTGGTGCCAGGCGGCCCGGGGGCCTATGACATCGCCCTGCCCGGGATCGAGCGCTGGCTACCCCAGGCCGTGCGCCGGGCCAGGCGCTTCGGCGCCATCTGTACCGGGGTGTTCCTGCTGGGGCGGGCCGGGCTGCTGGATGGCTATCGCTGCACCACCCACTGGAACTACGTGGAGCGCCTGGCAAAGGCGTTCCCCGAGGCCAAGGTCGAGACCGAGCAGATCTACGTGATAGATCGCTGCCTGATTACCTCGGGCGGCATCACCGCTGGCATCGACCTGGCGCTGGCGGTGGTGGCCGAGGACCATGGCAAGGCGCTGGCCCTGGAAGTGGCCAAGGTGCTGCTGGTCGCTCGCCATCGCCAGGGCGGGCAGACACCCTATGGGCCACTGCTGGCGGCTGTACCACGGGACGATTCGCCGATTGCCCGAGTGCAGGCGTATATCGTCGACCATATCGAGCAAGCCTTCACCGTACAGAAAATGGCAAACCTGGTGGCCATGAGCGGGCGCAACTTTGCCCGGACGTTCCTGCGCGAGGTCGGGATCACGCCGCTGCAGTACCTGCAGAATGCGCGCATCGACCGGGCGCGCAAACTGCTGGAAGGCACCGACCTGCCCTTGAAGGTAGTGGCGGCGCAGTGCGGGTTTGGTAGTGACCGGCATTTGCGCAAGGTGTTCTGCGAGCGGATTGGCATGACGCCTGCGCAGTATCGGGCGCAGTTTGGTGGCGGTGAATAGTCGGATCTGCGCTGCCTTGTTCGCGGGCATGCCCGCTCCCACAGCGATAACACCGGCCTCAGGGGCAGTGTTGTACCTGTGGGAGCGGGCGTGCCCGCGAAGAGACCACCGCAGGTTGTCATCTGTGCCGGGACAATGTTTCTCCGCAATAGCAGATTGTCCGACTCCATCACAACCCCCAGAATTGTCCGCCAAACTGGTCTAACGCTGCCCCGGCAGCTCATGGAGTACGAGCCAATGCCACACGAAGGCAGCCTTCTGCAAACCGCCGTGATCTTCCTGCTCGCCGCGGTCCTCGCCGTCCCCCTGGCCAAGCGCCTGCAGCTGGGGGCCGTGCTCGGCTACCTGCTTGCCGGGGTAATCATCGGCCCGCAGGCACTTGGCCTGATCCGCGACACCGAGAGCGTGGCGCACATTTCCGAACTGGGCGTGGTCTTGCTGCTGTTCATCATCGGCCTGGAACTGTCGCCCAAGCGCTTGTGGCTGATGCGCAAGGCGGTGTTCGGTGTCGGTACCGCCCAGGTGCTGCTGACCGGCGCAGTGATCGGCGCCATCGCCCTGTTCGGCTTCAGCCAGACGCTACCGGCAGCCATCGTGCTTGGCCTGGGCCTGGCCTTGTCGTCCACCGCCCTCGGCCTGCAGAGCCTGGCCGAGAGCAAGCAGCTCAACGCGCCACACGGCCGCCTGGCGTTCGCCATCCTGCTGTTCCAGGACATTGCCGCGATCCCGCTGATCGCCCTGGTCCCGCTGCTGGCCGCCAGTGGTCCGGACACCAGCGGTGGCGACAGCCTGGAGCATGGCCTGAAGGTGTTCGCCAGCATCGCCGTGGTCATCGTTGGTGGCCGTTACCTGCTGCGCCCGGTGTTTCGCACCGTGGCCCGCACGCGCCTGCCGGAAGTGTCCACGGCCACCGCGCTGCTGGTGGTAATCGGCACCGCCTGGCTGATGGAACAGGCTGGTATCTCCATGGCCCTGGGTGCCTTCCTTGCCGGCCTGCTGCTGGCCGACTCGGAATACCGCCACGAGCTGGAATCGCAGATCGAACCGTTCAAGGGCCTGCTGCTGGGGCTGTTCTTCATCAGCGTCGGCATGGGGGCCAACCTGCGCCTGCTGCTGGAGATGCCGCTGGTGCTGCTGGGGCTGACCCTGTTGCTGGTGGCGGTGAAGCTGGTGCTGCTGATCGGCGTCGGCCGCCTGGCCGGTGGCCTGAGCAGCGCCAGTGCGCTGCGCCTGGGCATGGTGCTGGCCGCAGGGGGCGAGTTCGCCTTCGTGGTGTTCAAGCTGGGCAAGGACCAGGGCCTGTTCGACACTCAGACCTACGACCTGCTGTTGATGACCATCACCCTGTCGATGGCGACTACCCCGCTGCTGATGATTGGCTGCGCCCGCGCCCTCAAGCGCCCGCAAGCGGTGCGTGAAGTGCCCGAGCAGTACAAGCAGATCCAGACCGACACGCCACGGGTGGTAATCGTCGGCATGGGCCGCATGGGCCAGATCGTCGCGCGCATCCTGCGCGCCCAGAAGATCCCGTTCATTGCCCTGGAAACGTCGGTGGACACCATCGAGATGACGCGCATGTTCGAACAGGTGCCGGTGTTCTATGGCGATCCGCTGCGCCCTGAGGTGCTGCATGCGGCCAAGGTGGGTGAGGCGGAGTACTTCATCATCACCATCGATGATCCGGAGGCCGCCATCCATACGGCAGAGCGGGTCAAACGCCTGTACCCGCACCTGAAAGTGCTCGCCCGAGCGCGTAACCGCCAGCATGTGCACAAACTGGTGGATGCCGGTGCCGAACCGATTCGCGAGACGTTCTACTCCAGCCTCGAGATGACCCGCCGGGCATTGGTGGGGTTGGGCTTGAGCGACGAGCAGGCGGCGGACCGCATCGAGCGGTTTACCCAGCATGACGAAGAGGTGCTGGTGGCCCAGGGGCAGGTGCGCGATGACCGGGCCAAGGTGATGCAGACGGCCAAGGAGGCGCGGGTGGAGTTGGAGCGGTTGTTTGCTTCGGATGCGGATTGAAGAAAGACGCATAAACATAGGAAGAGGGCTCAGCCCTCTTTTTTTTTGCCTCGCGATAGCGGGACGGCTGGAACCCCATTTAGGAAACGCCCTACAAGACGAGTCACTCCCCGTCTGATTGTTCGAGGAAACCCTTCTCCCTAGGCTCACTTGCCGCCATCGCGTCAGCGACACTGATCGCAGCCAGGTATTGCATTGAGCCCCAACAACCCAGTCGCGAAGATCGCCGAGAACAAAGGCCAGAACACTTGGCTGGATGAAAAACTACCGGACCTCAGAACGCTTGCACGTGAATTACGTGCCCAGGCTATCGAAGAGCTGGCTGCTGCCGATTCGCATGACTCCGCAATTGAACTCGCTGCACAGTATCTGGGCTTGGATACAGATAAAGCCGGTGTTGTAACTGTCAAAACGCCAATGGGTGATGTTCGGATTCAGCGGAGCTGTCTCTATCACATCTTCGAAAAGCGGCAAGACGCCCGGGAACGCTATGTGAAAGTAGCGCTGGATACGCTGCTCGGACCATTTGAGATCTGGCAGGTCGCCTACACCAATCGCACCCACAGGCTGGCTTTCATTGGCGTCTACGAAACCAAGCGGCAGATGCTGGTGGTCGTGACGCTCGATAGAGGCAAAACGCTGTGGAATTTCATGCAATGCGATGCAAAGGCACTGAACAAGCATCGCCACGGTAAGCTGCTTTACAAGCGGTACACCTTTCTGGCGAGCAACGAAAAGGGCCACTGTCACCAGTGGCCCTATGTCTGTGCTTGATATTCATATACACACCCTCAAGCCGGGGTGTGGAGGTCTCACCCGACGCTGATGATTCAGCCATCGACGGGGTTCCTACACCAGCTAATACCGCTGAATGGCAGCTGGTTTCGCGCTCAGGTGAAACGCTAGCAACACTCTTGGCCCTAGTCAACGATGGCCTCCGGCAGAGGCCATCCATCAAGTTACTTGATGTTACCTACCCGCAGTCAGCGCGTTGTAGCTGGTAATCAGATTGCGATAGTCCGGAATATGGTTGGAGCACAGCGCCGCCAGCCCTTCAATGTCGTTGCGCCAGTCGCGGTGCAGTTCGCAGGCCACGCCGAACCAGGTCATCAGCTGTGCACCGGCCTGGCTCATGCGGTCGTGGGCAGCGTCACGGGTCAGGGCGTTGAAAGTGCCGGAGGCGTCGGTCACCACGAATACGTCGAACTCTTCTTCCAGGGCCGACAGCGCCGGGAAAGCTACGCAGACCTCGGTCACCACGCCGGCGATGATCAGTTGCTTCTTGCCGGTGGCCTTCACGGCCTTGACGAAGTCTTCGTTGTCCCAGGCGTTGATCTGGCCTGGGCGGGCGATGTACGGGGCGTCCGGGAACAGCGCTTTCAGCTCGGGTACCAGCGGGCCGTTGGGGCCTTGCTCGAAGCTGGTGGTGAGGATGGTCGGCAGGTTGAAGAACTTGGCCAGGTCGGCCAGCGCCAGCACGTTGTTCTTGAACGCGTCCGGCTCGATGTCGCGCACCAGCGACAGCAGGCCAGCCTGGTGGTCGACCAGCAGGACAGCGGCGTCGTCTTTGTTCAGGCGGTTGTAGGTGAATTTGCTCATGGTCTGTGCTCCTAAGGGTTTATGAATTTTTCAGCATTTCGAGGTGTTTCGCGTTGATGGGCACAGATTAAAATCACCACCGTTAGGGCGGTAGATAGCAGAATTTGGCTTTAGCGTTCTAATTTATGAACGATGGATTTGCAGGGGGCTGTGCCAGCCCTTCGCGGCTGAAGCCGCTCCTACAGGGATCGCGCCGGATCTGGACCTGCGCCGCGCCTGTGGGTGCGGCTTCAGCCGCGAAGGGGCCAGCACAGGCAACCACATGCCTGGAGACCGATCATTGGAAGACCTCAACTCGCTCTACTACTTCACCCAGGTAGTCGAGCACGGCGGTTTCGCCCCGGCCGGGCGAGCGCTAGACATGCCCAAGTCGAAGCTCAGCCGGCGCATCGCCGACCTTGAAGACCGCCTGGGCGTGCGCCTGCTGCACCGCACCAGCCGCCATTGTTCGCTCACCGAGATCGGCCAGGCCTACTACAACCGCTGCCTGGCCATGCGCGTGGAAGCCGAGGGCGCGGCGGAAATCATCGAGCGCAACCGCAGCGAACCGCGCGGCCTGGTACGCATCAGCTGCCCGACGACCCTGCTCAACTCCTGGGTCGGGCCGATGCTGACCCGCTACATGCTCAAGTACCCGCAGGTGGAACTGTTCATCGAGAGCACCAACCGCCGCGTCGACCTGCTGCACGAAGGTTTCGACGTCGCTCTGCGGGTGCGCTTCCCGCCACTGGAAAACACCGACATGGTGATGAAGGTGTTGAGCAACAGTACCCAATGCCTGGTCGGCCAGCCGCAGTATCTGGAGCAACTGCCCAAGGGTTTCGACCCGCAGCTGCTCGGCACGCTGCCCAGCCTGCACTGGGGCAGCGCCCAGCGCGAATACCACTGGGAGCTGTTCCAGGGTGAGGACACCAGCCACAGTATCGTCATCCCGCATACGCCGCGCATGGTCACCGACGACCTGTTCGCACTGCGTCATTTCGTGGTCGCCGGCGTGGGCATCGCGCACTTGCCGCGGGTGGCCGTGCGCGAGGACCTGGTGGCCGGGCGGCTGGTGGAGCTGTTGCCGGGTTGGCACCCACGCTGCGGCATCGTGCACGCGATCTTCCCGTCGCGGCGCGGTTTGCTGCCCTCGGTACGGGCCTTGATCGATCACTTGGCCGAGGAGTTCGCCATCAGCGACATGGCTTGATTGTCCCGCACCAGCATGTCCACCAGCAGTGGCAGCACCACGGCAGCGGCCGCCACGGCAAACCGCACGCCGTAGTGGCCACCGCTGGCGGCGAACAGGCGTAGCCGGCACTCGCCCACCTGCCCTCCAGCACACCCTTACAAGACCCCTGGCCTATCCTTCATCCATAGTCCCGGATCATCCCCGCTGGAGCCCCCATGATCCGCGCCAACCCCGGACCAGGCCGCGTCCTGCTCGCCACCCTTGCCCTCTGCCCGCTGCTCAGCCAGGCCGACGAAGCTGGCTGGTCGTTGCTCAGCCGCAATTATTTCCTGCACAGCGACTTCCGCTCGCCCTCCGCCAGCGGCCAGAACTACCGCCAGGAATGGGCCCAGGGCTTCATCGGCGACATCCGTTCCGGCTTCACCGAGGGCACGCTCGGTGTCGGCATCGATGCCCACGGTTTTCTCGGCCTCAAGCTCGACGGTGGCCGCGGCCATGCCGGTACCGGCCTGCTGCCGCGCGACAGCGATGGCCGTGCCGAGCCCAGCTATTCCAGTGCCGGCGCCGCACTCAAGCTGCGCCTGGGCGACACCCAACTGCGCTACGGCGAGATGACCGTGGAAACCCCGGTGTTCGATACCGCCGACAAACGCCTGCACCCGGAATACGCCACCGGCTGGTTGCTGGAGAACCGCAGCCTGCCCGACTGGCACCTGCAGGCTGGTCGCTTCACCGCCTTCAACAACCAGGACAACAGCGCTACCCATGATGATTTCAGCGGCTACGGCGCCAGTACCGACAACCGCGCCATCAGCCTGGCCGGCGCCACCTTCACGCCCGCAAGCCCATTCGGCGCTGCGCTGTACGCCGGGCAACTGCAGGACACCTGGCGCCAGGCCTATCTCAACCTGAACCTTGCCGAAGGCAACTGGCGCCTGGACGGTAACCTGTACAAGACCCGCGACACCGGCAACGCCAGCGCCGGGGCGATCGATACCCTCGCCTACAGCTTGCTGGCCAGGTACAGCTTCGGCGCCCAGGCGCTGAGCCTGGGCTATCAGAAGATCGAAGGCGACACCCCGTTCGACTTCGTCGGTGGCGACTCCATCTACCTGGCCAACTCGATCAAGTACGCCGATTTCAACGGCCCCGGCGAGCGCTCATGGCAAGTCCGCCATGACCTCGATTTCGCCACCCTCGGTGTGCCCGGCCTGAGCCTGATGGGCCGCTACGTCAGCGGACGCAGTATCGACGGCAGCCACGCCCCGGCGCGCGGCGCCTACGTAGGCCAGTATGGAGAGGGCGGCAAGCATTGGGAGCGCGACATCGACCTGAAATACCTGGTGCAGTCGGGCGCCGCCAAGGACTTGAGCCTGTCGCTCTCCCATGTCAGCCACCGCGCCAACCAGGCCCAGGCCGGCGATGACATCGATCGCCTCTACCTGATCATCGAATACCCACTCAAAGGCAGCTTCTGACATGAGCACATCCCCTTCAGGCGCCTGGAGCCCGTTGCGCAACACCACCTTCCGCATGCTGTGGATCGCCACCATTGCCTCGAACATCGGCACCTGGATGCATGAGGTGGGTGCCGGCTGGCTGATGACCACGCTGTCGGCCAGCCCGCTGCACGTGGCGCTGATCCAGGTGGCCGGCTCGCTGCCGATGTTCTTCCTGGCCCTGCCGGCCGGCGCGGCGGCGGATATCGTCGACAAGCGCCGCTACCTGTTGCTGGTGCAACTGTGGATGGCCGGCGTGGCCGCTGTGCTGGCGGCCCTGACCTTGCTCGGGCTGATGAATGTCACCTTGCTGCTGGTACTGACCTTGGCGCTGGGCATCGGTACGGCACTGATGATGCCGGCGTGGAGCGCACTGACACCGGAGCTGGTGGGCAAGCAAGACCTGGCCAACGCAGTGGCGCTTTCCAGTGTCGGCATCAACGTGTCCCGCGCCATCGGCCCGGCATTGGCGGGGGTGGTGGTGAGCCTGGTCGGCCCGTGGCTGACCTTTGCCCTGAATGCCGTCTCGTTCGCCGGCGTGATCCTGGTGTTGTTGCTATGGAAACGCGAGGTGAAGGAGCCACTGCTGCCGGCCGAGCGTTTCGTTGCTGCCATGCGCACCGGGCTGCGCTTTGCCCGCAGTGCCAAGCCGTTGCAGGCGGTGATGCTACGCGCGCTGGCGTTCTTTTTCTGCGCCAGTGCCGGTACTTCGCTGCTACCGCTGATCGTGCGTGGCGAGATGCGCGGCAGCGCAGCGGATTTCGGCTTGCTGCTGGCGGCCATCGGGATCGGCGCAGTGGCTGGCGCCACCTTGCTGCCACGCCTGCGCGAACGCATCAGCCGTGACCGCCTGGTGATGCTGGCCAGCCTGCTGTATGCCCTGTTCCTGTTGGCCCTGGCGCTGGTGCGCAACTTTTATGTGCTATTGCCGGCGATGCTGCTCAGCGGCGCGGCGTGGATCGCGGTGCTGTCCAACCTGCAAGTGGCGGCGCAGACCTCGGTGCCGGCCTGGGTGCGGGCGCGGGCGTTGTCGGTGTACATCCTGATCTTCTTCGGTGCCATGGCCGCTGGCGGGCTGCTGTGGGGCACGCTGGCCAGTCATGCATCGATCACCTTGAGCCTGCTGTTGGCCGCAGGCGGGCTGGCCTTCGGCACCTTGCTGACCTGCAGGGTGACGCTGCCGGAAACCGAAGCCGAAGAGCTGACACCGTCGCTGCACTGGCCGGTGCCGGTGCTGAGCGATGACCTCGACCAGGACAACGGGCCAGTAATGGTCACCGTCGAATACCATATCGAACCGGCCAAGGCCTCAGCCTTCCAGCGGGCCGCGCGGGAACTGGAGGCGATGCGCAAGCGCAATGGCGCATTGTCCTGGGGGTTGATGCGCGACAGTGCCGATCCGGCAGTGTGGCTGGAGTTCTTTTTTGAAGAGTCGTGGCTGGAGCATTTGCGGCACCACCACCGGGTAACTCGGGGTGAGTTGAAGATCGAGGCCCGAGTGCGGATGTTGCAGACCGATGGGGTGGAAGTGAAGATCCGGCATCTGTTGGCTGGAGGTGAGCACAAGGCTCACCATTGATGTTGGCTTTTCCGGCCTCTTCGCGGGCTCGTCCGCTCCCACAGGGATCGCACAAAGCCTGAGGGCTGTGGTGTACCTGTGGGAGCGGGCGAGCCCGCGAAGAGGCCAGCACTGAAGGAACAAAAAAAGGGGCCAGATACTGGCCCCTTCTTCCCATCAGCTCAGCTTAGAAAGCGAAGCACGAACAACCCAGCGCCCCCCAGAAGCCCTGGAAGTCATTCACTGGCACATTCGAATGCCGTGCCTTCTCATGACTGTGCGCATGTACCCCGCAAGGCCCGACGCACTGGTGCGCCACTGCCGCCAGCGATGGTGTACCGACGCGCCAGTGGCCCGGTACCTTGGTCACCGGCGACCACTCCGGCAGCACCGGCACCTGTGGCGGGCCGAGCTTGTCGAACTCTGCCGCGGCGTACACCACCTTGCCATCGACCACGGTCAGCACCGACTCGATGCCCTTGATCGCTTCTTCGTCGACGCTGAAGAAGTCCAGCGACAATGCCGCCAGGTCGGCCAGCTGGCCCACCTTGATCTGCCCCTTCTTGCCCTGCTCGCTGGAGAACCAGGCACTGCCCTGGGTAAACAGCTGCAAGGCGGTGTCACGGCTGAGACCTTCCGGGTACAGCTCCATGCCGCCGACGGTCTTGCCGCTGACCAGCCAGTACAGCGAAGTCCATGGGTTGTAGCTGGATACGCGGGTAGCGTCGGTACCGGCACCCACCGGCACGCCCATGTCGAGCATGCGCTTGATTGGCGGGGTCTGCTCGGCAGCCTTGGCGCCGTAGCGGTCGACGAAGTACTCACCCTGGAAGGCCATGCGGTCCTGGATGGCGATACCACCACCCAGCGCGCGCACGCGTTCGATGTTCTGCGGGGTGATGGTTTCGGCGTGGTCGAAGAACCACGGCAGGCCATTGAACGGAATGTCGCGGTTGACCTTCTCGAACACGTCGAGCATGCGCGTGATCGATTCGTTGTAGGTGGCGTGCAGGCGGAATGGCCAGCGCTGCTCGACCAGGTGGCGCACCACCGGCTCCAGCTCCTGCTCCATGGTCTGCGGCAGGTCCGGGCGCGGCTCGAGGAAGTCCTCGAAGTCGGCGGCAGAGAACACCAGCATCTCACCGGCACCGTTGTGGCGCAGGAAATCGGTGCCGCTGTGCAGCTTGACGCTGGAGGTCCACTTACGGAAGTCGTCCAGCTCTTCCTTGGGCTTTTGGGTGAACAGGTTGTAGGCGATGCGCACGGTCAGCTGGTTGTTGTCGGCCAGCTGCTGGATCACCTGGTAGTCGTCCGGGAAGTTCTGGTAGCCACCACCGGCATCGATGGCGCTGGTCAGGCCCAGGCGGTTGAGTTCACGCATGAATTGGCGGGTAGAGTTGACCTGGTACTCCAGCGGCAACTTCGGCCCCTTGGCCAGGGTGGCGTAGAGAATCATCGCGTTGGGGCGGGCGATCAGCATGCCGGTCGGGTTGCCGAACTTGTCGCGCTGGATCTCGCCACCCGGCGGGTTAGGCGTGTCCTTGGTGTAGCCAACAGCCTTGAGCGCAGCGCGGTTGAGCAGTGCGCGGTCATACAGGTGCAGCAGGAACACTGGCGTGTCCGGCGCGGCCTGGTTGATTTCTTCCAGGGTGGGCATACGTTTTTCGGCGAACTGGAATTCGTTCCAGCCACCGACCACGCGTACCCACTGCGGGGTTGGCGTACGCGCGGCCTGGTCCTTGAGCATGCGCAGGGCATCGGCCACCGAGGGTACGCCTTCCCAGCGCAGCTCCAGGTTGTAATTCAGGCCACCACGAATCAGGTGCAGGTGCGAGTCGTTCAGGCCCGGAATGACCGTGCGCTGCTTGAGGTCGATGATCTGCGTGGAGGCGCCCTTGTGGGCCATGGCCTCGGCGTCGTTACCCACGGCGATGAAGCGGCCATCCTTGATGGCGACGGCGGTCGCGGTGGGCTTTTCACGATCAACGGTGTGCAGTTTGCCGTTGAACAGAATCAGGTCGGCGGTCATGGAACCTCCTTGAGTGGATGCGTAAGCGGAACCGGTAAAGGGCAATGCGGACCAGAGCGCGCCGGCCGCACCGAGCACGCTGCTGGTGGCGAGGAACTGGCGACGGGTCTTGTCGTTGCGGTCCTGGGACATGGTCTTCTCCGTCTGGTGGCGGCGCCGGCAGGCGCAACTGCAGAGCATGCCGGTTGGTACAAGGCCAGGGCTTGGATGGATGTGCGGTGGGTTGTAGAAGGTTAGCCCTGTTCAAGCTTTGTGCTGTCTGGGCCGGCCTCTTCGCGGGCAAGCCCGCTTCCCACAGGTAGGTCACAAGGCCTGAGGCCTGCGCCGTTCCTGTGGGAGCGGGCGAGCCCGCGAATGCCTGGCACAATTACTTCTGCAGGAACGCCAACAGGTCCTCGTTCAGCTGCTGCGCATGCGTCACGGCAAACCCGTGCGGCGCCCCGGCATACACCTTCAGTTCAGCCCCACGAATCAGTTCCGCCGCCTGCTTGCCGGTGGTCTCGAACGGTACGATCTGGTCGTCGTCGCCATGAATCACCAGGGTCGGCACATCGACCTTGGCCATGTCCGGGCGGAAGTCGGTTTCGGAGAACGCCGTCACGCAGTCCAGGGTGCCCTTGATCGACGCCATCAGCGCGATGTTCAAGGTTTGGGTCTGCACGCCCTGGGACACCTGCTGCCCATGGTTCAAGCCATAGAACGGCGTGGCGAAATCGGCGATGAACTGCGCCCGGTCGGCACGCAGACCGGCGCGGATGCCTTCGAACACCGACTGGTCGACACCCTGCGGGTTATCGTCACGCTTGCCGAAGATCGGCGTCACCGCACCCAGCAAGACCAGCCCGGCCACACGCTCGCTACCGTGACGGGCAATGTAGCGGCTGACATCGCCACCGCCCATCGAGAAGCCCACCAGGGTCACTTCGCGCAGGTCGAGGTGTTCGATCAGCTGGGCGATGTCGTCGGCGAAGGTGTCGTAGTCGTAGCCGCTCCACGGTTGGCTCGAACGGCCAAAGCCACGGCGGTCGAAGGCGATGGCGCGGTAACCGCGGCTGGCCAGGAACTCCATCTGCGAATCCCACATGTCGGCATCCAGCGGCCAGCCATGGCTGAACAGCACAGGCTTGCCACTGCCCCAGTCCTTGTAATAGATCGAAGTGCCATCGCGGGTAACGAACGTGCTCATGTCGGTATCTCCTTGAAAATATGGAAGTGAAGGCTTGCTTAGCCGCGCAGCCAGTTGGCGCAGCGACGGGTTACCCAAGGCATGATGTAGAACACCACGGGCAGGATGACGAACAGGTTGCTGATCAGGTTGCCGGTGATGGCGCCGCCCAACTGCGGAAAGCGCGCGAACAGCGGCGCCAGCAGATGCGGAATGATCAGGGTCATCGGGCAGATCACCAGGTAGGTCAGCAGCGCCTGCTTCCAGCGCGGCGGTTGCGCTGCACGAGTGCTCGGTGGGGTGAACCAGAACTCCGGGTCGTCATGCACCTGGGTGTGGTCACCGCCTTCGAGCAACGGCAGCACTTCGTTGACCAGTGCCTGGCGCTCGGCCGAGTTGACCCAGGCCTGCAACAGGCTGGCGTCGGCGAAGCGCACCACGGTGGTGAAGTGCAGCCCGCCGTCGTCGGGACGGATGACATTGACGTCCAGGTGCCCAGGCTGCCGGCGCGCAGCGCTGACCGTACGCTTGAGCCAGGCTTCGTAGGCGGCCAGCGACGCGGCGCGGACCTTGTGCTGGATGACCAGGGTCACCACGTTGCGGTTGTCTTGGAATGCGGTGTTCATCGGCGTTCCTTGGGATGAGCTTGCCCGCATCCACTGTGCAACGGCGGACGGGCGGAGGATTGGACGGGTGTGCTGCACTGGCCGGGCACCGACTGGCGGTGCCCGGGAATGTGGCTTATTTGTTGGCGTTGAAGGCGTTGTAGCTGGTCATCAGGTTGCGGTAGTCGGGGATGTGGTTGGAGCACAGCGCCGCCAGGCCTTCAATGTCGTTGCGCCAGTCGCGGTGCAGCTCACAGGCCACGCCGAACCAGGTCATCAGCTGTGCACCGGCCTGGCTCATGCGGTCGTGGGCAGCGTCGCGGGTCAGGGCGTTGAAAGTGCCGGAAGCGTCGGTCACCACGAACACTTCGAACTCTTCTTCCAGGGCCGACAGCGCCGGGAAGGCTACGCAGACCTCGGTCACCACGCCGGCGATGATCAGTTGCTTCTTGCCGGTGGCCTTCACCGCCTTGACGAAGTCTTCGTTGTCCCAGGCGTTGATCTGGCCTGGGCGGGCGATGTACGGGGCGTCCGGGAACAGCGCTTTCAGCTCGGGTACCAGCGGGCCGTTGGGGCCGTGCTCGAAGCTGGTGGTGAGGATGGTCGGCAGGTTGAAGAACTTGGCCAGGTCGGCCAGCGCCAGCACGTTGTTCTTGAACGCGTCCGGCTCGATGTCGCGCACCAGCGACAGCAGGCCAGCCTGGTGGTCGACCAGTAGGACAGCGGCGTCGTCTTTGTTCAGGCGGTTGTATTTGAAGTGGGTCATGGTCGTTGCTCCCAAAGGTTTTGTCGTTCAGTAAGTAGGGTGTTTCGCGTTGATGGGAGAAGATTAAAACCATGACCTTTTTCGCGGTAGATAGCGATTTTTGGCTCTAGCGTTCTGTTTTATGAACGATGGTTTTGTGTGGGCTGTACCGGCCCTTTCGCGGCTAAAGCCGCTCCCACAGGGATTGCGCTGAATTTGAATCGTGCGCAGTACCTGTGGGAGCGGCTTTAGCCGCGAAGAGGCCGGCACAGGCCCCATTGCCTGTCCGGCCAACCTGCTCTATTACTACCCACAGCCCTCCCCTTGCCCCCGAGACCTCCATGCTGGCGTTCATCCAGTCATACCCGCTGCTGCTCGGCATCGCCTTGATCCTGCTCGACCTCGTGCTCTGGCAGCTCATTCCCCTCCAGCACCGGGCCTGGCGCATCGGCGCGCGGCTGGTGCTGTTCCTGCTGTTCAGCTCGGTACTGGTAGCCGCCGGCATGAGCCCGCTGCAACCGCCCCCCTGGGCCGACGATGTCTCGCGCAACCTGTTGGCCACGGTATTGGCCATCGGTTGGTGGCTGTTCGGCGCGCGTACGGTAACGGTGGTGTTCGGCCTGTTGCTGGTGGCCCGTGGCAGCCATGGCGGGCGCTTGCTGCAGGACGTGCTGGGGGCGTTGATCTTCCTGGCCGCCGTGGTCGCCGCGGCGGGCTATGTGCTGCAGCTGCCGGTGAAGGGCCTGCTGGCCACCTCCGGGGTGATGGCCATCGTCATCGGCCTTGCGCTGCAAAGCACGCTGGCCGACGTGTTCAGCGGCATCATCCTGAACACCACGCGGCCCTACCAGATTGGCGATTCGATCTCGATTGATGGCACCGAAGGCAAGGTGCTGGAAATCGACTGGCGGGCTACCCGCCTGCTCACCGGCAGCGGCAGCCTGGCGGTGATCCCCAACTCGGTGGCAGCCAAGGCGCGGCTGCTCAACCACAGCCGCCCGGCCGACGTACATGGCGTATCGATCAGCGTGGTGGTACCGGCCAAGGTGCGTCCCAAGCGCGTGTTCGACGCGCTGGAAAAGGCCTTGCAAGGTGTCAGCGCCATTCTGGCCACGCCAAAACCGAAGGTCGCGGTGAAGGCGTCGACGCTGGAATCAGTAGAGTACGAGGCCAGCGGCTTCGTCGCCGACGCAGGCGTCAAGGGTGATGCGCGCAACCAGCTGTTCGACCTTGCGCACCGGCACCTGGAGGCCAGCGGGGTGATGTGGAACGTGGACCTGGCCATGGCGCCACGCAGCCGTCAGCGCGAGGTGCTGGACGAAGTACGAGTGTTCCGCTCGCTGACCGATGAAGAACGCGATGCCCTGAGCCAGCGCATGACAGCGGTGGAATACCTGGCCGACCAGGTCATCCTGGGTGTGGGCGAGCATTCCGAGCACCTGCTGGTGATTGGCAGCGGCGTGGTGTCGGCGTCGATCCGCGATGGCGACAGGCTGGTGGAAGCCGGGCGCATGGGGCCGGGTGAAGTCTTGGGGATCGAGGGCATCATCGACGACGACGACTCGTTTGCCGAGTTCCGCACGTTGACCAGTTGCGTGCTGTATCGCATCGACAAGGAACAGGTCAAAAGCTGCCTGGTGCAACGTGGCGAGGTGCAGGCAGCGCTTGGCAAGTTGCAGCGCTTCAGGCGCCAGAGCCGGGAATCGCTGTTGTTGCAGAAGCCGGCTTCGATCAAGAAGGGCGGCTTCCTCAGCTGGTTGCACAAGTAGGCCTGGCCGGTTCCCACAGGTACTGCACAGGTCCCGAGGCCCGCGCGGTTGGGGTTGGCTTGCCAGCGATAGCGCCAGTGCTTACAGCACGACCCTCAGGCATTGCCCCGCGTGGTACAGCGAGAACCCGGACTCGTAGAATGCAGTGCGCAACGAAGGTGCACTCACCCCCTTCATCGGCGAGAACGGAATCGGCAGGCTGCCCGCCTCGCCCTTCAACAGGAATTCGGCAAACGCCCGGCCGATCACGGTCCCGGTGGTATTGCCACGCCCGTTGTACCCGGTGACAGCCACCAGCCCCGGCGCTGGCTCGAACAGGCGCATCAGGTGGTCGGGGGTGAAGTCGATGCAGCCGGTCCAGTGCATCTCCCACTCGACCTTGCCCAGTTCGGGGTAGTAGTGGCTCTGGATCCGGTCGGCCCAGCTGCGTATGAACCAGGCCGGCTTGTTGTCGACCCGGCCGAGGCTGCCCAGTAGCAGGCGGCCCTGGTCGTCGCGACGGATGCTGCTGAGCACGGTGCGGGTGTCCCACGAACCCTGGCCATGCGGCAGCACCTTGTCGGCGGCAGCGCCGTGCAACGGCTTGGACGCCACCTGGTAGTAGTAACCGCGGAAGAATTGCTTCTGCAGGTTGCTCCAGTCGCCTTCGGTATAGGCACCGGTGGAAATCACCACCTTGTCGGCACGCACCGAACCACGTGCGGTCTTCACTCGCCAGGCATCGCCGTCACGCTCCAGGCCTTCGACCGAGGACTGCTGGAACAGCTTGCCGCCCAGGCGCGCCACCGCAGCGGCCAGGCCCTGGGTGTAGCCCATGGGATTGATGGTGCCGGCGCGGCGGTCGAGCAGCGCGGCGGAGATCTTGTCGGTACCGCAGTATTCCTGGCATTGGGCGCCGGTCAGCAGCTCCACATCGGCACCCCGGCGGCGCCATTGTTCGTGGCGGGCCTCGAGGTCGGCGATGCCGCTGGCGTTGTGCGCCATGTGCAAGGTGCCTTTGTGCTGCGCCTGGCAGTCGATGCCAAGGCGCTCGATCATGGCGAACACTTCAGCCGGGGCCTCACCCAGCACCTTGTTCAGGCGGCTGCCCTGCTGCAGGCCAAGGGTGGCTTCAACGTCGTCAGGGCGAATCCAGGTGCCGGCGTTGACCAGGCCGACGTTGCGCCCGGAGCCACCATGGCCGATCTTCCAGGCTTCCAGCAGGATCACCGACTTGCCCTGCTCGAGCAGGTGGATGGCCGCTGACAGGCCGGTAATGCCGCCACCGATCACGCAGACATCGGCCTTGTGCTCACCGGCCAGGGCCTGGCTGGCGACGGTCGGTTGGCTGACGTGTTCCCACAAGCATTGTTGACGCAGTTCGGACATGGCCCGGCTCCAGCAATTTTGTTCTTGTTGGGGCTGCCTTGCAGCCCATTCGCGGGCACGCCCGCTCCCACAGAATCCTCCCAGGCTTCGAACGCTATGGGGACCCTGTGGGAGCGGGCTTGCCCGCGAACCGGGGGCCATGCCCCCGGCCATGCAGCATCAATCCATCAATCGAACACGATACCCTGCGCCAGCGGCAGCTCGCGCGAATAGTTCACGGTGTTGGTCTGGCGACGCATGTAGCCTTTCCAGGCGTCCGAACCGGACTCACGGCCACCGCCGGTTTCCTTCTCGCCACCGAACGCACCGCCGATCTCGGCGCCGCTGGTGCCGATGTTGACGTTGGCGATACCGCAGTCGCTGCCCGAAGCACTCTGGAAGCGCTCGGCCTCACGGATGTCGGTGGTGAAGATGCACGACGACAGGCCTTGTGGCACTTCGTTGTTCAGGCGCAGGGCCTCTTCGAAATCGTCGTAGGCCAGCACGTACAGGATCGGGGCGAAGGTTTCGTGGCGCACCACGTCGCTCTGCGCCGGCATTTCGGCAATGGCTGGCGACACGTAGTAGGCGTTCGGGTACTGGTCGGCCAGCTGGCGCTCGCCGCCAAACACCTGGCCGCCTTCATCACGGGCCTTGGCCAGCGCTCCCTGCATGGCATCGAACGACTGCTTGTCGATCAGCGGCCCCACCAGGTTGTCCTTGCGTGGGTCGCCAATGCGCACCTTGCCATAGGCGGCCTTGACGCGGGCAACCACTTCGTCCTTGATCGAGCGGTGCACGATCAGGCGGCGCAAGGTGGTGCAACGCTGGCCGGCGGTACCGACAGCGGAGAACAGGATGCCGCGCACGGCCAGGTCCAGGTCGGCACTCGGGGCCAGGATCATGGCGTTGTTGCCACCCAGTTCCAGGATGCTGCGGCCGAAGCGGGCCGCCACGCGCGGGCCTACTTCACGGCCCATGCGGGTGCTGCCAGTGGCGCTGACCAGCGGTACGCGCGGGTCGTCGACCAGGGCTTCGCCGGCTTCACGGCCGCCGATCACCAGCTGCGCCAGGCCAGCCGGGGCATCGCCGAAGGCTTTCAGGGCTTTGTCGAACAGTGCCTGGCAGGCCAGGGCGGTCAGCGGGGTCTTCTCCGACGGCTTCCACACCACCGAGTTGCCGGCCACCAGGGCCAGGGCAGTGTTCCAGGCCCAGACCGCGACCGGGAAGTTGAAGGCACTGATCACACCGACCACGCCCAGCGGGTGCCAGGTTTCCCGCATGTGGTGGCCAGGGCGCTCGGAAGCGATGGTCAGGCCGTACAGCTGGCGCGACAGGCCAACGGCGAAGTCGCAGATGTCGATCATTTCCTGCACTTCGCCCAGGCCTTCCTGGGTGATCTTGCCGGCTTCGATCGATACCAGCTCGCCGAGGTCGGCCTTGTGCTCACGCAGCACTTCGCCGAACAGCCGCACCAGTTCGCCACGGCGCGGGGCCGGCACGCTGCGCCAGGCTTCGAAGGCGCCTTGCGCCTGGTCGATGCGGGCGATGGTCTCGGCCTTGCCGAGCAGTTTCACCGAGGCGATCTGGCTGCCGTCGATCGGCGTGTGAACAGGGTAGTCGCCCTGGGTGTAAGCCTCGGCAGCAACGCCAAGGCGCTCGAGCAATCCAGCAACCATTGTGCTTCTCCTACATCGGGTGATGGGGTGGAAAAATGACGTGGGTCAGTATTAATCCGATCACATAGCTACAACAAACGACCTTTATTCCGCATATCATTCCGTCAGGTAATGATTTGAGCCGCAGAGACCGCTATGTCCAAACGCCTGGTGCCCTCCATGACCGCCCTGCAGTGCTTTGAAGCTGCAGCCCGCCATTTGAGCTTTACCCGTGCCGCCGAAGAACTGCACCTGACCCAGAGCGCGGTCAGCAAGCAGGTGGCGCAGCTGGAAGACATGCTGCGCCACCACCTGTTCCTGCGCATCCGCCGCCGCCTGCAGCTGACCCCAGCCGGTAGCCTGTACCTGGCCGAGGTCAACAAGATCCTCACCCAGGTCGACATGTCCAGCCGCTACGTGCTCACCTACGGCGAGCAGACCGAGATATTGAAGGTAGCCACCCAGCCGAGTTTCGGCGTGCGCTGGCTGATTCCGCACCTCAAGGGGTTTGGCAAACGCCACGGCAACATCCACCTCGACATCCGCAACGAGATGGAGCCGTTCGCCTTGCTGCAGGGGTCGGCAGACGTGGTGTTCTTCTATGGCCAGGGCACCTGGCCGGGGGCCACCTGCATGGAGCTGTTCGGAGAAGAAGTGGTGCCGGTGTGTGCGCCAGAGCTGCTGGCCGGCCGCGAGCTGGTCGATGCCGGGCAACTGGCCGAGCTGGTGCTGCTACAGAGCACCTCGCGGCCAGAAGCGTGGCACGAATGGTTTCTGGAGCTGGGCCTGGAAAGCGTCAGCGCCTACCACGGGCCGCGCTTCGATACGTTCTATATGGCTTTGAGCGCTGCGCAGTCCGGCTGCGGGGTGGCGCTGGTGCCACGCTACCTGGCGGCGAAGGAACTGGCCGAGGGCAGCCTGGTGGTGCCCTGGAACCATGCGATGCCCAGTGCCGGGGCGCATTACCTGGCGTATGCCGAGCATGCAGCAGAGGTGCCCAAGGTGCGGGCGTTGGTGGAGTGGATTCGCGAGCAGCTCTCGGCTTGAGGGCCTCTTCGCGGGCAAGCCCGCTCCCACAGGGGCCGCGCAAGGTCTGGACCCTGTGGGAGCGGGCATGCCCGCGAAAGGGCCCTTGAGGTCGATCAAAAAAGGAATGACACACCCACTTTTTTTCGCTTGTAAGCCAAGTGCATTCCCCGCTTTCATGTAAGCGTCCGAACCCAACCAGGAAGCTAGCGATGCCCGCCCACGATTTCGTCAGCCCCGACAACATCCGCGCGCAGTTCTCTGCCGCCATGTCGCTCATGTACAAACAGGAAGTGCCCCTGTACGGCACGCTGCTGGAGCTGGTGAGCGAAATCAACCAGCAGGTCATGGCCCGGCAACCTGAAGTCGCCGAGGCCCTGCGCTGGACAGGCGAGATCGAACGGCTGGACCAGGAGCGCCACGGGGCTATCCGCGTCGGCACTGCTGAAGAACTGGCAACCATTGCCCGTCTGTTCGCGGTGATGGGCATGCAGCCGGTCGGCTACTACGACCTCAGCTCCGCCGGGGTGCCAGTTCACTCCACCGCCTTCCGCGCAGTGCACGAGCAGTCGCTGCACGTCAGCCCGTTCCGCGTGTTCACTTCGCTGCTGCGCCTGGAACTGATCGACAACCCGCAGCTGCGTGCACTGGCAGAGAGCATCCTGGCCAAACGCAAGATCTTCACCGACCGCGCCCTTGAACTGATTGCCCAGTGCGAACGCGACGGTGGCCTGAACGCCGCAGATGCCGAGGCATTCGTGCAGGAAGCGCTGCACACCTTCCGCTGGCACCATGACGCCACGGTTACTGCCGAGCAGTACCAGCAGCTGCACGACCAGCACCGCCTGATCGCCGACGTGGTGGCCTTCAAAGGCCCGCACATCAACCACCTGACCCCGCGCACGCTGGACATCGATGCGATCCAGGCCGGCATGCCAGCCAAAGGCATCCCGCCAAAGGCGGTGGTCGAGGGGCCGCCCACCCGACGCCACCCGATCCTGCTGCGTCAAACCAGTTTCAAGGCCCTGCAGGAAAAGGTCGCCTTCAGCGACCAGCAGGGCAGCGAAGGCAGCCACACCGCGCGCTTCGGCGAAATCGAGCAACGCGGTGCGGCCCTGACGCCGAAAGGCCGTCAGCTGTACGACAAACTGCTCGATGCCACTCGGGCCGCCCTGGGTGGCGTGCCGGCCGAGGCCAATGCCGGACGCTACATGGCGCTGCTGAAGGAGAACTTTGCCGATTTCCCGGACGACCTGGCGCAGATGCGCCAGCAGGGGCTGGCGTATTTCCGTTACTTCGCCACCGAGAAAGGCCTGGCCGCGCGTGACCAGCATGACCGCCCGAGCACCCTGGAAGGGCTGATCGAAGCGGGTCACGTGCACTACGAAGCGCTGGTTTACGAGGACTTCCTGCCGGTGAGTGCGGCAGGGATCTTCCAGTCCAACCTGGGTGACGACGCGCACGCCGAGTACGGCAGCAATGCCAACCGCGCTGCGTTCGAAGCAGCGCTGGGCATGCAGGTGCAGGATGAGCTGGCCCTGTATGCACTAAGCGAACGGCGGTCGCTGCAGGCCTGTGCGCAGGCGTTGAACCTGGGTTCGATGTAAGGTTTCAGATTGCGGGGGCGCCCTGCGCCCCCTGCGGTTTCAGCGGAAGCGGTCCACTTCCTGGCGCAACTGTGCCGCCAAACCTTCCAGTTCACGCGCGGTAGAGGCCAGTTCATTGGCCACCTCGCGTTGCTCGCCGTTGGCCTGGGCAATGCTCTGCAGGTTGCGGCTGAGCAGCGTCGCGGTACTGCTCTGCTCCTGAGTGGCGGTACTGATCACCGCAAATTGCTCACCGGCCGCACGGCTCTGCTCGTCGATACGTGCCAACGCCTGGGCCACCTTGTCGTTGCGTTCCAGGCCTTCCTGCATCAGCTGGTTGCCTTGCTCCAGCGTGGTGATGGCGTGCCCGGTCTGCTGCTGGATGCTGGTGATCATGCTGGAAATCTCGTCCGTGGCCTGGCGGGTACGCGCAGCCAGCCCCCGCACCTCATCGGCCACCACGGCAAAGCCACGCCCCTGCTCGCCGGCACGGGCCGCCTCGATGGCGGCATTCAGCGCCAGCAGGTTGGTCTGCTCGGCAATGGCGGTGATTACGCTGATGATGCCGCCGATTTCCTGCGAGCGGGCGCCCAGGCTGTCCATCACCGTGGCGGTACCGCCGAGCGCCTCGGCAATCTGCGTCAGCGAGCGCGACGCCTCGTCCATGGCATTGCGGCCGATGCGGGTCTGCTGGGCGTTGTCACGGGCCATGCGCTCGGTGCCGGCCATGTTGTCGGCGATGTTCATCGAGGTGGCGCTGAACTCTTCCACCGCGCCGGCCATGCTGGTGATTTCGCCGGATTGCTGGTCCATGCCTTCGCACGCACCGGCCGACAGGCCAGCCAGCGAGCGTGCACGGGTACTGACCTGCTCGGAGGCACTACGGATGTGCTCGACCATGGTCGCCAGTGCTTCACCCATCTTGTTGAAGCTGCGTGCCAGCTGGCCGATCTCGTCATCGCTGGTCACGCTCAGGCGTGCCCCCAGGTCTCCCGCCCCAAGCGCTTCTGCCTGGCGCACCAGGTCGTCCAGCGGGCGCAGCTTGCGGCGCAACAGCCACAGCGTGGCGGCAACAGCCAGCAGCATCGCCAGCAGGCTGCCGATGGCCAGGCGCAGGCCAACGCTCCAGGTCACTTCGCGGATTTCTGCCATCGGCATGCTCGCGACCACGGTCCAGGGCCCTTCGGCGAAGGGGGCGGTGGCGCTGTACAACTGCTGGTCGGCATTGGCCGGCGGCACCAGCCAGGCGCCCTTCTCGTCGCGCAAGGCCAACGAGCCGGTCTGGCCGATGCGGAAGCGCGCCAGGTTGGCAAACTGGGCATTCTGCGCGTCGGTGTAGTCGAAGCCGACGAACAGCACGGCGATTACCTGACCATTGGCGTCACTCACCGGCACGTAGCGGGTCATGTAGTTACGCTCGAACAGCACGGCGCGGCCCACATACATCTGCCCGGCCAGCAACCGGGCGTAGGCCGGGTGCTGGCGATCGAGCAGGGTACCGATGGCGCGGCTGCCGTCCTGCTTCTTCAGGTTGGTGCTGATGCGCACGAAATCGTCACCGCTGCGCACGAACAGCGTGGCGATGCCGGCGGTCATCTGCTGGAAATCGTCGACCAGCTGGAAGTCGTTGTTCAGCAGCTGGTTGCCCAGGTACAGGGCAGGCGTGGCCTGGCCGGCGACCTGCACGGTCTCGCCCGCATGCAACGACAGGCCCGAGGCGAAGCGCCGCTCGAACAGCCCGCTGAGGCGCTGGGTATTGTCCTTGAGCGAGCCGTGGAAGGTGTCGAGCTGGTCGGCCAGCAAACGCGCCTCGCTGGCCAGGTGGGCCTGGCGGGTGGCGAGGTTGGCATCGTCCAGCGAGCGCAAGGCGAACAGGGTACTGCCGGAAATCACCAGCGCCAGCACGATGGCGAGGGCAACCCCCAGTTGCGAGGCGATTCGGGCACGCGGTTGAGACATGGTCAAGCTCCTGGCAAGAGGCCGGGATCGTCCTGATCACGTGGGCCACCCGCTTGTTGTCGTCGGGAAGCGCGCCCTCTTCCGGGACGCTGGTGCCACTTGATCGGCGTCGCCGGGGAATACTTGAGTGTCGGACCGGGATATTCGCAAACCTTTGCGTCTGCCATTCAAGGCGCCGGCAGGATCTGCACATCGGGCAGATCCACCGCCGCCGCTTCGTCCTGCAGGAACCTGCTCAGGCGCCGCAAGCGCTCCCCGCCCGGGCGGGTGCGCGGCCATACCATGTAGTAGTCCATGCCACTGGGGACGGCGGTCGGCCAGGGCAGGCTGAGGCGCCCCTGCGCCACGTCCTCGGCCACCATCAGCAGGTCTCCCATGGAGATGCCGTAGCCGCGCGCGGCCGCGATCATGCCCAGTTCCAGGGTATCGAACACCTGCCCGCCCTTGAGCGAGACCTGGTCGCCGAGCCCCATGCGTTCGAGCCAGGCGCGCCAGTCGCGCTTGTCCGGCGTCGGGTGCAGCAGTTCGATACCGGCCAGCCGTCGCACATCCCAGGGGCCATCCGCGAGCAGGTCCGGCGCGCCTACCGGTATCAGCAGTTCGGCGAACAACCGGCGCACCTCCCAGTCTGGCGGGAACACGCCGTCACTGAGCAGCACCGCACAGTCGAACGGTTCGTTGCTGAAGTCCACATGGTCAACGTCCATCCAGGCACTGGTCAGCTGCACTTCGTTGCCGGGCTGCAAGTGCCGGAACCGGCTCAGCCGCGCCAGCAGCCAGCGCATGGTCAGGGTCGAAGGCGCCTTCATGCGCAGGATGCCGTCTTCGCCACGCAAGGTATCGCAGGCCCGCTCCAGCGCGGCGAAGCCTTCCCGCACGCCTGGCAGCAGCACCCGCGCCGCTTCGGTCAGTTGCAGGCTGCGGCCATTGCGCACGAACAGGCGACAGGCGAAGTGGTCCTCCAGTGTGCGGATGTGCCGGCTGACCGCGCTCTGGGTGATCGACAGTTCCTCACCGGCACGGGTGAACGAACTCAGCCGCGCGGCGGCTTCGAATGCACGCAGGGCATACAACGGGGGAAGCTGACGGGACATGAGGCACCTGCCATGCGCGGCTGTGGACGGATCACCGCTGAGCATATATGCATGAGTCACACTCATGCCAACGATCGCTTTTATCCTTTTGTGCAAAGTTGACCAAAGCCTCAGAATCGCCCTTCGTTGATCGCCCCAGGAAGAAGGACCGTCCCATGCACGTCGCGCCCACTACCGAACTCAAGGCTTTGCTGCGCCTGGCCGGGCCGCTGATCGCCTCGCAACTGGCGCACATGCTGATGGTGCTCACCGACACCCTGATGATGGCCCGCATCAGCCCGCAGGCACTGGCCGGCGGTGGCCTGGGGGCGGCGAGCTATTCGTTCGTGTCGATCTTCTGCCTGGGCGTGATCGCGGCAGTCGGCACACTGGTGGCGATCCGCAAGGGTGCCAACGACATCGAGGGCGCCACGCGCCTGGCGCAGAACGGTCTGTGGCTGGCCTGGGGCCTGGCGCTGTGCGCCGGGCTGGTACTGTGGAACCTCGAGCCGGTGCTGTTGCTGTTCGGGCAAAAACCCGAGAACGTGGCCTCGGCCGCCGAATTCCTCACCCTGCTGCCGCTGGCCCTGCCCGGCTACCTGACCTTCATGGCCTTGCGCGGTTTCACCAGCGCCCTGGGCCGCTCGACCCCGGTGATGGTCATCAGCCTGGTAGGCACGGTGCTCAACTACCTGCTCAACGTGGCGCTGATCGAAGGCATGTTCGGCCTGCCCAGGCTGGGCCTGATGGGCATCGGCCTGGTCACTGCGGTGGTGTCGATGGGCATGGCCATCGCCCTGGCGCTGTATATCCGCTGGCACCCGGCCTATGCGGCCTACCCGCTGCGCAAGGGCCTGTCGCGCCCGTCGCTGCCGGCCCTTCGCGAACTGTGGCGGCTGGGCCTGCCGATTGGCGGTACCTACATGGTGGAAGTCGGCCTGTTCGCCTTCGCCGCGCTGTGCATGGGCGTGCTGGGCAGTACCGAGCTGGCGGCGCACCAGATCGCCCTGCAGATCGTCTCCACGGCGTTCATGGTGCCGACCGGCCTGTCGTACGCGGTGACCATGCGGGTGGGGCTGTACTTCGGCGCCGGCAACCTGCTGGCGGCGCGCAGCGCCGGGCGGGTGGGTATCGGCTTCGGGGCGATGATCATGTTTGCCTTTGCCGCGTTGTTCTGGCTGCTGCCCGATGCGCTGGTGGGGCTGTTCATCGACCGCAACGACCCGGCCTTCGCGGCGATCTTCCAGCTGGCGGTGCAGCTGCTGGCAGTGGCGGCATGGTTCGAGTTGTTCGACGGCATGCAGACCATTGCCATGGGTTCGATCCGCGGCCTGAAGGACGCCAAGACCACCTTCCTGATCGGGCTGGTGTGCTACTGGTTGGTGGGGGCGCCGAGCGCCTGGCTGTTCACCTTTACCTTGGGCGGTGGCGCGGTGGGGGTATGGTGGGGCCTGGCGCTGGGGCTGGCGTGTGCGGCGGTGGCGCTGACCTGTGGTTTTGAGTGGCGGATGAAGCGGTTGCTGGGGAAGGCCGGGCTGCCTGACAGGTCTGCAGTGTCTGTGTGACTGTTGGGGCTGCTTTGCAGCCCTTTCGCGACGCAAGGCCGCTCCTACCTGGGCTGCGTTCGCCGATCGATGTTGGAGCGGCCTTGTGTCGCGACAGGAGGGCGAAGCCCTCCCCTGCGATGTCACAGGCTAACCAGCTTCGGCTTGCTGTAATCCAGCAAGAACTCCATCAACTCGCCCACCGGCAACGGCTTGCTGACCAGGAAGCCCTGCACCTGATCACAACCGAATCCGCGCAACAAGGCCAGCTGCTCTTCACTCTCCACTCCCTCGGCCACCACCTCGAGGTTGAGGTTGTGCGCCAGGTTGATCATGGCGTGCACCAGCTTGCGGTTCTCTTCACGCATTTCCATTTCGGCCACGAAACTGCGGTCCACCTTGAGCAAGGTGATCGGCAGGCTGTTGAGGTGCACGAACGAAGAGAACCCGGTACCGAAGTCATCCAGTGAGAAACGCACGCCCAGGCGCCCCAGGGCATCCATGGTCTGGCGTACCAGCTCGTTGCGGCGCATCACCGCTGTTTCGGTCAGTTCGAATTCCAGCCAGCGGGCATCGACACCATGCTCGATGATCAACCGGCTCAAGGTGGCCAGCAACTGGCTGTCCTGGAACTGCCGGAAACTCAGGTTGACCGCCATGTGCAGCGGCTCCAGCCCGCCCTCGCACAGTGCCTGCATGTCACGCAGGGCACGGGAAATGACCCAGTAGCCCAACGGCACGATCAGCCCGCTCTGCTCGGCCAGCGGCACGAACTCGCTGGGCGGCAACAGGCCACGCTCGGCATGGCGCCAGCGCACCAGCGCCTCCAGGCCAACGATGCGCCCATCGGCCAGGTTCAGTCGCGGCTGGTAGTGCAACTCCAGCTCGTCACGGCGCAGGGCACGACGCAGCTCGCTCTCCAGGTCGGCAAGGCTGCGGGCATTGCGGTTGATGCGCTCGTTGAACACATGGAAGGTACAGCCCTGGCTACCCTTGGCCTGGCGCATGGCGATGTGCGCGTGCCACATCAGCGGGTCGGCCCCGCCCTGGACGCGTGCATGGGCCAGGCCCAGGCTGCAACCCAACAGCAGGCTTTCGCCGTCGATCCAGTAGGGCTCGGCCAACGCTTCGACAATGCGCTCGGCAATCCACTCGGCGCGGTTGGCGTCACGGCGAGTGTCGATCAGCAGGGCGAATTCATCACTGCCCAGGCGCGCCAGCTGGTCACCCGCCTCCAGTTGCTGCTTCAGGCGTGCCACCACTTGCAGGATCAGGCGGTCGCCGCTCTGGTGACCAAGCGCATCGTTGACGTGACGGAAGTTGTCCAGGTCCAGATGGCCAAGGGCAACGCCGCGACCATCGTTCTCGGCCAGGCGCGCGGTGAGCAAGGCCTGGAAGCCCTGGCGGTTGGCGATACCGGTCAATGGGTCCTGCTCGGCCAGGCGCTGCAAGGTGGCCACCAGCACGCCGCGTTCACGCACATGGCGCAGCGAGCGGCGCAAGCTGTCGGCATTGAGTTGCCCGCGCACCAGCCAATCGCTGACCGCGCTCGGTGGCAGCTCGGGCTCATGCTCGAGCAGCAGGATGGTCGGCAGGTCGCAGCGCCCCGGTGCAGGTTGCAAAGCCGGGGTGGCCAGCACGACAGCCTGGCGGTCATTGCTGAACAGACTGTCTACCGCCTCCCAGTTGGGCGCAGTCAGCAGCACTGCAGCACCGTCCAATGCCCGCACGCAGTCGCGCAGCAATACGGTCCATTCCGGCTCATCAGCCAACAGCAGCAAACGCAGAGGTTCGACAGGCGTGGACAAGCGGGCTCCTTAGGGCTTCACGGGGCAACGGAAGAGTTCGGGTATGCTACTGCACAAATGAGAATGATTTCTAAATTTGTGCGCGCAAAGGCAGGCGTAACATCCCGACGCATTTTGTCGTGCATCCTGCGCGAAACGGACCCAACCGGCAAATACGTTTTTTTCAGTGCCTAGGATTAGCTGCACTAATACTGGACCGGTCACAAAAGTCTGACTCAGACGTCAGACGGTCGCGCCATAAAGGCCGCATGCCTGTTAGAATGCGCGGCTATTTTCTGGCGACCTCCGGTTTCTAGCATGTCCCGACTCAATCCCCGGCAGCAGGAAGCCCGTGACTATGTCGGCGGCCCTCTTTTGGTGCTCGCCGGTGCAGGTTCGGGCAAGACCAGCGTGATCACGCGCAAGATTGCCCACCTCATCCAGAACTGCGGCATCCGTGCCCAGTACATCGTGGCGATGACCTTCACCAACAAGGCCGCCCGCGAGATGAAGGAACGGGTCGCCACCCTGCTGCGCCCGGGCGAAGGCCGCGGCCTGACGGTGTGCACCTTCCACAACCTTGGCCTGAACATCATCCGCAAGGAGCACGAGCGCCTGGGTTACAAGCCGGGCTTCTCGATCTTCGACGAGTCCGACATCAAGGCGTTGCTGTCGGACATCATGCAGAAGGAATACTCCGGCGACGACGGCATCGACGAGATCAAGAACATGATCGGTGCCTGGAAGAACGACCTGGTCCTGCCGCCCGAGGCCCTGGAAAAGGCGCGCAACCCACGCGAGCAGACCGCCGCCATCGTCTACACCCACTACCAGCGCACGCTCAAGGCGTTCAACGCGGTGGACTTCGACGACCTGATCCTGCTGCCGGTCAAGCTGTTCCAGGAGCACCCCGACGTGCTGGAGCGCTGGCAGAACCGCGTGCGCTACCTGCTGGTGGACGAATACCAGGACACCAACGCCAGCCAGTACCTGCTGGTGAAGATGCTGATCGGCATGCGCAACCAGTTCACCGTGGTCGGCGACGACGACCAGTCGATCTATGCCTGGCGTGGTGCCCGGCCGGAAAACCTCATGCTGCTCAAGGAGGACTACCCCTCCCTGAAGGTGGTGATGCTGGAGCAGAACTACCGCTCCACCAGCCGCATCCTGCGTTGCGCCAACGTGCTGATCGCCAACAACCCGCACGCGTTCGAGAAGCAGCTGTGGAGCGAGATGGGCGTAGGCGACGAGATCCGCGTGATCCGCTGCAAGAACGAGGAAGCCGAGGCCGAACGCGTGGCCATGGAAATCCTCACCCTGCACCTGCGCACCAACCGCCCCTACAGCGACTTTGCCATCCTCTACCGGGGCAACTACCAGGCCAAGCTGATCGAACTGAAGCTGCAGCATCACCAGGTGCCGTATCGCCTGTCGGGCGGCAACAGCTTCTTCGGCCGCCAGGAAGTCAAGGACCTGATGGCCTACCTGCGCCTGCTGGTGAACCCGGACGATGACAACGCCTACCTGCGGGTGATCAACGTACCGCGCCGGGAAATCGGCTCCACCACCCTCGAAAAGCTTGGCAACTACGCCACCGAGCGCGGCATCTCGATGTATGCCGCCAGCGAGGAGCTGGGCCTGGGCGAGCACCTGGACGCCCGCTATACCGAGCGTTTGCAGCGCTTCAAGCACTGGCTGGACGGGGTGCGCCACAAGGTGGCCCTGGAAGACCCGATTGCCGCACTGCACGAGATGATCCGCGACATCGACTACGAGAACTGGATCCGCCAGCAGACCGCCAGCGACAAGGCTGCCGAGTTCCGCATCAGCAACGTCTGGTTCCTGGTCGAAGCGCTGAAGAACACCCTCGAAAAGGACGAAGAGGGTGACATGACCATCGAGGATGCCATCGGCAAGCTGGTACTGCGCGACATGCTCGAGCGCCAGCAGGAAGAAGAAGAGAACGCCGAAGGCGTGCAGATGATGACCCTGCATGCTTCCAAGGGCCTGGAGTTCCCCTACGTGTTCATCATGGGCATGGAAGAGGAGATCCTCCCGCACCGCTCCAGCATCGAGGCCGACACCATCGAAGAGGAACGCCGCCTGGCCTACGTGGGCATCACCCGCGCGCGCCAGACCCTGGCCTTCACCTTCGCCGCCAAGCGCAAGCAGTACGGCGAAATCATCGACTGCACGCCCAGCCGCTTCCTCGATGAACTGCCGCCGGAAGACCTGGCCTGGGAGGGCCTGGACGATGCGCCGGTCGAGGTCAAGGCGGCACGCGGCAATAACGCCCTGGCGGATATCCGGGCGATGCTCAAACGCTGATCAACCATTACTCTTTACTATTGCCGCGTACAGCGGCCACCTTTGTTTCGAGGTAAACACAGTGGAAGCACTGCACCAGAAGATTCGCGAAGAAGGCATCGTGCTTTCCGATCAGGTTCTCAAAGTCGATGCGTTTCTCAACCACCAGATCGACCCTGCGCTGATGCAGCTGATCGGTGACGAGTTCGCCCGCCGGTTCGCCGACGCCGGCGTGACCAAGATCGTCACCATCGAGGCCTCGGGCATCGCCCCGGCGGTGATGACCGGCCTGAAGCTGGGCGTGCCGGTGATTTTCGCCCGCAAGCACCAGTCGCTGACCCTGACCGAAAACCTGCTGACCGCCTCGGTGTATTCCTTCACCAAGCAGACCGAGAACACCGTGGCCATTTCGCCGCGCCACCTCAACAGCAGCGACCGGGTGCTGGTGATCGACGACTTCCTGGCCAACGGCAAGGCGTCCCAGGCACTGATCTCGATCATCAAGCAGGCCGGCGCGACGGTAGCCGGCCTGGGCATCGTCATCGAGAAATCGTTCCAGGGCGGCCGTGCCGAGCTGGACAGCCAGGGCTACCGCGTTGAATCGCTGGCCCGGGTGAAGTCGCTGGAAGGTGGCGTGGTGACTTTCATCGAATAAGGCCGCTATGCGATCTCTGTGGGAGCGGGTTTACCCGCGAATGCGATTTGGGATGCGCCATCGCATTCGCGGGTAAACCCGCCCCCACACGGGACAGTATGTCCGAGCGTTTATTTTGCAGCCTGTAAGCCCGCCAGCAGCAACCGCTGGTAAAGCTCTTCCTTCAACCCCTGCGGCTGGTCCAGCTGCATCCGCGCAAGGTGCCTCGCATAGCCCTCTGGCCCCGGTGCATCCAGTGCGGCCTTGCCCAGCTCCAGCACCTCGCTCAGCTTGAACTTGCTCTTCAACCAGTTCAGCGCCCGCAGCAAATCCCGCTCTTCCGCCGTAAAGTCCGTGCCCAGCGGGTACTCCGGGAACAGCCGCGCATGTTTCGCCCTGATCGCTTCCAACCGCTGCGGCGTGTTGTCGGTAAAGCGCGCTTCCAGTTGAAAGTCCCGGGCGAGCTTGCCGGCCTCCTTGGCCTGTTCGATCAGCCCCTGCTGGAACCGTGAATCACACACCGCCAGCAAACGTGCGATTACCTCGCTGTCGGTCTGCCCGCGCAAGTCGGCAATGCCATATTCGGTCACCACGATATCGCGCAGGTGGCGCGGAATGGTGCAGTGGCCATAGGTCCAGAACAGGTTCGAGGTCACCTCCCCGCCCGCCTCGCGCCAGCTGCGCAGCAGCAGGATCGAGCGCCCACCTTCCAGCGCATGCCCTTGGGCGACAAAGTTGTATTGGCCGCCCACGCCGCTGAGCACACGGCCATCTTCCAACTGGTCGGCCACCCCGGCACCGAGCAGGGTCATGCCGAACACGGTATTGATGAAGCGCGCATCGCGACGCTGGCGACGCTTGAGTTGCTCCTGCCCATACAACTCGTTGATGAAGCTGATGCGGGTCATGGCAAAGCGTGCCCGCTGTTCCAGCGTCATGTCACGCAGGCGCTGGTAGAAGGCCTGAGGGCCAAGGAAGAAGCCGCCATGCAGCACGCTGCCCTGCGCATCCGCCGGGCGTCGCAGCAGGCCCGCCTCAGCCAGCACCAGCAGGCCGTTGACGAACATCTCGCTGCAGCCATACAACCCCTGGGCGAAACCACCCAGCCCCCCTTCCCGTTCGATCAGCGCTTGCCATGGGCCAATATCCAGGTCATCGAGCACGGCACGGTAGCCGGCGTTGTCGCCCTGGCGCGCCAGCAGGGCGGCGGCTACCGCATCGCCCATGGCACCGATGCCGATCTGCAGCGTGCCGCCATCCCGTACCAGGCTGCTGGCATGCAGGCCGATGCAATGATCCTGGGTGCTCACCGGCATGTTCGGCGTGGAAAACAGGCGACGCTGCTCGGCTTCATCGAGCAGCAGGTCGAAGGCATCCATGGGCAGCTCGGCGTCGCCGGGCATGTACGGCAGTTCGGCATGCACCTGGCCAAGCATGAGGATGGTTTCGCCAGCGGCACGGCGCCTGGCGACCATCGGCAACAGGTCGAGGGTGATGTCGGGGTTGCACGCCAGGCTCAGGTGCACCGGCCGCTCCGGGGTGGCAGCCACCAGCTGGGCGATCAGGTTCAGGCCCTTGGCGTTGATATCGCGCGCGGCGTGGCTGTAGTTGCTGCTGACGTAGTCCTGCTGGGCAGACTCGCTGTGCAGCAGGCTACCGGGCTGCATGAAGAACTGTTCGACACGGATGTTCGGCGGCAGGCTGTCGTTGCGCAGGTCGGCGAGGTAGCTGAGTTCTTCGTAGTCGGCGAACACCCGCTCGACGAAGGGTTCGAGAAAGCGCCGCTGCAGGCCATCGCCCAGTGCTGGACGGCCGAGCGAGAGTGCGGTGTAGATGGTCAGGCGGCGCTCGGGCTGCTCGCGTACACGGGCATACAAGGCATTGACGAAAGCGACCGGCTTACCCAGACCCAGCGGCAGGCCCATGTGGATGTGGGCTGGCAAGCGCGCCAGGACCTGCTCGACAGCCTGATCGATGGAGCAGAGGTGCATCGGGGCCTCCTGAGACATCCATGGGTTCAGGGGTTGGACACGGGCCGGAAGTCATTGGTTGCCTGTGCCGGCCTCTTCGCGGCTGAAGCCGTTCCTACAAGGCCTCACGCTCCTTGAGGCCGGCGTTGTACTTGTAGGAGCGGCTTCAGCCGCGAAGAGGCCGGCACAGGCGCGCCAAAAACAAAGCCCGCCAGAATCAGGCGGGCCTTGTGCAATTCAGCGGACTCTTACAGCCCGGACATCTTCTTGATCGCCCCTTTCAGCTCATCATCCGAGCAATCCGCGCAGGTGCCTTTCGGTGGCATGGCGTTGATACCGGTGATGGCCTTGGCCAGGATGCCATCCAGGCCGCCCTGATGGTCGGCACGCTCTTTCCAGGCTGCGGTGTCGCCAATCTTCGGCGCGCCGAGCAGGCCGGAGCCATGGCAGGCATTGCAGTGCTTGGCGATGATCTGGTCCGGCGTCTTGGCACCACCGCCACCAGCGGCAGCGGCCACTTCCATGCCCTTGCATTCCTGGCCCTGCACACACACCTGGCCGACCGGCTCCAGGCGCTTGGCGATGTCATCCTTGGTCGCAGCGGTTGCGCTCATTGCCCAGAGGGCGAATACGGCTGCTGGTACGGCCAGCATCTTCTTGATTTGGTTCACGCGAACACCCTCATGGTGGCTAATCACGCTCGCGGCCACGGATCGGCGAGCGCTGAAAAGTATAGCGGGAACCCGGAGGCCGTGAAACGACCCTACGCGGGAAAGGGGTATTGCCGAATCAATGCACTGCGCTGGATCAAAAGTTAGAAGGTGTCGCCGCGCTGATCAACCGCGCCGGCCGGTCGAACGGGTTGCGAAAGCGATGTGGACGGGTACTTTCGAAGTAGTAGCTGTCGCCTTCCTCGAGAATGAAGATCTCGTTGCCGACCACCAGCTCCAGGCGGCCTTCCAGCAGGATGCCGGTTTCCTCGCCATCGTGGGTGAGCATTTCGGCACCCGTGTCGGCGCCCGGTGGGTACACCTCGGTGAGGAAGGCGATGGCGCGGTTCGGGTGCGACTTGCCGACCAGCTTCATGGTCACCGCACCGTCCGAGATATCGATCAGCTCATGCGCCTTGTAGACGATCTGCGTGGGGCTTTGAGGTTCCAGCTCGACCGAGAAGAACTCGACCATGGACATGGGAATGCCGCTCAGCACCTTGCGCAGCGAGCTGATCGAAGGGCTCACGCTGTTCTTCTCGATCATCGAGATGGTGCTGTTGGTCACCCCGGCGCGCTTGGCGAGTTCACGCTGGGACAGGCCCTTGAGCTTGCGGATGGCTTGCAGTCGTTCGCCGACGTCCAAAGCTGGAGCCTCCTGAAACGGTGGAAAAGGGGGTGGATGTGAACGATATCATGGCAATGCCGTTCAGTATTTACAACACACAGCCCCTCAACCTGTCCGCTTCAGCGTTTCATTCGCCGCAGTAGTCCCGCGGTACCCGCTTCAGGTTGCAGAAGATCTGGTAGGGAATGGTACCAGCCTGGGCAGCCACCTCGCTGGCCAGCACATGCTTGCCCCACAGTTCGACCGGGCTGCCGACAGTCGCTTCCGGTATGTCGGTGAGGTCGATGCTGAGCATGTCCATCGATACACGGCCGATCAGTTGCGTGCGCTTGCCGGCGACCAGCACCGGGGTGCCATTCGGCGCCTGGCGTGGGTAGCCATCGGCATAGCCCATGGCGACCACGCCCACACGGGTCGGCCGCGGGCTGACGAACTTGGCGCCATAGCCCACCGGCTCGCCGGCGGGCAGCTCGCGTACGCTGATCACCCGCGATTGCAGGGTCATCACCGGCTGCAGGCGTTCGGCCGCGGCCTGCGCCACCTCGAACGGCGTGGCACCGTACAGCATCAGGCCCGGGCGCACCCAGTCACTGGGTGCCTGCGGCCAACCCAGCACAGCGGGCGAATTGCGCAGGCTGCATTCGGCGGCCAGGCCTTGGCGAGCGGCTTCGAATACGGCGATCTGCTGGGCGGTAGCATCGGCATCCAGCTCGTCGGCGCGGGCAAAGTGGCTCATCAGCACGATGCGCGCAACCTTGCCACTGGCCAGCAGGCGCTGGTAGGCCTCGTGGTAATCCTTGGGGTGCAGGCCGACTCGGTGCATGCCGCTGTCGAGCTTGAGCCAGACGGTGAGCGGCTTGTGCAACTGGCTCTGCTCGATCGCCTCCAGCTGCCACAGCGAGTGCACCACGCACCACAGGTTGTGCTCGGCGATCAGCGCCAGTTCGCTGGCCTCGAAAAAGCCCTCCAGCAACAGCACCGGGGCCTTGATACCGGCGGCGCGCAGCTCCAGCGCCTCTTCGATGCAAGCCACGGCAAAGCCGTCGGCTTCGGCTTCCAGGGCCAGGGCACAGCGCACGGCGCCATGGCCGTAGGCATCGGCCTTGATCACGGCGAGGGCTTTGGCACCGGTCAGTTCACGGGCCAGACGGTAGTTGTGGCGCAGGGCCTGGAGGTCGATCAGGGCGCGGGCGGGACGCATGGCGGCTGCCTTATGGTGGTTCGGGTTGAAATCGGTGTTGGGTTCTTCGCGGGCTCGCCCGCTCCCACAGGTACTGCACAGTTTTCAACATCTGTGGTGTTCCTGTGGAAGCGGGCGAGCCCGCGAAGAGGCCGGTACAGGCGAACTTACTGCTGGTGAGCCGGCGCAGTCTGCTCATGCTTGGCCACTTCCCGGCTGTTGCCATAGCGGAAGATGTCCAGGCCTTCGGCACTGATCTGCGGCTTCTTGCGCGCAATCAGGTCGGCCAGCAGGCGACCGGAGCCGCACGCCATGGTCCAGCCCAAGGTACCGTGGCCGGTATTCAGGAACAGGTTGCGGAACGCCGTGGCACCGACGATCGGCGTACCGTCCGGGGTCGCCGGACGCAGGCCGGTCCAGAAGCTGGCCTGGCTCAGGTCACCGCCGCGAGGATAAAGGTCGTTGACGATCATCTCCAGCGTTTCGCGCCGACGCGGGTTCAGCGACAGGTCAAAGCCGGCGATTTCAGCCATGCCGCCAACCCGGATACGGTTGTCGAAACGGGTGATCGCGACTTTGTAGGTCTCGTCGAGGATGGTCGACGTCGGGGCCATGTCGGCGTTGGTGATCGGCACCGTCAGCGAGTAGCCCTTCAGCGGATACACCGGGGCCTTGATGCCCAGCGGCTTGAGCATTTGCGGCGAGTAGCTGCCCAGTGCCAGCACGTAGCGGTCGGCGGTTTCCAGCTTGCCGTCGATCCACACGCCATTGATACGGTCGCCGGCGAAGTCCAGGCGCTGGATGTCCTGGCCGAAGCGGAACTCCACGCCCAGCTTGGTGGCCATGTCGGCCAGCTTGGTGGTGAACAGCTGGCAGTCACCGGTCTGGTCGTTGGGCAGGCGCAGGGCGCCGGCCAGGATGTCTTTCACGCCAGCCAGGGCCGGCTCGACGCGGGCAATACCGTCGCGGTCGAGCAGCTCGTAAGGCACGCCGGACTGTTCGAGCACGGCAATGTCCTTGGCTGCGGCATCTACCTGGGCCTGGGTCCGGAACAGCTGGGTGGTGCCCAGGCTGCGGTTTTCGTAGGCGATGCCGGTTTCGGCCCGCAGCTCGTCGAGGCAGTCACGGCTGTACTCGGACAGGCGCACCATGCGCTCCTTGTTCACCGCGTACCGGCTGGCGGTGCAGTTGCGCAACATCTGCGCCATCCACAGGTACTGGTCGACGTCGCCGGTGAGCTTGATGGCCAACGGGGCATGGCGCTCCAGCAGCCACTTGATGGCCTTCAGCGGCACGCCCGGTGCAGCCCAGGGCGAGGCATAGCCGGGCGAGATCTGGCCAGCGTTGGCAAAACTGGTTTCCATGGCCACCGCCGGCTGGCGGTCGACCACCGTTACTTCGAAACCTTGCCGGGCCAGGTAGTAGGCACTGGCGGTTCCGATTACACCGCTACCAAGTACCAGAACTCGCATCGTTTTATTCCTCGCACGCGGCGCACCGCAGTCTTTGTTGAAATGGCATGGATGCGCGCAGTATAGGAATTTGAAGGCAGTGCAATTCACTATATAAAAGCCTATTATTGGCGAGAATTCTCGGCGAAATCGCCTTTCACGGAGGGGCATCTCCTATGCGAACCCAGCACCAGAGCAAGCGTGAGCTGGACAAGATCGACCGCAACATCCTGCGTATCCTGCAGAACGACGGGCGTATTTCCTTCACCGAACTGGGCGAGAAAGTCGGGCTGTCCACTACCCCATGCACCGAGCGGGTTCGCCGCCTGGAGCGCGAGGGCATCATCATGGGCTACAACGCCCGCCTGAACCCGCAGCACCTCAAGGGCAGCCTGCTGGTGTTCGTGGAAATCAGCCTGGACTACAAGTCGGGGGATACCTTCGAGGAGTTCCGCCGTGCGGTGTTGAAACTGCCACACGTGCTGGAGTGCCACCTGGTTTCGGGCGACTTCGACTACCTGGTGAAGGCGCGCATTTCGGAAATGGCCTCGTACCGCAAGCTGCTTGGCGACATCCTGCTGAAGCTGCCGCACGTGCGCGAATCGAAGAGCTACATCGTGATGGAAGAAGTAAAGGAGAGCCTCTGCCTGCCGATTCCGGACTGAGGCTAGACCAGCACCTGGCGCGTGGTGGCGATGAACTGGTGGACCAGCTGCTCGGCGGCAGGGTCGATCATCTGCTCCGGGCCACGGCCCCGCGGGCAGGCCAGGCGCGGGGTGGTGCCGAACAGCCGGCAGATCATCGGCCGCTCTTCGTAGACGGTGCAGCCGTTGGGGCCCAGGTGCACGCAATCCAGGCGCTCTAGGGCAGCGTCCTGCTCGGCCTGCGACTTGCGCGGCAGGCGCGCCATTTCTTCTGCCGACGTGGTGACCGGGCCGCAGCAGTCATGGCAGCCGGGTTCGCACTCGAAGGACGGGATGAGTTCGCGCAGGAAATGGATCTTGTGGCGGTTGCAGGACATGGCTGAATACAACGTAGGGAACCTGGCCGGATTATAGGCTCACCGGCGCCTTGCAGGAGCGGCCTTGTGTCGCGAAAGGGCCGCAGCGCGGCCCCGGCATCCCTGACACGAAGCTGAAAGCCTGGGGCCGCTTCGCGACCCATCGCGACACTAGGCCGCTCCTACAACTGGCGGCGCAAGCCAGGCCAAGCGGTTGCCCACCCCACAGCCCCGGCTTATCCTCCTCCCCTTGCCCACCAGCTTCAGGACCGAGCCAATGATCCACAGCGCGCAGCACGCCGCCTCCTACTACGCCGCCAGCAGCGCGCCACACCCCGATCACTCTTTCCTGCAAGGCGAACACAACGCCGATGTGTGCATCGTCGGCGGTGGTTATTCGGGCCTGAACACCGCCATCGAGCTGGCCGAGCGCGGCTTCTCGGTCATCCTGCTGGAAGCCCGCAAGCTCGGCTGGGGCGCCAGTGGGCGCAATGGCGGCCAGCTGATCCGCGGCGTCGGTCATGGCCTGGAGCAGTTCGCCCCGGTAATCGGCGAGGAAGGCGTACGCAGCATGAAGCTGATGGGCCTGGAGGCTGTGCAAATCGTCCGCGAACGGGTCGAAAAGCATGCCATCGCCTGCGACCTGACCTGGGGCTACTGCGACCTGGCCAACAAACCTGCCGAGCTGCTGGGCTTTGCCGAAGACGCCGAAGAACTGCGCAGCCTGGGCTATGCCCATGAACTGCGCCTGGTCGGCAAGGACGATATCCACAGCGTGGTCGGCGCCGACTGCTATGTGGGCGGGCTGGTCGACATGGGCTCCGGGCACCTGCACCCGCTCAACCTGGCCCTGGGTGAAGCCGCCGTGGCCAGCCGCCTGGGCGTGCAGCTGTTCGAGCAGTCCGAGGTCACCCGCATCGACTATGGCCCTGAAGTACAGGTTCATACCGCGCAGGGCCGGGTGCGGGCCAAGACCTTGGTCCTGTGCTGCAATGCCTACCACAACAACCTCAACCGCGAACTGGGCGGCAAGGTACTGCCGGCTGGCAGCTACATCATCGCCACCGAACCGCTGGGCGCAGAGCGTGCCCGCACACTGTTGCCGCAGAATATGGCGGTGTGCGACCAACGGGTAGCCCTGGACTATTACCGCCTGTCCGCCGACCACCGCCTGCTGTTCGGCGGCGCCTGCCATTATTCAGGGCGTGACCCCAAGGACATTGCCGCCTACATGCGGCCGAAGATGCTGAAGGTATTCCCGCAACTGGCCGATGTCCGCATCGACTACCAGTGGGGCGGCATGATCGGCATCGGCGCCAACCGCCTGCCACAGGTCGGCCGCCTGGCCAGCCAGCCGAATGTCTATTACGCCCAGGCCTACTCCGGCCATGGGCTGAATGCCACGCACCTGGCCGCGCGCCTGTTGGGCGAGGCCATCAGCGGCCAGGAGAGCGGGCGTTTCGACCTGTTCGCCAAGGTGCCGCACATCACCTTCCCCGGCGGCCAGCACCTGCGCTCGCCACTGCTGGCGTTGGGGATGCTGTGGCATCGCCTGAAAGAGCTGATCTGAAGCGTAACAGCGGCCTTGTGTCGCGAAAGGGCCGCATAGCGGCCCAGCAATACCTGCGGTGACACTGGAGGCTTGGGGGCGCTACGCACCCCTTTCGCGACACAAGGCCGCTCCTGCACCGACCGAGCGGCACCTGCGGTGACTAGTCTTTCCAGAAGGGTTTGCGCCCTTCTGTACGCGCCTGTTCCCAGCTCAGCCCGACGTCGCGCAACTCATCGTCAGTCAGTTGCAGCAACGCCCTGCGGGTATGCCAGCGATGCAGCATCAGCCCCCAACGTCCCAACCCTTGCGGCGCGTTGAACACCTTGGCCTGCTGCCCGGCTTCCAGCTCCTTGGCCAACAGTTGCAAGCGCACATCGCTCATGCCACCCATCGCTGCGTTCTCCGTTCGATTGATACCGTGGAGAAAGCATGCGCGCTGCGAGCACCGGCAATACAGATCCAATACAGCCTTATTATTCCCATACAGAATTGGCCGCTGGCTGACTGAATGCTGTATTTTCAACGCAACTGTACCGGTCGCTATGCCAATGCAGCGCAGGAGTATGCCGTGACCCTCTACCTGAGCCTCGCCGAGCTGCTCGGCGCCCGTATCGAGCAGGGCCTCTACCGCCCCGGCCAGCGCCTGCCGTCGGTGCGCGCCCTGAGTGTGGAGCACGGGGTCAGCCTGAGCACCGTGCAGCAGGCCTATCGCATGCTGGAAGACAGCGGCATGGTCTCGCCGCGGCCCAAGTCCGGCTACTTCGTCAGCAACCTCCGCCAGCTGCCTGCCCTTCCCGCCGTCAGCCGCCCGGCCCAGCGCCCGGTGGACATTTCACAGTGGGAACAGGTGCTGGAACTGGTGCGCAGCACGCCGCGCCAGGATGTCGTCCAGCTCGGTCGCGGCATGCCCGACATCGACAGCCCCACCCTCAAGCCACTGCTGCGCAGCCTCGCCCAGCTGAGCCGAAGGCAGGACATGCCAGGCCTGTACTACGACAACATCCACGGCAACCTGGCCCTGCGCGAGCAAGTGGCGCGGCTGACGCTCGACTCTGGCTGCCGCCTGGGCCCGGCCGACCTGGTGGTGACCACCGGTTGCCATGAGGCGCTGTCGTGCAGCATCCGCGCGGTATGTGAACCCGGCGACATCGTCGCAGTCGACTCGCCGAGCTTCCATGGGGCCATGCAGACCCTCAAGGGCCTGGGCATGAAAGCCCTGGAAATCCCGACCGACCCAGTCACCGGCATCAGCCTGGAGGCGCTGGAGCTGGCCCTGGAACAATGGCCGATCAAGCTCATCCAGATCACCCCCAACTGCAACAACCCGCTCGGCTACATCATGCCCGAGGCGCGCAAGAAGGCCTTGCTGAGCCTGGCCCAGCGCTACGATGTGGCCATTCTCGAAGACGATGTGTACGGTGACCTGGCCTACACCTACCCGCGCCCGCGCACCCTCAAGTCTTTCGACGACGATGGCCGCGTGCTGCTGTGCAGCTCGTTCTCCAAGACCCTCGCCCCCGGCCTGCGGATAGGCTGGGTGGCGCCCGGGCGTTACCTGGAACGCGTGCTGCACATGAAGTACATCAGCACCGGCAGCACCGCCAGCCAACCACAGCTGGCCATTGCCGACTTCATCGCCGCCGGGCACTACCAACCCCATGTGCGGCGCATGCGCAGCCAGTACCAGCGCAGCCGCGACCTGATGAGCGACTGGGTGACCCGCTACTTCCCGCCGGGCACGCGGGTCAGCCGGCCGCAGGGTGGTTTCATGCTGTGGGTGGAATTACCCGAACATTTCGATACGCTGCGGCTAAACCGCGCTTTACTGGAGCAAGGCGTGCAGGTTGCCGTAGGCAGCATCTTTTCGGCCTCGGGCAAATTCCGCCACTGCCTGCGCATGAACTTCGCGGCGCGGCCGACAGCGCAGATCGAAGCTGCAGTGCGCAAGGTCGGTGAAACCGCCCTTCGTCTACTGGATGAAGAAAACGCGGGCGCGTAACTTTGCGCCGCCCGCTACGGTCCAACCCTTCAAGCCTTCGTTGCACAGGACGATTCACCCTTGAGACTCCAGCGAGCCCTGCCTCTGCTGCTGGTGCTACTGCTCGGCCTTGCCGGCTGCGCCAGCGTCGGCACGCCCCGCGAAACCAGCCAGGCGCTGCCGGCCAACGACTCGGCCTTCGGCCGCTCGGTGCTGCGCCAGGCTGCACCGTACAGCGGCCGCTCCGGCTTTCGCCTGCTGCCCAACAGCAACGAGGCGTTCCGCGCCCGCGCCGAACTGATCCGCAACGCCCAGACCAGCATCGACCTGCAGTACTACATCGTCCACGACGGCCTCAGCACCCGCGCCCTGGTGCATGAGCTGCTGCGTGCTGCCGACCGTGGCGTACGCATACGCATCCTGCTCGACGACACCACCAGCGATGGCCTGGACGTGATCATGGGCACCCTGGATGCCCACCCGAACATCCACATCCGCGTGTTCAACCCATTGCACCTGGGCCGCAGCACCGGCGTAACGCGCGCCGTAGGCCGCCTGTTCAACCTGTCGCGTCAGCACCGGCGCATGCACAACAAGCTGTTCCTGGTGGATAACAGCATGGCCATCGTCGGCGGGCGTAACCTGGGCGACGAGTATTTCGATGCCGAGCCCAACCTCAATTTCACCGACATCGACCTGCTCGGGGTAGGCCCGACCGCCGAGCAGTTGGGGCACAGTTTCGACCAGTACTGGAACAGCGCTCTCAGCCGGCCGATCACCGACTTCCTCTGGCACGACCCGGATGCCAGCGACCTGAGTGCCAGCCGCCACCGCCTGGAAGTGTCGTTGGCCGAAGCCAGGACCCAACGTAAAGCCTTGTACGACCGTTTGATGGCCTACCAAGCCCAACCGCGCCTGGACGTGTGGCGCAACGAACTGATCTGGGCCCACGCCCAGGCGCTGTGGGATGCACCAAGCAAGGTGCTGGCTGATGACGAACCGGACCCGCAACTGCTGCTGAGCCAGCAGCTCGCGCCGGACCTGGCCAACGTGCATCGCGAACTTATCCTGATGTCTGCCTATTTCGTGCCGCGCGAGCCGGGCCTGCTGTACCTGACCGGCCGTGCCGACGCTGGCACTTCGGTGAAGCTGCTGACCAACTCGCTGGAGGCCACCGACGTGCCGGCGGTGCACGGCGGCTATGCGCCCTACCGCCGGGCCTTGCTTGAGCACGGCGTGCAGCTTTACGAGCTGCGTCGGCAACCCGGTGACCCCAGCGCCGGGCGTTTGAGTTACCACGGCAGCTCGGATTCGAGCCTGCATACCAAGGCGATCGTGTTCGACCGGCGCAAGACCTTCATCGGCTCGTTCAACTTCGACCCACGTTCGGTGCTGTGGAATACCGAGGTCGGCGTGTTGGTAGACAGCCCGGAACTGGCCGAGTACACCCGCGAGCTGGCCCAGCAGGGTATGGCGCCCGCGTTGAGCTACCAGGTGAAGCTGGTGGGCGACAAACTGGTGTGGGCGACCGAGGACCATGGCCAGCGGCACATGCTGACCTCCGAGCCGGGCGGCATATGGCGGCGGTTCAATGCCTGGATCAGCAAGGCGGTCGGCCTGGAAAAGATGCTGTAACCGGATTTGGGGCTGCTTTGCAGCCCATCGCGACGCAAGGCCGCTCCTAGCGGGGATAGCATATCGGCTGTAGCAGCGGCCTTGCGTCGCGATGGGCCGCAAAGCGGCCCCAGGTTCCATCAAGCCGATGCAGGCTCGAAAGCCCCACGCCGCCGGGTCAACACCACCAACCCCGCAGCCCCCAGCGCCATCAGCAACGGCAGCGCGTGCCCACTGAGCCACTGGCTTCCCGCCCCTGCCAGCAATGGCCCGAGCAGGCAGCCGATGCCCCACAGTTGTGCCACATGGGCATTGGCCCGCACCAGTTCATCATCGCGGTAGCGCTCGCCGATCAACACCAGCGACAAGGTGAACAAGCCCCCGGCACTGGCCCCGAACAGCACCCACAGCGGCCAGATCAGTGGCGTGTGCAGCAATAGCGGAATGACCAGGCTGGACACCAGCAAGGTCACCGCACAGCCAGTGAACAAGGCACGTCGCGACATACGGTCGGCCAGTGCGCCAATAGGCAGCTGCAACACCGCATCGCCCACCACCACGGTACTGACCATGAACAGGGCAATTTCGGTACTGAAGCCCTGCTGCAGGCAGTACACCGGCAGCAAGGTCAGGATCATCGCCTCGAACGAGGCGAACAGGGCGATGGCCCAGGCAATCACCGGCAAACGCCGGCAGAAGGCGAACAAGTCGCTGAAGGTGACACTGCAGGCTTCGGTGCTCGGTGCGCCGCCACGCCCCAGGAGAACCAGCGGTGCCACCAGTAGCAAGGCGGTAGCGGCCCAGAAGCCAAAGTCATCATCGGAGCCGAGAAAGCCGAGCACCAACGGCCCGGCCAGTTGGCTGAGGGCATAGCTGCTGCCATACAGCGCCACCAGGCGGCCTCGCCACTGCTCGACCACCAACTGGTTGATCCAGCTCTCGCCGAGGATGAACACCACGGTCAGCGACATACCGATCAGCAGACGCAAGAACAGCCACAGCGGATAACTGGGCAGCAAGGCGACCAGGCCGATCGACAGCGCTCCGCCCCACAGGCAAAGGCGCATGGCTGAAGGGACGCCGACCCAGCCAGCCAGGCGGCTGGCCAGGCTGGCGCCGACCAGTACACCCAGCGCCGGCATCGCGGCCATCACGCCAATGGCGAAGCTGCCATAGCCCCACGCCTCCAGGCGCAAGGATACCAACGGCATGCTCACGCCGAGCGCCAGCCCGACGCTGAGCACTGATGCCAGTACGGCGAAGTAGGTCCCCCAACGCATTGCAGCCTCCCAGGCAGAAATTCGAACAGCAGAAACGACGAAGCCGGGCAGCGTGAGCCTACCCGGCTATCGTTGGGGCTGCCGTGCAGCCCCCCTGGGATTACAGCTTGATCCAGGTCGCCTTCAGCTCGGTGTACTTCTCCAGCGCGTGCAGCGACTTGTCACGGCCGTTACCCGACTGCTTGAAGCCACCAAACGGCGCAGTCATGTCGCCGCCATCGTACTGGTTGACCCAGACGCTGCCAGCGCGCACGGCACGAGCAGTCTTGTGCGCCTTGGAAATGTCCGAGGTCCAGATACCCGCCGCCAGGCCATACGGCGTGTCGTTGGCGATGGCCACGGCCTCTTCGGCGGTGTCGAAGGCGATTACCGAGAGTACCGGGCCGAAGATCTCTTCCTGGGCGATCTTCATCGCGTTGGTCACGCCGTCGAAGATGGTCGGCTCGACGTAGGTGCCGCCGGTCTCTTCCAGGGTGCGCTTGCCGCCAGCCAGCAGCTTGGCGCCATCCTTGTGGCCGGCCTCGATATACGACAGCACGGTGTTCATCTGCTGGGTATCGACCAGGGCACCGACGGTAGTCTGTGGGTCCAGCGGGTTACCTGGCTTCCAACCTTTCAGGGCCTCGACCACCATGGGCAGGAACTTGTCCTTGATCGAGCGCTCGACCAGCAGACGCGAACCTGCGGTGCACACTTCCCCCTGGTTGAAGGCGATGGCGCTGGCAGCGGCCTCGGCTGCTGCCTGCAGGTCCGGGGCATCGGCGAAGACGATGTTCGGGCTCTTGCCACCCGCTTCCAGCCAGATGCGCTTCATGTTCGATTCGCCGGCATAGACCATCAGTTGCTTGGCAATCTTGGTCGAGCCGGTGAACACCAGGGTATCGACATCCATGTGCAGGGCCAGGGCCTTGCCCACGGTGTGGCCGTAGCCTGGCAGCACGTTCAGTACGCCTGCCGGGATACCGGCTTCGATGGCCAGTTGGGCGATGCGGATGGCGGTCAGCGGCGATTTCTCGGACGGCTTGAGCACCACCGAGTTACCGGTGGCCAGGGCCGGGCCGAGTTTCCAGCAGGCCATCAGCAGCGGGAAGTTCCACGGTACGATGGCAGCGACCACACCCACTGGCTCGCGGGTGACCAGGCCAAGCTGGTCATGCGGGGTGGGGGCGACTTCGTCGTAGACCTTGTCGATGGCTTCGGCGGTCCAGTGGATGGCATTGGCAGCGCCCGGGATGTCGATGCTGGAGGAGTCGCCGATCGGCTTGCCCATGTCCAGGGTTTCCAGCAGCGCCAGTTCTTCGACGTTCTTGCGCAGCAGGTCGGCGAAGCGGATCAGCTTGGCCTTGCGTTTGGCCGGGGCCAGTTGCGACCACACGCCGGAGTTGAAGGTGGCACGGGCGTTTTCCACAGCGCGGTTGGCGTCGGCCAGGTCGCAGCTGGCAACCTTGGCCAGGAAGCGTCCGTCGACCGGGCTCAGGCACTCGAAGGTTTCACCGGATGCGGCATCGGTGTATTCGCCGTTGATGAAGGCACGGCCTTCGATCTTCAGTTGCTGGGCACGCTGTTCCCAGTCCGCACGAGTCAGGGTGGTCATACGAAACTCCTCCTCTTGTTTAGGTGCAACGCCGCACTGAGGACTCGCAGGCGTTGTCAGAATTCTGGCCGGGCGACGAGCGCACACTGGCAGGCAATACCCTAAACCAGGCCGGGCAAACTATCAATATATTTGACACAGAAGCCCCAAAAGCCTACTGATGTGCATTTTATTAAACAACAACAGGAGCCGAACCATGAGCATTGCCAGCATCATCGACTTCGCCCAAGTCATCACCGAGGCCGAACGCTACCGCCCGGCGGCGGAAAAAATCCTCAAGGGCGAGCCCGACCAGGCCGTCTATAACCATTATTCCAGCCCCTGCGGGCAATTCGCCGCTGGCGTGTGGGAGGGTGAAGTGGGGCAATGGACGGTGAACTACACCGAGCATGAATACTGCGAGATCGTTCAGGGCGTGTCGGTGCTGCGTGACCAGGACGGCGAGGCCAAGACCCTGCGTACGGGCGACCGGTTTGTCATCCCGGCCGGCTTCAGGGGCACCTGGGAGGTGCTGGAGCCGTGCCGCAAGATCTATGTGATGTTCGAGCAGAAATGATCTGAGGCTGTGCCGGCCTCTTCGCGGGCTTGCCCGCTCCCATAGGGATTTCACTACTCTCAGGGGCTGTGATGTACCTGTGGGAGCGGGCAAGCCCGCGAAGAGGCCCTGACAGGCATAAAAAAACCCGCGTCCTTTCGGAGGCGGGTTTTTTTCAGGTCGCCGATCAATTACTTGATCTTGGCTTCCTTGTACACCACGTGCTTGCGAACAACCGGATCGTATTTCTTGATCTCGATTTTGTCCGGAGTGGTGCGCTTGTTCTTGTCGGTGGTGTAGAAGTGGCCAGTGCCAGCACTCGAAACCAGACGGATCAATTCACGCATGACGTTCTCCTTAGAACTTTTCGCCGCGAGCGCGCAGCTCGGCCAGCACTACGTCGATACCACGCTTGTCAATGACGCGCATGCCTTTGGCGGATACGCGCAGACGCACGAAACGCTTCTCGGATTCAACCCAGAAACGGTGGTGCTGCAGGTTCGGCAGGAAACGACGACGGGTTTTGTTGTTTGCGTGGGAAATGTTGTTCCCGGTTACTGGACCCTTACCAGTAACTTGACAGACTCTCGACATGACTCAGCCCTCTAAAACCACATGCCCAACCCGGCATGGGTTGGCCGCTTAATCTCTCAGTCTTTGGCGCCTGGGCGCCGTGATTCTGGAGGTCTTACCGACCGGATACGCTGACGCGACAGGCCGAGCCCCTAGAAAAGAGCGCTGCTTTATACCAGAAAGACTTGGCCACAACAACAGAAGATACATTTCCGGCGCCGGCCAAGCGCGCCGGGCCAGCATAGCGGCAGGCCCGGCCAGCCGTCGACCGCTCGTCGCCAGTTTTGTAAAAAAGGGTGTGGTCATTTCCCGACAGGCGCACTAGGGTAGGCCTTTTCCAGACTGCACTGGCAGATGGGCCACTGACAGCCAAGGAGCCACCATGCGTGCCGCCGCCCTTTCCTTATTGTTCAACTCCGTGTTCGCCGCCGGTGCCCTGTTTGCCGCCGGCGTTGCCCAGGCTGCCCCGCTGAGCGTCTGCAGCGAGGCCAGCCCCGAAGGCTTCGACGTGGTGCAGTACAACTCGCTGACCACCACCAACGCCACCGCCGACGTGCTGATGAACCGGCTGGTGGAGTTCGATGCGCAGCAAGGCAAGGTGGTGCCGAGCCTGGCGGCCAGCTGGACGGTATCGGCCGACGGCCTGGTCTATGACTTCAGCCTGCGCGATGACGTGAAATTCCACACTACCGCCTACTTCAAGCCCAGCCGCGCGCTGAATGCCGACGACGTGCTGTTCAGCTTCCAGCGCATGCTCTACCCCGCCCATGCCTGGCACAAGACCGCACCGGGCGGTTACCCGCATGCCCAGTCGTTGCAGCTGGGCAGCCTGATCAAGGCGATCGAGGCGCCGACGCCAAACACCGTGCGCTTCACCCTCAACCACCCGGACGCCACGTTCCTGGCCACCTTGAGCATGGGCTTCGCCTCGATCTACTCCGCCGAATATGCCGACAAGCTGCTCAAGGCCGGCACCCCGGAGAAGCTCAACAGCCAGCCGGTCGGCACCGGGCCGTTCGTGTTCCAGCGCTTCCAGAAGGACGCCATGGTGCGCTACCGCGCCAACCCGGACTATTTTGCCGGCAAGCCGGCGGTCGACCCGCTGATCTTCGCCATCACCACCGACGCCAACGTGCGCCTGCAGAAGCTCAAGCGCGGTGAATGCCAGGTGGCCTTGTCGCCCAAGCCACTGGACATTGCCGAAGCCGGCAAGGATGGCAACCTCAAGGTGGCCACCACCCCCGCCTTCATGACGGCCTTTGTCGCCATCAACAGCCAGCACCCGCCGCTGGACAAGCCGGAGGTACGCCAGGCCATCAATCTGGCCTTCGACAAGCAGGCCTACCTGAAGGCGGTGTTCGAGGATTCCGCAGTGGCCGCCAATGGGCCCTACCCGCCCAACACCTGGAGCTACGCCAAGGACCTGCCCGGCTATACGCTGGACCTGAAGAAAGCCAAGGCGCTGCTGAACAAGGCTGGCCTGGCCGAAGGCTTCAGCACCACCATCTGGACCCGCCCGTCGGGCAGCCTGCTCAACCCCAACCCCAGCCTCGGTGCACAGATGCTGCAGGCAGACCTGGCCAAGGTTGGCATCAAGGCAGAAATCCGCGTGATCGAATGGGGCGAGCTGATCCGCCGCGCCAAGGCCGGCGAGCATGACTTGCTATTCATGGGCTGGGCAGGTGACAACGGCGACCCGGACAACTTCCTCAGCCCGCAGTTTTCCTGCGCGGCGGTGCAGTCCGGGACCAACTTCGCGCGCTTTTGCGACAGCCGCCTGGACCAGTTGATCAGCGCCGGGCGCACCACCAATGACCAGAGCGTGCGCAGCCGGCTGTACCAGCAGGCGCAGGCGTTGATCCAGCAACAAGCGCTGTGGGTGCCATTGGCGCACCCGACGGCGGCGACCTTGCTGCGCCGGGACGTCGAGGGATACCAGGTGAGTCCGTTCGGGCGGGTGGACTTCAGCAAGGTCTCAGTGACCAGGTAAACCTGCACCGGCCTCTTCGCGGGCTGGCCCGCTCCCACAGGGACAGCACAACATTCAAGGTTGGTGCGATACCTGTGGGAGCGGGCGAGCCCGCGAAAAGGCCGGGACAGGCTGCACAAGTGCCTAAGCCACAATCCACCCATGCTCGACCATCGACAGCGGCTCCCCGTCACCGATGATGATGTGATCCAGCACCCGCACATCGATCAACGCCAGCCCGCGCTTCAACGACAGGGTCAGATGCACATCGTCCTGGCTGGGTTCACTATTGCCCGAGGGGTGGTTGTGGCACAGGATCAACGCCGCCGCGTTGTGCAGCAACGCCCGCCGTACCACCTCCCGCGGGTAGACACTCGCCCGGTCTATCGTGCCCCTGAACAGGATTTCAAAAGCCAACGGCCTGTGCTTGGTATCGAGAAACAGGCAACCGAATACCTCACTGGCTTCATGACGCAGCATGGCCTTGAGATAACGCCGTACCGCCGCCGGGCCTTCGAGAACCGCTGCGCGCTCGATGTTCTCATCCAGATAACGCCGGCCGATCTCCAAAAGCGCCTGTAACTGGGCATATTTAACGGCCCCTATGCCCGGCTCACGCAGTACAGCGTCGCGATCGGCTTCAAGAAACTGCCTGAGCCCGCCAAACCGCGCCAGCAGCCCTCGCGCCAGGTCCAGCACATTGCGCCCGGCAACTCCCGAGCCGAGCAGTACAGCGAGCAACTCGGCATCCGAAAGCACCGCCGCCCCACGCTGCAACAACTTCTCCCTCGGCCGCTCTTCCGCCGGCCACTCCCTGATATTCATCCCGTCCCTCTACCCTTGCTGCGGCCAATTTCGGCCCTGTGTTAATCTATTTCGCCTCGTACATGCGACGTTCTGCCGCAGGCATTCCCAAACGTCGTCGCCCGCTCTCACTGGAAAAAGGCAAGCCTATGCAGCGGCTGTATCGCAAGCGCATCGTTCTCGGCGTGGGTGGCGGCATTGCCGCCTACAAAAGCGCCGAACTGATTCGCCGACTCCTGGAGCACGGCGCGCAGGTGCGCGTCGTCATGACCCGTGGTGGTGCAGAGTTCATCACCCCGCTGACCCTGCAGGCACTGTCCGGCCACCCGGTGCACATGGACCTGCTCGACCCTGCCGCCGAAGCGGCCATGGGCCACATCGAACTGGCCAAGTGGGCCGACCTGGTGCTGATCGCGCCGGCTACCGCCGACCTCATGGCACGCATGGCCCAAGGCATGGCCGATGACCTGCTGACCACCCTGGTGCTGGCTACCGACGCCACCGTCGCCGTGGCCCCGGCCATGAACCAGGCGATGTGGCGCGATCCCGCCACCCAGGCCAACCTCGAGCTGCTCAAGAGCCGTGGCATCCAGGTGTTCGGCCCGGCATCCGGCAGCCAGGCCTGTGGCGACGTGGGCCTGGGCCGCATGCTCGAAGCCACCGACCTGGCCTGGTGTGCCGCGGAAAGCTTCAAGCGCCAGGCACTGACCGGCAAGCATGTGCTGATCACCGCCGGCCCGACCCAGGAAAATATCGACCCGGTGCGCTACATCACCAATCATAGCTCCGGCAAGATGGGCTTCGCCCTGGCCGAAGCGGCCGCAGAAGCCGGGGCTCGGGTCACCCTCGTCACCGGCCCGGTGCACCTGCCAACCCCCGACCGGGTCAGCCGCATCGACGTGGTCAGCGCGCGGGACATGCTCGCCGCCTGTGAAGCGGCCATGCCGTGCGACCTGTTCATCGCCTCGGCGGCGGTAGCGGACTACCGCCCGGAAGTCGTTGCCACGCAGAAACTCAAGAAAGATCCTACGACCGGCGACGGCATGCTGCTGCAGATGGTGCGCAATCCCGATATCCTTGCCACCATCGCCGGCCGTGCCGACCGCCCGTTCAGCGTCGGCTTCGCCGCCGAAACCGAACATTTGCTCGACTACGCCACGCGCAAGCTCAAGGACAAGAACCTCGACCTGATCGTCGCCAATGATGTGGCCAACCCCAGCATCGGCTTCAACAGCGAAGAAAACGCCTTGACCGTAATCGACCGCCAGCAGCACCAGACCCTCTTCGCGCAGACCAGCAAGGGCAAGATCGCCCGGCAACTGGTCGCCTTCATCGCCGAACGGCTCAATCAGGTTCAATAAGTTACATGCACGCTCTTCAAGCCAAGATCCTCGACCCACGCCTGGGCAGCGAATTCCCTCTGCCGCAGTACGCCACCCCCGGCTCCGCCGGCCTCGACCTGCGCGCCCTGCTCAAGGAAGACACCATCATCGAGCCGGGCCAGACCCTGCTGATCCCTACTGGCCTGTCGATCTACATCGGCGACCCAGGCCTGGCAGCGGTGATCCTGCCGCGCTCGGGCCTGGGCCATAAGCACGGCATCGTGCTGGGTAACCTGGTCGGGCTGATCGACTCGGACTACCAGGGCGAGCTGATGGTGTCGTGCTGGAACCGTGGCAACACCGCGTTCACCATCGCGGTGGGCGAGCGTATCGCCCAATTGGTGCTGGTACCGGTGGTACAGGCCCATTTCGACATCGTCGAAGCGTTCGATGAAACCCAGCGTGGCGCTGGCGGCTTCGGCCATTCTGGTAGCCACTGAGCCGACAGATGACCGTTCAGGCCAAGGATGGCGAACTCTCTGGCGAAACCACCGTCCAAGCGTTCAGTTTGCGCCTGCCCAGAAAGCCTTTGACTAATGGAGCTTCCAGAGATGAACGACATGGCCCACCTGGTACCCGCAGCACTACCAGACAGCATTTTCCGCGCGTATGACATCCGCGGCGTGGTCGGCAAGACCCTTCACGCCGAAACCGCCTACTGGATCGGCCGCGCCATCGGTGCACAGAGCCTGGCCCAGGGCGAACCGCAGGTTTCGGTCGGCCGCGATGGCCGCCTGTCCGGCCCGATGCTGGTCGAAGAGCTGATCAAGGGCCTGGTCGACGCCGGGTGCCACGTCAGCGACGTCGGCCTGGTGCCTACCCCGGCCCTGTACTACGCGGCCAACGTGCTGGCTGGCAAGTCCGGGGTGATGCTCACCGGCAGCCACAACCCGTCGGATTACAACGGTTTCAAGATCGTCATTGCTGGCGACACCCTGGCCAATGAACAGATCCAGGCCCTGCTGACGCGCCTGAAGACCAACAACCTGAGCCGCGCCGATGGCCGCGTGGAAAAGGTCGAGATCCTTGACCGCTACTTCCAGCAGATTGTCGATGACGTGAAGCTGGCGAAGAAGCTCAAGGTGGTGGTGGATTGCGGCAACGGTGCCGCTGGCGTGATCGCGCCAAAATTGATCGAAGCCTTGGGCTGCGAAGTGATCCCGCTGTTCTGCGAGGTCGACGGCAACTTCCCCAACCACCACCCGGACCCGGGCAAGCCGGAAAACCTCGAAGACCTGATTGCCAAGGTCAAGGAAACCGGCGCCGACATCGGCCTGGCCTTCGACGGTGACGGCGACCGGGTCGGCGTGGTGACCAACACCGGCAGCATCGTCTACCCCGACCGCCTGCTGATGCTGTTTGCCCAGGACGTGCTGTCGCGTAACCCGGGTGCCGAGATCATCTTCGACGTCAAATGCACCCGCCGCCTGACCCCGCTGATCGAACAGCACGGTGGCCGCGCGTTGATGTGGAAAACCGGCCACTCGCTGATCAAGAAGAAGATGAAGCAGTCCGGCTCGCTGCTGGCAGGTGAGATGAGCGGTCACATCTTCATCAAGGAACGCTGGTACGGTTTCGATGACGGCATCTACAGCGCCGCGCGTCTGCTGGAGATCCTCAGCAAGGCCGGGCAAAGCGCCGAAGACCTGTTCGCCGCCTTCCCGAACGATATTTCCACGCCGGAAATCAATATTGATGTGACCGACGAGGGTAAATTCAGCATCATTGAAGCACTGCAACGCGACGCCGACTGGGGCGAAGCCAACCTGACCACCATCGACGGTGTGCGGGTGGACTACGCCCACGGCTGGGGCCTGGTTCGCGCCTCCAACACCACGCCGGTGCTGGTGCTGCGCTTCGAGGCCGACAGCAACGCCGAATTGCAACGTATCAAGGATGTTTTCCGTGCCCAGTTGCTGCGGGTAGAGCCTAAGCTGCAACTGCCGTTCTGACCGACTATCTGTTCCTTACAGGAGCCCTGCATGACCCTCGATCGCGATGCCGCTTCCCATGTAGCCGAGGTTTTGTCCGAAGCACTGCCTTACATTCGCCGCTTTGTCGGCAAGACCCTGGTGATCAAGTACGGCGGCAACGCGATGGAGAGCGAGGAGCTCAAGACCGGCTTCGCCCGTGACATCGTGCTGATGAAGGCTGTAGGCATCAACCCGGTGGTGGTCCACGGTGGTGGCCCGCAGATCGGCGACCTGCTCAAGCGCCTGTCGATCGAAAGCCATTTCATCGACGGCATGCGCGTCACCGACGCGGCGACCATGGATGTGGTGGAGATGGTGCTGGGCGGCCAGGTCAACAAGGACATCGTCAACCTGATCAACCGCCACGGCGGCAGCGCCATCGGCCTGACCGGCAAGGACGCGGAGCTGATCCGCGCGCGCAAGCTGACCGTCAGCCGCAAGACGCCGGAAATGACCACTCCGGAAATCATCGACATCGGCCATGTCGGTGAAGTGGTGAGCGTGAACACCGACCTGCTGAACATGCTGGTCAAGGGCGACTTCATCCCGGTCATCGCGCCAATCGGTGTGGGTGCCGACGGTGAGTCGTACAACATCAACGCCGACCTGGTGGCGGGCAAGGTGGCCGAGGCACTGAAGGCCGAGAAGCTGATGCTGCTGACCAACATCGCCGGCCTGATGGACAAGCAGGGCCAGGTACTGACCGGCCTGACCACCGAGCAGGTCAACGAACTGATCGCCGACGGCACCATCTACGGTGGCATGCTGCCGAAGATCAAGTGCGCGCTGGACGCGGTGCAGGGCGGCGTGAACAGCTCGCACATCATTGACGGCCGTGTGCCGAATGCGGTGCTGCTGGAGATCTTCACCGACAGCGGCGTGGGTACCCTGATTACCAACCGCAAGCCGCGCTGACAGCCCACTACTCCCTATCGCCGGCAAGCCGGCTCCCACAGCGATTGCACTGACCGAGGTTGGTGCAGGGCTTGGGGGCCGGCTTGCCGGCGATGCTTTTTGTGGCAAACACTGTCAGAATGCCACCTCGCTTCAATTTGATCTTTTCTGGAGAAACTGCGTGAAATACGCATCACAAGGACTCGTGCTGGCAGCCGCCCTGGCTGTCGGGTCCATCGCCGGCTGCGCCACCGAAACATCCACCGCTGTTGCCGTACAACAGGTTGAAAGCGTCAGCCGCCCCTACAGCGGTGTACGCGCACCGATTGCCGTCGGCAAGTTCGACAACCGTTCCAGCTACATGCGCGGCATCTTCTCCGATGGCGTCGACCGCCTCGGCGGCCAGGCCAAGACCATCCTCATCACCCACCTGCAGCAAACCAACCGCTTCAATGTGCTCGATCGCGACAACATGGGCGAGATCCAGCAGGAAGCCGCGATCAAGGGCCAGGCCCAGCGCCTGAAAGGTGCAGACTTCGTGGTGACTGGTGACGTTACCGAGTTCGGCCGCAAAGAGGTTGGCGACCACCAGCTGTTCGGCATTCTCGGCCGCGGCAAGACCCAGATCGCCTACGCCAAGGTGGCGCTGAACATCGTCAACATCAGCACCTCGGAAGTCGTCTACTCCAGCCAGGGTGCGGGGGAATACGCCCTGTCCAATCGCGAGATCATCGGCTTTGGTGGCACCGCCAGCTACGACTCCACGCTCAACGGCAAGGTGCTCGACCTGGCCATGCGCGAAGCCGTCAACAAGCTGGTGAACGCAGTTGAAAGCGGCCAGTGGAATCCGAAGGCCCAGTAACAGATTTTTCCAGGAAGGACTCCTACATGAGCATCACCCTCTCGGCCGTGCGCAGCTGCGCCGGCCTGGTATTGGGCAGCATCCTGCTGGCCGGCTGCAACGCGCCCAAACCGCTGTACCAGTGGGAAAGCTACCAACCCCAGGTGTATGGCTACCTCAAAGGCGATTCGAAAGAGGAACAGGTCACCGCGCTGGAGCGCGACCTGGAAAAGATCAAGGCCAAGAACGGCGCCGTACCACCCGGCTACCATGCGCAGCTGGGCCTGTTGTATTCCAGCCTCGGCAAGGATGACCAGATGATCCAGCAGTTCCGCACCGAGAAGGCGCTGTTCCCGGAGTCGGCGACGTACATGGACTTCCTGATGAGCAACGCGAGCAAGGGAGCCAAGCAATGATCAAGCGCCTGAGCCAACTGATCACCACCGTTTGCGTGCTGGCCCTGTTCGCTGGCTGCGCCGAGCGCAAGACCATCGACTACTCCGCTTACAAGCAGAGCCGGCCGAAGTCGATCCTGATTCTCCCCCCACTGAACGAGTCGCCGGATGTGAAGGCGACCTACAGCATGCTGTCGCAGGTCACCTATCCGCTGGCCGAGGCCGGCTACTACGTGATGCCCGTGGCGCTGGTGGACGAGACCTTCCGCCAGAACGGCATGACCACGCCGGCCGACATCCACCAGCTGCCAATGCCCAAACTGCGTGAGATCTTCGGCGCCGATGCTGCGCTGTATGTGACCGTATCGGACTATGGCACCCGTTACATGGTGTTGAGCAGTGCGACTATCGTCACGGCCAATGCCAAGCTGGTCGACCTGAAGACCGGCACCACGTTGTGGACTGGCAGCGCCACGGCGTCCAGCCAGGAGAATCAGCAGAACCAGGGTGGCCTGGTCGGCATGCTGATCGTTGCGGCAGTCAACCAGATCGTCAGCAGCGTGCAGGAAGATGCCGGCTACCCCATCGCCGGCATGACCAGCGCCCGCCTGCTGACGCCACATCCGAACGGCGGCATTCTCTACGGGCCGCGTTCGCCCAAGTACGGCACTGACTGAGTGACACAAAAAAGGCGACCTTCATGCGAAGGTCGCCTTTTCAGTTCCAGGCCAGGATCAGATCCCGTACTGCGCCCGGTAGGCCTCGACAGCTGGCAGGTGCTGCTTCAGCTGCGGGTCATCGGCGAGGAATTCCAGCACCTGGGTCAGCGAAACGATGCTGACGACCGGGATACCGAAATCACGCTCCACTTCCTGGATCGCCGACAGTTCGCCATTGCCGCGCTCTTCGCGGTTCAATGCAATCAGCACACCGGCGGCCTTGGCCTGCTGGGCACTGATGATCTGCATGACTTCACGGATGGCGGTACCGGCGGTGATCACGTCGTCGATGATCAGCACTTCGCCGGCCAACGGCGCGCCAACCAGGCTGCCGCCTTCGCCGTGGTCCTTGGCTTCCTTGCGGTTGAAGCACCATGGCACGTCGAGCTGGTGCTGCTCGGCCAGGGCCACGGCAGTCGCCGCCGCCAGCGGGATACCCTTGTAGGCCGGGCCGAACAGCACGTCGAACGGGATCTTGCTGTCGACGATGGCCGCCGCATAGCAACGACCCAGCTGGGCCAGGGCGGAACCGCTGTTGAACAGGCCGGCATTGAAGAAATACGGGCTGGTACGCCCCGATTTCAGGGTGAATTCACCGAAACGCAGTACCCCGCGATCGATGGCAAAACGGATGAAGTCGCGCTGATACGGCTGCATGGATAGTCCCGGACACCACGGATTTAGCTAAATGGGTTGAGCTCGGGTATCATACACGCACGAGATTTTTGGGGCCATTTATGCGGATCATCAGTGTGAACGTAAATGGCATTCAGGCTGCGGCCGAGCGTGGTTTGCTCAGCTGGCTGCAAGCCCAGAATGCCGACGTCATCTGCCTTCAGGATACCCGCGCCTCGGCCTTTGAACTCGATGACCCAGCTTTCCAGCTCGATGGCTATTTCCTTTATGCCTGCGACGCGGAGGTGCCTGCCCAAGGTGGTGTGGCCCTGTATTCGCGCATGCAGCCCAAGGCAGTCATCACCGGCCTGGGCTTCGAGACAGCCGACCGCTACGGGCGTTACCTGCAAGCAGATTTCGACAAAGTCAGTATTGCCAGCCTGCTGCTGCCTTCGGGTATGAACGGCGACGAAGACTTGAACCAGAAGTTCAAGTTGATGGACGACTTCGCCAAGTACCTGGACAAACAGCGTCGCAAGCGTCGTGAGTACATCTACTGCGGCTCGTTCTACGTGGCGCAGCAGAAGCTCGACATCAAGAACTGGCGTGACAGCCAGCAGTCGCCGGGCTTCCTGGCGCCGGAGCGCGCCTGGATGGATGCGATCACCGGCGAGATGGGTTACGTCGATGCCCTGCGCGAAGTCAGCCGTGAAGGCGACCAGTACAGCTGGTGGCCGGACAACGAGCAGGCCGAGATGCTCAACCTGGGCTACCGGTTCGACTACCAGATCCTCACGCCGGGCCTGCGCCGCTTCGTGCGCAATGCCCGCCTGCCGCGTCAGCCGCGCTTCTCCCAGCATGCGCCGCTGATTGTCGACTATGACTGGACGTTGACCATCTAAATCCCGATTGGGGCCGCTTTGCGACCCATCGCGACACAAGGCCGCTCCTACAAGGGTCATGCATTCCTTGTAGAGCGGCCTTGTGTCGCGATGGGCTGCAAAGCAGCCCCAATGGCTATTTGATCGGCCGCCAGATCATCGGGTAGCGATACGGCTTGCCTTCATTCGCCCGCACCGCCGCAATGATGATCAGCACCAGCACTGCCACCATCAGCATGGCGAACAGCATCAACCCGATGAACACGAACATCAGCAGGAAGCAGATGAACCCGGCAATGGTCACGCTGATCTGAAAGTTCAGCGCCTCCTTGCCCTGGGCATCGATGAAAGGGTCTTGCTCGCGCTTGAGATGCCACAGCACCAACGGGCCCAGCAGGTGCCCGAGCGGCACCACCAGGCCCAGCAGCGCAGAAAGGTGACAGAACATCGCCCACTGCCGGACTTCGGCATTGGGCGGGGTGATCGACAGGTTGGAATCGCTCATGCCCCGCACCTCCTTGGCTGGGTTCAGTCGGCCAGTGCGGCCTGCTGCAGTTCGAAGATGTCCGCCATGCCTTTCTGTGCCAGGGCGAGCATGGCATTGAAGTCTTCCGGCTGGAACGGCGCGCCTTCGGCGGTACCCTGCACTTCGATGAAACCACCGGCGCTGGTCATGACCACGTTCAGGTCGGTCTCGGCGGCGGAGTCTTCCAGGTAGTCCAGGTCGAGCACCGCTTCGCCCTGGTACATGCCCACCGATACGGCGGCGATCATGTGCTTGAGCGGGTTGCCGGCCTTCAGGCCACCGCGCTTCTTGATCACCGCCAAGGCGTCGCACAGGGCGACCATGGCACCGGTGATGGATGCAGTGCGGGTACCGCCATCGGCCTGGATCACGTCGCAGTCGATGTACAGGGTGATGTCACCGAGCTTGCTCATGTCCAGCGCAGCGCGCAGCGAACGGCCAATCAGGCGCTGGATTTCCAGGGTGCGACCACCCTGCTTGCCACGGCTGGCCTCGCGCTGGTTACGCTCGCCGGTGGAGCGCGGCAACATGCCGTACTCGGCGGTCAGCCAGCCCTGGCCCTGCCCTTTGAGGAAGCGCGGTACACCGTTTTCCACACTGACCGTGCAGATGACCTTGGTGTCACCGAACTCGACCAGTACCGACCCTTCGGCGTGCTTGGTGTAGTTGCGGGTGATGCGGATCGAGCGGAGCTGATCGGCGGCGCGACCACTTGGACGTTTCATCTGGGATACCTGTACTGGGACTTTGAATCTGCCGAGCATTATAGAGCCCGCGGCCCAGGGAGGACATGCCTATTGTCGCGCCCGACGCTGCCCGTCGCCTTTTCCTGCTGCGCCAGCCCGCCCTCGGTAACATGGCTGGATTGGGCGCCAGGGCGCCACTGCGCTACAATCCTGCGCCTTGCAGCCGAGAGGCTCCCACTGTTCATTCATCTACGCGAGGTACTCCCCATGGTGCACAGCATGACCGCTTTTGCTCGTGTCGAGCGCGCCGGCAGCCAAGGCACCCTGGTCTGGGAGCTGCGTTCGGTCAATCACCGTTACCTGGAGCCGCACCTGCGCCTGCCCGAAGCCCTGCGCGACCTCGAGGGCGCCGTGCGTGAGGGCCTGCGCCAGGGCCTGTCGCGGGGCAAGGTGGAATGTACCCTGCGCCTGAACGACGACAGCAACGGCAAACCGCTGAAGGTAGACCGCGAGCGCGCCGCACAACTGGTTGCCGCTGCCGAGGAGGTGGCCGGCCTGATCAAGCAACCGGCACCGCTGAACCCGCTGGAAGTGCTGTCATGGCCAGGCGTGCTGGTGGCCGACGCCAGTGACCCGCAGGCCCTGAATGCCGAAGCCATGGCACTGTTCGACGAAGCCCTCGCCGAACTCAAGGCCGGGCGCCAGCGTGAAGGCCAGGAGCTGGCCCGGCTGATCAACGAACGCCTGGACAACATGGCCAGTGAAGTCACTACCCTGCGCGCCCTGGTGCCACAGATGCTGGCGGCACAGCGACAGAAGATCCTCGACCGCTTCGGCGACCTGCAGGCCGAACTCGACCCGCAACGCCTGGAGCAGGAGCTGGTGCTGCTGGCCCAGAAGAGCGACGTGGCCGAGGAACTCGACCGCCTGAGCACCCACGTCACCGAAGTGCGCCGAGTGCTCAAGGGTGGCGGTGCTGCTGGCCGGCGCCTGGACTTCCTGATGCAGGAACTCAACCGCGAGGCCAATACCCTCGGCTCCAAGGCCTTCGACCCACGCAGCACGCAAGCGGCGGTCAACCTGAAGGTACTGATCGAACAGATGCGTGAACAAGTACAGAACATCGAGTAAGGCCACCCCGACCATGAACCACAGCAGCGGCACCCTCTATATCGTTTCGGCCCCTTCCGGCGCCGGCAAGACCAGCCTGGTCACCGCCCTGACCAAGGCCGACCAGCAAATCCGCGTCTCGGTCTCGCACACCACCCGCGCCATGCGCCCGGGCGAGCAGCACGGGGTGAACTATCACTTCGTCAGCCATGACGAGTTCAAGGCGTTGATCGCCAAGGGTGATTTCCTCGAGCACGCCGAAGTGTTCGGCAATTACTACGGTACTTCGCGCAGCGCGCTGCAAGAGGTGCTGGACCAAGGCCTGGACCTGATCCTGGAAATCGACTGGCAGGGCGCACAGCAGGTGCGCAAGCTGATGCCGCAGGCGCTATCGGTGTTCATCCTGCCGCCAAGCCAGCAGGCCTTGCGCCAGCGCCTGGACGGCCGCGGGCAGGACAGCGAAGAGATCATTGCCGGGCGCATGAAAGAAGCGGTCAGCGAGATGGTGCACTACGACGAGTATGACTACGTGATCATCAATGATGATTTCGACGTGGCACTGGAGGATTTGAAAGCGGTGTTCCGCTCGAACCGCCTGGTGCTGAAGAAGCAGCAACAGCGTCATGCGGCGTTGCTGAAGCAAATGATCGGCTGAAGATTGCCGGGGCCTCTTCGAGGCCCTTTCGCGACACAAGGCCGCTCCTACACAGGAAGGCGTACGCCGTGCTGTTGTAGGAGCGGCCTTGTGTCGCGAAAGGGGCGCGAAGCGCCCCCCGGCTTTATTCCTGCAGTGGCAAGGTAGCCTGCTGACGCAGGGTAGCCCCGAGGAAATACGCCGGTGCGCGCATGCGCGACAGCATCATCAGCCCGATGCCGAGCACCGAAATGATCGCGGCAATCACGAACACCAGCCCCAGCCCGCCCACATGTGAACCACTGCCGAAGTCTGGCGAAGCGCTGTCGATGGCAGTACGCACGAAGATCACCGACAGGATCACCCCACCCACCAACGGGCACAGGCCACGCATGATGAAGTGGCGCAGGCTGTCGAACAGGCTGTCGCGGAAATACCAGACGCAGGCGAATGCGGTCAGCGAATAGTAGAAGCAGATCATCATGCCCAGGGCGGTAATGGTATCCGCCAGCACGTTCTCGCTCAGGGTACGCATGGTCACGTAGAACAGGCCCGCGGCCAGGCCGGCGCAAATGGTGGCGTAGCGCGGGGTTTGCGAACGCGGGCAGACGCTGGCGAACTTTTGCGGCACCGCACCGTAGTAGCCCATGGCCAAGAGCGTGCGCGCGGGCGCAACGAAGGTCGACTGCAGCGAGGCTGCGGTACTGGCCAGCACGGCAATGGACATCAGGATCGCCAACGGCCCCATGACCGGGCCGGCCAGGTGAGCGAACACGTTTTCCTGGATGCGCGGGTTGTTCAGGCCCAGGCCAGACTCGCTGATCCCGGCAAACTGCAGGGTGGCGATCGCAGTGAACAGGTACAGGCCGAGAATCAACATCACCGTCCAGGTGGCCGCCTTGCCCGGTACTTCTTCACTGCCTACCGACTCTTCGCTGACGGTCAGGCAGGTGTCCCATCCCCAGAAGATGAAGATCGACAGCGACAGCCCGGCGGCGAAGGCCGAGAACGACTCGACACCGAACGGGTTGAACCAGGCGAAATCGAATTCCAGCGGCGGCGGCGCGGTGGCGCCGTCGAAGGCGGCAAAGGCGAAACCGATCAGCACCACCAACTGCAGCGCCACCAAGCCGTACTGCACGGTCATGGTGGTGGCGATGCCGCGACAGCAAATCCACACCGCCAGGGCAATGAACACGCAACAGGTCACCACGTTGATCAACAGGTTGTCGGCCAGCGCCGCCAGCTCGTGGTGGCCGGTGATCTGGCCGAGGAACAGGTAGAAGAAGTCGACGGCCACGCCCGCCAGGTTCGACAGCACGATGGTGGTGGCGACGACCAGACCCCAGCCGCCGATCCAGCCGATCATCGGGCCGAAGGCACGCGCCGACCAGGTAAACGATGTACCGCTGTCCGGCTCGGCCGAGTTCAGCTCGCGGTAGCCGAGGGCGACCAGCAGCATCGGCAGGAAACCGACGATGAACACCGCTGGCAGGTGGGCGCCCACCTCGCGCACGGTCGGGCCAAGTGCGCCGGTCAAGGTATAGACCGGGGCGATGGTGGAAATGCCCAGCACCACGCTGGCCAGCAAGCCCAGCCGGCCTTTGGCCAGGCCCTTGCTGCGCTGGGTATTGCCCGCGTCGGTCGCCACGTCGGGTGGGCGGCCGGCTTCTGTGTAATCGCTCATGAGTATTTGCCGTAGATTTTGGAATTGTTTTCACTGGCCTTGCGCACAAGGCTCGCTTTCACTCATTGAAAGCTGCTGCCGGGAATCAGTCATCCGAGACCTTCGGCTGACGTCAGAATGCTTTCTGCCGTGCGCCCTCCCGTGCTGCGTAGGCAATGCAAGCCTCGCGAAACGCCTGGAACAGGCGCAGCGAGACCGGGTTTTCGCTAAATCGCCATTCCGGGTGCCATTGCACGCCAAGGACGAAGCCCGGCGCCGCAGGCATGGATACCGCTTCGATCAGGCCATCCGGGGCCCGTGCCTCGACGCGCAGGCCAGGGGCCAGGCGGTCGATGCCCTGGCTGTGCAGCGAGTTGACCTCGAACTGCGCAGCCAGGCCCAGGCGCTCGAACAACCCGCCCGGCTCGATGCCGACAAGGTGGCGAGGGCCATATTGCACTTCCAGGGGTGCGTCCTCGGGTTCGCGGTGGTCCTGGTAACCGGGCAGCTCCTGCACGCGCTGGTGCAGGCTGCCGCCCAGGGCCACGTTCAATTCCTGGTAACCGCGGCAGATGCAGAACACCGGCACCCCGGCAGCGATGGCCGCCTGCAGCAGCGGCAGGGTCAGGCGATCGCGCGCCAGATCGTGCCGGGTACCGGCCGCGCTGGGGGCGCCATTGTAATGATGCGGTTCGATATTTGAAGGCGAGCCGGTAAAAACAATGCCGTCCAGACGGGCCAGCAGCGCCTGTGTGTCGCTGCCACCGTCACGCGCCGGCAATATCAGCGGCAGGCCGGCAAAGCCGGCCGCCTCGACATACTTGTCGCCTACCGTGTGCGACGGGTTCTTGCCGACCTGCTGGCGGCAGGCGCTGACACCGATCAAGGGGACCGCATTTGCGCTCATGGGCTTACACCGTGTGCAGGTACCAGTTGTATTCGAGGTCGGAGATCGACACTTCGAATTCGGCCAGCTCGCTTTCCTTGCAGGCCACGAAGATATCGATGTAGTCCGGGCTGATGTATTGGTTGAGCACTTCGCTGTCATCCAGCGCGCGCAGGGCATCGCGCAGGTTGTTCGGCAGGCTCTGCTCCAGCTGTTCGTAGGAGTTGCCTTCGATCGGTTCGCCCGGCTCGACCTGGTTGGTCAGGCCATGGTGCACACCGGCGAGGATTGCCGCGAGCATCAGGTAGGGGTTGGCGTCGGCGCCGGCCACACGGTGCTCGAGGCGCACATTGTCGCTGCTGTCGGTGGGCACGCGCACGGCCACGGTGCGGTTGTCCAGGCCCCAGCTTGGCGCGTTGGGTACGTAGAACTGCGCGCCGAAACGGCGGTAGGAGTTGATGTTCGGGCAAAGGAAGGCCATCGACGCCGGCATGGTCTCCAGCACGCCGCCGATGGCATGGCGCAGCGCATCGCTTTGCAGCGGGTCATCGCTGGCAAAGATGTTCTTGCCGGTTTTCTTGTCCAGCAACGAAATGTGCACGTGCAGGCCATTGCCGGCCTGGCCCGGGTAAGGCTTGGCCATGAAGGTGGTGTCCATTTCATGGTCATAGGCCACGTTCTTGATCAGGCGCTTGAGCAGGATCGCGTAGTCACAGGCCTTCAGCGGATCAGCCACATGGTGCAGGTTGACTTCGAACTGCGCCGGGGCGCTTTCCTTGACGATGGCGTCGGCAGGCAAGCCTTGTTCCTTGGCCGCTTCGAGCATGTCCTGCAGGCAGTCGGCATACTCGTCGAGGTCGTCGATCAGGTACACCTGGGTCGACTGTGGACGCTTGCCCGAAATAGGCGAGCGCGGCGGCTGCGGGCGTCCGTTCAGGTTGTCCTGGTCGATCAGGTAGAACTCCAGCTCGAACGCGGCACAGATATCCAGGCCCAGGTCGTCGAACCGGCTCACCACCTGGCGCAGCACCTCGCGCGGGTCGGCGAAGAACGGTTGGCCGTCCAGTTCATGCATGGTCATCAGCAGCTGGGCGGTCGGGCGCTTCTGCCAGGGCTCGTCCGACAGCGTGCCCGCGATCGGGAAGCAGATACGGTCGGCATCGCCGATATCCAGGCCTAGCCCGGTGCTTTCGACGGTGGAACCGTTGATGTCCAGGGCGAACAGCGACGCCGGCAGGTTGATGCCCTTCTCGTACACCTTGTGCAGGCTGGCCCGCTCGATGCGCTTGCCACGTACCACGCCGTTCATGTCGGAAATCAGCAGGTCGACGTACTGCGTGTCCGGATGGGCCTGGAGGAAGTCACTCATCTCGCTGGAAGAACTGGCGCACGGGGTTACCGACGTCATGGCTGTACATCCTATGATTTGCTGCGGCGATGTGGGGATACGGCTGGCGCCTCACGGGCGACGATGGTTGCAGCTGTTGTTCTTTTCACTTTCCCATCGTGGGGATTGGTTACCCGACCGGGCGCATTGATTCCCGGGGGCCGTTTCACTATAAAATGGCCAAAACGCAACAGACATTGGCAATTCGGCAAGCAGAGCGTGCACCAATGCAATATCAGATTACCCATGCCGACCTTTCCCTGGTCCTGGCGCTGGAACGCGGTCGCTCCCTGGCCAAGGCTGCCGAGCTGCTCAAGGTCGATGTCTCGACAGTGTTCCGCTCGATCCGCCGGCTGGAGTCGGCGCTGGGCACGGCCCTGTTCGTCAAGAGCCGCAAGGGCTACCTGCCGACCGACACTGCCCAGGCCCTGGCCGAGCAGGCCGAACGCGCCGAGCAGGCGCTGGAAGCGGCGCGCATTGCCATGACCAGTGGCGAACAGGTGGTGAGCGGTACGGTACGGCTGACCTGCACCGAAGCGGTTATGCACAGCCTGCTGCTACCGGCGCTGGCCGAGTTCATGCCCAACTACCCGGCGCTGTCGCTGGAAATGGGTACCTCCAACACTTTCGCCAACCTCAGCCGACGTGATGCCGACATTGCCCTGCGCCTGACCAACACGCCGCCGGAGCACCTGGTCGGGCGCAACCTGGGGTCGACCTCGTATGTGGTCTGCGGCCAGCCGCAGTGGCGCGAGCGCCTGGCCGAATCGCCGGCCAGCGTGCCGTGGATCGCCCCGGACGACTCGATGCAGGACCACCCCACGGTGGTCTGGCGCAACCAGCAGCATCCAGGGTTGAGCCCGCGCTACCAGTGCAGCGGCATGTCCACCATCGCCCAGTTGGTCACGGCCGGGCTGGGCGTGGCGGCGCTGCCGGACTACATGGTGCATGCCCTGCCTGGGGTGGACGCGTTGAGCGGGCCGCTGCCCGGCTGCGACACACAGCTGTGGCTGCTGACCCGACCGGACTGCCGGGCGTTGCGCTCGGTCCAGACCCTGTTCGAGGAGCTGACCCCGCGGTTGCGTGACGCGATGCTCTGAGGTTATCGTCAGGCTCATGCATCGAGGGTGTCTGTTCCGGCCCTTTCGCGGGCCCGCCCGCTCCCACAGGTAAAGCGGCGGCGGTGAGAACTGTGCAGGGCTTGTGGGAGCGGGCATGCCCGCGAAGAAGCCCACACCGATCCACCCGGCAAAACAGCGCTTCCCTATTGGCTGGTGATTTTTTAAACTATCGAGTCCGCCTGCCCATTATCGGGCTGCACGCCCACCGCAATTGCTACTGAGGAAGACCATGGCCCGCGTAACTGTTGAAGACTGCCTGGAACACGTGGATAACCGCTTTGAGCTGGTCATGCTCTCGACCAAGCGCGCTCGCCAGCTGGCGACCGGCGGCAAAGAGCCACGCGTTGCGTGGGAAAACGACAAGCCGACCGTTGTTGCCCTGCGTGAAATCGCCGAAGGCATCGTCACCAACGAATTCATCGCCGCTGAAGAGATCGTCACCGAGGATCCGGTGTTCGCCGCGTTCGAGGACGAGAACAACGAGGCTGTCTGATTGATGCCTGGTCGACGTCGCACGGCGCAAGGCCCTCTTCCTCGGCAGGAGGTGAACCCATGCCGGGTATAGAAGCTTTGGCCGAACGGCTGTCGACCTACCTTGGCCCCGAACAGGTCAACCTGGTCCGGCGTGCCTATTTCTATGCCGAGCAGGCACACGACGGGCAGCGTCGCCGCAGCGGCGAGCCCTACGTGACCCATCCGCTGGCCGTGGCCAGCATCCTCGCCGACATGCACATGGACCATCAAAGCCTGATGGCCGCCATGCTGCACGATGTGATCGAAGACACCGGCATCGCCAAGGAAGCCCTCAGCCAACAGTTTGGCGAGACCGTGGCCGAGCTGGTCGATGGCGTCAGCAAGCTGACCCAGATGAACTTCGAGACCAAGGCCGAGGCGCAGGCCGAAAACTTCCAGAAGATGGCCATGGCCATGGCGCGCGATATCCGCGTGATCCTGGTAAAGCTGGCCGACCGCCTGCACAACATGCGCACCCTGGAGGTGCTGTCTGGCGAAAAGCGCCGGCGCATTGCCAAGGAAACCCTCGAGATCTACGCCCCCATCGCCAACCGCCTGGGCATGCACACCGTGCGCGTGGAGTTCGAGGACCTGGGCTTCAAGGCCATGCACCCGATGCGCTCGTCGCTGATTCACCGGGCGGTGAAAAGCGCACGCGGCAACCGTAAGGAAATCGTCGCCAAGATCGAGCACTCGCTGGCCAATTGCCTGGCCGCCGACGGCATCGAGGGTGAGGTCAGTGGCCGGCAGAAACACCTCTATGGCATCTACAAGAAGATGCGCGGCAAGCGTCGCGCCTTCAACGAGATCATGGATGTGTATGCCTTCCGCATCGTCGTCGACAAGGTCGATACCTGTTACCGCGTGCTCGGCGCCGTGCACAACCTGTACAAGCCGCTGCCCGGTCGCTTCAAGGATTACATCGCCATCCCCAAGGCCAACGGCTACCAGTCGTTGCACACCACGCTGTTCGGCATGCACGGCGTGCCCATCGAAATCCAGATCCGCACACGCGAAATGGAAGAGATGGCCAACAACGGTATCGCCGCACACTGGCTGTACAAGTCCAACGACGATGAGCAGCCCAAGGGCAGCCACGCTCGTGCTCGCCAGTGGGTCAAGGGAATCCTCGAACTGCAGCAACGTGCCGGCAACTCGCTGGAGTTCATCGAGAGCGTGAAGATCGACCTGTTCCCGGACGAGGTCTACGTGTTCACGCCCAAGGGCCGCATCATGGAGCTGCCCAAGGGCTCCACGGCCGTCGACTTCGCCTACGCGGTGCACACCGACGTCGGCAACAGCTGCATCGCCTGCCGCATCAACCGCCGCCTGGCACCGTTGTCCGAACCGCTGCAAAGCGGCTCGACGGTGGAAATCGTCAGCGCCCCGGGTGCACGGCCGAACCCGGCCTGGCTCAACTTCGTGGTCACCGGCAAAGCCCGCACGCACATCCGTCACGCACTCAAGCAGCAGCGCCGCTCCGAGTCCATCAGCCTGGGCGAACGCCTGCTGAACAAGGTGCTTACCGGCTTCGACAGCAGCCTGGAAAGCATCCCTCAGGAGCACATCCAGGCGATTCTCGCCGAGTACCGCCTGGAGCTGATCGAAGACCTGCTCGAAGACATCGGCCTGGGTAACCGCATGGCCTACGTGGTTGCGCGCCGCCTGCTGTCGGCTGAAGGCGAACAACTGCCGGCGCCGGAAGGCCCGCTGGCGATCCGCGGTACCGAAGGCCTGGTGCTCAGCTACGCCAAGTGCTGCACGCCGATCCCGGGCGACCCGATCGTCGGCCACTTGTCAGCTGGCAAGGGCATGGTCGTGCACCTGGAAAACTGCCGCAACATCAGTGAAATCCGCCACAACCCGGAGAAGTGCGTACAGCTTTCCTGGGCCAAGGACATCACTGGTGAGTTCAACGTCGAACTGCGTGTCGAACTGGAACACCAGCGCGGCCTGATCGCGCTGCTGGCCAGCAGCGTCAACGCCGCCGACGGCAACATCGAGAAGATCAGCATGGACGAACGCGACGGCCGTATCAGCGTGGTCCAACTGGTGGTCAGCGTGCACGACCGTGTGCACCTGGCGCGTGTGATCAAGAAGCTGCGTACCCTGACCGGTGTGGTCCGCATAACCCGTATGCGTACGTAGTCCGCCAACCGCAAGGAGTCATCATGAGCAAGACCGTCATCAACAGCGACAAGGCCCCTGCCGCCATCGGCACCTACTCGCAGGCGATCAAGGCCGGCAACACCGTGTACATGTCGGGCCAGATCCCGCTGGACCCGAAGACCATGGAGCTGGTCGAAGGCTTCGAAGCCCAGACCGTGCAGGTCTTCGAGAACCTCAAGGCCGTGGCTGAAGCCGCTGGCGGTTCGTTCAAGGACATCGTCAAGCTGAACATCTTCCTCACCGACCTGAGCCACTTCGCCAAGGTCAACGAGGTCATGGGCCGCTACTTCGAGCAGCCGTACCCGGCACGCGCCGCCATCGGCGTTGCCGCGCTGCCAAAAGGCGCCCAGGTTGAAATGGACGCCATTCTGGTCATCGAGTGATGCCCCGGTGACGGGCGCCCTGCCCGTCACCCTCCCTTCCTCTGCAAGGTTACCCGTCATGCGTCAAGCACTGCCTCTCGTGCTGGCAGCCCTGCTTCTGGGCGGCTGCGCCAGCCACAAACCCGAAGACTTCAACGGTACCTGGATCAACCAGGAGGCCATCACTGCGGCGGTCAAAGGCGACAGCCTGCGCCAGGCGCTCGACGAGCACGGCCCGGTGTTCGAGTGGAAGCTCGACGTCGCCAGCCAGCAGGCCAGCTACAGCAATGGTTTCGAGGCGGTCGACGGCCAGCTGAGGGCCAGCGACAAGCAATGGCAGGCCAGCTTCCAGGGCGGCCAGACCGAGCAGCTGTCGCTCGATGGCGACGAGCTGCAAGCCATCGATCAAACAGGCGCCAAGCAGACTTTCGTGCGGGCCAAGGCGCCAGCGGCAGCCAATGCGCCACTGGGTAGCAGCTTCGAGAAGGCGTTGTACCAGGCTTATCTGGGTGGCAACTGGAAGATCATCGACGGCCAGGGCAAAGGTGCCAGCGTACGCTTCAGCGATACCGGCAACGTCACCGGCCTGCCGGGACCAGACCGTTTCGCCCTGTGCCTGGCGGGTGATTGCGCAACCATGGGTGGCAGTAATGACAGCCTGTGGCTGGAGCATGAGCAGCGCGGCGCGCCCTTCATTTTCAAGCGCGATGGCGACAAGCTGGAGATTTTCCAGGCGGTGAACCGTGCGCAGCCGGATGAGATGCCCGTGTTGGCGGCCGGCAAGCGCCAATGGCTGCTGGAGCAGGACTGAAGCCTTATCTCGAGCCGAGCGCCGCCCCTGTAGGAGCGGCCTTGTGTCGCGATGGGGCGCGTAGCGGCCCCAGGATTTCTGCGTCACTACATAGATTGCTGGGGCCGCGTCGCGGCCCATTCGCGACACAAGGCCGCTCCTACACGGACCGCACATGCCTGAGGGCTAGTTTTTACCCGCCAGGATCGCTGCGTAGCCTTCCTTGTAGCTCGGATACACCGGCGCCCAGCCCAGCGCCCGCGCCCGCGCATTACTGCAACGCTTGCTGCCCGTCCGCCGCACCCGCTGTTCATCGGACCACTCGGTAACTCCCATGTAATCCCGCAGCCAGGCCACCACATCGGCCAGCGGCGCGGGGTCGTCGTCGACGCCGATGTAGCAGGCATCCAGCGCCTTGCCTTCGGCATCGGCCTGCAACAGGAAAGCCAGCAGGCTGGCGGCATCCTCGGCATGAATACGGTTGCCATAAAGCGGCGGCTCTTCGGCCACGCGGTAACCCTGGCGCACCTGGCTGAGCAGCCATTCGCGGCCCGGGCCGTATATGCCGGTCAAACGCACCACAGTCGCCGGAATGCCGCTGGCCAAGGCAAGCCGCTCAGCTTCCAGCATCACCCGCCCGGAATAACCTTCAGGCTCAGTGGCTGCACGCTCGTCAATCCATTCCCCGCCCTTTTGCGCATACACGCTGCTGCTGGAGACGAACAGCAAGCGCCGTGGGCGCTGGCCGCGTGCGGCCAACCAGGCCAGCACATGGCGCAGCCCGTCGACATAGGCTGCCTGGTAACCGGCCTCGTCGTGCTGGCTGGCCGCCACGCAATACACCAAATAATCCGGCGCACGCTGCGGCCAGGCTGGTGGCATCGATGGCTCGGCCAGGTCTGCAGCCACCGGCGCAACACCTGCCGGCAGTTGCCCCACCGAACGGCGCAGGCCGCTTACCTGCCAGCCGCACGCCAGCATCTGCCGGGCAAGACGCCCGCCTACATCACCACAACCCACAACCATCACGGAAAGGTCTGACATCTCTGAACTCCCTAGACCAACTTGATCAACCCGGCCACGCTACACGATGGGTGACTAGACCATAGGCGAAAAAAGCAACAAGATTACTTTTGTTAACAAGAATTACTTGCAATAATGGCGGCCAAATTGTTCTCGGCCTACCTCGAGGCCTTGGAGAACGCTTACTTTTTCTTCATCAGGTCCGGCCAGCATGACACGTATTCAACCTTCCGCTTCGCCAACCCCGTCGCGCGCCTGGCGCGCCATCGCCGCGCTGACCCTCAGCCTGGTGCTGGCCCCGGTGGCCATGGCCGATGAGCCAACCGCCAACACCGCCGCGCCAGCTGCCGCCAGCGCACCCGCTGCTCCAGCCGCAGCGCCGACGGCCGACACCCCTACCGCCACTCCGGTTCAGGCCCCGACCGCGGCAGACCCGAGCGTCGAAGCCCTGGTTGAGGACACCTCGCTGGGCATGGCCCACGACCTGTCGCCTTGGGGCATGTACAAGAACGCCGATGTGGTGGTGAAAGCGGTCATGATCGGCCTGGCCATCGCCTCCATCATCACCTGGACCATCTGGATTGCCAAAGGCTTCGAGCTGATGGGTGCCAAGCGTCGCCTGCGTGGTGAAATCGCCCTGCTGAAGAAATCCGCCACCCTGAAAGAAGCCAGCGAACACTCCAACAAGGAGGGCACCCTGGCCCATACCCTGGTCCAGGATGCGCTTGAAGAGATGCGCCTGTCGGCCAATGCCCGGGAAAAGGAAGGCATCAAGGAACGGGTGAGCTTCCGCCTGGAGCGCCTGGTACACGCCAGCGGCCGTACCATGAGCAGCGGCACTGGTGTGCTCGCCACCATCGGCTCCACTGCGCCATTCGTCGGCCTGTTCGGTACCGTTTGGGGCATCATGAACAGCTTCATCGGCATCGCCAAGACCCAGACCACCAACCTGGCCGTGGTTGCCCCGGGCATCGCCGAAGCCCTGCTGGCCACCGCCCTGGGCCTGGTCGCGGCGATTCCGGCCGTGGTCATCTACAACGTCTTCGCCCGTTCCATCGCCGGCTACAAGGCCCAGGTGTCCGACGCCTCCGCCCAGGTGCTGCTGCTGGTCAGCCGTGACCTGGACCACCAGGGCAGCGAGCGCGCCGCCCCGCACATGGTGAAAGTGGGGTAAGCCATGGGCCTGCATCTCAACGAAGGTGGTGACGACCTGGTCGAGAACCACGAAATCAACGTTACGCCGTTCATCGACGTGATGCTGGTGCTGCTGATCATTTTCATGGTCGCAGCGCCCCTGGCCACGGTCGACATCAAGGTCGACCTGCCTGCCTCGACCGCCAAGCCGGCACCGCGGCCGGAAAAACCGGTGTTCGTCAGCGTCAAGGCCGACCAGAAGCTGTACGTCGGCGACGATCAGGTCCCAGCCCCCGACCAGCTTGGCCCGATGCTCGACGCCAAGACCAAGGGCGACAAGGACACCACCATCTTCTTCCAGGCTGACAAAGGCGTGGATTACGGTGACCTGATGGAAGTGATGAACAGCATGCGCGCGGCCGGCTACCTGAAAGTCGGCCTGGTAGGTCTCGAGACGGCAGCCAAGAAATGACGAAGACGCGGCACAATCTGGCGCGTTACGGCGGCAGCCTGGCCCTCGTGCTGGGTGTCCATGCCGTGGCTGTGCTGCTCACGCTCAACTGGTCGGTACCCGAGGCCATCGAGCTGCCCCCGGCAGCCATGATGGTCGAGCTGGCGCCGTTGCCGGAGCCTGCGCCACCGCCACCTCCGAAAGCAGCGCCGCAGCCGCCGGCACCGGTCGAGGAACCACCGCTGCCAAAGCTGGCCGAGGCTCCCAAACCGAAGATCGCCATTCCCAAGCCGCCCAAGCCGAAGGCCAAGCCGCAACCGCAGCCGCCCAAGCCCGAGAAAAAGCCTGAGCCGCCGAAGGAAGCCCCGCCGACCGAACAGACGGTGGATGCGCCGCCCAGCAACACGCCACCGCAGAAGTCCGCGGCGCCGACACCAAGCATTGCGGCCAACAGCAACGCCCTGCCAACCTGGCAGAGCGACCTGCTGCGCCACCTGGCCAAGTACAAGCGCTACCCGGAAGACGCGCGCCGGCGCGGCCTGCAGGGCATCAACCGCCTGCGCTTCGTGGTCGACGCCGAAGGCAAGGTGGTGTCGTACTCCATGGCCGGTGGCTCAGGCAGTGCCGCCCTGGACCGAGCGACCCTGGAAATGATCCGTCGGGCCGGCACGGTACCCAAGCCACCACCCGAGTTGCTGAACAACGGCACGATCGAAGTCGTGGCGCCGTTCGTCTACTCGCTGGACCGCCGCTGAGGCTTTGTTTCTGTCACAAATCGGCAACTCTGATAACGTGCGTCTATCGATTGCAGCCGCTATGCTGGGCTCGCAACTTCATGGACGCACGTTATGACCCTTACAGAATTACGCTACATCGTCACACTCGCCCAGGAACAGCACTTCGGCCACGCCGCCGAACGCTGCCATGTGAGCCAGCCGACCCTGTCGGTCGGTGTGAAGAAGCTCGAGGACGAGCTTGGCGTGCTGATCTTCGAGCGTAGCAAGAGCGCGGTACGCCTGACCCCGGTCGGCGAAAGCATCGTCGCCCAGGCGCAGAAGGTACTGGAACAGGCCCAGGGCATTCGCGAACTCGCCCAGGCTGGCAAGAACCAGCTGACTGCCCCGCTCAAGGTCGGTGCCATCTACACCGTCGGCCCGTACCTGTTCCCACACCTGATCCCGCAACTGCACCGCGTAGCGCCGCAGATGCCGCTGTACATCGAAGAAAACTTCACCCACGTGCTGCGCGAAAAACTGCGCAACGGCGAGCTGGACGCGGTGATCATCGCCCTGCCGTTCAACGAAGCCGATGTGCTGACCCTGCCGCTGTACGATGAGCCATTCTGCGCCCTGATGCCGGCCGACCACCCGTGGACAGCGAAAAAGACCATCGACACCGCCATGCTCAACGACAAGAGCCTGCTGCTGCTCGGTGAAGGCCACTGCTTCCGCGACCAGGTGCTGGAAGCCTGCCCGACCCTGAACAAGGGCGGCGAAGGGTCCAGGCACACCACGGTCGAGTCCAGCTCGCTGGAAACCATCCGCCACATGGTCGCCTCGGGCCTTGGCGTGTCGATCCTGCCCCTGTCGGCAGTGCACAGTCACCATTACGCCCCGGGTGTCATCGAGGTCCGCCCGCTGACCGCACCGGCGCCCTTCCGCACCGTGGCCATTGCCTGGCGCGCCAGCTTCCCGCGGCCGAAGGCCATCGAGATCCTCGCCGACTCGATCCGCCTCTGCTCGGTCGCCAAAGCCCCTGCGGAACAACCGGCCTGAGCCATGAGTGAGCTGTCGAAGGTCCCGGTCACGGTACTCAAGGGGGTTGGCGAGGCCATGGCAGAGAAACTCGCCAAGGTCGGCCTGGAAAACCTGCAGGACGTCCTGTTTCACCTGCCCCTGCGCTATCAGGACCGCACCCGCGTGGTGCCGATCGGCCAGCTACGCCCCGGCCAGGACGCAGTTATCGAGGGCGTGGTCAGCGGTGCCGACGTGACCATGGGCAAGCGCCGCAGCCTGGTGGTGCGCCTGGGTGACGGCAGCGGCGTGCTGAGCCTGCGTTTCTACCACTTCAGCAATGCGCAGAAGGAAGGCCTCAAGCGCGGCACTCACCTGCGTTGCTATGGCGAAGCCCGCCCCGGCGCCTCGGGCCTGGAAATCTACCACCCGGAGTACCGCGCGCTGAATGGCGACGAGCCGCCGCCACCGGTGGAGCAGACCCTGACGCCGATCTACCCGTCCACCGAGGGCCTTACCCAGCAGCGCCTGCGCCTGCTGTGCCAGCAAAGCCTGGCCCTGCTCGGCCCACGCAGCCTGCCGGACTGGCTGCCCGCCGAACTGGCCCGCGACTACCAGCTGGCCCCGCTGGACGATGCCATCCGCTACCTGCACAACCCACCGGCCGACGCCGACCTCGACGAGCTTGCCGAAGGCCAGCATTGGGCCCAGCACCGCCTGGCCTTCGAAGAGCTGCTGACCCACCAGCTGTCGCAGCAGCGCCTGCGCGAGAGCCTGCGCAGCCTGCGCGCGCCGGTACTGCCCAAGGCCCGGCGCCTGCAGGCGCAATACCTGGCCAACCTGGGCTTCCAGCCGACCGGCGCGCAGCAGCGGGTAGCCAACGAAATCGCCTATGACCTCAGCCAGCACGAGCCGATGATGCGCCTGGTGCAGGGTGATGTCGGCGCTGGCAAGACCGTGGTCGCCGCGCTGGCCGCCCTGCAGGCGCTGGAAGCCGGTTACCAGGTGGCGCTGATGGCGCCCACCGAGATTCTCGCCGAACAGCACTACATCACTTTCAAGCGCTGGCTCGAGCCGCTAGGCATCGAAGTGGCCTGGCTGGCCGGCAAGCTCAAGGGCAAGGCCCGCGCCAGCGCCCTGGAGCAGATCGCCAACGGTGCACCGATGGTGGTCGGCACCCATGCGCTGTTCCAGGACGAGGTGAGGTTCAAGCACCTGGCCCTGGCGATCATCGACGAACAGCACCGGTTTGGCGTACAGCAACGCCTGGCCCTGCGCAAGAAAGGCGTGGCCGGCGAACTGTGCCCGCACCAGCTGATCATGACCGCCACGCCTATCCCTCGGACCCTGGCCATGAGCGCCTATGCCGACCTGGATACATCGGTACTCGATGAACTGCCGCCGGGGCGTACCCCGGTGAACACCGTGCTGGTGGCCGACAGCCGCCGTTTCGAAGTGGTCGAGCGGGTGCGTGCCGCCTGTGCCGAAGGGCGCCAGGCCTATTGGGTGTGCACCCTGATCGAAGAGTCCGAGGAACTGACCTGCCAGGCCGCCGAAAGCACTTACGAGGAGCTGGGCAGCGCCCTGGGCGAGCTGCGCGTGGGGCTTATCCACGGGCGCATGAAGCCGGCGGAAAAGGCCGAGGTCATGGCCGAGTTCAAGGCCGGCAACCTGCAACTGCTGGTTGCCACCACAGTCATCGAGGTTGGCGTGGACGTGCCCAACGCCAGCCTGATGATCATCGAGAACCCCGAGCGCCTGGGCCTGGCCCAGTTGCACCAGCTGCGCGGCCGGGTTGGCCGGGGCAGTGCCGTCAGCCATTGCGTGCTGCTGTATCACCCGCCACTGTCGCAGATCGGCCGCGAGCGCCTGGGCATCATGCGGGAAACCAACGATGGCTTCATCATTGCCGAGAAAGATCTCGAGCTACGCGGCCCGGGCGAGATGCTCGGTACCCGCCAGACCGGCCTGCTGCAGTTCAAGGTCGCCGACCTGATGCGCGATGCCGACCTGTTACCGGCTGTGCGTGACGCTGCCCAGGCCCTGCTTGCACGTTGGCCGGACCACGTCAGCCCACTGCTGGACCGCTGGCTCCGCCACGGCCAGCAATATGGCCAAGTGTGACGATGGTTCCACAATGGATCCAGATTTGTCCCAAGGCTGGTTATACTTCGCGTTTAAAGGAATCAGTGGATACGGACCATGACTGAAGTCGCCCTGGACACCGCAACCCCACATGCACCCTCCGTCATCAGGCTGCTGCTGGAAAAGCTCGGCGTGGCCTACCGTGAGGTAGTGGAGCATCCGCAACTGCCGGCGGCGTCAAGGGTACAGGCCGTGTTGCTCGATGACGAAATCGGCGCCTTGCTGGTACTGTTCCCGCAGAGTCAGCTGCTGGACCTCAATCGCCTGGCCGAACTGACCGGGCGCCAGCTTACCGCCGTGTCGATGGCACGCCTGAAGCAGATGCTCGACAAGCACCAGCTCAAGGCCCTGCCGGGTATCCCGGCATTGACCAGTTCACCGTGCCAGTACGAAAAGAGCCTGCTCGACGCTGAACGCGTGTATATCCAGTCCGGCGAGACCGGGCTGTTGCTGGAAATCGAGCACGCGCACTTCAAGCGCATGCTGGCCAAGGCCAGCGCCAGCAGCTTCGGCATCGAGGTCAAGGCCATCAGCCCCAATCTCGATCGCCCGCATGACGACACCCGGGAAATCAGCCAGGCAGTGCAGGCTTTCACCGCCAGACGCATTCAGAAACGCCTGGAAGAAACCATCGAAATCCCGCCTTTGGCCGACACCGCGCAAAAGATCATCAAGCTGCGGGTAGACCCCAACGCCAGCATCGACGACATCACCGGGGTGGTCGAAACCGACCCGGCGCTGGCAGCGCAGGTGGTGAGCTGGGCGGCATCGCCCTACTACGGCTCGACCCACAAGATTCGCTCGGTGGAAGATGCCATCGTGCGCGTGCTGGGCTTCGACCTGGTGATCAACCTGGCCCTGGGCCTGGCGCTGGGCAAGACCCTGAGCCTGCCGAAAGACCATCCGCAACAGGCCACGCCGTACTGGCAGCAGTCAATCTACACCGCGGCGGTCATCGATGGCCTGACCCGTGCCATGCCGCGAGCTGAACGCCCGGAGGCGGGCCTGACCTACCTGGCCGGGTTGCTGCACAATTTTGGCTACTTGCTGCTGGCCCATGTGTTCCCACCCCACTTTTCGCTGATCTGCCGCCACCTGGAGGTCAACCCGCATCTGTGCCACACCTATGTCGAACAACACCTGCTGGGCATCAGCCGCGAACAGATCGGTGCCTGGCTGATGAAGCTATGGGACATGCCGGAAGAGTTGGCGGCCGCGCTGCGCTTCCAGCACGACCCGACCTATGATGGCGAGTATTCGGCGTTCCCCAACCTGGTCTGCCTGACCACCCGCCTGCTGCGCGCACGGGGAATCGGCACGGGGCCGCAGGAGGAGATTCCCGAGGAGCTGCTGGAGCGCCTGGGCATTACCCGCGACAAGGCCGAGGAAGTCGTGAACAAGGTGCTCGAGGCCGAGAACCTGTTGCGTGAACTGGCTTCGCAGTTCCACGCACCGCATTAAGGCCATGGGGGCCGCTTTGCGGCCCTACTTCTTCGGCTTCAGGTATTTCATCAACCCCTGGAACCACATCACCAACGCCGGATTGCCCTTGATCTGGATGTGCTTGTCCTGAATCCCCTGCATGAACGCCAGCTGCTTGTTGCTCGCCTGCATCGTGGCAAAGCCGTAGGCGGCGTCCTTGAAAGCAATGGCGAAGGCCGGCTGCGGGTGGGCACCGCCCTTGCTGCTGATGCGCTCGTTGCTGACGATGAAGTGTCGGGCGACCTGGCCGTCCAGGGTCTGCATCTGGAACACCAGGTCCTTGCCCTTGAGCTGCTGCTGGAATGCCGGGTTGTTACGGCTGGCCCGGGCCATCAACCATCCCATGGCCCAGAGAAGAAAGCGAAACTTCATCAACGCGCCTCGAACTAAAAGTGACTAAAGCGAGCAGTTTATCCTTCTCCCGAACGATTTATACAAGTTCGAAACATTTTGCCTGCAGAAAGCATAACGGGCGCCTTGGCGGCGCCCGTTTGGCTGGCATTGCGTCATCTGGACGCGATTACTTGCCTTTCTTGGCCGGCTTGGCGGGTACGTTGACACTGTCGCGCAGGTTCTTGCCTGGCTTGAAGGCTACGGTATTGCTGGCCTTGATCTTTACCGGCTCGCCGGTTTGCGGGTTCTTGCCGGTACGCGCGCCACGATGACGTTTTTCGAAGGTGCCGAAGCCGACCAGGGTCACGGTGTCCTTGTCCAGGGCACCGGTGATGCTGTCGAGAATCGCGTTCAACACCTGATTGGCCTTTTCCTTGGTCAGATCGGCCTTTTCGGCGATGACGGCGGCGAGTTCTGGTTTGCGCATAGTGAAGCCTCTTTGACGGAATTCTTGTTGTTATGCCGTGCTGCCTCTGGGAGCAGCGCTCAAGGCACCGCAGGCTCTAATCTGCGGCAGACGGGAGTGAGGATGGCACGTGCACCGGGGCCGCGCCAGTATCTGGGCGGCCATTGTGCAGGCAACAACAGGATAAATCCGACAGAACACCAGCTATTTATGCCATCACGGCTGGCAACTGGCGATTCAGCGCCAGCTTCTCCATCACCGCTGCCCCGGTGAGGGCGTAGCCCAGCAGCTTGCCGTCGGCATCGAGGCAGAGCACCTTGAGGTCGCTGCCCTGCCCCTCGACTTGCCAGGTACCTTCGTGGCCCTGCGGTGGCGGCGAGACCACCAGGGGGCAGGCCGGGGTTTTCACGGTCACCGGCATCGGCCCATAGGCGACGGTCGTCGGGTTACCGGCCAGGGTTTGCGCCAAGGCGCGGGCACAGCTCATCAGCGGCATGACGTAAAGCAGATTGATGCCATCCACCTCGGCACAGTCGCCAAGGGCAAAGATATTGGCATGCGAGGTGCGCAACTGGCGATCCACGCTGATGCCGCGGTTGGTCTGCAGGCCAGCGGCGGCGGCCAGATCGGTGCGCGGGCGCAGGCCGATGGCCGAGACCACCAGGTCGCAGGCGATCACGCTGCCGTCGGACAAGTGCGCCGCCAGGCCCTGGCCCACCTTTTCAAGACGGGCCAGCACAGGGCCCAGGTGGAAACGTACGCCCAAGCCTTCCAGCCCGGCCTGCACCGCCGTCGCCGCAGCGGGATGCAGCAGGGTAGGCATGACCTGTTCGCACGGTGCCACTACGTCGACCTGGAAGCCGCCCAGGCTCATGTCGTTGGCGAATTCGCAGCCGATCAGGCCGGCACCCAGAATCAGCACGCGCCGCTTGCCACAGGCGGCGGCGCGAAAACGGGCGTAGTCTTCCAGGTCGTTGATCGGGAACACCAGGTCGCCGCCATCGCCGTCGATGGGGGCTTGTACCGTCTGGGCGCCCAAGGCCAGCACCAGGTCGCGATACTCCACCGCTTCCTCTCCAACCCACAGGCGCTTGTGGCCAGGGTCGATGCCGCTGATACGCGTATGGGTACGGATTTCCGCATTCAGTTGTTCGGCCATGGCTCCCGGTTCGGCCATGCACAGGCCATCGGCGTCCTTGTGCTTGGCGAAGCCAGTGGAGAGCATGGGCTTGGAGTAGGAACGACCGTCATCGGCGGTGATCAGCAGCAACGGTGTCTGCGCATCGAGCTTGCGAAATTCGCGGGCCAGGTTGTAGCCCGCCAGGCCGGTACCGATGATTACCACAGGGGACGTCATGTCGTGCGTTCCTCGATTAGTCGATGGAGATCATTTCAAAGTCGCTCTTGCCGACACCGCAGTCGGGGCAAAGCCAGTCTTCCGGTACATCTTGCCAACGGGTGCCGGGGGCGATGCCGTCGTCGGGCCAGCCTTCGGCCTCGTCGTAGATCAGGCCGCAGACAATACATTGCCACTTTTTCATCAGGTCGTTTTCCTCGGTTCGGGCTGGGGCTTACTGTTCTGCTGAGGGCCTCTTCGCGGATAAATCCGCTCCTACAGCGGCCGGGTAGCCGGTAGGGACGGGTTCACCGGCGAAGAACCAGTGCGCAATTGGTGGGGGCTTTGTATCGGCCTTGCCAGCAGTATGCAAGCAGTCGGGGCAATCATGCTAAGCTCGCCGCCTCTCTGGATGTAACAAGCAGACCGACGTGTCGTACGAATCCCCGCAAGCAGCCGCTGTCGCGTGGCTGCCGTATTCACAGCTGGCGACCGGCATCGACCAGCCCACCCTGGACTGGCTGTTCGACGAAGGCTCCCTGACCCGCCGCCTGACCCGCCTGTCCGACGACCACTTCAGCGTCACGCCACTGTTCGAAGGCTGGCAGCCGCTGCGCGATGACGAATGCCAGGCCCTGGGCATCGCCGCGGGCGCCGAAGGCTGGGTGCGCGAGGTATACCTGCGTGGCCACGGCCAACCCTGGGTGTTCGCCCGCAGCGTCGCCAGCCGCACAGCCCTGGAACTTGGCGGGCTGGACCTGGAAACCCTGGGCAGCCGCTCGCTGGGCGAGTTGCTGTTCTGCGACCAGGCGTTCATCCGCCACCCCATCGAGGTGTGCAGTTACCCACAGGCCTGGTTGCCTGGCGAAGCCGCCCATACGGCGCTATGGGGCCGCCGCTCACGCTTTGAACGTGGCGGCCTGGACCTGCTGGTGGCAGAAGTGTTCCTGCCAGCCCTGTGGCAAGCGGCCAAGGAGGAGACCCGCTGATGTACCTGCAACTGCTCAAGTCGCTCAACCGCTTGCACCCGCGGGCCTGGGACTTCATCCAGCTCAGCCGCATGGACCGGCCGATCGGGATCTACCTGCTGCTGTGGCCAACCTTGTCGGCGGTATGGATTGCCGGCAACGGCTCACCAACCGTGGCCAACGTGCTGATCTTCGGCCTCGGCGTGGTGCTCATGCGCGCCGCAGGCTGCTGCATCAACGACTTTGCCGACCGCAAGGTGGACGGCCACGTCAAACGCACCGCCGACCGCCCCCTGGCCAGTGGTCGGGTCCGTCCGCGCGAGGCGCTGGCGCTGTTCGCCATCCTGGTCGGGGTGAGTTTCCTGCTGGTGTTGTGCACCAACAGCCGCACGGTGTGGCTATCGTTCGGCGCGGTGGCGCTGGCGTTCTGCTACCCATTCATGAAGCGCTACACCTACTACCCACAGGTGGTACTGGGGGCGGCCTATTCCTGGGGCATTCCCATGGCCTTCACCGCAGCCGGTGGCGAACTGCCGGCCAGTGCCTGGCTGTTGTACATCGCCAATCTGCTGTGGACGGTGGGTTACGACACCTACTACGCCATGGTCGACCGCGATGACGACCTGAAGATTGGCGTGAAGTCGACCGCGATCCTGTTCGGCGACGCCGACCGCACCATCATCCTGACCTTGCAGTTGCTGTCGCTGGGCTGCCTGCTGCTGGCGGGTAACCGCTTCGAGCTGGGCGGCTGGTTCCACCTCGGCCTGTTGGGCGCGGCGGCGTGCTTTGCCTGGGAGTACTGGTCGACGCGCAAGCTGGACCGGGAGTCATGCTTCAAGGCGTTCCTGCACAACCACTGGGCGGGGATGCTGGTGTTTATCGGGGTGGTGCTGGATTACGCATTGCGCTGAGGGTTCTGGGGCTGCTTAGCAGCCCTTTCGCGACACAAGGCGGCTCCTACAGGGGACCGCGCACTCCTGAGCGGCCTTGCGTCGCGATCGGCCGCACAGCGGCCCTGGCTATCTCAAGGCTTGGCGACGTGCCAGACGTCCTTGACGCCGTCACCGGTCATGTCCCCGGCCTTCTTGTCCTTGATGAAGGTATACAGCGGCTTGCCATCGTAGGCCCACTGCTTGGAACCATCATCGCGCATCACCACGGTCCACTTGCCCTCGGCCGGTTCGTCAGTGGCCTTGACCATCAGCGGCGGCCAGTTGCTGGCACAACCGTCATTGCACATCGACTTGCCGCCCGTATCCTTGTCGAAGGTATACAAGGTCATGCCGGCAGCGTCGACCAGCATGCCTCCCTTCTCCTTCGCATGCTCGGCCGAGGCCACCCCCGGTAGCGCCAGCGCAGTGAAAAGGGCCATCCAGCTCAGCGTATGTCGTGTCATTGGATTCACCATCGTTTCGGGGGATTGAGTTCGGGCTGCGGCAAAAACAGCCCTTTCAAGCCTAGTTGAGTCACGGAATGTCGCCAGAACGGCCAACAGCCTGTCACACAGCTGCAATAATTCCGTTATCTAATGCGGGCCAAGACATCGTATCCAGGAGAGGTTTTGAGCATGGTTGGCAGGAACATACTGATCGTCGACGACGAAGCGCCCATTCGCGAGATGATCGCCGTTGCCCTGGAAATGGCCGGCTATGACTGCCTGGAAGCAGAAAACTCCCAACAGGCCCATGCGATCATCGTCGACCGCAAGCCGGACCTGATCCTGCTCGACTGGATGCTGCCGGGCACTTCCGGCATCGAGCTGGCCCGCCGCCTCAAGCGCGACGAGCTGACCGGCGATATTCCAATCATCATGCTCACCGCCAAGGGCGAAGAGGACAACAAGATCCAAGGCCTGGAGGTGGGTGCTGACGACTACATCACCAAGCCCTTCTCGCCACGCGAACTGGTTGCGCGCCTGAAAGCCGTGCTGCGCCGCACCGGCCCCAGCGACAGCGAGGCACCGATCGAAGTCGGCGGCCTGCTGCTCGACCCGATCAGCCACCGCGTGACCATCGACGGCAAGCCGGCCGAGATGGGCCCTACCGAATACCGCCTGCTGCAGTTCTTCATGACCCACCAGGAGCGCGCCTATACCCGTGGCCAACTGCTCGACCAGGTATGGGGCGGCAACGTCTATGTCGAGGAGCGCACCGTCGACGTGCACATCCGCCGCCTGCGCAAGGCATTGGGTGAAGCCTACGAAAATCTGGTACAAACCGTCCGGGGCACCGGCTACCGCTTCTCGACCAAGAGCTGATCGAGTTCAAAAGCGCCAAGCTGCACGTCGTTGTACAAGGACAGTCAATTGAACCAGAACTGGCACGCCACCCTGATCCGCCACCTGCTGCTGCTGATTACGGTCTGCCTCATCGGCGGGCTGGCCAGCGGCTATTATGGCTGGAGCCTGGCCATCGGCCTGGCGCTCTACCTGGGCTGGACCCTCAAGCAACTGCTGCGCCTGCACGACTGGCTGCGCAACCATCAACCCGATGAAGCACCACCCGATGGCTACGGCCTGTGGGGCGAGGTGTTCGACAGCATCTACCACCTGCAACGCCGCGACCAGCGCGTGCGTGGCCGCCTGCAGGCGGTGATCGACCGGGTGCAGGAGTCCACCGCTGCGCTGCGTGATGCGGTGATCATGCTCGACAGCGACGGCAACCTCGAATGGTGGAACCGCGCCGCCGAGACCTTGCTGGGCTTCAAGACGCCGCAGGACGGCGGCCAGCAAGTCACCAACCTGGTCCGCCACCCGCGCTTCAAGGAATATTTCGAGGCGGAAAACTACCTCGAACCGCTGGAAATCCCCTCGCCGATCAACGACCGTATGCGCTTGCAGCTGCATATCACCCGCTACGGCAACAACGAACACCTGATGCTGGTGCGCGACGTGACCCGCATCCACCAGCTGGAACAGATGCGCAAGGACTTCGTCGCCAACGTGTCCCACGAGCTGCGCACGCCGCTGACGGTAATCACCGGCTACCTGGAAACCCTGCTCGACAACGTCGAAGACGTGAACCCGCGCTGGAGCCGCGCCCTGCAGCAGATGAGCCAGCAGGGTTCGCGCATGCAGACCCTGCTCAACGACCTGCTGCTGCTGGCCAAACTCGAGGCCACCGACTACCCGTCGGACAACCAGCCGGTGGCGGTCGATGCCTTGCTTGCGGCGATCAAGAACGACGCCCAGGCCCTGTCCGGGCCGCGCAACCAGCGCATTACCCTCGAAGCGGCGCCTGGGGTGAAGCTCAAGGGCAGTGAGTCGGAGCTGCGCAGTGCCTTCTCCAACCTGGTATTCAACGCGGTGAAGTACACCCAGGACGAGGGCAGCATCCGTATCCGCTGGTGGGCCGACGCCCAGGGCGCGCACCTGTCGGTGCAGGACTCGGGGGTAGGGATCGATGCCAAGCACCTGCCGCGCCTGACCGAACGCTTCTACCGGGTCGACTCCAGCCGCGCATCGAATACCGGTGGCACCGGGCTGGGGCTGGCGATCGTCAAGCATGTGTTGATGCGCCACCGCGGCAGGCTGGAGATCAGCAGCGTGCCGGGGCATGGCAGCACCTTTACCTGTCATTTTGCCCCGGCACAATTGGCTGGCGGCAAGGGCTGAAACCGCCGCTGCAACGCAGCCCTTGGCGGGCGCGCCCGCCGTCTCAGCGGCCGCGACCAGACCATCACCCTTTGCTTTTGCCGCCCCAGCCGCTACATTGGACCCCCTGTGCCAGCTGGAGCTGGCACTTTTTTTCTCTCGATCTCAAAGACGGAACCCGTAAAAACTCCATCATGGACCCTTCCCCTGGTATCAGCCTCACCTCGTTATTCGCAGATTTCGGCATGATCATCTTTGCCTTGCTGCTGGTGCTGCTCAACGGTTTCTTCGTTGCCGCCGAATTCGCCATGGTCAAGCTGCGGGCCACCCGCGTCGAGTCCATCGCCGAGCTGCATGGCTGGCGCGGCAACATCCTGCGCAAGGTACACAACCAGCTCGATGCCTACCTGTCGGCCTGCCAGCTCGGCATCACCCTCGCCTCCCTCGGCCTGGGCTGGGTCGGTGAGCCAGCCTTCGCCCACCTGCTGGAGCCACTGCTGGCCTACCTGGGCGTCGACACGCCCGAGCTGATCAAGGCCATCTCGTTCTTCGTCGCCTTCTTCGTCATCTCGTACCTGCACATCGTGGTCGGCGAGCTGGCGCCCAAGTCCTGGGCTATCCGCAAGCCAGAGCTGCTGTCGCTGTGGACTGCCGTGCCGCTGTACCTGTTCTACTGGGCCATGTACCCAGCCATCTACCTGCTCAATGCCAGCGCCAACGCCATCTTGCGCATCGCCGGCCAGGGTGAACCCGGCCCGCACCACGAGCACCATTACAGCCGTGAGGAACTCAAGCTGATCCTGCACTCCAGCCGTGGCCAGGACCCGAGCGACCAGGGTATGCGCGTATTGGCCTCGGCGGTGGAAATGGGCGAGCTGGAGGTCGTCGACTGGGCCAACTCGCGCGAGGACATGGTCAGCATCGACGCCCATGCGCCGTTGAAGCAGATCCTGGCACTGGTGCGTCGCCACAAATTCAGCCGCTACCCGGTGTACGACGCCGAGCGCGAGGAGTTCACCGGCCTGCTGCACATCAAGGACTTGCTGCTGGAGTTGGCAGAACTCGAGCACCTGCCCGAAACCATCGACCTGGACGACCTCGCCCGGCCGCTGGAGCGCGTATCGCGGCACATGCCCCTGGCCCAGTTGCTGGAGCAGTTCCGCAAGGGCGGCGCGCATTTCGTGCTGGTCGAGGAAGCCGATGGCAAGGTGATCGGTTACCTGACCATGGAAGACGTGCTGGAAGTGCTGGTAGGCGACATCCAGGACGAGCACCGCAAGGCCGAACGCGGCATTCTCGCCTACCAGCCGGGCAAGCTGCTGGTACGCGGCGACACGCCGCTGTTCAAGGTCGAGCGCCTGCTGAGCATCGACCTTGACCACATCGAGGCAGAAACGTTGGCCGGGCTGGTCTATGAGACGCTCAAGCGCGTGCCTGAAGAAGAAGAAGTGCTGGAGGTCGAAGGGCTGCGCATCATCATCAAGAAGATGAAAGGGCCGAAGATCGTGCTGGCCAAGGTGCTGAAGCTGGATTAGATGCCTATGGGGCTGCTGCGCAGCCCATCGCGACACAAGGCCGCTCCTGCAGAAGACCGCGTGCCCCCGTAGCGGCCTTGTGTCGCGATGGCCTGCGAAGCAGGCCCGGCAACCTCAAGGGTTGCCCGCGGTGAAGTCCGGTAACCCGTTGATCGGCCTGTCGAACTGATACGGTATCGACTCAAGCGCCAACCCCACATTGCGCTGCACCACGAAATGCAGGTGCGGCCCGGTACTGTTGCCCGTGTTGCCCGACTTGGCCAGCATCTGCCCCTGCCGCACCCGCTGCCCTTCCGTGACTACCACCGAACCGCGCATCAGGTGCAGGTAGACACCCATGGTGCCGTCCGGGTGCAGAATCCGCACGAAATTGCCCGACGGGTTCGGCCCGCGCCCGCTCTGGCGGTTCTCGGTCTTCACCACTACCCCTTCCCGCGCCGCAATGATGGTAGTGCCTTCGGGCATGGCGATGTCCATGGCATAACGCCCTTTCGGCCCAAAATGGCTGACCCGGCCATTGGGGCCCTGAGTCACACGGAACGGCCCGCCCACCCAAGGGAAGGCATAGCGAAAGCCCTGGGGCCGCCTGCCCGGGTCGCCCATGGCCTGCAGCAGGGTTGAGCGATAGTTCAGCAACATGCCAGGCCGCCCATGGAGCACGCTGAGCATCTGCGTGCTATGCGGGGGCAACAACCGGCGCACGATACGCGGTGCATTGCCGCCCTGGGCATTTACCAGGTTGTCCAGCCGCAACTCCACTTCTACCGGCACATGCAATTGGTTGCGGGCCGAGAAGCTGACGCCACCGTCGAAGGTTATCGCGTTCAACTGCACCTGGCCTTCGTGCATTTCGACCATCGGCACGCGCTGCACCAGGGGTTTGGCACGGGGACCAGGCCGATCGGTATAGGAGGTTACACGGCCATCATCGTTGATCGTGTAGGTAGTCATGCCCAGGCTGGACGCCGAAGCCATGAGCAGTGCACAGAACAGCAGCAGGCGGGCAGGCATGATGGTGGCTTTTTGACAGTTATGGTCTGTCGAAGACTAGCAGCCAGTTTTACGGCGGGTATGACAGTTGGTCGGATGACACAACGGCTGTGCAGGCGTTTTGTAGCAGCGCCCTTGTATCGCGAAGGGCTGCAAGGCAGCCCTGGGATATCGGCGTCGCCGTATCGATTGCCGGGGCTGCTTTGCAGCCCTTTCGCAAGGCATGGCCGCCCCTTCAAAGAGGGCGGCGTGGGGCCGAGGGTCAGGCGCCCGGGGTGAAGTGCTTCTGCGCAGTGCCGCGGGCAATCAGGCGCGACAAGTAGTCGAGCTTCTGGGCGTCCTGGTCGACGAACTTGAACGTCAATTGCAGCCAGTCACTGTCGGGCTTGGGCTCCAGCGCCACGATGGCATGCAGGTAACCGTTCAGACGCGCGACTTCGGCGTTCTCGCCCTGCTCCAGGTTCAGTACGGCGCCTTCCAGCACCTGCGGCAGGGTTTCGCCACGGCGAACCACCAGCAAGGCCTCTTTCAGGCTCAGCGCCTTGATCACGCAGGCTTGCATGCCACTGGCCAGGCGCAGCTGGCCCTGGCCACGGCCGGTAGGCGCTGGCGTAGCGGGAGCAGCAGCGCTGACCAACGGCCTGGCAGGTGCCGGCGCCGCTGCGGGGGCGGTGATTTTCGCCACTTCCGGTTTGCCGGCCGTCAGCGCGTTCAGCGAATCGTTGGCGAACGCCGAGTTGATTCGCGCCGGCCCGCTGCTCATCACGCTGTCGAGCTTGCCGATCTTGCTCAGGGCCTTTTTCACCTTGGTCAGCAATTGCTCGTTGGTGAACGGCTTGCCGACAAAATCGGAAACGCCGGCCTGGATCGCCTGAATCACGTTTTCCTTGTCGCCACGGCTGGTCACCATGATGAATTGCAGGTTTTTCAGCTCAGGCTGCTGACGGCACCAGGTGAGCAGTTCCAGGCCGGACATTTCCGGCATTTCCCAGTCGCACAGGACCAGGTCGAACGCTTCCTTGCCCAGCAGCGCCATCGCCTTGCGACCATTGACGGCATCGTCGATGGTCATGCCCGGGAAGGCATTGCGCAGGCATTTGCGGACCAGGTCACGGATGAACGGAGCGTCATCCACAACCAGCACATTCACTTTACTCATCGATACTCCTTCTGAATCCCGGCTAGCCTACCGCCGAATAATGGCCATTTGCTACAACCTGGTCACGCCGGGACTTCTTCACATCGTTCGCGGGTGCCTGCCGGCTCCTCGACCGCAAACGAAAACGCCCGGCCAAGGCCGGGCGTCGATGCTCGGGAGCAACCTTATTTATCGTCAGGTTCAGCCGGAACATTAGCTTTTTCGCCGTCATCGACTGCAGTGCCCTGCACTTCTGCCGTCATGCGCTTGAGGCCCATGTGGCGCACATCGGTGCCCCGCACCAGGTAGATCACCAGCTCGGAGATGTTGCGCGCATGGTCGCCGATACGCTCCAGCGAACGCAGCACCCAGATCACGCTCAGTACCCGCGAGATCGAGCGCGGGTCTTCCATCATGTAGGTCACCAGCTCGCGCAGGGCGGTCTTGTATTCGCGGTCGATGGTCTTGTCGTACTGGGCCACCGACAATGCCAGGTCGGCGTCGAAGCGGGCAAAGGCGTCCAGCGCGTCGCGGACCATGTTGCGCACCTGGTCGCCGATGTGGCGCACCTCGACGTAGCCGCGCGGCGACTCGCCTTCCTCGCACAACTGGATGGCACGGCGGGCGATCTTGGTCGACTCGTCACCAATGCGCTCCAGGTCGATCACCGACTTGGAGATGCTGATGATAAGGCGCAGGTCAGACGCTGCCGGCTGACGACGGGCCAGGATGCGCAGGCACTCCTCGTCGATGTTGCGCTCCATCTGGTTGATCTGCTCGTCGACTTCGCGCACTTGCTGGGCCAGGCCCGAGTCGGCCTCGATCAGCGCGGTAACCGCGTCGTTGACCTGTTTCTCGACCAGCCCGCCCATGGCCAGCAGGTGGCTGCGCACCTCTTCGAGCTCGGCGTTGAACTGCTGGGAAATGTGATGGGTAAGGCTTTCTTTGTTGATCATCATTCGCTCCGCGAAGAAGCTCAAAGCTTCAAGTAATCGTCTGGTTCCCTGTGCCGCAGGGCTGCTAGCCGTAGCGACCGGTGATGTAGTCTTCGGTCTGCTTCTTCGCCGGGTTGGTGAACAGGGTATCGGTATCGCCGAATTCGACCAGCTTGCCCATGTACATGAACGCGGTGTAGTCGGAAACCCGGGCCGCCTGTTGCATGTTATGGGTGACGATGACGATGGTGTACTTGGATTTCAATTCGTAGATCAGCTCCTCGACCTTCAGGGTCGAGATCGGGTCCAGTGCCGAGCACGGTTCGTCGAGCAGCAACACCTCCGGCTCCACGGCGATGGTGCGGGCGATGACCAGGCGCTGCTGCTGGCCGCCGGACAGGCCCAGGGCCGAATCGTGCAGGCGGTCCTTGACCTCGTCCCACAGGGCCGCGCCCTTCAGCGCCCACTCGACCGCTTCGTCGAGTACGCGTTTCTTGTTGATGCCCTGGATACGCAGGCCGTAGACCACGTTCTCATAGATGGTCTTGGGGAACGGGTTGGGCTTCTGGAACACCATGCCGACACGGCGGCGCAGCTCGGCCACGTCTTCGCCCTTGCGGTAGATGTTGTTGCCGTACAGGTTGATCGCGCCCTCCACGCGGCAGCCGTCAACCAGGTCGTTCATGCGGTTGAAGGTACGCAACAAGGTCGACTTGCCGCAGCCGGACGGGCCGATGAAGGCGGTCACGCGCTGCTTGGGAATGTTCATCTGCACGTCGAACAGCGCTTGCTTGTCGCCGTAGAACAGGCTCAGGCCCGGTACTTCGATGGCCACGGTTTCTTCGGCCAGGCGCAGGCCTTGCTTGTCGCGGCCCAGGGCAGACATGTCGATGCCGCGGGCGTGGGATTCTTGCTGCATGGTCAACTCCATACGCTAACAATTCGTTTCAAAGGGCCGCGCCACATGGGGCGGCACGCTTGCGATCAGGCTCAGCTGTCGAGGGCCTTGTACTTTTCGCGCAGGTGGTTGCGGATCCACACCGCCGAGAGGTTGAGGGCCGCGATTACCAGCACCAGCAGCAGCGCCGTGGCGTACACCAGTGGCCGCGCGGCTTCGACGTTGGGGCTCTGGAAGCCGACGTCATAGATGTGGAAGCCCAGGTGCATGATCTTCTGGTCCAGGTGCAGGTACGGGTAGTTGCCGTCCACCGGCAGCGACGGCGCCAGTTTGACCACCCCCACCAGCATCAGCGGCGCCACTTCACCGGCGGCGCGGGCCACGGCCAGGATCATGCCGGTCATCATGGCCGGGCTGGCCATGGGCAAGACGATCTTCCACAAGGTCTCGGCCTTGGTCGCGCCCAAGGCCAGCGAGCCCTCGCGCACAGTGCGCGGGATACGCGCCAGGCCTTCCTCGGTGGCGACGATCACCACCGGCACGGCCAGCAACGCCAGGGTCAGCGATGCCCACAGCAGGCCCGGGGTACCCAGGGTGGGCGCCGGCAATGCCTCGGGGAAGAACAGGCGGTCGATCGAGCCGCCCAGCACGTAGACGAAGAAGCCCAGGCCGAATACGCCATAGACGATCGCCGGCACCCCGGCCAGGTTGTTCACCGCGATGCGGATCAGCCGGGTCACCGGGCCCTGCCTGGCGTATTCGCGCAGGTAGACGGCCGCCAGCACGCCGAACGGGGTAACGATCACGGCCATGATCAAGGTCATCATCACGGTACCGAAGATGGCTGGGAAAATACCGCCTTCGGTGTTGGCCTCGCGCGGGTCGTCGCTGAGGAACTCCCACACCTTGGTAAAGTAGCTGCCCAGCTTGGTGAAGCCCGACATGCCGTTCGGCTGGATGGCGTGCACCACCTTGCTCAGGTTGATCTCCACTTCCCGGCCATTGGCATCGCGCGCCACCAGGCTGTCACGAGCAAACGCCTGGTGCAGGCCGGTCAGGCGCTCTTCGATGGCCTTGTAGCGGCTGTTCAGCTCGGCGCGGTCGGCGTCCATGTCGGCCTGGGCAGCGGCGTCCAGCTTGCCGTCCAGTTCCAGCTTGCGGGCCTGCAGGCGCAGGCGTTCAAGGCCATGGTTGATGGCACCGATGTCCTTCTTCTCGAGGCTTTGCAGCTCGCTGTTGAGTTGGTTGGCGCGCTTGAGCCGGGCCTGCAACTCGTTCCAGGCGGCAGGCCCCTCGGCGACCACGCGGCCCTCTTCCTTGACGCTGACCAGGTAACCGTAGAAGTTGCCCCACTCGCGGCGCTCCAGCGCCATCAGGTCGGCTGGGTGCTGTTCATCGACCAGCCACTCTCCGACCACCCAGGTGAAGTCGCTGCCGTTGAGGTCGCGGTTACCCACCTTGATCAGCTCTCGGGTCATGAACTCCGGGCCCTGGTCAGGTACCGGCAAGCCGGCGCCCTTCAGGCGCGCCCGGGGTACTTCCTCCTTCTGCACCACTTCGCCGATGACGACGTGATCGGCCTGGCCCGGCACCTTGTAGGTGGCCTGGACAAGGTCGGCCGGCCAGAAATGGCCCAGGCCGCGCACGGCAATCACCGCCAGCAGGCCGACGGTCATGATCACCGCCATGGCCACCGCGCCGCCGCTCATCCAGACGCCTGGGGCGCCGCTCTTGAACCAGCCTTTGAGGGAATCCTTTTTCACGGATCGCTACCTTTCTATCAAAGCGACGAGTATTTCTTGCGCAGACGCTGGCGAATCAGCTCGGCCAAGGTGTTCATGATGAAGGTGAACATCAGCAGTACCAGCGCGGCCAGGAACAGCACGCGATAGTGGCTGCCGCCGACTTCCGATTCAGGCATTTCCACGGCCACGTTGGCGGCCAGGGTACGCATGCCTTCGAACAGGTTCAGCTCCATCACCGGGGTGTTGCCGGTGGCCATCAGCACGATCATGGTCTCGCCCACCGCGCGGCCCATACCGATCATCAGCGCCGAGAAGATACCCGGGCTGGCGGTGAGGATGACGACGCGGGTCAAGGTCTGCCAGGGCGTGGCGCCGAGCGCCAGGGAGCCCAGGGTCAGGCTGCGCGGCACACTGAACACGGCATCTTCGGCGATGGAGTAAATGTTCGGGATGACCGCAAAGCCCATGGCGATACCCACCACCAGGGCGTTGCGCTGGTCGTAGGTGATGCCCAGGTCGCGAGTGATCCACAGGCGCATGTCGCCGCCGAAGAACCAGGTTTCCAGCAGCGGGCTCATGTACAAGGCGAACCAGCCGATCACCAGGATCACCGGAATCAGGATGGCCGCTTCCCAGCCGTCCGGAATGCGCAGGCGGATCGACTCGGGCAGCCGGCTCCAGGCAAAGCCTGCTGCCAGGATGCCGATCGGCATGATCACGAACAGGCTGAACACGCCCGGCAGGTGGCCTTCCAGATAAGGCGCGAGGAACAGGCCGGCGAAGAAGCCAAGGATCACCGTCGGCATCGCTTCCATCAGTTCGATCACCGGCTTGACCTTGCGGCGCATGCCCGGGGCCATGAAGTAGGCGGTGTAGATGGCTGCCGCAATCGCCAGCGGCGCCGCCAGCACCATGGCGTAGAACGCCGCCTTGAGGGTACCGAAGGTCAGCGGCGACAGGCTCAGCTTGGGCTCGAAGTCGGTATTGGACGCTGTCGACTGCCAGACGTACTTGGGCTCGTCATAGTTCTCGTACCAGACCTTGCCCCACAGCGCGCTGAAGGAAATTTCCGGATGCGGGTTACGCAGGCTCAGCGGCAGCAGCTTGCCGCCCTCTTCGATCATGATGCGGTTGGCGCGTGGCGACAGGGCCAGGATGCCCGCGCCTTCGGCAGCCTGCTCGACCAGCAGGGTACGGTGCGCGGTGCTGTGGAACACGCCCAGTTTGCCCTCGGCATCCAGGGCGATGAAGCCCTTGCGGCGCTCCTCGGCGTCGATCTGCACGATCGGGGCCGTGCCCATCTGGAAGCTGCGAATCTGCTTGAAGCGCGACTCGCCATCCGGGTCGCGGGCCATGAACCACTGGGTCAGTCCGCCTTTGGAGTCGCCCATGATCAGCGAGATGCCGCCAACCAGCTGGGCCGTGGCGGTAATTTCGGTGTCCGCGCTGTCCGACAGCTTGTAACGGCCATTAAGGCTCTTGTCGCGCAGGCTGAAGACGTCGGCAGTGGCGCGGCCGTTGATCACGTACAGCCAATGCTGACGCGGGTCGATGAAGATGTTCTTCACCGTTTCGGTCATCTGCGGCAGTTCGATGCGGTTCTGCTCGGTGGTGACCTCGCCGGTCATCATGCTTTCGCTACGGGTCAGCTCGACCACCTGCAGGTGCGCGCCAGTGGAGCCAGCCAGCAGCAGGACGTCGCCATTGACGTTGACGCTGACGTGATCCAGCGCCTGGCCCTGATCATCGAGCACGAACGGCTGCTCGCCGTACGGGTAGTCGATACCCGGGTCGATGGTTTTCTTGTTGTCGGGGTAGGTAATCTTGTAGCTGTGGTGGAACACCAGGGCTTGGCCATTGGACAAGCCCAGCACCACCAGCGGGCTCCCCGGCTGGTCGGTACTGATCGAGGTCACCTGGGCGCCTGCCGGCAGCGGCAGGTCGACCCGCTTGAGCGCGTTACCGGTCTTGGTATCGAAGAACAGTGCCTGGCCCTTGTCCGAAACGCGCATGCCCACCAGGTTCTGCTCTTCAAGCGCGATCATCAGCGGCTTGCCGGCATCCTGTTGCAGCCAGGTTGGCTCCAGCGCCTTCTTGCTGGTCAGCTCGGCGCCCTGGAACAGCGGCAGCACCACATAGGCCAGGTAGAAGAAGATCAGGGTGATTGCCGCCAACACGGCAAGCCCGCCCACCAGTACATACCAGCGGGTCAGGCGGTCCTTGAGTGCGCGCATGCGGCGCTTGCGTTGCAACTCCGGCGTATTGAAGTCAATCCGCTCGGGCTGGGAATTTGGAGTCATTGTGGAGTTGGCCAGATCATTCATGCGCACACCCTAGCGGTCCCGTATGACAAAAACATGACAATGTAGTGACGCACGAAAGCCCGCCGCACAGGAAGCCTGGCTTCGGGCTGGGAATTCGTGGAAGAGGCCAGGCAGCAGCACCGGCCTCCCCCTCAGTCAGTTACTTCTTTGCGACGTTACCGGCGTGGGACAGGCCCAGGTCAGCCAGGGTCTTGTCGATGACTTTGGCCGGCAGCGGGATGTAGCCATCCTTCACCACGACCTGCTGGCCAGCTTGCGACAGCACCAGCTTGACGAACTCGGCTTCCAGTGGGGCCAGAGGCTTGTTCGGCGCCTTGTTGACGTAGACGTAAAGGAAGCGCGACAGCGGGTATTTGCCGTTCAGGGCGTTGGTTTCGTTGTCTTCAACGAACTCGCCGCCTTCTTTCTTGGCCAGGGCAACAGTCTTGACGCTGGCGGTCTTGTAGCCGATGCCCGAGTAGCCGATGCCGTTCAGCGAGGAGCTGATCGACTGCACGACCGAAGCCGAACCAGGCTGTTCGTTGACGTTAGGCTTGAAGTCGCCTTTGCACAGGGCTTCTTCCTTGAAGTAGCCATAGGTGCCGGATACCGAGTTGCGGCCGAACAGCTGGATTGGCTTATTGGCCAGGTCGCCGGTCACGCCCAGGTCACCCCAGGTCTTGACCTCCGCTTTGGCGCCACACAGGCGGGTGGACGAGAAGATGGCGTCGACCTGAGCCATGGTCAGGCCCTTGATCGGGTTGTCCTTGTGCACGAACACGGCCAGGGCATCGACGGCAACCGGGATGGCGGTTGGCTTGTAGCCGTACTTCTGCTCGAAGGCCTGCAGTTCGACATCCTTCATCTTGCGGCTCATCGGGCCTAGGTTGGCAGTGCCTTCGGTCAGCGCGGGTGGCGCGGTGGAGGAGCCGGCAGCCTGGATCTGGATGTTTACGTTCGGGTATTCCTTCTTGTAGGCCTCGGCCCACAGAGTCATCAGGTTCGCGAGGGTGTCGGAACCGACGCTGGAGAGGTTGCCCGAAACACCGGTGGTCTTGGTGTAGGTCGGGATTGCAGGATCGACAGCGGCTACCGCGTTGGCGGTTGCAACGCCAGCGGCGGCAAAGGTGAGGGCCGCCATCAAACGCTTCAGTTTCATGCCTTGCTCCTAGCAGGAATAGGGGGTGTTGGATGGAACGGGCCCAAGTATCTGCAGGCCGCATGAATACGATATGACTTGAATGTGACAATTGGATGAAAGGCCATCATCAGCTGCCTGGCAACACCTTGTGTCGCGATGGGCTGCGCAGCAGCCCCGGACATGACGAACCCGGCACGAATTGCCGGGGCTGCTGCGCAGCCCATCGCGACACAAGGCCGCTCCTGCAACAGGTCAGCGCTTGTTGGCGAGCAGGTACAGCCCCACCAGCAGACCAACGGCACACAACCCCGCCACATAGTAGGCAGGCGCCATCGGGCTCAATTTCAACAGCGCAGTCACCACCATCGGCGTCAACCCGCCAAAGATCGCGTAGGCCACGTTGTAAGAGAACGACAGCCCGCTGAACCGCACCACCGCCGGAAACGCCTTGACCATCACATAAGGCACCGCACCGATCACACCCACGCATAAACCGGTCACGGCATACAGCGGGAACAGCAGTTCGGGCCGGGTCGGCAGGCTGTGGTAGAAGGCCCAGGAGCTCGCCAGCAGCAGCAGGCTGCCGATCACGAACACCCGGCCCGCGCCAAAGCGGTCAGCCAGGCTGCCAGCACCGATGCAGCCGAAGCTGAGCAGTACGATTGCCAGGCTGTTGGCCTTGAGGGAATCGGTCGGGCTGATGTGGTAGATGCTCTGCAGCAACGCCGGCGTCATCAGGATGACCACCACGATGCCGGCAGACAGCATCCAGGTCAGTAGCATCGACAGCACGATCGGGCCACGATGGTCACGCAGCACGGCCCGCAGCGGCAGCTCCTCGGCCAGCGCCTTGCGCTGCTGCATCTCGGCAAACACCGGGGTTTCGTGCAACCAGCGGCGCAGGTACACCGAGAACAGGCCGAACACACCGCCAAGCAGGAACGGGATACGCCAGGCGTAATCGGCCACTTCTTCTGCGCTGTAGACGCTGTTGATCAGGGTCGCCACCAGCGAGCCGAGCAGGATGCCCGCGGTCAGGCCGGCCGTGAGGGTACCGCAGGCGTAGCCGGTGTTGCGCGCCGGCACGTGCTCGGACACGAACACCCAGGCCCCTGGCACCTCGCCACCGATTGCCGCACCCTGGATCACGCGCATCAGCAACAGCAGGACCGGCGCCCACAGGCCGATCTGCGCATAGGTCGGCAACAGGCCCATGATCAGTGTTGGCAGGGCCATCATGAAGATACTCAGGGTGAACATCTTCTTGCGCCCGAGCAGGTCACCGAAATGGGCCATGATGATGCCGCCCAGCGGTCGCGCCAGGTAGCCGGCGGCGAAAATGCCGAAGGTCTGCATCAGGCGCAGCCATTCGGGCATGTCGGCGGGGAAGAACAGCTTGCCGACCACCGTGGCGAAGAACACGAAGATGATGAAGTCGTAGAACTCCAGCGCGCCGCCCAGTGCGGACAGAGAGAGAGTCTTGTAGTCACTGCGGGTCAGCGGCCGCGAAGGCTGCTCGATACTGCTCGGCACGGAAGTCATCGCTGATTGTTCTCTTTGTAGGGGCAGGCAGGCCGCTTGGCACGCGGCTTCTGGATTGGTAACGGACGAAGATAGCAAATTGCCGAGCTGCGCCGAAAGCGATACAAAATCCATACACATATTCATGAATGCGCGGTCGTCGCTGGCCGTTATGCTCTATATACTGGCGATTCGTAGGAAAAGGTTGCTCCTAACGTGGGATGTTGTGCGAAAACGCCGGTCATTATTGTCAGGCGGTTTCGCAGAGTTTCCCTACGGCCGCCCAGTGAAACGAAATCGGCGTAGTATGTTTCAAGCTGAATCGTTTACCCGGCCTTTGCGCCACACCAACGAAAAGCGTCACGGGTCAGAGGCCCCATCGCATGATTGAGCTCGAACAAGAAGATCCTATCCCGCAAGGCGACCTGGCCTTGCAGATCACCGCACTCCCGCGCGAGACCAACGGGTTTGGCGATATCTTTGGCGGCTGGTTGGTCGCCCAGATGGACCTGGCCGGTACCGCCATGGCCAGCCGTGTCGCCGGCGGCCGTGTGGCCACGGTGGCTATTGACCGCATGGCTTTCCTGGTGCCAGTGGCCGTTGGCGCACAATTGTCCTTCTATACCCAGACCCTGGAAATCGGCCGCAGCTCGATCCAGATGATGGTCGAAGTGTGGAGCGACGACCCGCTGTCCAGCGAATGGCGCAAGGTCACCGAAGCGGTGTTCGTCTTCGTCGCCATCGATGGCAGTGGCCGTACCCGCTCCGTACCTCGTCGCTGAGCCACGCCGGCGGTAAACTCATTGCATGTGCCCGGGTCCAAGCCCCACTGGCAATCAATGAGATGAACACAATGGCTTCCTTCCAGGTCGTAAGCGAGCAACATGGCGAACTCAACTGCTGGCGTATCAGCAGCCACCACGCCGAACTATTGATCGCCCAGCAGGGCGCGCAGATCCTCAGCTACCAGTGCGTTGGCCAGCCACCGCTGTTGTGGCTGAGCGACCAGGCCATCTTCCGCCAGGGCAAGTCAGTGCGTGCCGGGGTACCGGTATGCTGGCCGTGGTTCGGCAACCTGCAGCGCAACCCACCGGCCGTGCAGGCCATGTACCACGGCGAACAGGCACCTGCGCACGGCCTCGCGCGAACCCGTGACTGGCAGCTGCTGGGCATCGAAGAAGCGGGCGACGGGCTGCGTATCGAGTTCGAGCTGCCCGAAGCGCAGGGCAAGCTGCCAGACTGGCCCCACGACGTGGAGCTGAAGTTGCTGGTGGAACTGGGCGCTGAGCTGAAACTGAAGCTGACCAGCCGCAACATGGGCAATACCCCGGTCACCCTCAGCCAGGCCCTGCACAGCTACTTTGCAGTCAGCGATGTACGGCAAGTGCGGGTTGAGGGTGTCGAAGGGCTGGGCTACATCGAGACCCTGGCCGACTGGGAGCAGCGCCAGCAGCAGGGCGCGCTGGCGTTCAGCGGTGAGACTGACCGCATCTACCTCGCCACCCCGCCGCAACTGAGCATTGTCGACCCGCACTGGAACCGGCGGATCACCCTGACCAGCAGCGGGTCACGTTCGGCGGTGATCTGGAACCCTTGGACCGAGCGGGCCAGGGAGTTGCCGGACATGGCCGATGACGGCTGGCAGCGGATGCTGTGCATCGAGACGGCGAATGTGTGGGATGACCTGGTGGAATTGAAACCTGGGGCAACCCATTCGCTTGGCCTGGTAGTGGCGAGCGAAGCGCTTTGATCTGAAGCACTCGGGACCGCTGAGCGGTCCTTTCGCGACACAAGGCTGCTCCTACAAGGGTACGCGGTCACCTGAGGCGCGCCGCAAGGCATCAGAGGTCGGCATCCTCCACCACCCTCACCTTCTGGGCATCCAGCGCATAGGCGGCATCGGCCAGGTCGTTGCTGACCTTTTCCACCTTCAGCGTGCCGCTGACCCACAGCGGTGTGTAGATGTCATCGATCTTCAGGCCTTTCGGGTAGCGCACCAGCACCAACTGGTTCGGCGGTGGTGGCGGCACATGGATGCAGGCGCCCGGGTACGGCACCAGGAAGAACAGCGTGCTGTTGCCCTTGGCGTCGCTCTCCAGCGGCACAGGGTAACCGCCCAGGCGGATGTCCTTGCCGTTCATGGCCGCCACGGTCTTGGTCGAGTACATCACCGCTGGCAAGCCCTTGCTTTGCTTGAGGCCGCCCTTGGCGGTAAAGGTACCCATGGCTTCCGGCGAATTGTGGTCGATTTCGGGCATCTGCTCGAGCGCCTTCTGGTCCGACTTGGGCATCAGCTCAAGCCAGTCGGTTTCGGGCAGCTCGGCATGGGCCAGGGCACTGGCCAACAGCAAGGGGGCGAGGAAAAAGGCACGCATGGAAATGCTCGGCAACTCGGTAGAATTGCCGGGCATTCTACCCAGTATTCAACGCTTCTTGATGAATCCGTAGATCACCAGAAGAATGACCGCACCCACCAGGGCGCCAAGGAAGCCCGCAGCCTGCCCGGCCTGGTAGATGCCCAGCGCCTGGCCGCCATAGGTGGCCAGCAGGGAGCCGGCGATACCCAGCAGGATGGTCATGATCCAACCCATGCTGTCGTCGCCCGGTTTGATGAAGCGGGCCAGCAGGCCGACGATGAGGCCGATGAAGATGGTTCCAATGATGCCCATGGCGATCCCTCTGCAATGAAGAATGGAACAAGCCAAAGCCTAGACAGCGCTTTGGCTTGTTGCCATTTCAGAGGGCATGCCGCGGGTAGAAGTTCGATCAGTTGCCGATCAGGGCTTCTACTTCGGCAATCTTGCGCTCCAGGGTTGCCATGTCGTGGCAACGCAGGGTGGCGTGGCCAACCTTGCGCCCGTCCTTGAACGCCTTGCCGTAGTGGTGCAGATGGCAATCATCGATGGCGATCACCTTGTCCACAGCTGGCACTTTACCGATGAAGTTGAGCATCGCGCTCTCGCCCACCTTGGCAGTCGAACCCAGTGGCAGGCCGGCGACGGCACGCAGGTGGTTCTCGAACTGGCTGCACTCGGCGCCTTCGATGGTCCAGTGCCCGGAGTTGTGCACGCGCGGGGCGATCTCGTTGGCCTTCAGGCCGCCGTCGACTTCGAAGAACTCGAAGGCCAGCACGCCGACATAATCGAGTTGCTTGAGCACGCGGCCCACGTAGTCCTCGGCCAGGGCCTGCAGCGGGTGCGCCTGGCTGGCGACCGACAGGCGCAGGATGCCGCTTTCATGGGTGTTGTGCACCAGCGGGTAGAAGCGGGTTTCGCCATCGCGGGCACGCACGGCCACCAGCGACACTTCGCCAGTGAACGGGACGAAGCCCTCCAGCAGGCACGGCACACTGCCCAGCTCGGCGAAGGTACCGACCACGTCCTCAGCCGTGCGCAGTACCTTCTGGCCCTTGCCGTCGTAACCCAGGGTGCGGGTTTTCAACACGGCCGGCAGGCCGATGCTGGCCACTGCGGCGTCCAGGTCTGCCTGCGAGAGGATGTCGGCGAATGCCGGGGTGGGGATACCCAGGTCGCGGAACATGCTTTTCTCGAACAGGCGGTCGCGGGCGATACGCAGCGCTTCGGCGCTGGGGTACACCGGTACGAATTGCGAAAGGAAGGCCACGGTCTCGGCCGGGACGCTTTCGAACTCGAAGGTGACCAGGTCGACTTCGTCGGCCAATTGGCGCAGGTGGTCCTGGTCGCCGTAGTCGGCGCGCAGGTGCTCGCCCAGTGGCGCGGCGCAGGCGTCCGGTGCCGGGTCGAGGAAGGCGAAGTTCATGCCCAGCGGGGTACCCGCCAGGGCCAGCATGCGGCCCAGCTGGCCGCCACCGATTACACCGATCTTCATGGGTTGAGCCTCAAGCCTGGCGCGGGTCTGGGTTGTCCAGCACGGTCTCGGTCTGCTCCGTGCGGAACTGCTTGAGCGCCGTGTGGTACTGCGGGTATTTGGCACCGAGGATGCTGGCCGACAGCAGCGCGGCATTGACTGCACCAGCCCGGCCGATGGCCAGGGTAGCAACCGGCACGCCGGCAGGCATCTGCACGATCGACAGCAGCGAATCGACGCCCGACAGCATCGACGATTGCACCGGCACGCCCAGCACCGGCAGGTGGGTCTTGGCCGCGCACATGCCAGGCAGGTGGGCTGCACCACCGGCACCGGCGATGATCACCTCGATGCCCCGCCCTTCAGCCTCTTCGGCGTACTGGAACAGCAAGTCCGGGGTGCGGTGGGCGGAAACCACCTTCACTTCGTAGGGAATGCCGAGTTTTTCCAGCATATCGGCGGTGTGGCTAAGGGTGGACCAATCGGACTTGGAGCCCATGATCACGCCAACCAGTGCACTCATCGTCGAGCCTCTTCGCTTGTGCGCCCTTGGGCGCGTCAAAAAACAACAAGCCACGCGGGACGGCCGGCGTGGCTTGTTTGCTGATCAGGACCGGACGCATCCGGTCGAAAGGCCGCGCAGTATACCGTAAGGTGGTGCGTTTAAGGCACCCCGGCGACCAACTGTCACCCCTTATTTTTCGGGGCTTTGGCTGACTTTCGAGTCAACCATTGCCGCCCCCTCGAGCTTGCGCCACAGCAGCCTGACGTTGGCCTTGCGTACCAGGGCGCAGCGATACAGGCGGATTTCCAGCGGCACATGCCACTGGCTGCCGCCGCAGATTGCCAGCTCACCCCGTTCGAGCTCGCCACGCATCGACAGGCGCGGTACCCAGGCGATGCCCATGCCCTCCAGCGCCATGCTCTTGAGGCTGTCGGCCATGGCGGTTTCATAGACCGTGGTATAGCGCAGGTTGCGCTGGCGCAGCAGCAAGTTGACCGAACGGCCAAGGAACGCGCCGGCGGTATAGGCCAGCAGGGGCACGCTGCCCTCGCCTTCGAGGTCGAACAACGGCTTGCCGTCGGCGTCCACCGCGCACACCGGCAGCATTTCGGTGGTGCCCATGTGCAGCGACGGGAAGATTTCGGCGTCCATCTGCAGCGCAGCGTCCGGGTCATAGAACGCCAGCATCAGGTCGCAGCCGCCTTCGCGCAAGGCATGCACGGCATCGCCGACGTTGGTCGCAACCAGGCGGGTGGCGATGTTCAGGCCGTCATTGCGCAACTGGGCCACCCAGCGGGGGAAAAAGCCCGAGGCCAGCGAGTGGGCTGCAGCTACCTGCACCACTTCGCCCTGCCCGCCCTCAAGATGATGCAAATGGCGAAGAATTTCGCTCAACTGGTCGACAACCGTACGTGCCGTGACCAGAAATAGCTGGCCGGCCTCGGTCAGTTCTATCGGCGTGCGGGAACGGTTCACCAGTTGTAGCCCCAACGCCGCTTCCAGGCTGCGGATGCGTCGGCTGAATGCGGGTTGGGTCACGAAACGCCGTTCTGCCGCCTGGGAAAAACTGCGCGTAGCCGCCAGCGCGCTGAAGTCTTCCAGCCACTTGCTTTCAAGGTTCACGAAGCACATCTCCTGGCATGCACCAAAATGGAACACGCTCGAATGTCAATTGGCGTCACATGAAACACTATGCCGTTTGTGCATAGGTTAGCGTGCAACAGCATTTGCCGCAAAATTGCCTTCAGGCCTAGGATTGGCGCCATTCCGGCATGTGCCGGGTCAAAATCGAGATGATATCCATCATGTCCTCCGCTGCATCGTTCCGCGTCGAAAAAGATCTGCTTGGTACCCTTGAAGTCCCTGCCGATGCCTACTACGGCATCCAGACCCTGCGCGCTGCCAACAACTTCCACCTCTCCGGTGTTCCGCTGTCGCACTACCCGAAGCTGGTCGTGGCCCTGGCCATGGTCAAGCAGGCCGCTGCCGACGCCAACCGTGAGCTGGGTCACCTGAGCGATGCCAAGCATGCTGCCATCACCGCAGCCTGCGCCCGCCTGATCAAAGGCGACTACCACGACCAGTTCGTGGTCGACATGATCCAGGGTGGTGCCGGTACTTCCACCAACATGAACGCGAACGAAGTCATTGCCAACGTCGCGCTGGAAGCCATGGGCCACCAGAAGGGTGAGTACCAGTACCTGCACCCGAACAACGACGTGAACATGGCGCAGTCGACCAACGACGCCTACCCGACGGCCATCCGTCTGGGCCTACTGCTGGGTCACGACGCCCTGCTGGCCAGCCTCGACAGCCTGATCCAGGCCTTCGCTGCCAAGGGTAAAGAGTTCGACCACGTACTGAAGATGGGCCGTACCCAGCTGCAGGACGCCGTGCCGATGACCCTGGGCCAGGAATTCCGCGCCTTCGCCACCACCATGACCGAAGACCTGCAGCGCCTGCGTTCGCTGGCTCCGGAACTGCTGACCGAAATCAACCTGGGTGGTACCGCCATCGGCACCGGCATCAACGCCGACCCGGGCTACCAGGCCCTGGCCGTACAGCGCCTGGCTGCCATCAGCGGCCAACCGCTGGTACCGGCTGCCGACCTGATCGAAGCCACCTCCGACATGGGCGCCTTCGTGCTGTTCTCCGGCATGCTCAAGCGTACCGCCGTCAAGCTGTCGAAGATCTGCAACGACCTGCGCCTGCTGTCCAGCGGCCCGCGCACCGGCATCAACGAGATCAACCTGCCGGCGCGCCAGCCAGGCAGCTCGATCATGCCAGGCAAGGTCAACCCGGTTATTCCGGAAGCGGTCAACCAGGTGGCCTTCGCCATCATGGGCAACGACCTGGCCCTGACCGTCGCCGCTGAAGGTGGCCAGCTGCAGCTGAACGTGATGGAACCGCTGATCGCCTACAAGATCTTCGACTCGATCCGCCTGCTCCAGCGCGCCATGGACATGCTGCGCGAGCACTGCATCGTCGGCATCACTGCCAACGAACAGCGCTGCCGTGAACTGGTCGAGCACTCGATCGGCCTGGTCACCGCCCTGAACCCGTACATCGGCTACGAAAACGCCACCCGTATCGCCCGCGTTGCCCTGGAAACCGGCCGCGGCGTACTGGAACTGGTGCGCGAGGAGAAGCTGCTGGACGACGCGATGCTCGACGACATCCTGCGCCCGGAAAACATGATCGCTCCCCGTCTGGTACCGCTGAAGGCGTAACCAGGCCGCTGCAAACAGTCTCACCAGGTCGAGGGACTAGACACCTCTCAACCTTTACCAGGCCCGAGCCTATGCTTCGGGCCTTTTTTTTGCCTGCGGGTTCTGGGGCTCCTGCGCAGCCTTCGGGATATCGGCACACAACTTGCTCCATAATGCGTCCCAGGCCTACGGGACTTCCCAGCATGCTGCACAGCCACCTGACTACCCTCAACGCGGTTTCGCTGATCCTCAACGTCTTCCAGGCCGACGGTTGCGAGGCGTCGGCGCTGTTGGCCGGCAGCGGCATCGGCCCGGCAGACCTGGGGCATGCCGATGCGCGCATCACCACCCAGCAGGAACTGCAGGTGTGCGCCAACGCCGTTGCCCGGCGCGAGGACATCGGCCTGGAACTGGGCCGGCGCATGCATGTGTCGTGCTACGGCATGCTCGGTTACGCCCTGCTCTCCAGTGCCACTTTGGGTGACGCCTTGCGCCTGGCGTTGCAGTATCCGGCACTGCTGGGAACAGTCTTCAAGCTGCGTTTGCTCGACGACGGCCAGCGGGTCTGGTTCAGCGCCAGCGATTGCCATGACAGCCCGGCACTGACCGCCTTCAACGCCGAGTTCTGCCTGGTTTCGCTGAAAGTCATCTGCGACGACCTGCTCGGCCGCCCACTGCCACTGCTGGGCGCCCGTTTCGAGCACCCTCGGCCCAGCTACCACGCGCTCTATGCCGATGCATTCCAGTGCCCGGTCGGTTTCGACGCCGAGACCAATGCCTTTGCTTTCGAACGCCGCTGGCTGGACATGCCGCTGCCGCTGGCCGACCCGATTACCCACAAGGCCATGAGCGAACGTTGCCGGCGCCTGAACCTGGAATTCACTGGCCGCCAGGCCTGGCTGGGGCGGATCCGCCAACTGCTGGCGCAGCAACTGGATGCGGCGCCCGGGCTGGAGGGTCTGGCGCGGCAGATGAACTGTTCATCGCGTACCCTGCGTCGGCATTTGCAGGCCTTGGGCAGCAGTTATCAACAGCTGCTGGATGAGCTGAGGTTCGAGCGGGCCAAGCAGCTGCTGGCCGACAATCAGATGCCGATCTACCGGATTGCCGAAACGCTGGGGTTCAGCGAGACGGCCAGTTTCCGCCATGCCTTCCAGCGTTGGAGTGGTGTAGCTCCCAGCCATTTTCGCGGTTGACCGCGCCAGCCGTGCCCCGGGCAGGGGCCGGCACAGGGAAAGCCGGCCAAAGAGCCTGGCCACATCGATCCCCTTTTGGCCGTTTGCGTCGTTCTCCCCTGCTGGCGTCCACCCGAGAATGGGCCAACGCCAGTGTCCAAGGGAGAACAACAATGCTGACGATCTATTCCGATGACCACCGCCTGCACCATGGCCGCTGCGAGCTGATAGACGGCAAGCTGATGCCCTGCTTCGAAATGCCTTCGCGCGCCGACCATGTGCTCGAACAGGTAAAACAGCGCAACCTCGGCGACATCCAGGGCCCTACCGACTTCGGCCGTGCACCGCTCCTGCGCATCCACAGCGCCGCCTACCTGGACTTCTTCGAAGGCGCCTGGGCGCGCTGGGCCGCATTGGGCCAGGAAGGCGACCTGCTGCCGTTCACCTGGCCAGCCCGCACCCTGCGCCAGAAAAAGCCCAGCGGCCTGCACGGTGAGCTGGGCTACTACAGCTTCGATGCCGGGGCACCAATCACCGCCGGTACCTGGCAGGCTGCCTACAGCGCCGCCCAGGTGGCCCTCACCGCCCAGGCCGCCATCCAGCAGGGCGCTCACTCGGCGTTTGCCCTGTGCCGCCCGCCAGGGCACCACGCCGCCGGCGAAGTCATGGGCGGCTATTGCTACCTGAACAACGCCGCCATCGCCGCCCAGGCGTTTCTCGACCAGGGCCGGCACAAAGTCGCCATCCTCGATGTCGACTATCACCATGGCAACGGCACCCAGGACATCTTCTACCGCCGCGGGGATGTGTTCTTCGCTTCGATCCATGGCGACCCGCAGGACGAATTCCCGTTCTTCCTCGGCTATGCCGACGAAACCGGCGAGGGTCGCGGAGAAGGCTGCAATATCAACTACCCCCTGCCCGCCGGCAGCGACTGGACTGCCTGGAGCGCTGCCTTGGAGGACGCCTGCCAGCGCATCGAAGCCTATGACGCCGACGTACTGGTGATCTCGCTGGGCGTGGACACCTTCAAGGACGACCCGATCTCGCAGTTCAAGCTGGACAGCCCGGATTACCTGGAGATGGGCAAGCGCATCGCGCAGCTCGGCAAGCCGACCCTGTTCGTGATGGAGGGCGGCTACGCTGTCGAAGAAATCGGTATCAATGCAGTCAATGTGCTGGAAGGCTTCCAGCGCAGCCAACCAGGAGCCCGCTAAATGGTCCGACTCAAGCACCTGCTCGCCCCGTTCATCGCCGCCACGCTGTTTACCGGCGCCCTGCAGGCCCAGGCCGAACAGCGTACCCTGCGGGTATACAACTGGTTCGACTACATCACCCCGCAAACCCTCACCGAGTTCCAGAAGGACAGCGGGGTGAAGCTGATCTACGACATCTTCGACACCAACGAGGCGCTGGAAGCCAAGCTACTGACCGGCAACTCCGGCTATGACGTGGTGGTGCCATCCAACGTGTTCCTGGCCAAGCAGATCGAAGCCGGGGTGTTCCAGCCACTGGACCGTAGCAAGCTGCCGAACTGGCAACACCTGGACCCGGCCCTGATGAAGCTGATCGAAGCCAACGACCCGGGCAACAAGTTCGCCGTACCCTACATGTACGGTACCGTGCTGATCGGCTTCAACCCGGCCAAGGTCAAGGCTGCGCTCGGCGACAACGCGCCAGTGGACAGCTGGGACCTGATCTTCAAGGAAGAGAACATCGCCAAGCTCAAGCAGTGTGGCGTGGCACTGCTCGACTCGCCGTCGGAGATCCTGCCGCTGGCCTTGCAGCACCTGGGCCTGCCGCCAAACAGCGACAAGCCGGCCGACTACAAGCAGGCCGAGGCACTGATGCTGAAAATTCGCCCCTACATCACCTATTTCCACTCCTCGAAATACATGGCGGACATCGCCAACGGTGATATCTGCGTGGCGGTCGGCTACAGCGGCAGCTTCTCCCAGGCCGCCAACCGCGCCCGCGATGCGAAGAATGGCGTAGTGGTGGACATGCGCCTGCCCAAGGAAGGAGCGCCGATCTGGTTCGATATGCTGGCAATTCCGAAGAATGCAGCCAACCCGGAAGACGCGCATGCGTTCATCAACTACCTGCTGCGGCCTGAGGTAATTGCACCGATCAGCGATTTTGTCGGCTACCCGAACCCGAACAAGGATGCCACCGACAAAGTGAACCCGGCGATTCGCAACAACCCCAACCTGTACCCGACGGCGGAGGCGATGACCAAGCTGTATACCCTCAAGCCTCTGGCGCGGGATGCCGAGCGGGCACGCACGCGGGCCTGGACGCGGATCAAGTCCGGTACCTGAGTCGCCTGCTTCGCGGGCAAGCCCGCTCCCACAGGGAGAGCGCTGGCCGCAGGTGCGGTGCAGCCCCTTGGGGAGTGGGTTTACCCGCGAAGCGGCCGCCAGGCCTTGCGTAATTTCAGCAAGGCCTCGGCAATCTCACCCTCCGGCACCGCCGCGAACCCAAGCACCAGTCCTGCCCGCTTATCCACAGGCTCGGTGCTGTCAGCGAGCCAGAAATTACTCAGCGGAGTCATCTCCACCCCCACAGCTTCAGCCTTGGCTACCAGCTCTTGTTCCAAGGCAAAGTTATCCACATCCACCTTGACATGCAGCCCAGCGGCCACTTCCGGCATGCTGCCCAAGCCCGGTATATCCACAGGCCAACCAGCCTTGAGCACGTTGCGTCGGCTCAAGGCCGCCTTGCGCATGCGCCGGATATGCCGCTGGAAGTGCCCCCGTGCCATGAATTCGGCCATCACGCACTGGCTGCTGACCTCCGAGTGCCGCATCGCCAGCGCCCTGCCCTGGCTGAACGCCTGCGCCAGCGACGGCGGCAGCACCAGGTAGCCAAGGCGCAGTGCCGGGAAGGCGATCTTGCCGAATGTACCGACATACAGCACCCGCCCGTTCTGGTCGAGCGACGCCAGCGGAGCCAGGGGTGCGCCGCTGTAGCGATATTCGCCGTCATAGTCGTCTTCGATGATCCAGCCACCGCTTCGCTCGGCCCAGGCCAGCAGTTCCAGGCGCCGCGCCAGGCTCATGGTCACCCCGGTCGGGTACTGGTGGGCCGGCGTGACGTAGGCGAGCCGGCAATCGGACAATTGCCCCAGCCAGCGGCAGTCCAAACCATCCTCGTCCACCGGCACGCCATGCAACCTGCCACCGGCCAACGCAAAGGCATGTCCCGCCGCCCGGTAACCTGGGTTTTCCACAGCCACACCGTCTCCCGGCTGCAACAGCAGCTGTGCACAAAGGCTGATCGCCTGCTGCGCACCACTGGTGATCACAATTTGTGCAGCTGTACAGCTCAACCCACGCGAGCTACGCAAGTAGGCGGCGACCAACTCGCGCAGTTGCGGCTCGCCTGCCGGGTCGCCATAACCGAGCTGCGCAGGCGCCGGGTTGCGCCAGAAACCCGCCTGCAGCTTGGCCCACACGTCGAACGGGAACAAATCGAACGCCGGAATACCAAGCCGAAACGCTCGCGGCGCACCACTTCTTGGCGGTAGCAAATGGTTATTTTCCAGGCGCCGCAAAGGCTCGCTGGAGCGTGGCTGGCTGGATAAATTACCAGTGCCTTCTACAAATTTTGTGGATAAACCTGTTGATAAACCCCGGGATAACCCTGTGGATACTTGTGTGGATAGTTTAGGCAGCTGGCTGACATAGGTGCCATCACCCACCCGACTTTCGATGAAGCCCTCGGCATACAGCTGGTCGTAGGCCCGCACCACACTGTTGCGTGATAGCGCCAGCATGGCAGCCAGATCGCGAGTAGCCGGCAGCCGCGTGCCGCTGCTCAGACGCCCGTCGAGCACACGCGCACGCAGCGCCTGGTACAGCTGCTGGCTGAGCCCGCGGCGGCGATCCAGGACGATGCCGGCAGGGTCGAAGGGCAACACTAAAGGGCGCTCGGTCATGGTATTGGACCTATCAGAACAGCCAACAATGGCTCTTACATAGAACCAATAGCCTGCCTAGGATGGGGTCATTGCACAAGGACACCGGGCATGTACAACAGCAAACCCCATCAGGAACACGACCTTGGTCGCCTGTACCAGCACATGCATGACACCCGCCTGGCCATACTGGTCAGCCATGGCGAGCAAGGCCTGCTGGCTAGCCACCTGCCGGTGTTGATCGATACCAGTGAAGGCGAGTTCGGCACGGTCTATGCCCATTTGGCCCGGGCCAACCACCAATGGCAGGACCTGGCACGAGGCGCCGAGGCCCTGCTGGTGTTTCCCGGCGCCGATGCCTATGTCAGCCCGGGCTATTACCCAAGCAAGGCCGAGAACCCCAAGGTGGTCCCCACCTGGAACTACCTGGCCGTGCATGCCTATGGCACGGCCGAAGTACTGCACGATGGCCCGGCGCTGCTGGCTATCGTCAGCCGCCTGACCGAACGCCACGAACAAGGCCGCACCGAACCATGGAAGGTCGCTGACGCCCCGGCCGACTATATCGACGGCATGCTCCGTGCCATTGTCGGCATCCGTCTGCCCATCGCTCGCCTGCAAGGCGCGCGCAAGCTCAGCCAGAACCGCTCGGCGCAAGACATTGCCGGGGTGCGTGAAGGCCTGGGCGCCAGCCCGGACTATCTGGATAACCAACTCGCAGCGCACATGCGCCCATTCTGAAGGAACAGCCTCATGTCCACCGTTACCCTGCGCCCCGTCACTGGCCAAGACCACGCTGCCTGGCTTGCCCTGTGGCACGCCTATCTGCGCTTCTACCAATCCGAACTCACCGATGAGGTGAGCCTGAACACCTGGCAGCGCCTGCTCGACCCCAACGAGCCGACCCATTCAGCCCTGGCCTGGGTCGATGGCAAGGCGGTTGGCATGGTCAACTTCATCTACCATCGGACCAACTGGAGTATCGGCAATGCCTGCTACCTGCAGGACCTGTACGTGGACAGCACGCAGCGTGGCCTGGGCATCGGCCGCCAATTGATCGAGCACGTCTATGCTGCAGCCGAGGCTGAAAAATGCAGCAAGGTGTACTGGGTAACCCACGAAACCAACGCCACCGCCATCAGCCTGTACCAGCAGGTTGCCGAGCGCTCGGGCTTTATCCAATTCCGTAAAGAGTTGTAAGCCGAACATGAACGACGCATTGAACTGGAAGCCCGCCGCTACGCCGCGGGCCGAGCCCATCGAAGGCCGCTTTATCCGTCTGCAAAAGCTCGACCCGGCGTGCCATGGCAACGACCTCTGGCAGATGCTGCAAGGTCCGGCTGCCGACCCTGCCCTGTGGGACTACCTGCCCTATGGCCCGTTCGCCGAACGTGCTGCCTTCGACCGCTGGCTGGAAGGTAATGCTGCTGGCCGTGATCCGCTGTTCTATAGCGTGATCGACCGCACCAACGGCCAGGCCCAGGGTATCCTCAGCCTGATGTCGATGGTGCCCGAGCACGGCCGCATCGAAATCGGTCACGTCGCCTTCGGTGCCGCCATGCAGCGCACGCCCAAGGGCACCGAGGCGGTGTACTTGCTTGGCAAGTTGGCCTTTGAGTTGGGTAACCGCCGGCTGGAATGGAAGTGCAACAACGCCAACGCCCGCTCCAAACGCGCGGCGGAGCGGTTTGGTTTTGTCTACGAAGGGGTGTTTCGCAAGCACCTGGTGGTAAAGGACCATAACCGTGATACCGCCTGGTACTCGGTTACCGATGATGAGTGGCCGGCGCTGGCTGCCGGATTCGAACGCTGGTTGAGCGAGGAAAACCAACCGCCGACAGGCCAGGTAAAAACGCTGGAGGCCTGTCGCAAAGGCTGAGGGTTGTGCTGTAGCATCCGGCTTCTGCGCAGGTGACGCCCACTGAGGTCACCCGCCTTGAGGCCTGTGATTGACCTGGGGCCCCACAGTTAAAAAAAAGGGGAGCATCCGCTCCCCAGAGGTTAACCGCTTGTAGATGAAGGCTTATCTCAGCCTTCGATCTCGATCAGGATCTCGCCCGGGGTCACACGGTCGCCCTTGGCCACGTGAATGGCCACGACCTTGCCGGCGATGGCCGCCTGCACTTCGGTTTCCATTTTCATGGCTTCGGTGATCAGCACGGCTTGGCCGACCTTGACCATGTCGCCTTCCTTTACCAGCACATCAACGATGTTGCCGGGCATGGTGGTGCTGACGTGGCCCGGGGCGCTGGCCTGCTTGCGCTTGCTGCTGCCGCCACCGACGAATTCGTTGAGCGGCTCGAACACCACCTCTTCCGGCATGCCGTCGATCGACAGGTAGAAGTGACGCTTGCCTTCGGCCTTCACCCCTACCCCAGTGATGTCGACACGGTAGGTTTCGCCGTGCACGTCAATGACGAACTCGGTCGGCACGCCTTCGCCGCTATGGGACGCTACTGCGCCCGCCTCAGGAATTGGCAGCAGCACTTCAGGAGTCAGGGTGCCGGCTTCGCGCTCCTCGAGGAACTTGCGACCAATGTCCGGGAACATGGCAAAGGTCAGCACATCTTCTTCACAACGCGCCAAGGCACCAATGTCGGCACGCAGCTTGGCCATTTCCGGCTTCAGCAGGTCGGCCGGGCGCACGTCGATCACCTCTTCGCTGCCGATCGCCTGGCGTCGCAGCTGCTCGTTGACCACACCCGGGGCCTTGCCGTAGCCGCCTTGCAGGTACAGCTTCACCTCGTTGGTGATGGTCTTGTAACGCTCGCCAGCCAGCACGTTGAAGAACGCCTGGGTACCGACGATCTGCGAGGTCGGGGTCACCAGCGGCGGGAAACCGAGGTCTTCACGCACACGCGGGATCTCTGCCAGCACTTCGTTCATGCGGTTGAGCGCGCCCTGCTCCTTGAGCTGGTTGGCCAGGTTGGAAATCATGCCGCCGGGCACCTGGTTGACCTGCACGCGGGTGTCCACGGCGGTGAATTCGCTCTCGAACTGGTGGTACTTCTTGCGCACGGCGTAGAAGTACAGGCCGATTTCCTGCAGCAGTTCCAGGTCCAGGCCAGTGTCGAACTCGCTGCCCTTGAGCGCGGCAACCATCGACTCGGTGCCCGGGTGGCTGGTGCCCCAGGCGAAGCTGGAGATCGCGGTGTCGATGTGGTCGGCGCCGTTTTCCACGGCCTTCAGTTGGCACATCGCGGCCAGGCCGGCGGTGTCGTGGGAGTGGATGAACACCGGCAGCGACTGCTCGGCCTTCAGCGCCTTGACCAGTTCACCGGTGGCGTAAGGGGTCAGCAGGCCGGCCATGTCCTTGATCGCCACCGAGTCGCAACCCATGGCTTCCATCTGCTTGGCCTGGTTGACGAAGGCTTCGATGGTGTGCACCGGGCTGGTGGTATAGGCGATGGTGCCCTGGGCGTGTTTGCCGGCAGCCTTGACCGCTTCGATGGCCACGCGCAGGTTACGCACGTCGTTCATGGCGTCGAAAATGCGGAACACGTCGATGCCGTTGACGGCAGCCTTGGCGACGAAGGCCTTGACCACGTCGTCGCTGTAGTGGCGGTAGCCCAGGAGGTTTTGGCCGCGCAGCAGCATTTGCAGGCGGGTGTTGGGCAACGCTGCGCGCAGCTTGCGCAGGCGCTCCCACGGGTCTTCTTTGAGGAAGCGCACGCAGGCGTCGAAGGTGGCGCCGCCCCAGACTTCCAGCGACCAGTAGCCAACCTTGTCGAGCTTGTCGCAGATCGGCAGCATGTCTTCGGTACGCATGCGGGTGGCCAGCAGGGACTGGTGGGCGTCGCGCAGGATCGTGTCGGTTACGTGAATTTTCTTGGACATTATGGGGTTCCTCACAGGCCTGCGTGGGCGGCGATGGCGGCGGCGATGGCCAGGGCCAGCTCTTCGGGTTTGCGCTTGATCGAGTAGTTGGTCAGTTCGGGGTGGCTTTCGACGAAGCTGGTATTGAACTGGCCGCTACGGAATTCGGGATTGCGCAGGATTTCCTGATAGTACGCGGCAGTGGTCTTCACCCCTTGCACGCGCATGTCGTCCAGGGCCCGCAGGCCGCGGTCCATGGCTTCTTCCCAGGTCAACGCCCAGACCACCAGCTTCAGGCACATGGAGTCATAGAACGGTGGAATGGTGTAGCCGGTATAGATCGCCGTGTCGGTACGCACGCCCGGGCCGCCGGGGGCGTAGTAACGGGTGATCTTGCCGAAGCTGGGCAGGAAGTTGTTCTTCGGGTCTTCGGCGTTGATCCGGAACTGCAGCGCGTAGCCGCGGTGCTGGATGTCTTCCTGCTTCACCGACAGTGGCAGGCCCGAGGCAATGCGGATCTGCTCACGGACAATATCGATACCGGTGATTTCCTCGGTGATGGTGTGCTCCACCTGCACCCGGGTGTTCATTTCCATGAAGTACACCTCGCCATCGGCGAGCAGGAACTCCACGGTACCGGCGTTCTCGTAGTTCACCGCCTTGGCGGCACGTACCGCGAGGTCACCGATGTAGGCACGCTGCTCGGGGGTGAGCTGCGGGCTTGGGGCGATCTCGATAAGCTTCTGGTTACGCCGCTGGATCGAGCAGTCGCGCTCGAACAGGTGCACCACGTTGCCGAAGCTGTCACCGAGGATCTGCGCCTCGATATGCTTGGGATTGACGATGCACTTTTCCAGGAACACTTCGGCCGAACCGAAGGCCTTGGTGGCCTCGGAGATGACCCGTGGGAAGTTCTGTTCCAGTTCTTCGCGGCTGTTGCAACGGCGAATACCTCGACCGCCGCCACCAGAGGTGGCCTTGAGCATGACCGGGTAACCGATGCGGTCACCTTCACTCAGGGCTTCGTGGATATCGGCAACGTTACCCTCGGTGCCGGGGGTCACCGGCACGCCGGCAGCGATCATGGTACGGCGTGCTTCGGTCTTGTCGCCCATGCGGCGAATGACATCGGCGGCCGGGCCGATGAACTTGATCCCGCGTTCGGCGCAGATCTCCGCCAGCTCGGCGTTTTCCGAGAGGAAACCGTAGCCCGGGTGCAAGGCATCACAGCCGGTTTCCACAGCCAGGTTGACCAGCTTGCGCGGGTTCAGGTAACCGGCCAGCGGCTCGGCACCGATGCTGTGGGCTTCGTCGGCGCGCTTGACGTGCAACGCATGCCGGTCGGCATCGGAATAGATCGCTACCGAGCGAATGCCCATCTCGGCGCAGGCACGCACGATGCGCACTGCGATTTCACCTCGGTTGGCGATCAGGATTTTTTTTATCACTGGAGTCTTCCCAAAGCCGTAGGAACAGTCGAGCCGGTTCTACCGGTCGGCGCGTGACCAGACGTCGCTGGCCAGTCGCACATTCACCCTAGCGCTGTAGGTCGATAAACAAAAATCAATATTTGTTAGACGCTGTATTAGTAAAAGCTTATGGTGCAGTAACAAGGTATTGCCGAGGGCGGGGCAAGAATGCGTAAGTCATTGATGCGTATGACATTGCGTCAACTGCAGATCTTCAACGAGGTGTGCGATTTGCGCTCGTACAGCCGCGCTGCGGAAGAGATGGCGCTGACACAACCCGCCGTTAGTCTACAGATCCGTCAACTCGAAGAGCTGATCGGTCAGCCACTGTTCGAGTACGTAGGCAAGAAGCTCTACCTGACCGAAGCGGCCGAAGCCCTGCAACGCGCCAGCCGCGACATATTCGGCCGCCTGGAGAGCCTGGACATGCAGCTGTCGGATATGCAGGGCTCACTCCAGGGGCAACTGAAACTGGCGATCGAGTCCAGCGCCAAGTACTTCGTGCCACACCTGTTCGCCGCCTTCAAGCAGCGCCACCCGGAGGTCAACCTGACCCTGACCGTGGTCAACCGCGCCCAGGCCATCCGCCGCCTTTCCGACAACCGCGACGACCTGATCATCATGTCCATGGTGCCGCAGGACATGGGCCTGGAGTTTCTGCCGTTCCTCAACAACCCGATCGTCGCGGTGGCGCCACCCGAGCATCCGCTGTGCAAACTGGAACGACTGCGCCTGCAGGATCTGGAACCTCATACGCTGCTGGTCCGCGAGCAAGGTTCAGGTACACGCAAGGCCTGCGAGGAATACTTCAAGGACAAGCGTGTGCACTTCACCCAGACCCTGGAAGTGGCCTCGGCCGACGCCCAGCGTGAATGCGTGATCGCCGGCCTGGGTATTGCCCTGCTCACCCGCCATGCAGTCAACCTTGAGCTGGCCACCGGTGTGCTGAAGGAGCTGCCGGTAGAGGAGCTACCGCTGTACCGCAGCTGGTGCGTGGTGCAGTCCAAGGCCAAACGGCAGTCGCCGGTTGCCTTGGCCTTCCTGGCGTTCATCCGTAGCGAACGTGCGCTGATCAGCGGCCTGGTTGAGCGTTTTTCGGGGAAATTGCCGCCGATGCCTGCCAGACCGTGAGGTCCTGCAGCTCCGGGTAGTCCACCAGGTCGCGCAGCAATTGACGTTGGTCGCAATAGCTTTCGATCGCGCGGCGGTATTCCATGCGACGCTGATCCTTTTCTTGCTGCTTGCGAGCCTTGGCGCTGGGTTGGTAAGTACCGTCGTAATCACGAGCCATTGCCTGTCTCCCAGATAGGATGCGGGAGTTTCAGACTGGCCTTGGTGGTTTACGGTTTGACTGTGGAATGGTGACAAAACAGTGAAATTTCATTGTCTTTACCGGCCCATTCGCGGGCTTGCCCGCTCCCACAGGGATTGCGCCGATTTCAAAATGTGCGCAGTACCTGTGGGAGCGGGCAAGCCCGCGAAGGGGGCCGGTGCAGGCGTTCAGTCGTCGGTAGCCTTGATCGACTTGGGCGACAAACGCAGGCTGCGCAAGCTGCGCTTCACGCTCTTGAGGTGATTGACCAGGCTCGGCCCACGCGCCATGGCTACGCCCATGGCCAACACATCGATCACCACGAGGTGGGCGATGCGCGAGGTCAGCGGGGTGTAGATTTCGGTATCTTCATGCACGTCGATTGCCAGGTTGACCGTCGACAGTTCGGCCAGCGGCGTCTGGCTGGGGCACAGGGTGATCAGGTTGGCGCCACTCTCACGGACCAGGTTGGCGGTAATCAGCAGGTCCTTGGAGCGGCCCGACTGGGAAATGCACACCGCCACGTCACCTGGCTTGAGGGTCACCGCCGACATCGCCTGCATGTGCGGGTCGGAGTAGGCAGCCGCGCTGAGCAGCAGGCGGAAGAACTTGTGCTGGGCATCGGCCGCCACCGCACCGGAGGCGCCAAAGCCGTAGAACTCCACACGTTGCGCCTGGGCCATGGCGGTTACCGCCTGCTGCAGCGCCTGGGGGTCGAGGTGCTCACGCACTTCCATCAAGGTGTGCAGGGTGGTGTCGAAGATCTTCAGGCTGTAGTCGGCAACCGAGTCGTCTTCATGGATGGCGAATTGACCGAAACTGGCCCCGGCGGCCAGGCTCTGTGCCAGTTTCAGCTTCAGGTCCTGGAAGCCCGAACAACCGATGGCACGGCAGAACCGCACGATGGTCGGTTCACTGATACCTACGCTGTGCGCCAGGTCGGCCATGGAGCTGTGCATGACGGCAGCCGGGTCGAGTAGCACGTGGTCGGCTACCTTGAGTTCCGATTTGCGCAGCAGGTGGCGCGATTGGGCGATATGTTGCAACAGATTCACAGGCTGGACTCGGTTATGATCGGCTGGCCGGGTTGTAGCTTTCTTGTAGTTATACTACATGGACGCCAACCCGCCCAGTTAAACGAACGTGGAGAGTGGTGGTTTGACTATTCCTTGCGACATTCTGGTTTTCGGCGGCACCGGCGATCTGGCCCTGCACAAATTGCTTCCGGCGCTCTACCACCTGTTTCGCGAGGCCCGTCTGAACAATGCCGTGCGGATCATCGCGCTGGCGCGACGCAACCTGCCACGCAACGAATATCTCAAGCTCGCCGAACGCCATTGCCGAGCCCAGATCGCCCGCAACGATTTCGACGAAGATGTCTGGCGGCGGTTTTCCGCGCGGGTCGACTATTTCTCCATGGATGCTTCGCAAAGCGCCGATTTTGGCCGGCTGGCGCGCTACCTGGGCGAGCCCGGCGGCTTGACGCGCATCTTCTACCTGGCCACCGCCCCCAACCTGTTCGTGCCCATTGCCAACCACCTGCGTAACGCTGGCCTGGCCGACGCCGAAGCGCGCATCGTGCTGGAAAAGCCGATCGGCCACTCGTTGCAATCGGCTACCGCCATCAACGAAGCGATTGGTGCGGTGCTGGAGGAAAACCAGGTATTTCGCATCGACCACTACCTGGGCAAGGAAACCGTGCAGAACCTCATGGCCCTGCGCTTTGCCAACGCCCTGCTGGAGCCGGTATGGCGCAACAGCCAGGTCGACCATGTGCAGATCAGCGTATGCGAGACCCTGGGGGTCGAGAACCGGGGTGCTTACTACGACCGCGCCGGGGCGATCCGCGACATGCTGCAGAACCACCTGCTGCAACTGCTGTGTCTGGTGGCCATGGAACCTCCCGCACAGTTCGAGGCCGAAGCGGTGCGTGACGAAAAGGTCAAGGTCCTTCGCGCCCTCAAGCCCATCACCGGCCAGGACGTGCAGGACAAGACCGTACGCGGCCAGTACGGCGCCGGGCGCATCGGTGGCCAGGAGGTGCCTGCCTATTACTTCGAAAAGGACGTCGACAACGATAGCGACACCGAAACCTTCGTCGCCATCGAGGCGCACATCGACAACTGGCGCTGGGCGGGCGTGCCCTTCTACCTGCGCACCGGCAAACGCATGGCACGGCGCTCGTCGCAGATCGTCATCCAGTTCAAGCCAGTGCCCCATGAGCTGTTCATGGGTGGCCAGGTCAACCAGTTGCTGATCCAGTTGCAACCAGACGAACGCATCAGCCTGCGCATGATGACCAAGAGCCCCGGCAAGGGCATGCGCCTGGAGCCGGTGGACCTGGACCTGAACCTGGCCCAGGTGTTCAGCCAGACCCGCCGCTGGGAGGCCTACGAGCGCTTGCTGCTGGATGTGCTGGAAGGCGACTCGACGCTGTTCATGCGCCGTGACGAAGTGGAAGCGGCCTGGGCGTGGATCGACCCGATCATCAAGGGTTGCGAAGAACACTTCCAGGCGCCACGACCGTACCCGGCAGGCACCAATGGCCCGGAGCAAGCCAACAGCCTGCTCGCCAGGCAAGGCAGGCATTGGCATAGCTGAAGCAATACCCTGCTCCTGTGGCCGGTGAAAGGGACGACAGTGCGCTGACGTTACTTTCACCCCAGGACAGGAGTAAGTTAATGGCTACCATCGCCAATCTCGTTGCAATCAATGACATCGTCAACGGCGAGAGGACCTTCAAGGTCCATTGCACCGTTACGGTCGTTTCCCCAGCTATCGAACCGGTGCTGGTCGAACCCAAGATACGCCACCGCGGTGGCTGGGAAGTGCTGGAGCTGCAACTGCTGGACAGCGGCGCGATCGCCCCGCAAGTGCTGACGGAAAAAACCGTGACGTTTGAACGCGCGGGCGGCACCCATTGGAAAATGCTGGAAATCACTTGCGCCGGTTCGCAGCAGCGCTGCGAAATACGCACCGTAGAGATGATCGACTGAACCGTGGTTGGCCGGGCCGCCCGAGCGGCGGCCTGGCGCCTGCCATCAGGTCGATGAACGGCCGCTGGCAAGGTGAATATTTATACAGTAGAGGTTTGCCCGTTCCCCTGCCGCGCCCTAGAATGGCCCGATGCACACAGACGACCTCTCCCTCCTGCTGAATTCCCTCAACGATGCCCAACGCCAGGCCGTAGCGGCCACGCTCGGGCGTCAACTGGTGCTCGCTGGCGCCGGTTCCGGTAAAACCCGCGTGCTGGTGCACCGCATCGCCTGGCTGATCCAGGTCGAGCAGGCATCGCCGCACTCGATCCTGTCGGTGACCTTCACCAACAAGGCCGCGGCTGAAATGCGCCAGCGGATCGAGCAGCTGCTGGGGATCAACCCGGCGGGCATGTGGGTCGGGACCTTCCACGGCCTGGCCCATCGCCTGTTGCGGGCACACTGGCAGGAAGCGCGGTTGGTGCAGAATTTCCAGATCCTCGACAGCGACGACCAGCAGCGCCTGATCAAGCGAGTGATGCGCGAGCTGGGCCTGGACGAACAGAAATGGCCGGCACGCCAGGCCCAGTGGTTCATCAACGGGCAAAAGGACGAAGGCCTGCGCCCACAGCATATCCAGGCCGGTGGCGACCTGTTCCTGTCGACCATGCGCGACGTCTATACCGCTTACGAACAGGCCTGTGAGCGCGCCGGGGTCATCGACTTCTCCGAGCTGCTGCTACGCGCCCTGGACCTGTGGCGTGACCATCCGGGCCTGCTCGAACACTACCAGCGGCGCTTCCGCCACGTACTGGTGGACGAGTTCCAGGATACCAACGCCGTGCAGTATGCCTGGCTGCGCCTGTTGGCGCGCGGCGGTGACAGCCTGATGGCGGTGGGCGATGACGACCAGTCGATCTACGGCTGGCGCGGGGCCAAGATCGAGAACATTCATCAGTACACCGCCGATTTCCCTGACGCCGAAATGATCCGCCTGGAGCAGAACTACCGCTCCACCGGTGGCATCCTCAAGGCGGCCAACGCGCTGATCGCCAACAACAGCGGGCGCCTGGGCAAAGAGCTGTGGACCGACATGGGCGAGGGCGAGCCCCTGACCCTGTACGCGGCCTACAACGAGCACGACGAGGCGCGCTACGTGGTGGAAACCATCGAGGGCCTGGTCAAGCAGGGCAATGCGCGCAACGAAATTGCCATCCTGTACCGTTCCAACGCCCAGTCGCGGGTGCTGGAAGAAGCCCTCCTGCGCGAACGCATTCCCTACCGTATCTACGGCGGTCAACGCTTCTTCGAGCGCGCCGAAATCAAGAACGCCATGGCCTACCTGCGCCTGATCGAAGGCCGTGGCAATGATGCCGCGCTCGAGCGGGTGATCAACGTACCACCACGCGGGATTGGCGAGAAAACCGTCGAAGCCATCCGTGAGCATGCCCGCCACAGCCAGCTGTCGATGTGGGAAGCCATATGCCAGCTGCTGGCGGCAAAGGCCCTGAAAGGCCGCGCCGCCAGCGCCCTGGGTGCGTTCATCGAGCTGATCGAAGGGTTGGCTGCCAAAGTTGTGGACATGCCGCTGCATACCATGACCCAGACCACCATCGAGCAGTCCGGGCTGATCATCTACCACCAGGAAGAAAAAGGTGAAAAGGGCCAGGCACGGGTAGAAAACCTTGAAGAACTGGTCAGCGCGGCGCGCAACTTCGAGTCCACCGAAGAAGACGCCGACCTCTCGCCACTTTCGGCGTTCCTCGGCCATGCCTCGCTCGAGGCAGGCGATGCCCAGGCCGACGAGCATGAAGACAGCATCCAGCTGATGACCTTGCACAGCGCCAAGGGCCTGGAGTTCCCGTATGTATTCCTGGTGGGCATGGAGGAAGGCCTGTTCCCGCACAAGATGAGCCTGGAAGAACCCGGCCGCCTGGAAGAGGAACGCCGCCTGGCCTACGTCGGCATCACCCGCGCCATGCGCCAGCTGGTCATGACCTACGCCGAAACGCGTCGCCTGTATGGCAGCGAGACCTACAACAAGGTGTCGCGTTTCGTACGTGAAATTCCGGCTGGGCTGGTTCAGGAAGTGCGCCTGTCCAACAGTGTCAGCCGCCCGTTTGGTGGGGCCAAGACCACTACCAACAGCAACCTGTTCGCCAATGCCAATATCCCGCAGACAACCTTCAACCTCGGCCAGCGGGTGCAACATGCAGTGTTTGGCGAGGGCGTGATCCTCAACTTCGAGGGCTCCGGCGCGCAGGCACGGGTGCAGGTGAATTTTGCCGAAGGCAGCAAGTGGCTGATGCTGGGCTACGCCAAGCTCGAAGCCATCTGAAACCCGCGCCGGCCATTGTAGGAGCGGCCTTGTGTCGCGATGGGCTGCGCAGCAGCCCCAGCAGTCTCAGCGCCCACGTCGAAATCCTGGGGCTGCTGCGCAGCCCATCGCGACACCAGGCCGCTCCTGCAAGCGCCAGTCCCAGCCAGCTTGGTAATATCCAGGCAAAAGCTAGAAACATTATGTCGCTGGTCATGTGCCTGGGAACCTGTGCACCATGACGCGCGTGCAATCCACAACAGGGGATATCCCATTTATGCAACGTTTTCTTAGCATCGCTCTGGCGCTCTGCGTCGGCCTGACGCTGAGCCTGGACGCCAACGCCAAGCGTTTTGGCGGCGGCAAGAGCTCGGGCTCCGCGCCTATCCACCAGACCCGTCAAGCCACGCCAACCACGCCAACTGCGCCTGCTGCCGCGCCGACCGCACCTGGCCGCGCCGCGCCGGCCGCCAGCGGTGCTTCGCGCTGGCTGGGCCCACTGGCCGGCCTCGCCGCCGGTGGTCTGCTGGCCTCCATGTTCATGGGTGACGGTTTCGAAGGCTTCCAGATCATGGACTTCCTGATCGTGGCGCTCATCGCCTTCCTGGTGTTCCGCTTCATCGCCGCGCGCCGCCGCCAGCAGCAGCCGCAAATGGCCATGCCAGGCCACGCGCCGATGCAGCGTGAAGCCCACACGCAAGCTGCCCAGCCTTCCATCTTCGGTGGTTCGGCCGCACCTGCTGCCGCCGCTGCACCGGTGATCAATGCCCCGGCCTGGTTCAACGAGCAAAGCTTCCTGGCTGCCGCTCGTAACCACTTCCAGGCCCTGCAGCAGCACTGGGACGCCAACGAGATGGACAAGATCGCCGAATTCGTCACCCCGCAAATGCTCGAGTTCCTCAAGCGCGAGCGGGCTGAGCTGGGTGACGGCTTCCAGTCCACCTACATCGACAACCTCGATGTGCAACTGGACGGTGTCGACGACCGCGCCGACCGCACCGACGCCACCCTGACCTTCCGTGGCGTGTCGAAGAGCTCGCGCTTCGACCAGGGCGAAGTGTTCAGCGAAAGCTGGCACATGGTCCGTGCCCACGGCGAAAACCAGCCTTGGCTGGTCGCCGGTATCCGTCAGAACGGCTAACCGCTGCGTGCTGCACAAAAAACCCCGGGGCTGCCCCGGGGTTTTTGCTTTTGCCAGACTGGGCTACTAGGGTATAACGCGCAGCGTTGTCATCTAGGTCAGAGGAAGTGAACCGTGGAAGAAGTGATCGAACAACTCCGTGAAGCCAATGAGCCAGTGCCGGTGCCGCTCGAGCTTCCCGACGAGGACCTGCTGGTCGAAATCGAGGAAGAGCTGTTCATCAACATTCCGTTCGTGTTCAAAGAGTTTCTGCTGACCGTCAGCGACGTGGTGTACGGCTCGCTGGAGCCGGTGACCGTCACCGACCCACAGTCGCACACCTACCTGCCCGAGGTCGCTGCCAACGCCTGGGATGCCGGCGTGCCGCGCGACCTTATTCCACTGTGCCAGGATGGCGACAACTACTACTGTGTCGAAGAAGACGGCACCGTGGTGCTGTGGGATGCCGAAGAAGAAAGTATCGGTGAAGACAGCTGGGAGTCTGTCTGGCACTGGGCGCGGGATGTCTGGCTGGAGAGCTGATCGCAGTCGCAAAATTATGGCTCAGTGCCATTGATGCAGTTAACATCGCCAGGCTTTCTGCGCCTGGCGACATCGCTACCGCTCCATCCCCTCGGACGACGGTGAAGTTGGCGCAGAGAGCCTTGCCTTGCTCAATGCGAATTCTCGCGACTGTGCTCCAACGTCTCCAGCAAGGCGATCTGCATCCGTGTGTGCACCCGGATAAACCAGCGCCACAGCAAAGCCACCACCACCGCTGCCACCACGGCAATCACCAGCAGCAGCTCGCTGGTTGGCAGAATGCTCGCCGACAGCGCTGACAGCAGCAGGAAGATCACCAGCAACGACAGCAGCGGAATCACCTCGGCAATCACGCGGCGCACGCGCTGTGTATGCCGCCCCGCCATCTCTGGTTTCACGCCCATTTCCGCCAGCAGCATCGATAGCGCCTTGAGCTTGCGATAGGCGGCAATCAGGAACGGCAGCGACAACAGCAATGCTGCGCCCCAGATCAAGGCTTTCTGCTGGCTGACATCGCTGACCCACTCGCTGAGCCAGTTACCGATACGCCCGGCGAAATAGCCGCCAGTGAAAAAAACCGCGATAACCAGCGCCAGGTTGACCCCCACCTGCAACAGAATGCGCCGGATCATCGCCGCCAACATGGCACCCTCACCCTGTGGCTGGATACTGCGCAACCATTCGCCGTACAACGACAGCACCCGCGCCAGACGGTTGGGCACTGCCTTGCCCAGCTTGCGCGACAGCGGGTCAGCCGCACGGATCAGGTACGGTGTCAGCAGCGTGGTAATTGCCGATACCGCCACCGCCACTGGGTAGAGAAAGTCGCTGGTCACCTGCAGGGTCATGCCCAGTGCGGCGATGATGAAGGAAAATTCGCCAATCTGCGAAAGCCCCATGCCAACCCGCAGCGACGTGCGCCCATCATTTCCGGCAATGAACGCGCCCATGCCACAGGACAGCATCTTGCCCAGCACCACTGCCAGGGTAATCACCACGATCGGCCAGGCGTAGTTGACCAGCACCAGAGGGTCGATCATCAGGCCGATGGCGACGAAGAAGATGGCACTGAACAGATCGCGTACCGGTTCGATCAAGCGCTCGATTGCCAGTAGCTGGCGCGATTCGGCCATGATCGCGCCAATCAGGAACGCGCCCAGCACCATGCTGTATTCGAGCTTCACAACCAGCAGACAAAAGCCGAAACACAGGCCTAGCACGGTAATAAGCAACATTTCGTTGCTCTCGAACCTGGCCACGTAAGCCAGCAGCCGCGGTACCAACAGGATGCCGATGACCAGCGCGACGATCATGAACAGCGACAGCTTGCCCACGGTGGAAAACACCTCGCCCGAACTGACCGTACCGCTGACGGCGATGCCCGACAGCAAGGCAATGATGCCGATGCCGAGAATGTCCTCGACGATCAGCACGCCAAAGATGAGCTGGGCGAAGCGCTCATTCTTCATTTTCAGGTCATTCAGCGCCTTGACGATGATGGTGGTCGAGGAAATTGCCAGGATGGCCCCCAGGAACAGCGAATCCATGGTGTTCCAGCCGAACCAGCGGCCGATCTCGAAACCGATCCAGATCATCAGCACGATTTCCAGGAACGCTGCGATAAAGGCGGTAGCGCCGACCTTGAACAGCTTGCGCAGGCTGAACTCGAGCCCAAGGCAAAACATCAGGAAAATCACACCCAGCTCGGCAAGGGTCTTGATGGTGTCTTGATCGTGAATAAGGCCAAACGGAGGCGTGTGCGGGCCGATGATGAAACCGGCGACGATGTAACCCAGCACGACAGGTTGCTTGAGGCGGTGAAAGACAACGGTGACCACGCCAGCGACCAGCATGATCACTGCCAGGTCCTGGATGAAGCTGATGGCATGCATGGCGTGATACTCCCTTTTTTCGTCCTTTGGCGGGTGCCAGAGCAGACCGCTCCTCGACCAGGGCAGCCTTTTGCGAGCAGCGCGTTCATACTGTTGTGGATGCAGAATGTGGCCATGTTGCATGGGCATGGTCAGGTTAACATCGCACTCCGCCGCAAAAAGCCGGTGCAATATGCAGAAACAGATCGGCAGGAAAAGCGCCGCTGATGGCATGATCAGCGTGACGATGGCGCGTCAGCCAGCGTCCCGTAGCAGGACGGCTAATTCAAATGAGGGGAAAAGAAGTGTCTTCAGATAACGATCCCCAACGGCCCCATTCGCCCGATTCAGCGCAACCTCACCGTGAGCACACTATGGAACCTGGAAACGCCCAGCTGAGCATGACCGTCCTGATGACCCCGGACATGGCCAACTTTTCTGGCAACGTACACGGCGGCACCCTGCTCAAGTACCTCGACGAAGTGGCCTATGCGTGCGCCAGCCGCTATGCCGGCAGCTATGTGGTCACCCTGTCGGTCGACCAAGTGATCTTCCGCGAGCCGGTACACGTGGGTGAACTGGTGACCTTCCTGGCGTCGGTCAACTACACCGGCAACACCTCGATGGAGGTGGGCATCAAGGTGGTGACCGAGAATATTCGCGAACGCTCGGTGCGCCATTCCAACAGCTGCTTCTTCACCATGGTCGCGGTCGACGATAACCGTCGCCCGGTACCGGTACCACCCCGCCAGCCGCAAAGCAGCGAGGAGAAGCGCCGCTTCCTGCAGGGCCAGCAGCGCCGGCAGATCCGCCAGGAGCTGGAAAAGCGCTACCAGGACCTGAAGACCGACGCCATTTAAAGCGTCAGCAGCTGTGCCTCGAAGCGCACCCGTGGGTGCGCGATGCGGTCCTGGGCCCGCACCAGTTGCAACTCGTAGCTGGCGCAGGCCTGGGTTTCCAGCAGCACTTCGTGCACGGCCGCAGCGCTGTATTCGAACGCCTGTAGCCAGCTGTCGCCGAGCAGCACGCGGGCCAGGAACAGGCCCGAGGTCAGGTCGCCCACCCCAACCGGCTGCCGCGGGAACGCCAGCAGCGGGCGACGCAGGTGCCAGCTGTGCTCAGCGGTCACCAGCAGCATCTCGAACTGGTCTTCGGCCCGCCCCGGGTAGGCCAGGTGCTTGACCAGTACTACCTGCGGCCCGCGCTGCAGCAAGCTGCGCGCCATGCCCACGCAGTCCTCCAGCGACTGCGCACGGCGCCCACAGAAGCTGTCCAGCTCCAACTGGTTGGGGCACAGGATGTCAGCCGCGGCGGCCGCTTCATCGAGCAGGAACTCGCTGACTTCCGCCGGCACGATGCAGCCCTTCTCCGGGTGCCCCATGACAGGATCACACAAGTACAAAGCCTTTGGGTTTACTGCCTTGATCCGCGCGACACCCGCCAGAATCGCCCGGCCTTGCTCGGCACTGCCCAGGTAGCCAGACAACACCGCGTCGCAATTGCCCAGCTCGCCAATGTTGGAAATGCCTTCCACCAACGCAGGAATTTGCGCCGGAGCAAGCACTTCACCCGCCCACTGGCCATACTGTGTGTGGTTGGAGAACTGCACGGTATTGAGCGGCCAGGCATTGATCCCGATACGCTGCATGGGGAACACCGCCGCGCTGTTGCCGGCGTGGCCGAACACCACGTGGGACTGGATGGCGAGCAGGTGCGGAGTACGTTTCATGCGGGAGATTTCCAAAGCTGTTTCAAGGATTGTGCGCAACGCAGTATGGACTCGATTGCCACCTGTACGACAGGCCAGGGACGCAGTTAAGCTGGATCGACCTGTTTGGAGCAGATGCAAATGTTGACCCTGGAAAACCTCTTAGTCCTGATGCTGGTAGCCACGGCAGGCGCCTGGCTGTGGCACAACCACGGTTTGCGTGAAAAAGCCCTGGAGCGGGTCAAGCAGCACTGCGCCAAACTCGACCTCGAGTTGCTCGACGATGCCGTCGCGCTCAAGCGCATCGCCTTTGTCCGTGACGCCAATGGCCGCAAGCGCCTGGCGCGCGTCTATGCCTTCGAATTCACGGTTACCGGTGAGCAACGCCACCCCGGTACCCTAACCCAGTTCGGCGCCCATAGCGTGCAGATCGAACTGGCGCCCTATCCGTTCGAAATCAAGACCCCTCCACGCGCCGACAATGTCATCGAGATGCAGCAGTGGCGCCAGGAGCACAACCGTTGGCGCCACTGATCAGCTGACGCGGCATCCGTTTAAACCGGCCTGTAACGCGGGCTGCGACTGAGGCTGGTCGAAAATCAGCTCGATGCGGGTATCCCGGCGCCAGTCGCTGGGCTGCCAGATGGGCATGTCGCCGTTCAGGCCATTGAATGATTGCCAGCCTTCCACGGTGTGGATAACCCCTTTCGCACGCCGCCATGGCCAGGCGTGCAGGCATGCCAGCAGCCGTTGTGGATAAAATCGTTGGCCGGGATGCCAGCGCCAGCCGATGCTCCAACCTCCCTCTCCTTGCTGGGCGAGGCAGATCGGCTGGCCAGGGTCTGTCCAGAGTGCCGGGGGCACCACCCTATTGTCGGGGATCAGTTTATCCACAAGGGCATTGGCAGCCGCACTGGTGAGGACAGTGGGAAGGTCCGACACGAGCAGCTGCCCTTCGACCGTCCAGAACACTTTCTTGCCGGGAAACCTGTCTGTTATCGATGCCTTGCAAGCATCACCTACCGACTCGGCCTTGTTGAAGACAATACATTCCGCTGCATCGAGCGCCTGCTGTTGCGCCTCCGCCAGCCGTTCGTTGCGAACCATCGACTGCGCATCCACGACCATCAGCAACGGCTGTACCGCCAGCACCCCAGCCCAAGGGGCTTGTTGCAACTGAGCAAGCAGCTGCAGCGGGTGGCCCAACCCGGATGGCTCTATGAACAGCCGGTCAGGCCGGGACTTGCGCAGCAGCCGGCCCAGGCCCACCTGGAACGGCATGCCGTTGACGCAGCACAGGCAGCCACCCGCGACCTCGCCGATGGCGATCCCGTCCTCGTCACGGCTGAGCAAGGCCGCATCAAGCCCGACCAGGCCGAACTCGTTGATCAACACTGCCCAGCGCTCATTGCGCGGACGTTGGGCCAATAGATGGCGGATCAGGGTGGTCTTGCCGGCCCCGAGCGGGCCGGCAATCACATGGGTGGGAATATTCTGCAGCATGGCGTGGCTTCGGGCGATGGCAATGCCTCACTATGCGCCGTCAGGCCAGCCAGTCAAGGCTGAGCAACAGTCGCCCCTGCCGCTCCGGAGGCGAACGATGCACCAGGCCAGCGCCTTCGTTGCCATGCCACTTCTCGCCCTTGAGCACTGCCACATCGCCTGCGTGCAAACGCTGAATGTTATCCACAGGCGGCTGCGCTGTGCGCAAATCGACACACGCATTGGCCTGCACGGGCAACCATTCGGTGCCCGGGCCAGCGTAGCTGGTAAGCAAGCGCAGCGGCACGTTATCCACATGGAAGCGTGGGCACATGGGCCCTGCCAATACCCGCAAGCGCAAGCCGACCCGCCGTGCACCCACCAGGCAGGTGTAGGCCGCCAGCAGCCAGTTCACATCGGCAACGAATGCTTCATAGCCGTGCAAATCTGCCGTTTCCCGCAACAGCTCGGTCAATACCGGCATTCGCTGCTCGTCCACGTCAATAACGCGCTGGTCCGCCAATGGCTGGCCAAGGCTGATGGCCAACGCGGCAAAGTCCTCCAGCTGTGCCGGCAAGCGCCGGCGCCACACCGCCAGGTTGACGCCGTCCTGCAGCACCTCGGTCAGCACCTGAGGTGTATCGCCGCTTACCTGGAAGATATCCACAGGTGTGCGTACGGGGATCATGCTGCGGCCTCCTCCTGCCATGGACCGAACGGGTCGGGCAGGCGTAACCAGCCCATGGGTCCCAAGGCCATTTCTTCTTCGGTCAACAGGCATGCATCGAGTGCTGTGGATAATTCCGCGAAATCGATATTCTGCCCAATGAACACCAGCTCCTGGCGGCAGTCACCACTCTCGGCTGTCCAGTTTTCCAGGATCGCAGCGGTGTTATCCACATCCTGCGGCCACTGTTCGCGCGGAACAAAGCGCCACCAACGGCCCGCCAGCCCATGACGCATCATCCCGCCCGCTTGCGACCAGCTCCCCGCCTCCTGGAACTTGCTGGCCAACCAGAAAAAGCCTTTTGAACGTAGCAACCGGCCGTTGCGCCAGGGCGTGTGGATAAAATCGAAAAAGCGCTGTGGATGAAACGGCCGCCGGGCCTGCCAGGTAGTGGCTGCGATACCGTACTCTTCGGTTTCGGGTACATGTTCGCCTCGCAGTTCCTGCAACCAACCGGGTGCCTGGGCGGCCTGCTCGAAGTCGAACAAGCCGGTATCCAGGATACGCGCCAGCGGAACCTGGCCCATTACCATGGGGATGATCTGCGCTCGCGCGTTAAGGCTACGCAGAATGGCCATGAGCTCTTCGCGCTGATGCTGGCTGATCAGGTCGATCTTGCTCAGCAACAACACATCGGCGAACTCGACCTGTTCGATCAACAGGTCGCTGATCGAGCGCTCGTCCTCTTCACCCAGGGTTTCGCCACGGCTGGCCAGGCTGTCGGCCGCCTGATAATCACGCATGAAGTTCAGGCCATCGACCACGGTGACCATGGTGTCCAGCCGCGCCATGTCAGAGAGGCTACGGCCCTGTTCGTCGCGGAAGGTAAAGGTCTCGGCTACCGGTAGCGGCTCCGAGATCCCCGTGGATTCGATCAGCAAGTAATCGAACCGACCTTCTTCGGCCAGCCGTGCCACTTCCTCGAGCAGGTCTTCACGCAGCGTGCAGCAGATACAGCCATTACTCATCTCCACCAGCTTTTCTTCAGCACGGTTGAGGCTGACGTTGCGCTGTACCTCGCTGGCGTCGATGTTGATCTCGCTCATGTCATTGACGATGACTGCGACTCGCAGGTTGTCGCGGTTGCGCAGCACATGGTTGAGCAATGTGCTCTTGCCGGCGCCAAGGAAGCCGGACAGCACAGTAACAGGGAGACGATTGGACATGGCGAAACCTCTTCAGGCGAAGCGCATTCGAAACGATGCATTGCACAATGTTATAAAGTAACAATACAATTTCGCCAAGCCGTTCTCGATGAATACGTGCTGACAAAGGATGAAAATGAATCTGCTACGCGCCTCGGTGCTGCTATTGCTCGCCCTGCCCACGGCACTGTATGCCATGCCACAGGGTGGCCCATTGGCGCTCTGTACCCGCAGCGCGACACTGCTCGCCTGCCAGGACGGCAAGGGCAATTACTACAGCGTTCGCAGTGAAGGCAGCACGTTCTATTTGCGTGGTTTCGACTTCAATAGCCGTCGCCTTTGGGCGCAAACCAACAGCCGCTACGGCTCGCTGACCTTTTTCACCGGCCTGGCCAGCGATGGCGAGGCTTGGGTGGGTTATAGCCGCCGCATCGGCTGGACCACCGTGAACCGTGTTTCCAGCTCCAGTGGTCAGCGCTTCAGCCTGCATTGCAGTTTGATCGCCGGCTGCCGCTGACCTACCAATTGTTTGGATGCCAAATGACCCAGCTCAAGCTCCCCGACATCGCCGCACAGGCCCAGGAACACACCTTGCCTTTGAACTGGGTAGGAATGTGCGGGATAGCCCTGCCGATCCATTTCGAAGGGCGCATCGCGGCTGCTACGGTGGATGCTGGCGTCAGCCTGGTGGACGGCAGCGCACGTGGAATCCACATGTCGCGGCTTTACCTTGCCCTGGAAGCTCTGGAACACCAGCCCCTTACGCCACTGGTCATTCGCCAGCTGTTATCTGACTTTCTGCACAGCCATGACGGGCTTTCTGCTGCAGCCTATCTGCGTTTGCGCTTTGAACATCTGCTGAAAAGGCCCGCTCTGGTCAGCCCCTTGCACGGCTGGAAAAGCTATGCGGTAACGGTCGATGCAAAGATTGAGAAAGAAATGTTCCACGTGGAACTATCCGTTTGCGTTCCCTACTCGTCGACCTGCCCGTGCTCGGCTGCGCTTGCACGACAACTGATCCAGCAACAGTTCCAGGCGGACTTCAGCACCGACCAAGTCGACAAGTATGCGGTGTTGCAGTGGCTTGGTAGCGCCGAGGGCATCGTCGCGACACCCCACAGCCAACGCAGTAGCGCGCACGTCCAGGTGAGGCTACGCAGCAATCAGCAGCAGTTGCCAATTACCGAGCTGATCGATCGCGTGGAGGCGAGCCTGGGGACTGCGGTACAGACCGCAGTGAAGCGCGCCGATGAACAAGCCTTCGCCTTGGCCAATGGCCAGAACCTGATGTTCTGTGAAGACGCCGCTCGGCGTTTGCACAAGGCGTTGCGACAAATCGACTGGAGCACCGCCTTCAAACTACGCGTGGAACATGCAGAAAGCCTGCATGCCCACGATGCTGTCGCGGCCAGCCAGTGGCAGTGGGATATCAGCTGCGCGGCCTGACCGAACCGCAGTCACTACCCAACCACACGGCGCGGGTGTTCATGCTGCCCCGCTGCTGCACACCCGACGCGTTGAACGTACCGTTCACCTGAGTTGTGAATTCCCGGTCGCTGAGGAAAGTCGCCTGGCCACTGCCCTGTGCTCGCGGGCAGCTGAACTGGAACTTCCACACATTGCCGGTGCGGTCGGTGATCTTCTGGGTGCAACCTGACTTAGGGTCCTGCAGCGGGATGTCGTTGGTTGCCACTTGCTCTGGCGTCAAGCAAGAACGCACCCCTTTACCACCCACAGTCACCCCCTGCTTGGCCAGCACGCCTTCCATCATCGCGCGCTGTTCCGGTGGCAGGTTCTTCAACTGGCCGAGCATGAACTCCATGTCGGGTAACGGCTTGCCATCGACCTGCATGTTGCTGGTGGTCAGCTCCCACAAGCCTGGCTGCAGCATCTGAGCATGCACCAGCGGGCTGCTCATACCTAGGGCCAACGCCAACAGTGGCAGACGAATCTTCATGGACGAACGCTCCTGGAAAAAAGCCGGCCAACCGGGCCGGGCTGAGCCTTAGACGCCAAATCCACCTTCCGGTTGCAAGGCAGAGCGGGAACGTGTTCTGTTACTCAAGTGTACTCGGCAAGCAGGATGCATATGGATTACCACAGCCCCTACTTCTTTGGTTACCTACTCGGCCTGGTCCACCTGCTGGGTATCGTCGCGGCACTGCATGCACTGTTCACCGTGCGTACTGCCCAAGGCGCAATTGCCTGGGCCATGCCATTGTTCTTCATTCCCTACCTCACCTTGATCCCTTACCTGGTCTTCGGTGCGCGCTCGTTCTACGCCTACATCAAGGCCAGGCGCCAGGCCAACCAGGAAATGCACGTTGCCATGGCCAACCTCAACTGGCGGCCGTGGGTAGAGGAAGCCCTCACCGCTCGCGAGTCGGAAAGCTACGCAGCCTTGCGTGCCATGCCCAAGCTTGGTCGCATGCCCTGCCTGGCCAACAACCAGGTGAAACTGCTGATCGACGGTAAAGCGACGTTCGATGCCATCTTCGCTGCCATCGAAAATGCCCGCGACGTGGTGCTGGTCCAGTTCTTCATCATTCATGACGACAGCCTTGGCAAAGCGTTGCAACAACTGCTGCTGCGCAAGGCTGCCGAAGGCGTGCAGATATTCGTCCTGTACGACCGGGTCGGCAGCCACGCCCTGCCGGCCAGCTACAGCCAGGTCCTGCGTGAAGGCGGTGTGCAGATCCATGCCTTCGCCACTCGCCGAGGCTGGTTCAACCGCTTCCAGGTGAACTTTCGTAACCACCGCAAGATCGTCGTGGTGGATGGCCTGCTCGGTTTCGTCGGTGGCCATAACGTGGGCGACGAATACCTGGGCGCGCATCCGCAGCTCTCGCCATGGCGCGATACCCATGTGCAGATCACCGGGCCGGTGCTGGCGTGCCTGCAAGAGTCGTTCGCCGAGGATTGGTATTGGGCCACCCGCCAGTTGCCGCCGCTGATCCTGCCTGACGCCTACCCGGAGGACGGCGTCCTTTGCCAAGCCTTGGCAAGCGGCCCGGCCGACCCACAGGAAACCTGTTCGCTGTTCTTCATCGAAGCGATCCATTCCGCTACCCGGCGGGTGTGGATCACCAGCCCGTACTTCATTCCCGACGAAGCGGTTTTCGCCGCGTTGCGCCTGGCGGTACTGCGTGGGGTCGACGTACGTGTGCTGATTCCGTCACGCCCTGACCACCGTATCGTCTATGCCGCCTCCAGCCTGTTTGCCTTCGAAGCGGTACGTGCAGGGGTGCGCATGTTCCGCTACCAACCTGGCTTCCTGCATCAGAAGGTAGTGCTGGTGGATGACGACATCAGCGCGATCGGCAGTGCCAACCTGGACAACCGCTCGTTCCGCCTGAACTTCGAAATCACCCTGTTGACGGTCGACCGCAGCTTCGCCGACCAGGTCGAGAACATGTTGATCAAGGACTTTGAACAGGCTCGGGAAATCACGGCGGAGGACAGCCGTGACACTCATCGGCTACAACAACTGGGGATGCGGATTGCACGGCTGATTTCGCCGATTCTGTAAGGAGTGGATGCAGATCTGCTGCGCTTCGAGGAGCGTGCGGGAACGGGTTTGCCCGCAAATGCACCGGTACAATCTCTGGCGTATTCACGGTAAACCCGCCCCCACACTGCAGCAGGGAAAGTCAGCGATAAAGGTCTTCACGCGTCCAGGGCAGGTCGTGATGCCCATCGGCGTATGGCTTCACTGCCAATATCTGGTGCAGGTTGATCCAACCCTTTTCGAAGGCATAGGCACACCCGGCCAGGTACAGGCGCCAGATGCGCAAGGTCTTCTCAGGCACCAGGGCCGCCGCCTTGTGCAGCTGGTTCTCCAGGTTCTCGCTCCAGTGGTGCAGGGTTTTGGCGTAGTGCAGACGCAAGCTTTCCACGTCTACCACTTCCAGCCCCGCTTCACAGATGCTGGCACTGATCATCGACAGGTGCGGCAGCTCGCCATGGGGGAACACGTAGCGGTCGATGAAATCGCCAGCGCCACGCCCAACCGGGCGGCCATCGACGTGCTTGGCGGTGATGCCGTGGTTCATCACCAGGCCCCCTTCCCTCACGGCACCGAACAGCTTCTGGCAATACAGCGCCAGGTTGGCATGGCCCACATGTTCGAACATGCCGACGCTGACCACCTTGTCGAAGCGGCCGTCCTGCGGCAGGTCACGGTAGTCGAGGATCTGCAGATCGACCCTGTCGCCGAGCCCCTCTGCCTTGACACGCTCGCGGCCAAGCTTGAGCTGCTCCTTGCTCAAGGTGATACCGAACACCTTGGCCCCATATTCGCGGGCAGCGAAACGCGCCAGCCCACCCCAGCCACAGCCCACATCGAGCAAGTAGTCGCCGGCGTCCAGGCGCAGCTTGCGGCACAGATGATCGAACTTGTCCTGCTGCGCCTGATCGAGGGTGTTGTCCGGCTCGCGGAAGTAGGCGCACGAGTAGGCCATGTCCTGATCCAGCCACAACTGGTAGAACGCGTTGGAAACATCATAGTGGTAGGAGATGGCTTCGGCATCGGTGCTCTTGTCATGCGCCTGCCGTTGCGGTGGCGCGTCATCTTCCTCGGTCAGCAGCGCTTCACTGAGCTCATCGCACACGCGTATGGCTTCACCGATGTCCCCTTCCAGCTCCAGCTTGCCCTCGACGAATGCCGTGCCTAGCTGGTCCATGCTCGGGTGGCTCAACTGGCTGATCAGCTGCGGCTCCTTGACCAGGATGGTGACCTGAGGGCTAGGCCCCAGATCGAACTCGTTACCGTCCCACAGTTTCAGCCTCAGCGGCAGATGCAGGCTCTGCAATGCCGGTGGAAGTTGCGCAAGCATGAACGACCCTCCTGTCCGTATTTGGCCACGACGCCTGGAATATCGAACGTCGCCGAATCAGAGTAGTTCATTCGTGGGATGTTTCCTTTTAACCAGACCATGGTCGAGCATCAGTTACTCTTATCCAGACATCAGATTGTATACAATTTTTGCATCTCAGCTTAACCTTGTGCTCCTCTCGTGCTTCCTCATCCTGGAGTTGAACCCATGAAATCCTATGACGTGGTGATCCTCGGCGGTGGCCCTGGCGGCTACAACGCAGCCATCCGTGCTGGCCAGCTGGGCCTTAGCGTAGCCTGCGTGGAAGGCCGCTCGACCCTCGGTGGCACCTGCCTGAACGTGGGCTGCATGCCCTCCAAGGCACTGTTGCACGCGTCCGAGCTCTACGAGGCTGCCAGTGGCGGCGAATTCGCCCACCTCGGTATCGAAGTGCAACCTTCCCTCAACCTCGCCCAGATGATGAAACAGAAGGATGAGAGCGTGGCAGGCCTGACCAAGGGCATCGAGTACCTGTTCCGCAAGAACAAGGTCGACTGGATCAAGGGCTGGGGTCGCCTGGATGGCGTTGGCAAGGTCGTGGTCAAGGCCGAGGACGGCAGTGAAACCGCGCTGCAAGCCAAGAACATCGTCATTGCCACTGGCTCGGAGCCTACGCCGCTGCCAGGTGTGGCCATCGACAACCAGCGCATCATCGACTCGACCGGCGCACTGTCCCTGCCGCAGGTACCCAAGCACCTGGTCGTCATCGGTGCCGGGGTTATCGGCCTCGAACTCGGTTCGGTATGGCGTCGCCTGGGCAGCCAGGTCACGGTCATCGAATACCTCGACCGTATCTGCCCGGGCACCGACGAGGAAACCGCCAAGACCCTGCAGAAAGCATTGGCCAAGCAAGGCATGGTGTTCAAGCTGGGCAGCAAGGTGACCCAGGCCAATGCCAGCAACGACGGGGTCAACCTGACCCTGGAGCCAGCCGCAGGCGGCAGCACGGAAACCCTGCAGGCCGATTATGTACTGGTCGCCATTGGCCGCCGCCCTTATACCCAAGGGCTGAATCTGGAAAGCGTGGGCCTGGCAACCGACAAGCGCGGCATGCTCGGCAACGAACACCACCGCACTTCCGTGCCGGGTATCTGGGTGATTGGCGATGTCACCTCCGGCCCGATGCTGGCGCACAAGGCCGAAGACGAAGCGGTGGCCTGTATCGAACGCATCGCCGGCAAGCCCCATGAGGTCAACTACAACCTCATTCCCGGGGTGATCTACACGCGCCCGGAACTGGCTAGCGTGGGCAAGACCGAGGAGCAGCTCAAGGCCGAAGGGCGTGCCTACAAGGTCGGCAAATTCCCCTTCACCGCCAACAGCCGGGCCAAGATCAATCACGAGACCGAAGGCTTCGCCAAAGTCATCGCCGATGCCCAGACCGATGAGGTACTGGGCGTGCACCTGGTGGGCCCAAGCGTCAGTGAGATGATTGGCGAGTTCTGTGTGGCCATGGAGTTCTCGGCCTCGGCGGAAGACATCGCCCTCACCTGCCACCCGCACCCGACCCGCTCCGAGGCCCTGCGCCAGGCGGCGATGAACGTCGACGGCATGGCCATGCAGATCTGACGGCGGCGAAAAAGGCTGTGCCTAAAAAAGGGCGAACCGTGAGGTTCGCCCTTTTCATGCGATTGCCGATTTGCTCTGGCCAGCCGAAATCAGCCAGTCGGATTGAGCAACTGCCACACTTGAATGAGCCCGACCAGGTGCACAAGGCCATACAACAAGCAGATTGCCGAGCTGACCACGATGAAACGGCCACTGCGCCCGGTACCAGCCAGAGCAAAAGGTCCGAGCAACCCGCGTAGCAGGTAGATCACGGTAATGGCGATCAGCGCCGGCCGTAACAGCGGCAATGGATCGACCACTCCGGCTCCCGACAGGGCATAGACGCCCCAGGTAGCCAGAACCAGGGCGATACCCGCCGTTACTACCGCCGGATACCAGCGCCCAGCCTGGGCCGCACGCACGAAACGCTCGCCTGCGCCGAACAGGCGATACCACGATGGCCCCACCAGGATTACCCCCACGTGCAGGATCGACGCCAGCAGGCTAAGCCCCGCAGCCAGCAGCAAAGCGGTGTTGTAGTCATTCGACATATCATCTCTCCTTGATGAACTGCACGGCGCCAGCTGCCTCATGCACTACAGGGCCTAATCGACCGAGGTTGGGTGGGCTCAAGTGCTCGCCTGGGCCTCGGCACGCGTGCCGACATCCATGATCTGGTAGCGTAGCTTGCGCCCGTCGACAGCGGCAGCGGCTTCGACACCACCCGTCATAGCGCCAAATATCCCGTGCCCGGTGCGGGTGGAGGCGCCACACAAGAACAGGTTTCGTATTTCGGTTTTGGTACCCGGCCGATTATGCAGGAAGTACTCGGGCGTGAATGCCAGGCCATAAGATGTGCCACCGGCTGAACCGATGAAACGGGTCACCGAGAACGGAGTGGAGACTTCCTGATACACGATATGCTGCGACATACCCGGTATCACCCGTTCAGCCAGTGCAATCAGTTGCCGGGCATACCATTCCTTTTTCGCCAGGTACGCCGGGTTGTTCCGATAGCTGCCATCCGCTACCTCGGCCTGGGTAACACCCCAGCTTTCCGGGTTCGAAGGAACTGCCGACATCAATTGCAGGTTGTAGATGCCAGGCGGGGCAATGGCCGGGTTGTCCGGGTCCTTCATCGTGGCATTACCGATGAACAGATGCGGTTCATCCGGGAATTGACCGGCGAACACTTCACGGTAGGCACGCTCATAGTCGCAACCGGGATAGATGCGATAGTTGGTGTTTTTAAGACCCATCGCCTTCAGGTCCATATCGATGCCCAGGTAAACCACGCCCATGGCCGGCGACATTTCGAAACGCTCTGCCTTGGTGACGGTTTTCGCCTTGAGGTGGTCCCGTCCGATCAAGTCCAGCAAGGTGTGCTTGATGTCGGCGTTGCAGATCACCGCATCGGCCTTGACCGTACGTTTGCCCAGATGCTTGTTACTGAATTCGACACCTACCGCGCGGCCCTTCTCGACCAGGATACGTTCGACCTTGGAACGCAGCAGGATCTTTCCTCCGTTGCGCTCGACAACCGCGCCGAGTTTGTCAGAGAACATCTGGCCCCCTCCCGAAGGGTAATATGACCCTTGCAGGAAGTGGTTGACCACCGCAGCGTGGCCAGCCATGGTCGCCCTGCTGGGAGGCTGATGGTAAACGCCGAGCTGTCCGGTCAGGATGGCGCGCAGTCGCTGGTCATGGGTGCAGGTGTCGAGGAACTGGGCAACCGTCGATTTCGAATGGCGCATCAGCATCCATGAACGTGGCAGCACCCACAGCGCGGAGAGCGGCCGGGAGTGGATGCCCATGAAGTCCCAGACTTGCTGCAGCATCTTGAAATAGCGGTTGATGCCGGATTTTTCCTTGGGGAACGCTTCGATGAGCCTTTCCCGAAAGCGCTCATACCCACGCGGCACGGCAAATTGAAAATCGGGGAAGCAGAGGGTTTCGAAACCTTCTGGGTCCTGCTCGATAAAATTGATCTCGCCATCATCGATGCCGGCCCCGCGCAAAATACGCGGGATCAAGCCTTCCTTGCCACAGTCGCCGATGTAATGAAGACCTACGTCGAACTCGTAATCCTTGCCCTTACGATGAAAGACCGTGGCGCAGCCCCCCATCTCATAGTGCATGTCCAGCACCAATACCTGCTTGCCACGATTGGCGAGGGTCGCGGCTGCGGTCAGTCCACCAATGCCGGCCCCCACGACAATCACGTCGAAGGTATCGCTTTCCAGCGTCTTGAAGCGGTCATAGCTTTGCATGGGTATTCGTCCAGGGGCACTTCAAGCGTGCTGCAGATGGTGGTCGCGGGTCGGATCGACCGCTTCGGCTTCGCGCACGAGGTGTGCAAGTTTGTTCGGCTGATGGCTCCACTTCTGGTAATCGCCCAGCGGAGGGATGCTCTGGAGAAGGACGGGCCAATGTTGTGCAAGCTCGGCATTCAACGCCAGGAAGTGCCGATTACCGTCATCCAGGCGGTTCTCCGGCAGAATCGCCTCTTCAGGGCATTCCGGCAGGCACAGACCACAATCGACGCATGCCTCCGGGTTGATCACGATGAAGTTCGGCCCCAGGTGGAACGCGTCTGCAGGGCATATATCCACACAGTTGGTGTGTCGGCACTGGATGCAGTTGTCTGTCACTACATAAGTCATGGTTAGTCTCTCGAGGTCGCATTTACGGGCACATCACCGCCTAGAAGTAGCGGTCAACCAACAAGCGGGCAGACAACATCGTTCCGATGAAGCCCGCACCAGGGAACGTCCAGGCGCCCACCTGGTAGAGCCCCTTTACCGGATACTTCTGCGGAAAACGGTTGAACAGTCCGGACTGTTGAGGCGTTTGTTCGAAGCCGTAGATCGCACCCTGGGGGTTCTGGGTGAACTTGGTCATGGTGCGCGGCGAGCCTGCTTCACAAACTTCGATGTGGTCGCGCAGGCCTGGAATGACGCGCTCAGCATTAGCGATCAACAAGTCGGTCAGTGCGGCTTTCTTGCGGCGGTAAGCCAGTTTGTCCAGCGAGTGCCAGACGTCCGGGCCGGTCAGGGTGAACAGGCCAAGGCTGGACTTTCCAGGTGGCACCATGGACGGGTCGACATTGGAGAAGTAGTTGATCGACCAGCTGGTGTTGTCCTGATGCAGCTCGCCGGCCTGGATATGTTCGAACTGCGCGCGCTGCGTTTTCCCGGGTGAGAAGAAGTGGATGTATTCCTCAGGGCCGACACCCAGCTCACTCAGTGGGCAATCCAGGCCCAGGTACACCTGGAAGCCGGATACCGAGAACTTCAGCTTGTCCAGCCGAGTGAGGTACTTGCTGGGGAAGTGTTGTTTTCCTGCCAAGCCCACCACGGCGTGCGGGGAAACATTGGCCACCACGTTGCGGGCCTTCACCGGCCCTGATCTGCGCGTGACGACGCCAGTGACCCTGCCTTGGTCGACCAATATCTGCTGGACTCCCGACTCCAGTTCGACACGGCCGCCGTGCGCCTCGATAACCTCGACCAATGCCGAGGAAAGCGCCTGCGAGCCGCCCTTGATCGAGTAGCCGCCGTTTTCCAGATAGTCGATGAAGGGGTACGAGAAATAGCCGAATGCCAGGTCTTTCGCCGGCAGCCCGTAATAGCTCCACTGCGCCGACAGTACTTCCTTCAGGCGTTCGTTGCGGGTGAACCTGGAAAAGTACTTATCCACCGTTTCATGGCCATAGCGCAGAACCCGCGGATAGGCGAACGGCGTAGCGACAAATCGCATCCAGAACGGTTTCGGTGAATAAAGGAAGCCACACAGGTCCTTGTAGTTGCGCTTGGACTCGGCGAACAACCGATTGATGTTGTCGACTTCTTCGGGGAAACAGCGATACAGGGTCTGCTTGTAGCCTTCCAGGTCGCGATGCCCGACTGTGATGTCGATATCGGGTGAACGGTAGCGATAGAGCGTCGGATGATGGAGAAACTCGACCTTGTCGGCGACGCCACACGCCTCGATCACTTTGAATGAATGCGCACCGCGGACGACTCCATCGAACGAATGCAGAGACACATCGAAGGTGAAGTCTTTACGACGAAAATTGCTCGCGTAACCACCGGGAATATTGTGCTTTTCCACCACCAGGACCTTCTGGCCCCGTTGGGCCATCAGGCTGGCGCTGGCGAGCGCGCCCAGCCCTGATCCTACAAAAACAGTATCGTATGATTGACTCATGAATGCTCCGGGCATCACCGCACAGCAATTTGTACAAGGCGAATCAGGCCGTCAGGCCACCGTCGATCAGGAAGGTCTGGCCAGTGATGTAGTCGGCTTGCGGTGACAACAGGAAGCTGGCCAATGCAGCAACTTCGTGCACTTCGCCGAAGCGCTTGAGGGGGATGTTGTCGGTGATCGACTTGCGCACGTGATCGGGGATCTGGTCGATCATGTCCGTGGCGATGTAGCCGGGAGCAATGGCATTGACATTGATCTTGAAGCGCGCCAGTTCCAACGCCATGGTCTTGGTAATCCCGATCATCGCGGCCTTGGTTGCGGAATAACCCAACTGGCCCTTGTTTCCCTTGACGCCACTGACAGAGGACATGTGCAAAATCTTGCCCCGCCGTTCACCAGCCATGGCCGGGACCAATGACTTGCTGAAATAAACCGCCGAGTCGAGGTTGGTCGCAACCACGTCGCGATAGCGCTCGACGTCGAGGTTGAACAGCAGCTGGTCGCCAGTCACGCCCATGTTGTTGATCAAGCCATAGGGGCCGCCGAGATCGTTGACCAACTGTTCGCACAATGAACTGACCGACTGGAAGTCCCGACCGTCACAGGCATGCCCATGCGCACGGCCGCCGCTGGCGGCTACCTCCTGTTCGAGCTGGCGAGCAGCGTCAGCGGAGGACTGATAGGTGAACGCAACTTCATAACCTTCACGCGACAGGTGTTGCACAAGTGCGCGCCCTATACCGCGGGTACCGCCGCTGATGAGTATCCACTTGCCTTTGCCGAGCTGTTGGACATCCATGTTCTGTTTCCTTAAGTCAAAGAGCCCGTAGTCAGGCCGTTACAACGGGTTTATGAGATTCAGCACGGGCGAAGAACGCGAAGATCTCCTGGAAGTACTGATCCCGATGCTTCTTGTGGTTTTCCAGGTGGCGACACGCTTCGAAGCCGACCACATGCAGGGATGTGCAATCCAGGCTCAGCCTTGCCACGCTCGCCTCTGGGATATAGCGGTCACTCAACCCGTAGAAGTAGGCAATTGGCAGGTGCTGAACATGCTTCAGGGAATGGTCGATCGCACAGGTACCGGTAGGCACTGCCAGACGGCTCCCGCTGATCCAGCGCATGGCGAGGCGCAACGGACCACGCGTGAAATAGCTGCGAACCGAGACAGGCACACTGTCCAGGACGGCCGAGGTGAAGGGCGAGGCGTCACGTGCCAAGGCATGTGACAGGTGGTAGCCACCGAATGAGCAGCCGACCAGGTGAATCGGCAGGCCTGGGTATTCCCGTGCGATCTTTCGCGCAATGGACAAGACGTCATCGGCGAATGCATGACCACCGATGGTGCTGCGCCCGAAGCCTTTGAAGTTGAAGGCAACGACGTGGTAGCCCTGTTCCAGGAAGGCCTGATCGATGCCGTTCTCGAAAAAGTAATGCATGCCATATTTCAAGAACGGATGGCACAGCAGCACGACACCCTTGGCTTTGGCCGGGTTGGCCAGCAATACCGCCCCTTCCAGCTTGCTGCCATCGCTGGCCGTCTCGACGAAGCCCTCGGCCCGGCTGGGCACGTCGCGCTTCCACCCTTGTACCTGCCTGAACATCACGCGAATGAACAGTTTGGAAACGGCGATCCCAAACCAGCTGGGCGAGTGTGCATGCGTTGTCATGCCCGTCTCCATTGCCTGGCTTTCATCTCGGCATAGCCAAAGGCGGCTTCATAACTTGGGCCCGCGACCCAAGCGCTGAGAAACTGCACGCCCTGCACCGGGAAGCCATGGTGGAAGACATGCCCTTTGAGGTCGGTACCCACCATCGCCCCGTAGCCAGAGCCATCGGTGTTGTTGGTGAAGCGCACATAGGTATGCGGGGTAGCCACTTCGGTATGCAAAATGTGGCCACGCAGCTGAGGAACCTGAACCAGCAGCCGCTCCACCAGCACCTCACACGCGCGTTGCTTTTTCGCGCGATATTGCGCCGTACGCCGGGCAGGCCAATGGGCGATGGAATCAAGCACGTTGATACACACGACCTTGCCGCCAGCGGGTGCCAGGGCGTGATAGTTGGTGACCTCGATCGGCGACATGGCCCAGAAGGCCTGTTCGCAGAGCTCTGGCTGAAAACCGCTGCGCTCGGCGTTGATCCGCAGCTCGGCTGCCAACGCGGGGTCTGCAGCAAACAGCATCGACTCGCTATGCCGCAGCCCCAGCTCTGCGGGTGCTTGATCGGTGGTCAGGTACACCGTGGTGGTCGAGCGTGCCGGCTTCAACGCGGCTAGTTTCTCTCGGGTGCTCGTCAGGTCCACATCCGCCTGGAACAAGTGCTCCACCGCGTAATGGGGTGAGGTATTGATGAACACCTGTGGCGCATGAAACTCACCGGCCCGGGTGCGTACCCCCGTGACGTTGCCCTTGCTGTCGGTGGTCACTTCTTCTACAGGCGTACTGAGCATGATCTTGCCCCCGGCCTGTTCGACCTGCTGCGCCAGCAGGTCGGACAGGCGCTGGGACGAGCCTGCAACGTAGGCGTTACCGCGATTGAGCGTGGCATACACCACGTGCAGGTAATACAGGTAGCCCAGGTCCTCCGAGTAGCCACCGACATAAATGCCAGGGGCTGCCAGTATTTCAATCAGGTAGGGGTCATCGAACAACTCGTGCAACGCCTCGCGCACGGTCTTGTGCTTGAGGTTACGATGGGCCCAGCGCAACTGCGCCATGTCAGGCTCGAAACTGCCATCGAGCATCTGGAACTGGTAGTAGCCGTTGCGCCCATAGGTGCGTACCTGAGTGAAAAAGGTCACCAAGGGCTCTGCCTGATGAGGGAACCGTTCGATCAATTGCCGTTCGACCTGGTCGGCATCGTTAGCCAATGGCAGCGCCGTGCCGTTCTGGTAGGCGCAGAAATAGTCGTTGGGGTAGACCAGGTTCAGTTCATCCTCAAGGCCCAGATCCCGCAGGATGCGGATCAGGTTGCCGCCTTCCGCCATGCCGCTGAGCTTGTGCAGGCTGCAATCGAAGATCGCCGATTGCTTGGGCCGGCTGAACGTCGAGGCATAACCCCCAACCACAATATGCTTGTCGAGCATCAGGACGCGTGCACCGCGATCACGCTTGACCAGCATGGCCGCGCAGGCCAGGCTCGTGATCCCGGTACCCACGAAGATCGCGTCCCAGGTCGAAGAACTCATTGCCGCAGCCCCAACTTGTCGATCCAGGCGTAAATTTCGGTGAATCGGGCGTCGTTCAGTCGAGCATTGTTCGGTGAACGCCAGACCTCTTCGATCTTCGCCTTGTCATCCACTGCAATCGGGAACTCGAAGGAAGTGTGCAACGCGATCTCGGGGTTGTAGGTGAACATGTCGATCAGCGCCGGAATGATTTTCCGGCTCATGGCTTTGACCTGGTCGATCGATTCACGGCTGGCAGTTTCGAAGAAGGACTCGCTGATCCAGCGGCCAAAGGCGATGTGCCGAGCCTCGTCATAGTGATGCTCACGGAACAGGGTGCGGGTCATCGGCTCTACCGCTGCGCCCTGGGAGGTGTGCATGGCGCCCATTTCGGCAACCCATTCGATCAACAGCGTGAACAACACGCCGACCGCCGGCTCCATTTTCGGCAGTGTCTGGGTCAGCAACTCATAGAGCCCGACCGGTGGGTTCCAGATCTTCAGGCCGGCCTTGGCCATGAAGCGCTTGAAGGTGAGGGTGTGAACGATCTCTTCCTTGGAAAAGATCATCAGGTATTCCTGCAGGTCCGGCGAAATACGGTCATGGAACTGGGTGATGTAGCCCATGTACAACGGCGGAATGGTCTGCTCGAGCCAGATGAACATGGAAATGTCACGGCCCGTCTCGAGCCAGGCCAGTTCCAGCTTCTGGGCGTCGCTCAAGCCTTCGCAATAGCGTGTTCCATTGATCCACAGATGCTCGGGATCCTTGGGGTAAAGGCTTCGATCGATGTCCTGGTCCCATGGCAGTACGGTCGCGTGGTCCATCGTCTTGTGATGCGACACTTCGCTTAACTTGCGAACCTTCGACTCCCTCGCCGGGGAAATAGCGAGCACACTATTGTTCAGCGTAGACATTTCCTGCTCCTCCATGAATTGGGTCCAGCGGCTCAGGCTTCGACGGCAGTCGATTCCTTGAGCTCAACGATGAATTCACAGAGCTGGCGCAACGTGGCGATCTTGCGGGTGACGAACGAATCCGGGTTGATCGCCACGCCGATCTTCTTCTGCACGACCACCTGCATCTCGACGAAGTCCAGGCTGTCGAACTCCATCGCTTCAATGGTGGTATCGAGGGTCACTTCGCTTTCATCGACATCCTTGAGGTCCAGGATCAGATCACGAACGATGGTGAATACTTGGTCAACAGTGGTCATTGTTTCGCTCCAGTGGGGGTGAGAACGGTTTTAATCATCAAGCCGAGGGTTATGGTCATTACATGGCGGCCGCCGACGACGACTCCCAGGTCGAGGGTGCCGACGGCCTTGCCTGGTGTTTCAATCAAGAGAATGTTGTCGATCTCGCAGCTGATATCGGACTGCAAGCTGCCCAACGAACGCAGTTGCGTGCAGAACGTGATCTGGTGACTGGTCTGCACGACCAAATGATTGGTGATGTCCTCGATACGCTCAGGAACCTGGCGTTGGGCAAATTGCCCGGACAGGCGCTCGAAGATCACCCCCAGATGGTTGCGGATGAAGTGGGAAAATATCAGCGCATCCAGTGCCACCCAGTCATCCAGATCCTTGCCCAACCCTTCACGAAACTGGGTGAGCCAAGCCTCGACATATTCCCGGTCAAGGGCGAAGCCTGGGGATTTCGACGCCCACGTTGGCGGCGCAACTTGCGAAACATGGCCGAGCACGTGCTCGCTGTCACTGTTCTTGGAACGCAGCGTGAATGCCGTGCTTGCACTGCGCGGGCGGGTGGAAAGCGCGACAGGGCGATTGCGCAGAACCGGCGCCTTCAGCAGCGCCTTGAACTGTACCCAGTCTTCATCGCGGCCGTCGGCGGCACGCCCCATTTGATGTTTGATTGGCAGCAGCGCCAGCATGCCGTGCACCACGACATCCTCGGCGTCCATGCGCCGCGCCGCTTCCAGGTCAAAGTGAATAGGGTTGCGATCGCCGGAAAGATCAGCCCACGCTTCGATCTGTTCAGGGCCAAATTGCCACTGCATGATCAATGCACCTTGCGCAGCATGATGCCGGCATTGGCGCCACCGAAGCCGAAGCTCAGGTTCAGCACGTTGTCCAGCTGCTGCCCGTGCAAGTGCTCGTTGGGTACGAAGTTCAGGTCGCACTCAGGATCGGCTTCATCCAGATGGATGGTTGCCGGGATCGTGCCACGGGCCATGGCTTTGAGGCAGAAGATCGCTTCCATCGAACCTGCTGCACCAATCAGGTGGCCGGTGTACGACTTGGTGCTGGACATCGGAATGCCATGGGCAGCCTCGCCCAGCGCCAGTTTGATGGAGCGGGCTTCATTGACGTCGTTCAGCGGTGTGGAGGTGCCATGCAAGTTGATGTAGTCGATGCGCGGCGCATCGACACTGGCTTGCCGGCATACTTCCTGGATCACCCGCACGCGAGCCTGCATGTCCTCGGCCGGGGCCGTCATGTCGAAAGCGTCCGAGTAGTTGGCGTAGCCGGTGATTTCGCCAAGGATCTTGGCGCCGCGGGCCTTGGCCAGCTCATAATCCTCAAGGCACAGTACCGCCGCGCCTTCGGAAAGGATGAAACCGCTTCGCCCTTTGCTGAACGGGCAGCAAGCCAGGCGCGGGTTTTCCTGCTCTTTGCTCAGAGCCTGGATGACGTCGATCGACCAGACGTTGAACTGCTCTTTCAACGATTCGCTGCCACCGGCGATCATCATTTTCGCGCGACCGGCACGAATCGCTTCATAAGCTTCGCCAATGGCGATGGTGCCGGTTGCGCACGCTGCCACCGGGCTGTTTTGAACACCACGCATGTTCCAGTTCATGGTGATGGCCGCCGTCGCCGCATTGCACATCGACATGACCGTGGCGAACGAGGTGGAAATGCCTTGTTGGCAGTATTCGTTGTTGTTGAAGTTCGCCGTGTCCAGCCCTCCCCAACCGGTGCCGAGAACGACACCACGGTCGAACGGTGCGACCACGTCATCCAGTGGTGTGTCGCCATAAGCCATGTGCAGTGCTTCATGGGCCGCCACCAAGCTGTACTTGGCGAACAGAGGCAACATCTTGGAAATCTTCTTCGAGAACGGCCGCATGGCTTCGCGGCCGAAGTCGTCGATGAAGCCGAAGAAGCGCGCATGGATAGTCGGGTCATCAAAACGGTGCAGACGATAGCCGATCTGGTAATCCATCATCGCGTCCCAGATGGCATCGGCATTCTGGCCGAGCGAGCAGATCGCACCGTAACCAGTAACGACGACGCGGCGAGGTGCTGGAGAGGCTGGCTTTTCCATGGTCTTCCCTGATTGATGTGCTGGCGTGACAACCCTTGTATGAACAAGGGCGGCATTGAGTGCAGGCGCTAACTGCCAGGGCCGAACGTACGAGGGTTATCAATACCCATCGCAACCGTGTGCCTGGCAAATAACGTCTTGTAAGTTGTGAAAACTGGCGTCCTACACAACGACCCGGGAAGTGTGCCCAATTCTGCGATGGCAACAACTGTATCTAGGTACAGGCGCTCGGTATTTGCCGAAATACCGACGGGCTGCATGCACTTAAGTACAGGTTGCTCAGCGCCGACAGTTGATAGAATCAGCAGGTTGTAGTTCGAAGGGCATGCTGTATACCAACGCCCACGCGACCGCCATACCTGAGGCAAGGGAACAGCCCAATATGATAACTATCGACTTTCACAAGATTGAATACCGTCGTGACCCACATCCCTGGGTTGCCGAGTTGTACGGCTTACGCAAGCATGTCTTCTGTGATCGCCTTAATTGGAAAGTCACGGTGAGAAATGGCATTGAATTGGATGAATATGACAACTGGAACACGACGTATCTGGTTGGCACTTGCCAAGGCATACCGTTGGCGGGGCTGCGCCTGATCAACACGCTGCACCCTTATATGGTTGAAGGTCCCTTCCGCGAGTTCTTCAGTTGCACACCGCCCAAGCGGGCCTTGATGGCTGAATCCAGCCGCTTCTTCGTCGATAAGACGCGTTCACGCAAGTTGGGCCTGGCGCACTTGCCATTGACCGAAATGTTGCTTTTCAGCATGCATGACCACGGCGAACTGACCGGCTTGAAATCGATCGTCACCGTGGTCAGCGATGCCATGGCGCGCATCGTTCGACAGGCCGGCTGGCACTACCAGATTCTCGACAGCGGCGAAGCATCGCCGGGTGAGACGGTGCATTTGCTGGACATGCCGATCAGTTCGTCCAACCGCCTGCGACTGCTCGAAAGCATTGCGCGCAAGCAACCGTTGTCATCACTGCAGACCCAGCAGTGGCCATTGAGCCTGCAGTTGCACGATGTATCCGACAACCACATCGCCTGATCAGATGATGCCCTGTCGCTTGGCCTCGTAGACGGCTTGCTTGGCGTTGCCGACCTGCAATTTGCCAGAAATGTTCGACATGTGGAATTTCACTGTACGCTCTGAAATTCCACAGTCCGTGGCAATTTCGCGGTAGGTCTTGCCGCGCATGACCAGTTGCAGCACGCCCAGTTCGCGGGTGGAAAGCGGCCCATCGGCTGCACTGGAAAACAGCTGATCCGTTGTGCGCGAGGTCATCAGCCAACTATGAAATTTGATCAGCAGCATTTGCAGCTGGCTTTGCTGCTTGGCCATACGCCGATCAAAATCTACTTGCGAACCCGCATCGCACACACTCAAGGCACAGAAGGTCCCGGACGCATCGCGCAAGGTAAACGTGGTACCCGAGCAGATTCGATAACGGGTAGCGCGCCTGAAAAAGTCCACGCCTTCGGGACCGCTGTTGGCAAGGGCTTCGTGCCAGGAGAAGGGTGTGATCTCTCTCAGCCCATGCTTGATGATTGGGTCGATCAGGTAGCTCTTGTTGTCTTTATAGCTTTTAACCCAGTTCGGGGGGTAATTTGAAATGATAATCGGCTCTACATTGCGATTATGAGTAGCGGCGTAGTACGCATATTTCAAATCTTTCAAATCACACAATTGAAGCTGCAGCTCGTCGTGCAGGTATTTGATGGGGTGGTTTTTATCGCATGTCGTGGCTGCGTCCCGGTTTCGACTGTCCATGTCGTGTTCCTGCCGTTTCTAACGGCGCGATAAATTGGCAAAGCCATTGCGCCGTGCAAATCATTTTAGAGTTGTTGCTCAAAAAATAGTGAGCCTCGGATTACCGCGCAGGCGTGATAGTCGGAGATATCAAAATGTAAGTCAATGAGGATGCTGGAACTCTGTTTATCCGTTTGTCGTGGCTATCGCGATTACGACCAAGGTACGTGTCGCATGTGACATATAGATTGCGACTTTCGGATAAGTTCCATTCAGCGTCTTATTTGCTAGCCGACGCCATCAGAATACCAAAACAAAAGAAGGTGATTCCGGAGAGCTTGCCAACGATTCGCGCGCCACGGTTGGTCGACAACCAGCCCCTGGCGCCATTGGCCATCAGCGCGTAGCCGGTGTGCACCAACACGACGAGCAAGGCATAGGACGAAACCAACAGGAAGAACTGCCGGTAGTAGTTGTCCTGCGGGCTGATGAATTGCGGAAACACCGCCAGGAAGAAGAATCCGGCCTTGGGATTCAGCAGCTGGATCGACAACGCTTCGACGAAGCGCCGCCAGGGTTGCGTGGCGGTCACGGCGAGCTCCGGGATGAAGCGCTGGGTACGCCACATCTTCACGCCCAAGTACAACAAGTACAACGCGCCGACGTACTTGAGTACGGTGAACGCCGTTGCCGAGGTCGCCAGAACCAACCCCACACTACTGGCCGAGAGCCCAGCGACGATGAAAGCGCCCAAGGCGATACCGAGGATCCCCGGCAGGGCACCGCTCCAGCCATGGCGCAGGGCATTGGAGAGGGTCAGCACCACCCCGGGGCCGGGGCTCAATACGGTAAGGGTCGCGAGGATGAGAAACAGTCCATAACTGGCCATGCAAGGTGCCTCCTGGCAATCAACTCAACAGCTTCCGGGCGTCCACAACCTGTACTGCCAAGCAGCCCCGGTTAACAACGAGCCAGTACCGACCACGTGCAGTGACAGCTGCAGGCTGTGACAGCGCAGCCACCATCGCCCCCACAGAGGTGCGACCTTTAGATTGGCGTGAAGCACACAAGCTTACAAACGCTTTAATTGCGCCTCTGCTGTGACTTAATTAGACACCTATCCCCTTTCCCAGCTGGCACTGCCGCTGATTTGCTAGTGCTATAGCGTGTCGCCGGCATCGGGCCCAGGCGGCTTTGACAGGTGAAAAGCTATCGCCAACAGGACGCTGTGGCAGGAGACGAGCTATTGGAAAAGGCGTGGACGAGAGGCGAAGCGGGTTGCGGCGAGCGCAACAGAGGCAGGAAGTGCTTGTCGCCGAAGGGAGCCACGGGTGGCTCCCTCCCTTTGCGACAGCTTCAGTTATCAGAAACCAACAGCTGCAGAAACTGCAGCGCCTTACTCCACAGTTACCGATTTGGCCAAGTTACGCGGCTGGTCCACATCCGTGCCCTTGAGCACTGCCACATAGTACGACAGCAGCTGCAACGGGATGGTGTAGAGGATCGGCGCCAGGGCATCGATGATGTGCGGTACCTTGATCACGTGGGTACCTTCGCCGTTGCTCATGCCGGCCTGCTCGTCGGCGAACACCACCAGCTCGCCACCACGGGCGCGCACCTCCTGCAGGTTGGACTTGAGCTTTTCCAGCAGTTCATTGTTCGGCGCCACGGTAACCACTGGCATATCGTTGTCTACCAGGGCCAGCGGGCCGTGCTTGAGTTCGCCCGCCGGATAGGCTTCGGCGTGGATGTAGGAGATCTCCTTGAGCTTGAGCGCTCCTTCCATGGCCACCGGGTACTGGGCACCACGGCCCAGGAACAGGGTGTGATGCTTGTCGGCGAACAGCTCGGCGGTCTTCTCGACGATGGCGTCCATCGCCAGCGCTTCGCCCAGGCGGGCCGGCAGGCGGCGCAGCTCCTCCACCAGCTCGGCCTCGACACCGGCTTGCAGGGTACCGCGCACCTGGCCCAGGGCCAGGGTCAGCAGCATCAGCGAAACCAGCTGGGTAGTGAAGGCCTTGGTCGAGGCTACGCCGATTTCCGGGCCGGCCAGGGTCAGCAGGGTCAGGTCGGATTCACGCACCAGCGAGCTGATGCCTACGTTGCAGATCGCCAGGCTACCCAGGAAGCCCAGCTCCTTGGCGTTGCGTAGCGCTGCCAGGGTGTCCGCGGTTTCGCCGGACTGGGAGATGGAGACGAACAGGGTGTCCGCTTGCACTACAACCTTGCGGTAGCGGAATTCGCTGGCTACTTCCACCTGGCAAGGTATGCCCGCCAGTTCTTCCAGCCAGTAGCGGGCCACCATGCCGGCGTGATAGCTGGTGCCACAGGCAACGATCTGTACGTTACGCACCTTGGCGAACAGCTCGGCAGCCTGTGGGCCAAAGGCCTGGACCATGACGTGATCCTTGCCTAGGCGGCCTTCCAGGGTGCGCTGCACTACGCTTGGCTGCTCGTGGATTTCCTTGAGCATGAAGTGGCGATAGGTGCCCTTGTCGGCCGCTTCGGCGCCTTCGTGGTACTGCACGGTCTCACGCTGTACCTTGTGCCCGGCCTGGTCCCAGATGCTCACCTGGTCACGGCGGATCTCGGCGATATCGCCTTCTTCGAGGTACATGAAGCGGTCGGTGACCTGGCGCAGCGCCAACTGGTCGGAGGCCAGGAAGTTTTCACCCAGCCCCAGGCCGATGACCAGCGGGCTGCCGCTGCGTGCCGCCACCAGGCGGTCGGGTTGGTTGGCACTGACCAGCGCCAGGCCGTAGGCGCCATGCAGGCGCTTCACCGCGGCCTTGAGGGCATCGGTGAGGTCGGGAACGCGCTTGAGGGTGTGATGGATCAGGTGGACGATGACTTCGGTATCGGTCTGCGAAGTGAAGACGTAGCCAAGGCCCTTCAGTTCCTCGCGCAGTTCTTCATGGTTCTCGATGATGCCATTGTGTACCACCGCCACCGTGTCGCTGGAGAAGTGCGGGTGGGCGTTGCCTTCGGTCGGCGCACCGTGGGTAGCCCAGCGGGTATGGGCGATGCCCAGCTGCCCGGACAGTGGCTCGGCGGCAACCGCAGCTTCCAGCTCGCTGACCTTGCCGATACGGCGGCGGCGCTGCAGTTCACCGTTCTGGGTGAGCACGGCCAGGCCGGCGCTGTCGTAGCCGCGGTACTCAAGACGCTTGAGGCCTTCGATCAGGATGGCTGTGATGTTGCGTTCGGCGACGGCACCAACGATTCCACACATGGTTTATTGCTCCTGGCTGATCGCGGCGCAGATCAGGTTGATGCCGCGGGCTTGAATTTGTTCGCGTGCCGCTGCGGGCAGGCGTTCGTCAGTAATAAGGGTGTGCACGCTGCCCCAGGGCAGCTCAAGGTTGGGGATCTTGCGCCCGACCTTGTCCGACTCGACCATCACGATCACTTCTCGGGCGACTTCGGCCATGACCCGGCTCAGCCCGAGCAGCTCGTTGAAGGTGGTGGTACCCCGGCCGAGATCGATGCCATCGGCACCGATGAACAGCTGGTCGAAATCATAGGAACGCAATACCTGCTCGGCCACCTGGCCCTGGAACGATTCGGAATGGGGGTCCCAGGTACCGCCCGTCATCAGCAGCACCGGCTCATGTTCCAGGTCGCAGATGGCGCGGGCGACGTTCAGCGAATTGGTCATCACCACCAGGCCAGGCTGGCGCCCCAGTTCAGGGATCATCGCCGCCGTGGTGCTGCCACTGTCGATGATGATGCGTGCATGTTCACGAATACGGCCGACGGCGGCACGCGCAATGGCCTTTTTATAGGAAGACACGGGCTGGGCGGGTTCTGCGAGCAGCTCGTGCGGCACCGGGACTGCGCCACCATAACGGCGTAACAGGAGGCCGTTGGTTTCGAGGGCGGCCAGGTCCTTGCGAATGGTCACTTCCGAGGTGGCGAAACGCTTGGCCAACGCGTCCACACTCACCTCGCCCTGCTCGCTGAGCAGTGCCAGGATGTTGTGTCGCCGTTGCGGTGTGTTTCGTTTCGACATGCGCGCTTAAGTTTCGATTCGAAAGATAATGCTTGCAATCAAAACCTAAGATGGGCGGTTCGTCAAGCTGTGGATAAAAGCCCAAGATAAATAGCCAACCGCTGGAAGTGGGTTCGCCTGCGAAGATCCACCTGTGGCTGGCACCGGCTTTGCTGGTGTTCGCGGCTGAAGCCGCTCCTACAGGAATTGTGCAAAACCTATCCAAAATGGATGGGCCGCCCACAAAAAAGCCGACTTATTCACATAAGTCGGCTCTCGACCGAATCAGCTGTGTATAACTCAGCTCTTCTTGATCTTCTCCGGCCGCTTCCAGCCCGAGATGTTGCGTTGGCGGGCACGTGCTACCGCCAGGTCGCCAGCCTCGACAGTCTGGGTGATGGTCGAGCCGGCTGCAGTGGTCGCACCCGCCTGGATATCCACAGGCGCAACCAGCGAATTGTTCGAACCGATGAAGACATCTTCGCCCATCACGGTCTTGAACTTGTTGGCGCCATCGTAGTTGCAGGTGATGGTACCGGCACCGATGTTGGTGCGTGCGCCGATCTCCGCATCGCCCAGGTAGGTCAAGTGGCCAGCCTTGGCCCCCTCGCCCAGGTGCGCGTTCTTCAGTTCGACAAAGTTACCCACATGGGCCTTGGCCTCCAGCACGCTGCCCGGGCGCAGGCGGGCGAACGGGCCGGCATCGCTGCCCTCACCCATCACGGCGCCTTCGAGGTGGCTGTTGGCTTTGACCACCGCGCCCTTGCGCAGGGTGGTGTTCTTGATCACGCAGTTCGGGCCGATCTGGACGTCGTCCTCGATGACAACCTTGCCTTCGAGAATCACGTTGATGTCGATCAGCACGTCACGGCCGACGGTCACTTCACCGCGAACATCGAAGCGTGCCGGATCGCGCAGGGTCACGCCCTGGGCCATCAGGCGGCGGCCTTCGCGCAGTTGGTAGTGACGTTCCAGTTCGGACAGCTGGCGACGGTCATTGGCGCCTTGCACTTCCATAGGGTCGTGTGGCTGCTCGGTAGCCACTACCAAGCCGTCGGCCACCGCCATGGCGATGACATCGGTCAGGTAATACTCGCCTTGGGCATTGTTGTTCGACAGGCGACCCATCCAGTCCGCCAAGCGTGCGGCTGGCAGGGCAAGGATGCCTGTGTTGCCTTCCTTGATCGCTTTCTGCGCATCGTTGGCGTCCTTGTGCTCAACGATAGCGGTCACCTTGCCCTGCTCGTCACGCACGATGCGGCCATAGCCGGTCGGGTCGTCGAGGGTTACCGTGAGCAGGCCCAGCTGCTGGGAGTTGGCCTTGGCCAGCAGGCGCTGCAGCGTCTCCACTTCAATCAAAGGCACGTCGCCGTACAGCACCAGCACGGTGTCGGCAGTCAGGGCCGGCAATGCCTGGGCAACTGCATGGCCGGTGCCCAGTTGCTTGTCCTGCATGACGAAGTTCAGGTCGTCGGCGGCCAGGCGCTCGCGTACCAGTTCGGCACCGTGGCCGATGACCACGTGAATACCTTGCGGCTGAAGCTGGCGCGCGCTGTGGATAACATGCCCGAGCATGGAATTGCCGGCTACCGGATGCAGCACCTTGGGCAGCGCCGAGCGCATGCGGGTACCTTGGCCGGCAGCGAGAATAACGATATCGAGTGACATTACTGGCTACCAATCCTGGGCGGTCAGTGAAATGACCGGTTTTATAGGTTACAAAAAAGAAAAAGGGTAGCCGATGGCTACCCTTGTTCTCAATCTACATGAAGCCTGCGGAATTAACCGCCGAACTTCTTGCGGATCTGCTGGACGGTACGCAGCTGGGCTGCGGCCTCGGCCAGACGTGCGGATGCGGCACTGTAGTCGAAATCCGCGCCTTTCTCATGCAGGGCCTTCTCAGCTGCCTTGACGGCATCCTGAGCGGAGGCTTCGTCCAGGTCGGCTGCACGTTGCACGGTGTCGGCGAGTACCTTGACCATGTTCGGCTGCACTTCCAGGAAGCCGCCAGAGATGTAGAACACCTCGCGCTCGCCGCCCTGCTTGGTCAGCGTAATCGGACCTGGCTTCAGATTGGTGATCAGCGGCGCGTGGCCCGGAGCGATACCCAGATCGCCCAGGTTGCCGTGCGCAACCACCATCTCGACCAGACCGGAGAAGATTTCTCCTTCCGCGCTGACGATATCGCAATGGACTGTCATAGCCATCTGCTTGCCTCAACCTGATTAGCGCCCCTTTCGGGGCGCCGGGATTACAGTTTCTTGGCTTTCTCGATCGCTTCGTCGATGCTGCCGACCATGTAGAACGCTTGTTCTGGCAGGTGGTCGTAGTCACCTTTGAGGATGCCGCTGAAGCCAGCGATGGTGTCTTTCAGGGAAACGTACTTGCCTGGCGAACCGGTGAAGACTTCGGCCACGAAGAACGGCTGCGACAGGAAGCGCTGGATCTTACGAGCGCGGGCTACCAGTTGCTTGTCGGCTTCGGACAGTTCGTCCATACCCAGGATCGCGATGATGTCTTTCAGCTCTTTGTAGCGCTGCAGAACATACTGAACCTGGCGGGCAGTTTCGTAGTGCTCGTTGCCGATCACGTTCGGGTCCAGCTGGCGCGAAGTCGAGTCCAGTGGGTCAACCGCTGGGTAGATACCCAGGGAAGCGATGTCACGGGACAGAACGACGGTGGCGTCCAGGTGGGCGAAGGTGGTGGCTGGCGACGGGTCGGTCAGGTCGTCCGCAGGTACGTATACGGCCTGGATCGAGGTGATCGAACCTTCTTTGGTCGAAGTAATACGCTCTTGCAGAACGCCCATCTCTTCGGCCAGGGTCGGCTGGTAACCTACTGCGGAAGGCATACGGCCCAGCAGTGCGGATACTTCGGTACCGGCCAGGGTGTAACGATAGATGTTGTCGACGAACAGCAGAACGTCGTTACCTTCGTCACGGAACTTCTCAGCCATGGTCAGGCCGGTCAGCGCTACGCGCAGACGGTTTCCTGGTGGCTCGTTCATCTGACCGTAGACCAGTGCTACCTTGTCGAGAACGTTGGAGTCCTTCATCTCGTGGTAGAAGTCGTTACCCTCACGAGTACGCTCACCCACACCAGCGAACACGGAATAACCGCTGTGCTCGATGGCGATGTTACGGATCAGTTCCATCATGTTAACGGTCTTGCCGACGCCGGCACCACCGAACAGACCAACCTTACCACCCTTGGCGAACGGGCAAACCAGGTCGATAACCTTGATGCCGGTTTCCAGCAGGTCGTTGCCGCCTGCCTGGTCAGCGAAGGAAGGCGCCTTCTGGTGGATACCACGACGCTCTTCTTCGCCGATCGGGCCAGCTTCGTCGATCGGGTTGCCCAGAACGTCCATGATACGGCCCAGGGTGGCCTTACCAACAGGAACGGAGATGGCAGCGCCGGTGTCGACGACATCCAGACCGCGCTTCAGGCCTTCGGTCGAGCCCATCGCAATGGTACGAACCACGCCGTCGCCCAGCTGCTGCTGAACTTCCAGGGTGGTGTCCGCGCCTTGTACTTTCAGCGCGTTGTAAACACTCGGTACGACGTCACGTGGGAATTCCACGTCGATGACGGCGCCGATGATTTGAACGATACGTCCGCTACTCATAGCTGGATCCTCTGAATATTTGAACCGTTAAACCGCGGCAGCGCCGCCGACGATTTCCGAGATCTCCTGGGTGATCGCAGCCTGACGCGCCTTGTTGTAGATCAGCTGGAGTTCGCTGATCAAATCACCGGCGTTGTCTGTGGCGTTCTTCATGGCGATCATCCGGGCCGCTTGTTCAGCAGCGTTGTTCTCGACCACCGCCTGGTACACCTGCGACTCCACGTAACGCACCATCAAGCCGTCCAGCAGCTCTTTTGCGTCGGGTTCGTACAGGTAGTCCCAGTGATGCTTGAGATCCTGATCCGGGGTTGCCACCAACGGTACCAATTGCTCGACCGTCGGTTTTTGGGTCATGGTGTTGATGAACTTGTTCGAAACCACCGAGAGGCGATCGATGCGGCCGTCCAGGTAGGCGTCCAGCATCACTTTGACGGAGCCGATCAGGTCGTTGATCGATGGCTCTTCGCCCAAGTGGCTGATCGCAGCTACGACGTTACCGCCAAAGTTGCGGAAGAATGCCGCACCCTTGCTGCCGATCACGCACAGGTCGATTTCAACGCCCTGTTCGCGGTTTTCGTTCATGTCCTTGACCAGGGCCTTGAACAGGTTGGTGTTCAAGCCACCGCACAGACCACGGTCACTGCTCACCACGATATAACCGGCGCGCTTTACAGGGCGCTCGATCATGAACGGGTGGCGGTACTCCGGGTTGGCGTTGGCCAGATGACCGATCACCTGGCGGATACGCTCCGCATAAGGACGGCTAGCAGCCATGCGCAGTTGTGCCTTGCGCATTTTGCTGACCGCCACTTTTTCCATGGCGCTGGTAATTTTTTGCGTGCTTTTGATGCTCGCAATCTTACTGCGAATCTCTTTTGCGCCTGCCATGTATCACCTATCAGGTTAGCAAGCGGGGGCCAGGGCCCCCGCTGCGGCTTACCAGGTCTGGGTGGCCTTGAACTTCTCGATACCAGCTTTCATGCCAGCGTCGATTTCGTCGTTGAAGTCACCCTTCACGTTGATCTTGGCCATCAGTTCGGCGTGATCACGGTTGAAGTAGGCGATCAGAGCTTGCTCGAAGCTGCCGACCTTGGAGACTTCTACGTCGGTCAGGAAGCCACGCTCAGCGGCATACAGCGACAGGGCCATGTCCGCGATGGACATTGGCGCGTACTGCTTCTGCTTCATCAGCTCGGTAACGCGCTGACCATGCTCCAGCTGCTTGCGGGTCGCTTCGTCCAGATCGGAAGCGAACTGGGCGAATGCAGCCAGTTCACGGTACTGAGCCAGAGCGGTACGAATACCACCGGACAGCTTCTTGATGATCTTGGTCTGAGCGGCACCACCTACGCGGGATACCGAAACACCGGCGTTAACTGCAGGGCGGATGCCCGAGTTGAACATGGCCGATTCCAGGAAGATCTGACCGTCGGTGATGGAAATCACGTTGGTCGGAACGAACGCGGAAACGTCGCCAGCCTGGGTTTCGATGATCGGCAGGGCGGTCAGGGAACCGGTCTTGCCAGTGACTGCGCCATTGGTGAACTTCTCGACGTACTCTTCCGAAACGCGCGATGCACGCTCCAGCAGACGGGAGTGGAGATAGAACACGTCACCTGGGTACGCTTCACGTCCTGGTGGACGGCGCAGCAGCAGGGAGATCTGACGGTAGGCAACGGCCTGCTTGGACAGGTCATCGTAAACAATCAGGGCGTCTTCACCGCGGTCACGGAAGTATTCGCCCATGGTGCAGCCGGCGTAAGGAGCCAGGAACTGCAGCGCGGCCGATTCCGAGGCGCTGGCGGCAACAACGATGGTGTTGGCCAGGGCGCCGGCTTCTTCCAGCTTGCGCACAACGTTGGCGATGGTCGACTGCTTCTGGCCTACGGCCACGTATACGCAGAAGATGCCGCTGTTTTTCTGGTTGATGATCGCGTCGACCGCCATGGCAGTCTTACCGATCTGACGGTCACCGATGATCAGCTCGCGCTGGCCACGGCCAACCGGGATCATGGCGTCAACCGACTTGTAGCCAGTCTGTACAGGCTGGTCTACCGATTTACGCCAGATCACGCCCGGAGCGACCTTTTCGACCGCGTCGGTTTCGGTGGTGGTCAGAGGACCTTTGCCATCGATCGGGTTACCCAGAGCGTCGACGACGCGGCCCAGCAGGCCTTTGCCGACCGGAACTTCCAGGATGCGACCGGTGCACTTGGCGCTCATGCCCTCGGCGAGGGAGGTGTACGCACCCAGTACCACCGCACCTACGGAGTCTTGCTCCAGGTTCAGTGCCATACCGTATACGCCGCCCGGGAACTCGATCATTTCGCCGTACATAGCGTCGGCCAGACCGTGGATCCGTACGATACCGTCGGAAACGCTTACGACGGTACCTTCGTTACGGGCTTGGGAGCCGACATCGAGCTTCTCGATGCGACCCTTGATGATTTCACTAATTTCGGAAGGATTGAGTTGCTGCATTGCTCTGCTGCCCCTTCAAACTCAAGATTTCAATGCTTCGGCCAGTTTCGCGATCTTGCCGCGAACCGAGCCATCGATTACCAGGTCGCCGGCGCGGATGACGACGCCGCCGATCAGGCTGGCATCCTCCGACGCGTGCAGGCGCACTTCCCGGCTGAGCCGTGCACTGAGAACCTTGGCGAGTTTGTCTTGCTGTTCTTGGTTCAACGCAAAAGCACTGGTGACTTCCACGTCCACGGATTTTTCTTGCTCGGCCTTGTACAGGTCGAACAGGGCGGCAATCTCCGGCAGGAGCAGGAGACGGTCGTTTTCCGCGGCAACATGAATGAAATTCTGTGCCTGTGCATCGAACTTGTCACCGCACACTTCAATGAATGCGGCGGCCTTTTCTGCGCTTGTCAGTCGCGGGGCCTTGAGCAGGCGCTGCATGGTGTCGTCTTCCGACACCGCAGCAGCCAGGCCGAGCATGGCTGACCAATTGGCCAGTTGCTGATGGGCCTGGGCATGCTCAAAGGCAGCCTTAGCGTAAGGTCGGGCCAACGTGGTCAGTTCTGCCATGATCGCCCTCGCTTAAATTTCAGCGGCCAGTTTGTTAACCAGCTCCGCATGCGCGTTTTGATCGATTGTGGCGCCAAGGATCTTTTCAGCACCGCCAACAGCCAGGGCACCCACTTGGGCACGCAGGGCGTCTTTGACGCTGTTCAGTTCCTGTTCGATCTCGGCTTGAGCCTGAGCCTTCACACGGTCAGCTTCGACGCGAGCCTGTTCACGGGCTTCCTCGACAAGCTGAGCAGCGCGTTTCTTGCTTTGCTCAATGATTTCGGCTGCCTGTGCCTTTGCTTCACGCAGTTGCTGACCCGCTTTCTCTTGGGCCAGCTCCAGGTCGCGAGCTGCGCGGTTGGCAGCGTCCAAGCCGTCGGCAATCTTCTTTTGGCGCTCTTGCAGAGCAGTGATGACCGGAGGCCATACATACTTCATGCAGAAGAGTACAAAAATCAGAAAAGCAACGGATTGGCCAATCAGGGTTGCATTAATGTTCACGCCAACACCTCGCTCGGTCTTTGTCCATCACACCAATCAACTCGTGGAAACGAGTGATTAGCCGGCGATCTGACCAACGAAGGGGTTCGCGAAGGTGAAGAACAGAGCGATACCAACACCGATCATGGTTACGGCGTCGAGCAGACCGGCAACGATGAACATTTTGACCTGCAGCATCGGAACCATTTCAGGCTGACGAGCAGCGCCTTCCAGGAACTTGCCGCCCAGCAGGCCGAAACCAATGGCGGTACCCAGAGCACCCAGGCCGATCAGCAGAGCAACAGCGATAGCGGTCAGACCAACTACAGTTTCCATCTTTCCTCCCGACTTTTACGTCGTATTGGTTAGGTTTTTAGTTTGAAGCGGTAAAACAAATCGTTTGGTACAGCATGCCCTTGCGGACTTTTTAAGCCCTCCCCCCAAACGAGCGGGGAAGGCTATCAGACACGCCAGGCGGTCTTAATGGTTATCTTCGTGAGCCATCGACAGGTAGACGATGGTAAGCATCATGAAGATGAAGGCTTGCAGGGTGATGATCAGGATGTGGAACACAGCCCACGCCCACTGCAGCACCACACCCAGGCCGCTGAGCCACAGGATGCCGGCGCCGAACATCACGGCGATCAGGATGAACACCAGCTCGCCAGCGTACATGTTGCCGAACAGACGCAGTGCCAGCGAGATCGGCTTGGCGATCAGGGTGACGAATTCCAGCAGGAAGTTGACCGGAATCAGCAGGATCTGCACGAAGATGTTCTTGCTGCCGAACGGGTGCAGGGTCAGCTCACCGATGAAGCCGCCCAGGCCCTTGACCTTGATGCTGTAGAAGATGATCAGGGCGAACACGCAGAAGGCCATGGCCAGGGTCGCGTTCGGGTCGGTGGTCGACACGGCGCGGAACGGAATGTGCGGGTCACCGGAGATCAGGATGGCCAGCTGAGGAATCCAGTCGACCGGTACCAGGTCGATGGCGTTCATCAGGAACACCCAGACGAAAATGGTCAGCGCCAGCGGGGCGATTACCGGGCTACGGCCGTGGAAGGAGTCCTTCACGCTGCCGTTGACGAAGTCCACCAGCACTTCAACGAAGTTCTGCAGGCCGCCAGGTTGGCCGGAAGTCGCCTTCTTGGCCGCCATGCGGAAGATGAACAGGAAGATCAGACCCAGCGCGACGGACCAACCCAGGGTGTCCAGGTGGAACGCCCAGAAGCCCATTGCCTTGGCTTCTGCAGCCGAATGGGCGAAGCCCCAGCTGCCGTCTGGTAGTTGACCGTAGGTCAGGTTCTGCAAGTGGTGCTGGATATAGCCCGAAGCGGTTTCTGCTGCCATGGTTGCCTCAAACGCCCTAAGGTCTCGAAAGTCTTTTATTCATCAGCAGGGGCGCGAACCAGCTGACCAAAAGGGTCAGCACGAAGACGCCGAATACTGCTAACGGCGCCAATGGCTTCACTCCTGCGAAGGTCAGTGCAAAAAGCACTGCCGTCAAAATCATCTTGCCTGCCTCGCCAGCGTAAAACGACTTGACGATGGCTTGTGCCGCCCGGGCTCCGCTGAAGCGAAAAGCCTTCCAGGCGAAGTACACGTTGGGTAGCCAGGCAATCAAACCTCCGCAAAGGCCTGAATATCCACTGACCGCCCCTTTCCACTGCCACAACACCAAGGTTGCCAGCAGCAGTACGACGAATTGAGCCAGCAGTACCGGAAAAACCGCCCAGCGATGGAAAGGCAGGCGGTTTGGCGTGCGGATTTCCATCACAACTGCTCCTCGGAAGTCGACCAACAAGTCAGCTATGACTTGGCATAATTTGTGCCGACAAAATGCGCGCAGAGTATAGGGGTGGATTAACCCCTATTCAACTCTTCGTAGTGATTTCCGACTGCACGCTACAACAGGAATTGTTTCAGCGGATGTGAGCAAGCACGCCTTGCAACTCGTCAAGCGAGTTGTAGCGAATAACCAGCTGGCCTTTGCCCTTGTTGCCATGACGGATCTGCACGGCCGAGCCCAGGCGCTCTGCGAGACGCTGTTCAAGGCGTGCGATATCCGGATCAGGTTTGCTCGGCTCGACCGGATCAGGTTTGTCGCTGAGCCACTGACGAACCAGTGCCTCGGTTTGGCGCACGGTGAGGCCGCGTGCGACAACATGACGCGCCCCCTCTTCCTGACGGCCTTCTTCCAGCCCGAGCAATGCACGCGCATGGCCCATCTCCAGGTCGCCATGGGCGAGCATGGTCTTGATCGCCTCAGGCAAGGTGATCAGGCGCAGCAGGTTGGCCACGGTTACCCGCGACTTGCCTACGGCGTCGGCCACCTGCTGCTGGGTGAGTTCGAATTCCTGCTGCAGGCGCTGCAGCGCCAGGGCCTCTTCCAGCGGGTTGAGGTCTTCGCGCTGGATGTTCTCGATCAGTGCCATGGCGATGGCAGCTTCGTCGGGCACTTCGCGGACCATGGCCGGGATCTTGTCCAGGCCGGCCTGCTGGGTAGCACGCCAGCGGCGCTCACCGGCGATGATCTCGTAGCGGTTGTCGCCGATCGGGCGCACCACGATCGGTTGCATCACGCCATGGTTGCGAATCGAGTGCGCAAGCTCTTCCAGCGCCTCCGGGTCCATGTCCCGGCGTGGCTGGTACTTGCCACGCTGGATCAGCTCGACCGGCAGGTGTTGCAGTTCTTTCTGGTCGATCTGCACAGCCTGCTCTTCGAGCGCGCTGACGGAAGGACCACTGAGCAGTGCATCCAACCCACGTCCGAGACCCCGTTTCTTGACGGCCATACGGATTCCTTAAGTTGTTTGTGCAGTGCGTGATTGACGGCGTTGACGGCGGACCAGTTCCCCGGCCAGGGCCAGATACGCCAGCGCGCCGCGCGATTGCTTGTCGTAGGCCAGGGCCGGCATGCCGAAGCTGGGGGCCTCGGCCAGGCGAATGTTGCGCGGAATGACCGTGTCGTACAGCTGCGGGCCGAAGTGCTCCTTCAGCTGCGCCGAAACATCGTTGTTCAGGCTCAGCCGCGGGTCGTACATGGTCCGCAGCAGGCCCTCGATCTTCAGCTCCGGATTCAACCGGGCAGCGATGCGCTTGATGTTATCCACAAGGTCACTGAGACCTTCCAGCGCGTAATATTCGCACTGCATCGGGATGATCACGCCATCCGAGGCGACCAGGGCGTTGAGCGTCAGCATCGACAGCGACGGCGGGCAGTCGATGAGGATGTAGTCGTAGTTGTCGCGGATCGGTGCCAGGGCGTTGCGCAGGCGGCTTTCCTTGACCTGCATTTCCAGCAGCACCACTTCGGCGGCAGTCAGGTCACGGTTCGCCGGCAGCAACTGGAAACCACCGTGCTCGGAGTAATGCATGGCCTGGGCCAGGTCGCATTCCCCGATCAGCAGGTCGTAGACCGAGTGCTCGAGCTCGTGCTTGTCCACACCGCTGCCCATGGTGGCGTTGCCTTGCGGATCGAGGTCGATCAGCAGCACACGACGCTTGGTTGCGGCCAGCGAGGCAGCGAGATTGATACAGGTGGTGGTCTTGCCCACACCACCCTTCTGGTTCGCGATTGCGAATACCTTAGCCATTGTTGCGTGTGTTCCCAGTCATGCCTTGCGGCGCAGTATCAGCAGATGGCGCTGGCCCTGGCAACCTGGAACGGTCAGGGCCTGCTCGCTTTCCACTGTGAAGTCTGCGGGCAATGCTACCAGTTCATCGGCAGGATGCAGCCCCTTCATTGCAAGCCATTGCGTCCCGGTGTCGCCCAGGTGGCGGGTCCAGTTGGTGAAATTTTCCATGCTGCTGAAAGCGCGGGAGATGATCCCGTTGAACGGTTGCGCCGGCTGGAAGGCCTCGACCCGGCTGTGGATAACCGTGAGGTTGTCCAGCTTGAGTTCCATTTTCACCTGGGTCAGGAAGCGCGTCTTCTTGCCGTTGGCATCCAGCACCGTCACCCGCTTGTGCGGATGCAGGATAGCCAATGGGATGCCAGGCATGCCGCCGCCACTGCCGACATCCAGCCAGTTGTCACGTTCGCTGTGGATAAACGGCATGACGCTGAGGCTGTCGAGCAGATGACGCGACACCATCTCGTCGGGGTCGCGCACGGCAGTCAGGTTGTAGGCTTTGTTCCATTTGATCAACAGGGCCAGGTAGCCGAGCAGCTTTTCGTGCTGCTCGGCGCTCAGCTCGACACCAAGCTGGCGCGCACCTGTGGACAACTCTTCAGCGTGTTGCGGGGTGACCAGGGAACTCAAGCGCTTTGCTCCAATTCGCGGCCAGCGCCGCGTTTCTTCAAGTGAATCAGCAACAGGGAAATCGCCGCCGGAGTGACGCCAGGAATGCGCGAAGCCTGGCCGAGGGTTTCCGGACGGGTCTGGCCCAGCTTGCCCTGAATTTCCTTGGACAGCCCGGAAATGCTCGAGTAATCGATATCCACAGGCAGGCGGGTGTCTTCGCTGGCACGCAGGCGAGCGATTTCATCCTGCTGCCGGTCGATGTAACCGGCGTACTTGGTGCGGATCTCGACCTGTTCGGCGACCTGTGGATCGATCGCTTCACCACCGGTCGCCTCGATCAGGCCGGCGTAGTCGATTTCCGGGCGAGCCAGCAGGTTGAGCAGGCTGTACTCGTGGCTGAGCGGCGTACCGAACTTATCCACAATGGCCTGGCCTTGCTCGGTGTTCGGCCGTACCCAGGTCGATTTCAGGCGTTGTTCCTCACGCTCAATGCCGTCGCGCTTGGCGCAGAAGGCGGCCCAGCGCTGGTCGTCGATCAGGCCAAGTTCACGGCCCTTTTCGGTCAGACGCAGATCGGCGTTGTCTTCGCGCAGGATCAGGCGGTACTCGGCACGTGAAGTGAACATGCGGTACGGCTCCTGGGTACCCAGGGTAATCAGGTCATCCACCAGCACACCGATGTAGGCCTCGTCGCGACGCGGGCACCAGCTGTCACGGCCCTGCGCCCGCAGGGCGGCGTTGGTACCGGCCAGCAGGCCTTGGGCGCCGGCTTCTTCGTAACCGGTGGTGCCGTTGATCTGGCCAGCGAAGAACAGGCCGCCGATGACTTTGGTTTCGAGGCTGTACTTGAGGTCGCGCGGGTCGAAGTAGTCGTACTCGATGGCATAGCCCGGACGCACGATGTGGGCGTTTTCCATACCGCGGATCGAACGCACCAGTTCCAGTTGCACGTCAAACGGCAGCGAAGTGGAAATACCGTTGGGGTACAGCTCGTGGGTATTCAGGCCTTCCGGCTCGATGAACACCTGGTGGCTTTCCTTGTCGGCGAAGCGGTGGATCTTGTCTTCGATCGACGGGCAGTAGCGCGGGCCGACCCCTTCGATCACACCCGAGTACATCGGCGACCGGTCAAGGTTCGAGGCAATGATTTCGTGGGTGCGGGCGTTGGTGTGGGTAATCCAGCAGCTCACCTGGCGCGGATGCATCTCGGCATTGCCCATGAACGACATCACCGGAATCGGTGTATCGCCTGGCTGTTCGGTCATCACCGAGAAATCCACCGAACGGCCGTCGATGCGTGGCGGCGTACCGGTTTTCAGGCGCCCGACGCGCAGCGGCAGTTCACGCATGCGGTGGGCCAGGGCGATCGAAGGCGGATCACCTGCGCGACCACCGGAATGGTTCTGCAGACCAATGTGGATAAGGCCGCCGAGGAAGGTACCGGTGGTCAATACCACCGATTCAGCGAAGAAACGCAGGCCCATCTGGGTCACCACGCCTTTGACCTGGTCCTGTTCGACGATCAGGTCGTCGCAGGACTGCTGGAATATCCACAGGTTTGGCTGGTTTTCAAGGATTTCACGCACCACTGCCTTGTAGATGGCGCGGTCGGCCTGTGCACGGGTAGCGCGTACGGCCGGGCCCTTGCGGTTGTTCAGAACGCGGAACTGGATGCCGCTCTTGTCGGTGGCCAACGCCATGGCGCCGCCGAGGGCATCGATCTCTTTGACCAGATGGCTTTTGCCAATGCCGCCGATGGCGGGGTTGCAGCTCATGTGACCGAGGGTTTCCACGTTATGGGTCAGCAGCAGGGTTTTCACACCCATGCGTGCAGACGCAAGCGCAGCCTCGGTACCGGCATGGCCGCCGCCGATGACGATCACTTCAAAACGGGAAGGGAAATCCACCACGCACCTCGTGCCTGTTTTTGCGAATAGAGAAGGTAAGCCGACAAGTATAGGGACTTCACCCCCTTTAAAGAAACCGTCTGAGCAAATTTTGACCAACCTGTGGATGAATGGCAGACAACAGAAATCAAAGAGGAAAAATTTAAAAAAGCTTTGTTTTTATGTTTATTCTTATGCACAGCCGTATCTGTGGATAAACTCACACAGCCCATGATTCACGCTACGTTGAGAGAAATTAAACCCTGTGGCTGGAGGGCCATGAGGGCTCTGGATAACGCGATTTAGCCTGTGGATTAAATGCCTGCTTACCCACAGGGCGGTTTGTCCTCAGAAAAAAAGCCTGCTTATCAACGGAGCTGAAGGGGAGTTTTCCACAGGGCTCCTGAACGCGTTTTCAACCTCGATCAGGAAAATCATCGAGATAGCGGCCAGGTCCAGACAAGGAGAAAGCGGGCGAGACCGCGAAATATCGGTACAGCTACAGAATCTCAGGCTTTGTGAGGCGTTCTTCGTGGGCAGGCCCGTTCCCACAGACACTCCGTTCGCTTGGCTACGGGCATCTGCTGCGATGAAATTCAGGGCAAAAAAAAGCCGCTCCCGAAGGAGCGGCCCTTGGCCTTGCCTGGTTGTGGATTACTTGCCGATGCAGAAACTGGAGAAGATCCGCCCTAGCAGGTCGTCAGAGCTGAATGCCCCGGTAATCTCGCCCAAGGCCTGCTGTGCCTGGCGGAGGTCTTCTGCCAACAGCTCGCCTGCCCCGGCCAGCGTGAGTTGGGCACGGCCATGCTCCAGATGCTCGCTGGCCTGACGCAAGGCATCCAGGTGGCGTCGACGAGCGCTGAAACCACTTTCGGCTGTCTGCTCATAGCCCATGCAGGCCTTCAGGTGGTCACGCAACAGTTGCAGCCCCAGGTCGTCCCCTTTGGCGCTAAGGGTTATCGTCACATGGCCGTCATCACACTGCTCAAGCGCCACCGGCTCACCACTCAGGTCGGCCTTGTTGCGGATCAGCGTGACCTTGGCCGGGTCTGGCCGCTGGTCGAGAAATTCCGGCCACAGGGCGAAGGGATCGCTGGCCTCGGGCGCGGTCGAATCCACCACCAGCAGCACTCGGTCGGCCTCGCCAATGGCTTTCAGTGCGCGTTCCACACCGATCTTTTCCACATGGTCGTCGGTGTCGCGCAGGCCAGCGGTATCGACGACATGCAGCGGCATACCGTCGATGTGGATATGTTCACGCAGGATGTCCCGGGTGGTACCGGCGATATCAGTGACGATCGCAGCTTCCCGCCCGGCCAGCTGGTTCAGCAGGCTCGATTTGCCGGCGTTCGGCCGCCCGGCGATGACCACGGTCATGCCGTCACGCAACAAGGCGCCCTGCCCGGCTTCACGTTGCACTGTGGACAACGCCAGGCGCACTGCATCGAGCATCGACAGGACATGGCCATCAGCCAGGAAGTCGATCTCCTCCTCAGGGAAGTCGATTGCCGCCTCGACGTAAATCCGCAGGGCAATCAACGCTTCGGTCAGGGAATGCACACGTTTCGAGAATTCCCCCTGCAGCGAACGCAGGGCATTGCGCGCCGCCTGGCTTGAGCTGGCTTCGATCAGGTCAGCGATGGCTTCGGCCTGGGCCAGGTCGAGTTTGTCGTTGAGGAATGCGCGCTCGCTGAATTCGCCCGGGCGGGCCAAGCGGCAGCCAACTTGTACACAGCGCTGCAGCAACATGTCCAGGACCACTGGGCCACCATGGCCCTGCAGTTCGAGCACGTCCTCACCGGTGAACGAATTCGGCCCGGGGAAGAACAGCGCGATCCCTTCGTCCAGCACCAGCCCTTCCTCGTCGCGGAACGGGCCGTAGTGGGCATGCCGCGGGGTCAGCGTACGGCCGGTTATCAGCTGCCCGGCCTTGGCAGCCAGAGGGCCGGACAACCTGACAATACCGACACCGCCGCGGCCCTGGGCGGTAGCGATGGCAGCGATGGTTTCACGCACAATGTTCATGCTCGAAAGCCTCTACGACAAAACGACAGATAGCAAAAACGCCCCACTAGGGGGCGTTTTTTATTCACAGGCTAGCGCAACAGCCTGTCAAGCAGCAGCTTTTTTGCTGGCTGCTTCGATGCTGCGGGTGATGTACCACTGCTGTGCGATCGACAAGCAGTTGTTCACAACCCAGTACAGCACCAGGCCGGCCGGGAACCACAGGAAGAAGAAGGTGAAGATGATCGGCATCATTTTCATCACCTTGGCCTGCATCGGATCCGGTGGGGTCGGGTTCAGGCGCTGCTGGATGAACATGGTGGCGCCCATGATGATCGGCAGGATGAAGAACGGATCCTTGATCGACAGGTCGGTAATCCACAGCATCCACGGGGCCTGGCGCATTTCCACGCTTTCCAGCAGTACCCAGTACAGGGCCAGGAATACCGGCATCTGTACCAGGATCGGCAGGCAGCCGCCCAGCGGGTTGATCTTCTCTTTCTTGTACAGCTCCATCATCGCCTGGGACATCTTCTGGCGATCATCACCGAAGCGTTCCTTGAGCGCAGCAAGCTTCGGTGCAACGGCACGCATGCGCGCCATCGAGCGGTAGCTGGCAGCCGACAGCGGGAAGAACAGACCCTTGATGAGCATGGTCAGGACGATGATCGACCAGCCCCAGTTACCCAGCAGGCTGTGGATATGTTGCAGCAGCCAGAAGATCGGCTGGGCAATGAACCACAGGAAACCATAGTCGACGGTCAGTTCCAGGCCTGGGGACAACTCTTTCAGCTTGGACTGGATTTTCGGGCCGGCGTACAGCATCGCGCTGGTTTCAACCTTGCCGCCAGCAGGCACGCTGAGGGCCGGGCCGGTGTAGCCGATGATGTAGTTGCCTTGGCTGTCCTTGCGGGTCTGGACAACGTTGCTGTCCGACTTGGCCGGAATCCAGGCGGTCACGAAGTAGTGCTGCAGCCAGGCAACCCAACCGCCGGACACGTTTTCTTTCAAATTACCTTTGTCGATGTCCTTCATCGAGACCTTTTTGTAAGGCTCGGAAGCTGTCCACAAGGCAGCGCCCAGGTAGGTCGCAGTGCCGGTGGCAGTGCTCGACGACGGGTCGGAGCTGGCATCACGCTTGAGCTGGGCAAACATGTTGCCGTTCCAGGCCTGGCCACTCTGGTTGTCGATCAGGTAAGTGACGGTCAGGTCATACTCACCACGCTTGAAGCTGAAGCGCTTGATGTAGTTGACACCGTTGTCGCTGAACTTCAGGTCGACCACCAGTTGGTCCTGGCCATCAGCCAGCTGGTAACCCTTCTGGTCGGCAGCGTACAGCGGGCGGCCAGTTGGGCGGGCGTCCGGGCCGTTGACACCGGTCAGGCCGCTTTGTGCCAGGTAGACACGCTCGCCACCGTTATCGAACAGCTGGAACGGAATCTCCGGGTGGTCCTGGCGACGTGGGAACTTCGGCAGGTTCAGCTGGACGATGTCGCCACCGACCGGATCGATAGCCAGGTCCAGGACATCGGTCTTGACCCGGATCAGGTCCTTGCTGACCGCAACCGGTGCCAGTTCGGCAGCGCTGGTTTCGGCATTGGCGCTCGGCACATCGGCGCTGGCGCCGGCATTACCGGCCGGTACGCCATCCGGCAAGCCCGGGGCAACAGTGCTGGCAGCAGTATTCTGAGTCGGCAGGGCAGCCTGGCCGTAGTCCTGGTTCCACTTGAGGACCATGACGTAGGACACGATTGCCAGGGCGACGATCAGGATCGTGCGTTTAATATCCATGATTACTCGGCTATCGAAGAAGTTCGGGAGGAAGGAGCGGGAGGAACGGGATCGAAACCGCCGTCGTTCCACGGATGACAACGCCCCAGGCGACGAACGGCTAGCCACCCACCACGCCAGAGGCCGTGGTTTTCAATGGCTTCATAAGCGTAACAGGAGCAACTGGGGAAGAAACGACAGTGACTGGCCATCAGAGGACTAATGGCATAACGGTAAAACTGGATCGGAACGAGGGCCAGTTTACGCATCTTGGCTGTCTACCCCTGCGGAATCGGCGGTAACTGCTGGAGCGGGCCGGCTGCGCGCCAGGCGTTTCCAGAGTTTGCCAAAGTGTTGGTGCAATTCCGGGTTTTCTATCTCACCCAATCCCTTGCGCGCGACGATCACGATGTCCAGCCCGGCAAGCAAATGCTGGTTCAGACGAAAGGAATCGCGCATCAAGCGCTTGAGGCGGTTGCGTTGAACGGCGAGCTTGACGCTCTTCTTTCCGATTACCAGGCCTAGGCGTGGGTGATCGAGGCCGTTCTCGCGAGCAAGGATCAGCAGGTTTTTCCCTGGAACCTTGCCGGTTGGGGAGTCGAAGACCGCTTTGAAATGCCGGGGTGTAAGCAGTCGCTTTTCCCGACTGAAGTCCTGACTCACCACCTGTGCCGAAAAATCAAATGGCCAGACGCTTACGGCCTTTGGCACGACGACGCGACAGAACAGCGCGGCCGTTCTTGGTAGCCATACGGGCACGGAAGCCGTGGGTGCGCGCGCGCTTGATGGTGCTTGGTTGGAAAGTACGTTTCATGGCGTGTTACCTGGTTTGTCGACGACGGGCCGGGATGGCCCCCTTTTTAAGAGACCGGCGATTCTAGAGAAAGCAAGCCCATAGGTCAATTTCCAACCAGCCTTTCCATATAGAGCGTGTGATGGACGGTGGCTCAATCTGGCATCACCAAGGTGCTTGATCGGACAGCGACATTGGGGACAACATGAAAAAAAAGAAGAGACATATAAAAAGCTTTTCTGAAGAACTTATAGATCTTAGGTGGATAACCTTCTGTGGATAACCTTGTGTAGCCCAGTAAAATCAAGGCGTGCAGGATTTCACAACTGTGTTTTCAACCGGTGCTGCGCTTGTTTTGTTCGTGGGCGAAAGCTGTGGATGAAATCAGTCGTTATCCACAGATGAGTTATCAACAGGATGGTGCTCAGGGTTGTGCATAGCCCTCAAGGGCGTTTATCCACAGGGCTTATTCACACCGAGGCAAAGCCGTTTTGGTCGATAAATGGCTGTTTTGTCATGGCTCCTAACGTGTCCACATGTGGATAACTGGGCGCTCGACCGGTACAATGGCGGTTTGTTTTTGCCTCATCCGGCTTTCAAACTCAGGGGAAATCC